>CAVXKN010000018.1:0-141054 GCA_963762385.1 uncultured Acidobacteriota bacterium | reverse complement strand
ACCGTATTTCCCTTCGAGAATATAGGTTTGTTCCTTGAACACGATATTGCAAGAGAATTGAAATCTCCATGAAGGGTAAACAATGTAGAATTCGTGTCGGCTGGTTTTCCCAAGACGTTGCCTGAGGATTCGCCGGACCCTTTCGGGGGCTGCATTATTCATATAGAAAAGGCCTGCCTCACGTTCACCATCTTCGCGACAGGTTCGAACCGTCCAACCAAACTCAACAGTCGGAAGTTGTAGACGATCAATGTCACGTAGAGATCGTGCGGTCTGCCATTCGGGCGCGGGGGCGCCGACAAGGCGAAGCAATTCCAATCCCTCTAGTCGTTGAGAGCTAGACATCCAGCCATCTCTTGACCGAAGCCACCCTCTCTTCAACCGTCCCCGACACCGTGAGCACTGTCGCTTCGAAGAATTTAAGCAGATCTCGAACTTTGACATCTACTATTCGTTGATATTCGATGTTGGCAGGCCTGACGTCGTCGAGTTGCATTTCAAACTCGATGGGGACGTAAACGTATGCGTCGATTCGACGGACTTCCTCAAACACAACTTCCTCAGCAAGCTTTAAGAATTCCTCTCGCACATCATCAGGTCGGCTAACGCTGATATACGCGAAAAGATCAAATACAGATCTGTCTGAGACGATCAGGGATGCTTTCGTTTCTCGCGTATACTTCAGATACTCAGATATATAGCTAACGATTCCAAGCTCGCTAGCTTTATCGTTCATGGAGATCCCTTTGGCGATTAGGATGCGCGCCATCTCGGGAATGACCTTGACATCAACCGTTCCGGAAAGTGTTTCTGCAAGACGATTGCAGAGCATGGTCTTCCCAACAGCATGTGTCCCAGTGACAACGATCGTCTTCATTGTTGTGAGTCGAGAAAGGCCTCCTTCAGGGCTAAGGCACCCTCCTCCTGGCTGTCGTGGGTTTCCGAAATCACAGTGCAATCGGCTGCTAAGGCTCTTAATCCCTTAGCGATGGGTTCTACGCGAGGATGAAAAAAACCGTCACCAGAACGCAGTGGATTGTTGTTATCCAAGGATGGCAATGCCATTTGTGCCATGGATGGATATCTGTCGCTTATTGCCTTGTGTGAAATCTCACCTCTAGGTCCGTAGTGGATTGGGGTGTAATGAAAGTGAATGCGACCGGAGGGCCGCCGTTTACGATAGGATTCTATTTGGGCAAAGAGGTCATTAACGGCGATCGAAGATTCCAATGTTCCGAGTGTCCTAGCGTGCACATGGCCGAAGTCGATGCAGGGAAATACACCCTGAACGGCGCTGCAGACTTGCAGAATCTCATCCACTGAACCCAATTGACCAACCTTGCCGGCAGTTTCAACGAACAATCCCGTTTCCGTCGGGCCGATGTCGTCAAAACAGCTTGCAAGGTTATCGATGAAGCGACGAAGCACGAGTGAGGACTCCTCGCCATATAGGGGGCCGGGGTGCAAAACTACAACGTCGGCTCCCAAGACGCCGCAAAGATCGTAGGTCCGTTTCAATGTGTCACGAGACCTTTCGAGCTTTGCAGGATCGCTTGATGTGAAGACAATAAAATAGGAAGCATGGACTGAAATAGAAATGCCAAGATCCTCAGCGATTTTGCGATATTCGCGGCACACATCGGCTTTGGTTCTGGGCCCATAGGTCATCTGCAATTCAAGCGCATTTAGTCCGAGGGTGCTCAGCCAATTCAGAATCTTGAGGCGGTCTCTCCGATACGGCGTTTTGCCGAAAGCGGGAGGGTATCCTGCTACGCCAAAACGGACCATTCCTGTACCTCCTTCCGAATCGAGTGTACCGTATTCGGTCGGGAGAATTCGGCCAAGCGAGTCATCGCCCAAGCCGCTCCGGAAACCATCGCTTGCACAAACCCTCGTGAGACCCCGGTGACGTCGCCCAACACAAAAAGCCCAGTCACGCTGGTTCCGAGTCCTCTTGCCAGTTTGGGCCTGGGCCAATACAGGTCAATTGCGGGGCCGTACACCTTTATGAATGCGGAGCCGCTCTCAGAGCGTTTGAGGAGCGTGACGTGGTCGCCGAGAGTCAAAGTCAGCAACTCTGAAACGATCATCCGGTGGTCTTCAGTGGGCCAATGAGGGATGAGCGCCAGGATTGCGGCAACCAATTGTTTCGGGTCAGCCACATCCAAAAGTACTTCACCAAGCAGCAAGCTGCCCCGCGCCGAAGCATTCACGGCGCTGCACCAACGCTCTAGGTCGTGAGTCGACAGCGGCTTTTGGGAGCGGACCATGAAGGCCAGGTTGCTTGAGTCGGTGAAATCATCGCCAAATGCGCCGTCAGCATAAAAGGAATTGCCAAACTTTACGGGGACGATTACTCCGCCATCGCAACCGCAAAAAGTACGCGATGTCCCATTCGGAAAGTGCACGAATTTGTATTTGGGATCCACCTGATATGTGAACTCCGGCGTGAAAAGAGCGCGAGGAGCTTCGAGTCTGATTCCAACATCCGGAAGATTGTGTTCCCACTCAATGCCGAGATTGGCAAACACTCGTTCCAGAAAGCGGTGCGACGTTCGCCCACATCCGAGAACCACGTGGTCGGCTTCAATAGTGTCACCTGTGCCACTGACTAGCCTAAAACCCGAGTTGGACAATTCTACAATTTCTGTGACAGACGTGTTCAGCCGAATCAGGCCGGCTCGTCGGGGATGTGAGAGCAGTCCTTGAATCATCTTTTCAAAATCGCGCCTCAGAACGACATCCGAGGCGTAGTGCTTTGTGATGGCGCCGCTGGAACGTAGATCAAGTGCGCGTTCCACAGGTTGACTGGTCGCTGGGCTGAAGCGGGAGTCAAAATGTGGCGACAACAACCGATCGAGGTACTGGCTTGACGAATTCACGATGTCTTCATCAAAGTAATCTAGTATTCGATTGCTGGCAGGAAAGTAGCACAGTTTGTTCCCAAACCGGGCGCTCGAACCGCCTTCCCCTCCAGCTACGGGGCACAGGCTTCCATTGCAATGTGTACAGAGATGTTGGCGAAGGCCTGGGCAACCTCGCTTATTGAGGGAACTCCCTTCCTCCACAATGAGCAAGTTTGCAATTCCACGTTGCAACAGAACGTTAGCGGCCGTCAGACTTGCAGGACCGGCTCCGACAAACACGTAGTCGTATCTCAAGTGTCTTCTCCCTATTTCTTCAAAAGCTCGACTATCTCGTCGATTTGTTTCTCGATAGACTTTAGCTCTGCGACCTGTGCCGGATTCCCCTTGATGGAATCGCGACGAGCTTTTAGCTGCGCGAGACGTTCTGCATAGAACTGTTCTCTTGGGACGAAACCCGCGGCAGAGGATCGAGCGTCGGCTCCCGCACTACCTCCTTGACAATATCTGCGTCGTTCGAGTGATTAGGGGCATACTTCATCGCCGCTATCGCGTCTGCATTCACAATAGGAAAGTAATTTTTGTCATATGTGAATTTTGCGAGCGTCAAAGGGATAAAAAGCGTGGCAGTAGCGACGATGAGAAGAAGGAATACACCAGTAAAAGTCAGCATCTTCTTAGCGTTCAGATCCTGGGATAAACGTGTGTTCTCGTCCTGCACGTGGTGTATGTTTTCTAGCACCAAATCTAATCCGCCACGAGCATAATTCGGCGGAACAAAATCGCTGAAGGTCTTCCTCAGCTTCTTTCTTTCCTCAGGAGGACGTGAGGGCTGCGATGTGTAGGAGAACTCGATAGTAAAGGGTCTGGTGTCGTAGTCCCGAAACTTGAGAGTCTTAGGGCGGTCCGAAATGTTATGGAGCAATGCATATAATGGCCCCTCGTAGTTAGGTTCAACTTGGGTCCCCATTTGCACCATAAGGCCCTCAAGCGCGTGCTGTATTCGCAAATTGAACCGGCCTACCACATTGCTTGGGAGCGCTACCGACTCGTATGTGGAGACTATGCTCGTGGCAAATGGCCCAATCGTCAGCATTCCGTTGGCCTCGCAATTGGAGATCACCAGCTGACCGTCCTTGCTGGGCATTACGTATTCGGCGCCCAGCCGCAAATCGTAGCTTGCAGGCTGATAACAGCGTTTGTCCTCCCGCTCTGGCTCTGGTACTCGGATGAGCTTCTGGCTTCTAATCTCTTTTTCAACAAGAACCCCCGAGTAGTTGGCGTTCGGCAATGCCTGAAGCACTGGCTCTTTCTGGGGGGGCGGGGCGGGTGGTATCGGCGGCTTCGGGGGGTGGGGTTCCTCCCTGATTGCAGCTGGGGTCAAGGTAGGGACATTAGGCTCACTCGCTTTGCCACCAAGGGCCTGATCACTGTGCGCCGGGGCCGACTCGGGTATTGAACCGCGGACAGGCACCGCTGAGCCAGGGCCCTCGCTCTGAACTGGCTTTCCGGGAGGCGACAATTGTGCGTCGTCAGGATTGGCTGTGTTTGAAGACTCTTTAGCCATCGAATTCTTTCTCTCCCCTCTGCTATCAGGCTATCAGGCTGCAGCAAGTCGTCGGCAAGATTAGGTTGCTGTGTCCCTCTCAGCCTCTTCGTGTCGTCTGGACAATTCGAAAATCAGCGTACAAAAGGTATCACTCCGCCTGGAGTGGGTCTTGCCAATGGAACAGGCACTCCAGTGACATCGTTGAAGGTTTGAGGTTTGAAGTGAAGTTCTTTGCATAATTCTTCTATCGTGAGATCCACTTTCACTCCAAGTGATTCGAGAGCCATCGACAAAAGTTCGGGTTGCTGGAAACTTGGCTCGTCCGGCTCTCCGTTGCTTGCCCATCCTCGCCAAGACATGTACTTGAATGCCTTCCTATAGTCGACAGCCCCAAGCAAGCCCAGGTCGTAGCCGCGTCGGATGATTGCCTGAGCGCTTGTTCGCCAGCGTCGTTTTAAGGCAAAGACGTGTTTCCAATCAAAAGCTTCGATTTGGAAATCGCGGGCGAACGCTTTGCTCGGCATCAGAAAGCACTGGCAAACCGGTTCGCGGCGTTTTCAGTTTCAACTGTACCCGTGTGGATTCCGGGATGCATGACCAGATGTCCACACGTGCCGAATATCGAAATGCCAACGCGACGTACTGCGAATTGCCTGATTCAAGAAAATAATGGCGGTGGGCCCGAACGCGAAAAGGCATCCACGTCTGATTGGACTACGTGAGGAATGACCACGATACCTGCACGTTCCATTACGCGGCCGATTTGATTGATGGGTGCATCAAGTTCCAGTTTCCAATGCCTTCGACATTCCTCTGCAGCAACCTCAATCTCCTCGACGGTGGAAGCCGGCAAGTGGGGAATCTCTTGCTGTGGAAAACGGAGGCACGGAGCGAAGTCGCTTGATGACCATACCAATGAGAGTGGCATGCGCTCTGATCTTGCTTTTCAGTCGCTCTGGCGTTGAACGTCTAGCTCAAAGCTGCACTCCTCCTCACGAAAAACGTCCTCAATCCCACCGTAGAAGAACTCAGGCTCAAAACCCAGTACATCAGCGAAAGCTTGAACCATATGACGGGGCAGGAAAACGCCTTCTCGCCTTTCTCGCACAGAGAAATCAGAGCAGGAGAAGCGGCTACTTGGTCAGCGAAGCTCTTTCTGGGTAATGCCCTTAAACTCGCGTGCAACCTGTAGGCGCTCTCCCCAAAAAGCTGGCCAGGAAACAAGTTTCCGCTCATCCGTTCTTCTTCTTCGTCTTCAATTCACTTTGTCGATTTTCCAGCGGTTCAAGGTTTAACGGCGGCACGTCGATCGCCTTACTCTGAGCAGGTATCACCTTGCTCGATGCCGTAGTTCCAAGCGGGATAACGTGGGTGTTGGTGATGTTCTTTGCTTCGTCCAGCTCAATCAAGCTCACTTGAGTCACATCGCCCAGTGGATCTGTTTCGATAGCGAGGCGAAGGATGGTGTCGAGTGGACGGAGACCCTCAATCTCAAGAGCCATCTGCAACTGGTTCACTTCCGCGTAAGTAGTTTCGAGATACCTACTGGGAGGTTCATCTGGCAAGCCCCTGTAGAAGCGGATCGGCACGGTACCGATCGCAAATGTGAAGCGGAGCGGCTCGAATTCAGGGAGTATCCGCAGCCACTCATGTTGTTTGGCAGCCTCACGCAGGGCGTGACACGTCCGAGCATATGCACGACAACCATGGCTCCAGCTATTGTCTCCCCCAGTGGGATCGTAGAAGAACCAAGTCTCGTTACGGGCACGGCAGATGACGTTTGCAACAGTCGAGAGCCGCTGCTGCGTTAGAGGCGGGTACGTGATCCAAGGCTTAAAGTCGCTCATAACAGAGCACTATACACCTACCGGAGACATTGGTGTAGTAAAATTTACGCCTCTGTGAATATTTACATAGAGGGGGAAAATTTATAGCCCCGTAACAAATTCACACCCGCTTTCGGGCGGCGTGGTCCACCTGCGATGGAGGAAGGTCAAATTGCCACTGCAATACAATCGTGACGAGTTGTATCAGAAAGTGTGGGAGAAACCGTTAATCAAAGTAGCTCACGAATATAGCGTTTCCGCAGTTGCCTTGGGGAAGGCATGCCGCAAGCTCTTGGTACCTGTTCCAGGCCGTGGCCACTGGGCGAAACTGGCCCATGGCCATGCCGGCGTTCGCAAGTTGCCGCTGCCAAAACTGGACAAGGTTCCGGTCGTGCTTAGGTCATCGCGCGTACAGCAGAAGGAAGCGACTGCGCCCGCTCAGACCGATCCTGAGTTCGCCCCTATCGACCAGCTGTTGTCGTCTGGTGCGCTCAAGCCTCCACCAGTTGACGCATCATCTGGTTGGCACATTTTGGTTCGACGCACCGCGAGTCGGCTTCGGAGTCGACGACGCAAAAGCGTAAGAGGCATTCTGCTACCCAGTAAACCTGGTGGCCTTGACGTCAGAGTGACGGCGGAAAGGCTGGAGCGAGCGTTGGTCATTATGTCTCAGCTCCTAGCTGTATTAGAGAGGCAGGGCTTCACAGTTGAGGTCACGGAGAAGGGCGGTACGATTGCGAGCATGAACGGCCAGCGTGTCTTCTTCGGAATTGAGGAGGTGGTTCGGCAAATCGTGACTCGGAAACCACGAGTGCCGGAGCCTAAAAATCGTTGGGACTATGATCGCTCCGTAAGCTACGAGCCTAGGGCTTCATTGGCGCTCGTAATCCACTCGGAGACTTGGCGCTCGCCATCGCTGCGGAAGAGATGGGCCGATGCCAAGATCCAGCGGCTCGAAGATCTGATTCCCGATTTCGTTGCCGGCGTGATGCGCACTGCGGTTGCACTACGTCTCCACGAGCAAGAGCTCAAAGAGCGCGAGTTGGAGCGGCAGAAGCGAGAGCAGGAGATGATCAAACTGCGTGAGCAGATTGAGGCAGAAGAGAAAAAGATGGAGCAGTTCAATCAGTGGATTGAAAGCTGGGAAAAAGCCGAACGGCTCCGTCGATTTATCGCGGCATACGCGGAGAAGACTTCCAAATGGGCTGCGGAAAAGCAGTCGCACTACAAGGAATGGATCGCGTGGGCAAAGCAGCAGGCTGACCGGGTTGATCCGTTCGTGTCCGAGAAACCGGTATCCGTGCTGGACCGCAAACACGAACTGCGCAGGTGGTAGGTGTGCCGTAAGTGTGCCGTGCGCTTCGGAACTGTGCGCGCTAAAGCGCGCCTTTTCAATACCGCGTCAAAAGTGCTTCCGTGCGGGCTTGGTTGAGGTAAACCATTGAAAAGATGGTGAGCGCGGAAGGAATCGAACCTTCAACCTACTGATTAAGAGTCAGTTGCTCTGCCAATTGAGCTACGCGCCCGTCTGTGGGTTCGGCTTCGCTCCTGGGAATTCCGCATCATGGTTGCGGTTATGGGCGATTGCTCATATTGCAGCCGGGTGGCTGCTCTCCGGAATCACCGTATCGGGCGAATGCGATTACCGATGAAGAATATAACACAGCCACTCAGCATCGTACCAACCCTGGGCGGGTCGGAGACGCCAACATCTCGCGAACCGGAATCAGCATTTTTTCGTGAAGTTTCATGTGAGGATTGGAATTGCCTGACGGGGAAGTGTCCATTACGAGAATTATGCGGCTTCGTTTTGCGTGCCACTGCTGGCTCTGCTCTCCGTGCGCACCCGGATCGGAGTGGCCGGGCTGAGGGCTCGCGCCAAGCTCTTTTAAGAAAGCAGCTAAAGATCCGCAGCAAATGGCGCCACTGCATTGGAGACACTTCGATTGGGTCGAAGGGATGGCGCAACTGGCGGACGCTGTTCTAGTGTTCCCAACAACGGAGTATCCATTAGTCCATTGGGTTCCAGCACGGAAACAAAGCCATGGCGAGCGCACATGGCGTCGATCCGTCTTTGTTGCCGCAGGCTTAGTACCTTCAGGGGCAAAGTATCGAAGTTGCGAAAAATCCACAGCAAGTAGAGCCGCTGCAGGAATGAGGGGTTAAGATACCGTGGTCCCAGGGGCGTGAGCACACGCAGCACGCCTAGCGACAGTTTTTCCATCCACATGACCGTATCACCTGACATTTGCAATCTTTAATGTCGTTGTCTTGGACCAGAGCAATCCAAGGGCCAGCATTATTGCACCAAATGTTAGGCAAAGGGAAGCAGAATCCTAAGTTTTTAACAAATTTTCACAGGGTTGCCGCAGCCAACGAGCCGCAAACGCTCCCTGACTTACACGGTCGCTTGCATGTCAAGAAGGGCGTGGTCAACCGGTAAAACTGCGGTCAACCCGGAATCTCCGGCAACGTCGCGATACTGCGGATGCTGGCGGCCACCCCAAAATCTCCGTCTGCGCCGCCCGGTTCCACGCGAACCACCGAGGCTTGGCACAATACCCAGCGTTTTTCGCCGTCGGTGAGTTGGCTGGGGAGCATTAGAACCAGTTCCAGTTCGCTCCCCACGAGAATTGCGGAATCTGCGTAGAGGAAGATTCCGCTGATGCTCAGGTCACGGGTGATTCCCGTAGCGGGCTGGCCTTGCGATGATCGGATGGAGACGCCCGTCCGTGCAGGTATGCGCTGGCGGGAACGGCGATCAGTCTTGGGATCGGACATGAAAGTCGAAGGTTATCACACCGCCGCGCTCACCTTGAGTCTGACACGGCGACGAACGCCCCTAGGCCGATCAGCGTCAGTCCTGTAGCGGCGCGCTGCCTGCGGCGCAGAACCGCCGAAGATCGCAGACGCGCACCGATGGGAGCCACCATGAAGGTCACGATCAGGTCACAGGAGGTGTTCAATGCCACAGTGATCGTACCCAATAGAAGGAATTGCAAGAACACTCCGCCGCTCGCCCGATTCACAAATTGAGGAATGAAGGCGAGGAAAAAGATTGCCGTTTTGGGGTTCAGAACTTCCGTCGCAATGCCCTGCCAAAAGGGATTTCTGGGAGGTTGGCCCATGCCGATGTCGATGTCGCCTTCTTGATTTTCGCGGGCGCTGAGGACCATGCGAATGCCCAGGTAAATCAGATACGCCGCACCCGCATACTTGACCACGGCAAATGCGGTTGCCGACGTGGCCAGCAAAAGCGACAACCCGGTCGCCGCCGCCATGACATGCACGAGACCGCCGAGGAATGTTCCCAGACAAGACAACACGCCCTCCCGCCGGCCGCCGGCGAGGGTGCGAGCCAGCACGTACAACATGCCAGGGCCGGGTGCCACCGCCAGCAGCGTGGCCGCGCCGAGGAAAAGCAAGAACCGGTGGGCATCGATCATGCAAATGATTCTAAATCGAGAACCCGGCCGGTTGCGAGGAATCGTTGCGTCGCTCGACATGAAATCGTGGTTTAGCATGAAAGCGTGGCTGCAAAGGAGTCCTCCCGGCGAATTGGTCTGGCTCGCGCCCTTTCGAAGCGGGGCTATTGCTCGCGCTCGAATGCGTTTGATCTCATCCGCGCCGGGCGCGTGAGCCTGAATGGTGCAATCTGTCGCAACCCGGAAGCTCCCGTCCGCCTCGAACGCGACCGTATTCAGGTGGATCGCCAGGAACTGCCCAGCGCAGCGAAACTCTACTTGATGCTCAACAAGCCTCGTGGCGTGGTGACAACGGCCGCCGACGAAAAATCACGCGAGACCGTTTACGCCTATCTAGATGAAGGCCTGCCGTGGGTCGCTCCGGTCGGTCGTTTGGATAAGGCGAGTGAAGGACTGCTGTTGCTGAGCAACGATTCCGAATGGGCGGCGCGCCTGCTCGCGCCCGAGACACACTTCGACAAGATTTATCACGTGCAGATTAACGTCGTTGCAAATACCGTGCTGATCGAATCCATCATAAAAGGAATCGGAACAGGCGATGGCAATTTCCTGCGGGCAAAGAGTGCGCAAATTCTACGTGTCGGGGGAAAAAATTCCTGGCTCGAAATTGTCCTCGACGAGGGCAGGAATCGTCATATCCGGCGCATGCTTGGGGCGCTTGGAGTTGAGGTGCTGCGCCTGGTCCGCATCGCGATTGGACCCGTGGGGTTGGGCAAGCTTCCGAAAGGCGCGTCACGTTTGCTAACAGATGGAGAGAGGCTGGCTCTCGACCGAGCCCTGCAACCGTCTGCGAATATGCAACCCCGGCTGAGCGGGAAGCAGGCTAAGGCCAACCTCAAAGTGACGACGTAGAAGACCGTCGTTGACAGAATTTCTTGGAGCGCACGAGCGGAGAATTGTGGAACGTTCTACTTTATAAAGGGCAAGGTGGCTAGGACTTTTGCGGCGAGCTCCAGTTGCTGCAAGTCGTCCGACGAGAAGTCCGGCCCGGCAGTAGCTGGATCGAATCCCTTGCGACAAACTTGAACTACGCCCAGAACCTTCCGCTGTCCGTCTAGAATGGGCGCGGACATCAGCTTTTGAATCGCGTTCTGGCCTGACCTATCCTCGTCGTCGGTTGGATTGTTCAGCTTTACACTCTCGAAAATGCTGGCGTGTTTCACTTTCACGAAGGCATTGAAAAGCTCTGTCCTTTTGGTAGAGGCGGTATGGGCAGCGATCGCGGAAGAACTGGAAACCGGGATGGATCCCGCAGTTTTGAGTTGTTCCGGATGGACGAAACTCAGCAAACCTTTTTCGAGGCGCATTAAGGCAACTTCGGTAGGCCGGACTCCGAAGAGCTTGGCCAGGGCCGCAGAAAATTGTTGTGGCGTCGTAGCCTGAGTAAGCACGTGCTCGACGGATGCGTTCGAAGCTCGTGCCGGAGCTGCCGCAGTACCGCCCTGCTCGGAGTTTGGTTTGCCTGGCATATTCTTTACTAACGCAGCATTGCCGCTTGCTTCAGCGGTAAACCATGGTGACGTATCGCAGTGGCCGCATCAAGTTACGGAAGTACTTTCAAACGCTGGAGATGTTTCTGACCAGTCGCTCAACCCTTGGTCAGGACAAAACCTTTTTCACGCCAACCCCGAATGCCTCCGTCCATCGAAAGCACACGCGTGTAGCCCATCTTCTGAAGGTTGTCGGCGGCCAGGGCAGAACGAAATCCGCCGCCACAATAAAGCACCATCGGCGTCTCGGGATCAGGTACCCGAGCCTCGACATCGCGCTCCATGATTCCTTTGCCCAGATGAATCGCGCCGGGAAGGTGATCGGCCGCATACTCACTCTCTTCGCGCACGTCGATGAGCAGAAACTTATCGCCCCGGTCGAGTTTCGCTTTCACCTCATCGATGCTCACTTCGTGAATGCGCTTCCGGGTATCTTCGACGATCTTCAGAAAACGCGGGGAATGCTGATGAGCCATGGGTCCTCCATTCGTTCAATCTATTTTAGCGGAGGAATATTCTGGTGGGATCTAACTACTGGTTTGCCTCGCGGGAGAGCTCGGTGGTCTCCGCTTCAGGGGGAACAATCGCGGCTCCCGAGGTGTCAAGCAGCCGTTGCAATTCGGCTTGCAGGTTATTGCGGTCCTCTGGCCCGAGATCGATAAATTCGAAGGGCTGGAGATAGCCCTGGGTCGCCCACATGGGAAACAGCATACGCGCCCGAGTGCGCACGGTGTTTTCGCCAACATGGAAGATCACCTCGACTTTGATACTCTCATCCAACGGCGTTTCCAGATGCAGCAGCCCTCCGGTGATCGAAAGCTGGTGCAGCCTGCCTCGAGTTTGGCGTCCGTTCTCCAGACAAACCAGAGACAGGACTGTGCCTGCAAGCTTGACCCGCGGGGCCCGCGGTTTAGCGTTTGCTGTAGAAGCTCTGGCCATACTCTAGACTCAACTATTTCATCTCGGCGGCAGTGAGCGGGAGATTACGAAAGACCCGGCTTCTGGCCAGTCCGGGAATGTTTGTATACTTACCCTTAAGTAAAGGCATTCGGGAAGCGCACGACTTCCTGAGCAGCTGAAGCGTTTTGGGTGGCGCAGGTTTTCGTACACTCTAAGGATTCAGTCTCCATGCGACTTGTTACTTTTGAGGATCCACTACGACGCGCTCGTATCGGCGCTGTAACCAACGACGGCCGCTTCGTCGACCTGCACTCCGCCTGCGCGCTCTACCTGCGAGATGTCGAAAACGAAAGCGCGTTCGAGCGCCTGGCCGATGCTCTGGTGCCTCCCGAGATGCTCGCTCTATTCCAGGGTGGCGACACCAGCCTGGAAGCGGCGCACAAAGCCTTCGAGCACGCGTTGCGCAACGACGGCGCACCCGGGCCTGGCGGAGAAACCATCTTTTACTCCGCCGCCGAACTCAAACTCAGAGCGCCGATTATTCCGCGCAAGTTCTTTCACACTGCCGGCAACTTCCGTGAGCATCACGAAGAAGCCACCAAGGCCGGATTCTCACATCCCGTGATGCCGTGGATCGTTTTCTTTCAAAACGTCGACGCCATCATCGGCCACGATGAGCCAGTGATTTATCCCGAGCACCTGACGCAGGAACTGGATTACGAACTGGAGCTGGCCGTCGTCCTGAAAAAAAGCGGCAAGCATTTTTCTCCCGAGAAAGCTGCTGAATACATCGGAGGCTATGTGATTTTCAATGACATTACCGCCCGAGACATCCAGCGTCGGGAAATGAAATCCGGGGTATTCAGCTTCTGCAAGGGAATCGACACTTTCTGCCCGCTGGGCCCCTGGATCGTGACCGCCGACGAGATTCCAAACCCGCATAACCTCGCCATGGAGTTGCGCGTCAACGGCGAATCGCGGCAGCGTTCCCATTCGAGCAAAATGTCAGTCAAGATCCCCGAGATCCTCTCACATTATTCGCCCATGGGTTACAGCGCCGGCGACGTAGTTTCCACCGGCACAGTCTCGGGCGTGGCCGCCTTCAGTGGTGATCCGAAAGCCTGGTACCTTAAACCTGGAGACGTAATGGAATGCGAAATCGAAAATATCGGCATCCTGCGAAACCGCGTAATCTCATGGGAGGAAGCCTACGGCCAAAAGCCCGCGGCGTTGGCCACGCAGGAAGTAATTGAGTATTCGGGTAATTAGAATTCGCGGTCGGTTTTAAATTACTCAATTACCAATTTCTTAATTACCCAATGTTTTTCTGTGTTTCTGTGGTGAGTCAAAAAGAAATGACCAATTCCGAAGTCTGGGTCAGCGAATTGAACGCCCGCCCGGAAATCCGCGGCGCGTTTCCGCGAAACGAAATTCGCTTCTACGACACGACCTTGCGCGACGGCGAGCAAACCGTCGGCGTCGTCCTTTCACCGGAGCAAAAGCTCGAAATCGCCCGCAAGCTCGACGAGCTCGGCGTGAGCCGCATCGAAGCCGGTTTCCCTCGCGTCTCCCCAGAAGATGCGGAAGCCATCGAGCTCATGCAAAAGGCGAAGTTGAAGGCCGAGTTATGGGGTTTTTCCCGAGCGGTGAAAGGAGACATTGACGAACTCGTGCGCCTGGGGGTACGCGCCTCGGTCATCGAAGCGCCCACCAGCGACATCAAACTCAAGGCCTACGGCATGACACGCGAAGACGTGCAGAGGCGCGTAGTCGATGCGATGTCCATCGCCAAACAAAACGGAATCAGGACAGCCTTCTTCGCAGTCGATGGCACCCGCACCGAGCTCGCATTCCTCAAGCGAATTTATCTGGCCGCCCTCGAAGCCGGCGCCTCGGAAATCGTAGTCGTGGACACTATCGGCGCTTGCGGCCCCGAAGCCGTCGCATTTCTGGTTCGTGAAGTGTGCCAGTGGGTCGGGCCGAGCGTGCCCGTTCACTTTCATGGACACAACGACTTCGGAATGGCTACCGCTTGTGCGGTCGCTGCTGTCCGCGCCGGAGCCACCTGGATTCAGGGCACGATCAACGGCATGGGCGAACGCGCCGGCAACGCCGATATCTGCGAAATCGCGTTAGCCTTGCGCTGCCTCTACGACGTGCCGGTTGCTTTGGATTTAACCAAAGTCCGCGACGTTTCAGAAGTAGTTTCCAAGTCTTCCGGTTATACGCTGGACGCCTGGAAGCCGCTCGTGGGAGAAAATCTGTTTATGCGCGAGAGCGGCGCGGTGGCCACCCAGTTTCACATTCCCGAAGCTATCGAGCCATACTCAGCAGAACTCGTGAACGCCCGCCGCGGAATTGTCCTGGGGAAAAAGAGTGGGCCAGACAGCGTCGATCTGAAATGCAGAGAGCTCGGCCTGACGATAACCGCAGAACAACGCAAACCAATCCTGGCCGAGGTTAAAAGACGGGCAATCGCCAAGCGCGGCCTACTCTCAGATGAAGAGTTTCGAGCGGTGGTAAAAGCAATCCGTGCGATCAGTGGCTAGCCTTTGCAGCGTGGCAGCACAGCGTCCCCGAAGAGTTTGGCCTGCCCGGTGCGATCGTCGCCCCAGATTTCCAGCATGATGTGCGTGCAGCCGGCGTCGTGAAATTCCTCGATGCGAGCGATGCACTCTTCCGGCGTTCCAGCAATCGGACAGACCTTTCGCAAAATATCGTCGGTCACGGCTCTGGCAGCGGCTTTCCGGCCGCCCTTTTCCATGGCATCGGCAATCGGCCGCAAGTCGTCGAAGGTCAGCCCCGCACATTCGAGCAGCACGTCAGCCGAGCCTTTGATGTTCTGCACTTTATTGGCAAGATACATCGCCGCTTGCTCGCGCGCGCCTTCTTTGCCAGTCGCAGAATCTCGGCTGATGCTTCCGACGATCACCGACCCGAGCACGAGCTGCGACGGATCCTTTCCCGCTTTGCGCGCGCCCTCTTCCATATTCTTTCGTGAGTAGCGAACAAATGCCGGCGTAGTGATGCTGGCCGTGAGTAACCCATCGCCCACGACGCCTGAGATTCTCTGCAGCACCGGCCCCGTTCCGGCAATGTAGATCGGCGGGATTCCACGCGGCGTGTGCGCGCCCGGCTTCAGCGGCGGCACATTCGCCTGAAAAACTTTGCCCTGATATTCGAAAGCATCGCCCGCCAACACACCTTTTATGATCTCAATACTCTCGCGCATTACTGTGGCTGGTCCGATTTTTTCGCCCTCGCCTTCCCCAATCTCTTTCATGAAAATCTTGGAAGCTCCCAAGCCCAGCAGAAAGCGATCGCCGGCAAGATCCTGCATCACCCGCGCCTCCATCGCGATCTGCACCGGATGACGCGTGTAGGGAGAAATGATGCCCCACCCCAACTGGATGCGTCGCGTCTGAGCGGCAATGACCGCAAGCACCGCAGTAGACGACCGTGCTTCGAACGAATGCTTCCGCCACCAGGGATAAGCCTCGGCAATCCAGAAAGCGTCGAACCCCGCGTCTTCGCAAGCCTTCGCCATGGCAACCGTCTCGCGCACCGGCTCCATGCTGAGTTGAAGGACGCCAATGTTGAATGGAATGGACATGGTCAGCTTCTAGCTCCTAGCTTTGAGCCCTTAGCTCTCAGCTTTCAGCCTGGGTTGCCCCAAGAATGCTCCAGACTCTTAATCAGTTGCCAAAGCGCTCTGTTTAGCGGAGTCGGCACGCCAACTTTTTCACCCCAATGCACAATCGCTCCATTCATGAAATCGACTTCGGTCTGACGCTTAGCGAGCACATCCTGCAACATGCTGGCGCGGTGCTTGCCGGGAGCATTCGCGCCCTTCTGCACCAGTTGCCGAGGGTCGCCGTGCAATTCGATCCCCAGCTTTTTCGCAACCGCCTCGCCCTCCGCGATCAGGTCGTTGAAGAGTTGCCCGCTAGGCTCATGGCGCGCCGCTGCCCCATGATGCAACAAGCTAAGCGCGCCTACAGGATTGGTCGCCGCGTTGAAGATCAGCTTGGTCCATTGCGCGCCGCGAGCGTCTTTCAGGGGAATTGTGTTCATCCCGGAACGGGTGAGCAGCCCTGCCAATTCTTCCACTTTTTTCATGGGCGTATTGGTCTCCTCGAACGGGCCAATCCATGTATCGCCTTGGATGTCGTAGCCAACGTGTCCAGGCGCGATCGGATGCCCGGCAGGAAATGTGGTGCCTCGAATCACGAATTGCACGCGCTCTGCAATGATCTCTTCGTTACCTACCCCGTTTTGAACCGAGCAGACTGCGCTTTTGTCGTCAAAAATGTCGGCGACCTCAGCGATAGCGACTCGGGTATGAATCGATTTCGTCGCGACAATGCCGTAATCGCAGCGAGGCAATTCTTTGGCATTGCTGGTCGCATTGAGACGCGCGGTAAAGTCTTCCGCCCCGGAAAGCCGCAAGCCGTTCTGTTGAATTGCGTCGATGTGCTCTTTCCAGACGTCGTAGACCCACACTTCGGCTTCGCCAGCTTTCGCGAGATGCGCGGCGAACAGACTTCCCACTGCCCCGCAACCGATGATGCAGATTTTCATCGAGAGGTTTTCAGATTAACCGCAGTTTTCAGTTCCCGGTTCTCAGTTCTCTGTCGTTTCTCCGCGCCGGTGTAAAACTTCCATGGAATATCGGCGAGGCACTCACCCTCAGTCTCTCCGATGCGATAGGTGTCCTGCGTATAAAGGCACACCTTGCCGTCTTTATCGACAACCTGCGGATGCAGCGAGAAAATCATGTTCTCCTGGAGTTGCACATCGCTTTTCGAACCGATCGCGGGATACTCGAGCATGGTCGTGCCGATGCTATGCCCGGACAGATGGCCGAGGGCGAATCCATATTTGGCAAAGGTCTCAGCCACGACATGATGAACACTACTGGCCGGTTCGCCCGCACGCATGAGCTTGCGCGCGGCTTCGAGCGCCTGCGGATACGCATCCGCCATCGCCTTAGTTCGCGGACTAAGCTTGCCCCGAATCAGTGGGCGCGAGAACTCGACCCAGTATCCTCCGGCGCCGGTGACCTCAAGAGAATAGAGCAGCAAGTCATCGACCGCGGTCACACGATGCCCCGGAACTTTGAACGACGCTTCCGCTTCGCCATGGGTCCCCGAAAGAAGAATATTCATCATGCGCGGTCCCGCGCCGCGAGCAAAAAATCGTTCAACCGCGGGCGCCATAATTTCCGCCTCGGTCTTCCCCGGCTCGTAGGCCGCGACCAGAGCCCAGAATCCGTCGACGATAATATCCATCGCATCGCGCACCTCGGCGAGTTCTTCGTCGCTCTTAACGGCACGGGCCATGTCGAACTCAAAATCGAACGGCACCATCTCAAATGGACCGTTGGCCAGCTCGCGATAGTCGCGCACGGCCATGATGAAATTCATCCCGTAAACGCCGATTCGTTTCCAGCCAAGCTCGCGTGCGCGATCACAAATCCATCGGCCTGGAACGTCGGGCCAGACATGGTCTTTTACCCACGGCTTGATTTTGTCGCCAATCCAGCGAGCTTCTCGCGGGAATACCAAGGTGGGTTCACCTTCGAGCGGCAGCACAACGTAAACGTAGCGATGCACGATTTCGAAGCCTGAGACATACAACACGGCGCCTTCGAAGCCCGCATACTGATTGCCGCAGACAATAAGCGCGTCAAGGCCTGCGCGCTCCAGAGCGGTCCGAATATTGTAGTAGCGGCGATCGATTTCGACTTGGCTCGGCAAGCTGTCCCCGGGAATTTCTATTGCACGCCACAAAGTTCAGCGGCGGTTAACGCGTAAATCTTCGTGATGTCCACCAGCGTCTTGATTTTCACTTTCTCGCCTTCGGCATCGCGCGGACCGCTGGAAGGTCCGTAATTCACGGTGTCGATGCCATAGCGCGTCATCACCGAAGCATCCGAGCACCAGAGCACGAGGTCGCGTTTAGGAACTTCGCCCATCACGCGCTGATGATTCACATCGATTGCTCTCACCATGGCATGATCCGGTGCAATGGTCGCGCCCGGCACCGAGACGTAGGTCTCAAACTCCAGGCCGTAGTCTGGATAGCGCCTCTTTAAGTCGAGGAACAGCGACTTGGCCGCGCGCCGCGCCCCCTGCATGGACATGTGCGGCGGAACGCGCAGATCGAGGAACAACTCGGCACGCTCGGGAGTCCGGCTGACGCGCCAGGGTTGTCCGCCACGGATACAGCCAAGGTTGGCCACGCCTTTATGCCCACGATAGCTGTTCTTCTGCTCCCAACCTTTGATCCATTTCAATACCACACCGAGCACGTCGTAAAGACGCCGAATGGAGTTGCGCTCGGCGCGTCCAGCCGCGAATGCGGTGTGAACGTACATTCCTGTGACCGAAATACGCACCCAGAGCGACCCGTAATGTTCGAGAATAATTTGCATGTCGGTGGGTTCGCCCAGAATGCAAACGTCGGGCAGCACACCGTGATTTACCAGATAATGCGTGCCGACGCCATAGCCGCGGTACACGCGCCCGCGGAATTCCTGCCATTGCGTCTTTTCAATTTCTCCCGCGACCGCGGCGAGAATAACATCGCCTTGAAGCTTTACCCCGGCGCGCTGCAGGGCCTTGACCGCGTGACTGTAGCAGACCAGTGCGCCCTTCATGTTGTAGATGCCGAGGCCGTAAATCATTCCGTCTTTAATCACGGCATTCGGTTTGTATCCGATTCCGGTAAGGAACTCTTCCTGGCCCGTGTTGGAAGTATCCATGTGGCCATTGAACATCAGACAACGGCCGGTGCCGGTGCCTTCCCAGCGCGCAATTACATTGGCGCGCCCTTCTTCGACCTCCTGCCAGGTAACGTCGAGGCGCATGGCCTCCCACACAGCACGCATATGCTCAGCCATTTTGGCTTCGTCGCCAGTAGGGCTGGGAATATTGATGACATCGCAGCACATGGCCACGATTTCTTCTTCCTTGACTCCGGCGAGGATTCTCTCAACCAGCTTCGGGTTGAGCCTCGATGTAGGACCTCTGTTTGATTTCGCCACAGTTTCGTTTCTTAGTGATGTCCCGCCAGCCGAAAATCATCTGGGTAGCTGCACAGTTTTTCGCTGCCCTCATCAGTGATCAGGAAATTATCTTCGAGCCTCAGCCCACCGCCGCCGGGCCAGTAAATTCCTGGCTCAATGGCCAGCACCATCCCTTGCTTAACAGTGCCCGTCCCGGCCTGATGCGCATAGGGGAATTCGTGCGCCCGCGCGCCCACGCCGTGACAAATAGGATGCGAAGGCTGGCCAGGATATCCGCCCTCCGCAATGCGAGCGCGAATCAGGCGATCGAGATCGGGAAAGCTCGCGCCATCCCGCGCATAAGCGATGGCCTCGTTGAAAACGTTTAGCAGCAAATCCAGCAGCTTGTGATATTCCGGCGTAAGTTCGCCGGGACACGCATTCTTGGTGAGATCAGTCCAATAGCCGTCGGCACACACCCAGATTTCAAGCAGTGTAGGCTCGTTCTTTTGAATCGGGCGATCGCTAGTCGCGGTAAACGTAGCAATCCCCTTTCCCGACCAGACCAGCGTGAAGGCGCGAGCCATTTCTACTGCCCCTTTGTATCCCACGCCAACGCCGTGCACAAAACTTTCATACATCCCGCCCACTTCGCTTTCCTTCATTCCCGGACGCATGTGCTCGCGGGTATAGTCCATCGCCAGAGCGGCCAACTCGTTGGCCAACCGCATACGTTCAATTTCCTGCGGCGTCTTGATGGCGCGCGCTTCATTGAGCAACGGAGTGGCGTCAACTACCTGACCCGCGACTTCACCAAACGCATCGAAATACATCTGCGTAGGCGTCGTGGGCTCGCCGACCATGCGGTCGGCGGACTGCGTGCCCATATTCAGCTCGACGGCAACCTTTTCACCCAAGCCGCGTTCCTTCAACACCTGCAGCGCGAGATCCAGAGCGCGATATTGCGGCGGCCGGGCATCGCTTTCGTGATAGCCCTTGAACAGACGAATGTCTTTCGTCCACGAATTCCGCTCAGCGTCGGCTAACTGCGGTTCCAGGGCGATGAGAGTTGGCTCGCCTTCGCGGGGAAAGACTGCAGCATCGTATCCCTTCATGCACCAGTAATTCGTGAGATACACGAGATTGTCCGGAGCACGCACCACCAGCGCGGTTAAGTCTTGATCTTTCATCAGTGCGCGAACCCGATTTAATTTCGCTTCGTCAACTGGCCACGACATGTTTGCCCCTAATCGTTGCAAGCAACGTTTCTACAGTTCGACTGCGCGATTCTCGTCCTTAAAAGTCCACGACGCTTCCTTGCCCTTGATCAGCCGGTAGACTGCGGTGTGGAGCGGGGCAGACACGCCGGCTCGCTCCGCTTCGCGCGCGATGGCCCCGCTTAGAAAATCAACTTCGGTCGATAACTGACGGCGAATGTCATACAACATCGACGGCGGATGGTTGGTCATGGCGCCGATCGTGTTCATCTCCCAGGGATCTTCGTGGAGTCTTATCCCCACTGCCCGCGCCACTTGTTTTCCTTCCTCAATCAACTCGTGCAATAGATGTCCGAGAGAGGAAAACTCGGATTCATCCGCGAAATGCGGCGAATGCGGCAGTCCGGTTAGCGCGGACACTGCGTTGACCGAGGCATTGAAGATCAGCTTCGACCACTGCGCTGGACGCGCATCCTGCAACGCCTCGGCCTTCAGGCCGCCAGCATTGATCAAGTCGGCTGCGTCCTTCACCAGCGCATAGGAAGTGTGGCGCGGCTCAAACGGACCGATCCAGGTGGCGGTATCGAGTTCGAACTGCACATGCGTGTCGCTGTGCTTGGTGCCACTCATAAAAGTCGTGCCCCGAATGACTTGCCCCCGCGTGTGTGCGGCGATAATCTCTTCGCTGCCCAGTCCGTTCTGCGCCGAGATCACCGCGCCCCGATTAAAACGATCGCCCACCAGCGCCATTGAGTCCTTCACTTGAGTGGCTTTCGTGGCCACCACCCCGAGTTCGCAATCGGGGAGTTCGTTCGGGCGAGTTGTAGCCTGGAGCGACACGTGAAATTCGTGCTTTCCTGAGACGTGCAAACCGTCCCGACTTAGAACTCTCGCGTGATCTTCACGACGGACAAAAGCCCATACCTCGACAACCCGCGCCAGGTGCGCCGCGTACAGGCTGCCAATGGCGCCACATCCGACGATGCAAACACGCCTCATGCAAAGGTTGTCATCCTTCCAAGAACACGCGGGCGAGGGCGTCCGCGTCACACGTTCTTTACCGCCGCTCTACTTTTACCAGTTTCTCAGCCTGACTGATTTCTTTCGCCACCATCGCCCGGAACAAACTATCTGGATTGTTGAACGAGTCGTCGATCATGATACCGCGGGCAAATAACGCATCTTGCAACGCTGCCGAAATCGTGTGAATGGGAGCGGCTCCCCCCTCGCCCATCCCCTTGGCGCCGCTGTAGCTGTGCGGCGACGGCGTTTCGATGTGATCGTATTTCACCTTGGGCATGTTCATGGCGGTGATGGGTGTGTAGTCGCTGAAAGTGCTGGTGAGCATATTGCCGACCGCGTCGTACACGCAATTCTCCATCAGCGCCGCGCCAATTCCGTGCGCGGTTGCGCCATACACCTGGCCTTCGACAATAGGCGGATTAATTACGGTGCCGCAATCATCGATGGCAACGTAGTCGAGAATGCGCGGGATGAAAGTATCGCGCTCGATTTCAATGACCGCGATGTGCAACTGGGAGGCGTAGGTCAACGTCAGGCTGCCGTATTTTCTCTGTTTGTCCGGAACTTTGAATGGGGCGCGCCAGATATAGCGGCAGTTCAGCGTAAGCTCATACAACTCCGGCGGCAGCACCGCGCTGTTTACGTTGACAATGTTGGCAAGGCCCCAATAGTTGATGGACTTTTCTTTGCTGGCGGCGCGAATCTCCGGGCCTTGCTCACCGGTGCCGAATTCAAGATCGTCTTCTTTGCTTTCGAGCAGAAACGCACCCAGACGCTTCATTTCTGTTTTCAGTTTCTGCGCGGCGCCATGAACGGCGGAAAGTCCTGATACGGCAAACTGGCTGGCATAGGTTCCCGAAAATCCGGTATGCACGTTGCGTTCGGTGTCGAAGCCGGTTCGCACCGTGATGCGATCGGGATGAATGTTCAGCACATCAGCGACGACTTGCGCCGCAGTCGTCTCGTGTCCCTGACCTTGCGGGCAGGAGCCGACTGAGACTACAACTTCCCCATAAATATCCAACTTGCAGTTCGCACCCTGTGAGTTGCCGGAAAACGGCGCGCCGGGATTTACGATCTGCGACTGGCCAAAATTGTTGGTACCCGAGTCGAGAGTCGTGCCGATGCCGATACCGATCAGGCGGCCTTCTTTGCGGGCGGCGAGCTGCTTCTTTTTCCACTCTTCCCAGCCGATGCGCTCTTTCGCCAGCTGCAGCATTTTCGGATAGTCGCCCGAGTCGTAGACGCAACCGTTGGGAGTCGTATAGGGAAATTCTTCCGGCCGAATGTAGTTGCGCAAGCGAATCTCGTCGGTAGGAATGCCCAGTTCGTGCCCGCAGACGTCTACCACGCGTTCCAGAAACCACAAGTGCTGCATGCGGGAATATCCGCGATTCGGCCCGACCGGACATTTGTTGGTCACCACTTGCGTGAAATCGATTCGCGCATTCTTGAAGCGATACACTCCGGGAAACACTTGCGACCAGATAACGCACCCCAGCGGCTCGTAGCGTGGATACGCGCCGCAGTCGTCAATATGTCGCGATACGAGCGCAGTGATGACGCCGTTTTTGTCGAGGGCCACTCGCGTGTCGCGGAACGTGCGCTCGTTGCCGTGCGCGCTGGACGTAATGTGTTCTGTGCGCGTCTCCACCCACTTGACCGGCCGGCCTCCAGCTTTCTTCGAAACCAGGGCGCACACCGCCATCTGCGGATAGCTCGTGATCTTGATGCCGAAGCTGCCGCCGATATCGGATGTTTCCACGCGGATACGATCGATGTGTACGCCAAGGTGCGCTGACAGAAATTGAATGGCAAATGACGGGAACGAATTATTGCATTGGTAGTAGATGCGATCGTCTTTCGGATTCCACTGCGCGATGACAACGTTGTTCTCCAGCGGCGTGCTGGAGAAACGGTGGAAATGCATTCGGTCAATATTGACGACATAAGCCGCTTCGCGGAAGGCTTGATCGACATCCCCGTATTCGAAGATTCCGTTCCAGACACGATTCGTGCCTGCTTCGTCGTGCAGGATGCTTTTATCGGCTAGGGCTTCTTCTGCATCCACTACGGGATCCAGCGCTTCATACTCGACTTGAACCAGTTCGGCGGCGTCATCGGCAAGGCCGGGCGATTCGGCCGCCACCGCCACGACAGGCTCTCCCTGGTAGCGTACTTTGGAAACGGCCAGGGGATAATCTTTGATTCGGGCAAAGGGATCGGGTCCGATCTCAATGAACGGCTGAGTTTGTGCCGCAATCTCAACCCCAGTCAGCACAGTGGCAACACCGGCGAGCGCTTCGGCGGCGGAGACGTCAACACTTACAATTTTTGCGTGAGCGTACGGTGAACGTACAAATTTCAAATACAACATTTCGCGCAGCTTGATGTCATCGGTAAACTTGCCACGTCCGCGCAGCAGCCGATTCTCTTCCTTGCGCGGAAGTGCTTGTCCGACCCATGTTTTCGCGCCATCGTTTTCGGCCGTGCTCATCTCAATCTCCTCATCCG
Organism: uncultured Acidobacteriota bacterium; assembly: GCA_963762385.1. GTDB lineage: Bacteria > Acidobacteriota > Terriglobia > Terriglobales > Acidobacteriaceae > JABDBE01. The sequence continues at coordinate 117,177 of CAVXKN010000018.1, read as the reverse complement.
AGCGCCGCCTGCAATCCGTCAATCAACTTCTGAACCTGTTTTTTTCCTAATGGTTCGAGCAGACCGCCAGCCATCGAGGTCAAGCGGCCGAAAATCTGGGCCTCACCTTGCCATGCAACTCTTGTGCCAGAGCCGCCGTCGAGCGCCGACAAATCAAATCCTGCGGTCAGCGCAACGTTCCCTCCGGCCACGCCGCCTTGTCCCTTATAGTGCGCTCGTTTCGGACGCTCGGCCTCAGCCAATTCCATCTTCACTTCCGCAGTGCCTTTAATGTGCGAAATGCCGACTTTTACTTTCACCGTGAAATGCGTCGCGTCCTGCACCGAGAGGCCCTGAAAGTCGGGCAGTAGCGCCGCAAACTTGCTCGGGTCAACCAGAAAGTCATGAACTTCTTCTGGCGTGCGCTTGACTTCAAAGTTGCCGGCAAACTTGATCGCCATGCTTCAAGCACCTTTCATATTCTGCGCAGCCACTTGAATTGCTTTCAAGATATTCTGGTACCCAGTGCAGCGGCAGGTGTTTCCCGCAATTGCCTTGCGCATCTCTTTTTCGGTCGGTTGTTTGTTGCGGGACAGCAGCTGCAATGCTGAGAGCATCAACCCCGGCGTGCAGTATCCGCATTGCAATCCGTAGCAATCGCCAAAAGCTTTTTGAATCGGATGAAGCCCGCCATTTTCTTCCAGACCCTCGACCGTGAGAATTTCCGCTCCGTCCGCCTGCACCGCAAACGTAGTGCATGACTTCACCGCCGCGCCGTTCATCAGAACGGTGCACGCGCCGCAGTAAGTCGTGTCGCACCCCACGTGCGTTCCGGTGAGATCGAGATCCTCCCGCAAAAACTCGACCAGGAGCTTGCGTGGTTCAACCATTCGTGAATAGGATTTCCCGTTGACCTTGAGCTGAATTGGAACGTCTTCAATGGCGCCGAGCATGGCGTTGTCAGGCATAAATGTGGCCCGCCTCAACTTGTTCGCCGCGAGCCCGGCGGACCGCAATTTCGATTGCTCGCTTTACCAGCGCCCCGACCAGAACGCGTTTGTAATCGGCCGAGCCGCGCATGTCGGACTGCGGATCAGCAGCGGCCCGAGCCGCTTCCGCCGCACCTGCGATTGTCTTCTCAGTCAAGGTCTGCCCATGCAAAACACTTTCAGCATCCGTTGCTCTTATCGGAACCAGGCCGACGCATCCCAGCGCAATCGCCGCATCCTTGCAAACATCGTCGTCCATAGTGAGCTGCACCGCGGCACTCGCAGTCGGATAAACCGGCGCAGAGCGTTTGAACGCCAGGTAAGCCCCGCCGCTCCCCTTAGCCGGCATTTTCACCGCCGCTTCACTAACTAATTCGTCGTGGGCCAGGGCTGTAGTGTATGCGTCTTTGATAAAGTCAGTGAGAGAAACCGTGCGTTCGCCGTTGGTGCCGAGACAACGAACTTCGCTAGAAAGCGTGAAGAGCACCGTCGCCCAGTCGCCGCTGGGGTCGGCTTCGGCAAGCGAGCCGCCAATCGTCCCTCGATTGCGGACCTGGACGTCGGCAATGCCCGCAGCACAGTCACGAAGAATAGGAATTCTCGCCGCTGCCGCCGACGCTTCGATCTCCGCGTGCCGGGTGAGCGCACCGAAATGAATCATGCCATCGTCTTCCTTAATGTAGGAGGTCCCAGAAACAAAATTCAGATCCACGAGATGAGCCGGATTGGCGAAACGCAGCTTCATCAGCGGAATCAGGCTCTGGCCGCCCGCCAATAGCTTGGCATCGTCCCCCAGCTGGGCAAGCATGGTTGCAGCTTCCCTTAGCGAAGCGGCGCGGTGATAGTGAAACGCTCGCGGATACATGGTTCGCCTTCAATCCTCTCGGGCGAATAAGCTTAGCAAACGTAGTCGTCCCGCGACTACTGGACGAAAAAATCCTCGACCCAGCCCAGCAGCAGTCTGAATCTCAACCTTCCGGCCCGATCTTCCGATACTCTCCTCGAAAATACAGTAGAGGATCTCCCGTCCTCACCACGACATCCTCCACTTCCGCAATAAAAATGGTATGGTCTCCCGCCTCCTGCGCAGTATGCAAGCGACACTCGAAATAGGCCAGAGCTCCGTGCAAAACTGGCGTGCCGTGCTGCGTCCGATCGAAGCGTGCTCCCGCTTCGCGCTCAGCGTGTTGGTGGTCAGGATTCGGATCGGCATAATATTCCGAAACCGCCCGCTGGTTCTCCGCCAGAACATTCACTCCGAAGCGTTTTCTGGCATGCAGGTGACTGTGGGTTCGCGCACGATGGTCCACGCAGACGAGAACTAACAGGGGATCAAGGGACACCGAGGTGAATGCGTTGGCGGTCATCCCGTGTACTTCGCCCTCATAGTCGACGGTGATCACGGTAACTCCGGTGGCAAAGCTGCCCATTGCCTTGCGGAATTCTGCCGGATTTACGCCCATAGAATTGATGGCTCCGGCTGGTAAAGGAGTTGCGCATTCTCCTCCGTGGAGCCTTCTGCCCTTCAAGTTTTATCACGTTGCGGGCTCACGATGTTTTCTGGTTGAGCGGTACCTCGTTCGAGGCAGACCTCATGTATGATTTCGGGAGCGTGAGCGTAGGCCAATCCAGCTGGACGCGGCAATCCCCCAGTTCGTATGCGGACGAACTGCGCGCAGGAATGCCGCTTTCGCGAGATGAGGCTTGCCAACTGATCCGCTGCGCTGAGCAGGACCTTCCCGCATTGCTCTCGGCTGCCATGGGAGCCAGGCAGCGCTTCAAGCCTGCGGTCGTGACCTATTCGCGGAAGGTTTTTATTCCGCTCACCAATCTTTGTCGCGACTACTGCGGTTATTGCACCTTCCGCCGCGATCCGGGCCAACCGGGCGCACACACCATGACTCCGGACGAGGTATTGGCGGTTGGGCGGGCGGGCGAGAAGATGGGATGCACCGAAGCGCTATTCAGCCTGGGCGATAAACCCGAACTTGCTTTTCCTGAAATGCGCGAAACCCTGCGCCGGCTGGGATACAAATCCACGCTTCATTATCTCGAGGCCATGTGCGAACTCGTGCTTCGTGAGACCACGTTGTTGCCACATCCGAATCCAGGCCTCCTGAGCGCGGAATGGATCGCGCGCTTGGCGAAGGTTTCTCCGAGCATGGGCCTGATGCTCGAAACTACCAACGCTTCGCTGCTCGCAGCCGGAGCAGCCCACGACAACGCTCCCGACAAAGTTCCGGCGAAACGCCTGCGTACCATCGAGGAAGCTGGCAAGCAAAATGTTCCTTTTACGACTGGCTTGCTGATTGGCATCGGCGAAACTCTGGAAGATCGCGTGGATGCGCTGCTCGCCATCCGCGAACTGCATCGCCGCTACGGACACATTCAGGAAATCATCATTCAGAACTTCCGCGCCAAGCCCGAGATCCCCATGCAGGACTGGCCTGAGCCCACACAGGAGGAAATGATGCGCACCATCGCAGTCGCGCGCCTGCTGATGCCAGACGTCAACATTCAAGCTCCACCCAATCTGTCCGCACCGTTCTATGACGACTTGCTCGACGCCGGCATTAACGATTGGGGTGGAATCTCGCCTTTGACGCCAGACTTCATCAATCCGGAGAAGCCGTGGCCGCACCTGGAACAACTGAAGTTACGAACCGAGGCGAAAGGATTTGTTCTGCGCCAGCGGTTGCCGGTTTATCCTGAGTTCGTGCCAGCCGTGATCCGAGAGTCAGGTTTGTTATCGGAGAAAGTCAAGGCAGCCATCGACACCGAAGGCTACGCGCGGAGGCCCGCATGATCGTCGTGCTGACGGGCGGCACGGGCGGTGCAAAGTTCGTGGAAGGCCTCAGGCAGGTTGCTTCAGCCCAGCAACTCACCTTCATCGTGAATACCGGCGACGATCTGGAATGGTGGGGATTATACGTTTCTCCCGACCTGGATTCGATCACCTACGCAATGGCCGGCTTGCTCAGCAAGGAGCGAGGCTGGGGAGTAAAAGGCGACACATTCTTTTGCCTGCAGGCCATGGGAGAGCTGGCCGAGCCCATCTGGTTTCATGTTGGCGATCGCGACCTCGCAGTTCACTTGCTGCGTTCGAAATATCTGGCGCAGGGAAAAACGTTGACCGAAGCCACCACTGCAATTTGCAATAAGTTGGCGGTACAGGCGCAGATTTTGCCAATGAGCAACTCGCGAGTCGAAACCAGAATCGACACGCCCGTCGGCGACCTCAGTTTCCAGGAGTATTTTGTGCAGCGCTGGTATCAGGACCCGGTCAAATCGGTTCGCTTCGCCGGAGCGACCGACGCCGAACCCGCGCCGGGCGTGGTCGATTCCATCATGTCCGCCAGCGCCGTGATCTTGGCCCCGAGCAACCCCGCCACCAGCATCGGCCCCATCCTCGCCGTCACCGACATTCGAGAAGCGTTGCGACAGACCGCAGCCACTGTCGCCGCCATCAGCCCAATCGTGAGCGATGCAGCCGTGTCCGGCCCGGCCGGCGCTTTAATGGCGGCGCAGGGACTGCCCGTCTCCATCGCCGGAGTCGCCCAGGCGTATGAGGATTTTCTGGATGTTCTGATTGCCGATGTGCGCGATCTGGAGGCGGCCAAGAAGTTGGATCGACCGGGCCTGCGCGTCCATTGCACCAACACCATCATGCGTACTGCGGACGACAAAGCCAAATTGGCGCGAACCGTCCTTGCCCTGCTGAGCGCGGAAAATGCCCGTGCCGCGGACCCGTCATGATCCTTGTGCCCGTCAAGAGTCTGACCAACGCAAAGCAGCGCCTGGCATCGGTGCTCGATCAGCCGACTCGCACCAAGCTGGCGCAGGCTATGCTTTTCGACGTGCTGGAAGCGCTAGGCACATGGACAAATCGACCTGACGTCGGCATCGTCACCAGCGATGCGTTCGCGATCGAATTGGCGCGGCGATTCGAATTCCAAGTCATTCCCGACAACGCCAATCGCAGCGAGACCGACGCCATCGAAATGGCGACCAGGTTCTGCGAGTCTCGCGATGTCGACAGCACATTAGTCATTCCCGGCGACATTCCTCTCATTAACGCTTCTGAGCTCGATCAAATTCTGGAAGCTGCTCCGGTTGAGGGTTCCGTACTCGTCCCCGCCGCGGACGGACGCGGCACCAACGCAGCCTGGCGACGTCCAGCAGGCTTGTTCCCGTTGCGTTTCGGAAACGACAGTTTTAAATCGCATCTGGCGGCAGCCCGCGCCACCCAGAAGCCATGCGTCGTTCTGTCGCTCCCCGGCATCGCTCTCGACATCGACAATCCGTCCGACTTGCGACAACTCGCAGAAGCGCCCGGCGAAACCCGCGCCCAGCGCCTGGCAAGACAGTGGGACCTGACCGACTTGTCTCTGGCGGCAAATGAATAATGCATAAAGCCGCAATGGTCATGTGGGGACCGGCGCCTCGCCCGTCCAGGCCGAGCAAGGCTCGGCAGCGCATTCTCCACGTCAACATAAGCCTCGCCTTCAGCCCATCGCCATATTTTTTCGTACACTAACATTCGTAAAGTTCGGCATGGCCAGTTTCCACCAATCCCGTGAGCTGCGCATCATCCCAGTTTCTTTGGCGGATGAAGTCCGCCCCGGCGATTCGCTGGCAGAGAAACTTCTCCAAGCTCTCAAGCATCTTAGGCTCTCGCCGAGAGCAGGAGACATCCTGATCGTGAAACACAAGATCGTATCCAAGGCGGAGGGCAGGCTGGTTGAACTGGATCAGATCAAACCCTCCGCCAGTTCCCGCGCGTGGGCGCGGCGTTACAACCTCGACGCACGTGTAACCGAAGTAGCTCTGGCCGAGAGCAAGCGAATCGTGCGGCGCAAGCGCGGAGTTCTGATCACAGAAACTCGCCACGGCCTGATCTGCGCCAATAGCGGAGTGGATGCTTCTAACGTCGATGGCGGCCGCCACGCGCTTCTGCTTCCCAAAGATCCGGACCGTTCTGCAGCTCAGCTCCATCGCGAACTGAAAAAACGGTTGCGACTTTCCATCCCTGTCATCATCACTGATAGTTTCGGGCGCCCATGGCGCGAAGGCCTCACTGAAGTTGCGATTGGCGTCGCGGGAATGCGAGCCTTGCATGATTATCGTGGAGATCGCGATCCCCACGGCTATCCGCTGCGCGTGTCGATCGAGGCCGTCGCCGACGAACTGGCTTGCGCCGCAGGCCTGGTCTGCGGCAAGCTAGCTCGCACGCCCGCGTGTATCATTCGAGGATTCGGTTACCGGCCCGGACGTGGACGAGCTCGAGACCTGATCCGCCCGGCCGCTACTGATTTGTTTCGGTGATGTAGTTTTCTTCGAGGAGGATTTATGGCTCGCATTCTCACCCAGCCCGAACTGCAGAACTTTCCCGCGCTCGAGTGGTCAGATATTGCTCCTCGCATCAGCCAACCCGTACGCGTAGCCCTCGAGCAGGCGCTGGAAACGCTGGACGGCGGCATGCTCACGCTCGAACAATGTTCGCTGCTGGCAAACGCTGATGGCGACGATCTCCTTGGCCTGCTCGTTGCCGCAGACGCGTTGCGCCGCGAGCTAGCTGGAAACATCGTCACCTACGTCGTAAACCGCAATATTAATTTCACCAACGTCTGCTTCGTCGGCTGCAAATTCTGCGCCTTCAGCCGCGGCCCACGCGAATCCGACACCTACTTTCTCAGCCTCGAGCAAGTTGCGCAGAAAGCGCGCGAAGCCTGGGAAATCGGCGCCACCGAAGTTTGCATCCAAGGAGGGCTTCCGCACGGCTTGCCTCCGTTTCACTATCGCGACATCCTGCGCGCCGTGAAGCGAGCAGTCCCCAACATGCACATTCACGCGTTTTCGCCCATGGAGATCGTCTATGGCGTCGAGCTGACCGGCATGTCCCTCGAAGATTACCTTCTCATGTTGCGCGACAACGGCCTCGACACTCTGCCGGGAACGGCCGCCGAAATTCTCGACGACGACGTCCGCTCCGTACTTTCCCGCAACAAACTTTCCACCGAGCAATGGAAGCAAGTCATCCGCACCGCCCACGGCTGCGGCATTCGCAGCACCTCCACGCTGATGTACGGACACGTCGAGTCGCCCGAGCACTGGGTCAATCAACTTCTGTTGTTCCGCGAAATTCAGCAGCAGACTGGCGGCTTTACCGAGTTCGTTCCCCTCGGCTTCGTCCATCAGAACACGCTGCTCTTTCATCAAGGCATCGCGCGTCCCGGTCCCACGCTCGCCGAACATCTAAAGATCCATGCCCTCGCGCGAGTTCTGCTGTCCGGCGCCATCAACAATATTCAAGTGTCATGGGTAAAACTCAACCGCGATTTATCCCAGCTCTGCCTGCACGCCGGAGCCAACGACTACGGCGGAACGCTGATGGAAGAAAATATCTCGCGCGAAGCCGGAGCCACCGCCGGCCAGTACACCAGCCCCGAAGATTTTCAGTCGCTCATTCTCGAAGCTGGCCGTATTCCCGCCGAACGCAATACGGTCTACACGCGAATCAACCTGAAGCTGCAGCCCGAGACCCTGACTGCCGAAGAGTTACTGGAACCCGAGTTTGCCTAGAAGAATGACTGCCATCTCATGAGCGCGCCACGTCCCATCGCGGTTCTCGGAGGCACTGGCCCTGAAGGATTCGGCTTGGCTCTGCGCTGGGCGCAAGCTGGCGAGACCGTCATCATCGGATCGCGAGACACCAAGCGCGCCCAGGATGCCGCCGACAAAATCAAACAGAAAGCCCCTGGCGCAAATGTTTCCGGCAGCGAAAACATCGCCGCCTGCGCCGCTGCGGATTTACTCGTGCTCACCATTCCTTTCGAAGGCCACGCCGCGCTGCTCAAGCAACTCAAACCGGCGATTCGTCCCGGCAGCATACTGATTGATACGACCGTGCCCCTAGCCGCAAGCGTGGGCGGTCGCGCCACTCGCACACTCGGCGTCTGGCAAGGCTCCGCCGCGCAAGAGACCGCGGAGCTCGCGCCCAAAGGCATTTCCGTTGTAGCCGCATTTCACAATGCAGGAGCTGAACTGCTGAACGTCGATGGTCCGGTCGATTGCGATGTCATTGTCTGCAGCGACGATCCCGCTGCCCTCCAGGTCGTGCGCATTCTGGCCACCAAGATTCCTGGCATTCGCGCAATCGACGGCGGCAAACTGGAGAACGCGCGCATCGTGGAACAGATCACGGCGCTGCTCATCGGCCTCAACATCCGCCACAAAGGCCACTCCGGAATTCGCATCACCGGTTTGCCCACGGCAGCGTACGAAGTGTAGTGCCGACCGTCACGAGCTCATGAGCGATTCTTCCGACACTCGCCCCGCTATCGAATTCCGCAACGTCTCGTATCGCTTGCTCGGCAACGGCGACGCGGCCCGCGTGCTACTCCACGATCTCAATCTCGAAGTGCAACGCGGAGAAACTCTCGTCCTCTTAGGCCGCAGCGGCTCCGGCAAAACCACCACTCTCAAACTCATCAATCGTCTGCTGACTCCCAGCAATGGCGAACTTCGTGTCGACTCGCGCCCCATTCATGAATGGGATGTGATCCGTCTCCGCCGCATGATCGGCTACGTGATCCAGGACGTTGGTCTCTTTCCCCACTTCACCGTCGAGCGCAACATCGGTCTGGTTCCGAAGATTGAGAAGTGGCACAATGATCGAATTGCCAAGAGAGTTGACGAGTTGCTGCAACTGGTTGGACTCGATCCTGAGATCGCCTCGCGTTATCCTCGCGAACTTTCCGGAGGCCAGCGCCAGCGAGTCGGCGTGGCGCGCGCTCTGGCCGCCGATCCGCCCATCCTTTTGATGGACGAACCCTTCGGCGCCCTCGATCCCATCACCCGTGCCGAACTGCAACGCGAGTTCCTCGACCTGCAGAAGCGCCTACGCAAAACCGTCGTCTTCGTCACCCACGACTTGCGCGAGGCCCTGTTACTCGGCTCCCGCATCGCACTGATGGAAGCCGGCCGCGTGGTCGCGGTGCAAACGCCTGAACAGTTTCTCGCGTCCACAGAGCCGCTGCCTTCCGCGTACAAAGACGCCTTCGGCACTGGCTTGTGAATGCGATGGAGGACGGACATCCCCGCCCGTCACCGAGCGCAGCTCGGCAGCGCTTTAGGATTAATGAATAAAAGTGAGGCGCAATGAACCTCTACCAATTCATGCTGCAGAATCACACCGAAGTCCTCGAACTCACCCTCGAACATTTGTGGCTCGTCGGAATTTCAACCATCCTCGCCGTGCTCGTCGGAATCCCGCTCGGCATCCTGATCACTCGTCACCCCGCGCTCAACAAACCGGTGCTCGGCGGCGCCAACATTATTCAAACCATCCCCAGCCTCGCTCTCTTCGGATTCCTTCTGCCCGCTCCCTGGATCGGCGAACGAGCTGACCGCATTGCCATCCTCGCACTCGCACTCTACGCGCTGCTACCCATGATTCGTAACACCTATGTGGGCATCAAAGGCGTGGACCCCGCCGTAATCGAGGCTGGACGCGGCATGGGATTGACCGATCTACAGCTTCTTTTTCAAGTCGAGCTGCCGCTGGCTCTCGGAGTCATCATCGCGGGCGTTCGGGTCGCGACTGTAATCTCTGTCGGATTGGCAACCATCGCCGCCGCCATCGGCGCTGGCGGCCTGGGAGAGTATATTTTTCGCGGTCTCGCCATGGTAAACAACCAAGTCATTCTCGCCGGCGCCATCCCCGCCGCCGTCATGGCCTTGCTGGCCGACGTAAGCCTGGGATGGCTGGAAAAACGCCTAAGCCCAAACTAAGAACGAAACTGAGAACCGAGAACTGATTCTAAAAGCATGCCCCACCCAAATAGAAATCCACGCCAGCCCGCCCAGACGATCTTCCGGCTGAGAACCGAGAACCAGGAACTAAGAGCTGATTCTAAAAACATGCCCCACCCGAATAGAAATCCACGCCAGCCCACCCAGACGATCTTCCGGCTTTTGTTTTTCCTAGTCGCGTTCCTAACCGCCTGCGGCCCCTCCCGCCAGAATTTAATCGTCATCGGCTCCAAGAATTTCACCGAACAGCTCATCCTCGGAGAAATCATCGCCCAGCAAATTGAAACCAAGACCCATCTTCCCGTCGAGCGCCGCTTTTATCTCGCCGGCACGTTCATCTGCCAGCAGGCCATTCTCGCCGGCCGCATCGATATTTATCCCGAATACACCGGCACCGCGCTCACCGCCGTCCTGAAAGAAAAGCCCAATGCCGATCGCGAAAAAGTCTATAGCGATGTTAAGACAGAATATGAGAAGCGCTTCAACCTGGCCGTGGGCGCGCCCTTCGGCTTCAACGACACTTTCGCCATTGAAATCCGCGGCGACGACGCTCGCCGCCTCAACTTGAAAACCATCTCGCAAGCCGCCGCCTACACTCCCCAATGGCACGCCGGATTCGGCTACGAATTCATGGAACGTCCCGACGGTTACAAAGGACTCGTCGCCACCTACGGCCTGCGCTTCGCCCAATCCCCGCAGATCATGGATCTCGGCCTCCTCACTCGCGCCCTCAAAGACAAGCAGGTCGACCTGATCGCCGGAAACACCACCGATGGCCTCATTCCCGCCCTCGACCTGTTCGTCCTCGAAGACGACAAACATTATTTCCCGCCCTACGAAGCCGTGCCCGTCGTCCGCCAGGAAACCATAATCAGCCATCCCGAGGTGAAAGTAGCCCTAGACGAACTAGCCGGAAAAATCTCCGACGACGACATGCGCCAACTCAACTACGCCGTCGACGGCCAGCACCGCGACGTAAAACAACTAGTCCACGAATTCCTGCAAAGCAAATCGCATTAGCCGTGTGGAGACGCCTGTCCCCACCAAATGGACGTCATCCTGAACTTGGCCTCAGCCGGGTGAAGGATCTCGCGTATAGTGACGAGGCTACGGCGGCCGCGAACTCCCTCTTGACTCATGATGATGAGTCAATTAAACTCATTATGTGGCTAAGAGACTCCAGGTAATCCTGCAAGATCCCGAATACCGCGAGATCCAGAAAATGGCGCGCTCCCGCCGTATGTCCCTGGCGGAATGGGTCCGGCAAGCCCTTGCCATTGCCCGTCGCAAAGAGCCCATGGGAGGCACCGCCAAGAAACTCGAAGTAATCCGCGCCGCCGCCCAACTCTACTATCCCACGGGCGATATCGACACCATGCTGGCCGAAATCGAGCGCGGATACGGAACCGGTCCGCATCCGTGATTCTGATCGATTCGAATATTCCGATGTACCTCGTCGGCGCGCCCCATCCTCACAAAACCGACGCCCAACGCCTGCTCGAAAAACTGGTAAGCGACCGTCAGCGCCTGGTAACCGACGCCGAAGTGTTACAAGAAATCCTGCACCGCTACACCGCCATCAACCGCCGCGACGCCATCCAACCAGCCTTCGACGCCCTGCTAGGTATCGTCGATCAGGTCCTACCCATCGATCGCCCCATAACCGAGCGCGCAAAAGAAATTGTCCTGGGACGCAAGAAGATGTCCGCCCGTGACGCCGTCCACTTAGCCGTAATGGAACAACACAGCATCGAGCAAATCCTAACCTTCGACTCCGGCTTCGACGGCTTTCCCGGAATTAAACGCCTGTCATAACCCGCTGCCTGTAGCGCGGATACTCCCGTCCGCAAAGGTTGATTCATGCCGGTGCCCCACCCTTTTCGCGTTCTTTGCGAAAGGGTGGGTCCCACTTCAATGGACGGGAACGAAACACATCGCGAAAACACCAGCCCCGGCAGGGGCGGTAGACAATAGCCCAGGACGTAAGTCCTGGGTAAAACCAGAAAACGGTTCAGGCCCCGCACGGGCGCCACAATCTCCATACCCTCTTGGCCAAAAGCCAGAAGCCAGAAGCTAGGAGCTTCCCTACATCAACCAAACCGCATCCACATCCACAATCACCTGAGTCCGCGGAATCTTCTCTTGCGACGCATAGGCGAGCATCGATCTTAGAGTCGCGTTCAACTTCTCGCGGCTGGCTGATTTCAAGACAAAATGATATCGGTAGTCGCGCTTCAACCGAACAATGGGTGCCGCTGCCGGGCCCAGCACACGAATCCCTTCATGCCGCGTCTTCTCAAACCACTTGCCCAAAACGCCCGACCACCGCAGCGCCTCATCCAGTTTGTCGCTGCGCACCAGAACATTGGCCAGCGCGCTGTACGGCGGATAGTGCATCCAACTGCGAAAGCGCAATTCCTTTTCATAGAAGCCGCCAAAGTCGTGCTGCGCCGCATACTGCACCGCATAGTGATCCGGAAAATAAGTCTGCAACACAACTTTGCCCGGAGTCTGGCCGCGCCCCGCGCGTCCCGCCACCTGAGTCAGCAATTGAAACGTGCGCTCCGCCGCGCGAAAATCCGGAAAGCCTAAAGCCATATCCGCCCCAACGACGCCCACCAGCGTCACGCCATGAATGTCGTGACCCTTCGCGATCATTTGCGTCCCGACTAGCAGATCAAGCTCGCCTTCGTTGAGCGCATTCAGCGCCCGCTCAAAATCTTCGTTGCCCCGAACCGTATCCCGATCGAGCCGCCCAATGCGCGCCTGCGGAAACAGCCCATGCAACAACTCTTCCAGCTTCTCCGATCCAGTCCCGAGAAAATAAACATATTCGCTGCCACACTCGCCGCAGACTTTCGGCACCGGCGCCATGAATCCGCAGTAGTGGCACACCATGCGGTTCGTGAGTTTATGATGCGTCATCGCGATGGCGCAGTTCCTGCATTCCATCCGGTTCCCGCAAGCGCGGCACAGCGCCACCGGCGAGTATCCGCGTCGATTGAGCAGCACCATCACCTGCTCCTTGCGATCCAGGCGCTGCCCGATTTCTTCTATCAGCTTCCGCGAGATCACCTGCTCTTTGCCGGTCTCCTGAAATTCCTGCCGCATGTCAACGATCTCGACCTCAGGCAGCGGCCGCTCTTCTACTCGGTCCGGCAATTCGAGTAGCGCATATTTATTCTTCTTCGCGTTGAAATAAGATTCCAGCGAAGGCGTAGCCGATCCCAGCACCACGACTGCCCCCCCTGCCATTTTGGCTCGCATCACCGCCACGTCGCGCGCGTGATAACGCGGCGTCTCCTCCTGCTTGTAGGACGAATCCTGCTCTTCATCGACGATCAGCAACGCCAAATTAGAAACCGGAGCAAACACCGCCGAGCGTGTGCCTACAACCATGCGCGCCTCTCCCCGCTTGATGCGATGCCACTGTTCAGCTCGCTCCTGATCCGACAGAGCCGAATGCAAGACGGCAACTTCCCCTCCGAACACGTGATGCAGATCAGCTGCGACCGCCGGCGTTAATCCAATCTCAGGAACCAACAGGATCGCGGATCGTCTGGCCTCAAGAACTGAACGCATGGCCGCGAGATAGACCGCAGTCTTGCCCGACCCGGTGACGCCGTGCAGCAACATGCCTGAGAACCTGTTGGCGCGAATGCGCTCTTCAATCTTTTTCAGAGCGACCAGCTGCGCAGAATTGAATTGAAAATTTAGTGGCGGCCGAGTCGTCTTGCTCGCGACCGAGAATTCAATCGGCTCTTCCACGATTTCAATCAGCCCACGCTTCGCGAGCGTTCCGAGCGCAGTCCGGGGAAGCTCAAGCGCTTGCAAAGTCTCCACCGCAACCCTTCCCCCTGCAGCGGCCAAAGTTTCGATTAACACTCTCTGATTGGAATTAAGTTTGCCCTCCGCTGTTTTCAGCAGCGCAACCTTCATGGTGCGCGTGGCGTCGCGCGCGTCCGATAAGTCTTCTCGCACGATCCACTTCTTGCGCACCATGCCAGCCAGCACCGACTTTGAAACGCGAGTGGCGGCGCGCAAGCTCTCTTCCCGCACCGTCTCGCGTTCGGTGAGGTAGTCGAGGACGCGAAACTCGGCCAACTGTTCCTCAGGGGTCTTGCGCGAGCGCGCCGATGAGCCTGCCATCCCAGCGAGGTGCAGCGCCATCTGTCCGTCGCTCGTGATGCGATAGCCAATCGTCCGTTTGAATTCCGCAGCCAACGGCAGCATGGTGCGAAAGACTTCGCCGAGTGGTGCGAGGTAGTAGTCGGCAATCCATTTGCCCAGCCGGAGAAGTTGCTCGTCGAGCACGGGAGAGACATCGAGCACGTTGAGTACATTCTTGGTTTGAACTTTGGGCGCGCGATCGTGCAAGGCGGTGACGACGCCCGACATGCGCTGCTGGCGAAACGGAACGAGCACGCGCCCGCCGACCACCGGCTGCATCCCGTCAGGGATGCGATAGGTGAACGCAGTGTCCAGCGGCACGGGCAGGGCGACGTCACAAAAGTCAGGCATGAGGTTGGCTGATTGGCATCGTAACATCGCGTCGAGGCGCGAGGAATCGAGGTAATGTTCCACGTGGAACATTGCCGATGCTATAGCTATTAGTTATATTGTAGAAATGTACGATGACAGCAAAGCAGTTATCGTCTTAGCCCAGGAACCTGGCCCCACACGGGGGGAGGATCGCGGGAAGATTCGGCATCCAATGGCCGCCACGGATGTGACTTGTTTCCTCCACGGGGGAACGCAAAAAGCAGAGAAGAAAAACCAGTTGCGAGTTGCCGGTTCTCGGTTCTCAGTTTGTTTTCCCAGCGGGTTCATCTTTTCTCCTCAGCGGGGCGGCGAGAGAATTTTACAAAACCGTGACAATCTATTGACAACACCCGCTTGAATGAGCCCTAATATCTAGCCCTTGCAGGTCGGACATATCAGCGTTCTAACCTGCGTGGGATACTGGGTCCTCCCCCCGCCCTCTAACCATTTTTTACCTTAAAGGAGAAATCAGCATGCAACGTCGATGGGCTCGAACCACTGCTCTGACTTTGTGGCTGGCGCTGGCACTGGGTTTCATTTCCAGTCCGGCTCTGGCTCAATACACGTCAACTCACCTGACTTCCAATCAAACGGGCAAGGCCAAAAATGTCGATCCACTGCTGCAGAATGCATGGGGACTGGTTTATGCTCCCGGTGGTCCATTCTGGGTCAGTGACGAATGGGATGGCTGGTCCACACTTTACACCGGCGCTGGAGTCCCGCAGAGCCTGCAGGTGATTGTGCCTTCGGCTAGCGGAAGCGGCCCAGGATCACCAACCGGAATTGTTTACGATTCGTCGAAGAGTGATTTTCAGATTGATGGTTGGCCATCCGTTTTTCTGTTCGCGACGCTGGATGGGACTATCCAGGGTTGGTCCACTTTTGATACGTCGACATCCCTCATTGCGGTCAACAACTCGCACAATAAAGCCAGCTACACAGGCCTGGCCATTACCAGCAAGACCTCGGGGAATTTCCTCTATGCCGCCGATTTTAACAACAACAAAATCGATATGTACGACAACACCTTCACCTTTGTGAAATCGTTCACCGATGCCAAGATTCCGAAGGGATTTGTGGTGTTCAATGTTCAGGACATCAAGGGCAAGCTTTACGTTTCCTATGTCAACGCCAAGGGTGGAGGCGGCGGATACATCGACATCTTTACGGAAGCTGGCAAGTTCGTGAAGCAGCTAACGCATGGGGCGCCGCTGAATCAGCCCTGGGGATTTGCCGTGGCTCCGAAGAATTTCGGTCCGCTGAGCAATACTCTCCTGATCTCAAATAACACCAACACCGGCACCATCAACGGTTTCAACCTTACAACCGGGAAGTTTGTCGGCACCATCATGAACGCGTCCAACAAGCCGATCGAGATTAACCAGCTTTGGGGAATCGAGTTTGGTGGCGGGACGACAAACAATGGGAAGACGAATCAACTCTTCTTTACCGCCGGTCCGGGCAACAATCTGGATGGGTTGTTCGGGGTAATTCAGTTCAAGTAGTTCTGATGGATCGCGGAACTGCAAGTTGAATTTGCAGTAGGCGACGGCCGGGGCGGGTTCTGGTTTCCAGTGGCCAGTGCCCGCCCGCGGCCACGCAATGTGCGTTGCGCTCTACAACCGTTAGCCTTGGGGCTCCGGCCGAGTTCTCACCCACCGCTTGCGCCGTGGGCTGCGTTCTTACGCCGCTTCGCGGCTGCGCGACAGATGCTGGTTCCGCATCTACGCTGACAATCCTGAGTCTCGTCCATACACCGCAGCGCCGTGTCGGCTAACACCAGCGTTTTTTGCGGCTGGATCGCGGGCTTTACGGCGCCCTCAGGTGAGAACGCCTTGAGGCGGTTTGGCGATTGCAAGACACAAGGTCCCTCGGCTTCGCTCGGGTGACAGATTTTTGTAGGTTCCGCGGCCGGTCTGAATGTCGCGCCTAGATGGGTAACTGGCGGCTGGTCGGTTCGCCTGCTACCATTTCGGCAATGCCACTTCGCCGGCCGACGGGAAAAAATAAACAGGGAGCGCGTGAAGCTGGCGCGGGCGTCGTCCACGAGCGCGACCGGCGCGCCGAGCTGGTCATTATCACGGGGATGAGCGGCTCGGGAAAAGCTTCGGTGCTCAAGGCATTCGAGGATCTGGGCTACTATTGCGTTGACAATTTGCCGGTGGGGCTGATTCCGCAATTTGCCGAGTTGGCGGGGCAGTCCTCTGAAATCGAGCGCACTGCGCTGGTGGTCGACGTGCGCGAGGGCACGCAGCTGGAAGCGCTGCCCGAGATCGTGAAATCGGTGCGCCGCATCCTGCCCACCAAAATGCTTTTTCTGGAGGCGGCGGATTCGGTGCTGTTGCGCCGCTTCAGCGAGACCCGGCGTCCGCATCCTCTGGGCACAAATACGACGGTGAAGGCGTCGCTCGCGGCCGAGCGCAGGCATCTGCGGCCGATTCGGGCGATGGCGGATCTGGTGATTGACACTTCCAAGTTCAACGTCCACGAACTGCGGGCGCATATTACGGAACGCTTTCAGAAGCAGGAAGCGGGCAATAATATTCTGGTATCGTGCGTGAGTTTCGGCTTCCGGCACGGGGTTCCGGAGGACGCGGATCTGGTGTTTGACGTTCGCTTTTTGCCGAATCCGCATTTTGTGCCGGAGTTTCGTCCGCTGACCGGACGCGATCCCAAGGTGGCGAAATATATCCGGTCATTTCCGCAGACCAAGGAATTCATCAGCCGGATTTCGAAGCTGCTGATCTATCTGCTGCCGCACTACATTCGCGAAGGCAAGAGCTATCTGACGATCTCTTTTGGTTGTACGGGCGGGCAGCATCGTTCGGTGATGATTGCGGAGGACGTCAGCAAACGCTTGCGCAAGGCGGGTTATAGGGTGAAGGTGGTGCATCGGGATAGTCCGGGGTAGTGTTCGTTGGTCGTTGGTCAAGTCAACACAAGGTCCTCGACTGCGCTCGGGATGACAGGGTATGGCGCTGCCGACGACTGACGACCAAAGACCAAAAACCAACGACGAACGACCAATAGCCAACGACTGAAGTAGAATGAAAGCTTGCGACGCATGCTGATTTCATCCGTAGCGGGGCGGGTTGGGCTGCGCATGGGGAGCTTCCGATGCGGCAACTGACGCGCCTCATACGATACGTGGCGCCTTACTGGTGGCCAGTGGGGGCGTCCGTAATCTTGATGGCGGCGGTGGGATTGCTCGAGGCTTTCCGGTTGCTGCTGATCGGCCCGATTTTCGACCACGTGCTAAATCCCGGGTCGCAATCTCGCGGCATGCAACTGTTTACGATTCCGGGCAGCGGGCGTGCCATCTATCTGCAGCAGTTCGTTCCATCGCACTTTCAGAATCCCTGGACGGTGGTGGCGTTTGCCCTGGTGGCGGCCACGGTGCTGAAGGGAATTTGCGACTATGTGGGCACGTACCTGGTGAACTACGCCGGGTTCGGGATGATTACCGATCTGCGCAACGACCTTTACGATTCCATCCTGCAGCGATCGGCGGCATTTTTTCATAAGCACACGACCGGGACTCTGGTTTCAACGATTGTGAATGATGTGGAGCGGGTGCAGTACGCGATGTCGAGCGTGCTGGCGGAATTTCTGCAACAGTTTTTTACTTTCATCTTTACGGCGCTGGTGGTGGTGGCACTGGGCAGGAAGTTTGCCTGGGTGCTGGTCTTGTTCGTACCGGCGATTATCTTTTCGGCGGGGAGAATCGGGCGGCGGGTGCGTCATGCGACGAGGCGCGGCCAGGACAAGCTGGCCGACATTCAGAATATTCTGCACGAGACCATTACCGGCAACCGCATCGTGAAGGCGTTCAGCATGGAGCGCTGGGAGATTGCGCGATTTCGGGATGCAGCGCAGCGGCTGTTTCGGGCGAATTTGCGTTCGGTGGCCGCGGTGGCGATCAGTTCTCCTTTGATGGATATTTTTGGCGCGATTGCGATTGCCCTGCTTTTGCTGCTGGGGCGTGAGCAGATCAATCACCATGTTTTTTCGTCCGGCACGTTTCTGGCGTTTATCGTGGCAGTCTTCAAGCTGTACGATCCGGTACGCAAGTTCGCTTTGTTCAACAATAATTTCCAGCAGGCGCTAGGAGCGTCTTCCGAGATTTTCAAGTTTATGGATACGGAGGACGATGTAAAAGAGAAGCCCGGAGCTCGGGCGTTGCCACCATTTTCGCGCAGCATCCGGTTTGAGGGCGTTTGCTTTTCGTATGAGTCGGAAGGCGAAGAAGGCCGCGAGATTTTGCGCGATATCAATCTCGAGGTTCGTGCCGGGGAGGTGCTTGCGGTGGTGGGATCGAGCGGCGCGGGGAAGAGCACGCTGGTGCATTTGATTCCGCGCTTCTTTGATGTGACTTCCGGGCGATTGACCATTGATGGCCGCGACGTGCGCGATACGACTTTGGCCTCGCTGCGGTCGCAGGTTGGGGTGGTGGCGCAGGATACGGTGCTGTTTAACGACACGGTGCGGAACAACATCGCCTACGGACAGCCAAGCGTGCCGCAGAAAGCGGTGGAAGCGGCGGCTCGTGCGGCATTGGCCCATGACTTTATTATGGATTTGCCCAGCGGTTATGACACCGTGATTGGGGAGCGCGGCGTGAGGCTTTCGGGCGGGGAACGGCAGCGCATTGCGATTGCGCGGGCGCTGCTGAAGAACGCGCCGATTTTGATTCTCGACGAGGCCACGTCGGCGCTGGATAGCGAATCAGAAGCCCTGGTGCAGTCCGCGTTGCACAACCTGATGATCGGACGTACGGTGGTGGTGATTGCGCATCGGCTTTCCACGGTGCGGCGCGCGGATCGAATCGTGGTGCTGGAGAATGGCACGACTGCGGATATTGGCCCGCACGAGGAACTCATGAAGAAATTGGGCACGTATCGCCGCCTATACGAGTTGCAATTTGCGGAAGTGGAACCGCCGAGGCCAGAAGTGCATGCGAAGTGAGAAGTGGTCGGGGTGAAAATCCCCGCCCTGTCGCAGAGAACGCGACAAGGACGGGGCACCCGTTTCTGAATAGAGATCCTTCGGCTGGGCTCAGGATGACGATTTAGAAGTCGAGTCTGAAATATGTCGATCCGCTCCATGACCGGGTTCGCGCAGGTGAAAGGGCAGGTCAACGGTCAGTTCGGCTTTACGCTGTCGCTTAAGTCGGTGAATCATCGGTTTCTTGATATACATTTTCGCATGCCGTCCGATAGCGACGATTTGGAGATGAAGTTGCGTCGGCGGTTGAAGGAGAAGATGGCTCGCGGCCACGTGGAGTTGACTCTGAATATGGAACGCAGCGTGAGCGAAGGCTTTTCACTGAACCGCGAACTCGTGGGCGGTTATATTCAGGCATTTCGCGCGGCAGCGGCAGAGTTCGGATTGGCGGCGGAGCCGGATCTCAACGCAATTCTTCGCATACCGGGCGCACTCGAGTCGGAAGCGTTGCCGGTTGAAGATGGATTGGAGGCTGCGGTTCTTTCCAAGATGGAAGAAGCGTTGGCCCGCTTGAATCAAATGCGCGAGGAAGAAGGGCGGGGCACGGAGCGCGAATTGCGAGAGCGCATGAAACATGTGCAGCAAGCGCGCGAGGGCGTGGAGAAGCACCGCCATGCGGTGTTGCAAACCTACGCCGAGCGCTTGAAGACACGGCTACAAGAGTTGATCGGCTCACAGATTGAACCGGAACGCATTCTGCAGGAAGCGGCGCTGCTGGTGGATCGCAGCGACATCCAAGAAGAACTGGTGCGCCTGGATCAGCACGTGAAGCATCTCCTGGGCTTGCTGGATCAAGGTGGAGAAATCGGAAAGAAGCTGGATTTTTTGCTGCAAGAGATGAACCGCGAGGCCAATACCCTGCTTTCCAAAACTTCGGGCTTGGCCGGCGAAGCTATGAAGATCACGGAGCTTGGATTATCCATGAAAGCCGATATCGAGAAGGCGCGCGAGCAGGTACAGAACCTCGAATGACGACCGTCTACATTATTTCGGCGCCTTCCGGTTCGGGCAAGTCGACGCTGGTGGACAAAGTGCGCAAACTGGTTCCGGACCTAGATTTCTCTATTTCCTACACGACGCGCCCGCCGCGGGGAAATGAGCATGACGGACAAGAGTATTTCTTTGTGTCGCGCGAGGAGTTCCAGGAAATGATCCGACGAAATGAGTTCCTGGAATACGCCGATGTGTTCGGCAACTATTACGGCACGGCGAAGCGGGTGTTGCGACAGGCCGAGCAGCGAGGGAAAGATCTGTTGCTCGACATTGATGTGCAAGGCGCCGAGCAGATCAAGCAAAAGCTTCCCGCAGCGGTGAGCATTTTTATTATGCCGCCGGATCGCAAGATTTTGGAGTCTCGGCTGCGCAAGCGCAGTCTGGATGCGGAGGAAGTCATTCAACGCCGGTTGGTCACGGCCAGTCGTGAGATTGAGAATTACGAGAAATACGACTATATTCTGGTTAACGACCGTCTGGATGAATCCATTGAAGCGCTGACGGCGATCCTGCTTGCGGAACGGCTGAAGCGCTCGGGAATTCACGGATCCGCTGACGATGCAGAAACGCTGGCCAAGGCCGAAGGTTGCCGCTTGCGCAACATCCGGGAACGCCTGCAGCCGATCATAGCTTCGTTTGCGACCGCAGCGACTTCGGGCGGACGCTAGCACAGGGGAGAACACAATGAAGTTGATTGAAGGGTTCGACAGCAACTATCGATACATTCTGGTAGCCGCTCGCCGCGCACGACAATTGCAAGGCGGTGCGCCCCCGGTCATCGAAACTCACTCCCGCAAACCCTGCCGCATTGCGCAGGACGAAATCAAAGCCGGCAAGGTGAAATGGGTGATCCCGGAAACGCCCAAGTCGCCGGTCGAAGTAGTCAGCGAAATGCTCGACAAGGCGCTGGGGCAAGAATAGGGCCTGCAATTGCCGGCTGCCGATTGAGTACGCTTCGGGTATCGAGCAATCGGCAATTGGGAATTGACCATCGGCAATTATGAAAATCGCTCTTGGCGTCAGCGGCGGCATTGCGGCGTATAAGGCGGCGGAAATTGTCCGCCTGCTGCAAGATTGCGGCGTTCGCGTGCAGGTCGTCATGACCCACGCCGCTCAGGAATTCATTCGGCCTCTCACCTTTGCGGCACTCTCTGGCGAAAAAGTTATTACCGACATGTTTGGCGCGGGTGCGGGGGAGCATCCGAATATTGATTCCGCGGTCGAGCATATAGCGGTGGCACAGTCCATCGACGCGCTGCTGGTTGCGCCGGCAACTGCGGACGTTCTCGCTAGATTTGCGCAGGGCATCGCCAGCGATTTTCTCAGCACACTTTATCTGGCAACCACCGCTCCGGTCGTAGTTGCGCCCGCGATGAACGTCAACATGTGGGACCACCCGGCTACGCAGGCGAATCTTGAGATTTTGAAAAAGCGTGGCGTGAGGATCGTGGAACCAGGCACCGGATACCTGGCTTGCGGCATGACGGGTCCTGGACGCCTGGCAGAGAACGAGGCAATCGTAGCGGCCACGCTCGAAGCGCTGGGGGCTTCCCAGGAATTGGCTGGCGAAACTTTATTGATCACGGCGGGCCCGACGCGGGAGAAAATTGATCCGGTGCGATACCTTTCCAATCGCTCCAGTGGCAGGATGGGATACGCGTTAGCCGAAGCCGCATTGCGACGCGGAGCGCGTGTGTTGCTCGTAAGCGGACCAACGGCTCTGAATCCACCGGGAGCGGCTGAAGTTACGCGCGTCGAGTCTGCAGAAGAGATGCGACAAGCGGTTTTGAAGCTGCTGCCTCAGGCGACCATTGTGATCAAAACGGCGGCCGTCTCCGACTATCGCCCAAAGTCTGCTGCTGCGCAGAAGATCAAGCGGAGCGGACCTTTGACGCTTGAGCTTGAGCCGACGGCGGACATCCTGGGCGAGATCACGCGGCACAAACATTCGCAACTGATTATTGGCTTTGCTGCGGAGACTCAGAACGCGCTGGAAAACGCGCGCAAGAAGCTGGCCTCGAAGTCGCTTGACGCCATCGTCGTGAATGACGTTTCGCGCGAGGGTGTGGGCTTCGACTCCGACCGAAATGCAGTTACGATTATCACTCAGCACGAAGTCGTGGAAGTGCCGGAAACCACGAAGTGGGAAGTCGCGCAACGTGTGCTCGACCAGGTGGCGCGGCTGCGCAATCCACGAAGCGCTCCCGTAAAGATTGGGAAATAACGAATGGCTGGCGTGCTCGATCCGCAACTCAAGCGCGCGTTGGCCGAACGCGTGCGCTACTACAACGAGCTGGGCATTTACGATTTCTACCGCCGCGAGCCCATCCTAACCAGCCTCGACACGATGCAAGACGCGCCAATTCTTGAGGATCCATCAGTCCAGCCAGAAGAGCGAGAGCAGATGACACCAAGAAGCAAGACGGCGATGGCGCTGCCGGTTTCGCCCGAAGATGAGTTGTTTGAAATAACGAATTCGAAGCCGGAACCGGGCGTGACTGATCCGGTCCGGGCGCTGCGGTTAATTCGCGAAGATCTTGGCGACTGCACGCGCTGCCGTCTGCATAAACAAGGACGCAAGCAGATTGTATTCGGGGTGGGCAACCCTAACGCTGAACTGATGTTCATTGGCGAGGCTCCGGGCGCGGATGAAGACCAGCAGGGCGAGCCATTCGTCGGCCGGGCGGGACAGCTGCTCAACAACATGATCAAGGCCATGGGACTGCGGCGTGAAGAGGTTTACATTGCAAACATCATCAAGTGCCGTCCGCCGGGAAACCGCACGCCGGAGCGCGATGAGTGCGAGACCTGCTCTCCATTCTTGATGCGGCAGATCGCGACCATCAAGCCGAAAGCGATTGTGGCCCTGGGAGCGGTGGCGGCGAAAACGCTTCTGGCAATCAACGCGCCCATGTCCGATTTTCGCGGACGCTGGTTCGATTTTCGCGGCACCAAGCTTGCCGTCACGTACCATCCTGCGTTTCTGCTGCGCGATCCGCGGCAAAAGAAAGAGACGTGGAAAGATTTGCAGATGGTGATGAAAGAGCTGGGAATGGCGGTGCCGGCGAAGGGAGTGGAGTAGTTCTTCGCAAGCGAGGGCGAGCGATGCGCTCGCGCCTACATTTACAGGCGGAATGGCGCTGTTAAAAGTCTCGCGGGCAACATTACCGCCGCCCACACCAACTCCAATACTCCGTGCACCGCGATCCCGATAATCCGAAACGGCAGTAGCAGAAGCCACGCGATCGGATAGAGCACCAGCGCCAGCAGAGCCAGTGGCCAGCACAACACGAACAACAGGCACCAGAGGAGAAAAGTGAACATGGCAGACTCTCCTTGTCGTCTAGTGTAGTTTACGAAGATTCCCTGCGAAAAGTTCGATCGCACCGGCCGCCTTGTTGCGCTACTTCTCGCGACTGTTCCTCCAGACAAGCAATTTTCGCTTGACAAATATATCATCAACTGATATATCTGTCGCGGATATATGGAGCGCAATCAGCTTTCCGAAGAGCAGCAGCAATTGCTTCCGCTTACGCCAGCCGTCTTTTTCGTCCTGTTTGCTCTTGCAGAGGGTGAACGGCACGGTTACGCCATCATGCAGGAGATGGCGGCGCTGTCCGGCGGGAAGTTTCGCATGGGACCCGGCACGCTATACACGACGCTGCAGCGCTTGCTGGATTTGGACTTGATTGAAGAGGTGGAGGCTGCCGACGACGTCCAGCGAGAGAGCCGGCGGCGTTACTACCGCCTAAGCGGCAGCGGCAAGGCTCTATTGGAGGACGAAATCGGCCGCATGGATTCCGTCGTACGACTGGCCAAGAGAAAAAAGCTAGTGCCTCGAGCTGCGGAGTGAGGGTATGAAAAGATAATCCAGCTAAGCTCCTTCATTTATCGCCATCTGGTGATCTTCTATCCCCGCGAATTTCGTCACAAATTCGGTTCTGAGATGGTGGAAGTTTTTGAGGATTTGTTGGATGACGCGATACGCCGACGCGACGCGTCCGGGATAGTTTCGCTGTGGAGTTCCGCGTTGTGGGAATTATTGAGCGTCGCCGCTCCCCTGCGGCTTGAGAACACGGTGGTGATCGCGGGTGCGTTGTCGTTGGTCGCGTCCTCGGCATTGTTCTTAGCATTCTTTCGCGCCGTCAACTAGGGATAAATCGAACTGACTCGGCCATTATCGATTTTTTTGTTCCTGATTTCTGATTTCCGCAACTGCCACCGGGGGACCGGCTATGGAAGTCATACTGAAACCATCCGCGAAGGGAAGTTTTAACGGAGAGCGATTACTTGCGGGGAAGGTTTGGACGTTTCTTGCGCTTGCCTTTGGCTTCTCGTGGGTGATGTGGATCGGGGCGATCAAACTTGGTTTGGGTGAGGAGTTTCTGAACGTCGGCACTGCCGGTCCTGCGCTCGCTGCGGTTATTCTGTCGCGGCGTCGCGATCCCGATGAAAGACGACGTTCCGGCGGTGAATGGCTGGCGTTTGCAGTGTTGCTGGCTTTTTGCTGGATCGTGCTATCGCTGCACTACCTATGGCGAAACGGTGGTGGCCTGGAGTTCCGCCTTAACCCTCTTTTGCTTCTGCCAGCGTTATGGCCAGCGTGGATCCTCTCCAGGGTTTTCTCGAGCAATGCAGGAGTGCGCGGCCTGTTGCGGCGGTTGCTTCATCCGCCGAACCGGTGGAGCGCGTTCGCGCTGTTGTTTTTTCCATTGCTGCTGGGGATCCCCACGGCGCTGGCACATGCGCTGGGCGCGCAGTTGGTGTGGCCAGACGCAAAAGGATCCGTACTGGCGGCGGTCGCAACCGGATTCGTTTTTTTTCTATTCAATCTTTTATTCGTCGCAACCCTGGAAGAGCCGGGTTGGCGCGGATTTCTCCTCGATCACCTGCAGCATAAACTTTCGCCACTCTCTGCCAGCTTTCTGGTGTGGCTGCCGTGGGCTGTGTGGCACGCACCGGTCGATTACTACCGCCCCGGCCCGTTTTCATGGATAAACTACGTGCTGCTGCGGGGGGTGTTTCTTGTTCCGCTTACTATATCCTGACCTGGTTCTACGACCGCTCCGGCCGATCGATTCAAACTACCGCCTTTTCCATTCTGCTATGAACACGTTTCCGTTTGTGGCGCCATACTATCAAGCCGCTTGGGGTCTCATTTTTGTTTTTGCCGCATATGCGGTGATTTCTGATCGGATGTGGTTACGCATTCCGCAGGCAGTCGTCGAAGGTGTTTCGCCGCTCGTTTCGACGGTTTCGAGTTTGCCGCCTTCCTAGGTATTCAAGCTCGCGTCGAAACCAAATGCTTTTTCAGGAAGGCCAACGTCTGCAACCCGGCGTCGCGCCAGATTTCGCCACTGAAAACGTGCCCCACCCCCGGATAGATCTGCATTTCGTAAGCGATCTGCTTTTTCTCGAGGAGTTGCTGTAGGTGGTAGGCTTCTCCGACTGGGACGGTCTTGTCCTGGTCACCGTGCAGGATTAGCACCGGGGAGAGTCGCCGCGTGAAGAATTTCATCTCTTTCGGCATGCCGCCAAAGAACTCCACAACAGCTTGAATGCGCGAGTCGATGGCAGAGGCCGATAATGCGAGGTACGCGCCCAGAGAAAACCCCAGCAATCCGATGCGCTCGGGGTCGACTTGCGGCTGGCAGGCGATGAAGCTGACCGCGTCCCACAAAGTTTTCATCCACACGGGGAAGTGACGAAAGATAGCTTGCAAGCCGTCGATCTCGGTCGTGCCCGTGCGGTCGAAATAATGTAGCACGTAAACCGCGAAGCCTTGTTCGGCTAAAAGGCTTGCGGGATCGGCCATCGAGGCGTGTCCGCCTCCGGACCCATGCAGACCGATGACTGCGGGAAAGCGCTGTCCACTGGCATCAGGCAGAAAGCAATCCAGACGAATGTCTTTGCCGCCGCTCTCGAATGAAACTTGGGATTGAGTGATGGAGAACATGGAGAAGCATTCAGCAGTCAGCACTCAGTCGCATTTCGATGTTCTGGCTGAATGCTGAGTGCTGATTGCTCCTAAGTACTCGTCGCCGCACTCTCGACGCCAGCCAACTTCGCTAACGACTCTCCATATGGCGCCCGCGCGATTCCGCGCTCGGTCACAATCGCGGTCACATATTTGGCGGGGGTCACGTCGAATGCGGGATTTTCTACTTGAACACCGTCAGGGGTCATCTGTTTTCCTGCGATGTGCGTAATTTCTTTTTCGTTGCGCTGCTCGATGGGAATTTTGCTGCCGTCTGGCGCGTCGAAATCGATGGTCGACAAAGGCGCTGCTACATAGAAGGGGATGGCATGCTCCTTCGCCAGCACGGCAACGGTATAGGTTCCGATTTTGTTGGCGACGTCGCCGTTGGCGGCGATACGATCCGCGCCGACGACGATGGCTCCGATCTTGCCTTGCTTCATGATCGCGCCCGCCATGTTGTCGGAGATCACGGTCGTGGGAATGCCATCCTTCATCAACTCCCAGGCGGTCAGCCGCGACCCTTGCAGAAAAGGACGCGTTTCGTCGGCGTAGACGTGGATTTTCTTTCCCTGCTCGATTGCGGCGCGGAAGACTCCAAGCGCCGTGCCATAGCCGCAGGTCGCGAGCGCCCCGGCGTTGCAGTGGGTGAGCACACCGCCCCTGGCAGGCATGAGAGTTGCGCCGAAGCGTCCCATGGCCTGGTTGGCAGCGATGTCTTCGGCGTGCATGCGCTGCGCTTCTTCGACCAGAGCTTGCTTAATCTGCGGCAGCGGGCGCACTCGGAGCAATTCGAATTTATCCCGCATGCGGCGGATGGCCCAGAATAAATTGACCGCAGTAGGGCGCGTTTTGCCGATGACTTCGCAGATCTGGTCAAACTCGCGCTTGAGATCGCCTCCGGTTTCGGCCTTTGAGTTCTTCATCCCGAGGGCGATGCCCATGGCTGCAGCCACGCCAATAGCGGGCGCACCGCGTACGACCATATTGCGAATAGCGTCGGCGACCTGCTCGTAATTCTTGCAAGTCACGTAGGTTTCTTCAGTGGGCAGCTTCGTCTGATCGATGAAACGTACGCCCTTGTCAGTCCATTCCAGAGTTTGAGTCATAGAATTGAGTGATTGAGTCATTGGGTGATTGAGCGATTGAAAACCAATGACTCAATGAATCAATCACTCAATGGCTCAATTCTTAGGTCCTGTGTACTTCGCAGCGGTTCCTCGGCAGGTTCGTCACTGCAGGACGCCCGCAGAGTTCGCAACTGGCGGCGACTGCGAAGGTCGGCGGAGACGCCTCGTCCTTGTGCTGCAGGTGTTCTCTGCGCACTTCGGTCGCGGTGAATATCGAAACGAACCGCGCTGGCGCCGCCGCTTTCTCGACATTCGGACGCCCCAATGCCTCTTCGCGCTCTACCAGACACATCACGCCAGCAATCTCGAATCCAAATTCGCGCGCTGTTTGGATGGCTTGAATCGTGGAAGCACCCGTGGTGCAGACGTCGTCCACAATCACGACGCGCGCACCCTTCTCTCGAAAGCCTTCGATCCGTTGTCCCGTGCCGTGCTGCTTCTCCGCTTTGCGGACGAGAAAGCCGTGGATTTCGCCGCTGATCACGGCGACGGCTACGACAACTGGATCGGCGCCCATGGTCAAGCCGCCGATGGCCTGTGGTCGCCATCCGTGCTCGCGGATTTCGTCGAGAAAAACCTGGCCGGTGAGTTGCGCACCGCGCGCGTCCAAAGTTGTGGTGCGGCAATCGATGTAGTAGTCGCTCTGGCCGCCCGAGGAGAGCTTGAACTCTCCCAGACGAAAAGATTTCGTTGCCAGAAGACGCAAAAGTTCCTGACGGGCAGAAGACATGGAAATTCTAAGATAGCATGAAGCGGGCTTTGGGCTTCAGGCGCCAGGCTTCGCGAAGGACGGGCGATGGTACCTGGAAAATCCTAAAGCTGAAGCCCGGAGCCCGAAGCCTGCCTCACTGATTCAGACGCTCCAGATGGCGGAATCCGTCGGTCCCGATGAAAAGCAAAACCGAGAGCGTGGCGTTGTACGCGATGTGCATAATCAGGCTGGCGGCGACGGACTTGGTAATGGCGCGGGCGATGGTCAGCGCCAGTCCGACCACGAATATCACCAGCACCGGCCCCCAGGCGCGTCCGAGTTGCGGAGCGTGAATCAGACCAAAGCTTGCGGCCGTCGCGACCACCGCGATTGCGATGCCAAACCGGCGAACCAGCACGGGATAAAGAAATCCACGGAAGAAGAGCTCCTCGAGGAGTGGCGCAAAGGTGACACCGAACAGCGACAGAGCCCACGCTTCACCCGGCGTCCGGAAAAAACGGTCCATGGGGAGTTCTTTCGGCATGGGAAGAAGGTGTGCAATCCCTTGCAACGCAAACGACAACAACATACCGGCCAGCAAGAAGTTTGACCAATGTTTCGGCCAGTTCCATCGGATCGCCTGCCAGAAATCCCGGCCGGGTTCTCGCTTCACAATCGAAACCATGAAGGCGAGGATCAAGAGATAGGCGAATCCCTGTCCCGCCACAGTCACAAGCGGATAGGTCACGACATCGACGAATGCAACCTTGGGATATAGAAATCGCTGGGCAGCGAAGCCAACTACGGGGAGAAAAACCATCACCGAGACGATCGTGAGCAACACAATCTGCAGCACATCCCAACCGCTCCAAACCGGGTTCTCGGAAGGGATCTCGATGAGGGGCGCCGGCTTTTCGGGAACCGGAAGAAATCCAGGATCAGACAACGGATTGGGGGGTAAGGACACTAGATTCAGAATTGCCGATGAGACATTTTGAATTTACACGAAAAGGAAAAGCGGTGCCCGCTCCCAACAGTGTTTGTCCAGCGAGCTTTTCCTGGCGACCCTCGGCGATGTCGCAGAGGGCGCGGAGAACAACTCGCAGAGTGCGCGGAGAACATCACTGACACATTTCACGCCAGCAATTCCGCCGTCGAAGCCTTTCTGGATCTTCCATTAAAATATTGTGCCAGCGCCTGCCCGGTGTACGACTTCTTATTCCGCGCGACCTGCTCGGGCGTGCCTTGAGCGACGATCCGTCCGCCATCTTCCCCACCCTCGGGACCGAGGTCGATAATCCAATCGGCGTTGCGGATCACATCCAGATTATGCTCGATAATTACGACCATGTTTCCCAAGTCGGTCAGACGATGGAGCACGTCCAGCAATTTCTTGACGTCCTCGAAATGCAGGCCAGTCGTGGGTTCGTCGAGCAGATAGAGAGTCTTTCCCGTTTGCCGCTTGCTCAACTCGCGCGCCAGTTTGATGCGCTGAGCTTCACCGCCGGAGAGTGTCACCGCCGATTGCCCCAGGTGAATGTATCCAAGACCCACATCGACCAGCGTCTGCAGTTTCTGCCTCACTTGCGGAATGTTCTCAAGAATCGGCAATGCGTCCGACGCCGGCATTTCGAGCAAGTCCGCGATGGAGTATCCCTTATATTTCACCGCCAAGGTTTCCTGGTTGTAGCGGCGGCCGCCACAGCCCTCGCAAAGCACGTAGACATCGGGCAGAAAACTCATTTCAATGCGGCGCTGTCCCTCGCCCTGACAAGCTTCGCAGCGTCCTCCCGCCACGTTGAATGAAAAGCGGCCTGGCTTGTATCCCCGTTCCCGCGATTCG
This sequence comes from uncultured Acidobacteriota bacterium, assembly GCA_963762385.1. Lineage (GTDB taxonomy): Bacteria > Acidobacteriota > Terriglobia > Terriglobales > Acidobacteriaceae > JABDBE01. The sequence continues at coordinate 87,215 of CAVXKN010000018.1, read as the reverse complement.
GGCAGCATGGCATAAAGATCGCGGATCTGAGCAAAGACTCCCGTGTAAGTCGCCGGATTCGAACGCGGGGTGCGACCAATGGGCGACTGATCGATACGAATTACTTTGTCAATGTTCTCCGCGCCTGAAATTGCTTTGTGAGCGCCGGCTTCCTCGCGCGAGCGGTAGAGAGTTTTCGCCAGCGCACGATAAAGAATGTCATTCACCAGTGTGGATTTGCCCGAGCCGGAAACTCCCGTCACTACGGTCATCACGCCTAGCGGAAAGGTGACGTCCAGGTTCTTCAAGTTGTTTTCGCGCGCGCCCAAGATCGTGATGCCGGCGCCGTTGGTCTGCCGCCGCTCCGGGAGCATTTCGATCTGAACTCTGCCCGAGATATAAGCTCCGGTCAGCGACCTTGGTGTCGCCATAATTTCTTGTGGTGTACCGTGTGCCACGAGCTCGCCACCATGCCGCCCCGCTCCGGGACCAAGATCGATCACATAGTCAGCCCGCCGTATGGTTTCCTCATCATGCTCAACCACCAGCACGGTATTGCCCAGATCCCGCAGCTCTTCCAGTGCTTTCAGCAATCGGGCATTGTCCCGGTGATGCAGGCCGATGGAAGGCTCGTCGAGCACATACAGCACGCCTCTCAGCTTGGATCCGATCTGCGTGGCCAGGCGGATGCGCTGTCCCTCGCCACCAGAAAGCGTGGCCGCCGAGCGGTCGAGCGAGATATATCCCAGGCCAACCGCGTTCAGAAACTGCAGCCGTTCGACGATCTCGTGCATAACGCGACCGGCAATCGCAGCCTCGCGTCCGGCCAGTCGAATTTTCTTGGCCAGTTCCAGCGAACGCGAAACCGGCAAGCCGGTAAAATCCGCGATCGACAGACCATTCACTTTCACCGCCAGGCTCTCTGGACGCAGCCGCTGCCCCTGACAGATGGGGCATTCCGTAGCCGACATATAATCCAGCAGGAAATCGCGGTAGCCTTCGGACGTAGATTCCTCGAGCACTCGCTTGAGGTATGTCAGAATTCCACTGAACCCGGTCTTACCGCCTTTACCCGCTTCGCCGAACAACAACAGGCTTTGCACCTTCTCGGGAAACTTCTCGAAAGGAGTGCTCAGGTCCAAGCCATGCGCGGTGGCTGCGATTTGCAGCATGTGGATCAGGCTCTGCGATGCCGATCCTGGCCCCAACCCGCCATCGAGCAATGGTTTCGACCAGTCGACGATCACCTTGGCAGGATCAAAATCGTATCGGCTGCCCAGTCCGTGGCATTCGGGACAGGCTCCGTACGAACTGTTGAAAGAAAACGACCGCGGCTCCAGTTGCGGCACGCTGATGCCGCAATCCGGACACGCCAGCCGCTCCGAATAAAGCTGTTCCTCTCCACCCACCACTGCAACTTGGACCAAGCCGCCGGCCAACTTCATCGCCAGTCCCACGGAGAGCTCAAGCCGGTGCTCGATTCCCGGCTTCACCAGCAGACGATCGATCACTACCTCGATGGTGTGGTTTTTCCGCTTGTCGAGGGCGAGGTCGTCATCGAGATTCACCAATTCTCCGTCCACTCTCGCACGGGTGAAGCCGTGTTGCACCAACTTTTCCATCTCTTTCTTGAACTCGCCTTTGCGCCCGCGCACAATCGGCGCCAAGACCATGACCCGATCTTCCGGAGTAAGGGCCATCACGCGCTGAACGATTTGGTCGGCGGTCTGGCGGCTGATTGCGCGCCCGCACTTGGGGCAGTGTGGCGCTCCAATGGAAGAGAATAAAAGACGAAGATAATCGTAAATCTCGGTAATGGTTCCGACTGTCGATCGAGGGCTTCGGCTGGTAGTCTTCTGCTCAATCGAGATCGCCGGACTGAGCCCGTCGATGGCATCCACGTCCGGCCGTTCCATTTGATCCAGAAACTGGCGGGCGTACGCCGAGAGCGTCTCCACGTAGCGGCGCTGGCCCTCGGCATAGATGGTGTCGAACGCCAGAGAAGATTTGCCCGATCCGCTCAGGCCGGTGATGACCGTCAAACTATTGCGGGGAATTTCGACATCGATGTTCTTAAGATTATGCTGGCGCGCCCCGCGCACCGAAATCTTGGTAATGGCCATAAACCGCGAAAGTAATACCCTTCAGTGTCCTTCCGTAATGTGGACGGGTTCACAGAGATGTTGGAAAGTGGAGGTGCGCAGCTCTACTCACGTATCTTATTTGCAAACAGTGGCAAGCGTCAACGCAGGTAGATTCAGGGAGCGCGACGACATTGACCGAAAAGTGGCAATAGATTTAGAAGGCAGGAACCTTGGGCAGTCTATTGAGTGTTGGCATCCTCTGTTTCACCGTAATCACCGTGCTGGCAATTGGAATTCTATTCGCCTACGGCTCTGTCATCGGAATTCTTTGCACCTTCGCAAACCAATCTCGACAACGCCTGGCTGAAAAGCCTGTGCTCGCACCTCAAGCCCGAGCCGCCCACGCTAGCGGGGGCTAGCGTACCCGCAGCCAACCGCGTAGGCTTCAGGGCTCAGCAAGATAGATTTGGCCGGACTAGCTAATTGTGTGGCTGGACGGGATCGGTTGAACCGGGCTGCACCGGCTGCGTTCCGCCAATCGGGAACTGCCGCATCCCGGGCGGTACTCCGGGCTGAATTCCCTGTTGCTGAAGCTGCTGTTGCCGTTGCTGCAGTTCCTGCAGGAGTTGTTCGGGAGTCTTGACGTTCTGCTGTCCATCTTGTTGCTGTTGCTGGTCGTCGGCTGCCGCCGCCTGATCATCCCCTTGGTCCGTCTGGTCGGTCTGATCGTCGGCCTGCGTGTCATCGGTAGCGTCGGTGGAATCGTCCGCAGAGTCGTCTTGGGCGTCTTCTCCTTCGGCGACAACCGTATTGCCGCCGCCAGGGGCGGCCATCGGCGTCATCGGACGGGCAAACACGTTCTGGTTGCTACCACTCGCTTGCTCTACGGCTGGTGCCGGAGTGCTCTCAACCGGGCTGCCTGACTTGGCCATCAGAATCACTCGATCCAGAGCGGCAGGGTCGGTCGGCGACCCAAGAAGAAGATAATTAAAGTGTGAACCGTTGAGCAGCGACGCCAGTACATCACGAGGCGGAGCCGGACCAAAATGTCCGACCACTCGCTCGGGCGCCGTGCCGGGGAGGTCGATCGTCGCACCCGTCTGAACCCGAACCGCTTTCAAGATGTCGCCCAGAGTGGAATTCTGGGCTGAAATGGTTAATTGGCCGCCTTGAAATGAAACCTGCGGAGGAGTTGCCGGCAGCTGGGCCAGAGTCGGCGGCGGCGACGGGGGTTGAGCCGCAGCCTGGTCTTCCGCCGCTGGCGGAGCAGTCGTGGCTCGCCGTCGCTTGGCGCCCACCGGGGCCGCCAGCAGCAAAAACGCGAGGCTCACAACCAACAAAGACTTCGGCTTCAATGGTCCACCTCTGCCATGGGAACGCGCGCGCCGTCCAGTCTTGCGGAGATTCTTAACGAACCGGCTCTAACCCCAAATTGTAGCACTGTCCGCCTGTATGGGCCTAGATCGCAGAGACATAGCTAGCTATGTCTCTACAACCCTGATTTATTGTCGCGGCGCGTAATAGCCCTTGCGGGAGCGCACCTGAAGGTCCTTCTTAAGGGAGGTGATTTCAATCGGACGATAGCGGCCGTCGGCTTCGAAGTCAGCCGGATGATAAGAAACGATGTATTGACTGCGCAGTTCCTCTTCTATGGCCGAAAACGAGTTCTTGATGTCCTTCATCTTGAAGGGGAAGAAGGCACGTCCGCCGGTGGCGTCCGCGATCTGCTGCAGAACTTTGTCGCCGCGCAGGACCAGGCCGCTGTCATCGGTGGAAATGGCATAGATGATGACTTCCGCGCGCTGTGCCATTTCAATCGCCTGCGCCTCACTGAATTCGCTCTGGTTGTCCTCGCCATCACTCACCACGACGATGGCCCGCCGTGAAGGATGGTCCTCGCGATCCTTGATCAAATTGTCATGGCAAGCTCGATAAATAGCGTCGTAGAGCGCGGTTCCGCCGCCGTCCTGTAAACGGTGCACGGCTGCAGAGAGCAACGCGGCATTATCCGTGAAGTTCTGCATCATCTTACTTTGCCCGTTGAAGCCGACAACGAAGGCCTTATCAAAACTCGGGCGCACCGTGTTTTGCAGAAAAGTGACGGCCGCATCCTGTTCGAAGTCGAAACGTCCACGTACCGACCCGCTGGTATCGATCAGGAGTCCCAGTTCGATCGGAAGGTCGGTCTCGCGGCGGAAATTCACGATCGATTGCGGCGGCTTGTGATCGTCCAGGATGGCGAAGTCTTTCTGATCCAGGTTGCGCACGAACTTGCCATGTTTGTCGGTCGCAATGAATAAAACGTTGACTTCGTTGACTCGCTTCTTGATGGTGAGAACGGAATCATCGGGCTGACCGGAATCCACACTGGCAGCGGGCGCTGAGACCAATGCGTTGCTGGGCGCGAGATAATTCACCTGCGCCCGCAGTGACAGCCCAGCCACGGCCACAAACATTCCCGCGAGCAAAAAATACTTTCCTATGTACTTCATTCCACATCCAGTCGCGCTTATGACCTTGGCCCTCTATCCGGCCCGTTCCGTCCCCTTCATTGGATGCACGCCATGGGCCGAAGTACGCGCCAGATGCCGCTTTTACTCATTAGAACTCTAGGAGACACTTTAGCAAATGCCAAGTTACAAAAGGAGCACTCAATGGTCATAGGCTGGTCAACTTCGGTGACCCTGGCTCACTGCCTGGAGGCTCCTTCCGCGTCTCAGGCCTTCACAGGGTAAAATGGCTCGGCTACCAAAAGGAGATTTTATGAAACGCCTGCTGACCCCGCTGCTCGTGTTCGCGCTCATGCTGCCCGTTTTCGCTGCCGACGATAGCACAGAAGTCGACCGGTGCGAGAACGCCGGCCATGTTCTTAAGGAAATTCTCAACGTCCCCGAGGACATTCCTCAGGACCTGCTCGACAAGGCCGAATGCGTCGTCGTTTTACCCTCGGTGAAAAAAGCCGCGTTTGTCGTCGGCGCCAGCTATGGCCGCGGAGTGATGATTTGCCGCGGTGGAATCTCCTACACCGGACCCTGGGGACCACCCGCCATGTATGCGTTGGAAGGCGGCAGCTTTGGTTTCCAGATTGGAGGCCAGGCTACGGACTTCGTTCTTCTGGTGATGAACCCGGCGGGAGCGCGATCGTTGCTCAAGAGCAAGGTAAAGCTGGGAGCCGACGCCTCTGCCGCAGCTGGTCCAAAAGGACGTACCGCCGAAGGAGCCACCGACATCGTGATGACCGCCGAAATTCTCTCCTACTCACGCAACAAGGGATTGTTCGCGGGGGTCTCGCTTGAAGGTTCGACCCTGCGCTCGGACGGGAGTGCCAACGAAAAGTTGTACGGAAAGAAGGTCAGCGCGCGGGACATCATCCGCAACGGAAAGGTGAAAGCCCCCGCTTGCGCGGCGGACCTGATTGCGCTGTTGAACGAGAAGTCGCCCAAAAACCGCTCCGATCCAAAATCGCTGAAATAGCTGTGCACCGTGACTGTGTGAATTATCTGTGTGGGGACGGATCTTTGACCCGTCCCCGCCGAGCGCAACTCGGCGAGCGACGATGAGCCCGACTCCCGCTACTCCAATCCGCTGCCCCTGGGCAAGCGACGACCTCTCCATCCGCTACCACGATGAAGAGTGGGGAGCGCCAGTTCATGACGACGCCACCTTCTTCGAGTTCCTCATCCTCGAAGGCGCCCAAGCCGGGTTGAGCTGGGATACGATCCTGAAGAAGCGAGAGAACTATCGCGCTGCCTTCGACAACTTCGACCCCAAAAAGATCGCGCGCTACGACCGCCGCAAGGTCCAGACCCTGATGAATAACGCCGGCATTATCCGCAATCGCCTGAAGATTGCCTCTGCCGTGCAAAACGCAAAAGCCTTCCTCAAAGTCCAAGACGACTTCGGATCCTTCGACGCCTACATCTGGCAATTTACCGGCGGATCGCCGCGAGTGAACTCCTGGTGCTCGTCAAAACAAGTACCAGCCAGCACGGCTGAGTCAGATGCAATGAGCAAAGACTTGAAGAAGCGCGGATTCTCTTTCGTCGGCACCACGATCTGCTATGCCTTCATGCAGGCCGTAGGCATGGTGAACGACCATCTGACCATTTGTTTCCGCTACTCCCAGCTACGTCGATGACCATCCGAACGTCACATTTATTTCGCCGAGCCGCCGGACACGTCGAAACCGTAGCTCTTCAACACATCGCCGATAGCCGTTGTCTTGATGAAAGCCAAGAATTGGCGCGCTGTCTCCTTATTCTTTGACGAGGCAACAATGACGCATGCCTGTTCAATCGCGGGGTATTCGCTGCTGGGAACCTCGACATAACGCCCCTTATCTTTCATATTCGGCGACAAAGCCAGTGCCAGGGCGACAATACCCACGTCCGCCGCGCCCGAGACTACGAACGACGCGGTTTGGGAAATGTTTTCTCCCAGCACGAATTTGTCTTTTACTTTTTCGTACAGCCTGTCGTTTTGCATCGCCGCTACCGCCGCCTGCCCGTAGGGAGCGTGTTGTGGGTTGGCAACAGCAATTTTCTTAACCGATGGATCAATCAGCACCTGCATGCCAGAACTCAGATCGAGTTTAGAGTCGTTTCTAACCCAAATCACGATCTTGCCCTTCGCGTATTGGTAGTAGTTTCCGGACTCGGTCAATCCAGCAGCTTCCAGTTTCTTGGCGTAGTCAAGATTCGCCGAAAAGAACACATCGAAGGGAGCGCCGTTCTCAATCTGCTGAAAAAAATTCCCCGACGAACCATACGTGAGCTTGACGGTTTTCCCCGTTGCTTTCTCGAATCGGGCGGCGACATCTTGCATGGCAAATTGAAGGTCCGCAGCCGCAGCCACGGTGATTTCCTGGGCCACAGACAATTGCGAAACAGCACTCACCAGTAGAACCGCGATCAGGCTCAGCCTTCGGACATACATGCACAATCTCCTCGGCCTATAATGACTGCATGCCAATCTCAGCCAGAAACAAACTGCGTGGAAAAATCGAAGAAATTCAGCTCGGCGATATCATGGCTCATGTGGTCGTTCGGGTCGGGGACAACCTGATCGAGAGTGCCATCACCCGCCGCAGTGCCGACGAACTCAAGCTCAAAAAGGGCGACACCGTCACCGCTGTCGTAAAAGCGACCGAGGTCATGATTCAAAAAGACTGATCGGCTTTACTGCACGTCGACGACCTTGAGCGTCGTCACCTGACGCACCCATCGTGCCATCCTTTTCTCATCGGGAATTACGATGCGGTATGGCCCCTCCTTTTCATCCAGCGCCTTTCCGTCTTTCAGGAAAGCCAGAACAACCTGTTTATCAGTAAAAGCCGGGTCGAGCTCAGGCAGGGCAATCACGACGCGATAATTGTCTGCTGCTCCTGCGAGCAAGCACGACGCCAGTCGGTTCCCCTTCAGACTCGACCCAAACTCGACTCCGGCTTTTTCCAGCACGGCCTCAAGCGCGACCCCCTCAAATGTTGCAGATGCGCCAGACGCACTGGTCGAGACCTTGACGTGCGGCAAGGCCTCGATGTCGGCTCGGGTCAGGACAGTCGGTTTCCCATTCTCAGTCTGTATGGTTAGCTGCTGACAAGACGCCAGCCCACCCTGCGCTAGCAGAGCGAATAGCAAGGCGGGCAACAACAGTCGATGTCTCATTTCACACACGCAGAATCATCACCTCAGTGGCTTTTATCAACGCGGCTGCAGTCTGGCCCGGCTTTAGCTGCATCTCGCGTGCCGAACGGGAAGTGATAATCGATGTGATTTGCTGGCCCCCAATTGAAATCGCGATCTCCGCCATCAGGCCGCTGATCCGAACCGCATCGATTCGTCCCACTAACTGGTTGCGTCCGCTGCAGCGGCGGAGCACTTCCTTGCGTTCCCGTTCGGTCCGGCCCCGTGTCCTGAAAAGCAGCCGATCTACTTCACTTTCCGGAATGCGGTGATGTCCTCCAGCCGTCCGGATGCTGCGAATCTTCTTCTTGTAAATCCATTGCTTGATGGTGGGAAAGCTGATCCCCAGCTGCAAAGCCGCGTCACGAAGCTTCAGTAGCTCTTCCGTCTTTCCGAATTTTCCGTTCCTTTGCATGGGAACGAATCGTATCGTCAACGCCAAGTGCGGTCAATACGGTTTTGCCGCCGCCACTGCTCGCGCCAGTATAACGCACAAGCCAGCTATTAATGTATACAACTGCGTACTATTAGACATCATAAACATATCTGATATACACTTCTGCTTTCTTTAACGCAATGGATAAATAGGAGGCAGAATGCGTCGCGCTAATTTGTTCATGCTTTTGTGGCTTGCGATGATGGCGTCCCCGGCGTGGGCCCAAACGGGAGCGAGCCTTTCCGGCATGGTGACGGACCAAGCCGGCGCAGCCCTTCGCGATGTCGCAGTGACAATCAAGAACGTCGACACGGGTGCAACGCGCACGATCGCAACCGACGGCGGGGGGCACTATCAGGCGCTCGGCCTGGCTCCGGGGCGCTTCGAGATTCGTGCGGCAAAACAAGGGTTCGCCAATGAGACGCGCAGCGGAATCAGCCTGGCGGTTAACCAGGACGCGACGGTCGACCTTAAGATGCAGCGGAGCACCCCCGACGTCTGCGCTAGCGGCCACGAGTTCGCCACCACCGATTGCACGCTGACCTGGCACGGCATCACGCTGTACGGTGCGTATGACATCGGCGTCGGCTGGGTCAGCCACGGCTTACCGGAAAACGGCTATAACTATGAAGGCGAATCTCTGGTAAACCGAAACGGCTATCAACATCGATTTGTCGTCGCACCGAACAACCTGCAGCAGACGGGTCTGGGCATCCGGGGCAAGGAAGAGTTTCTGCCTGGCTGGTCGGTTGTGTTCAACGCTTCCACTGGCATCAATCCGCAGTCCGGCCTGCTCGCCAACGCGTCGGCCACCCAGACCGCCAACAATGGCCTTCCCAGGAAAAGCTATTCGTTCGCCATCGACGGCGCACGCGCGGGCCAACCCTTCAATGACCAATACTATGGCGGTATATCGTCCACGCACTTCGGCGAGCTGACCTTCGGTCGTCAGCGCTCTCTCGGTACCGATGCGATGCTCCTTTACGATCCGGCCAACGGCGCCTACGCCTTTTCCTACATCGGGTATAACGGCACCATGGCCGGAGGCGGCGACACCGAGGACAGCCGTTGGGACGACGCTCTGAAGTATCGCCTGACCTATGGCCCGGTCCATTTCGGCGCGATGTATAAATTCGCCGATGGTTCTGGCGGCTGCTACTCGGCCTCCGGAGCCTGGACTGCCGCCACCTGTACGCCGGAATCGGCGCATAACAACGCCTATGGATTCGACCTCGGCGGAACGTCCGGCAAATTCTCCGCCGACGTCGTCTTCCAACAGTACAACCAGGCGATCAGTGTATTGAACCCCTTGCTGGGGCCTCAGAGTCTGTCGGCGCCATATCAGTCGACCACAAACAGCATCAATACAAACCCCATCACCGGGGACAATGTGATCGGAACGACCAACACCGTATATGGCATTGTGACCGACAACCGCGCTGTTATGGCCGCTGCCAGGTACACGTGGAACCCGTTCAAGTTCTTTGCCGGCTACGAATACATCTGGCAGAATAACCCGCACAACCCGTTGGGGGTTGGCGCCTCGGACCAGGGCGGCTACATCATGAGCGGGGTCGAAGACAACAACTTGGATTCTGAAAAGTTGGTGCAGATTTGGTGGACGGGCGCGAAATACGCCATCGACAGCAAAACCGACATCACTTTCTCATGGTATCAACAGCGGCAAAACGACTTCCGTCTTCCGCCGACCTGCTCGCCCGAAGCCGGTTTCCGCAGCTCCTGCGCGGGCAACCTAAACGAGGGATCACTCTATGTGGATCATCACTTCACCAAGCGTTTTGACGGTTTTGCCGGAATTGCATATTCCTGGGTGAGCGGTGGTCTGGCCATCGCCATTCCTCATGGCCCCGGCGTCCCCTATTTCAGTAACAACAACTGTGCCCCGACTGTCGGTGGTCGATTCGCCTTCTGATCGTTTCCGCGGCGGGCTCAGTCGGGAGCACACATGGGTTGAGGTTTCTCAAAACCTCGCGGCGGGTTGAGAGGTTTGTTCTTCCATCAACCCACATCCTTAATGTGCGTCGCGATGTACCAGGTGTTGCCGAAGGCGTCTTTCACCGCGCTGCTGCGATCGCCGTATGGTTGGTCGACCGGTTCTGCAATGGAAGTCGCGCCTGCCTGCAGCGCACGCCGGAAAACTGCATCGCAATCGGGCACGTACAGATAAAACATCGTCGGCATGGGCGGATACTTTCCCCGAGCCTCGCCCATCTCGACCACCGAGTCGCCGACGCGGATCTCAGCGTGATGGACCACGCCGTCGGGCGATGCATATTTCGCAATCTCTCGCGCCCCAAAGGCCCGCTTCAGGAAGGTGATGACCGGTTCCGCCCGTAGCGGATGCATATATACATTCACGCTGTTCAGTTCCTTGGGTGTGTAGCTCTCGCCTTTGTGTGTAGCGATGTACCAGAAGTTTCCCGCTGGATCCTTCACGCTACCTGAGCGCTCCCCGTATTCCTGGTCTCTGGGCTCATCGAGGGACGTTGCTCCCGCCTGCAGCGCGCGTTGGTAAACCGCGTCGCAATCAGGTACGTAAAGATGAAGCGCATGAGTATTCGCGCTAGAGCGGAATTCACGGCCCGGAATGCCGCCGCCCATCATCAGCATGGAATCGCCGATGCGGGCCTCGGCGTGAAGCCCGCCCGCCGACCCCACAGCGCGAAACATCTCTTCAGCTCCGAACGCCTGCTTGGCAAACTCCAGGAGCGCTGGTCCATCCTGCGCAACCAGATACGGAGTAACCGTCCGGTAGCCGCGCGGGATAGGTGCGACGGCCGGCTTCGGCGCTTTCGACCGCATCGCTTTGAACCGGCGATACACTTCCTCCGTCGACATTTCTTCTTTGATCGTAAGGATGTTCCAGGTGTAGCCAAAGGGATCGACGAAGTGCCCCTCCCGCGCTCCGTAGAATTGATCCGCGGCCGGCCGCGAAACTTTCATCCCCGCAGCCACCGCGCGGGCCGCGAAAGAATCGACATCATCGACCTGGATACGTAGCTCCACAGGCGACGAGCCCAGAGTCTCGGCGCTGAATCGGCCTCCGTCCGGCCATTCCTCGGACATCATGATGGGCGAGTTGCCAATTTTGATCTCGGCATGTTGAATTCTGCCTTCGATATTGAATCTCCATGACTCTGTCGCTGCGAAGGCCCTCTGATAGAAGTCGATTGCCTTGGCCACGTCTTTAAAAGTCAGTCTCGGAATAGCGACGGCGTGAACGGCCGCAACAGGTTCAGCCACGGTTGCCATGCTTGTTCTCCTTTCCAGTTCAGCTCTCAATCTTGTTTTGAATTCTTCCCGAGGCAGATCGCGCAACTCGGCGGCAAGGCGGACGAGGGGACTTACGCCCGCACTCCCACGCGGCAGGGGCGCACCGAGATTACCGATTATCCCTTGCACCGCCTCATCGAGTTGTTCGATCAAACTGCGCCTAGGCATTTTTGCCATCCGGCTTCGTGTTTGCCTTCGTGTAACTTTGCGTCCTTAGTGGTTTCCCGGTCTCAATCTGCGCCCGCAGATTCTGCAAGCCCCGAAATTGCAACTGCTTCACCGCACCTTCCGTCCGTCCCAATATCTCCGCGATTTCGCGGATGCTCTTTTCTTCCGCAAACCGCATCGCGATCACGCGCCGCTGATCCGCTGGAAGCTGCTCCACCAAACGAAATAGCCGCGCCCGATGTTCCACCTCTTCCAGACCGATATCAGCCGTTGCCTCAACACCTGGTTCAGGAGGATCGTCCACCGCTAACTCTCTGCCCACCCGTTGTGCCCGATCCACAATCGCATTTGCCGCAATCCTGAGCAACCAAGCCACGAACGGGGCACCTCGCCACTCGAAACGCCGAAGATTCGCCAGCGCCTTGTGAAACACCTCCGAGGTCAAATCCTCAGCCGCATCGCGATCGCCGACCCGCCGCGCGATGAATGCATACACTCGCTCAAAGTTGATTTCGTAGAGTTCGGCAAACCGGGCAGGATCCTTCTGCGCAGCCTCGACCAGCAGACGCTCCTCCGCCTGCTCCGGGGACCGCTTCGATGCCGGTGCTCGAACGACCATCGCGCCTCTAATTATAGAAACTGCCGCCGACCGGAAAGGTTACGCAAGATAATTCATCAGACAGGATAATGTTAGGCGCCGTGCCAAGCGCTGAAACGAGGAATCCAGCGCCCCACGTTAGCGCAAAACGTTTCATATTCAGCCCCAAAGCTTCGACGCAACGTCGGCTCTTCATAGAACACGACAAATAGATGGAAACCGAGGCAGACAAAAACTCCATACTCCAGAACTTGCAAATCCCCGAACAGCAATCCTTGCCCTAAGATCACCGCCGTGACCGCCAGGTACATGGGATTGCGCACGTAGTGATAGAGCCCAGTGACTACCAGATGCCGGGTTGGGAAAACCGGTGCTGGCGTTCCCAGTCCCTTAAGTGCGAAGCGGGCAAAAGAATCCAGCAGGACAGGAACGCCGGCCACAATCAGCAACACTCCCAGCCATCGAGAAGGAGAAGAATGCAGAAGCGGAGACCGAATCCGCCAGCCAGAAATCCACCAAGGCACAAGGACCGCTACAGTGCCGGGCGCAATCAAAAGAAAGAAAACCGATCCTACAACCGCGGAGACACGCCGAGTCACGTCGAAACTCAACGCGACGGAGCCTTGCCGGACTCTTCCACTTTCCGAACGCTATATCTGGGCCCGGACAAACAGGTCGTCTCACCTGCCGGCTCGGTTACATCGGAATGCGGGCTCTCGCGTTTCACCAGGAAGGTGTGCATCGTGAAGCAAGTCACATCTCCGTCGCGCGCCGAGACCGACCGCGAATAATGCCGATCCGCTGGCACCTGGACCAAATCCTGTCGGGCGATCGCTGAAGGGCTGATCAATTCTGAATTGAAGGAGCTTACCGCCGGTTGCGAGGACGAACTCTGCTGCGGCTCCGCAGCGCTGGCCCTACAAACCAGACCTGGTCCGCACAGGAGAACGGTCAGGAGACCAAGAATTCGCATAGAGGTCCCTCCTATTTCGCAAATTATACCGCCAATGCCGTTGCTCACGATTTGCAATGCAGACCAACAACCCGGAGGGCAAACTACTTGCGGGGCCCTTTACGCACTGGATGGGGGAGAGCCGTAATGCAGGGCCCCGCATTATGCAGAACCCCTTCTTACACCACAAGCAAGCCCATGCAGAAAGAAAATGATTCCTGTTCCATTTTCCGAACAAACCCCTGTGGAAAACTTCCGGGCGCCGTCTCAAGCCGGCTATTTTGGAGACGCCGGTGACAGCCAACCGCACTTGGCGTTGTGGATATCTAACGAGACCGTCGGCCAAACCCTATTTTCCCGGGAAGTAAAAGGCTTCAGGGGCGGGCCGATACACCCGAATCATCCACAGGGGACGGCGCAACTTGCCGGGACCGGGAGCAGCCCGACTCATTTTCAGCCAGCGGTGATATTCATCGTGGGCCAGATTCGTATCGACGAAAACGTCGCCGTAGCGATCCTCCGCGCGCGCTTTGGTCACCGTAACTTTCTGATGCCAGCAGTGCTGACCACTGATCGGGTCGGGTTGGACGGGGAAGGTCAGATTCTGATGCACGCCCGCGTCTTCCCAGTGGATACGCGACGAATCGGGGTCGTTGCTCTTGAAAGGCTGAATGCCATGGATCGTGCGCATCATCCACTTTCCGGGCTCAACTTGCTTCAGATCGACCAGCGCAGTTGACCAGCGCTCCCCGCCGAAATCTTCTTTCAGACGCCAGCGTCCCAAGTGATGGGAGCATGCAACCACGCCGGGACGCATTCCCTCGGTGGCCCAGACCCTGTCCACGAAATAGCCGATGGCCGTTTGCACTCGCACCAGATCGCCGGTGGAAACTCCTAAGCGCTCGGCATCTTCGTAATGCATCCAGACCGGATTCTTATGCGAGATCTCGTAAAGCCACTTTGCGTTGCCCGACCTGGTATGGATAAGCGTCGGCAGGCGGAACGTCGGCAGAAGAAGCATCTCGCCTTTCGCGGTGTCGATGTTGTCGCGATGCACGTGGCTCTTGATGTAGCCGGGAATTGAATGCTCCGGCCAGTGCCAGTCTTTCAGCGTCTTCGAATAAAATTCGAGTTTACGCGAAGGTGTGGGGAAACCAGCGACAGCCTTGCCATCGATCTCGACGCCGACTGACGCTCCGTTCTTCTTGACTACGTGCGTGACTGGATCGACCGTGCTTCCCTGCACCTCATCTGCCTTGAGAACCTTGCGGTGCAATTCGTAGACGTTGTTTTCGATCAGGAAAGCGCCGTATTTCCGCATGTAGTCAAGTGGGGTGAGACCTTCGCTGGCGGCCGCCTGGGGCAGACCCGGAACACTGTTCTCAAAGATCCAGCGGTAGTATTCATCGATCCTGAGTTTTTCTCCCGTCCGGTAGGGCGACTCGAAGTACCGGCGGATGCCCATCGATCCATGGGGATCCACTCGCCACGACAACTCAATCCAGAATTCGTCTTCCTCCCACACTTCCCCCAATCCCGCTTCGCGGTGCGCTTCGTAGGTGAAATCGAATTTCTTACCCTGCCGCTCCAGCGCCAGACGCAGCACCGGCTGGCGGAAACCGATCCAGCGCGCGGCATGAGTCTCCTGGCTCATCAGGTCGTGACGCTCGGAAGCATGGCCCATGGGCAAAACATAATCGGCGAACCACGCGGTTTCACTCCAAGTCGGAGTGAGGCAGGCGTGCCGCTCGACTTTGCTCTCGTCGGTGAGCGCCTCAATCCAGCTCAGACCATCAGGATTGGTCCACACTGGGTTATAGACGCGGGAAAAATATAGGGCGAGCTTGCCGCGGCCCTCTTTCAGGAAATGCGGCAGCAGAAAACTCATTTCAAAGAATGCCAGCGGATACTCGCGCGCCCACATCAACTCATTCCACACGTTGGGCGGGGGCGGCATCATGGGCGGCGTGGGGATGTACTTGTTCCAGGCGCTGGGCGCGGTTCCGCCTGGAGTTCCCACTGCGCCCATCAGCACCGCCAGGAATTCCAGAGCGCGCGCTACTTGCCATCCTCCGAGATTGCCCGCGGCCGCGTTTCGCCACACGTGTGTGCTCAGGGCAGAGCCAGCGCGGCCTACTTCGCGGGCGACTTCGACGATCATGCGAGGATCGGCGCCAGATTCTTTTGCCGCGAATTCCGGCGTGTACTGCGCGTAGGTTTGCTTGAGCACTTCAAGAAAAGTCTCGAAAGTTTGCGGCTTGGCAGGATGTTCTTCACGCAGATACTCTTCCCAGTTCACCCAGCGGCGGACGAACTCGCGATCAAAGAGGTTTTCCTGAAGCAGCACGTTGGCCATGGCCAGCAGCACGGCTGACTCGCTGCCCGGCCAAGTCGACAGCCAGTAGTCGGCCTTCGACGCGGTGTTCGACAGGCGAGTGTCGATAACACATACTTTTGCTCCATCCATTTTGCCGTCGATAATTCGCTGCGCGTGGGGATTGAAGTAGTGTCCAGCTTCGAGATGCGAACTCAGCAGAAGAATGAATCGAGCTTTCGAGTGATCGGGAGACGGACGATCAAAACCGTGCCAGAAAGCGTATCCCGTGCGGGCTCCGGCCGAACAAACGTTGGTGTGGCTGTTATGCCCGTCGATGCCCCAGGCGTGCAGCACGCGCTGGTTGTAAATGAGTTCGTGCCCCGGACGACCAACGTGATACATGATTTCGTTCTTCCGTCCCTCCTGCAAAGCCAGGCGGATGCGCGACGCCAGGTCGTCCAGAACTTCGTCCCAGCTTACGCGCTCCCATTTTCCTTCTCCGCGCTTGCCGGTTCGCCGCAGGGGATACAGAATGCGCTCCGGATCGTTTACTTGGTTGATGGTGGCTGGGCCTTTCGCGCAGTTGCGGCCGCGACTCCCGGGGTGCGCGGGGTTGCCTTCGAATTTCTGCACCCGCATTTTGTCCTTGTCGACATAAGCTAATAGCCCGCAGGCAGCTTCGCAGTTGAAGCAGATGGTCGGAACCAGCGAGTAGTGCTTCTCAACTTTCTTGGGCCACTGCGCGGGATCGTATTCGGTCCAGTCATCCCAGCGGTCAGGTGGCGGGTAGCTAGAAAGTCCTCCCGCGGGCTCGTCCAGGTCCAGCGCCTGCGGGTTCAGAGGAAGATGGTCTTTCATAAATGATTTCGCTAACTGAGCGGAGCCGATTGGCCTGCCGTTACCCACAGTTCTTCAAACCACCACAGGCCAGCCAGCGCCAGAACCGCAGCACCCATTGCAAATGCAGAGGCACCGGGAAGCAATGACGTCAGCACCAGCACAGCGAGAATAATCGGAGCAATCAATCCTATGCCGATGACCAGTCCCCAGAATCGCCAGCTTAGGCTCCCGCTAGTCAGGACTTGCATGGCGATTCTCACGTCCTCGCTGACGTGCGGCAGAGCAATCTCTCCCATGTTCATGGCCAAGCTGACGACCAACGAAATTAGCAGGATCAGAACTGCTGGCCTGAGAATTTCTGGAGGCGTGTCCATCAGGATGCCCGCGATCACCATCACGGCCGAACCGGCGACCAAAGCCTGCACCAACAAATGCCACAAAAAGAGCGGGCTCTGCCACAAGTCGCGGCCCTTTGCCTGGGCAAAAAGAAATGCCGAATAACCGGCGCTGGCGATTGCGAACGCGGCCGCTAACCACTGCAAGATGCCTGGAACAGAACCGCTGAAAATCCCACACAAAAACCATGCAACCGCGAGCACTCCATAGCCAATCAAGAAGTACGTGCCAATGACCAGCCATGAGCGGAAATTGGGTTTAGTCATAAGGTAAAAGAAACGGTCGGGACGCTTCAGGTCGAAAATGAGCAAAGCGGAAGTGATCCCCAGGCCAACGAGAGTTATAACGGGACAAACGATATTGAACAGCGCGGGGGCGGATGCGCCCGTAAGACTTAGCAAAATCGCTGCGACCAGCAATACTCCGGCCGCGATTGCCTTCGTCCAGAGATACGCCGCAATTTTCCAACCCCAAGGCGCGGGGTGGGGCACGTCGTAGACTTCACGGGCCAAGGCGCCAGCAAGATCGTCCACGTCGCTGGCGTTGGCTTGACCGTTTCCATTTCGCCGGTCCGAAGCGAAATATGTATCCTGCCGCGAAATCCGGGTAGGCTCGAGCAAATCGCCCTCGATGCCAACATAAAACAGCTTGGGCCGCGTGCCTTTCTGTGGTTTGCGCACCGAAACTTTCTTGTTCGTTACGACGCGGCTGACTTTGCTGCCGGGTTGGTCGAGATCGCCTGCGAGAATGGCTTGCGTCGGACAAACGATGACACACGCTGGCTCAAGGCGCATCTCCACCCGATGCGCACAGAAATTGCATTTGGCTGCGGTGTTGTTGTTCGGGTCGATATAGAGAGCGTCGTACGGGCAAGCCTGCATGCAAGCCTTGCAGCCGATGCAGCGCCGATTGTCGAAATCAACGATTCCGTCTGGCCGCCGGTACAAGGCGCTGGTGGGACAGATCTCGGTGCACGGCGAGTCATCGCAGTGATTGCACCGCATCACGCCGAAGTGGCGTGAACTGTGAGGAAACTCGCCCTTTTCGATCTGTTTGACCCAAGTGCGAAAAACACCCACCGGGACTTGGTGTTCTTCTTTACACGCGACCGTACAAGCGTGGCACCCGATGCAACGGTCCTGATCGATGACAAATCCGTATCGCATCTATGGGCGTTCAGTCTCCTGCCGTTCCTCACGAAACATTTCAGCTTCGACATCATAGCTGATTGTGTCCGTTGCTCGCCGCGTTCGCATGCGAAGAGCACAGAAAGAGCGCGACATTGGCCGGCGGCATTGCTACGGAACGGTCTCAGCCGCTGGAATCAACTCCAGAGTCATGCTCAAATGGCCGCCTTCTTCGACATGGACGGGCTTGCCGCGGTCTTCGTATTGGGCAAGAAATTCGGGGTCGAAGTAGGCACCTCGGTCGATCTGCTCCCAGGAAAAAATTGTGTAGTCTCCGGGAACGATATTCCGCATCGCAAACCTGCCCGACTGGTCCGCGACCGCCTGCCGGTAATAGTTTGGCTGGCCTCGGTCTTTACTGTCGGGCACAAGCACGACGGAAGCGCCGGGAACGGATTGATCGTCGCTCTGGACGACGCCATCGATTCGCCCGGCGCCAGAGCTCAAGACTAATTCCACGGCGGCTGGAGAATGGCCCAAGCCAACGGTGATGCCCGTCTCCAGCACATCGACCGCGCCGCTTGAGTGCAGATAAAAGCCCACTGGCGCGGGGAAAAAATCGATGCGATAGCTGCCTTGGGGAATTTCACGAAAAATGAAAGTCCCGTCAGGCTTTATCGAAGCGGTATCAATATCGGGTGTGAGGCGCGCTAGCGAGGTCGCTTCCTGCGGCTCTAAAGCTCCCGTCATGTCGGCGATCTCTTTGCTGAGATCTTCTTTCGTAAGGTCCGGAGCCGCACCGCCCTCGATGCGAATATGTCCGCTGACGTCTACGCCCGGACCGACCGCGACCTCGACATGCTCAACGTTGCTATCTTTGACGTCGACGGACGTCCACCCCCAAATTGTTTGGGGTTCTCGCGGACTGCTCGGCTGCTGGGCCACAATGACATAAGACCCCGGAGGCACGCCCGGCAAATCAAAATTGGCTTGGCCACCCGCAGAGAAGTTCTTGCCGGGCAAGAAGATCGTTTCCCCTTGATCGCTGAGCAGTGTGACCTCAGCTTCCTTGCTCGGCAAAGAGCTGCGAGCATTAATCACTGTGCCTCGAAGGTGGACGGTGTGCACAGCTGTGAGGGTCATGTCGATTCCTACCAGCTCTTCGCCCGCGCGAAGCACAAGAGCAACCGAGTGAGATTGGTCGTTCGCAGCAGGATAATAAAGGGGCACGTAGGACCTATTGCTGCCGGGCTTGGCCTTCAGGGAAGAAGGGGGCTTGGCTCGAATATAGTATTTTCCTGGTGCGAGACCGGTAATCCGATATTCGCCCGCGTCGTTGGTGGCGATGTGGGCGACATCATGCAGTTCTCGCCTCCCGTGCGGGTAGGAAGATTTCATCGCTTGTACGGATACGCCGCGAAGTGGCTTTCCGGCTTCATTGGTAACGTGGCCCGAGAGAGTGCCGTTGGGCAGCAGTCGAAAAACCAGGTCATTTATGTGCTGGCCGGATGCGAGCGACAGACTTTTTGTTCGCGTCCAAGCGGCGTCGTGAGTGTTATCCACATAGCCATCGTGTGAAGCGAAAAGATTGTATCGACCGGGCAACACGCCCTCAAACACAAACCGTCCGCCGGTGTCCGTGCTCGAAGATGTCGACTTCGGAATGGGATCTGATTCGCTCGGAACGCCTCTCAGCTTAACATCCGCGCCTTTCAGCGGCTGTCCACTCACCGCGTCGACGATCGTCCCTGTGATCGTGCACTTCTCCTGCAGCAACCCCGGGGTTTGCGCGGTTGCAGGTAGCACAACGAGCAAATAGAGAATGATCGGGGTGGCGGCTAGGCGAGTTAGCTTCATTGCGGCTACTGTGAGTTTATCCGAATCGGACAAACCTTGGCCTGAAACATGGTAGACTGTGGCCCCCTGCGGGAGCCTCCCCCGAGCGTGTGGTCTTATGCCTGAACCCCTGGCCAAGAAAGTCTTGCTGATCGGCTGGGACGCGGCCGATTGGAAGGTGATCAATCCCCTGCTTGATCAGGGATTGATGCCCACACTCGACGATTTCATCAATCACGGCGTCATGGGGAATCTGGCGACCTTGCGGCCCATCCTTTCTCCCATGCTGTGGAATTCGATTGCCACGGGCAAGCGCGCCAACAAGCACGGCATTCACGGATTCATGGAGCCGGACACGCAAAACGGCGGCATTCGGCCTGTATCCAGCACTTCCCGTAAGGTCAAAGCTATCTGGAACATTCTCACCCAGCGCGGGTTCAAGACCCACGTCCTCGGCTGGTTTGCCGGGCATCCCGCAGAGCCGATTAACGGTATTTCGGTTTCCGATCTTTATCCGTACGCTACGGCTCCGCAGGATCAACCTTGGCCGCTTCCGCCGGGTGCGGTCCATCCGGAGAGTCTGCGCGATACTTTCGCCGAATTGCGCATGCATCCGGCTGATGTGACCGAGGCCGCCATCCTGCCTTGGATTCCGCGCGCGGCCGAGATCGATCAGGAGAAGGACAAGGGTCTGATGTCGTTTGCAAAGATCTTGTCCGAAAACTGCTCCATCCACAATGCAGCCACTTGGATTTTGCAGAATGAGCCCTGGGATTTCATGGCGGTTTATTACAACGGCATCGATCACTTCTGCCACGGGTTCATGCACTACCACCCGCCGCGCATGGAAGGCATCCCCGAGGAGCGGTTCGAGATTTACAAAGATGTGGTGAATGGAGCATATCGCTTCCACGACATGATGCTGGAAACGCTTTTGGATTTGGCAGGTCCGGAAGCGACCGTGTTGCTGGTTTCCGATCACGGTTTTCATTCCGACCATCTCCGCCCGCGCGGCATTCCTGCGGAGCCGGCGGGTCCGGCAGTTCAGCACCGGCCCTTCGGAATCTTCTGCATGAAGGGACCACACGTACAGCAGGACGAGCGCATCTACGGAGCGACCTTGCTGGATGTGACGCCGACTATTCTGACCCTGTTTGGATTGCCGGTGGGCGCGGACATGGATGGTCGCGTGTTGGTGCAAGGCTTCGAAGAGCCGCCGCAAGTCACTCGCATCCCCAGTTGGGATCAGGAACCCGGCGAATGCGGAATGCATCCCGCCGATCTGCGCATGGATCCCGCTGCGGCGCAGGCTGTTTTGCAACAATTCGTTGCGCTCGGTTACATTCAGCCGCCCAGTGAAGACCAGACCAAAGCCGTGGCTAGTGCTGTGCGCGAAGCGAATTACAATTTGGCGCGCGACTATTTGGACTGCGGCCGTCCCGACGATGCACTGCTACTCCTCGAAGACCTGGCCAAGAATGATCCTAAGCAATCTCGCTTCCAGATGCATCTCGCTCAGTGTTATCTCGCGCTCAACCGTCGCGAAGACGCGAAGAAAATTCTGGAGGCTCTGATTACCGCAGATTTGAACCCTCCCGAGCCCGAGGCGGAAAAGGGTGGTCCACCCAAGCAGGCTGAAGCGGCCGCGCTAGCTGCAGAAACACAGCCAACCGAAGCGCCAGTGGCAACTCCAGAAGCACCAGCAAAAACTGAAGCGCTGGAAGCAGCTTCCGTCCCGCACAAACAACCCAACCCACGCCCATGGGCAGACCTGTTAATGGGCATCATTCACTTCGAAGAAGGAGACATGGAAGCGGCCCTCGCCAGCCTGCTCAAGGCTGAGCAGTCCGACCCGCGCCTGCCCAACTTGCATTTGCGTATCGGAGAAACCTACCTGCGCCAGAGGCGCACCGACGATGCGGATCGTGCTTTCCAGCAAGCGCTGGACATCGATGGTGACAGCCCGGAGGCCCATCTCGGCCTGGCGATGGTGCGCTTGCGGCAGCGGCAGAACGGCGAAGCTGCGGAGCAAGCTTTGTTGGCTGTCGGTCTGCAACACTTCCTGCCGTTGGGCCATTTCTATCTCGGAGTGGCGCTGGCCCGTTTGGGACATCGTCAGCGTGCCATGCTGGCGTTTGAGACTTGCCTCAGCATGCTCCCCGGGCTGGTGGCCGCCCACCGCTGGCTGGCCGCATTACACAGCCAACCGGGCGGAGATCTCGACAAAGCCATCCGGCACCGCAGCCTCTACGCCCAACTCCTCCAGCAGAGAAAGACGAGAGCCCGAGCGTGATCACGGTTGTCTCCGGCCTGCCGCGCTCCGGCACCTCACTGATGATGCAGATGCTGGCTGCGGGAGGGATGCCGGTCCTCAGCGATGGCGAACGTCAGCCCGACGCCGATAATCCTCGTGGTTATTTTGAGTGGGAACGGATCAAGCTCCTGCCTCAACAGCCGGATTGCATCGCGGAAGCGGAAGGCAAAGTGGTAAAGGTGATCTCGCAACTTCTTTTCGCGCTGCCTGCAAGGCGCGAGTATCGCATCATTTTTATGCAGCGCCCGCTCACAGAAGTGGTTGCTTCTCAAGCGGAAATGATTCGTCGTCGCGGGACAACCGGCGCGGCATTGTCTCCGGCGACGTTGATCGCCGGGCTGACAGCCCATTTGAACCAAGTCAACGCTTGGCTCAAAGATAAATCCAACATCTCCATTCATCGCGTGGAACACCAGGACGTATTGCGCGATCCGCGTGGCACCGCGGAATCGATCCAGCAGTTTCTCAACTGCCCGTTGGATGTGGTCGCGATGTCGCAACAAATCGACACGTCACTCTACCGCCAACGATCCCAAGTCAAAATCACGTAGCCCCGGACGCCTTCGTCCGGGGTACCAACAACGTCAGAACTCGAAGTACCCGCCCGAAGCCGTTCGACGAGACCCGCCATCGGTTCCTGTAGCCGGAAGCAAACCAACAATCCCTCGCAAATTCTCCCAAGCCGCCTGGTTCAACGCCGGATCGGATCCAACCAAGTCGCGAATCATGTTCCACGCGGCAATGTTGAGCGCGCCTTCGGGCGGCGGTCCCATGGCCAGCGAAACCGAGCACTGCGGACAGAAACAGATCCGCTGGGCGGCCGATTTTTGGCGTGGCCGTATCCCCACGGTCTGCGCGAACATATACACCGCAACCGATTTGTGTCCCGCCTCGAGTTCCCGATTACAGCGAAGACAGTAAAGGTTTTCCAAGAATCCTCCCGCTGGCTAAGAAGAAATACTGTCGCCATGGCTCAAGGATCGCAAGTATGCAGAAGGATTCCCGCGATCTCGGCACTTGCCAGCAGTTCATCGAAATCACCCGGAACCAAGCTGTGCTCTAGCCAGACGCGGACCGAATCATGCACTCTGCACCTATGAGCGCTGGTGCCGCGAGTCCTGGAAAACCGAGTTCGATCATGAAAGGTCCGCGGACCCATCAGTCTTCGGTTAAATTCTTTCGGCTGTCACAACTGCGCAGACTGCGGGGATGCGAACAGGTGGCTGCGGTTTGTTATCGGGTCCGCGGCAGCGGCATTGAATTCCTGCTGGTGCGAACCGGAAGCGGACACTGGACTTTCCCCAAGGGCAGCGCCGAACCGGGGTTGACTCATGCCCAAGCGGCTGCACTCGAGGCTTTCGAAGAGGCCGGAGTTCATGGCCGGATGGAAGAGGCTTCGTTTACCAGGTACGTTCGTCGAAAAGGCGGCAAGCCACGAAATTCCGCGCGGTCAGGAGAGAGATCCACGGTAAAAGAGATTGCCATTCAAGCTCATCTCTGTGAAGTCTCACGGCTCGATCCCCCGCAGGAACGCAATCGAAATCCAACCTGGTTTTCTGCCGACAAAGCGAAGCGGCGTTTAGCGGAAGACCGCACGCCTGACTACCGCGCCGAACTGGCTCGCGTGATCGACCGCGCTGTAACCCGCATCCGGCGGCGCAGCCAAAGCGTTGCGGCGAAGGACGGCCCACAAAACGACGCACTGCAGAAAGTACAATTCATCGACCGCCTCCGGATGACCACAGGCAGGACCAAAGCCGTGGTAGCGGGCTAAGGGGCTTACGGTCGCAGCATCTTCCTCTTATATCCTCTCGATTTCGTTTATCCTGTCCCGGTTAGGCGGCGCACAAAATGTGGGGACCCGCCAAATAAATGTATCAAATCGAACAAAAATGACATCTTCCTTCTCCAAGGGGGCTGATCATGATCTTCGGCATGTCCACAGCGACGTACACCTTGCTGCACGTGTTAATCAGCCTGGCCGGAATCGGGTCAGGCTTAGTTGTCATGTTTGGATTCCTAACCGGAAAACGGCTCGACGGATGGACTGCGCTTTTTCTTACCACCACAGTGTTGACGAGCGCAACCGGCTTCGGATTTCCAACTGATCACCTCCTGCCGTCACAAGTGATTGGCAGTATCTCGCTGGTGATACTGGCGGTTGCGATTTCGGCGCGCTATGTGTTTCATCTCTCTGGTGCGTGGCGTTCGATCTACGTAGTCACCGCCGCAATTGCGCTCTATCTCAATGTCTTCGTCCTGGTCGTGCAGACTTTCTTGAAGGTTCCGGCCGTTCACGCGCTGGCTCCGACGCAGAAAGAGCCGCCCTTCCTGATCGCGCAGATCGCCGTGATGCTGGTTTTTATCGGGCTTACGGTTCTCGCGGTAAAGAAGTTCCATGTCGAACTAGCGCGATCGGTTTGATCAGGACACTTCCTGTTCACTCACGCATTTCACAGCAGAGAAATCACAATTTAAGGAGAGCATTCTATGAGTACGATTACGATGAAAGACGGCACACAGATTTATTACAACGACTGGGGCAAAGGCCAACCCGTCGTCTTCAGCCACGGATGGCCGCTAAGTGCCGACGCCTTTGAAGACCAGATGAACTTTCTTGCCCAACGCGGCTACCGCTGCATTGCGCACGACCGGCGCGGCCATGGGCGATCAAGCCAGCCCTGGGAGGGCAACGAGATGAACACCTACGCCGACGATCTCGCGACCCTGGTCGAAAAGCTCGACCTGAAAAACGCGATTCACGTTGGCCACTCGACCGGTGGAGGCGAAGTGGCACGCTACATTGGCCGCCACGGCACGAAACGTGTCGCCAAAGCCGTGCTCGTCAGCGCGGTGCCGCCGTTAATGCTCAAAACACCCGCCAATCCCACCGGCCTGCCGATGGAGGTATTCGATGGCCTTCGCGCCGGCGTCCAGGCAGACCGCTCGCAGTTCTTCAAGGATCTTAGTCTCCCGTTCTATGGCTACAATCGGCCGGGAGCGAAGATCTCGCAGGGAGTGCGCGACTCGTTCTGGCTGCAAGGGATGCTATGCGGATACCCCACCGCCTATGATTGCATCAAGGCGTTTTCAGAAACGGACTTCACCGAAGATCTGAAGAAGTTCGATGTGCCAACGCTTATTCTCCACGGCGACGACGATCAGATCGTGCCCATCGTCGCGGCCGGGCTGCTGTCAGCGAAGATCGTCAAGGGAGCGACCTTGAAAATTTATCCGGGTTATCCTCACGGCATGTGCACCACTCACAAGGATGTGATCAGCGAGGATCTGTTGGCGTTCTTCCAACGTGCTGACCAAGTGGCAGCTTAACTGACTGGCGCCCGGCCTTCGCCCAGAAGGCCGGGCAATCTGAAGATTAGATTCTTGTCAGCTTGCGCAGGAGGCTGGCACGTGCAGCGCGACCCGCGTGCCTTGTCCCGGTTCGCTCGAAATCTCGACATTTCCGCCGTGAAGCAACACAATGCTCTGCACGATCGCAAGCCCCAAGCCGGTGCCTCCCGAACCCTGGGAACGCGACGGGTCGACACGGAAGAAGCGATCAAAAACCCTCGGCAGGGCTTCCGCTGGAATGCCGACGCCGGTATCGGAGACTTCGATGTGAATGGTGGAAACTTCCTTGTTCGAAAAATCCTTGTTCGAAACATCAGTGTTCGAAACATCGACGTTCGTTCCCAGTACGACTGCTCCGCCGGGTGGCGTGTGTGCCAAGGCATTCGAGACCAGGTTGCCAACTGCCGTCTGCAGGAGCGTGCGGTCCAGTTCGCCAATGACTGGTTCGGCGGCGACTGTAGTGGTGAGCGAGATTCCGCCGTCCGCCGCCGAGGCTTCGTAATATTCCCGCACTCCTTTCAGCAACTCGCCCACATCCACCCGCTCCCGGCGCAATTGGGTCAATGGGCTTTCCGCACGTGCCAGAAATAGGAGGTCGCCGATCAGATCCGATAGCCGCACGGATTCTTCCAGGCAAGACTCGATCACATCGCGATATTCATCAGCGCTTCGCGAGTGGGCCAAGGCAACTTCTGCCTCGCCGCGAATGTTGTTCACCGGCGTGCGCAGGTCGTGCGCAATGTCTGCGGAGAATCTCGAAATGCGCTTGAAGGACTCCTCCAGGCGGTCCAGCATTTGGTTGAAGGTACTCGCCAGGGACGCCAGCTCAAACGGATATCCTTCCGGAAGAATGCGTTCCCGAAGGTTCGTCGAACTGATATGGCGCGCGGTGGTTGCCATTTCCTCGACTGGACGAATGCCGTGCCGTGCAACCTGATACCCGACCAATGGAAAAATCGCGAACGTCGCCAGCAGGATGGCCCAGAACCAAAACCGATAGCGTGCCAGCAACTCCTCTTTTTGCGAGACATCAACCGCGATCTGAACCGTGTCAGTCTGATTTGCAGGGGAACCGACCGGCGCCGACACGCTGGTAACGCGAAAGGCTTGGCCGTCCCTGCCATTAATCCGAATGGTGTGATCAGGGCGGCTTTGGGTTTGACTGGTTAATTGCCCCAGATCCAATTGATCGGCCATGCCTGGCGTCATCAACAGCGCCGTGTTTCGTTCATCCAGCAGGCGAATATAGAATTGCTCATATCGCCGCGCGGCCGATTCCAGCTCAACTTCCTCCCGCAGGGCGTCCCAGTCGTCGGGTCTCTCCCGCAACATGGTGCGTAGCACGTGCACCTTGTCGGCAAGGAATAAATCGGTGCTCTTCTCTAGTTCGCTGACCAGCACTAAATAAAGGCTGGCTGTGGCGAAGAAGACCAAAAACAAGCCCGCAAGCGCGTAGCCCGCCGTTAACCGGAAGGCCAAAGTTCTCCACACGCGTGCGACCTTCGCGAGGCTATTGCTCGGATTCCAGGACATAGCCGGCACCCCGAACGGTATGGATTAATTTGAGCGAGAAAGGATCGTCCACCTTGCTGCGCAGCCTTCGAACATTGACGTCCACGACATTGGTGTCGCTGTCGAAGTTCATGTCCCAGACCGCTTCGGCGATCAGGGTTCGCGATAGCACCTCGCCCGAGCGCCGCGCCAGCAGGGATAAAAGAAGGAACTCTTTCGAAGTCAGATCCAAGCGCTGACCGGCGCGCGTGGCACGCTGGCGGAATAAGTCGATTTCCAGGTCAGCCAAACGAACCGTCTCTTGCGCGCGCGCAGGCCCACGGCGCAGCAGCGATCGGACGCGTGCCAGCAACTCGGAAAAAGCGAACGGCTTTACCAGATAGTCATCCGCGCCCAGTTCGAACCCTCGTACCCGTTCGTGTATAGCGTCGCGAGCGGTCAGCAAAAGCACCAGCGCGCGCCGCCCTTCTTGGCGCAAGCGAGTGAGAACCTGCCAGCCATCCAGCCCAGGGAGCATCACGTCGAGAATGACCAGATCGAACTGCAATTCCTGCGCGAGGTGCAAGCCATCCAATCCATCTCCCGCGACATCCACCACGAACCCCGCCTCTCCAAGTCCCTTCTTCAGGAACTTGGCAGTCTTGACTTCATCTTCGATGACCAAAATTCTCATGATTAGCCTGCCTAAAACGTGAATCGTACGGAGAACTGTAAGACGCGGGGAAGGCCGTTGGGGCTGATTTCCTGCAGGGTTCCGAAATTGCCTGGACCCGAGTTGGGTACCAGATAACAGGTTTGCTTGAGCGTGGCCCCGTCACCGCAGTTCGTCCCGATGGGGTTGTATTGCAGCGGGTTGATTCCATCGCCGTTTTGTACGTAGTAATTGGCGTGGTTGAACAGGTTGAAGGCTTGCACTTGAAATTGCAATTCCTTGCCTTCCCGGATCGAAAAACTGCGGGCCAGTCCAACATCGATTCTCTCCAACCACGGGCCGTAAAAAGAGTTCAGACCAATTCCCGGCGTGGGTCCAGAGCCATTGATACCACCCGCTGTGTTCGCGGTGTCCTGGTTAAAGGCGGTGTCATTCAGGTTGTCATTGGCACCGTCGCAGTTGCCGAATGACAGAGTCGAACTGGTGCACGCCGGGCTCAGCAAGCCCGCGTAGGGGCGGCCGGAAGAGAACTCCATAACACTGCTCAGCGTCCAACCCGAGAGTAGCGCGCGGCCGGTATCCGAACCGGTCAGTTGCTCCAACCGGGGCCGGTAGACGCCGGCAAGACTAATGCGATGCCGCTGGTCCAAGAGCGAAGGAGCGTGGGTATTGCTGAAGTCAAACTGATTGTTGAAGTCCATCCCATCCAGCATGATGCTCTTGGCGAAGGTATAAGAAAATTGCAGCGAAAGTCCTCGTGACATGCGGCGCTGCAGTTGCACGAAGAAAGAGTTGTAGTAGTTTTGCGCGGGACTGATGAGTTCGTTGATCTGGCCCAGGTTGGGGTTGATGCGGCCTTCGGTCAGCAGGTCGTTGTCCATGTTCGGCAGGGTGACAGTCGGCCCACTGCAAGGCGCTGTAGTTGCGCCCGGAGGACACACGATGTAGGTTGTCGTGCCTCGCAACGGATTCAGGTTCGCATCGTAGGCGCTGCCGGAAAGAATGTGCACGCCGTGATTCCACATGGTGCCGATACTCACGGTTGTGTTTTCGGAAATCTCTCGCTCGATCTGGAGACTCGCCTGAAGTATGTAGGGCACCCGGAACTGCGGAGAGACCAGGGAAATATCCGGGGAGGCCGAGAACAACGGGGAATTACCGGGCAGGATATTGGGGAACGTGGGCAGCTGCTGGTTGGGCGGACCGCCGATGTAGCTGACGCTCGCCGACGACTGCTGTGACGCCAGCCCGTTCGAGACTACCGCGTTGCGGTAGTTCAAGCCATTCATATTGTCATAGAATTGCCCGAATCCTCCGCGCACTACCGTGTTGGATACGGGCTGCCAGGCAAATCCGAAGCGCGGCGCCAGGCGCAGAAACTGGTTCGGATACTGTCCGGTGAGCGGGAACGCCGGATTTTCCGCCGGCTGCGGGTAAACCTGGAAGTCTTCGCGCAGGCCCATTTCCAGCGTCAACTTCGGCAACGCACGGAAAGTGTCCTGCACGTAGAATCCGTAATAAGGCACGGAAAAAGAAAAAGTTGGGTTTCCCGAAGACTGACTGAAGACGTTGTATTGGCCCAGTGCAAGCGCCTCGAGATTGGAAAATTCATAACTGCCGAGAAACGACCCGAAATCGACGGCCTCGTTCGGATCCGCGCCGCCATCGTTGTTGTCCGAATCCCAAGCGCGATTGAAATCGAAACCGAACTGCAGGGTGTGCTTGCCAATTACATAATCGACCCGGTCGGAGAAGGAATACTGTTTTTCAAAAACCCTTCCCACAGAGAATGGAGCATTGCCCAGAATGAAAGCGGCCGGGCTGTCCAGAATTAACGTGGGGGTGTTTGGCGCCAGCCCGGTCGGGGTCGAGATCTCGTTGTCCTGCGAGGTGCTCACGTGGAATTCGTTCAGCAGGGTGGAGGAGAAAGTGTGCGTCCATCCCAGGCTAGCTTCAAAGGTATGGACATAGGCATTAGCCAGCGTCTGCGTTCCATAGTTTCCCACTGTAGGGTCGGTGATGACGCCGCCGGGGGAATTGAACCGGTTGAAATTCAAGCTGAGGAACAGGCCATCGCGGGAAGTGGGCTGATAGTCCAGGCGGGGCGTAATCACCCAATCATTGCGCTTTCTGGCTTTGGCGCCGAGATTGGAGTTGAGCGCGTTCACAACGTTGGACACTTGCTGGAGATAAATCGGATTGCTCGGATCAGGCGCGGTATCGTTGCCCGGTAACGGCAAGGGCCCGTTGGGCGCGGGAAGCGTCGTCCCGGCTGGAATTCCAAAATTAGCCGTTAAGAACGAAGCCAGGTTCGCCGGCGTCGTGGCCAACGCCGGGTTGATCACGGAAATCGGATTGTTCCGCAGCTGCTGCTCATAATCTACGAAGAACCATAAACGGTCGCGAAGGATGGGCCCCCCCACACCGGCGCCGAATTGCTGTAAAGCGTCTTCCGGCTTAGGGAAGCCGCTGGCTTTGTCGAGTGCGTCGTTGGCCCCGGTGGCGGAGTTCCGGTTGTAATAGAACGCACTGCCGTGGAGCGTATTGCTCCCCGAACGAGTCACTGCGTTAACGAAGCCCGCTCCACCTCCATAGATCGCCGTGTAGGGGCTCACGGAGACCTGAAACTCCTGGATCGCGTCCTCACCATACAGGTACGGGATGCGGTAACGGCCGATAATGTCGGCGAAGTAGTTGTTGGTAGCATTGCTTCCGTCGACGGTGAACGCATTGGAGCCATTTCCATTGGCGTACCCCGAGTCCTCTCCGCCCTGCTGCCCAGCAACGCTCACCAGGCCAGTGTCGCCGTCATAGCTGGTATTGGGCGTCAGGGCCGCGAAATCGGTGTAGCGGCGCCCATTGAGCGGCAGTTCATCGATGAAAGACCGGTCAAGGACGGTGCTGGCCGAGGATTCCGCCGGCCGCAGCAGCGGCGTCGTCCCGGCTACCTTCACCGTGTCTCCGCTGGCTCCCACCTGCAGCTTGATATCTTGCAGTGTGGTGTTTCCTACCTGCACCCTCACCAACGCTTGGACATCGCGAAACCCTTTGAGACTGGCCGCGATGGAATAGAAGCCGGGCGTGAGCACCGGAAACTGGTAAAGTCCCGTGCGGTTGGACTCAGCCGATTGGGTCACGCCAGTCTGCAGGTTCCGCACCACCACCGACGCCCCCAGCACGACCGCCCCACTCTGGTCCGTAACCCGTCCGCCCAGCGAACCCGTCAGGACCACATTCTGCGCTGGCAACACGAGCATGCTCGCTAAGACAAACAAGGCGGCGGGGAGCAAGCGGGTGAGCAGGTTCTCTGCTGCAGCGAATAAACAGAACGTTTTCGTTTGCGAGTTGATTTTCATCGAACCGACCTCTTGTTTTGCTGCCGCCCTGAGGCTGGCAAGAACTTCAAAGAATTGAAGCCACACAACTCACACTGTTGCAGATCGTACCAGCCTCTGAAGAAAGCTGGGGCAGGCTGAACACCCAAGGCGTAACTGCATTCGAATTCCCAGCGGTAGCGAAACCATATTTTTCCCCGTTATTTAGAACCTCGGTCTGCTCGGTCGCCGTCACGGCGGGCAAACAGATGGTCAGGAGCAACAGACTAAGTGAGCTTCTGGACTTGTGTTCCTGATCTCACCACGATTTCCATTCGAAAAGCTCCATAAACTGGTTGGCGATTCAGAGCTATAGCGGCACAGACGCCGCCGGTGAAGTGCGGTGCTGAATTCGACGTGTAGGGTGAAATCCCAGGCTCGCCTCAGGCGAGGAACTATAACGAACAATCGTAACTCGCTTATGGTGACGGAAAGTTGAAGCGGATGTGAATTTCTGATGAAAACACCTTATCCACAAAGTTCTGGGTGACAATTGCGCTGGCGATTCCGATGGCCATGCTACAGTTTCCACGCTAGGTTCGCGCCATGTCCCAGTCTCCAAACCCAGCCGCGCCGCAGCAGGTGGCGCCTCTGCTTGCGTTAGCCACTGAGTTCCTCAGGGCCGGGCGGCCAGCCGATGCGATCGCGCCGTTGCGCGATGCCGCGTTGCTGCAGCCGTCCAATGCCATCACCCAGCACGATCTCGGCCTCGCCTGCCTCGAGGTCGGCCGCGTACCGGATGCCATTGCGGCATTGCAACAGGCCGTCGCCAGCAACCCGCGCTACACCGATGCACATTTCCGCCTGGGAATCGCCTTGGAAAAACTGGGCAACATCGGCGGGGCACTCGCTGCCTACGACCGCGCCACCAAGCTGCTCCCATCCCTAACCGAGGCGTGGTTCCGCGCCGGCGCCCTGGTCTACACACTGGGCCATATCGGCGAGGCGATCGGCTGTTTCCACCGTGCTGCGGCGACCGGAGGCAGGAGCAGCTTCGGCCGCCTTGGTAAGGCGCGGGCGCTGGTGATCGAGGATCGCAATCAGGAAGCGGAACAGGTATTGCGAGAGATGCTGGTGGCTGATCCGAGGAACGCCATGGCGTACGATCTGCTCGGCAGCGTGCTCTCCGAGCTCGGCCGTTTCGACGAAGCCCGTGCATGCTTCGAACGGACGGTCGCAATCGCGCCGCTGCTGGCGGGAAGCTACTACGATCTGGTCCGATGTCGGCCGGTCACGAATGATGACAACGGTCTGCTTCAGGGGATGCAAGCCGCTCTGGCCGCACCGGGACTGGAAGCGGGGCAGCGCCAGCGGGTTCATCTCGCGATTGGCAAGGCGGCGGAGGATCTTGGCGACTACGCCTTGGCCATGCACCATTTCGACGCTGCAGACGCTGTGAGGAAGGGCGCTGCGTCGTTCGACTTGGCCGCGTTCTCCGTCGAGATCGACCGACTGATTGCCCGCTGCACACCCGAGTTCATCGCGCGTGCGCCCGAACTCGGCAGCTCGGATGCGACACCGGTACTGATCATCGGCATGCCGCGATCCGGCACAACTCTGGTCGAGCAGATCGTCTCCATGCATCCCGAGGTCGGGGCCGGCGGCGAATTGAATTTCTGGAACCAGCGCGGGGCGGGCTGGCTAGGCTCCGGCGCGGACGAGGACGCGTTTCTCACCAAAGCGGCGGCCGACTATCTCGGCGTGCTGCGCGCGGTCGCACCGACGGCGGCGCGTGTGACCGATAAGATGCCGTTCAACTTTCTCTGGGCCGGGCCGATTCACGTGGCATTCCCGCGCGCGACCATCATCCATTGCCGCCGCGCCGCAATCGACACGGCGCTGTCGATTCATCAAACCCATTTCCATCCGACCATGCCGTTCCCGACTGGAGGCGCCGAACTGGTCGCGTATTTCCGCAACTACCAGCGGCTCATCGAGCATTGGCGGAGCGTGCTGCCGGCGGATCGCTTCATCGAGGTCGATTACGAGGACCTGACCCGCGCGCCCGAACCAGCCATCCGGCGGATCATCGCGGCCTGCGGCCTGGCGTGGCACGACGCCTGCCTGCGCCCCGAATCCAATCCGCGGGCGGTGAAGACTCCCAGCAAGTGGCAGACCCGGCAGCCGATCTATCGCACGTCCGTCGCGCGCTGGCGACGCTACGAACCCTGGCTGGGACCCCTGCGCGCGCTCGTCGATGTTTAGCAGAGTCTATGACGGCCGGAACTGCACATATTTTGGTGCAGAATTTCCCTCAAAAAAATCGCTCGATTCCGCCCAAAATCTAGAAAACAAAGGATCGGGGAAAATCTTGCCTCCTAGATCTATGGTTCTTAAGGTAGTTACAGGCAAAATATTCTAAAAATTGGGGTTAGCGTGGCAGTTGCTACGCTCTTGGGAGAACAGCGAATCGCCGGACGAAGGTTTTCGCCTTCATCTTGTTGGCCGGACTCAGCAGTTGGCAATGGCCAAGAGCTGCGCCCTTATCAGGTTGTCAAAGAACGCGGTTATCTTGTAGATAACTTGTGTTGTTCTATAATATCGGAGGCGAGGGAATGAGATCAAGGGGAAAGTGGATGGGCCCTGAACACAGGTCCCGAAGTGGGAAACGTAAAGTGCGCGAACTGTGTGGGCCTGATGGCGTAAGACGATCTACGGTTGTCTCGTTCGGAATATGGCGAAGCCCAGGTTAGCGCCCGAAGAACGGGTGTTACGAGCCTGAATATACAAGGAACGGGCGCGAACCTGGGACGCCGGGCTAGTGTTCGTTAGGTTGTTCCACAATTTCCATAAGGGGATTAAAGGGATCGTTGGTTATCTGAACCTGTAAGGACAAATCTACATCTGGGCAGTCTCTCGCGGTCACCTTAATGTCGAAGCGAAATACATGCGGACCGTTACCTTGTGGGTTAAATACCCCAATAGCACGCAAAGGCACTGGATGCACGACGGGAGTAATCACACCATTGCTGGTATGGATGAAAAACACATCGAGGCGACGCTCGATGCCTGGATGTAGGGTAATTGGGGTAGGAATGTCCCCGCTATGAGACCAGAACAGTTCTAGCGTTTCGTTTATCTCTGTCTCTTCCCAGCCATTGGCATTAGACCACTTACGTACTCGCTGCAGGTGACCTTGGCAATCTACGACTTCTGCTTCTGTTAGACATCTCGGAACAAGTTGAACCCACATACTTGCGCCAGTTGATTGTCCAGTATTTCTATCCATTGTTGGGGTGTGTTGGGTGTAGAACTCGCGTATTTCAAATTTAGGCATTAGCCGCACATGGTCGGCGCGCCAAACGTAGTAACCCGCCATGAATAGAGCTGCGACGACTGCGGTGACGTTAACCCAAGTGGGCGGATTGGCGACAATAAACCAGATGCCCCATACCAGAAAAGGCAAGAGGGCGCCCCATAATATGTTCTGTAACTGATTCCCGGCTGCCGTAACGTACTGAGGCAGCAAGTCGAAGCTTTTGAACTGCCTTTTGAACCACCTGAGAACTCGCATGTCAATCCGTGGGGACATGCTACTCCCCAGAAATGGGCGAGGCGAGTGTATTCTTGGCGGGCGGCGCCCGGGCGCCAACAAATGAAAACTAGGACGGGTGGCCCATTCAAGCCCGGTTTTGGCTTGAGTGGGGCAGTTCAGAGCCGGACAGGGTCTTGCTGCCGCTCTTTCGTGGTTTCGCGTCGTCTATTTCAACTCGATCTTCATCGTCCCTGATAGCCGGTTACCGGTTTTGGATCAGGCTTCAACGTCCCCACTCTAAATTTCGCAAAGAGCGCGAAATTTAGAATGGGCCACCCGCCAACGGCGTACCCCTTGAACGCAAGGTCCCTCCACTGCACAGATTATCGCTTTGCGATGATCTGTTCCGGTCGGGATGACAGAGTTGAGTCGGATTGCAGAGTGTGGAGAGATGAACATTCCCACTCGTGACAAAATCGAGCTTGGGGGAAGGACAGATCGTTCGGATGGAAGACCGTTCGGCAATCCGAACAATTGGGCCGCCGCGGTCTCCCGGCCTATTCCGGGGAGCGCAGCCAATTTTGCAGTCGCAGCCCCTTGACCCGGGAGAATTCTCTTTCGTTGTCAGTGACAATCACGTAACCAAGCGCCAGCGCCTGAGCCGCAATCAGCAGGTCATTGGCGCCGATTGGTGTGCCCGCCTGCTCCAGACGGGTACGCAGCAATCCGTAGCTCGTGTCCGCCGGGGTCTCGAAGGGTAAGACTTTCAGCGCCCCAAGGACTGCGGCTAACTGGGATGAGAGCCGCGGCGAGCCTTTCTTGGCCGCTCCATAACGCAACTCGGCAGCGACGATGATGCTGGTACAGACATGCTTTTCGCCAACCGCGCGAACGTGCCTTGCCACTTTTCCCTGCGGGTTGCGGACGAGATCGGAAACGATGTTGGTGTCCAGAAGGTAGCGCATTAAAGCTCGACCGCATCAGGGGGAACATCGCGGATGGGAGGGAAATCCTCAGGCAACGGCACAAGCTTTGCCAACACAGCGAGGAGAGATTTCGTGGGAACGGGTTCGATGACGAGCCGGTTCCCTTCCTTTCGCATGATGGCCTCCTCGCCAGGAAACTCAAACTCACGGGGAATTCGCACGGCCTTGTTCCGTCCATTCTTAAAGACTTTGACGTGGCGTTCAGGGCTTGTTTTGGCGGGCTCCGGTGGCATATGTCAAGCATATGCCAAAGGAGTGTCGTTTGTCCACTCCAAGGGAAACGAGGGGACTCGCCCGCGTGGGAAAAGGACCAGCACCCCGCCTGCCCGCTTTTCCGGGCTCCTGACCCATAAATATTTTCGGCATCCTGTCGTCTTTTGCCATCCATTTACGATTTCATAATTAGGAAGGGCAACCTTGGTCACCAATCTGGAGTCGATTTTCGGGAGAAATGGAGTTTTTCAACAGCCACGGGATTTCTCGCCAACCACGGCCGAGACACCGCCAACCCGCTCGCTTTCATTGACTTGTCCTCGCGGTAGTCCTAAGATTTCAGCCCAATGATCGGCCAGACCATCTCGCACTATCGCATCCTCGAGAAACTTGGCGGGGGCGGGATGGGTGTGGTTTATAAGGCCGAGGACGTGAAGCTCGGCCGCTTCGTCGCTCTCAAGTTCCTGCCTGACAAGTTAGCCAAAGACCTGCAGGCACTCAGCCGCTTTGAGCACGAAGCCAAGGCTGCCTCTGCCCTGAACCATCCGAACATCTGCACCATCCACGAGATTGACGATCAGCACGCACGCACCTTCATCGCCATGGAGTTTCTGGAAGGCATGACGCTGAAACATCGCATCGGCGGACGTGCCATGGAAACCGAGATGATTCTGTCTCTGGCGATCGAGATTGCCGACGCGCTCGACGCAGCCCACGCCGAAGGCATAATTCACCGCGACATCAAACCTGCCAACATCTTTATCACCAAGCGCGGACATGCCAAGATTCTGGATTTCGGATTGGCGAAGGTCAGCCTGGAAGGCAGTTCGTCAAGCAGGATCGCGTCTCTGAACACGCAGACGGCGGATGGGGATCATCTGACCAGTCCGGGCACGATGGTGGGGACGGTGGCGTATATGTCGCCGGAGCAGGTGCGGGCAAAAGAGTTGGACGGGCGGAGTGATCTGTTCTCGTTTGGGGCAGTTCTCTACGAGATGGCCACTGGTGATTTGCCGTTTCACGGAGAAAGCTCGGCGATGATCTGTGAAGCCATCGTGAACCGCGCTCCAGTGGCCGCGGTGCGGTTGAATCACGACGTGCCGCCGAAGCTGGAAGACATCATCAACAAGGCACTGGAGAAAGATCGCAACTTGCGTTATCAGCACGCTTCGGAAATGCGAGCCGACTTGCAACGGCTGAAGCGAGACACGGAGACAGGACGATTTGCAGCTGCGAGTTCTGGTACGGTGGCTGTGGCGCCGGACGGCAATTCTCCAGTCGCCCAACCGCCATCGCCAGCATCCGTCTATTCCCCAGCACTTGCTCCATCTCCATCATCGGGTGCCGCGAAGGTTGCCGAAGCTTCTGTGGTTCGGCCGGGAAGACTCAGGAAGATTGTAGCTCCCGTGCTGGTCGGCTTGTGCATCGCCATCGCGGCTGGAATCTGGCATTGGCGCTCGAAGGCAAGCACTTCGCAAATCGATTCCATTGCTGTGTTGCCATTGGTCAATACGAGTGGCGATCCGAACAACGACTATCTCAGTGACGGCATCTCGGAAGGAGTCATGCACAGCCTGTCCCAATTGCCGCAGCTTCGCGTGATGGCTCGAACCTCAAGTTTTCACTACCGGGGCGCCGATATTGATCCACAGAAGGTGGGGCATGACTTGAAGGTGCGCGCAGTCCTGACAGGGACCCTGGCGAAACACGGTGATGTTCTAAGCATTGAAGCAGAATTGGTGGATGCGAAGAATGGCGCAGAACTTTGGGGTGAGAAGTTCGATAGGCAGGTCTCAGACGTAAGCACGATTGAGGAGCAAATCGCGAACGACATTTCGGACGGGCTTCGGTTGCGTTTGTCGGGAGAGGAAAAAAGACGACTCACGAGAGGTTCGACGCGGAATGCGGAAGCATACCAGCTGTATCTCAATGGCAGGTTCCACTGGAACAAGAGAACTGAAGAAGAACTGAACAAGGCGATCGGGTATTTCAATCAGTCGATCGAAAAAGATCCGAATTACGCATTGGCCTATGTTGGATTGGCGGATGCTTATCTCGTGCTGCCTGAGTATGGGAGCATGGCGCCATCAGTAGCGGCACCCCGAACGAAAGAGGCACTGACAAAGGCTTTAGAAATTGACCCAGACCTTGCGGAGGCCCATGCATCTCTGGGGCTGATGAAGCAAAATTTCGAGTGGGACTGGGTTGGGGCGGAAAAAGAGT
This sequence comes from uncultured Acidobacteriota bacterium, assembly GCA_963762385.1. Classification (GTDB taxonomy): domain Bacteria; phylum Acidobacteriota; class Terriglobia; order Terriglobales; family Acidobacteriaceae; genus JABDBE01. Next base: position 49,407 of record CAVXKN010000018.1, on the reverse strand, counting down.
TTCGACGGGCCACTGAACTGAATTCCAACTATCCGACCGCTCACCACTGGTACGGGCTTTTCTTGTGCCAGATGAAACGCAACGACGAGGCTGTAAGAGAAGGCAGACTGGCGCAAATGCTTGATCCCCTATCTCCAATTATTAACACCTCGCTGGGCGTGACGTTAATGAGTGCGGGCGAATATGGAAGTGGCTTCGAGCTGTTGAAGCGAACCTTTGAATTGGCGCCGACTTTCCCGGAACCGCATCTGTGGGTGTCGAAAGCATACGGGAGCCGAGGGCTTTACGCAGAAGCGATGAGTGAAGCACAGCAAGCAGCGTCCTATTCTGGCCGCGCGCCGAGATACGTTGCCGGAGTAGGAGATGCTTTGGCGGCCGCAGGCAAAAGAGCGGAAGCCCACAACATCATCGATGAGTTGGTTCGATCGTCAAAGAGCGGCCACGTCTCACCCTTTTACATCGCGGAAGTTTACAGTACGCTAGGAGAACGAGATCAAGCATTTGAAGGGCTGGAGAAAGCTTATCAATTGCGAGACGATGAACTCAGCTGGATTTTGATTGATCCATCTTTTGACAACATTCGCTCCGACCAACGCTACACCGACCTGCTGCATCGGATGGGCTTGCCGCAGTGAGCGCCCCGACATCCCCGTACTGAAAGAAGCCGATTACGCGAGGCTGACCAGGGGAGCACTGATCCGGCTCGGTTGTCAGCGGGAGATTTCCTAACTTCTGTTACCAGGCCTTAGCACAAGTTTGCGGCGTCTGTTCGCCCTATAGCGATTGGGGATTTTGAGTGTAATTGTTACAACCGCCAGCGCAGGCCTTCCGCTGTGAATGATCTTCGCCCTCTCCGCACATCAGTATGTGACCTCGGGTACTGACAGCACGCGCTCATTCGTCTAGACATTAAGGCATCTCGCCCCACCGAAGAGTACGTCCCACCACAAAAGTGGCCCCTGAGGCGAGACTTTGAACGCAAACAGCGGGGGTGGCGAGTATGGCCACGTACGGTGAGTGGATAACCAGGTCTACACGCATCGGCGCATCACTCGGTGGTGTTGCCGGGTTCTTCATTGCAGCCTATTTCACGGCGATCAGCCCGGCTCTCGGCTGGACAGATGTACTAGACACGGTGGGGTCTCTTGCTATTGTTGTCATATACGCGGTCATACTGGGTAGCTTTTGTATCGCAATTGGTGGGTTGGCCGGATTGGTTTTAGGCACCGTTTCGTCCCCGCTTCGATTACGGACAGCGCTCCCAACAGCCCGAAAACGGCTTCGCTGACGGGAGTCGGCAGTGCGGTGACGCTGTTGCCATCGAGTTTGGCTTTCGGCGACCAGAAAGTGGGAACTACCAGCCTCAACCGGTCACCTTCACCAATCACGGCACAGTGGCGGTGGACAATCTCTTCGTCCACTTCACTGGACCCAATGCTGGGTCCTTCACCCAGACCAATAACTGTGGGACGAGTGTGGCGGCGGGGGGAAGCTGCACCATCAGTGTGAGCTTTGCGCCTAAGCACACAGGGCAAAAAACTGCAACGCTCGACGTACGCGACAACGGGGCGGCAGCCCGCAAACGGTGGCACTCAGCGGCACCGGTACGGAGTAGAACGGAGGCAGTCGGGACAAGTCAACGTTGGATTCGGCGAAGATGGTTGCGCGGGTAACTTCTGTAATCAGGCGGAACTCTGGCCGGTGACAACGATCACCGACACGGGGGAGAGATCGGGCGGATAATCATTGCGAAGAGTGACTTGGTGCCCCCATCTGGACTCCGAATCTGCGGTCCGTGAATTCAGAGTCCGCTGCTCCCTTTCCGTGACTCGGGACCTCGGGAGCGGGTGGGGGCATCTTACTAAGTGCCTTTCGAACGTAAACAAAACCTTCCCACCTTTTCGAAGCCACCTCATTGTCACTGCCTCAGGGGCAGGCACCGTCTGCTCAAATCGAGCTCTGCCTTCCTATCACATCGAACCGTGATGCCGGTCATTGCGTCGCATAGCTGAAGTGGGAAAGCTTCAAGGGTTGAGGTTCCCTGAGCCCTTCCTCATTCGCAATCGGGCCCCGCAAGACCAATCAAGGCAACTCAGAAATATCGGGTTCTCCCCCGACCCTAGTCCTGTGCTCGTGATCGCTCTCCGGCCGCTGCGAAACCCAACCAGTAATGAATGCCGACCAGCCAGGAGTGTGGCGAGAGGCCAAGATTAGGATGCGCGAGAAGCGCGCTCGCAAGCGGGCCGGAGAAATTCATTCCGCAACCTGGATTTTATTCGATTTACGAGATTGGAGATTACGTCATGAAATGTACGAAATTGGTGGGAGCCGCAAGCGCGGTTCAGATGATCGCCTTAGCAATGCTCATGTTGGTGCCGGATTCCTCGGCGCAGGTCAAGTACAAAACGCTTTATGAGTTCGGTGGCTCCGGGGATGGCGCGGCCCCCTACGCTGGCCTAATCTTCGACAACGCAGGAAATCTCTACGGCACCACTGTGTTTGGCGGCGAGTACCGCTGCGGCACTGTCTTCGAGCTGACGCCGAATCCGGATGGAAGCTGGACCGAGAGCGTGCTTTACAGCTTCACAGGGGGGGCGGATGGAGCACTTCCTTTTGGGGGGCTGATCTTCGATCAGGCAGGTAACCTCTACGGCACAGCCCAGGCGGGCGGTATCGGAGACTCTGGTGTCGTCTTCGAGTTGACCCCAAACGGAGATGGAAGCTGGACCGATCGGGTTTTGTATACCTTCGGCTCCGTCGGGTACGGCAGGGATGGAACCGAACCTTATGCTGGCCTAATCTTCGACAGCGCAGGAAATCTCTACGGTACGACGCAGAAGAGCTTTAATAACGGTCCAGGTACAGTCTTCAAGCTGACCCCAGTTTCGGGCGGAAGCTGGACCGAGAGCGTACTCTATACTTTTTGCTCACTTGCGGACTGCAGCGACGGAGTCGAACCTCGCGCTGGCCTGATCTTCGACCAGGCGGGAAATCTCTACGGCACGACGTTCCAGGGTGGCAGCAGTAATGTGTGCGACCCTGGTCCGCATTGGACCGCTGGCTGTGGCGTTGTCTTCAGGCTAACGCCGAAGCCGGATGGAAGCTGGACAGAGACGGTGCTTCACCGATTTACCGGAGGCCAGGATGGAGCCAGACCCCAGGCCGGGCTAACCTTCGACAGTGCTGGAAATCTCTACGGTACGACGTCGTGGGGCGGCCTCGATACTAGCATTTGTGAATGGGAAACATACGTAATGTGTGGCGTAGTCTTCGAGCTGACGCCCAAGGCGGGTGGACGCTGGACGGAGAAGGTGCTCCACCATTTCACTGGAGGTTGGGACGGAGCCAGACCGCTTGCCACGGTGATCTTCGACCGGGCAGGAAATCTCTACGGGACAACAGCGGACGGCGGTCGCGGTGATTGCAGTTACCCCCCGCACCGCTATCGCTGTGGCCTTGTATTCAAGCTAGGGCCGAATTCAAGGGGCGGGTGGAACGAGACAGCGCTGTACTACTTCACCTCTAGTCCGGCAGCGTGGCCCTATGCCGGCCTGACCTTCGACGCGGCAGGAAATATCTATGGCACGACGTTCGGAGGCCCGACGGGGTACGGTGCGGTGTTTGAGATCACGCCGTAGCTGGCTTCTCCGGCTGCGCGGGCTTGAGTGCCGAGTGGCCGGGGAATTGTTGATCGCTGGGCCCTGAACTTGTTTCTTGGCTGCAGAGATCCACGAACAGCCACAGTGATATGGCGGGAGGAATTAAAGATGAAAATCACCAAGATTATTCTTTCGAAGACCGCGCATTTCCAGCGACTGAAATCATTTCGCACGAGTGCGGCACTCATACTCACAACGCTCATGCTGATGGTCGTGGCAACTACATTGGCAGCCGCGCAGACCTACACCGACTTGTACAACTTCGGAACCAACAGCGGAGACCCGCTACAGCCCTCCAACGCTCTTCTGGCGCAGGGTCAGGACGGCAACCTTTACAGCACAAGTTTGTATGGCGGAACTAACGACCTGGGTACTGTGTTCAAAATCACGCCCGCGGGAACTCTGACCGTACTTTACAATTTCGATGGAACTCACGGGTCCTATCCGTATACCGGGCTGACCCTCGGGACGGACGGAAACTTCTACGGCACGACGTTCCAAGGAGGCCCCGGCAATTACGGGACGATCTTCAAGATTACGCCGAGCGGAAGCCTGACCACCCTCTACAGCTTCAAGAACGGCACGGACGGTAATTCTCCCTGGGCGCCGCCAATGCAGGGCACGGACGGAAACTTCTACGGAACGACTTGTGGATGTCCAGGTTTGATCGGCCACATCGGCGGCACGGCATACAAGATCACGCCTTCTGGCCAGTTCACGACGCTTTATCAATTCGCTAACGACCCAGTTAGGGACGGGGTTAACCCACTGAATCCCCTAGTTCTGGCGATCGATGGAAGTTTCTACGGAACGACTGACAATCAGGGTGCCTACAATCAAGGGACGATCTTCAAACTCACCGCCGCCGGGAAGCTCACAACCCTCTACAACTTTGACATCGCCCACGGAAACCGTACCTATGGACAGTTGGTTCAGGCTAGCGATGGAGAATTCTATGCTCCTACCACCGGCGGAGGAAAATTTAACGAAGGAGTGGTGTACAGGCTTAGCCCGGCCGGTAAGTATACCGTTCTCCACAACTTCGGCGGTAGCGATGGTGCTATCGGGTGGGCTGGGCTCGTGCTGGCGACCGACGGCAACTTCTACGGCACCAGCGAGGCTGGCGGCACAACGAAGGACGGGACGATCTACCGCATCAGCCCTGACGGTAGTTTCTCCGTGCTTTACGACTTTGACGGCACCACCGGTAGTCAGTCGTACGCTACTCTCCTGCAGCATACGAACGGCATCCTGTATGGAGTCACGTATGCTGGTGGCTCCTATAACGACGGTGTGTTCTACAGCTTCGACGTAGGCTTGGGACCATTTGTGCGCCTTGTGCCGACGGTGGGGAAGATCGGCGACACAGTCGGTATCCTCGGGCAAGGATTTGCGGGAGCAACTGGTGTCTCCTTCAACGGAACTTCCGCAAACTTCACGGTGGGGTCGGATACATATTTGGAGGCCACGGTTCCTAGCGGGGCGACCACTGGCGCAGTCATAGTTACAATCCCCGGCGGCACGCTGACGAGCAATCAGAACTTCCGGGTCATGCCGGTGATTCTCAGTTTTAGCCCGACCAGCGGCCCAGTAGGAACATCTGTAACGATTACGGGGAACGGTTTTACCCAGACCACGAACGTGAAATTTGGCGGGGTGCGGGCGACCAGCTTTACTGTGAACTCCGACACCCAAGTGACGGCGATTGTGCCTGCGGGAGCAAAGACAGGGCACATCGCGATCTCAACGCCAGGTGGCTGGACCAGGAGCCCGGGGATCTTCACGGTCACGCAGTAGTCAAACGCGCAATACCAGCACGAGGCCGCTTCTTTAGGGAGCGGCTTTTTCGTAGCGCACGGGTTGTGTTAGGCGCGCTTAGCATCTGGTGGATAGTTGACGCAACCAGGTTGCATGACCGGAATCCGGTTACAGTGAAGCATGAAAAATAGTCGCGGCACATGTCAGCGGACTTTTGACCATTCCGCGTTTTCTCGCTGCTCCAGAGATAGCGGTTGTCACTGACAATGTTTTGAAAGCGGCGTACGCCGAGTCGATGCCCAGCAAGCGGCAGAAGGAGAAGATCGAAGACGCAATAGAGCGTATACCGCGAAGCCGCTACATCAAACGTTATGGAGAAATCTGAGTCGATTCGCTCCGTTATCTTAACGGACGAACGCGTTCTCCATTTCCAGTTGAGGCAGGACAGGTTCGATTCCTACCGAGCGCTCACCATCCTCACGGTTCCCAATGGTTTGGAGAGCTCGGTTTTGCGCAGGAACCCATTTCGTAACAACTTCATAACAACTGGTTCGCCGCTTCGTTCAGTGGCGCTCGAAAAGCATCGGATTCGGCGTGGTCGTAGGTCCGCAGCGTGATTGAAACATCCGAATGCCCCAACAGTTCCGACACGACCTTCACACCGTGTCCAGCACGCAACATCGAAGTTGCGACCGAATGCCTGAAGTCGTGCCAACCGCCCAAGTCTTGGGGTTCAACGAAGAGTATGGCTAAGACGCCCTGCTGGCGGGCACTGCTCACAATCAGTCCGAAGGGTCGTGTGCTCGTCCGTTGAAGGTTTGTCTCGACAGCCGCAAGCATAACAAGCATACTAGTTGGTATGTTAGCAGTTAGAAAGAAGCCAAGACGGAAACTGTCCACGCCCCGCGATCCGGAGCGCACACGAGTACGTTTGTTGCAGGCTGCCTTCCAAGAGATGTACCGCTCTGGCTATCGGAGCGCTGACCTGGACGCGATTCTGGCGGCAGCGGGCGTCACCAAAGGCGCGCTGTATTACCACTTTGACGACAAGGAGGCCCTCGGGTATGCGGTGCTGGACGAGGTCATGGCAAATGACCTTCACCGGAAGTGGGTGCAGCCTCTGCGGAACCCCAAGGACCCCATCGACGCTCTGGTCCGCATTGTTCAGTCCGAATCGCTGAAAAGAGAAGACGTTCGGCGCGGCTGCCCCTTGCTTAACTTGTCTCAAGAGATGTCAGGTCTTGATGAGGGATTCCGCAGAAGGACGGCCAAACTTTTTAGGGACTGGCATGACGCCGTGGCGCGGGCGCTGCGTGAAGGACAGAAACGCGGGTTAGTGCGCAATGATATAGACGCCAATGAAACGGCTACGTTCCTGATCGCGACGTACGAAGGCTACGTCGTTTTAACAAAGAATTCGCAGGATGCACGGATGATGCAATCCGGCCAAAGAAGGGTGACCCGCCACCTCGAGTCGCTACGCCCGGCACGAGGCCGGACGCGAGTGGCGGTCCGAGACTAGGTCTGCCGTCTTTTTGAGGGCCGTAACGGGCTTCGCAACCGCCTCCCAGAGACCGGCAAGGTGCGATCACGCGGGCTTTGGTTAGCGACAGATGGTTCTTCGCCCTAACGCGCATGGTCGCAATCTAGACATACATACCAGTCGGTATTATAAGGCAACTATCAACGATCGCTGCCGCATCACAGGTTTGAAGGCTCGCAGTGTATTTAAATCCGCGTCGAAGGGAAACTCGATGAACCAAACGGTAATTAAGACAATCGCATTGGGCGCCTTCATGCTGGGCGCTTGGCAAGCGCAGGCACAGGACGCCAAAACTCCGTATCCCAGCATGGCTGCGCTGGATCAGTACCTGATAGCGGATCAAAACGCTGAGATTGCTCTGGCACGGACCGCGGCCCCGCCGTCGATTTCCCGCGATGCGAAAGTCATGGTCCTCGGAAGCCATGGCTATGAAACAGCGGTTGAAGGCAAGGACGGCTTTGTCTGCATGGTAGAACGCGCGTGGATGAGTCCGTTCGACAGTCCCGAGTTCTGGAACCCTAAGAATCGCAGCCCGATTTGTCTCAATCCGGCCGCCGCTCGGACGGTGCTGCCGATCACTTTGATGAGGACCAAACTGGTATTGGCGGGAAAATCGAAAGATGAGGTCAAGGAGAGTATCAGGGCCGCGATTGAAAAAAAGGAATTGCCGGCTCTCGAACCTGGAGCGATGAGCTACATGATGTCCAAGGAGGCCTACCTAACTGATAAGGGTGGGCACAACATGGCGCATCTCATGTTCTACATGCCGCTCGGTACGGTATGGGGCGCAAATGTGGTGAACTCCTCAAATGAACTGTCGGAACCGTTTCCGGGATCTCCGCTCTTACTGGCTCCATCATACAAAGGCAACCCGGAACCGATCGATATGTTCCTGATGGGCACTGGGGTGTGGTCAGATGGAACGCCGGCCCCAATGTAGGACGCCGCATGGGGAGAAATGCGGGGTGTTGTGCTCGCGTTTTTCCTGATCAGTTCGGTCACGACTGGAGTGCGAGAGCATGATGAAAACTGAGTTCAAGAGAGCGGAAAGAACACCCTCGCAGTGCAGGAGGCTCCTGCTTGCCTCGTTGCTATTGCTCCCGTCAATTGCGCTTGGGCAAGCATATGTGCCGGCAAAGCCGGGTTCTGCCACAATCCGGCCGTTCAAAATGCATGTTCCGGACGGCGTTCTCATCGATCTTCGGCACCGCCTGGCAGAAACCAAATGGCCCGATCAACTTCCGGGCACGACCTGGGAGTACGGCGCCGACATTAAGAAGGTCCGAGAGTTGGCGGATTATTGGCAAACCGGCTACGACTGGCGCGCGCAAGAAGCCAAGATCAACCGCTTTGACCAGTTCACCACGGAAATCGATGGACAGCAGATTTATTTTATCCATCAGCGCTCACCCCGACCTGACGCGATTCCGCTCATGTTGATTCACGGTTGGCCGGGTTCGATTGTTGAATTTCTCGCATTGATCGAGCCGCTCACCGATCCCAAAGACAAAAATAGCCCGGCATTTGACGTCGTCGTTCCTTCACTTCCTGGATTTGGGTTCTCCGGACCCACCACTACTCGGGGCTGGAGCCCACAGCGTATGGCGAAGGCCCTAGTCGTTCTGATGGATCGCTTAGGCTATTCCCGGTATGGCATCCAGGGTGGCGACTGGGGATCGTTAATAGCCCGTGACATGGCTTACCAAGCGTCCGCGGACGTGATCGGGCTTCATCTGAACCTTATTACCGTGGACCCGCCGAACCCGGAGGCAGTCGCGCAAATGAGCGATGCGGAGCGGAAACGGTTTTCGTTCTTTGACCGACCAGAGAGCAGTTTTTTTTTCATCCAGGCCGCCGAACCACAGACACTTGCCTACGCCCTGAGTGACTCTCCGGTTGGGTGGTTGGCCTGGATGATAGGCAAATTTCAACTGCTTACGGATAACAACGGCGATTTTCTTACGGCGGTGGACCGCGACACATTTCTGACCGACGTTACGCTCTATTGGGTGACCGGTACGGTGGGCTCCGCCATGCGAATCTATCGTGAGAACCGGCTCACCGGAGAGGGAATGGCGCCGACGCCACGCCTGGAGACTCCCATCGCTTACGCGGATTTTCCGAGGGAGGTAGCTGTCCCCCCGTTTCGCTGGATTACTCAAACCTACAACGTAGTACAAAGAACTGAAATGCCGAAGGGCGGGCACTTCGCCGCTCTGGAACAACCCGATCTCCTGCTTGCCGATATACGGAAGTTCTTTGCAAAAGTTGATCAGAAACAAGCCGAGATTGCGCCCTGATACGAAATGGAACGGCGGCCCGGAGGAGCAGAGATGGATGAGAGGGAACCATGCGCGTGTTGATCGTGGATGATGAGCCCACGCCCCAGACGGCTTTGGCAAATGTTCTGTCGGCAAGGAGCGACGTGGAGCATTTCGATTCGGCCAACGATGCCATCGAAGCGCTCGAAAAACTGGCGACGGACTCTTACGATGTTTTGCTTCTCGACATCAATATGCTGGATCTGTCGGGCACGGAACTGGTAGATCAGCTTATGAAACGGAACTTTCCGTTGCCGTCCATCGTGTTTGTAACGGCACACGTTGAACACGCGATCGCAGCTTTCGAGAAGCACACCGTAGACTACGTACTAAAGCCTTTCTCGAACGAAAGCATCAGCGAAGCCCTGGACCGGGCCTCTCGGAGAGCAAAGGGTGAGCGCGCCGCGAAATTGATCGAAGCTTTGCCGCAGTTGCAGAAGTTCTCTCGTCCGCAGTACCCGAGGATCGCAATCAAAATCAAAGGAAGGATTCTCTTCATCAATCCTGTAGATGTAGTCGCAGTTCAAGCTGAGGGCAATTACGTGTTGCTGCGGCGGGAATCGGACTCCTATCTGCTGCGCGAGTCAATCTCGGTGGTGGCGGAAAAGCTCAAGCCGTACGGATTCATTCGGATCCATCGATCTGCGCTGGTGAATACCTCGTTTGTGGTGGAGATCAAGCAATATTCGACGGGAAAGTATGGTCTCCGCCTTGAAGGTGGGAAGGAATACGCGGTAGCCCGCGGTTACAAGAAGAATCTCAAATCCCTCACAGAATTCCAGATCGGTAGCGTGCTTTCCTAGCGGGATAGCCCTTAAACCTGATTGAATTGACTCTAGAAGTAGCGGCATTTTTGTTGCTTCGAGGCTACGTCGGGAGCGAACGCTTCAGTTAAATCGAGGTGTGAATTCAAACGAAAGGCCAGAAGTGACATTAAGAAGGCAAAAAAGGCGGTCTCTTTCGAGACCGCCTGCTTCAAGCGACGAGTGGCTTAGAAGTTCAACTTTGCGCTCAACTGGATCAAGCGCGGGGCAGCGTCGCCGCCGAGGAATGATCCAATAATGCTGGTTGGAGTGTTGACCATGCGGAGGATCTGGCCGAACTGGCCCGAACTATTGGAAATGTCGCGGACCGGTTGATCGAAGTTGGGGTGGTTCAGAAGGTTAAAGAACTGAACACCGATACCGAGCTTTGCACCTTCCCAGTGTGGGATGCCAGTGTACTTCATTACGGTGAAATCCGTGTCGAAGTATCCCGGACCAAAGAACTGGTTACGAGCCTGGTTGCCGAAACCAAATATGGGAGCGTTGGTGGTGGCGCCAGACGGCAGGATGACCGGCGAAAAGTCCGCTGCGTTCAAACATGGAGTTTTCGCGCCGCCATTGGTGGCAGAGGCGGCTCCAACCCCGCAGCTTCCTTGAGCCGCACCGTTGTAGCCGGCGAACATAACCTGGGTGTTTCCGTAGCCGGATCCGGCCAAAACGTTGTTTACCGCCGCACTGTCAGTAACGGAGTAGGGGAGACCGCTGCGGGAAAACACCGTACCGGAGAGCTGCCAGCCTTGCAGCAGCGGCCTCGGTCCGAAGCGGAAAGGCACTTCGTAGACGTAGCTCAGGCTGAAGTACTTCCGAGTATCGTAGTCAGCGTTGCCATACATCCGCCGGATGTTATCGGGTTCGATTGGAAAAGATACGCTGGTGTTAGTGTCAGAGGTGAAGGGAAGGAAGCCGCCGTTGGAGATTTCGTCCAGAGCGTGGCTCCAGGTGAAGTTGCCCTGCAACTGCAGACCGTGATTAAAGCGATGCTGCACCGATGCGGTCAACCCGTTGTAATTGGAAACTGCGATGGGCTGGATCTGATTCACGTCATTGAAGCGGGAATCGATCGGTGTCGAAGGAAGTCCAACGAAACCGTTCGGGCAGGCTGAAACCGGGCAGTAGCCGTTGACCGCTTGGTTGTTCACGGTTTCATGGTAGCCGTGGTTGCCCACGTAGTTGAGGGTGATCGACGTGTTAGCGCCGATGCCTTGCTGTAACTGAAGGTTCCACTCCGCGTACATCGGGTCTTTAACGGTGTTGACGCTGTTGATATTCGGCAGCGTGCCCGCAGGAAGTTGAGCGACCGTTCCTCCGTTCGCGAATACGCTAGTAAACGCCGCGTTGATCTGCGCAGCCTGGGTGAAAACACTGCCAGGAACATTTGCATTGACGCCCGTCCCTCCACCCGCCAGCGCTCCCGCGGAATTAATTGAGAAGCTGTTGTAGGCCGGGGGGTTTAAAGCGACGTTGTCCGACACTTGTCCGGGGAAGGTATCGGCGAACAACCCGATGCCGCCGCGGATCACCGTGTTCTTCAATCCGAACGGTGTCCAGGCAATACCCAGGCGTGGCTGCCACATAATCGAGGTAAACGAGGTTGCGGCCGCGTGTTGACCAGTCACCAGCGCCTGGTCGTAGGGAATTGCAGCGCTGTGGTTCAGATCGGCGAAGTCTGTCGCCAAGCGGGTAAAGCAGTCGGTTTGGCAGACTGGATTGGAGTTGTGGTCCATGCGCAGAGCCAAGGTCACTTTTAGCCCAGGAGTTGCGCGCCATTCATCCTGCACATACCACCCCAGCCCATAAATTCCGATGGGAGCCTCCGAAGTCGTCGAGAAATTCTGCTGCAGCTGGGTACCTCCTGTACCTCCAGCGTAGAAGGAGCTGATATCGAACGGAATCAGCAGCCCGATAGCACGGTTGTTGAAGTCGTGGTCTCCGATGTCGTAGCGGTGGAAGTTTTCACCCAACTTCAGGGTGTGTTTGGTGCCCAGAGTGTAAGAGAAGTCATCCACGAACTGATATTGGGTGACATTACGACCCTGCGGGAAATCGAAGTTTATACCGCCCAGAGCGGTCCCTTCGAAGCTGTTGGCAAATGTGCCGTCCCCCATGAACAGGGTTGTTGGATACGCGGCCAGAGAGGCCGGCCGGTCGGTGGTGTTGAAGATCGCGCTGTAGTACGTGAATGCTGCGACCAGGTTGTTCACAGCCTTGGTGCCAAAGCTGTGGTTCCAGCTCGCCTGCGACTGATATTCAGGCTGATCGCTGGTGGTGTTAAACAGCGGGGTAATGGGGTCGGTGTAAGTGGCTTGGAGCCCCTTGTCTTCCTGAGCGCGGATAAAGATTTTGTCGCTGTTCGTGAGGTTGACGTCGACTCTGCCCGCCAGCAGGAACTCATGGGTCAGAGCACTGTCCGCCGCTTGGAAGCTATTGGCGCAGGGAACCGCGCTGCCAAACAACGGGGCACCGGGAAGCAGTGAAGCAACACCGTTGAGTCCTCCGGCGGCGGGAGTGGAGCAACCACCGAGAGAGGTTCCGCCGAGTGGAATGGGTGTTCCGCGGCTCGCACCGGGAGCGGCGTTCCAGAGATTAAACATGTTCTGGAAGTACGGAATCTGCGCGCCCTGTCCGATAGCCGTCAAGTTAGCCAGCGTCGAAGTTTGGAATTGTGGGCTGGGGTAGGTGACCGTCTGGGTAACCGGAACCAGCACGCGCAGGCCTTCGTAGTTGGCGAAAAAGAACGCCTTGTCCTTCTTGATCGGTCCACCGAATGACGCTGCCCACTGATTGGCGTTGTCGAACGTCTTCGGGGTCACCGGCGTGGTGTTGTTGTGGAACCAGTCATTGGCGTTCATGGCCGAACCGTTCCACCAATAGGCCGCGTTGCCGTGGAATTGGTTCGAGCCTGACTTAGTCACGTAGTTCACAGTCGCGCCAGCGAAGCCGCCAAACTCACCGGAGTAGCCGTTGCTGGTTACCGACGCTTCCTGAATCTCGTTGTTGCCAAGCAGCAAGTTGGTGGCGCCGGAGTTGTTCAGGTTCAAGAACGGATCGTTGTCATACATGCCGTTCATGGTGAACAAGTTCGAGGTCGCAGAAATTCCGAAACTGGAGAAGTTGCCGAAACCGCTCTCGGTGTTCATCACCGAACCGGGCGCGGTCTGAGCGATGAAGCTCAGGTCGTTGCCGGGGTTCGGCAAGCTTTGAACCGCCCGCTCATTCATCGTAGTGGAGATTTCGGAGCTGTCTGCTTGCAGCAGCGGGGCATCTCCGCTTACCTCGACAGTGGTTCCGGTGGTGCCGAGTTCCATCGTGATATTGGTGATGGCGACCGCCCCCACAGCGACTGGTTGTGTCACCGTGGTCGTCTTGAATCCTTGCGCTGTCGCGGAAATTGTGTAATTGCCCGGAGCTAACAGTGAAAACCGATATGCACCCTGTGAGTTCGTGGTCGCACTCTGGGTGTATCCCTTATCGATACTCTTTAAGGTAACTGGGACGTTGGGCACTACAGCGCCGGAAGGATCGCTAACGGTGCCGCTGATTTCACCCGTAGTCGCCGATTGGGCTAGCAGAAGCTGACTTGCAAGAAGACTGCAAGCTGCAGTCAGAACAAGTACAAAAGTTGAGATGCGTTGACGGTACATTCGTCCTCCTCTTTGTTGCGGAACCCGCTTGGAAAGCCGGTTTCGCGCGAACTAGAAGATTGCAAGACGAACGCCAAAGAGCAGTCATCAATCTTTCAAGCAGTTACAGAAATCATTGGATCAGCGCTTATGGGATTGCGGATGTCAGTCCGAGCTTGCTCAGGACGTATCTCGGTCGCGTGGCAGCGCGGGTCGGCGCGGGTCGTCCCGCATATTAGTCGAGACATAACAAACGGAAGGCGAGATCCGGAAACTCCGAGATTCTGGAGATTCCGCCGCTAGGCCACCGGCCGCGAGCGGTTCGGTTGCCCTAACGTGCATGTCTTGCAAGTGTAAACATACATACCGGTCGGTATTATAAAACAACGATCAACAATGGCTACCGCGTCACAGGTTTGAAGGTCGCAGTTTATTGAATCCGAACAATCGATGAACCGAACGATACCAGGACGATCGCATTGGGGCGCCTTCGGACGCTTGGCCAGAAGTCGGCCTCGGGGACATCTCCATCGTTCTTCCAGAAGCCCGTTTCTGGATAGTTTCCCGAATTGCCTTGCCGACCAGTCACCCAGAACCTGATCCGTAGGGTTGCCAGAACCTCATTTGCGCAGGTATCTTAGATCGGGTCGCGCTGGTCTCCGAAGGAGGGTAAGATGCATTTTCCCAGACGCCAACTGCTACGAACCCTCTCATTTGCTTTTGGGTCAAGCTTCATCTTGAGCCGGGACGGACTAGGCATAGCGGCGCAGACGGGCACACAGCCCATGACCCCTCCTCCCGCTGCGGGGGCAGTTGTTAAGAACGGGGTCGCTACAGGAGCCGAAATGGAAAAAGTGACGGGAATCGGAGGGCTATTCTTCCGGGCGCACGATCCAAAAGCGTTGGCGAGTTGGTATCAGCAGCATCTGGGAGTCTCGCTCACACCATCGAGTGAGGGCGAACACGCTTGGGAGCAAGAGGCGGGCCCCACGGCTTTCACTCCTTTTCCTGAGACGACCAAATATTTCGGGGATGCCAACAAGGTCTGGATAGTGAATTTTCGAGTCCGGGATCTCGACAAAATGGCAGCCCAGCTACGAACTGCAGGGATAGAGATTAAGGTTGACCCGCAATCTTATCCCAACGTCGGACGGTTTGCCCGACTGCATGACCCCGAGGGAAATCCAATCGAATTGTGGGAACCTGCAAGACCAAACGCTCCACGCTAGGTTACTAAGCAGTTCAGGACTGTCTCTGGACTACGGGCAAACCGCGAGTAGTCAGTGTCAACTGAGGCTAACATCGTCATTCCACTCCTGCTTAGCCAATTCTCACATTTCATCGGGGCGGCCAGCCCTGGCGAGTCACATTCTCGCGGCCGCACGTTGTAAGATACGTGGACGATCATGCCCTCCAGCCCGCGCGCGGATGTGCCGCTCGTGTCTCCCACGGTCCAACAAGAGATCGCGCGTCTGGCTGCGCTGCCGGAAACCCGCGCAGCGTTCGCTTCGTTTCGTGGCGAGGAGCCTCAGTTTTCGGCTTGGCAACTGGAGATGGCGCGCATCCCCGCTCCCCCGTTTGGTGAGGCCGCCCGCAGCGAGTGGCTCGAGGAACGCTTTCGTGGGCTTGGATTGGAAGAAGTCTGCACTGACGACGTGGGCAACGTGTTCGGCATTCATAAATCCAGGCAAATATCCAAACCGTCCACGCAATACACCGCGCTTAGCGCTCACATTGATACCGTTTTTCCTGCTGGCACTCCGCTCAACCTGCGCCAGCAGGGCAATCGCCTCTACGGACCGGGAGTTTCGGATAACGGAGCCGGGGTCGCTGCCTTGCTGGCCGTGGCGGCCGCGGTTCGCGCCTCCAAGGTTGCGCTGGCCATGCCTATACTCTTCATCGGCAACGTAGGCGAAGAGGGTGAAGGCGACCTGCGCGGCATGCGACACATTTTTTCCCAAGCCCGCTGGAAAGACTCGATCCGTTACAGCCTGGTCCTCGACGGCGCCGGTTCCGACACGATTGTGGCGGAGGCTCTGGGCAGCCGCCGCTTCGAAATCATCGTGCGCGGCCCCGGAGGACATTCCTGGAGCGACTTCGGCATACCCAATCCCATCCTGGTTTTGGCGCGCGCTATCCACTCGTTCTCCCAAACTTCGGTTCCATCGTCCCCGAAGACCACTTTCAATGTCGGCGTGATTCGGGGAGGCACTTCAGTGAACTCCATTCCCGAGTCGGCCAGCATGAGGGTCGACATTCGCTCCACCTCGATGGCGGAGATGGAGAGGCTGGAGGCTTCCTTGCGGCGGGCACTGGATCATGCAGTCGACGAAGAATCGCGGGCGAGCGAGCGGCGTATCTCGTCGCAAAAGCGATCGTCCGGCCTCAGCTGCGAAGTCGTGCCCATCGGAAATCGTCCGGCTGGGGAACTCGACGGCAACGCTCGCATGCTGAAAGTAATTCGCGCGGTGGATGCCCATCTCGGCAACGCGGCCCAAATTCAACGGGCATCAACCGACGCCAACATTCCCCTCTCACTGGGGCGGGAAGCCATCGCCATTGGCGGCGGCGGCGTAGGCGGGGGTGCCCACACGCTGCAAGAGTGGTTCGACTGCACCGGACGCGAACTGGGACTCAAGCGGATTTTGTTGGCGCTACTGGCGCTGGCCGGAGTGGGCGAAGCTTAGGAAACCGCAAGAACCTGGTCACGGATTTGCACGGATCACGCGGATTTAAAAAAAGAAGAGACGAAAAGAAACAGGGGTATCCGTGTTGATCCGCGAAATCCGCGCGGCGAAAGGTTCTAGAAACCCGACTTGCGCACGGGCCGGAAGGGAATCATGACCACGGTCTGGAGCGCCACCGGATCGCCGTTTCTCAGACGCTGGACGAAATCGCCAACGCGACAGCGCCGCACTGGCGTACTGATCCAGGCGATCGTCCACTCCACGCAGAACTCGGATTTCGCCGACCGATCCGTCGCCGCGAATGACCGCCGAGAGTATCACTGTGCCCTGAACGTTCTGCTTCATCAGCTCCAGCGGATATCCAGGATCCACTTGCTGCGTGGCCGCTGGATAAACTAACTCACCCGGCTTTTCGGCGTCCTTCAACTCGGCAAAATGCATGACCCAACTTCCGCCCGCAGAGTTCAAGTTGGGGACGTTCAGAATCATGGCGTAGGATTTGCGGTCGCCGAAGACCTTGCGCTCAAGCTCGCTGGGAGCATTTACCAGCATCTCGGAAGAACGCGGTGTAACCGCAACTCGCGGCGGCGCCGCGCTCGCGACGAGCGAGTTGTCGGAGGGCTTCGGCTTCGAGAGTCCTTGAGTTCCGCCGGCAACGGCCGAAGTGTTTCCCGGCTTCGGGCTTGTGCCAACAAAAAGTCCAGGCGGCACGCCGTTCGCGCTGCTGCCCGAGCCCACTGGATCTCCGCTCCCATGGCCGCTGCCGGATGCGGTGTTACTTTCCCCATGAATATCCGGCGTTCCCGCGGCACCGGGCTTACCCTCAGGAGTTGCTGCAAACGTTCCGCGCCGGCTGCCCGCCGGAACATCGACGGGTCCGCTGGGAGCGGCGGGATGAAGATTGAGGGCAATCAGTCGTCCGTCGCGCGAAGCTCCAGAACCCTGCACCGAAGGCGGTGGCGGCACCACCGCTCCACCGGAATTTCCCATCGGCATATTCGCCAACGCTCGTTGCGCGCCGACGGGCAACTCCGGCGCGGGCGCTACCACTTGCGAATGTCCGATATTGATATCAGTCATTTTTCGCGAAGCCGCGTCCGCCATTTCGGGAATAGGCTCGACAACTGCCGGCTGAGGAGCCTGCATATCTCGCCTCGACATTGCCGAATTGACTTCAGGCACGGGCGCTACCACGGATGCGGGCAGCACCGGCAATTTCAAATCCGAAGGCGAAGCGGCCATCGCCGCACTCGGAATCGTCGGCGTCGGACGCCCTAGGGCCACGATGTTGGGCAAGGACACATCGTGATCCAACTTCACATTCGAAGGCGCGACAATCGTCTGCGCGCGATTATCCGCTTCCGGTGGCACTGAGATGATTGGCTGCGCCGCATGCTCGGGTTCGCCTTTCTGCGGCGATGGGACATGCGCTCCTCCGGTATCGAGCGGCGCCAGGTATTCCGAAGCATCGTAATAAACTACATCCGAGTTGTGAAACACAGCCGGCTGCACCATTCGAGGACGTGGCGGCCAGAGTAAAGACCATCCCCATAACGCCGCAATCACGCAGACATGACCCAGCGTCGACTGCAGGAACTGGGTCCACGGCATCCGCCTCGGAACGAAAACGTCAGGCCAAAAATCTGCCGGCCGGGACACTAACTGCAGCGGCGGTTTCTGCCGGCTCCAGAATAAGTCTCTTAGATTCCGCAGAAAGACTTTGTGCCACGGGTCCAGTGCGACCAGCAACGTCGGCGCAGCCACAGGGGGCGGTCTGCGTTTACGCGAAGTGTCGATCAGCAGCGGGCCCTGTTTCATGGGATTCTTGCAACCGGCGAAAGTGCTCCTATTATAGCTGTGCTGGCGGCTTTCAGCGCCCGTGAAGAGTTTCTGGGCTTGAATTTCCGTGCTCTAATACCGATATGAAACTGGCAGGTATACTTTTGCTTTTATTGCTCGCCTGTGGTTCACTGCTGGCCGGACAGAATCCTCCACAAAACTCAACTCCCGCCGGCGATTATTCGGGAATGTACAGCTTTTTGCGTGAAGGCGAATTCGTCCAGATCACGGTCGAAGATGCGGGCAAGGTGACCGGCTTCGTTTCGCGCTATGGCGATTCCGAAAGCGATCGGGGCGCCTTTCTCGATCAGTTTTTCAAACAGGGCAAGCTCGATGGAACCAAACTCAGTTTCACTACTGACACCGTACACGGGGTCTGGTACGACTTCCAAGGCACGATCAGCCGTGGAGAAGGCAAGACTCCATCCGACGAGGCTTTTTACGTGGTGAAAGGCACGCTCACCGAATATCACACCGATGCCGACAAGAAAGTCACTTCAAAGTTGCGTGAAGTGCAATTCAAATCGTTTCCGCGTGAAGTGTAGACGCGGCGGCACTCGTGTGGGGCGGACACTCCTGTCCGCCGATGTTGCGGTTGGTTTTGGGTTGTCAGAACGATCAAAAGCGGCGCCCGGGACTGTCCACGCTACACGCGTGGCGACGAACTTCGCAACGAGAGCGAAATTTTCAATTCCAACGTCTAAGGTAGGAGAGAAAAAGAAGAGGATATGGTCCGAAACGAGGCAAGCTTATGCTAAGTGTTTCGCAGATGAGAAAAATTCTCTCCAGCTGTGTACTTCCGTTGAGCCTGCTTGCGGCCAACTTCGCACCGGCACAAGACCAGGCCCAGCCAAGCGCCAAGCCTGCGCAGTATTTCTTCGTGCTCTTGAATCGTCCCGCCAACGCTCCGCAACTAACGAAGGAAGCCGGCGAAAAGCTGCAAGAAGAACACATGGCCAACATCCGGAAGATGTATGGCGAGCACAAACTTGTGATCGCTGGACCATTCGAGGAGGACACACCGCTGCGCGGCATCTTCGTGTTCGAGGCGGACTCGGCTGCGCAGATACAAGATTGGGCCAACAGCGATCCCGCGATCAAAGCAGGCCGTCTGGCCGCTGAAATACACGGACCATGGTTGATCGATGCCGATGCCATTCACCCACCCGCGACTCCCGAGGGGATGGAGCAGTACACGCTGGTGCTGATGAAGCGCGGGGAGAAATGGAATCCGGACGCGCCCGGGTTTATGGACGTGCTGAAACAGCATCGCTCCTCCATCGAACAGATAGCGGCGCAGGGCAAGATCGCGGTTGCCGGGTCGTTCCCGCTGAACGCTCCGGGCGAATTGCGGGCGGTCGCTATCTTCCGCGTTGGCGCGGAAGAGACAGCGGCTTTGTTGAAAGACGATCCGTCCATCAAGGCAGGACTAATGAAGCCTGAAATCCATCCCTGGATTACGGGCAAGGGTGTGCTGGCTTCGGGACAGCCGATGCAATAAGCGCACGTGACCGCGAAGCGCTCCTTATTGGCGAAAAGGTATAATGTCAAAGCACTGTTACTACTGGAGGAAGTTCTTATGGACCCGCTTGCCAGCGGTTTCTGGGCGCGCCTGAAGGCGAACCGCCCAGCATACACGCTAACGATTTTGGCCACATTGACCGTCGGCATTCTAATCGGAACGGTTATTTCCAAGGGAGTGAAAGGCCAGGAGAAGAAGGGTTCGGACGCAACCCCCTTGACCATTCCCTCGCCGCAGCAGCTCTCGAGCCAGTTCGCGCAAATTTCCAAGCAACTGGAACCGAGTGTGGTCAACATCAACACCGAATCGACCATCAAGAACCCGCATCGTCGCGGACGCGGGGGAAATCCCGACCAGCCGGACGATCAGGATCCCTTTGGCGATTTCTTCGATAAATTCTTCGGCGGCCAGGGCAACAACGGACCCATTCGCGAGCATTCTCTGGGTTCTGGAGTCATCGTTGATGCCAAAGGCTACATCGTTACCAACCGGCACGTGGTCGAGAAAGCCGACCGCGTTCGGGTGAAGCTGATGGATGATCCGCCGGGAGTTCTGCACGATGCCAAGGTGATCGGCTCCGATCAGGAAACCGATCTGGCCGTGATCAAGATCGACTCCGAAAAGCCTCTACCCGTCGCCAAGCTGGGCAACTCCGACGGTATGCAAGTGGGAGATTGGGTGCTGGCGGTGGGCAGTCCGTTTGGACTGTCGGAAACGGTGACTGCAGGAATCGTTTCGGCGAAGGGCCGCAATATCGTTCCTAATCGCCAATTCCAATCTTTTATTCAGACCGATGCGGCCATCAATCCGGGCAACTCCGGAGGCCCACTCGTCAATATGGCCGGTGAAGTCATCGGCATCAATACCGCGATTCTCACCGATACAAATGCCTACGCTGGCGTTGGCTTTGCCATGCCGTCGAACACGGTCGTGAATGTTTACAACCAGCTCATCGCACCCGACCATCGGGTTGCCCGGGGCTCGATTGGCATCATGTTCAACGCGCAGGAGAATCCCGCAATCGCGCGGGTCTACGGCGCGGGCGCTGGCGGTGTAACGGTTTCAGCAGTCACGGCGGGCAGTCCAGCCGAGCAGGCCGGACTCAAAGTTGGCGACACGATTACCTCCGTCGACGGCAAGCCGGTAAAGAATGGCGATGAACTGGTTGCCGATATCGCCAGCCGTAAACCCGGCAGCAAAGTGACGCTCGGCTTCGTGCGCAACGGCAAGAAACAGGATGCCACCGTCACCGTTGCCGATAGGGCCAAGTTGTTTGCCGCTCGGCTCGGCGAAGACGATGACAATGGCGCGGAGGAAGCGCCCAAAGAGAGCAAGCTGGGCATCACGGTTCGCGGCATCAGCTCTGAAATGGCCGACCGTCTTGACATTCCTGCCGGCAAAGGTGTGATCGTGCAGGATATCAAGCCGTCATCTTTCGCCGACGACGTTGGTCTCACCCGTGGAGACGTTATCCTCGAGATCAACAAGCAGGCGGTGAATTCCGAGGATGACTTTAACCGGATCTCTTCGTCCCTGAAGAGCGGACAGGATGTTGTGTTCCTGGTACGCCAGCGGGGTTCCGGCCGTCAGGACGGCACCATCTTCCTGGCGGGTACACTTCCGTAACCTGAATGCAGCCTATGGAGATTGGCACTGAGAGCCCCGATCGGGGATCATTACTCAGTGCCCGCTCCGGGTTGCGAGGACTATTGTTGGGTTTATTAACCAGGATTTCGGCGGTCGCTTGCGTCGCGCTTTTCGCGGCGATGCTGTCGACCGCCCAGGACACCCAGTCTGACAGCAAGCCCGCCGCGACCAAGCAACCTACATCCCATGCCTCTACGGCCTCTCACAAGAGGAGTTCCAAGTCGAGCAGTACGTCGGCGCACTCGGCTACGAGTAAGAGCAAGAAGTCGCGAAAATCCGCCGCTAATCGACACGGACAGCAGAAGATCGATCCGCAGCGCACCCTGGAAATTCAGCAAGCGCTGATCCGCGAGCACTACCTGACGGGGAAGCCTTCCGGCGTGTGGAATGACGAGACCCAACAGGCGATGCAGCGTTATCAGGCGGACAATAACTGGCAGTCCAAAACCACGCCCGATGCTCGCGCGCTCATCAAGTTGGGATTGGGGCCAGATCACCAGCACCTGCTGAATCCGGACAGCGCCATGACGAGTCAATCGCAAGCGCCCAGCAGCATCTCAACTCCCGCTACCACGCCACCTACGACAAGCCCACAAAGACAATAAGCCACGGATTTACACTGATCGACGCGGATATTTCATTTCTTATCTTGATTCGTGTCGATCCGTGAAATCCGTGGCCCAGGTTGTTTGATCTAACTCTTCATCACTGGTGCGGGAAAATAAGGCAAGGATTGTCCGCTCACGATTGCGCGCGGATTGTCATCGACCAACGCTCGCGCCACTTCTTCTCCGCAGATTTCCGCAGCTGCGTTGCGCGCCGTGGAAAGCACCGGCGGACGGCTCTTGGTGTCGTGCGCATCCGTGGCCAGCACATGGACAGCCTCTCGTTTGAGCAGCCATTGCGCGGTTTGCCACGCCGCCTGTCCCCAACGTCCAGTCAACGCCGACCCGGTCACCTGGATGACACAGCCGAGTTCGACCCACTGCAGAATCCGTTGCGGCGTTCGCTGCACGATCGGATTGCGCTCGGGATGCGTGATCACCGGCGTGAGTCCCTTCTCCAGCAGTTTGCTGAAGTGCTCCTCGATCTGAACCGGAACACTGTAATTGCTTAGTTCCACCAGCAAGTAATGGCTGCCTTCAATGGCATAGCGATCCGGAAACAGCATGACATCCTGCAGGTTTTCATACGAGAGATGGAAATCGCATCCCAGGCTCAGACGGGGAGTCGGGCCGATCCGCTGACGCAAGTAATCGAGCACCTTCGCCAGGAATTCGCGGTCGTAGCGATAGCGGTCGTTGGCGTGGGGCGTGGCCACAATATGCTCGATACCGTCCGCGACCGCCATGCGGCACATCTCCTCGGCCACGTCCCAGGATTTAGGGCCGTCGTCGACCTCGGCAAGGATGTGACAGTGAATGTCGATCACGGTGGACTTCTTGGCTGTATTGCGATTTAAGCAGATTTTGCGCCAAAGACCAAGTCGGTTGCGATCGGCTCTTTCCGGGATCGCTGTTTAACTTGAAGCGACGGGATGGCTCAGGTGCATCCGGTGTAGCAGATCGGCAAAGCGCGGATCCGAGCGTAATCCGTCGAGCCTATGTGTAACGCCCAAGAACGCCATTTGGCTTTCCCGCTCGGCGTAAGCTTTCTGCAACCAATGAAATGCCTTGTCCTTGTCGCCCAAGCCGGCATAAACGGTGGCCATATCAAAAGCGGAGACGTAATGGCGACTGGATGCCTCGTGCAAACTGTCAATCATTTTATGGGCTGCTTCTCGATTGCCAGAATAGCCGTATGCACAGCCCAAGGCCGCCAGTGCGGGAGGGCTGTTCCGAGATAGCTCAACCGCCTTCTGGTACTCGAGGATCGCCTGCGCCCAGTTTCCCTCGGCTTCGTACGTTGCCCCCAGAGCAATATGTGCAGTCACGAAGTCCGGATCCATCTCCAGGGTCCGCTGACTGGAATTGATCGCCTGCGCATATTGGCCCGAGTCGCGGTAGCGCCCCGCCAGGGTGGTATTGATCGAGAGCGACAAAGGATCGATTTGTTGTGCCTTTTGAGCCTCTTCCACGGCCTCCGAAAAGCGGCCCATCGCCGAAAGATAGTAGCTGTACCACTGGTGGGCAGTCGCGTAGTTCGGGTTCAACTCAATGGCGCGCCGAAACTCTTGCTCGGATCGCCGCCAGTCCCAGTCATAGTAAAACTCCACCAAACCCAGCTCGGCGTGCCCTTCGGCGATTGTCGGGTCCAACTCCAACGCCTTACTGGCCGCCACATGCGCTTTTGAACTTGCCAATCGGGCGGGCAAGACATCCGAGCCCAGAATCGAGTAGCTGTCGGCCATGGCTGCGTATGCGGCCGCAAACTTCGGGTCTTCCGAAATGGCTTGCTCGAAATAATCGATGCTCGTCTTCAAACCGTCCTCGCTCCGCTTGTTCCAAAAGTAACGGCCCTTGAGATAGGCTTCATAAGCGGCTGGGTTTACCCGATTCGCATTCACCGGCCGGAAGTCTGCCTGCGGGAGAGCGACTTTCCCCTGCACCTCTTCCGCAATATCACGCGCCGCCGAACTCTGCAATACCAACACATCTTTGAGTTCGTAATCGTAACTTCTTGCCCAAAGATGCCGATCGCTGGCCGAGTCGATCACCTGTATTCGAATTCGGACCCGATTTCCCACATGTTGCACCGTCCCTTCAATCAGCGTATCCACGCCGAGTTCACGACCAATCTCGGGGGCTGTCTTGGCCGTGCTCTTGTAGTGCATGGCGGAAGTCCGGGAGATTACTCGCAGGCTTCCTAACTGAGCCAGATCGGTAGTGAGTTCGTCGGTCATGCCGTCGGCGAAATAGTCCTCGGCTGCGCTATTAGAAAGATTCTGCAGCGGCAGGACTATGATCGAGCGCGGCGGTTTGGGCGCGGAAGCAACTGCCACCGACGCATTTTTCGTCGACCGAAACAGAGCAAAGAACCGATCTCGCGCGCTTGCGACATTAAAAGCCAAAGCCGCTCCGGCCAGCAGCACAACCGCTGGCACCAAGACCAGCGACCAGGCGAACGACCGTCGAGGTGGCATCGCAGATTCAGGCTGGGAGACTGCGACCGCACTATCGATCGCCCGGTTGGCTGCCTTCTTTGATGGCGTTTCGACGATTGCCGTAACCGGGGCGATGAAACGATACCCGAGTCGCGGCAAGGTTTCGATATAGCGCGGGTCCGTGGCGGAGTCACAGAGTGCTTGGCGAAGTTTCTTGATCGAGGTGTTGAGTCCGTGCTCGAAGTCGACGAAGGTGTCGGCCGGCCAAAGCTTCTGCCGGATTTCCTCGCGGGTCACCACCTCGCCCGCGCGAGTAAGCAACAGTTCGAGAATGGCGAAGGGTTGACCACGCAGCCTGATGGCTGTCCCATTTTTGGACAACTCCTGGGCACACGTCCGCGCCTCAAACGGTCCAAAACGGAAGATCAACGAGGGTGTATCCATGGCCGGACCCGCCGTGGATGCGGGCTTTTTAACCGGTGGATTGTACCATTGCCGCTTTCAAGCGCGGCACAATAAATACATCAGCTCTATTTTCAATATCTTAACGGCTCACCTACGACTCACCTCCAATTCACCTGCAGTGCATTGCTTCTCCTAGCGACCATAGTAGAAAGTGCTGACGCCAAGATGGCCTACACAGTATCTCGGCGCCGGCGCAAATTCTTGGGGTGAAGTTCGGGAGCAACAGAGGCGTCTGTTTGCAATGAAACGAAATCAGCAGTCCAAACACCATACACAGGAGAGCGTTTGACGCAGGTCAGCTCTGAGCGGCGGTTGGACTGCATGACATCGAATTGCACAAGCTCGGACTTCATGTCGGGCGTTCATAAGAGACTGGGTTTTCTCGTAAGCAAATTCTGGGTTTCTATTCGTATCCTGGACGATCGGTAAAGGCTTGGAGCTTTCTTGTTAACAAGTCCGTGGGTTTGTGGCCAGGCGTCGAAAAGGATTCCTTCAACGCAGTGCAAACCAACACAGTGCAAACCTAATGATGCACCCAGCTATCAGGAGGTTTACAATGAAGTTCCGCTTGTTTGTTCTGGCCACGCTGTTAGCGTGCGCCGTGTCTCTGATCCCCGTACTCGCCGGCGCTCAAACGGGAAGCGCCACTGCAACGAACTCCGTCCTGCACCCTAACGGGCCAGAGGCTTTCTCTCACGTGGCTCAACTAACTCCCGAGCAGCACGAGATGTTGGATGAAAAACTTGAAAAACTGCATGACGACATGGTTCTGCGGAAGGGCCCACTGCCTCCCGGCCCGCAGGTGCCCGTGCGCTCCAATGAACGGGAAACCAAAGCGGTGAATGCATCGGATGAGTTCAAAGAACCCCTGCCATCGCCCGGCGCGCTTTACATT
This sequence comes from uncultured Acidobacteriota bacterium, assembly GCA_963762385.1. GTDB lineage: Bacteria > Acidobacteriota > Terriglobia > Terriglobales > Acidobacteriaceae > JABDBE01. The sequence goes on along the minus strand of CAVXKN010000018.1, from coordinate 23,584 downwards.
GGCATCAACAGGCCTTATTCGATCGTCGGGGATGGTGAGTCGACCACCGCCGAACCCGCCGTTGCGCAGAGCGGAGAGAAATGGTTTGTGACCCAAAACTGGTCGAGAGGTTACTCCAATAATCACGGCACCTCGTTTACCGGAATCGCCGACGACTCCGGCCCGACTGATGCACCTTTCTTCTGCTGCGATCAGGACGCAGTCCATGATCATGGCAGGGACGTATCCATATGGGAAGAGCTATTCGTGAATTCCTCCTTGAGCACCGGAGTGATCAGGATCCACGTCCGCGATGCAGCCAATACCGGGGACGCTTGCACCTACGACCTCAACTGGAGGAGCCGGGGTTTTATTTGACTATCCGCATCTGGGCTTGGGTAACAACTACATCTATATAACCGCCAACGGCATTACGAACGGTGGTTGGAGCGAGGCGATTGTATGGCGCTACAACCTTGACCAAATGGCGACGTGCCAGAGTATCAGCGGGAGTGTGTTCACTTGGACCGGCAGTGTTGGCCAAGTCGTATGGGTTCCGGCCCGGGCCACCACCGACACGATGTTTCTGGTGACGGTCGAGAACGGTAGCCAGAATCGCTATTTCTGGTGGCCCGAGAACTCGAATTCCATTTTCTGGACCGTGGTCAACGTGGAATCGTCTAACTTTACTCCAGCCACGTGCACCGGAGGGAAGAGCGGCAACAACTGGTTGGGTTTCAACCTGTCGACCAGTCCTATCGGATTCTCGCTGCGGTCCGCAGTGGGCTACGATGGCTCGGCCAGTTCTCCGCCCGTCCAATATCTCGCAACCTATTACTCGGTAAATGCCAACGGTTCGAATCGTCCGCAAGCGTACGTTGCGGGCGCGATCGTCCAAATTTCCGATATGACCTTCCTGAACGGGGCTGACATCTTCAGCGGGGGCAGCTGTTTTTCCTACGCGGATGTTACCGCCAACTCACGCGGTGATCTGGGACTGGTCGTCGGATTCGGTAGTTCCTCTTCGGGTGGAGGACCGGCGGAATCCTATGTGGGCATCTCGGATGACTACAGCAGGGGAGGCGAGCGCGGCTATTTCCAGAGTGTATCCACGTGTGCTGGAGCCAACGATAATCCGACTCGATGGGGAGATTACCTCACGGCCAGAGTCCAGGAACCAGTCGATGTAGCGTTTACAGCGGCTGCTTTTGGCGACGTAACCGGAGCTGGGAAGGTGCACATTTGCGATTTCATGCGAGGCAGATACGCACAGGCCTACCTGGACCGCAGATTCAAATGAGTGGCTTCTGACCGAACTACAATTAGGGCCTGGCTTGACGGCTGCCAATCCGGACCGCAAGCCAGGCATTTCTTTGTCATGATTCGGAAACCCTATAGCTGGCTGCCTCTATTTTCCCTGATCGCCATTGTCGCGTTCACCGCTCAGGTAACTCCAACCAGCGGATCACCCCAGAGCCGACCGACGCAAGGCTCGACCTTGCAGGTTCAGGTCGAGAGTAAGACTCGTGGGCCCGATCTCCCACTTAGTGCGGTGCCGACGAAGGCGGTCGGCGTGCGCTTCGTCGTCGAGCATCGCTCTGCATTAAACGGTCGCACAGTCCGAGTGCGCGGGATCGTTGCTGCGGCCCTCCTTGGTGACGCAGCTTGTCCACCGGACCGGGGAATGTGCCTCCAGCCCAGCATCATTCTGTCTGAATCCGAACCGGACAAGAATCGACCCGCATGCTCAGTCAGAATTCTGGTGCCGCGAGACGCTAAGCAGCAAGATTATCCAGTTGGAAAAGCATCAGAAATACGGGCGACCGTGGACGGACATGCGACGGGCGTGGTACTGACCAAGGTAGATTGACGTTCCTCTTCGGCGTGGGCGGGCTGGCCGTGAACCTCCTAACCGCATAAGACATACCTCCCGCTACCCAGATCGTCGGTTGCTTCAGAGGCTTGAGAGGCCGGGAGCCGCGATATTGTGTCCCAAGGATTTGAGAACGAGCAATAATCCTTGTGGTTTCAACTGCCTAGTCGTTCACCTGCAAATCACCTGCAATTCACCCTCAATGCATTGTCATTATCAGCCCAAATAGGAGACAGTCTGCACCCAGAAGCAGCGTGCATTCCAAGCGGAGGGCTGATTCAGAGCCCATTGCGTTTGTTGATGTGGGGACTCTGCATCTTCTCCCGATCCGAAGAACATTCTTCACCGGACTTCGCGCTCAGGTTGGGGGATTCCAGGTGAGACACGTCAGAACTCTGATCGTGGCGTAGTAGAGGAGCCGCTTCAATGAAAACCAATTCCTATACAAGGATTTTCATACTGACGTTCTTGTTCTTCAGCTTTTCCGCGATCGCGCAAGTTGCCCCAGCCTCCTATGTCACTGGAGGCACCACCGCTTTCCTTTCCCGCTGGGCGGCTGCTCACGCACTCCAAAGCTCCAAGATTGAAAGTGTGTGCGATGCGAGAGCGCGTGAAACGAAATCAACGTTCGCGACACTATGCACACGAAAGTACGCGGGCGGGCAAGCAGATTAAGGAGGAGCGTGTTCCAATGCGTCCGGTCGCTGAGCTCTGGCAACTCGGCGCTCGCTGTTAGGAAGTAATCGATTTTCCAGGTAGGCCAGATCTCGGGGGAGAAGTCTGGCTTCCTGGAGGCAATACGGCCTCAGGCACTCCAGTCCCGGGGCCGTCATTCCAAATGCAGAAAACACCGGATCTTTGAGGGCGTGAGGGTAAGAGCAGTTCCGAAATTCCCGTAACACAGTTAGAAAATCAAAAACCTAAGGAGAATCTATGTACCGCATCAGCGTTTGGGTGTATGCGTTGGTTTTGCTGGCTGGCAGCGTTGTGCCCATGGCGGCACAGCAAGCGGCGGCCGCTTCCGCCAATGTCGCCGTGCCGCCGATGGTGAACTTCACCGGCGTGTTGACCGGCGTCAACGGTAAACCATTAACCGGGACGGTCGGGGTGACCTTCTACCTCTATCAAGAATCCGAGGGTGGGGCACCCCTCTGGATGGAAACGCAAAACGTGCAGCCCGACAAGTTCGGACATTATTCGGTTGCGCTCGGCTCAACCAGCAGCCAGGGACTGCCCGCTAGTGTCTTCGCTTCCGGCGAAGCCCGCTGGCTGGGCGTGCAAGTTCACGGTCAGGACGAACAACCGCGCGTTCTGCTGATGAGCGTTCCGTACGCCTTGAAGGCGTTGGACGCCGAAACCATTGGCGGCCGGCCGGCTTCCTCGTTCATGCTGGCTCCGACCGCGAACTCGAAGGCACCGGTCCTGCCTCCAGGAACCATCACGGGCAGCGGCACGGCGGATTTTGTTCCCGTCTTTACTGGAACCACTACGATTGGAAACTCCAAGATCTTTGAAACCGTCGGCGGCAACGTTGGCATCGCGACTACGACGCCCGCCGCGAAATTGGACGTCAGCGGCACCGGCGACGTCCGTGACACACTCACCCTGTTTCCCAAGTCAACCCATGCCTCTCTGTCGGTTCATGGTACGGCCTTCGAGGTCAGCCACACCGGTTTAGTGACCTTCATTTCCGGCCAGACTTTCCCCGGCACGGGTACGGTCACCAGTGTGGGTAGCGGAGCCGGACTGACCGGCGGACCGATTACCACCAGCGGGACCTTGAGCATCAAGACGGCCGGCGTCACTAATGCGATGCTGGCGCATTCGTCCTTGACCGTAACCGCCAACAGTCCGTTGACCGGCGGCGGATCGGTATCTCTGGGCAGCAGCACCAGCTTGGGGCTGGAGAGCTGCGGCACCGGGCAGATCCTGAAATGGAATGGATCGGCCTGGGCCTGCGCCGCAGACAACAACAGCGGCGGCACGGTCACCAGTATCACCGCCGGAACCGGACTGACGGGCGGAACCATCACGACCTCCGGTACCATCGCCATCAACACTTCAATCGTGCCGGAGCTGGGAGCGTCGAGTAACACGTTCACCGGCAGCATGACTGTCGATGGAAACATAAACCTGGGGGGCACAGTTACCGGTGCCGCCGGCGACTTTTCGGGTAGCGGCGATCCAATCGTGGCCGAAGGCGGTTTCGACTCCGGTTACTTCTCGGGCGACACCAACGGCATCTTCTCCGTCGCCCCCGACGACGCCGGGTTCGCCTATGCAGTCGCCGGATTTGAGGACGGTGACACCCAGCAAACCCTCGGCGTCTGGGGATACTCCGCAAGTCCCGCCGGATTCGGTGTCTATGGCGAACACGTGAGCGGCTCGTCGTCCGCCGTACTATTCAACGGAGCGTCAGGAGTTTGGGGTGACTCTTCGGGCGGAAATGGGGTTAGCGGTTCGTCTGATTCCGCTTATGGCGTTGTCGGTGTCACCGCAGACGTCAACGCAAATAATTTCGCAGGTGGAATCTTTATCAACGACACGAGCACTGCGGGGCAAGCGATCCTCTACGCTTATGACCCAAATACTGGTGCGCTATGCACCGCGACTACCAGCGGCGCGATTAGTTGTAACGGCGAACTCGGCGTCGCAGTGGACGTCGGCCCTAGCAAGGTCGGTCTCTCTGCCATCGAAGGCCCGGAAAGCTGGTTTGAAGATGCCGGCTCCGCACGCCTTTCGAAAGGGGAAGCCGTGGTCAGCCTGGAGCCGATCTTCGGCCAAACCGTTAACACAAACGTGGAGTACCACGTGTTTCTAACCCCCAACGGCGACTGCAAAGGACTCTATGTGGAGCAGAAGTCGGCCACATCCTTCGTAGTGCGTGAACTGGGAGGTGGGACCTCCAACATCGCCTTCGACTATCGCATTATGGCGAAACGCAAAGGCTACGAGCAGGTTCGGCTGGCTGACGAAACGAAACTGTACACTCCGGCAGGGGTTGCTTCAGGTGCCAAGCTGACACGGCCACCCGCTCCCAACCAAGTCCGCGAAAAGGCCCGGGAGGCGAGCCAACGGCATGCGATCGCGCAAGTTAGCAAGCCGGCGATCAAACATTAGCCAGCTTGCGGCTTTTCAGGGGTTAGGTCCTTAAGGGATTTTTCTCCCAGCTTAACGCGGCCCCACACACTCAAACTAGAGTTGCGTGGGGCCGCACTTTTTTCTCACCGGCCCAGAACCCACCCACGCAACTCTGCTCTTGTCCTGGACGAGGTACGCACGACTCCGACCTATCGATATCTGCTGCTGATGAACTGGGCAATCGCGGCGTAGGCGGTCGCGAGCGTCTTCTCATCGGGCAGGAAGACAATGCGAAAATGCTTGGTGCCGGGCTTCTGGCCGAAGCCGGAGCCGTGAACCACCATCACGTGCTTCTGCAGAATGAGTTCTTTGACGAAGACATCGTCACCTTCAGGAATATCGATTCGGGGATACGCGTAGAATGCTCCGCGCGGCGAGACGCAACTCACACGCGCCGTCGAATTGCACCATTGGACCGTTAAATCGCGTCGGCTGCGCAGTTTCTTGCGGACTTCGGGCAGGTGATCCTGCGGACCTTCGAGCGCGGGCTTGATCGCATACTGCTCGGGATGATTGGCGCACAAGCGCGAACGCAACAGCCGCTGAATGCCTTCATCGTATTGCTTTATCGTCGCGGCCTCGCCGCTAACAATGCCCCACCCGATGCGCCAACCCGGAGCCAGATAATTCTTCGACAGCCCGCCAAACGTGACTACGGGAACATCCGGCGCCACGGACGCCATCGCAACATGCTCGTCGTCTTCTAGAATCAGCTTGTCATAAATCTCATCCGCAAAGATCACCAGATTGTGCCGCCGAGCCAGTTCCGCAATCTGCTCGAGCATTGCCCGCGAACACACAGAACCGGTCGGATTATTGGGATTGATCAGCACAATGCCACGCGTCCGCGGAGTAATCTTGCGCTCGATGTCGTCGAGATCCGGCTGCCACGCATCCTCCTCGTTGAGGTAATACGTATTGAGCCCGATCCCCAGCTTGGCCAGCACCGCCGAGTACAGCGGATAGTCCGGACACGGCGTAAGCAGATCGTCCCCGGGATTGAGCAGCGCAGTCAGGCAGAGGTCGACAGTCTCACTGACTCCGGTCGTGACAAATACATCCTGCACGGACGAAATTCCCTTGCGCGCGGCTTCTCGGCGAATCGCGTCCAGCGCCGGCTTGATCCCTGACGACGGCGCATAGCCGTTCTTGCCGTCGCGCATGGCCTTGTACACAGCTTCGATCAGATGAGCCGGAGTCTGAAAATCAAAGATGTTGGGATCGCCCACGTTGAGCGCCAGAACCTTGTGACCTTGCTTGATGACCTCGTCGGCAACGCAAGCCAGATCACGAATGGCGTAACGAACGTTGTCAAGGCGAGAGGCAGCGGCGATTTCACGGCTTTGCGTAGCGGGCATGAGTGGCTCCAGACCGGGACAACATCAAAAGCTTATCGCAGAGTGCGCCGAGAAAATCCGCGGACCCCGCAGAGAATGCCAAGCTGGTCTCCGCGCCCTCTGCGGACGTTCTCAGCGGACTCTGCGATCAAATTCTTAATCCGCTCGATCAATCTGCGCCTTCTGCAGGCGATCGGAATAATCAACGTAAATCGACTTCCATTCGCTGAAGAAGTCGATCGCGCCCAGACCGCCTTCGCGATGGCCGTTGCCGGTAGCTTTCACTCCGCCGAACGGCAGATGCACCTCGGCTCCAATCGTCGGCGCATTGATGTAGGTAATTCCAGCATGAAGGTCGCGCATGGCGACGAAGGCCTTGTTCACGTCTTTGGTATAGAGCGCGGAAGACAATCCATACTCGATGCCATTCGCGATCTCGATCGCATCTTCAAGGTCGTCGCACGGAATGATCGAAACCACCGGGCCAAAGATTTCCTCTTGCGCGATGCGCATCTTGCGATCAACGTCGACAAACACGGTCGGCTCCATGAAATAGCCATTCTGATATTCGCCTTTGTCCAGCCGGTTGCCGCCGCATTTCAGGCGAGCGCCCTCGGCTTTACCGATGTCCACGTAGCTGAGGTCGGTCTTGAGCTGATTCTCGTTGATCGCCGGACCCATCTCGACGGTCTCATCCAGACCATTGCCAACCTTCAAAGCTTTCGCTCGCTCCACGTAATGCTCGATGAACTCAGCATAGATGCCTTTTTGCACAATGATCCGGCTGGTCGCAGTGCAACGCTGGCCAGTGGTTCCGAAGCCGCCCCAGAGGCCGCCTTCAATCGCAAGATCGAGGTTGGCGTCATCCAAAACAATCATAGGATTCTTGCCGCCAAGTTCGAGCGAACAATGTTTGAAGCTCTTGGCCGCCGTAGTGCCCACAATCCGCCCCACCGCGCTCGAACCAGTCAAAGAAATCGCGCGCACGTCGGCATGTTCAGTGATCGGCGTGCCAACTTCCGACCCGAAGCCAGTCACAATATTCACCACGCCCCGAGGCAGCCCGGCATCATAAAGCACGCGCACCAGATTGAAAGTTGATAGCGGGGTATCCTGCGCCGGCTTGATCACGCACGTGTTGCCGCAGACCAGCGCCGGCAAAAGCTTCCACGACGGAATCGCCATCGGGAAGTTCCATGGCGTAATCAGCCCACAAACTCCAATGGGTTGGCGCACGGCCATGGCGAACTTGTTGGGCAGTTCCGACGGCGTGGTGGGACCGAACATGCGTCGGCCTTCACCAGCCATGTAATAAGCAGTGTCGACGGCTTCCTGCACATCGCCCCGAGTTTCTTTCAGGATCTTGCCCATTTCGCGCGTCATGTCGCGGGAGAAATCTTCCTTGCGCTCGAACAGCATCTCGGCGGCGCGATAGATGATTTCAGCGCGACGCGGCGCGGGAATCAGACGCCACCGGGCGAAGGCATGCTTCGCGGCTGCGATGGCGGCGTCAACATCCGCCTTGCCCGACCTCTGGAAGATGCCGACCACATCGCGAGTGTCGGCGGGATTGCGGTCTTCGAAAGTTTGTCCGGTCGAAGCCTCGACCCATTCGCCATCGATAAAGTTCTTATAAACTCTGGTCCGGGTAGCCGTGCCGATGATGGACGGCCCGGTTAAAAGATCGGTTGGCATAAAGCCTCCTGGGATGAACGCTCGGGAAGAATGACATTGTCTATGCTACAGGCCGGGGTGAGGCGCGGCAAGGAGCGCGATAAACACGTAGCCCGGACGGCGACTAACGCGCGCGCCTACACTACTCGACTTCGAAGTCTGCCGTGCGAAGCTTGGCGGCGTTCCCCACTGAATCCAGGGCTCGCAATTCGACGCGATACGAACCGGGTGCTAGCGTAGCCACCGGCAGCTTCAATCCCATCGGAGCGACGGCGCTTCCGGGCTGATTGGTAGCGCGCGAGGCGACGTCCACTTTTTTCTCGCCCGTTTTGCGATCCACCACCATCAACTCCACTCCCACCTGCGGAGGTTTGGGTCCCAACAAAAGTGGCGCGTAGATTTCGACGAAGACGGCCGCATTGTCGGTTTTCTTAAAGCGATTGCAGTCCGAGGGAACGACTTGAATGCCCTGCACGACCAGCGGCGTCCGGTCGGCCAGCAATTCCGAGTCGAGGCCGGTTGACAGATCGGAAACTCGATGAAATTGATTGCTGAGCGCGACCCCACTCATGCTGAATTGCTTGCCGTCATAGGGGTCGACAACCAGCGGCACTTGCAGCTTGCCGAAAGTATCATTTCCCGAGCTGAACACCACCTTGAGGTTGTACTGACCGGAAGCAACCTCGAACTGGTTCTCGTAGTGGAAGGGCTGCTTCTGAAACTCCTCCAATTCTTTCTTGCCGTCGAAATCAAGATCTACGGTATCGCTGAAGCGGGCGGCAATCGTGCCATCCGTTTTGTAGGCGATGCCCAGCACGTTGACCGACGAATGCTGCTTCCCCTTCACTTTCTCAAACTTCAACGCGTTCGACGGGATCCCGATGGCCAGATTCACACGGGCCGTATTCGGCGAAGTGTAGAAGAATGGAGCCTCCACGGTTCCGGTAACATTTCCCGCCATCTCGCCCGAAGCGCGAGTCTCCATTTGCTTCTCGATCGGGTTTCCCGCGAGCAGGTCTCGCGATCTCTGCTTGCAGTATCCGCTGCGGGCGCGGACGATGGTCCCGCCGCGATCTACTTTCACGCGCAGCGTGTGGCAAGCGCCTTCGGCTGACTCGGGAGGGGTGTAGCTGAGGACGTAATATTGCGATTGGTCGTTTGCAATTCTTTGCAGGCCACCGACTAGATCGTTGGAATTGACGATGACAAACCCGCCCGTTCCCTCGGCCAGTTGATAGAGGATTTCCTGGTTGTCGGACACGTTCGGAATGTCAGGGACGATCTGCCGGGGCTGATTGTACTGAGGGTTCCCGTAACCTTGGCTTGCGATAGTCGATGCTCCAGTACCACCCGTGCTGCCGTGTGTTCCTCCTCCGCCGGTTCCACCCGTTCCGCCGCTGTGTCCGCCACCGCCAGTTCCTCCACCTGTTCCCCCACCACCTGTTCCGCCACCACCGCCATGACCGCCTGTTCCCCCTCCACCACCCCCGCCGCCCCCGTGCTGCGCGGGATCAAAATAGGCGAGCTTCAGCGGATAGAGTGGATTCTCGGTTCCACTGTAGGTGAGCGTCGCGGACGATAACTGCCCGGGCCGTGGATGCGATGGAGATTGCAAAAGCGACTGAGGCGCCGCAATGCCGCCTGCGACCAGGCCGCGAACGTCCAGAGGATAGACGGCAACGTTGTTCCGGTTGCACACATCAATCACTGCAGTCAGCTCCGACTGACGTTCCGGCGTGAGCGGAAATCCCGACGTCAGGAACACGAGCGTCTTGCGGCCGGGTACTGTGCCGAGGCTTTTCGCCAGGCTTCGCAGCGCTAACATTACGCTGTGCGCGCCGAAGTCAGCTTCCGCATTGCCCAGGTAAGGCATGCCAAATGAAGTCCCGCCGACTGGAGGTGCGAGAGACGCAACCTCGACTGGCGCAGCGTTCGGCGAAACCGACGACGTTTTCGTCCCGGCAACAACCTGCTTCAGGCGATCCGCGTCTGCAGTGAAGTTCTGAGAAATCTTTATGGTCCCGCCGAAATCAACCACAGCGATTAAACGATTGGGCGAGGCGTTGGCGTCAATAAACTTGGCGGCCGCCTGCCGCGCCTGCATCTGATCGCCCACATCCATGGTCGAGTTATCGAAGAAAAGAACCAGATAGTGCTTCTGCGCTTTTTCTGGCGCCGCGCTGTCATCTTCCAACGAAAAACTCTTGATGGCTTGTTCCTTGTTGTCTTCCCAGACCTTGAAATCCTTGATGGTGAGATCTCGAATGTACTTGCCCTTCTTGTCGGTCACTACTGTGTCGACAAGGACCAATCGCGTCTCGGCGTGGATCGTAGCTGTGTCCGAAGCCGGGGCCTGCGCGGCCGGCTGTTGAGCGAGCGCCAAATGCGCCAAAACCGCAATACAGAGTGTTCCTGTGAAAAGAATCGCCTTGCGAAGCTGCATATTCCGACCTCCGTGATTTACGGGATTTCGATAGCCCCGTTTTCCGCGGACATCAACTGCCCATCCCCATCTCGAACCACCAGCCGGACAAGGTAGCTGCCCGGCTTCACATCAAAATTTGTCTTTAAAGTGATTCCCGAACCCAGCTTGTTCTCCAGCGTTTCGTCCTTCCAGCGCATGGTGAGCGTTTTCTGCATCCCCTGAATGAAGACTCCGTTCTGATTGAAGATAGCGGAAACTACCGTAAGCTCATCTGTATTTCGGCCGTCGACTCTTCGATAGTGAAGATGTTTCGCATCCACATGAGCCAGGACCGCGAGTTTGGCCTCGGCATCGCTGGATTTGAAAAACTGAGTATGCAGTTCCACCGGAAGGTCGTGCATTTCTTCCTGGGAAAAGATGGCGTCCTGAATCTCCTGCTTCGCTTCCTCCGCCGGGTCTGCGGCGTGCTTGGGAGCATAGTACCCGCTGCGCGATTGCAAGGTCAGGCCTGCGGGTTTTTTCAACGAGACTTTCAGTTTGTGATAGCTGCCGTCCAATTTCAGATTCTGGGGTGAAAAGCCCAGGGTATAGAAATATTCAGGCGTGGCCGACACGCGCTTGAATCCCTCGTCAAGATCATTGTTGTTATGAAAGAATGCCCCGCCAGTTGCGTTTGCCAGGTCCGACAAGACGTCGCCTTCCGCTTGGGCGCTGGCAGTTTGGTACTGAACTTCCACCGTTGCCGCGGCTGGATTCATAGGCCGATCCCGGCTAATATCGCCCCCGGGGAGGACAGTGTACAGGCCGCGCGCATCCAGACAACTGATGGTCACGTCGGAATGCAGCGCCCGGTCGACAACGTCCATGTAGTCGGTCAGCATGTCAGTCTCGGGAGTCAGGAAGCCTGGCGACACCACCACGATGCTGCGTTGCCCCGGCATCACGGAAATCCTCCGGACCACATCCTTTAGAACCAACAACGAAAGGCGGCTTTCCTGGCCTCCCATCGCCAATTGTTGCGACGCCTCAGCACGCACCGCGTTCAGCGCCGTCTGGGCCTGTGCCTGCGCCCCTGACTGTCCCGGAGGCCCCGACGGGAGCGCGAGACACGCCATGGCATCCAGAACAGCCGCCTGTTCTGCCTGGGGATCATTCTTATTCAGGATCAAGTCTGCCATGTAATAGCTAATGTCCGGACACTCAGTGGTTCCGGTTTGAGCGATGGGCCGCGGCTGCAGACGAAGCAGGGCGTCGTGCAATTTCGCCCGATCATCCGTGAAATCGAGCGTGGTTTGCCCGGAGGTTGAGAAAATTGCGACGCGGTCCGTAGGCCGCAGAGTCGCGATGTGGCGCTCAGCAGCCATCCGCGTTTGTGCCAGATCGCCAAACTTCAGATGGATGTCGTCGAAAACCAGTGCAATATAGCGCTCGGGCACTGAGGGCTGTTTTTCGCCCGGTTTCTCTTCCGAAGTCAGCCGCTCCTTGGCAGCCTGCGCTCCTGGCTGTTCTACGGAAAAATGGGAGATGATCTGCGGCTTGCGATTGTCGAAAAGCTCAAAGTCTTCCTTCTGAAGATTCCCAACCGCATTGCCCTTCGAATCGCGCACCACCACGCGGACCGTCACCAACTTAACGTTAACCTTGAAGGTGGTCGCTTCTTCGTGAGCCGTAATTTCCGCCCCAGTTTGATCGGGATGAGATTCGGTTGCGGACGCAGTCTGATTAGCGGGAGCAGCCTGCGTTGGCGCTGGTGGCGCGGGCGCGGATTGCGCCGGGGCTACAACTGTGAAGAATAAAAGCCCGACCACGCAGAGAGGCCGTGCAAACACGGCGAAGAGCTTTTTCAACCCGCGATCGCGACAGTTCATGCGCGCCTCGTTCGAGTTTGAAACGGTCGTCATACCACTTCAAAGACTCCCCGCAAACTTCCGCCAGCAACGCGACTCGCCGCTCAGGCAGGTAGATGTTAGTCCGTTCCATGGGAAAGTGCTAGAGCAAGATCGACGGGCAATTCAACGTGGTGGCCCGGAACATTCAATACGGCGAAGCTCATTGTCGGTGGACTCAGAGTGCTATACTTCCGCTCCGGAACCAATGTTGATGCGGCTTAACCAAGGAGCCACCAAAGCGGAATGAACTATACAAATGTTAAGTGTGCTGCCAAGCAAATCGCCATCCTTTTCGTTCTCACGATTGCGGCCTCGGCCCAGGATGTTCCTCCCAACATCTTGCAGGCAATGCAGTGGCGCTTGATCGGTCCGCACCGAGGCGGCCGGGTTACCTCCGTCTCCGGAGTGCCCAGCCAGCCATCCGTCTATTACATTGGGACTCCGGGCGGCGGTGTTTGGAAAACGGAGAACGGCGGGCGCGTCTGGAAGCCGATCTTCGATCAAGAGCGTGTAGGGTCGATCGGCGCAGTCGCGGTCGCGCCGTCGGATGCCAAGATTATCTACGTTGGAACCGGCGAGCAAACCCCGGGTGACGGAGTCTACAAGTCAACCGACGCCGGCGTGACCTGGACGAATATCGGCCTTCGCGAAACTCACATCATTACCGGCATCATCGTTGATCCACGAAATCCCGACGTGGTTCTGGTCTCGGCCGCGGGAGATCATTTTTCGGGCGCTGAGCGCGGAATCTACAAGACCACCGACGGCGGCAAGAGCTGGCAGAAGGTGTTATACAAAGATCCGGAAACTGGCGTCCCTGACATCACCGCCGATCCGGATAATCCAAACATTCTGTATGCTTCGCAGTGGACTCGTCCCGACGATCCATTCAGTTCGGACGAGCCTGAGAAGAAGAAGGAGCAGGACGGCGTGATTTACAAATCCGTCGACCAGGGCTCGACATGGAATGCGGTTGCGGGCAAAGGCCTGCCGACCGAGCCCATGGGGCGCATCGGCGTGGCCGTCGCACCGGGAACGAATGGCATGAGAGTTTATGCCATTGTCACGCAGGGATTATTTCGTTCAGAAGATGGCGGCGCCACTTGGCAACACAGTTCGACCGATCCGCGCGTTGTGGGAAGCAGCTACTTCAGCCGTGTGTTTGTCGATCCCAAGAACGCAGACTTCGTTTACGTGGCACAGACTTCAATGTACCGCTCCAAGGACAGCGGGCGGACTTTCGAAGCTTGGGTGGGCGCACCCAGTGGAGACGATTTTCACGTCCTCTGGATCAACCCTGCGAACACGCAGCACATGATTCTGGGTGTCGACCAGGGCGCCATCATCAGCGTGGACGGCGGCGATACCTGGAGCTCGTGGTACAACCAGGCGACCGGGCAGTTTTATCACGTCAGCACCGACCAGCATTTTCCTTATTTTGTTTACGCCGCCCAGCAGGATAGCGGCACCGCCGCCGTCCCCAGCCGCAGCGATTACGGCGAGATCACCTATCGCGACTGGGCCCCCACAGGAGGATTCGAGTTCTGCTATATCACTCCCGATCCTGCCAATCCGAATTATGTTTACGCCGGAGGCTGGTACGGCACCGTGCTCCGCTATGACAAGACCACCGGGCAGATCGTGCATCTGTTGGTGCGGAATTCGCGCTATCGCACCGCCAATATGGTGCCCATTGCGTTTTCGCCGCAGGATCCGCACACGCTTTACGCCGCGGCTCAATATGTGTTGAAGAGCAACGACGGTGGATTCAGTTGGCAGGAAGTCAGTCCGGACCTTACGCAAAAGACCGAGCCGGAGAAAAAGAAAGCCGATCCGCGAAGAACTGTGATCACTACCATCGCGCTTTCACCGGTGAAAGCTGGAGTGATCTGGGCGGGCACTGGCAATGGACTGGTTCAAGTCACGAAGGACGGCAAGACTTGGGAGAATGTGACCATTCCCGGCTTGCATGAGAAAGCCAGCATCACCGCGGTCGAAGCGTCTCACCACGATGCGGCCGCTGCCTACGCGGTAGTCATGGGATTCCACGATCTGCGTCCTCTCGTCTATCGCACGCGCGATTACGGACGGAGCTGGCAGCTGGCCAACGCTGGCTTGCCTGAGACTGGAAGCGCGCGGGTGGTTCGCGAAGATCCAGTGCGCAAGGGGTTGCTCTACGCCGGCACATGGAACGGCGTTTACTTTTCGCTGGACGACGGCGATCACTGGCAAACCCTGCAACTGAATCTGCCCACGACCATGGTGACTGACCTCGACGTTCACGACACCGACTTGGTGGCGTCGACGTTTGGGCGCTCGCTGTGGATTCTCGATGACATCACGCCGCTGCGGCAGTATGAAGCCAAATGGCCGCGGTCGGATGTGCATCTACTCAGTCCGCGCAACGTCGTGCGCGTGCGCTGGGATATGTCGCAAGACACGCCGCTGCCGCCAGAAACTGCCGCTGGAGACAATCCGCCAGACGGCGCGACCATTTACTATTTCCTGAAATCCGCGCCTGCGGGCGACATCAAGCTTTCGATCTACGACTCGCACAACAATCTGGTGCACGAGTTCACCAACGTACCTGCCCCATATGACAAAGCACCGGCCAACGCTCCCGAGTACTGGTTTGCTCCGCAGCCCGCTCTTACCAAAACACCGGGACTGAACCGCTTCACCTGGGATCTTCGTTATCCCGCGATGAAGACGTTGCGCTACAGCTACTGGGGCAATCAGACTGATTACATCGAATACACCGGCTCCGATCATGCCATTCCCGGGGAATTTCCTCGTGACCTGCAGCCGGGAGCGTTCGCAGTGCCGGGTCAGTATTTGCTGGTCCTGGATGTCAATGGCAAGACCTATCGCCAGTCATTGACCGTGACTATCGATCCGCGAGTGCAGGCGTCGCAGGCGGATCTGGTTAAACAACTCGACCTTGAGACCAACGTTTCGGATCAATTGGCGGCCACGTACGACGGCGATGTCCAAGCGCGCGCCTTGCGAGCGGCAATTGCCGACCGGCAAAAATCTCTGGGCACCGACGCTACTAAGAAAGACGCGGCCGATGCACTGAAGGCGCTGGATGACCAGGTTGCGGACCTCGACGACGGTAAACCTGAAGATCTCGGACTCGGTCCGTTGAATCGCGAGCTGGCGCGTCTCGCGTTCATGATCGAGAGCGGTGACGCGAGGCCGGCGGCTCTGCTCGAAGCCAGCGTCGAACAGTACTGTCAGGAACTGGCCAAGCGCCTGACACAGTGGCGCGATCTCAATCAGCAGAAGATCGCGCCGGTAAATGCGGTCTTGCAAAAGCAGAACCTGGCGCCACTGCCGGTCGCGGCCAATATTCCGGCGACTCCGAGGTGCGAAAAGTAGCGTCGAGCGTATTCACAACTGAAAATCTCTAGCCGGAGAAGAAAGCTATTTATTGCCTGGGAATCAAAATCCTTAGTTATTCAAGGGCCGCTATCGCAGCGCTGAAGCGCTGCTCCACGCAAAATCTTGGCGGGGCGTTGCTCTCCCCAATAGCCGTACATGCGAAGACAAGCTGCGACCGGTGACCTTGCCTTCCCACCTTTACAAAGAACGTAAATGTGGACGAGCCGCCTCAGCGGCGTGATTTCCAAAAAGTCAAAGGCGGCACACAGGAGTGCCCGCCCTACATGTGCATCGATGATGCCAAGGTCAAGTGCATAGATGTTTATTGGCGTTGTAACGCGAATGGAAGCGAGTTGCCTTTCTCGATTCAAGAGAAAGTACAGCGACCATGGCACCAACGTAATGTGTTAACTTGATTACTCTGTTTTGCGCTCATCGGCCTTGTGATACTCTCGAAAGTACCCCATATTCTCTGGAGTTTGGCTGGGTTTCTCTGTGCCTTCGGTGTCTTCAAACAGCAAACCGGGAATCCACATTGCGTGGAAGACGGTCACCTACCGCAGCGTGGCGCTGCTGGTGCTGGCGGTGGTGCTGGTGTTGTTTGCGGGCGTGCACTTTGCCTTTCCGCAATTCACCGAGAGCAGCCTCAAGGCGGCGGACAGCCTGGGAACCAAGCTGCTGGAAGTGGTAGCCGGGGCCGCGGGCAATCCTGCGAAGGCGGGCGGCGCCGGGGCGCAGCAGGCGCACTTCACCGCGCTCGACGGCACAGTGCGGGTGAAAAAGGCGAACGGCAACAGCTGGGGAACGGCCGACTATAGCATCCCCCTGGAAAAAGGCGATGTCGTGCAGACCAGTTCGGAAGGCATGGCCAAGATCGTATTTAATGATGGCACCAACTACACGGTCAAACAAGATTCGCTGATCGTGATCGAGGAAGACTCGACCAACGATCAGCAGCAGACCAGCGTGTCGGTTGCGGTGAGCACGGGCACGGTGGATCTGGCCACGGCAACCTATGTGCAGGGTTCGAAGTCGCAGGTGATTGTGGCGGGGGCCACAGCGTCGCTCGCGCCTGACAGCGCGGCCATGGTGCGCAACGATCCCAAGGACGATCAGCACGAAATCCTGGTGAAGAAGGGAACCGGCGACATCACGCGTAACGGTGAGACCGTGCGTTTGGCGGACTGGGAGAAAGTGAGCTTTCAGGCTGAGGCTCCGCACATGGATAAGCTGAAGGAAATCGGTCCTCCGACCCCAATTTCGCCGGCCAACATGATGCCCATGTTCGTGTCGAATGATCCCAAGCCGATTGAATTTTCCTGGACGCCGATGGCGAATGCGAAGGGTTACCGGCTGCGCATCTCGCGAAACCCATACTTTTCTTCTACCATTGTGGATCGCAAGGTGAATACTGCCGACGTGCTGGTTTCGGGTCTTGAGCAGGGGGCTTACTACTGGCTGGTGCAATCCCAGGATGCTGCGGGCAGGGAATCGGTCGAGAGCGAAAAAAACCGGTTTACCATAATTCCCAAGGGGAATGACACGGCGGCGATCAATTTGGATTTGGACCCGCTGATCCAGCATGGTCACGTGATCGAATTAACGGGAAAAACCGAGGCGGGCGCGCGGGTGATGGTGAATGGGCGCGAAGTGCCGGTGGTTGGAAGCGACGGCGCATTCCATTACTTCACTCCGCCGTTGGCGGCGGGCGAGAGCACCATCACCATCACGGCGCAGAATGCCAAGGGCGGAGTCAACACGCTGCAGAAGAAAGTGGTGATTCAGTGAGCGGGACGGGGCTTGAGCGCGGGCCTCGAAAGGACAGTTACTTTGGTTTGCTGAAACCTATGGCAATCCCTCATAGAATCAAGGATAGAGATTAGATTCCAGAATAACCGGATAAAAACCGGAAGAAGACCGACTCCATCAGAAAGAAAGTTTCGCATGTCATCGAACAACGGGTTTCATTCGAGCGCGTCCCGCTGGCACAATCTGCGGTCGCTGTTCAGCGTTTTTTCGAGCGACCTCGCTATCGACCTGGGCACGGCCAACACGCTGGTGTATGCGCGGGGAAAAGGCATCGTGGTGAACGAGCCTTCGATCGTGGCCATCAACAAAAACACTGGCGAAGTGGAGGCCGTGGGCAAGGAAGCCAAGGAGATGCTGGGCCGCACGCCCGGCAACATCGTGGCGATCAAGCCGATGAAAGATGGCGTGATCGCCGACTTCAAAGTCACGGAAAAGATGCTGAACTACTTTATTCAGAAGGCGCACAACCGCAAGATGCTGGTGCATCCGCGCATCGTGATTGGAGTGCCCTCGGAAATTACCCAAGTGGAGAAGCGCGCGGTCATGGACTCGGCGTATCGCGCCAAGGCCAGCGAAGTGCATCTGGTCGAGCAAGCCATGGTGGCGGCCATCGGCGCCGGACTTCCCATCACCGAGCCCAGCGGTAACATGGTCGTCGACATTGGCGGCGGAACAACCGACATCGCAGTTATCTCTCTCAGCGGCATCGTCTATTCGCGTTCCGTGCGCATGGCCGGCAACCAGATGGACGAAGCCATCATGAATTATCTGAAGCGCAAATATAATCTGCTGATCGGCGAGCGCACTGCCGAGCAGATCAAGATTGAGATTGGCTCCGCGTATCCGCTGGACAAGCCGCTGACCATGGAGATCAAAGGGCGCAACCTGATCGAGGGCGTTCCGAAGACCATTACCGTGGACGACAGCGAAGTGCGCGAAGCCTTGAGCGAGTGCGTATCGACGATTATGAATGCGATTCGCGTCGCCCTCGAACGCACGCCGCCCGAGCTTTCCGCGGACATCAGCGACCGCGGCATTGTGCTTACTGGCGGAGGCGCGTTGCTCAAAAATCTGGACAAACGCATCCGTGAAGAAACCGGCTTGCCGGTTTCGATCGCCGACGATCCGCTGTGCAGCGTGGTGCTGGGCACGGGCAAGATGCTGAGCGACTTCAAACTCTTGCGCAAGATTTCGATCGAGTAACCGAAGCTCCTGGCTACTAGCTTCTAGCTGCCGCGAATCCGAGCCGGTCTTCCGCCTGCCAGGTTGTTTGTCAGCTGTAGCTAATAGCTAGAAGCTCGCAGCTAACCATGGAAAACCTCATCAGCCGCTACCGCAATGTCACCATCCTGGTGGCCGTGCTGTTTGTCCAGGTGCTGGGGCTCGCGGTGCAGGTCAGGCGCTCTACCCAGGATGAGTCAACCCGCCTGATTCGGGTGTGGGCGGTAGATGCTGTCACTCCTCTCGAGAAAGGAATTGTCTGGTTCCAGACCAGCACTGGCAATCTCTGGCGCAACTATTTCTATCTACGCGGGGTGCGCCAGGAGAATCGCGATCTCAAGCTGCAGATCGACCGCCTGCGCATCGAGCAGGCTCGGCTCAACCAGGACGCGGAGCAGGCTCGCCGCCTGCAAGCGCTACTCGGCTTCAAGGAGCAATTCATATCGAGGACCATGGCCGCGCAGGTCATCGGATCGAGTGGCAGCGAGCAATCGCGATCGATTTACATCGACAAAGGCTCGCGCGACGGGATCAAGCCGGATATGGCGGTCATTACCGCCGATGGCGTTGTTGGCAAGGTGCTGCGGGTCTTCCGAAGCACTTCGCAGGTATTGCTGGTCAATGATCAGACCAGTGGAGTGGGAGCGATTCTGGAGAAATCGCGGCTGCAAGGCGTTTTGCGCGGGACGGCGCTCGGCGAGGTGGTGCTCGAAAAAGTGATGTCCGATGAAACCGTGCAGCCGGGCGAAAGAGTGATCACCAGCGGCGGCGATCAGATTTTTCCCAAAGGCTTGCCCGTGGGCACGGTGACGAAGGTTTCGCCGGGACCGGAATTGTTTCTGAATATCCGCGTGAAGCCGGCTGCCGACTTGGGCCGTCTCGAAGAGGTTCTCGTGATCACGCAGCAGGAAGAGAAAGAACCGGCCTTGGCCGATGGAGCAACGCCAATACGAGCAGCCGACATTCTTGCGCAGCGTTTGCCATCGGTTCCTGACCGGCCTCCAGATGATCCGAATAAGCCGCCGCCTCCAACTAGCGGATTGAAGATTTTGCCTGCACCTAGCGCGTCCGGGACATCGGCCGCGACAGCGCCCCTTAAGTCGAATGTTGCGAGTGTGTCGACTCATGCGCAGTCAGGTCCGGGCCAGAACTCCGCCGCGACAACTCCGAAACCGCGTGGGGATTCTGCGGGCAGCGCGAATGTCTCGGCCAGCGCTTCTTCCGGAACCAAGCCGAGCGACAACTCATCCGCTGTGAAGCCGGCAGCACAGAAAAAGCCTGCCGCCCCGGTCGTGAAAGTGCCTGACAATGCAACCGGAAACACGACGACCGCCGCGCCCGGGCGGCAGACACAGCTGGCGCCCGCGAAGCCAAATCAACCATCGGAGCCGGCCGCCGTCCAGCCGTCACAGGAACCGCCTCAATAGCGTGCCGATCACTTATACATCGAATGAGCAAGTCGAGGTTTACCGGTTCAGTCTTCCGGCAGCCATCCTGATTCCGTTGATCGCAGTCTTTTTGCAGGCATTCGTGCCCCTGCGATTTCAATTCTTTTCCATCTTTGATTTGCCGTTGCTGGTGGTGATTTTCTTTGCCGTAGCGCGCCGCAGTCCAGTCGCCGGATTGCTGACCGGTGCGGCCATCGGCTTGTTACAGGATTCGCTCACCGGGCATCCCTTAGGCTTGTATGGGATCGCGAAAACCGTCGTGGGATACGGGGCGTCGTCGCTCGGGGTCAAGCTGGATGTAGAGAATGCCGGCTCGCGGTTTCTGGTCACTCTGTTTTTCTACGTGGTGCATGAAATCGTGTACTTCACGATTGCACGGGGATTGGTCGGACTCAGCCTGCAATGGAGTTGGCCTCGCGAACTAGGATCGGCGCTAGCCAACGCCGCGCTCGCGGTCGTCCTGTTCGCGTTACTGGATCGATTCAAGCAGAGAACGTGAAGCGGGCGTTGGGCTTCAGGGTGTCTTAAACGGCACACGTGGAGAATCTGTGAGCGGCAATCCTGGACTGGCGCAAGGGACCTCAAAATGCGGAAATTGAGATTATCGTTGAGCTTGCCTCTCATCCAATTTCTCGTTGCCGCGATCCTGCTGCAGTGGGGTTATCGAACGCCCGTCCCTCCGGGCTCAGAGGCGTATGTGCCCACGTCGCGATTGATTTGTAGGGGACTGAATGCTCCGGCGCTGCTCTTCAGGATTTTCGATCCATTCGTCTGGGGACAAGAATGGACACGTATCCCAAGGTCGTTACTCGGTTTCGACACTGGTGACGTTCCTTTCCTTGTCGGAGTTATCGTTCTTTGGTATCTGGTGGCGCGTGGACTTGAGAAAAAGGAGACCTTAAAGATTACGGACAGAAGTAGAAAAGCAGCAGTTTTAGCGGCAATTTCACTTCTGTCTTTGGGACTCTTTCTCGCTTCAGTTGGATTGCATGACCTGGGGCCTGGTCGGCCCAACAATACAAGTCCTCCTGTGGGTGCTGTTCTAACCTTGGTCTGGTCGATCGCATTGATCTTTCTCTCCTGTAGAGAGATCGCCGCCTTACCTTGGCACAGCCGCAAAACTGAGACGCCTAACGTAGCCTTAGGCTCTCGGTGTCGGGTCACAGATTGGGTTCTCCCGCCGTCTATGCCCTTCCGTTACCCGAAACTACAACGCAATCTTGGCTTTGGCAGATTACAATAAACTTATCTTCCCGAAAGGAATGAGTCAGCGTGGTTCACTTCGGCGGCGTGCTCCCCAAGCCGCACGCCTGAAGCCTGAAGCCTGACACCCTGATGTTCGGCCGCGACGAAAAAGTATCGCAGGTCCGCCTCACCGCGGTGCAGTACATTGTGCTGGCCATTTTCATGATCCTGGCCTACGGATTATGGCGGCTGCAGGTGGTGCAGAGCGACATGTACGCTTCGCTCGCGGAAAAGAATCGGGTGCGCAACGTGCCGATTCTCGCGCCTCGCGGCAAGATTCTTGATCGCGAGGGACGCATCATCGTCGACAACTATCCTTCTTTTAGCGCGTTGTTGTTGCGCGACTCCTCGCGTGATCTCACTGCCGACGCCGATCTTATTTCGCAAGGTCTGCACCTTGATCCCAAAGAAGTCAAAGAGCGCATCAGGCACTTCGCCTCGATGCCGCAATATCAACCGATTTTCTTGAAAGACGACATCACGCCTGATGAACTGGCCTTCGTCGAGTCGCACCGCAATGAACTGCCTGAGTTGGATACGATCGTGGCGCACCGCAGGCTTTATCCGCGCAACGGATTCATGGCCCACCTTATCGGCTACGTCGGCGAAGTGAGTGAAGAGATGCTGAATGAGCCGCGCTGGGAGTTCTACAATCCCGGCGACGTGGTGGGGAAATCGGGCGTGGAGCTGCAATACAACCAGATTCTGATGGGCAAGAACGGTTCGCGGCGAGCCATCGTAAATAGCCGCGGGCGAGAAGTCGGGCGGCTCGACGAAACGCCCGCGGAACCCGGGAAACAACTCAAGCTCACTGTAGATCTCGATCTGCAAATCGCGGCCGAGGAGGCTTTGGGCGACAAGAATGGCGCCATCGTTGCCATGGATCCACGCAACGGAGAAATTCTGGCCATGGTGAGCCGGCCGACGTTTGATCCTAACGATTTTGCAGTGCGAGTCTCGCGCGATCAGTGGAGCAAGCTGGTCAACGACGACGAACATCCATTACTCAACAAAGCCATCCAGGCCCAGCTCGCACCCGGATCGACTTTCAAAATTATTATGGCGACGGCTGGCTTGCAGGAAAATATCGCGCAGGATATGCACGTGATCTGTAACGGCGGGGCCACATTTTATGGGCGCTATTTCAAATGCTGGGTCGCTGCCGAGCATCGCACTCACGGCATGGTGGAAATCAGCAAAGCGATCTACCAATCCTGCGACGTTTTCTTTTATACGCTGGCGGAGAAACTTGGCATTGAGCGCATTGCGAAATATGCAACCATGTTTGGCCTGGGACAAAAGACGGGCATCGACCTGCCGCAGGAAGTGAGCGGAGTCATGCCGTCGGAAGAGTGGAAGATTCGCAACTTCAAACAGAAGTGGTATGCGGGCGAAACTATTTCGGTTGGTATCGGCCAGGGCGCGGTGGCGGTAACTCCAATTCAATTGGCGCGCGCTATCGGTGCAATCGCGAGCGGCGGCTTGCTGGTGCGGCCGCATGTAACCAATCCCAGTGATTTGCCCGGTAACGTCATTCCCGCAACGGATGCGCCGAGCCAGGTTAAAATCCCGATCGATCCCAAGAATTGGGAGATCATCACCGACGCTATGTCGAATGTCCCGACGCCGCTGGGCACGGCAGGAAGCGCGCATCTGCAGGGGATTGATTTCGCGGGCAAAACCGGAAGCGCACAGACCGTCAGCAACGCGCTTAAGGCTAAGACTGCCAATGGCAAATCCAAGTACAAAGACAATGCCTGGTTCGTGGGCGTGACGCCGCGGAGAAGTCCTGAGATCGTGGTAGCGGTATTGTTCGAGGGCGGAGAGCATGGACAGTTCGCGGCGCGCATTGCTGCTCAAGTCGTCAAAGCCTATGTCGAGAAGCAGCGCCGTCAGCCGACCAAGGTTGCGGAAAGCAATAAGAAGGTGGAAATCGGCGCGGTGTGGAATTCGGTCAGCCCGGACGGTTCAGAACATGACATTTTGCGCGGCGGCAGGTTCGTGATGGATATACCGAAGACGCGGATTCCGCTGGCAGTTGCAGCGCCGGGCGTGCAATGACGACCTGCTCGGAGCTGCCTCTGCGGTTGAAGACTTTATGACACTTCGGCAAACACAAGCTCTTAAATCGCAGAGATCGCGGAGAACAGCCGCACAGT
>CAVXKN010000017.1:0-14227 GCA_963762385.1 uncultured Acidobacteriota bacterium | reverse complement strand
GAAGGTTCGATTCCTTCCGCGCTCACCATCTTTTCAATAGTTTGGCAGCACTCCCACTGAGCTAGGGAACACGATTGTGTCCATTTTGTGTCCACTATTGCACTCGCTTACTGGCAACGAGTGCAATTTCGTCGATGTCCTGGTGTTGATACTTCATGGTGGTTGCTACGGCGGCGTGGCCCATCGCCTTCATCACCGCAAAGAGGTTCTTTGTGGCCCGGTACATTTCGGTTCCGAACCCGTGACGAGCACAATACAGCACCAAGTCATCCGGCAGGCCGGCAGCCTTCCGGGCATCCTGGAATCGCCTAGCCACCGTTGTGAGATGGCCACACTTCGCCCGTTTTGATGGAAAGACCCAGCCTTCCTTTTGATCGGAATACCGTACCAGCAGCGCTTGGAGAACGCGCGGGCTGATCGGAACGTGCCTTCGTCCCTTAGGGGTTTTGCTGTCGTAGACGAAATACCGGCTGTTCGACCAGTCCAGATGCTCCCAGCGCATTGTGAATACTTCTTTCTGGTTTCGCATTCCGGCATCGCGCATAATCATGAGCACGTCTCGAAGCGGCTGTTTGCAAAAAGGCAAAAGCCTGGCTTCAACGTGTTCGTCAATGATGCGCTCCCGTTCGCGTTCCTCCTTCAGTTTGATCTTTGGGGCCGCTCTAAGCACCCGCCACCCTTCTGCCTTGCCGAGCATGCGCCGAAGCGTGCGAAGTGCATTGTTGTGGTTCGACGGGCCGCCCGGAAAACTGAGCGCGCCGGTATCGTCTTGGGAAATTGCGTCAAGCCGCATACTGGCCACGTCCGTGTCCGCGAGCAACCGCCATCCGTTGGCGTAATAATCTTTTGTCGTCTGTTTCAACATACTTTGGTTGTTGACCCATTCAAGGAACCGCTTGCTAAACTCACGAAGTACCGGACTGCGTCTCAGTAGAAGAACGCCTCCTCGTTCCTCGGCTTGGGCCATCGTGAGTGCCTCGATCCTTCGAGCGGCCGTGAGTGTGGTTTTCTTCGTGGATCCCCGATAGCGTCTACCGTTGATCCGGAAGCGGTAGTGATAAACCTGACCTCGTTTGTAAAGAGCCATCGCTTACCCTCCATGTGCCCGCACGGATGGCTTTCGCTTGTTGGCTCTGACGTAAGCTTCTACGTCTGCAAGATCATACTTTATCCGGCCACCGAGTTTCACGTAGGTAGGACCAATTCCGGCGCAACGCCAATAGCGAAGGGTGCTCTCGGGCATATCCCACATTTTCGAGAGTTCTTTCGTGCTGACGAGACGGGAACCGCAGTTCGTCCAGCCAGGCGGGCCGACAGTGGAATCTGGCGTCCTCGTTTTCAGGTTTCCTTTCGGCAGTGCTAGTGTGCTGACTGCCGGCATCTCTACAGGCGACATGAAAAAGCATCCCACGAGAACCTACGAGGGCACTACCCGAATGTCCAAGACTTCTTGAGATCCGTATTGATAACCGCAGTCTATTGAACCTGGCTGTTGGTGCTGGACAACGGGAATACGAACGCAACTGGATCAGCAGTGCGGGCGAAACGCCTTTGATGTTGTTCAAGGGCACTAGGATCGGGAGCCCGGGTTCTTACCGAACCCTTCCGAGCCCAACTTCCTCGAAGCGGGAGGTGCGAAGTGATTGCAGGAGCAACGACGCTGGGTGAAGTCGAACCCCAGAGCTCTACCGTGTCAACACTCCCACGACAAGTAACTGATTGACATCCCAGGCACCGGTGGCCACCTAAAGCGCCTGAAGGAATCGCAAGACACACCTATCGAACCCTTATTGAACCCTCGTTTCCCTGCCCGCTGCTCGCTGTCGAACATCAGCCGGAGCTACAATTCGTGGCGATATCCTCGATTTGAACAGATCGCACTCTTTTCGAGCTAAACTCTCCGCAGGGTATTTCCACGCAGCCGTCAACGCGTTCCGGAGGGCTACCTTTGCCGCTGGTCCCATATACTAGTGTAAAGAACGAGACGTCTTCCAATACAATTCACGGTTTCCAAAGCACTACTAATCCCACTCTTCATAAAAATCAGGATCGGCAATCAGGGGCGTGAGGCTTTCCCGCGCTTGCAATGCGCTTTTGTCCGTTCGTTCAGACAAATCCCGTTGCATCCGCCTTATATACTCGTCTCCTTTTGTCTGGCGATGCAATCGCTTGAAGATCTTTCTCAAAATTCCCGCCCTGGTCGCCGCAATAGCCAGGTTACCCGGGGCCCAGCGCGATCGAAGGAACGCATCAACTAATGAAGCCCGGAGGTCCTTCCCCTTGTCCCAATCATAAGTGCCAAACAATGCCGACCAGAATGACGGCGGCTCGACATTTTTCTTTATCGCGACCGCATACACATCTGCAAATACTTCAGCTACAACCTGGCCCATGGGCAGCGAGACGTTGTCGAACGCCAAGCGAAGAAGCTTCGTGCACAGAACCTGCCTCACTTCAGGGTTCGCTTCGGAGCGTGAACGTTGGAGCACTCTTACCAGCGAGTCTTCCAATCCTTCTGTAAATGACCGCCGCGTGTATAACAACAGGGTGTCCAACAAATCCGCCAGCACCGGCGGCTCTCTGTCATAAAGAGCCCGCGGGGCCTCGGAAATCCACTTCCATGCTCTTGCAACCGCGTGATGGACCGAACAACTCTGCCCCACCAGGGCAGTCAACTGCAATGCAGGGACGCTCTGCAGCCAGCGAAGCGCCTGCGGAGTTTGAAGAAAGTTCTCCTCACCGGCTGAGGTCTTTCCATCCCTGATGTATCTGGTAATAACCCCGCGAGCAGCCGCTTCAAGAAGCTGAGGGAAAATTGCGTGGCCCTCCAGGCTTGTCACCGCATCCAGCAGGTCCTCTGATTCGGCAACTGGAGCGTCTGGTGCTTCCCTGAGCAGCCGGGCGATACTGGCTTCGATGTCTGCAGACATATCCGGACCGGCAAGCAGCAATGTCCTGATCAGCCTGACATCTCGTGACATCAGCTCTCGCAGCCAATAGGAACTGCCTGTTTGATTGCTGATCATCTTTGCCAGTACTTCAGCCAGGCGCTCGCCCCTGAGCCTGCTTCGTTCAAGGAGCTCAATGAATCCTTGACGATTTGGCTGATATGCCGAGGCGACAATCGCAGCCACGCCGCGCGACCAGGGGCGAGTTTCTGACGCCCACTGCTTCACGAGATCGGGATATGGCTGGGAAATCCGGTCTATCACTACATTGCGAATGGCTTGATTCGAGAAACCGTTGCTTGATTCAGCCAGGATAGTAAGGGTCTCTTTTACATCCGTTTCCGGCATTTCCCGCAAGAGCGCCGAGAGCAGCTCTTCATTCTTCTGCAGCTGCAAAAATGGAAGTATTGTCTTGCGCGCGAGCCGAAGCAACTCGCTGTCCTGAGTGGATGAAAGCCAGTTCGCCACCACACGAGGGGCGGTGTCCAATCCCAATTGCAGATATGCTCCCGCAAACGTCGGTTCTAAACGGAAAAGTTCTGCTGCAATATCAGGGTGGGATTGAAGGACCTGCAATCGGGACGGCTCGCTCTTTGCGAGCTTGCGCAGGCCCCCTACGACACCACGAACGAATGGGCCTTTGCCATCCGCCATGCTTTCCGCGAGCCACATTCCGCTAACCTCTATCGCGGCCTCCGGCTGCCGCACCGTCACCTGTTCGGCCGCGGAATCCAGCCGCTTCTCGAAATCCGGCGCGATATTTCGAAAGGATTCACGGTGGAGACGGTCGTCAATCAGTCGCAAGCTTCTGAGAGCATCTTCCGGCGGACGAGCAGAAGCAGCTGCGTCGATAGCATCGTTAAGGACAAGCCGTTTGAGAACAACGGCAGCGTCGGGATCGTGTGCCAGGGATTCAACGGCGTCTATTGCGCCCACTCCCGCCATTGGGGATTGCGGCGCACGAAGTCGCAATTCATGGACAAGAGAAAGCTTCCGCACAGCGGTCGGATCTTCGCTCAGCTCGGTCCAGATCGGAAGTTCAGTTTCTCTCAACGGTAAACCGGGCTGAGAAGAGAAAAGAGCCTCGGCCCAGTATTGGCACCAGGGTTCCGTAACTGCCTGCGCCGTTTTTTTCTCCAAAGCAGGATCGAGCAAGTGCTCCGAAGCCAATTTTGTAAATCGCGAATAGACCGACGACGGCGCAAAGAGAAGGTCGAACGGGCCATCCTGGAGATTTCGCTGCTGCAAACTGAACGTACAGCTGGAAAACACGCATCGCAGTCTCGGCCACAAGTGTTGCAACAGTCTCCACAAGTACTCTTCCGGCGCTGTCACGTTGAACCAGACGATAGGTCTGAGTCCACGGCCGAAGTAACGTGAAACCAACGCTCGTGAAGCAGCAATGTCGATTTCGAGCTCCTTCGCCGGCAAAGTGGTGATCCCGATCGGCAAAAGAAGGGGTTCCGCGAAACTATGTTCTGGATTAAATGTAGGGTTTCGGAAAAGTTGGTCCACGGAGCGCACATCAACAAGCGTGGCCCATGTGGCCGTTGGAACAAGGAGAGTGTGTGTAAGCACACATCCGGCACGCGCTGCCTCCCGATCCGGCCAGGTGCGTGCAATAGCGAAGAACGTCCGGGTTGGAAGCGGGTACACAGTCAAATAGGAATCGAGTTGGATGCCTGACGAGAGACTTCCTGACAGGTCGCTGAGCCTCGTCGTCAGCTCTGCATCACGGTCAGACAGCTTAATGCTTGCGGCGAGTTGCCCATGCCCGCTGCGGTAACCATGAAGAAGCTGATGTACCTGGCCGTCAGTCACTGCCGTTACCATTTTTTCTCGTGTCGTCGAGACCCAGCGCCCAGCCGACAGGAAGAGACATATCCCCTGAAGTTTCCAATTTCCCGGCCAACGTGTGCACAACTTCACCGGCCGTCCGCGGATCGCCATCAAGGTACGCTGCCTTAAACTCGGGATCGGCCTGGAGGTCACCCGAGGCGACCGAGACACCGAAGAAGGCGAACTCAAAATCCTCGCTGTTGGCTTTGATGAATTGATGCAATAGAGGGAGATTGGACTTGATCCAACGCTCGGGCCCCGCAGCTTTCTGATCTTCAGGAACCAGGTCCCACGCTGAGACGACGATGCCAACGCGGGGCCGATACGCACCACCCACTCGCGCAATGAACGCTTCCCTCAAGAATTGAAGCCAATCGACTAGGACAACTTGCGTCGGCGGTTTTGTCTTGTTTTGGGGGTCCTTTTCTTGGGACGCCTCAGGCACCGGGCTCCCAAGCTGAAGCGGGCAGTTTAGCCAATCGAGCGGCACAATCAGCTCGTTTGAATCGACCCGAACAAACAGCAGGCACGCGCATCCGGGCAAGATTTTGTCTTCCCACTCGCTTGACCATCGCCTTGTCCGAAACACGGACAATATCTGTTCTCCGGGCAGATCGGGAACGACAAGCGTGCCCCGAAATTTATCGACTGCCGAGGTACTCTTGACCCGAATTTCAGTTTTATCGTGAACATCCTGCGGCGTGTGAGGCGCGAATTCCCCCTTTAACAGGTGATCCGCGCCTGCCTTCAAATAATCGAGGTCTGCCGGAAGTTCAGCCTTCGCGAGAACACCCTTTCCTGCATCAAGGGTTAACCACAGACGCGAAAGAAAATTCGTCTTTCCCGCATCCGGCACACCTATAAGAAGGACTGATCGGGGCTGTTCGTTTCTTTCCATGTTCATCCCCTGAAGTCCTGGAAGCTACGTGTCCCGAGGAGGGAATTGTCTATTCGGGCGGCGGCGTAAGGAGTCCCATCCGGGTAAGCCAGTATTGTCTGGACGGCTTCGAGCACGCCCGTGCCGCTCTTAACTTCGTCCGGTTTTCGGGAGAAAGAAGCCGCTGAAATCGTCGTTACCTGATATCCCAGATTCCTGACATGCAGCATCAATTCGTTCGCTGCCGTCGGCATTTCCATATCGATTTCATCCGACTTGCTGACAAGGATGACTATCGGGGTATCGCGACTCACGTTCACATCGTTGGCAAGGCGCTCTGTGAAGTGCCGCATTCGTTGAACCTCGACGTGCCTCTGGTTCGATTTCAGCACCGTTCCATCAACGACCAGGATGATACCGTCAGCCCGCTGCAGGAAACGGAACGCTTGCGCATCGCTTGCGTGCAAAACGAGTTTATCAGTCCACTCGCCGGGGAGATCCGTGAGTAAGAGATCAAACCGTCGGCGCAGCTCGCCTGATTCACGAATGGCAAGATGCAGCAAACTCGGCTGTCTCGGGTCAGACAGTTGCGTATGATCCGCTAGCTGCAGAGGTAATTGCCCATCGTGCCACTCGCGCAAGCCTCTGGCGCGATCCTCAAACGCTTGCAGCGTGAGACTGCCCGCGAATTCGAACGGCGCGGGCAGAGTCCCGCCCGACGCCATGAGATATAGAGAAGACAGGAAACATGTCTTGCCAGCGTCGGTTGACCCGAGAACGCCGATAACATGACTGTACCGGGCCCGCATGATCTCCGCGGCGTCCTCGGCTCCGAGTTCATTGCCAAGGTGAAACTTCCGGCCGCCCGGCTTCTCCATGCGTTGTTCAGAGTCATCCGCCGTGACGGGGCCAGGCGTCGCTACACCAATCACAGCCTCTCCGGAGCGAAACTGCGGACACTGCGCAGGGTCGGGATGGGATAACAAGCACTTGCCGGTGGTCGCTACCGTGCAGTCCGGATTTTCACAAGTACCTGTCGCCACGAGTCAACTCTCTTCCTCGGTTAATATCCGGAGCAGAATTTTCTCTCTAAACACTTGTATTCCCCAATCTGCGGGTGCATGAGCCTGATCCACGGGAATGCCCGTGGCGCCCAGGAACTCCTTGCCAAGCTTCCGCGCTCCTGTGCAGTCGCGCAAACGATGGCAGGCCCATGCAATTGGAAAGAGCGCAGGATGCTTCAGGATCGTGTCGTCGCATTTCCCGTCCGCCGGTGCCATTGCAGTCAGCATCTCCGCCGACCAATCTTTGATGGATTCCTGCAGGGAATTTGAAGCCAGAACTGCCGCCTTGCGTCCCGTCTCTGTTGCTCGTTTCACCATCGCCGCGGCGCTAACACAGGGCGGAATCAACGCCCGCAACGCCAATTCGAAACCGGAACAGAATGCCGCCGCCGAAGCCGAAAGCTCCACGAGCGGCTGGTGTTTGAGTTCGGAATACCCCCCAAACAGCCACCACAATGTCTCCAGCTCTTCCCGATCAATGGCTGCCTGCTTCGCCGTTTCCTGCAGCGCGGCTTTCACCTTCGGTGCAACGACCGCCCAGAGATCAGTAGCTACCGTGGTCTCTTTCATCTTGTTCACAGCTTGAAGGGCGGAGTTACCGCGCTTCCTGCGTTGCAGCGCGACCGCTTGCAGCACTTGATCGCTCGCCGACAACAACGTTTCCAGCGCCCATCGAAGATGCTTCTCGCTGCTCTGGGGCCGCAGTGACAGCGCTGACCTGACGGCCAGCGCCGCAATATTTCTGTTCTCATCAGCCCGATCACTGTTTGAGCGAATCAACATTTCTGCAACCACGATGGCCGCGACGGCCCGGAGCTCCGTCGCGTTTTCTTTCAAGTCGTTCGGAAAGGCGGCATCTTGATCTTTGATGGCCTTGATAATCAGCGCTACGACAGGGGACTCCTGAGTGAACGGCGATTTCTCGAATCCCCCAATGACCCCCTGCAAAAGGGCAAGCAGAACGTCCCGGCCTTTCTGAGCATCAACTTGAGCCAGGATGTCAGTCGCGGACTCCGTCCGCAGTTTCACCTTCTCAGCACTCGGTTTTACGTCCGCGATTCTGAGAAACTCGAATGTCTTGCTCAACATGGTTGCCTACCTGTCATTTTGGTTGAAACGGATTTTTTCCCCGTTTTTCCTTGGGAACAAGAGGCATCATCGCCTCCCATAACTGATGCAGCTTTCCAGTATTTTTCGCCGCCGTCTCCAGGGCGACACGCTCCATAGTTTGCGGCAACGGTTGATCCGCGGTCTTCGGAAGAGCATCGACAGCAACCAGCACTTTCAAGCGTTGCCGCCAGTCCAAGTATCGCCAGAAGAGGTATCGAAGACGATCAAACCCCGCGCTGTCAATGTTCATGTCCGACCTGCCTTGATGCCTCACCGGTGGCTGTACGGTTGATGATGCTGATATTCCTCCCATCTTGGCCTCCTGGGTGATCGCTTCAGTAACTGTCCCTCGACCCGGCCCAGTTACCGTAACCGCTTTCCTGGCGGGAGTCGACTTGAGGTTCGGACATGGTATTTCAAGCCTGATCGATTCTCCTGATCCGCCCAGGCGCGCCCGGTCGGCATCGAAGCGAACGTCTTGTTGAACCCACACGCGCGCGAAGACTTCAACAACAAGATGATGCTGGCCATTTTTGTCCTCGAACGAAAACTCAAGCCAATTGTAAGTATAGGCGTACTCTTGTTCGGGCGGGTTCGCCGCGCCGGCATAGATCACCAGCCATTCCTTCTTCGTGAAACCGTCGGTTGTTTTCTGAATATTGAGGGCGTGCTCGTGACCAACCATTATGACGCGGGCGCGATTGTGAAGATATTGCATGGCTTCCGTTTTGTCGATGAACCAGTCAAGCGGATGATGGACCAGAACGATATTAACGACATCTTCTTCTTCGGTGATCGAGTACTGAGCATTACCTAATAGAATGCTACCGATCTTGTCCGTGAGGTCGCTGACCTGGACACTGGTGAGACCAAGAAATCTGATTTTGACGCCGCCTGGGAAGTCGAAGTCCCTGATCCAGAACGGGTGCGATGGCGATTCAAAATCGCAATCGTATCCTCTCGCAAATTCCCGGTATGCCTGCAGCTTTGGCAAAAATGGGTTTGACGCCTCTCCATCCTGGGCGATTCCGTGGAGATTGGCCTGCACCTGCTCTGGAGTGATCGCGCGAAACTGCGCATAAACCAGTTTGGCCTGGTTGCTGATGGCACTGACATCGCAGTCATGATTACCTGGGATCGTGCTGACGTGAGTTTCGTCGCATTCGCAAGCGGCGGTCACTTTTTCGAGCCATTCGGTTGCGGTCTTATATTCGTCGTGTTTCCCGGAATATGCAATATCGCCGGTGACAAGGACGCGATTGGCTGGCCCACGTTTTTTGGCCAATGTTTTCACGTCGCTGATGAGCGCATCCCGAACACTTTCGTGCTTCACAACTGTGCCGTGTTTGTTTTCCTGGCCAAAGTGAATGTCCGACAGATGCAGGAAACGGTGGACCATCGCGTCTTTTTTCGGCGTCGACATTTTGTTACTCAGGGGTCAAAACGCCAGCATAGCATGTGCTGACCAGACAAGAAGGTATGCGAATATCGCCTTGTCCGGTGCGCGAAGACACTATCATGCGAGAAGTGGGCGTGGGCGCCTATTTCTCGCGGATTGACAACTTCAGATCGTCATGCTCAAACGCCGAGGCCATGCGGTCGATTTCTTCCTTCTTGATGCCAAGCCGCGCAGCTTCGTCCCTCCACTTCGCAACGGCCTTCCCGACTTGCGCTGCGATCCCGCGCGCCTTTGCATCATCGATCTCGAAATACCCCGCTACCTCCATCGCTAGTGCAAGGGAGGCCGTGTTGTCATCTTCGCTGATAGCGGTCGTAAGGATGCGCGGCTTGATGTCGAGCGGCACCGGGTTGAGATCGTATGCCGGCGAGAGACGCCAGCCCTCCTGCCCCGCGTAAAGAAAACCATGATTGCGCAGGTGATCGTCCGTGTTGGAAATCAGGATATTGAACACCAGCCGGCGCCACAGTACTTCCATGTCGGCCTTCGGCGCAGCGCCGTGTTGGCGCAACGCATCGACGATTTCGAGGTAGCTGCGCGTCTCCATCTCCTTCGATCCCAGCATGCTCATGGCGGACAGAAATGGAATACGTCGTGTGCCGTCGCGGTCGAAACGCCGCAGCAGCAATACAGGCTTTTTTTTAACCATCTCCACGCGAGCAACAGGCACGTCGATGCCGGCGTTCTTCGCGAGTGCGAGAGCTACTGCTTCCCATATAACTGCGTTAGTCTCGTCATCCTTGCGCGGGAACTTCGCAATGGCGAGATCACCGTCTTTTTCCCTGACAGAAGCCTTGGGCCGCGCGCCGCCGAGCGAAGAGCCGGGCGCGAAGAGCAAACGCAAATCCTCGTCCGTGTCCTTCTCGTCGATTACGCGCTCCACCGCCGACAACAATTTCGGTAGCTCGACGAGCGGTGGTATGCGCTTGAACGTCTTTCTCGCGCAGGAAGGGCCCACCTTCCTGTTCAGCGAAACGTAGCGCGCCAGCGCGCACCTCGTCGTCGACCAGCACCAGGAAATCGATCTCCTGCAGCGTGCGCGGCGCCGTGCCCTCGCGCTCCGCGCGCCGGCGTTCCATGCGGCGCATGAGCGCCCTCCCCCATCTGTCCGGCGCGGAGTCGCCGATGGCGCCGAACATCGGGGTGTCCGCGGGAGTATGGAAAGGGCCCGGACCGAGCTTCAGCGCTGGCTCAAGGGAAAACCGCGCCGGGTCTTCGAGCCAGCCGAGGTCGTATTCGAAGGTGGCACTTTGCTTTTCCTTGCGTGCGCGTGCCCACAGCCGCCCGACGAGACGCGGCCGGCCGTCCAGATCGACATAGACGAACACTTCCTTATCCATCACTCACCTTTCGGGCGCTTCTGCCAGCGCGAGGTCCGAATACGCTGCGGCAGACGCTCCTCTTCCAGCTGCAGGCCAACGCTGTCGTTCTTGGGATCGACCAGATCGGCGAGACGGTCGGTCAGGCCCATAACGAAGAGGACAGTGGCATACAGCCCGAGCGCCACGCCGGGATCGCCCTTTTCAATCTTTATTAAGGTTGTCCGACCGATGGAGGCGCGTTCCGCGGCGATGGCCAGCGGAATCCGCCGTCGCCTCCGGGCGTCCCTCAGGTCATGCCCCAGCTTGCGCAGCGCGCGCCTTACTGGGACGGGTAAAATTATTGATGATCGACTGGTTCTCATGCATAGCGTCCGTTTTAATGTACTCTAACCTTGTTAACGTACATTATTATGTACTTTAAGTCAAGCATTCCAAAACTGACGGGAAAACGATGGGCTGCTTCAGGCTTCTGCGCCGCCTGTGGTGCGGTGTTCCTCTATCACAAGACAGGCTACTACCACCACCGCCAGCACCACCATGGCCCACAACGTGAGCCCCGCACCAACCACAACCATGACCGCCATGGCGATGATGACGACAATGACCACCTGACAACAACACCGACTACTACAACACCAACAACAACAGACAGCAGGATGTGAATGAGGGCGAGGACGAGCATGATGAGAGCAGGATCATAACCAGCAGCATCAGCATGCAGAAGAAGAAGTGCCGGGCCGGCGCCGGCGCCTGACAGCAAGAGACATTGGCGTTATTTCTGTCGTTTGTCCAGACTGGCAGGAATTTCTGCTTCGCGAGATAAATGATCAAGGATTCCATCTGTATGTTCGACAGGTCGGCCTTGCCGGCTTTCGCCTGCATGTCGAGCGCACGAATCTCGACGGTGAGCCCTCCATTTGCGATCGTAGATACGGAATTCCCGGCACACTTTCGGCACACCGCTTGTCAGAGCCAATCGATTTTATGCGGGCCCGCGACAATAGCCGTGTGATCGGCCGTCAGTACGACATATTGTCCATCATCGCGACTTCTTTACCGTTCGAGATCTCATGGCTCCCGAGCGTATCAATGAAGCATTGCGCTTTCCCTAATCCGCAGAAGCCGTCGCGATCACTTGAACCACGGCCACGAATTTCGCTTCAATCCCTTCTGCATTCGTAGCAGGATACCCCAGTTCCCGGGCCATGTTCTCCAGTTCCCGTCGCCACTCCGCCGGCAGTGCGGCACTGGGAGGAAAGGCATGAGTAGCTCGCTCCATGAAAATCCACTCCGCCGCGACTCGCGTTCGTGCAGAGTCCAGCTTGCCCAACATCTCCACCAGCAGGATATCCAGAACATCCCGCGCCCGGTCCTCTCGATGCGGTCCCGTGCAAGCATGAAGCTTTTGGGCTACCTGCTCGTTGATGCCCAAGCACCGCACACGCGGCGTCATCGGTAAGCCCATCTCCACCAGCCCAGTAATGGCTGGTTCTACCAAGTCCACCTCTCGCGCTTCTCCCGGACCGAGATCGATATCGACCGTCTGCCAGGCCCGCGTTCTGTAATGCACCGCAACTTCTACGCGCACCGTGTCGGCGAGTTCCATCTGATGCATCTCGGGCTTCAGCCGGAATGTGAACTCATCGAATCCCAACCGCAACACCTCTTCCAACCGGCGTATGCGCTCTGTCCGGCTACCCTCCAGGCCCAGGTCGAAATTCTTGGTGGTGCGAGCCGCGCTGGCGAAGCGGAGTTCCATCGCAACTCCGCCTTTGAGGTAGTACGTTTCGATCACGCCCTTCTCCACAGCCTGCTCTAGCACTCCGCAGAGCGCGAGAAACGACACCCACCTTCGCAGACGTTCCTGGTCGAGCCCTTGCTCGCGTGCGACACGGGCAAGAGTCTTCTCCAGACGTTCTAACCGCTTTGCGCTCACGCCGTCGCATGCTCCTTAGTGGCCTGGACGCTTGCACCGTCATGCGGGTGCTGCTTCAGTTGACGCGTAAGCCGGTTCGCTCCCGCCGCGCTAATGTACCCTTCCTTGCGCGCATCTTTAATGGCCTGGCGGGCAAGCCCTGACCTTCCCGTTTCGTGCAGCACATCCAATACACTCTTCTCCACGGTCGTGACCGGTAGGCCTTCGTGCACGGTTACATCGGTCGGCGTCAAGTTGCCACGATGAATCACGATCCACTTGGGCTTCCGGCGCCGGAATCTCGCATCTTGGGGAACCGTAATATGGACTCGCGACGGGTTCACGTCGGAGATCCCAAACACCGCCCACGCCGTTTCGTGAGAGAGGGCGACATTTTCGGGGCCATGACTCGCGCGCACCCATAAGACCGCTTCCCGGTATTGCGACAACTTATCCGAAGGGTAGTACGGGATTCGATAGACACCGCGCGCGACACGTTCCAGCTTTCCGCGCTGAGTGAGGCGGGCCAGGACAGAGTCCACGATGCCGATGGCACGGGCCTGGCTTGCGGTCACCAAGCCATCATTCTGCTCGGCTAGGGTAAGCAGCTCGTCTAAGCGGGAACGCGGCATGTCCGCAGTATGCTCCCCCAAATGGCCGCATGTCAATATAGTTCCATACTGGAAGTAAAGTGACACACACTTCTGCGCCTAATTCGACTGTATCTGATACCTACACCAAGAGATACGTCGTTCTACCCGATGTAGGCTCCGCATCTTCTCTCCACTGCGTCCTCTTTCGGGTGGACGCCGCTTGGCCGCGGCTCCGGCGGGCGTTTCGGACCGCGCCGGTTTCGCGCCAAACCAGAAACCAAAAGCGGTTTGGCACTCACCGCGCTTTCCCTCACGCCCTGCCACCCTCCTTCGGCCTCCGTTCTGTCCCTTTCACCAGTATCGGCTTGTTTTTTCCCGCTGCGCTCTAGTGAAGAAAAAAACAAGCCGATACCGGCAGAAAGGGAAAAAACATGAAGTTAGAAGAAGTCAACCTCAAGACCAAAGAAGCCGTAGATTACCTCGTGCAATCGCTGGAGGCTGGGCAGAGTACAGTGCTCACGCAATATCTCGGAGCGATGGCAAAGTTTCGCAACTACAGCTTTGGCAACATCATGCTCATTGCGAGGCAAAAACCCGAGGCCACCAACGTTGCAGGCATTCGCACTTGGAACTCGCTTGGCCGCTTCGTTCGCCGTGGCGAAAAAGGTATTTTCATTCTCGCTCCGATGGTCGGCAACAAGCGCAAGAAAGATGAGAATGCGGAACAGAACGAGGATGCCAAGGATACTCAGCGCACGTTGTACGGTTTCCGTGGCGTGTATGTGTTCGACATTACTCAAACCGAAGGCAAGGACCTGCCCACGTTGACCGAAGTCAATGGCGACGTGAGCGGATACCGCGAACGCTTATTCAAGTTCGTCGAAGCGCAAAGCATCGAGCTTAGCTTCTCCGAGAGAATCGCTCCCGCCAAAGGTCTCTCGTATGGCGGGAAGATCACGCTGCTTTCCGGGATGCAGCCCGCCGAGGAATTTTCCACCCTAGCGCATGAAATTGCTCACGAAATGTTGCACCGGGGTGACCAACGCACCCTAACCACCAAGCAAGTCCGCGAGACCGAGGCCGAAGCCGTAGCTTTTGTG
>CAVXKN010000016.1:0-110006 GCA_963762385.1 uncultured Acidobacteriota bacterium | reverse complement strand
GGAGATGCCCGAGGGCAAGCCGATGGCAGCGTAGGTCCACGAATTGCCGCTGGGCAGACCGCCGGACCGGATCTGCAACTCGCAACGCCGTCCCCGACCGCGCCGTTCTGCGTCCCTGGATTGGTCACCGACAGGGTGGTCACGTTCCAGGTGAGCTTGGGCCCTGCTGCGCCCTTGCTGTCGCCTGCCGTGACCGAAACCGCGTAGGTATTCGCCGAGCCAGTGATGCTGCCGCTAATCTGGCCCGAGCTGGTGCTGATGGAGAGGCCCGACGGCAAGCCGGTGGCAGCATAGGTCCACGAATCGCCGCTGTAGACCGGCGGACTGGATCTGCAGTGCAACGCCGTCCCCTACCGCGCCGTTCTGCGTCCCTGGATCGGTCACCGACAAGCTGGACACGTTCCAGGTGAAGCTCTGGCCGCTGCGCCTGGCCCGTCGCTGGCAGTGACCGAGACCGAGAGGAATCGCCGAGCCAGTGATGGTGCCGCTGATCTCGCCCGAACTGGTGTTGATGGAGACGCCCGACGGCAAGCCGGTGGCGGCATAGGTCCAGTCGTACCGCTGCTCGGCAGACCGCCGGAGTGGATCTGCAGCGCGATGCTGTCCCCGACCTCGCCGTTCTGCGTCCCTGGATTGGTCACCGACAGGGTGGTCACGTTCCAGGTGAAGCTCTGGCCGTGCTGTGCCGGAGCTGGTCGCTGGCCGTGACCGAGACCGAGTAGGTATTCGAAGTGCCAGTGATGGTGCCGCTGATCTCGCCTGAGCTGGTGTTGATGGAGACGCCCGACGGCAAGCCGGTGGCAGCATAGGTCCACGAATCGCCGCTGGGCAGACCGCCGGAGTGGATCTGCAGGCCCGGCGACGCCGTCCCCGACCCCGCCGTTCTGCGTCCCTGGATTGGTCACCGACAGCGTGGATACGTTCCAGGTGAAGCTCTGGCCCGCGCGGTGCCGGAGCCGTCGCTGGCCGTGACCGAGACCGAATAGGTATTCGCCGTGCCAGTGATCGTGCCGCTGATCTTGCCCGAGCTGGTGTTGATGGAGTAGACGCCCGAGGGCAAGCCGGTGGCTGCATAGGTCCACGAATCGCCGCTGGGCAGACCGGCGGGACTCGGGATCTGCACGCCGACGCCGTCGCCGACCGCGCCGTTCTGGTCCCTGGATCGGTCACCGACAGTGGTCGTTCCAGGTGAAGCTCTGGCTGGCGCTCGCGCCTGGCCGTCGCTGCGCGTGACCGAGACCGCGTAGCTATTCGCCGCGCCAGTGATCGTGCCGCTGATCCCGCCCGAGCTCGTGTTGATGGACGACGCCCACGGCAAGCCGGTGGCGGCATAGGTCCACGATCGCCGCTCGGCAGACCGCCGGGATCCTGGAGCGCGATGCTGTCGCCAACCTCGCCGTTCTGCGTCACTGGATTGGTCACCGACAAGCTGGACACGTTCCAGGTGAAGCTCTGGCCCGCGCGGCGCCCTGGCCGTCGCTGGCCGTGACCGAGACCGCGAAGGTATTCCAAGTGCCAGTGATGGTGCCGCTGATCTCGCCTGAGCTGGTGTTGATGGAGACGCCCGACGGCAAGCCGGTGGCAGCATAGGTCCACGAATCGCCGCTGGGCAGACCGCCGGAGTGGATCTGCAGTGCGT
Source organism: uncultured Acidobacteriota bacterium (assembly GCA_963762385.1). Classification (GTDB taxonomy): domain Bacteria; phylum Acidobacteriota; class Terriglobia; order Terriglobales; family Acidobacteriaceae; genus JABDBE01. The sequence goes on along the minus strand of CAVXKN010000016.1, from coordinate 108,367 downwards.
TACGCCGTCCCCATCCTCGCCGTTCTGCGTCCCTGGATTGGTCACCGACAGCGTGGATACGTTCCATGTGAAGCTCTGGCCCGCGCTACCGCCGGAGCCGTCGCTGGCCGTGACCGAGACCGAGTAGAGATTCGCCGTGCCAGTGATCGTGCCGCTGATCTCGCCCGAGCTGGTGCTGATGGAGAGGCCGAAGGCAAGCGGGTGGCGGCATAGCTCCACGAATCCCCGCTGGGCAAGCTGTTCGCCTGAATCTGCAGCGCAACGCTGTCGCCTACTGCGCCGTTCTGCGTCCCTGGATTGGTTATCGACAGGGTGGTCACGTTCCAGGTGAGCTCGGCCCTGGCCGCGGCCCTGGCCGTCGCTGGCCGTGACCGAGACCGCGTAGGTATTCGCCGAGCCAGTGATGGTGCCGCTGATCTGGCCCGAGCCGGTGTTGATCGAGAGGCCCGACGGCAAGCCGCTGGCAGCGTAGGTCCACGAATCGCCGCTGGGCAGACCGCCGGACTGAATTTGCATGCCTACGCTGTCTTCGACCGCTGTTCTGCGTCCCGTGTTGTCACCACAGGGTGGTCACGTTCCAGGTCAGCTCGGCCCTGGCGGCGCCGTACAGCGTGGCGGTGACCGAGACCGAGTAGGTATTCCGAAGCGCCAGTGATGTGGGTGCCGCTGATCTCGCCTGAGCTGGTGTTGATGGAGACGCCCGACGGCAAGCCGGTGGCACCGCGAAGGAGAAGTCCTGAGATCGTGGTAGCGGTATTGTTCGAGGGCGGAGAGCATGGACAGTTCGCGGCGCGCATTGCTGCTCAAGTCGTCAAGGCCTATGTCGAGAAGCAGCGCCGTCAGCCGACCAAGGTCGCGGAAAGCAATAAGAAGGTGGAAATCGGCGCGGTATGGAATTCGGTCAGCCCGGACGATTCAGAACATGACATTTTGCGCGGCGGCAGGTTCGTGATGGATGTACCGAAGACGCGGATTCCGCTGGCAGTTGCAGCGCCGGGAGTGCAGTGACGACCTGCTCGGAGCTGCCTCTGCGGTTGAAGACTTTATGCACACTTCGGCAAACACAAGCTCTTAAATCGCAGAGATCGCGGAGAACAGCCGCACAGTACGCGGAGAAATTCGCAGAATGAGCGATTCTGTTTTTGAAGCGACTGACCGACGACGACTGACCGACGACTGACTTCATGTCACGCTATATTTCATTTCGCGATTTTGACTGGCTGCTGTTCATCTTTGTCCTGCTGATTTGCGGGCTGGGCGTGCTGGAGATTCGCAGCGCCACCTGCGCATACCAAGTTTGCCGGAGCGCACATCAAGCAGATGTACTGGATCGCGGGCGGAGTCGGCGGCATGTTCCTGATGAGCTTCATCAACTATCAGAAGCTGCTGGATGCGGTTCACTGGATGTACATCGCCTCCATCGCTTCGCTGCTGACGGTGCTGATCTTCGGGCAGAAGTATCTGGGCGCGCGCCGCTGGATCAAGATGCCCGGCGGAGGACACTTTCAGCCATCCGAGTGGGTAAAGCTCATCCTGATTCTGGCGGTAGCAAAATACTTTGCCGACCTGCATCAGCGGGAGCTGTCCTGGCCTGACTTCATCAAGGCGGGCGCAATTGTCGGCGTTCCCATGCTTCTGGTGCTGGCTCAGCCCGACCTGGGGACGGCGCTCACCTACATCCCGATCGCAGTCATGGGGCTGTTCCTCGGCGGAGTTCGACTGGAAGCAGGCTCTGACCGTGGTCGTGCTGGCGGGACTCATGATGCCGCTGGCTTTTCATGTGTTGAAGCCCTATCAGCGCGATCGGCTGACCAGCTTTATGCAACCCGAGGCGGACAGTCAAGGCTCCGGATACCAGGTAATTCAATCTCTGATTGCGGTAGGTTCCGGTGGACTCTGGGGCAGTACGGCTGCCTCTCAGACTCACCAGGCGTTTTTACCTGTCCCACAAACGGACTTTATCTTCGCGGCTTTTGCCGAGGAGCATGGATTTGTGGGCGCTCTAACCGTAATGCTGTTATACTTTATCGTGCTGATGCGGTTGACCCAGAACGCACAAACGGCGCCCGACCGCGCCGGGACGTTCGTGGTGATGGGGGTGGTGGCTGTGCTTAGCTTCCACATCCTGGTCAACGTCGGCATGGTGGTCGGCTTTATGCCGGTCACTGGAATCCCCTTGCCCTTAATGAGTTATGGCGGGTCTTCCGTCCTGTTTATGTTTCTGGCGCTGGGCATTGTGATGAATGTTCGGATGCGCCGCTTCGTGAACTGAAGCAGGGGAAGAAGGCAAGGAGAGTTGCCGCGCTTGCCATTTGCGGCTCAAAACAAGATTACGATCGCCCTCGCGTAAAGAGGGCACTCACCGGCCAGAACAGCAGTGAAGGGCCGGGCAGGATTGAAGCTAAGGCGCTGCCAGGCGGGTAACGGCCCCCCCAAAGACCTGAGAAGGTTTTTGTGAGAGCGGTCACAAACCTTGGGCAAGCGCAATGCGATCAGTGCGAACGATTTCCAAGCTTGTACCACGAGTCCGGCCTCGGAGAAAACTCCGTAGCCCAAGCCGTCTCCTAAGTGGGACGGATATCGCATCGCTCCATCCTCCCGGCCTGTCCCTGCCTGATGTTCCGGTGAATCCTGCAGCCGCTTGACGGCGCAGAACCGGAGTCCGTATGACGAAAGAACTATTTGTGTCAACCACCCCTCACGAAACCAAGGTGGGGCTGGTGGAAGACGATCTGCTCGCTGAAATCTACCTGGAACGCGAAAACGAATACACCCTGGCTGGTTCGATCTACAAGGGCCGCGTAACCCGCGTCCTGCCGGGAATGCAATCCGCATTCGTGGATATCGGCCTGGAGCGCGACGCGTTCCTCTATGTCTCCGACTTCATGGAATTGCAAGATGAAGACGAAGTCGAGGAAATTCCCACCAACCTAGCTCCATCGCAACCCTATCAATCGCCGGCGCGGGACGAGGCTCAGCCTTCGGAACACGAAGCCGTGAGCATCGAGTCCGGCGGCGAAGAGCATGCGACCCCGGAAGAACACGGGGAGCCGACCGCTCAGCCCGGGGAAAATCGTGAACGTTCGAACGGCGGAGAAAGCCGCAGTGGACGTGGAGACTGGCGCAGTCGCCGCCGTCGCGGACGCCGCGGCGAGCGTATGCCGGAATCCAAGTTTGCCCGGCCAGCTTCAGAAGGCGCGCGCACCGATCAACCCGAGCGAGCCGATCGTCCCGAACGGCCAGAGCGAAGCGCTCGTCCGGAAAGAAGTGAGCGGTCCGAATATGGTCCGCCGCCGGGTTACCAGCCGATCCTGTTGCCCGGGGAGTCGATCTCGAAATATCAGCGTCTAGCGCAGACTCAGCCGCGGGCGGAGTCGAGGCCGGCCTCGCCGACTCCTGGCGCGCCGGCACCCATTACGTCGGCATTTCCCGAGGACGAGCCGTTGTTTGCCAAGCCTGAAGTGGAGCAGCAAGCTTCGATTCCCGAACCTGAAGACCGGGCAAGAGGCGCGGCCGCGACCGCTCAAATCGGATCTTCCGAATGGGATCGCGAGCAAAAGCGCTTGCATGAAATGAACGTTGCGGCCGTGTTTGGCGGAGCAACTGCTGAACCGGCGGAAGTCCACGCAGACAGCGGCCACGGCGACCACGTGGTTCCGGACCAGGAACACTCGGATCAGATTCGGGTCACTGAGGCGGCTGAGGGCACGATGGAGGAAGAACTCATCGAAGAGGACGAAGCCGATCTCGCGTCCTACGTCGAAGAACTCAACATCGACGCATCTTTCGAGGAAGATCAACTGGAAGAAGAAACTCGAGAGGCCGGGGATTATCGCGAACCGTCGGTGCCGCAAATCGCAGCCTCTGGCGAGATCGCGCAAACTGCGAGCGAGAGCAGGGCTCCCGAGCCGTTTGTCATCGAAGGTGGAATCGACGAGAATCCCTCGGGCGAAATCCAGATCGAAGTCGACGAGGCGGTTGCAGAGCAAGAAGCGAAGGAAGCTGAGGAAGCGGAACTTGAGGAAGCGCAAGCTGAAGCCGAAGCGCTTCTCGACGCCGAGGCCCGTGGCGATGGCACAGTAGACGCGCGGGTGGAAGTCCGCGCTCCCGCGGGCACTGCGGCTTATACGCAGCGCGCGCCGCGTCCGGCGTTTGATCCCGGCGCGGACAGCGAGGACGCCGTAGCGGGGGTGGGCGACGCTTTCGTCGTCACGAACCGCAGAACGTGCCGTTGATCACCGAACTGCTCAAAGAAGGTCAGGAAATTCTGGTTCAGATCGCCAAGGAGCCCATTGGCAAGAAGGGCGCGCGCATCACCAGCCACATCGCTTTGCCCGGACGCTTCCTGGTCTACATGCCAACGGTCAATCACACTGGGGTGTCGCGAAAGATTGCCGCCGAGGAAGAACGGCAGCGTCTGAAGCGCATCATCATCAGCGAGCGCGAGAATGGACACGGCGGCTTCATCGTTCGTACCGCGGCGCAAGGCGCGTCCGAAGAAGAGTTGCGGGCCGACATTCGTTTCCTGAAGAACCTTTGGTCTGAGATCAAGACTCGCGCCGATAACGGCAAAGGTCCGACGCTCATTTATCACGACTTGAACGTCGTCGAGCGCGTGCTGCGCGATCAGGTTACGTCCGATTTCACCGCGATCTGGGTCGATACCGAGCAGGAATATGAACGCGTCCTGCGCTTCGCCAACCGCTTTCAGCCGGCGTTAGTGCGGCGGGTCAAGCTGTACAGCAAGGAAGTCCCGCTATTCGAGCAGTTCGGATTGAACGACGAAATCAACAAAGCGCTCAAGTCGAAAGTCTGGCTGAAGAGCGGCGGATACATCGTCATCAATCAGACCGAAGCGCTGGTTGCGATCGACGTCAACACCGGCAAATACGTCGGCAAAACGGCGCGCCTCGAAGACACCATCGTCAAGACCAACGTCGACGCCATCAAGGAAATCGTCCGCCAGATCCGGCTGCGCGATCTCGGCGGCATCATCATCATCGACTTCATCGACATGGACGAGCGCCGCAACCGCCAGAAAGTCATGCAGGCCCTCGAAGAAGCTCTGCGCAGCGACCGCGCACCGTCCAAAGTTTTGCAGTTCAACGACTTTGGATTGGTGGCCATCACGCGAAAACGCGTGAAGCAATCGCTCGAACGCACCATAGGTTCGCCTTGCCCTTATTGTGAGGCGACGGGCTACGTGAAATCGGTGACCACGGTGTGCAACGACATCTACGTAGAAATGCGCAAGATGGCCAAGCATCTCGATCACGCCGACGTGATGCTGCGGGTCAATCCCGAAATCGCGAAGGCGCTCAAGGGCAACAACGGCAAGGCTCTGATCGAGATGGAAGAGCTAACTAAGCGGACGGTGATCGTGAAAAGCGATCCAGCGCTGCACCAGGAACAGTTCGATATTAACTAAGTTGTCGGCCATCCGCTCTCAGCTTTCAGGAAGACGGGCAAGCCTGCCCGTCTTTTTTGCTCCAAGACTGCGGATAAGTCGTTGATTCCAGGAACACCAAAGTTGTCTCGCAAAATGTCGGGTTGGAGTATCCTTTACTTATGGCTGTGAATTTATTGGAAATGGCGCAAAAGATGGCCCAAGCTGCCCGCGCGGGGTTAGCCATCGAGAAAAAGCGCTTGCAACAGATTCTCGCTGAGCGTCAGAAGAAGTCTGCATCTTCCTCGCGGTGACTCGCCCTACACTCACCCTGATTGCTGGGGCGAACGGTTCCGGCAAGACAACTTTAACCCGTTGGAATTCTAAGCTGTTCAAAGAAATTCCGCTTCTGGATCCCGACGCGATAGCGAACACGCTCCAGACTTCAGCTCCCGCACGGTTTCCTGTCGCGGCGGGCCGCCACGTCCTCAAATCGGCATCGGAACATCTGAAGAAAGCCGAGAGTTTCGTCGTCGAAACTACATTGGCGGGAAAGAATTATCTGCAGATGATGCTGGGCGCGAGAAAGCGCGATTTCGAAATCGTGTTGGTCTATATCGGAACGGAGAATGTCGAGATCAATCTGGCTCGAATTAGAAATCGGGTTTTGGCGGGAGGCCACGACGTTCCGGAAGAAGACGTTAGAAGACGCTACAATCGCAGCTTTGAAAATCTTCCCATCGCAATAAAGCGGGCGGATCACACGATCCTATTCGACAATTCAGCGGAAGAGGGCTATCGCCTGATAGCGATCTTGAGCACGAGAGGCAATCAATGGTTCGAGCCAAGGCCGCCTTGGGCCAGCTTCGCGACGTGAGCCGACGTTTGCAGCCAGTCCGGCTCAGCTGGCGTTGCTGGCGCCCAGGGTTTTTTCTTGTGGAACTCCGGTCAGGGTCTTCTCGACTAGGTCAGAGCAATCGTGCAGCTTTTGCAGTGGCGGACGGATCTTGTCGGCTTCGACTTTGGCGCCGCGCTGCTCGGCCAGAGTAATGACGCGTTCGGCGTTCTGGTTAACCGAGCGGCCGACTTCCAGTAGCACGACTAGGGCGTCGGCATGCAGCTTCCACAGCGATGCGGAATTCTCCGCCCGCTTCATTTCTTCCAGCTCAGTCGTCATGCGCGCGACCACCGCGACCAGGCGCAACACCACGCGAGCGACCCCGGCGCGAACGCTTTTCTCTTCCAAATAGTCGGCGCAATAGGCATCGGCTTCGGCAGGAGTGAGCAGAAGGTTGAAGAAGCGCATGGGAACGACCTGGCGGAATTTTGGGTCAGCCACGCGCACGAAGATGCGAATCGATTCCTCGACCCTGAGCAGTTTGCTTTCTTCCGTAGAAATCTGTTGCGGAGTTACGGCTGAGCGCATGGCCGGAACATCGAGCACCGGACGCCGGCTGGGGAAAGCCGCTACTTTGGCTGGTTGATTGACCTTTGCCGCTGGCGGACGCACCAGGCGCGGGCTGCGGCGGATGGGCGGCCGCTGGTCGAGAGTCTTCTTCAGTTTCGATATTCGCCGGAACTTGTCAAGGGCTGCGCCGTAGTCGATGCGAAGCAGATCGCTCTCCTCAAGCGCTGCGACGTGTTCCACCGTCACGTCTACGCCGTCGACGTTGCCCAGAATGCTGCCGCCCTGTTCCTCGACGACTTCAGCGAAGTTTTTGATTTCAGCCGCGGACTGGTGGAACAAGTCGTCAAACTTCTTGCCAAAGGCGGTGTTGTATGGCGCGATCGTGGCCAGGACTCCGGGATGATAAAAGGAAGTATCGAAAGACTTTTTGAGTTCGCGGACGCGAGGAATGATGCCGGATTCGAGCAGCACATTGAGATCACGGAAACGCTCCGCTTCCTGCTGGAGGTGATCAAAGAGGCGCAGGGTTTGCACGTGTTCGTCGGTCAGCGAGGGAACGTCGCCCTCAGCCAGAATCTCGAGCAACGCGATTTCGAACGGCGAAAGAGGCAGCGAACCGTCGAGGCCGTATCCGCGACGCTCCCACTGTCCGGGGACACGCGGATGGCGATACAGAAACGTCGCGACCAGATCGGTCTTGTCGCGGTGAATCTCAGTGGCCTCGCGGTTGCGAGTGAAGTAACGGAGCATGGCCTCAGCGATTTCGGGATCCGTATCGGGCGTGAAAGCCCGCCGCAGCATGGCCGGAGTAATGGCCAAGTCGAGCAAACGCAGCCAGCGATGCATCGCCGACAAGGTTTGCTGCACGCCGTCGTCGCTCTGCAGCGAGATGGCTTCGAGCCCAGCCGGGACGGGGACTTCTCCGCCGACAGCTTCCTGCAAGAGCTTCTCGTAGAAGCCTTGGACAGTCGCCAGAATCGCCAACTCCCACTTCGGGTCTTCTACCACAGTCGCTCCAGCGCACGAATCCCTTGGATTTTGGGGAGGGCCAAGGCTAGTTAAAACTAAGGCAGGTCCGGGTGCAAGCCTGACTTAAGGACAGGACACCAACTAGATAAGGGACATGCCCCAAGGTAACCTTGCAGTAAGTCTTTTGAAATGAATTCGTTTCCGGCATAAACTTTTGAGTCGATCAAATCGCCAGCAGATTGTATACTGTGCCGGTGGGTAATGTAGTTTCTAAGGGGACGGGAAATCATGCAGTGGACAGCACCGAAGTTCGAAGAAGTAGCTTTGAATTGTGAGATCAACTCTTACGCCTCTGCCGCACTGTAATCGTCGGCAAGGATGCGCATAAAAATCCTGGGCTCGGCCGCAGGGGGCGGCTTTCCGCAGTGGAATTGCAACTGCCGCCGCTGTGAGTCTGCACGTGCACGGACTTTAAAGGGTAAAAGCCGAACTCAAACCCAGGTGGCGGTCAGCAACGATGATCGCGCCTGGTTTTTACTAAATACCTCTCCCGATTTGCGCTTGCAGATCGAAGCGACGCCGGCACTCTTTCCACGGAATGCGGGGCGAGAATCTCCCATTATTGGCGTTCTGCTGACGAGCGGCGACATCGATCAGATTGCAGGATTATTGTCTCTTCGCGAATTGCAGCCCCTCCGCGTTTATTGCACACCCTCGATTCGGCGTATTCTGCAGGAGGATAACAGCGTGTTCGCGATGCTGAATCGTGTACCCAATCAAGTATCCTGGACGGAGATTGGTCCCGAGGGAAGCTTTCCTTTGCTGAACGTGGCGGGAAACGACTCAGGAATCAGTTGCACGGTATTTTCGCTCGGCAGACGTTATCCAGCGTATGTTTCGCGAGAGCGAACTGCCGGTCTTAAGCCTGAGGAAGCTTTGTTAGGTGCGATACTGACATCGTCATCGGGCAAGCGGTTCGCTTATATGCCTGCGGTTCCTGCCGTGGATGATTCTCTGCTGCTGCGCCTCGAAGAAACCGATTTGCTTTTGTTCGACGGGACTTTTTGGAGCGATGACGAATTGATCCGGGTACAGGGCAGCGGATCGACGGCGCGCGAACTGGGACACATTCCAGTGTCGGGCGCGGAAGGAAGCTTGTGCAAACTGGCGCAATTGCGGCAGCCGCGAAAAGTTTTTGTACACGTCAACAATACCAATCCCATGCTGGATGAATCTGGTTCCGAATATCGCGAGGTGCGCGCCGCAGGTTGGGAAGTGGCGGAGGATGGATGGAGTTTCGAGCTATGAGATCGAAACCGGCAGCTGAAATATTGTGCGATTCTGAGCTGCTTTCGGCTGAGGAATTGAAGGCTCGCCTGCGCGCGGTGGGCGAAGAGCGCTATCACCATCGGCATCCCTTTCATCTCATGATGCACGAAGGCCAGTTGAGCCGGGGACAATTGCAGGCTTGGGCGCTCAATCGCTATTACTATCAGAGCATCATCCCGATCAAAGATTCCATCATTCTTTCTCGCAGCGACAATCCGGATTTTCGTCGTGTATGGCGGAAGCGTGTAGTCGATCACGACGGAGATGCCACTCAGGCGGGCGGCATTGAGCGCTGGATACGATTGGCCGAAGCTACCGGACTCGATCGCCAGCGCGTGTTGCGCGGTGATGAAGTGCTGCCGGCGACGCGCTACGCGGTGGACGCTTATCTGAGTCTGGTGCGGAATCGAAGTTTTCTGGAAGCGGTGGCTTCGTCCCTGACAGAGATGTTTTCGCGCGATCTGATCTCGCTGCGCATGGATCGCTTACGGCTGCATTATCCGTGGCTTTCTGGCGGGCTGGATTACTTTACGGCGCGACTCGACCAGGCTCCAGAGGATGCGCGCTTTGCTTTGCAGTGGGTGACCGAAAATGCGCACTTGCGGCTTGAGCAGGAAATGGCAATCGCGGCCTTACGGGCGAAGTGCGACATTCTGTGGGCGCAGTTGGACGCGCTTTACTTCGCGTACGTGCAGCCGGGATGGCCGCCGCCCGGGGCTTTTCGGATTCAGGAGTCGTGAAGCGTGCCGCGCCCTTCCGACGCTAGCCAGCCACGCTTTGCTTCCGGATGCCGTTGGGGCACGCAGGGCGAGGAACGCGTGGTGCTTTTCCCTGAGGGCATGATTCGGGTGCAAGGTACGGGGCAGAATATTCTGGAACTATGTGACGGGCAACGCACGGTTCAAGAGATCGTGACCGCGCTTGCGGAGATGTTCAGCGGAGGGGATCCCACGAAGATTCGGGAGGATGTGGGCAGTTTTCTGGAAGCTCTGCAGCAGAAGCGGATTGTTGATTATTAGCGTGAGAAGTACGGATTTCACGCTCCACGACTTCTTTGTGCCGCTTTGTGTCCTTCGTAATTCTGGCATTTGCACTTCATCAACCACAAAGGGCACAAAGGTACACAAAGGACATAGTGCAACTGGACAGGTCGAAGCGCACGCCTGCGGTGGCAACTTAAAAAGAAGCTCGGCGGATTATTAGATGATTCCGAACCCACTTGCGTTGATTGCCGAGATCACGCATCGCTGTCCCCTGCATTGTGTCTATTGCTCGAACCCGCTGCAGATGGTTGGCGCCAAGGCGGAACTCACGACTGCGGACTGGGTCCGCGTTTTTCAGGAGGCGCGGAGCTTGGGAATTCTCCATCTTCACTTAACCGGCGGAGAGCCGGTGGCGCGACCTGACCTGAAAGATCTGGTCGAAGCCGCTCATGCCGCTGGACTCTATACCAATCTGATCACATCTGGGATTGGGTTGCCCGAAGCGCGATTAAAGGCGCTGGTCGATGCGGGACTCGATCACATCCAACTCAGTTTCCAGGATTCACAAGACGGACCAGCGAACTGGATTGCGGGCACAAAGGCGCACGCGCACAAAGTCGTCCTCTCGGGGATGATTCGCGAGTTCCGTATCGCGTTCACGGTAAACCTGGTTGTACATCGTCAGAATCTCGATCATCTGGAGGAGATGATTGGATTTGCGGAACACTTAAAGCCGGATCGCCTTGAGATCGCTCATGCCCAGTATTACGGTTGGGCTCTGAAGAATCGGGATACGCTGATTCCTACTCGCGAGCAACTTGAAAATTGCATGCGCATTGTGGCAGCAGCGCAGGAACGACTTTCGGGCCGGATGAGAATTGATTGTGTGGTCCCGGATTATTACGCACGCTTTCCCAAAGCGTGCATGGGCGGATGGGGCCGGCGATTGCTCTTGATTGATCCGTCCGGACAGGTGCTTCCCTGCCATGCCGCGGGAGTGATTCCGGGCATGAGTTTTGACAATGTGCGGGAGCATTCTCTGGAGTGGATATGGCGAGAATCGGAGGCCTTCCAGCGCTTTCGCGGCGAGCAATGGATGCCGGAACCCTGCCAAAGCTGCGAGCGCCGGGCCGAAGATTTTGGGGGCTGCCGCTGCCAGGCTTTTCTGATCACCGGCGATGCCAATGCGACCGATCCCGTCTGTACGCTTGCGCCCACACATCACATGATCGAAAGCGCTCGAATGGAGACGCGCTCCGATGGCCAGCAAGTCCCTTGGTCCTACAGAACCAATCCTGAATAAAAGCAAGCTGAGGACCAAGCCGCGTCTGCTACAGCTTGGTCAAGAAATCCGTCACTTCGGGGCTGCCCCAATCGACGGGTCCGATGAATTTGCGCCGGAGTACGCCGGTGCGGTCGATAATGTAGGTTTCGGGCCAGCCGCGGGTACCGTAAAGCGCCGGGCTTTTTTCGTCCGGGTCGCGGACGGTGAGCATACTTACATGGTAGTCCGTAAGGAAGCGGTGGTAAGCCCCTTCATCGACATCGATGCTGACGGCCACGACGACAACGCCCTTGTCTTTCAAGCGTTGCTGCATCTGGACCAGCGAAGGCGTCTCTTGTACACAGGGCGGGCACCAGGTCGCCCAGAAATTCAATACCACGACCTGCCCGCGAAACTGGCTGAGGGTGACCTTGCGGTCTTCGTCCTGAAGGGTGAAGTCGGGAGCATTGGAGCCGATACGGGGCGGCCGGGTGCCGCTGTAGCAACCGATCAGGCTTGCAAGCAGTCCCGCGACCAGAATAGATCGCATCACTCCGCCATGATAGCGGAAACCCAAGCAAACGTACCAATTCGCTGCGAGAGGGCAGACAAACCGCTGCAAATGTCTGCAGATTGTAAAAACATTGTCAACAGTTCGTCGGCGATGCTGACAGGCGGCGCAGTGGTAGTAAGCTTGTTCAGTATTAATGCGATGAATTCTAATTTCCGGAGCAGTTATGATGCGAGTAGAAACAACCCGAGAAACGAGCTTACAGCGTGCCCCAGGCACCCTGCCGAAAGCATTGACGTACGTTAATCCGGGGGCGAACACGATGGAGCGAATTCTGGTTGTAGAAGACGATCATGCGGTGCAGAAGGCACTGCGGCGTTTGTTTGAGACGGAAGGATTCGAAATTGAAATCAGCGCGGACGGCAGATCAGCGCTGGAAGCGTTCCGCCGGGCCGCGCCAGCCGCGATCGTGTTGGACTTGCGTCTGCCCATCGTTTCTGGCCGCGACGTTTGCCGGGAGATCAAACAACAGGCGCCATCGGTTCCAATTATTGTTCTAAGCGCCGCCAGCGATGTTTCGGACAAAGTGTTGCTGCTGGAGTTGGGCGCAGACGATTATGTGACCAAGCCGTTCAGCCCGCGAGAATTGCTGGCTCGGGTGCGGGCTGCGTTGCGGCGCACGGTACGGACAGGAACCGGCGATGTAGTCACTTTTGCTGGAATCTCGGTGGACTTCACCAAGATGGAAGTGAACCGCAATGGCGAAGTGGTCGTGCTTACGGCGCAGGAATTCAAGACTCTAAAATTCCTGATACAAAATGCGGAGCGGGTGATTTCGCGAGATGAATTGCTGAATGAAGTGTGGGGCTACCAGAATTATCCGTCCACCCGCACGGTGGACAATCACATTCTGAAGCTGCGGCAAAAACTGGAGAAAGATCCGACCAATCCGATACATTTTCGGACGGTTCATGGCATGGGCTACAAGTTTGTGCGCTAACTCCCAAGGTTGCGAAGTGTTTGGGCGCGGGGAGAGGTGAGGGTGATGAAACTTCGGATGCGGACCAAGTTTCTTCTCTCCATGCTACTGATCTCGGCCGGTCTCACCTGGACCAGCCTTCTGCTGGTGCGCCGCACCGTGCAAGCGCAGGTAAAGAAGAGCATCTTCGCCGACCTGCACAACTCAGTCAGCACTTATCAGAACTTCTATCGCGAACGCGAACTTACGCTGACCCACCTTGCGGAGTTGCTCGCGGACCTGCCGAATTTGCGGGCTTTGATGACCACGCAGCACGAAGCTACTATCCAGGATGGGTCTACCGATTTGTGGCGACTGGCGGGCAGTGATCTATTTGTGCTTGCCGACCGAACCGGTAAAGTGGTTGCGCTGCAGACGGCAACTCCAGGCTTTTCGCGGGAGATGGCGCAGCGGTCGCTGGATCCCTCCAGTCAGGAAGGTTCAAGCCAGTGGTGGTACGGCGCCCAGCATTTGTACCAGGTTTTTCTTAAGCCAATCTACGCCGGACCCGCGGCGGAGAACAGGCTGCTGGGATTCCTGGTGATCGGCTATGAGATTGACGATAGCGTGGCGTCGCATGTGAGCCGGATCGCCGCTAGCCAGGTGGCTTTCTATTACGGCGAGACAATCGTAAGGAGCACGCTCGATCCCACGCGCGAAGCCGAACTTTCGCGGCATCCGATTGTACCTTCGGCTCCGGGGATTCCAGAGCCGGAGCAGGTGCAACTGGGCGACGAACGTTTCCTGGCAACTTCCTTGGAGCTGGCCGCGGACAAAGAACCTTCCGTTCGTTTGGTAGTCCTCAAATCTTACGATCAGGCCACTGCTTTTCTCGACAGTCTGAATCGCTTGCTGCTAGCTCTGGGACTGGCCGCGGTTCTCGGCGGGAGCGCGCTGGTGTTCTTCATCTCGCACACGTTTACCCGGCCTCTGGGGAATCTGGTGGCAGGCGTACGGGCTTTGGGAAGAGGGGATTTTCACTATCAACTTGACGCTCGGGGCGGCGATGAAGTTGCCGAAGTGACTCGCGCGTTTAACCGAATGCGAGATAGTCTGCTGAAAACGCAACAGGAGTTGATCGATGCGGAACGACTGGCGACGATCGGGCGAATGGCCAGTTCGGTCTCGCATGACCTGCGGCATTCGCTCGCGGCCATTGTCGCGAATGCTGAATTCCTCTGTGAAAGCCATTTGTCGACCGATCAACGAGAGGAGTTGTATCAGGAAATCCGGATCGCAGTAAATCAAATGACCGAGCTTATCGATTCCTTGCTCGAGTTCTCGCGAACCCGAGAATCCTTGCGCCGGACCTACGGAAGCGTGAAGGAGTCGGTGGAGCGCGTGGTGCAGGCGGTCCGCACTCATCCGCGGTTCCACGAGGTGCGGATTACGGTTCGTCAGGAGGGAAACAGTACCGGCTGGTTTGATACCAGGAAGCTGGAGCGCGCGTTTTACAACCTTTTGTTGAACGCGTGTGAGGCGATCCCGGGCCAGGCTGGACAAATCAACATCGATTTGCGTGAGGTTGCGGGGAGACTGGAGATTCGGCTGGCTGACAATGGCCGCGGCATTCCGGAATCGATTCGCGGCAACCTTTTTGAGCCGTTCATCAGCTATGGCAAGGAAAATGGAACTGGACTGGGGTTGACGGTGGTACAGAAGATTATTCAGGATCACGGCGGAGATGTCGCTTTGGAGAAGACATCCGAGGAAGGGACGGTTTTCCGTATAACTCTGCCCATCGTATCATCGGCCAGCACCGACAGCGGCGGAGAGGGAAAGCCAGAGATTCCACCGCTGGCCCGAGCAAAAAGGGCGGAGTCAGAGTAAGATTCCCGTCGTTAAGTGAGCGCGCAACTTGGTCTAAGCCGTCTCGCAGGCTCACTCGACATCGTTCACGGACTTCCACAGTCTTCTTCGGGAGGGCGATTTGTGAAGCAAGGGAAAAGTTTGCCTGATTGGATGCGGAGAACATGCTTGGCCGGGGTGCTTGTGGTGCTCGTCAGCGCCTCTGGGTGGTCGCAGGAATCGAATCCAGCCGTGGCGTCGCGGAGCGATTCGACCGCAGCTGCAATTCACGAACTTCAACAGCAAGTCAAAGAACTGCGATCGGCGATGGCGGAGATGCGATCGGAAACCGAGCAATATCGAGCCGAGAATGCCGCACTGCGACGGGAGTTGGGAAGCACGCGCAGCCCCGCAGAGGCGGTTCTGCGGTCGCCTGGCGATTCATACGCCTCGACGCCGCCAGCCGATTCCGATACTCCGGTCGCCCAATCCGCTCCCCCGAAAGCAGACCAGACAGCATCGCTGGAAACACGCGTGGCGTCTCTCGAAGAGTCGACGCAACTCATCAACAGCAAGGTCGACGATCAGTATCAGACCAAAGTTGAAAGTGCGTCCAGGTACCGTGTCCGGCTCTCCGGGATCGTGCTGTTGAATCTCTTTAGTAGTCACGGGCAGACGGACAACCTGGATTTTCCCAGTTATGTGACCGGCCCGAGCACCGGTACGGGAAGTTTTGGCGCGACGATGCGGCAGTCTGAAATCGGGCTGGAAGTGTTTGGACCCACCTTGGCGGGTGCGAAGACATCCGGCAGTTTGCAAGCGGACTTTGCCGGGGGATTTCCCAGCACGTGGAATGGAATCGACTCCGGCATTTTCCGGTTGCGTACGGCCAGCGCGCGAATGGATTGGACCAGCACTTCAGTCGTCGTGGGTCAGGACAATGCATTCTTTTCTCCGCTCTCACCGACGTCCTTCGCGTCCCTTGCCGTCCCTGCGCTGAACTACGCCGGGAACCTGTGGGCATGGACTCCGCAAGTGCGAGTGGAGCATCGATTCGAACTTTCCGGGGATCAGAACGTCACGATCCAAGGCGGAATTCTCGACAATCTGGTTGGAGAGTTTCCGGCAAACTCGTACTTCCGCCAGCCTGGACCCGGAGAGCTTTCTCGTCAGCCAGCTTACGCGGTGCGGACCGCGTGGACGCGCAGCTTTCGCGGCCAGCCTCTGACGTTTGGTGCGGCCGGCTACTATAGCCGCCAGGATTGGTCGTACGACCGTTACGTCGACGGTTGGGCGGGCATGGCCGACTGGCAGATCCCGCTGGCAGCGCGCGTGAGTTTCACGGGTGAGTTTTATCGTGGACGGGCAATTGGCGGGATCGGCGGCGACATTAGCCAGAGCGTCGTCTATCAAGGCAATCCGAACCTTCCAACCACAGCGGTGCGGGGCCTGGATACGATCGGCGGATGGTCGCAGCTAAAACTCAAAGCCACTAACACCCTGGAATTTAACGCTGCGGTGGGACTGGACAATCCGACTGCCGCAGAAGTGCGAGCCGCGTCCGCAAGTCAGTCTTATTTGTTTGGGCCGCTGTCGGTTCAGAATCGCGGGGCGCTGGTGAACTTTGTCTTTCGTCCGCGATCGAGCCTGCTGTTTTCCGCAGAGTATGGCCGCTTGCGGACGGCGCAACTTTACGATGTGAGCAATAGCGCCGATCAAATCAGCTTGATTATGGGTGTCTTGTTTTGATGATGAGAACCGCAGCCGTTTACTGCCTGTGTGTGCTGATAATTTTCGGCGCTCTGGCCTGTGCGCAGGAAGTTACCGTAACTGCGGATGTTGCCTTAGTGAACGGCGGCAAAAAGAGCAAAGCGCGTAGGGCAAGTAACGTCGTGCTGTGGCTCACTCCAGTGGGGACTGTGCCTGCGCCCAGTGTGCTCGCGCCCCGGGGTTCTAGTCTGCCGCGGTTGGTGCAGAGGAATAAGAGTTTCGAGCCCCACGTCCTGGTGGTGCCAGTTGGTTCGGTGGTGGAGTTTCCGAACCGCGATCCATTTTTCCACAACGTGTTTTCACTTTTCGAAGGCAAGCGATTTGATCTCGGTCTCTATGAAGCCGGGACCACGCGCAATGTTGTTTTTGATAAGCCTGGGATTTCTTACATCTTCTGCAATATCCATTCGGAAATGAGCGCGGTGGTGATTGCGGTGAGCAGCCCGTACTATGGGATTTCAGACCAACGTGGCCGCGTGTCGATTCCCAACGTTCCCCCGGGCCGTTACACGCTCCGGATCTGGTACGAGGAAACCCTGCCTGAGGAGTTGAATAACCTGACTCGCGAAGTCACCATTTCCGAGGATGCTTCAAATCTCGGAGCCATGCGCCTGCCAGCAACGAATATGCCGCAGGCTCACCAAAACATGTACGGGCACGACTATCCCCCGCCTTTGCCCGATAGCCCGACCTATGAACGACACTGAGAGACATTACGTAAACAAAAATTGACAATTTCGTGATGCCGTTTTGACAATTGCCCCAGCGCTTCAAACTAGGATGTCGGAAAGCGAATGGGCGATCCGCTGCTGGCCCGTTCACGGCGGATGCCCCGGGGCTTCCAATGTCGTTTCCTCAGGCCACTCGAGCGAGCCGAAGCGGTGGATGCTCGCCTGAGACTCGTCTCTTTTTTAGTCCACGTCGCAATCCAGAAATACTTAAACGCACATGTGCGACCGCCGGTCACGAAATACCAGGCCGAGCCGCGTCCAATGTCCGAAGAATATAGTTGAATTTCTGTCTGTTATTGGGTAAATTGCGATGACTTGAGGTCAACCTGTGAGCGAGATCAGCAGCAGCCTTGTTTCTCCGCCGCGCTATCGAAACCTGCCTCCACGCCCTCGCTCCGAGGACAAGCGAGCAAAGATCATCGACGCTGCCATGCGTCATTTTGCCGAGCAGGGCTACCACGCCGCGCGGGTTGGGGATATTGCCGCTGGCCTGGGCATAGCCAAGGGCTCGATTTTCCAGCACTTCGGCAGTAAGGACGGCTTGTTTTTCGAAGCCTACAAGAAAGCGGTTTATTCCTTTGCTCCCTATTTGAAAGTACCCGCCGAAGTGCGCGAGCTCGGGTTCTTCGGAGTGCTGCACTACTGGCTGGTGCGAACGGAGCACATGGTACGCGAAGACTGGATTCCTTATCGCGTCTATCTGCTTGGCCAGTACGGAACGGACCTGGTCCTGAGAAGAGAAATCAACCGCTTTCTGATCGCTGAAGATCCTTATGGGCGGGTAGAGTTCGTGCGCTTTGGCCTCGAACGCGGTGAACTACGCCGGGATTTGGACATTGAGATGGTTGTTTCCATTCTCGATTGGGTGGTTGAGCGGTTTCAGGATGCCTTGCTGATTGAGGAGCTCGATCCTGGGCTGTTTGTGCGCCAGGGCGATCTGGCGGAGAAGAAAGAAGCGCGGATCGCCCAGTTTTTGGATGTATTGAGAAGGGCGGTCGGAGTGGAGCCTAAAGAAAAAACCAAAACATCTGCATAAACCGCATGACCTTTCTTCACTCTGGACGACCATGATTCCGCAAAGCACGATCCAAAGCATTCTCGCCGCTTACGATGCGAACGCGAACCTCGCGGACGCTTCGACCATCCCTGCGCCCTGGTACGTCGATTCGCGCATTGCCGAGCTCGAAGAGGAGGCTGTCTTCAGCAAAACCTGGCAAATGATCGGGCGAATTGAGCAGGTCGAGAAGCCTGGCCAGTTCGTTACCGCAAGCG
Source organism: uncultured Acidobacteriota bacterium (assembly GCA_963762385.1). Lineage (GTDB taxonomy): Bacteria > Acidobacteriota > Terriglobia > Terriglobales > Acidobacteriaceae > JABDBE01. The sequence continues at coordinate 89,938 of CAVXKN010000016.1, read as the reverse complement.
TGGCTGGAGATCCCATCGTTGTCGTCCGCGGGAATGATGGCGTATTGCGGGGCTTCTACAACGTGTGCCGCCACCACGCCGCCGCCGTGGTTACCGAACCTTGTGGGCAGGCTTCGATTCTGCATTGTCCTTATCACGGTTGGAATTATGGACTGGATGGTTCGCTGAAGGGCATGCCGGAGTTCGACGGCGTAAAGAATTTCGAGCGTCAACAGAATGGTCTGGTCCCGATGAAAGCCGAGATTTGGGAAAAGTTCGTGTTTGTGAATCTCGATCCGCAAGCCGTTCCGCTGCGAGATTTTTTGGGCGGGTTAGTGCAGCGAGTGGCGCCACTTGGCGTGAGTAAGTTGCATTACTTCGATTCCCGCGTCTATGACATTCATTGCAACTGGAAAGTGTTTGTCGACAATTATCTCGATGGCGGATATCACGTCCCGCATCTGCACAAGGGATTGAACTCGGTGCTCGATTACAAGAAATACACTATCGAGAACGAAGACCGGTATTGCCTTCAGTCGAGCCCGATGGTGGCTTCGAGCGAGGATGCGGCGACGGGAGCAACCCGCAAAGGCGATCGGGCCTGGTATTTCTGGCAGTATCCAAATCTAATGATCAATTGTTACGAAGGCTACATGGATACGAATCTGGTGCTGCCAGTGGACGTCGATCGCTGCCGTGTGATCTTCGATTTCTATTTTGCCGACGCGAGCGAAGCCCATCGCGAATACAATGAGCAGAGCGTGGCTGTGGGCCTGCGAGTTCAGGACGAAGACTTGGGAATCTGCGAGGCTGTGCAGCGGGGATTGAAGTCGCGGGCGTATGGAGCGGGAAGGCTTTCGGTACGCCGCGAGGCGGGGGAGCACTTGTTTCATCGGCTGCTGGCGGCGGATCTGAAAGCTGGACTGGGAGAAAAGGCTGCAGCGGCGGATTAAGGCTGAAAGTGAATCTACTGGTGATCGCGCGGAATGGTTTCCTGCCAAGTTTTCGTCTTGACCATCTGACCGTCTTTCAATAGTTCTCGCGTGTACTTGTAATAGAAATTCTTCTGGTCAGTAGTCACTGACAAATGTCCCTGCCACGTTAGCACCCGGCCTTTCAACTCGAAAACACTCTTCGCTTCGCCTTGAACCGCACTGATCTCGGGGTGCGTGTCATCGGCATCGTAGACGAGGCTTTCGTAGTCAGTCTCTTTGCTCCACGGGTAGATAGTTTCTGTCTTTCCGTGCCAATGGACCGTAGTTTTGTGATTGACCTCGTCGCGAGTTGTTGTCCAATCGCCGGGGAAAAGCTCGCCGGTACTGCGAATGTCGCTGCGTTCCTCTGACGGTTGCGGCGGTTGGAATGGCGGAGGTGAAGCGCCATGCGCCGGGACCACGGGAAGAACCAGACGCGATCCGTCGTTTGCGCCGAGTTCGAGGGACGTGGTCATCGGATACGGAGTCGGCAAAACCATGGGCCACAACGCATTCGAAATTGCGACGCGGATGCGATGGCCCTTGGGAAACACCCATGAGGTCAAGTGCATTTCAATGTCGAGTGGGTACACTTTGCCGGGTTCGAGATCGTGCGGCTCGCTCATCGAATCGCGTTGCGCGCCGTTCAATCCGGCGCCGGTAATTTGCGTAACCGTTCCGTCGGGTGCCACGTCGGAGAGTCTGGCGAACCAATCGGCCGAAGGCGCAGTGGCAGATGCCCTCAACAGCGCGTGCGGTCTGCCCAGGATTGCCACTTCCTCCCGCAGCGGCGCGGAATCGTAGACGAGGCTGAATGCGTCCACGGGGCGCGGATCGGTGAGCAACTCGCCCCACCAGAAACCGGATTCCACGCCAATCGAGGGAACGTACTTGAGCTGATGAACATCTTTCGCAGCGACAGAGTCCGCCAGCATGTGATTGGGCTGCAGGAACAATGTTGTCGGCGTGACGTCACGCGGCGGCCAGCCTTCTTCGCGGCGCCAATCTCCGGGCACAGCTTCGAGATTGGGATCGGGCGGATGCCAGTGCTGCATATAAATCACAAGCCTCGGATCCTGCAACACGCCCGTGTCGCGGCCTTTGAGCCAATAGTCCCACCAGCGCACGGCTTCATCGCGCCATTCAATCCGCGGGCCGAAATCAGCGTTGTCGGGAAAGCTGTGGTTCCATGGTCCGACGATGGCTTTGATCGGCGCCTTGGTTTCTTCGAGCATGGCCGGAATACTGTCGCGATAGCCATCCTGCAACCCGCCAATCAGGAAGCAGGGAATCGTGATCTCGCTCAACGGCCGAACCGGGCTACGCCAGAACGGCCCATCGCGTTGGTGTTTCAAATAGAGCAGAGACCAGGGCGCGGCTTCAAAGCGGGGTCCGAGAACTTTCTCGTCGAGCGTGTAGTCAGGCGCGCCCGTCATTCCCGGCGCCATGTCCATGTTCAGTTCGAACTCGTCGACATGGGCCATGCCATCGATGTAGTGAATGTCGTCATGAAACAACTCGGCGGTCGCATCCGCGGCGAGGATCGCTTTTAGCTCCGGAGCATTAAGCATGGCCATCTGCAGGGAATTGAATCCGCTCCAGGAAATACCCATCATCCCGACGTTACCGTTCGACCACGGCTGCCGGGCGAGCCACGAAATTATCTGCAAACCGTCAGCCTGTTCCTGTTCGGAATACTCACGATCGGTCGGAACCCCCTCGCTGGTGCCGAATCCACGTATATCGACGCGCGCGCCGACATACCCGCGCCGAGCGAAGTAGGTGAAGATTCCGTAGTCGCGTGCGGCCATGGCGTCATCTTTTCGGTAGGGGTGGTATTCGAGGATCGCAGGAAATTTCTCATCAGGTTTAGCGCCGTCTGGCATGTACAAAGTAACGGAAAGCCGTACGCCATCCTTCATGGGTATCCAGGTATTTTCCATGCGGACACCGTACGCAGCTGCCGAGGGAGGCTCAGCAGCAGAGCCAGGCTGAGCGAGGGCAGTAACAAACAGGAGCACAACCGCAATCCGTTGGATCATATTTGCTTAGGTGGTCCCGAGCTTGTACGCCGGACATTATAGCGGCACGGCGGCGCGGACTTTTTGGAGCAAAAGAAAACGGGGAGCTTTCGCTCCCCGAGAAGTGGCAAGCCAATTTGACTGTTGAGTTAGAAGGGCAGTCCGCACAAGTGCCGCATTCGCTTTAGCCGATAATTTTACTTTCCACCGAAAATTCCCGGCAGTACCTCGGTACCCTGGATCTGAACCGCCTGCAAAGCTCCAGGATTCAGCCCCAGTGCTTTCAGGATCGTCGGCGCAACTTGCGCCGTCTGAACCGGGGTAGTGAGGGTCTTGGGCGCGATTCCCGGATTCGACACCAGGATCATCACGTTGGTGTCGTCGTGTGAGAAACCGCCATGTTCAGCCTGTTTTTTGGTGCTTCCGGAGTACGTCACACCAACATTCGGAGCAACCGCAATGTCCGGACTTCGGGGATCGCCGTTTGGCGGGATGCCGGGCGGGTTAAACAGTTGATTGATAGATTGTCCGAAGAAGATTTGGCCGATGCCCGCAATGTTACTCGATGTGGGAGATTGGGTTTCCAGTATCCCGACCTCGGTCGCCGCGTTGCAGGAACTCTTTAGCCACAAGAGCGAAACGTCGTCTTCCGTGGGGCCGATTTGGCCACCTGCGTTTGACTCGGACGGTGGCAGGCAGTCGTCGATCAGCATGCTCGGCGATGTCGTCACCGGCCCGGAGGAGGTAATCCCAACGTAGCGTTGAGAATCGATCGGACTCTGACCGTGCTTGGCAGTGATAATGATCAGCGTCGAGTCCGATAAACCCTGCTTTTGGAGCTCGGCCATCCATTCTCCGATCGCCGCGTCAGCAAACTGAATCTCCTGGACCAAGAGGGCGCTTGGAGTGCCCATTGCATCCGAATAGCCGCCGCTGCCCACGTTGGCCTCGATCAGCTTTTGGCCTACGCTCACGGCTTGAAAATTCATGCCAAAGATAGTGGGCACCTTGGTCTGCTTCTTGCCGTTATGGCTCAAGCCATCGATTTCGTTGAGAACGCCGTTGACCTTGAGCGTGTCGTAGCACTGAATGTTCAGAAAGCTGTTGGTCCAGGCGGTAAGATCGGCGTTCGGGTCCGGGATAGGATCGCAGGCCAGGCCAAGCGGCGTCGTGACACCCTTCAGGGCAACCACGTCAGAATTGATTTCTGGGGCATAGAAGTCGTCCAGGTTCGTTCCATCACCCGGACCGGAAACCGCAGAGTAGGCTGGGTGCTTGTCGGACCAGGCGGTGTAACCGCCAGCACGGTGAATCACGCCGAAGATTGTGTTCACCCGGACGAAGTTCCACGGGTACACTGGGAGGCAGTTGTTAAACGGATCGCGAATCAACCTTGACGGATCAATCGAATTGATTCCGCCATCTCCGTTCTTCGTGCTTATGCCATCGATTCCATTCAAGAATTTTTGGTTGATGTCGATGCCCTCTTCATACTCACTTGAGGTGCCGTTCGGCCGGCCCACAGTGCAAGGTCCGCCCTTAAGCCCGTTGCCTGTGGTTTTCTGTGGAGGAGCGTAGACCCGGTCGTAGGCCACATCGTAAAACACGCCCATGGTACGAGGTGTGCCCCCGGTCATGATCGCCATCAAGCCGGGAAATGAATCGGACGGCCGTGATGTGCTGGTATCCAGATAGTTCACGGCCGTTGCGCCCAGTTTCGCCAGATTCGTGCAGTAGGGTTGTCCCCCGTTTACTCCTTTGACTCCCTGCGAACAGTTCAGATAGTCAACGGCGTGCATGCCGTCGATGCTGACCAGCAGAACATGTTGGAATTGGGCTCCTCCGGTTCGCCCCGTTTGGGATGCGGCCTTGAGAAGTGGCGTTGGAACTGCCAACAAGAAGGCAGCAGACAAAGCTAGCGCTTTCAATTTTGCTATGCGTGACATTTATTTCCTCCTGAAAGAGTTGGAACTACTGCTGAGTTGCATGTGGAGGCACACAGCTTAGCGAGATTTGCTTAAAGAGAAGTGACAGCATTGTGAACAATTTGTGAAAAGTTTGCTACGCACGTGATCGTCGAATGAGTTTCTTATTTGTGGACCGAGGGATCGAGGCTGTTTGAAAATCCGGCACGGAACTAATCCGTGCGTCCGTCCTAGAATGGTAGTGTGGAAGCCAGATTCCAATGTGCCGGATGCGGCGAGTGCAACCACACGACGGTGGATGAGTCTGCCGGCCGCCGCCAATCCTATATAGAAGATTGCCAGATCTGTTGCAAACCGAACCTGCTTCGTATCGAGTACGATGCGGCGGAGCGGGAATTTGTGATTACGGCGGAATTGGAATAGCGTATTGCGGGAAGGCCGCAGTGCGTTAGCGCGGGAAGAAAGGACCAACTAAATGGGCATGAGCTACAGTGCGCCGGGGCGAATGGTCGCCCACAATATGGTTACCACGCAGTTTGAATTGGATGGATTTCGCGTGGTCCGCACTCTGGGAGTGGTCCGCGGCATCGTGGTTCGCTCGCGTTCAATCTTCGGCACGATTGGAGCAGGCCTGCAAACTATCCTCGGCGGCAACATAACGCTGCTGACGAACCTCTGCGAAAAGACCCGTGCCGAGGCCTTTGACTTGATGCTCCAGCACGCTGCCGAACTGGGTGGAAACGGGGTTGTCGGCGCTCGCTATGACGCGACCGAGATCATGCAAGGAGTGACAGAAGTGCTGGCGTACGGGACTGCGGTCGTAGTCGAGCCGGTGAGGTGACAAATTGCACGCGCCCTCGGCTCTCAGCGCAGCAGTTTTTCCAACGTTTTCTGCCGGTATTCGAACGTCTGTTTCAGGCTGCGCGCGATAAAAAGCTTTTGCGCCAGATTCCCTAGCACTCCGAAGCCAGGGTCGTACTCAATCACATCGCGGACCGTCGTTCCACTTACTCCGTTTCGCGTCTCCTTCGAAAATTGGTGGCGATGTTGGAATCGCTTGAATGGCCCTTTCTTCTGTATGTCAGCGAAGTGGTGGTTCCATTCGAATTCGGTAATCAACGCGATCCACTGCGCGCGGAAGGAAAGAAAAGTTAGAGGACGAAAGGAAGTCACAATCTCTGAGCCAACGCCCGCAAGCGAGTTGAGATTCGCGATGAATGGTGTTCCCGCCGGAACGGCTGGAGGAGGCAAAAGTCTAAGGGCACCCAGTTCGGTTCGGGTCTCGGGAGGCATGATGCGAGGCAAATTGTTCGGATTGGCAAAGAACAGAAAAACCTTCTCGATAGCAATCGGTACCCACTGCTCGAACTGAACGTGGTTGATCATCCCAACGAACCCTGCCTGATTCAGGCTGGGCATCCCGAATGAAAAGTCAGCTCTTTCCGGGTGCCAGAGTCGATTTTCACAGGCTCCGTCAGTTTAGCGGCTGTACGTAAAGCGAAGAAATAACGAACGTTACAAATCCGAACCAGAGTGCTAAACCCCATCCCTTGGGGTCACCACATCAGTTATCCACAATTTCTGGTACTTTCTCGATAGGGCCCTGTCTCACAATGACTACCTGCAACTTTCCTGTTGACAACAAACAGGTTAGGCGTAAGATGTGGACAAAAGTGGTAAGAAGTGGTCGTGGCAGTACAGGTCGTGGGCAAGACTGGAAACTGTGAGGCGCCAGTGGAATTTGAAGCTGACACCCCCAAAAACAGCCCGAACGAACCGCAATCGACCAACATTTTGACTGCTTTTACCTCCCTCGTCGCTGTGGCAGCAGTTATTGCTCACAGGCTTTCCGCCCCGGTAAAGGGCAGAACACATGTTTCGCGGCAATCACCCAACTCGCGTCGACGAAAAGGGACGGCTCAAGGTCCCCTCGGAATTCAAGCGCGTCATCGACGAGAAGTACGGCACGCAATTTTACATCACCAGCTTGGATGGCAAGGTTGCTCAAGTATATCCCTTCGAGGAATGGGAACGGATCGAGCAGAAGTTGGCAGGGCTTTCGACCTTCAATCCTACGAAGAAAAAATTTCTGAGCAAGGTGAACTACTGGGGGCAAGTGGTCGAGATGGACGGTCAGGGGCGGTTGCTGATGCCGCAACTGCTGCGCGATGCGGCGCAGATCAAGGGCGAAGTGGCGGTGAGCGGCTACCAGACGTACCTGGAAATCCGAAACCTGCAAGCCTACCGGCAGCAGATGGAAGACGAGAAGTTCACGCCTGAGGATGAGAAGACGCTCGACGAATTGGGCATCTAGTGGGCGAGGGTTCAACAGACACCCCTCCGGTGGTTGGGCATGGCAGTGGCAGGGAAACTGGCCATGTTCCGGTTCTTTTAAAAGAAGCGATCGACTTTTTAGCTATCAAGCGCGGCGGGACGTATATCGACGCAACGGTGGGCCTGGGCGGACACAGTTTCGAAATCGCAAAACGCCTCGGCGCACCGGGTCATTTGATTGGGCTCGATAAAGATCCTGCAGCGCTCGAAGTAGCCCGCGCAAAGCTGGTCTTGGACGATGATGCACCGGAGATCACGTTGCTGCACAGTTCGTTCGCCGAAATTGGCAAGCGGTTTGGATTCGCGAAAGCGGACGGTTTGCTGGCCGACATAGGCGTGAGCAGCTTGCAACTGAACGACGCCGCGCGAGGCTTTAGTTTTCAGGCGGAAGGGCCGCTCGACATGCGAATGAATCCGCAAGCCGAGCGCACCGCCGAACAAGTGGTAAACCAGGTCGACGAGGTCACACTCGCCAATCTGATTTACGAATTCGGTGAGGAAAGGAGGTCGCGGAGAATCGCCAGAGCCATTGTCCGGTCGCGGCCGATACGAACTACCGCACAACTTGCGGAAGTCATATCAGCCGCGGCCCGGCCAATGAATCAAGCAGAAAGGCGAATACATCCGGCGACCAGAACTTTCCAGGCACTCCGAATCTTCGTAAACGACGAACTGAAAGACCTGCAGGCGTTGCTTGATGCGGCTCCGCAGGTGCTTAAACCAGGCGGACGGCTGGTGATCATCAGCTTCCACTCGCTGGAGGATCGCATTGTGAAAGATGCCCTTCGCGAAGGCGTGAAGCTGGGTTATTACGAGTTGTTGACCAAGAAGCCGGTGACCGCCGGAGAAGAAGAGATTGATCGCAATCCACGGTCGCGCAGCGCGAAGTTAAGAGCGGCGGAAAGAGTTTAGAGAACAAGTTCCGGGACGGCATCGCCTCTCGCACACAGGGCGAAAACAGATCCTTACCTTCTCTCGATGCCGTCCCACAGAGACTGGGTGAGGACACCAAAGCAAAACGGAGGCTGGTGATGTATACGGGCAATTTGATCGATGAACTGATTTCAACTGTCGAGCGCGCGGAAAAACACGTTCGCGTAGCTGCCGACTCTCAGGAAACGAGACTTCAATACTGGTATGTAGCAACCGAACGTGAGCGAGTGTTTGATTCGAAGTTACTCGGGGTGGCGTAAATGGCGGCAGCAGTTTTGGCAGTTCAAGGCGCAGTTCGAAGTAGCCGGCGTAAGCCCTGCTGGACCGGCACGCCGGAGATTTACTTTGCCAAGCCGATTGATAATTCACGCCTGGTAAAACTTGAGGACCCTCGGCGCAGCCGCGAGATGAGACAGTTCGGCATCGCGCTGAGCTGCCTTTTTCTGCTGGTCATGACCTATACGTGGCAACACTTCAAGGCCATCGAATACGGCTACAAGATCGAGTTCATGAAGAACGAGCGCAACGGACTTTCGGAGTTGAATCGCACGCTCCGATTGGAAGAAGCCTCACTACGCTCTCCGGATCGCATCGACCGGCTGGCCCGGCAATACGGAATGCAACCGCCCCAGGCAGGCCAGATAATCCGCATGGAGTCTGCTCCGCCGGATGCCGGCGCGCCGGTAATGGCCAGCGCTGCGGTGTCGGTAATCTCGGTTCCGTAAATTGTGGAGCGACGGGCGTCTCGCCCGTCCAAGAAAGATTGGCCATGGATTTACGCGGATGAACACGGACTAGGGAAAAGATAAAAAGAAATCCGTGAAGATCGGCGCAATCCGTGGCCGCAGCTCTGGCGGCTCTGGGCCGCCATGTTTGTCTAGAGGGCGCGATCCGTGGCTGCCAACACACCCCGCAACAGCACCAATACGCGGCTCTACCTGCTGGCCGCGGTTCTTGTCCTATGGTGCGGCGGCATCTGCCTGCGGCTGGTCTACCTGCAAATCTTCCGCTACGGCAGCTTTGAGAAGCGAGCCATCCACGAGCGCGAGCGCACAGAGGAAGTATCAGCCCGGCGCGGAATCATCTATGACCGAACCGGACACGAGCTGGCAATGTCGATCTCGGTCGACTCGGCCTTCGCAGTGCCTACGGAAATTCCCGATCTCGCCGGCGCTATCTCGCTGATTTCGAAGATCACCAAAACCGACCCTCGCGAAACCTTTGCTAAGTGCAAAGCCGCGCGCACCTTTTGCTGGGTCGCGCGCAAGGCAGACGCGGAGACCGCCGATCGCGTCCGCTCTCTGAATCTGCGCGGAATTTATTTCCAGAAAGAATCCCGACGTTTTTATCCCAAGCGCGAATTGGCTGCTCAGGTATTGGGTTACGTGGGAATGGATGACGAAGGCCTGAGCGGGATTGAACGGCAGTATGACGACAAGCTACGCGGCAGTCCCGGGCGCATGCTTATCTCGGTCGACGCGCACAAGAAATGGTTTGGCAGTGTGGAGAAGCAGCCGGAACCGGGCGAGAACGTTGTCCTGACCATCGATGAACAGATCCAGTACATCGCGGAGCGCGAACTGGCCACGGCGATGGAACAGACCCACGCTATCTCCGGCACCGTCATTGTGCAAAATCCGCACACCGGCGAAATCCTGGCGCTGGCTAACCAGCCCACGTTCAACCCGAACCTAACCAAGGAAATTACGCCGGAGCGGCTGAAAAATCACGCTGTCAGCGATGTCTACGAGCCGGGATCGACTTTTAAAGTTGTGACCATCTCGGCGGCTCTGGAAGAAAAGTTGACGCGTCCTGATGAAGTGTTCGATTGCCAGATGGGATCGATCGTCATCAACGGCATGCGCATCCGCGATAGCAGGCCACATGGGCTGCTTCCGGTCTGGGGGATTTTGGCGGAGTCGAGCGACGTGGGCGCCATCAAGATCGCGCTGCGCCTGGGCGAAGACCGCTTTTACAAATACATTCGAGCCTTCGGCTTTGGACAGCAGACGGGAATTGAGTTGCCCGGCGAAACCCGCGGTTTGACCAAACCGGTCAGCCGGTGGTCGAAGGTTTCGATTGGTGCGATATCGATGGGGCAAGAGATCGGCATTACGCCGCTTCAACTTTCGACTTTGGTTTCGACCATTGCCAACGATGGTGTTTCGGTGCCGCCCCGTATCGTCGCAGCAATGACTGATCCGCAACCCACCCCGCAGACCATTGCTTTTCATCCTGCCGATGGGCGGCGCGTGATTTCATCGACTACTGCGGCACAAATGAAGCAGATGATGCAAAAGGTCGTGCTCGAAGGCACGGGGAAGAAAGCTGTCCTAGAAGGCTATTCCTCCGCGGGGAAGACCGGAACTGCGCAAAAAGTAGATCCTGGAACACATGCGTACTCAAAGACGAAGTACGTAGCTTCATTTGCCGGATTTGCGCCGTTGAACGATCCCGCGATTGTAGTTGCGGTCATCTTGGACTCGGCCGTCGGTTTGCACCAAGGCGGACAAGTTTCGGCGCCGGTGTTCCAGCGGGTGGCGCAACAAGTGCTCGAATATTTGCACACTCCCCATGATGTGGAGCTGCCCCGAAGCCGCCAGTTGTTGCTGGCTTCGCGTCAAGTGAAGACACAGGACCTCGCCGAAGGTTCACCCGACCATTTGGGTGAGACATTGGATGTGGCGGACGCTGCAACCATGAGTGCAGTCCCGACGCCTCCGAATAATCTCGCCAACGCGATGCCCGAATCAAGCGGCAGCGCTATAGTTCCGGCCGCACTGCGGCAGCGCGAGACAGTGGCCACGTCAGCGACGGATTTAAAGCAATCTCAAGCCGCAGGGAATGCGCAATTACCGGCGGCGGCCGCTGCTGATCATCTTCCATCCAGTGGTACGGTTGTGCTGGACGCTGAGCAGGGCGGAATCGTGGTGCCGTCTTTCGCCGGCAAGAGCGTGCGCGGTGCGATCGAACTCGCGGAGGACAGCAGTCTGGACCTGGACGCGGTGGGCAGCGGGTTGGCTCGGGATCAGAGCCCTACAGCAGGATCGCATGTCGCGACCGGGTCACGAGTGACGGTGAAGTTCGGCCGCTGAAAGGCTCACGTAGCCCCGGATGCCTCGTCCAGACGGGTATGCTAGTGTCCGGCTCTACGGTCGCAAGGCTGATTTGGAGTAAGCTCAAGATAGAATTCCGATGAATCTTCTTCAGCTTCTGCACGGCGCGGAAGTTCTCGCCCAGAGCGGTAATCCGAGTGTTAGCGGGTTGGAATACGACTCGCGGCGAGTAAAGCCTGGCGATGCGTTCGTTGCCATGCGAGGCGAGGCCAGCGACGGTAACAAATTCATCGACAAAGCAATTGCCGCAGGTGCGGTGGTCATCGTCAGTGACTCCGCGAGCGAGACTCCTCGCGCGGGAGTGGCATGGGTGCAGGTGCCAAACGGACGACGGGCTCTGGCTCGCCTGAGCGCCAATTTCTACAAGCGGCCTGCCGAACGATTAGCGATTACCGGCATCACGGGTACGAACGGAAAAAGCACAACGGCATTTCTACTGGAAGCAATCCTCTCCGCCGCCAATCGCAAGAGCGCGCTGATTGGGACAATCGAATATCACGTCGCTGGGAAAGTGCTGCCCGCGCCGCATACGACGCCTGAGGCGCTCGATTTGAATCGAATCTTGGCGGAGGCTGTGAGCAATGGTGCGACGGAAGCAGTCATGGAAGTTTCTTCCCACGCGTTGGCACAAGAGCGTGTTTACGGAATTCCATTCGACGTGGCCGTGTTCACCAATCTGACCCGAGACCACCTCGATTATCATCACACTATGGAAGGGTATTTCGCAGCCAAGCGGATACTGTTCGAAGGCTGCGGCACTGATCCGCCGCGCGTTGCCGTACTCAACACTGAGGACGAATACGGGCAGAAGCTGGCGAAGGTCTGCAAGAAACAGAGTTCTGAGGTCTTCACGTACAGCCTGAAGAGCGGCGACTTGCACGCCGAAAATGTCAATATCACACCGCGAGGCACTCGGTTCGACTTGGTCACGCCCGAAGAGGTCGTGCCTGTCTTCTCGCCGCTGATTGGCAAAGTGAACGTGTACAACATCCTCGCAGCGGCAGGAGCAGCCTACGCGCGCGGCTGCGAACCGGACGCGATCGCAAAAGGTATTGCGTCCCTCGCCCGGGTGCCGGGACGTTTTGAACGCGTAGACTGCAAACAACCCTTCACCGTAGTTGTCGACTACGCGCACACCGACGACGCACTTCGCAACTTGACTTCGCTGGCGCGAGAGTTCGTCCAGCAGGCAAAACAGAAGGGACGAGTCATTACGGTGTTTGGCTGCGGCGGCGATCGGGACCGGGCGAAACGTCCGTTGATGGGAGACGCCGCCGGTCGAGGCAGCGATTTCGTGGTGCTGACTTCAGACAATCCGCGCAGCGAGGATCCGCTGGCGATCATCAACGATGCCATGGTCGGATTGCAGCGTTCTGGAACAAAATACAAAGTGGAACCGGATCGGAAAACGGCAATCGCACTGGCTATCGGCGAGGCTGGACCGGGTGACATTGTTCTGATTGCGGGCAAGGGTCACGAGAAAGTGCAAGTCACGCGCGAAGGGTCCGTTCCATTCGACGACGTCGAGGTAGCCCGCCAGGTCTTGCGAGACACCGGCTACAACTGTGAAGCTGCAAACGCCGCCGCGGGAAAGAACTCATGAAGTTACCGCTCTCTCGCGTTGCCGAATTTCTCTCCGCCGCTGGTGAGTTTGATCCCAACGCGGTAGCGCAAGGATATTCCATCGACTCTCGCTCCATTCAGCCCGGAGAGCTTTTTTTTGCCGTGAAGGGTGAACGCATGGACGGCCACGACTTCGTAACTCAGGCACTGGTGAAAGGCGCTGTGGCTGCGGTTATCCGTAGAGACCAACTCGCTCGCTACCCCAATAGAACGCGGCTGATGCCAGTGAACGACACGCTTGTCTCGTTGCAGACCCTGGCCACGGCTGTTCGGCGCCTGTGGGCAAAGCCTCTGATCGGGGTAACTGGATCGACGGGGAAGACCACGACGAAAGAAGCCATTGCGCATGTGCTCTCAACTCGGTTCCGAGTGTTGAAATCTGAGGGCAACTTCAATAATCATTTTGGACTTCCCCTCATGCTGTTGAAGATCGAGCCCGAACACGACCTCGCAGTCATCGAGATGGGAATGTCTCACGCTGGCGAAATTGCTGCGCTGGCGAAGATCGCGCAGCCCGAAATTGGCGTCGTTACAAACGTGGCTCCCGTGCATCTGGAGTTTTTTGATTCAGTCGCCGGGATTGCGCGCGCCAAGTACGAACTGATTGAAGCCCTGCCCGCGAGCGGAACAGCGATCCTCAATGCGGATGACGAATACGTTTCGCAATTCGGCCGCGATTTTCGCGGCAAGGTAGTCCTATACGGCCTGCGGACGTCGGCAGATGTGCGGGCAGAAAACATCCAACCCCAGGGGGCGGACGGGTCCAGGTTCGAAGTGGTCGTGGGCAGTTGCCGCGAAAGGGCCGTCCTGCACCTGGTTGGCGTGCACAACATTTACAATGCGCTGGCCGCGATTGCGGTCGGACTGGAGCGTGGCCTGAGCCCTTCGGAGGCCGTTGCGGCCCTCGCATCGCTCGTCCCGGCCGACAAGCGCGGACAGGTCGTCAAGCTTGGCAACATCACGGTCATCAACGATTGCTACAATTGCAATCCGAAAGCACTGGACACTATGGTCGATGCGTTGGCGGCGATGCCGGCGAAGCGCAGGATTGTTGTGGCAGGTGAGATGCTCGAACTCGGCCCGTCTGGTGAGGATCTTCACCGTCATGCCGGTCGCCATATCGCGAGCAAGAAAATTGACTTGCTGGTGGGAGTGCGGGGTCAAGCGCGGCAAATGGTCGAAGCCGCAAGTCAAGCTGGAATGCGGGCCGAGTTCGTCGCTACGCCAGAAGAAGCCGGCGAATGGTTGGCCCGTGAAGCTCGCGATGGCGATTTAGTATTGCTGAAGGCATCTCGTGGGGTGAAACTGGAGCGAGCGCTGGAGAAGTGGCAGCAATCGGCGGCAGTTGGTCGCGGGTAGCCAACGAACGACGACCAACGACCAACGACAAAACGGAGGCTGATTGCTTTATTGGCTGTTATACGAGAAGCTGTTTCACTATTTCCCGCCGTTTCGGATCTTCCGCTATCTGACCTTTCGGACGGCGTTCGCCAGCCTGACGGCGCTGTTCACCGGACTCATCGTCGGCCCTCTTGTCATCAACCGCCTTCGCGAATTTCAGATCGGACAATACATCCGCGAAGAGGGACCCAAGGCTCACCAGAAAAAAGCTGGCACTCCGACTATGGGGGGCTTGTTGATTGCGATCTCCATCGTCATTCCGACGCTGCTATGGGCTGACCTGAGCAATCGGTTCGTGTGGATTGCCGTTCTTTCCACATCTGCCTTCGCTGCGATCGGCTTCAGCGACGACTACATCAAAGTCGTGCATCGCAGGAATCTAGGGTTGACTGGTAAAGCTAAGATCGGCTTACAGATCGCCGCTAGCGTTCTTATCGCGGTTGCGCTGATCGTGATGCAGACGCGCGGCCTTTATTCGACCAAGCTACTGGTGCCTTTCTTCAAACAATTTCGACCTGATCTAGTGATAGGGAGTCTGGAGCGCTATCCTCATCTGTGGCCTTTGGCTTTTCTGCCATTCATCGCTTTCGTGGTGCTGGTGATCGTGGGGTCGAGCAACGCCGTAAACCTGACCGATGGATTGGATGGCCTGGCCATTGGTTGTACCGTGATCGCCGCCGGGGCTCTGGCCGTGCTCACCTACGTCAGCGGCCACGCTACGTTCGCTGCTTATCTCGAACTGGAGCGCATGCCGCAGGTCGGCGAGTTGACCATTTTTTGTGGTGCCATGGTTGGTGCGGCCATTGGGTTTCTGTGGTACAACGCGCATCCGGCGGAAGTATTCATGGGAGACGTAGGTTCACTTGCGCTTGGTGGCGCAATAGGCACCGTCGCGGTAATGATCAAGCAGGAACTGCTGCTGCCCTTTATCGGCGGCGTGTTCGTGATCGAGGCGCTCTCGGTGATCCTGCAAGTTGGGTCCTACAAACTTCGCAAGAAGCGTATCTTCAAGATGGCGCCCATTCATCATCATTTTGAGTTGCTGGGCTGGTCGGAATCGAAAATTATCGTGCGCTTTTGGATCGCGTCGCTGGTGTTCGCATTGTTCGCGTTGACGACCTTGAAATTGAGATAAGAATTCACCACGGAGACACGGAGGCACAGAGAAAAACTGATACTTGTTGGTTGTTGAATTGGTGTTACGAAGAACGCGAGGTCGCAGTTAAGAAATTGAATTGTCCTTCTCCGTGGCTCCGTGCCTCCGTGGTGCAATATAGAACTGTGAATGTGAACGACAAACGCGTGTTGGTCGTCGGACTCGGGAAGTCCGGCGTCGCCTCGGCGCTTTTTCTGAAGGCCAAAGGCGCGCGGGTCACGGTTTCTGACGCCAAGCCCCAAGACCAGCTGAAAGATGAGATTCCGGTGCTGCTCGATCACGGCATTGCCGTGGAGACGGGCGGACACGGCCAGCGCACCTTCGGCGGGCAGGATCTCATCGTGGTGAGCCCCGGAGTACCCACCGATGCGCCTCCGCTAGTACAGGCGCGCGCCCTCGGCGAGAACGTGATTGGCGAAATCGAACTTGCCGCCCAGTTTTTCCCCGGACGCATCGTTGCCATCACCGGTTCCAACGGCAAGACCACCACCACGACTTTGGCAGGCGAGATTGTCGCGGCGGGTGGATACAGGACTGCGGTCGGAGGCAACATCGGCACACCCGCGATTTCACTGGTCGAAGGGGCGATTGCTGAGACCATCGCTGTCCTAGAGGTCTCCAGTTTCCAGCTCGAAACCATTCAGACATTTCGTCCGCAGATTGCCGTGGTCCTCAATGTCACTCCCGACCATCTCGATCGGCATCACACATTCGCCGCTTACACGGACGCAAAGGCGCGCATCTTCGAAAATCAGCGAGCGGAAGATTACGCTGTGCTCAACGCCGATGATCTGACCTGCGTCGAGCTGGCAGCCCGCACCCGCGCACAAGTCTTCTGGTTCAGCCGGACAAGAGAAGTGAAGCAGGGCGCGTTTGTCCACCACGGCCGCATCTTCTTTCGAGATCACAGTGGTCAGAAAGAGATCATGCTGGTCTCTGAGATTCCATTGAAGGGCGGGCACAACGTGGAAAATGTTTTGGCTGCGGTCTGCGTCGGCGCTCTCATGCGATGCGAACCCGACCGGATTCGCCAAGCAGTTCACGCCTTTAAAGCGGTCGAGCACCGGCTTGAATACGTCGCCACCATTCGCGGAGTCGAATATTACAACGATTCCAAAGCCACGAACGTTGATGCCACCATCAAGGCGCTCGAGTCGTTTTCAGCAAATATCCACCTCATTCTCGGGGGCAAGGACAAAGGCAGCGACTACACCGTCCTGAATGACCTCCTTCGGCAGCGGGTGAAGCGGGTTTACACCATCGGCGCAGCAGCCGCGAAGATCGAATCGCAAATTAAGGGAGCTACGGAGATCGATCGCGCCGAAACCCTGGAAACCGCGATCAAACATGCAGCCGAGGCTGCCGCCCCAGGAGATATTGTGCTGCTCGCTCCTGCTTGCGCCAGTTTCGACCAGTTCCGCAACTACGAACACCGCGGAAAGGTCTTCAAGCAGGTGGTCAACGCGTTGGCGGAGCAGGCGAACCAAAAGAGTTAAGTCTCTCCGCTAAATCATCCCGAAAAGTCCCCGTGTGTCCGTGTCCCCGTGGTGAAATGAAATCCTCTCCATGGCGAAGCGCGTGAGTGTCGATAGCTGGCTGTTTACCGTGACTCTGCTCTTGATATTCATAGGGCTGGTCATGGTCTTCAGCGCTTCCGCCGTTATGGCGAAGGAGCGCTACGGCTCCGGCTATTTTTTCCTGCTAAGGCAGTTGGGCTGGGCGACCGCTGGCATTCTGGCCATGGTACTGGCGATGAAAGTCGATTACCGCCGATATAAACATCCCGCGGTGGTCTTTTCGTTGCTCGGCTTGACCACCCTGATGCTGATCTCAGTCTTCTTCCTCGATCGCGCCCACCATACCCATCGTTGGATTCACTGGGGACCGTTTTCTCTGCAGCCGTCCGAGATGGCCAAACCCGCCCTCATTTTGTTTCTGGCCTTCTTCCTGGAGAGCCGCACAAGGTCGATGAAGGATTGGCGCAACACAGTGCTTCCCGCCGCTGTGCCCACGCTGATCTTTATTGCGCTGATCGTTTTTCAACCCGACCTCGGCACCGCAATCGCCTGCGCCGCAATTACAGGCTGCGTTTTATTTGTTGCGGGTCTCGACTTGCGTATCCTCGGGTACGCATTTCTAGCTTCCCTGCTGCCATTGTATTTCCTGATCTTTCACGTAGCCTATCGCCGCGACCGCATCCTTGCTTTCCTAAATCCCTACTCCGACCCGCAGGGGCGCGGCTTTCACATCATTCAATCGCTGATCGCGGTCAGCACCGGCGGCATCACCGGCGTTGGTCTGATGGAAGGGAAACAAAAACTTTTCTATTTGCCCGAGCCTCACACCGACTTCATCTTCGCCGTCACGGCCGAGGAGCTGGGTTTAGTAGGAGCGCTAGTGATCGTAATGCTATTCGCCATCTTCCTCTGGCGAGGCATTCGCACCGCCCTACGAACAGAAGATATGTTCGGACGTTTTCTGGCCGTCGGAATCACCAGCATGATCGTGGTGCAAGCCTTCATCAATATCAGCGTAGTGCTGGGGCTGATGCCCACGAAGGGCATTCCGTTACCACTGGTCTCGTACGGCGGATCGTCTTTGCTTGTGACCCTGGCTTGCATCGGAGTCCTGCTGAACATTTCAAAGCAAGCCGAATAGCTCACAAAACACGCGGGGACGGCTGCCGCGGCTGCCCAGCCGGGCAAAGCACGGCCAGAAGCCTCCAGACACAAATGCAGCTTAAAGGTTAACGTCTCGCATCCCTCAAGCTACGATCCAGTTTATAGTCAAGCCATGCGGGCCATTCTGGCGGGAGGCGGAACCGGCGGACACGTGATCCCCGCGCTCGCCATCGCTCAGCAACTCAAAAAAGATTACGCTGCAGAAGTGCTTTTCATCGGCACTGCGCGAGGCATCGAGAACCGTTTAGTGCCCGCTGCGGGATTTCCCCTGAAACTGGTCCAGGTGGGAGCGTTAAACCGAGTAAGCCTCGCCACACGGATAAAGACAATCTACGATCTGCCGCGAGCCATATGGGATTCACGCCGCATCCTCTCCGAGTTTCGTACCGACGTCGTGATCGGCGTCGGCGGATACGCCTCGGGTCCAGCCATGTTGGCTGCGCTACTGAGCAGAATTCCTACGCTGGTGTTTGAGCCCAATTTCGTGCCTGGACTTGCCAATCGCCTGGTCGCCCCGCTGGTTTCGGGAGCCTCGGTGCACTTCGCTGAAACGGGACGCTACTTTCGCCGCTGCGAAGTGACCGGCGTCCCGGTGCGCGAAGCCTTTTTCCGGATCTCCGACCAGCATCTCAACAATACGAAGACCCTGCTCGTCTTCGGTGGAAGCCAGGGCGCACACGCGATCAACCAGGTTGTGATCGATTCAGTAGCCGACTTGCGTCAGCGCGTTCCCGGAATTCATATCGTCCATCAAACCGGCGAACGTGACTATAATGACGCTCAAGCGGCCTACGCGAATTTGGGCGACTCGGTTGAAGCTCACCGTTTCATCGACAATATGCCAGGTGCATTTGCCCGGGCAGATTTGCTTATATGCCGTTCCGGGGCGAGCACTGTGGCGGAGGTGACGGCAGCAGGGAAGCCAGCAGTTTTCGTGCCCTTCCCGCGCGCCGCGGACGATCATCAAAAGCGCAACGCTGAAGCTCTGGAGCGGGCGGGAGCGGCGGTAATGCTCGAAGAATCGAAGCTGACACGCGAAAGCTTAGTAGAGGCAGTCAGCACGCTATTAAGCGATCCGTCGCGGCTGGAAAGAATGGGCGACGCGGCCCGGAAACTATCGCATCCGAATGCCGCCCGCGATATAGCCGCCATGGCAGCCCGGCTAGCCGGATCGAAGAACTAGCCACGGATTTACACGGATTTTGATCTCGGCTCAGATCCGCGTTCGTCCGCGCAAAATCTGTGGCGAGAACTTGATCTAAAATGTTCGCCAAGATTCAACGCATTCATTTCGTCGGGATCGGCGGCATCGGCATGAGCGGCATCGCCGAGGTGCTGCTGAACCTCGGCTACAAAGTTTCCGGCTCCGACCTAAAAAGTTCCAGCGGTTACGCAACGCCTGGCCAGTCTGGGCGCGTCAGTCTTCGAGGGACACCACGCCGAGAACATCGTCGGCGCTGACGTGGTCGTGGCCAGCTCCGCCATTGCGCCCGGACAATCCAGAAATCTCCCACGCCCGCGTTCTCCACATCCCCGTCATTCAGCGCGCCGAGATGCTGGCCGAACTGATGCGTCTGAAGTACGGCATCGCCATCGCCGGAATGCATGGCAAGACCACCACGACTTCGATGGTCGCTGCCGTATCTGGCCGGCGGAGGGCTCGATCCGACCGTGGTGGTGGGCGGCCGCGTCGACGCCATGGGATCGAACGCCCGTCTGGGCAAATCGCAATATCTGGTGGCTGAGGCCGACGAGAGCGACCGCTCGTTCCTCAAGCTCTCGCCCATTCTCGCGGTCGTCACCAACATCGATCGCGAACACATGGACTGCTATCGCAACATGCGCGACGTCAAGCGCGCTTTTCTGGACTTCATGGATCGCGTCCCGTTCTACGGCATGGTTGTGGCTCTGCAACGACGATCCCTTCCTGCGCCGGATGCTCCCGCAGATTCAGCGCCGCGTGGTCACCTATGGCACCCGTCGCGGTTCTAACTTTTTCATCAAGCCAGGCGAATCCGTCCTCAACCCCGGGGAATACCGGCCGATCAGCCGCTTCCACGTGACTTTCAAGCAGAAACCTCTCGGCGAATTCCGCCTGCACGTGCCCGGCCTGCACAACGTCCTGAACGCGACCGCGGCGATTGCCGTGGGCATCGGCCTCGACATTGACGTCGAGCAGATCCGCTCAGCGCTCGAAAACTTCCGCGGTGTGGATCGTCGCTTCCAGATGCGAGGCGTGGCTGCCGGCGTGACCGTGATCGACGACTACGGCCACCATCCCACCGAAGTGCGCGCCACCCTCGCCGCTGCCCGCCAGTGTGGATTTCGCAAGATCCACGTCCTGTTCCAGCCGCACCGCTATAGCCGCACTCAGTTGCTCATGGAAGAGTTCGCCACCGCCTTCCACGACGCCGATACTTTGTCCATCCTTGACATCTACGCCGCCAGCGAACCGCCAATCGAAGGAATCACGGGAGAAGCTCTGGCCGGGCAGGTTCGAGAGGTAGGCAAACGTGAAGCCCGCTACGCCGCCTCGTTCGCGGAAGCGGCAGAGGCAGTCGTCGCCATCGCCCACGAGGGAGACGTGATTCTCACGCTGGGCGCAGGCAGCGTCTCGCAAATAGGCCCAATGATTCTGGAAAAACTCCTGGCCAAGCAGGAGTTGATCGCGGGGTCCCCAACCTTGGCTACGGTCTCGCGGGAATAAGTGCCTGCCGAGAATCGAGAATCTGCTCCAGCCTTCCCGATGCCTCCCGAGTCGGGAATCGGTATGCGTATGTCCCTTCGATCTGTTCCGATTTCCGAACAATTCAACAAGACTTAACTGCCCGCCGCTGCGAAGTGTGAAAATAGTTCTTGGCTATGGATCAACCCTACCAACCCGAACGCACCATCAACAGCCGCCGTTATCCAAGATATGAACTCGAAACCGAACTGAGAGCAGCCATCTTTGGAGTGGACCACCGTGAGATGCGCGGCCGCTCTTTGAATATCAACGAGGGCGGAATGGGAGGGATATTTGTCGACGGCTGGGACGTCGGCACCTCCGTCGCCCTGCAATTCTCGGTTCCGATCGCGACCACGCCGATCAAAGTGAAGGGTGTCGTGCGCAACCGCACCGGCTACCGCTACGGATTTGAGTTCACGGAATTATCCCCAGAAGAACGCGAGACCATCACCCGAACCTGCAGAACCCTGGATTTACTGCAATAATCTGCCAATGTAGGCGCGGACGTCCCCGCCCGTGCAACGGAATTCCCACCCCTCCCTGTCATCCTGAGGCGGCGGAATCTTCGGCGAAGCCGACGATTCCCAAGAAAGGATCTCTGCACCACTGAGCCTCGGCAAGAACGCCAATTGTCAGTGAGCCGTACATCGGCTCGAGAGAGTTAATTCTCCGTCAGAACAATCGAACTCTGTTGACCGCCGCAGTTCTTTGCCGGATCGTAGACCGCCGATCCTTCGCGCTTGCCTTGCAACGCACGAAACATCAATGTCCCGCTTTTGACCTTCTCGGGCAAGCCTTTGAACTGCGTCTTGCCATCGACGTTAGTGGCCGCCTCCAGGTCAAGCCGCCGCACTCCCATGAATCCGTACGCAATGTGCACCCGGATGCGCGCGTCGTAAACCGGTGCGCCCTTGATATCGGTAACCGTGAAGGCGACTGAGCAAGGGCCAGCATCCCCATCCATCACCGGAACCTGGTGTGGGTCGGGAGTCTGCTGGGCGTGGGCCGTCCCAACGCCGCCGATTACTACGAAAAATACAGCCGCGCCACCCAAAACCAGTTTCCAAGTCTGAACCAGTAAGCTCATCGAATCTCCCTTCACATCGATTACATCACAATCAGCCCAACGAACCGCGGCCACTTGTGAAAATTCGACGAGCCAATGTAGGCGCGAGCGTCCTCGCTCGTGCAGCCTTGGCCAAATCCCCACCCGCCGTCATCCTGAGGCAGCAAGTCCTCGGCAAAGCCGAGGATGCCCAACGAAGGATCCCTGCACTGACCTCTGCCAATAATTTCGTTTGTCGGCGAAAACACCACAAGAACGCATCCGCCGCACAAGCCGTGGGAAAAGTGGTCGCTATTAACCTAACCGCTTAGGATTATGATATCATAAATCTTGTGCCGACAGTTCATCGGTTCGATGGATTTCGAGTTGTAATCTATCCCAACTACCATAGACCGGCTCACGTTCACGTGATTGGCAGTGAATGCGAAGCGGTTTTCCGACTGAACTGTCCAGACGGCCCTGTTGAGCTTCGGGAAGATTTCGGCGCTACGCGGCTTCAGATCAGGACCTTCGAGCGCGAATTGATGAACAACGTTGGTCAGTTATGTGGGGCATGGGAGAAAATTCATGGCGTTGCATGAACAGTTTCAGGAAGCAAGGAAGCGTGCGCAGGGGTCGCAGGACTCGCTTCCCCGGGCAATTCGTGCTTATTACGACCGTACCAGCCGGAAGCTCGTCATTGATCTCAGCTCAAACTTGACGCTCAGCTTCTCGCCCCAGGATGCGCAAGGATTAGAACAGGCGACGCCTTCCCAACTGGAAGAAATCGAGATTAGCCCATCCGGATTCGGAATCCATTTTCCACGACTCGACGCGGATTTGTATGTGCCGGGATTGCTCGAAGGCTTCCTTGGGTCGAAGAAATGGATGGCATCACGGCTAGGCCAGCTTGGCGGCCAATCGCGTAGCCGTGCTAAGAAAGCTTCCTCGCGGGCAAACGGCAAGTTAGGTGGCAGACCCAGGAAAGCGGCTAGAGGATAGGGCAAAACAAAAGCCGCCAGCTCTGAGCTGACGGCTGTAGAGGCATAGCTATGCCTCTACGAGTTTTCGTACAGCAACACGCCTTCGGTTTCCTTCGAGTCCACGGGACGGTAGAACAGCTTGTTGTCTCCGAGGAAAACCTCGATGAACGCCGGCCGGGTCGCAATCGTGCCCTGGATCAAGGCTTCCGAAAGCGGGTCCTCGATGTATTTCTGTAAAGCCCGGCGCAGGGGACGCGCGCCGTAGCTGCGGTCCACTAGCGTCTGGCTGAGGATCCACTTCTTGGCTTCGTCCGTGACCGTGACCGTGATCGCCTTTTGCGCCAGATTCTGGTTCAGTTGGCTGACCATGAGTTCGAGAATCTGGATCAGATCGGTTTCGCTCAAGGCGCTGAACAGAATAATTTCGTCCAGGCGGTTGAGGAATTCAGGATTGAAGGTGCGCTTGACTTCGTTCTTGACCAGGTCCTCAACTTTTTCCGAGATCATGTCTTCCTTGCTCGATTGGAAGCCCAGACCCTCGCGTCGCTGTAAATGACGCGCCCCGATGTTCGAGGTCATGATGAGAATCGTGTTCTTGAAGTCAACCGTATTGCCCAAACCGTCGGTGAGTTGGCCGTCTTCAAACACCTGCAACAAAATGTTGAAAACATCCGGATGCGCCTTCTCGATTTCGTCCAAGAGAACCACGGAATAAGGCGCACGCTTCACGCGTTCGGTAAGCTGACCACCCTCCTCGTATCCGACGTATCCCGGAGGCGAGCCAATCAATTTCGAGACCGAATGCTTCTCCATGAATTCGGACATGTCAAAGCGGACTAGGGCTTTCTCGGTTCCGAACATGAATTGGGCTAGGGTGCGGGCTACTTCGGTTTTGCCGACGCCCGTTGGACCAAGGAACAGGAAGGATCCGATGGGGCGGTTGGGATTTTTCAATCCGGCGCGGCTGCGGCGAATCGCGCGAGCCAGAGCGCTGATGGCTTTGTCCTGGCTGATGATTCGCTTGTGCAGTTCTTCTTCGATGCGGAGGAGCTTCTGAGTTTCTTCTTCCTTAATCGAAGTGACCGGGACGCCGGTCCAGCGCGAGACGACGTCTTCGATGTCTTCGCGGCCCACTACGCCAGTCGAAGACTCATCCAAATGATATTTTTCGCGAAGAGCGCGCAGGTTCTCGCGCTCTTTGCGTTCTTCGTCAGAATAGAAACGAGCCTTCTCGAACTCGTGGTTCGCGATGGCGTTTTCCATCCGGTGAACGATGAACTTGATGCGCTTCTGCACCTCGGTGAGTTCCTCGGGCAGCGAAGTCTGGCGCAGCTTCACGCGGGCGCCGGCTTCGTCGACCAGGTCGATTGCCTTGTCGGGCAGGAAGCGGTCGGGAATATAACGGTTCGAGTGCGATACAGCAAAGTTGATGGCGTCGTCGGTGTAGGTGACGGCGTGAAACTTCTCGTACCGGTCTTTGATCCCGAACAGAATCTTGGTGGCATCAGCCTCATTTGGTGGCGGAACTTTCACCGCCTGGAATCGGCGCTCGAGCGAACGATCTTTTTCGATCGACTTGCGATACTCGCCGGGCGTGGTTGCGCCGATGCACTGAATCTCTCCGCGCGATAGAGCCGGCTTCAGAATGTTCGCGGCATCAAGCGAACCTTCGGCCGAGCCTGCGCCGACCAAGGTGTGAAGTTCATCAATGAAGATGATCGAGTTCTGCGACTCCATCAATTCTTTCATGATGGTCTTGAGGCGCTCTTCAAACTGGCCACGATACTTAGTGCCAGCGACGATTAATGAGAGATCCAGCGCGAGGATGCGTTTGTCCGCGAGAAACGACGGGACTTCGCCATCGGCTATACGCTGTGCCAGCCCTTCGACAATGGCGGTCTTGCCCACGCCCGGTTCGCCGATCAAGACCGGGTTATTCTTCGTCCGGCGGCAGAGAATTTGAACCACGCGCTCCAACTCGCCATCCCGTCCGACGAGCGGGTCGAGCTGAGAGTCCATTGCGGCCTGGGTTAGGTCGCGGGAGAACTCGCTCAACAGCGAAGACTCACGCTGGCGTTGCGGCTGGGCTTTTTCCTGGCTGGTGCGAGCCAACTCTTCTCGAATGGTCGAGAGTCTCAAGCCACGCTCGTGCAGAATCTCAGCGGCAAAGCATTTTTCCTCGCGCAGCAGACCTAAGAGCAAATGCTCGGTGCCAATGTGCTTGTGAGACAAACGTTCGGCTTCTTCCGCGGCATAGGCGAGCACCCGCTTGCATTCGTTGCTTAGCGGCAAGTCCACGGAAGTGGAAACCTTCTCGCGGATCGTGGTGTGTCCTTCGATCTGTTTGCGAATCGACTCGACGGAAGCGTGCGAACGCAGAAAGCGATTAGTCAGGGCTTTGTCTTCGCGCAGTAATCCGAGCAGAAGGTGTTCTGTCTCAATATAAGGAGAGCCGAACTGGCTGGCTTCATAGCGCGCAAAAAAGATGACGCGCCTCGCTTTCTCCGTATAACGCTCAAACATATGACCCTTTCCCCTGAGCTCTCGGGGAGCGTAGGGGGTCAATCTGGCGGCCCTGCTCCTCGGATCTCCCTGACCCTAAGTTAATGGTGCAATCATCGTGCCAACCGCTACATTCTTTATATCGCGGGTTTGGCGCACGGCTATCAGTTACCAAAGACACTTACTTGTCGTTTCTCCGCAAGCGGTTGCAACTTTTTGTAATTCCCCTTGCACGGCATTTGCGTTGCCTTGAATGCTTCTTCCCTGACCCATGACGTACGTCCTGGACTATCATCTGCTTACCCATACGGGCTGTCGTTCGCTGGTCCGGTTGTCGGTCGCCCCGGGCTGTCGTTTGGCGGAGAGATCTGATGTTGCCACCGGACGTTTCATCTCCACCACGTCCTACTCCCATTCCGACACGTCGCGCCAGAAAAGTCAATTGCCACGACGTGCTATACGGGTAGCGTTTCCGGTGCCACCTCCTCGATCTTTCCTTGCTGTAACCGCAAAACGCGCTGGCAGCGACGCGCAAACGCGAAGTTGTGGGTGGCGATGAGGGAAGTGAGCTGATAGTCGCGATGGAGCCTGGCAATCAGCTCGAAAACTGAGTCCGCCGTACGGCTATCGAGGTCCCCAGTCGCCTCATCCGCCAGCAACAGCTTAGGCTGCGTGATCAAGGCTCGAGCCAGAGCTACGCGCTGTTGTTCGCCGCCGGAGAGCTCCCCTGAACGATGATGCGAGCGCTGCTCCAATCCGACCTCACGGAGCCACCGCGAAGCGTCTGCTTCGGCTTCCTGCCTGGGGCGACCCCGCAGCAGAAGCGGCATAGCCACATTTTCCAGCGCCGTGAACTCCGGCAGCAGGTAGTGGAACTGCCAAACAAAGCCGACTTCGCGATTGCGAAACTCAGCCGCAGCGTTCTCCGAAAGCGAACTCAAATGCAAGTTGGCGAAGTATACGTCACCTGCAGAAGCTCGATCAAGAGCGCCGACGATGTGCAGCAAGGTGCTTTTTCCAGCACCCGATTCGCCGACGACGGCCAGCATTTCGCCTTTCGCCGCTTGAAACGACAAATTGTCAAAGAGCACTAGATCCGACTTGCCGGATCGGAAGACTTTCTTGAGCCCCTCGATCCTTAATATACCCTCGTCGATTAGATGCACCCAGAGCGCTCCTCGTCTCAGCAATCTCGGGTCGCGAACTTGAAGCTCTACTCGATTCACCCGAGGCAGCGTGCCATTCCCATTAAAACACGGCTACGCCGGAAACGTTTCCGCTCACTTTTCGGGACATCTGCCACAAACTGTACTTCAGAAATCATAGGGCTGAATGTGACCTCGGTCACTGATGGACGTACCGGCAGAACGGGACCGAAGGTCACATGATCGGGCCAAACGACACAAAAAGGACAAAGTTGGGTCAAGGGTCAGCTTAGAAAAGCAAAAATCGCACTGGGAAGGAACTTGCCTTCGGGCAGGTGCTCATGGGCAAAGCAGTGCGGCCACAAGTTGATGGCGCTTTGCCCGGCGAGATTCTCGAAGTCTCTTCATGGATGATCGACTATTTCGGCAGAGGGAAACCTTTCATGCAAACCACCGTACGGTCTGCTTCCTCGGGTTTGGCGTGGGTGAAACCAAGGTTGGCTGCGCAAAGAACATCTCCTTTCCAAACCAAGCTGGTGTTGTTGTCCAGCGGAGCGTTCTGCTTCGTGGCTATCAGAATGCGTTGGGAACCATCTGGCGAAAGGACCCAGATCTGGTTCAGCAAAATCTCGGACACGTAGATGTTGCCTTTGCCGTCCAACTCGATCCCGTCGAATGCTGAGAATCCGTAAGGCAGAGGCACAGGGTCGCCGGCGGTCCCATCATCCTTGATCGGGATTCTGAGTACTAGGGGGTCGCCGTCGGTGACGGCGTAGATGTTTTTCTGTTGCTTATCGAGCACGAGATCGTTAACGCCCAGAGGGAACCCCGAATACGGCTTGGGAGACCAATTGAGCAAAGGGTGTGCCGACCACAGGTCGACCTTTGTCCCATCGGCAGAGATTTCCAAATTCCCGAGTACGTGAGGTCCGTCATGTACACGTTGCCGCTTGAGTCGATGGCAACATCATCCGGATAGCAAAATGGCCACCCGTCCGCTTTTGTCGCAAGGGGCGTTACCTTTCGAGTTTGAGCGTCGATCTTATAAACGCCAGACTGAGTCACCGTCGCGTCCCGGCAACCGGGGTGGAACGGATCTCCCAGGTCCTTCCTGAAGTCACGTTTCGAGTGCCCCGTGTATGCGACATAGATATTGCCAGACTGATCGAGGTCGAGCCCAATCAAATCTCCCTTTCCGCTTTCTTCCTTCGACGGCACCCAGGCGATGTGGTCGTAGCTGCCGTCATCCTTGAGCATGACGACTTCCCCAATATGCATCAGGGTTGCGTAGAGGTTGCCGTGCGAATCGACTCCGAGGCCCTCAGGAGTGTCGGGAAGTTTGGCCATGACCCAGGCCTTGAACTGTGCCGCAGCATGCGGAGGAGCGGCGAAGAAAAACATTGCGCAGCCGATCAGATATAACAGACTCCGAAGACGTTCATTCTTGTGTAACCCAGATCGAAGCATTTTGCCCCCGCCCTGATGATTCCAGATTTTCGGTTTCGATTTTGTACCCAGAATCCGCGCCACTGTCTGCGGCTCATTCATAACGTAAGGCTTCGGCGGGCAGGATTCGGGCAGCTGACCAGGACGGATAAATGGTTGCGATTAGAGAGATGCCGATTGCTACCAGAGCCACCAGCACGCCGTCCGTTGCTCGCGGCGCGAAGGGCACGTAGTCAATGGAATAGACTTCGGGGGCGAGCGACAGCAGATGATAATGGCCGCCCGCGAAGGAGAGCGCGTAGCCGAGCACCAGCCCGATTGCGGTTCCGACCACTCCAATCAGCACGCCCTGGGCGATGAAGATGCGGCGCACCTGGGACTTGCGCGCGCCCATGGAAACGAGCACGGCGATGTCGCGAGTCTTTTCCATCACCATCATGGTTAGCGAAATCAGAATGTTCAAGGCTGCAACGAAGACGATCAGGCCGATGGTGATAAAGGTGACCAAACGTTCCAGACGCAGAGCGCGAAACAGCGGCTTGTTCTGCTCCATCCAGTTGGTGGTCATGAAACCTTTGCCTGCAGCCTGCTCGATTTCCTTCGAGATCTGATCGGCTTGGTAGATGTCGTCCACTTTAAATTCGAGCACGGAAACCAGATCGCCCAAGCCAAACAATTGTTGCGCATCGCTGAGGCGGATGAACGCCCACGAGCTGTCGTAGTCGAAGAAACCGGAGTCGAAAATTCCGACGACGCGGAAGCGGTCGTACTTGGGAACCATTCCGAAGGGAGTGAGTTCGCCTTGCGGGCTGGTGACGAGCACGATCGAGCCGACCGAAGCGCCCAGTTCGCCGGCCATGTCTTTGCCGAGAATGATGGGAGGCATGGCGGCGATGCGGTTCTCCACGCCCTGCAGGTCCGTGGGAGATTGGTTTGCTGGGTTCTGCGTGGCGCGGACGCCCTGGCCCGCGTTATGTGAGGCGTCGTCTAGCGCATCGGCGGAACCGGTCTTTACTGTGTTCAGAAGATCGCTGACTTTTCTTTCCTCGCTCGGGATCATTCCCTTCAGCACGGCGCCACGAGCTCGCGGTCCGCGAGAGATCAGAACCTGCTCGTAGATCGCGGGAGCAGCGGCGACGATGTGTGGCTCTTTCGACAGACGGTCCATGAGCGGACGCCAGTCGCTGATCCCGTCACTTTGAGTGCGAAGAAGATTGATGTGAGAAGTGGATCCGAGGAGGCGGTCCTGGAGATCCTGGCGAAATCCATTGTTGATGGCGAGCGCCACGATAAGCGAGGCCACACCCGCGGCGACCCCGGCGATAGAAATCCCCGTGATGACACCGATCACGGCCTGGCGTCGTTTTGCGCGCAAATATCGGGATGCAACAAAAAGTTCAAATCTCATCGGACAGTCATGCGTCAGCCCAATGAATTATAGATGGAAGGCGGCGTCTCGCTGAGAAGGCCGGGCGAGGACGCCCGGCCTCCACCAGGCTAGCTGGGCATTTCATGCGGAATGATGGGCCGGACTTCGATCGAACCCCAGCGTGCCGAAGGGATTCGCGCGGCCAGCGCCAGGGCCTCTTCGAAGTCTTTGGCTTCGACGAGGTAATACCCGCCAAGCTGTTCCTTGGTTTCGGCGAAGGGGCCGTCGATGACGGCGCGCTTGCCCTCGCGCACGCGCACGGTCTTGGCCTTGGAAATGCGGTCCAGTTCATTGCCTCCTCGCATGTGGCCGCTACCGGCAATGCTCTTGGAGAACTCCATGTATTCCTGATCGATTTTCTTTTGTTCCGCCGGGCTCATCTTGTTGAATTGGTTTTCGTTTCCGTAAATAAGCAGCAGATATTGCATTTTGGTCAGGCCTCCCTTGCCTGTTCTGGTGGTTAATCGAACTGGGTGCCTCATTATCGACAAAGCTGAGAACAATATTTTCGGCTGGATGGGTTGGTACCGAATGCGCCGCCCTCTTTTTATGGCACAGTAGGAAGGCAATGGCCATAGCCGGCGATCCGAAGCTCGGGGGGTGGGATGCATTTGCTTATCGGGATTTCACCGTTTACGAGTTTGCGCTGTTCCTGATTGAGGTCGCGCTGGAGATGATGTCGGTCGCCGTGGGATGGCAAGTCTACGAGATGACGAAGCGGCCTTTGGATCTGGGATTGGTCGGGCTGGCTCAGTTTCTGCCGGGGATTTTCTTGTTTCTGGCTTCCGGACACGCGGCGGATCGCTTTGATCGGCGCAGGCTTTTGATGGTGTGCTACGGTGGATTCGCTGTATGCGCGGCTTTGCTTTTGGCGATCGCGTGGCGGGGATCGCACTCGGCGCATGAAAGCATTTACGCGATTTATGCAGTGTTGGTGCTGCTCGGGACGGTCCGCTCGTTCGCCGGGCCGGCGACTCGGGTGCTGCTGCCGCAGTTGGTTCCGGAAGAATATTTTCCGAGTGCCGTGGCGTGGAACGCGAGTGTTTTTCAGGGGGCAACGATTCTGGGTCCGATGGCGGGCGGACTGATTTACACAATCTCACACGGCCCGTCGGTGGTGTATCTGACGGCGACGCTGATGGCGTTGGCGGCGCTCCTATCCACATTGTGGATGAAACTGCGGACCAAGGCGCTGAGTCATGAAGCAGCCAGTTTGACGACTGTACTGGCGGGATTCCGCTACGTCTGGCGGAAGAAACTGCTTTTGGGACTAATCTCCCTGGACATGTTTGCGGTCTTGCTCGGAGGGGCGGTCGCGCTGTTGCCCGTTTTTGCGCGCGAAATCCTCAGGACCGGACCCTGGGGCCTCGGGCTGTTGCGGAGCGCGCCCGGCGTGGGCGCAGTGGCTATGGCGATCCTGCTGGCTCATCGACCGTTGCGCAGCCGGGCCGGGCCGACCATGTTGTGGTGCGTGGCTGGGTTTGGAGTGTGCACGATTATTTTTGGGGTATCGAGAAGCCTTGTGCTTTCGCTGATTGCGCTGGCGCTTATCGGCGCGACTGACATGGTCAGCATCGTCATTCGCGGCACGCTGATTCAGTTGGGCACGCCGGACGAAATGCGCGGGCGGGTTAACGCCGTGGACATGCTTTTTATCGGCGTTTCCAACGAGCTTGGACAATTTGAGTCGGGTCTGACGGCACAGTGGTTTGGAACGGTTCCTGCCGTGGTGTTGGGCGGTATCGGAACTCTGGTGGTGATTGCGATATGGGCGTGGCAGTTTCCCGAGTTGCGGAACGCGGACCGGCTCAGCGGCAGTAATTAAGGCGTTACTTCCCGCGGATGACGGTCTTCGCGGAATTCATATTGTCGAAGCGGTCGTAGACGCGGACCACGACCACGTGCTCCAGTTGCCCCGGGGCTTTCGCCGTTGTTGCCGCTGGCAGCGCGACGCGAAAGTCGTAGCTCTCGGTTTTCGAATCGGATAGCTGGCCGACGGGCTCGACGAACTGCCATTCTCCTGCGTCGACCGAGTAGTCGGCGCTCTTGATATTTGAGAAACTATCCACGGCGCGGAAGGTTATGTGGATTTTGTCGCCTTCAATGGAGGCGGCGAGATTCTCGATCTGCGGCGGAGTCGTATCCACTTCGAATCGCGCGCTTTCTTTTTCCGCGGTCAGCGCCTGCTCCGGAGAATGCGAAGGCGCGTCGGAAGCTACGACCTTGAGAGTGTAGCCGCCATCGGGCAGAAGCGAGGCATCGAAAGAGTAGAACTTGTCGGTCAAATTGTCTTTGAGCAAGAGCCATCGGGTGTCACCGTCGCCGCGGTAGTAGACGCTGTAAATCATCTGGTCGTCGTTGTCGTCGTGAACACTCCACTTCACGCCGATAGAATCGCGATCATGCGTGGTTGGGGGCGGCGTGTCGAAATGCGGTTGTTGCGCGCTTCCGGTGCCGATGTCGCCACCGGCGGGCTTGGGCAGAGATTGGTAGCGCACTCCGACTTGAACCGTGACGTCGTCAAAATCAGGAGCCACATTTTTGGGCAGGTAGTTGAGGGTGACGCTCTCGACGCGCGGCGCAGGATTGCCCGAGCGCAGCACGGCCTTCCACTGAATAAAACGAGCGGGAGGAACGCTGACTGCACTATCCTTTCGCAAATCGATTTTCTCCCACGGGCTCCAGTTGCGATCTGGATTATCCACGTTGCCGCTGCGGGCAAAGAGTTCGACATTGCCCGTGCCTCGAAATTCGGCGCGACCCCAGCGGGAAAAGATATGCGCGTCGAAGACATCGCTTTCGTAGGCGCCCTCGGATTCCGGCGTGGCGCTGAGCAGGAACACTTTTCCGAGGTTGCTGGTCGAAGCGTACAGCCCACCTTTGGGCGCGTTGGCGAAGGCGGTTACCTGGGTTGCGCTGGCTTTGAGCAAGTCGGTAAAT
The DNA here is from genome assembly GCA_963762385.1 of uncultured Acidobacteriota bacterium. Classification (GTDB taxonomy): domain Bacteria; phylum Acidobacteriota; class Terriglobia; order Terriglobales; family Acidobacteriaceae; genus JABDBE01. The sequence goes on along the minus strand of CAVXKN010000016.1, from coordinate 57,577 downwards.
TCGTCTTCACCGCTGATGGCGAAAACATGTCCGCGGTTTCCCGTGCCCGCGAGCAGGCGGCCGCGCTGATCAAACGCAAGGGCATACACGATGTCCTCGTGTGAACTCCACAGACGGCTGGGAGAGCCGTCAGGAGCGATGCAATAAATTTCCGAACCGCCCGCAGCTCCGGCACCGGGGATAGGGAAGCTGATGGACGACGACGATGGGTTGGCGGGAGAAGCCGTGATCACAATTCCCGTCTGCGGCCCCATACCTGATGGGGATGCAGAAGCGGGAATCGTGATTGCCGGAGAGGAAAAACCTGGCGTGCTCGCTCCACCATGTTTTTCTCCGACGCCGGCAGCGTAGATGTTTCCCGTTTTGTCGATGGCCAGGGCCGTGATTTCTTTTTTGGGTGCGCTGTAAAGCACAAAGCCTTCGCCGCTGGACGAGATTCGATAAACCAGACCGCTGCCGTCGGAACCGGCGATCAGATTGCCTTTGTTATCGAGCGCCATCACCCGGATGTGGGCTTCGTCGCTCTGGAAGAAAACTGAGTGCTCGCCCTTTGGCGTGACCCGGAATATCTCTCCATGATCGCCCGTGGCCACGTAGAGGTTGCCGCCATCATCGAGAACGAGGTCCCAGATGTACTTGGTGCCGGGTTCGAAATAGACGGATGAACTCCAGAGGGCATCAGCGGAAGGCTTGTCCATGGATTTCTTATCCGCGGATTTCTTATCACCCGAGCTTTTGCTTGACGCAGCCGCATTATCTTCGATTTTGTAAACCTTGCCATCGGGATTCGTGGCCGCGTAAATGACTCCGCTCTTATCCACCGCCAGCGCTTGCACCTGAAGTTCCTGGGGCTCGAAAATCACCGTAGACTTGCCATCCGGAGTAATGCGATACACGCGCGCGGGCGAGCCTGCGGCGGCGTAAAGATTGCCGTCGCGATCTGCCGCGATCGACCAGATATACGTCGACGGCGTCGTAGAGAGCGCCGTGAAAGCGGGCGCCAGTTCGAGCCCGCCGGTGCTGCGCACCGCCACGCCCTTCGCCGTGCCTTTAATCAGTTCATCGAATTTCGATTGTTCCCAGGTGCGTGTGCCTTCGGCAAAGACGAAAGAAAGCAGCAGAAGAAGAAGTGGGAAGATAGCCAACAGCCAACGCAAACGGATCAAGTTCATTACCCTCAATTCACAGTGTTGGGAGGAGAGTTCAGGTTACCACGAGGCGGGGCAGTCGGACGTAAACGCCAGCCGGTCCCGGTGGTTCGAAGCAGCGTCGATTTGAATCAGGACGGCAGGGCTTCGCACATAACCAGGCCGGTCTCGGAAGTCTTGGCTGGCAGAGCCGTTGTTTTCCGGTCGCGGAATCTCAGCATGGGTTGTTCGACCAAGTAGTAAGAAAGACAAGCCAGCGTGACCCCAAGAAGCAGTTTGTAAGCGGCCTGCCGGGATGGATTGAAAAAGAACGGTTGCTGCCATAGATACAAGCTGTAGCTGATTCTCCCCAGCCACACCACAGGAGCAATGTTCAAGATGCGATAAGGCGACTGTATGACGTGCAGCACGAGACCGGCAATCGAGCAATGCAGTAGCGGCCAGAGTATAAACAGCATGACTACGGTGCGCGTTGCGGTGTTCGCTGGATATTTCGGAATGAGCACGACGGCGAGCAGCATGGCGAACGCCGCCCATGGACGTACTCTAGGTATCCGCGAACCGAAGATCGCCAGCAGGCATCCTATCCCGAGATTGTCAGCGACAGCGGGAAAGGTTCCATAGCCACCACCGGGAACTTTGAAATGGTAGCAAGCTGCGCTATAGATGGGAGCGAGCGCACAGACTCCCAAAAGAATGGCAATCCTTCGCCGATACCACTTTCTCAGTACGCTCGGCCAAAGAAAATAGAACTGCTCTTCGACGCCAAGCGACCATAAGTGGCCGATCATCCAAGGCCGGGCGCCGTCAAAGTTCACCAGATAGAGAAGCGCGGCGCCGATGTCATACCAGCGCAGTTCGTGCCAGTACATCACGAACGCATAGAGCATGAAAACCGCTGCAGCAGGCAGGATTCGATAGGCGCGGCGCATATAGAACTGGCGGAGGTTGATGGTAGAAGTCTGAGAGCGCTCGTCAAGCAGGATGGTAGTAATCAGATAGCCCGAGACGACGAAGAAGACTTGCACTCCGGTACCGGAGTAGTCCGCCAGGAACTCCGGCATCGATCCTGCTTTGCTAAGATGACCGACGACGACCAGCGAGATGGAAATTGCGCGGAGGCCGTCGAGTGAGGGAATGCGTCGCACTAAGCGCAGCGTAACATTGCTGCGGCCTTCAGCGAACGTGTCAAAGAATGTACGGCGCTGAGGTCAGCGAAGTGGCTGAGCAGAGAAACGGTGAGGCTGTGACTGCTGCAGATTTTCGACGGATCGCTCTCACTATGCCGGAGGCTGTGGAAGGCTCGCACTTCGGAAGCGCTGACTTCCGGGTGGGCAATAAGATCTTCGCGACGCTCGCGCTCCAGAGGGAAGGCTTCGGCGTCCTGTTGCTAACCCCGGAGCAACAAGCTGGGATGGTCGAGGACGAACCGGGCGTCTTTTCCCCGGTGCCCGGCGGATGGGGTCGTAAAGGCTCGACGCGAGCCTTGGCGAAAGTGCCACCAGACGCACTCCGAGGCGCGTTGCAGATGGCGTGGCGCAGAAAAGCGCCAAAGCGGCTTCTGGATATGTGATCTATGGCGGCGAGGTTTTCTGAGCTGACAGGCGTTCCCTAAGTTGGTCGGTAAACAGTTTTGCTTGCTCGTCGGACAACCGTAGTTGGCCGTCGAGGACCAGAGTCAACCGACCCGCGCCGGCGTCCTGGAATTGCGCTTTGCGAATACTGGCGAGCTCCTGAGCCGCGGGCGGCATCGCGGTCTTGAAGTTTGCGCCCTTCTGAATGATGGAAAGGAACGATGCCGTGATTTGCTCGCGCAGCGCGACCCCACGACGGGCAGATACGCCAGGAAGACAAACTCCTCCTTGGAACATGAGCCAGATCTCCACAAATCTTTACAATTGGAATGTGACAAGGGCTAACGAAACAAGTAACTGTGATGCAGGCAAATTCAAAATGGTGACCTGCTCAAGTTCGTGTAGGGCGGACACTCCCGCCTGCCGCCGCGGCTACGGTGCGAGCACAATTTTCGATTCGACCTGATACACGCGGTAGTCTGAATAGAGATGCTCTTCCTGGAAAATCTGCCCGCTGATCTTCGACGTGACTATCACCTTATGCGGCAGCCATAAAGATGAGGCAGCTTGTGCCACTTTTGTCTCTCCGAAGTAGATCTCGGCAGTAAGTTCTTGCAGAGGGATATCTTTTAGCGCCCCTAAGAGGTCCGTGCGCAACTGCACAATTCGGAAATCGGATTGATCCACCCACGCGATGCCCTGGTAATAAAGCGGTATCGAATGGCCTTGAAACAGAAGTTCCCCGGGCGACCGAACCCGGCCAGGCTTTTGCGCAAATGTGATCACGAAGGTGTCATGGTTGTCGATATGCTGCTGTCCAAGATAGCTGAACGCGGATTCTGATCGATTCGACGGATAGAAATGCACCCACTTGCTGGCAAAGCCCTGGCTTAGCGGCGGAGCGTCCGCGTTTCGGCTGCTGGTGTCCGCGCTCCGTCGTTTTGCATCTTGCGCAGTTGATACGGCAGAGCCGACGGGCGGGGCTGCTGGGTTATGAGAATCGCTGGATAATTGCTTCTTAGTCACCAAATCAACTCGATACTCGTCAAGCGTTACGGCACTTTGAGTCCGGTGAGACAGAATGAGGTATTCAAATTCTTGCCAGATCGGTTGACTTCCCCGTCGCGTCTGAATGACTTCCTCATGCGAGATCAAGTTTGGCATCTTTTCAAACAAGCCTTCGGTCTTGTCGCCAAGCTTCTCCAGAATGTCGTCTAGTTCTTCTTGGCTTTCTGCGGGTTTGAGTCCCTGCAATTCCGGGATCGCTCGCACTAGCTCCCCGGGAGTCAAGTCCACAAGGGTCTTTGCGGGTTCAAAGGATGGAGTGTTGTCGGCATTAGCCGCTTCGGTTTCAGGTCTCGCGTCTGCGGCCTTTTTCTCGTCCGGCCCAGCGCCGCTTTCGCGCGCAAGCGCAAGCGGGCGACTTCCCGTGGGTGTCGTCAAGGAGCTTGGCAGCCAACAGTTCACGGGCTTTGCCCCTTTTACGGAAGCAAGTTTTTGCTTCCTGACGTCCTTCGTGATCGCCTTTATCCACTTGATTAATGGACCTACGCTTTGTGGTAAAGGTTTCGGATTCTGCTTAGCCGAACCTTCAAGCCCTACCAGGAAGAAAGTTTGGGTCGCTTCCGGCCTCGGAACGAACGCCCGGATCAGTTGTCCTTGAGAGATCGCGATTGCGCCCGGCTGGTCAACCGTCCCAAGGGTCTTAAAATCGTCTGCCCCCAGGACCGTTAGCAGAGACGTAAGACTGTTCTTCGAAAGCGAGTCTTCAAAAGTCTGTGATCCCGAAACCTCAATGGTCGAGCTTTGCCAGCTTTTCTCCATGTGAAAGCGACCATCGGGAAAAACGGCCATGCAGGTAGTCAAGTTGAGGGCAGGCAAGTCCAGCTTGGTGTACGTTAGCTGAATCAGAAACGAACGATCATCTGATTTAGGCGGGATTTGCTGACTAGATGCAACCGGTGGCGGGAACACGGTAAATACGGCAATCAGAAATAGTGAAAGGCTTTTCGTAATGCATGCAGTATTCACACAAAAGCCATTATGCCACTCCGTTGAGGAGCAGCCACAGGCAACGGCAATCAGCGCTACTTAATGCTGATGGTCAGGACTTGCGCCCCGGCGACCACGTAGTCGAGTGGGCCGGTGGCGGCTTCGTTCACCGAGGATTCACTTGAAACCACCATATCCTGGGTGCCGCGCATGCCGTCCATCACGTTCATGATGGAGAGTGGGAGCGTGGGCATGACCTTGTCGGCGATCATGGCTTCAGGATCCGCTTCGAGCAGCGAAACATAAACTCGGTTGTTCACGTGCTCTTTATTGAGGAATGCAATCGTGGCGGCGAGGTCGAGCTTGCGTCCCAGCAGCGGCGAGCCGCGCCGGAGATGGTCGAGGGTGTCGCCGTCGCTGACCAGGATGCGCAGAGGCCCTTTGGAAGTCGAGGTCGGGATGTGGATGGGAATGTGCTGCACCACGCCTTCGCCGCGATAGGGCCGGAGCATGGCTTCAATCGTGATGTCGTCGCCAGGACGGGCTTCGGTGATATCCGTCCGGGCGCTTTCGAGACGAGCCCAGCGGCGTTCGCGAACCACGTTGAAATCAAGCTGCACGCCATGAATAGCGGGCACGCTGTATGGATTATCGAAGATGCGGCTGAACCGATCGCCAAGCGACATGGCAGCCAGCATCGCGCCCGGCTGTCCGCCATCGGCTGCGGCAAACATATCTTGCATGGAAACGTCCGGGTATCCGTCCACGCTGATGCGTCCGTTCATCCGATAGGTGGTCTCTTCGCCGTATTCATTCACGCCATGCAGCGCATTGAATACTGTGGCCATCATTGCTATCGGGCTTAGGCGCGCGTTGTTGAGAACTTCGTAGTGGAACTGCTTGTCGGCGGACTCACCGTGGATGGTGAGCGTGACCGGAATCATTTCCGGTTTCTTGCCGAACTCTCCCAAAATGCCGTTGTGGCGGTCTTGCACGAACGCGCCCACGGCTTCGGTAGCATTTACGATTTTGAAAGCATTGAGCGGCGAGGGCAGGGTCGCGAGCACGGTCGCCTTGGTCATGGGCAGGTCGACCATGCCGAATTGCATCAGCGGATGCCCGCAAGCCAGCAGATGTTGCGCGTCCATGTAAGTGACGGTGCAAGTGGCGGCGATGTTCATGTCGCCTTGCACCAGAATGGCGCTCACGGCGGAGCCAGGCTCCATCGGCTCAGGCTGCTTGGCGTCGCTGACTGAGCCAGCACCCATCACCGGGACGATTCCTGCAGAAGAGAATTGTGACGCGAAACGCTGCACGGTGTCTTCGGAGAATCCATTGAAGACCAGCGGCGTTTCAATGGGCTTGAGATAGTTCGTGAAGGCCGCTTGCTCCGACGGAGGATTCACAATGCCCGGACTCGCAGTCTTGCTCGGGGAGCGGGCCACAGATGTGGCTTCGATTGGCGCGGACGCCGGATTTCGATCCAGCGCACTGATCTCGAGCATCTCGGCGATCGGGGTGACGCCGGCGATTGGTTCTTTCGAGAATTCGCCGATTCGGAAGGCGAGCGCACCCGCCAGCTTGCCATTCAAATACACCGGGCTGCCACTCATGCCAGCGACCACGCCGGTGTATTCAGCCTTAGCCCCGCCGAGGCGAACCAGGATGACATCGCCCTTGGGGCCGTCTGCATTCTTGAGGATGCCAAGCACTTCAACGTCCATGGGTTCTGGCTTCGTGCCCTGAAACACGGTGTAAGCCACGCCTTTCATGCCAGCATGGATTTGCTCGATCGGAATGGTTTCGACGGGCTTCGAAGTTTGTGCTTGGATTACGGAAGACAGCGGAAGGCTGAGAACAAACAGGGCAAGAATCGCTCGTCTTATTACAGGTCGACCCACAGTTTCACCCACAAATTCCCCTGAGAACCGCCAACAGGTCCTCTGACCACAGAATCACACTTCGCGCTTTGTACGCGATTTGCCGGGAAGGAGAGGGTTCAGTCAAAGCCGAGCAAACATCCCAATCGCGAAGCTCTGCGTCTATACTAGCATAAGGTTTTCCGAGGACCTCAAATGATTTCAACCCCACATGGGCACAGTCGCCGGCGCTTTGGCCGGGACTCTGGACGTACTTCGCTGCGGCAACTTTGGCGTATCTCCTTGCTGATTCTAGTCTTGGGAAGCCTTGTAGGTCTGACGACGGCGCAGGATCAAGGATCCTCAGCGCCATCAAAGGGCCAGCAGGAACCGCCTGATGCCGCTGGAGGTCCGCAAAGCGACATCGGCCCCTATGCTATCCCCAAGAAAAAGGACGAGCCGCCGCCCCCTCCGCCGCCCGAGAAGCCTAAAAAGATTGAGGGCATGCCGGACTATTCCATTCACGTCGACGTGCCGCTGGTGGAAGTGCCTGTTATGGTCACGACGAAAGATGGGCAGTTCATCTCTAACTTGAAACAGGAAAACTTCCGCATTGCCGAAGATGGGGCGCCGCAGAAGATCAGCAACTTCACGATTTCGGAAGCGCCGATCACGGCCGTCCTGCTAGTCGAGTTCGCCGCTGGAGATTATTTTTTCATGGGCGACATTCTGCACGCGTCCTACTCCTTCGTCAGCACCTTGAAAAAAGACGACTGGCTGGCGGTGATTTCCTACGACATGCGCGACTACATCCTGGCGGACTTCACGCAAGACAAGCAGCAAGCCTACGGCGCGCTGAACCAGTTGCGAATTCCGGGTTTCACCGAGACCAATCTGTTCGACGCGCTTTATGACACGCTGGACCGGGTCGACCGGATTCAAGGGCACAAGTACATCATTCTGGTAACCACCGGAGTCGATACTTTCAGCAAACTGAACCTCGATCAGATCATGAAGAAGATCAAAGCTACCAAGGATGTAACAATTTTCCCGATCAGCGTGGGATGGCAGGTACGGGAGTATTTCGAATCGCACGGCATGGCAGCGCCCCACGGAATGGGCATCCCGGTTGGTCAAATGGATTATCTGCAGGCTGACAACGAGATGAACACCTTTGCGCGCTTGACCGGCGGGCGGGCCTACTTCCCGCGATTTCAGGCCGAGTTCCCGGAGATTTTTCACGAGATCGGCAGCGACATACGCAATCAGTACAGCATTGCCTATCATCCCACTAATCCCAAGCTCGATGGTACCTACCGCAAGCTGAAAGTCGACGTGGTCGCGCCGGATGGAGGTCCCCTCAAGGTTAAAGATCAAAAGGGCAAGGACCTGAAATATATGGTGATCGCGCGCGAAGGTTACACCGCAAAACATACGGTGGAGTAAAACTTAGTGCATGTGAACCAAGTGCTCCAGCAGGAACATAAGTCCGACTCCCAGAAAAACGACTAAGGCCATTCTCGCCCCCGGCTCGCGGTTTACTTCTGGAATGAGGTCGGACGCTGCTACGTAGATCGTTACTCCCGCCGCAAGGGGCAATCCATAGCTCACTTGGTGCTTGAAAAGGGCCATGGTCAATACTCCTGCAAAAGTCGCTGCACCCAGCAGCATGGAAGCACCCCACGCCACGCCGCGGCTTTGCCCGCTGGCCAGCATGACGGAAGTGATGGTGAATCCTTCGGGAATCTTGTGCAGGAAAATCGCAAGAAAAATGATCCATCCCAGCCAGTTGGAAACCAGAAAGCCGGCGGTGATCGCGATGCCGTCGAAAAACGTGTGAATGGTCAGGCCGAGCAGAATCGAATATCCCTTGTGGGTGTGAACCAATTGGTCTTTGTGGGTTTCTTCTCCGAAATGGAAGTGGGGCGTGACCGTATGCTCGAAGAAATGGATGATCAGGTAGCCCACCAGAACCAAGATCGCCGCGCTCTTGCCGCTTAATTCCAGAGCGGCCGGGAAAACCTCGACGATGGCGGTGGCCAGCATGAATCCCGCGCCCAGGGCAATAAAATATCTGAGATAAGAGCGGTCCCAATTCTTCTGGACGATAATGGCGCCGCCGAACACGTTGGCCGCGGCGGCGGTGAGACCGAGCAAAAGACTGAGAACAACGGGATGCATGCGGGAGGATAATATCAGTTCTCCGTTCCCGGTTCTTGCCTAGCCGCTGTGCCGGATATGCATCACGTCGCCGTCCTGCACGATATAATCCTTGCCTTCCAGACGCAGCGTGCCGCGAGCCCGAGCGTCGGCTTCTGATCCGGCGTCGAGCAACTGATCCCAGCGGATGGTTTCGGCGCGGATGAAATGTTTCTGCAGATCGGTATGGATCGCGCCCGCCGCATCCTGCGCGCGAGTGTTCACGGGGATGGTCCAGGCGCGGCATTCATCCTCGCCCGCGGTGAAGAACGAAATAAGACCGAGCAGCGCATAAGTGGTGCGGATCAGGCGAACCAGGCCGCTCTCCGTGAGGCCATAACTCGAGAGGAATTCGGCAGCATCGGCGTCGCTCATTTCCGCGAGTTCAGCCTCGACTTTTCCGCAGATGGCCGCCGCGCCGGCATTGGGGCGCGAGGCGACTTCCGTCAGCTTGTGTTTGCTGACCGCAGCTCTCGAGATCTTTCCCGAGTTGCGTGCTCTCGTTCACGTTCAGCACGTAGAGAATCGGTTTCTCGCTCAGGAACATGAAGCCGCGAAGACGCTTTTTGTCTTCCGGCGTCATCTCCATCTCGCGAAGCGGGCGCTCCGATCCGAGGTGAGCGTTGGCGCGCTTGAGCAGATCGAATTCTTTTTCAAGATCGGCGGTGCGCATCTTCTTCAGGTCTTTTTCCAGGCGCTCCAGCCGTTTTTCAATTTGCCCGAGGTCGCTGACCATGAGATCAAACTCGACGTTCTTGATATCGCGCAGGGGGTCGATGCCGCCGACGTGCGGAATCGCAGGATCGTCAAAGGCTCGCAGCACGTGGGCCAGCGCATCCACGCCACGCAAATGCGCGAGATAGGCGGTCTCTTTAAGCGCATCCTGTCCGATGGCGCCGACGTCCACATATTCCACCGAAGCGTGCGTCAACTTTTTGGGGTTGTAGAGCGCGGCCAGACGGTCGAGACGGTCGTCGGGAACCTTGGCCACGCCGAGATGCGCCTCGCGCGGATTCGCGTAAGCCTGTTCCGACACGTGCGCCTTGGTCAACATGCCGAAAAGAGATGTCTTGCCTACCTGAGGCAGGCCGATGATGCCAGTTTTCATAATAGGAGCTTCTAGCTGCTAGCTTCTAGCTAGCCCTGTGAGGATAAATGATCAAGCGACGTTTGCGTTGAAAGCCAGCAGCTAGAAGCCAGCAGCTGTCAAATACACAACCACCAGCCCCAGCAGAAATACGCCGCTCTCGACTCGCGTCGACCACACATGCAAGCCGTCGAACTGCATGCGCGCCGGGTTGTCGGGAGGGACCGAGTCAATTTCGCCGATTGAGGCTCGCAGCGTATCCATGCGAGGAATGATGCCGAATTGTGAGATCAGGGTTAGCGCAAGCATCAGGCAGATCAGCACGTGGCGAGCGGCAAACACGTGCGGCGAGCCTTTGGTCAATTGGCTGTAAACAATCGAACTCGCCAAAAAGATGAGGCCCGAAGCGATGCCCATCCAATGCAACGCACCCAGGGAGTGTCCGACGACCGTTCCGGCCAGATGCCGAGTGGGTAATACCGAAAAAGCGGTGGGCGCCAGAACGAAAGCGAAGAAAACTAGGCCGCCCAGCCAAACGATCAGAGACAGCAGCATGAGATATCGCAGAAATGACATGGGAGGAATTATAGCTTTTGCGGCCCGTCCTACGACTTCCAAGTGCAAATAGTGACCAGCCACGTTCATGTCCATCGCCCGTCCTTGGCAGCGTGGTAGCATTCTCCTGTCTCGCAAGCTATTCGACGGGTCATGACGCTTCGCATCCAGTCTCTTTCCTTACGCTTCATCCTTCTTACTGTTGTGCTAGTGCTCTGCCGTGCCCCGCTTGCGCCTGCGCGCTCCGACGAATCCCACTGGATCCGCGTCAATTCCAGCCATTTTTCCCTGGTCACTGATGCAGACGACGTCAAGGGACACGACGTGGCTGTGCGATTCGAGCAAATGCGCGCTGTCTTTGGCCAACTGTTGGCGAGAAGCCGAATCAACATGTCGGAACCGGTCGACATTATCGCCCTTAGAAATGATGAGGAATACAGCAAAGTTGTTCCCAACCGCCAGGGACAGGGGATCGCAGCTGGCTTCTTCATTCCCGGCGAGGACCGCAATTACTTCGTGCTGAACTTGTCGAAAGAAGAGAGTTGGCGGGCGATATCGCGCGATTTTGCCCTGGTGTTTTTGAACTGCAATTATCCGCCGACGCAGGCATGGTTCGACCAAGGCTTCGCGGAATACTTCTCCAGCCTGCGCTTCCAGAACAAGCAGGCGCAGATTGGCGGAGATCCAGGCTCGTTTACTGAACTGCTGAATACGACGGCATGGCTTCCGATCCCTGACTTATTCGCCACTTCGACGCCCGCTGGTGGGGAAAGCTCGCACCATACCTTGTTCTATGCCCAGTCCTGGATCGTAATGCACTACTTGCTCAGCCAGAACAAGCTTCCGGAGACTGGGAGCTACTTCGATCTGGTCGAGAACCAGCACCTCCCGGTCGAGGAAGCGATTCAAAAGGCGTTCGGGATGAGCTCGAGCCAATTTGCGGACGCGATCAAGGATCACTTCCATACCCTGGCACAGGGCGGGACTGCCGCGGCAAGTCCGCTGCCGGGCGTGACTCCGGGCGAGCAGATCGGCAGCAGTAATCAGGAGTTGTCGTTTGCCGAGGGGCAGGCGTTGCTCGCGGAAATGAGCGTTCGTTTACCAGAGCACCGCGACCAGGCTGTGCGAGAGCTAGAGTTAAGCACAGGCCAACCAAAGACGGACAATGTAGTCGCGCGCCGCGCGCTGGCCTGGGCGGATATGCAAAAGAAGGAATTCGACAGTGCAATCGAGGACTTAGACAAAGGAGCGGGACTCAACCCCAAAGATCCCTGGCTACATTATTATCTGGCGCTGGTGCGGTTGCGCGCTGCCCAATCGGCCGGACGCCCGACCGAAGGCCTCTCCAATACGATGCAGGATCTTCATATGGTTCTGGATTGGGATCCTGAATTCGTCCAGGCCCGCGGCATGTTGGCCATGGCCCAATTAGAGGGCGGCGGCGTCCACGCTGCGATGGATTCGATGCGAGCAACCATCCAACTCGCGCCGCGGAACCAAACCTATTTGCTGAACATGGCACAGATCTATATGGCGGGAAAAAACTGGGATGCGGCGACCGCATTGCTCGAGCGGCTCAAGACCAGCTCGGATCCCCAGATTGCCAAGTCCGCGACCGAGCAACTGGAAGGTCTGCCTATGTTGAAGAAATACGGCGTACTACCACAAGCGGGAACGAGCGCTCAGCCGGGAGGGATCGCAACCGTATCTCCATCATCACCTACAATTTCCTCAGCTTCGTCTTCCTCGGCTTCGAAAACACCGGCGGCGCCGCAGCCAACGACGCAAACCCAAACTCCTCAATCTGACGAAGCCAGCGTCGATCACCCGGACCAACCTCCGGCCCCGCCGCAGCCCGACAAGCGTCCGATCCAGTTTCTGAAGGGAAAATTAGTTTCCGTCGATTGCTCGCAGGCTCCATCGGCAATCGTGACTGTTTCAGCCGGAGCAAAAGTGCTGAAGCTCCGCACCGAGAATTACAAATCGCTGATGCTCATGGGGGCAGACGATTTTTCCTGCGACTGGAAGGGCCGTCCGGTGGCCGTCAACTACAGAGCCGGAGGAAAGGCTGACGGCGATCTAGTTTCTGTCGAACTCGAATAGAGTCGCGGACTGCGCGAACGAAAGACTACAAAAACTGCTTCACCTGATATAGCGGGAGCGTGATCCCCAAAGCGGCATCGCCCGAAAAGAAATCTGTTCGAGTCGAAAATGAAACTATGACGATGGGTAAAAAATCTCCTGCGCAGGTGGGAAACTGAAACAACAAACCCTCCCAGGGGATTCTGAGAGGGCTTGGCGAATTCTGACTTTAGGTTGTCAGGCGCGGACGACGTTACCCGCCTGGAACCCCTTGGGGCCCTTCAGCAGATCGAACTCCACGGTTTCGCCCTCGTTCAGCGTGCGGTAACCATTCTCCTGGATGGCAGAGAAATGAACGAAGACATCTTCCCCAGTGGACCGCTGGATAAAACCGTATCCTTTAGCCCCGTTAAACCACTTTACTGTACCCTTCTCTCTCACAATGAACTCCTTTCGCCTCTGCTAAGATTAAGATTCCACATTCTTCGTGAAGCGCGCGCGTGTTTGTTCCCCCTCAAAGCATGTGGACGAAACGGTCTTGCCTTGCGTGCAATCGGGAACTTGCTTCAACAAGAAAAGCCCCTGAGTTCTGTGCCGTGGGGTAGAGAAAACGGCGCAAAGCCCCGGAGCCCGTCGTGGTGTCGCGAGTTTCGACTGCGATGCACAAAACCTCAACCCAAGCTGACGAACGTCGTCGCCGACATTTCGTCAACGAAGCAGGAATAATATTCAGGAATTTTCCTTCTGGCAAGAGAAGAATTAGCAAGAAAGCAAAATGAAGCGAAACAATAAGTGTGACCCATGGTTTTCGTGGAAGCGAGCCGTGCGCCGCGATCGGCCCTGGGGCCGACCGTGGCAATCAAAGAAGCGCCCTGCAACTCTCTGATAATATTGGATAAATATTGACCGAACACCAACCATTGTCGACCGCCGCGGCGGTCGTCCCTAACCCTCCGATTAAGGGTTCGTCCCGCCGTTTCGGATTGTTATCTTCAACGTTGAAATATGTCTTACGCACCGAAGTCCACACCTTTGCGTTCTCAGTCGCGGCGAATGCCATCCTTTCATTCTTCCCCTTCGTCCTGCTCTTGCTGACCTTGATTCGACGGGTATTTCATTCCCCCGCAATGTATGAGGTCGTGGTGCAACTGCTGCGCGATTATTTGCCTGCGGGACAGGACTTCGTGATTCGCAACCTGAATGCGCTGGTCAACGCCCGCCACCGCGCACAGGTGCTCTCTTTATTGATTCTGCTGGTCACATCGACGGGAATCTTTATGCCGCTCGAAGTGGCGCTGAACCGGATCTGGCGTTTTCCTGAAAACCGCTCCTATCTGGGAAATCAGCTCATCGCACTGGGACTTGCGTTCAGCAGCGCAGTGCTGGCGCTGCTCTCGATCGCATTGACGGCGGAGAATGTGGTTCTGCTGAAGCCTTTAATCTTCGGGCACCTGTTTCTCACCACCCGGCTGCTGGGTTTTCTGATTATGAAACTTTTCTCCATCGCCGCCAGTATTGCAATTTTCTTTTTGATTTATTGGCTGTTGCCCAATGGCAAGGTCCCAGCCCGAGCGGTGATGCCGGCTGCAGTGATCATGGGATTGCTGTCGGAAATCTTGAAATATTGCTACATCCTCGCACTGCCGCGGCTGGATTTCCAGGAAGTGTACGGACCGTTCGCTCTATCAGCCAGCTTGATGTTCTGGGCGTTCCTTACCGGATTGTTGTTGCTCACCGGAGCGCATTTATCGGCGCAACAGCAGCGCCGCAGAAAAGCTCGCTCTTCGCCCAGGGAGCCAAGCGCAGATCCCGTTGCGATGCGCACGTAGGCTCGGACGCCCCATTCCGTAAGCGAAATTGACAGCGTTCGCGGCGACGATTTCCTCAGAGAAAGCGCCATATTTCTGTGACAGCCGGCACAGCCATTCTTCCTAAGTAAGCTGTAGTCTTAATCGATTCCCGTCAAGCGGCTGGCCTCGATTCAGAAACTAGGCTTGCTCATGTTGTCGTCATTTTGGAAGGTCTTTGCCGTTGCGCTGATCCTGGTTCCAGTCTCGCTCCCGCTCGTCGCCGAGCAGCCGACGCGGCCAGTGGTGCCGGTAGCAATCCTGCCCGGATCAGCACGCCCCCAGCGTCCGCGCCCCTTGACCCAAAGCTCGGGCTACATCTTTGCCGGCACCGTCAAGTCGGTGGAGCGGATTGCTCCCAAGGGAAACGGCGTGGCGACCGTCCAGATCAACTTTCATGTCGATCAGGGTTTGCGTGGGGTTCGAACCGGACAGACGCTGACAATCCACGAGTGGGCCGGCTTGTGGGAATCGGGTGAGAGCTATCATCCGGGCGAACGCGTTCTGCTGTTTCTCTATCCTCCCAGCAAGTTGGGACTGACTAGCCCGGTCCGGGGACCGTTGGGTCGTTTCAAAATCGGTCCCGATGGCCAGGTAGCGCTCAATCCGGGGAGAATCACTTTCCTCGCGCCCCGCCCGCGCATTCGAGACTCGTTGCAGGGAAGAACCCATGTGAGCCCTGTTGAGCTTGTCCGTTTCCTACGCTCAGCAGAAGAGTGAGCCATGTCAACAAGGTCTTTTTTTTCGCGCGCGCTCGAAATGGCAGATGAAGCACAGCTGCGCGTCCGTACAGGAAGCCCTCTCGAAATATGGAAAGCTCCACGGCACCTTATGCTTCGTTCGGGGTTCGTTTATTCCGGAGCAGCAGTCATTCTCCTGCTCCTCACATTCCTGCAAGTGGCACGAGCTGGAGGTCCGCGCTACATTGCCGGAATCAGCTACTTTAATCAGGGGACGGTTGGCACACCGCTGACCTGGGCCCAGGGAGTAGTCAACTACTACACCGACCAGGGTCCTCTCAGTGCGACGGTTCCCGGACCACAGGGGGATGCATTGGTCGCCGATGCCTTCAGTCAATGGACATCCATTTCGACCGTCGCCTTATCGATTACACACGCTGGACAACTCGCGGAAGATGTCAACGGCTCGAACGTCTATCGCAACAGCGATGGAACGATCACGATGCCGGCTGACATTATGCCGACTGCCACGGGCACGCCCGTAGGCATCGTCTACGACGCGGATGGCACGGTCACGGACGCGTTTCTCGGCCAGGGCGCAGGCGACGCCTCCGAGTGCTTCGGCAACGCGGTCTACGGAGGAATCGACAATTTCGGAGTAGCAGCTTATTTACTGCACGCGCTGGTCGTCATAAACGGGAACTGTGTCGTCCAGTTGCCCGACCCCGATGTGGAATACCGCCTGGTGCGTGTGCTGGGCGAAGTCCTGGGCCTCGGCTGGTCGCAGGTGAACCTGAACGTCCAGACTGACAATCCTCGACCGACTGCCGACGACTACGTTGGTTTCAGCATTATGCATGCGGTGGATTCTCCTAGCTGCGTTCCAATTTCCTTGTGCTATTCGAATGGCGGCCAAGTCAATCCCTACCAACCGAAAATCGACGATCAGGCGGCGCTCTCGCGTTTGTATCCTGGGTCAACTTTTTCCGCGAGTACAGCCCGCATTCATGGCAACGTATA
Organism: uncultured Acidobacteriota bacterium; assembly: GCA_963762385.1. Lineage (GTDB taxonomy): Bacteria > Acidobacteriota > Terriglobia > Terriglobales > Acidobacteriaceae > JABDBE01. The sequence goes on along the minus strand of CAVXKN010000016.1, from coordinate 41,534 downwards.
TTTCGCGAACGCCAGCGGACAACCGGGCCAGGGCATGCAAGGCGTAAATGTGGTCGCCCGCTGGATCAATCCCAATACTAATCAATCTTCGGGAGCTTATGCCGCTGCTTGTGTGTCCGGCTTCCTGTTCGCCGGAAATGTGGGAACGACGGCCACCGGCTTCAACGACGCCACGGGACTGCCCTTCAATCGCTATGGCTCGAACGACACCACGGTCGAAGGATTCTTTGATCTGGCCGGGTTGCAAATTCCCAACGGCGCCAGCAGTGCGCAGTACCAATTGACAGTCGAGGCCGTTGATCCCTTCTGGTCGACGACTGTGGGTCCTTACCAACCTTGGCAGGTAATACCATCGGGCTCAACCCAAACCATCACAGTCAACGTAACCCTGGGTGGAGACGTTTCGCAGGACATTGTGATGCTAGGCAGCGCCGTACAAAAACCTGATTGGTTTGGGCCAACAACCTATGCCTCGCCCGCGCCGCTGCCAGTCCCTGGCGACTGGGCCGCCTCGCTCGATCCCTACGCTGGCCTCGACTATTTCTGGTTCACGGGCCAAGCCAACCGTACTCTTTCCGTGTTAGTCACTGCCCTCGACGGATCCAGCGATCCGTCAGAAAGCGAAGCTCAACCAGTGATTGGCTTGTGGCAGTTGTCTGACCCGGGAACTTTTCCCGCCCCAGCGAACACGCCATCGGCATTCAACTCTTCAATTTTCGGGACGACGATTCTGAACGCGGAATTGCTGGAGGCAACCAGCTTCCGCGTCGGAATCGCCGACATCCGGGGCGATGGACGCCCGGACTATAGGTATCACGCTCGCTTGCTCTACGGCGACCACATCACGCCAACCCGTGCCAGCGTCGCCGGCGGCACAGCTCTCGCGATCGCAGGGTATGGTTTCCAGGCAAACACTGGGGTGACCATCGGAAGCGACAATGCTCCACAACTGGCGGCATCCGCGAATCAAATTTTCGCGACGGCATCCGCCCAAGCGGACGGAGTGCAGAACATAACCCTCACCGATCCGCCCACAGCGGCCACGTCGGTCCTGAGCGGCGTTGTGACTTACGGAGCCGGCGCGAGCGATACTCTCAGGCTGGTTGCGGGGTCGAACCCTAGGACGCCGGTCGGGGGGCAAGCGCCAAATCCAATTCGCGTCCGAGCCTTGGCGCCCGATGGCATAACTCCCGTAGCCGGAGCCAGCGTGTTTTTCACCGCTAGTCCTGCAGTGGCCTTCTCTGCGTGTTCGGGCGGCGGGAGTTGCACCGTGCTCACAGATCACTCTGGCCAAGCCTCCACCTTGGTCAGCGTGCTCACCGCCGGTGTCATTACCATTACCGCGCAGCTCGCGCCTGCCTCGTACAAGGCTCCGCAGCAGGTGCAGACGACATTACTGGGATGCGTGATGTGCGAGGGGACCACGCTTGACCTTGCTCTAGCTCCGCAAAATGAGTCGGTGGCAGAGGGCGCGACGGTCAACGTTGAACTGTCCGCACGGGTGCTCTCGAATGGAGTGCCACAAAGTGGCCAAGTAGTGAACTTTTCCTTGTACCACGGAAGCGGGACGCTGAATCCTGTTTCCGCAATTACAGGTAAGAATGGATACGCCAGCACGAGTCTGCGGCTTTCCAACTTCTCGGCAGAGGTGGATGGAAATGCCTGCGTGGGATCAAACAACAATCCTTGCCTGGGGTTCCATGTCTTCCCTGTGACCTCGTCGGGGCTGCAATTACAGGCCGTGGCCGGTGATCTACAACTCATAACCGATGGGCCAGCCTTTCAACCAGTCACGGTTCGGGTCACGGACACGTCAGCTCCGCCGAATCCTGTACTGGGTGTCAGCGTGCTGTTCCAGTCGTTGCTTGGACGAACCAACAACAACGCGCCGATTGTTTCGGGCGGAGATACCAACATCACAACCAATCCGATGCCAATTATTCTCGCGATGTCGCAGATCGCCGTAAACTCTGACGCGAACGGCCTGGCGAGCATGCAGCCCTCTACTGGCGGATTCCAGGGTGCCCTGGCAATTATAGGCACGGTTAGTGCTGGGCCCGGAAGCCTGCCATTTCAGTTGCAATCGCTTTGGCCGATGACGCCATAGGGAGTATGCCAATTAAATTGTAATCCCAGATTCGTCGCCGCCAATTGACGAGCCAATCTGGAAGCCGAACGCTAAAAGCTAGAAGCTAGGAGCTACTTCATCACTTCTTTACCCACTGATCCACCCAGTCGTTGACCGTTTTGTACCAAACCCGGCTGTTCTCAGGTTTGAGCACCCAGTGTCCCTCATCGGGGAAATATAGCATTTTCGAGGGTACTTTCAGGCGCTGCAAGGTCGTGAAGAGTTGGAATCCTTCTGACACATCCAGCCGGTAATCGAGTTGGCCATGGATGACCAGGGTAGGAGTCTTAAAATTCAGCGCTGACAAATGCGGCGACCATTTGCGATAGAGTTCGCGATTGTTGTAGAGCGGCCCTTTAAATTCCCACTCCTCGAACCAAAGCTCCTCGGTTGTGCCCCACACGGATTCGTTGTTGAACGTGCCATCGTGCGAGACGATACATTTGAAGCGCTGCGAATGCCCGAGAATCCAGTTGGCCATGTAGCCGCCGAAGCTCGCGCCCAACGCACACTCGCGGTCCCTGTCGATGAAGGGGTAGTTGCGCTCGGCATCGTCCAGGCCTTTCATCAGATCTACAAATGGTGCCCCACCCCAATCGCCGTTGACCGCATCGATGAACTTCTGCCCATAGCCTGTCGATCCGTGGAAATTGACCATCACAACCACGTAGCCGTTAGCCGCGAACAATTCGGGATTCCAGCGATAGCTCCAGTCGTCCCCCCAATTGCCCTGCGGCCCGCCATGAAGCAGAAATTTGACCGGATACTTCTTGCCGGCATCGAAATTCGGCGGCTTGATTAGGAATGCCTCTACCTTATCGTTGTTCGCGCCCGTGAACCAGAAAGATTCAAGTGGAGACGTAGCCACTCGCGAGAGCACGGCATGATTGAGATCGGTGAGTTGGACCTCGCTCTTTTCCACCGGCGCGGCCTTGCATCCCTCGGGCTTGATCTTTCCGCTCGCATCTGTACAGACTTCCTGAGATTCGAAGACGGTCGCGCCTCCAGCAGAAGACCCAGGTTGCGCCAACGCGGCGCGAAAAATCTCATTGGGAAACCTTACCGACATGCGGGTGAATAGGAGACTCTTTCCGTCATGAGTCACAGCCAGATCGTCGTTGTGCCCGGGCACAATCATCTTGACACTGTTCTTGGTAAGGCGGGCGGTCGTATCATTTCCTTCATCCCCGCCAATAACGGCGGTGTCCAGCGCGATGGAATATACCGGCGAATCGCCCTTGTCCTCAGCGACGAAATAAAGTTTCGAGGAATCGGGGTCCCAGGTGTAAGTCCCCACCCAACGATCGAAGCTCTCGGTCAGGTTTCTGATGTGTCCGCTGCGCCGGTTGTACAGCATTAATCGAAAACGATCGCTCTCATATCCCGCCCGAACCTGCGCGCGATACGCAATGTATTTTCCATCAGGCGAATAAAGTGGCGACGAATCACTGGCAGGATTGTCCGTAATCTTCTTGGCTGACCCGCCATTCACGGAGACAATAAACAAATCATTATTTGTACTCAGCGCTTCGTCCTCATCGTGATTCGAGGTGTAGCAAACCTCCTGCCCGTCGGGCGAAAAGGCATAGTCGTCCTGCCCGCCCAAACTAAAGGGCGGCACATCGTGATCCCCAGGCGTGAGATCGCGACTCGCTCCACCGTCGGCCGAAATGACCAGAAGATGATTACGCTTTCCCGCCTTGTAAGCGTTCCAGTGGCGGTAAAGCAGACGAGTAAAAATCAGAGCCTTCACCTGCGAGTGCTCCGCTTCTTCCACTTTCTTCGCATTGCACGCTTCGTCGGGGCACTCGGGATAGACACTGGAAATAAAAAGAATGTTCTTTCCATCCGGCGACCAGAGAGGGCCTTCCGCCTCGGTCGCCATCGAGGTCAGTTTGTGGGTCGCGGTTACCTGGCCCTTGGCATCATCAAAATCGGCAATCCAAATCTGCGAACCGCTTTCTTTCGATGACAAGAATAAAAAGCGCTTGCCATCCGGCGCCCAGCGCGGTCGATCCGATTCCTGTACGTGAATGATCTCGCGTGCTTCACCGCCCGCAGTCGGCACCACCCACACATGCGGCGTCTTCATATTCGCTTCCAGGCTGACGTCGACCGCGCTGAACAACACCCATTTTCCGTCGGGCGAAACAATGGGCTCTCCAACTCGCTTGAGCGCCATCATGTCTTCAAAGGTAAAGGGATGCTTATTCTGAGCTACGACAGGAAGAACCAACCATGCAACTACAATCAGTCCGAACAAACGGCGCATGACCTGCCTCCGTGGGGAACGGGTCAGTGTAAATCATGCAGCCCTCGCGCCGTCGTAACAGAGTTTGTTCGGATGCTCTGCTTGAGCTAGTGGGCTTGCGCCCGCTCAACGCACTCCAGAATTTCCGCCTCGCTGAGGGTGTGATCGGATGCCTTGGCGCGCCGATAAATACTTTCGACCACATCATCCGAAGGCGGAATCCCGCGCCGGTCCAGCCAAAACAACACATTCGACTTCCCGCTCATCGGGCCGACATCGATCACCTGTTCCAGACCAAACACATGCGACGGCACTCCTGAATACACCATATTCGCCAGTTCAACGTCGTTTTTCTTGTAGGCCTTGATGACTGCGGCGGCGTGCACACCGGTGGCGGTGCGAAACGCGTCCTCTCCGACCACAGGATAATTCGCCGGAATAGGCACGCCGGTGGCTTGCGACACCGCCACGCAATACTCTTTCAGCCTGGTAAGATCCTGTTCCGCCCACGGAGTAATGCCCATCAGTTTCAGATTCAGAAGCATCTGATCCATCTGGGTGTTGCCGACGCGTTCTCCGATTCCGAGAGCGGTGGCGTGCACGCATTCTGCCCCAGCCACCAACGCCGCCATGGCGTTGGCGATGGCTAATCCGCGATCGCAATGTCCGTGCCAGTCCACGCGAATCTTCTCGCCCGATGGCTTCACCACTTCGTTGATGACGAACTGCACCAGGGCAAATGTTCCCATCGGCGTGGCGTGCCCCGCGGTGTCGCAAATAACAACGGCTTGCGCCCCGCAATTGATCGCCGCCGTGTAGAGACGCTTGACCATCTCGGGATCGCATCGTGTCGTGTCTTCGGTCACGTACATCACGTCAAGCCCTAGCGAGACGGCATACTTCACCGCGCTTTCGGTTGTTTTGAGTAGAAAGTCGTCGGTCCAGTTTTCCGTGAAGCGGCGGATGGGACTCGATCCGATAAATGTCGCAGCTTCGATCTTCAGCCCGGTGCGCTGCACAATTTCCGCGATCGGACGGATATCGTTTTGATGAGTTCGAGCCGCGCAGTTGGCGCGAATCTTCATCTGGTGGCTGACGATCTCGCGCGCCAACGCCTCCGCATGTTCCACCGCGCGCGGCCCCGCTCCGGGCAGTCCGAGAGCGAGTGAGTTGATGCCCAAAGTTTCCATCAGATGGAGTATCTGAATCTTTTCCTGGATGGAAGGATCACGCACTGAAGGCGACTGCAAACCGTCGCGCAAAGTTTCATCATTGAGCAAAACATGCCCCACCGGCCGCAACGATGCGGGATGAATCCGGTTCCAGTCGTAAATAAGTTCGGAAGATATCATGCTTGCGCAGAGCCAAAACCACTAACCACAAAGGACACGAAGTACCACGAAGGAATTCGTTCAGCCCGTACCAACGAAGGACTGAGCTTTCCTTTGTGTACCTTTGTGTCCTCTGTGGTTAATGTCATCGGCCTTTCTCTACTTCTTCGGCGGCACTGTCAGCCCGAAAATCGAAATCTGCCCTGCTCCAGCAACATTCAACCCGCTCGACTGCTCAGGGTTCGGTAAATAAAGCGTCTTGCAATGTTCGCAACGATAGACTTCGGCATCGCGGCCCCAGGCCTTCTCCACATCGCCGCAAGCCTGCTCCAGGATATCGGTCGTGTAAAACCAGCGTTTGAGATGCCCACCACAAAACTTGCCTTTCTCGTTCTTTTCATTGCAAGCCCGCTGTCCCGCCTTCTTGGTCTTGACCTTGTGCTTGGGGAGTTGTGGCGGAGTTTGTGTGCCAGAGGTTACGGTTGTGGCCAAAAGGTTCACCCTCGTTCAAGCGGCCAACGCCGCAGGATTCCTACTCTTCGTATTCTACTCGAAGGGTTTTGCGCGTTGCCAGAGACGCACGAATTGCGTCGCCAATATCACACGGACTCAGCCGGGCAATGTCTCGGATCGGGTTCTCAGCGCACTCTGCGTTTTAAGGTTTTTGATACGGGCTCGCAACCCAAAGTCTTAAGTCGCGGAGGTCGCAAAGAACGGCCGCAGAGTGCGCACAGAAACACGACAGAGACCAAGCTGAGACACTACCTACTACAGCCGCCGTTTTCGCCAATAGGCTCCCGCCGCGCGTAGTGCGCCTCGTACCTTCTGGTGCAGCGTGGGGGCGAACATCAGATCAAGGAAGCCTTCCATTTGGCGCGCGAATCCTTCGCCGTAGCCGTACCACCACACTTGCTTCATCTCGGGCAGACGATTAGAGTCCACATGCTTGATTCGCACCATTTCTTCTAGACCGAAAATGCCATGGGTGCGGCCCAACCCACTCGCCTTTATGCCCCCGTGCGGAGCTTCACTAATGCCGAAGCAGGCGATGGCGTCGTTGACCATGACTGTGCCTGCCTGGATGCGCCGGGCCAACGATTCTCCGCGGGCACGATCGCGCGTCCAAACGCTGGCTGCGAGGCCGAAATCAGAATCATTGGCCAGCCGGATCGCCTCGTCGTCGGTATCGAAGGGCATGACGGGAAGAAGAGGACCGAAAGTTTCCTCGCGCATGATCTGCATGGCATGGGTGACTTCAGCCAGCACGGTGGGCGCATAAAAGTTCGGACCGATCTGAGGGAGCCGCGATCCTCCGATGAGCACTCGCGCGCCCAGCCGGCGAGCGTCTTCAACCTGCGCCTCCACGTTCCGCACCTGCAGCTCGCGGATTAGCGGACCAACGTCAGTCTGCGGATCAATGCCGTTGCCCATGCGCAGCAGTTTGGTTTTGCGCACGCAGGCGTCGAGAAAAGCGTCATACAAACTGCGATGCACGTAGCAGCGCTCCACCGAAAGGCAGGCTTGTCCGGTATTCACGAACGCCCCCCAGACCGCGCCGCTGGATGCGACGTCCACATCGGCGTCATTGAGCACCAGCATGGGATCTTTTCCGCCAAGTTCCAGCACCACCGGGAGCAAGCGAGCCGCCGCAGCTTGCGCAATGCGCTTGCCCGTCGCCACACTTCCGGTAAAGACCAGCTTGTCGATTGCTGCACTGAGCAACGCAGAGCCTGTGGGCCCGTTGCCGACAATGACCTGAAAAATGTCTTTCGGCACACCGGCTTCATGCAGCAAGGACGCTAGGTTTAGAGCCGTCAGCGAAGTAAGCTCGGAAGGTTTCAACACGACCGCGTTCCCGGCCACCAGCGCGGACAGCGATTCGGTGGCAGGAATGGAGAACGGATAGTTCCACGGCGAGATAATGCCGATGACGCCATAGGGCTCGCGCAGAATGCGTCCAGCCTTGGTCTTCATGGCCAGGTTGCCGTGCGGAACCGGCTGCTCGCGCAAGAAGGCAAACGCATTCTCGACGCAGAACCGTGTGGCATCGAGCACCACCATAACTTCGGTAAGCAGAGCTTCTACCAGGGGCTTGCCAGCCTCGCTCGTAATCAGCCTCGCAACTTCCGATTTCTTCTGGTGAAGCAGACGCTGAAAGCTGCGCAGGATAGCGATCCGCTGGCGTACATCCACATTCCATCCTGCTTGAGCGGCCCGGGCGCGAGCTACCGCCGCGTGAACGTCCTGCTCGGAAGCACAGCGGAATTCGCGCAATATCTCGCCAGTTGCGGGATTCGCTGAGACCACTTTTCGTGCCGCGACTTGAAGATCAGTGGCCATGTTCTACGAAAAGTTTACGCGGGCGAGGGCGCCCGCGCCACACGAGCACCGGCGCCATACGAGAGCGCCTAATATTCGACACTCGCCAAGTACAGCCCGCTAGCCGGAGCTGTAGAGCCCGCGGCCGAGCGATCCCGGGCGGCCAAAATCCCGGTTACGTCGGCTGGTTTCAATGTTCCTTTTCCCACCAGCACGAATGTTCCCACCAGATTCCGTACCATGTGGTGCAGGAAGCCGCTGCCCCGGACGGTGTAAACCAGTTCTTCCCCTTCGCTGCCGTGGTCCCAGGCCGATGCGAAGATTCGCCGGACATTTGAAGGCACACCAGAGTCCACGCCGGAAATAGTTTCATCCTTACGACCGCGTTCTGAATCTACTGCTGCAAAGGAAGTGAAGTCATGTTCTCCGATCACCAAGCCAGCGGCTCGTCGCATTGCATCCTGGTCGAGGGGATAAGGATAGTGCCAGACATAGCGCGCGAGAAAAGGAGAACAGATGGCGCCACGATAGATGCGGTAACGATAGGTTTTTGCTTGAGCAGACTTGCGCGCATGAAACTCAAGCGGCGCCTCCGAGGACTCGATCACGCGGATAGAAGGCGGAAGAACATCGTTTAGCGCCTTTACCAGATTGCGCGCGGGCATGGGCGATTCCGTGGCGAATGTGGCCACTTGGGCAAGAGCGTGAACCCCAGCGTCAGTGCGCCCTGAAGCTTGGGGCAAAACCTTTTCGCCGGTCACTCGTCCAATAGCCGAGGCCAGTGTGCCCTGGATTGTAGCGGCATCGGGCTGCACCTGCCATCCGGAGAATTCCGAGCCGTCGTAGGCCAGAACGATTTTGAGATTGTGCATCACGTCGAAACAGTTGCAAGTCTTTGCAAATTTGATGCAGTCGGCTGGCCCGCGCCAGTTCAAGAATGTTGCGTCAGCTATACTATTGCATTCCACATATCGGTTTACGACGAACCGCAGCGCCTTGCCCGAAGAACATAAATATGAAACCTGGGCTGGCTGGTTTGCGTAATAACTCTTGACCCAGAGAAGCCTTTGTCGTGATCACGAACGTTTCTGATGCATGGAGATAAGCGAATGCCTTTGTCTGCTTTGAATTCCGCCTGCCGGGTGCTTGCTGCCATGATATTGGCCGGGGCATTGGTCGTTAGCGGCTGGGCGCAAGACTCGGCCCAATCTACTTCGCCAGCCTCGTCCGAGGCTTCCGCGCCTAGGACGGTGCAGGCCCCGCAACCGCAGGAGTTCGTCATAAAAGACTATTCCAAGCCAACTTCCGCGTTTCCGAACGTGATTCGGCCCTACATGCCGCAGCATGTGCCTCCGCCAAATTTAGTCAATACGCCGCGGATCGATCAGCTCATGCATGACGGCAAGATTTTGCTTTCGATCGATGATGCGGTCGCGGTCGCGCTCGAGAACAATCTGGATATCGGCATCGCGCGTTATAACTTGAACATTGCCGATACAGATATTCTGCGCTCGAAATCCGGGGCCAACAACTTCCTCGGAACAAATTTCGGAGTGGTGCAAAATACCCCGGGCAGCGGCGTCGGCGGGCTAGGCGGAACGGTTGGCTCGGGCACAGGCGGTACCACTGCAGCCCCCGGCGGCATTGGGGCAGGAACTAATGGCTTGGTAAGTTCCACCCTCGGCCTGGGGTCGCCGATTACGAGCTTCGACCCGATACTCACGAGCACGCTCCAAGAGGACCACTCTACTATCCTCACCAGTAATCCGTTTAGCGGTGCGCCCACATTGTCGCAGAACACCGGTACCTATAATTTCTCTTACGCGCAAGGGTTTCAGTGGGGCACTAATATGTCAGTGGGCTTCACCAACAGCCGTGTGACCACGAATAGCATCTTCAACACCTATAGCCCGCTGATCACTCCTGCTTTCCAGTTCAAACTCAGTCAGCATCTGATGCAAGGCTTCGGCTTCCTGCCCAACACCCGTTTGATCCGGCTGACCAAGAACAACCGCGAAATCTCCGACGTCGCGTTCCGGCTGCAAATTATTACGACGGTGGATCAGATCGAAAACATGTATTGGGACCTGGTCTTCGCCTATGAGAATGTGAGGGTGCAGCAGGAGTCGCTGGCCTTCGCGCAGAAAACCCTATCGGATACGCAGAAGCAGGTGCAGATCGGCAGCCTGGCTCCGATTGAGGTGGTTCGTGCCCAGAGCACGGTTTCTTCCGACCAGCAGAGTTTAATCCAGGCGCAGAATAATCTGCAGCTGCAGCAATTGCTGATGAAGAACGCTCTCAGCCGGACACTAGTCGACCCGGCGCTCGCGGATGCCGAAGTCATTCCCACCTCGACCATCGCTTTGCCGGAACAGGAACCGGTCGTACCCATCCAGGATTTAGTAAACGACGCCCTTGGTCATCGGCCCGAACTGGCCGAGTCGAGGATTGATCTGAGCAACCGCGAGATCAACAACAAAGCGATTCGCAATTCGATGCTGCCCACTCTCGACCTCTTCGCCTATTACGGCGGTTCGGGGTTGGCGGGTTCACAAAACCCTGCCAATCTTTGTGGCCCGGGAGAAACGCCTGCTGTGGACTTTTGCAGTGCGACGGCCGCCCCGAGCACGAGCTACACCACCTCATTGAATCAATTGGTCAACTCGACTGCGCCCGACAAGGGCGTAGGCCTGACACTAAACATTCCAATTCGTAACCGCAACGCCGATGCCTTACAAGTGCGCGCGGAATTGGAATACCGTCAGGCGCAGATGCGTGAGCAACAAATCGAAAACCAGATTCGCATCGAGGTTCGCAACGCCCAATTTCAAGTGGTTCAAAATCGAGCTGCTGTCGTAGCGGCGCAAGCAGCCGTGAGGCTAGGTCATGAGTCTCTCGACGCGGAACAGAAGAAGTTGAATCTCGGCGCGTCAACGAGCACACTGGTTTTGCAGAACCAATCTGTTTTGGCAACCAACGAATCCAACCTGGTTTCAGCGATGGCCGCGTACGAAAAATCGCGTATCGAGATGGATCGTGCCACTGGCCTTCTATTGGACCATGCGGGAATCGTTATGGGTGACGCCGAGCGCGGGCAAGTCACGCACATGCCGAATGTGCCTTACGTCACGCCACGCAACGATATAAAGTCGGTGATGGAAGCTCCTCAGCAACAGCAACCGTAGAAGTAGCGCGGCTGGCCAGCTCGCGGAAAAACCGGATGGGCGACTGGAGCCTTGAGACGGCGCGGCTTTCAAGCCGTGCCGTTTCAAAACTCGAACGCCGAGAATTGTTCTGGAAGCTGTGTAGGGTCAAGTCCGTCCAGCCAGCGCCGCGCTGTTCATCTCTGCCACGGACCGCGCCTTTATAAATCTTTACAATTTCTGTCCGTATACTTAGCTGCTTCCAAAGCTACTCTAGTGTGTCCCCAAGAATTTGGGGGCATCCAATCTCGATATTGAGAAGTGTCGCAATATTCACCAAGAGGTCTCTAAAACAACAAGGAGATGAAGAAATGCGTTTGCTTAATTTGAATTCCGCCAGGTGGCAAGTTGTCGTGGTTGCTCTTGCTGGTGGGTTGACTCTCGCCGGGTGGGCGCAGAGCGCGCTACCAGCTCAATCTGGATTGCCGCAAGCGCCCCAGCCCCTGCCCGCGCCAGCGCCGCAATCACAGCAGTACGCCTCGGTGGATTATTCGAAACCGCGCTCCCAGTTCCCCAATATCATCGCCCCATACAAACCAGGCTACGTGCCGCCGCCGAACCTGAATAACACGGATCGCATTCAACAGTTGATGCATGATGGCAAGATCATGCTTTCGATGAATGATGCGGTGGCGCTGGCGCTGGAGAACAATCTCGATCTGGTATTGGCGCGGTACAACCTGAACATTGCCGATACGGATGTTTTGCGCGCCGAGGCGGGCGCCAATATTCTCGGCGTGAACACGGGCATCGTGCAAAACACGCCCGGTGGTGGGGTAGGCGGGCTCAGTGGAACGGTCGGGTCGGGGACGGGTGGCACGAGCGTGGCCGCCGGCGGCGTGGGCACAGGTACCAACGGATTGGTCAGCTCGACTCTGGGCATTGGTTCGCCTATCACCAGCTTCGATCCTGTTATTAATGGCACTCTTCAGATGGACCGGGATTTTACCCAGTCCACCAGCGTATTCACGCCAGTACCGATTACTAACACCAACACGGGCACAGCCAACTTCAGCTACCTGCAGGGTTTTCATTGGGGCACGAATTTCGTGGTGGGACTCAACAACGCTCACGTGACCACCAACCTTCCGACCAGCGAGTACACTCCCGGCATCAGTTCTAATTTACAGTTCAGACTCACGCAAAACTTGCTTCAGGGCTTTGGTTTCGTGCCCAACACGCGTTTCATCCGGATCGCGAAGAATAACCGCGAGATTTCCGATGTCGCCTTCCGCCTGCAAATCATCACCACGGTCGACCAAATAGAAAATCTGTATTGGGATCTGGTGTTCGCCTATGAAAACGTGAGGGTCCAGCAAGAGGCGTTGACTTTTGCGGAGAGAACGCTCGCCGACAACAAGAAGCAGGTGCAATTTGGAACGTTGCCACCCATCCAAGTGGTGAGCGCGCAGAGCACGGTTTCGACCGATCAGCAAGCTTTGATCGTGGCCCAAACCAACCTGGAGCTGCAAGAATTGCTCATGAAGAACGCGCTCAGTCGCACGCTGGAAGATCCCAAGCTCGCAGGCGCCGACGTGATTCCCACCTCTACCATGCAGCTGCCCGACCAGGAGCCGGTTGTACCCATGCAGGATCTGATCGGCGACGCGCTTGGTCACCGCGCGGAATTGGCCGAATCGCGAATCGATCTGAACAGTCGCGAACTCAACAATAAAGCCGTTCGCAATGGCATGCTGCCTACTCTGGATCTGTTCGCATATTATGGCGGGTCGGGTATCGGCGGAAACGTGAATCCCGCGCTGGTGCCTCCATCGTTGGGCGGCACCTGCACCACTGCCACGAGTCGCTTTGGGTGTTTCAATCCAAGTGCCGCCGCACCTCCGTTCAGCAATGGCGGTCCGGTCAGCACTGCCAACACGCTGAGTCAGCTCGTCAACGGCACCGCGCCCGACAAAGGAATTGGGCTGACTCTTACCATTCCGATCCGAAATCGGCAGGCGCAAGCAGACCAGGTGCGGGCCGAGTTGGAATATCGACAGGCGCAGGTCCGCCTGCAGCAGCTTGCGAATCAGGTACGGATTGAGGTACGCAACGCTCAGTTCGCGCTGCAACAGAATCGAGCCAGCGTGCAAGCCGCGCAGGCCGCGGTTGATTTTGCTCGCGAGACACTGGACGCCGAGCAGCAGAAATTGAAGGTCGGGGTTTCCAACCCAACCGCGGTGTTGCAGGACCAGTCGGGCTTGACCACGGCCGAGTCCAATCTGGTTTCCGCCAAGGCAGCTTACGAAAAGGCACGAGTCGAGTTGGACCGCGCCACCGGCCTTCTGCTCGATCACGCCGGAATCGTTATGGCTGATGCCGAACGCGGCGAGGTGACGCATATGCCGAATGTTCCCTACATCGCGCCGCGCCAGGAAGGGCAACCAGGCGCGACCGCGCAGCCGCAGCCGCCGGGTTACTGATCGGGATTCGGCCCTCTCGCTACGCATTTTTGCGGCAGGGCCGAGAGCTTTCCACTTTCAGTCTTCGCGAGCTCCGATGTATCCTTCCACGCGTGACGCTGTCCGTGGTTTTGATTACGCAGAACGAAGAACGTAATCTCCCGCGCACGCTAGAAAGCGTGATGCCATTAGTGTGCGATGGTAAGGGCGAAATCATCGTGGTCGATTCGGGCTCGACCGATCGGACGGTCGAGATCGCGCAATCTTTCGGGGCAAAGGTTTTCGTCGAGAAGTGGAAAGGCTTTGCCGCGCAGAAAAATTCAGCGATGGATAAAGCTTCCAAGGATTGGGTCCTGCAGCTCGATGCGGACGAGGCGCTGGAACCGGAGCTCGCCGTGGAAATGGACGCCGCGCTGAAATCTGGCACAGCGGTGCTTGGTTTCTGGATTCCTCGCAAGAACTTTTTTCTCGGCCGCTGGATCAGACATGGTGGTTTCTATCCCGATCGCAAACTGCGCCTGATTCGCCGAGGCGCAGGGCGATTCGAAGAATACGGCGCGCATCCCACGATAAAGGTGAATGGCTCAACCGGTAGGCTTTCCCACGCTTTGATTCACAATGCCTATCCCACGCTGCGCGGCTACATCGACCACATGAATAGCTATTCCTCGATGGGCGCCGAGGTCGCCGTGGGAAAAGGTCATCGCCGGTTCAGCACTGCCAATATCGTGATTCGCCCGCTGCTGACTTTCATTTACAACTACTTTTTCCGCCTCGGCTTTCTCGACGGACGCGAAGGGTTACTGCTACATCTGTATCACTCTGCGTATGTGTCGTGGAAATATGCCAAAGCATGGGAACTGTCGCGCCCAAACGTCGCGGGCAACGATTCTGCTGATTGAATGTCCCGTAAAGACGTCGCTTGCTACGTCTCCCGCCTTGCAGACCACGGCCCCGCCCGCCTATCATCAAAGCTAGACGGGGTGTTCATGGCTGATAAAAAACTTTCCAAGCCGCAAGTCGCAGAGAGCCCAATTGCGGATGTGTTTGAGGGGCGCCATCCCTCCGAGGCCGAGAAACGGTGGGTGGAAAAGACTTTGGCGCCGACCCTGGAGAAGTCTGCCGAGCGGCCGATCGGCGCGTCCACAGGTACGAACCGCGACGAAAACGGGCACGCCCGCTTCTCCACAATTTCGAATGTTCCCGTCCGCCGTCTGTATACCCAAGCCGATCTGCCCGAGGACTGGAACTACGATCAGTATCTCGGCTACCCCGGCCAACCACCTTTCACTCGCGGCATTCACGCCACCGGATATCGCGGCAAACTTTTTACCATGCGCCAGTTCTCCGGCTTTGCCTCGCCAGAAGAGACGAACCAACGCTACAAATATCTGCTTGAACACGGCGGCGGAGGGCTTTCGGTTGCCTTCGACTTGCCTACACTGATGGGCTACGATTCCGACCATCCGGCGAGTGAAGGCGAAGTCGGCAAATGCGGTGTGGCCATCGACTCGCTCGAGGATATGGAGATCCTCTTCGACGGGATCAATCTCGAGAACACGACAGTCTCGATGACCATCAATTCACCTGCTTCAGTGCTGTGGGCGATGTATTTGGTGGTTGCGGAGCAGCAGGGCGCGGATTGGAAGAAGATTTCCGGAACCATTCAGAACGACATCCTCAAGGAATACATTGCGCAGAAGGAATACATCTATCCGCCTGCGCCGTCGATGCGTCTCGTGATCGATACCTTCGAGTTCGGATCGAAATTTACACCGCGCTTCAATACGATTTCAATCAGCGGATATCACATTCGCGAGGCGGGCTCGACCGCGCTGCAGGAATTGGCGTTCACCCTCTACGACGGCGTGGAATATGTGGAATGGGCGCTGCGGCGCGGCCTTGACGTGGACGAATTCGGCTCGCGTCTGAGCTTCTTCTTCAACGCGCACAACGATTTCTTCGAGGAAATTGCGAAGTATCGGGCGGCGCGCAAAATCTGGTATCAGGTAACGAAAGACCGGTTCGGCGCGAAGAATCAGCGGACTTGGCTGATGCGGTTTCATACGCAGACGGCTGGGGTTTCGCTAACCGCACAGCAACCGCTGAATAACATCGCGCGCGCCGCTATTCAGGCAATGGCCGCGGTGCTGGGTGGAACCCAGTCGCTGCACGTCGACGGTTACGACGAAGCCCTCGCCTTGCCCACCGAAGAAGCCGCGCGCATCGCATTGCGCACGCAACAGATCATTGGCTATGAGTCTGGGGTTGTGCAAACGGTCGATCCTCTGGGCGGATCATAT
This sequence comes from uncultured Acidobacteriota bacterium, assembly GCA_963762385.1. GTDB lineage: Bacteria > Acidobacteriota > Terriglobia > Terriglobales > Acidobacteriaceae > JABDBE01. The sequence continues at coordinate 25,597 of CAVXKN010000016.1, read as the reverse complement.
TTTCTTGAGAACTTAACCCTGGCAATGGAAAAAGGTGCGTTCGATTACTTTGGCAAGCTGGACGCGATGGGCGGCATGGTCAAAGCCATCGAGCGCGGATATCCGCAAAAAGAAGTTGCTGAAGCTTCCTATCAATTTCAGCGCGCGGCGGAGGCGAAAGAAAAAATCATTGTCGGGGCGAATGAGTTCGTTATCGAAGAAGAATCCCCACACATTTTGTACATCGACGAAAGCGTAGCTCGCCATCAAAGCGGGAAGCTAAAGGCCTTGCGAGCGCGGCGATCGAACGAAGAAGTGCGGCGCCGTTTGGAATTGTTGAAGAAAGCGGCTGCCGAGGAGCCAAGAGCCGGCTCGAACGGGAATGTATCATCATCGAACACGATGCCCTACATCGTGGACGCGGTGCGCGCATACACGACGGTCGGCGAAATTTGCGACGCGCTGCGCGAGGTCTACGGAACGTACACCGAGTCGAGTATTACGTAATGTTAGCGGAGCCGTAAGTTTGGTCGTACGACTGGAGCCAAGGCCAAGCCGGGATTCCGCGCGAACAGAACCCCGGACCCAAGTGTCAGCGCTGACAAATCTGCTATCCTCGTGACGCCAGCTTTCGTCTAATGTTCGCATGCACAAAGCTATCAATCACCTTAAGAAATCCGATCCCATCCTGCGCGCTATCATTGAACGCGTCGGCCCTTGCCGCATGGAATTTGGTGAGCCCGTGTTCCACAGTCTGGCCGAGGCCATTGTGTATCAGCAGTTGAACGGGAAAGCCGCGGTAACAATCTTCAAACGATTTACGGATCTCGCCGGCGAGCCCGTCACGGCCGAAGGTATCGCGAAGCTCACCGCCGAGCAGATGCGATCGGTCGGCCTCTCCAAGCAGAAGTCTTCGTACCTGAACGATATGGCGGAGCGCGCTATTCGAGGCGAACTTGACTTCACTCGCTTGCCGGAGATGACTGATGAAGAGGTCATCAAACATCTGACCCAGGTCAAAGGTGTCGGAGTCTGGACGGCGCACATGTTCCTCATGTTCACACTGAAGCGGGAAAACATACTGCCGACCGGCGACTTCGGCATTCGGATGGCAATAAAAAAGCATTACCATAAACGCAAGCTGCCGAATCCTATGCAGATGGAAACGATAGCCAGACCGTGGCAGCCGTATCGCAGCATCGCCTGCTGGTATTTGTGGCGAAGTTTGGATATTAAGACCGTGTAGCGCTGTCCCGTTGCTACGGGATTGGCCTTCCCTGTTGTATCCTAGAGCGTTCGAGTTGTGCTTCGTACGCAGACGTGGAAAATGCCCACTGGACAAAAAATCCGTGTGCTGGTCGCGAAGCCGGGCCTGGACGGTCACGACCGCGGCGCGAAAGTGATTGCGCGTGCCCTGCGCGATGCCGGCATGGAGGTCATTTACACAGGCCTACGTCAGACTCCAGAAATGATCGTGAGTGCCGCGGTGCAGGAAGACGTCAACGTCATCGGGCTGTCGATTCTTTCGGGCGCGCACAATGCGATCGTCCCGCGGGTAATGGACCTGCTCAAGCAACACAAGATGGACGACGTAATCGTAATTGTTGGCGGCATCATTCCTGATCAAGACGTGGCCCATCTGAAACAAATCGGAGTTGCCGCTATTTTCCAGCCGGGCACCGCCATGGACGCCATCGTTCAATTCATTCGCGCCAACATCAAACCACGCACCGTGCCGACGGCCGGTTGATGAACGGGATTAGCACTTCTCGCCTGCGCGACGCTCTTGCCCGCACGATCGGACCCACGCCCTGGTATTGGAAGACGTTTCCGCGCGTGAATTCTGCTGCCGGCCAGCGCTTTGCGTGGACCCATCACGGAAGCGAGGGTCCACTGGGTTATGTAGTCTCGCTCGGCCTGGTGCAGGAACCTGACAAGCCGCGTCTGGCCTTGAATACATACTGCCGTCCGTTTTTCGTTCCGCCGTCGCATCTTGGAATCTGGTGTCCGGATGGACGGAGCATTCGCCTTGCGTGCTTCGATCCGGATCAACTTAAAGCTTTCGATCCCGCAGAAATTGCCGGATGGTTCAAGCAATCCTCGGAACGAATTTACGCCGCCACTGCCCCGATCGTGGACTTCGAAGTCCCGCTCGGCTTAGACGCTGGCATGCATAAGTTTGAAGTGCCCGCGGAGTTGCGATCAGTGGATGAATTGATTGTCCCCACGAGTTGCCCAGCAAAAGGAAATGACGATCCGGCTTTCGCTTTGTACGTTTTCTATTTGCAGGCGAGACTGCTTGAAGTACTGCCGCAGAAGTGGTTCACAGCCAGTCAGTATCAGGTTGGCAAGCAATGGATTCCGCGCGCCGCTCGCGATCCTGAGTCGCATCGTATTTTTGGTGAGTGCTTCGGAGTAGGGAGCTTTCTTCTCGCCGAGGATGGATGCCGGATTGATCAGTGGATGGAGAGGAGCACTTAGCATTTGGCATTTAGCACTTGGCTTTGTGGATCCCGACGCATCCGGTGGCGGCTAAGCCGACTGCTAAGTGCTAACTGCTGAGTTCGTTCATCTCGAACAGCAAGATGGCGTTCGCGTGCTGCGTCTTCGATCCGACGACGGTACGAATCGCCTGACGCGGGCATGCGTGCTGGCCCTGATCCAGGCGTTCCATAACTTGGCGCAAAAGGCGAAACCAGTAATCGTTACAGGGAACGGGAGATTCTTCTCGGCTGGAGCCGATCTGAGAGAGATTACAGCCTTGACCGGGCCCGAGGCGTTGGAATTTTCACGAATGGGCCAGACGCTGATGAATGCCGTAGAGCAATTTCCCGAGCCTGTGTACGCGGCGATCTCTGGATACTGCATGGGTGGTGGCCTTGATCTCGCTCTGGCTTGCCACCGGCGAATCGCTTCCCCCAACGCCGTCCTCGCACATCGCGGCGCGGCCCTAGGGTTGATCACGGGCTGGGGCGGAACTCAACGGTTGCCGCGGTTAGTGGGCAAGGCAAAGGCACTCGAAATTCTCGTGGCCGCTGAAAAAGTGCACGCCCGTGATGCGTTGCGCTATGGGTTGGTCGATGCTGTGGCGGACGATCCTGTCGATGAGGCAGCGCGGCAAATCCAGATTCACCGCACGCTGCAAAGGAACTGAACCCCAGTTTGCGCGGCGCGCCTCCGCTGGTATACCGTAAATGGTTCCTGGTGCTGTTCTCTTCATGGCCGACCGATACGAATCCAGCGCGCCTTCGAGCTCTACCGTCCTTGAAACGCACGTTGACGCGACTTCCCCACGCTTTGAAGCTAACATGCGTTTCCTTGCCGACATGGTTTCGCAGGTGCGCAACGAGGAGGAAAAAATCCGCGAAGGGGGTGGGCCAAAAGCAATCGAGAACCAGCACAGCAAGGGACGGCTGACCGCGCGCGAGCGCATTAACTTGCTGGTCGATCCCGGCACTTTTTTTGAAATCGGCTCCTTCGCAGCCCACGGGATGTATGAAGAGTGGGGTGGGGCACCCGCAGCGGGAGTGATTACCGGGCTAGGGCGTATTCATACCAGGCTGGTAATGGTTATCGCGAACGACGCCACAGTAAAAGCCGGTGCATTTTTTCCGATGACGTCGAAGAAGGTCATCCGTGCTCAGAACATCGCCATTGAAAATCGTGTTCCGACCATGTACTTGGTCGACTCTGCGGGTGTTTTCTTGCCTTTGCAGGAAGATGTATTTCCCGACACCGATGATTTCGGGCGTGTCTTTCGCAATAACGCGGTGATGTCGGCGATGGGAATCCCGCAGATCGCGGCGATTATGGGGATGTGCGTCGCGGGTGGCGGATATCTTCCCGTCATGTGCGACCACGTGCTGATGACCGATGGCAGCGGGCTTTTCCTTGCTGGTCCGGCATTGGTGCAAGCGGCGATTGGACAGAAAGTGTCCGCCGAGGAACTGGGCGGCGCGGCTATGCACTCTGCCATCAGCGGCACGGTGGACTTCCGCGAACCAAACGACGAGGCCTGCCTGGCGCGGATTCGCGCCATCGTCGAGAAGTGGGGTTACCGTCGACAGTCGCCCTGGGACCGCAAGAAACCGGAAGACCCGGCGCTGGCAGCGGAGGAAATTTACGGCATCTACGATCCCTCTCCGGGGCGGCCTTACGATATGAAGGAAATTGTTGCGCGCATCGTGGACGGCAGCCGCTTCGACGAATACAAGTCTGAGTACGGAAAAACTCTGCTCTGTGGTTACGCGCGCATCGGCGGCTTTGCCGTGGGGATCGTCGCCAATCAGAAACTGCACGCCCAGGCAATCGACCACGAGGGCCATAAGCGGATGGAGTTCGGCGGCGTCATTTACACAGAGTCCGCGGAGAAAGCCGCGCGCTTCATCATGGATTGCAATCAGAACCTGATTCCGCTGGTTTTCTTCCACGACGTAAACGGGTTCATGGTGGGGCGTGATGCGGAGTGGAGCGGCATCATCAAAGCGGGCGCCAAGATGGTGAACGCGGTTTCAAATTCGGTTGTGCCGAAGATTACGGTGATCGTTGGAGGATCGTTTGGTGCGGGACATTACGCCATGTGCGGCAAAGCGTACGATCCGCGATTTCTGTTTGCGTGGCCGACGGCGCGCTATGCCGTGATGAGCGGCGATTCGGCCGCCGGGACGCTGGTAGAAATCAAGATCAAGCAACTGGAGCGCAGCGGGAAAAACCTGAGCGAAGAGGAAAAGAAAGAGCTCTACGAGGCAACGAAGCGAATCTACGACGAACAGACGGATCCGCGCTATGGTGCGGCCCGGCTGTGGATCGACAAAATCATCGATCCGATCGAGACCCGCGATGCGATCACGCTCGCTTTGGAGGCTGCGGCTCTGAATCCGGAAGTGGCCGAGTTCAAGGTGGGAGTTTTGCAAACTTTTAGCGCGGATGAATGGGGCAAACACTGATCAAAAAATGGAACGTTGATGTCCGGCAGATTCAAAACAATAGAGGAGATCTCGGGCGTTTTTGGCTTTCTCGCAGGCATTCTACTGGTTTTTCTCAGCGTTGAGATCTTCCCGTTCGGGAGCCACACTTTGACCGCTCAGGTAATCCCAGCGGGAACTGCTAGCATTTGGGGCTTGGCATTGATTCTCACAAGTGGACGTGGCGGAAAATGGAGAATTTACTTTCGGTTGTCGTCAGTCACTTTGATAATCGTCGGCAGCATGTTAGCGGCTATTCTCTTGCCGAATCTGCATCGGTGAATCCGTGCGAGGTTGTTGTCGAGGTCGTCTGAACGAAGAAGCCCATAAATGTCTGATTCCGTCAAACTCGTCGAATGTCCGCGTGATGCATGGCAGGGGCTGAAAATGCAAATCCCAACGCACATCAAGCTGGAATATTTGCGAGCCTTGATCAGCGCCGGATTTAAGCACATTGACGCTATGTCGTTTGTGTCACCCGCAGCCGTGCCCCAGATGGCCGACTCGGAAGAAGTTGCGAAGGAACTCGATCCGCCGGATGATATCGAGATCATTGGCATCGTCGTAAACGAAAAAGGTGCGCAGCGAGCTATCAATACTCAATGCCGTGCGCACGCTGGGATTTCCGTATTCGGTTTCGCCCACATTTTTGCGCAACAACCAGCGCCAGACGCTTGACGAAGCCATTGACGAACTGGAGAAGATAAAGAACAAAGGCGACGACGCGGGACTTGATACCGTCGTATACATCTCGATGGCGTTCGGAAATCCGTACGGCGACCAATGGAGTGTCGGAGAAGTCGTCGACGCAGTCGACCTGCTTGAATCCTACGGCGTACGCACGGTCTCGCTGGCGGACACGGTTGGGATGGCGGATGCTGGACGGATTGGTGAACTGGTTTCCGACAGTGATTTCCAAGTACGACTACCTTGAGATTGGAGTTCACCTGCACAGCCGGCCCGAACAGGTAGAGGAAAAAGTTCTCGCAGCCTATAACGCCGGTTGCCGGCGATTCGATTCCGCGCTCGGCGGTTTGGGCGGCTGTCCCTTCGCTCAGGATGCGCTGATCGGCAATATTGCAACGGAGAAGCTGGTTGAGGTGTTGGCGGCGCGGGGTGCAATCCTGCCGCCGCTGAAGCCGTTCGATGTGCTGCTGCGGGCGACGGCGGAGATCGGGGCGAGGTACACCAATTCAGCGGCAGCCGATTGAAATGGATTACAAAACACTGCACCTCGCGCACGACGGCAGTATCGCCACCATCACGCTTAACCGCCCCGACAAACGCAACGCGATCAGCTACGAACTTATTGAGGAGTTGTTGGCTGCGCTGGACGAGGTTGCCGACTCCTCTGCGCTGGTACTTATTCTCACGGGAGCAGGAAAGGCATTTTGCTCGGGCATGGACCTGGACAGACCTGAAAGCGCTTGTCGGCCGCTCTCCGGAGCAGAATCTAAAAGATTCTGAAACCATGGCCCACCTCTTCCGCTCGCTGTATGACTTTCCCAAGCCGACGATTGCGGCGGTGAACGGAGCGGCTATCGCCGGAGGCTGCGGGCTCGCTACCCTATGCGACTTCACGCTGAGCCGTGCCGGAAGCCAAGTTCGGATACACCGAAGTACGAATCGGATTCGTACCAGCGATCGTTTCCACTTTTCTGCTGCGTCAGATTGGTGAAAAGCAAGCGCGGGACTTGCTGCTGACCGGCAGGATTATCGGAGCCGATGAGGCGCATCGCATCGGCCTGATCAACGAAATTGTTCCCGCGGAAAAGCTGATCGAGCGAGCCCGAGAATTGGCGACGCAACTCATGGAGAATAGTCCGACGTCGCTGATGTATACGAAGCGTCTGCTCAGCGAGCATGCGCGGATCGAACTCGATGGACAGATTCAGTCTGCCGTGCGCGAGAATGCGGCAATCCGCGCCACACCGGATTTTCGCGAAGGCATCTCCTCATTTCTCGAAAAGCGCAAACCGCGCTGGAGCGGCGAATGAGCAAAGGAGCGAACCATCATCCGGTGGTCAGCGAAGCCCGCATGCGGGTGCGCTACGCCGAGACCGACCAGATGGGCGTGGTCTATCATGCCAATTACTTTGTGTGGTTCGAAATCGGCCGGGTCGAACTGCTACGGCAACTGGGCTTTTCGTATCGCGACATGGAGCAGAAAGACGGCTGCGGCATCGCCGTCATCGATGCGCGCTGCCGCTACAAGGCTCCGGCGCGCTATGACGATGAAGTGATTATTCGCACCCATTTGAAGTACATTCGTGAGTCTCTGCTGCAGTTCGAATATGAGTTGGTGCGGGCCGATGACGGAACGCCGCTAGCCGAGGGAGATACTACGCACATCGTGGTCGACCCGGAAATGAAAAAAGTACCGCTGCCGGAAAAGTACGTAGCCGCCTTCCGGGCAGCGATGGGAACTGAAAAGTGAGAATTGTATTTATCTCTGAAACCTGGTCTACGAATCCGTGAAAGCACTCCACATCAACGGCAACGATCTTACTCTGGAAGCGGTTCGCGAAGTCGCTGTCGAGGGACGATCCGTACTTCTGGATCCTGATGCGCGAGCGGGCGTGGGCAGGGCTCGCGCGGTAGTGGACGCCTTGGTCGCAGGCCACAAGATTTCTTATGCGATCACGACGGGTGTGGGCAAGCTCAGCGACGTGCGCATTGCGGGCGAGCAGATACGTGAAATGCAGGTAAATTTGGTGCGGTCGCACGCGGTTGGCGTTGGGGAACCGTTGGCTGCGGGCGAGGTCCGCGCCATGATGCTGCTGCGGGCGAATTCTCTCTCCAAAGGTTTTTCCGGCGTGCGCGCTGACATTATTGATGCGCTTTGCGAGATGCTGAACCGCGGGGTCACGCCGTTTGTTCCGTCGCAGGGCAGTGTGGGCGCAAGCGGAGATCTGGCGCCGTTGGCGCATCTAGCTCTGGCTCTGATCGGCGAAGGTGAGTGCTTGGACGACAAAGGCTTGCGCATTTCGGGTGCGGAGGCTTTGCGTCGAGCTCAAATGAAACCCGTGGTGCTGGAAGCGAAGGAAGCGGTTTCGCTCATCAACGGGACGCAAGGAATGTTGGCAGTCGGAATCCTGGCTCTGCTCGCGGCGGAGACGCTGGTGGACACTGCGGACGTCATCGGCGCCCTCACCCTCGACGCATTGCATGGTACGGATGCGGCTTTCGATGAACGCATCCACGGAGCGCGTCCGCACGCTGGTCAATTAAAAACTGCGGAGAATCTGCGGCGCATGCTCGAGGGCAGCCAGATTCGCGAGTCGCATCGCGATTGCAGCCGGGTGCAGGATGCGTATTCTCTGCGCTGCATGCCGCAGGTGCACGGCGCGGTGCGCGATACTTTGGCTCATTGCCGTGCGGTGATGGAGACTGAAGTCAACTCGGCCGTTGATAATCCTCTCGTGTTTGTGAAGAATCCGAAGCAGGCAGACGGCGAAGGCGACGTGGTTTCGGGAGGAAACTTCCACGGCGAGCCCGTGGCTTTCGCGCTGGATTTTCTTGGAATTGCTTTGAGCGCTTTGGCCGGTATTTCCGAGCGACGGTTGGAGCGGCTGGTGAATCCGGCACTCAACGAAGGTCTGCCGCCGTTTCTGGCTGCAGGGGCCGGACTCAATTCTGGTTTCATGATGCCGCAGGTCACGGCTGCAGCGCTGGTAAGTGAGAACAAAATCCTGGCGCATCCCGCTTCGGTGGATTCCATCACTACCTCCGGCAACAAAGAAGATTTCGTTTCGATGGGAATGACAGCGGCTCTGAAGCTGAAGCGAGTCGTAGAGAACACCCGCAATGCGATGGCGATCGAGGCCATGGCCGCCGCGCAAGCGTTGGACTTTGTGGCGCCGCTTAAGACCGGAAGGCGCGGACTTGCGGCCTATGCGGCGATTCGATCGGTCTGTCCAACGATGGAAAAAGACCGCGTGATGTATCAGGACTTCGCACGGATTGCGGAGTTGATTGCGAGTGGGAATGTGGCGGAGGTGTTGAGGTGACTCCAACTCCCGGCCCGTGACTAGCCGAGCTCCGCTCGGCCGGACAGCCAGGGTGGCTGTCCCCACGTGGTCTTTGGCTAGGCACTCTTCTCGGCACTTCCGTCTAAACCCAGTTGGTGGGCGATCGGCTTCAGAGCTTCGATACAGAATGTGATGTGCTTTTCGAGATCGACGCCTAAAGCCGCAGCGCCGTTCACGATGTCTTCCCGATTCACCTTGCGGGCGAAGGCTTTGTCTTTCATTCGCTTTCGAACGGACTTTGCGTCTACTTCCGCCAAAGATTTTCCTGGCTTGATTAATGCGACTGCCGTGATAAATCCGGCCAGTTCGTCGCAGGCGAAGAGCGCTTTTTCCATTGGGCTATCCCTCGTCACACCCGTGTATTCGGCATGGGACATGATTGCACGGCGGATTTCCTCGGGATAGCCGCGCTCTTCCAGAATCTCGTTGCCTTTGTATGGATGGTCGTCGAGGCTGGGATATTTTTCATAATCGAAGTCGTGGAGAAGGCCGACAGTACCCCAAAGTTCTTCTTCCGTCGAACTCACGGCAAATTTTCGAGCGTACGCACGCAGGCACGCCTCGACTGACAAGGCATGTTTCCGCAAACTTTCTGACTGGGTGAACTCAGTTAGTAAACACCAGGCTGTTTCGCGATTAATGGTCATCTTGCTCCTTGAACCCTCACAGTCGTTTTGTGCCAGTTAAGCAATCGCGACTGGACACCTCAGGGGCTAAAGCCCGGCCCCTAGCGCGTTTTAACGGCACGGCTGAAGCCGTGCCCTTCCCACGGTACTCCCGACTACTCTAAGCGAACAATAAATTCTCCGCCCATTCTCGTAGAGTCATTTTGCTTTTCTAACATCATACTTCGAGTTTGCGATGCAGATTGTACTTGACATCCACAGGGGTTGTACCGCAGATTACGCAGCAGGTTGGGAACCGTATCTAGTTTGGTTCACGCGGTTCCAGGAGAAGCCCGCTCTGGCCCTCCCACACCTTAGATGGCCACCACTCTTGCCCCAGTAGATTCCAGGGAAGTCGTTCGCTGTGATCACTGCCTGCTGGTTCAATTTCGTACCAGCAACGATCTTTGCCGGCGCTGCCATGCCTCGTTAGATGAGGACGAGCCAGAAGTAATTACGGCGCCGCCTGCGCCGCAGATGATGCCAACCACTGGCCACGGCCGCGGGCACTTGCACTTGGCGGCATCGATCCGGTCCATGCGTTTGCGCAATGGACTCAGCCAACGGCAATTGGCCGCACGTATGTCCGTGCCGCGAACTTACGTTTCCAAGATCGAGAACGAGAAGGCAACTCCTACGTTGTCCTCTCTGGAGCGGTTGGCGCGTGCGCTCGAGGTTACCGTGCCCGATCTGCTCAGAGGAGGCGAGCGCAACCGGCAGGAAGAAGTTCGCGAACTGATGCAGGATCAGTTCATCGCGGAGATTCTGCCTTTTGTGAATCAGTTGAACGGGATGCAGATGTCGAGCATCCTGACGCAGGTGCGGGATTTGACGGTGCGGCCGCGGAGAAGCGCGTAAGACTTCACGCGAAACGGGCGAGGACGACCGTCCTCCATCAAAACAATTCTTTCCGGGCGACCAGCCAACTGCAGCCGGGGTCGAAAGATCCCGGCTTTTTAGCTTTCCAGACGGAAACGGGTTTCGCCGAGCGCATAGAGCCGCCGCCAAACCAAACGATTCACGGTCACGACCATGGCGGCCATCACAATCGTGGCTGCGATCAGCAAAGTGAAATTTCCATTGTCTGTCGCACGGCTAATAATGGAACCGAGGCCGATGGTAGAAAATGTCTCGCCTTTGAAATGAAAATATTCGGCGACGATGCTGGCATTCCATGCACCGCCTGATGCAGTGACCATGCCAGTCAAGAGATAAGGAAAGATTCCAGGGAGAATGAGCTTTTTCCAGCGTTCCACCCCACTGATGCGGCATACCGAGCAGACTTCCTTCAGGTCCGTGGGGATCGCCATCGCCCCGGCAATCACGTTAAACAGAATGTACCACTGCGTTCCGAGCAAGAGCAGCAGAATGGAACCGACGCCAAGTCCGCCACCCAGACGAATCAGGATCAGCAGAATGACCGGGAAAAACGCATTCGCAGGGACAGAGGCGGCGATCTGAGCCAGCGGTTGCGCCACGCGAGCCAGGCGCGGGCTGAATCCGATCTTCACGCCCACGGGAATAGTCCATGCGGCACCAATCAACAAAGCCGCGATCACGCGAAGAAATGTTGCGCCCAGGCCTCGTCCCAACTCAGCGGCCTCGGAGTGATCGAGTCCGGTCAGTAAAATCGCAACTCGAATCACCGCGTATCCCGTCAGGCCCAACGCGGCGATGCCTAGAATGCCGGGCAGCCAAGTCTTCCACCGCGGCCCCGCATGGGCGGTCGGCTCCGCCCTGTGCCTTTGAGAAAAATACGACATGAGAGATTCGCGCAACGGAAAGATTGCTTTTTGCCGCAGTTGAGCCAGGCTGCGCGAGTGCTGGATCAGCTCGAGCACCCAAGAGTGGGGCACTTCCGCGCTTTCCACTTGCTCGACTTTGAACTTCTCCGCCCACGCGATCACGGGCCTCCAGACGAATTGATCGAGCAGCACGATCACCGCGATCATGGTGAAGACGCCCAACAAAATCGAGCGCGTATCTCCCGCGCTGGCGGCGGTTTGCAGATATGAGCCCAGGCCTGGCAACCGAAAATCTCGAGAGCCCAGGACAAACATCTCGCAAGCCATCAGGGCGAACCATCCGCCCGCAACCGACATCATCGAATTCCATACCAGGCCAATCGCAGCGAAGGGCAACTCCATTTCCGTGAAACGTTGCCACCAACTGAACCCATAAATCCTGGCGGCTTCACGCATCTCGCGCGGAATGCTTTTCAGCGAGGCATAAAAACTGAATGCCATATTCCAGACTTGCCCGGTAAAAATAAGAAGGATTGCCCCCAGCTCAACGCCCAACTGACGCCTTGGGAACAGCGCGACCATAGCCAGCATGACCCCAGGCAAGAAACTCAGCACAGGGATCGACTGGAGAACATCCAACAAGGGGATCATGAAGCGCTCAGCCCTCGGGTTGTAGGCGGCGACGTAGCCGTACACCAGCGTAAACACCAAGCTCAACGCGTACGCCAGCGTAATTCGCAACAGCGACAGACCGGCGTAGGCAGGAAGCGCCAGCGGACTTTGTGAAATCTCGACCGCAGGCGTGAACGGGCCGAGCCAGGTTCGTGCGACCACTAGAACGCCATAAAACAGTGCAATGGCCGCGGCGAACATCAGCACGTCAGGCAAATGCGAAGTCTCGAGTTGCGGCAATAGAGACCACAGACGAAGCGGAGAAATCGTTCGGAACCCCGCGCCTTTTTTCATGGCCTCACCGCGGACAACTGGGAATTGGGTTCCGCCACCGGCTCAGTCAGGACAAGACGGCCATTTTGCTGATCATGATCGAAAATCTCCGCATAGCGGCCCCAGTTCATCACGGTTTCAAACTGTCGCTCGACTTCGTCCTGGCTGAAGTGCTCGTCGAGAATATCGTGGAAAAATTCTTCGGGAATCGAATGATCCGACTTCGCCCTGAGAACGCTTTCGATACACTGCAGAATGGTCACATGTTTGAGCGCGGCTTCGCGGAAAAGAACCTTACGAGTAAGAATGTCGGCCTCGGCGAAGGCCACTCCCTCGGGCGTGATTTGAACATCGCCCTCTTTCAGCGTGGCAAGACCAAGAACCGTTCACCTGTTTGTAACGAACGTGGGCGGGCTGGGAGCGGAAGTCGATGCTCGAGTTGGGAGGACTGCGTTCCTTTCTGACTCCAGGTATAGGAAATAGGATCAAGCTGCGAGTCAAGCAAAAGAGTGGAAGAGGTTCGGACCTCAATTTTCTTGCCATTCTGTTCCACTTGTAAGTGACCGTCGCCTTGGGCCTCGATCCGGTCCCCACGGGAGCGAATCACAAACGTTTCGGTGCCAATGCTTTGACCGGCGGAGAATATTTCGAAGGTCCCGTGATCGATTAGGTCGGCAGGGGCAGCGCTGGGAGCCTGGCCCCGTCACGAAACTCGGCAGTAATCAGGGCGGTTATTAAGCCATGGCCAATCGCAACGCACAGGATTTTAAGGCGAGCAGGGGCAGTCTCCTCTCCGGTCAGAAGACCCGCAAACTCAGGATTCAGTCAGGATGCTGCAAGTCGCATAAACGAGCCTGCCGCTCGGTTTCAGGTAAGGGAGCGCTTCTTCGGCGATGGCCTTTTGCTCCGCCACTAAGCGCTGGAGCATAGCGGCATCGAGATTCCATTTTTGATCGGGATTGCGCCTGAGCGTCCCGGTGCCGCTGCAGGGAACGTCGATGAGCACCCAATCGCACTTGCCTTTAAGACGGGAGAGCTGACTGTGGCCAGGCGGAAGAAATTGCGCATTTTGGACCCCTGCCCGCTTCAACCTTTTTTTTGCTTCTAAAAGAGCCTTTGGCCTGATGTCGTGAAGGTAGATCTGCCCTTTTCCTTCCATCCCAGGGGCGATAGCGAGCGCCTTGCCGCCCGATCCGCTGCAGAAATCGAGGACCGAATCCCCAGGTCGGGCATTGACGAGGGAGGCGACGATCTGACTCCCCTCGTCCTGAACCTCGAAAAGCCCCTCCTTGAATTCAGGAAATGAAAAAAGTGGCAGCCGTTTTGGAAAGCGGATCCCGAAAGGCGCCTGCGGACAGGGAGTTGCCTGATATTCGGACCATAGGCAGAGCAAATTTTCCCGGGTCGTCTTTAATAAGTTCGCCCGAACGGTGATCGGGGCCGCCGTATTGAGAATTTGAGAGAGGCGGCGCGCCAGCGCCTTGCCGAAATCCTTCTCAAACCAATCGAGAAGCAGTTCGGGCATTCCAAGGCGGGCCGCAACAGGCACCCTTGGATCGGAAAGAAGAGAGTTGTCGAGATTTTTATAGACTCGGTAGCGCTCTATCGGCTCGGCATTGGGACAGAGATGATCGAGGAGGCTTTTCCAACGGATCATGCCGTAAACTGCATCGCCGATAGTTCTCCGATCATGGGAGCCAAGGCTCGCATGAGTTTTAAAATACCCGGCCAATGCGGCATCCAAGGGGAGCTTGCCCAGGGTATAGTGAGAAAAAAAAGAGGCAATATGATAGTCGCAGTATGGAATGGCCATGACCTCTATAGTTTACACTCCGGGTGGGCTCTTCGCTAGAAAAATAGTCTCTGATCTGCAATTCTAAGGTTATGAGAGTCCTAAGAGCGTCATTAGCCGGTTTGGCCAGGTTGTTCCTCAGCGTGTTTTTTCTCGCTTCGGGGATCAATAAAATTATTTATTGATCCCCGAAACAAGGCGCGTAGACGACCTGGCCAAACCGGTCAATGACGTTCTTAGGACTCTCATAACCTTAAAATACCAGGAAGTGCGAGACTATTTTTCTAGCGAAGAGCCCACCCGGAGTGTAAACTATAGAGGTCATGGCCATTCCATACTGCGACTATCATATTGCCTCTTTTTTTTCTCACTATACCTGGGCAAGCTCCCCTTGGATGCCGCATTGGCCGGGTATTTTAAACTCATGCGAGCCTTGGCTCCATGATCGGAGAACTATCGGCGATGCAGTTTACGGCATGATCCGTTGGAAAAGCCTGCTCGATCATCTCTGTCCCAATGCCGAGCCGATAGAGCGCTCCATAAAAATCTCGACAACTCTCTTCTTTCCGATCCAAGGGTGCCTGTTGCGGCCCGCCTTGGAATGCCCGAACTGCTTCTCAATTGGTTTGAAGGATTTCGGCAAGGCGCTGGCGCACCGCCCTCTCTCAAATTCTGATACGGCGGCCGAATAGCTCGGCGAACTTATTAAAGCAGCCCGGGGAAAATTTGCTCTGCCTATCGTCCGAATATCAGGCAACTCCCTGTCCGCAGGCGCCTTTCGGGATCCGCTTTCCAAAACGGCTGCCAGTTTTCATTTCCTGAATTCAAGGGAGGAGCTTCAGAGGTTCAGGACGAGGGGAGTCAGATCGTCACCTCCCTCGTCAATGCCCGACCTGGGGACATCGTCCTCGATTTCTCAGCGGATCGGGCGGCAAGGCGCCGCTATGCGCCGGATGGAAGGAAAAGGGCAGATCTATTTAGCGACATCAGGCCAAAGGCTCTTTTTGAGAAGCAAAAAAAGGTTGAAGCGGGCAGGGGTCCAAAATGCGCAATTTCTTCCGCCTGGCACAGTCAGCTCTCCGTCTTAAAGGCAAGTGCGATTGGGTGCTCATCGACCCCCTGCAGCGGCACCGGGACGCTCAGGCGCAATCCCGATCAAAAATGGAATCTCGATGCCGCTATGCTCCAGCGCTTAGTGGCGGAGCAAAAGGCCATGCACCGAGAGCGCTCCCCCTACCTGAAACCGAGCGGCACCTATTATGCGACTTGCAGCATCCTGACTGATCCTGAGTTTGCAGTTCTTGACCGGAGAGGAGACTGCCCCTGCTCGCCTTAAAATCCTGTGCGTTGCGATTGGCCATGGCTACAGTACTGGCCCTGATTCTCAAAGTCTGCCGCTACGGGGCCAGGCTCAGACGCTGCCCTGCCAACAAAGCGATTCACGGGACCTTCGAATATTCTCCGCCGGTCAAAGCATTGGCACCGAAACGTTTGTGATTCGCTCCGTGGGGACCGGATCGAGGCCCAAGGCGACGGTCACTTACAAGTGGAACAGAATGGCAAGAAAATTGAGGTCCCTTTCCACTCTTTTGCTTGACTCGCAGCTTGATACTATTCCTATACCTGGAGTCAGAAAGGAACATGCTCCAACTCGGCGTCGACTTCCGCTCCACGCGCCCACGTTCGTTACAACAGGTGAACGGTTCTTGGTCTTGCCACGCTTAAAGAGGCGATGTCCAAATCACGCCCGAAGGAGTGGCCTTCGCCGAGGCGACATCCTGACCCGCAAAGTTCTTTTCCGCGAACGGCGCTCAAACATATGACCATCCTGCAGTGTATCGAAAGCGTGCTCAGCGCGAAGTCGGATCATTCGATTCCCGAAGAATTCTTCCACGATATTCTGGACGAACACTTCAGTCAGGACGAAGTCGAGCGACAATTCGAAACCGTGATGAACTGGGGCCGCTACGCGGAAATATTCGATCACGACGCCAAAATGGCCGTCTCGTCCTGAGCGAACCGGTGGCGGAACCCAATTCCCAGTTGTCCGCGGTGACGCCATGAAAAAAGGCGCGGGGCTCCGAACGATTTCTCCACTTCGTCTGTGGTCTCTGTTGCCGCAGCTCGAGACTTCGCATTTGCCTGATGTGCTGATGTTCGCGGCGGCGATTGCATTGTTTTACGGCGTTCTGGTGGTCGCGCGAACCTGGCTGGGCCCGTTCACACCGTCGGTTGAGATTTCGCAAAGTCCGCTGGCGCTTCCCGCCTACGCCGGTCTGTCGCTGCTGCGCATAACGCATTGCGTATGGGTTGAGCTTGGTCTTCACGCTGGTGTATGGCTACATCGCTGCCTACAACCCACGGGCTGAGCGTTTCATGATCCCGCTGTTGGACGTTCTGCAGTCGATCCCCGTGCTGAGCTTTCTGCCGGGAGTCATGCTGGCGATGGTCGCGCTGTTTCCAAGCCGTCAGTTGGGCGTCGAACTGGGAGCAATCCTCCTTATCTTCACCGGGCAAGTCTGGAATATGGCCTTCAGTTTTTATGCTTCGCTGAAGAGCATTCCGCGCGAGATGCGCGAAGCAGCCAAGATTTACGGCTTCAGCTGGTGGCAGCGCTTCACGGAAATGGAGCTGCCGTTTGCCGCGATTGGCCTGGTGTGGAACTCGATGATGTCGGTGGCGGGCGGATGGTTCGCCCTTATGGCGTGCGAAATGTTCGTCCTCGGCTCGCGCGATTTTCGGTTGCCCGGCCTTGGCTCCTATCTGCAAACCGCGGCCAGCGCCGGAGACACACGATCGATCCTGTTGGGCGTCTTCACCATGATCGCGGTGATCGTGCTGCTCGATCAATTCGTATGGCGGCCGGTGATCGCGTGGGCGGAGAAGTTCAAAGTCGAGCAGGTGGAAAGCGCAGAGGTGCCCCACTCTTGGGTGCTCGATCTGATACAGCACTCGCGCAGCCTGGCACAAATACAACAAAAAGCCATCTTCCCATTGCGTGAGTCGCTCATGTCGTATTTCTCTCGCCGCCACAGGGAAGAGCCGGTGGCCGAAGCTGGAATCCGGTGGAGGACATGGCTGCTCGGCATTCTGGGCATCGCCGCTTTGGGCATGACCGGATACGCAGTGGTCCGAGTGGCGATTTTACTGACTGGACTCAATCACTCCGAGGTAACCGAACTGGGACAAGGGCTGGGCGCAACGTTCCTTCGCGTGATCGCCGCTCTCATAATTGGCGCAGCCTGGACTATTCCCGTTGGGGTAAAGATTGGATTCAGCCCACGCCTGGCTCGCGTCGCACAACCGCTGGCTCAGATCGCTGCGTCCGTCCCGGCGAATGCATTTTTTCCGGTCATTCTGCTGATTCTGATTCGCCTGGGCGGAGGACTCGGCATCGGTTCCATTCTGCTGCTTTTGCTCGGAACGCAGTGGTACATTTTATTTAACGTGATCGCCGGGGCGATGGCAATTCCCACCGACCTGAAGGAAGTCTGCTCGGTGTGCCGCATCAGCGGCGTGGAACGCTGGCGAAAACTAATCCTTCCCGGAATCTTTCCATATCTCTTGACCGGCATGGTCACTGCGTCTGGCGGCGCATGGAACGCAAGCATCGTCGCCGAATATTTTCATTTCAAAGGGCAGACATTTTCTACCATAGGCTTAGGCTCTACGATAAGCCAGGCGACCGACACTGGAAATTTCACCTGCTGATCGCAGCCACGATAGTGATGGCAGCCATGGTCGTTACCGTGAACCGCTTGCTTTGGCGCAGGCTCTATAGGCTCGGCGAAACCCGCTTCCGGTCTGGAGAGCTAGACAAAAAAGCCGGGATCTTTCGATCCCGGCTGCAGTTGGCTGGTCGCCCGGAAAAAATCGAGGCGTTTGCGCGACGTCGGCGCATCGGGAGTCTCGCGCCGAAATCCTGAGCGCAGCGAAGGATCTCCCAGATAGCAAACTCTGTTGCTACGCGCTTCTCCGCGGACGCACGGTCAAATCCCGCACCTGCGTCAGGATGCTCGACATCTGCATCCCGTTCAACTGGTTCACAAAGGGCAGCATCTCCGCGATGAACTGGTCCTGCATCAGTTCGCGGACCTCTTCCTGCCGGTTGCGCTCGCCGCCTCTGAGAAGATCAGGCACAGTAACCTCCAGCGCACGCGCCAGCCGCTCCAGAGACGACAGCGTGGGAGTTGCCTTCTCGTTTTCGATCTTCGAAACGTAAGTTCGCGGCACCGACATACGCGCCGCAAGCTGCCGCTGGCTGAGGCCGTTGCGCAGTCGCATAGAACGGATCGATGCTGCCAGATGCAAGTGTCCGCGCCCGTGGCCATTGGTTGGCATCATCTGGGGCGGAGGCGGCGCCGCAATTACTTCGGGCTCATCCTCATCTAACGAGGCATGGCAGCGTCGGCAAAGATCGTTGCTGGTACGGAATTGAACCAGCAGGCAATGATCGCAACGAACGACTTCCCTGGAATCTACTGGGGCAAGAGTGGTGGCCATCTAAGGTGTGGGAGGGCCAGAGCGGGCTTCTCCTGGAACCGAGTGAACCAAACTAGATACGGTTCCCAACCTGCAGCGTAATCTGAGGTACAACCCCTGTGGATGTCAAGCACAATCTGCAAAGTAAAATCGAAGTATGATGCTAGAAAAGCAACATGACGCTCGGAAGTGATGGACGTACCGTCAATGCTGCTAGGGCGGGGGGAAGGACATGGCTTCAGCCGTGCCACCAAAAGCCGCTAGGAGATGGGGCTTTAGCCGCTGAGGTTTCCAGTCGCGATTCCTTAATGGGCGACTACGACTATAAGAGTTCAAGGAGCAAGATGACGATTGATCGCGAAACAGCGTGGGGTTTACTAACTGAGTTCACCCAGTCAGAAAGTTTGCGAAAACATGCCTTGTCGGTCGAGGCGTGCATGCGTGCGTACGCTCGAAAACTGAGCGGTGACGAAGCACTTTGGGGTGTCGTCGGACTTCTTCACGACTTCGATTACGAGAAATATCCCAGTCTCGACGACCATCCATACAAGGGAAACGAGATTCTGAAAGAGCGCGGTTATCCAGAGGAAATCCGACGCGCAATCATGTCACACGCCGAATACACTGGCGTGACGCGTGACTCTGCGATGGAGAAAGCGCTCTTTGCCTGCGACGAACTGGCTGGATTTATCACCGCCGTCGCTCTGATCAAGCCGGGAAAATCTTTAGCCGACGTAGATGCAAAGTCGGTGCGGAAGAGGATGAAGGACAAAGCCTTCGCGCGAAAAGTAAATCGAGACGACATCGTGAACGGCGCCGCCGCTCTGGGCGTTGATCTGGACGAAGCACATCACATTCTGCATCGAAGCCGTGAAGCCAATCGCGGACGAGTTGGGACTCGACGGAAGCGCTGCTAAGAGTGCCTGCAACACCACGTGGGGATAGCCGCCCGGCGTCCAGCCGAACGAAGCTCGGCCAGTGACGGGCCGAGAGTTGGACTTACTTCAGCACCTCTGCCACTTTGCCACTCGCAATCAAATCTGCAATGCGCGCGAAATCCTGATACATCACGCGGTCTTTGTCCATCGTCGGACACACCGACCGAATCGCAGCATAGGCCGCCAGTCCACGCTTGCCGGTCTTTAGCGGTGCCACAAAGTCCAGCGCTTGCGCTGCAGCCATGGCCTCGATTGCCATCGCATTACGCGTGTTTTCGACGATTCGCTTCAGCTTCAGCGCCGCCGTCATTCCCATCGAAACGAAATCTTCTTTGTTGCCCGACGTGGTGATGGAATCCGCCGAAGCGGGATGCGCCAGGATTTTATTCTCGCTCACCAGCGCCGCCGCCGTGACCTGAGGCATCATGAAACCAGAATTGAGTCCGGCCCCTGCGGCCAGAAACGGCGGCAGACCTTCGTTGAGTGCCGGATTCACCAGCCGCTCTAACCTTCGTTCCGAAATGCCAGCCAGAGCGCTCAGCGCGATTCCGAGAAAATCCAGCGCAAATGCCACCGGCTCGCCGTGGAAATTCCCTCCCGAAATCACGTCGCCCTCGCCGTCTGCGTGCTTCGAGTTCTTCACAAAAACCAGGGGATTATCGACCGCTGAATTGATCTCAGTCTCCATCACCGCGCGACAGTGAGCCAAAGTGTCGCGCACCGCGCCGTGCACCTGTGGCATGCAACGCAGAGAATACGCATCCTGCACACGGCTGCAATCACGATGCGACTCGCGAATCTCGCTGCCTTCGAGCATACGCCGCAGATTGGCCGCAGTTTTCAATTGACCGGGGTGTGGACGCGCCCGGTGGATGCGTTCATCGAAGGCCGCATCTGTGCCATGCAACGCGTCGAGCGTGAGCGCGCCGATCACGTCCGCAGTGTCCACCAGCGTTTCCGCCGCAAGCAGAGCCAGGATCCCGACCGCCAACATTCCTTGCGTTCCGTTGATCAGCGAAACCGCTTCCTTCGCTTCGAGCACTACCGGTTTAATTTGAGCTCGACGCAAAGCCTCCGCACTCGAAATGCGAATGCCTTTGTCGTCCAAGCACTCACCTTCGCCGATCAGAGCCAGAGCGAGATGCGCCAACGGCGCCAAATCTCCGCTCGCGCCTACGCTGCCCTGCGACGGAACAAACGGCGTGACCCCGCGATTCAGCATCTCGCAAAGCGCATCGATAATTTCAGCGCGCACGCCGGAAAAACCCTTGGAAAGAGAATTGGCCCGCAGCAGCATCATGGCGCGGACTTCGGCCGCAGCCAACGGTTCGCCGACGCCAACCGCATGCGACCGCACCAAATTGACCTGCATTTCACGTATCTGCTCGCCCGCAATACGCACATCGCTGAGTTTGCCCACGCCGGTCGTGATCGCATAAGAAACCTTGTTGCCTGCGACCAATGCGTCCACTACCGCGCGAGCCCGGTCCACGCCGGCTCGAGCATCCGGATCCAAAAGCACGGACCGTCCGCTCGACAGCGACTTCCCGCACCGCTTCCGGAGTAAGATCGTTACCGTTAATGTGAAGTGCTTTCAAGGGATTCGTAGATCAGCTTTCAGAGATATGAATACAGTTCTCAGTTCACTTTTCGGTTCCCATCGCTGCCCGAAAGGCGGCTCACGTACTTTTCCGGCAGCGGTACTTTTTTCATTTCCGGGTCGACCACGATATGCGTGGTGTCACCCTCGGCCAGCAATGTTCCGTCATCGGCCCGCACCAACTCATATTCGAACTGCACCAGAGACTCACGAATGTACTTCAAATGAGTGCGAACAATCACTTCATCGTCATAGCGCGCCGGAGCCTTGTAGCGGCAGCGCGCATCGATGACGGCGATGCCGCAGCCGTCTTTCTGCTCCATGTCGCGATACGAAAAGCCCAGTTGCCGTAGCAGTTCGACCCGGCCGATTTCGAACCACACAAAGTAATTGGCATGATAGACCACGCCCATCTGGTCGGTCTCGGCGTAGCGCACCCGCATGCGGGCTTCGCTGACCACCGGATGATGGTTCGCTCCTTTGCTCATTCGCCGCTCCAGCGCGGTTTGCGCTTTTCGAGAAATGAGGAGATGCCTTCGCGAAAATCCGGTGTGGCGCGGATTGCCGCATTCTCGCGCACGGCAGACTGAATCTGTCCATCGAGTTCGATCCGCGCATGCTCGCTGAGCAGACGCTTCGTATACATCAGCGACGTCGGACTATTCTCCATGAGTTGCGTCGCCAATTCTCGGGCTCGCTCGATCAGCTTTTCCGCGGGAACAATTTCGTTGATCAGGCCGATGCGGTGCGCCTCATCGGCTCCGATAATCCTGCCGGTAAGCAGCAAGTCCCGCGCTTGCTTTTCACCAACCTGACGCAACAGAAAAGTGGAAACGATCGCTGGTACGAATCCGATTCGTACCTCGGTGTACCCGAACTTGGCTTCCGGCACGGCCAGCGTAAAGTCGCATAGGGTAGCGAGCCCGCACCCTCCAGCGACAGCCGCCCCGTTCACCGCCGCAATCGTAGGCTTGGGAAAGTCATACAGCGCGCGGAAAAGGTGGGCCATGGTTTCAGAGTCTTTTAGGCTCTGCTCTGGCGAGCGGCCGACGAGGGCTTTCAGATTGTCCAGGTCCATGCCCGAGCAAAACGCCTTCCCTGCTCCCGTGAGAATCAGCACCAGCACAGATGAGTTGGCAACTTCGTCGAGCGCAGCCAACAACTCCACAATAAGTTCGTAGCTGATCGCGTTGCGTTTGTCGGGGCGATTAAGTGTGATCGTGGCTACATTCCCGTCATGCGCGAGGTGGACTGTCTTGTATGCCATTTCAATCTGCTGCCGAAGAATTTGTGTACCTCGTCCCGATCTCTGCCGTGGCGCGCAGTAGCACATCGAACGGCTTTAACGGCGGCAGAACTGCACCCCGCGCCGTCAACGCCTCAACTACCTTCTCGGTCGCAATATTGCCGACCAGCGCATCCTGAGCGAAGGGACATCCGCCCAAGCCACCCAGCACGGAATCGAAACGGCGGCAACCGGCATCATATGCCGCGGTAACTTTCTCCGCTGCCTGTTCGGGCCGGCTGTGCAGATGAACTCCAATCTCCAGATAGTCGTACTTGGAAATCACTGTAGAAACCAATTGACGAATCTGCTCCGCGTCCGCCATCCCAACGGTATCCGCGAGCGAAATCATGCGCACGCCGTATGATTCGAGCAGGTCGACCGCGTCGATCACCTCGTCCGAATTCCATTGATCGCCATACGGATTTCCGAACGCCATCGAGATGTACACGACCGTATCAAGTCCCGCTTCTTCCCCTTTGCCTTTTATCTTCTCCAACTCGTCGATGGCTTCGTCAAGCGTCTGGCGCTGGTTGTTGCGCAAAAATGTTGGTGAAACCGAATATGGAAATCCTAACGTGCGCACAGCATGCGTATTGATGGCTCGCTGCGCACCTTTCTCATTTACGACAATGCCGATAATCTCGACATCATCCGGAGGATCGAGTTCTTTCAGCACCTCTTCCGAATCAGCCATCTGGGGCACGGCTGAGGGGGAGACAAAAGACGCTGCGTCGATGTGCTTAAATCCGGCGCTGATCAAGGCTCGCAAATATTCCAGCTTGATGTGCGTGGGGATCTGCATTTTCAGCCCCTGCCACGCATCGCGCGGACATTCGACGAGTTTGACGGAATCAGACATTTATGGGCTTCTTCGCTTCAGACCGACCTCGACAACAACCTCTCACGGAGTCACTCGATGCAGATTCGGCAAAAGAATAGCCGCTAACATGCTGCCGACGATTATCAAAGTGACTGACGACAACCGAAAGTAAATTCTCCATTTTCCGCCACGTCCACTTGTGAGAATCAATGCCAAGCCCCAAATGCTAGCAGTTCCCGCTGGGATTACCTGAGCGGTCAAAGTGTGGCTCCCTAACGGGAAGATCTCAACGCTGAGAAAAACCAGTAGAATGCCTGCGAGAAAGCCAAAAACGCCCGAGATCTCCTCTATTGTTTTGAATCTGCCGGACATCAACGTTCCATTTTTTGATCAGTGTTTGCCCACATTCATCCGCGCGAAAGTCACGTCTGCAAAACCCCCACCTTGAACTCAGCCACTTCCGGATTCAGAGCTGCGGCCTCTAAAGCAAGCGTGATCGCATCGCGGGTCTCAATCGGATCGATGATTTTGTCGATCCACAGTCGGGCCGCACCGTAGCGCGGATCCGTTTGCTCGTCGTAAGTTCGCTTCACCGACTCGTAAAGCTCTTTCTTTTCCTCTTCGCTCAGCTTTTTCCCGCTACGCTCCAACTGCTTGATCTTGATTTCTACAAGCGTACCCGCGGCCGAATCGCCACTCATCACGGCATAGCGCGCCGTCGGCCACGCAAACAGAAATCGCGGATCGTACGCTTTGCCGCACATGGCGTAATGCCCGGCGCCAAACGATCCGCCAACGATCACGGCAATCTTCGGCACAACCGAATTTGAAACTGCGTTCACCATCTTGGCGCCAGCTTTGATGATGCCGCTCCACTCCGCATCGCGCCCCACCATAAATCCATTGACGTCATGGAAGAAAACCAGCGGAATCAGATTCTGATTGCAATCCATGATGAAGCGCGCGGCTTTCTCCGCGGACTCTGTGTAAATCACACCGCCGAACTCGATCCGCTTGTGGCCTTCGTGGTCGATTGCTTGTGCGTGCAGCTTCTGATTGGCGACAATCCCCACCGCGAATCCGCCAATGCGCGCGTAACCGCAGAGCAAAGTTTTTCCGTATTCAGGTTTATATTCGTCGAAGCGACTGCCGTCCACGACGCGCGCAATAATTTCCTTCATGTCGTAAGGGCGCCCTGGAGACGGATCGTAGATACCGTAAATTTCTTCCGCTGCCAGCGCCGGATCTTCCGGTTTTTTGCGGTCCCAGGGCGATTGTCGGCGGTAACCCCACTTCTCGACGATGGCGCGAATCCGCCCCAGGCAGGCTTCATCGTTTGGTTCGCGGAAGTCCACCGTGCCGCTGATGGCAGAATGCATAGCCGCGCCGCCCAGCTCCTCGGCGGACACTTTCTGGCCAATCGCCGCTTGCACCAACGCCGGACCAGCAAGGAAAAGCCCGCTGCCATCGGTCATCAGCACGTGGTCGCACATGACGGGAAGATATCCTCCACCCGCGACGCACATCCCCATAATCGCCGCGATCTGCGGGATTCCCATCGCCGACATCACCGCGTTATTGCGAAAGACACGCCCGAAATCATCGGTGTCGGGAAATACATCTTCCTGCAAAGGCAAGAAAACACCCGCAGAGTCGACCAAGTACATGGTCGGAACACGATTTTCAATGGCGATGTTCTGAGCACGGATGACCTTCTTCGACGTCATCGGAAAAAATGCACCGGCTTTTACTGTGGCGTCGTTCGCGATAACCATTACCAGCCTGGTATGAATACGCCCTAGCCCGGTAATCACTCCCGCTGCGGGTGCCCCACCCCACTCTTCATACATCCCGTGGGCTGCGAAGGAGCCGATTTCAAAAAAAGTGCCGGGATCGACCAGCAAGTTAATGCGCTCGCGCGCGGTCAGCCGTCCCTTGCTGTGCTGGTTCTCGATTGCTTTTGGCCCACCCCCTTCGCGGATTTTTTCCTCCTCGTTGCGCACCTGCGAAACCATGTCGGCAAGGAAACGCATGTTAGCTTCAAAGCGTGGGGAAGTCGCGTCAACGTGCGTTTCAAGGACGGTAGAGCTCGAAGGCGCGCTGGATTCGTATCGGTCGGCCATGAAGAGAACAGCACCAGGAACCATTTACGGTATACCAGCGGAGGCGCGCCGCGCAAACTGGGGTTCAGTTCCTTTGCAGCGTGCGGTGAATCTGGATTTGCCGCGCTGCCTCATCGACAGGATCGTCCGCCACAGCATCGACCAACCCATAGCGCAACGCATCACGGGCGTGCACTTTTTCAGCGGCCACGAGAATTTCGAGTGCCTTTGCCTTGCCCACTAACC
>CAVXKN010000015.1:0-8115 GCA_963762385.1 uncultured Acidobacteriota bacterium | reverse complement strand
TATTAAGCATCTGTTGACCTAACTTTGGATTGGATCACCGTGAACTACGAAGCCCCAGGCACGTGGTCAGGAACGGAGAGTTAAGAGCTTGCCCCAATGCCTGACGCAGCAGTGCCTGGGCTGCACATGGCCATCGGCATTCGAGAGTAATTCAGCAGAGCCATTCGAACTGTAGCGGGAAACAGCACCGTATATCCTCTCAAGCTTTGAGCTTATTGCTGGTCAAACAGCCTAGACATCTTTGCTGCTACCAAAGTTAGAGTAAACGGTACGAGTGTGTTTGTATCACGGCCGCCGAACGAAGAGCCATTAAATTCCGCTTACGCCAGATGAAACAGAACTTGATGTTCAGTGAGGAACACTTTGTGCTAACTTCCTCGCCGTCATTCGGACGGGCAGGTCAGATTATGAATAGACATCCCGTCGCCAAGTCAGTAAGGAGAGAGATCTATGAGACATTCGCCGTGCTTATTACGTTTCGGCGCCGTGTTGTTCTTTGGTGTCACCCACGTGGCGCTGGCTCAGTCAGCTCCAGCTCGGGGTCATGTAATCGTCCCAACCAGCAGCATTCCGGTTCGGGGAAAACCATTCACCAATCTCTTGATCTTCGTTCCGGAGGGCGCTCCGGTGGCTCAGTCCGGTCCGCCCTCCGGAGCGGAAACACCGGCTTCGCTCGCCTGCGTTTACAAGCTCACGAAGCAAGTCAAGGGTTGCCCCATCAACGGAACTACCGAGGTTCCCACCAGTGGGGCCAAAGCCATTGCCGTGGTGGAGGTCGGCGACGACCCTACCTTGCAGAGTGACCTCGACACTTATTCAGAAACTTTTGGCTTACCTAAGACGACCCTCGATATAGTTTGCGTCGGCTCGGGTGGGTGCTCTCCGCAGGGATGGGACCTGGAAATGACTTTGGACACCCAGATCGCCCACGCAATGGCGCCAAAGGCGAAGATCTACGTGGTGGAATGTGCGGGTTCATGCAACAACATCTTTGCTGCCGAGGTGAAGGCCGCCGAACTGGTAGCAGCAGCCGGGGGCGGTGAAGTTTCCAATAGCTGGAGCTTTGGCGCTGGCGAAATCCAAGGCGAAAAGGGGTATGACAAGTACTTCCTGAAGAAGGGCGTGGTCTTTTTTGCTTCCTCAGGGGATTCGAGCCCCGTCAGGTACCCAAGCGTATCGCCCAACGTAGTCTCATCAGGCGGGACGACCGTGAATCGCGACTCGTCAGGGGACTTCACCGGCGAGAGCAGTTGGGACGGATGTAATGGTGCTACTGGTGGTGGTCTCAGCCAGGAAGAGTCGCGACCGGCCTACCAGGACATCATTGATAAAATCGTCGGCAACCATCGTGGCACTCCTGACGTGTCGTTTGATGCAAACCCCTGCTCCGGTCCTGCGGTTTTGGACACATATGGGTATGGCGGCTGGGTGCAGGTCGGCGGTACCAGCGTTTCGTCGCCCTCGCTGGCCGGGATCTTCAATAGCGCGGGCAACTTCTACAAGTCAACCAGCGACGAACTGACGGCCATTTACAAGGAATACGGAGTGAAGAAGGAATATAGCGCATGGTTCCGCGACATCAAGAGCGGGAGCAATGGTGTCTACACCTGCGTAAAAGGCTATGACCTCTGTTCGGGAGTTGGGAGCCCGGTGACGTACAAGGGAAAGTAATCGGTTCGTGATGTTTGCTATCGCAAGGCCGGGGCTCCCCGTGGATTGGGTTCGACTCCGCCCGGGGACCCCGGCAGATGCTCCCGCATTGCGAAGAGGATCAAAACAGTGCATTGGCTCCGGATGTTCTTATTGGCATGGCTTTCGCTCGGCACTGTCACGCTCGTTTTCTTATTCTGGCTGTGCAAACGAACTGCCGCAGCCGTTAAAGATCCAATCAAACTCAGATCGCTTTCCCCCAGCGAGCCTGAGTTTGGCGCAAGCAATCTGTCCAGCAAGCTCCGTTCCGCCTGATTCCTTGTTGGTTCGCGATGGAGACCTCATTATGGATGTGTTTCTGTCCGCCAGTATGGTTTTGTTCCATGTCTTTCGCGCTTCCGCAGAAAGCAATGCTCCGGGCATCGGACGGCGTGGGCGCGTGACTTTCATGCGGCACCGTCTGAGAGCGAGCGGTAGAGAGAATAGGAAAGTAATTCCTTGTCAGCGAGACCTTTTAATGCGTTGGTGGCAAAAGCTACGCTCAGCTCTGGCCAACACAATTGTCGCTATTGCCTTGTTTGCCCTGCTGGACCGGTTTAAGCAGAGAACGTGATATTAAGACTCGGTGGTTGCCGCCATGAAGGGTCGATTGGGTTTTGCCGGCGCTTCTGCTTCTCGGCCGGCTGATTCCTTCCAAATGGAAGGCTCGGTTTCTATCCTGTGAACTGCCACCTTGATGGCTCCAGCCAACGCACTGGGGCTTGCCCAAACTACGCGAAATTTCGCGCTTCTGTCCCCATGTCGGACCCTGAGCACGTCACCCGGCCGGAGCGTCCGCTGAATTCCCAGCAACAGCGCGCCGGCCAGGCTGATGTTTCTTGCCACGGCCGCTTGTTCGAACCGCTCCCCGTCGGCATCAATGCCCTTGACTTGGACGGCCAGGTCCACAAGAGCCCGTGGTTCGCACCGACGTTCTGCTGCCGCCGTTGCGTATCCTTCGGGTGCCGTAGTTGACACGTCGCCTGCCATCATAGCGCGACCAGAATAAACGCAGTGATCCACCCTTACATCTAAGAGCGACCTAGCAGATCTTTGCCCTTACCGAACGCACCGTAGATCTATTAGGGACTTTAGGGGTTTTGTATCATGGTCACCGAACGAAGAGCCATTAAATTCCGCTTACGACAGATGAAACAGAACTTGATAGCGCTGCAGTGAATTTCCTGATATTAATTACTGCCAGTTCGAGGGTGGACTCTCGTCGAGCACAACCGTCAGGCAAGGCGAATGATTGTGCAGATCTCATCTGTTGCCGTCCCGCAATCTGTGGTTAGCGTGCAGATAGATGACATGCGGAGTCGGACAATTCCAACCTATCAGGCTGCGGAAGGATTTGTTTCGCTCTGCTTGTTGCAGAGGCCGTTCGTCGCATACGTCGAGTTACTGATGATTTCGATTTGGGAATCGGAACAGGCATTGAACCAATTCACAGCAAGCCAACTGGCAGTGGATGTTGCCGAGAGAGATCACGATATCATTCGATTGGGTCTACGTACTTATGAGCTTCTTGTGTCAAGTGAAAGCAAGGCACAGGAGGCGCAGAACTTATTTGGCTTCGTCCAATCTGCGCGTTGACTCTGTACTGCCCATCTACAAGCCAGCCCCCTGAAAAAGACCTGGCAAGACGTAGGAGGCCAGGGTTTCGGCAATTCTAAAGATACGGTAGATCGCGTCAATGAAACCGCAGGAAGGATTAACTCAATTGTATGGGACTTAGTGAGGGCATTCATGCGATTCCCTGTGAGACCAACCTCGATCCAAGAAATCCAGCCTATCGCTGTGCCGAGCCCGCAGAGCTGGTCATTTTGGAGGGTACTCTTGGACCAGTACAAACTTGGATGTGTGAAGAATGCCAAATCTTATTCCGGGCGCATGGGTATTCAGTCGTGCCGTTTCTAGGTGCTACGAAAACAGCAAATTCATGACGCAGAATGGCTCGCACCGGCGCCAGCGGGACATCCCCAGCACGTGGACATAATCAACCGGACGCCCCAGAATTTGGCGATGTCAAGGGCTGAGGTTTTAGCCACTGCTCGAATGTTCTGCGTGCGCGATGTCTATTGCGTGAGGGTTTTCCATTGACCGATGGTGACCGAAACGGTTGCCGGTGTCGATAGAATCGTTGTCCGATGAACCCATACGTGACGGCTGCCAAGAAGTTGGTCTGGTTCGACCGCTTCGTTGGTTTCATCGCCTGGTTCAAGGAGATTGTTATCGTCGACCGTAAGAGCATCAATGTCTTCAAGACTCTCTATATGATTGGCGACTGGTTCTCGGGTTTATCGCTTTTATCAAATTGCAACTTGCCACCAAGGGGGAAATTGGGCTCGAAAGTGCGGGTGCGCCAACCCGCGTCTCACGAGATCTTCGATGAAAAGAATGATGTCGAGGGCTGCTGATGTGGATTGGGAACCGTCCGAACTGGTTCCGGCTGTGGCCGTTATCAGCGGAAAATGGAAAATGAAGATCATTTGCCTCCTCTTCGGTGGCACAAAACGGTTTGGCGAACTCCGCCGGTCCTTGGCAGGAGTTCACCGTGGAACGCTCACATATGAACTGCGCAGGCTGGAAGCTGACGGAATCATTCAACGCACTCAATACTTGACCATACCGCCCATTGTTGAGTACACGCTCACTTCCCAAGGAAACGCCCTGAAACCGATAATTGTTGCATTATCGAGATGGATTCAGGTCGTCAAGGAAACCCGTTCAGCGTCGTCGCCAGAGAAGAACTGAATAGGCATGTGGCAATCTGCTGCCGCTTCGCGTGTTTTCGTGTGCAGAGAGGGCCATAAGCTCACTGAATATTGTCGATGTCGACACAGTCGAACGTCCGGATTGTGGACGGATTAAGAACGTGATCTGGCTCAAGTTCAACATCCGAGCTATTCCATTCCGGATAGACGGCCCCACCAGATAGCGCGCTTAGTTTGAGGGCTCCATCGCTGTCTGCCGCCTGTCGTAGAACGTCAGCAACGATACGACACAGTTGGTCTGGGGCAGGGTTTCGCACATCCAAGACCAGGTCGAAGCAGATTTCAGCACGAACTCCGATCCGGTGTTGATATCGCGTGGCCATCTTCATTACCTCCATTCGCAGCGGACCAAAGCCGAAAAAAGGCAAAGCGGATCGGCGACAGAGTAGCAGTCCTCACGGCGAGTCGACGTTGGACGGCACAGACACATTATCAGCCAAGAACCGTTGGGAGCTCTAGATTTTCGCCGCAAACGTGACCGCTGGGCGACGATCTCCTAAAGTCACATTGTATTCTATAGGCGAAATGTAGCCCAAAGAATACCGCCATGCTAATAGCGTGGCAACCGAAGAAGTCTGTCTGCGATTCGGAAAGCGGGTGCGGAAGCTCCGCAAAGAGCGGGGCTGGACCCAGACATACCTTGCCGTTCACACTGGGCTCGGCAGACCCTTCATTTCGAACTTGGAAACAGGCAAGAAAGAGCCTTGCCTGCGTTCCCAGGAGATTCTCGCTATTGCATTTGATTTGTCCCTAGCCCAGCTCATGCGTGGCCTTTGATGCCCCCAAGGGGTTACGGGGTTTCCTTTTTTGGTTCATGGGGATCTTTGGATGTGTTCGATCATCTTTTTCCGCTCTTTGGCAAAGACCTCCCGAGCAACTTCCAACAGGTTCCGAACCAGGGGGGTGCGGATGTCCCTGCGGTAGGCGAGTCCAACGTTGAGCATCGGCAACTCCGGCAAGGGACGAAGTACGATTCTTTTGGATCCAAAGCGCTCCGAGCTCGCACGCACGACGGCTATGCCTTCACCGCTGGCCACGAAATCGAACGCTTGGATCAGACTAATGACATCCACTGTCCTCTCTGGACGGTAGCCCCAGGCCTGAAGGCCTGCCAGGATTTTGTCATGAGCCAGGTCGGCAGCTGAGGAAAGCAACACCAGTCGCTGATTCTTAAGCTGTCGCGGCGCGATGGATTTCACTGTTGCCAGCCTGTCATGCGGCGGGAGGACCAGAAGCAGAGGCTCCCAAGATACGCTCAAAACCGCGAGCCCACGACACCGTATTGGGAGCTCAATCAGTCCAGCATGAAGGTCGCTGCGCATGACCCACTCTGCGTGTTCGCTCGCCAACCCGCTTACAAACTGAAACTGAACTTCGGGGTATCTCTTTTCAAAAGCGTTTCTGATTCTCAAGAAGATTTGCAGGTCAACCAAAGGTGAGACACCAAGTAGTAACTTGCCGACCTGGCCGGCTCCCGCGGCTCGGGCCATCGAGGCAGCGCGATTGGCATAGAGGAGAGCTTGCTGAGCATTTTCGATGAACACCCGGCCGGGTTCTGTGACCTCCACTTTCTTACGAGTGCGCTTGAACAATTCCACGCCCAGTTCTTCCTCCACGTTGCGAATCTGCTTGCTGAGGGAGGGCTGGGCGACATGCACACGTTCAGCCGCACGGGTGAAGTGCAATTCACTCCCGACAGCGACGATGTAGCGCATGGTGCGGAGTTCTATGCCCGGATACAACACTGACTCCTATCCAGAGCTCAACACGACACACGTGCGGCTAAGCGTATTTCTTGTACTTCCCCCCAGTGTCCAGTATCATCGGATTATCCCCTCCTGAGAAGGAGTCACATTCATTGGCCCAAGTCTCAATCGCAAACCGGGAAGCCGCAGGTGGAGTCAAATCCGCGCTGCCGAACACGCCAAGACTTCGCAAACGTAGCGTCGGCCTTGTTCCCGACCTAGATGTACAACAGCACCGATACTGGCTCTGATCTCCCTCTCAACAGGATGTTGCTGTTGGTTAGGCAACCCACGAAGGGCAAGATTTGTGAGGCGACCTAGCGCCCCATTGGCGCTGTTCGCATGAATTGTCGCGAGCATGCCGCGATGCCCGGTATTCAGAGCGTTCGAGAAGAGTCCGCGCTTCGGTGCCGCGCACTTCACCAACAATGATCCGGTCGGGTCGGTGCCGGAGAATAGCTTTCAGCAAGTCATCAAAAGTGATCGTGCTCTTGTGCGTATCGAGCTGGGCCTCGGCGGAGACGACGTGCGGTTTGCGGATGACAAGCTCTGCCGTGTCTTCAATGATCAGAATGCGATCCTCGTTGGGGATGGAATTGGCGAGAATGTTTACGAGTGTGGTCTTGCCGGTGCCTGTTCCACCGGATACCAGGATATTGTCGCCACGCTCGACTGCCTCATGGAGCTTCTTCGCGAGTTCTGGCGTAATGAACTGCTGGGCGATCAGGTCGTCCATCTTTAGTTTCCGGGAAGTGAATTTCCGAATTGTGAGCAGGGGACAGGGGTTCACCACTGGAGGAATGATGGCGGCCAGGCGGCTGCCATCCGGCAGACGCAGGTTCATGATGGGGCTGTCCGCGTTGAGTTTCTTCCCGAAACGGTTGGCGATCACTTCAAGTCCGGCACCGAGTGCGCCTTCTTCAAAGCGAATCCTGTGCAGGCGGACCTTCTGTCCATCCTCCTCGATCCACACAGATGAGTCAGGATTGACCATGATTTCACTCACTGTGTCACTCAACAGCAAATGCTCGATTGGGCGGAAAAACGGGAGGATCAAGTCGAAGCTCATCGGAGATTGCTCCTCTGAATCAGTTTGGGATCGAAATTGATGCGTTCTTGTTCAAACCACGTCATGTGCGTCGGCAGGAAGTCCAGCTTGAGGTAGCAGTATGTCGCTGGCAGCGGATGAATGCCGTCGAAGGCGACCACGATGGACTGCGCGTTCTTGAGCTCGAAGAAAGCGCGCTCGTCGAAGAGTGGCTCCTTAGATTTCTGGTAGTGCTTGGAGGCCGATACGCTTCCCTTGTTGGATGACGTCCGCCCGCTCAACCAGCCCACCTGGGCATTGTTGCTTGATTCCGAAACGCTGTAACTGATCTTCGTCTTGTCGGCTTTGCCGCAAATTTCCGATGCAAACCGGGCCGTGTCCGGATCAGCGGTGGTCAGAAAGATTTTCGTCCGGAAAGTCTGCATCAGCGTCTTGAAACCCTCGTTCGGCAGTGCGTCCTTCAAGGAACTGACGCTCTGCGAGGCAACAATCGGAATGCATTTCGGTTGGCGCGAGATCGAAAAGAACCGCTCGTCGCCGACCGGATTGTCGCCGCCGACAGTCGCGAAGTTCTGGAACTCGTCACAGATGAAGACGGTGGGGCGATAGTGCCGATCTGGTTCGGCTTCCATCCTAGGTATGCGGAGCTGGACCCGCGCGCTGGTAGTCGATCTTCATCATCGTCCCAATGGTCTTTGCCAGCACCGGGTTGAGAGCTACGGGGAAATCGAGGCCGATGACCTTGCCAGCTTCGATTAGCTCATCAAACGGTGGCAGGACACGCCCGTCCGGATCGGATTCAACCGACTGTCCCTCGTAGAGCTCCTTCGGAGGGCAGAAGACCCGGCGCACTTCC
>CAVXKN010000014.1:0-393556 GCA_963762385.1 uncultured Acidobacteriota bacterium | reverse complement strand
CCGAGTACCGGATTTTGCCATATTGTCGAATGATGGGTTTTTTCCATGTCGCTAATTCGTGAGTGGCTGTGCGTTTTCGGGCTGATCGGAAGCGCGCTTGCTGCAGCGGTTGGGCCGCCGCCCGGCATAGTTCCCGCGAATAGCACACCGGTGCGCAATGCTTCGCCCAAGGCTGCTCCGGCGAACATTGCTTTGTCAAACACTGCTTTGCCAAACATTGTGCTGATCACGCTCGACACGACGCGCGCGGACCGGATGGGGTTTCTGGGATCGAAGCGCGGACTTACTCCGAACCTGGATGGGTTGGCACGGCAATCGGCGGTTTTCACGCACGCCTATGCGCAGGCTCCGCTAACGCCGACCTCGCACGCGACGATTCTCAGCGGTACGTATCCACAGTTCCACCAGGTAAACGATTTTCGTGTGCCATTGGCGAAGGATCTGCCCTATGCTCCAGACATTTTGCATGCTCACGGATATCACACTGCGGCTTTTGTCGGCTCGACGGTTCTCGACCCAGCTACAAACTACGCGCCGGGCTTCGACCGTGGGTTTGACACCTATAACGCTGGCTTCCACCCTGAAGAACTCCGGCGGAAGGGCCGCTTCCAGACGATCGAGCGCCGGGGGGACGAAGTCGTGGCACGTGTCCTGGCTTGGTTGACACAACACCCGACAGGACCGTTCTTTATCTGGGTGCATTTGTATGATGCCCACGACCCGTACGATCCGCCGGAACCCTACAAGAGCCGGTACGCCTCGGAGCCGTACGACGGAGAGATTGCGTACGAGGATGCGGCGGTGGGGAAATTGCTGCGGAAGTTGAAAGCGGACGCACTGTACGACGGCGCAGTGATTGCCGTGATGGCGGATCACGGAGAATCGCTGGGGGCTCACGGTGAAGATACACATGGGATTTTTCTGTATGACGAGACGATTCGGGTGCCGCTGGTGATCAAGTTGCCGCACCGAAGTGCGGCGAAGAGCCGGACCGAGAAACAGCCCGAGGTTCGGGTCGACAGTCCGGTTGAACTGGTGGATGTGATGCCGACGCTCTTGCAGACAGCGGGAGTGGCCGTGCCGGCCGAAGTCCAAGGGGAGTCGCTGCTCGGACTGATGACGGCGACGACTGAGATGACTACCACCACGACGATGATGAAGGCGGGAGGCGACGCGGCCGTGGCCGCGTGGCACGATCGGCCGGCTTATGCGGAGTCGGATTATCCTCACACCGCATTTGGATGGAGCGCACTGCAATCGCTGCGAACGGGAAAGTATTTGTATGTACAGGCGCCGCGGCGGGAACTGTATGACGAGGTTGCGGACGCGAAAGCGGAACACAATCTTGCGGCGGAGTCGACCGCAGTGGCGGATACGCTGGCGAGCAGGCTCGACGGCATCCGGCAGAAGACGAGCAGCCACCGGGAAGCACCGAAGGCGGATGTCGACCCGACGGCGCACGAGAAACTGGCCGCGCTGGGATACGTTTCAGGACGCAGCAACGTTTCGAAGGCAGATTCCGGTGACCAGGGAGCCGATCCCAAGGACGAGATCCAGATCAGCAACTTCACGCACCAGGCCAATGCCTTACGCCAGAGTGGGCGCCCCGACGAAGCAGTCCCTCTGCTGCAACAACTGCTGGCCCAGAAACCCGGCGTGTCCAATACTTATGCGGAGCTGGGCGAGTGCTTTCTGGATATGAGGGAGTACGACAGGGCTGTGCCTGTGCTGCGCAAGGCGATGGAGTTGGATCCGGATTCGGCCTCGAGGCATTTCCAATTGGCAAAAGGTTTGATGGGAGTTGGGGATTTCGCGGGTGCGGTGCCGGAACTGGAGTTCGCCGTAGCCAAGGTGCCGGGCTTTGCCGAGGCTCATCTTTTTCTGGAGTCGGCTTACGCGCATACCGGCCGCGTGCCGGAGACAATCAAAGAGTGCCAGACGGTGCTGGAATTCATGCCGGATCACTTCGGAAGCTACCTGATCCTGGGGCGATTTCTGGAGCTGTCGGGAGATTTTGAGGGAGCTATCCCAAAGTTGAAGAAGGCCGCCGCACTCGAACCTAAGGCGCCTGAGCCGCACATGTTTCTAGCCGATGCCTATGCTCAGCTGGGACGTGAAGCGGACGCAGCGCGGGAGCGGGCCGCAGCCAAGCGCCTTGGAGCAAGCAGCAGGGACTAAGTGTCCCCATTTCGTATCCTTACTTTTACGGCACCGCCGGGAACCAGGGTCGCGCGGACTGGCCCGGTGCCTGCGTTCCGAACTGAAACCGCGTGGCATCAGCGTAGCCTGCTGTTTGTCCCGGCGAAGTGGAGACCCCAGGCTTAGCGCAACAGCGTAAAACCCTGCATCCGGCCAGCGCCGCACTGAAGAAAATCGGTGGAACCATGGAACGCGGCTTGCCGATCTGAACCAGCCATGTGCGCCTACGCGCGAGGGCGGCCGGCGCCTCTGCGAGCAGGGTTCCAGAATGCGCTATAATGCCGTCGATTCGGCGAGAGTTCTCGTCGCCGGCCCTAATTGATGTTGGGGGTTCCATGGTATTGCATCGGTTGGCTGTCTTTGTCTTAGCGTCTTGCGTCTTACTCTTTCCACCTGCATCCGCCTTGGGCCAAAGCTCTGCCAAGCCGAAGCCCCACGTGGTCGTAGTAAGCGTCAACGGCATGGAACTTGACGTCATTCGCCCCTTGCTCCTCGAGGGCAAGATGCCCAACCTCTCATCGGTGATAAAGAAAGGAGCCTACGGTAAGCTCCGCACTGTCTCCGCACCGAACTGCCCTCGCGTCTTCAGCACCATGTTCACGAGCACCGAGCCCGAGGAGCATGGGGTTACAGGTTTCATTGTGGGCGGAATTACCGCCAATACCAACATGCTCAAGGAGGAACCGATCTGGTCGATTCTGTCCAAGAATCACGTCACTGTCGGGATGACCAATGTCCCAGCCACTTTTCCAGTGATGCCGGTGAACGGCTACATGATCAGCGGCATGTTGACTCGCGGCAGGAACTGCGAGGACGGCGTCCTTTGTGCACCCAAACTTTCGGAAGTCGAGGGTGGAGATGCAGTCTACCCTCCATCCCTGAAGGCTGAATTGCTTAAGAATGTGGGGGACTTTTATATCGACTGCGAACGGATGCCCTCCGCGGCCGATCTTCAAGGGCATGAGTCGGCGGAAATCGATGCCTGGCTGGCCAAGGTTCAATTGATCCGCGACCAACAGACTCGTCTCTTCGCCTATCTCCTCGACCACCATCCAACCGACTTCACCTGGCTGGGGCAGTCATGCGAAGATCGCACGGGGCACTGGCTCTATCCCATTGCTCCTTACAACGCCGGCTACAACCCCAAAATTAACGCGGTGCGCACCGAGGCTTTCCCTGACCAGTACGTCGCGTTCGATAAGGTCCTGGGTGAAATCCTGAAGCATGTCGACGAGAATACCTACCTGATCATTGTTTCCGATCACGGCATCAAACCGCTTCGCGAATTCGAAGAAACCGATCCGCATGCGCACATGGACCACGAGAAGACGACGCCAGTTGTCGCCAAACACGACTTCGCAGACGGCGATGACGTCCCTGGCTCCTTCTTTGCCATGGGACCCGGCATCAAGCAAGATCTGCGGCTTATGGGGTTTGCGGCTTCGGTGTACGACATCGCTCCCACAATCCTGCATCTGTATGGGATTGAACAGCCGCCACAGATGCGGGGGCACGTGCTGAGCGACATCTTTGTGAACGCCGGCAAAACCGTCGCAGAGCGCTAAACCTAGAAAGTCGCATGTGGATTTCTTTCCTATTTGTCGGATGCGTGCGCACTGCGCTGCCGCAGCAGCTGGGCTTGCGTCCGAGCGCGCTGTGCTTTCGCGGCTTCTCCTAATCGTGCGTAACCTTTCGCCAGCCATTCGAAGAGGTCCGGATTTTTCGCGTCCGTCCTGGAGAGGGCTTCGAGCTGACGCACAGCCACGGTGAAGTTGCCCTCTTCAATTTCCCCCTCTGCGAGTCCTTGTTGAGCTTCTACGCTGTTCGACTGCAGCAGCAGCGCGGCTTCAAACTGATCTTCAGCGTCCTTTGGTTTGTTCAGCCCAAGATACACCCGACCCAGGAGCAGGCGGCCGGGCAACTGGACCGGCACGAGCTTCAGGCTGGCCTCGAGCGCAGCTCGCGCTCCGGCGAAGTCGTGCAGATGTTCCAATGCTCGTCCCTCATAGAAAAACGCCGTAGCGTCGTTCGGACGGGCCTGCGTCGCGCCCTTCAAGTGCTCCGCAGCCTTGGCGTATTCCCCCGCCCGTAATTCCAGTTCCCCCAATTGCCGCAGAGCGGTCGAGGATCCGGGATCGAGCGCCAGCGCGTTTTGGAAAAGCTTCCGAGCCTCTTCATCGCGGTCGTCTTCGGCTGCCATCATCGCCGCGTGTAGCAAATTTTGCTCTTCGATCTTGTCCTTCGGGTCAGGCAACATCGAGGGCTCCGGAGCCGTTGTTGCGCTTCCCTCATCTGCGGGGCCAACATACCCCAGTGCCTTGAGCTCATCGATTGTTTCCTGTCTCACCGCTCCCTTGACAGTCGCTGGCGACGGCTCCCGGGCGCGCACTTCCGTCAGCATGGCGCGCGCCCTCTGCACGCGATCGTTCCAAGGTTCATACCGGTTAATCAACTCGCCCGCATCGCTCCGCAAGTCATAAAACTCAGGCCGGGGCGCCTCAATGTATTTATGTCCTTCGCTGCGCACAGATCGCAGCGGAGCCCAACCGAAGCGCAAAGGATAGTCGGCCTCGGCGAAGGCTGTGTGCTCAGCTCTCTCCGCCCCAGTGAAATAGGGCTTCAACGAGCTGCCATCCGTCTTCTCGAACGCCGGGGCACCCGCCAGATCGAGTATCGTTGGCGCAATATCAAGGGTTGTCACCTGTGCATCGACTGCCACTCCTGCGTTGAGTCCGTGAGCCAGCTTGAGAATCAGCGGCACGTGAGTCGTTGAGTCGTAAAGGAAAATTCCGTGAGTATCCTCGTGGTGCTCGCCCAAACCTTCTCCGTGATCGCCGACCACAACGATAATCGAGTTGCGATACCGGCCCGTTTTCTTGAGGTACGCGATGAAGTTTGCCAGTGCGGAATCGGCATAGGCGATCTCTCCATCGTACAAATGATCTTTGTAGATCCGTGAATACGGCTCGGGAGGCTCGTAGGGATCGTGCGGATCGTACAGGTGCACCCATAGGAAATGTGGGCGGGTTGGATGCTGACTCAACCACGTCTCCGCGTGCCGCACCACTTCCATCCCCCGGCGTTCAATGCGTCCCCATCGCGATTTCGAGGTTGGATGCTCGGGAAAGTTGTCGTAGAAGTCGAACCCTTGATCGAATCCGGGAGCCAGCGTCTTGCTGTCGAGAATGACTGCTCCAATAAAAGCGGCTGTGTGATAGCGCTGCTTGCGAAGCAACTCCGCCAGCGTTGGATTCGCAGGAGACAGCGGCAAGCCAAAATCGGTCACTCCGTGTGAACTAGGCAACAGCCCCGTGAGAATGCTGGCGTGCGAAGTATTTGTGATCGGGCTCGCGGTGAACGCTTGCTCGAAGCGGATGCCATCTCTTGCCAGAGCGTCCAGAGCGGGCGTCTTGACCTGCTCATAGCCGTAGCAGTGCACGTGGTCGGCTCGCAGGGTGTCGATCGTTATGAGAAAGATATCGGGCCGCGGTGCCGTTTCCTTCGTAGACGCCATAGCCGTTAGGCCCAGCGACGCACACAAGAAACCGGCACCCAGAGCGCACGAAAGGTTCATCGGGCCATCAGACTAGCACAGTTCCCGCGCCGCTCAGTCGCATTCGGCCGCGTTTTCTGTCGCACGATTAGTGCATCCCATGGTTTCTCGCTCGGGCCAACTTTGAAAGCGAAAACCCCGGTGTGCTCTTATAGTCAGCCCTGCGTTTCTTCCAGTTCCTTCCACGAAGAAAGAAAAGTATCCTTTGCACATTGCACCGCACGACCTGCGGCGGACGTGCGCGAAGCTCTGCCACGATCGCGGCGGTGAGCTAGAGCAGATTCAGTTCTTGCTGGGCCACGCATCGGTTCAAACGACGGAACGCTATCTCGGCTGCAAACAGAATCTCGGACACCCAGTCAACGATCTTTTTGACCTCGCAAAGCACGGACGGCAGTATGAAAACGATGTTGAATCTGCCCGATCGAAAACCTCCGATCCAGTAGAAATGGCATCCCGGCCGGGGATAGAATGCCGGCACGGAGGATCGAATCATGACCAGCCCGTCTGCGACTCAAGACAGCTATCCCTACCAACACGAACCGATTTGGTCGAGATCAGAAAAGGCCATCGCCCGCAAAGCCTTCGACGCTGCTCTGGGCCAGGAGCTTCACGAAGTGATTCAGGAAGCAAAGAAGATGGCCAGCCAGATCCAGCAGTCGTCGGATCTGGGGGACTTGGAACATCATCTGACCCAACGTCGTAAAGAGATTGATCGCAAATACGACTTTCGCGGTTCGCGACTTACAGATGTGTTGGGGAGACTCTTGTACGAAAATCGACTCGGCGAGGAAGATCTGCGCGGCGCGGCTCACGTAGAACTTCCGGGGGACTCGGGAAAGGCAATCGTATTGACATGTGAGCGACATGAAAGTATGCTTCTGACATGTCCAAGATGATTCAGCTTCGTAATGTACCCGATGCCCTCCATCGTGGCCTGAAAGCTCGCGCTGCTATGGCAGGTATGTCGCTTTCGGACTATCTGTTAGCGGAGATCAAGGAAATCGCAGAGAGGCCAACACTGGCAGAATTGCGGGAGCGGCTGCACAAACGTAAGCCCGTTTCAGCTCAGATCGATAGCGCTCACCTGGTGCGAGAAGAGCGCGAGGCGCGATGATCGTCCTGGATGCGTCGGCCGCAGTTGACTGGCTTCTTCAGACATCTGCGGGGCGGAGCATCGAGAAGCGAATTTATTCGCACAACGAAACGCTACATGCGCCTCACCTCCTAGATCTCGAGGTCACGCAGGTACTGAGGCGTCTCGCATTGCAACGAGTAGTCCCAGTACTCCGTACTGACGAGGCGTTCCGCGATCTGCTGGATCTTCGTATTACTCGGTATCCGCATGTCGTGCTCCTGCCACGAATTTGGCAACTGCGTCACAATCTTTCTGCCTACGATGCTGCCTACATTGTGCTCGCCGAAAAACTCGGAGCTGCACTGGTTACACGGGATGGTCGACTCGCTTCTGCTTCGGGCCATGCCGCCGCCATCGAGCTCTTCTAATCCGACGATCGCATCACTTACCCACTAATCGTCGATATTTCGGCTAGGCGCAACTCGCCCGAGGCACTGATTCCTTGCCACAGCGGACAATTTGCGTCTTCTGAAAACGTTTGCGAAGCTGGTGTACAGCGTCAGATTCCATGATCGGGCGTGCCAATTAAGAGGAGTTTTGTCCGAGAGACAGACAAAATTGGGGAAGGTGCCGAAGCAACCCGGAATCGCAACACCACATGGCCAGATTGCAAACTGGATTACGTTGTCTCAGCGGAGTGAAAGAGATGGAACGAGCCGTTCGCCCATGCGCAACGGCTCCTTCCAAGGTGATGTATCGTGATACGATATATCACACTTAGACGCTGAAAACTGTTCGGTTCGCCGGGGAGTGCTAGCCTGAGCTTTTTACAAAACGAACCCACTAAGTATGTGTTTTTCAATGACTTGCGAAATTAGAGGGGGGGGCGAATTCGTCGGCAATCGATAGCCTTGCCGAGAAAGGTCTTGCGGCTTGGCGGCGCAGAGGGAACACTGTCCGTGTTGCGGAAAGGGCAGCTAGACCGCACAGGTGTGCGGACAAGGTTCAGGGCTGTATGGCCGGGACGCGACTGGTAAGCCGCGAGCTCTTTCCATCGAGGAAGACGCGCGGCGCCGATGTCTTGAATTGACGCTGGCGAAGCAACAAAAGGTGGCTGGTAACAACGGTGTGGGAGTAGTTGAGAAAAGAACCGAAGCGGAATGCTGCAGAAGAGCGACGAAGACTGACTAAGAGGCTTGCCGCGTAAGGCCCAAGCAGACTGTGCGCTCAGGAGGAGACCGCAATGGGGGCGTGGGGTACCGGAAGCTTTGAGAACGACGACGCTGCGAATTGGATTGCAGAACTCGGCACAATAGTGCCCGATGATCTGGCGCAGATATTGGTTCAGGCCGCTGACGATCCCAGCTATCTTGAGGCACCTTCCTCCCGCATCGCTGTCGCTGCGGCTGAGGTCATCGCCGCTCTGAACGGCTCCCCCGCCCAGGAAGCGCCCCCAGAAATTATCAAATGGACGACTAATCACCAGACGTCTACTCGAGAGCTCAAGGCCCTGGCACTTCGAG
This sequence comes from uncultured Acidobacteriota bacterium, assembly GCA_963762385.1. Taxonomy (GTDB): domain Bacteria; phylum Acidobacteriota; class Terriglobia; order Terriglobales; family Acidobacteriaceae; genus JABDBE01. The sequence continues at coordinate 385,203 of CAVXKN010000014.1, read as the reverse complement.
CTTTGGAACGTGTGCGGAAAAACTCTGAACTGAAAGACCTATGGCTCGAAGCCGACGGTCTGAACGACTGGGTCGCAGCGATACAGGATTTGCAGACTCGGGTGGGAAGGTAGAGTGCCACACCTCGTCTTGAGGGCCTCTCAACATCACTTACCCGTACACCAAAACGAAGCTGCCTCTCTGGCGTTTGATTGATCGTTGAAATGACTCCCAACGAGAACTCTTCAAGACACGGCTTGTGCTCATAGCTTCTCGCCCTCGCTATCGTTGGCTTGGCCATGGGCTTGCACAACTTCATTCGATAGCCACTTGCTCCCGCCCTACGTGCTGCATTGCGCTCGGCCCCGCATCGGCGGCCATCGTCTTTTGGCAGTCGTTCCGATACCTATGTACTATTGTTCACTATGCTGACTCGACGCATTTCCAGATTAGGAATGCAGTTGCTGATAGGCGTCTTCGTGGTTGCCTTGGCTGCGGCACAAGAACCTGCGCCAGAGTTCCGTCTTCCTAAAATCGCGCGCCCAACTCGATACCAGTTGGACCTGACCGTCGTACCGAGCATGCCTAGTTTTCAAGGTTACGAGGTGATCGGCATTGACCTACAAGAACCAAGCCAGGTTGTGTGGCTCAACGCGAAGGACCTCACGATTCAGGAGGTCAACGTGACGGTAGGTAAGATCCGCAAACCGGTCCGATGGCGACTGGCGGACGAGTTCCTGGCAGTCGAACTCCCCGCACGAACTGGACCGGGACCGATCGAGGTTGGAATCCGGTACATCGGAAAACTCGATGAAAAGTCCAACGTGGGAGCATACCGGAGGAAATCGGGTGACGATTGGTACGTCTACACAGCGTTCACACCAATTGACGCTCGGCGCGCCTTTCCGTGCTTTGACGAACCGGGCTACAAGGCGCCATGGGAAATTGTGCTCCACGTGAAACGTAATGAGGTGGCGGTTTCTAATGCGCCTGCAATGTCCACCACAGATGAACCTGACGGCATGAAGCGGGCGGTGTTCGCGCCGACACAACCGCTGGCTTCGGAAGTAGTCGCATTCGCCGTTGGACCGTTTGATGTGGTAGACGCCGGTGTGGCTGGGCAGCGACGAATTCCGGTGCGGATTATTACTCCGCGTGGAAGGGCTGTGGAAGCAGCAGCAGCGCGCACCGCCACTCCAGAGATCCTGAATCGACTAGAACAGTACACCGGAATCCCCTATCCCTGGGACAAGCTCGACCACCTGGTTGGTCTGGACTTGCCCTTCGGCGGCATCGAGAACCCAGGGCTGATCATATACGGAGATCAGTTCCTTCTGGCACCGCCGACTCAGGACACGCAACCACGGCAGCGACGAATGCGGGAAGGGATGGCACACGAACTGGCGCATCAATGGTTCGGCAACCTTGTAACCCAGGCATGGTGGGACGATGTTTGGCTGAGCGAAGGTTTTGCGACCTGGCTGGGCACAAAGATCTCCGACTTGGAGTTGCCCGCATTTGAGCGCGGTCTCGCCATCACCGACGTGCGTGACAGAATCTTACTTTCCGATTCGCCCGAGACGAGGCCGCTGCGGCTCGAAATGCATTCACGCAAGGAGATAGACGATGTTTACAACGGCATCGTGTACTTAAAGGGAGCGAGCATCCTCGAAATGCTGGAGGACTGGCTGGGACCAGAACGCTTTCAGCAGTCGCTGCATCGCTATCTTACCGATCACCGGTTTGCGACCGGCACATCGGAAGACTTAGCGCGAGCCATTGAAGAAGAAACTGGCGTGGATGTCCGACCGGTTCTCTTCGGCTTCCTCGATCGATCCGGGGCACCAATATTGCGCTTCACACTTGCCAGCACGGGGCAAGTCCCAAAGCTCGAAGTCGAACAAGACGGGCGTCCATGGATAGTGCCGGTTTGTATTCACCTGGAAAGCGGGGAAAGGAAGTGCGAGCAAGTGAGTGATGCTCACGTCGAATTGCCATTATCCCAATCATCAGCGTGGATCTGGCCAAATGCATTCGGCAGTGGCTACTACCGGTCCTTCTTGGCAGGAGGCGGCCTCGAGACATTGATGGAGAAGGGCTACAACCTTCTTGAAGAACCGGAGCGCTTGGCGCTCGTCGGCGATCTCGAAGGCCTGACGGTCAACGGCACGTTGCCTGCGGCAGCGGTGATGAAGATTCTCCCAAAGATGATTGGATCACCCGGCGGTCCAGAGCCGCGAGTCGGGGCGCATGCAAACACCCTTGCCCTGCAGCTCGCTTTAGTTTCGCCGGAAGCCATTCGTGGGAAGTATGCCGAATGGGTGGGGAAGACGACGCGGATGACCCTGGTTAAACCGGAGCAGGCCGGGAGCATGGAAGAATTCTTTCGAGACAAGCAGTAGACCGTCGTCTTTCTCAGTTCTCTTAGATGGCTGAATGAGCGAGTTCAGCAGGGTAGTGCTGGTTTACGCGTTCATCAGAAATGGCGAAACGACACGCGCGATGATTCGCCGGCATCAGCGAAGAGAGCAAAGAATCCCCCATCGTAAACCAACCCGCCTTTACTAATTTCTCGCCACCATTGAAAATAGTCAGTTCGCCCTCAAGTGCCGGTTTTTCCTGAGTGCGGAGCGCATAATAAAAGCATCATCGCCCGAACGCGGGCCACTGGAGCAGAAATCATTATGGGAACTTCCGGAGAACTGATCCGCCTGATCAACTACGTGGACGACATTACGACCACATTGCGCCGCATCAACGCCTTCGTCGCAGCTATGGAGAGCGACGAAAAAAAGCGTCTGGCTGAAAGCCTGAAAGCCGCTGGATCCAATCTCGACGCTCTCGTGGCCCGGTTGGAAAAAGGGCAATAGTGGCACAGGTCCACACCATTGCCGTGATCGGCGCCGGGACCATGGGCCGGGGCATCGCGCATGTGGCGGCGCTCGGCGGTTACCATACCATCCTGGAAGACCTGCTGCCCAACGCTTTGCGACGGGCGGAGGGCGAGATTCGCGGTAATCTCGACAAGGCCGTAGAAATTGGCAAAGTCTCCGCCGAAGATGCCAACGCTGCGTTCGGGCGGTTGCGATACGCCGGCAGCGTGGAAGAAGCGGCGCGCGAAGCAGATCTCGTCATTGAAGCTGTGCCCGAGGAGATGGAGTCGAAGATCGAGATCTTCACCCTGCTGGATAAAATCTGCCGGCCCGGAATCATCCTGGCTTCGAACACTTCTTCGCTCAGCATCACCGAAATTGCCAGTGTCACCTATCGTGCTAAGCGATGTGTGGGAATGCATTTCTTCAATCCAGTTCACAAAATGAAACTGCTGGAAATTGTTCGTGGGCTTGAAACCGACGATGACACGCTCGCGACCGCCGCCGAGGTGGGCAGGCGAATGGGCAAGGAAGTTGTCGTGATCAAAGAGTCGCCGGGCTTCATCACCAGCCGCATCAATGCCATGATCGGAAATGAAGCGTTCTACATGCTGCAGGAAGGCATTGCTTCCGCGCAGGATATCGATAAAGCTTTGAAGCTCGGGTTGAACCATCCCATGGGGCCCTTCGAGTTGGTGGACTTGGTTGGACTGGATACGCGGCTCTCGATTTTGGAATATCTGCACAAGAGTTTGGGAGAGAAGTATCGGCCCGCGCCGCTCCTGGTGCAGTACGTGAAAGCCGGACGCGTGGGCCGCAAAGCCGGACGCGGCGTCTACGACTATCCAGAACATAAGGCTGACGAGAAGAGAGCGCCGGTTGCTAAAGCTGGCGATTAGCGACCGGCGCTTATCGCGTTAGTTCTTGTTGATATCCTGCTTTGCCTCCAACTTTTTCACCAAGGGCTCGAAGAAAATCTTTTGATTGTCGGGTGCGCCGGCCAGCGTAATCTTGATTTCCTTCAGCGCATTGCCATAGTCGCCTTGGGCTGAGTAGATTCTTGCTGTCCCATCGTGAACCACCCAATCGTTCGGGTCTTTCTTCGCCGCCTGACGAAAGAGCGCGAAAGCCTCATCCTGTTTGCCCTGGGTTTGCAGTTGGCGGCCGTAGTAGTAGAGTTGAGCCGCCGTGGCCCGATCAAGCGCCTGCTTCTTGGCCATTTCGGAATCGTCCTTTCGGCCCATGGCTTCCAGGATCTGAGACTTGGTCAGGAAATTGTCAAAGCGCGGCTCGGTCCGGATTGACGTTTCTTCATACTGCAGGGCTTCGTTGAGGTCATATTTGGCTGTGAGCAGATACGTGGCCGCGTCGTCCCATCCCTCCCATGTGTATTGCGCGAGCCCTTGAAGTTGGTTATGCAGGCTGGCCTGCACGATGTCGTGCACATTCACGTCGATCTTGAAGGGAAGTGCGACCTTTTCCCAGCGCAGCGTGGCGACGGCGGAGTCCGCCTTTACGTCGTCGAAGTCAAAAGACATTGCTTCATGAGCCTCCGCCACCTGCGGCTTTACGGTCACTCTCAGTGCATCGTCAGCTTGGTTGTAGGTGAAGCTGCCCCACGCTGTGTGGACCTTGGAGAAAATGACGGTCCACTGGTTTTCTCCCGGAATGGTGAAGAGCGCGTAAACGCCCTTTGCCAGTGGCTTTCCCTCGATCGTTACATCGTCAGTGAACTTGATGGTCGTGTTTTCATTCGCTCCCGTGCGCCAGACTTCGTTATAGGGCACGAGCTTGCCCCAAATGGGTCGGCCCTTTACCAGCGGCCGGGAGTAGCTGATCGTAATGTCGGTGATTCCGATGCGCTGCGTTACCGCGGAGTGCTGGCTATCCCGAGGCAAGTCTAGGAGCGCGGATTGCGCGCGGCACAACGGATTTCCCAACGACAGTCCTGCGACTGCAACTAAAGCAACGGCAAAATGTTTGAGCATGGAATGACCTCCGCTTCTGAATTGTTTTCCGGGGAAAGATCCGCCGGAACGGATTGAGGAAAACGAGCGTTTAGACGAACGTATACGCCGCCGGATAGCGAGTTGTAACAAGTTGTAAAATGCGGGACCGCCGGAAACGCGAATGTAGGCAACGAGCGTCCTCGCCCGTGCCGGGACGCGAGGGTGCTTGGTGTTTCGAATGACTGAGTTTGGATCACAAAGCACGAGCGAGGACGCTCGCGCCTACATTCGACGCGACGCTCTATGTGTAGGTCGGGCATAATTACTTTAGAATTAGCTTCGGTACCTATGTCGCCGAACCTCCGCCTGGAACGAGTGCTTGCTCAACTTCGTCTTTACGAACACCCACTGCTTGAGTTCTCCGCGCGCGCCAAGGGTGATGGCGTCGAACTGATCATTCAGTTCAAGAATCCTCCGGTTCCTGTGCACACTTACTATTTCGACTTGCATCCGCGCGATCTGGACAACTCCCAATTCGAGTGGACGCTGCAGCGGCAGCTCTACGATTGTCTGCACGACTACCTGGTCGAAATGTTTATCCGCACGCCGCAAGATCGCCTTGAGCGTCAACGGGACGGTTTGTGACCCTGCGCCAGAAAATTGAACGGGAAATCCGCGAGTGCGGGCCGATTCCGTTTTCGCGGTACATGGAGATGTGCCTGTACGATCCTGAGCTGGGCTACTATTCGCGCAACGCGGAGCAATTTGGCAAGGCCGGCGACTTCTACACATCGAGCGATGTGCATGCAGTTTTCGGACGTCTGCTGGCGCGGCAGTTTGACGAGATGTGGCGCGTGCTGGGGTCGCCGTCGCAGGTCGAAATCGTGGAACTTGGCCCGGGCCGCGGGTTGTTTGCACAAGATGTGCTGGATTGGTCGGAGAAGAAATTCTCCGAGTTCTTTGGTTCGGTGCACTATTCTCTTGCGGAGAACTCGCCCGCTCTGCGCCAGCGGCTAGAGACAACCCTAAGCAGGCATTTCAGATCTGGCAAAGTGTCCCTACCTCAGCGGCCAAAGCCAGCATCTCTCGAGAGGGCTTTAGCGCCTGAGGTCCCGGTCATCGTTTTCGCCAACGAATTCTTCGACGCGCTGCCGGTCGAGGTCCTTAGCCCGCAGGGCGAGTTGCGCATCTCGGAGAAAGATGGAAGATTGCTTGAAACCTGGCAGCCGGCATCTGCCGAGGCACTGGAGTTCCTTGATCGCTACAGTGTCCATCCCGAAGCCGGCGAGCGAATTGAAGCTCCGCTTATCGCGCAACGTTATATGTCCCAGATCGCCGCCACAGTGAAGCGAGGATTTATCGTCGCAATCGACTACGGCTACACGCGGCAAGAGCAACTTGCCGGGCGACATCGCGGCACGATCGCTGCCTATCGACAGCATTCGGTAAGTGCGAACCCTTACGAAGCGCCGGGAGAACAGGACATCACGACTCACGTGAATTTCACCGCGCTGGCCGCGGCTGCGGATCAGAACGGAATGCAAGTCCAGCCGCTGCTCACGCAGTCGCAATTTCTGTTGGGAATTGGTGAGCACAATCAATTCGCCGACGCCTTCGAAGAATGCCGATTGCCGCAGGAACGCGCCAAAGTCGCTCTGCAATTGAAACACCTGGTCACTCCCGAGGGAATGGGAGAAAGTTTTCTCGTGTTCCTGGCGTCGAAAGGGATCAGCGCAGATTTTGTCTCAAACCTAAGCGGGCTGACGTTCGGAAAGACGACCCGGTTATAAGCGGGATCCGTCGGACCCATCAAAAACTTTTATGGCGACAGCATGGTTCCTGCAAAGGCGCTAAACCATCTATAAACCAATCGCGTCTTATTCGATACGGGAGATCAATCTTGGAAACCGCCGCGCGTCCGGCCTCATGGAAGATTCTCCTGGCATTCGGGATTATTTATTTTGTCTGGGGATCGACGTACCTGGCGATACGAATAGGCGTCAGCGAGGTGCCGCCATTCCTTTTGGCAGGGATGCGCTTTTTCGTCTCGGGCGTCGTGCTCTATGGCTGGCTGCGACTGAACGGCACGCCATCGCCCAGCCGGCGGGAGTGGGCTGGGGCGACACTACTTGGAGCGTTAATCTTTTTGGTCGACTATGGCTGCCTGTTCTGGGCCGAACAACGCGTTCCTTCCGGCATTGCTGCGGTCGTGCTGGCCACGATCCCTGTGTTTATCACTCTGCTGGAAATCATTTTCTTGCGCACCCAGCGCCTTACGGTTCGGCTTGGCGTGGCTCTGCTGCTGGGTCTGGGCGGCGTTGCCGTTTTAACGCTTCATTCGTTCTCGTTCGGAGAAGTTCCCATCAATCCGGCTGGCGCTCTTGCTCTGCTGGTGGCGGCGTTTACCTGGTCGGTGGCCACAATCCTCACGCGCCGGCTTGCTCTTCCGGCTTCGAAGCCGATGAGCGCAGGCGCTCAAATGCTGGTTGGCGGAGCTCAACTGTTCGTGCTGGCCGCACTCTCGGGCGAGCTCAACGGTTTTCATCTGCAGGCGGTTTCCGTGAAGGCTTGGCTCGCGCTGCTGTATCTGATCGTCGCGGGTTCGATTGTCGGTTTCACGGCTTACGTCTGGCTGCTACACCACGAATCGCCAACCAAAGTGGGAACCTACGCCTATGTAAATCCCGTAGTCGCCGTTGCTCTCGGATATTTCTTTGGTGGCGAATCGGTTGGTCCGCGCACGTTCGGGGGAGCGCTCTTGGTACTGATCAGCGTAATCACGATCACGACGACGCCCAGGACGCGCCCTAGCCAGAGTGGAAGACACGCTGAACTATCGGTTGCGAAAGCCGACTGAGCCGCATGGAAAGCGAGGAAGCAGAAGAGGTTATTGTCTTGCCCGGAAGTACAGCGGCGGACGTTACCCGGAGACGCTGGGCGCGAAGCCTTGCGCGGCGATATGATCAAAGAGGTATGCGTGTTCGTTATTACCTTGGGATGGTCGGATGGTTCCTGATGCTGGCTCTGGCCTTTGGCCAAACGAGCCCGCAGGCCAGCACTCCGCAATCGACGAGCGCGCAGCCAACCGCCTCACAGCCGGCGAGCCCGCAATCAAGCGCGCAACCGGCGACCCCGGAGCCGGTTAAACCATCCGCGGTCGACGCTGCAGCCCGCACCGCGAAGCAAGCGCGTGAATCGGCGCCGCCGATCAAAGTAATCAGAAACCGCGATTTGAACGATGGCAGCAATCCGCCCGATGTCGGCAAGCCCGCGCCAACGCCTCAAGATACGGCCGAGCAAGCCGCACGGGACAAGGAAGCCGACGAAGAAGATCAACCAGACGCGGGCGAGTTTGAGGCGCACGGAAAAACCTTCCAGAATCAAGTGAAGGTGCAGAAAGCCAAAATCACAGACATCCAGAACCGCATTGCGAGTATCGAGAACCAGTTTGCAGCTTGGAGTATAGGCTTCGCTCAGGATGATGAAGCGCAGGCGTGCTGGACTTCCACTTATTACACGCCTTATTACAAAGACTGGTGCGACCGAGGCCGGAATTTGAAAGCGCAAGACGAAGCGTTGCAGCGTCAGCTCACTCAGGAAAAAACCAAGCTTGAGCAGATGCAGGAAGACATCCGGCGCAAAGGATACGGTAACGGAGTCTACGATCCCGACTAATCAGGGCCGCGTCATCTTCTCCGGCTTCATCAACTGATGAAATTCCTCTTTCGTGAGGTAGCCGAGCTTCAAGGCTGCCTCGAGCAGGCTCGTCTTATCGACATGGGCCGTGTGGGCGATCTCGGCTGCTTTGTCGTATCCGACCTTCGGGGCGAGCGCGGTCACCAGCATCAGCGAATTCTTCACATACCAATCGACTTTCGCCCGATCAACCTCGATGCCCTTGATCATGTACTCGACGTATCCGTGGCAGGCGTCGGTGATCAGAGTAACCGAGTGCAGGAAGTTGTAAATGATCACCGGCTTGAACACGTTGAGTTCGAAATTGCCTTGGGAGCCGGCGAATCCAACCGCGGCGGTGGCGCCGTGAACCTGCACGCAGACCATGGTCATGGCTTCGCACTGCGTGGGATTCACTTTGCCCGGCATGATCGAAGAGCCAGGCTCGTTCTCTGGAATGGACAATTCACCCAGGCCACAACGCGGACCCGAAGCCAGCCAGCGGATGTCGTTTGAAATCTTCATCAGCGATGCGGCCAGCGTTTCTAGCGCGCCCTGCGCGAACACGATTTCGTCGTGCGCCGAAAGCGCCGCGAACTTGTTGCCGTGGGAGCGGAAGGGAAGTCCGGTGAGTTCGGCAATCTTTTTCGCGGCTCTTTCCGCGAATTCAGGGTGAGCGTTCAGACCTGTGCCCACCGCGGTTCCACCGATGGCCAGGTCGTAGAGCCCACCGAGCACCTGTTTCAGCCGCTCGATGTCCCGCTCTAAGAGACTGGCCCACCCGCCAAACTCCTGCCCGAAAGTTAGAGGCACGGCATCCTGCAAATGGGTGCGGCCGATCTTTACCACGTCGTTGAATTCTTTCGCCTTGGCGGCAATCGCATCATGAACGCTCTTTATGGCGGGAATCAGCGCGTTCTTCACTCGCTCCGCGGCCGCGATATGCATCGCCGTCGGAAACGTGTCGTTCGACGATTGCGACATGTTGACATCGTCATTGGGATGGATCGGCTTCTTCGATCCCATCTCGCCGCCCGCAAGCTCGATGGCGCGGTTGGAGATGACCTCGTTCACGTTCATGTTGGTCTGTGTGCCGCTGCCCGTCTGCCAGATGCGCAGCGGGAACTGGTCGTTGAGCTTGCCGGAGATGACCTCATCTGCGGCTTGCACGATGAGCTTCGCTTTGTCAGCGGGAAGCTTGCCCAGATCCTGATTCACCAGCGCGCATGCCTTCTTGAGAATGCCAAACGCACGGATCAACTCCGGCGGCATAAGGTCGCGACCAATGTTGAAGTGAAGCAGCGAGCGCTGTGTCTGCGCTCCCCAGTAAACATTGGCCGGGACTTCGATCTGGCCCATGCTGTCGGATTCAATGCGAGTGCGAGCGGCGGGTTCGGCGGAGATTGCCATTGAGTTCCTGATCGGCGACTAAAAGGATGAAAGCAACCAAAAATTATAACCCCTTGCATAGGAGAGTTGTGCGCAGAGACACCGTGTCGTGTGACGGTGCACGGTCCGTCCTGAACTCGCTGCGTGCTAGAATCGTTATCTTCAAAGAGCCATGATCTCTGTTCTTGCGCTCTGTACTGTTGATTCGGGAGAAACATTGGTCACCAAACAGATGTCCGATGCGGCGCTACAGATTCCCGAGACGCTCCCGCGTGCGCAGTTGGAGTTGCGCTCGAGTATGCGGGTCGATGTGCTCGTGATCGGCGCCGGCCCCACGGGCCTCGCCTGCGCGATTGAGGCGCAGAGAGCCGGATTCAAAGTCATTGCTATCGATAAAGGCTGCGTGGTGAATTCGATCTTCAACTATCCGGCCAATATGACTTTCTTTACCACGCCGGAATTGTTGGAGATTGGTGACATCCCGTTCAGCACGGCCAACCAGAAGCCCACGCGTCAAGAGGCGCTCGAATATTACCGGAAGGTCGCGGAGCATTATCGTTTGCCCATCGCGCAATACCAGTGGGTGAAAACGGTGAATGGCCAAGACGGCGATTTCCAGGTCACAACCACCGATCGGCTGGGAAGAATCTACGATTACCACACGCGCAAACTGATCGTGGCGACCGGATATTACGACCTGGCAAACATGCTGAACATTCCCGGAGAAGATTTGCCCAAGGTGTTCCACTACTTCCGCGAGCCTCATCCATACTTCGACAACGATGTTCTGGTGATTGGTGGCAAGAATTCTGCGGCTATATCGGCGCTCGATCTCTGGCGGCACGGAGCTCGCGTGACCCTGGTCTATCGCGGGCCCAAGATGCATCACCACGTGAAGTATTGGATCCTCCCTGACATTGAAAATCGCATCAAGAACGGCGAGATCAAAGCTTACTTCAGCAGTTCAGTAGGAGAAATCACGGCGGATCAAGTCGTGATCTATACTCCCGAGGGGGTGGTGCGCGCGAAGAACGACTTCGTTTTTGCCTTGACTGGATACCATCCCGATTACGATTTCTTGCGCTCGATGGGCATCGAGCTTTCGACCGAGCAATGCCGGCCAGTGTGCGACCCGGAAACGCTGGAAAGCAATGTGCCCGGCATTTACGTGGCTGGCGTCATCGTAGCTGGTTCGCGAACCAACGAAATTTTCATCGAGAACGGACGCTTCCACGGCCAATTGATCGCCCGGCACTTGAAGTACAAATTGGGATCTGCGGCGGGAGCTTAGCGTCGGTTTGGGTTAAGCGAGTGTAACTACTTCCTCTCCTAATTGCTGATTAATCAAACGGGACATTAAGGGTTTCAACTCTTCGCCAGTTTTCTGCAGCACAAAATTCCGATGCGTGTCTGACCAGTCCAGCTTGAAACTGGTGGCGAGCGCGGAAATCCATATTTGCCGAACCGGCGCGTTCGGCGAAATCACAAACCGTGAACCATCCTCAAAAGAGATGTGCAGGGCTCCCGACTGGTCCTCGACCTCAAGGTCAGCGGATTCTTCAGCGGTAAACAGACTCTGTTTCAGAGACTCCAGGGCAGCATCCGATTGTTTGCGAAATTCGTTTTCATCGAGCATGGGGAGATTATAGAAGCTCTCAGCTTCCAGCCGTCAGCTTTCAGCCGCACAGCCAGAAGCTATTTCAGCAGATACTCTTTCACGAACATCACCGTGGCATAAAACTGATAGTCCTGATTTGCCTTTTTAGCGAAGCCATGGCCTTCATCCTTCGCCATCAGCCACCAGACCGGCGTGCCATTCTGCCGAACGATTGAAACCATTTGCTCCGATTCGCTCACCGGGACTCGCGGATCATTTTTTCCCGCGATCACGAACAGCGGCTTGGTAATGTTCTTCGCGTTGTTGAATGGCGCAATGCTCTCCAGAAACTCGCGCATCTTGGGTTCGCGCTCATCCCCGTACTCTACGCGTCGCAAGTCCTGACGGTATCCCGAAGTGTGCTCGAGAAATGTGACCAGGTTTGACGGACCCACCACGTCGACCGAGCAGCAGATGCGATCATTGTAGTTGGTGGCGACGGCCAGCGTCATAAAGCCACCGTAGCTGCCGCCGGTTATGAGAACTCGGCTGGAATCCAGATCGGGTTGGGTCTGAATCCAATCGAGCAGCGTATTGATGTCCTGATACGAGCCCGCGCGCAGGAAACCATTGTCGAGCGAAAGAAACGTCCTACCATAGCCGGTAGAGCCGCGAACGTTGGGAGCGATCATCGCAATTCCAAGCTCGTTCATGTAGTAATCCCAACGACCCGGGAAGATGGGCCGGAATTGGCCTTCGGGGCCGCCGTGGATGTTGATGATCACCGGCCGCTTGCCTGTGAACTTTGCCGGAGGCCGATAGAGAAAGCCGCTGATGCTGCGTGCGTCCCAGGATTTCCAGTGGATGAGTTCAGCCTCGGGAAAGTCCGCGGTGTTCACTCCCCCAGTTTCGCTGAAGGTCCACCGCTCCACTCTGCCGGTTTGCACATCCAGCGAGTAAACGTCGGAACTGGAGCGGGACGAGGACAAATTGAATCCCAAGTCGCGGCTGTTCTTGTGCCAGCTCACGCCGGAGATCACGCCCTTGGGCAGCGTGGGAACCGGTTTCTCTTTTCGAGTCTTGGTGTCGAGCAGGTGCAGTACGCCGAACCCATCTTCGTTGGCCACAAACGCGATCGTCTTGCCGTCGTAGGAGAGTTCGAATTCGTCCACGTCCCATGGAATATTGCTGCTGAGATAGGCGTGTTCCTTGGTTGCCAAATCGATGTAAGCCAGGCGTAGGAATTCCGAATCCTTATCCGTCGTAGCATAAATGCCTTTGCCATCTTTGCTGAAGCGGCCGCTGTTGTACGCAATCTTTACTGGCCCACCTTTGGGCGTGATCAGCGTTCTTTCTCCGCTGGCGGCATCCACGACCCAGAGGTAGCTCTCCTCTGCCGAGATTCCTTCCGATACAAGAATTTTCTTTCCGTCGGGCGACCAGTCCAAAGCTTGCCAGCCACCCCCTGCGAGTTGCGCCACCAGGTGATCGGTTTTTGGATTCGCTGGATCGACCGTATACAAATCAACGTCATTACCGGTGCGGCGCGTGGATGTATAGGCCAGTTTGTCGCCAGAATAATTCCACACTGGATCTGTATTGCGCGACTTGCCATCAGTCAGCAGGGTCACCTTCCCGGTCGCCAGGTCATAGCGATATAGTTGATAAAACTCGCCGCCACCGACATCCTTCGAGAACACGAAGAAATCATCCTTGGTCGGTGGATAAAGGGCGCCCGCCACTCGGTCCTGATAAAAAGTCAATTGCGTGCGCGCCCCGCCCGGCATTTTCACCATGTGCACTTGATAGGTATCGGCAAAACGGGTGGCAATGAGCATTTCACGTTTCGTAGGATTCCAGCCATCCAGCACGGCGGCGCGAAAATTTGTGTAACGCTCTACGGTTTCCGCCAAAGAGGCCGGAATCTTCGGAATCCCTTCAGCCACCAGATTCTCGTTCGGGGCAATTTGGTCCGCCTGCGAAAAGGCAAACGCGGCGAGCACCAGGACGGCCAGAATGCGTGATAAAGATTTCATTTTCCAATCCTGTAGAGACGTAGCCAGCTACGTCTCAAAGTTAGGTTGCTGACGTCGCTTACGTTGGAGTTCGGATTAACCCGCGACCAGACCGTCAATCTTCGCGGCCATGATGAAGTCGCTCTCTGTGAGGCCATCGATCTTATGAGTCCACAATGTGATTTCGGCTTTGCCCCAAGCCAACAGGATATCGGGATGATGTCCTTGCTCTTCCGCCAGCGCGCCTACTCGATTGACAAAATCCAGCGCCTGCCTGAAATCAGGAAAAGTGAAGGTTCGGGTAATGTGATGCTCGTTGATCACCCTCCACTGCGGGACTTGCTGACGCAGCGCTTCCAATTCTTTTCCTTTGAGCGGAGGCACGCCGCCGCGGCAGGGCACGCAGGTCTTGCTGGCAAGAGATGTCATAGAAGTCTCCGCAGGTATTCTAATCGTTCAGGGAAGAGCCGCGATAAGGAGTGTGACGATGCTTCAAGCTATCCTTAAAATCGGACAGCTTTTGCCAAGTCCTGGACCGTTCTGGCGCGCTTCCCGTATTGAAAAGTTTACCTTAAGAGCGTTTTAGAACGTCAGCAGTTTGATAGTGTTATTCATCTCGGGCACGGGTTCGTGGTTGTAGATTCCATTCACCGCGATTGAGTTGAATGAAAGATACAAATGGCTGTGTCCGGCAATTCCGGTGCCGCGTGCTATGGCTCCCATAAAGGCATCGGGACCGCCTGCGAGGAGGTTCGCAAAATTGGTGTTGCTGGTGAAACTGGTCACCGGCTTAGGAGAACCGAGGGCGGTCGACCCTGGCAGAATCTGGTTCAGGACTACGCGTTCTTCGTGCTCGAAATAATCGCCTTCAGTACTTAAGTGCACAATGCTCACGGTGCCGGTGGAGGCGTCGTTGGTGACGGTCGGGAATGTGTGAAAACCTTCTTTGTTATCGACCGAAACGGGCTTCGACCAAGTCTGGCCGTTGTCGGTCGAGAAAGTCATGTAGACGCGTGTATTTACGCAATACGTTAGGGGGTCGCTCGGCGGAGGCGGCGCCGTCCACACGTTTGTACAAGCGTCGTAGACCAGAAAGCTCGTGAAGCTGCCATCGGACTCAAGGCGGTTCGCATGCTGGGTATAGGAAAAGCCGATTGGGGCTATATTCGTGGGGTCATTGAGGTACAGAGTGTTTACAGTCGCAACGGTGACGGGGGTTCCGCAGACCGGAGGTTTCGGCGCGCCGGCCGGTGTACACGTGACAAAATTGACCGTCTCAGTTACACCTTGTGCGTCCTGCATATAGGAGATCGTAATCAGGCCATCCGGGCGCGTCTGGACGAACGCATAGAACTGACCATCACTGTTACCGATGTTTTCCATTGAACTGCAGCGCGAGAGACTATTCGTGCAGGCCATGACGAACATCGCTTGGGCCTCTCCGACGATGTAAACATCGCCTGCGCCTGTACCTGAACTCCGTTCATCCACGGCTAGCACCGGATAAATTAAGCTCTGGTAGGTAGGGTCGATTTGCACCGGCGGAGTTTGCATCCAGCAGGACTCGGCTTGCGCTTCGGTGTGGGTGCCGTGCGGGCATTTCGCCGGATTCAACAAATCGGCGGTTGCGGCACGAAAGATCGCTCCACCATACACAAACCGATTGTCTGCTGCGAAGACTGCGCCCCTGGCGGAATCCGCGACAACCGAGGTAGTTCCCAGTCCAATGGTGTTATTGAAAGCAGGCAGCCCGCCTTCAAACTGCACACTGCAATCGGCCGTGCTGGAGGTATGCACGTAATAACCGCTAAGACTGCCGTCCCAAGGGCCGCCGGGGGGAAGGTTGCCGCGGGCATCGGTCGCGGTTTGCACGATGAGGTCGGCGCCAGTGCCGGCGCCATTCACAATGAAGTCTGCGGTTGGCGTGACTTGCAGCACCGCGTTGACTCTTGGCTCCAGGTTGAAACGGACACCGGACTCTTCGTCGCATGGCGCCGGTTTGGCGGTGGGCTCGGGCTCAATTTGCCGCGACTGGGCACTCATCTGCCGCAGAAGAACACGTGCCCGTTCCAGGGCCGCGGGCGAAGGTTCGCCGAAGCGCTGATTCAAAGCCTTTGACTTCGGATTTCCGGAAACCTGCATCCATGCCCTGCCTTCGTCCGAGGCGAGGTACCTGAACATGGACGACCGCTCGTGTTGCGCCTGTGGCGGGACGTGCAGCTGTCCAGAATGCCCCACCTGCGGGAGTCCACCGGTTTGAGCGGACGCAGCTGTGCAGAGCAAACCTGCGAGCAGTCCAAGGGTGCTGTTCCTCAGTGCTTTCATGATGTCATTTCCCCCTTCTCATTCGAGACACCTTGGGCTGGCCCCTAATACTCGTATTTCGTCAGAACGTTGTGATAAATGCGAAACGCCTGCTGGTTGTAGATTCCCTTCGCGGTGCTGCCTGTGAAGTGGATGTACACGCGGCTCTGCCCGGCCTTTCCGGTACCGACGGCTGCCACACTGAGGTCGGTCGCCCCTTCCAGATATCCATAGGGGCCATCGTAGAGAGTTTGGGTGATCTGGTGGGGCGCGGCGACGGTGGTTTGTCCAGGCGGAACCTGCGCCAAGAAGATCTGCGTGTGGAACTTGAGCTTGTCGTTCTGGGAGGAGAGATAGACGATATTGACCGTGTTCGTGGAAATGTCGAGCGCGATGTTGGCAAGGAATTGTTGACCGCCTGCGGCCCCGACCACTTGGAGGGAAGACCAGGTTTTCCCCCCGTCGGTCGAGTCGGTCATTACGACGTGCGCTTTCGGACAAAAGTAATCCCCGATTTGCGGCACGGCGCACTGGTCATAAATCAAGAACGAGGTGACGGTCTTGCCATCGGCTTCGAGGCGGTCGACATGATATGGGTATTGCTCAAAGAAAGCGGTGATGTTGCCGGGGACGCCCACGGCGGGATTTGGTTCGTTTATCACCAGAGTCGGCGTTTCGCAGGTTGGAGGGGCGGGAGCGCCATGTGGCGTGCAATTGGCAAACTTAAATTGAACCGGGCCGAAGAGATTTCCGTTTCCATACGCAATGGTGATTCCGCCATCGGGACGCACTTGGACGCTGGCATACTGTGGGCTGGCGTCCGCTCCGCTGGCGACCACCGCGCTACTGCAACTCAGGTTCGAGTTCTTGCACGCGGAAAGGGTGATTTGTGTGTTCGTCGTCCCGGGGATGTATGTGGTGGCAGCAATATACACGTCGCCTGCGCCGCTTCCACTGGTCCTTTGATCCACTGCGATGGAGGGGTTTGCGACGTCTGAGGTAGTCTCATTGGCAATTCCTGCTATGGGCCAGCAGGTCGCCGAGTTCTGTTGGGTTCCGTTAGGGCAGGTTGTCGCATTCAACAAGTTTGCCACCGTACTCTTGACGATTCCGATGGCGAAGTCTTCGCCGCCAATGCTCGTAGTGGCGATGAAGAATGCATCGTGTGCCGCATCCGCCGCGGGCATTGGAGGGCCGACCGGCACAAAATTTCCAAGGACTGGCATTCCTCCCTCGAAGTCGGGGGCACAGTTTGAGTTGTCGCGCTCAACGTAGTATGAGGGACTGTAAAAGCCGTCATATTGAATCGCAGGATTCATGAAACGCTCATCCTCGGCACCGCCAACGACAACGTCGGCGCCATTGCCGCCGCGGTTCGGAATCGCGGCCACAGCTTCGTTGTACTGGCCATAAAAAGCCGCACTGGTAAGCGGTTCCAGATCGAAGCGGTTTCCGTCAGGCGCGCAGCCAGAGGCCGGCTGCGGCGGTTGTTGTGCCATCAAGGTTGAATCGAGGCCGAACATCATGGCGCAAAGCGCAACTGCTGCGATCATCATGCGACATCGTTTCATCGTCTTTCACCCCAATTATCCTCTAGGTGCAACGCCGAGCAGCGCGCAGATCGCGGATTCTCGTGGCGATGCGATCTGCAGGTGCGTTGCACAACATTACATCGTTGACGTATGAATATGCGCGGGAGCCGCCCCGGGTTTGTCACGAAGTTGTCAATTGTTTGTATTTTTCTTGCAACTGAGATGAAAGCGCGCAGAGGGAGCCGTTGCGCAGGCCGGCAGTACCGTCAAAATTTACGGTTGACAACGGCCAACAGACAGGCTTAAAACTTGCCGATGCAGTGATCGAATAGGAGGAACCCATGGCCACGCTGGAAACTGGATTCAAACGCGCGTCTCAAGCCTCGCTGGTGTTGTCGATCGTGCTGATTATCTTCGGAGTCCTCGCCATCACCCTGCCGATGGCCACATCCGTCGGAGTTGTCATCGTAATTGGCTGGATAGCACTATTCGACGGCATAGTGCAACTCGTGCACGCCTTTCGTTCGACGGGCATTGGCCACATCGCTTGGAAGCTTTTGGTCGCGGTCGTTTACATTGCGGCCGGAGCTTACTTCATCGCCCATCCGGTTCTGGCAACTGCGACTTTTACGCTTGTGCTGGGGATATTCCTGTTCGCAGAAGGGGTCGTGGACGTGGTCGCCTATTTTGCCACCCGCAAGAGCGGCAGCTCACCGTGGATGCTGCTGGACGGAATCGTTACTCTCTTTCTGGGTTTCTTGATTTGGAATCAGTGGCCCGTCAGTTCGCTGTGGGTTATCGGAACGCTGGTAGGCATCAGCATGATCATGACCGGCACTACTCGCCTGATGATGACGTTGGCGGTTCGAAAGCTGACCGGCCAGGCCGGCGATAGTCCGTTGCAGAAACGGGCAGCATAAACGCAATCAAGCGTTGAACTCGAAATCGGCTTTAGCCCGATTAGAACGGAATGTCTTCGTCGCTGATGGGCGTTGACGCGGCTGCGGGCTCTGGTTCCGGGGAGCGCTGGTCGAAATTGTTTCCGCCTGCGGCCGCGCCGCGCGAGCGTCCGCCGGCGTCGTCACCGGCGCCTTCGCCGCGTCCGCTGAGCAGCACCAGGTCATTGGCGATGATTTCGGTTTTGTACTTCTTCTGGCCGGTTTCTTTGTCGTCCCAGGAACTGGTGCGCAGGCTGCCTTCGATGTAGCACTTGCCGCCTTTTTTCAGATACTCGCCCACAATCTCGGCCAGGCGCTGAAAGGCAACGATGTTGTGCCACTCGGTGCGATCCTGCCACTGGCCGTCTTTGTCCTTGAAACGTTCATTGGTGGCGATCGAGAATTTAGCGACTGGCATGCCGCCCTGAGTGTATTTCACCTCGGGGTCTTTCCCCAGATTTCCGATAAGAATGACTTTATTGACACTCTTTCCTGCCATGAATGCTGCTCCTTCCGCCCCTGGCCGAGACGCGAGCACGGACAACAAAATTCGGGGCTGGAAGGCCAATATATCAGAAACAACCTGACCTTTGGCCGGAAAGGCCGAAAGAGTTGCGGAAGCAGGTCAAAATGAAACTTGTTTTTTATGGTGGAGAGCGTCAAATACTCCCGCGAGATGCCTCGCCCTCGCTGAAGTGCGCGGGCTTCGGGATGGCACCTTTCGACCAAATCCGACCGGCTTTCGTGTGGATGAAAATCGCATCCTCTGCGGTATAATCGCAGCCATGCCTGCTGATGCAGACTTCCTAAAACCCGCCGGGATGGTGCCCGATGAGTTCAAGTTTGAACCCAAATCCAAGGGGCTGCTGACTCCTCGAAAGAAAAAACCGAAGGAGTTGGCGGTGATCACCGAGTGCTGCACGGGGTGCGCGGGATCTCCGGCGTGCGTGGAATATTGTCCGGTGGAAGATTGCATGTTCTGGGTTCCGGACGAAGACCATCCGCCGTTTGGCAGAATTCAGGTTGACCCGATTCTTTGTATCGGCTGCAAGAAGTGCATCAGCAAAGGGCCGGATGGATGTTTCCTCGACGGCTGTCCGTGGGACGCGATCGTGATGGTCGACACCGTCGAAGTGGAAAAAGAAGTTGGCGTGATGCCGATTTAGCGGTCAGCATTCAGCTCTCAGCCCCCATTGTTTTTCAGTTCAAGCAGGTCCCATTTGTTGCCGTATAGGTCTTCGAACACTGCGACTGTGCCGTAGGTTTCCTGCCGCGGTTCTTTTATGAACTTCACTCCCCGATCTAGCATCTCACGGTAGTCGCGCCAGAAATCGTCGGTGTGCAGAAAGAGAAAGACCCGTCCGCCCGTCTGGTTGCCAATGCGACTCGATTCTTCGGGGGTCGACGCTCGCGCGAGAAGCAGGCGGGTGCCGTGGGAATCGGGAGGACCAACGAGCACCCACCGTTTTTCGTTGTTCGAGCGATCTTTTGCGACACTGTCTTCGATCACTACGAATTTGAGCGAACGCGTGAAGAAGGCCAGCGCCTCGTCGTAATCGCGGACGACCAAAGCAACGTATCCTAATGTCTGCGCCATTATTGTTCTGTTCGCCGAAGCGGAAGCTTACTGCGGGGCCGAAGGCAAACGGTTGGTTCTTTCCCGAATCGCACGCTCTGTCTCGATAGCTTGCTTGCGCACGTGGTCGGGGATATCCGGCAATTCCCGCTCGTAGGGAAGAACTGCGGCAATATCCTCCGGCTGGCCGACTAGATAAAGCGCGCGCAACGCTTCCCAAACTTGTTCTGTGCCCGGATCGATGGTTGCGATTTGTGCCCCGGCTGCGACCGCTTGTCCAATTTGCGCCGATAGCGCCCGCAGACGGCCGGTGATCGGCGAGCGGATTTCTATGGTCTGCCCGCCTCCTTGTAATTTAGCGATGACTCCACCTTGGTGAATCGCAGTTCCCACGGTGCTGGTGTCGATTACTCTCCCCGACTGCGGAGCATTGATCGTGGCGGGCTGCAACAGTTCGAGAATCTGGGGCCTTCCCGATGCATCTCCGAAGCGGACCAGCGAAAGCGCGGCGTTGCCTCGCACCATGAGCGATGGATCGGCGAGCATTTTCAGTAGAGCTTCATGGAATCCGGCGCTGGATGTGTCCTGCCCCATTACCCAAGCGTCAGTGTTGCGCACCTCTTCGACCGGATAGGAAGCTAGGCGGACAACCTGCGGATACCACTCGTTCACGCTCGCGTCGTGTCGAGTCATGCGCTCGCCGATTTGTACCAGGGCGTGCTGAATGTGCCGCGGATGCTTTTCGTCTTGCAGATACTCGGCTAGTTGTTTGTCGGAGAGTTGGCGGCCGAACCAGGTGTTCCACCAAAACAGGAACGGCATCAGGACGATTAGCCACGCGGTCAGGAAAAAGAGCAACCGGTTGCGCGTGGACATGCGCGGCTTTCGCGGGCGATTGCCAGTCTCGCTTGCATCTGGCGCAGTTTCCGGAGTTGCGTTGGGGAGGGCGGACATGGATCACCGAAATATAGCAGAAAGTGGATGTCGGGTCTGGCTCGGGAAAATCTTAAATCGCAGAGAGCGCGGAGAACTAATTACAGAGTTCGCCGAGAATAATTCCGAGAGCGGCTATCTTTGCGTGTTGAGGCTTACTCCACCACGTCTGCGTCAAGCACGCGGTCCTGTTCCAGATAGTGCGAGACCGCGTATTGGGCTAGAAGCGGCGTCTGCAGCCGGATTTCAGCGCCAATCCATTCGCCTTTGTTGTGGGGCGCGTTGACCGGATGATTGCACCGTCCGCCGCTGCCGAACTGCGGACCAAAATCCGCACTCTGGATCTGATCGAATGGCTGAATCGCGCGCCAGGCTTCGTCGCCTACCGTGCCCGAAACATCGATCTTTAATCTGACAACAGCCATGGCAATTTGTCACCGACGTTTGTTCCAGCTTCCTTTGTGTACCTTTGTCTCCTTCGTGGTTAACGCCTCTAAAAGCCTTAACCACAAAGGACACGAAGCTACACAAAGGAAATCAGTTCACGCAGCAAACAGATGATAAAGCATGAGGTACACAATGACGCCGGTGACCGAAACGTACATCCACAACGGATAAGTCCAGCGCGCGATGGCGCGGTGGCTCTCGAAGCGGCCTCGCAATCCGCGGATCAACGTGATAATCACCATGGGTAAGATTACGATGGCGAGAATGGTGTGCGAGGTCAAGATGGTAAAGTACACGGGGCGCGACCATCCCTGACCCTGGAAATGTTTCGACGGCGAGTGCGCATAGTGATAAAGGCAATAATGATAGTAAAGATAACAAGTCAGAAAAAGTGCAGAAGTCACCACTGCGGCGATCATCGTGGCGCGATGTGCAGCCATCCGCCCATGCTTGATGAAATTGCGTCCAATCAGCAGCAAGACTGCGTTGGTGCCATTCAACGTGGCATTGATCTGAGGGAAAACAGTGTATTGCGGCAGAATTTGCATTATGCGGCGGGCCTCGTAGTGCGGCGATTTACTCGGAAAAAGCACAACCCAAACATGAAAAGCGTAAATAGGGCGAGCGCGGCGATCGAGGCCGGCAGTGACAAAACGGTTGGGCTCTCCGGATATAGAAGTACGCGCAAAGCTTCGACGCCGTAGGTCAGCGGATTCAGCCGCATCACCAGCCGCAGCCAGCCCGAAGCTCCTGCCAACGGAAACAGCGCGCCCGACAGCAGCCACAGCGGGATCAGAAAAAGATTAATGATGGCATGGAAAGCCTGTGTGGAATCCATGGGCCATGCTATCGCGAATCCCAAAGAGGTAAGCGCAAAAGAAACCAAAAAGACTACAAATACGACCAGCAGAAAATCGATGATCCCCAAATGCACGCCGACAAAGGGCGCAAAAGCCAAAAAGATCAGGCCTTGAATGGCGGCCAGGGTTGTTCCGCCCAGCACTTTGCCGAGCACGATAGCGGATCGAGGCACGGGCGCGACCATAACCGATAGCAGAAACCCCTCCTTGCGATCCTCGATCAACGACATCATGGCAAAAATTGAAGTGAACAGCACGATCATGATGAGTGCGCCGGGATAGAAATAATCCAAATAGTGCTGCTGTCCGGGGGCACTGCCCGCGCGAAACGAGGTGCCAAAGCCGGATCCGATAACCAGCCAGAACAGCAGCGGCGAAGCGATCACGCCAACCACGCGGGAGCGCTGGCGGTAGAAGCGGACTATCTCCCGCCACCAAAGCGTGAACGCGGGCAGCATCACTCCGCTGGAAATTGGCGCGGCTTGCGCTGGCAAGGTTGCTGTTTGAGTGACCACGTCAACTCGTTTTCTGCGCCGGCGGCGCTGCGGATTTCTTGAGCCTTCCGCGAATCTCTAAGTACGCATTCAGGAACAGAATACCCGAAAGTGTGAGCAGGATCAGGGTCATGAAGAGACCGTCGACCGTGGTCACGCTCGCTTTTACGACGATCCAGACCACTCCCACCAGCGGCACGATCCCGAGTATGACCGAAAGCACCAGCATCATCGGCTTGGTAGCTCCTTGATTCTCATTTCTCCGCTTCTTCTGAGTCGGTCCAGAAGCGATGGCCGGTTCGGTGAATGAAAACGTCTTCCAACGTCGGCTTACTTACTGAAATCGCTTCGATCTCGCCGGGGAAAGCCTCGACCACATCGGT
The DNA here is from genome assembly GCA_963762385.1 of uncultured Acidobacteriota bacterium. Taxonomy (GTDB): domain Bacteria; phylum Acidobacteriota; class Terriglobia; order Terriglobales; family Acidobacteriaceae; genus JABDBE01. Next base: position 362,259 of record CAVXKN010000014.1, on the reverse strand, counting down.
AATGAAGCGATGGCCGTTTTCGCGCTCAATGCGCACCTGCCCGTGCAGCACCTGTGCGTCCAAGTGGAAACGCGCGCGGATTCTTTCCGCGAGCGACTCGGGAGCCTTCGCATCCAGCAGGATCACGTCGCCGCCGATTTCATGCTTGAGGTCATCCGGCGTGCCCAGGGCCACCACTTTTCCTAGATTTAAAATGGCAAGGCGATCGCAACGCTCGGCCTCCTCCATAAGATGAGTGGTTACGATCACGGTCACGCGTTCTTCATCTCGCAAAATCGCTAGATACTGCCAGAGATCGCGCCGAGCGCCGGGATCGAGGCCGGTTGTGGGTTCATCAAGCAACAGGACCGAAGGTTGATGAAGCAGGCCTTTGGCTAATTCGAGGCGCCGCTGCATTCCTCCAGAAAAGGTTTCAGCTTTCTCATTGGCTCGATCCGCGAGGCCGACACGGCCGAGCATTTCGGCGATGCGCGACTTCAGTGACGCCCCGTGCAAGCCGTAAAGATGTCCTTGATGCCAGAGGTTCTCGGCGGCCGTGAGCTTAACGTCGATGCTTTGCGCCTGGAAGACAACGCCGATTTGGCGGCGCAGACCGTTGGGATCGCGGGCAACGTCGAATCCCATAATCTCGGCATGCCCGCCAACCGGGATCATCAGAGTAGAGAGGATGCGAAACAGCGTGGTTTTTCCGCTGCCATTCGGCCCCAACAATCCGAAGAGTTCGGCCTTACGGACATCGAAGGAGACGCCGTTCAGAGCGGCTCGGTCGCCATAACGATGCACGACATCGCGTACGGAAATAACAGCAGGTTCGACGGTGATCTCAGTCTCGGAGCCAGCTACAGCAAATGGGGTTTTAGAGGCCACAGGCTATTCTACGATGAGACAGCCGTCCGGCGGTGCTCATGCCGCTACCGGTTTTCGAGTTCGGCTGCTTACTCGTTCCTCAAACGAAACCGGGATATGCCGCCATACTTGAATCGCCAGAATAACGGCGGTCGCGAGAAGGAGCGCCCCGACAGCAACGTGGGCCACAGTCGAAATCACCATCGGCAATTCGGGTTGGACCGCATCGCGGCCCCAGGCCACGCGAGTGAGAAACGCGATGAAGCCCAGGCAGAGTTGCACGATCATCAGGGAAACTAGAAGAATGGCGGGCCGCCGCACTGCTCCAATCTTAGAAAAGTTCGACAAAGCTCGGATCGCGGTCCAGGTCAGCACGAAAGCTACGATGGCGGCGTTCGCAACATGCGGCCACCAACTCATGCCGTGATGACGGAACATCGCACCCAGAATCAGTTGAACGTAGAGAACGAAAATCGACAGCCACGTCAGCGTGACCAGGCTGGGGCGGCGGCTGTCGAATTCGATCTGCGGTACTTCTTCCACCCACCTGCGCCCGGTGAACATGGCGATGCTGACGGCGATACAGAAAAACGTCTGTGCCACGGCGGCGTGTGCTGAAGATACCCACGGCGGCTGGAATAACAGAACTGTAAGCCCGCCGAGGATTGCCTGCGTGATCACGGTGCCAAGCGCGGCGATGCCCAGCCATTTCATCCAACGGCGGCGGTCCGCGACCCATGTCCACGCGGCGATGGAAATCGTGAGCAGCACGATGGACCCGGCGATCGCCCGATGGCTCCACTCGAACTTGATTCCTCCATGCAACGGCGGGACGCTGAAGGATCCAAAGGATGTGGGCCAGTCGGGGATGGAAAGTCCGGCGTCGTTGCTGGTAACCAGCGCGCCGGCGATGATAAGAACAAAAGTCGCGCACGCCACGAAGACGGCGAAGCCGTGGTGCGCGCGATTGTACGGTGTGGCGAGAGACTTCAGCGGTGTACTCCCAAGAATCAGATTCACAACTGCCGAGCTCCGCTCGGCGGGACGGGAAGACCCGTCCCCACACGATGTTGCCGACTACTGCGCTTTAAACGTCTGGTCTACAGTTTTGCTGTCTTTCGCAGCGAGCGTCACTTTTTGATCCTGTTCGCCCAGCTTCTCCTGCACGAATGCGATGGTGTAATCGCCCGGCGGAAGGCCCTTGATTTCATACTTGCCATCCGGGCCCGTGACCGCATAGAACGGGCTCTTGACCACGTTGATGTACATCCGCATCCACGGGTGCTGGTTGCACTTTACCGGTAGCATGATTTCTTCGCGGGCAAAACTCTTCTCAAGCGGAGCGGCCGCGGGCGGCTGAGACTCGTTCCATTCGCGATTGGCTTGCGGCGTGGGATGAATGTTGTGCGTGGTTTGATCGTCGTTCTTGATTTCAATGTTCTGACCGGCCATCACTCCGAGCACGTGTGGATGATATTTGCAGCCTTGCTGGTCGATCGTGACCGCCTGCGTGGGAACGGCAAATGTTCGATCACCCAGACCATCTTTTACGTACACGAAAGCGTTAGCTAATTTGCCGCCGTCGACGACGAAGGTCTCGGCTGTATTGATTCCTTTGCACGCAGGATCCTGGCTCATATCAATCTTCGAGGTCTTGGGAGCCGCGCCGTCCAACTTCACAGTGCCGCTGACGGAGGCTACGGTGTTGGGATCGATTGGAGTGGCCGCTGGCTCCGCGGGCTGTGCCATAGATGAGGGTGAGGAAGCCGGGGCTGTTTCCTCTTTCTTGCTACAGCCTACGAGGAGCCATAGGCCGAGAAGACAGAGCAGGCCAAACATTGCTACCGATCTTGTCTTATTCATGATGTCGCCCTTTCGTGAAATGTTGAATACGTTTTTCAAAGCGTGAAATCGGATTACCCTCTCTTTACAAAACCCTACATTCTACCGCGAACCTCCGCTGCTTGCCCGATGAGAGGGCGCGGCAGCCTGCTTGGATTTCGCTGGCGTCTGGTTTGCGGCGCTGTTTCGTCCCATCGATGCAGCCACGCGTTTCTGCTCCTCCGGGGTCAGTTGGAAAATGTAATCCACCAACAGCTTGGACTGATCTCCTTCATAACCATGGAACGATGCAGGCGTCGGGCCCGCAAACACCCAGTGATCGTTCTCGCGCCGGAACAATCCTGACGGCATGGACGTGCCTGGGCTGATGGCTTGCGGATCAAGCACCCAACGCTCCGCCCAGTCCGGTTTCAAGCGCTCCTTGGCGAGCAGGAAGTTTGGCGCAGTGGCAATCTTGTCGTGCGCCGGGTCGCCCGTCGCATGGCACTTCAGGCAAGGCGCCGCTGTGCTCGAGAACAGGCTGCGCGCCATTTCTGTTTCCTTCGTGGTCAAGACCGGAACCTGCTCCGGAATGTATGGCATAGGCTGCTGCGAAAGCGCCTGGAAGAATCGCACCAGCTTGCGCAGTTCGTTGTCCGAGAAAGAGAACGTAGGCATGCGCACCTTCAGATAAGGACGCACGCCATTGCGATTCGTGTCGGTCGTGCTCAACGAAGGATTGGAGAGGAATCGGCGCAGCCACTCGGGATCGACGCGCGCGCCTTCGGTCAGCAGTTTCGGCGGAAGCTGATCTTTCCAATCCGGATCCTGATATTTCTTCATTCCCATCAGCACAGTCTGCTGACCAGGAGTGAATTGATGGCATCCCATGCAGTTATATTTCTTGACCACCCACCAGCCTTCCTGAACATCGCGGCGCGCATCGCCGGGGAGATATTGATATTGCGCGGGCAGGGAACTCTCTTCGCTTCCCAACAGGAACGTTGTAAGTGCGCGAATCTGCTCCGAAGTGAGGTGCAGATTGGGCATGCGCAGGGCTTCGGTCTCGGATTTTATTTTGCCCTGATCGTAAATGTTGGGTTCGGCAAGTTTGTGCTCAAAGAAACCTTTGTGGTCGTACCATGGGCCCGTTGCCGGACCCTCCGGGAGCCGCGCCAGATCTTCTGGATTCGTTATCGGCTCGGCATGTTTTCCTCCGCGCTGAGCCGTTTCAGTGAACAGAGCGAAATCCAAACGCTCGATGGGCTTGCTGCCTTCGAAGGTCAGCTCGGTGCCGATGCGGCCTTCATCCTCCAGGCCAGAAATTTCGTGGCATCCGGAGCAGCCGTAATGACGAATCCACTTCTTGCCTTCTTCTTTCAACGACGGGATCATCCATAAAGGAAGCTTCGGCGTAGGACGATGGCTCCTGCTTCTTCTGCGTCATCAGATAGGACGCAATATCCTGCGCGTCTTCAGGAGCCAAACGCAGGCTTGGCATCACGGTCATGTTCTGCACTTGCAGCTCGTGGCCATCGTTGGGGCATTGGCTATGCTGCAGATCGAAGACGTAAGGCAAGCCCTTCTTGGCGTAATCCTCTGGACCGATATCTTTCTTTTCGTACGGACAATACGGACGCGTCCGCTGACGAGCATTGTGAATCCAGCGCACCAGGTAATCGTAGTTCGCCTTCTCGCCCTCGCGCGACAGATTTGCGGCAAACGTGCCGCCCTGCATTTGATCGCCTTCGCCGATGGAATGGCAAGCCAGGCAGCCGCGCGTCTCGAAAAGCTCTTTGCCGTGTTCTGCGTTCCCGGGATTCTGTTTCGGCAGCGGATCGGTCAACGCCGACTGCCACAAATAAGCCGAGATCGCCTGGATCTGATGATCGGTCAGACGGAAGTTCGGCATCTTCGTCGTCGGACGGAAGTCAGTCGGCTTTTTTATCCAGACCGGAATCCAATTCTTGTTCAGCTTCAGCCGGATGTCTTTCAAATTCGGCCCGATCTTCTTCATGTCCTGCATGACGCTGTGCAACTGAAAATCGAGCTGCTGAATCTCGCCGTCCGCCTTGCTGTTGGCTACTTTGAGTGCGATGGCCTCATCGTTCAGCCGGTTCGCTTCCTGATTGGTTTCCGCCGCATCCGCTTGCTTCATCAAGTACGCCGCCTGCTTGAAGTTCTCTTTTTTCTGCTGCTCCAATTGCTTGATGTGCTGGCTGAAGGTATTCAGGTCTTCGGGTTCCTTGTCGTAGCCCTCGTAGCGGTGGCAGCCCATGCAGCCTTTTTGGCGAAACAGATCTTTGCCTTCGCTGATCGTCCATCCCACATCGCCGCTCACCAGAACCATATCGGCGGCGTGGCAGTTCTGGCATCCAGCTTCGACGTTTTGCTTGGGAAATAGTGGCCACAGCCAGTGCTCATAGTTTCCGTGCGCCTTTTCAACGCTTGTGGTAGCGCGGCCATTGCCTTGGTGGCACGGCGAACAGCCGTATGTGTCAGGATCGTGGATCTTCAAGAGCCCAGGCTCCGGATGGCTGACGAAAGCCTGAGCATATTCGTCAGGCTTCTTTTCGCCTTTCGGAGTCATGACAGCGGGCGTGATCTTTAGCGGCTCACGAATGTTCAGATGGCAGGACTCGCAGCGGTCGACAATGTTGGCATCCGCCACGTTGATCTGCACGATCTTCGGGTACCACTCTTTTGTCCTCCTCTCCAAACCTTCGATTTGGGTCGGCGTCAGATCGACCATGTGGTCGGCAACATAAGTCGTCATTGCGGTGCCGGCCGCGGTTACCGGCTTGATCACTTCGCCCAGTTTCGCATTCAGCTTGGTGCGCTGATCCTTGAGGTCGTTGTATTTCTCTTCCAGTTCGCGGAAGTCGTATTTCTCTTTGTGACCGTCAGGAAACTCGACCGTCCGGCGTTTCTTCTTGTAATCCTCTAGGTCCTTCTTCTTGCTCTGCTTGCCCGACGAACTGGTCTCAGTCTCGATCTGGTAGGTCAGCGCATTCGCGTAAGCCCGCTTGTCGGTGAAGATATTCTGCACCGCCAGGATTTGCGCGCTGAGGCTCGTGATCTGCTTCTGAAGTTCGTCCCGCTGAGACTTGGTTGCCATGTCAACTTGCTTGTAGGCCTGCTCCAGTTGCTGATACTGAGGATCGGTTTCGACCGCTTTCACGGACTTGTCGGACGCTGGCTCGGCCTTCGCAAGAAAGGCAGTGTAGCGTTGCTTCCATTCGTTCTGGAAAGCCTTCCAGGGCCGCTGTCCATAAGCTTCATCCCACAGAGCCCAGAACAAGGTTGCCATCAGCAAGACCATCGATACGACGTAATACATTGCGTACGACTTCGTGACTACCGGATCTTGCTCGGGGATTGGTTGTTCAGGCACCAGATTCTCCCTTTAGTTGTTGGTCGTTCGTCGTTGGTCTTTGGCGTTGGGTCGTCTGCCGCAAGATCTTCGACGCACGGCCAACGGCCAACGACGAACGACCACTTACACGTTGAACCAAGGCGTTATCCACACATACTTGATGTGCCACAGAAGGCGCAGCATCATTTTCATCGGAAGCGCCACCATGGTGAGCCAGAAAAACATCATGATGGAATACTGCAGCAGGCTCATGCGCTTGTAGTCCTTCGGGTTGTAGCGGCGGAACAACGCGTGGACCAGAAATCCCCCCGCGAGATAGTAACCCCCGACCACGATTGCGCCGAAAATCGCTTTGCCAAGGTTTGAAGTGATCCCGAAAAGATCGGGTAGATCGCGGTTCACCTCATAAATGAGCCGATTGTGATCCCAGGTTTGACCCGGCCAGAACCACTGCCAACCAGGCCCCCGAATGAAGGTTCCAATCAGAATCATCGCGACCCAAAGAATGACGAAGCCGAACAGGAAGGTTCCAATGGCAAACTTGCGCTGCTTCCAGGTGTAATAACCGCTGCCCAGCGGGTTGGTGTCGATGTACGGAATCACCATCAGGCCGACGATAATTAGCGTCGGCATGACCACGCCCGCAATCCACGGGTCGAAGTACACCAGCATTTCCTGCAGACCAAGGAAATACCAGGGCGCTTTCGCCGGATTCATCGTCAGGTTGGGATTCGATGGTTCTTCGAGCGGCGCGCTCAGCGTGATCGACCAGACCATCAAAATGATGGTAACGATAATGGCGGCGAGGAATTCAATGCGCAGGAGAAACGGCCAGACGTGAATCTCCTTCTGCCAGCCGGGACGGAACGGCCAGGTCTTGCGATAGTGAGTTTTCGCCATCGCGGGGTTGGTTTCGAGTTCGCCGATCAGTTCGTCGTTGGCCTTCGCCTGCTTCCACGCCAGATAAATGTAGAAGATCAACAGCGGGATCAAACCGACGATAGGCACGTTGTCAGGCGCGGAACAGATCTCCCAAAGTTGTCGCCAATCCATAAATGCTCCTAGCCAGGGAGACATTGCAAACAATGTCTCTACCGCAAGTCTTGTTTACTGTAGAGACGTAGCTTGCTACGTCTCGCCGCTTGGCCTAAGAACTACGGCGCGGCTTGTCCGCTTCCGCTGTCAGCATCACCGGCGCTGGGCCGGAGATGCCGCCGTCTTTTCTCACCCGCCAGAAATGCACGATCATCAGAACGGAAGCCACGATCGGAATTCCGATGCAGTGCCAGATGTAAGACCGCAGCAACGCATTCGCGTCTACAATCGAGCCGCCCAATAGTCCAAAACGAATGTCGTTATAAGGCGTCATGTGGAACACTTTGCCGAAGGGCCCTTCGTGCCCCAACAGCGGCGTGGCGCGCGCCATGTTCGTTCCCACCGTGACCGCCCAGAATCCCAGCTGATCGTCGGGAAGCAGGTAGCCGGTGAACGACAGTAACAGCGTGAATACCAGCAAGAGCACGCCGATGTTCCAGTTGAACTCGCGCGGTTTCTTATAAGACCCGGTCAGAAAAACCCGGAACATGTGCAGCCAGACCGCGATCACCATCAAGTGCGCAGCCCACCGATGCATGTTGCGGAGCAGTTTGCCGAAGGGAACATCGTGCTCGAGATAGAGCACGTCGCGAAACGCCTGCACTTTGCTGGGATGGTAATAGAACATCAGCAGCACACCAGTAAAAGTGAGCACGATAAACAAATAGAACGTGATTCCGCCCATGCCCCAGGTGTAGCTGTAGCGGACTGCGTCACGGTTGATCTTTGCCGGATGCAGATGCAGGAAGACGTTCGACAGCACGCCCAGCGCACGATTGCGGGGTGTGTCGTCATGCTTGTGGCGGAAGATCGAAGTGAAGACCTGAGTCTTGGTGGGATCCTTCAGGCCTTCGATCTGCTCTTTGGCCTTCGCCGGCATGTCTGTCTTGAGCGACTGGACGTCTTCTTTCACTCCAGCTTTCACCCGTTCGAGCAGGCCTACACGACTGCCATTGCCGTTCTTGCCGTTTCCATTCTCTTCAGGCATTGGTTCCTCTAATCACGCTGCTCAGTCTTGCAAAGTCCGCGGGCGAGGGCGCCCGCGCCACACAAGCTACGCCCGCAGAAACGCTCCGTCCTCGTTGAACTGGCTCGGTTGGCCCTTTGGCCACTGGTACAGTTTCGAAACATCTACCAGAATCTGACCGTCGGGCGCGACTTCCAGGTGAGCCCGATCCATGGGGCGCGGCGCTGGGCCCTCGAAATTAATTCCTTCGCTGTCGTAACCGCTGCCGTGGCATGGACACTTGAATTTGTTTTCACTCGGCTTCCAGTCGGGAGTGCAACCTAGATGAGTGCAGCGCGCGTAGATCACGAAAATGCGATCCGGCGTACGATCCACCCAGATGCGGTACTTCTGCTGAAACTTTGTATCGACTCCCAGACCATATTCCTCGGGATAGCCAATCTTGAAGCTGGTCGCAGGCTCGAATAAAGTGCGCGGAAGAAAGAACCGAAAGAATGCCAGGAACCACGCCACGAGAAACGCAGCAACCGCGCTCCATACCAATCGGCGGCGCTGCTGATTGACTTCATTGTCTTCGGGACCGATCGAGGCCACGCCTCCGGCTTTTGCCGCCCTGGACGTTCCAACCGCGGGGGTGCCGACATAGCTTGTGGACTCGCCACTGCGCGATACAGAAGCAGCCGCTGATGCAGTCGCAACTGCGGCTGCAGGTCGAGGCACGGCGGGAGTTGGAGCTGCGACCGGAGCCGCAGTCGATGGCGCTGCAGCGGCAGCGGCGGGCTCCCCGAGCAGTGCGGCAATTTCGGAATCGTTGAGCGCGGGCAGACCCTTGCGGCTGCGTCTCGCTTGCTCCGCCGCAATTGTTGACTTGCTCCACTTTCTACCTTCTGCAACCCACTTGGCGACGTCCGCGCTGATGGGCCCGGACGCGACCGCGGGAGTTGGCGTTGGAACAGCGGCCGGAACCGGCGCCGCTGGCGCTGCCGCGACTGGCTCTCCGAGCAGGGCGGCGATTTCGACATCGTTCAGTGTCGGCAGACTTTTGCGCGCGCGCCGCGCTTGTTCCGCGGCAATCGTCGATTTACTCCACTTCCGACCTTCTGCCACCCACTTAGCGACGTCCTCGCTGAGCGCAGCGTTCGCTGTAGCGGCTGGAACTGCGGCAGGCGGAGCGGGTGCGACCGCAGACGGAGGAGTTGGACTCGCCGCAACCGGTGCGGATCCCCCGTTTCCACTTTCCCAAGCCATGGGCTGGCCAGCTTTCAAGGCTTCGACGTCGGCATCGCTGAGCAGGGGCAGGCCTTTGCGCTGGCGGTAGGCCTGTTCCATGGCGATGACCGAATTATTGAGCGCCTTCCGCGGCCACGGCGGAAGATGCCCCAGAATGCCACCATTGGCGGATTCGTCTGCCATCCGACCTCACCCCTTTGTTGTACTTGGCCCCGTTTTATTGTAATTCCGCCAGCTTTCAGTCTCCAGCGGCAGCGAGCGACCCCACTCTGCGCTCGTTGGCTAAATCAATTCCGATCGCGGTGCCCACCAAGTCGGCCAATGCCGCAATGAATGTCGGCGAGTCGTTCAACCCGGACATCATCTCAAACCGCTTGATTCCGAGCTTCACAGCTTCCGCGCGAGCCTCGTGATCGATCTCTCCCAGCGTCTCGACGTGATCGGAGACAAACGAAATAGGAACGATGCAAACCTCGCGGCCTTTTTCCACCGCAAGCACGCGCAACGTCGTGTGCAACGAGGGCTGCAGCCATTTGCTGGCTCCTACTTTGCTCTGGTAGCAGAGGCGGTAAGCATTCGTCCATCCCCCGCGCTGCATAAGCAATTCTACCGTCTCTTCAATCTGCCGCTGATAAGGGTCGCCCTTCTGGATGACCGCGACTGGAACGCTGTGCGCGCTGAAAACAATTTCCGGCCGCTCAGGATCGGGGAATCGCGCCAGGACCTCGTCGATCTTCTCGACCAGTGCCTGCAAGTAAAGCTCGTGACGATAGAAGGCCTCAATGGATTGCACCGGGATGTCTTCTCGGAACAGCCGCCGCCACTCATTGAGACTGCTGCCGGTCGTCGTGCTCGAATAGTGTGGATAAAGAGGAAGCAGGACCACTTCATCACATTGGGCGTCTCGGAGTTGTTCGATGGCCTGCGCGGCGAACGGATGCCAATAGCGCATGGCCACAAAGCAACGTGCGTCCACACCCGATTCTGTGAGCTTCAACTGCAACGCCCGGGCCTGCTGCTCGGTAAATCGCCGGATGGGCGAGCCCCCGCCAATGGTCGCATAATGATGCTGAACTTTTCGGGCGCGAGTGCTGGAAATCAGCTTGGCTAGCGGCTTTCGACCAATGCGAGCAAACGGGAAGTCAATGATATCGGGATCGCAGAACAGATTAAAAAGAAAAGGCTCGATCGCTTCCAGCGTGTCAGGTCCGCCAAGCTGGAAGAGCACCACACCAATACGCCGCGTTGTGTAAGCCATTCCCCCCGGTCCCTTGGAACGGACGATGTTACTCAATCAGGGAAGGTTCGTCAACGCAGAATTGACGGTTCGCATCGGGAATATGCAAAAAAGAGATAAGCCGACAGCAAATTTAGGCGTGGGAGGATTCCGCCGCCTCGACGCCAGTTCCCGACTCCATCGCCTCGATGATGAAATCGGCGAACTCCGAGGTGCTCGCTTTGCCGCCAACGTCGCGAGTCAACTTGTCGGGACTGCGATAGACATTTTCCAGGGCATTGCGGATCTTGAGCGCCGCATCGTACTCCCCAAGATGGCGCAGCATCAGGAGCGAAGAGCGCAAGATGGCGGTTGGGTTCGCCAGATTCTTGCCCGCAATATCTGGAGCCGAACCGTGCACCGCCTCAAAAATGGCACAGTGATCGCCGAGATTCGCACTGGGAACAAATCCCAGGCCGCCCACGAAGGCCGCGCATAGATCGGAAATGATATCGCCGTAAAGGTTCTCCATCACCAGCATGTCGTATTGGTAAGGATTCATGACCAACTGCATGCAGGTGTTGTCGACGATGTGTTCGCCGTAGGTGATCTCGGGGTAATCCTTGGCGACGGTGCGGGTGCAGCGCAGAAACAGGCCATCCGAAAGCTTCATGATATTGGCCTTGTGAATGGCGTGGATTTTCTTGCGCTTGTTTTTTCGCGCGTACTCGAACGCAAAACGCGCAATGCGTGTGGACGCTTTCTCGGTGATGATCTTCAGGCTCTCAACTACGCCCGGGACAACTTCGTGTTCGAGGCCGGAGTACAGGCTCTCCGTGTTCTCGCGAACAATAATGAGGTCGACGTCGGGGTAGCGGGTTGGAATGTGCGGCAGATTGCGAATGGGACGGAAGTTGGCATAGAGCTCAAACTTCTGCCGCAGCGCGACGTTGATGCTGGGAAATCCGCCGCCAATCGGAGTCGTCACTGGCCCTTTGAGGCCAACATGCGTGCGCTCAATCGATTCCGTCAGCTCCTTGGGAATGTATTCCTTGTATTTTTCAAACGCTTCCGCCCCGGCCATGAAAGTTTCCCACTCAAACTTCACGCCCGTGGCTTCGAGGATGCGCACGGTCGCTTGCGTCACTTCGGGGCCGATGCCGTCGCCGGGGATAAGGGTAATCTTGTGTGCCATATGGCTAATTGTTGTTCATCGGCAAAACTGCGGTCCGGCTTTACACGGGAACTCGCGGAGTCGGAAGAACCCAGTTCGGAGCTCTTGGTTCACAGTTCTCAGTTCTTCCTAGGTCTTGGCCCCGGGCTTGCCGCGAACTTCCGGTTCCTTCGTCTTGAGCAAGTCTTTTAATTCGGTCATGAACTCTTGTACATCCTTAAAGTCCAGATACACCGAGGCGAAGCGAACGTACGCCACTTTGTCATACCGGCGCAGACGATTCATGATCAACTCGCCGAGTTCGCTGGTTCTGCGTTCGCGCTCCGCCGATTCGATGACGAAGCTCTCGGCCTCATTCACAATCTGTTCCAGCTTGCCGATCGGAACGGGCCGTTTTTCGCAGGCCCTCAAAAGTCCGTTCAACACTTTCTGACGATCGAATTTCTCGCGCCGGCCATCTTTCTTGACCACCATGTAAGGGATTTCGTCGATGCGCTCATAGGTCGTGAAGCGCTTGCCGCACTTCAGGCACTCGCGGCGGCGGCGGATGGAATCGGCTTCCTTGCTCTCGCGCGAATCCACCACTTTGTCATTTGCGAACCCGCAGAAAGGACACTTCATGGCGCTTGGAACATTAACGAAACTGATTGTAGCAGGGACGAGAACGCGTCAGGCTACCGGCGGCGACGGCGACGACAGGACCTTGCCGGCTAGGGCGTATCAAACGACCCACGTGCCCGTTGACGCCCAGAGAATCAGCAATAAAATGCTGCCGACCAGAAATGCAACGCGTGCTCGGCCGCGGCCGAAAAAAGAGCCTGCAACACCCGAAAGGACGAGTAAGAATCCCCAGCGCACCCAGGGCCATACGTAAATCTCGAAGACACGATGCATGGGGTGGCGAATGAGCCATCTGATTTGAGACATCTCAAAGAGGAAAGTTGGAACGGACAAAGTTAAGTACACCGACGTAATTAGTGCAACCAAAGCTCTCCAAGGGCTATTTGGCTGGCGTCCCTTAGAAGGAAGAACCAGCCCGACAAGAGCGCGAGTGTCGCCAAGAGCAGGAAAACTCTCTTTAGCAAGAGCAGGAAAACTCTCTTTAGAATGTAGCTCCCTCTAACCACGTCTGGAAAGGCGATGACAGCCAGGAGGGCCGCGAAGGCGAGGAAAAATATGGGGCGGGCGTGAAACCACTGTTTTCGGTCGGCCGCTATTGGGTTTTCGTAGTTCATGCCTCACTACCAAAGAACGGAAGGGTTGTCGGCGCCCTCCCTAGGGCGATGGCGAGAGTTCCACGCGAGCTTCCTCCTGCTCACTCTCTTTCGATAGCTTGCGTAAAGACAACCGCTCGCGATGTGCCAACAGCAATCCAGCGGGAACCACGGAGACAAACGTGACCACCCAAAGCAGAATCCCGCAACTCGCCGCCAGTTCGTGCGAGGCGCGAAAAATATGTTCCAACGCGGAGATCGTCGCCAACTGCGAGCCCCCACCCACTCCAGGCAACTGAATCAACGACCCCAACATGCTCGAGCCCATCAGCAGCAGAACTTTGGATACGGTCATGTGCTCGAGAGCGGGACCATAGGCATGAGTGACCTCGCGATACGCCAACGCGATGATCCACCACATCAATATGGACACGCCAGTTAATTGCAGAAAGGCAAGCGGACTATGGATGGTGTCCAATCCGCCGTGGAATTCACGGACCTTTTGCGCCACACGATGCCCCAAGTTCGCGGCCAGGTGAGAGAAGCGGGCTTCGATCCAACGTGCTACTGCTTCTCCAAATTTGGCAATTAGGAGAGCCCCTAACGCTAGCCCCGCAACCAGCGCGACCAGCAGAAAACCTCCCACGCGAAGCCGCGGGTAGATCTCGGGATTCGGCAGGTATCGCAATTCCGTCGGAAGAAATATCGCGAGGACCATCAACACCGTGAATCCACCAATATCAAAAATGCGCTCGACCGCCCAGGCTGCCATCTGCGAAGAGAAAGTGAGGTTGGTTCGACGCGCGATCAGGTAGGGACGAATCAGTTCTCCCGGACGTCCCAGCAGTGCCAGGCCCGTAAAGCCCACCAAGGTCGGGGGAATCAGTTCTATCGCGGAAGCGTCTCTGCGCACCGGTCGCAGAAAGATCTTCCAGCGTACCGCGCGCAACACGTAGCTGAGATAGATCAGCGCGATGGCAAGAACAACGTGCAGCGGGCTAAGTTGCCGTCCTTCACTCCAGAAGGTGGCCCAGTCGAAGTCTTTCCAGGTGCGAAACTGCATGTAAACCAGGACAGCAAGAATTGCCGCGACGACCGCGTAGGCCAGATAACGTTTTTTGCCCATTTACTTGAGGCGCCCCGCAATTGGAAGCGGACTACAGAAGTGCTTCAAGAATTACTCCTACTGCCAAGGTAAATGACGGGGAGACAGGGGTCAACGCAAGAGGGCTCGATGAAGCGACGGGCGTTCTCGCCCGCCCGCAAAAATTTACAAAGGAAAACTCGCGATATTCGATATTCAGCGGGAAGCTTGCTGCGTCGCATCCGGCCGCGATGAATGTGCCTGAGCTGAATCCGCCAGAGACGCCTGTTTTAAGGCGGCAGTATGGCTCGCCGAACTCTGGTGATAGCTAGCGGTCTTTACTGCGGCCGCTTTCCGTTCCGCCAGTTTCTTGCGATTGAAGTCACGGACAATGCGCGCGACGTAAGCCTGAGTTTCATAATACGGGGGGACGCCGTGATACTGCTCCACGCGCTGCGGCCCGGCGTTGTAAGCTGCAAGGGCCTTGATCAAGTCGAAGTCGTAGCGTTCCAGCAATTCCCGCAAATATCGAGTGCCGCCCTCGACGTTCGCGCTAGGATCGAAAGCGTCGGCTACGCCCAACTTGGACGCAGTCTGCGGCATCAGTTGCATCAAGCCCCGTGCCCCTTTGGGTGAAACCGCTCGCGGGTTGAACCCGCTCTCGGCGTGGATCACGCTGTTAATCAAGTCCGGATCGAGATGGTGACGGCTGCTGACGGCGTTAATCACCTCATTCATCGGTTGCGAATTGTGCGCCGTCGCCCCAGCCGGAGCCGACAGGTCTTTTTCAAAGCGATCGATTTCGTCAGTGGGAACGTCCACATATCCGTCGCGGTCGGCGCCCAGGTAAAGGCGCGTTACGGATCCGACCACCTCTCGCCGCTCGTGGCGAATGGAAAAACCGTTGGTCAGCACTGCGAGGTCCGCTGCGTTTGCCCACAGAGGTGTCCCCACCAGGCCAAACACAAGAACGATTTGAGCCAGCAACTTCATATGATGACTGAACGATCTTGTCCACTAAACTTGCGCGCTACACCCCGACCCGCGTCCCCAGTGCCTGCTCGATTGCCGCGGCTACGCCGTTCTGATCATTGGGCAAAGTCACGGCCCAGCCCCGTCCCCGCAATTCTTCCGATGCATTCCCCATGATAAATGGCAGTCCGGCGAAGGCAAGCATTTCAATGTCGTTATAGTTATCACCAATGGCCATGACCTGTTCGCGGGGGATGCCGCGATATTTGGCCCATCGCTCCACGGCATTGCCCTTGGAACAGCCCTGGTTCAGCACGTCGACGATGGAGAGATCGCGCACCGGATATTCGGTACGCAGCACGGTAATCTCTTTCTCCAGCCCGCTCCCGGCCAAAACGCCCAGGGCCCGATGCATGTGCTCGATCCGCCCGCAAAACATGGCCTGAACCGGATCGGTCGTCAGCGACTTTTCCAGCGGGATGACGAAGTCGATATATTGCAGGTTCTTCTCCAGCCAGCGCTGAATGCTCTCGGTTAAATCCTGCATGTGCTCGAGCACGATTGCGCCTTTGCCTTCCATATCAAAAGTCAGGACCGTGTTCCCACGAAAATCCCGCATGTTGGCGCAGAGTTTGCGGCAGGTCTCGGCAGGCAGCATATCGCGATGAAAGGTCTCACCCGAAAGCGACCGGGTAATGGCGCCGTTCGAGCTGATCAGCCACAGATCGAAGCCCAGCAGTTCAGCGATCGGCAAAGCAAACTGGTGCCGGCGTCCGGTCACCAATATGACTTCCACGCCCTCCCGGTGGGCGCGGTGCAGCGCCGCCATGTCTACGTCCGAGATATGAAATTCTGGGTTGAGCAAGGTGCCATCGATATCAGCGGCCAGCAAACGGATAGGAGGTCTCAGCACAAACGATTTTAGCATTCGCGGACCGAATACCCGCGAGGCGCGGCATGATTGAAGCTTTCGTCGTCCCATTTAGTAAGATGAAATAGAGAATGACAAAGGATCAGCGTAAGGACGACACAAAATGGCGAATGTGAAATCGAAAAAGGGAGTGATCGGAATCCTCACCGGAGGCGGTGACGTACCGGGCTTGAATCCTGCAATCCGCGCCGTAACTTTCCGGGCGATTCGCGAGGGCTGTCAGGTTATTGGCCTGCGTCGAGGATGGGCGGGCTTGGTCGATATTGTCCGCGAAAAAGATTACGACAATAGCGACAACTTCCAAACCTTGACCGAAGAGATCGTGAACCGCGCCGGCCGCACCGGCGGAACCTTCCTGCACAGCTCGCGCACCAACCCTGGCAAGGTCAAGAAATCCGCCGTTCCCCAGCATCTGCAGGGAACGTACAACGCCGAAATCAACGATCTGACTCCTGAAGTGCTCAAGAACCTTGACTGGCTCGGAATCGATTTCCTCATACCCATCGGCGGCGACGACACGCTGAGCTATGGCGTGCGCCTTTATCAGGAAGGGGTCAAGGTGGTCGCGATTCCCAAGACCATGGATAACGATGTTCCGGGAACCGATTATTGCGTCGGTTTCAGCACCGCCGTCACCCGCACCATTCAAATGACTAACGACCTGCGCACCTCCGCAGGCTCGCACGAACGCTTCCTGGTTCTCGAAGTGTTCGGCCGCTATGCGGGATTTACCGCCATGCTTCCGACCATGGCGGGAGCCGCCAACCGCTGCGTGATCCCGGAGCATCGCTTCAACATCGAGCGGTTGACGGAATTGCTGGTCGCCGATCGTCTCAAGAATCCTAGCCACTATTCCGTGGTTCTGGTTTCTGAGGGAGCCATGTTCGAAGGCGGCGATATGGTTTTCGAGGATCACACGACCGATGCCTTCGGCCACAAAAAGCTGGGCGGCATCGGCGATCTGGTCTCGGAAAAACTGAAAGAGCTTTCGCCCAAGTACAACAATGGCAAGACCATCGAAGTGATCAATCAGAAGCTGGGATACCTGGTCCGCTGCGGCGATCCCGACGCCATCGACTCGATCGTGCCCATGGCCTATGGCAACCTCGCTCTCGATCTGTTGCTGAACCGTATTCACGGCCGCCTCGTGGTGCTCAAGAACGGCCGCTACGATAACATGCCGGTCGACGCTGTCATCGCCTCAAAAAAAGTCGTGAACGTAAAAGAGCATTACAACACCGCGCGGCTCCGTCCGCATTTCAGCAGCTTCGAAATGAAGCCGCTGTTCATCATGACTAGCGAATAGGGAAAGATGGCCGCACGCGAATCAAATTGCAGCCTTGATTGCAGCTACCCGCTTTAACAGGCTTCCCGGTTCCACGAAAACGATCTCAAAGCCGTACTTGAGATAGATCTCTTCGTGGATCCGTTCGAAACGCAGAGTTTCCTCGAAGCTGATCCGCCGCGCTTCGGTCGGCGTAATGAAACCGAGATTCCGAATAAAGAAAACGCGCTTCTGAAACATCGCCTCTGTCTTGATCCGCTCTAGTTCACGTGAAAGCCCGTCGGAGATGGGGTGTCCAAGATAGGTGGCTAAGGCGGCTGTGCAGACCGCAGAACGATCGTGAAACTGTACGTCGCCCGGTTGGCTCGACGCCCGAAGTTGTCGACGCCTTTGCAGATCGACCACCGCATCAATGAATGAGGGATGCGTCCATGGTTCGGCGACGCCCCGCGCCTGCTGCAGTGCAATAGCATCCGTAGCCGCCTCTTCGACGACGCTGAAGCCATCCAGTTCCAGTTGACGCAGTATCACTGTTTTCCCCGCACCGGGCGCCCCGGTCAGTACAAACCTTTTCATTCAATGCCTCACCTTTGAATAGTTATTCTTAGATGGCGTCATCCTGAAGGCCCGCGTTCTCCAGCGGGCCGAAGGATCTCGCGTGCGGTGACTTCAAACCCACCGCACGAAGACTGGCTTAGGTTGACAAGACTCTCAACTCGCAACCAAACTAGAGTTGCTCTGCAAAGCATGGTAACGTCCAAGCAGCCAGACAGAGCAACCGCGAGGTGATTTCCCATGCCATCACAGACCGGACCCGAGCCAAAACTGAGTCCGGAAAACAGCCCCGTCGTGGAGCACGTTTCAAGCGCGCATGAGTTGCTGAATGCCCTGCGAAAACGAATCGGAGAACATCCCGAGCTCGCCCAAGCCATCACGAGACTCGAGACTGCATTGAGCATGCTGACCGTGAAAACCGGCGGAATGTTGTAGTGCGGATATAGTTGCGGGAGACCTCACCCGCGCGGAGTGCAGCAAATTCACAGCCAGCCTTTTGTCCTTGCGATTCGCGCCGCTTCGACCCGGTTGTTCGCGCCCAGCTTGCTGATGGCTTCTGAAAGATAATTTCGTACCGTTCCCTCGGAGAGACTGAGTTCACTTGCGATATCGCCGCTGGTCACTCCATCGCCCGCAAGGCGCAGCACTTGCCGCTCCCGGTCGGTCAGCGGATCCGGTTCTGCCCAGGCCTCCGTGGCCAGTTCCGGGTCGATCACCCGCAAGCCTTGTTGCACGCGGCGCACGGCTTCAGCCAGTTCCTCGGAGCGCATGTCCTTCAGCAGATATCCCGAAGCCCCAGCTTCGAGCGCCCGCCGCAAATAGCCTGCCCGCGCGAAGGTAGTCAGAATAATCACGCGCGTTCCAGTTCGCCGCCGTTGCAGTTCGCCGGCAACGTCGAGCCCGGTCATCTCAGGCATCTCGATGTCGGTGATGAAAACATCGGGCTTATGCGCCAGCACCGCCTGTAGCGCTTCTTTGCCATTGCGGGAGCGAGCCACAACGGTGATGTCGCCTTCAATCTCGAGCAAGGCAGCCAATGCGCCCAGAACCATGCCCTGATCTTCCGCGATCACGACTCGAATCGCCTTGCGTCCGTTCTTTGGTTGAGGATTCAAAGGGAAAGGGTCAGTGATCGACGTTTGCTTTCAGAGGGAACTCAATACTGAGTCGCGTTCCCACGCTGTTCTCGCGCTCGAGCGTACCGCCGAGCGCTTCAATTCGTTCGCGCATGCCTCGCAAGCCGTTGCCTTCGACTGCGCCGCCGCCGCGGCCGTCGTCTTGAATTTCGATCCGGCAATTTCCATTCACCGGCAGCAGCCGCAAGTGACAATTGCGGGCCCGCGCATGGCGCACGACATTGGTCACGGCTTCGCGCACTACCAGTGCAACCACGCTTTCTTGTGCCGGTGTCAGGCGAACCTCCGAGGATTCAGACTTCACTGTCACGCCCGCGGTTTCCAGCGTCGCCTTGGCGGCTTTCAGTTCGGCTTCGAGGCTGTGCGCTCGATAACCGCGAATCGTGCTGCGAACATCCGCCAAAGCCGCGCGGGAAGTCTGTTCTACGTCGGCCATCTCGGCTTTCGCGCGTTGCGGATCGTGTTCAATCAGCTTACCGGCCAGCTCCGACTTCAAAATAATCACCGAAAGCGTGTGGCCAAGCACGTCGTGCAAATCGCGCGCAATCCGTTCCCGCTCGGCGACTTTGGCCAGATGCTCAATTTCTTCATTGGCCTTTTGCAGGCGATTGTTGGCGCGTTCTCGTTGTGCGAAGTAGATATTGCCGCAACCCACGACCATCGAAAGCGCGCCGCCGTAGAACAGGAACCATCCCGAAAGATGCAGGAGCCACCATTCCGCTGTGGCCACTGCCAGCACCGCCGCCAGCAGCTTGAGCGCAGCCCCTTCCGTTTCGACCGCATAGGGAGCGAAGGCAGCCGCAAAAACGAAGAACGTGCAAGCTCCTTCGTTGAAGGGTGCAAAGCCGATCCCCAAAAGTACGAACCCCAGGAGGTTAAGCCGATTCCACGGGCACTTGATCCAGAAAAAACTGAAATAAACAAAGAGGAAAGCGACCGTGCCCAGCGCGGTGGCAAGCCAGCCCTTCCAACTGGGGTGATTCAGTATCGGGTTGAGAAGGAAAAAACAGAAGTAAAAGAGCCAGGTGTAAGGTGCCCAGCCTTCTCTTCGATCTTTAGGTAAAAGCCTCATTGTGCGGCTAGAGATGGTGCAACTCTAGGCTACCCCTTTTTGATGTCGCTCGTCAGCTGCCTGGTCTCGTGGTGCCCGGAACATCCAATTCCGAACGCCAGCAGAAGCGACAGGGGCAGCAGAACGACCAGCAAGTCGAACTCGCCAAGAGTGGCCAGCATTAAAATCGCGCCGAGAACCAGAGTCCAGCCCGCACATTGATTGACGCTCATAATTTTTCTCCTTCACCATCATTTCGTTGGTTCGAGTTAGCCGTACATCTTTCCTTCATCGCGCTGAAATCCAAGGCGAGCCACGCCCAGGCAGATGAGCGAGAATCCGATCAGCGCCTCCCAATGAATCCAATTCGATTCATGCTGTCCCGCTCCCACCACGCTCAGCGCCAATTGGGCCAAATGATAAGGCGGAAGAAAATGGGCAATCCGCTGCATAACATTGGGCAAAAACATAATTGGTACCCAGAGCCCGGAACAAAACGACAGCGGAAGATAAATCAGGTTGATGGTCGCGACCGCTGAGTTCGGCCCCACGAAATACCCGATCGCCAATCCCATGGCGCAGAAGGGAAGGGAACCTGCGACCAGGACGGCCACCAGCTTCGCCGCTTCCAGCACCGGCATGTGAACTCCGCCGAATGTAACTCCCAGCAGCAGCAGGAGCAACACTACTATGAAGCTAAATGTCATGCCCAGCGCGACCTTCGCCATAAAGTAGGCGAACGGAGGCATGGGGCTGGCCCGCTTCACTTGCAACCATCCCAGGCCGCGTTCCGCTGCCAGCCCCGACGCTGTGCCAAACAGCGATGCTCCCATGATCCCGAACGTGCCATAGCTCGGGATCAAGTAGGTCGCGACCCCAACGCCGCCGACGGGCGCATTTTTTGGATTCAGCACCAGCCCGAACAGCACGTAGAACATCAGAGGAAACGAAATTGTAGAAATCGAGTAAGCCCGCAGACGCAGCCGGGTGAGAAATTCATATTTCGCTTCCTTGAAGTAGATCGCAAGGGTGTGACTAAGCGGGCGTGCCCAGGAGCCGTCTGCGAGTGTTAGGGAAGCAGTAGCCATATTCGTTTCCTCTCGATAGTTTAGATTGTCGGTTGTTACGCTGATTCATTAAGCGGCGTCGTTGTTCGCTCCAGTCAGCGCCAGAAACGCTTCTTCCAATCCGGCGCTGGTGACTTCGATACCAGAGAGTCCCGCATCGCGAATCAGCAACTCGCGCAGAATCGGTTCAGCCGCACCCGCGCTGATCACCAGCCCCTCGCGGTCTCTGCGGACTTCAATCACACCCGGCAAACTTCGTACAAGCTCGATATCCAGCGAAGTTACGCAGCGAATCCGGCGCCCGGCCGTGCTGGCCTTGATTTCAGCTGGTGTTCCCTCCGCAATGATCTGGCCGCGATTGATCACCACGACCCGGTCGGCGAGCGCATCCGCTTCTTCCAGGTAATGCGTTGTGAGCAGCACAGTCTTGCCGCGGGCGATCAGCTTGCGAATTTCCTCCCACAGCACGCGCCGCGACTCCACATCTAACCCGACCGTGGGCTCATCGAGAAACAAAATGTCTGGGTCGCCGCACAGCGCCAGGGCAAACAGCACCCGCTGCCGCTGACCGCCGGAGAGTTCGCCAAACTCTCGGTCCTTGATCTCCTGCAAGCCCGCCAAGGCCAGAGTCTCAACCAGCGGCAATGGATTCGGATAGTAGGACGAAAAAAGATCGATGTGCTCCCGGACTCGCAGCGTCTCCGGGACCTTGGCCACTTGCAACATGGCTCCAATGCGAGTACGAACCTCGGCTCGGGTCGGGTCTCCGCCAAACACGCTCACGGTACCCGTCGTCGGTTTTGCCAAGCCAAGAAACAGCTTGACGGCGGTGGTCTTGCCTGCCCCGTTCGGTCCCAAAAGGGCGACCAATTCGCCCGCTCTAACGGTGAAATCCACGTGGCGCAAAGCTTGTACCTCGCCGAAGTTCTTGCTGGCTCGGTGCAGGCTCGCAATCACCGCCCCTCCATTGCTAAATTCCTTTTTGCGAATCTCTTCAGTTTCTTGCAGCTCCGCGATCATAAGATCCTCGCTTCTGAACCAGGCCTAAATCCCTCCGGCCAGTGAATGCATCATCGTGGAACCGAGTGCAACCCACCAGTGGAGAACATCATCAAGTTATGCTGACAAATGTCATTTCCGCGCCGTCTTTGTCCGGATCGCGTAACAAGCTCTGCTTTCGGACAAATAAATCGTCAAGGTTCGATATAATCCCAAGTTCGTAAGAGATCGGCACCAGTCACTCCCGGCAACACGGATTGAGGCCGTTTCGCTCTGAGCGGCGGCCGATCCGCCTGAGATCGGATGAGCTTTGCGTTCACGTGACCGAAAATCGGTTCTTAGTTTGCTCGATGACGGCGTGCGAGGTGTAATGCGAATACGGCCTGGAGTTGAGCTGGCGAGCATGAGCGACATTGGCTGCCAGCGGGAAAACAATGAAGACCAGCTCATTTACTGGGAGCCGGCCGCCGACGAGGAATTCGCGCGTAAGGGCAGGCTGGCGATTGTAGCCGATGGCATGGGCGGCCACGAAGGTGGACAGGAGGCCAGCCGCATCGCAGTCGATTCCATCAAAGAAGTTTTCGCCGAAGCTCTCGATGCGGATGTGCAAGCTCTTTTGCTCACCGGGTTTCAGATCGCACACGAACGTATTCTGGAATACGCCGGAGCCCATCCGGAACTGCATGGCATGGGGACTACAGCCACAGCGATCGCTCTTCTTGACAACCAACTCTATTACGCGCACGTCGGCGACAGCCGTTTGTATCTGGCGCGGGGAGCGACGATTTCCCGGCTGACTCACGATCACTCCTACGTAGGCCGCCTGGTGCAGACCGGAGTAATCAGTGCGGAGGAAGCCGAAAGTCATCCGCAAAGGCACATTCTCACCGCAGCTCTCGGGGCGGGCACAGAGCTCTCGCCCGAAGCTCCGCAGCATTCGGTTGCGCTGCTGAAGGGCGATGTGCTGGTGCTTTGTACCGACGGGTTGTGGAGTTTGCTAAGCGAACCCGAGATTCATGGAATCGTCACAAGCAACGGTCCAGCCGAAGCATGTCGTGCCCTGATCAAATTGGCGAAAGACCGCGGCGGTCCCGATAACATAACCGTGCAAGTCCTGCGCCTGAGCGAAGGCCCGACTCCTTGAATGGAACGCGCGCCCGCAGAATTCCTTCGGTGCTGCCCGAAACTTGGTCGTTAAAGCAGGTGCCGACGGATTTTCTACTCGATGCCCAGTTGGGTTCTGGCTTCAGGACTCAGACGATCGGGGGTCCACGGTGGGGTCCATACTACGTTCACAGTGGCTGTGCGGATTCCGGGCAACTGTTCGAGCCTGGCTTTCACTTGCTCACCAATCATGACATGCGAAGGGCAGCCGGGAGAAGTAAGCGTCAAGTCTACCGAGACATCTTGACGATCGTCCGCGACCGCTTCAAAGCGCACCGCATAAATCAAGCCCAGATCCACGATGTTCACGGGAATCTCCGGGTCATAGCATTGCTTTAGCGCGCTCAGAACTTCGCCTTCAGTCACAACGGCCATGGTCTTCTCCTCTAAATCGGCGTGGACAGAGTGCCACGCCCGTATGTAAGTTTACCGCATCAGGCTGGGATTCGGGGTGCGGAAACTCGAAACTTGATTCAGTTCTGAGGCATGCCACGCCCACTGTCTGGTAAGGTTACGCTTGATGCCGATCAGTCCTGAACTTAAACAAAGGCTTCAACTCGTAATGATTGTGGCCATCCTGGTTTCGGGTTGCCGACTCGCCTACATTTTGTACGAACGCCACGCGAACCAGGTCGAGCAGTCGAAGAAACAGCCGCCACCACTGAATCCCGACTATTACGTGACTCCAAAGAAGCTTTATCCCTACGATCTGAAGTCCGCCCAGCAACTCACCCAGCAGCCGGTTTGGGTCAAAGTCGGTTATGCCTACACGTTGTATCCCTACGATCCGGCTCGGCATCGCGTTGACTTCTCGCATGAGGCCGGGAAGCTCCTGCCGATTGAAAAACTGGAAATCAAAGATGTCATCAGCGCCGATGCTCCCCAATCGCCCGGCGAGCGTCAGGTGATGGCAGTATTTGAAAAAGATGGCAAGAGTTACGCTTTTTCTGTCGGGTCGATCAAGGGGATCGACTACAAGTTTTACTCCGACGACATGCTCTTCATTCAGGATCCCCACGAACTCTACAAACATTGGCCCGCCGACGTTTGGGATGCGATTGATAAACACCAGGTCAAGCCGGGGATGAGCGAGCTGCAGGCAGACTTTGCTGTTGGCTTGGGGATTCCAGAAAAATCGGGCGAGCCGGGGAATCGCACGGTCAACTACCCAAACGGCGGCAATCCCCTCAGCGTCACCTATCGTAACGACAAAGCAGTAGAAATCAAACCCGGGCCGGCGGTCGGTACATTCGATTAGCATTGAGGGACATGAACTATATCAGCAGGAGACCGTTGGTCTATCTGCTACCGCTGGTCCACCTGTGCGCTTGCATAGCGATCAAAATTGCCGACTTGGAATCAGGGGTTCATTACTTAACATACGTGGATTTCCCACTTTCACCCTTGCTTGTGATACTGGGGTGGCCGCGCGACAATTTCCTGCTGTGGTTCAGCACTCTGGGGACGCTGTGGTGGTATTTCTTAAGCTACCTGGCGCAACAGATGTTTGACGCTTATGCAGCCACGCGGAGGCACTAACCCCACCGCTCGGCGTTCCCGTTGGCTCGTTGCCATGAGCCACTTCACTTCACCGTCGGCGAATTCTCATCCGCCGCTTTTGCCTCATCCGCGTGCATAACTCCATCTTCATTGGCGTAGAACGCGCGATGCTCAGCGTCCACTTGCTTGGGAGTCATCGTCAGCTCATAGCCATCTTTGCGGGAGTGGAAACTCACCGTGTAATCGCCCCGATCGGTCTGGGTCATGCGCTTGGTAAAAGACCCGGTATGAACCAGGTCGGCCAGCGAGGAGGCGTATTTATTATTCTTTTTGAAGTATTGCTGCTGCGCCCGGATGACGGTACGCATGTACCCAAGGGCGTTGGCTTCGGATTCCGATCGCGCCGGATCTCCCTTAAACTTTGGCTGATATGCGGTCTGTGCCACGGAAAATAGCGTTCCCGCGACCAGCAATGCTCCAATCCAGCCCAGCTGTCCTTGGAACCGTAATCGGTGAGGTAACCTCATGAATTTCCTGCCTCTTTCTAACGATGTTTGCATGTTACTGCCGTAATTGCAAAACCGTTACCGTGCTTTCCATCGCGGACGAATGCAGTTATGCTAAACCATCTACTCGAGTAGGAAAGCTATGAAATCTGCAATGGCCACGAAAGCTGCACCGGTAAAGAAAGCTCCGATCCGTATTGCCGTGGTGGAGAGTGATCCGCTGCGGTTCGTGGGATTTAGGGCCCTGTTCGACAATGAGTCGGATTTCGAGTTGATCTCCGCCTCGCTTCCCGATATCTCCGCTCTGCAGGGCATTGATCTTATCCTGCTCGGCAACCGCAATGGCCAGAACTTGTTTGATCTGATGGCCACCATGAAGGCCACGCGTCCCGACCTGCGGATTATTGTGACCGGTTCCGGCATCGACGAAGAGACCATTCTGAAGGCCATTGCCTCGGGCGCCAAGGGTTACGTGGACGAGGCCGCTTCGCCAACTGAGTTCGTACAGGCCATCCGGGTAGTGAACGAAGGTTCGGTGTGGGCGCCCAGGCGAGTGCTTTCCATGTTCATCGAGAGGGTGTCGTCGTCCCCGGGACGCGTTTTCCCCGCTGGCCGAGTGACCTTTACCGACCGCGAGAAAGAAGTTCTGGAAATGCTGGTAGCCGGACGCTCCAACAAGGAAATCGGTTCCGCGCTGGGCATCGAGGAACGTACCGTGAAAGCTCACGTCGCCAAGTTGATGCGAAAAGTCGGGGTGCAGAACCGCATTGCGCTTTCCGTACACGCCATTACGCACAACCTGGTCACGGCAAAATAGTCCTTAGCTCTAGCTCTTTTCGCAAGCTCCTCTGCTCGTCCCCCGGCAGATGCAAAACTCTTATCTAGGGGACGGTCACGATGCAAAACCCTCTCTTGCCAGCCAACGCTTGGCCTTTTGGCTTTGATCCACATGCTGTGCTGAAAAGTCCGCGCCCGCGGCGGTCGCGGTTGCTCGCAGGTTTTTGCATGGCTCTCGCCATATTTGCCACTCTTCCAGCCCGTGCCCAGGAAACGGAATCGGTCGGCGATGCGGCCCGCGCCTTCCGTGCCAGGCGCGCAGCGCAAGCGAACCAAGATACCGCGCATCCGGCGCAGCCTCCGCTCTCCGTAACTGCCCTGGTGACATGGCAAATCGCCGGGATGGCGATGCCCGACATCTTGAACGAGGCGCAAACCCGTGGAATAACGTTTGTGCCCGACAACACTCACCTGGATCGTCTGAAGGAGGCCCGCCTCGCGCCCGAACTTCTTGCCGCTTTGCCTAATGTGCCTTCGCATCCTGACGCTTCCACTTCCTCGGAGGTTCCGCAGGCCTTGATCGCTGCCGCCCAAGCTTTCAGTGGCAAGGACTACGCCACGGCTCGCCACAGTCTAGAAACTTTGGTTCAGGGGAATCAGGATGCAAACCTGTACGCGGCCCTCGGCAACCTGAATTTCATCAGCGGCGATTTCGCCTCCGCAAAGACCGCTTTCGTCCGATCCGCAGAATTGGATCCTAGCTTTGCCTATGCGCATGTCCGGCTGGCACAGATTTATTACCGGCTCGAGCAAGGTTCTGAGGTAGCGGAGGAGGCGAAACAGGCACTGCGTCTGCAACCTACCAACGCCGAAGCGCACAAGTACCTGGCGCTGTCCTCCACCATGCAAATGCCGGATTCAGGAGGAGCCGCTGCCGGTGGCGATAAAGTTGAAGACCTATCCGACCTTGAGGCGGGAAGCAATACCGAGGCCAAGGATCTGAACAACCAAGCGCTCGCATTAGCACAGCAGAATGAGTGGGCCAAAGCCGAGGCGGCATACAAGCGAGCCATCGAACTCGACCCCAACGTGGCTATGTACTACTACAATCTTGGCAATCTTTACACGAAATGGCGACATCCTCAGCAAGCGCTGGCTGCTCTCAACAAGGCCAAGGCTTTGGCTCCGCGAAATATGGCGGTTCGGCAAAACCTGGGCTACACCATGTGCCAATTCAATCTGTTTTCGGATGCCGTGACGGAGTTTCGCGAAATGCTTGATATGGATCCGCATTGGAACATGGCACGACCCTGCTTGATTAAAGCTCTCGATAGCCTGGGTCGAAGAACGGAAGCGGACCAAGTCGAGAGGGACTACAAGCTTTACAAGTCCAGCGACGACTCCGGTGACAGCGAGGACGGAGACAGCAACGAGGACGACAACGGCGTTAAATTGTAAAGAAAGGCTGTGATGGAGTAAGGCTGTGATGGAGTAAGAGCCGCCCTCGAAGTTACCAAAGGACAATGACCCTCGTAATCTTGTCCGCTTTCTCCCCCTGACGCATACTCGATTCACCTACCACAGAACCTGGGAGACGGGGTTGGGAGCGGAGATTAGGGTCACCGTTGCCAACCCCGCATTTTTTGTACGTGCCTGAATCAGCAATAGCCCAGCCCGCAGCAACTTCTCCAACCTCCAGAATCCTTTAGAATCAATTCCAATCGCTTTCTAGGAATGCACGGACAAGAAGGGTGAGGAATGATCAAGAGAGTTCTGCTTTTATTGGCTGTAGTCGCCCTGGCTAGCTTCGCATTTGCCTTTGATGACAGTTCGAACGGCAAGCAAAGCAAAGCCCAAGACCGAGTTCAGGCCGCTGCCGACGTGCTCAACGAAATCCAGTCGGCCCCCGACCAGGGCATTCCCTCGGACGTGCTGGGCTCGGCTGAATGCATGGCCGTCGTTCCCTCCATGTTGAATGGGGGCTTCGTCGTGGGCGCTCGCTACGGGCGCGGATTAGCCAGTTGCCGAAATCCGAAGGGATGGAGCGCGCCAGCGTTCTTCACCGTCAAGGGTGGAAGCTTCGGCCTGCAGATCGGTGGTCAGGCGGTCGATTTAGTCATGCTCGTCATGAACGACGACGGCATGCGCAAGCTGCTCTCCAGCCAGTTCAAGCTAGGCGCGGACGCCAGTGTCGCCGCCGGTCCCGTCGGCCGGCAGGCCGCGGCCGGGACCGACTGGAAGATGCGCGCCCAAATCCTCAGCTATTCGCGGGCGCGCGGAGTCTTTGCCGGAATAGCGCTAGACGGCGCCGTGGTTCGTCAGGACAAAGACAGCACCCGAGAATTCTACGGGCACATGGTAAGTACGAAAGCCTCGCTTCAGGGGCAGATCCAACCACCGGCAGCTGCGTATCCATTCCTGCAAACCCTGGCCAAATGGGCTGTGCAGGCCAGCAAGTAAGGCCAGATTGTTCCTTCACGGACGCGAGCGCTGCGCCGTGGTTCGTTTGACGTAGGATTTTGCCGGTGCTACCGTCACCCTTTCCCCCAACATGCGTCAGCGCCTCGAGTACGCCCTCGCCTGGCTGATCATCAAATTCATAGGAGCCTTGCCTCGTCCGTTGGCCCGCGCCGCCGGGATCGCTCTCGGATGGACGGTCTACGTGCTGCACGTGCGGCTGAGGCGCGTGGGCATGCACAACTTGGCAATGGCATTTCCGGAGAAGAGCCATCACCAGCGCGCCAAAATCCTGCGCGGCGTCTTTACTTCCTTCGGACGCCAAGCCGCCGAAGTGTGTTTGTTCCCGAAGTACACGCGGGAAAACGTAAGCAAGGTAGTGGTCTACGACGGATTCGAGAATTTCGAGCGCGCCCTGGCGCGTGGCAAAGGCGTGCTCTTTCTAACCGCTCACATGGGAGCCTGGGAACTCTCGGCCTTCACCCATTCCCTGCACGGACATCCTCTGCACGTCGTGATGCGGCCGCTCGACAACGTATACCTCGATCGCCTGACCCGCCAATATCGCACCATGCACGGCAACTCCATGGTCGACAAAGACGACTTCGTCCGCGGCCTCCTCTCGGCTATGAAAGCCGGAGAAACCGTGGGCATTCTCATGGACACAAACATGACCCCGCCGCAGGGCGTGTTCGTCGACTTTTTCGGAATCCCAGCTTGCACCGCGAGTGGATTGGCGAGAATCGCATTGCGCACCGACGCGGCTGTTGTGCCAGGTTTCACCATCTGGGATCCCGCCCTGCGAAAATACCGCCTGCGTTTTGATCCCGCAATTAATCTAGTGCGTACCGGCGATGACGACGCCGACGCAGTCGCAAACACTGCGTTGTTCACAAAAGTAATCGAAGATTACGTACGCCGATACCCAGATCAATGGCTATGGGTCCATCGCCGCTGGAAGACAAGGCCAGAAGGACAGCCCCCGCTTTACCAGTGAGCAAATGCCAGCGTCATTTGATGAACGTGCGAAGCAAATGACATTTTCGACGCTGACGTAGAATCCGTTATAACGCTTCGGGCCCTCCGTGAGTGCCATGGCCTGGTTACAACAGTTACGCGGCGATACTGGAATTGTGCGGCATAATGACGGGGGAATGTTTAATAAGAAGTGGAAAGCCGCCTTCGCCGGTGCTGCAGTATGTGGGCTTCTCGGGCCCGGAATCGGCGCTCTGCTGTTGTTCGCACAGCTAGATCGACCATCCTTATTTCGAGGGGTCGTCGCAGTAGCAGCCATGGCGGTGCAAGGCTGGATTTACGCGTTCGGCTTCGTCGGTCCTGCAGCGGTTGTCTTGGGATGCGTTTGCGGCGTAATGGTTCAGAGTTTAGCCCAGAAATATCGTCCAATTAAGGTCGCAATCGTTCCAGCAGCCACGGTCGGGCTAGTTCTAGGAACTCTTGTGCCCGCCATTACCATCTTCGTTGCTTCCATTTGGATTCGACAAGACAGCCGACATAGTTCCGCAGGAGAGGTTTCGCCCTTACTGCCAGCCTCCGCTCTCACGGGTATAATTTGCGCATCTCTCCTGTTATGGCTATTTCGCGGAGCGCCTGGCTCGGATAAAGTCCGTTCATAGTTATTGCAAAATCGTCATTACACCAGCAAAGAACCGGACGTGAGCGTCTAAGAGACGAGCTCTAGATTTCTAGCCGAACCAGTCACTCCGGTACGCGATCCACCAACTTACATAGACAATCGGCAGGGTTGCCCCCAAAGCCCACCACAGCGGCAAAACGAAATCCGCCGCCAGCCCCAGCACGGTGAAGCTGATCCAGAAGATCTTTCGCTCCATTCGAATATTCTAGCCCCAGCTTTCTTTTCCCACGGCAAACGTATAAAAAGGTGCCATGACTTTGGTCACGGCGCGATCCGTCAAAGACGTTGCCGAGTTTGTGCAGGCCCGCGTACTGGGAGACGAAACTGTGCAACTGACGGGCATCGCGAGCGTCCAGTCGGCAGCATCAGGCGATTTGGTTTTCGTGGACGATGAAAAGAATCTCCGCCCAGCCTTCGAATCGCAGGCTGCAGCTGTGATCGTCGGCGATTTCGCGGCTGGAAAGACAAATTCGAAGCCGCTGCTGCTCGCCAAGCAACCGCGTCTTGCTTTTGTCCGGGCTGCGCAACTTCTTTGTGCAGGGCCCGAGCGGAAGCCTGGTATCCATCCCAGCGCAATCGTGCATCCGTCGGCGCGAGTGGCTGACGATGTTACGGTGGAAGAACGAGTCGTCATCGGCGAGGGCACGTACATTGCCGAGGGCACGCGTATCGGCGCCGGCAGCGTGATCGGCGCCAAAGTGATCATCGGACGCAACTGCAATCTGTATCCGAACGTAACTCTTTATCCCGGCGTCCGCCTCGGAGATCGGGTCATCGTCCATTCCGGCGCGGTGCTCGGCAGCGACGGCTTCGGCTACGTGCGCGATCACGCGACCGGCCGCTATGAAAAGTTTCCTCAAGTCGGACGCCTCGAAATCGAAGACGATGTCGAGATCGGCGCCAACACCACCATCGACCGCGGAGCCTTGGACGTAACCCGCATCGCCCGGGGCACGAAAATCGACAATCTCGTGCACATCGGCCACAACTGCCAGATCGGCGAAGACGTCGTGATCGCCGCGCAAACCGGCCTCTCCGGCAGCATCACGATCGAGAAAAACGTCGTTCTCGGCGGCCAGGTCGGCATCGGAGAGCACGCCCGCATCCAAGAAGGTGTAATGCTGGGAGGACAAGGCGGCGTCTTGCCAAACAAAGTATTGCGTGGGAAGGGAATTGCCTTCTGGGGAACGCCAGCCAAGCCAGTACGCGAATACCTGAAAGAACTGGCGGCGTTAGCGCGCTTGGCAAAGAAGGAATAGGGATTTTCTGTGACGCGGGCGCCCCGCCCGCGAAATCAATTCACTATGGCAATCGTCGTGATCGGCGGACATTCGCGCAGCGTAGGCAAAACCAGCGTAGTCGCTGGCCTGATCGCCGCCCTCCCTGAATACCACTGGACCGCGCTCAAAATCACGCAATACGGCCACGGAGTCTGTTCGCTCAACGGAGAATCCTGCCACTGCGCCACCGACGATCACACCTGGGCGATCTCGGAAGAAAAAGATCGCTCCGGCGATTCCGACACTTCGCGCTTCCTGCTAGCCGGTGCAGTTCGCGCGCTCTGGGTCCGCACCGAACAGGGCCGTCTGGCAGAAGCTATACCAACCATCCGCCGCAAACTTGCCGAATCGGAAAATGTAATTCTCGAGTCAAATAGCATTCTGAAGTTTGTCCATCCGGATCTTTACTTAACGGTTCTCGATCCCGCCACTGCGGACTTCAAACGATCAGCCCAGGAATTCCTCGACCAAGCCGACGCGGTCATTCTGCACGCTGCGAAGGAAGATAGGCCGGCGTGGACCGGCATCTCTCTGAAACCAGTTGCAGGACAACCGATCTTCGAGATCCATCCGCCCCAGTACGTAACGCCGGAAATTGTAGAGTTCGTCAGGAACATGGTGACCGCCAACCTGAAGCCTAAAGCCTGACGCCCGCCTTTTGCTATCCTGCTCAAGTGCACATTCATAAAAGTGCCTGGCTTCTCATTCTGCTCTCGGCTGCCTTGCAGATTCTGATCTTCCCGCTTCCTAATCTTTACATGCTGTGTTGGGTAGCGATCGCGCCGTTGTTGCTCGCGATCTTGCGGGCTCGAGAACCAGACACGTTGCAATTGCGAGCTGGCATCAAACTGCTTCCGGCCAAGCCGCTGCAAGGCTTCTTGCTAGGGTACGCGTGTGGGATCCTATGGTACGCCGGCACCTGCTATTGGATTTACAGCGTCATGCACCAATACGGCGGCGTGAGCACACCGGTCGGCATTGTCATTTTGATTCTGTTCTGCCTTTACCTCGCGATCTACCACGGCGTGTTCGGCCTGTTGGTGAGTCTGCTGGCGGGCAGTCCGGTCAACCTGAGGGCACTGCTGCTCTCGCCCGTGCTCTGGGTCGCCGTCGAACTGGCCCGCACCCGCATCACCGGATTCCCCTGGGACCTTCTGGGAACTACCCAGGTAGGCAACATTCCTCTGGCTCGCATTGCCTCAGTCACCGGCGTCTACGGAATATCGTTCGAGATCATGCTGGTGAATGCCGCGTTGGCCGCCGCGTTTCTGGTACAGCGGAAAAAGCACAGCGTGAAAAGCGCAAACGGCTATTGCTTGCCACTGTCGTCGCCGCACTGATCCTGCAGGCCGGAAGTCTGGTTCCCGCGCCCGCACTTCCCGCCGACCACACCGCGGTTCTGGTACAGGCCAATGTACCTATTCTCGAAGGCGCCGATTGGACAAAACAATATTTCAATGACACTTTGCGCGACTTGACTGCAGTCAGCCTCGATTCAAGTGGCGCGCACCCTCCTGATTTGATCGTCTGGCCCGAAAACCCCGCCCCGTTCTATACCAGCGATCCGCTCTTCCGCGATGCCGTCAGCAACGTCGCGCGTCAATCGAAGGCGTGGGTGCTCGCCGGCAACATCGGAATTCGCAATGCCAGCGCGACCCCAAGCCAGGCCACGGAAATCTACAACTCGGCGTCCCTCGTGAGCCCGAATGGCGACTGGATTTCGCGCTACGACAAGATCCATCTCGTCCCATTCGGCGAATACGTTCCCTTCAAGCAGATATTTTCTTTTGCCGGAGGTCTGACCAAAGAAGTAGGAGATTTTTCCCGAGGCACTTCGCGCCTTCCCCTCGACGCGGGTGGAAGCAAGCTTGGCGTGTTCATCTGCTACGAATCCATTTTTCCCGACGACATCCGCCAGTTCGCCAACAACGGAGCCCAAGTGCTGGTGAACATTTCCAACGACGGCTGGTACGGCGACAGCGGAGCCTACGCGCAACATCTGAAGCAATCCCGCATGCGCGCCGTCGAAAACAACCGCTGGCTGCTGCTCGACACAAATACAGGAGTCACCGCCGCTATTGATCCTGATGGACGAATCATAGACAGCGCGCCCCGCAAGACCCGCACTGCGCTGCGGGCTCCCTATGCACTCTCGAGCGTAACTACGTTCTACACCCGCCACGGCGACTGGTTCGCCTATCTGTGTGCGATAATTTCACTGGCGGCGCTGTTCATGCGTGCGGTTCGAAAGCGAAAAGAAATGTAGCAAGCTACGTTTTCTACAGCCAGCCGGTCGCCTGTAGAGACGTTGCTTCAACGTCTCCCGCGAAAACTTCAAGAGGACATATCATGGTCGAAGAGTTAGAAAAAGAATATGCGGTTCTAAAAGACAAAGTCCGCGAACTTCGGGAGTATCTTTGACGCAGGTAATCTGCGCCAACATCTGAGCGAGATCGAAAAGCAAGCCTCCGATCCCAACCTGTGGTCGAATCCACAAAAATCCCAGCAGGTCATGCGCGAGAAAAAACGGCTGGAAGATATGTTGGCCAACGAAGCCAACCTTATCCGGCACAGCGACGACATTTCCGCCTACTTTGACCTGGCTCGCGAAGGCGAAAGTGTTGACGCCGATCTCCGCTGCGAAATCGACTCACTGCGCCAACTCGTCGACCGACTCGAAACCGAGACGCTGCTCCCTGGCGAAAACGACGCACGCAACGCGATCGTCACCATTCATCCCGGTGCCGGAGGCACGGAATCGCAGGACTGGGCCGACATGCTTCTGCGAATGTATTTGCGATGGGCCGAGCGCCAAGGTTTCGAGACGGTTCTCTACGATTACCAGCCGGGCGAAGAAGCGGGCCTCAAATCGGCGACCTTCGCAGTCAATGGCGAATACGCCTTCGGCCTGCTGACCAGCGAAATCGGAGTCCATCGGCTGGTGCGCATTTCGCCATTCGATCAAGCCAAGCGCCGCCACACATCTTTTGCCAGCGTCTACGTATCACCGGAAATTGATGACAGTATCGACATCGTCATCAAGCCCGACGATTTGCGCATCGATACTTACCGCTCCAGCGGAAAGGGTGGGCAACACGTCAACACTACCGACTCCGCCGTACGCATCACGCATATTCCCACCGGAATCGTTGCTGCCTGTCAAAACGAGCGTTCGCAGCACAAGAACAAAGACCGGGCCATGAGCATGCTTCGCTCCAAGCTTTACGAAAACGAACTGGAGAAAAAGCGCGCCGCCACCAAGAAGATCGAAGACTCAAAACTCGACATTGACTTCGGCTCGCAAATCCGCTCATACACGCTACAGCCCTATCGTCTGATCAAAGACCACAGAACTAAGATGGAAGTCGGCGACGTCGATCGCGTAATCGACGGCGACCTGCAACCCTTCATCCGCGCCTTCCTGCAAATGCGGCGCAGCGAAAAGCAATCATAAACAGGCGGGGACAGACGCCCCCGGCTGTCCATCCGCGCGAAGCTCGCCAGAGATCTTTCAAGTCCCAGTTGTTCGCGTTTCTCTCAGCCTGCTGGTAACATTCCATCCCTGAGGCCCGAAGCAACTGCTGAACCAAACCATTTCGCACTACCGCATCCTCGAAAAGTTGGGCGGCGGAGGCATGGGCGTCGTCTACAAAGCCGAAGACATCAAACTCGGACGCTTTGTCGCGCTCAAATTCCTGCCCGATGATGTGGCGAAAGATCCTCAAGCGTTGAGCCGTTTCCAGCGCGAAGCCAAAGCCGCCTCCGCTCTGAATCACCCCAACATCTGCACCATTCACGAGATCGATGAGCAGGACGGCCAGGCCTTCATCGTGATGGAATTTCTCGACGGCGTAACCCTGAAGCACCGCATCTCGGGTCAGCCGATGGATACCGAATCCCTGCTGTCGTTGGCCATCGAGATTGCGGACGCGCTCGATGCCGCGCACACTGAAGGCATCGTTCATCGCGACATCAAGCCTGCCAATCTATTCGTGACCAAGCGGGGACACGCAAAGATTCTCGATTTCGGCCTGGCGAAACTCACCCCGGCGACCGGCAAGCCTTCCGAGGCAGGCCCAACCGAAGCCACTGCCGGAGGAGTCAGCCAAGCTTATCTAACGAGCCCCGGAACCGCGGTTGGAACCGTGGCGTACATGTCGCCGGAGCAGGCCAAAGGGAAAGAACTGGATGCGCGCACTGATCTGTTTTCCTTCGGGGCCGTACTTTACGAAATGGCGACTGGCACGCTGCCGTTTCGTGGCGATACCTCGGCGATGATTTTCGACGCCATCCTGAATCGCATGCCGCCTGCGCCAGCGCGCCTCAATCCCGATCTTCCGCCCCGGCTGGAAGAGATCATCAACAAAGCACTTGAGAAAGATCGCGATCTCCGTTATCAGCACGCTTCCGAAATACGCAGCGACCTCAAGCGATTGCAACGGGACAGCAGTTCCGGCCGCCGCTCCGCGTATCAAACCGCAGATGAAGCGGCGAGCGCGTCGGCGCAGCCCGCAATTGCGCCTCCGCCAAGCGGAAAACATCCGACCGATCCCGCACATGTTTCCGCGGCGAGCGCCTCTGCGCAAGTCCCAATCAGCCAGGAAACCGGAAGCCAGAAACTACTGGCTATCGCTCTGGCAGTCGTGTTGGTAGCCGTTGCGGCCTTCGGCATCCACAAATTCGCGGGACGCGCCTCCAAGCCAACAGCAGCAGCCTTCCAATCCATCCACCTCACGCGCTTGACCAACACCGGGAAATCCCGCGTAGCTGCCATCTCCCCCGACGGCAAATACGTCGTGCATGTAATCGAAGACGCCGGAAAACAGAGTCTCTGGGTACGCCAGGTCACGACCGCAAACAACGTACAAATCGTTCCTCCCGCTGAGGTGGTGTATTTCGGCATGACCTTCTCCAGTGACGGCAACTATGTCTACTACGTCACTGCTGCCAAGAATGAATCTCAGGCATTTCTTTACCAGGTTCCAGTGCTGGGAGGCACGCCGCGAAAATTGGTCGAAGACGTCGACGACCCTATCACCCTTTCGCCCGACGGAACCCAGATCGCTTTCGCCCGCTTCTACCCGCCGAAAGGAACGGACGATCTTACGGTCGCTAAAGCCGATGGATCCGATCAACACGTCGTGTTCAGCCGAAAACTCCCCACCAGATACTCAGCGTCCTGGTTCGGGCTGAGCGCCGGTCCCAGTTGGTCGCCGGACGGCCGGACCATCGCCACGCTCGCCTCCGAAGGTATGGGTGCGGCTGAGTGGAGTTTGGTCGGTGTGCCTGTAGCCGGTGGAGCGGAGAAAACAATTTCATCCACAAAGTGGTCAAGCTCCGGCCGCGTTGCCTGGCTGTCGGACGGCAGCGGGCTCATCTTTGACGCCGCCGATCAAAGTTCCAGCCTTTCGCCACAGCTCTGGTACGTAGCTTATCCCAGCGGCGAGGCGCGTCGCATTACCAACGACTTGAACCGGTATTTCGGAGTTAGTCTTACTGCCGATTCCAGCGCGCTAGTCACGGTGCAGAGCGAAGTCTCCTCCTCGATTTGGGTTGCTCCGCAGGGCGACGCCGCTACGGCGAAGCGGATTACATCCGGGAGTGGGACCGGCGAAGGTCTATTCGGCGTTGCCTCCGTGCCGAACGGAAGCGTGCTCTACACCTCAAACGCCGGCGGACACGGTGACATTTGGAGCATGAACGCCGACGGAAGCAACCCCACGCAATTGACCATGAATGCGGGCAACAACACCGATCCCGCTGTTTCCCCTGATGGCCGAACCGTGGTTTTTTCCTCCGACCGCAACGGTCGACGCAACATCTGGAGTATGAATGTCGATGGCAGCAGCCCAAAGCAGCTTTCCAACGGGGGCGCCGACTTCAACCCGCAGATCACACGCGACGGAAAGTGGCTGCTCTACGGATCCGAGAGCGCAGGGAAACTGCGGATTTGGAAGCAGCCCCTCGATGGTGGCACCCCTCAGCCGCTCATCGATCGCTCTGCCGGCCAGCCGACTGTCTCTCCCGACGGAAAGTGGGTCGCGGTTTTCGTTCTCGACGAGACACTAGACAGGTACGAGGTCGCCTACATGCCAATTGAGGGCGGGGAACCAACCAAGCTTTCCTACTTGGTAGACGCCGCGTTTGCTTGGTCTCCCGATAGCAAGGCCGTAATGTTCGTGGATAACCACAACGGCGTTTCCAACCTGATGAGCCAGACTCTCGATGGCCATCCGCCCAAGCAAGTGACAAACTTCACCGACGGCAGAATCTTCAATTTCGCTTGGTCCGCCGACGGCAAACAATTGGTCCTGGCCCGCGGCGCCGTGAACAGCGACGTAGTCCTGATCAACAATGTGAAGTAGCCCCGCCAGCTGGCCGTTGCGGAAAAGCATGCTGCCCAATGGCTGCGGGAAGGACCCGACTTCAATCGGGCCGCCAAGCCGTTGAAATGTGTCTGCGCTTTAGCGGCCGAGGTATGCTTTTTGCGTCCGCCGGGCCCCGCAAACTCAGGGAAGCGATCGGCCGAAAACGTGAGCCTTGAAGAGTCGGCTCGCTATGGACCAAGTGGCATCAAGATCTCACTTCATCCAGGCTCCTGAAAGAAGGGCGTGCGGCCCAAATCGGCAGGGACAGCAATCAAAAAATGCAAAATTGCTTGACAAA
Organism: uncultured Acidobacteriota bacterium; assembly: GCA_963762385.1. Lineage (GTDB taxonomy): Bacteria > Acidobacteriota > Terriglobia > Terriglobales > Acidobacteriaceae > JABDBE01. Next base: position 324,236 of record CAVXKN010000014.1, on the reverse strand, counting down.
GCTCAATCCTGAAGGCAAGATTCCGATGCGCAGAAGGCAGTAGGCAGACCGTTCCTTACCCGGTTCTGTTTTCTTCTGCCGGTGGGCGGATCCCCCGAGAGCTCGCCGCTTATTTCCAATCAACTAAGAGGAGGTTTCCCATGGAAACTGCCATTGGCGTTTTTAATTCCCGTGACCATGCTGAAGCCGCGGTAAAGGAACTGCTGACCAGCAAGGTGCCGGAAGATTCGATTGTATTTCTCACCCGGTCCGAAATCGAAGCCCAGACTATCGGCAGGCAATTCGGAGCCACCCTCGGCGGCTTCATGGGCGGAGCCACCGGTATGGCATCTGGCGTGGCGGTCGCTAGTTTGCTGCTTCCTGGGATTGGGACCTTGTTCGCATTGGGATTTGGCGCGGCCGCCCTGGTAGGCCTGGCAGGAGCGGGAGCGGGGGCGGCGGTTGGGAAAGCCGCGGCTGGGGACGGAAGCGCTGGACCGCAACCCACTAAAGATGAAAATTGCGCGGAGGATGTCAGCTTCTTTCGCTCCGTATTGGCGGATGGCAAATCGCTGATCGTGGTTCGCACCGAATCGCACGAGGTAGCGCAAAAGGCGTGCGAGATTTTAGACCGGCTCGGCCTCGGCATCCAGGGGCGTACGCCGGTAAAGACGCAGACCTCAACTCGTGAGGTTGAAGACGTGGTAATTGTGGACGTGATCGGAAGAATTACTCTGGGTGAAGGAAACGTCATGCTTCGCGAAGTGATCACCGGCCTGATCGACAAAGGCAGTGCCAAGATCTTGCTGAATCTTCAGGAAGTCGGCTACGTCGACAGCTCTGGGGTGGGTGAGTTGGTTCGCGCCTGCACCTCGGTTCGCAACCGGGGAGGCCAGATGAAGCTGGTGAGTCTGAGCAAGCGAGTGGACGATTTGTTACGAATGACCCGCCTACACACCGTCTTCGAAATAGAAACGGATGAGGCCAGCGGAATTCAATCTTTCAATCGGCCATCCTCACAGGCGGTGGCGTAACGGATTAGCGGTTGGTCGGATGCCATGTCGAGTGGCTCCCACGTATGAAACGACGCCGGCGAACCGCAGCGAAGCTTGGTCCACGATTCGAGCGGGCTCTAGTCTTTGCAACTCGCAAACATGCGGGTCAGCAACGCAAGGGCACGCCTGTGCCCTACGTTTCCCATCTTCTCGGTGTGGCCGGTCTGGTGCTCGAAGCCGGAGGCGATGAAGACCTCGCCATCGCCGCGCTTCTGCACGACGTCGCCGAAGACTGCGGCGGCATTCCCATGCTCGACCAGGTGCGTCGCCGTTTCGGCAAGCGCGTGGCCCGCATAGTCGAAGGCTGCAGCGACCCGTTCACTATTCCCAAGCCGCCGTGGCGGGAGCGCAAAGAACCGTACCTCAAGCATCTCCACACCGCCGACGCGGACACGCGCCTAGTATCGGCGGCTGATAAGTTGCACAACGCCCGCTCCATCCTCAGCGACTATCGCGAACTCGGAGAACGCATCTGGGAGCGCTTTCAGGGAAAACGAGAGGGCACGCTCTGGTACTACCGCGCCTTAGTCGACGAATTCAAGCGTAAGAAACCCAACCGTCTCGTGAATGAACTGGAGCGAGTTGTCCTCGAACTGGAAGCTCTGGCGGCATCCCCAAAATAATCCCGCCCAAGTGCCTTTCGTAACGTTACGTCTCACCAAATTGCTGGCGAAATAGCCCGCCTCAGCGCGATCCTATACTGTCCAGCATTCTTCGGAGCTGGCCAATATCTATGCCACGCATGATTGACACGATTCGTTCCTCCATGGCGTCTTCCCAAGTGATGCAAACCGCCGCCCGCGGAGCTCTCTCTGTTCCGCCTCAGGAAATGATCGAGATCCTGGTCTATCTGGCGACTCAGACTAAAATCTTCGCCGAACGTGCCCGCCTCACCTTGGCGGGATGGGACGAATCCTCCTCGCGCAAAGCCGCAGCCGATCCGACCACGCCAAAAGAAGTCTTGGCCTACTTGATTACCCCGGGAAACCTTCGGCCCACGCTGCTTCCCGCGCTGCTCGAGAATCCCGCGGTGTCTGAGCAATCGGTGGCTGAACTGTGCGCTGCGGCCTCTCGCTATATGCTGGAAACTCTGGTCAAGAGCCCGCGCGTCAACCAGTCCAAGACAATTCTGACCTCGCTCAACTCCAACCCAAACTTGAACCCTGCGCAATCATCGGTCATCGCGGAGAAGCTTGCTTCGTTTGCTCTCCCAACCGCCAAGGAACCTCAGACCACAACACCGGCGATCGCCGAGATCGCCCCGACCCATCAATCAGCCAGTGCCGAAATCAACGCAGACGAAGTCCCCGACGAAGCCACGGTCACATACCTGACTGAGCATGCCAGCGAAATCTCCGCCGAAGGCGACAAACCCTTCCACCCGGTCGGCGGGATAGACGAACCTCCATCTGCTGCTCCTACCCCCGAACCAGTTCCCGTCGAAGCGAAAACCGAGGCCGTCGCTTCGGACTCCCAAGGCGCAGCCACGGCAGCCAAGAAAGCGCCTTTGCCGGTGAAAAAAGCCTATCTGAGTGCCGAAGAACAACGAGGCAGCGCTTTACAGAAAATCTCCAAGCTCGGCATCACCGGACGCATTCAACTGGCCATGAAAGGCAGCAAGGAAGAACGTTCGCTGCTCATTCGCGACGGCACAAAAATCGTAGCCCTCGCCGTGCTCGATTCACCCAAACTTACCGACGGCGAAGTCGAAAAGTTCGCCAATCAAAAGAATGTGCTCGAAGCTGTTCTTCGTTCCATCACTCTGAAGCGCCGGTTCATGAAGCAGTACGCCATCGTGCGAAACCTTTGCAACAATCCTCGAACCCCCATCGATGTCTCCCTGGGCTTGATCAAGCATTTGCTGGTCACCGATCTTAAGAATCTCGCCGGCAACAAAGAAGTTTCGGACACGGTCCGCAAAATGGCGCTCAGGATGTTCAGGCAGAAGTCGGAAACGGTCCAGAAGGATTAAAGGATTAGAGGCGGCAGCCGCGAATTGGTTTCCCGTGAGCGCTCTCGCTACAATGCTTGGGATGCCCTCATCGCCTCAACCGGATCCCATTGCGGATCTGCTGCAGCGCTCCAGAACCATCGCCGTAGTCGGACTCTCCAACAACCCACTACGGCCCAGCTACGGCGTCTCCGCCTACATGCAGTCGAATGGCTACCACATCATTCCGGTCAATCCAAAAATCAAAGAGGCTTTGGGCGAAACCGCGTATGCATCGCTACTCGACGTGCCGGAGAAGATCGATATCGTGAATATCTTCCGCCGTCCCGAGTTCGTGGAGGAAGTGGTCGATCAGGCGATCCAGCTCAAGCTCCCCGCCATTTGGATGCAGGAAGAAGTTATCCACGAAAAAGCCGCGGAGAAAGCCCGCAAGGCCGGCATTTTCGTACTCATGGACCGCTGCATCCTGAAAGAGCACAAAGCCCGCTTGGGCTGAAGTGTGTCAGCGCCTCTCTTTGTGTACCTTCGTGTCCTCTGTGGTTCAAGAAGTTCAAATGCCAGAACCACAAGGAATGAAAAGCCTATATCGCCTAAGCTTTCACCAAAATCACAGTCGCATCATCCTGCAAACCCGCCCCATTGGCGAAAGTCCGCACATCTTCGAGAATGCTCTCGCCCGAAGCATCCGCCCGCCGAAAGTGCTGCGCCAGCCGTTCTGCTCCGTATTCCTCTTCTTCCGGATTCGCGGCCTCGGTAATGCCGTCGCTGTAAAACAACAGGCGTGAACCCTCAGCCAAATGCACCTGCGCCTCGGAGTACTCTCCCAACCCAATTCCCAACGGTAATCCCCGCTCCGTGTCGAGAAAGCGCACTTGCGAATTCTCGATCAATAGGGGACGCAAATGCCCTGCGCTCGAAAACCTCAAAACCCGCGTCGCCGGATCCAGGATCGCGTAAAGCATGGTCACGAATCTGCCAGAAGGGAAGTCACTGACCAGCAACTGATTCAGCTTCGTCAGCACCTGGCTCGGGCAGCAAGCGCTTGCCAGCGAGCGAAGCATGCCGCGAGTAGCCGACATCAACAGAGCAGCCGCCATGCCCTTTCCCGAAACATCGGCCAGCACCAATCCCCAGCGGCCATCGTCAAACGGAATGAAGTCATACCAATCCCCGCCCACCGCGCCCGCCGGAGTCGAGAGTCCAGAGATCGCAAAGCCCGGAATGAAGGGTGAACTTCGGGGCAACAGAGCCTGCTGAATCTTGCGCGCTTCGTTGGCTTCGCGGCTCATTTCCTGCCGCCGGTGTTGCTCTTCCTGAAAACGCCGCGCATTGTGTACTGCGACCGCCACGTAGCCGCACAGCGCCTGCAACAGTCGGAGTTGCTCCGCCGGAAAAGCATCCAGCTCAGTATGCGAAGCCGTGAACACCCCGATCAGCTTTCCTTCCACCAGCAGCGGAATCGCCACTTCCGACAGCGTGGACTCTTCGCATCCGATGTAATACGGATCTTTTCGCACATCGGGCGCATAGCGCATCTGGCCCGTGCCCGCAACGAACCCAACCATGCCCTGTTTTCCGATCTTCAGGCTGTGTCCGGTGCCGCAAATTTCGCAGCCCGCACAACCGTGCGCGCACGCCAGCCTCAATTCTCCGCGCTCTTCGTCGTGCAAGTAGACGTCCGCATCGATAAATCCGAAAGACGGCGCCACTTCATTCACAACTTTGTCGATCAGCCCGTCGAGGTCAAGAATTGAGCTGATCTTCTGCGCCGCTTTTTGCAGCTTGAGCAACTCATGCACCTGCTCCGAGGCGATGGGATGCCCGCTTTGGAAGTCGGCTGAAGCCACTCTGGGAAAGGTTGCCATGGCTGCGTCTCCTGGAAATGTAAGTCCATGCAAAAATGGCACTTACGTACTCATATAAGATGCCTCGGCAGCATTTGAAGATTCATTATCAGCAGCCAAGAATCGTGCACGGACGCACGCCCCCGTGAGCCTGCCCCTGAGCGTAGTCGAAGGGTCCATGCAAAGCAAAGCTCGCCGCCTCCAAGAATCGCTGATGTGACCTTACCAGTGTCGGTGGGCATTCCCGGCGCTTGATTATTACGAGGCCTCCCTGTGGGCCTTGCTCACGACTGTCTCATTACCGCGGCGGATACGCACACCAACTGGTGCTCTTCCAGATCGCTCTTGGCGCGCTTCATATCGACGTTCTTGTGGGCCGCAAGCTCCGTGCTGACTTGATAATATGCAGCCGAACGGGCTTCGAAGTACTTACTGCGCCTCAACTCAAGAGTTCGTTCCAGATCCCGACAAATTGAACAAGCCATAGCTATTCCTCTAGCCTTTCCTCAGACCCAAGGACGCCTGTGGATATGCGCTTTTTATCAGCCCAGTTGGAGAACTTCCTTCTCGGCGCGGAGCCAGTCCTGCTCGTCCTGGCCGGGTTCACGCCCACGGCTTTCATACAGCTCGTACGCCCGCTCTCTGATCATGCTGTCTGACCGGACGCCGTCTGGCATTATTGCCAACTTGCTAGCAGAGCTTTTTGAGGGAACGACAACCGCTGCCTTCGGCTGCTTGTTAACTCTGGAATCGACCATGGGAGTCCTCCGAATACCGCACTAAGAGGAGCGTACTTCAGATGGACTGACTTAGTTCAGAGGACCTGAAAAGAGGAGAGGAACTGTTCACTCACCTTCAACACTACGCTGAACCAGAGCGTGTGTCCAATCTCGAGGTGACCGCTTGCGGCCCTTCTGATCCTATTCGGCCGGCGCAAAATCTCCCTTACCCTCATTAACCCCGCGATGGGGTTTGAGCGTTTTGGCCCGATTTCGTCAACCATCCATCTCCTCTAGACGCCGTACCGCCGCCAAGCCTAAACTACTTCGTGAACGCCTGCGAGACTCAATTCTCCTTCAATGGATTTTGAGTCTCAACCGTGGTCGCATTTTGGGCCAACCGGACCGGAAAAATCTGCATCCGAATGCGGCATCCGCGAGTGGAAGGGACGGAATCGGGGTTTGCAAGAACGTACGCCGCACACTGCCATCGGCATGAACAAGGTTGCACTTCGATCCGGGATGTTTCTGCTCTGCAGTCTGCTCGGCTGCAGCGCTGTCTTACTGTTAAGCCTGAGCAGTTGCGGAGGAGGCAATTCTCCGACCAACTCGCCACCTCCGCCAACCCCAAAAATTCAGCATGTGGTCGTCATTTTCCAGGAAAATCGCACTCCGGATAACTTGTTTCAGGATCCAACCCTGGTCTCCAGGGGCGCGGACCTCCAAAACTACGGGATCAACTCGCTGGGCCAGAAAATCATGCTGACACCGACGACTCTGGGCACGGACTACGATCTGAGCCATGCGCACACGGCGTTTCTTGACATGTATGACGGTGGCAACATGGATGGGGCCGACAAAATTCCTGTCAGTTGCGATAAGAACGCTCCCCCGTCTTGCCCTCCGCCAAATCCCTGGTTCCAGTACGTCAACCCGACTGAAGTCGCGCCTTACTTCCAAATCGCCGAAACCTACACCTTCGGCGATCGCATGTTTCAAACCAACCAGGGACCGAGCTTCCCGGCACATCAGTACATTATCTCGGGAACCTCCGCGCCCAGCGTGGGTAGCGACTTGTTCGTGGCGGAGAATCCGGACGGCGGTATCAACCCCATGCTGTACGCGGGCTGCATTGCCCCGCCCGTGGAAACTGTGCAGTTGATCGATCCCAGCGGTTCCGAAGCCCAAAAGATTTATCCCTGTTTCGATCATCCCACGCTGACCGACAGCCTCAATACCGCCAACATCAGTTGGCGATACTACGCTCCCTCCGCGGGCATCATCTGGAATGCTCCCAACGCCATCGAGCACATGTGCGTGCCCAATGTCCCACCACCCAACGCAACCTCATGCACCGGCTCGGATTGGACCAACAACGTGGTCTTGCAACAGACCCAGGTGTTAAGCGACATCTCCAGCGGCAACCTCGCCGCGGTGAGTTGGGTGATTCCCGCCGGGCAGGCCTCCGATCATGCCGGTGGCAATAACAATGCTGGACCTTCATGGGTGGCATCGGTGGTGAACGCCATCGGCAACAGCCCGTATTGGTCGAATACGGTGATCTTCATTGCCTGGGATGACTGGGGAGGCTGGTACGACCATGTTGCCCCGCCCATCAAGAATTCTTATGAGTACGGTTTTCGGGTGCCGCTGATCGTGGTGTCGCCTTACGCTAAGGCCGCTTACATCTCTCACGTGACCCATCATTTCGGCAGCGTTCTGAAGTATATCGAAGAGACTTTCAATCTTCCTTCGCTCGGATACGCGGATGCAGATGCCGACGACTTTTCCGATTGTTTTGACTTCAACCAAACCCCGCTGACCTTTCAGACCATCGCAGCCCCCATGGACGCGCAGCATTTCTTGCACGACAAAACGCCGCCTACAGCTCCCGACAACGATTAGCCGCCGCCCTTTCGAGCGCAATCCTAAACAGCATATACAAATAGGGTGCCCCACTCTTTCCGCGTTCTTTGCGGAAAGGGTGGGACGTAACCGCCTGGTTGTGCCAACTATTAGCTCCCCGTCCACGGCCCGGACTCGCACCCATGCCCAACGGTACGAGAAAGATTTTGCAAACTGGTGACAACCCTCTGACAACTGCGGGTCGCGACTCACCTACGATCACAGGCCAAGCAGGTTAGAGAAGGTTCCGTACCCAGCCGCTCCCGCCGATGTTCGGCCCTCCCTCTGCTCCTGACTTCGCTAAGGAGGGATTCGTATGAGCGTTTGCAGATCCGCAGTCGCCGCTTGCCTCGGCTTGGTTCTTTTCATGGTTTCGGCCCCGGCCCAAGCACAATATCGCCTCACAAACTTAGTTTCCAATCAAGTCCACCAAGCCCCGAACATCGATCCACTGCTGGCCAACGCCTGGGGATTAGCCCGGGGCGCAACCAGTCCCTGGTGGATCGCTGACAACGACACTGGATGGTCGACAATCTATGACGCAGGCGGAACAATAGAGCAACTCAGGGTCTTGATTCCTACCGCCGGAAACGGACCGGTTTCGCCCACTGGTCTGAACGGCCCGGGCACGCCCACGGGAATCGTTTTCAACGGATCGGCAACCGATTTCCAGATTCAGGGCATGGCATCACCTTTCATTTTCGCGACGCTGGATGGCACCATCAGCGCCTGGGCGCCGGGCGTAAACGCCAACCTGGCGATGATCGCAGTGGACAACTCGGCCGACAAAGCGATGTACACGGGCTTGGCCATCACCAGCAAGCCCTCGAAGAATTTCCTCTACGCGGCGGATAACACCAACAATAAAATTGATATGTATGACGGCAGCTTCAGCCTGGTGAAGTCGTTTGGTGATCCGAACATCCCACCAAACTACTCGGTATTCGGCGTCCAGGACATCAATGGCCTGGTTTACGTCGCCTACGCTGTGCCCAACGTTGGCGCCGGTGGTTACATCGATCTCTTCACCGAGGACGGTACTTTGGTAAAGACACTGATCCAAGGACTGCCGCTCAACCAGGCCTGGGGCATCGCCGCGGCTCCCCGCAACTTTGGGCCGTTGAGCAATACTCTGCTGGTTTCAAACAACTCCGTCAAAGGCACCATCAACGCGTTTGACCCGATTACCGGGAAATTCGTGGGTACGATCAAGGACCAGGACGGAAAACAGATCATCCTCAACAATCTATGGGGAATCGCCTTCGGAGGCGGAAACAAGTCCAATGGAGCACAAAACGAGTTGTTCGTCACCGTGGGTCAGGGAATTGGCACTGCCGAATTAGCCGGCACCTTTTTAAAAATCGTCTACAACCCGTAGTTGACAAAAAGGCGGGTGGCCCACCCATTCCATCGCGACTCTAAATAGCACAAAAATAGGGGTGCCCCACCCTTCCGCGTTCTCTGCTGAGGGTGGGACGCCATACCGCCCGGGGTGACAGCTTCTCCCAAAACGCGGCGGGTGGCCCACCCATTCCGACGCGACTCTAAATAGCATACAAAAGAGGGGTGCCCCATTCTTCCGCGTTCTGTGCGGAAGGGTGGGACGCCATACCAATTCTCAATCCTCCATTCCCATTTTGGAACTGCACCTCAATGTTTTTCACTATTCCCTTGACTTTACTTTTAGATATATTTAACAATAGCAATATTCCCCAACAAGAAAGATCAAAATGCTCCCAGCCCTCCCCCAGGAATTCCCGTTTCCAGCCCGATCCCACCGCGCAACTCCTTTGTTCCCAAGATTTTGCCTCCAACCCCTTTCCTTTCATAGATCTGGCCCATACCCTTCGAACCCGACTCAATCGATTCATAGATTTACGCGAATTCGCGCGTTTTTTCAGGAGTAGTTCCATGCCCATTCCCCTTCGCAAACGTCCTCGCCACTGCACCCACATCAAAGTCACCGGACAGCAATGCGGCTCCCCCGCCCTGCGCGGCGAATTCTTTTGCTATTTCCATACCCGCATCATCAAAGGCGTGCAACAGCGCGTCGATATGCAGCTCCATTCCATGGCCCTGCTCGAAGATTGCGAGTCCATCCAGCTCTCGATCATGCACGTAGTCGACGGCCTGATAAAAGGCACCCTCGACCCAACCCGAGCCCGGCTGATCATCCAAGCCCTGCGCATCGCCGCCAGGAACGCGAAAAATGTCCGCTTCGACACCAACCGCGAATCGGAAAAACAAACAATGGTCCGCGAAGTCCCCGACTACGCCCGCCAATATTTAATCGAACACCCAGAATTCGGCCCACCGCTGAGCCCGTGTGGCGCGGACACTCCTGTCCGCGACGCAAGCCCGCGGAACGCGGACGTCCCCGCCCGCGCGGCCGCGACAAACTTAGTAGTTCAGCTCGAAGCACAGGCCGCGCCAGAACCAGCCGCGAAGCGGCGAAAGAACACAGCCCACGGCGCAAGCCGTGGGACAGAAACCCAAAACAACCTAGCTCCGAAGGAGCGAAAGAACCCCCGCGACGAATCCGTAGATGACAGCGACTCCAAAAAATACGAACGGATCATGCAAGCCCAAGCCGCAATCCCCGGCGCCCTGGCAGGCAACTGGCGCGACCTCCGCACCGTCTTCGAATTCGCCGGCATCTGCCAACAGAACAAAGAATCCCCCGGGCAGGCGCAATCCCCAGATCCTTCATTGGGCGCCCTTGTCGAAGCCAAGGATGCCGCTGCCTCAGGATGACAAGTGGCGGAATGGTTAATGTGGAATTGAGAGCCGCGTTGAAAAGAGTGGGCCATTCCACTGAGGATTATTCTTCCACCTCAGAATCCGGCTGGCTCGCCCGCGACCGGCGCCGCTTGATCTCTTCCAGGCGTTCGCGAATTCGCTTTTCGACGCCTTCGTTGGTGGGATGGTAGTAAGTGCGGTCGCGCAGATTGTCGGGCAGACACTGCATGTCTGCGATTTTGCCTTCGACGTCGTGGGCATACTGATATCCCTGGCCGTATCCGAGGCCTTTCATCAATCCGGTGGGCGCGTTGCGCAGCTGCAGCGGGACGGATTCCGCGGCGGTCGCCTCCACATCCTGCTGCACTTCGCTGTACGCGGTGTAGAGCGCATTCGACTTGGGCGCGAGCGCGAGATAGACGACGGCCTGGGCCAGCGCGAGATTGCCCTCGGGCATGCCGATGAAATCCACGGCATCGCGCGCCGCCATGCAAAGCGCCAGCGCATTCGGATCGGCGAGGCCGATGTCTTCGACCGACATGCGAACCACGCGGCGCGCAATGTACAGCGGATCTTCGCCGGCTTCGAGCATGCGTCCGAGCCAGTACAGCGATGCGTCGGGATCGCTGTTGCGCACGGATTTATGTAGCGCGGAGATGAGATTGTAGTGCTCTTCGCCAGCTTTGTCGTAGAGCAGCACGCGCTTCTGCAATGCGTCGGTGACGATCGCATCGGTAATCTCCGCGCCGACTTCGCTGGTTGCGCGGGCTAAAGTGGCCGCAACTTCGAGCACGTTGTAGGCGCTGCGCGCGTCGCCGCTAGAGTAAGCCGCGATCTTGGCCAAGACCGCATCGGATGCTCGGAGCTTCATCGTTCCCAGCCCGCGTTTTTCGTCGGCAAGCGCGCGCTTGAGCAGCAACCCGACTTGCTCCTCGGTCAGCGGCTTGAGCACGTAGACGCGGCTGCGCGATAACAACGCCGAGATGATTTCGAACGAAGGATTCTCGGTGGTCGCGCCGATCAAGCGGATGTTACCCTTCTCGACGTGCGGCAGGAACGCATCCTGCTGCGCCTTGTTGAAGCGGTGAATCTCGTCGATGAAGACGATGGTCCGCGTGCCATACTGCCGCGCCCGTTCGGCATCGGCCATGACCTGCTTGATCTCCTTGATGCCGGTCAGCACAGCGGAGAACTCGATGAACTCTGCCTTGGTCATGCGCGCGATGATCTGCGCCAGTGTGGTCTTGCCGGTGCCCGGAGGACCCCAGAAGATGAGCGAGCCAATATCGTCGCGCTCCATCTGAGTACGCAGCGGTTTGCCGGGCGCGACCAGATGCTCCTGGCCGACAAACTCATCCAGCGTCCGCGGCCGCATGCGATCAGCCAGCGGACGAGTGCGATCGCCGGAACTGTCGCCGCTCGGAATGGTTTGAAACAGGCTCATGTTCAATTTACCGCCGACCGGCTTTCTTTGTGTCCTCCAAAAGATTCGGCAATCGAAAATTATCGTCTCTGCCGGGCTGCTTCATACAACACGATACTCGCGGCTACACCGGCGTTCAGCGATTCGACGCTTGGCGAGTGCGGAATGGCTACGGTCTCGGTCATCTCCGCTAACAGTTCACGCGGCAGGCCCGCGCCTTCGCTCCCGATGAAGATGGTCAGCGGTCCGGTCAGATTGGCTTGGTCGAGCGCCGTGCCTTTGTGCGAGGAGGTTGCGATGAGGCGCAGGCCGAGCTCGCGCATCTCGTCTAGAACTCCGGGCAGCTTTGTCTGCACGATGGGAAGCCGGAAAACCGATCCGGCCGAGGCGCGGATCACTTTGGAGTTGAATGGGCTGACCGTGCCTTCGCCGAGCAGCACGCCACCGGCTCCAAAAGCTTCTGCGGAGCGGAGGATCGTGCCCAGATTCCCCGGGTCCTGAACTCCGGCAATCGCTAGCAGCGGTCCCGCTTGCGACTTGGCCAGGACTTCTTCAAGCTTGAATGTCCTGCAGCGTACTAAGGCTGCGACGCCTTGCGGGGTTTCGCTGGGGACGGCGCTGGCAAATAGCTTGTCGGGCAATAAGAGTGTTTCCACGTGGGCGGCGAGTTGGGGCAGCAGGCGCTCGGCGCGGTTTTCGGCGGAGGCGCGGAAGAACACGGCTTTGAACTTCAGGCCGCTGCGGATGGCTTCTTCGAGAATGCGCATGCCTTCGATGGCGCAATAGCCGTCCGGAGTTAGTTCGCCGTGGGCGAACGCTGTGCGCAGTTCTTTGACGAGAGCGTTGTGGCGTCCCTCAATGCGCCGCAGGCGGCCTTGCATGGTCGGTTTGTGCGCGGTCGTTGGTTTCTTCACGGTTCTGTGGTCAGGGGTGAATCATACGGGTTCCAGTCGTGTCCCAGTTCGATTTCACGGGTCAAACGAGCCTGATCCACCTTCGCAGAAGGTAGTCACGCAGTTCTTTCCGTTTCTCGGGTGGCAGAAATGCGGACGCGATGAGGACAAGCAGAATAAGCACCAGCAGAATGAGAAAGACAAACACGAAGGCGGTGGAAAGGAGATCCATGTCGCTTGGAATTGTACGCCCAGTCCCGAGCTTCCAAGACCGATGATTTCTCCCAATGACGGGCATGATAAGAGAGGTCGCTCTTTTCCCTGGAGCCCAGCTGAGCCACCTGTGCGTTTATCTCTCCTTGCAGTGGAGGGCCGTGGTATGTTAGCTTTCGCGGATTCAGAACATTATTTGGGAAGGGAACGTGTGCGCGCGGAAATTCTCAAAATAAATAGCGAGAAGCCGGAGACGTCTCTGATCCGGTATGCGGCTGATCAGATTCGGGCGGGCGAAGTATTGGGGATGCCGACCGACACGTTTTATGGCCTGGCCGCCGACCCCTTTAACCTGCGCGCCGTCGATCGCGTGTATGAAATCAAGTCGCGCTCGCGGCATAAGCCGCTGTCGCTCTTGATCGAAAGCGAAGAGCAGGCCGAAGAGTTGGCCAAGCCGCTGCCCGACGAGTTCTACAAACTGGCGCGACGGTTCTGGCCGGGGCCGCTGACTATCATCGTCAAAGCGGCGTCGCGGCTGCCGTTGAAGGTGACGGCCAACACGGGCAACGTGGCACTGCGCATACCCAGCGCCAAGATTCCGCTGGCCGTGGTGCAGGCTGCGAAAATTCCGATTACTGCGACCTCGGCGAATCTGAGCGGGGAAGCGGAGTGCACGACGGCGGAAGCCGTGCGCGATCAGTTGCAGGAGCGTATTTCGATCATCGTGGACGGCGGCACCTCGCCGCGCGAAACGGCTTCGACCATTGTGGATCTCACCGACGAGGAAGCCCGCTGGCGCATCATGCGCGAAGGTGCGATTTCTGCCCAGGATATTTCTGAGTTCTTCGCACAAGGATGAGCGAAGTAGCTTTGAAACGGCCTTCGCGACGCCATCGGCTGCTGTGGCTGGGGGCGCTGATTGCAGCCGTCCTCATTTGGCTGGCTGCGATTTGTGCGGGAATCGTGCGCGAGGCTTCTCGACAGGAAATTCGCCCGGCCGACGCGATCGTCGTCTTCGGAGCGGCGGAGTATTCGGGACGTCCGTCTCCGGTATACCGCGCCCGCCTCGATCATGCTTTCGAGTTGTTTGAACAGGGCGTCGCTCCCGTGGTCATTACTAGCGGCGGCGCGGCGGCGGATCCCAGTTACAGTGAAGGCGGGGTGGGCCATGATTACCTCATGCATCGTGGGATTCCGGACTCTAACCTGATCGAGGAAACCCAGGGTTCGGACACGGCGCAATCCGCGGAACGTATTGGCGTGATCATGCGAACCAATCACTTGCACAGTTGCGTGGCGGTGAGTGATGCGTATCACGTTTTCCGTATCCGCAAGCTTCTCGAGCACGAGGGAATGCAGGTGTATGTTTCACCGCGGCCTGACTCGCGTCCGCACTCACTCTGGCAGCGTGGGGAAGCGGTGCTGCGCGAGGCGATTAGCTATATGGTTTGGCGGCTGCACGCGCCGGTGTAAGAGTCTCACGGATCATCATGCGGGGAGCGCCCACGCCCAGGTTTGGTGCCTGCGATAGAATGATTGCAATGAGGCAGACATGGCACAGATGACGCCAGAAGTTTCGAAGCTGCTGGAACAAGCGCTCTCGCTTTCGGTTGAAGAACAGGAAGCATTGGCGGATTCGCTGATTTCCAACCTTGGCGGCAAGGTGGACGAGGGTTTACAAGCAGCTTGGGAAGCCGAGATCGGGAGGCGAATCGCCGAGCTGGATTCTGGCAAGGCGAAGACCACGTCTTGGGCCGAAGTGCGCAAGCGAAACTTGGCAAAACTGCCTCATGCCCGATAGGGAAGTCGAGTTTCATCGAGAAGCCGCTGCCGAATATGACGCAGCGTTTGGCTGGTACCTTGAGCGCAGTACAGACGCCGCGCGGAAGTTCGATGTTGAAGTTGATCGCGCGCTTACACAGATACTCCAAGCTCCTCAGCGTTGGGCGGCTGGCTCGCATAACACTCGCAAGTTCTTGCTCAGACAATTTCCTTTTACTCTGATTTATCGGGAACGGGTGCTTGGAGATATTCAGGTTGTGGCCGTCGCGCACACCAGTCGCAAACCTGGCTACTGGAAACGGCGACTCTAGTTCAGCCCCTACCAGCCCATCTTTTTTCTCAACTCTGTGATGTGGGCTGCGTGGTGTTTGCCGTGCCAGGCGTAGAGCGCGAGATTCCTCTCCAGTGACACGGTGCCTAATTCGGGATGGCGGAAGGTTCGCTTCCAGTCGGATGGTTGCAGCGAGCGCAGCAGACGTACCCAGCGGTCATGTAACGATTCGAGCATCGAGAGAGAAACTTCCAGCGGCGTGGAGTGTACCTCGGATGTATCCGCCCAGCGATCTTCCATGTACGGTTTGACGGTGGGTTCGACCTCGGTGAGCGCCAGCTTGAAACGCACATATGCGTTCATATGGCTCTCCGGAACGTGATGCACGACCTGCCGCACGGTCCATCCGCCATCACGATACGGGGTTTCGATCTGCTCTGGAGACAGGTTCTTGACTGCGGCGCGCAATGCCGCGGGAGCCTGCTCGATATCGTCGATGAATTTGGTTCGTTGGGTTTCGCTGGCGGGGCCGTCGAAGGTGAATTTTCCAATGGGATAACGTGGGTCAGACATGTTCGCCTCTGGAGGTGAATTCGACTACAGGAGTCAGATGAAGGCGGTGTGGGGAAAGCTGCAGAGATTCTGGTCGGGTGTTAACACGCAGTAACGCTACTTCCTGCAAAGTTCATCAACCACAAAGGACACGAAGGTGCACGAAGGGACAAGGAATCCAAAGTTGAAATGACCACAAGTTTAGAGATCGAGCCATCCTCAGCGAACCAGGGCCAGGATTCGCACTGGACCGTCGGAGCCGCTTTCGAGCTTGGTGGGGGCGACCACGACCAGTCCGCCGGTGGCGGGCGCACGATCAAGATTGGCGACATTTTCCAGTTGGTAGACGCTGTGCGCCAGGGTGTATTGGCGCACCGGAAAGTCTTTCGATGGGCCGTAGTCGATGCTCAGCGTGTCAATGCCGAGGCCTAGCGCATTGCGTCCTGCAATCAGAAACTTCGCGGCGTCTTGCGAATATCCCGGAAAGTGCATGGTGCCGGCGCGGTCGGCGTTGCGGTAGTCTTTCACTGAGTTCCAACGAGAATCCCATCCGGTGCGCGCCATGATTACCGAGCCGAGCGGAATCTGGTTATGGGTCTGCTCCCACCTGGCAATGTCTTCGACAGAAATCTGGTAGTCGGGACGGTTTGCAGCGTTCGCGGCGACATCCAACACAACCAGAGGCGCGATCAAGCGCTCGGTGGGGATCTGATCTACAGTCCACAGGCCGCGCGCAAAATGCGCGGGAGCGTCAATACGAGTTCCGAACAGTTGGGGAGATGACTTTCCAGTAGATTCGTAAGCCAGTGCGTGAGCATCCATTGGATGGGTTAGGTCTACGACGGCATGAAATTCAGTGGGTGACGAAGAGTTGGGATGGCGCTGGGCAAACAGGAAAAGCGCGAGCGCCAAGACATAACCTACGATTAACGTACGAATCTTCATCGGTTGTTAACTTCTATCTTCGGCTCAGGCGCTGCGAAATCGGCCTAAGGAAATTAGATGTACGGAGCTTTTCCAGAGGTGCTCTTTAGATTCTCCATGGCATGAAGGGAAGGTTCAAGGAACTGCAGGACATGAACTAGTGGAGGCTGAACGGTTGCAAGCAACGGTTCTACGGAGGATTTACGCGAGGAAGAACGCTGCCAGTGCTGCGACTACAGTGCCGAGAAAGTTAACCGCATCGTTGCTCAAAAGTTTTCGTCGTTCCAGCAATGCGCCCAAATAGCTGTCCGCGATCGTGCCAGCGACCGCGGCAAGGATTGAGATGCCCAACCAGCGGAAAGGTACGAGCTTGGTTAGAAAGCACACCCAGCTCACAACGGCAGCGGCCGTGATGCCGGCCAGAGTTCCAATCCAACTTACTCCCCCGTCAGTGCCCGCCGGTACCTCTTCCCAGGTGGTGATCAGGCGGGCTTTTGCGCTTCGAGCCTGACCCAGTTCGCTCGAGACTGTGTCCGCAGCGGCTTCGGAGAGCGCGGCGGAAAGCGCGAGAAGGCAGGCGGCTTTTTGCGCGCTGAGCGCCGCCAATCCGGCACAACTCGCGGCTACCGCAAGATTGGCTAGAACCTGCAAGGCAGTTCTGCCATCCCGTTTTTCGGCGGTGCCCAGCTTTTCTTTGCGGCGATAGCCGAGGCGAGTGGAAATCCAGGTCAGCGCGAACACCGAGACCAACCCTGCGAATGCGCCGGGGCCTGCGCCCACGTATAACAGAAAACAAACTACGGCTCCCGCAATGGCGCCGGAAAGGCTGACTCCTCGCACCCAGCGGGCCAGGGTGGTGAATACGACGGTGACGATCGTAGCCGTCCAAAGCGGACGCACGGCGGCGAGTTCGGCAACAGTCTCCACGCTTAGGGTCAGATCAGCCACTGTGAAGATTCTCGCTCCGATTGAGTTGTTGTGCAGGTGCCAAGCCCGTCACTACTATCTATAGGGTTGCGTCCGATTCAGCCCCAGTGTATCGTGCTTTGACTCTGGGTTACCGGGGACAGCTTTGTGCATC
The DNA here is from genome assembly GCA_963762385.1 of uncultured Acidobacteriota bacterium. Classification (GTDB taxonomy): domain Bacteria; phylum Acidobacteriota; class Terriglobia; order Terriglobales; family Acidobacteriaceae; genus JABDBE01. Next base: position 306,905 of record CAVXKN010000014.1, on the reverse strand, counting down.
AAACGGATGGTTGTAGTTTAAACTCACGAGCGCGAGCTTGCGGGGCGTTTCTGGTAGTGCAGCTCGGGCGTTCGCGCCCGCGCCTAGATTTCCAAAATACGGGTGGTCTTTCGGGTGAACTATGGCAGCTTCGGTTTGGTCTGGATATTTGACCTTCGGTTTGATTTCAATGCCGGTGAAATTGTTCTCCGGCGCGCGCAGTTCGGGGATCTCTTTCAACATGCTGCACCGCGACGACCTGTCCCGCCTGAAGCAGCAGTATGTTTGTCTTGCCGACGGGAAAGTGGTGGAACGCAGCGACATCGTGAAGGGCTACGAATATCGCAAGGACGAATATGTTGTCATTGAACCTGAAGAGATTAAGAAGATCGAACCCCAGACGGCGAAGACGATGGAGATTCTGGAATTTGTAAAGACGAGCGAAGTCGATCCGGTTTACTTCGAATCGTCCTATTACATGATTCCCGACGAGGCTGGCCGGCGGCCTTACGCGCTGCTTACCAAGGCGATGGAGGAGAGCGAATACGTTGCCATTGCCAAGCTCACCATGCACAACCGTGAGTACACGGTGTTTCTGCGTCCGCATGATGGCGGAATGATGTTGCACACGATGTATTACAAAGAAGAGGTCCGGGAAGTCGAAGGATTCGGGGCGCCCGATGTTGAACTCAAAGATGCGGAAGTGAAGGTGGCGCATCAGTTGATCGAGGCGCTGGCGGCCGATTGGGATCCCGAGAAATATCACGATACGTTTCAGGACAATCTTAAGAACCTGATCCAGACCAAACTGGAAGGGGGCAAGATTGCTGAGGTGGAGAAGCCGAAGAGACTGGCTCCGGTGGTGGACTTGATGTCGGCGCTTAAGCAGAGTCTGGCGGAGATGGAAGGGAAGAAAAAGCCGGCGGCTCATGCCGGTGGGGAAGGTGCGGCTTCCCGAAAGAAATCGGGCGGCAGGTCGTGAACCCAACCGCTCTGGGTCGCGATTAAGGCGTCAGCTTGAATACGACGCCGCAGCCTGATCCGTAGTCACACCCGTTTGCGAGGCCGCCCAGATTGGTGGTGCCGTAAAAGTTGCCGGCCTTATCCTGGGTGAGGGAGGAAAACGGCAGTCCTCCGTCCGTTCCGCCCGTGAAGCTATACAGTGTGGTGAACTTGCCGGTTGTATCCAGCTTAAAGATGCTCCCGTTGTCATGGGCCCCGCCCGCCCAGGTGGTGCCATACAGATTGCCCGCCGCATCCAGAACAACCCCGCCTGAGGGCGCAGCCCCATCCGGTCCAAGGAAAGTATGCACTATCGTTTCCTTGCCCTTCTTGCTTATTTTGAATATGACTCCGCAGCCGAACCCCGGGCAAGCCTCGGCGTCGCCGCCCTCGGATGTCGCGCCGTAGATATTTCCCGCTTTGTCAACGGCCAAATTGCCCTGAGGCAGGCCACCATCCGGCGCGCCTTTGAAGGTATGGAGCAAGGTGAACTTACCGGCCTTGGTCATCTTGAACACCGTTCCATAGCCGGTTGAGCCGCCAGTAATGGCCGTACCATAGAAGTTTCCAGCCGCGTCCTGAGTCAACCATCCTGTCGGCTGAATTCCGTCATTGCCGGTGAAGCTATGCAAGATGGTCACTTTTCCGGACTGGCTCATCCGATACACAGTGCCGTAACCGCCATTGGTGACGATTCCTCCCGAGACCGTCGTCCCATAGAAATTGCCGGCCGCATCCTGGATTAAACCCGCTACCGGTTGCGAACCATCTTGCTCGCTGCCGCCTACAAAACGATGCAATATGGTCTCCTTGCCCGTTTTGGCTACCTTAAAGGCCACTCCCAGGCCAATATCGGCGACATCACCGCCATACACGGTGGTGCCGAAGAGGTTACCCGCGCGATCCCGAAATAAATTGCCGAAGTAGGGTTGCCTTCCATCATCGCCCTTGAAAGTGTGCAGCGCGGTTTGCTTGCCGGAAGGATCGACCTTATAGACGACGCCACAGCCGTGAAACAAACCACAGCGATTGAGGGCGCCCCGTACGAAGGTTGTGCCGTACAAATTGCCCACGTCGTCGAGGATCACGCCCGAGTAAGGGTTCGCGCCGTCGGCCGCGCCGGTGAAGGTGTAGAGTACGTTGTAAGTTTGCGCTTGTGCCGGTTGGCTCAGAGCGGCTCCTAGTAGAAATGCGAGGGCCAATGCTAAGGTGGCAATTAATCCGCGCGGGTTCAGTTGCAAGATCCAGATTTGATGACCTTTGATCATCCAATTCGCCTCCTGGGCGGAAGGAAGGCTAGCATATCTTTCTTCTGAATTATGTAAAAAAAATGTCAAATCACAGACACGAGGCTTTCAATCTTGAGGAGGGGGACTTCGCGACGTAACCGTTGGCTCCCTAACTTCTCCAAATGTCGGGGACCGGACCATTGACCCAAGGCTGAGCAATTCGATGCCGCCGTCCAACCCAACGCCGCCATGACCGCATCACTTGGAAAATCGAGAGACCTGCGAGGTTCTGCATCTGCGTCTCTGGCGCGGAACGCGGTCAGCCGTTAGAATAGAAAACTCTTCCGGAATTCTATGCAGAGATGGATTTTGTGGCTGGGGTGTCGATGACTGGGGTGCGCACGGCGGCTGTTCTGGTTCTCATGTTGATTTGTATCAGTTGCGGGGAAACGTACCGTCCTGTGGCGACTCCGATCCCGCCGCTCCCACCCAGCCCTGGTTTTTCTCATTTGGTGGTGGTGATCAGTGGCAATGGTTCTGCTCATCCGGGCGCGAGCACATCGATTGACGTTTCCGGTGATACGGCTGTGTCTCAATCCACCTTAGGTCTGATGCCGGTGCAGGCTGCCCTGGTGCGAAATGGCACGAGCGTCTACGTTGTCAACAGCGGGGACGACACAGTTTCTACGTTTTCGCCTTCCACGGCTGTGCCGGTAACGACGATCAGTTTGCCCGCAGGTTCGAAGCCGAGCTTCGCAGCCACGACCGAAGGCGCTACGCTTTACGTCGCGAACGCAGGCAGCAATACGGTTCTTGCGATCGACACGACCAGTAATGTGATCGAGGTGCCTTTGTCTGGGGTGCCGGTCGGTCTTAATCCCGTGGCACTGGCCGAAACCCCAAACCAGCAATATCTCTACAGCGCGAATCAGGGCAATGGCGGCAGTGGTGGTTCCGTGACCAGCATTAACCCGGTCGACCGGACGGTGAACCCGCCGATCACGAACGCTACCTGGATTTCGCCGGTGTCGGTTTTGTCGCGATCGGACAGCAATCGAGTCTACGCGCTGGACCAAGGCAGCGGGTTGGTTTCGGCGATTGATACTGCTGCCAATGCCGTGGTCAATAGCGTTTCGGTCGGGGTGGGCGCGAACTTTATGGCCTATGATCCGACGCGAAATCGCCTCTATGTAGCGAACCCGGCAAAGAATACGGTGACCTATCTGGATGCGTCGAGCGATGCGCTCTCACCTGTGGTGATTTCGGTGGCGAATCCGATATCGGTGGCGGCTCTGCTCGACGGCAGCCGGGCCTATGTATCGAGCGCCTCTGTCAATGGCGGAAATGTGACCTCGAGCGTTACGGTCATCAACGCCTTGAGCGGCAGCGTCTCAAGCACGATTCCCATCACCACGGTGCCAAAGGTATGTGCTTCGAACCCATCCGAATTGTCCATCGCGACGTCTGCGGACAGTACGAGAGTTTATGTGGGGAATTGCGATGCGGGGAATGTAGCAATTATTCAGACCCTGAGCGATGCGTTGGTGGTGCAAATGCCGGCTCCTCTGAGCGCTTCGTTCTCATCGAATGGGAGTCCGCTGCCGCAGAATCCGGTGTTTGTCGTGGCTGGGCCGTAGATTCTTAATCTCGTTGTTTCCTTGGGTAATCGAAATCCAACTCCTGATGTTATTGTCCCACTACGGCTGCCCGTTCGGGCTGCCGTGAAGAATTATGCCGCAAGGCGATGTTCAGGAACACATTGCCAACCGGAGTTTCGAAGCAGATAACGAGCGCCTCGGTGTCTTCACTGCTTTTCGGGCCGTGCTCGGAGGTGTGAAGTACGGGCGGATGCACGCGAAAATGGAATCCCTGATCGTTGAGCGATGTGACTGCGTTGCCAATTACCTGGTTGGCTAATTCGCAGACGGTTTCACGTACCAGGTCGTCCGATTCTGGCAGTTCGGTTCCAGCGAACTTGCTGGCTACGCGCACCGCGGTCTGCGGGTCGAGATCGATGACGATGCGTCCTTCGATGTCCCCGGTGACCCAGATCAGCGCCGCGACGCCTTTGCGGCGATAGGCCTCCTGGTCCATGCTGAGGTTGGCGACCGACGTACGACATTGCAAGTCCCTGCGCCAACACGGCATCGGCCGCGTTGATGAAAGGCTGAATCAACTCCATTTTCATTTCAGGCCCCCGCGCCCGCGGCTTGACCCGCAGTGCCATCCTCACCCATGACGTACTTGATCACTTCGTACAAGACCTCCGGTTTCACCGGTTTCTGTACGAAATGACGCGCCCCGCGTTGCAGCGCGGCCACGATGTTTTCCTGATAGCCGACAGAAGACACCATGACCACGCGCGCTTCGGGGTGTTGCTGCACGATTTTCTCGGCAGCCTCGATGCCCTCCATTTGGGGCATGGTGATGTCCATGAGCACGATATCGGGCTTGAGGCGCTCATATTCGGTTATGGCGGTCACGCCGTCTCCGGCTTCGCCTGCGACCTGACCGCCGAATGTTTCGATCATCCGAGCCAGGTTCTTGCGCGCGAAGACGGAATCGTCCACCACCAGGTAGCGGACTGGCTGACCGTCTTTGCTGCGTTTCACTGCTGCGAACTGCTCCATATACAACCTCCCCGCCGCTTCAAATTCCGGCATCACGTTCTTGCTTGCCGGATAAAATCAGATTCTGCCGACTCCGGCGGCTTTGCCGCTGTCTTCTGCTTTGGCACCGGTCTTTCGGTCCTGCATGCACTGCGCCTGCAAAGTGTTGGCGAGCGCCTCGAGCGCGATCACCCGCACGGCATAGCCGCGCTCGATGGCGGCCTTTGGCATACCAAAGACCACACAAGATTCCTCGCTCTGAGCGATGGTCATGCCGCCGGCAGCTTTCACCAAGCCCAGTCCCTGCGCCCCGTCCTCACCCATGCCGGTCATGAGCACGGCAATACCCTTTTCGCCGAATTCCTCGGCGACACTCTTGAACAGCACATCCACCGAGGGACGGTGCCCGTTGACCCGTGGTTCGTCGCTGAGCACGGCGACGTCGCCAAGGGCCAGGCGTTTCACTTTGAGGTGCCGGTTTCCCGGGCAGATGAGGGCTCGTCCGGCCAGCAGCAAATCTCCCGATTGTGCTTCCTTGACTGTGATGGCGCAGATTTCTTCCAATCGCCGGGAAAACATTTCGGTGAATCCTTCGGGCATGTGCTGCACGATCAGGATGGTTCCGGGAAAATTCTTGGGCAGCTGCGGCAACACATATTGCAGCGCTTGCGGTCCGCCGGTGGAAACTCCAATCGCCACGATGCGGGTGGCTCGCGTCTGGGTATCGGGTTTCAGTTTGGGGGAGGGATTCGGAGATTCGAGCGGAGCTGAGATGGTGACTCGCCGGCTGTGGGCAGCGGCCTTGATTTTGGCGATGAGCTCACGCGCGATCTCCGGCATGTTGGCTGAAACATCGCCCGGCTTGGCCACGAAATCGAACGCACCCATGGACAGTGCCTGCAGCGTCACCGACGCTCCCTGAGTGCTGTGGGAACTTACCACGATGACCGGCAGCGGGTGGCGGAGCATGATCTCTTTCAGCATATCCAGGCCGCTCATGCCCGGCATGTCGAGATCAAGGGTAATGACTTGGGGTTTCATTTCTTCGATCTTTTTCAGACCGAAATTCCCATCCATGGCGGTGCCGACAACTTGTATGGAGCTGTCAGTTTGCAGGATTTGCGGAATCAGCTTGCGCATCAGCGCGGAATCGTCCACCACCAACACGCGCACAGGAGAGGTCATGCCTGGCCTCCCATTGCGACTTCTGGAACCCGCGCGCGCTCGGAGTGGGATAGAAGCAGGCCCATGCCAGCACCGCCAACCGTATCGGGCCGCGACGTTGCAAAGCGTTCGACGATGGCGGCGAGATTTAGAATGAGCACGACGTGGCCGCTGCCAAGGATTGAGGCGCCGCTGACCAGATCGGTCTCCGCGGTCTGTTCGTCCAGGGCTTTGATGACCAATTCTTCTTCGCCCTCGATCCCATTTACCAGCAACCCAAGTTTGCGTTCGCCGATGGCGATCACCAGCACGAAGACTTTTTGCGCTCGTCCGTCGGTCCGGTCTTCTGGCGGACGCCCCAGGCGAGCCACGGGCAAAACGTGGTTGCGCAGCTGCAAAACTTCGCAGTTGTCGACGCGATGGATTTCGGACTCATGGGCGCGGGCGATCTCAGCCACCGCGTTTAGCGGAATGGCATACAGACGTTGCTCTACGCGAAACAGCAGGGCTTTGATGATGGCGAGAGTCAAAGGCAACTGCAAGCGGAAGGTGGAGCCCTGCCCGGGGCGGCTCACCACATGCACCGTGCCTTTGAGGCGATGCAAAACACTTTGCACCACATCCAGGCCGACGCCGCGCCCGGAGATTTCGGTAATCTCATCCGCGGTGCTGAATCCGGGGCGGAAGATGAAGTCCAGAATGTCGGCTTCGCCGAGCCGACTGGCATCTTCGCGCTTCAGAAGACCGCGTTCAATGGCGCGCGTTTTGACCTTTTGCGAATCGATGCCGCGGCCATCGTCACTGATTTCCACAATGACCTGATTGCCTTGATGGTAGGCCTCGAGACGAATGGTGCCCTGGGGACGCTTGCCGCCGCGAACGCGTTCTTCGGCGCTTTCGATGCCATGTCCAATTGCGTTGCGCACCAGGTGGGTTAGCGGTTCGGCGATGGCATCCAAGAGGCTTTTGTCGAGGGCGGTATCTTGTCCATTCAGAACCAATTCAACCTGCTTGTCGCACTGCCTGGCAACGTCGCGAATCATACGGGGAAAGCGGCGGAACAATTGCTCGACCGGTACCATGCGGACCTTCATCACCGACCGCTGCAAATCGTTCAATACCCTTGATTGAAATGCCATGGCATCGGCGAAGCGGCTGCGCATGGCTTCCTTGGGATAGCGCATGGCGAATTCGTTGAGCACCTGCTGCAGCATGGATTTTCCGATGATCAGTTCACCCACCAGATTGAGCACGGTGTCGATGCGCTCGGCGTCCACGCGCAAGACATTTTCCGCGGGCGCGGGATTCGGTTTGACGGCGGCCTCGCGTTCGGGAGATGAGGCCAGGACGGTTTCGATTTCCGCGACTGGTTCCGCGGCGACCGGCTCAGGTGCAATCTGTTTAGCCGAGATTTGTTCCTCGGACGTTCCGGCTGAGGCTGGGGTATCGATTGCTGGAGTTCTTGCAGCACGGTCGACTTTCTGAATTATTTTCTGCGCCGGAGTTCCAACGCTTTGGATGTTGACTTGAGAGATAACAGTCGGGATGCGGCATTTTGCGCTGAGAAATTCCGCTGTCTGATCGCTCGCCAGCAGCAACTGGAATTGCATGGCGTTCTTGGTGGATCCCGCTTCTGGGCGGGTTCCGAGCACTTCTCCATTCTCCGCCAGCGCCTTCAGTACCAACTGCTGGGCGGCGATGGGCATGGCGCAATTGGGATCGATCTGCGCGACCACGTGGTACACCGGCTTTCCCTGTTTCAGCGCGTCCTGCGTGGCGAGCTTTTCATACTCCGTCCAGACGATTTCGGGAGCAGTGGCCGTTGGAGCTTTCGGGCTACGCGGTTTGCGCGTCTTCGGATCTCGCGCCATTTTGCGGATCATCTTCCGTACCGGCTCGGCTGAGGCCAACTTCGCTCCCTCGCGATAGGAAGTCAACATCGCGCCGAACGTATCCGCCGCGGCGAAAGCTACTTCCGCGAGGGCAGCGGGAGCAGTGGCTGTTTCGAGGGCCAAAGCATCTTCGAATTCATGCGCCAGTTCGCTGAGTTCGTGGTAACCGACCGCGGCCGAGTCGCCCTTCAAGGTGTGCACGATTCGGCGGATGGTGCGCACGGGCTCAAGATCCCCGGGTTGCTTTTCGAGCTTCAAGGTCTCTTCGTTGAGCGACTGGAGCAATTCCTGCGCCGTCTCAAAGAAGAGCTCCTTCAATTCCGCCGCGCGCTCGTCGGGGAACTGGCTCACGAGGCCACCTCGATCTTCTGGTATGCGGTGCCGGTATCGCGGTAGATCATGTTGAATTTGTCGGTCAGCCCCAGCAGGCTTTCGGCATGGCCCACGAACAAATATCCGCCGGGATTCAGGCAGCGGAAAAATTTCTCCACCAGACGCCTCTGCTCAGCTTCATCGAAATACATCATGACGTTGCGGCAAAAAATTACGTCGTTGCGCTGCGGCAGATATTCGGTTTTCAAGTTGTGAAAATCGAAATGAACCAGCTCTTTGAGCGCCTTCTTGACGGCATAGCGGTCTCCAACTTTGTCGAAATGACGAAGCCGGAAGCTGTAGTCGACCGAAGACATTTGACTCTCCGAGTAAGTGCCTTCCTGGCCCGCGCGCAGAACCGAATAGCTGATATCGCTGGCGAGAATTTCCAGCTTCCAGGGCGGAGGGATCAGAGGTTTTGGAAATGGCGTGTCGTAGCTCGAAGGGTTACGCAGAGCGTGGTAGGAGAGTGCGTCGGCAACCTGCATCGCCATGGTGTAGGCTTCCTGGCCGGTCGAACATCCGGCGCTCCACAGGCGCAACGAAAAATCTTTTTGCTGCTGCTTGCGGCGAAGGATATCGTCGAGCACGTGTTTGTGGAACAGATCGAGTTGCGCCTTGTTGCGGAAGAAGCTGGTCTCGTTGACCGTGAGATTTTCCAGGAGCTTGCTTAACTCTTCTTTGCCTTCGTTGCTGATGAGCAGACGATAGTAACTGTAAAACGAGTCCAACTTGCATTCTTTGAGGCGCCGCTGCAGGCGGTCCTGCAGGAAGTCGGCGCGGCGGGAATCGAAGTGCATTCCGCACTCGTGATAGACCAGCGCCTGCAAGAGTTTTAGTTCGGGTTCGGTGAGTGCCGCTTGTACGCCTGCAGTTCCCATGCGTTTTTTATGTCACCTCAGCTTGCTGCTATTTCGAGGCCGCAGCGACCTGTGTCTTTTCCGCGGAAGCAGGTTGAACTGCACTCTTGGGGGCTTCGTTCTTCAACCGGGTTCCGCTGAACTCCAGCACTTTGTCGATATCCAGCAAGACGATCAACCGGCCCTGGTACTTGCCCAGGCCGGTCACACAGTTCAATCCGCCGTCCACAAACTCGGTGGGAGAAGAATCGATGTCCGCGGTCGGAATCTTGAGTACATCGGACGCGGAGTCCACGATCAGCCCGCAGAGCCGGCCCCGATGTTCGACCACCAGGATTCGGTTGCGCTTGCTGGGAGCGACTGTAATTTCCCCCAGCCGCTTGCGCAGGTCGAGCACGGAGACGATCTTGCCGCGCAAATTGATGACGCCCTCCACGTAGTCCGGGGCGTCGGGCACGACCGTGATTTCGGGCACCCGCACGATCTCGCGAAGCGCAGTGATAGGGACGCCGTAGGTCTCACGGCCCACCTTGAAGCCGACAATGTGCAGCTCTCGATTCATTCCTGAAATTCCTGGAGATCAGCTATTCGATCCCGCCGCGGCCTGCCAAGTTCTGCCTCTGGCGCCCTCTTCGCGATGTGACGCCACGGCATCCATCTGCTCCAACATGAATCGGCCCATGGAGTCGAGTAGATCGCGCGACATTTTTGACATCTGCTCGGCGGAGGCGGCCAGTTCGGTTGAACCCGAGGTGGTGTTCTGGACCAACTCGCGCATCCGTTCCATCGCTTTCACGACTGCGTGAGCACCCGAGGCCTGCTCTTCGACTGCCGAATTGATTTCGTGGGTGATCTCGTTTAAGCGCGTGGTGGCGCGGGCGATCTGCGAAGAGCCATGCGACTGTTCGTTGGTGGCTGCGCCAATTTCCTGCGCGAATTTGTAGACTTCCGTGACTACATTCGAGATCTTGCGCAATGCCGTATTCAGTTCTTCTCCGTGTCCGAGGCCTTCGTTCACGATGGCGGTGCTGCGGTTCATGTTCTCGACTGCCTTGCGAGATTCTTTCTGAATGCTTTGGATGAGTTCGGAAATTTCTTTCGTGGATTGTGCCGACTTTTCTGCCAGCTTTCTGACTTCATCAGCGACCACTGCGAAACCTAATCCATGCTCGCCGGCCCGTGCCGCTTCGATGGCGGCGTTCAGGGCGAGCAAGTTGGTTTGTTCGGCAAGATCGTCGATGACTTCAATGATCTTGCCGATGTCATCGGCTCGTTGGCCCAGCACGTCGATGATCTCGCCGGACGATTGAATCGTCGTGTTGATGCGATTCAGGCCATCGGTGGCTTTCTCCATGGTCGCGATGCCGTTGTGAACTTCTTCGCGCGAGCGGTTGGAGATGTCGAGCAGAACCTTGGCGGTATCCGCCACACGCTGGATCGAAGCCACCATTTGATCGATGGACGCGGAGGTTTCGCTGACGCTGGACGCTTGCACCTTGGTGCTCTTCACCATGTTCTGCACGTTGACGCTCATTTCGTGCATGGTGCTGGTGACTTCATCGATGGCCGAAGAAGTTTGCAGGCTGATCTTGGCGGATTCGTCGGACGCGCCCGCCACCTGATTGGAAGCGCTGGCCACCTGCTGCGCGGCGTCGCGCCCGTTACGAACGAGCTTTCTCAAGCCTTCGATCATGCGGGCGAAGGCTTTACCCAGCGTGTCGTTCTTGGATCGTGGCTGGACGTCGACGCCCAGATTCCCGCCCGCGATGGCTTCTGAAACCGAAGCCATTTCTCTCAGGTAGGTGACCATGTTGGAGAAAGTTCGAGCCAGTTCTCCGATTTCATCGCTGCGGTGGATGTCGATTTCATGATCCAGATCGCCAGCGTCCGCGATCTGCCGCGCGATCCGCATAAGGTCGTTAAGCGACGAGGTGATGGACTTCGCCGTGGTGTAGGCAATCACCACGCCGAGGGTCAGCGCTACCAGCGTGCTGAGTAACGCGATCACAAAAGTTGCGGTGCCCGCCGTTTCGTCGGACTTTCTCCGGGCTTCGAGCACCTTGGTATTTTCGAGATCAGCCACGTCCAGATACTCGGTGGCGTTTTTCACCCAGGAGGAAGCATCTTTCTGCAAATAGAAGATTTGGAGTTCCGCGACCGTGGCGTTGCCGCTGTCCACTTCTTTGCGCTTATCCATTAAGGGCGCGGCAAATTCGCGCGCCCAACTCTGTTCGCTGGCTTGCACTTTCTCCAGTGCGGTTCGCTGTTGGTCGGATGTGGTCAGGCTCTCGCCAGTCTGCAGCTTTTCTTCCAGCGCGCGCATGCCATCGTTGAGGCGGTCAACCTCGCGAGTGTCGCCACTGAGCAGGTAGTTGCTCAGCGACAAGCGGTTCTGCATCATCTGGAATCGGATCTTGTCGGTGGTCGCGGCCATTTGCAACGCCTGGGAAGCCGCAGCCTTGGCGCTATGCTCCCGTTGCACCGCGATGAGGTTGATAAGGAAAAGCACAACGACCATCGCAAGGACGGCTCCGAAGTTTAGGTAGAGTTTCTTGCCAATCGTCATTCGCTATTCCTCCGCTGGTCTCGTTTCCTGCAGTGCGCCTCCCAGCCCATGGTCAGACCTGATCTATGATTTGCCGCTCTCCGGAAACCCAGTACGGTTGCGCCGGCCCTGGTTAATCCTGGGGTTGGAACTTGAACTCGACAGTGCCCGTGCTCTCGCCGCCGGCTGGTTCAAATTTCCACTTCTTCAATGCATCCATGGCGGCGTTGACCAGGATGGGGTTTCCGCCGACTACCTTGGTATCTTTCAGGCTCCCATTGGGCGAAACCACGACCATCACTTTGACTGTACCGGTAATGTTCATTCGCTTCGCCAAGTCTGGATAAGCTGGCATTACTTTGGTTTTGGCTTTGCGAGTCAATTCTCCTTGCGCCAGTGCAGGCAACGAATGGAAAGTTGTTGCCAATGTCGCCACTAACGCCAAGAGACCAGCCACTGCCCACCGCCGTATCTTCTGCAAAGACACTGCTCCTCCCGGTGACAAAACCCGGTCATGCCACAGCAATGTCCTTGCCATCATTCCGGAATTGCAAGGGGCGTGACGATGGTGCATCTAAGAGCTTCTTTGTCAGTGGCTTAAATTGATATATTCTGCACGGAGATCGCCTTTGGATAGGTTGAATTCGTCTCACTAAAGCCCCACGCTCTCAGACTGAGACGATTTTCGACCATTTGACAAGATTTCACACTCACGATTATTCACTTGACACAAATAGCCAATTCCGCTAAAGTGTGTGCAGGAGTTGGCCATGAACATCCGCACCGTCAACGCGAAGTTCGCCTCCGATGAAGATTGCCTGAAGTACATCCAAGAAATGCGCTGGCCTGATGGCATCGTGCGCTGCCCGCAGTGCGGCAACAAGAACGTGAAGCGCGTGGAGCGCAGCGTTGCCAGCAAAGGGAAGAACAAGCGCGGATGGTTCTTCTTGTGCGGCGAAAAAACTTGCCGTTCCCAGTTCTCGCCTACGTCGGGCACGATCTTCCACGACACGCACCTGCCGCTCATTCTCTGGTTCCACGCAATCACGCTCATGCTCAATGCGAAAAAGGGAATCTCTGCCGCGCAACTACAGCGCGATCTGGGAATTGGCGGATACAAAACCGCGTGGTACTTGAATCACCGCATCCGTGAAGCCATGCGCGAAGGCGCTCTGCCATTGCTGGGCGGGATTGTGGAGATTGACGAAACCTACTTGGGCGGAAAACAGCGCGGGCACGAAGGCAAACTGAAGAACAAGGATTTGGTCATGGGCCTACGTCAACGCAAGGGGCCAGTGCGCTACATTCAGGCGAATGACCGGAGCGCGAACACATGGAAGCGCATCATCGCGCAAAACCTCAGCCCCGACGTTGAGTTTGTGATGACGGACGAATCCAGTTCCGCGCAGTCGGTATTGAAAGAGTCCGGCAAGCACGGTGTCGTGCGCCACAGCGCGGGCGAGTATGTACGTGGGATCGTGCACACGAACAGCGTGGAATCCGCGTTCTCTCTACTGAAGCGCGGACTGGTCGGAAGTTTCCATCAGCTTTCGACGAAGCACCTACAAAAATATCTTAACGAGTTTTCTTACCGCTTCAATCGGCGCAAGGATGCGGATTCCTTCACTGAGACAGTGCGCCGGATGTGCGGGTTTCCGCCGTTGCCGTTCGCGGTGCTCACCCAATAGGAAAAGCCCGCTGGCAGGCGGGCTGTAAAGCCTTAGGAGCGTTACAAATTTGAATATAGATCAGAACAGCTGTTGCCTGCAATGGCGAGCGTACTATGTGCGTTTCTGGGCTTGCCTGCTTCGGGAGATGCGTTCTGATTTTCGAGCCGCCGTGATTGCGATTCTCGCTGAGTTAATCACGATTTTTTGCGAATGGAGGTTGGGGCTTTTTGAATCGAAAAGATTCAGTCAAGACACGTTTATCATCTTACTTCCACATCTCGCCACGCTGGTTATCTATTTGACGTACCACTTACTCCGAATTCCGGTACTAGTTGCCAAGGAAGACAAAACCGAATTCGCCGCGCGACATCTGGACGATCTTTTACTCTTTGGCACTTCGATAAAAGCACTAACCGGAGACAGGTGGCGCGAAGCCTACCAAAATTGGGTCAAGCGGTGTGGTCGGGCGTTAACTCGATATGGCCTTATGGCCCAACAAGCTACGTTTGATGACTCACTGACGGCAAGCGACACAGAGTTGCAAGATTTAGACCAGAGACTTGCGAATCTGCGAGCCATTATTTCTTCTTTGGGTCAGTCGTCCGATTGAAATCAACCACAGGCAGATAGGCCGGATCGGTTTCCGGGTTCCTTCGTCGCTCCACGCGGCTGCGCTTACTCTTGATCTCGGAAGTTTTCTTCGGGTTCTTTGCCAGCATCCGGCGCAACACTTCGTCGAATTGTCCTTTGTCGGTCTTCATCGTCCCTAGCTTACCCTTGTTCCCTTTTTCTGTCATGGGGATTATCCTTTCCCGACGTTCGAACCTGCAAAGTTCAACAAAGGAGAAGAAATCCCCATGACAAAGAAAGAGCATACACTGCTGCTTGGACTGTTCGCCGCGCAACTGAAGGCAACCTTCACCATTCTGGAAATCCTCAAGAGCCGCTGCGATCTCACGAACGACGACGTGAAGGCTTTTGACGAGTGGTCTGCCTTTGCGAATCCGGATGCGGATACTTTGAAGATCGCCGCTTCCTTATACGCCGCGATAGTAGAGAAAGTAGGCTTGGAACCTCCGGCATAACGCGGGCCAAATCCTTCGCGATCTCGGCAACCCATCCTTTTACTGCCCTGTCACGGTTTGCCAATTCTAACTCCTTTTTGTGTGAAGTGAATAATCGTGTTCACACTTCGGCACTCCGAACGGTATTCCCTTGACTCAAATTGAGATGCCAGTCTATTTTTCTTGTATATTCAATTACTTGTAGTTCGGCGGTGAAAGGGGCGGTGCCTTTCTGACTACGCATGCCGGAGATGCGACGGTGCTGGAAAAAACCGGCCCTCGCTCGGACGATGCTTTCCAGAAGCTGCTGCTGCAATTCTCCGAGGCGGCTGCCCAAGGAACTCCTGGCCCGACTTTGATTCGCCTCTTCTGCAAGGCCACGCGCGGCTTTTTTCGCGTCGATGGCACCTACTTCTGGAGATGTGCTACTGCGGAGGAACTGGTAGGCGCTGAAGCGGATGGCCTCATGGCGGCGGATTTTCTGGGCCGCCGCCTGAAGGCGTCCGAGAGCGCCGTTGCCATGGAAGCCATTCGTCGGCGCAGAGCGGTATATGTCAACAATCCGGCGCCAAGCCGGTACCCGGTGGCGGCTAAATTCCATGCCAAGTCTCTTATGGCCGCGCCCATAGTGGTTTCCAATGAGGTAGTCGGGGCTGCAGTATTTCTGCAGGCCTCGGAGCCCGGTTATTTCAATGACGATCTGGCCGCCCAGGCGACCATCCTTGCCGGCCAGCTGGGCACCTTGTTGGAATCGAGCCGCTTGGACGAGGTATCGCGCGAGGAGCATCGCCGCGCGGAAATATTGGCCGAGGTCGCGCAGGCAGTGCATGCCGTCCCTGATTCCGCCACGGTGGCGCAAACTGTGGCGGACCGAGTGCGGGTTCTACTGCGCACACGGCTAGTCTGTATTTTATTGCGCCAGGGAAGCACCGTAGGATTGCACGCGGTCGCCGCCGAATCCCCGCAACTGGCAACTTCGGCACGTGCTCGCTTCGACCGCAAGGGACTGCAATTCGCCGCCGATCTGGCCGCCCGCGCGCTTGCAGCGGATGCACCCATCACGGTCGCTATCGATCCCGTCACCCACGCTCTCGGCGAATTGGTTCCTGCTGGGATGCTCTTGGCTGCTCCGATTCGCACTTCGCGCGCGGAGGGCGCCATACTCGTCTATCCGCGTCAGGAAGGCACTTTCAATCACGAAGAGAAGTCCTTGCTCTCCGCGGTGGCCGGGTTTGGCGGAGTGGCCATCGCCAACGCAGAGCTTTACGGAACAGCCCAAGCGCAGGCTCATGAGCTGCATCAACTTCTGAACATTCTGTCGGAGCTTAGTTCGGTTGGAGATCTGGATGAGTTTTTGCGCCAATTCGTAGTTCGGGCCGCTGAGTTCCTGGGTTTTGGCCGCGCCTTTGTTGGGTTGCTCGAAGAGGGAGCATTTCGGGTTCGCTGGGGAGCTGAAAATGGCCAGCCCGGCCCAGTCGACGAGGTTTTCCCGGACGGCGTCGCCAGCCGCGCTCTATTGAACAAGGAACCTTTTTGGGCGAACGATCCGGCCAAGACTCCGGGTGCAAATCTCGAAATGATCGTCAAGTTCAAAGTGCGTCAACTCCTGGCTGTGCCGCTGCTGGGGGCTGGAGGACGCGTGTTAGGCCTTCTCGGAGTACTCGACCGATTGGACCGGGCGGGAATCTCGCAAGAAAATGTTCGTTCGGCGCAGGCATTGGCGGCTCAGGTCGCCGTCACCCTCGAAGCGACTCGCAATCTGCACTTGTCCGAGCAACACCGGCAACGCGCCGAATCCCTGAAGGGACTCGCGCTGGAGTTGAACTCCCACCTCCGACTTCCCGAGTGCGCGCGGAATTTTGTGACCCGCGCCGCAGACTTAATGGGCGCACAGGGAGCTGCATTCGCTGTGCAACAAGGTTCAGATCTGGAAACGCTCCTGCTCCACGGGACGGCGGCTGCTGGTCATCCACTGAATTCGTTGCTGCGCCGTTTTGATCACGCTCTTGTGGACGCCTTGGCCCAGCACCGCCCGGAAATTGTTTCCGCGAGCGCCGCCGAGTTGTTTGGTTCCGAGCTGAGTTCGCTGCTCGGCTGGAAAGACTGCAATCTGGTCCGCCTACTGGGTTCGTCTGGTGATCTGGTTGGCGTTTTGTGTCTGGCCAATCGCGGAAAGCCTTTGCAGGAGGACGACAAGGAACTTCTGCAGGCCATCGCGGCTCACGCTTCGGTTGCCCTCGAGAATGCACGTCTTTTCACCCGCATGGATCAGGCGAACCGGCATTGGATTGAGATCTTCGACGCCATCACCGACTTCATTGTCGCCCACGACCAATCCGATCATGTTTTGCGGGTAAACCGTTCGCTGGCCGATTTCATCGGGGTTCAGCCGCATGAACTCATCGGTGTAAATATGGGCGCGCTGCTGGCGATGGGAAACGAAACGTCCGTGCACGCCTGTCCCTTCTGCCGCTCGACTGCTGACGTAGCCACGGACGAGTACGTTCTCCCGGTTCTCGACCGGACCTATCTTGTGTCTACATCTCGCGTTCACGGGGCAAACAGCGAGGGCCTCCAAACTATCCACGTGCTCAAGGACATCACCGACCGTCGCGAGGCGGAACGCCGTTATCGTGAACTTTTCGACAATATCCAGGAGGGAGTGTTTTTCTCAACTCCCGATGGGCGCTTCATTGAAGTCAACGATGCGCTGGTCCGCATGCTCGGGTACCGCAATCGTGAACACCTGCTCCAAGCCGATGTCCGCACCCAAGTATGTTTTTCCGCCGAACAATATGAAGAACTCGCCGGACAGATGCAGCAGTACGGCGCGGTGCGGAATCATGAGCAGACTCTGTGCCGCAACGATGGGTCGCCCGTTCATGTTTTGATCAATGCCTTCGCCGTACGCGATGCGCAGCAACGCATCGTGCAGTATCGCGGGGTCATGCTGGATATCAGCGGTCTGAAGACATTCCAATCCGAATTGCAACGCGAGCGCGATTTCTCCGGCAAAATTCTGAACAATACCCAGAGCTTGATCCTGGTCGCGGACACCGCCGGGCTTGTCAGTTACGCGAACCGGCGTTGGTATGACATGGGTTATCGGCAGAACCAGCTGTTGAGCCAGCCCTTGGAAGAGCTCATCGTTCCCGCGCGGCGTCAAGCATTGAATGAAGCGTTTGCCGCAACCCTGGCCGGCCAGCAGATCGACAACCTGGAAGTACAGATCGTGCACGGCGAAGGCCGCGTCGGATACTTCTCCATGAACCTGAGCCCCATGCGCGACGAGCAAGGCCATGTTGCGAGCATTGTCGTGGTCATGAGTGACATCACCGATGCCGCGACGCTGCAAGCCAAGCTGCTGCACGCGGAGAAAATGGCGGCGGTGGGCCAGCTCGTTTCCGGTGTGGCTCATGAAGTCAACAATCCTCTGACCGCGATTCTTGGTTTCTCCGACTTGCTGATGGAAAATCCCGACGTTCCCGAAAGCGCCCGCAAAGATCTGCACGTAATTCTGGAACAGGCGCAACGCACCAAGCAGATCGTGCAGAACCTGCTGAGCTTTGCTCGTCAGATGCCGCCGCAACGCCGGCCAGTACAGCTCAACACCATTCTCAGTCGGACGGTGCAATTGCGCGCGTACGATCTGCACAGCCGGGGAGTTGAGGTCATCGAACAACTCGACCCCGAACTGCCGCAGGCGATTGGCGATGCGCACCAGTTGCAACAGGTGTTCCTGAATATTCTTAACAATGCCTACGACGCCGTGCGCGACACCGGGCGTCCCGCGCGCATTGAAATCAAGACCACGAACCGGGGCGGCTTCGTTGAGGTTCTGTTCCGCGACAACGGCTACGGCATTTCCTTTCCCGAACGTATCTTCGACCCGTTCTTCACGACCAAGGAAATCGGCAAAGGCACCGGTTTGGGCTTGAGCATTTGCTATGGCATCGTACGAGAACACGGAGGTGAGATTCTCTGCCACAACAACGCAGATGGCCAGGGCGCGACGTTTATCGTGCGCTTGCCCGCCGCGGCAGAAAGCGCCTCAGCTGGGGCCGCCGCAGGAGTGATCCCGGCGTGAGCGCAACCGTCATAAAATCTCCCGCTTTGCCGGTGCTGCTCATCGAAGATGAACCGGCGGTGATGGCATACGTCCGAGCGACCTTGGAGCGCAGCGGCTACGCCGTCGTATGCACGGAGTCGGGAGCCGAGGGTCTGCGGTTGCTCGAGTCCGAACAGTTTCTGGGCGTGGTCTCGGACATGCGCACGCCCGGTGGCGTGGACGGCGCAGGAGTACACGCCTGGTTGAGCCGGAATCGCCCCGATCTCGCCGCCCGCATCGTTTTCATTACCGGCGATATCGCCAATGACGATACCGTCGCCACTTTGCGCAAAACCGGGGCTCCTTGCGTGGAAAAACCGTTCCGGGTTCAACAATTTATTTCGGTCATCGAAAAGACGATGGGGAAGGCACCGTGAGTGAAGATTTACGTATCCGCCTGTTGATTGTTGACGACGAGCAGAGCATTCGCCGTCTGTGCATGACCGTTGGCGAGGCCCTGGGCTATACCTGCATGGAAGCCAACAGCGGCGAGACCGCGCTGGCCCTGCTCGAAGAGCAGCCCGCGCACATGATTCTCACCGATATGGTCATGCCCAACATGTCCGGCATCGAGTTTCTAGAGAAAGTGAAAAAGCTTCTTCCTCGCAGCGAGGTCGCGGTCATGACCGGCCACGGCTCGGTTGAAACTGCCGTGCAGGCCATGAAGCTCGGTGCCTACGATTACATCAGCAAACCATTTTCTCCTCTGGAAGAACTGCGTTTGTTCTTGCGCCGGATGGCCGAAAAAGTCCAACTGGTAGAAGAGAATCAATTTCTCCGCGAGCGCGTGGACACGGAATCCGACCTGCACGGCATCGTCGGTTCTTCGGCCAAGATACAAGATGTTCTTCGCATGATCTCGCGCTTGAAAGACACCCGGACCCCAGTGCTGATTTCCGGCGAGAGTGGAACCGGCAAGGAATTGGTTGCGCGCGCGATTCATTTCCGGGGGTCCTTTGCTAATCGTCCTTTCGTGGCCGTGGACTGCGGTTCGCTGGTTCCCACGCTGATTGAGAGCGAACTGTTTGGTTATGAAAAAGGCGCGTTCACCGGCGCCCTGCGATCGAAGACAGGACTGTTCCAGTCGGCTAACGGGGGCACGATTTTTCTCGACGAGATCGGTGAGTTGCCGCTGGAGTTGCAAGCCAAGCTGCTGCGGGTTTTGCAGGAAAAAGAAATCCGCCCGGTGGGCAGCAATCAGAAGATCAAAGTCGATGTTCGCGTCGTCGCCGCGACCAACCGCGATCTCGAGGCGGAATATCGCAACGGTACTTTCCGAAAAGATCTTTATTTTCGCTTGAACGTGGTCGCTGTGCATCTGCCATCGCTGCGCGAGCGCCGCTCCGATATTCCCATGCTGGCGCACTGGTTTCTGGATCGTCACGCGCCCGACAACTCGATGCAGGTCACCAACGCGGCGATGAAATGCCTGCTGCAATACGACTGGCCAGGAAACGTTCGCGAACTGGAAAACTGTATTGAGCGCGCCGTGGCCTTGGGCGATGGCAAACTTGTCGATGTGAGCGATCTGCCGCCCACCATCGCCTCGGCATCACCTTCTTCGGAAGCGCCAATGGGCGCGATGTCAGGCGCAGTTTCTTCTACCGATCTTGAGGACATTGAACGGGCAACGATCGAGCGCGTCTTCGAACAGGTGAAAGGCGACAAAGCGCTGGCGGGCAAGATGCTCGGCATCAGCCGCGCCACTCTGTATCGCAAGCTGAAACGCTATAACATCGGCGGCCGCCAGGAAATGGGACCAACCAGCCAGGCGCTGCAATAGGTTCGAGTACGGATTCGGTTGAGTGAACGCAGATCGAACGGAGGAAGCCAGTCTTGTGTTTTTCGGCGACAGCGAATTTTGTAGGTAGCGGAGTTCTGGCAGCCGTCGGTGTTGTGACCTTGACTAAAGTAAAGCACCGGCGCGAACTGCTGTTTGCAGCTCTCCCTACGCTTTTTGCCATTCACCAGTTCATCGAAGGTTTTGTTTGGCTCGGGCTGGACGGAATACTGTCGCCTAAGGTTACGCACAATATGGGCGCTGCATTCATGCTATACGCGCAGGGACTGCTTCCATTTATATTGCCGCTCAGTGTGCTGCTATTTGAACCCGACGCGAAAAGCCGCAGACGTATGCGACCGTTCCTCGTCCTTGGAACGTTAACGGCCCTCTTTATACTTTGGGCCTTGACCGCTTATCCAACGCAAGTTTTCGTCAAGGGCAATAGTATTGTGTACATCAATCAGGCCACTAACAACGAAGCCGTTGCGGTTCTTTACGTCATCGTGACTTGCGGCTCGCTTTTGTTCTCGAAGATAAAAGACATGGTGATTTTCGGTATCGTGAATCTGGCGATACTGCTGCTGGTGATGGCGTTCAAGCGATACGCGTTCACGTCTCTTTGGTGCGCCTACGCGGCCGTTGCAAGCGTGATTATCCTGGGGTACTTCTGGAAGAGCATGGGAATTAGGCCCTTTCAGTATGCACGATCCAGTTAGTTGCAAACGGGCGGCATGGCCTTGTGCCTTGCTGTTAGTCTAAATATTATTTCTTGTTCGAGGGAACTCCACCTTATGTTCTTAACGACCGTCCAGCCAGTTCGTTGCAAGTTCTTCTTCGTCCTGTTGGGAATTCTTATCGCTACTTTGTCGGCTGAACATTCCTCGGCTGAACAATGGAAAGTTCTGGGGCCGGATGGCGGAGACGCCCGCAGCCTGGCTTACGATCCGCGTAACCTTGATCACATCTTCCTCGGCACCGGCACCGGGAGCTTGTTTGAGTCCTTAGATGCCGGGCATAGTTGGTCGAGGTTTGCGCATCTTGGCAGTGGCAACGACTATGTGCTCGATCACATTGTCATCGATCCCCAGAATCCTGACCTCATGTTTGTCTCCGCCTGGAGCGTAGAGGACGAAAAGGCTGGCGACGTGTTCCGCTCTCGCGATGGCGGAAAAACCTGGGAAACACTGACCGCCATGCACGGAAAATCCGTTCGCGCTTTGGCTCTTGCTGTCTCTGACTCCAAGGTAGTGACTGCGGGCGCGCTCGATGGTGTCTATCGCAGCAAAGACAGCGGCGAGACTTGGGAACATATTTCTCCCGCGGCTGACATCAGAGATGTGGAATCGATTGCCGTCGATCCCAAGGATCCGAACGTGGTCTACGCTGGGACCTGGCACCTGGCCTGGAAGACGAATGACGGCGGCGTGAACTGGCATCACATCAACAAAGGCATGATCGAAGACTCGGATGTGTTTTCGATCATTATCGATTCCACGAACCCTGCGGTGGTCTACGCCAGCGCCTGTTCCGGAATTTATAGCAGCGACAGCGCCGGCGAGAGTTTCCGCAAGGTCCAGGGAATGCCGTTTTCTGCGCGCCGCACACGAGTGCTGAAGCAGGATCCGCGAAATCCGAAAATCGTTTATGCCGGAACTACCGAAGGACTTTGGAAAACCAGCGATGCCGGCAAGACATGGAAGCGAACCGGCAATCCTGACACCGTGGTGAACGATGTTCTGGTCGATCCACGAAATTCCAAGCTTGTTTTGCTGGCCACGGATCGCAGCGGTGTGATCGCGAGCGACGACGGTGCGCAAACTTTCCGGCCATCCAACCACGGCTACGCGCATCGCTACGTGACTGCAATTCTGACGGATAAGAAGGATCCTGACACCATCTTCGTAGCCGTCGTGAACGACCGTGAATGGGGTGGTGTGTTTTCCTACCGCTATGGCGGACAACATTGGGAACAGAAAAGTACGGGACTTGGAGGCCGCGACGTTTTTACCTTACAGCAAGCGAGCAACGGAGCGCTGATTGCCGGCACGAATCGGGGCATCTTCATACTCGATCATGCGGGTAAAGCGTGGCGGCCGAGTAACACCATCGTCAGCGATCCGCCTCCGGCGCCCGCAAAGAAGGGAAGGAAGGTAGCTGCAAAGCCGGTGCCGCATACGACTCTGGAAGCGAAAGTAAATGAGATTGAAGTTACCCCACAGCGCTGGTTGGCGGCGACCACGGTGGGATTGTTCACCAGTTCCAATAACGGGAAGACGTGGATGGGCGGTCCGGTGCTGGGCCGCAGCGATTTTGTCGCGGTGCAGTCCAACGGACAATTGGAAGTGGCCGCCACACGCAAAGAGGTGGTCGTTTCGACCGACGGCGGGAGCACCTGGCAGCAGGCAACTTTGCCGGGAAAGATCAGCGGCATTCGCGGCTTGACCGTGACACCCGACGCACAGATTTTGGTGGCGTCGCGCGAAGGCGCATTCAGCAGTACCGACAGCGGCGCGACCTGGCGGCTCATGCGGAATGGCCTGCCCGACCGGGATATCAGTTCCATCTCCTACGACGAATCGGATAAGACCTTGCTGGCTACCAGCATGGCGACCAGCACAGTTTTTCAAAGCAGCGATGGCGGCCAAAGCTGGCGCAGTGGGGCGGATTCGGGTTATCCACTTCGTCTCATCAGCGTGGTCCGAGGACGCTTCGTGGCGGCCACGCCATTCGATGGGGTAATTGTTCAACCCTGAGCTTGAGATTCGTTCACCTGCTCAGGCTCTTTTCTTCTTGTGATCGGCGTGGAGTGCGAGGTCTTCCGCTCCCAGGCGGTCTTCGAGATCGGCTAGCAGCCCTTCGTCGGTCAAATCGAGCGGATGAGAATTCTCCCAGTCGTGGCGTGCGATTTTGTCTAGACGTTCGATCACATCCTCGTCGCGCACTTCGATGGCGAGTTCACGGCGGCTATCGAAACTGCCCGGGGCAAGGTTGATCGAACCGATGATCGCCCGGACACCGTCGGCCAAGAGCATCTTGGCATGGAGCTTGAGATGCCTGAGCTTGTGGACTTTGATTCCGACATCGTCCATGATGCGCAGGCCGCCTACGCCCTCGACCAGTTTTTCTTTTTTCAGGGTGTGCGGAGGACGCGCCATCACATGCACTTTCACTCCTCGCACCTTCGCGCGCACCAGGTGTTCGATGATGATGGCATCCTGATAGCGTTCGTTCTGCAGGAACAGCGTGTGCTTCGCCTGATCGATGAATTCTGCGATTTTGTTTCGTCCATTGCCTTCACACCAGATAAGGTGCGCGTGTTCGCCCGGGTCGAAGGTCTTGCGGCTCCAGTCAGCTTCGAAGCAATCGATAATCTCGCTGACCTCGCGTTTATTGTCCGTGATGACGGCATAGTCGCGGGTTTCGGTGAGGTTCTTGGTTTCCCAGTTTAGTGATTTCACGAAGGCGATGCGATCGTCCACGACCATCGACTTTTCGTGGGTGAGGTCAAATGCAGGATTGCTGTCGATGACCTCGACATTAGCCTCGGTCAGCGCCTTACGGGTTTCCTCATTTTCGTGCTCGCCACTGCGGCGAGCGGGGTTCAGCATGACTCGAACCCTGACACCGCGGCGGTGGGCATCGATGACCGCTTTCAACAGCACGGGATCGGAGAAAACGAACATCTTGATGCGAAGC
Organism: uncultured Acidobacteriota bacterium; assembly: GCA_963762385.1. Taxonomy (GTDB): domain Bacteria; phylum Acidobacteriota; class Terriglobia; order Terriglobales; family Acidobacteriaceae; genus JABDBE01. The sequence goes on along the minus strand of CAVXKN010000014.1, from coordinate 282,932 downwards.
GATTTCGTGGCTCCATTGATGGCATCAAGAATGGGTTGAGCGGAGTCGTCGGGAAGAACGACTAACGAACGGGACATACTGCCTCCAGGGAATAACGCGAGCGACCACGGTCCGAGCAACCACGTACCGCAGCCGACGACAATGTGCGCCTAGGTTGCAACCTTTTCCGATATTCCATCGACCTGTATGTGGTGCAGTTCGGCGTAAACTCCGCCGAGAGCCAATAATTCTTCATGAGTGCCTTGTTCCGCCACCATGCCTGCCTTGAGCACGATAATTTTGTCGGCATCACGAATGGTGCTGAGACGGTGCGCGATGGTGATGACGGTTCGTCCCTTCATGAGACGCTCCAGGGCTTCGATCACCAGACGTTCGGATTCAGTGTCGAGGGCCGCGGTGGGCTCGTCGAGAATGAGAATCGGCGTGTTGCGAATGATGGCACGAGCAATTCCAATTCGCTGCCGTTGGCCTCCGGAAAGCGTAAGTCCGCGCTCTCCCACCATGGTGTCGTAGCCATGGGGCATTCGTGAAATGAACTCGTCGGCATTGGCGAGTCGCGCCGCTTCCTCGATTTCCTGCTGGGTAGCGCCGGGTCGGCCGTAAGCAATGTTGTCACGAATCGTTCCCCGGAACAGCACCGTGTCTTGCAGCACGAAACCGATCTGGCTGCGTAGAGCATGTAGTTTGTACTCACGAACGTCGACGCCATCGATGCGCACGCAGCCAGAAGTCGGGTCATAGAAGCGTGGGATCAGGCTCACGACGGTGGACTTGCCGCCGCCGGTCGTGCCCACAATCCCAACTAACTCGCCTTGCTTGATGGTGAAGCTGACGTCGAGCAACACAGGTTCGTCCTGGTTGTAGCCGAAAGCCACGTGGTCAAAGCAGATGTCTCCGCGGACCGCTTCCGGTTCCCGCGCGTTCGGAAATTCACGAATGACGCTGTCGGTCTCAAGGATTGCCTGAATGCGCTCCACTCCCACTGCCGCCTGGGCGATGGAGTTGGTCATCTTGGCAAGATCCTGTACCGGCTTGAAAAATTTGGTGAGGTAGGCAAGAAAGACGGTCAACGCGCCCGCCGTCATGGTTCCGATCAGAATGAGCGATGCCCCGCGCCAAAGCACAAACGCGGTACACAAAGCCACGGTCACCGTGACCACAGGCGACAGCATTGACTTCACTCTGCGAGCCTTGAGTGCGGCATCGACCGTAGCGTGGCTGGCTTCGTTCAGTTCCTCTTGTTCCAGATCCTGCCGGCCGAAAGCCTTCACCACACGTACTGATTGCAGACCTTGCTGGACCACAGCGACAATGTCAGCCTGGCGATGGCGTACCTCGTGCGTGGCTTTCTTGACCGCCCTTTTAAAACGCGATACGAACAGCAGCAAGAACGGAGTGATTCCCACGGCGACGAGCGCAAAATCCCAATTGAGCCAGAACATCAAGCCGAGCATCCCGACAATGGTCAGGAGATCGACCAGAATGCCCAGAGTCGCCGAGGATGCGAAGCTTTGAATGGTCTGGATGTCATCGGTAATGGTGCTGAGCAGGACGCCGGTCTGATGACTGTCGTAATAAGCGAGCGAAAGACGCTGCAGATGGTGGTAGGTGCGCATGCGCAAATCGTGCGCCACCCACTGACCGACGCTCTCGGTGTAATAGTTATCGACGTAGGAAGCGAGCGAGCCAATCGCGGCAATCAAGATTGCGCTGAGGGCCGCCACGGCTGCGATCTTCATCTTGCCGGGGCCCAAACCGCTCGCCACCGAAACTATGAAGTGATTGAACCAGGCAGGAAGATGATGCGATCCGACCACGTTATCCAGAATAATTTTCAGAGGCCACGGGCCGGCGAGGCTCATCAACGTCTCGACCACCATGGCGATCAATATGACGAGAAGCGTTCCTCGATAAGGCCGGATCAGATCGCGAATCAGCCGCCACATACCGCCTCGTTCGCGTTGATCGCTGGGGCCTTTGAGTTCGGGTCTCTTCCCCAATGGGTCTGGCTCATCCTGGTTCCGCTCTTGTACTTCGGGAATCCGGAGCGGACACTCATCCGACATCCGTTGCGTCCGAGTGACACCTCGGCGCTATCGCCACTGTGACCGCGAAGTATAGCGCAGAAATGCCCGCCAAGTCTCGCGCGATTCGGAGGCGAGGTCAGCTTTGGGATGCTGCCGGCGTTCATGATGAAATTGGGTTAGAGAGGAAGCAGAAGCGATCGGGAGTCGAGCCCGGCGGAAGTTGGAGGCGCAGCCAGGCCGGATGAGCGCCTCCAGTCCCAGATTTAGTTATTCCAAACGATCTCAGCCTTCTTAGCTGTTTCGTGTTCTTTCCTCAGCATGCGCGCAACGTCACCCAGAGGCACAGAGTGCGACAAAGGCTGAACTTCCCAAAGCGGACGCTCACCTTGTACAAGAAAATAACTGGAGTTCGCCAGCAAGTTCTGCGTCTCAGCCATCGGCACCTGGTTGGCGCGTTCCGCGTGAGTGGCAAACTGCACCTGATTGCTCAAGGTCGCGCTGCCGAGGCTGGCTTGTGCAAGTGCTGTGCTCGCGCAAAGAAGGCATAAAACCAACAATCCAGTTTTCATCGCATTTTCCCCCAATTGTAGAACCTATGGATCAGAGGCGGCGGGAGGATTTCTGGGTTCTTCCCATCTGCTTCTGCTCCTGCCATGGACATACGCAAGCCCTATACCAACCCGCGCAGCCTGAAGAATCTGTGGCTTAGAGATGCACTCGGGTAGGGCGATTGTGCAATTATTTGCACATTTGTGGAGGGCTCGAAATCGACGACTAGAGCCTTGAAGAGCGCGGCTTATGAGCTGCGCCCTTTCAAGACTCTGACGCCGAGTTTTCCTGCACGCCGTCAGTTCAGAAATCTACGGCTGGTAGATCTGCACGTTGTTGATGGCGTTCCCTGTCCATGTGGACTCTCCCCCGAAGCAATACAGTTGACCGTTGTGGACAGCAGAACCAGAGAACAATGTGCCCAGCGGCATGGGAGCCAGCGTAGTCGTCCAGGTGTTCGTCGACAAGTTGAACGATTCGTTGACAGTCGTCGCCGCCCCGCCATTGTTGATGTAGCCGCCCGCGTCGTACAACCGGGAACTGATGACTGCCCCGCAGGCACCCGTCCGTGCCGTGGGGTCGGTGGCGAGGGTGGTCCAGCTATTCGTTGTGGCGTTGTATCCCTCGGTATCACCGGTGATCTGGCCGGGAATGTTAGCCCCGTCGGCGGCTACGATCGTGCTTCCGATCAGACCTGCGACAGGGAGATCCTTGCTCCCTAGCATCGGAGACTCCTTTTTCCAGGTGTCCGTCGCGGGATTGTAGCTTTCAACGGTGGCGATAAAGGTGCTCCCGTTGTAGCCGCCGGCGACGTAAATGATGTTGTTCTCCACCACGGCCACCGCGCCATCTCTTGCCGTCGGCATGGCGGCTTTCCCCGACCAGGTTTTCGTTTTCGGGTCATACGCCCACACCGCATTAGTGACCGCAGTGGTGTATCCGCCGATGAGATACAGGACGCCGTCAACCACCGCGGCAGGCGCATTGGCGGTCGCAATTGGCAGGGACACGCCAGCGCTCCAGGAGTTCGTGACCGGGTTGTAGATTTGGACGGCGGCCGTTTGCGTGGTAGTGTTCCCGCCGACAAGGTAGACTTCGTTATTGAGCACAGCGGTGCTCGGGTTAAAGACGGCCGTGGGTATCGCAGCGCCGCTGCCCCATGAGTTGTGGACGATAAAGGTCTGTGAACTCGTCAGCTCGGTTGAGCCGGTGGTCACGGTAACCTTGCCATTCGATGCACCGGCCGGCACGGTCGCCAGCAGGAACGTGGTGCCATTCCGCGTGACCGTCGTCGCCTGCACGCCATTGAACTTCACCACCGATGAAGAGCTGAAGGCCTGGCCCAGAATGCCGACCTTCGAACCTACCTTGCCCGAAGTGCTGACCAGTCTCACGAATTGCGCAGCGCCAATGTTCAAGCTGTAGAAGACGCCACAAGTGCCGTTGCAATTTTCGGTGCCGGAACCGCCCCTGTTAGTGTCGCCATACAGAAGGCCATTGGTGCGCTGGGTCAGGGTGGACTCCGGAGTGGAACCGGTGGTGTTGTCAAAGTTGTGGACAACGGAATAGACGCCTTTGGGAGTGACCTTATAAATGGTCCCAAACCCCGATGTTCCTCCTGAAGCTGCTACGCCGTAAAAATTTCCATCCGTAGCCTGTATCAGGCTGGAGTAGGGACTGAGTCCATCGGTGGTGCCGTTGAGGTTGTGGAGAACGGTGTAGGTACCGCCGGGGGTAATTTTGAATACCACTCCGGCTTTGCTGGTGCCCCCTCCGCTGGTGGCGCCGTAAAAATTTCCGTCGGTAGCCTGGATTAGACCCCAGGCAGAAATTCCGTCAGTTCCCACGAAGTTGTGGAGGACAGTGAAAACTCCGCCCGGGGTAACCTTGAAAAGTACACCGTCTCCAGAGGTGCCCCCTGAAAACGAGCCCCCGTACAAGTCTCCGTCAGTGCCCTGGACCAATCCCGCGACGACATCGTTGCCGTCGGTGTTGTCGAACTGGTGCAGAAGGGTCACGGTTCCGGCAGGGGTCATCTTGTAGAGCGTTGAACCGCTCAGACCATCCGCTGTCGTCCCATAGAAGTTGCCATCAGTGCCCTCGATGGGTGCTGCGCCGGGATAGCTTCCATTACTGTTATCCGCAGGGAAGGCAAAGATGGTTGTTAGCGCTCCGGCGGACGTGATCTTCATCACCGTTCCGCATCCTAGGCCGAGGTTGCAATTGGGATCGCCACCCTGGTTGGTTGTGCCATAGAAATTGCCATCTGTACCCAAGGTTAGGCCACCAATTGGGTAGTCCCCGTTGCTGATCACAAAATTGGCCAGTACGGTCAGGGTTCCTCGTGAGGGGACAATCTTGAACGCGGCACCCCGGCCATCATTTCCGCCTTCCCAGCTCATGCTGTACAGGTTGCCATCGCGTCCCTGCGCGATAAAGTTTGGCCCCACGGCCGGAGTTACCGGGTCATTGGCGTTACTTCCGAAGTTGTAAACCACTTTGTAGGTTTGGGCCTGGGCAGGAATCGCTGTCCCTGCAACTGTAATTGCAAGCACGGCGAGAAAAAGCCCCGTGGCGATGCAGTGTGACTTAGCGCGCTGAAGGAAATTCATTCGAAGCTCCTGGAAATACAAAGAATTCCGGATTGCGTTTTCAGTGCGCTCCGGTGAAAAATTCATATCCGCCGAGTCTCTGTTCCGCTTATCGCTTCGTACTTAACATCGTCTCGACCTTCGCCATGCGCGCGGCCAGGTCTTGAATCTCTGCCTGCTGTTGGGCAATTGTGTTGCTTTGCTCCTGGTTTGTTTTTTTCTGTTCCTCGATGCGTTGCTGCTGCTTCTGGACCTCGTTCAGGAGCATGGCGTTGACGAAGTGATAACGCACCGTCTCCGGGGTGCCGTCCTGGTTGAAGACAACGAGTTCCGGGGCCACCTTGGCTACTTCCTCGGCTACCAGTCCGTATTGAGGAGTCTGCGTGTCATCGAGTTCGGGCTTGTAGTAGAACGCGACCGGACGCAGCTTCATCAGGACGTCGCTCTGGTCGCCCATGTCAGTGATCTCGTGCTTATAACGGAGCGAGGACTTCACCGTGCCGAGCTGGCCCGCGGCGTTGACGAAAACCTCCGAGCCGTTAGCGCTGGTTTTTCCGGAGATGCCGGCGATGTACGCCGAGGTGATGGTCCCGATGTAGCCGATGCGGATGGCATTCGATTCGCCGGCTATTCCGCTGTTGCCGATGTAGATGTCATTGCTCTCGCCCGCATTGAGGTTCCCCCCTGCCCCGGTGCCGATGGCGACGTTGCCGCTTCCGCTCGTGAGCTCCGCGAGTGCGGCGGCACCTATCGCTACGTTGTTGTTGCCAACCGTGTTGGCTGTGAGCGCACTAAAGCCAAAGGCGGAGTTGCCGCCGGCCATCGTATTGGCTAAGAGCGCGAAGTTTCCGAACGCGGAGTTGCCGCCCGTCGAGGATGAAGAGCCTCCCGTCGTGTTCTTGTACAGAGCCCCGGTGCCGAAAGCGGCATTGCCGTTCCCGGTCGTATTGGCGAAGAGGGCCTCGTAGCCAAAGCCCTCGTTTTGGGTGCCTATTGTGTTGTCGTAGAGGGTGCCGTAACCGAAGGCGGAGTTGTTGTTGGCTGTTGTGTTGGCGTGGAGAGCCGCGAGGCCGAAGGCGGAGTTTGCCGTGCCCGTCGTATTGGAAAAGAGCGCGGCGGTGCCAAAGGCATGGTTTTGCGCGCCTGTATTCACAGCAAGCGCAGACCAGCCGAAGGCAGAGCTGCCGTTGGCTGTCGTGTTGGCGCTGAGTGCGGAAGTACCCAGGGCTGTGTTGTTTTCTCCAGTGGAGATATCGCTGAGCGCGGACGTGCCCACACCGGTGTTGCCCGTGCCCGTCGCCGTGGAGTTCCCGGCAAATCCCAGAAATGCGCTAGTGTTGGCAACAGAGCCGAACGCAAAGGGAGTGCCTCCGATCTCGTAGCTGGTCTTGGCGCTGACCGAACCGGCAACTGTCACCGTAGAGCCGGATTGACTCACGATCGAGCTGTCCACTTTGGATGCGCCGCCAGTGGTGGTAAATACAGGGATGGTGCCGCTCTTGCACGCGGTGCCGGATGAGCAGGTGATGGTGTAGGTGGCTGGTGCCTGAGGAAATGCGGGAAGCGCAATCCAAACAACCAGCAAAGTCAGATAAGCAATGCTAGTGCGAACCATTGATCCTCCTTTATGGTCTTGGTGGTTCTCGGACCCGGCCGCAAGGACTAATTTTGCGGCACAAAGTTCATGAGACCTCGTGGTGGTACAGGAATCTTTCCGATGTTTTCAAGATCAGCCTGAATTTCATCCTGCAGGGATCCGCCGCGCGGCTCAGCGCGGCGGGCTCCTCTGCAGTTCGAATCGCAGACGGATGTGGTCAGCCGGTTTCTATTCCGTACCCTTGAAGGGTTGGGGAAGCGTCGTCCCGGTCGGAGTGTAATAGCCGACTATCAGGCCGCCGTCGTTGATTCCACCGGCGGCGGCGTTGAAACCTTTTGGATCATCGAAAACAAAGTAAGTGCTTCCTTGCTTCAGCGCGCTGTGCCCAACCCCGTAAGGGTCATAGACGACGAACACGATGTCGCCGGCCGTGTTGATGCCTTGCGCATAGGTCGACGCAACACCGGGGACGTTAATCGAGGTAAACGTCTTTCCGTTGTAAAGGGAGGATTGCACGTAGCCGTTCGAGTCCACCCAGAAAAAGGTAGCATCGCCGGACGCATTGATGCCGGCGCCGAACGTGTTACTCGAACCGGGTGGATCAAGCTGCGTATATTTGCCCCCTTTGAACAAGAAACCATGGTGAGTGCTGTCCGAACCGGAGTAGAAATCGCCAGAGATCTCTCCCGCGTCATTGATCCCGGTGGCGTCACTGGAAAGCGCCCCGGAGGGGCCCGGAATATCGGTGAATTTTCCGGCACTGTATTCGAATCCATGCTGGTTGCCGCTGGTGTCAATGTAATCGCCGACGATGTGGTTGGTCGAGTTGATGGCAAAACAGATGGTTTGTACGCCGCTGGAATCGTCGATATTCGTTACCTTGCCGCCTTTCGAGACCATCATGCCGTGCTCTTGTCCATTTGTGTCGACGTAGGCTCCGACGACAACCTCGGCGTTGTTGACGCCATAGAGGAAGCCTACCTGCTCGTCCGGAATCTTGACCGTGGATAACTTGAAGGCTTGTGGCGAGGCCAAGTAGCCGGACGGCGCGCCGTCGACGCCCCAGTAGAAGCCGACGTAAGCTCCTTTGCTGTTAATCCCGCGAGTTGCGGCAAAGTCGGTAGACGCATACTTACCTTTAATGTAGGTAAAGCCGTAGGGCAGATTCGAGGCGTTGATGTAAGTACCAGTGATTTCGCCGGCATCGTTGATCCCGTAGGCCACAGTTTGGGTCGCGCCTGGATATTCGATCGCCGTAATTTTACCGGTAGCGCTCCGGTAAAAACCGTGTGCGACATTGCTGGAGTCGAAGTACTCACCCACGACCTCGTCGGAGCTGTTGATGGCGTAGGCGTAGGTATTGTTCTTGCCGCTGGCAAAGAACTCAGTCGGCTCGCCACTGCCGGTGTAAATGAAGCCCTTCACAAAACCAGTACTGCCTTGGTGACCCTCGGCGCCGGTCAAGTGTCCGGCACTGTTCACTCCGAAGATCGAAGTCGATACCTTGCCGCCCACGTCGTACTGCTGATAGGTTCCGTTCACATAAGTGTAGCCGTGGTAAGTATTAGCACTTGCTTCATACCAGTCGCCGACGATCTCGTTCGAATCGTTAATGCCGCTGGCCCTGGTAAAAGTGTTCTTTTTTGGGAAATCGAGGGTGGTGTATTTGCCCCCGGCATACAAAAATCCCACCGTAGCCCCGGATGTCGCCGTGCCGAAGCCTACCACAGCTTCGCTTGCGTTCACTCCATATGGAATCGCAGTGCCCGCTTGGTACCCGGGAGGATTCAGTTGGGTCATTTTGAATCCTTGTCCGAGCGCGCTCGACACGCTCAGTACCAGGAAAAAAGGCGCCAGCAAAAGTAGGGTGACGAAGTTGGTGGGCAAAGTTGGCGAATTTCGCTCATAACTTGTCGATCGGTGTTGGATATTCATTTGTGCTCTCCGTAACAGGGTCAGTGGGTGTTCCAATTTGTTAGCGCGTGATGTCTCGGGTATTTGCAAACCGATTTGGTCTTGCAGCTCCGCGAGTCTCCTTAAAGTCTGGGACTGATTTAGAGTGTGCAAAATATTGCACTCTGCAAGCTTCGTCCGCCCATGTTGGGCTGCAAAAGACTGCGGGGGATGTATCCACGATCTGAGCAGTCGCGCTATACTCTAGGAACTTGCTCCCCCAAGCAAGGGACATCACGGGACAACTCAGGACATTTCAGGCCTATGCACGCTCGCGAGCAGCAGGCGTCGAACCATCGTCTGGATTCGTGGAAGGAAATCGCCGCCTTCTTCGGTCGGGATGAGCGGACAGTCAAGCGATGGGAAAAAGAAAGGGCTCTCCCCGTTCACCGGGTGCCGGGAGGGGTGAGAAGTGGTGTGTTCGCTTACACCGACGAGTTGTCTCAATGGTTGAAAGATCCCGCGGTGGCAGAAAAAGAATCCCCACTTTCGCCGGAGGCCGGCACGGTGGGAGAACACGAGTCTTCAGTTGCGGTGATTGGCGACGAAGATCCCTCGATATCCAGGCCCATTGCTACGCCGCAGGTTCTGAACGGCAGTTCGAAATTCGCAGCGGCCCGGATCTTGGGATTATTGCTCGCCATCCTGCTGGGGTTTCTCATCCTAAAACATCAAATCCCACGTCCACCAACCTCGGCATCGGCGGTAAGTAATCCCCCGCTCGAAACACACCCTCAGCCTGAAGCGGAGGAGCTGTATTTAAAGGGGCGCTATTTCTGGAACAAGCGCACGCCGGAAGATCTGAACAAGGCTCTCGACCTTTTTACCCAGGCGATTGTCCGGGACCCCAGTTATGCGCAAGCCTATGTGGGCCTCGCCGACTGCTATAACTTACTGCGCGAGTATTCCGTGATGCCACCCAACGAGGCTTATCCGCGGGCGTTGGCAGCGGCAAGGAGAGCCGTGGAGTTAGACGACAATTCCGCCGAGGCGCATAACTCGCTGGCCTTTGCCACCTTTTATTGGACGTGGGATGCCGCCACAGCCGAACGAGAATTCAAACGTGCGATCGCACTAAATCCCGACTACGTCGCGGCTCACCATTGGTACGCAACCTTCTTGATGACCATGCGGCGTTACCCGGAGGCGGTTGCCGAAATCGAAACCGCCAGAAAACTGGATCCTTCGTCTACTCCAATCGTGGCCGACAAAGGCCTCATCCTTTACTGGGCTGGCCAGCCAGAGGAGGGCACGACGCTCCTGAAGCAGATCGAGGCCCGCGAACCGGACTTTCTTTCGCCGCGCCTTTACTTGGCGGAGATCTATCTCAATGGGAAGGACTATCCAAATTATTTGTCCGAATCGAAAAAAGTCGCCGAGTTGCGCCATGACCAGACTGCCCTTGCGATCGTGGACGCCGCTGAAAAAGGTTTTGCCAGCGGTGACGCTCGCGGAATGTGGGAAGGCATGTTGGAGGTACAGAATAAGTTCTACCGGCAGGGCTCGCTGGCGCCTTACCGATTGGCCCAAACCTACGCGCAGCTGGGAGAAAACCAGGAGGCTCTCAACTACGTGCGCGAGGCTATCAAGGAGCGCGACGCGGCCGTGCTCTCGATGGACAACGACTGCTCATTTGATGGCCTGCGCGGCGATCCCTCCTTTCGCGAATTGCTCGCGCGCTCCAGCCAGCCGCAGTTGAACTGAGTTACGTTTGCTGGCCGTCCAGCCACAGCAGGCGTTGTGGGAGGCTCCAACCTGCTCTTCGCTGAGACTTTGTCTCAATCTTAGACACGAAGCTTAGGATTATCTTAAGAGGTCGTCCAGCACCATTTATCTATCCTATTGATAAAAAGGTTAGTTACACTTCTAGCCGGCGACGATCCTTTTTGGCCGCTCTCGTGCATTCTGATTACGCGATGCGGTCCGGGTGCCTGAGCCACGCTAACCGGCGGGCTAGGGAATCCAGGCCGCATCGACGACCCCCGGGAATCAGGAAGCATGAGGAACTCTGTGTCCAAATCGGGCGCTGCAGCTGCTCCGGCACGTGAGAGCTCGACCACCAAGCTAGCGAAGTTCTTTCCCAACGCGACTCCGGTTCGCATTCCCGTTCGGCTGACTCGCGTGGCCAACGGAAGCCGCGCGTTTACTGAGAGCACGATCATCGAATTTGGCACGCCGACCGAAGTGCTGTTCGCGTCAACCTTGCCTCTGGAATTTGCCGACAAACTGCGGTTGCAGAATTCCGACGGCACGCTCGACACCGAGGCCTGCGTGGTCGCGGTGCAATACAACGGAGGCCGTACAGCGGTTGCCGCTCGCTTCACAGGCGCAGTCGCCAACTGGATTGTGAAACCTTAATTGTGAAAATATGACACCCACACCTCAACTGAGTGAACTGGCGGCGGAGTGGCGTGACGCACGTCTGCTCTATCCGTTGTATGCCACGCTAGCCCGGGAATTCGTGATCGATCTGCCGGCGCACGCCGATCTAGAAGCTGGAGTCGATGCCCCGCCCCAGGAATCGGTCGAACAGGCCCGGCAATTGTTTCAAGATATGGATGCGCGTATTCAGGTGCATCAGCTTCGTCAGTTCCTGCAGACCACGACCGTCGGCAGCGACGAAGCTCTGCGCACCCTGCTGATCCATCATTTGCGCCGGCCGGAACATTCGGACTCTGACCGCGACAAGATTGACTTCCTGCTGGTTCAATTCTTTTCGCATTGCGCCCCGTCGCGCCTCGAAGATGCCGACGTCGATGTGGCCTATGTGGCCCAGACGCTCGAGACTGTCCTGGGGCCTGTCGATCTCGATGCCGCAGAGTGGCTGAAACCGCTCGATGAAGTTCTGCAAACGGCAAATGGTTGCCGCAACTTGAATCAACTGCTGACCAGCCGGATTCTTGAAAAGGGCCGAAAGCTGAAAACTTCATGCGAAGAGAAATATTTTGAGCCTGCGGCGATGGTCGCGTTCACCCGCTTCAGTTTTCTCATGAGGCGCATTTTCTTCCGGTTAATGCACCAGGACCTCAACGCCATTCTCGACGGCTTGCGTGAACTGGAACAGCGCGGCGTCGAAACCCTGGATTGCCGCCGGGCCCAATTTTCTGCCGAGGAACCCATCGTGCGATTGCGCATGATCTGCCAGTCTTGGAAGGTGATGTTTCACGCCGAATACTCATCCGGGCAACCGGTGTCGATGCTGGTCGACCTCCGTGCGGTAGTGGAAGCCGCTCTGGCCAAGAATGCCAAGAATGCAAAGGGTGCAAAGAGCGCGGCTGCCGCCAATCCGGACGCAGTTATAAAAACTCGCGCCCAGGCTGCGGGCGCGGCGGCGAACTCGGATGTGCCCGATTTCGAGGTATCCAGCGGTTCCGCGGAGTGGAGTGAGCCCGCTCTTGACGATAGCAATCCAAAATAGCGGGAACACCTCAGGCTCTGGGTTTCAGGCGTCAGGCTTCAGATCCCTCAGCCCAGAAAACAGACGCCTGCATCCTGGAGCGAGATGACAGACAGAAAGGGAACGTGGATCAACCTTCCGTATTGATTATTTCGGACGACGTGGAACTCTCGCGCGCTGTCACCGGCCGCTGGCAATCGGAGCGCACCGTTCCTGCATTCACGCTGATGAGCAGCGACGTCTGTCTCGGTTTCGATCCGGATACTTTCCAGTTGGCCATCGCCGGTGGCCTGCGGGCACAAGCGCTCTCGGTCGTTCTCGAAGCGATGGACGCAGCCGGGAAGCGAGTATTATTTGTTTCGGAAAATACCCGTGTCGCGCAGACTGTCCGTGATCGCTGGCCGGGCATAGCCGTGGTGCGACAACAGGAGAATTGGCTGGACACGTTGGTGGTGGTCGCCGGAGAAATCCTGCATCGAGTCGCCGCTGAGGCTGAGACGCGCCGTCTTGCGCAGGCCAATGCATCGCTCGAACGACAGGCTCTGCTCGGCCGTTACATGCTGGAAATGCGGCATACCTTGAACAACACGCTCACCTCGGTCCTGGGCAACTCCGAGTTGCTGCTCCTGGAACCGGGATCGTTATCCTCCGGCGCTCGCTCGCAGATTGAAACCATCCGCAACATGTCCTTGCGCATGCACGAAATCCTGCAACGCTTTTCCTCGCTGGAAAAAGAACTCACCGTAGTCGATCGGCAGGCGGAAAAGGAGAGCGGTGCAAAGTCACACGCCGTGGCGGCAAGTCTCTCGATCTCCTAAGCTGCGGCAAGATAGACGTAGCGCAGGACAAACAAGATCGTAAGGATCCAGACCAGAGCGCTTACCTCGCGAATCCTCCCAGCCGCAATTTTCACCACCGTGTAAGAAATTAGGCCGAGGCTAAGCCCGGTCGCGATGCTGAACGTAAGCGGCGTCGTCAGGATGGTAATAAATGCTGGGACAGCCTCACTAAATTCCTTCCAAACGATTTGAGCGATGGATTGCGTCATCAGAACGCCTACCAGAATCAGAGCGGGAGACGTAGCATAGAGTGGAATCGCGGTGGCTAGCGGCGAGCAGAATACAGCCAGCAGAAATAGCGCCGCGACCGCGACATTGCTCAGACCGGTACGAGCTCCGGCGGCAACTCCAGCCGCGCTTTCGATGTAACTCGTTACTGTCGAAGTTCCGGTCAATGATCCGAAAATGGTTCCCACGGCATCCGCCAGCAGCACGCGGCCAACGCGCGGGATCTTGCCGTTCTTAATAAACCCGCCCTGTTCACACACTCCGACGAGAGTTCCTACATTGTCGAACAGATCCACAAACAGAAATGCAAACAGGATTTCGAGCAAGCCGAGACGGCTGGCACCGCGGAAGTCGAGCTGCAAGAAAGTGGAGGAAGGATGGGGCATTGAAAAAATGGCCGCGGGCCACTTCGTGATTCCGCGGAGGATTCCGAGCAATGCGGTGCCGAAGATGCCGATGAGGATGGCGCCGTGGAGCTTTCGCGACACAAGAATCAGCGTGACGGCGAAACCAAAGCAAGCCGTTTGCACAGCTTTGTCGGAGAAGCTGCCGAGGCCGACAAATGTAGCCGGGTTGGCCACTACCAGCTTCGCATTTCGAAGTCCCACAAAAGCGATGAACATTCCAATCCCAGCGGCAGTCGAATGTTTCAGGCAGTCGGGAATGCCGTCGACAATTTGTTCGCGAACCCGCGTGACCGTAAGGATGAGAAAGAGAACACCCGAACAAAACACCAGCGCGAGCGCCGCGCGCCAGGGGATATGCATGGACAGGCAAACGGAATAGGTGAAGTAGGCGTTCAACGACATTCCCGGCGCCAGCGCGATGGGATAGTTTGCGTAGAGTCCCATGACCAGACTAGCCACGGCGGATGAAACGCAAGTGGCAAACAGCACGCCCTCTGGCGGCATTCCCGCCTGCGCGAGAATCTGGGGGTTGACCACAATGATGTACGCCATCGTTATAAAAGTGGTCAGGCCACCCAGCATTTCCTGCTTCACGGAGGTCTGGTTCTCGGCGAGTTTGAAATAGCGAGCGATCAATCGTTCTCCACGTGCTCAGGATTACGGGGGAGAAGACTCAATACGTGATCTTGTCGGGTTTGTCTTCCCACTCACGAAACGCAGCTAAGGCCGGCTTGCGCATCATCTGAATCATGGGAATCTTGCGCTGCGAATGCGGCTGTGCGAGCTCGCGGTAGATCAGCGAATCGTCAAATCCGATCTTGGAGGCGTCGGCCACGGCATTGGCAAAATAAACTCGAGAGAGGCGAGACCAGTAGATTGCTCCCAAACACATGGGGCATGGTTCACAGGAGGTATAGAGCTCACAACCTTGAAGATCGAAAGCGCCAAGTTTCTTGCAGGCCTCGCGAATCGCGAGCACTTCCGCGTGCGCGGTGGGGTCATTCCTCGAACTAACCTGATTCGTGCCTTCGGCAATAACGGCGCTGTCTTTCACCACAACCGCGCCAAAAGGTCCTCCGAGGCCCGAGCGGACGTTCTCAATGGAGAGTTGAACGGCGCGGGCCATGAAAGGGTTGTCCATGCTTTGCTCTGTCAACGCATGATCGGCGACAATATGCCCCCGCCTGCAATCCGCAAATCCGCGAGCACGTCAGTCGACATGGACTCTTTCGCAGCCGCTATACTGAGAAGGGAGTATAAGCTGGGAATCGGGAGTTCGTAAATGTTCTTTTGGTCTGGCGGCGCAGGAAATTTTGAAGAAGGCTGGATGCCGCGATGGCTAGGAGTGAAGACTTGAAGCCGTAAGCTTTTCTATCGCGTCGAGTCGTGAGAGTTGATCAACGCGGACGCGCCCGCGGAGTGTGCTCCTGCAATCGTCGAAACGCTGACTCAAGCTTGCCGTAAGCACCAGCTGAAATGTCTTCCCATGGTCAGCCGTGCTTATCATGATTCACTTTTCATCGCACACATCGCTCCCGTCGCGATGTTGTTCATCCCCTGTCGCAACGGATACAGTCACCGTCCTGATGAGTACGCGGCTCCGGAAGACATTGTCCGCGGAACACTTGTGCTCGCCGAGACTCTGGCATCTCTGTCTGAGTGACGTCAAGGAATCGCGGGCAGACGCGCAAGATAAAAACATGGCTGAAGGCAGCCCTTCAAGCGATGAGGCGAACTGACGAGATTCACAGCCCTCGGTGACCGGCGTCACATCGTGTTGGAGGGCAAAAGAGCATAGTTCTAATGGTGAGTGGAACCCGAGGCGCATGGTCGTGTGGCCTGCGCTAAAGTATGTTTCGGAAATCAGTTATGAAAAAATCAGCTCACAAGATGAGGCCATGAAATTCTGGCCGCGGGGAATCCGTGGCCAAGACATTAGTGAGGACCATATGCCGGTTACCAAGCAACAAGCACTCGACTACCATTCTGGCGCGCGGCCAGGAAAGATTGAAGTCACGCCGACCAAGCCTTGCCGCACTCAACACGATCTGAGCCTGGCTTACACCCCCGGAGTCGCGATACCGTGCATGGAAATCCATAACAATCCGCATGATGCCTTCAAGTACACGGGGCGCGGCAACCTGGTCGCCGTAGTGACCAATGGGACCGCAGTCCTCGGTTTGGGCGACATCGGCGCGCTCGCTGCTAAACCCGTGATGGAAGGGAAGGCTGTCCTGTTCAAACGCTTCGCCGGGGTGAATGTGTTCGACATTGAAGTCAACAGCCACGATCCCGACGAAGTTATCAAGGTCTGCCAGTTGCTCGAGCCCACCTTCGGCGGCATCAACCTGGAAGACATCAAGGCCCCGGAATGTTTCTACATCGAAGAGACCCTGAAAAAGACCATGAAAATCCCAGTCTTCCACGACGACCAACACGGCACCGCGATTATTTCCGGAGCTGCGTTGTTGAACGCTCTGGAAGTGGTGGGCAAGGACATCGGCAAAATCCGTCTCGTCATCAACGGCGCAGGCGCGTCGGCCGTAGCCACTGCCGAGCACTACGTTCGTCTGGGCATGAAGCGGGAGAACATCACGCTGTGCGACACCAAGGGAGTGGTTTGCAAGGGCCGGACCGCAGGCATGAATCCTTACAAAAATCGTTTCGCGCAAGACACCAAGCTGCGCACGCTCGCCGAGGCTATGGTCGACGCCGACATGTTCCTCGGACTTTCTGTTGGTGGCGTGGTCACGCAGAATATGGTGCGCTCGATGGCTGCCCGTCCCATTGTCATTGCCATGGCGAATCCCGATCCTGAGATCACTTTCGAGGACGCCAAAGCCTGCCGCGCCGACATCATTATGTGCACTGGGCGTTCCGACTATCCCAACATGGTGAACAACGTGCTTGGCTTCCCCTTCATCTTCCGCGGCGCTCTCGACGTGCATGCCACGGAAATTAATGAAGAGATGAAGCTTGCGGCTACTCACGCTTTGGCAAACCTGGCCAAGGAAGATGTGCCTGACTCGGTATGCCGCGCCTATGGAGTGGCACGACTGGAATTCGGTCCCGACTACCTGATCCCGAAGCCGTTCGATCCGCGCGTTCTGGTGTGGGAGTCCTCAGCCGTGGCCCAGGCCGCGATGGAAACGGGCGTGGCTCTCGAGCCCGTCAACATTGACGAATACCGCGAACAACTCGAGCGGCGCCAGGGCAAGGCCCACGAGATCTCGCGCATGATGATTCACAAGGCTCAGGCTAAACCCAAGCAGGTTGTCTTTCCCGAAGGCGACAACGAAAAAATCCTGCGCGCGTCGCATTCGATCCTGGAAGAAAAGATCGCCACGCCGATCCTCATCGGCAACCCTGGAACTATTCATGCCAAAGAAGTCCAACTCGGCTTGGATCTGAAAGACGCGCGAATCGTGGATCCAGCCACGTCGCCGCTTCGCGAAAGCTACATTCAGGAGCTGTTTCGCCTGCGCCAGCGGCGTGGCGTGACGCTCAGCGAAGCGCAAACCCTGATCGACGATCGCAACATCTTTGCCTCGATGATGGTGCACATGGGCGACGCCGATGCTCTGGTCTCCGGCGTGACCCAACACTTTCCCGACACCATTCGCCCGGCCCTGCAGATCGTCCGCATGCGCGAAGGCCTGCACAAGGTCGCGGGATGTTATCCGCTGATCACACGCGAGGGACAACTGTTATTCCTGGCAGACACCAGCGTCAATATCGATCCCACGGCGGAAGATCTGGTGGAAATCGCCTTGTGCGCGGCGCAGGAGGCTCGACGCTTTGACGTGGTCCCGCGAGTTGCCATGCTTTCCTTCTCCAGCTTTGGCAGCACCAAGCATCCGCTCTGCGAAAAGGTTCGCAAGGCAGTAGACCTCCTGCACAAAGCCGACCCAACCTTGATCGTGGATGGAGAGATCATGGCCGATGTCGCCGTGTCTCCCGAAAAACTCGAGCAGACCTATCCATTCAGCTCGCTGAAGGGCGGCGCCAACGTGCTGGTGTTCCCCGATCTTGCCTCCGCCAACATTACCTACAAGCTGCTAACCACGGTCGGCGGTGCTGAAATTCTTGGCCCCATCCTCATGGGCATGGCTCGGCCGGTGCATTTACTGGCCCGCGGCGCTGAAGTGGAAGAAATCGTGAACGTGGTCGCTATCGCGGTGGTGGACGCCCGGGAGTCTGAGCCCACCACGGCGATGCTGGCTAGAGTGTGAAATAACCAATTCAACCTCGCGCTCGGGATCGTCTTGCTGCAGCTCAGCGGCTACCCGGCGGACCGCGGCCGTCAGGTCTACGGCGGTTCGTCTGAGGTCGGTGCGGGAGAAAGCGGGCTAATTCTATAAGACCGTCAAGCAAGGTGCCCATGTGTTCGGTGGAATCGCGAATCTTCTGAATGAAATGTCGGCCTTCCGCATCCAGTTGGCTGGCGTGGCCTTCCTCCAGGGCTTGGCGAAACCGCCAATCCAGCGCAAAGGCGCGCGCAAATCATGCGCGATCGAATAGCTGAAATCTTCCGCCTCTCTACTGAGGACTTGCAGTTGTACACTCCGACCAAAGCCGCCGGTAACGTTCAGGATTCTGCCGCGATAGCGCCTGCCTCTGTACCTTTGTAGTTCCAAAATCTGTTGCATCACGGAGACACAGAGTCACAGAGGATTTCTGGAATTGAGTGCCGGGAGCGCGCAAAGGGGAGTCAGCGAGGATTCACCACGTCGGCTACCTGGCCATTCACCCGGTCCAATGCGGTCTGAGCCAGGGTGTAGCTTTTGGCCAGGGCGAGGGAGGAGCGGTATTCCTGCGCCGCCGCTGCCTTGTTGCCCTGTTGTTCGAGCGCCGTCCCTAGCAGGTAGTGCGCTTTGAAGGCGGGCGCGGCTTCCACGGTAAGACTCGAAGACAGATACCGTCGCAGCAATTGGATCGCTTGCGGTAGATCGCGCTTGCTGCGGAGCAGCATGTTCGCGCATTCCATCAGCACTTCGGGTTGATCCATCGGAGCTGCGCTGGCGTGGCGAATGGCATCGTCCATGGCGTCCAAACGCCCGGCTTGGCGATAGAAGGAGGCCAGATTCCGCCAGGCGAGGGCGCTGCCATGGCCGGCTGCGACGGCGCTCCGGTATTCGTTCTCGGCGGTAACCAGATCCTTGTTCTTTTCCGCGAGACGTGCCTTTACCCATCCGGCGCGGACTGGATCCAATGCGGCGATTTTCTGTGCTTGGGCTTCGGCCTTGTCGCGTCCACCGCCCACAATTCCGGGCGCCTCCAGATAGAACTCCGCCAGATCGGTTCGTGCTTCGGCGCTATTCGGATTCAAGCGCACTGCGGTTTCAAATTCGCTGCGAACCTTCTTGGCCAAGCCGGCTGCGGTCAGGAAACTAGAGTGATCTGCCTTTTCGCCATAGACGCGTCCCAGCCAGAGATGATATTGCGAGTTGCCGGGATCCAACGACACAGCCTGCTCGCATGCCGCAATGCCCTGGTCCCAATCAGCCAGAGCGAAATACGCGCGGCAGAGCAGATTGTACGATTCGGCGTCTTTGGGAGCGCCGTTGATTCTGTTGTGCAGCGACACCACGGCTTCGTCCACGCGGCCTTCGGCAAGCAATTTACTGTCTACCGGGTCCGCAGCACACAACGAGGAGAGAAACAAGAATATGATTGAGAGTTTCTTCAGCGAAATCATTATTAGTGAACCACCTTTACTGCTAAACCATTGCGTAACGGTTTGGAATTAGGATTGGTGGGCCCTAGAGCAATCAAAGCGTTTTCCGGCAGCCCTCCGGTAACTTCCACCTTAGTCAGATTCGAAATCGAAGTTTGTACGTAACGGCGTTGTAATTCATTGTTCACGATCTGGTAAACGTAAATCTTGCTGTCGTCGTCCTGATGAATCGACTCGCGGGGCACGGTAAGCACGTCGCGATGCTCCGCCGTGATAATCGTAACGCTAACGTTGACGTTGGGCAGCAGCTTGAAATCCTTGTTGTCGACCACGCAGGTCGTTTCTCCGACGTTGCGCGTGCCGTGCAGTTTTATAACGGCGGGAATCACACTGACCGTGCCTTCCCAGGTTCGCTCCGGCAACGCATCCCAGGTGACTTCGATCTTGTCCCCCGGCGCGAGGCGCCCGATATCGGGTTCGTCTACGAAGGCCCGAACGCGAACCTTGGAGAGATCCGCTTCCTGCAATACCAGGTCGCCGGGATTGAGGTAAGCGCCCTGCAAGACCGGTAGCGAATAGACGATGCCGTCAAACGGAGCGCGGATATTCAGCTGATTGAGCACATCTTGCGCCGCATCGTACGCGGCCTGCGCCTCCGATTTCTGACCTTCCACCCGGGAAATCTCCGGTTGGGAATAACGATTCTTCTGCTTTTGCAGCAGCAGATTCAGATCGGCATTGGCACGCTTGACTTGATCCTCGGCGTTCTTTATCTCGCCGGGAGAAGCTGCGCCCTGTTCTCGCAGACGGCGCAGCGCGTTCAAGTTGCGCTGCGCCGTGTCGCTGTCGGTACGTGCTTTCGTTATTTGGGCATCGAGGGTCAAAATTTCCTCGCGGTTGCCGCCTTTTTGAATAGCGCTAAGATCGGCCTCGGCGGCCAGAACTTGAGCCTTGGCTTGGGCAGCCAGGCTGCGGGCTTTCGCGTCGTCCAATTGCACCAGCAGTTGGCCCTTCTTGACCTGATCGCCCTCGCGCACCAGGATTTTCTTTGCCGTGGTGCCCATCGGGGTATGGGCCTCGAAGTTCTGCAGCGGCTCGACTTTTCCATTGGTGGAGACGACGCTGCGAATCGTACCGCGCTGCGCGGTCACCGCCCGCACGGGCACCGCAGGGTCCCGCGACAACGACGCGAACAACACGACCGCTGCGGCAATCGCGAGCATAGCCGCGAGCCAGCGGTGCCGGGTTACAAAACTGGCGCTACTATTCGTCATTCATTGTTATTGACACACGAATTGCTGGACGCAATAACTGTACCACCTGCTGCCCCTGAGAGCTTTAGAGGGAACCTGACCAATTAGATGCGCGCCACTTCGCGGATGCACCGCAAATCCTCGGAGAATTTGGCGGATTCGTCCGGTTACAATGGACCATGCCCAAACCGCCACGTTACACCCCGGAACACGCCCAGGCAGGCCTGGATGCCAAGTTTCCGGAGATCGAGACTTGGCCAAATCAGTTTGAGGGATACGAAATCGTGGTCGATGACCCGGAGTTTACTTCGGTTTGCCCGAAAACCGGACTGCCCGACTTCGGTACGATCACCATCCGCTACATGCCCGACAAGCGCTGCCTGGAATTGAAGTCGCTGAAAGAATATCTACAGGCGTACCGGAACCTCGGAATCTTCCAGGAAAACATTGTCAACCGTGTGCTGGACGACGTGGTGCGCTGGGCGCGTCCCGTGTGGGCCGAGGTCAAAGGGGATTTTCGCCCGCGGGGCGGGATTTCCACGGTGATTGTGGCCAAGTGGCCGCGACCGAGAGGGAAATAAGCTTTCGAAAAACAGTCAAGAGCTTATCGCGGAGAGCGCTGAGTGAGGCCGCAGAGAGCGCTGAGAGACAATATCTTCGTTTCGCGGACTAGGTGGCTGCTTCCGTGGTCTTCAGCGGTTCGATCTGTTCCAGTTCTCGGGCCAGTTCGGCCCTTACGCGACCGATGTCATAAGCATCCTGCAGATTCAGCCAAAAGTGCTCTGTAGTTCCAAAAAACCGCGATAGGCGAAGGGCAGTATCCGCTGTGATGCCGCGGCGTTCCAAAACAATGTCGTTGATGCGCGGTGGCGGAACACGCAGCCGCTTGGCTAAAGCGTACGCAGAGATTGCCATGGGTTTCAAAAACTCCTCCCGCAAAATCTCGCCAGGATGAATTTTCCAGTGTGGCGCACCTTTTCTCGGAACACTCATTGGTCTTGTCCGCCCTCAATCAGTGACAGTCCGTCACTTCTACGTCGTAAGCGTCGTGATCCCGCCAAATAAAACAAATTCGGTATTGATCGCTGATGCGAATGCTGTACTGTCCGCGCCGCTCGCCGTGTAATTTCTCGAGCCGGTTACCAGGCGGACGCCTTAAATCGTGAAGGTCCACTGCTCCATCCAGCATACCCAGCTTTCGTTTGGTCACGCCTGCCGGTGGAGAACCCCATGTCTTGCCAGTTCGCCAGATCTCCTCCGTGGCCCGGCTCGCAAAGCTCCTAATCACGATGCCTAGTAGTAGCGGATATCGTTAATAACGTCAATCGTTATTATTTTCAAAGCACCAGGGAGAGAAGAATTCACAATGCTGTCAAACGCCTCGTGATATATTCCTTCGCCAAGTGACCCAGACGAAACTTTATCCTTGGACCGCGCTCATTCTGCTCACCGCGCTGAACCTGTTGAACTACATCGATCGTTCGGTTTTGTTTGCAGTCCAGCCGCTGGTGCAGAGTGAATTCCATCTCACCAATACCCAGGTCGGATATCTTACCAGCGCTTTCCTGGGCTTTTACATGATCGCCGCGCCGTTTACCGGTCCGCTGGCCGACCGGTATTCGCGCAAAAAGATCATCATTCTGGGAGCGATCTTCTGGAGTGCGCTCACGCTATTGACCGCGGTCACGCACACCTATTGGGAGTTGCTGATTCGCCATACGCTGGTTGGGATTGGGGAAGCGACGTTCGTGACCATCGCTCCGACTTTCGTCGCCGATTCTTTTCCGGAGAACAAACGCGGGCGCATTTTCGGTGTGTTTTATCTGGCGATCCCCGTGGGCACGGCGGCGGGTTATCTCCTGGGCGGCAAACTCGGCCCTTATTTCGGATGGCGCTATCCGTTTTATATTGCGGCATTCCCCGGCTTCCTACTGGCTCTTGCTTTGTTATTTATTCCCGAGCCGCCGCGCGGCCAATACGATTCGTTGAAAGAGACTCCCGACCGCGCCACCCTGCGCGGCTTGGCGCGTAACCCAGCCTTCTGGGCGGTCACGCTGGGTATGGCCGCGTCGACGTTTTCGCTCGGAGGAATACAAGTGTGGATGCCGACTTTTCTATCCCGCGTGCGCGGCTACACGCTGGAGTCGGCAAATTTGATCTTCGGCAAGATCGTCGTCGTCGATGGCATTCTTGCGTCTCTCGCTGGAGGCTGGCTCGGCGACCGCTTGCTGCCCCGCATGAAAAGTTCGTACTATTTTATCTCTGCGGTCAGCATGGGTCTCGGTGTACCGGTCATGATCGTTGCCTTGTTCAATAAGGGACCATTGATGGTGCCGGCCATCGCGGTGGCAGCATTTCTTCTATTGTTCAACACCTCGCCGCTAAACACAGCTCTGGTCAACTCGGTTGGCGCGCACATCCGGGCCACCGCGATCGCGGTCAATATTTTCAGCTTCCATCTTCTCGGCGACGTGCCTTCGCCAACCCTTATGGGATACGTCGCCGACCGGCGCTCGCTTGAGGCTGCTTTCATTCTGCCGGTCATCGCCATGGCCGTTTCTTCTGCCATACTGTTTTACGGTATGCGATTCGCTCCTCCAGTACGTGTCGACGGCGAGGCTGGATCCCTCGGCGGCCAGCCGGGATGATTCATTTTCACTGGGCCGTCCTCCATTGGGCCGTTCTTCATTGGATCATGGGCAGCTTTCTTGCCCTGGTCTGGTTGTCGCGCCTGCTGGACGCGGCTCTGGGCATGCCCAAAGTAGCCGACATCTCGCGCCTCGAATGGAACCGCAGGCCAGCCACACCGAACGGAAATCCCCGCGCCAGCGTGATCGTTCCAGCTCGCAACGAAGAAGACCACATCGGGCCAGCACTCGCCAAACTGCTGACTCTCGATTACGACAATTACGAAATCATCGCAGTAAATGATCGTTCCACAGATCGCACGGGAGAAGTCATCGACCAAATTGCCAGTACTGCGGAAGCCAGCGGTCGCCTGATAGTGATTCATGTCGCCGAGTTACCCGCGGGTTGGTTGGGCAAGGTTCACGCCATGTGGAGCGCTGCGAATCAGGCGAGTGGCGATTGGTTGCTCTTTACCGACGCAGACGTGCTCTTCCGGCCCGACGTCCTGACCCGCGCTTTGGCATACGCCGAGGCCGAAGCCGCCGACCACCTGGTTTTATTCCCTCGCATGATCATGCACAGTCCGGGCGAAAGGATGACCGTCGCTTTCTTCCAAACCCTTTTCGTCTTCGGACATCGACCTTGGAAAGTGGCCGATCCCAAGACGAGAGACCACATTGGAGTAGGCGCGTTCAATTTGATCCGCCGCCGCGTATACGACGCCGTCGGCGGCTACCGAGCGCTGCGTTTCGAAGTGCTCGACGACATGAAGCTGGGGAAAATCGTCAAGAATGCCGGATACGCCCAGCGCAACGTCTACGGTGCTGACTTAATTTCCCTGCGCTGGGCCAAGGGTGCGATGGGCATGGTAAACAACCTCACCAAGAATTCCTTTGCGATCATGTCCTTCCAGCCGTGGCGCGTGCTGCTCTCCGCATTGGCCCTGGCATTCTTAAACATTATGCCGTTCGTCGGAATCTGGCTGGCTCACGGATGGGCTCGCCTGCCGTATGCCGTGGCGGTCGCGTCGATATTCGGCATTTATGTCGGAATGTCATGGGAGTCGGATATCCCGGCATATTATTTCGTTCTGCATCCCATTGGCGCGGCGACCTTCGTTTACATCTTGCTGCGTTCAATGACGCTGACTCTGGCCCGAGGCGGGGTAGTGTGGCGCGGTACATTCTATCCCCTTGAGGATTTGAGAAAAGGTATGGTGTAACGCCGCGCGGAAAAACTTGCGGCACCGGAGTTTTACTCTGTCATCCCGAGCGAAGAATCATCGTTTGCTTGCGAACCATGATTCGCAGTCGAGGGACCTTGCGTTTCTTGCTTTGTTACGGATGCGACCTTCATCGCAAAGGCATCGATCGTGACTGCGCACCATACACGGGGGTCCTGCGGCTCCGCATCAGATTCGCTCGGCGCAACAGTTTTCTTCGCTTGACACTTCTTGCCCCCGGGAGGAAAATTGGCCCCTCGGTCGCCTCCCCCGCGGTTATCCGGCCCAACATTCGGGTCGGAATCGAATCGCCTTTCATTTGATTATTTTCGATCAGCATGACGGTTTTCCTTGCCATTTTGCGCAATGCGTGGTGACGAGGGAAAGTGACCAGGAAAAGCGCTGGGCGTGGAAGTTCTGAGTTAACGGAGGAATAAACTATGCAAGGCAAAAGACTTTCCATTGGGTTGAGATCGACTCTGACGATCTTTATGCTGACCGTCTTCGCGACGGCCGCGTATGCGGCAACCGAAACCGTGCTGCATAACTTCAACGACAACGGCAAGGACGGGTTCAATCCCTACGGCGCGCTGATCTTTGACAAAGCCGGCAATCTCTACGGCACGACGGTCTGGGGAGGCGCTTACGATGCAGGGACGGTGTTCGAGTTAACCCCCAAAGGGGGCGGCGTCTGGACCGAGACCGTGCTGCATAGCTTTAATCCCAACGACAAGGACGGGACCTTTCCCTGGGGCACGCTGATCTTCGACGGCGCGGGCAATCTCTACGGTACCACTCAAACTGGCGGCGCTTACGGCTATGGAACGGTCTTTGAAATGACGCCCGAGGGCAAGGTCTGGAAGGAGAAAGTGCTGCATAACTTCAATGCCGCTACCGGTAAAGACGGGGCTGGTCCTCTTGCCGGCATGATCTTCGATGGCACCGGCAATCTCTACGGCACGACTGAACTTGGCGGCGCTTACGAGTACGGCATTGTCTTTGAATTGTCACCCAAAACAGGCGGGGGTTGGACGGAGAAGGTTCTGCATAGCTTCAACCCCAACACCAAAGACGGGGTCGCGCCCAACGCCAGCCTGATTTTCGATACTGCCGGCAATCTCTACAGCACCACGCTCGAAGGCGGCGCCTTCGGTCTCGGCACAGTCTTCGAGCTGTCGCCCAAAACCGGCGGAGGCTGGAAGGAAAAATTACTGCACAGCTTCAACTCCAACAATAAAGACGGGTACTTTCCCTTCGCCGCGCTGACCTTCGATGGCTCCGGCAATCTCTATGGCGCGACCTCTGTCGGCGGCGCCAAGTACGGCGGAGTAGCGTTCGAGTTGACACCCAAAACCGGCGGGGGTTGGACGGAAAAAATACTCTACGATTTCGGCTA
Source organism: uncultured Acidobacteriota bacterium (assembly GCA_963762385.1). Classification (GTDB taxonomy): domain Bacteria; phylum Acidobacteriota; class Terriglobia; order Terriglobales; family Acidobacteriaceae; genus JABDBE01. The sequence continues at coordinate 257,168 of CAVXKN010000014.1, read as the reverse complement.
CCCAGGAGCGACTGATCCCTTCGGCCAGCTGATCTTCGATGGCTCCGGCAATCTTTACGGCACGACGGGAACCAACGGCCCCGATGACTCCGGATCGGTATTCAAGTTGTCGCCCCGATCGAGTGGGAAATGGACGCAGACGGTGCTGCATTACTTCAATAGCGCGGACGGTGACAATGCCCACGCCGGCGTGGTCTTCGATGCCTCCGGCAACCTCTACGGCACGACCTACAACGGCGGCAATTCGACGAGTTGCAAATCCGGTTGCGGGACGGTGTTCGAGATCAAGCCGTAGTCCCAGAGGTGGCCACCCATTCCAAATGTCCACTTTAGTTCGCATATAAAAGAGGGGTGCCCCACTCTGTCGCGTTGTGTGGGAAAGGGTGGGACGCCAAGCCGCCCGAGGGGACACGTTTATTGCACGGCGCCCCGGAAACGATGCCAATAAAATCTGCGGGCCGCATTATTGGGGTGGGCCGGAAATTTCAGCCGAATCAGAGTCAGGTGGCACGTCGATCGGGATCTTTGCCGGTTGTTTTTTCTTGTGGGTTGCATACGCGGGCTTCGGCAAGCTGAAACTGCCTGCGCGATAGTGGCCCCTGTTTTCCACATCGTAATTCTTAGGTAGCTTCGGAATCCGCAGGCCTTCTCCGCCAAGTTGCCGCAATTGCTGAACCACAATCTCCGCCCGTCCGTCATACTCTTTCACCGGGCCGTGGACCTCGATCACCTGGTTCTGCAACTGACTCACGTCCCCGATGCGTTTCAGGTCGTGCGGAAAGACCACCACGGTGAACGGGCACACCATGGAATCCTGGCAGAAATCGAAGAGCGTGACACCCCGTCCCGCGTGCTTTACGCGAAAAACTTTGCCGGTAACGCATTGGTCTTCGCCGATGTGCTGCCGCGCCTCGGCAATGGGAATGCAGTCGGCCGCAACCGAGGATATGGACAAAGGCAAAGTTAACAATAAGAGTCCGCGGAAAAATGACCGACCGAATCTGTTGCGAAGCTGGATCAGGAAAACGAGCACAGCAAGAGTGTCCCGTACCTAATGATTGTAGGGCTCACAGTGGGGGTGAAGGGGGAATCAACCGAGAAAATCGTCAGGGTTTCCCGAAACAGAAAAAGGCAGACAAAGAGCCGGTCTCGAATGGGCCGGCCCTCGTCGCTAGAAAGACTCTGACCAACTATGAATGCCAGTTGGCGCCGCACCCGCATGGACACACGCGCCTACGTTGGCAATATCAGAACGTCTTTAGTTGAACGCCTTGACCGCGCTGGCTTCGTCGTCGCGCACGTCGAAGACGGTGTAGAGCTTGGTGATCTGCAGCAGATCGTGAACTTTCTTGGTCAGGTTCAGCAGTTTGAGTTCGCCGCCCTGGTTGCGGACCGTGGTAAAGGCGCTCACCAGCTCGCCAATGCCCGAGCTGTCTATATATGTAACGTCGCCGAGGTTTAGCAGAATCTTTTTTTGGCCCTTGGAAAGCAGCTCGCGCACCGTGTCCCGCAGAATCACGCTGCCCTCACCAAGCGTGATACGGCCACTGCAATCCACGATGGTGACGCCATCAACCTGACGAGTACTGGTCTTCATGCTCACTGAGAAGCCTCCTTAACGTTCCCGGATGGTCCGTGAACGTGTTTGACGAGTTTAATTTCGGTGCCCGTCTGGGACGGAAGGATTTGCACCTCGTCCATGAACGAGCGGATTAAAAAAATTCCTCGGCCCGAAGTCTTTAAAAGATTCTCCGGAGCCAGTGGATCGGGAATCTTGGCCAGATCTAACCCTTTACCCTGGTCACGAATGGTGATCACCAGGTCACTGCTGGTTCGTTCGAAGTCGAGTTTGACCTTTTTCTCGGGATCATACGCGTTGCCATGCAGGACGGCGTTGACTGCGGCTTCGCGCACCGCCATGGAAATCTGCATGACGACATCCTCGTCGAATCCGCTTTCAGCCGCAATGCGGCTGGCTGTTTGCTCGGCGCTATCGACGGTCTCCAGCGTCGAATCAAGCGTATAGGAGACCCGGAGTTCGGTCATGGCAAAGTGTTTATGAACCAGCCCCGCAAATCCAGAAGCTTGGGACCCAAGACATCGCACCCAAAAACTCCGCCCACCCGAGCCCTCCACGCCGCGCCTTCGCTTCGCGCCAGCGAAAAGCCCCCGATCAGCGGATTGGGTAGTTTGCCTTGCTCCTGTGGAAATGTCAACGCGCGGAATTATACGCCTGGATTTCGCTCCCCTGCGATACGCCAACCTTCATTAGACACCGAGCGCCATAAAAACCGGCAAAAGCCTTCTGGCTTCCTGCTCCGCAGTTGGGTATTCTCTCAGAGCGATGTCATCGCTGGCGCTTACCGAATTGCTGGGTCTGCCGGTCTTTGAGCCGACGGGAGGCCAGTGCGGGCGTGTGCGCGAACTGGCGGTCGCGCCTCAGGAGGATCGCGCGCGCATTGCGGTGTTAATCGTTCGCACCAAGTCCGGTGATCGCGTGATGCCATTCAGCGCCGTCAACTCGATCAATGGCGGCTTGCGCATCGACAGCTCCGTATCCGCCTGGCCAATTGCGGATGGCTCCGAAGGCCTGTTTCTGCTGGCGCGCGACCTGCTCGATCAGCAGATCATCGACGTTCACGGACGCAAGGTCGTCCGCGTCAACGATGTCGAACTCTTTCAGGACCCCGGCAACCGCCATCCTATGCTGCGAGTCGGCTCCGTGGATGTAGGCGCGCGCGGCGCGGTTCGCCGACTGCTCAAGGGCGTGGTTCCGATCGCGGCATTGCGATCTTTGCTGCGTCAGATTCCCGAGCGTCAAATACCCTGGGACTTCGTCGACCTGATCGAAACCGATCCGGCTCGCCGGGTGAAGCTGAAAATCTCCCATGAACGCCTGGCCCGCTTGCATCCCGCGGATATCGCCGACATCGTCGAAGACCTTGCTCCCGACGAACGCGAAGCCGTGTTCGAGACCCTGGACGAAGAAGTGGCCGCCGAGGCGCTCGAAGAAGTCGACCCCAAAGTGCAGAAGGCGATCGTGGAATCGCTCGATTCCGATCGCGCCGCCGACATCGTCGAAGAGATGAATCCAGACGCGGCCGCCGACCTGCTAGCCGACCTGCGCGAAGAAACTTCCGCCGACATCTTGCAGGAAATGGGTCCGGAAGAACGTAAGGAGATGGTCGAACTCCTCGAGCACAAGGAAAACACCGCCGCCGGCCGCATGAACACCGATTACCTGGCGGTGGGCGTCAGCGCCACAGTCAAAGATGCCGTCGATGTTTTGCGCGGGTTCGAAGGCGGAATCGAAACCGTGAGCACGATTTATCTGGTCGACTCCCACGGTACTCTGGCCGGCGCCGTGCCCCTGGCCAAGCTGGTGCTGGCTTCGTCCGATACGCCGATGCTCTCTCTTACCCAGGAACCGCTGATCTCCTGCCACGAGGACGCCAAAGAGCATGAGTTTGCTGAACGGTTCGACAAATACAATCTGCTGACGCTTCCTGTGGTCGACGATCAAAATAAGCTGACCGGAGTCATCACCTCGGACGACGTGATCAGCATTTTGCGCGCCAAGCTGTAGATATCCCGTTTAACGAACTGTCATCCCTAGCAGAGTCGAGGAACCTTGTGTGGGCGCAGGCCCAGACCATCGTGCGCATTTTACTCACGCGGGCGCCCCGTCCAAGCTCCGCTTGGGCGGCGATTTCCCTCGGCTGAGCGCATCCGCGACCTCCCCAGCCTAACCTCGAAAAATGCGACGTTAGGCTGGACCACCCGTGCCTTTGCTCTTGGCGCATGCACCCGGCTCACTTTGAAATGTCTTCTATGTGGAGTATACTGTGGAATAGACTCCACATATGCAAATCGTTCAAATCGTGCTGGATAAAAAGCTGTTACACGCCGCCGACCAAGCCGCGAAGCGCACTAAGCGAAACCGGTCGGCTCTGGTGCGCGATGCCCTGCGGGAACATCTCCGTCGGTTGGAACTGCGAGCCAGTGAAGAACGCGACCGCCAGGGCTACTCGCGACAGTCGCAAGCCGACGGGGAAGCGCGGGGTTGGGAATCGGAGGCCACGTGGCCGCAAGAGGACGAATAGCCCGAGGCCAGATAGCCCGAGGTGAAGTTCGCCTCTACCAGTTTGCCGCGCCCGACAAGAAACGACCCGCCCTCGTGCTCACCCGCAACAGCGCCATCGCCTATTTATCCACAGTCACGGTTGCGCCTATCACTTCCACCATTCGCGGCGTGCCATCGGAAGTCGTTCTGCATGAGGAAGACGGCATGAAGTCCCCTTGTGCAGTAAACCTGCACAACGCGGTGACTGTATCTCAACAGCGGTTGGGAAGACGCGTGGCCCAGCTCAGTGCCGCACGGATGAATGAAGTGTGTGCTGCCCTACGGTTCTCTCTGGGGTGTGATCCAAACTAGCTAGCGGAAACGTTCCGTCTGTTCCCTAATTTCCTGTCCGAATTTCCCGTCAACAGTTGAGTGTCTGCCCCCGGTTTCCTCCGGTTTCGCCGTTAAAAGCCCCAGCCTCCGCAAAGAACGCGGAAGGCTGGGCCGACCACAGTCACGGTTGCGCCTATCACTTCCACCATTCGCGGCGTGCCATCGGAAGTCGTTCTGCATGAGGAAGACGGCATGAAGTCCCCTTGTGCAGTAAACCTGCACAACGCGGTGACTGTATCTCAACAGCGGTTGGGAAGACGCGTGGCCCAGCTCAGTGCCGCACGGATGAATGAAGTGTGTGCTGCCCTACGGTTCTCTCTGGGGTGTGATCCAAACTAGCTAGCGGAAACGTTCCGTCTGTTCCCTAATTTCCTGTCCGAATTTCCCGTCAACAGTTGAGTGTCTGCCCCCGGTTTCCTCCGGTTTCGCCGTTAAAAGCCCCAGCCTCCGCAAAGAACGCGGAAGGCTGGGCCGACCACCAGCTTCCGGCAGCAACTTATTGAGCTGCCTTGCGCACGGTCTTGATGGAACGAAGCCTCGCGGCTTCATACCGCCGAGCACCGTTGCCGGTGGGGAAGGCGCACACGCCGCCGTACCAAATACCGAGTGTATTCTGGCTGCGGTTCTGCGCAATGCATTCCCAATCCACCGCGGGGTTCCCCGGATTGGCTCCGTTGTAATCGACAAAGACATCGCGCTCGGGCCCGCCCAAGGAAGGATAACCGCAGGCTCCGCTGACCATTTCGCCGCCGCTGCCGCCGCAGTATACGTCGAGCTGAGCCAGCGAGTTTGCGGGGAGACCATATTCCGTTACCAGAAAAACGGACATACTAACGCCTGGCCCCGGAGAACCCTGCTGACCTTGGGAACCCTGCGGGCCTTGCGGTCCCTGTGGGCCTTGCGGTCCCTGCGGACCTTGTGCTCCCTGCGGGCCCGTGACCCCCAAAGTGGTGTCGAACGAACTCGCCAAATTGTCGGACGTGTTCTTGACGGTTAGCTGATAAGCGCCGGCCGGCAAGTTGCTCGGCATGTCGACAACTACTGTGGTCGGAGTGTGCTTCACAACGGTCACGGCCTGGCCGTTCAGCGTAACGGAAGGCTTGGGAGTGCCGAAGTTGGATCCGGCAATCGTCATCTGGTTGGTTTGGAAGTTGACTTCCGTGCTCACGATCGACGGTTTCTGGGCGACCGGCGCCTGCGCGAGCGAGACGGAAGACGCGATTACTGCGGAAGATAAAAGCATGAAGGCCAGGGACAGCGCAGCATTTCTTGCGGTATTCATCTGAAGTATCTCCATTTATGAAGTTTTGAATTGAGCGGCCTGCCAGGCGCAATAGATTCTTCATTTGGAACTGCGGCCAGGCTGTCTGCTTTTCCACTCACTATTCAAAGCGACACTTTCGCTTCTATTCCCTCACGCCGTGCGGGATTTTCTTCGAAGAAAGTCCGGCGTTCCTGCTTCGATATCCTGCCAAACAAAATGCCGTCCCTCTCAAACCGCAGAGGGACGGCAGTGAAGAATCGCGACGCTCGTCGTTCTTGATGGCGCCTACTTGGACATCTCGCGTTCACTCTTGATGGACAAGAGCTTGGCCGGAATGTATTTGTGACCGCCATTGCCGTTGGGGTAGACGCAAAGTGATCCGTACCAGACGCCGACCGTATTCGAGCCAGTGTTTTGCACGATGCACTCCCAATCAACCGAGGGGTTGCCCGGATTCGGGCCATCATAGTCAACCAGGATATTGAAAGCGTTTTGATCAGGCGATGGATAGCCGCATGCCCCGCTGATCATCTGGCCACCGGTTCCGCAATACGAATCTATCTGCTCCGCGTATCCCGGCCCAACCGCGACTTCGTTCACATAGAAAGGTTGGAAGGCGACGCCTGTGCCCGGAGGACCCTGCTGGCCTTGAGGACCCTGCGGACCTTGGGGACCCTGTGGGCCTTGCAGTCCCTGCAGACCTTGTTCTCCCTGCGGGCCGACGCTTCCCAAGGTGACGTCAAAAGAACCCGAAAGATCGTCGGAAGTGTTTTTGAGGGTGAGCAAATAAGCACCGGGCTGCAGGTCGCTCGGCATGTCAACCACCACGGTGGTGGGAGTGTAGGTCACGACGGTCAGGGCGTGACCGTTCAACGTGACATAGGGCTTCGCCGTGCCGAAGTTGGATCCGGCAATCGTGATCTGGTTGGTCTGGAAATTGGCGTCAGTGCTCACGATCGACGGTTTCTGGGCCGCCGGCGCCTGCGCGAGCGAGAGGGAAGACGTGGCTACTGCGAAACATAAAAGCATGAAGGCCAGGGACAGCGCAGCATTTCTTGCGGTATTCATCTGAAGTTCTCCGTTTATGAAGTTTGAATTGAGCGGCCTGCCAGGCGCCATAGATTCATTTGCAAGTGCGGCCGGGCGGTCTAGTTTTCCACTCACTATTCAAAGCGACACTTTCGGTCGGATTCCCTCATCGCCCGCTCAGATTCTTTGTGGAGGGCGGGCCATCTTTCGGGCTCCTGGTCGGGCGGCCGAAAAAGCGACAGGGAAATTCTCCCGTATGACTTTTCACCTGTTCAGATTTCGCTTCTCCATTTATTCTGTCTGATCGTTTGACAATGTCTCATCGTATGTCTGCGAATTGGACGCATGAAATTCCTGAAACGCTCGAAGACCTGGATCGTGTTGTTCTTCGCCGTCGTCGGTCCGGGTTTCATCACCGCGAACGTCGACAACGATGCCAACGGCATCTACACCTACTCGGCTGCCGGGGCGCAGTTCGGGAACCTGCTGCTGTGGACGTTGATCCCGATTACGCTGGCCCTCATCGTGGTGCAGGAAATCTGCGCCCGCATGGGTGCGGTCACCGGCAAGGGTCTTAGCGACCTCATCCGCGAAGAATTCGGTTTCCGCATCACATTTTTCATGATGATCGGAATCCTGGTCATCAACTTCGGCAACGTGGTCGGCGAGTTTGCCGGAATCGCAGGTAGCCTCGAACTCTTCGGCCTCTCCAAATACATTACGGTTCCGGTCTGCGCCGTGATCGTCTGGCTCATCCCGGTCAAGGGACACTACAAGAGCGTGGAAAAAGTCTTTCTGGCCGCGTCGTTCTTCTACGTGACCTACATCTTGGCCGGCTTCTTTGCGAAACCAGCCTGGATCGACGCCCTGGTAGCGACCGTGAAGCCTCCGCCGAAGGCCGCCTTCATGCTGCCGGGATATTTGTACATGACGATTGGCGTCGTCGGAACGACGATCGCGCCCTGGATGCAGTTCTATCTGCAGTCCTCGATCGTAGAAAAAGGAGTAACCAAGCGCCAATACAAAGCTTCGCAGATCGACGTAATTGCGGGCTGCATCTTTACCGACATCGTGGCGTGGTTCATCATCGTGGCCTGCGCCGCGACCCTTTACGTGCACGGCTACCACAACATCTCCGACGCCAAAGACGCCGCCCAAGCCCTGCGCCCCTTAGCCGGAGATTTCGCATATATCCTTTTTGCGGTGGGGTTGTTTAATGCTTCGCTGTTTGCGGCTTCGATCCTTGCCGCTGTCGACTGCGTACACGGTTTGCGAAGGATTGGGATTTGAATCCGGGGTGGGGAAGAAATTCTCGGAAGCTCCCGTGTTTTATTGGCTTTACACCATCCTGATCATTGCCGGCGCGGCGGTGATTCTGGTGCCCGACTTGCCGCTGGTGAAGATCTCGATTCTTTCGCAAGTGGTGAACGGAGTGGCAGTTCCTCCGGTGCTGGTTTTCATGCTGCTGCTGGTGAACAAGAAAGAGTTGATGGGCGAGTATGTGAACTCACGGGTCTACAACTGGACGGCGTGGGCGACGACCGTGATTATGACCGTGCTGAGCATCGCCTGGTTCTGGACGCTACGATCGGGACAATAAGATCGGAAAGTTGCTCCCGAAGCATCAAATAAACCTACAGATGCAGCAACTTTGGGCTACTTTTTTGCCTCTGAGTATGGCAGAATCCACAGTGGTGGGTGGGGTCATGCTGCGTGCCGTGCTCCCGATTTTCCTGAGTCTCGTGCTCCTGTGCGGGGCCTTGGCGGCTGCGCAAGACCAATCGACCTCGAACTCTATCGCTTCGCTTCCTACAGCGACTGCAACCACCGCACCCCTACCCAAAGCAGCTAAGACGTATCATGATGGAAGTCTGCGCGACATCGACGCCATCGGCAACCGCAAAGTGGGTTGCGAGCGCAGTCTGGGCAACTGGTACAGCCTGGAAAAACAGATCGACATGGGGCGTGGATATGCCCGGCAGATTGAGTCGACGACCAAGCTGGTGACGGATCCGGAAATAACGGAGTACGTGAACCGCATCGGTCAAAACCTGGTGAGAAACTCCGACGCCCAGGTGCCCTTCACGATCAAGGTGGTTGATACCGACGACATAAACGCCTTTGCGTTGCCCGGTGGTTTCTTCTATGTGGATTCCGGATTGATCCTGGCGGCTGACAACGAGGCGGAATTGGCGGGCGTGATGTCTCACGAAATCGCGCACGTGGCGGCTTGTCATCTGGCTCGCGAAAATACGCGGGGGCAATTGATGCAGTTAGCTTCCATTCCGCTGATCTTTGTGGGCGGAGGAATCGGCTATGCGGCGCAAAGCCTGGCCAGCATGGCGATCCCCATGGGTTTTCTGAGATTTGCCCGTGGATTCGAGTCGGAAGCGGACTTCCTTGGAGTCGAGTACCTGTACAAGGCAGGTTACGACCCGCAAGCGTTAACTTCATTTTTCGAAAAGATCCAAGCCATGGAGAAGCATAAGCCGGGAACCTTGGCCAAGACCTTCGAGACGCATCCTCAGACCCCGGACCGCATTGCAAAAACTCAGGACGAGATCAACACGCTGCTACCGCCGGAGCCGGAGTACAAGCTGGATACCTCCGAGTTTCAGGACATAAAGGAGAGGCTGGCGCAGCTGGAGAACCGGCACAAGATCGACAACGGCCACGACGGTGGTCCGACTCTGCGCCGTGCCGCGTCAACCAGCCCGAGTGACGCCGGCAGTAGCACGGATGATGATCGGCCCACGCTTAAACGCAGGGATGGTAGTTCCCCTTCTCAGTGATGTTCCGACCGTCGCGCTAGACAATCTTCCCGTCGGCCAAATCCCTTACCAGCGGCAGGTCTGCCTCGAGAAAATCGTAGTTGGGCAATTCCGACCGCGGGGACCATTGAACGTCGCGGAAGATCTTGTTTTCGATTTCTCCGTGGTAATCGTGGACTACAAAGAAGCGCAACTCAACCGAGCCTCCGCCGGGATATTCGTGAACGATACGCGACACTTCTTCGCCGATCTTGGCGTCGATGCCGAGTTCTTCATCTAACTCGCGCCGCAGCGCGTCGCGCGGCTGTTCGCCTTCTTCAATCTTTCCGCCGGGAAATTCCCACTTCAAGGGCATGGTCTGATGACGGGTGCGCTGGCACACCAACACTTTTCCGTCCTTCAGGATCAACGCCGCGACGACTCGTTTCATGGCAGGTAATTACTCCAGCGGATTACGGCTCAATGGGACAAGCCGTGAGCGCAACAGTTCATTTCCGGGACTTTTCGAGGTGCTTGCCAACCAGCGCGGCGCAACGCTCGACCAGTTCGCGATCCTCGTCTTTAAAGGCGGCTGGGAAATGGCTATCGACATCGAGTTCGCCTACCACTTTGCCGCGCACGAACACCGGAACCACGATTTCAGATTTCGTTTCGAGCGAACAAGCCAGATAGCGGGGATCCTTGCTGACATCATCAACGATCACCGTTTTGCCGGTCGAAGCCGCGGCGCCGCAGATGCCCTGGTGCAAGGGAATTTGCGTGTGGGGCGTCATAGCGCCTTGAAATGCGCCGAGGACCAGCATCGGCGGTGCACCGGGAGTCGTCTCGAGCATATAGAAACCTACCCAGTTGTACTTCAGCATCCGGTCGTGTAGCAGATTGACGATCTGAGACATCAGGGCGTGGGCAGACTTCGCTCTGCGGGCGACTTGGTCCAACTCCCGTTCAACATCTTTCGCTTTGGTGGCAGCAGGCATACAGGAAATCTTAACCCAGGCGTTAATTTCTCTGCATCGGCACTTTGGTAATACATCTTAGCCCCGGAGGTTGTGGAAAATCTGCGGGATGAATGGCCGCGGCCAACGCGCGTAGTCCTTGAACCAGGGTCGGTGCCGGAGTGTTCAGGAATTCATCTCGAATGCAGTACACGCGGTTTTCCTTGGCAGCACGTATTTCTTCCCATCCGCGATCGCGAATGATTTTCTCCAGAGGAACGCGGTCGCCCGCACCGCACCATGCAGCCACCACCACATCAGGATTTTCTGAAAGAACAGCTTCGGCCGACGTTTGTTTCCCGGGAGTGCCCACGAAGTCTCCGCCTGCCGCTGCAGCCAACTCAGCGACCCATGGCTGGGAACAGATCAACGGCTTGCCCCATTCCTCACAGAAGACGCGAACACGCTTTGCTCCGTTTGTTTGCCGCCGTACAGCTTCGATGGCCTGTTGCATGTCGCGGATCACTTGCTCCCCTTGATCGGGCGCACCCACGATTCCAGCGATGGCGGCAATATCTGTGTAGATGTCGGCGAGCGTCTGCGGCGCCAGGCCAAGAAAGCGCGCCCCGGACTTCAGGATTTCTGTCACTGCTTTCTCCTGATATGGAACGGAAGCGATCACCAGGTCGGGACGGGCAGCGACAATCTGGTCGGTGCTCGCGGTCCAGGAATCGGCAATGATGGTGGCTCCCTGATTGCTGACGTCGGGGCAAACGTCCGCGCAATATTTCGTGCAAGCGACGATGCGATCAAGCTTGCCGACGGCATCGAGGATTACAGTGGCGCTCGGCTGCAGCGAGACAATTCGTTGCGGAGTATGGTCGGAAAGCACGATAAACCAATCTTACAGGGGTCCGGATACCTATGGGCGCACGAGTAACTCAGAGTACGCTGAGCAAACTGCTATCACGCTACAATTCTCCTCATGTATTCTCCGCAGCTTCTTGATCACTTTGAGCATCCGCGCAACCCGGGCGAAGTCGTCAACCCTGACGTATCCGTGCAAGTCGAAAATCCGGCTTGCGGTGATATTTTGAAATTAAGTTTAAAGGTTGCGAACGGCCACATCGCGGAAATCCGTTTTCTCGCCAAAGGATGCGTTCCGGCCATGGCTTGTGGTTCTGCGCTTACGGAACTGGTTCACGGGAAAACGCCAGAAGCAGCCAGCGGATTGCGTCGGGAAGAAGTAGTGCAGGCGGTCGGGGGTCTGCCGGAAACTTCCGTGCACGCCAGCCATCTCGCGATGGACGCACTCGCTGCGGCGTTAAGCCAGCTGAAATCCAGCCAGGGATTTCACGGATGACGGATTTCGAATTCCTTTGTGTTACTTAGTGTCCTTTGTGGTTATCCCCGGTCTTTTCCACGGCGGGCCAGTAGATTTTCCACCCGCGCTCGCGCGCTACCTGCTCCAGATCAGGGTTTGGATTCACAGCGAAACTATGCTGAGCAATGGCAAGCATCGCGGCATCCCAGCGGGAGTTGCCAAATGCCGCGTCGGGATTCTTTCCGATGACTTGCTGTATCGCTTGCGGCTTGCCTTCGCCGGAGGGCACTCGAATCAGGCGATTGGTGATGCGCCCGTCGTCGATCTCGACGGACGCGGCTAGAATCTTCTTGTCATCGATGCCAAAGTGTTTCATGGCGGCCTGAATCACCCACTCGTTGGTGGAGGAAACCGCCCAGACATCGCAGCCGTGGCTCCGCAGCCGCTGAATCAGATGTCGCATCTCGGGGAAAATCTGCTTTACGAAGTTCTCGTCAAAGAATTGTTTGGCGAGCCCTTGTACCTCGGCTTCGGCGAGCCCGCTGTGGATGGTCACCATTTCGCCGCACATGTCATCTTCCGTGACTTTGCCGGCTTTGTAGTCGGCATAGCGGGCACGCACCCAGCGTTCGACGTCATCCGGAAGCACGCCTCGCTTCAATTCCCAGTCGAAAAAGCGCTCTCCGGCGTCGCCTGACCACAGCGTACCATCGCAATCGAAGACCGCGAGCTGAGGGCGAAGATTGAGAACCGAATCGACGAAATCAGACGAGCTGGATGCTTGAGTCACCTGTATCATTCCATTTCCCATGAGATTTCAATTCGGGGGGCTACTGAGATAATGCCGCATACTCCTCGGGCGTGTCGACATTGAATGTGACCAGTGGATCATCGACGGCAACATAGGCAACGTGCTGCAGATTCTGATGTTCGATATCGCGCGCGTTCGCACTCGGCGGAGCCTTCAAAAAAGCTTCGATCATCTCTCTGGCCACCAGATAGGGGTGCCCATGCTTTCCGCTAAATTCCGGGACAATTGCCCAGACGTCGCTCGCAGCCTCGGTGAATGCCACGCAAAGAGTCTTCAAGGTCGCGGTACTTGCCGGAGGCCGATCGACCAACGTGACCATCGCGCCGTCGCGGCCTTCATTCAGAACTTCCTGCAGTCCGACCTGAAGTGAACTAAACTGTCCCCGGTCAGGGTCAGGATTCCGTATCAGAGATGCACCACACGCGTACACCACGGGAGCGAGATTGCTCTCGTTCTTTCCGACCACCACAATTACCTTATCGCTAAACAGATTGAGAGCCTGAATGGCGGCGGAAAGAAAAGTTTGGCCTGCAGGTGCAGAACTGCTCGTCACAGGTGGCCAGGGGAGCAGCGCTTTGTCCGTGCCCATGCGCGTGGACTCGCCAGCGGCAAGGATTACAGCGTAGAGGCCAGCCGAGTGGGTCATGAGGTGAAGATAGCAGAATTTCAGGCGGACGGTTGGAACGGAGATCAGTAGTCGGTTCCCGGTTCTCGGTTCTCAGATTAGGCTAGTCTTCCTGCCGAGCCTCGACTGGATGATCGGTTGGGTTCGAATCGTGCGGGCGGCTTTTGAACCAGCTCATGTGTGGCAAAGCTCGTTCTGAACGGCGACGCACGGCAATCAGCTCCGCGGTTATCGCGACTGCAATCTCTTCCGGCGTAATGGCGCCAATATCCAAACCAACGGGCGCGTGTACGCGCTCGAAAAGTTGTGCCGGAATGCCTTCTTTGGTCAGCTCGCGGAAAATCGTAATCGTCTTGCGTCTTGGAACCGATCATGCCAATGTAGCGCGACTCCGTCTGTACCGCCCAGCGCAGGACCCGCATATCGTCGCGGTGTCCGCGGGTCACGATCACGATATACGACGACTGATTCGGCGAGAGTCCGGCCATGGCCTGCTCGAAATCTTGTGCGATGACTTCTTTGGCTTCGGGGAAACGGTCGCGGCTGGCGTAGGTTTCGCGGTCGTCGACCACAGTCACTTCAAAGCCAGCGCCTCGGGCAACCTTGTAAAGATTTACCGACACATGACCTGCGCCGAAAATATAAAGTAACGCTGGAGGTAGGACGGGCTCGATGAAAATGTCGAGCGTGCCGCCGCAGACCAGGCCGGTGTCGTACTTGGGATCTTGATTGAGGTTGAAAGTCAGACTGCGCGGCTTCTCACTTTCCATCACCTCGCGGGCGGCCTGCCAGACTTCGGCCTCGACGCAGCCTCCGCCGATCGTGCCGGCGATGGAGCCGTCGTCGCGGACCAACATCTTCGCGGTCTCGAACGAGGGGATCGAGCCGCGCACATTGACGATGGTCGCCACCGCGCCTCGGCGGCCCTCCTGCCGCAGCTTCACGATCTCCTCGTAGATGTCCATCCACGCTTGATTATTGGGTTTTTCCGCAGGCAAGTCAAACCGCACGCGAGTTTCGCGATCTGGGCCGAAAGCGGCTGTCTATCCTCGAACGAACATTAGGCCTCATACGCTGGACTCTAGTAAAAATCCTGCAGTTTGGGTAGTATTGGCGAGCCGTTCTTTAATCGCAATCACACAGATCTGGTGAGGAGGAATTCATGAAACACGTAATCCGATATGCCTTTGTGCTTATGCTCGCTTTTATGCTCGGCTCGAACGCATGGGCGCAATGGTCGTCCGATCCTTCGGTGAACCTCGCGTTGGCCAACAAGAGTGATGGCGCCGATCAAGTGCAGCCGAAGGTGAAGCCGTTGCCGGATCACGGATGGTACGTGAGTTGGTTCGATGCCGACCCGAAGAGTCCGCCGCCGGTTGGCTACAGCGTCTATCTGCAGCGGCTCGGTGCTGGCGGTGTCGAGCATGTTCAAGCACGGTGGCATTGAAGTTGCCCATCTCAGTAATAGTTCTACCGAAGACTACGGACTAGACATCGACACCGAAGGCAACGCACTCCTGGCTTTCCTCGATACGCGCGAGGGATCGAACCAGCAAGTCACGGCGGCCAAGATGAGTCCGTCGGGAAAGGCTTTGTGGGGACCACGTGGAGTGCAGCTCACCAAAGGTTCCGTCGCACTCTAACGGATCGCCGAAAATTGCCGGCACCAGTGATGGCGGGGTCGTTGTCGCCTGGATCAGTGACAGCAATACCATGCTCCAGAAACTCGACACGAACGGCAAGCCACTGTGGGGCAAAGGCGTGGTGTTAAGCAAATCCAATTACAACTACTGGCTCGCTGATCTCCATGCCGCCGACAACGGATCGGTCATTGTTTCCTGGGTGAGCAATCAGGGTTTTGGCAGCAACAATCTGCTTCTCACCAATAAGATATCGGCTTCGGGCACGCTCCTGTGGGGAAAAAATCACGTAACTCTGTTCGATAACGGCTCGCTCCAGTTTGGCAACTTCCCTTACTTCGTGCCAGACGGACAGGGTGGCGCGGTTTTCAGTTGGTATACCGCCTCACCGACGCTGCAATGTTTCGCCCAGCATATTTTGGCGGATGGCAGCGCAGCTTTTCCGCATAACGGCGCCCTGGCGTCGACCGATGCGTCGCAAGTGCGAGTCGATCCCGCAGCGTCTTACCGCGCTGCAACCAACGAAGTATTTCTGGTCTGGACCGAGGAAGATTCAAATCAGGTACTGAACGGGATTTATGCGCAGAAGTTTGGTCCCAAGGGTGGACGGCTCTGGGGACAAACCGGGCTGGTGGTCGTGCCTCTGGGCACGGACTCGGAGATTCTTCCCACGAACGTACAAATCGGATCCGGTCCGCTGGCATTCTGGATCGACATGGTGGGTTACGGAAACGCATCGATCCAGGCCACGCGTCTTATGGGTAACGGCGAAGTCAAGTGTGCGCAGTTCGCGGTGTCCACGGCGAAGTCGAACAAGGGAAGGCCGGCCGCCGACATCATAACCGCAAGTGGCCTGTCGGCCATTGCTTTCGAAGATGACCGCCTCGGCAGCAACGGGATTTACATTCAGAATGTGAACAGAGATTGCTCTCTAGGGCCAAATTAAACCGCTCGAATAAAAGCCTCGGCCAAAGCAAAAGCCTCGGCCAAAGCAAAAGCCTCGGCCAAAGCAAAAGCCTCGGCCAAAGCAAAAGCCTCGGATCATCACTCCCGAGGCTTTGCAACAACTAGTGGGTATTGTTCCGGCGTTAGCTTCTGATTTCCGAGCGATCCATGAAAGCCGTTCGCATCCACGAATTCGGCGGTCCCGAAGTTCTTCGTTACGAAGACATTCCCGACTCACAGCCGCGCAAAGATGAGGTTTTGATCCGGATTAAAGCTTGCGCCATGAACCACCTCGATATCTTTGTGCGCAAGGGATTGCCGGGCGTGAAGCTGCCGCATATTCTGGGTAGTGACATCGCGGGCGAGATCGTAGCGGTCGGTGAATATGTCACCGGCTTCTCCGCCGGTCAACGCGTGGTGCTCGCGCCCATGCATTTCTGCAATCACTGCGCTAAGTGCGCCGCCGGACTACAGAATCAGTGCCCCGAATTCACTGCGCTCGGCAACGGCGTGGACGGCGGCTACTGCGAGTTGATCGCCGTCCCGCCGGTGAACGTGATTCCCATCCCCGACAGTCTGGACTTCAACCAGGCCGCGAGCCTGCCTCTGGTATTTCTCACTGCCTGGCACATGCTGGTCGGCCGCGCCGGCATTCGTCTGGGGCAAACCGTGCTGGTGCTCGGCGCCAGTTCCGGTGTCGGGATCGCCGCCATTCAGATTGCCAAGCTGTTCCATGCCCGCGTCATCACCACAGCGGGAGACGAAACGAAGCTGGAAAAAGCGCGCGCGCTGGGCGCCGACTACGGCATCAACCATTACACCCAGAAGATCTCGCAAGAAGCGCGGAAGATTACCAACAAAGAGGGCGTGGACATTGTGGTCGAGCACGTCGGCACCGCTACGTGGGAAGAGAGTATGCGGTCGCTCAAGCCGGGAGGAACGATTGTCACCTGCGGCGCGACCACCGGCTTCAACGGCGCCTTCGACCTGCGGTTTCTGTTCTCGCGCCAGCTCAATTTTCTGGGCTCCTATATGGGAACGATGGGCGAGCTCCGAGAAGTTCTGGGCCACGTTTTTGCTGGACGTCTGAAGCCGGTCGTCGACCGTACATTCCCTTTACAAGAAGCGCGTGCGGCCCACGAGTACATGGAGAAAAGCCAGATGTTCGGCAAAATTGTGCTCAACCCCTGACGATTTACTTCTTCGTTCCTTTTTTCGGAGGAGCGGGCGCCGGTTTTGGTCTGGTGCTTCCGACAGTGGGCGCGTGAGTTCCGGAGACGATTTGTGCTTGCGTCAGGTCGACGTTCACCGAATCCCTGACCGTCACTACGCCCTGGCTGGCTGTCTTGAATGTGATGGAGAGCGTCTTGGCATCAGTCGTGATCGTCAAATAACCAAATTCCACAATGGGGTCAACCTCGAGCGTGGTATCGCCAATCGTGTACGGCGCTTTTGGCGTCGCCCCTTGCGGTGGGGTCGCTGCGAATCCTCCGGAGCCAGAAACCACATAGGGAGTCTGCTTGCCATTTACGACCCGCGTGAAGCGCTGATACAGGTGAGCGTGTCCCGAGAGCACAACGTCCGGCCACAAGCCTGCTGCCTGACAGCAACTATCGAGATCTTTCTCAACGCCGACGGAGCCGCCGTGCTTAGCGTCCACCGACGCGGGCGGATGGTGAACCGCGATAATGACGGCGCGTTTTCCCGCTTGGCGATCCGGCTTCAGGCGTTTGAGTTCGCTCTGCAGGAAAGCCAGTTGCGCATTTCCAACGGTAGGGAATTTACCGCCCTGCGACGAAATCACTCCCGCGCCCGAATCCAGCACGTTGCTGTAGAGGCCAATGATCGAAACGTAAGGCGCGTCCAAGGTGAAATAAACTCCCGGCTGCGTCATGACCGTGCGCACCAGGCCGCCAGAATTCGGGGAAGGCCCGGGAGTGGCCGCGCAGAAATTTCGCAGAAACGCTTCTAGCGTTGGGACCTGGGCAGTTGCTGACGTGGCGCCAAAAACCATGCCGTCGTGATTGCCGGGGATGGCAAAGATCGGACGGTCATAATCGCGGAAGGGCTCGTAGAACTGGTCGTAATAATATTGCGCTTCGCCGAAATTGTAGATCACGTCGCCGAGATGGAAAAAGAACGCCGGGCCGGTCACGCCTCCGGATTGCACATCGGCGGTCATAGCATCGGCGACGCCGGACTCATTCGCAATAGCGGTCGCGGGCACTCCTTTGGCCGCACCCGTGTCGCCCACGGCGTGAAAAGTAATTCTCCCCGTGGCGTTGATCGCGTCGAGAACCTCGGTGGGCACGAAATCCTGCAGATCGAGATACGCAGGCACGCCGCTCGGCGGCGCGGGAACCGGCTGCACCTGATCCTTGTGCGCCAGGTAATAAGGCGAGTTGTAATATTGCGCGCTGGTGTTGTCGATTTGAAAAGAAGTCTCATCAGGGCTGGGCTTCGGATCGGCGTAGAGCCGAGTGCCTGGACCAGCAAGCCTCGCTCTGGTTTTGGGTAGCTTTATCCGCACTGTGTACCTCCTTAAATGGAAGCCCGAGAGTGTTTGTTGAGCGTGATGCGGCGCGGGCATCTCCGGCGCTCACGATACGGCGCAAGATGTATAAGGGCTCACGATCGGAGGGAAGACGCTGGAATCTTATCGCGGAGAATTACATTGTCAAGCGGATTTTCCAAACATTGGCATGACGGCGAATCTGACGGTTGACTGTTCTCGGATTTGGACACTGCCAACACTGACAGGTAAAATAAAAGCAATGTCCGACGATCTCAGCTTTGGCTCCTACGTCACCGTTGAAAATGGCAAGCGCGTTGTCAAAGACCTGACTTATGGGAATCCCACGCCCGAAGGCGTTGTCCTCACCACCATGGACAACGCGGTCAACTGGATGCGCAAGAATTCCATCTGGCCGATGACCTTCGGCCTTGCGTGTTGTGCGATCGAAATGATGTCCATGGGCGCGTCCCGCTTCGACATAGCCCGCTTCGGAGCCGAAGTGTTTCGCCCGTCGCCGCGGCAATCTGATCTGATCATCATTGCCGGACGCGTCTCCAACAAAATGGCTCCGGTGATCCGCCAGCTCTGGGAGCAGATGCCGGAGCCCAAGTGGGTGATCTCCATGGGAGCTTGCGCGACCTCCGGTGGAGTGTTCAACAATTACGCGCTGGTGCAGAGCGTAAATCAGGTGATTCCCGTCGACGTATACGTCCCCGGCTGCCCTCCGCGGCCCGAGCAGTTGATCTACGCGATCACGCTGCTGCAAGAGAAGATTCAGAAAGAGCGCGGCACCATCAAGCGCGCTTTGAATATCTCCTAGCACACGTGGGGACAGGCGTCCCCGGCTGTTCAGACGAGCGAAGCTCGGCACTGGAATTCCTCGCATAGAGCACGGGCGGGACGCCCGCGCCTACACAATCGTGATACAAACACTTCATGCAAAAACCGCATGAAGTAATCAGCGGCCCAACGATCGTCGCTCAGGCGCCCTGCCGCGCCGACCTGGCAGGAAGCACTCTGGACCTGTGGCCACTTTACCTGTTTCATCCCGGCGCGCTGACTTTGAATTTTGCTGTTAACATCCAGACTACCTGCCGGATCACTCCGCTCAAAGGAAAGCGCATTCACCTGCGCTCGCTCGATACCAAGAAAGAAGAATTCTTTCCCAGTTTCGACGCCCTGCGTGCGGCGCGCCGCTTTCGGCTGCCGCTCGCAGCAAGCCTGCTGCAGTTCTTTGCTCCGAGAGAAGGATTACTGATCGAAACCGATTCCGAATCTCCCGCGGGCGCCGGCATCTCGGGATCTTCCGCCCTCATGATCGCCGCGACGGCGGCGCTGGCCCGCTTCACCGAGCGCAATCTGACGCTTGAACAAATGCGGGTGATCGCGCAGAACATCGAGGCGCAGATTATTGCCGTGCCTACCGGTTGTCAGGACTACTATCCGGCCCTCTACGGTGGAGTGAGCGCCATTCATCTCGATGCCGATGGCATTCACCGGGAAGCTGTTCCGGTGATGCCGGAGGAGATCGAATCCCGTTTCGTGCTGGCATACACGGGAGCGCCCAGAAAGTCTGGAATCAACAATTGGGAAGTATTCAAAGCACATATCAACGGAGATCGGCACGTGTTCCGCAACTTCGAACGCATCGCTGAAATTGCCCGCGCCATGCACCATGCCCTGGCTCGAAGCGAGTGGGCGGATGTAGCCCGCCTTTTGCGCGAAGAATGGAAAGTGCGCCGAACCAACGCGCCGGGCATCACCACGCCGTTGATCGACAAATTGATTTCGGCGGCTGCCCGGCACGGAGGTAAGGCGGCCAAGGCTTGCGGTGCCGGAGGCGGAGGCTGCGCGATTTTCCTGGTCGAAAAAGGTGCGGCCAGCCGCGTGGCGACCGCAATCGGAGACAACGGTGGGCGTGTTCTGCCCCTGCAAGTGGCCAGAGGCGGAGTGCGTTTGTGGATCGAAGATTGAGAAACTAAGTTGTGGAATTAGGTCCGACGAACATGCGTCTTGCCCAAAAACTTTCCCGACAATCCCGCCGAATGGCGCTATAATCGGCCTGTTAATGCCGTGGGTGCCCTGTGAAGCTTCGCTTGGTTTCAGCTCTGGTCCTACTACTTGGCAGCGGCCTAATTGCGAGTGCTTCCGGTCAGAACTCTTCCAACCAGAATCAAGCATCTTCCGCCCCTCATCTTTCGAAGCAAACGCGTATGGACTTGATTCACGGGCTCGCCGATGAAATCATCTTCATTCGCACCGCTTTCCCGATGGGGAAGATTGGTCTGACACTGAAAAACGGTGTCATCTCTCCCAGCGGAGCGGACCTGCAGCAACTGATGGCCCTGTGGGGCCCGGCAGTCAAACCCGGAGATGAAGCGCGCATCACGAGTGTGGAGATCAAATCGGATCGAATCCGCTTCGAAATCAATGGCGGCCCGATCAAAAAGCAGAAGTGGTACCAGCGGATCGAATTCGGTGGGAGCATGGGCACGTCGCCGATCGCACCCGGCGACCAGAATGCAAATCCGCGCGGGACCTACGTCGATCTGGTATTCGATCACTACGTTCCCGACCTGACTCCGCAGAAATTCAAGAACCTGCTGCGTCCGGTGTTTGATTTCGATGCCAAATCGGCTGTCGAGGCTTACCTCGACACCGTCCCCCCCAAAGTCAAGGAGGCGATTCAGAACCATCAGGTCCTCGTCGGCATGAACCGCGAGATGGTGATTTATGCCAAGGGTCGCCCACCTAAGAAGATTCGCGAAAAGGATGGAGAAACCGAATACGAAGACTGGATCTACGGCGAGCCGCCTCAGGACGTGGACTTTGTGCGTCTGGTTGGCGATGAAGTGGTGCGCGTCGAAACCATGAAGGTTGACGGCACCAAGACAGTCCGCACCGCGAAAGAAGTTAATCTCGAACCACCGCCCAGTGTTGCCAAGGCATCGGAGCAAAAGCCGCCGAATGCCCCCAGCCTGCGGCGTCCCGGGGAAGCGCAGCAAGATCCCAATGCGCCGATCGGTGGCCAGATGCCGCCCGTGTTTCAACCCCCGCCACCAGTCAATCCACCGAGCCCATCGGGCGGGCCGAATTATTCCATGCGCTAATTAGGAGTGGCTCTTGAACGCTATCTCCGCGCACTCTCCGGCAGTTCTCTGCGGCCTCTGCGTTTTAAGATCTTGATGAGATTCAACAGTGCAAAATCCTAAATCGCAGAGATCGCGGAGAACCAGCCGTAGAGTACGCGTAGACGAGCGCAGCGCCCGACTTGGCTCTCTCGTCGCCTGCCTTTACACTAAAAGAGTGAAGATTGCGTTGGGGCAGATCAATCCCACGGTGGGGGATTTCGCGGGAAACGCCGCGAAGATCATCGAATTTTCCCGTCGAGCTCAGGCCGATGGCGCGGCATTAATCCTTTTTCCCGAACTCTCCGTCTGCGGCTACCCGCCCCGCGATTTGGTGGAGCGCGCCTCTTTTGTCCAACACAACCGCGATAGTGTCGACCATATTGCGGCGGAGACTCGTGGCATCGCCGTTATTTGCGGAGTGGTGACTCCTGCTCACGCACAAAGCGGCAAGTCGGTGATGAATTCCGCTGCGTTGCTTAAAGACGGCCGCGTGGCTTTCCTGCAATCCAAGATGCTGTTGCCCACCTACGACGTTTTCGATGAGATGCGCAACTTCGCGCCGGGAAAAAGCCAACTGCTGTTTCCGTTCTGCGGGAAACAGATGGCGCTCACCATCTGCGAAGATGCCTGGAACGATAAGCATTTCTGGAACAAACGTCTTTACACCTTCGATCCGGTCGAGGCCTTGGTTCATGCGGGAGGAAACTTCCTGCTAAACATTTCCGCCTCGCCATTCTGGCTGGGGAAACGCGAATTGCGCAGGGATATGCTGGCCACAATTGCTCGCAACTACAAAGTTCCGGTCGCCATGGTCAACCAGGTTGGCGGCAACGACAGTCTGGTCTTCGACGGCTCGAGCCTGGTATTCAACCCAGCCGGCGAAGTGATCGCGCAGGGGAAATCTTTCGAAGAAGACATCATCTACTTTGACTCCGATCGACTGACGGGCGAGATGCATAGTCAGATCGAAGGCGAAGAGGCCAGCGCATATGCCGCGCTCGTGCTGGGAACGCGCGATTATGTTCGCAAATGCAGCTTCACCAAGGTAATTGTCGGTCTGAGCGGAGGCATTGATTCCGCGCTCACTGCGGCCATCGCAACCGATGCACTTGGAACCGAGAACGTAATCGGCGTCGGCATGCCTGGCCCGTATTCATCGGCAGGTTCGATCGATGACGCACGCGCCCTCGCGCAAAACCTCGGCATCCGTTTCGAACTGCTGTGCATTGGCGACATTTTCGAGAGCTACAAACAGGCTTTGGCCAAGGTCTTTGCCGGACGCAAAGAAGACGAGACCGAAGAAAATATTCAGTCGCGAGCCCGGGGCACGCTGCTCATGGCGCTGTCCAATAAGTTCGGAGCCATCGTGCTCAGCACTGGCAATAAAAGCGAGCTGGGTGTGGGCTACTGCACACTCTACGGCGACATGGCTGGGGGGTTGGCGATCATTTCAGATGTGCCGAAAACCATGGTCTATCGTCTGAGCCACTATGTGAATTCGCGCCGCCCGGTCATTCCTCAAGCCAGCTTGGAGAAGCCGCCGTCGGCAGAGCTGCGTCCCGGACAGATGGACAGCGACACCCTTCCGCCGTACGAGATACTGGATGCAATTCTCGAAGACTACGTCGAGGAGTTGCACACCGCCGATCAGATTGCTGCCGACCACGGCTTCGATGTTAGTCTGGTCCGGCGCGTGGTCCGGATGGTGGACCGCAACGAGTACAAACGGCAACAGGCTGCGCCGGGCCTTAAGATCTCCGCGAAAGCCTTTGGCTATGGCCGCCGTTTTCCAATCGCGGCCAAGTCGGATGATTAATAAGTCTGTCGTTGTCTCGAGACGGAGCGAGCTCCGTCTATACAGAAGTTGTTCGCAACGTCACGCCGCGAAAATAATTTGAGGTCAACTGAAAGGAACGCATGAATCGTCGATTGTACTGTCTTTTTATCCTGCTCTTGCTGTCCATTCTGGCTGCCGCGCAACAACCGCCGGTCCCGTCTCACGCCGCTAAATCCGCAATCGCTACTAACCTTCCTTCCGAAGAAACGGTCAACGCTTTTACGCACGAGTGGTTCGGATACGACTCTTCGCTGACCTGGAAGATCACCAGCATCAAGCCGTCTGAAATAGAAGGATTGTCGGACGTGAACGTACTGATTAGCGGCGCTCACGGTCAGCAAGCCCTCAAGCTGTACATCACGCCGGACGGCAAGCACGCCATCACCGGAGACATTATGCCGTTTGGCGCGCATCCCTTTGCCGACGCGCAAAAGGTGCTGGAAAAAGGCATAACCGGACCGGCGCACGGCCCAGCCAACGCGCCGGTGACCGTGGTCGAGTTCAGCGACCTGCAATGCCCGCACTGCAAGGAAGCTCAGCCCACGCTCGAAAAGCTCATGGCTGAGGACAAGAATGTTCGCGTCGTCTTCCAGAGCTTTCCGCTTCCCATGCACGATTGGGCCGCCAAGGCAGCAGCCTACGCTGACTGTGTCAGCCGCAGTTCCAATGATGCCTTCTGGAAGTTCATACCCAGCGTTTACGCCGCACAGAGCGAGATTACCGCTGCCAATGCGGACGAAAAGTTAAGCGGATTAGCCGATGCCGCCGGCGTGAAGGGTGCTGACGTCGCAGCTTGTGCCGCCAAACCAGAAACTACGTCACGCGTGGAAAAATCGGTGGCTTTGGGCAAAGAGCTCAATGTCGACAGCACGCCCACGTTTTTCATCAACGGGCGTAAAATTCCCGCCGTTCCGTATGAGATTCTGCAGAAACTCGTGGACTTCGCCGCCCAGGAAAGTGTGCAGGCCAAGAAATAACACATTGGTTTTGGCAAGCAACTGGATTGATTACTGCCCAATCCGGGGCAGCCACACTTCCACGCTCTGACCCCGGCTCGCATCGATGACATGCGGCGTGATCACAAGCAGTAGCTCGTCGACTTCCTCCGTCTTGCTGTTGGTGGTCATGATTTTGTTGATCCCCGGAACGTCCCCCAGCCCGGGAATTCCGGTCAGGCTGAGTTGTTCGCTTTGACTGAGTGAGCCGGCTACGACCGCCGGCTCTCCGTCTACCAGAGTGATGCTGCCTTTGTATTCGCGATTCGCGATGACGGGCACACCATTCAAACTCTGTCCCGCCAAAGTGCGGAAGGCCATCTCGAATGCGAGGCCCACGTCCGAGTTTGTGTAAACCACCGGCTTCACTTTGAAGCTCAAGCCGAGATCCTCATAGGTAAATGAGGGAAACGGAGCCTGAAAACTGCCATTCTGCAGCACTGACGAAATAGCTGCGGTATTGAAGACCGGGGCAAAGCTGGCATTGATAATGGGATAACGCGAGCCCATCCGAAAGGTCGCCTCATTCCCCTGGGCCGCGCGCAGAGTCGAATGCTCCAGCGTCTTCACCCAACTCTCGTTGAGCGAGAGCTCGGCGCTCAACGTATCCAGACTCAGTCCCATGAGAGTCAAGCCACCGCCAAAGGTAGCGTAGGGCTGGCTGAAAATAGAACCTGGACCTGTCCCTGACTGGCCGGTCAGTTGCGCGATCAACCCGGCAATGCCCTGCGAATTGGCCTGGTTGATGCCGCCGCTCGAGATCAACTGATTAATCAGGCTTTGAATGTTTTGCCCGCCCAGTCCGCCAGCCAGTCCAGCCAAGGCCGCAACCGCCCCGGCTGGAATGTTAATGAGGGTGAAATTGTTGGGAATATGCAGCCCCATGTCTCGGGTCAGCTGATGGTCAATCTCGAAGACCTGAATGTCGAGCATGACCTGCGGACGCGAGACTCCGAAGCTTTCGAACAACTCCGTAACCGCATCCAGCACCAGCGACGGCGCGCGCACCGAAAGCATTCCGCTTTGTGGGCTCTGGGAAACGAAGCGTATATCGAAGATCGTCCGCAGCAGCGTCGTCATTTCCGCCATCTCTTGCGGCGTCGAAACTCCGGGCATATAAAACGTGCGCAACGCCATGTGG
The DNA here is from genome assembly GCA_963762385.1 of uncultured Acidobacteriota bacterium. GTDB lineage: Bacteria > Acidobacteriota > Terriglobia > Terriglobales > Acidobacteriaceae > JABDBE01. Next base: position 231,749 of record CAVXKN010000014.1, on the reverse strand, counting down.
TCGAACTGACGATGGTTTTCGCTGTTGTCGCGCAGCAGGTAGATCTGCTTTTCAGACAAGGGCACCCAGAAAGCCGCAGTCACCTCGCAGGCCGCCCGCATGGCGGTGTAGAAGTCCACGCTTTCCATGTCGAAGTGGACGCGGCGGGAAGGAACGGATTCATCGAACTCCGCAGTTACGCCGTAAGCCGCAGCCACTTGGGTGAGCAGCGCATGGGAATCTCCGCGAAAGTGGAATTCGTGAAGACCCGGGTTGGGAACGGCTCGGACTTCCGATGATTCCACCACTCGGGGCTTGTCGGACATTTTCGGCACCCACTCGGCCATGGAATCACGAAGCCGCTGCTTGGCAAATTCGTTCTCCGGATCAAGGTTGGCAGCGCTGCGAAACTCGGCCTGCGCTTCTACTAGTTTTCCCTTGGTCAAATCGTCGTTACCATGCCGCAGGTGATCCAAAACCAATTGCTGTCGCACCATGGCAAGCGCGGTTACGTATTCAACATTCTTGGGAACCAGCCGTGCGGCGCTATCAAATTCTTCGTAGGCTTCGTCGAAGTGCTCCGCTTTCTGCAGCTTCAGCGCTTTGGAAAAAGCGGCTTTGGATTTCTTGAGATCCGCCTTCGAGGGATTGCATGCGGGACTGGACGCCGCCTGCGGACAGGACAGCAAGGTCAAGATTTTGCGGCTCGTCGGCGGCCAACGCCGCGACCGCAAAAGCTGCCATGGCCACTGCGGACCATCCCCAACGCATGCGCATGTCTCCGATTGTAACCGGGAATCGAAGGTGTCAGCCTATATCCAGCAGGACCCTGTACCTTCGGGTGAACTCTTTGGAACGGTGGAGGGGGATGTTCTTGCGGGAAAACAGCACTTGGCACTTAGCAGTCAGCACTCAGCACTCAGCCCTGCCCACTATCGCTGGCTGATTGCTGACTGCTGATTGCTGAGTCCTGAGTGCCTATATCCAAACCGTTGCCCCAAGCCCGGTCTTAATACCATCGGTCTGCGCAGCCGTTTGGAAAGTTCACAATTTTGGCGTATAAAAGTTAGTTGAGACGCGCACGCTTCTACTCCCTTCCGTGCGGCCCCAACCTATCTCATAGTTCGAGCGAGGAAGTATGTCCAGTGTGACTACGGCGCAAGCCCCCAAAGGTATGCAGGGCGTGGTTGCCACCACCTCCAGCGTCTGCTTCATCGATGGAGACCAGGGCGTTCTGGCCTATCGCGGCATCGATGTCCACGAACTGGCCGATCATTCCACCTTCGAGGAAACCTGTTATCTCTTGTGGTTGGGCCGACTGCCTACGCGGAATGAACTCAAAGAAATTCGTGAACACCTGGCCGAGGAGCGTAAGCTCGATCCCGCCATTATCAGCCTGCTGCGATCGGCGCCCAAGCACGTCGTCCCCATGGACGTATTGCGCACCGCCGTCTCCGCGCTTGCCTTCTACGACGCGGAGGAGCGGAAGAACGATCACGAAGCCAACGTCCGTAAGTCGATTCGTCTGACCTCGCAAATTCCGATGATCGTGGCCGCCTACGATTGCATTCGCAAAGGGAAGCCGATCGTCGAGCCCGACCGCTCGCTTTCTCACGCCGCGAATTTCCTTCTGATGTTGAATGGCACCAAGCCCTCGCCCACCGCGGAGCGGGCTCTCGACATCGCGCTCATCCTGCACGCCGATCATGAACTCAATGCTTCGACGTTCGCCGCCAGAGTCACCGTGGCCACGCTTTCGGATGTCCACTCCGGCGTCGTCTCCGCCATCGGTTGCCTGAAAGGCCCATTGCACGGCGGAGCCAACGAGGCCGTATTCACCATCTTGCAAGCCATCGACCGCTCGGGCTCCGACCCGGTGGAATACATCAAAGAAGTGTTGGCCCAAAAGAAAAGAATTCCCGGATTCGGCCATCGCGTCTACCACACCGAAGATCCGCGAGCCACGCATCTACGCAAAATGTCGGAGGATCTGGGAAAATCCAGCGGCCAGAGCAAGTGGTTCGAATGGTCCCGAGCCATCGAACTTTTCATCAAGGCCGAAAAGAAACTCAACGCCAACGTCGACTTCTATTCCGCCTCCACCTACCACACGCTCGGCATCGACACGGACCTGTTCACCCCGGTCTTCGCCGTCTCGCGAATTAGCGGATGGACGGCCCACATCATCGAACAACTCGACGACAACCGCCTGATCCGCCCCCGCGCGGACTACACCGGCCCGGCGTACCCGCAACACTGGGTGCCGTTCGAGAAAAGGTAGAAGTATCTGAGCGAGACCTAGAATTTCCCTGACCTGCGGAAACGAAGGCCAACAGGGAACCAAACAAGCTCACGCCTACCTCCTAGGCAGAACGATTACGTTCAGCGGCTGGCTTATCGTGTAGGGCGAACCTGGCGCCGGGCTGAAGCTCGTCGGAGTCACCGTAAACACAAACAGCTTCCCGGACGGTTTGCTGATGGCATAAAGGTGATTGTCGTTGTCCCAGAAAAACTGATCGATCTCGTCTTTGGTCAGTAGGCCGGTGTAGTACGTAATCGGATTGGCCCCATTGAAATGGAATACCTGCAACCCGGCCGTCCCTCCCACCGCCAAAAGTTTCCCCGAAGGCGCCATGTCAATATCGAGAACGCTTTTGACCACAGTCGCGGGCATATTCGAATAGGTGCTCTTGGTGGTCAGCTTTCCCGAGCCATCAGTCGTATAGGTCGCAAGCTGCGGCGGACCGTCCGGCTGCCAGGAGTTCGCGTTGAGCGGTTGCAGCGAAATGGCCACATGACTCGTCGGGTCGGCAGCCGCCAGGTACGGACAATAAAAAGATCCATTCTTCGCCGCGGGAATCTCCGGGTTGATATTCAATTCAGTGAGCGTTCCATCGCTGCTTCGCTGGAACCCGAATATCTCCCCATCGAAGTGGTAGCAATACGATCCGTAGGCGTAAACATCATTTCCGGTGAAGCTAAGTCCCTCCCAGAACTGGGTGGTTGCCGCGCTAGTCATCCCCAGATAGTTCAACTGTCCCGTAGCTTTTTCAACATCGAAGAATTGATAGGTGTTGTTGGCGCCGTTGTTCCCGTAGATGTCCTCGTCGTAAAGCGTTGCGCCGGTATGGTCGAGAAACAAAGCGCCCGGCCCGCCGGCAACCGGCTGATTGAATTGCTGGGCGTTGATCGAGGCCACTTCCGTGAGCGCGCCATCGGACGCAATGGCAAACGAATAAATCTCGATCCCGTTCGTGCCAAAGAGATACTTTTCGTTCACCGCCATGTTTTGCACGTCCGCCGGGAAAGGTGAACCCGACACGCGTGTGAGTTTTCCGTTCGAAGCGGCGGCGAATGCGTTGATCTCGTAACTGTTGCCGCTGAGCGCGCTGGATACATAAACAAAAGCAACCGGCGAACTCGTGGGCGTAACTTGGGCAAATGCCCCCGCTGCGCATAGCAAGGCCACCACACCTACGAATTTGATATACCGCGTCATCATCTGTTTTCGCCTTCCCCTTTTGTCCTTTCGCTCCTAAGCAGCACACTGACGAAAAGCTAAAGTAGCGCGGGATCAGATGCCCCGTGAGGATCGCGGGTTGGCTCTCTTGATCAGGGCATCGCGGAAGGAGAAAGGGTTGTAAAGCGACAGAAAGTGCCATGGGCAGCGTTTTCAATCACACGTTCATTGGTCAGCCGCAGGTGACGTTCGAAGTGCTATGGCGAAACTCGAAAACAGCATCCCTGAAACGCAATCGGACATCGGTGGGACACCAGTCGTCCGAGACCGTCCCAATCCTGCCTCGGTAAACTGACGTGGCATAATGGGGTTAGGTTGCGTGGCCCCGTAGCTCAGTTGGATAGAGCAGCGGTTTCCTAAACCGTTGGTCGGCGGTTCGACTCCGCCCGGGGCCTCCATTGCAAATCGAAGCAGGTCTGCGCAGGCTAAGAGACTGGAAAAAACTCGTCGAGGACGTGACAAGCTCACCTCAGGCGCTGAAGCGCGGCACAATTTCGGGGACTTAACGGTGCGACTGAAGTCGGGTCCTTCCTAAATCCAGCATGCAGCAGAGTTTTTCCGCAACCTCCTAGTTGAATGGGATCAGGCTTGTTGTGCCGCGGCGACGGCCTTAGCGGTTGGGGTTGCCTCGCTGGAATCGGTTTTATCGGGCTGCGGCCCGGGCGTTCTTACGGCTTGGGCAGCCAGTTGTTCGGTGAGCCTGGCTTCTTTTCCTGCGGTAACGGTTCCCATGAAGGGCAGAGAGTGTTCGCAGGTGGGTAACATTCCAATCGCCTGATTTTTGCCTGCTTTCTTGGCGTCGTAGAGTGCGCAGTCGGCCAGGCGCAAGACTTCGCGGTAGGCAACCGCCTCGGGTTCACGCACGAACCAGGGGAAGACTGCCCATCCGACCGAGCAACTGCAGCGCAAGCGTTGGCCGCCTTTCAGGGGCAAGGGTTCGCCGCCGACGGCCTGCAGTACCCGGTCCGCCAATACGCTCGCTTCCTCGCGATTCGTATAACGCGAGACCACCAGGAACTCATCCCCACCCCAGCGAATCAAGACGTCGGAATGCCGGATTGCGGAACTGATCTGGCGGGCGATCTCGATCAGCAATTGGTCGCCGGTCTCGTGTCCGTAGTGGTCGTTGACCTCTTTGAAATAGTCGCAGTCGATGAGATAGAAGACCAGGTCGGGATTTCGTGGGCCGAGTTTCTTGGCGGCCGAGTAACCCTGAACCACGCGCCGCACGTCGGCATCAATGGTGGCGGTAAGGAAACGGCGGTTCTTGGATCCGGTGAGCAGATCGGTGTAGGAATCCTCGCGCAGTTCGTGATGGGTGCGGGCGATTTGTTTGTCCAAGCCATGCTGTTTGATCCATAGCAGGGCGCTCATCAGCATCATGGTGGACAGCGTGAGCAGGACGCGAAAATTCCGCACCCGGGGAGGGGCGTCGCTCAGGTACAAAGCCCACCCCGCCATAACCGGCAGGGAGAGAATGGCGACCATAGCCAGCGCGGAGATCCATCCCCCGTGTTTGCCGGCGCTGATCTTGCAGGCATGAGTGCGAGATGCCAAGCGGCGCCCAATGAGTCCAAAGGCGGCAAACCAGAGAATGGAGATCAGCAACGGAATGTCATAAACGCTGCCGGTGTGATACTTGCCGAGATCAATGGCTACGCTCGCGGTAATCGAACTGCAGGCATACAACAAGCTCGCGCCAAAGAGGTTGCCATAAATGATTTTCCATGCACCGCGGCTGCGCCACCACACGGCCGCCGTACAGGCGACGAAAACGACATGCTCCAGAAAGTACAGAGCGTCGAAGCTGCGTCCGTAGAGCTCTGCCTGCGGGCACACATACTGCCAGGGGATGACCACGAACAGGTAGAGATAAAGCCACCACACCACGAGCAGCAAGAAATCAAGCGCGCCCATGCGGACGACGGGTTCCTCCCATTCCACGTCGGGCCGGACGGCCAGAGCGCCCATCAGCGGGACGAGATGCAGAAACAGGGCCACGTCCCCGACAAAAGGATTGGGGACCTCGGTGTGCAAGAAGACTTCAACATAAGTCCAGAGGAATTGCACGCACAGCCACATGCCGCAACCCAGAGCCAGGAGGGCCCAGAAAAGACGGGAACGCGGTTCCGCCGCCCGTAGGTTGCCGAGGATGGCGAGCACTGCAAACGAGAGAAGAAAACATTGGGTAAGATCGCCAACGGCGGTCAGTTGGTCGCTGCGCGGAACGATAAAGGCAACGACGGCCTGGAGAGCGACCAGAGCAGACGCGAAAATCCAACACTTCTCCCGCGAGGTGACGGTTGGGCGCACACAGTGATTCTAGAGGCGAAGGCGCATTACTCGAATGTTACGGAAGTCATCGGGGGAGCTGCGAAAGAATGATTTTCTGCTTGATCTCGGACGCAAAGTCAACCGCAGCGGCCAGGAGCGTCCGTTCTACACGAGCTTCAGTGCAGCCAGGAATCGCGGGGGCCTTCGGGCTTGGATGGTTTGCTCGAATCCACAGGCGATTTTCAGGAGCGTGGGTTCGCTCCAGGCGCGGCCGAAAAACGAGATCCCTACCGGAAGGCCGAAGACGAATCCTGCAGGCACCGTGATATCCGGATAGCCAGCCACGGCGGCTGCGTTTGAACTGCCGCCTCCGGCGTGATCTCCATTGGCGAAGTCGGTGAGCCATGCGGGGCCGGCCGTGGGAGCCATAATGGCGTCGAGGTGAAATTGGTCCATGACCGCGTCGATGCCCTCTTGGCGTGACAGACGGTGATTCGCTGCCAAGGCGTCGAAGTATTCTTTGCTGGTGAGCGGACCCTTGGCTTCGGCCTTGAGGAAAAGATCCTGGCCGAAGTAGGGCATTTCCTTTTCACGGTTACTGTCATTGAAGTCGATGATGTCTTTCAGAGACGCGGGTGCTCCTGGGCGCGCGGCCAGGTAGGCGTTCAGGTCGGCTTTCAACTCATACAGCAACACCAAAAGCTCTGTGTCATCGAATTTTCCGTGGGTGGGCAAGTCGGCGGGATCGACGATGTCCGCGCCCTGGCGCTTCATGGCGGCGATCAGATTGTTCATCAACTGATCCTGTGCGTCGTTCGAGCCGAAATACTTGCGGGCCACGCCGATGTGCGCGCCGCGGAGGCCATGGGGATCAAGAAACTTCGTGTAGTCGGCGGGTGCATTGCGCGTGCTCGCGGCGGTTGCGGTGTCGCGGGGATCGACCCCCGCAAGCGCACCCAATAAGATGGCGGCGTCGCGAACGCTGCGCGCCATGGGGCCTGCCGTATCCTGACTGTGCGCAATCGGAATGATGCCGGCGCGGCTGACGAGTCCGAGGGTCGGTTTGATGCCGACCAGTCCGTTAGCCGAGGATGGGCAGACGATCGAGCCGTCAGTTTCCGAGCCCACCGCGACTGCGCACAGACTGGCTGCGGTCGCCGCGCCCGAGCCGGAGCTGGATCCGCAGGGATTGCGATCAAGGGCGTAAGGGTTGAGGGTCTGACCGCCGCGTCCGCTCCATCCGCTGCTGGAATGGCTGGAGCGAATATTTGCCCATTCGCTCAAATTAGTTTTGCCAAGAATTACGGCTCCGGACTCGCGCAGCTTCTGCGCAACGAAGGAATCTCGCTTCGGCTTCGAGCCGAGGAGCGCCAGCGATCCAGCGGTCGTCTGCATGCGGTCGGCAGTGTCGATGTTGTCTTTGATCAGCACCGGGATGCCATGCATGGGCCCGCGAACGTGATTATTTTTGCGTTCTTGGTCGAGGGCGTCTGCGATGGCTAGAGCGTCGGGATTGATTTCTATCACGCTGTTCAGGGTTGGGCCATGCTTATCGATCTCGTCGATCCGCGCCAGATACTTCTCAGTGATGGAGCGTGCGGTGAATTTTCCCGAGGCCATTCCGGCTTGCAGGTCAGCGATGGTGATTTCGTCCAACTCAAATGGTTTGATCTCGAGGATCGATGGAGGGCAAGTTGTTTCGGCACCAGCGGCTGCGAGATTCGGTAAGAGAGCGGCAGTGACACCGGCCAATGCGCTGGTCTGCAAAAAACGTCGGCGCGGAAGGGAACCAAAGGCTGCATCTTCGTTGCTCAATCTATTTCTCCGGTTGTGGATTCTGCTGCCGTCCGACCGGGAATTATAGGCGATCGGTCAACCCGGCTTGTCAAACAGGAAATGGGCGAGATAGCTCGCAGACAATGATGGTGAAAGTCGTCCGCCGGAAGTTTATTTTGCCAGAGCAGTCTCGATTCAGAGAGCAAAGTATGAGGATGCTAGAAAAAGGGAAGGCCGGGAGCTAGATTTACGACGACAGGACACAATGCTGACGCGAACGATTGCGCCGGAGCAGCACGTCTTGCTTTTTCCTGTAAAACTTCAGGGCTGGCTACTTCACTTCCAGTTTCTTTCGTATGCGCCGAAGTTCCATAAAACAGAGTCCGGAAGTGGTACAAAGAACGCAGCCCATCATGATGATAACCTTTATGTCCATTGGTGCGGGCTCCTGTCCCGCCGGGCCTTGCAACTGCTTCAGACTTATACACCAACTGGAACCACCGTGTCCCAAAAAGATACAGCAAAAGGCTGCGGTCTGCTGTTAGCATTCTAGTTTCGTAACCAGCGCGGTTGGAACAGAAGGCGCAAAACCGTCTTGGCGCAGGCTATAATAAAACTTCATGCCAAAATATTCCATCGTTGTCCCCCTGCATAATGAGCAGGAGAACGTCACCGACCTCTACGATCGCCTGAAAGCGGTCATGGAGATGCACGGCGAGAGCTTCGAGATTGTGCTGGTCGACGATGGTTCGCGCGATCGTACCTTCAATTTGTTGCGCGAGATTGCTGCGATCGACAGCCGGGTGACGGTGGTGAAACTGCGTCGCAACTTTGGCCAGACTTCCGCACTGGCCGCAGGCTTCGATCATTCGCGCGGGGAATATATTATCGCCATGGATGGCGACCTGCAGCATGACCCTGCCGACATTCCGCTCTTCCTGGAGAAGATTGCCGAGGGTTACGACATTGTGAGCGGATGGCGGAAGCACCGCATTGACAATCTCTGGCTACGCCGCATTCCTTCCCGTTGCGCCAACTGGCTTATGGCCAAGCTGAGCGGTGTCAGCATTCATGACTTCGGAACGACCTTTAAGGCTTATCGTCGCGAAGTGCTGGAGCAGGTGCCGCTTTACGGCGAATTGCACCGCTTCATTCCGGCGCTGGCCTCGTGGTATGGAGCGTCGATTGTTGAAGTGCCGATCCGTAACGTCAATCGCGAGCGAGGCGCTTCGCACTATGGAATCTCAAGGACGTTCCGCGTATTTTTCGATCTGATCACCATCCGCTTTTTGCTGCGCTACCTGGCGCGTCCGTTGCACTTCTTTGGCACCTTGGGGATGCTGAGCATTCTCGGTGGAAGCGGAGTGGCGGGTTGGCTGCTGGTTGAGAAATTCCTGCACCATGCCGATGTTATGACCCAGCATGGCCCACTCATGATCTTCTCCGCCGTGCTGCTTTTGGCGGGCTTGAATCTGCTGGCAGTTGGCTTGTTGGGCGAAATGCAAGTCCGGCATTACCACGAACCCACCCGGCGCGCGCCGTATTCCGTTGATCGCATTCTTCGCGCCCAAAGCAGCGAAGAGCACACCGTTTCCGAGTGATCGCGAATCTGTCGAAATAAGGTTCTTACGCCTTGGCGAACGCCTCCTTATTCACTACGTACGGCATCTTGGTGATGTCGCCGCCGTAATTTCCTTCCAGCACATCGATCAGCCCCTGCGCGCAGCGTCCGGCCATACCTTTATTCGGGTCGGTGGACAACCGGGTGATGCGGGCCGCGCTGGCAAAATGCGGGTACAGGCGGCACCGATCTTCAATCGCCGGATCGCGCAATGGTGAATCGGCCGGCAGCGGCTCTTTTTCGTAGACATCCAGCGCCGCGCCCGCGATCCAGTTTTCCCGAAGCGCTTTCGCCAATGCTGCTTCATCGACCACCGGACCTCGCGAATCATTCACCAGGAAAGCTGTGGGCTTCATCATGCGGAGAGTGCGCTCGTTAAAAAGATGATAAGTGGGGGTTGCGCTCTCGCCTTCGCGAAGCAGCGGCACGTGTACGCTGACGAAGTCGGCGTGGGTCAAAGCATCGTCCAGAGTTGTGTACTTGATCCACGTCCGCTCCTTCGATATGCCGTGCGCGTGGCGCAGGTCCATGACTTCCTGAATCGCCTTCACAAAAGCGTCGTTCTGGTAGACCGGGTCATAGCACAAGATGTTCATGTCGAAGCCGCTGCACTTCTTGATCATGGCCAGGCCAATGCGGCCAGTGCCAATAACGGCGACGGTCTTGCCAGTCACTTCATCCCCAAGAAATGGCAGGTGCGGATGCCAATATCCCCACTGGTTGTCGCGTGTGAGATGTTCGGCGGACCACATTTTTCGGGCCAGCACGCCCATCATGAAGAACGCAAATTCAGCGGTGGCTTCCGTCAAGACGTCGGCAGTGTTGGTGAAGGGGATCTTGTAGCGATCGGCATCGGCACGGTTGATGTTGTCGAAACCAACGGCATATTGAGCAACGACCTTCAGGTGTTCCTTGCCCGCTTCGAAAATCTCGGCATCGATGGGATCACGCAACGTCGTGATCAGTCCGTCGATGCCGGATTTCACTTTCTCGATAATCAGGCTTTTGGGCGGCGCCGCGGGTTGGGGATAAACTTCGACGTCATATCCCCGCTTGCGCAGCACATCGATCGATTCCCCAATATCACAAGTGGCAAAAACGCGGAATTTTGCGGTCATTGTGCTCTCTGTTGGCCCTCTGGTTGGAAGTCTTGCGGATGCGCCGACTCGCCCTTCGCGCGCGCGAATTCAGCCGCAGATCATCTTACTCTATCGCAGCAGCCGATGGCGATCAGAACCCCGACCGGAATAAAAGTGGAGGTAAGTGGCGCTAATTGATTGAGTACAGGTAAGCCGCCATGTCGCGACTATCTTGCGGGCTGACGTTCATATCGGGCATCGAGGTGCCGGGCTTAAGATGCGAAGGATTCTCCAGCCATTTCTCCAAGTTTTCAGGCGTGTTCGGATAAGTATCGAGTAACTTGCGGTGCCAGCACCAGTGAGCCAGCGACGGAGCGCTGATGCCATCGGCTTTCGGAACTCCCGGAATGATGTGACAGGAAATACAGGAGTGCTGCGCAAGCTTCGTGCGGCCCAGCTCCGGGTTGCCTCCAGTCAGTCTGGCGCCATGTTCGAAATCGAAATTCCGAAACCAACTGCAGGCAGGCAGGGCCAAGCACAGCGTCAGCAGAATGAAGGTCGCCAGTTTTTCCGGGTTGAAAAGATTAGAACATCGCGGCTGGTGCTGATCTGATCGAAGTAAATTCCCTGAGCTCTCATTGACCATGTTTCGAGTCGTATTCCCAGAGGCAGATTTCATTCCCGTCCGGGTCTCCAAACGATCTGAGCTTGCCGTTCCCTTTTGACTCCGCCTTACCGGTCTGCACACCTCTCGCTTGCAATTCCTTCAGCGCTTCTTCGACATTGTCGACACGCAGGCAGAGCCGCGCATTACCATCGTGCTGCAGCATGTTCTTGCCCGGAGCGGGGACGACTTCGAAGAGAACGCCATCAACGTCGAAACGCGCGACGAAGTCTTGCGAGACGAGCTTGAGTCCCAAGACCTCTCGATAGAAGCGAATCGCTCGCTCCCGATCAGAGACGTAGTAGAAGACGCAATCGAAGTGAAATCTCACCGAGGCATTTCACGCCAAACAAGAAGGAACACAAGCCTTCTATAAATTCTGCTTGGTCCACTCATCAATCCGGCCGAGTGCCTTGTTCAGGTTCTCCAGGGAATTGGCGACGCTGAAGCGCAGATAGCCTTCCCCATAATCTCCAAACGCGGTTCCCGAAAGACAGGCCACACCCGCCTCTTCGAGCAAGGCGTCTGCCAGCTTCTTCGACTTCCATCCGGTCTTGGTGATATTGGGGAACACGTAGAACGCACCCTTGGGCACGCGGCAGGAGAAGCCTTTGATGCGGTTTAGCCCCGCCACAAACACGTCGCGCCGCTTCTGAAATTCCGCTCGCATCCGCTCTACCGGCGTCTGATTACCTCGAATGGCTTCGATACCAGCGATCTGTGTAAAGCTAGCCGTGCATGAAGTCGAATTCGTCGAGAGCCGCGCAATGTGCGTGGCGAGGTCCGGCCGCATCACGCCATAACCCATTCTCCATCCAGTCATCGCATAAGTCTTGGAGAACCCGTCGAGCAGGATGGTGCGCTCTAAGAATCCGGGTTCGGACATGATCGAATGATGGCCCACCCCATCAAACATCAGGCGGCTGTAGATTTCATCCGACAAGACCATGATGTTCCGATCGCCGATGACTTCGGTGATGTTTTCGATGTCGCGCTTGCTGAGAGTGCCGCCGGTCGGGTTGTGCGGCGAATTTAAAATGATGAGCTTGGTGCGATCTGTAATCAAATGGGCCAGTTCGTCCACATCCAGGCTGAAGTCCTTTTCTTCGCATAGCCGGATGGGCACCGCCTTGGCGCCAACGTAATGAATCATGGACTCATAAATCGGAAACCCGGGATTGGGATAAATGACTTCATCCCCCGCATCTGCTAACGCCAGAATGGTAAAGAAAATAATTGGCTTGCCGCCCGGAACGACCACCACCCAATCGCTCGTGACTTTCACTCCACGGCTGCGCTCGACATCGTCAGCAATAGCCTGGCGCAGATCGGGCAGTCCCGCCGACGGACCGTAGTGCGTCCATCCAGCTTTGAGGGCTTCGACGGCGGCCTCGACAATGTCCTTGGGGGTATCAAAGTCGGGTTCGCCAATTTCCAGGTGGACGATATCCTTGCCATGACGCTCCAGGGCGCGCGCCTTATTTAGCACTTCAAAGGCAGTTTCGGTGCCCAGCCTCGACATGCGTTCGGCCAGGCGAAGTTCGTATTGGGTTGCTTTTTCCATAGCTGCAAAGCTTGTCATTATATCCCCTCCGTGGCTGGGTTCGTCGGCGCGGCGGAATCTCGCGGTGGCTACCGAATCATAATATGCCATGCTTCGTACGCCATTCTTCGCCTTAGTTCATTGTCTCCTGGAAATCGGACCCGCGTCACGCTCACCGGTCACATTGGGGAGTGATGGCTGTCTATGGGCGGTCCATCAGTCGACAGAAGTCACTGATCGTTTTGGCGCTGTTCTGAAATACGACGTCGGGGTGGTCCCCAGCGCCTTCCGGAACATGGAAATGAACGCGCTTGGCGTGCTGTAGCCGGCTTCCAGAGCGGCGTGCGTGACCTTCGCGCCTTCCGCCAGAAGCCGCATCGCCTGCATGAGACGAAGTTGCTGCCGCCACTTCCCGAAGGTCATCCCCGCTTCTTCCTGGAAAAGTCTTTCGATAGTTCTTTTCCCGGCACCGGCTCCTTTGCAGATTTGCGCCAGCGGCCGGCGGTCGCTTGGATCGGCGATGAGCGCATGGGCGACTCGGCTCGCCCGACGGTCGGACAGATTGGGAAGCTGCAAGGGAACCATCTGAATGACCTTGAGCTGATCGACGATTACGTCTATCAGGTGATGCTGCCACTGAACGCTCTTCTTCAAGGCTGTGAGGGTGCAGGTATGAAGAATGAGTTCCTTCAGCAGGGGCGACACATTTATTACGCAACAGCTTCGCGGCAGCGTCCTTGCCAGGCGCGGCCTAAGGTAGAGGGTTCGCATGGCGACCGTACCGGACATGGTGATGGTGTGCGGAACGGTCGCAGGAATCCAAACCGCGCGGTGGGTGGGGACGACCCATGTGCCGGCGCTGGTACGCACGGTCATCACTCCACACGAGGCATAGACAATCTGATCGCGATCGTGAAAATGCGACGGGATGACATACCCCGCCGGGTAGTCGTGGGTCAGGGTTGCAATTGGGGAGCGGCTGTCTCCCAAGGGATCGAAAATCGCAGCTTGCCGCTTTTGCGACATTCATTGTCAGAATAGCGGAAGCACGCAACTGCGGCAACCGGTAATCTTGGGCCAGGCTGAGGCGACGTGGGGGACATGAACCGTTTGCACCACTGGCTGTGCGGGTCGACCCGATGGCGAAAGACCATTGAGCAGCGAGTGCCGTGGGCCCTTGCCGGAGTTGATCTAGGAGCGAACGTCCTCGAGGTGGGACCAGGCCCTGGGCTCACAACCGACCTATTACGGCTGGGGGCACAGCGCCTCACGGCGATCGAAGTAGATCCCGTGTTGGCTGAGTCCCTCGGTTCGCGTTTGCGGGGCAGCAACGTCGATGTAGTCACGGGCGATGCCACCGCCATGCCATTTTCCGACGCACAGTTTTCGGGAGGAGTTTCGTTCACCATGCTGCACCATGTGCCCTCGCCTCAGCTGCAGGACCGATTGCTGCGCGAGGTGTGGCGAGTGCTTGAGCCAGGAGGAATTTTCGTCGGTAGCGACAGCCTGCAAAGCTGGTTCATGCGATTCATTCACGTCGGCGACACGCTGATACCGGTAAGTCCGGATACGGTCGGTGTGCGACTTGAGGCCGCAGGATTCGACGTTTTGGACGTCGCGAAAAATACTCACGCATTTCGGTTTCGAGCACGGAAGCCGCCAATACGTTTGTAAACCAACAGGAACTAATAAACGATCGGGAGGAATACGGACATGAAGCAAAACCGAGGGATTCGAAGTTTAAACCGGTTCACAACTGGACTCTTGCCTGCCCAGTTGAGCAAAACGCGAGTCGAGCGGACGCTTTTTGGCGTACTCGTCTGCTTAGCCGTCCCTATGTTAATCGTGGCGGCCAACAACACAGATTCCACTGCAATTGGGACCCAAACCGTGGCGGGATTGGTGCGCGACATCGCCTGCCCGCTGCAAAACAAGAAGTCTACTTCGACCAACTACAGCAAGGATTGCATCACGATGTGCGCCAAGGTGGGCTCGCCGTTGGGGATTCTCACGAGTGACGGTTCGGTGTACGTTCCCATCACTGAATCCATGCCGGACACTGGCCAGGATGCGCTCAAGCCGTTCGTCGGCGAACACGTGCAGGCAACTGGCAAAGTGTTCGAGAGAAACGGCACGCGCGCCATCGAAATCAGCGAAATACATCAACTTCCAAATGATGCGGGTAAGTAAGCGAAGTGAGATAAAAAAAGGGCAAAGGAGAATCATGAAAAAAGAAATGCTGGTTCGAGGTTTGCGTCGGTCCCGCAGCCTTCTCCTGCTCATTGCCATTGGAGGATGGGTTTCCCTGGCAGCTACATCCGCCTTGAATGCCGCTGATTCCGCGTCCTGTTCGGCTAATTCGGACAGTCGTCAACTGGATTTCTGGCTTGGCAACTGGTCTGTGAGCTATCCCGGAGTCTCCGTTCCCAGCAGCAGTAAGGTTTATTTGGAACTCGACAAATGCCTGCTGGTTGAAAGTTGGGAGGGAGGAAAAGGTCACAGTGGCAAGAACATGTTTGCGTACAGTTCGGACGACAAGAGTTGGCACGGCATGTTCGCCGACAACCAGGGTCGGGTGCATGTATTCGAAGGCAAGGTGGCAAAGGGCGTTGCTGAGTTCTTAGGTCCAAGCAGTGGACCGAGTGGCCAAGCCTTTCTGAACAGGATTAAAGTGGTCCGCGTGAGTCCAAATAAAGTTGAGCAAACATGGGAGAAATCTTCGGACCAGGGCACCACTTGGACTATGGAATTCCGCGGTGAATACTCGCGCCCGACCCCCTAAGTCGGACTTTTCCGCAGGCACCACAAGCTCTCGTTTTCCCAAAGAACGGGAACCTTGCAGGCGCAAGAATCTACACGCAAGGCCTTGCATCTTGACGCCGGATGCGTGGGAGAAGAGAATGGGGCCTATCGTGGGCTGGTCTGATCCGAGAAGATAAAACCCTTAAGGAGGTTTGCGATGGGAATTAAGCGATCAATCGCGGTTCTTGTGGGAGCGATGCTGCTTACGCCCGGCATGGCGCTGGCCGCGCCGCAGTGTTTCCAATTATTTACTGGCGTGTATCTGCGCTTCGAACAACCGGTGACCGACTCGACGGTAGCGCGAAATGGTCGCGTTTGGGGGGCTCTGTCTTCATGCGACGGACTTTCATCCTGGCCCGTGGTGGGCAACTCATACCACAGCAAGAAAGACGGCATCGTGGTCGGGTTCCGGGCGTTCACGGTTGATGCCAGCAGCTGTGGCGCGACAGATTGGATCGGTACCATGTCGGGCTCGCCGCTATCCGGTCCGTTCGAGCTCTATAACCAGAGAACTAACTTTGGGAACACAGGTACGTGGAGCGAGATCAAGTGCCCCAGCCCGCCAGAAACGCCCACCAAGCTGCCTGCGGGAGTTGATCCGCTGGGGAACTCAGCGAAGTAAAGAATTCAAACGCAGCCATTAAGATCATGCCCCGCACGTACCCATGCGGGGCGTTCTTATTGAGGGCAGTCTTCACGCGGCCGCATGTTTTCGTCTGCTTGCGAAAACTAGTAACTCCGCCACCTTCCTCCGCGTATCTTTCCCCTTTGCGTATGATGGTCGCGTATGTTCTCTCGCCGGACGGACTGGAAGCTTACGCCGAATCGCTTCACGCAAGCGCAGCAGGAATTGCGGACTGCGGGCAAGGAAGTGCTCGACCTGACGATTTCGAATCCCACACGGACGGAGCTGCACTACGACGCGGAAGCGATCCTGCAAGCGTTCATCAACCCTAGAGCCATGGACTACGATCCCCAGCCTAAGGGCCTACGCAGCGCGCGCGAGGCCGTCGCCGGCTATTACGGCAAGCAACATGACGACATCGATCCCGAATCGATTGTGCTCACCACCAGCACGAGCGAGGGTTATTCTTATTTGTTTCGCCTGCTGTGCAATGTGGAAGATGAAATCCTGGTGCCCAAGCCCAGCTATCCGCTGTTTGAGTTTCTGGCGGACTTGCAGGATGTGAAGCTGGTGCCGTATCCGCTGCTCTACGATCACGGCTGGCAAATCGACTTTCCATCTTTATATAAGGCGGTGAACCATCGCACTCGCGCCGTGGTAGTGGTGCATCCTAATAATCCCACCGGGTCGTTTGTGGCTGGCGAGGAACGCTACCTTCTGAACAGTTTCTGCCGCGAATACAAGTTGTCGCTAATTGCGGACGAGGTCTTTCTCGACTACGCGCACGACGGGGCGCCGCGTTCGACATTCGCCGCCAACCGCGAGCTGCTGACCTTCACGCTGAGCGGCGTCTCAAAGATTTCGGGATTGCCGCAGATGAAGTTGGCATGGATCGTGACCAGTGGGCCCAGCGAGGTCGCGTCGGGGGCGCTGGCGCGGATGGAAGTGATCGCCGACACGTATCTGTCGATGAACGCTCCGATTCAACTAGCTGCACCCGCGTTGCTGGAGCAGCGCAACTCCATTCAGCCATTGCTGCTGGATCGCGTGCGGGCGAACTTGAGCGAACTGGACCGCGCATTGGCCACGCAGAAAACCTGCAGCCGCCTGGACGTCGAAGGAGGATGGTATGTGGTTTTACGGGTTCCGGTGACGCAATCCGACGAAGACCTTGCTATTGAAATTCTGCGCAGGTTCTCGGTGCTGGTACATCCTGGGCACTTTTACGATTTCTCGGCAGATGGACACCTGATTGTGAGCCTGATCACGCCTCCCCAGGATTTTCATCAGGGTGTCTCGCAGGTGCTGGAGTTTTTAAACCAGTGAGAAGCGCATGACTAGACAGCTGGCGCGTGTTTAGAAACCGACGTGTGGAAAAATTGGATTCCACTTCCCGCTGCGCTCAGCCTATACTCGCATCGATAAACAGCCTTGGATCTTTTGACGCCATGATTCTCACGATCGACCACGGAGCGGTACGCGAACTGCGGCTCAATCGTCCGCCGGCGAACGCGCTTTCGCCGGAGTTGATCGTCGCGCTGAAACAGGCTGTAGAGGCTGCGCCCCAGGATGGCGCCCGGGCGATTGTGCTCTCGGGCATACCGGGCAGATTCTCCGCCGGCCTTGATGTGCCGCTGCTGTTGACGCTTGATCGTTCGGCAATCGCTTCTTTGTGGCGCGAGTTTTACGCGCTGTGGGGAGCGCTTGCGCGCTCTCCGATTCCGATCGCTGCAGCAATCACGGGCCACGCCACTGCCGGGGGTGCAGTTCTCCCGCTTTTTTGTGATTGCAGGATTGCAGCGCAAGGCGATTGGAAGCTGGGGCTCAATGAAGTGCAGGTCGGACTGCAATTGCCGCCCGCGATTTGTTCCGGACTGAAGCGCTTGGTCGGTGCGCATCAAGCGGAGAGGCTCGCCGTCGGCGGTCTTTTGATTTCTCCCGACGAGGCGGCTCGAATCGGTTTGGTCGACGAGGTTGTTCCTCTCGATCATGTGGTGAACCGGGCGATCGAGTGGTGTCGCAGCCTGGTGGCATTGCCGGTCGATGCCATGGCCGCAACCCGGCGGCGAGCGCGTGCGGACCTGTTCGAACTGTTCTCCGCATCTTCCGATCAGGAGCTTGATCAGGTCAACGCCATCTGGTGGAGTCCTGAAGCTCAGACTACGCTTAGGGTTTTGGTTGATCGGCTTGCCCGGAAGAAGGCGTGATATCCTTTGCGCACTTTGTGGTTCCATCATTTATAGAGCCTCAACCACAAAGGACAGAGAGGTTCACAAAGGAAGCGCGTCTCAAGCTTTGCGGCTACATCGCTTTCATTAGTTTTTCAGGAATGGGTTGTTCTCGCGCTCTTCGCCGATGGTGGTTTGGGGACCATGGCCAGGGATGACCACGGTGTCATCCGGCAGGGCGAGGAGTTTGTCGTGCAGGGAATCGATGATCTTCTCGAAGGAACCGCCGGGCAGATCGGTTCGGCCGATGCTTCCCGCAAACAGCGTGTCTCCAGCGATTAATTTCTTCTCGGCAGGAAAATAAAGGCAGACGCTGCCTTCGGTGTGTCCGGGCGTGAAGATTACGTTGGCGGTGAGCGAGCCTGCCTTTACCGTGTCGGCCTGGCCGATGTTCTGATCAATGTCCACTTTGCCCGGAGGCGGTACCCCGATCCATGTGGCTTGCATATCGAGCATCTTGAGCAACTCATAATCGTTCTGATTGAGTAGGATTGGTGCGCCGGTCGCAGCCCGCAGTTTCATGGCCCCGCCCACGTGGTCGATGTGCGCATGAGTAATGACGATCTGTTTTACCTGCAGGTTGTGCTTGCGAACCAGCGCGAGAATGCTTTGGATTTCATCGCCCGGGTCGATCACCATGGCTTCGTGCGTGATCTCATCTCCGATGATGGAGCAGTTGCATTGCAGCGGGCCAACGGGCAAGATTTCGTGGATCATGGAAGAGCGCTCTCAGCTTCCAGCCGTCAGCTTTCAGCTTATTCTTTGAGAGCTGAAAGCTGATAGCTGACAGCCGGGATCTAATTCTGCGGTATCGACGGCGGCGGCGTAGTCGGCGGCGCAGTCGGCCTCACCGGTTGGGATTTGACCGGCGCGGGCTTCACCCCCTGTAACACCGACCTTGCAACACCGCGGCGCGAAGCGTAGACCGAGAGAGTGATGGAGGTCACCATGAAAATGATGGCCGACCAGGTGGTTGCTTTCGAGAGAATCGTGGCTGCGCCCCGTGGGCCGAAGGCGGTCTGGCTGCCCATGCCACCAAAGGCAGCGGCAATGTCGCCGCTCTGGCCGCTCTGCAGCAACACAACGATGATAAGAAACAAGCAAACCGCAATGTGGATGATCGTAATTAATGTAACCATGCTGAAGGACCTTTGATTCCGGGACTGTTATCCGCGGGAAAATAAGTGCGCGGTTACAGGATGGACGGAGCTTCTCGCAAGAAAAACGCACGCCTCAGAGGTTCGAAACGGTCCCTGAGCGTTAAATTCCACCTCCACCGCCCGTTCATTGTACGACGTGCACGCGGCAGAATACAAACCGAGCGGCTCACTCTTGGCAACGTCCGAACGAGCAACTAACTAGAAATCTATTCGGTGGCCTGCTCAACAATCGGCAGGTTCGAATCGATCTGAAGATCCATAAGCGATTGGATTTGGTTTTCTACGTGGAAGAATCGAACCACCAGAACGGTCGGGATCGCGGCCTTCATAAGCTGGTAATACTTTTTTCTGAGTGCCATCCTCTGATCGTCCAGCGTCATGACTTTCTGGGCTATCTGATCGGCCTTCTCGTCGTTGATAGTCATAAAGTTCCGAGCATAGTCCTGGAATACCGCCAGCTTTTGGTCGACGAGTTTATTCTGTTCAGCATCGTAGTCCTTGTAGATCGGCCAAAAGGCGACCGCCTGTTGAGGAGTCAACTGCATTTCTTCCTTAATGATCACTTCTTTTTTGGTTTTCAGGTCAGCGCGGAGAAGCCGCGCGTACGCTTGTTCGTTGAGCTCTTTGCTTTCCGCTGGATCTTGAAGCTTTTTTTCCTGGGCCCAAAGCCCGGTCGCTGCGATTACAACTAGAAGTGCGACAGTGAATCGAATTCGCATAAGTCCTCCGAAATATTCTTGCGCCTTGTTCTGGATGCGCCGGCAGCCTATTGCACGATCGGGAGCATGACTGGTTGCGACAGGTGGAATTCCAACTGCGCTTCACTGGGAATCTCGATCTGGTCGCCCCTCTGTACGACCGAGCCCACGCCACCTGCTACTCCTCCGATGGCCGCGCCCATGCCTGCATTCCCCGCAATGGCGCCGATGGCCGCCCCCAGCCCAGCCCCGCCGAGCGTCCTAAATAACGATCGATGGCTTGAGCTTTTTCCTTTTTGTGAATCAAACACGTCAGTGATGATCGGGATGGCGTTTCCGCCAATTACGATTTGGGTCAACTGAAGTTTCAACTGCGAGGCGCCCGTGACGCGCCCGGCTGACTTAGCCTCGACTATCTGGCCGTAGACCGTTGTCCCAGAGGGCGCAACCACGTATCCATTGGTAGCGACGTTGGTAGACAATGTGGCCGTGAATAACTGGCCAGTGTAGGCCGTCTTGGTATCCAGGCCGTCGACCATGCGGACGAGAAGGAGGGTTCCGGCGGGGACCGTAACCTGTTGCGGCGGCGCTGCCAAGGGTTGAACTGGAGTCGGCACGGGCCCGAAGGATAGAGATTGGACTTCCTCGGGCGGATAAATGCGACTCGTTCCATCCGGCCCTACGAACTGGACTCCGGCTGAGCTGCGGCCGAGAAAAGTGCCAGTGATGACTTGGCCGTTGGTCAAGTGAAGGGTGTCGGCAACGGCCGTGTAGGCCAGGCCGATGCAGATCGTGCAAAGCACTAAGAGTCTCAATTTCATGGCGGCGGCCCTCTCTTCCTTCCCATTGCTTTCCGTGGCCGGGTGGATTGCTGGCGGAGAAACTGTTAGTAAACGCTAGACGAAATATATACAACGGCCAACGCGAAATAGTCCACTCTCCGCGAAAGAATAATCTCGTCAAGGACGTACCCGGAGTGTGCGAACCCAGGGTGAACGCAGTGGGAGGACGGCGTCCGCCGCTGTCGGAGGAATTCCGGGTGGAGATTGTGCGTAGAACCAATCCGGTGTATATTACCGCTCTGTCGGAAAGGCAATAACAAGAATTCCGACGTGCGGTTACCTGCTGCAGGTCAGTTCGCGGCTCATTGAACGGACTCGATTGCTGCGCGCGTTGCGAATAATCTCATAATCTCACTCCACTGACTGGGTGCTGCCATGACAGCCTTGGATCGCCGCCAAACTCCCCGGACGACGATGGCGAAAACACGCCTACATCAACATCGAACCGAATAACGGCGGCATCGTGTTGAACGTCTCGGAGGGAGGGCTTTGCTTTCACTCCTTTGATCCGGTTCGACCGAATGGGACAATCCGTTTCTGGTTTTCAGACAACAACCAGCGAATTGAAGC
Source organism: uncultured Acidobacteriota bacterium (assembly GCA_963762385.1). Taxonomy (GTDB): domain Bacteria; phylum Acidobacteriota; class Terriglobia; order Terriglobales; family Acidobacteriaceae; genus JABDBE01. The sequence goes on along the minus strand of CAVXKN010000014.1, from coordinate 210,368 downwards.
TACGGGTGCGGTGACATGGACCGACGAGACGCAAAAAGGCGGCTTGCGATTCACGGATATGCCCGCCGATGCACGCGACAAAATCCGCAATTGGATGAGCCAACCAGGAGTGGAGCTCCGCGCTGATGAGGGTTTGGCGGCAGTGAGTCCGCGGCCGCAGGCATTTTCCGAAGGCGGTCGACTGCTGTCCGCTGAGGTTGTGGCCAGCGCTCCTATTCCAGCAGTGACGCTCTCGCCGGAATTACTAGCCCGGAGGCCATTGAGCGCGTTCTCTCGCGGGCTGGTCACCGGGCTTCTGCTTTCGGCCGTGGCGGCCGGCGCGTTCTTGTTCAACAGCCACCGCCGTGAGCTCGGCGAGTTGCTCATACGGTTGGGGGAGCAATTCGCGGCGAAACCGCAGGCAGAAACTGTAGTCGTTTCGGCAGCTTCGACGGAGATGTTGTCGCCCGCGCCTACCACGGCGCTAGCGGCCACGCCAGTCGAAGTGGCTCCGGTTGCGGCGGTTCCGAAGAATGTGCCTTCATCGACGCCGACTCCTGCATCCGCGTCCCCGACGTCATTACCAGCCCATGCGCCTGCTCCGGACCCGCGGCCCGAGAAACTTACGCCGTCGCCCTCGCCAAACGCTGCTAATCCCCAACCGAAGCCGGTTGAGTCCGCCAGGTCCGCCATGGCTGTGCCGTCGGCGGTCGCAAGCCCGACTCCAAAGGCTCCCGCGACGGTTACCGCTCCGCCGATTTCGTTGCCGTCTCCGACAGTCTCCCTGCCGCCCGCTGCGCCGTCGACCGTAGCCGCATTCGGTTCCAACCCTGGTCCCGCTAAAACCAGCCCGGCTCCAAAGGTCGAAGCGGCGAAGCAACCTGGTGTCCGGAGCGAGGATTCTGGAGCAGACAATATCGACTTCACCCGGGAGCTGTACTTCGACGTTGGCAAATTTAAGAATCAATTGCAAGCTCACGACGAAACCAACAAGCTGGCGCAGATGGGACTTCCGGTCGCCGCCGTTCAGAAAGGTTTTCTGTGGACAAATTCTTACCACGTGCTTGTGGGCCCTTACGGCGATGAGGGGCAGGCCAAAGTCACGCAGGACACGCTGGTGTCGAGTGGTTTCAAGCCCCGGCCTTTCGAAAAGGGCTGGCGGACCTTCAAGTTAATTTCTTCTCTAACCCTAAACGGCGCGCCAACACCTCAGGGGGAATACACCATCAGTTGGGAATCCTACATCGGAAACGCGAGCGTGAAATTCACGCACAATAATAACGTGGTTGCGAGCGCCGACGGGAAATGGGTGAAACGCGACGTGAAGTATCCGCGGGATGCGTATGTGTACAGAAGAAATGCGGACGGGTCGCGGACCCTGCTTGAAATTCACTTCGAGGGCATGCGCCAGGCGCTGGTATTCGGCAAGTCATCTTGATTGACCGCCCGCTGTAGAGCCGTTTTCTACTTGCTTAGCTCGATGGAGAAAATCTGTCCTGCAGCGGATTTGCCCGAGGCTTCAAAAAACTCTACGTGGGCCGTCATGCCCTCCAAGTCCGTGCAAGGATGTAGTTCGCCGGCTGGCGTGAAGCCGACAGCGGTAAACTGGATTCTGAAATAATTGTTGCTGTGCAGAGGAAGGGTTTTTCCGTCGCCTTCGACCTTTAGCTCCATGCTTGCAGGCACAGAGCACCGCACATCCTTTATCGTACCATTCACGCCGTGGCGGGGACCGTGCGGTTCATCCGGCGCGGATTGTTTAGGGCTGCCCAGCGTCACCTGTGTGGAGGATTGTCCCTGGGGAACAGCAGACTGAGTCGTCGTAGCGGTTTGGCGTTCCTGCTCCATTTGGTCGCGAGCCGACTGATACTGTGGCCGGCCTCCAGCAAATTCTGAACCGAGGCGACTTGATCTGGGGTCTTAGCTAAGCTCATGGCATTCTGCAATACGGCGATGGCGTCCGTGCCCCGCTCCATTTGCAGCAAATGTTGGCCGTGTTTAGCCGGTAGTGAAGGTTGCCAGGGTTGCCAGGATCTAACTGCACTGCGTTGAGAGACAGGGTGTGAGCTTCCTGAAGATTTCCGGGCTGCATTCCGAACAATACCGCCAGTTGGTCATAGGGTGGGGCAAACGAAGGATTGAGCTTGATGGCAGTTCGAAGGCTGCTTTCGACCTGCGACTTGTCTTCGGAGTCGGGCCGCGCACCGTTCATGCTAATGGCGGCGAAATAGTAATAGGCCAGAAAACTTTGCGAATCCAGCTTTATCGCCTGCGCGTACCATTTCCGGGCCTCGTCCAGATGTCCTTGGTGGAACTCCAGGTACCCCATGGTTTCATGCGCGGAAGCATTGCCCGGGTCCTCTTGTAACACTCGCTCAAGCAGGGGCTTCGCATCCTTTATGCGTTGTTCGTAGACTAGAAAATCCGCGCGGACTGCATCGGCTTGTGCGGGGCTTAATGGGCCGAACCTTGAAGGCCGTGTCGTCCACTTCGGTGGACAGCGGTCCTTTGAATCCATAGAAACTGGCCCCCGCCACATATTTTTCGAGCGCCGCCTGCAATTGCTTCAAGTCGCCGAAGGCACGCGTACCGGCGGTGACAGGGTCCACTCTTTGGCTCACCAGTTGGGTGTAATCTCGCAGGCGGTTGGTATTCTGCTGGCGGTCCTTCACCCGAAGATAATGAGTGAGAGCCCAGGATTCGGCATAGAAAATGGAGCCCCTATTTTCTTCGTGGTAGTAAGGTGAGTTGTAGTCAACGGTGAAGAGAGTGGCGAGCGGGAGAAGGCGCTCCTGGCGTAGAAGGAGAATATTCTCTGGGCTCGGCGGTCCCAATACAAGCTCTTTATCGCCAATTTCCGTGTTTTGTCAGGTAGGCTTCCGGCTCAAGGGCCAGGAAGTCTTTTTTATCTTTAAGAGCCAACACGACGATGGGGATTCCGGGATCGACGTTGGCGTGCGGAACCTCCGCGTGAAAGACTAACCGCATCCGCTCGAACTGGTCGGCGACGTGGCGAGCCTGCTTTTCGTTGGAGTTACTCAGCACGATGAAATGGGGGCTGCGAACCTCCAGCCAATTCTCCGGCTTATCGCGCGCCGCTGCTAGCAAGGCCGCGAATAGGGTCAACAGTAAGACGAGCCGTTTAGCCATGTGGCGCGCCAATACAGATACACCCAAAAACCAGCCGCGTCAAATGTTGGGCGAGAACTGCCGGCGTTTCTCTGGAGATTAAATGGAGACAGCGGACGCAGGGATTCGCAAAATAGCGCCAAGACAAAACTGCGCGACCAGCAGACACCGCCACCGCCCGGATCAATCCGGTCTAACACTCTACTCTATGAAGCCTTTGTAACATTCGACGCTTGCGGACCTTTGGGGCCTTGGGTGATCTCGAATTCAACTTGATCGCCCTCCTGCAAGCTCTTGTATCCTTCCGATGTTATCGCGCTATAGTGCACAAAGACATCTGCCCCATCGTCGCGGCCGATAAAACCATATCCCTTGGCATTGTTGAACCACTTCACCGTACCTTTCAAGCGTTCCACTTGCGCCCCCTAAGGGCACGAACCTTTCCGTTGCCAGGCGTGCCTCCCGATTTTCTGCCATTTTCCGGCTACTCGAAGAGGCTGTCAAGGGGAACGAATCACCAAAAGGACAGAAGAAGCGCTAGGTGCGTTGCTTCCGGCGGCCCCATTTTTGACTGAGCCAAAGTATGCCGGAGATGGTCTTGCCGTCGTGAATGTGGCCGGCCATCACCATACGGATGGCAGTGCTGAGCGAGAAGAACTTAATTTCAATGACTTCATCCTCTTCGGGCTGCGCCGTGCCTGGAGTCAGACGCGTCGCCACATAAATCGACATGGTTTCGGCAACGAAGCCCGGACTCGCATAGAACTTCAGGATCCGTTTCCAATGGGCGGCAGTATAGCCGGTTTCCTCCACCAGTTCGCGCTTGGCCGCAGTCAACTCGTTTTCGCCCTTATCTATTCGTCCCGCGCAAAGCTCCCAGAGAAACTGCTGAGCGGCGTGGCGATATTGGCGTACCAACAGCACGCGAGCCTCGGAGCGGGTTTCATCGACAGGGAGGATGACCACCGAACCGGTGTGCCGGACAATGTCGCGACGGCCACGGACGCCGGTAGGTTCCAGCACCTGATCGGTCGTGACCCAGAACGCGGGGCCGCGATAGGCTTCTACGGAAGAAAGCACACGAGCTTTGGTTTTGGCGCGAGATGATTTCGGCATACCAACAATATAAGCGACAAGCGCGGTACGCGGGTTGATCAAAGCGGGCGCGCGAATTTTGCTGCTGGCGGAGTCGGCCTGATATGCTGCCCGCGATGGCAAGGAAGCCAAGCGTCGCAATCGTCGGCCCGGGAAGATTGGGTAGAGCGCTTGCATTGGAGCTAAAGCGAGCGGGATACAACATCTCCGAAATCGTTTCCCGCAACACAGCCGCATCAAAACGGAAAGCTCGCGGGCTCGCTCGGAAGGTCGACGCGCACGTTTCTACGAGCGACAGCGCACGCCTGGGTGCCGACCTCGTCTGGTTCTGCGTGCCCGATCGGGAGATTGCTGCGGCATCGCATCAGCTTGCGTCGGCCGTCGTTTGGAAGAAAAAAATTGCCATCCACTCCAGCGGTGCGCTGGCGAGCGACGAATTGAAGGAATTGCGACGGCGTGGAGCTGTGGTCGCGTCGGTTCATCCTTTAATGACGTTCGTGCGTGGATCGATCCCTTCGCTCAAGGGGGTGCCGTTTGCAGTCGAAGGCGATGCGACGGCGGTTCGGGTGGCGCGGCGGATCGCCCGGGATTTGGGCGGAGAAGCATTTACTCTGAGCAAGCGGCACAAGGCCGCATACCACGCCTGGGGAGCGTTTACTTCGCCGCTGCTGGTGGCGACGCTGGTCACCGGAGAACAGTTGGCACGTGCGGCTGGGCTATCCGCGGTGGAGGCCCGGAAGAAGATGCTTCCAATCGTACGACAAACCATAGCGAATTATGAGGCGATTGGACCGGCGGGTGCTTTCAGCGGTCCGATCGTGCGCGGCGACGCGGAAACCGTACGCAAACATCTGCAGGTTTTGAGAAAAGTTCCGGAGGCGAGAGATGTGTATCGCGCATTGGCGCGGACTGCATTGCGATATCTACCGGTGCGGAACCGCGCGCAGTTGAAACGGGCTCTCGAAATGTAAGCTCACTTGCGCGCGCTGCTGCTTAACAGTTCTGCGCACGAGGCCACGCAGATGTCGGGTTCATGGCTGGTCAGTTCTTCGGCTGCGAAAATGCCGGTGCATACCGCGACGATTTTGGAGTTTGCGAAGCGAGCCGCCCTTATATCCTCGGGCGTGTCACCGATGAAGCAGACTTGTGCAGACTCGCCCAGCCTGCGTTGCACTTCGGCGACAGCTTGACGAAAGATATTCGCCCGGCTCTCGTGGCGGTCGCTGAAGCAGCCAAAGCTGAAAAAATCGCGCAGACCAGCCGCTTCGATCTTGAGCCAGCCGACCGATTCAAGATTTCCCGATGCCAACCCTAACAACTTACCAGCGGCCTTCAATTCTGCGAGCAGCTCGGGAATTGCGGAGCAGACTGTTGGTGTGATGCGATTGGCGTTCGCCGAAACATCCCGGCAGACAACTTCCATCGCTGCTGGGAGATTGGCTTCGAACTGGTCGGACGAAACTCCAGTACGCTCCAGGGCGGCGCGCAAAATCCCTAGGTCGGTCTTGCCGTGATAGGCAATGCCGTCGATGGTCGTATCGATTCCGTACGCCTCGCGCATCGCCCGGTGCAAGGCGTTGCGATGGACGCCGTCGCGGCTGACCAGTAGAGTGCCGTCAATGTCGAAAAGATAAGCATCTGCGCCCATCCAATCAAACCCATTTGCGTTTGTCGCTCGTGTCTGAAGCTGGAGTTCTTTCATGATTTTGCTTGCAGTTCAAGAAGCTTAAAGCCTGAAGCCAGTTCCTCTATTTCAACATCACCCGCGTGATCTCTCTCGCTCGACCAGTTCGCTCGTCGCAATCCACGACGACCGCGCATAGTCTGACATCTCCCGTCGCCGCCTCAAATCGTGTCGGCATATTGCTGAGAAATTTTCCCACGATCAATTCTTTCTTCACGCCAATTACGCTGTCATACGGCCCAGTCATGCCGACATCGGTGACGTACGCAGTGCCGCCCGGCAGAACGCGCTCATCGGCAGTGGGAACGTGGGTGTGCGTACCCACGACAACCGTGACTCGTCCATCGAGGTACCAGCCCAGAGAAATCTTTTCCGAGGTTGCTTCGGCGTGGATATCGACAAAGATGACCTTGGCTTTGATCTCCTTTAGTAATTGGTCGGCCACGCGAAATGGGTCGTCATTCGAGGCCATGAAAACGCGGCCCTGCAAATTGATGATCGCGTACGGAACATCGCCTTTGCGGCCTTCATACATGCCCCAGCCGGGCATTCCGGGCGGATAGTTCGCGGGACGCAAGACACGGCGCGCCGGACTATGCGGATTGCCGTCGGCGGCGTTGAAGTAGTCGATGATCTCCCGCTTGTCCCAGATATGGTTTCCGGTGGTCAGAACATCAATGCCCATCTCGAAGAGGTCTTCCGCGAGCGGAGGCGTGATGCCAAAACCGGCAGCAGCATTCTCTCCGTTGGCGAGCACGAGATCGATGGAGTGTTCTTTCACCAGAGAAGAAAGCCGTTCCTTGACGATGTTTCGCCCCGGCCTGCCGAAAATGTCACCAATAAAAAGGATGCGCACGTAAGTTTTACCGAGAATTCGATGGTAACACGTGCTCCGAAGCGACTTTCTTTCACGGGGAAACTTGCGACCGGTCAGAAAGGCGCGGTCCCACAAAATCACCGGACCAACTCCGCTGTTTTGAGAAAGTCGTAATTCCCGGGCGGATTTAGCGCAACATTTCGCACTCGCCGGCTGTGCACCATGACGTTTTCGATGTACCACAGATTGATGTAAGGCAAATCTTCGGCCAGAATTTGCTGAATCTCCGCATAGATCTGTTTACGCGCATTCTGATCCAGTTCGCCGCGCGCCTGGTCGATCAGCAAATCCACGCGTGGGTTGGCGTAGTACGTGCGATTGCCGCCATTGGGCGAGAATTTGGCCGAATGGAAGACGTATTCAAAGATGTCGGGATCTTCATTGCCCCCGATCCACCGCAAGGTATGCAGTTGGTAAGCACCGCGGATGACATCGGAAAGGAAAGTCGCAAACTCGAATGTACGAATGTCCAGGGCGATGCCCACCTCGCGCAACTGCTGTTGCAGTACGGCCGCCACCAGTCTTGGGCTTTCTTCCGTCGAGGTTTTCAGGGTGAGATGAAAGCGCACGCCGTTGACAGCCGGATATCCGGCTTGTTCGAGCAATTGCCGTGCTTTATCCGGATTGTGGTCGTAGCGCGGGACATCCCCGTTGTAGGCCCAACTCTCGGGAGGGAGCAGGCTGTAAGCAGGCCGCGCGAAACCACGAAGCAGGTAGTGAATGATGACCGTACGGTCGATGGCATAGGCCACTGCCTGCCGCACCCGCACATCTTTGAGCACAGGATCGCGCGTATTGAATGCCAAATAGCCGAGCACTGTACCTGGCGCGTGCAGCACCTCCAAGTTGGTTTCGTGTTCCAGCGCCAGGACCGTGTCCCCGCTGAGAGACGTCACCGCAATGTCGGCGCTGCCCTTGCGCAATTCGAGCGCACGGGTCGTAGCATCTGGAATCACCGCGAAGCGCACCTGCTTCAGATTTGGTTTCTTGCCCCAATAGGCGTCGTTGCGCTCGATAATAACTTCCTTATCCGGTTCCGCGCTAACGAAGCGGAATGGCCCCGAGCCAACCGGATGCCGGCTGATCTCATCGCCACTGCCGTAGGGTACGATTCCGATGGCGCCGTCAGAAACATTCCACAAAAGAGTGGCGAATGGCTCCCTGAGATGAAACACAACCGTGTAATCGTCGGGAGCGTCAATATGATCCACGAGGCGATACGCGGCGGCCTTGGTACTGCGAATCTTTCCTTGAAGCAGGGAATCGAAAGTCCACTTCACATCACGCGAGGTGAGCGGTCGCCCATCATGAAATCTCACACCTTGATGCAAATGAAATACATAGGTAAGAGGATCAGGAACCTCCCAGCGTTCCGCCAGCCCGGGTTGAACATTCAGCTGATCGTCGCGCGTGCACAGATCGTCGAAGAGCAGTTCATCGATGCGCTCAGACTGCCCATCCAGCCCAACTCGCGGATCCAGGTTAGTGGGACTGTTTTCGATAACCATCACGAGCGTGCCGGGATCAGGCTTGCTGGAGCAAGACAGTAGAGGAACGATAAGCGCCAGGATCATGAAAAACCACGCGGGCACAGCCGGCCCGCGACGTGCATTCGCCGCGATGCGGCGAAAGGGTTTCATCTCACGCATACGAAATCTTTCCCAATATCGCGGGCCTCTTTGCTCCGGTTGCCGATAGCAGATTCGACGGCTGCCGATTCCATGTCTGAAAAGCTAAGAGTGCGAAAGCCGCTGCCTCTTTGGCTTCCGAGGGCAAACCGAATTCATCGGAAGAACGGATTTGTAGGCCGAGCGTCCGCAGTTCGTTCGCCAGCATCGCCATGAGCGTTGGATTGCTGGCGCCGCCGCCGGAAACGATGAAGTCGCGATACGTGCTCGTCCGCCGCACTACAAATCGGCGAAGTGCATCCACGATCGACTTGGCTGTCAACGCCGTGGCCGTGGCGACGACATCGCGTTTGTCAATGTGTCCGCAGCGGCGAATGAATTCCCTGGTAAACTCTCGACCGAATTCTTCGCGTCCGGCGGTCTTCGGCGGCTTGCGACAAAAGAATGGCCCCCGCAAAACGTCGGCAATCACGCGGTCGAGCACCGTGCCGGAGCCGCCTATTCTTCCATCGCGATCGTACGATGTGCCAAACAGCTGCTCGGTAACGGCATCAATCAGCATATTTCCCGGTCCGGTGTCGAAAGCCTTTATCTGATTCGAAGTCGCGGCAGCCGGAATAGCAGTGCAGTTCGCGATCCCGCCGATGTTCTGAACAACTCGGCCCACGCGACGGTCGCGATACAAGAGAAAATCAAGAAATGGAACTAGCGGCGCTCCCTTGCCTCCAGCCGCCATGTCGGCTGGGCGGAAATCTGAAACGACGGGTACTCCGACTCGTGCAGCTACGACGGCACCCTCGCCAGTTTGCCAAGTGACAGCAAGCTTGCGTCCGAGAAACGGAGCGCGTTCGCCCTGGTGATAGAGCGTCTGACCATGGCAACCGACGAGTTGGGCTCTGAGATGAAATCGACGCTGCGTGGCGAGCACGGCATCCGCATAAAGTTCGGCCAGCAGGAAGTTCAATCTTGCGAGGTCAGCTACGTTGGCCATGGTCGAGTTCATGGCCGCCAAGACCGCGCGCCGCACTTCTTTGGGATAACGGTATTCCGCATGCGCCAACAAATGGAGGCCGGGCGTCCCCTTCCGGCCCTGCGATGAAGCCGTGATCCGCACCAGCGCAACATTGATTCCGTCGGCGGATGTTCCGCTCATCACTCCGGCAACGATCATGCCCGATCCTGCTGTTTGATCATCGCCAGCCGCACCTGTTCGCTGAACTCCCATAACTGGCGGGAAAGCTTCGCCAGCTTTGCCGCAGTGGGAGGAGGTCTCAAGGACTTCAACTCTCTAGACTTGCTCTTGAAGGCGCGCACACGCGCCGCCGATGCCTTCGCCCGCCTGGCAAACTTAGCGTCGCGTTCCGCTTCTTTCAGCAGTGCCTCATACGAACCAATGATGTTTTCCTCGAGATGACAAATCAAGCAAAGATCGCCTCCAGCCCGGACATACTCCACCGCGACTTGCTCAATCGGAGCAGCTTTCAACAGGCCGCCCATTTCGAGATCGTCCGAAACCACGAGCCCTCGGTAGCCAATCTTCTTTCGCAAAATCTCGGTAATCCAATTCTTCGACAACGAGGCTGGCGTGCAATCATGCGTCACCGCGGGATAAGCAGCGTGGCTGACCAGAACCATGGGAGATTCGCGCCGCAACGCACGGTAGGGAGCGATGTCAGCAGCCCACAACTTCCTCCACGGTTTCTCCACGCTGGGGAGTTCGTGGTGAGTATCGAGATTCGCTTCGCCCAGGCCGGGAAAGTGTTTGATTGCTCCCAACACTCCCGCCAAGCGCAGACCAGTCAGGAATTCACGGGCATAGGCAATGGCTTCTGTAGGATCGGCAGAAACCGCACGCGAAGTCATGACATTGCGTGATGCTTCAAATGCAAGATCTACAACCGGCGCAAAGTCCGTGTTGAATCCCAGCGCTCGGCAAGATTCGCCGATGGTTTTGCCGTGCCTGCGGTAGAGTGTTGGATCGCCGGTCGCGAACACATCCGCTGCGGAAGGCGCAGGTCCGGTGACGTTGCGGAAACGATCGACTTTGCCGCCTTCCATGTCGACACAGGTGAACAACGGCGTAGAGACACATGCTCGGCATTCTCTGAGCAGGCTGTGCGTCTGCTCTCCGCTCGCGATATTTCGCGCGAACAGAATCACGCCTGCCGGTTGCAGCCGTGTGAGAAGAGAACGAAGCCGCCGCGACATCTCGGTTCCGTCGAAGCCAATGATGAGCAGTTGGCCGATGGTTTCGGAAATTGATGTTGTTTTCGTCAATCCACCTGCTTCTTCAATTCTGCTAACAAATTTAGCGCTTCGAGCGGAGTCAAGCGATTCAAATCCACCTCACGCAGTTTTTCCAGAACTGGCTCCGACAGTGGCGTAAAGATGGTAAGCTGCGCCGGTTGCCGCGGACGTAACTCATCGCTGGCCAATTGCTCCGTTACTCTCAGCTCCGCGCTCTCGTGTTCCGCCAGCACTTCCCGCGCCCGCTCAATGACTTCGTTCGGCAACCCGGCCAGCTTCGCGACTTCGATTCCGTAGCTGCGATCGGCCGCGCCCGGTTCCACTTTCCGCAGAAACACAATTCCGCCTGCAGTCTCTTTCACTGACACGTGATAGTTCTTCACTCCCGACAACCGCTCGGCGAGTTCGGTAAGCTCGAAATAATGGGTGGCAAAAAGAGTCTTGGCCCGCAGGCGTGCGTGAATGTATTCGACCGCCGCCCACGCGATGGCCAGCCCATCGTATGTTGCCGTGCCTCGCCCCACTTCGTCGAGAAGGATGAGCGACCGCGACGTTGCGGTGTGCAGAATCGCGGCGGTCTCCGTCATTTCAACCATGAAGGTCGAACGCCCGCGCGCCAGATTGTCGCTTGCTCCGATGCGCGTGAACACGCGGTCCACCACACCGAGTCGCACCGACGTTGCCGGCACGAACGATCCCATCTGCGCCAGAATCACAACCAGTGCCACTTGGCGAAGATAGGTTGACTTGCCACCCATATTCGGACCGGTGAGAACCAGAACGGTGTGCGTGGTTGAATTGAGATAAAGGTCATTGGGCACGAAGCGCTCGTTGCCGCCCGCCATTTCCTGCTGCTCGATTACGGGATGCCTTCCCGCGACGATCTCAATATCCGCCGTCTCATCGAATTTGGGACGGCAATAGTTGCGCAAAGCGGCCGCGTGGGCTAAAGCTGAAAGCACATCCACCTCGGCAAGTGCCAGCGCAGTTTGCCGAATCCGTTTGGCCTCGCCCGCAATGGCCGAACGCAATTCAGTGAATAGCCGGCGCTCGATCTCCACGATCTTTTCCTGCGCATCGAGAATCTTGGCCTCATACTCCTTCAGCTCAGGAGTCGTAAAGCGCTCGGCGTTGACCAGGGTCTGCTTGCGCTCGTAGTCGGCGGGCGCGAGGTGCAAGTTGGGTTTCGAGATCTCGAGATAGTATCCAAAAATCGAGTTGAACTTGACCTTGAGCGAGTTGATCCCGGTGCGCTGGCGCTCCCGCTGTTCGATCTGCGCCAGGAATTGCTTGCTGTTGCGGCTCAGATCACGCAGTTCATCGAGTTCTTTATCGATGCCGCTCTGAATGGCGCCTCCATCGACGAGCGAGATCGGGGGCTCCGGGACAATTGTTTTGTCAATTCGTTCGCGTAGATCGCCAAGCTCGTCGAGTAATCCATATAGGGCAGACAGCCGCTCGGTCGTGAACTTTGCCAGCGCAGTTCGCAGACCTGGAATCTTTCTCAGAGATGCAGCCAGGGCGAGCACATCGCGAGGATTCGCCGTCTCTAGCGTTACCCGGCTTAGCAAACGCTCCAGATCCAGGATTCCGTTCAGCGCACGCCGCAGTTCCTCACGGGCAACCGTCTCGTTCACTTGTGCCTCGACCGCATCCAGGCGCGCATTGATATCCGCTACTTCGATTGACGGCCGCAGCATCCACGAGCGCAGCAAACGCTTCCCCATCGGCGTGATCGTGGCGTCGACCGAGCGGAACAGCGTGACTCCGGCGTCGGTTCCCGCAAAGAGCGGCTCGATCAATTCCAGGTTTCGTACCGTTACCGCGTCAAGGACGAGACAGTTCTGCCGTTCGTAAAACCCCACGCGGTCGACGTGGTCCAAAGTTCCGCGTTGCGTGGAGCGCACGTAGTAGAGGATGGCCCCCGCCGCTGAAGCCGCGGCAGGTTTGCCCGCGAGCCCAAAGCCCTCCAAGGACAAGACGCCAAAATGATTCTCGAGCAGTGGGATAGCGTGATCGGGCGCGAAGATCCAATCGTCGAGTGGAGTCTCGGCGAATCCGGCACCGCCGCTCGCTGGACGACCAGGCGGGCGAGGGCGCCCGTCCCCTCGTAATCCTTCCTCAAACAGAGGGGCTGCCGTGCCATACAAAAGCTCCTTTGGTCTGAGCTGCTGCAGTTCTTCCTGGATTCGCTTACCGGCATCTTCGCCACCAAACTCGGTTGCACGAAATTCGCCGGTAGAAAGATCCAAAGCTGCGAATCCGACTCGATCTCCAATCTGCGCCACAGCTGCGAGAAAGTTGTTTTCCTCAGAACTCAGCGACGAATCCGCAGCCGTGCCGGGCGTGACCACCCGCGTGACCTCGCGTCGTACCAGTTTTTTGGCCAGGCCGGCGTTCTCCATCTGCTCGCAGATCGCGACCTTGAATCCTTTGCGGATGAGCTTGGAGATATAGCTCTCGGCGGCGTGATACGGCACGCCACACATGGGAACGGCTACGCCTTTTTCTTTGTTGCGGGAAGTCAGGGTGATCTGCAACTCGCGCGACGCCAGGATGGCATCGTCGAAGAAAAGCTCGTAGAAATCGCCCAGGCGAAAGAACAGTAACGCGCTAGGATGTTCCTTCTTGATAGCGGCGTACTGCCGCATCAACGGCGTGGAAGGTTCGGTCATCTCAGGCGGCTTCGTGCGCGGATTATAACAAACCGCAATCCTCCGCTGCCCGGTGCAAAACGCCCTCGTGACGAACCTAGTTGACGCAGCCACGATGAGGTGTTTTCCTAATGCATGGAACTTCGCAAGGATCCGATCACTCGCTCCTGGGTTATTACTGGCGATGACGTTCCCGATAACGCGCCGCGCCCAGGAAATCTCTGCCGGTTCTGTCCCGACTCGCGCGAGCCGCTCCAGCTCATTGCCAACATCTCCGGTACTCCCGGCGCTCCCTGGTCGGCGCGCGCCGTCGTTCATCCGACCGCTTTGTATCACATCGAGGGTGAGCCCACCCGGCGTGGCGACGGCATCTACGATAAGATGCGCCCCATTGGCGCCCACGAAGTTCTGATTGAAAATTCCACGCATGATCGGCACCTGTGGAATGCTAGCGACCTCGAGCTCGAGCAATTTTTCCTTCTGGCTGCGCAGCGCATTCAGGATCTCAAAAGGGACGGTCGGTTCAAGTATGTCAGCGTCTTCAAGGATCACGGAACTAGCGCGGGTCAGGAGTTCGAGCATCCCACCTCCCAGATGACCGCAACCACATTTGTGCCCCGCCGCGTGTTGTATGAACTGCGCGCGGCCCGCGAATATTTCGAAAGCAAGGAACGGTGCGTTTTCTGTGACATTATTTCCCAGGAAATCAAGCAGGACCTGCGGGTGATTGAGCTTCGCGGCGACTTCATCGCTCTGTGTCCGTATGCGCCGCGTGTGCCTTACGAGAGTTGGATCCTGCCGCGTACCCACGAGGCCGCCTTCGAACGCTTCGGCCTGAATCGTCCGGCAACGATGCGCGACCTGGGCGCCCTGTTGCGGCGTACCCTACAGCGCATACGCACCGTCACGGAAGAATTCCACCTCGTGTTGCACACTTCACCCAACAGCTTGCACCGTTCGGGAAACCTGGGTTATTGGAAGACGATCGACGAGGATTATCACTGGCACATCGAAATCATGCCCGTCCTGGCTGCCAAGGCGAAATCGTATACTTTCAAGGAAGTCTACTATTCGCCTTTGAGTTCGGAAACTGCGGTCAAGCGCTTGCGCGATGCGAAGATCGAGCCGTAGGACCGACTTATGACCGTCCGCCGCATGAAAACCTATACAGGTGGACAAGGATATGTCTACCAATATTACTTCGTGGGAAAGCGGGCGGCGCCGATCAATTCCTCTCAGGAAGCTGCGACTGAATATATTTTCGACGCGACCTCTGATCGCAAGACCACTTTCGCGGTCAGCGTTTTCCTTACGGAGGATGCCATCAAAGGCTGGTCAACAGCCCACGGTCGTACTCTCACTGAGGCCGAACAGTACGGCGCGGTTAAAATGCGTTTGTTCCAGGCCTTCGATGAAATCGCGAATATGATGGTTGACGGGCGGCAGTTGTTCGTGAACGCGGAGACTATCGAGCAAGTCCTGGCGATTCTGGGAGTTGATTGACCGAAACTGAGAACCAAGAACCATGAACTGCTCTTTTTAATGGTTCATTTCGTAGGGTCCGGCTCCAAATGCCTTTAGCTCTGTGATCCACATCACAATGACCTGTGACGCGCCCAACTGCCGGGTGCCTCGTCCGCAGGGCAGACTATAATCACTCTGGCGGCTTGGGAGAGGATGCCCGAACCCGCATGGAGGCTGTAAATTGGGCTGTAAATAAAGCTATGCCGATTCTTTGGCTGCGAGTTGCGTTGGGCTGTTATGCCGTCGGTCTGCTCTATGCGTTGGTCGCGCTGACCCGCACCAGCGATCTGCTGAACAAGATTGCACTGCACGCCGCTTACCTGGGCATGGTCTTTCATTTTGTTTCGCTCACCGATTCTATACTGCTCACGGGCCAGATCACCGTGACTTCCGTTCACAACGCTGAATCCGTGTTGGGCTTCCTGATCATGGTGGTTTTCATGATCGTGTACCTGCTTTATCAGACTACGTCTCCGGGAATTGTGGTGTTTCCCCTGGTCTTTCTTTTGACTTTCGTTGCGGCCACCGGCGAGCAGCCATTCTTGCTTACCTCGCCGGGGTTGGCGCGGGGCTGGTTGTTCGCCCACATCGCTCTGATTTTCACCGGCTATGCCGCGCTCATTTTGAGTTTTGGCGCTAGCGTGCTGTATCTCATCCAGGAGCGTTCGTTGAAATCGAAAAAGGGAGGCGGACTCCTCTCGCGCTTACCCGCCCTCGAAGTCATCGACGAAATCGGATTCCGATCCTTGCTGCTCGGCTTTCCGTTCATGACGCTGGGTCTGATTGCAGGTACGGTCGTCGCCCAAGCAACCTACGGACGCGTGGACCTCCTTGATCCGAAGATTCTGCTCTCGATTTTGATGTGGGTCGTTTATCTGATCATGCTCTACACCCGTTGGACGGCAGGATGGCGTGGCCGCCGCGCTGCTTATCTCGCCGCCGGGGCATTTGTTTTTGCGATCATCGCCTGGGCGGCTAACTACTTCAGCACGATTCACAGGTTCGCACGGTCATGAACTTTCAGCTCATCGGCGTGAATCACAACAGTGCGCCGGTCGAAGTGCGTGAACGCCTGGCGATACCCGAGTCGCGACTGCCCGATGCTCTGAAATGTTTCACCCAACATCCCGGAGTTGACGAAGGGCTGATCCTGAGCACCTGCAATCGAGTAGAGCTGCTGGCTCAGACCAAGAACGGCAGCGCTGACCTGCGCGGATTCCTCAGGGATTATTTTCACATCGAGCACGCCGCGCTGGCGCCTCATCTCTACGAATACCACGAAAATGATGCCGTTCGACATTTGTTCCGGGTAACGTCGAGCCTCGACTCGATGATCTTAGGTGAAGCGCAAATTCTCGGGCAGGTGAAGGAAGCGTACGCCACTGCGAGGGCCGTGGGCGCCATTCACTCACAGTTGGATTTATTGCTCACGCGCGCCTTTGCCGTTGCGAAACGAGTGCGAACTGAAACGGCCGTAGGCTCATCCGCCGTGTCAGTCGCGTCGGTCGCAGTCGAACTCGCGAAGAAGATTTTCGGGTCGCTGAATGGCAAGCACGTGTACCTGGTCGGAGCAGGAAAGATGAGCGAGTTGGCGGCACGCCATCTGTTGGCTCACGGCGCGGCATCGATCTTCGTTGCCAACCGCACCTACGACCGAGCCATTCGCCTGGCGCAGAAATTCGACGGCCAGGCCATCGAATTCAGCCGGCTCTACGATACTTGCGACAAAGGCGACATCGTGATTACCTCGACCGGGGCTCCGCACGCCATTTTCCGCCGCGAACACGGCGAGCTTTTTATGAGCCGCCGCAAGAACCGTCCCATGTTCTTCATCGATATCGCGGTGCCGCGCGACGTCGACCCGGAGATGAATAAGGTGGACGGAATTTTCGTCTACGACATCGACGATCTCCAACAGGCAGTGTCTTCGCACGTCGCTGACCGCAAGAAAGAAGCCGAACGCGCCGCCGACATTATCGAGAGCGAAGTCCTACGCTTTCAGGCTCGCCTGCAGACACTCGATGTCGTGCCGACGATTGTTTCTCTGCAAGACCATCTGGAAACCATCCGCCAGGCCGAAATCGATCGGGTTCGTGGACGCCTCGGCTCGTTATCGCCCGAACAGGAGTTGGCCATCGACACGCTCACTCACGGCATCGTAAACAAAATCATGCACACGCCCATCAGCACCTTGAAGACCGCGGCCCGGGAGTCCGAAGCTACTACCGTTGTCGACATAGTTCGCCGCTTATTCAATCTTCAGGAAAAAGAAAAAGACAAAAAGGCAGCTCAGTCCGGCGTCGGTCCCGGGGGACGCGCCTGATGGCCCGGCTCCGCATCGGTTCCCGAGGCTCCCAACTCGCCCTGTGGCAAGCCAATCACATCAGCGCCCTGCTGCGCGAGCGCGGGCATGAAGTCGAGCTGGAAATCATCAAGACCACTGGCGACAAGATTGCCGATGTTGCTCTCGCCAAAGTTGGCACCAAAGGTATGTTCACAAAAGAGATCGAAGAGGCGTTGGCTGAGGAGCGCATCGATCTCGCCGTGCACAGTTTGAAAGACCTTCCCACCGAGCTTTCCCCGGGCTTTGAGATTGCGGCCGTCACCACGCGGGAGAATCCGCGCGACGTATTTTGCTCGCGTAAGTACGGAAGCATTGAAGAGTTGCCACGCGGAGCGCGCGTTGGCACCAGCAGCCTGCGGCGCCAAGCGCAATTGAAAGCTGTGCGCCCGGATCTCGACATTCATCCGCTTCGCGGAAATGTAGATACTCGTCTGCGCAAGCTGGAAGCTGGAGAGTACGACGCAATCATTTTGGCGGCAGCGGGTCTCAACCGGCTAGGCAAAACACAACTTGTCAGGCAGGTCATCCCGGCCGAGGTAATGTGTCCAGCGGCTGGGCAAGGTGCTTTGGGAATCGAGATTCGCTCCGGAGACTTGGTCACGCGACAGCATCTCGCATTCTTAGACGACGCCGCGGCGCGGGCGACCACGACTTGCGAGCGAGCTTTGCTCAACAAGCTCGGTGGCGGTTGCCAGGTGCCTATCGGCGCCTTTGCCGAGATCCGCAATGGACGGTTGCATCTCGAAGCAATCGTGGCCGATCCCGACGGCTCCAAAATGTTGCGTGAGTCGCGGGACGGTGCCGATCCGGTTCAGCTGGGAGAGTCCGTCGGTGAAACCTTGCTCCATCGCGGTGGAGATGCGATCCTCGAAGCAGTCTACGGGCAGGGAATCGCCGTGCCGCAACAACCCTGAACATGAGGCGCGGGCGCCCTCGCTCGCGTGGGTGGCACAAATCGTGACAACCGGGAGATCCCAGAGTGTACATACCTGAATTCAACCGCCAGGAAGATCGCGCCGCTACCCTCGCTTTCATGAAAGCCAATCCATTCGCCATCCTGGTTTCCAACGCCGAAGGTCTTCCGTTCGCCACCCACCTCCCGCTGCTTATCGACGAAACCGGAGATCAAATCGTGATCCAGGGCCATATGGCGAAGGCGAATGCGCATTGGAAGTCGATGAAAGAGGGTGAGGAATCGCTGGTCATCTTTCACGGTCCGCATGCCTACATTTCACCCAGCCTGTATGAGCTTCGAGAAAGTGTTCCCACCTGGAACTATGCCGCGGTTCACGTCTATGGTGAGCCGAGTTTGTTCTGTGATGAAGAAAGCTTAATGGCAACGCTGCATCGCATGATCAACACTTTCGAATCGTCCTACATGACGCAATGGTCCGAGTTGAGCGAACAATATCGAAGCCGGATGATGAAACATATTGTGGGTTTTAACATTAAAGTCAAAAGACTGGAAGCAAAGTTCAAGCTTAGCCAAAATCGCACCAAGGGAGAACAATCGCGAGTTATTCAAGCGCTCAACCAGAGCGAAGACTCGAATATCTCAGGAGTCGCGCAACTCATGCAACAAGGAGGTCTGGGCCATTGATTTCCATGACTAAGAAATCAGCGGCTAAGAAATCGATGACCCAGAAAACAAATCTGCCGCTCTCTGGGCTTCGCATGGTTGTTGGCCGTGCGCGCCATCAAGCCAGCGCGCTTTCCTCTGGCCTGCGAGAGCTCGGTGCCGAAGTCGCCGAGGTTCCCTTTATCGAAATCCGCAAGCCACGCTCCTACAAACCGTTGGATTCAGCTCTCAAGCGTCTGCACGACTATGACTGGCTCATCCTCACCAGTGTGAACGGAGTCGCTGCGCTTTGGGATCGCCTTCGCAAGCTCCGCCTGACCAAACGGAAACTGAAGCACTTGAGAGTTGCAGCCATCGGACCGGCGACTAAGAAGGCAACCGAAAAACGCGGCATCAAAGTGCATGTCGTCCCTGAAGAGTATGTGGCGGAGTCGGTGGTAGAGAGCTTGCACGATCAAGTGGCGGGAATGCGCGTATTGCTGGCGCGTGCTAGAGTCGCCCGCGACGTAATTCCTCGCGAGTTACGCAAGCTCGGCGCCACTGTAGACGTCGTCGAAGCCTACGAAACCGTGATTCCGCGGTGCTCGCGCACAAAACTGCGGGCCATCCTGAAAGATCCGAAGCGTAGACCCCACGTTATTACGTTCACCAGTTCGTCCACGGTAAGAAACTTCGTAGCCCTGCTGGGAAAAAACATGTGGCGCGGGCGCCCCCGTCCGCGAAAAGCAAGTCCGTTCGACGGTGTTCGCTTCGCATCGATCGGTCCCATCACGTCGTCAACCCTTCGCGAACTCGGCTTCCCGGTCGACATCGAGGCCAAGGAATACACGATCCCCGGCCTGATCAAAGCAATCGCGAATGAGCGTATAGAACCGGCTGTCTGACCCGGGTGTTTCCCGGGCAGGGCAGAAATATATCAAGAATGACGTCATCCTGAGCCCGGCTTCAGCCGGCGAAGGATCTCGCGCGGTGTGCTACGACTCTTGCGGAAGGCCCATACTCGCCGTCAACCGCATTTCTGCCAACCCGCGCCAGATCCTTCGCGGCCTAACGGCCCCTCAGGATGACGTCAAGAGAGTATTGGGTCGCAGGCCCGTTACTCGGTCAGCGAGCAACTGCAATCCGCCGGCGGCACGTGCGCTTTCAAAAAGCCAGACACGCGCTGGTAAGCGTCGATCTGATTCTCCACTCGGGCGAATCCATGACCTTCGTTGGCATACACTTTAAACTCGACCATCCCGCCACGCTTCTTGATCGCATCGATCACTTGCTGCGATTCTTCCTCGGGGCAACGTGGATCATTTCCGCCTGCCAGCAAAAAGCAGCGGCGCCTTGATCTGATCCACAAAGAAGATCGGAGAGCGATCCTGGAACAGAGCTTTGTTCTTCTCCGGATCGCCCATGGTCGCAAGGTCCGACTGTTGCAGCACCGGATCTTCGTTCTGAATTTCCGTAAACCAGTTCACAAACGGAACAATCGGAACGCCCGCCGCCCAAACCTCCGGCGCTTTGGTCACGCCCATCATGGTCAGATAGCCGCCGTAGCTGCCGCCCATCAGAACGATTTTCTTGGGATCGAGATAACCGGTCTGCTTGATGAAATCCGCCGCGGCCAACACGTCCTGCAAATCGCCGCCGCCCATGTCAAACAGATTCGCCTGCTGAAATTCCTTCCCGTATCCCGTCGAGCCGCGATAGTTGGGCGCAATCACCATGTATCCCTGATTGACCATGTGTTGAATAAACCGGTTGAACGAATTCACCGACTGCGCAGCGGGACCTCCGTGCACGTAGACAATCGCCGCGTTCTGCCCGTTGCGCACCATGTTGTAAGGCACATAGACAAACGCGGAAATGGTCCACTTGCCGTCGCGGCTGGGGTAGTGCACCAGAAACGGCTCGACCATATCTTCCGAGCGCACGCCCGCGATCAGCGATTGCGTTAATTGACGATTCTTGCCCGTCGCCAGTTGATGCACCCAGAGATCCCCGGGAGCGGTTGCGCCATTGTGGTTGTAAAGTAAACGTGCCCCATCCTTGCTGAAGGCGGAATGTTCCCCGGCGAGATCGTTCACACCTGTCGGCAGAGGCAGCGCGGTAGTTCTGCCGGTGACGAGATCATGCAAATAGATGTCGGTATTGCCCTCGACATTCGCAGTCCAGGTAACGAGCTTGCCGTCGGGCGAAAAATTTCCGCCGCCGATCTCCCATTTGTCTTTTGTGAACCAGGAGATCTTCTTGGTTGCGATATCCAGCAACCCAACGTTGTCGTAGCCATTCGCCGCGTTCGAAGTGATCAGCAGCTTCTTGCCATCGGGAGAAAAATCGTTAGCGCGATAAAGTCTGTTCGCCCTCGTGCGGAGTGAGCAGGGAACTCTGCCCCGTCGCGACTTCCGCGACGAAGATATTCGAATCCGTTCCTTTCGCTTGCTCTTGCGTGTAAGCGATCCACTTACCATCCGTCGACCAGATGGGATTGTCATTCAACTTATCGGCCGGCGTGCCGGTCGTGATGTGTTTCACGTCCCGCATCATCATGTCGTAAACGTCAATCTCATAAACCGACGATGTCTTCGGCTTGACCGTGTAGGCCAGATAACGGCCATCCGGCGACCATCGCGGATACTCTTCTGCGATCTCGCGAGTATTCGTGAGGTTCACGACTTGCCCGGTCTTCGGAGAGACGATAAAAATGTCCCACTGCTCGTCGCCGTCATAGTCGGACATGTAGGCGATCCATTTGCCGTCGGGCGACCAAGTCGGCGCCGCCTGCCGCTGGTCGCTGACCGTAAGCTGGGTCGGCCAGCCACCCTCCGCCGGCACCAGCCAGAGATTATTGCGTCCGCTGATGTTGCTGACGAACACAATCGTCTTGCCGTCGGGCGACCACGACGCACGGCCTACCTGGCGCGTCATATAGAGCTTTTCGATGGAAAGACTCTGCTGATTCTGCTCTACGTTCGCGTTGGGCTTGCTTGTAATCTGTTTGGGATCGGTGATGACTTGGGGCACGGGCAAAGTCTGGGCCGCGGCAAGAGTGCTCATGAATATGACAATAGCAAACGAGATGAAAGTACGCATTCGGGTCCTGAAGAGTCGTTAGACGAGGTCAGAATGAAAAGTCTAGCAGAAGCTGCTTCGTTCCTTGCTGGGGCTGCACTCCACCAGGCTCTGTCATCTTAAGCGGGGTAGTTTCTTCGCGAAGCGGAGTCGAAGAATGACACCGCTGCGTGACAGCGTTACAGCTTCGCGTTCTTGTGCACCTCGACCGTCGTCCAGGTCTTATCTCCCGCGTGGCAGAGATTCTCCAGCGCGCAATCCACGCATTTTGGCCTGCGCGCGATGCACAACTTGCGTCCATGCCAAATGAGTTGATGCGCGAACAGGATCCACTTCTCGCGCGGGATTACTTTCATCAAGTCCTGCTCGATTTTCGACGCGTCCGTATTCTTGGTAAGCTCCAGCCGGCGCGCAATGCGGGTGACGTGCGTGTCGACGACGACACCGTCGGCCTTGTGAAACCATGTGCCGAGCACAACATTGGCGGTCTTGCGCGCCACTCCGGGCAAGGTAAGCAGCTGTTCCATTTCGTCGGGAACCTGCCCGCCAAATTCGCTGACGATCTTCTTTGCCGCACCCACAACCGACTTTGATTTATTGCGAAAGAATCCAGTCGAGCGGACGTCGGGTTCTAGTTGTTCGGGCGTAAGCGCAGCGAAATCCGCGACTGTGGGATATTTGCGAAACAATTCCGGCGTCACCCGATTGACATTCACGTCCGTCGACTGCGCCGACAAAATCGTCGCCACCAACAATTCCCACGCGCTCTTGTGAGTCAGCGCGCAAGTAACATCGGGATAAAGCCGGTCGAGCCGCTTGAGGATTTCGGCAATCCGCTCCGGCGCTAGCGGGTCGTAACCCTTTAGGCTTGGGTTTCTCGGCGCTTTCCCCTTAGCCCGTGTGGCCCCGGGTCTTTGACCCGGCCGGTCCGCGCCAGTTTTCTTAGAGGAGCGCGACATCCGAGTGCCTTCGTGACGCCCCGTTTTTGCCGGTTGGCGAGGAACTAAGCCACGTACCATGTGCTTTCCTTCATTCTGTGAAATCGAATCTGAATGTTAGCAGAATCAAATCGCCGATGGAGGACGGGCGTCTCTACCCGTCCGCAGTTCCCCGACAGTCAATCCAATCCTTTCGTAATCGCAAGCAGCCGCCTCCCAATTGACGAGGACCGACGCGCTAGGTAGTCTGGAAGTAATCCAAGGAAGGTTGAAAAAGAGTGGCAGTGAAGTCCGTCCAACTCGGGCAGGTCTGGCGCAAGGATGACGACGGACAGGACTACCTCGTCACCAAAGTTTACAGCGAAGTATTTTCACAGTACGCCGTGCTGCGTCCGGCCGCGGTGACGGCTCCCGACGCGCCCACCGTGCGGGTGAAAGTAGCAAAGGGCGCGCAGGGCGCGTCCCTGCCCGGATTCACTTTTACGCAGGAAGGCTCATTCTGAAGTGTCTGTACAGACGTTCTTGCAACGTCTCACTCTCGGCCAGGGACGTAGCCAGCTACGTCACTACAATCTCCCATGACTGAGAAAATTCTCGGCGTTCTTTTTGTGTTCATAAACTCCGTCATTGCGATGACGGGCTACGCTGGCCTCGTCATCCTCATGGCGATTGAGTCCGCCTGCATTCCGCTGCCTTCTGAATTGATCATGCCCTTCGCAGGATACCTCGTCTTTCAAGGCACGATGAAGTTGTTCTGGGTCGCGACCGCCGGGGCCATCGGCTGCAACCTCGGTTCATTAGTGGCTTACGAGATCGGGTGCTATGGCGGCCGTCCGCTGGTGGAAAAATACGGTCGCTGGATTTTGATGGGGCGGCGAGAGTTGGATTGGGCCGACCGCTTTTTCGCGCGCTGGGGATATCTTGCGGTTCTGATCGCGAGATTGCTTCCCGTCGTCCGTACCTTCATCGCGCTGCCCGCGGGAATTGCCCGCATGCCTCGGGGACGATTTCACATCTATACTTTTCTCGGTTCCTGGCCCTGGTGCTTCGCGTTGGCCTGGTTCGGCATGAAGCTCGGCGAAAACTGGCGCGAGTTAGGAAAATATTTTCATCAGTTCGATGCGGTCATCGGAGTCGCTCTGGCAGCGGGAATCATCTGGTTTGTGTGGTCGCACTGGCAGAACCGAATCAGCGCCGCTGAGAACTAATGCAGGCGCGGGCGTCCCGCGCCCGTGCTGCAGCGCGAAATTCTCAAGGTCGAATCCAAAGGAGGTCAATATGAAGCCTGTTCTCTATTCGCTAGTATTGCTTTTGGCCACAAGCTTCGGATTCTCTCAAACCGCTGCTCCATCCGGCCAACCCTTCGTGGTCGAATACTACTACAAGACAAAATGGGGACACGCGGACGAATTCCTGCAACTCTTCAAGAAGAATCACTATCCGCTACTCAAGCAGGAAGTCGAGATGGGGCGCCTGCTCAAAGTCTGGATGGACCAACCCCGCTATCACACCACCGAAGATGGCCGCTGGGATTATCGAGTGACCATCGTCTTCAAGAACGCCACCGTGGCCAATGAGCCCTTTGACGAAGATGCGCTTAAAAAACAGTTGTTCCCCGACAAAGAAACTTATGTCCGCGAAGAACAGCGCCGCTTCGAAATTCTCGATGCCCATTGGGATCTGCCGGTGAAGACGGTAGATTTGGAAGCCAAGTAAGCGGGAGGCTCGCGGTCGTTGCTCGTTGGTCGTTGGCCAAGGACGAACGACCGGCGACCAATGGCCATCCCTCCCCGTTGCGGGACGCTTTTGCTCTATCGCGCGCATCAAAATTTGGAATGAGCGAGACCAGCCACCTCATTAGATAATAGGGCCTATGGACTCATCATTATTCTTAACCGAGGATTTGCAGGTTGATCTGCTACACGACATTGCTAGTCGCCGAGCCACGGCCGACCCGTTTCATGAAGTCCTGGCCCGCCTGGTGGAATTCGCATCCGCCCTGGTGAAGTGCGATTCCTGTCTGATTTACGTCCTGGAGGACGATGAACTTGTGCTCCGCGCTTCGAAGAATCCGCACCCGGAAGTTGTGGATCGTCTCAAGCTGCGCATGGGGCAGGGAATCACGGGCTGGGTCGCCGAGCATCGGGAGCCGGTCTCGGTAAGCCAGAACGCTGCTCAGGATCCCCGCTTCCGGCTGTTTAACGAATTGCCCGAGGATACCTACGAAGCATTTCTTTCCGTGCCTTTGTTATCCCGCGGGCGAGTAGTGGGAGTAATCAATCTGCAGCATCGCCGCCCTCATGTTCACACCAGGCGGCAAATCCGCTTGATCGCAACCGCCGGCTTTTTGGTGGGAGCGGAGATTGAGCTGGCGCGGTTGGAAGAGGCGAACTCCAACCTCTCGGAGCAACTGCAAACCCGAAAGCTGGTCGAACGCGCCAAGGGCATTCTGCAGCGCGATCTGGGTTTGAGTGAAGAACAGGCTTATCTCACGTTGCAGCGGCAGAGCCGGCAGAAACGCATATCCATGAAGGAAATTGCCGAAGCCATGATTCTGAGCGATGAGGTGAAGGGCAATTCGCAAATCACATGACCTGGGCATGTCACCCTATTCTTTTGACGTCATCCTGAGAGCCGAAAGGCCGCGAAGGATCTCGCGCGGATTGGCAGGAATGTCTCGGGCTCACCTTCATCCGTTCGACATGGCTGGCGTTGGACCGGCCCAATCATGCATCATCAATTTCGGATCGCCGCTGAACGTATCGTCTCCGCGAGGTTCGATCTGTCGCAACAGTGTTTCCGTAGCGGTTTCCCCCACGCGTTCGAGGAATCGCCTTGCATCCAGGGGACGGCCGAAATCCGCACCGGCTGCCACAGGGTCTTTCACGATCCAGTTTCGCGGAACTGCAATGGCGACCGTCGGCAGTGGCGAGCGATAAGGAAAGTCAGCATCCACGGTAATCAATCCCTCCACGCCTCGGCGCAGAAACAGGCTCCCGTAGGCGCCCAGCATTTCTGCATTGTTTCGGTGAACGCCAGTCATGCAGAGGTAGCCGCGCTGACGCAGGAAGCGCTCGATGCCGGCAATCACTAGCGCGCTCGCCGGATCGCCGATCTCAAACACCAGCACTCCAATCATATAGGTGCGCTTGGTTCGCAAAGACTGCGCCAAAAAATTGGGCTGATACTGAAATCTGCGCGCGGCGGCTACGATGCGAGTCTTCGTGGGTTGCGAAATCGCCTCCGATCCGTTCGCGTTGTTCAGCACTTTTGAGATCGTTCCCGGGGCGAGTCCTAAATGCCCCGCTAAAACCTTCAGGGTCACCTGGTTTTTATTCGCTTTCCTCTTCGCCACGAATCCTCCAGTTCAAATAAGCGTTATCTCAAGCCAACAACCCGGCCCGCCGGGAGCAAATTCGACAGAAATGTGCTCCCGGACGCCGGACGACCAGCTACCTCGCTGGGGGAGGAGTCGACATTGGTGCAACCTGCGCTATCTGTTTGCCGGAATGTGTGGGCTTGTCTTGCACGATAAAAGCGAGCCCCATTCCAAACTCCGGCAATTGCATGGAACTGACAAACCGTTTTCCGTCTCGGACGACGAAAATCAGTTTGTTGAGATCACCCGAGCCTACCGGTTCCGGCGCGCGAGCCAGTACCAGAATTCCGAACGAACTGCCGCCGATTTTCTGGATTGTGAGCAATTCCGGAGTGCCGGCGGAACGGAGATAGAACTCATAATTTCCAGCCGGAACTACGGTGTTTTCCCAATTCACTTCGTACGGCAAGTCAAACTTACCCTGCACGGCAGTTTGTGCGTGCGCCAGACCAGCAAATTGGCCCAATGCACTCAAAGTCACGACTGCGGCAAACCAAAACCTGCGAATTGATTTCATGGAATCTCCTGTTCTGAATGTGAGAAGCGCACGCCGGCTTGAGGCCAGAGCTGCAACTCAGTGATGGCGATGAACAACGAGGTCAGGAGATTTGCATGCCGCGACAGGGCTGGCAGGCAAACAACGGGTTCGCGGGACTTGCTGCATCGCAAGCGCGAACTTGATTTCAATCATGGCCGAAGATACCGATCCAGTCCAACGTAAAAAATCGATTGTGATAATGGATTTTAGATGTTCGGCCTGGCAACGGACACGCCAGAAACTCAGGCTGACGATCGACAAGTCGGTTTATTCATCCGTCCGATGTCAGGCTTACGCCGTTGAATTGTCATCCTGCGCATTCGGCCTCAGTTGGTTGCAAATCGCCTCACAGTACGAGAACATACCTGTTTGCCTTACATCCCCGGCTCTCACTAGCAAGAGCTCTCATAAGGAAGCCTCGACACGATGGTGATTCGGCAGAAGTCCGCAAGAACGGAAAGCAAGAAATCCAACAGCAGTGAGATTCAATCCCCCAAAGGCAAGCTCGGCGTCATGATTCCCGGCATGGGCGCGGTTGCGACTACATTTGTGGCCGGCGTCGAAGCCATACGCAAAGGAATCGCCAAGCCCATCGGCTCGGTCACGCAAATGGCGACCATTCGCCTGGGCAAGCGCACCGACGCGCGCTCGCCCAAAATCAAGGAGTTCGTCCCCTTGGCCGGGCTCGATGATCTGGTCTTCACCGGCTGGGACATTTTTGAAGACGACATGTATGCCGCAGCCAAGAACGCCGGAGTTCTTGATCGCGAATTGCTCGAGCAGATCAAGCCATTTCTCAGCACCATCAAGCCGCGCAAAGCCGTCTTCGATCACAACTACGTCAAGAAAATCGATGGGCCCAACGTCAAGAAGGGCAAGAACAAGATGGACCTTGCCGAGCAGGTGCGAGCCGACATTCGCGATTTCAGAAAGACTTCGGGAGCCTCGCGCCTGATCACTATTTGGTGCGGTTCCACAGAAAGTTATATCGAGCCGACGGCAGCGCATCAATCGCTTAAATCGTTCGAGAAAGCGCTGACTACGAACGACGAGAACGTCGCGCCCTCGATGATCTACGCCTACGCCTCGCTGATGGAAGGCGTGCCCTTCGCTAATGGAGCGCCGAATCTCACCGTCGACCTTCCCGTGATGCACGAGCTGTCGCGAAAAAACGAAGCTCCCATCTGCGGCAAAGATTTCAAGACCGGACAAACTCTGATCAAGACCATCCTCGCCCCCGGCTTCAAGGCCCGCATGATCGGCCTCAACGGATGGTTCTCGACCAACATCTTAGGCAACCGCGACGGCGAAGTGCTCGAAGATCCTGGGTCTTTCAAAACCAAGGAGGAATCCAAACTCTCCGTGCTCGAGCATATTCTGCAGCCCGAGCTCTATCCCGAACTCTATGGCAATTTCACCCATAAGGTCCGCATAAACTATTACCCGCCGAGGGGCGACAACAAAGAGGGCTGGGACAACATCGATATTTTTGGCTGGCTCGGTTATCCGATGCAGATCAAAGTGGATTTTCTTTGCCGGGATTCTATCTTGGCTGCGCCCATTGTGCTTGATCTCGTGCTGTTCATGGATCTGGCGCAGCGTAGCGCGGAGCTTCGCGGCCTCGGCATTCAGGAGTGGCTGAGTTTTTATTTCAAGTCTCCGATGACTGCGCCGGGACTTTATCCTGAACACGATTTGTTCATCCAGCTGATGAAGTTGAAGAACACGCTGCGGCATCTGCGCGGCGAAGAGCTGATCACGCATTTGGGCCTGGAGTATTACGACTGATCCAGAAAGATCATTAACCACGGAGGACACGAAGGTTCACGAAGGAAAATCCATAACCAAGCCACTCGTCAGTTGTCCTTTGTGAGCCTTCGTGTCCTTTGTGGTTGGCGCCCTTTGTTGGACCAACGTAGGGCGTCTTTCACGCCACGCTTTTCTTCTTCTTGAACTGGTCGAACGTTTCCAGAAAACGGTCGATCTCTTTTTTCTGCAAATAGTAGGGCGTCGATAGCCGCAGCTTCGACGGCTCACTGCCACGGATGCGGATTTTGTGGGTGTTCCACATCCAGTTCTCCATCTCCATGCGCGGGAGCGGAGGAACGTTTACGGTGGCAATCGCGCAGCGCAATGCCGGATGCGGCGAAGTCCACGACTCCGCCCCGCGCGTGATCATCTGCGCAAGAATGTAGTCGCACAGCTCACGATGGCGGCGTTCGATCCGTTCCATGCCAATGTCGTTAGCAAGCTTGATTGCCGCCAGAAGCCCCCACAGCGCCGGGACATTCGACGAACCAATTCGCTGAAAGCGCTCGGCCCGCAGTTCGGGTTCATCCCAGCCCTCAGTGGCAATCGTGTTCCACATGCGGTCGATGACTTCGTCACGCACATACAGAAAGCCCGATCCTTTCGTCGCCTGCAGCCACTTGTGCGGGCTCGACGAATAAAGATCGCAGCCGAGATCGTGCAGGTTGAGACGCATCATTCCGGTCACGTGCGCCCCATCGACTGCCGACAAAATATTCTTTGAGCGGGCCAGCGCGCAGAGTTCCTTGGCGGGCAGCACAACTCCAGTGACGGTCGTGATATGACTGAAGAAGATCACGCGGGTGCGCGGGGTGATGGCATCGTTGAACAGATTCAAAACCTGGCCGGCGTCTTTCACCGGCTTGGGCAGAGTCACGGTCTTGACCACGACTCCATAACGCTTCGCGCGCAGCCGCCAAGGCTGAAGACCGCCGGGATGTTCCTGATCGGTCATCAGCACTTCGTCGCCGGCCTTCATATCGATTCCGTTGGCGATGTAGCCGTTGGCCTCGGTGGCATTGCGCAGCAGGGCAAGCTCATCGCGCTTGCAGCCGACAAACGCGGCCAGGGGATCGCGGAACTGGTTCCACGCGGCGTATCCCCAGATGGGGTAGTCTTCGGGATCCTGCTGGTCCATTCTTTCAGTTTGAGTGTAGCCGTCGAAAATGGCGCGCAGGACAGGCGCGGGACTCGATCCCACAGTACCATTGTTCAAATAGATCTCATCCGACGGAATGAGAAACTGTTTGCGTAATTCGTCCCAATAGGCGTCTTGATCGCGCTCGTAGAGCGCGGCATCCGGCAGCGCGGAAGGTGCGGCTTGGAGCTGCGCGAGCAGCCTGACAGGCATGGCGAGAGCAGCAGCCAGCCCCGAACTAGCACCGAGGAAGCGTCGGCGATCGAGCACGGAACCTCCTGACGACGAGAAGGCGTCATGTTACGACCGGAGGGAAAGAGACGCAAGCGTCTCTAAGGTAGTCCAACTGAGACGCAGAATTCTAGGCCGCACGCCGGGGAACGAATGCTAGAATCAGTTCTTCACTGGATCGGACGTTGAGGTAGCCGGTTAACCATTCTTACTCAATAGGTTAGCTCGCGACTTTACAAAACCTGAAGTTGCACCGCAACTATCCCGGAATGGTTGTGTTTTGAAGTTAGTAAGCCACTGAGTTTGACGGGAGAACAGCACCCGCGATCGACGAAGGAAAAGCAACATTTAAAAAGGAGAAAATACCCCCAATGATGAAATACAGCAAAGTGACCTTCTTGAGTGTGGCGCTGAGCGCGTTTCTGTTACCGGTGGCGGCGCAAACTTCAAGCGCACCCGCAACCTCAACCGGGCCTGCGACCTCCACTTCCGTCCCAACTACTACGTCTCCGACCGGGCCTGAGAATGGCGGTCAGATTAACCAACTGAAGACGCAGCAGCAGAAGCGCATTGCCCAGGGTCTGGCCAATGGCTCGCTCACTACCAGCGAAGCCGACGCCCTGGAAAAGCAGCAAGGACAACTGAATGACGAAGAGCGGCAAATGAGGGCGGCGAACGGCGGACAACTGACCGCGGCCGACCGAGCCAAGCTGCAGCAGCAGCAGAAGTCGTTGTCCAACCAGATTTACCAGAGCAAACACAACGCCGCCACTCGCACCACGGACCCCAAGAGTGGCATTGGGAAAACCGAACAGAGCCAGCAGGAGCACATCGCGCAGGGTGAGAAGAGCGGGCAGTTAACGGCTGGCGAGTCCACCAAACTGGAGAACCAAGAGTCAAAAATCAACACGGAACGACACAATGACATCACCGCCAACGGCGGCAAGCTGACGCCGCAGGAACAGGCCCAGATCAAGCAGCAACAGAAACAGGTCTCGAGCCAAATTTACAAGGACAAGCACAACAACCAACACACTGGAAAACAGAAGTAGCCAGTACTGCGAAGCGTCAGTGGAAATATGCCCCCGATAAAACGGGGGCATATCTTTTGCGGGCGACGCCTGCGGTCAGCGGCTACAGCCTCACATAAGGACGTCAGGGACAAAAAAGACCGATCAACCTGCCCTCGGTGGATTCCTCCGCACAGCAGATCGTCGGTCTTCACAAATACATGACTCGCTGATGCAATTTACGGGATCGTCCCGTATACGGCAGCCGCGGGTCCCGGAACGCCTTCACTTTGCGTGATCAGGATCCAACCGCCATCATCCTGTTGGAAAGCGAACGTGATGGCCGCATCGTTATAGATGAAGTCCCATGTGTTGACAGAGTCTTCACTCTTCGTGTTCGTGGTCCCAACAATCCAATACTGCGTTCCGCCCTTCAGCTTCACTCCGTTTTCGAACCAGACAACGGCCAAATCGCAGCAACCACTTCCGAAATCCTGGAAATTCTTCGGATTCCGAGTGGCTCCAGCCAGAGGACTTCCGGGTAGGCCAGAGGCATCTGAGTAGATGGACACGGTCGCTCCGTTGTAGCCGTAACCGTAATACTGTAGCGGCAGCTTCACCGTAACCACTGTTGAATTCGCCTTAGGGGTAAAGGGGACTGCGATATCCTGCTTTTGTGCGTTGAGGGTGTTGTCAATGCCTGAAACGAAGTATCCATTGTTGGCGTCGTAGAGGTCTCCGCTCGGCCCGAAGTTGCCAAAGATCTTGCGGCAATTCGCAGGTATTTTCTCCGCCGGATTGTGAACAACGGACGACGAATTCCGAGTTGTAGCCATTGTTGGACGGCGAACTAGGGGGTCCTCGGCCAGCAAGGTACTTGCTGCCAGTGTCAGCAAGGCCAGACAGACCAATACACGCGTAAGTGTTTTCGTTACCATCGATTCTCCTCCAGTGTTGGGTTCAAATTGCGCTTCAGTCGAAACTACCATCCGGAAGCGGATGCCTTCGATCGTTACCCTTAGTTAAGCAGTACAGTTTCCACCGGGTTGCGCCTCAGTGCAGCCTCGATTCAGGATGAATTGATTGGGTGCATTCTCGGCCTGTCCCACCAAAGTCGGTTCGGCGACTGATAGCAGGTCGATCAAGAATTTCAGGGCCAAAGAACGCAACGAACATTAGCGACCGCGAGATGTGATGTCAAGCAAAATCACGACTGGCGCGGATTCTGCGAAACCGAAGTTTCTCTTTTGTGCAAAGAAGTTTCTCTAAACAGAAAGCGAGGTCCGCGGCTCTGGGCGCGCGGTTCGAAAGTTAGTGGTCAAAGCGATCACGCAAGGAGGGACACGAGTGCAAGTCGCGAAGGTCGACTGCACAAAGTGCAAGCGACTCTCCGCACTGCGAAATGTGTTATATTTGTTTCCGATTTCACTGGCGGTAAGAAACATTCGCGCCCACCTTTTATCTCCGGTCCATCCAGCCATTCAAGGATTTCCCATGAGGAAAGCACTGCAGCTTTGCGCGGTTCTGTTAGTTACTATTTCCCTGGTTTCAGCTGTCGACCAAACTATCTACGGATACATAAGTTGCTCCGCGTGCGGGGCAAAGGGAGCGACGGATAGTCATGGCGACTGCATGGAAAAATGTCTTGCCAAAGGGGCCGACGTTGTCCTGGTAACGGATGACACGAAGCAGCTTGTGCACATCGACAATCCGGACGCTGTCAGTGGGCACCACGCACACCGGGTTGCGCTGTTTGGATATTTTAAGAATGGTGCTTTCCACGTGGTCAGCGTAAGAGTTCTCTAGGAATTAGCCGCTCGATCTCCATTCGCTTCCACAAACACGTAGGGCGGACGCTCCCGTTCACTAGACGCCCTTGACGTGATCCTGAGTAGCCGCCAGGCCGCGAAGAATCCGGCGCGGGCTGGAAGAATGCGGTTGTCGGGCTTGTATAGGTATTCCGCCATGTCATGGCACTACACGCGAGATCCTTCACCCGGCTGAAGCCGGTTTTTTCTGGGAAAGTGTCTCGAAGCGCCCGGATAACCTTCGGGAGCTATTCTGCGTCGAACTTCTTAGGGGATTGTGCGGAACCGCTCTTGCGTCCAGGGGTATAATCGAATTACAGGCCCGCTCGGGGCGGAAAAACGGAGTTTGGCTATGAAGTTCCGGCTCTTGCTACTATCGGCTGCGCTGTTTACCTTCTGCAGTTTCACGCCCGCGACCTTTGGGCAAACGGGTACGCCCGGCAGCCAACCGGTTCCGGGCAACGGTCCCGGCGCCACCGTGCCGAGCGGTGATCCGGGAGTTTCAGGGAGTGCGCCGGCACAAAGCAGTACGCCCGACTCCACGACTCAGGGCACCCAAAGCGCTCCGGTTCAGCCCGCCGATCCCGATAAGGTGAAGCACAACGGTGGCGAGGATGACGTGGATGCCATCGGCAATCGTAAGATTGGCCAGCGCGGCTTGGGGAATTGGTACTCCATCGAAAGCGACATCAAGATGGGGAAACAATACTCGATGATGGTGGATTCGACTTCGAAATTTGTGACCGACCCGGTGATCACAGAATATGTGAATCGCCTGGGGCAGAATCTGGTTCGTAACTCGGATGCGCAGGTTCCTTTTACTTTCAAGATCATTGATTCGGACGTAGTCAATGCTATGTCGCTACCCGGCGGATTTGTCTACGTAGACTCGGCGACCATCCTGGCGGCGGACGGAGAAGCGGAATTGGCTGGAGTGATGGCCCACGAAATCGCGCACGTTTGCGCTCGCCACGCCACCCGGCAGTTAACCCGTTCGCAGTACGCGAACTTCGCCACTATCCCGCTCATCATGGTCGGCGGGGGAATTGGATACGCCGCGTACGAGGCAGCGGGCTTGGCGTTGCCCATGACTTTCCTGAGTTTCCAGCGCTCGTTCGAGGCCGAGGCCGACTACCTCGGGCTGCAATATATGTACAAGGCGGGGTACGACCCGCAATCGTTCGTGGCCTTCTTTGAGAAGTTGCAGGCAATGGAAAAGAAGAAGCCGGGAACGCTGGCCAAGGCTTTTGCTTCGCATCCGCAAACACCGGACCGCATTGCCAAGTCCCAGGAAGAGATTGAGAAGATCCTTCCGGCGAAGCAGGAATACACCGTGACCACGTCGGAGTTCGATGATGTGAAGTCGCGCTTGGCATTGCTTGAAAACCGGCGCAAGCCGAACGACATGAAGGACAGCAGCAAGCCCAGTCTGCGTCGCGCCTCGTCCACCAGCAGTACCGGCCAGGATGGGTCGACCACAAGTGACGACGATAAGCCGACGTTGAAGCGGCGGGATGACAGCAACTGAATGGTGTGGAGCGACGGGCGCCCTCGCCCGTCCGCAACTGTGACGAATTAACTACCGGCGGCTGAGTCCGCCGGTTTTGTTTTGTGCGCGATGCTAGAATCCCCCGGTGAGGACCGACATCCTTCCCTTGTGCGATAAGCACTATCGGACCATGGAATTCCTGTTGGCTCCGTTCAGCGTCAACTATTCGATCGAGTTCTTTCGCTGCACCGAGAAGTTCTGTCAGCGTTGCTTCAACGAATCGCTCGGATACGTGACCCCGATCCGGGACGACCCGCC
Organism: uncultured Acidobacteriota bacterium; assembly: GCA_963762385.1. Classification (GTDB taxonomy): domain Bacteria; phylum Acidobacteriota; class Terriglobia; order Terriglobales; family Acidobacteriaceae; genus JABDBE01. Next base: position 175,910 of record CAVXKN010000014.1, on the reverse strand, counting down.
GGTGGTTTCCAGCGATCAGCCGCGCTGCGAAAAGCACGGTCGGCCTATGTTTATATCGAGTCTGGACCGCCAAAAGAATGTGCTTAGGTATATGTGCCCCGAGCCCGGTTGTCGCGAGACGACGGTGAAGGGGTAAGGCAGAAATACGTCTATGATCGAGCGAGTTTCTTTCGAATCGCCCCAGCCAATGCGACAAGTCCGGTTCCAAACAACAAAAGAGTTCCCGGCTCCGGAACCGGATTAAAGCCAATGAATTCCTGTGGCAGCCCGCAGGTCTTGCAGGATTGCGTCCCGGGGATCGGGGTGTATATCACGTAGTTATTGAAAAAACTCCTAGGTAGCTTGTTCGCCAGCGCCAGGGCGGCGTTGTAGAGAGCGAGCGCGTCCGCGTTGAAATATTTGCTGTTCTTGGCGCTGGGAGTGAACAGGGCCCAGATCGCCCAGTTGGCGTCGCTCGCGTTGGCCCCATGGAATAAGACGTCGCTGAAGATTACGGCGGCGGCCTTGTAGTCAATCAAAGTGTTGCCTTTGAACAGGCCCTCACTTGGACCGTTGAGAATGTTAGTTACGTTTGCCTGCCAGGTTTCTCCTTTGACGTTTAAGTTGTCGAGGGTATCGCAAATCAAAGTGGTGGGCACGCTGTCGACCTGAAAATACCAGGGATAAACCGGATTGTTACCAGTTCCTCCATGACCGAGAAACTGCATGGTCACTTGGGAATCGGCAAACGCGGAGCCGGCCAACAGTAGCACCACCAGAAAGGGAAGACCGCAAACCGGGCGGATGCGAGGCGCTACGCGACTGCGAGCGAACATGCAGGCTAGAGTACCACTAACTGAAGCGGGATCGTCACTTAGTTTTGAGCGACAGATCGGTGGAACCTTCTTTTGCAACGCGCGTGCCCGCACCATTTCGGGAATCTTGCTATCTCACTTAAGTTCGTTTAAGTGTTGAAGACTGCAGCCGACCGATTCGGACGTCCTGAGCGGGATGGAATTTCCTCAGGGCTTACCATCCCGCAGGTTTCTACTGCACGATCAAAGTGAGTGGGACGGACTGGACTGCCGACGTGGAGGTCGCCGTGACCGTAAGCTGATACGTTCCCGCCGGCGTGGCGTTCGGGTTCGTCCGTGATGTCGGCGAACTGCTACCCCCGCAGGCGCAGACAAACAACAGAAGTAAGAATGGCAAAGCCCGGCCGGCGAGAAATACGGATCGCTTTCTCACCGGGCCCGGCAAAAAGACTAGCCCAAAGATTGCTAGGGCCCAGGCCCATGATGACGGTTGCGAACGACGCGGAGCCAGAGCAGTCGTGGTCCCCGATGTTGTACTTACGGTGACCGTGAAGGCCGTGGCTGTGGTTGCACTGAAAGTCTCGCTCGCCGGTACTGAACAGGTTGCCCCTTGGGGCGCGCCAGTGCAAGTAAGAGTGGCCGTTCCACTAACGCCGCCACCTCCGATAGAGAATTTATACGTGGCAGATTGTCCGGCCGATACCGTCGCGGAAGCGGACCCGCCAGTGGCGATGCTTAATCCCATTCCTGTCCCTACTCCGGAGAGCGTCACGACTTGAGGGCTACCGGCTGCATTATCGGCAACCCTCAACTGGCCGGAACGGTTTCCGGCGGCGGTTGGTGTGAACACCACCGAGATCTGGCAAGCTCCCCCCACTGGCAGGGAAATGGTGGCGCAGGTATTAGCTTCAGAAAAGTCTCCGGAGTAAGAGATTTGCGAGAAGGTAACAGGAGTTGTGCCAGTATTGCTCAGCGTCACGATTTGCGGCGTCGAGGTTGTATCCAAGGCTTGAGCCGGGAAGGTCAGGGTTGCCGGTGTCAGGGTTAGCGCGGGAATCGCCCCCGTGCCGGAAAGGGCGACGGTCTGCGGACTGCCGGGAGCATTGTCTGTGATGTTGAGCGTGGCACTCCGCACTCCTGTTGAAGCAGGCGTGAAGATCACCTCAATTGCGCAACCATCGCCGGCATCCACACCACTTCCGCAACTATTGGACTGGGTGAACTCCTTGCTCTGCGGCCCGGTTATGGTGATGGAACTGATGGTCAAGGCCGAACGGCCGAGGTTGTTCAGGATCACGGTTTGAGCTGTGGTAGCAACGCCCGGAATCTGGCTGCCGAAGGCCACTGGGTTCGGGTTCAAGATGACGTCCTGACCCGCAGGCCGGTTGAATAATATTGAGACAGGGATGCCCCCCACTGCCAGGTCGGGAGTGCCATCGCCATTGAAATCTGCGACGGCGACGGGCCCAAATCCGACGGCACCAACGTTGTCCGCGGGCTGGAAGGTTCCGTCTCCATTGCCCAGTAAGACGGACACGTCTTCCCAGGCGTTATTAAACGCGGCAATGTCGGGCTTCTGATCCCCGTTGAAGTCGCTTACTGCAATCGAATTGGGAACGCCACCGACAGGCAGATTTGTTGCGGTGCCGAACGATCCATTCCCGTTGCCTAACAATATCGATACGGTATTCGATGTGGAGTTCGCCGTAGCCAGATCCAGGTTGCCATCGTCGTTGAAGTCTCCGAAGGCCAGCGAGAAACTTCCCGGATCGGTGGGATAAGCCACGGCCGTTCCGAATGTTCCGTTACCATTGCCTAAGAGAACCGCAACCGAAGTCCCGGTTGCGACCGCAAGATCAAGCTTGCCGTCTTTATTAAAGTCCGCAACCACCAGAGAATTTGCCGGCGCGCCAACCGGAAAACTCGATACCGGGCCGAAGGTCCCATTTCCATTTCCAAGGAATACGGACACGTTGCTTCCGTTGGCGGTGACGAGATCGAGCTTCCCATCCCCGTTGAAGTCCCCGACAGCGATGAAGGTGCCGCCGCCTGGGTAGTCCACTTCGGGCTGAAAAGTTCCATCGCCGTTCCCCAGGAATACTCCGATATTTCCGTTGACGGTTACGGCGAGATCGGGCTTTCCGTCGCCATTGAAATCTCCCGCAGCGGCATAGCACAGGCTGAAGCACGGAGAATCCAGGAACGTGATCAACGGAGTCTGGAAGCTTCCGTTTCCGGCGCTGATGAAGGTTGCAAACCAGCCGTTGAAGTCCTGTTGCTCGACGAGTTGTATGACGTCAACCTTTCCGTCGCCGGTGAAGTCGGTCGCAATGACGGAACTCGGTGTCCGTGCACCTTGTCCCTCGGACGGAGGCACAAGTGACGTACCCACCTGGAAAGTTCCGTTGCCATTACCCAGAGCAACTGACACGAGTGGCGCGGGATTGATCGTCCGGGTGGTCGCAAGGTCAAGCTTTCCGTCTCCATTGAAGTCGCCGACGATCACTTCGAGTCCTGGCATGGTGGAAAACAGGGGTTGCTGGAAAGTTCCGTCGCCGTTGCCAAACAGCACGGCGACACCGGGAACCAGTAGATCGAGCTTTCCGTCTCCGTTGAAGTCGCCCACTGCCAAAGAATCGGAGCTGCCGAGAGGCACAGTCGTAGATACTTCCGGTTGGAATGTCCCATCGCCATTGCCGAGCAGAACGATGGTCCGGTCCTCGCCTTGAAATGCCAGGTCGATTTTCCCGTCGCCATTAAAGTCGGCTAACACAAACCCGGACGGTTCCATCGATACCGTCGAGTTTAACGGCGCCTGCAACGTACCATCGCCATTGCCCAGGAAAACTGATACGCCCGCGGGCTCGCTGGCTACGAGGTCGACTTTTCCGTCGCCGTTCAAATCGACCGCTTGCATCGAAGCGGGAGTTGGAATCGGGCCTGGGTTTGCGCTTATGGGCGACTGGAAAGTTCCGTTGCCGTTTCCTGGCATCACGGTCAACGCAGCATCGCCGGGTTGCGTGACCGATACGGGCATGGCTAGATCGGGCTTGCCATCGCCGTTGAAGTCGCCCACGGTAACGTCACTTAGTTGATTCGTAACAATATTGGTTACCAGTTGCGCCTGGAAGGTTCCATCGCCATTCCCCAGCAATACGGAGACCGAGGAGTTGCTATTCACCACGAGAATGTCGGGCTTGCCATCCCCATTGAAGTCGCTGATGTGCACCGCGATGGGATTCGTCCCTACGGGGTAAGACACCGCAGGCAGGAAGGTTCCGTCTCCGTTTCCCAGAAGCACCGACACGCTGTTCGAAAGTCCATTCGAAACTACGAGGTCGAGCTTGCTGTCACCATTAAGGTCAGCCGTGGCAACATCAGAAGGACCCTGGCCCACCGGGAGATCTAAACGGGCGACGAAGGATACGGTCTGCCCGAATGAGTTCGTCGAAGCTATCAGCAGCAAAGCCGCGACAACTAGCAAGACCTTCAGAGAGCGTATGAGCTTCGACCAGTGGATTCGTGCCATGGGGGATTTCTCCTCTTTCGTTTTTTCCGGAACCCTGGGGAACCCGGAATGCGAATGCAATGTGAAGGGAAACGTCCTAGGTTCAGATCAAGCAGCGAGAAGCAAGTGCAATGAGGCGGCATCTTGAGTAGCTCGATCGGTGGCGAGGTGGCGTAAACGGTCTGCCGGTGCTACCAGCCTAGAAACACTCGCGCCCGCTGAAAGTTTCGGCAATTGGATGTATTCCCTTGCGAAAAAGCTGGCCAAGCACCAGCGAAAACGTGTAAGTCGCGCGGGCGCTCTACATGACCCCGGAAATTCCGGGGAAGAGTCGGCAGCGCAAGGGGTTGCATGTCGATTGGGTCTTGAGCCCACGACATGCACGCTGTGGCAGCATCATGGTGTAATTCGCTGATCACAAAACTATCACTACTAAAGAAAAATTGCGCGGGCATGAGGGAATTCACTTCGAAATGTCGCCTTTATAAGTGAGCGGGAAAATAAACCGCTGGATCGTAATCAGCGACGGGGATAGTGGTAAACGAGTTTCCCGTGCAGGTTAGGTCAAAATCAAAACTATTCATTACATCACTTGAGGAGAAAAAATATGAAACTGAAGTCACTTGCTCTCTTTCTCGGCTTGGTTGTTCTGGCCTCCCTGCCCTCGCTGGCGCAAACGTCTTACAGCTTCCAGACCGTCATCTATCCCAAAGATACTTTCACCCAGTTGCTCGGCATCAACAACTCCACCCGAATTGCCGGCTATCACGGAGCGACCACCAACCGTGGATTCGTTCTGGTTCTGCCCAAAGACTTCATCAACGAGAACTATCCGCAGTCGGCCATGACCCAGGTCACCGGCGTCAACAACAAGGACCGCACATCAGGATTCTACGTCGACAGCGCCAATGTCACGCACGGGTTCACCTTTGGCCCTCCCGTGAATTGGCTGACCGTCGACTATCCTGGCACCGCATTCAACCAGTTGCTGAGTTTGAACGACATGGGTCAGGCGTCGGGGTACTACAGCTTGTCGGCAGACAATTCGACTCCCGATTTCCCCTACGTCTACGATGAATTCGGCGGCGTGTTCGAAGTCATCACGATTCCGGGAGCGGTAGGTGGAGCGCAGGCGACCGGGATCAACAACCTGGGACAGGTTTGCGGATTCTGGATCGATTCCAACCAAGTCAACCACGGTTTCCTGCTCAGCGCTGGTACCTTCACCTCACTCGATGTGCCTCATTCAACCTTTACCCAGGCTCTGGGGCTGAACAACAAAGGTCAGGTGGTGGGCGTTTACACCGACCAGTCGAACAACATGCACGGATTCGTGTACAGCAGCAAGAAGTTTCAGACCATCACCGATCCAAGCGGAAACGGCACTATGACCGTGGTCAACGGGATCAACGATCTTGGTCAGTTCGTCGGGTTCTACGTGGACAAGAACAATAACACGGATGGACTCGTAGGCACTCCGAAGACCCTTGCTGAGGAAGCAGGAATCGCTCAGTAACACGATTCATTTGGCCTAACCTTGTAAACGAAACCGCGCCTTGAGCCGCAACCACGGCCAAGGCGCGTTTTTTCGTGCGTCTCACTCCTCCTTCGTTGCTTTCAGCTCATGCCCTGCGCATCTACCACAGAGGAAAAGAAGCACAGAGAAAGCCTGGATCTTCTTTAGAGCGGTCGAGTGACTGGCTTTATTCCTGAGATTGTTTCTCTGTATCTCTCTGGTGAAAATATGGCTAGGAGCTGCTACCAGCCATTTCCCAACAATTCTTCTGGGCCTCGCCATGGCCACAACTCCATCCCACTGAGCAAAGCAACCCAACCCCACCCTCCACCATCGAAGAGGCCCGGAAGACACAAAGGGGCAACTCTATGCCTAGGTCGAGGGTGGGTGCCATCGCTTGCGGTTTGAGTTCGATATTCCTAACTGTTCTTTGTGGCTGCGGCGGTGGAGGAAGCAAGTCCAGTTTTCCAACTGGCTCGGTTCAACTCAGCGTCCAAGCCACCGGTGCCGGCGGAGGAACTGTCAGCAGCAATCCTGCTGGCATCAATTGCGGCCAGGCGTGTACCGCCAGTTTTGCTAGCGGGACCCAGGTGACGCTCGCCGCATCTCCGGCAGAGAACTCCTTTTTTGCGGGATGGTCCGGCTCCTGCAGCGGCCTGGGCGTCTGCAAAGTCACATTGATGCAAAATACCTCCGTGATGGCCCACTTCAGCGCTTCGCCGGCGTTGGGTGTGACCCTGGCCGGCACCGGCAAAGGAAGCGTCGTGAGCACGCCCGCCGGCATCAGTTGCGGACAGACTTGCAGTGCGATCTTTGATCCCGGCACTCCGGTAACTCTAACGGCGACTGCCGCCACCAACTCATCTTTCGTCGGCTGGGCGGGAGCGTGCGACGGCAGCAATCCCATCTGCACTGTAACCCTCAGTGCCAACCAGCAGGTGACTGCGACTTTTAATGTGAACCAAAGCGAACCAGTGTTAAGCGTAAGTCTGTCAGGAAGCGGCGTGGGTACGGTCTCCAGCAACCCTGGCGGAATTAGTTGTCAGCCAACCTGCACCGCGAGCTTCAAGGCCGGGACGCAGGTAACGCTCACCGCCGCAGCCGCCACCAACTCATCTTTCGCCGGTTGGACGGGAGCGTGCAGCGGGACGAGTCCGACCTGCGCACTGACACTCAACGCGAACGCGCAAGCGACTGCGATGTTCAATGCGAACCAAAGCGGACCGGTCTTAGGCGTGAGCCTGGCGGGAAGCGGCGCGGGTACGGTCTCCAGCAACCCTGGCGGAATTAGTTGTCAACCAACTTGCAACGCGAGCTTCAAGGCCGGGACTCAGGTGACGCTCACCGCGACCGCCGCCACGAACTCATCGTTCGTCGGATGGGCAGGGGGCGGCTGCAGCGGCGGCAACCCAACGTGCACGGTAACACTCAGTGCGAGCCAGCAAGTGACCGCGACTTTCAACGTTGTGCAAGCCGAACCAATCCTAAGCGTAAGCCTGGGAGGAAGCGGTACGGGTTCGGTCGTAAGCGATCCTGCTGGAATTAATTGCGGTTCAACTTGCAGTGCGAGCTTTAGCGCCGGGACCCAGGTGACGCTCACCGCCACAGCCGCGGCGAATTCGATTTTCGTGGGATGGGGTGGAGCCTGCAGCGGAACCACTTCTACCTGTACGACGACCCTCACCGCGAATGAGCAGGTGACGGCAACGTTCAACAGCCAAAACATCTCCGCTCTGAATCACATCATCTTTCTGGCGCAGGAGAACCGCTCGTTCGACCACTACTTGGGGGCACTGCGAGGCTACTGGGCTGCGGATGGTTTTCCTGATCAGTCATTCGACGGCCTGCCCCAGTTCAATCCCAGCTCAGGCCAACCGCCGCTCTATGGGCCTCCTCCGGCCCTCCCAGGCTGCAATCCCGACTCGCCTCCTCCAATGGCCTGCTCCTTTGATACGGATAATCCAGTGACTTCGTTTCATCTCATTACTCAGTGCGTAGAAGACCCAAGCCCTTCCTGGAACGAGAGTCACGTGGATTGGGACTACAACGACTGGCTGGGCGACCAGCCGGCTACTTCGAATGGGTTTGTCTGGGCCGCAGCGCACTTTGCCAGGGATGAAAATCCCCAGTTCTACGACGTCGATGGTCTCCGGGCGATGGGCTACTACGATGGCGGCGACCTCAACTACTACTATTTCATGGCCTCGAATTTCGCCACTTCCGACCGATGGTTCAACCCGGCCATGACCCGAACGCCTTCCAATCGAGAATATCTGGTCGCTGCTACTTCTCAGGGATACGTGCATCCCGTGGGCACCGACGTGAATGACAAAAAGCTGCTGACGTCGACGACCATCTTTCAGGAACTGCAAGCCGCGGGCATCACTTGGAAAATTTATGTCGACCCCACGGGAAGCAAGTGTACCGGGCCTCCCTACGATCCCGCCTGCCTGCTTAACTTGAGTTACATTCAATTCTTTCAATGGGGCCAGACCATACCTACCCTGTATCCGAATAACATCGCCACAATCGGCATCCCCAATTCCGATTACGACAACGACTTGGCCAATGGAACCTTGCCCCAAGTGGCTGAGATCGAACCGGCGTCAGACGCGGGTTTCGATGAGCATGGATCGCTCAATGACTCGGAGCCGAACGATATACAAAAGGGCGCCACCTATGTCTCGTCGCTTATCAATAGCCTGATGGCCAGCAGTGCGTGGAAGGATTCTGCCTTTATTCTCACCTACGACGAATTCGGAGGTTACTACGACCACGTTTCGCCGCAACCTGAGCCGAGTCCGGACGGCATCAAGCCGGTGGATTTGCTTCCGGATGATATTTGCTCGCAGACAACCGGTCCGACTTGTGACTTCGTGTATACCGGTTACCGCGTTCCCTTAATTGTGGTCTCGCCGTATGCGCAGAAAAATTACGTCTCGCACACCGTAGCCGATACGACCGCAATTCTAAGGTTCATTGAAACTCGTTTCAACCTGCCATCTCTAACCAAGCGGGACGCCGCCCAAATGGACATGACTGAGTTCTTTGATTTTAACAACCCGGTTTGGCTGACTCCTCCGAGCCCGCCAGTGCAAAACACCAACGGTGCTTGCTATTTGAATAAGTTGCCTTAGCGCGAACGACGACCGAGATTGAGCGGTCGTTCGTCCTATCCGGATACGAAGCCCGAAGTGAAGCAAGGGCCGGAATCAGGGACCTGCTGCAACTACAAGTTGGGTTTGATCCTGTAACGGGTGCCCAAGTTCGTGGGTCCCTGTGTTCTAAATTGCCGAGTGGATTCTTGAAGGCTCCAATCGGCGCGGGATTAGGACGGGTTCGCGGAATTTGAGTTAGCTGGCTTCTTACTCCCGTCGCCAGGAGCATCCGCGGAACTTTTCTTGCGATGTTGGCGTGTATGTTATAGATAATGCTATATGTTAGCCGCTGTGGTGATGGGGGTTGCAGCTGTGGAGCCTTTAGTCACCAAGCCGTTTTACCTCTTGCACGAATTTGCAGGGTCGGATAGGCTGGCACCACTTTTGGGCGTTCGCGCAAGTGTCGCCCCGGCTTATTAAACGCATAGTCTATAGAGATTTAGACTTCGTACTCTCCCCACCGAAGATCGTTATTTGGGCTCCGTAGAAATTAGGTTACTGGCTACGGGAGCCACGGGTCTCAGTTGGGTTTTCAACAACGCGATTCCGGGCCACGAATGTGACTCAGAGGGCGAAGCTGTAGTTATCCTTCGGCAGTTTTCCAAGTGAAGCGACGTCCCTTTTTCTGATGAATGCGGAAATGCTCTCGCTGGTTAATAGCGCACGATGAATGAACTCAATCCAAATCGCAAGAAAGCGGAGCCGATCAACGATCCCCAGATCGACGATCCCCAGATGAAGAGCGAGCCCGCGGAGACGCAGGCTTCAGCGTCGCCAAGTTCGGCCGCCTCGTCCCCTCAATTAGGGTTGCGCCACTTGCGTGCCGAGGCTGAGATCCATGCCATTAGTCGAGCGCTCGAGCACACGGGCTGGAACCGACGGCGAGCGGCGGAGCTTCTCAGCATCAGCTACCGTGGGCTGTTGTACAAGATTCGTCAATATGACATCACTTCGGCAACCGCCTCGCAATTATCGAGCCTGCCCGAGGATGCCAAAATCGAGTAATCGAAGAATTTGATACCGGACCATCTCTGGTCCCGGCGTAAAATTGCAGTAGCAGGCGAGCAGGAGTTTCTATGAAGAACTGGGTATTTCCCGTCGGTATTGCGTTAACGGTAATGGCGGTCCAAGTCATGGGTCTCGGGCAATCGCAGTCCCCGAGCAGCACAGCCGCCGCGGCTCAGGCAGCCCCGGCTCCGAGTTCTGGAAACAATCCGGAATTTCGCTCGCGGGATTCGCGTTACCGGATCGAACCCGGCGATACATTCGATATTAATTTCGATCTAAGCCCCGAATTCAATCAGCTGGGCGTCGCGGTTCAACCCGACGGCTTTGTTACACTCCACGGAATTGCCGATATCAAAGTTCAGGGCAAAACGGTGCCCGAACTAACGGAGACGCTGCGCACCGCGTATAGCAAGATCCTGAACAACCCGCAAATCTCAGTCGTGCTGAAGGATTTTCAGAAGCCGTATTTCATTGCTGATGGGCAAGTGGCGCGCCCCGGCAAGTATGACCTGCGAGGCGATACCACGCTAACGGAAGCCATCGCAATGGCGGGGGGATTTCTGGATACTGCGAAGCACTCGCAAGTCGTGCTCTTCCGCAAGGTTGACCAAAACTGGACTTCAGCCGAGCTCATCGACGTGAAGAAGATGGAGTCAGAGCACAACCTGCGGGAAGACCCGTTCCTGCATCCCGGCGACATGCTGTTTGTGCCCAAGAATCGTCTTTCGAAGATAAAGCCGTTCCTGCCCAACGCCAATATGGGCGCGTACGCCCCCATATTTTAATTTTGATCGAGGTTATCTATGAACGACCGTGATTTGATCCCCATTTACGAGAGGGGAACATTTAGTTTCTCGTTACGCGACTTGGTGGCCATCGGATTCCGTCACAAGCGGACGGCGACGCTCTGTTTTTTTGGCATTCTCTTGGGTGCGGTGCTGGTGGCTGCCTTCCAGCCCGCGCAATATCGCGCCACCACCAAGTTCCTGGTGGACCGCGATCGCCAGGATCCGGTTGTGAGTCCGGAGCAGAGTGCCCCGATCTTGGTACGCAGTGAAGTGACGGAAGAAGAGCTGAACTCTGAGATCGAACTGCTGCAGAGTGAAGACGTGCTGCGGCAGGTCGTCGTCTCCAATGGACTCGATCAGCGCAAGTCGCTGCGCGAATACATTTTTGGCCCTATGAGCCCGGAGAAGAAAATTGCGAAGGCGACGGCGCGCTTGCAAGACGCACTGCAGATCGAGCCGATCAAGAAGAGCGATTTGATCAGCGTCACTTACACGTCCCAGGATCCCCAGTTGGCGGCGCGCGTCCTGCGGACTTTGGGCGACGCCTACATTCAAAAGCACGTCGCAGTGCATACACCGCCAGGGCAAGTCCAGTTCTTTGATGAAGAAACGGACCGCTACAAGAAAGACCTCGGCGATGCGGAGGCGCAACTGAAAGCCTTCTCCGAGCAGCCGGATGGCGTTGCCCCCCAGATGACCAGGGACATTACCTTGCAGAAATTGAGCGAGTTCCGCTCCAGTCTGCAGCAGACCCGCGCGGGAATGGCAGCCACCGAGGAACGCATTCGCACCCTGCAGAAGCAAGCCGGAATTACTCCCGAGCGGTTGACCACCTCCATGCGCTCGGAGGACGACTACCAGGTTTTGCAAGGTCTCAAAAACACTCTGATGACGCTCGAGCTTAAGCGCACCGAGTTGTTGACAAAATATCAGCCGACCTATCCTTTGGTGCAAGAAGTCGACAAGGAAATCGCCGACACGCAGGCTTCGATAGCGACGGAAGAAGCGAAGCCCATCAAAGAAGAGACCACGGACCGCAATCCGACTTATGCGTGGATCAATGAAGAGCTGGCCAAGGCGAAAGCAGAATACAGCGGATTGCAGGCGCAAGCCGCAGCTCAGCAGGCCATCGTTGAAAGATATGAGAACCAGACCCGCGACCTGGAGCAAAAGGGACTGGTCGAACAAGATTTGCTGCGCACAGTAAAGACGGACGAGGAAAACTACTTGTTGTATCAGCGCAAGCGTGAGCAGGCGCGGATGACCGAAGCTTTAGACCGGACGCGTATTGTCAACGTGGCCATCGCCGAACAGCCCGTAGTCCCCAGTCTGCCGTCGAATTCTCCTGTGTTAGTCATCTTGCTGGGTACGTTGCTTGCATCCACGGTGACACTGGGAGCGGTGTTCGTACAGGAATATCTGGATCCGTCGTTCCGGACCCCGGCTGAGGTCTCCTCGGAGCTGAACATCCCCGTGCTCGCCTCGGTGCCACAGAGACTCGAGAATTTGCGCGCCACCGGAACAGACGGAAAATATTCGCCATCGATCCCCCTAACGTCTACCGTTGGTGAACCAGGCGGGAACTGAATCAGGAAAGGGATCAAGGGCCGATCATGAGTAGAAACTTTGAGCTGCTGGACCAGTTACGCAAGACCCAGGAGATGTTGCAGACCGATTCGGAGCCGGTGCTCGGCCCCGTGCTTGCTGCGGAAGGGTTCACTGCCGCCGTTCCCGCCCTGGAAATTGATGCAGCGACCCGCGAGGAGATAGGCAAACTGGTGCAGCGGCTATTCTTGCAGCCGGGTACGAACACCGCTCATCACGTAGTATTCAGCGGCACTGACTCAGGCGACGGATGCAGTTGGATTTGTGCCCGCGCCGGCGAAATCCTGGCCTCGCAGGTCACTAGTTCGGTTTGTATCGTGGATTGCAGTTTGCGTTCGCCTTCGTTGCACCACCAGTTCAAAGTTGATAACCACTACGGACTGATGGATTCTCTGATCGGGGACGGTCCCATTCGCCAGTACGCGCAACCGCTGTCGAGACCCAACCTCTGGCTGGTGAGTTGTGGCGCCAGCAACGAAAATTCTCAGGAGTTGCTGACATCTGACCGGATGCGAGTGCGCATTGCGGAATTACGTGCGCAGTTCAATTACGTACTGATGGATGTTGCGCCTTTCAATGTCTGCAATCACGCCATGGTTTTTGGCGGCCTGTCGGACGGCCTGGTACTTGTACTCAAGGCGAACAGCACCCGTCGAGACGCAACCCGAGAGATTAAGCAGCAGCTCCAGGCTGCGAATGTCCGAATGCTCGGGGCTGTCCTGAACCAACGGACATTCCCGATTCCCGAAAAGATTTACAACAAACTCTAGTTCGCTGTGGCCAGGCTCGCGAAACTCAGCGTGAGACTCAGAATTAGACCGGACTGGCTCAAGCATCACTCTTTGCTTTCCATGAACAATCCTCAAAGACCCTCCATTCAAACTCCGGGGGCGGAGTTTCATCGCGCCGATAGGGCGCCTGACGAACTGAAAATTTTTCTCTCTGAGGGACTCCGATGGATAACGTAGGACGCCGGACTCTGATGAACGCTATCAGAGTCTTTGACTTGCTTCTCTTGACTGCCTCTTTTGGAGTAGCCGCCTTACCCATGGCGCGGGCGCAGGGTCTGGTGTCGTTCAGTCAGTTTCTGTCTCTCAGAATCAAGCTGCAGAATTTCGTAGTTTTCTTCATACTCTTGTGGATCTGGAATAGCGTTTTCTTGATGCTTGGCTTGTACAACTCCAAGCGCATGCACGCCCGCAGAACCGAAGCCATTGACATCACTAAAGCAACAACGCTGTCGGCGATTATTCTGGGTCTGGCATCGGTGCTTCTCGGCTTCCGCATGGTCACACCCACGTTCGTGGCAGTCTTCTGGGTTTGCAGTACAAGCGTCATCGTGTTCAGCCGCATTGCGATTCGCACCTACTTGCGGCAACTGCGCAAGCACGGACGAAATTTGCGAAACATGCTGGTGGTCGGGACCAATTCACGAGCTATCGAGTTTGCCAAGACCATTCGGTCCAAACCGGAGTTAGGCTACCGCATCCTCGGCTTCGCCGATGACGAGTGGGACGGAGCCGAAGACCTGCAGAAGAATGGCTGGTCTTTGATGTGCAACTTGGAAGACCTGCGCAAATTCCTGCGGCGCAGCGTGGTGGATGAAGTAGTGATCGCCGTGCCTTTGCGCTCGTTCCATAACGACGCCTCCGAAATCGCCACCATGTGCGAGCAGCAGGGGATCGTGCTGCACGTGCTCTCCGACCTGTTCAATTTGAAGCAGCGGCCCCCGATGGCGGCGGAGTTCGAAGGTTCGTCGTTGATTACCCATGCCAGCGGCATCGGCGAAGGCTGGCCCATCGTGATCAAGCGAGTGATCGACTTCTCCTTGTCCCTGGTGCTGCTCATTATGCTCGCGCCTTTGTTGGCCGTGGTGGCCGTCCTCATCAAGCTCACGTCGCCTGGCCCCGTCTTCTTCATTCAGAAAAGGATTGGCTTCAACAAAAGAACTTTCCCGATTTACAAGTTCCGGACCATGGTCGTGGATGCCGAACGAAAGCTACAGGACATCGAACATCTTAATGAGGTCTCCGGGCCAGTGTTCAAGATCAAGAACGATCCGCGCATCACGCCGGTGGGCAAGTTCCTGCGCAAGACCAGCATTGACGAACTGCCGCAGTTGTTCAATGTTCTCAGTGGTGATATGAGCCTGGTGGGCCCACGCCCTCTGCAGTTGCGTGATTACGAGTTATTCACGGAAGCTGGGGAAGACTGGCAGCGGTGCCGCTTCAGCGTCCGGCCTGGCATTACTTGTCTATGGCAGGTCAACGGCCGGAGTTCGCTGCCTTTTCATCAATGGATGGAGCTCGATCTCCAATACGTGCGCAACTGGTCCCTGTGGCTCGACATGCAGATTTTGGCGAAAACCATCCCAGCAGTTCTTCGCGGATCCGGCGCCGCTTAATCCAGACTTGCCGCAGATCGTAGTTCCCCTCCACGCAATGCAGCCTAGTTGCATCCTAGCCGCGGCAGAGATTTCAAATCCTTGATGAGCGAAATCATCACAGGCACCTCTTTCCCATTAGAACCGGCGCCGGGAATCGCCGGTGAGAGATCCTCGCATGCGGGGTTAGTCGAGACTGCGCTCGAGAGCCGCCCTGCCTACTGGCATCGTCAGCTCGCTGGCGCGCCAGTCTTGAACCTCCCAGCGGACAAGCCCAGGCCGGCCACGCCGGTCGTAGGTTTCGCTCGGCGATCGCGGCAGCTTGGGAAGAATCTTACGGAGAGCATCCGCCAGCTCTGCCAGGACGAGCAGATCCCGCTTTCCATTGTGCTTTTGAGCGCCTTTCAGGTTTTGCTGTTGCGGTACACATCTCAAGAAGATCTGGTCCTCGGCTGCACTCTTGCGGATCTTACGGTCGGAAACGACACCCGTTCGGCCGTCAGTCAAAATGCCTTTTTGTTCCGGGCTGATCTTTCCGGTGACCCATCCTTCCGCGATCTTGTATCCCGGACCTATACGGGCGCGCTCGAAGTGACCGCGCAGGGCAGTTTCTCGTTGGCGGAGTTGGTGGAAGAGCTGACATCCCAGTTGGGCGTTCAAGCTCCAACTTTCCAGGTCTCTTTCTCTCAGGGGATCGGAAGCCTACCAGCGGAGCGAGAAACGGCTGCGAGCCAATCAGTCACCCTGGATGTACCTGTCGATCTCCACTTGGACGCCGAGGATGAAAGGGATCAGCTCTCGCTGCACCTACTGTACAACCAGGATTTGTTTGAGCTGGCCAGCGTCGACCGCACGCTGCAGAATCTGGAGACGTTGCTGCGAGATGCGGTAGAGAATCCAAACCAGCGGTTGTCAAATCTGCGCATTCTAACCAGCCAGGAAGAGCATCAGATACTGGTCGAATGGAACGGAAATGTGCAGGATTATGAAGGCGGCAAATGCTTGCACGATCTGGTGGGATTGGCGGAGCACGCACCCGGGCCCGCAGTCGTTTGGGGTGACTATCAACTGTCGTATGGCGAGCTCAATGAGCGTGCCAACCAATTAGCGCGTTATCTGCGGAGCCGAGGGGTTGGCCCCAACGTAAGAGTTGGAATCTGTCTCGAGCCCACGCCTGAATTTGCCATTGCGTTGCTGGCGGTGATGAAATCCGGAGGAGCCTGCGTCCCGCTGGATCCCAAATATCCGCAAGAGCGCCTCGCCTATATGCTGGAGGACGCGCAAGCGCGTGTCTTGATCACGCAGAAGGGCATGTTAGCAGGCAAGGCTCCAGCCGGCTGCGAGACTCTGATGCTCGCCGAGATTACAGAAGCGCTCGCTGGCCAGCCAAGCGACAATCCTGAAACCGGTGTTGGTCCCCGTGACATTGCTTACGTTATCTACACTTCAGGATCGACTGGGAAACCGCGTGGCGTTCTTCTCCGGCACGCGGGTTTGGTGAACTACGTCACTGCTATGTCCCGGAAGTGTGGTATCGGGCCAAACGATCGAATGCTTCAGTTCTGTTCGATCAGCTTTGACATCGCTGTGGAAGAAATATTCACCACTTGGGTGAGTGGCGCCACCCTGGTAATGCGTCCGGCAGACATGCCCTTAGCGGTGCCCGAGTTTTTGGCCTGGGTCGCACAGCAACGGATCACGATTCTGGATTTGCCCACAGCCTACTGGCATGAGTGGGTTCACCATTTCCCCGAGTTGAAAAGGCCAGTTCCGCGGAGTGTGAGGCTGGTCATTGTAGGAGGCGAGAAAGCCTCCGCGAAAGCTTGTGCGGCGTGGGCGCAAGCAGCGGGTGGGCGAACGCGTTGGATTAACACTTACGGCCCTACCGAAGCCAGCATCTGCGTAACCGCATTTGAGCCGAACTTTGCTGCCGGAGACCGGATACCAGAAAACATCCCCATCGGCCGTCCGGTGCCGAATTGCCGGGTTTATTTGCTCGATGGGCAACGCAATCCGGTGCCCGTGGGCATTCCCGGGGAACTCTTTATTGGCGGAGTGTGCGTAGCTCAGGGCTATCACAATCGGCCCGAATTAACTCGTGAAAAGTTCATCCCGGACCCGTTCTCTCTTGAACCAGGTTCGCGCTTGTATAAGACGGGAGACTTGGCGCGCTATTTGCCTTCAGGCGAGATCGAATTTCTGGGACGTGGCGATGACCAGGTCAAGATTCGGGGTTTTCGCGTCGAACTAGGAGAGATTGAATCCGCGCTTGCCAAGCATCTTGAAGTTCGCGAAGTAGCCGTGGTTGCGAGGGAAGACACACCGGGCGACAAACGTCTGGTCGCGTACCTGGTGCCGGTTCAGGGAACCAAACCCACGCCGACGGAAATCCGCCATTATTTGCAGCAACGCCTGCCGGACTATATGGTTCCCTCGACCATCGTTCTGCTGCAGGCCATGCCGTTGACGCCGAACGGCAAGATCAATCGGCGAGGATTGCCTGCTCCGGAAGTTGAAACCTGCTCCGATGAAATCGCGGTGGCCACCGACGCTTTCCAGGCGCAGCTCGTCAGAATCTGGGAAGAAGTGCTGGGCAGAAAGCCAATCGGCATTCGCGATAACTTTTTCGAGTTAGGCGGACACTCGCTGTTAGCAGCTCGGCTCATGCACCGGATTGGGCAGGCGCTCGACAAGACGGTGCCGCTGGCGATGCTTTTTGAGGCGCCTACGATCGAGCGGTTGTCCGCTACGTTGCGGAAAGACGGATGGTCGGATCATTGGTCATCGCTGGTGCCCATCCAGCCTGCCGGCTCCCATGCGCCGTTCTTCTGTATCCATGGCGTGGGTGGCAACGTGCTCGGCTTTTATGAATTGGGACGACGGCTGGCTCCCGATCACCCTTTTTACGGTTTGCAATCGCAAGGCCTGGACGGAAAGCACCCCGCTCACGCGACCATCGAGGAAATGGCGGCTCATTACCTCGACCAGATTCGCACCGTGCAACCCCGAGGCCCTTATTCTTTCGGAGGGTTTTCCTTCGGCGGTTTGGTGGCTTATGAAATGGCACAACAACTGCTTGCGCGCGGTGAAGAAGTGGGGCTGCTGGTGCTGTTCGATACTTATCCCGGCGACTTGAAATCGGTTACTTCCTCGCTCTTCAGTTTGTTGCTGACTCCTTCCTGGCGTCATTGGACGCACGACCTGCCAAAAGCCGTTCGGAAGAGAATTCGTCGCACCGTGCGCGGCTGGCGGCTGCCGCAATTGCTTATCGATATTCGTAATTCCAATCGCGCTGCCGCCGACCGCTACGTGTTGCGGCCGTACGCGGGGAAAGCCACTCTGGTACGCGCCATCGAGCAATCCCTCCGCAGCGGTTCCGACGATCCTCATGCGGCCTGGAAAAGTCTGGTCGGCAGTTTGGAAATTCATGACGTCCCGGGCAACCACTACGAGATTCTGGTAGAACCGCAGGTTGAGCGTCTGGCCGAATGCCTGAAAACTTGCATCGACAAGGCAGCGCAGCGCGGCTCTTAGTCATCTACAGAGCTTTTTGGTAGTATCGGCTCGCCTCTCCTCCACGGCAGGCTGTTCGAAATACGAATTTTCCGACAAAGGGAGTAGCAAGAATCATTATGAATAGGCGAGCAGTTTGTTGCTTTGTTTTTCTGATGCTGATGTCCCTGTTGAGCCTTGGGTCTGAAGCCCAAGTCACTCCAACCTCAACCCGCAACGCCAAGTCAGCCAAGCGAGCGAACAGCGGCGGAGCGCATGAACACCAGGCGAAGCTTCCCAGCAATCCACCCCCGACCAACATTGGATTTCTCAGCGCCACGCAGATTGCTGCCAACCCGGTGTTTCCGGGCGCAGGCACTTACTCGCCGTTCCCATCCGTACTCGGTGATTTCAACAAGGACGGCGACCGAGACGACGTGGCTGCGATCGTGAACAACGGCTCCCTCGGCAGCCCAGCGTATGCCATTTCGACGATATTGAGCAACGGAGACGGAACCTTCCAGCCCGCGGCGCTGACTCCGCTTACCACCGCCGAGTTCGATCCTATTTTCGTGGGCGATGTGAACGGCGACGGATATGACGACATTGTCATCCTTCACCAGGCTGCGCCGGCGACTGTGGACGTCTGGCTGAACAAAGCCGACGGGACGGGGACCTTCGCCGAAGAGGGGACACCGATCCCGGTTACGACAACGACCAATGCCATTTGGGCTGCGGTCATGGCTGTCACGCCTGACACGGCTCTCGATATCGTAGTAGCCGATAGCGGAACGACCCCGGGCAATATCTGGATACTGAAAGGCGACGGGCACGGGAACTTCACGCTGCAAACCCCGATTTCGTTTGCCGGCCCCCTTAACCCGGGCGTCGTAGTATTCACTGATTTCAACGGCGATGGATACCTGGACTTCGCAGGCCCGGCCGGCCCCGGTAACCCTACAGGGCTTGCCAATCAGATGGTGGTGTATTTGAACGTCCCATCAACCGGCTACGGCAGCTACCCGAATCCGCCCGCTGCTCTCGTTACATCCGACCAAGTGTACGATTCGTGCTTCAACGTGTCCGGGAACCTGAGCGGTCACGCTACGGCTGACGACATCGTGAGCGCCAATTGCCTGGACAACAACACGGTTACGGTTTACGTCAACAACGGCGCTGGGGCTTTCGGCACGGGCGTGTACTCCCAGGGAGGTATCGATACCACGGCCGTGAGCATCGCCGACATGAACGGGGATGGCAACAATGACATTGTTTCCTCCAACCAGCAAGGGGCTGACATCACGGTTCTTCTCGGCGACGGCACTGGCGCGATGGCGCCGGCTTCGGTCGGCTATGCCATGGGTGGAACTCGGTTGACCGCGACGGGGGTGGTTGTGCCTCCGGCGGTGGTGGCTGACTTCAACAAAGACGGCCACAACGACGCGATCGTCACCGATGGCCTCTACAGCTTCGTCTACCTGCAGGGATTTGGTGATGGAACCCTTCGCTCGGCAGTCGATTACTATTCCGCACCGACAACCAACGGCAACGGCTATCAAACATCGGTTGGAATGGCCAGCGGCGATTTCAACGGCGATGGCAATGTGGATTTTGTGGTTGGCAACCAGTACGCCTTTGGCAAAACCGAAGGCAACATTACCGTGTTTCTTTCGAACGGCAATGGCACCTTGAAACCGGGCGTGAACTACGGCAGTCCGACTTCCACGAACTTCCAATTCCAGTTCGTTGCCGTGGGTGATTTCAACGGCGATGGCAAGTTGGACATCGCAGCCACAGATGCGATCAATGGCGGAGTTCAAATATTTACCGGCAATGGCGACGGCACCTTTACGGCCGGATCGGCGTATCCGACCGACTCCGGTACCTACACCAGTTGGGGAATTATCGCAGGCGACTTCAATGGTGACGGCAAGACTGATCTTGCTGTCGTGAACCTTACGAACGGCGGCACTACGGCAGACGTTGGGGTATTGCTCAATACCGGAGCGGGCGGGTTTAAGCCCGTAGTCAATTATCCTACCGGGTCCCCCACAGCGACGCCGGCCACCGAAATTACGACCGCCGATGTGAACGGCGATAAGAATCTCGACTTGATCGTGCCGCTATACGGCACTTCATCCACGCCCGGTACCACCGTGCTGGTCCTTCTTGGAAAAGGGGACGGCACTTTCCCGACCAGTAAATCGACCACGGTAGGGAACAACCCTTACGCAGCAGCGATTGGCGATCTCAACGGCGACGGCAAACCTGATCTCGCAGTTACCATTCAAGACCAGACACCTGCTCAAAACCAGGGAATCGCAGTCGCATTGGGCAACGGAGACGGCACCTTCCAGCCCCCGACGCTTCTTCCCGGCACGACGCAGTCTGCGCGCTTTGGCTTGACCGGACCCGGCTACGTGAAGATGGTCGACGTCAACCAGGACGGTTTCTTGGATCTGCTCTACACCAACTCGAACTTCTCCACAGTTGGCTTGATGTACGGCAACGGCAAAGGGGCGTTCTACGATCCGGTCGAGTACCCCGCCGGCAGCTTCGCCTTTGATATCGCCTACGCGGATGTTAACGGTGACGGAATTCCCGATGTCGTCACAACCGGGAGCAAGAAAGGCTTCTCCGGAGTCACCGTTGTGCTGAACGCGGGTGGGACGGACCTCACGCTGACGTCGTCGGCCAACCCCGTCGCAGCGGGTGCGGCGGTAACTTTCAAATCGACTGTGGTCACGTCGGTGCGAGGCGTAACCGGAGCGCCTTCGGGAAGCGTGAAGTTTTTCGATGGCGCAACTCTTTTGGGGTCGGGAACGCTGACCTCCGGCGCTGCCTCGTTCAGTACGACGACTTTGGCAGCCGGGACCCATAGCATCACAGCGCAATACAGCGGAGATACGAATTTCGTGCCCCACACGTCGGCCGCGCTAAGTCAGGTGGTCAATGCCCAGCCAAGCTATACGCTGGCCGCAAATCCGACCACCCAGAGCGTGAATCCGGGTTCTTCCGGCACATACGTGATTACTCTCACTCCGACCGGAGGGTATGACGGGACTGTTACCTTTACATGCCCGACAGCGTTGCCCGCCGGAGTCACTTGTAGCTTTAGTCCGACCTCGCTGAGCGGTTCGACTCTCAAGACCACACTCACGCTCGCCACGCAGGGGCCAACGTCCGCGTTGATCGCTCCTGGGGCGATCAATTCGCCAAAGGGCGCCACGAATTTGTGGGCGAGCCTGACTGGAATTGGGATGTTCGGCTTGGTCGTGGCGGGTGATTGGAAGAAGCGCAATCGTCGCCGCATGGCGATCATGCTCGGGGTTCTCGCCCTGGTTATGATTTTCAGTCTCGTAGGTTGCGGCGGTGGTAACTCTTCTGGTGGCGGCGGAGGGGGTGGTGGCGGGGGCGGTGGAGGCACCGCTGCTGGTACTTACACAGTCAAAACCACAGCAACCGGCACGGCCGGCACCAACGGCGGGAGCACCACACCGCAAACACTGACTGTAACCCTTGTAGTTCAGTAATCGTGCTCGAGGCGAGGCGGCCGGTGACCCGGCTGCCTCGCTCTTTATCGTCTTGTATCTATTCTCGGCGCACTAGGAGCAGTTCCCCAAGCAACGCGATATTCGCTCGAACTCATGTCAGATCTTTGGGCTTTGCCAGGGCGTCTATCGGGATATAATTCGGGCCTTCCGTCCATAAGCTCGAAGCGCGCGATTTGTGTTTTGCTCTGGTTTAGCACGCTCGTCGGCATCCCGGCTATGGCCGCGCCAGGTGGCAACGCTGCAGCCTCTACTCCAGCGGCCAATTTCTACGTGGCTCCGAACGGCAAAGATTCGTGGAGCGGAAAGCTGGCAGCTCCCAATGCAGCGTCGACTGACGGACCTTTCGCTTCGCTGGCGAAGGCGCAGACAGCGGTCCAAAGTCTCGTCAGTACGCATCCGAACCGCCCGATTGTTGTCATGTTGCGACAGGGATCGTATTATCTTCCTCTGAGCCCGACCAACCCGGGAACCTTGAAGTTCACCGAGGTTGATTCGGGAACTTCGCAGGCGCCCGTCATGTGGGAAAACTATACGGGAGAAACTCCGATCGTCAGCGGCGGAGAACCGATCGGTCGGGGCGGACTCAATCTTACCTGGACTCATTCTTCCGGCAGTTTGTGGACGGTTCGTCTGCCTGCGAATACCGAGCCTTTCGAATACCTGTTTTATAACGGTCAGCGCAGATTGCGCGCTCGGGTGGAATCGTCTTCAGCGAAAAGTGTCGGCTACTACATGAAGGACGGAAGTTGTTATTCGACCAGCATGCCCGGGCCGAGTCAAAAAGTCAGCTCTTCGTTGTGTAATCTTGGGACGTTTCTCCGGATCGCTCAGGAGATTTTCCCGGACAGCCCTGAAGGTTCCGGTTGTCCGAGCGTGGCCAACCACAAGACTTCGCCGGTCAAGTGCCTTGATCGCTTTTACTACAATCCCGAGGACGCAGGGATCACGAGTTGGAGCAACCTTAATCCGGATGGCAGCCCGTGCGGTGGCGGATCGGCTAAGCCATATCCGGTAGGTGACGTTGAACTGATTCTATTCGACGCCTGGACTGTCGATGTGATGAGAATCAGTTGCGTCGATACCAAGAAGCACATCGTTTATCTCACCGGAGCGACCAAAGGAAATCCTGACACGTATTTATTCACCGGTCCTCTCGCGGATCACCGCTACATCATCGAGAACGCCAAAGATTCTTTTGATGCGGCTAAGTCCTCCGGCCAAACAGGAATTTGGTTCCTCGATCGCTCGACCTCACCTTGGACCTTGAACTATCTTGCCAACAGCGGTGAGAATCCCAACTCGGATAGCGAGGTCATCGCGCAAACCCAACCGGTAAGTGCGATCGGAGGAAGCCTGATCTCCGCGGTCAACCTGAACTACGTGACCATGCAAGGTATTACGTTCGAAGTGGATAATTATGTGCCTCCGCCGGGTGGTTTCAACAATGACGAGAATGGCGAGGACACACTGCCCGCGGCGATCGATTGCGAGAGTTGCCAGAACGTGGTTTTTGATGGCGTTACGGTAAGGCGCACGTCGGCATCGGGCATTCAAATCGCCTCGACGGCCGGCAACTCAGGAATCCCCGCAACCAACGATACGATTCAGAACTCGGCTTTCTACGATATCGGCAGCAGTGGCGTACGCATCGGGCACAGGCCGAGTGGGATGGACCGGCCAGAATATGTCGTCCAGAACATTGTCGTGCGCAACAGCATCATCCAGGGCTACTCTCGCGTGTTTGCCGATGGGGAAGGAATTGCCCAGGCCAATGGTCACGACCTTACGTATTCCCACAACGATATCGACGATGGGTACCACGCGGGCATCTCGGCTTGTTTGGTGAGCTGCGCTTCCTTTCGATACACAGCGAACGGCATCAACATTCTCAGCGAATACAATCACCTTTGGAACATCATGCAAGGCATCACTTCCGATGGCGGAACGCTTTACTATCATGTCGGCGGCAAGAACGGCAGCGGTTTGGGAAACAAGATCTATAACAACCTGGTTCACGACACTACCGACACGACGATTATCGATGAGGGCGTACGAGGCAGCGCATACGGAGGCTCGGGCATTTATCTGGATGGCGCGTCAGCGGGAGTGGACGTGCAGAACAATGTTGTCTACCGGGTTGCAGGCGATGTCGTATATGTGCCCGAGGGCATGAAGAATGGGCTGCCGCCGCACCTATTCAACAACAACATCCTGGCCTTCGGTCGATCGTCAATATTCAAAAATGGCAGGCCGTGGTGGTACGGCTGTGAGGGCGCGACTTTGCGCGTTAAGGTCACCCACAACATTTTCTATTTTGATCGCGATTCTTCCTCAGGTTTTTTCCCCATCCACGGATGCGCCTATTCTTGCGGCTTGCCGCAGAACCAGTTTCAGTTCTTTGATGGCAATCTCTATTGGAGGACGGACGG
Source organism: uncultured Acidobacteriota bacterium (assembly GCA_963762385.1). Taxonomy (GTDB): domain Bacteria; phylum Acidobacteriota; class Terriglobia; order Terriglobales; family Acidobacteriaceae; genus JABDBE01. The sequence continues at coordinate 151,675 of CAVXKN010000014.1, read as the reverse complement.
AAGTTTTGCGAAGGACCCCAAGGCTTTTCACGTGCAAAAGTCGGAGCCGCGAGATCCGGCGGGATGCATTGCGCCGCAGAATCCAGATAACGCATGGCAGTACTTGACCCTCAAGGAATGGCAGGGCGGTTCGCGAGTGGGTACAGCTCCGTCCATGGGCGAAGACGTTTCATCTACCGTGACCGTGAATCCTGGCTTCGGCAACAGTGGTCAACCGAGCGATTTCCTCTTGTCCAAGAACCCGATGCCGGGGTTTGACTTTACCAAAACTAACGATACGATCCACAACGCGGGCCGGAACCATCCCGTGATTATGCCGCCGACAGTGCCAGCCACTTTTCCGACATATAACTTCACAAACTTCTAGAGGACGCATCAGTGCGAACCGACCGAGCGATAACGAGAGGATCACTCTTTGCCATTAAACCTTCAAGAAGATCAAGCAACGACCGATGAGCGATCAGGCTCGCCCCGCGGTACTTTGCTGGCAAAGTTGATCCCATGGGTGAGTAAAGGTGGATTTGCCATTCTCGACCAGGGATTGATTTCTGGCTCGAATTTTCTGGTGAGCATCCTGCTGGCGCGTTGGCTGGTTCCAGAACAATACGGTGCCTATGCGGTGGCGTTTGGCATTATGGTCTTGCTTTCCCTGGTCTACCAATCATTGCTGCTTGAGCCTATGGCAGTGTTCGGGGGCTCGACTTATCAGGATCGCTTGCGGGGATACCTTCGTTCTTTGTTGTGGCTTCACATCGCCATTTCGGCAGCCATTGTCTTGATTTGCGGCGCTTCCGCGCTGATCATGCGTTTGCTTCACGCGAGCGTCTTAGCCGGTGCTTTGGCCGGGGTTACAATCGCGTCTCCCTGCATACTTATTTTCTGGTTGGCTCGCCGCAGTTTCTACATCGAGCTTTCGCCCGGGAAGGCGGCATCCGGAGCATTCGTTTACTCGTCGCTCGTAGTCGGCGCGCTTTATCTGTTGTACCAACGTAGTCTGCTCTCGCCGTTCACCGCTTTTCTGCTGATGAGCGTTGGAGCTCTGGTGACTGGCGCATATCTTTGGGCGCTTCTGCGCGCCGGTTTGCCCCGAACCGGTCCCGCGCCGGGCCTGCGAGAAATTTGGCCCAAGCACTGGGCTTACGGACGCTGGGCGTTGGCCAGTTGCGTTGCCGGCTGGATCCCGGCCTACATCTACTATCCTCTGCTGAGTTCTTTCGGAAGCATGGCGCAATCGGGCCAGTTGAAGGCGTTGATGAATCTAACTCTTCCGATGGAGCAGACCAAGGCCGCGCTCTCCATGCTTCTTCTCCCGTATGCGGCTCGCGTGTTGCGGCGGGAGGGGAGATCGAGTGCCACTGGTTTGAGCGTAAAGATGACCATGGTGACGGCTGGGGGAGCGATTGCTTTCTGGGCGGTCATTCTCCCGCTCCAACGCCCGGTGTTTCATCTGCTCTATTCTGGAAAATATATGGAAGTCGCGCACCTGTTGCCGGCCATCGCTTTCGGGTCGATTGTGTGGTGCGCCGCTTTCGGTCCTGCGATTTGTCTGCGCGCGATGGAAGCGCCGGCCTTGGTTTTCGTCGCGTTTTCCTTGGCCACTGTGCTGTCGCTCTTAGTCGGGATCCCGGCCACTTGGGCCTTCGGCCTTAAGGGAGCTATTTGGGGGAGCAATTTGGCCGATGTACTCTCGATGGTGGCTGTGACGGTGGTTTTACGTCGTCGCATAGCTGGTCGCGACGACATGGTCGGACCCGCTCGCTGGTGGAACATGACAAAGCAGCCAATGCCCAGCGAAATTCCGGGCGAATGATTTCGACGTTTCGCCGATCAAACGCATCCTGTTTTTCCGCAACACAACAAAACCTCAAAACGAGGGAGGGTAGTAGAAATGACAGACGAGTCACAAAATTCAAATGGCAAACCGCAAACTGGCGAGGGAGGGAAGCCGCGCAGGCCGACTACCGCCATGCGCAAACTCCGACGTAAGCTATCGCGGACACCGCTGCGCCTCCCCGTTATCTGGTACCGGCACCATGGCTTCCGTCCGGAGGACGCTTTTATTGTTTCCTATCCCCGCTCCGGGACGACATGGTCGCGGCATACGCTGTTTGAAATCTTCACCGGTCAGAAGTCAGGATTTCGGGTGGTGGATGCGACTTTGTGTGGAGTCGGCAAGCACCATAAGGGTAAGCCGGTATTGCCTGGAGGCGGCAGGCTCATCTCCAGCCATGAGCAATACCGGAAATGGAAGCACTATCACAAGGTGATCTACCTGGTGCGCGACCCCAGAGATGTTGTGCTTTCCGAGTTCGTCTATTTGACCAACCTGGAGTTCTTCTACGGCGACCAGGAGAAATTCGTGAAGCACTTCCTCACCACCGCGGTCAGCGGCTTCGGGCCCTGGCAGCGGCATGTGGAAAGCTGGCTGGATTCCCCCCTCGCCGCCACTCCCAATTTCCTGCTGGTCCGATTTGAGGACTTGAAGCGGGATCCGGTAGCGGGCTTTACTCGCATGGCCAACTTCGTGGGGCTCAACCCGACTCCGGAGCTCATTCAGCGCGCCGTCGCCGGCAGCTCCTTGGAGAAAATGCGGGAGAAGGAAGTGCGGGAACCGGTAAAGGCCTCGGTCAAAGGCCGTTTCGTGGGTGCTGGTTTGGTGCAGGGGTGGCGTTCCAAGTTGACTCCCGCTCAAGTGCGCCTGATTGAACAATACGCCGGACCTGCGCTGGTGCGCCTCGGGTATTCGTTGTCCGACCAGCTCGAGGAGACGGAGAGCGAAGCCAAGCCCGTGCTTTCGTAATCCCAAGCGAACGTACGGAAACGAAAGGAAATCAGAAGAGCGAAAATGCTAAAAGAAAACACTATTGGCCGGTCGACGGATGCTTCGCTGAGCCGGGGCACGGTGGGATGGCTGGTCGCCATCACAGGCGTCGCGGCGCTGGCCATATGGATGGCACCGCCCTACATGTTTTCGGAGGACATTGTTCCTGTAGTAGTGGTGGCGGCGGTGTTCGCCCTTCTGCTTGTGGTCGTATTGGGCTTGGCCATCACGCGACACCAACCGGCAAAGGTAACGGTTTACCGGCTCACATTGCTTATCTGGTGGGTCATTTTGGTGGGCGAGGCTGTATTCGACCGCTTGGGAGACAGCGCTCAGGCTTACGAGTCCCATTTTTCCGTCCAGGCCTACGGAGAGGGTGTGGTGTGGGTGTTGGCATTCGTGACGCTCGGGATACTCTCACTGCAACAACCGCATTACCTTCGCCGCCTCTTTTCAAATTCTTACAGGTGGCTCACGCTTTTTGCCGTGGTATGCTTGGCATCCGTCGCCTATTCGACCGGTAAGACATATTCGGGGGCGTGGGCCTTCAAGTTGATGTTGGTCGTGCTGCTGCTTCAGTTAGCCGCCAGCATGCTGGGCAACCTGGCGGATCTCGTAACCTTCTTAAAGGTTACTCTGTGGGGCTTTTTTGTCCTGACCATCGTGCCCGCGGTGGGAGCGCTTTCCGATTCCTCGACCGCCTTCGAGGGAGTGGGCGGACGGCTGAACGCGAGTCCCGATGCATTAACGAACACGGCGGGATTGCTGCTTTTGTTGTCGGTGATTCTGTATTCGATCGAGAAACAGAAAATCATGATCGTCACCGGACTGCTGGCCAGCGTGGTAATGCTCATGTCCTTGGGTAAGTCGGCGATCCTCGCGAGCTTGTTCGCGATCGTAATCTTCTTTTTGCTGCAAAAACAAATCGGGCGCAGCGTGGCTGTGCTGCTGGGAATCACGGCGGTAGCCTTGGTGGTTCTATCGGTCACTCCCGTGGGTGCTCACCTGCAGTCCTATCAGGGGGCTGCGACTTTGACCGGGCGAACCGAGATTTGGGCTGAGGGTGTGAGCGCGGTCAGGCAGAAATGGCTGTTGGGTCACGGCTATCTAAGCACTTACTTCTCCTGGAGCAAGAACAGCGGGTTGGCGGGCGATTACATTCACTTGCACAATGGCTTCCTTGAAGTGGCCTATAATAACGGGATCATCGGTCTCGCCGTCTTACTGATGATCCACTTCATGATTCTGCGCAACACCTTTCGCTCGATCCGCGGTGCGTCCATCCTCCGCGCCCGACGGCCATATGATCGGGAAACCTCGCGGGCCTACATTCTGGCTGTCGGATCGCTTGCTCTCTACGCGAATCTCACCATTAATGGCTTGTTTAACGCAACTTTTGGGGGTAGAGCGAGGAGCGCGTTCATGTTGTTCCTGGCTTTATTTGTAATGGCCGATCTGCTGCACAAGCACATCGCGAAACTGCTGGATGGCGCAGCAGTGGACCTCCCGGCGCAGCGGTCCGATTGGTTCCCCGTGGGAGCACGGGAGAGACCCTGATGGCGCAGTTTTTCGGCTATCGCTTCTCTAACCATCCGGGAAATAGGTTCGCCAGCATCGTTCAACCGTGGCCAGCAGTCAAACGTTCGCCAAGATGAAGATCCTTCTCGTCTTCAACTCGTATCAGGAGCCTGGCGGAGAGGACGTTGTCTTTCGCAAGGAGAGCCATTTACTCAAAGAAGCGGGGCACGAAGTTTCCGAATACCGGCGCGACAATGACGAAATCAAAGGCTATTCCCCACTCCGGCGGTTGACCCTGATCGGCCAACCGGTTTGGGCCTGGGACTCGTATCGCGCCTTCAGCGCGTTGCTTCGCCAGAACCGCCCCGAGATTGTGCACGTGCACAATGCGTTTCCGCTGATTTCGCCTTCCATCTTTTGGGCGTGTCGGAAGCAAAGGGTTCCGGTGGTGCACACCCTGCACAACTATCGGCTGCTTTGCCCGCAGGCGAATTTCTTCCGCGCCGGCAAGCCCTGTCAGGATTGCATTGGCGGCGGCTATTGGCAAGGAGTGCTCCACCGCTGTTATCGCAATTCCGCTTTTTCGACGGCTCCGGTGGCACTCATGTTGACCGTGCACCGCGAAGGCAAAACTTGGATACGGATGGTGGATCAATACATCGCTCCCAGCGCTTTTGCGCGAAACCAATTTGTGAAGGCTGGATTTCCCGCGAGCCAAATCACCGTCAAACCTAATTTTGTCGATCCTGACCCCGGACCGCGGGTCGGCACTGGTTCTTACGCGCTTTTCATTGGGCGGGTGTCGCCGGAGAAGGGAGTCGACACCCTGCTGAGAGCTTGGCGTAAGCTGCCAAAAACATACCCCCTCCGTATCCTGGGGGAGGGCCCTTTGCGGGCGCAACTTCAGGCCGAGGTCGAAAACGAAGGCCTTTCCAACGTCGATATCATGGGCTGGCTCCCGCACGATCAAGCCATGGAGGTCGTCAAAGGAGCGCGCTTCTTGATTTTTCCCAGCGAGTTGTACGAGACCTTCGGCTTGGGAATCGTAGAAGCGTTCGCCTGCGGGGTACCTGCCCTCGTCTCCAGGCTGGGTGCGATGCAGGAGATTGTGCAGGAGGGTTACACCGGCTTTCTCTTTCAGCCTGGCGATGCCGATGATCTGGCGAACACAGTGGTGCAGGCCTGGAACCAGCCAGAACACATGCTTCGTTTGGGCGCAAACGCACGCTTGGAGTATGAGACCAAGTACACCGCGGCGGTAAATTATCGACAGCTGATCGAGATCTACCAGCAAGTAATTGCCAGGCGGGCTCTGTTGGAGGAGTCTTTGAGGATGAGGGTTCAGGCCGAAGAGGTTCCGCCCGCATGAGCTCTGAGACGTACTTTTGTTCGAGAGTGTTGGACGTTTGGCAACTGAGTTTGCATGACGGACCGCTTTGTGACCATCAGCATCGACGACGGACATGTGACGGACTTAAGAACGGCAGAGCTGCTGAGTAAGTACGGGTTGCAGGCCACGTTCTATATTCCCGCGCGAAACCCCGAGCGTCCAGTAATGCCCATAGTTCAAATTCGGGAGCTCGCCGGCAGCTTCGAAATTGGCGCCCATACCCTGAATCATGTTCCGTTGAATTCGTTACCCGAAGCCGAGGCTTGGGCGGAGATTTCGGGGAGCAAACAGTGGTTGGAAGACAACATTGGAACGCCCGCGGTTTCTTTCTGTTATCCGATGGGGAAGTTCAACCCTTCGACGCCTGGGTTGGTTCGGAATGCGGGTTTTCAGGGCGCTCGCACTTGCTGCTTCAATCTCCATACTTTCCCCAAAAATCCGTACCTTTGGGGTGTGAGTACACATGCCTATTCCCACAGTAAGCTGGTGCAGCTTCGACATGCGGCGTTGGAAGGTAATTTCCTGGGCATGTTGAATTTCGTGCGTACGTACAACGGCACGACCGATTGGCAAGAACAATTTCTACACGGGTTGGATCACGTTGAGAAGCACGGAGGCATCGCTCATTTGTACTTGCATAGCTGGGAGATCGACGAACTCAGCCAGTGGGATCGGCTGGAGGACGTTTTCGCGACGATTTCCCGGCGTAATCTCACCAAGCTTACTAACGGAGCGCTTTTTCAGCTCTGGCGTTTGCGACAGGCCGATAGAGCAAACTAGATTGCCGATCTTTCCGGAAGATGCGCCCCGATCAAAGAGGCCTACGTATTTCCGTTTGGCGTCGAGATTCATCTCCCGAGAGCGATTCGGTTTATTCCAAAGGAGGACGCGCTTGACCCTAAAGGCGCGTCGCACCTCAACTGCCCACGAATTAGCATCGGTGACAAGGCTGCATTTTTGACCATCGAGCCAAGCTAGCCTTCTCGACGTGGCCTCTTCAACCAACCCGGCAAGCAATCTAGGAGTCTAGATGCCTCACGCTCGGGGACGATGGCAGAGTTAATTTTTCGTACCGTAGCAGACCTTGGAGACGAACTTTGAAGCTGGACAAAGTCACTTCTGAATTGAATTCTGAAAAGGTATCTTCGTCGATGAAGTCGTCTGAGGCTCCATCCACTCGCTGGAACGCCACCTCCCGCGAGTATCCCCAGGAAATCCTGGTCGCTGGATTAGTCAGCGAGCAGGCGCGAAAAACGCCGCATGCGCTCGCTATTGCATCCGACACGCAGAGCCTTACCTACGGCGAGCTTGATTGCCGCGCCAATCGCCTCGCCGTCCGCCTGCAATTGTTGGGCGTCGGCCCCGAGGCTTTGGTGGGCATTTGCCTGCAACGCTCGCCGGAAATGATTGTGGCCGCTCTGGCCGTACTGAAAGCCGGAGGCGCTTATGTGCCCATCGATTCGGAATACCCGCTGGAACGACAGCTCTTCATGCTTCGCGATACGCAGCTTCGCGTCCTCATCTTGCAGGATGAAGATGAACTGGCGCGGCGATTGCCCGCTGGTGATTGGCAGGTTCTATTTCTGAATGAGGAAGACGAAGCTGGATCGAAAGAGGTTCAGGTTCCGGCGTCTGCGCCGGTCGGGCTACAAAACGTCGCCTACGTGATCTACACCTCGGGCTCGACGGGGCAACCAAAGGGAGTTCAGATCACGCACCGGGGATTGCTCAATCTCATTTACTGGCATCGCCGAGCGTTCTCCATCACCGCCGCGGACCGTGCCAGTCAAGTGGCCAGCTTCGGTTTCGATGCTGCGGTGTGGGAAGTCTGGCCGTACCTCACAACCGGCGCGAGCGTTCACTTTCCAAGTGATGCCACGCGAGGCTCCGCCAAGAGTTTGCGAGAATGGCTGTTAGCACAAGAAATCACTGTAAGCTTCGTACCAACGGCCATGGCGGAAAGCCTTTTGGAGTTGGACTGGCCAACCCAACTGCCGCTCCGGCTGTTGCTGACTGGGGCCGATACCCTGCATCGCTACCCGCCTTCCAACTTGCCATTCGCGCTGATTAACAACTACGGTCCGACTGAGTGCACGGTGGTTTCAACTTCCGGTGCGGTCCTCCCCGCAGCGGAGAAGGATCGGCAACCCTCGATCGGACGGCCCATTGACAACGTGCAAATTCATATTCTCGATGATCAGCTCGAGCCGGTTCCCGTTGGCGAGGTCGGAGAGTTGTTTATCGGAGGCGACGGGTTGGCTCGTGGATATTTGAATCGTCCTGAGCAAAACGCGGAGGCTTTCATTTCTAGCCCGTTTAGCGACTCGAAGAGCGAGCGCTTGTACCGCACCGGCGATCTGGCGCGTTACTTGCCGGACGGGCAAATCGCTTTCGTGGGGCGGACCGACGAACAGGTTAAGATTCGCGGCTACCGAATCGAGCCCAACGAAATCGTGATGCGATTGAACCAATACCCCGGCGTGCAGACCAGTCAGATCGTGGCGCGGACGGAGGCGAGCGGCGAAAAGCGTTTGGTCGCCTATCTAGTCAGCGGCGAAACTCGGCTCACGCGCAGCGCTCTGCAGGATTACCTGCGAGCCTACTTGCCCGATTACATGGTACCGGCAGCCTTCGTTCGGCTTGACTCGCTTCCGCTTAAGGCGAGCGGAAAGGTCGATCGGGCGTTGCTTCCCGCTCCCAATGCAACCAATACGATCGACGACGATGTTTACATCGCGCCCCGGACCGCAGTCGAGCGGCGAGTGGTTTCAATTTTGTCGGAATTGTTGGGCATCGAAAAGGTTGGAGTGAACGACAACTTTTTCTTTCTGGGTGGACACTCCTTGCTGGGCACGCAATTGATTGCCCGGGCGCGAGACTCCTTTCAGGTCGAGCTTCCACTGCGCACGGTTTTCGATCGACCTACCGCCGCGGAACTCTCGGCTGAGATTGAGCGAATGCGCCGCACGGACGCGATTAGCGCCGACTGAGCGTATGCCTGCAGCAGCGCCCGAGCGTAAACTGCCAGAGATCACAGATCACATGAAACCTGTATCGGTCAAACCAGAGCCGGTTCTAAGTCTTTACCACCTGCTCGATCCTAAGGTCCTCGCCGATCCCTATCCGCTGTACGCGAGGTTGCGCCGGGAAGATCCGGTACACTGGGATCCGTTTCTGCATGCCTGGGTCGTAACCCGTTACGATGATGTGCAACGCGTTCTGCTCGAGTTCTCCGCCAATCGCACGCCCACGCCTGCACAATTGACGGAGATGGGCTTATCCCAGTTGAGCCCCATCGCCAGCGTGATGGTCAAGCAAATGCTTTTCATGGATGCTCCCGCACACACCCGCCTGCGCGGGTTGTGTTCGCAGGCATTCACGCCGCGGCGGGTTGAGCGGCTTCGTTCGCACATTCAGGAAATTGCCGACCGTCTGATCGACGCCGTGGCGCCGGCGGGCCGTATGGATCTGATCCATGACTTCGCCGCGCCGCTGCCCGCAACCGTGACTGCGGAAATGCTGGGCGTGCCGATCTCCGATCACCGCCAGTTGAAGGTTTGGTCGGCCGACTTCGCGGAGATGCTCGGCAATTTCCAGCACAATCCGAATCGCACGCAGCGAGTCCTGAAGACGCTGGAACAAATGACGGCTTACTTTCAGGACGCGATCCGCGCGCAGCGAGTACATCCGGGGGAAGGGCTGGTTCACGCCCTGCTCGCGGCCGAAGTGGATGGCGACCGCCTGACCGACGAAGAAGTCGTTGCCAGTCTGATCGTCACGATGGTTGGCGGTCAGGAGACCACGACTAATCTCATTGGGAATGGGATTCTCACTTTGTTGCGCCATCCCGAAATCCTCGAAGAGCTGCGGGCAGACCCGTCTCTGATCCCGTCGGCGGTTGAGGAACTGCTACGCTTCGAAAGTCCCAGCCAGCACACCGGACGGATTGCACCGCAGGATGTCGAAATGGGTGGCAAGAAAATCCGCGCGCGGGACGCGGTGATCGCGGTGATGGCCGCCGCCAATCGCGATCCGGAACATTTCCCCGATCCTGATCGCCTGGACATCCGGCGCAGGGAGAATCGGCATGTGGCATTTGGGTTCGGAGCTCATTTCTGCTTTGGAGCTCCACTGGCTCGCGTTGAAGCTCAAATTGCCTTTGCTTCTATTCTCCAGCGGCTCAGCCAACTGGAGCTGGAGCCAGGGCCGCTTACCTGGCGGGAGAACCTGGGTCTGCGTGGCCTGAAGGCTCTGCCGCTATCCTTTGTTGCAACCGCGGCATGTCCGCCGGTGTAGTTTTGGAAAGACGCATTCCAGCAAGAGTACGCGTGGTCGATGGTTGCAGACGCGCATGGATGATCGCATGGCGACAATAAGTGAACCTGCCGGAACGAAGTTGGGATTGAAATCCCGGCAGGCCACATTTGACGATTACGACCAGGTCACAGCCTTAGCGTCCCGCTACGGGTTGAAGCCCGAGACGCGCGAAGAATGGCTCCACTTGTGGACGAACAATCCGCTATACCATCAGCTTCCCAATTGGCCAATCGGCTGGGTGTTCGAGAACGAAGATCATCGAGTCGTCGCCTATATCGGCAATGTTCCACTGCTGTACGAATTAGCCGGTCAGCGGTTAATTGCGACGTCCGGCCGAGCCCTCGTGGTGGACATCCCCTATCGCAGTTACTCATTCCCGCTGTTGCATCAATTCTTCAAGCAGAAAGAGGTCGATCTATTTCTCGATACCACGGTGAATCCCGAGGCATCCAAGGTACACGAAGTGTTTCGCGCCATGCGGGTTCCGATGGGAACCTGGAATGAAGCTGCCTTCTGGATCACCAATTATCGAGGCTTTAGCGCATCCGTGTTGGCGACGAAAGAATTTCGAGCCGCAAAATGGCTCGGTTACCCGCTTTCGGCCGGTCTGTTCCTGCGCGATCGAATCGAAGGCAGATTCTGGAAGACCCGGTGCAATGGAATCGAGCCCAGTTTCTGCTCTCAATTCGATGAACCTTTCGAAGATTTCTGGCAGCAATTACGCTTGAAATTCCCCAAGCGCCTGCTAGCCAACCGTTCCCGCGAGATGTTGGACTGGCATTTCAAGCGGCCTCTCGAAGATGGGAGGGCTTGGGTATTGACCGTTGGCCAGGGGTCGAAGCTGGCCGCATATGCCATTTTCCTGCGCGAGGACAACCCAACCTCTTCCCTGAAGCGAATGCGCCTGGTGGATTTTCAGGTGCTGGATGGAAATGTGGAGTTGCTCCGTCCAATGATTTGTCACGCGCTGGCTCGCTGCAGGCGCGAGGGCATTCACATGCTGGAGTGCACGGGTTTCGCTCCCGACAAACAGCGAGTCATCGAAGCTCTCGCTCCCCACCGGCGCAAACTGTCGTCGTGGCGCTATTTCTATAAAGCCACCAACCGGCAACTGATGGAGACGTTGAAAGATCCGAAAGTATGGGACCCTTCCTGTTTCGATGGCGATGCCAGCCTCTAGGGAACGGCACCGCGCGACAATGATGCAGCAACTTGAACCGTTAGCATTGGCTTCCTAAAGCGCGATTTGGAAGATGGGAACGAACGTACAACTGAAAGAATCCGGTAATGAATCGACCGCCCAGCCGGGTGTGGAGAGGGTTTCTCGTCTCGCCGGCGTCCGCATAGCTCCGTTGTCTGCAGCGCAGCAGCAGATCTGGGTACACACGCAACTGGTTCCGGAGATTCCGATTTACAACGAACCGGTGACAATTCATCGTCGCGGAAGCCTGGATGTGCCCGCACTCGAACGTACCCTGACCGAGATTGTGCGCCGCCACGAATCTTGGCGCACCACGTTTACTCTGGTGGGTGGCGAGCCGGTGCAAGTCGTCGATGCGGTCAAGCCGGTGCAACTGCAGGTGACGGATCTCAGCCGGTTCCCCGCAATGCAACGGGAATCGGAAGCGCGCCGTTTGGCCTTAGAGGACGCGGTCCGTCCCTTCAATCTGTCGCAGGGACCGCTGTTCCGCGCTTTGCTGGTGCGACTGAGCGACACGGAACACCGGTTGTTTCTAACCCTCCATCACATCATTTTCGACGGCTACTCCATTTACCGGGTGCTTCTGCCCGAGTTGGCGGTCCTGTACAAGGCGTTTTCCAACGACCAGGAATCGCCTCTGCCCGAGCTTCCCACGCAGTACCCCGACTTTGCTTTGTGGGAGCGAGAATGGCTTTCACGCAATGGTCGCCTCCAGTCTCAACTGGCATATTGGCGGAAGCAACTGGGTGGAGGCCTGTCCGTCCTGCAATTGCCGTCGGACCGTCGCCGGCCCGCGATTCAGAGTTTCCGCGGCGCCATTCAGCCGGTGGCGTTTTCGAAAGGCCTCAGCGACACTTTGAAAATGCTGAGCCGCCAGGAGGGCGCGACTCTCTTCATGAGTCTGGTGGCAGCCTTCAGCGTGCTACTGCACCGATACTCCGCGCTCGCAGATGTGTCGATCGGCACCGTCAGCTCCGGACGCAAGCGGTCTGAGCTGGAAGGATTGCTGGGCTATTTTCTCAACCCTGTGGTTTTGCGTTGCGATTTGTCCGGCGACCCCAGTTTCCGCGAGTTATTGCGCCGAACCCGCGAGGTTACGCTGGACGCCCTTTCGAATGACGATGCGCCCTTCGCGCAGGTGGTGAACGAAGTTCACCCCAGTCGTAGTTTGAGTTTCAACCCGTTGTTCCAGGCTCTGCTCACTCTTGAACCGCCGCTGCCCGCAACCCAGGATGGGTGGACGGTAGCGCTCACTCAGTCTGAAGTGGATTCTGGGATTTCGAAGTTCGATCTGTGTCTTGAACTTGACGATCAGCACTCGGGCCTGGTCGGCCGCTTCAAGTACAGCACCGACCTTTTCGAACCTGCGACCGTCGCTCGTATGGCCGGACATCTCACGACCTTGCTGGAAGGAATCGTGGCAAATCCCGGCAAGGCCATTTCAAGCCTTCCGATGCTCACGGAGCAGGAGCGGCAACAGGTTTGTGTGGCGTGGAACGAGAACGGCGCGCAGTATCCCGCAGATGTCTGCCTGCACCAACTGGTGACGACGCAAGCCGAGCGCACTCCAGAGGCGCTTGCCTCGGTAGCCGGCGACCGGCAGCTGACCTATCGCGAACTGGATTTACGTAGCAATCAGCTTGCTGCCTATCTTCAGAAGCGCGGTATTGGTCCGGAGATACCGGTCGGGCTTTATCTCGAGCCTTCTTGTGAAATGGTAGTGGGCATTCTTGGTGTGCTAAAGGCTGGCGGAGTCTGTGTTCCTCTGGATCCGAGTTACCCTGCGGAACGGTTGGCGCATGTCTTGTCCGACACCGGCTTGGGAATGTTGCTCTCGCAGGAATGCCTGCGATCGAAACTGCCTCCGAGTACGGCCGAAATCTTGTGTCTCGATTCCGACTGGGCCGAGGTTGATCGGGAAAGCTCGGATCCGATCCCCAGCCAGTGCACGCCCCAGAATTTGGCTTATGTGATCTACACTTCGGGCTCGACCGGGAAACCGAAGGGCGTGCAGATCACTCACGGTAATCTGGTTCATTCGACATACGCTCGTTCGCTTTATTATGGAGCCCAACCCGGCGGGCGGTTCCTGTTACTCTCTTCGTTCTCCTTCGATAGTTCGTTGGTGGGTATCTTTGGCTCGCTGTGCAAGGGCGACACTCTGGTGCTCACCCCGGGACCGGTGCAGTCCAACTTGCCGGGCCTGGCACAACTGGTCTCACAAAACCGGATATCGCACTTGTTGTGCGTCCCGTCCCTCTACAGCCTGCTTCTGGAACAGGCAAAGCCGGGGCAGTTGGCCAGCCTAAAGGCTGCCATCGTGGCTGGGGAGTCGTGTCCGGTCGAACTGGTCGAACGGCACTATGACGCGCTTCCGCAAGCCACGCTATTCAACGAATACGGCCCCACGGAAGGCAGCGTATGGAGCACGGTTTACAAATGTGAGCCGGCGACGGATAGGGAAGTCCTTCCAATCGGGCGTCCGATTCCCAACGTCAAGGTCTATGTGCTGGATCCGCATCTGAATCCTTTACCTATCGGCGCACGCGGCGAGCTTCATATTGGCGGTCCCGGCGTGGTGCGTGGATATCTTCACCGGCCAACTGAAACTGCTGAGCGGTTCATCGCCGACCCTTTCAGCGACGTTGCCGGCGCGCGATTGTACAAGACTGGGGACTTGGTTCGCTACCTGCCGGATGGCAATCTTGAACTGCTGGGGCGGCTCGATCACCAGGTGAAGATTCGCGGTTTCCGTATCGAGTTGGAGGAAATCGAAAACGTCATTTCGCAATACCCCGGCATTGCCCTGGCAGTGGTTGCGCCTCACCAGGAAGGAGCGGCTGAACCGACGCTGATCGGATATGTCGTGCCCGTTGTCGCTTCGGAATTTGACCCGGAAAAACTGCGCGGCTTTCTCAGCCAGAAATTGCCGTCGGCAATGATTCCATCCGTCTTCGTGGTGCTCGAGAGCTTACCCTTGACGCCCAACGGCAAGGTCGACCGCCACGCTCTACCGGCGTCCCCGCGAACGGTGCCGGCGACTCGTGTCGTGCAACCCAGTAACGACGTGGAGTCCGATCTGGTGGAGATCTGGGAGGGCATTTTCGACCGGCAGGGAATTGGCGTGACCGACAATTTCTTCGATCTCGGCGGACATTCGCTGCTGGTGGCAAAGCTCTTGCTGCGTATCGAACAGCGATTTGAGAAACGGTTGTCGCTGGCACATGTTTTTCACGCGCCTACCATTCGCCAATTGGCCACACTGCTCGATGGCCAGAGTGACGTGCTGCACAATCCTGCCGTGGTTCCAATTCAACCCCGGGGTTCCAAACCGCCTTTATTCTGGGTGCGCGGCGGGCCTTTGTTTCTTCCGCTGGCCAACCGCCTGGGCGCCGACCAGCCGCTGCTCGGGCTGCACTTGCCGGCTTCCGATGCCAACCGGTTGTCCCTTCCGTACCAGCTTGAGGATATTGCTGCGGCCCTGGTTTCCCGCATGCGCGAAGTCCAACCCGAGGGGCCGTATTATCTTGCTGGTTTATGCGTCAACGGTGTGATCGCGTACGAAATGGCCCGACAGCTTGCGCTTGACGGTCAGCGAGTAGCCTTGCTCGCTCTTTTCGATGCGCAGAATCCAGCCTACTACGAAGACTACACGCTCGAGAGCCGTAGCCAACTGTTGCGGGGAAGAATCAAGTTCCAGATCTCGAAGTTCCGCAAAGGAAGGCTGGCGGGACTTCCCGATTTCCTTCGCGAGCGCGTGATCGGCGCTCATCGCAGACTTAGCGTGCGGTTTTGGCGAATGTGGTACGCCATGGGATTCCGGGTAACGGTGAAGCATCTTGAAGACTTCGAGAGTATCGTCCATCCGGCTTCGTTTGTTTATCGGCCCAAGACTTATCCCGGGCGGGCGGTCTTCTTTCAGTCCAGTGATTGGCCGACGGACGCTTATTGGGATTTCTATACCAGCTGGAACGGCTTGCTGGACGGCGGTTTGCAGGTTCATAGAATTCACGATGGCCACGAAGCCATGTTCTATGAGAAGAACGTCGATGTGGTAGCTGCTAAGCTGCGAGAGAGTTTGGCTGCCGCCCAGCGGAATAGTCAAGCCGCGGCTGAGCCCCTGTTCAGATGATTAAGAATACAGTCGCGACAGCCTCTAAAATTGCTCCGCTCACATGCCGCGAACAGAGGATTATCGAAAGCCTATCGCCTTATTATCGCGAACTCAGTTCGTGGCGTTATTTTTATAGGACAAACGATCAAACTCTCGCCCGCAAGCTTTAAGGATCCGCAGGTCTGGGATGCGACCTGCTTCGACGGTGACGCCAGTCTTTAGCAATACCACTAACACTCCCCCACGATGCCCTCGTTGTCGGGTACCAGCAGTGAAAGTTCGATTGGAGGAGAGAGCTGTGCTATGCAGAAAGCGATGATGGAAACGCTCGCGAGTGCCGATCCGAACACCGAGCAGGACTCTTTAGCGCTCTCGGACGGACCGTTATTTGTAGTCGGAATGTTTCGCTCCGGCACCTCGCTGCTCTATGCTCTCTTGAATCAGCATCCCCAGATTGCCCTGCTATACGAAGATGACTTGGCCCATCTGCCCTCGCTGTTCTGGTTTCCCACCAAAACGTCCCGCTGGTTGGCCAAGTGGGATAACTGGAACGGAGGTCCCTCTCGACACAATATCGATGGCAGCGAGTTGCCGAAAGAGATTAGCGATATAAGGACCGCGGCTCGAGAGGTGTACGTGCAGTATGCGCGAAAGAAAAAAGGGGCCACCATCTGGGGAACCAAATCGCCAACTTTTTATGATTCGCTCGCGCGTCTGGGGCGCGCGTTTCCGAATGCCCGCTACGTAATCATCTGGCGTGATGTACACGATGTCTGCGGCAGCATTCAAAAAGCGTCCACGGAGGCAGCTTACTTCCGCAGCAATGGGATGCTCCTACGCGCCCTGCTTGGCTATCACGACATGAAGGTGCAGTGCGACACGTTGATTAAACGTGGCCTCCCGGTTCACGAGATTTATTACGAGGACTTGGCCAGCGATTCCACCGCCACGATGCGGGGTATTTGCGAATTCCTAAACATCCCGTTTGATCCGAAGATGACCACGCTGAAAGGAGCCGACCGCAGTGTCATCGAAAACGGCAGTCATCATTCGATGGTGAAGGCCGAAAGCATTGCCAAACCAAGGAAGAGCCGGGATGTCCTGCCTGCGGAGCTGAATGCCAAGATTGATCGTTATCTAAACATGTGGCGAAAAAAATACAACGGGGCGTGGCCCCGATACCCTCGGTCGGTGGACAGCAAAGCGGGCGATCCTTCTCTGTGGGAGCGATGGCGCGATGCCCTCACTTATCGGAGTTTACGGGCGTGGTTGCACACCATCCCGGTAATCTTTTGTTTAGTGCCGTCGAGCGCCTGGGAAGTTTATCGCCGCCTGAGAAAGCGGGAGTTTGAATGGCAAGAAGCAAAGCTTGAGAAGGCCAAAAAAGGTGAGGATCGCTTGCCCAGGTAGTCGAACCTCTGGCAGACAGATTTATCGCGACATTCCAACTTCTGGCTCATGACCACGGGATCTCCAATTAGCAATCCCATCAAAATATTTTCGACGAGCCCGCAGTCCAGCGCTGTGGACCGGGCATCGTACTTGCAAAACGTCATCTCCGTGGCCCACTGGAGCGAAGACGCGGGCTGCGAAGGGATTCTTGTCTATACCGACAACTCGCTGGTCGATCCCTGGCTGGTCGCTCAAATCATAACCCAGAACACGGCCAGGGTATGTCCACTGGTCGCGGTGCAACCCGCATACATGCATCCCTATTCCGTGGCCAAGATGGTGAGCTCTCTTGGGCATTTGTATGGTCGACGGGTATATCTGAACATGGTGGCGGGCGGTTTCAAGAATGATCTGGCCGCGCTCAATGACACTACTCCGCACGACAAACGTTACGCTCGACTGGTCGAATACACCACCATCATCCAGGAACTGCTGCGGAGCGCCGCTCCGGTCAGTTACCAGGGCGAGTTCTACGTTGTGGACAAACTGCGGATGACCCCGCCACTGGCTGCGGATTTATTTCCTGGGGTTTTCGTCTCGGGCTCATCTGAAGCGGGCCTGGCGGCCGCCCAGAGCCTCGGCGCCGTTGCCGTGAAGTATCCTCAGCCCGCCGAGCAAGAGCCGATAACAGAAGGATTCGAATGTGGCGTCCGCGTGGGGATTATCGCGCGCGAGCAGAACGACGAAGCCTGGCAGGTCGCGAATTCGCGATTTCCGGGAGATCGCCAGGGCCAACTCACCCATCAGTTGGCCATGAAGACTTCTGACTCCGCCTGGCACAAGCAACTTTCCGGCATGGCGAAAGAAGCAAGGAACGGCCACAGTACTTACTGGCTATGGCCTTTCGAAAACTATAAGACCTTTTGTCCTTACCTGGTCGGAAGCTACGACGTGGTAGCGGCAGAGCTGGCCAAGTACGTCGAGCATGGATATCGAACGTTCATCCTGGATATTCCGCCCAACCGGGAAGAGCTCGCGAATATCAAGCAAGTGTTCTCCCGGGCGCAAGAGTTAGTGGCGAAATGACTGGGCTCCTGCAGAGTTGGATTTCGAAGCAAGCGCAGCACCGCCCCGAAGCCATCGCGGTGGTGATGGAAGGTCAAGCGCTGACCTACGGCCAACTGGAAGATCTGACCAACCGGTTCGCGCGGCTCTTGCAAGCCGCAGGCTGCCGCCGCGGAGACCGCGTGTGCTTTGCAATTCCAAAATCTCCAGCTGCGATCATCGCCATCGTAGGCATTTTGAAGGCGGACTGCATTCACGTGCCCATCGATACATTGAGTCCAGCTCCTCGGGTTGCCAAGCTGCTCAAGTCGAGTGAACCGCGATATCTGCTGGGCGTGAGCGCATCGGCCGGCTTGCTCGAAGATCTATTTTCCCTGGATGATTTCCAGACCCGGCTGAGCGTCGGCTGGATGGATGACTTCGCCGCGGAAAGCCGGAACCTTGGCTCAGCATTTCGCTGGAGCGACCTTGCTCTCCAGTCTGCCGATCCCCTCGATCATGTGAACACGTCGACCGATGCTGCACACATTCTGTTCACTTCGGGGTCGACGGGCGAACCGAAAGGCGTCGTCATTACTCATTCCAACGTGATTCATTTCGTGGAATGGGCAACCAGCTACTTCGGGATGACCGCCTCCGATCGCATCTCGTGCCATCCGCCGCTGCACTTTGATCTGGCGACGTTTGACATTTTTGGCGCATTTGCCGTGGGTGCGCAGCTTCATCTGGTTCCTCCCGAACTTAGCCTGCTGCCAAACAAGCTGGCTGATTTCATCCGTCATTCCGAACTTACCCAGTGGTTCTCGGTTCCGTCAGTGCTGAACTATATGGCAAAGTTCGATGCCTTGAGGCCTGACGACTTCCCCGCGTTGCGGCGACTCTTGTGGTGCGGTGAGGTGCTTCCAACTCCGACCTTGAGGTACTGGATGCAGCGTCTTCCGCAGGTTACTTTTACCAATCTCTACGGACCCACGGAAGCAACCATCGCCAGCAGTTACTACACCGTCCCGAACTGTCCCGCGGACGATACCCAGCCGATCCCCATCGGTAAAGCTTGCGAGGGAGAAGAATTGCTGGTGTTAGATGGCAGCCTGCGCCCAGTGCCGCAAGGCGAAGTGGCGGATCTCTACATCGGGGGCGCCGGGTTAAGTCCCGGATATTGGCGCGATCCCGTCAAGACTGCCGCCGCATTTGTTTCCTATGGCAACGACCGTATTTACCGGACCGGAGATTTGGCGTATGTGGGCGAGGATGGTATGGTCTATTTCGTCGGCCGTTCCGATACGCAGATCAAGAGCCGCGGATACCGCATAGAACTGGGCGAGATCGAAGTCGCGCTGAACGCCTTTCAAGACCTCAAAGAGTGCGCGGTGGTTGCCGTTCCCACGGACGGGTTTGAAACGAATTTGATTTGCTGCGCCTATGTCGCACAGGAGAATGTACGCACTACCCATGGCGAAATCCGGCGCAGGTTAAGCGCAGTGGTTCCGCCCTACATGCTGCCGGCGCGATGGATGGATTTTATGCAATTGCCGAAGAATGCGAATGGCAAGATCGACCGGCGGAAAATCCAAGAAATATTTGCCGCCCAAGACTCAGAGAAACTTTTGTTGAAGCAGTCTGCTCCCGATGTCTGCTGCCGAACTGGCGTCACCAAGGAAGATCGCGTGCCAGCACTAAACTCATCGAGCGATAAGCCAGAATGAACGTCGTATTGGTGGCCGAGGAATCCGCGGGACTGCAGATGTTGCGTGCGTTGGCGAACAGCCACCACCGTTTGGTCGCGGTGCTTGCGCAAGAAGCCAAGCCGGGCGTCGCCGGGGGCAGCGTTTGGAATGTGGCCAGAGAACTCGGTTGTCAAACCTGGCCCGCGCAGTTGGTACAGGACCCGGCCCTGGGAAAACGGTTACGGACTGAGCAGGTCGATATTCTTCTGAACATCCACTCCCTGTACATTCTCAATGATGAAGTGCTGAAGGCGCCGACTCTGGGTGCGTTTAATCTCCATCCCGGTCCGCTACCTCGATACGCGGGTCTAAACGCGGTGAGTTGGGCGATCTTCCGGGGCGAACAGAAATATGGAGTGACGGTGCACAAGATCGAGGTGGGAATCGATACCGGAGCCATCGTCTACCAGTCTTGCTTCGGGATAGAGGTTGATGAGACCGCACTGTCGTTGAGTTTGAAATGCGTTCGCGAGGGAATCAAACTCATGCTGCGCTTGCTGGAGGCGGCCGAGGCGCATCCGCCCGCCATTCCGCTTACCCCGCAAGACATAGCCAGGCGAGAATATTTTGGCAGGGAAGTGCCGGAGCAGGGCTGCGTATCCTGGTCGTGGCCAGCCGACAAGGTTGTAAACTTTGTGCGGGCTTGCGATTATTTCCCTTTTTCTTCGCCTTGGGGATATCCTCGAAGCCGCCTGGGAGTGCAAGAATTTGCACTGGTGAAAGCTCGGCGAACCAGCCTTGCTTGTGAGGTTTTGCCGGGAACAATCGGGAAGACAACCGATTCGGGCGTTTACGTAGCCTGCAAGGACGAATGGATAGTGGCCAGCAAATTGCTCCTTGAGGGAAAGTACGTGCCCGCACGGGAGGTCCTGAGAACTGGAGATCGCCTTGTTGAATGCGCCAACTGACATGGTAAAAGCGGATTACAGGAGCGTACAAGCTCGCCTCACGGCGTTATTCTCCGAAACCATGCACGTCGATGTGCCGTCGGTGGAAACCGATCTGTTTGACAGCGGCATTCTCGACTCTCAGAGGTTCGTGGAATTGCTGCTCCACATCGAAAAGTATTTCAATGCTCCCATTGACATTGACGATTTCGAAATCGAAAATTTCCGTTGTATCGAAACCATTGCTGCGCTTATCCTGCAGCGCCAAAGCCAGGCCGGAAATGCTCAATCTTCGGTATCGGCCAGCAACTCCGCCCGTTGAAACGGCACCTAATTGACTTTGCCATCGGAAGAGAATCACGTGATGAACGAATGCACGGATCCCGTGCAGAGGCTGGTGGACCAGATGGCCGGTTCGGGCCGAGTGCTGCGAGTATTGGAAGCTGGCGCGGGCTCGCGTTGTCACATCCGGCTCAATGGAGATACGCAGTTAGTGGGCATTGACATCTCGGAAGAGCAACTGGCGAACAACCGCGAACTGCAGGAGAGGATCGTTGGCGACATCGAGACTTTCCCTCTGGAACCTTGTTCTTTCGACATTATTTTTTGCTGGGACGTTCTCGAACACCTTGAACATCCGGCCAAGGCTTTGCGGAACTTTCTGCAAGCCCTGCGGGAGGGCGGTTTGATTGTCCTGGGCGCTCCCGTGGTGACTTCTTTGAAGGGGATGGTCACGAAATACACGCCACTCTGGTTTCATGTGATGGTTTTTCGCTACGTGGTCGGTAACAAGAATGCGGGAAAGAAAGGTCACGGTCCGTTTCCCACTTTCCTCCGATACTCCATGTCGCCTCATGCCATCCACCGATTCGCCTCCGAGAATCAGTTGTCGGTCGAGTACAGCGAAATCTACGAAGCGCCGATGCAGGTCCGGTGGAAGCGGAAGTTCCCGGCCGTGGGCTTGGCATTCCGGATTCTGGGGCCGTTGTGCAGGATTCTTACCTTGGGAAAGATTGACCCGAATGTCACCGATTTCACCATCGTGCTGCGAAAACCGGCGAAGAAACTCGCAGTTACAAGAACACCATCTCAGGAGGTCGTGTGCCAGGCGTAGTTGCCAGCGCTCAATATGAAAATGTTTCATTTGCCTGCAAACCACGACTTCAACTACAATTCACGAAAGCTGCTTCAGTTCCGTATTCCCCCGAATTAGGTTCACCCAAGATCAATAGCAACTCTCAGGTTTCCGGAGGCAACATGTTCACCACGACTGTAAATTCTTGTGCCCGCGCGTGCGAGGCAAAGCGGAAAAATCCGCGTTTCGTAACCATGCTGATGGCAGCGTTGACGCTCTGCTGTTTCGCGCTGCTCTCTTCCTCGTCAGTGCAGGCCCAGAACACCATCAACACCGTGGCCGGCGGGGCAGCCCCCGCCACGCAAGCACTTTTGGCGGACCTGCCGGGTCCGGCTGCGATCGTCGAGGACGCTGGCGGCAACCTCTACATCAGCGCGCCGGACACCTACTATATCTTTAAGGTCACGCCCTCCGGCAGCCTCAGTATCTACGCAGGAATTGGGATTTATTCTGCCGGCGGTAACAGTGGCCCTGCGACGCAGGCAGGTCTGGCCGGGGTCTCGGCTTTGGCTCTCGACAGCAAAGGCGATCTCTACCTTGCTGACCTCGGAAACAACAACATCCGCTGCATCATCGCGGTCAGCGGCGGCTGCGGCGGTTCGAGCTTCCCGGTCGGCGATATTGTTGTGATTGTGAACGGAAACGGGCAGAGCTGCTTTCCCACCACTGCGGCTTGCGGTGACGGCGGTCCCGCGATTAACGCCCAGATCAGTCAGCCCCAGGGCTTGTTCATCGATAGCTCAAACAATGTCTGGTTTTCCGACACCCTCGATTTCCGGATTCGCTGCGTGATCGGCAGCAGCGGCGGTTGCGATGAAGCTATTTTCGGCCAGACGTACCCCGTCGGCGACATTCTCACCGTGGCGGGCAACGGCAATTTCTGCGACGGTCCCCAGCTTGAATGCGGCAATGATGGTCCGGCTCTTCAGGCCCTGTTTGATTTGCCCAGCGGCGTAGTCGTCGACGCGTCTGGCAACTTCTACATTGCCGACACCAGAGACTTTACGGTTCGCTGCGTCCTGGCTGTAGCGGGCGGTTGTGGCGGCTCAACCCAGCCGGTTGGCAATGTCACCATCTTTGCCGGTAACGGAGACTATTGCGCAGTTCCGACAGAGTCGTGCGGTGACGGTGGTCCTGCGGTTAACGCCAATGTGTGGGATCCGAGTGGCCTCTCCCTCGATAAGTCCGGCGATCTCTACATCGCCGACACCTTTGACAACCGCATCCGCTGCGTGCTGGCCGTCACTCGTGGTTGTCAAGGTTCACCGTTGGCCATTGGCGACATCACCACCATGGCTGGCGATGGCAACCAGGGCTTCTATGGCGATGGCGATAAGGCGAGGACGGCCTACCTCAATTTCCCCAACTCCGTCTTCGTCGATTCGAAGGGAAATATCTTTATCGCGGATACCGGCAATCAGCGCATCCGCGAAGTGGTGAGCGAGCACATCAGCACCGTCGTAGGCGGCGGTTCCAACGGCAATGGAGGCAGTCCAACCAGCGCCACGCTCGCCAATCCCAACGCAGTCGCCTGGGACAGTGCGGGCAACTACTACATCTCCGACGCTGCCAACGAGCAGATTCGAATGGTGACGCCAGCGGGAGTCATCACGGCCGTTGCCGGCACCGGCATTGTCGGTCCGCCGAATGCAACGCCCATCGCGGCAACCACCGCAACCCTGAACAATCCGGAAGGCGTCACCATCGATGCTTCCAATAACATCTATATCGCCGACACGGGCAATCAAGTGATCCGCTGCATCCTCGCCGTGGCCGGTGGCTGCGGCGGTTCGACGGCTGCAGTCGGCGACATCGTCACTGTGGCTGGGGATGGAGATACCTGCAAACCGAACACCGGGATTTGCGGGAATGGCGGACCGGCGACCCAGGCGCAACTCACCGAACCAACTTCGGTCGCCATCGACAAGAATGGCAACCTCTATATCGCCGATCACGGCGCCCACCGCATCCGCTGCGTCCTGGGCGTCGCCGGCGGCTGTGGAGGCTCGACCTACGCGGTTGGCGACATCACTAACACCGCCGGAACCGGCGCAAAGGGCTTCAGCGGCAACAACGGTCCAGCGGTTAAGGCAAAGATCAGCCGTGCTTACGGCGTTGCCGTCGATAGCTCCGGCAACGTCTACATTGCGGATTCACCCAACAACCAGATTCGCTGCGTGCTGGAGGTCAAGGGCGGATGCGGGGGTTCGACGTATCCCGTCGGCGACATCGTTCCTTTTGCCTTCAACAGCGCGAAGGCAAGCTGCAAGGGAGATGGCGGGCCAGCGTTGAACGCCACCATGAATAATCCACAGGAAGTGTTTATCGATGCGTTCAACAACGTATTTGTCAGTGGAGGGAGCGACAACGTAGTACGGCGCATCGATGCCGGCAGCCTGACCATCGAAACTGTCGCGGGTAATTTTCAGCATTGCGCGCAATCGGGATTCGCCGGTGACGGCGGTCCCGCAACCCTGGCCACGCTGGATAACATCGGCTCGGCTGTGGATGCGAACGGAGACCTGTTGATCGCGGATGCCGGCAACAATCGTGTCCGCGAGGTGACGCTGGCTCCCGTGGCTAAGCTCTCGAAGACGACGCTGCAATTCCCAACTGAGTCGATCGGGCACTCCAGCCCACCCGAGCCGGTTTCGCTTGAGAACACGGGCTACGCCGATCTATCAATCAGCGGAGAACAGATCGAAGGCTACGACGCTGCAGACTTTTCGATCTCCGCCAACACCTGTGGCAAGCAACTCGCGCCAGCTGGGAGCTGCTCCATCAGCATTGTCTTTACTCCGTCGAAGGCGGGAAAGAGGACTGCGAAGCTTGTGATTACTGACAGCCTTGGACAGCAAACGGTCTCGCTCGTAGGGACCGGTCAATAAGTAGACGTAGGAACTCGCAGGAGGTGGACTTGCTGTCCGGGGTCCACCTCCTTTGTTTTTCTTTTCACTAGTCAGGCGTAAGAGAGTAATGAAGCGTACTTTGTTTTTCGTTATTTTTGTGTTGGCCGCAGTTTGCGTCGTAGTTGTCTCCCGGCCATCGATCGTAAGCTTGGCTACTAAGGTCCCTCCACAGGCCGAAGCTAGTCCTCCGACGGGTAAAATCCCCGCGACCTTCTTCGGCATGAATGTGAATGCGAGAGCGACGCAGGATCAGCCTTGGCCAGCAGTGCCCTTCGGCAGCTTTCGTTTCTGGGATTCCGCTACGGGATGGACTCAAATCAACACCGCAAAAGACCGATACGACTGGACCCAAGTCGATAAATGGCTCACTGCGCTAACGGCGCACAATATCGATGATGCCCTCTACACCTTTGGTCGCGTGCCACGCTTCGCTTCGAGCAAGCCCAACGATCAGAGCTGTGGATACGGCCCGGGCCAGTGCGATCCGCCCAGCGATTTGAATCCGGACGGCAGCGGCACCGACCAGTACTGGAAAGATTTTGTTACGGCTATCGCGACCCACAGCAAGAACAGTCACACCGTTCACATCAAATACTGGGAGCTTTGGAACGAGCCCTGGTCGCCGGATTTTTGGACCGGAACCATGGCGCAGTTGATCCGCATGGCAAGCGATGCCCATGACATCCTGCACAGTATCGATCCCGACGCTGTCGTTCTTTCCCCGCCGTTGCCCCTGCGTTATCCCCGTTACGAGCAATTCATGGCCGACTATTTTGCCGCCGGTGGAGGCAAGTACGCCGACGCCATCGCCTTTCACGGCTACATCCACGCGAAGCCAGGCGTTGCTCCCGTAGCCACAGACTTTGGAAAGTACTTGTCGGAACTCCGCAAAATCCTCGTGCAGTATGGACAGAATTCCAAGCCCCTGTGGGACACAGAAGCCAGTTGGGGAAATACCGAAAACTTTCTCCCTGACGAGAATATGCAAGCTGCGTTTCTGGCGCAGTTCTACCTCCTCCATTGGTCGCAGGGGATCGAAAGATTTTACTGGTATGCGTACAACAACGGAACCATCGGGGGATTGTGGATTCAGGAGACAGGTAATCCGTCGCGCCCTGGAAGAGTAACCAAGGCCGGAATGGCCTATGGCGAAGTTTACAACTGGCTGGTGGGCGCGACGATGACTCGGGCCTGTGCCCCCGAAGGGTCCCTGTGGACGTGCAGCATCACAAAAGCCGACGGGCGCGAGGCACAGATCGTTTGGAGCCCGGACAGCGAACAAAGTTACAAGGCAAAGCCAGCGTTCAACAGAATGCGAGATCTGGACCGGAAGGTGAGCCCGATCTCCGGACCAGTACAGGTTGGGCCAAAGCCGGTATTATTCGAGACCCAGCCGTAGGCGGCGGCGGAAAAACTACGAAATTGGCGGATGGAGCCTTGAAAGGGCGCGGCTTCAGCCGCGCCTTACATCTTTATCTAGACTTACGGCACGGCTGGGAAGCCGTGCCCGTTCAAAACTTTAACGCCCGAGAGTCTTCCGCAGCCTCGTAGATGGTGGGCGAAGAATCCTGACCGGTTCAGGCCGTTTCCTAAGGAGAAAACCCCATGCGGTTCCTGCAAGTTTTGTTCCTCTCAATCAGCTTGTGTGTCGGTGTGGCAGGACAAACTCTCACCACGTTCGCGGTCAACCCGAAAGGAGGAGCATCACCCACTGGCATCAATGACAGCGGAGATGTTGTTGGAGCTTACGGTTGTGGGCAGCCCCAGGAGCCCTGCGGTTTTCTGCGCAACGGTTCAACCGGAACCGTCAAACATCTGGGAGCCAAAGTGGTGCCTTGGGCGGTGAACAACTCCGACGAAATCGTGGGCACCTATCGCATCTCCGCGTTCTACTGGCCATTCGGCGGAACAAAGGTGCAATTCCTTCGCGGCGACCATCCGAGTGCCATAGCTGTAAACACGGCCGGCTACCTCGTCGGCAGTTACACGATCAACTATGGACTGAAAGACGAGGCCGGTATTGCGTACTTAATGGACCCAAAGGGAAACCTGACAACTCTGCTGGCTCCGCCCGATGGAGCAGCCGAGGCTTTCGGTATCAACAATCTCAATCAGGTTGTAGGCTCATGGTCACCGACCCTTAATCTATCCACGGCTTCAGGGTTTCTATATTCGGACGGCACCATCAACACCAGTTTCAACGTGCCCAACGCAGTGGCGACTTGGCCTTATGCCATCAACGACAATGGTGAAGTTGTCGGTTCGTGGCAGGACTCTGTAGGCTTCGTGCATGGCTTTCACTGGACTCAACAAGCAGGATTTACTTCCTTCGATGCGCCGAAAACGACGCATACGTTTCCGCAGGCTATCAATAATGCAGGTGTAATCGTTGGACTATTTGCGACCAAGAAACAGACTGCTGACGGCGCTTTCATGCTGGACGCCGCCGGCACTTTGACAGTAATTTCCATTCCTCATGCCAAGTCGGCGTTCGCAGTCGGCATCAACACGCATGGCCTGATCGTGGGCACTTATTTCACTGAGAGCGAGCAACGCGGCTTTCTCTATCAGCCATAGAAATCTACGCCCACCCTCGCCAATTTTGAAAGAGTGCGAGAGCAGGGAAGTGCGGGACACTGAACAATGCCATCGAACCAGATTTCCCGCCGTGCGTTCTGGGTGGTATCCCGCGTAGCTCTCGAACTGTATCGCCGTTTTCCGGTTTTCGGTACGCTGCGGGCAGCGGTTGGAATTATCCGGCAGGGCGACCGCTATCTGCTCATCGATCGCAATGACGGACGCGGTTTTTCTTTTCCTGGCGGTTTGGCCAAGGCACGCGAGTCTGAAGAGAAAGCCGTAAGGCGAGAGGTCGTCGAGGAAACAGGACTCGAGGTCACGGCGGCCGATTTGGAGTTTCGCTATTTCAACGCGGAGGAGATTCCCTGCAACATTTCAGTTTTTCGCGTGGGCGTATCCGGCGCGTTGCGTGGTTCCTGGGAAGGCCTCCCGCGATGGATCGAGACCGCCGCGATGCGGGCCCGCATTTTGAAGAGCCAGATTCCAATCGTCGAGCACATACTGAGCTCGGAGTAATTAGAATCGAAGAATCGACCAATAGTGCTTAGCAGTTTATATATCAGGTAACTATGGCACTATCATAGACATACGCTCGTTACATCAACCTATACATTGGATAGCACCTTCATTTTTTCGAGCTTGATTGTTATCGGAAGGTAAGGCACAATCAGAGAGTCGTTAAGGCTCATGTTTCCCCGCTGGAGTTAACAATAGGCTTTCGTCTTCCCCCACCAAGTTCAGCGGTACCGAGGTATTCGTAATTTCAATTTGCCATTGCTTTCAGAACCGTTCTGATTTCAAGTAAGTGTTAGGACAGACAAGCATGATGTCGCACCAAACTACTATCATCTTTTCCTTTTAGAGAATGAGGGAACATGGAATTAGTGATTGAGTCAAAGCACTTGGGTGATCTTTGCGTCTTAGCTCCGCAGGTTTTTCAGGATGATCGCGGTTTCTTCATGGAAGTTTTCCGCGCCGACCAGTTCAAGTCTTTGGGATTGCCGACTGAATTCGTTCAGGACAACCACTCCGGTTCGGTTCGCGGCGTGCTTCGCGGATTGCATTTCCAGTGGGAACCTCCCATGGGGAAACTGATGCGAGTGACCCGCGGCACTGCCTTCCTGGTCGCGGTCGACATCCGCAAAGGCTCACCAACTTTGGGCAAATGGTTTGGAGCGGAGATTTCGGCGGAAAGCCACAAACAGATTTGGGCGCCCGCCGGTTTCGCCCGCGGATTTTGCGTGCTCTCGGACTACGCCGAGATTCAATATAAATGCACTGGAATTTACAGCAACAAGGGCGAGTCGGGAATACGCTGGGACGATCCCGCGATCGGCATTCAATGGCCTATCTCTGAGGTTCAGCTTTCGGACAAAGATCGCAAAGCGCAGACCTTGAAAGAGTGGTTGTCCAGGCCAGAGTCAGACAATTTCAAATACTCAGAAACTCAAATCATGGTTGGGAGATAAGGGCTCATGAAGATTCTAATTGCGGGTGGCGCAGGTTACGTCGGTTCTGTACTGGTCCCGAAGCTGCTGGATCGCGGCTACGAGGTGGACGTGCTGGACCTCTTCTGGTTCGGAAACCATTTGCCATCTGAAACCGGAATCATTCACAAGGACATCTTCGACATCGCCGTGCCCGACCTCGAGCAGTACCAGCAGGTAGTGTTCCTGGCAGGACTGTCGAACGATCCGATGGCCGAATTCTCGCCCAGCGAGAATTTTATTTTCAATGCGGCCGCGCCGGCTTACCTTGCCTACGTCGCAAAAAAGGCCAAGGTCAAACGCTACGTCTACGCCAGTTCCTGCTCGGTGTACGGCTACACCGTCAACGAGCTGTTCGACGAGACGCGTCCGGTTTCCTCGTTCTATCCCTACGGAATATCCAAGCTGCAGGGCGAACAAGCGGCCATGAATCTGGTCGACGACGAGTTCTCGGTGATCTCTCTCCGCAAGGGAACGATTTCCGGTTACAGTCCGCGTATGCGTCTGGACCTGATCGTCAACACCATGTTCAAGAACGGCGTTCGCAACCGCGAAATCACGGTCAATAATCCGTCGATCTGGCGTCCGATCATGAGCATCGAAGACGCCACCAACGGCTACATCCGCGCCATTGAAGCCAGCCAGAAGATCTCCGGCATCTTCAACATTGCTTCGGGAAACTACACAGTCGGCGAAGTCGGCGATCTGGTAAAAATGGCGATCGAGGAAGAACTCGGCATTCGTGTTCATCTGACCATCCATCACAAAACCGATTTCCGCAATTACAAAGTCAGTACCGAGAAGGCGGAGAACGTTCTCAGCTTCCACGCCAACCACAATGTCAAAGCCATCGTGAAAAACCTGATCGAGCACATGGACAAATTCCAGGACTGGGATAATCCGCAGTACTACAACATCGATACTTTGAAGTTGCTTTCCGCGAACAATGGCCTGCGGGCGCTGGCTGAGGTGACTCGATGAAGGTGCTCCTCATTGGCGCGAACGGGCAGTTGGGCACGGATCTGGTAAAGGTATTTCGAGCGAAAGGTGACGTTGTTGTTCCGGTCACTCACGCACAATTGGATGTTTGTTCTCCAGAACGGATTGCCGAAGTGATGGCGGAATCCCGGCCCGACGTCGTGATAAGCACTGCCGCCTTCCATCGCGTCGACGAGTGTGAAACCAAGCAAGCGCAAGCGTTCCAGGTGAACGGCACCGGTGCAATGAACCTGGCGATCGCCTGCCAGCGATCGGGCGCGACTCTGGTGCACTTCAGCACCGACTATGTTTTCGGCGGCTATTCCAAGAACACGCCTTATGAAGAATCCGATCTCACTGCCCCGTTGAATGTTTATGGCGCTTCCAAGGTGCTGGGTGAACTCTTGATTCCGGCCTACACCGATCGCTATTTCGTGCTCAGGGTTTGCGGCCTCTACGGCGTTGCGGGCAGCAGCGGCAAGGGCGGCAACTTCGTCGAAACCATGCTAAAGAAAGCGATGGCGGGCGATGCGATCCGTGTGGTCGACGATCAGATACTCACGCCAACCTACACGGGTGATCTGGCGAAAGCAGTTCATGATCTGATTGCAACCGGCAAGTTCGGACTCTACCACCTGAGCTCCGAGGGAGAATGCTCGTGGTATGACTTCACTCGTCAGATTCTCCAGGATGCAGGTCTGGATGCGAAACTCTCGCCAGTGAAATCCTCCGAGTTTGCCAGCCCGGTGAAACGGCCCTCGTATTCGGTCCTGAGCAAAGCGAAAGCTCGGGCGCTGGGTTTATCGATTCCTTCCTGGAAAGACGCCCTTCGCCGATATCTCGAGGAACGATCCAGAAAAAACGCGCCGACGCCCGTCAGCGTTTCATAGTTTCGCTGGCTGCGACATTCTGAATACCAGCAGGGAAGCGAGGTTACTTGCCCCTGTGTTGCATCCACTTCCACGCGGTTGAAACACTATCCTTCAGCGAGCGCTTGGTCTTCCATTGCAGCAGTTGCTGCGCGCGTGCCGGGTCTGCAACCAGAGCTGGCGGATCGCCCGGACGGCGCGGCACAATCTTCCTCGGCACTTTCTTCCGGGTTACTTCTTCCACCGCCGCAATCACTTCCTTCACCGAAGAACCTTCCCCCGTACCCAAATTCACCGTAAAAGAGGGATTCCCCGCCTGCAGGTGCTGCAGCGCTTTCACGTGCGCCTCTGCCAGGTCAACCACGTTCGTGTAATCACGAATGCAGGTTCCGTCGGGCGTGGGATAGTCGGTGCCGAAGACTTGCAGTTCCGGACCGAATCCGGCGGCCGCGCGCAGAGCCAGCGGGATCAGGTGCGGTTCGGGTTCGTGGCACTCGCCGACTTCTCCGTTTTCATCCGCTCCCGCCGCGTTGAAGTAGCGCAAGCTGGCGTAACGAATTCCGTAGGCCGTGTCGTAGGACTGCAACGCCTGCTCGAAAAATACTTTGGAAACGCCATAGGGATTTACCGGGGTTAGCGGCGAATCCTCGGTGATTGGCATTTTGGAGGGCGCGCCGTAGACTGAACAAGTAGAAGAGAAAATGACATTGCTTTTCTTTCCGGCTTCCAGCACCGCGTTCAACAGGGAGAGCCCGCCCTCGACATTGTTGCGGTAATACTTTCGGGGATTGATCATGGATTCGCCGACGTAGTGGTTGGCGGCGAAATGCATCACCGCATCCGACTGCTTGACTGCATCCAGAAGTTTTTTGCTGTCGTGGACGTCGCCGACCACCATTTCAAAACCCTTGGCCAGAAAATCAAAGCCGGTGGACAGATTGTCGTAGATGAGTACTTCCAGACCAGCCCTGCGCAACACGCGCGCGGTGTGACTTCCGATGTACCCGGCGCCTCCGACCACTAAGACCTTCAATCAAGCCTCCGCATATGCACGATTGGACCAACCGAGTTGCGCCAACCGAATTCTTAAGATAAGCGACGGGCACAGGCCCGTCAAACTTACCGTAGTTTCGCTTTGAGACGATGTGGTGAAGCCAGTCGCGCTGGCTGGTATGCACATATTCTGGTGCAGACAATACCTCAAAAAAAACTCTCATTTCCGCGCAAAATCCAGAAAACAAAAGACCGGGAATTTTTCTGCCGCCTAGATCTATGGTTCTTAAGGTAGTTAGAGGCAAAATCTTGGAAACATTGGAGTTATGGCCTATGCCACGGCTTACCAGCGGTTCCGTTTTGGAATTGCGGTAGAAGCTGGACAAGGCTTTTCGTCCACGCGTCCGATCGAATGGACTCGACGAGTGGAGGTGAAACTGTGAGGTTGTCAAGGATCGATGATTATCTTGTAGATAACATCTACGTTTCTATATTATCGCGAGTGGTGAGCTGAGTTCAAGCGGAAAGAGAACGGACTGAGTGCCAGTTCCCAAATCGGGAACCGAAAGGACGGGGAAACTACGCAGCTTGGAAAGAGTCCACGCGCAGCTCTCCTAGGGTATATTGAGGCCCAAGTTAACGTCCGAGGAATGGGCGCGAACTTGGGCGTTGGGCGGGACGAAATCCCCGCCCAAGCGGAGCTTGGACGGGGCACCCTCGAGAGCAAAATGAACGCGATAGTCCGGGCCACCCGCCCGATGGTAGGAACTGCAAGTGATGAAATGCAGTTCGTTCGTGCCGTAATAGCGCTGCGGATGGTTGCGGCGAAGCCGCAGAACCGCAACACGCAGTGCTTCCCCATAGTCCCCCCTCGTTTGATTTGATCGGGCCTCGTTGAGAACAGGTGCTCCCCTCGCACGCACTCTCTTTACAGCTTGTGCACAACATTTATGCCGAATTCGGATACCCAGATGTTCGCGCCGTCAAAGGCTACACCGGCGGTTGGCGTTTGGGTGTCGACGTAGCCCAAGGTGGTCCCGTCGGCAGCGCTTAGTTCCGTCACCGCAAGTTCGGTTGTGACCCAGATGTTAGCGCCGTCAAAGGCGATGCCGTACGGCCCTACTGGCACAGTAAAAGTGCCCAGAAGCTGGCCGTCGCTGGCCCGTAGCTTGCTTACCGTGCCGGCCCCTCGGTTGGCCGTCCAGATGTTCACGCCGTCAAAGGCTATGCCGAACGGACCGCCGGCTACTGGGAACGTCCCCACTATTTTGCCATCGCGGGCCCGCAGTTTCGTGACTGTGCTGCTCACGCCGTTAGTTACCCAGACGTTCTCTCCGTCGAACGCAGCGGCGAACGGGGAAGTGCCTACAGTGAAGCTCCCCAAATTCTTGCCGTCGCTGGCGCGTAGTTTTGCCACGCTGTCGACGCCGTAGGGGACCCAAATGTTGGCACCATCAAAAGCCATCATGGTCGCGGGCTTGCCCACGTTGAACTTGCCCAGTGTCTTGCCGTCGCTTGCTCGGAATTTATATACGGTGCCGTCTCCGACGTTCGAGATCCAGATATTGGCACCGTCGAACGTTGCCCCATAGGGCTCGACCCCCGCCTTGAAAGTGCCGAGCACCTCGCCGTCATTGGCCCGCAGCTTGGTGACGGTCCCGTCGAAGTTCGCGGTCCAAATGTTGGCCCCGTCAAAGGCCACGCCGTAGGGCTGCTGGCCAACCGTGAATCGTGTGGTAGTGTTCGCCTTGTACCACTTCAGCAACGCCACTTGCAACGGATTCGCGGGCACGCTGTTGCTCGGCGGCTGTTGCTGCACCGTTCCCGTTTCTTGCGCGCGCCCCGGAAACAGGTTCGCGGTCGCCACTATCGCCAGCATTAGAGAGATTCCGATCACTACACGTTTCATATTCAGTTACCTCCCTGGGTTCGGACCGGAACTGCGGACAAAGATGTAAGGTAAAAGCGGAGACGGACTGCCAAAATCGCGGAGGCCACAGCCGATGCTTGGGGCTAAACTCCTGCCAGTCTCAAGTAATGTCCGACACATTAGCATGGGTTTCGATCAAGATTCGAGGAAAAAAGCGCGCACCCGACCGCCCTTCGCGATTATGCCTGGCATCGTCGCGTCCATTTGGCGGCTGGCCGCATCTGCGGTGCGTAAAAGTGGGCCAGCCCGGTTATCTAATCGGGCCGCTTAGACGCTGCGATCCTGCAAATTCTTTCATGTTATTTAGATCGTTAACACGGATCGGCATGGAGACTTTTGCCTCTGTTGCCGTGGACCGTGGCTATGCTATGTTTCGGCAGCGTCCATCCCCCTGCCTGACGAATCGTTAAGAAAGACTCAAGACTCAACCGGAGACACCCGTTAGCAATGAAATCTGCAACCCTGGCACTGCTTGTTCTATTGACTCCCAGCCTGCGGGCCCAGACAGTGACCACGTTTGAGGGGATCGATGCCTCCCAGTTGGCCCACAAAGATATAGATTTCGATCCGAATGGAGCCGTGGGCACGAAGCAGTATATGCAGTGGGTCAACGTCTACTATCAGGCGTTCGACAAAGTGACCTTTGCGCCGGTGTGGGCCACCCCGCAGTCGGGCACTCTACCTTGGAAACTGGCGCTGATGTCGAACTGCTACGACCTGAGCGGAGACGGGCTGGTGATGTTTGATCGGATGGCGTCGCGCTGGATCATCGCCGCGCACGGGCTGCCGAGCGTGGGCGAATACTACTATTGCGTGGCCGTCTCCAATACCGACGACCTGACTTCGAGCAGCCTTAGTTGGTATACCTACGAATTCCCGCTGACGCCGGTGGTGGGGAAGAATTCTCTGGGTCATCCGTACTTTCCCGATTGGCCGAAGTTCGGCACTTGGGCCGACGGCTACTACGTGAGTTTCGATCTGCTGGACGTGGACAACAAGTACACGCCGATTGGGGCGATCGCATGCGCTTTGGATCGGACGAATATGTTGACCGGATCAACGGCGAATGCGATGCAGTGCTTCAGCAATCCCACGCCGATTCCGTCGGTGGGAAGTTTATATCTTGAGCATAGCCTGATTCCCGCTGACGTCGAAGGTACGACACCACCTCCGGTGGGGCGGCAAGAGTTTATGGTGAGCATTGAGAATCCTCCGAACGACGGAAAGACGACTACATCGGCGTCGATCAACTTGTGGGCTTTTCACGTGAATTGGACGAATCCGGCGAAGTCGACGTTCCTCAGCACGACCCGCAAAGTTTCCACCTACACGCCGGGATGCTACGACGCAACCTATCCGCTGCGGACGGTTTGCGTTCCCGAGCCGAGCACGAATCCGGCGAACGGCAATCACTATGAGGTCGATTCGGTCGGGGACCGGCTCATGCCGCGCATGTCATACCGGAATTTTGGGACTTACGAGTCATTTGTGGTGAGCCATACCATCCAGGCGGGAACCAAGAGTAAGCAAACGGGGATCCGCTGGTATGAGCTGCACGGCCACGACACAGGGTATCCGACGATTTTTCAAAGCGGCACGATTCAGCCGGACACTACGAATTTCCGCTTTATGCCCAGCATGGCGCAGGATCAGGACGGAAATGCCGCAGTCGGCTACAGCGTTTCGAGTTCAACCGCGCATCCGGGAATTCGAGCGTCCTGGTGGAACCTGCCGGACAAAACCACGCCGGCGGAATTGCTGATTCTGAACGGGACGGCCGACGAGCAGAATTCAGGTCAATGGGGCGATTACACCAGCATGACCGTGGACCCGGTGGATGATTGCACCTTCTGGTACGTGAACGAATACTTTACCCAGAACCAAACGACAATCATTGATTGGCAGACGCGGATTGCAAACTTCAAGATTCCGACCTGCGGAACGAAATAGTCATGCAGATCACGTCCGCGTATGCTCCTTCGCGGTGCGGAGAGCTGCGCTAATAGATAATATTGAACAGTCTGCCGGAGTGGGATAAGTCTCAAGGCAGCTGATTAAATCTGGGAGCTGTAAAAATGCTTGTGGAAACGATGCCTTCGTCGGCCAGCAGCAATGAAGACCGTACAGACATTTTGGGGGTCCGGGTTCGGCGAACGAATCTGGCCCAAACCCTGGACGATGTCGAAGCGTCGATAAAGCGGCGGGAGCGGACTTACGCGGTATTCATCAACGTGTACAACGTGATTGAATCGCGCGGGGACGCGGCGTACCGGCAAGCGCTCAACGAAGCTGACTTCCCCATGGCGGATGGAATTCCTTTAGTTTGGGCGAGCCGTGTTTTGGGCCGCCCGGTGGCTAGCCGCTGTTGCGGACCTGATTTTCTGGTGGGCATGAATCAGAGAGCTGCCGAAAAGGGTTACACGGTCTATGTCATGTGCGGGGGCGACCGGAAGGCTGAGCGGACTGCCGCCGCTTTTCAGGCAATGTACCCGAACATGAAGATCGTGGGAGCCTGGACTCCTCCGTGGGGTCCGATTGAAGGGCAGAATAACGAATACATTTTGCGAGAGCTTTCGCGCACCCAGCCTGACATCTTCTGGGTAGGATTGGGAGCGCCGCTGCAGGAGCGCTGGGTGCGGGCGAACCGCGAACGTATTGAGGCTCGCTTTACCGGCGCGGTGGGCGGAGCGTTTGACTACCACATCGGAATGCGCAAACGTGCTCCGCGGTGGATGCAACATCGTGGTCTAGAATTCTGGTATCGGATCAGCCAGGATCCGAGCTTGTTCTGGAAGAAACGTCACTATGCGGATTTCCACAAGTTCGTGCTCCCTGTGATGCTGCAAGCGATGAAGCAGCGCCTGGGTCCCAAATCCACGAGTTGACCCAGAAGAACAACCCCCTGTAGCTGCAAGAAAATCCTTGATGTCTCGGTCACGAGACGCTCTGCGTGTCACTGCTCTCAACCTTCGTCATGTACTAGTGTGATCTATTGTGTCTCTCGGACATACAGGTAGGGTGCCAGGTGAGGGCTCGGCGAGTGAAGCCCAATCCAATTTCGAGAAAACGCAATGTGCTGTTTTGTGGCGCCGAACCGTTGGGTCCCGAGCTTTTTTTTTGAATGCATTGTACTTCTATCAATCGGCCTTTTCGCGACTCAATGTGTAGCCCGAGTCGCAAGCACGGGAGATCCCGCTACGGGCCATACGATGGGGGCGGCGAAGCAGCGGGGTAACAATCCCTCGGCGAATTTCTTCGTGGCCGCCGATGGCAAGGACTCGTGGAGTGGCACTCTGCCCGCGCCCAATTCCCAACACATCGATGGACCTTTCGCTTCCATCGCACGAGCTCAGATCGCGGTGCAGAACCTTCTTCAGCATAATGCCACCCAACCCATCACCGTCATGATCCGGCAGGGGAACTATTCGCTCCCCTTGAGCCCCACCAATCCGGGAACTTTGAATTTCACCTCCAGCGACTCGGGAACGTCTCAAGCGCCAGTGACCTGGGAAAACTATCCGGGAGAGATTCCTATAGTGAGTGGAGGAGAACAAATCAGCGCGCTAGGGCTTACCTGGAGCAATGTCTCGGGAAATTTGTGGCAGGTGCAACTGCCCGCGAATACCCAACCTTTTGAATCCCTGTTCTACAAGAGCGCGCACCGCGCCCGCCGCCTGCGTTCGCGCCTGCAGTCGGCGGATGGGGTCGGCTATTACGTGAACAACGGCGCCTGCTATTCCACCGCCACCGGGCAGACCGTCGACTTAGCTACTTGTAATCTCGGCAGTTTTCTTCGCATCGCGGCGACGGTCCCTCCCGGCAACACCGGATGCCCCAGCGTTAGCTACGAAGGTCAGTCCAAGTGTCTTGACCGCTTCCAATATAATCCCAGCGATCCCGTGACCCGGTGGGCCAATTTGAACGGCATCTACACCGGCGATCCCGCGAATCCATGCCGGGCAGACAGCTCGAATCCTTATCCCGCCGGCGACATCGAACTTACGCTTTTTGATGGCTGGACCGTGGACGTTATGCGGATCAACTGCGTTGACACTACCAATTCCATCATTTATTTCACTGGCACGACGAGAGGACTGAGCGCCCAATACAATGTGTTTGGTCCCGCCCCGGGGCACCGCTACATCGTGGAGAATACCTTAGAAGCCTTTCAACAGGAGCAGCAAGCTGGTCAGACCGGACTCTGGTTTCTGGATCGCTCCAGCGTGCCTTGGACAATGTCGTACATCGCCAATGAGGGAGAAAATCCCAATGTCGACAATGTTGTGATACCCCAGTTGCAGCCCGTCAGCGCTACGGGAGGCAGCCTCCTGTCCGCGACCCAACTCAGTTACGTGACCTTTCAGGGCATCATCTTCGAGATGGACAATTTCATTCCGCCGGCCGCCGGTTTCAGCAACGACGAAAATGGGGAAAGCACCTTACCGTCGGCGGTCGACTGTGAGAGCTGTCAGCAGGTCACCTTCGACGGCGTCACTATCCGTCACACCTCCGCCTCCGGTCTGCAAATCGCTTCCTTGGACGGACACTCCGGACCACCCGCAGCCAACGATGTGATCCAAAACTCAGCTTTCTACGATCTCGGCTCCAGCGGCATTCATATGGGTCATGCCGCGCAGGGTAACGACGTCGCCAGCAGTGTCGTGCACTCCGTCACCGTGCAAAATAACGTCATCCAAGGCTATGGCCGCGTTTTCCCCGATGGCGAAGGTTTGGCCCTGGGTAACGGCAACAACATCCTGTACCAGCACAACGACATTGATGACGGATACCACGCGGGCATCTCCGTCTGCGCTTACGGATGCGAGGGCGAGAATGGCAGCGACATCGTCAGCCAGTACAACCACATCTGGAATATGATGCAAGGCATCACCTCGGACGGAGGCGCACTCTACTACTACATCGGATCGGATCAAAAGAGCGGCACCGGCAACAAGATTCTCAACAACCTAATTCACGATGTGAGCGATTCCTCGGTCATCGATCGCAGCATCCTCGGAACTGGGTACGGCGGCCAGGGTGTTTATCTCGATGGACAGTCGGCAGGGGTCAGTGTAGAAAACAACGTGGTCTATCGTGTCTCCGGGAACACCGCCTTTATGAGCGAAGGGCCGGCAGGTGGGCAGCCGGCAAATACGTTCCAGAACAACATCCTTGCTTACGGCCGGAAGGGGATGATCACTGAAACCGTAGCCTGGCCAGAAAACTGTAACGCCTCGACCAAGATAAACATGATCAGCAACATCCTGTATTTTGACCAAAACGATACGACGGGATTTTACGCGATTCAAGGCTGCGCCGACTCGTGCGGCATGTCGTTCAACCAATACCAGAATTTTGAACGAAATCTGTATTGGAGAACGGACGGTCAATTCGCCACCGACACCAAAGCGTTTCACGTCTTAACCACCCCGCCTCCGCCGGATCAGGCGAGTTCCTGCACCGAACCTCAGAATCCAAAGACAGCCTGGACTTTCTTCGACTTTCCGACCTGGCAAAATGGACACCCGCTGGTGAATGGACACCCATTGCCCATGAATGAAGACCCGGAAGGAACCGTGAGCGTCGATCCCGGGTTCGGCAACAGCGGTCTGCCCACCGATTTCTTGCTCACCAAGTCGCCCATATCGGGCTTTGACTACACCCAAACCAACGACACCATCAAAACCGCGGGGCGAACCAATCCCCTGATCACGGCTCCGCAAGTACCAGCCACTTTTCCCACGTACTACTACACAACTTTCTAAAGCGGCTCTCGTGACGGTTTAGAGTGGGCCTGAGGGGCTACAGCCCGAACTCTGGAAAAGTTTCCGCGCTGATCCGCCGGCGAAAACCTTCAATTAAACATCGCCCTTAATCTTCGTACTCCCGCCAGCGCCGACACATATCTTTTATCCATCGAATAGGCAGCAGCGTAGCTCTCCTTCGCCTTCTGCCATTTCCGCTTGTGCTCATACACGCGACCTAAATTGAAATGCGGATAGGGACGCGCTTCGTAGCGCGGCGCGAGCATGGCTTTTTGAAACCAGGGGATGGCTTCATCCCATTTCTCTTGTTCAATCAGGTAAGCCCCGATATCGTTGTAAGGATTGCCGAACTCCGGATCAAGCTTGATCGCCTGCAGGCACTCAGCGATGGCGCGCTCGTAGTCGCCGAGGAACGAATACGTC
Source organism: uncultured Acidobacteriota bacterium (assembly GCA_963762385.1). GTDB lineage: Bacteria > Acidobacteriota > Terriglobia > Terriglobales > Acidobacteriaceae > JABDBE01. The sequence continues at coordinate 112,177 of CAVXKN010000014.1, read as the reverse complement.
CAGCCGCGAAAAGTGTAGGCTTCGGCAGTCGCGAAGGTCTCGATGGAACGGCTGTAGAGCTCAATGGCTTGCTGGTACTCGCCCTGCATCTGCAGTTCGTAAGCTTTTTGAAAGTAGTCCGCCGCGGTTTGGCGAAGATTGTCTTCGGACATAAATGAACCCAAGGATTGAGATGAAGAAATTGTATCGGAAATCGGTGTTCTTGCTGGCAATTGCAGGATTGTTATTGGCTGCGGCGTCGTGGGCGCAGTCGCCGGCACCGCCGCCGCAAACTGGCGCAGCAACGGCAACCGCGCCTGAGAGTCCTGCGCCTGAACACGATAAAAAGGCCGCCACTGCGGACGCGGGCACGCAGGAGCAGAAAATCTCTCCCAAAGAGGCCGAGGAACTTTTCCGCGACGTCGATCAGATCATGCAGTTTGCCAGCAAAGAAACTGGCTTGCCCATCAAGAAAGAAGTCAAGCGACGCCTCGTTAGCCGCGACGAAGTGGTGGCCTATCTGGAAAAAAACATGGCTGAGGACAAAGATGCGCAGCGCCTGCAGCGATCCGAACTTGTGCTAAAGAAGTTCGGACTCCTGCCTCGCGATTTCGATCTGCAGACGTTTCTTGTGGCGCTGCTGCGAGAGCAGGTGGCCGGATATTACGATGTGAAAACCAAAACCGTGAACCTGCTGGACTGGATTGACAGTGAGCAACAGCGTCCGGTGCTGGCGCACGAACTCACGCATGCCCTTCAAGACCAGTCTTTCGGCCTGGAAAAGTGGATGAAAGTGGGCGACACCGACCTGAATGACAAGAAAGAAACAACCGCCGCGGACATTGAAAACGACGAAATCAGCGAAGCCCGCCAGGCCGTGGTGGAAGGTCAGGCCATGGTGGTGCTCGTCGATTACCTGCTGGCCCCTAGCGAGCAATCCATTGTTACCTCGCCGCAAATTGCCGATGCCCTAAAGGAGGGCATGCTTGTGGGTTCGGCGGACTCGCCGGAATTCAAGGACGCGCCGATTTTCCTGAAAGAAGAATTGACCTTCCCTTATCGCTATGGCCTGGATTTTGAAACGGAGTTGCTTCGTATTGGGGGAAAAGAAAAAGCATTTGCGTCGGCCTTTGGCAATCCACCGCGAACTACGCGCCAGATTATGGAGCCGAAAACATATCTTTCGGGCGAACAACTTGATCCCATGCGTTTGCCCGATTTCCAGCGCGATTTCAAGAATTACGAACGTTTTGATATAGGAGCGATCGGCGAATTCGATGTCGCGATTCTCGTAGACCAGTACGCTGGCAAGGAGGCTTCGGACAATTTGTATCCGCACTGGCGGGGCGGATACTACTACGCGGCCCGGCCCAAGGGAGATCCTGTAGCGCCGCTGTCCCTGCTCTATGTCTCGCGCTGGTCGGGCCCCGAGAAGGCGTCCGCATTTGCCGCCATTTATGCTCAGTCACTCGCGAAGCGGTACAAGCATGTGAACGAAGTGACCCCAGACGGCAAGGATCTGGCTGACAACTCGCAGAAACTCGGGGCGCTAACCGGCGTCCACACTTGGCTGACCGAGGAAGGGCCGGTGGTGATTGATGTGGAGACGGATAATGTTTTGATTACTGAGAGTCTGGATCAACCGACAACCGAGCGGCTACGGCAGGAACTGTTCGGCACATTCGTGGCTGCAGGACGATGAATCTGTTTCTGCTGCTGATTCTAAACGTTAGTCAGAATTGATGCTCGTGAGAAGTTGCGCATCGCGAGGAAGCCTACCGCTACAGGCGTTTGCACTCTCTCTTTTGTATAATCACGGATTCAGCATCATCGAAGGAAATTCTCAGGGGGATTCTTGTCGCAGGCAGAAATTGGCATCATCGGCGGCAGCGGGCTTTACTCCATACCCGGCCTTAGCGACGTGCGGGAAATCAAGCAGGAGACTCCATTCGGAGACCCTTCCGACCCTTATGTTCTGGGCACGCTCGAAGGCCGCAAGGTCGCATTCCTGGCGCGGCACGGACGCGGACACCGCATTCTGCCTACGGAGTTGAACTTCCGCGCCAATATTTACGGCTTCAAACAGCTCGGCGTCGAACGGATAATTTCTGTCTCCGCAGTCGGATCATTGAAGGAAGAGCACAAGCCGCTCGATTTCGTAATCCCCGAACAATTCTTCGATCGCACTCGCCATCGCGTGGATACGTTTTTTGGCGAAGGCATCGTCGCTCACATTGCCTTTGCCGATCCTATCTGCCCTGAACTTGCCCACACCGTGGAAGCTGCGTGCAAGAAGTCGGGAGTGACCGGCAAACGTGCCGGAACTTACCTATGCATGGAAGGACCCCAGTTCTCCACCAAGGCAGAATCCAACCTGTACCGTAGCTGGGGCATGGATGTGATCGGCATGACCAACCTGCAAGAAGCCAAACTGGCGCGCGAAGCCGAGATTTGCTACGTCACCGTGGCTATGGTGACCGACTACGACTGCTGGCATCCGCATCACGATTCAGTTACGGTCGATCAGATCGTCGCCGTGCTGTTGAAGAACGCCGAGAACGCTGCCACCGTCGTGCACAACGCTGTGGGTGCGATGCCAACCAAACGGGGCTGCAAGTGTGGCGCGGCGTTGGCGCACGCGATTCTTACTGATCGCGACAAGATTCCCGCCGCCACTCGCGAGAAACTCAAACTGATTATTGGAAAATACCTGGAGACCAAGACCTCATAATGAGCATCCTGGCAGTTGGTTCGATTGCTTTTGACACCATCGCTACGCCGTCTGGTCGCGTGGAGAGCGTGCTGGGTGGCTCCTGTACATTTTTTTCTCTCGCCGCCAGTTATTTCACGGAGGTTCGCATCGTCGCCGTGGTGGGGGAAGATTTTACCGCCGAACACGAGAACGTTCTGAAGAAGCGAAAGATCGATACGCGAGGAATCGAACATGCCCAGGGCAAAACCTTCCGCTGGGGTGGGCAATATCTCGACAATTTGAATGAGGCCAAAACTGATTTCACTGAATTGAACGTCTTCGAGCGCTTCCAGCCGCGGATTCCACCCGAATACTCGGATTCAAAATTCCTTTTTCTGGGCAATATTCATCCAACCTTGCAAGCTGCAGTTCGGCAGAAGATGGACACGGTTCGCCTTACCGGCGGCGATACCATGAATTATTGGATCAACGGTTTTCGTCCCGACTTGGTTGAGACTCTGAAGCTTGTCAACGTGCTTTTGATCAACGACGCCGAAGCCAAAAGCCTTGCCGGTGAACCGAACCTGCTGCGGGCCAGCCAGAAAGTTCTGGCCATGGGACCGCAGGCGCTGGTCATCAAGCATGGTGAATACGGAGCAACCATCTTTTTTCGTGAAGGCGCATTCGGCATTGGCCACCATCCATTTCGCGCGCCGGCTTTGCCCATCGAGGAGGTGAAAGACCCAACCGGCGCCGGCGATTCTTTCGCCGGTGGGTTCATGGGCTACATCGCCTCGCAAGAAGAGTTGAATCGCGAAGTTTTGAAGCGCGGACTCTTCTATGGCGGCGTAATGGGCTCTTTTGCTGTCGAGCGTTTTGGCACCGAACGACTGCAATCGCTCACTCGCGAAGAGATCGATGCCCGCTTCCAAGTCTTTCGTGAATTGACCCATCTGGAATGAGTCCGCGGCGCACCAGGTCCAACCGATGAAAGCCCAACCGACGAACGCCCAACCCACTCGTTATTGGGATCGTGAAACCGCGCTCGTCGCCCAGTTGACCGCTTGTGTCTCCTTCATTTCTTTCGCCTATTATTTTCAGCATGGCAGCTTGCTCCTCTACGGCGATGCCGTGGCACACATCAACATCGCCCGACGGGTGTTCGACTCCCGCACTCCTGGCTTGCTGCAGCTCGGCACGGTGTGGTTGCCGCTGCCGCATCTGCTGATGATTCCGTTCCTGCTTTCCGACAGTGCGTGGCAATCGGGCATTGGCGGTTCCATTCCTTCGATGGTCGCTTACGTTTTGGGCACAGCGGGCATCTTTCGCCTGCTGCGGAGCACTCTGAGTGCTAGTTCCGAACCCGACGCCCGCGCAAGAATTGCCGCGTGGCTGGGCGCGATGACTTACGCCGCGAACCCTAATCTGATCTACCTGCAGACCACTGCCATGACGGAGTCGCTCTACCTGGCGCTGTTCATCTGGGCCGTGGTGTACTTCAACGACTTCGTTCGGCAATCATTTCAGAAGGATGCCCCACCCCATGCGGCATCCTCATCGTTGATGAAGTGTGGCCTGTGTCTTATCGCCGCGTGCCTTACGCGCTATGACGGATGGTTTCTTGCGGTTGCAATGTGCGGTGCCGCGTTTCTCGTCGTGCTAAAGCCAAAAGCAGATGGTCACAGCGTAGCGAAATTTATCTTGCTCGCGGCAGCGGCTCCGGCTCTCTGGCTTGCCTATAACGCGGTCATCTATCGCAACCCTCTCGAGTTTGCTAACGGACCATATTCTGCCCGCGCCATCGAACAGAAGAGCGCAACTCCGGGATCTCCGGGGCATCCTGGCTCCCACGATTTGCCGGTCGCGTTCAGTTATTTTCTGAAATCAGCCGAGCTGAATATGGCTGAGAGGCAGGGGCAAAAATTATGGGTGGCGTTGCTCCTGGCCGCAACACTCGCGATTCTGATTCTTGACCGCAAGTTGTGGCCGCTTCTTTTACTCTGGGCGCCACTTCCGTTCTACATGCTTTCCATCGGGTATAGCGGCGTCCCGATTTTCGTGCCCACATGGTGGCCGTTCTCGTTCTATAACGTCCGTTATGGGCTGCAGCTTCTTCCTTTATTCTCTATCGCAGTGGCACTGACTACGTATTTCGTGCTTCGCCTCGCCCAAAGTAATTCCGTGAGGACAGCCACAGTCTGCGCCTGTCTAGTCCTTCTCGCCTTGAGCTACGGGTTCGTCTGGAGGGCGCAGCCCGTCTGCTTTCGCGAGGCTTGGGTGAACTCGCGAACCCGCATCGCTTTCGAAACTGAGTTGGCGTCCAACCTCAGGAAATTGCCGCACGAGTCGAACTTGTTGATGTATCTGGGCGACCACGTCGGCGCTCTACAACGAGCTGGAATCCCCTTGCGGCATACGATTAATGAAGGCAATCATCGTCCCTGGAAAACGCCGGCCGATCAAGAAGGTCTGTGGGAACGGGCATTGGCAAACCCCTCGCAATACGTCGACTTTGTAGTTGCAATGGACGGCGATCCGGTCGCCCTCGGCGTGCAAAAGCAAGGCCTGAGTTCTCTCGTGGTCATACGCACTATCGGGCAGCCCGCAGCCACCATCTACTGGACGCATCCGGCTCCTTCCAACAGCCCTGACCGGTAATCACGCCCGTTAATGGCACAGAGCCGGTACGCGTTGGCGTCAAGTTTTCCAGTGATAAAATCCACCCAACCTACGTTCTCATGACTTCGATGCAACACATTTACGACCTCCTTCAGAACGAGATGGCCTCCATCGTTGGCGTCTCGATTACGCGCCTGGTGCTGGCGGCGATTCTAGGCGGTTTGATCGGTCTGGAGCGTCAACTGAAGCATCGCCCAGCCGGGCTGCGTACCAATCTCTTCATCTGCCTTGGCGCAGCGATGTACACCATCCTTTCCGACGCGCTCGCCGTCAAGTTCCTCGGCGATCACACCCGCATCGCGGCCCAGATCATTCCAGGGATCGGCTTTATCGGCGCTGGTTCCATCCTTCATTCTCGAGACAAACTCGTCACCGGATTGACGACGGCGGCAACTATCTTCGTGGTGGCTTCGGTCGGCATGGCGGTGGGTGGGGGACTTTATCTCACCTCGGTTTTTGCTACCGGCCTCATTTTGCTTTGCCTCTTTCTTTTGGGATATGCGGAGGAGCGATTCGGTCTAAAAGCGGCAGTCCACGCTTACGAAGTTGCCGGCCGCAGTGCCGACGAAGTTACTCTTGAGATCAACCGCGTTCTGGAATGTGTCCACGGCATGACGGACAACTTGCAGGTTGCCGCAACTCCGCATCACGTGCGAGTGCAGTTTGAACTGGAGGCAACCCGGAGCCAGCAGAACCAGGTACTATGCGGGCTGAAGCAGTCTCCGGTCTTTGAGAGTGCGACCCCGCTGGGCCCGGTGGACATTGAATGAGTTCGCCCCGTACCGTCATTCCTTTCTTCAAGGCGAGCGCTTGCGGAAACGATTTCCTCATCATTGATGGCATTCATGCGCCAACCGACTTGACCGCGTTCAGCCGGCGTATCTGCGATCGCCATCAGGGCGTAGGCGCTGATGGCGTGGAGTGGTTGTTTCCTGCGCCGGATGCCGATGTGCAGGCCCGCTTGTTCAATGCCGACGGCTCCGAGGCCGAGATCTCCGGCAACGGCACGCGTTGCGTGGCGGCCTACATTTGCTCCGAGCAGGCGAAGGAAAAAGTTGTGATCCGGACTGGCGCTGGCCTGAAGACCTGCACATTCACCTCGCGCAACGACAATCAGTATGAATTTGAGATTGCCATGGGCAAGCCTGAGGTCGAGGATGAGCTTCCCATAAAACTGGGTTCTTGCGATGCATGCGGCATTCCGATCTCGATGGGTAATCCGCACTACGTCATCTTTGTGAACGAATTCAGGCCGGACTGGCAGGCAGAAGCAGCCGAGATCGGACGGCACGCTCATTTCAAGCATGGTGTTAACGTTGAGCTGGTAGCTATAGTTGACGAAAGAAATATCGACGCCAGGTTCTTTGAGCGCGGAGTGGGCGAAACTCAATCCTCTGGGACCGGATCGTGCGCCGCCGCGGTCGCAAGCATTGTCGCGAAGAAGGCCGAGTCCCCGCTACGGGTACATACCCCCGGGGGAGTGCAAACAGTGCGATGGGAAGAACAGGTTTACCTGAGAGGCACAGCTCAACTTATCTGCCGCGGAGAATTTTTCTTGTAAAAGGGGACACGTAGGCCCGGACGGCCCGGTCCGGGCAGCCGAGTGGAACTCGGCAGGATTGTCATCGTTGTGCAACAGTCACCGAAGTAACAAATTGCGTCTTGCCGCAGCCTGTTAAGATTGACCGTCCGAAGACGTTGATGCGATGCCGCAAATCCCATTAATCCCGCGCATCAAGCCGCCCGCGCTTCAGCCCGGCGACACGGTCGGGATCGTCGCTCCTGCCAGCAACATCAGGTTCGAGCTGCTCGAAGCCGGATGCGACGCGCTGCGGCGCAACGGGTATAAACCTTTCTATTTTGATTCCATCCTCGAAAAGGATTTCTATTTTGCCGGGTCGGTCGATCGCCGGGCCCGTGAACTGGAAGAAATGTTCACGCGCGATGACGTCCGCGCCATTGTCTGCGCCCGGGGTGGATACGGCGCCAACTACCTTCTCCATACTCTCAATCTCGAGAGCATCAAAGCGCACCCGAAGATTTTTGTTGGCTACAGCGATATCACCAGCCTGCTGACCTACATCTCGGATTCCGTTGGCCTTGTCACCTTTCACGGTCCGATGGTCACAAAAGATTTCGGTGATCCCGACGGAGTCGATCTGGTCTCTTGGGACGCCGCAGTCGGCGGGACTTCAGCATGGGAAGTAAACCTTGGACTGGAATCGGGCGCGAAAGCCTTGCAACCAGGTTCGGCCGAAGGCATCCTTTACGGCGGTTGTTTGTCGATGCTAGTCGCTTCGTTGGGCACGCCCTATGAAATTCACACGGCGGGAGCGATATTGTTCATCGAAGATATGGCCGAGAAACCTTATCAGATCGACCGCATGTTGATGCAACTGAAATTAGCGGGTAAATTCGCGGAGGTTCGCGGCATAGTATTTGGCGAGATGCCGGATTGCGGGCAAAACAAAGATCAGGGCTACACTTTGGAAGAAGTGGTATTGCGGATCGTCGGCGACTTGGGCGTTCCTGTGGCATATGGACTACGATCCGGCCACGTCTCGCGCCGCAACATTACGCTTCCTCTGGGCGTGCGCGCCACGCTCGATGTCGGCAGAAGTGAAGGCAGCCTTCGGATTCTGGAATCCGCCACGTGTAGGGCGTCCACTCTACACGGATCGAAATGACGAGAAATGCACGAGAATAAACACATTCACCTGATCGGGATCTGCGGCACGGCGATGGCCTCCCTCGCCGGAATGCTGCAGCGTCGCGGCTTTCGCGTGACCGGTTCCGACACAGCGGCTTATCCGCCTATGTCCGATTTTCTGGCGTCTCTCGATATTCCGGTGGCCCCGTTCGCCACGCAAAACCTGCAACCGCCGCCGGACCTGGTGGTCGTGGGCAATGCCATATCGCGCGGCAATGTGGAACTGGAGCACATACTCGACCAGCGCATCCCATTCTCTTCGCTGCCACAGATTCTTCATGATGAATTTCTGCGCGGCAAAGAAGTGCTGGTCGTCGCAGGCACGCACGGCAAGACCACAACGACCTCCATGCTCGCTTGGATTTTCCATACCTCCGGCCTGCAACCCTCTTTTCTGATCGGCGGCATTGCGGAAAACTTTGGCAGCAGCTTTCAATTGGGACAAGGCGAGCACTTCATCCTCGAAGGGGACGAGTACGACACCGCGTTCTTCGACAAAGGCCCAAAATTCCTGCATTACTTTCCCAACTCCATCATTCTCACCTCGGTGGAATTTGACCACGCCGACATTTACAAAGATCTCGATGCCGTCGAAACTGCGTTCAAGCGGCTGGTGAATCTCATCCCTCGCCGCGGCCGCATCATCGCCTTCGATTCCGGCGCGAGCCTCGATCGCTCTCTCGCTCGCGCGTTTTGTCCGGTCGAGCGATACGGCTCGAGCGCGAACGCAAACTGGAAAATCGCCAACCTGCATCTGGAACCGGGACGAACCAGATGGTCGGTTGTGCGCGACGGAAAGCCGTGGGCGGACTTCGAGTACGCCATCGGGGGCGAGTACAACGTTTGGAACGCGACCGCAGCTGCTGCAATGGCCGCCCAGAGCGGCATTACCCGCGAAGAGATTGCCGCCGCATTGAAAACTTTCAAGAGCGTGAAGCGCCGCCTGGAAGTCCGTGCCACGGTAAATGGCATCACCATTATCGATGACTTCGCGCATCATCCGACAGCGATTGCCGGGACACTTACCGCGTTGCGCTCAAATTATCCGGGAGCGCGCTTGTGGACGATCCTCGAGCCACGCTCGAACACTCTGCGGCGCAACGTGCTACAGAACGAATTGGCAAAAAGCCTCGCGCTGGCCGATGAAGTCGTCGTAGCGAATGTCTTTAAGTCAGAAGCCATCCCGGACGCAGAACGCCTTGACTTGGCAGCAGTGGCAGCCCAAATCCAGAAGCACGGCCGGCGGGCGCGGATTGTCCCTACCGTTGACGGCATCGTGCAACTGGTCGCGCCCGAGTTGCGTTCGGGCGACGTTGTTGCCATTCTTTCCAACGGAGGCTTTGGCGGTATTTACGAAAAACTGCCGGAGCGCTTGAAATCGCTGAGTGTAGCGATGCCACAAAGTTCGGGCGCGGAGAATAAGTTGATTGTGAGCTAACATCCGTGGACGATAATATGCCAAGCCAGAACGCTCACTCTGTTGTCTGGTTCGAACCAGACAAAGGCGAATTCCATCCGTACGGAGACGCGCGCGCTTGATTCGCACCCTCGTGATGCTCGGGTTCTGGGCCGCACTGCTGCCCTTCGCGGCATTGATCGGCTTTCCGTGGACCTTGATAACGGGCGACGTCAGCATGCTCTATCGCATGACCATGTGGGGTGCGTTCACCGGAGTTCGACTCGCCGGTATCCAGGTGAAGACCGTGGGACTAGACAAGATCGACCCGGCCCGCACCTACATCTTCATGGCCAATCATGTTTCGAACGTCGATCCGCCAATCCTCATGCCGCTGATTCCGCGCCGCATGTCAATCATGGTCAAGAAAGAGTTGTTCCGCGTTCCAGTATTGGCGAGGCTTATGCGATTCGGCTCGCTCGTCCCTGTGGATCGCGGAAACCGTGAGTCGGGAATTGCCGCAGTCCGCGCCGCCGCGGATGTAATTCATCAAGGCATCAACATGACGGTTTATGTCGAAGGCCACCGTTCGTTCGATGGCAAGCTTCTACCCTTTAAGAAAGGACCGTTCTACTTGGCCGAGGAATGTGGCGTTCCGATTGTGCCGGTAACCATCGTAGGAACACACTACGTCATGCCAAAGAGAAGATTTGGGATCAAGCCGGGGATTGTCACCGTAATCTTTCACCAGCCGATCGAGCCCGAGAATTTCGGCAGCCGCGATTGCTTGATGGCGAAAGTTAGAAAAGTAATCGACAGCGGCTTGCCGGCTGAGCTTCAAGAGGCAGCCCCGACAATCACGGAGGAAGCCCTTCGACCCAGCTCAGGACGGGCTCCGGTTCACGAGGGAAAAGCTTCGGCATGACCTGTTTCCTTTGTGAACCTGCGCGTCCTTTGTGGTTCAAGCCTTTGTAGATTTCATCCGCACCGCCTTCGCGATCTCTGGCAACCTGCTCAATAACGCCGAATACTTCAGCCACAGCTTGTGATCGACCGCGGGAGACCCGCTGACGATCTCTCCGGCCGCAATGTCGCCCGCAACGCCGCTTTGCGGGGTGACGATGGCGCCATCGCCGATCTTGCAATGACCCACCACACCGACTTGCCCCGTCAAAATCACGTTATTCCCGACTTCGGTAGAACCGGCCAGGCCGACCTGTGAGGCCAGCAGAGAATGCTCTCCGATGTGTGACCCATGACCCACCTGGACCAGATTATCGATCTTCGTGCCGCGGGCGATATGGGTCTCGCCCACGCTGGCACGGTCGATGCAGGAGTTGGCTTGAATCTCCACGTCGTCTTCGATGACGACCGGCATCGGCTGCGGAATCTTGTGCCAGTGGCCGAGATCGTCTTTGGCGAATCCAAAGCCATCCGCGCCAATGACCGCGCCATTCTGCAGCAGCACATTATTTCCCAGGCAACAGTGCTCGCGGATGACCGCGTGAGCGTGAGCCAGGAAATTGTCGCCGATTTTCACGTCGCGATAGATCACGACATGCGCCATCAGGACAGCATTTTTCCCAATTTCGACGTCTTCGTCGATGACGACGTACGGCCCGATGTGTGCGCCTTCCCCGATCCTCGCGGAGGCATGAATCACTGCCGTTGGGTGAATTCCCGCCGCGTATTTATAAGGCGGGTGAAACAGAGCGATCGCGCGGGAGAAAGCCAGATACGGATTCTGGCTGCGCACCATCGCAGTCGCGGCGGCAGGGAAGTCCTCTGCGACGATAACGGCTGATGCCTTTGTCTTCCGGGTCGCAGCCGCATACTTTGGGTTAGCCACGAAGGTGAGTTGGCCGGGGCCGGCTTCTTCAATTCCAGCGACGCCTGTGATCTCGGTGTCGGGCGAGCCGTTTTCCAGGCGCGCGCCCAGCGCAGAAACAATCTGTGCGAGTCTCATTGGAGTGTTAGCAAGAACGAGACCGATTGTAATTGACGCGCGGCCAAGCGGAAAAGGATCATAAACCACCCCGAGGATGCGAACCGCAAGAGCCGCTGGCGCCATGATCCCCCGACCAGGCATTAGCTGGCTGCCGGCGCGCATCCCGGATGGAAATTTCCCCCTACTTTGTAAAGCGACAAACAAGAAGAACAAACCTCACGAAAAATGAGAACATGTTGGCCACTAGTCTTCAGGCATTGTCGGTGATTTATTCACCCTCTCGCGGGCCACTTAGCTAAACTCAAGTTTTTCTTGACACCCTGAGCGTGGGCGAGGATAATTCCTTCGCTCTGTGAGCCCGTGTCCCTTCCCCTTGCGGGCGTCTCGCAGAGTAAGATCTGTCGGGCCGGGCGGTTCAAAGTAGTATTCGCAGGTCTTGCGTCAGGAGAATTCCAATGAGCAAACCACGAATCCACAGTCTCTCAATGACCGCAACGATTGTGCTAGCAGTAGCCGTTTTAACCGCCGCGAATACCCAAACTCGTGTGCCCGTCCGACGGGATGCTTTGCGCCAGCCGAATGTGCCGACGGAGCTGCAATCCAGCCTCTCGGCTGCCTTGGGGCAAGATGCTTTCAGCTACCACGTGCAACCTGTTGGCGATGGTTTCGACGCTCCAAACTTGCGCCAGAAATTGGACATTCATTTCAACTCTGAAGGAGTAGGAGTACGCAGTGGAGCTTCTCGCTGGCTAATGACCGTGCGGGGTTATGGGTATGGCGAAGCAATCCGGAGAGTCGGCGCTGTTGTTCCTGTGGCGAATCGTAACCGCATTGACTATCGGCGGGGTATTTTCACCGAATGGTATATCAATGGGCCGGTTGGTCTCGAACAAGGATTCACCATCAACGAACCGCCGAACAAGGTCAAGGTCAAAGGTGGTTTCCTCACAATAGCATTGGCGCTGTCGGGAGACTTGCATGCCGCCATGGATCAAAACGGTGAGGGCCTGAGCCTTACTGCAGCAAATGGAAAGCCAGTGCTTCGTTATACCGGTTTGAAGGCTTTTGATGTCTCGGGAAAGGCATTGCGCACGTGGCTGGAACTGAACGACGGCGAGTTACTTCTGCGAACTGACGACGCTGGTGCGCGCTATCCTGTGGTGATCGATCCGTGGGTGCAATTGGCTGAACTAACTGCCTCAGATGGAGTGGATGGTGACCAGTTGGGCATCGCCGTCAGCATCAGTGGAAACACTGTAGTCGCCGGAGCGCAGAGCGCCGCCGTAAACGGTAACGACGGGCAGGGCGCCGCTTATGTCTTCGTAAAGCCGGCCAGTGGGTGGGGAAATGTGACTCAGACGGCCAAGCTGACTGCCTCGAACGGAGCAGCAGGCGACGGCTTCGGAGGCGCAGTCTACATCGTGGGAAACACGATTGTAGTGGGGTCATGTCCGCAGAGCGGTGTGTGCAATGGTCCCGGCAAAGTCTATGTCTTCCTCAAGCCAGAGAGTGGGTGGAAGACGACCTCAAAATTCAAAGCCGAGCTGACCGCCTCTGACGGAATGGCCAATGATGGCTTCAGCAACGAACTGGCACTCAGCGCGGACGGCAACACCGTGGCCGTCGGAGCAGCCGGCGCGACCATCGATGGCAACGTTGGGCAGGGTGCAGCCTATGTGTTCGTCAAGCCTGCCTCGGGCTGGAAGACAGCTACCGAAACCGCCAAGCTTTACGAGGCGCATGGGGCAGCGGATGATTTCGCAGGTGAAGTATCTGTCAGTGGCGACGGGTCCACTCTGTTTGTTGGTGCGCCGGGCGCGACCGTAGGTTCAAATGCGGGCCAGGGGGTGGCCTATCTTTTCCTTAGACCGGCGGCTGGTTGGAAGACGACTTCAAAGTTCGCGGCCAAGCTGTCCGCTAAGAATGGGGCGGCATATGATGATTTCGGTTTCTGCCAGGCGGGATCAGCATGCATTAGCAGCGACGGGACCACAGTGTTGGCGACGGCGCTTCAGGAGAATTTTTCGACCGGTACATTTACGGGTCCGGGCAAGGCCTATGTCTTCGTGAAGCCAGCCGGGGGATGGAAGACGACCTCGAAGTTCAACGCAGAGCTGACCGCCTCTGACGGACAGATGGGCGATGCCTTTGGATGGTCGGCCGCCATCACCGGCAACACAGCTGTGGTCGGCGCGGTCATCGGCAACGGTGGCACCGGCGCAGCTTATGTCTTCAACAAACCCAAAGCCGGCTGGAAGACAACTTCGAAGTTCGCCGCGAAGCTGACGCCATCCGACGGAGATATCGGTGATGCGTTCGCGTTCAGCGTGTCCATCAGCGGAAGTACCGTCGCAGTCGGATCTATTAACCACCCTGCTGGCAGTACAAACGGCCCTGGTGCGGCCTACGTGTTTGGTCCTTAGAACCACAGACCCCAAATCCAATCGACACTGGCGTGGGTGATAGTCGATGCGGCGACTCGCCGGTGTTCGCGCCAGGCCCGTCCGTAGAAAATGCCGGAGATCGTGGCTAGTAAGACGTAGCGCCAGTTAAAATGCACAGACCGTTTGTTGAAGTGCGACAATCCGAACAGCGCGGACGCGATCACCAACGCCGCCCGCCGCCCCACACGGCGTTCAAGCAGATTCTGTACCCAGCCGCGAAAGAAAAGTTCCTCGGGCAAAGCAGTAAAGAGAAATATCAGCAGCCATCGCAGAACCGCCGCGCCCAGATTCGGTACGTTGGCGTGGGGATGGATAAAACCTAGCGCCAAGCCCAGCGTCAAAACCACAGGCGTGAAGAAGACGAGCTCGCGCAATCCGCTTTTCCAATCGCTCCAGCGCAGGTGAAAGTCGAAACCTGTTCCGCTGAGCTGGCGGACGGCGAGAAAGCCATACAAGCCGATGTCCACGAGAAGCAATTCGTTCAGAGCACGCAGCCCGGCAGGCCATGCGGAATCGAACCAACGCAAATCAACCGCAAGCCCTAGCACCAGGAGAATAATCGCGCCTTGCCAGTTGCCGCGCTGCTCGGGATCGGCCGCCGCCGCCCGCTCCAACAACCACGCAATCACGACGGGCAGCCCAGCGTAGAGCGCGAACCATTGCCACCGAAAGATATGGGAGGAAAAGGAAACTAGAACGTAAGGCAAGACATACAGCGTGGGAAAGGCGATGCGTACGGCGACCGGCCAACGTCGGACCGCTCGCGTGAGACGTTCGGCAGCGCACCCGAAAGCCACTGCGGGAGCGAGCTCCATTACCAGGGCCGCGACCGCTGCCGGAGTCAGACTCTGCACAGGCAATTATCGTGTTCCAAACGGTGTTGCGAAAGAAGCAATGAGCAATTCCCAAAGTTCAAAAGAAAGGGTGGCCCACCGCCTCGCTAGGTGGGGCACCCAGAGACACCGTGGACCATAATTCTCGCGATGGTGGTCGCCATGTTCCTGGCAGCCCGGCGATCTTGCTGGAGCAGGCAAGGCCGGATGAAGCCGAACACCAGCCCAATCGTCTTGATCGCCTGGGCCAATCCCTCCATTTCTTCGTCCGATAGCGACCGGCGCCGCTTAAAATGCTTAAGGCGCTGAACCAAGGCGGGTACATGCCGGGCCAGTCCCGCCTGACTGAGCACCTTGCCCACCCGCGGTTCCACGAGCCCACGCGATATGATCACCCGCAGAAAGTCTCGATCGCGCCACATATTTCTGACTTCCCATTCGACAAGCTGAAGAACTTCCTCTTCGAGCGTTGGGGCGTTTGGCAGCTGGTGGGTCAACTCTACGACCTCTTTCGAGACCCGGTGCTGAATCAGCGCCAACAGAAGGCCTTTTTTACCACCAAAATAACGATGGATGAGACCTTCCGCGCAGCCGGCGCGAGCCGCGATTTCAGCGGTCCGGGTTGCCTCATATCCACGGTGGGCAAAAAGTTTGGTGGCCGCGACGATCAGAGACTCGCGCTTTGCCGCGGGATTGCGGAGCCTCGGCGGCAGTGATGGCGTCGTCCCGTTCCGGCGATTTGTCGTCTCGCGAACCCTCACGTCGCAATTCCTTCACGAAGGGATCCAAGCTCAACTAGCTGTCGCTACGATCAATTTGGGGGAGTGAGACTGCTCTCGCTTACAGCACTTCTTATTGTAATTAGAGCAGCCGCAAGAGGGAACTGTTACCAGCGCCAAGACAGAACAATTCGAGTTTGGGTCTCTTACGCTCCCGGACAGGACATTTGCACATGCCTGCTCTAAAGTCGGCGTTGAAACACATCGCGTGTGATTTCCCAGCCGGCTTGAGAAAGCGTGGGCTCCAGGGGGTGAGCTCTTCAAACAGAGGCAAATGATAGCCGGCATAAGCCTACGGTTAGCGGCATCTACTTGTGTGTCGCGCGAGAACGAGCGGCATCGATGGCCTCGCTGTCACTTTCCTCGATGGAATGCGAGTAGTGGGTAAACGTGTCTCTGGATAATACTGTTCCGAAAATGACAAGGAAAAGCGGCCAGAGCGACGGCACCAGCACTTGTTGAACCAGACCCTGCGCGAACCGCGGATGCTCCAACCCATAGAGGTGGACGGATTGCGCGAGGACCAGGATGGCGGTGGTCAATCCTCCCAGCGCTGCTGAGCCGCTGGCAAGGCTTTGACGCAAGTGAGCAACAGCCCCGGCCGTATCCGCATAGAGAATAAACATCCCGAACCCGCCGAGGACGGCTCCCGCTATTGATTTGAGAATTCGAACTGTTGTTTGCCGCGGTGCCATATCAGCCTCCTCGCCGTTTCCCTGTCTCACTTGTTAGTCGAACGAGAGGCCGCCAGATCGACAGGTCTGCGATCTTTTGGGGAATGTTTCGCGGAAATATTCAGTCCAAAAACAGTCGTCACGCGTCGCTAGGTGTACACTACCGTCGCCCCAGGCCAGGTCCCCCCCTAGAGGTCCTGGGCAAATCACGGAGGATGAAATCATGAACAGGAAACTGTGGAGAGTTTTCGCAGGGCTGTGCGTGCTAGCGATGTCCGCCGTCTGGGTCTTGCCCGTATGTGCACAGATGTCTGAAGTGAAAGAAAAGCCGCCGATGTATTCCTACGTTGCATTTTGGACGCTTCCCCGCGCCCAGTGGGCCGAGATGGCAAAATCCAACATGGCCAACGCGAAAATCCTGGATAAGGCCATGGCCAACGGAACCATTGTGGGTTATGGCGACGACGAGAATTTAATTCATTCGGCCGATGCTCCCACTCACGATGGTTGGTGGTCAGCCATGTCCATGGCCGGCGTGCTCAACGTGCTCGACCAGTTCTACAAGAACGGTAACCCCACTTCTCCGGTGTTGGCCAGTGCTACCAACCACTGGGATAACATTTATGTCAGCCGCTATTACAACTGGCATTCAGGGTCGTGGAAAGATTTGTACACTCACGGGTCGTCCTACAAGCTAAGGCCGGACGCGCCCAACAATGCGCTGGAAACGCTCAGCAAGAATATGATCGTTCCACTGCTGGAGAAAATGCTCGCCGACGGCAGCATCCACGAGTACGAAATCGATACCGAAGCCGTCCACACGCAAGCGCCGGGCACGTTCTGGATTTTTTACCTGGCGGCCAACGCGGATGGCTTGGACAAAGTCGACGCGGCAATCAGGGAGGCTCTGAAGGCAAACCCGCTGAACGGTCCAGCATTTAGTTCCATGACGGATTTCACAGAGCATCGTGACTATTTAGTTCGCACGGCCGCCACCTACAAATAGGTCCCTGATCGGCGATTGTTTAGCAGAACAAAAAGCCCCGTCCAAGCAAAAAGCTTGGGCGGGGAAACTTTCGGAGTAACGCGAGAATCCGGTGCGACACCGATCATTTGGGCGCCACACCGTCGGTGAGGATGCAACGATAGTCCCCGCCTTGGAAGCGATGCTCGCAGGCAGCCTGATATTCCGGGCTGTGATACCAGGCTTGCGCCGCTTCGAAGCTGGGGAATTCGAGGATAACAATGTCCTCGTTCTTGGGGCCTTCGAGAACTTCAGAGCGGCCATGAATGGCGAGAAATTTAGCCGGGTGCTTCTCGAAACTGGCTTGGAGCCAGTCTCCTGTACTCGTCCAAACTTGGCAGGGTTGCGAGCCTTTTCACGAATAACTACCGCGTAGGCGGGCATTTGCTTCTCCTTCTCTCCTTCGTTTCAAGCATCGGGAAAGTCCGAGGTTCGTTGTTGTCTGCAAAATCTATAGCATAGTCGGGCGACGAAAAAGCCCACCCGAGAGAATGTGCAACCTCCGTAGCAAAATGAAACGCGACAGGCTAGGCCGCCCTGCACGCTTTTTCGCTTTCGTCCCCCGGAATTTGATTGATGACATCGGCCGGTGTGCGCCGTCCATAACAGCGGAGGTGCCGATTGTCGGTTCCGGCTCCGGGCCAAGAGTTTGGCGATGCCGCTTCCAAGTCTCCCCTCGAGGATAAAACATGAGACTGCACCTTCGCATCTTGACCTACTTAATTTTTGCGACCACGCTTTTTGCTCAGTCTGACCAGGTTGCTCCGGGGGCCAATTTAGTGGCAGAGGGAATTCCCCCAATCCCTTCTGATTTAGCGCAACATGCCGCGAAATACACCAAAGGCCGAGCCGCCGAGATCCTGGACTGGCATCCCACAAAGCAAGAGATGCTGATCGTTACATTTTTTGGAAACGTTCCGCAGATCCACCGGGTAAAGTTTCCCGGTGGCGCTCGCACCCAACTTACTTTTTTCGACGACAACCCATCAAGAGGAGTTTCATATCACCCTACGACGGGAGACTATTTCATTTTTTCCAAGGACGTAGGCGGCGACCAGAACTATCAGATTATCGTTACGATTTCTCGACCGCTAACATCACCCTGCTCACCGATGGCAAATCGAAGAACACTCCAGGGGTTTGGTCAAATACTGGCGACCGCATCGTTTATGGATCGACACGAAGAAACGGCAAAGATGTTGACTTTTACACCATGAATCCGTCCGATCCCGCCAGCAACCGAATGCTGGCGCAATTAGAAGAGGGCGAAGCATGGCAGCCCACCGGTTGGTCGCCGGATGACCGGCAAATCGTCGCGATCCAGCAGATCTCGGCTAACGAGAGTTACGTGTGGACCTTCAACGTCGCAACGGGCGCAGAGAAGCTCCTGACCCCTAAAGGCGATACTCAAACGGTTGCCTATGGAGACGCACAATTCAGCAAGGACGGGAACGGGATCTACGTCACCACTGACCGAGAATCCGAATTTCAGAGGCTAGCGTATTTGGATTTGAAAACCCGCCAGTACACATTCTTGACTGACTACATTAAATGGGACATCCAGGACTTCGAGCTTTCGCCCGACGGAAAGATGATCGCTCTTTTATCCAACGAAGATGGCCTCGAACTGCTTCACTTGATGGATGCGCGTACCGGCAAGGACATTCCTCTTACCAATGTTCCCACCGGATACGTCAGTGGTATTCGTTGGCACAAGAACGGGAGATATCTTGGGTTCACTCTCGATTCAGTCCGCTCCCCAACTGACGCTTACTCTCTGGACACCAAGACCTTAAGCGTCGAACGCTGGACGTACAGTGAAACCGGCGGGCTCAATACGGATGCCTTTGTCGAGCCCAAACTGATTCGATGGAAGAGCTTCGACGGACTATCCATCTCGGGCTTTCTCTATACTCCTCCCGCAAAATTTACTGGAAAGCGTCCCGTGGTCATCGATATTCACGGTGGCCCTGAAGCCCAGTTTCAGCCTTACTTTCAGGGCCAGACGAACTACTACATGAACGAACTTGGAATCGCCTTGATCTGTCCAAATATTCGAGGCTCTTCGGGCTATGGCAAGGAATTTCTCAAGCTCGACAATGGATACCTTCGTGAGAATTCCTACAAAGATATCGGTGCACTCCTAGATTGGATCAAGACCCAGCCCAACTTGGATGCGGACCGCGTATTGGTAACCGGCGCCAGCTATGGCGGTCATATGGCCCTTGCGGTTGCGGCAAATTACAGCGACAGAATTCGGGCAGCCATCGATATTTATGGACCGGCAAACCTGGTGACATTTCTGGAGAGCACGGCGGCTTATCGTCAAGACCTGCGCCGGGTGGAGTATGGTAACGAACGCGACCCGCAAATGCGTGCTTTCCTCGAAAAGATCGCGCCCCTCAACAACGTCGCGAAAATGAAGAAGCCCTTATTCGTGGTTCAGGGGAAGAACGATCCAATTGTTCCGCTGAGTGAATCGGAGGCTATAGTTGCCGCTCTCAGAAAAAACGGAACACCCGTTTGGTACTTGCTGGCTAAGGACGAGGGCCATCGCTTTACCAAGGTAAATGACATCGACTTTGAATTCTACGCGACCGTCCTTTTCATGAAAGAATATTTACTAAAATAGTAAGATCGGGTGCCCCACTCTTTCCGCGTCTGTTGCGGAAAGGGTGGGAGGCCAAACGCATATTCAACGATTTCCAACCTTACCTCAAGTCCTCAGTTCCCAAGTTCCGGGCTGAGACAGGTGGGCGCGAGACTCCCAATGTGGAACGGGCTTGCAGCCCGCTCGCTTTCTCCTTGACCGCCAGCTCCACATCCGATAACATGAGCACGCATCGATTATCTGGAAGATAATCTTAGCTCTTTGACAATTTGAGCATTCATGCGGGCCTTTGCACGGTTCGCGACCGGTCGAGCCGAACATCCCGAAACGGATGGTACGCGGTCGGACATCGCGATAACTCCCATGTTTCCAACATTTTGCCTCTAACTACCTTAAGAACCATAGATCTAGGAGGCAGAAAAAATTCCGACCCTTTGTTTTCTGGATTTTGCGGGAAAATGAGAGTTTTTTTTGAGCTAAATTATGCACCAGAATGTGTGCATAAAGACTAAGGTCGAGTTTACGTGGGCCGGCCCTATTCTCCGAACAGAGGTACCTGTCCCGCGTCGACGGGGACGCCGCGACGTTGACGGCGAGTCGCCCCGATTACGGCCAGCACCGTTAGAGACTCAAGCGCGCTGCGTGGCACAAATATGCGCTGCGTGTTCGATCGCAGATCTGGCGGGTTGATCAGGAAGCCGTCGGCAGTGTTTAACGAAAGGTCGTTGGGCATCATGCCTTCGAGGACTTCGCTGTCTTTGAAACGGAGCCGGACCCACAGCCCCTCGGTGCGAGGACGGGTGGTGAAGGTTTTGCGGCTGGGAGAGTCGGCGTCTCCGAATTCGCGGACGAAATAGACGACCTTGATATCTTTCAGGTCGATGGTGACGACGTTTCCGGCGGTGTTGAGCAATTCCAGCTTGCCTTCTCGTACAAAATCGGCGGGGGCGACGTAGCCGTTGATGGAATCGCGATCCATCTTACGGACTACGACTTTCTTGTGAGTGGAAGGCATGGGGTCGGTCAAAGCTGCCCGGGCAGCGGCTTTCGCACCCAAGCTTAATCAGATTCTCACACTTTTGCCTCGAACATAGTGAGTCATCTCATTCACAGTAGCCAAATTGTTAACATTGTGTTATTTTCTACAGTTTGCTGCCATCCATCGCAACTCGTCTAAGTCTAGTCTATAGAGCAGTTTACGTAGCACGTGCCGGAGGCCGCAGAGCAGGTGGGAATGTGCCCTGTGGAAATCTCGCTTCGGCCAGCTGTAGGTATTGAGCAGCGATCCTGGGGAATTGCAGCCTGGTAAGTTCCGAATAAGGCATGGCTGATTACATTTACACAATGGAAATCCGGCTGACTCCCGACCAGCAGCGGGGGGTCACGCTGGTACAGGACATTGCCCGCGATGCGGGCATGAACATTTATCTGACCGGTGGCGCCGTCCGCGACATCATCAGCGGATTTCCCATTCGCGATCTGGACTTCACGGTTCAGGGCAATCCGCTCAAACTGCAGAAGCAACTGGAACACGCCGGGGCTGTGGTCGCCTCGGCGGACGACGATCTCAAAACCCTGTACCTGGTTCTGCTCGGCAACGTCCGCGCGGAGATCAGCACAGCCCGCACTGAGCGCTACGAGAAGACCGGGAAGCCTCCGATTATCGCTCCGGGTACGATCATCGAAGACCTGCGGCGCCGGGATTTCACCATCAACGCCATGGCGCTGTCGCTGAATCCTGGATCGCGCGGTTTGCTGATGGACCCGTTCAATGGCGCGGCGGATATTGAAGCCAAGCTCATCCGCATTCTGCACAACTATTCGTTCATGGAAGATCCGTCGCGGCTGATTCGCGCCGCCCGTTTTGCGGCGCGCTTCCATTGGCCGATCGAAGAGCGCACCCAGGCCCGCATTCAGTCGGCGAAGGAAAACAACTACATCGAATACATCACGGACCGGGCCATCGGGCAAGAGATTGAACAGCTGGCCTACGAAGACGACCCGCTGCACATCGTCCGCGTGCTGGAAAAAGAAGAATTGCTGAAAGTGCTCAATCCCCACTGGTCCACGGCAAAAGTGGATTCGGCTGGACTTGGGCAGTTGATGAAAACCCGGCAGCAGATGAATCAGCTGGGCTATACGCCGGATCCATCGCCGGCGATGTTGTATTTCCTGACCGCACGGTTGAGCGACAAAGATATCGCGGATATGCGCAAGCTGATCCCGCGCAAGGATCTGGTGGCAGCGTGGAAGGACTTGGAAGATAACGCCAAGGATCTGGCCAAGCGCCTGACTGGCAAGGAGGCGGCGACGCCTTCGCGGACCTGGAGGTTGTTATCGGAAGCGCGGCCGGAGATGGTGCTGTTCCTTGAGGTCACAGCCAAGCAACAAGCGGTGGCGCAGAAGATCAAGAACTTCTTCGGCAAATGGCGGCAGGTGCAGCAGAAGCTTCCCCTTCTTGAGATGACAGAGCTGCGTATCACTCCGCAGATGCCGGAGTATCCCAAGATCGCTCACGACGTATTCATGCTCTTGCTGGATGGAAAACTGCGCTCGCGCACGGAGATATTGAAGTTCCTGAAACCGCTATCGCCGCCTCCACCTCCGCCTCCACCTCCGCCGCCCAAGCGCGGACGCGCCGCCAAGGCGGCTGCTGGCGCGCCTCAAACTGCTGCTGTTGTCGCTCCCGTCTCGGGCAAGAAAAAAGGGAAGGGTGCGCCGGCGGTCGCGGCGGTTCCGCCGCCGGTTGCGAAAGCAGAAGTTGCGAAGGCGCCGGTTGCCAAGGCCCATCCCCCTAAGGCCGAGGAACATAAATCGGCCAAGAAGGCAACGAAGCCGGCGAAAAAGGCAGCGAGCGGCAAGAAAAAAGCCAAGGGAAAGAAGAAACGGTAGCTGCCCTCACCAGCGCGCCGCTTAGGCCTCGACCGCACAGGGTCCGGTATCTCGATGCGGAATCCCGCGCATTCGTCGACGCCGCTTCTTAACAACGTCCGGCAAATTATGAATCGACGGCGCTTCATCTCCGCCGGAGTGCGGGCCGCTATCGCGGGCTCGGTCGGAGGTATGCTGTTCGCCCTAGAGGATCCGATGAGAAGCCGCGGCCCACTGAGCTTCGCCGCGGCGCCGCCCACGCGGCATGAATTGGACCGCCATCGCTTCGGCGTGAACTATACGCCTTCGAAGAATTGGTGGTTCTGCTGGAATGAATGGGATGCAGATCCAATTAAACGGGACTTAGACGCGATCGCGTCCCTGGGAGCAGACCATCTGCGCATCCTGCTGATCTGGCCGTATTTTCAGCCCAATCCGAAGTGGATAAGTCCGCTTCATCTGGAACGCCTGGATCAGTTGCTTACAATCATGGGAGAGCGGCATCTGGACGCCGTGGTTACTGTCTTCACTGGCCAGCTAAGCGGCTGGTACTTCTTGCCGCCCTTCAATAAACCAGGAGCGGCGTTCTACAACGATGAGGCCATCTGGGAAGCGCAGGAGATCTTCGTGCGCCAGTTGGCACGCGTGATCCGTACAAAAGACAACATCATCGGTTTCGACTTTGGCAATGAACTCAACACCTGTTGGAGCACCGAGCCAGCGGTTGGCGATGTCTGGATGAGGAAGATGTTCACGCTCATGGAGGAGGTCAATCCCCAAGGACTTCACGTGAACGGCGTGGACGAACTGCCATGGTTTGAGTCGAACACGTTTTCTCCGCAAGCCCTGGCGGCGCGGCCTATGCCGGTGATGCACTGCTACCCATACTGGTCCGGTTCGCTGAAACACGGCGGCCCTATGGATCCGCCTAGCACTAAACTGCTAGCCGCCATGGCAACTTTGATCCGCTCGTACGCCGGCGACCCGCGCAAGCCAGTGTGGACGGAAGAGTTCAACACCTGCATCGAGGCGCTGACGGAAAAGCAGCAAGCGGAATGGCTGGAGAAAGCGGTGCTGGCGGCCATCGATGCAGGAGTCAGTTGGTTCAGCTATTGGGACAGCCACGATGTCGACCGGAAGTTCGAGTTCAACTCGCTCGAATACAGCCTTGGCCTGCTCACCAATGACGGCAAGGTGAAAGAACAGGGCAAGGTATTTAAGCAACTCGCCGACGCATATCGCGGCAAGCCAGTCGTGTTCCCCACCCAGCCGCTGCCGCCGCCACCGGGCAATCGCAGCCAAGAGACGTCTTGGCGCTGGATGCTGGATTGGATGGGCTGGAAGGCGACGAAGAGTTGAGCTCTTTGGGATGGATATGAAAAAGCTGGGGAAAATTCTGCTCTACCTGGGGATCGCGGTCGCACTTCTTCTAATCGCGCGAATCAGTCTGACCATCGGCTGGCGCCCGTTTATTGGCCCGAGGGCGCGGCCTCTGACCTCGCGGAAATTCGAAGCAACGCCGCAGCGGCTGAAACGCGGCCGGTACATCTTTGACCTGGGCGGGTGCGGAGGCTGCCATTCGCAGCACGACTGGAACACGCACGGCGCACCGGTAATTCCCGGCACCGAAGCCGGCGGGCAGTGGCTGAACATGGCCGACCTCCCGGGCCGCGTGGTCGCGCCGAACCTGACTCCCGATGTTGAAACCGGCATAGGCGGGTTGACCGACGATCAAGTTGCGCGGGCAATTCGCGAAGGAATCGGGCCCGACGGACGGGCTCTCTTCCCCATGATGCCTTACGAATCCTTCCGCAACATGTCGGATGAGGACCTGGCGTCGGTCGTGGTTTACCTGCGGTCATTGCCCCCGGTCCGTAGTCAATTGGCAAAGACGGAAATCATCTTTCCGGTGAAGTACCTGATTCGCAGCGCGCCCGAGCCGGTGACTACGCCCGTTGCCAGTCCGGATCCGTCCGACCGCATCACGTACGGACAATATCTGGTCACTCTAGGGGGTTGCAGAGATTGCCACACGCCGCAAGAGCGTGGTCAACTGGTCGCTGGTTTCGAGTATGCCGGCGGATTGCTGATGCGAGGTCCTTGGGGCGACGTCAGCACCGCTAACATTACGCCTGATGCGTCGGGTATCAGCTACTACGACGAAGCCATGTTCCTCGAGGCGATGCGCACGGGCTACGTGAAGGCGAGAAAGCTGAATTCGATCATGCCCTTCGGAGCATTCAAGAATCTTACTGACGACGATCTGAAGGCAATCTTTGCCTATCTGCGGACGGTGAAGCCGGTGAAACATCGCGTGGACAATACCGCGCCGCCGACCTATTGCAAGCTGTGCCGGCAGAAGCACGGCGGCGGGGATCAGAACTAGCTTACTTTCGCTTGCACCTGGCGCTATAATATTCGTATGCGTCGCTGGCTGGCAGTTGCGGCCTTGGGCGCGGCTTTCCTCACGCTTCCGGCGTGGGGACAACGTCGCGGTGGCGGAGCCTCGGGAGGCTTCGCGGGACATGCCGGATTTTCCGGCGGTCACGCCATGGTTGGTGGTCGCGGCCCGATGATGAGCACACGTGGCTTCCCCGGCACTCAACGCGGCGGCGTCAACTTCGTGATGGGTGGCTTTGGCCGCCCGGGCTTTGGACGTCCAGGCTTCGGATACCGTCGTGGTCGCTACGGGCGCGGGTGGCCTTATGCCGGGTATTACGGCTATCCCTATTATGGCTGGGGGGATTACGGGGACGATTCGTATTCCTCGGATTCTTATCAGAATTATCAAGCCTACGATGATTCGAGCGCTTACGCCGAAAACGACCGGCAGCAGGCGGCGATTGATCGCCTGGAAGCTGAAGTTGATCGCTTGCGCCAGGAGCGAGAGGCGCGGGAATCAAAGTCATCCAATGCGGAACAAACTTCAAAGGCAGCGCTGCCACCGACCGAGCTGGTTTTTCGCGACAAGCACACCGAGGAAGTTCAGAACTACGCCATCGTGGGCCAGACATTTTGGATCCTGAATGCGGAGAAGGCGAGGAAGATTCCGATCGCGCAGCTCGACGTTCCGGCCACGCAGAAGGCGAATGAAGATCGCGGTGTGGACTTCCAGTTACCAGAATGATCGGTAGACACGTAGCTAGCTACGTGTCTACGGTCGCGGCTCCGCTGCACGATAGCTTGCGGTGGCGATGTCTTTCACGTTGTCAGACTCATCGACGTGAATCCTTCCTTGATAGAGGCGAATGCCGTGCTTCCAAACCAGCAACACGTAGTCGCCCTTGGGTAACGACGCTACTTCATAGGTTCCATTCTCGTTGGTCCGCGACACGATGTTTCTGCCGTATGCCCCAGGCACCGTGGGCCGCAATAGAAACAGCGACATGGCCGCGTGCGCCACAGGCTGCCCATCCATGGTAACGTGGCCGCGGAGGACGCTGGCGCTGCGATTGTGTGCCCACACGAACATGGCAGCGAGATAAATGCAGACCGCCAATGCCAGCGTCCCGGCAGTTTTCATACGCAGCGCCTCGAACTTATTAACGAGGACGCCTCATTCTACCGCTACCCGAGGCTGGCGGAAATGGGTAAGGATTTCCGCTGCCTGCTGTGGATAAGTGGCCGTCCCGCGACGCTAGTCTCCGATTAGAATGGGCCTGACGTAGAATCAAGTAAGCGATCAACGCCGAGCCCCCATGTCCCAATTCGTTCATCTTCATCTCCATACCGATTATTCGATGCTCGACGGCGCCTGCGATGTGGACAAACTCTGCGAGCGCGCGAAAGAACTGGGCATGCCCGCGGTCGCGATGACCGATCACGGCAATATTTTTGGCGCCGTGCATTTTGTGAATGCCGCCAAGCAAGCCGGGATCAAGCCGATTATCGGCTGCGAGCTTTATATCTGCAAGAAGGACGATCACAACATCGAACGGACTCCGCCCGATGGCGACACTTATAACCATCTGCTGGTCCTGGCGGAAAACGAAGAAGGCTATCGCAATCTGGTGAAGATTACTTCGGAAGCTTCGCTGCGTGGGTTTTATTACAAACCGCGTGTGAGCAAGAAGTTTCTGGCCGAGCATTCGAAGGGACTAATTGGCTTGTCGGGCTGCCTTAAGGGCGAAGTCGCTGAGCGACTGATGGAGGAGAAGTACGAAGCCGCGCGGGATGCGGCTGTGTTCTATCGCGATATCTTCGGCAAAGATAATTTCTTTCTCGAGATTCAGGATCAAGGGCTGGAGATGGAACACCGCATCCACCCGAACCTGTTCCGGTTGGAAAAAGAGTTGGGCTTGCCGATGGTGGCGACCAACGACAGCCATTACCTCTGCGAAGACGATGCTCATGCGCAGGATGTGATGCTCTGCATTCAGACCGGCAAGTCCATCCAGGACACCAATCGGATGAAGTTCCAGGGCACCGACTTCTATGTGAAGAGCCACGACGAAATGTTCCGCGTGTTCAAAGACGCGCCCGACGTGCTTTCGCGCACTCTGGCTATTGCCGAGCGCTGCAGCACGCGACTGGAAAAGGTCAGCAATCCATTTCCTCATTTCGACGTGCCCGCTGGTTACACGTTGGACAGTTATTTCGAACATGTCACGCGCGAAGGCTTTGCCCGGCGCTTGGAGTCGCTGCGAAGTTTGCAGGCGCAAGGACGCGTCAAGCATAGCATTGCAGAGTACGAACAGCGTCTAGCGAGGGAACTCGCCATCATCCAGCAAATGCAGTTCTCGGGGTATTTCCTGATTGTCTGGGATTTTATCCGCTACGCCAAGGAAAACAATATTCCGGTGGGACCGGGACGCGGCTCGGCGGCAGGATCGCTGGTGTCGTATTCGATGAACATCACCGATCTTGATCCCCTGCAGCACGAATTGTTCTTCGAACGCTTTTTGAATCCCGAACGCATTTCGATGCCCGATATTGACATCGATTTCTGCATGAACCGTCGCGACGAGGTGATCAATTACGTCACGCGAAAGTACGGTCGCGAGAACGTAGCCCAGATCATCACTTTCGGTACCATGGCGGCGAAGGCGGCGATCAAAGACGTGGGCCGCGCCATGGACATTCCCTATGCGGACGTGGATCGCATTGCCAAGATGGTTCCGACCACGCTCAACATCAAGCTGGAGCAGGCGATCAAAGATTCTCCCGCGCTGCAGCAGGCTTACGAAAGTGAGCCGCAGGTGCGCCAGTTGCTTGATACCGCGCGCAAGCTGGAAGGTTTGGTGCGAAACGCAGGCGTTCACGCGGCTGGTGTGGTGATTTCTCCGCGGCCGCTCACCGAGTTGGTGCCACTGTTTAAAACCAAGAACGACGAAATCGTTACCGCCTTCGACATGGTCGCCATCGAGAAAATGGGCCTGTTGAAGATGGATTTCCTCGGCCTGACCACGCTGACCATTCTCGATGACACCCTGAAGCTGATCGAGCAGACTCGCAACCAGAAAATTACGCTAGATGAAATTCCTCTTGAAGACAACGAGACTTACGAAAGTGTTTTTCACAAAGGGCTGACCTCCGGCATTTTTCAGTTTGAATCGCATGGCATGCGCGACGTGCTTCGCCGCTACCAGCCCAACTCGATCGACGACCTCACTGCTTTGAACGCGCTCTACCGTCCGGGACCGATTCAAGGCGGCATGATCGATCACTTCATCGATCGCAAGCACGGGCGCAAGAGCATCGAGTATGAACTGGCCGAGCTGAAGGAAATACTAGAAAGCACTTGGGGCGTGATCGTCTATCAGGAGCAGGTAATGCAGATCGCGAACCGCTTGGCGGGTTACTCGCTGGGTGAGGCCGACCTGCTGCGTCGCGCCATGGGCAAGAAGAAGCCGGAGGAGATGGCTAAGCAGCGCGAGCGCTTTGTCGAAGGCGCAGTGCAGCGGGGTTACCCGCCCAAGAAGATCGAAAAGATTTTCGACCTGCTGGCCAAGTTTGCCGAGTACGGCTTCCCTAAGGCACACGCAGCAGCGTATGCGCTGTTGGCGTACCACACGGCGTATCTCAAAACGCATTATTCGGTCGAGTTCATGGCGGCGTTGCTGACTTCGGTAACCGGGAATACGGATGACGTCGTGAAATACATCAACGAATGCCGTGAAATGGGAATTGCTGTCGAACCGCCCGACATCAACGTGAGCGATGCGAACTTCACCCCGCATGGCAGCGCGATCCGCTTTGGTTTGGCGGCGGTGAAAAACGTGGGACATAACGCCATTCAGTCGATTGTCGCCGGACGCAAGGAACTGGGACATTATCGTTCGATTTATGAATTCTGCGAGAAGGTGGACTTGCGGCTTTTGAACAAGCGTGTGCTTGAGTCTTTGATCAAAAGCGGCGCGATGGATTCATTGGGCCGACGCGGCCAGCTTATGGCAGTCCTCGACAAGGCCATGGATCGGGCGCTGAAAGCGCAGCGCGATGCGGAATCCGGCCAGCACGGCTTGTTCGGCGTGTTCGCGCAGGATGAAGCTCCAGTTAACAATGACAAATTACCCGATACTCCCGACTGGGACGAACACACGCGTTTGGCCGCGGAAAAAGAAATTCTTGGATTCTTCATCACCGGCCATCCCCTGGAAAAGTACAAAGACAAGCTGGAAGACCTGCGTGCTTTAAGCACAGCCGACATCGCAGGCATCAAGGCTTCCACCGGAAAAGACGAAAACATCTGCACCGCCGGCATCATCACGAACCTGCGCGTGCTGAAATCGAAGAAAGGAGACTTCTACGCTCAAGGTGCTCTTGAAGATATGTCGGGCTCAGTTGAAATGATTGTTTTCCCCGAAGCGTACCGGAAGCTGCAGGATAAAGTGAAGCTCGAAGTGCCAGTTCTGGTGCGCGGGGGCTTGCGGATTGAAGAAGGTGTGAATCCGAAGCTGACGGCCAACGACATCATTCCGCTCGATGACGCCAAGGTTCCATTGCCGCGTTCGCTGCGCATCCGCGTCCCGGTGGAGACGGCGGATGAGTCCGTGGTCGACGAACTTCATGCGCTTTGTGCGCAGCGCAAAGGCGAAGCCAAAGTGTTGTTTGACGTGGAGCGCCAGGGCGATTTCATGGTGGTAATGGAGGCGGAGGGCTATAATGTCCATCCAGACCGCAACTTTGTGGCCCGGGTGGAAGAATTGTGTGGCCGCGGCGCGGTGCGGGTCATTGATTAAGATCTGTCTGTAGGGACATAGCTAGCTATGTCCCTACGAATGGACTGAGACGTGCGGCGGATGAGATCTATTCCCAGGAGTGCTGATTTGCAATCGGCGTCGGCCCCGGCTACGAACGCGTTACTGGTAATGGCGGGCACGGAGTTTCTCCTTTCGATGGTGGAGGCCCGCTGGGCCTCGCAGAACGGTGATGGCAGGAAGATGGAATCGCAACTGAGGGCGCAGCAAGAGCTGGGAAGAATCGAGCAGCAACTGGAGCGGCTGCAATCGTTGCCGGGGCAGGACGACGACGTCCGCGGCCAGATCCAACAGCTTCACGATCGCATTCAGTCCTTGCACGCCCAGGTTTCGGCACATTTCAGTGCGTGGCAGAAAGCGGAGTTGGCGCGGAATCCGCAGCGCCCGCTGATGCTCGAGTACGTGGACCGCATCTTCACCAATTGGAGCGAAATTCACGGTGATCGCGGCTTCGCCGATGATCACGCCATGGTTTGTGGCATGGCGCGGTTTCACGGCCACGAAGTCATAGTGCTTGGCCACCAGAAGGCGCGGGATACCAAGCAGAACGTTTATCGCAACTGGGGCATGACCAATCCCGAGGGCTACCGCAAGGCCCTGCGGGTGATGAAGATCGCGGAGAAGTTCAGGCGTCCGGTCTTCACCTTCGTGGATACCGTGGGCGCGTATCCGGGATTGAGCGCCGAAGAACATGGCCAGGCCGAAGCGATCGCGCGAAATCTGCGTGAAATGGCGCGCCTGCAGGTTCCGATCATCACCACCATCACCGGGGAAGGCGGAAGCGGCGGCGCATTGGCGATCGCGGTTGCCGATCGCGTACTCATGATGGAGAACGCCATCTATTCCGTAATCTCGCCCGAGTCCTGCGCCGCAATTATGTGGCGCGATGCCTCGAAAAAAGAACTAGCCGCGCAGGCGCTTCGCATTACGGCACCGGATCTCGCCGAATTTGGATGCATTGATGGCATCGTGCCGGAACCCAAGGGAGGCGCTCACACCGATCACGACGCTGCGGCGGCTTTGCTGGATGCCGCGCTGCAGAAACATTTTGGCGAACTGACTAAGCTGTCAACCCAGGAATTGGTCGCATCACGATATAATAAATTCCGCAAAATGGCGCAGTTCCTGCGCGTGGAGTAAGCGGGCTCCATGTTTCCTAGGGAGGTACTTTCGTTCCTGAAATTCCACTCTCCACGGCTGTTCCCAAGCATCTCCCTGCCGTATAATTAAAGGTTCGCCTCATTACTCCAAAAACCCGCCGAGCGGCGAAAATCCGCTCCAATCAAGGAAGGATGAAGGAATGGCAACCACAGATGTAGCGCTCCATGAAGCCTTTGGGCAACAGGAGCCGAAACGCGTCGTCAACAACATGAGCATTCAGGTTGCGACCGTGAACGGGTCGGGCTCGCAGAGCTCGAACACCGTGCTTCTGCGCAGTATTTTTCAGATGGGAGTCCCGGTTTCCGGCAAGAACCTGTTTCCCTCGAACATCGCCGGCCTGCCGACCTGGTATACCATCCGCGCCAATAAAGACGGATACATTGCGCGCAAAAAGGAAATCGACTTCGTCATAGCCATGAACGCCGAGACGGCGCAAGAAGATGTGATGTCGCTCGCGCCTGGCGCAGCCGTGCTTTACGACGAGCCTTTGAAGCTGAATGCGCTTCGCAATGATTTGATTTTTTATCCCGTTCCCTACGACAAGCTGGTCGCGCCCGTCTGTCCCGAAGCCAAGCTGCGCAAGCTAGTCAAGAACATGATTTACGTTGGAGTCGCAGCGCAATTGCTCGGCATCGACATGGCCGAGGTCGAGAAAGCATTGCGTAAGCAGTTCTCCACGAAAGTAAAAGCAGCCAATTTGAATTTGGCTGCGGTGCGCGCCGGGTTCGACTACGCTACCGCCAACCTTACCAAGCAGGATCCCTACTTCATTCAGCGCATGGATAAGAATCAGGGAATGATCATTATCGATGGCAATTCCGCGGCTGCGCTGGGCTGCATGTTTGCCGGGGTCACGGTCGTTACTTGGTATCCGATCACGCCGTCGTCGTCGCTGGTCGAAACTCTGATCGATTACATGAAAGAGTATCGGATCGGTCCCGATGGCAAAGCGACATTCGCCATCGTGCAGGCGGAGGACGAACTGGCCGCGATTGGCATGGTTCTCGGAGCAGGTTGGGCAGGCGCTCGTTCGATGACGGCGACTGCCGGGCCGGGCATCTCGCTGATGGCCGAGTTTGCCGGACTTTCTTATTACGCGGAGGTTCCCGGCGTGGTCTGGGATATCCAGCGCGTTGGCCCCTCCACGGGCTTGCCTACGCGCACTTCGCAGGGCGACGTTCTCTCAACTGCGTTTCTTTCGCACGGCGATACCAAGAACATCATGCTCTTTCCGTGCTCCGTGGCCGAGTGTTTCAGCATGGCACAAGACGCGTTTAATCTGGCCGAGCAGTTCCAGACTCTCGTTTTCGTCATGTCGGATCTGGATCTCGGCATGAACAACTGGGCGTCGGATCCGTTCGAGTATCCCAAAGAACCGATCAATCGCGGCAAAGTGCTTACAAAAGAAGATCTCGACCGGATGGGAGGCTTCGCTCGCTATAAGGATGTCGACAACGACGGCATTGGCTATCGCACCCTGCCGGGTACTGAACATCCGGCGGCTGCCTACTTCACACGGGGCACGGGCCACAACGAGAAGTCGGGCTACAGCGAACGCCCTGACGACTTCGAAAAGAACATGGAGCGCATCAACAAGAAATTCGAGACCGCGCGATCGTTTGTGCCGCGCCCCGAGTTGCTGACCGGCAAATCCAAAGCGAAAATAGGAATCATTGCTTATGGCACTTCGCACTGGGGCATAATCGAATCGCGTGATCAGTTGCGTGACGAATACAACATCGAAACCGATTATCTCCGTCTGAAAGCCTATCCGTTCTCGCGCGAGGTTCATGATTTCATCGAGCAGCACGATCGGGTTTACGTGGTCGAACAAAACCGCGATGCCCAGATGCTCTGCTTGATCAAGCTGGACATAAAGCCGGAGCTGGTGACGCGGCTCCGCAGCATCGCACACATTCACGGGCTGCCGCTGGACGCACGCTCGGTAACCGACGAACTCACGAGCATGGAGGGCAAATAAAATGGCGACCACGACGGCGACACCCACCCCCGCACCGAAAATCAATCGCATCGGCCTGACTGTTCTTGACTATCGCGGCGGCAAGACCACGCTTTGCGCGGGCTGCGGCCACAACGCGATTTCCGAGCGCATCATCGATGCCATGTATGAAATGGGTGTGCAGCCCGAGCACGTCATCAAGCCGAGCGGCATCGGCTGCTCCTCGAAAAGTCCGGCCTATTTCATGAGCCGCTCGCACAGCTTTAACGCGGTTCACGGACGCATGCCTTCGGTCGCAACCGGCGCCATGTTGGCCAACCACAAGCTGATCGCGCTCGGCGTCAGCGGTGACGGCGACACCGCTTCGATCGGCATCGGGCAGTTTGTTCACCTGATGCGGCGCAATCTGCCGATCATTTACATCATCGAGGACAACGGCGTGTACGGCCTGACCAAAGGGCAATTTTCGGCGACCGCCGACCTTGGTTCGAAATTGAAGACTGGTGTGGTCAACGATCTTCCGCCGATCGACACTTGCGCCATGGCGATTACATTGGGCGCAACCCTTGTTGGCCGTTCGTTCTCGGGCGACAAACGTCAATTGCACAGCCTGTTGAAGGCGGCGATCGCTCATAAGGGCACGGTCATGCTTGATGTAGTTTCACCTTGTGTCACCTTCAACGATCACGAAGGCTCGACGAAATCGTACAAGTACATGAAAGACCACGAAGAGCCGTTGCAGGACATCAGTTTCGTTCCGGCATTCGAGGAAATCAACGTGGAGTACGATGCGGGCACAACCGTCGAAGTCACCATGCACGACGGGTCCCGGCTGCGCCTCAGCAAGCTCGAAGAGGACTACGATGCCACTAATCGCATCAAGGCCATCAGCCGTTTGCACGAATCCCACGAAAAAGGCGAAGTGCTCACCGGACTTTTCTATGTCAACCCCAACGCGCCCAGTTTCATCGATATGCTCAACGTGACCGACGAGCCGTTGGCTACGCTACCTGAATCCGTGACCCGCCCGGGAAGGGAAGCGCTCGAGCAAGTGATGGAAGAGCTGCGATAGAGCCAGAGCAATCGCAGTCTTTCGTAATGCTAAATTCGGCGCGAGCGGAATCAGTCTGTTTTACCTTTCCTGTTTGCTATTTACGTTGCGCGATTAGGCGCACTGGGTCCAATCGCCAGAGGCTTCAGTCAACGAAGGACTCAATAAGTGTAATCGCCTGTTCTTGTCACTTGAAAATCGCAGCGTTGACACTTTGATCCTAAGTGACGGATAATGAACCACTTTTTGAGGAGGCCTTATGAAACGCTCCACCGGGCCCCGTAAGGCAGCCAACCTGTCCGAGTCAATCCATCGGCAGCTCAGCATGTATGCGATTGCGGCAGTTGTGGCCGTACTGAGTGCGCTTGCCCTAACCGAGCGGTCTGAGGCGAAGATTGTTTACACACCCGTGAGCGTCCAACTGAGCAAATATTCTCTCGACGTGAACAACGATGGGATAACTGACTTCACTCTGCAGCTACAAGGCAGCGTTAAGCACGATGAAGGTTGCCAGGCGTGGAATATTTCGGATTATCTGAGCGACGTCGCGGCCAAAGGCAACGGTGTTATCTCGGATGGCAATGGCTTAGCAGCCGTATTAAGGCGTGGCGCGGAGATTGGAGCTAGCCAGAAGTTCACGTCTCAGCAGGAAATGGCTTATGTTTGGCAAGAATACATTTTCTATATGGGCCGACCATGCCACTTATACAAAGGTGAGGAAGGGAATTGGCTCAATGTCACAAATGGTTATCTCGGGCTAGTGTTCAAGATTAAGGGAAAGACCCACTACGGGTGGGCGCGACTGAGCGTTCAATCAAGCGATGGCTTCGACGATGTTCACATGGAAGCCACGCTGACCGGTTACGCTTATGAAACCATCCCCGGCAAGTCGATCAAA
The DNA here is from genome assembly GCA_963762385.1 of uncultured Acidobacteriota bacterium. GTDB lineage: Bacteria > Acidobacteriota > Terriglobia > Terriglobales > Acidobacteriaceae > JABDBE01. The sequence goes on along the minus strand of CAVXKN010000014.1, from coordinate 77,268 downwards.
GCTGGCCAGACCAAAGGCGCGGACGGAGAGGACTTCAGTGCCAGTTCTTCCATGACGAGTCCCGTTGCCGATGCTCCCCAACCCGCCTCATTAGGTGCTCTAGCAATGGGAACGCGGGGACTCTCGATCTGGCGGCGCGATTGAGTCCCTGGCCGCTACATCGGACACCAACTGATTTTGTGAAACCACCAATGGCCCAAAATCGCGATTACACTCAACGCCGATTTATCGAGTTTGATCCCGGTGAGTTCGCGGCGCGAAAGCATGGGTATGACTATTGTCTACTCTTTGCCGAATATCGGAAAACCGTGGTATGGGACGCAGAATTAAAGTAGGGGAATTGACGCTACAGGTCGTTGCTTAGCGTCTTTACGCCTTGGGGCTGATTTCGGTTCCGAAGGAGTATTCATTCAGCGGACCAAAGCGTTTCTTTTCCGCATACAAACGCCAGCGGCGCCAAACGATGCGCAGGCTCGCCATCACCGGAATCGAAAGGTACACTCCCAGCACGCCGGCAATTTCCGCGCCCGCCAATACACCAAAGATTGCCGCCAACGGATGCAGTTCCATGCTCTTTCCCATGATGCGAGGCGAAACCACATAATCCTGAATTAGACGCCAGGCGATCAGGAAACAGAGCAACATGAGCCAGTGGGGATAACTCATGAGCAGCGCGACCGCTAGAATCACGACGCCCGCAACCAGCGGTCCAACCACCGGGATGAATTCCATCATGCCGCCTGCGGTTCCCAGCACCAGGGCGTAGGGCACGCGGGTCGCTTCCATAAAAGAGATGTAAACTACCAGCGATAACGCTGCCAGTTCAAGCTGGGCGCGGATAAACTGCGCCAGCATCTGGTTCAGGTCTGCCAGTACGTCTTGCAGGAATTCGCGTTGCGGTCGGCTCTGTACGAGAGACAAACCGACTTCGCTGAATCCCCGGCCATCCTTCAAAAAGAATATCGCCAGAATTGGCACCACGATCAGAAGCCAGGCCTGCTGTGCTACCTCCGCGGCGCGCAGTCCGATCTGTCTCGCCACATCGCCTAAACGAGGATCGGACAAAGCTCTCTGCAACAGCTGAGTTGTTTCGCCGCTCCATCCTCGCTCTCTGCCAATGGCGTGGGCCAGGTCGCCGGTGTTGACCCGTTCCGTCAGCGTTGGCCAAGCTTCGCCCAGACGGCGCGCCTCGCGTACTGTCCGTGGCCCTACGAAGAAGAACAGGGTACACAGCAGGATGACAAACAGCAGATAGATCAAGGCGATGGCACGTCCACGGTGGCGCGTCCACTTCTGTAGGCGTGAGACTGCCGGATCCACGAGATAAGCAAAGAAAACTGCGAAGAGAAATGCGATTAGGGTGCGGCGCGCGATGTATAAGAAACCCAGCCCCAACGCGAAGAACAGCGTCGTCGACAATACACGTACCGTTCGTGTGTCAATCAAGGCCAATGCCGACCTAGTCTCGAACCACTTCCGTGTTCTCGCCCGCGATCAGAATTCGCTGCAACTTAAACTGGTCATCGAACCAAAGCGCCCAGTTGCCCGACTCGCCATTCAAGTCCAAGCGGTTCAGTTCGTGCTCCACCCCACGGATGGTCACCTTTTCTTTGCCGGCAAACTCAACCGTCACCGACACCGAAGAGCGCGCATGCGCATTTAGCGCGCCGAATGGGACGCGCTGTTTTAGCGGGCACTGCAGCGCGCCATTTTCCTGCTTGCAACTGGTGGCCAGGTATTTCCAGGCCAGGACTTCTCGTTGTATGAAAAAATAGTCATCGAGCAAGCTGCTGGTCGCAGGCAGCATAAATGGCTGCTCCTGTTCCTTGGCCTGCGGACCGCTCTTGAAGCGCTCGATCAGGAAATCCTGACTGGTCACCACCACGGCCTGCGATTGCCCCGGACTCAGTTCCTTCCATTCATACTTTCGCAGTTCGCCGCCCGGGCCCATTTCCCACTCGGAGGTTTGTTCCGCTTTATCGGCTCCCGCATCGCTCTTGAACCGCGAAACAACCGAGCTTCCGCTGCTGCTTTGATGGATGGAGAAGGTTTCGGTGCCCACGCGCTGTCCATGCATGAAAACGCCGAACGATCCGGAATCTACCATCTGGGTCGTCGCGGGCGCTGGCTTATCATCCTTCTTGTCGGCGGCAGCTGCCGTGGCCGATATCGCTAGGATACAAAGTGCACCCAGGACGAATAGCTTATCGCTCGACGTTCGCCTTCTCACTCCAGCCCAAGACTGCATGCCACCTCCGCCGCGATTGCGTCTACATCTTTGCCGTTGGTTTCGATGCGGACACGTGCCTTCATGTAAAACTGCCGCCGCGTTTCGTAGAGTTCCCGAAATCGCGCAAGGCTTTGCCGCAGCGGACGGACATTCGGTGCTGCCTCGCATCGCCGCCGCAGTTCTTCCACCGGCGCATCCAGGAAAACCGAATGCACTTCCGCCTGCTCAATCAGGGACGCATTCACCGGCTGCACGAAAGCTCCTCCGCCCAACGCCACGACGCGCAACGAGGATCTGATCTCTGCTAATAATTCGCGCAAGGCTGCGGTCTCAACTTTGCGGAATTCGGCTTCTCCGGATTCTCGAAAGATCTGCTCGATGCTCTTGCCCTCTCGAAGCTGAATGCGATCGTCCAAATCTTCGAACGGCAAGCCCAGTCGGCGGCTCAAAGCCTGGCCCACGGTCGTTTTGCCGGCGCCCATGAAACCCACGAGAAACACCGTACGCAGTTCAGGCAATCGGTCTCGCGCGAGCCGATTGGCCGTAGGACGCAAACCGGGCCCGGCCTTCATCGCTCCGATTTACTGAAACGGTTCTGCACCCGCCCAGTCCGATCGCTTCAGAGTTGATGGTTTAACGCTTCTTGAGGTGAATTTTACCACTGAAGGAGAGCAACTTAACCGAGGATGCCGCCTCGCCCATGGTACCTGCGAAGGCACTCCCGGCTCGGGGAACGAAGGAAGTGTGCTCCGGTTGCAACGGGAAATCCTTCTCCACGCTTCCCTGGACCGAGCGAGCGACCACTTCGATCGAAGCATAAGCGGGTGCAATCGCTTCGATGTCGCCGCTATGGGTCGTCAAGGAGTAATCCCCGCCGTCGCCAAAATCCCCGTCATAGTGGATCTTACCGCTGCTGGAATTGATGTGGACCAGCGAACCGTTTACTGCATTCAGCGCTACGTCTCCGCCCACCGAGGTAATTTCCACCATTCCATCGCTGACATTCGTCAGGGTTACCGGGCCGTTCAGCGTTTTTATGTGAATATGCCCGGCGCTGACGTCGCGCACGTCTACACTGGCGGTGCTACCTTCCAACATAATGTCGCCGTGAAGTTTTTCGACGTGCAAAGGGCCGGTCGTCGAATGCAAAGTCACACTCGCATCCGCAGGCACCAGGACTTCGTAATCCACGCGTCCTGTTTCGGGGTCCGCTCCTTCCAGAAGATGGGAGAAAACCGCGACTCGGCGCCGGCTCTTGCTATGGTCAATTTCGACTTTGCTGGAATACAGAATTGCGCTAATTGCGACCACCTTGCCCGGACCGGGCTTGACCGAAATGGCTCCGTACTGGTTGACGATGGAAACGCTGGCGCGCCGCCCGACTTTGAAATGCATTTCCTGGCGGCTGGTCTCGGCCGCTGCCAACGCAGCCAACACAAGAATTAACACCACGGCATAGGATGTGGCCCGCTGCATAATCAACATCTCCCAACGCCGGCTGACGCTGCCCGCCGGCCCCGACACTCGCTATTCTACTATGGCAGAGAACGATCCAGGGCCATCTCATAGACCATGGCCTTCTGCTCGTACGCGTTCTGTAAGTATTGTTGCGCGACTTCGTCGTTCGGATTGCTGTGCGCCGATTGCTCCGCATCCCGGATGTAAGCGTTCACCGATCGCAGATCCGCCTCATAGGTAGCTCGCATCGAGGGCATACGCTCGGAAACGCTCTTCAGCAATTGCAGATCTTCACCGCCCATCACATCAGCGGGTTGCAGATTCGCGGTCACCACGCCAGTAGCTGGCGATGGTTGCTCCGCCGTCTGCGGCTGGCCGGTTCCCCGCTGATATATCAATACGCCAAAGACAATCAGAAGCGTGGCCGCCAACGGTACCAGCCAACGCAATCGCCAACCCAGTAGTGGTGCAGGCGTTCTTGGATGCTCCAACTGGGGCTGACGGATCAACCCCTCTTGCCGCAGCGCGACTTCAATCGAGTTCCACACCCATGGGCTGGGATCCTCGGAACCCTGCAAAAGCCGTGCTTGTTGTGAAATGGCGTTTAGATCCGCCATCAGATCCGAACATTCGCAGCAGGACTTTAAATGCTCTTCCTGCTCAATCCCGTGCCCGCTCCCAAGCTCTGGCAGGACCCGTCGAAACTCTTCACAGGTCATACAAACCTCTCCCGATACGTCTGTTTGATGAGATCCTCACGGCTTTGTGGCTTTTTCAGCTCTGCTCGTCTTGAGGATCTCTCGTAACTTCATCCGCGCCTTGTGCAATTGTGACTTGCTATTGCCGATCGAACATCCCACCATCTGGGCAATTTCATTGTGCTCGTAACCCTCAACGTCATGCAGCAAAAAAATCATTCGATAACCCGGAGGCAGGGATGCAATCGAGCGCTGCAGTTGCATCCGGTCGATCGATCCCGCCAATCTCGGATCATCCGCGCCCGGCTCTTTCCTGGGCGTGTCTTCCTCTGTCTCCATCGTCTCCTCCAGCGGCACCAGTGGGAGACCCTTCTTGCGCAGTTGCATCAGGACGACGTTTACCGCCATCCGGTGCAACCAGGTGGAAAAAGCCGACTCGCCGCGAAAAGTCCCAATCTTGCGGAACAACTGCAGGAACGCTTCCTGGGTCAGATCCTCAGCTGCCGCCGTATTGGCCGTCATGCGAAGGCATAAGGAATACACGCGCCGTTTATGCAGGTTGTACAGCGCCTCAAAGGCTCCTGCATCTCCCTGCTTCGCGCGCTCGATTGCCTCTGCTTCGGAAAGCCTGTCGCCCTGCGTTTTTTTCGCGTCCGTCAAGTCGTCTTTTCCGGCCGCACTCTGTCTGATGCGGCGTAAGTATCTTTTCGTTGTACTGCTTGCGGGTACTAACTCGGGCCCTTCGAGTAGCGCAACCGATTGCATCCCATGGGCTTGCCGGAGGCAGCAAGTTTCCCTGTGACCTTGGTCACCTATTTAAGACACGTATTCGATACCTATTTAACCCCGCGAACCTCGTCTCGATGGCATCCCTGGTTCAATTATTTGTCTTATAGATTCAATATTTGCGGGAAAAGACCCAAACAACCGCTGGAGCTTCCATCTTAAGCCGACGCCGAAGCCGTGGTAATGGTTTCCAGCCCATGGCCATGCGGCCCGGTTTCACGCTCATGCAGCAGTAAAGCGAAGAACACTCCCAGGAAACCCAGAATCGAGAAAATCCACATTCCCAGATGGTATCCGCCGGGATTCTCCGCGCTGGCATGGCCGAAATCATTAGCCCAGCCGATCACCAGGTTGAAGCCGAACAGCCCAATGTTCTGGATCATCGTCATCAACCCATAGGCCGTGCCCAGCTTCGACTGGTCGACAATGTACGCGACCGACGGCCACATCACCGCCGGAATCAGCGAAAACGCCACTCCCATCATTGCCATCGGCACATAGAGGTTGATCTGCGTGTAGCCCATCATCAAATAGACCGGAATCAGCAGCAGGGAACCTAGCATCATCAAGATCGCCCGCTTGCCCACCCGATCCACCATCAGGCCAAACAAGGGCGTCGCCACCATCGCAAACAGGGTCAGCGTGCTGGACAGGAATCCGCCGAACTCCCGCGACGTCCCATGCGCCTCCATAAAGAACTTCACCGCAAACGTCTGGAAAGGGAAGATCGCCGAGTAGAACGTAACGCAGAGCGCGACGATATACCAATAGCTCACCCCAAACTTGAATAAATCCGCGAAAACTACTTTGTCGGTTGATACTTCCCCCAACCTATAAACCTTCTCCGCATGCACTTCCATGATCCAATAAATGACCGCGCCAACGACGCACAAGCTCGACACCGCGAATGAGATCAGAAACGGCCAGCGCCAGTTCGCGTACGCCGCTCGTGCCCAGGTGGGCGAATTCAGCGCGGCAAACGAACCCAGCCGGCAGATGGTCAAGTTGATGCCGAAAGCAAAGCTCAGTTCCTTCCCCTTGAACCACCGCGCCAGAGCCGCCGTAACCGCCACGATCAGCGATTCCGCGCCCATGCCGAAAATCAGCCGCCCGGCCGCCATCAGCCAAAGGTGCCCCGATGCCACTGTAATCGCGGGCCCAATAAAACAAAGCACCGCAAAAATCATCAACGACTTTCGCAATCCGATCCGGTCAATCAGAACCCCGCCAATGACCACGGTGAAGATGTTGGGGAAACTGTAAATTGCCTGCAGCAGCCCAATGTTCGAATCCGAAAACCCCAGTTGTTGCTTGAGCACGTCGGCCAGAGGACTCAACGCGTCATAAACGTAATAATTTCCGAACATCGCGATGCTCACAAAAATGAGCACCATCCAGCGGTACAACCGGGAAGGCTCGGGGCGCACCGACTCAGCCATCAACTCTCCTTATGTTATGGCAATCAACAAGAACCCAAGACGTGCGTTAGCCGCGAACCGGCGTGTCCAACTTCTGGCGGCTGGCGCGTTTGTCTTTAACCCAGCCTTCTTTCACAATCTGTTTTGCCCGGCCGATGGCGAGCGAGTCTGGCGGAACATCGTCGGTGATGCACGACGCGGCACCCACATAAGCATCTCGTCCCACTTTGACGGGCGCAACCAAAGTCGAATCACTGCCGATGAATGCGCCGTTTTCGATCACGGTGGTGTGTTTGCGCGCTCCATCGTAGTTGCAGGTTATGGTACCAGCGCCGATGTTCACGCCCTCGCCGATCTCAGAGTCTCCCAGGTAGCTGAGGTGGTTGGCCTTGGATCCCTTGCCCAGGCGGGTCTTCTTAGTCTCCACGAAATTTCCCACATGCGCGTTCTCGCCGATCTCGCTTCCAGGACGAAGGCGCGAGTAAGGACCGAGGACTGCACCCTTCATCACGTGAGCTTCATCCAGCACGCAAGCAGGAAGGATCACGACGCCGTCTTCGATGATGGAGTTATTGATTACGGTGTACGAGCGAATACGGCAATCGCCACCAATACGGGTCTTGCCTCGAATCTGCACGAACGGCTCGATGACCGTGTCGGCGCCGATCTCGACCTCGCTATCGATCATGCAGGTTTGGGGATAGAAAATTGTGACTCCCTCGCTCAGGAGTTGCCGGCACTTGGCCATGCGCATGCGCTGGTCGATGTCCACCATTTCGGCGCGCGTGTTGCTGCCCAGAATCTCATGAGGATCGTCGACTGCCATCGCCATCACGTTCTTCTTTGCTCTCCGGAGGATCGCGGCCATGTCGGTGAGATAGAACTCGCCGTGCGGATTGTCGTTCTTCAGTTCATTGAGGTATCCGAAAAGAAGTTTCGCATCGAACGCGTAAAACCCTGAATTGATTTCGCGAATCTTGCGCTGCGCTGGAGTGGCCGATTTCTCTTCGACAATGGCAGTTACGTCGAGGCTCTTTTGTCCCTTGCGGATCACTCTGCCGTATCCGGTTGGGTCGTGCAGTTGCGCGGTTAGAATCGTCATCGCTGCATGTTTGGAGCTATGAAAATCACGCAGCCGCTCGACGGTTTCGGGAGTAATCAGCGGCGCGTCACCGGAGAGCACGATGACCTGGTCATAGGAAGCCAAAGCTTCCCGCGCCACCATGAGGGCGTGACCTGTGCCGTGTTGTTCCTTCTGCAGAACGAAATTAATTCCAGTGTGAGCAACAGCCTGGCGAACCCGAACCGCTTCATGACCGACGATAGCGTATACATCCTGCGCCGGAACCACTTTCGTGGCCGCGGCAATTACTTGCGCCAGCAGAGATTTTCCGCCCACTTCGTGCAAAACTTTAGGGTGTTTGGATTTCAGGCGCGTCCCCTTGCCCGCCGCCATAATTGCGATGGCAACACGCGAGGCGCGATGTGAGGGGTTGTTCTTGGCCTTTGGCATTCGATCCAATATACCGCGAGTCAATGTGGGCGCGGGCGTCCTCGCCCGTGCGAGGCCGTTTGGAACTCAATTTCTTATGTGCCTGTGGTCTGGCGCTTTGAATTCGACCACTCGTTCGACCGCGCCCGCACCGCCAGTTCCATCAGATCATGCGCAATACGATCGGTAGCGTGGCGGGCGACTTCGCCCTCGTCAAGATAATCACCCATCACCGGGACGACGCCAAGCTCTTTGATGGCCCCCTGGTCGGCCACGACTTGCGTCGCTCCTTCGCGCGCATACTTGGCCTTCAGAGGATCCGAGATCGATCTGCGATTGAGCAGGGCATAGTCAAAGATTTGAGTCTGCGCGTGGCTATTGAGCGCTTGAATGTGGTCGGCAGCCGTGCGTCCTATGCTCTCGTTGGCTTGGGTCATCAAGTTGCAAATATAAACTTTGATCGCCGGAGAATCGGCAATCGCCTTGGCAATGCCGCGCACCAACAAGTTCGGAATCAGGCTGGTAAATAATGAACCGGGGCCAATGGTGATGAGATCGGCTCGGGCAATCGCCTCCAAAGTCTGGGGAAGCGGCTCAACATCGTGAGGTATGAGGCAGAGTTCCTTGATGCGGCCCTTGCTTGCGGTAATCTTGGTTTCTCCACGTACCCGCGTTCCGTCCTCCATGAGCGCTTCCAATTCGATGTTGGCGGTGGTGACGGGATAGATGTGGCCGCGAGTAACCAGAATTTCCGAAGACAACCGGACGGCCTCGCTGAAATCTTTGGTGATCGAAGTGAGAGCCGCGAGAAAGAGATTTCCAAAACTGTGGCCTTGAAGCCCCGACCCTTTGGCGAAACGATGCTGAAACAGACGCGAGAGCAAGGCCTCGTCTTCGGAAAGGGCGACGATGCAGTTGCGAATGTCGCCTGGCGGCAACATATTCAGTTCCTGGCGCAGGCGACCGCTAGAGCCGCCATCGTCGCTGACAGTCACCACCGCGCAAAGATCGGAGATTTCCGGCTTACCCGATTTCGTTGCGGATCGGTCCGCAGATGGATTGACGTACCACTTGAGGCCCTTCAGAAGTGTAGAAAGGCCAGTTCCGCCGCCTATCGCAACTACCCGCAAAGCGTCGCTCGTCGGTGAAGGTGGGCGCTTCGAAGGGTCGGCGTGTTCGTCGGAAGAGCCCATCAGGGCTGCCTAGCGATCCTCATCAACATCGGCCGCAGAAGACAACTCTGCCCCGGGGTCGGGATACAACAGTTCCGTGAAACGCGGGTCTTCGGCAAGATTCTGAAAGTCAGAGTCGTTTCGCGCCTGAAAGCGCAGCCCTGGGTTCAGCCGGATGGCCTCGTCCAGATGGCGCAGCGAATCTTCAACGTGGCCCGTAAGGCAATCCAAGGCCGCCAAGCCGTAAGCGACGTAGTCAGCTTTCGGCGTCTGCTTTGACAACTTGTCCAGGTGTTCCCGAGCGCTCACGTAGTCGCCAATGTTCATCAGGGAGATGGCGTAGTCGTAGTGTTCTTCGGAATTCTTGAACTGGGCGACCGTCCGTTCCGTTTGTTGATTGCAGGCATTCAAGTGGACCGAGGCGCGATCCGCCAGCTCCTTGCTGCCACCAGCGACAACCTTCTGGAGATAGGTCTTTGCCTTGTCGAATTTGTGTTCTTGCATGGCGCGCAAACCCGCCTCGTAATTTTGCACCGCCTGTGCAAAACGAGGGTCGTCGCCAACCGATTTCTTGGGTGTGGTCTTTTGTGCCATCTGCAAAATTCTTCCTGTACTCTTCGTATGTATTCCTCTTATCTTAGCTTTAGATGAACTTCATCAACCTCTGCCGATGGTTTCCGTCAGGCCCGGAGTGCTCTTCGATGACCAGGGGTTAACCGTGTTGATATCTCGCCTGTGGAAAATCAACTTCCAGATGTGAGCAGTTTATACGCGGGTTCTAAGGACCCAGTCAAATCCCGTGCGCGACCGCCCGTCCCCTAGTTGATCGAAGCCGCTGTTTCCAAGTTTACCTGCCGCCACTGACCCTGCTCGATCCCCTTACGGATTTGAGACGCGGTCTTACCCTTCTTGTACTCGGAGTAAGAATAATACAGCTCCTTCAGGCAAATATCGCAACGAGCCCCGTGCGTGCCTTCAAAGCAACTATGCAAGCTATTATGTCCCATCCGGTCGCAATAGCAATAACAGGGCTGCTGATGCAGCACCGCCGGTATCTTCGCGGCTAAGTCGTATGCGTGCGTCTGATAGGGAAACTGAGCATTCTCCGCCCACAATTGATCCTTGCCAAGGATGGGCGGAAGCTTTACACCTTTCGGCGGCGGACCGGCATTGTACGCCGGGACTGCTCCCTCCTGTTGGGATGTAGCCCACGGGGCCGACACGGTCAGGGTTACCAGGAAAAGAAAAGCCAGCACCAATCCGCGCCTCAACATAATCTGATTCCTCGTTAGGGATTCTGTAGTATTGTAACCCGAATCCGGCGGACGCAGTAGTCAGGGAACCTTCTGCGGACCTGGCGAATCGATCTCTACACCGGGACCCAATCCGTATAGAATGAGAAGAATGATGCGGGGACAAACGGACGCAACCGACCCAGGCGCGGTCCACGATAACAAACCAATTCCTTCTCGCGCTATGGTGCTCTCCGTCTGGCTGCGAGATTTGATCATCTCGCTGGCAATTTCCTGTTTCATCATCGTCTTCCTCTACCAGCCAGTAAAAGTCGAAGGCACCAGCATGATGCCGTCGCTCGAAGATCAGGAACGTATCTTCGTAAACAAGTTTGTCTACCGGCTGGAGCCGATCGAGCGCGGGGATATTATCGTGTTTCGTTATCCGCGGGATCCCTCGAAGAGCTTTATCAAACGCGTGATCGGGCTGGCGGGCGACCACATCCAAATCGATGCCGGCCGCGTGTTCGTGAATGGCAAGCCAATTGAGGAAGACTACGTGCCGCGGGCCTACGAGGACGAGCGCTCCTACGCCGAAGTTGTAGTTCCGCCGGACAGCTATTTTGTGCTGGGCGACCACCGTAGTTTGTCCAATGACAGCCGTGATTTTGGCCCTGTCGGTCAGAGCTATATTTACGGCAAGGCAGTGTTTGGCTACTGGCCCATGGACAAGATGGGACGAGTCCGTTGAGCTGCGTGGAATCTCGCGATGCGTATGCACTTTCATCTTCGGCGCCACGCAACCAAAGGCGAAGCTGAGGTCAACCTGCAAAGCTGGTTTCGGCTACAACATGAGGCTTACGATGCGGCGCAGGCTGCAAATTCATCGCGCAGCGAAGATGATTTGTTTTTCGATGTTGTCCAGTGCACCTCCGACGCCTGCGAGCGCCGGCGCACTCCCCGCAAGCCCTCGGACGCGTATTGGCGTTCGGCTTAGTCGCGACCGCGCCTCTTAGGCGATCCCGAAGGATTTTCACAGACATTTCCTTTGGCGCAATTCGGTTTGCCTGCTAGAATCTGTAAAATCCACTCCCTGGAGCACGAATGCAGGCGATCCTTGCGCTGGAAGATGGCAGAATCTTCCGAGGCAAAGGCTACGGAGCCAAAGGCGAATGTTACGGGGAAGTAGTTTTTAATACTTCCATCACCGGCTATCAGGAAATTTTCACCGATCCTTCCTACGCTGGCCAGATTGTCGTTCTCACCAATCCTGAAATCGGCAACTATGGCACGAACCCCGAAGATAGCGAAGCCACGCGGCCTTACATCGAGGGCCTGATTGTGCGCGAGTTTTCCCGCGTCAGCTCCAACTGGCGCTCACAGCAGGTCGCGGAAGAATATCTCGAGCAATTCAAAATTCCGGTGCTCGGCGATATCGACACCCGCGCGCTAGTACGCCATTTGCGCGACAACGGCGTGATGCGTGGAGTCATCTCTACGCTTGAAACTGACACCGACAAATTGATCGCGAAGGCGCTTGCGCTTCCGAAAATGGACGGAACCGACCTGGCCAAGGTCGTCACCACCAATCACACCTATGTGTGGGAAACCGGCGAGCGTTCGCATTTGCCAGAAGAAGTGGTCGGCGTCAAAGACCAACCGGAACGCTTTCATGTGGTCGCCTACGATTTCGGAATCAAGCTGAGCATTCTGCGCAAGCTGCGCGGCGAAGGCTGCAAGGTCACCGTTGTTCCGGCGGAGACCAAGGCGGAGGATGTGTTAGCGCTGAAGCCCGCCGGCGTTTTTCTCTCGAATGGTCCCGGCGATCCCGAGCCATGCACATACGCAGTGGATAGCGTACGGCGACTCATGGGCAGAGTGCCGATCTTTGGTATCTGCCTGGGACACCAGCTCACGGGAATCGCGCTGGGCGGAAAGACCTTCAAACTGAAATTCGGCCACCACGGCGGCAATCATCCGGTAAAGCAACTGAACTCCGGCAAGATAGAGATCACAGCGCACAACCATAACTTCGCCGTCGATCCGGACTCGCTGCCGCAAAGCGAAGTCGAATTAACCCACATCGATCTCAACGACAACACGCTCGAAGGCATGCGCCACCGGAATCTGCCGCTGTTCACGGTGCAGTACCACCCCGAGGCCTCGCCGGGTCCGCATGACTCGCATTATCTGTTCAAGGATTTCGTGAAGCTGATGGAGGAGTGGAAAGGGTGAAGACTCCGGGGACATTTGTCTTACTTATGCTCGTCGTCTGGCCTGGAGTCACGTCGGCCAATACATGTATAGCGCCTAAGCCGGTAAGAATTTCCGGGGCGCTGTGCGGAAGGCTGTTCGACCCGACCGGGGCGGTGGTCCCGAATGTCCCGCTTCGCGTTCTGGACGAAACTGGTGGCATGGTTTTGGACGTTCAGGCCGACGCGAGGGGAGATTTTTTGTTCGCACATCTCGCGAAGGGCAGATATCGACTCACTACCACCACCCGCCCATGGCTTATTAGCTTTGGCGATTTCGAACTCACGACGGCGGACGCGATCACCTGCACTCGGCCAGTTTCTGTGTATCTGGGAATCACGAGTTGTTCGGGAGGCCTGTCGAAAAGAAGGCCGCCGCATTACTGAAAAGGCACGCTTTTACCGATGGCGTGCCTTTAGACGCGACGCAACAAGCAAGGACGAATCAGCTTTGGACCCAAGATTAGGAAGCGCAAGCCGCAATCGACATCAGAGCGCCAACAACTAATGACGAACGACCAACGACTGACTTTTCATGCCCAAACGCACTGACATCTCGAAAATCCTGATCCTCGGCTCTGGTCCGATCATCATTGGCCAGTCGGCGGAATTTGATTATTCCGGCACGCAGGCTTGCAAGGCCCTCAAGTCGGAAGGTTTCGAAGTGGTGCTTGCCAATTCGAATCCGGCCACCATCATGACCGACCCCGAGGTTGCCGACCGCACATACATCGAGCCGCTGACGCGCGAATACCTGGAAGAGATCATTCGGGTGGAGCGTGAGATGTCGCCCGGCGCAGGCTTCGCCATCCTGCCCACGGTCGGAGGGCAAACCGCTCTCAACCTAGCCATTGAGCTTTCCGACGGCGGCGTCCTCGAGAAATACAACGTGCAGCTCATCGGCGCACAGATTAGCGCGATCAACAAGGCCGAAGATCGCCTGGTTTTTAAAGATGCCATGCAGAAGATCGGCCTCGACGTTCCCAAGTCCGCGCTGGTGAACAATCTGAAAGACGGCTTGGAGTTCGCCGGCAAGATTGGTTTCCCGGTCATCGTGCGCCCGTCGTTTACGCTGGGAGGCAGCGGGGGCGGCATCGGCTACAACCGCGAAGAGTTGATGGAAGTGCTGGCTCGCGGCCTCGATTTCTCTCCGGTCCACGAGGCCCTGATCGAAGAATCCGTTCTCGGCTGGAAAGAATACGAGCTCGAAGTGATGCGCGATCTGAAGGACAACGTCATCATTGTTTGCTCCATTGAAAACTTCGATCCGATGGGTGTTCACACCGGCGACTCGATCACCGTCGCCCCGGCGCAAACCCTTTCCGATCGCGAGTATCAAGCCATGCGCGATGCTGCCATTGCCGTGATTCGCGAGATCGGTGTGGAGACCGGCGGATCAAATATTCAATTCGGCATTCATCCCTCGACCGGACGTATGGTCGTGATCGAGATGAACCCACGAGTCTCGCGATCTTCCGCGTTGGCCTCGAAGGCGACCGGTTTTCCCATCGCCAAGATCGCAGCCAAGCTGGCCGTAGGTTATACGCTGGACGAAATCACCAACGACATCACGCGCAAAACACCCGCCTGTTTCGAGCCCACGCTCGATTATGTCGTGGTGAAAATTCCCAAGTGGCAATTCGAAAAATTCCCCGGGGCAGATGAAAACCTGGGTCCGCAAATGAAATCCGTGGGCGAAGTCATGGCCATCGGGCGCACTTTCAAAGAAGCGTTGATGAAAGCGGTGCGGGCACTGGATACGGGAAAGCGCATCGGTGGAGAGAAAATCGAGCCAAAGATTCTTACCCAGCGGCTGGTGACGCCGCATCCCGAGCGGCTCGCCTACATTCGTTACGCGTTGCGCCAGGGCCATACCGTCAAGCAAGTCGCGAAGATGACCTCGATCGATCCCTGGTTCCTTTACCAGCTCAAAGAAATTAATGACATGCAGCTTGAGTTGGAGAAGCATCCCATGGAATCGATCCCGACGGATGTGCTACGCGAGGCTAAGCGCATGGGCTTTTCCGACGGCCGCCTCGCGGCAACTTGGCGCCTTAGCGGCAAAGGCGATCAGGATAAAGTCCGCCATCAGCGAAAGAAGCACGGACTTAAGCCGGTGTACAAGCGCGTAGACACTTGTGCCGCCGAATTCGAAAGCTACACGCCCTACCTCTACTCGACTTACGAAGAAGAAGACGAAGCGGCGCCAACGCAGAAAAAGAAAGTCATCATTCTGGGCAGCGGCCCGAATCGAATCGGGCAGGGAATTGAGTTCGATTACTGCTGCTGCCACGCGGCGTTCGCGCTGCGCGATGACGGCTACGAGACGATCATGATCAATTGCAACCCCGAGACCGTCTCGACCGACTATGACACCAGCGACCGCCTGTACTTCGAGCCGCTGACTCTCGAAGACGTTCTTGCGATCTGCGAACACGAAGCTTCGTCGGGCGCACCCGTCGGCGTGATTGTGCAGTTTGGCGGGCAGACTCCGCTGAATCTTTCTCTGCCGCTCAAGGCTGCGGGCGTGAACATCATTGGAACGGCGCCGGAATACATTGATCTGGCGGAAGACCGCAAGCGTTTCGGCAAATTGCTCGAGGAACTCGACATCCCGCAGGCTCCGGGCGCGATGGCGGCTTCGATCGAAGAAGCCGTCGCAGGCGCAAATCGAGTTGGATATCCCGTGCTGGTGCGGCCCTCCTATGTGCTCGGAGGACGCGCCATGGTCATTGCTTACGACGAGGAAACTGTCGTCCGCTACATGAAAGAGGCAGTGGAATATTCGCAGGACCGCCCCGTGCTGATTGACCACTTCCTCGAAGACGCAATCGAAGTCGACGTAGACGCGCTTTCGGATGGTGAAGACGTCGTCATCGGCGGAATCATGCAACATATCGAAGAGGCCGGCATTCACTCCGGCGATTCGTCGTGCGTTCTCCCAGCGGTCGACATTCCCCAGCCTTTAATGGCTTGCATGCGCGATTACACTTTCAAGCTGGCGCGGGCGCTGAAAGTGGTTGGGCTGATGAACATTCAGTTTGCCATTCCCCGGAGCGACGGCAACTCGAAGAGCAACGGCGAGGGCGGAAAAGTTTACGTGCTCGAAGTCAATCCGCGCGCCTCGCGCACTGTGCCCTATGTTTCGAAAGCCACGGGCGTGCCCATGGCGAAGATTGCGGCGCGACTAATGACGGGACGAAAGCTGCGCGAATTTTTGCCGGAGTTTATCGAGCGCCGCGCTGACCTCGACACCGGACACTGCTATTACGTGAAATCCCCAGTCTTCCCATGGAACAAATTTCCCGGCGTGGACACCGTGCTCGGCCCGGAGATGAAATCCACGGGCGAGGTCATGGGCGTGGCCGACAACTTCGGGGAAGCCTTTGCCAAAGCGCAAACTGCCGCAGGACAAAAGCTGCCCAAGCAAGGCACGGTCTTCGTAAGCGTCACCGATCATGACAAGCCGCACGTGGCGGAAGTCGCGAGCAAGTTTGTCGACATGGGTTTCAAGTTGGTGGCAACTGCCGGCACTGCCGACGTTCTAGAGGATGCCGGCATGACAGTCGAGCGCGTTTATAAGGTGAAGGAAGGCCGGCCGAACGTGGTCGACCTGATCAAGGGCGAGCGCATTAAACTCATCATTAATACACCCCACGGCGTCGATCCCTTTTTCGACGAGAAGGCCATCCGCCGAGCCGCAGTCAGTGCACGCATTCCCACCATTACGACACTATCCGCCGCCCGCGCTGCTGCCGAAGGGATTGCCGCACTTCAGCGCGGCGAGATTACGGTGCAGGCGCTGCAAAGGCTGCATGCGGAACGCCATACCGCTCGGCGGTAGCACCGATTCTGCGAAGTCGCTCCAAGACGTTCTTCGCTGTATCCTAATTGGGGTAATAGGAGCTTGGAACTATGTTGCTGCATGGGATTTTCCCGCCAATTACGACCCCGTTCTATCCCGACGGAAACGTGTATTTCAAGAAGCTCGAAGCCAACGTCGAACGCTACTCGAAAACTCCCGTGGCCGGCATGGTAGCTTTGGGCTCAACTGGTGAGGCGATCTATCTCTCAGATCAGGAGCGGCGCGATGTGCTCAAGGGCACTCGCGAGGCGAGCGCGCCAAACAAGGTGCTGATTGCTGGGACGGGAAGCGAGTCTGCGATTGACACGCTGAAGCTCACCGATTACGCGGCTGAACTGGGATATGACATCGCACTCGTGCGGACTCCGTTCTATTACAAGAAGCAGATGCAACCGGCCAACATCCTCGCGTTTTACCGCACCGTAGCGGATCACTCGCCCTTGCCAGTGATGATTTATAGCGTTCCACCTTTTACCGGGTACGACATGCCCGCGGAACTCGTAATCGAGCTCGCCGACCATCCCAACATTATTGGCATTAAGGAATCCAGCGCTAACGTGGAAAAAGTTCGTCGCATGGCCGAGAGCACGCGGCACGTGAAACGCAATGCGACGGTCACCGAAACTTTCGACGCAGTCACACCTCGCATGTTGAAAGCTGCAAGCTTGGGCAACGGGAACGACGGGGAATTGGTGACACTCGGAGGCGGAGAGCGTGCAAAGCCCTCATCCGCGGCGGTCAGCGTGGTTGCAGGCCTGAAGATCCGGCAGAAGGAAGTCGGATTTCAAGTCCTCGTCGGGGCCGCGCAAACGCTCGAACCATCCTTACATGCGGGAGCGGTGGGCGCGATTCTTGCCTTTGCCGATGCCGCCCCCACCGCGTGCTACGAGATTTATGCGGCATGGAAAGAAGGCGATCTCGAACTGGCGCGGCTAAAACAATCGCGAATTGACAACGCCTCTGTGCGAATCGTTTCTGGGCTCGGCATCGCCGGCATGAAGCACGCCATGGATTTCAACGGCTACTTCGGCGGCCCAGTGCGCTTGCCGTTGCTGCCTCTGACCGCTGACCTGAAAGCAGAGGTCGAGCAGTTGATGGCCGATATTCGCAACTGACCGCGCGCTGCTATTAAATTAACCGTCTCTTGGACCTAAGAGGAACCATTTTGAGCTTCCACTTGTGATCCTCGTCACATTACGCTAGTATTGATTTGAACGAACGTTCGAACTTTCATGGTATCGTCCTTCTCGGCAACGTCACCAGTTTCGGCCCGCCGTCGCGGAATTCCGGCCCCCTCTGACGAAAGCCGTTTCAATCGCCGGCTGGGGAAGATCCTTGTCCACGCAACCGCGGTCTTCTACGAAAAGGGATACGAGGGCGCTTCTATGCGCGACCTGGCGCGTTCCAGCGGCATATCCCTGTCCGGCCTTTATTATTATTTTGAGTCCAAAGACAAGCTGCTCTACCTGATCCAGAAGCACACCTTTAGCACGATCGTGAAACGACTGCGCGGGCGGCTCGACGAAATTTCCGATCCCGAGCAACGCATTCGGGCTTTCATCCTCAACCACCTTGAATACTTTCTCGCCAACGAGAAGGCCATGAAAGTTCTTTCGCACGAAGCCGAAGTGCTGAAAAACGGATTTGGAGCTGAGATCGCCGCCATCAAGCGCGAGTATTACCGAATCTGTGTCAGATTGCTGGACGACTACAAGTCCGCAAAGGGACTAGAATTTTCTAGTCGGATGGCGGTGCTGAGTTTGTTCGGCATGATGAACTGGATTTATACCTGGTACAACCCACGAGTCGACGCGGACGCTGAAGAACTGTCACGCGGAATGGGCGACATTTTCCTGCGTGGAATCGGCGGCGCTACTGAGCATCAGCGGTCGAGAGCAAAGAAGGCCCAGAAAAAGAGATCGGTATCGAACTAAATTCAGATTCTAAACATTGCGAAAAGGAGTTGGGACATGGCAACTACATTGCAACCGGCAGCGGGCGAAGGTACGAAGCAACTGGTCAATTATCGCGCCGAAGGCGGCGTTGCGGTGATCGAGATGTTCGATCCTCCCGCTAACACTTACACCTACGAAATGAATCGCCAGCTCGACGAGGCCATCCTGAAAGCGCGTATGGACAATGAGGTTTACGTCATCGTGCTTACTGGTTCCGGCGACAAGTTTTTCTCCGCTGGCGCGAATATCAAGATGCTGGCTAGCGTCGACCCGACGTTTAAGTATTATTTTTGCCTGCATGCCAACGAAATGCTGCTTCGCCTCGAACATACTCCGAAGCTCGTGATTGCGGCGATCAACGGCCACTGCGTTGGCGGCGGACTGGAAATTGCGATGGCTGCGGACATTCGCATCGCGCGTCAGGACGCGGGCAAGATCGGCCTGCCGGAAGTGAACCTGGGCGTTCTTCCTGGAACCGGGGGTACGCAACGGCTGTCGCGGATGGTGGGGAAGAGTAAGGCCATCGAGCTGATGGTCACCGGGAATACGTTCTCGTTTGAAGAGGCGAAAGAATTTGGAATCATTAACGACATCTTTGATCGCGACAACTTCATGGAGAATATTTTGGAATACGCTCGCCAGTTCTGTCCGCCGAACAAAGCGGCCAAGGCCGTAGGACGCATCAAGCGCGCGGTGCAAACTGGCTGGGAAATTCCGATGGAATCCGCACTTGCAGTGGAGCGCGAGAATCAGCAATTGCTTTTCCAGAGCGAAGACGCCAAGGAAGGCCTGGCGGCGTACGTGGAGAAGCGGCCAGCGGTGTTCAAAGGGAAATAGGGTCACGACGGAGGACGGACGTCGCGCCCGGCTGGACGGGCAAGTCGCTCGTCTCCATCGTTCTATCGATTGGAAGACAGATGATTACAGCTACCAAAACAAAACTCTCGCCCGGACGATTACTGATCGACGGCCAGTGGATCGAAGCCGCAAACCGCTTCGCCACCGCCAATCCCGCGACTGGCGAGGTGTTGACCCAAATCGCGGAAGCTTCAGCCACCGATGTTGACCGCGCCGTCGCAGCCGCCCGCCGCGCTTTCGAAGACCGTTCCGGTCCGTGGCGCAAAATGTCCGCCAGCGAACGTGGACGCCTGATCTGGCGCCTCGCAGATCTGCTCGAAAAGAACATCGATGAATTTGCTGAACTCGAAACCCTCGACAACGGCAAGCCAATTTTCGAATCCCGCTACGTCGATATGCCAATGGTAATCGACGTTCTCCGCTACTACGCCGGCTGGGCGACGAAAATTCACGGCGAGACGGTGAACACGACGGAGACCGCTTTCACCTACACGCTGCGCGAGCCTGTGGGCGTCGTCGGAATGATCGTGCCCTGGAATTTTCCGCTGCTGCTAGCCTCCTGGAAATTAGGCCCGGCGCTGGCTTGCGGCAACGCTATTGTCTGGAAGCCAGCTAGCTTAACCTCGCTGACTGCACTGCGATTCGGCGAGTTGGCGGTTGACGCGGGTGTGCCGGCAGGCGTATTGAACATCGTAACCGGTAGGTCGGAAGTCGGAAGGATGATGGTCCGGCATCCCGGAATCGACAAGATCGCATTCACCGGATCTACCGAGGTGGGTAAGGAAATCATGCGGAGCGCCGCCGACAGCATGAAGCGCCTGACGCTTGAACTTGGTGGCAAATCCCCCAACATTGTTTTCGCGGATTCCGACATTGACAGCGCCGTCAAGGGCGCAATCACCGGGATCTTTTACGGCAAAGGCGAAGTCTGCAATGCAGGTTCGCGCTTGTTCGTCGAGAGCAAAGTGCAGGACGAGTTTCTGGAGAAACTTGTGGCCCGCGCGAAAAAGATGCAACCTGCCGACCCACTCGATCCCAAAACTCGTATGGGGGCAATCGTCAGTCAAGAGCAAATGCAAACCGTACTCGGTTACATCGAGGCGGGCAAGAAGGAAGGCGCGAAGTTGATCGCGGGCGGAAATCGCGTCTCCGTGGATGGCGGCAAAGGATTCTTCATTGAACCCACAATCTTCGGCGGGGTGAAAAACGATATGAAGATTGCCCAGGAAGAGATTTTCGGTCCAGTGCTGGCCACATTAGCCTTCGACGACGTGGATCAAGTGATCGCCCAAGCGAACAACAATCCATACGGCTTGGCTGCGGCCGTCTGGACCCGCGACGTAAAGAAAGCGCATTCAGTTTCGCGGCAACTCAAGGCGGGAACGGTCTGGATCAACACCTATGGGCTCATGGATGCGTCTCTGCCGTTCGGCGGCTACAAGAGCTCGGGCTTCGGTCGCGAGCTGGGCGTGCATGCCCTCGAGCACTACACGGAACTAAAAACAGTTTGGCTGAACATGGCGTAGAGACGTTGCTTGCGACGTCTGTGCAGCCGAGAATCATTTGTCACAACGTACAGAGGTCTTATGCCAGGTAAAGTTGCGAAAATCGGAACTTTCAGTGATTGGGTTGGGTTGTTCGACGATTGGCGAAAAGACATCGGCGTCAACCACGACGAGATTGCCAATTTTAAATTCGACACACTCTATGGCGCGATCGAAACCGATGAAATCCAGTTCGGCGCGTTCAAAGGCCGTCGCAAGTGGGAAAACTTGCGCCAGGTGCCCACCCAGCAGATGCGCGATGCTTTGATCAACTTGATCGTCTATCAAGGCGACACGGAGTTTGCCAGCGTAGAACAGCAGCGCAATCTGTTTGAGAGCGCCCCCACTGACTGGGATCGCAGGGCGATCACACGCGTGATGATCGAAGAAATGCGTCATGGCTGGCAGATGTGTGCCTTGCTGGTCGAGCACTTCGGGTATTCGGGCAAAGTCGAGGCCCAGAAGATGCTGGAGCGTCGTGCCTTCGACAACAAGCGCTTGCTGGGCGCCTTCAACGTCGACGTCGACAACTGGATGGACTTCTTCACCTACACCGATTTCGTCGATCGCGACGGCAAATTCCAGCTACAGATGCTGAAGTATTCCGCCTTCGCACCGCTTGGCCGTTCCATGTCCTATATGTTGCGCGAAGAGGCATTCCACATGGGCACCGGCAATGACGGACTCCGCCGGATTGTCGAGGCCGGTGTGATTCCGGCGTGGTTGATCCAAAAATATCTCAATAAGTGGATCTCGAGTTCTTACGATCTGTTTGGCACCGACAACTCGTCATCCGCGCATTGGGCTTACGTCTGGGGAGTCAAAGGTCGTTATGACGAACCGAAGAATCCGCAAGAAGCAAAGGTCGATGAACTCAACGACTACAACCGCCATTTGTATCGCGACGAAGTGGCCGGATTGATCGAACGGTTTAATAGTGTCTTGAAGCCAGGAGAGCCCAAGCTGTACGCGCCAAATATCAAATTCAATCGCAACATTGGACGCTGGGCAGGTCAGAAATTCCATGCCCAGACCGGCGAGGCGATTGACGAGAAGCACTACGGGCAGCATGTAAAAGATTTCATGCCGACGACTGAGGACAAGAAGCTGCTGCTGGACATCATCGCCAACGAGAAGAAATGGATTGCGCCCAAAGAAGGGGCGCGCGATCCGCTCTCGTCGATCGGAGAAGTTCGTAAGTCGGCAATCAATTTGTAAGCTCGAATGAACGCGTGGGGATATGCTGCCGAAGAGTTGAAGGCGATCCGCGAATACGGCAAAGATGGCTCGCGATGACTACTCATTCACTCACGAAGTTTTCCCGGATCACTCTTGACCTGCAGCCGCCGGTCGCCCGCATTGTTCTAAGTAATCCGCCGCTCAATGTGATCGACATTCCGATGATGGAAGAAGTGACGGAGGCGTTAGCCGAGATCGAGGCCAATCCTAACGTCTCCATTTTGATTATCAGCGGTTCTCAAAAAGCGTTTTCCGTCGGGGTCGACGTCGCGGCCCACACCCCCGATAAAGTTGAACAAATGCTCGCTAAGTTTCACGGGATCATTCGCACTTTGGTTGGCTCGAAGAAGGTGACCATCGCCGCAGTCCACGGCCATTGTCTGGGCGGAGGCGCCGAGCTTGCCATGGTCTGCGATCTGGCATATACCTCGGAGCTGGCTACCTGGGGATTTCCTGAGATCAAGCTGGGATGCTATCCGCCAGTCGCGGCCACCGCTTTGGCCGCGCTTGTAGGGCAAAAGCGTGCATCCGATCTTGTGCTGACCGGGCGAAGCATCACCGGCAGGGAAGCGGCCGGCATCGGCCTGGCCAACTCGGTTGTGCCTGAGATCGATCTCGACCACACCGTGCAAGAGACGGTGCACCACCTTTCGCAATTGAGTCCGGCAGCGCTGGCCATTGCCAAGAAAGCCGTCTATGCCTGGGACTCGATTCATTTCGACAAGGGCCTCGCGCGCGCGGAAAAGATTTATCTGGACGAATTGATGAAGACTGAAGACGCGCACGAGGGAATCCGTGCTTTTCTTGAAAAGCGCAAGCCCGTGTGGAAAGGGAAGTGACGGCCGCGTCCATGTCGAAGCTCCTCACCATGCACAACCAAATTGTCGTTAGCTTCTGACTCGATTGTTTTGGTAGCCAGGAGCCAGCAGCTAGAAGCCGAACCAGTAATGAAAAAAGAACTCATCGAACTCAAGATCAACGGCCGCGCGCATGAGCTCGCTTTCGAGCCCAGCAAGCTGCTGCTCGACGTCTTGCGTCAGGATCTCGAACTTACCGGGTCCAAGCGCGGCTGCGACGACTCCTCCTGCGGCGCCTGCACTGTGCTGGTGGACGGCATCCCGATGATGTCCTGCACTCTGCTGGCCGCGAGCTGTGAAGGGCAGGAAATCGCAACGGTCGAAGGCGTAAGCGAGCACGGAAGCCTGGCTGCCATTCAGAAAGCCTATGGCGACTGGGGCGGAGCCCAGTGCGGCTATTGCACGCCTGGATTCATCATGACGGTCAAACATTTGCTGGCCGAAAACCCAGAACCAACCGAGCAAGACATTCGCAGCGCACTCAGCGGAAATCTCTGCCGCTGTACCGGCTATAGCCAGATGTATCAGGCCATCAAGGCCGCGATCGACGCCGAACAAAAAGGAATGGCGGCGGCAAAGTGAAATCCCTCTCTAGTCTTGTCATTCCGAGTGAAGCGAGGAATCTGTAGTGGCCAGCGACCAACCACCGCCGATTAACGAAATGGCGATCAACGAAATAAAGACCAACGGCTTCTCCATCATCGGCAAACCCACTGCCATGGTCGACGCCGCCGGCAAGACTACGGGCGCCGGCAAGTACACCGACGACCTCACTCTTCCCGGCATGCTCATCGGCCGAATCCTGCATTCACCGTATCCCCACGCCCGCATCAAGCGCATCGACACCAGCCGTGCCGAAGAATTGGAAGGAGTGGTTGCCGTCGTCACCGGAAAAGACGCGCCTAATCCCTACGGCATTCTTCCCGTCGGTCACGACGAATACGCGCTCGCCTTGGACAAAGTCCGCTACGTGGGCGACAACGTCGCTTGTGTCGCCGCCGTCGACGAGGCCACGGCAGATCAGGCGCTGGAGTTGATCGACGTCGAATACGAGCTCTTGCCCGCATACTTCGATCCCGAAGAATCGATGAAGGCTGAGACTGATCTTATTCACGACAACAAACCGCATAATCTCGAAAAAGATTATCACCACGTCTTCGGAGATCCCGAAAAAGGCTTTGCCGAAGCCGATCAGATCGCCGAAGCTCGCTTCATCGCCAATGAAGTCACCCACGCGGCCATGGAACCGCACTCCACGCTGGCCGCGTTCGAAATCGATCCCCATACCGGCAACCGGGGACGCCTGACGGTTCAATCGTCCACTCAGGTTCCTTATTACTTGCAACACAAACTCTCGCTGGTCCTCGAAATGCCGATGGCGCAAATTCGCGTCATCAAGCCGCTGGTGGGCGGAGGCTTCGGCGGTAAGAGCGAAGTCATCCCACTCGAAATCATCGCCGCAATTGCCGCGCGAAAAGCGCTTGCCCCGGTAAAGATCACATACACTCGCGAAGAAGTATTCTGGGCGCACCGCGGACGTCCGCGCACGATCATCGATCTGAAGACGGGAATTAAGAAAGACGGCCGCATCACCGCCGTCAAGGCTCGCGTCATTCAGGACGGCGGAGCCTATTGCTCTTACGGCGTCGTCACTATTCTTTATTCCGGCGCCCTGTTGGGCGCGCTTTACGATATCCCCAACATTCAATATGACGGCTACCGCGTCCTGACTAACAAACCCGTCTGCGGAGCCATGCGCGGCCACGGCACGGTGAATGTCCGTTTCGCCTTCGAATCGCAACTGGATGAACTGGCAACCAAGGTAGGAATCGACCCCGCCGAGATTCGTCAACGCAACCTGCTCCAACCTCCCTGCATCACGGTGAATGGCTTGCGCGTGCAGAGCTACGGCTTGCCCGAATGTATCGAAAAGACTGTCGAGCGCTCCGGTTGGAAACAACGCAAGGGCACGTTGGCGAAAGGGCGCGGGCTGGGCATTGCCTGTAGCCACTACGTAAGTGGCGCCGCCAATTCGATCATCCGATCTGACATGCCCCACTCCACCGTGAACATCAAGATTGATCGCGACGGCGGCGTCGTGGTGTACACCGGCGCCTCCGAAATCGGCCAAGGCTCCGACACCATGACGGCTCAAATCGCCGCCGAAGTGTTGGGCTGCTCTCTGGGACGAATCAAGATCATCGCGGCCGACACCGATCTCACTCCTATCGACATCGGCTCCTACTCCAGCCGGGTGACATTCATGGCGGGCAACGCCACGCTGCGCGCCGCAACCGAAGTGAAGAAACAAATTGCCTCTGCCGCAGCTCGAAAGATGAATTGCACCTCCGAAGATCTGATCTTCCGGGAAGATATTCTTTACAAGAAGGGAAGTGCGCCGCCCGTCGTTGCCAAGGCTGCAGATGACGATGTCACTCAATCCGGAGCCTCGGTCTCCGGCCGCGTCGAAGGGCAAATCCTGCGCGGCTCGCTCCAGCAAAAGCGCAAAGACGAAGGCCCAAAAGACTGGATGACTTTCGAAGAAGCCGTGGTCGCCGCCATCGACTTCCACGGCGCTCTCACCGGAACCGGCTCCTACGCGCCGCCTCCCGATGCGCGCGGCGGCAAACATAAAGGCGCAGGCGTCGGACCTTCGCCCGCGTATTCCTACTCCGCCCAAGTCGCCGAAGTGAGCGTCGACGAAGACACCGGCGAAGTCACTGTCCACAAGGTTTGGGCGGCGCATGACTGCGGCCGTGCCCTCAATCCCGTTTCAGTCGAAGGACAGATTATCGGCTCGGTCTGGATGGGTATGGGCCAGGCGCTCACCGAAGAAATGGTTTGGAAAGATGGCATGCTGATGAATCCCGGCCTGCTCGAGTACCGCAGCCCTTCATCGGTTGAGTCGCCAGAGGTCGAGCCGATCATCGTCGAAAGCATCGATCCCGAGGGCCCATTCGGAGCCAAAGAGTGCAGCGAAGGTTCATTGGCAGCGACCATCCCCGCAATCGCAAACGCGATCTATGACGCAGTCGGTGTTCGCCTGCACGAATCTCCATTCACACCGGAGCGCGTGCTCTCCGCGCTGCGAGCGAAGAAAAACGCGAAGTACATCAATCTCACCGAAGGCGTCGATCCCACTTCGCCAAAAGCATTTCGCGAACACGGTGGTTCGCTCTGGTATCGCGGCAAAGGACCGAAGCGCCATCCGCTGGATCCGTCGCGCCACGAAGCACCCGCTGCAGCGGGAGGTGACGATTGAGCCTCCCGCAATTCAAGTTGCTGCGCCCACGGACGCTGGAAGAAGCAATGTCGCAGTTGGCAAAACACGGCGATCGTCTGGGAGCGAGCGACTCGCCCGCTAGCGGAGAACAGGGTAGCCCACCCGCGCACAACGTGCGAATTGTTGCCGGAGGCACCGACCTCATCCCCTCCATGCGGCAAAAGCTATTCGAGCCCCAATACGTGCTCGATATCCGCCACATCGCGGAATTAAAGGGAGTTCGCCAGCAGGGAAGTGGCGTCGAGATCGGCGCTCTTACATCGCTCACAACAATCGAGCACTCCGATCTGCTGCGCCGCCGCTACCCGGTTCTTACCGAAGCGGCCGCGACGGTCGCTTCGCCGCTGCTGCGCAACATGGGCACGATCGGCGGCAATATTTGCCTCGACACCCGCTGCCTCTGGTACAACCAATCGCTCACCTGGCGCAAGGGCTGCGGCTTCTGCATCAAGAAGGACGGCGATCTTTGCCATGTCGCTCCAGGTGGAACGCGCTGCTGGGCAGCGTTCTCCGGCGATACACCGCCAGCATTACTTTGTTTGAACGCAGAAATTGAAATCGCCAGCGCCTCCGGTTTGCGCCGCATACCGCTGCGCGACTTCTACACTGGCGACGGCGTCGCTTACCGCAGGCTGCAGCCCAACGAATTGGTAACGCGCGTGTTCCTACCCGAATCTTCCGCCGACTATCGCGGTGTATATCGCAAGCTTCGGGTTCGCGGATCGATTGATTATCCACTGGCCGGAGTGGCTGTCGTGATGAAGCGCTCCAACGGCCACGTTGCCGATGCGCGTCTGGCGATTACGGCCGTCAATCCTTCGCCGCTTTTGGTAAAGGGCGCGAGCGAGTTGCTTGCCGGAAAGATTGTCGATGAAGCGCTGGCAGAAGCAGTGGGTAACCTAGCCGCGAAAACTGCGAAGCCGCTGACGACGTCAGCTCTCACTCCAGAATATCGCCGCGAGATGATCCGCGTGTTCACCAAGCGCGCCGTGCTGGCGGCCGCCAGCAACTAACAGCAGCGTAAGATTCTTAAATCGCAGAGAACGCTGAGAACAAATCGCAGAGTTCGCTGAGAACGAACGGGAGTCCATCTCAACTCAGCCACCTCCGCGATTTGTTCTCTACGTCCTCCGCGATCTAAGATTTGCGTCTAGCGAGAGCCAAATAGGTGGCCCATCTTTTCTTTCTTGGTCTTCAGGTAGTCTTTCGCGTGGCTGCTCGGCGTAACCTCGCAGGGAACCCGCTCCACCACTTCAATTCCGCCGCGTTCCAGTGCCGCAACTTTGTCCGGGTTATTCGACAGCAACCGCACCTGGGACACCCCTAACGCCTTCAGGATTCCCGCCGGCATGGCGAACGCGCGCAGATCAGCTTCGAATCCCAGGCGCTCGTTGGCTTCGACCGTATCCAGGCCAGCATCCTGCAACTCATACGCTTGCAGCTTGGCCATCAGGCCAATGCCGCGTCCCTCTTGCTGTTCGTAGATGAGCACGCCCGCTCCTTGCTCGGCAATCATGGCCAGCGCCATTTCCAGTTGCTGGCGGCAGTCGCAGCGCAGCGAGCCGAAAACATCGCCAGTGAGGCATTGCGAATGGATGCGCACCAGCGCCGGCGCCGACCGCACGTCGCCCATCACCAGGGCCACCGCTTCTTCCTGGCGCGATCCATCCTTCGGCGAATTCGTGCCCTCGCCAAACTCGCCCTGAAAGCCAAAGATGCGGAACTTACCCCACCGAGTAGGAAACTCCGCCGACGCAACCTGCTGAACCGAGTGGGAACTCACAGCAACATTATAGCGGGACGCAAATGTAGGCGCGGGTGTCCCCGCCCGTGCTGGCCGAGCAAAGCTCGGCAGGACTTTCCTTATCTACCCCGCATCTACCAGGCCGCATAGCGATATCTTTGCGGGCGTTCCGGTAATAGCTTGATCAGCACGACGCCGGCAAGGAAGCCGCCTACGTGAGCCCAGAAAGCAATCCCGCCGCTCTGACTGGTCTCTGCAATCGAGGTCGCCGCACCACTCAGAAATTCCATGAGGAACCAATATCCCAGCACCAGCCATGCGGGCAGGTGGAAGAAGAAAATCGGCGGGAACCACATCAGCACGCGGGCCCGCGGATAGAGCACGAAGTACGCGCCCATCACACCCGCAATTGCCCCACTCGCTCCCACACTCGGCACGTTCGACCCGGCATTCAGAAGGATATGCGCGATCGCCGCCGCAAAACCGCTGACCAGATAAAACAGCAGATAGGTAAAGTGTCCGAGATAATCCTCGATGTTGTCGCCGAAGATCCAAAGGAACCACATATTGCCGATGAGGTGCAGCCACGAGGCATGTAAAAACATCGAGGTGAGCAGCGAAAGAAATGATCCCGGGAGCGACGCGCCTGAACCGGCCATCAACGCTCGTTCGAAATGAAGCGGCACAACGCCGAACTGATAAATGAGGCTGTTCAAGGCCCGATGACTCTGTCCGCCTACCGATAATTCGAACAGGAAAACCACCGTGTTCAGAGCGATAATGAAGTACGTAACGAACGGGGTGCTGAACCGGGGCGTGTCATCGCGGATAGGAATCATGAAGAATCAGGAAATCTGGTAATTTGGTAATTGGGTAATTGAACCACCGTGCTCGCTCGCCAACCGCAGCATCCTCGAGCTTAGCTTCTAAATTACCAAATTACCCGATTACCCAATTGCTAAATTAATCCGTGAACGCCGTCCTCATTATCGACAAGCCCGCCGGCCTGACCTCGCACGATGTGGTCAATCGCGTACGCCGCATCCTGGAGGAGCGTTCGGTCGGACATCTGGGCACTCTCGATCCCATGGCCACCGGCGTGCTGCCGCTGGTAATTGGCAATCTCACCCGGCTGGCGCAGTTCTATACCTCGTCCGAGAAAACCTACGAGGGCACCATCCGCTTCGGATTTGCCACCGACACCTACGACGCCGAAGGCGAACCCACGAGCTTGTACCAGCCTGTCGACATGCCATTGAATCAGTTGCGTCAACTTGCCGGCCAATTTAAGGGCACGATTGAGCAGACACCCCCGCCATTCTCCGCCAAGAAAATTCAAGGCGTGCCCGCGTACAAACTCGCCCGCAAGCAAGCGGAGGTTTCGCTGAAGCCAGTTCAAGTAGAGGTTAAAGAATTCGAAATTACGGGCATCGATGCTTACGCAGGCCCGGACGCCCCCGTCCAGGCGGTCGAGCAAAGCTCGGCAGGATCCGTGGCCAGTTTCCGCGCCCGCGTCGCTTCCGGAACCTACATGCGTTCGGTAGCCCACGAC
This sequence comes from uncultured Acidobacteriota bacterium, assembly GCA_963762385.1. Lineage (GTDB taxonomy): Bacteria > Acidobacteriota > Terriglobia > Terriglobales > Acidobacteriaceae > JABDBE01. The sequence goes on along the minus strand of CAVXKN010000014.1, from coordinate 47,633 downwards.
ATGGGGCAACGGATCGGCTGCGGCGCTCACCTAGCATCATTACGCCGGACGTCGGTCGGCGAATTTGAATTAGCGGATGCCTACACGTTGGAAGAATTGGACGCAGCCGTGAAGACGGGTTCGACTGAAGACATCTTCATTCATCCCCGGAAACTTCTTCCCCAATTCCCGTGCGTGATGGCAAACGAGGAAATGGCCGTTCGCATCCGCACCGGCCGTCCCGTGAATCTACCCGAACTCTCCCAAGCCCGGTTGGTAAAAGTTTTCGCCGGCCAAAGGGAACTGATCGCCATCGCCACCAGGGTCGCAGGCACATTGTTTCACGCCAAGATCGTTCTGGCAGGAGCTACCGGCCCCGCAGGGAATCCGGTTGCAGGATCGCTGAGCGATGGAGTCTCATGGGTTCGCGACGAGACAAATAAATAGCGTCTCCGTCGCGAATCTGAGACCCTACGACGAGCATATGTGGGCTATTCTCGTCTATCTCATGTTGCCGGACGTGAAGCGAGCCTGCGGCATAAGAGGTCGCGGAGAAACTCTGATTTTTGGTGGCGCAGCGCTTCCAGGGCTGAGCTACCAGCGGAAATGCCTGAAAGTACGGCTTGGCCCCTGCGTTATACTTGAGCTGGGATGGCGGACGACTCGCAGAAGACTTTCTACCTCGAAACTTTCGGTTGCCAGATGAATGCGCACGACTCGGAAAAAGTTGTGGGCACGTTGGTGTCTGAAGGATACCGGCAGGTATCGACGGTTGAAGAGGCTGGGCTGGTGCTGTACAACACCTGCTCGATCCGCGACAAGGCCGAACAGAAAGTCTTCAACCGCCTTTCCGACTACAAGAAATTCTACAAGCAGGGCAAGCGCTTCGGCGTGCTGGGCTGCGTGGCGCAGCAGGAAGGCGAAAAGATCTTCGAGCGCGCGCCCTATGTGTCCATGGTGTGCGGCTCGGCGTCGTATCGCAATCTGCCGCAGATGCTGATTCAGATTGAAGCAGGGAAGCAGCGCGTCAGCGGACTCGACGACCGCGAAACCGACGAATGCTTCGAGACGGAATTCACCGCCCGCAACAATCCGCACCGGGGTTACATCACGATCATCGAAGGCTGCGACAAGTTTTGCGCTTACTGCGTGGTCCCGTTCACCCGCGGCAAAGAGCGCAGCCGGACCTCGGAGTCAGTTTTGTCCGAAGCTCGACAGATGGCCGAACTGGGTTATACGGAAATTCAGCTGCTGGGGCAGAACGTGAATTCATATAAGGACCCGGCAGGGAAAAAGAGTTTCGCCGAACTTCTGGCAGCAGTGGGCGAAACCCCAGGCGTTCGGCGAGTGCGGTTTACGACTTCGCATCCCAGAGATTTTGGGCGCGACATTATTGATGCAATCGATGCTGTTCCGACGCTCTGCGATCACGTCCATCTGCCGGTGCAGAGTGGTTCTCCGCGTGTGCTCGACGCGATGCAACGGCTTTACACGCGCGACGAATACATGGAGCGCATTGCATGGATTAAGGCCGCGCGCCGGGACATTAGTATTACCAGCGACATCATCGTCGGCTTTCCCGGAGAGACCGAGCTTGAGTTTCAGGAAACTTTGTCGCTGCTCGACGAAGTTGAATACGACGCCATCTTCGGGTTCAAGTATTCGCCGCGGCCCAACACTCCGGCGCTCAGCCTGGAGGACGCCATCCCTGACGACGAGAAAGCGCGTCGCCTCGCCGTCGTCAATGAGAAGCAGCGCGACATTCAGAAGCGCCGCAATGAAAAGTATCTGGGCTCAACTCTTGAAGTGATGGTTGAAGGTAAGAATGAGGCCCGCAGCCAATGGATCGGACGGACGTCGCAAAACAAAGTCTTTAACTTTACCGCTCCCGAGAATGCAAAGCCGGGTATCGGCGGATACGTGACTGTGGTGACAACGGCTGTTTTTCCCAACAGCCTTTTGGGCGAAATAGTGGTATAAGGAGCTTTTCGGAGATCACGATGGAAGTAGAAATGAAAATTCGCGGCCTGCTCATGGACCCCGTAACAAATATGCCAATCGTGATCCTGAAAGACGCGGGAACGGATACGGTTCTGCCGATCTGGGTCGGAATCTACGAGGCGAATGCCATCGCGCTCGAGATCGAGAAAGTCAGCACGCCACGCCCTATGACCCACGATCTCATCAAGAATGTGCTAGTCGGCCTCGACACTCAGGTCCATAAAGTTGTGGTGACGGAGCTGCGGGAAGACACGTTTTATGCCGTGATCTGGCTGGAACGTGAGGGGCGCATCGTCAGCATCGATTCGCGGCCGTCAGATGCGCTGGCCCTGGCGCTGCGGGTCGATTGTCCCATCTTCGTCGAGGACGAGGTGCTGAAGAATTCCAAGTTGGCGACCACAGCGTCCGACCGCGTCACCAGCGAAGAGCTGCGCAAGTGGCTCGAAGGCCTGAACGACGAGGATATGGGCCGGTATAAGATGTAGGAATTGAGTGATTGAATCATTGAGTCATTGAAACATTACAGGCCGTCCCGGTTGTCCTTGGTTCGTGAATGACTCAATCACCCGATGACTCAATGATTCAATTCTTCTAATGCCTGATCCGGCGGAACAACTCCAGCAAATCTACGTGGCGGGATTCGAGTTGAAGGTCTTTGATCGTTTTCCCAAATGCGTCGGAGTGGTGCGGGATAGTTGCATCGCACTGTTGGTGCCGTCGCCGGACGGGTTGCAGATGCTGGGCACTCCCGGCTGGCTGATGGGGGAAGCGATGGGCGTTCTGGTTGAGACCGGGGGCCGCAAGGTCTTCCAAGCCAAGCAGGAAATCATTGAAGCCACTCCGGAAAGGTTGGAGGCGCTAGGGCGGTTTCGCGAGGATCTGTACAAGTTACTGCATCCGGAGGCTTGATGGGCTGCGGCTCGTGTCGTAGTTTACATAATACCTATTATCGGACATTGTCGATAATGACTACGGAGTCCCGCCGCAAGCCTTCTTACGATTTCCGTTTCCCCATACCACATCTTGGAGGGCGGATTCGCGTACGCGGGGAAAAAAGGTGGACTCGGAGTTCCGAGTCCACCTTCTGCGTTAGCAAGATTCTCTAGTTCTGCCTATTGACCGGTTCCCACCAGGTAGACAGTTTGCTGTCCAACACTATCCGTGATCACTAACCTCGCAGTGCGTTTCCCGGCCTTGGAGGGAGTGAAGACAATGTTAATGGAACAGCTTCCATCCGGAGCAACCTGCGCGCCGCAACTGTTGCCGGAAATCGCAAAGTCGGCGGCGTCGTAGCCTTCGATCTGTTCACCGCTGATCAAGAGATCGGCGTAGCCCGGGTTTTGCAGCGTAACCGGCATCGGTGAGCTTGACTGCCCGACGGGTTCAGTTGGAAACATAAGCCTCGTCGTGGAGAGCTTAGCCACGGCAGCCAGAGTCACTTCGCGGATGCGATTGTTACCGAAATCGGCAATCAACAGGTTTCCTTTCCCATCGACGGCCGAACCAACATTATCCAATACGGCTTTGGTAGCAGGACCGCCGTCCCCTGCGAATCCTGCCAGCTGGCAACGCTCAATATTCCCGGCGACAGTCTCCACGGTCAAGCTGACCGCATCGATGCGCCGCACGATGTGGTCCGATCCTCCGCTCACAAAGACGTTGTTGAAAGGATCGACCGCGACTTCGAGTGGATTATTCATGGTTGCGCTCAACGCTGGCCCGCCATCTCCTTTGCAGCTTGGCTTCCCACTGAAGGCAAAAGCGACGATGTCACCGACTTTGGCTGTCGAACCTCCACAGCCGCCTTTGACGGCTAGCACGCAGCGAACTTGGTTGTTTGGCGAATCGGCAATGTAGATGTTCGCGGAACTATCGACGGCAACTCCGTAGGCGCGACTGAGCCTTGCCTTGGTGGCTGGTCCGCCGTTGCCGGTAAAACCCTTGGTGCCAGTTCCGGCCACTGTGGTGATGTCGCCAACCGCCAACGACGAGCTGCCACAACCGCCAGCGACGGCCAGCACGCAGCGGATGCGATGGGCGCCGCGATCCGCGATATAAATGTTGCCGTTCGTGTCAACGGCCACGGAGGTTGGTTCGGTCAGTTGCGCCGAGGTCGCCGGTCCACCATCTCCGCATTTTCCATTGTGCGGGACACAGGAATATCCGTTCCCTGCCACGGTGACAATGTCGCCGACCGCCGCGGTTGAACCGCAGCCGCCGCTGACGGCAACGATGCACCGCATCACCTGATTGCCGGTGTCAGCGATATAGACGCTGTTGGAAGCGTCGAGAGCGAGTCCCTCCGGGCTGTTCAGCGTGGCGTTGATTGCAGCGCTGGGCATTGCATTTGGCGGACCCACGATGCCGGTGCCGGCAACGGTGGAGATTTCGGGTGTGGCTGGCGTGACCTTGCGAATCTGGTTGCTGGCGGAATCGGCCAGGTAGTAATTGCCCGAATTATCCTAGGCCACGGTGTTGGGATTGGCAAGCGTAGCGCTGGTCGGATTGCCTCCGTCGCCGTTGGGACCGCCGCCGGCAATCGTGTTAATGTCCTCGCTCACCACCTCGCGGATGCGTTGATTGCCGGTATCGGCTATTAAGATGTTTCCCTTGGCATCGACGAACACCGAATTGGGCAGGTTGAGCTCGGCGGCTCTCGCCTTGCCCTTATCACCTTCGAAACCCTCGTAGCCGTCGCCTGCTATATCGGTGATGTCCCCAACCGGCAACGGTGATCCCTGGCAACCGCGGGTCACGGCCACGACACAGCGGGCGAGGTTGTCCGAGGCGTCGGCGATGTAGAGATCGCCCTTTTTATCGAGAGCGATACCGGCGGCATTCCAGAGGGTAGCCTTGGTGGCAGGGCCGTGATCTCCGCAGCCCTTCGGCGGATCTGCACAGGGATTCCCGTCGCCCGCAAAAATGATGATGTTGCCAACCGCCTCGGTCGAGCCGCCGCAACCGCCGGCCACGGCGAGCACACAGCGAACCGTAAAGTCTCTGGTGTCGGAGATGTAGAAGTTGCCCGATGCGTCCACAACCACGCCATTGGCTAAATCAAACTTAGCTTGCAGCGCCGGACCATCGTTGCCGCACGCGAACTTGGGACCATCGCAGACTGTGCCTGTGCCCGCCACGGTCAGGATGTCGCCTACAGCGAGGTTGCCGCCGAAAATAGCCTGATCGCAACCACCGGCGGTCCCGACCACGCAGCGAATCCGATAGTCAAAAGTGTCGGAAATCCAGAGATTGTTTGCACTGTCAACGAACAAAGCCTCTGGTTCACTGATCTGGGCGTTAATTGCAGGGCCGCCGTCACCGCAAGTCGCGGTGGTCGGAAAGCACGTATTTCCGCGCGCGTTCACGACCGTGACAATATCGCCGACCGGCGACGCGGAACCACCACAGCCGCCGCTTACGCCGATGATGCAGCGGATTCTGTCGGCTCCTTTATCCGCGAGGTAAAGATCCCCTTGGCTGTCAAAAGCCAGAGCCGAAACTCCGCCCAAGTTGGCGCGCACAGCAGGACCGCCATCCCCGCCAGCGCCAAAAATACCGGTTCCTGCGTAGATGCTGAGGGTGCCGGCCGGAGTCATCCTAAAGATGTAGTAAGTGGCCGGTGCGCTGATGTAGACGTTACCGCTCGCGTCTTCGACCACGGCAGCCGGACCCGCCAGAAGCGCATTCGTAGCTACAGTGGCGGGGGGCGCTTGCCCGGCCACAGTGTTAATAATGTTGTTCTGCGCCCGCAGGGGTGACGACACGAGTGCGAAAAAGCAAAGTGTCATAAATCCGATCTTCGCCGGAACGATGCGCGGACTCTTCCCTCTTCGGAAAGGCTTGCTGGAAGCGGATTGGCTGGTGTTCGTCGCGTGAGAGTGAACGGAAGAAGTGAGGGTCGCAGTGAACATGTTACCTCCGGAAGTCTCAAGTTTCTGTCGATTCTTGCCCACGATTTGTTTCTGGACCAAGAATCAACTGACCGAGGATGGATTCGCGGAGGGTCTTCGTCGTTGGGCCGCGTACTGGGACCTTTCCGCGCGGCGTTGCATTTGCGGTTCCGATACGGCTGATGGTTAGAATGGCCCGAAACCGCACACAGGCCTATGGTTCGCGAGCATAAGGCTCAAAATCGGCTCCTGTCAAGTCTTTGTGTTCCATGGCCGCGCGCGGCAAGTGAAAAGGTCTGGTAACCAATGCAGGATGGCGATGAGACTGACGCCCACGGAACGCATATCGCACCTCCCAAGCAACAGTCGCGCGGAGCTAGCAGAGGGGAGCCGAATTGGGGTCAAGCGAAATCGACGGCACATCGCACCGCGGTTGAGGTCAATTCGATGCTGCCTGGGCCCTCGCCTCGCCAGGTGATGTAAGGCACTGATTCGAGGGGGCCAGCGGCTCCGCACCCTGCGAACGCATCTAAGAAAAGTAGAGGTGTCTGTATGAAGCGATTTTTTCTTTTGGCGGCCAGCTTGATGGTCGTCGCGGCGCTTTCCGCCGCAGCTGCGCCCAACCCCACTATCACGAAATCGCCAGCCTTTCCCGGCACTTTGGCGAATGCGCGCTTTGTCTACGTTGCCTCCTATGACGGAAATCAGTTCGACGGCAACCTGCTTCCCGAAGATCGGGACGCGATCAACGCGGTGCAGAGCGCCATTCAGAATTGGGGGAAACTGATGATTGTCTACGAGCCCTCGCAGGCCGACATCATCATCCTGGTAACCAGCCGACCTTCCGAGGATTTGATGGCCGTGTACGATCCCCATATGCCAAGCAATTTCCTCTGGCGGGTCATGGGGCGCGACGGCCTCCAGTCCGGCGAGACTCCGCTGGTCACACAATTCGAGAAGGGATTCGAGAGCCTATCACAGCCCAACGCGCGCTAACGCGGGTTGGCCCATCCTTTAGCCACAGACAAGGCGGGTGCCCTGCCCTTCTCGCGTTCTTTGCGAGAGGGCGGGCATTTAGCTGGGCTCTTGCTCGTGTCCGAAGCCACCATGAACGAACCGGACCGATGTTCTATCCCGCCCCAAGTTCGATCGCTATGTCAGTCTTAAGGACCGCCAGCAATTCCTGCGACTGCTTGGACGCGTAGCTGAATTCGTGCCCATCGTGTACCCGGTCCGCGAATGCCGCGATCCCAAAGACGACAAATTTCTCGAAGTCGCCCTGAACGGCAAGGCGGGCCTAATCCTGAGTGGAGACGCCGACCTGCTGGCTTTGCATCCATGGCAGGGCGCCGCGATTCTGTCCCCGGCGCGATATCTGAAGCGTTGACAGGTGGCCTCGGGTACCGGGGCGCGACACGATACATCCAAAATTCCATCCGCTACGTACTCCGTAGGGGAGCCCATATCTAATTCGCTCCTCGAGGAGACTTCCATGACGCTCAACTGTTGGAAATTCAAAGACTGGAAACTCAAGGGATGGACGGTTTGCGCTATCGCCGTACTTTCCTTTGCCGCTGGATCGCTAATCACCGCACGCCTGTCGCACATCAATCAAGTGAGGGCCGATAGCAATCGCGTCTTTGAACTTCGCGTTTATCACACTGTTCCGGGCACAGTGCCGGAGCTCGAGTCACGGTTTCGCGACACCACTTCAAAGATCCTCGCCAAACACGATTTGAAGGTTGTGGGCTACTGGGTGCCCGAGGGTGCTCCCGCTTGGGACAACACGTTCATCTTTATGCTGGCCCATTCCAGCCGGGAGGAAGCGAAAAAGAACTGGGACGCGTTCCGGGCAGACCCAGAGTTTCAAGAGGTGCTCAAAGCCGAGCAGGCCAACAAAACGGTGGAAAAAATAGACGTGACCTACATGCGTCCAACCGATTTTTCGCCAATGAAATAGCCCGGGTGCCCCAGGTCTCGCGCCTCTCGAGACCTGGGTCTCTTCCATTCCGATCAAGTTCCGCGAGCACAAGCTGGTTCACAACTCTTTACTTGTTTTTACTCCGGCTTCACACATTCGCTCGCCGGTTCAACTATGTTTGCGTCCGGGCTGGTCCTCATCCGGATGAGGAAACCGCCGACGCAGCATAGACGAATTGGAGGAGTGTGCGATGAACATCAAACAGATTCGGATGTATCTCCTGGCTTTCAGCTTGGTCGTCGTCTTGCAGCCGCTTCAGGGACTTTCGCAGCAAAATGCAGAGGCATCGAAAACCAGCGTTCAGGGCACCGATCGCGATGGGCAGCACGATTTCGACCCCCTCATCGGTAGCTGGAAATTTCACCTCAAGAAGCTCATGCATCCCTTAACCGGTTCGACGACCTGGGTCGAATTTGAGGGTACCGGTGTCTGTTACAAGCTTTGGGATGGCCGGTCCCAGTTGGACACCATCGAACTCGACAGCCCGGATGTCGGCCATATCGAAGGTCTGACATTGCGCCTGTACAATCCCCAATCCCATCAGTGGCGTCTTTATTGGGCGAACAGCAAAATTGGCGTCCTCGACCCGCCCCAGATCGGCGAATTCAAGAACGGACGCGGCGAATTCCTAGCCCAGGATACGATCAACGGCAAGGTCGTCCTCATTCGATTTGTCTGGACCAACCTGACCACGAACACGCCCCACTTCGAACAGTCCTTCTCCGCGGACGGCGGCAAGACCTGGGAAGTCAACTGGATCACGGATCAGACACGCGTCGACGAATCGGCCAAAGCACACTGAAAGACGCGCCATTGCCAATGCGCCCTCATTGCTTCGGCGTCAGCTTGAAAACGGTTCCGCAGGGACCACCCTCGCCGCCGCAATTGAAACCGCCGCCAGTCGCGAGGGTGCCGTAGAAATCGCCGTTGGGAGCGATCGTTGCGCCACTTATGCCCAAGCCGTCGGATTCGTTTGAAAAAGTGTAGAGGACGGTGAATTTCCCGGTGGTGTCCAATTCGAAGAGATATCCCACTTGGGAAAAAGGATAGTTTTCGTTGCTGCCATAAATGTTCCCCTTCGAGTCCAGAAACAGATTGTTGTAATTCGGGTTTGAGACAGGGTCTGGATGGAAGGTGTGGAGCACGCTGAACTTTCCCGCAGTGTCGATCTTGAAAATAGTTCCACACCCGCTGGTGAAGACTACGGAACACTTGAGATCTCCTCCACTGTTTGTGACCCCGTAGAGGTTGCCGGCGGGATCGAGAACTACGCTCAACGGGTTTCCCCCATCGGCGCTTCCGTGAAAGCGATATAGCACGCTGAACTCGCCACTCGGGGTGATCTTAAAGATAGTTCCGCAGCCCGTCTGGCCAACGCTGTTGTAGTCTGTAAAGCAGGAACGTTTTTTTAAGTCGTCTCCGCCGTTGACCGTGGCGCCATACAGATTTCCGCTCGCGTCGACGACCAACCCTCCGTAGGGCTCTGCGCCGTCAGCGATGTCGGTGAACGTATGGACTACGCTGAACCTCCCGTGCACATCGATTTTATAGACCACGCCGTTCTCATCGATGCCATAAGGCGTCGTGCCATACAGGTTGCCGGCAGCATCCAGGGCCGGCGCTGCCTCGGCACAACACCCGTCCTTCTTATTGTTCTCAAAGATGAAAAGCACGGTCTCATGTCCATCCTTATCTACCTTGAACACCGTGGACTCGGCGCCAACCGCGCCTTGGCCTTGGGTTGTGCCATAGAGGTTGCCTGCAGCATCGCGCGCCAGGCCAGCCCTGGGAGCCGCACCATCGTTGCCGCCTTGGAATTTGTAGAGCACGGTATATTCGCCATTCTTGTCGATCTTGTACACCGTTCCGCAGCCCGCGGCCTGGCCGAAGGCCACGCAATTTACTCCGCCAAATGCTGTGGTGCCATAGAGGTTGCCATCCTCGTCTCGGATGACGCCCCCCTGCGGGTAGTTCCCGTCCGTGCCCCCGGCAAAGTGGTGAAGCACGTCGAGGGTTTGCGCGCTCGCTGTCGGCGTAGCAATCGTTGTCAGCGCCAATGCGAGTATTGCGGCAACCGTCATTTGTGGCTTTCTCATGAGCTTTGCCTCCGGTGATAATGGCCACGCATCGCCGTGGCCCATTCACGCCGCCGACAATACCGCCGCTAGGCTGCAGGTTTGTCATCAAAATGTAAAAGGTTATGCAGCGAAACGGGATAAATCGCGCGGGATGGCCCATGCTTCCGCCACAAACAAAGCGGGCGCCACTTCTCGCATTCTGCGCAAGAGGGCGGGCCTCTTAGACACCGAGCCCCGACTGTCATCTTGAGGAAGCCCAAGCCGTCGCGAAGCGAAGGCCTGCCAACGAAGGATCTCTGCACTTCGCAGGCACCACCACAAACGAGGGGTGCCCCATCCTAGCGCGTTCTTTGCGCTAGGGTGGGAGCTTCGAACTCCACAACCGATGGGTCTCGTCGTGCTTCGAAGTTCGGCGTTTTCGCGCGCTGCTCTGTTTTCGCGCGGGGAAAATCGGCGGGGGAATCGGACAGGGCGGGACGTTCACCTGTTTTTGCGATTAGAACTCGGGGTATGTCACGCCCGTCCCCAGGCCTACACGAGCCTGCCGAGGGGGTCCCTGCACTTCTATCCTGGGACGCCGGCCTCGCACTAACCTACTGTGGTCAAGGAGTGATCTTAAACACCACCCCGCATCCGGGATATAGGTAACCTTGGCAGCTGAGATCACCTCCCTCGTAAGTAGTGCCGTAGAGATTTCCTCCTAAGTCCCGGATCAAGCCGCTAAAGGGTGATGCCCCGTCCGCTTCACCCGTGAAGCTGTGCAGGATAGTTTCGTTGTTGTTTGAATCTAACTTGAACACTGTGCCGCAGCCCCCACTTTCATCGGAACAATCAGTAAAACCCCCGCCTTCTATAGTCGTGCCGTAGAGATCGCCAGCCGTATCGAGCATTAATCCTGCTCTCGGATACGCCCCGTCAGATCCACCGGCGAAGTTGTAGAGCACCGTTTCCTTGCCGGTTGTATCCAGTTTGAACACAGTGCCGCAACCATAGGAGGCGTAGCTGTCGCAGTTGGTCCCGCCTTCTGCCGTGGTGCCGTACAGGTTACCAGCCGCATCCTGAATTAATCCTGCAAAGGGATAGGCTCCGTCGTTAGGAGGTCCGGCGAAGTTGTACAGCACGCTTTCCTTTCCAGTCGTGTCAATCTTGAAGATCGTGCCGCAGCCCCCTACGATCCCGGGACAATTAGTGCTAGATCCCCCCTCTTCGGTCATACCGTATAAATTTCCAGCCACGTCCATGAACAGATTACCGAGGATAACGCTCCGTCGCTGGGCGGTCCGGTGAAACGGTGTAACACGATCTCTTTGCCGCTAGGATCAATCTTGTAGACACCCCCGTAGTAGACCCCCTCAAAAGAATTGCCGCCGCCACCGGCACCGTAGATATTTCCAGCGGAATCTCGGACTAAGCCACTCCAGCCGCTCAAATTATCTCCTCCTCTGAAGCTATGGAGGGTATTCCATTTCCCGGCGATGCGCTGGAACACTGCACCCTGGCCGTGAGCGCCACCTATTTCAGAAACCCCATAGAGATTCCCATTCTCATCTAGGGTCATACCGTATAGCGGTACCTGGGGATAACTGAGCTTGTGGAGAATCGTCTCTTTGTCTCCGTGCAGTTTGAAGACCGTGCCACAACCCGACTTCCCACATCCCCACGAGTCGCCCCCAAGTAGCGTGGAACCGTAGATATTACCTGCCGGGTCCTGAGTCAAAAAGCCATATCCAGGATTTGCCCCGTCTCCATTTGCTCCACCTTCGAAAGTATGGAGCACACTGAAAGTCTGCCCTTGCGCAGTCGCAGTGATCGCCAGCAGAATCATGATTGCTAGCGCCCCTGCGGTAATTCCACGCAGCCGTATCCCGAGAATCCAGACCCAACGTCGCTCGGCGTCCGTCATGGCCGTACCCTCCTTTTTGGACGAGACCATCCTAGCCCCCCGGCCCTCGATGTCAATGAGACCATCGTGCCAGTGGCCCACGCACCCATACGTCTCAGAATCCGAAACATCGGGCTACGGCCTTGGATGGGAATAACCGTAAGGTAAGCCGACCGCGGACAGACGGGACGATTCCTTCGCCCCGCCGGAACCGGATGTCTCCCGCCTTCTCCCACGGCTTGCGCCGCGAGCTGCATTCCTACGCCGCCTCGCGGCTAAGGCTGACGCTTTCCGGTCACCTCACCGCAACACCTTCAACGGACAAATCGCCATCTGTACCGGCCCTTTGTCCCGGCAGCGCGGCGTCACAATCTTGCTCGGTCCACACTCATCGTAAGGACAAGCCATCTGGCACCACCCCTCGCGAAACTTCTCCCACTTCGACTTCCCTCGCCCGTGCGGCCAGAAACGCAGAGATTTTCGTCCTTTGAGTAGCTCCACCGGAATGACGTAACAGACGTCCTCCACCGATATGTACGCTACCAAAAAGTCAATCTCCGTCTCGTCGTACAGCGCCACGGTACTAGTGGCGATCATCACCGAATACCCACGTGAAGCGTGCCTCCGGGTTGACTTTACCTGCACCCGCCACAAGCAGTGCCCCGAATCAAGGATGAAGTCATAGCGCTCATCTCCCCAAGGCTTGGCCACGCCAAAACCCATACTCGAAGCCTTCGCCAAGAACCTGGCCTCCGCCACTTCCCCATGACGCTTCTGGGTATCGAGGCCGATGGCATGAATATCCAATCCTTGTTCCGTGGACTGCGCGAGTTCGCAACTGTATTTCTGATCCTCAGTTTGCATGACGACAAAGGCGCAGCCGGTTGAGCTGCGCCTGAGTTCCCTTTCCCAAGATTTGTAAAGAACGTAGAAAGAAAAACGCGACCCTTGTCTCGCTCGAAAATCACGAGACCATGGCCGCGCCTTAATCCACCAGCTTATAGCTTAGCCCGCTCCACCCTACTTAGCACAACAAAATGCGAGCCGCTTCCCATTTCGGGAATCGCCAAAACCGGGTGCCCCAGGTCTCGCATCTTTCGAGACCTGGGTTTCCGAGATCCGGGGTTCCGCCACTCTCCAACTTAGCCTTGACGACTGTCGATCGTTTCTCCCTTTTCCACAAACGCCTGCATCCAGCCCAGCACGCGCTTCCAGCCTTCGGCGTGATCGTTCGCGTCCTTCACGTCGCCGGCAAATCCGCTGTGCGTGATCTTCACCAAAGTGCCGGTGCCGACCTTTTGCGGACCGCTGTGCTGCAACCCATGAACGCTCTGCGGCTGCAGCTCCCAACGCACTACCGTGTTCTTGGGATGCTCTTCGTAGTCCGCTTGCCAGGTGTGCACCAGCAAACGCGGAGGGTCGATCTCAATATATTCGCCCTCGACCCGAAACTTCTTGCCGTCCGGCCGCATTCCTTCGGTGAACCACTTGCCTCCGGGGCGCACATCGGCCTTTCCTCCGGTGAGCCGATACATACCCTTCTGGCCCCACCACTTCGCCGTCTGCGCGGGATCTGTGATTGCCTGATAAACGCGCTCCGGCGGAGCCGCGATAAATATCTCGACCACGACTGTGTCTTGATCGGGAAGAATACTTGCTGTTGTCATAAGCTCTCCTGAAACTTGATTGTCCTGCGGCGTAACCGCAGGTGCTGCCATCCATCTCCGGTTATTTCTCCACAAATTTCTTGAGCAGTTGCACAACCCCAGGCCAGCCGCCGCTGTAATCCTTGCGGGCAACCGCTTCCTGGGCCAGACCGCTGTGGGTAACTTTGACGTGAGTGCCATCTTTGGTTAACGTCAGCTCCCAGCGCACAATTGTTTTGCGTGTGGTCTCCTCACTATTTTTCCAAATACTTCTTGATCGCTTCGATCAGGCCGCCCCAACCCTGGCTGTAGGCCGCACGCGACACGGGTAATTGCGCAAGGCCGCTATGGGTAACCTTGAGCCGAGTCCCGTTCGGAATTGGCGTCAGTTCCCATCGCACCACCGTTTTGTGGGAGGAAATTTCGTGAAAGTTGGCCAACCAAGTGTGAACCAGCAGCCGAGGCGGATCGATCTCAAGGACTTCGCCGTGATGCTCAAATACGCGGGGACTGCCGCCAGGGTTCTTGGCGCCTTTTTCTCTCGAGATGAATTGCCACTTTCCTCCTGGGCGCGCGTCAATTTCCCAGACGGTGATCTCATGGGTTTCGCCGGAACCCCACTTCAGTACCTGATCGCGATCGACGAGCGCCTGGAAGACGCGCCCGGGCGGAGCGGCAATCTCGATTTCGCTGACAACGGCGTCCTGCTCGGGCGTGATTCTGGTCGTGGCCACTGGCGTCTCCTTGCTTGAATTCGTTGCTCCGTTCCTGCGATTCTATTTGCGTGTCAGGTCAAATACTTCCTTCGTCCACTTGCCGTGGTCGACAAAACTCCACTCTTCGATATGGTGGTCGGGACTAAGCATCGCGATCACCAGGTGATCCATGTGCCCGGATTGCGGAGTGTCGAGATTGGTGGCGTCGACAAAGTTGAAGGTGATGGTTTTACCGTCCGGCGAAGCGCTAGCCTGCATGCGTGGCTGGTTGCCAACGGCACAGTAATGGGTCAGGAGCAGTCGATTGGGTCCGTCGAAGTTGATCATGGAGATCATATTTTCTCCGTGGCCCACGATTTCGCTCATCAACGCGGATCCTCCCGCGGTCATCCGATAAGTAACCTGGACCGGCTCGCCCATCGAGTTTTTTCCCTCCCATGAACCGGTAAGCGCCTTCAACTGGTCGAATGATTTCTGCGCGTCCGACTGGGCGAAAACAGCGGTTGTGAACAACATCATGCAGGCTGCAATGCGTAGTGTTTTCATTTTCATTCCTCCTGGTTATTTGTGTTTTGCCCGCTCGTGGGCGGTTTCCCTGGCGTACTCGGCTTCGACGAAAGTCTTTAAGTTGGCCAGACTCGTCTGCCAGAAAACGCGGTATTGTTCAAGCCATGCATCGACCGCTTTTAACGGTTCGGGGTTGAGCTGATAGAGGCGATGGCGGCCTTCCCGTCTTTCCTGCACCAGATGGGCGCGGCGCAACAGACGCAAGTGTTTCGAGATGGCCGGCCGCGAAACCGGGAAAACCCGCGCAATCTCACCCGCCGGCTGGGTTCCCTTCCGAAGAAGATCCAAGACCGCTCTTCTCGTCGGATCGGCTAACACTTGAAAAGTCGCTTCCGTGGAATATGTAACCGATCGGTTCCGCATAATATGTAACTGTACGGTTACGCGATGAGGTTGTCAAGAGAAAATTTTGGATGAATTTCAGACCGGGTGCGTATGGGCGGGGGTCAAACAAAGCGCCGCAGAATATAGGGAGCGCCTCCTCGCTTGACATGGAGCACGATCCCCTCTAGATTACCGATAGGTTATGGAACCTAACGGTTATGCGAGATCTTGACGCCACTTTCGCCGCCTTGGCCGACCCGACGCGCCGAGCCATTTTGGCTCGCCTAGCCAAGGGCGAGGCCTCGGTAACGGACTTGGCGCAGCCCTTCGCGATGAGTCAGCCCGCGATTTCGAAGCACCTTAAAGTGCTGGAACGCGCGGGACTGATTTCGCGCGGACGCGATGCGCAACGGCGTCCGCGGCGATTGGAAGCCCGGCCCCTGCGCGACGCTACACAGTGGCTCGAGAACTACCGTCAGTTCTGGGAGGCGCAGTTCGGGCGACTGGACGACCTCCTGCATGACCTACAAACCGGCGACCCAAAGATTAAGAACAGCAGGATCAAGAAAAAGAAGAGTGCCCATTAAAAGGAGAGCAGAAATGAAAAACAGCGGAACGTTCAACATTGCAGCGCATGGCGACCGCGAGATTGTGGTGACGCGTGTCTTCGACGCACCGCGCAAGTTGGTATTCGACGCTTACACCAAACCGGAACTAATCAAGAAGTGGTTGCTCGGGCCGGACGGCTGGTCGATGCCGATCTGCGAGATCGACTTGCGGGCGGGCGGCAAGTATCGCTACCTCTGGAGAAGCGATGCTGACGGACGCGAGATGGGAATGGCCGGCGTTTATCGCGAGGTGGTGCCGCCGGAGCGGATTGTCGTCACGGAGGTGTTCGACGAGCCGTGGTATCCGGGCGAGGCTGTGGACACAATCGTTCTGGTCGAGAAAGCCGGCCAGACCACACTTACCCAGACAATTTTGTATAACTCTCGAGACACCCGCGATGCTGTGCTGAAGTCGTCGATGCAGACCGGCATGGCTGCGAGCTACGGCCGGCTGGAGAAGTTCTTGCCTTCGCTGGGGCGCGAGGCCTTAAGCGCGTAAGTATGGCCGCCTGGCAGAAAATCCCCGCCCAAGCGAAGCTTGAGCGGGGCACCCTCAAGCACCCAAGCTGGAGTAACTGCGGGCGCCAGACGAGTCTCTAACCGTGACTGCGGACCAAGTTCAGGAAGGATTCATGCACTCGAGTGTCTTCGCTAAGCTCGGGATGGAAGGTTGCGGCCATGACTCTTCCCTGCCGGACTGCTACGGGATCGTTGCCTTCGGTGGCAATTACTTCGACTCCGGGGCCGACGCGTTCTATCTTTGGGGCACGGATGAAGACCATTTCGATTGGCTCGTTGCCCAGTCGGCCTTGGCGGATTGAGCTGTCGATCTGCCGGCCGTAGGCGTTGCGGCGGATGCGGATGTCGAGCGCGCCCAGTCCCGACTGCTTCGGATTCTCTACCTCGTTGGCCAACAGAATTGCGCCCGCGCAGGTGCCGAAGGTTGGCTTTACATGAACGAACTGCTTCAGCTTTTCGAATCCAGCTTCGCCTAGAAGTTTAAGAAACGTGCCCGATTCTCCTCCGGGGATGACAAGGCCGTCGATCTCGTCGAGTTGTTCCGGCTTTTTGACCAGCACAACTTCAGCGCCCAACTCTTCGAGCCGTTTGCGGTGCGCGTCGAAATCGCCTTGGAGAGCCAGAACCCCGATTTTCATGCGTGTCGGTGCAGATGGCAATGGCTCCGGCGGACCGGAGCCATCAGTAAAATCACGTGGTGTAAGCACTCTGTCCATTTCAGTATCTGTTTGGCAAGCGTCGGTGTCAAGTTACTTGAGGAGATTATCTCTGCGTTTTCTCCTCAATAAATTTCTCCACCACAACGGGGAGAATGGACCCGGCGGGATTCGAACCCGCATCTGCGACTTTGACAGAGTGCTGTGTTCCCCTTACACCACGGGCCCTGAAAGAGCTTGGTCCGCGCCGCCGGAAATGGCAAGGTCACAGCTCACGATTTGGTTCAGCCCGTGCCGAATTGGGGCAAGCGATGCGGCGTCGGCGAAGTCAAAAACCCCACCCTGTCGCACAGAACGCGACAAGGGTGGGCCACCCGCCCATGATCTTATTTTACTCCGGGAGGCAAGCGAATCGCCTTATACACGATTGGCAACGCGTCCGCAAACGTGGAGCAGCCTCGGTGGCGCGGCTTGTCAGGCCGGAACAGGGCTCTTCGGCTTAATGTCGATGTGAATGCCGTAATCCGGCGCCGTTAGAATGTCCGATTGGACCACTGGCTTGTCCAAGACACGCGCTCTTCCGAGACACAGTGCCTCAACGGCGTCTCTTACATAACAATCGACGAGAGGCGAAACGTGTACTCGGATGACTAACAGACCTAGATCGCATGCTACCAATGCACCTACGCCTTCTTGAGGAAGGAGAACGGTCGCGCGCAGCTCTTTTTCGTGTTCGAAGCATTTTCTCTTTATGAACAACGAATAGTGCCCGTGGCCTTTCTCTATGGGGTCATTATCAAAGTCCATATATCGCACGGCGTCGATTTGCAGGCTTTCCCTGTCCGCCAGTGAGGCCCTTAGGTTTCCGACGCTTGACTCGATCGCGACCCCTTGCCCGAGAGCGGAGTAAATCTTCCACATTGCGTCGGACTCGTACTCGTTCATGTGCCAGCAGCTTACCCCGAACCTGGATGCCGCCTTCCTTTGAGCCGCGCTAGTTTCCCTTTGAAGTTTCTTCAGCGTGTCGTCGAATATTCGAAGGGAATCCGAGGACTGGGCGGCGAACTGCGGCCTCAAAGAGAGCATGTCATCGGCCAAACGCTGAGTCATCGCTGAGAATGCTTCGGCATGGCTTCTAGGCAACGCGCATTCATAGGGGTCGTTGAACTGGGTCGGACATGCGAAGTACAGCGACTCGGTCGCGAGCAAAGAGACAAATTTGGCAACGTCCATGTACTTCCATATCTTCAGATCGTCAGGTGCCGCCATGTCCAACCTCCCCTACCAGCCTCTGGTTTGGAGCATGTGGGCTTCGTCCAGCCCTGCTACCGCCAGGCCTTTCATTGCTCCTACCAGGTCTTCGCTGACTTCGAGTAATACTTTAGGGTCGCTGTAGTGCGTCGCAGCTTGCACGATTGCCTTGGCGCGCTTCGCTGCTTCCTCCGGATTGGCGAAGGTGGTCGAATCTTGCATGAAGATGCCGGAGCCGACGAATACCGACTCGGCGCCTAGTTGCATGACCAGCGAGGCATCGGCGGGAGTGGCGATGCCTCCGGCGGAAAAATTCGGGACTGGCAACCTCCCTTCTTTGGCGACGAGTCGCACTAATTCATACGGGGCTCCATGCTCTTTGGCTTTGGCATAGAGTTCTTCTTCGCTGAGGACGGTCAGGATCTTTATCTCTTGCACGATTTGCCGCATGTGCTTCACGGCGTGAACTACGTCGCCAGTGCCGGCTTCGCCCTTGGTGCGAATCATAGCTGCGCCCTCGGCGATGCGGCGCAAGGCTTCTCCGAGGTTGCGGGCGCCGCATACGAACGGAACCGTGAAAGCGTGTTTGTCGACGTGGTGGGCTTCGTCGGCGGGCGTGAGCACTTCGGATTCATCGATGTAGTCGACGCCCAGTTCTTGCAGGATTTGAGCTTCGGCGAAGTGTCCGATGCGGCACTTGGCCATCACCGGGATGGAGACGGCGGCCATGATCTCGCGAATCTTTTTGGGCGAGGCCATGCGGGCTACGCCGCCTTCGGCACGGATTTGCGCGGGAACGCGCTCGAGCGCCATGACCGCGACAGCGCCGGCTTTCTCGGCAATTACGGCCTGCTCGGCGTTGGTGACGTCCATGATGACGCCGCCCTTCAGCATTTCGGCCAGGCCGGTTTTCAGGCGCAGGCTGGTGGATCTTCCGTTGTTGCTCGACATAGGTCCTCTTTTCGTTCGGAACTACTTTAGGATACGAAACTATTGGCTAGCTTGGAATGTCCATTTTACTATATTCTTTCCATACCACTTTCTAAGGTTATCGTCCCGAGCTCAGCCGGGGATCTGCATTTTCTCCGCGCAGGCGGACAGCAGATTCCCCGCTTCGTTCGGAACGACAAACTTGGAGGAACCGGACTGGGCGACCTGCGCGAGCCATGGCAAAGAAGTTGAGTACGCTACCGCTGAACCTGCGGGGACCGAAGTCGCGCATGCCCTTGTATCGCTGGCTCTACGACGAATTGCGCTCAACCATTCTTGCTGGGCGTTTGCACCCGGGCGCTCGACTTCCGGCGACGCGCGATCTGGCGGCGCAATACGGAATCTCTCGTCCAACGATTGTTACCGCCTTCGAGCAGTTGCGTTCGGAAGGCTATGTGGAAGGCAAGGTGGGCTCGGGGACGTACGTCAGCGAAACTCTTCCCGATGAACTGTTGCAGGCGCCGCGGGCGAGATCGACCGAGGGTACTCGGCGGCGAGAGATTCCGCTTTCTGCCTATGCGCGGCGGCTGCAGCCGTTGGTTCGGGCCGAGCCTCGTACGGCGCGGGCATTTCGCGCCAGCCAGCCTGCGCTCGATGCGTTTCCCATGGGCCTCTGGGCCCAGGTGGCGACGCGACGTTTGCGGCGAGCCTCTGCGCGTTTGCTGGCTGGTGGAGAAGCGCTGGGCTATCGGCCGTTGCGTGAAGCAGTCGCCGAATATCTGAATACGTCTCGCGGTGTGAAGTGCGCGGCGGATCAAGTCTTGATCATCTCCGGCGTGCAACAGGCGCTGGACCGGGCGGCGCATTTGTTGCTCGATCCGGGCGATCCGGTGTGGATGGAGGAACCAGGATATCCGGGCGCTGCGGTGGTGTTCCGGGCGGTGGGCGCAAAAATCTGCGCGGTGCCAGTCGATTCTGAAGGCTTGAATCTTGAGGCTGGACGACGATGCTGGCCGCAGGCGCGTCCCCGTCTGATTTATGTGACTCCGGCGCACCAGTTCCCTCTTGGTGTGACCATGAGTTTGCGGCGGAGACTGTCTCTGCTCGAGTGGGCGCGGCGATCGCGGACCATTATCTTCGAGGACGACTACGATAGCGAATACCGTTATTCCGGGAGACCCATTCCTGCGTTACAGGGTTTGGATCGCGCCGCAATGGTGATCTTTGCCGGAAGTTTTACCGACGTCCTCTTCCCCGCGCTGCGGCTTGCCTATCTGGTGGTTCCGTCCGACATGGTGGACATATTTGCCGCGGCTGAGTCGGTGAGCACGCATCATCCGCCGCTAATCGATCAGGCAATTTTGTGCGATTTTATCCGCGAAGGACACTTTGCGCGGCATGTCCGGCGAATGCGGGAGTTGTACGCTGAGCGTTTGTCGGTGCTGGCGGAATGCGCTCGGGAACGGCTCGGTGGATTGCTGGAGATTCCTCCGGTCGAAGCGGGCTTGCGAACCGTAGGCTGGCTACAAGGCGGACGCTCTGCGGAGCGTGCCGCGCGGGCTGCGGCGAAACACGATGTCGAAGTGGTTCCTTTGGGCCGCTATGCATGGGGTCGCGTGCGGCGGGACGGATTGGTTCTGGGCTTCGCCGCCGTAGACGGGCGCGAAATCCGGCGCGGAGTTGAGCAGTTAGGGCGGGCGCTTGAGGAGGCTCGAGGATGATAAGTCGGGACGGACGAGGAACCCCGTCCTCATCAATATCATTCGCTTTTTATCTCTCTACGAACTTGGCGAACATTTTCTGGGGATCGATGGCGATGAATAGTCCCTGGCCGCGGGCGAGCACTTCGTTTTTTAGATTGAGGATCTCCGCCATGTTGGTGTGCTGCCGTCCGCGGACGCGGACTTCTCGCGATTCCACGCGCAGGGGTTTATTCAGCGGCACTGGCTTCAGGTAGTTCACCTTGATCTCTGAGGTTAACGCGACGACGTGACGTAACTTGTTTACCTTGCCCATCGCTTCGTCCAAGATGGTCGCGATAATGCCTCCGTGGGCGTGGCCGGGCGGCCCGGTATAGCGCTTGCCCAACCGGAATCGGCACACAAAAGAATCGCGCTCTTCATCATAGGCAAACTTGAGACGCATGCCATCAGGGTTATTCTTGCCGCAAGCGAAGCAATAGTTCTTCTGTAAGCGGACGTAGCGGGTGTCGTGGCCGTGGCCTGTGGATTTCTTCGGCATACTTTTAAGAGCATAAACCACGAAGGACACAAGGTACGCAAAGGAAACTTATCCTCAGGAGTCGTGCATATAGCTGGCTTTGTGATAAGCGAACTTTCAACAGGCTACGTTCCCGAGTCGATTCCTTCCACAACAAGTCCTTGCGCGCATCACAGATGCCTGTGATAAACTTCGGGGCCAACAACAGCTTCGTGTTTTTTTTTAGCGAGCTATGACAATGCGCACACCCCGACCCTCGGAGGTCTCGTAGATGGGCCTCGCTCTGCTTGTGATTATCTGGTTGATCACCTTTGTCAGCACTTACTTTTTCGCAGCACAAACGTGGTGGTTGCCGCATGGTGCATCGACGTCGACGCCCTGGATCGACCATCAGTTCGCATTGACTTACTGGATCATGGGGATCGTTTTCGTCGCCGCCCAAGGGGCTCTCGGGCTTTTTGTGTGGCAATACCGTGATCGTGGAAGCGCCAGCAAGGTTACGTACTCCCACGGCAACACGCGGATGGAAGTCATCTGGACCGCGCTGACGGCCGTCCTCTTTATTGGGCTGAACCTCATGGGCAGCCCCATCTGGGCGTCGGAGCGCTTCGCACCGGCGGACCCGGGTTCGGTTCCGGTGGAAGTTACGGGTATGCAGTTTGCCTGGTACTTCCGCTATCCCGGGGCGGATGGAAAATTCGGCCGCACCGATCCCAAGCTTATGGATCCTTCGGCGGGAAACGAAGCTGCGCTGGGGCTGGATACAACGGACCCCGCGTCCAAAGATGACGTGGTCACCGGCACCATGTATGTTCCGGTGAATCGGGAAGTCGATCTTACCGAACGCGCGGTTGACGTTATTCACAGCTTTTTTGTTCCCCAGATGCGCTTCAAGCAAGACGCGGTTCCCGGGCTCATTATTCATATGCATTTCACACCCACCGAGATTGGCGAGTACGAGATCGCCTGCGCCGAGCTTTGCGGACTCGGGCATTACAAAATGCACGGCATGTTGCACGTTGTTAGCCAAGAAGATTTTGACAAGTGGCTGGCCGCACGGGAGGCGGAGAAACAGTAATGGCGACTAGCGCTACAATTCACTCGCACGCTCCTCAGGGTTTTATCCGCAAGTATATTTTCAGCCTGGATCACAAGGTCATCGGGATTCAGTATTACTTTCTGGCGCTGGTGGCGGTGTTTGTCGGCATGTTCCTGTCGATTCTGATGCGGGTTCACATGATCTGGCCGACGGCGGTTTTGCCGCTCGTGGGCGAGATCAAGCCGGAAACCTACTTGAGCCTGCTGACCATGCACGGCACGATCATGGTTTTTTTCGTGCTGACCACGGCGCCTCAAGGCGGGTTTGGAAATTATTTCTTGCCCATCCAGATCGGCGCGCCGGACATGGCGTTTCCAGTGTTGAACATGCTTTCGTTTTGGACCACGTTTGTGGCTTTCGTGGTGATACTGGCGGCGTTCTTCGTAACCGGAGGACCTCCACTGCATGGCTGGACTGGCTATGCCCCGTTGAGCGCGCTTACCAACTCCGGCCCGGGTGAACAACTCGGGGCGGATTTGTGGATCACAAGCATCGCAATTTTCTGCATTGCATCACTGATGGGAGCGCTCAACTTCATCACGACCACGCTGGACCTGCGAGCCAAGGGCATGACGATGATGCGCATGCCGCTGACGGTCTGGGCGTGGTTCATTACCGCGATCCTCGGGCTGCTGGCTTTCGGCGTGCTGTTATCGGCCGGCATTCTGCTGCTGCTCGATCGCAATCTTGGAACCAGCTTTTATGTTCCGCTGGTTGTGGTCAACGGCCAGGTGATGGGGCATAAGGGTGGGTCACCCTTGCTGTGGCAACATTTGTTCTGGTTCTTCGGGCATCCCGAAGTCTACATCGCCATTCTTCCCGGGATGGGCGTGGCTTCCCAGTTGCTTTCGACCTTTTCGCGCAAGCCGATCTTCGGTTACAAGGCCATGGTGTATGCGATTATGGCCATCGGCTTTCTGGGATTCATGGTCTGGGGCCATCATATGTTTATGAGCGGCATGAGCCCTTACACGGCTTTTGCCTTTTCGCTCATGACCATGGCGATCGGCGTTCCGTCCGCGATTAAGACTTTCAACTGGCTGGGAACCATCCACGGCGGACGTGTGCGCTTTCAGACGCCCATGCTCTATGCCATCGGGTTCGTTTCTCTGTTCGTCTCCGGCGGATTGAGCGGGCCGTTTCTGGCGCAGCCAGTGCTCGATATTCCCTTGCACGACACAGCCTTCGTAGTGGGCCACTTCCATCTCATCATGGGCGTGGCGGCGATCTTTGGCATGTTCGCGGGAACCTACTACTGGTTCCCCAAAATGTTTGGCCGCATGATGAATGAGACTTGGGGTCGTGTGCACTTCGTGATTACGCTGATCGGTACTTATTGCATTTTCATGCCGATGCATTATCTGGGCATGGCGGGTCAGCCACGGCGCTACTCCCAGTTCACGGAGCTCAGCTATCTGCATCGTTTGATTCCCCTGAACGAGTTCATGACCTACGCGGCAATCATTACCGTGGCGGCTCAGTTCATCTTTGTGATCAATTTATTCTGGAGTATGTTCAAAGGTCCGAAGGCCAGCGATAATCCGTGGGAAGCCACGACGCTGGAGTGGACTACGGCTACGCCGCCGCCGCATGACAATTTCGGAGGGCACACTCCGGTGGTCTATCACGGGCCGTATGAATATAGCGTGCCGGGCGCGCCGCGGGATTACATCATGCAAACCGATCCGGCGACGGTGGCATCACATTAGGCGAGGATCGCGGGCGAGGGTGCCCGCGCCACACGAGAGATGGCGACTTTGAGTTCTCCAGTGTCGATTGAGGTACCGACGACAGGTCAAGGCGGCGGGGGAACGCATCCGCCTGCCTATGGCGGTGGTGGCGATGGACGCGGCGACGGTTCTCCAGATTATGGAGCGCGGCTGCGCCGGGTTCGGCTGGGGCTGGCAATCGGGCTGACTTCGGTCACCATGATCTTCGTCTCCTTGACCAGCGCGTACGTGGTACGCCGTGGTTTGCCGACTCTCGACGAACGCACCAATACTTACGTTCGCGATTGGATTCCGGTCGACCTTCCGCTCGCTCTTTTGCTGGTGAACACGGCACTGTTGCTCGTAAGCAGCATCGCGGCGGAACTCGCGCGGCGGCAGATTACGCGGCAGGCAGCGCTCGCGCCAATTCGTTCCATCCCTGGTGTTTCTCTAGGAGAGGAAAAAGGGTTTCCCTGGCTGGGGGTCACGGTTGTGCTCGGCAGCGGATTTCTGGTTGGACAGTGGATGGCTTGGCGTGAGCTGGCTGATCGCGGCTTTTATCTGGCCACTAGCGCGAGCAGTTCATTCGTTTATCTGCTGACCGCAACCCACGCTGTCCACCTTGCGGGAGGCATTTTGGTGCTGCTGTACGCGGCCACGGTTTCCCTGCTGCACAAGCCGGTGGAGGCGCGGCGCATTGTGGTGGACGTTACGGCCTGGTACTGGCATTTCATGTTTTTGTTGTGGCTCTACATCTTCGGGCTTCTGTGGTTTCTTCGTTAGAGGCGGACGGGGGCGTCCGCGCCACACGAGTATTTAAGGAGACAGAAAACATGTCTGACGTCGCGGTGCAACACGGGATGGCAGATGTTTACGAGCCGTCGCTGTTCGGCACCTATTCCAAAAAGATCGGGATGTGGCTGTTTCTGCTCTCCGACACCCTGACTTTCGGAGCGCTGCTGTTCGCCTACAGCTACGGGCGCATTTCCAATCCCGACTGGCCCACCCCCTTTGGCAAGGACAGCATCACCAACGCCACGATCATGACTGGTTGCCTGCTCTCCAGTTCGCTGACCATGGTTCTGGCGGTGCTGGCGGCGCGGCGCGACGACCGCAGTTGGACGCGCAACTGGATTCTGTTCACTATGTTCTTCGGCGCTGCGTTCATCGTGCTGCACGCTAAAGAGTGGACTCACCTGATCGATGAAGGCATGACTCCGTTCAAAAATCCCTGGGCGGCCAACGTGCCTCAGTTTGGTGGGACGTTCTTCACGCTAACGGGCATGCACATGCTGCACGTCACTATCGGCGTCATCTATCTGGGCGTAGTTTCCTTGCGTAAAGCATTTCTGCCGATTCTGCTGGTCCTTTGGGGACTGGTCTGGTGGCTCACGCCCGTCGGTAACGTGTTTCATACGGGCGTACACGTTTTGCTGGTGGGATTTGTGATTGCCGCCGTGATCCTGTTTCTTAAGCCGAAAGATTACGACGCGCATGATGTCGAAATCGCCGGACTGTACTGGCACTTCGTGGATTTGGTCTGGATGTTCATCTTCCCGCTGGTGTATTTGATGTCCACGCGGGTATGAGCTGGGAATCGATGTCATGCTGAACGAAGTGAAGCATCCCTACCGCCGCCAGGATTTGTCGCCGGAATAGGGATTCCTCGCTGTCGCTCGGAATGACAGAGTTGAAGAATCGAACGGGAGAATCTTTCAATGCACACCGTCGCCGCCACGCACGATGAAGGCAAGGGACAATACTTCTGGGTCTGGGGCGTGCTGCTGCTGCTCACGGCGGTCGAAGTCGTCCTAGCCTACAGGCAGGTCTTTGAGCCGCTGCATATGCTGGAAGCCCTCATGATCCTCTCTGTAATCAAGTCCGCGCTGATTATCGGATACTTCATGCACTTGAAATACGAGATCGCCGCCATGAAGTGGGTGATGATGACCGCCGTGACGGCGTGTTTGTGCCTGATGTGCATTTTCTTTCCCGACGCTTTCCGGATCGTGCACCTGGGAGTTCGATGAAGCTGCGCCTTGCCATCTTGGGTTTGTTGCTTGCACTCTGGGCGGCTCCCGCCTTTGCCCAGAGTTGCGCCATGTGCTATAGCACAGCACGCGCACTCAACAAAGAAGGTCAAAACGCCATCACTCGCGGAGTCGTGGTCCTGCTTCTTCCTCCGATTGGATTCATGACCATTGGCGTTGGCTTAGCTCTGCGGTATGGCAAAAAACGGGATGAAGAAGCGGAGTAGGACAGGTCTGGCCCGATGCCTGCTCCTCTGAAAGCGATCTTCTTCGATGTCGGCAATACTCTTCTTTTCCCTGACCGGCCGCATATTCTTGCTCCCCTTCAGCAGCGAAAGCTGAACCCTAGTCTCGACCATTGGCATTCCATCGCGCGAAAAACCAAGAAAGAATTTGACCAAATTCTGCAGCATGACGGCAAGGCCGATCATAGCTTTTGGTATCTTTTCTATTCGCACTTGCTTCAGGATCTTGGAATCCACGACGATGCTTTGCGCGACGCGCTGGTAGGTGCCACGCGTGTTTCCGCGAACTGGTGCGATATCCTGCCGGGCACACGGGAGAGTCTGCTGCGGTTGGGACGGCGCTTTCCGCTTGCCGTCATCTCAAATGCCGACGGCAAAATTGCCGATGTGCTGGAGCGCTGCGGAATCGTTGACTGCTTCCGCACCATCACGGATTCGGGATTGATTGGACACGAGAAACCGCATCCAGCCATCTTCGAAGCGGCACTGCGCGGCATGGATGTGGTTCCAGAGCAAAGTCTGTACGTTGGCGATATGTACTCCGTCGACTATCTGGGCGCGACCGGAGCGGGAATGCGAGCGATCTTGTTCGACGTATCTGGAGCTTATCGCGAGTCAGGCTTGCCTCGCGTCGAATCGCTGGAAGAGTTGGAGCAGAAGGTCTAGCAATTTCTTCGGCTGAGCTGCACGAGCGCGGACGCTTGCGCCTACATGGTGATGATCTGGTGATCGAGGCAGTCTGGCTTAATGTTTTCGTACACATCTCGCAGAAATCCCATCCCGTAACGCGCCACGAAATAGGCACCGGCGATCTCGCGCTCCTGCAGAGCCTTGCTGGGATACAACAAATTGCTAAGCAGATCGGCCTTGCGGGTGAGGACTTCTGTCTGGCGGAGTTCGGCGCGGGCAGCCTTGGAACGTAGTTGCGTGAACTGGTGCTGCATCTTGGAGGCGGCGTTGGTCGCCGAATCGACCAGGGTTGAATCCAGCTTGGCCAGGCCGTCGCGAATTGCAGCGAGCGATTTATCCAGCGAAGCCTCGGCCTGATCGAATGCCGATTGCAACTCTTTTGGCAAGGTGCGGGAAGCCAAGGTTTCGCGCAATGCTTCCGGACCAGCGAACAGATCAGGCAGGCGCAGACCGTAGCGCTCAAGAAACGCCTTCGGTTTTGGCTCAACGATGGTCGCGGAGAATCGCGGAACAATCGGAGTAACCCTCCCTAAGAGCGCTTCGTAAACCACACCCACTTGGGCAAAGTAAGCAACTTCCGCAGATCCCCCGGTATAGGCAAGAGTCGGCAACAGATAATCCTGAATCACGGGCCGCAGCAAAACGTTAGCGCTGAAATCCTGCGGCGACGAGACGACGCGACTCAGCAGGTCCGTCTGCGAGATTGGTTGCTCGTCGATCAAGAAGTGAGCAATTCCATTGATGCGGCGATGCACTGGCAGGCGGGCGCCATTTCGCAGGGTGAACAATAGCGTGGACGACGGGGTGACCTTGACTTGCTGATGATAACCTGCGGCCTCAAGCGCCTCACCTCGAGTCAGAAGCGTCTCATCCAACTCCGCCGCACGCTCGACCGCAGCGCGGTAAATGGGCTGAGCGATCGAATGCAATTCGGGATCGGCCGCATCGAGCAGGATCACGCCCCATTCCGCAAACAGGCGCGCAAACAAGCGGCCAAAGGCACTGCCCAGGGTTTCGCCCGGCCGATATGCTTCGCGAAGAAAGTCGGAAATCTCGGAAGGTCCCAGCAAACCCGAGGCCGCCTCGACGACAGCCTCGATTTCCGCGCCCAATGGCAATGTCCCCACGGGAGCATCCAGCACGCCAGCCACCGGTGCGGTCAACTTCTGCAAAGCGCCATCAGCTCCGGGAATCGAGACCTGATTCACTTCAGCAAGATCGTGGTCCTCCGTGGCCAGCCAGAAAACCGGCACGCAGTCGACGCCAGATCGAGTCGCATGCTCAGCCAGCCTGACCGCACTCAGCGCCTTGAAAATCGAAAACAACGGACCGCCGAAGAGCCCCACTTGCTGCCCGGTCACAAGGGCCGACGCGCCGGCTCGAAGTCGAGCGATGTTTTCCAGGACTTTGTCGGATGCGCCCAGCCGGCGGTTCTGGCGTTCGAGAACGGCGGAAACACTTTGTCGCCGACCAGAGTCATAACCCAGACTGACGGCTTCGTCCTTAAACCATTGATTGAAGTACGCGGATCGGGGGTAGAACTGCTGCACCCTGGAAAAGTCAGACAGGAAATCGCTGAAAAGACGGGTCGTATGCGGGATCTGGCTGAAAGGCAGACACTCCGACTTCACGGGCGGCTCTCCTGACAGCGTTGGACGATGGAATTCATGATAAGTCAACACCCCCGCTTTCAAGCGAGCGCCTTAAGTCAGATGTGGGCGATGGCGGGAAGATGCAAAAAACGCAGCTGCCCTCGACTAAAGTAAATCCGCGCTACCGCCGATGTCTTAACCGGAGCTGAAAAACACTTCATGTCAAGCGATCTGATTTCTCACAAGCTAGCCGAGCCCGCGCCTGACCGGAGGCGGCATCCGCGCTATCGATTCAGCGCCCCAATCACCATCCGATCCGGGGACGGGTTAGCCATAAAAGGGATCAGCATGGAAATCAGTCAAAGCGGCATGTCGGCGATCGCCGCCGATTCGTTGACACTAAACGACACCGTAGAACTGGAGCCCATTGCTGCCGGAAAAGCGTCAGCGATTGTACGACGCGTGACTGGCAGAGTTTACGGTTTTGAATTCCTCAACCTGACCCCCGAGCAAGGTCAGAGAATCACGGAGATTTGCAAATCGCTTCCACGCTATCAAGGCAAGTCGTTAGGCATTTAAGCTCGTCGGGTCCGAATTTGATGTGTCCAACCTTGGGTTGGAACTCAAGTAACATTGGACAGGAAATACCGCGCCCTTCGACAGTTTGACTTCGCTTCTTTTTCCACCTAGATTAACAGTAGGTCTTTGCATGGCCAATCCCACCAGTGGGGGCGTCACGGCTTCGACGGAGATGCTTGCGGCCAAGAGGCATGCCGGGGTGCACACACCCGTAATCGTGAGCAAAATGATAATTGCCAATCAACCAATGGCATACGCAGCCTAATTAATTAGGCAGCCGCTTTCCACCGCTTTGTCTTCGGGCGGTGAGCGAGCGTCACACAGAGGGCTGCTCTTCCCGTCTACGTCTGGGGCCGGAGGCTAAGATCACAGGCTAGCGGCTAGCGTTTCTTGTCCGTTCTGAGCGTGGGCCGCGAACGTCCTGAGGTAATGCTCAGGGCATGAACGCGAATAAGCATGTAGTCTCTTGACCAGTAACATTTTCGGACGCGGGTTCGACTCCCGCCGCCTCCACCATTATCTCGTTTAGTATCAATGACGCACGCGAGACTGCGCGAGGATATTTCGATTGCGCTTCCACATTAAGTGCAGCTAAATCAATACCTTGGATTCGTTGGGCTCGAAATCATTCTATGCCTTACCCAACTTGCCGGGGTCAAACCTTGAAAGATACGGATCTGGCCGGGCTGTCCTCCGACGGCTCCGAGGTTGCGAGCGTCTGGGGGCGATATGCGCGTTTCTCACAAGCTGGTTTCTGGATAACTTCCATGGTCTATACCAGGAAACTGAACCCCGACGCTGAAGAAGGCGTCAACATGGCATCAAGCTACTGAATCACTCTCCCCTAAATCACGGTAACTGTTTCAACACCGACGTCCTTTTATCATTCACTACTTGAGTTGGGGGAGGCCGCAAGAGGGTTCGCAAAGGCAGCCGATAGGTCAGGCAACAGCTGCAGATACGTCGGCCATATAACCAACGGCACTCTTCGGGCGCATGCTGTTGTAATGCTCGACGTAGCCTAGGATGAGGTGCATCGTCGCTGAAGAACGAGGACATCCGGCCTAGAACACCGCTTTGGGCGGATGATGTGAAGAAACACTGTCACCGCCCCTGTCGACGTTGTTTTTCCCTGGCGTGGCCCTATACTTTCGCTAGAATGGCTTTCTTGATTTGCCTGATTCTGGCCTCGTCGCGCTTATAGAAGGTCCACTTCTTGATTCTCTTGGGACGGGTCAGTCCGGCTTGGCACAGGATTTTCATATGCTCACTCGTGGTTGGTTGACTGACACGAAGCTTGCGTGCGATCAGGCAGCCGCAAACCCCGTCCTTCACTAAATCGCCGTCGACTTGCGGAGGGAAATGTTTTGTTGGGTTCTTAAGCCACTCGAGAATTTGTAGTCTGCGCTCGTTCGCGAGAGCTCGGATTGCGACAGTCGATATCATTATACGATTAGTTCACCCACTAAACATCATAACACTTCAGTGTTTGAAATGCCCTTCTCGGGCTCAACGAAGGCCGACACCCGTAAATAAGGCGTTGACGGCCGCCGTCAGGAGCGTGCGTCTTCGAATCGGCCGCTTCGAAGTAGGGAATGAAACATCACTTCTTCGTCCACTCATCCCCGCAGTTGTTAATGGTTTTGTAGAAGAGGTGAGAGTTCTATGGCTTCCCCTGACATGGCGCATCTTCGGGAAAACCGCCTTTTTGAAGGCACTCCTAGGGTTTGCGGCGTTTTGAATAGGTGGAATGCTTGTGACACATTGCCCGATATGGCTGATGGTCTGCGCGCTGCCGGTTTTTCCGGCAAGGTCAATGCCCTGCAGGTGCGCACTGGGGGCGGTTCCGATCGCCGCGACCACGTTCGCCATGGTGGGTCGATCGGCACCCGCGCCTCATAGGGAACGGACGCTGGGACCGCGTTTGGAGGCATGTCCGCAGGATTGATGACATGTGGACGCCGCAGCAGTCCGCCGCTGCGACTCACGCGTTCAAGAGGATCTCCGGTCATACGTCGAATAGCCACCTGCCGGCTATGCGCGGACTGTTCCATCGCCGACAAGCACCGCCTCGCCACCGACCCGAACCTCCTCGAGAACTCCAGCACGGATGGAGAGCGCAATGTGAATACGACTCGGGCGACCCATCCGGACGCCTTGGAGGCTCACGAGCCGCGAGGCCGTGTCAGCTGACACGGCATTATGCTGGAGCAGATATGCGCCCAGCGGTCCACTCGCGCCGCCGGTGGCCGGATCCTCCGGAATGCCTAAATCGGGCGCGAACATTCGACTATAGACCGTGGCATCATCATTGGCCGGCTCGGACGAGAATACGAAAATAGGGAGCTCTTCGAGGTTCACTGCGTGGAGTAGCGCGCACAGCTTCGCACGATCGAAGGCTGCCGCATCGACCGCCGCGCGCGACTTTAGCGGAACGTACACAAACGGGACGCCAGAAGAAGCGATCTCTACCGGCAAATCCCCCCCGGCAAGGTCGCTTGGTTGAACGCCAATTGCGGCGGCAACCGCGACGGTGTCGGCGATGACAGGCCCCAAGGTGGGAAGCGGTTGCCTCATCCAGGCAAAGCGCAGCGCGCCCGGACCCCACTCGAGCCCCACAGTCGTTGGTCCGATACCCAGGCCAAGCACTGTCTTATCGGCGCCTGCACGCAGCCGTCCCGCTCCCGCGAGCGCAAAAGTCGTTCCGACCGTCGGACTTCCAGCCATCGGCAGCTCCTGGGATGGCGTGAAAATGCGGACGCGCGCGTCGGTCCCGGAAACCTCGGGAGGAAATACGAACGCGGTTTCCGGGAAAGCCATTTCATTTGCGATCCGCTGCATCCGCCTTTCTTCAATTCCCTCCGCATCGAGGAACACGGCTAACTGAATGCCCGTGAATGGTTGATTCGTAAAAACATCGAGATGGACGTACTGAAGAAGAGGCACCGGTTTCCCACTCCTTTGTGAGCGAATTTGACGGAACCGTCATTGCGTCGACAGTTAGCTAACTGTCGAAACAATATTGACATAGATCTTTTCGCTTGTAAAGTCTAGCTTTTGCCCCTGGGAGTGCGCGCGATGGATGCATTAAACTGCCGATCGAGTCCCGAGGGCGCAGCCGGCTTACCGCGACCCCAGCAAGGATGTCCTCTCTATGCCCTCGGCAGTCACTCGCGGGTTTGTGCCGGGCAGGCCAACCCGCCAGCGACTTGTGCAAGAGGTCGTTCGCGTTGGTTCGCAGCTGAGTGCTCTGGACACCGCCGCACGACCGGTAGATGTCGCGAACGGGCTTCGGCAGGTGCCACAGAATTGATGTAGTTCCAATTTTGGGGTACCTACTTCCACCAACCTCCGCACCCAGGGTGTTCGCTCCCTGGTCGTGTTACATGTGATCTATTCGCCTGCCGCAACCAGGCAATCGTATGACCGGCGAGCGCCAAGGGTGCGCTTCGGTCCGGGGGAAAACAAGCGGTGAAGCTATTGTACTGGCTGCGCAAGCTGCGTCTTGGACTCCCCTGGTCTGACTCCCTTCGTCTCCCGCGATTCCCGCGCGGCTCATTTATCCCATGGCTGCTAGCGTCTTGCGCCGCTCCGCTCAATGACCTGCTCCGACGTGAGTCCAAAGATCGGCGGGGTGGGCACCTCCAGTATGGCGAGGTAGACGTAGAGCTGGCCGCGATGGTGGATCTCATGTTCCAGCATCGCGCGCATCCATTTCCATGTCGTAACCGCGCCATCCGGCGTCTTGCATTCGCCATTCAGGTCGGTGAGGCGGGAGATAATCTCCGACGATTCTTTATGCAGCGATTCCATGACGGAAAGGATCTCATCATAACTGGGAGCCAATTGCCGGCCGCAACCGGCGTATCGGCTCGGCTTGCCCGCGAGGGTTTCGGCGAAGATGTAGCGATTGGCAGCGGCGATGTGCCGGGCCAAGTCTCCCAGCGTGAATTTGCCTTCGCGAAACGACCAGTCGACTTTGTCCGGAGGGACACAGCGGACGACCCGCATAGTGCGCTTGTGAATTTTGTCGAAGTAGTCCAGAAATACGTTCAGGTCGTGAATCTCCATGTCTCACACTCCTTATTGCTGCTGCGCAGAAATTCGAAAAATGTGGCATTTTCGCTTTAAGCGCGCAATGCTTGGAACCCTCGGCGAAGATCATCTAGCAAGTCGGCGAGATCTTCGATTCCCACCGACAAGCGGACAAGCCCAGGGGCGATTCCGGTATTTTGTGCTGCGGTACCGAGCTGATCCTCGCCCCAATCGATGTCGTAGGGGATCTCGATTACCGACTCGACTCCTCCTAAACTCGTCGCCGCCGGAATCACCTGGAGTGCGTCGGCGAACTTTGTGGCCGCTTCAAACCCTCCTTTGAACTGGAAGGAAAGCACGCCCCCTCCACCGCGCATTTGCTTGGTTGCCAACTCATAGTGGGGAGATCCTTCTAGATAGGGATAGTTGACGCCCTCGATCTCGGTCTGATCTTTGAGGAATCTTGCGATGGCCAGAGCAGAATCCGTCTGCCGCTGCGTGCGGACCCCGAGTGATTTGATTCCTCGCAAGAGCAACCAGCTTGCATGGGGATCGAGAATCGTGCCCAGCAGCCTTTGCATACTCCCGATCTTGGCGATTAGTTCGCTCCTCCCCGCTGCCGCCCCGCACATTACATCGGAATGTCCGGCAAGAAACTTCGTGGCTGAATGCAGTACGACACTCGCGCCTAGACTTATCGGGTTCTGTAAGTACGGGCTAGCAAACGTACTGTCGATTAAGACCGGAACTCCTGCTTCTTGTGCGATTGCGGAAATGGCAGCGATGTCGGCGACTCGAAGCAGAGGATTGGAGGGGCTTTCGATGTAAACCAGCTTTGTTGTGGTTCGAATTGCACTACGGACTTCACGAAGGTCAGCGACATTGACAAAGGTCGTGTCGACTCCGAAAGTTCGCAACGTTTCGTTCAAGAATGTAAATGTCTGAGCGAAGAGTTCCCGCTGCGCCACCACGTGCGCCCTGGCAGACCCCGCTAGTGCCATAAGGGTCGTGGAGATTGCTCCCATTCCTGAACCGAAGACGAGCGCCGACTCGGCGCCCTCAAGCAGGGCAATTTTATCGGCGGCTGCTCGCGACGTCGGATGGCCAAATCGCTGATACACCATTTCCGATCCGTCGCGAAAATCTTTTCCCAGTTGACGACTGGATTCCGCCTCGAAGTTGACCGCTGGATGGATCGGTATGCTCAGAGGACGTTGTTTCTTTTGGAAATCGTTGTATGTCTTGGTGGCTTTCGTTTGCAGCGTAAGTTGAATATTAGAATTCAATCCAGGTCTCCCTTTCCCAATTGTCGAAATCCCAACACCAATCGTGTCCGCTCGGAGCTTCGCACGTGATCATCAGCTGAGAGTCCCGGGAGGAACTGGGATACCACCAGCGACATCGAACTAAAAGACCGATCCCGCGTTCGATTGGATCGGAAACATCACGGCCCTGCTACGTTTCCGCGCCTATCAAAGTAAAGGCACAATACGCGCGGCGTCCTGAGTCAAGCTGGATCCGCGTCGAAGAAACTCAGTGCACTCCCTCGGATGGTGCCATCACAATAATGTAAGCGTCCGGCTGGCCCGCCCTAAGCACACGAGGCATGTTCCGCGCACTTGGCGGGGAACCGATATCCTTGTCGGTGACATAAGGCGCATAAAACATCAGATGTGGCGGAATGTGAACCAATTTGTTCGCCGTGGGAACCAAAAGGTAGCCCAGGTCTGAAAGCATGTAAACGATTCCGGGCTTGCGCGGGGCCTGGAACTTCCCAGTCCGATAACCCTCATTGAGATCAGCCTTGATTTGGTCCTCGCTCTTCCCGTGCGCGCGTTGCGCCTCTACGAAGAGCCGGGTAAGGAGCGTCGTTGCGGTTCCTTCAGCGTCAAAACAAGTGGGTTCCAGATTGACCGGCGCTTGCCGATCCACAAAGCAGGAGAAGCCATTGCTTCCGTCTCGGACTTTTACGTAGCCAGTGCTGTCAAGAACATAGACAGTAGCCTTGCTGGAAACCTCGGGTGGGGCCGCGCTCTCGGCCAATTTGATTTTCTCTTCGCGCGAAAGGGAAAAATCGTACGCTGGCTTGATGGTATTCGCCTGGGCGACGGCGGCCAGATTGCTCATCGCGAGAATCGCAGTTCCCAGCAAGATTTTGTAGAAAGGCGTCGTCATAGCTAGACCCACTTTCTTTTTGTTCATTTGACATTTCCTTTCATAGCTTGTTTTCGTGTTGCATCACTGATCTGGCGACACTAACGGTGGAAAAAACACCGACAGCGATATTCTTGTCCTTGACACCACCTTTGCTCTTATCGAGGGCCACCCGCGGAACACAGCTTCAGGCATCGTCCGTGTTAGGCCAGACGCGATCCCTGTCCTGCCTAGTCCGCTTAAACAAACT
The DNA here is from genome assembly GCA_963762385.1 of uncultured Acidobacteriota bacterium. Classification (GTDB taxonomy): domain Bacteria; phylum Acidobacteriota; class Terriglobia; order Terriglobales; family Acidobacteriaceae; genus JABDBE01. The sequence goes on along the minus strand of CAVXKN010000014.1, from coordinate 12,002 downwards.
ATATATGTGACAGTTAGCTAACTAACGATATATAGTGGCACAGATCATCGCGAATGTAAAGTCTGGGTACTCGTCCAGTAGATTGGTGACACTTTTCATTCATTTCTTTGAGATGAACTCCGCAACAGGAACCTGCAGCGGAGTTAATTAGCCAAGCGACATCGCCGATTGTTGCGCTCATGACCTTTCCCCTCCACTCTTAGGACAAGGTGGGAATGGCGCGCGGTGCAGACGATGACAAATAATTTTCTGAGAGTGCCGACGCAGAGATCACCCGAAGACTTTGTTGCTGGTCGGGATGCGTGCCATTCGGCCAAAACGTCTCGCAACGCAACGTGGAAGCTGTGGTCGAAAGCACCTGCTGGAAAGAGGGTGCCCATGGAGTGTCCGGCTGGCCTTGGGCGATGGCAAGAGAGAGCGCAGTAATTCCGCGGCCTTTCTCTTCCCTGGCGCAGTACGATCACCTAAACCGCACCGTGCTTTCAGGAGAACCGCTGATGTTGGGTGTTTAGTTGCTGCGCGGTCCTGAATTCATTTTCGCCACTGGCGTTCCACGCCGACGCGCCAATTTACATCCCAGTTGCCAAGACTAGGATTCCAGCAGCGCCCGTAACTTATGAGCGTATCTGCGGCTCGACGTGACCACCGTTCCTTCTGCCAGTACGATGTCGTAAACCCCATCGAACATCGGACGAATCTCGCTAATTCGGGCACCGTTCACGATGGCAGATTTCCGCACGCGGATGAAGTGGTGTGGCGCCAGCTTCTCTTCCAGGTGTGCCAGGGTTTCTCGCAACAAGTGACTGTCGCTGGCGGTGTGTATGCAGGCATAGTTTCCCGTGGCTTCGATCCACAAAACGTGGGAAACGGGAACAAAGAAAATCCGCTTTTTGTCCTTCACCACAAAACGTTCCAACGGGCGGAGACTGCGGAGGGATTGGAGCAGGGGTTCGAGACCTCGATTTGCTTTCCCGCGCTGTTCGAGGACCTGGCGTGCGTGAACCAGGGCCTTGGCAAATCGCTCCTTATCATACGGTTTCAAGAGATAGTCGACGGCGTGCACTTCGAATGCACGAATGGCGTGCGCATCGTGAGCCGTGGCGAAGATATATACGGGAGCGGGGCCGATCGATGGCTCCACATTTTCGATGACTCCAAAACCATCCAGATCAGGCATCTGCACATCGAGAAAAACGATGTCGGGATGAAGTTCATTGATCTGCTCCACCGCGCTGATTCCGTTCGCCGCCTCGCCTACGACTTCAATGCCGTTGTGTTCGGCCAGATAGCGACGGATACCGCGCCGGGCGATCGGCTCGTCATCGACGATGAGGACTCGCGTCTTCATGAGAGCTCCTCAGTGGAATGGTAATGATGGCCTCACAGCCTCGACCGTTGCCCCCGATAAGTTCCAGCGACGACTCGTTCCCGTAGAGCTGTTTCAAGCGTGATTGGATGTTGGTGAGTCCGACGCCGAATCGCAGACGCGATCCCAGTGCCGGACCGGGGCCATCATCGCGGACGCAGAGCCGAACTCTGCCGTTGTGGCGTTGCGCAGCGATCTCTAGCCGTCCTGCGGCGGAATCGACGCTGATTCCGTGCTTGATGGCATTCTCAACCAGTGGCTGAAGCGCCAGGCTGGGTACATAGACTGCGAGAAGGTCAGGTGGCACGTCCATGTGAACTTTCAAGCGATCATGAAAGCGTGTCTGTTCGATCTCCAGATACTTGCCGACGAACTCGAGCTCGCTCTGCAAGGTAATCTCGTTCTCCCGCCGTTCGAGAGCCATGCGCAGCAAGTCGCCGAGGCAGACCAGCAGACGGCTCGCAGCATCGACGTCTTCCTGCATCAGGACTCCAATGGTGTGCAGACTGTTGAACAAAAAGTGCGGATGTAACTGGCTCTTAAGGTTCTCAAGTTCGGCATGCGAGAGCTGCGTCTCCAGTTGCGCCGCTATAGTCTGGCGCTCCATAGCGGCCTGGTAAAAGTGGATAGACTGATACAGGCCCACAACTAACCAGTACGTAAGCATGCCAGTAAAGCTCATCGATAGAACACTGATTGCGAACGGCGGGAGAAGGCGCAGCACGCCAGGATCAGTTATGCGAAAAACTGACTGCACAAGTCCTCGGCTCAGAAAGTATTCGGTGACAGATGCCAGGGGAGCCATCGTGAGGGACGCGATTGTGTGGATCGCGATATGAGGTACAAACCTCGGCCCCGTCAACGGGAGCCGTTTGGCCAGACCAATCACAAGCGGTGTGTACGCGGCCCAGACGTACCAGTAGACAAGTTCGACCGTACCCACGAGCGCCCAGCTGACGTGCATACCCTGCACCTTCACCAGCACGATCCTGCGCACGGCAAACAACAGTCCTACGATCGTCCACGCACACACGATCAAAATCCATCTCGTCCGTCCCATATCTGGCGTGGCCTGCGGCAATGGGTGTGTCGACCTCTCCGGCACGGATTATAGCTGAACCATTTTTTGCCCTGTGAATGGCTCCGTGGCAACAGTATTTGACGGCCAACTCTGACCGCTTGTCTCATTTCGGACACCGCATGTCACTTTTCCTGCGAACGCTGGGTCTTCGCGGCATATGTTCCGTGAGCCGGAGCATCGCCAAGAACGTGTTGGCGTTGGGATGACGCTGTGGCCGACAGGGCCTACAAGAGAAGAGGAGAAGAAGCGAATGAAATCGAGATTGCCGAGTAGAGATATATCACAACAGGAGAAGAGAAAATGATTAAGACCATTATCTTATCCGTGTGTCTCGCAGCTTCCTCACTTTCGCTTAATGCACGTGCCCAGCAAGATGATGAGCGCCAGTATACTGACGGCCCGGTCACTGAGCTGGCCTACATAGGAGTTGAGTACGGGCATTTTGAAGAGTATATCGATTGGCTAAATTCGACATGGAAGCCGACCATGGAAGCCACGAAGAAAGCTGGGCTAATCATCGATTACAAGGTCTTCAGTGCCACTCCAAAATCACCGGATCAGCCCAATATATTTCTCATGATCACTTATAAAAACATGGCGGCTTTAGATAAAGGCGTCGAGCAAGAAGAAGTGGCCAAGAAAGTAATCTGTAGCACCGAGTGTCAGAACAAGGCAAGAGTGGCCCGGAGTGAATACAGAAAAGTTCTGGGCACTGAATTGATTCGTGAACTTATTTTGAAATGAACACTCGCCATTTACGTACCTAAAGGAGTTTGAGACTTCATGGTGAAGCGATCCGAGCTGTTCTGTGCCTTGGCCTTGATTCTGCTGTTGGTCCCGTTCGCAAGCGGAGAGGCCAACAAGAAGATCCAGGTCAAAGACCAGAACGATCTGCCCCGATTCGCGTATCCCTTGTCTGGGCCTGCGTCCGTCCTATTGCAAGCGGATACCGCGACCTTTAACGCCTTTGCAGCCAAGGTAAGAAGTGATCTGGATGCAATCCTTCGCGACTATGAAATCGAGGATAAGGCTACGTTGAGGTCTCTACTGAGCGCTAAGCTGGATCTTCAGCACCTGGCTGGCGAAGACGCGGCTGCGCTGGAGACCGTCAAAGCGCTGCGCGCGCGCGAAGAGAAACCGTCTCCGCGTCTGACCACAGGGCTCTATATGCAGTGTGTGCTGGAAAGTGAGATCGCGACGAACAGCGCGAGCGGCCCCGCTTATGAGCAGGACTTTGCCAAGCGCTACCGGGAGGCAGTCGATTCGCTGCCATGGGATGTGGTGCAGGACTGGGCCAAGTCGGCTCGGGGCGATGCTCAGCTGTCGTCGAAGGCCCTCATTGTGGGTTCTGTGAAAACGGACATCGATCCTGCAGTCGAGAAGTCCGGTGTGGTGGATAACCAGGAAGCCTGGGCATTGATCCACGACCGAGCGGCGCTGCAGTTCGAACTGCCCTTGAAAAATATACAGGCGGATGTGTTGAGCGGTTACATCGGCACCCATAACGTGACCAAGCCGGATATTTGGGCCGCAAGAGAAGTCACGCTCAACGCGAAAGAGAACCTGACGCCGGTTTTGGTCGGAATCTGGGACGCAGGCGTTGACGTCTCGATATTCGGTGACCAAGTATTCACCGACCCTCATCCTACCGCCAGCGGGACGCACGGATTGGCGTACGCGGAAGATGGTAGCCCGTCGACCTCGTGGCTGCAGCCTCTTACTCCCGCGCAGCTACTGAAATACCCTGACGTTCGCGCCCAACTCAAGGGTCTTGACGACCTGCGTAATGCCATCGATTCACCAGAAGCGGGCGCGCTGCGGCTGAAGTTCAGCACTTTGAGCGCGGATCAAATCAATGAGCTATCCAATCTGGCTAAGGCTTTCGATCCCTATATTCACGGGACGCATGTTGCCGGAATTGCGATACGAGGAAATCCGGCGGCCCGCTTGGTGGTGGCGCGGTTTGACGATCAACTGCCCGATTTTACGTTCCAGCCGACTACGGAATGGGCGCACAAAATGGCGTCAGACTTCGAGCAGATATCCGATTACTTTCGCACTCGCAACGTTCGAGTAGTCAACATGAGCTTCGGCGACAATGCTTCGGAGTTTGAAACGTGGCTTTCGAACACAGGCGCGGGAGCGGACCCGGGGGAACGCAAGCGGCGCGCGCTTGAGCTCTTCAATATCTGGCATGACGCGGTTGAGATGGCGATCAAGAACGCTCCTAATATTCTATTTATTTGTGCCGGGGGTAATAGCGATAGCAACACGGGATTCGAAAAGGACGTGCCGTCCTCACTGCATTTGCCCAATCTCATCGCAGTTGGAGCCGTGAACCAGGCGGGCGATGAGACTTCGTTCACCAGCTACGGCGATACCGTCGTTGTGCACGCCGATGGCTACAACGTTGAGAGCTATCTGCCGGGCGGCAGCAAACTCCAACTGTCAGGCACGTCGATGGCATCGCCGAATGTCACCAATCTGGCGGCTAAGCTGTTCGCGCTGCAACCGTCATTGACGCCCGCGCAAGTCATTGAGCTGATCAAACGCGGCTCCACCACCAGCGAGGATGGGCGTCGGCGCCTGATTGACGAAAAGCGCTCGGTTGCGCTGCTGCGGGAAGGGAAGTAGCTAAATGAGCAGGGGCATCGCAAGAACGTATTGGCGTGTGGATAACACCGTGGCCGACAGGGCCTACAAGAGGAGAGGAGAAGAAGCGAATGAAATCGAGATTGGCAACTTCAATACGCTGTAGCTTTCTACACATGAATCTGGGGGGCGCATTCTGGTCTCCACGTTACTGACCGTAATCGTAACCGCTGCAGCCGGGGCGCAAAGTGCTCCTGCCATGAATTCGACAGAAGCGCGAAAAGCGATTGAAGCTGCTTACGTCGTGTTTGGCAAAGCAGCTGTGGGGCCGATGGACAAGAACACAATGGAGAGGATGCTGGCTCCGGATTTATACGTCCAAACTGCAACCCGACGAGCAACCAGGCAGGAGTATCTTGACTATCTCTACACCCGCCCGTTGACCTTGACCCGATTTGACGCCCGTGCTCACGGTCGAACCCAGAGGCAACGACTGGGCGGTACTCGTATTTGAGAAGCTAGAGGGCCAGCTTAAGGACAAGAGTGGCAAAACGAGCAAGATCTACATCTGGGGGGTTGCACGGGATGGCTGGGGACGAAGGAACGACAACCAATGGACTGTCCTATTCTCCGAGGAACTGGGGGGGCCGCAAATTTCGGAGGAGATTCGGCCGATCGCAAACTGGTAATGGAGTTTTCAAGTGATGCCCTCCGCCGGCTGGCTATCACGCTCTGCGCAACAATTCACCGAAAAATGAGGATAAAAATGAACAGAACTCTCGTAATTCCCGCCGTGCTGTTACTAGCCGCGTGGGCGGCTGCACAAACAACGCCTGCACAGATGAAGAACCCGGTCAGCGCCGCCCTGAGGGACATCCTGCCCGGCCGGCAGAAAAACACCGTCGCAGCCGTCGAAGCCATGCCTGCCGACAAGTTCAACTACAAACCCACTGCCGACCAGATGACGTTCGGCCACCTCGTCGTCCACATGGCCGAAACCAATTACCTCCTGTGCAGCAAAGCCACCGCCGTCCCGGCTCCCAAGGACGAGGAGGTAAAAGACACGGACTCGAAAGACAAGCTGGTGGCTGCGCTCAGGGCCTCGTTTGATTTCTGCTCCGACGCGCTGACGAAAATGGACGACTCAAGACTAGCCGAGACCACGGAAATCTTCCCCGGACACCAGGGTTCCCGTGCCTGGGCCAGCATGATCCTCGCAGGTGCTTGGGCCGACCACTACGCCGAAGCGGCAATGTATCTGCGCTTGATCGGTGTGTTGCCGCCGACCGCCAAGAAGTAAGAGTGAGGGTGGAGCGGCCGCCGGGCGCCCCGGTGGTCTGCGCGCCGACTCCCGCCGCCTCCCCCAATATCTCATTTATTATGAATAGCTTACAAGCAATGAAACTTTCCGTACAATGATCGTACAATCGTTGTTTGACTGAGGCGGGACACTTCACCCTGTTCGCAGTTGATGGGAACATAACTTCAATCGATAATCTGCTGTCCAGTGCAGTCAAAGGATTGGTAGTGGCGTAACGTGGCGATGGGGAAGAAATAAGCTCAAGCTCAGGTTCAGGTTCAGGTTCACAGACTACTTCTTCGCGTACACGGGCCCGGCATTGCGGTTGGGCGGATCGGAAATTGCCCGGATATAGGCTATCAGCGCCTGAATCTCAGATTTGCTCAGAGTATCGTCCCAGCCCGGCATTAGCGCAGACTTGTTGAGCGCGGGCCCTCCATGGCTGATGATGGCGGTGAGATCGGCGTCGCTCATTTTGTTGAGCGTTTCACCCTCGGTGAAAGGGTGGGGCTTGATTTCGAGGTTATCGAAGTTCGATAAACGCTCGGCGGTTGACTCGGGATTGTGGCAGCGATCACAGTATTGATCGTTGAGTTGGCGGCCGAAAGTCTGTTGATAGGCGAGAGCGATCTCTTCGAGAGTCAGATCAATCCTCTTTCCCGTTTTGTCGGTGCTACGCGCGGTGACCTGATAACGTCCTGCCGAGTCACCAAGAGAAACGTTGGTTGTGACCTGCCCACTAGAGTCGGTTAAGCCGTAGGCTGGATCGAAAGTCACTCCCGAAGCGGCGCTGAATTCGACCAGCGCACCCACGACAGCGACCCCTTGCGCGTCATTTACCTGGACGACGACCGGTTGCGGCAGCAGAGCACCGGTCTGCGCGATCTGCTTTCCACCGCTGGATTCGACGATGGCGGCGCCGAATGCTGTTGGTTTAGGCAGCGATGCGGAAGCGCTGTTGCGTGAGCACGAAACGCCCATCGATGTTGCGAGCGCACCAGCAAATAATAGGGAGATGGTCGAGAGACGAATCATGGTTTTGCCTTTGCGACCTCTGATTTGCCTCCACCTTTCTGCGAAATGAGGAACGCAGTCAGAGCGCGAGCGTCTTCGTCGCTCATGGCGCGGTTGGGTTCCAGAGTGCCGGGACGCAGGGCCTGAGGGTTTTTCATCCATTGGAAGATCCACGCGGCGGTGAGGCGCGAACCGACGTGGGTTAGCGTCGGACCGATGTAACCCTTGTCGACCCTGGTATCGACGATGTGGCAACCCTGACAGGCGTACTTGCCATAAAAGAGTTGCCTGCCTAACTCCACCTCGCCTTGCGGGTAGCCGCTCAGCGGCATGGAATCGCGGTCAATGGTCGGACTCTGGTACACCGTCATAATGTAGTCGGTCAGTTCATTGGTCTCGGCGTCGGTGAGATTGAATCGTGGCATGCGGCGAATCAGTGCCGGGCGTAGGGTGTTCGGATTCTTGAGAAAATCCACCAACCACTGGCGCTGGACCGAACTTCCTTCCCAGGTAAGATCGGGAGCCATGTCGCCGCCGTGGCCATTGATGCGATGGCAACTGAAGCAGGCCAGATCGGCCATCAGCTTTCCCGCTTTACCCGCGGGTTGGTAATCCGATTCCGGCTTCGCAGGCACCGTCAATGATGGAGGCAGCGTGAAGGAACGGTCGTTGAACGCGAGCAGTGCCGTGGTCAGCGAATCGATTTGCGCCGGGTTGAACGTGTACTGCGGCATCTTCAAATTTTGCGCAAAGGAACGCGGCTGTTTAATTTTTGTCGCGATGTAATCCGGAAGCGTGTGCTGCATTGCCGGCAAGAACATCAGCTGCGTGACCGACTTACTGCCAATGCGGCTGAGGTCCGGCGCAAAATTCTCCGGCTTCTTGATGCCGGTAATTTCGTGACACGAGGCGCAGCCGTAATCAGAAATCAGGTGCTTACCGTGTGCGATCTGCGCCGGAGTCGGAGCTTCAAGATGAACATTGGCCAGCAGGTCGGAATCAGTTCTCGCCAGCAGGAATCCAGAGAGCGTTGCGACTTGGGCATCATTGAAACGGTAGTGCGGCATCGCAGTCTGGGTATCGTAGACACGGGGATTGCGCAGCCACGCTTGCAACCATTCGGGTTTTACTTTGTTCCCGACGCGGGTCAACTCCGGGCCGACGTTACCGCCGACCACATTGCCGGCGGCATTTTGCACCGCGTGGCACGAAGCGCAGAAAGATTCTCCGTATAAGCTGGCGCCAGCCGTGGGATCGGGAGATGCCTTCGCAGAAAGCCTGATCGTGTCGCCCTGCACCGAAGTGCTGTTGGCAATCAAGAACGCCGACATATCGCGGGCATCGTCATCACTCAACCTGAAATTCGGCATTGTCGCCGTGGTTGCGTAGGCCTGCGGATCTTTCAGCCAGGCATAAATCCACTCGCGCGTAGTCTTATCGGCGACGTGTGAGAGCGAGGGCGGATCGTCGGTCGCCTTCATTATTTTCCCGTCGGGCAGCTTCACCATATGGCAATGCACGCATCCGTAGCGCGAGAGCAGGTAGCGGCCTAGATTCAGTTGAGGTGCGCCCAACAGCGTCCCGCGATGGCACTCGCCGCACGACGACTCGATATATTTGGCGGGCAAAATCGGTTGCTCCCACGCCAGCGTACTTTTGTGCGCTTCGGCAACAGTCGTGGCGGCTCCCTGGCCGCGATGGCAGATAGCGCATCCAAATTGATCGAGCTTATGTGGAATCACGGGATGCGGACGGAAAGGTTGCACGCTTACGTCGTTGAGGCTGGCCTCTTTCAAGCCAACATGGCAACTCGTGCAGCGGTCGACCACGCCGAGGTCAGGCAACCATATCTGCTGAATACCACTTTCAAAATGTCGCTGCAGCGTCACAGCGTCGCTGCGGTTGCGGATCATCTTCAAATAGCCGTGCTGATAATGGCGCCATTCGCTGAAGTGATTCTTGGCGGGTGCGATCGCGAGCGAAATCAGAAACACACAACTGACCACGCCGAAGGCGCGAACGCTATCTCCAAACAACTTCTGCCACAGCAATTTGAGTTTTTCTTTCATGAGCGCATTAATAGCCTTGCCACGGCCAAACCCAAGACCAGCCCGGACCACGGAAAAATGTGCCGATCGCAGTCAGCACCACCAGTTCGAATAAGAACCACGTCATCACCCAATAAGAGAGCGGCCGAGCCGCCAGATACCGCCGGAAAGCCGAAGGCGACTGCGGAGAACTCTGGGTTGCCAGCAGCATGAGCCCCGCCATGATCAGCGTCGGCACCAGAGCGGCATAGACCCTGAAGCTGAATAGGAAGATGGAAAGCAGGGCTGCAACTCCGTAGAAAATGCTCACCCGGCGCTGACGGTCTTTGAGGAACAAGCCATCCGCTTCGATGTTGACCTTGAAATACGGAATCACGATTAGAGCCATCACAACCAGACCCGGTGCCAATACACCGGCAACCACCGGCGGAAAATAGTGCAGCATCTCCTGCAGCCCGAGAAAGTACCAGGGAGCTTTCGCGGGATTGGGAGTGTGCGAAGGATCGGCCAACCCTTCGAGCGGCGCGTTGAATATCAGTGCAATCCACACCAGCGCAATGGCAAGAACTTGAATGGCTACTGCGGCACGAAACAGGACTTCGGGAAAAGTCTGCATCTGATCTTCACTGTCGAGCTTTACTTGCGCGGAGGTGCGGCGCGTGATGAAGACGATGCGGCGCGGCGACCTCTTCGCATCGGAGTCGACGCTGGCGGTGAAGTCTTTGGAGTCGGCCATAACTATTTCGCCTCCGCAACAGTGGCATCGCTGTTTGCAGCTTTAGCTCGAAGCGTCGCCGGCTCACTGCCGTGCGAATAGAGGCCACCATCTTTGCGAATGCGCCAGAAGTGAATAGCGATGAAGAATATCGCCGTCAGCGGGAGAATCATGCAGTGCAGCACATAGAAGCGCAGCAGCGCATTCGCGTTTACCGCGTTCCCGCCTAACAATAGGAAGTGGATCTTGTTGCCCATGACCGGCACGGCAGACGCGATGTTGGATCCGACGGTGATTGCCCAGTAAGCCAGTTGGTCCCAAGGCAGCAGATAGCCCGTGTAACTGAGTAGCAGCGTGATCAGCAGAAGCACCACGCCAATGACCCAGTTGAACTCGCGCGGAGTTCTATAGGCGCCGCGATAAAAGACTTTAAACATATGGGCGAAAACCAGAAAAACCATGGCGTGCGCCGACCAGCGATGCAGATTGCGCAGAAACATCCCGGAAGAAACCACAAACTGCAGGTCCTTCGTATCGGCGTAAGCCTGCGGTGCCGAGGGATGGTAGTAGAGCATCAGAGGAATTCCCGTCGCGACCAGGATCAGAAATGTTCCCAGCGTGAGCGTGCCCAAATACCAAGTGGCGCTGAAGCTCAGCATGCGTGTGCGCACTTTGCTGGAGAACAGGTGTAAGAAAACGTTCTGCTGAATTGCCAAAGCTCGATGCAGCGTGCTCGAGCCTGTGCCGCTGCGAAAGATCGAACGCCAAACCCGCGTGCCGCGTAGGTCGTCGAAATATTGGTCTACGGTCTTCGTTGCCATCGCTTAGATCCTCACGAAGGAGTCGCGCTGGAGCGGCAGAACATCTGTGGAACGATCCACCAAAAGATCTCCGTCATCGTTGAGCCAGATGTGCTTCCACGGCAGCGGCCGGGGCGCTGGCCCCTCGATTTTTTCTCCGTTTTCTTTGAATTTGCTGCCGTGGCAAGGGCAGGCAATCAGGTTGAGTTCCGGCTTCCACGACGTCAGACAGCCAAGATGCGTGCACACCGCGCTGAGCGAGAAGTAACCTTCCTGTGAATGAATAATGTAGATGCCCGAGCTGGCGTCGAGCGTGACGGAGTCGAGCGGATACCGATCGGGTTTTCCCTCATTGACCACGGGCGACGGTTCATAAAGCACATTGGGATCGAGAAACTGATAGGCGAAAGCAGCGGTACCCGCCGCAGCGATGCTGAGAGATCCCAAGCCGAGCTTGAGAAAAAATTGGCGGCGGCTAACGTCATCGGTGGCAATTGCGGCTTTGTTTTCGTCTGCCATCTGTTCCTCGCAATCTACTTCGCCTGCAATCCTCCAATCGCGGCTACCGGGATCAGACCGGTCGGTTCGGCAGGAATCAGGTTGTAGGACTCCATGGTGATCGTGCCCACTGGGCATCGCATGGCGCAAAGGCCGCAGCGGATGCAGCGCGTCTCATCTTTGAGCATGGCGGAGCCTGTCACAATGCCCAGCTCGTCGGCGGCTACCTCGTCGAACTCCACGCCAAAACATTCCTGGTTGTCGCGAATGTGCTGCACGGTTTGGGGCTCGAACTCGATGCGGTCGAGCGAAACCAGCTCCAGACATTTTTCCGGACAAACGTCGACGCAACCGCCGCACAGAATGCACATGCTGCCGTCTTCGGGCGTACCTTCGAAAATCGTATTGACCCAGCAGTGTAGGCAGCGTTGCGCTTCTGCAATCGCTTCGGGAGCGTCGTACCCGATTTCCACTTCCGTTACGCCCGTGCGGCGCTCAAGGGGAAGCATGGGTACCGGCTGGCGAGTGATGTCGAGATAATCCAGCGGCATGCTGTGCCGCTTCAGCACCTCGACTTCGATAATTGGC
>CAVXKN010000013.1:0-4445 GCA_963762385.1 uncultured Acidobacteriota bacterium | reverse complement strand
AGTATCCGTAAAGTCAGCACAGGGCTTAACTGGTTGGGCGCGTCCGCCTCGAAGCCTGCTTTCCGGGGGGATTCGAGCTCCTGCTAGGATCCTTATTTCCTGATAAGTTGAAAGAAAGACGATACATTATTCTTGCAAATACGGAGATATGCGATAATTGTGCAAGACTTATGATACAATATTCTTACAAAGATCGAGGTAATTATGCGCGGCCATGGCTTGAATCTCAGCTCAGCAATACTGGATCGCATGGCGACCCACTCGTTTTCGCATGTCTGGACACCCGTTGATTTCGTGGATCTGGGACCGCGCGCGGCGGTTGATGTGGCTCTCCATCGCCTCGTGGCCTCGAAGGACGTACGCAGAATTGCCCGAGGACTCTACGACAAGCCCGGCACGAATCAGCTTACCGGTAAGCCCACATATCCCGATTATCGCAAGGTCATCGATGCACTCACCAGGCGGGATCGAGTGCGGATGGTTGTAGACGGAATTACGGCAGCCAACGATTTGGGGCTCACTGACGCAGTCCCGGCGCGCGCAGTAGTGCTCACCGATACCCGATTGATGCCAATCAAACTGGGGAATCTGACGATACAATTCCGACACGCTGCGGCAAGCCGCCTTTATTGGGCTGGACGTCCCGCCATGCGCGTGGTCCAAGCACTCTACTGGCTCCGCGATATGCTGGCGACGAATAAGGACCAGATTTTCAAGCGCCTAATATCAATCCTGCGAGATCCCGATCATGGACGAGCAATCCAGGACGATCTGCGCAGCGGATTGCCGACCCTTCCTGAGTGGCTTCAGGACGTTGTCCGCGATCTGCTAAATCGGGCGAATGATTCGGCGTACCCCCAGACCAAGGATGATCTGGGGGATCAAAACAAAAACTCCACCACTCCCGAGCCTTAAAGATCAGCAAAAAACGAATGCCACAAAAGCAGGGGTAGCCATGATCGAAGGATTCAAAACAGTGCTTGCGGCGTCTGAAAAAGACCGCCGTGACCTGTTCGTCGGAACGGGCGTTCGGCTCGGAACTGTCGAGCAGAACATTGAAAAGGATTTCTGGGTTTCCTGGACGCTTGATGCCTTGTTCAATGGTCTTCAACCGGCCGCGCCTCGACTGCTATTCAAAGGTGGCACGTCCCTCTCCAAGGCCTATGGCTTGATCGCACGCTTCTCCGAGGATATCGACATCACCGTATTTCGAGAAGACATCGGCCAAGCAGCGACCGTGGAGCAACTAGAGGCACTTAGCGGAAAGAAGCGCGCTGCACAGCTCGATGCGATCAAGGCTGCCTGCCAAGTGTTCATTAACGGTCCACTACGTGAGCAGTTGACTGCATTGCTCCGTGGAGTTCTTGAGACCGCGAACCTGGCACCTGACAGCGGCCGCATTGAACCTGACCCAGATGATCCCGACCAGCAGAGTCTCCTTGTTTGGTATCCGACGGTAACTGTCGACGGCGCGGACTATATCCGGCGCGCGGTGAAAATCGAATCCGGCGCAAAATCGGCCCGGGATCCTCACTCTCCGGTGACGGTGAGGCCTTACATCGCAGATGATCTACCAACCGTTGTCTTGGACGTACCAAACATCACAACAGTCGAGGCGGACCGCACCTTTTGGGATAAAGTTGTCATCCTGCATGGGCTTCGTCGATGGTGGGAACGACGCGGAGAGTTGCGCGGGGAAGGACAACGCGTCTCGCGACATTACTATGATGTCGACCGTCTCTTAGCATCTCGGGCGGGCGCCGCTTTTGCAGGGGATACAGCGATGGCGGCAGATTGCGCCCGGCACGCACGCATGTTTTTCAACAGACCAGATCTCGATCTCGCGACGGCCGCTCCCGGCACCTTTTCATTGGTACCACACGATGGAATGTTTGCCAGCCTCAAAATGGATTACAAGGCGATGGCCGGAATGATATTTGGCGAGATACCCAAGTTCGAGAAGATCATGGAATCAATCGCGGACCTTGAAAATGGCATAAATGCAAAGCGCTCTGCGCAGGCTTAGTCCCAGGTTGTCCTCGGCCACCTTCCGTGATTTGCTGCGATTTGATAGTCCATAGACTCCTCTTGAATCTGGTGCAAAGAGTGGAATTCGAAGCCGATTGCAAGCGTCAACTAAAGGACTTAATGCGACACGGACAGCATTCCAAGCGCACGTGAGTCTATGTAAAACCAGTCCAGTGATTTGAAGTGATTTGCGGAGGCACAAAGCGGACATCTCTCGGCCAGCTTTGCGCGCTGCTTATTTTGGTTTTCTTGGCAGATTTCTTTTTTATTTTCGGCTTGAGCGATCTGGCGGGTTCCAGTGCCTTACGGACCCACTGACCGAGTTTCTCTCGGTCGCGAACAATTGACGCCGGGACCACTGCTCCGAGGCAATTCCCTATTGACTCTGGACACGACTCCAGGGTTTATCCTTAACTAATATGGCAGGGGCAGTTCATATCGGTAAGGCCGCGAAGCTGGCTGGCGCCAGCGTGGACACGGTCCCAAAAGAAGTTCGGTTCGGTCACTGCCTCGATGCAGGAATCGGGACCTCTCCATCGTCATCGTAGAACTTGCGCACATAGTGCGATCTCGCGACCGGTTTCTCGCCTCTCGGAACTGAATCGAGGCTCGTCTGCAGGCACTAAGAGAGGATCCTTGGTCGTGTACATGGCCTCGTTCAGCAGGCCACCGGATGGGGGCGTTGCCACGGCAAATACGCCGTAAGGCTTCCCATCCGTATACGACGCCGAGATATAGTCGGCAACCATCTGCCCGTTGTCTGAGGGAGCGATCCAATCGAGCTTCATCGGTCCAGCCAGGTGTTTTCCGGCGGTCCAGGTCTTGCCCCCATCTTGCGAAATCGTGAAACCCACTTCCAACTGGCAAGAGTTTCCGCAATTCGATACTGGGATAGTAATAATAGGTGAGCGCGAGTTGAGCTTTATTTCCCGAGGTCGCGAGATTAATTCCCATGCCCGGGATAAAGTGATCGACTTTGCTGTCAACAGAGTCGATCGGAATGCGGCTGGGTTTGGTCCAGGTTTTTCCATTGGTGGAAGTGCTCAGAACCATATCATTCGCAGCGCAACCTTTGCGGAAACGACAGTCGGGCCAGACTACGTAGACCTTCCCTGCGCCATCGATTTGCGCAGAAGGCAGCGGGCTGCTGCGCAAGTTGCCGTCTTCCGAGTGAAAGTTGATGTCGGCAACTGTTACGGGGCTACTCCAGCTTTTACCGCCGTTCGACGACGTGAAGGCAACGATACCTCCATTGCCGTTCAGTCCCTCGATCGGCACAACCACCGTGCCGTTGGGCTGAACCAACGGCTGGCCGCCGATGCCGAGAGCTTGATCAGCCGTGGTTTTCGCAGCACCCCACGTAAGTCCGCCGTCGGTCGACGTGCTCATGAAGATTTCGTCGTTCGAGTCGGGCTCGTCCCACTCGGTGTAGCAGTTTCCGTAATAGGGGCTGGTAGTTGTGTTGTCGCAGGTAATCCAGTTCTTGTCGTCCCTGGGGCTGCTATCGACGATGACAGGCTTGCTCCAATGAATTCCGTCCGCCGAGCGGCTGATGCTTACTGCCTTGCCATAGTCTGGATTGGGAGGAATGGCCAAAGCCGCAATCAGCCATAGAGAGTGCTTGGCATCGTAAACGACAGCCGGATCGCTCGCCGACGCCAGGCTTCCGCCCTTGTAGTTAACCGTCAAATCGGGAAGATAACCGCTGGTCCAGGTTTTGCCGCCATCGGTCGAAGTGGCGAAACCGATGTCCGCGCCGCCGTGGGCGTAAACACGCGATACCTGAAAGGTGCTCACGATAGTCGAGCCCCACGCGAATGTGTCCGGCTCAACTTCGGTCCGATGCTCACTGGCAGAGTCGTGGAACTTGTCAGTGCTGAGCCTTATCAGCGAAAATGACGATGGCAAGGCGGAGACTCCCTCATCGGATGCTGACGCCGGGACCACTGCTCCGAGGCAATTCCCTATTGACTCTGGACACGACTCCAGGGTTTATCCTTAACTAATATGGCAGGGGCAGTTCATATCGGTAAGGCCGCAAGCTGGCTGGCGCCAGCGTGGACACGGTCCCGAAAAGAAGTTCGGTTCGGTCACTGCCTCGATGCAGGAATCGGGACCTCTCCATCGTCATCGTAGAAACTCGCGCACATAGTGCGATCTCGCGACCCGGTTTCTGGCCTCTCGAACTGAATCGGGGCTCGTCTACAGGCACTAAGAGAGGATCCTTGGTCGTGTACATGGCCTGGTTCAGCAGGCCACCGGATGGGGGCGTTGCCACGGCAAATACGCCGTAAGGCTTCCCATCCGTATACGACGCCGAGATCTAGTCGGCAACCATCTGCCCCGTTGTCGGAGGGAGCGATCCAATCGAGCTTCATCGGCCCAGCCAGAGTGTGCCCCGGCGGTCCAGGTCTTGC
>CAVXKN010000012.1:0-43331 GCA_963762385.1 uncultured Acidobacteriota bacterium | reverse complement strand
GAGACCAGTTTCAGGCCCTCCGAGGCTGCCCAGAAATACCTGGAACAGTACGGCGATCCGATTGTTACGAACACCTATCTGAAGCTGACCATCCTTATTCTTGCCACTGTTAGCTTGGTGACGCTCTCGCTGTTCTATCGCGCTCAGATGGCATTGAGCACGATGAAGCCGCTCGTCATTCGCATTAATGATGTAGGGCGCGCCGAGGCCATTGACTATCAGAACTTTGCCTATCGGCCCCAGGAGGCTGAGAACCGCTACTTCCTCTCAGAGTGGGCGACGGACTACTACAGCCGGAATCATTACACGATCCGCAAGGACTTTACCAACGCCCTCTATTTCCTCAATGGTGATCTGCAGAACGCCATTCTTGCGAAATACAAGAAAGAGAAGGTCATCGACTCCTTCCTGCTCGATCCCAGCCAGCCCAACATCGACATCGAGGTCAAGAACGTCGCGATAGAAGATCTCCGCCAGCCGCCGTTCAGGGCGCGCATCGAGTTCTACAAGATCTTCACCAGCCCGCTCGATCACACGGAGCAGAAACGTGAGCTGTGGACGGCTAATGTCGTTTACGCCTTCCGCGATCAGGTTCGCAACGAGATGTTGCCCCTGAATCCGCTAGGGCTGACCATCACCTATTTCCGCGAGGACCAGGCGTTCCAGGAATAGCCGCTCATGTCTTGTATCGCACTCTCGATTGCCACGGAAGGGCTTGCGCGCCCGTTCTGGCCAGGTCCGGCTGCACTTCGCTCTTGCACGGTTCCCCCGAGACTTCGTGTTCCGGCACAGGCATCCCTCGTTTCTCTACCCGTCTCTCCTCGGGCACCGCGAAGGGAGAACCAGGCCGCGCCCGGCGGCACAGCGGGCTTCTGCTTTCCCGGACTCCTTCCCCAAAGCCAGTGTGGGTCCCCTTCCCAGAAAGCAGCCCTTGGCGCTTGGGAGCAGCCATCCCTCGCGTCCGTCCCGGCTGAATGCCCCGAGTAGATCGGGAGAAAGAAACGGAGGATTCAATCGTATGTACCAGAACAGAATTTCACTCATCGGCTTCACCGGCAAAGACGCGGAAGCGCGGACCACCACGAACCAGACGGCCTACGCCATTCTCTCTTTGGCCACGAAGAGTTCCTACAAGGACAAGAAGTCCGGCGAATACGTCTCGCACACCGAGTGGCACCGCATTGTCGTTTGGGGAAAACTCGGCGAGTTCGCCCGCTCGCTCAAGAAGGGCACGCATCTGCTCGTCGAAGGCGAGCTGCGCAGCCGCGAGTACGCCGACAAGAATCATCCGGACGTAAAGCGCCGCGTGTGGGAAGTGCGGGCTGATTCGATCCTGAAGCTCGACCGCGCCGAACAGGCCCCGCCCGAGGACCAGCTCGATGCCGGGCCGGCCGAGGATGAGGGGCCGTTCTAGCGGACGGCTCCCTTTCGGAGAGGCTGCTCCCCGCCGCCGGCGGCCTCTCCATTTTTTCCTCGCTCACAGACTAGGACGGCGCAGCGGGAGTTTTCAACATGCTAGCCAATGCATTCTTTGTCGCGACGGTGATCTTTCTGGCGCTGGCCTTCACCTTGATGGGCCAGCTTCGCTTCCTGATTCCCTGGCGCGCCCTGCTCTGGCACGAATACTGGCGCGGCATCCTCTTTTATTGCTTTCTGCTCTTCACCAACATTCTCGGCCTGACCATCTGGGTCGAGCGCAAGCTCTGGCTGCGCGACACCGGACGGAAACTCAAACACCTCGACCAGGAGATTCACAGCGGGCAAAACGAACTATCAAACGAAATCCTCGCCCGCTTCGGCGACGAGTAGATCCACGGAGGAACATTATCCATGTCTAGAAGCCGCAATGGCAGGTATTACGACGATTCCGACGATATGGTCGAACGCATCCGGCGAGCCAGGGAAGCTTTTGAGAAAAAGACCAAAGCCTTCCAAGGACCCGACTGGCCCCACTACGAGAAACGCGTCATCGTGGGCCAGAAGAAGAAAGAAGATGTACTGGCGGCGCAGGCCCAGGCCGATTCGGCCGTCGCTCCCAGCTGGCACCGAAACCGTACCCCCGTCATCTTCGCACCAGAACGACGTGCCGGAAAATGCCCAGGCGACAACCGCCGATCAAACATCCTCATGGTGGGCCGCTCACCGAGAAGCGCAGAAAGCGTCCGCAACCGCTGACACAAACGATCAGTCAGCAACGGGCGACCGACCACTCCGACGACAAGGCCGTCTCATGAGATTCGACATTCCATCACGACGAGCAGCGATACGTCCGGCAGCCATGAACCAGAACTCGCCGCCACCGCCGGTGTCGAGAGAAGTTGAACCGACACAACCACGCATTCCGGCCTCTCCGCTAACGCGGCGCTTAGAAAGACTTCAGGAACGCGCCCGCGAAAACCATGCGCCACTACATTGCGCAGCCGCGTCGAGATCGTTCCATCGAACCCGACCACGATCCTATCGACAAACGCCGCCAAGTAGAGCATCGTCCTCGCCGCACGCGCGAGGGCATAGCGCTCAATATTCGCGGACTCCGGCTTCGCCCAGAAGAACAAACCTTGCTCGCCGAAACTGGTCGCTTCCGGGTGCTCGCGGTGAAAGATATTGCCCGGACAATCTACGGCGGCGACAAGCAAGCGTTGCAGACGGACCTCCGATATTTGGCAGAGCGGAACTTGGTCAGAGTCGATACCGTGCCGGCGAGAAATGACGGACGCTGGGTTCGCCCGAACGGATCGAAGTCGTAACCCTCACCAAGTACGGCAAGCTACTGGCCTATGAGACCGGCAAGTTTCCGCCAGATCAGAGGCTCTACCACGGCCTTGTGAAGCCTCGTGAAGCGGAGCACGACACGCAGATTTACCGCGCCTACCTGAAAGAAGCCGAGCGCATCGAACGCGGTGGAGGTAAGAATCTCCGGGTCGAGCTTGATTTTGAACTGAAACACAAAATCCAGAAAGCAATCTGTATGCCGCCCGGAAAGCCGAACCGGAACGGGACCTCACTGAGATTAAGCAGGAGGTCGCCGAACGGTTCGACCTGCCATATCATCCGCAACAAGATTGAGATTCCCGATGCTCGAATCCACTACGAGCCAGACCAGGGATCGCAGGCGGCCTTTTCCGACATCGAAGTCGTAACCGCCGCCTACCGTCCACAACATCTCCGTGCCAAAGAACAAGCGGGATTCCGCACCTACGCCTCTTCTTCGGATCGAGCGGCCTTGTCCGCCCGGATCGAAGACGAACATCACACGCTCGACTGGGTACTGGATCTATGACCGCACGCTCCGTTCAATACGATTCGATCGACTACCTTGAGCTGCTTGGGCTATTCCGAGCGAGAGGCGACCTTTCTTATATATGGTCGCCCTTCATTCCGGTTATTTCCTCCGCCGCCAGTTCAATTTCGCGGTGAAGCGGCACCGTGGTTCGGCCGCGGCAGGCTTGTTGGCTAAAGCAAAACGCGCTGGGCACGTTAGGGAAATCCAATGTGAACCAGGCCGGCTTCTCTATCAACTCTATGCCAAGCGGCTTTACCAATTGTCGGACAAAACGAATTCGCAAAACCGACGCGCAAAGAGCTCGACCGAAATCCGCCGCAGACTCATCATGCTCGACTACGTCCTGAGTCACCTTGGGAAGGAAGAATTTCTAGACTCGGAAGTCTCGCGGCAAAAGTTTTTCGCCCAGTTCGGCGTAAAAGCAGACGCTATCGCCTCTGCAAAACAGTTTGGCGAGTCTGCTGCCCATCTCCGTACAGCGCCCACGGCGCCCAGATGGGAACCTCACCGTTCGCTTCCCATTCATCGACGAGGGGCAAAGGTCCACCGCCAAGTTCGAACGTTTTCTATCAACACACGACAAACTTCTGTGCTCCCTCCCGAGTTTCGAGGTGGTTTACGTCGCGACTACCCCGGAGCACTTTCATCAGGTCCGGCATTTGTTCAAACGGGCTTTTCCCGCAATGCCAGCCACAAACCTGAAGATCCTATCGGCGATTGGCGCCCAACTATCGGCAGCGCGCCCACGAGCCGGCCTGGTCGACAGAGCTAATCGAGGAAAGCTACCCATCTTTTCTAAACTCGGCCCCGGTCCATAGCGCGGTCCAGGATGTGCGACGGCAATACGTCCAAACGCCCTTATTTTCCAGTGAGGTACCAGATGATGCGGTCTAGGCAAAATCGGCAAAAGGGCGGGAACGACCCCGCCTTCGGCTGCCGCGCGTTGTCGGACGCGCTGGTCGTTCCCGCCCTTTGGGTGCAGTCGGTGGAGCACAGCAGGATCAAAACCAGATCAGTTCGAGATGCTGAACTGATCGGCATCAGAAATGCCAAAGATCAAAACGGAGATCTCCATGACCAAGTTCAAGATCGAGAAAGGCGTCAGTCGAATTACCCGCGTGAAGTTGCAAGCAACAATCGAAGAGTCAATTGCTGCTGACCTCGCGCTGCTGGGCGAATGGTCGAACAACGACAAGAACTACATCGTGAACGAACTTCTGCGCTTTGCGCTGTCACAGGACAACGAATTCCAGACTTACAAAGAGTCTGTCGGCTCCTCGCGCCCAGAACCCGGGGCGCCAGTGGCATCTCCCTCCGTGCAGCCGCGACCGTCATCGGCAGGTAAGGCAGACCCGCTAACATCAGAGTCGGGTTCTCGTCCTCGGACATAACGGAGGGAACGTGGTCCCACGGTTGAAAACACTTTGTAGGATTCTCGTGCGGCATCGGTTCTTGTTTTCGGCGGGGTTGAGCGCGGCAGCCGGCATCATCCTTAGATCGGTCGTCCTGATTCCGGTTGCCGATCCGCTGTTTCGCTACGCTTCGCTACAGCGCCCCAGCATCTATGACGCGTTTGTATGGAGCTTCGGCATCTTTCTGTTCACAACACCATTCCTCTTGCTCTCGGTCTGCTTCTCCCTTGTGTACATCCATTTCTATGAGGAGGAAACGGCGCAGACCTTGGGAAACCTGCCTGAGTTCCCAGAGCCTCGGGATCGCCAAGACTTGTTCCTCATCTTGGGTGAGCTGCATCATCAGCTCGAAGCTACTCCGGCCTCACACCCGCAATGGCTGAGCATCCCAGAGAAGGGACTCTACACGGGGGTTGCCGCTCTAGGAGCTATCGGCTCCGGGAAGACGCGTGGCCTGATCCTGCCGGCCATGCACCAACTCTTCGGATACAAGGCTGATGACCCCCAAAAGAAACTGTCCGGCATTGTTCTTGAAGTGAAAGGCGATCTCTGCCGTCAGGTGGCTCGAATCTTGAAGGGATACGGTCGTGAACAGGATTACATCGGCGTTAGCTTGGATTCGAACATTCGTTACAACCCCTTGAACAACGACCTCGATCCCTACGCGCAGGCTTTCAACATTGCTTCGATCATCACCTCCATCTGGGGCAAAGGGAAGGAACCGTTCTGGCAACAGTCTTATACCGACCTGGTGCGCTACGTCATCATTCTTTACCGCGTTCAATCCGGATATGTCACGCTCGTCGACATCTTCCGGACAGTAATTTCTTCTGGGCGGTTGGAAGAACTGCTCGCTGAGACAAGTTGCCAGGTCAGCAACGCCGGCTACGTGGTGATTCCGAAGGAAGACTACTCGATCCACGCCAGGCTGCTTGCTCAGTTTGGATTCACGTTGCATCGCGGTTCAGACCAGTATGTGGCCGAATACTCAGCTGGCCTGGAGAAGT
Organism: uncultured Acidobacteriota bacterium; assembly: GCA_963762385.1. Taxonomy (GTDB): domain Bacteria; phylum Acidobacteriota; class Terriglobia; order Terriglobales; family Acidobacteriaceae; genus JABDBE01. Next base: position 37,629 of record CAVXKN010000012.1, on the reverse strand, counting down.
TCCTGCGAAACGAGACGCCGATCAGTGCGACGGTCTACCTCCCCAAGCCGCCCAATGCGCGCCAGTGCATGCAATTCGACAGCGTCAACTACTGGTATTGGGAACACTGGAAGTTCTTTCGCCACGAGGTCAAGACCTCGATCATCCAGGGCATCGCTGTATTCCTGTCGCTCTTTGAGGCCGACCCTGATGTACGCCGCGTCTTCTGCCCTCCGAAAGAGCTTTATGAAGGGAAGTCGAATTGAATCCGATCCGGACGGGCGTGTCCTGCCACCGTTTGATGAGCTAATCGAAGCTGGCAAGGTCATCGGCCTCGATTTCCCCGTAGCTCTCAACCCGGCGCTGGCAAAGACCATTGGGACGATGATGAAGATCGACTACCAGCGCGCCGTCCAGCTCCGCATACCGAGGATGGAAGCCGAGCCAGATCGGCACTATCGGCCGACGGTCTTTATCTGTGATGAGTTCCAGAACTTTGCCACCGTCGGCGGCGACAATCCGGTCGGCGACGAGCGGTTCTTTTCGATCTCGCGCCAACCGAAATGCATTCCCATTGTTGCCTCGCAGAGCGTCAGTTCCTTGAAGGACGCACTGCCCAACGAGGGTTTCAAGACGTTGATGCAGACCTTCCGGACGAAAATCTTTCTGACCACCGCTGATCCGGACACAGCTCGTTTCGCATCGGAAATCTGCGGCAAAGCCGACAAGACGAAGATCAGCTACAGCGTCTCGGAATCAAGCAACAATGCCCAGGTGGGCTGGCTGAGCGGGCGGACGTCGTCCAACAAGGGAAGCGTATCGGCCTCCAAGCACTACCAGAAATCTAAGGAGCCACTCTTCGACGAGCGCGCTTTCTTCGAGCTCAAGAACGCGCAGTCCATCGTGGTCGCCTTCGACGGCATTCATCCGCTGCCAGCGACATACTGCTACCTCAAGCTGGACTTCCTGCCGACGCACATGACGTGGTTTGAACAAGAGCGTATCAATTTCGATCCCAAACTGATTCAGAGGAGTAATCTCAGATGAGCTTCGACTTGATCCTCCCGTTCTTCCGCCCGATCGAGCACTTGCTGTTGAGTGACACAGTGAGTGAAATCATGGTCAATCCTGACTCATCTGTGTGGATCGAGGAGGATGGACAGAAGATCCGCCTGCACAGGATTCGCTTTGAAGAAGGCGCACTTGACGCCGGCCTCGAAGTGATCGCCAACCGTTTCGGGAAGAAACTCGACGCGGACAGCCCAATCATGAACCTCCGTCTGCCTGATGGTAGCCGTCTCGCAGCGATTATTCCTCCGGTGGTAAACCCGCGGCCCTTGCTGACGATCCGGAAATTCACTTCTCGGAAGCTCACGATGGAGGATCTGGTCGCCCAACGGTTCATCACTGCAAAATCTGCTGAGCTGCTCCACGATGCCGTCCAGCGGGGTGACAACACTCTTATTTCTGGTGGCACTGGCACTGGAAAGACCACATTGGCCAACATCCTCGCCAATTCGATTCCTGACGAGGACCGGATTCTGATTATTGAGGACACTGCGGAGCTCGCCATCCGCAAGCCACACGTCATCTCAGCCGAGGCTCAGTTGGATACCCACAAGAGCAAGATAACTTTCGACGATCTCCTCAAAGCCATCCTCCGTCACCGTCCAGACCGCATTATTATCGGCGAGGTGCGAGGAGCGGAAGCCCGCACCCTTGTAGACGCTCTCAATACCGGACATAGGGGAATGCTGGCTACAATCCACGCCAGCAGTGGGGGTGGAGCGTTTCGCCGTCTTGCGAACTTGGCTCTTCGCGGCTCAGCCCACCAGGACGAGACCCAAATTGAGAGAGAAATTCACTCTGGCATAAATCAGGTGGTTCATCTTAGCCGCGAAGGTGGGCGCCGCCACGTGCAGGAGATTCTTGAATGTCCATCTGGGAAATTGGACCTGGCCCTCCATGCCCCGTAATAGTTAATGCCCGGCAATTGAAGGTGTGCGGCGGGCGAAAAGGGCCCAGAGTCTACCTGCTTTCAATCATACGAGCTCGTTCCTCAGAAAACACTTCCCGTGCAATCCGCAGGAGATTCCGAACCAGCGGGCTGCGGATCTGCCGACGATACACAATTCCGGTATCCACGGTAGGCATTCCCGGAATCGATTTCGTCACAACCTTCCTCGAACCGAACCGCCCCAAGTTCCCCCTCAGTGCGCCTACGGCTTCGCCCGTCTGCACGAAATCCAAGGCTTGCACCAGACTCAGCACGTGAAATACTTTCTCTGGCCGGTAGCCCCAATCTTGAATTCCAATCAGGATTTTGTCATGGGCTAGATCAGCCTGGTCCGAGAGCAGCACGAGAGGGCGTTGGATCAGTTCCTCCGGGACGACCGTTTTGCGTGAAGCAAGGCCGTCATCACGGGAGACGGCCAGTGCAATCGATTCCCGAAGCACACTTAGAATCGCTAGGCCACGGTATCGTATCGGTAGCTCGACCAGCCCGGCATGAAGATCACTACGCATTATGGATTCTGCTTGGTCACGAGCAAAACCGGAAACATATTGCAACTGAACGTCGCCATGCCTCCTCTCGAAAGCATTCCTTAGCCGGAAAAACAGGTCAAGATTAACAGACGGAGAAACGCCCAGAAATAACTTCCCTTGCTTGCCCGACGTTGGCTGCTCGCGCCGCGGAAGCAGCGCGCTCCGCATAGAGGAGAGCCTGTTTTGCGTTCTCTATAAAAGCTCGCCCGGGCTCGGTGATTTCTACTTTCTTGCGAGTGCGCCTGAACAATTCCAGGCCCAGCTCTTGCTCCACGTTGCGGATCTGTTTGCTGAGGGAGGGTTGTGCAACACGGACACTTTCCGCCGCCCGGGTAAAATGGAGTTCGTCCCCAACGGCGACGATATAGCGCATGGTGCGAAGTTCTATCCCCGGATACATAAAAAGCACTCACTACAACTCGGCGTAGCGTCTACATAGAGGCTAATTGTTTTGGACTTTCGAATTATTACTCCTGCGTCAGCGACACCCGTCATGGGCGCAACAGCGCGTGTTGGTCTGGGATTGACGGGAATGTCCTGGGCCGAAGCTGGCTGGCACTCTTGAGGAAGGAATTCGATGGCACGAGGCGAAGCCGTCGTGGAGAGGGCCGCCAAGTCCCGGAATGCGATTTCGGTCGGACGGTCAAGTCGGAATCCTCCATACTCTATATGAGGCCACGAATCGTGAAAAGCTCAAGCAAGAAAGAGCCTGACAGATTCCAAAATCTGAACAGGGGATTCGGAAGACAATTTCGCCCGTGATGGCGATGTATTTGCGCATAACAGGAGGTAATCTGCTGGATGGATGAGGGCGCTACCCCAGCCGGTTATTGGAGTAGTTCTAGTGCCTTCTTGACTTGGGCGTCGTCTCCGTAAGCGAGTCTGTCTGGATCAATGTCGACAGGTACGTCCGGTAGCACACCTTTACCTTCTCCACAGTTTCCACTGGGACTGTACCAGCCAAATACCGGCAAATAGAGCTGGTACCCGTTCCCAACGTTGAACATAGTCGACCCAAGGACATTGCCCCCCGTCTGTATGCCTACGACAGTTGCGAGTTTGGTGTCCTTCGCGAACTGAGCAGCCATTTCCCCAGCGCTATTAGTCCATTCGTTCACCAGCACCACCACGCGACCGTGGAAGGGCTGTTTACCTAGACCTTGTGTGAGCAGTACCAAAGATTTGTCCTGGACCGAAAAGCGCGTAAGACAAAATAGAAGCCCGATCTTAGTATTGGGCATTGGAACTCGCGGCAATTGCGCGACGGTGTACCCTCGTTCCAGTCGTTTTCGGGTGATATCGAAGCCGATAGGAATTCGGTCAGGACACAGGTAGCTCGCAAGGCGGGCAAAGCCAAGACTTCCGCCAAGACATCCCCGTAAATCAATGATGAGACGGTCGCAACCTTGTGCTTTGAGTGACTGAACCGCAGCGTCGAGAAGTCTTGAGAAGCGAATTCCAAACGCCCCCGGAAAGAACGGAATCTTCAATATTCCAATGTTCCGTAACATGCGGTAACTGATGCTTTTCGGCTCTACGAGTGGCGGTCGTCGCCCTTTTACGTGTCCTGGGTGGAACAGTCACGACGACGTTCCTGGTTTCCTTCTCGTTGGGGAGCTCTACGGTCACATGGTGTTCTTGGCCAAAGCGAAATACCGGAAAGCTTGGAGGAGCGGCGGGCGTACCGTTTACCGCCACAAGGAGATGTCCCGGACTGATGTCGGCGCATGCGGCAGGACTATCGTCAAATACGTCCAAAAACATCCATCTCAGAGCACCTATACCGGGCACTGAACGGAGGGTAGCGCCAATGACATATTGTGGCATGGTTGAATTCGCGTCGGAACGATAAAACTTCGTATGGCTGGACTTAAGCTGGCACAGAAGACTCCGGATGCCTTCCTCGAAAACGTTGTTATCTGCCGGTAGCAGAGTGGGGATCCGCTCGTCGACTGCTCTAGACCAATCCGAGTAATCGACATTGCCAATATTGAAGTGGTGCCTGACCACTATAGTCTTGATACGAGAAATGACTTTGAGGCGAGCTGCTGGTTCGAGCATTGGACCTCAGTATTTAATTGGAGGTTCAGCTTCTCCCTCAACGGTAAACCCTGCCCAGTAGTATGGAACCGCTTTTGCACCAAACGTCTTCAGCATTTTCCGCTTGGCGATTGCCAACGCTTCTGGAACTCTTTTTTTGCGATTCAGCTCGCCATAGAAGGTCTTCATTAAATACAGCGTTGTTTCGTCTTCTACAGACCACAGGGTTGATACGACGGTGCGAACCCCTGCCAGCAGGAAAGCTCGGGAAAGTGTCGAGATTCCCTCTTGTCCTTCGAGCGGTCCAACTGCCGTGTCGCACGCTGAAAGGACGACCAGGTCTGCATTTAATGGGAGCTGCACTATCTCAGAAGCTTGCAGGAATCCATCTTCGTCGTGCGCTGGATCGCTGAGCAGTACAAGAGCGGCGCGCTCCGGTTGTGTCTCGTTCGCAATACCATGCACCGCCAAGTGAATGACTCGGCGATTGCTCTCTTTTTTAAACGCGCTTTCAGTCGCACTGTCGCCAAGCAGCAACGTTCTTGATCGGCTCGGGAACGCAGCCGCAGCGGCAAGCGCTTCCTCCCGTGAGCCGGGGAGGTTTGATAGTGCTGTTGAGCTGTAGCCACGAGTTACGGCGGATTGTGTCAAATTGCTACGGTCATATGGAACGCCTCCAACGGCCAGAACCGTTTGCGCGGAGTGTTTAGGCTGAGCTGCCGTGCGCAGTAAGAAAAAGCTGGTTGCGGAGGGGGAGTAGACGACTGTCCGTGATTCAACGAGGTAATGGTTATCATGGTCGAGCAGCGCATCGAAAGGAATAAGGTGAAGCTGTCCATCGCGAATGATCACGAGCTGTTCTTTGCTCTGGGCTTCGGGGATTGAATCCAGAAGGACATCATACAAACGACGAGCCTGATCTTGAGCAGAGTGTTTAGCCTTTACTTCGCTCAAGTAGGCACTCACAAGAGGTGAAATTACCTGCTTTCCGGGCAATGTCACTATACGCGCGTTTTCGCGAGTGATAACGACACAATACGACGCGGGCTCATCAATTACGTATTCGAGAACAGCCTCCGAAACCGAGAGGTTGGCCTGGAGTTCTTTCAATGTGAGGGCTCGGTGCACGTTTGACTTCAGAATGCTAATTTCAGGAGTAATCGATCTGAATTGTTCGGCCAAGAAGATCTCGTCGCGGAGCTCTCGAATATCGCGATCCGAGCGCGCGGCCATCAGCTTAAGACGCAAACGCGAGATTTTCTTTTCAGCTTCGAGGGATTCAGGCGAGGTGTTGACTCCAGCCACCAGGAGATCTGTCATCACGCGGCCGCGAACTTGTTCAATGATCGCAAAAGCCTTTTCGGTATCATCGAGATGCTCTGCGACTAATGCGAAGTGCTTTGCGTACAAGTCGCTCGCTGCCTTTATGAGAGCGGTTTTTCCGAGGGTGCTTTCGGCATTCCCGATCATCATGTCCTGAATCATAGCCGCCCGGTCATATGTACGGTCGGCTTCGGAATACTTATGCTCGCTTATCTGCACTTGGGCCAAGCTATGAAGGGCAGGGGGTATGCGAGGGATGTTTCCTGAGGCCTGAGCAGACTCGGCAGCATTGCGAGCAAGCTCTTCTGCTTTTGACAGGTTTCCGTCTAGCCTATACAGGTCCGAGAGATCGCTCTGGATCTCGGAGGTTGGATTCCCGTATCCGGCCTCTGCGTATCCGAGGGCTTCGTTGAGGTAGGCAATGGCTCCAGGGATGTCTTTCTGCTTCCGAGAGATCAGTGACTCTGTGACGTAAATATCCGAAATTTGGTAACGGTCGTTCTGAGCCTTTGCACGGGCTAGCAAGCTGTTCAACTCTGTTCGTGCCCCATCAATTCGGCCTGCTTGAACCATAGCGAGTAATCTCACGTGCTGCGCGACCACAGGGTATCCTGCATCCGGATTTGCTTCTGCAATGGTGATAGCCCGCTCTGCATAAATGCTCGCTTGATCGTTCATCTGTTGGCTCAAGAGGCCGTTTGCTGTCGCGGATAAGTAGAAGATCTGAGCGCCGACATCTGCAGCATTGGTAGCTGCGATTAGCGCGGCTCCGACATTTCGTTGAGCGGATGCAAGATCGCCTTCGTGAAAATCGGCAAAACCTAATTGCCCCTGGGCTCGGTACTGCCATTTCGCATTCCCGAGCTCTCTCGCAAGGGCCGCCACTTCGGTCCAATCGCGCCGCATCGCCGGCACATCGATTTCGCCGTCGAAATCCCCTTTCACAATAAGGCAGAACATGCGGAGTTCTTTATCGGATTGTAGAATTGGATTCGTACCGAGCTCTTGCGCAAGCGTGTACGAGAGCTCGTTTATCGGCGCCGGATCTACTGCCGCTCTAATCGCACCAAAGTGCGCGTACAACGCGTTCCTTTGGTCGCCCGCAGCCTCGAACAATTGCTGAGCCTTTGTGAAGTACGGGCGAGAAGCGTGCCAGTTGTACAAATCAGCGAAATAGAGCGCTCGCTGCAGAGGAGTTTCGGCCTCATCATTGGCCGACGCTGCGGCCTGCTTCCGCAGAGGATCAGGTTCATGCGTCGACTTCGATTCCTGCGCAGCCGCGTTTGCGCAGAGAATCCCAAAGATCATTACGCCAAAGGTAACTCGAGTGATTCTCATGACTATTGGATCCTTCCAGACGAAGGGCTCTTCACAAGGACGGGTACAGTGAGGTGGAAATCCTTTGAAACAACCAGCAGATGGTAGTTTCCAGCGGGAACGTGACTGAAATCGGCGTGCATGTGTAGAAGCATTTGACCATTCTCCAGATGCGCTAGTGCCAAGCCCGACCAAACTGCATCTCGGCTGGAACTCAGCCTTACTGAGTACCGCCTCTCCTCGCTCCCAAGGGGCAAGAGCAGATTCAAATTTATGAGTGGGCTTGAAGGAATTATTTGCGGTGAAGGACTGCCGTCACCGTGGTCGTGTCCGCGTGCTGGGGAGGCATTACTCAGATCGACCAGCACTGGAACGTACATCGCAGTTGCCGGCATTTGAGCGGGAGTCGCGGGTTTGCCAACTGGCTCCGGTGTACGGGGTGCGACAGTGGGCTCCATGTGTCGTCTGTTGAAGAAAACATAAAGGGCGATCATCAATATAGCGAGAACGCCAGCGGTAACGAGAGAACGCGTGACCCACGTAGCTCGACGAATTTTCTGCGACTCAATCAGTTCGGCTCTTGCATGTGCGAGATGGGCCATATACGCGTTGAAGCATGGCGAACAGCACGTCAAATGGTTACTTATCGATTCGTCGGTTTCCGTCGGCCGGCTTGCCAAAACCCTGAGCGCATTATTCGGCGGGCAGCCTTTACGCTCGGGATTAGGAAAAGCCTCAGAGAGATAGGAACGGGCAAACTCAAGGAGATCCTGTTCTCTCTCGAACACTCGACGTTTTTTGGTATCGGTTACCATTCCCAAAACTGTCGCCGACGATTTGCCGGCTCATTTCAGACCAAGATTGCTCCTGATCTTCTGGAGTGCCTGGCTGAACTTAGACTCCGCGGCATGACTCGATATGCGATAGGCCCAGCCGATCTCTTTCCACGAATAACCCTCCATGCGCCGACAGAGCATGTCACGTATTGCTGGATCACAATGCATCAGGAATTCATCTACAAGAATTTTCATTTCGAGCGCTTTCCTGGGATCCCATGAAACGCGCGAAAGAAAAGCTTGGAGTTCAGCCGCTTTCTCTAAGAGCGATTGCCGTTTCTTGGTTCTGTTTAAGCGTCGAAGGAATGCACGAAAGAGGTATGATTCGAGATCTCGCACAGAATCCTCATCGGCGCTCTTCGCCTTTACGACCCGGGAGACCGTCACTGCCGCCTCTTCGAGCAGGTTGGCCGCTATTGCCGGATCAACGAGCAGCCTTTCGGCATGCTGGATTGCGCGACGACTGACTTCTTCTGCCGCGCGGAGCACAGGAGGGCTGATTGGCCGCCCACGTCGATCCGTCGGGCTGACACGTAATGCACCGTTTTGACCTGCCTGACCGGTCATACTAATTCACCGCGTCGAATACACACTCCCCAACCCGGTCGGAAACAGGTAAGCGTCCCGGTGCGGCCTTCAGTACCGTTCAATATGCAGAGTGCCAGCGGACACAAAACCTCAATTTATTCTTGCCTTTGTTTCAAACTTCGTGCTCCCCGCGGGCAGGAAGGTTCTTGGGCATGTGCTTTGGAGTTGCTCAGCGAACAGCAATTGAGAAAAAGAGCATGTACAGTACGTAAGATTGCGTTCAACGAGCCTCCAATGGTCAACTGCGGTATTCAATTTGGTCTGTCCTGGGCCGGCCGAGCCATGGTCGCCCTGTAGATGCAGCTGGAAAGCGAAAAGGGCGTCATCCCCCGATGACGACCCTTTTGGTCGCTGTAAGGAAACTGAGGCAAACAAGCGGGAACAGGAGGAGATCAACCCCCTGCGCTTCCAGTCCAACCTCCTCACTCAGTAACACATGTACAGCATGAAATCCCATTCAATTCTTTTTACCTCAGGCCAACTAATACTTCATTGCCCCCAACCTAACAACAACGCTACGACGCTCGTGCTCTCCTTCGAGCGCAGATGAGGATGACCGTTTGCAGATCGGTTTGAGGTGCCCCGTTTGTTGTCGTGCCAACGGTCCTCGCCGGTGATCTACTCTCCGCCGAGCTGATCGACGAAACGCCTACGCGTTCTTGACGCAGCCTATTTGTGAGCCATCGTTTCCAGCGCCTCTTCAATCACCTCATAGACGTAATCAAGCTCTTCGCGGATGATGCTGTAAGGGGGCAGTACATAAATCACATTGCCCAGCGGGCGCAGCAGCACATCATGGTCCAGGAAGAATTTGTATAACCGGCGGTTGATTGCGTTCACGTCTGGTAGAGGTCCCATTAACGCCGGTGCCAGCCATTCTGCGGCATCAATTTGCTATTTTCGTAGCACCCAGAAACGGTACGACTGAATACCCATGCGCCCGGAACAAGAGTTGGCATTCTGGACATATCCAGGTTTGTACTGGTCCGAGAGTACCCTCCAGAATGACCAGCTCTGCGGGCTCACCACACCGATAGGCTGGATTTCTTGGATCTAGGTTGGTCTCGCAGGGAATCGCCTCACTCCCAGCAATGCCTTCACCAACCCCCATATATTTGACTTAATCCTTTCTGCGGTTTCATTGATGCGATCTACCGTATCTCTAGAATTGCCAAATCCTTTGCCTCCTAGTCTTGCCAGGTCTTTTTCAAGGGACTGGCTTGTAGGTGGACAGCAGAGAGTCAACGCGAAGATTGGACGAGGTTAAATACGTTCTGCGCGTCCTGCGCCTTGCTTTCACTTGACACAAGAAGCTCATAACTACGCACGCCCAATCGAATGATATCGTGATCTGTCTCGGCACCATCCACTGGGAGTTGGCTTGCTGTGAATCGGTTCAATGCCGGTTCCGATTCCCAGATCGAAATCATCAGTAACTCGACGTATGCGACGAACGGCCTCTGCAACAAACAGAGCGAAACAAATCCTTCCGCAGCCTGATAGGTTGGAATTGTCCGACTCCGCACGTCCTCTATCGGCACGCTAACCATAGATTGCGGGACGGCAACAGATGAGACTTGCACAATCATTTGCGGTTGCCTCACGGGTGTGCCTCGACCGAGAGTCCACCTTTGAACTGGCAGTAGCTAATATCAGGAAAATCACTGCAGCGCTATCAAGTTCTGTTTCATCTGGCGTAAGCGGAATTTAATGGCTCTTCGTTCGGCGGCCATGATACAAACACACTCCCAGTCGATTTACTGTGCGCTCGGTAACAGCAAAGATGTGGTAGGCTGTTTGACTAGCAATAAGCTCAAAGCTTGAGAGGATGTACGGTGTGTTCCCCGTTATGGTTCGAATGGCTCTGCTGAATTACTCTCGAATGCCGATGGCCATGTGCAGCCCAGGCGCTGCTGTGTCGGGCATTGGGGCAAGCTCTTAACTCTCCGTTCCTGACCACGTGCCTGGGGCTTCGTAGTTCGCGGTGATCCAATCCAAATTTAGGTCAACAGATCCTTAATATAAGGAGGCAGTTGTGTCTTCTGATCCCAGTTTTCGTCCTTCGACCTTGGCCATTCATGCCGGAGCCCCAAGGGACTCGCATGCCAACTCGATACTGTTTCCCATACACCAGACGACGGCTTACGTGCAGGAAGCAGTCGGAGTTCACAAAGGTCACACCTATTCAAGAACCTCCAATCCAACCGTGGATGCTTTGGAGCAAACCATTGCCGCGTTGGAAGGCACCCCGGCAACCCTGTGTTTTCGTTCGGGAATGGCTGCCATTACGACGCTGTGTCTCTCGCTTCTGAAGAGCGGAGACCATGTCATTATTTCGGAGGTTGTCTATGGTGGAACGATCCGTTTGTTCAGGCAAGTGCTGGGTGGGTTAGGCATCCAATACTCGTTTGTGGACACATCGATTCCGGCTGCAGTCGAGGCAGCCATTACGCCGGCCACGCGCCTTATTTTCGTTGAAACCCCTGCTAATCCCACATTGAAGCTGACCGACATCGCTGAGATTGCCCGTGTCGCCAAGAGCCACGATGTATTGTTGGCTGTCGACAACACCTTCCTCACACCACTTTTGCAGCGTCCTCTGGAATTGGGAGCGGATATTTCCGTCTTGTCCACAACGAAGTACATCGAAGGGCACAATGCAACCGTAGGCGGCTCGCTGGCCACCCGCGACGAAAAGCTGCTCGAACGCCTCCGGCTGGTTCGTAAAACAACCGGTACGATTCAAGCGCCCTTCGAGGCATGGCTCACGCTGCGGGGCATCAAGACATTGCCAGTCCGCATGCAAGTAATTTCTCACAACGCACTGGCCGTCGCGCAATGGTTAGAGAGGCATCCGGCGGTGCAGTGTGTACATTACCCCGGATTACAGTCATTCCCACAGAAGGCGCTTGCTGATCGTCAACAACGTGCACCAGGTGGAATGCTTTCGTTCGAACTTAAGGCAGGTGCAGCATCAGCCCAAGAATTTCTTAGCAGCGTGAAATTGTGTTTGTTGGCGGAGAATCTTGGTGCAGTCGAGACACTCGTGACGCATCCCGCCTCGATGTCACACAGCGATGTCCCGATCGAGACGCGCAATCGGCTGGGAATTACGGACGAACTCATTCGACTGTCAATCGGCCTGGAGGATCCAGAAGATATCATCGCTGATCTATCGCAGGCCGTCATCGCATCAGCGGGCGCCCAGACCCGATGCACAGAATAGGAACCCATTAGATCAATGGGCGGCGCCGATGGCGGGTGCAATCGATTGCTGAGGACTAGACCAAGAGGAAAGACAGTTATGGCGGCGCAAGAATTGAAGATCGGATTGCTGGGCTGCGGAACCGTGGGGCGGGGCCTGGTGGAACTCGTCGCCCGGAATAGCTCACTCATTCGGCGGCGTGCCGGCGTTGAATTGAGCATCACCAAGATACTGGTGCGCGATCTCGACAAGGAGCGCCCCGGCGTGGACCGCAATCTTCTGACCACGCAACCGGAGAATGTTCTCAATAACGGCTGTGATCTCGTGGTCGAAGTGGTTGGCGGAATCGAGCCGGCCCGAAGTTTCATACAGCGATCACTCGCGGCTGGAAAGCACGTAGTCACCGCTAACAAGGCGCTGCTTTCCTTGGACGGCTTCGGTCTCATGAAAGCGGCGGAGACGCAAAAAGTGTGCCTAGGGTTCGAGGCTAGCGTTTGTGGGGGTATTCCCATCATTCGTGCTTTAAGGAATGGGCTCGTGGGAAATAAGATTCAAAGCCTCAGCGGAATCTTGAATGGAACCTGTAATTACATCCTCACACGCATGGCGGAAGATCAGCTCGACTTCGAGACCGCCCTGCGCGAGGCACAGGCCAAGGGATTTGCGGAAGCTGATCCGACACTGGATATTGAAGGAAACGATGCGGCGCAGAAGCTGAAGATCCTGGCAGAACTGGCATTCAACGGGCAGATCTCGGCTGATGCAGTACGAGCGGAGGGAATTCGAGACATTACCGTCGGCGATGTGCAGGCGGCGCGCGAACTGGGCTATGTGATCAAGCATGTCGCTACGGCGGAAATCCTGAATGGGTCCGTGTCACTCCGCGCGACTCCGGTGCTGCTGCCAGCCATGCATCAACTTGCGGGCGTCCGCCATGAGAATAATGCCGTGCTTGTCCGCGGCGATGCGGTTGGCGAGATGCTCTTCTCAGGCAAGGGAGCAGGCTCTCTGCCCAGCGCCAGTGCGGTGCTTTCCGATGTTGTCGAGATCGCATGTAACCCAGGTAGATTTCGTGCCAGCCCTAGCGGCCGAGTGAATACTGCTGTTCGCGATTACGAGAGCAAGCATTACCTAAGGTTCTTGGTCAGCGACCCCAGCGCCATCGGTGCAATCGCGACCGTGCTGGAGAGAAACGGGGTTGGCGTGGTTCGCGCCGCTGCGGTTTGGGCCAAGAGTGAGACTGGTCAGCACCACGTACGGCTGCTGACACACTCTGGCCCGCGGAGGGCAGTCGAGGCATCGCTACGCTTCATCGCCGGGATGGGAGTCGAGAAAGGCAAGAACATCGTTTTGCCGGTGGCTCAGTAGACAGAGACTCCTGCTCGGAAGGGGCATGGGATCGCTCAGATCGCATACGAGCGCGGGCTCTGGTGTCAAACATATGAAATTTGGAGAAATCCGATGAAATTTGCCAGTAAGCTTGTGACTTTTGACTCGTGTCCGGGTGACTCTTATCGCCCAATCGCGACCCCGATCTACCAAACCGCCACATTCGCGCAGGAGCAGGCAGATAGTTTCGGGGAGTACGATTATTCGCGCAGCGGAAATCCAACTCGCACCGTGCTGGAGACCCAATTGGCTCTGCTGGAGAATGGGACGCGCGCGTTCTGTTTCGCCAGCGGCATGGCCGCGATCGCTGCAGTTATGCGCCTGCTCCGCCCAGGAGATGAGGTGGTTGCGGGTAATGATCTTTATGGGGGCACGTGCCGCCTGCTTTCGAAGATTCTGAATCGTTCCGGAATCAGCGTCCGCTACTTGGATCCTCACAACATAGACCGCTTTGCTGAGTCCCTCGCCCCGAGTACCCGTCTGATTTTCATGGAATCTCCGACAAACCCGTTATTTCAAGTAGTCGATCTTCGTGCTCTAGCTGAGGTCGCCCACGCTCGTGGTGCGCTTTTGTGCGTGGACAATAGTTCGATGTCACCATACTTGCAGAACCCCCTAGACCTCGGCGCAGATATTGTGGTCCACTCCGCAACCAAGTACCTAAGCGGTCACAGTGATGTCATGGCCGGAGTAGTAGTTGTCAAAGACCTTGGGCTCGCTGAGGAGACCTATTTCGTCCAAAACGCCGAGGGTGCTGCACTTGGGCCATTCGATTCTTACTTGGTGCTTCGGGGACTCAAGACGCTCAAGATTCGGATGGACTGTCAACAGCAGAATGCGCTCGCCGTTGCCCGGTTCTTGGCAAACCAACCCAAGGTAACGAATGTTTATTATCCGGGACTGCCAGAAGCTCATGGATTCCATCTGCACCATCGCCAGGCGCGAGGTGCTGGAGCCGTGCTCAGCTTCACCACGGGTTCTTTCGAGTTTTCACGCGATCTGGTAGAAGCAGTTCGTATATTCCGCATTTGTGTAAGCTTCGGAAGTGTGCACTCCTCGATTAGCCTTCCGGGTTGTATGTCCCACGCCAGCATTCCGGCAGAGGTTCGGGACTCCGTGCACGTACCGAGTGATACGGTACGTCTATCTGTCGGTATCGAAGACAGCGAAGACTTGATTTCCGATCTGGACGAAGCATTCCGATTTGCGACTACGAAATCGGCACCAGGTGCAGTCTCACAAGAGCGCGCTGCCGCCGACTAGCAAGAGATCGCGGTCTCACCGGGGCTCCCAAATACGGTGTGAGTGCTTTCCGCTGACGTGAGCTGAACGACAGGCCTCAAGGATCGATCTTGTGATTGTGTTTGTCGACGAGAACGACCTCCCGATCTTTGCCACAACACGGCAATGACCGAGCATCTGACCGATCACAGGGCACTCCTTTTTACTGCCGTCAGCAGACTACGGCCCGCAGGAATATTCATGTCGCTCAACGTGAAAATCGGGAGTTACGAGGAAAGCTTATCACCGCTTCTCGCTTCCACCAGAACCACGGAGGTTTCAATTTGACGTTCGGGTATTCTCCAGTATTTCTTGAGCAGCCGGTACTTCTCCTGGGGGCCGACCGACTGAAAGCCGTATTTTTCGTAAAAGCGGATCGCCCAGACTGCATCCGCCCACGTCCCGATCAACACTGGACTGCTCGCCAGCCCAAGCAATTGGGACAGCAACTGCCCTCCAATCCCTCGCTTCTGGCTGCTGCTGCATACATAGGCGTGCCTGATCAGGGTCACGTCCTGGACCGATTGAATGCCCATCACGCCTACCAGCGTCCCGGCCTCCTCGTAGCCCCAGAACACAACCCCTTCTTCGATTTCGTGCCGCAGTTTCTCCCTGGGCATGTACGGTTCTGTCCAGCGGTCTGCAGGGATGATTCCTTTGTATGCCTGCGCGCCGTCATTGATGATGGCCCAGATCACGTCAAAGTCGCGCTCATCACAACGGCGGATCATGTGGAACTTAGCCTCCCTGCCCGGGCCGGCCCCGGAGTTCTCGTGCTTGCTCTGGCGCGCTTTTCCTTGCAAGTGTGGCAATCCGCAATTTCTTCGTCAATCCAGCAGAAATTTGTGACGATCACCAAATCGCCGGGCTGCTGCACCGTTTAGCTTTTTAGGCAGATTTCGCCTGAATCTCTTCGCAAAGGCAAGACATGGGTTTACAGCGGTTCACCATTTGACTTCCAGGGTACGGGCAAACAATCTCAGATTTGTGGTCTCAGCTTGCGTCCTGCCGAAGCCTAGCCCACAGGAGAGCGTCTTCGTAAATACCCCATTTGCGCACTCCTTGGCGCAGGAGTCCCTCCAGTCTAAACCCTAGCTTTGTTAGCACACGACCGGACGCCGGGTTGCGAGCCATGTGGTAGGCACATATGCGGTTCAATTGTAAATCGCCAAAACCGAAGGCGACGGTGGCATGCGCAGCTTCGGTAGTGTAACCCTGCCCACGGTGGCGCTCCTCCAACCAGAAGCTCAGCTCTCCTTTATCATGCTCACGGTCGATCGCCTTGATGGCAACGTACCCGACGAGGGTGTCTTCATCAGGGCGGATGGCCACAGCAAAGTGAGCCCCACGGCCCTCGACTGCTTCGGCGACCGCTCGATCAATCGAGGCGCGTGCGCCGAGTTCTGTGAGGGGATACGGAACGGATATGGTGGTGTCAGCAATCGTGCGCTCACTTGCAACCGTCATAAATGGGTTGAGGTGCAGTTGGGCTAGAGGCGTCAGAACTAGTCGCGAAGTTTTCAGTACGGGAAGCATAGCAAAATCCTAGCGTGATTCCAGTTCTGCGGCGCCTCGCAAGGGCGCAGCCGATCAA
Source organism: uncultured Acidobacteriota bacterium (assembly GCA_963762385.1). Lineage (GTDB taxonomy): Bacteria > Acidobacteriota > Terriglobia > Terriglobales > Acidobacteriaceae > JABDBE01. The sequence goes on along the minus strand of CAVXKN010000012.1, from coordinate 21,530 downwards.
CTCGGGCACCGAGCGGCTGGCCGTCATCTTGGTAAAATGCCGTCCTGCCTTCGGCGCCCAACCCGCGAGGATATAACCCGAACACTGCGTCCCGCGAATCGTAATCAACGGCTTAGTTTGAATACCGTCCCATCGCGAGAACCGCCGTAGTAGGTCGTGCCGTAAAGGTTTGCCTGTGCGTCGAAAATCAAACCTGCACGGGGATTCCCCCCGTCCGCCCCAGTGAAGCCGTAAAGTAAGGAATATGTCCCGCTCTTACTCAGCTTGAACACCACTCCATCGTCAGAAGCGCCGCCGGCATAGGTGGTGCCGTAAAGGTTTTTTCCCTCTGTATCGAAAATCAAACCTGCAGCCGGATTCGCTCCGTCCGCCCCACTGAAGGAGAAGAGGGTCTCCTCGCCTTTGCTACTCACCCTGAACACCACTCCATTGCCAGAAGCGCCGCCGTAGTAGGTGGTGCCGTAAAGGTTTTTTCCCTCTGCATCGAAAATCAAACCTGCAGCCGGATTCGCTCCGTCCGCCCCACTGAAGGAGAAGAGGGTCTCCTCGCCTTTGCTACTCACCCTGAACACCACTCCATTGCCAGAAGCGCCGCCGTAGTAGGTGGTGCCGTAAAGGTTTTTTCCCTCTGCATCGAAAATCAAACCTGCAGCCGGATTCGCTCCGTCCGCCCCACTGAAGGAGAAGAGGGTCTCCTCGCCTTTGCTACTCAGCCTGAACACCACTCCATTGTCAGAAGCGCCGCCGTGGTAGGTGGTGCCGTAAAGGTTCCCCCCTGCGTCGAAAATCAAACCTGCGGCCGGATTCGCCCCGTCCGTCCCATTGAAGGAGAAGAGGGTCTCCTCGCCTTTGCTACTCAGCCTGAAGACGACTCCATCGCCAGAAGCGCCGCCATAGTAGGTGGTGCCGTAAAGGTTTCCTTCTGCGTCGAAGATCAAGCCTGCACGGGGATTCGCCCCGTCCGCCCCAGTGAAGCTGTGGAGTACGATCTCCTCGCCTTCTCTACTCAACCTGAATACCATTCCATCGCCTGAAGCGCCGCCATAATAGGTGGTGCCGTAAAGGTTTCCCTTCGCATCGAAAATCAAACCTGCAGCCGGATTCGCCCCGCCCCCCCCATTAAAGCTGTGAAGTTCGCTGTATTTTTGCGCTTGTGCCGATTTTGCTGTGACTACCCCTAACCCAAGCACGACCACCAACGCCAGCGAGATAGATACCGCTCGCCAGCCTGCCACTGAAACCACATCCTGCCATAGAAGTGAATTCTTCATCTTAGTCCTCCCTATGTTGTCCAATCGAGTGTAGATGACGCTGTGCCCGCGTCCACGCAATATGCCTCCAAACGTCTAGTGGATCCATTCAATTCTTTTTACGCGAACGAAAAGAATGTTTGTTTGAGGTGTGGCTGAATGTGGCCGTTCCTTTGGACGACCGGTCGGGGTAGGCAGCTGAGAATGGAAAACAAACCCAGCTGTCCATCCCGCGTGGCACAGAATCACCCTCAGTGGGCTTCATCCGTTCCCTGCGTCCGACGATGCTGATTTTGACATCCGCCACTGCTTGACTCTTTCGATAGCTTATGACTCGCCCTCAAGAAATCTCTATTGCAGATGCTGCAAGGCCGAAAGGCGGCAAGCATCCGTTCCGGCGCTCCTCGACTTCGACGGTGAGGCTAATATCGTCGCGGAAGTGTAGGGCTCGCTCCTCCTCAACGCCACGAACGCGCGTGGATGGGCGAGCCGGGAAGGGATTCTTCAGACAGCCTATTTGTCAGGCGTCGCTTCCAGCGCCTCTTCAATCACCTCATAGACGTAATCAAGCTCTTCGTGGGTGATGCTGTAAGGGGGCAGAACATAAATGACATTGCCCAGCGGGCGCAACAGCACATCATGGTCTAGGAAGAATTTGTATAACCGGGGCTTGAGCGAAGAAAAATAGCCCCCGTCTTCCGCTTTCAACTCGATTGCAGCGACTGTACCAATCTGGCGCACTTCCTCCACCTGCGGATCTAAAGCCACCTGCGCCAGCCGCTTGGAATGTTGCGCGGCAATTGCATCAATCCGCTCAAATACATCTTCGGTCTCGAAAATTTCCAGGTTCGCTACTGCTGCGGCGCAGGCTAAAGGATTGCCGGTATAAGAATGTCCGTGAAAGAAACTGCGGCCGCGACCAGCGAACTCTTGATGAATCGCGTCGGTACACAGCGTGGCACCCAGGGGAAGAAAGCCGCCCGTGATGCCCTTGGAAAGGCACATAAGATCAGGAACGACGCCGGCCAGATTGCAGGCAAACATTTTTCCGCAACGTCCGAAGCCCGTCAGCACCTCGTCCGCAATAAGAAGCACTTGGTGCTCCGAGCACAGCGCCCGAATCCGCCGAAGGAATTCGGTTGGATGCACGATCATGCCGCCAGCGCCCTGCAGCAGCGGCTCAACCATCACCGCTGCAATTTTGTCGCTACGCTGCTCCAGCAGCTCTCTGAGAGAGTCAACGCAATCGATGTCACAACTGGCCCGTTTTCTGCCTACGGGACAACGGAGGCAATACGCTGAGTGCACACGATGCACTGGAAATCGAAGGCGCGAAAAAGGGCGGGTAAATCCTGAGTCCGCGCTTACCGACATGGCTCCCACCGTGTCGCCATGATATGCGTGCTCCAGGGCGACCAATTCGCGCTTTTCAGGACAGCCCCGGTTTTGCCAGTACTGCACAGCCAACTTCAATCCGACTTCTACGGCCGTTGAGCCATCGTCGGAATAAAAGACGTGGGCCAGGTCGGAAGGAACAATCTTCCTCAGCTTCAGCGTGAGTCGTTCTACTCCGGGGTGAGAGAAGCCGGCAAGCAAAACATGGTCCAGTTTCTCCGCTTGAGCGGCAACCGCATTCGCAATCCGGGGATGACAATGTCCGTGCAAGTTGACCCACCACGATGAAATGGCGTCAATGATCTTACGACCGTCCGCCGTGTAGAGATAAGTTCCCTTCGCTCGAACAACCTGCAGCGGCTCCGGATCAAGGTGTGCCTGTGCGAATGGATGCCAGATCTTAAGATCCGCGGTGGCGCTCATAGGAAAGCTTCCTTGGCAAAGTGCCGGGCATAAGCCTCGCGCAGACTTTCCCGGTTGATCGTTTCGAGCACTGGAATCTGTCCGATGACCTGGATCTTTCCATAATGCTCAATGGCTTTCCTGTTCTCGCGGTTTTCCAGCCCGATGAGCACCACGCCGCGTATCTGAATCCCGGCGCTTCGAAGACATTCGACCGAGAGAAGTGTGTGGTTAATCGTTCCGAGCGTGCTGCGAGCAGCCAGGATTGCCGGCAGCGCCAGATGTCGCATCAGGTCTGTCATGAATTGGTGGGAATTGATGGGCACCATGACGCCGCCTGCACCTTCGACAATCAGCGGCATGCCGGAGTTGGCCGCGGGCAACTCGATTTGCTCCAGCACGATCTCTCTTCCGTCGCGCTGAGCGGCCAGATGCGGCGAGACTGGATCATCAAACACGTAAGATTCCGGCAGGACCTGATCATCGTCCACCCCGGCCCAGGATTTGGCTTGTTTCCGGTCGCTACCCTCACGGGCGCCGGTCTGGATCGGCTTCCAATACATGGCCGGCAGAGCAGCGCACAACAACGCCGCCAGCACCGTCTTGCCGACGTTCGTATCTGTTCCGGTAACGAAGAAGCCTTTACTCATGGGCGATGTTGCGAGGACAGACGGCCAGAACGGTATCTGTGAATCTCTCGATTTCGTCCATGGTCAGCCGGGCCGTAAGCGAGAGGCGCAGGCGCTCGGTTCCCGGAGGGACACTGGGAGAACGAATGGCTCGAACGGCAAATCCACGCGCCTGCAAGGCCGCCGCTAGGTCCAATGCCGCTTCATTGCCACCAATGATTAAAGGCACGATGTGAGAGCCGCTGGGACCACAATCAAAGCCAAGAGAACACAACCGTTCACGCAGCCTTGCTGAAAGCGACGCCAGATGATCGCGTTCGGCTTCCATCGAATTCGCCAACCGTAGAGCGGCCCGGACCTGAATGGCCAGATAGGGCGGCAGTGCTGTGCTGAAAATAAAGCTGCGGGCATGATTGATGAGAAATTGCTTCAGTGTTTTGCTCCCGCAGATGAAAGCTCCAGCGCTGGCCAATGCTTTGCCGCAAGTATGCACGACGGCCAAGACTTGTTCTGTGAGTCCGAGTGCGGCCACCAGCCCTCGTCCGCGTGGGCCGCATGCGCCGGTCGCGTGGGCTTCGTCCACGATGATTTCCGCGCCGTATCTTTCAGCGAGTTGGAACAGTTCGCCGATAGGAGCGCGATCGCCGTCCATACTGAAGATGCTTTCGGTGACGATCACCCTCGATCCACCAGTTTGAGAGTGCGAGCGCAACGTGTCTCCCAGGAAATTCAAGTCACCGTGCGGATAAATGACTTTTCGCGCACGTGACAAGCGGATACCGTCTATGATGCTGGCGTGGTTCAATGCATCGGAAAAGATCACATCCCCAGGACCCGGCAATGCGCTGAGAAGGCCAGTATTAGCAGCGAAGCCGGAGTTGAAGAACAGAGCCGTTTCTGTTCCGGCGAAAGCAGCGAACTCAGCTTCCAACTCGTCCCAGACAGCATGGTGTCCGCTCAGCAAGCGTGATCCAGTTGCGCCCGTCCGTTCACAGTATGCAAGCCCTTCTCGCAAGGCCTCTTTTAGGTGCGGATCGGTGGACAAACCCAGGTAGTCATTCGAGCAGAGATTGACTCCCCGGATTGTCGAGAGCTCACGCATCTGAGCTTGCCTCTCCAGCTCCGACAGACGTGAGGCCATTCGCTCGGTGAGAGGACTAGTGGGCATGAGCAAAGGATCGCATCGGTTTGAGACCCAGTTTATTCAGCAGATCGCTGTCCTGGTCGGGTGCAGGGTTGGGGGTGGTCAGCAGCTTCTCACCATAGAAGATGGAATTTGCCCCAGCCAGGAAACAGAGCAGAACCGCTTCACGCGTCATCTGGCACCGCCCGGCGGCAAGACGAACCATTGAGCGCGGCATCAGAATGCGCGCCGTGGCGATAGCCCGCACCATCACCAAAGGGTCAAGCCTCGTGTGCTTGTGCCAGAGGCGTTCCTTGAGCGCGCACTAGCATGTTGATGGGCACACTCTCCGGATGTGGGTTCAGCGTGGCAAGCTGATACAGCAAGCCAATCCGGTCGTCGTCTGACTCACCCATGCCGAGGATGCCGCCGCAACAGACGGTAATGCCGGCTTTGCGTACGGCCGCAATCGTGTCCAGTCGATCCTGGTAGAGGCGTGTGCTGATGATCGTGCTGTAGAACTCCGGTGAGGTATCGAGATTGTGATTGTAGGCAGTAAGTCCGGCCTCTTTTAACTTGAATGCCTGCATTTCTGTGAGCATGCCCAGGGTGCAGCAGACCTCCAGGCCAAGGCCTGCGACGGCGTGCACCGATTCCAGAACAGAATCGAACTCGCCGCCTTCGGGTGCCTGCCGCCAGGCTGCGCCCATGCAAAACCGCGTCGCTCCTTCGGCCTTCGCCGTGCGGGCATAGGTAAGGATTTCATCTTTACCCATCAGCCGTCGCCGCTCAACTCCCGTCTGGTAATGGGCACTTTGCGGGCAATAGCTGCAATCCTCGGGACAACCGCCGGTTTTGATGGAGAGCAACCTGCACATCTGCACTTCATTGGCAGGATGAAATTCGCGATGAATCTTTTGCGCCTGCAACAGCAGGTCAAGCAAGGGCTGATGGTAGATCGAAGAAACTTCGTGACGTGGCCAATCGGTTCGCATAGACCAGAAATTATACAGAACCCCTCTTTCATCATTGAGCTGCTATGCGGACAAAGACTCGCATCCTCGGCGCATGATTGGAGTTGATCGCGACAATGAATGATTCACAAGACAAGGTACTCCCGTATGTGCGGCCCCTGAAGCAAAGCACCGCAAGATCAGCCCCGTTCTTTGCAGAACGGTCCGTTCCAACCGTGGTATCCCGGTGGGTGCAGCTAGAAAAGAGAAAAAATGAAGAAGAGGGCGTCATCCACGGATGGCGCCCTCTTGCTCGCTGTGGGACAACTGGGACAAACAAGTGGAAACCCATTGGAGGAGATCAAACCCCTTGCCGCTTCCAGTCAAAACTCCTCTCCCTGTCACTTAGTACCACATGCACAGGATGAACTCCTATTCAATTCTTTTTACGCTGGGCGAACTAATGTTTCATTGCCCCCACTTATCAGCAACGCTTACGATGATCGTGCTCGCTTCCAGCATCGGCTGAGGATGATCGTTATGGAGCCGCTTAACGATACTGGGAATTTTCGTGCTGGGTGCCTCTGTTGGTTTGGGTAATTCAGGAGAAATCCATCGGACACGAGCATGACACAATCTCAGGTTATGAAATAGCGTGCCCTGGTCCAGCGCAGGTTTCTTGGTCTGCGGTGTCACTGGTGGAGCGGCGTGGGTCATGGTGTTGTTCAGGGTGAGGGGCTCATACCAGACGAAAACAAATGCAGGAGACGCGTGCCATGGACCCATGGATCACCTTGGGAATCTTCTTACTCGGTGCTGGGGCCGGATCGCTAGCCAGCGCAGTGCTGCACGCTGAACAGATTCGCAAACTCAAAGACCTGCTGGAAGCGGCGGCCCACAACCATTCCCAAACAGAAGAACAAGTTCACAAATCCGACGGGCGCAAGTCCGCCTAGGCCAAGGAGCCCCTCAATGACCGACACCTCCACCGCGAAACTCATCGGCACAGCCCTGATCGTCTCCGAAGACGCAGTGGCTACGCGGCAGCTTGCCGAGGCCATGCAAGAACTTGCTTTATCTGTCGAGGTCTGCATCAAAGTCTCAGACGTTCTGGACCGCGTGAACCGTAGCAAACTTGAGGTCGCTGTCATTGATTTTTCGCTCGGGAACCAAGCCACACACTTCCTTGAACAAGTGCGCGGCTCAGCCTCGAACCGAACCGCGATCACGTTCGCGATCACGAGCAGTAGCGCCGAGACCACATATGCCTTGAAAGCAGGTTCGAGCTTTGCGCTGGAAAGGCCTCTGACTCCCGATTCGATCCGACACACCCTCAAAGCCGCCTACGGATTGATTGTACGAGAACGCCGCCGTTACTTCCGTTATCCTATCTCCGTCCCAGCAACCGCAAGCAGAAAGGGAGAATCAGAGGTCTTCGGCAGGACGGTAAACATCAGCGAACGCGGTGTGGCATTAAGCACCTCAGCTCCGCTAATGCCTGGCACCGAGGTGACGATCCAGTTCACTCTAACGAACCCTCAACTCGCTATCACGGCGGACTGCAAGGTGTGCTGGCACAATGACAAGGGTCAGTCCGGCTTGTTGTTTCTATTCCTGCCTTCCAACCTAAGTTCTGAACTGCAGGCATGGCTGGCGCGGAGACTCGAAGAACAACTGCCTGACCCCGTGACTCGGAGATTCCAGTTATAGACAAATGACTGATTGCGACACATCTACTCCGTCAGGAGAGGCAGCTGAGAACAGAGGACAAACTCAGCTGCCCATCCCGCGGGCAGCGTGCTCAGGGGGAACTAAGCTACAGACTTGGTAACACAGGCTCGTCGGCATTTGCCATTCAATTGTTTTTGCGCTAGACAAAACTGCGTTTGTTGCGACTAAGGCGATAGGTCAGTGCTTAAACCGGTGATGTTGGTTGCGCACGAGCAACCTGAGCTTATCGTTTCTCGGCACAGAAATCACCATCAGTGGGCTTTATCCGGTCCCTGCGTCCGACGAGCCAATTCCGATTGGATGACCTTGATAAAAGCTCGGCATGCAGGCGCTAGCGTGGTGCTGTGGCGGCATACCAGCCAGAGGCTGCGCTCCTCCCCGAACTCTGCGATCGTCTTCGCTACCAATTCGCCGCGCGCTTCTTCTTGTTTGATGCAAATCTGTGGCACAATCCCCACTCCCATGTCCTGCGCCGCCATGTTTTTGATCGACTCTAAGGTTCCTGTTTCCACCTGCACATTCAGTGCAACACGGAAGCGCTTAAAGGCCGCGACCACCCGTTCTCGCAGCTCCGATTTCGCAGTCAAGACGATCAGGGGTTCGCCACCCAATTCTTGGATGTGGATCACGTCTCGACCGGCGAGAGGATGCCGAGGACTCATGACAGCCATCAACCGGTCGTGCATCAGCAACTGCGAGCGGAGATCCTCGTCTCGGGTCTGACTGGCCACAAGCGCAATGTCGAGTTCGTGATGCTTCAATGCAGAGACCACTGCATCCGAGTAGCCGATCACAACCTTGAGCTTGATCCCCGGATATCGAGCCTGAAATGCCTTGGTAAGTTCCGGTAACAGGTATTCTCCGACACTCTGGTTCGCCCCGATGCGCAGGTGACCGCTTCGGGCGTTCCGAATCCCCTCCATGGTTGCCAACGCTTCATCCCTTAGGGAAAGCAGTCGCCGGGCATAATCGACGAGCGCCTCCCCTGCAGGAGTCAGCCTGAAATCACGACCCAGCGAGCGATCGAACAGGGGCGTGCCGATCTCCTCATCCAGCTTGCCGATTGCGGTACTAATCGCCTGGGGGGTGCGATAGACCCTTACTGCTGCCTTCTGTAGGGTATGCTCTTCGGCTACCGCTACGAGCATTTGCAGTTGCATCATTTCCATAAGAAGCCCGTGTGCCTCCAACAAACGGTGCAAGACATCAGGCGAGCAAGTCGGTTCCCTCAACTAGGAAGCGTCGCGGGTGCGAGCAAGCGGACACTTCTCAGCGCTGCAATTCGTTCTTCAGCGAGACGATCAGCAGCAACATAGTAGGGAACATGGTCGCGTTCAGCTAAGCGGAAGACCTCTTCGATCCTGTCGTAGATCTTTTTGACATTAGCCCAGGCCCGATCAGGCTGGAAACCGCCCTTGCGCAGACGGTCAGTGTCGAAGATTGTTCCTCCGGAGTTCGCTACGTAGTCAACGGCATAAACGATGCCGCGCCGTTCAAGTTCGTCTCCATGACGTTCCTCAGCCAGAATGTTGTTGGCGGAACCGGCGACAATTTTTGCTCGTAACTGAGGTATGGTTTCGTCGTTGATCACCGCACCCAAGGCATAAGGTGCAAAGATGTCAACCTCTTGCTTGTAAATCTCTTTGGGTGCTACAGCCGTCACCCCAAACTCGGCCACGGCGGTAGCGACCTTTTGCGAATCAATGTCTGCGACGATCACTTGAGCGCCTTGTTCCACGAGCAGGCGAAGGGCGTTATACCCGACCGCGCCTAAGCCCTGTAGCGCGATTTTGCGGTCTTTAAGTACATCTGTTCCCCAGACGCGCTTGGCGCAGGCCTTGGTCGCTGCCACACATCCCAGTGCTGTCGCCGGCGCGATGTCGCCCGCTCCTCCACAATGCGTGGGCAACGTCACAACATGATTCGTCTCGCTAAAGATGACCTCCATGTCGGCAAGGGTCGTGCCCACGTCTTCCCCCGTGATGTACTCCCCGCCCAGCTGATCCACGAAGCGGCCGAAGGCCCGCAACAGGGCTTCGCTCTTGTCCCGCTTCGGGTCGCCGATGATGACGCCTTTCCCCCCTCCGAGATCCACGCCTGCCGCAGCGTACTTGTAGGTCATGCCGCGGGCCAGGCGCAAAGCGTCAAGCATCGCTTCCTCTTCACTGGTGTAGGGCCACATTCGGAGGCCGCCGGTCGCAGGTCCCAGGTCAGTCGAATGAATGGCAATGATCGCGCGCAAGCCAGTATCCGCGTCGTTGCAGACGACGACCTTCTTATGGCCATAGCGACGCATGTAGTCGAGAATTTGTACAGACATGTCTTGCTCGTGATCCTCCTTCTCCCGCTGCTGTGTTTCCAACTATTCGAACAGCTAGGTTTCTCCTTGGCTTTGCGATTACCAGCCTGTTATTGGGCGGTGTAGCCGCCGTCGACGAAAAGGATGGCACCGGTCACATACGATGAAGCTTCAGAAGCAAGAAAGATGACCGGACCGATCAGTTCCTCAGGTTGTCCCCGCCTTCCCATGGGGGTAAAAGCTAAGACCTGTTTTTGCTTATCCGAGCTCGCATGTTCAGCAGTTGCGTCCTGCATGATGTTGTCAAAATATCCCGGTGCGATTGCGTTGACGCGAATGCCGCGTTTTGCCCACTCGACCGCCATCACGCGGGTGAGCTGGTTGACACCACCTTTTGTTGCCGAATAAACCGTAAGGCCGTTAACACCGATAATTGAACAAATGGAAGAGTTATTAATAATGGAGCCGCCACTTCCCTGTGCCAGCATCTGGCGGGCCGCCAACTGGGAGCAAATGAAGTAGCCTTTGAGATTGGTGTTGACGACGCGCTCCCACGCATCGTCCGTCAGATCCTCCGCCGGACTGATGGAATCGATCCCAGCATTGTTCACCAGCACATTTAACTTTCCAAATTTAGAGATAGTCTGATCAATAAGACGCTGGCAACTTGCACGGTCGCTTGTGTCCGCGACCACAGCGGCTGCCTTTCCCCCGTTGCGAACAATCTCTACCGCAATGCACTCCACTTCCGCCTGTGTCCGGGAACAAAGCATGACGGACGCTCCAGCGGCCGCAAGACCACGAGCGATAGCAGCACCCAATCCCCGCCCTGAGCCGGTCACGATAGCAACCTGATTCGACAAGTCGAACAGCTTTGGCACCGAACTGACACCCACCATCAATGCGACCTCCGTTTGGCTTCGACGAACACAATTCCTCTCATTGGACCTCTAACGTCTGCCGCGCGGCGGCCACCACGCGCTCGACGTTGGGAATAAACATCAGCTCAGCAGCCGACAATGGGTACGGCGCATCTGGAGCAGTAACGCGCTCGATTGGAGCCTGCAATGAATAGAACGCCTCCTTAGCGACAGTCGCCGCGATCTCTGCTCCGAAGCCTGCCGTAAGAGGAGCTTCATGAATGACGACGCAGCGTCCGGTTTGTTGAACCGCCGCAACCAGGGTGTCGACATCCAGGGGTAGCAACGATCGAACGTCCACCACATTTGCCTCGATGCCCTCGGTCAGAAGCACGTCGGCGGCCTGGAGCGCCAGATTGACAGCAGCACTCCAGGCGATCAGCGTGACGTCTTTCCCCGCGCGGACGACTTTTGCCTTTCCGATGTCGATCTCATAAGGAGCCGACGGCACCTCGCCCTTAGCCAGCCGGTATCCCCGCAGGGGTTCACAAAACAGAACCGGGTCGGGGTCCTGAATGGCACGCAGGAGCATACCTTTTGCATCATGTGGATTTGACGGAGCGATGACTTTCAGCCCTTGCGCCTGCGTGAACTGCGCCTCAATCGCATCGGAATGCAGCTCGGGAGTCCGACCTCCGCCTCCGAACGGCGCACGGATTACCAGGCTTGCCGCGAAGCGGCCCCGGGAGCGGTACCGCATGCGGGCCACCTGTTGCACTATCTGATGAAAAGCTTGTTGGGCGAAGCCCAGGAACTGAATCTCGGCGATCGGTTTCAATCCCGAGAGCGCCAGACCGAGGGCAGACCCGACAATCACTCCTTCGGCCAGCGGCATATCGATGACTCGTTTATCTCCAAACTTCGCGAGAAGCCCGTCAGTAGCGCGGAAAATACCGCCGAGTTTCCCTACATCCTGGCCGAGGACCATGACTTTATCGTCGGCGCTCATTGCAGTGCCGATCGCTTCTCGTATCGCTTCGAGCATGTTCATCAGACTCATCGGCCTACGCTATCTCCCGTTGCGTCGTCGATGACGTGTGCGCGCGCAGCTGTCGCATTTGCCTCTCTGTAAGTTCCGCATAGGTGTGCTTGAACAGATCCTCAGTCGTGGGCGGCGGTACGGCACTCGCAGCGGCGAGCGCCCGATCGATCACGCTGGAGATCTCGGTTTGGAAATTTGACGCTATGCCTTCATTCCAACTTCCCCTGGCCGCGAGGTAACGCTGAACGCGAACTATCGGATCGAGTTCTCTCCAGGCATTAACAACCTCCGATGCCATGTAGCGTCTCGGATCGTCGGAGGTGTTATGAGCGCCGAGGCGATAGGTCTGAGACTCAATGAGCGTGGGACCAAGGCCTCGGCGGGCACGATCGACAGCGGTCTTGGTCACCTGATAAACCGCAAGCAGATCGTTGCCGTCGACGACGACACCGTCGAATCCATATCCCGGTGCGCGCTCGGCTAGTGTTCTCGCACCTGACTGTCTTCGACCGCGGCGTTGAAATCGCCCAGCCGTTGTTCTGCAGAAAGAATATGACTGGCGCCTTAACTACGCCCGCGAGGTTGCAAGCCTCATGAAAGTCGCCTTCCGAAGATGCACCATCGCCGAAGTAGGTCAGCACGACTCCGTCAATACCTTGTAACTGAAGACCCCAGGCAAGGCCGACCGCATGCGGCAGCTGCGCCGCGAGAGAGATCTGAATAGGCAATAGCTTGACGCCGTCGGGAATAGCCCCGCCAGCCGGGTGCCCATTGAAATAAAGAATGAACTGTTCCAACGGCAGACCTTGATGGAGAAGCGCGGGCAGCTCTCGATATTGCGGCACAATCCAATCTCGACTCGGATCGAGTGCAAAAGCAGAACCTACAACGGAGGCTTCCTGTCCGAGCACGGGGGAGAACGTTCCAAAACGACCTTGGCGATGAAGGCTGATGCCCCTCTGATCAAACGCCCGCGACAACATCATGAGCCGCAAAGCGCGCAGGATCTGTTCGTCGTCTAGTGGAGAAACGCAGCCCTCGAGCAATGCTCCGTGCGGCTCCAAGAGACGTAGAGGAGAGATCGGATCGCTGCGATAAGGAAACTGCGGTTCTTGTTGAGTACTCACCACGGATGTTTTCTCTGGACAGATGTGTATTCTTTACAGTATTGTTACTTGTATACATAACGGAATACAAAGTCAAGTTGTTTATTTTGAAGTAACTGGACTTAGGGGGAGAGAAAAGCACTTTGCGCACGCGCAGTGAAACGGAAGCTATGCGAACCAGCGATCAATACCTTGAGAGCCTGCGCGATGGCCGTGAGGTGTACTTCAAAGGACAGCGCGTCCCAGATGTCACTGCCCACGCCGAGATCCGGTTGGCCATCGACCACGCTGCCATCGACTTTGATATGGCTGACCGCGAGGAGTACCGCGCCCTCGCGGCTTACGAAGAGAATGGCGATGAATTCAGCCGCTACTTCAAGCTGCCGCGCACGTCGGCGGACCTCTTACTACGCAGCCAATTGATCGAGACCGCTACCACGCTGGGCGGTACGCTGGTCGTTCTAATCAAGGAGATTGGGACAGACGCCCTCTTTGCCCTGCACCTCGTGGCTCATGAGATTGACAAAACCAAACACACCGGATATCTCGATCGCGTACGAAAATTCTACGAGTATGCTCGCGCCAATGATCTTGCCTTATCAGTTGCGCAAACCGACGTCAAGGGTGATCGCAGCAAGCCTCCGCTGGAGCAGGAACACCCCGATTACTATCTTCGCATTGTCGGAGAAACGCCGAATGGAATTATCGTACGCGGGGCCAAAGCGCACACTTCCGTTTCCGTAAATTCAAATGAAATCATCGTTCTTCCGACCCGCGCCATGAAGGCGGATGAAGCTGCCTACGCGGTGGCCTTTGCCATCCCCGTGAACACGAAGGGACTGAAGCTGATTGCCAGTTCTTATGGAGCGCATCACGAAGACAGCAACTTTGATTCTCCGCTGGCCTCCAGGCATCGGATGATCGAGACCCTCACTATCTTTGACGACGTACTGGTGCCGCATGACCGGGTATTTCTGAAAGGAGAGTGGGAGTTTGCCGGCGAACTGGCCAAAACATTCGTCGAGTTCCACCGCTTCACAGCCATCTCCTACAAGCTGCCTTTGGTCGATGCCCTGGTAGGAGCCGCTCTGCTCATGACGGAATATAACGGCTTGGAGCGGGCGAAACACGTCCAGGAAAAACTCGCCAAGCTGATCAGCTATGCCGAAACTCTGCGTGCCCTGGTGCGGTTAGCGGCACTCGACTGCGAATCTGGGGCGCTTGGCATTGCCATCCCCAAAACCCTGATCGTGAATATGGCAAAGTTGCACTTCGCTACGGCTTTTCATCAGATGCTGGCTTACGTGCAAGACATTACCGGCGGTCTCATTGTTACAGGACCGAGCGAAGCAGATCTTGAAAACCCTGACATCGGCAAGTACGTCCGCAACTATCTGGGAGCACGAACGGGCGTTCCGGTGGAAAATCGCCTCAAAGCGATCAACCTGGTTAAGGAACTCACAGCGACGGACTTCGCTGGTTATCAAGCTGTTTTGGCGATTCATGCCGAGGGCTCGATTGAAGCCGAGAAACTTGCCATGGTGCGAGAACACGATTCGCTCCGCTGCAAAGATCTGGCAAAGCGGTTGGCAGGAATCGTCGAGACAAACCTCAAGAAGTCAAGACGAACTGCCTGAAAGGGTTGGATCGGAATGTGGAGCATGGCGGGTAGAGTCGGATACCATGGACCGATCCCAAAGGACAACGGAGGAATCGATCATGCCCGTATCGCGCCTCAAGCGAGACGAAGGCAGCACACGGTCGGATGGCGTTTACGAGCGTCTGAAAGAGGCGATCATCACCGGACGAGCACGCCCCAACGAGCGGCTCATTGAGGTTGAGCTCGCCGAGAGGCTTGCGGTGAGTCGTACGCCCATACGGGAGAGCCTGCAACGACTGGCGGCTGAGGGTCTGGTTGCAAGCCAACGGCATGGCTGGGTTGTGTGCGAGCACAGGAGCGCTGAGATTCGCGAAATCTACGAGGCGCGAGCTGCGCTGGAAAGCTACTGCGCGCGGCTGGCGGCCGAGAGAGCCAGCGAAAGTCAGCTGAAGACAATCGCCTCGCTTCATCGTGACAATACTGCTGGGCTTTCGACCTCAGCCCGGCGCGAGCGCCTGGTCAACGTCAATGATCACTTTCATGATGCGATTATTTCGGCAGCTCAAAATGAACGCTTATCGAGCATGATCCACAGGAATCGAACCTACTACTTCAACTACAGGATCGCCGAACTTTACACCGACGAGGAAGCCGAAACAGCGCTGGCTGGCCACGACGCAATTGTGCGCGCGCTGCTCGACCGTGATCCGGATGCTGCGGAGCGCGAAATGCGTTTGCACATTGATATCGCACTCCGGGTGATTCTAACCAAAATCCGCTAATCGACTAAGTATGGAGGGCAAGTCCTCATGTATCCTGAGTTGCAAAAAGAAATCGCGACTTACGAACGACGGACGCCAAAATCCGCGGAGTCCCACAGACGCAATCTGAATCGCATTCCCCTCGGTGTCGCCAGCAACTATCGCGCCTACGATCCTTATCCGATCTTTGTGAAGGAGGGCCAGGGCTCGCATTTTCGCGATCTCGACGGCAACGACTACATCGACCACAATCTCTGTTTCGGCGCAAACATCGCCGGCCATTGTCATCCTGCGGTCATGAAAGCGATGACAGGATGCTCGATTACCGGAACAATCTTCGGTATGCCGCACGATTTGGAATGGCAATTGGCGGAAGAAATCTGCAATCGCTTTCCAATCGAGATGTTGCGCTTCGGGTCCACTGGCACAGAAGCAACCATGCACGCGATCCGTTTGGCCCGCGCGGCAACCAGCCGGGACAAAATCATCAAGTTCGAGGGTGGATACCACGGAGCGCATGACTCCGCGCTGGTGAGCGTGAAGCCACATGCTCCCGAGTTCGGCGACGTGAACGCTCCCACTCCTGTTCCTAGCGGTTTAGGAGTGCCAAAGGGCACCCTGGCCAATGTCGCAGTCGCCACCTTTAATGATCTTGCAAGCGTCGAGCTTTGCTTCAGGCAGAACTCTGAGGAAATAGCCGCGATCATTCTCGAGCCTATCATGATGAACGTGGGGCTCTGCATGCCGCAACCCGGCTTTCTTGAAGGCTTGCGCGAGATCTGTACCAGGAACGGCGCCTTGCTGATTTTCGACGAGGTAAAAACCGGTGCAAAGCTTTGCTGGGGTGGAGCCGCGGAATACTTTGGCGTCAAGCCGGATATGATTTGCCTGGCCAAGTCGATCGGCGGTGGCTTGCCACTCTCGGCGTTCGGGGCTAGCAGATCAGTGATGGACCTTATTTCGCAGCGCAAAGTCTTTCATGGTGGAACGCCAAACACCAATCCCGTCTCGATGGCCGCGGGACTTGCCACCTTCCGCGAGGTGCTGACTCGCGAGAACTACGCTCACGTCGAAAAGCTGAGCCAAAGGCTGGCCGACGGCTATCGCAGAACGATTGCAAAAGTCGGACTGCAGGCTTACATCGTAAGCGCTGGCGCGAATGGCGCGCTGATGCTCTATCCGAAAGAGATTCGCAACTACCGTGATTGGATCACGATCGACGCTGATCTCTGGCGTCTCTACTGGTTCGGAATGGTGAATCGTGGCGTCATGCCGCAACCGCACTGGTGGGATGAGCAGTGGACGATCTCCGTTCAGCACACAGAATCGGACATCGACAAGCACTTGTCGGCCTTCGAAGACGTTGCGCCGGCACTAGCCAAGAGACAACAGGAGCACACCGCCGAAATGGCGGCTCACTAGCAACATCAGTGGGTTACAGCGTAGTGTTCACTACTTGTGCCGGGCCCGTACCGGGCCCTGCCTTTACCGGCCCTTTGAAGAACACCATTTCATTTTGGCTAGCATAAACGTAAGCGTCTGACCAATCTGACCAATACCTGTTCGACGAGGGGTGTCCATGTTCCATGTTCCCCGCTTTCTCGCCAAAGAGGTCCCACCATCGCTTGCGGGTATGCGAACACAGGTTGTCCATCGCCAAGTGGATGGTGTCGGCCTCCGGATAATGGGCGGCGATGTTCAGAAGGCAGTACGCAAACTCGGGTGCCGAGCGGCTGGCCGTCACCCTGGTAAAATGCCGCCCTGCCTTCGGCACCCACACCGCTAACGCATGCGCCGTGCTCCTAAGCAGATTCTGTAAGAAACGATGCTCTACGCTGCTTTATTTATTTGCCTTCACCTGCCTGAACAAGTTTGTGTTGGTCGCCCTTCTGGAAGCTGTATTGCCAGTCCAACGAGGTTTTCTTGGGAGCTCCGAAGTAAGTCTGCTACTGTGACATCATGCTTGAGTCGGGGTGAGTATGCGGATTTCTCCCAGTCTTCCCGGTTTCATTCGGCGAACAGCCAAACCTTTGCTTGGTAGCGACGACACGGCGTTTCTGAAAAGCCGTCGCAAAAATTGAGTTCCATACCTAATCCCCCCTCGCCACGGCGAAAGCCGAAATCTTCAAGCAGAAAACCTATGCCGGTAATCACTTGGCTTGACCAAACGTCTTCGGACGACAGGCCTTCGCAATCTCGACTTGCTCAACTGCCGCCAGAGCTTCGTCCTGAAGCGACAGCAAACGCTTTGCATAATCGACGAGAGATTCTCCAGCCGCTGTCAAGTACAACTCGTGCCTCTTGGACCGTTCAAACAGAGGCGTGCCGACTTCTTCCTCCAACTTACGAATTGCAACGCTGACCGCCGAGATTGTGCAACGCAATCGCACCGCTGCTTTCTGCAGCCTGCCTTCCTCAGCGACGGCTACCAGAATCTGCAGTTGCCTTCAATTCCATAGGTTCTGCCCAAGGTAGTTGTCCGTCGCTCTTGCGAAATTGCTTTCCACTCAGCACGATCAAGCAACTTTCTTAACACGCCGCTAATCCAGAACCTATTCAATTGCATTTGTGTAGGCCAAAATTCTTTTTACCCAAGACTGGGCCGCATGAACGAGATTCACCTGGCGCGCGCCGCTACGCCGTAATCTGCCCCGATATGCTTGCTTCCGTTAACGACGCTCTAATACGGCGCATCGCCCTTCACCGTGGTGCGATGCAGGTGCCGCCGAAGGTGCGGCGGACAGCCGTGTGCCAAGTGAATCGTGCATCGATTGTCCCAGAAAACGAGGTCGTGGTCCTGCCAGCGATGGCGATAAACGAAACGCGGCTTGGTACTATGGACGAAAAGGAATTCGAGCAGCTCGCGGCTTTCCGCGTCAGGGAGGTCGAGAATACGCGATGTGAAGCTCTCGTTCACGAACAGCGCCTTGCGGCCCGTTTCCGGATGGATGCGTACGACAGGATGTACAACCTCGCGCACCTCGTCCCTTTGCTCCCGGGTGAGCGGCGGCCGCCATTTCGATCCGCTGAAGCGGTCGTAGCTGTGGCTGTACGAATGCACGGCGCGCTTGCCTTCGACCCGCTGCTTGATCTCGGCGGGTAAAGCGTCGTAGGCGGCGTACATATTGGCAAATGAAGTATCGCCGCCCTCCATCGGAAGCTCCAGGGCATGGAGCAAGGAACCGAGACTTGGTTCGGGCGTGTAGGAAATGTCGGAATGCCAGATACGGCCTGCGTCTCCGAGGCCGATGGGCTCGCCATTCTCGACGACGTTGGAAATGCGAAAAATTTCTGGATGCCCCGGCAGCAAGTATTGGCGCAGAACGTGAATCATCAGCGGCCCGAAGCGGCGACTAAACGCAACATGCTGCTCCGGGCGTGATGTATTGCGCGCGGAACACCAGCAAGCCATCGCTTTCGAGGAAGGCACGGCGCACGGCGGCGAAGGTTTGATCGTCGAGCGGTCGCGACAGATCGAGGTCGACGATCTCGCCGCCAAGCGCCGCGTCGAAAGGACGGAATTGAACAATTGCGGCTTCGGTCATTTTTCCATTCCCTAACGTCGCACCGTCACTCGCTCCATGGCGCGAAGACGACCGGCACAGGCGGACACGGAGCCCAACTATATGCGCTCCCCGAGAGCAGCGCAACCCCACCAGTGCTTCTACCGAGCCCTTATCGATGCCTGACCTCAGCAAGCCTCACACTGCAGAAGCTCTCGCTGACGGAATCTTATACTCTCACGAACGTCCTGCTGCAAACTGGGGAGAGCGTATAGGACTTTCACCGTCAGGCTGTTAAATATCCCCGGCAAACAAGAAAGGCCCGAATCAGATGATCCGGGCCAATCCTCGCACAAGTTAGGGCAGTGATCGCCGAAACCTTAGCACTGTCACTATTTCTTGGTAAGTGCGTTAATCAAGCCGTCCGTGTTGGGACTGCCCCAGCCGGACGTCAAATCGTAGCCTTTTGTCGCGCGGATAACCGTTGCTGCCGCTGGTGATGTCATGGAAGAGCGGTGTGATAGGTCTTTCCCAGACCCAGCGGATAAATGGTTGGATTAATGAAGCCGGGCGGGTTTGCCTTTGTTGGCAGCCGCCTGTTCATTGGCCAGAGCCAGTAGCCAGCCCACATGGGTGTCGCGAAACTGACTCCGCCGTATTCGTTTGCAGTGCAGGTGGTTTGGTCGGCGCAAACGTAAAAGGTGAAATTCGCGTTGGCCGAGACGTCCGGGCCGTTCCGATACTTCGTGGAGCCCTCGTTGGCCTTGGTGATCACCCCTTTCAGCTTCTGCCAGCTCGGAATCGCGAAGAGGTCGGGAGAATAGCCACCGCCGCCGCCCCTCCGATCCCAACACCAGACCGTTTCCGAAGCCCAGCCTTTTCCTGGACCCTTGGTGGTTAAGTCCGTACCGCCGACGGTAATCACATAGGGAGAGTCACATGGCCAACATTCGTAATAGTCTTGCCAACTGCCCATCGATCGCCGGCCCCTTTAAAGAAGCTCTGGCCCTGCGCAGCCATCTTCTTGAAGTAGGGGTCGTCCGTCTTAGGGTCTGCCGGAGACCAAGCCCACGACGAGCTCAGCTGCAAAGGTAACGGCTTATGCGAAGTCATGGAGCCCAAGATGGCCGTGTCGGTAGAACCTACATAAACGTACACCGCGGTTACGCCCGGCGCCATGCCGAGCGACTGAGTGATGTCGAGGGTCTGTTCGGTATCGTCGCAGCCTTGCGAATAGAGGCACTTCAATGGAGTTCCGTCCGTGGAAATGCCCTTGATGGCGGCGGTTCTCTTTTGTTTAGCGTTCTTGTAGTAGGTGTTCACGTCGGCGATGTCAAATCCGGCGAACTCCAACAACCCGATGTTCTGGCCCTTGCCGGTGAGAGCCGTTCCCTCGTAGTAGGCTGCCCTCATGTCGCTGCCGCAAAACGATTGCTGAGGACAGGAGCCTGTAGTGGCAGGGGGCTTCACACCTGGAGGTCTGCGCACGACTTCAGGACGCGGGATCGAATAGTTATCCAAACCCGAGATGTGCCAGAGCTGGAAAGGCAGATCCACCGTGGGCTCCCGGTCCGGAGCATAGAAGTCGCGGTTCTCGGCTGGGATCGTGATAGAGACCCATGTTTACGTGGAAGGCTGTCTCGATCGTCGCCACCGAGCCCTTGAGCTGCACGTCCATGGCATCGCGGGAGCCGCCGGTCACGGTAAAGCCGTTGGTCATCGCGAAATCGGACTAGAGCGTCATAATCCTTCTGGCTAGGGCCGAACATCTCGGTAAACTGCTCCACCGTAAGGAAGTGCCGGTAGGAGGGGCTGGAAGGATCGTAGATTTCTTGCAAGAAACTATCCAAGCCTGCCTCGATCGCGCACCGCCAGAACAACGTCGATGCGCATGGACTGGGTCGCGGGAAGCCGGCCGACAAACGGCGCTTGCTTGTTGAGAATCACCTCACGCACATGACTAGTCAACAAAGACTCTGGCTGGGCTAGACAAACGATGCTCGCGCCCAGGACCATCCCGGCAATTGTGAGCAAAAATACAGTTGGTCTTTGAATCACGATTTTCTCCTTAAAAAATTGGCTGGAATTTCAATTTGGTGTCGCAATGTTGGATTGTCTTCACCGGGAACGAACTTGTATCACGGACGGTCGGCACGGGCCATCAGATTCTGTTGAACGTATATCCAATTGTGTTGGATCGGCCTCGGGCAGATTGCTTCCCCCCGTCAGCAGGTGCGCGACCACGTGGCTCAATGCCTTAAACAAGGGCGATTTGAAAATCAGCCGTTGTTCTCAGGCCCCGAGAGTACATGCTGCTGTATGGGCGATGGGCGAAATCGTACGTAAATGGAATTACCGTTCGCGTAAACAAAACTGAATAGCCATTTGCGAACCACCGTGATAAAAAGTCTCGCGTCGCTAGAAGCCAAAATCGCAGATTCAAAGTTCTGCGTTTGAGTCGGAGAGAAAATTTATGAAGTAGTCGAAGAAGTTGGCCGGTTTCGGTAGCAATTCTGTTGGGAATTCTTGTGACCTCTGGGCAAGCGCAGTCAGCATCCGATGAGGGAATCTCCGCCTTGCCATCGTCATTTTCGCTGATAAGGCTCAGCACTGACAAGTTCCACGACTCTGCCAGTGAGCATCGGACCGAAGTTGAGCCGGACACATTCGCGTGGGGCTCGACTATCGTGAGCACCTTTCAGGTATCGCGTGTTTACGCCCACGGCGGCGCGGACATCGGTTTCGCCACTTCGACCGATGGCGGCAAAACCTGGACCAGCGGTTATCTTCCCGATTTGACGGTTAACTACAAGGGCGGAAGCCTGGCGTCGGCGAGCGATCCGGCTGTCGTTTACGATGCCAAGCACTCTCTATGG
>CAVXKN010000011.1:0-9255 GCA_963762385.1 uncultured Acidobacteriota bacterium | reverse complement strand
TGACTTGAATTTCCTGGGAGACACGTTGCGCTCGCACTCTCAAACTGGTGGATCGAGGGTGATCGTCACCGAAAGCATCTTCAGTATGGACGGCGATCGTGCTCCTATCGGCGAACTGTTCCAACTCGCTGAAAGATTCGGCGCGGAAATCATCGTGGACGAAGCCCACGCGACCGGCGCATGCGGCCCACGTGGACGAGGGCTGGTGGCCGCACTCGGACTCACAGAACAAGTCTTGGCCGTCGTGCATACTTGCGGCAAAGCATTGGCCAGCCCTGGAGCTTTCATCTGCGGGAGCAAAACACTGAAGCAATTTCTCATCAATCATGCCCGTAGCTTTATTTTCAGCACAGCACTGCCGCCCTATCTGGCCATTCAGGTCCGGGCCGCTCTACGTTTGGCGAATTCGATGGAAGCCGAACGCGATCATCTGGCGTCGCTTTCAGCAAGGCTGCGTGAACGGTTGTATTCTCTTGGCTTTGATTGTGGTCCCAGCGGCTCTCACATCGTGCCTTTAATCATTGGTGGCAACGAAGCGGCATTGGACCTAGCGGCGGCCTTGCAGGCGCGTGGATTTGCCGTTCGGGCTATTCGTTCTCCCAGTGTCCCTCCGGGAACCGAGCGCCTGCGCCTCTCGCTTACGGCCCGGCTGACCATGGACGAAATCGAGAGATTCACAGATGCCGTTCTGGCCGTCTGGCCTCGCAACATCGCCCATGAGTAAAGGCTTCTTCGTTACCGGAACAGATACGAACGTCGGCAAGACGGTGCTGGCGGCGTTATTGTGCGCAGCTCTGCCGGCCATGTATTGGAAGCCGATCCAGACCGGCGCCCGTGAAGGTAGCGACCGGAAACAAGCCAAATCCTGGGCCGGGTTGGACGATGATCAGGTCCTGCCGGAATCTTACCTGTTTGATGATCCTGTCTCGCCGCATCTGGCCGCTCAGCGCGCCGGAAGAGAGATCGTGCTGGAGCAAATCGAGTTGCCCGCGGCCCACTCCGGCATGCCGCTGATTGTGGAAGGTGCAGGCGGCGTCATGGTGCCGATCAATTCCCATCAACTCATGACAGACCTGATGCGACATCTGGCGCTGCCGGCAATCCTGGCTGCTCGCAGCACGCTCGGAACGATTAACCACACACTCCTCTCGGTTGAATGTCTTCGAAGCGCCAGGATTCAGATACGCGGCGTGGTGCTGATCGGGCCGGAAAACCGCGAGAACAGGAAAGCCATTGAGCATTATGGAAAGATCCAGGTCATCGGACAGATTCCAGTGCTCGAAACCATCAACCGGGAGAATCTGCGCGAGGCTTATGCCAGGCATTTTGACAAGGAAGCTTTCCTATGAGCGCCACCGCGGATCTTAAGATCTGGCATCCCATTCGCACAGGCACACCTTGATCCGGAGCCGCTGCAGGTCGTTCGAGCGAAGGGAACTCACCTCTACACGGCGGACGGTCGCAAGATCATTGACGCCATTTCATCGTGGTGGGTCAACTTGCACGGACATTGTCATCCCCGGATTGCGAATGCGGTTGCCGCTCAAGCGGAGAAACTGGACCATGTTTTGCTTGCCGGCTTCTCTCACCCCGGAGTAGAACAACTCACGCTGAAGCTGAGGAAGATTGTTCCTTCCGACCTGGCCCACGTCTTTTATTCCGACGATGGCTCAACGGCCGTAGAAGTCGGATTGAAGTTGGCTGTGCAGTACTGGCAAAACCGGGGCTGTCATGAAAAGCGCGAATTGGTCGCCCTGGAGCACGCATATCATGGCGACACAGTGGGAGCCATGTCGGTAAGCGCGGACTCAGGATTTACCCGCCCTTTTTCGCGCCTTCGCTTTCCAGTGCATCGTGTGCACTCAGCGTATTGCCTCCGTTGTCCCGTAGGCAGAAAACGGGCCAGTTGTGACATCGATTGCGTCGACTCTCTCAGAGAGCTGCTGGAGCAGCGTAGCGACAAAATTGCAGCGGTGATGGTGGAGCCGCTGCTGCAGGGCGCCGGCGGCATGATCGTGCATCCAACCGAATTCCTTCGGCGGATTCGGGCGCTGTGCTCGCAGCACCAAGTGCTTCTTATTGCGGACGAGGTGCTGACCGGCTTCGGACGTTGCGGAAAAATGTTTGCCTGCAATCTGGCCGGCGTCGTTCCTGATCTTATGTGCCTTTCCAAGGGCATCACGGGCGGCTTTCTTCCCCTGGGTGCCACGCTGTGTACCGACGTGATTCATCAAGAGTTCGCTGGTCCCGGCCGCAGTTTCTTTCACGGACATTCGTATACCGGCAATCCTTTAGCCTGCGCCGCAGCAGTGGCGAACCTGGAAATTTTCGAGACCGAAGATGTATTTGAGCGGATTGATGCAATTGCCGCGCAACATTCCAGGCGGCTGGCGCAGGTGGGTTTAGATCCGCGGGTGGAGGAAGTGCGCCAGATCGGTACAGTCGCTGCAATCGAGTTGAAAGCGGAAGACAAGGGCTATTTTTCTTCGCTTAAGCCCCGGTTATACAAATTCTTCCTAGACCATGATGTGCTGTTGCGCCCGCTGGGCAATGTCATTTATCTGCTGCCCCCTTACAGCATCACCCGCGAAGAGCTTGATTACGTCTATGAGGTGATTGAAGAGGCGCTGGAAGCGACGGCTGACAAATAGGCTGTCTCAAGAATCCCTTCCCGGCTCGCCCAACGCCATCCACGCGCGTTCGTGACGCTTGAGGAGGAGCGAGCCTACACGTTTCACGATTTCCGCGACGATATTAGCCTCACCGCCGAAGTCGAGGACCGCCGGAACAAGATGCTTGCCGCTTTTCGGCCTTGCGGCATCTGCAATAGAGATTTTCTCGAGGGCAAGTCATAAGCTATCGAAAGAGTCAAGCGGTGGCGGATGTCGAAATCAGCATCGTCGGACACAGGGAACGGATAAAGCCCACTGAGTGTGATTCTGTGCCACGCGGGATGGACAGCTGAGTTCGTCCTCCATTCTCAGCTGCCCACCCCGACCGGTCGTCCAAAAGGAACGGTCACATTCAGCCACATCTCAAACAAACATTCTTTTCGTTCGCGTAAAAAGAATTGAATGGATCCACTAGACGTTTGGAGGCATATTACGCTGGCCATAGCTAAGAACTTCTGAGACTGCTTCGTCGGGAGGATTGTTGGGGGGGGGATACTTCTATGTAAGTCGTGGAGTGACCCTAGTCGGCAAGAAGGTTGCGGTGTAGTTCTTACAAGCCGGATCGAGCTCAGCGAACCGTCCTCACTGGCGGCTACTTATCAGAACAAACCAGCTTTTGAAGCGAAAAGGAGATTCCGGGTCATGCCCAACAAGTTGCGCCCCTGTCGCCCCAAACGTAGGTGGCAAATGTTAGCCCCCCGACCAACTTGCCGCAGGCTCGAACGGACAGTTGTTGTACTTCTGGCGATGCTGACTCCCTGGGTTGTGGTCTGCCCTTTGTTTGCCCAAACGACGGTCGGAACCGGCAGCATCGTGGGAAATGTGAGCGATCCCTCGGCTGCGATGATTAGCGGAGCGAGGGTGACGATCACCAATGTCGCCACGGGACAAGTCAAGAGCCTTACGACGAATTCCTCCGGCGCTTACAACTCCGGGGCACTGCTTCCGGGCGATTACAAAGTGCAGGTGTCAGCCCGAGGCTTCAGCCAGACTCGAAACGCTGGTGACAGTTCTGGTAGGCAATACCGCCACAGCGAACGCGAAGTTGCAGATCGGGCAGGAGAGCCAGGTGGTCGAGGTGCAAGGCTCCGCCGTGCGCGTGAACACGGAACAGGCAACCGTGCAGGGAGTGCTGAATGCCGAACAGATCGAAAACCTCCCGGTCAATGGCCGCAACTTTCTCGACCTGGCCCAACTCGAGCCCGGGGTTCAGATTCAGGATGGTCAGGACTTCGATCCGACCAAGGCAGGGTATTCGTCAATCTCATTTGGCGGACGATTCGGACGTACCGCCCGAATCGAAGTGGACGGCGTCGATGTTTCCGATGAAACCGTTGGCACTACGACCATGGACATTCCCGCCAGCGGAATTGAGGAATTCCAACTCAGCCAGTCGAGCCTGGATCTCTCCAACGAGCTGACCTCCTCCGGCGCCGTGAACGTGACCACAAAGTCGGGGACGAACGGCCTCCATGGCGAAGCCTTCGGCCTGTTCCGCGATAGCTCCCTAGCCGCGGCATTGCCGACGCCGGTGGGACTGGCGCCTCCTACTTCTCAACGCTCCCAGTACGGCGGCCGCCTCGGTGGCCCGATTATCAAGAACAAGTTCTTCTACTTCCTGGATGGCGAACGAACTGAACAGCACGGCCAGGCGGCGGTGTTGGTGGGCGCTCCTTTCAACAATTTTTCGGGTTACTTCAATTCGCCATTTCTCGAAGACAATCTAATGGCGAAGGCGGACTACCAACTGACCCAGTCGGCGCACCTCTTCTATCGCTTCAGCTACTTCAAGAATTCTCTGCTGGCCAACGCTGGTCTGGGCTTCTCGGTGTATGACAACAGGGACATCACTCGGAACCACGTGATCGGTTTGGATTTCAACAGCGGAAGCTTCAGCCACAGCATCCGCTTCGAATATCTGAAGTTCCAGAACCAGATCGTGGACGCAACCGTGGGCAGCAATCTGCCGCTAGCCAATTATCCCGTGGAAATACAGATGGGCAGCACGGGTTTGGTCACCGGACCAAACTATCTTGCTCCACAGAGCACGCTCCAAAGCAACCATCAGGTCAAGTACGACGGCAGCAAGGCAATGGGTTCGCATGTCATCCGCTACGGTTTCGGTTTTAACCACATTGTGGGGGGAGGCTTTGCGAACTTCCAAAGCATCGCACCGTTCCTGTTGACGAACGTGGGAACTCTTGAAACCACCTTTGCGCAAACGGGACCCTTTCCGGGCGGCGCGTCGAACCCGTTGAATTATCCCGTGGAAGCTGTTTGCCTGGGCAATGGTCTGGGATACTCCACCACCACACCTGCTTTCGGTTTCCCATCGGGCGGGATTACCGACAACCGTATCGGCGCGTATGTGGGCGACAATTGGAAGATGAAGAAGAACTTCACCGTGACATATGGATTGCGTTACGTTCGCGATTCTGGCCGCACCGACAGCAACCTGCCTGGAATTCCAGAACTCAATGCGTTGATGCCCGGCTTGGGCAATCCTGTCAAACAACCCAATTTGAATTTTGCACCGCAAGTCGGCATTGCCTGGGACCCCACCGGCCAAGGCAAGACCGTGATCCGATCGGGCATTGGCCTCTTTTACGAAAACGCGATCTGGAATAACGTGGCCTTCGATGCTCCCGACCGCGAACAAACAGGTGCTTTCGGGCAGTTCCCCACAGCCTGCGCTGCCGCCAACACTCCGCAGCCTGTGGTCGCTACCGGGCGGCGAACTTCCCCTGCCAACGTTTTGCGGCACTGCAACCGGTGGCCTAGTGGCCATTGGGACTGTTGCCAACCAGATTGAGGCGTACCAGAAGCTGTATCAGTCGCTCTCTCCATTCAACGCGACCCTCGCCTAATCCGAACTACGTGGGGACACTGCTGGATCAAGGATTCGGCTTTGGCACGGGCGCTTCCATGTTCGATCCCAATTACAAGACTCCGCGGTCGGTGCAGATTAACGCCGGCATTCAGCGCGAAATCCGCCCCGGCATGGTTCTCAGCGCGGACTTCGTACGCAACGTGCAAACTCACTATCTGCTGGGAATTGATGAGAACCACACCGGAGATGTTAATTACTTCAATAAGGCTGGCGCGCTGGCCGCAATCAATGCGACGAATAGCCAATTTGGCTGCACGTCCGGCACTGCCGGCATCCAGTGTGCGATCGATAACGGCGCGACCATGTCCGCTTATGCCGGCAACGGACTCACGTCGTCCGCCGACTTCGATCAGCCCTGCGCCGCAGTCTTCGGTCACCTATGGCTGCGCCTTCCCGGGCATCAATCCCAATGCACCACCGCTGCCATTCCTGAAGTCGGTCGGTAGATCGGTCTACAACGGTCTGCAAGCGAAGTTGATCGAGAACGTGAAGCAGCCGTTTCGTGGCGTTCGCGCGCTAAACTTCCAGGCTGTCCTATTCGCTGTCGCGTTTCGAAAACACGGGCGGTGGTGCAGCCGATAACCCCGCCGCATCCGATCAGGACTTCATCATCAATGCGCTCGACAACTCGAACCCCAACCGTTATTTCGGACCTTCTGTCCTGGATCGCACTCATCAGATCTCGATTCGGTGGATACGCCGACTTGCCCGCTGGATTCCAAGTCAGCATGATCTCGCATTTTTGGAGCCCGCTCGCTGTTTCCGTGGTCGTTCCGAATACGAACCTCGGCCCTGGCGAAATCTTTCGTACTGATTTCACCGGCGATGGCACCGTGCAGGATCCCATGCCCGGGACGCACGTGGGGAACTTCGACCGCGGCATCAATGCGTCAAATCTAAACGACGCCATTACCAATTACAACAATACTTACGCCGGTCAACCAACGCCTGCGGGGCAGGTCTTAATTCAGAACGGCCTGTTCACCGTGCAGCAACTTCAGCAGATTGGGGCTTCAACTCTCGGCCAGTCATTTGGCGATGGCGTGGCTCCCAGTGTTCCGCTGGCGCCACCTGGACAGGTCAACCTTGCCTGGCTGCGCGCATTCGATATGAAACTAACCTGGATTCACTCCTTTGCCGAGCGGTTCACGGTCCAGCCCAGCGTGGGTTTTTACAATCTGTTGAACTTCGCCAATTTCGATCTGCCTTCAGCCACGTTGGATGGCTTGTTGACCGGAGGCGTCGGGAATATCAATGGAACTAACGCGAATGGACACAACATTACGCGGGTAGGCGTCGGAACCGGCGTCTTCGCGCTCGGCTCGCCTCGGCAGATTGAATTCGGGTTGCAGCTCAGTTTCTAAACTATCCCAATCTGCAATCCGAAGACCTGGGAGCGGTTCCATTTCGGCCACAATGCGTACAACTGCATGAAGCTATGAGTCTCGCTCTGGAATGGGTACCGTCGGCCATGCCCGGGCGCAGCATCGTTTTCGGAATGGATTTATTCATGACTGGCAAGAAGCGTTGACTATGAGCGGTCGCCAAACATCGTTTTCGTCGCCGTAAATCCAATTGAATTGGCTTCGCCCGTCGCCCGCGATATAAGTTAGGGCTCCTGGACGCGGGCACAGCGTTGTCTACATTCGATTGGACAACATAGGGAGGGACTAAGATGAAGAACTCACTTCTATGGCAGGATGTGGTTTCAGTTGCAGGCTGGCGAGCGGTATCTATCTCGCTGGCGTTGGTGGTCGTGCTTGGGTTAGGGGCAGTCACAGCCCAATCGGCGCAAGCGCAAACTTACAGGGAAAGCGTACTTTACAGCTTCAATGGGACGGGCGGTGCGAATCCGGCTGCAGGTTTGATTTTGGACGCGAAGGGAAACCTTTATGGCACCACCGAGCACGGCGGCGCTTCTGGCGATGGAATGGTGTTCAAGGTGAGTAGCGAAGGCAAGGAGACCGTACTTCACAGCTTCACTGGGGCGAACGGGGCGAATCCGCGTGCACGTTTGATTTTCGACGCAGAAGGGAAACCTTTACGGCACCACCTACTACGGCGGCGCTTCTGGCGATGGAGTGGTGTTCAAGCTGGGTAGCAAAGGCAAGACCGTACTTTTCTCCTTCAATGGGACGGACGGGGCGAATCCGGCTGCAGGTTTGATTTTGGACGCGAAGGGAAACCTTTATGGCACCACCTACGCCGGCGGCGCTTCGGGCCATGGAGTGGTGTTCAAGTTGAGTAGCAAAGGCGAGACCGTACTCTTCCAGCTTCACTGGGACGGACGGGGCGAATCCCGGCTGCAGGTTTGATTATGGACGCGAAGGGAAACCTGTATGGTACCACCTTCTACGGTGGCGATCTGAAGTGCGGCTCCGGACAAGGCTGCGGAGTAGTGTTCAAGGTGGACCCGGCGACCAGCGAGGAGACCGTGCTTTACAGATTCAATGGGACGGACGGGGCGAATCCGGCTGCAGGTTTGATTTTGGACGCGAAGGGAAACCTCTATGGCACCACCTATGCCGGCGGCAATCTATCGGACTGCAACGAGAACGGGTGCGGAGTGGTGTTCAAGCTGGATCCGACGACTCGCAACGAGACCATACTTTACCGCTTCACTGGGGCGGACGGGGCGAATCCGGTGCAGGTTTGATTTCGGACGCGAAGGGAAATCTTTATGGCACCACCGAGCACGGCGGCACTTCTGGCGATGGAATGGTGTTCAAGGTGAGCAAGAGCGGCGAGATATACCGTACTTTACGGCTTCACTGGGGCGGACGGGGGAAATCCCCGTGCAGGCTTGATTTTCGACGCAGAGGAAGACCTTTACGGCACGACCTACTACGGCGGTTCTCGCGATGGGACGGTATTCGAAATAACCCGTTGATTACGATTCGCGGGACGCAGTGTTCGGGTTATATCCTCAAGGTTTGGGCGCCGAAGGCAGGACGGCATTTTACCAAGGTGACGGCCAGCCGCTCGGCGCCTGAGTTTACGGATTATCTTCTGGACGCCGCCTGTTATCCAAGGCCGACAGCATCCACGTCGGTGATGGACAACCTGGGTTCTCATACCCGCAAGGCGATGGTGGAACACTTTGGCGAGAAAGCGGCATTGTTCGGAGTGGGGCTGTACGGTACCAGCGGCGGGCCGATGTTTCCTATATGGGTTGTACAGCGCGCAGAACGTCTCAGGGGGGCTAACGCGAGCTGACTTGAAGTATAACGAAGGCAGTATAGGGATCGATGAGTGACTCGTGGAGGCCGCCGGCTTCCTCCCCGGCGAAGCAGTTTCGCTTTGGAACATAAATAACGGTGAGCGGTTGCAAACCTATGTCTTGCCTTGGCAAAGAGATTCAGGAGAAATCTGCCTAAACGGTGCAGCAGCCCGGCTGGTTCAGCCCGGCGATTTGGTAATCGTCACAAATTTCTGCTGGCTTGACCATGAAATTGCGAACTGCCACACTTGCAAGGTCGTTCTCGTCGACAAAATAATCACACGATCGATGCTTTCGAGGCCCTCAGCTTATGTCAGCGGAAAGACTCACACCACATTTGGGAGCCCCGGTGACCGAGATCTGTTGCTAGTCCGCGGCAGCGCGCTCTTGTGAGACTGCACGTGGTGCCGATTTCGCAGTCGCAGATCGGAATGCTTCGTCCAGATCGGAAATCAAGTCTTCGCTGTCTTCAA
>CAVXKN010000010.1:0-156085 GCA_963762385.1 uncultured Acidobacteriota bacterium | reverse complement strand
GTCTCCGCGGACGGCTTGCCTTTCGGAGTCATTGCCGGCTTCTTCGTCGGGCCTTCGGGAAGGCGCCCACAGTCTTCCGGATAAATGAAAAGCGTTGGATCCTGCGGGCCCAGGACTACATCCTTGAATCGAACCACCCTGATCCCTTTACTATTCAGATCTTCGACCTTAATGGGGAAGCCCTTCCATTCTTCCGGCTCCCAGAATCTCAGCTTCGTGGCTACCGGAAGGTCTTTTCCACTCACGGTAACGTCCACCACCTGACACACGTGTCCGTCCACTGTGTCCTTCCCGACCGCGACGCGCTCGCTGGTGTGGCCGGGTCTCGAAGCGATGAAGGGCCAGGAGCGAAAATACGCGTGCGCGACCTTCACGCATCCCATTTTCGTCTGAACGTAGGTCATCTCATGTGTCAAATCGGTGATGTAATAGCCTTTTTCCATGGGGCCTTCGGACCTCAGCAGGTTTCCGGATCTGTAAACGTAACCCTCCCGGTCATCGTGCGGTTGCATACTACCCACCATCACCGCCGAAAATTCTGTGAACTCGTCTAATGGAAATCCCGACTTCGCAGCCGCAGCCTCGCCTGCCGGTCCCGGTGTTGACTCCTTCGGTGTCGCCTGCCCTGGTGCTGCCTCCTGCGTCGCCGCCGGCTCTTTTGTGGTAGTTTGCCGTACCGAATCCTGCCCTCGCGCTGCTTCTATCCACAGCCCCGCCGCCATCAGGCAGCCGACGAACAGCAGCACCGTCGTCCATCGAACCATTTCTTTCCGCCGATTAACATCGACTCTCCGCATATAAGAAAAAGGCCACGCGGGGGAACTAGCGTGGCCCACGAAAACATCAGGATCGGAATGTTACTGCAGGGTCGTCCTGCGGCTGGCTTTGTCCTTTTTCAAGGCAGCGGCGCTCGCCTTGAACGTGGGCCCTGCGGCCTTCGAGCTTACGTCCGGAAGCTTTTTCGTCAGGAAGCCAAAGTTCCCAAGGAACTCGTATCCGCTGAAGCCAAGGAACGAGTCCCAATTCCATTTGCCAGCCTTGTTCTTGGAGTTTAAGGACGTAGCCGTGATCGTTACCCACTCCTCGCCGGTGTAAGCGCCAGCGTAGGCGTCCATGATCGCGTCAGCATAAATGTAACGGCCAGGGCCGGTGATGCCCGGCTGCAATCCAGTGCTCCCCAAGTCCAGAGAGGTAACCTTGATCGCGAAGCCTTCGAGAGTCGCAAACGGATTCGCGGAGCTTGCGCAAGCGTCCAGAACGTCCATCCCGCTCATATAGAAGTTGTTGACACCGCCGGTCTGCACGATTTCGTAGTTGCAATATTGTACTCCGCCGGTGTAGTTAAGGAATCCGAAAGAGTAGCTACCCTGCGCAAAGGCAGAACCGCAGCAAAGGACAAGAAGAGTGATTACTGCCAAGCTTTTCAGTTTCAAGGAATCCTCCTGGAGGTTTTGTTCACAACTGTGAACAACAACCCCGAGACAGTACACCTTCTACTGGGGAAGAGTAGTCTCGTTGCACTGACAACCCGGAAGCTTAGCCCATTCCGAAACGATGTCAAGCAAAATTGCAAAAGTGAAAAACATTGCACTCTAATTGCACTCTTGCCATCGATTATCAAATGGCCTACGTATTCCGATAGCCGCTCTTCGCGTTGAATGTCGTTTCTGTCTTGCCTAAGAACAGAATCGGTGTACAATCACCTGCCAGCAGGTCAGAGAAGATTCTGCACCAGTCATTTCCGCCGATGGTTTCACGCTTCCTCTGCTTCCTGACTTCGCTAAGGAGATACCATTATGCATGTTTGCAGGATCGCTCTCGCCGCTAGCCTCGGCCTTGTTCTGCTCATGCTTTCGGCCCCGGCCCAAGCGCAATATCAGGTCACATATTTAGATTCGAATCAACTCGGTTTAAAAAATCGTGGGGGCAACGGAACCCAAAACGTGCACGTCGACCCGCTGCTGGCCAACCCCTGGGGACTGGCCCATAGCGCCACAGGGCCTTGGTACATTCCCGATAACGATACGGGATGGGTGACCGTCTACAATGCAACGGGAGGACAAATACCTCTCCGGATCTCGATTCCCACAGCCGGAAGCGAAAACGGCTCGGCGCAAGGTCTGAACGGTCCGGGCACACCGACGGGAATCGTTTCCAACGCATCATCGACGGATTTCCAGATTCAGGGCATGCCTGCGACTTTCCTTTTCGACACGCTGGATGGCACCATCAGCGCATATGTGCCGGGCGTGAACGCCAACCAAGCGCTCATCGTGGTCGACAACTCGGCCAACGGCGCGCTGTACCAGGGTTTGGCCATTACCAGTTATTCCAAGGGGAATTTCCTTTATGCAGCCGACAACGCCAACAATGTAATCGATATGTACGACAGCAGCTTTACGCTGGTGAAGTCGTTCGGCGATTCGTCGATCCCGCCCAACTTCTCAGTGTTTAACGTTCAGGACATCAATGGCATGGTTTACGTCGCCTACGCTAAACCGAACTACGGCTCCGGCGGTTATGTCGACGTCTTTACGGAGAATGGTGTCAAGGTTAAGACACTGATCCAGGGACTACCACTGAACCAAGCTTGGGGGATCGCTTTGGCGCCCAGCAACTTTGGGCCGCTCAGCAATACTCTGCTGATTTCAAACAACTCGGAGTTCGGAACTATCAACGCGTTCGACCCTAAAACCGGCAAGTTTGTAGGCACGATCAAGGATCAGAAAGGCAAGCAGGTCGTCCTCAACAATCTCTGGGGAGTCGCTTTCGGTGGCGGGAACTCATCCAGTGGAGCGACCAACGAGCTGTTCGTCACCGTGGGTAACGGCAACGGGCTCAACGAATTGGCCGGCACCTTTTTATCAATCAAGCCGTAATTGACAACAACAGCAGCAAGAGGACGTAACTTGGGCCGCCTGAATGAGGCGGCCCTTCTACTCCGGGGGACCCAGGCGTCGCCGATCAAGTCATCAGCTTCGATAGCGATGAGTATATCTTGGTTCAGCGCCGCATTCTTTGGCTATCTCGTCCGGCAGAAACTTCAGGGCGACGAAGCGGCGCAGCTTTACATCCTCGGCCTGGTTGACCACACCCATCCCGCCGCCACCGAGCTTCCCGACGGAGCAGTAGTGCGAGATGGTCTGGCCGATCATTGGGCTTTGATCTTACGTGGATGAAACGGGAGGTCAACCGAGGTGGGGAGTCGCCTCTCCTTCGCTCGCGGTCCACAAACCGGCTTCGGGGAAATAATGACTCAGAGTTCTGGGATGTCTGCTCTGGGAATTCCGAAACTGGGAACCGCGTCGAGGTTGTCGTAACATCGCCGTTACACTTATTGTCGGCCCCACAATTCTCAAAACGTGTAGTGGCCTGGTTGGCGTCACCTATGGTTGCGGTCGTTCTCGGTGGCACAATTACCAAAGTCTTACAGCCCGGCAAGATATGCAATGAACAGGATGGCCAAGAATCGATCGTTCCGAAGATCGTCATCGCAACAGTCCGCTTCATAGGGCCGTTGGGCCATTGAACACAGCTCCCAACGATGTTCTGCACGCTTACGGAGCCAGCAATGTTTCGGTGGAACTCTACAATTCGAACCAGGTAAACGGGCGGGATCAGTTTGGAACCGCCAGCCACTTCGGAACACCTATGATCGCGAATGGCAAAGTCTATGTCGGCACCACGAACAGCATAGCGGTATTCGGCTTGCTGGGAACCCCCTCACCACGAGCGAATTCCTTCGCCCGCAGAGCAACGGAGAATTCGAAGTGGTAGCGTGTTGAGGCGGCGGGCGAAGCTGGTTACACCCTGTTTACAGCAGTTGACTTACCCGCGCACAATATCGGCATGAAGCGAGCGCCGCGCTGGCTACTCACCCTGGCTGTACTGATCGCTTGCCTAGTCGTTGGCCACCTGCGATTCATAGACAGAGCGGGTAGAAAGACCTATCAGGCCTTCGTTGCTTTGGACGGGAAGACCTGGGACCGCCCTGGCAACTCATGTGCGGGTGCCCATTTGTTTGCCCGTAGGCCTTCTGCGGAATCTACGGCGAAGGAACGTCGGCTCGGACTTCGTTCGAGGCTGTGCTCTCAGCTCCCTTTGCACTCACCGCTTTGGTCACATAAAAGTACGTCTGTCCCGGCCGTACCGTGCGATCGACGTAGCTGGTTCCGGTGATCGGTTCTAAATTGAGCTTCACTACGCCTGACATACCATGTCGATACACGTTGTTAACACCGGGATTATCGTTCTCTAAGTTCGCTCCGGCAAGGAAGTCTGCACGAATCATTTCCAAGCAGTAGCCCCGGGATTTGTCCGAGCCAAGCATGAGGGGCGCAGTCTCGATCGCACGATCCACGACGTTGCTGTTTGCTAAGAGAGCTTGCAGCTCCGTCATGGTCTGGCAATCTTCCTTGCTTGCCTGAGTCCGGCACGCAGCCCTTGTGCCACTATCCTTGCATATCCAGCGTCGTCGATCGACGCCATCACAGCGGCGGCAGTGCCGCCCGGCGTAGCCGCCTCTTGTAGCAAATCTTCCAAGGGCAAGGTGCCTGCTCGCCAAGCCGCAATCCCATCCATCAACGCGTGAGTAGCTGCCACACGCGCACTCTTGCGGTCGAGTCCAATGGCCTCGGCCGCGTCGATGAGTGTTGCCAGCGCGTGATAACCGTGACTGCTTGAAAAAGTGACGGTGAAGGCGTCAAACCGGTTCTCGGGGATTTGCAGCACGTCCCCGACCAGGCCAAACAAATCCCTGACTTCCGCGCGGGCGGCGACGGACAAGCCCCGGTCAAAGGTCAGCGCCGTAAGCCCTCGGCCGCTGCGGCTCACGGGGCTCGGCATCGCCCGCGCCCAATGAACCGGTGGCCCCAGCCCGGCTCGCAGTTTGGACAGAGGAACGCCGGCTGCCAGACTCACTGCTATCAACCGTCGACGACCGCGGATTTGGCCCGTCCCAATTTCTTTCAGCAACTGGCGCATGGAGTCTGGCCGCACCGCCATGATTATCATCCGAGCCGATTCCACCGCACGATGCAGATCCGGCTCGACGATTACCCCGAACTGCCGCTTAAGTTGACGCAGCTTTTCGGGATGCCGGTCATGCACGACGATGGCATGGCCGTACCCCGCAAGCCGCAACCCCGCCACAAGTGCGCTGGTGATGCGGCCGCCACCGAGAAAGACGGTGACCTTCACGAGAGTCCTGAGCAGGCAGAGTCGGCGGCTTCCACAAGCGCTCGCACATCGGCATCCGTGTGCGCCGTCGAGATAATCCAGTGCAGACCGTTAGAAGGCGTCATATAAATGCCACGCTCGAGCAAGCGGTGTACGAAGCGCGAATAGAGTTTCGTGTCCACGTACTTGCAGTAATCGCGGTAATCGTGGATGGCGTCCCGCTCGGTGAAGTAAATCTGGAACATCGGTCCGAAGCCTTGCACGATCGCTTTCACCTTGCGCCGGCGAAATACTTCCCGAAGTCCGGCAATCGCGGAGTTGCCAATCTCGTGAAGCTCGCCATAAGTGTTTTCGGTGGAGAGCAGATCCAGGTTGGCTGCAACCACTTTCATAGTCAGGCGATGTCCATTGAAGGTTCCATAATGCAGCACCATGTTTTCGCTCCAACGCATGCGCTCGAGGATCGAACGCCGTCCCGCCACGGCTCCCACGGGAAATCCCGCGCCCAATGCCTTGCCGAAGGTGCTCAGATCCGGCTGGACTCCGTAATACTCCTGGCACCCGCCGGGGGCATAGCGGAAGCCGGTGACCACTTCGTCGAGAATCAGCATGGCGCCGCAGTCTCGTGTGAGTTCACGCAGGCGCTGCAGGTAGCCATCTCGCGGAAGGATGCAACCCATGTTGGCCATTATCGGTTCGGTGATGACCGCGGCCAGTTCGTGCCCGTGTTGCTTGAGCACATGTTCGAGCGTGGCCACGTCGTTCCATGGGGCCAGCACCACGTCGTCAAAGGTCGAAGCCGGAATGCCGTCGGAATCCGGGATGCGCGCCGGGTTCTCAACGGGGCCCAGTTGCTCCGGCGAATGGCTGTGCGCGTTCAGGAGATAGGGATCGTACCATCCGTGATAGTGTCCCTCGAACTTCAGGAATTTGCGTCGGCCGGTATGGGCGCGTGCCAGTCGCAAAGCCAGCATGGTCGCTTCGGTGCCCGTGTTGGTAAAGCGCACCACCTCGGCCGATGGCACCACCCGGCGAAAACGCTCTGCGGTCTCCACTTCCGCTGAAGTCGCGGCGGCGAAGTGGGAGCCTTCCGCCATTGCCTCGGAAACCGTTTTGACCAGCGTGGGATGAGCGTGCCCCTGGATGAGGGCGCCGAACGACATCATGAAGTCGACATATTCATTGCCGTCCGCATCCCATACGTGCGACCCTCGGCCGCGTTCCAGCATGATCGGGCCGGGAGCATACACAGTCGCGCCGCGCGAGGGCGAGTTCACGCCCTCGACCAGCGATTGCTGGGCGCGATCAAACCACTGCTGGGAGCGGGTGCGGTTTTGCGTTTGGCTTGGTTCCATCATGCGGATTAGATTCATATCCGAAATTCGACTCGTGCCACGGCTTCAGTCTGCCGTGCCGCCGCCGTCCACCACCAGAGCGGCGCCCGTCATGAAGGAAGAATCATCCGAGGCCAGAAACAATGCTGCCTTCGCGATCTCGTCCGGTGTGCCGATCCGCCCCAAAGGACGCTGGGCACATCCGGCCAGATAATCCTCCCACTTCAAACCGCGCCTGCGCGCATCTTCGGGAAGCATCGGCGTATCGACATCGCCGGGGCAGAGGCAGTTTACGCGGATGCCCTGCCGTCCGTGGTCGATGGCCATCGCCTTGGTCAACAGCACAACGCCGCCTTTGGAGGCGCAATAGGCAACCGCCGCATCGCCGCCCGCAATCCCCCATCCCGAACTGTTGTTGGTGATCACTCCATTGATTGAAGGTAAGCCTTATAAGACTCTTTTTCCTTGTACACTTCGTTGAAATCGCACACGATCTGCAGGAATTTTATTCGTTCCTCGCGAGTCATAGTGGGATCCTCCCTACCAGATACGTTTTGGTTCCGGTTCCCGGTCCACAACCAGTTCGGGATAGAGGCGTCGAAACATCTCGGTCACATGGCAATCCCAGCAAACCGGGCGGTGGGTGGCGAACACCTCGGGAAGCTGCTCCGGCCGCAATTCTCTCCACTCAATCGTCTTGTGGTCTGGACCAAGCAGCCCTGGAGCGTGATCCAGGTGGTGAAGCTTTCCGAAAGTCTTCCGACAAATCACGCACTTCTTTCCTTCATACCACTACGAAACAATATTCCAAACCAAGCAGTTCTCCGGATCCACCTCGATCTGCTGCAGGCATTCCTGGCCACAGTCCTGCCGCTCTGGCCACCGCGAGCATTGCTTCAGGCGCAGAGTGGGTTCGGATAGAAAGGCGTTCGCAGCAACCTTGCCAGCCGCTATGTCAACAGCTTCAGCTTTGTGGGTCTCTGGGCAGGTGACAAGGCGCTTGCCTCGGTATCCAAAGTAAGCCTGCACGCCTAGGATAGCGCGGTATACGAAAAGGGCGGCCGCGATCCCCAGAACGGCGACGGCGACCCAAAGCGTTCCCGTCATACGTCACCTCGCAGGCGGTAAGCCTCTCGTCCGACTTTCCCTGCGGCACACCGCACTTCCGAGCAAACTCAGTGTGGCGCGAAACGCGCTGCGCTGCCGTGGCTCCCGTCACATCAAGGTGTGACTGACGTCACTCCACTCTCAGCGCCATAGCGCTCACAACCCTCAATGAGCGAAATCGGGAGTGGGTGTTGAAAAAGTCCCTCAACGGAATGCTTTTTCATCGGGGAGTATGCCATTCCGGTTTTGTTGTCTCCGTTTGACTAACTGGTGGCTGTTAGAACCGGCGTTGTCGGTTGACTGAGGAATCGCATCAGTCGCTTGATGTTCTGCGCCGCTGCTGCCAGGAAGAACTGCTCGCGCACGAATCTGAGTCTCCGCAGACGCAAGCGCCGCAATCCGATCTGATTCTTCAGTTCCGCGAACAAGGCTTCCACCTTTTTTCTTTGCCGCTGTGCTTTGGCGAACTCTGGCGTGTTGAGCAACTCCCGCGCACGTTGTCGGGCGGGTTCGTTCTGGTGGATGATAAGACCCCGGAAGGCAGCACTGGTGCATTGTGGCCGGAGCGAGCACGGGCCACACTTTTTTCGCGTCCCGATGTAGTTGAAGGCTCGATTGCGATAAACTCGGCCGCCGTAGTTGAGGAACTTGCCGGCGGGACAGATATAGCGATTGTTTTCCGGTTCGTAGGTGAAACGCTCGGGGCCAAAGAACGGGCTCCTTTTTCGATGGATACTGTCACGGGTCCGCATGTAGGGAGTGATGCTGCGATCGGCTAGCCATTGCAAGAACTCGCCGTTGCCGTAGGTCGTATCGGCCGCCACCGATTCCGGCTCTCGTCCTTGCCATTGCGCGAAACGGCTGAGCATGTCTTGCGCGGCCACGGTTTCCCGGCTCATGCGCGCTGCCGTGGCCTGCACTCCGACGATCACGCAACTGTGATTGTCCACTAGATAGTTGTCGTAGTACCCCATCCGCGCTGGTGTACCACCTTTCGTGGCATAGGTCGAATCGGGATCCGTGGTCGACACCTGGTCTTGCTCATGCACCGGTTCTTCCACCGGGTTCTGCTCTTCCAGTTCCTTCAGATACTGGCGCACGGTGTGATGGACCTGCGCCGCTTCCCCCAACTGCTCCCGTGGAATGCGGCTCTCCTTGGCAGCATTAGCTTCCACGAAACTGCCATCGACCGACAGGTGCTTGCCCTGCACCAATCCCACTTCCACACACTGGCGCACGATTTGTTCAAACAACTGCTCGAACAGCTTCGACTCCTGAAACCGCCCATGACGGTTCTTGGAGAAAGTCGAGTGATGCGGGATCTCTTGATCGAAGCCCAGACCGGTGAACCAGCGCCACGCCAGGTGCATGCGCAATTCCTCCACCAGTTTGCGCTCGCTGCTAATGCCGTACAGATAGCCGATCAAGAGAATGCGCAGCAGAAGCTCGGGATCGATCGACGGTCGTCCGGTCTCGCTGTAGCTGCCTTTCAGTTGTTCGCGTACGAAAGCAAAGCTGATGTGCTTTTCAATAAGCCGCAGCAGGTGGGTTTCAGGAACCTGATCTTCCAGACGGAAGTAGTAGAACAGCGCTTCGGAGCGGTCGTGTTGCCCCATCATGATCAGCAGGCCTCCGACGATCAGAATCAAACAGAGCATGGGCGGATGCTTTCTTCTAACATGCTTCCGTCGAATCTCATCCCGCTAATCGACATGACTTTTTCAACACCCACGGGATTTATCGCCAATTGAGAGATTCCCTACCAGTTCGCGGCCCGGATAGATTCCTGTTTGCCGACCATCCACGAACTGGCTCGGCCACTGCTAACAAGGGCGTTTGTCGGTACCGGTCGGGGCATTCGCTCTCCTGACGCAGGTTGCATGATTCCCCTGCGCACAAGGAGGGCCGTTCAGGAACGTGGCGACGCAATCGAGGATTGGTTGCTTCAGTTCAGTAAGTTCCATCACAGCAAATCTCTGTAACGCTCCAGAGCTACCCGAACCAACTGGCTCCGAGTGCGAACTTCCGTCTTGCCAAAAAGTTGCTGCAGCGTGTTCTTGACCGCGCTCTCTGAGATGTTCATGCTCGACGCAATTTCTTTATTCGATAAGCCTTGAACAACCAGCCGGAGTACGTCCATTTCCCGGCTATTGAGAGAGGGCCGCTCCTTCTGATCCAGAGGCGCCGAACCCGTTCCCGCCGGGACGGTCTGTTCCTCACTAACGTCAGCGATGATGGCTGCTAGCTTCGGCGTCGTTCCTTCCTTGTAGCTGGAGAACCAAACCTCGGCGAGAAAAGACTCTCCATTACCCCGATGCCCGCGGCACTGCATCGACGCCCGGAATTGGGGTCCCTCTTCGGGGCGCAGCGCGCGATGCAGTTCGGGCAAGAACGCCGCGATGGGTTCCCCGATCAGACGTCGATCGCGGGGAGCGAGCAATTCGGTCGCGGCATGGTTGGCCAGTTCAATTAACCCTCCTTCGTTGACCGTAAGAATAGCCGCCGGACTGGTCTCCACCAGTATGCGCGTTCGTTCTTGGGCCTCCTGGCTCAAACGCTGGTTGCGCAGCACCTCGGAAGTCAGTAATCCGCAGCCGCAGAGAGCCAGGGCTTCGAATCCCAACCGGATATTCGCGTCCGCTGGGTCGAGGTTGCTGAAACGTTCACTTAGCAATGCGCATGAAAGTCCCCACAAGACAATTGCCCAACGGGGCAGAAATCCAGCGGCCAGCATGATGGGAAACAAGTACAAGAAGCCCAGGGAGAAATAGGGCTTCGTCCACCAATCGACAGCTGCGATCACCACGACGAGGACAGCACTGGCCAGCAGAATCGCGATCCGGTTCCGGCGATCCCAAATTATCTCCAAGTGAGGCATTGATTTAGTCGCACATTCCTTATCTCACGCGAGCTCCTGTGCAAGGAATCTAATCAAACGATTTATCCATAAGATTGGGCTACCATTCAGATTCTCTCACTCCGTCCGACCCAATCAAACGATTGGCTGTGTACTTCTCCCGATAGGGATCGAAATACTATCCACACTGGCTTTTTTAGTGTCTCCCCCAAACCGAATACTTCCCATACAAAGGACTTCACGGTCCACATTTTTCTTTGCACGGAGGACAGGCGTAGTCCGTGAAGCTGTGAATCAAGCTAAGACGTAGGGCCGGACGCGGGGGCAACTCCTTGAATTATGAAGCATTGAACGGCTACGTCTTGGTGGCAATTGGTCTTTTCGCTGTGCTTTTGTATATCGGTTTGCTGTACGCGGGCCTAGTTGAGTTTATTGGACACATATCAAAGAAAGACAACCGTAAGAGGCGGCGTCGGAATGCGCGGGCTCGTGGATTTCGAGATCAGCGAGGGTCTGTTTGACCCGGCCTCAGGAACAGGGGAGCGACGTTCGAGTGGAAATTATGAAATATCCGGTTCACATTGGCAACAAAGTCGGTGCGGTT
The DNA here is from genome assembly GCA_963762385.1 of uncultured Acidobacteriota bacterium. GTDB lineage: Bacteria > Acidobacteriota > Terriglobia > Terriglobales > Acidobacteriaceae > JABDBE01. Next base: position 145,005 of record CAVXKN010000010.1, on the reverse strand, counting down.
ATTGTTCTCGCCGTGGCGATGGTTCTTGCCCTGGCTGTTTTGGAATCGGGCTGTAGTCGGGGAGAAGCCACAAACGCAAAGGCCGCGCCGAGCACGAATTCGACCGCTGATCCGACCGTCGACCTTTCGCCGAGTCAACTGAACTCGATCAAGATCGAGACAGTGGGCAGTTATCAGTTCCCGGTCGAAAAGGAAGCGGTGGGAACCATCAGTTTCGCCGACGATCTGTCCGTGGATGTTTTCCCAGCCTATCAGGGCACGATTATCAAGGCTTTTGTTGAACTCGGGACCAAAGTCCCAAAAGATCAGCCTCTGTACACGATCAAGAGTCCCGATCTGATTCAGGCCGAGTCGAATCTTATCGGAGCAGCAGCCACATTCGATTTGACGAATAAGGAACTGGCGCGCGTTGAAGGCCTTCCGGGAGTTTCCGTACGGGAGAAAGAACAGGCGATTTCGGATCAACAGACGGCGGATGGTGCGCTCAAAGCTGCGCGGGACGCGGTGCTCGTCTTCGGCAAGACCCAGGCTGAAGTGGATCAGATGATCGCCTCGCGCAAAATCGATCCCGCTTTGGTTGTGCGCAGCCCGATTGCCGGCAAGGTTACAGCGTTCAATGCGCCTGCCGGACTCCTGGTGCAACCGGGAAATCCCCCGGCGCCTTACTCAGTGGCCGACGTTTCGGTCAAGTGGATGCTTGCCAACGTACCTGAAAGCGACAACTCTTCCTTTCAACTGGGACAACCTGTCACCGTCAAGGTAATGGCCTTCCCGGATCGCACCTTCAAGGGAAAGGTTTCGAAGATCTATGAAACGGTTGATCCGAACACGCATCGAGTGACAATCCGTTCCGAAATAAGCGATCCCAAAGACGAGCTGCGGCCGGGGATGCTGGCCAACTTCGTCATTCGCGTTCGAGGCCCGGTTGAAGCCACTGCGATACCAGACAACGGCGTGGTCCGCGAGCCTGATGGCACCATGGCGGCCTGGGTCACGACCGATCGCCGCCGATTTACCGAGCGCATCATCAAGACCGGCCTGCGGACCGACGGCCAAGTTCAGATTCTTGATGGTCTGCAGCCTGGGGAACTGGTGGTCAGCGACGGTGCGGTATTCCTGAGCAACATGCTGGAGGCGCCACCCTCCGACTAGATCGGATTACCAGACGGGCCATCTTTCACTAAAAGACAAAAATCATGTTCAAGTCTCTCCTCGCATTTTGTCTAAGCCGTCGAACCATCGTCGTGTTGGGTCTGCTGTTGTTCGCCGGCGCCGGACTCGTGTCTTTCAAACTGCTGAACATCGAAGCCTATCCGAATCCGACGCCGGTAATCCTGGAAATCACCGCGCAGGCGCCCGGCCTCTCGGCCGAGGAGATGGAACGTTACTACACCCGGCCCATGGAGATTGGCCTCTACACCACACCGGGTATCGAGGTCATTCGCTCGACATCGTTCTATGGACTTTCTTTCGTCCGTGTGAGTTTCAAATACGGCGTCGATTACTTCTTCGCTTACAGCCAGGCCGCGGTGGCATTGGCGCAGAACGTTAACTTGCCCGGCAATCAGGTTCCGAGCATCCAGGCCAATAGCTCGACCGGAGAAATCTATCGTTATCAGGTTATAGGGCCGCCGCATTTCGGAATCATCAATCTCCGCACGGTACAGGACTGGATTGTCGCGCGGCGTTTGTTGACCATCCCAGGCATTGCAGCCATCAACAGTTGGGGTGGGCCGACTAAAGAATTCCAGGTCGAAGTCGACCCCCACAAGCTGGAAGCCTATAGCGTCACCGTGCCTCAGATTCTGACTGCACTTGGCAACGCCAACATCAACGTCGGCGGTCGAGAAATCAGCGTCGGCCAGCAGTCCATCAATATTCGCGGCGTCGGCCTGATCGATGACGGCGGCAACGATGATTTGGCGCAGGGTTACAAGGTCGAAGATATTGAAAATGTGGTTCTGAGCCAGGAGAACGGCGTTCCTGTACTGATGAAGGATGTTGGGAAAGTCTCGGTTGGCTACCGGCCGAGGCTGGGCATTTTGGGCCGAGACACGCATGACGACGTGGTCGGAGCGATCGTCGTACAGCGGCGCACCGAAAAGACTGCGGACATGATCCCAAAGGTGAAGGCGGAAATCGACCGGATCAATGTCGACGGAAGTCTGCCGCCCGGAGTCAAAGTTGTTCCTTTCTATGACAGATCCTCGCTGATCGCCCTAACCACGCACACGGTTCTGCACAATCTGATTTTCGGCTGTTTGCTCGTCTTCCTGATTCAGTGGATTTTTCTTGGTAATCTTCGCAGTGCGCTTATCGTCGGAATTAACATTCCCTTCGCATTGTTTTTCGCCACGATTCTGTTGGTGATTTTCGGCGAAAGTGCCAACCTGCTTTCAGTGGGCGCCGTCGATTTCGGGATCATCGTGGACTCGGCCGTAATCCTCGTAGAAAACATCTTTCGAAATTTCCAACGCAATCACGAAGAGCGTCAAGAGCTGCTGGACCGCCTGGCGAAAGGCTATTGGGGACCTGACCCAACGCAAATCGCTGATCCCGCGATGCCAGGGCATGGCTGGACACACCGTCTGCGCTTGATCCTGATCAGCGCGCTCCAGGTGGACAAAGCAGTCCTATTCTCCGCGCTCATCACCGTCGCCGGTTTCGTGCCCTTGTTCACTATGCAGGGCGTTGAGGGTCAGATTTTCGGACCCATGGCCCGCACCTACGGCTACGCGCTGGCAGGGGCTTTAATCGCTACCTTCACAATCACTCCAGTGATCGCTTCGTTCTTGCTCCCGGCTCGAGTGAAAGAAGTTGAGACGATCGTCGTGCGCACCTTGCACCGCCTGTACGATCCTGCCCTGCGGTTTGCTTTGTCCCATCGCGCTCTCGTCGTTGGAATTGAGTTGGCGATCTCTTTGGGAACCTTCTTTCTGATCGCTCCCCGTCTGGGCAGCGAATTTCTTCCGCACCTGGAAGAGGGCAACTTCTGGATTCGCGCTTCCATGCCCATCACGCTCTCTCTGCAGGATGGCGAAGCAGCCACACGAAAAATGCGCGAGATTCTGTTGCGGCATCCCGAAGTCCTGACGGTGGTATCGCAGCACGGTCGGCCTGACGATGGCAGCGACGCTTCTCCGTTCTCGAATGTCGAGCTGTTTGCTCCCCTGAAACCTTTTGACGAATGGCCCCGAGGCCTGGACAAAGACAAGTTGACCGAGCAGATTCAAACCGAGTTCAACAACGAACTGCCGGGAGTCGTCTTCAATTTTTCGCAATACATCGAAGACAATATTGAAGAAGGGATCTCAGGAGTCAAAGGTGTGAATTCGGTCAAGATCGTCGGTCCCAATCTTGAAGTGCTAACGAAACTTGCCGAACAAGTCCGCGACCAGATGAGCCAGGTTCGTGGCGTTGCCGATCTCGGCATCTTCCCGGTGCTCGGCCAGCCGAACCTGAACATCAGAGTCGATCGTGAGAAGGCGGCACGCTATGGCCTGAATTCCGGTGATGTCAACTCGGTCATTCAGGCTGCGATGGGCGGCGCGGTCGCTAGCGAGGTGCTGGAAGGAGACCGGCAATTCGATCTCGTCGTCCGCTATACGCCCGAATACCGCGATAGCATCGACAAAATTCGCGATATTAAAGTCGCGTACACAACTGCCAGCGGTGCCACTGCCTACATTCCCTTGAGCGAACTAGCCACCATCAGCCTCGATACCGGCGCGGCTTGGATTTATCACGAAAGCGTGCAGCGCTTCATTCCAGTCAAGTTCAGCGTTCGTGGCCGCGACCTGGGCGGAACTGTTGAGGACGCTCAGCAGCGAATCGCGAACGACGTGAAACTTCCCTCTGGCTACCATCTGATCTGGGCTGGCGAGTTCGGAGATCTCCAGGAAGCTAAGAAACGTTTAGAGATCATCGTGCCGATCAGCTTCATTCTGATTGCCGGGGCGCTTTACAGTTTGTTCAACAACTTTCGAGACTCTATTCTGGCATTGGCTGGCATTCCTGACGCAGTCGTCGGCGGCATCCTCGCACTTTACGTCTCCGGCCTCCATTTCAGCATCTCCGCCGCTATCGGTTTTGTCTCGCTCTTCGGCGTCTCTGTGATGGACGGAATCCTGATGATCACTTTCTACAATCAGGAGCTCACACACGGCTTCGCGCCCGCCGATGCGATGTACCGCGCTGCCTCCACGCGCATGCGCCCCCTGCTGATGACGGCTCTCTCGGCTTGCATTGGTCTGCTGCCCGCAGCAATTTCAACAGGCATCGGCAGCCAGGTGCAGCGCCCGCTCGCGACCGTAATCGTGGGTGGGATGTTAGTTGGCCCCGTTATGCTGCTTCTCGCCGTGCCCGCACTGCGAATGATTTTCCTGGGCGGCGAAAATCATTTGGGCCCACACCACCAGGAGGCGAAGGAGTCGCAATGAAAAGTTCCTGCCTTGTTCTCACGGTGATGAGCGGTGCGTTGATGCTTGCTGCAAGCGATGCGCGCGCGTCGAATCCAGCGCCGCCTCAGTCAGAAGCTACCGCGAATACAGGCAGCGTGCATCCAACGGTGCCAACTGGGCAACGCCGAGTCCAGCAGGGAAATGCAAAGGCGAATCACGCACCAATCCCGGCTCGTGCAGCGAAAACGAATCGGCTGAAACATCCTTCGAACGGCCAGACGAAATCTACGACGGCAGTTCCCTGCAGTGCGTATAGGTCCGGACCAAGCCAGTCTGTTATGAGTGCGAAAAAAGGATCAATCCAGAACAAATCCGTGACCACGGTTTCCGCTGTTCGGCGGCCGAATATGTTCTCTTCCTCCTATCCGTCGCTCGACAACCTACGCCATCGCGGTCCCAACCCGGCCGTGATTAGCGGACTCGGAACTTCAAAACCCAGAGAGACGGGAGCGATCGATGGAAGCCATATCAGTCGCAGGCCCTGAGGAATAGGTTCGATGATTTCGACTCGCAAATCTCGTTTCGCCTTCTTAACGATCCCAGCAGTGCTCTTCACCTTACTGCTCTTTACCTCCGGCTGTGCAGTGGGGCCGAAGTTCAAGAAGCCCGCTGCTCCCGATGTCAGCGACTACACTCGGGCCCCGATTACGACGACCACTGCAACGCCCGGCGTTGCTGGCGGGGAAGCACAACATCTCGCCGAAGGGGGCGACATTCCCGGAGATTGGTGGGCTCTGTTTCATTCCAAGCCGCTCAACGACTTGATCGAACGCGCGCTGAAAGCCAATCCTGATCTCAAAGCGGCGCAGGCGGCGTTGCTGGTAGCAAGAGAGAATGTGCTGGCCCAGCGGGGTGCCTACTATCCCAGTGTCTCGGGCGGTTTCTCTGCGACGCGCGCCAAAACTTCCAACGAACTTTCGCCTGTGCCGAGCGCCACTGTTTTTCAATACAGCCTCTTCACGCCGGAGGTCAGCGTTTCCTTCGTTCCTGATGTCTTTGGCTTGAACCGGCGAACGGTCGAGTCTTTGAAAGCGCAGCAGGAGCAAGCGCGCTTCGCGCTGGCGGCAACAAATATCACGCTTAGTTCCAACGTCGTCGCCACAGCCATACAAGAGGCATCGTTGCGGGCGCAAATTGATGCGACCAGTGAGCTGATCAAGATCAACACGAATATGTTGGACATCTTGCGCAGCCAGTACGCCAAAGGGTACGCCAGCGAACTTGACGTGGCGGCCCAGGAGTCACAGCTCGCGCAAGTTGCCGCCACGTTGCCTCCGCTGCTCAAGCAATTGGTCCAGCAGCGAGATCTGCTCACCGTGTTGTCGGGAGGTTTCCCCGATAAAGATCTGCCTGAGAAGTTTGAACTCTCGAATCTGCAACTACCGCAAGAATTGCCGGTAAGCATTCCTTCGAAACTGGTGGAGCAACGCCCAGATGTGCGTCAAGCGGAAGCGAACCTGCATTCCGCTAGCGCCCTGATTGGCGTGGCGCGTGCAAACCGGCTCCCGAGCTTTAATCTGACCGGCGATATCGGCAGCATGGCCCTCGCCTTTGGCAACATATTCGCCGCAGGCAACGGCTTTCGCGATGTGAGCGCCGGTGTCACGCAGCCCATCTTTGAGGGCGGAACTCTCATGCACCGAGAGCGTGCCGCCCGAGCGGTTTACGTCCAGGCCGATGAGCAGTACCGGAGCACAGTCCTCAACGCATTTCAAAACGTGGCGGATACGCTGAATGCACTCCAACAAGATGCCGACGGCCTAAAGGCGGCGGCGGCCTCGAAAGACGCCGCCGCCGTTACGCTAGATCTCGCAAAAAAACAGTTTCAGGCGGGCTACGTCAACTATCTGGGCTTATTGAGCGCGGAGCAAGCGTATCAACAAGCTGCGGTTAACCTTGCGCAGGCCCAAGGCAATCGTTACGCCGACACCGCCGCGTTATTTCAGGCCCTCGGCGGCGGGTGGTGGAACCGCTCGGATGTACCGCAAAACTAATTGGAAGCAAAATCGGTGGGTGTGCAGTACGATTTTAGCTAAACCTTCATGCGGGCCTAACCTCATAGCCACCAGCGGTACGTGGCAGGCTTCGAGGAAGTGCTCCCGGCTTACGGGCTAACCGGAAGCAATCCATTTTGAACGAGAGGTCGATCGGGATCGTCTGTCACGCATCACTGTCGTAAACAGGCCTCTCTGACAATGTCGGCGGTGTCAAGCACTTTTTGAGCACACAACTGCATGCACTCCGAGAAGAGCGCCATTTCGCTCTCGTTGAAGGTTTTGCTTTTTCCAACCGTAGGCTCGCTCGTAATCCATTCAGGTCAGGACATTCGGTCTGACCCATGCATCTCTTCGGTCACAACCTTGATCATGATTACTACTTCGAACTCCTCGGTGAAGAGGAGCGGGCTGCCCAATCAATAGCTCGATGTTCTACTGAACACCACGGCCTGTTCCGAGCTGGCCCGGGTGCGAACCGAACTTTTTCACTTGCTCGTAATCCCATCCCTTGCGCCACATCCAGTACAAACGAATCGCCAAGCGCCGCGCCATCGCGACCTTGGCGATCTTCCGCCCCCGGCGCATCATCAAGTGGAAATATTTGCTGCGCCATTCCGGAATGCTACGTGCCGTCACTTGGGCCGCTTCCACCAACAAGAAGCGCAACATCGAACTCCCTTGTTTCGTGATGTGCCCCAGCCGTCGCCGGTTCCCACTGGAATCTTCCAAGGGTACCAGTCCGAGATAGCTCGCGATTTGCTTGCCACACTCAAACCGATCCGCCTTCCCGATGATCAGCACGAAAGCTAATGCGGTCAGCGCACCCACTCCGGGATGGGTCATCAAACGTCGTGCCTCGGGGAACTTCTCGGCCTCTTGCTCGATCGCCTGACTTAGTTCCGCGATCATCGGGCTCAGACGATCCAGCAACTCCAGCAGATCGCGCCGTCGCCGGCTGGCCCACGGCGCCAGGCGGAATGACTCCAGTTGCTCCCGTCCGTGTTTGCGCCACAACCTTTTCTTACAGCGCAGTCCTTCGTTGAGCGCCACGGCTTGCAGTTGGTTCATGATCCGCGTGCGTGCCTGCACCATACGATGCCGGTGCCACAGCAACTGCCGCAGATCCCGGTTCTCCCCACTCGGTACCCAGATCTTCGGGAAGCGATCTTCCAGCATCAACTGCAGAATCAACTGCGCATCCTGGCGATCCGTCTTCTGCTTGCGCACTCGTTTCGTTCGGATCTTCGCTGCATCTCCGATCCACAGCTCGAAGTGCAACTCCGAGAGCAATCGTTCAAACCAGCGCCCGTGCCCACTGGCTTCCATCCCTACACGAACCTTCTGACCCGTCAGAGCACGGTAGAACTTCTCTGCCTCTTCGCGATGCGCTAATCGTTTTTCCTGAAACTCTCCGGTATCACTATCCACCGAAGCCATTTGCTGAAACTCGGGGTGAAAATCTACTCCTATAATGATCATGTTCGGCTCCTTTCTCCCGAGCCGGTTGGTTGGATCAGCACCACCAACTTTACTCGAGCGGGGGAGCCGACATTGTCATGGAATCAGTAACACTCATTGAGGGTTTTGCGCGGAATGGGGATGTTAAGTAAATTGAGATTCCGTCAGCGCATAGCGGTTACTTAAGGCCAGCCAAGTGACCAAATTCTCTGGAACCTCCGAATCCGAGAATGCAAGAATTGGCGCATGGTGAACGCAGGGGCGAAACGCCAAGAAGGTGCTCCAGCCCGCCGCCGAAATTCAATCGTCGCCGCGCGCTGTTTGTGCTGGGCAAGATCGACGAAATCTTGGCCTGGGAGCGGCAGAAGGAAGCCGAACGCGATACCCGGTTTGTCGAAATGGGGCGCTATCTATGCGAAGTACGGGCTGGACAGTATTGGCGGGTAGAAAACGTGAAATCATTCGATGAATTCCTGGAAAGACGATTCCCGGAATCTCGAAGGAAAGCGTACTACCTGATGTCGATCCACGAGCACTTGCCACCACAGGCGAGGAAAGAATTGAAGGAAGTGGGGTGGACCAAGGGGTTGGAGTTGGCGAAGATCGCGCGCCGGGACCAGCAGCACTTCGATTGTGCAACCTGGTTGCATAAGGCCCGTGCAATGCCCAAACAGGAATTTAAACAGGAAGTCGAGAAGGAGCTGACCGGGCAGGAAACCGAGCCGTGGGAGATGGTCTATTTCAAGTTGTACAAAAGCCAGATCCCGATCATTGAGCAGGCGATCGAAACGGCAGCTCTGATGCTGGGCAGCGACAAATCCCGCGGTTACTGTCTGGAAATGATCTGCGCGGATTTTTTGGCGGGAGCGAATCTGGAGAATGGGGATCCCGATGTTCTCTTGCAGTCCGCCCTAAGATTTTTTAAGTTCCTCCCCGGCGAAGAGAAGCGAACATTTCTGCACCACGTGAACGAGAAAGCATCGTGACTCTGGTTCAACCGAAACGTGTGCCTTTGCGGCTTGACCCTGGCGCCTACGAACAGCTGCGAAATCAAGTCCTGCGTCGCGACAGCTGGAGATGCCAATCTTGCGGCGCGATGTCCAACCTCGAGGTCCACCATAAAGATTTTCGGAGCCAGGCGGGCGAAGATTCGGAGGAGAACCTGATCGCGCTGTGCAATGCTTGCCACGCAGCAGTCCATCACAGCTGACAACGGACGAGAACGCAGCTTTCCCCCAAATAGAGAATCGAAACAAACGTGCCAACGCGATGCTGGAGCGCAAACCGCTCAGTTATCACTGCCCGATCGAACTAGCCGTGGCAGAAAACACGTTGTTTGCACTCCCGCCAATCAACCGGATCGTTCCAACCACTAAGACCAAAATGACGGCCAGCATCACCGCATACTCAGCGATATCCTGGCCTTCTTCTTGCAACCAGAGCTTGCGAAACAAATTCGTCATGATCGCACCTCCGTGCAACTTCCCGGAATTGTATACCTTGGCCTCTCGCTCGTGGAAGGAATCCGTTACTGTGGCCCTGTGCAATGAACACGAGTGGTGATGGCAGTTGCAACTGGACGTGTTCCTTCGTAAGGGGTACGCCGGCTCACGATGCTGTTAAATTGCGAGTATGGTACTGAACCGGCAGCCGCCAGTAGACAAGCGCCGATGGGAGCGACACGTGGTTGACGTGCCAATCCGCCTAGTTGCCGATCATCTGAGCGGCACAGGTGTGATACCGGGTCGCGGAACCAAGATGAGCGCAGGCGGCATTTGCTTGTTTGCTCTCGCGAACTTAGCCATGGGAGCTCGGATTGAGGTCGAATTTATCGACTCTCACTCCGGTACACCTGTCCGTGTCGGCGGAATCGTTCGCAACCGGTTAGTCTACCTGTATGGAGTCGAGTTCCTAATTGACCCGCAGGAGATCGGCAACTGATCGCTCGACTAGGCCGCATCGGCGGCGAGGCTAACGTCGCACAAGCGTGTCGAGTGGATGAATCAAAGGTTTTCGGGCTTGACTTCGTCAATCTTGAATCAGGAGGCAAAAACCCATATTCAGTTCACCGCGCTGAGCAAGGTCGGCAGTTCCCTGCCACAGCGTGGAACAATGAACAGGGCGTAAGGCCGAAACATGATGCCTGTGCAGGAAGAACTTCTCCGGGAATTTCAGGATTTTGCTCTGACCGCTACCACGGCCAAGTCCGTCATGGAGCACATCGCCCAGCGTCTGCACGGAAAGATGACGCGCTACAATTGGGTAGGCTTTTATCTCGTCGACCTGGCGGACCCTGGCATCCTGTTGGTCGGACCTTTCGTCGGCAGCTTTACGCCCAATGCCCGCATTCCCCTCAACACGGGACTCTGTGGTGCTGCGGCCCGCAGTGGGCAAATCGTAATAGTAGATGATGTTTCCAAAGATCCACGCTATCTTTCGGGATCGCACATGGTGAAATCCGAAATCGTTGTCCCCATTTTCGTGAAGAACAAACTCGCAGCAGAGCTCGATATCGAGAGCTACTTTGTCAGCACGTTCACTAAATCGGAACAGGACTTTGTCGAAGCCTGCGCCACCATCGTCGGAGAGTATTTGGGCAAAGCGTAGCCGGGCTGGAGATTGGCACTCATTGCAGTCAACAGACGGCGACCGGCTTTGTCATGGAGGGCCATTTCGTAAAGTGAGAATTTGGGCGATGAACGGCGAAGCTGTACCAATCCGGACCTGGTGAATGCCACTCATTCGTACGGACTTTGGGGATGCTGAGGCGACAGGAGCGAGGGTCGGACTGATCACTTTCTTGCACTCTTTCGTCGGCCCGAATTGATCAGCACGGAAAGGCGGGAGATGCTGTCTCGGAGTTTGCTTAAGCTCTCCGATGTCAGATCGCCGAGAGAGTTTCCGTTTTCTGTCACATCGCTGAAACCCGCCTTCTCCATTTGCACAGCCGCGGCGCTGAATCGTTCGCGACTTACGTCGTCCATGTCAATGAAGCGAAATGCCTGCGCGAGTGGTATCCCATCCGCTCCGCTGTGCAGGAATTGGATATGCGCCGTCACCTTCCCAAACACCGTGTTCAAACCCATGTCGGCTAGCGATCCTTGCGGGATCGGCCCTTTCGACAGGATGGCAGAACCACCGGTAAGGGAGAGCCGCTGAATCACTCCGACGAACTTCTGGTTATTGAGGGTGAACAAGGCCCGCTCATTATTGGGGACCCGAATGCACGGCGCGCGGGTGCTCTTCCGAGGTTTCTGCAACTTTTGCCGCATCAGCAGTAGCATTACAACTGGAGCCAAACACGTCAATGTTACGGGAGTGTTCTGTCTGGAGGGTTGAGCAAGATGCGCCAGCGAGCCCTGAATATTCCGGCTGCTTCGGTCTGGACCGTTAACTAAGGTCGATCCGCAGAAGGAGGGCTAGGAGGGAAAAATCTTCGGTTCCCATTACGCTCAAAACCCCTCAATGAGCGAAATCGCTGTTAGCGGTAGTTAAGCGGCATCGCGGCCAGCATCTTGGAAACCGCCGAGCGCCTGACGCTCGATACTTGAAGTAAAAAAGGTGTCCCTTGACTCAGGAACGCCGTGAATCACTCATGCAGCGGGCAAAGACTTTCTGGCGGGAACAATACCTCTGGGTCTGCCGTCTATGAGCATGTAACTGATGCCGCCCCGCCGCGGGACAGGAGGGCCCACGGCAGACCGCTCTGGGCGCGAATTCATTTGCGGGACGGCAAAGCTTACTTTGTGAATTTGTAAACTATGCCTCCGCCACCCGTGCCTCCGCCTTGCGTAGTGCCGTACATGTTTCCTCCGTTGTCGAACACCAGGCCGCTGGTTGGTACGCTTCCATCGTCGCAATTCTCAGCAATGCAAAACTGATAAAGCGTCTTTTCCGACCAGCCGCCTTTGCCGTTGGGCAACATCTCGAAGATGGTGCCATTGGATTCCGCGCCGTTTCCCCCATACTGGGTGGTGCTGTACATGTTGCCCGAGCCATCGAAAATGATGTTGGCTAACGGGTACTCTCCGGTAGAGCGGCTGGTGACGAAACTGTGCAGGACTTTTTCCGTCCATTTGTCAGCTCCGGGGATGAGTTCGAACACCGCACCAACATTGTTCTTGCCCCCGGCATCCGTTGTGCTGACCAGATCGCCGGATGCATTGAAGGCCAGAGCTCCATAGGATAGTGCTCCTTGCGCGTCGTTGCTGCTGAAGGCATGAAGGATTTTCTCGCTCCACTTGCCGCCGGTGCTGGGCGTAAGTTCATAAACAATGCCATTGCCACCGGAACCACCCAATAGCGTGGTGCCGTAGATGTTGCCGCTGGAATCGAGAATCACGGGAGCCACGGCCACCCATCCATCTTTGCCGTTGTTGGCAAAGCTATGAAGGATCTTTTCCGTCCATTTTCCATTGGCTCCGGGGATGAGTTCGTACACCGTGCCAAAATAGTTTTTGCCGCCCCCGTCGGTGCTGCCGTAAAGGTTGCCGGCCGAATCGAATACCGGCCCTCCATAGGGAGCTGCCCCGTCTTTGCCATTGGCGTAAAAGGTATGGATGATTGTCTCCTTCCATTTGCCGCTTGCCTGCGGAGACAACTCAAAGACCAAACCCCCACCGTGAGTTCCGCCCAACGTGGTTGTGCCATACAAGTTGCCGTTCTTGCCGAACACTACGCTGCCGTACGGTTTGTTGCCGTCTATGCCGTTAGTGGCAAAGCTGTGCAGCACGGTCTCCTTCCAGCCTTTGCCTTCGGGACTTAACTCGAATACCACGCCAACGTTGTCCGTTCCGCCGGTGACGGTTGTCCCATAAAGGTTGCCGGCGGAATCAAAGATCAGATTGCCAAGGTAAGGCCCTGAGCCGTCGGCGCAGTTTGCCAGCGAACAAAAGTTATAGATCGCGGTCTCGGTTCCGGCGAACGCTGGCTGAGTGATTGCAACGGCGAGAATGACAACGGACAAAAGCAATAATCTGGCGCTTGGCATAGTTAGAGTTCCTTTCCCGTGAGCTGAGCCAGGTCCGGCAATTTCAGCGATTTTCGAGCCCGACCTGCCTCTTACCTCGCATTACGCAGAAGCGGAGCGAAAACTGTCATGCAGGGGGGACCGAAATCAGACAGGCACTGTCTTACGGCAGGGGAGGCCGGGACATAATCACTTCCTGTCGGGCTGAATTATCCTCCGGCAACCGCAAAGGAGTCAATTCAAACATTCACCAGGGTAGTGAAACATCGCCATGGCACCCATTGACCATCAGTCAAAACGTGTAATCGCCTGATGACAACAGTCAAAGCGGTTAAGCTCCACGGACTGCAGGATTATTTCAGCCGATAGAGGTCGGCCTGACCGCCGGGACGGGCGTAGACAATGGTTGATAGGTCGCGCGAGAAGTCGTATCCGTTGCCGCCATAAGCAATGCTGAAGGCGAAGGGCACTTTATAGGCGACTTGCGGCCCCCCTGTGGTTCTGCCGCTACTCCAGGGCACGCGGTAGATCGTGGCGGATCCCCGTTCGGATACCGCGTAGAGGAATGACTTGTCGTCGGGCGCGAAGATGCCAGAAAACGTGGTGACGCCCGGAACTAGCATCGAGCACTTGTGGTCGGCCAGCGAAAATTGGTGAATACCCTGCTCGGAACCGCGCTGGTCGAGTGACAACAGGTACCTGCCGTCCGGGCTGACGTCAGTGGCAAATCCGCACCCTTGATCGACCATTTGGAGGTGGGAGCCGTCCACGCCCATTTCCAAGATCTGCACGAGCGAAGCATGCGATTTGATCGAACTCAGGTAGAGCGACTTGGCGTCGGGTGTGAATATTGCGACTCCGATATAGATGCCACTCCACGGCACTTGCCGGATGTTGCTTCCGTCCGCTCCGGCGACGTAGACCTTCACTGGCCCTCCGCTTGAATCGGTGAAGGTCAATTGCGATCCATCATGCGCCCAGGTATTTGTCGACAGAGTTTCACCGGAGGCCAGCTTCGCCTTATTCTTGCCATCAATATCGGAAACCCATATTTCCTGGCGATGTGGACCGAGCAGCGCTATATACATGACCCGCTTGCCATCCGGCGAAACGGCCGGTTGGGTCGCATCACCGTCCACGAGGTCGAGGGACTGCTTGGTTCGTGTGTTATAGGCGGTCAAGAAACCGGAAGCTTTGCCACTTACGTAATAAATGCCCTTGTTGGCCTGATTCACCATGGGGTCGTAATCCGGGCCTGCGCCGAAGGTAACCTGCGTCAGGGAACGGTCGTTCAGGTCATAACGCCAGATATTCTGGATGTCATTCTCGGTGCGGCTGAAAAGCAAAGACTTGCCGGGTTGCTCCCATGCGGGTGCGCCAGTTGCAGGGATTTTGCCGAGATCGGTCGCCTTGCGGCTGTCAAGGTGCACGTCCTTCAACTCAGCCTCGTCTTGGAACGGCTTAAATAGCGCTACCAGAAGCTCGTTCCCATTGGAGTAGGGCAAGATAATTCTGGGGGTTGAATCCTGGTCCTGGTCTTCGAATTTGAAGACCTCCTCGCCGCCCAAGCCGGAGACTGGCGCGCGATATATGGAGTGGATACCCTCGGGGACGTAGAACAGCGATTCTCCGTCCGCGGAAGGCGCCAAAGTGATGGCATTGACGACGTGGCGCGGGTTGCCCCCGAGAGTGGGAACCGCCCAGACATCGGCGCGCCCCACATTGCGGGCGTAGTAGATTTCGGTGCTGTCGGCGGAAAAGCCGACCGGACGTTTATCGCCTTCATCGGGAGTGAGCTGTAGCGGATCGCCACCGGAAGTCAACATCACATAAATCTGGAACGTGCCTTCCGTGGGAGACGAGAAAGCGATGGTGTGTCCGTCGGGCGAGAGTTGCGCGCCGTACATGGCCTTGTTCCAGTGGCTGATCTGTGAAACTTTGCCGGGAAGGCTGGGCGCGGGTGCATGCGGCCAGAAGCGATAAGCGAATCCGGCCGCGACTAAGATTGCCACGCATAAGGCGGGCACAAGATATCTCTTCGCAGATGAAGTGGACGTAGCAACCACGGCCGCCGTGCCGGAAGGAGCGGCGAGAGTTCCAGGTGATGTTCCAATCGCTATTCCACTCGCCGTGCCACTTGAAGGTGGAGCGGTCGCAATTGCGGGAGCGCTCGATGCCGAAGTCGCAATCCTCCCCGAGCCCGTGTCGCGCTGCAGCCGCTTCAAGTCGGAGCGCAACTCCGCCGCCGATTGGCAGCGTAAATCGCGATCCTTCTCCAGTGCCTTGTTGATGATCCGTTCCATGTCCGCAGGCAGGTCAGGATTCAACCGCACAACGGGAACCGGAGCACTATCCAGTATTGATTTGAAGATGAGCGCAGAGGTTTCGCCGCGGAACGGCAGCGTCCCGGTCGCCATCTCATAAAGCACCGCGCCAAACGAAAACAGATCCGTTCGGGCGTCCAGCTCTTTGCCTTTCGCCTGCTCGGGAGACATGTAGGAAATTGTTCCTACCGCAGTGCCCGGACTAGTCAAGTGGTGCTCATCGACCGTTCGCGTCTGGGTATTGAGCGACCCGCCTGTGGGCGTGACCTTCGCCAGGCCGAAATCAAGAATCTTGGCGTGGCCGCGGTCGGTGACAAAAATATTGGCGGGTTTGATGTCGCGGTGAACGATTCCTTTGGCGTGTGCCGCGTCGAGCGCGTCTGCAATTTCGATGCTCAGAGACAGAATCGTCTCCGTTTCCATCGGACGCCCGGCGATGCGGCTTTTCAGCGTCATGCCGTCCAGGAACTCCATGGCTATGAAAGACTGGTCGCCATGTTTTCCGATTTCGTAGATCGTACAGATATTGGGATGATTCAGCGCCGAAGCGGCGCGGGCTTCGCGGCGGAAACGTTCCAAGGCGGAGGCATCCTGCGCGACATCATTGGGTAGAAACTTCAGCGCGACAAAGCGGCCAAGGTCGGTATCCTCGGCTTTGTAGACGACGCCCATTCCACCACCACCCAGCATTTCGACGATGCGGTAATGCGAGATGGTCTGGCCGATCATCGTCGAATCTTACGTGGGCGAAATAGGCGAGTCAATGACCGTCGCAACCGGAGAGAGCAACAACTTGAATCTGGGGAAGTGCAGCACCGGCTACCTCGCCGTGACGAGGCCGACGGGAACGCTTACCAGCAATGTACTGTTTCAAGCGATGCCGTTTCGATCCTAAAATGGCGCGAAGTCTGCTCAATTGATGAGAAATCGCCATAGCGCTCATTGAGGGGTTTTGAGCGCTATCGCCTGTGGCTGTTGAAAAACTCCTTCCCGCGAAATTCGCAAAAATAGAATTGCGTCAGGATGCTCTATAAACGACGTTCTCGATTTTGCTGGACTTTGTCCATCCTCCAAATTTTCGCTGTTTTGAAAGGGGATAAATAACACTGGAGATGGTTGGCGTAATATCGCCATTCCGCTCAAAACCCCCTCAAAACGTGTAATGGCCTTCCATGAGAATGCCGGTCCGCGTCAAGTAGATTTTGATTTGTCTTTCCTAAAATCTCCCTTTCCTTCATGGCGGAGGGTGTTCAGAGCGGACCGGAGCGGTCAAGGGCGCGTTCTTTGCGGCGTAGCGAACCCTTGACGGCGAGGACCGCTCTGTCACCATTCCGCCAGGAAGGAAAGGGGGCAGTCATCCCGATTGTTTGCCTCTCCTCAAGTTCCTGCTTCGCGCCCAAACCCACACTGTCGCCACCCTTCCATCCGCACTCTCAATGAGCGTCTTATTCGCTCGGTGCAAGTTGGGTGTTCTCGTTGCAGCCGGTGCTGCCACCTGTTAGTCGACCTCTCTTTCCACCTACCGCATGGAAGTCGGGCCAGGCCATTAACGCAGTCACCGGAACTCGGCGCTGGGGCGCGGTGTTTCCGATTCGGTGAATCTAAACTATGCGGCGGCCGGCAATGGCACCGCTCGGCTGTTGCGCAGCGGTTCGTAAGCCTCTCCGCTCACCCACAAGCGATGCAGCAAGACGGCGAGCTTTCGCGCGGTCGCGATCACCGCTCGTTTCTTCCCATTCTTTCCGCCACGCTCCGCTAGCTTCAGCCCCCAGCGCCGCAGATCGCTGTCCGCTCCAAACGGTCCCAGAATGTGGTGCGCACCTTGCACCAGCAAGGTTCGTAAATACGGATCGCCTTCCTTGCTGATGTGCAGCTGCGGCTCACTCTGCCCCGAGTTTCGTCGTCCTGGTTGCAATCCCACATAGCAGCCCACGTCGCGGCTTTTGCGAAAACGTTGTGGGTCTTCCAGCGTCAGTATGTAAGTGAGCGCGATCAGCGTTCCCACTCCTTTCACCTGTTCCAGACGCGCCACTTGCGGATAACTTTCCTTGGCGATCTTTTCGATCTGCTGGTTGTATTCGTGAATCCGTTCGCTGAGCGCCTCGGTCGCTGTCAGCAACGGTGCCAGCGCCGCTTGCAGTTCCGGACTCAGACTCTGCGCTTTCTCGGGTTTCATATTGCGCACGTTGCATCCCCGCAGCCGCTCCCCGTAGGACTTGGCGAGTCCGCGCGCCGTGTTGACTAGCGCCGTCCGCGATCGCACCAGCCCGGCTCGCGCTCGAATGACCATCAGATGCGATTGTGCTTGCGCGCTCCGATGCCGCACCGGCGCCAGCAACTGGGGATCGATCCGCGCCAACCGCGCCAACGTTCTCGCATCCAGCCGATCGTCCTTCTTTCGACTCTCTCCAATCAAGCGCACGTTGCGCGCATGCGCCACGATCACCTCGTGTCCCAACTCGCTCAACCCCCGACTCACCCACGGCGAGTGCATCCCCGTTTCCAACGCAATCCGGCTCCCCGGCATCCCCCCGAACACTGCTCTCATCGCCTTCGGAGTCGTGCTCACCCGTTGTTCCAGAACCACTTCACCCGCTTCATCTAACACGCAATACCAACTCGATCGATCGCCCAGGTCAAAACCGATCGTCAGTTTTTGCTCTCGAAAATTCCTCGTCTGCTTTGACCCTACGGTGCTAATCTTCTTCATTGCCGGTCTCCTTCATCCCTTGCGCCTTCGAGCGCGTCGATAACTTGGGAGCGTATCGCATCCCGCCGGAGACCGGCCTTCTCATCCCATCTGTTAGCGGAAGTTGACTGATCTCCCGCGCGCTTATCACGGAATATCTCGCCGATGGGGTTACAATGGTGGCGCTCGGCGGGAGGTATCTATGAAGCCGTCCAGAACGCCTTCCAAGCTATCCAATTCCTGTACTTTTCTATTCTTCGCGTTTTTGCTGCTCTCCGGCATATCCAGCGCCACGCCGCGTATCACTTTGTCCAAGAGAACTGGCCCGCCCACAGCCCAGATTCTGGTTTCGGGACGTGGCTTCGAGCCCAATGTGGGCGTGGATATTTACTTTGATACGAAGGATGAGGCGCTGGCAGTCACGAACGGCAAGGGCGAGTTCCACGACGCTAAAGCCTACGCGCCCAGCAGTGCGCGTCCCGGCCGGCACTGGGTCACGGCGCTGGAGCGTAACAACGACAAGGGTGCGCAGAAGCCATTTCTGGTGCAGACGGATTGGAGCCAGTTCCGCTACGGTCCCGAGCGAGAAGGGGCTAACCCGTTCGAGAACGTACTCAATCCTCACACGGTGGGCGACCTTAACGTCAAGTGGAGCTATAACACTGGCCCCTATAACGCTTGGGGCTCGCCGATGGTGGTTGATGGAATGGTCTACGTCTCCTCCGATAATGACCTCTACGCGTTGAATGCCAAGACCGGGGATCTTCGCTGGAAGTTCACGCCTGCCAAAGAGGATTTCATCGATTCCTACCCCGCAGTCGCGAATGGAGTACTGTATCTCGGTACTGACAACAACGGACTGTACGCACTCAGTGCCCAAACCGGTGCTGTGCTGTGGAACTACACCTCTGTCAATGAGTGGGCCTCAACGCCTCTGGTGGCGGATGGATTGGTTTTTTTTGGTGACAGGGAGGGTTACTTCTACGCGCTGAACGCCCACAGCGGCACACTCGTATGGAAGTCTAGGCTCGGGAGCGGCAATATATCGTCCCCTGCCTCCTTCGCAAATGGCGTCGTTTATGTTGCAGGGGGCGACGGGAACCTGAACGCGCTAAATGCCAAGACCGGCGCGAAGCTGTGGATGTTCACGAATGGCTACTTTTATTCGGCATCGCCGACGGTTGCGGACGGTGTGGTCTACCTGGGCTCCAATCTCGTCGGCTATCCCAACAAGCTTTACGCGGTGAACGCCAGCACCGGCGAGCAGTTGTGGAGCTACTCGACAAGTGACGTTGTGCAGTCCTCGCCTGCGGTTGCCGATGGTGTCGTGTACTTCAGCTCCGAGGAAACGCTGTACGCACTCAATGCATACACTGGCGATCTCCTCTGGAGCTACGCTACCGGTGCTTATATTCTGTCCGATGCCACCATCGCGGAAGGCGTCGTCTACGTCGGCTCCACGTACCCAAACAACGTTGCCGCCCTAAACGCAACTAGCGGAACATTACTCTGGAGCTACGCTACCGGAGGGTCGGTGCAGGATCCGACCGTGGCAAACGGCACGGTCTATGTGGCTTCTTACAACGACGGCATTGTCTATGCGTTCGCCCGGAACAGCCAAGCCATTAGCAAACGCCCCGCCCTGAAGGAGCTTCACCCTGACTTCAACCTCACGCCATCGCAAGCAACTCAGGACAAAGTTGGCTCGTGATTAACGAGATGACGGCCCCTACGGGCCGCTGCAGGCGTTCCGAACTATTGATAAATCGCGATAGCGCTTATTGACCCGCCCCGCCAATTCTCAAAACGTGTAATCTGATTTCGTAAACTGACGCAAGACTGCCCGCGCGCGGAAGTGTACGGTCTTTCGTTCTCGCTTCGTGATCTTGCGAAGCTGGCACAGGGCTGCCAACATCCAGGCGTGGTGTTATGAAGATTCTGCTGGTTGAAGATTCCTACATCGAACGACAGCGGATTGGCGGTTACCTAACCGACTGGGGACTCGACTTTCTCGCCGTCGGAAGCGGCACAGAAGCGGTCAAGCTGCTGGAAGGTCCCGAGCCTCCCAACATGGTTCTGCTCGATTGGATGCTGCCCGGTCTCGACGGCATCGACTTGTGCCACCGCATTAGAACAAGCGGAGCGAGAGTAACCTACATCTACACCGTAATGTTGACGGCCAAGAACCGGAAGCAGGATCTGCTGCTCGCGATGGAAGCCGGTGCGGATGACTATCTGGCCAAGCCCGTAGATCCTTCCGAATTGCGCGCCCGAATCATGGCTGGCAAGAGGATCCTGGAACTTCAGCAATCCCTGCGTTTCGCTGCTACACACGATTTTCTGACCGGACTGTTGAACCGTTCGGAAATTCTGTCAGCTCTTGAGCGAGAGTTTTCGCGCAGCGGCCGCGAAGGGAGAGCCGCCACGGTCATCATGGCCGATATCGATCACTTCAAACGCATCAACGACTCCCTTGGCCACTCCGCAGGCGACGAGGTCCTGAAGGAAGTAGCTCGTAGGTTGAAGTCGGACTTGCGCCCCTACGATGTCGTGGGCCGATACGGTGGCGAAGAGTTCCTCATCATTCTGCCTGGCTGCGTGCTAACCACAGGTGCCCGCCGCGCCGATGAGATTCGTAACTTGGTCGCGAAAGATCCGATTTTTAGTCCCTCAGGCACAATCTCCGCCACTGTCAGCCTAGGCGTCACAGTAACTTCCCCGGACCGCGATCATTCAGTGTCGGAGATTCTTCACGAAGCCGATGTCAGCATGTATGCGGCCAAGAAGAACGGAAGGAACCGAGTCGAACTCTTTTCCGTCAAAGCCCGGCAGAAGAGTGCGGGGAAGAGGTAACCGAAGCAGCGAATTAGCGTTTCTTGGCAGTTGCCAATCTGCAGCGCCTTCATGTACAGCCAATCGTCGGCATCGACAAGGGGATAATTAGCGACGCGACCAAAAATCGCCCGCCGAGGTCTGTTACCCCTGCGGGCAAAAACTTCAGGAGGTCAAGTGAATAACCGATTCTACTCCGAAGAAGACACAGCAGGGATCTGTCGCGTTATGAAAGTTTTCTACTCTATTTGATTCTTCAACCACTTACAAGCTCGACCGTTTTGTCAGTTGTAGACTCGATTTGACGGGTTCTGATCCGTTCATCATTACAATTTCATTACAGTCACTCCGCGGATCTTAAACAAAACCACCGCCCAAGGGATCAATAAGTGTAATCGGGATGTTTCCCCATCTTGACGTGGCTTTCTGGCGGGCGCAGAATCATCTTGGGTACCAGCTCTCTTCATTCACGCGAAAAACTTGGCGAAGCTCTTCTGCAAGTCCAGCCCCTTGGACCCATCGCAGAACTAAGGAACGCCATCTTGGCCTTCTACACTAAAATCCGCGAGGAACATTGGCTGCGCGATAAACTTGAGGAAGGCAGAATTGTCATTCTCGAAGACGAATCCATATGGGAGGTTCATCCATGGGATCGGCAGATAACCAAGCGCTGGCTGCGAATTTCGACGATCACCGTGAAGCGCACTGAGAAAGAGGGCTATCCGTATCTCCTTTCGAACAGCACCGAAGGAGAAGATGCGCGGGCCAATTATCTCGGCGAGTCTGCCCGGCTGAGCATCACGCCCGAAGTGGCTTAATCCAGAGCCACAGAACCAAGGTCAATGAGTGAAATCGCGACGTTACGCCAATTGGGACGATCGCCTGCCAGCCGGAGCCTCGGAATCCCCGCCCGGTTAGCCCGCGGTTTCGAGGGTTCGTATCGCTCACCGATGAGTTTTGAAAGTGGGCCAGATTGGGCAGTGGTGTAGAAGAATCTTGTGTCAGTTCAGCGGGATTCTGAAGAGAGAGACCACCATATCGTGGCCGTGCCGTGGGGCAATTACATCAGCACCATCTCCGGCGGCACCGGGAAGTTCGACGGCGCCAGTGGCACGATCAGCTACTTTGGGATGGCCGACTTCAACAATAGCACTCTGGTACTGAGATATTCGGGAACCGTGTGCTACAAGCCGAAAGAATAGTCGATTCCCAAGCGGTAAAGAAGTGGTAGCAGACGGGAAAGCACTGCTCGGTTTCTCGCCCTCGCCGAGTAGAGAGCGAACACGGGAGGCAATGCAAGCAACCTTTTCCCCTGGGAAGCGCTTACGCCGGGTTCCATTTTGTGTGGTCGCAAGCGTGGGACCCGGCAAGCGTTGGGCGAAATGGATAGCTCACGCCACTATTGCTATCCGCTCTCCGCCGACCGCTACATCTGAGAGGAATTGATCTCACAAAAGCCGCGATACTTGACGATAAATCGCGGTTACACTCATCGACCGAAGTTGTGAGCCCTTTGGATGGCCGATCTTATCAGGCCCTTAGTGACCAACTCACGAGGGAAACGACCCATGTACCGGTTTTCTTTCGCAGGATCCACAGATGGCTTCCGATGGCCTGTCGAGGAGTGGAGTCTTCCGCCGAAGAAAACGTGGTTTTGTAGCTGGCCGTCAAGTAAGCGATTTCGTTTGAACCTCGAATACGACGATCGGTAACCTCAATGCAGTGAATTCTCGCCGTCGCCCGTGCCATCTCTGTCGAAACCGCTGAGCGTCCAATCAGAGGATGCGCGTCAGGCGGCCACAACTCAATATCATCAGCACACAACGCTATCAAACTCTGACCTTGTCCGGCGACCTCGAACTCGATCCAGCTTGAATGAATCCGCTCAATCTCGCGGACAGCATCCTTCGTGATTTCTTCCATACACCGAACATGGATAGCAGATGCGCCCATCGCACTGCAACACCGTCGGCTGTGTGGAAAAGCCTCAAGGTACTGAGCAAACAAATCACTGGCGAAAAATCAGGAACAAAATATAAACCAAAGTCCGTTGGCGATAAATCGGTGTAGCACGCCCTAACCCGTTTGGATCCGGTCAGGCGCTTGTTCATTCTGAGCGACAGCCGAGGTGTGCTGCTCTACTCTCCGAGACCGGGTTTTCTCTTTCTTAAGCGATGGCGCGAGGTTGACCCGCCGAAACGTCGATCCCATCACATCAAACGTCTTAACGTAAGGCGGTGCGTCCAGAAGTTTTTCCAGTATCTCTAACACTTCGGGATAACTCCCCGCGTGGTAGGCCTGCGCGTTCGCTTTGTTATCCCAGAAGCTGATGGCGGCCACTTCCATGCCATCCGGGGCAGCCAACGTGATTAAATCCAGGAAACCCTCCTGCGTTCGCAGCCAGGGAAGAATTTCGCACTCCATTAGATTTATGAATTTCGTAAGCGAGTTCGGTCTCAGACGCGCAGCTACCTTGCGGGCAAACATGTCAACCTCCGCGGTGCTGGCTGTCTCTCTGCGTGCGGAAACGGTTCGCAGCACACCTCCTTTTGATAGTGCGTGTCAGCAACCAATCGTTACAAGTTCTTTTGGCTCGTGAGAGCCCCGATTCGACAGTGGTCGGCGGAAAGCTGTACGCCTTCTGGCCGACGATGTGCAAAACATGTGGCGGGAGCATCAGCAAGTCAATAAAACCCAGGGAGCCCATAGCACTTATTGACAAACGGTCAAAACGTGTAATGGCCTTCGTAAACGAAGCATGACCCTGGAACTATGCTCCGATTGAGCGTAAAGTGCTGGCCATGAAAAAAGTGATTCTGTGGTTGCTTCTGACGGCTTGTGTCGCAGTGACCGCCGCCCAGACTGGACAGCAAGATTCCGAGGCTGAAAAAGCTACAACAGAGATGTGCGCCGCCGCCGCGCCGAAGTTGCGCGAGTCCGGCACGAACAAGGTTGTCTTGATGATGACGGTAGATAGCAAGGGACGAGTCGAGTCATTTAAGACTGAGTCCCCCAAAGGTCTTCGACTTGAGAAGATGAAAGAAGTAGCGACCGCGATAAAGGCAATGCCGTTCCATCCGGCCGAAAAAGACGGCTCGCCAGTCGCGGTACAGGCTCGAATAGCGTTCGACTGTCCGGCCCAACCGCCCAATGCCTCAAAGAATCAATAGCCCGATTCGAACTCACGGAAGTTGTGCCATCGGGCCGAATTAGACCGACGTTCCCCATCCATCGAAGTCACAAGAATGCTCCTTGCCAGCAGTGACCATCCATGTGACCCACTGGTCTAGAACTTCAGGCGAAACCGCCGTATTCTGCGTTTTTCCCTCAATTTGCCATTTGCGACGTAGAAATGAACCACCCGACTCGACCGTGACCTCGTAGTCCTCTGCGCTCGAAGGAGAGCGCATAGCTTGTCAGCAGCCTCATGACTCGGTGCGTTGTAGGAGAAATCCAAACGCAACTGGCTATCTTGCATGACTCCGTGTTTCTGCATGGCAGCCCACGTCTGGCGATTCATTGCAAGCTGTTTCCCTAGAATGTCTTCGTAATGTGTGTCTCTCATCTGGCAGTCCAATGATGCAGCAAGCAGATGATATCTTGATTTCTTCGCTGTTGTGACATCGCGATTACACGAATTGACTTGATCGTGCACTCAGGCCCATTATCGGGTCGTTAGGTCCGGGATTTCCAAGACGCTCAACACTTCCTACAGGATTGGCTGTACCCCAGATTTGCTCGGCTCCTAGCGGACTTTTCCGTAGTTACTCTGTTCTGGGAGTCTTATAGCAGAAAAAACAAGGATGCCATTCTGGTACTCAACGTGCCCAGTCCTGACCAATGGCGGACGACATGCTAGTGGTGAACCTGGACAGCATTGGTGAAGCTGGCATCGTAGAGTGCGAGGGCACAATCATGGGTAACGAGGATGCCCTTCAGTTACGGGATGCGGTGACCGGGTGGGCGGCGATGCGTGTCATCGTAATTGACTTCTCGAAAGTGATCGTCATTGCAGCCGAAGGTTTGAGTATGTTGTTATTCCTGCAGCAGTGGGCGCGCCAATACCGCATTCCACTGAAATTGTTTAATCCACGCCCTTCTTTAAGGCGGGATCTGGAAGATGCCGCTTCTCTCTGCGGCTTCGAGTTCGCCTCCCTCGCTGAAGTCATGGCCATTATGATTGATGGAGGAAACCGCCAGCCGCTGGCTGCCTGATTCGAGTCGCGAGCATGTTGACTTAACATCGCGATTTCACTCATTGACCGAGCCGGGCGCTTCAAGCCTTCTTTCCGGTTCCCTTCTTGTCCATGAAGCTTGTGCGCGACGCACTTTCGCGGAACTATACTCAACGTGGAGACGATTTTGTGCAGCCGATCCACCACACGATTCATCGGTGTTGAACTCTACTTTGACAATTTGGAGCGAGCAAAGAAGTTCTACGTTGAAACGCTCGGTCTTGAAATCTCTGATGAGCAGATCGGGCACCACGCCAAGTTTGATAGTGGCGCAAGTTTTGTTTGCCTCGAGCGGAAGGGGGCCGAGTCCTACCCGTCGAAAGATAAAGCTGTTCTCTTCTTTGAGGTCCCTGACCTAGAATCGGCGATTGCGGCGATCGGGCCGGACCAACTGGTTCAGTCGGAACATGCATGGGCTGTTCTCCGCGACCCCGAGGGCCACAACCTAATCCTTCTTCAGAGGTCAGCTGCCCAACCGAAATAGCAGGGCAACTGGCGTAATATCGCGTGGGTGTTGAAAAAGTCACCGTGATTAGCGATCGGAATGGCGGCAGAAGCATTGTAATAAGTAAGGAGGAATGCTGGCCATGTTGTGGATCGCCATTCTCGGAGGCTTGCTGATCATGATGGGGCAACACGACCGCTCGGAAGCGTTGTTCTACTACTTCCGCCTGGAAGATCAGGTTCCTGAAACCCACCTGCTGCGGCTCATCGAAAAGCACGTCAGCTTTGCTTTCGTGCGCGAACAACTGAAAGGCAGCTCCAGCGAGACCGGACGACCGTCGATTGATCCCACAAGCCCGTTTCTGGACCGCGAGACGGAGCAAGAAGGGTTCCTGATTATTTTCCGCCGACTGTCTCTCCACGTGACTAGCCGATCCTGGAGTTGTGTTAACGTGGCGATTTTACTTCAAAAAACCCACGAGTGGTTCGCTTCCAGCGATGCCATTACCGAACTCTCTTTGGCCTCGACAAACCCCACAGCAGGCCTCTTCAGGCCGTCATTGCCGGTCGTGAAGCACGATAAAGCTGCCCGGCAAACGCTCCCAACCCCAGGCAAACCACACCCAAGCGGACCAACCCGCCAAGATACGGGATGAACCCAACAATGGCGAGGATCAGCAGGCCCGCTAGGAGTCCCAGCAACCAATCGCCCTTTGTGGCCCCGGATGGCTTCAGGAGTATTCGGCCCAAATAGGCTCCAACCCAAATTTTCGCCAGGTAGATCGCAGCCAAATACAGCGCGAGCAACATTAGGGAAAGCGGGAAGCCAACCAGCGTGATGGCGATGACGACCATGGCCACCGGCACGCCGGCTAGAACCCCGACCCCAAGTCCCAGACTGCACCAGCCTGAGCCCACCAGCTGAGTCGTGGCCTGGAAGAAGCCGGGAAACAAAAGCATGCCCAGCCATCCCACCAGTATGGCGCCAGCGAACCAGACAGCCTGGTGAAAGTAGAATCTGGGGCGCGTGAAGCTGCTCTCCCTCACCCTCACCTGGATGTCACGTTTGCCCCCAATGGTCGCTCCGTCGGCGATCTGCACCTCCTTCAGTTGGTGCACGCGAGCGCTCAGGTTGCCACCGACCCGTGCCGTGTTCGTCAGCACTAAGCTGCGACCGATCATCGTTAGATCGCGGCCGATACTGCCGCTCACATCGGCACTGCCGCTAGTCACGATGTTCACGCTGCGCTTCACCTCGCCCTCGAAGCTGGCGTCGCCGACGGCAACCACGATGCCCTCGCCCACGCGGCCACGCTCATCAACATGCAAGGATTGCACCAAGCCGTAGATGCTGTGGCCCAATTGCCCTTCCAAGTCGAGCGTGCGGGAGATGGTGTAGATGTGGCCTTCCACGGTTCCGCTGACCTCGGTCCTCTGGGCGAAACTGATTAGGTCGCCCTTCACCGTGCCACGCACCTCCACGGTCCGGCCAAAAGTCAGCAAATCTCCATTGACCACGCCATCCACGCGCACGATGTTAGCGGCGGCCACAAGAGTGTCGTCCACAGTCTCATTCGCCGCTACCGTGACGAACTCGCCGTGTCGCCGTTCCAGGGCACCGCTGGGCAACGACAACGCAAGCAACACGATCAGCAGGCGCAGGCCGGGGTAATGTGGCCGTCCTCGGCGTCCAAGTAGCAGTGCGCCGCCGCCCAACAGCAACAGCAAACAAATCCAGCCCACGACAGCAGCATAATCGGCTAGCATGGCAGTACCTCCGTGTGCAAAGTAGTCCAACAGTTGGAAGGTCAGGTTCGTGCGGCCGTTTGCGCTGAAGGGATTGAACCATTCCAGCGCAGCCGGAATATCCATCTCATTGAACCAACCGGAAATGATCGAACCTAGCGCCAGCACCGCGGCCAGGATCGCCAGGTCGCCCCACCCCCAGGAGCGGCGCTGAGGGGAGAAGCCCACCGGGCTGGCTGCTTCTTCCGGAAGCTCGTTGAGACTTTCGCTCAGTACCCGGTTCTCAGCGCGCAACGCGTCCACCAGCGCCTGGCAGCGCTGACACGTGGTCAGGTGGTCTCGCAGGCGCTGGACCTCGTCGGCCGCCAGTTCGCCGTCCACGGCGAGAGCGCACGTCTGTTCCGAATAACATTCCATGGTCACTTGCTCCTGTCGGGCAGTCTCCGGCGCAGTTCCTGTTTCGCCCGAAATATCAGCGTCGCCACGTTGTTCCTCTCTACGTCTAAGTGTTGCGCGATTTCCTCATAGCTCAGTTCGCTGTAATAGCGCAGGACCAGCGGCACACGATAATTCTCCGGCAGCTGGACGATGGCATCCCGCACCTTCGCCCTCTCTTCCTTGCTGATGACAGCACCCAGCGGCGACGGCTCCGAACTGGCCGCGTCGATGACCGCGGTTCCGTCTTCAACTTCCACAATCGTTCGCCGCCCACGCTGCCGGCGCCGCAAAGCGTCAATGCATTGGTTGCCGGCCACCCGCAGCAGCCACCTGGGGAACGGTATCGAACCGTCGTAGCTGTCGATGGAGCGTTGCAGCTTGACGAAGACTTCGCTGGTGGCATCTTCTGCGCTCTCCCGTGAATCCAGCATGTAACGGCACAGTCCGAACACGCGCCGGACATAACGGCGATAGATCTCCCCAAGGGCCTCGGCATCGCGACCTCGTGCGCACTCGATTAAGCTCTCCAAATCCTTCCGCTCCATCTGCCCGGTTCCGCCCTCGCGGACTTGCGCTTCATTCGCCATGTTCCTTTTGGCATCCATATAGCAGTACGCTGGAGATTGAAGCATGTTGCACACATTTTAGGGGGACGAGGGGAACCCAAAGCCGGACGCCTGGTTCCTAGCTCTCGCAAAGTTCGGATTGCCGGGGGATAGGTGTCGTAGGCTGAAGGGGCCCTCACGACGGGAAGTGGCTAGTCAGGATTCTGGTCGTGTCACAGGCAATTCGGAAGTCATTCCGGGCCAGAAGTCGGCTTCGGGGAGATTGCCTTGATCTCCCACAAGAGCGTTTCTGGACATCTTTCGAATAGCCAACGATGTGAGTCGACGGTCCGTGAACAGATCGCGTTTCCCGGTACCAATCCGCTCTCTTAGCGGCCTACTTCCCGTTGCCTGCGATTCGGGCACAACCTTCACCGACAGGTACTACAATCGGTCAGAAACGCGGGACTGCTAATTTCAATCGGCAGCAGGAGATAATTTTGATGCAGCGTAGAGATTTTCTGAAAAATACTGTCGCTGTTGCCGTAGCAGCAGAACTTGGAATGGGTAAAGCGCAGGCGAAGGTTCCCGCCCACAACCGGGGAAACTACGACTTCGGCTCCGGTCCCCAGGTGGCAGATCGACTCAATCAGGGTCCGTTCCCTCAATACCCACCTGATGCTGTCATTCCCACTGACGACGTGGTGATGAACACGACTTCTTCGGAAGACGTCGTGCCGAACTATGGTAAGGGACTGGTCACCTATATCACGGCAGACAGTGGCACGGAGGAAATCAAGTCAGGCGATATTCCCCAGGCGATCGAAGACCTAGTTCGATTTCCCCTGGGCCAGCAGCTTTATATCCGTCCGACCTGGAGGGAAGTGCAGCCGCGGCCGGGACGCCTGGAGATGCCCGATTACCTAAAGCTGGTTTTTGAATTAGCGAAGAAGAACAACAAGCGGGTCGGATTGCGAGTTCAGATGTGCGCTCCAGACTATACACAGGAAGCGGCCCTCCCGGATTTTGTCCTCGACAAAGTGCCGAAAGTCGATCTGGTCCTGAGCAATCAGGGAAGCAGCGCTTCGGCGCAAAGATACGAGCCTAGAGACACCTCTCACGGCCATCGTCGCTCGTATCTGAGGCCAGCGAAGCCCGCCCTAACGCACAGATCGTTGCCGCCAACCGCAGTCGACTGGCTAAAACCGGGCGGTCGGTGGAGGCACCTTCTCCCCGCAGCGAAGGCGCTGCATCCGTTCGAGCGCAAGTTCGTCCCGGTCATACTGGCGCGAGAGGTGATCTTCGTAGCGCATCAGACGGTTAAGGTCTGCTTCCTGCGGAACCAAGAGAGCGTTACGCTGCCCCTCCGATCGTTGCACCATTTGTTGCCCGTGGTAAAGCCGTTCACCCTGAATGAACGTCTTGAGGGAATCCAGGACTTCCAGCAGCCAAAAGCGCGCGAAGTCACACTCACCCTCGGGGGTGATTACATCATCGTCGCGCGTTGACCGCCGGGTTTCCGTCTCGGCGGGCGTCTCCGCGCTAGGGCGTGCACCGTCCTTGTGCCAAGCGGATTGAACGAGCTCGATGGCGTCGAGAAAATTCTTGAGTTCGTCGCCGTAAGGCAGTTTTCGGAGCCACTCGAGATTTTCCGTGCTGACGCACCCTGTCGAGTTGATTTGTTCCTCGATCTCTTTCAGACGCTTAAGAGCTGTAACGGCGCGGTTGTACTGGGGAGTGTGCGTGGAACCCACCATTTCCGCCAGGGCGTTTTGGTCGGCTTGGAGCTTGGCGACGACACCGGTTTCCGCCAAGCGAAGCCTCCTCCCACGCCACTGATGCCAGACAAGATTTTCGGCGCGGTGGAACTCCCCGGAACCGACGGGACAACGGGAGCTAACCGTCTGGTTCCAAAGCTGATCGAATTCTTTTTTGTTTTCACCGGGGAGGAGCAGGCCGGGAGCGAAAATTCCATGGGTGAGGGCATTTTGGCTGGAGGAAGACTTCCCTTGTACCGATTTCGGCCCGGTAGACTTTTGTGCATTCCGCTGGTTTGCGGCCGCCTTCTCTGGCGTCACTTTCTTAGGTATCTTCATGCGGGTCTCCCAGCCGCGCAGCAACCGCAGTCGCTGGCGAGCGCATACTTAGATTTTTCGGAACTTTGGAGACCAAAACGAGAAGAAATGCTCAGGTATACAAACAAACTGCCTAGGTAGAACTGCGTCGACTAAATCCGAGAAATAACCCTTAACGACATTGGTTGTATTTTAGACGCCAACACCCCAATCTGTACAAGTCTCAAAAGGACATGGCCATATCCTGCCTGTCAGTACAGTTGAACCGTTTTCTTGACCAGCTTTCCTCAATCGACGCAGCACACGAATAACATCTCCGGCCATCGAGATGTAGTACTTCGTTGCGTACTGACCAAGCGCCGGGTTGATGGCGCATTTCCAGCTTCAACACCACATCCATGGGCCAATGCGAGCCTGGATTTAATCGAGCGCTGAGACTGCAATTCAGTTCTTGGCCTACGTCGCGATTTGTCGACGGCGGCGTTGTCTTCGACCGCCGTCGCTATTTGTTGCTCAGCACCTATTCTTTTTCTTTCGCAAAAAGTCCATGAGTGATCGCGTTGTTCTTCGTACGACACTTTCCTTGACTCGATTTCGGGCCCGTTGAAGTTTTCGCGTTCTTTTTGTTTACAGCGTATTTGGCCGCAGTGCCATTTTTCCGAAAGTTCATATTCGTCTCCTTCGGGTGAGCGCAGCACTATTCCTTGCCAGCGCGCATTGTTTATCTTTGAAACTTTGGAAACCAGTCAGAAAGGAAATTCGGATATACAGACAGACAGCCCAGGTAGACCAAAACTGAAAGCAATCATATCAGAGTCCGTGCCGACCGATAGGTCTCGAAAGGTCATGGCCAGTATCTGTTTGGTTGGGCAACCCACTTATACGATGGATTCCTGGAAAGACCTTGATCTCCTATCCGCCGGGGGTTCCCCGCTCGCCAAACGCTCGACCGGGAATGGCAGATGCCGGCCAGGCCGTCGTGGCGCGCGATAAAAGGAACAGCGAAAAGCCACGGAGCACGGATTCTTTCCGAGATAGGCATCTGTCGATCGGCCGAAATCGACCAATAAAACTGCGGATCAATACATCTGTGTCGGTTTCGAGTTACGGGCCCGGCGGGTTGTCCTTTTGCGTAGCCTTCTTCTTTGCTTTTGCCGACCGTGGATCGATTTGGCGCCCGCTTCTTACGGAAGGCATCAGCGTCGAGCTTTGTTGACCCGGGCGCTCGAGACAACTTTCTAGCAGTAATTCGACTTGCTTACTCAGAGATCGTCGCTCGCGCTTTGCGATCTCAGCCAATCGCGATTTGAGATTGGTTGGCACCCGAACTAGCAGTGCAACCCTGGATTCTGTCATGGCTAGTAGCAAGATAACAGGATCCAACAATTTTCTGTATGTAACTATTTGATACTTTATGATACACTATGTATCTCTACCTTTGAACTTGAGGATAAAGCACATGCCACTGCGCGCCGCTTGCGATAAGAAGCTACTCCGACAGAACCTCCGCATTGCCAAAGAACTCTATCCAGACCTGGCACGTTTACAAGTGTCAGTTCTACGCGATCTCACGGTGACGCTCCGGCTTTCTATATGCAGGAGTGAACTGCTTTTTCTTGGTGGAAGGTGGTATGTGAGTCATTCTGGTCTGCTACGAATCGCGCACCGAAGGAGGTGCTTTGGAATAGAAGCTGCGGCTGACGAGCATTTGTCGGACGCTTCCTCGGGACGTTGGGTTTTTAAAGCGACGGTTCGCAGGTCCCCATCGAGAAGCTTCGTTGGTTACGGAGATGCAGACCCATCTAACGTTTCGTCTCTCGTCCATGGCGCGGAAATGCGCGTCGCCGAAACTCGCGCCGTCAACCGGGCTTTGCGCAAGGCCTACGGTATCGGCATCTGCTCGGTCGAAGAAATCGGCTCGTTCAACGGCCAAACCGAACCGACCGGCGAATTAAGAAAAACGCCGCAGCCTACAAACGGAAATGGCTACGGCGGTCGCACGGTCCGCGATCATCTCTGCCAAATCATTCGCCAGCATCAACTGGATGCCAGGCTGGTCAAGTCGTATGCGACTGACTTCTGTGGGGTCAAGAGTCTTCGTGAAGCCACTCGCGAGCAGGTCGAAAACTTCGTCGCCCACTTGGCTGATTGGGCCGACAAGAATCGCGATGCCCTGCTCTGCCAGCTCAACAGCTATCTCGGCGCGAAAGAAGGTGCAGCATGAGACGCCACATTGCAGGCTTGCACGCGGCCGATCGCTGCGCGGCCGATCAAATCCCCGACGGACTTTTTCTGGTTCGGGTGCAAAAAGTCCGGTTCCGCCGGCAAGCTCAGAAACCTTATTACACCGTTGCTCTATCCATTCTGGAGCCCACCCGATTTTCAGGCCATATCATCTCCAGCCGTCTCTATTGCAACCCCAAAGCCCTGTGGAAGTTCAACTGGTTCCTGCGCGACTTTGGCTACGATGTCGAACTGCTCGGTCGCGATGAAGTCGATGAATCGCAGCTGATAGGTCTGACCGGTGTGGTGAAGGTCAGCCAAGTCATCCTCAACGGCGCTTCCCTGCTTCGGCTGGATGGTTTTGCGCCCGCCGGTCGCTGGGAGGAACTTTCGCCCTCCAATCTCGATGGCTCGCAGGTGGCATGATGACCTACAGCTACACGCAAGTCAGCCAATACTTGACCTGCCCGCGCCGCTATCGCCATCGCTACCTCGACGAGTGGAAAGAGAAGGACAGTCGTGCCGCGATGCTCTTTGGGCGGGCCTTCGAGCAAGCGTTGGGCGCCTACTTTCGCCGTGAAGATCCCGGGGACGTCCTCTTTCGCGAATGGTCGGCTTGCAAAGATCAGGATCTGCACTTTTCGAACCACGATACTTGGGATCGCATGCTCGAGCAGGGGATCATGCTACTCACGCGCTTCTGCCAGGATGACCGCGTTTGCATTTACCAGCCGCGACGCAACCTGCAGGTCAAGTTCACACGGCCCATCGAGAAGAACGAATTCGTCGCCTACATTGATGGGATCGGGAAGCTGGATGGAACACGCTGCTTGCTGGAATGGAAGACATCCTCCAGCCGATATCCAGAAGAACCGAAGGGCCTGCTGGCTCTCGATCCCCAGCTGATTTGCTATTCCTGGATAACCGGCATCGCCGAGGTTGCTCAGGTGGTCTTCGTCCGCAAACGGCTGGTGGAAGTCCAGTATCTGAGCACCACGATCACCGACGCGCAGCGGCAAGAGTTTGGTCATCTCGCCGCGGATACGATCCGGCGAATCGAATCGGCAGACTTTCCGCCGCACAGCGGAATTCGTTTTCCGCAGAATCCTTGCAGCACCTGCCCATACCTGGGACTTTGCTTAGGCAAGCAAGAGTTGATTGATGCCGCGCTGGTGCGCCGGCCAGGAGCCGAGAACCTTGGTTGGCTTGACGAGCTTAATTACTAGGGATCCGCCCATGCCGCCGAAATTCAATCGTCGCCGGGCTCTGTTTGTTCTGGGCAAGATCGACGAAATCTTGGCCTGGGAGCGGCAGAAGGAAGCGGAACGGGATACTCGATTTGTCGAAATGGGGCGGTATCTATGCGAGGTGCGCGCTGGACAGTATTGGCGGGTGGACAATGTGAAGTCCTTCGATGAATTCTTGGAAAGACGGTTTCCGGAATCGCGAAGAAAGGCGTATTACCTGATGTCGATCCACGAACACTTGCCGCCACAGGCAAGAAAGGAACTGAAGGAAGTGGGCTGGAGCAAGGGCGTGGAGTTGGCCAAACTAGCCAGGAGAGACCGGCAGCACTTCGATTGTGCAACCTGGTTGCACAAAGCCCGCGAGATGCCCAAGGAAGAATTTAAGCAGGAAGTCGAGAGGGAGTTAACCGGGCAGGAAACAGAGCCGTGGGAGATTGTCTACTTCAAGATGTACAAAAGCCAAATGCCAGTGGTCGAGCAGGCAATCGAAACGGCTGCTCTGATGCTGGGCAGCGACAAGTCCCGCGGCTACTGCCTGGAGATGATCTGCGCCGACTTCTTGGCGGGAGCGAATCTGGAGAATGAAGATCCCAATGTTCTCTTGCAGTCGGCATTACGGTTCTTTAAGTTTCTCCCCGGCGAGGAGAGGCGAACGTTTCTGCGCTACGTGACCGAGAACGCGTCGTGAGTCGGATTCAACCGAAAAGTACGCCCCTGCGGCTCGAGCCTGACCAGTACGACACTCTCCGCAACCAAGTGCTCCGTCGCGACGGCTGGAGATGTCAATCTTGTGGCACGATGTGCAACCTTCAGGTGCACCATAGAACTCTTCGGAGCCACTCCGGCGAGGATTCGGAGGAGAACCTGATCACGCTGTGCAATGCTTGCCACGCCCAAATCCATCACTTCTGAAGAATCGGATCTGAATCCTCGACGTCTCTTACTCGAACATCTCAGCCTCGCGAACGTTAGGCTGGCTGCGTCCGTGGCGGACAGGACAGGTTCATTCGCCAACCGCCAATCGACATCAACATCGAGGGACATTCCACGTCAAAGTGCGCTCACCAGTCGCTATGCGCTCATAGTGTATCCGTCGGCGCTGGGACTGACCGCTCTTGTCGTCACATTTCTGCTCAACCAGCCTGCCCCGGAAATCGTCTACAAAGCGTTCTAGAACACTCTTCGAAGGCGCTAAGCGTCATTTCCACATCAGGGTGAAGTAGTTTTGGACACGGGGTCGGATGAATTTAGTACGGCCGACTAGCCTCCTGATCCTAGAAAAAGCTCTGCAAGCTTCCTGTTGCGGTTTCTTGCTCGAATGCTGGGTTCGCTCGGGGCTATTGTGTGAGTGTATTCCACGCAGATGTACTTCTGTGTCTTGATGTCGGCGCTTCTGTGCCCTATTTTGAAAATTCGCCGGTGTTTTATCAGGCTGTCTGACGAAGCGAGCTGATTGCGGCGAAAGCCGAGGTGCGCATTGAAACCGCTGCACCTTCGACTTGGTAGAGCGAAGTCAGTCCTGAGCGGTATGTTTCTGAGTCCTGCGGTCGCGGCTGGGCCCTACCGGAAAATTGATTGGGGAGCGATGGCTGCGGCGCAGCACTTCAAGGAATGGGTCCAGTTTCAGAGGAGCCCGATATTGTCCCGAGGTTCGTATTCAAGCTGCAACCCCTGCCCACAGCGTGGCATCTTAGGTGCCGTCACGCGATCCGTGAACAGTCAACACAACGACAAACTAACATAGCCCAACCAAAACTGCGGAAGGCATGTTCTTGATTCGCCCTTTATTCCATTGATGTGCATTGCACGAGTGATTCAATTTGCTCCAGGTTGGAGCGAACGGCTGCCTCGCTGTTACAGATTCGCTGGCTCGGTTTCTGAGTCGCGCGTTCAGGAGCAAACGAGGTGAAGAGATTGACGAGTTGTCCTATCGAGATCATCATTATTAGTCTTTTATGCGTTCTCACGACAGCGCTCCAGGCGCAAGTAAACGTCACGACCTATCACAATGACACCTCTAGGACAGGGCAGAACACCCAGGAAACCATTCTGACTCCGGCCAACGTGAACAGCAGCCAATTTGGCAAGCTATTTACGGTGTCGGTCGACGGATATGTGTACGCCCAGCCGTTGTATCTCTCCAACGTGACCATCGCTGGTGGCACCCATAACGTTCTTTACGTCGCCACCGAGCACGACAGCCTGTACGCCATTGACGCGAACAGTGGAACCGTCTACTGGCAGATCAGTTTGATTCCATCCGGTGGCAGCACGGTCAACAGCAGCGCGGATCTGGGTTGCGGCGACCTGGTGCCGGAAGTCGGGATCACGGGAACCCCAGTCATCGATCCCACAACGGGAACGATCTACGTCGTGGCGAAATCAAAAGTCAATGGCAGCCTGATCCAATATTTGCATGCCATCGACGTGGGTACCTCGGTTGAAAAATTCGGTGGTCCGGTACTCATACAAGCGACAGTCCCGGGAACCGCGTCGGATGGCAACGGTACCACCGTGAGCTTTAGCCCTCACTTCGAGAATCAGCGTGCGGGCCTGTTGCTGGAAAATGGGCACGTGGTGATCGGATGGTCCGCGCATTGCGACATCACCCCCTGGCACGGCTGGATCATGTCATATAGCGCCAGCACACTTGCGCAGGAAGCGGCCTTTAACGCTTCAGCCGACGGCAGCGCCGGTGGAGTTTGGATGAGCGGCGGAGGACTGGCCGCGGATGCGAACGGAAACATCTTTTTCGCAACCGGAAATGGCACCTGGAATGGCGATACGGACTATGGCGATAGCATCGTCAAACTCGGACCGCCGAGCGGAGGTAGCTTCCCGGTCTTGGATTACTTCACGCCCTACAACCAGAGCAGTTTGTCCGGTGGCGATACCGACGTGGGAGCCGGAGGGCTGGTGCTACTGCCTAACCTTTCTTCGGGACAGCAACTGCTGACGCAGATGGGCAAGGAAGGCAAGATGTACGTGATTGATCGCAACAATATGGGCAAGTACTGCGTCAATGACAACCCGCCTTGCAACGGCAGTGATCCGAATATCGTGCAGGAGATTCCAGGCGCAACCGCCGGAGTTTGGGGCACGCCAGCCTACTGGAACGGTAGCGTGTACTGGGGCGGGGGCAGCGACGGCGGTGGGCCGGACAATCTCAAGGCATTTTCGTTCAACGCCAATGACAATGGACTGATTTCGACTTCTCCAACATCAGAGAGCGCAAAGGCATTCAGTTTCTCCGCGCCGTCGCCCACCATTTCGGCCAACGGTAACACCAACGGAATTCTTTGGGGATTGGATGACAGCGCCTTTGGATCAACCTGCAGTGGCGGCTCGAATTGTCAGGTCCTGTACGCCTATGACGCCACCAATCTTGCGAACATGCTCTACAACAGCAGTCAGGCCGCGAACAACCGCGATGTCCCCGGCGGAGCAATCAAGTTCGCCACACCGATCGTCGCAAACGGTAAGGTGTACGTTGGCAGCCAGTTGGC
Organism: uncultured Acidobacteriota bacterium; assembly: GCA_963762385.1. Classification (GTDB taxonomy): domain Bacteria; phylum Acidobacteriota; class Terriglobia; order Terriglobales; family Acidobacteriaceae; genus JABDBE01. Next base: position 107,817 of record CAVXKN010000010.1, on the reverse strand, counting down.
ATTGTCCGCCTATGGCGCGATTAGCACGATTCCGACCGCGGCCACGCCAACTTTTAGTCCGGCGCCCGGCCCTTATAACCCAGGTCAAGTGGTCACGCTGTCGGACACCACGACAAGCGCCGTGATTCACTGCACCACAGACGGGAGCACGCCAACGGCGGGTTCGCCAGTATGCACGACCTTGACGCTGAGTACAACGACGACGATTCAGGCGATTGCGGTGGCAGCCGGATACAACAACAGCGCCGTGGCGAGCGGGACGTACACCATCAACACCGGGAATCCGACTGTCAACTACGGCTCGGGCTTCAATTCGACTGGCCTGGCCCTGAACGGCTTCGCCAAGTTGAATGGGACGCGGCTGCGGTTGACCGATGGAGGGGGTGGGGAGGCGAGTAGCGCTTTCTACACCACGCCAGTGAACGTGCAGAGTTTCACCGCGAACTTCAGTTTCCAGATGACGGATGCGCAAGCGGATGGGATGACGTTTGTGATTCAGAACGGAGCGGCGACGGCGCTGGGGCAAGGGGGAGGGGGGCTGGGGTACGAGTATATCGGGAACAGTGTGGCAGTGAAGTTCGATATTTACAACAATGCGGGAGAGGGGACGGACTCGACGGGGATGTACGTCAATGGAGCGGTGCCGACGGTGCCGGCGGTGGACATGACGAGTTCAGGAGTGGTGCTGCTGAGCGGAGACGTGATGAATGCACAGCTCAGCTACAACGGGACAACCCTGAGCCTATCGATCACGGACGCGACGACGAGTGCGAATTTCACGACCAGTTGGACGGTGAACATTCCGACGACGGTGGGAAGCACGACGGCGTCGGTAGGGTTCACGGGAGGCACGGGAGGGACGACGTCGATTCAAGACGTTCTGAGTTGGACCTACAATACAGGGTCGAACACGAATCCTCCACCGGCGCCGACGAATTTGGTGGCGACGGCGGGGAATGCGCAGGTGGGATTGAGTTGGAGTGCATCGAGTGGGGCGACCAGTTACAACGTGCAGCGGTCGACGACGAGCGGGGGGCCGTACACTTCGATAGCGACGCCAACGACGACGAGTTACACAGACACGGGAGTGGCCAACGGGACGACGTACTACTACGCAGTGGCGGCGGCGAACTCGGCGGGGCAGAGTGCGAATTCCAGCCAAGTAAGTGCAACTCCGAAGCTCGGAATACCACCGGCGCCGACGAACTTGGCAGCGACGGCGGGGAACGCGCAGGTGGCGTTGAGCTGGAGTGCGTCGAGTGGAGCGACGAGTTACAACGTGCAGCGGTCGACGACGAGCGGGGGGCCGTACACTTCGATCGGAAGTCCGACGACGACCAGTTATACGGACACAGGAGTGACGAACGGGACGACCTACTACTACGTCGTCGCGGCAGTGAACTCGGCTGGGCAGAGTGCCAACTCCAGCCAGGTGAGTGCAACTCCGAAGCTGGCAGTACCGCCGGTGCCGACGAACTTGGCAGCGACGGCGGGGAACGCGCAAGTGGGGTTGAGCTGGACTGCGTCGAGCGGGGCGACGAGCTATAACGTGGAGCGGTCGACGACGAGCGGGGGACCGTACACGACGATCGGAAGTCCGACCACGACCAGCTACACCGACACGGCGGTGACGAACGGGACGACCTACTACTACGTGGTCGCGGCAGTAAACACGGCGGGACAAAGTGCGAACTCCAGCCAGGTGAGTGCGACTCCGACGGCGTTCTTGATCAACTACGGCAGCGGGTTCAGCTCTAGCGGGTTGCAGCTCAACGGGAGCACGACGCTGAGTGGAACGCGGTTGCGGCTGACCAACGGAGGTGGGGGGGAGGCGAGTAGCGCTTTCTATACCACGCCGGTGAACGTGCAGAGTTTCACCACGAACTTCAGCTTTCAGATGACGGATGCGCAAGCGGATGGGATGACGTTTGTGATACAGAACGGAGCGGCGACGGTGGTGGGGACTGCTGGAGGTGGGCTGGGGTATGAGGACATAGGGGACAGTGTGGCGGTGAAGTTCGATATTTTCAACAATGCAGGGGAGGGGACGGACTCGACGGGGATGTACGTCAATGGAGCGACGCCGACGGTGCCAGCCGTGGACATGACGAGTTCGGGAGTGGTGCTGCTGAGCGGAGACGTGATGAATGTGCAGCTCAGCTACAACGGGACAACGCTGACCCTGTCGATCACGGACGCGACCACGAGTGCGAATTTCACGACCAGTTGGACGGTGAACATTCCGACGACGGTAGGAAGCACGACGGCACTGGTAGGATTCACGGGAGGCACGGGAGGGACGACGTCGATTCAAGACGTTCTGAGTTGGACCTACAATACAGGCTCGAACACGAATCCTCCACCGGCGCCGGCGAATTTGGTGGCGACGGCGGGGAATGCGCAGGTGGGGTTGAGCTGGAGTGCATCGAGTGGGGCGACAAGTTACAACGTGCAGCGGTCGACGACGAGCGGAGGACCATACACGACGATCGGAAGTCCGACGACGACGAGTTACACAGACACGGCAGTGACGAACGGGACGACGTACTACTACGTAGTGGCGGCGGTAAACACGGCGGGGCAGAGTGCGAATTCCAGCCAAGTAAGTGCGACGCCGCTCGGGATACCACCGGTACCGACGAACTTGGTGGCAACGCCGGGGAATGCGCAGGTGGGTTTGAGCTGGAGTGCGTCGAGTGGAGCGACCAGTTACAACGTGCAGCGGTCGACGACGAGCGGAGGACCATACACGACGATCGGAAGTCAGACGACGACGAGCTACACAGACACGGGAGTGACGAACGGGACGACCTACTACTACGTGGTCGCGGCGGTGAGCACGGCGGGACAGAGTGCGAACTCCAGCCAGGTGAGTGCAACCCCCACCGCGGGTGCAATCGTTTACGAGGCCACGCAGATTCCGGTGACTGGTTCGCCGGACGCCCGGACATTTACCTGGAGCGGGTTCCCTGACGGGGCTGGAGTGATTGCCGATGGGACTGCTGTGGGCGCCTATTTAAATTTCACGGTGAACGTCTCGGCGTCAGGAACTTACGACATTAAAGTCGGATCGAAGCAGATCATCACGCGGGGAATCTTTCAACTCTCCGTCAACGGTACCAACGTTGGCCCTACGGAGGACGAATACAGCGCCAATGCCAATGGTGTGTTCCAAGAGTTTGATCTTGGCAACGTTACATTCCCGACGCCCGGCAATTATTCCTTCAAGTTCACGGTCATCGGGCATAACTCCAGCAGCAGCGGATATACGGTGTGCTTCGACTACATCAAGCTGACGCCGCAATAAGCTCCCCGAAACGGCGTGGGACGGAAACCTTTGCATAAGATGAAGGCCGCGCAATTCGTCATTGCGATCCTGGCGGTTGCTCCGGGTTGCTTTGTGATGGGACAAACGAATGGCGCGAGCTGTATTGCGGATCGCTACAAAGTGGTCGCCTTGCCCTTGCGGCCAGCCTACATCAATGAAGCCCGGCAAGTTGCGGGCACAACCATCGGTCATCGCGCGGCCCTGTGGACCGAGAAAGTTGGGCTTCGCGAACTGCCTCTGCCCGATGGTTTCTACAACTCCGAAGCCACTGCAGTAAATGATTCTGGTCATGTCACTGGGGTTATTTATGACCGCGCCTTCAGCCGGCATCGGGCGTTTACCTTCGCCAATGGCACACTGACCTTACTCTCTGGTGAGCAATCTCACGCCTACAGCATCAGTGACTCCGACGAAGTTGTCGGGGAATCACTGCTCGCTGGAAAAACAACCACTGGGCCGGTGTTCTGGATCGGTACCACGGTTCGATCGTTAGGTGGCTGTTGCGGCGGGTCCGCCAAGAGTGTCAACACCGATGGGGAAGCGATTGGCGACGTCTACGACAAGAATGGACGTTATCATGCGTTTCTCTGGACCGCGAGTGGCGGTCTTCAGCCTATTGGACCGCCTGATCGTTATAGTTCCGCCATCGCGATCAATGCTCAGGGTCACGTGGTAGTGCAAGCGTTTTTCGAGGTTTTCCTTTACGCAGGAGGAAGCCTGACTCGCTTAGACCTATCCCCGCGATATCCAAGCCAGCCTCGTGCGATCAACAACTGCGACGTCATCGTCGGATCGTTCGGGCCGTTCGCCGACTCGGAGCGGGCTTTCATCTGGGACAAATCACACGGATTTCTTGATTTGAACAACCACATCGCGCCCCATTCAGGATGGACACTGGAGTCTGCAACCAGCATCGATGACCACGGTGAAATCGTGGGCCGTGGGGACTACAAGGGCCAAGAGGATGCCGGCTTTCTCTTAATCCCCGAGCGTTGACTGCCCGCGCACTCCGTCCTTCGGCGAGTTTCATCTCGAGGGCAGTCATGCGAGGGCGAAATCCCGCAGGTGCTCTCGTCATACACGTGCTGGACTGAGTAACCCAATCAGCAACACTTGTCCCGATTCCTCAGAACAATTCTCCTTTTTATAATTGACATTTCGGGACCTCCACGACAGAATGGCTCACTCCCTGCACACACCGCTTAACGGCGGCGCTCGCCACTGTGATCAGCCACTGACCGCGTGCCGGGAGTTTCTGCTTTAGGGCCTGCAAGACCGGGGAACGAACGCGTTGGTAAAAAACGTGCGAGGATGCCGAGTGCCCGGCAAGAATCAGATTGCGCTGTCCCCGTTGCCGGAACGCCGTTCCCACCCCCGGCGCTCCGTACAATCGCTCTCTTACGTCAACGTTGGCGCCAGTCGCGCCATCGTGTCCGATATCAGTGAAGCCGGGGTGGGTGTACACGCAGTTGTCTCGGACATCAAACCACACGTCTCGTCGGTAGCTTTATGTTTCCCCGGATGTTCGGACTGGGTGGAAATAAAAGGACAGGTCGCATGGGTGAGTGAATCGAGGCGTGAAGCAGGGATAAAGTTCCTTCATCCACCCGAAGCCGCTCGCACGAGGATAAAAGAGTGGATTTCGCGGGAATCGTCGAAGGACACTGTTCAAGATCTAAGCGGGATAACTCAACCGCAACTTCGTGAGTCTGGCCAGTCTTATCAAATTCTGGAAGTTCGGTTGGATGCGGACTTGAACCAGGTCGCAAAGAGGTGGACAGAATGCCATCGTCAGTTTCCTGGTCACTCCCTGCACGGTGATCCGGAATGGATCGAACAGCGTTTCCAGCACGAGAAAGATAAGGTCCGCCTATTCTTGCTGGAGAGCGGCGATCAAATCGTTGGCGCAGTTCCGTTTGTGCTCAGCCGCGAAAAGCTTGCCTGCGAACTGGGAGAATTTGTCGTGGTGACGTTTCCCATGCGGGTCCTACGTCTGCAAGGTCACACACTCAATATGCCAGAGGAACAGACCGCCTATGACAAGCTGATTGGCCAGATTCTGCGATCCGACTTCGACGCGATCTATATGGAGCACGTCAAAACTGGATCCTTCCTTTCGAACTATCTGCGCAGCAGTGCAGTCATCCGCCAAGGGTTTCGTTTCTATACGAAGAGGGGACCGCTACTCCATTCATTCATTCGTTTCGATGGAACCTTCGAGGGTTATATGAAGAAATTTTCCGCAAGGACGCGGAAAAATCGGCTCCGTGAAATCAAGACGTTGCGAGATCGCGGGCAGGTCGACCTGCTGCGGGTGAGCCAGCCATCTGAAATCGATGCCTTCCTGGAGACTGCCCGTGAAATCTCCCAAAGAACGTGGCAGTTTAAACACTTCGGCGGAGGCCTGGCTGCACGAGATCTGGATGTGGTGAGGCGTGAATTGCGGTTCTTGGCCGAGCGCGGGTGGTTGAGGTCTTACGTGTTGAAGTGCGATGGCGTGCCCTGTTCCTTCATCCTCGGGTATCAATATGGATCGACTTTCTGTGCCGAGTCTGTCGGTGCCGACGATGCTTGGCGCCGTTACAGCGTCGGCACAGTCGCACTGCTGTTAGTTCTGGAAAATCTTTTCAATGAGAACCCACCCGAACTTTATGACTTCGGGACGCCCGTGAAGTTTCAGGAGTATTTCGCCACCGAGAGTTACCCGGAAGAGAGAGTCTGGCTCTTTCGCCGGCAGGTATATCCGCTTCTGGCAAGCAGCATCTATCGCTCTTGCAACGCAGTTTCGATGAGTGCTGGAATGATATTAGAGCGCTTCGGCGTGAAGGCGAAACTAAAGCGACTGTTATGGTACTAAGAATGGCGTCTTATATGCAAGCACGGCTACGTATCCTGCCGGCGCATTGTGAAACCGATTGTCGCGAGCACCGCCTGCATTGATTTGCAACTGTACAACGCGGTTCCGAGCCCGGTGCCGAGCGTATTCGTGATGAGATCGGTCATGCCGGAATCCCGCGTGGGGAGAAATGCCTGTAGCAGTTCAATTGTAAGACTGATCGCTGCACCCAGAAGAATAGTGACGAGTACCGCTCGGTTAATTCGCAGTACCGACACGAAATACGCGCAGAAAAGGAATCCAAGAGGAATGAAGCCACCGATGTTGATCGTGACATTTTTCCAATAGCTCCACGCAGGTTGGAACTCATGCCACGGTGTCGCGAGGAACGATGCATGCAGAACAAAAAAATGTTCTGGAACGCGAAGATCAGTTTCCGAGTTCATCTGGTTATGAACGATACCGCCCGACCCTTCATTGAACAGGTAGAGCGCCATCGGACCTTCATTCTTAATCTCAGCATTCTGGTTCGTTGTCCACGCGTTGTAGTGTTGCAAAACTTGTGCCTCGGTAAGCTCTCGATGGTAAACAGCCAGCCCCTTTAACTGACCTTGCCAGCCATCCTCCGCCAGGGGATTGTTGCCAACGATAAGTTGACCGGTCAGGTCTTCACTCGAGATTCCGAACCCCGGGGATGTCCGTACGAGAGCACCATTCAAGTAGACTGTTGCGTCTTGCCCGTTTGAGCTGATCGTAATAAACACCGGCTTGTTCTTGCCGAAAACGTGACCGACGTACCACTGGCTAAATGCAAGGCGCTGCCCATAGACAGTCGCACGTCGCAACAATAGATCGTCTATGGATTGGTACACCGAGAATGCGACCTCGTGATTCTCCGGCTTGTAAAACGCCAGGATGGTGCCCCCGATATCACTGTGATCTGGTTGCAGCCAGATCTCAACCGCGCAGGGAGTTCCGTCTTTCACACCAATAATCCTGGATGCTCCCGGGCTAAGTATTACTCCGTATTTACCGATATGAAGACCGTTGCCGTTGTTCAGCCAGCTCACCTGATTCTTGGGAGCATGGAATGGCCACAATCCCGCAGTCAAGATGGCGCTAAGGACAGTCGCACAAAGCAGTGCGAGCACTCTTTTTTGCATCCCGATTGATATCGGTCTTTTGTCCGACATTTTGGGAGCTGTTGACACCACGAACTTTCAGTTTAGAATTGCAGGCTCTGTAGAACATCGGCGATGCGGTCACCTGCGTGTCCGTCCCACAATGGCGGGATAGTTCCCTTCTTGGCTTTTCCGGCAATGATTTTTGATAACTCGGAACTAAGTTTATCTCTGTCCTGCCCAACGATTACGTTCGTGCCCAAAGTGACCGTAACCGGACGTTCCGTGTTGTCGCGCAGGGTTAAGCATGGAACTCCAAGATAAGTGGTTTCTTCCTGGATCCCGCCGGAATCCGTGATGACGGCCGCTGCACGGCTCTGCAGAGCCAAGAATTCGATGTACGGCAACGGTTCCGATAGGTGCAGCTTTTGAACCTTGAACCCGAACTCCGCAATGCGTTGACGTGTCCTGGGGTGCACGGGAAAAACCACCTCCAAGTCTTCATTTATTTCGAGTAGGGATTCGAGAACGCTCTTCAGACTTTCTCCGTCGTCCACGTTGGATGGCCGATGCAGTGTAACCAGAGCATAGCGGTCGGGGAACCCATTCTTCGGGCACTGCTGAGCGACGGGCAAGAGACGCACCAAGGAATCGATCATGACATTGCCGACCCGGTAGATCTTCCCGGCTGGAACACCTTCATGCTCTAGATTCACATCGCCATCTTCAGAGGGAGTGAACAGGAAATCCGCGAGACGGTCGGTAACCACTCGGTTGATCTCTTCCGGCATCGTCAAGTCAAAGGAACGGAGTCCAGCTTCTATATGGCCGACCCGGACGCCTAATTTCGCGCACACTAGAGCAGCCGCGACCGTAGAGTTGACATCCCCATAAACCAAGACGACGTCCGGTTTGCGCTCCAGGACGATTGGTTCGAACCGAGTCATGATCTCCGCCGTTTGCCGCGCATGGCTACCCGAACCAACACCCAGATTTGCATCCGGAGCTGGAATTCCAAGTTGGGAGAAAAAGACATCTGACATGTTGGCGTCGTAGTGCTGGCCAGTGTGCACGAGTGTCTGCTTCACGGCCGGCCGGTTTCCGAGCGCGTGCAACACGGGCGCCGCTTTCACGAAGTTCGGTCGAGCCCCGACAACGTGAAGAATATGCATCGCTATTAAGAGTCCGATGGCGGTCGCGTATGGTCCATATAGGTTAAAGCGATTATTCGCGTTATGCTAAGCGAAAACAAGGAGCTGTCCCGCAAGGTAGCGATCGTCGCGTTGAATCCATTTCGCAAGCGGAGTCGAGTCGACGGGTCACCGGCGAGTCAGTGATGCATTATGTTTTTCGAGTACGGCAGCATGTCCCATGTGCGCCAGAATGCCAGCATTTCCTCCGGGCGACCAAGAGAGACCCGAATGTAAGTGTCCATGGAAGGAAAACGGGGCCCAATCAGAATATTGTTTTTACGAAAGTGCTGAATCACATCGTTAGCCGGATGGAAGGTATTCATCATTACAAAGTTGGCATGCGAATCGATGGGTTTAAGCGCACGAGTCATTGCTTGATTGAAAAACTCCTGACGGTCGTTCGCGTTTTGCTGAACGAAGGCGCTCACTCCATCGGCGTCGTCCAGCGCAGCTGCGGCCGCTCGGATGACTATCGCGTTAATGTTGTTTTCGGTGGTGAACTTCCGCAACTGCTGAACGATTTTCGGTGATGCTACAGCGTACCCTAGCCTCAATCCCGCTAGCCCATAGACTTTGGAAAAAGTACGAACGACGATGACTTTTTCATCGTTGAGCGGGCGATCAATGAACGACGCGTACATTCCGGACGATCCAGCGTAGTGGTGATAGGCTTCATCGATCACGACAAAGGTGGACGCCGAAAGCGCAAAGATAAACTTTTCCAAATCTTTACGAGGGGTCAAGGTCGCGGTCGGATTGTTAGGGTTGCAGATATAAATCAGCGACGTCGAAGCACTTGCCCGCGCCCGCATGTTGTCGAGGTCATGGGCAAATGTCGGGGTCAAGGGAACCGATACAACCTCAGAGCCGGCTGCCCGTGCATAGTGCTCCATGGCTTCGAAAGTCGGCAAAGCCTGGATCAGTTGCTTGCCATTGCCGAGCAATGCGGAAGCTGCCATGCGGAAGATTTCCGTAGATCCGCAACCTAACAACACCTGTTCCGGCTTCACATGGTGAAAGTTGGCGATGCTCTCCGCCAGAGCGTCGTATTGCATATACGGATAGCGATTCGAACTCCCGGTTGCTGACTGCACGGCATCGGCTACTTTTGCTGAGGGACCGTACGCATTTTCATTGCGGTTTAGTCGGATAAGGCCCCGATCTTGCTCGAATCCGGAGGGTTCGAATATGGGGACCCGCAAAACTCCTGTCAGAGGCCATTGCATCGCTGAGGTCGTCGCCGCACCAAGACCAAAGCGGAAAAAGTCCCTGCGCGATGTAATCATTCTGTCTCCATGAAGATTGTAGATTCTTGCGGAATTCTACCGTGCCGCAGATCGCTAGGCGAGGTAGCTGGCAAGGTTCTCACCTTCTCAAGAGAGGGATAGGCAAGCCGCCGGGCTACTCCAGTCATGTACTCCGAAGGAGTGCTCCCCTCTTTGAGACGACTGAAGCCCTCGACCGAGACGGGACTAGGAGGGCGGTCCTTCAGGCAAGAGGCTTAATTTAGACGCGGCCATACCGTGAGCCCGCTGCAATTTAAGGATGCGTGGCATTATAAGTACCTTGCTCGCTTGTCTTCGGCGATGCCTGCGCAACGGTATTTAAAGTCGAGGAATCGACAACTTCAGTGAATTAATTGAAGGTCCAACTGAGGACGTCTTGAATCGACGTTAAGCCTCCCGTGCCTCCTGTGAACCCTACCAGGGCCGTCGTGCTTCCTACCTCGGTCGGAATGTTCACCGTCCAACTGGTCGTAAACTTCGCACTCGTGGTCGCATCCGTGATCGTCATCGTCAGCGTTGTCCCGTTGTAGCTGAGCTGCACATTCATCACGTCTCCGCTCAGCAGCACCACTCCCGAACTCGTCATGTCCACCGCCGGCACCGTCGGCGCCACTCCGTTCTCATACATCCCCGTCGAATCCGTTCCCTCTCCCGCATTGCTGTATATGTCGAACTTCACCGCCACACTGTTCCCGATGTCCTCATACCCCAGACCGCCTCCTCCTAGCCCTAGCGACGTCGCCGCTCCGTTCTGTATCACAAACGCCATCCCATCCGCTTGCGCATCCGTCATCTGGAAACTGAAGTTCGTGGTGAAACTCTGCACGTTCACCGGCGTGGTATAAAAAGCGCTACTCGCCTCCCCCCCACCCCCATTGGTCAGCCTCAGCCGCGTCCCGCTTAGCGTCGTGCTCCCGTTCAACTGCAACCCACTGGAGGAGCTGAACCCGCTACCGTAGTTGATCAAAAACGCCGTCGGGGTCGAGCTCACCTGGCTGGAGTTCGCACTCTGCCCCGCCGTGTTTACTGCTGCCACCACGTAGTAGTACGTCGTCCCGTTCGTCACCCCTGCGTCCGTGTAGCTGGTCGTCGTTGGGCTCGCAATCGCCGTGTACGGTCCCCCACTCGTCGTTGACCGCTGCACGCTGTAACTCGTCGCTCCACTCGAGGCACTCCAGCTCAACCCCACCTGAGCGTTTCCCGCCGTCGCTACCAGATTCGTCGGCGCCGGTGGTATTGCCAGCTCTGGCGTTGCGCTCACCTGGCTGGAGTTCGCACTCTGCCCCGCCGTGTTCACCGCTGCGACCACGTAGTAGTACGTCGTCCCGTTCGTCACTCCCGTGTCTGTGTAACTGGTCGTGGTCGGACTCCCAATCGCCGTGTACGGTCCCCCGCTCGTCGTCGATCTCTTCACGTTGTAGCTGGTTGCCCCACTCGACGCACTCCAACTCAACCCCACCTGCGCGTTCCCCGCCGTTGCCACCAAGTTCGTCGGTACCGGTGGTATCCCGAGCGGCGTCGCACTTACTTGGCTGGAATTCGCACTCTGCCCCGCCGTGTTTACCGCCGCCACTACGTAATAGTACGTCGTCCCGTTCGTCACTGCCGTGTCTGTGTAACTCGTCGTCGTCGGACTTCCGATCGTCGTGTATGGTCCTCCGCTCGTCGTCGACCGCTGCACGTTGTAACTTGTCGCCCCACTCGATGCGCTCCAGCTCAAGCCCACCTGCGCATTCCCGGGTGTTGCTACCAGATTCGTCGGTGCTGGCGGTATCCCCATCTGTGGTGTCGCACTTACTTGGCTGGAGTTCGCACTCTGTCCCGCCGTGTTCACTGCAGCTACCACGTAGTAGTAGGTCGTCCCGTTCGTCACTCCCGTGTCCGTGTAGCTCGTCGTTGTCGGGCTTCCAATCGTCGTGTACGGTCCCCCGCTCGTCGTCGACCGCTGCACGTTGTAACTTGTCGCTCCACTCGAAGCACTCCAGCTCAACCCCACCTGCACATTCCCCGCCGTCGCTACCAAGTTCGTCGGTGTCGGTGGAGGATTCGTGTTCGACCCTGTGTTGTAGGTCCAACTCAGAACGTCTTGAATCGCCGTATCCCCTCCCGAGCCTCCTGTGAACCCTACCAGGGCCGTCGTGCTTCCTACCTCGGTCGGAATGTTCACCGTCCAACTGGTCGTAAACTTCGCACTCGTGGTCGCATCCGTGATCGTCATCGTCAGCGTTGTCCCGTTGTAGCTGAGCTGCACATTCATCACATCCCCGCTCAGTAGCACCACTCCCGAACTCGTCATGTCCACCGCCGGCACCGTCGGTGCCGCTCCGTTCTCATACATCCCCGTCGAGTCCGTTCCCTCTCCCGCATTGCTGTATATGTCGAACTTCACCGCCACGCTGTTCCCGATATACTCATACCCCAGCCCGCCTCCCCCTTGCCCCAGCGACGTCGCTGCTCCGTTCTGAATCACAAACGTCATCCCGTCCGCCTGCGCATCGGTCATCTGGAAACTGAAGTTCGTGGTGAAACTCTGCACGTTCACCGGCGTGGTATAAAAAGCGCTACTCGCCTCCCCCCCACCCCCATTGGTCAGCCTCAGCCGCGTCCCGCTTAGCGTCGTGCTCCCGTTCAACTGCAACCCACTGGAGGAGCTGAACCCGCTACCGTAGTTGATCAAAAACGCCGTCGGGGTCGAGCTCACCTGGCTGGAGTTCGCACTCTGCCCCGCCGTGTTTACTGCTGCCACCACGTAGTAGTACGTCGTCCCGTTCGTCACCCCTGCGTCCGTGTAGCTGGTCGTCGTTGGGCTCGCAATCGCCGTGTACGGTCCCCCACTCGTCGTTGACCGCTGCACGCTGTAACTCGTCGCTCCACTCGAGGCACTCCAGCTCAACCCCACCTGAGCGTTTCCCGCCGTCGCTACCAGATTCGTCGGCGCCGGTGGTATTGCCAGCTCTGGCGTTGCGCTCACCTGGCTGGAGTTCGCACTCTGCCCCGCCGTGTTCACCGCTGCGACCACGTAGTAGTACGTCGTCCCGTTCGTCACTCCCGTGTCTGTGTAACTGGTCGTGGTCGGACTCCCAATCGCCGTGTACGGTCCCCCGCTCGTCGTCGATCTCTTCACGTTGTAGCTGGTTGCCCCACTCGACGCACTCCAACTCAACCCCACCTGCGCGTTCCCCGCCGTTGCCACCAAGTTCGTCGGTACCGGTGGTATCCCGAGCGGCGTCGCACTTACTTGGCTGGAATTCGCACTCTGCCCCGCCGTGTTTACCGCCGCCACTACGTAATAGTACGTCGTCCCGTTCGTCACTGCCGTGTCTGTGTAACTCGTCGTCGTCGGACTTCCGATCGTCGTGTATGGTCCTCCGCTCGTCGTCGACCGCTGCACGTTGTAACTTGTCGCCCCACTCGATGCGCTCCAGCTCAAGCCCACCTGCGCATTCCCGGGTGTTGCTACCAGATTCGTCGGTGCTGGCGGTATCCCCACCTGTGGTGTCGCACTTACTTGGCTGGAGTTCGCACTCTGTCCCGCCGTGTTCACTGCAGCTACCACGTAGTAGTAGGTCGTCCCGTTCGTCACTCCCGTGTCCGTGTAGCTCGTCGTTGTCGGGCTTCCAATCGTCGTGTACGGTCCCCCGCTCGTCGTCGACCGCTGCACGTTGTAACTTGTCGCTCCACTCGAAGCACTCCAGCTCAACCCCACCTGCACATTCCCCGCCGTCGCTACCAGATTCGTCGGTGCCGGTGGTATTGTCAGCTGCGGCGTCGCACTTACCTGGCTGGAATTCGCACTCTGCCCCGCCGTGTTCACCGCCGCCACTACGTAGTAGTACGTCGTCCCGTTCGTCACTGCCGTGTCTGTGTAACTCGTCGTCGTCGGAGTCCCAATCGTCGTGTACGGTCCTCCACTCGTCGTCGACCGCTGCACGTTGTAACTCGTCGCCCCACTCGACGCACTCCAGCTCAACCCCACCTGCGCGTTGCCCGCCGTCGCTACCAGGTTCGTCGGTGCCGGTGGAGGATTCGTGTTCGACCCTGTATTGTAGGTCCAACTCAGAACGTCTTGAATCGCTGTATCCCCTCCCGAGCCTCCTGTGAACCCTACCAGCGCCGTCGTGCTTCCCACCTCCGTCGGAATGTTCACCGTCCAACTGGTCGTGAAATTCGCATTCGTCGTCGCGTCCGTGATCGACAGGCCCAGCGTTGTCCCGTTGTAGCTGAGCTGCACATTCATCACGTCTCCGCTCAGCAGCACCACTCCCGAACTCGTCATATCCACCGCCGGCACCGTCGGCGTCGCTCCATTGACGTACATCCCCGTCGAGTCCGTTCCCTCCCCCGCGTTGCTGAAAATGTCGAACTTCACCGCCACACTATTCCCGATATTCTCGTACCCCAGCCCACCTCCGCCTTGCCCCAGCGACGTCGCTGCTCCGTTCTGAATCACAAACGTCATCCCGTCGGCCTGTGCATCCGTCATCTGGAAGCTGAAGTTCGTCGTGAAACTCTGCACGTTCACCGGCGTGGTATAGAACGCGCTACTCGACTCCCCTGACTGTCCATTGGTCAGCCGCAGCCGCGTCCCGCTCAGCGTCGTGCTCCCGTTCAATTGCAACCCGCTCGAGGAGCTGAACCCGCTGCCGTAGTTGATCAAGAACGCCGTCGGGGTCGCACTCACCTGGCTGGAGTTCGCACTCTCTCCCGCCGTGTTCACTGCAGCCACTACGTAGTAGTACGTCGTCCCGTTGGTCACCCCTGTGTCCGTGTAACTGGTCGTGGTCGGACTTCCGATCGTCGTGTACGGTCCCCCATTCGTCGTCGACCGCTGCACGCTGTAACTCGCCGCCCCACTCGACGCACCCCAGCTTAACCCCACCTGCGCGTTCCCCGCTGTCGCCACCAGATTCGTCGGTACCGGTGGTATCCCTGGCGGCTCCGGGGTTGCGTTGACCTGGCTCGAATTCGCACTCTGCCCCGCGGTGTTCACTGCCGCGACCACGTAGTAGTACGTCGTCCCGTTCGTCACTCCCAGATCCGTGTAACTGTTCGTCGTCGGAGTGCCGATCGTTGTGTACCCGTTGTTATCGATACTCGTCGTGGATCGCTGTACGTTGTAACTCGTCGCCCCACTCGACGCATTCCAGTTCAACCCCACCTGCGCGTTGCCTGGCGTTGCTACCAGGTTCGTCGGCACCGGCGGTATCCCCAGTTGCGGCGTTGCACTCACCTGGCTGGAGTTCGCACTCTGCCCCGCCGTGTTCACTGCTGCCACCACGTAGTAGTACGTCGTCCCGTTCGTCACTGCCGTGTCTGTGTAACTCGTCGTCGTCGGAGTCCCAATCGTCGTGTACGGTCCTCCACTCGTCGTCGACCGCTGCACGTTGTAACTCGTCGCCCCACTCGACGCACTCCAGCTCATCCCCACCTGCGCGTTCCCCGCCGTCGCCACCAGATTCGTCGGCGCCGGTGGAGGACCGCTGCTCGAACTGGTACTGTAGGTCCAACTCAGAACATCTTGAATCGCCGTTTCCCCTCCCGAACCTCCTGTGAATCCTACCAGCGCGGTCGTGCCTCCCACCTGCGCCGGAATGTTCACCGTCCAATTGGTCGTGAAATTCGCATTCGTCGTCGCGTCCGTGATCGATAGGCTCAGGGTTGTCCCGTTGTAGCTGAGCTGTGCATTCATCACGTCTCCGCTCAGCAGCACCACTCCCGAACTCGTCATGTCCACCGCCGGCACCGTCGGCGTCGCTCCGTTGACGTACATCCCCGTCGAGTCCGTCCCCTCCCCTGCGTTGCTAAAAATGTCGAACTTCACTGCCACGCTGTTCCCGATATTTTCGTACCCCAGCCCACCTCCGCCTTGCCCCAGCGACGTCGCCGCTCCGTTCTGAATCACAAACGTCATCCCATCTGCCTGTGCATCCGTCATCTGGAAGCTGAAGTTCGTGGTGAAACTCTGCACGTTCACCGGCGTGGTGTAGAACGCGCTACTCGACTCCCCTGACTGTCCATTGGTCAACCGCAGCCGCGTCCCGCTCAGCGTCGTACTCCCGTTCAACTGCAACCCGCTCGAGGAGCTGAACCCGCTGCCGTAATTGATCAAGAACGCCGTGGGTGTCGCGCTCACCTGGCTGGAGTTCGCACTTTGTCCCGCTGCATTCACTGCAGAGACCACGTAGTAGTAGGTCGTCGCGTTCGTCACTGCCGTATCCGTGTAGCTGGTCGTCGTCGGACTGGCAATCGTCGTGTATGGTCCCCCGCTTGTCGTTGACCGCTTCACGTTGTAACTCGCCGCCTCGCTCGACGCGTTCCAGCTCAACCCCACCTGCCCGTTCCCCGCTGTCGCCACCAGATTCGTCGGCGGTGGCGGTACCACCAGTTGCGGGGTCGCGCTCGCTTGGCTGGAATTCGCACTCTGCCCCGCTGAGTTCACTGCAGCGACGACGTAGAAGTAGGTCGTCCCGTTCGTCACTCCCGTGTCCGTATAACTGTTCGTCGTTGGACTGGCAATCGTCGTGTACGGTCCCCCGCTCGTCGTCGATCGCTGCACGTTATAGCTAGTCGCAAAGCTCGACACACTCCAGGTCAACCCCACCTGCACATTCCCGGGCGTCGCCACCAGATTCGTCGGCGGTGGCGGTATCTGATTTGCAACCAGGACAGAACTCGCGACCGAAGGCACGCCAGAGCTGTTGAGAAGGAACAACATGTAGTATCCGGGAGGCGCGATGTTTCCGTTGGGCGGCGCGGTGACGGTCAGAGTTCCGTTCCCAGCGGTGAAGGAAAGCCCTACCTCGCGCTGATCCATGCCAAAAGCGTGGGTCACGGTGCCGTTGCGCACCAGAACGACCGAAGAGACACTCGCCGCATTCGGCGTTGTGATACTAAAGTTATTGCCGTACGTGATGGAACTTGGCGCGGCGGTGATTGTAGGGCGGGTCGCCAGCGAGCCGTCCGCGTTGAATAGGTACGGGGGTTGATAATTTTCTACTGTGTTGTTGTACGTGCCCCGTTCCGGATTGCCTCCGGCCAGCCAAACCGTCGCGTCCGGCAGCAGCAACGCCACTGAGTGATACAGACGCTCCGATGCGTTCGCTCCCGCTGAGGAAAACGTGTTGGTTGCAGGATTGTACAGGTCCGCATTCAAACTCAGAGTGCTCGTATCCTCGTCGTTCACGGATCCACCCACGGCCAGAATCTCGCCGTTGGGCAAGATCACCGCATTCATCTCGATACGCGCTTCGGACATGTTGGGCCCATACGCCCAGGCAGGATCGGACGCCCCCATGTCGATGATCTCTGTGGTATTGGTGGCAGGGCTATTGCCGCCCATGATTATGATCTTCGGGTCGTAATTGTTGGCGGGCGTCAGTGGCAGCAGAACGGACGTGCCATAGGTCCGGCTACAGCAGTAATTGGTGTTGGCGACGTTCAGGGTCCAGCTATCGGTAGAAGGGTTGAACAAAGCAGAGCTAGTAGTCGAACCGGAGTAGAAAACCTGGCCGTCAGGCAAGAGATGCAGACGCGGATACAGCGGCGGCGTCCAGGAAGCGATATATTGCGTGCTCCACCCCGAGCCCTCGGTATAGATTTCGACCGCATTGTTGGTCACGCCCGTTTCGTTCGTTCCCGAGAACGTCATGATCTGGCCATCACCAAGCGTTAATAGTGTCGGATACCAGCGCCCGTGCGCCATGTTTGGCACGGTGCTGAATGTGTTGGTTGATGGATCAAATATCGAACTCGCCAGTGCGCCATAGAACGGATCGTATTGGATCGTGCCACCATTGATCAGTGCGCGCCCATCCGGCAATAGCACCATGCCATTACAGAACATGTCCCAAGAAACTGTGAACTGCGTGATAGCTCCGGTGAAAGGGTTCACCAGCAAGGCTCCGGAACCATTCGACGGTCCGTAGGGCGGACCTGAAGGGCAGCCGAATTGGTTGGGCGGGCAATTCCCTGAACCCGCAACCACCAGAATTTCACCATTCGCCAACAGGGCGGTATGGATGGGGTTGATCGGCATCGTGTACGAAAGCGTGCTCCACTTCCCGGTGACATTGGCCTGGCCACGCACTCTGGGGACCAGCACGCCGAAGGCGAGCAGCAGGACCAACGCAGAAACAGTATGATTGATAGAGACGGGCTTGCCCCAGTTCACGATTTTTTCTCTCCCCATTTATCCAGTTCCAACGCTTCGGGCGCAGCTGGTTCAACACGAGCCAACTCAGCGCTTGACCAAGTCCCCCGACCCACCGTCGGTTTCACAGTTGCCGGTTGCGCTGCCGTTCAGAATGTACGTGGATTTCAGCTGTGTGCCGGTCTTATCAAGGGTGCCATGCAGCGTAATGTTGTGGCCTTCCTCGTCGCTGCCGGCGAGATCCACCTTCGCACCGGTAACCGTAACTTTAAGTTGCACACCTTTCAGACAATTCGAATCGAGGCTCGAGTCACCGATGAAATTGCCGGCCTCATCTTGACTAATCACAACCGTCATCGAGAAGGGTGCGACATTTGCGTGCTTCGGGAAAAAAGTGCCGGACCAGGTCCCGGTAACATCGATTGCGCGCACAGCAGTGGGGGCTTGTGCGCTCTTTGCGTCGGCCGAACTGGAAGCATGCAGAGAGCCGGCGCTAATAAGGGTCATCAGCAGGAACATTCCAACCAGATGGTGGAACGGACGTACTTTGCTCGTCATCGTAATTCTCCCCAGGAGACATCTCAATACATTCGTGAATCAGAAGCTCACTTTGGAATCCGTGATACTTCAGTCAGCTTTGGCGATTTCTAGGCGCATGGATGTGAAAGCAGAAATAAGGTGCTCGCCATCAAAACACCTAAATCTTGCGCCAGGGGATTACCGGGACTGGTATCGGGGGGAGAATCCTCTATTCAAATCTTGCAATGGATTCGCGAGAATTGTGAGCAGAGGGAACGAACCGATTTGACACTATCTCCTGCCTGAAGGAGTGTCAAGATGAAAAGTGTTGCAACCCTTCGCAGAATTTTGCAACCTGCGGCCGACAGCTAATAAGTCTATATATTACTGCAACTTGCGAGCATGCTGCCAATCTGCTGAAGGGCTCAATTGTCACCGGCACGGGGGCAGAATCAGTATTGTAATCGTCCTTACGAGGGCCGCGATATAACCTACGGCAGGCTGCTCCTGGAGCGGGACGAATGACCTCTTACAGAGGCTTCTGCCATTGAGCTTTGCCTTCAGACACAGGTAAGCTTCTCCCGCTTGCGCCCGAGCTCCGTCGACTGGCGGTAGGATTCGACCATCATCCCGGCAACCAACCATACTGAGAGCCGGCGGCTGAATCGTCGCGCGGGATCAAGTGTGACCATCCATCGCAGACTTCCGACTGCAAGCCTGCGAAAGAGACTGAGTGGAATTCCCCTAACAGACCACTTTGTGTCCGCGACGCCGATTTCCCGAATGTCAGAACGAGCCTTGTTAAACCACCAGGTCAGGAAATGTTCTCTCTGAAGCCTTTTCTGTGGCACTTCGTGATGAACGACAGCTGCCGGCTCGTATTTCAGTCGCTCACCTGCTGCCAGCAAACGACCGCCAAACTCGGTGTCCTCGTTGTTGCGGATCTTGCCGTTTAGCCCAGGCCCCAAGTCCGTTCGGAAAAAACCATATTTCTCAAACATCTTCCGGTGAAAAGCCAATTTGGTGCCGAACGGAGGGTCATTGAGGGGACGAGCTTGTCCGCCTAAGTCGAACATCACGAGCGGCGCCATACCAAACCACTCCTTTTGCGGGAGCCAGACTGGCGGCGCGCATGGCCACTCAGGAAGGATTCGTCCTCCGGCACCCACCCACGCGCCACTGTGTAAATCGGTTGTGAGACTCTGCGGCCACGTGGGTTCCACAAACACGTCGTCATCCACGAAGGCGAGAACATCGCCCTGAGCCCGACTGATCCGCAGTGTTGAGGGCATCGACTTCCCCTGTCGGGAACCGGCAGGTTACCGGCGGCAGGTGGGAATCGGCGACTGGGGGCGCACCTATGAAGAGGGAAAGAAGATCGGTCGGAAGACGGCGTTCGCGCCCTGTACTGTCTGACGAAATACTCCATCAAAGAACCCAGGGGCCAAACATGGCCTACGGGTAACCTTGGACCCAAACCTACCCTCGATCTCTAGATGAACCGTCGGCATATCTGGTTGAAATCAAGAGTGGGCCATCAGTCCCTGCACCTGGCTATTGCCAAACATGGTGCAGGTGGCGATAGCCACTATGCAGGTAGTAATGGACAAGTCCGTTGCGCAGGTACGGCTGGGCTGTGCCCCAGTCGTCCGTGAGCCAGTAGAGGACCATGGCTGCAAACGCTGACACGATGCTAATCACGGCCGCAGCTTGCATCCAGCGGCGACAGCGGTTGAACCGGACCAGCAGAGCAGGATTGCTGACGGTTGCGTATAGGCCCAGAAAGGCCAGCAAATCGATCTCGGGATAGAATTCCATGCGGTATCGGTAGCTCATGAAGATGGCCGTCAGCATCAGGGCGCAAGGCACGGCCAGTCCGGTAGCCAGCGCAAGCCCTTGGGCATGAGAGAAAATCCAAGACGACGGCAGCGGGTTAGTATACTGCCCGAATATCGCGCCCTTTCGTGAACTTCGCGAAAAAATGGGGCGCGCTGCCCATAAAGCCATTGCCAGAAAGATGATGAACGCGATGGGCAGCAAATCGGTAAGGAAAAAGCTGCCGGGCGGAAGTTCAGCGCCGTTCATCAGCCGGGTTTGCGTGTTCTCAAAAAGAAGCCGGCCATCGGCGCCCGGCAAGACCCAGAGCGGCAGGAAATAGTAGCTCAGGCCGAAGGGAACCCGGGCAAGATTGAAAGGGCCATAGAGTTGCAGTCGCAGCATCTGGTCCGGGAGTTCGTGGTAAGTCAGGTAGAGGGTGTAGTCAGCGAATGTCGTAGGCTTTCCCCACCGGAAGTAGTTGACTGTGCCAACGACGATAAGGAAGGCAGCCATGACCGCCGCGGGGACGAGAAACCGGCGCGTGAGGACGGCGCGTCGGGCGCGGACCTCTTCCACAAGCAGCACAAGCAGCAGCAACCCAAAGGCCGCACACAGCCCCATTCCGGTAGTGACGCGGGTGAGCGTGGCTAGGCCGGCTGCCACGGCCATCCACGAAAGCGTGACCACGGTGAACTGGCCGCTCACAAGGCCCTTCACCGCGAAGTAGATGAAGACCCCGGCCAAGGCGATCGCCCAAAAGATCACTTCCTGATAGACGGAGGACTTGAGATAGCCTACCTCGGCCCCCCCCAGAACGATGTACGACAGCATGAGGACAAAGGCTCCTTCGGAAGTAGGAAGGGGGCCGCTATATCGCCGAAGGTAGAGTACGGTTCGGACTTTCATCATGCCGGCAAGACAGACAGCGATCAGGCAGGACCATGCGGTGACGTCTAGATCCAGCCGATGGAAAATGAGAAGCGGCAGCCTGACGAGGGCGCAGGTGATGCCCCAATACGCGTAGACATGTCCGTTGCGCAGAAATCCCTCGCGATCAACAATATTCGGGTCGACATCGAACTGCCCGTGCGCAAGGTGATCGAGCATGCTGTTGAAGGTTCTATTCAACGGCCAGTGCACCCCTGCTTTGTACAGGATGACGCCGTAAAAGAGGAGCATGAAGGCTAGCAGGACGGACTGCAACCTGCGGTCGTTGAGAGATAATTTGCGAATAGCATCCCGTAACTTCATCGGGTAAACCGGGATCTCCTTTTTCGGCGACGATTCCGTCGAATTCTAGCAGTTGCGTGTTTTCCCGGTTAGGCGACCGATACGACAAAGTCGTGGTAATCAAATCCCGGCGCTGCTCTGCGACCGCCTATGGTGTAAGGGGCCTGGAGATTCCGCCCATAGATTCATTCCGCTACTGACACATTGCAAATGGCAGAACCTCCATATTGCTGCCCGATGATTTCGCCGCTAACCTGTTGTCGCTGTCCGCTAAGACCGAGTTTCGCGAGTAGAACCCGAACCGATTCGCAGTTGCACAGCATGGCTCCGATACCTTCTTCTGCGTGCAGATTATTGGTGTCAGATGATAAATCTTCTCCGACTGAATTTTCTGCTAACAGCG
The DNA here is from genome assembly GCA_963762385.1 of uncultured Acidobacteriota bacterium. Classification (GTDB taxonomy): domain Bacteria; phylum Acidobacteriota; class Terriglobia; order Terriglobales; family Acidobacteriaceae; genus JABDBE01. The sequence goes on along the minus strand of CAVXKN010000010.1, from coordinate 85,934 downwards.
AAAAATCCGCGATCCGGTCGGTACAACCCGGTTGATCTCCGCCGGCGTGGTCCGTTCAAAGGAACACCCGAACCAACGCCCAGATTTACATCCGGCGTCGGAATCTCACGTTGGGAGAAAAAGACCTCTGACATGTTGACGTCGTAGTGCTGCCCAGTGTGCACGAGTATTTGCTTCACTGCTGTCCGCTATCCGAGCGCGTGCAGCATAGGTGCCGCCTTCACAAAGTTCGGTCGAGCCCCGACGACGTGAAGATAAGCATAGTTATTCGAAGTTCTTGAGACGATCTCGAGAAAAACCGCCGAATGCTGCTGTACCAGTGACCAATGAACTCTTCTGTTGTTTCGTCCGGCATTTGAGCTTGCATTCATACGCACTTGAGTTTCTCTCGTTTATGCCCGACCTCCCTCGAACGGCGGTAGGATTCAACCATCATACCGGCAGCCAACCATACTGCGAGTCTGCAGCTGAATCGTCGCGAGGGATTGAGTGTGACCATCCACCGCACAGTCCCGACGGCGACCCTGCGAAAGAGATAGAGTGGAATTCCGCTGACGAACCACTTTGTGCCCGCTGCGACGCCGGTTTCCCGAATGTCAGAACGGCCCTTGTTAAACCACCACGTCAAGAAGTATTCTCTCTGAAGCCTTTGCTGCGGCACTTCGTGATGGACGACAGCTGCCGGCTCGTATTTTAGTCGCTCACCTGCTGCCAGCAAACGACCGCCAAACTCGGTGTCCTCGTTGTTGCGGATCTTGCCGTTCAGCCCGGGTCCCAAGTCCGTTCGGAAGAAACCATACTTCTCGAACACCCTCCGGTGAAAAGCCATATTCGTCCCGAACGGAGGGTCATTGAGGGGACGGGCTTGTCCACCTAAATCGAACATCACGAGCGGCGCCATACCAAGCCACTCTTTTTGCGGAAGCCAGGCTGGCGGCGCGCATGGCCACTGAGGGAGGATTCGTCCTCCGGCACCCGCCCACTCGCCACTGTATAAATCGGCTGTGAGATTCTGCAGCCACGTGGGTTCCACAAACACGTCGTCGTCCACGAAGGCGAGAACGTCGCCCCGCGCCCCACTGATCGCGGTATTGAGGGCATACGACTTCCCCTGTCGCGGCTCAAACACGTGACGGAAACGGCCGGGATACCGACGGCAGAAATCCTCGACCACCTCGCGCGTCTGATCGCTCGAGTTGTTATCCACCACCAAGACTTCCCACTCAAAACCTTGGGGCAGCGTGGAAGCGGCAATACTACTGAGGGCCCTTTCCAAACTCTGGCAGCGGTTATACGTGCATAAAACGACTGTAGTGTTCACGGGTTCTCTTATAGCTCTTTATCCGCGCCGCCGAACGATTAAGTTAGAGGGGCCCTCTTCCTCTGCGAATCCTTCGAGGGGAAAGAATCTGTCGCTTCCAACAGCTTTGCTTCGATCAGGCGCTAAAGGTGAAGTATGGCTGGATCTGAGCGTCAACGGGCGATTGGGACGACGCCTGAGAATGTGGTCACACTTAGTCCCGGCAACGTGTAACTAAAGCTCGTTCCACTCACCGAAACCGGAGCCTGAGCTGTGAGTGAGAGATCGGCAGACGTGATAAACGGAGTTATCGTGGTCGCAGAAAATCCGCGTAAAGAGAACGTCTGACGCACTTCTCTGGCACTCGGGTTCACGACGACTATTGCGAATGAATGGCCTTTCGGATCCTTGAATGCGGTGATCCGGAGAGGACCGAAATAACTTGATCCGATCCTGGACCAACCGGGACGCACGAACTTGCTCCACTGGCCACTAACGTATGCACGCTTGGGAATATTGCCATTTATGTCTGTCAGCGCAGCATTATCCATTCCCTCGCCCTGGTGCGGCATGTCAGTCAGAAACCACCAGACCCACGCGTTCACATCCGCTACGCCAAGATAGTCATGGATCTTAAGTGCCCAACTCATGCCGTCGATCATGCTCCCGTCATAAGTCGGCGATTGACTACTAGCCTCAGTTTGCCACAACCGCGCCCTACCTGTGCGATACGGTTTGATCTTGCCACCGTAACCATGCGCCGCGATAATGCCAACCTCATGCGCCACCTTGGGATCCGCCATTGCGCTGGAGGTTAGGTCAAACGCCCATGGCGATTGCTCCGCAATCATGATCTTTGTCGATCCGGCTGCTACAGACTGAAGCGCCGAATACAAATAAGGGATGAAATCGTGTATTTCCCGCGCGGTATACACGCAGGACCCATAGTCTATGGTTACGTTCGGTTCGTTCTGTACGCTCACTGCATAGATTGGCACGCCGTAATTCGTCAGCACGGTGACGTAGCTCGATATCTCCCTCGCCCAGTCGGAATAATGCGAAGGAAGCAAGTGTCCGCCGTTTCTGAAAGAGCCGTTACTTTTGTAGGCGCCTGGAGGACTCCAAGGCGTGCTGAAAACGACTGCGCCGCGAGCCACAGCCAACTTTGCGGTTTCTAACTCTCCATTGAGAATTTGGCCGTTCGAATTACTACAGCTGCCGTCATGAAACTCGGCATTGCACGTTGCTCGGTCGGGTATGATCTGAGTGCGCAGGATGGACAGGCCAATGCCGGAAGTGGTGAAGAAGAAATCCGCCTGCGCGGGTGTCAAACCGGTGAGGAAATCGGCAGACGAAGCTCCAAACCCATCAATCGTCTGGCGAACGTCACTCCAATTGATCGTCGCCGTCGTTCCAATTCGCAGGCGTACAAGGGCGATTCCCGCCACGGCCAACAACACCGCTCCTGTTAATATCTTTGTTCTCGCCACACCAATCATAGGCCCCAACTGCGTGAACCGTCGGCGGTCCGACTTAGTTCCTCATGGGAAGACACCGTTCGTTGGCCGGTCGTCAGTACCTTCATGGGTGTGATCACCCAAGTGCCCCGACACGTCCGTTGGTTTCTGGTCAGATAGCGAACCACGCCTACAGTAATCCGGCGTCTACCGTACGATCGTTTCAGTCGGTACGTTATTAGTCACGTCACAAAGGGTTCGGTAGAGATGGAAACCGCCGATCATGCCTCAGCTTTTGCGCATACGGCGAAGTCGCCCATCCTGCCACCGCTTGCCCCAACCGAATTCCAGGATCCTCGATCAAATGGTATAGGGCCAGCGAGGCGCCGGCGGTAAAAAGCAGGACTAAAGTAGTATTGATCGGTCGAGCGTAATGGCTAAGGGGAGGTAGCTGGTGGATGATCTTGAACCGAGGATACCGACGGTTATTCAGCAGCACAAAGACCATAATGGGAAAGTGAGTGAGGTAGATACCATAGCTGTAGCGCGCGATGATTTTCGCCCCCGTTCTTGCCGCGTTCCACTGAATCTCTCGAAATAGCGGAATAGTCACCCCGAAGCAGAGCCCAAAAACGCCAATACTAAGAGGATAATATTTCTTGTTAGCCGTCATCCAGATCAAAGAGACCGTCACAATAGCGACTGGCCACAGCCAGTCCGGAAGCCGCCTTCTGTAGCCTTCCCGTATCAGTCGCCATGCGATTACTCCGCCGAGGAAACACGGCACGAACCTGAGGATGAGGAATCGTTCTCCCAGCTGTGGCTGGAAAAAGGCGACGGCGACCGCAACACCCCAGATCGCCGCCAGGAGCTTTAGCGGCCGATTGCGACAAATCAGGAAGAGCACCGGAAGCGATATGTACATCTCCAATTCCAGGGGCAACGACCAGAGCGGCGCGAGAATTGCCGGGAACACTGGCAGGTTCGTGAAAAACAGGTTCTGGGTAAGTGTAAGATTCTGCCAAAGGTTCACGGGCTCCCATCGCGAATCAAAGCAATAGGCCAGCAGTACACATACGATGCTCAGCGGGTAAAGGCGAAATGCTCGGCGAATGTAGAACGAAGCGAACATTCGCCATCCTTGGACACTCGAACGCTCCAGCGAGCACATCAGCACTAGACAAGTGTGGACAAAAAACATTAGCACGCCAAGTTGGCCGAGGTGCCAAACGAAGGTCCACTCCGCTCCCTTACCCGTCGAAATATCGTAGAGGTGACTGCAGAATACCAACAGCACTGCAACGGCGCGGAGGAAGTCCAGATTCGTCGACTCGTGCAAACAAGCGGCTTTGGCGCCAACTGGTGTGGAGCTCCGATCCCTGGTTTCCATTCTTGACGCATCTTTCCAGAGGAGTTAAGTAGAGCGTGGCAGTAAGGACTGAATCTTCCACCTGACATCCATTCACGGCTATATTATCCATGAGCAAGGAGAGTTTGAACGCGTCACGAATGTCGCTGAACTAAAGAACCCTCTGAGCAATACCGTGGATTCGCTGGGGCGGTAAGGTAGTGTGATCCGCGGTGGCGAAACTAGCTCGCTAATCTTGACGGAGCCCAGGTCATTGCGTCTCCCCAAGGCGGGACTTGCCGTAAAGGAGCTGTTGAAGATCCGAACGGGAAGTGTTGCAGGAAGCAAAGCGATCCAAGCCGTTCTTGCCGACCGAAAAGAAGAACTGTGAGAGAACAACGGCGTTTTGGAACGAGTACAGCATATTGAAGGGGTCGCGCGTACATTATCGTCGACCCGGAAGGTCAAATGAAAATTCTGGCCGGAATAACACCCGAATGCGACGACATTAGAATGGTTCGTTCAAAAAGAATCTCACTACTCATCGGTGTCCTCATTTTAGCAACCTTCCTCCGCTTCTACCATCTTACGACGATACCACCGGGACTCTTTGTCGATGAAGCAATGAACGGGAACAACGCCGTAGAGGTCCATGAAACAGGACAGTTCAAGGTGTTATACCCCGAATTCAATGGCCGCGAAGGGCTCTACGTGAATACCCTCGCCCTTCTCTTCAATGTTTTCCCGTCCAACGTGCCGTGGGTCATCCGGCTTCCGGCCGCCGTCGCAGGAGTGCTTACCGTGCTCGGCGTCTATCTCTTTGTAGTCGAGCTTTTCGGGGACGACCCCGCACTACTTGCCGCATTTCTTTTGGCAACGAGTTTTTGGCACATCATTTTCTCGCGTATCGGTTTCCGTGCGATTTTGGCGCCTCTCCTCCTCACGTGGTCGTTATGGCTGCTCATAAAAGCCTTCAAAGCGGTTTCCGTGGCGAAAACCACCTGGGGTTACGCCATTCTTGCCGGCATCGTTTACGGGCTCGGATTCTATACTTACATCGCCTATCGCATCACTCCCCTTCTTTTCTTGCTCTTCGTCCCGTTCTTTCACAAAATGCCGGGCTTTTGGAAGCGGGTCGCCGTCTTTACGATCATCACGTTTTTGGTCGCCGCCCCGATTGGATGGTACTTCGTAAGAAACCCTGCCGATTTCTTCGGCCGCATGGCGCAAGTTTCGGTCACGAACTCTTCAAACGGTCTCAAGCAAACCGCCTTGAACACGGTGAAGACGTTGCTCATGTTGAACATTCATGGTGACCGTAACTGGCGACATAACGTGAGCGGCACCCCCGAGCTTTTCTGGCCCGTCGGGGTGTTATTCGTTTTGGGTACACTGCTTAGTTTCTGTTACCTCTATGACTATCGGCGTGGCTCAAAGACCCAGTGGTCGCTTTTCGGCGTTATTCTTTTGTTAAGCTGGTTCGTGCTCGCCGTGATTCCCGCGGCCGCTTCTAATGAAGGGATTCCCCACGCCCTGCGCTCGATCCTCATGCTTCCGCCCGCCGTCATCCTTGCCGCGATCGGTGGTATTTGGCTTTTCCGTTACATGAAAGACCGTTGGAGTGAGAACACCGCTCGTTCCCTTGGGTTCTTTTTTTTGGCATCGGTAGCCGTTTTCGCCTACGTAAATTATTTCAGGGTATGGTCACGAAATCCGAGCGTCCCGGGCGCATTTAACGCGAGCTACGTCGAAATTGGGAATCAGATAAATGCACTTCCCCCGGCCGTACCCAAGTATGTGGTCGTGGCACCCCAAGGCAAGATCGCACGGGATATACTGATGAACGCCGAAACGACGATGTATATAACCGGATCATTCACCGCACAGGACCAGAAACAGAAGAATATCCATTATGTCCTGCCAGACAATACGAGCTCCATCCCCGCACAGGCCGAAGTCTTCAATATTAAATGATGATAATCCGGGGTACGGATCGACCATTCCAGTCGAAGTACAGCTAATGGCTGGGAAGATTTTCCACCTCAACGCGCGGGTGCCATAGGCAGGGCTTTAGAGGCCGAATGTGAGGATGTCGTGGCCTGCGGCAATCGTGACCAGTTGTTTGCCATCACATAAGAAGGTGATGGGGGCCGCTACGACTCGGCCTCCTGTCCTGACGAGCCACAGCTCCCCGCCGCCGCTGGCATCAAGGGCAAAGAAATGATCGTTCTGACTTCCGAATACAACTCCTCCAGCGGTACTGAGCAATCCTCCTATATTCGTTACAGAATTGCGGTATTCCCATTTCACTTCACCGGTGAGCGGATTGAGGGCGCGAACGGCCCCTTGGGCGCTGGCATTTGCAAGAAAGCGATAGGATCCACCTAAGAATTCCTCGCCTCGATGGTAGTCGTCATGCCTTTCAAAGAAAATTGCCCCCCAATCCAGAACCGGGACATACATGAGGCCGGTCATAGGACTGAAGGAAGGAGACTCCCAGTTTGTAGCTCCGCCAACACCGGGATAAATAGTGGTTCCCTTTGCTGTTGGACGTCCTGCTGAATTAGGTTCGGGACGGCCATGGCTGTCAATACCGTCGGCCCACGTCTGGCGTGCGAATGACTTTGCGAGGAGGAACTTGCCCGTCTCGGCATCTAACAGGTAAAAGAACCCGTTGCGATTTGCTTGGGCCAGGAGGCGTTGTCGTTTACCGGAGACATTTGCATCTAACAGAACGGGGATCTCGGTCGCATCCCAGTCGAACGCATCATGCGGCATGAACTGAAAATACCATCTAAGTGTCCCATGATCCGCGTCCAGCGCTAAGACACTATTTGTGTAGAGGTTGTCGCCAACACGTGCGTCGCCATCAAAATCTGGACTGGGATTGCCAGTCGGCCAGTAAATCAGATTTGTGTCCGGATCGAATGAGCCCGTAAGCCACGTTGCTCCACCCCCAGTTTCCGCTGAATTGCCTCCCCATGTGTCCGCACCGGGCTGTCCTGGCTGGGGAATTGTATCGAATCTCCAGACTTCCTTTCCGGTGACTGCGTCGCGAGCAGTGATAAAGCCGCGGACGCCGAAGTCCCCACCCGCGACGCCAGTAATTACCATGTTCTTGAGCGCCAATGGCGCACTCGTGATGCTGTAACCTGTCTTGTAGTCAGCTATCTCAACGTCCCAGGACATGCGCCCTGTCTGAATGTCAAGAGCTATTAAATGCGCGTCCAAGGTGCCGACGAAAAGCATGCTCCCGAGTACCGCTAGACCGCGGTTCGAGGAGGTACAGCAAAGCGACAAATGTTCCGGCAGGTTCCGATCGTAGGACCAAATCAGAATTCCGGTTTTTGCGTCTAACGCCTCGACACGATTCGGTGGCACAGTCACAAACATGTAGCCATCTACAACCAGCGGACTTGTTTCGATGGACGGCTCCGAAGTGATGTACTGACGCATCCACAACAGGCGCAGGCTAGCGGCGTTAGCCGGCGTGATTTGGCTGTTGGGGCTAAATCGGTGACCGTCGTACGAGCCGGAATAGGTTAACCAGCTACTAAGCTCCCGGTCTGCGGCGCGAATGGCCTCATAGGATACGGGCTGCGTACGCACCTCTAGGGCGGCTTCTGAATTCGGTCGACGTTCTGAGCGCAGCATAAGCGACCTTAGGTAGGCTGCCAACTGCCACCTGTCGTGCCAGGGCAGATTACTAGCTGGCATGGCGGTTCCGCGGATGCCCAAGGAAACAGTTCTGAAAAGGGCCCAATCACTGCTGCCTTGCACCATTCGCCGGTGCTGCAGTTCTGGGCCTCCAGGGCCGCCCAATCCTTCTGCACCGTGACAGGTGGCACAGTGAGAATGGAACAGTTCGGTGCCTACCGAAATGTCTGCAGTAGAGTCATACGGGTTCGTAATCGTAGAGTAAGGGTTTGGCGTCTTAGCCAATTCGCGCAAATTGAAGTGGGTTCCAGATCGGACCATCATGAACAGATCCATCCACCCAGCATCCGGAAGGGAACCGGTAGCTTTCGAGCCAAATATGGCCAGCCCCATGCGCAACTTTGGAACGGAGCTCAGCGCCAATACGATTCCGAGCAATAAAAGTAGAATAGCAACCCATGCGTAGCGAGATCGTGAGTTTATATTGAACATTCTTCGGGTACAAAATCCTTTAGGACTTCAGAGAAATAATGTCATTTAGGGGAATCTGGCACCATTAGGCACCGGGCCACCGTTCAGACATTTCGTTGGAGCCCCGGGGCAATGCCCTCGCCGCTGCGTTTGTGGAAAAACACAAATCCGATTAGCGCAACCGATAACGATGCCTCACTCAAGATGTTACCCCAACGCTCAGCAGGACCTATGTCGAAAACGAGTCGCGTGTCTTGTTTACCGGGATTCAACGTCAATTCTATAAGTGCGTCAGCAGAGACACCCACCACCTGGTTTTGCGAGGCGGCCTGGAGCGGGACGATCCTCCATAAAGGAGAATAGAGTTGTCCGATTCGGAGGCGTGCTTGTTCTCTGCAGTCAGAGGAGACTAACAACTCGCGTGGACTCTCACGTCTGGCATTCAGGTCACAGTCACCGTTTATCAATTCGGCCCGAAGCGTGCCATCCCCGGGCGTGGGTTCTACGTCATAAGATTCAGGCGTCGTACCAAGATCTTTTGCAAACGCAGGCATCTGCTGTAGTGGGACGTATGCCCGGTACATGGGATCGATATCCTGCGTTACATCAAACTCAGTGATCCGCGGATGGCGAAACGCCCGATCCGCTCTCCACGTGCAAAAACTTCCCACGATCGCCGCAAAAGCCGCTAGAACGATCACGAGCCTCGACGGACGGCGGCGGGAGCCATTGGGATTCCGGAGGCAACTATCAAAGGCCAAGGAGACCAAACCGGCCACGGCGACGCACAGTATCCCACCAACCCTAAACGGGAACTGTATTACCGAACTCCCGGGAATTGCCTTCCAGATCGGAGCACTAAATGGCAGCATCAAGAAAAAGGACGCCACAGCGATGCACAGTAGCATCGGCCCTCGCGGGCACACGCCATTCTCCGCAATGCGGCAGTATGCCAGGAAGCCCAGGGCAATGGTAAAGAATACTCCCAGTAGCAGTGTCGCTACAGCGTCGCTGGGAGGTGCGGGCCGCAGGTTAAACCCACTCAGGCGAATGATCGTCGTCCCGAGATTCGGGATCAACGTTACCACCCCTAACATCAGAGCTAAAGCCATGCAAATCCTAATACGGAAGTCCGTGCCAGAGACCCAAATGTACCGTGCAACTACCCCTGCGAAAAGAACAGTTCCTACTAGAGCGATATCGACAACTCGCGATCTTAGATTGGTTGAAGTCACGTTCAGGAAGTACAAGCCGAACTGAAATCCGGGAAGAATGGTCTGCATTTGGTGTAAATCAAACAACCGTCGGTAAGCGAGCGCGGGAAGTAAGTATGCACCTGCCATCCCTGCGCCAAGAAGTTGCGCTAGGAACACCAGCAGGGCACGCCTAAACAGAGAAACCTCGATCCATTTTCCATCTGAGATCGCGTATATCGTTAACACCGGAGCGAATAGTATCGTGCCTAGCAGATTGCTTACCACCAAGAGCGCAAAGACCCCGCTAAGAGCGAAAATTGCAGTCGGTCTTTTGTACATCGTTTCGCAAATGGAAAGTGCCAAAGGCATCCAGGCGAAGGTACATAGTTCCCCGATGCCACCGCGGGCGTAAATCCCGCTTTCCAAAATGAAGGGCAGCGACATGTAGACAACAGCAGCAAGCGTCGCGGCCAGAGGACGGGTGAGCTTCCGCAACCAAAACCAGGTAGCTACACCCGCCGCAACCAGTGCCAGGCTCGCAAACAGACCCAATTCCCGACTTTCCCGATTGGCGGGAGGAAATGAAGTGATTGGGCGAAGCAAGGCTGTTACGAAGTAAGGGAGCGGGTACTGTACAAGGAAAATCGGACTACCATACCCCTTATTTTCTTCCGCCAGCCATCTCGGATAACTCTCTCCGCTCCAGAATTGGCTACTGAAGTGATGCTGATACTTCACGTGTGTGGGCGCGTCAGCAGCCGGCGGAAAGCCATAGATTAGACACGGAAGAGTCAACAGGGCAGCAGCTAGCACGATCGCTAGGAGTTGCACCCAGGACTTCGATTCAATCAGGACAAGCAATTTTCTCCGTCGGGGCGAATCAACAGACAAAATATCTTTCTCATCGAGATCACTCGGCATCAGCGTTTTGTCTTCCCTGTCGCTTCCCTTGCCGTGTGACAACGGCAGTGATGATCAGACTTCATCGGATAGTTCCAAATCAGTCCCGGTTCGGGGCCGTCATTCGCGACTCTCGCCGGACAAACTGCAACTCCTCGTGACCGATACGTTTCGCCAGGTTCCACGAATCTGAAACCACGTAGAGCGGCCGCCCTTTGCCTTCCTCGTAGATTCGGCCTACGTACTCGCCGAGGATGCCGACCGCAATCATGAGGGCGGCGTTGCTTAGGCAGAGTACAACCATCAGAGAAGTCCAACCAGGAACAGTCTTACCCGAGAAATGCACTACGAGAGCGCGAATCGCTTCTTCGATTGCCACCAGCGTCATGATTCCAGCTCCGAAGAAGCTGATTCTCAGAGGCAGCGCAGAGAACGAGACGGCCGCGGTCCACGCCAGCCGGATCATCTTCCGCAGCGGATATTTCGTTTCTCCTGCGGCGCGGGCTTGGCGTTCATAACGTACACAAATCTGCGGAAACCCGACCCAAGCGACCATGCCTCGCAAAAAGCGATGGAGTTCCCTCATGGCGCTGAGACTGTCGATGCACCGCCGTGACATGAGTCGGAAATCTCCCACATCCGGAGGCAGCGACTTCAAGAAGAAAATCCGCATGCATCGATAGAAAAACCAAGCAGTAAACTTCTTGAAGGCTCCTTCGCCCGCGCGGCCAACACGCTGCCCGCACACCACGTCGTAGCCGTTGCGGTACTGCTCTACCATCTGATGGACCACCTGCAGAGGATCCTGCAGATCCGCATCCATCAGCACGACCGCGTCACCGCTCGCGTAGTCGACTCCGGCCGTGGACGCGTATTGGTGGCCGAAATTTCGCGACAGGTTCAGCACTTTGATTCGTGAATCCGTTTCGCACCAATCCACCAGTAGATCGATGGTCCGATCGGAACTGCCATCATTTACCGCAATCACCTCACAAGGGTACGGAGAGTGATCCAGAAATTCAGTGAGGCACGGGCGCAACACCGGGAAGATCTCTTCCTCGTTGTAAAAAGGCATCACGATCGAGAGCAGCTTCGGATTGGGCCGTGGCGTGAGAAAGTTGTGACTCATACTGCTTTATTGTCTCGTGGAAATCGCCCGATCAAGGATGGCATACGAGAGTCCGGTTCACAAACACTGCAACCTCTACCGGCTCGAAACGGCCTACCTGAAATCGAATCGGGCCCTGGAAACGCGAGTCGAGAGAAAGACGCGAGGCGAATTCCGAGTTGTGTTGATTATCCTGATCTTCTTTGACTTCCACTTCTCCGACATAGTGCGGCGCTGTGATCACAATGTCGCTCTGCGCGGCAGAATCCATCACCTTTTGCCAGTCTAAGGAACCATCTTCGTACCGCCATAGCCACGTCACATCGGGGGCGTGGAACTTGGAAAATGTTGACGTGGACGCAGCCGCCGCTACCCATGGATATTGAATCGCGGGCGGATCAAATTCGCGCCCACCCCCGAGATATGAAATTTTTGGCGAATCGACGCCGCAGGTCTTGCTTATTTCTCGCACTGCTCCCCAGTCCCATTGGTCGAAGCGAACCATGGTTCGCCAGGGGAGGGCGCCGTTGACGAAGCCAATATCTACAGGCTTTGTGTTAGGGAACGCTACGGGATAGACAATCATCAGTAACTGTGCGGAGAAGAGAATGCCGGAAATTGTGATCGTCGCCCAAGAGCGGGTCAATCCCGTCTGATCCCCCAGCACGCCAATCGTTATGGCCAAGGGTATCACTGCCGGAGTAATGTGCCGAAGCAGGTGATTCGTACCAGAGAGTTGCGCGAGTACGATCGGCACACCAGCACACGCACAAACGCCCAGCGCCGATTTCTGTAACGGACTCAGAATTGTTTTCCTTCGGATGATGGTTTGAACGAAGCAAGCAATTAACACAAGGCCGATCAAAATGCTGACCCCATGCCCCAGCAAACATTGAATCACGGTGTCGAGCCACTTCATCCAAGTCGTGAGTGAAGGTGGACCCAGGGAGTTCCGCACGAAACTCCTCGCATATTTGCCGTAGGCAATCGCCCCTTTGATGTTCACGATCCACCACGGCCCTGCGACTAAGAACGCGAGCGCTCCGGCCTTCAACGGAAGTGCCCATCCGGGAGCGCCGAGTTTCCTCCAACGGCCAGCTACCAACCAGAACACTAATGCGGGCAATGCAATCGCAAAGAACGAGGTTTTGGATAAAAACCCAAGGCCAATCGCGAGCCCGAGGCCAATCCAGGTTCCCGACTGTTCTGATGAGTCGCTCCAGCCCTTGAAGAGGTAGTACAGCATCGCCGCAGTCGCCAGGTACAAAGAGGCATCGGTACCAAAGAAGATGCTGGCAGAAATAACTTCGGGCGACAGGCAAAAAATCAAAACAGCAAAAGCGCCCGCGATTCGGCTTCCAATCCGGCTGGTGGCAAGGTAGATGAACCATGAACTCAGGCCGAAGCAGCCGAGGGATACAAGCCGTGCTGTTGTCGTCGTGATACCGAAGACTGCAAGGAAGGGATCCCCGAGCAGACGATAGGCCGGCGGGCGCCCGTAGCTCCCGAGAAGAATCCTTCCCCCCAGCCTGATCAGCATCCCATGGTGAAGGCGCTGAGCATCGATGAAAGCTTCGTTGATGTATCCGGCCTCATCCCAGTGAATGCCATAGGGATGGGCGAGAGACCAACGGATCGCTGCCACCAGAATCACGGTCACCGCGACTGCGGCAAAGGTCAGCCAAAACCGCGTCTCTGGTCGTGATTGTTCCACTGATCTTTTGCGCCTGGGGACCTGAACCACCGTCCCTAACCCGGATGAAATAGAAATACCCATTCCAGCTATTCTTTGCAGACTGCTGCCATTTCCTGACTGGGAACCGAGGCCGCTGTACTGACGGCGCGTTTGAGCCAATTCTCGCGCCAATAAGGGTAGATCGCCCTGGGACAGAGCCGGTGAAAATCAGACTTGCACACCACGCCCTCCAGCACGATGCAGGGATTTTTCATGTTTACCATCTTGCCCGTCTTCTCGTCGACAATTCGGTTCACTCGTCGCAATACCCGATAAATCCCACCGCAGTAGGGCAGCATTTCCGAATCGAACCAGAGCCCCCGATTTCGCTGGCTCTTGTCCAGAGTTGCCATAATCTCCTCTTTGCTGCGGACCTCGACAAGTTCTCCAGGCTGGAGATTCAGTCGCTCAACGGGAGACTTTTCCGCCGTGCCTTCAATAAATGGATAACGGCTACCCCTGCGTCTTTCCTGCACCTCGTTGAAAAACCCGATGATCGATGCTTGCAATAAGCGTGTGATGGCAAGAATCAATTCGAGCACTCGGTGCCCCAGTAAATTGCCTTCGAGACCGCTGCTCAGATTTCCCGAACGCAGGTCACGAATATATTGTCTTGGATCCCAAAAGCTCATATATAAAGTGAACTTGGGCACATCTGTCGCTTGGCAGCTATAGACGATTTCTCCCTCTGCGTTCTTTGAATGGCTTGCTGCTAGAAGACTTTCTATGGTGCAGAGTCCACTATCTCTCGGTGACGCCGCGGCTTGCCGCAGACTTTCAGCAGGAACAACGCTGTTACTACTTCCCGCACGCTTGAGCCATGCTTCCTTCCAGAAGATCAGACAACCAGCCTGGCACCCATCGTGCCCCGCGCCATCACACCTTACGCCTTCCAGATGGACGGCGTTCTTCATCCGGCGAATGCTCCATCTCTGGATATAGTCGCAAGTCTTATCCGCGCGCTTGAAAACTCGAAGCTTTTGCCCGCAATACTGAAACATCTCCGGCATGAACGGGAGGTTTTCCAAGCGGCCGTTCTGATCCAGCGTCGCCAGGATTTCCTCACGGCTTCGAACTTCGACCCAGTCACCCGCTTTCAAGTTCAAAGGACTACGAATTACATCGGATTTCGACATTGCTTCTCTCTCTGGCCGTTGCTTCAACTGATTTCGAGCGACGCATTCTGCAAGCTCCCCTGCCTTGTCGCAGACTTTCAGCCGGCGGGCAAGAACAGAACACCGAAGCTACAGCCCCCACTGGCGCCCACTTCCCCTCCGAAGACGAAACCGACCCGAAACCTTCCGGGTTAGTGCCCCAGCAAGGCACGCATAGCTGAATCCGGTTGAGTCTTCTTTCAGCTTCCCTTTGTGATATTCCCAAAAACTCTTGTCGCGCCCCCGCAAAAGACTTGTCGCAAGAAAATCGTAGTATTTCGATAGGGTTGCATCCAGGCGCTTCGCATATTCATCCGGGGTCAAATAGTGTGGCCCATAAACAACTAGTTCGTGGAGGATGTCAGCAGCCGATGCATTGAGTTCTCGCGAGCTTTGGAACAGCGAACCGTCCCGTTCCCTCGAAAAAGTAAGAATCTGATGGACAAAACCGAAGTCGGCGCTCTTCAACAGTTCGAAACAAGCTTCGCTGTCCGCCGCGTGTAAATTCGACTCATTGTAAAAAGGGTCACGACTCCGCACCAAGTCGGCTCGAAACATGACAGAAGTCGGCGAGCCGAATACATAGGGTCCGCCCAACAACCTCTGTCGGCAAACTTCGCGGCCGGAAACGACATTGCTGCCGTAAGGCAAGCCAGACCAAAGGACCAACGAGCCGGTCAAGCCAAACGCACCCACAATCCCAACCGAGGGATGTTCTTCCATCACTGCCACCATTCGCTCCAGGCATTCCGGGAACATCCAATCGTCAGCCAAAACCATCTTGCAGTATTTGCTTGTAGCCGACATTTGCCGCAGCGCTATGTTGAAGTTAACGACTGCGGGCACCAAGGCGTCATTAGTGACGACATGAATCCGAGAATCCCTGGCTGCATATTTCCGGGCAATGTTCAGGGTTCCGTCGTCGCTGCAGTTGTTGACAATCGTGTACTCCCAATTCGAATAGCTTTGCGCCAAGACGCTCTCGATGCATTCGGTGACATACTTTTCTTCGTTATATGCGGGAGTAACGATATTGACTAGTGGCGACGATGACGCGTGCATTGATACTGGAAGTCGGCTGTATTGGTCGCCGAGGTTGCCCTTCACACTGGCTCCGCATGCCTTGCAGACTCTCGCACGGCATGCAGAGTACCCGCTAAGTTCCACTTTTGCGGAAAGAATACAAGACCGCTGCGGCTGTCGAGTTCCTTGCCTGACTGGTATATGTTTGCCGACTCTACTTCGAGTGTCACCCCGCATTCGACGTTGTCGTAGACGACGGCGCCGCTGTCGTCGGTTGCCCACAGAGAAAGCGCATACTTCGCCGGCATCAGATTGAGGCAGTCGATTTCAAGATCGAGGTATCCTTCCCCTACTTCCAACAAAGGTATGTTAATGCCATGGTGCCAGGTGCTGGTTTCGGTCACCAGAGTTCCCATATCGGTGTACATGCGAAAACCGAGGCTGGGATGCGGAACCGGTTCACTGGCGGCATAGTGAAATCGCATCACGACCGGATCACCAGCGCGGATGACACGTTGCGCAGTCCCTTCGGGCGATAAGAACTCTACACTACGAAATTGGACTTTCCCATTTCCCCTGCGATTCTCTAGGCTCTCGAGATCTGCAGAAGCGGCTGCGCTCGAGGTCATGCTGTCCATATACGTTCTGATCACACCGTGAGTCTCGCCGTCCATGCGCACTTGCCCACCGTCAATCCAGATGCACCTTCCGCAAAGGTTTTCGACAGCGGCGAGGTTGTGCGAAACGAACAAAACCGTGCGAGCCCGAGCACGCAAATTTTCCATTGTAGCCAGGCATTTCTTTTGAAAAGCTGCGTCGCCCACGGCGAGCACTTCATCGACGACAAGAATTTCGGCATCCAGGTGGGCCGCCACCGCGAAGCCCAAGCGCAGACGCATGCCGGAAGAGTAGCGTTTGATTGGCGTATCGATGAACTTCTCCACTCCAGAGAACTCGATAATCGCGTCCAGCTTCCTGTCAACTTCTTTCTTGGTCATGCCCAAGATTGAGCCGTTCAGGTAAATGTTCTCCATGCCTGTTAGTTCCTGGTGAAACCCGGTACCAACCTCAAGCATGGCTGCGACCCTGCCACCAACCTTCACTGCACCCGATGTCGGATAAGTAATCTTCGAAAGGATCTTGAGCAGCGTGCTCTTCCCTGCTCCGTTTCTGCCGATAATGCCGACTGTCTCGCCTCGATCGATCGAGAACGAAACGTCGCGTAGAGCCCAGATCATCTCGTCCTGTGCCTTATGACGCACGTGTGCGAAGGTGATCGCGTTCACCAAAGATTCACGGAGGGTCGTAGACTTTGCATGACCAATCCGATACTGCTTCGAAAGATTTTCTACATCGATCAGGGAACTCATAAAGGCACAGCCATTCTGCTCTAGATTACGTCAGCGAAGCTCTTTTCCGCTCTGTGAAAGTAGTACGCGCCGAGGACAAAAACCAACATCGCAACAGCGACCGAAGTTCCCATAAGTTCGAAATTGAATGGCTGCCCCGGAAATAAGCAGGCGCGAAGGCCGTCCACAATTCCCCAGCAGGGATTGAGGGCGAAAATTGGCCGAAAGCGCTGCGGAATCATCGTCGCCGGATAGACGATGGGAGTGGCATACATTCCTAACCTGAATCAAGAACGGAAGCGCATACCTGACGTCACGATAACGCACATTCAAGGCAGCCGTTACCATGCTGACTCCCATAGTCAGAAGCACCATCAACAAGATGACCAGGGGGCTGAGCAGAAGAGCCCATCCTGCTCGCACGTGATAGTAGAACATCAGCCCCACCAGCAAAAAAGATCCAATGACAAAATCTAACAGGCCGGCGAGAACCGATCCCGCAGGAAGAAGCGCGCGGGGGAAGTAGACCTTTGTAAGCAAGGGATCATTGTTTACCAGGCTCATGCTGGCAACCCCCAGCACGCCCGAGATATAGGTCCAGGGCAGAAGGGCACAATACACAAAAATCGGATACGGAATATTTCCGCTCTGGAAGTGAGCCACTCTGCCGAAGAGCAGAGTGAATATGATCATGTTAAGCAGCGGCTGGATGACGGCCCAAGCCGCTCCGAAGGCGGCCTGGCGATAGCGCACTTTAATGTCGCGCCATGCAAAGAAATAGAGCAGTTCGCGATACTGCCAGAACTCAGTGAGGGTTTCGCTTCTCATATTCCTTTGCGCATCAAAGCAGCAGCTTGCGGCAATAAAACGCCTCGGCATATCCGCTGGGCGCATTGCACTCCATTCCACGCAGGCGCATCAGGGCGAGAAACGTTGCCTCCTCAAACCACTGCTTCGAATGCTGGGACTGAAACGCTTCCATGATGAATCGAACCTTACTCTGGTAATCGTCGGGTTGGAGGGGCACGAAGACGCTCGGTCGCCCCAAGTCCCCGTCGTACTTCGGGATTTCGTATTCGAGGATGAGATGATCACGAAAGGTATTCCAGGTCAATTCTGACAACAATCTGTGGTCTTGATGAGCATCCGTTCGGTTATGAGTGAAAATCAGATCTGGAGAGAATTGCTTCAATTCCTTTTCAAAAACTGTTTTCACCTCTGCACCCACAAACGGCATAAAGCCATCGGGGAAACTCTTCAACACCCGTTCTTTCAAACGGGTTCCGACAAACATTTCCGCCGCGCGTCGTGCCTCAGCCTCGCGCAAGCCGATGGCGCTGAAAACCACCCAATACAATTCGCTCTTGGGATAGCGTTGGACTAAATCCAGAATGGTGCCACCGCATCCGATTTCGATGTCGTCGGAATGAGCACCCAAGCATAAGATCTTTAACGCCCGATCGCTCCCGCCGTCCAAATTCAGATGGATCATACGCCGGGCGATGTCGCCTTTGACTGGCTCGATATTGATCCGACGCCGTGATTCCAGACCTTCCATGGAGCCGCACCTTGGTTCAACTCCTCGAGCCGTTGCTTGTCTTTAAACGTATCCATACATTGCCAGAAACCGGTGCACTTGTATGCCAGCAGAGCTTTCTTATCAATCAAGCGCTGAAATGGTTCCCGCACTAATTCTTCGCCGCCCTGCATGTAGTTGAAGATCTCATTGCGCATAACAAAGAACCCTCCATTAATCCAAATGTCGGTTCTCGTCAATGCACGAACATCGTTGACCAAACCTCCAGCTCCCACGTTGACAATGTCAAAACTCGCGGTTGGTTGCACTAGCAGGAGAGATGCAATCGCATTGCTTTGTCGAAGTGTCTCCACCATTGCCGGTAGAGAAACATCACTCAGCCCGTCTCCGTAGTTGGCAAGGAACATCTCTTCGCCGCGGAGATGAGACTCCACCGCCTTGAGCCGCTCACCCACGTTAGAATTGGCTCCCGTTTCCACAAAAGTAATCTTCCAATCGTCGATATCGCGATTCAGGTATTCGATATTCTTCCCGCCCTGAGACCAAACGAAATCGTTAGACACGGATTCATCGTAGTGCAGGAAGTAATCTTTTATCACGTTACCTTTGTGCCCAAGACAGAGGATGAAGTCCTTGTGACCAAAATGAGCATAGTACTTCATCAAGTGCCAGATGATGGGTCGGGTCCCGATCGTCACCATAGGTTTGGGGACGTCATCGGCGTACCCCCGCAGCCGCATCCCGGCTCCGCCACAAAACAGAACTACCTTCATCGTTTAAGCTCCCCTGCCTACAGAATGGCCGCCTTGGGGATCGGTATTACAAAGCTGCCGCCCCACTCCCGGATGAACTGCAACTGCTCCATGATTTCGTTTTTCAGATTCCAAGGGAGGATTACGACGAAATCGGGCCTGGTCTCGCGGATCCGGTCCGGATGGTGAATCGGAATGTGGGTGCCCGGTAGGAATCGACCTTGCTTATATGGGCTGCGATCTACTGTGTACTCAATCAAATCTTTTCCGATGCCGCAGTAATGCAGCAGAGTTGCGCTCTTGCCTGGTGCTCCGTAACCTGCCACTGACTTGCCCTGCCGCGCCGCAGTGAGCAGGAAATCTACGAACGCGATTTTAGTCTCCTTCACCTGCTGCGCAAAACTCTGATAGCCCTCTGGCGAAGCCAGCCCCGCTCTTTCTTCCGCGGCGATCAGTTCCCTGACCGTCCGCTCGACTCGGTGTGTTTGGTCTTCTGCGCGGCAGGCATAAACGCGCAGTGAGCCACCGTGTGTCGAAAGCTCTTCCACATCGAACACTTTCAAGACGTGAGCTTCGAGAATGCGCAAGGTGGTGAGTAATGAGAAATACGAAAAGTGCTCGTGGTAAATCGTATCGAACTCATTGTGTTCGATCAGCCGCAGCAAGTGGGGAAACTCCAGTGTCAAGACCCCTTGCGGCTTGAGCAGAATCTTCAAGCCTTCTACGAAATCGTTTAGGTCCGGAACCTGCGCTAGCACGTTATTGCCGAGAACCAGGTCGGCACTGCGGCCTTCGGCTGCCAGCTGTTTCGCCAGTTGAGTCCCGAAGAATTGCACGAGCGAGGGAACGCCCTTTTCGACTGCCACCTTCGCGACATTTGCCGCGGGCTCAATGCCCAAAACCGGCACGTTGCGCCGCACAAAATATTGAAGCAGGTAGCCGTCGTTACTGGCTACCTCGACCACAAAGCTCTGGCTTCCCAAGCCAAACCTCTTGGTCATTTTGTCGCAGTAACTTTCGCAATGTTTGAGCCACGAGTCCGAGTAGGAAGAGAAATACGCGTAGTCGCTAAAGATCTTCTCAGCAGTCTCGTATTCGTGGAGTTGCACCAGGAAGCAGTTCTCGCAGACGTACACGTGCAGCGGATAGTAAACCTCGCCGTGGTTGAGATCTGCGGCGGATGGATAGGTCTCGCAAAGCGGTGACATCCCCAGATCGACGAACGTTCGCTGCAAATCCGCGCCGCAGAAACGGCAGGCCTTGCCAGCGCTTGGCAATGGATCGATTACGAACGTGGCTGACGTAGTCATTCGATGTGACAAAGTTGTGGTCGCTTCAGGCATCGACTGTAGCCTCCGCCCGCTGCCGGCTCCAGCGAAGAGAAGCATCCAACTGTCCCGTGCTCAACAAACGTCGAATGTTGCTGAGGCGGACGTAGCGGCCACTCTGCATATCTTCCGAGCGGAGGCCCGCGGCACGATAGGCATCGTACAGTTCCTGCGCGCCTTTGCGCGCGGTCCACTGTGGACGAAAGCTCGGCAGCATACGGCGGATCTTGTCAAAGTTGATGCGGTAGCAACGTTTGTCCGGACCGCCTCCGGGAGCGTACTCGACACGGCAGCCGGGAACAGTTTCAGCAACGATCTCGGCCAGTTCCCGAATGCGAAAGTTCTCCTCGCTCAAGCCGACATTGAAGACTTGGTTGTGGATGGCTTCTCGCGGTGCCTCGAGCGCGGCGAGAGCGGCCGCGACGATATCGCGAATGTGCACGATAGGACGCCAAGGCGTGCCGTCACTTTTTATGTATACCCGGCCGGTGGTATACGCGGCAGCCACCAGATCGTTCAAAACGATATCGAGTCTCAGCCGCGGCGACACACCATATGCGGTCGCATTTCGCATGTAAGTCGGACTGAAATATTTGTCTGCCAATGGCGCTATGTCGCGTTCGACCAAAACCTTGGACTCGCCGTAGGGAGTCACCGGGTTGAGGGCAGCACTCTCGTCATGGAATTCATCGCCCGCCGCGCCATAGGTGCTGCAAGATGATGAGAAGACGAAACGCTTCACCCCTGCCTGTTTGGCAAGCTCCGCCAGCCGGACGGAAGCACGGTGATTGATGTCGTATGTAAGGTCGGCATCAAGATCACCTAAGGGGTCATTCGAAAGAGCGGCGAAATGCACGACCGCGTCGAATCCGTCGAGATCTTTTCTCTCGAGGTCACGAAGGTCTTTTCGTAGCTCCGGGATCTCTTGTAAGTCGGTGCCGAAGTCGCAGCGAGCAAACAGGTCCGTGTCCAGGCCAACCACTTCATGGCCCGCGGAACGGAGGATGGGCGCAGCAACAGCGCCGATATATCCCTTATGACCGGTCAACAGTATTTTCATGACACTCCCAGGCAAAACTCAGGAATAATGCGGACTTCTCAGGCTCGCCATAAGGCAGTCCCGAAAGCCAAAAAAGGGGATAAAAGGGGAGACATCATTATGATATAGGTCGGCGAGCGGTCAATCAAGAACTGTAACTCGTTGCTTCCGAGTTAGTTCTGCCGCCTGTGGCAGGTCGGATGCAGATGGCGCAGGGGTGGATTCCCCGCCTGCAGCTACGGGCACGGCTGATAGAAGACCGCTTTCGCATAACAATTCGGCGGCGGCATTGATCGCCGCGAAAGGCATCCCAGAGCGATCGGCGATGTCGAGAAGCGAGTGCTTCCCATCGGAAAGATTCAGCACCCAAAGGCGCGCATTGATCTCTGCTCCGATCGCCTCGCCGCCGGTGGAACGGTAAAGGTTCCGTTTTCCGAGCTGTGGTTCGCAGTAAGGGTTCAAGTTGCGATATCGCCGATTGTTCTCGAGAACATCGACGATGCTGGCACAGACCCGAAGCGATCGCGACAGTTGCGATGGCTGAATAAAATCAAGATTATCGGCCGAAGTGTGATACTCGGGGAATGTTCCCCAAACACTTCGCATCAGACACCCCACGGGAAGATTGAAACCGGGCGAGCAGTACTGTCGCTCGTCGTAACCATAAGGAGAGAATTCCAAAATCTCCGACGGTTCGCCGCAGTGGCGGAGAACATGCGCCGCTACCTGGTCAATCTGCGCGCTCCCTTGGCGGCTCTTTTTGTAATGGAACCCGCCGGCATCTCCGATGCCGGTCAACACCAATCCGTGACGAATGCGTCCCACATTCTCGCGGTTTCGCGCCAGCCACGTGATGGCCCCAATCGTTCCGGGAATGAACAGGAAGCGGTACGAGTAACGAATATCTTTCCCCGAGAGAAGCTCGGCCAAAGCGGCTGCTACCGTTATGCCGGAGAGATTGTCGTTCGCCAGCGACGGATGACAGGCGTGACACGAAATGAGAACCTCGTCCGTTGAGGCGCCAGGAAGATAACATTCTCCATAAGTCAAGTAGCCGTCTTCGAGAGAAGTATCGATGCATACCTCGTAGTCACCGTCTTTGAGCCCTGATAACTGGTTGTGTGACAGACAGAATCCCCAATCTGGTTTGTAGTACGAGGTGCGATAAGGAATCCAGTCAGGATGTTCGGGAAGCGTGAATAGATGGCCCTTGAGCTGATTCAGCGGCATGGTCGCGTGAACGGTCGTGCTGTAGTTCAAGACGTGAAGGTTGCATTCGCGAAAATCGACGACCTTCTTCCCGCTGCTGTCCTTTATATATGCATCCCGAATATTCCACTCCTTCGGGACCGTCCAGTCGAAAACCGGAGTCCCGGTAGCCACTTCTGAGATTTGCAGAGGAATTCGATTCTGGATCAAGGCCAAAGTGCGCCGGATTCCGTCGCCAGTAATGCTGCGACAGATCGGGTAGAGTTCTGACGCGAAGTCGTGCAACTGCCGACCGATCTTCGTTGAATCCTTCTGATCGAATTCCCTCAGGATGTGCATGGCACTTCTGCGAAATTTGGATATGTCCGATCCCGTTCGGAAATTACTTCGACTTTGTCTGGCCAAGCGATTTGAAATACCGGATCATCAAAACGTACCCCCCGGGACAACTCCGCATGGTAGAACTCCGACATCTGATAGAAAACCTCGGTCTCGTCTTCCAGAGTTAGAAATCCATGCGCGCAACCTTCAGGGACATAAACCATGTTGCGTCTCTCGGCCGTCAGAACAACCGCGATCCAATCTTTGAATGTTGTTGACTCCGGCCGCAGGTCGACAACCACATCGTAAATCGATCCTTTGGAACAGCGCACCAGTTTGGCTTCTGGATACGGTGCGTCCTGGTAATGGATGCCTCGCAACGTTCCCCTTCGAGCGTTGAACGATACGTTGCACTGCACGACTTTCGGATTCAGGCCGTGGCGTTCAAATTCCTTCTGGCACCACGATCGAGCGAAAAAACCACGCTCGTCGCTATTGAACTCTAGAGCGATCTCGAAAACTCGCGCCAGTTTGGTCTCCTGGAAAATCATTTCCAACTTCGCCCATGTAGATTCAGTGCCATTTGCCCAGCATACCCAGACATCACTTACCCGTCGGGGCGGACGCCGCTTGAGGACGCGTCCTGTTCTTAACGGGACCAATGCGCCAGGCTTGCGCCTCTGGATCGTACTGTCGAATGATGGTCGCGGGATTTCCCCAAACCAGGGAATAATCTGGAATACTTCGCGTCACCACCGTATTAACCGCAATAACACAATTACGGCCTATGGTTAGTTGTCCTCTTGAGCATACGATGGCGACCCCACGGCCGATCCAAGACCCTTGACCAATCCGAATTCTGCCGCCCTCTGTAATGCCCTGCTTGACGATCGGTAAGGTGATATCTTCGTACCGGTGATTGTGGTCTACAATTAGCACTTGCTGGCCGACGAGCACGTCGCGTTCTAAATGAATTCGGTTCTTGGCAGAAATGATGCTTCCATAGCCTATGTTGCAATGGTCATCAATCACAAGCACGGGCTCGCCTGTCGGGTCCTCGGTGGCGACGTTCAGCCAGGCGTCTTTTTTGAGGGTTACTGAATTACCAAGGCTGATTCTAACCGCCCTTTGTCTGTCCATCTGACTGGTGAAATGAAACGATAAATTGCGTCCCTGTGACGCAAATGGATAGGTCAGGCCGATCCAGATGCTATTCAGCTTGGTCAGTCCCCTGGGCAACAGTTCGAAGGGATCTGCGAATCGAGGCCGACGTTGGGCACGACGCATGGCTTGATTGGTTACATCGATTTCCAAATCAGATGGCGGTACGGCCGATGCTGGTTGCTGAACCCCAGTCATATCAATGCACTCTCATTCTCGGCGAGATCCTCTTAGCGAAGCCTGGGGCCACGTGCGTGAGCGCCCATTTAATCGCCAGTTTAGGAGTGAACTCGTACTTTACAGCTTTGCGGACTGCTTCCCGCGCTTCTTCGTATTGTTCGTGTTCCAGATACCAGTTTGTCCAGGCGCTGTGAACGTTTCGTAAGTTCCGTTCAAGGGTCCTCCGCACGCCCGACGGGAGTTGCGAATCTAACGATAACCACTTGTCGAACATCGCCTGGGAACCACGGAGACGCACCTCAACCTGATCCCAAGGGCGGCATGTTGATCCTGGGAGAGACTTACTCCGGTCAATGACAGACAGTGGCAAATTGGCGTAGCAGAAGGAAGTAGCGAGAGACAGACGAAAAAGGAAATCGTGATCCTCTGCATAACCGATTTCCGGATCGAAGCATCCAACTTGTTTGACTATGTGAGTGCGAACCAGGAGAGTCGAAACCCAGAACGGTTCCCGCGTCTTCACAAGAGATTCAGATGCTTGAGGATCCGTTCCCAATGTTTCTTCGTATCGTTTTCCGCTTTCGCGGAAAACCGTCGTGTTCATGCCTAGATTATCCACTAGCCTGGCGTCCGTTATACAGGCGCAACATTTATCGCTAAACTTCTCGATGGCGCGAAGTTGCCATTCGAGCTTTTCCGGGAGCCACACGTCATCCGAATCCAGGAACGCGATCCAGTCGCCGGAAGCTTCGGCGATCCCCTTGTTACGGGCGGCACTTGGGCCCTGATTGGCTTGCGAGAAATAGCGGATTGGCTTTCCCTTACCGTTTTGCTCGCTTACGATCTGCTCGACGGCCTCCCGGGTTGCGTCTGTGGAGCCATCGTCCACGACAATAACTTCGACCTCGGCATAGCTCTGCGCCAGAACGCTGCGCAGGGCAACCTGAACTTGTTGAGCCCGGTTGAAAGTCGGGATAACCACTGAAATGAGAGGTCTGTAAGTCGTCCGGTTGATGCTTGGCATCACCACATCCAAAGTGGTTGTCGTGGTCATTTCCACTAACTAGGAGTTCCTTACGGGACTGGTCGCCAACGGCTGCCCGGCCTGCTTGATCCGAATGAAGGCCGGCAGGCTCAGTGCATAAGCAACCACGACTGCGCCGATCCCCAGAGCGATATTCGATGCGGGCCGGGTCGCTAACCCGAGGAATCGCGCACCAAAACCGAAAACAAGAATTCCCGCAGAGACCAGCGTCGCGGGCACAAAGGCTTTTGCATAGCGCCCGAGATTCAGGCCCGTGATTTTATGAACTCGCTCAACTTGAAGCAGATAGCTGACGATAATCGCCAGCAAGGCTGCCACTTGGCCTCCCACCACCCCCAACAACTTGCAGGCAGGATAGATTCCAATGATCATTACCACCGCCGAAGCGGCGACCGCCCGCCGGTGCAGGCCCGGGCGGCCCACAGCGGTGAAGACGCAGGTGATTGCAGCATTTAAAATATTCAGGAAAATCACCATGGCCGCAACTGACAGCGGTCCGGCGGCTGCTACATAACGCGCGCCGTAGAGTACCGAAAGAAGAGAATGGCTGCAGAAGTAGATGACGGCCACGCCAGGCAGCCCTAAGAGGATCAACCAGGAAGAGACCTCTACTAGGATTCGGTTGAGACGTTCCTTATCGTCTTGAACGTGGGAGAAGGCGGGGAACAAGGTTTGAGCGAACATGTTCGTGATGAAGGTCGACGGAGTCGCGACCAGAGCCACGCCCATGGTATACAGCCCCAATGCTGTCGTGGAGTAAAGCTTACCTAATACGAAAATGTCAGTGCGCGAGAAGATGAGGTTTAGAAACGATAATCCGAAGGCTTGTTTTGAGAAGCGGTAGAGGTCCCGGACAGCATGGGTATCCCACCGGAGTGACGGCAAGCCTGGATACAAAACGTATGACAGAATACACCGGAAGGCGTTCTCGCTTGCGAAGCCAATCGCCAGAGCCCAGACGTCCCGAATAATAAAACTGAGGACCACGGTCAGAATCACTCCACAAATGCCGCCACCGTTGCTGATCGCCATCCAACGTCCAAACTTCATCTCTTTCTGCGCCAGAATGGAGCGTGGACTCATGGCGCCATCGAACAGACAGCTCAGCAATGCCACTCGAAGGAGCGCCGACAATTCTGCCACTCCGTAGAAATGGGCAACGAACGGCGCCATGGCAAAGATAATGATGTACATGCTGAGCGACCGGCCTAATCCCATCCACCAACCAGCGTTGAGGTATTCTTTTTCGGCTCCTTTCGGATTTTGAACGACCGCTTGTTTGACACCCACTTCGGTCAAAGCTCCCACGATGGCAGAGGAGGACATGACAATCGCCATCGTTCCAAAAGCGCTTGGCGCAAGCAGACGGGTCAATATCATGTTGCGCGCGAAGCGACTGGCCTGCTCCGCGACGCTTCCCGATCCTAACCATGCTCCGCCGCGCATAGCCTTGGCTCGAAGGGCATCCCCCCTGAGTTCGGAACTGATCACTGCTCTAACGTGGTCATAGTTACGTCTTAGATCCATCTCACTCCCTTACCGTTGATGCTCGACATTTCGATGTGACGCCGTTCCTACGCGTCGAGTTTCGGCAACACTTGGCGAGCTGATAAGTCTTCCTGCTGATCCAGCGCTCGACGTTTGCAACAGTTAAGAAGGCGGTCGCAGGCTAATGCCCAATCTCGTATTCAAGTCGATCACCGACTATTTGTGCAAAGGCAAGTTTGGCATTATCAGCGCCTTCGCCCTCGATGTGCCAATTATTATCTTGTCCCACGATGCACATTCTTTGTCGAGCTCGCCACCAACCATTGATTTCCTCAGGGAGCGCAAACCAAGTTCTTTGCCTTCGCTCCACTTCGTTCAAGAAGGTCAACAAATCTCGGTAAACGCCCCTTGCCTTCTCTTCGATAACGTAGTCGGGATGGACAATAAAGCTCACCAGACCGTTCTTCTGCATAATCAATTCTATCTGCGCCTTCCACAGGTCCAATGAGTAATCGTTCAGCAAGTGAAACAATGTGTAGTCCTGGGTGGTGGTGACAGGAATCTCGAGAGTCTTGCCGAAGAAATACGGCATCACCGTGCAGCACCCGCCTTTTTGTGGATCCAGATGAGCCACGTTTGGAACCGACATATCAAAGGAGAATTGAAGCGCATCATACCACTCTAAGTTCCGGTAAAGCACAGCCGCCCGAAAGCCTGAGGCTCCATAGGCCTCAGCATATTCGTTGATCTTCCGAGCCCGTCGGCCAAATTCCTCGCGATCGCGAAATAGATTGCCGTCGTGATTAAGATCCTGAATATTGATCTCGAACCCTCGGTCGCGAATGGCCTGAATGAACGCCTCGGAAATCTGGTATCGCCCTTCGGGCACGACTTGAAACGACGCCTTGATGCCGAAAGATTCATTGATACTCATCAGGTCCGCGCAAAAGTCTCTCCCTCGTTCAGTCTCGACATCATGAGTCATCGCAACGCAGCTCTCGGCGCCATCGGGCCAGAACCAAATAAAGGGAACCCGATCAACACCCTTAGCCTTCATGGACAGCAGTAACAAGCGCTCGCATAAGTCCTCCACGGTTGTGTCGACGGGCCAACGTGGGAAGGAAAGGTCGCGCCAGCCATTGAGGTGCGCTCGTTGAGCGTGCTTCCGGAACTGTATGGGCATTAACGGTCGAAAGAAGTAGTAGGCGTCTTTTAATATCCGTTCCACTCGACTCAAACCGCCATCGCCATCTTGGTTGGCATAACGCTCGAGACTTAAGTTGTCAATCAACTCACTCGGGTTAAAGGGAAGAGCGACGGTTGTACCGTAAGCAGTCACATCTGTCAGGGCGTCGTAAAGCTTAGCATCAGCCCGATTGGCCCGATATCCCGAGGCAGATCTTCCATAGCAGATAGTGCTTTGACCAAAACGAAAATACCCGGCGTCATCGGATAACTCACCGATGAGCTGGAGATCCACGAAACGCTCCGGGCATAAGTAGCGATCAAGCAGCGCTTTGTTGATCGAATGCTTAGAGAGTTGCGATTGCGCAATCTGATTGGCGGGATCGTCTTTTTCGGAGAGATCCATAGCTCGTGTAGCCAGCGTGCTCGCTGCCATCGGGAAATCGTCCTGCGCAGTCTGCTCGGAAACCTTCATTTTTTGCGCGCTGACCGTGGACAAAAAAACTAACCTATGTGCCGGTACAGGAATCTGCCAGATGCAACAAAAACTGGATCCGGAATCCAGGAGAATATACCTTTCGCGATTTGAGTTCGCCAGCTCGGGTACATAGATTCGGCCTTCGCCCCGCTCGGATATCGCCAGTACGTCATCATCGTCTTGACGGCGCCCAGGCGATCCTTGAATTCGACCAACCCCGCGTGATCTAACTCCGAACGACCGAGATCAATTTCACGTATGCCCTGATTCTTCGACTCCTCAATGATTTTCCAAAACAGAAACGCGGTTCCACCAAGACTGTGGAATCTCTCATCAGAGCAGCCATACTTGTAGGTAACGGTCGTCTTGTGCGACAAGGTGAGCATCGCCGCCACCGGACAATCATCCTTAGAGGCCAGGCGGATGGTCAGATTGTCACCCATCGATTCAACCAGATTGTTGAACCAACGCAAGGGTTGCGGCGGCAGGCAATGGCGCCGCCGCGTGCGCAGCTGAAGGTCGTAGAATCTGCTTAGCAACGGCTCGGAACGCCCGCTCTGGTAGACCAATCCTTCTCGTTCCGCGCGCCGGATTTTGCGCTGGATGCAGTTTCGGTGCAGGTTGCGGAATAACGTGTCAAGCGGTGCATCCAGTAGCAACTTGTGCAGACAAAGCGTTCTTGAAGGTCCCAGGTTCATGGCTGTGAACCTCGACGACTCTCCCGCAGTCATCAGGCGTAATTCCAGATGCGCGCCGCTATCACGCGCAACACACTCGCAGGCGTGGGCCAACAATTCTTCTTGTTCGGCTGCCGAATCGACCAGCAGATCGCAGTGATCGGAGAATGGCAGCGATACCAACCGCCGGCCAGTAATCCAACTATTGACTTTGCTAAATACCAGGCCATTTTTCAGAGGCTCGTCCGGAGGGCAAGTAGTGAATGCTACCGGCTCATAACCATAGGTTCGTTGCAGGGCCGATAACCAACCGGAAGTATGAAACACACTTGCCCGCGGGTGCAGGGTGACCAGTTCGTCCCACCTGGCATCGGTCAATGGATTCACTGCGAAAACAGGCAACTTCGATCCTTGCTGATGCATTTATGACAACGGCTTCCGTGGCTGATTCGATTCCTTACGGAAAATCGCATGGATGGACTCGCCTCCGCCAACTAGAGGAGCCATCCCCAGCAGCGTGCGCAGGACCGTCAGCCGGACCACTTTGCGCGCTGCCCTCCATGGAAGGCTCGCTTCCCCGCGATACGCCACTGGCGTTTTGCGGATTCCTACCGACCGGAAAACATCATCCCATACATAGCGCAGACTGGTCCCCACGGCCGGATTCCGGCGGGTTTCGATCGACACCTCCCGCAGCCCCGCTGACTGGGCAAGGGACTTAAGAGATGCCGGCGAATAGTGGAACAGGTGTCGGGGCAGCTCCAGTCCATGCCAATAACTTCCAAACACGCGCGCTTCGGCAGAATCCACGTTGGGCACCAAGACGTAGAAAATTCCCCCCGGCTTGAGCCATTCGCCAACGCGGGCCATCACCCGCCGCGGCTCGTAGACATGTTCGAGCACGTCAAAACAGGTGATAGCGTCAAAGGATTCGTGCGGGAACGGAGCATCCAGAATATCCCCAACAAAGACCTGAGCCTTGCTTCGTGCTTCGGCCGTTTTTGCACCCTCGGCGGACATCTCGACTCCGTAGAGCTTCCAAGGGGCGTCTCTTAGCGATTCCAGGAACGAACCCGAACTGCAACCCAGGTCAAGAAGCGCTCCCGACTGCTTGTAGGGCGCGAGGGCAGCTTTGCGGGCCTTCCAGCGAACGGGCGAGTTCTCGCCCGCCGCCGAGATCAGTCTATGATACGCATCCGTGTAGTGCAGATGCATTTCTGCGGGCTTTGGGGGATCGCTGAGCCAAACCAGCGAACACACTCGGCAGTGCAGCAGCGTATATGTCTCCTGCCTGCCGTGGAAGCGGTCTGGTCCCCGCAGCCACTCCCGCGCACCTGTCTGCCCGCAAACCGGGCACGACCCCGGACTTAGATTCGCGGGCATAGCTCCATCCTCCCGGTCCGCGATCAACTGCGGCGCTGAAACAGAGGTTACCTTCATGCGACCGATTCCCTCCCTCTTTCTTTGCGGCGTTGCACAGTTCGAAGCGCGATTTGAGGGCTCATCCGGGTCAGCAACCATTTCACTGCGACATTGAAAGTGAGGTTTAGCTTCACCGCCCTCGACGCGGCTTCGCGCGCTTTTCCGTACTCACCGTTCTCGAGATACCAATTGGCCCAACCGCTGTGGACTTCACTCAGCCGCTCCCGAATGACCTTTCGGATATTCCTCGGAAGGCCTTCGCTCAGGCGCAAGAGTCCTTCTAGGCGGCTCTGACTATTCCGCAGCCAGAATTCAAACTTGTTCCATTCCGAACTAACTCCCACGTGGCGAATTTCCGCCGGTGATCGATCAAACCGGATGAGCGGGCGGTTAACATAACAGAAGCTCGTGAGCATGGCTAACCGGAACATGAATTCGCTGTCTTCGCTATACAGCAGCTTGGAATCGAATCCTCCGGTTTTTCGTACCATATCGGCGCGGGCCAGGAGAGAGGACAGGTGTACGACCATACCTGCGCCACCTGGCCTTACCAGCAGTCTCAGCACGTCCCTGTTGACGCCCATCGCTCCTTCATGCCGGTAGCTCTGCTCCGCCATCTGGAACAGCGTCCGCGTTTCCGGGTGGTTGAATAGTCGGGTGTCGGTGTAACAGCCACAGCACTGTGGACCAAATTGTTCGAGGGCCTTAAACTGCCACTCGAGCTTTTCCTTCTCCCAGAGATCATCGGAGTCCAGAAAAGCGATCCACTCGCCACGCGCCTCCGCGATTCCCTTGTTCCGTGCCACACTGACGCCCTGATTGGGTTGGGCGTAGTAGCGGATTCGATCACCAAACATCTGCGGGAGGATCTTTCCCGTATCATCCGACGATCCGTCATCCACCACGATGACTTCGAGGTCGCCAACATTCTGGGCCAGGACGCTTTCAATGGCGAACGGGACTTTGGCTGCCCGGTTATAGGTCGGAATAACGACGGATACTTTAGGATTCATGAAACTCGCCGGAACGAATACTGTCGACCAAAGGGGCTTGGAACACGAAACCGTCGGGTCTTATGCTATTGGTTTCCCGTCATCGCAGACACTGCACGCAACGACATCGCCGACTCCCGCGTCTCCCAGGCTCCTTAAAGAGTCGCCCTTCGCAAGCACGGGCATTCGCGGGAGGTCCCGCTCGGTCGAATTTGCTTGAACCGGAGTTTCCTCCTTCATAACCAGGTTGTTTCGAGACAGGCTACCGGGATTAGAGGACGTGCCCTCGCTCACATCTTTATTGCGCCAAGTAAACCGGCTATTCAGTTCATAATTGAAAATCGTACCGACAAGGATGGCAATGAGTTGAAATCCAAGAGCAAGGATGTACGATTCTTTGGCCGATTGGAAAGCATGCAGATAATTGTGATAGGCGCTGGTAAGGCCCGCGAAGGTTAGCGTTGAGGCTAACATTCCGACCAAGGAAAGCCCAAGATAGGTAACGTAGCCCCGCACGACAGACCAACCGCGGTGTCCCCGGTCGACAAAGGTCCAAGCATTATTGAAGACGTAATTCGTCAGGTTTGCAAAAAGCGTCGCCAGGGCCGAAATTCGCCAATCTCGCAGTCCGAGCAATCTGGCAAACAACAAGAAGGCACAGAGGTTGACTACGGTTCCCGATGCGCCGACGATTGCGAACTTGATGAAGCGAACCGACATGTAACGGCTGACAGAGGAGAGCCTCCAAAGTTGTCCCAGGTACTGCAGAATGACTTTTGAGGACAATTTCGATTGTCCAGCCACACGGGTTCGAAATGTAAACGGAACCTCCTCAAGCCTCGATGGGGCCAGCCTTGCAATGATCTCCAACAAAATCTTAAAGCCGGTCGAATCGAGTTGCTTATGAATTCGATTGAAATCGTTACGCCGCAGAATAAAATATCCAGACATCGGATCGGTCAGCTCCACGCCAAGAAAAGTCCGAGCCAGTTTGGTGGCGACCCAGGATTGAAACCGCCGAGCGGCATTCCATGTGCCAGTTCCTCCACCTTCCACATAGCGGCTGCCAACTGCGATCTCTGCGCCAGCGTCCAAAGCGGCGATCATCTGCGGCAGGATTGCCGGATCATGTTGAAGGTCAGCGTCTATGACGCCAACATAGTCACTGGAAGACGACAAAAAGCCCTCTATCACCGCTGGACTGAGGCCGCGATCCGTCGTCCGGCGAAGGACTCGGACGCGGGGATTCTGAGCGGCCAATTCTTGAGCGACAGCCCACGTGCGATCGGGCGAATCGTCGTCCGCAATCAACAATTCGTAGTCGACGACCGACAGTGCGTCACCCACGTCACGAACGAGGCGGGTTACATTCTCGGCTTCGTTATATGTGGGAGAAACTATAGTGACTTTCACGGTCTTCATCTCCATATGGAGTATTGGTGCGCCATAAATACTCCCCATCCTCAGATAGGCGAAAATGTTGACGGCGCGGCTTTAGAATTTCCGCATCGAACCCCCGGGTACCGTTGATCGTTCGTGCGGGTTCAAGACGAGGGCTATCAGCTCTGCGCGTGCCGGACTCGATAAACGGTTACAGAATCGTTTGAGAAGATTGCATCACCTATCCGAGACGTGAACCCAGTGATCTCTGGGTCGCTGTGCACCACCCACAAATAGTCGTAGGAATTCGCGACTTGCTTCCAATCTACTTCGGCCGCACCGGCAGCGTCACAGAAAACGTTAGGACAATACGGTGAACCGACCAGGCTTATTGGCTGGACTCCTTGAAGATGAAAAAGCTCTGGATCCAGAAAACCACGCTCGATTACACCGTACTCCATATGGTGCAAATAGCCCGCCCCCACGAGGCCTTTATCAGGCCAACGAACGAGAGGCAGCACCCTTGCATTTCGCGGAATCGCATCAAAGGAGGCGGTCAATTGGTTCAATTCGTGCTGGTGCGACGTGAACATTTGCTGCACCGTCCCGACGCGAAACAGTGCCAGCAGGATCAAGCCGATATAGAGATAGCGCGGAACCCGGTTAAATCGTATCGCTGCTAAAAGGAACAAGTACACGAAAGGGATGAAGCGGGTGTCGATATAGCCACCAAAGCCGTACTGACCGGGGGCCATGAAGTAGGCCAAGAGCAAAACGGCGCACACGGCCAACCAAACCGGTTGCAACGTAAATGCGGTCCTCTTTTTCCACACCAGAAAAAACAGAACCGCCAGAGTGGCCAAAACTATGAGATCTAATGTGGTGGAGGTATAGAGTCGGACAGGGAAGACAAGATGTTTCAGCTTATCCGCGATGATGTGTTTCCCGTACAGAAACGAGGCACCACTGCCCGCGTGGTTCGGATTGGAAACAAAAATCAGAAGTGCAGGGAGTGACATTATCGCCAGGATCCCCAACTTTTTCCAACGCTGTTCTTGGAACAGCGCATAAACACCCATCACCAGGCCGGCCACAACAAATCCACTCAAATGCGAAAGGTACACAAGGAGCAGGCCGACAGCGATGCCAACGGCCGTCAGGACTTTAGGCTCCTTGCAATAACTGACCCATAGACCAACCACCACCAGGCAAAATGCGAGACTAAATTCATTGCTTATCGAACCCATTAACAGGTTCGGATTGAACGCCACCAAAATGGCGAAACTGGCCAGTCCGATATTTTCAGGGCAAGCCTTCTTGAGGAAAAAATACGTAGCGGCGACTACGAGAATAATGCAAAGGCTCAGAATAAATCTTCCGACAATATCGATCGGTAGAAAACGTTGCAAGGCCATGGCCAGGATGTCTGGCGATATATAAGGAAGCGGACCCCACGAGGGGGCGTAAAAGCTCGCAAAATGATAGGCCGCGTCCTTCATGTGGAAGAGGACAAACCACCGCGCAAGATGATTGGGATAATCGGTCACGACTGGATAACGGACTGTCCAGAACGGAATGATCGCGACGAGGTTCAAGAAGAATAGGGTCCAGGGCGAATCGACGGATACATTTCGGTCAACTCGCGACGACTTTGCGTCTTGAGCGGCGCGCCCGCCTTGGACGACTATCGGTACCTCTCCACGATTCATAGACAACACTTGCATTGGATTCGAGGTCCGAAAGAACATAGAAGGTAAAATGCGCTGTCCAAGAAGTTGTCGGTTTTAGATTGCGGAAGCCAACGCCGCGCCTGGCAACGCTGACACTCCCGCTCTGTGTGCCGCAATCGTCTCGCGGTATACCTCGAGAAGTATTCGTCCCGCGGCAGTCCACGTGAGTTCGGGCACGGTTGCAAGTGACGCGGCCCGCAGGCGCTCGAGGAGTCCGTGATCTTCATGGAGCATCGTGATGTGTTGGGTGAGGGCCGCGACGTCCCCAACCCTGTGCACCAGTGCATTTTTCATGTGCTGGCAGATCGCGCCCGCGGCTTCCGAGACCACCAGAACGCATCCGCTGCCGCGCGCCTCCGAGGTCACAAGAGCACTTCCCTCTTCAATGCTGGGCAGCACTAGAATGTCACTCTTCCGCATTAACTCCGGCACGTCGCTCCGGTGTCCAAGTACGCGGACGCTCGGATGTTGAAGCATGGGCTTCAGCTTTTGCTCGTAGTCGGGCAGGAACTCGCCCGCGATGAGGAAAGTGCCGGCCTGGCTGGCCGGTGAGTTGAGCCACGCCTCCAGAGCATAGTGGACACCCTTGCGCACCGCGCAAACACCTACAAACAGCATCGTCAATCCCGGACTTGCGCTGCGCGGTTTCCTGCTCGCGTGAAATGTTCTTTCGTCGAATCCGTACTGGTGCCGCGCGAGCTTAGCCGCCGGATAACCTCGGTCAAGAAAGGTCCGCATCACGAAATCCGACGGGCAAAGCAACCGATCGGCCAGTTCATACTCCTCTTCTTCTTTGTGCAGTTTCGTTGCGTTGTACGCATGCTCATGGTCGGGCGGCAACGTTACCCCCAGGCGGTCGCACTCCCTCTGCACAACTTCCATCGCAAAACCTGTATGGGCATTGCATCGCTCCAGCACCGTGGGGATTCCCAGCCTCCTTGCCGTCTTGAGCGTTTCCATCGCCCCGAGTGGCCAGGTGTGGACGATATCAATCTGCCCCGCAAGTTTCTCCAGCCGCCGAGCCACAATGTGATCGTGAAAAGCCACGGTGCGCATAGTGCCGAGAAGCTTGTACGGAAGGCGCAGCCTGCCTCTCGCAAGTGTCGGACGCACGCTGACGCCGGCAGGCACTGGCCTGGACAGTGCACCGGGAAATACCATTAAGTCAGCGCCCGCCTCCGCCAGACTGTTCACCTGCTGCCACGCCGTGTAGCAAATCCTCGCCGCTCCCAGCTTATTGGGAAAGCTGTAGAGGGCTCTAATAGGTTCTCGAGGCATTGTGTTTACGGGTCTTTCTTGATTGATACTCGAACGCTTCGAAGCAATCGATTCGGTCCAGGCGACTACGGCGACTCCAATTCCGTAGCCGATCTAATTTAAGCGCCCACCAGGTGTGGAATTGACTTGAGATCAGAATCCCCTGGAACCTCGACTCGCACTGCAGCAGGACGCTTGGCCCCCGAGGTTGCCACGGAAATACCAACCAGCAAGACAAAAAAGCACATGATCAAGTACGGGCCGTAGTTCACTCCAAAATGCGCCACGACGTTGGCAAACAGGGCGGATCCCAGGCACCAGAATAACCACTCCTGTCGGCGGTCTCCCGCAACTCGTTTCCTCGCCAATCCGATGGCGCGGAAGCCCCGCTTGAAAATCAGGATATAGAGGACGAGAGTCAGAAGGCCACCGGTCAGAGCATTGACAACGAACTGGTTGCTGAGATCCCACATATCGAAGCCCCAGGCGCCGTAATTCTTATACCCGAGAAGCCACCAGTCCCAGAAATGCCGGATGGTGTTATCCACCAGGATGTAACGATGATAGTTGGAGGAGCCGCCGGTCAGGTCAATTTTCTCGATGAGGGACCAAACCGGCCCATGCATGACCAAGTGCAATGCCACCAGAAGGGCCACAAGTCCCCAGCGAAGGAGACGCATCTGCTTGCGCAGAGGCCAAAAGAGAAGCCCCACCAGGCCTGCGCCATAGGCCATCCACGACGTGCTGGCGTGAGACGCGCACACCATCGCGGTAGCCCCCGCAATTCCTGCAAAGGCCGCCACCCGCGATTTTTTTTCCGTCCCCAGCCAGAGGAACAAGGGAATCAATACCCCGGCGAGCGGGCCGCTGCACAGCGTGCCCAGCGCTCCCTCCGAACGAAGGTGACCCTCTCTCATCTGGGGCCAAGGCCCCCCGGCGAACGCGAACACATTCTGATGGGTAAACTGTTCGCTAACCATGCAGACGCCCTGGATGACGCAAACCACGGCCAGAGCCTTAAGCGCGTGGCGGACCGCTTCCCGGTCGGGAAGTAGAAATCTCACTGCCAGGTAGCCTCCTAGACTTACCACTAAATCCCCCAGGCCCTTGATCAGGGCCTGCGCGTCCATAAACTCGAGAGCAAAGATGATCAGGGCCGACAGCGACCATAGCACGACAACCTTGTCCAGAGCATTGAATCCTCCCACGAACCTCTTTTCCGACGGCGAACCTCGGAATGCCACCATCCGGCCCACTACGGTGAGAATGAGGATCTGAGGCATCGTAAAGTGTATGCCTCCCAGCACCAGCACTTGTTCGGCCGGGATCGTGAGCAAGGCCAGAAGGAAAGGCACAATGGCCTTCTTGCGAGAAAGGACCACGATCAGGATGATGGCAATCACCATCGCCACGGCGACGGCCGGGTGAAGAACCGTGTCCGTCATCCCACCGCCAAATCGAAAGTGTTTAGGCTGCATAACTTCTAGGCATCGGCAGCCGCGACCGTTATGGCTACCGTGCTGGAGCCGAGCCCTTAATAGTCGGGCTCAGGCCAACGTCATGACAATTAGAAGATTGATTTAAAGCGGTTAAGGGATCTCATGCTCCCGCGCGCTCAAGCGGCTGGGACTGTCAACATTGGAGCGAGACGGTCAAAGGGAAGACCCCTATGTGTCGATCAGTTCACCACAGCCGCTAGACCCGTTGGGGGATTCGGCGGTTGACCCTGTGCATTGAATTCGAAGGCTCCGATATCCCATGTGCTCCCCCGCCCATTTGCCGTCCGTAGGACAACGGTGTGATCACTGGTGTTTTCCGTGGCGTAGGTCGAGTCATTGCAAAGCGCCGCTAGAATCCCGGAGCAAGACGACGTAAGGTTCTGCCCTGCGCCCACTGTGGAGTTCGTCGTGGCTACCGGGGACCAGACATATGCTTCTGACATCGTGTACTGGTCGTATTTTGACGAGGCGTTGGCGTCAGCTTGCGCAGTTGTCTGCTGAAGGTTGCTCGCTAGATTGTTGCAAGTGATGCCCGTTGCATTACAGAACGAGCCTGAATTGATGATGCAGTGATTGTTCTCGTAGTTGACTGTGCTTCGCGGAGGTGATTCTCCGTTACCAACACAATAGCTGGAATTATCGCCAATCGAATTATTATATAGATTAACGGTGCCTGCGCTGCTGGGCGGGTGATCACCGACATCAATCCCCCGGCCTAGGTTGTAGGTCACGTTGCCGAAGACCCAAATCGTGTCTCCGGTACAGTCTCCTGTACTCGCGCCGCATATCCAGATGTCTTCCATGCCCGCAGCAAGCGTATCGTCATGTACGACATTGTTGTAAATCAGTCCCGTGGTGCCGCTGTAAAGGTTATTAACGATGGCGTTCGCATGATCCCCTGGGCCGTTGTGATCATCAAGAATAAAGTTACCGAAGTTGTTGCCGTGCACGTCGTTGACGTGGCCATGCAAACCCTCGTAGGTGTAATTACTAATATTGTAGGCCGCGACCAGACCACCAATCCTCAGACAGTTCTTCATGTCCTTGGAAGTATCGCTGCCGTCGCAGACATTGAACATCCAGGTTGAATTGGTAGAGGCGTTGTCACTGAAACAGGTATCGTTGCCGTCGTCGGTGAAGGTGCCGTGAGACCAGCCGTGACAGTACAGGCGTTCAAGAACGTTATGGTCGCCACTCAAGTTCTCGAAATCCTTCTGCTCTGACGTGTTGGACTTAACTCCGGTGCTCTCGATATTGTCGAGAATGACATAGTTCCCGCCTGAAATCTGGACCTGGGCACTGGAACCGCATTGCGTGGCCTGACAATCAAAGACGGGCCGGGTCCACGATCCCCCTGAAAACCAAGTAAGGTCGACTCCGACATAGACAGGGTTAGAACTAATTCCGCTTCCGGCAAAGTGCAGGGGCATGTCACTCGCCACCCACGTATCTCCGCCCTTCAGAATGAACCCCTGTCCAGCCGCAGGAGTAATAGAGCCCGTGTAACTCGGCATGCCTGGAACATGCTGTTGCGGGGAAGTTTCAGTTGTTCCTGCTGCACTATCCGAGCCGGCAGATTTCGAGAAGTAATAGCAGCTCGTGATCCCAAGGCTGGAGAGAGTCACCAGTGGGCCTGTGGGATTCGAGGGATTGACGTAGTTCGCTCCGGTCGGGCACGTTCCACCGGCGGGGGATTTAGCGGCAAAGGCTGGCGACACAGAAAACAGGAGACCTGATGCCGCGACGAAAAAAAAGACAATTCCGGGGACTTCTGAACCAAACCCAGTCCGCGCTCCAGCTTTGAACCACGCCATGATCGATTCTCCTGTTCGGCAAAAACGCCGAGGCAAGTTTGCGGCCAACTCGCTGAAAATCGACTTGGGGAAGGCCACGGAAGTCATCGTAAAGGGAAGGTGCAGAACGGGGTAGGTCTCGAAAGGGCAGGGTCTATGCCTGTTCTCTCGTACGGTCAATTTGTGCGTTTGCTCACGGAGGTCGCTGCGTACCTGCCGATCGCGGCGAACGCTCACGCTTTTTCCTGGGATGTCCTGCGATTGCTTACGCGCCCAGGCAGCTTATGGCTGCCGGCTTGTGTTTGTCGTACCGGCTCGTCCGCGCTCCAGTAAACAATGGTGTGCCCCAAAACCGTGAACTTCCTGCCCCAGCCCAGGCGGCGAAATGGTGTCATGGCGAAAGAAGATAACGAGGCCTTGTTCCACTCCGCGGCTTCACCAAAAGCGCGAGCCCGGCCCTCGGCCGCCAGCCGGTGAAGAATATGCGTCATCAAGAACCAATCCAAGGCCCGGCCGCGATACTTGGGGAAAACGTGGAAATCGAGAAACTGCACATCATCTTTGCCTAAGGGAAAATAATGGGGCTCGACGGTGCGTCCCTGCAGAGTCCATCCGTACCCGGCCAGATTATCCTCAACCTTGATCAGCCAGACCGAAGCCCCCAGCTCAAAACGTTCTTCGATGTTGCGGCGGGCTAGCTTAGGATTCCAGAAACTGGTGATCTCTTTCAGGTCCTGCGCATTGAGTTCGGTTTGATTCTTGATCCGCTCTACCTTCAGATTGCTCGGCATATCGGCGGTCGGCGAGCTTTGAGTTGCGAGGTCGCAATAAAAAAGGACCATGCGGCTGGAAAAGAGCGTCCGTCTCGCCGACAAGCCGAGACGGCGAACTGTGGCCGCAAAACCGTGGCGCGTGAAATAATCAGTGAAACGCGAAATTGAGCTGGAAATGCTCATGCGGACTGCGCAGCAGCCGAGGCCTTGGGTGGCACGTTATCGGAGAACATCGCCCGCAGGCAGGCGCTGCTGACCTCTTTGCGCACTTTGCTCTCTGCGCTTCGCTTCGGACGTGCCAGACCCGCCAACACGGCGAGCCCGTACCGAGCTACGTGGTGGGAAAAGATGATGCTGCGAATTCCCGTCTCGCCCCAGAAGCCGTGATGCTTGCGCCAGTAGTGCAAAACCGACTTTTGCTGCGCCACCGCAAAGCGGACCGGATACGGCGCTGTGATCTTGCCCCGATCATGGATTGCCTCGGCGCCGGGAAAGAAAACTACCTGCCAGCCCGCGTTCCAGCAGCGCCGGCACCAATCCACATCATCGCCGTACATGAACAGGTCTTCATCGAGCAGGCCTACGTCGTTGAAGGCTTCGCGGCGAATCATCGAGAAGCAGCCCACCAGAACATCGACCGGCAGCGTCCGGTCGTGGGGAAAATAGAACATGTGCTCGCCGGCGAAGATTCGGGACTTCTTAAACTTGGTTGCCAGGCCGGTGGCCGAGCAAAGATTATTCCAGAGAGTTGGAGATCGGCGGCACGTACTCTGCATCGTCATGTCGGGGTTCAGGACGCGCGGACCCACATTGCCCACCTTGGGATTCTGATCGAGGAAATCCGCTAGGGCATCCAGACATCCGGAAAATACGATCACGTCCGGATTCACCAGCGCAATATAGCGACCCTGGCACTGACGGATAGCCACATTGTTGCCCTTCGCGAAGCCGAGATTCTCGTTACTCCGTATGAGTTTGACGTAGGGAAATCGAGCTCCGATCATTTCGACCGTGCCGTCGGACGAGGCATTGTCAACCACAAGAATTTCCATGCTGCGGCGTGGCGGCGCCGCGGCCAGGCTCTCCAGGCACAGTTCCAAATAGTGCTTTGCATTCCAGGCGACGATGACAACCGAGATATCCATGAGGGTTGAAGAGGTGGGTTTCAGCTTAGCTTCCGGCTGCGGCGCGATTGTACTGGGCATTTACGAATTCCACTATTTCCGGTTGCGTTCGAGCAATTCCACCAACAGGCGCTTCTTGGAACAAACCCAGGCGATTCTGCGTCCGTCAAAAGCCACGGCGGGCGCAGGTTCAGCCATGACGACCAGACCCGCACCGCGTGCCGCGCGCAGCCCCGACTCCAAGTCGTCAATTTCATAACAGACATGGTGCAATCCTCCCCCCTTTTTCTTGAGGAAGTTGCTGACGGGCGAGCCCTCGCCGACCGGCTCTACCAGTTCGAAGACCGGATTCCGTGTATCGGCGGGATAAAAGAACGCCACGCGCACTCTCTGGATCGGATCGAAGATAATCTCGCCGTCCCAGCGCGCCGATATGGAAACGGCAAAGTCTTCAGCAGCGGCTGAAATTGATGACACGACAAAGCCTAGATGGTGCAAAACGCCGTTCGTGCTGAGCAAGAATCCTGCGCATTGGACCTGCACGGAATCTACCCCGCCTTGCTGTTCATTCAGTTCGTTAACAGTAGACATACTTAACCCGCTGATTTGAGGGCGCGACCAAAGTGCAGACTACCCAAGCTGCGCACGATGCGTTGCGCAGCCAGGCTCGCCTTGACGACGGCGGAGGAAACAACACTGTTGCACGCGACAAGCGGAGTCAATTGCGACATGTCGGCGCCAGACAAACCTTTCTTGAAGGTATAAACGCCCGGGTTGCCTTCCGGATCAATGCCGCCCAAGTCATACCACTGAATGCCATTCTCCTTGAGCCATTGAATCAGGGTCCATTGCAGCAAATACGCGCCTTTGGCATTTAGCCCGTCGTCGCTGGTCGCCCCGAGCAGATAAATCGCGGAATCGCCCATCGCCGAGGCAACCACTCCCGCTACTGGAATCCCGGCCTGCTCACAGATCAAGATACGCATGCGCTGGGTCTCCGGCAGGTCTTGCTGGAGCCGCCCAAATTCCTCAACGTCGACCGTGGTGTCGAATGTTTTCCGTTTCCTCATCTGGTCGTACATGCGGCAGAAAGTTCGATACTCGTCGGTCCCGTTTCCGGCTACGATTTTCAGTCCTTTCTTCTCGGACTGATTGAGCTTGTTTCGCCACTTTGCGTCGAGCTTCTGCCGCAATTCCTCGATGGGAGGTGCGAGATCGAGAACGAAAGTTCTGTACAAATTGGCAGAGGTTCGAGGTTCTTGGGTAAAGCTGGAGAAGGCAGATTGAAATAGCGCAGCTCGCGGCGAACCGACAAAGGCGTTCGGGAGAATCTGCAGCAACAATCCTCGTTTGCGAACGTATTCCTCTTGCAGGGCATGAGCCATGCGCAAAGTGGCTTCGGCATCAAGCTCACTTCCACGTCGGTCACAAAGCGGGCCCCACCGCAAATACGCCATGCCGAACTTTAACTTCGTTGGACGAATGATCCTGAGCTGTGCCATGCCAACGACTTCGCCATTTCGTTTCAAGACCAAGTGGCTGAGATTTTTTCTTGCCCAGCGAATCGCCCCATACGACCACGTCTGGTAGAGGTTGGCGTCGTCGAAGAAGTCAAGCATCGCCGACCATTCAGCCGGCGTTGCACGATCCACTTCAACTTGCCAAACAGGGTCTGGCAAAGGCTTCGATTCGGTCGCTCTACTCATTAAGGCGCTTTGGCTGCTCATTTGCGACACTTAAGCGCGGGAGCTCACAGATTCGTTGTCCGCGATGGGAAGAGGCACCACGAGCCCATCCCCAGTCCGGCGAATGTAGCGCGTTCTCGGTGAGTACGTGGCAGGCACGTCGTAGCACCATAACTCACGGCCATCTGAGGCACCGCCCATACTAGTGAAGCCAAGGCTGGCGTAGTGCCCGGCGACCATATTGTTTTTCTTGGACGGAATATAGACGCCCACGATCTTGCGGACGCCACGCCCCTGGCACTGTTCGACCAGAGCATCAAACATGGCGAATTCCATCTCGCGCTTCAACACGCGACAACTCATCAGCCAAAGATCGAGTTGTACGGTCTCATCAACCACTCGCCCGATCACGACCGACACCAGCCCGTTGTCTCCGAATTTGTCGGCCAACCGCCCGTAAAGGGTGATGAAACCCGGATCCTGAGCGATAGCCTCCACTTCCGCGCTGGTATAACGTCTGGTCGTGAGATTGAACTGATTCGTCTTGTTGATCAGCTGCGTGATTCGCTCCAGATAGACGGGAAGGAACGGACCAATCTCCGCCGTCATTTCGAGCGATGCTAGAAATTCCCCATAGCTAGAGAATCGGCCCTGGCCAGCGCTCCGCTCCGCATTTGTGCTGTAGTAAGCTGAACGGTTGAGATCGTCCGCAACCACTTTATCCACTTCGAAATATTTTTCGTGTTCGAGCACTTCGGCGAAACCGGAAACATCTTCGCCCACATTCGGTACCGCAACTTCCGGCAGTTGCTCAGCCACAAAATCCCGTTCCGCCGGATTGTCATCCACGAACACGATGCTATCGAGGCCAATGTTGAGCTCCGCGGCAATGTCACGGATGTTTTCAGGCTTCGGATCCCAGTTGGCTTTGAAGGCGCTGAAATCCTCCAGCTTGAGAACGCTGTCGGGATGCGAGAAACCTTCTTTGGCGTTTTCAGCATCGTTCTTCGAGCAGACTGCCAGAATGACTCCCCGCCGCTGTAGATCTTTCACATATCGCTGGAAGTCCAGGAAGGCTTCGCCCACCGGGTGGTCTTTTCCCAGAATCAGGTTCTGCACACCGTCGTCGCCAATCACGCCGCCCCAAAGCGTGTTATCCAAATCCAGCGCAAGGCATTTCTTGGATTTCCCGTAGACCGACTTGACGATCGCGGCAAGGTTGTGAGCCAGGAACACAGTCGCGTTCGGGCTCACTGCCATGTGAAAGCTATACCAGTAGTTGTTGCGGAACCACTCTGCCTCTCCGAGTTGTGCGGAAAGATAGTGAATGTCGTTGATCAAAAAACGCGAATGGGTACGCGCATAC
Organism: uncultured Acidobacteriota bacterium; assembly: GCA_963762385.1. Taxonomy (GTDB): domain Bacteria; phylum Acidobacteriota; class Terriglobia; order Terriglobales; family Acidobacteriaceae; genus JABDBE01. The sequence goes on along the minus strand of CAVXKN010000010.1, from coordinate 41,815 downwards.
CTCGCGAACTCGGCATTCAGCCTCAGCACAAAGTTCACGCGACCGAACGATTCCGACGCTTCCAGATTCCCCAGCGGTCTGAGGTGCGGCAGGTCAAAGTTGTTCTGGATAATGAGCGCGCCCAAATCCGTTTGAATCTTTTCCCACAATGAATCGAACCGCGCCATTTCACGACGAACACGGTTCTCAACCTCGGCTTCGGCTTCTAGTAGTTCTGGAAATTCCGATACGTTGTGCCAGGTGGTATGAATAAGGACGATGTTGGGCTTGAAATTCCACAAATCTGGATTCTCGAACTCAACGTCCTCTGCATAGCGGTTGTATCCCGATTCGTAGAATGTTGGTTCAATTCCTTGTGCCAGGAGAAATAGCTCCAGCATGCTCTTCACTTCGGTTGTCGTCGAACCGCCCAGAATCGCAATCCGCGTGGGGACGAGATTCGCTTGTTTGAGCAGTTCCCTTTTCATCGCCTTGCGCTGGCGCAGAATATCCGACACCACGATTGGGAATCGTAGAGCTTTCAGAACCTCAGCTTGCAAGGTGGTTTCTTCAGAAGCCATGGAAATCTCTGTGTAACGGCCCCGGCTGGCGATCAGGAAGAACTGCTTTCCGCTTGGGCCAATCGAAGAAGGTCAGCAACCGTGGTACAGGTCACAATTTGGCCAGGGGAGATCGACACGCCGTTGTTGCCTTCGGCCAAGGCTATAAAGGTGATCAGGGATGTAGAGTCCCAATTCTGTAACTCCTCCAGCCTCTCGTGACCTCGAAGGGTCCCGGCAGGCAGGTCGAGAATCTCATCCATTTCTAAAAGGAATTCGTCGCGTTTCATTGGAATTGGTATGTATAAAGTTTATCGCAGGTTTGCCAAAACTGGACTACTGTTATGTTATTTTTTTCTTACCTATCGGGATTTGCCCGTGAGGCCTCGGAGCCGATTCCTACACGTGCCTGGGACGCGCACGGCCACGAGCTTTGTTTGAGATTCCCGCGGTCGGCGATCTTTCGCCCAGGTTCTACGTTTGCAGTACTGAACAAGAATTTCCTTAAGGTGCGGAGCCGCGGCAGGATCTCAATTTCCGAAAAGAAGGAAGCATCCGTCCTTGCCTTGATGCTGACCCTGTCAAGATGCGACCTGTTGCCGCCCCAGGAGTTGGCCCGGCCTTCGGCGAGGAAAACCGCTTCGTATCCGGAATGCTCAAGATGCGCCACAAGGTCCGCGGTAAGGTCGGCCGAGGAACCATAGGGCACGCTGAATGACCTCACTTTGGTTCCTGAGACTGCCTCGATCACCGCCTTGTTTCTGTCTATCTCCCCCGCAAAGTCGCCCGTCGACAAAGACCGGCAGTTTGCGTGACTGAAGGTATGGTTGCCTATTTCGAACTTGAAAGCAGCTAGTTCACAGAGCTGTCGGCTGCTCAAATAAAGACCTGCCTCGGCCGCCAAACTGCCTTCATCGATCTGGCTCAATTCAACCAGAGCATTGCGAAACGCTTCCCTGCATGACAGCGAAGTGCTGGGAAGAAAACGGGAGAAGACCTCGATCAACGAACGAACTTCCAGGGCTCCCGTACCATTCACCGATCGAATCGCAGCGTTAATCGTGTCCAGTCCGAACCCGTTGGTCACGTAGCACACAAGATTTTCGAGCGCCAGTTGCCGGTTGTCGAGACATGCACCATTGACGAAGAAAACTGCGGGAACCCCAAACTTCGCGCAAAGGGGCGCAGCAAATTCTCTGACTGATGCATACGCGTCATCGAAAGTCACCAGCACTGGTCGAGGCGGCAGTCCTTGCCCATCGGAACCCGCGACAACATCTTGCAAGCCGACCGGAGTGTAGTGCCGGGTAATAAATTTCAGCGCTGCCTCAAAATTCTTACGCGTCGCGGTGACGCCCAGTCCCTTGGTAAACGAGGATTCCGTATCCGAGATATCGTGGAATAGCACGCATCGTAGAGAGTATCGCGGACCGAGAAGGCGGGCCATGCCGAAAGAGCCGGGAGCGTACCACAGGCTGCCAGCGGCGAGATTCAGTGCCGCCCGCCGGTTGCCGGCGGCGCTAGTCGTCGTTGTGAAAAGCGGAGACATTTGAGTTTCTGTTGTCAGGAGTGTTGGGATTCTAGCTCAGCGTGACGGGTTCACCGTCGAGAAACATGCGATGCCACAATTCCAGTGCGACTAAGGAAAAGACCTCTTTGGAATGGGTGCCAAAGTCGCTGTTGTCGTTGATAAGCTTTTCGACGGCGGCCTTCCTGAAGTATCCCCTGTCGTTCGTCTTTCGGTCTGTGAGAATGGCTCGAACCTGGTCTTTGAGATTATTTCGCAACCAGAACTCGTAGGGGACGGGGAACCCGGCCTTTTTTCGATTCAGGATGCTGCTGGGAACTCGCTTTGACAAGGCTCGCTTCCATATGTATTTCAGGGTAAAGCCATTCAGCTTGTACTCGGACGGCAGAGAGGCGGCAAATTCAAGTAGTCGATGATCGAGCAAGGGTACACGGAGTTCGAGTGAGTTAGCCATGGTCATCTTGTCGGCTTTGATTAGCAGGTCATCCGGAAGCCATGTCTTGGTGTCAATGTAGAGCATCTGGTCGAGAATGCCCTGGTTCTTGACGGTTGAGAACAGCCTACGGACCGGCTCGATCGTATATTCCCTGTCAATCGACTTCAGAAAATCCGCCGAGTACAGTTCGCCGATCCCATTTCCGGAGTACCGATAGGGAGTTGAGGTGCGGCTGTAGTAATAGTCGGGAAAGGTGGCATTCACTAAAGGCGTGTACTTGGCTACTTTCGCTGAATGGACCCAGGAATTGAGCCTGGAGATTCCCCAGGATGCCGCGCCGTTGGCGCCAGGCCAAACCTGTTTGAGGCGTTCCAGCCAAACAATATTCCGGTAGTTGTCGTAACCGGCAAATGCCTCGTCCCCACCTTCTCCGGAGAGAAGTACCTTTACATGATTCCTTGCGAGCTTGGACACATAATACAAGGCCACGGCGGGAGGTTCGCAAACCGGTTCTTCCATGTGCCAGACGTATCGCGGGAGGAATTCCGCGAAATCCCGCGCCGTGATCGTCATGTCGTGATGCTGAGTGCCAAAGGCTTCGGCGGCCAACTTTGCGTACGGCCGTTCGTCGGCTACACCGGAATCAGAAAAGCCTACAGTGTAGCTGCTGATTTCGTTATCGGTTCTTTCGGCAGCGCAGCTTAATACGGCCGTCGAGTCCACCCCGCCGCTCAGAAGAACGCCGACGGGGACGTCTGCGATCATGTGCAGTTCTACCGCTTCGGCCAGCAGATTCGACAATTCATTCTCCGCGTCTTTGAGGCTGAGGCGCTCCGCGGGCTTTTGGAACCTGAGATCCCAGTATTGACGTATTTCTGTCTTGCCATCCTTAGCCAGCAGGTAGTGCCCTGGGGCGAGCTTCGAAATTCCTTTGAGCAGTGTCTCCTCGCCGGGCACATAAAGGAAAGTCAGAAACCGGTCAATAATCTCCGGGGCAAGATTCCGGTTGATCGCCGGATCGGCCAAGATTGCCTTGATCTCAGACGCAAACACGATCGTTTTGTCGGTCAGCGCATAGTAAAGAGGTTTTATTCCAACCCGGTCTCTCGCCAGGAAAAGAGTCTTTGCCTTTTCATCCCATATCGCGAAAGCAAACATTCCGCGGAGCTTCTGCAGGCACTGGGGGCCAAGCTCCTCGTAGAGGTGGACGATCACTTCAGTGTCGGACTGCGTTTTGAAAACATGTCCCTTACTTACGAGAAAACTACGTAGCTCGCGGTAATTGTAAATTTCACCGTTGAAAACAATCCAGACGGTGCCGTCCTCATTCGAGAGCGGCTGGTGACCACTGCTCAGGTCGATGATCGAGAGTCGTCTGAAGCCCAGCCCCACCTCGGAAGCCACGTGGAATCCTTCGTCATCCGGGCCTCGATGGCGAATCTTATCCATCATTCCCCGAATCAGACCAGGGCTCACGCTTGCCCCTTTCTCGAAGTTCAGTTTTCCACAAATTCCACACATATCAATTCTCGTCCGTGGTTCCAGACCGCGATCACTTCCAGATGGTTTCTAGTCCGCAAAGGCGCCTGAGCTGCTGCGTGCGTATGTACTTGATCAGTTGTTTGTCGTTCACCCGTGGCGCGCGCACCCAATAGCCCTTTATAAAGCCGTAGAAAATTGCGGCTGAACCGGCGATGTAAGGCTTCTGAATCAGTCTCGACACGCAACTTGCGACGACAAATAGAGGGTCATATCCGGAGACGTAACACGCGACCCCGTGCTTTATTCTATCGCGCAACAAACCTTCAGCAGTCCCGGTTAGGCGATGATGAATCAGTTGAAGTTCGCCGAAGCTGTAGGTGTTCCAACCCAGCATGTTGGCCTTCACTTCATCGATCGTGTCCCACCCTGGAGCCTTCCACAAGCCGCCAATCGCTTCCCAACAGGCTCTGCGGTAGATCTTGGTTGCTCCTCTGACATGGAATTTGGGGTTGGCTTCAAGTTTTCGAACTCCACCAAGATCGTGATAAATCTCTCCTCCCCCAACGCCGAGCTTGGGGTCGCGCTCAAAATGTTCGAAACACTTCTCAAAATAAATTGCAGGTAAAGTTAGATCTCCGTCGAGCTTGACAATGAAGTCCCAGTCCTTGGAGCGAAGCGCGTTGTAGCCGTCATAGAATGCTTCCACGACGCCACCGCCGGACTTGCGGAACCCTCGGTTGGTTCGGTGTACGACGCGGATCCACGGCAACTGAGCCGCACACCGATCGACAATTTCACCCGTTCGATCGGTAGATCCGTCGTCGACGATCACCCATTCCACCGGCGGAACGGTCTGGCCCTGGACGGAAGTGATGGTCGCCTCGATAAACTTCTCTTCATCGCGTATCGGCGTAATAATTACGTATCGTGTCATTTTTGTTGTGTCACAACTGGGATGCTCGCTCGGGTGAACCAAAGTCCTCGCGCACTTCGGCGCACCATGCTCCACAAGATGCAGCGTGGCCAGTGCCTAAGAATGGGTAGAGCCAACGCCAGTCGCCCTCGCGACCTTGTCGTTGCGGAAAACGGCAGGGCTTACGACGACGGAATTCCTTCTCTTCAGAATCCACCACAGACCCCAAGACCCACCCACAGCAAAGAGGACCAATACGCCTCCGCACACAATCACCAGCAGCGGCGTGGCTCTATCTTTGTCGTCGTAATTCTTGTAGTAGTAATCAGTCAAGGCTCGTCCGAGGTAATATTTTGATAGCGTTATATCCCGAAAGTCCGAAACTTTTCGGAGAAGATAAACGCGCAGAGAACTTTTTGACGTGCTGATTGAGGCCAAGTCAAGGTCGTTCTTGTACTGAATTGCTACTCTACGAATCCCTCCTGCGGGGACAGTCACACTGAGGTCGAGATACCCTTCCCGCAGTTGAAAGGGGTAATTCCGGCCGTCCACACTGAGCGATACGATAAGCGGAGAACCGGATTCCTGCTTCTCGACATTAAAGACCAGACTGCGCTCGGAGCTATTGTCGAGATCGAAGCTGTTTGAAAACGCGAGTACATCGTAATTGGAATCGTCTCTTAGCCTTATCAGATACAGGTGTTTCACTATGTCGCCCACGCTACGCCACTGAGTGTCCGGCTCAAGTTTGTTCACCTTATCAGCCATGCTGTCAAAGGCGTCAATGCCGCTCCGAAAGAACTCCTGATGGGCGTAGAAGAACAGCGGATTGTCAAGAAATTCATTGATCCCTAGAAAACTGTTCGGAATTCGCCCTGCAGCCGAATAGCGGCTGATGCTGGGAAAATCTGCGAAAGCGAGCGTGACCGGTCGCAGGGCGAAGAGCGGCTCCGCCGGCTTGACGCGGTCCATAGGAACATTCAAAGAGTTTATAGTTGCCAGAACATTATAAGTTTTGAGTTCTTCCAGAATGCTTTCTGTCCCGATGCTGTGGGGAAACACGAAAACGTTGTCATAGGGAATCCCGGTCAGCGTTTGGAACTGCTCCATCCTGGACAAGGATTGTTTTAGAGCCGCGACCTGAATATTCAGCGGCTTGCTGGCCACGTCCTCGAATTCCTTATGATCGTGGTTGTCTCCATGAATGCAGATCGAGAACCTATCAGGATGGTTCCGAAACAGAGAAGCAGTCTCCGCTTCACTACGATCGTAATTCCATGGTATGAAAGCGATGGTGGTGTGAAAGTCGTGTTTTTCCATCTCCTTGAAAAGACCTTTGTAGCTTAGGTCCCCGTAAGGCTCGCGGAGCCATGGATCGTCAATAGTGAGGTTGGCGTAATGATGGAGAGCGTGCCAACCGCGTTCGCCCGAAGAATATTTGACGAACATCATCAGCGGCGCGATTTGCGCAAACACGGCTTCCATGTTGTCGGCCCCTGCCTCGATTCCGCGATCACCCGCTGGATCGGTCTTAGCAAGCAGAAAGACTTTCTGTTGATGGAGGTCTGCCTCAATAAATACCGGAACGACCTGACGGTCGTTTCGTACGCCCATGATTTCTCGAGCCTTGCTATCCGCCGCTAATGCAAAGTAAGAAGTCGCGTTACCCGGGAACGGCATCTCGAGGTCCGTCAGTTGTTGCGTAATCCCAGACACGCGCCCAACCACGTAATGCAAGCCGACCGGGCCTTCCAATCGCTGAACGGCTACGGCAGCACCGCCTGACCAAGTGCTTAACAGGGCTGGCTGTGTCTCGGGCGTCACCCCGAGAATAAGCAAGGGCAGGCTGCCCCGCAGCGCCCCCAGCAATTCATCTCGATTCACACTGGCAAGGGCGTCTGCTTGAATCGCGACTCCCAAGGTCGTGTTCTGACGGACGGCACGAAGTGCAGAGCCGAAATCGCTGTCGCCGACGGTAACTACCTTGAGGTTCACTCCATAGAACTGGGTCGCAAGTTCCAGTTCGCGCTGCTCCGGCGATGCAGTTCGGACGGACCGGATCAAAAGAACGTCGGCCGCATAGCAACACAGTGAGGACATTAGGATCAAGACAGAGACTGCGCATGCGACGCGTACACCGCGATTTGGCGTCCGGTCAACTCGTTCTGGTACGGCCTCTCTCAAGACCGCTTCGCAGCCCGGCAATTCCGCTGGACGATCTACCCAGCTATTGCCAGGACATACCCGGATCCGGCTATTCGTGGTCATAGGGCGCGATCAGGCTGGAGCGCTGCATCGTATGCTTGAAGCAGAGACTTTCTCTCAACTTCCCAGTTCAACTTCTCTTCAATCCGCCTGCGGCCGGAGGCGCCGAGTTTCTCCCGAAGTTCTCTACAATTCAGCAGTTTGATGACTTGGTTGGCGAAATCGACGGGGTCGTTCGGGGTGGCATAAAGCGCAGCCGGGCCTGCGATGTTCCGCCCTTCCTTCAGATCGAAGAGCACCACCGGCAAGCTGAACGCCATGTATTCAAGAATCTTTATCATGGTCGAGTTATCGTTCATCGCGTTCTTCGGATCGGGGGCTACGCCCACGTCTCCGTTGGACAAATAGGCGGCGACTTGGTCGTGGGAAACCTGGCCGGTAAGAGTCACATAATCGCCAAGATTCTTTCTGTCAATTGTTGCCCGCAATTCGGGAATAACGGTACCATCGCCCACGAGAACGAAGTGCGTGTCTTGACGATGCTCATGCTTTACGATGTGCTCAATAGACTCGAGCAGCAGGCCCAGGCCGTCTTGCGAACCCATGAAACCGACATAGGTCACCACCAGCGATCGGCCAAATTTATTGCTGATTAGACCTTCTGGGCGGCGGAACTTGGCGAGGTCAGGACAGTTCCGTACGACGAAAACACTCTTGGGGTCCTTGCCCCCACGGATGACCGCAACTTCCTTGAACGACTCATTGGTGGCGATGCAGATATTCGCCACTCGGAATGAACACCGCTCAAAGAATCGGGCCAGTCGGTAAAGAAGACCGCTGCGCTTTCCGAACTTCGCCTCGAAGAGCTCCGGACCAAGGTCGTGTTGGTCGAAGACGAATCGGACGCCAAAAGGCTTCAGCAACAACCCTATTAGAAAAATCGTGTCGGGAGGATTGCAAGCCTGCAAAATGCGAAATCGGGTGCGTGCGAAGACTTTCAAGGTCAATAGAAACTCGGCCACCAGAGCCCACGTATATTCCAGCAAGTACCCAGGCGCGCTGGAGGCTTCGAACGTGTGATGGCGATGGATCTCGATTCCTTCGAGAGCTTCATAGGCTTTCGAAAAACCCTTCCCCTTGGGACAGATGACGGATACCCGATATCCCGCATCGCGCAATGCGCATGCTTCCCGCCATACTCGCCGGTCGAGAGGTACCGGCAGATTCTCGACTACAATACACACGGCCGCCGGCGCTTTTCTGGTCATCGTTTGAGCCATTTCCGCCTGGGCAGTTGAGTTCAGAGCCAAATCGGACATGGCCGCCACAAAATACTCGCATCGGAATTATTAAGCCTTGTGCGTGCTTGGCAGGGCATTGGCAGCTTAACCTTGCACACTTGCAAAGGAACGGACATTGTCTGTCGTGGAAGCAGGTTGCTCCGGCATCATGGGGAGCCGGCCGACGCTGACGTAGTGAAACCCGCGAAGTGTTACCTCCGTCGCGTCCAGCATATTTCTGCCGTCCATAATCAGCGGGCGCTCGACGGCAGATCTGAGGCGAACCCAATCGAGCTGACCAAATTCCGCCCACTCGGTGACGATGACGATGGCATCCGCGCCTTCCGCGGCTTCGTAGGGGTTCGAACAATAAGTAATGTCTGGAAGCACCGACTTGGCTTTTTCCATGGCTTCCGGGTCATAGGCTCGAACTTGCGCTCCTTCATCCACCAGCGACTTCACCAGCGCGATCGAGGGAGCAAAGCGCACATCGTCGGTATTCGGTTTAAAGGCCAAACCCCAAATGGCGATTTTCTTGCCGCGCACAACCCAAAGTTCCTTGCGAATCTTTTCGAGGAAATGGTCCACCCGGCGTTGGTTGATCTTCTCCACTTCTTTCAACAGAGAAAAATCGCACCCTGATTTCTCGGCGATTCTGATAAAGGCCTGCACGTCCTTGGGGAAACAGAAGCCTCCAAAACCAATTCCGGGATTCAGGAAAGCCGACCCGATCCGGGGATCGAGGCCCATACCCTCGGCGACTTTGGTCACATCCGCTCCCACCGCCTCGCACAGATTGGCTACCATGTTGATGAAGGAAATCTTCATCGCCAAGAAAGAGTTGGAAGCATGCTTGATGAGTTCGGCCGAACCGGTATCCGTGACCAGGAAAACAGGTTCTTTCCGCTTCGCGCAATCTGAATGGATAGGGCAGGTGAAACTCTGCTTCACGATCGGTTCATAAATCTCACGCAGCAGTTCAGCGGCACGTGGAGAATCGACCCCTATAACGATCCGATCCGGATGCAGGAAATCTTCAACCGAGGTTCCTTCCCGCAGGAATTCCGGATTTGACGCCACGTCGTATCTCAATGCGCTTGTGCTATGCACCGACAAGTGCTTTTGCAGTTGTGCGCCGGTCTGAACCGGCACGGTGCTCTTCTCGATCACCAGGCGATACCCTGAGGCACGCTTGGCAATCATTCGAGCGACTCCCTCGATGGCAGACAGGTCCGCATCACCGTTGGGCAACGGCGGCGTTCCCACGCAAATGAAGATCGCGTCTCCCCACGCAATAGCATCTTCCGTGGGCCCAAAGTGCAATCTTCCAGCGTTTCGCACCCCCTTGATAACATCCTCGAGATGGGGCTCAAAAAGTGGCATAACTCCATTCTGCAGCTTGGTGAGTTTATCGACGTCGCTTTCACTGCAGAAGACGTCATGGCCGATTTGCGCCAGGCAAGCTGCAGTCGTAAGGCCCACATAGCCTGCACCAATGACTGAAAGTTTCATTTCTTTCCTTTGTCGAGAACTATTTGCACGGAGTTGATGTGAAAGTGGTCTACGCCGTCCGGTTGGCTGCGGCAAGAGAGGTTACGTCGGCCTCGGCGTTCTTGCCGGTGAACCTGGAAGCGAAGTTAACAACTTCCTCAACCACCCTGGCTTGTTGCGGCGCGGTTAACTGAGGAAACATCGGCAGAGAGACAATCTCCGCCGCTGCTTTTTCGGTAACCGGAAAGTCCCCTTGACGATAGTTCATGGCTGCATAGGCCTTCTGCAGATGCAATGGAATCGGGTAGTGAATACCGGTGCCTATACCAGCTTTCTTCAAGTGGTTCATCATTCCATCACGGTCTTCGGCGCGGATTACATACAGGTGATACACGGCTCGTGACCACGACGGTTCAAAGGGAGCGACCACATCGTCTGTTGCGGCCAACAGGCGATTGTATTCGGCAGCGCGTTCGCGGCGCTGGGAGTTCCACTTGGCCAGATGCGCGAGTTTCGCGTGCAGCAGGCCGGCCTGAAGTGCGTCCAGTCTGCCATTGTAGCCTTCGATATCGTGATAGTACTTCTGGGCCTGTCCGTGGTCGCGGAGCATGCTGATCTTCTTCGCCAGGGCGGAATCGTTGGTGGTCGCCGCGCCTGCTTCGCCGCAAGCCCCCAGATTCTTGCCAGGGTAGAAACTGAAAGCGGTTGCCCGGCCCATCGAGCCTGCTTTCATCCAGCGGTTATGCTTTCGGGAAAAATATTCGGCTCCGTGAGCCTGGCAGGCATCTTCGATGACCGTGAGATGGTACCGATCCGCCAGTTCTTGAATCGCATCCATGTCGGCCATCTGTCCGTAAAGATGGACTGGAATGACAGCAGTCACCGGCCGGCCGCTGCGGCGGCTGATGAGCTTGCCTGATTTGTCCTTCGTGCACTGGACCTCGAGATACTCACGAAGCTTCTGCGGGTCCATGTTGTAGGTCTGCTCGTCGATATCGACGAACTCGGGAAAAGCTCCCGCCTGCGAAATCGCCTCGGTGGTTGCAATGAACGTGTGGGGCACCGTGACAACCACGTCGCCCGGCTTCACGCCGCACACCATGATGGCAAAACGCAGGGCGTCTGTGCCGCTGCTGATGGCGATCGAATGGCTTGTGCCACAGAACGCGGCAAACGCTTTCTCGAACTCTTCTACCATCGGACCACCGATGAAGCCGGCGGTGTGCAGAACCTGGTGGAAAATGGCGGTGAGTTCCTGCTCCATTTCTACGTGAGGAGTTACCAGATCAAGAAAAGGAATGCTGTTTGGGTTCTTAGAATTGCTCACTTTGTGACCTCCGTTATTTGTTCGATATAACGAAAAACTCTGGCCGGATTTCCGGCTACGATACTGTTCGGTGGGACGTCCTTGGTGACCACGCTCCCGGCTCCTACAATCGCGTTTTCGCCAATCGTGACGCTCGAAAGGATCGTCGCCCCGGAACCGATGGATGCTCCCTTCTTAATCACCGTCCGCTCGACCTTCCAGTCGGCTTCGGTTTGCAGCTTCCCGTCGGCTGCGGTGGCCCGCGGATAGCTGTCGTTGATGAACATCACGCCGTGGCCGATGAAGACGTTGTCTTCAATAGTGACGCCCTCGCAAATAAACGTATGGCTCGAGATCTTGCAGCGCTGGCCCACGGTGGCGTTCTTCTGAATTTCGACGAAGGCACCGATTTTCGTCTCGTCGCCGATTTCGCAACCGTAAAGATTGATGAACTGCGAGAGCTTTACGCCGCGCCCCAGCTTTACGTCCGGAGCTACACAGACATAGTGTTCCATGATCGAATCATTTCCCTTTTGGTTTCGTTGTTAGCGAAGATGGCGGCAGAACAAGTTGCACAGGCGACTGACTGAGGGTGGGAATCTGATGGGGCGTCAGAGGTAAACCAAGGCGCCTCTTTTTCCGACGGATTGATTCGCGGCTTCCAGGAGTTTAACGACCCGAAGGCCAGCGGCACCGTCGTTCGAAGGTGTGTGATCGTTCAAGATACAATCGACGAAGTACGCGAGTTCCTGTTTCAGAGCCTCGATCTGTTCCACTTGTGGAGACCACATATCGCCGGAGCGATAGTTCACCAGCAGATTGTATAGACCTTCCCGGCTCGTAATGTGCACACCTTTGTCGTAGACTTTGATCTTTTCGTCAGCTTCCAGGTCATTCCAGACCAACATCTTCTTCTCGCCACCAATCAGCGTGGTGCGGACTTTGACCGGCGAAAGCCAGTTGACGTTGATGTGGGCGATAATCTTATTGGGAAAGTAGACGGTGATGAATGCCACGTCCTCATGGCCATTGAGATGAGTCTGGCCAGTGGCGGAAACCGCCTCGGGAGTTTCCTTGATCAGGTGATCGATGATCGAGAGATCGTGAGGCGCAAGGTCCCAGATGACGTTCACGTCGTGTTGGAACAGACCGAGATTGACCCGCATGGAATCGTAGTAGTAAATCTTTCCGAGCGTGCCTTCTTCGAGTAGTTGGCCGATCTTTTTCACCGCCCCGGTGAACAGGAAGGTGTGATCGACCATGATTTTCAGATTCTTTTTCGTCGCAAGATTGATGAGCTCTTCCGCCTGCGCGGAATCGCTGGTAAACGGTTTCTCGACGAACACGTGTTTCCCATTTTCCAGAGCGGCCTTGGTGAGTTCGTAGTGGCTCCAAACGGGCGTTACTATCGCGATCGCATCGATTTCGGTCGAGCACATGAGCTCAGCAGTTTCCGCGACAACTTTAATGTGCGGGTAGCTCTTGTGAATGCGTTTGCGCGCCGTCGGACTCTTGTCGCAAACCGCCACTACTTCGGAGCCATCCAACTGGTCGAGGTTTCTGACCACGTTCGGGCCCCAATATCCGTATCCGATTACGCCGAATTTAACCACGGTTTCACCACTCCCCTTGTGCAGAGATTCGTACGTGGCAGGTTCAGAAAGCTGACTAGCCGGCTGTAAGACAGTTGACATAATGCAAAGGGGGAGGATTTTCTAGTACGCGCCGTCGCCAAAAACGACAGCAACCGGAGTACGCAGCAGAATCTTGAGGTCCATCCAGGGCGACCAGGTTTTGGCATATCGCAAATCCAGGCGAACCATGTCGTCGAACTTTACCCGACTGCGTCCGTTCACCTGCCACAGTCCGGTAATTCCAGGCTTGGCTTCGAGCACCCGGCGGCGATGCCAAATGTCGTATGCCTCCACTTCGTAGGCGATGGCAGGACGCGGCCCAACCAGAGACATCTCGCCTTTGAGCACATTGATGAACTGTGGCAACTCGTCGAGACTGGTCCGCCGCAAGAAACTGCCAATGCGGGTTATTCTGGAGTCCTTTGTCAGTTTGTAGACGCCATTGCCGTTGCCGTTTCCCGGCTGGCTCTGCGCGCTGCCGGCGATTAATTGCTTGACGTACGCTTTGTGAACGCTGGCGTCATTGTTGACCTGCATCGACCTGAACTTGAGAAAGACAAATTGTTCGCCATGTTGTCCGACTCGCTTCTGCCGGAAAAATACTGGACCTTTCGATGTCAGCTTGATGGCGACGGCAATGGCCAGAAGAATAGGAGAGCAGAGCAGCAAGGCAAGGGCGCTGCCGACGATATCCATGATTCGCTTGATCGCGCAGAAGAGCTTCTTCGCATTGTCGCGGCGCGCCAGGTCCGGATACAGAGTCGGATTGCTGGGGCGTTGGGGAATATCGTGATTCCACTCTTCGGGAAACAAGTGGAAGGAGATGCTGATCAGGCCGAATTGCTGCGAGCTCAGATTGCTGCGCAGCGTCTCACTAACCCTGGTCATGATGGTGCTGAGGATGGTGTTCCGATCCTCAACCCCAAACTCCGTGAACATGACTCCGACAACCGAGTTGTTCTGGTACCAGCCCGTAACGTCCGTCTCGCGCGTCGATAGAGCAAGCGCCGAAAGAATCTTGTCAAGGGCCTTCCCGTTCTTATCCAACCGCAGACCATTCCCCATATCCAGGAGCATTAACAGGAAAGGCTTTCGCGAACGCTCGGTTCTCTTGCGTTCGAGCGAAATCATCCTGTGAAATGCGCCCTCGTTCAGAATGCCGCGTTCCTCGACCGGCACCACCTCTGCCGAAAGAGTATCCAGATTGGCTATACCGCCTGAGCGCCGTACATTCACGACTCCCTCTCCTCTTCCCGCTTTCTCTTTGCGAGCGCAGGAACCAATGACCTACTCTGAAGCTGCTTTACGCTTGCTTTGGGGGAGTACAGAACTGGGAACTGAAACAAATCAAGCTGGGGGATTTACTGCTCGAGACGGATTACGGTTTAGGGCCTTCCTCCTGCCGCCCGACCGACGGACCGTAGCGATAGTAATAGTTTGTATGGTCGGTGCTGGCAGAAGAGTTCACAACTGCACCAAGCACTTTTGACTCCTCAAGCGCTTGCAGACCTGTCTGCAGCTGCCGGCGCTTGGTCGTACCTTCTCTGGTTACCAGAAGAATACCATCTGCCAAACGCGCCCAAACGCTGGTGTCCGCCAGAGGGAGCACCGGGGGCGAATCGATAATGATCCAGTCGAACCAGGCTGTGAGTTGTTCCATCAGTCTCGACAGCCTCCCCGACTGCATCAATTCGAGGGGATTCTCCGGGGGCTGGCCAGCCGGCAGAAACCACAGGTTCAGGCCCTCGAGACGGTAGATGTTTGTGATTGGACGAGGCTCGCCATGCAGCCATTCGCTGAGACCGGGAAGCTTGCCCAGGCCAAACTGCTTGCTCAATGACGGACGCCGCAGGTCGCCATCTAACAGTAAGATTTTCGGCTGCTGCTTCCTAGCCAAAATGGTCGCTAGGTTTGCCGACACTGTACTCTTCCCTTCCTCGGGAATCGTGCTGGTGATCAACAATTTCTTGAGTGGACGGCTGTTCTGAAGCTGTCTCAAACGGACGCCCAGGAAGCGAAATTTCTCAGCGCCCAGACTTTCCGGCGCGGTCAGGCATATCAGTTTGCTGTCCGGCGGCAGCGAGACTGGCAACGACTGGAATTGACTCAGGTCATTGGGGGCGAGGTCGTGGTCGGTGAATTCCCTCTCGGTAAAGTCCTGAGGAACGAACTCCTCCGCAGGGAAATGCTCCGGTGCACGAGCCCCGGCTTCGCGCTCTACCGCTTGCAAAAGTTCAGTCGCAAGTGCAGGTGGGGCCGTCGCCACGCCTGACCGCTCCGACTCGGACCTTTGTAACGCTTCAAATATACGGCTCATGTTTACTGGCTCCCGTTGCTGCAGCGACCCGCGGTTCTCCCTGGCTCGATTGCAATTTTTGCAGATAGTCATGCAGGAGAAGCAGAGTCTTCGCTGCTCGCCGCGCGTCGCCTTCCTCGTTACCGCTAGCTCCGTCGACCTTGGGTTGATGCACCACACCGAGGCGGAAATCGGCGGCGATATCCTCAATGATGTCGGGGGTCACGCTGTGCGCTTGTCTGGCATATGCCGTGATCAGCGCGTTCTCGCAGACGGTATTGATCAAACGCGGAATCCCGCGCGAGTGCCGATGCACTCTTACGATTGTCTCGGGCGGAAAAAGTACGGTGGAATTGGAGTTTGCCCCAGCCAGTTGCAAGCGACGTTGGATGTAACCTGTGGTTTCGTCCAAATTCAGGGGCAGAAGTTGCGAGCGCAGAGCGATTCTCTGCTTCAATTGTCGTAATTCGACGGAGTCGAGCTTCTCGTCCAGCTCAGGCTGTCCCACTAGCAGGATCTGCAGCAACTTCTCGCTTGTCGTCTCCAGGTTCGTCAAGAGACGGATCTCCTCGAGCACTTCCGCCGCAACGTGGTGCGCTTCGTCCACAACCAGCACGGTGGTGAGTTTCTTCTGATGGCGCGAAATCACATAGTTGCTCAAAATCAACAGAAGCTCGCTCTTGTTCTTGCCCGCCACATTGAGCCCGAAGTCGCCGGCAACATACTGCAGGAACTCGACCGGCGAGAGCCGGCTGTTGAATACGTAGGCGTAGGCGACATCACTCTGATTCAGCAATTGCAGCAGACAGCGGACGAGCAGCGTTTTACCGGTACCGACTTCCCCGGTCATGACCACGAATCCCTTGTGCCGCCGGACACCGTAGTACAGTGCCGCGAGCGCCTCGTTGTGTCTCCGGGTGGGAAAAAGGAAAAAGGGATCCGGAGTGATCTCGAACGGGTTACGCTTCAGATTGTAGAAAGCTTTGTACATTGAATACCAACACTACCCTCGAAAGAAACTTATCGCCGATCCTGCTAGAACGGTCCCAAGGACAACTCCAGCCGTTACCCAGCTTAGCCAAAGTTTCCTCTTTTGCTTTCTGTCCTCTTCAGGGCCAGTGATAGCCGGGATCTCTGCCATCACGGCCACCGGCAGAAGCTCTTTGAGCGCTTTCTCATTGTAAAGCCGGTCGTCCAGGAACTCGGTCCCGCCTGCGAGAGCTCCCCCCAACGCGATGCCGATGCCCAAACCGATGCCGCAGAACTTGAGGCGGTTCGGAAAATCGGGCTTCGACGGCAGGCTTGGAGGATCAATCATCTGGAAATGCTCACCTTGCTGCAGCAATTCCATGCTGGTCGCCATTTGCGAAGAGTTCTTCTTCTTCAGAAGCTCGGCATAATCCGCCTTGGACTGTTCGTAGTTCCGGGTGAGGTCGGCGTATTGCTGTTCACGAGCCGGCTCCTCGTTCAAACGCCGCTGGTAATCGTCAATCTTCGCTTTCAGGGCAGCGATCTCGTGTTCCTTGTTCGTCATGTCGATCTGATTGGCTTTCAATTGACCCTGAAGTTGAATCGTGGCTGCCCCGTCACTGCCGTCCCCGTCGTCTGGCGTAGACGCGGCCGGGTTCCCATTCACCGAAGCGGCATTCGCCCCAGCCTTCATAGCGGTCAGAGCCTGGTCCCGCATTTTTTCCGTCTTCGCAATCTGATCTTTTAGTTTGCGAACATCGGGATGACGATCTGTGTAGATGGAGCTGAGATCGGCAAGTTGCGCTCTGAGTTTGTCCAGTTCCTGGTCTAAAGCGGGTATCCCCACAGGCGTGCCGTTCTCAGTCTTGGGCGCTCTCTGCAAAGCACGAGACTGTTCCAGCATTGATTGCAAGTAGGCATTCTGCTGCCTGTCTGCATTCAGACCATCTTCTTCGCTCTGGAGTTGGGCCTGAAGTCCGGATAGGATTTGGACGTTGCTGGACAATTGGGATGGCAACTCGCCGAGATGCTGATCTTTGTATACCCTGACCTTCTCTTCCTGTTCCGCCAAATTCTGCCTTGCGGCTTCGAGCTGTTGTTCCAGAAACTTAGTAGTGTCCTCGGATTTTTGCTGCCGCAATTCCAGATTCTCGCTGATGAATAGGTTCGTCAGCTCTCCGGTCACTTGCTGGGCAACGTGAGGATCGTGAGCAGAATAAAAGATGTTGAAGGAAGTGATCCGCCCCCCATCATCGCGTACCAGTTCGATCTCGATATCCTTACGCATCGCGCCGACCAACTCGTCGTCATTTACGTGGCCGCGTCTGTCGGCATATAGGTTGAGCTCATCAATAATATGCAACAGACGGGTGCGGCTGAGAATCTGCTGGGTTATACTCGCCAACCGCGTTTGCAGGTCATCACTAATGTTCGGCGTCACGTAATCCTTTGGCATGCTTGGTTGTTCTACCAGAATCAACGTGCCCGACTTGTATCGCGATGGCAGAACCCAACTCGCGCTCCAGACCACCAGCCACCCTAGGAAGAAAGGTATTAAGAAATACATATGCCGACGACGAATCACGTCGACATACTGCTGCAGGTTAATGCTTTCTCCGGGTTTCTCTTCTAATTCATCGACCATAGTTACCGTTCCTGATTACCTTCCGAGGGGTCTCATAAACTGATACGAGATACTAGCCGTCACAAGATTTACATTGGGGATGGCGGATATCGCTGCAATGTCGCCGTAGCTCTGGTGCAATCGCGTATATTGCAGCTGCAGATTCAGATGCTCACGCACCTGACGCTGTAGGGATGCATTTCCTGAGATCGTATGCCCGCTGGTGTTGAACGTAGGCAACGCATCCAGAACACTGTTGTTCGCGTAATTCCCCCCAATTGACATGCGCAAGGTTCGGGCGAGTTGCCGCCGCACCGAGGCGGAAGCGCTGCTTGACTGAACTGCTCCGACCAAACCACCACCCTCGTTAATTGCTTTCGAGTAACTGGCGGCAAAGCTGGTCAGCTTCCCCTGCCAGCCTAAGCTCGCGCCGCCCCCCGGAGACCATGAGCTTGATGTCGGCAGTCCGAACTGCTGGGTGTTGGAGTACTGCGGCCCGCCGAACACGGAAATCGAAAGCGTCGGCTTGAGGTAAACGGTATAGAAACCGAAAACACTGTGGGTCTGGGTCTCGCTCTGCCCCAAAGTGGGGTAGGCCAGGAACATCTGGTACGCATACGTGGCGCCGATATAGTGCACCTTCGAGAGACGGTGCGAATAGAAGGCCGATCCCCCTTTCGAACTCGAATCGGATAATCCGGCAACCTGTGCCGGGTTGGCGTAATGGAGATTCGTAAAGGTTCCGCTTGCTCCCACCATCGCATTGGCGGCGAACTGATAGGTGAGTGCTGCGTTCGCGGTATTTGTGAGCACATCGGAGATGGGTGCAATCACGGAATAATTGGGAACGAACACGCCACCGGAAACTGGCTGCTCAAAATCCGAACTCGGCTGATAGAGAACATTCGACGTCTTTTGAAGGGAATCGCTCAGCCTCATCGTCACATGCGGGCTCAGGCGATAGCTAAGGCTCACTCCCAGATTCTGATTGGCTTGATTCAGCGAACTGGTCTTTTGATAGAACGTAAAACCCGGACTGTAATTAAAAACCCAATGCACTCGCGACCTGGTCTGGTCCAGTGAGATTGTAGGTGAAATCGTATAACTCACGTCACTCATCGGTTGGCCATTTGCTCCGGTGGTTGCGTCACTGTCGTAGGCAGTACTAAAAGCCAATCCTCCGCGCAGATAATTCGACCGCGTTTCGGAGGTAAATCCCATCGCGTAGCCTTCTCCGCTGACCGGAGCGGGTGTCACCATCCCCCCTCCTCCGCCAGGGCCGGTGCCGGCAGCTTCGGCGCCGGTCTGCGCCAAGAGAGGGCACGCAGTTAGCAGAACCATACCGGCAAAGACTCGAATTAGCATGCCTGTTGTCACGGGACTACGATGGTGTCACCGGGCTGCACTCTTATGTTCTGTGCCATGTTCTTGCCCTTGATGACATCTCTGTAGTTAAAGGGCAAGCGTGACTCTCCGCCATCTGGGTTCTTGCGGAGGACGTAGATGGATTTTTGCTTGGCAAAATCGCGGAACCCGCCCGAAAGAGCAATCGCATCCAACACCGTCAGAGAGCTTGTCAGCGGGAACGTTCCAGCCTTGTTGACCATGCCGAGGATATTGAATTTCTGGCTCTTGATTTCTGTAACGATGACCGTCACTTCCGGCTCGGAGATGAAGCTTTGCAGCTTAGCAGCCAGCAATTTCTCTAACTGAAGCGGCGTCTGCCCGCTTGCCTGCACCTCGCCGGCCAACGGCAGTGAGATTTTTCCATCCGAGCGAACCGGAACCGTTCGGGATACTTCGGGCTCTTTCCAGACGTTGATCGATAAGACGTCGTCGTCACCGATGACGTAAGTGTTATCGTGGGGCCGGACTGCAGCGGCTCCGGTGCCGGGATCGGCGGACGTTGGTTGGGCCGCTGAAGTTGTGCTTTTCGCGTTTTTCGTTGCATCAGTCTGTGCCGCCAGCCAACCAGAGATCAAAATGCAAACGGCGAACATCGAGATTCGCCGGCACATCTTTCCTGCTGTGATTGTCATGGTTTGCTCCAAACTGAGCAATTGTAGCGCGCTAGTCCCCATTCGGCGCTAAATCCGTTTTCCATTGCCCCTAAAACCATTTCCGGGAAAGGTGGATGGATAGGCTTCCGAAGAACTCATGTGGTATTGCTCGATCTTGTACAGCAGAGTTCGATAGCTGACTTTAAGCAACCGCGCCGCGGCTTTTCGGTTCCAGCCGGTTTTCTCAAGAGCGGTAGCGATAGCGGTTCTTTCTGCCTCAAACCGGACGCTTTGCACCAAGGATTTGAGTGAGTTGGGAGTGGCAGATCGTTCCCCATTTGCGTCGTCGTTAACTGCTTCCCGGGCTGATTCCGATGTTTCCATCGTATGGCCGTTACCCGGTTTCCCGTTTCCTGGCTTGCGCTCTGAGTTTGCCGTAGCAAAGATGAGCTCTTTGTCTCCCATGACCAGGTAGCGTTTCACGAACTCTTCGAGCTCGCGAAGGTTTCCGGGCCAGGAATAGGCATGGCAGGCATCCAGCACCGCCGGAGAAAAAGTGCGTGGAGGGAGACCGTAGTGCTTCGCCAGATGATGCATAAAGTGGCGAAGCAGAATTGGAATCTCATCTTTCCGCTGACGCAACGGCGGCGCCTGAACCGTAAAGGCACTCAGGCGATAATAGAGATCCTCGCGCAGCCTCTTTTCAGAGATTGCCCGCTCAACGTCGGCGCCCGTCGCGGCCAGAATTCGGACGTCAACTTCAACCTTGGCACCGCTGCCTGGCCGGAAGAACATCTTATTCTGCAGCACTTGCAGCAGCTTGCTCTGGACGCTGGTTGGCATTTCGGTGATTTCGTCCAGCAGAACCGTTCCCTTTTCACAGAGCTCAAGTTTGCCGGGCTTGGATCTCATCGAACCCGCGGAGTCGCTCCGCTCGTAACCAAAGAGCTCGGTTTCGAGCAGATCGCCCGGCAGGGCGGCGCAATTTACTTTCAGAAATTTCGATCCGGACCGGACGGACAGTTTATGAATGAGCCGAGCAGCCGTGTCTTTTCCGCTTCCGTTCTCTCCCAGGATAAGCACCGGAACATTGGCCTGAGCCAGCAATTCCGCCTGGGCGCGCAGCTTACGCATGATCGGACTTGCGCCCACAAAGAATGCGTCATCACTCACCTGTTCGATGTCTTCGCTGGCAAGCTCAAGTTCGATGCTGTCGGTCTGTGAGCTAAGCTGGCCTCGAATTACAGTCTCCAGTTGTTCGTCGTCGACCGGTCTGACCAGATAATCCTGGGCACCCAGGCGGATGGCTTCATTTTTTCGACTGGCATCGTCGGGATAACTGAGCAAGATAATCGGCAAGTTCGGACGAAGCCTGCGCACCCATCGCAGGATGTGTAGGCTATCCGTGTCCCCGCGAGGCAAATCCAAGAGCAGCAGGTCCGGGGTAACGCCTGCCTGCACGAACTCCAATGCTTCCCAGCCGCTGCCCACCGTCTCCAGTTGCCAGGAATTGGCTTCCCCGATCGACCAGAGCGTACCAATAACGGTGGGCTCCTTGCTAACCACCAGGAGGCGTACCGCTTCGATTGCGTTTTCTGTCACAGGCTTGATGTTCATTTTGGAAGTAACCGGGAGGAAAGAAAAGCGTTAGAAGTCTAAAGAGGTTCTAAGTCGTATCCCTGAATTCGAACTGCTAGCGATCTTTGAATCGCGTCGATCGAGACCACCAATGTGTTGTCGTCATTGCGCGCCAGCAAAATGCCTTCGACGCCGTCCAAGGCGCCGCCACGTACTCGCACCCGCTGTCCGATCTCAAGAAATGGATGGGCGCTCCAGGGTATTTGCTGCCCAATCAGAGTTCGGACCGCCTCGATCTGCGATTCAGCGATGGGAGTTCCTAATCCGCGAGCGCCGACAAACTTGAACACGCCGTCGATGCGCAACACCTGCAATCGCTCTTCGCCGGTTGGAGACAGTTTCACGAACACGTAACAACCAAACAGTGGCAACTCGACCGATTTTCGCCGGTCGCTCCAGCGATGCACCTCGGTGACCATCGGCAGGAAAGTGTTCACGCCGAGTTCGCGCAGCCGGTGAGCTACGACTCTTTCATGTCGGGCGCGAGTATGAACCGCGTACCAGCGTTCAATGCTGGGTGCAACTCCTGGCGCCATACTCGAGGAGTCCCACGGCTGGTTGGTGGCACTCATAGCTTCGCCCTCTCAGTCACAAGGTGACTTCCGTACCTGCGAACAGCTCCAGAAAAGACGGAGGATCTGAACAATTTCAGCAACCAGGGGAACCTACTTAGAAATCCAGGGGGAGAATTAATCTCTACTAAGTCGATCTAAATTATTGCAATATGCTCTTCGTGTCAAGCGGCCAATACGCACCGGTTCGAGGAACTGTGAATTCCCTGCGCTATACTCAACGGCGTAGCGCCAGCACTCGGCTTGCTTTTCAAACATGGCCCACTGACATTCAGAATTTCCGCTTATCGGGCACGGGGGATGGGAACTCGGCTTTGAGTTGTTTGCCCGAAAGTGAACCCAGACTACATTCGTATGCAGGATGCTGCAAGAGGTACAGGCTCTCCGCGACAGACTTCTCATGTCTATGTAAGTGTAGATTCTCAGCGTGAAGGGATAATCACACTAGAGAAGGAGTTCTCCACCACTAGAGTGGCATGAGGTCGCTCCTTAGCAACAGTGGCTCTGCGCCGGATTGCCCCCCACTATGGCGCAGAGTACCTTGATGGACGCCATTCCATTGATTATAAACGTGATATTTCGAGTCAGGAAGTATCGAATGAGGCTGCAAGGTTAACTTGAGGCCGCAGATCGTGAAGGACAATCCGCTTCGATTCCACGTCGTGTTGCAGACATTTACAACTGGTGCAAACCTTTGCGACCTCCCGCTTGCATTCTACTCACGAATACGGTAGACTCCACTCGGTTGCTACTTGAGTTGATAAGATTCAGGTCGCATCCTTTAATTGTTAGCTCGCAAAACCCTCCCCCGAAAAGAACAAATCCCCCTGCCTGTGCGAGGTATCCCCGTTCTTAGCACAGCTTGTTTCGATTGTGGCATTTGGTGACTTCGGTCCCTCTTTTTGGTGACCTACTCGAATGATGTCGCTGGAGAGACTTTATGGATACGCCACGTGCGAGAGAGGACAGGGTCCGCGTATTGGTTGCGGACAATACCCGGATCCATACCCAACTGCTCGCCGACGCACTGATGCGGGATCGCGGATTAGACGTCATCAGCGCAGAATCCGATTCCCACGGCCTAATCGCCGCGGCCGTCGCCCATAAAACCGATGTTCTGCTGATTAGCTCCAACCTGGACGAGGAGCCACACCGCGCGTTTGAAGTTTTGCGCCAGCTACGGGCATCGCATCCTCAGATCCGCGCCGTGATGCTGCTGGATTCCTCGAAGCGTGACTTTATCCTGCAAACCTTTCGCGCTGGCGCGAGAGGAATCTTCAGCCGTCACGACTCGGTCGAGTCGCTCTGCAAGTGCGTCCGCAGCGTTCACGAGGGCCAGATCTGGGCCACCAGTCTGCAAATGTCATTTGCCGTTGAAGCCCTGGCGTCTTCACCCACAGTGAGAGCAGTGGACGCGAATGGTTTGGATCTGCTTTCGAAGCGCGAGATGGAAGTCGTCCGCAGTCTGGCCGAGGGATTGACCAATCGTGAAATCGCCCAACGTCTGGGCCTAAGTCAGCACACTATTAAGAACTACCTGTTTCGGGTATTCGATAAGCTAGGCGTCTCCAGCCGAGTCGAACTGCTATTCATGACTTTGAGCCAGGCCAGTCCGGCGCAATCGCTGCTTCCGACCTTGCTGGCGAACCCGACCAACGGCGGCCGCCACGACGAGGCCACCATCGCCATCTGTCAGAAAGCCGCCGAACAGGGCTTGCCGACCGCACAGCTGGCGTTGGCACAACTCTATTCGGCTCGTCGATCCGGTCCAAAGGATTTGGTATACGCCTACATGTGGTTTCTGATCGCCAATGAGCAGATCACCCGGGCCAAAAATCATGTCAACAAATCGATGACCATGGAGCAACTGCTCGAGGCCGAACAACGAGCGGCCGAGTGGATGAGAAAGACAAAAAAGATCCCACCGTCGTCCATCGAGGACCCTCCCGAACATCGACCCGCAAGAGAGAAAGACGCTTCGACCGCCTGATTTCGAGGAGGCGTCTTCCGTCACCGGCTTTCCCCACACGACCCAGCCTGCGCAATGGGCGCGCCGCATGATACGATTCACCGCGTGGGTGATTCCGCTTGCATTCCGGCTTCTCCTTCGGCCGTCTCCGCCACCACGGCTACTTCGCGGCACTCTGCCCTCGTCCGCATTACTCACTGGATCACCACCTTGTGTTTTTTTGCTTTGCTGGTCAGCGGAATTGAAATTGTTATCTCTCACCCACACTTCTATTGGGGTGAAACTGGCAACGACTTGACCCGACCGTTGTTCAAACTTCCGATGCCTGCCTCGAGGAAGTTAGTGCCGACCGGCTACACTTACGTGCTGCCGGACCAGAACGGCTGGAGCCGCTATCTCCACTTTCAAGCCGCCTGGGTAGTCGCAATTACCGGACTACTGTACTTAATCTCGGGCCTGTTTACCCGGCATTTCCGGAAAAACTTGCTTCCGCGAGGGGCTGATCTTTCATGGCGGGAATTCTCGAGCGCAATCGCTAAACATTTGCGCTTCGAGCGGCCGGCTGAAGCAGAGGCTTGGTCGTATAACGTACTCCAGCGGATTGCCTATTTGTTCGTGATCTTCATTCTGTTTCCCTTAGTAATCTGGACGGGCCTGGCGATGTCTCCCGCCTTCGTTTCCGCGTTTCCGGCGACCGTCAACGTGTTAGGCGGCCAGCAATCCGCGCGCACCCTTCACTTCTTCGTCTCCCTGGCTCTCCTGCTCTTCCTGCTCGTCCATGTCGTGATGGTTTGTGTTGCAGGATTCAAAAGCCGCATGGGCGCGATGATCACAGGCCGCGCCGCTACACAGTTGGAGCGCACATGAGCGACCTTTTGCCCAGCAAACTGTCTCGCCGCAAATTAATCAGAACCGGAATCGCAGCCGCGGCAGGCGTATCGGGCCTGGGAGCCGCCGCGTACATTGCGCAGAGGTACGGGCTCGTGCCGCCCGATCACGGCGGCATCTACGGCCTGGGCGAAACTCTGACCTACGCTGCGCAGCGACTGCTGACCAGGCACTCTTTAGCGCGTGAATTCTCCAAGAGCCAGATTTCGAAGCCTCCATTCGCCAACGAAATCGAGCCTCCGAGTGATGAGTTCAAGCGCCTTCAGGCCGGAGGGTTCGCGGACTGGCGCCTCTCGGTCAACGGCATGGTCGCCCGGCCCGCCTCGTTTTCGCTCGATCAGCTTAAGAGCTTCCCGTCTCACACGCAGGTCACCATGCTGCAGTGTGAAGAGGGATGGTCGTATATCGCCGAATGGGTCGGCGTGCCTTTGTCCCAAGTGCTGGATGTTGTGGGAGTGCTCCCGCAGGCCAGATACGTCGTCTATTTCTCGATAGAACCCGACACCTGGGAAAGCATCGATATGGCCGACGCATTGCACCCGCAGACTTTTCTGACCTATGGAATGAATGGTGACAACCTTCCCGTGGGCCACGGCGGGCCGCTTCGCCTGCGGCTCCCTCGCCAGGTCGGCTACAAGAACGTGAAATTCCTAACCCATCTGACGGTCACCGACAATCTGAAGGGTTTCGGTAAGGGACTGGGCGGGGCATCACCAGAAGCAGGCTATGCCTGGTACGCCGGCATCTGACGGGCTTATAGTTGCCTGTCAGAACGCACGTCCCAATCCTCTGTTCTGCTCAACTCAGTTCACCAAGGGCGCGCGCACTAGCGTGATCCGGGCGCAAGTCAAACCGCTACTCCACGCCCTTCACTCCAATCCTTCCGCCACGTACAACGTCCCAAGAACTCGCACAACGCTGTAGGCATAGGTTTTGCTGTTCTCGGCATATACCAGCCTCACGTCCTGGGTCGAACCCGCTTTCTCGGCGGGTTCCACGGTCTGAAGCAGCGTTCGCTTTCCAGTCGGCATGTCCACACGGTAGATGCGGGCTTCCCACGGCGTCGCCGAAACCACCAACAAACCTTTCCCATCTTCGGTCCAATTTTCAATTTGATCGTGGGGTTCCACGCCCGCGATCGCTTGCAGCTTCTGTGTCTGTCGATCAAATACCACGGCCTCCGCAGAACCATCCCGTCCGGCGATTTGTTTTCCATCCTTGGCTATGGCGCTGCCGACAAAATCGGGAGGTCCCAAAGGCTGCGGCTTTCCCCCCTCCAGGTCCATCTCATACGACCGCAACGGTTGTCCCTCCGTTGCTCCAGTCAGCAGCAGATGTTTGCCATCTGGGAACCAAACGACATTCCCCAGACTGGTGATGTCTCCCACCGGCAACCGACGGCTTTCCCCGGTTCCAATCGGGTTCAGGCCCACCTGCGGCGGTCTGGTCACAATTCTGGTGGCAACCATCGTTCCGTCTGGCGAAAATTTCGGCCCCCCTCCAGGTCCGAGCGCCACCGGCGGAGAGCCATCGAGTTTCCGGTAAACCGACAAGTACAACGGTCCTGCTGGCCCTCCCCATTCCAGGAACACGATCGCCTTCCCGTCCGGCGAGATGTCTCCCAACATGGATCCATCGAACCATTCGAGGCCGTGCCGCTCTTTGCCCGTGACCGGGTCGCTCCCGGCGATATCCGTGCGGTGCTGCTCACTCGAAAGAAGCACCCGACCGTCCGCCGCAATATCCAGTATCCGCGTCCCTTGCGGAGTCGTGAGGATTTCCCTCTGCTTACCCGCAATGCTCACTCCATATAGTTGGCGGTCGGTCGAATCGGAAGCGGTGAACCAGATCTCTTTGCCGTTTCGCGTCCACGCCAGGCCCTGCAAGGTTGCGTACTCCCTGGTCAGCTGCTTACGTTCACCGGCAGCATCAAAAACCGATACCCAGCCCCGGTCATCGGCGTATACCGGATGTTCCACAAATGCGACTTCCTTGCCGGAGGGGGACACTCGGACATAGTCAAGGTAACCAGCGGTCGCATAAATGACTTTCCCCGCCGGATACTCCAGCTGTATTTTGCGATTCGCTTGACGCACCAGCGCCAGCGTCTTGCCATCGGGCGCGTAGTCCGCCGCAATCACGTCCTTCTCCTGCGAGCGCGGCGTACCACCTGCCATCGGCGCCTGCGCCATGGTGCCACTCAGAAAGTACGGCCCGCTCACCGGGTCTATTGCAAGTTCCATGTCTCCGCTGGTGGAAAGAGAGAGCAGGGTCGCGCTCGGAAGATCTACTTTCGTGGATTGCGGAAACTCCATCCGCACGCTGTAGACTTGCAACGGGTCGCTGTTCCACTGCGCGCTATAGACGACGGTTTGCCCATCCTTCGCAAAGCGCGCATTCGATAGATAGCCCTGTCGATAGGTCAGCCGGGTAAACTTCGGCTGTGGTTTTGCGGCAGACCACCTTCCCAGCAACCACAGCCCCATCCCCAGCGCCAACGTACCCAGAGCCACGGCTGTCCATGGCAGCCAAGCTCGCTTTACCTTCGACTGCGCTACGCTTTTTGTTGACGACGTTCCGCCCAGCGATTCGATGGCAAACGCCAGATCACTTGCCGACTGGAAGCGTCGCTCGACACCCTTCTCCAGGCATCGGGTCAAAATCCGCTGCAGTCCCAGTGGACCTTGCCAACCCGTTTCGTTGAGCTCCGGCGGCTCTTCCCGCAAAACTGCGGTCATCGTTTCCGCAGAGGTGTCGCGTTTGAAGGCGCGCTTGCCGGTAAGCATTTCGTACAGCAGAGCGCCAAAACTAAAGATATCGGAGCGCGCGTCGCTCGACTCGCCCCGCACCTGCTCCGGTGACATGTAGCCGACTGTTCCCAACACCATACCCGGCAAGGTCGCCGGACTGGCCAGCGTCGCCACCGTGTCATGACTTTCTTCGGGCCGCATCAGCTTCGCCAGCCCGAAATCCAAAACTTTGACTCGTCCATCCCGCGTAATAAACACGTTCTCCGGCTTCAGATCCCGGTGCACAATTCCCTTCTCGTGCGCGGCCGCGAGTCCCTGGGCGATGCCGAGCGCATATTCGATCGCGCGTCGCACCGGCAGCGGCCCGGCTTCAAGCTTCTCTCGCAGGGTTTGCCCTTCAAGAAGTTCGCTGACCAGAAACGGTGCACCGTCGTGGGTCCCGATGTCGTGGATTCCGAGAATGTTCGGATGATTGAGCGCGGCGATGGTTCGCGCTTCCTGTTCGAAGCGCCGCAATCGGTCCGGATCTTTTGCCAGCCCTTCGGGCAGCACCTTGACCGCAACGTCGCGTCCGAGCCGCGTGTCGAGCGCTCGGTACACTTCTCCCATGCCGCCCGCGCCGAGCAGCACAACGATTTCATAGGGGCCAAGTCTCGTGCCGGAGGTGAGAGCCATGGGTCGGCGCAATTATAGCGTGTGCAGCACGCTAGAGCAGATGGCGATTCTGGACGGTTGGTCGGTAACCCTTCCCTTAGGAGATTATGGAAGGTTTGCACGTCACTCGCCAAGTGAGCAACTGACGACACTCGCGGTCGCACTGCGACCAAACGGAAGTATGCCCGGTCTCCGTTGAAGTACAGTTCGCTACTGCAACTTCGCGTACTCAGCTTTGGCTGCTTTGAGGATGGGAAGGTCGGGGTCGGCGTCTTTCCAGAGGCCGAGAAAATCCTGGTAGGCTCCTTTGGCTTTCGCTGAGTCGCCGGACATTTCGTAGGCGCGAGCAATTTGCAGGTGAGCGAGGGGACCAAGCAATCCGTTCCCGACCAGTGCGGGATGATCAATCAACTTCTGGAATTCGGCGGCCGCCGCCGAGCCATTCTTCTGCGCCAGATAAGCCTGACCACGAATATAGGCGGGATAGATCCAGCCGATATTGCCTCCCAGCTCATAAGGGAGCACCGGCTCAAGCGCAACGATCGCGCGGTCCGGTGCGGACTGATCCATATCAATTGCGGCGTCGATGAGCGGAAACCAGTACACCTTGAGAAGGGTATTGGTGGGCTCGGCCTTCTCCGCCGCGTCCAGCAATGCTTTCGCCTTCGCCGCATCGCCGCCGCGCGCCAGCGCCAAGGATGCGAGCACCTTCACATATCTGCCTGGAGCTAAAGCCAGGCCTCGTGCGGCGGCCAGTTGCGCCGCTGCACCGTTACCGACTTCAGCCTCTCGCAGCCCCTGAAAGGTGATCCACTCGGCGCCAACTTCTTTGGAATCCGCACGCACCGCCGAGTCGACTGCACGCCGTGAAAGGTCGCGCGCTTTCTCCATGCGTCCGTAGCAGGCCTGGGTATCGGCGTGATTGTTGAGCATCTGGTCTTCTTCACTTGGGCGGCCAGCTGCCCATGCCACCTGGCGCTCCATCTCGGCGTTATCCGCGGCCAGGAATGCCAGGTTGTAAAGATCGCTGCGAATGACGAGGCCGTCAAAACCCTTCTGCTGGGCCTCTGCCAGGGTGCCGCGGGCATCCTTCAGCCGCCCTACGGACGTGTACCAGCTCGCCAGATTTCCGTAGCTGACGATGCTAGGTGCAATTCGCTGCGTAGCTTCGGCCTCCGTGATCGCCTTGTCGAATTGTCCCATCATCCAGTAATCCACGGCCAGATTGCCAGGGGGCACGGCATCTCGTGGATAACTTTTCGCCCAGAGTTCGTAGGCTTCGGTGCCCTGCTCCAGTTCCCCCAGGACGTCATTAAAGTAGTATGCCGTAATACGGTACCGCTCGCGCTCGCTGACCCGGTCGCGCAATTCGTAGGCTTTCTTCCCGTTCTCAGCAGCCAGGGTCGCCCGCCCCATATTTCCGTATTCGATGGCCAGGCCCTCGTAGGCGATAGCGAAGTTGGGGTCGAGTTCGATGGCCCGCTTCATGAAAGGAATCGCCTCGGCATCGCCCTTGGTGCGGCTGGTCATAATGGCCATACTGTAGGCCTTCAGGGCTTCGAGGGACGGAGTAGTCGCCTCGACAGGCACGTCAAACTTTTGCACCGACGCCAGCGACTCGCCCAGGCGCGAACGAAGCGCCGTCGCCGCAGTACCGAGCGCTTTGAGCACGCCTTCCTTGCTGGGAGCTTCGGCCTGCTCCTTACCCAGGTCGTCCCCTGTATTGCAAGCAACCGCATCGAGGCCGACAATGTATTGGCTGCCGATGTTGGAAATCGATCCGCCGATGACGGCCTTGCTGCCGGTACGCAGGCAGAGCTCCTTGGCCACGTCAGCAGTGACATGCTCGGTAGGCGACCGGCCCATCAGCTTCAGCGTCTCGCCCACTTTGCGGTCCGAAAGAATGTTGAGAAAAGGTGACTGTTCCAGATCGACGGCCAGGGCCTGCTTGAGTGTCCCGTCGAAGACAGGGTCGGAGGTGGAGTTGGCGAAGTCGGCGAGGACGACCGTGTCTTTTTCGGTGAGTGCAGTGGCGGAAGTAGCGGGCGCAGTCGAGCGTGAACGCAGATAAAGTCCCGCGGCCACCAGGGCAGCAACGCCCACCAGGGCGGCGGGGAGCAGTACCTTGACGCGCGAACTGGATGGAAGTGCAGTTGGCAAAAGCGTGACGGACGAGGTCGAAGGATGAACCGGCGCGACGGTGGCGGCGGAAGAGGCTGCAGGAGTTGAGGCGGGTGAAGAGGCCGCGGCCGAAGAGGGTGTGGTAACAGCAGCGGGCGCTGGAGTTGTCCCGGATTCGGCGAATGGCGCTGCGCTGGTTGCGGATATGCGGCCTGAGTCGGTATCGCGCTTGAGGCGCTGCAACTCGGCACGCATGTCAGAGGCGTGCTGGTAACGCAACTCGCGGTCTTTCTCGAGTGCGCGATTGATAATGCGCTCCAGTTCGAGAGGCACATCCGGATTCAGCCGCACGGGAGACACCGGAGCGCGGTTCAGGATGGCATCGAAGATGGTCGCGGAACTCTCACCCCGGAAGGGCAACTGTCCAGTGGCCATTTCATAGAGGACCGCCCCAAAAGAAAACAGGTCGGTGCGGGCGTCCAATTCCTTGGCGCGAGCCTGTTCCGGCGACATGTAGGCGACGGTGCCGAGGGTGGAACCGGGGCTGGTCAGATGCTGCTCGTCGATCGTGCCCGTAACAGTATTCGCCGACGCGATTTTGCTTGACGAGCCTTGCACTGGCTCCATCTTCGCCAGTCCAAAATCGAGAATCTTGGCGTGGCCGCGCTTCGTGACGAAGACGTTGGCGGGCTTGATGTCGCGATGAATGATGCCTTCTGCGTGAGCGGCGTCGAGAGCGTCGGCGATTTCAATGGAAAGAGCGAGAAGAGTCTCGATGTCCAGGGGCCGGCCCGCACTGCGGTGCTTCAGCGTCATCCCGTCGAGAAACTCCATGGCGATGAATGCTTGCCCGTGCTGGTCGTCGATTTCGTAGATGGTGCAGATGTTGGGATGATTGAGCGCCGAAGCAGCTTTGGCTTCGCGCTGGAAGCGGCTGAGCGCTTGCGAGTCTTTGGCGACGTCGTCGGGCAGAAACTTGAGGGCCACGAAGCGGCCTAGCTTCACATCCTCGGCTTTGTACACCACGCCCATGCCACCGCCGCCAAGCTTATCGACAACGCGGTAATGGGAGATGTTCTGGCCGATCATGAGAGAGACGTGTGGCTTTCGGGTCGATTCATCTTACGGACACGATATTGTTTAGTCAAAGGCGGACGGGGTCTGTGTATACCGACGGCAAAATGCTCCCTCCCCCGTTTCCGATTACCGAGGTGACAACCAAACGGGCATCGGCGGCGTTCAAGTCGGGGGTTTTGAGTGTAATGGCCTTCCATGAGAAGGCCGGTCTACGTCAAGTAGATTTGATTTGTCTTTCCTAAAATCTCCCTTTCCTTCATGGCGGAGGGTGTTCAGAGCGGACCGGAGCGGTCAAGGGCGCGTTCTTTGCGGCGTAGCGAACCCTTGACGGCGAGGACCGCTCTGTCACCATTCCGCCAGGAAGGAAAGGGGGCAGTCATCCCGATTGTTTGCCTCTCCTCAAGTTCCTGCTTCGCGCCCAAACCCACACTGTCGCCACCCTTCCATCCGCACTCTCAATGAGCGTCTTATTCGCTCGGTGCAAGTTGGGTGTTCTCGTTGCAGCCGGTGCTGCCACCTGTTAGTCGACCTCTCTTTCCACCTACCGCATGGAAGTCGGGCCAGGCCATTAACGCAGTCACCGGAACTCGGCGCTGGGGCGCGGTGTTTCCGATTCGGTGAATCTAAACTATGCGGCGGCCGGCAATGGCACCGCTCGGCTGTTGCGCAGCGGTTCGTAAGCCTCTCCGCTCACCCACAAGCGATGCAGCAAGACGGCGAGCTTTCGCGCGGTCGCGATCACCGCTCGTTTCTTCCCATTCTTTCCGCCACGCTCCGCTAGCTTCAGCCCCCAGCGCCGCAGATCGCTGTCCGCTCCAAACGGTCCCAGAATGTGGTGCGCACCTTGCACCAGCAAGGTTCGTAAATACGGATCGCCTTCCTTGCTGATGTGCAGCTGCGGCTCACTCTGCCCCGAGTTTCGTCGTCCTGGTTGCAATCCCACATAGCAGCCCACGTCGCGGCTTTTGCGAAAACGTTGTGGGTCTTCCAGCGTCAGTATGTAAGTGAGCGCGATCAGCGTTCCCACTCCTTTCACCTGTTCCAGACGCGCCACTTGCGGATAACTTTCCTTGGCGATCTTTTCGATCTGCTGGTTGTATTCGTGAATCCGTTCGCTGAGCGCCTCGGTCGCTGTCAGCAACGGTGCCAGCGCCGCTTGCAGTTCCGGACTCAGACTCTGCGCTTTCTCGGGTTTCATATTGCGCACGTTGCATCCCCGCAGCCGCTCCCCGTAGGACTTGGCGAGTCCGCGCGCCGTGTTGACTAGCGCCGTCCGCGATCGCACCAGCCCGGCTCGCGCTCGAATGACCATCAGATGCGATTGTGCTTGCGCGCTCCGATGCCGCACCGGCGCCAGCAACTGGGGATCGATCCGCGCCAACCGCGCCAACGTTCTCGCATCCAGCCGATCGTCCTTCTTTCGACTCTCTCCAATCAAGCGCACGTTGCGCGCATGCGCCACGATCACCTCGTGTCCCAACTCGCTCAACCCCCGACTCACCCACGGCGAGTGCATCCCCGTTTCCAACGCAATCCGGCTCCCCGGCATCCCCCCGAACACTGCTCTCATCGCCTTCGGAGTCGTGCTCACCCGTTGTTCCAGAACCACTTCACCCGCTTCATCTAACACGCAATACCAACTCGATCGATCGCCCAGGTCAAAACCGATCGTCAGTTTTTGCTCTCGAAAATTCCTCGTCTGCTTTGACCCTACGGTGCTAATCTTCTTCATTGCCGGTCTCCTTTATCTCTTGCGCCTTCGAGCGCGTCGATAACTTGGGAGCGTATCGCATCCCGCCGGAGACCGGCCTTCTCATCCCATCTGTTTGCGACAGTTACCCGCTCCTTGGCATTGCCAATGCCGTCACGTAGAACGGTGACACGCGTCACGGTAGACGAGGTCGCAACCTCGTAGCTTTGGGTTCAAGGCTCCGAGTTCTGCCTCATACGCAAGTCGGCCCCGCAAGACCCAAATCAAGGCAACTCGGAAATATCGGGTTTCTCCCCCGACCTGAGTCCTGTGCTCGTGATCACTCTCCGGCCCGACGCGAAACCCAAACAGTAACGAATCCTAGCCAGCCACGAGAGTGGCAGGAGGACAACGTTAACAAGTGCGAGGATCGCGGGTCGCATCCGTTCGAGAAAATCATTTCTCGACTTTAGCTTTCATAAGATTAAGAACAGGAGAAACGGTCATGAACTATAGGAAATTCTTTGGAGCCGCGAGCGCGGCCCTGCTGATCGTCATCATGGTAACTCTGGCTTTGGTGCCCGGTGCCTGCGCACAAAGCACGTACAAAACGCTGCACAAATTCATGACGGCCGGAGCGGACGGAAAATTACCCCTTGCTGGCCTGATCTTCGACGCGGCAGGAAATCTCTACGGCACGACATACGTCGGCGGTAATCATGGCTACGGTGCCGTCTTCAAGTTGGCACCGAACGCGAACGGAAGCTGGACCGAGAGCGTGCTGCACAACTTCACGGTCGGCGCTGACGGAGGCTTTCCCTTGGTCGGCCTGATCCTCGACCAGGCGGGAAACCTCTATGGAACTGCGAGATACGGCGGCGGCGGCCCTAGCAGTTGCTACTCTTGGGCCTGCGGCGTCGTCTTCAAGTTGACCCCAAACGCGGAGGGAGGCTGGACGGAGAGCGTGCTGTATAGCTTCTGCTCCCTTACGAACTGCACTGACGGCGCCGAGCCCGAGGCTGGCCTGATCTTCGACCAGGCAGGAAATCTCTACGGCACGACGACGTATGGGGGCAATTCTGGTTGTAATGGACACACCTGCGGCTTGGTCTTCAAGTTGACCCCAAACGCGGAGGGAGGTTGGACGGAGAGCGTGCTGTATAGCTTCTGCTCCCTTACGAACTGCAGCGACGGAGCGCTCCCCGCAGCCGGCTTGATCTTCGACGCAGCAGGGAACCTCTACGGCACGACGGAGTATGGCGGCGCCGGTGGCCTCTTTGGCGGCGGCACGGTGTTCGAGTTAACGCCCCAAACGGGCGGGGGTTGGACGGAGACGGTGCTGCATAGCTTCTGCGCGGACTGCAGCGATGGGCAATATCCCGCTGCCGGCGTGATCTTCGACGCGGCAGGGAACCTCTACGGCACGACGGAGTATGGCGGCGCCACCAGTGCTGGCATTGTCTTTAAGCTGACGGCGAACCAGGACGGGACCTGGAGAGAGGACGTGCTTCACACCTTCACGGGCGGCAAGGACGGGAACGAGCCTCAAGCCGGCCTGATCTTCGACGCGGCAGGAAACCTCTATGGCACGACCCAGTTCGGTGGCGGTGGTGGCGAGGGCGTCGTCTTCAAGTTAACGGCCAACTCGAACGGTGGATGGCACGAGAAAGTGCTGCACGCCTTCTTGGACCGCCCGGGAGGCTGGCCCAATGCTGGCGTGATCTTCGACACGGCGGGGAATCTCTACGGGACGGCGTCAGACTATTTTGTCGGGGGCTGTTACGGGGCGTGCGGTTCGGTGTTTGAGATCACGCCGTAGCCGGCTTCTCCGGCCTCTCGGGTTTGAGTACCGAGTGGCCGGAGATCAAATTATGGTTCATAGCTGTTGTAAAATCGCGATTACACTCATTGCTGGGTCGTCAGCAATCGAGTCGCTTAAAGTCCCCTAACGCGGTACAGGACAACTCCATGCGATGGAACGACAGCACTGATGGTGCTGCTTGTTTTCTTCGTCTCGCCGGTCCACAGGTTGTATACGGAATAGCCGCTTTCGTTTTCGGGGAGGCCTGCCGTGGATGCTGGAACGGAGACTTCCTCTGCCTTCTTGCCGGTGTTGAATAAACCGACGATCGTATCTCCGTTCGCTTCCTTCTTGGCGAACACCTGCTGGTTGCCACTATTGAGCACCCTTTTCGCGGCGATCGCATCCTGGTCGACAGCAAGGACTGCGGAGTTCTCTAGGTTCTGCAGATCCGTTGGGTCGAGGCGAGTTAGATCGACGCCGAGGATCAAGGGCGCCGCCCCAAGGGCCCACAGGCTGATCTGAGTCTGGCGCTCGGCCGGAGTCAGCCCGTCGTTGCTGCCATTTCCCACCTCGATGGAGTCATAGTCGTTGAAAGCGCCTGGACCAGCGTAAGGCTGCCACTCCGCCACGTAGTTGAAGCGTTTGGCAATGTCGGCCCAACTGGTCAGCGGGTAGCTGCTACCGCCCTTTTCGCAGCGATAGCATTCGACGTCAGGCGCGAATTCCCATTGATTGGCATACTTCATCAATGTCGGGGCGATAGCGACTGTAAGGTTCCCCTGCGTGACGTCCAGGATCATGGGCCGCCCGCTTTGCCGTATAGCTTCCGACCATGCCTTAACGTCAGCGGCGTTGCTGTTTTTCATGCCGTCAATTTTGATGTAATCGACACCCCACGCCGCGAGCATATTTACCCATGAATTCGTATACTCCTGCGCTCCGGGCTTGTCATAGTTAATGCGGACCATGCCCTTGCAGTTGTAGTTGTTCTCCTTTGCAGACGGGTCCGCAATCTGGGCAGCCGTGTACGATGTGCCATGGATCGACGTGTTCCGGCTGACCGCCTGTCTGGAAATGCCCGGCGTAACATAGATTCCGAACTTCATCCCGAGACCGTGGATGTAGTCAGCCATTACCTTGATCCCGTCGGTATCTCCCTCGGCCGGGAATTTCGATGAGTCTGTTAGCCAGCGGCCATAAGGGTCGACGTTCGGACCTTGCGGTCCCGGACACTGATACCAAAAGTCGTCGAGGTTTACGTATTGGTACCCGATTTTCTGCAATCCGAACTTTTGCAGGGCGAGCGCCTGAGCTTTCACTTGGGCTGCCGTCGGCTTCTGGCGGAGGAAGCTCCAGCTACTCCAGCCGAGAACGGGCGTGCGCTCGAGACCATTATCCTCTGCGCTGGCGTTGCGCAGGATCCCGCCCGCCAACAACGCGATCAGCAGTGCTGCCCTTAAGCTGTGTGTCCATTCCTTCATCTCTTTCCTTTATCACAACCGGGCGACGAAAACAATTACGCATGGGCAAGTCGTGTCACATAACTCTATTTGTGATTGCTTCTGCGGCCCGTGGAGCACCTGGTCAATTGACGATAAATCCCGTGGGTGTTGAAAAAGTCATGTCGATTAGCGGGATGAGATTCGACGGAAGCATGTTAGAAGAAAGCATCCGCCCATGCTCTGTTTGATTCTGATCGTCGGAGGCCTGCTGATCATGATGGGGCAACACGACCGCTCCGAAGCGCTGTTCTACTACTTCCGTCTGGAAGATCAGGTTCCTGAAACCCACCTGCTGCGGCTTATTGAAAAGCACATCAGCTTTGCTTTCGTACGCGAACAACTGAAAGGCAGCTACAGCGAGACCGGACGACCGTCGATCGATCCCGAGCTTCTGCTGCGCATTCTCTTGATCGGCTATCTGTACGGCATTAGCAGCGAGCGCAAACTGGTGGAGGAATTGCGCATGCACCTGGCGTGGCGCTGGTTCACCGGTCTGGGCTTCGATCAAGAGATCCCGCATCACTCGACTTTCTCCAAGAACCGTCATGGGCGGTTTCAGGAGTCGAAGCTGTTCGAGCAGTTGTTTGAACAAATCGTGCGCCAGTGTGTGGAAGTGGGATTGGTGCAGGGCAAGCACCTGTCGGTCGATGGCAGTTTCGTGGAAGCTAATGCTGCCAAGGAGAGCCGCATTCCACGGGAGCAGTTGGGGGAAACGGCGCAGGTCCATCACACCGTGCGCCAGTATCTGAAGGAACTGGAAGAGCAGAACCCGGTGGAAGAACCGGTGCATGAGCAAGACCAGGTGTCGCCGAGCAGTTCTTCCTGGCAGCAGCGGCGCAGAACATCAAGCGACTGATGCGATTCCTCAGTCAACCGACAACGCCGGTTCTAACAGCCACCAGTTAGTCAAACGGAGACAACAAAACCGGAATGGCATACTCCCCGATGAAAAAGCATTCCGTTGAGGGACTTTTTCAACACCCACGCCTGATTACAGCAGGTGACTGTCGCGAACCGAGTCTAAACTCTCATCCTTCATCGTTTCCACCTTACTTTCTTTAGAGTTCTTTAGAAATCCGTCAGGACAACTGATCGCCGTTTGTGCAGAATATGCCCCGTTGGACTGCTGCTCGCACTGGAATTTTGATCGAACCAAGGGCGGCTATCCCGAGGCATACGGCGGCGTGAGGTTTGTTCCTGCGCCTTTCCGTGATGCGTAGTAAGAGCACGAAGCGAAACGTACCAGAGACTGAATCTGGCGCTCATCACTTTTGCGACTCTTGAACAATACAGAAATGAAAGGAGTGAGTATGAAATGCCGGATTTTCGCCTACCTGGTGGTCACTGCCGCCACCTTCCTGTTCATCCCTTCCGCGTCGGCTACTTGGGGCGGTTTTCGGAGCTTGGGCACGACGAAAGTTGTAGGGACCCCTTCGTGCGTACAACGCCGACGAGGTTATGTGCGTAGCTCAGAGTCAGCAACACACCTTGATGGCAAACGAATTTGCCAGCGCAAAATGGTCCGGATGGACCAATCTTTCCGGAACCGTCACCTCCAACCCCAGTTGCGTCAGCGACGGGACCGACAGCGTATTCTGCGGCGTGACCAGCGCGACCAATACGCTCACCGGCACGCTGTTTAACGGCAAGAAATGGAGTTCTCCGATTGACTCCGGCGGGCTGATTGACTCGAATCCGAGCTGCGCGCTTCTGCATGCCGGAAGAGTGCTTTGTGGGGCTCGCAGCCAGACCGGAGCTCTGACCACTTCCGTGTTCGATGGAACGACTTGGGGGAAGTTCTCGACTCAGTCGTCGGGGCTGCTCAACGCCCCCGCTTGCACGGGTGACGATGACGGTAACGTCATTTGTGAGGCAAATGCCATTGTCAACAATGCGACCACCACTATCGCGGACTTGTTCGATGGTTCGAGGTGGCAAGGCGTCTTCACCCTTGGAGGGTACTTCATTGACTCACCGTTCTGCCTGGCAGTGGAGAAAAAAGGCACGGTGGAAGGTGGTGTGGCATGTGTTGTCTTGGGTGGTAACGATGGCGTTTGGGTCAATCAATTCAATGGTAACGGCTGGAACACAGGAGACTGGACCGGCTGGGGCCAAATCACGGGCAACGTTTATCCAGGGGCATACAGTTGCGCGCTGGAATCGGCAGACAGCATCGTGTGCGGATTTATCAACGTGCAAGATTCCCTGTTTTATGAACAGACCTACACCAATGGGGGCTGGACTGGATACAACAAGGTGGGAGGGTCTCCGTTCATCGGCGGTCCCTCCTGTGCCACATACACGTCGGAGAAGGTCATGTGCGTCCTGGTTGGACTCAACAATCAGGCGGTCAGCGTAACGGGTCCGTAGGCAAGACGAGAATACCAAGCCGCCTCTCCCATGGGCGGAGCTTTCCCGTGACGCCGTAACTTAAGCTTGGCATGAGTTCGCTAATTGATAGCTTTGATTTTGGCTCGCTCAGCAAGAAAACTGTTTTGGCAGGACAACTTCCCGTAAAATTACTTCCCGCTTGCTCGTCATCCGCTCAGAATTGTCTACGGATATTAGCGGAGGTTGTTTGTTTTCTGCTAATACCCTGATTGCTGGATTTACGAGCGCGAAGGTTATGGGGAGCCACCGTCCCTACTGCGGCAGCCCGATTCTGCGCACCAGTTCGGTGTAGCGCGGATCGGAGCGCAGGGAATCGAACTCGGGGTCCGTGCGAACCGCAATCATGGAACTGTCGTGTTCCTGGTATGCGGTGTTGAGCCACTCGAAAGCGTGATCCTTGTCGCCCAGATCGGCATACGCCAAAGCGATCTGATAAGGAGAGACGTACTCGTTGTGGACTTTGCGCTGCGCCAGCATAACCTCAATGCCCTTACGCTCTGCGGCCTGCCATCCGCCGGAGTGGAAGCCTTCGTCCATGGCGGCTGCCCACTCAGAAAAATTTTTGTCGCCTTCAAATTGAGCCCCGGTTTTCCATTCCTGAACGGCCTCCGCATACTTGCGTGCAGCCCAATAGGTAGCTGCCAACTCGGTGTGGGCTCTGCCGAAGTTTGGATTATCAGCAACGTCCTTTTTGTAGAGCTCAATCGCCTTATCGAACTGACGGTCATAGCCATAAGCCTGAGCTTGCTGAGCGGCAATGATCGGCGACAGCGGATCAAGTTGATGGGCGCGATTGCCTTCCTCGATCGCCTCCTGCGCTCTGCCACCCATCCAGGCAAGGGATTCGGAAAACCACTGATGGGCGGTGGCGTCGCTGGGATCGAGTTCCAACGCCCTTCTGAACTCGGCCTCGCCGCCGGCAAAGTCCCAACTGAATTGCATCTTGTTTGCGCCCAAGACCGCATGCGGGTGCGCGAGGGTTGGGTCGAGTTCTAGCGCCTTTTCGGCGGCTGCATCCGCTTTAGGTATGACGTCATTTGGGTCGCCGCCGTAGTTGCTGAGGGTGCCGTAAGCATCCGCCAACCCTGAATAGGCCAACGCATAGGCAGGGTCGTTTTCGATGGCTTGATTAAAGTACGAAATAGCGGTCTTGATATCGGCGTTCGTGCGCTTGTTCCAGTAATAGCGTCCCTTTACATAAAGCTGGTAAGCCTCCGGATTCTGTGTGCCCTGCTTAGTGACCTGTTGTTTTTCCGCCCCGCTCAATTTTGAGCGCAGCTTGTCCGCAATGTCACCGGCGATCTGCTGCTGAAGAGCGATGACGTCCGACGCTTTGCGCTCATACTGCCCGCCCCAGATTTCCGTATTGTCCTGCACGTTGGTGAGATCGGCGCTCACCTGGATCGTGTCCGCACGTTGCACCACGCGGCCCGTGAGCAAGGCGTCGACGGTCAACTCCTTCCCGACCTTTTGAACGTCCACCTCTTTGCCTTTATAGCGGAAAACGGAGTTGCGGGATTTCACCTTCAATTGGGGCACGTGGGCGAGGCTGTCGATCAAGGATTCGGTGAGTCCGTCACTGAGGAAATCGGCGTCGGCACTGCCGCCCACAGTGGCGAAGGGGATCACGGCAATCGACTCGATCTGCGAAGCACCTGCCTTGGCGCGCCAGTACCAAATCCCACCCGCCGCCATCGCGATCAATAATGCGACCAGCCCGATGGGAGCCACAATTCTCCAGAGCTTTCCCCGCCCAGTTGCAGGAACCTCGGTGACTTGCACTACGCTTGATGACGGAGGTGTGGCAAGCGCAGGGGAGGAGCCGGATGCCAGCGACGGCGGTTGGGTGGCCTGGGCGCCGCTCTCCGGCGCTGCCATTACAGCGCCAGAAGAAGCTGGAACGCCGTGCCGCGATTCCGTTTCTCGTTTCAGCCGTTTGAGGTCGGCCCGCATGTCCCCGGCGTGCTGGTAACGCAGCTCGCGATCTTTCTCCAGCGCTTTGTTAATGACGTCTTCCAACTTGGGGGGAAGGTCAGGGTTTAGCCTTAGTGCCGGAATTGGATCGCGGTCCAGAATTTCGCGGGAGATTACTCCCGGGCTTTCTCCCCGGAAGGGCAGCGTCCCGGTCGCCATCTCGTACAAGACCGCTCCAAAAGAAAACAGGTCACTCCGCCCATCCAGTTCTTTCGCGCGCACTTGCTCCGGCGACATGTAGGCGACTGTGCCGAGTGTCGAACCCGGATTGGTCAGGTGCTCATCGTTCATCGCCGTCTCTTGGGCTGTTGCTTCTGCCCCTTTGCCGCGAGCAGGCATCACTTTTGCCAATCCGAAGTCGAGAATCTTGGCGTGGCCCCGTTTAGTGACGAAAATGTTGGCTGGCTTGATGTCGCGGTGGATGATGCCTTCGGCGTGAGCGGCGTCGAGCGCGTCGGCGATCTCGATGGCCAGGGCTAGCAGAGTGTCGATATCCATGGGCCGCCCCGCGATGCGGTGCTTCAGCGTCACGCCGTCCAGAAACTCCATGGCGATGAACGACTGCTCGCCGTTCTTCCCGATTTCATGGATGGTGCAGATGTTGGGATGATTGAGAGCCGATGCCGCCCGTGCCTCTCGGCGAAACCGCTCCAGCGTTTGAGCGTCTCGCGACAGTTCCTCGGGCAGGAATTTGAGGGCCACGAAGCGGCCAAGGTCGGTATCCTCAGCCTTATAGACCACGCCCATGCCGCCGCCCCCGAGTTTCTCGACGATGCGGTAGTGCGAAATGGTCTGGCCAATCACTGGGGAGATGCCTGGCTTCGGGCCGCTTCATCTTAAAGACACGGCAGCGGCCAGTCAACGGATGATGCCTCTGGTACGAGCGGGCGGAGCCTGTAGCCCTGCCTCAAGACTGGTTAGTGCAGACGATGACTCCTGGATAGTCGGCAAACGT
The DNA here is from genome assembly GCA_963762385.1 of uncultured Acidobacteriota bacterium. Classification (GTDB taxonomy): domain Bacteria; phylum Acidobacteriota; class Terriglobia; order Terriglobales; family Acidobacteriaceae; genus JABDBE01. The sequence continues at coordinate 127 of CAVXKN010000010.1, read as the reverse complement.
TCCTTTACAGGATTAGGGAAGGGTTGCCCGTTATCCAGGAGTTTCTGCGATTCGATCCACATAGGCCGACTTGAGGACCTATCCGTGCCTGTGCCGCGCGGGGGAACATCCGTGGCACCAACTATGG
>CAVXKN010000009.1:0-13550 GCA_963762385.1 uncultured Acidobacteriota bacterium | reverse complement strand
CAGCAGTGGGAGCGCAAACTTGTTCAAAGACATTGAACACCTCGTCCGGTTGGCAGTCGTCTTCGCAATCGGGCTAGTGGCATTCGTGATTCTGCGGGCCGCAGTGGTGCCACGCAGCTTCGGCCAGTATGGCCACTACCGGGGCGCGGCGATCGCTGAGATCGCATCGCGGCCGATCGCGTTAGCTGGGCATGCGACTTGCGAATCCTGCCATAGCGACGTCGCGGATCAGAAAAAGCTGAGCAAGCATGTGGTGGTTGCTTGCGAGGCTTGCCACGGAGCACTGGCTGCGCACGCAGACGACCCCGGTTCAGTGCAACCCAAGAAGCTTGATACCGCGATCGTGTGTGCCCGCTGTCACGAGGCAAACAGTGCGAAGCCCAAGTGGTTTCCGCAAGTTGTCACGGCGGATCACTCCGGAGGGCTCGCCTGCGACACCTGCCATCAGCCCCACAGCCCAAAGATTGAAACAGGAAAGAGTGTGACAGCAAAGACGGACACAGAGGGGAAGAAATAATGGAAATCACCCGCCGTCGATTACTGGTGCTGTTGCCTGCCGCTGCTGTGGCTTGGAAGTACGTCTCCGCGGGAACACCGGAGGATTCGCCGAATTACAAAATGACGGAGCACTGGTGGGCGATGCTGATTGACATCCCAAAGTGCATTGGTTGCGGCAGTTGTGTGCGCGCCTGCGCCGAGGAAAACGACGTTCCCGAAGGCTATTTCCGCACCTGGGTTGAGCGCTATCACGTGACGGATTGGAAGATTGAAAAGCCGGAGGTGGAATCGCCCAATGGCGGCAAAAACGGCTTCCCGCCAAATGCCGATGAGGACGGCAAAAACTTCTTCGTGCCCAAACTCTGCAATCACTGTGCGGACTCTCCCTGCACGCAGGTTTGTCCGGTGGGAGCAACCTTTATTACGCCAGACGGAGTTGTGCTGGTGGATAAGAATTATTGCTTAGGCTGCCGTTATTGCGTGCAGGCGTGCCCCTACGGATGCCGCTTCCTCAATCCCAAAACGAATACCGCGGAGAAGTGCACGCTCTGCTACCACCGCATCACTAAGGGATTGACGACTGCTTGTTGCGAAGTCTGCCCTACCGGGGCACGGCAGTTGGCGGATTTGAAGAATCCAAAAGATCCGATTCATGAGTTTTTGAGAACACATACGGTGCAAGTTTTGAAACCGCATCTGGCGACTGGAGCGAAGGTGTTTTACAACGGCATGGATGGTTCAGTCCGGTGAGGTTGCTGCGATAAGTTCAGCTCGGCAAGCGGCGTGCGTTAAGGAGGCTCATTGCAGGTACCCGTGCAAGGCTTCATGTATCCGAACGAAGTGGAACTCCAGTGGAGCATCCTGATCGTTCTTTATCCCTACATCACGGGACTGGTGGCTGGTGCATTTATTCTGGCATCGCTCGAACGCGTATTCCGCGTAGAGGCAGTGAAGCCGACGTATCGATTGGCCCTGCTCACCGCACTCGCCTTCCTGCTGGTGGCGCCGCTCCCGCTCCAACTGCATCTAGGACATCCCGAGCGTTCTTTCGAGATGTATATGACGCCCCACCGCTCCTCCGCCATGGCGATGTTCGGCTTTGTTTATCTCTGGTATCTGATGGCGGTTCTGCTATTGGAGATTTGGTTGGACTATCGCCGCGACATCGTTGTGCGCTCCCAGACGGAGAAAGGCTGGAAGCGTCTGGTTTATCGGTTGCTGACTCTCGGCTCCAGCAACCTCAGTAAACGCTCGCTGCGAATCGACGAAAGACTCGGATATTTCATCACGCTGATCGGCATTCCTTCAGCATTCCTCCTGCACGGATATGTCGGCTTCATCTTCGGCTCGGTGAAGGCAAATCCCTGGTGGTCGTCGCCTTTGATGCCCGTGGTGTTCTTGTTCTCGGCCATGGTGTCGGGCATCTCTGCGGTGATGTTGCTTTATATGTTTTCGACGTGGGTGCGTGGGCAACGGATCGATATGCGTTGCCTCGACACGGTCGCGCGTTACCTGCTCTACACCTTCATCATTGACTTCAGCCTGGAGATGCTCGACTTGCTGCAGCGAATCTATGAAGCCGATGAATCGTTCCGCAGCCTGGATTTCATGGTCCACACGCGGCTATGGACATCCCAGGTAATCATCCAGATCCTGCTCGGCACCGTAACCCCGATCGCGCTTATCGGCCTGACTCAGGTTCTGAGATGCAGTGACATTGCTCGGAAACAGATCTACGCAGTGGCCGGCAGCCTTACGATGGTCGGCATTTTTGCCATGCGCTGGAATGTCGTAATCGGCGGCCAGCTCTTTTCCAAGAGCTTCCTGGGTTATACCTCATACAAGATGGCCTTTGCCACGCGGGAAGGTCTGTTGCCCGCTATCGTGCTCATGATTCTTCCTTTCATCATTCTGTGGGTTCTGGTGAAACTCCTGCCACCGTGGCCGGAGTCAGCCCCCTTGCCCGAGTCCGACGCTCTTGCGGAACACGCAACCGGCTAGGCCCTGCTTCACTTCCGCGGGGCAGATGCGGAGAAGCGAATGGCACAAGCTTTCGACGGAATCGCATCGGAGGTGGAGCACCTCAGTGAACGGCTGCGAGAACTGGAACACCGTGTCTCCGCACTAGAGGGGCAGCCAGCCAGTGCAACCATTGCTCCTTCCGAGTCAGGGAGCGTTACTGGTCCCAAATCGCGGCCAGAGCAGCAGCAGGATTTTCCGGCGCCGACCTTGCCCACAGGTGTGCTGCCAGTGTTCGGCAAAGCAGTTCTGGGAATTGCGGGCGCGTACCTGCTGCGCGCGGTCGCGGAGTCGGGATTTCTCCCGAAGTTGCTCTTGTTGATTGTTGCCATCGTTTACGCAGGGATGTGGCTGGTCTGGGCAGTCAGGACTCACGCCAGCAATGGCTTTGCCAGCGTCACCTACGCAATTACGGCGACCGTGATCCTCTCGCCACTGTTATGGGAATCCACCGTGCGTTTTCAGATCCTGCAACCAGCTTTCACGGCTGCAATTCTGGTTGCGTTCGTCGCGCTGGCCCTGGCACTGGCATGGCGTCAAAATCTGCAGGCGATTCCATGGGTAGCAACCATAGCTGGTGTGGCCACCGCTCTGGCTCTCATCATCGCAACGCGCGAACTTGTGCCGTTTACCGTTGGCTTGCTGGCAATGGCCCTCGCTGCCGAAACGGTTGTCTGCCTCGGACGGCCACTGAGCGTGCGGATCATTCCAGGCATTGCGGCGGATTTCGCCGTATGGCTGCTCGTCGATTTGATGACTTCTCCCGAGGGCGTTCCTCCAGGATATTCGCCTATAGGCGCAACCACGATCACAGTGCTCTGTCTGGTGCTGCTTGTGATTTACGGCGGGAGCATTGGCCTACGCACCTTTGGATTGCGCTACCGCATAACGGTTTTTGAAATCGCGCAGACAGCCGGGGCGTTTGCGATTGCAACTTTCGGGACGCTGCGCGCAATTCCTAGAGCGGCCGTGCCGCTCGGCGTTTTTTTCCTCCTGATTGCCTTCGCTTGCTATTGGGGCGCTCTGTCGCGGTTCTCGGCCGACAAACAAACTCGAAATCGCCGCGTGTATGCAAGCTACGCGGTCACCTTTCTGGTAACCGGAAGCTTTCTGCTTTTCCCCGAGGCCTTTCTGTCGCCTTTCCTGTCCCTGGCTGCCATAACGGCAGCTGTCTTGTATACGCATACAGACAAGCTCAGCCTCGGCTTGCACGTGTCCGTCTATCTGGCGGCAGCGGCGATCCTCTCCGGCCTTCTGAACCTCGCGTGGAGCGCTCTGGCTGGGACCGTGCCGCACACCCTCAGCTCAGGCGCATGGGTGGTCGCAGTCTCAGCTGGCTTGTGCTACGCAATCGGATCGCATACTTCAAACGATATTTCGGAAGAGGCATGGAAATCACGGCTGCTCTGGATCATCCCCTCTGTGCTGGTGGCCGGAGCAGGGGCAACACTGGCGGTGATGGTGAGTGCAAGGCTCGTTTCGCCGGGCGGGATGCTGAAAGCTCCGCATCTTTCGGTTGTCCGTACCGTAGTGATTTGCCTGGTTGCTCTCATCCTTGGTTTTAGTGGCTCGCGTTTGAAACGCGCCGAGCTGCTGTGGGTTGCGTACGCAGCCATAGCGTTCGGCGCGCTCAAGCTGGTGTTCGAGGATCTTCGTTTCGGAAACGCCGCCTCCCTGGTGGCGTCACTCTTGTTCTATGGTCTGATCTTGATCCTGATCCCGCAGCTCGCAGGATTTAACCGCAAGCAGTCCTAATCTTCTTTACTACTGCTCGGAAGAGAGCTTAGAACAGGTTGTCGTATCGCGTGTTAAGATTCTTTCATCGTTGCCGCACCTTTCCGATTTTTCTGCAAGCCAGGGCTCGCGTAAGGTCCCAAGAGTGCGCTGCTAGACTTGGTAGGTGTATTTGCTTACAGGGCAAGAGAGTGTCACAAGGTAGGCGATGGGCAGTGCGACCGAGTCTATTGCGCGGGCGCGCTGCTTGATATCATCAAAAAGGCAGCCTGACTGAAGCTGGCCTCTGAAAAATGATTTTCGGAAGTTGCCCATGCCGGACTTGTAGAATGTCGAGTTCGGCGAAACACGATTGAGCTTTTTCTCGATCCGGTTGTCGCCGAGGCGCGCAGAGAGCCGACCATCGGGATGGGTTGCCTCGACGGTCGCGAGGTCGCGATTGGCGACGGCAAGCGATTTGTCGGGCGCGTTGAATTGGATGCGGTCACCTACTGAGAACTGACGTTCCACCGACGAAGTAGTTGTCAGCGCAGCTTATGATCTCAAGGGCTGGCACGAAGGCCGGTCATCGAGTCAATCAGGATACGGAAGAAGAGCGGAGTGATCAACTCGTCGCCCATTCTTAGCTGCCGTTCCCCCAATGCGTTTTGCCACCACTGGTAGCGCTTCCCTAACAGTTTCCGCGCATGTTCCCGCTCGTCCGTATATTGGGGCTCGGGCAATTCCTGGTAGCGGCCGTTGACAATCACGCTTATCCACTGAGACTGGTCCTTGATCTCGTCAACCTCGAGACACACCCTGGGATTCGCCCGCATCCATTCGGTCTTTTGACCGAAGGTCGAGAGGACGTATATATAAGTAGGCTCGTACGCAAAATATATCGGCAACACGTATGGTTGGTTATCCAGCGAGCAGCCGAGTCTTCCGAGCCAAGCGCTTGTCAGAAATGCGCCACACTCGTTCTCTTTCATTTCATTTATCACCATAGTCCACTCCCCTCCTATCCATGTGAGCAGAGCTCAATGATTTAACTGGTTCTTCCGGTGCCGAGATCAATCCCCATAGCCTCTGCCATTTTTCTTCCCTCCGTTATTTATGAAAACCGTGGTCATAGGTTAGTGGCTATCGGATAAATTTGAATTATTGTCGAGTCTTGCGTCGCCAAGATATCGCGTGTAGCCGCGATCCGCCCGAGGACAATTAACACGGTTGATAGCGCACCTCAACGATAGCGCTTCACGCGACCATCGTCTGAGCCAGAGTTCTCATCCCTATCCCTGGGGAGGCGGAGCTTCGTTGAAGCTAGAGACAATTCCGGGGACGCGTGCGCTGCATCGAGAAGATATTTGTAGTGAATTTTCTTGTAGATCAGCTCTCCTTTTCGACTCGGCACACTCGCCTTTCGCTAAAGAGCTACCACACGAACAGACGAGCGCCGGAGCTGGGGGAGCGGAACCTCCCAGTTTGGATAGAAGCATCGCGGGCCGGAGTCGCCCGGCCGGGGTCCGCGTTCGGAAGCTCTGGGCGCGAGGCGCTTATCTCTTCTATCTCGACAGCCCCATGGCGGTTCATTATCTCAGCCGCCGCGTCGGCCTTTTCGCTCGAACTGGTTGCGAAAACCATGACGCCTCCGCGCCGTACCCCTTGAACATACGCTTCCGCGTCCGCTTCGAGGACCCCAAACGCCGTGAGATCACGAACCAAGCCCACTTCAAAATCAGTGCGTGGTGTACTCATGAGTCCACTACCCGCCATCTCCCGGGGCTCGCCCAAAACGCGGACGTCCTTCCGAGGGAAGCCAGTGGTCTCGAGATCGCGAACGACCTCGTCGGCCGAGGCCGGATTCTCAAACAAACCAACTGCTGTTTTTGTCATATTGTCCTCCACCGATCTTAATCGTTAACTCGTCCGGCAATGCCCGCAGCATTGCCTCTTTCCGGTACGTCGCCACCGCTTGTGCTTTTGCCTTCGCTTGGGGTTGCGCAGCTCTTCTCCGCTCTGTCGGGTTGTACCGGAGCGGCCACAACCCTGCCCGTCGCCACCGATAGACCCTCTGGTTGCCGAATAAACTGCTCTCTGGCGCCATCCACGGGGTAACCGCTGTCTTCGAGATCACGAACGAGATCATCGGTCGAACCTGGACTCTCAGACAGACCAGATGCCGTTTTTGCCACGTTGGCCTCCACCTTCTTAATCTGCAGCGCCGGAGTTGCCTACTCACCCAGGATATCTGCAGCACTGCCTTGTCTCGGTACGTCGCGATCACTTTTCGTTCTGTCTTTCTTGCGCGTGGAACCTATCCTCCCAGTCGTTTCCATGCGTTTGCCCGCGGCTCTGGAAAATCTCAAGGGTTGGGGTTCTTGGCAAACCTCCGAAAACACCTGTAAAGTGTCTTGTCATATCGCGTTCACACCCGGTACCTCACGGCGGAGACCAGATCAATGAAGAGCCTTCGTCGTTTGGAGTTCACGATTTAGCTTTGGCTTCCCGGACATATGTGCGGATTTCGTGCAGCAGTGCCTGCGCCGATTCCGGAACAGCAACTTTGCCGTCAAGAATTTCATGTCGGTTTACGTTGTCGCCATACATGGCTTTGTCTCCACTTTTGTCGGCTTGCACCACGGCTCCATTCAGGCTCACTCCGATGAAGACACCTTTCGAACGCGAGTAAGACAAAATCTCCGCATTCAATTTAAGATCTGTGCCAGCAGCGGCGTTCCGGCCCACCGGCCCGGCGGCTACAGAGGCGTCGGCTCCGAGCTTGAATTTGTCGCTGAGCAGGCTTTTCAAGGCGTGATCATTCATAAAGAGCATCACGATGTCGGTGGAAGAACCCCCGATCTGATAACCCACGCTGCCGCCGTCAATCGCCACAAATATGGGGGCGCTCCAGCCGTGCTCGGTGCGACAGGTTGCCAATCCCCTGCCGTAGTTGCCGCCGAATATAAAAGCGAACTTCACGTCTCCTGGAATGATGGCGATACATTTCGCCGATTCCAGTAGTTCCTGAGGAATGCCCTGATCCGGGGTGTTCATGATCTCCTTGAAGACTTGGGTGGCTTTGTTGGTGCGATTCACATCGTCCTCGCGGTCCGAGGCGACAGCAGTCAGAGTTACAAGCAGAACTAGCGTTGTGACGATCAGAATACGTTTGAACATCTTGTTATCCTCCTTACAGATTCGGCTCACTCACGGAAATGCGCTGCCGATATATCGATTCCGAGACTCGGTTCCCTTCGCCCCAGGCGATGATCAGCGCGGATCAAGACCGTCATGGACGAACTCGTTAAAAATACTTTTCCGCTTTTCGCGGTCGCTGTTTCGTTTCTTCTAGCTTCGGATCAACCGCCGCAGATGACTCACAAAACCAATACTAGACACTGGGAAAAAGCGTTTCTGAGCAATAGTGGACACATTGCAATCTGAGTCACAGACTGGCTGCCATAAATTTCCGGACACGCTCGGATTGGGATGACCCTGGGCAGTGGTGTGTTGTAAGGTTGAAAACGGAGATTCTTAAGCGCACACGAGGCGGGACGATGGGGCTCGGTGGAGACAGAACACCGTTCACGAGAGCATGCGCGCTAGTGCTGGCGGTTTTCTTGTCTTTTGGCTGGCCAATCCAGAGCGCGGCCTATGTCGTGCTTGCGCATGAAGCCATCATCGACAGCGCATGGGACACCAACATACGCCCGCTACTGGTGAAGCGTTTTCCCAACGCTACGGCGGACGAACTCAAAGAAGCGCACGGGTATGCCTATGGCGGTGCCATCATCCAGGACATGGGCTATTATCCGCACGGAAGTCACTTCTTCAGCGACTTGACGCACTATGTGCGGAGCGGAGACTTTGTGCTGGCTCTGCTGCGCGATTCCAAGGATCTCGACGGCTACGCATTTGCGCTCGGGGCCCTCTCTCACTACGCCGCGGACAACGAAGGCCACCTCATGGCTGTGAATCTTTCGGTGCCCCTGCTGTATCCGAAACTGAAAAGGAAATATGGCGACGTCGTTACGTATGAAGAAAACCCCGTGGCGCACGTAAAGACCGAATTTGGATTCGACGTACTGGAAGTCGCGCAGGGACGTTATGCTCCCACTAGTTACCACGACTTCATCGGCTTTGAGGTTTCAGTTCCTCTGCTGGCGCAAGCGTTTCAGGAAACCTACGGTTTGGATCTGAAGAGCGTGCTCTCAGATGAAGACAAGGTGCTGGGTTCTTACCGTTATGACGTCAGCCAGCTTCTCCCCAATGCAACCCGCATCGCCTGGAGCTTGAAGAAAGACCAGATCATGAAGGACCAGCCTGGGATCACCAAAAGGAAGTTTCTTTATAATCTGTCGCGCGCGAGTTACCAAAAGAACTGGGGAAAAGCATATCAGCCGCCCACTTTTGGCGAAAGATTTCTCGCCTTTCTGGTGAGGATTCTCCCCAAGATAGGTCCGCTTAAAGTGCTGCAACTCCGGACGCCTACGCCTCAGGCGGAACGCATGTTCGAAGCCAGCTTCGACGCGAGCCTGCAACGTTACCGGAAGCTGCTTGACCAGGAAGCCATCGGCCATCTGGACCTGCCCAACGACAATTTTGACACTGGCGGAGTGACGGGTCCCGGCAAATATCGGCTCTACGATGAGACGCAAGCAGAACTGCTCGACGCGCTCGCAAAGCAGAACTTTAATGGTGCTTCGCCGGAACTTCGGGCTGAACTCCTGGAATTCTTCGGACATCCGGATGCGCCTTACGCGACCAAGCGCAAGCCAAAAGAGTGGGCGAAAGTTCAGGTCGAGCTTGAACAGCTGAGGAAGGCAACTTCGCCGATAGCGACTCGCGATGCGGGCGACCCTTACTCGACGCAGTAACTGGCGAAAATCTCGGACTGCGGCAGCTTTCTGAGCAATATGGTCGTCGGCGGTGTCGGTCGATCAATCCGTCAGATGATGGTACAAACGTATCGTGCAGAACGGAGACAAGCCGCGACTCCTTCTAGATTCGGTTGTCCTTGGCATTATCGGCGGCCTGAGCGCGCAACTATTCACCTGGATGTTGCGGCTGTGTCAGAAGATTTTTCTGGTTTGGCTCGCCGGTTACCGCCCTCCAGGACTCCCGGAAGAGGGCGGAGTCCTTCGAGAAGTCATCGGTCCCCATGGATTATGGCTTGTGCCGGTGGCCACAACTTTAGGGGGACTGATATCCGGCGCCCTCGTTTATGGCTTGGCACCCGAAACCGAGGGCCATGGTACGGATACCGTGGTAAAAGCGCTTCACTGGACTGGTGGGATCATTCGGGCGCGAGTGGCCCCGGTGAAGATGCTCGCCTCGGCGATCACCATTGGCTCCGGAGGATCGGCTGGCCGCGAGGGTCCCACAGCTCTGATCACGGCGGGTTTCGGTTCGGTATACGCCAAGGTACTCCATCGGCCCGAGCGAGAGAGACGATTAATGGTCTTAATGGGGATGGCGGCTGGGCTTTCCGCTATCTTCCGTTCACCGATTGGGACGGCCATATTCGCCGTCGAAGTGCTCTATGGCGGCATGGACTTCGAGTCCGAGGCTCTCATTTACTGCATGCTTGCCGCTATTGTGGCATATGCCGTGAACGGGTGGTTCGTCGGTTGGCAGTCATTGTTCCGGGTTCCGGCCCACCCGTATGCCGCGGGACTCGCAGATTATGGTTGGTACGTTGCGTTAGGGGTAGCGAGCGGCCTCGTCGCCGCAATTCTGCCTGAGATATTTTATCGTTTAAGAGATGCGTTTGCCGCCTTGCGCGTTCCCGCATGGATCAAGCCAGCAATCGGCGGGCTAGGCGTCGGCTTGCTGGCTTTGCGATTGCCTCAGGTGCTGGGTGGCGGCTACGGCTGGATTCAAGAAGCGATCGACGGTCGGTTGGCCTTGCGTCTACTTCTCGTTCTTCTTGTCGCCAAGATGCTGGCATTGTCCCTTACCGTTTCCTCCGGTGGCTCCGGCGGCGTGTTTGCCCCGACCCTGTTCGTCGGTTCGATGCTGGGCGGAGTCTTTGCCGGAATCTTCCATCATCCTCCAGCGGACTTCGTAATTGTTGGGATGGCAGCGGTTTTCGGCGGTGCCGCACGCGTCCCGATTGCGACGTTGCTGATGGTAGCGGAGATGACGGGCGGCTACCAGCTTCTCGTTCCCGCTGGACTCGCTGTGATGCTGAGTTTCCTGATTCAAATCAAACTCTCGTCGTTTTTCAAGTACGGCAGCCTGTACGAAGCCCAGGTGGCCGCGCGGGCAGATTCACCGGCGCATCGTGCTGAAAACGTCCGGCTTGCACTACGGCTGTTGGATGAGGGCAAGATCTTGTTACCCCCGCAACTTACCCATCTTCATCTCGCAGCCCTTTTGCAGTCGGGCCTCGCATTGGATCTTCCGGATGGCTCGCAGTTAACGGTTGGCGCGCTGCGGCCCGAAAGTCCCTGGGTAGGAAAGGCGATTCAATCCCGCACGCTCAGTGGGCCAATCGCCGATGCGAAGATTGTGACCGTATTGCGGGGCAAGTCGGTCCTGCTGGCGCGGCCCGAAACCATCTTGCAACCAGGGGACCGGCTCCTACTGATCGCTCCGCCGCAGGCTCAGGAGGCGCTGGCACGGCATCTCGCAGCACCTCCCGCGCTAAATTCGGCAACCGGTGCGACGGGCGCTTCTTAGCAGCCCCTCGCGGAAGCCATGTGCTGCCTCTAGATGAAGCTCGCCCGCACGCCTCCCCATTTGTCGAGAGCGAAGATTCTGCGGTCGTCCCTCGCCGGGGCTCACGAGGCATTCACGAAGCCTTGCGAGGTTTCCCCTGCTCTCGCAGAGTCTCGCGCTCCGCCTCGAGCCAGTCTTGATCTGCCGGGCTTTCGCCCCGCGCTCGCTGCTCGTAGAGTTCATAGGCTCGCTTGGCGATCTGCGGTGTAAGATCGAGCGGCTCCCTGGCCAACAATGGGCTTTTAGTAGGATCGAAAATCTTATAGGCGAGCAGCTTCACGCGATCATTCACCAGGAACCAAGCCAGAGCATAGCCCCAAACGAACGCCGCCCAGCCCCAGCCGAGGGGTGTCATAAACAGCCCATAAACCGCAATCAGAGTCGCGACGATTTGCGTGCCGAGCACGGCTATCCATAGAATCCGCGCCGGGCGTATCGACCAGAACGGGCCCCGTGTGCGCGTCAGGAAGATCGTCAAATGTCCGGCCACCGACAGCTTCAAATACATCAGCGTTTGGACGTGCGCGTGGTCGAGGTGAAATACGCGCTCGCCAAGATAAAACAGGCCAAACGCAGCCACGACCCCGATAACGCCCAGCACCGTGGAAATCCCCAACACCAGGCGCATGTTCCAGGCCTCGGGCTTATCCTTGTAACGAACGTTGTCATACGCGATGGACAGGATGGCTCCGTCGTTGAGCACGGCGATCATCACGATCATGACTGCGGTCACCGGATAGAAGTTAAATACCAGGATCGCCAGTGTCATGAAAAACAGCACGCGCAGGGTTTCGGCGATGCGGTAGATCGCATAGCTGTTCATCCGCTGGAAAATGCGGCGGCTCTCCTTGATCGCATCGATGATCACGTGGAGGCCGGGCGCCAGCAGCACGATGGACGCAGCCGCACGAGCCGCATCCGTGGCTCCGGAAACCGCGATGCCGCAGTCTGCTTTCTTCAGCGCAGGGGCGTCGTTGACCCCGTCGCCGGTCATACCGACCATGTGGCCATGCTTCTCCAGCACGTCGACAATGTTGTACTTGTCTTCGGGAAACACTTGGGCGAAGCCGTCCGCTTTTTCGATGGATGCCACCGACTGTTCCGACTGTTGATCCTTCGAATCGCGCAATACGGTGGCATCCAGGATGTTCGTGCCCAGCCCCAGTTGGCGGGAAGTTTCCTGGGCAATGGCCAGTTGGTCGCCGGTAACCATCTTGACTTTCACGCCCATCTGCTCTGCGCTCGCGATGGTTGCTTTGGCCTGCTCGCGGGGCGGATCGAACATTGGCAACACGCCAACAAACTGCCACTGGTTTTCCTGATCCGCCCGGGCGACGCCCAAGGAACGGAAGCCGCGTCCCGCAAACTCATTGACAGCTTTCTCGATGGCAGGCTTTACTTCGTCGGCGTTGGTCGACATCTCCAGAATCACTTGCGGCGCGCCTTTGGCCACAAAGAACTGTTTTCCGTCCGAAGCTTTCACAGTAGCTTCGGTGCACTTATGCACCGAATCGAACGGTTGGAAATGGATTACCTGAAAGGCCTCTAACGCCTTATCGTCCTTCACGCCGCCGATCACCGCCAGGTCGATGGTGTCCTTATCTTCGGCACGCGAAGCCAGCGCGGCCCAGAGAATGACTTGGTCAGGGATATGGTTCACGCAGAAGGGATCGCCCAGCGTCAGCTTGTTCTGGGTCAGGGTGCCGGTCTTGTCCGAGCACAGCACATCCACGCCGGCTAATTCTTCGATCGCCGACAGCTTGGTCACAATCGCTTGTTTTTTCGCCAGCAGACGCGCGCCGACCGCCATGGTGACTGACAGCACCGTGGGCATCGCCACGGGGATCGCGGCCACGAGAAGCACCAGGGCAAACTCCAAGGTGCTGAGGATTGGATCGTGACGGAAGAGCGCGACGGTAACAATCACCGCCACCAGGGCCACTGCGAGAGCGATCAAGTAATCGCCGATTTTGAGCACGGCACGCTGGAAATGGCTGACGGTAATCGCCTCCTGCACCAGTTGCGCCGTCTTGCCGAAGTAAGTCTTCTCGCCGGTGGCATACACTATCGCGTCGGTTTCGCCCCGCTTGATAATCGAACCCGAAAACACTGCCTCGCCAGGCTTGCGCGTCACGGGCAAAGATTCGCCGGTTAACGCCGACTGATCTACTTGCACGGGATCGCCCGCCAACAATCGCGCATCCGCCGGTACGACGTCCCCCAGTCGCAGACGGATGACGTCGCCCGGCACCAATTCACGCGCCACTGGCGTGGCCCACTTTCCATCTCGCAGGACCCGGGCCTTGGTTGCCAGCTTGGCCCGCAACGCGGCAATTTCGTTGCCCGCCTGATGTTCCTCCCAAAATGCGACCAAAGCATTGGAAAAAAGCAGAAAGAGAATGATGAAAAAATCCAGCCAGTGCCGGATCACGCCCGACAGAATCACCGCCGCTTCGATCATCCACGGAATGGGACCCCAGAAATAGCTGAGGAACTTGAGGAATAGGTTGGTTTTCTTTTCCGCGATCTCGTTCGGCCCGTATTGCGATAGCCGTTTCTGCGCCTCGGCTTGACTCAGGCCCTTCGGAGACGAT
>CAVXKN010000008.1:0-15748 GCA_963762385.1 uncultured Acidobacteriota bacterium | reverse complement strand
TCTCTGTGTCAAAGCATGTTAGTTGTTGTACTTGGTCCCACGACATGAAAAGCGCGCGGGCCAGACCTTCAGTATCAACGGCAACCTCGGCCTGATCATCGAGTTGATCAAGGAACCACGACACGTTGCTGATGGTCTCGTCGAGGAAAGCTCCGATCAGCGTGCTAACCGCCACGGATCGTGGCATCGTTTCAAGTTGGATCTGAAGTGGCAGTGTCATGCTGCCCGGACCCACTTCGAGCGTGAGCTTGGGGACTGTTGTCTGTTTAAGCACGTACGCAACGTGGTCCCACCATGGAAGCTGGCACGATTCCAGAAACCCAGTCGGAATAAAAAAGGTAGCTGGGATATGCTGCTCGCGAAGAATCGGCGCGGCGACGTCAAAGTTATCGCGATAGCCATCGTCGAAAGTCAACAACACAACCGGTTCACGCCAGGCTGATATGGCCGGAAGCTCTGAGATCATCTCGTCGAGCGTGATGATTCGAAAGCGGCTGGCCAACCACTGCAACTGAGCGTGGAACGATTCAGGCGTTGCCGAGATGACGGGCTCATAGAACAGGTCCGTGGTAGGGTCGGCAATTCGATGATAAGTAAACACGATGAGCCCTGGGCGCCAGGCTGATAGCGTCTGCTCAAGCAACCGGAGAGTTCCTGATCGCCCCAATGCCCTAGCCAGAAACTCGCGTTTGTTGGAAATACCGCGAAGCAACGATATTGATCTCGCTTAGACGTCGTTCGCAAAGATTCACGATCTACGTTTTCCGGACAGAGACATTGTGACATATGCAGCCTCCGAGCAGTGCGTTCTCGCTCCGAGAGGATCAAGCTACTTGAACAAGCTGCGGTTCGAAGGTTCCGACCTGCGTGAGTGAAATTGTCCTGGCACGGAAACCACGCTAGGTTTTACGCCGATGATTCCCACGACCAAGATCACCACGCCGTGGAGGAGGGCTGGAATGCTAACTTCTACGGCACCAACGACCGCGCCGCGCTGGTTCATTCAGTCCACTTCCCTATGGTCAACGTCCGGATGGCCAAGCACATTCGCCAGCAAGCAATAGAGTTGCGCCATTTCCAGGCGGTCTTTGCTGACCGCGTCAGCTAGGCACAAATTCGCCGGTGAGGAATGGCGTGCTTGCCAGCTTTGTCAAGAATGAGGAACAGCCATGCGGCGCGTTATGTATACGCATAGTCACCCTCAAGTGGGGTTAGATGAAAGGCTGCTGCGTGCGGGATCAAGCCGTTTCGATCGCGGATATGGAATTTGACTGCGAATCGTGAGCGGAATCCAGTCTGTAGCAGTGCCTCGGCGGACCACGGCGTGCTGGCATAGGCTAGTACGACGTCAGCCCCTTGGTCGATGAGCGCACGAGTCAAGGCCAACATGGCAGCTTGCCAGAGTTGAATATTCACGTCGTCGAGCAAGCAGTCGACAATCTTGCCGGCACGCGTCTGACCTTGGTCCTTGGGAACTACATTAAGAAGGGCGAAGCCGCATAGACGACCTGCGTGGTCGAGCAGATGCCAACCCGTCACCGCTTGCCGGGGGAATTGAAGCATTATGTTAAGTCGTCCCGGATCGCGCTCGGTCAGAATGGCGTAAGCCTTTGCCTTATCGACAATCGGGTTAATCTCCGATCCGAAGCTCAATACCTGCTTGAGTGTGACTGTGACGCGAGCCCTTACCGTCAGCCGCGTCCAGCGGAGCGCAAGGTCACGTACTAGCCGTAACCCACGCTCAAACGGTCGTAAGCCCTTGGTTTGGAGCCAGTACCGAGCGCGGACGACACGCGTGTAGACCGGCACCAAACTTCGCAGCTCGTACCCAGCTCGCTCGCCTACAACGAGCGCTGCCTGACTAACTCCTAGACCGAACTGAGTTGGTGATCCGGCGTGTGCCTTGCGCATGAGGCTAATGCCGACGGAACGGTGATTGGGTGAACCGAGCCAGTCGATAATATGGACGGTCGGCACCCGGCCACCGCGACTTGCCAGAGCTTGGCCCTCAAACGCTGTGCGGCAGAGCCCGAGATGGCCAATGATCCGTCCCGACTCGTCTCTCGCGATATAGCTGCTCGGGGCGCACTGAGCTAGGGCTAGTGCCGTGGTTGTCGTTCACGCTGGTATTGGAGCCGAGGTACTTCCAGCGCAGTATATCAACGGCGGCGAAATCGGCATCTGGCGACGTGTGGAATCCTGCGGTCAAGAACTGGCTTAGCTCTGGCAAATCGTCCAAGGTCAGCGGGTGTATGTCGCAGGCCATGGATACCCTGGCGGCGAAAACTTCCCGGCCACCTTGCGGATGAAGGTTATCCAACTCGATTGCTCTAGCTTCCCTTCGCCACACATCTCTGCGTTGGCGATCATCTGAGTGGAGAACCGTTTGAGTCTACCACAATGACATCCTAAACCAAGCTTCGACCCCTGACCCCGGAGAGCGGGTATCGATCTCCCCAGGCAAAGACCGATCTGGTAAGATCCCGAAAACCCTGTGGAAGGCACCGGGCAGTCATCACCACCCTTGCCTAGCCCGGCCCGAGACACGCAGCCACCGTTGATTCTTCATCGACAAGGAGGTTCTGATGTTGAAGACCAAGCGGCGCTCCCTTCAGTTTGACTGCCTCGAGGGTAAGATGCTGCTCTCCAATGCGCTTGCTGACCCAGCCACGGTTATCCAGCAGGATGTGGTCAAACACTTTCACCTTAATGGTGCTCTAGTCGGGCTGCCCCTGGGATCGGCTAGTCACAGCGGCTTCAGTGTGTCAACTTTCCTCGTGCAAGGCCACATCGCATCGCTGCATCGGGTGACCGGTTTTTTGAACCTTGCCGACACCTTGATCCCAACCGGCAAGAAGCCGAACCTTACGTCTGCTTCGTTGACTCTGGTGAACAGACAAGGGAGCGTGGTCTTGACGATCTACAAGACGACGAATCGCTATTATGACTTCAAAGTTGTATCGGGAACCGACAGCTACGCGGATGCAGCCGGGTCCGGAATTCTCACGATTCGTTCGAGTACCAACTCCGGTGCGATTAATTTCGTCATCAGGCTGCATACAACCACGACGTAGTACGCCCACACTGATGATCTAATCCATGGGTAAACCGGCGAGCAGCCTTGCAGGACGAAAGGCAAGCATGATCAAGTGCTGTCTTTATCGGAGCTGGATGGCTGTCTTTGTCATGTGCGTGCTTGGATTGTTGGCGCCGACTGTCTGTTGGCCTGCGGGTGCTCAGACCAACCGGCACGCGCCACCCAATATCCTGTTCATTTTAAGTGATGATCACGCGTACCAAGCGATCAGCGTGTACAACGACTCGCGAAAGCTTGTCGAGACTCCCCACATTGATCGGCTTGCCAGAGAGGGGATGCGATTTGACCGTTGTCTCGTGGCCAACTCCATCTGCGGGCCTAGCCGCGCAACGCTTCTGACCGGGAAATACTCCCATGCTAACGGGTTCTACAACAACACCAACAGCCGCTTTGACGGCTCGCAGATAACCTTCCCAAAGCTGCTACACGCGGCCGGCTATCAGACAGCGCTCTTCGGCAAGTGGCACCTAGTCTCTGAACCAACGGGCTTTGATGAGTGGCACATCCTACCGGATCAGGGCGTGTACTATCATCCGCCCATGATTCACAACGGGCAACCGGTACGACATCAGGGTTACATCACTGACATCATCGGCCAGCTCTGTCTTGATTGGCTGAAAGCACGCGATAAATCCAGGCCGTTTTTGCTCATGTGCCATCATAAAGCACCTCACCGCGGCTGGCAGCCCGCGCTTCGCCATCTCGGACATGATCATGATCGTCATTATCCCGAGCCTTTGAGTTTATTCGACGATTACTCACGCAGAAGTAAGGCCGAGCAAGATCAAGACATGACCATCGCTAAAACAATGACGACAATCGATTTGAAGCTAACGCCTCCCTCTGAGTTAACAGCAGACGAGCAACGGGTGTGGGATGCCTATTACGAACCACGCAATACCGTGTTTCGTACCGCCGGTCTTACAGGCGACGACCTTGTGCGCTGGAAGTACCAACGCTACCTGCACGATTACTTGGCGTGCGTCAAAGCCGTCGATGAAAGCATCGGCCAGTTGCTGAAGTTCCTCGACGACGAAGGCCTTAGCAGCAACACGATCGTTTTTTACACGTCAGATCAGGGCTTCTACCTCGGCGAACACGGTTGGTTCGATAAGCGCTGGATCTTTGAGGAGTCGTTACGGACGCCGCTCTTAGTACGGTGGCCTGGCGTCGTGAAACCCGGCAGCCAAAGTACGAGCTTGGTTTCGAATATCGACTTTGCTGAGACACTGCTTGATGTTGCTGGTCTGCCAGTGCCTGCGGCCATGCAAGGCCGGAGTTTCGTGCCCATCCTGAAGGGCCAGACACCCCTAGATTGGCGGTCAAGCTTCTACTATCAGTATTTTGAGTTCCCCAAGCCTCACCATGTCCAACCCCACTACGGTGTCGTGACAGCCCGCTACAAGCTCGTTTACTTCGACCAACTCAACCTGGGTGAGTGGGAGCTCTTCGATCTTGCTAAAGACCCATCCGAGTTGCGAAACGTGTACGGCCAGCCAGAATATCAAGCGGTGAAGGTTGAGTTGACGCGAGAGCTTGCGCGGCTGCGCGCTGAGCTCAAGGTTCCGAGTGAGACGCCCCAGGCAGCCTACGGCGATAGCCCAATTTCACCAGTCCGGCCTCAGAGCTCAAGATAGGGCGAACAGGACCCGGCAACTCTGAACTGATGTCGTTGATCAGCGGACTGCGTCCAGTAGACAGGATGCTTATTGCTCGCGCACTCAAAACAGCCGGCCGAGCATGAGTGAAGAACTGTGCACCTCGCGACTTGACCGTTCTGGCGTACGAGTGAGACATGTGGCGCCAACCCGACTAAAGTTGCTTTTATTCCCGGCGACCAGTCGATGATGAACGCACTGGTTCCAAGACTCTGGTTGCGCCTGTCCGGTCACCATTCATCCTTCTCCAGCTCTTCCTTGCTCATCAGTTTCGCCAACGGTTCATGGCCCGGACGTCCCTCGGTTTCGGCCATCCGGCCCAAGCACTGGTCAAAAGTCACTACGGTGAGCCGAAACAAAAGAGCGCCCACCAGAAAATCGACAAAGATCCACACGACTTCGCCCCAAATGATCTGACCAACCTCGCCAGTTCGCATGAGGCGCCCTGTCGGCATAGTGGCCAACGTCGCGAGCACCGGACCGTAAAGAGGGCTACCTAGGATCAAAGACACCCCGACTCGGTTGGGTGAGAACAGAAAGCCGATCAAGATCAGCCAGCCAATCGAGAAGGTGACATAGGCAGCAACACAGAGCATGATGGTGCGCTCAAACCGAGTGACCCAGGTTGCCAGGGCCAATCCCAGGCTTGTAATCACCGCCCCGTACGCCGGGATCAGTGCGATGAACGTGAGGTAGCTAGCCCAGTTCTCGCTTCGGGCTACCAGCAAACCGCTCGTGATGGCTGGCCAGATAACAACGGTCGCTACTTGGCGAAACGAACCGAACCATTTCCCCGCTAGAATCGATCGGCTTGACAGTGGCGTTGTAAGTAGGACGTCAAGGCTACCGTGCGTGCGTTCTTCGGCCAGGCTAGTCGCAGCGCTCACGCTCATGAGTAACAGGCCCACGACGATCTGAAACATATTCATCACTGCAATCAACTCCAATTCGCTGCGCATCGTGCTTAGCAGTTGCAGTGACAGTCCAACCCAGAGCAGCCCGAAGCTGTTGTACAGGAGCCAGGCCAAGTGCAACAATCGCGATGGCTGAGCGCGATGCCACTCACGCCAGAGAACCGGGTTACTGTCGAGCGATGGTACGGGCAGATGGGGAATCCAACCTGGCCAGCGAAAACCAATCCGGCGCCGTTGAGACCAGGCTGCTGGTCGACCCGCTTGGTTCAACGCTATCCGGCGAATCCGCATCGTCGCCCAGCCCAACAGCATGCCTGAAATGCATAGACAAACGGTCAGATACTTCAGATAAGTCATGACGCTGACCTTACCTGGGTTGGCATAGGGTGCCATCACGAGGTAGTACGGGTTGGAGTAACCAAGCCAATCTACGAGAACACGGGCCGACGCATCGGGCATCCCCAGGGGAAAGACAATTGCCACCAAGAATACCGAGAAGGGGCTGATCAACCAAAGCATCAGCAGCACGTACGTGACCACCAGCACTTCATGGATTTTCCTCGCCCAAATCGATAAAGTCAGGGCCAACGAACAGCCCACAACCGCGCAGCCGATTGCCGTGAGGAAGGAGCCGAGGAGCGCAGTGGGATCAATTCCCCCGAGTAGACCTCCGAGTGCTGCCACGGGTAAAACACACGCGATCAGGCCAAGTACAAGCAAAAGCCGCACACCGAGTTTGCCGAGAACGATCTCCGTGTTGGAAAGATCGGTAGCCAGAACGTGGTCTAGTGTGCCGCGAGCCTTGTCAAGGCAAACAGCGCCAGCCGTAGCGGCGGGCGCCGCCAAGAGTACTAGGGATAACTCGATCGACACGACCGTCTTGTACAAGCTTTCGCCATAACTTGCCAGTGAGTGAATCGACACGACCTGATTGGGGCCAGTTGAACGTGCCACGCTCTGCCAGACCAACATCATTCCGACCAAGATCACAGTGATGAATCCTGTGCGCAGCGCGTAAAAGTACCACCGCCGTGATGTGCTCAACCACTCAAAGGCAAAGACTGGACCCGGCCCCAACCGCATGGAGAACCCCTTCGGTCAGTAGCTTGTGCTATCAACTGTTCTCGATCGTACTGGTGCATTCTTTCCGGGCATCATGACAATTGTCGAGCAGTAAGCCTACAGTGCCTCCTGCACCGAGTTGGGGTGGAAAGGGTGCTCAATCATGTTCGCACTAACACAGTGCGCCCGACAACACCGCTTCGAGCTGACCACATGCACATGGACGCAGGTAAATGATGTCGTTGTTCATCAGGCATTCAGTTTTTGCAAGTTGGTCTCTGTCAAGTCATCGATCAGAGAGATCGACTCATCGATGATCTGCCGGCTCGGAGTAAAAACCAGTTCCTCAAGCGGGGCGAAGAATTGACTATGCTGCCGGGAAAAAATGCACGAACTCTGTATGACTCAACGCGCTCCACCACACCTGGCATGCACTCGCGTACGTCCGGTGGAACGTCTGTCCCAAACCTGACTGCACCGTACCGTGTTCAGACGGCCGACCCAACTACACGGCTGTGGGCGCGTGGGCTTCACGCAAGAACGCAATTTCGTTGAAGGTTGGCTGGACCACCTGGCAGTGATCAGGCAAATCCTCAGGCGGCGACGTGAACTTGGGAGCGATGAATCCGACGAGGCCAAGCTCATCCAGGCAAGAGCCATGGGTCGCGGATGGGTTTGAACCTGATCTGGCTCGTTTGCCCAAGCCCAGCGCCACCAAAGCTAGCCATCTAGGCTTTGGCGTACCATGTTCACTCATTGCTGAAGCACCACGGCTAGCGCCAGCTTTTTGCTTTGCTAACTGCATATCACGGTCCTCTTGAACCCACGGGGCGTGGGTTTATCGCTTGATTGTCCACAAGTAAGCTGTCACTGCGCACCGTTCAAGCGGTATCATGAAGAGGGGATAGTGCGCCCGATTCACGAGGGGTGAGGAATCGGGATGCCCGAAGGCGGGGCGACTTTATCAGGCTGAGGAGAGCGATTCAGGCATTCGAGCCGGTGCTGGTGGAAGGCAAGGCCATCAAGATTCACCCGCTGGTCTGCACCGCGTTTAACGCCGATTTCGATGGCGACCAGATGGCGGTACACATTCCCCTGTCTCCGGAAGCCCAGGTCGAAGCCAGTGTGCTGATGCTGTCTTCGCACAACATTTTGTCGCCGGCATCGGGCCATCCGATCACGGTTCCCACGCAAGACATGGTACTGGGTCTTTATTACCTGACCAAAGCCAAGCCCGGCGCGAAAGGGGAAGGTCGCGCTTTCGCCAACATCGAAGAAGTATTGATGGCGCTCGAATCTGGCGAGGTCGAGACTCTGACTCCGATTCGCCTGCGCTATACCGGCGAAGTGATCGACTTGACGGCGACTTATGACGATCAGGAAATCACTCACACCGAACCGGTGCAGTACGAGCGCACCTTCCTGAACACGACCGTGGGCCGAGCCATTCTGAACGATCACCTTCCGCCCGGCATGCCGTTCATCAACGGATTGCTGAAGAAAAAGGGTATCGGACAATTGGTCAGCTACGGCTATCTCCGCTTCGGCCTCGAAGTGACGGTCAAGATGCTCAACGAGGTCAAAGACCTGGGATTCCGTTTCGCCACCCGCGCTGGCTTGTCCATCGGCATCGACGACATGGTCATCCCGGACAACAAAAAGAGCCTGGTGAAAGATGGTGAAAAGCAGGCCGTGCAGGTGCAGCAACAGTATCTGGATGGCGCCATCACCAACGGCGAGCGTTACAACAAGGTCATTGAAATCTGGTCGGGCATCACCGAGAAAGTCGCGGACGAAATGTTCGGTCAGATGCAGCAACGCGACAAGGAAGGTTTCATCAATCCGATTTACGTCATGGCCGACTCCGGCGCTCGCGGATCGAAACAGCAGATCCGCCAGCTCTCCGGCATGCGCGGATTGATGGCCAAACCTTCCGGCGAAATCATCGAGTCTCCGATCACGGCGAACTTCCGCGAAGGGTTAACCGTGTTGGAGTACTTCATCTCCACTCACGGCGCACGTAAAGGCTTGGCTGACACGGCTCTGAAGACGGCCGATTCCGGCTACCTGACTCGTCGTCTCGTCGATGTGGCGCAAGACGTCATCATCAGCGAATACGACTGCGGAACGGTAGACGGCATCTACGTCGCGGGTATCGTCGAAGCCGGCGAAGTCATCGAGCCCTTGCGCGATCGCATTGTGGGTCGCGTGTCGCTCGAAAAACTGAAAGACTATGACGGCAACGTGGTGGTCGACATCAACCAGGAGATCACGGAAGAACTTGCTGGCACGGTTCAAGCGGCCGGCATCGAGCGGGTGAAAATCCGTTCCGTGTTGACCTGCGAGTCCAAGCGCGGCGTCTGCGTCATGTGCTACGGCCGCAACCTGGCTTCGGGGCGCCTGGTCGAACTCGGCGAAGCTACCGGAGTCATCGCTGCCCAGTCCATTGGCGAGCCTGGAACCCAGCTCACCATGCGTACCTTCCACATCGGAGGTACAGCATCGCGAGTCTCCGAGCAATCGCGTTTGGAAGCCAAAACCAGCGGCAGCGTGCGTTTCGTCGGCCTGCAAACCGTCAGAGCCAAGTCCGGCGATCTGGTAGTCATGAACCGCCAGGGCTCAATCGCGGTGGTCGACGAGAAAGGCCGCGAACGCGAGCGCTACGCTGTCGTCTACGGCGCCAAGGTCAAAGTCAACGAAGGCGATCAGGTTCAACTCGGCAAAGTCATGGTCGAGTGGGATCCGTACACCTTCTCGGTCCTGACCGAAATCGGTGGCACCATCCAGTTCAAGGACCTGCAGGAAGGTGTCACACTTCACGAAGAAGTGGACGAGGTCACCGGCTTGTCGCGTCACGTCGTCGCGGATTCGCCCGACGAGAAGCGCCAGCCTGCGATCGTGATCAAGGGCAAGACCAGCAAGCGTTACCTCATGCCTTCTCGGGCGCACTTAATGGTTCAGGACGGCGACACGGCCTTCCCCGGCGACGTGCTGGCCAAGATCCCGCGCGAGACCACCAAAACGAAAGACATCACCGGTGGTCTGCCCCGCGTGGTCGAGCTGTTCGAAGCCCGCAAGCCGCACGAAACCGCGGTCATCAGCGAAATCGATGGCACAGTCAAGTTCGGAGAAGTCTCGAAAGGCCAGCGCAAGATGTACGTCATCGCCGACAACGGCACCGAAAAGGAATACTCGGTTCCGCGCGGCGTTCACATCAACGTGCAGGAAGGCGAGCGAGTCAAAGCGGGCGAACCGCTTATGGACGGCCCGCTCAACCCGCACGACATCCTCGCCGTGCTCGGCGAAAAAGAATTGCAGGCTTACCTGGTGAACGAAATCCAGGAAGTCTATCGGCTGCAGGGCGTGAACATCAGCGACAAGCACATCGAAGTCATCGTTCGCCAGATGATGCGTTGGCGCAAAGTGGAAGACGTCGGCGATACCCAGTTCCTGCTGGAACAGCAAGTCGACAAATTCCGCTTCGCTGAGGAGAACGAGCGCGTGATTTCACAGGGTGGACGTCCGGCTACAGGCCGGCCGCTGCTCCTGGGCATCACTAAAGCTTCGCTCTCGACCGACTCCTTTATTTCCGCCGCCTCGTTCCAGGAGACCACCCGCGTGCTCACCGAGGCATCTATTCAGGGCGCCGTAGATCACCTACGCGGCCTGAAGGAGAACGTCATCGTCGGACGCCTCATTCCTGCGGGCACCGGCATGGAGTATTACCGCAACGTTCGCCTCTCGCCAGAAATGGAAGAAGCGGCCGCGAAGGTGCAGGAAGAAGTTTCGCAAGCGTACGAGGAAGCCGAGCGGGCGCTCGAGCTGATGCGGCATGAAGGCGAGACCGAGGAACTGACGGCGGAGTAACGGCAAAACCAGACGGGGCGGTGTTTGTTCAAACCGCCCTTTCTTTTTTGTCTTCGACCCTTATGGCCGCCAATCCACAACAATTGCAAGATCGGGAACGGGATCTCACTTCCCAGTTGCACACCATGCCCCATCGAACTACTCTGGGGGCGGTGGTTCTGCGTTTTCTACGCCTGCTGCGGCTTGCCTTCTGGCGCGCGTTTCAGCATGACGCGTTCGCCACCGCGAAAGCGTCTGCCTACTCGTCGATTCTTACTTTTTTCCCCGCGCTGCTGGTGGTCGGATCGGTGCTGGCCAACTCCCGCAAGACCGCCGCCTACCTGCGTGAGATCACCTACGCGCTGGACAGAATCCTTCCCGCCGGCAGCGGCACGGCGCTGTCTTATCTGAAAGGCAGCTCCCCGCGCTCCGTGGGACTGCTGATCAGCGCGTCCCTCATCACCCTATGGACAGCCTCCGGGGTCATGATTTCGTGGATGGAAGGTTTTCGCCGTTGCTACGAGCTGCCAAAAATCTGGGGCCTGGTGAAAGAGCGCATGATCGCGTTTGCCCTGGTCATTCTCGCGGGAGTTCCTCTCACCTTTGCGACCATCCTGGTAGCTTCTGGAAGCCGCATCGAGCGCAACATCCTCTTCCACCTGAATCACGAGTTCGGACTCTACGTTCTGCTGATGTGGACCGCCATCCGCTGGCTGATCGCCACGCTCACCAGCATCGCCGTGATCGCCCTCATCTACCACAACGCCGTGCCGCGCACTCAGCCCTGGCATAGCGTCTTGCCGGGCGCCACGCTGGCCACGGTTCTGTGGTTCCTTTCCACGGCATTGTTTGGATGGTATTTGCAGGACTACGCGGATTACAGCATCATCTACGGCTCCCTGGGCGTAGCCATCGCCTTGCTGATTTGGATGTACCTGATCTCTCTTGTCGTCCTGGTCGGAGCGGAGTTCAACGCCATGCTCTTCCCGCGCGCCTTCCTCGGCAAAGAACTAAAAGCCATGCCAGCCCCGCAAACGGCAACCAAGTAAGCGGCGAAGCACCCCATAAATTCCCGCTGTCATCCTGAGCAAGGGCAAACCTTCGCAAAGTGGAGGCTCACCAACGAAGGATCTCTGCACTCCGTTTGCAGCCCCGTGCTCGCCGAAGGACAAACCCCCTTCTCACGGCAGTCTCAATTGTCCCTTGGCCCACGACGACGCTATGGCGACAAGCAGCCCAGCACTAAATCCAAGAACAAATGCCCAGAACCGGTCCCAGAACCTTTGCACCCGTTCTTCCAGATAGAGCGCGCCCTTGGGTCTTAAAAAGACCCGCTCCTGGTCGGGGTCGATGCTTCCCGATTTGATTCCTAGGTAATGGACTACGCCATCCGCATCTTTCGGAAGAGCAAACATGTGAAGCGTGGTTGCCAAAGAGAACTCCCTCATCTCTTCGGCCCCGGCAGGCGGCGTGTGATTGATAGTGACTCCGAGATAGCGATCCTCTAGGAGAAGAGCGAGGGGATACTGGTCTAGATGGCTCTGATGGCGTGGGGTCGCCATTCGAATGGCCGTCGCAAAAGAACCTCGCCGCGCTTTGCAACCGCCTTCAATATCTTCAACGCGACACGGTTCATGCTGTGCGCCTGTTCCTCAACCCAGACTAGCGTCCAGAGAACGGATGTTAACTCGGTACCGGGCCGTAACAGTTACTTCGTGAAGTGCCTTATCACTGTTTCAACCTGCTCGGGAGTGTCGGTAAAGGGAAGATACTTGGCAGCCTCCAACTTCCCTTCGATTTTTTCGTCCGCTTTGGCAATCTTGAACTCGCGGATCATTGTCAGAAGAAGCTCCCGATAGGCTTCTGTCGCAATCTGAAACGCGACACCGCACAATACCGTGAAGGACTCCGCGTTTAGGTTTACGACACCCGTGAGCCCTGAATGTACGTACCAGCTCAGCATCGGGTACTTAACCTCGTAAATCTCTTGGAACGGCGACTTCACCAACTCGGCTCTTTGCTGCATGTGAAGTCCTGACCAGTGCGATAACTTCTTGGTCATAGGCCACAACGAACTTTTTGCGGCTTCTATCCGGCTCTTGTTGTCTGCAACGAACGAATTGTAGATTGTTGTGTCTACTGCAGCGTTCGGATTGGCCTTCTTGAATCCCAGGATTTTGTGGGCGGACCGCAGCTTTTCTACATCGGTAAATTCCCTGATCTTTATGGTGCTGTCTGGGATCAGGTCTATTAGCTTGATATCGACCGCTAGCTCAAACAGGCTTCGCGTTAACATTGCTATAGCCTGAAAGTGCTTCGGCTGCTTCAACTCAATCAAGCTTGCGGCGTTCCCTGACGCGCGATAATAGGTTGCTATGAAACAGCGTTCCCGCTCCGATGTTGACAGGAGCGTGCGAATGACCGCCTTGACCTCCTGCTCGTCAAACTTGTGGAGGCTGTCCACCATTGCGTAGAAGCGCCCGGTAGCCTGCAAGGTGCAATCAGAAGGGGCGGGTGCGGGCATATGTCTACTCCTCGGCGGGTGGTAAGCCGATCACGTTCATTTTACTTCAGGACAGAAATGCGGGAAACAGACGGGGCGCACCCAATTTCGCTGGCGGGCTAAAGCGTCCAATTTTCGATCGCCAACCTGGAGACCCGCCCAAACTCTCGCGTGTTGTTGGTGACCAGAGTCAAGCCCAGACTGCGCGCGTGAGCCGCAATGAATAGGTCGTTCGCCCCAATCATGGTTCCCAACTTTCTCAGCTCAGCCCGTATGCGGGCATAGTGCGGAGATGCCTGGTCGGGAAAATCCAGAACCTCGATGTAATGCAGAAAGGCGTCCAGCGCTGCTTGGTCCTGTCGTCGCCGGGGAGAAACCTCGACTCCGAAAAGCAGTTCCGACTTTGTGATTACCGAGATGCACACATCGCTCACCGGAAGGGCACCAAGGCGCTTGAGCACCGCATCATTCGAGCGCTTCATGATGTAGGAACAGGTGTCCGTGTCTAGCATGTAGCGCGGCATTACGGCTCACGTTCCTGCACCGGGAGATCCTCGACATCATCCATAAAGTTGGCCGAGGCAACCGGCCCCTCGGCGAGGTAGGAAGTCCAATCAAACGGGCGTGGCGACAGGACTACCTCGCTTCCTTCTTTCCGTATAAACACTTCCTGCGTCTGGAATTGAAACTCCTTGGGCAAGCGCACGGCTTGACTACGGTTGTTCATGAAGACTTTCGCTTTTCGTTGCATCTGGCCCCCAGACCGTTCCTGTGGCATATACGTATGTATATGCCATCCTACCAATATCGGTTGGCCTGTGCAAGGTGGCCCGCTCCACAAGAGCAATGCAAAACGCGAAAAAATGGCTGTTTTGGAAAATCTTGTCAATAGGCAAAATGCACCCGATTGGGGTTAACTCCTTGCATCCAAACCAAATATAATGGCACTAATTACCTTGAGTAACCAAAATGTGCTAAGTTGTTGAAGCCGTGACAGGGCAGTTACTACAGAGCGTTACCGCGTAGTTTCTGCGAGATACAATATCTGCAACCCGAGGTCTTGACAGGGACAACGTGCGGGAGTACTGTACTCATCGCAGTAGCCCCAAAAAGTGGCCCTAAAAATGTGTTAACAAGGGATTTGGTCACATTGGGACTGACACTTTTTGACAGTTGTGTTATAATCGTGGAGTTCTTGCTTTTCGTGTTCTTTTGATCCAGAAAAGCAAGAAGCCCAGTTTGCGCTGGGCTTCGGAGACAGATGGCTTGGGGGCCTAGAATCAGATAGTCGATACTCATCCTATCTGCTTTACTCACCCCTGTCAATCAAAACCTTCATCGAGAAAGAGGACGCATTCCTCACGCCGCTTTTTGACGTATACCAATGTGTGTTAGTGCTTTTTCGACAGTCTCGCGCTCAAGGCCGTAATCCCTAGCAATTTCAGTGATATTTAGCCCGGCACGTTTACGCCCCCAAAGTACCGTCACTGGGATGCGAGTACCAGCAACAACCAATCGTCCAGACATAATGCGTGGATTCATAGAGACTGGGCGGCTCTGATGATCCGTGGCTGCAAAGCGCCACGGAAAGATAAACCTGCCAGTTTCTATTCTCTCGGCGAACATGTTTGCGACTTCCTCGATAACCTCTTGCCCCGGCTTTTGACCAAGAGATGTGATGGTGCGCCGACTCTGGCCCCGAGCAGGCTTGTCGTAAACCAAGTCCTTCAGACATTCCTTGATGGCATCGGCTCTGTGAAGTGGATGTTGAGATCGGAACATTTTGCGGGCATTACGCATTGATCGCCTGAGAAATTGCAGCGAGAAATGGAATCTCTCACGTAGGAGGTATACCCTGTATGCCTCTTCCATGTCTCGATATGAAAGCAGGTGAATTGAACCGTAGGTATCAGACGCTTTCAGAATCGGATCGTCGCCCTCATACCAAGAGAACATCGTCCTCTCTTTTATAGCGAGGGCTTCGGCTGCTTCCGGTATCGTAAAAGTCGGCAGCGTCCGAATGTCTTGTCCCGGTTTTCGGACTGGTTTGTTTTTCAGCACGTAATCAGTAAACACACATACTTCACCCCTTGCCGCCGCGTGATACACTACGGCTAGAAAGGGAACGGCTTCATAGTTAATGGCGACTCACCCTAAACCTTCCGCCAAGAATGCAGAGGGTGAATACGCAAATTTTGAGCGTGCCCTAAAAAAAGTTTTATCTGTCTCGCACTCTGAGATTCAAGCTAGGCTCGAATCAGCGAAGCGGGCGAGACAGCGCGGGAAACGGGCTTCCGTCCGCGCTTCCCGCGCAAAGGATTAAAAGGCCGCCTCTCCCACCTTGCCAGTCACCTCAGCAAAGGTCAACCGCTTCCCCGCAATCTGCGATAAGGCTAACTGAAATCTATCTGAATCGCTGATCTTGCTTCCGTCAACGCCCTTGCGATGATTGTAGCGAAACACCTGCTCATCGACATATCGGAACAAATGGAATGGCTCGACTGCAACATAAGTGCCGTTCAATCCACGCTTCAGTAGGCTCCAAAAGTTTTCCATTCCGTTTGTATGGACGCGACCATCAACGTAACTCTCAAGATGGTTCACGACATTGTGAACGTAGTCAGGCGAAATGTCCATGTAACCGTTGTGCTCATCGGTGTACAGTTGA
>CAVXKN010000007.1:0-333615 GCA_963762385.1 uncultured Acidobacteriota bacterium | reverse complement strand
AGTGCCCTTTTCGACACTCTCAGCAATAGCCGCATGAAGAGCGGGCTTACGGCGGTTTGGGATAACTTTGGTCTTGACGTGACCGCCGCGCTCCAGCATTCCCATGACTACGGTCTTGCCCCAGTTACCTTCACGCACCTTAGTTTTGATGCGGCGATTCTTGTGCATGTTCCGGGCTTTGCCGCCGATGAAAGTCTCGTCCACCTCAACCTCGGCGCCAGAGCCGCCAATCTTAACCACGCTGCCGTCCTGCAAGGCGAGTCTCAGGCGTTGCAGCATGAACCATCCGGCCTTCTGGCTGACTCCCAGATCGCGGGCGAGTTCATAACTGGAGATTCCATTCTTGCAATTGCAGAGCATCCACAGAGCCGGGAGCCACTTGGTAAGCGAGATCGGACTGTCCTCGAAAACCGTTCCCAGTTTGACGGTGAATTGCTTGTAGCACTCTTTGCACTTCCAACGGCGCTGCGTCTTGAGGTAGTAATGGTCTTTGTGGTTGCAAGCGGGGCAGACCGGAACGCCATCGGGCCAGCGCATACGGGCCACGGCATCAATGCAGACCTGTTCGTCCCTGTAGTGTTTAATTGCCTGTTGGAGTGTTAGTGGTTTGTCCATGGTTTTAAGGTACTACAATAACCATGGTTAGTCAAGGTAATTATTGCCAATATAATTCCAGCAAACATGTCTCATTTACCTATTTCAGGTTGATATAATAGAACTACAAGCTTTCTCATCGCACCGATTCCCTAATTAAGCAAAGTGAAGCGCCCCGGGTCGTCAGGAGATTTCTCGCTTCGTTCGAAATGATGGACTCAGGATCGGTGAGATAACTCTCAAAATCTGAAAAACCAAAATCTGAAAAGAAAGAGACGCGGCCTTAACCGGCCGCGTTTTTTATTGGGTTTCACCTATGAATTCCCGAAAGATGATGAACCACGCCAAACGCCGCGGTGAGTGGGCCGAGCTTCAGTTCATGGCGAAGGCGGCCAAGCTAGGGCTGGAGGTTTCCGCACCCTGGTCAGAACTTACTCGCTACGACCTGGTGGTCGGAAATGCGGGCCGCTTCGTGAGCGTGCAGGTCAAGTCAACCATCAACCGTAGCCCGGACGGCGGCTATATATGCGGCGTCAGGCCCAACCCTAGGGGTAGGCCTTATGATCGAGGAGAATTCGACTTCCTCGCGGCTTATGTCATGTTGGAGGACGTTTGGTACATTATCCCGGGAAGCCTCATTATCCGCCGGAAAACGGGCGCGATTCGTCTCTATCCCTCCAGGCCGAACAGCAAGTACGAACCGTACAAAGAAGCTTGGGATTTGCTGCGTTGAGCTGTGGGGGAGCGAGCACGACCTTTTGTGCGGAGGTCGTCGCCTTCGGACTTCCCCGGCCTCAGCTATCGAGCGTTCTCCATATACAATAATTAGACCTACATAAATTCTGATTGGGACAAATTTGAGAAAAGGAAAGTCTTCGCCGAAGTCCGATGGTGTGGCTGCAGATTCATCGCCTGCCACCTCTAACCTTCGCCGGGCAAAGATCATCTGCACGGTTGGTCCGGCCTGCAACTCGGAAGCGATCCTGCGCGATCTCATGCGTCTGGGCATGGACGTGGCCCGGCTGAATTTCTCTCACGGGACGCACGAGGAGCATGCGCGCAATATCGAGCGCCTGCGCCGCGTAGCCAAAGAAGAAAAGCGTACCATCTGTATTCTGCAGGATCTGCAGGGACCCAAGATTCGCACCGGCCACATGAAGGATGGAGTTCCAGTAACCCTCGAAGCTGGGTCCCACATCACGATTACACCACGCGACATCGAAGGCACTTCCATGGTGATCCCGACCACCTTTCAGGGGCTGGCGCGCGAAGTTACGCCAGGCGCACGCATTCTGCTCAATGACGGACTGATTGAGCTGCGCGTCATTCGTGCCCGCGGCGAAGATGTGGAGTGCGAGGTGATCAACGGCGGTCCGCTGGGGGAGCACAAGGGCATCAATCTGCCGGGCGTGGCGCTTTCCATTCCTGCCCTTACCGAGAAAGATCGTGCCGACCTGGAGTTTGGGCTGAGCCACGGGGTCGACATGCTGGCGATCTCGTTCGTGCGCTCTGGAGCCGATGTGCGCGAGGTAAAAGAAATCATCGCTAAACATGGCTCCGACCTCCCCGTGATCGCCAAACTGGAAAAACCTCAGGCCCTCGAACGGCTGGAAGAGATTTTTGAAGCCGCCGACGCCGTAATGGTGGCGCGCGGCGATCTCGGGGTGGAAATGCCTCCTGAGAAGGTTCCGGTGATTCAGAAACACGTGATCCGCCGGTCGGCGGAGTGGCGCAAGCCGGTGATCACGGCGACCCAGATGCTGGAATCAATGGTTGAGAACCCGCGCCCCACGCGGGCGGAAGCCAGCGACGTCGCCAACGCAATCTTCGACGGCTCCGATGCAGTGATGCTTTCGGCCGAGACCGCCAACGGGCTTTATCCCCGCGAAGCGGTACAAATGATGGCTCGCATCGTGGTCGAGGCCGAGGGAAACACGGGAGATTTTACGCCCAAGCGGCGGCGGGAAGGGCATTCGATTACGGTCGCGCAAGCCATTTGTGAGTCGATCTCCCACGCCGCTGAAGACCTGCGTATGGGCGCCATCGCTGTGTTCACGGAGACGGGGAACACGGCACGCATGATCTCCAAGTATCGACCCAAGACCGCGGTTTATGCTTTCAGCCAGATGTTACCGGTGTGCAACCGGATGAATCTTTTCTGGGGCGTGACGCCGGTGCACACAGCGCAAGCCCGCAGCGCCGAAGATATGGTCATAACCGCCGAGCGGGAACTTCTGCGCCAGGGACGCATCCAGGTTGGCGATGTGCTCGGGGTGGTCGCGGGAACTCAGATGGCTTCCGGTTCGACCAATTTCATGCGGCTGCACGTAGTAGAAGATGGACGCGCGGGCGTCCCCGGGGGTACACGCAAGAAGTGATTTGCGGAGTTTCTTGCCCGGGCGTGGTTGTGCCTGCGTGAGACAATGAACGTCGATGTCTCAGGAAATACTTTCAATCGCAATTTTTCAACCCCTACCGGGACACAAAGAAGCAGCTCTCGCTACCATGCGGGCGTTGATTGCCGCGCTCTCTTCCGGCGGTTACAGCCGCGATCTGCTCTATCGTGACGCCAAGTCACGTGACGAATACGTTTTGCTGCGATATTGGAAATCCGAGGAGGGTCGCCGCGCCGCTTTGGAAGATCCCGAAGTATTGCGCTGCTGGGCCAAGCTTTCTCATGAGATCCGCACGGTAAAGATTTACGAAACCCTGGAAGAAGCTGAGACTCCCTGAGCGACAAAATTTGTTCGCTTGCTACATCCGGGTGCAGTCATACGTCGGCTTGTGCGTGCCGTATTCGGTTCAACTATGCTGCCTAGCCCCGAGCCGTTCGCTGATACGTCGCTTGATCCGCCGGTTCGGGGGTTTGTTCATCGGCCTGCAACGCATGCTCGAGACGGTTTGGTGTTGACGCATGGCGCGGGATCGAACTCGCGGGCTCCGCTGCTCACGACCTTGGCGGAAGCTTTTGCTGCGGCGGGCATGACTGTGCTGCGTTGTGACCTGCCTTATCGGCAGAGCCGGGCCTTCGGTCCACCGCGACCTGGAGACGCTGCTCACGACCGGGAAGGTCTGAAGAATGCCGTTGTGGCTCTTCGCAAAGAGGTCTCGGGGCGCTTGTTTCTGGGCGGACATTCTTATGGAGGGCGCCAGTCGACCATGCTCTGTGCCGATCAGCCTGGGCTGGTGGAAGGTTTGCTGCTGCTTTCTTATCCGCTGCATCCGCCGCGCAAGCCTGAACAGCTTCGCATCCAGCACTTGCCGAAATTGCAGACGCCTGCGCTGTTTGTGCATGGAACGCGCGATCCTTTCGGATCGCCAGAAGAGATGGAGTCCGCTTTGAGTCTCATCCCGGCGAAGACTCGGCTGCTGCGGATAGAGGGCGCGGGTCACGACCTGGGATTCAAGGGGAAGGCAAACCAGGAGGAACTGCCCCGGTTGGTGGTGGGACAGTTTCAGAAGTTCTTTGGCGGAGCTTGAAAAACCAGAAGACACCCCCAGGGGCTAAAGCCCGAGTTTTATTTGGTTCTCTGCGGCACGACTGAAGTCGTGCGCTCCCAAGCCATTTATGGGATAGCTTCTAGTTGTGAACGGTCGAGCTTCGCTCGACTACCCGGACGGGGCGTCCGGGTTTACGTGAGCGGTGGCAGTGCTAGTTGACCCAGCCGGATTTCGAGCCGCCGTTTTTCTTGTTCACATCGTCGGGCGGAATGTAGTTGCCGTTTTCGTCGAAGGTGCCACTGACGGTGCGATTCTGTTTGCGCATGAATACTTCGAACTTGCGGGCGGCCCGGCGGCGTTTCCAGCGATAGTAAGAATTGCGCGCACTGAAAAAATGTTCCGTGGCGCCGAAGGCAAGGCCACGCTTGGGCATGAACTTAACGTAGAAAAACCCGAACAGCAATCCGCCGAGATGAGCGAAGTAGGCGACGTTTGAGCCACGTCCTGACCCCGAGGCACTGATCGCTTCCACCAGAGTGATGAACGCGACCCCCGCCACGAAATATTTCGCGCGAATGCTGAAGGGAATGGGAAACAGCATGATTTCCTGATCGCCGTAGAGGAGGCCGAATGCCATCAGAATGCCCAGCACACCGCCAGACGCGCCGACTGTCGGGGTTTGGGGTGAAACCCCCCCCACGCCGGTGTAGGAGATCGCAATCGTGGTCAGCGCTGCTCCGATTACGCAAAAGAAATAAAATTCTAGAAACCGTCTGTGCCCCCAGTCAGTCTCCAACTGCGCGCCGAACATCCACAGTCCAAGCATATTGAAAAGAATGTGCAGTATTCCCGCGTGCAGGAAGGAATACGTCACGATCTGGAATATCAAACCGTGCATTACGTCCGCGGGTATCAACGCCAGGACTAAGAACAGGTCCCCGCCAAGTCCAGGGGCTGCAGCTTTCAGCAGTTCGATGAGCAGATAGACCGCGGCATTGATGAGGATGAGCCACTTCACAGCCTTGGTGAAAGGCGGGAAACTGAGCGAGAGGGTTCGTCCGCGATACATAAAAGCAGTTGTCCGTTCTCAGTGGCCGGTTCTCAGGAGGGCCGACAGTCATCCTGCATTTTAGCAGGTTCCGACTTAGCGCCCTGGGAGTGGGGTTACCGCCAGGCTCCGGTGGCCTTGATTATCCAACGCGCGCACGGCAAAAATCACATTATCTTTCGATATAGGGAGCGTGGTGCGAGTGGAATTTCCCACGTCTCGCGCGTGCTCCCAATCCGGGCTGGTTGTCGCTCGCCAGAGCACTTCGTAACTTGCTACACGGCCGCCAGGGGGTGGTTCCCAGGTCAGGGTGGAATCGTTCTCCAGCTTGGTAGTGAGCAGATGAACTTTGGCCGGAGGCGCAGGCGCGGCGGCGAGGGATGCCAGCGTGGCCGCGTTCAAGCGCGCGACGCTGGCCACATAATCAAAGTTGACGAACTTGAGAAGGTCGCCAAATTCGACTCCATTTTCGGTGCGGACATTCTGGTGCTGGTGATTGTAGTCCTCGCGAAATTCGGTGAAGCGCACGGCGGCGTATCCCTGTTCATTGAACGAGATGTGATCGCCTCCACGCAGGTAACGGTCCAGGCGAAAGGTCAGCAACGGTTTGACGCCAGCAGCGTAAGTGCGGCCAACCTCGGCGATGTAGCGGGCGAGTTGGCGGGACGCGGAATCGTTCTCGCCGCCAAGATTGCGGATCTGGCGCAACTCGTCATCGCTGGCGGCAATGGGCACGCCCTCCGAAAACACCCGCACCACACCGCTGTCCTGTTGCGGACTGCGATCGCCGCCCACGATGTCATTGTTCAACACTGCTTCAATGTCCCATCCCGCAGACTTAGCCATTTTCGCGAAGTGGCTGCTGCCGTTCAGGCCCTGCTCCTCGCCGGCAACCGTCAGAAAGATGATGGTGGCGGGAAACTTCAACTGGCTGAGTATGCGGGCACACTCCAGGCTCACGGCAGTGCCGCTGCCATCGTCGTTGGCTCCGGGAGCAGGGTCGGTGATGTTGAGGTTGTCGCTGTTGCGCGAATCGTAGTGGCCGCTGACCAGCACAATGCGCTTGGAGCTCTCAGGATCGGAACCTTTCATCACCGCATAAACATTGGTGATTTCAGTTGGCTTAGGAATTCGTCCGCCGGGCGTTTCGATAAAACTGTCGACCTTGACTTCCAGGCATCCGCCACAGTCGTGCGAGTAGCGTTCGAATTCGGACTTGATCCATTCCCGCGCCGCGCCGATGCCGCGACCCGACGCGATCGAAGCTGGATCCTGGGCAGACAAGGTAGAGCGAGTCTGGAACCTGACCAGCTTTTCAATGTTGGATTGAATCCGTTGCGCGGAGATCTG
Organism: uncultured Acidobacteriota bacterium; assembly: GCA_963762385.1. GTDB lineage: Bacteria > Acidobacteriota > Terriglobia > Terriglobales > Acidobacteriaceae > JABDBE01. Next base: position 327,182 of record CAVXKN010000007.1, on the reverse strand, counting down.
CCGCAAGGCGGCGACAATCTGCGGGTCGGATGGAGTGGCCGGTAAACTTTCCTGTGCAATTGCGGTCATCGCGACTGCCAGTGCACCGCACAAGCCGGCGCGGAACAAAAGACGCCACGGCCCTCGTTCAAGAGGAATCGTGCGAACATAGCGTTGGAGTTTCATGAGCGTTGTTAGAATAGCCGCCAGACAAGTGGTTGCGGAGCTGCGAGCCCGCTCCCGAAAATCGAGGACTTGACCTTCGGCCCAAGAGCCACTAAATATTATCAAGGAGTCTTAATGATATGGAGGCCTTTGTGGTTCATTGCCCGGAATGCGAAACCGATCTCGACATCGAAGAAGATGAGGTCGATGAAGGCGAAATTGTATCCTGCCCCGAGTGCGGCAGTGATTTCGAGATCATCACGGTGAGTCCCATTGAGCTGAAGCCAGTGGACGAGGAGAAATACGAGGAGGACGACGAAGAGGAAGCCGAAGACGGTGATCTCTCCTAGGTCACGCCCGTTTCCGCCTCGGCCCTTGGAGTTCCACTTCCGCGGCGCTTCGCGAATTGCGACCTGGCTGTGCGTGTCTGCGATACTTGCCCTGGGTCGATCTGCCGCGGCCGCGGGCAACTCTTCGAGCGGGGGAAACAAGCAAGAGAAACCTTATGCCGTGATATTCGGCACAGTATGGGGTCCGGATGACCACCCGGTGTACGGAGTGAAGGTCAAGATTCGCCGCAAGAGTGAGAAGAAAGCCCGCTGGGAACTATATTCCGATCACAATGGCGAGTTTGCCCAGCGAGTTCCGGCGGGCACGCAGGACTATGTAATTTGGGCCGACCTGAAGGGCCTTAAATCGAAGAATGGCGATCCCGTACACGGAGATGAGGTCGCAGTGCATGTGGACGGGGATGAGCGCGTCGATACCGGCTTGCATCTAAAATGACAACACGTTGCCAGACGGTTGTCGGTAAGCTTGGGAAAGAACCAGATGAGAAAGTATCAAGTTGTGGCTCTGGTGGTCCTGTTCCTCAGCGTGGCCGCTGGGGCTTCTCCGTACTCGAAAGACAAGGACAAAGACACGGCCGGTCGCATGCTGACGGGCAAGGTGCTCGATCGACATGATAATCCTTTGCCGGATGCCATTGTTTATCTCTCGAATGTGCGTACCCGCGCGGTGAAGAGTTACATCACCGCTGCCGATGGAGCGTACCATTTCCCGGAGCTTTCCCCGAACATCGATTACGAGGTTTATGCCCAGTACAAGGGTGAAAAAAGCGACACCAAAACAGTGAGCCAATTTGATGACCGAAAGATCGTAAACATTGTCCTGCACATCGATTTGAAGTAAAGCGCCTCGAATGTGCCGTGCCGCTGGAGAATTCGGTGGGCTCAAAGAAACTCCAACCAACATTCAAGATTCCGCCGTCGAAAGCTGGGCTCGCTCGTCTCGGCATTCTCGCCGCAGTTCTGGTGAGTGCGTTCCTGGTTCTGCATCTGACTGGCTGCAATAGCAGCTCGCCGGCAAAACAATCTTCCCCACCCCCGCCGCCGGGTGCCACGGGAACCAACGTGACGACGTATCACGACGACACGGCGCGCAGCGGGCAGAATCTCACGGAAACGATTCTCACGCCCAGCAACGTCAACTCTACGAGTTTTGGCAAGCTCTTCGTCATCAGCGTGGACGGTAGAGTGGATGCCCAGCCCCTCTACCTCACGCAGGTGAGCATCCCCAATCAGGGGACGCACAACGTTCTGTATGTAGCAACGGAGCATGGCAGCGTCTACGGTTTCGATGCTGACAGTGGAAAACTGCTCTGGCAAGTCTCGATGCTGGCCGCAGGCGAAACCACTAGCGACGATCACGGCTGCGGGCAAATCACGCCAGAAATCGGCGTGACCTCAACCCCGGTGATCGACCCTAATGCAGGCCCGCACGGCACGATTTACGTGGTCGCAATGTCGAAGGACGGATCCGGAAATTATCACCAGCGGCTGCACGCTCTGGATGTGACTACCGGCGCGGAGGAATTTGGCGGCCCGCAAAACATTCAGGCTTCTTTCCCGGGAACTGGTGATAACAGTTCAGGAGGGAACGTTGTGTTCGCTCCGGGACAATATGCGGAACGGGCTGGACTGCTCTTGCTAAACGGCATGGTGTACACGGGATGGACCTCGCATTGTGATGCTCGTCCGTATACCGGCTGGGTCATGGGTTTTGACGAGTCGACCTTAACGCAAGTCAGCGTGCTGAACCTCACTCCGAATGGGAATGAAGGATCGGTCTGGATGAGCGGCGCGGGGCTGGCCGCCGACACCTCAGGGAACATTTTCCTGTTGGATGCGAACGGGACGTTTGATTCCACGCTCGACGCGAATGGCTTTCCCAGTCAGGGCGATTTCGGAAATGCCTTTCTCAAGATCTCGACCGCGAATCAAAAACTAGCGGTCGCGGACTATTTTGAAATGTTCAATCAAGGCGCAGAAAACGGGTCAGATGAAGACCTCGGCTCGGGCGGGGCGCTGCTGCTACCCGATCTCACGGATGGCTCGGGTCAAACCCGGCACCTTGCGGTTGGTGCGGGCAAGGACTCGAATATCTACGTCGTGGACCGAGACGCGATGGGAAAGTTCAGTCCCAGCAAGAACAACATTTACCAGCAAATCCAGGGCGCTTTGTCGGGTTCTGTATTCTCCATGCCGGCTTACTTCAACAACACGGTTTACTACGGAGCCGTGGGGGATAACATCAAGGCTTTCGCCATCAGCAGTGCGCTGCTTGCGGGGACGCCGGCGACGCAAACCGGCAATGCCTTCGGCTATCCTGGCGCGACTCCGAGCATCTCTGCCAACGGAACGAGCAATGCGATCCTATGGGCCGCGGAGAACGCAGGCTCTGCGGTTTTGCACGCTTATGACGCGACCAATCTTGCGCGTGAGTTATACAACAGCAACCAGGCGTCGGGCGGAAGAGATCAGTTCGGCGCGGGAAACAAGTTCATCACGCCAATGATCACCAACGGCAAAGTGTACGTGGGGACGACGAATGGGGTGGGAGTGTTTGGGCTGCTGCAGTAATGGAAATAAAAGGCCATCGCTGGCGGCCCTTGATGCCTTCGCGGGCGAGAGCGCGCCACGCTGGCTGTTAATTATTGTCGCTCCCGGCGCGCTTCCACGAGATTAAATCGCCTATGGTAGAACCGCCGGTACTCGACACTGGATGCTTGTACGCTTCGACTTCGGTGCGCGAAGCTTCCTCGCCCACAGCCTTGATGCTGAGCCCGACTTTCTTTTCTTCCTGATTCATCTTGATGATCTTGAAGTCGTGCTCTTGTCCCGGCTCAAGGGTCAAGGGTTGGCCGTTGGCATCCACCGCCTCGGAGTTGTGGCAGAGGCCTTCGATGCCCTCGGCGATTTCGACGAAGGCGCCGAAGCTGGCTACGCGCAGCACTTTTCCGTGCAACACGTCGCCGACCTTGTGCTGGCTGAAGAAGCTCTCCCAAACATCAGGTTGGAGTTGCTTCACACCGAGCGACAGCCGCCGCTTGTCCGGTTCGATGGCTAACACAACGGCTTTCAGGCGATCACCCTTTTTCAAAATCTCTGACGGGTGCTTAACCCGCTTCGTCCAGCTCAGATTGCTAACGTGGACCAGACCGTCGATACCGTCTTCGATTTCGATAAATGCTCCGAAGTCGGTCAGGTTTCGTACGCGGCCTTCGACCGTAGCGCCAACCGGATATTTCTCGTGTAAAGCGTCCCAGGGATTGGCCGCAAGTTGACGCATGCCCAGCGAAATCCGGCGCTCCTGTGGATGCACGTTCAGCACGACACAGTCCACGTGATCGCCGACGTTCACGAGCTTGGAAGGATGCTTCATGCGTTTGGACCAAGTCATCTCGCTGACGTGCACCAGCCCTTCGATGCCCTGTTCGAGTTCCACAAATGCGCCGTAGTCGGTGACGCTGATAACGCGTCCGCCAACGTGCGCGCCAACAGGATAGCGGTGTTCCGCATCCAGCCACGGGTCGGGCGTGAGCTGCTTGAAGCCCAGCGACACGCGTTGCTTGTCCTTGTCAAACTTCAGCACCTTTACCTGGATTTGATCGCCCACATTAACTAAGTCGCGCGGATGAGTGAGCCTTCCCCAGGACATATCGGTAATGTGCAGCAGCCCGTCGATGCCGCCAAGGTCTACAAACGCGCCGTAATCGGTGAGATTCTTGACCACTCCGGTCAGAATCGAACCTTCTTCCAAATGCTCCAGAGTCTTGGATCGCTTTTCACTCTGCTCGCCTTCGAGCACCTGCTTGCGCGAGACCACGATGTTGCCGCGCTTCTTGTTCAGCTTAATGATCGCAACTTCGAGAGTCTGACCCTTCACCGCATCGAGATTGCGGGCCGGACGCAGATCAGCCTGAGAGCCGGGGAGAAATGCACTCGCCCCCATAATGTCGACGGTGAGACCGCCCTTGATGCGCTCCACCACGGTGGCATGAATCGGCTTCTTCTCGTTATAAGCTTTCTCAATTTCCTCCCACGCGCGCAGCTTCTGCGCTTTCTGGTGCGAGAGGTTGATGTAGCCTTCCTCGGTTTCGCCCTTATCGCGCATGACGTCGATTTCGTCGCCGGGCTGGAACCGTGGCTTGCCCTCGAAATCCAGCACCTCGGACAGAGGCAGCATGCCCTCGGACTTGGCGCCGATGTCCACGACAACATGCGTGCCGGTGAGTTTCAGCACGGTGCCTTTGAGGACTTTGTCCTCACGGACCGCCTCCTCACTTTCGGTGGTGAAGCTTTCCAGGGCCGAAGCGAAGTCCTCAACAGCGGCGCTACTGGGCTTTTCGTCCTGTTGCTGAGCTTGTGGCGTCTCGGGAACTGAAGCCTGTAGGATCGAGCTTTCGGGCGAACCCTCGGGGTTCTCGGTTAAAGTTGAGGTTGCTGAATCTTGGCTGGGGGAAGTGTTGTCGTCGAGCAAGGTTTATCGCCTCTCTGGTGTACTCGCGCGTACGCGAAGGATGCGGGATCTGCTAGCGGACTGCTGGCGTGAGTCTTAGGTTGTGTGGAGCCCGCCCTGGCGGACGGACCTGAACAATCCCAGCGGTCGGACGTTGCCAAATAGCGAACCCGCGTCCAAAAGGGAACCCTTCGACTATAGCAATCGCTTGCAAACAGTGTCAAACCCAAACTCAGAATAATCGAGATCCATTAAAGCCATGTTAAAAATAGAATCTCCGCTCGTCTGAATTTGAGACGACCTTCTAAAGCTAGTCCTTAAAGTGCAACCTCTTTCGTTACTAATGCTTGAACCAAAAGCCCTTGTATACTGCGGCCACTCGATCATCTCAGACAGCATCAAAGCACGGGTTGTGGTGTTTCTACGCTTGAGGGATTATGGCTAGGCAGTTGAAGTCGGTGTTAGCGTTTTTCTTATTTTTGCTTGCGATTGCGCACGCGCACGCCGACGTCACCTTATTGCTGGAAGAGCCGTATAGCTACGATGGTGTTTTCGCGGGAACGGGTCACGCGGCCGTGTACCTGTCGCGGGTTTGTGCTGAGTCGCCGCTGGTCCTCCGGCGATGCGCCCCAGGAGAGTTCGGAGCGGTCATCAGCCGCTACGACGGCATCGCGGGGCACGACTGGATCGCCATTCCACTGATCCCTTACCTCTACGCGGTCGACAATCCAGAAAATGTTCCCCTTTCCGCGGACGCCAAGTTAGTCGACTTTCTCCGAAATCGATATCGGCAAGCTCATCTCGAGGATGTTGCTCCCGACGGTCCCGACGGCGAGCCGCCGGCCGGACGATGGGTCGAACTGGTCGGGGCGAGCTACCGCCGGGCCATCTACGGTTTCCACGTCGATACGACCGAAGAGCAAGACGACGCCCTGATTCAGAAATACAACTCCGAACCAAACCGGATGCAGTTCAATATCATCACTCACAATTGCGCGGACTTCGCGCGCAACCTGGTCAACTTTTACTATCCGAAGATGCTTCATCGCAGCGTGATCGGCGATCTCGGAGTCACCACACCCAAGCACGATGCGCAGTTGCTTGTGCATTTCGGCGAGCGCCACCCGGATGTGCACCTGACGACGTTTGTTATTCCTCAAGTTCCAGGGAACATTCGGCGTAGCGCGCCTGTGCGTGGCGTGGTCGAATCCGTGGTGAGAGCGAAGAAGTATATGCTGCCGCTGCTCGTATTCCATCCCGTGATTACCGGCGCCCTCGTGGTTGCCGCCGCGGACGGTGCGCGCTTCAATCCGGCGCGCGATGCGATGGTCTTCGACCCCACCGGGGAGGTGGAACCACCCCTGTCATCGGAGCACCGGCGCGCCTATCAGTCTCGGCTAGACTCGCTGAAGCGCCCACTCGCGGAGGGCAATCCCTGGTACGGAACCAGGTGGCAACAGTTGCAGGCCGACTCGGTGCCGCGAGTCGATAATTCCGGCGATCCCTTGCTGCAGGTTAAGCTCGGGGACGAAACGGTTGACCTCGGATTGTCGAGAAACAACATCCTGAGCACCTCGGCCCCGCCCGAGTTGACGGAATGGATTCTGATCCAACGGCTCCGGGAAGAGTTGAAAAAAGGCGGTTCTCCCAAGGTCTCGGAACAGAATGCCGAGAACGACTGGGCTTTGCTGCAGCAAACCATCCAGATAGAGCACAAGAAACCCGAGCCAATCGACACCCGCTTGACCGCGATGGGGTTCACGCGGCCCTAGGAATCGTGGATGTAAGCGGGCGTCCTCGCAAGTGCGCGCCTTTCCGCCGAGTTTCGAAAGTTGCGGCCATCTGCTACTCTGCCTTCGAATGGATTATCTTTGGACTCCTTGGCGTTATGCCTATGTCACCGCCGGTGACAAGACCAAGGGCTGCATCTTTTGCGAGCTGCCCAAATTAGGGGACGATGCCAAAGCCCGCATCGTGCATCGCGGACAAAACTGTTACATCGTGCTCAATACGTTTCCCTACACGCCGGGGCATGTGATGGTGGTACCCTTTGCGCATCTCGACGAGTTGCAGAAACTGCCGATCGATGCTGCGCACGAAATGATGAATCTGTCGCAGCAAATGGAACGGGTGTTGCGACAACTCTATGCTCCTGACGGGGTGAACCTGGGCATGAACATCGGCAAAGCTGCCGGAGCCGGCGTCGCCGGACACATTCACATGCACGTTCTGCCACGCTGGGTAGCGGATGCGAACTTTGTTTCGGTGGTTGGAGAAACGCGAGTCCTACCAGAAAGCCTGGAGATTACTTACGGGCGGATTAAAGCGGCGCTCGAATCGCCGGTGTCATCCTGAGCGAGAATCGAAGGGCAAAAAACCTCGCTCAGGATGAACCCCGGAAACGCAAAAGCGCACAATCGCAACACCGAAAAGTGGGGCCACGATGCTCCCTATGCGCCGATGCGCATCTCTACGAACTGCCTCAACAGAGAGAATTCCCGACTTCCCGCACTCGTTATCGTGAGAACATCGGTTGCCAGAGTCCTCCCCCGAGTCCTCTTAGCTATGATCGGCAGTAGCAGTTGACGAAGATTAAGGCGACGCCAGTCTGCGGTTGTCACGAAAATGTCAAGAAATTGTAAGTTTTTGTAGAGACAAACCAGGGAGACGCGTTCAGTCTCGCGAGCCCGCGTCAGCGTCCGAGCAACTGGTCCAGATCCTTTTCGCCGATCACGTTTATTCCCAGTTCTTTCGCTTTGTCGAGCTTGGAACCGGCGTCCGCTCCGGCGACCACATAGTCAGTCTTTTTGCTGACGGAACCGGATACGCGCCCGCCGGCATCTTCGATCGTCTTCTTGACTTGGTCACGAGGGAGGTTGAGCGTGCCGGTTAGGACAAACGTCTTCCCGGCGAGTTTTGTACCGCGCTCTTTTTTTGCGCCCGCGAAAGTCAAGCCGGCCTTGCGCAGCCGTTCTACCAGTTCACGGTTTCTTGGTTCCTGAAAAAACTCCACGATGCTTTGCGCGATGCGGGGCCCGACTTCATTCACTTGCTGAAGTTCCTCTTCGCTGGCATTCATGAGTGCATCCATCGAGCCGAGATGTTCCGCGAGGAACTGCGCCGTGCGCTCGCCCACAAAACGGATTCCTAATCCATAGATCACGCGTTCGAATGGCAGTTTCTTCGAAGCCTCGATCTGGTGAAGCACATTCTGCGCCGATTTCTCGCCCATCCGCTCGAGCGATAGCAGATCGTCTTTGGTCAGCTTATAAATGTCGGCGACATTCTTCACCAGCCCGCGATCCGTGAGCTGATTGACCAAGGCTTCTCCCATGCCGTCGATGTTCATCACTCCACGCGAGGCGAAGTGCAAAATAGTTTCCCGCAACTTGGCCGGGCAGTTGGCATTGACGCAAAAATAGTCCACCTCGCCCTCGGTGCGCACAACTTTCGTACCGCACACCGGACATTTCTCGGGCACATGAATTAACTTGTGGCCGCGCGGATGGTCTTTATCATCTACGACGCGCGTAACCTTGGGGATGACATCGCCGCCGCGCTCGACCTCGACCCAGTCATCAATCTTCACGCCCAGCCGTTCGATCTCATCCGGATTATGCAGCGTGGCGCGACTGACGGTGGTGCCTCCAATTGGTACAGGCTTCAGCATCGCCACAGGAGTTAATTTTCCGGTCCTTCCGACTTGCCACAGAACGCCTTCGATCTGCGTGATGCCTGCGCGGGCGGCGTATTTGTAAGCGATCGCCCAGCGTGGAGCCTTCCCGGTGTAGCCGAGTTCCTCCTGCAGCGCAGTGCGATCTACCTTGACGACGATGCCGTCGATTTCATAGGGAAGTTTTTCCCGCTTTACTTCCTCCTGCTCGATAAACGTCCAGACTTCGTCGAAACTCTTGGCCAGCTTTCGGCTGGGATTAACTTTGAAACCAGCCGCACTGAGAGCATTCAAAGTCTCCCATTGCCGGTCGATGAAAGTCCGCCCGCCCCGCAGCAACATGTAGGCAAAGTAATCGAGCCGCCGTTGCGCAACAATGCTGGGCTCAAGTTGACGAACCGTCCCGGCGGTGGCGTTGCGCGGATTGGCGAACAATGACAGGCCCTTCTCTTCGCGTTGCTGATTCATTTTCCTGAATGCCGCAATAGGCATGAGCATTTCCCCACGCACTTCGAAGTCCGCGGGAATGCCTGCCGCCTTAAGCTTTTCCTTCGGAATGGAAAGCGGGATCGAGCGCACTGTACGAACATTCAGCGTGACATCTTCACCGACGGTGCCATCGCCGCGCGTGATACCGCGCACCAGTCGACCATTTTCATAGAGCAGGGCCAGCGACATGCCGTCCAGCTTTAATTCACAAACGTAGTCAATGTCCTTGCGCCCACTAAGTTCGTGAACCCGGCGCTCCCAGTTGCGCAAATCGTCCACGTTGTAAGTGTTGTCCAGCGAGAGCATGGGCGAGGAGTGCGCGGCCTTGACCACGCCCTCGCGCGGTTTGCCACCCACGCGTTGGGTAGGAGAATCGGGCGTGATTAGCGCGGGATGTTCGGCCTCCAGCTTCTTCAACCGGTTCATCAGTTGATCGAATTCAGCGTCGCTGATCTCCGGATCGTCGAGAACGTAATACCGGTATTCGTGGTGCCGGATTTTATCGCGCAGTGCTTCGATTTTCTTTTCAATGTCTTTCGCCGCCGTAGCCATCGCAAAAGATTATAGGCGAGGAATCTGTGCCGGTGTGTGTCGCGGGCGCCGTCGCCCGCGATCTTTGAGGGACACAAGAAGTCGGACCTCGGTTATCGTCCATCCGACCTGTTCTAAACTGTCTTCATGCCGGTCCTCGAAACCCAGCGTCTCTCGCTTCGGGAATTTCAACACGAAGACCTGGACACTCTCGCCGCCATCCTCTCCGATCGCGAGACCATGCGCCACTACCCAATGTCGTTCGATCGTGCCGCCGTCGCAGATTGGATCCAGCGCAACCGCACTCGCTATGCCAACGACGGTCACGGACTCTGGGCCATGATTCTGAAGTCCACGCGCGAACTGATTGGCGACTGCGGACTGGTGAAGCAGAGTGTTGATGGAGTCGAGGAAGTCGAAATCGGCTATCACGTGCGCCGCGATCTGTGGGGCCAGGGATTTGCCTCGGCAGCCGCCCGTGCCTGCCGCGATTACGGATTCGCGAATCTCAAGGTCGACCGGCTCATCTCCCTGATCCGCCCTGAGAATCTCGCTTCGCGCCGCGTGGCTGAGAAAAATGGCATGACCATCTGGAAAGAAGTGATCAAAGCGGATTTGTTACATTACGTCTACGCGATCAAGCGAGACCAAGCTTAGCGCACGCGATTTCGGAGACAGTTATGCCCAAAGCCGCACCAGCCACTTTCTCACTACCGCAAGCCCTGTTGACTTCGTTCGACACAAACGACCGCATCAACCAGTACATGATCGAGAACCTGCCGAGCGAAGCCTGGCGTGCCGAGCCGCCCGCGGGCAAGGGACGGAACGTCGCCGCTATCGTGGCTCACTTGCACAACGTCCGCGTGATGTGGTTGAAGGCTGCAGCCAAGGGTAGTAAGATTCCGGACCAATTGGATCGCACCAATGTGACCCCAGCACTGGCAATGAAAGCGCTGGAGCAAAGCCGCGCGGCTCTCAGTGCGGTGCTAAAGTCGGCCTTGGAAAGCGATGGCCGAGTAAAAGGCTTTCGTCCCGATGTGGCCGGATTCTTCGGCTATCTGATGGCCCACGATGCCCATCATCGCGGCCAAATCTGCATGCTCGCCCGCCAGGTGGGCCACCCTCTACCGCAGAAAGCCATGTTCGGCATGTGGGAGTGGGGCACCCGAGGAAAAGTGTAGGCGCGGGCGTCCTCGCCTGCATCGTGACCGATGCGCAAAGTCATACTGCTCTACAATCCGCTCTCTGGCCGCAGCCTCGAGCATCGAGTGGCGGATGTTGAATCAGCCCTTTCAGTCCTGCGAAATGCCGGAGTCGAAGCTTCGGCCGCTCCCACGCGCGCAGCCTCCGATGCGACCGCGCAAACGACACAGGCGATCGCTGAAGGCTGCGACACCGTATTCGCGTGCGGCGGCGACGGCACGGTTCACGACGTCCTGCAGGGATTGGTCGGCACCAAGGTCGCCTTGGCCATCATTCCTCTTGGTACCGCAAATTGTGTGGCACACGATCTGCGGCTGCCGTTTTCTCCGGCGAAGGCTGCCCAGGCTGCTCTAAGCGCAAAGCCCCGACGCATCTCCGTCGGCCGAATCGACTATCAGGATTTCACCGGCAATCGGGCCGCGCGATATTTCATTTTCATTGTCGGCATCGGAGTAGACGCGCATCTGTTCTACAAACTGGATCCATTGATCAAGCGACGCTTCGGTATGGCCGCCTACTGCGCGAAGGCGACACGCCTGTGGCTGACTCACCAGATGAAAGACTTCGCAGTGCAGATCGGCGATGACGAGCCAAACCGGTGCACGGAAGTTTCACAGTTGCTGGCGGTTCGCATCAGCAATTTCGGCGGAGTGCTGCGCGAACTCGCTCCCGGCGCGTCCCTCGAACGCAACGACCTTCGTCTGGTGCTCTTCCAAACTCACAGCCGCCTTGCGTATTTGCGCTACATTCTGCGCGGACTCTTCGGGACGAATTGGAAAGTGCCTGGAATAGAGTTGGTTCACAGTGCCGGCGCAATCTGCCACGATCTGGGGTCGTCCACTGGCGCTGGAAGCAGTTCCCGCATCTTAATCGAAGCTGATGGAGAACTGCTGGGAACGCTACCTGCGCAAATATCCGTGGTGCGCGACGCCGTGACGTTATTGACGCCAAGTTGAGCGGCACTCGATATGATCAGGGATCGATCCCACTGAGGACTGAGACCAACTAACTGAGAACCGCTCTTATCTGAACCAATTGCATCGATGTCCATGGGCGTTGAGTTTTCCACCATGCGTGCGGATCTTAGCCCATAAGTTGTAAGCTATCCTCTCTAACTCAGACCACGATAGAGCCGCAAACTGTGGAACCCATCACCCACTTCCTGACCGGCGCCTGCATGGGGCGTGCCGGACTGAATCGCAAGACGGCTCTCGCTACAGCTACGGTGACGCTGGCTGCCGAAGCGCCAGATCTGGACGTGCTCGGTGAGTTCAAAGGCCGGGTGTTTGGCTTCGCGCATCATCGCGGCTTTACTCATTCGTTCCTGGGGATCGCGCTGGTCTCGGCCGTAGTGGTTGGCTTCATGTATGTGATTTGGCGATTGCGAGGACGAAAGCTTAAAGATCCCAATCTGCCTCCACGTTGGGGGTTGCTATTCGGGTTTGCATATCTCGCGGGGCTGAGTCACATTCTGCTCGATTTCACGAATAACTACGGCGTGCGCCCCTTCTGGCCATTTTCCGAAAAATGGTATTCGTGGGACATCGTCTTCATCGCGGACCCAGTCATTCTGCTCCTGCTGGTGTGCGGACTCGTGCTGCCCGTTTTGTTTTCCTTCATCGATCGAGAGATCGGCGTGCGTCGGACGCAACCCACGGGCCGCTGGGCTGCGACGCTGGCCTTGATTGGCATAGTCGCGCTATGGGGAGTGCGGGATTTCGAGCACCGGCGCGCCGTGAATGCACTCGAAGCGCGTACCTATGAGAGCGCCGCTCCGCTCCGCGCCTCGGCCTTCCCGTTGTGGTGGACTCCCTTTCGATGGGTCGGCGTGGTGGAAACCCAGAACTTCTTCGCTATGACGATGGTGGATTCGTCGACTCCCGAGGTCGACCCTAATGGCGATATGCAGATTCTCTATAAGCCCGAGGAAACTCCGGTGACGCTCGCAGCCAAGCGATCCTATCTTGGGCGCGTTTATCTCGACTGGGCGCAGTATCCGATCACGGAAACCGAACCCCTTCCAGAAGATCAGGGTTACATCGTTCGCTTCAAGGATCTGCGGTTCCAACAACCTGGACGCCCGGGCCGAAGCGTTCTGGGAGCAAGCGTTGAACTGGATCGCAATTTGAAAGTGGTCGCAGCGTATTTTGGCCCACCGCCGAGTAAAAGCTCCCGGGACGCGGGACAAAGCAACACACCGATAGATTAGTTTCTCTCCGCAGGCTCTGCGGAGGTTCTCAGCGACCTCCGCGATTTAAGATTTTAGGGCAGTCGACGACAATGCTTTGACTTGACGCCGCCGCTCTCACAGGCCACAATCTTCCTTGACGTCATCGAGGTGATTTCATCATGCTGCCCTACTTGTTCTTATTGCTAGCGGTCGCGGTCCGGTTCATGCCGCATCCCTGGATGTTTACTCCGGTGACCGGCTCGCTGTTGTTTTTCGGTGCCCGTGGCCCACGCCGCCAGCTGTGGATCCCGTTTGTGCTGCTGGCCGCGTCGGACGTGGCGCTCACGAAGCTGGTCTATTCGTATCCATTCACCTGGGATCATTACGTGACTTTCGCGTGGTACGCCGCAGTTCTCTGGCTGGGCACAAGGCTGGGCGCGAAGACCAAATGGCTACCTGTGATCGGCGCGGCGCTCGCCAGTTCGGTTTCGTTTTTTCTAATCACCAACCTAGTAGCATGGGCCTGGCTGGATATGTATCCGAAGAACCTGAGCGGGGTAATGATGTCGTATGCCGCCGGCGTGCCGTTTTTCCGCCACGCGCTCACGGGCGATTTGATCTTTACGACTGCAATGTTTGCCACACCGATGGCGTTGCACGCATTGTCAGGCGTGCTCCGCAGCCACGGCGATCACGCCGCAGCAGCGTGAATCCTAGAGACTGGCGACGAGCACCTGCGATGTATAAAACGTTTCACCGATCGCTCGCTTGAGTTTTCTTCGCGTCGGTTAACTTTGATCTTCGGGTACTGCCCTCGCTCTTGCGATGCATTAGCCATGCCACAATTCCCGCTGCTGCTACCAGCATAACGACATACAGGTGCTGGCGGAAAAGCGCTCCCACGACATGCACAACGTCAGGGCCGAACTTGACGGTGAGCACGCCCAACAGCAGGAAGCGCACCAGGCGGCCGGAGAAAATCGCCAGCAGGAAGCGCAGAAATCCCATCTCCGAAACTGCCGCGGCCAGAACGAACAGCTTGAAGGGTGTAGGCGGCGGCAGCATCGCGGGCAACATCAGGCTCCAGAACGGATGCTTGTCGAACGCCGCATGAATCTTTTCGAAGCGCGCCGGCGGGATACGCTTGCGCAGCAGTTCCTCCCCGCCCTTGTAGCCGATCACGTAGATAACGATGCTGCCCAACGTCGATCCAGCCGCCGCCATCAGAGCGTAGAGAAAAAATCTGGCGTGATCCTGATAGACGTATCCGGCCACGACCGCGTCCACCGGAAGGCCAATGAAAGCGCCGTCGAGCGCGGCCACGACCAGCACGCCCCACGCTCCCAGAGGCTTCAGCAATGCCCAGAGGAACGCGGTGTAGCGCGAAAGGATGTGCTTGATCGTCTTCAAGATGTGAGACTAAAAGTGTACGCGAAAGAGGTCATCCGAAGGGCAAACCGTCTTCAGAGTCTGTGATTTCAAAAGTGTTCGCGAATTCAGATCTTGCGAATTTCGGGGCCCGAACGACGCCCAAGACGGCTTCACCAGGTGTAGTGTGCCGTGTAACTGATTGTCTTCTCGCTGCCAGGTTCTAGGGTGACTGGGAACTCGATCATTTGACTGTCCATTTTGTTGTAAGAGTCGGATTTCGAACGAATGTCCCACGTAGTCCAGCGATACAGATGCTCAACCACGCGAACGTTCACCGGCTCCTTCTTGTGATTGCGCACCTCGATCTCAAATGATTCGTCAAGAAAGCGTTGATTGGTGTCCAGCCTGTAGTCGGTGCGCCGGCGTTCGCCAGTGAGATCGAATGCGTTTCCGGTGTAGACGCGGATAGTCTCGTCGCGAGGCGTGTGATCGATGACATTTTCACCAGTGAACTCGATCTGGCCATCGTCGTTGCGACGGTAAAAACGGACTCGTCCCTTGGGCAGCGGCATGCCCAGGTGGTTGGCTTCGGAGTTGACAAATTCCCGCATCACCCAAATCTTCGGATTGGATTCGGTTCCATAGGTCTTATCGTTGCGAACATTTTCCCAATTCCAGTCGCGGTAGCGATTGGGGTCGATCTTCGCTCCGTCGTAGACATAGACCTGCTTCGCGGAAACGCTCGCAGCGCGGATGAATTCTACCTGCTTGGTCTCGCGGTCGTGCAGGGTCGCGGGACGGGCAAGGCTGTAGAGGTGGTATTCGTCAAAAGTTTTCTCCGTCACCGGAGGCCCAAGGCCGCCGCCGATGGCTGCCATGCCGGCGACCTCTACAGTCTGACTCCAAGATTGCTGTCCTGGCTGAATTTTGCTCACATCTCCCGCCATCAGCTTGATGCGCGCATTCTCAAAGGTTTTGCCGCTCTGGTTGTCCATGGTGACCCAACCCACCAGGTCTACCGCATCTCCCTTTTCTGGGGCCACGATGTTGTAGTCCGCTTCCCAGGTAAGGCCGCCTGTTACATAGGAAAATTCGGCGCGAACTGAACCCGTTTTCTCGGCCGATAAAAGCCATTGCAGGGTTGGCTTCAGCACGCTGTCGTCGGCGAGCGATGGGAACAACGGAAGACCTGGCAGGCTGAAGCGCACGACGCCGTCGAGTTCGACGATGGGTTGATCGCCGCCGGGTTGGCTGTAGGCCATCTGAGCTTGGCTATACTGCGAACCATAGCGGTTCATGGCCATGAAGTTATGCGGCGTGAATCCGCTGCGGATGATCTTGACAGGGACGATTTCCTCTTTGTCCCGCCGCTGCACCAAAAAGTTCAGCGTCTTGCCTTCGTACAGGGACAGCAACAAAGACTCAGAGAGTGGATCAGCACGGTAGTTCTGTTCCAGCACCTGAATAGGGTGTTTGCCCGTCGGATCGCGCAAGATCACTGAATCCGGCTCCAGATGCATGGTAATGTCCGTGACCCGGATGCTATTCACTCCCGCCTTCAAATCCAGCGGAAGCTCCTGCCGCACTACCGCGAAGTTCTGGTTGTAGACAGTCAGGGAAGGTTGAGACACGTCATCGCCTGCAAAGCAAGCCCCACTAAGAGCAACCAGACACACCAGTCGGAAATTCACGATTCCTCCTGTCTGCCTTGAGAAAAACTTGAGCCAAGCCTACCTTGACAGGAACGCAGGAGGGAGTGCCACTTGCAGCACCTATTGCGCGCGGACTCGCGCTGGCGGAACAAGAAGACCTGCCCACGAACACGAGGCGACCAGGGCTAAGTATGCATTGTCGGCACAGTTCATTCGTGTTTGGTGTTTCCGCTGAGCAACTGCAGGGCGTGGGGCAGAAGGTCAATCACGGCTTCGAGTGAATCCACCGCGCCGCTGGGACTCCCCGGCAGGTTGATGATCAAAGACTTTCCTCGCACTCCGCAGACTCCCCGGCTGAGTGCGGTGAACGGAGTTTTCTTCGCGCCTTCAAAACGCATGCGTTCGGCGACGCCTTCGAGCAGGCGTTCGCAGACCGCGCGCGTGGCTTCGGGCGTCACATCGCGCTCAGCGATTCCTGTTCCGCCGGTCGTGACCACGAGTTGCGCTTCCTGCACCCAGTACGCAATTGCGTTCTGAATTGCGGATTGATCGTCGGGAACAACTTCGGTCCCAATGACTGCAAAATTTCTTTTTCTGAGAAGTTCTCCAACCGCCGGGCCGGAGACGTCGGCGCGTTCGCCGCTTGCGCAGGAATCGCTAACCGTAATGACGGCTACGGTCAGAGCTGCAGGAGTTGAGGGTTCGGGAGTGGAGCCTTCAGGAATCGAGGAGGACATCTTCTTCCTCCTCTGCGGCTTTTCCGCCGCCGCCGTCACGTTGCGCTTCATCGAGCTGGCGCAGGCCTTCCATCAACAAGCCCTGGGTGTTCAACTGAGTTGTCTGTTGAGTGGTCTTGCCTTCGAAATTGACTTCAAAGTTTCCGTCTGTCCAGCGGAGAACCTTAAACACCGCCGGATCCCCAATCAGCGAGCCGTAAGTCGCGTGCGTGACCTGGCCTTCTTTGAAGTACAGTTCGCATCTGTCGTCTTTGTTGGTGAGCGTGAGGGAACAGCTTTTGCGGCCCATCTCCAACGACTGCACCAGGTCGATGACATTCATCTGCAGCAAACTGCCGCGCAGCACTCCGTCCGAGGGAGCGGTCTTGGCCATCTTTTCCAGCGCGATCTTGTCGATTACGCGCTTGATGCGCTGCGTGGCTTCCCGCAGAAAGAATGGCTTCTCAACGAAATCGTCGACGGGAAGATCGGGCGTGCTCAGCTTTTCGCTGATGTCAGTTTTCGTCGCCACGAGGATGACCGCAGCTTCGGCAGTTCGAGGGCGGCTTCTCAATTTTTCGATGAGCTGACGGCCATCCATGCCGGGCATGCGATAGTCGCAGACCAACAAGTCGGGAGGATCGTCAACCGCCTTGAGCAGCGCGTCGGCCGCGTCGGTTGCAGTTGTGACATTGGCGAGCGGAGTCAGTGCCCCGCGCAGCAACCCCAGCACCATCGGATTGTCATCCACCAGCAGGAGTCTTACGTTGTTCGCCATGGAACGCGCTAAGTCTTTTTGCGGACGCGGCTGTAATCGCCGCTTTTGCCGCCAGATTTCCGCTCGAGCACGATTTCGCGAATCTCGATGCCTTTATCAAGGCCCTTGCACATATCATAAACGGTGAGCGCGGCGATGCTGGCGGCCATGAGGGCTTCCATCTCCACGCCGGTCACTGCCGTGGTTGTAACTTTTGAGGCGATCGCGACGCCATTCTCGCACACGCGCATTTCGACATCAACGTGGGAAAGCGGCAAAGGATGGCACAGGGGAATCAAATCGGCCGTTCGCTTCGCGGCCATGATTCCTGCCAGCCGCGCGACCTCTAGCGGATCGCCCTTGGGATTCCTGGGCAATGCGTTCAGGACCGTACGCTTCAAGACTACGAAGGCGCTAGCCTCGGCTTCGCGTTTCGTCGCGGATTTGGCCGAGACGTCGACCATTCTGGCGCGTCCGGAATGATCGTAATGGGAGAGCTTCTTAGGCATCCGCAAGAACTATCTTACTAGAAGCGATCAGGCAGTCTCACGGGATGGTTCGGCAGGCGCCGACGCGCGAACAGCGGTCACTTACAGAGGCAGTTCCCAACCCTCTTCTTTCATTCGCTGATTGGTCCATTCCTGCAGCTCTTTATAAACCGCGGGATCGATGACCACGAATGTAGCTCCAGCCCGCCCTTCGAGATCGGCCCAGACGATTTGCACTTTTGCCTCGATGCGGTTTTGGCTGTCAGGCAGCACAAAGCTGATATCCATAAGCCCTTCCGATCGCCGCGGATCGGGGAGTCCTTCGAGGCCCATGCCGCCGACGCTGAGATTCACTGCCGTGGCGCGTATTTCCTGGCCGTGGCCGTCTGTGAGCATTACCGGTAGCTTTACTTTGGCCCGAAAAAACTTCTTCTGCTTCAGACTGAGCGTACCCAGCGCACGGCTCTTGTCGCTGAACGCCCCGGTGATCTTGTATTCGCCCAGTTTCCGGGTCAAGGTCCGCCGCGAAATTCCTAGCTGCTCGGCCGCTTTCGCCCGGTGGCCGCCGGTGTTTTCGAGCGCCTTCATCACCATTTGTCGTTCCATGTCCTGGAGATCGCCAGAGGGCAGAGGGATTGCGGTCTTTTGCTGCAGCGCCGAGAGTTCCGCCAGCACGTCGGCCTCACCAATTTCCGGTCCAGATGCTGCCATAGCAATCTTCGCAACGATGTTCCGCAACTCGCGAACATTTCCCGGCCACGAGTGCGACTGGAGCGCACGCAAAGCCTCGGCATTGAATTTCATTTCCGCCGACTTGAGCCGCAGAAAATGCTCGGCCAGCGCGACCACATCTTCCGGCCGCTCGCGCAACGGAGGAACTCGCAACTCAAACTGGCTCAGGCGATGGAAAAGATCTTTGCGGAAGCGTCCCTCGCGTACTGCGGCTTCGAGATCCTGATTCGTCGCCGCGACAATCCGCACATCCACGGTGATCTTCCTATGCCCGCCCAGACGGTAATAGGCAGCGCCATCCAGTACGCGCAGCAGCTTGACCTGAATATGGGATGGCAGTTCGCCGATCTCATCGAGAAACAGAGTTCCCTTGTCGGCCAGTTCGAAGAGTCCGGGCTTGGAGTTGTCGGCACCGCTGAAGGCACCTTTTTCGTAGCCAAACAGTTCGCTCTCAACCAGGTGCTCGGGGAGAGCCGCGCAGTTGATGTCGATCCAGGGTTTGCCGTTCCGGTAGGAAAATTCGTGGACGCTGCAGGCGATCAGTTCCTTGCCACTGCCGGTTTCCCCGGTGATCAGGACAGTCTCGGTGTGCCCCGCCACGCGTTCAACCATGGCCATGAAGCGCTGCATCGTGGCGCTGGCGACGAGGAACTTCGTGCCATGTATCTCACGCTGAACGATGTCACGCTGAGCTGCCGCGCCTGCTTCCAATAGATCCCCCCGCGACTGAATGCGCACACTTCCAGCGCCAGCACCCTGCGGCCGCGCCGGATTCCAAGTCGGGCCAAAGAAAAAGCTAGCACAGGCCGAAGAGAACCCATGAGTAACCACAGGTCCCAGCGGGTGACGAAGGTAACCATTTTTCGGGAAGATGTTCAGCGCTGCGGTAAAGCCCCCCTATGGACTGCAGGGCCTTAGCCGCTGGACACGATTCTCCTAACAGTCAACCCGCGAAAGACGGCTCAACATATGCGGGTTAGACTCAAAGACCCGTTCCCGTCACGACAAATCCGGTGTATGATGCCAGCCCTGCGGAATCTGTCTCTCCCCGCCGCCGACAGATTTCCGTGCAAGGAGTTCGCGGCAAGTATGAATCCCGGCAAACGGTTTCTCAAGACAATCCGCCCAGCCCTGATCGCCCTGGCCGCGCTGACGCTAGCCTCGCCAGTCAATGCCAAAGGGAAAGAAAAAGTGCTCTACAGTTTCCAAGGTGGTACCAACGATGGCGAATACCCCGCTGGCGGCGTGGTCTTTGACAAGGCAGGCAATCTCTACGGTGCCACGACCGACGGTGGGGGTGAATGCCCGCCAGCCCAGTGCGGCGTCGTGTTTCAGCTTTCGCCACCGGCGAAAAGTGGCGATCCGTGGACCGAGACCGTGCTTCATATCTTCAAAGGCAACGCCTCCGGCGACGGCAACACGCCGGTTGGCAGCGTGATTATCGACAGCTCCGGGAACCTCTACGGCACGACCGGCTACGGCGGCACTGGGAATTGTGTTCTCTTGGGTACGAAGGTGGGCTGCGGGACGGTATACGAGCTTTCGCCACCAACGCAGAAGGGCGGCGCGTGGACTGAGACGGTGCTGTATAGCTTCCCGACTCCCAAGCAGGGATATCTGCCGAACGGAAATCTGGTCTTCGATAAGGCAGGCAATCTGTATGGGGCAACCATGTTCGGCGGCGGCGAGGGCACGACCTGCGACGCTTTTTACCAGTATTGCGGCGGGGTGTTTGAATTGAGTCCGCCGAAGAAGCATGGCGGGAAGTGGACGGAAAAAGTGCTGTATGGCTTCAAAGGGCTGAAGGCAGGCGCATCGAGCGGCGACGGGGCCAACCCCAACGGCTGGCTCATCTTCGATAGCCACGGTTCGATCTATGGGACGACCTATACCGGCGGCTTCAAGAATTTGGGAGCGGTGTTTAGCTTGAAACCGCCGGCGCAGAAAGGTGCCAGCTGGACGGAAGCTGTTCTTCACCGCTTCTATCGAGAGACTGGGGATGGCGCAGGGCCGACTGCTGGCATGATTTTCGATACTCAGGGCAGTCTTTATGGCACAACAAAATTTGGTGGAAGCGGCAACGACGCCGACGGCACGGCGTTTAGTCTTACACTTGGTTCCGACGGCTCATGGACAGAACGCGTGCTGCATACTTTCGGCACTGATGGGTACCAGCCACAATCCGGCCTGCTTCTAGACGCCAAAGGCAACATTTACGGCACCGCAAGCGGTGGTGGTACATCTCGCGGTGGGACCCTCTTTCGGCTAGAGCGGTCCACAGGGGACGGCTGGCGCTGCACGATTCTCTACAATTTCGCCGGCGATCCTGACGCGGCTTACCCCATTGGTAGCTCGGTATTCGGTAAGAACGGCGATATTTTTGGAGTAACCCAGCTTGGTGGAACCGGGCAGAACTGCGGCACCGGTAATTGCGGCACGGTATTTGAGATTAAGCCGTAGCAGAGCAGGACGAGCTTAAGGCAAGACCTGCTCGACATTTGACCTTTGCGTCCCGGGGCGAATACGCCTAGAAATCCGAAGCTTTACGATTTCGAAGAGCTGCCCTCAAGCCCGCGGAAACAACTGGTCTTGCCCCGCTAAAACCCTTCATCCGAGCAACCTGGCAAGATCCTCCCGCATCCTGCACCTCCGTAACCTTTCCCGCAACTCCTTGGCCAAACTAGGGTTCATAATCGTAGAGGCAGAGGTATTCAGTCACCTGCGCCTCGCTGCAAGTGGCGTCGGCGTGAGCGGCTGGAAGGAACGTGGCAGTGACTGGCGGCGTTCCGGAGGGATCGGGTCATGAAAAATTTCGGGCGCTTATTGCAAATCAGCTTTTTGGTCGCACTCTTGGCCGTAACCACGGCAACAATTTCCGCAGCCGCGCAGGATGCAGCTCCGCCTCCGCCGGATCAGCAATCAGCGTACCCTCAATCAGCTAACCCCGCAGACCAAGCGCCACAAGGCCCTTCCGAGCAGGATCTGCCGCCTGCGGGTCAGCCGCAGTCTGGGGATCAATCATATCCGACGCAGCAGGCGCCACCGCCTCCCGCAGGCCAGTCGATGCCTTCAACTTCCGGACAGCAAACTGATCCTCCGGGCCGTGTCGCCGCTCTTGGATACATGACCGGATCGATTTCGCTTCAACCGCAAGGCACGGGAGATTGGGTGCAGGGTTCGCTGAACCGTCCGCTGACCATCGGCGACAACGTCTGGGCTGACAAAGATTCACGCGCTGAATTGAATCTCGGCACAGGCGTGATGCGAATCAGTTCTGAAACCAGTTTGACCTTGACCAATGTCACCAATGATGCCGTGCAGGTGGAGTTGCACCAAGGCACTTTGAACGTGCATGTTCGCAAGCTCTACGACGGCGAAGTGTATGAGATCGATACGCCGAATCAGGCGTTCACCGTGACCAAGTCCGGCGAGTACCGGTTCGATGTCGATCCCAACGGAGACACAACTCTGGTAACGGTGTGGAAAGGCGAGGGCGAAGCGACCGGTCAAGGCCCAGCCGTGCGCGTGCACGAAGGCCAACAGCCGCGCTTCAGTAATGGAAATTCCCTGACGCATCAAATTTCTGCCGCACCCGCGCCAGACGGCTTCGACGACTGGTGCAAGGTTCGCGATAAGCGCGAAGACAATTCCATCTCCGCGCGCTACGTGGCTCCGGGCGTAGTGGGAGCCGGGGATCTTGATGAGTACGGAGCCTGGCGTCAAACGCCCGACTACGGACCGGTATGGGTTCCCACCGAGGTTGCACCGAGTTGGGTGCCGTATAGCGACGGGCAGTGGATTTACCAAAATCCGTGGGGATGGACCTGGGTCGACGCCGCACCTTGGGGATTCGCTCCCTTCCACTATGGCCGCTGGGTGTCGTTTGGCGGCTACTGGGGTTGGGCTCCCGGGCCCTATTGGGCTCGTCCTTGGTATGCGCCCGCGATGGTGGCCTGGTTTGGAGGTCCGCGCTTTGGCATTGGCTTTGGATTCGGCTTCGGCGGTGGATTTGGCTGGTGCCCGCTCGGTTGGGGTGAGCCATTCTTTCCGTGGTATGGCGCGGGCCGAGGTTATTTCCGGAACGTCAACATCAGCAACACCCGCATCACTAATATCAACCACATCACCAACAACTATTACAACAACCGGAACAGCGGTGGATTCTACGGACGGAATGGCGTCGGGATGCCACGCTATGCTAACGCAAATGGTCTGACCGCAGTTTCCCGAAACACTCTGGAGCACGGACTGTCGGTTCGGGGGAACACGGCTAAGATCACTCCGAGCGCGGTGCGAGGCTTGTCCAGTGCGAGTATCAGCAGGCCGGATGTGTCTCCGACGCGTAACAGCGTGCTGGGATCGAAAGCGGGTGCACCAGCCGCAAGGCCGCCTGCCGGAGTTACCTCGCGGCCGACCGTCAGCAGGATGACTCCGCCGGCGGGCGCCTCAAGGCCAGCGTACTCGCAGAACATGGGGAGCGCCCGGAATACCGCAGCGCCATCCGCAAGTCGCGGACCCCAGGGACAATCGAGCAGCGCAAGGTCCACGCCCCAGCCAGCCGGACGTTTTGTGCCTCGGCCGCCGCAAAGCGGGGGGGCGCTTTCAACCGGCAGCACCGCAAGACTTGGGAGCCGGTCTGCGACTTCGCCAATGTCACGGTCGGTGCCTCGTCCATCAAGCGGCAGCTTCGGCCAGCCGACGATGACCGCGCACAATACGATGCCGAGCCGGTCTTCGTCCTCGCGTTCATACTCCACTCCGTACTTCGGACGAAGCACGCCCAGCAGCGTGCCGCGGCCAACGGGAGGAATCAGGCCTGCGCCGCGCGATTATCCGTCAGCCCAGAATCGGGGAAGCTACTCGGCCCGGGCGTACGGCAACAGCAGTTCTGGTAGCTACGGTGGATATCGCGGCTATAGCCAGCCCTCCTACGGCCGATCCTACGGCGGGGGCCGCAGCTATTCGGCGCCGTCCTCGCATAGCTCAGGTTCCTTTGGAGGCTACCATGGCAGCTCCGGATCTCATGGGAGCTCCGGGTACCATGGCGGCGGAGGATCGCACGGCGGTGGCGGCTCTCATGGAGGTCGCGGGCGCTAAAGCTGGATGTAATCTCGAACCAACGCCGCCTGTTCGGGCGGCGTTTCTTTTTGCCCCGAGCATAGCAGTAGAGACGTAGCTAGCTACGTCTCTATAGTCAATGGATTCTGTGTATACTGCGAGTTTCAGTTCTAAGGAGCACCCATTGAAAACTTTCTTAATTGGCCTGGTCATCGGTTTGATCCTCGTGCCGCTCTGCGTTTACCTCTATTTCGTGACCGGAAGCGCGCCTGTGGCGACCGCTGCGCCCGCTATGCCCTTCGAGAAAATGCTGGCGAGCAGCGCGCTGAGCGCCCGGATCGCGAAAGAGATGCCAAAAACCGTTCCGGTTCCCGCGGACGAAGCCGACTTTATCGCCGGCGCGAGCGTTTACCGGGAGAACTGTGCCGTGTGCCACGGGATTCCTGGAGGCACGCCAACCGCGATCTCGCGGGGCATGTTCCCCAAGCCGCCGAAGCTGCTCGAAGGCACGGGCGTGACCGACGACCAGCCGGGCGAGACTTATTGGAAGGTCGCCAACGGCATTCGGCTTTCGGGAATGCCTAGTTTCAGCGATTCGCTATCGCAGACGCAGATGTGGCAGGTCAGCCTGCTGCTGGCGAACGCGAACAAACTGCCCGAGTCCGTGAAGACCGCGCTCTACCGGCCCACGCCGCTGCCGCCGGCACAGCCTGCCGCACCCGCAACGGGTACGCCGCCGACTCAGCCCTAGCAGCGGGTTGCGAAGCTGGCAATGCGAGCAGCGTTAGCGACGCTTCTTCAGAGCGCGTCCTTTGGGACCATAGCCAACGTCTGGCACGTCTTCGCCCAGGGCCGTGGCTAAATCGATTTGATGGTCCTGCTCCTGCATGAGGATTTGGCGGATCTGTTCCGCCATCGCGTATTCTCCCAGCGTTTCACACTGCCCGATGCGATCCCGGTAATTGCGGATGGTTTCGTTTTCGTTATCGAGATCGTAGCGGAGCATGTCTTTCGCATTTTTCGAGGTGCGTACCGGCTTAGGAGTGACCACGGGCATTTTGCCGAGATAGTCGATCTGCCGCGAGAGGATCAGGGCATGATCGAGTTCCTGCTTGGCGTGGATTTCGAGCTGAGCGGCGATGTCCATGTATTGGGCCCCGCTGAGCACCTGAGAATAGACGACGTAGGCGATGATGGCTTGGTATTCTCGGGCAAGGTCTTCGTTCAACAGCTCGGCGAGGCGGTCGCGGGAAATTTCGTTTTCGTTGGCGGATTTTGGATCGGGCATTCGATTCCTCCTTTGAAGTGAAAAACAGATTATATTCAAGATGCGTTTTGCGTGCAGATGGTCTTTGGATCGCCTTGCTTTGGTTGCGCCTCAACGTAACGTTTGAACTCCGCGAGTATCCGGACGTTCTGCTTGCGAAACGCTCCAGCTAACCTTCCGCTGATACGTCACAACTAGTTGCCGCTCCCGCGGACCGTCTAGGTCGATGAGTACAATTCGCTGCCAGGTGCCGAGGATGATTTGGCCGCGCTCAAACGGCAGCGCGACCGATGTCCCTATCAGCGCCGAGAGGATGTGATCGGGCACATGCGCGGGGTTGTGGGGATGGCGGTAGCGCAATTTTGGAATCATGGCTTCGAAGGCATCGAGCATGTCGAGGTCGGTGCCGGGATCGAGATCGGCCGTAGTCAGTGCGGCCGTGGTGTGGAGTATCAAGAGATTACAGATTCCTGTAGCCTGCGAGTGACTCGTTTGGAGTAGAGCCTCGACGGTTTTGGTGATGTCGAGGACTTCGCGTTTCTTGCGGGTTTTGAGGATGATCCTTTGCATGAGAATCGTGGAAGAAACTCGAGCCGTATCGCGAGCACAGGTTATCATGAGTAAATCAGCCGTCAGGACGGGCGGGGACGCCGTCGTTCCATCGATTCTTCAAAATGATTAATGGCAAACGCATTGCGGTGGTGTTGCCCGCTTACAACGCGGAGAAGACGCTCGAGGCCACGGTGCGCGAGGTGCCCGATCTGGTGGACGTTTGCATCCTGGTGGATGACCACAGCTCCGATCGCACCATTGAGGTCGCGAAGCGGCTTGGCTTGCAGTTTTTCCAGCACGACCGGAACTACGGATATGGGCGCAATCAGCAGACTTGCTATCGTGAAGCGCTGGTTGCGGGCGCGGACGTGGTCATAATGCTGCATCCGGATTACCAGTACACGCCGCTTTTGGTTACGGCGATGGCGAGCATGGTGGCGTACGAGGTTTACGACGTGGTGCTGGGCTCACGCATTCTTGGAGGACAAGCGTTGCGTGGCGGCATGCCCGTCTGGAAATACATTGCTAATCGCTTTCTGACTGCATTCGAAAACTTCTTTTTGCGGGTAAAGCTGTCCGAATATCACAGTGGGTATCGAGCGTTCAGTCGCGATGTGCTCACCCGGCTGCCGCTGCTCGAGAATTCCGACGACTTTGTCTTTGACAACCAGATGTTGGCGCAGTGCGTGCATTTCGGATTTCGCATTGGAGAAGTATCGTGTCCAACCAAGTATTTCGAGGACGCGTCCTCCATTAATTTTCGGCGCAGCGTGAAATACGGAATGGGCGTGGTCAGCACCACGCTGCAATTTGCACTGCAGAGATTCGGGCTGGGACATTTCCGGATTTTCAGTCCGACCGGGGGCCGGTTGGAACCTGGCTACGCCGGGTATTACGCGCGCGGCAGTGCGGTCGAGCCGCAGAGATAGTCGAAGAGTGGGCGGCCGTTTTGTTGACGGAGCGAAACAAGGGTGGGCCATCCCAACGATCCACTTCTCGCAACATAACGCGACAAAGGCCGTCCCTGACTGCCTAACGCCAGGCAGCAGAGGCGGTCTGGCAGACCTTCACGATTTCAGCGAGGCCATCGGGAGCGCGAACCTTGCATGGATTGAGAACTTACAATTCCGCGCCTGGCGCAAACTCGCCTGGCGACGAAGCGGACTCGACCGAACCTTTGCCCCGTCTCGCCGTCGGCGTTGTTGCCGGGGTGTGCGCCGCCAAGCTCCTGCTCCACCTCTTCACTAGCGTCCGCCATTACGGCTACTTCCGCGATGAGCTTTATTACCTCGACATGGCGCGCCACCTCGACTGGGGCTACGTCGATGCCGCGCCGCTCATAGCCGTGTACGCGAAACTCGCGCTATGGATGGGCGGCTCGCTGGCGGCGCTACGCATCCTTCCGGCGCTCGCGGGCGCAGCGCTGGTTGCGCTTACCATCCTCATCGCACGTGAACTTGGCGGTGAACGATATGCGCAGCTTCTCGCCGGAGTCTCCGTTTTGCTCTGCCCCGCCGTTTTGATCACAGACAGCCTGCTCACCATGAATGCCTTCGAGCCTGTCTTCTGGATGGGCTGCATTTGGGTCGTCGTCCGCATATTGCGAACCAGGGACTCACGGCTTTGGCTATGGTTCGGCGTCTTCTCCGGCCTCGGCCTTGAGAACAAGCACTCAACCCTGTTTTTCGGATTCGCGGTCGCCGTCGCTCTACTGCTCACCCATCATCGTCGTGAGTTCGGTCGGCCGTGGATCTGGATCGCCGGAGCCATAGCGCTTGCGCTCTTCCTCCCCAACATCATCTGGCAGATTCGCCATCACTTCCCGACGATCGAAGATCTCGCCAACGTGCGCCGCGAAGGCAAGAACGTCGTTCTCGGTCCGCTCGCGTTCGTTAAAGAGCAGATCATTGACATGCACCCGATTCTTTTGCCGGTCTGGCTCTCGGGCTTGATCTGGTTTCTCCGCGACCGACGCTGGCGCGTGCTGGGCCTGATTTTTGTGGTTTTCTTCGTATCGATGGAAGTCGCGCACGGCAAGAACTATTACGTCTTCCCGATCTATCCGATGCTCTTTGCCGGCGGCGCAGTGGTGATTGAGCGATGGCTGGCAAACCGCGCCGCCTGGACACGCGCGGCCGTTATTGCCATTATCCTGCTTGCGGCGCTTCCTGCCATCCCACTGGTGACGTGGATGCTGCCGCCGGAGCGTCTCCTCGGCTATCAAAACGCTATCGGCTTCAAACCTTCCAGTACCGAGGTGCACCATGAGTCGCCGTTGCCGCAACCGATTGCCGATCAGTTCGGATGGCCCGAGATGGTGAGTGAGGTTGCCGCCATCTACAACTCGCTGCCGCCCGAGGAGCGTGCCCAGACCGGCATCTGGGCCGGCAACTACGGCGAAGCTGGCGCGATTGACCAGTTCGGCCCTCGATACGGGCTGCCACGCGCCTGGTCGCGCCACCAAAACTATTGGTACTGGGGACCGCCTCCACAAGTCTTCAAGAACCTCATCGTGATCCAGTGGGGCCTCGACGACGTCCGCGACAACTGCACTTCATTTCAGGCCTTCGAGCACTACCAGCGTTTTGGCATGAGCGAGGAGAACACGCCGATATACCTATGCCGCGGCGTCACTTTCGACATCCAGAAAATCTGGTGGCACTCTCACCACTGGAATTAGGCGTAAACGCAGGGACATGTGTTGGCTGTCTCTGCGGTTGCATCGGCGCCAACTGGTTGGACTTCCCGTCAAGTTTTTCCGCAGGCCGGCAAGGGATGCAGCATCCTTGTCAATTGCGCCTCTAACCGGCTCCGCGTAGCATCTAATGAGTCATGCCCACAGCTGCCACCGCGGCGCCTAGCCATCCTCCCAAGCTGGTTCTGGGCGAGATCATCAGCTTTGCCTACGACACTTTCTGCAGCAATAAAGTGCGATTCGCGCTTACCGCGCTGGGCATGGTCATTGGCACGGCGTCGCTCATTCTGGTCGTGACCATCGGAATGACGGGAAAGCAATACGTCCTGAATCAGATTCAGGCGATCGGCGCCAATATGGTGTACGCGGAATATCAGGGTGGCGCGGGCAATGCCAATCCTGATCCATTAACCATCGACGACATGAAAGCGGTGTTGCAGCAGGTGCCGGGAATCGCGGCTGCGTCTCCCGTGGTTCCATTTGACGATCGCGTGCCCATCGGCAACGGCCAGGAGCGGGACGTGCGCGTGCTTGGCGTTTACCCCGAGTACAGCGCGGTGCGGAACCTGGTGGTGCTGTCCGGGCGATTCTTCGACGCCGAGGACGAGCAGGCCCACAACAAGGTTGGCGTCATCACTCAAGAACTCGCCAAGCAACTCTACGGATCGACCGACGAAGCTGTGGGAAAGGTCATGAAGCTGAGCGGACTGCCTTTCACCATTATCGGCACTTTCAAGGAGCGCGTGGACACCTTCGGGCAGTCCGAAGTGACTTCCAACACGATGGTGATTCCCTACACCGTAAGCCGCTACTTCACTGATACGCCGGAAGTGAAGCAGCTTTATTTTTCCGCCACCGAGGCGTCCATGGTTCTTCCGGTCACGGAACGCATCCGAAAGGTCATCCAGTCGCGGCACCGGGCGGAATCGAATTATCAGGTGGACAACCTGAGCGAGTTGGTGGCGGTGGCGGACCGGACGGCGAATGCGCTTACGCTGGTGTTATTGCTGATCGCAACCGTGACTCTGGTGGTGAGTGGAATCGGAATCATGAACATTATGCTGGCCACGGTGAGCGCTCGCATCCGCGAGATCGGAATTCGCAAAGCCATGGGCGCGACCAATCGCGAAATTCGCTTTCAATTCTTATCGGAAGCGGTTTTGATTTCGCTGGTCGGAGGTTTTGCGGGAGTCGTCATCGGACTGGCGCTGCCTTTCTCAGTGCGCTTCTTGACCGAGTACCGCATCCCCATCTCTGGCCTATCGGCGATTGTGGCTATTGTGGTGTCCTCGCTGGTCGGAATTTTGTTTGGCACGGTTCCCGCGGCACGGGCGGCCAAGCTGGATCCGGTGGAGAGCTTGCGCTACGAGTGAGGAAAGCGGCTTCTAGCTCCTAGCCTCTAGCTTCGGATTTCCAGATGTTTCCTCATCTGTACCTTGTGTCCTCTGTGGTTGATGAAGCAAAAAGGCTCGAAACCACAAAGGACACGAAGGGAAGAAGCGTTGGGACTGCGTAAAAAGTAAAGCCGGGCGGGTTGGCCCGGCTTTTCTCGTTGATCACCCGTGGGGACTGACTTGGTTTTGAGACTCCCCTCAGATCCTTTTTGCTTTCACTCTCGCTCTTTTACTTTCACTCTCAGCTGTTGGACTCCGCCCCAGGCCAAAACGTTGCTTGGCCAGGGTTACATGACCAGCGCGAGGTTTTCCAGTTCCGACTGCAGTACCGGGATTGAGCATCCGGACATTTCGACTCGGCCGGCGGCGTCAAAAGCCGCTTGCGGCGAAACTCCGTAGCCCCGTCCCATCAGGAAAACCTGTAAGAGTTCGGCGGCCTCGCGCGAATCGATCAAACCGCCTTGCAGCAGATCGTTTCGTAAAGCCGTCAGCTCGTTAACGGAAAATCTCTCTCTAAATCGTTCATTCATGGCCGTCTCACCTCCGACCTTTAACTCAGTTACCTATTAGACTCGGTCAGTGCCGCTTACGTTGCATGCAATTTTGATGCCGCAACGTGCCTCAATTCGAAGAATTTCGGCACTGGGTTCTGTACCTACTTAAACTCACATTGCTGCAATAAGTTGTGGTCGGGGGAAGCCAACGGTACGTACTTCCGGTACATAGGACGACGCCAGAGCTTCGTCTCACGGGGTTGACACTTAGTGTCGTTCCGGGACGGAAAAGGACGCAGAGTGCCCAGAGCGGGTCGGAATCCCTTAACTCCGATTTTAGGAGGAGTAGCGCTTCCAACGCTGCAAAAACAGCCCTCGAGCGGATAAGGCTTTGAGCCCAGAAGTGGCTAGAATGTATTTTTCTGCAGCCCGTTCAGGTGCTAGCTTTTGTGACCTAAGCGAGCTTAGAGCCGACGGCCAAGCCTGACGTCCGACTCATGCTCTTGCCGACGCCAAATCACGCCGCATCAATAACCGCCTCATCGACCAGCAGAATCGGGATGTTGTCCCGCACCGGATAAACGCGCCGGCACTCGGTGCACTTCAGGCTTTCTCCGGTCCCTTTGAGCTGCAGTGGCTTCTTGCATACCGGGCAGACCAGGATGTCCAACAGATCCTGAGGAATCATGGCAGCATTGTACGCCCTCACATCGGGCTCCGCACGCGAACCGCGCGAGGACGCGCTTTATAGATCGCTGGTTAGGAGAAGAAAGGCCACATTGACTTGACCGCCCTCTGCGTTTAGATTCTTGCGGCGAATGTTTTAATCGATTTACAAGTCTCATCTGTGGCGGCGACGTTCTGAAAGCTCCCCCCGTCCGAACCCGCTTATAGAGGACCCCAATCCCAGGAGAAGACAAAATATGACGATGTTGAAAAAGCTCGGAAGCGCGTTACTCGCCACGCTGACCTTAGCCGGTGTTGGCAGCGCACAAAAGTGGCAAGCCCTAAAGCATGAGCCCAGTTTCCCGGTGGGCGCAATCGCGCTGCTCTCGGATGGCACCGTATTGCTGCACGAGGAGCAGGACTCTACCCCGCAGAAGTGGTACAAACTCACGCCGGACGACACCGGCAGCTATCTCAATGGCACCATTAAGCCGATCGCCTCGTTGCCGGTTATCAAGGGGACGCAATATGCTCCTTTTTACTTTGGTTCCGTAGTATTGCCGGATGGCCGCTACGTTATCGAGGGTGGAGAGTACAACGGCGGCAATGCGGTCTGGACGAACCTGGGCGCGATCTACGATCCCGTTAAGAACAAGTGGACGGCTGTGACTGCTCCCGCTGGTTGGAGCACGATCGGCGATGCCCAGAGCGTGATTCTTCCCACCACCGCTGGAACCTACATGCAAGCCAACTGCTGTTCGATCCAGATGGCCCTGTTCAATCCCACGACGCTGAAGTGGACTGCCACGGGTGCAGGCAAGGCTGACTGGAATGATGAGGAAGGCTGGACTTTGCTGCCGGACGGAAACGTATTGACGGTGGATGCGTACGTCAATTCAGGCACCGGCAAGAACAACTCGGAAATCTACAACACTGCCAAGGGCACCTGGTCCACCGCAGGCAGCACGCCGGTGCAACTCTGGGGCTCCAGCACGCACGAGGTCGGTCCGGCGGTCCTGCTGCCTAACGGCACCGTGTTTGCCACGGGCGCCAACGACAGCGGCGCGGGCCACACGGCGATCTACAGCACGAAAACCGCAAAGTGGTCCAAGGGTCCGGATTTCCCAACCGTCAACGGAGTGAGTAACTTGGATGCTGCGGACGCTCCAGGCGCGCTGGAAATCAACGGCAACGCGATCGTGATGACCAGCCCTGGGTTTGGTAGCACAGGCGCGGTGTTCTTTGAGTGGAACGGAACAAAGCTGTCGACAGTACCCGGGCCGCCGAATGCGAGCGGCGACTCATCGTTCTACGGACACTTCCTGGAATTGCCGACCGGTCAGTTGCTGTTTAGCGATTTCAGCTCCGACCTCGAGGTATTCACCCCCAAAGGGACGTTCAAGAATGCCTGGGAGCCTGTGATTTCGTCCGTACCGACTACGCTTACTCACGGAAAGAGCTATGTGGTGAAGGGTACGCAGTTCAGCGGCCTCTCGCTGGGCGGTGTATACGGCGATGATTTCCAGGATGCTACCAACTGGGCTCTGGTACGTATCACCAATAGTGCGACCAAACACGTTGTATATGCCAAGACAACCAAGCCGAGCAGCTATTCGGTTCAGAGTGGTCCCAAGGCAGAATCGACTAACTTCGCGGTGCCGGCCAGCATCGAGACGGGCGCCAGCACTCTGCAAGTAGTCACCAACGGGATCCCGTCGGCTCCGGCCAACGTGACCATAAACTAGTAACGGCAGCAGTCAGTAGCATCTCAATCCACTCGTCTTAATCCGGTCCGTGCCGGGAGCAAAGACGAGTGGATTTTCTAATTTTGAAGTGATTCTATAGCGCAGCCACGCAGTTTCAGGTACACTTCCGTGCACTCTTTCTTTCGGAAAACGGAAGAGTGGCTTTTCGTTCTTTCTCAACTTCTTTGGTCCGCGCATTCCTCATCGACGAGGTGAGGAGAGAAGCGGGTGAAAATCCCGCGCTGCCGCGCAACTGTAAGCGAGGAAATTCGCAATCGGTCACTGGGTAACCCTGGGAAGGCCGATCGCATTGTCGGACAGTGAAAGCTGTTCTTACTCGCAAAGCCAGGAGACTGGCGCGAACCATCCACACCAACCCCTTTCGCGAGACAAAGGAGGAGTGCATGCGGTTCTTTCGTATTCTCACGAGTGTAATTTGCCTGCTGGCGGCAGCTTCAGCCGCCGAAATCAAAATCAAAGTGATCGATCCCCAATCGGCGGTGGTTGCCGGGGCGCAAGTATGGTTGCTCGAAGGCCAGACTACTTCGCGTCCGGCCGTGGAACTTACATCCGCGGAGGGACTCGCTGTCTTTCGCGGAATAGGGGGTGGTCCTCACCAGGTGAAGGTTCTCGTTCCGGGCTTCGCCGTTGAAACCACTACGCTTTCCGCTAAGGACGATTCCATCACCATTCAGCTTCGTCTGGCGACGACGTCGGAGACCGTAGTCGTGACCGGGACGCGAACGCCTGTCCCGGGCGAAGATTCCGGCGCCGATGTAGCGACTCTGAGCGGCGAACAGATACAAACTATGAATCCGGTGGCAGCCGACGATGCAGTTCGCT
Organism: uncultured Acidobacteriota bacterium; assembly: GCA_963762385.1. Taxonomy (GTDB): domain Bacteria; phylum Acidobacteriota; class Terriglobia; order Terriglobales; family Acidobacteriaceae; genus JABDBE01. Next base: position 293,742 of record CAVXKN010000007.1, on the reverse strand, counting down.
TTCTGCCGGGAGCCGTCGTGAACACCGCCGGGCAACGCGGAGGATTATCGTCTCTGTTCGTGCGCGGCGGCAATTCTAATTACAACAAAGTGATCGTCGACGGCGTGAGCGTAACCGAGGCGGGTGGGACCATCGACTTTGGCAATCTTCCCTTAGACGAGGCCGATCGGCTGGAGTTCTTGCGGGGCGCGCAGAGCACGCTCTATGGTTCCGATGCGATGACTAGCGTGGTCCAAGTTTGGACCCGCACCGGAAGCACACCTGTTCCCGAGCTACGCTTCGGTGCGGATGCGGGAAACTACGGCACGGAAAGCGGGTATGGGTCCCTCGCTGGCTCGCGCGGCCGCTTCGACTACAACGTCTTCGGCAATCAGTTCAATACCACCGGCTCCGGTCCAAACGACGCCTACTCCAATTCTTTGGAGGGCGCCAATTTGGGTTTTGCCGCGAATCAGCAGATCTCGCTTCGTTTGCGCGTGCGCCACGACAACAGCGTTACTGGCGTGCCTGGAGCCTGGAACTTCAACGGACAGAATATATTTGATATCGACGGGACGACTTACGTTCTCTCGCCCGACCTCGGTGGAAAAGCGCGGCAGAACAATTTGCTCGCGAGTCTCGACCTGGTGGTGAAGACGGGATCAAACTGGACGCATCGCTTCACCGGCTTCGAGTACAACCTGAAGACGATCAATTCGGACAGCGGTATTTCGCCCCAGAACACTCCCTTTGGAACGATCAACACGCCTTTCGAGGCCTTGGTCAATTTCAACCGCGCCGGCTTCGATTATCAGGGCGACTACGTGGAGCGCAGTTGGGCGCACACCACTGTCGGCTACGAGTTCGAAGATGAAAATGGCTTTGTCAGCGATCCCGTCCCGGCGGATTTCGCGAGCGGTGGCCATGGCTTGCGCCTGAACGAAGCTGCCTACGCGCAACAGGTGTTAATACTTGGGCGGCTCAATGTGGTGGCTGGAGGACGCTTCGCTCATAACACCACTTTCGGCAATGTCGGCCTTCCGCGAGTTGCTTTGGGATTTCAGGCGCTGCGCGGCGGGCACATTTTCTCTGGAACTCGACTGAATTTCTCCTACGCCACGGGAATAAAAGAGCCACGATTTGAGGAGACTTTCGTCAGCAGCGCGTTCCAACTTCCCAATCTCCATTTGAAGGCCGAACAGAACCGGGCTTTCCAAGCCGGTTTTCAACAGAACCTGTTGAGCCGGGTCGTGCTCGTGGCCAACTATTTCAACAATCTGTTTCACGATCAAATTGAATTTGTCACCGTTAACCCCACTACCTTTGTGGGCCAGTACATCAATCTGCAAAAGTCTTTCGCCCAAGGAGCGGAGGTCGAACTGCAAAGCCGGTTAACGCAGCGGCTTTCCTGGAACACATCCTACACATACACTTCGACCCAGATTCTGCTCGCGCCCCCGGGCAGCTTTCCTCCCGATGCCCAAGGAGATCCCCTTCTCCGCCGGCCCAGGCATTCCGCAACTACGTTGCTTACCTACCTTGGTTCGCGCTGGGGTGGAAATCTCAGCGGCAGCTTCGTCGGCCCGCGCCCGGACTCCGACTTTGATGGTTTCGGCATCACTCACACGCCAGGATATTTTCTTTTGAACGTCGGCGGTTGGTATAACGTCAATTCGCGTGTAACTGTTTATGCCAACGTGGGGAACGTGCTCGACCATTTCTACGAGGAAGTGACAGGTTATCCTTCTTTGCGGGCGAATTTCCGCGCGGGAATGCGGTTTAGAATCGGAGGGGAGTGAGAAGAAGCTATCACCTGTCAGCCGTCAGCTCTCAGCACAAGACAAAAGAGCGAGATGACTGACAGCTTCTACCTTCTGACTTTCAGCTGGCCGGGGAAATCCTTGTTTCGATGTCGAGTGGCGTTCTCCATTTGCAATGGATTTCCATTCGCCTGCGGACTGTGGTGGTTGCCCTTAACCACGCTGCAAGCCAAGGTCATGGCGGAACTTGCGCCTTGATATTTGGTCCGCGCCAGCTTCAACTTTTCCAGCTCTTCCTCGCCCAAAGGCTGCTGCCGTCCGAGGAGATGAGTTACGAGAGCGATTTGGGCAAAATGCTCGACCGTTTCCATCTTCATGTAAGCATGGTGAAGTGTATCCGCGTATGCGACCACACCATGGTTTGACATGAGGATGGCATCGTACTGCGGGATCAGCGGTTCGAGGGCATCGGAAAGTTCCGGCGTCCCCGGCGTGCCATACTTGGCCAGTGGGATGGATCCCAGCCCGATCACCACCTCGCAGACCAGCGGCTGGTTTAGAGCGAGTCCAGCGGCGGCAAATCCAGTAGCCGTCGGCGGATGCGCGTGTACTATGCCCTTTACATCGGCGCGCAGCCGGTAAATCAGCAAGTGCATGGCCAGTTCGCTGGACACGTTGCGGTTCCCGGCAAGACGGCGGCCCTCCAAATCGACCACCACCATGTCCGACGCGCGCAGCATACTCTTGCTCATGCAGGTGGGAGTAACCAAAATCCGTTCGTCATCGAGGCGAACCGAAAGATTGCCGTCGGTGGCCGCGACATAGCCGCGTTGGTGCAGCATCTGGCCAAACAGAACCATTTCGCGTCGATATTGGCGTGCGCTGGGCATTCAATCTTGGGGGCTGCTTGCAGGAAAGCGGACCCGGACGGTGCGCGTATGGTATCGCAGAAACTTGGTCGAACACAATCCGTTTATTGGATTATGTACTTATGAGCTGGTAGCGCTCTCGAATTTATAATCAGCCCGCGTGCTAGTTTCAGAGTTCAATTATAAGCTTCCTGCAGAACTGATCGCCCAGGAACCCCTGCCCGATCGGGCTGCTTCCCGCCTGCTGCAAATGAACCGTCGCTCTGGAACGTTTCGTGACGGTTGGTTCCGTGGCTTTCCCGATCTGCTCCATCCCGGTGACTTGGTCGTGTTCAATAACACGCGGGTCTTTCCCGCGCGCCTCTACGGTCGAAGAAGCGGGGCCAAGGCGCAGCCCGTAAGCTCGCAGAACCCGGCTGCACGTGACTTTCTCAAGGGCCGGGTCGAAGTATTGCTCACTCGGCAAGTATCGTCGGAACCCAACGAATGGGAGTGCCTGGTCCGGCCGGGGCGGAAAATTGGCGTGGGAGAGTGGTTGTTCTTTGGAAATCAGGATGACTTACGGGCGGAGGTTGTATCCAGAGGCACTTTTGGAGAGCGGCGTATTCGGTTCGAGCCGGGTACGGATTTCTTCAGTTTGCTCGAGCAGTTGGGGCATGTGCCGCTGCCGCCTTATATCGAGCGGGCCGACCGTCCTGGCGATCGGGATCGGTATCAGACCGTCTACGCGCGCGAGCGCGGTTCGGTAGCCGCGCCCACCGCGGGGTTGCACTTTACACCACAGATTCTTGGACGCATACGAGACCGCGGCATCGAGACGGCGGAGATCACCCTCCACGTGGGCCTGGGCACGTTTCAGCCGGTGCGCGTGGATCAAGTTGAAAATCATCGATTGCACCGCGAGGCTTACGAAGTCTCCACCGAGGCGTCTACAAAGATCAACCGCGCCGTGGCCGATGGCCGGCGCGTGGTCGCGATCGGAACCACCACCGTGCGCACTCTGGAGTACGTGGCTGGCCAATCCGAAGATGGCACATTGCCATCTGGCGTCGGCGAGGCCGATATTTTCATCTATCCCGGTTATGAATTCCGAGTGGTGGGGGCGCTCCTAACGAACTTCCATCTGCCGCAATCTACCTTGCTCATGCTGGTGTGCGCCCTTGGAGGAAAAGAGTTGGTAATGGAAGCCTACCGGCATGCGGTCGAGCAGAAATACAGCTTCTATTCCTATGGAGACTGCATGTTTGTGGAGTGATCTGTAGATGTAGGTTCCCTCGCCCGTGCTCGTTCACTTGAATTCAAGGCCTTCAGTCAGAAATTGCTAAGGCGATATACTGTCTTCGTATAGGAGTGAAACATGGAAGCAGAAGCGGTGTCCAAGCAGGTCTCGATACAGGATTTTGTGTTGGAGTTGCTGAAGTTCCCCGAGGCGACTTTCGACCAAACGGACCAAATCGCTAGGTTTCTTGAAAATGTCCGCGTCGCGCCGGATACTTTGGCGCCCTACCTGACTTGGGATCGACAGCACTACACGCGAAACCTGATCGACAAGACGCCGCTCTACGAACTGATGGCGATCTGTTGGGAGGTTGGCCAGGGCAGCTCGGTGCACAATCACCGGGATCAGAACTGCTGGATGGCCGTGCCCATTGGCAGATTGCTCGTCGAGAACTATCGCTTGATCGTCCAGAACCTTGAACAGGGCATTTGCGATCTGGAGCCAGCGGACACTGTGGAAATGAACCAAACCCATCCCTGCGCCGTCGATCCCGAGGAGCCAGTCCATCGCGTATACAATCCGCGCGAGTTCAACCAGAGGGCGGTCAGCCTGCACGTTTATTCCCGACCATTCGATACCTGCGTGGTTTACTCGCCCGAGCAACATACCTGCGGAGAAATCAAGCTCCATTACAACACCGAGTATGGGACGCCGAGCCGGTGACTTCGGTGATCTGTGCACAGCGCGGACGCCATAAGAAAATCAGCAGGTGCAAAAAGATTTCCGGGAGGCGTTAGTGAAATCCGCTCGGCTGGTGCTGCTGGTTCTGTCGGTTCTGTTGTGCGCTTGCTCGAAAAAAGCTCAGCCTTCCGAGCCGACGGAAACAGGCGTGTCGGTCGACCACATCGTCCATCTCAGTTCGGGAGAATCCAAAGATGTTGTGCACGGAGTATTCCCGGTTAACAAATATGTGCAGTTTGCATTCGTAGTCCCTCCGGGCGAGGCGTATTCAAGATTGCATGGCGACTTCCGATCATTTACCAAGCGTCATGAACCCGATTCCACCAGCGACAAAGCTGCCGACGTTGGCTTAATGTTATTGAACGAGCAGGAATTCGCTGATTTCCAGCAAAGCCGGCCAGGAAGCACTACCTACGAACTGAGTCCTGCTCACGATCAGGTGGTCGATTGGCAAGTGCCGAATACCTACGACCAGCCACAGCAGTACCATCTGGTTTTCAGCAATCCCGATGGCGTACCAAAGACCAAGTTCGTAAAGGCTGACTTCACCGTGACCTTTCCGCATTGACATAGCTAGCTATGTTTCTACCGCGATGAGAGTGACCGTCTCTGCTGCTAAACTAAGCTGTTGTCTCCCCGAAAGAAATCCTCGGTACTTCCGGTTGAAGGCGCTCCGAATGCGGCTGCGCCAGGTGCGCCAGCTTCCGCGCAAAAGCTGAAGCTTGTCCAGGGCCAGTCGGGATGCATTTACCTGATCGATACGATGTCTTTTATCTTCCGCGCCTATCATGCCATGGCGCGGCAGCGCGGGATGTCGACCAAGACTGGCTTGCCGACGGCGGCAACTTATGTGTTCGTCAATATGCTGCGCAAGCTGCGCGATGACTTCGCGCCGGAACACCTGGCCGCGGTATTTGATGTAGCCGCACCGACATTTCGCGATCAGCAGGCCGAAGGGCTCACCAGCGTGCGACGGTTTGACCTGAAGACGCAGACTTTCCAGGAAGTCGAATACCACGGATACAAGGCCAATCGAAAAGAAATGCCCGGAGACCTGGCGCAGCAATTGCCCTACATCCGAAGAGCGCTCGATGCTTACCGCATTCCTATCCTCGAACTCAGAGGCTATGAAGCCGACGACGTGATCGGCACCCTCGCGCGAAAAGCTGTAGCACAATCATATTCGGTCTATGTGGTGTCGAGCGATAAGGACATGCTGCAACTCGTGAACGAGCGGGTTCACGTTCTGAATCCGCCCAAGGACAATCTGATCTGCGATGCCGCCAAGGTCGAGGAAATTCTGGGCGTGCCTCCAGAACGCGTCGTGGACGTCATGGCCCTGCGCGGCGATTCCATCGACAACATCCCCGGAGCGCCGGGCATCGGCGACAAAGGCTCGGTCGAACTCATCAGGCGTTTTGGCTCGGTCGAACAGGTGCTCGATCGCGCGGCCGAAGTTGAAAAAAAAACGTATCGGGAGTCGCTGCAGAACAATCGCGACAACATTTTGCTGAGCAAGAAACTCGTGACCATCGATTGTGATGTGCCCATCGAGTTGAATGTCGATGCGATGAAAGTAGGCGAACCGGAGATCGAAACGCTGCGCGCTCTTTTTACCGAGCTGGAATTTACATCACTCTTAAAAGACTTGCTGCCGGTTGTTGAAGTGAGCGAAGCGCATTACACCGAAGCAAAGTCTGCCGCGGATATTGAGGCGGTGCTGAAGTCCGTTCCATTGGGAGGTGCGCTGGCGGTCGCTGTGGAAGCCGAATCGGATGTAGCTGACGAAGAAACAGAAGAGGGTGAACCGGAAACTGGGATGCTGGCGCTCACGTCGGAACCTCCGCTGGCGGAACGTCCGCGGGATATCGCAATCTCGTCCGCGCATGGCGTAGCGGTCACTGTCAGTGCCGACGCAGAAGAGGCAACGTCACGGCTGAAATCGGCGCTGGCAGACGAAACTCTCCCCAAAGCCATTCACGACTACAAAGCAGCAACTCACGCGTTAGACCGTCAAGGCATTACGCTGCAAGGCGTAGAACACGATCCGATGCTGTATTCCTACCTGCTCGACCCCACCTATTCATCGCATCGTTTAGCGGACGTGGCTCTACGGCGTTTCAATCTCAAACTCAGCGGCACCGTGCCCGAAGCCGCCGATATCGCCGGCCGGCTCACGACCGCGCTGCGCCGCGAAGTCGAAGAAGCTGGCTTGCTCAAGCTGTACGAAGAAATCGATCTGCCGCTGGTGCCGGTGCTGGCGCGCATGGAACACGCCGGAGTAAAGGTCGACCGCGCAGCCTTGGCCGAGATGTCGTCGCGCCTGGAACGTGAGATCGAGGCAAAAGCGAAAGAGATTTACCAGCGCGCGGGGTTTGAGTTCAACATCAGTTCGCCCAAGCAACTGGGCGACGTGCTCTTCAACAAGTTGAACCTGCCCAAGCCGGTGAAGTATGGCAAAGGAAAGACAATTTCTACCGCAGTCGATGTGTTGGAGGGGCTGGCCGAGGAGCATGACGTACCGCGGCTGGTGCTCGAATATCGGCAACTCACCAAGCTGAAATCAACCTACGTCGATGCGTTGCCAGCTCTGCTGAATCCGGCGAGCGGCCGCTTGCACACCACGTTCGGTCAGACCGGCACGGCCACGGGAAGACTGTCCTCGGCAAATCCCAATCTGCAGAACATTCCGATCCGCACCGAGTTGGGCCGTGAAATCCGTGCCGCATTTACCGCCGAGCCCGGCCATGTCTTGCTGGCTGCGGATTACTCGCAGATTGAACTTCGTCTGCTGGCTCATTTTTCGAAAGACCCACTGCTCGTCGAAGCCTACCGCCGCGGTGATGACATACATACGCTCACGGCGTCTCAGGTCTTTGGGGTGCCTCCACTGATGGTCACGCCCGATCATCGCAGGCAAGCCAAAGTGGTGAACTTCGGCATCGTCTACGGGCTGTCTGCATTCGGACTCTCGCAGAATTTAGGCATCGAACCCGCCGAAGCCAAGCAGTTTATCAACGCTTATTTTGAAAGATACAGCGGCGTGCGAGCATTCATCGACCGAACTCTCGACGAGGCCCGGCGTGATGGGAAAGTCAAAACGATGTTTGGTCGCGTGCGCCCGATCCCCGACATCAACAGTAAGAACGCAAACTTGCGCGGATTCGCCGAGCGCACGGCGGTCAATACGCCGTTGCAGGGAACAGCGGCGGATTTGATCAAGATAGCCATGATTCGCATCGATGCAGTTCTGCGCGAGCAGGGACTCAAATCAAGAATGACGTTGCAGGTCCACGACGAACTGGTGTTCGAAGTCCCAGAAGCTGAAATCGAAGTGATGCGAAGCTTGGTGCGGGAGCAAATGGAAAAAGTTCACACTCTAACTGTGCCGCTGCTGGTGGAAATTGGAGTGGGGACGAACTGGCGAGACTTGGAATCCTAATGTTAGTCAGGGCCAGCACGAGCGAGGACGCTCGCGCCTACACTTACTGTTCCCGGTTGACTTCCCGCTCCGCGGCCTCTCTTAGCATTCTCCGGTCGCGCGAACTCGCAATTCTTCTGGCTCGGATGATCCTTCGCAGACCGAACCAGTAGAAGAACCAGACGAGAGTTCCAATCGCCGCCAAAAGCAAAAGCAGATTCCATATCGCCGCGGCGTTCGACAACAGCGTTTTCATAACAGCGTCACCGCCGAGTGTTGCTCGGCTAGGACCGGTCAGAGACCAGTCCCCACACAATCTTCAGGTTCCCAACGCGTTCTTGATCGCGGCAGCAATGTTCCCCGCCAACGCGCGCATCTTTTCTTCCGACTCCGCTTCGACCATGACTCGTGCCAGGGCTTCCGTGCCCGAGTAGCGGACCACCACGCGTCCGTTGCCGTCGAGTTCATGCTCGGCTGCTTCGATCGTACGCTGGATTTCTGGCACTTGGTCAAACGGTATCTTTTCGCGAACCCGGATATTCTGAATTGTCTGCGGAAAGACTTTTAGATCGCCGATCAGATCCGCGAGCGGAGTGCCGCTTCGGGCCATGATTTCCATCACTCGCAAAGCGGTGAGAAGGCCGTCGCCCGTGGTCGCTTCTCCGTCGCGGAAAATAATATGACCGGATTGCTCACCGCCTAGAACCGCGCCAGTTTTCAACATCTCCTCAAGCACATATTTATCGCCAACGTTGGCGCGCAGCATGGCGATGCCCGCTTTGCGCAATGCGATTTCCAGCCCCATGTTGGACATCGTGGTGGCGACAATCGTTGAGCCCCTCAGCACGCCGCGGGCTTGCATATCGCGCGCGACCAACAAAAGCACAGCGTCGCCATTCACTACCCGCCCAAGAGCGTCGCTAAACAGCGCGCGATCCGCGTCCCCGTCGAAGGTTGCACCTAAATCGAACTCACCCTTCTTCTCCGCGATGGCTCGGCCCAGGGCCTCGGGGTGCAGAGCGCCGCAATTATCGTTGATGTTTTTCCCATCGGGCGATGCACACAGATAAGTCGGCTGAAGGCCGCAAGCGCGAAACAGTTCGGGCGCCTCAGCCGTGGCCGCACCGTTGGCACAATCCACCAGAACTCTTAGCCGGCTCAAATCCGTTTTCACACTTTGCGCCAGCCATTCCACGTACGCATGGCGAAGGCTGGCTTCACCGGGCAAGCTGGGAGCGGGCTTCACCGACACAGGCCGGTGACGCTCAGGATTCTGCAGCAGGGAAAAAATTTCCTGCTCGATGGTAAGTTCATGCGAATCCGGCAGCTTGTATCCATCGCCAGAAAAAACTTTGATGCCATTGTCAGTCCAGGGATTATGCGAGGCTGAGATCACGACGCCGGCGGCATGTTTGCGGGACCGCGCCAGGTAGGCCACCCCCGGCGTCGTGATCACGCCCGCGCTATGGACTTCACAGCCGCTGGAAGCGAGTCCGAGCGTCACCCGGTCCGCGATCCAGGAGCTTGACTCTCGCGTATCTTGTCCAATCACGACGCTGGCATGTGGCGCACTGCGAATCAGGTCATGACCAAGCGCCCGGCCGATAAGGTAAGTGCTTTCCACGGTCAAGGGGAATTCGCCGGCCACGCCTCGAATGCCGTCGGTGCCGAAGAGTTGTCGAGTCTGGGATGTCATTCCGGTTTCGTGGGCTGAGCGCCGCCGCTGGTTTCAGAAACTTTTTGCATGATCACGGTCACGTGTACGGGATCGGCGCTCGAAACCTGGATCAGGGCATCGGGAACGTAGGGGTGCCTGGAGAACGTCACGCGACTGATCGCGCCACTTACGTCCACCGGATCCGTGATCGCCGCCTCCACCGCCTCTACATGCTTCTTGGGCCCACTGATCGTGATGGTAGCAGGGTCCACCACGATTCGTTCTATGCCGTAACCGGGAGCGAACGTGCCCACAACCCTTGGTTGCACTGGAACTTGCCGGGTCAGCCGCGTGTCGAAGGTGAGATGAAGTTGACTGGGAACTACCTGCACAACTTCGAGGTCGGACGGCTCGTGAATCTCTCGCGCGGTCAAATCAAAGGTGCGCTCGCCGGGTTTCAGGCCGCTCAATTCGATTTCGGCATAAACGTCAGAAGGCTGAAGGCGCCGAATCACGCGCTCCGGCCCGCGGAGCCGAATCTGTGCTCTGGGGATATTTTCTGAACTGATCTCCAGATTTGACGGAATATTGTGGAACTCGATGGCCACCTCGACCGCGACCTCAGCCACCGGATCGCGCGCCACCGCCAGCCACAAGCCCACAGCCAGGGCAAGCGAAATCAGCTTCAGACCAAGATTGTTGAATACATAGCGGTGCAGGAAGTCTCGCATTTTAACGATCCGCTCCCTGATTTAAGCGCGAATCCTTCAAATGAGAATCGTCCAATCGCGAATCGTCCAAACGCGAATCAGGCCGCGGCAGCGAAGCTCGCGAGCTTTCCGGTTCAGATCCCTCCGACGCCTCACTGCCGTTCGAAATTGGCGTAGGCAGAGTCGACGGTGGCACATACAGGCGAAGCAAATCGCCGAGACGATCCCGCAACTGGTCGACACTCAGATCGCGCTCGATCTTGCCCGAAACTGCCAGACTAATGCTGCCGGTCTCCTCGGAAACGATCACGGCGATGGCATCGGTTTCCTCGGTTACGCCAATGCCGGCGCGATGCCGCGTGCCCAACTGGGTGGAGAGAACGGGGTTCATGGACAAAGGCAGAAAGCAGGCGGCCGCAGCAATGCGATCTTTCTGTACGATCACGGCGCCATCGTGCAGAGGGGCGCTCGGCCGAAAGATCGTCGCCAGCAGATCATAAGAAAGCCGCGCGTCAAGCGGAACCCCGCTTTCGATATAAGTGCGCAGACCAATCTCACGCTCAATCACGATCAGAGCGCCCGTCTGGTTCTGGCAAAACAGGTTGGCGGCGAGCACAATGTCGTCGTAAGCGTCCGCCTCCGAACCCACGCTACGACTCAGCGTAAGTCCCCGTCCGAGCCGCGCCAGCGCTTGCCGAATCTCAGCCGAAAAAACCACGATCAGCGCGAACACGGTATAGGGAAGCAACGTGCTAATCAGCCAATTCAGCGCCGTCAGTTTGCCCAGGCGGGACAAATAGAAAGCCAGTGCCAGCGCTGCCACACCCACAACCATCAAAGACGCACGCGTGCCTTTGATGAGGGCGAGAAACTCGTAAATGATAATTGCGACCAGCAGAATATCGATGACCGAAATCGCCGATAGATGTGGCCACGGTGCTGATAACTGCGTCACTCACGGCCCCTTTCAAAGTAATATCCGCTTGGCCCGAAAGCTTATTGTAATCCAGGATCTGGCGATAGAAAGGCTACAAGCGTCAGCGGAAGAAAGGTCAGAACCGCTTGGACGTTACTTCGATCTGCATGCCCTCGGCCGCTGCCCGCAACCGGGGATAGTAATCGCGCGCTTCCTTCACCACTTTGTCGATGCAGGCGTCGTCATGATCGGGATCGTGATGGAACAGCACCAATTCCTTGGCACCGCTCTCCATGACCACATTGACGGCTTCGCGCCAGTGGCTGTGTCCCCAGCCGTGTTTGCGAGCGTATTCCTCGGGAAGATATTGCGCGTCGTAAATCAGCACGTCCGCGCCGGCTGCAAGTTTCCGCACGTTTTTATCGAACAGCGCGTCCCCAGGCTCGTTATCGGTGGCATACACTACGATGCCTTCTTTGGTTTCCAGGCGGAAGCCCATGCAGCCCTGGGGATGGTTCAACCAAAGCGTCTGCAAACTCACATCTCCCAACTGGATGCGGCCTTCGTCCAGGTCGTAGAAATTCTGGTGAGCCTGCATTTCGGTCAGGCCGACCGGGAAGTATGGCGCAGCCATCTGCTCTTCGAGCACGCGCTTCAGGCTGCGTGTCCGGCTCGAACAATGAAACTGGAAACGGTTCTCGCGATTATCGTAAAGCGGACCAAAGAATGGGATCCCCTGAATGTGGTCCCAATGGAAATGAGAAACAAAAACGTGGGCGGAAACCGGGCGCCCATTGAACTCGTGCCGCAGGGCTTGTCCCAACACACGGAAGCCGGTGCCGCAATCGAAAATATAGAGGTCATCTCCGACACGCACTTCCACGCAGGAAGTGTTCCCTCCATAGCGCATATTTTCCGGCTGGGGAGCGGGCGTGGATCCACGAACTCCCCAGAACTTAATACGCATAGGCCACCGTTAACGGATCGCTAAACTGCCATCTTCCGCTGTGCTGTCGAGTTCGTCAATTCATTCGCTGGTTACAGGGGTTCATACGGCTTCTGCCCTTATAATGGCAGGCGCGATTCCAGTCGAAAGGGTCTGACGGACAACCGCTTGCTACGCCCCGATTACAAAGAGTTTTCCAGCCTGGCCCGCGAGTTTACGCTAGTCCCGGTGGTCAAGTCAGTCACGGCCGACCTGCTCACCCCCGTCTCTGCTTTTCTTGCGATTGCCGCCCGAGAATCGGACGCTTTCTTGTTGGAATCCGTGGAGCGCGGCGAGCAGATCGGGCGCTACACCTTTCTCGGTGCGCGTCCTTACTTGCAGGTGCGAGCCCGCGGCGAAGACGTCGTGCTGCAGCGTGGACGAGGTCGCGAGCTGCGCAAGGGCAACGTGCTGCCTGTGGTGAAAGAGTTGCTCCGGCAGCATCGTCCGGCGACCATCGCCGGGCTGCCGCCGTTCACTGCCGGTGCTGTCGGATATTTCGCCTATGACGCCGTCCGCCAACTGGAAAGAATCGGCGATCACGCCAAAGATGATCTTTCGCTGCCCGATTGCGTTCTGATGTTCTTCGATCGCCTGCTGGCCTTCGATCACTTGCGCCATCAGATTCATATCATCGCAACCGCTGATGTTTCGCGCGAGAGCCCTCGCCGAGCCTATGACCGGGCGCTCGCTGACGTCGCAATCCTCGAAAAGAAGCTGGCCGCCGGTTTGCGTCCGGCGCATTGGCACAAGTCAGCTCGGCCCAATAAAGCCAAGCTGAAGCTTCATGCCGGAACCAGCCGCGGCCGTTTCATGAAATCGGTGGAGCGCGCCAAAGAATACATTGCCGCCGGAGACATTTTTCAGGTCGTGCTCTCGCAGCGGCTCGACTTTTCTCCCGAAGTTGCGCCTTTCGATATTTACCGCGCCTTGCGCACGGTGAATCCTTCGCCCTACCTGTATTTTCTTCGCATGGGCGACATTCACGTTCTGGGCTCGTCCCCCGAAATGCTGGTGCGCGTGACCGGCCGCAAGCTGGAATACCGCCCGATTGCCGGAACCCATCCGCGTGGCCGGGATGAAGCCGACGATGCGCGCCTCGAAAAAGAAATGCTCGCCGACGAAAAAGAACGCGCCGAACACGTCATGTTGGTCGACCTCGGCCGCAACGATCTCGGCCGCGTTAGCGAGTACGGTTCGGTCAAAGTTCGCGACCTGATGTATGTGGAGCGCTATTCGCATGTTATGCACATCGTCTCCGCGCTCGAAGGCGAATTGCGCGAAGGCCTGGATGCGCTCGATGCTTTCGCCGCGTGCTTTCCCGCAGGCACACTCAGCGGAGCGCCGAAAGTGCGCGCCATGCAGATCATCGAAGAACTCGAACCCGTGCGCCGGGGCGTCTACGGAGGCTCGGTCCTTTACGCCGATTTCGCCGGCAATCTCGACTCCTGCATCGCCATTCGCACCATGCTCATGCAGGGCAAGCGGGCGTATTTGCAGGCGGGAGCCGGCATCGTCGCCGACTCCGATCCGGCCAGCGAGTTTCAGGAAAGCATGAATAAGGCGCAAGCCGTGCTAAGAGCGGTGCAAACCGCGCGAACCGGCGGATAAATCACGGTAATTCCTGATAATTCGCATTCCCAAGGATCGCTCGGGCGCTAATGTTTTGTTAGATCGACACGGCATTCCGAAGCAAGTCCTTTGTTTTCATAGATACCAGGCGAAGCAGAGAGCTTTCTTGAGCCGCTGCCAAGAATTTGGAAATCAAATCCGCAGGAAATTCGCTATCAGCTTCTTTCCTTCTCCGGTTAGCACGCTTTCAGGATGGAATTGGACGCCCTCAACCGGAAACCGTTTGTGCCTCAAGCCCATGATCACGCGGGAGCTGCCGTTCTCGGGGGCGTAGGCGCTGATTTCGAGATCTTTGGGCAGGCTTTTTTCTTCGACGATCAGGGAGTGGTAGCGCGTGGCGGTCATCGGTGACGGCAGATCTTTGAAAATCGTCCTGCCATCGTGCCGCACTTGGCTGGTTTTGCCGTGCATCAGTTTGGGGGCGCGCACGATTTCGCCGCCGAAGGCTGCGCCGATGGCTTGATGTCCCAGGCAGACTCCGAGCACCGGAACTTTGCCGGCAAAATGGCGGACCAGGTCGATGCTGATTCCGGCTTCCTGCGGAGTGCATGGGCCGGGCGAGAGCAGAATGCGGTCGGGATGCATAGCCTCGACTTCTTCCACGGTGAGTTGGTCATTCCGGCGGACGACCACCTCGGCTCCTAGCTCGCCCAGATATTGGACCAGGTTGTAGGTGAAGGAATCGTAGTTGTCCAGAACGAACACCATTGCTTATGAGCTTATCAAAGTCTTAGAACGCGGAGGGCGCCGAGCCCGGCCGCAGAGGACGCGGAGAAAAGCCCGCTCCAAAACTACAGTCTTGACACCGTGAACGCAACACGCCATGCTTTACACGCCTTATTGGAGGGCTCATGGCCGAAGTTGAGCAGGATAACAAGCGGGCCACCCGCCGGTTCGCGTTGCGGTTGCCTGTTTCGGTGACTTACACCGAGGGTGGCGTGCAGGAGAAGACCGCGCAGACGCGGGATGTAAGCGCGCGGGGCATCTGTTTTTATGTGGACTCGGCGATTGCCGCGGGGGCAAACATTGAATTCACCCTTACGCTGCCGCCGGAAATCACTTTGACCGAAAGCATTCGAGTGCGTTGCAAAGGCAAAGTGGTGCGCGTGGACGAAGGCGGCAACGAAGGCAAAGTCGCCGTAGCTGCGGTCATCGACGAATACGAATTCCTTTCGGAATCGTGAAGCCTGGCTACGCTTCGAACCTCCGCAGAGTAAACCTTCAGCGGCAAGTCTTCTTTGATGACTTTGGTGTCCCTCCGAATACTTCTCTCTATTGCAGGCCGGTGGTATCGTTGGAATAAGCACCTATTTCTGCGATGAAGTCCCAGCCCTGCGTTCGGAGCTCGCTTGCTGTATTCTCATTGCTCACAGCCTTGTTGATTGCCTCGGGCGCGGCCCAATCGCAGCCCAAGCTGCTGGCAACGACGGATGCGCCGGCTTTCGTACGCAGTGTGCGCGTGTTGCCCGGTCCGGCAGTAGAAATCCTCTCGAATCGACCACTGGTTCCGGTGATCAGCAGCCTCGACAATCCGCCGCGCCTGGTGATCGATCTGCCGGATGCGGATCTTCCGAATGCGCTGCTGTCCGGAGGGAAGAACCGCATCGACTCTCCCAGTCAGGAAATCCGCCGGGTGCGAATCAACCAGTACCAGAACGCTCCGCCAGTCGCCCGCGTGGTGGTGGATTTGCTCAAGCCTGTCGGACACACCTGGGACGCGGCTGGCAATCGCTTGATGGTTCGCTTGCGTTCGGCGGACGAAGTTACGGCCAAGCCGCCTTCCGTGCCCGCCTTTACTGAGGGCATTCAACCGGTCGCGGTTCCGCTGGCTCCCGGCTCTTCGGGCACGTTGGTTCTCGCCGGCAGGCACGCGGCTGCGGGATCTTCGGTGACTGCAGGGTCGGAGACGTCGGTGTTGCGATTGGAGCGCGGCGGCGAAGTGCTGGTTTGTCCGGGGACAACGGTATCGGTTACGTCTTCGCAGAACGGACGCGCCCTGATGCTGGGGATGAACACGGGAGCGCTTGAAGCGCACTACAACCTGGATGCGTCGGCGGATTCGATTCTTACGCCTGACTTCCGTATTTTGCTGGCGGGTCCGGGCGAATTCCATTACGCCGTCAGCGCTGACTCGCGGGGCAATACCTGCGTCCGCGCTTTGCCCGGGAACACGGCTTCGGTCATCGTTTCTGAACTTCTGGGAGACGGGAATTATCAGGTTAAGCCGACGGAGCAGATTGTGTTTCACTCTGGCCGCCTGAATCTGGTGGACACGACCGTGCCTGCCAGTTGCGGCTGCCCTCCGCCTGTGATCCCTGTGATGCGCGCGTCGGCTACGACACCTCCGGTCTCTGATGCGAGTTTGATCTCACCGGTGCGCCTGGCGCAGCCGGGAGAAGAATCGAAACCCGTAACACCTGGCAGCCTTCCACCAGAGACGGCTGCATTGCCTGCCTCAAAGCCAAACGACGTTCACGTGCAGGTGGATGTGCCGTTCGTATTTCGTGCCGAGGATTTGCCGGCCAGCAAACCGGCGGTTGCGAAGCCGGCTCCGATACCGCCGGTCGAGCTTGCGGCCGCCGGCGACTTACCGCAACCGGCGACTTTCTCGACCGAAGTTCTTCCGCCGCATCAAAGTCATTCCAAGCCTGCGCACCACGGCGTGTTCGCCAAGATCAAGGGCTTCTTCGCAGGCATCTTCAGCTAATGCGACTCGACTCCTTTGTGCCCTTCTTGGTTAATGAAGCGCAAAAGGCAGTAGAACCGCAAAAGGACAAGAGGATTCAAAAACTCCGCACCGGGCGTGGATACGGTTTTACCGCCGCTTCATGGCCGCGGTAAGCGGCGCGACTTTGTCGCGCAATTCGTCGGCGAATTCCTGGCCGCGTTCGCGCGCGTCCTCGGCAACTTCTTTAGCTTCGTCTTTCCAATCGTCCAGGGTTTCGCGCGCGTCCTCGTATTTGCGCCGCAGTTCTTTGCGCATTTGTTTTCCAGCCTTCGGCGCAAACAGAAGCCCAATCAGCGTGCCCGCGCCCAATCCGATCAGCAGGAACGTGATTGCGGTTCCGGCTGCGTTTCCTTCTGAAGACTCGTACTTTCCTACTCGCATAAAAGCTCCTCTTCTGTTGATAAAAACTGACAGCTTGGATTCTCCAAACCTCATTCTAGCTGCCTACGGCGAGGAGCGCGGCGAATTCGTAAGTTTTAATCTGCGGCGATTTCCCATCTTGCATCAAGTCCTGTAAAATAAGCACTTTGAGCCTCGTGTCTGGCGGAACATGTGGACGACCCGCGCTCGCTGGCAACCCGCACTTAAAGGAGATTCATTCGGTAATGTCGATTCCAGCAACCCAGCTACGTCCCGGCATGATCATTAAACACAATAACGATCTGCACTCGGTTTTTAGCGTGGAGCATCGCACGCCCGGCAATTTGCGCGCCTTCATTCAGGCGAAACTGCGCAATCTGCGTACCGGCGCCATGTTCGAGCATCGCTTTCGCTCGCCCGATCCCATTGAAAAGATCAACGTGGATGAGCAGGAGATGGAGTTCCTGTACGCCGACGGCGACAGCTACTACTTCATGGACACTACCAACTTCGAGCAGACTCATTTGACGCGCGATATTCTCGGCGATGCGGTGGACTATCTGATTCCGAATTTGCAGATTAAAGTCGAGTTCTTCGACGGTAAAGCCGTGGGGATTGAACTGCCGCAGACGGTCGAACTCACCGTGGTCGAAACTGAGCCCGGACTCAAGAGCGCGACCGCTTCAAGCGTGACCAAGGCTGCGAAGACGGAGACTGGACTCGTGGTGCAGGTGCCGCCCTTCATCAACGAGGGTGAGAAGATTCGCGTGGACACAGCCGAGGGCGTCTATTTATCGCGGGCGTAAAGACAGTCGTTAAGTATCGCTTGAGGATGTGGTTCGCTTTGCGAAGCAGCTACCAGGCTCAGGATGACAATTCTCGGTGCAGATATGGCCACGACAGAAAAAGCTATTCTGACCCGTCGCTTTCTGGTTCGCGGTCGCGTCCAGGGCGTTGGTTTTCGCTGGTTTGTGGAACGGGAGGCGCACATTCTCGGCATCGCCGGATGGGTGCGCAATAATGCCGACAGCAGCGTAGAAGTCTTAGCCATGGGCACGCGCGATCAATTGGCCGGATTGCGCTCGCGTCTTCGGGAAGGTCCGCGGGCTGCGCGCGTGGATGATGTCGAAGAGTCGGAAGGCAAGCCGGTTTCTGGCCTGACAAGCTTTCGCATCGAAGGAGCCTGGTAAATGCAAAGTAAGGTTGCGCCCAGTAAAGCAAGCGTGAACTGTGAGCCATTGAAGAAACTTATTCGCGAAGTCCCTGATTTTCCCAAGAAAGGGATTCTCTTTTACGACATTACGACCCTGCTGAAAGACAAAACCGGACTCGCGACTCTGATCGACGCCCTCGCCGAGCATTACATCGACAAGAAAATCGACTTGGTGTTGGGCATGGAAGCCCGCGGATTCATCTTCGCCCCGGCGTTGGCTTACCGGCTGAATGCCGGATTCGTTCCCGTGCGCAAGCCGGGCAAACTTCCCGCTGCCACCACCAAATACGATTACGCTCTGGAATACGGCACAAACACGCTCGAGATTCACCAAGACGCCATCCGGAAAGGCGAGCGCATAATCATCGTGGACGACCTGTTGGCTACCGGCGGCACTGCTGAAGCCACGACCAAACTTGCTGTGTCGTTGGGCGCGAAGGTTGAGGGCTTGGGATTCGTGGTAGAACTCGACTTTCTGAAAGGTCGCAACAAGCTGGCGGAATACGACGTATTCTCCCTGCTGCACTACGATAAATAGAAGCGGCCCAAGCGAAGCCGGCGAAACGCTCTCCAGTGGCTATTTCAGGCTGTCGCTGAGGTAGAGCTGTCCGAGTTGGGTGCCGAAGGTAAAGGCTAGCCAGCGGCCATCGGGTGTAATCGCGCTTGGACTGGAAGTGAGCCTCAGGCCAACTTGGTCTTTCGGCGTAACAGTCTGCCACAATTCGCGCCCTCCCGAGACCAAATCAATCTTATAAATGCTGAAGCCGGTCGCGCCGTTGACTTGCACGAATACGTGGTCCGAGTCCGATGCCCACGCGATCGGCTGGTCTCCAGTTTGCAGACCGGCAGATGGTTTGGTGCTACCGTCCGGTATGGAGACAATCACCCAGGCGGCCTTGCGAAGAATCAGGAGCGAGTGACCGTCGGGAGCGACGCCCGGCTCCACGAATCCATCAGGGGACACTAGCTTTGGAGTCGACCCGTTCACATCAGTTACATACAAACCAGCGGCTTGTCCAGACTGTCTGGCGCCCAGGAGGATGTGCTGCCCGTCCGGAAACCAATACGCCCATATCGGATCGATTCCGTCCCAGTGAAACACACGCCCCTCTCCCGGCCCGACCGGTACGATCCGGACACGCTGTGCCGGATCGCCTGAAAGCATTATCAGCGCCCATTTTCCGTCAGGACTGAGGTCCGTACCGAAACCGCCCTGCCCGATACGCACTGCCGGAGAACCATCGCTCTTGCGTACATAGACAGCGTAGTCATTGCCCGCTTGCTCCGATAGATCGCTGAACAAAACTGTGCTTCCGTCGTGAGACAATCGCGGGCCATACGTGTTATCCAGCCAGCTGAGATCGCGTTCTTCGGTTGAACCGTGCTCTATCAGGGTCATAGTTGTCCGATGCTCTTCTGTGGAAAGCAGGACGCGGCCCGATGACGAAATGTCGTGAATGCGGGTTGGGGCCGTTCCGCAATAAACGGTGCGCGCCTTGCCCGATAGGCCGACGGCGTGAATGCAATACTGCTCGCCTGATTCCGCGGCGGAGAACCAGATTTCTTTTCCCGAAGGCGCCCACGCCAAGCCCTCTAAAGATTCCCATCCAGTCGATAGAGAGCGTAAGCGTCCGGCGCGGTCAACCACCACGACTTCGCCCCGATCGTCAATGTTCGGCGGATGCCGGAACAGCGCAACCTGTTTTCCATCAGGAGAAACTCTGGCGTCGCTGATCCAATTCTCCCCTGCGAGCAGCACTTTTCCGACGGGATATTCCAGTCGCCACTTGTTGTCGACGACGTCAATGACGGCAAGGTCATTCCCGTCCGGCGACCAATCCGCATCGAAAACATGTTCGAGCAGTTCGCGTGGCGCGCTGCCGCCCATGGGAGAAGTAGCCAGCGTTCCCGCCCATTGATAGTGAGCAAAGTATTGCGAGTGAACCAGGACGGCCATCTGTCCCTGCCGCGAAATGGCCAGCAGCAACGCACCGTGTAATCCCGCTGAAACCGATTCCGGATAGTCTTCCCGGATCACATAAGTGTCGGGCCCGCCGCCGTTGAGCTTCGCGCTGTAAAACACTGTCTTCCCGTCGGGCGCGAATCGGGACCGTAGCACCTCGCCTCGGTGGAACGAGACTCGTGCAAACGACGGCGGCGGAGCGGCGCCAGGTCTCAAATACCACGCGATTGCGGCGCCCAATACGAGGCAAAGCGCAGCCACAACGGCCACCACGACCCAGCGGGACGTTCCGGTTCGACCTTTGATGGCAGCTTCCGGAGCTGTCCTTGAACTGGTTCCACTCAGAGCCTCGAGAGCAAAAGCCAAGTCTTTCGCAGATTGGAAGCGCTGCTCCGGCTGCTTCTCCAGGCAGCGGCGCACAATCCGTTCCAATCCTGGCGGAACCGGATGCGCCATCTCGCTGATCTCCGGCGGATCTTCTTTCAGGATCGCGGTCATGGTTTCCGCCGCAGTATCGCGACGGAATGCACGTCGCCCAGACAGCATTTCGTACAGAACCGCGCCAAACGCAAAAATGTCAGCGCGAGAGTCGACCGCGGAACCGCGCACCTGCTCCGGCGCCATATAACCCGCAGTTCCCATCACCACGCCGGCTTCCGTCGGCGAACTGGTCAGCGTCAACCCTGCGGAGTCGGAGCCACCGGCACTGGGCGCAACCTTGGCCAGGCCGAAATCGAGAATCTTTACCCGGCCTTCTTTGGTGACAAAGATGTTCTCTGGCTTCAAATCGCGATGGATGATGTTCTTGTTGTGGGCCGCCGCCAACCCCTGTGCAATCTGCATTGCGTATTCCGCAGCTCTCCGTGGCGGAAGCGGGCCGGACTCAAGCTCCGTGCGCAGGCTGGTGCCTTCTAAAAGCTCGGAGACGATGAATGGCGTGCCATCATGCTCGCCAATATCGTGAATGGCGAGGATGTTGGGATGATTCAGAGCGGCGACGGCGCGCGCCTCCTGCTCGAAACGCCGCAGCCGGTCGGCATCGCGCGCGAAGGATTCAGGCAGAATTTTGAGCGCGACCTCGCGTCCGAGCCGTGTATCGCGAGCGCGATACACTTCTCCCATCCCGCCCGCGCCTAGCGATGATTGGATTTCATACGGTCCGATTTTCGAGCCAGACGTAAGCGCCATCCGTGCTCGACATTATATTCCAGGCTGCAGGTTGGCGGTGGAATGGCGATTCCGGATGGAGTGGCTATCGCAACCAGTGCGAGACGGCGAATCCGACTGCGGTCCAGCCCAGCGCGACCACCACCACCACCGTAGCTAACCCCAGGAGCCTGTCCCAGTTCAGCAGGTGCTTCCGCGGCTCCGCGCCCGCTTCGAGCCGGATGAGGCTTACCGACAGTCCAGGTCCGTACCATCGGTTTTTTCGGCGCCGGCCGAGGACATTCACTAATTCTATGACTTCATGGTCCATACCAACGCCTACACATCTTGAGATGTCTAAATCGCCGGACAAACTCCACTTGAGTTGTAACCGTTTGGTAAAAAATGGTTGGCAAAGTTGCGTCTTTGGATTGCACCTTCCGTTCTTCTCAGGCGTTGCCGCCTAGCCGTTTGCACTTTTTCCTGTGCACTGGAGGCGCCAAACCAGAGCGTTTTGCGAATTATTAGTTGCTTGGAATGACGGTCAGTCCTGAATCGGAACGGCCGAGGTCCAGCGAACTTTCTGGCGGAGTAGAAAAAGCTTTAACCACAAAGGACACAAAGGTGCACAAGGGAAAGCGGAGAGCAGGATTTGGAAGCTAGTTGTCTTTGTGATCCTTTGTGGTTCAAGCCTTTGGGGTCTCAGTCAACACCAACAACCCATCCTTCGCGATATAGCTTTTCCGACGGAACCAGTCTTCCATTGCGGCTTTCAATTCAGTCAGCGGAACATGGGTGCCGATTTCCATCAGGCCGTCGGACAGAGGCAGGGTATTGTCAAAGACGCTCGCGTTGGTGAAGTTCCGCATGGAGAAGCTGTCCAGCCACTTCAGCGGGCAGGGAAGACGTCGGCCACTCTGCTCGTACTCCACGCGAATCTTGCGGGCAAACATGAATCTGATTTAATCACAGAGGAGCACATTCGCGTTGCAGCAGACTTATTAGAAATCACGTAGGCCCCGACGCCTCGTCCGGGCAGCGAGCGGAGCGAGCACCATTAATGCGCCGGAGACGCGGGCGCTGCCGGAGGCACCGACGCCGCCTCGCCCGCTCCCGTATTCACCAAGTCCTTCAATTCCTTGCTTGGCTTGAAGAACGGAATCTTCTTGGCGGGAACTTCCACGCGATCGCCCGTCTTGGGATTGCGGCCCACGCGCGGCTTGCGCTGCCTCGTGCGGAAGCTGCCAAAGCCGCGAATCTCGATCTTGTCGCCCACCCGGAGCGAGCGCACGATGCTGTCGAAAATGGTTTCGACGATCACTTCACTGTCCTTGCGGGTTAACTCCGCCAACTGCGACACTTCATCGATCAGGTCAGCCTTGGTCATACGCCTTTTCGCTCCGTCGGTGCCGTAATGAAAGTGGCTTGTGCCTGGGTCCGGGGCTCCCGAGCCACATCAGGGGCCTGCATAACCTTCTCAAATTTCAGGGGTTGTGCGCAAGTGGCATTTTTAAGTCGGGCTTCAGGCTTCGAAGCGAATGATGTCGGTCCCCTTTGTGCAAGCCGAAGTCCAGCGAATGTCCTTTAAGGAATCACGCTCACCTGGACCTTGTTTGACAGGACGAAGCTATTGCTCTCCGAGTCAAAGCGTCGCAATCGAATTGTGTATTTGCCGGGTCGGCTCAAATCGTAAAGTTTATTGAGGTTTACCTGGTCACTTTGCGTTTGGCCTGGCGCTAAACTGCCTTCGCCTCCACTCCTCACTATAACGTAGGGTTCACGTCGAAGGTCCTCCGGCGTGTCATGTCCTTGTATGCTGCGACCAAACTTCGTCTCCGGCGCGGTCGATCCCTTTTCGTCCCAAACGTCCGCGTTATACACGAACCCGCCCTGATCAGACGTGCCCTCTGTATATACCGAAATGTTATGCCCGGATTCATTTTTCATCGTGACTTTTACCATCACCGGCGATCCAGTTTTGAGGGTGGCATTCTCCGCAACGAGCGTAAGCGAGAATGGCGGCTTTGCGGTCTGACCCCTGGCACCGGCCGCTTGGCAAAAACAAAAAGCACCGACCGTAACAAGAATTGCACATAGGGTGCACAGATATACCGTGGATTTTCTTACCATTTGAACAGTTAGTCGAACGATTGACAAGGATTCGCCCCCGAAGCCGAAAGCCTGAAGCCTGCCCTTCTCACTTCCACAGATAATAAAATCCTACCTGCTGGTCCATCAGCTTCTCGCGCGTCGGCAGCCACTGCGAAATGTCGCCAAATAACAGATCAGCCAATGTCTTGCGATCTTTGTCCGGACGCACCAGCGTAGGTTCACCCCTGATTCCGACGGACTTAGCGGTATCGTCCACCGCATTCTGGAAGTCGCCGATTTGATCGATCAGGTGCATGGGGAGCGCCTCCTGCCCGGTCCACACCCTGCCGTCGGCAATTGCCTTAATATCGGCAGCTTTCGTGTGGCGTCCCTCGGCGACCGCCTGCACGAACTGGCCGTACATGTTGTCGATCAGCGATTGCATGTAGGCCCGCTCTTCGGGAGTCATTTCACGGCTGGGATCGCCCGTGTCCTTGAGCGCGCCCACCTTCAACACTTCCGGCTTGAGCTTGGCCCACTTCATGAGGTCACCGTAATTTACCCACTCGGCAATCACGCCGATCGACCCAACCACGCTGCCATTGTCGGCAAAGATCTTGTTGGTCGCGGAAGAGACGTAGTACGCGCCGCTCGCGCCCACGGTGCTGATCGAGGCCACGATGCGCTTTTTCTTTTCGTCGCGCACCCGCTTGACCGCGCGATATATTTCCTCGGACGCGGCCACGCCTCCGCCGGGAGAATTCACCCGCAGAATGATGGCCTTGATGGAATCGTCGTCGCCGAATTTCTTAAGCTGCGGCACGATTACGCTGGAATCGAGAATCACGCCCTCCAGGTCGATCACGCCAATTTTGTCGCCAAAGCCGTCGAGCGAGGCGTGCTCGCCACTCGCGCGCAGGGTCAGATACACCAGCGTAAACACGGCCAGCACGAAGAGGAAGAAAACTCCTCCACCGATCACAATCCAGAGCAGAGTGCGGGAACGACCATTCTCAGCCATAACAGTAAAGGTAGTTTAGCACTGGAGGGTAGCCTAGTAGGTTGCGGAAAAGGATGATTCGCGCTGCTTTTGGGAAGGGCCCGACTTCAGTCGGGCCGCTAAGTCTGAAAATGCGTCCGCGCTTTAGCGCCTTGAGGTGAGCTTCTCTCGTCCTCGATGACTTTTTCCGCAACTATCTAGGGGACAATCACTCGCAGCGCCTTCCGGGCGACGCTCACTTCGATGGGCGTGCGGCACACGTACTCGCCATCCGCGTAGACGTCCTGCGGTGCTTCCGTTTCGAGCCTGAGGCGCTCGGCCTGGAAATATTCCACCTGCGGGACGCTCAAGTGGCCTCCGAAATAGACGGTGGGGAAAAGACAAAACAGTTTCATTTTGTCCATGTGGCCGATAACGCAAACATCGAGCCGCCCGTCATCGAGCTGGGCCCGGGGTGCGATCTTCATCCCACCGCCGTAAGACGGAGCATTGGCGAACGCCGTTACCATCATCGATTTTGTGTTGCGACTGACGAGTGCACTAGGATCCCCGACACAAGGTAGTGAAATCGTCATTGCAACGGGAGCAAATCTCCAAAGCGCGGGCAGGAGGCTGAGAGCATAACCACCACGTGCGCGAAGCCAGCGTGGAAGCCGGTTGGCGCGCCGGGAAGTCTCTGCGTCCAGACCGACGCCGCCCACACAGCAAAAATAGTGGGATGCGGGCGGCTCGACCACGACTTGCAGATCCGTGATCAAGGGCGTGATTACCCCAAGATCGATTGTCCGCACATTGTCGGCGCCAGAGCAAAAGTTGTGCCACGCCGCCAACGCGATCTGAAAGCCGCGCAGGTTGAGTGCGTTCGCAAAATCGTTTCCACTGCCACAGGGCACGACCAGGACAGGAAGCTGCAGTGTGACCAGTTCCGCCAGATGACGGTACACGGTGCCGTCTCCGCCCAAGATGACAATCGCATCGGCCTCGCTCGACGTAGCCGGCAGACCGATGAGCCAGTTCGCTTCTGAGTTCTTCTGGAACGGCTTCAGGTCTTTGGTGGAAGATCCCGGCCCGAAGATGGCAGCAGCACGCACGTCCGCGCAGATTATCAGAAAGAAGCGACCAATCGCTGCGCGATTCCTGCCAGTTGGTGCGCTGGTCGAGAAAGCGTTACAGTAATCGGTCGCGGTATTGGCGAATCGACATGGCGAACCAACTGAAGCAAAGTGATCAGGAAAAAGAAGCGGCTGCCCGCGCCAGCTTACGCTTCGTCCGTGACGGCAACATCGTTGGCTTGGGGACTGGCTCGACCGCAGCCTATGCCGTGCGATTTTTGGCAGAACAAGTCCGGGCGGGATTGAAAATCCGTGGCATCCCGACTTCGGTGCACACCAAAGAACTAGCTGCGGGCTTGGGAATTCCGTTGACCACGCTCGATGAATATCAACAGATCGACGTCGATATCGATGGAGCCGATGAATTCGATCCGCAACTGCACCTGATCAAGGGCGGAGGCGGCGCGCTCCTCCGCGAAAAAATAATCGCGTCGGCGTCGCGGCAAGTTGTAATCATCGCCGACTCGAGCAAACAAGTCGCGGTGCTGGGAAAATTTCCGTTGCCGGTCGAAGTGATTCCCTTCGCCCAGCCGTTGTTGGCAAAAAGAATTACAGCCTTGGGCGCCACTGTGAAACTTCGCCGGGACGCCAAGGGAGATCCGTTTGTAACTGACGAAGGTCACCACATCCTGGATTGCAGTTTTGGCCAAATCCCCGACCCGCCCGCTCTGGCGCGCACGTTAAGCGATATGCCGGGGGTGGTCGAGCATGGTTTGTTCATTAATTTGGCCACGGTGGTGCTGTGTGCGGAAGGCGAGAAGGTCACAGAACTCCGCCGCAAGTGAGAACTGGTTAGCCGACTATTTCTCGCAGCGCCGCCAGCAACCGCTCCACTTCTTCACCTGTGTTGTAGTGCGCCAGGCCGATGCGCAAAAACCCGCCATCTTTTTCGACATCGAGACGCTCGGTGAGGTTCAGCGCATAATAATTTCCGTCCCAGGTGAAGAAGCCACGCTCGCCCAGCTGAGTAGCGAGCTCTAGCGGCGTGTGGCCTTCGATGCGCACCGCGGCAGTCGGGCAGCGATGATCAAA
The DNA here is from genome assembly GCA_963762385.1 of uncultured Acidobacteriota bacterium. Taxonomy (GTDB): domain Bacteria; phylum Acidobacteriota; class Terriglobia; order Terriglobales; family Acidobacteriaceae; genus JABDBE01. Next base: position 267,208 of record CAVXKN010000007.1, on the reverse strand, counting down.
CCGCTTCGGATCGCTGATACCGTAGAGCTTCAATCCCGGAATGGCGAGCAATCCGCGGATCAGAGCTTCCATTAGTCCGCGTTCATGCTTCTGAATAGCGTCATACGCAGCGAGCAGAGCCGCGCGACGCGTGGACGCAGACGGGTTCACGTGCCGTCCAAGATCGGCTAAATAGTCTACGCATGCCGCGATCCCTGCGATGCATTCATGATTAAGCGTGCCCCACTCCCAACGGTTGGGAATCGCGTTCGTGTTGGCTCGAACTTTGTAAGGCTCGAGCCGCTTCAACTGTTCACGCTTGCCGTACAGCACGCCCATGTGCGGCCCAAAGAACTTGTACGTCGAGCACACAAGGAAATCGCAATCGAGCGCGCGGACATCAATCGGACCATGCGGCGCGTAATGAACCGCGTCGATGTACGTCATCGCACCGTGTTGGTGAGCGAGGCGAATGATCTTCGCCACGTCGTTGATCGTGCCCACCGCATTCGAAGCGTATCCGACTGCAACCAGCTTGGTGCGATCAGTGATCTTGCGCACCAGATCGTCCATGTCGAGAGTGCAGTCATCTTCATGAATCTCGGCCATGCGGATGGTCACGCCACGCTCTTCGAGCGCGCGCCAAGGAGAAACGTTGGCATCGTGATCGAGATGCGTGAGCACGATTTCATCTCCCGGACCAAGTTCGCGCCCGATCGAACGACTGATGGCGAAGGTCAGCGAAGTCATGTTGGGTCCGAAAACGATCTCATCCGAATCGCAACCAAGCAGATCGGCCATCGCCGAACGCGAGCCCGCAATCATCGCGTCGGTATGGCGACTGGTCGCGTACGCACCGCTGGTGTTGGCGTTGTCACACTTCAGATAATCAGAGATCGCGTCGATGACACGCTGCGGAACCTGAGTTCCGCCAGGGCCATCGAGAAAAGTCGCAGGATGGCCGTTAACGGTTTGCGCAAGCGACGGGAACTGGGAGCGCACCCAACCAAGATCAAGCGCATTTACAGCTTCGTTTTGAGTGCTCAACATAAGATTCATCTGTAGAGACGTAGCTTGCTAGGTCGCCTTCGCCGCGCGGACGAAATCGGCCAGCATTCCGTAAGCGGTCGCTTCCAATCCAGGATTGATTTCGGTAATGGCCAGTCCCGGAAAGATGTCTGTCTCAAAATACACGATGGACGATGTTCCGGCGACCCAGGCTAGCGGATCGCTCAACGGCACCCGCTCCGGCCGGACACTGGCTGTCACGCCATCATCAGTGCGCTGGGCACGGCACACCAGCTTGTACGGCTTGCCGTCAGCCCGCGCAGCACGTACGGTTTCACCGCTCAGGTTGCTAATGCCTTCACGATGAATTTCTTCCAGCCGTATCGGTGCGCCCATCAGCACCCGAATCAGAGCTGCGACTTTGACCGCTGCATCCCAACCCTCAATGTCGTTGCTGGGGTCGGCTTCGGCAATTCCAATCTGCTGTGCCTTCGCGAGCGACTCATCAAAACTGAAGCCGTCTTCCATCCCGCTGAGAATGACATTGGTGGTGGAATTCAGGATGCCACGAAATCCATGCAGATGAACGGCCGGCAAATTCTCGCGAAACAAAGAGAAAATGGGAACACCATCCATCACGGTCGACTCAAATAAAAATCTTCGTCCGTTTGCCATGGCGAGAGAATTCAGTTCCTCGTACGCGTGCACGACGGGGCCTTTGTTGGCGGTGATGGCGTGCGCGCCAACTTCCAACGCGGCGCGAATATGATCAATTGCAGGTTTGCCATCGCGCGGGCTGAGCGACGTGGCTTCGAAGAGAACGTCAGCCTTCGCTTGACGCAACCAATCTCGAACATCGCGTGGCGCGGGCGCCCTCGCCCCCGACTGCGTAGCCGCAAGTTGGTCACTGAGGAGAACCTGCACATCCAGCCCATTGGAATCCGCGATCCAGTCCATTCGCCGCGTCGCCACGCCAGTGATCCGCCAGGCGATCCCTCGCTCGCGCAGTTCGCGATCCTTTTTCTGGAGCAGGCGAAGCAGCGCACGATTCACGTTGCCGAAACCGAGCAGGCAGAGATTGTACGTACGAATGATCGATCTCCTGAACAGCATTCAGCGGCGGGACGCCGGCTCTGCGTTCTCAGCCCATGGTCGTCGTGTGCTCGGGCTGAATCTTGTAGATCACGCGAGTCTCGGACGGCTGCCGGTAGGGATATTTATCGACGCCCAAATATTTCTTGGCCATCTTGTCGATGTGCGCGTCAGCTCCTTGCTCGGTGATCTCGACCACGCGGCCGCGAATCTCGAGATAACGATAAGGATTGTCAGGATCAATGATCACCATGGCTACGCGCGGATCGCGACGGACGTTGCGGTCTTTCTGGCGGCCCTTAGCTGAATTGAAAAGCACATAATCCCCTTCCAAATCACACCAGACCGGGGTTACCTGTGGACGGCCATCGGGCATCAACGTTGCCAAACTCGCAAAGGCGCGTTTGCTGAACAGATCGCGATATTTCTCCGGAATAGCTTCAGGCATCACTTCCTCCTTGCGTCAGTATTACCAAGCCAGGTCGAGAGAATTATAGACGGCATGGTGAATTTCGTGTTGTGATGTCAGCGTCTAGTTGCACTGAGCAGAATTTAAAGTTAGCGACTTGATCCTGATTCAAAGGGTCATCAACGCCCATAATGGCACAGCTTTTCGAACTGAGCGACTGCGCAATGCCAGGATGGCGTGCCCGAATCTCCCAACGCGAGTACACTGGTAGGCTTTATCGAGGGCGAACCATGCTAAAAGAAAACTTCTGCAGGAACATGCCATCGCGTAACCTCATCATTTTGTTCTTGCTCCTTGTTTGTGTAGTGAGCCGTGCTGCGGCAGCAGACACATCGGCCAAGCCAGTTCCGACCATTGTCTTCATGACCGACTTCGGCACCGTCGACGATTCGGTTGCGATCTGCAAAGGCGTAATGTATTCGACAGCCCCGGAGGTGCGCATTGTGGACCTCACGCATGAAGTTACGCCCTTCTCGATTCTCGACGGGGCGCGCTTTCTGTACGGTGCGACCGCGTACTATCCGGCGGGCACAGTATTCGTGGTGGTGATAGACCCGACCGTGGGCAGCACTCGCAAAGCGATAGTCGTGAGGTCGAAGCGCGGGCAGTATTTTGTGCTGCCTGACAATGGATTGATGACGCTGGTGCAGGATCGCGACGGAATCGAGAGCGCGCGCGAGATCACCAATCGCGACTGGATGATCGGAGCGGCACTGTCGTCCACTTTTCATGGACGCGATATATTTTCGCCAGCGGGTGCGCACTTGGCGCGAGGCGACGATTGGGCGAACGTGGGACCTGAGCTCGATGCAAGCAAGCTCGTCCGTTTGGACATTGCGCCGTCAAAGCTTGACCAACGCGGCTTGAGCGGAGAAGTGATCGCGACCGACGGGCCGTTTGGCAATCTTGTCACCAATATCAGTGGCGACGATTTTCTCAAACTCGGCTATGCGGGTGGCCGGACCGTGCATGTCACCATCGGGAAGAATGAGATGGATATTCCGTTTGTGCGGACCTTCAGCGATGTGCCGTTGGAGAAGCCATTGTTATACATCGACTCGCGCGGGCGTCTTGGCGTGGCCGTAAATCAGGACAGCTTCGCTGCCACTTACCGAGTGAAGCCGCCGGTCGCAATCTTCGTTCCGCGTGCGGACAAGTAGTACGAACCACGCGAAGTTTCGAGGGGGACGCATTATGAGCAGCCGACAAACGATCCGGGGTGCTGGCGGATTCAGACTTCAACACCTGATTGTTCTCATCGTAGCGCTGTTGCTGCCCTGCCTTCTTTTTGCCCAAAGCTTTCGCGGCTCGATTCGTGGACAGGTCGTGGATCCGAACGGCAATGTCATCGTCGGCGCAAAGGTCAGCGCCAGGAATGGCGCGACCGGTCTGCTGCGTGAAGCCATCACCGCCGGAGACGGCTCCTATGTGCTGGCCGAGTTGCCCGCTGGGGAGTATGTTGTGGTGGCAGAATATTCGGGATTATCCCCGGTGGGTCAGAACGTAATCGTCAACGTTGGCTCGGATACATCCGCGAATTTCGATCTAACCCGAGTGGAAAAACACCTGGAGCAGTTAACGGTGACGGAAGAAGCGCCGGTCATCGACACCACGCGCGATGTACTGAACGAAATCGTGGACCAGAAACTGGTTGCGGAACTTCCTCTCAACGGACGGGATTTCGGCAAATTGGTCGCACTCTCGCCGGGAGCCACGGTTGATCCTTCCGGCGTCGCTGGTACGCAAGGTGGTTTCGGACAGTTCAACATCAATGGCAATCGTGACCGCTCGAACAATTACCTGCTCGACGGCACCGACAACAACGATCCTTTCTTCAACAATTCGGCTCTGAACCAAACCGGTATCGGGGGCGCGCCCGCGTCGTTGCTGCCGATTGATGCCATTCAGGAGTTCAATTTGCAGTCGCAGTTTGGCGCGGAATACGGCCGCAACAGCGGTTCCGTGGTGAATATCGTAACCCGGTCCGGAACCAACAAGCTCCACGGTTCGGCTTTTGAATTTCTCCGCAACAGCGCGTTTGACGCGCGCAATTATTTCAACAGCGATCCGCACAAGTCAGTTTTTCAGAACAGCAACTTCGGAGTTTCGTTGGGCGGTCCGATCGTGAAAGATAAAACCTTTTTCTTCGGAGCCTACGAAGGTCAGCGCGAACAGGTGGGTTCCGACTTCTTGCTTCTGGTTCCTACTCAGGCCCAGATCCAGCAAGCCCGTACCATCGCAGGAGCTATCAATGGAACTCCGAACAATCCCATAATCAACCCCGGCCTGGATGCTATTCTCGCGTTTTATCCGAAAAGCAACACCAGTGAGATTCCCGGCGTAGTGCGCGACAAAAACGACGGCGACAACTTCATCGCAAAGATTGACGAGAACCTCACGAACACGGAATTACTTACCGGCCGCTACGCCTTCAGCCAGAGCAGTCAGATTTTTCCTTTCGGCTCACCGGGCGGATACGGCGCCGGATCGCGGCTGCCGCAGTTCGCGCAAACCTCGCCTACGCGCGTGCAAGTGGTTTCGGCAAGTCTGCTTTCCAGTTTGAGCCCGTCGAAGATCAACGAAGTGCGCTTTGGATACAGCCGTTACCGGACTTCGTTCAGCTCGCTTGACGCCAACTTCGATCCCAGCAGCATCGGCCTGAACTTCGGTACCGGTAAGCTGGGATTGCCTGAGTTTGACTTCACCAACATTGAGAACCTCGGCGCTACCGGCTTCAGCGTTCCGCGCGGGCGCACCAGCGAGACCTTTCAGATTCTCGACAACTTCACCTGGCTCAAAGGCCGCCACACCTTCAAATTCGGAGGTGAGTTTCGCCGCGCTGCCATCAGCAATTTCAACGACAACCTGGAACGCGGCATCTTCCAGTTCACCGCCGGAGTCGGCCTGAGCGCCGACCCGGTGGTCGACGCATTGGCGGACTTCTACACCGGCGGCACGCAGGACGCGAATTTTTGCTGCACATCGGTCTCGGTCGACACCGGCAATACGCAACGTACCACCTACAACAGCGGGCTCAGTTTTTTCGCGCAGGATGATTACCGGCTGAGGTCTAACTTCACTCTGAACTTCGGTCTGCGCTGGGAGTATTTCGGACCGCTGAGCGAGCAGAACAACTTACTCTCAAACCTCGGTCGCGATGGCAACTTGGCCATGGTGGGCACCGACGGCCTCAACGGTTTGTACAACCGCGATCTGCACGACTTCGGTCCGCGCCTGGGATTCGCCTGGGAAACGGCGAAGAACACCGTCGTCCGTGCTGGTTACGGAATCTATTATGACTACGTTCCTCAGGACATTCTGATTGCGAATTTCACCACCTCGGCTGGAGTCGTGACCAACCCGATCGGACCCAAACCGATTTTGCCTTTGAACTTTGATCCAACTGCGTTTAACGGCACCAACCCAACCCCGAATGCGCCCATCATGAACGGCATCGCATCGCCGCCGTATTCCATTTTCGTTACACCGCAAAATTTCCATTCTCCGTACACGCAGAACTGGAATGTCAATGTCCAGCAGAAACTGGTGGAGAATGCCTCGTTTGAAGCCCGTTATGTGGGCAGCAAGGGCACGCACCTGGTGCGTCTGACCGATTTGAATGAGCCGGACGCCAATGGCAATCGCCCTAATCCCAACTACAGCGCGATGGACGAGCTTACGCCGTCGAGTTCTTCCAGCTACAACGCGCTGCAGGCGATCGGACGCGTCCAAAACGTTCATGGCATTTCGGGCTTTGCCGCTTACGTGTGGTCGAAGTCGATCGACGATGCTTCGGATGGAATTGATTTCGTTCCCGGCGCGGCTTTTCCGCAGGACCCGGGCAATCTCCCTGCCGAGCGCGGGCCATCGCTTTTCGACACACGGAATCGCTTCACGGCGGCGATCAACTACCAACTTCCCGCGTGGGGATCAGGAGGTAGATTGGGCTCGGGCTGGGAACTGAACTCAATCATTTCGATTCAGAGCGGCCGTCCAATCCCAATCGCCAATTCGACCGATACCAGCGGCCGTTTTTATTTCAATCAACGGCCGAACGTCGTGCCTGGAGTAAATCCCATCCTGCCCCATTGGACACCGAGCACCGGATATCTCAACCCGCTGGCCTTCGTGCAACCAGCTTACGGAACCTTCGGAGACCTGGGGCGCGACTCCATCTTTGGCCCCGGACTTAGCAATGTGGACTTCTCCATCACCAAGAATACCCGGCTGACGGAACGACTCAACTTGCAACTGCGAGCGGAATTCTTCAATATTTTCAACCACCCGAATTTTGCCCTGCCCGCCCACACAATCATCCCGGGATACATCGACAATGGGACTCCGGGAAATCCGCAAGTTGTGCCGAACCCCGCCGCTCATGTGAATGGCGACATCACGCAACCGCTGCTGCCCATGGGACTCATTACGCAAACCCCCGATGTAGCCCAAACCAATCCCGGCCTGGGCGGGGGTGGTCCACGTGTAATCCAGTTGGCAGCCAAGTTCACGTTCTAGATCTATTCGTGTGGGGCGGGCGCCCTCGCCCTGCTTTCGTATCGCCAATTATTCCTGTACATCCTTTGCGATCTCCGGCAGCACCGCACGCAGCAGCGCCACAAAGTCTCCCTTAACCCGCTCACCGGTTGCGAGCACGTCTTCGTGCTTGAGGACCTCGTCGGAAATTCCTGCGGCCATGTTGGTCACGCAGGATATGGCAAGCACCTTCAATCCCATGTGGCGTGCAGCGATCACCTCCGGAATGGTGGACATGCCCACTAGATCCGCGCCAATCGTGCGCAAATAGCGAATCTCCGCTGGAGTTTCGTAACTGGGACCCAAGAGTCCCGCATAAACGCCTTGATGCACCGTCTTGCCAAGACGGCGCGCAGCCTGGAGCGTGATCTCGCGATAGGGCTTGCAGTACGCCTGAGTCATGTCGGGGAATCGCGACCCAAAGCGTTCGTCGTTCGGCCCAACCAGGGGATTGTTCCCCTGCAGATTGATGTGGTCCGTAATCATGACCAGCGCGCCCTGTTTGTATTCGAGATTGATGCCGCCGGCAGCGTTGGTCAGAATGACCGCGCGAATGCCCAGTCTGCCAAACACGCGGATGGGAAACGCGACCTCGTTCGGAGAATATCCTTCGTACAAGTGTACGCGACCCTGCATCGCCGCCACCGAAACCTCGCCCACGTTTCCAATCACCATCTGCCCAGCATGGCCGACCGCAGTAGAGCGAGGGAAGTAAGGAATATTTGCGTAGGGAATCCGCGTTGCTTCGGAGAGTTCGTCGGCAAAACCGCCCAGACCTGAGCCCAGAACCAATCCGATGGTGGGACAAAGTGTGGCCTGCAAAAGCAGGAACTGTGCGGCAGCTTCAGCGCGAGTGAAGTCGTCCATCGGAACGGATCCTTGATTACTGAGAACTGAGAAGCAAGAACTGAGAACTGCTTCTAGAATTTCCTCTCGAATTCAGCCAACTGCTCTTCCAGCTTCCATTGAGTCTGCGCACGCTCGTTAGCGTCCAAGAACTTCCGGCACGAAGCGGAAATTTTCCCGGCGCTTGCACGATGCCGCACCGGCGCAGCCGGCGATGATTGAGAGAACCAGCGACCGAGCTATTCGCGTCACGGCATTTTTCACAGAAATGTTACCGGAGACGGGCATTGTACCTTGACGCGGAGAAAACAAGGAAATAACAAACCGTGGAGACGTAGCTTGCTACTCTCGCCATGCGCGCCGAAAGCCCGGCCCAAGGCCCCGAGTCCGCCCTGAGGAAAAACCCGGAGACGCCCACTCCGGAGCGGTTTTGCCGGGATTTGCACAAGCTGAATCCAGGTATTTGCATAAGGCTCGGCAGTGTTGGATAGAAATATCCACAAAAATTGCGCATTGGCGCACGTCACCAACGCTTGTGACGAATGAACTGCACCAACTCTGCTACACCGGCCTGTGAACCAGCTGCACTCGATTGAAAATTCGGCAGATACGTTTCCACAATTTTCGTTGACTCTAAGAATGAAAAGAGTAAAAACATAATCGTTCTTTGACAACTTCTGAAGTTTTCCCGGTTGGTGCGGCGTCCGGGGCTCAAGCGAAGTCACCCTCTGCATTGCAAAATGACTGAGGGAGGGTTAGCAAGGGTCTATAGCAAAGTGCTGGTCGAGGCGAACAAGAAGATCTGTCGAAGGCAGGATAGAGTCCCGAGGCGTTGGGTTGGTTTATCCGGTTGGCGGTAAGCCCGGAGCCCGAGCAAAGATCGCGAGTTGCCATCCGCAAGGACCGTAACTCATGCAGGTCAGCGAGGGTCTAAAGCGAGCTACTGGCCGAGACGAATCATTCCAACACCACCTCGGGACTCTTATATTTTGCCCGCAGAGTGGACAGTGGTCAGCCTGAGCTGCAAGCTCTCCCCCCAAGGAAATTGGGCGCTAAGTAACGAGGCTAAGCTCTGTCCACTATTTTCAGGGCCCCTGCAATATCTGGAAACGTTCCGTCGGCACCAGCCGCGCCCGATAAATCGAATTCGTCGCAGCCACTTCGGCGACCACGTCCACGTTCAGTTCATACGAACCCTGCGGCAAGTTTTCTCCAAAAGGAATTTCTTGCCCTGTGTTGCCTTTTTTCAAAGGGAAACGCTGGTAGCCGATCGCGGTCGCGCGCCCGGTCTCATTCACTGCCATCATAATTACGGTCAAGTCAAAGTCCTGCTCGGTCTGGTCGGACACGATGATTGAACCCTCCAGGCGCCGGCCCTTCACTTTAGGATAGCGCCCCCACTGCGCCAGAAGCGGAGCCACCACAGTCAGCACAAGCTGCTGATTGCGTTGCCCTGCGGGTCTGCCGCTATCGGTCACCATCACCGTGAACTTGAACTCGCCGGTTTCTGTAGGAGTGCCACTCAGAATTCCGTCGTGCCCAAGCACTATTCCCGCGGGCAGCGCTCCTTCCGTGACTTCCCAACGCAATGGTGTGATTCCCCCGTGCGATTCCAAATGAGTTTCATAGTGCTGCTTGAGATATGCCTTGGGCAAGCTCGTGGTTTGAATCACAATCGGTTCGCCGGTCGCGGCGCCTTGTTGTGCGCTAGCAACTCCGGCAAGGACGCAAAGACAACACAATGTGAGAAGCATCACATGTCGGTGTTCAACGGGCATCTCAAGTTGGAAGGACACAGAGGCGATTATAGCTCCGTGCCCCTCGACGCCATCACCGCCCTCACGATAAGCTAGATAGTTTCCGAAAGGGGGGATTTGAGCGCATGCGCGATGCGGTCGCACGGCTGTGGCCGGAAATTCAGTGGATTGAGAAACCCAAGCTGCGCGAGCAAGTTACTCAGACTTGGATCAAAGCGCTGGAACGCAGCCCGCTGAAGCCCGATGACCTGAATCGGATTCCGTTCACTCTGCTCGTGCCCAACTGCCCCATTACGTTCATGGAGCACAAGCGCTGCGTGGTCCACATTGCACGTCAGAGCGCCGAATCCATGCAAGAATTTATGGGCCGCGCGTTGCCAATCAATATCGACGTAGTAATTGCGGGGGCGATTCTCGCGGACGTGGGCAAGTTGCTCGAGTATGAACTCAGACCTGACGGCAAGAGCAAGCAAAGCGAACGCGGCGAAGCCTTGCGGCATCCGTTTACCGGTGTCGCGCTCGCGCTTGAATGCGGTGTGCCCGACGAGGTCTGCCACATCATCGCGGCACATGCCGCCGAGGGTGATCTGGTGAAACGCACGACCGAAGCCTACATCGTGCATCACGCCGACTTCATGGCGTTCTTGCCGTTCAAGAATCCGAAGAACGTGAAAGTGAAATGAGTGGTGACTCGCATTTCCTTACTTTTGTCATTCCGAGCGAAGTGAGGAATCTGCAGTTTTAGCCTGCGCATCGTGAATGCAGGTCCTTCGCTCGGGGTGACAAGCTTAGAGGGATGACAAGTTCAAGTGAGCAACGTTACTGGAGGAGAATTCTTGTCCGCCGCTAAAGAAGCTGTAACAACTAAAGAAACCATCACCGCGAAGATGGCGCGCTGGGCCGCCAGCCTGGATTACAAGCATCTCTCGCAGGATGCCGTCTATCAAGCCAAGCGCTTCCTGTTGGATTCCGTCGGCTGTGCCCTCGGCGGCTACCAGCAACACGATGTGAAGATCGCCCTCGAAGTGCTCGACGAGATCGCGGGCAAAGGCACGGCCACCGTGATCGGCACCGGCAAGCGCATCGATCCCGTCTCGGCCTCGCTGGCCAACGCCCTCATGATCCGCTGCATGGATTACAACGACATTTACTGGAAGCAGGATCCCTCGCATCCATCCGACATTTTCCCGGCTGCGTTCGCCGCGTGCGAGCGCACGAAAAGCAATGGAAAAGAATTGATCGTCAGCCTCGTGCTGGGGCATGAATTTGAAATGCGCTTCTGCGAAACCGCATTCCCCGGCATCCGCGAGCGCGGCTGGCATCACGCAACCTTGACCGCCTTTGTCTCACCCTTCGTCGCGGGACGCGCTCTTCATCTTCCGTGGGAACAGATTCAACACGCGGTGGGCATTTCAGCCAGCCGCCATGCCACGCTGGGCGCCGTAACCGCCGGCAAGCTCACTATGATGAAGAACACAGTCGACCCGATGGCGACCCAAAGCGGAATGCTGGCGGCGCTGATGGCAGAAAAAGGTTACACCGGACCCGAGCATGTTATCGACGGCAAAGAAGGATTGACGCACGTTTTCGGGCCAGAGTGGAAGCTGAACATTCTGACTGACGGGCTCGGCGATTCCTGGCGCATCACCCAGTGCGGCATGAAAGCCTTTCCCACCGAGGCGCTGACGCACACTCCAATTTCTGCGGTGCTCGACATTGTGAAGTCGAATGACTTGAAGCCGGATCAAGTTAGCAAAATTCAGATTCGTTCGCTCGCCCGCGCCGCAGACATTCTGTCCGATCCCAGCAAGTACGATCCCCGCAGCAAAGAGACGGCCGATCATTCACTGCCCTATGTGATCGCAGCAGCCCTGGCGGAGCGGCAAGTAACCCCGGTGCAGTTCACCATGGAAAAGATCATGGATCCGGTGATTCGTGCCCAACTGCAGAAAGTCGAAGTGGTCGCGGATCCAGAAATCGAGAAGGTGTTTCCAGCACTGCAGCGGGTGATCGTGAACATTACAACAACGGACGGACGCACGTTCAGCAAGCAACTCGACTATCCCAAGGGCGATCCACGCAACCCGCTTACCGATCAGGAGGTCGAAGAAAAATTCGCCGCGCTGGCGGAAGGCGTATTGTCGCAGGGCGCACAAAAGAAGCTGAAAGACACCATCTTGAACCTGGAGAAGGTTGGATCGGTAAGCAAACTGATGGCGCTGATGAAAGCAGATGTACGGGCGAAGAAGGCCCCGAGCATGCGAACGGGCAACAAAAAGCGGCCGTAGAAACGTTGCTTGCAACGTTTGCTTTTGATCTGCTCTTTTAATTTGTCATTCCGAGCAAAGCGAGGAATCCGCAGTCCGCCTGCACCGGGAGTAATTCATGCCCCAGACCATGGTTGAAAAAATCGCGCAAGCCCACCTCGCCGAAGGCCCCAAGCGCCCGCTGCGGACCGGCGACTTCCTCTCCATCCGCCCGCATCGCGTGATGACCCACGACAACACTTCGGCGGTGATGGGTAAGTTCAAGGGCATTGGCGTCAAAAAGATCCACGATCCCAACCAACTGGTCTTCGCCCTCGATCACGACATTCAAAATAAGGACGAAGCCAACCAGAAAAAATACCGCGCCATTGAAGCCTTCGCCAAAGAACACGGCGTTGACTTCTATCCCGCAGGCTCAGGCATCGGCCACCAGATCATGGTGGAGCGCGGATATGTCGTTCCCGGATCATTCGTAGTCGCTTCCGATTCGCATTCCAACATGTACGGTGCGCTGGGGGCGATCGGCACGCCCATCGTGCGCACCGACGCCGCTGCAGTCTGGGCCACAGGCGAATTCTGGTGGCAGATTCCGCGCTCGGTCGAAGTCGTGCTCGAAGGCAAATTACTCGAAGGTGCGACCGGCAAAGACATAATCATTACCTTGTGCGGCCTCTACAACCACGATGAAGTTCTAAACGCCGCCATCGAATTCAGTGGCCCCGGAGTCGCTGGCCTCTCCATGGACGCGCGCCTTTCCATTTCCAACATGACCACCGAATGGGGGCCGTTGGTGGGCTGGTTCCCGGTGGATGAAGTCACAATTAAGTATCTGAAGAACGTGCATCAGCGGCTGAAGGCCGCTGGCGCCGAACGCTTTTCAGAAAAAGACATCGAGCGTTGGACGAAGAATCCGCCGCAGCCCGATGCCGGCGCCGTATACGCGGCGCGCATCGTGCTTGATCTTACCCAGGTCACGCCACACGTATCGGGTCCCGATACAGTGCAGACCATGTCATCGCTCGCGGAAATGGAAAAGAATAAGGTTGCGATTCAGAAGGCCTACTTGCTTTCGTGCGTGAATTCGCGAGTCGAAGATCTGGACGCCGCAGCGACGGTTCTGAAAGGCAAGAAAGTCGCGCCGGGCGTGAAATTCTATTTAGGCGCGGCCAGCAAGTGGGTGCAGGAAGAAGCCGAAAAGCGCGGCATCTGGCAAACCCTGCTCGATGCGGGGGCAAATCCATTGCCCGCCGGGTGTGGCCCATGCATTGGCCTGGGCGTTGGGCTGCTCGAGCCTGGCGAAGTCGGAATCTCCGCTACCAACCGCAATTTCAAAGGCCGGATGGGATCGCGTGATGCCAAATGTTATTTAGCGAGTCCCGAGGTCGTCGCCGCTTCCGCCGTCGCTGGCTATATTCGCGGGCCGCACGAGATAAGCGGCGGTGAGCCGGCGCGCAGCTATACGGAATTTGCGGCCAGTGCCACAGCGGAGAAAGTCGACATTCTTCCTGGCTTTCCCGCGAGAGTCCACGGCCGCCTTGTCTTCCTGCCGCAAGACAACGTGAACACCGACGCGATTTACGGAAAGGACTACACTTACCGCGACGACGTCACGAAGGAGTTGATGGCGAAGGTCGTAATGGAAAACTACGACCCTCAATTCGCCTCCCGAACGCGAGCCGGCGATGTGGTCGTAAGCGGATTCAATTTCGGTACTGGATCGAGCCGCGAGCAGGCCGTCACCTGCCTCAAGGCCAAAGGCATCCCGTTGGTAATCGCGGCAAGTTTCTCGCAGACCTATCTGCGCAACGCGTACAACAATGGCTTCCTCTGCGTCGAAGTGCCGGAACTGGTGAAGCGCTTGCGCGAGCAGTTCGCCAGTGAAATCGCGGCAAAAGAAAAAGAAAAGACAATCATTCCCGGCGATGAAATCGACATCGACTTCACTTCCGGCGTGATCCACTGGCGTGAAGAGCAATTTGCGTTCCCCGCGTTAGGCAGTGTTCCGCAATCGCTAGTCATCGCCGATGGGGTCGAGAATTTGGTGGCGAAGCGACTGGGCTTGAGCTGAAGCCAAACCAACTCTGTCGAGACGTTGCTCGCAACGTCTTCGAAGCTCAGTCGGAAACTCTGTGCCTCCGTGGTGAAAAGTCTTAAAAGGTTTAGGGAGAAACGCATTCATGGCAAAACATACGGTAGTCACGATGCCGGGTGACGGAATCGGAAATCAGGTTCTGCCCGAGGCATTGCGTGTTCTAAAAGCAGTCGGCTTCGATGCTGAATACATCCATGCCGACATCGGCTGGGAGTGCTGGCGAAACGAAGGCAACGCGCTCCCCCAACGCACCATCGATCTGCTCGCCAAGCACAAGCTCGGCCTGTTCGGCGCCATCACCTCAAAACCAAATAAAGAAGCGCAAGCCGAACTGAAGCCCGAGCTGCAAGGCAAGGGCCTGGTTTACTACAGCCCGATCGTGACCATGCGGCAGAAGTTCAGCCTCGACATCTGCATGCGTCCCTGCATCGGATTCACCGGGAATCCGCTGAACTACATTCGCAAGCGTGTCGACGATGACTATGACGAGCCGCAAATTGATACCACGGTCTTCCGCCAGAACACGGAAGGCATGTACGCCGGAATCGAGTGGACCAACCCGCCCGAGATCGTCCGCACCGCACTAAACTCGCATCCCAAGTTCAAGGCCTTCGCCGATGTTCCCGGTCCGGACATCGCGGTCAGCGTGCGCATTATTACTCGTCCGGCCGCCCGCCGCATCGTCACTGCCGCCTTCGAATACGCGAAAAAGCGCGGCTTCGAAGGCGTAACCATCTGCGAGAAACCCAACGTAGTTCGCGAGACCTCGGGCATGATGGAAGAAACCGCTAAGGAAGTGGCCAAGAATTATCCGGGAATCGCACTCTGGTCCACGAACATCGACGCGCAGTTGATGTGGCTGAACAAGAATCCCGAAGACTACAACGTGATCGTGGCTTCGAACTTGTTCGGCGATATCCTATCCGACGCGTTCGCCGGATTGGTCGGCGGCCTGGGATTCGCCGCCTCGGGCAATATCGGAGATGAAGTCGCAGTGTTCGAACCGACGCATGGATCAGCGCCCAAGTACGCCGATCTGAATCCGCCAATCGTGAATCCAATCGCGATGATTCTTTCCGCGGTCATGATGCTCGAACACGTCGGCGAAAACGAGAAGGCAAAGCGAGTGAAAGATGCCATCTCGACCGTGGTGAAAGAAGGCAAAGTGCGAACCTACGACATGATGCGAATTTCCGGCGGCGCGAAGTCGATCAGCCAAGGCGCCGCCTCGACTATAAAGATGACAGACGCGATCCTGGCTAAGCTGTAACGTGGGGACAGCCGCCCCCGGCTGTCCGGCCGAGCAAAGCTCGGCAGCCTGAGAAGCCACATGAATGACACGGAATTGAAAACCGCGCGCACCGGAGAGGCTGGCCACTGGGGCAAAGACGTGCGCTCCGATTTGCACGTGGCTATCGAACCGCGTGACAGCGGCGGCCTTGAGATCACGCTCGAGTCTCGCGTCGGTCTCTACTACGGCAGTTCGATTCTGAGCCAGACTCGGCAAGTGCTCGAATCTCTCGGAGTCAAGCACGCGCGCATTTCAATTCACGATGAAGGTGCGTTGCCCTTTGTGATTTCGGCGCGGATTGAAGCGGCAGTCAAACGCGCTGGCTTGGGCGGAGGGCAAAAGTCCTTACCCGACAAAGTTGCGCTGCCAGAGCCGACGACTCGCGACCGTCTGCGCCGGTCGCGGCTCTATTTACCCGGCTCTGAGCCGAAATATTTTATCAACGCCGGGCTGCACGGCCCCGATGCGATCATTCTCGACTTGGAAGATTCTGTCCATCACGCCGAAAAAGATGTCGCGCGAATTCTGGTGCGCAATACCTTGCGCGCGGCCGATTTCGGCGGTTGCGAACGGATGGTGCGCATCAACCAGTCTCCCATGGGGCTGCAGGATCTCGCCGAGGTAATTCCCGAGGCACCCGATCTCATCCTGATTCCGAAGGTCGAGAGACCCGAGCAAGTCAGCCAGGTAGATCGCATGATTGAAGAACTGAAGTCGCGCGATCGGATCGAGCGCCCAATCTGGCTGATGCTGATTCTGGAATCTGCTGTCGGAATCGAAAACGCATTTGCGATTGCGGTGGCGAGCCCGAATATTGCCGCCCTGACCATCGGGTTGGAAGACTACACCGCCGACCTGGGCGTGGCGAAAACCCTGGAAGGCCGCGAATCGGAGTACGCACGCACGCGCCTGGTAAACGCGGCGAAAGCGGCGGGTATTCAGGCCATTGACTCCGTGTTTGGCGATGTCGGTGATTTGTCCGGCCTGCGCCAATGGGGAGAAATTTCCCGCGCTCTGGGATTCGAAGGCATGGGATGCATTCATCCCTCGCAGATTCCCGTCATTCATGAAGCCTTTGCGCCGTCGCAGGCAGAAATCGAGAAAGCACTAAAGATCGTCGCCGCATTTGAGGAAGCGCAGCAGCGTGGGCTCGCCGTAGTGAGTTTGGGCTCGAAGATGATTGATCCGCCAGTCGTTGAGCGCGCCCGCAAGCTGGTAGCAAGAGCAAAAGCGATGGGGAGAGCGCAATGACAGAACGCGTCGAACTCGCGCAGAATGCCGCCGGACGCAGCGTGCCCACCATGGTCAACGGCAGGCCGCAGATTCCATATCTGGGCGTCGGGCAATACCAACCGCGCGGACGAAAGGCTGCCCCACCCATTTGCTCCAGCAAAGATTATCCCGAGAACGGCGACAAGCGCGTGGCCAATCTCGAAACCGCTCTGCGCAATTGCGGGCTGCGCAATGGCATGGTGATCTCGAATCACCATCATCTGCGCGACGGCGATCGCGTCGCGCTCATGGCTCTCGAAGCGGCAGCAAGGATCGGCGTCAAAGATCTGATGTGGTTCCCGAGCGCGTCCTTCCCCTCGCAAAAAGCCGCGATCGACCTCATGCAATCCGGAGTCATTCATCACATCGAAGGCAGCATGAACGGGCCGCTGGGCGACTACTGCGCTCAGGGCAAGATGCGGGGCATGGGCGTATTGCGCTCCCACGGCGGGCGCTGGCAGGCCATTCAAGATGGAGAAGTGCACATCGACGTTGCCGTAATTGCCGCGCCCACCGCCGATGCCTTCGGCAACGCCGATGGTTCGCATGGAAAGTCGGCTTGCGGCTCTCTTGGCTTTGCGCTCGCCGACTCGATGTATGCCGACCGCGTCATCGTGGTTACCGACAATCTGGTTCCGTTTCCCTGCATTCCCTGGCAGATTCAGGGGAATAACGTGGACTACGTCGTCGAAGTCGATTCCATCGGCGATCCCGCCAAAATTGTTTCCGGCACAACCGAGATCACGCGTTCGCCGGATCGTTTGCGCATCGCGGATTTTGTCGCGCGTTTCCTGCGCGACGCGGGAATCATGCGCAACGGGTTCTCGTTTCAGGCTGGCGCCGGCGGAATCGCCCTGGCCTTTGTCGACTACCTGCGCCGCATGATGAAAGAAGACGGCGTCAAGGCCCGCTTCGTCCGCGGCGGTTCTACAAAATATCTGGTCGAACTCCTGCAAGATGGGTTGACCGATTACATTCTCGACGGACAAACATTCGATCTCGACGGCGTGAAGTCAATTGGGAGCGATCCGCGTCATGTGGCAACTTCGCCGTTTACTTCGTACAACTATCACGGCAAGGGCAACTTCGCGTCACTGGTCGATGCTGTCGTACTGGGCGCGACCGAAGTCGATGTGAACTTCAACGCCAACGTGGTCACGCATTCCGATGGACGTTTGCTGCACGGCATTGGCGGCTGGCAAAATTGTTTGGCGGCGGGGTGCACCATCCTTGCCTTGCCGTCATTCCGCGACCGCATTCCCGTGATCATCGACGAAGTGACTACGCTTACCGGACCGGGCGAGCTGATCGACGTCGTGGTAACTGAGCGCGGCATCGCGATTAATCCGCGCCGCCAGGATTTACTGGATGCGGTGAAGGGTTCGAGCCTGCCCATCCGTCCCATTCAGGACATCAAGGCCGAAGTCGAGCGCATCTGCGGCGGCAAGCCCGCGCGGCCGAAGCTGGGCGATCGTCCCGTAGCAGTGGTGAAGTGGGTCGACGGTACTGTGCTCGACACCATCTGGCAATTGACTTAACTCTCGGCTTTTCGCGCTTAGCCGGTCTGCCTTAGCAACAGTCAAACTCCCAGGTCTCGAAAACCGCAAGAACGTGCGGCCTTTCTTGGCGAATTCTAACGCCTACCTCCTAAAGGACGGAGGTCATCGTACCGATAGAGCTTTCATGAGAGCGATGAAGCGACTCCTCGCAATCGGCACGATTCTAGGCAGTGGTCTGAGCTTGACCTGGGCGCAGGGAATGCAAGGCAATGTGAAACTCAGCGGCAAGGCAACGGTGGTCGCTACCGGTCATGCAATCACTCTCAGCTGGAAAGCCAGTCAGGGCGCGACGAGTTATTCCATCTATCGCGGCACTATAGAGGGTGGCCCGTACGCCAAGATAGCCTCGGGAATCCTGCCGACGAATTATTCC
Organism: uncultured Acidobacteriota bacterium; assembly: GCA_963762385.1. Taxonomy (GTDB): domain Bacteria; phylum Acidobacteriota; class Terriglobia; order Terriglobales; family Acidobacteriaceae; genus JABDBE01. The sequence goes on along the minus strand of CAVXKN010000007.1, from coordinate 248,670 downwards.
GACCTACATGTAACTCACAAGCAAACCCTCTACTACGTAACCACGGCGGTGAGCGGTAGCCAGGAAAGTGGCTACAGTAACGAGACCGCAGCCGTGGTCCCCTAAGAAATCAGGAGATAAAATGAAGAACTGTTGGTTGGCCGTCATGCTGAGTCTGTTGTCTGGAATCTCGTGGGCACAATGCGCCACAGGCACTCCGGGCACGAATTGTAGCGGGCCGTTGAGCGTGCAGCCGCAGAGCGGAAACAACACCCAGTCAGCGATTACTTTGGTGGATCTTGGCCTGCCAGTACTCACCCCGGCAGCTGGGCAATACACACTGTCAGTGGCCAGCGGCATGATCGTTGAGTCGGACAATGGAAACAGCTATCACTCCCTGATGGGGCCGCAAGGTCCGCAAGGACCGGCCGGAGCAGCCGGTGCTCAAGGTGCGCCGGGTGCGGTCGGAGGGGTTGGTCCACAAGGGGCGGTCGGACCGATTGGCCCAGCCGGAGCGACGGGAGCCACAGGAACAGCGGGCGCGATAGGGGCGACAGGAGCGGCGGGAACGGCAGGTCTGCAAGGAGCAGTCGGACCGGCCGGCTCGCCCGGAACAACGGGAGCAGCAGGAGCGGCGGGTCTGACCGGAGCCATCGGACCGGCGGGTCCGGCAGGAACGACGGGTCCACAAGGGGCGACTGGTCTGACAGGCGCGGTCGGACCGATTGGTCCGCAAGGAGCAGTGGGAGCGACCGGAGCGACCGGAGCAGTCGGACCGGTCGGTCCACAAGGAGCCGTGGGAGCCACAGGAGCGACCGGCGCGATAGGGCCGATCGGACCGACTGGAGCGGTAGGAGCGGCGGGACCGCAAGGTGCGGCTGGAGTGGCGGGAGCGATTGGTCCAGTTGGCTCCGCCGGAGTGCAGGGTCCGGCTGGTCCACAGGGCCCGCCCGGAACCATGGCGGCTCCGTCCGATTACAGCTTCTATTACGGAACCAGCTACAAGGCGGGTGTCGGCACCGTTGAAGTCGGGGGCACATCGGATCGCAATCAGATTGATATGATCAACGCGACCTCGGTGCGCTGCGTCGTCACAGTCGGGCCATTGGCTTTGCCGAGCGGTAGCTATGCTCAAGCCGAGTACACGCCCGACGGGACGAACTGGTTCCCACTCTCGGGAGAAGCTCCGACAATAACACCCAACGGACTCTATTCGAGTGGCTGGCAGGGCCTGCCAAACGGAGCCAATGGCGATTACATGGTACGCATCGTGGTATTGAACGCCGGCACCGCCAGTGCCCAGTTCGGACTTAAGCAGGTACATCTGCAGTTCAAATAGGGTATGCCCGTATAAAAACGATCGGACCATCTACCAGACCGCTTGTCTTATCCCTCTGGAACTTCGGCACGGGGTTGGCGGAGGGATTTCGTTTTGTCCGCTGGGAGTTTTGGACTGGCCCACACTGCGATGCGGTAACCCAGCAACACCGCCAGAATAGCACCGTACTCCAGCGGCAGGTGAATGTCGGCCTTGACCAGCCACCAGTAATGGATCACTCCTGCGATCGCGCTGAAGTAGATCAGGCGATGCAAGGCCTGCCAGCGTTTCCCGCCAAGGCGACGGATCCATCCCGTGGTCGACGTCAGGGCGAGCGGGATCAACAACACGAATCCAGCGAATCCTACGGTGATGAAGCGACGTTTGGCGATGTCGTGCAGCATGTCGTGGACATCGAAGAATTTGTCCAGCCAGATGTAGGTCAGGAAATGCAGCGTGCCGTAGAAGAAGGCGAAGAGTCCGAACATGCGGCGATAACGGATCAACCAAAGCCGCCCGGTCAGCTTTCGTATCGGCGTGATGGCTAAGGTGATGAGCAGGAATCGCAGCGTCCAGTCGCCGGTCGCGTGAGTGATGACTTCGATTGGGTTCGCGCCGAGGCCGCCACTGTAGGCTTTCCATCCCAGAAGCGCCAGCGGGATGAGGCAACCGAGGAAGACGACGGGTTTGAAGCGGCGAATCAAGGGGTTCAGGCCAGTTTCACTTGCGTTACGCCATCACGGCCGGTCATCCGTCACGTCGCTCGGGATGACAATTGTGTCGTGGTTTCACGCAACATCCGAGAACTGCTTCGCTCAGAAATTCTTTTTCAGATCCATGCCGTTGTAAAGGCTTGCAACCTGATCGTAGCCGTTGAACATCAGCGTGGGACGCTTTAGAAATTCTCCCAAGCGCCGTTCTTTGGCCTGACTCCAGCGCGGATGGTCCACATTCGGATTCACGTTCGCGTAGAAGCCGTACTCGCGCGGAGCCATGTCGGCCCACGTGGTCCGCGGCTGACTGTCGGTGAAGCGGATGCGCACAATCGCCTTGCCGCTTTTGAAGCCGTATTTCCACGGGACCACGATGCGTAGCGGAGCGCCGTCCTGATTGGGCAGCGCCTCGCCGTACATACCGAAGCAAAGCAGAGCCAGCGGATGCATTGCCTCGTCCATGCGCAGGCCTTCGACGTAGGGCCAGTCGAGCACGCGGCCGCGCTGCCCCGGCATCTGTTGCATATCCAGGATGGTAGTGAACTCGACGAACTTCGCTTTGCTGGTTGGCTTGGCTTTATTGATGAGTTCGCTCAGCGAGAAGCCAACCCAGGGCACGACGATCGACCAGCCCTCGACGCAGCGATGCCGGTAAATCCGCTCTTCGGGCCCGGCCATTTTGATAATCGTGTCCACGTCGAGGACTTGCTTTTTCTCGACGGCTCCGTCGATGGTGACTGTCCACGGACGCGTCTTGAAATTCTTGGCCAAACCCGCAGGCTCGTATTTGTCCGTCGAAAACTCATAATAGTTGTTGTAATTGGTGACGTCTTTGTAGGGCGTAATGGTCTCGTTGGTGGAGAATGGGCTTTTCTTGATGCCGTCAATCTTGGCGTCGGCCTGCACGATTGTCGAAGGGGAGACCAATCTGCTCAGGCTCAGGCCCGCCATCCCGGCAGCGGCTGCGCCCGCTAGAAACTTCCGGCGGTTCAGATACAAACTCTGCGGCGTGATTTCTGACGATGAAATATCAGCCGGTTTCTTAATCAGCATGGGACGTCCTTACTAGTGTACGAGAACCGTCTAGCCGTGGATTGCCGGCGGGCTCGACCTCTGTTTAATAGGACTCACGATGGCGGGAAAAGTTGCAAACGGAAACGTTGCGACCAACGTCGCTACAGTGGCGTCTAGCTCTGAAGAAACGTAGCTTGCTACGTCTCAAGAACTACGCTCGCCCAGGACTTCCCGCACTTTGCGAGACAACATTTGCAGGGTAAAGGGCTTCTGCAGGAAAGCAGTATCGGGATCGACCACGCCCTCGTGCACGATGGCGTCTTCCGTGTATCCGGAAAGGTAGAGCACCTTAGTCTGCGGACATGACGCACACAACCGCGCGGATAACTCGCGGCCGCTCATTCCCGGCATGACCACGTCGGTGATCAGCATGTCGATTTTGCCGGGATGTCGGGAAACGATTTGCAGCGCAGCCTCTCCGTTGTCGGCCTCAAGAACTTTATATCCCTTCGACTCCAGGGTTTCGCGGACTAACTGCCGCACCGATTCTTCGTCCTCGACCAACAAGACCGTTTCCGAGCCGCCCGCATGGGTTCGGGCAGCACCGACCGCGCCGGCTGGTTCGAGAGCATCTTCGACTCGGGGCAGATAAATCCGGAAGGTTGTGCCCTGTCCTGGTTCGCTCTCGACCAAAACATACCCGCGACTCTGCTTGATGATGCCGTACACCGTCGAAAGCCCCAGACCCGTGCCTTTCCCTTTTTCCTTGGTGGTGAAAAAAGGTTCGAAGATGCGCAACTGAGTCTCTTTGTCCATGCCCTCGCCGGTGTCGCTGACCGAAAGCACGACGTACGAGCCCGGCTGGATGTAAGTGTATTCGCGACGGTCCTCGTTGTTCAGAGTGGTGTTGGCGGTCTGAATGGTTATCTTCCCGCCTTGCGGCATGGCGTCTTTGGAGTTGACCACAAGATTCATGAGCACTTGCTCGATCTGGCCTGCATCCGCGCGAGTACGGCCAAGGTCGAGCGTGAGCTGGGTTTGCAACTGAATGTTCTCTCCGATCAAGGGACGCAACAGTCGCTGCATGTCCTCGATGATGATGTTCAAATCCACCACTTTTAGTTCCAGTATCTGTTTACGGCTGAAAGCCAATAGCTGGTGCGTCAAGTTTGTGGCGCGATCAGCTGCCTGGTGAATGGCTTCAATCTTTGGATATAAAGGATTGCCTTTCCGGGTCTGCTCCAGTAAGACTTCCGCGTAACCGCTGATCACCATTAGCAGATTGTTGAAATCGTGGGCCACCCCACCTGCCAATCGTCCCACGGCTTCCATCTTCTGAGCCTGGCGGAATTGGTTTTCCAACACCCGCCGCTCCGTAATATCCTCAGCGATAATTTCAACAACCTCGGCAGCCTCCTCGGGGTTGTTGACTACGCGGCCACTTAGGCGCACCGTAATCGCGCTTCCATCTTTTCGCTTCCAGCGGGCTTCCACATGGTCTAATCGCGCGCCGCGTTGGAATTCGCGCATCACCCGTTCCTGTTCGCTGGGATCCAGAAACACATCTGATTTTGGATCCAGGCCGAGAACCTCTTCCGCCGAATCGTAACCCAGCATGGCGATCAAGGCGGGGTTCACGTCGAAGAATCTGCCCTCCAGGCTGGAGCGGTAGATGCCATAAACCGCGCTCTGCACCAATGAGCGGTAGCGCGCCTCAGAACGCCGCAGCGCCTCCTCGTTGCGCTTGTATTCAATCGCGCTGGCGAGTTGCCGCGAGACGAACATCAGAATCTCCTTCTCCTTTTCGCCGAAGCGCACATTGGCGTTGTAGCTCTGCACCGCTACCACCCCGAACGTGTTGGTCCCCGCCTTCAGCGGAACTCCCAGCCAGTCCAGCGAAGGGGCGCCGATTGACTCGACTTCCTTCTGTTTCACCAGACCGTCAAAGACCTCGGGAGTACACAACAGTGGCTCGCCGGTTCGCAGCACATACTCAGTCAGACCCTTGCCCAGCTTCTTCGGGGCGGGCCTGGAATCCATCTCGTCCTCAAAATAGGGAAAGCTGATCAGCTGCGTCAGCGGATCGTAGATCGCAATGTAGAAATTGCGGTCATACATGAGCTCGCCCACAATGCCGTGAACCGCCTCGTAGAACTGCGGCAGGTCTTCCGCCGTGCTGGTTTCTTGAGTAATGCGATGCAACGCCGAATGCAGCGCCTCGGTGCGTTTCTGCTCCGTGATGTCGCGATACAAAACGCACATCGCGACCTGCTTCCCATCGTTCACGATGGGAGCGGTCGAGATAAAAACATCCAGCAGCGTTCCGTCTTTCCGTTGGCGCTTGGTCTCGAGAACCACTTTCTGGCCCTTTACCAGCAGCTCGCCAATCCAGCGAGTCTCGGCGCTGCGGTCGGGCGGCACGATTAACGAATCAATACGCTCTCCCAGCGCCTCCGCCGGTCCATAGCCAAAAATGCGCGTGAATTCACTATTGAGGCGGGTAATCCGGTAGTCGGAATCCAAAATGCTGATGGCTTCCGGAGCGCATTCCACTAATTGCTCGAGGTAGGCTTTCTGTAGTTCGGGGCTGTCCGGTGCAAAGCTGGGGGCGATCGCTTCGTTGGTTGTAACGACGGTCTCGGCGGTGACAGTTTCGGCTTGGCCCGAGTATGCCAGCGTGCGGCGTTGCAGAGCCTCTCTGAGAAACTTCGCGCGTGCAAGCTCAGCTGACGTCGCTGGCTGGGTGATGTGGTCACCCATTTGAATCCCCCTCGGTTCCAAACCAGAGCCGATTAGGATGTTAAATTACGCAACAGTTACTCGAAAGTTACGGAGGTAATTCCTGGAAGGAAGAAGCACCAACAACTCTCAGAACAAGCTGCTACTGCCCCGTCGCCAACATTTCACAAACCCGGCGAAGCACATCACGCTGTTGCTCGTTCAGGGCGAGAAATTCAAAGCCATGAAGCAATCCAATGCGGTAGCGCACCAGCGCACGAACCTTCAAGGGATACGCCGCCAACGGCAAGGAAAGTTCCATGGAGACAACTTCGCCGACTTCCAATTCTCCGGTCAGCGTTCCCCCAACCCCATCCTCGCCCAACTCATTCGAACGTCCCCACAGCGACGTGGTTTCGCCCGAACGAAAGATCTGCACCACGATCCGCATGTCGACCTGATAGCGCGGAAATCGCCGCGGACTATGTTTCGCCGGTTTCGAATTGGAGATAAAAACCTCCGCGTTTCCGCCGACTTTAATTCCCGTGCAACGGATATCCGGGCTCGAGCGGCAACTTTCCCCCAACCTTCACCACCGTCACCCCGCCGCTGATCGAATACACATCCACCAGGCCGACCGCGCCCGGGAGCGATTCCACTTTCTTCACCACCGCCTCGTCGGATTCGACCACCACAATCGCCGGATGATTCGTTCGGCTGTGATTGGCGCTGGCGATCGTCGCCTTCACTTCGTCCTTCGACATGCCATAGATCTTCTCGAGCAACAGCTTCATTTCCGGCGCCGTCGGATCACGCGTGATAAAGCTCACCGGCTTGCCATCCGGCCAGCGGCTCACTTGTCCCTTGCACACCCTCACCAGTTCAGGCAACGTGATCTCCACCACCTCATTCGATTTGTTGGAAACCAGCGCCAGGTCTTTGCCCTGAGCCAGCGCGGTCCAGCCCAAAAACAAGACGAAGAAGAAGATGACCAGTGCGGCGGCCAGCACGCGTCGCGTGTACACGTCCCCTCCAATACTGCCCAGCCTGCGAGTGTCTCTGATTCTCCTAGATGTGCGTCAGCGGCTCAATGACAGAACGTGCATGTACCAGCAGAAGCAATAAGCACCTGGCGTAACCCGCCGCCCTCCGGATTGCGGTAAAATCACTAGGCCGTGCATCGTTTGACCCAACCTGATCATCCTTAAGTAAGCCTAGGAGGCATAAAATGGCGCATCAGCTACCCGATCTACCCTATGACTATTCCGCCCTGGAACCCACCATCGATGCTCAGACCATGAAACTGCATCACGACATGCATCACGGGGCGTACGTCAAGAATCTGAACGCGGCTCTGGAAAAATATCCCAACCTGCAATCAAAGACTGCCGAGGACTTGATCCGCGACCTCAATGCCATTCCCGAGGACATTCGCGGTGCCGTTCGCAACAACGGCGGCGGACACGTGAATCACACGATGTTCTGGAAGATCATGAAGCCCAAGGGCGGTGGCGACCCCAGCGGCGCGATCGCGGACGTCATCAAGAAAGCTTTCGGCAACTTCAAAGATTTCCAGACCAAGTTCAACGAAGCCGGCGTCAAACAATTCGGCAGCGGCTGGGTCTGGCTGGCCGGCAAACCAGGCGGCGAAGTGCAAATCATCAGCACCCCCAACCAGGACAACCCAATCACGCAAGGCCTGTTCCCCATTTTCGGCAACGACGTCTGGGAACACGCCTACTACCTGAAATACAACAATCGCCGCCCCGAATATCTGGCGGCCTGGTGGAACGTAGTGAACTGGGATGAAATCAACCAACGCCTCAAAGCATTCCAGAGCCATCACGAACCAGCCTTAGCAGGCCGATAACAAAGCTCATGTGGGCCGGGTTTTCAACCCGGCCCACTGAATCGGCTCGAATCCGTGAAGATCCGTGGCCGGGTTTGTGTCGCCGGTACAAATCCAACTGAGAACCGACAACTGAGAACCGACAACTGCCTTTCTGCATTTCCTGTGCACGGTCTGTGGAAATTATCCGGATCGAGCGAACCAGATTTCCATTCCCAATTCAAATCGAGCAGAAAAACCGCACGCTACATAGCCGAAGTCAATCGCGCGCACGATTCCCGGACCGCTGCCCGTCCCAGAAAATCTACTGCCAACTTTTTCCTCTACTGCACCAAACATGTGTAATTGACCTCGACCACTCTCACGCGTAGATTCGTCCTCGTCCTCAACCACATTTCAGCCAACAAAATTAACCATGCCTCCGGCAAAGAGGCTGAGCTGGAGAGAGTAGAAAACGAAATCGGCAGTGAAAACGCCTTTTCATTCTCCCTCCCCCCGAAGGGTAAATGAACGTGAGAAAAACCTCTGCGACATGGAAAATCTATCGCACGCGCTTCCTCATCAAAGCTCGACAACTCACCCAACCGCTTCTTTTCGTCGACCCACTTGGCCGGGAACATCGCGGCCAGCCCGGCGACTATCTGGTCGAGTCATCCGACGGCGCACGACGCATCGCCCCGCGGTTGATTTTTGAAGACGTCTACGTGGCCATGGGTCCGGCTGGTGAACCCGGGCCGTCTCCGCTCGATCCCGTGGGCGCGCTGGACGGTCCGAAACGTCGGATATCCGCGCGTCCCGCAGCCACAGCTTAGCCAGAGGGAGGACGGGCGTCCACGCCCGTCCCAACTGAGCAAAGCTCACGTAGCCCCGGACGCCCTCGTCCGGGCCGCCAAAAGCCAAGCCGGATGAGCCGAAGACGCGGCAGTAGTCAGCGAGCTTTCCCAGCGTAACCGCGTAGCGGGATGGAGCCGTTACAACCAAGCACCAGCTCCGGAGGGGCGGCAGACAATAGCCCAGGACGTAAGTCCTGGGTAAGCCAGGAAGGAAGGTTCAGGCCACGCAAAAAATGCACCAGCACCTTGAACCCAACGGCCCGAAGAATCAGATTCCATCGCCTCGACAAGTGCACGAACAGGCCGCATGTGCTCTTTCGCCCGGATGCGCATTGATTGATCCCTCCCGTGGCGGAATGGCAGCACAACCAAGCACCAGCCCCGGAGGGGCGACAGACAATAGCCCAGGACGTAAGTCCTGGGTAAGCCAGAAAGGAGGATCAGGCACGCAAAAATATCGGCATCAACCTTCCCCCACATCGGCCCCGAAAAATGCGCGCGATGCTGCTGAATCCACGCCACATGTGGAAAACCAGTCCGCAAACCCGCATCCGCGCAGTAATTGCATTAGGATACAATATATAGGGATTACCTCTTGACAGCCACAACGGGCGGGAGTACTGTTGCCATCCCATAGAGCTGTAAACGCCTCCGGAAACGGCGGCGGAGCGATGCAAAGAGTGAGAACGAGTAAGTGCAAGAAAACAGGGGCGGACGCCGTGGCCGAGGTGACCCCGCGCCGCCCCGCCAACATCAACCAGACGCCCAAGCTTCCCTGAAGCCAGACGCCTGAAGCCCGAAGGTGAGCGGTGGCCGTTTCCCGGTTCGGTCTTCCGGACATCCCCACGGGAAACGACAACAGTTTGACAACCCGGTTGTGGAAAACGCCTCGGGAAGAGGGCTCGCAGCCCTCTTCTTTCGAGGTTCTATGAGGAGTTCCAATGGAAGGTTTAGCCCATCTGGTCGCGGAATCCCTGGTTCGCCACGGCTTCGAGCCCAGCTTTGATCATCGTCGTCTCCAGTGGTCAAATTGGTTTCGCTGCCAGGACAGCTTCAGCCTCGTGCTAGCTCCCTGCAAGGCCGGCCTTTTCGCCTTGGCCGAAGAGGTAATCGCTCCCGGTGAGTTGGGAGTCGGCGACGGAAAACGCATGCTGGCCTTGTTCCAGATCTCAGAGGCCAACGACGTAGGTATGGCGTTGGGTCGTCTATTCCTGTCCGGCAGCCCTGCCCGCGAACGCTTCGCCAGCGGCCGCTGCTTCGCCCGTTACGTCGTCATTGAGGATCCGACCCAGCGCCAGATCGCGCTGACAGCATTGCAGCGTTGGATGGCCTCTTCGGCGGAAGCCGTGACCGGGATGGCCAGCTCCGTCGCAGAGCCGGGTTTTGCGGCAGATGCACCGACTGAATCATCAAATAAACAGGCCCAAATCGGGCCGCCAGCGCCGATTCCTTCCGGTTTCTAGGCACTCTAGACCCGAGACTGGAGTAGAAGTGTTTGCAAGTGGCCATGCGGCATGATCGATGATGCGACGATGCAATGGACAACGATGAAGATCGATGGAGCGACGGGCGTCTCGCCCGTCCAGCCGCGAAGCAGCCAAGGGGTACCGAGCCGCGGAGCGGCGAAAGAATGCAGCCCACGGCCGCAAGCCGTGGGGAAGGAATACGGGAGACGTATAGAGCCCCAGCGGGGCGAAAGAGTGGTTTTGATTTGGCCTTTGGGTGGCGCAGCGCTTTCCAGCGCTGCGATAAGACGAGGAGCAATCGAGATGGATGTGTTTGGCACTTACGGAGAACCTGCTTGCTTTAGCAAACGGCAGCCTCGCGTGGGGAAGACATTTCGAAATCGAAACTCTTGGCCTTCCGCTACCGTTCGATTTCAGCAAAATTCTTCGCCTATGCCGAAGGGGTTGAGAGCCCAGAACTTAAAGGCTGCGACATTGTGGAGGCCCAGAACTTCGCGCGTCTGGCGGACATCGAGGAAGGATTTGTCGCATCCCTCATTCAGCATCTCGCCAGAATGGCGGCGCGAAGACGGCGAATGTTGGCTCGGCTCGGAGAATCGAAAAGTCCGGAGTAGTTAGCCGGGCAACAGCTCATAATTCAGGAAACCGCAAACAAACGGAGCAAAGACTCCGCAGGAGAAAAGGAAATGTCGGAAGTCATTGCAAAGGGAGCCCACACTGCCACTGAGACCGTCCCCGCGACCAAGAAAGCCCCTGGTCTAACCTTCCGCCGCTTCTTCACCAAGCCCGGCGTCTCGCCCTACGACGAGATCGAATGGGAGCGCCGCACCGCGCAGATCACCGACGCGCAAGGCAACACCATCTTCGAGCAAAAGGACGTCGAAGTTCCCAAGGACTGGTCGATGACCGCGACCAACATCGTGGCCAGCAAATATCTGCACGGAACCATTGGCACGCCCGAGCGCGAGTCCGGAGTCCGCGCCCTGGTCACTCGCGTCGCCGAAACCATCCGCGACTGGGGATTGGCCCAAGGCTATTTCAAAACGCCCGAAGACGGCGCGACGTTCCACGATGAACTGGCTCACATCCTGCTCCGTCAATACGCCGCATTCAATTCTCCCGTCTGGTTCAACGTAGGCTGCGACCGCATCGAGCCCAACTCCGACGCCCGTAACTGGCACTGGAATCCGGTAGCCGGCCGCGTCGAATTTGGAGTCACCGGCTACAGCACTCCACAGTGTTCCGCCTGCTTCATCAACTCAGTGCAGGATTCGCTCGACTCGATCCTCACTCTGGCCAAAACCGAAGGCATGCTCTTCAAGTGGGGATCGGGCACCGGAACAAATCTTTCGCCACTGCGCTCGTCGACTGAAGGTCTAAGCGGAGGCGGTATCGCCAGCGGCCCGCTCAGCTTCATGAAAGGTTTCGACGCCTTCGCTGGCGTAATCAAATCCGGAGGCAAAACTCGCCGCGCCGCCAAGATGGTCATTCTCAACATCGACCATCCCGACATCATCGACTTCATCGAGTGCAAGTCCAAAGAGGAAGCCAAGGCGCACACTCTGGTAGCCGCCGGCTACGATGGCTCCTCGCCAGACTCCGAAGCCTACTCGTCCATCTTTTTCCAGAATGCGAACAACTCCGTCCGCGTGACCGATGATTTCATGTACGCCGTCCTCCGCGACACTGACTTCAGCACGAAGGCCGTGAAAGACGGACGGCCCATGCACACCTTCAAAGCCAAAGACTTGCTCTACAAAATTTCCGACGCCACTTGGCGCTGCGGCGACCCCGGCATGCAATTCGATACCACGGTCAACCGCTGGCATACCTCGAAGAACACGAATCGGATCAACGCCAGCAACCCGTGCTCCGAATACATGTTCCTCGATGATTCGGCCTGCAACCTCGCCAGTCTGAACCTGCTGAAGTTCGCGCCCAACGGAACCTTCGACGTAGAAGCCTATCGTCACGCGGTAGACGTGCTGATCACAGCCCAGGAAATTCTCGTAGACAACGCCGGCTACCCCACAGAAATGATCGGCAAGAATTCCCACGACTACCGCCCGCTAGGCTTGGGCTACGCAAATCTCGGCGCCCTGCTGATGGCCGCCGGCCTACCCTACGACTCCGACGCCGGACGCGACTACGCCGCCTGCGTGACCGCAATCATGTGCGGCCAAGCCTACCTGCAATCCTCCAAGATCGCAGAACTCTGTCCGCCGTTGGTGCCAGCCACGGAGCCAACAAAAAAAGGCCTGTCCGAAACCAACTTAGGCTCAAACGTAATGCCCGGAGGAGCCTGCCCCGGCTGGTACATAAACCGCGAACCATTCCTCGACGTAATTCGCATGCACCGAGCCTCGGTCAACAACATCAACAAAAACAATGTCCCACCCTTACTCTACGAAGCCAGCAAACAAGCCTGGGACGAAGCCCTGGCCCAAGGCGAAAAGCACGGCTACAGAAACTCCCAGGTAACAGTCCTGGCCCCCACCGGAACAATCGGCTTCATGATGGATTGCGACACAACTGGGGTGGAGCCGGATTTGGCTTTGGTTAAGTACAAGAAGCTGGTTGGCGGGGGGATGATTAAGATCGTTAACAACACTGTGCCTACGGCTTTGTTTAAGCTGGGGTACTCGCATGATGAGGCGGACAAGATTGTTTCCTACATCGATGCGACGGGAACCATCGAGGGAGCGCCTCACATTCAGGATGCGCATCTCGCGGTGTTTGATTGTTCGTTCAAGCCGGCCAAGGGCACCCGCTCAATCGCATACATGGGTCATCTGCGGATGATGGCGGCTACGCAGCCTTTTATCTCCGGAGCGATTTCGAAGACTGTGAACTTGCCTGAGAGCGCTTCCGTCGAAGACATCATGGAAGCTTATCTGCAGGCCTGGAAGCTGGGACTCAAGGCGGTCGCCGTCTATCGCGATGGATGCAAGAAGTCGCAGCCTCTCAGCGCGGCCGGAAGTTCGACTGCGCTCTCGAAGAAGGGCGATGCGGCTGCAGCGGCCGCGCCACGCGAAGAAGAAAATCTCAACGGACCTCCACGCGCAGTACGCCACAAGCTGCAAGCTGAAAGAAGATCGATCACCCACAAATTCAACGTAGGCGGACACGAGGGCTACATCACCGTCGGACTTTATCCCGACGACAGCGTGGGCGAAATCTTCATCACCATGGCCAAAGAGGGATCGACCGTCAGCGGCCTCATGGACAGCTTCTCCTGCGCCGTCTCCATCGCTTTGCAGCACGGCGTGCCGCTGAAACTGCTGTGCGAGAAGTTTGCTCACACGCGCTTCGAGCCCAGCGGCTGGAGCGGCAATCCCGACATCGGCTTCGCCAAGTCGATCATGGATTACATCTTCCGCTGGCTCGATCTGCGCTTCTCCACCGGCCAGCAGCAAATGCTGTTCGAGAACCTGCGCCTGCGGCCAAGCACGCCGCCGACCGCCGAAGCAGTAGGAGACATAAACGGCTCGACCGAAGTAAGTGGAAGCCGGGCGTCCTCGCCCGTCCCCGCCGCCGGAAGCCATCACGCCGCCGACGCCCTCGCCGGAATCATCGACCTCGGCGACGCCCCAACCTGCTCCTTCTGCGGATCGATCATGACCCGCAACGGAAGCTGCTACAGGTGCGGAAGCTGCGGCAGTACGAGCGGGTGTAGCTAGTTGACGGAGATAATTTTATGTCGATCGGGATAGTACAACTAAGCGATATTCATATTCGGGTCAGCGGTAACTCGGTCTGCGCACGCTTTTCGGAGATTAAGAAGGCTGTCCAAGGCGTCGCCCACGACATAACGGACCTCTTACTCGTCGTAACTGGCGATGTTGCCTTCTCGGGAAAACAGGAGGAATATACCGTCGCAGCCGAGTTCTTGGGAGCCGTCGAGTCCGCGCTCCGAGGGCTCCCGGCGGTCAATTTCTTGGGGACGGTTGTTATTCCTGGGAATCACGACTGTGACTTTGAGAACCAGGGCTCGGTCCGGACGCTCCTCATTAACTCGATATCAAATCCTACGGACATAAGCGGCGCCCCTCCTGCTGATTTTACCGATCAGATCCTCGATGTTCAAAAGAGGTTCTTTGATTTCGAGGCGCTTGTCTCCTCCGATTGCTCGTTACCCGCCAACCGCCTGTCTTGGGTTAGGGAGTTCCGAGCTGGGAGCGGAAAGATGTCGGTCCGTTGCTTAAACACTGCTTGGATGTCCCAAAGGGAGGAGGTTAGGAAACTGTGTTTTCCAATCTCGCTCGCATCCGCGGCCGCTCCCGATGCTGACGTTGTACTAACGCTGTTCCACCATCCCTACAATTGGTTTGTGCCTGAGAACGGGCGTGCTCTTAGGAAAGTTGTGGAGACAACGAGCGACGTTGTGCTCACGGGCCACGAGCACGACGGCGACGTTTACGCCAGGGTGGCCGGCGGTGGGGCGACCACGAATTATGTGGAAGGGGCCGCCCTACAGGCCACTGGCGTTGAGAACGGGTTCAACTACCTCAAGATTGACCTGGCTGCGCGGACCTATCAGGTCCATCAATTTCGCTGGGAAGGAGATATGTATAGCGCTGCCGCCGTGACCTCTTCGGTCTTTACGCGAAATCAAGCTCTCTTGGAGCACCGCTTCATTAATGAGGAGTCGTTCAAGAAAATACTTGAGGACGTTGGAACTCCGTTTTCGCACCCCGTTAAGACAGATTTGCGCTTGCGCGATCTCTTCATTTACCCCGACTTGCGTGTCCTTAAGCTTGGTTCGATGTCGGAAAAGGCGGAAAGGGTAGTCAATAGCGCTGATGTGCTCGCCTACGCTCACGAAAAGAAGAAAGTAATCATTGCAGGGCAGCCGACCTCAGGAAAGACGTCGCTAGCAAAGATCCTATACGAGGACTTCCAGCACGTTAGGAAACTGGTCCCCGTTCTTCTAAGTGTCAGCGATCTGCGAGGGGCCGACCCGTCGCACGTGGCGGCCGCCGTTGCAAAGGCGTTCGAGCGGCAGTACTCGCGGAGTCTGCTGGAGCGTTTCACCCAGCTCGACCCAGATTCTAAGATAGCCGTGGTTGACGACTGGCACAAGATCAAGTTCAACCTTAAGGGAAGGCGCTGCATCGTGA
Source organism: uncultured Acidobacteriota bacterium (assembly GCA_963762385.1). Classification (GTDB taxonomy): domain Bacteria; phylum Acidobacteriota; class Terriglobia; order Terriglobales; family Acidobacteriaceae; genus JABDBE01. The sequence goes on along the minus strand of CAVXKN010000007.1, from coordinate 233,660 downwards.
CCGCCCTTGAAAAAATATTTGGCAGGATCGTTCTGTTCACTGACGACGCCTCAATCTTGCGCCAAGTGAGCGAGGTTGAGGAGTCAGATTGTTTTGCGGAGTTTGCACACTGCGAGATCAAGCAGTTCGGCTGTCGACTCCGTGGCGAGCTCGTCATGCGCTGGCACTCTTTAGGCCGCGAGCTCGAGGTGGACGAGATGGAGTTTACCCACGCCGTCGCCACAAGCGAGAACCTTCTTGACACGCTGATCGGTAAAGGCGTTCTGCCCTCCTATCCCGTTTATGTATTTTCGGTGCTTCAGGCCAGCGACCACTCGGCGGGACAAAATGTTTCTTACGGCTCCTATGGACACATTTATGAGTCCCTTCTCACGACTAGGATGGCGCGGGTCAACAAGCGTAATCTCGGTCAGAAATACACATACCTCTCGATTATTGCTTACCGCATGTTTCGGGCGGGAAGGGCCGTCATTGGCCCAAATGAGCTCAAGGAGCTCGACGGCGAGTATTGGGACGATTACATGATGTCTGTTGACCAAGGTGAGCTCCTTGACGAGCTAGTTAAGTCGCAAATACTCTACCGGTCCGGCGATGACGTCAGCTTTCAGTACAAGTACGCCTATTACTTCTTTGTCGCCAAGTACTTTCAAGAGGGAATGGCGAACGTTACGGGTGCCGACGGGTTGTCAGCTCGCCTCCGCCAAATGGCTGACGCAGCCTATGATGACGAAAACGCACGAATCCTTATTTTCTACCTTTACTTAACCAAGGACAGGCCACTAATCGAGCACATTCTGGAAAATGCGGCTGGGCTATTCGCGGATCAGGGGGTCTGTGATTTGAAGGAGGACGTCGCGTTTGTGAACGCGCTCTACTCGGCGCGCCCGACTCTTGTTATGCCATCGGAAAACACCCGCAAAAATCGGGAAGAGTTCCGGAGCCAGCGCGATGCCATGTCCGAGGGGAGCGAGCCTCAATCGCTTAATAAAAGTGCGGACTCCCTCCAAATCGATTTGGCGTTTGAGAGTCTTCAAATACTGGGCCAGGTGCTCAGGAACTTCCCCGGCAATCTTCGCGCCGACCTGAAGCTCAGGCTTGCGCGCGAAAGTTATGAACTCGGACTGCGCTCTCTAAGAAAATTCCTGCGCGACATCGAGACAAACTTTGGAAAACTACGGGAACACTTCCTTCGGCATCTACGCGAGCATAAGAACTTTGCACGGAGAGACATCGATGAGGTCCGCCGCACCGCCGACAAGTTGGTAATCGGCCTTTCTGAGTTAGGGATATTGGCAATTATCAAGAAGGTGTCCTTCTCCGTCGGTCTGGAGGACCTGCGTGACATTTACAAGGCGGTCCGCAGCCAAGCCGGCGAAGACCACGTTCCCACGCGGCTAATAGATTTGTCGATCACGCTTGACCACTTCGGCCACCTGCCTGTTAGCGACGTGCGTGACTTAGAGCACCGCATCGGCAACAACGTGATTGTTCAAACAGTCTTGCGAATCTTGGTAGCCGAGCACCTCGCCCTCTTCCCGGTTCAGTACAAGACCCGGCAGGCTATGGTCCAGTTGTTCAATTTCCAGCCGCGAGCTCTGTTGATCCTTGAGAAGAAGGTCAAGCAGCTTACGGGTTAATGTTTCAGCGAGGGACACCCGTGTCGGAAGAATTGGATGGATTGATCGAAATGGCGAGAACGATACGGATGACGCCGGAGCAGGCTGAACGGCAGCGGCGCAGCTTTGCCTACGGCAACGTCAAGATTGAGAATGATTCCATCCCTTGGGAGATGATTCACAGGGCGGCGGAGGGGTTGCAAGAGAGGTGAGCGGGCGATCTGCTTCTTGTCCGGTCGGGCGGGTTTGCGGTGCCTGAATCTGTTTTCTGGTCTTTATGGCACGACTGAAGTCGTGCCTCCCCACGAACATGAGATCACGCGGATTGTCGGATGACGCAAAGAGGGGCGAGGCGCGCTTCGTCCTCTGTGTGCGGAACGAGGGCTATCCTGCTGGGTTGGAGTTGCGAAAAGTCTATCGGGTGCTGGCTGATAGGCAGGCTTCCAAACGGCATCAAGTGCGGGTGGTCGATGAGTCTGGCGAAGATTATTTGTATCCGGAAGAATATTTCGTCTTTGTCGGTCCGTGAGTTCTGGTGCGCGTGTGTTGTGCTCCCTGCGGGGCCTGAATCTTTTTTCTGTTGTTTACGGCACGACTGAAGTCGTGCCCTTTTATGAATCGCGCTTTGCGGCGGTCTCGCGGCCCACCCTTTTTCGCAAAGTGCGCGAAAAAAGGATGGGGCACCCGCTTGGAGCTGGACGCAGGGTCCCTCGACTTCGCTCGGGATGACAGGGGTTGGGAGATGATTCACAGGGCGGCGGAGGGATTGGAAGAGAGGTGAGCGGGCGATCTGCTTTTTGTCCGGTCGGGCGGGTTTGCGGTGCCTGAGTCTGTTTTCTGGTCTTTATGGCACGACTGAAGTCGTGCCCTTCCCACGAATCGGGCTCTGCGGCAGTCTCGCGGCCCACCCTTTTTCGCAAACTGCGCGAAAAAAGGATGGGGCACCCGCTTCGAGGTGAACGCAGGGTTCCTCGACTTCGCTCGGGATGACAGGGGTTGGGAGACGATTCATCGGGCAGCGGAGGGATTGGAAGAGAGGTGAGCGGGCGATCTGGTTCTTGTCCGGTCTGGCGGGTTGGCGGTGCCTGAATCTGTTTTCTGGTTTTTATGGCACGACTGAAGTCGTGCCCTTCCCAACTCGTGCCCTTGCGCGAATCGGGCTTTACGGCTGTCTTGCGGCCCACCCTTTTTCGCAAAGAACGCGAAAAAAGGATGGGGCACCCGCTTCGTTGGTACGATGGGCAGGGCGTGTCCGAAATTTGAGGCACCCGCTTGGAGCTAAACGCGAGGTCCCTCGATTTCGCTCGGGAGGACAGATTTGGTGTTGTGTGGAGTCTTCCCCAAATATGCACCTAAATTGGTGCAAAAACTGATTTTTGGCGGAATCTTGTCAAGCCCCCTGACGGGGTCGAATCTCCGTAAGTTGTTGCTGGTAAGACAAATATATTTATTGAAAACATGGCTCATTTACCCTATTCATCCAGCTATCATAGAAGTAGTGGGTAGTTGTTGGCTGGTCTCGCGGTAATTTCACAACAGACAAAAGGCAATTTGGAAGCGTGCTAAACGCGCGTTTTTTGCGCCTCGGCGGCGCAGCGCACAGCACGCTCGGATCCTTCGCTCGGCAAAAAGCGCCGGGCTCAGGATGACGGCGTTCTTCGGATCAAGATCAACGGCAGCGAACAGAAGTCTCCGCTCTACACAATTTCGATGAGACACAGCGCGGCCTAAATGGCCGCGTTTTCTTTTTGCGGCAAATCTCAGGGAGAAAGCAAATTGAAGGGACAGCATGACTCAGAAACCGGGGCACGGGTGGGGAACTTACAAGCGACAGGGGGAGTGGGCGGAGCTTTGTTTTATGGCGCGGGCAGCGGGGCTGGGACTGCTGGTCTCGAAGCCTTATGGGGACTCGTCCAGCTACGACGTGGGGGTGGAGCGGGTGGCTCCGGGGCGCGAGGGGCGAATTCTGCGGGTGCAGGTCAAGTCGACCGTGTATAAGCGGCGGGGCGAGTGTTATAGCTTGAATGTGATGGGAGCGCATCGGGAACGGTATCCGAACGGGGTGGTGGATTTTTTTGCGGTGTATCTGATTCCGATTGATGTCTGGTACATCATTCCGTATGCGGTGATGGGGCAGACGAATTGCACGTTGCACTTCACCCCAGATAGCAAGCGGCATAAGTACGCTCGGTATCGGGAGGCTTGGGATTTGCTGCGGGGTGAGTGAGTGTAGGCGGGGACGAGCGATTTCCTCGCTTCGCTCGGAATGACAAAGTAAACGGAGGGAAAGTGGGAACTGGCTTCAGGGTTGCAGCAGGAGGTTGTCGATCAGGCGGGTGGTGCCTACCACGGCGGCGACGGCTACCAGCGCGGGGGCGGTTAGCTTTGGCGCGGGGTCGAGGGTGGAGGGATCGACGATCTCGAAGTACTCCAGACGAACCGCGGGTTCCTGCGCCAGGACTTTTTTAGCGGCTTTGATTAGTGCCGCTGGGTTGCGCTCGCCTTGATCGAATCGCTTCTGGACTTCGATCAGGGAGCGATTCAGTACCGTGGCGGATTTGCGCTCCTGTGGGCTGAGGTAGGCGTTGCGCGAGCTCATGGCCAGGCCGTCGGGCTCGCGGACGATGGGGCAGACGGCGATCTCGATTGGTAGATTGAGATCGCGCACCATGCGGCGGATGATGGCGACTTGCGCGGCATCTTTTTGTCCGAAGAATGCCAGGTCGGGCTCGACGATGTGGAGGAGCTTGGCGACGACGGTGGTGACGCCGCGAAAGTGTCCAGGACGCGATTTGCCGCAGAGCTTTTCGCTGAGGCCTTCGACGGTGATGTAGGTGACGGCGCCCGGGGGATACATTTCGTCGGGCGCGGGCGCGAAGAGAATGTCCACGGATTCTTTTTCAAGAAGCTGAACATCGCGGTCGAAGGTGCGGGGATATTTTGCGAGATCCTCGGTAGGCCCGAATTGCAAAGGGTTTACGAAAATGGAAGCGGCCACCGCATCGCATTTCGCTTTGGCCGCGCGCATCAGCGACAGATGGCCGTCGTGCAACGCTCCCATGGTCGGGACCAATCCTAAACGTTTTCCCGAGTGGCGCGCCGCACGCGAAGTGGCGCGCATGTCGTCGATCGTTTGGCAAATTTTCACGCTTTTAGGAGGATGGAACCCAGTTGATTTCTACTTTCATGCTTTCTAACGATCCGGCGACCAAGGCTCGATTCTTGCGAAGGGTAGCCTGGTCCTGATCAGAGGCGTTGGCGCTGATCTCCTGAATCGCAACTACGCGCCCGTAGGGCCACGCCGATGCGGGCAGCTTGGCTAGCGATTCGGGCAATTTGTCGGGGTCGACGATTTGCTGTTCGTTATTGCTGACATCGAGCAGGCCAACGCCGTCGAGCCGGACGATCAAGTATGGATTGCGCCAGGCTTTCATGTCTTTTAGCGCGGCGTACTTTTGCGGATCGGCGGGCGGGATTTGCTGGATGCGAGCCTCTGGGCTGGCGGACGCAGCGGCTTGCACTGGGGCGCTGGGCGGCTTGGCGCAGGAAGCGAGCATGCCAACGCTCGCGGCCAAAACACTTAGACACAGATATCTCATGCCAGCAGTTTACTATCGGCGCATGCCTCGTTTGCGTTCGAGAACGGTTTCCAGCGCTTGCTGCGTTTCTTTGCACAGATGGTAAGACTCGCGATCTGCGGGATACTGATGCGCGATCACGTCCTCGCGGAAAGCATGCGCGGCGTCGGTGATGAGCGCGGCCGCGTCCCCGTAGCGGCGAACGAACTTGGCCGGCGGCGTGAACGTCAGATTCAGAATGTCGTGGAAGACGAGCACCTGGCCATCGCAGTCCGGGCCAGCGCCGATGCCGATTGTTGGAGTCGCGACCTCAGCCGTGATCATGCTGGCGACTTCCCGCGGAATACCTTCGAGAACCAGAAAGGCCACGCCCGCACGATCAAGCGCTACCGCGTCGCGCATGAGTTGTTCGATCTCGCCAAGCGATTTGCCCTGAACTTTGTAGCCGCCCATGACGTTCACGGACTGGGGAGTCAGCCCGATGTGGCCGGCCACGGGAATTTCGGCGTCGATCACGCGGCGAATCAGGTCGGCGCGTTTCTCTCCGCCTTCGATCTTTACCACTTCGGTGCCAGCTTCCTTCATAAAGCGGGCGGCGTTGCGAACCGCATCGTCCGCGCCGACATGGTAGGAGCCGTAGGGCATGTCGGCGGCGAGCAACGCATGTTTCACGCCGCGCCGGACAGCCCGTGTGTGATGAATCATTTCGTCTACTGTGACTGAGAGCGTGTCCGGATAGCCAAGCATAGTCATCGCCAAAGAGTCGCCGACAAGGATGATGTCGATGGAAGCTTCGTCGACCAGGCGGGCGCTGGCATAATCGTAGGCGGTCAGGCAGGTGATGGGTTGATGTTGAAGTTTCTTTTCGCGAAGGGAAGCGACAGTAATCTTCTGGCAAGGTTCGCCGATAGGTGCGATGCTCACGATGTCCTCCAGTGCCCCTCCGCCTTGGCGGATAGAGCCCGTACACATCTTGGATGCTGCTGCAGGTATTGTAGACCCGGACGTGGCGGTTCGTCGATGGGGGTAGGAGGTATCGAAAGGAGGGTAAGTTTTGCTTGGTAAGCCATTTGCTATGCGTCTTACTTGATAGTAAGATTACAGTATGCGAGCCTACCGCACCGTTATCAGTTCCAAAGGGCAAGTGGTGATTCCGGCTGAGTTGCGCGAGCAGTTCGGGCTGGAAAAGGGCACCAGGGCAACTTGGAGTGAAGAAGGAGGTCGGTTGGTCCTTACCCCAATCACAGAGCGACGTCTGGATGAAATCATGGGATTCTTGAAGCCGAAGCCGGGCGAGCCTTCCATGTTTGAGGAGTCGTTCGCGGAGCGCGCGCGAGAACGCGCGCGAGAAAAGTAGTGACATCCACGTTTTCTCGTGGGCGTTCAAAGCGCTACGTCCTTGATGCGAACGCCCTGATCGCCTTCTTTGAGAGCCGCCCCGGTACCGCGCAAAAAGTTCGACATCTGCTGGACGAATCCGTACGCGTGGACCTTCCTCTGCTGATGTCGGCGGTGAATTGGGGCGAAGTCTTTTACATCGCGTGGAGACGCCACGGCGAGGCGAAGGCCCGCGAGGCCGAAGCGAGATTGCAGGAGATGCCGGTTGCGGTTATCAGTGTGGACCGGGAGCGAGCGTCTCGAGCCGGCGCACTAAAGCAAAAACACAGCCTGGGTTATGCCGATGCCTTTGCCGCCGAGCTGGCTATCGAACGCGGGGCCTGGCTGGTCACTGCCGATCCCGAGTTTGCGAAAGTTGGGAAGACCTTGGCGGTTTATGCGTTGCCGAGGCATGAGAAGTAAGAGTGCCTATCGTCCTCGCTTGCGTCTGCTGTTGGTGAGGAGCCAAGCGGCGTATCCGGCTTCATCGAGCTTGCCTGCTGCAAGATCCCAAACTGCTTGAGTGGCGTTTTCTTCGCTGGCCTTGAAATCGAAGCCGTGGAGCTCAAAGAACAGAACGCCGACGACGAAGCCAGTCCTCTTGTTACCATCGACAAAGGGATGGTTGCGCACGATACCGGCTGTGTAAAGAGCGGCCATTTGGACGCTGTCGCGCGAAGAGGCGTAGGCGTGATGCTGTTGGGACGGGCGAGGGCGGATTGCAGAAGCCCTCGATCGCGCAATCCTGGCGCGCCGCCGTGAACAGCCAGAAGGCGGTCGTGGATCGCCATCGCGTCGCGTTCCTCGATCCAGAGCGGTTCTTTCTTAGTAGTCACCGCTAATGGTCACTTTGCCAGCGCGTGGAGTGTGTTGCGATAGCGAGCCATAATCTGCTCGGCCTTGGTCATTTTCTTCTCGAACGCGGGATCGTATGGCGTGAGACGGTAATCGCCGTCCGCCCCCTCGATTAGAAAAAGGCGCTCCCCGTCTTTCGTACGCAGCCGGCCAATCACTTCCTTGGGCAGAACTACGCCAAGCGAGTTGCCGAATTTGCGGACCTTGAGCTCAACCATTGAACGTCCTTTGATGTTATTACTATTGTAATAACGTAGATGGCTTTTGGCAAGCTATGGTCGAGCTGCGCTGGACTGGGCGACCGGGGGCGGCTGTTGCCACGTGATTTACGCGCTGGCGGCTTCCTGGTTTCCCAGCGGCAGGAAATACTGGGTTCCTTTGATTGGGGCGGAAACTTTTCGCAGCAACTCTTGCAGGTCTTCGTTGCGCTCTACGAAGTCGATCTCCGACGTATTGACGATGAGCAGGTCGGATGAGGTGTAGTGAAAAAAGAAGTGTTCGTAGGCCTTGATCACTTCTTCCAGATATTCTTCGTTGATGGCTTTCTCTCCCGGCGAATTCTTTTTCTTCAGACGTTTTTTCAAAACCTCGGGACTGGCTTGTAAATAGATCACGAGATCGGGCGTGGGGAGCTGTTCGCGAAAATAGTTGTAATAGCGATTGTAGGTTTCGAGTTCCTGATCGGTGAGGTTGAGGCAAGCGAAGAGTTTATCTTTTTCAAAGACGAAGTCTGTGACCACGGATTTCTGGGACTTCGGCCCGAGGTCGAGGGCGCGAAGCTGTTCGAAGCGGCGAATCAGGAAAGCGAATTGCGCCTGGAATCCCGCGCCGCGTTCGCCGTCGTAAAAGGCGCGCAGAAATGGGTTGTCTTCGGTTTCCATGACCCGCTGGGCGTTTAGACGCTCGGCCAGAATGCGCGTCAGCGTGCTCTTTCCGACGCGTATGGGACCTTCCACAGCAATGTAGCGGGGCAGTTCGAAAAGGTTGGCCATGGGATCGAGCTTCGAATGGCAGGATATCTCGACACAGCTTCGAGCGCAATTGAGGGAAGAGTAACCCCTGTGCGCCACAGAGTCACAGAGAAACAATTTACAATCGCGACATTATGGGTAGCTTGGTCATCGGAGCTGGTATCGCGGCGGCGGCGGTTGCGGCTGGCTACCAGTCCATGGCGCCGACCGGACAGTGGTATGGCCGGACTTTTACCGGACTAAAACCAGGGACCAAGCAACTGGCGCTGACTTTCGACGATGGTCCCAACGACCCGCACACGCTGCGCCTGCTGGAGGTTCTTGCTCGCCACAAGGTAAAGGCGACATTTTTTCTCATCGGGCGCTATGTGAAACAAAGGCCGGATATCGCGCGTGAACTTGTGCGGGCTGGGCACGTTGTTGGCAATCACACTTTCAGCCATCCTAATTTGATCTTCGCTTCTGCGACCGAGACGACGATGCAATTGCGGCATTGCGAAAAGGCCTTGACCGACGCGGTGGGAGAGCATTCGCGACTTTTTCGTCCTCCGTTTGGCGGACGTCGGCCGGGCACTTTGAAAATCGTGCGCGCGCTTGGCCTGGAGCCGGTGATGTGGAACGTGACCGGTTGGGACTGGAAGGGGAAGCCAGCCGAGTACGTCGAACAAAAAGTAAGCCACCAGATCCGTGGCGGCGATGTGATCCTGTTGCACGATGGCAGCCATCAAAGCTTCGGCGCGGATCGTTCGCAAGGCGTGATTGCCACTGATCGGCTCATTGCGCGGTACAAGTCTGAAGGATACGAGTTCGTTACGGTTCCCGAGATGATGGGAAAATCAGTTGTCAGTTCTCCGCTTGCAGTTCTCAGATAAAACTATGCGGTGCTGCGCACCTGACCGAAGTCAACGCAGCCAATAATCACACGAGGACGGCCGCCCATTCGAGCAAAACTCCGCAGCTATGCGTGGACTGACGCGAACGCCTGCTTGGCCACGGCAATTGTTTTCTGGATGTCTTCTTCCGTGTGCGCTGCGCCTAGAAATGCGGCCTCGAACTGGGATGGCGGCAAGTAGACGCCATTGTCCAGCATGGCGCGGAAGAAACGAGCGAAGGCTTCGGTGTCGGACTTCGCGGCTGAATCCCAATCCGTTACTGGGCCGGGAGTGAAGAACCAGGTGAACATGGAGCCCACGCGGTTGTAGCAGAGAGACACGCCAGCATCTTTCGCGGCGGCGGCTACGCCTTCGACCAGTTCGCCGCTGAGCTTGTCGAGACGCGGATAAATTTCGTGTTTGTTTTCCCGCAAATGGCGCAGGGTTGCCAGCCCGGCAGCCATAGCCAGCGGATTGCCCGAAAGCGTCCCCGCCTGATACATAGGACCGAGCGGCGCGACCATGTTCATGATTTCCGAGGGACCGCCGTAGGCGCCCACTGGAAGCCCGCCGCCAATGATTTTGCCCATCGTGGTTAGGTCGGGTGTCACTCCGTAAAGTTCCTGCGCGCCCCCGAAGGCCAGGCGAAATCCGGTCATGACTTCGTCGAAGATGAGCACACTCTTTTCCCGCTGCGTGATCAGACGCAGGGCTGCCAGATATCCGCCGGAAGCGGGGACGCAACCCATATTGCCCACGACTGGCTCGACGATCACGCAGGCAATCTCATGCTTGAATTTCTTGAATGCGTGCTCGAGGGCGTCGATGTTATTAAAAGGCAAGGCCAGCGTGAACTGAATGAATTCTTCGGGGACGCCGGCGGAGCCCGGGATGCCGAGCGTCGCAATGCCGGAACCAGCTTTTACCAGGAGTGCGTCGGCGTGTCCGTGATAGCAGCCCTCGAATTTCACGATGTACTTGCGCTTGGTATAAGCGCGGGCCAGGCGGATGGCCGACATGGTCGCTTCCGTCCCCGAACTGACGAAGCGGATTTTCTGAATGTGAGGAAATGCAGACAGGACAATTTCCGCCAGGTCGGCCTCGGATGGAGTGGATGCGCCAAAGCTGGTGCCGTTGCAGGCGGCGTCCATGATGGCTTCGATCACTTTGGAGGGAGCGTGCCCGAGAATAAGCGGACCCCATGAGCCGACGTAATCGATGTACTCGTTGCCATCGGCGTCGAAGATATGCGAACCCTGCCCGCGCACGATGAAGGGCGCGTCCCCGCCCACGGAACGAAAAGCGCGAACTGGCGAATTCACGCCGCCAGGAATCATCTGCTCGGCGCGTTGCTGCAGCTTGCGAGACATCTCCATTTTGCGGGCCATGGGCTCTCCAAAAGGAAGCTGGTCATCTATGGTAACAGCGGGGAGCGGCAATAAGGCGAAGGACAAGATCGAGAAATGCATTTCCGCTTTAAAGGACCTGAACTGAGGGCCCCCAAAGGCACCGGAATTCACCGGATATTTACAGTCTCGCAACAGTCCTGAAACACGTACTGGGTACTCTCTGTTCAGTACACGCCCTTCTAACCGGGAGGGTTTTCAAGGACAGCTTCGGGGGGCTCCGAGCTGTCCTGATTTATTTGGCCCGGGTTCTTAATTACTGTTCTTAATTACTTTAAATAGGCGCGAACCAGGCCAATCAAGTCTTCGCCCAACTCTTCGGGCGAATCCACGGCATGATCCGGATTCATCATGTGCAGGCGGATGTGGTCTTCGAGAATCTCCGCCATCAAGCCGTTGACGCCGCCCCGAATCGCAGCCAACAGCATCAGGATGTCCGCGCATTCATCGCCCGCGGTGAGCGCGCGCTCGACGGCGGCGAACTGGCCGCGAATCCGCTTAATGCGGAACAGGAGCTTTTGTTTCTCTTTTGAGATTTCGGGAATCTTATCTTGCATTCTTGCCTGCTTTCTTCAGTTCTTTTCTTTACAATACCGTAGGGGGGTATGATATAAGAATCTCAGAAGCGAAATCCATCGCGGAACCCAGGAGCCGCTGAATCCCTCGGGAGCGTAAATCGCATGGTAGCTCAAATCCAGAGAAAGGAGGGTAACGACAATGAACTGCATGACTCTTTTCCTACAGCCAATAGCGATGGCGACGACGCAGCTCGCGTGCGTAATTCACCACGAAAATGCCTCTTCGTGGCAGGTGCAGCCGAAGGCGGAACACAGGTCTTTGCGCATGAGCTGGGTCGTGGTCACCGACGAACGCGGCCAACGGCAGCTACGCATGCACTGGGTCGCAGTCGAGGACTGAGGGCCCAGGCTCGGCCTGTAACATTCCTTTAACCAACCCTGTGTAGGCTGGGCGGATTGCCAGGTCGCCGACTTCGCCAGGGTGATTCGCCAATCGCCCAGCCGGTGTTTAGGTTAGTTAACCATAGTTAATACTGCGTGATAGAACTTACGTTGATGTCTGTGACCAATGTCACAAGGAAGGGTGACAACGAGCCTTGGCCGAAATCGTCTCCGTCACCTAACCTGCCATTATGAAATTGAAATTCATTTTCAATATCCCGGGACGCACGGTTGTCCGCAGTTCGGATTCGGACACAGGCTTGCAACCATCCGGGCCCGCGATTCGGCATGCCGTGGGACTGGGCTTTGCTCTTTGGTTGACCGTGGTGTTCGCCGGTGCTCTGCCCGCGGCCGCGCAGCAGGTGCAGGATCAATCTGCTTCGCAGCCGGCGAACACGCTGCAAGCGGTTAGCGCCTCGTCTGCGGCAAATGATTCTGATCCGCCCTCTGATCCGCCGGCAGATGACAGCGTGGAAACGATGTTTCCCCATCTAAAGATCACACGCTTTTGGCTCTCGGGACAGATGAATTTCATTTTTCAAACCCATCCTTCATTCCCCGCAGCCTACAGCGGGCCGCACAGCCTGAGCCCTCACTATGACAAGGCCACATCGCGGGTGTTGACGCTCTACACAGGCATGCGCCTCAACAACTCAACCGAGATTCTGGTGGACATTGAAGAGGCCGGCGGATCTGCTCTCAGTACGGGTCTCGGGCTCGCCGGCAATACTGACCTCGATATCGTGCGCAATCCCTTGCTGAGCAAAGCGCCTTATCTGGCGCGCGGCATGATTCACAAAGTATTTGCCTTGAGCAAGGATAAAATCGAAAGCGATCGCACGGCACTCTCCCTCTTCGATCAACTGCCGCGCCGCCGGCTGGAAGTTCGCTTCGGAAAATTCAGTTTGCCGGACTTTTTCGATATCAATTCAGTTGGCTCGGATACCCACTTTCAATTTACCAACTGGACCGTCGACAATAACGGCGCCTGGGATTATGCCGCCGACACGCGCGGTTATACCGTGGGTGCTACCGCGGATTATGAAGACCGCAACTGGGGCTTTCGTTTCGCCGAAGCGCTGATGCCCAAGGTCGCGAACGGAATTGATCTGGTGTGGAAGCCGTGGCAGGCTCACGCCGAAAACTTCGAATACGAATTACGTCACGGCTTGATCCCCAAAAAAGCGGGCGTGGTTCGTCTATTGGCTTACACCAATTACGCCAACATGGGGATCTATCGCGAAGCCATCTCGAACTTTGAAACGGGCCTAACGCCCACTCCAGAGATCACCGACCATCCCTGGCACATCACTCGCAAGTACGGATTCGGTGTGAACCTGGAACAGAATCTCACGCGATATCTGACCGCGTTTGGCCGCTTCGGCTGGGACAACGGCAAGACTGAGTCTTTCGCCTACACGGAAGTCGATCAAACCTTTGCCGGAGGAGTGGGAGCCAAAGGCGCGTGGTGGCATCGCAAGCAGGATCGCGCAGGCATTGCCTTCGTGACCAATGCAATTTGCAAAGACCATCAGATCTACCTCGCCGACGGCGGCCTGGGCTTTCTCCTCGGCGACGGCGGGCTGAATTACGGTCGTGAAAATATCGTGGAGTCTTATTACACGGTCCACGTGTGGCGCGGCATTTACGTGGCTCCCGGCGTGCAGCACATTAACGATCCCGGATACAACCGCGATCGCGGCCCGGTAATTGTGCCGTCGTTTCGCGCCCACATGGAGTTCTAATATCTCGCGTAGGGACAGGTCTTTGACCCGTCCAGGTCGAGCGAAGCTCGTCAGTTGGTCCGCAGCTACTTCTCGACCTTCACGCCTTTCCAGAACGCAACGTATCCTTTGATCTGCTGGGCGGCTGGCTTCGGTTCGGGATAATACCAGGCCGCGCCCTGATTCCGTTTGCCGTTCACCTCGAGGTCGTAGTAGCTGGCCGTGCCCTTCCACGGACAAATCGTGTGAGCCGCGCTAGGCTTGAAATATTCCTGCTTGATGGCGTCTGGGGGAAAGTATTGGTTGCCTTCCACTTCCACGCTTTGATTGGATTCCGCGAGAACAACGCCTTCCCATATTGCTTTTGCCATATAGCCAGTTTAGATTTCTCTTATGGCTGGCGGCTTCGAAAAATTGGTTGTGGACGCTTTGCCCCTGGCAGGAAACGAGCGTCGCTTCAACGGTCATTCCATGGTCGGCGCATTGAAACGCGTCCTGGTGTGTTCGCCGCGCACGGCCTGCTGGCATCAACCCGAGCGAGCGGCCCGCTGGCGCGAACTTGGCTTTCTTCGTGCGCCGGATTTCGAATTAGCTCAAGCGCAGCATGAAGCGCTGTGCCGCGAATTGGAAGCCTGCGGCGCCGAGGTAGAAGATATTCCTCCAGCCATGGAACTCTCGCTCGATGCGGTCTACGCCCACGATGCGTCATTGCCGACAGATTTTGGATTGATCCTGATGCGGCCCGGCAAAGCCAACCGGATTCTCGAAGGCAAACATCATGGCTCGTTCTGCCAGATCTTGGGTGTGCCCATGCTGGCCAAGATCACCGCGCCTGCCACAACAGAAGCCGGGGACATGGTATGGCTTGATGCTAAGACGTTGCTCGTCGGCCACGGCTATCGCACGAATGCGCAAGGCATCCAGCAGGTGCGTGCCCTGCTCAAACCGAAGGGAGTAGAGGTACTCTCTGCGCCCCTACCGCATGGATCGGGGCCTTCAGCTTGCTTGCACTTGATGTCGCTGATCAGTTTGCTCGATGAGAAAACTGTTCTCGTTGATTTGCCTTGGCTTACTGTTGAAACCGTGGAGTTGTTGAAAGCGCATGGCTACAAGTTTGTCGAGATTGATGATTCGGAGCGGGAGACGCTGGCTTGCAACGTGCTTTCGTTGGGCGATAAACGGCTGCTTGCGTTAGAAGAAAACGCAAAGACAAATCAAAAGCTCCGCGCCGCGGGATTCGATGTGCGAACCTTCCCTGGCTCCGAGTTGTGCATCAATGGCAGCGGAGGCCCCACTTGTCTGACCCGGCCACTGCTGCGGGCGTAAGGCCGGACGCCCCGGCATCCAAGGGCTTTTTCAGCGAACTTGCAGACTGTCTAACACGCGCTCGAAAGTCGGCCAGAGGCCTTCAAAATCTGCGTCAGGAGCGACGAACACTACGTACAGCACGAGGTTGGAGCGGCCCTGCAAGGCGATCAAGCGGACGCGTTCGCGCAGCGGCTGTCCGTTTTCCTGCACTGCGGACTTGCCAAACCAATCCAGCTTTCGGGCTTGCCGATTTTGCAGGGTGAAGGCCAGCGGGCTATTGGCGATCTGAAGATCGGGGTTGGCTTGTTCGATGTCGGCCATCAGCTCACGGAGAGCAGCATCGAGTTCTTTGCTGCCGCTTCCTTTCGGCTGAAAACCGCTGATCATCACTCCATACGCGATTGTGCCGTTCGCGGATCCCCCCTGCGGATAGACAGTTACGCTCGTCGAGTCGGCGGTGCCGTCGATTTCCCAGTTCTCGGGATAGCGAATGGCGTAGGCCACTTGCTGAAAGTCGCGCAGGTTTGCGCTGGCAATGTTCTGCAGAGAAAGTCGAGGCATGACGGCGGTCTTTTGCGCAAGACTCACCTGGGCGGCAGACTCTTCACTGACATTCGCCAGGGCTTTCTTGGCTGCAATAAACTCGGGGCTATCGGTTTCCTGAAACTGCTTGGGCGGGAACCGGGAAAGAATGCTGGAGAAGTTTTTCGCGCGGTCGCCGGGGTCCGGATGCGAACTTAGAAACTGCGGACCGCCGCGGCTTTCCCCTTGGGCCTTCAATTTGGTAAAGAAACTGACGACGGCCTGCGGGTCGTAGCCGGCATCGTACATAATTTGGGCGCCGACCATGTCCGCTTCGGTTTCCGCGTCGCGCGAATACTTCATGAAAACGGAACCGGCGGTAATCGACATCCCCATCTGGGCCAGCGAGCCGACGGCGCCGCCAACGGTGGCTCCGAGCACGCCGCCGAGAATAGCGAGTGGCAACTGCGCCTTCATTTGGCGGCTGGCCTGGCGAGTGGAATGGCGCATGACCACGTGTGAGATTTCGTGTCCCATGACTCCGGCGAGTTTGGATTCGTTCGCCAATTCAATCAAGCCGGTATGTACGTAAATCGGGCCTCCGGGAAGCGCGAAAGCATTGATGGATTTTTCGCGAACTACTTTGAAGGTGTAGGGAAACTTGTAGCCAGGGGCGCTGGCGGCCAGCTTCTGCCCCAGCGAAGCAATATATTTCGACACGGGATGGTCGGCGGGAAGCAGCGGCAGAGCGCGTTCGACTTCGGGGACGCTTTGGCGTCCGATTTGAATTTCTTGTTCGATGGAGTAGCGATTCCCGGAAGTTGGATTGGTCGTGACGCGACCCTTCTTGGGGTCAACATTCTCTTTGGCCCCGGCGGCGATCAGCGAGAGGCTGAGCAAGACGGCGTAAAGACGGCGAAATTTAGCGGAGTGTAAGTTCAAATTCATATCGCCGCGGAAGTGGCATTTTAGTCTTCGTGGGTTGCGGAATCCAAGTGTGGTAGGAGAGCGGAGCTAAGGGGCTGGGGTTTTGAGCGTACCGCCTGATTTCAGCGAACCAAGACAGCTTATTGACAATTGACTAAAAGGGAGCGTATATCATCCGCGTTTTTTGGTACCGTCTTTTTGCTCGCCTCCCGAAGAGCCGTTCCTATAGGGACGCATCACCCCTCAGGCGAGTTTGGGATTTCCCCTCGAATCGGGTTGACAAATTTCAAGACTATTCTTGGAGGATAATCGAATGAAACGCATCGGTTTTCTGACGTTGCTTCTCTGCTGTTTTACTTCGGCGGCGTGGCTGCAAGCGCAAGCACCATCTAGCCAGAAATTCACGACGTTCGATGCTCCGGGGGCGGGTACCGGCGCGAACCAGGGCACGATTGCCGTTGACAACAACTCGAAGGATGCGACCACTGGATATTACATCGACTCGGCGAACGTCTACCACAGCTTCTTGCGCGCTCCGAGTGGCAAAATTTCTACGTTTAGCGCTTCGGGGGCGGGTAAAGGCCAATACCAAGGCACCTCCGCCGAGTCGATTAATTCAGGAGGCGTAACCGCAGGGGCTTACTCTGATGCGAACACGGTATATCACGGCTTCGTGCGTGGCGCCGGCAAGATTACAAAGTTCGACGTTCCGGGCGCCGGGAAAGGCCAAGGCGAGGGCACCGAGGGAACCAGCATCAACGATTCGGGAGTAATCGCCGGATATGATGCTGACGATAACGCCACATTTCACGGCTTCGTACGCGCCAGTGATGGCACGATCACCACCTTCGACGCTCCAGGCGCGGGTAAGGGCTTCGTCCAAGGCACCGAGGTTGCCTTCGGATCGGGCATCAACGCGGCCGGCACGATCGCCGGCTGGTATTACGACTCCAGCGGCGTCATTCACGGCTATGTGCGGCCTGCCGACGGCAAAATCGCCACTTTCAATGCGCCGGGCGCCGGCAAAGCAAAGGGACAAGGTACAGAAGGTGTGAGCATCAATACAGCGGGAGTCATTTTGATAGACGTCATCGACGGGAAGGGCGTGTATCACGGAGCGCTCCGCCAGGAAGATGGCAAAATCACCAAACTGCATGACGCTCCCGGGGCGGGGACGGCCTCCGGTCAAGGCACCATACCGCAAAGCATCAACTCGGGAGGAGCGATTCTGGGATTCTACATCGACACGAACGGGGCCTACCACGGATACTTGGAATCTAGCGGCGGCAAAATCACAAAGTTAAACGTTCCGGGTGCGGGAACCAGCTCTGGCCAAGGCACGGTCCCGTTTAATATCAACTCAGCCGGCGAGGTCACGGGCTACTACGTTGACTCGAATGGCGTGTACCACGGCTTCCTGATGAGTCCCTAGACTATTTGGTTCTCATCTACACCTCATTGGGTTCGAGATCAGGAATAGAGGTCGCCCGCTCTCTGGGCGACTTTTTCCTTTGCATACAGCCAAAGACCCGCTGGGGATGACAACAGCTCACTAGATTTAGCTAGACGCCATCGGGCTTGATTTGGCTGGACGGGCGGGGACGCCCGTCCTCCACTGATCTCCTGTTAGAATCGGAGAGCGATGGTCTTGCCTTTCGTCCGTGATTTGTTCGCGGACGTGGAAAAGTTGCCTGGCTTTTTGCGTGTAGCCTCCCACCTCCGGGAGGGCACGGGGCGGATACGTGTTTCGGGACTTACTCCCACCGCGAAAGCGTTGCTTCTAGTCTTATTGCAGAAGAGCGCTGGACGGCCTTTCATCGTAGTCGTTCCCGACAACCGCGCCGCCGAAGAGTTGGTTCCGGTGTTGCAGGCTTTTCACGAGTTGATTGGCGGCAGCGATCCGGATTCGGTGATCTCGCTGCCAACGCGCGATGTTCTGCCGTTCCAGAATCTTTCGCCGCATCCCGAGATTCAGGAAGAACGCGCAGTCGCGTTGTGGAAAATTGCTACCGGCGCTGTCTCGATTCTAGTTTCGCCGGTCGCAGCCACCGCGCTGCGTCTTCGTTCCGCGGAATACTACGCCGATCTGGCGCGTATGGTGCGCCGGGGCGAGACGCTTGATACTGAGCCGTTGTTGCGCCATCTCAACACCGTCGGGTATGCCTCGACGGATGTTGTCGAAATGCCCGGCGAGTACGCCATACGTGGCGGCATCCTCGATGTGTATTCGCCGGAGGCGGATCGTCCGCTGCGCATTGAGTTTTTCGGCGATGAGGTTGAGTCCATCCGCAAGTTCGATCCTGCCACCCAGCGGTCGTCCACTCCGGTCGACGAGGCACTGCTGCTTCCGCTTACGGAGACTCCGATCAACGACGATCTGCTGGGCGCGATTCATGTGCGCTTGTCGGGAAAGCGCATCACAGGCGCCGAAGAGGTCGTCGAGCAAGCCGTACGCGCGGGCGGCGTTAGCGTCTTTCCCGGCTGGGAGTTTTACGCGCCCGTTGCCGGGGCCGATCGCACCGTCTTCGATCTGCTCCCTAACGCAGTGGTGCTCACCGACGAACCGGACAATCTCAAACAAGAGTTTGATCACACCTGGTCACGCATTGAAGAGGCGCACGAACGCAGTGAAGTTGGCAATCTGGTTCGACCGACGGATTTGTATCTTTCTCCTGCAAACTGGTGGGAGAAATTGGCTGGCCTTGCGGGCGCTTCAATTGAGCATCTCGGAATCGCGCGCCCGGATGAAGCCGAAAGCGTGAGCTTTCATACCCAGCCGGCACAGCGCTTTCATGGTGCGGTTCCAGCGATGCTGGAAGACGTGAAGAAGCAGATCGCGGAACAGAATCGGGTGTTGATCGCGGTTCCGAATATTGGCGAGGTCGAACGGTTGGCCGATGTGTTCAGCGAGTACGCGCTTTCGTTCCGCTTGGGCAGCCGCACTCGCGGTGGAGAAAGTTACGCCGACGAAACCGCCTATTTTGCGGGCGAGATTCTCACCAGCACGCTGGCCAAGGCCTATGTGCCCGACGGCGTTATATTGCCCGACGCTCACCTGGCGATTCTTGGCTCCCGTGATTTGTTTGACGAATCGGACTCGGTGGTTTCGCGTCCGCAGCGCACGAAGTCGAAAGTTTCGGCGTTTCTTTCCGACTTCCGCGATTTGCAGGTTGGCGATTACGTGGTCCACGTCGAACACGGAATCGGGCAATATCAGGGGCTGAAGGAAATCAATCAGGGCGACGGCAACGCTGAGTTCATGCTGCTGGAGTATGCCGAGGGTGCGCGGCTTTATGTCCCGCTGACGCGGCTTGATCTGATTCAGAAATATCGATCAGCAGAGGGCGCAAAGCCCCCGCTGAACCATCTGGGAACCGCAGCCTGGGCTAAAACAAAAGCTCGTGTCCGCAAGGCCATGAAAGACATGACCGACGAGCTGCTCAAACTTTATGCGGAGCGCCGAGCGGCCAAAGGGTTCGCATTCTCGCCCGACAATCAGTGGATGCGCGAGTTCGAAGACGCGTTCGAGTTCACCGAGACCGAAGATCAGGACCTCGCCATCACGGATGTGAAGCGCGACATGGAATCGTCGCAGCCCATGGATCGGCTGCTGTGCGGCGACGTCGGCTACGGCAAGACGGAAATCGCCATGCGCGCCGCGTTCAAGGCGGTCAATGACAACAAACAAGTCGCGGTGCTTGCGCCTACGACCGTTCTCGCGTTTCAGCACCTGGAAACTTTCAAGCGGCGCTTTGCGGCATTTCCGGTCACCATCGAGATGATCAGCCGTTTTCGCACCGCCAAACAGCAGAAAGAAATTCTGCAAAAGGTCGAGGCGGGGAAAGTGGATATCTTGATCGGGACGCACCGCCTGCTTTCGAAAGACATCAAGTTCACCGACCTCGGCCTGCTAGTCGTGGACGAGGAGCAGCGCTTCGGAGTGCGCCACAAAGAACGGCTGAAGCAGATGCGCAAAGAAGTCGACGTTCTCACTATGTCCGCGACGCCGATTCCACGAACCTTGCACATGTCTTTAGTCGGGATGCGGGATATGAGCGTGATCGAGACGCCGCCTAAAGACCGCATCGCGATCCAGACGGTAGTGGCAAGCTGGGACGAAAAACTGATCCAATCTTCGCTCGAAGGGGAACTCGACCGCGGCGGCCAGGTTTATTTCGTGCACAATCGCGTGGAGAGCATCTGGGAGATTGCCGCGAAACTGCAGGAACTGGTTCCGCGAGCCCGCATCATCGTTGGGCATGGGCAGATGTCGGAAGGTGAGCTGGAAAAAGTGATGCTGAAGTTCATGCATCACGAGGCTGACATTCTGGTCGCGACGACCATCATCGAGAACGGTCTCGATATTCCGCTGTGCAACACCATTGTCATTAATCGGGCGGATCGCTTTGGGCTGTCTGAGCTTTATCAGCTGCGCGGACGCGTGGGGCGGTCGAATCGCAGAGCCTATGCCTACTTGCTCATCCCTGCCGATATCGAGCTTACCCCGATAGCGCGGCGACGATTGGCTGCTTTGAAAGAGTTTTCAGACCTTGGCGCCGGCTTCAAAATCGCTGCGTTGGATTTGGAACTTCGCGGCGCTGGCAATCTGCTCGGCGGAGAACAGAGCGGGCACATTGAAGCGATCGGGTTCGAATTGTATACACAGATGCTCGACCGCGCTGTCCGCGAGATGAAGGGCGAGGCCGGACCGGACGAAGCGGAGACGCAGCTCAACCTTGGTCTGAATATTCGCATCCCGGTTAACTACATTCCAGAGGAGAACCAACGCCTGCGAATGTACAAGCGGGTTGCGGGGGTCGAAACTGAATCCCAATTGAGCGACGTCGGCGCCGAACTCGAAGACCGCTACGGCGAGCCCCCCGCCGCGGTGCGCAACCTGCTCGACTACGCTTCACTCAAGCTGCTGGCAGTGCGCGTGGGGGTTAACGCCATCGAGCGCAAGCGGGATATCGTGACCATCAAGTTTCGTCAAAATGCGGTGATCGATCCGGGGAAACTGGCGGGGTTCGTGTCCTCACAACGGGGCGCGCAATTTACTCCCGATGGGATGCTGAAATTCTTCCTCAAGGCGACCGCCGCTGAAGAAGTGCTTGACCATCTGGAAACTCTGCTGGAAAAACTAGCCGCGGAGGTTCCCGAGCCGACTTCTACCTCCGAAAAAGTCAGCTAGTCACTCGTGGCGCGGAATACTCCTACAGCGTGTTAGTCTCTTTGCTTTGAATTGACGAGCAACGAATGACGCTGCAATTCCTATCCCAGCCCACGAATTTCAGTCTGGCTGCCGTCTTCGCCTGGGGCACGAGCGATTTTCTTGGCGGATACGGCGCGCGACGCGCGAATGCGTTCCTGCTTACCGCGATCGCGCATCTCAGCGGCTTGGTGCTTATGACCGGAATAGCACTGGCAAGCCATTCGCCTTTCCCCTCGGGAACCGCAGTCGCGTGGGCTTTGATGGGAGGCTTGTCTGGCGGCGGTGCGCTGGCCATCTTCTACCGCGCACTGGCCACCGGACGGATGGGCCTGACTGCCCCGGTGGCGGCGGTGCTGGGCGCCGCCATTCCGACTGCGTTCGGAATGTTCCGCGAAGGCTTGCCACAGACTGCTCAAGTCGCCGGTTTCGTTCTGGCTGCAGCTGGAATCTGGCTGATCTCACGCACCGAAGACGACAGCTCTCCCGAAGGCATTGGAATGGCCGCCCTCGCAGGCATCGGCTTTGCTGGATTCTATCTCTGCGTCAAGCAGGCTGGCGACGCCTCGGCGTTTTGGGTCGCAGCTACATCGAAGGTGGCATCGTTAACTCTCACTGGCATGATGGTTTTGCTCGGCCGCGGCGCGCGCCAAATCGACCGCCGCGGGATCGCTCTCGGCGTTCTGGCGGGTTGCCTCGACATCATCGGCAGCGTGTTGTTCATTCGCGCCAGCCAGACCGGCCGTCTCGACGCTGCGGTCGTGCTCAGTTCGCTCTATCCGGCGGTCACCGTACTCCTCGCCCGCTTCATTCTGAAAGAGCACTTCACCCGCTGGAAAGCCCTGGGCATGGTCGCGGCACTGTTAGCTGTGCCGATGATCGCGTGGCGCTGAGAAAAAGTCGGCCATGGATTTACGCGGATCGATACGGATTGTTTGTCTTGATCCGTATAACCCGCGGCTAGTTCTTGCTGTTACCATCTTCTTCGTGCCCCTCGTTCAAATCCACAATCTGACCAAGATTTTTCCTCTGGGCGAATCTGTTTTTGGCGGAGGCGCGAGAGGAGAAGTTCGTGCTGTCGACAATGTATCACTGGATATTGAATCCGGCGAAACTCTCGGTTTGGTGGGCGAATCGGGATCAGGGAAAAGCACACTGGGCCGCTTAGTGCTCCGGTTGATTGAGCCGACCTCGGGCCAGATTGTGTTCGAAGGCCACGATCTGCTCGCGGCCAGCCACAGCGAAATGCGCCGCCTACGCCGGGGCATGCAGATCATCTTTCAGGATCCCTTTGGATCACTCGATCCTCGTATGCGGGTGGAAGATGTCATCAGCGAGCCGCTGATTATCCACGAACGCATGGGGTCTTCGACACGGCGCGCCAGAGTTGCCGAATTACTGGGCGCAGTTGGCCTTGACCAGTCTGCCATGCGCCGGTTCCCGCACGAATTCAGCGGTGGCCAGCGTCAACGAATCGGAATTGCCCGGGCGCTGGCGCTGCGTCCAAAATTCATTGTGGCCGACGAACCTGTATCCGCTCTCGACGTCAGCGTCGGGGCACAGATTGTGAATCTCATGGCCCAACTGCAACGCGAGTTCGGCTTGACCTACCTCTTCATCTCGCATTCCATGCCCGTGGTGCGTTATCTGGCAACGCGCGTTGCGGTGATGTATGGCGGCAAGATCGTCGAGGTCGGAGCAACCGAGCAAATCACGGAACGGCCAAAGCATCCCTACACCCGCAGCCTGTTGGAAGCAACGCCCGAAGTGATGGCGTGAGTCCGTGGAGGATGGCTTCTCGTCCGGCTGGCCGGGCGGGGACGCCCGGCCTCTGTCGGGATTCCTTCGACCTTGTTCGTGCTCTCGCTTACGGACTACAATCTTTCCGATTCTCTCGAGGAGGACCGCATGGCCGCATTGCCCGTAACCCCTACGCCCGCGCCCCAGCCCGAAGAACCATCGCTTTCTGAAGGCGCGCGCATCGTCGATGCCTTCGTCGCACCCGG
Source organism: uncultured Acidobacteriota bacterium (assembly GCA_963762385.1). GTDB lineage: Bacteria > Acidobacteriota > Terriglobia > Terriglobales > Acidobacteriaceae > JABDBE01. The sequence goes on along the minus strand of CAVXKN010000007.1, from coordinate 210,330 downwards.
TAAGACCTTCACCGATTTACGGCGCAACTCCAGTTGGTGGGCGCCGTGGCTGCTGATCTCCGTCGTCACGCTGCTCTTTGTTTTCGTGATGGGCAGGCAAATTGGATTCGAGCAGATTAGCAAAAACGCAATCGCGCAATCGTCACGCGCCGACCAGTTCGAAAAACTTCCGCCCGAGCAGCAGGCCAAACAAATACAAATATCGGCCGCCTTTGCCCGCTACATCTCCTATGGCCTTCCCGTGATCAATCTAATTGTTTTCGTCATAATCGCAGCTGTGCTGATGGCTGCATTCAATTTTGGCGCTGGGGCCAGCGTACCTTTTAAGACTTCGCTGGCGATTGTGGCTTACAGCAGTCTTCCAGGCATCATTGGCGCAGCACTGGGGATTATTTCGATGTTCGCTGGGGTTGATCCGGCTGGCTTCAACGCGCAGAATCCCGTGGCCACGAACCCGGCGCATTTCATGGATCCCGCGGGAAACAAGTTTCTCTACGGCATGGCCTCGGCCCTGGATGTTTTCATCATATGGAGCATAGTGCTCATGGGCATCGGTTTCGCCTGCAATAGCAAAGTCAAGCGCTCCACAGCGATCGCCATCGTCGCCGGCCTGTATCTGTTTTACAAGCTGGTGAGCGCAGGGCTGGGTGCTGCGGTCTCGTAGGGCTCAAAGAGCCGAGCCACGCGAAGCACGCGATCGAATCTGGCCAAACCAGCTTGCGTGGAGGTATTCTCGGACGGCACAATAGAGGCATCATGAAAAAGGTGATTGCTTTGCTCACAGTGCTCGCGTTCAGCGCCCTTGTGTTTGGGCAAGATAAACCGGAATCCAGTAAAACCGAACCGGCCAAACCTGGGTCGATGAGCGCGACGTCGACCAAGAATCCGGTATCCGACACAGTGAGAGAAATTCTGGCACGTCAAAAGAATAATCTGCTGGGGGCGGTCGACGAGATGCCAGCGGATAAGTTCAGCTACAGCCCTACGCCCGCGCAGATGACCTTCGGCCATCTGGTCATGCACATGACCATGTCCAACATCGAACTGTGCAGCAAGGCCGGGAGCATGCCGCCTCCGCCCATGAAACCCGCGCCCGAAACCGACAAGGAGCGGTTGCAGGCGGGGCTGACGAAATCGTTTATGTATTGCGAAGCGGCTCTCGGCAAAGTCGACGATTCGAAACTTGCCAACCCGGTTGTGCTCTTTGGCGGAAGGCAAGCCACCGTGGCATCCGCGCTGATCAGTCTGACCAACGATTGGGCCGACCACTACAGCGCCGCTGCCATCTATCTTCGCCTGAATGGATTGCTGCCGCCGACGGCGCAAAATAAGAAATAGCAGACCCGGCCCCGGTAGAGACGTAGTAGCCAGCTACGTCTCTACCGCCGAGAGTTTGCGTGCCTACAGTATCTGGACCAGGTCGCGCGCTCTCGGCCCACTCTGCGCAGGATGCTGCGGAGCCCGCCAGGAATCGAAGATCGATACCTGATGCACGCAGGAAACCGTGCAATGCGGGGCACAGGATTTCTCGCTCACATACTCGCGACGAATATCCTGCACGGTGTAGTTCTCGAGCGGAATTCCGGGATAGCCGCGCTGCTGCGAGCAATAGTGCACCAACCCGTCCTCGCAGATGTATAAGTAACGCGCCCCGGCCCGGCAGCGCCACTGATTCGGCCGCCCTTGCGCGATGTTGTCCTGAAAGCCATTGATGCGGGTGAAGCTGCTTTTCTCCATCGCCTTCATCTCGTGATACACGCGCTTTTCTGCTTCCGCCAGCGGCTGCAGCTGTCCACTGCCATCGTGAATAATGCCGATGGTCGAGCTGAAACCCAGTTGCAGCGCCCGCCGCCCGATCGTCAACGCATCCTGCGGATTGCACACGCCGCCGCCCACCACGGAGTTGATGTTCACATGAAAATCAGCGTGCTCGGCGAGCAGTTCCAGCTTCTTATCCAGAACCTTGAGGCTCTTTTTGGAAACATCGTCGGGGGTAACGTTATCAATCGAGATTTGCAGCCACTCGAGTCCCGCACGATTGAGCCGCTGAATACGATCCGCGACGAGCAGGTAACCATTCGTAATCAGACCCGTGATCATGCCGCGTTTGCGAATGCGGCGAATGATCTGGTCTAGCTCAGGATGCAGCAGCGGTTCGCCACCGCTGATCGTGATCACGGCCGTACCCAGTTCGGCCAGTTTGTCGACCCGCGCGAACATAGTCTCGGTCGGAACCGGCTTGGAAAAATCGTCGTACTCGTTGCAATATTCGCAAGCCAGATTGCAGCGCCGGATCGGAATGATGTGCGCCAGCAGAGGATGATCCGTGGACACGAACGCGTGAGCGATCATGCTTGCTCCGCGAAGATTACGGTGGAACGCAAGCATGTGGCGACGCAGAGTTGTAAGCTTGGCAGGCATGAAATTTACGATAGTTCTATTAAACCATAGGGAGGCGCCGACTTCGCGATTTCGCCATCTATCGGATGTTTTTGACGGTCAAACTGCCACAATTCGCGCCATGGAGGACGGGCGTCCTCGGCCCGTCCGGCGCAAGACCAATGTTGGCGCGCGTCATCGCCCGTGCGAGACGGATGAAATTCTCTTAATCAGGGTTTTCCCTAAGGCAAAAGTTCGTGACCCGCATCCCGCAAAGCCCCCTGCACGATTCCGGCGTACTCCTCGCTCACCAGCACATAGTCGGTGTCGTAGGTGGACATGGCGAAGATAGGCACTCCCTTCTCAGCCAGCGGATCGATGAATGACGCCAGAATGCCGACTTCAGAAAAATCAAACGGCCCTTCGAGCCTAAAACACATCCAGTGATGTTGTGAGTGAACGCCTGGGGGAAGGTTGTCCGCTAAGCACACGATCGACAGCTCGTCAGCAGTTCGAGTCACCGAAGCAAAGGTTCCAGTCCATGCCCACTCGGGCACAGGTGCGTTGGCCGGCAATTGGCAAATCGCAAATGATCCAGGGATCCAACTGAACTTGAGCTGGATTCGCTTTCGAGGGTTGTCGTCTTCGCCTGAGATCGTGAACATGCGAAAAACACGATTATGATCGAGCCGCGGCCGCGTCAAACATATTCAAGAAGGCAAGCTTCTTTTCGGCCGGAAGAAATGAAGCCTCGAAAGAATTGCGCGCCAGCTCGCGTAAGTGCTCGTCGGTAAAGCCGAAAGTATCCTGAGCCAACTGATATTCTCGGTTTAGAGAAGTCCCGAACATCGCGGGATCGTCGGTGTTGAGCGTGACCATCACACCTTGATCGAAGTAATTGCGCACCGGATGCTCAGCAATCGTTGCGCAGACGCCGGTGCGCAGGTTGCTGGTAATGCAAATCTCCATGGGAACCTGCCGGGTGGAAAGTGCCTCTACAAGTTCGGGATCTTGCGAGGCGGTAAACCCGTGACCGATCCGCTCCGCCGGAAGATTGAGCGCGCCCCACACTGAACCCGGCCCGGCAGTTTCGCCAGCGTGCGCGGTAAGCCGAAGGCCGCTCGATGCGGCATAGGCGTAGACGTCACGAAACAATTCAGGGGCGGCCTGCCGTTCATCGCCGCCAATGCCGAATCCAACTACGCTCGGACCTCGGTACCGCGCGGCCAACTCGGCCACCTGCTGCGCTTTCTCCGCCCCAAATTGGCGCACCGCGTCAAAGATCCAGAGCAACGAAATTCCAAAGTCGCGTTCCCCACGCTCCCGACCGCGTTCGAGACCCGCGAAGATCAAATCAAAATCCTGCTTGCGCCATAAACAGACGCCCACGGAAACGTACACTTCAGCGTGCAGCACATTGTCGGCTCGCAGCTTTTCCATTAATCGATAGGTGATGAGTTCGTAATCTTCGGGAGTCTGCAGCTCTTCGGTCACCGACTTGAACGCCATCAGAAACCCAGTGAACTCTTTATACCGGTAGAGCTGCTCCACTTCTGCGAGTGTGCCAGTTCTGCCGTGACGACTCTTTAACTCGAGCAGCGTGGGAGGATCGATTGAACCTTCAAGATGCAAATGCAGCTCAGCCTTGGGCAGGGAAACGATGAAGTGGCTGGGCTGAGGGTTCACACTTCAGATTGTAGATTCCAAACCGCTGATTTGCGAACACCCGAAAGGAGCAAGCCTGATTTGTGGACTGCAATCCAAATGGCAATTCTCCCGTCCGATCTAGCGGGCTCTTATGTGCTCAGGGCGGAAACCAAGGCCGAGGACTCGAGCCGGAACGCGACGCAAAATGGGCCAGCGCTGCAGGAGCTTCAAAACCCACGGAACCGAAAGAGTTTTGTCGCTGCCGAGAACTCTCCGGACCACGTTGTTCTGGATCAGGATCTGGAACCGTTGCGTGGCTCGAGTCGGTAAACTCCTTCGCCGTTGAACCGCCTTAAGATCGCTTTCAGCGAGGTTGTTTTGCCGAAGTTTTGGACCGAGTATATTTGCTGCCGCGACCGCATCCTGAATTGCCAGATTAATTCCTACCCCGCCGATCGGTGACATGGCATGCGCGGCATCGCCGATACACAAGAGTCCAGGCCGGAACCATCGTGCCAGCCGGTCCACAGCGACGGTCAAGAGGCTGATATCCTTCCAATCACCCAGCTCTTCGACGCGGTCTCCTAAGAAAGGCTCGAGCGCCGCAATTTCTTCCCGGAACGCTTTCAAGCCCCTTTGCCGGATTTCATCCGCTGTACCTTTCGGGATGACGAAAGCACATTGCCAGTAATCCTCGCGATTGATCAGAAACAAAATCCTGCCACGATCAAAATGGCCCAGAGTTTGTGCCGGGTCAGTTGGGCGGCGGCTTATTCGCATCCACATGACATCCATCGGCGCGCCGAGATCAATCACCTTCAGGCCTGCTCGCTCGCGGACTACAGAGTGGCGGCCGTCGGCGCCGACTGTTAACGAGGCGCGGATTTCGAGAGTGCCGTGCGGGGTCTTTGCGCGGACACCTGCTACAGTGCCGTTCACTTCGATGAGATCGGTCACCTCGGCCTGCATTCGCAACTGGAATGTGGGATAACGGCTGGCCTGCTCGGTGATGAAATTCAGAAAGTCCCACTGGGGCATCAAGCCCAGAAAATGGCAGTGAGTCGGCAAGTGCGTGAAATCCGCAATTGTGATGGTTTCCCCACCGATCTGGCCAGCAAGTTCGGTCACTTGCTGATGTGGGCGTTTCAAGAACTCATCCAGAACGCCGAGTTCGTACAAAATTTCAAGCGTAGATGGATGGATCGTGTCGCCGCGGAAATCACGCAGAAAGTCCGCGTGTTTTTCGAGCACGATAACGTCTACGCCTTGGCGCGCAAGCAGGAAGCCCAACATTACGCCGGCGGGACCGCCGCCAGCGATGCAACAGCGAGTGTGGATGGCGTTATCCACGCAAATTAATCTTAACTGAGATTTGCACTACGCAATGGCGAGTTACGGCTTCCCGGCGAACTCACTGTGATGGCGGCTGTAGAGGTAGTAGATGCTCAGGCCGATGACCAGCCAGGCAAAGAATCGCAGCCAGGTCAGAATGGGCAGACCGGACATCAACAAAACACAAAAGAACACACTCAAAACTGGCGCCGCAATGCCGCCCGGAGCGCGGAATCCGCGATGCCGCCCGGGATCGCGATAGCGCAGAATGATGACTCCAATGGAAACCAGAACGAAGGCGAAGAGTGTTCCGATGTTGGAAAGATCGGAAAGCGTGCCAATATCCAGAAAACCCGCCGGAATGCCAACCAGAAAACCCGCGATCCAGGTGGCCGTTGCCGGCGTGCGAAAACGCGGATGCACCCGCCCGAACAGCCGCGGCAGCAAACCATCGCGCGACATCGAAAACCACACTCGCGCCTGGCCCAGCTGGAAGACCAGCAGCGACGAAATCATTCCCATCATCGCGCCAAAGAGCACTCCCAGGTGAATCCAGCTCAGGGTGTGCGAACCGGTTTGCACGGTCAACAACTTCAGTGCGTTGACCACGGGAGCGGCATCGTCGCGCACCGAGGCCCATGGCACAATGCCGGTCAGCACAATCGCAACCCCGATGTAGAGGACGGTACAGACTATTAGGGTTGCGATAATCCCAACCGGCAAGTCGCGCTGTGGATTGCGCGCCTCTTCTGCGGCGGTCGAGACTGAATCAAATCCAATGTAGGTAAAGAAAATGATCGATCCGCCGGTCAGAATGCCTGACCATCCGTTGGGAGCGAACGGGTGCCAGTTGCTGGGATGCACATACTCTGATCCGACAATGACGAACGCGAGGATTGCCGCAATCTTGAGAATGACCATCACGTTGTTGGCTTCCGCCGACTCGCGAATGCCGCGCACCAGGATCACAGTCAAAATCATGACCACGAGAAATGCCGGGAAGTTGAATCCAAAATGGAGGCCCGGAGTATAGAGAACGTTGCCCCGCAGATCCGTCAGCCCCCCAGGCAGATACGCCGGCGAAATCCAACGCAATGGCGGATGAAATCCGAACCAGTCGAACATGCCCACCAGGTGGGCCGAGAAGCCCACGCTGACCGCCATGTTGCTGACCGCATATTCCAAAATCAGGTCCCAACCGATGATCCAGGCGATCAACTCGCCCATGGTCGCGTAGGTGTAGGTGTAGGCGCTGCCGGCGATTGGAATCATTGATGCCAATTCGGCATAACAAAGGCCGGTGAACGCGCAGACAATCGCGACCAGGACCAATGAGAGCGCCAGCGCTGGGCCCGCGCCCGGTCGTCCTAGCGTGGCATGGTGGGTGATCAGAAAATCGAGCAGAGGCGCATTGAGAATGGAAGAAGCTATCGAACTTCTGCCCCCCGATGGCAGTCCCAATCACTGTGAAAATGCCCGACCCAATCACGGCGCCAATGCCGAGCGCGGTGAGCGAAACCGGCCCCAGTGTCTTCTTTAGCCTTCGCTCTGGCTCTTCAGAGTCGGAGATCAGCTTGTCGATGGACTTGCAACAGAAAAGCTGGTTGTCCGAGGTTCGCGGACTGCCCTCAGAGGTGCGGTTAGGGGTGGTTGGTGTCTGTGCCAAAAGGCATTGTCTCCTGAAATGCAGCACTCAGCAATTAGCACTCAGCATTTAGCCCCAAACGTCTGAGGCCAAAGACCAAGTGCTGAATGCCAAGTGCTACGTTTTACCGCTTGGCCGCGCCGCGCACCATCTTCTTCACTTTGCGCTTCTTCGAGCCACGAGCATACTCCCGCGGCTTGAGCGGCTTTTCCGCTTTCACTTTCTTGCGCGCCGTGCGTTTTACTTTCTTGCGTTCTTCCTTGGTTAGCTTCTTTGTATTTGCCATGAATGCGTCCTGATAGCGAGATTTGTAATTTGGTAATTGCGTAATCGGGTAATTTGAAGGCGAAAGAAAATTACTCAATGACCCGATTACAAAATTACTAAATCTTCCTAAGCCCGTTCGAGCTGGGCATATTTCTCCACCAGCTTCTTCAAACCGAAGCGAGGGAATTGTACCGTAATCTTGGCCTCTTCACCCTCACCTTCTCGATGGTACACCGTCCCTTCGCCGTATTTGGGATGGCGCACCTTTTGCCCCGGCTTGAAACCCTTCTTGCCCTTGGGCTCCTCCACCAGCGTTTTCGGGACGCTGAATTTCTTTCCTCGCGAGGCGAAAAACTCCGCAATGTTGTCAATCGAGTTGTAGCTGCGGCCAGAATAGGCGGGAGCCCGCGGCGGGTTGCGTGCAGCCCAGTTCGCGCTGCTCTGATCCTCATCCTCGTAGGCGTAATGGGCCTGGGGCTCAGCTTCGTGCGGTGCGGACACTCTTGTCCGCGAAGACTCACGCTTTCGCCGCGATCCTCCCAGTTCGTCCACCAACGCTGCCGGCACTTCCTCAAGAAATCGTGAAGGGACGCTGGCCTCCGGCAAGTCCGTACCGTAGCGCCGGCGATACACGGCCCGCGTCAAGACTAATGTATCCATCGCCCGCGTCATGCCCACATAGCACAATCGCCGTTCCTCTTCGATATCGTCTGGCTGCAAAAAAGTACGTGAATGCGGAAATAATCCTTCTTCCAAGCCGCACAGAAATACCAGCGAAAATTCCAACCCCTTGGCGGCGTGGAGAGTCATCAGGGTGATCTGCGCTCGCTCATCGTAGGCATCTGCATCGCTGACCAGAGCCGCATGATCCAGAAACTGATCCAGAGTCTCGCCCCGGTCGCGCGAATCCATGGCCGCATTCACCAGTTCGCGCAGGTTCTCGATGCGCGAGTAAGCCTCAGGCGTGTCCTCTTCTTCGAGTTGCTTGATGTAACCCGTGCGGTCGATCAGGAATTTCAGAATCTCTGCGGTGTTCGCCGCCTCGCCCGGAGTGCGAAAGCCAGAGTTCGCCGTGCTGGTGTGGGGCGGGCGCCCTCGCCCGCTTCGGATGGCCAATAGTTCAGACGCGAGGCCTCAACATCAGCAACTCCAAAGTCGAATGAGATATTTTCGTCTTCGCTTGGATCGAACGAAACGTCTGCATCCTCTCCCGATTCATCCACCGGGAGATCTGCATGCTTGATCCTCGTCGCGCCGTCTCTTCCAACCGCTCTACATAAGTTCCGGCCAACATAGACCGGCCATCTTCAATCAGATCGCCTAAAGCTCTTAAGCGCCCCGAGCGCCCGCTGCGGCAAAAGCTGGCGCTTGATCGCTTCACCGAGCGCACCCCACAACGAAGTTCCGGTCTCGAGCGCGACTCGCTCCAAAGTCTCAATCGTAGTCTTGCCAATCCCACGTACCGGCGTATTGATCACGCGCAGCAGCGAGATCGAGTCATCCACGTTGTGGATGACCTTCAAATACGAAATCATGTCTTTGATTTCGGCGCGCTCGTAGAACGAAAACCCGCCCACCACGTGATACGTCAACTGATAGCGCCGCATCGCCTCTTCAAACAAGCGTGACTGCGAATTGGTGCGGTAGAGCACGGCGGCCCGCGCATTCTCGCCCTGATCCACGGCCTCGCGCAGATATTTCGCAATGTAGTCCGCCGCAAACAACGCCTCGTTCTCGCCATCCGGCGCTTCGTAATAGCCGAGCTTGGTGCCGCCCTGCCGCGACGTCCACAGATTTTTGCCTTTGCGCTTGAGGTTATTCGCGACCACCGCCGACGCTGCCTGCAGGATGTTCTGCGTCGAACGATAATTCTGTTCCAGCCGAATGATCTTGGCCTCGGGGAAATCTTTTTCAAACTCCAGAATGTTGCGAATGTCGGCTCCGCGCCACGAATAGATCGACTGATCTTCGTCGCCGACTGCGCAGATGTTGTGCCGAGTTCCCGCCAGCAGCCGCATTAATTCATATTGTGGGCGATTCGTGTCCTGATACTCGTCGACCAAAATGTGTTGAAAGCGGCGATTGTAGTATTCGCGAACCTCGGAGGCGGCTTTCAGCAAGCGCACGGTTTCGAGCAGCAGGTCGTCGAAATCAAGCGCATTCGCCTTCGCCAGTTCTTTCTTGTACTCAGCGTAAATCTGCGCCACACGCTCGGTTTTGGGATCGGCCGACTGCAAATACACTTCCTGCGGATCGAGCATGTGATTCTTTGCCCACGAAATATGAGCCAGCACGGAGCGCGGCGTGGTCTGCTTGTCGTCAATCCCCAGCCGCCGCATGACCGATTTGACTAACTGCTGCTGGTCGTTTTCGTCATAAATGACAAAGCTCTTGGTGTGACCGATTGGCGGTGCGCCTGGGACGGTCGAAGGAATGCGAAGCGCCTCGATGTCCCGCCGCAAAACCCGCACGCAAAATGAATGAAACGTAGAGATCACTGGCTTGGCAATCGACAACCCACCAACCAGCTTGTCCACTCGCTCGACCATCTCGGAAGCCGCTTTGTTAGTGAACGTCATCGCCAGGATCGATTCGGGCATAACGCCGAGGGTTTCGATCAAATAGGCGATGCGGTAAGTGATGACGCGAGTCTTCCCGCTTCCAGCGCCAGCCAGGATGAGCACCGGCCCGTCGTTAGTTTCAACGGCCTCACGCTGCTGCGGATTGAGTTGGTCGAGGAAAGACAAAGTTGGGAAAGGCTCCAAAGCCAGCTGTTCAGATTTTACAGTGGAATCGCCCTTGAAATTGGAGCGCGGGCCTTCGGCCCGGCCTGCATCGATCAGGTGTGCGCCGCCCGCGCCGCCTTGCACTTCTCGCACGGACACCAGTCCCGCAAGAACTGCCACGAATAAATCCCCAATTCGTGGTCGTCGTTGAAATGAAACTTGATCGCGTACTTGCCTACGCCCTCCGCCGAAACCGCTTTTATTGCGGGCTTGAACATGGGCAGAGCCCCTGGCGCAAGCTTCGGAGGCTCTCCCGGCTGCTGGTGCGTCTTACCCCGCTGCTCGTCGCACAGAGCGCAAGGACAGGCATCGCGGAGGAACGGGAAGGAATAATGCGACCGGTGGCCATCCTTCCACTCGATGTCCAGACCCGTACCCGTGCTCAGGTTGACTTTCACCGCTTTCGGGTCCGCCACGGCTCCCATGAATTCAGTATCGCACAGCGGGCATCGAGCATTTTCGAGGGACCTGGAGGACCTCCGTCGCTGCCTACATGCCAGAAGAGTATCGAAAGTAACCGGAAAGGGATGACCTAAACACTCGCGACGTGGTATCAATAGGTAGTGACGATGGAACGACCTCGAAAGGGTCCCGAAAGCGACATCCGGAAGCGCGACGTTAGCCTCCGTTCGTAATCCCAAAATGCTCGACTCCGCTCAGATAGAGGCGGCGATGCCGCCCGAGGTCAGTTGCGCCGAAGATGTATCCCATCTCTCGGGCAAGATCCCCGACCGGCACGGATACGTCACGTCCGTCGACCAGACGCGGCTCTTCTATCGCCACTGGCCTGCCAGCGCGGCATGGAACGGCCGGGTGGTGGTTGTGCTGCACGGCATCGGATATCACAGCGCGCCCTATAAGGTGATCGCCGACGCGCTCAACCCGCACGGCACAGACGTCTACGGCTTGGACTCGCGAGGGCACGGACTGTCCCATGGGCGCCGCGGATTCGTGGGCACTTCGGAGGAAGTCGGAGCCGATGTCGAATGCATGATCCGTTTCGTACAGCAACAGCGACCTTCGGCCAGGATTTTTCTGCTGGGTGACAGCATGGGTGCTGGCCTGGCCCTCAACTACGCGAAACGGAATAGCCGCGAGCTTGCCGGCTTGATCCTTCTGGCTCTGGCTCTCAATCTGGACATGAGCCAGTTCCTCAGCCTGGAGAGTTTGAGCCTGATGCCGTATTTCGCGCTGGCGCACCGCGAGCCGGTGATCAATCTTGTAGGCAGACGTCTTGAGGAGAGTTCTCGCGACCCGGAGTTCATCGCCCGCCGCCGCGCGGACCCGCTGGCTTACAAGCACGTCAGCTTCGGATACTTGCTCGACGTGCAGCGTATCGTCTTCGGGTGGAGATGGAAAATCGCGCCTCGCGTGCATGCTCCCACGCTGCTGATCAAAGGCGGGAAGGATCGGGTGGTGAGCCATCGGGAATGCGTTGCCTTCGATAAGCTCTCGGCCTCGACGGATAAGTGCTTCAGGATTTATCCGGAGGTGCCCCACACCACGTTGTGGGACCCGGAAACGCCGGAGATGCTGAATGCGGTTGGGGAGTGGATACTGGAGCGCTGAGCACCCCGAGGATATTTACGGTTTCGGCAGGCCGCAATGGACGCAGTGACGCGCGAACGGACCCAAGTGATACCAGAACTTACCCGCGTAGATCTCGTTGCACCTTGGGCAGCGCCAAAGCTGATACCGGAGACCATAGAAGATGCAAACGAGGAACCATGCGCTGCCGAGCACACTGGACAGATAGTCATTGTGGAATAGCGTTCCCCACGCGAGTTGGAGCGTGCCAATGAGCGGAACTCCGCCGATCCAAATCAGCAATCCGGCATTTCGCATTCGCCGGTATTCGCTCCATTCGGTCTCGTAATTCTCTGTGGCGCGTGGATGGGAGGACTCATTCTCGTCCCAAGTTGCCGAAACCGGCTCAACTCCGGTAAAATCTATCTTTTGCACATCAAGTTCTAATTCTGTCTGGAGTCGTCATGGCACAAGTTTGTGATATCTGCGGCCGAGGGCCGCAATTTGGAAATACCATCAGCCACGCCCACAACGTGTCCCGTCGGCGCTGGAACATCAACCTGCGTCCGGTTCGCGCCAAAGTAAAAGGCGGAGCGAAGCGGATGCGCGTATGCACTTCCTGCTTGCGCAGCGGCAAAGTCGCCAAGGCCTAAAACCAGATAACCACAGAGGACACGAGGGTTCGCAAAGGAAATCTTCGCCGCAGATTTCCTTTGTGAACCCTCGTGTCCTTTGTGTTTGAAGCCTTACCGCACGCCCAGCAGTTCGACATCGAAGATCAGCGTTGCATTCGGAGGAATCGGGCCGCCCGGAGTCCCGCGGGCTCCATAACCGAGCTGCGGCGGGATGCGCAACTGCCGCTTGCCACCAACCTTCATCCCGATGATGCCTTCATTCCACCCCTGAATGACCGGCGCGGTGCCCAAGGGCTCTACCGTGAACGGCTGGCCGCGATCCAGGGAGCTGTCGAACTTCTGGCCATTGGTAAGCCATCCGGTGTAGTGGACCTTCGCGGTCTGGCCCGCCGCTGCAGTGGCGCCAGTGCCCACCTTGATGTCCCAGTATTGCATGCCGTCGGCGGTCTTGGTGCCGTCTCCCGTGACCTTCGTGGGCGAACTGTTGTCGGCCTTCTTGCTGCTCTGCGCGAAAACGGCTGCAGCCAGGAACACAACGATTGCGATCAAACACACACTCTTCAGCATTAATTTTTCTCCCGTGGTTGATTTTCAGTAAAGAGCGGAACGTTGGATTCTAAATTGTCGCTCAAGAAACTGCCACACCTAAGCCAATGCGATTACATCAATCTCGACCAGAACATCTTTCGGCAGGCGCGCGACCTCGACCGTCGATCTGGCCGGTGGGGTGGAAGTGAAATAGCGTCCATAAACTTCGTTCATGGCGGCGAAGTCGGCCATGTTTTTCAGGAACACGGTCGAGCGCACCACTTTCTCCAATCCGCTTCCGGCGGATTGCAAAATCGCGGAAAGGTTCTTCAGCACACGGTCGGTCTGGGCCGCAACGTCGCCGTTGATCACCTGCTGCGTGGCTGGATCAATCGCCACCTGTCCAGAAACAAAGACGAATCCATTGGCCCGGATCGCCTGCGAATAGGGCCCAATCGCCTGCGGGCCGTCTTTGGTAGAAATCACGTCTCGCATCCATCCTCCAAACAACTATTGCAGCTGCTGATTAACGCAGATGCACGCTGGCGATGTCAAACGGACGAAGCAGGGACATCAAGAAAAAACCAGTTGTCAGTTGATTGTTCCCGGTTCTCAGTTCGGATTTGGCCAACGACTAGACTTTCTGCAACCTCTGCACGTCATGCACGCCGGGAATCTTACGCACGCCGTTGATGATGTTTTCGAGATGTTTCAGGTCAGCAATATCGAGAATGACATCGATGTTAGCTTGCCCATTTGAGCTGCGCACCTGCATATCGCGGATGTTGGTTTTGGCATCGCTGATCACGGCCGTAATCTGTTTCAACATGCCGAAGCGATCGTCGCAGAACACCGTAAGCTTGACCGGGTACGAACTCGGCGTGCCTTCGTCGCGGGCCCATTCCACATCGATACGGCGTTCCGGCTCGTACAGCAGGTTTACCACGTTGGGGCAATTCACGGCGTGGACGGCCACCCCTTTGCCGCGAGTCACATAACCGACCACGTCCTCGCCGCGGATGGGGTTACAGCAGCGGGCGCGGTACACGAGCAGATCGCCGTGGCCTTTTACGCGGATGGCATTGTTGCCGCTGTCTCCGCCGAATACCCGACGCACCACGCTCGCAATGCCGCCGGACTCGCTGTCGGCGACGGGCGCGGCAGAAGCCGGGGCCAAACGAGCCAGTATTTGGCGCGCCGAATATTTGCCGTATCCGATCCCGGCCATCAAGTCGTCAACTTGTCCCAGGCCGTAGTCCGAGGCGATCTTTCGCAGCTCTTCGTCCTTGATCTCTTTCAACGCGACCCGGTATTTGCGGGCTTCTTTTTCGATCAGCTTGCGACCAATCTCGATGGCGCGTTCGCGCTGATGAATGTTGAGCCAGTGTTTGATTTTGTTGCGGGCGCGCGAAGACTTGACCACGGCCAGCCAGTCGCGACTGGGCGTGCGTCCCGGTTGCGTCACGATCTCCACGATGTCGCCGCTATGCAGTTTGTGACGCAACGGCACCATGCGCCCGTTCACTTTGGCTCCCACGCAACTGTGGCCCACTTCGGTGTGAATGGAATAGGCAAAATCGATGGGCGTCGATTCCCGCGGCAGCACTACCACTTTCCCCTTCGGTGTAAACGTGTAAACCTCTTCGGGATACAGGTCGATTTTGAGGGTGGAAAGAAACTCGGTGGGATCAGACACATCGCGCTGCCACTCGACCACCTGCCGCAGCCACGCCAGCCGCTGCTCGTCCTGGGCCGAGACTGGGCCATCCTTGTACTTCCAGTGCGCCGCGATGCCTTCTTCCGCCATGCGGTGCATTTCCTCGGTGCGGATCTGCACTTCGAAGGGTGTGCCGTCCTCGGTAATCACCGAAGTGTGCAGCGACTGATAAAAATTTGGCCGCGGCATAGCGATGAAGTCCTTGATTCGTCCGGGACGGGCCGCCACACGTTGTGCACGATCCCCAGCACGCCGTAGCAATCCTGCAATGACTTCGTGATCACCCGCATGGCGTAGAGGTCGTAGACCTGATCTACGCTGATTTTCTGCCGCACCAGTTTTTTGTGGATGCTGAACAGGCGCTTGATGCGGCTTTCCACTTCGGCGGTGATTCCTGCTTCTTTCAGCTTGTCGCGGAGAGTTTGCTCGACTCGCGCCAGGAATTGCTCGCCCTGCTTTCGGCGGGCTTCGACCGCGTCGTGCACTTGCTGGTGAGTTAGGGGATCGAGATAGCGGAATCCCAGATCCTCAAGTTCGCCGCGAATCTTGCCCATCCCGAGGCGGTGGGCGATGGGACCGTAAATCTCAAGCGTTTCCTTGGCGATCTTCTGCTGGCGTTCCGGTGTGAGATGCTCGAGGGTGCGCATGTTGTGCAAGCGGTCGGCAAGCTTGATCAGAACGACCCGGATGTCATCGACCATAGCCAGCATCATCTTGCGCAGGTTCTCGGCCTGCTGTTCTTCGCGTGTGGCGAAGTCGATTTTACTGATCTTAGTGACGCCTTCGACGATGTGGGCCACCTGCTCGCCAAACTCTTTGCGAATGTCAACAATGGTGACAGAAGTATCTTCGACGGAGTCGTGCAGTAAGCCGGCAGAGATCGCGACCGCGTCCATTTTCATTTCGGCGAGGACTTGCGCCACGCTGAGAGGATGGACGAGGTAGGGTTCGCCGGACGCGCGTGTCTGACCCGCATGATTTTTCTGGGAGAACTCGTAGGCTCTGCGCACCAACTCCAGATCGTCGCCAGGGCGGTTGGCACGCATGGTGCGCAACAACTCCCGGAACTTGGTCACCGTGAGGGCGGTGGTCGCGATCTGTTCGCGCAGCGTCGCCATAATGGATTATAGCCGGGGAACGCGACGGTGCAAGCAACGTCTCTACAGCCCTAGGGACGCGGCTCTCCGCGTCTGTTCTGGGCGGCGGCGAACTGATAGAGTTGATCCATTGTTGATTCCATGCCTGCCAAGATTTTAGTCAGCGGTTCTTCCGGCCTGATCGGCGCGGCGCTGATCCCCGCCCTGAAGTCGAGTGGATACGAAATCACTCGGCTGGTTCGCGTTACCGCATCATCCGGCAAAGAGCAAATTCCGTGGGATCTGGCGCGCGATCTTGCGCCCGAGTCAGTCTCCGGCTTTGATGCGGTTGTCCATCTTGCCGGCGAATCCATTGTTGGCCGTTGGACGGAAGCCAAGAAGCGGCGCATTCGTGAAAGCCGTGTACAAGGTACGCGCCATTTGGCCGAAGCTCTTGCCCGAGCCTCACTACGGCCGCGGGTATTGATTTCGGCTTCGGCGATTGGATATTACGGGGATCGCGGCGACGAAGTCTTACGCGAAGACAATTCTTCGGGTAATGGGTTTCTGCCGGAAGTATGCCGCGAGTGGGAGGGTGCTGCTGAACCGGCGGCCAAGGCCGGGATCCGTACCGTGCAAATGCGTTTTGGTTTGGTCCTGAGCGGGGCCGGTGGCGCATTGCAAAAGATGCTGCCGCCTTTTCGCATGGGAGTTGGCGGCAACATGGGAAACGGGCGTCAGTGGTGGAGCTGGATTGATATCGACGACCTGGTCGGCGCGGTGCAACACGTCGTAAAATCGGAGACGCTGCAAGGGCCGGTCAATGTAGTAGCGCCGAGTCCAGTGACGAATTCGGAATTCACCAAGACGCTGGCTTCGGTGCTTTCGCGCCCAGCGATTCTCCCAATGCCAGCCTTCGCAGCACGTCTCGTATTTGGCCAGATGGGCGACGAACTCCTGCTGGCCAGCCAGCGAGTGGAACCGGCCAAGCTCTTGGCCAGTGGCTATGTCTTTCAGAAGCGTGATCTACGGCTTGCACTGTCAGCGATCCTGAAAAAGTGAGCCCCACAGTAGTGTGATCTGAGTCACTGACCATCGCTAGTCGACCTGAGACGCTACCTTGTGGCGCATGCTCTCCCCATGAGGAACAAGTGGATCGCCGGGCTGGTCTTATGCTCGCTGTTCGGTTGGGCAGACGCTGCAGCGTGGTCCAGCGCAAGTCTTCAGATCCAGTCGCCAGCCGCTGCCGAGGCGCTATCTGCGCACCGAACGCATACAAGCGCCGCACATCACGGTTGCTGCCCCAGCCTGAAGTCCAGCGTCCTGGTGCAGATTTCTGCATTGCCAGATCCGTGCGGCGGTCAGCATCGTTGTTGCTTTTCTCAGGCTCCTGCTTTTCCTTCCAGTCTGCCAGTGAACTCGGAGCGGGTGTTTGCCGGCAGGACGGTTTCTGTAATCGATTGCGCGAAAAGCGTCCATTCTGCCCGCTCGGAACTTTATGTGTGCCGATGTTGCCCGCCTTTACTCCGCCCTAAGCATGGTTCTGCGGAACTGATTCGTTCCATCTCTCCGTTTATCCGTTGTTGATGCCTCAATGCTGTTCGAAGGGACAATCCTCGGGCAGCGGTAAGTTTGCACAACTTAGAAAAGGAGATTTGTTATGAAAATCAGATTGAACGCCATTATCTTTATCTTCGCCCTTGCAGCATCTTCCTGGGCTCAAACTGCAACTCCATCGAAGGGCAATCCGGAGCAATCCTCGACTGCCACTGCACAAGCCACAACTAAGGCAGAATGTTCGTGCTGCAAGGCGGACGGCAAAACGGCAGCATCGTGCTGCGCTCGCCACCAGGAGGGAACTGTCAAGTCTGATCAAGCCTGCTGCAAAGGTAAAGAGGGTAAAGAAGCCATGTCCTGCATGAAAGGGGACAAGACAGCCGACGCATGCTGTTCAAGTGGAAAGTGCGCTGGCGACGGGAAAACCTGCTGCTCGAAATCCGACAAAGCTACCGAGCAGGCGGCCCTGGCGTGCTGCGGGGCAAATGGTGATCGCTGCGGCGTCGATCATCACGACCACGCCGACATCACTAAGTAATCGCCACTAACCCAAAACCCCGGCGTGCCGGCCGGGGTTTTCTGTTGTCGCTATAAGACCGCAGCCTTGCCAAACTCTTCTACTCGCTCGCGGACGCTAAGCACGTGCTTAGGCAGATGCAGATGGCTGCCGGCTTCGAGGATCGGGATCAACCTGTCGAAATCCGGCCCCGAATGCGAGCCAGTGATGACGATGCGAATGGGATGAAACAATTCTTTGCCCTTCACTCCGGTTTCCGCTTTCACTTCGTTGACAATCTTTTTGAACTGCTCCGGGGTCAAGTGGCCTGCGCTGGCCGATTCGTCCGCCATAATCTTGACGGTGAATCTGGCGAAGATGGCACTGGTGTTTGGCCAGCTGAGAACGTCAGCATTGTCCGGCGCAGTCAACGCAGTCTTCGCGTCGTAGTTGAAAATTGCTGAAGCGCGTTCCGGCAGCTGCTCCAGACGATCCACATAGGGCACGAGCAGCCCGACTATCTGTCCTAACCAATCGCGCAAATCGTTGCTCACCTGAACGATTGGAAGTCGATGGGAACTCAACCATGCGGCATCGCTGGTTTCGACTAACCCAGCCTTGGCGAAAAACCACACGCCAACGGCAATGAGATCGTCTGGCGGCCACGTCTTGATGTATTGCCGATTCAGCCAATACAGCTTCTCCATGTCGAAGACGGCGGCCGAGGGCGTGATCCTTTCGAGGGAAAACTCTTTTACCAATTCCTTAAGGCTGAAGATTTCTCTCGTGCCCCCGGTTGGCGCCCAACCCAGGAGCGCCAGATAATTCACTAGCGCTTCGGGCAAGACGCCCATGTCGCGAAAGTTCGCGATCGAGGTCGCGCCGTGGCGCTTCGAAAGGCGCTCGCGGTCGGCGCCCAGGATGGTCGACAAGTGCGCAAACTCCGGCACCGGCCATCCCAGTGCTTCGTACAGCGCGACTTGCTTGGGCGTATTGGAAAGATGATCGTCACCGCGAATCACGTGGGTGATCTTCATCAGCGCATCGTCGATCACGACCACGTAGTTGTAGACCGGCATACCATTGGAACGCAGAATGATGGGGTCGCTAACCACTTCGTTGGAAAACTCAACGTCTCCATGAACGATGTCGTGAAAGCGAATGGGATGCTCGGGAATTTGCAGCCGAATGGCACAGGCTTCGCCGGCCGTGCGACGACGCTTCGATTCCTCGGGATCGATGTTGCGGCATTTTCCTGAATAAATCGGCTGGCGGCCTTCCGCCGAGGCTTGTTCCCGCTCTCTCTGCAGATCGTCCTCCGTGCAGAAACATAAATAAGCTTTGTGCTCTTTCAGCAGGCGCTCAGCCTGTTCGCGGTAGAGATCGAGCCGGTCAGATTGACGATAGGGAGCGTAGGGGCCGCCGACGTCGGGACCTTCGTCCCAATCGAGGCCCAGCCACTTGAGGTCGGCGATGAGTTGGTCTTCGAAGCGCGCTTCGCTGCGTTCGACGTCGGTGTCTTCGATGCGCAGCACCATCGTACCGTGCTTTTGCCGGGCGAAGAGCCAGTTGAACAAAGCCGTGCGAGCATTCCCCACATGCAAGTGGCCGCTGGGAGAAGGCGCAAAGCGCACGCGAACGGGAGAATTTGGGTTCACGAAATGATGTTAACAGGAGAGCAGGAAACGGATCACCTGCGGCCGCAGCGCCTGAAGCTCAGCAATCCGGAGGTTTAGTCTCACCTTTCGGCGGTTCGTCTCGATGCATTTCATCCAGCAACTTCGCCAGCACCTCAGCCCGCTGGTCGCTGTTCAGTTCGCGCCGCAACTCCTCCAGGGCCAGCGCCACGATGTGATAGTGGTGAGCGCCGCAGTACTTGGGGTCCGAGGTAATATCGAGCCACACTTTGTGCATGAGTTCGAGATCCTGCGGGCGCATCCGCGGCGCGTGCGGACCAAGCGGGTATTCGTGGACCTTCCCATTGGGCTCGTGGATCTCGACGATCAACCGCGGTCTGGGCTCGGGCAGACGTTCCCACGCGTCGCCCGTGAGCTTGGCCTGCTCGTCGGCGGTGAGTTTGTTGGAGAGGCCGCAAACAATCCGGCTCGAGTCCAGACGTTGAGCGGTGACTATAATCGCATCAAAGACATCGCCAGCCGGGACCACGAGCAGCGAAACCGGTTTGCCTTCTTTTTCCGCGACCGCGACGGCGGCAGTGAACAGTTCCTGTTCATAGTGATCGAAGACCTGGGAGGCCTCGACTACCGCGCTGCCACTGAAGGAATGCTCTCGCTGGTAAAGCCGGGCCGTCATCACGACCACGTCCTGGCGGTTGGTGGCAGTGGTGCGGAGAATGTCGCGCAGGTAATAGAGATTTCTGGGGTCTCGGACAGCAACGAGAATGTTCCCCGGCCTCACTCCCAGCGCACCGGATCCGAGCTCCTGATTCCCGTAAACCCGGAATTGATCCAGGTTCTCTGGCTTGCCATGCCGCTCTTTAGCAACTCGGTGCTCGGAGTACGCGAAAATTGCGAAGAAGACGGCGCTGAATGTGACCCCGGCGATCGTGGCTTCGGATTTGGTGAACAGATTTACCAATGCAGTTATCAGCAGCACGGCAGAGATTGCGATCAGGCCCAGTGGTATTTCAGTGCCGCCGATGTGAAGATTGCCGGGCACTTTCCATTGTCGATTCTCCGGCTCAGTGAAACGCAACACCAGAACTGCCAGAGACTTCAACGCGAAGCTCCAAATCACGCCAAAGGCATACAGCCCCGCCAGCACGTACACATTGCCTCGGCTGAGAATGATGGTCAGCAGCTGCAGCCCAACAATTAGGTTGATGATGCGGTAGCTGGTGCCGAATCTTTTTTGTGGCTTCTGGAACCAGTCGGTGAGCACACCGTCTTCGGCCACGCGGTTCAACACGCCATTGGCGCCTACGATTGAAGTATTCTGCGCTCCCGCCAAAATCAACACGCCGACGAGCACGACGAAAGCGTGGAAGATCAGCTTCAACACGGTGGGACCAACCAGGTACATCGCGATGCCACCGATGAGGTTCGCGAAGTAGTCGTGCCGTACGCCATCGGGAATAATCATGACGGCGTAGAAGGAGACCAGCGAGGTGAACAGCAGGCTATAGATGAAAATGACCAAGCCGGTTTTTTCCAGGTTCTTCAGCTTGGGGTGTTCGATCTCGCGGTTTACCTGGGCCAGCGTTTCCTCTCCGCTCATGGCCAGGACCGAGTGTCCGAATCCGACGAAAAGGATGATCCATGTGAGATGGCTGATCCAGGTCCCGTTCAGCCACCCTAAAGATTCTTTGTTGAGCTTCACTACGCCAGGATGCAAAGGGTTGGGGGGCAAATGAATCGGCGCGCTGAAGACGGTGATGGTGCACCAGATGATCAGGATCACGACCATGACGGTGGTGATGATCATGATCTGCAGGGCTTTCTCACTCGATTCGTGCATGCCCTGGATGTTCTTCCACCAGAAATAGACCACGATCAGAATGGCGAAAACTGCGGAAAAGTGGTCTTCGGAAAAAAACAGGGGATGGTGGACATATTTGCCGATATCCTCGATGAAGCCCGCAAGATACTGACCGGCCGAGACGGCGCTGATGGGGCCGGTGAGAACGTAGTCGAACAACAGGGCCGACACCGAGAACTTGGCCAGCGTGCCGCCCATGGCTTCCTTGACCACGCGGTACACGCCGCCGCGGACAAACATGCTGCTGGACTCGATATAGAGAGCGCGCACACAGTAGCTGAACAACATCACCGCGAGAATGAACCAGGGCGCGCTCTTACCGATGACCTTCTCGGCGTCACCGCCAGCGTAATAAGCCGAAGAAGCGAGGTCAGCGAGGACAATCGCGGCTGCCCGCCAGAACGAGATGAAGGTCAGCATCACCGTGGTGGCAACGAACACCTTTACCGCGGGACGCCGGATGTTGGGAACGGATGAGGACATTTAAAGAAATGCCAGAAATGTAAGTCTACGAATTTAGCACAGTAGGGGAGCGGAATCTGTGACCAGCGCAGCAGAGCTTCCAATGGCGACTGGCACCGCCGGAGCCTAGGCCGAAATTAGGCGGGCGACGGGCTCTCTGATTCGGATGGTTTGGGCGCCATGTAGGTTCGAGTGATGCGGTCATGCCAGCAGAGCCGATCCTCGTCGAGAAAGCACCAAGCGTACCCTAACGCCAACGACAAACCCGACAGCGCGGATGCAAGAACACGCCAACGCCGAATTCTCTTGGGCACCGCGGAGCCATCAAATCGGCTCAGCTGCAGATGCGCCAGCTTGAGCCCGGGCGTTGTTCCCGCATAGACGAGGAGGAAGTATTGATAGGTGATCCAGAATAAAGCAATCAGACTGACGGAAATGCCTGCAGCCTGTTGCAGGGACGGCACGATTGCGGTGATCCTGAAAAAGATGTATGCGAAAGCGACCAACGCCGTAAGCACGAGCAGGGTGTCGATGGCGCCCGCCAGGACGCGTCTTGACATGGGGGCCGCTTGCAGCGGCAATTCGAAGCCGGGACGCCGTTCCTGCTCCGGTTCTTCGACCGGCTGCATCAGGATGCCGCCGAGCGCTGGTGGCGGAAGCTCGAACTCCGGGACTTCGAGGATGCGCGGTCGGTCAACCACCGGCTCGGCAAGTTCGTCGAAAACTGGCGCAGGAGCCGCCGAGCGAGGAAACTCAATAATCCTTGCGCCGCCCTCCGCCACGGGCGAAGCGTCCGGGTCAGCGATCCTGAGCGGGATCGATTCTTCTTCGTGAGCACCGAGAACGTCCTGCATCGCGACGGCAAGCCTATTGGCGGCTGGAGTGGCCGCCGAGGTGCTGGTGGCTGCGCGAGCCGTCCATGACGGTTCGGGAGGGTCGAACTTTAGCTGCAGTGACGGATAACGAGGGATCCGAGGCCGCCTTCGCGCCCGGTAATTGTTTACACGAGCCGCCACTTCATTGCGCCAGGAACCGGAATCCGGCGCTTCCAGGAGGTCCGCCTGAAGCCTAGGGGATGGCACAGCGGTCTCTGATCCCATTTCCGTGGCCGCTGTAGGACCCCCAGCAGGCTTATCGAGTTCCCGGCCAGGTTCATTCTCGCCACTCTCGTCCTCGGACGAACCACCAGCCTTCACGTTGCACGACGATTCGTGCGCAGCATCCACCACAAACCGCGGAGTCGCAGACTTTTCTTCGATGCTGGCGGCAAAGCGCGGCTCGCTGGCATCGTATGCTCCAGGGTCGATCGACCGAACCGGGGGAGTCGGTCTCAAGCCGGAGTCGACATCGGGTTCAAATCTGGATTTCATGTTCTGGAGATCTCGAATTAGGCGGACTTCCGGGCACAGCGACCGACAGCATCGTGGCGCGGCAGCAGATGCACCAAAGCCCTGACATTAACCAGCAAAATCAACAAGCAAAGCGAAACTAGAGCTGTCAAATCAGAGCATATCGGAATGCCAACTTTGCCTCTCGGGCCAGCGCCGTGCTAACTTCACGATACCCCAGCGTGAACTTCACACTCGGGGAGTTCGTGCGCTTTCCGATGACTTCCCGCACACGATTCCTTATCACGGCGGCGTTCGTTTGTCATCTGCTACTCTCGCCCTCCCTAGTTACCAGCCAGTTGCGTTCCTCCGCCCGTGCATCGAATGCGGGCCAAGACTTGCCCAATACGCCCTCAGCGCCGAGAGAAGAAGACGTCACCATCAGCGCGATTTCGCAGGAGAAAACAGGCTCTATCTATAAATTGCATGGGAAAGTTGAAATTCATTACGGCGTCTACATCCTTCACGGCGATGAGCTGATTTACAACGCGGATACGGGTGATTCCACAGCCGATGGCCACGTAGTGCTGGAGGGCGGACCCAACGATGAACATATCGAAGCCAGCCATGGAACCTACAACGTCCGCGCGGAAAGCGGGCGATTCGAGAACGTGACCGGAAGTATTGGCTTCCAGACGCGCGGGAACCGACTCATGCTGACATCCTCAAATCCATTTTTTTTCACAGGCAAGGTAGTAGAGAAGACCGGTCCAGATCATTACATGGTCTATGACGGCACCGTGACAACTTGCGAGTTGCCGCATCCCCGATGGCAATTCAATGCCAACAAGGTAGTCGTCGATGTCGGTGGCACAGCCAAGATCTACCACAGCCTGTTCGGCATAAAAGGCATTCCGGTACTTTATTTCCCGTTCGCGACTCTTCCCGCAGAGCGTTTCCCGCGCCAAACTGGATTTCTAATTCCGAACGTTGGAACCTCCTCCGTAAAAGGAACGATCCTTGGTGAATCGCTGTTCTGGGCCATCAATCGCAGCCTGGATGCGCATATTGGCGCAGAGTATTTCTCGGCTCGGGGATGGGCTCCGCAAGCCGAGTTCCGAGCGCAGCCCGGTGCCAACTCTTTTCTCGATCTGAATTATTACGAAGTGCTCGACCGCGGCATCGGGAATCCGACGGTAAATCAGGGCGGCGAAGAGGTGCGGCTGAACGGCGAAGGAGAGTTTGGTCACAACTTTCGCGGAGTCGCCAACGTCGATTACCTCAGCTCCTACGTTTTTCGGTTGGCTTTTAATGACGTTTTCGCGCAGGCAGTCGACTCCGAAGTAAAGTCCAAGGCCTTTCTCTCGAACACGACCGACGGCTTTTTCTACAACGCCTCCACGCAGCGCTATCAGGACTTCGAGAGCACGACCGCTGGGGACGTCGTCACCATCCTTCACGCCCCCAGCTTCGAAGTGTCGAGTGTCGATCGCCAACTCGGCCCGTCGCCTTTCTACTGGTCGTATGAAGCCGCGGCCGAGGGACTTTCTCGCAGCGAGCCTGGTTTCAGCACGGCTGCTCTGGTTGGACGCTTCGATCTGCAGCCCAGCGTGTCTTTGCCGCTGAAGCTTGGCGGATGGTCGTTTCGTCCAGAATTTTCACTTCGAGACACCGAGTACACGCAGCAACTTGGAACGTCCAGCAGCGCGACCCGAGTAGCCGAGTCTGATCCTATTAATCGCTGGGCTGTCGAAGGCTCGGTGGAAGTGCGCCCACCCGCTCTCAGCCGCATCTTTGGTCGCGAGTTTATGGGACGCAAGTGGAAACACGTCGTCGAACCCCGCGCGGTCTACAGCTATGTGACCGGGGTAAACAATTTCCCCAACATTCTGCGCTTTGACGAACGAGACATTCTCACCAATACCAATGAAGTCGAATATGGAGTGGTGAATCGCCTTTATACGAAGCGAACCTCCGCCCAGACGGAAGACTGCGAAAAATCCGGAATGCCCGCTCTGTTTATTGGGGGCGCGCCTGTTCCCAATCGCATCCCATGGGAGCGGCCGGGCGAAACGGCCGAGGCGCCCTGCAAGACTGAGCCGCAAGTGCGCGAGGTCGTGACTTGGGAACTTGCCCAGAAATACTTTATCGATCCAACCTTTGGCGGCGCGCTCGCCTCTGGACAGAGCAATGTCTTTACCAGCACTGCGGACTTAACCGGCACCACATTCCTGACCGCGCCTCGTCACCTTTCACCTCTCATTTCCCGGCTGCGCATTCAGACCAGCGATCGAACCGATATCGAGTGGGATGTGGACTACGACTTCGTGCGCGGCGGCCTCAACGCGAGTACGATTCTGGCCAACTACCGCGTCGGTCCGTTTACCGTGGGCGGCGGTGATGCTTATTTGCAAGCTCCAGGGGAATGTGCCGTTGCCACTTGCATGTTCAACACGACCACGGACCCCAATATTCTTTTCTGGCCACAGCTTTTCAATCAGTTCCGGCTCTTGCTGGGCTACGGTCACACCGGTAAACAGGGTTTCAGTGCTGCGACCAATATTGGATTCGATGCGAAGTTAGGGTTTGTCCAGTACGCGGCAGCGCAAACTACCTACAACTGGGATTGCTGTGGAATCAGTTTGGAATTCCGCCGCTTCGCCCTGGGCGAAGTGCGGAACGAGAACCAGTATCGCTTCACATTCGCGCTGGCCAATCTCGGCGCGCTGGGAAATCTCAGGCGAACGGAACGACTGTTCTAGGTTCGCGAGGACGTGAGGCGACCTCCATCGTGAACATTGTGGATGCTACTGCAGGCAGTGCCGGTGAGCAAAGGACCACAGAATCTTCTATTCCTCTCTTGCCACTGGGAGCTTCGTCGCCAACCGAAGTGGTTTTGCTTGCCATAATCACTGCCTTAGCGGCCGCCCTTCGCTTCCATTCGCTGGCGGCGAAATCCTTCTGGTTCGACGAGGGAGTAAGCGTCGCCATCGCCCGCCTGGATTGGTATAACTTTGCCCGCATCCTATGGCGGCGCGAAGCCAATATGTCTTTGTACTATCTTCTCCTTCGCTTCTGGCTGCATTTTGGAGGAAGCGAGTTTTTCGTTCGGTCTCTTTCGGTTGTTTTCGCGACTGCGTCTGTCCCGGTCATCTACCTGTTGGGACGCCGTCTCTTTAATGCGCGAGTTGGCCTCATAGCGGCTGGGTTGCTCGCGGTCAACGCCTATCACGTCCAATACTCGCAGGACGCGCGCAGCTATTCGCTGATGGTGCTTCTGTGCCTGCTTTCGAGCCTGTATTTCCTGAGATACCTGAATGACCCGTCGCGGCGAAACCGAATTGCCTATATCGTCAGCAGCACACTTGCGGTCTACGCTCAATTCTTTTCGCTACTGCTGGTGCTGGCGCACTGGGTTTCCTTGAAAATGCTGGATCAGGGGCAAACCCCTCGGCAGATTAAAAGCACCTGGCGCTGGATCGCGATCCTCTCGGCACCGGTTTTTGTTTTCGTTGCCACCACCGGCACTGGTCCGCTGCGCTGGGTGCAACGCCCCAGCCTAAACGATCTTTGGGTATTTGCGCTGCATCTGACCGGAAACGATGGCCCATGGTTGATGCTTGCGTACGTGGCGTTGTGCTTGGCAGCACTGCTTCCGGTTTGGCGTTCGCGCAGCTTGTGGCGCGGGCCCTGGGACACTTGGCGTTACTACTTTCTTCTGTGCTGGCTGGCTTTTCCAATTGCTCTTACTTTGGCCCTGTCATTGGTCAAGCCATTATTTGTCCCGCGCTATTTCATTTTCTGTTTACCTGCGCTTTTACTGCTGGTGGCTTGTGGCATTGCCAAGCTTCGCCCTGCGCTGATGGCGCCTGCTCTTTTGTTGGTTCTCATTCTTTCCTTCAGAGGGACCATCGGCTCTTATAAACAGGATATGGACATTCAACGCGACGACTGGCGAGCCTCGACCCGCTACCTGCTGAACCATACCCAAACTGGGGATGCCCTGCTGTTTCACGTCCCCATGGGCCGGATGCCCTTCGAGTTTTACCATTCTGCATTGGAGCTAACCTCGGCCACTCCAATTGTTCTCTATCCGCACCACGGCGATCGCATCACGTTTCTTGACTTCGTCGAAAAGCCCGACGATGCGCAGCTTGAAAGCTCGCTTCCCCAACATCCGCGCGCCTGGCTCGTGCTTACCTACGCCGAAACTCAGTCGGGGTCGCCAGATGCGAGATCGATGGAACTGACGAAATTGCTGGGGAAGTTCTATCCGACTGTCGAGCAGCGCGATTTCCCCGGAATCGAGATTCTGCTTTACAGCAAGAGTGATTCCGCATCAGAGCTATCGCCGCACCGCTCTCCGTATTAGGATGTTTGCATGCTTGTCGCGCCTACGACCATGTCCAAACGCGAAGCGCTCGACGCGAGGATCCGCGCCTTGGGTCGAACCTTGGTCGCCTATTCCGGCGGCGTGGATTCGGCTTTTCTCGCTTGGGCCACTTATCAGGCGCTCGGCGCTGACATGCTCGCGGTAATCGCCGATTCACCAAGCCTGGCTCGTACTCATCTCGCCGAGGCCGTCGCTTTCGCTCGCGAGCAAAGCATTCCGCTCGAAATCATCACTACCGGCGAACTCGACCGACCCGAATACATCCGCAACGACGGCTCCCGCTGCTTTCATTGCAAGGATGAACTGTTCACCGTGATGGAAGCCTATCGCGCCGCCCACGGATTCGACTCCATTGCTTACGGGGTCAACATGGACGATCAAGGCGATTTTCGCCCCGGACAGATTGCCGCCAACCAGCATCACGTCACCGCTCCTCTGCTTGAAGCTGGACTGACCAAGCAGGAAATCAGAGAACTGGCACGCAACGCCAATTTGCGGGTTTGGGACAAGCCAGCTTCGGCCTGCCTATCATCGCGGATCGAGTACGGACGCCCGGTTACACGGGAGGCGCTGAGCACGGTCGAGCAAGGTGAAGACGCAATTCGCGCGTTGGGCTTTCGGCAGTTCCGTGTGCGGCACCACGGCGAGATTGTGCGCATCGAAATTGCCGGCGACGAATTGTCTCGCGCTCTCAGTTCTGTGATGGCAGCGGAATTCACACGCATCTTCAAGAGTCTCGGTTTCAAATTCGTAACTTTGGATTTGGAGGGATTCCGCTCCGGCTCGATGAACTCTTTATTGCCGCCCGAACAACTCTCGCGCAAGACTTGATCGGCGGATACTACCGCACCATTGAAATCTCCGCAAAACCCGCATGGCTAGCCCCTTCGGTGCGCACCGTGTGAGATAATCTTATTTATTCCGTTATTCCCAATGTATAGGCGGTTCTTAGTGACGTTATTACGACGTTCCATCCTTGTTCTCGTGCTCGTTTGCATGGGCTGTTCGGCGCAATTAGCGCCTGTGTCCTCCGATCTCATCCAGAAAATCGAGCGCCAAGTGCGGGTTACTTACAATATTCCCGAAAGTGTAAAGATCACCGTTAGCCCGCTCCGGGCCAGTGACTTTGCGAATTATGACGCGCTGACCATCACCATGGAGGGGGAAGAAAAAAAACAGACCTACGAGTTCCTCCTTTCCAAGGACGGCAAAACTCTGGCTCGAATGACCAAGCTGGATCTGACCAAGGATCCCTATGTCGAGGCCATGAAAAAGATCGACCTGAACGGACGTCCCACGCGCGGCAACAAAGACGCCAAAGTGGTGGTGGTCAACTTCGACGACTTCCAGTGTCCCTTCTGCTCGCGCATGCACCAGACGTTGTTCCCCCAACTGCTGAAGGAATATGGAGACCGCGTTCAATTCGTGTACAAAGATTATCCCCTGACCGAGATTCATCCCTGGGCCGTGCACGCCGCAGTGAATGCGAACTGTCTGGCTGCCCAAAGCAACGACGCATATTGGGACTTTGCGGACTATATTCACTCCAACCAGCACGAAGTGAATTCGCAGAAGGGGCGCGATGCGCAGTTCGCTGCGCTCGACCGCTTGGCCCTGGAGCAGGGGCAAAAACATAACCTCGATCAGACCAAGCTTCAGGCCTGCGTCAAGGCGCAGAATGAAGACGCGATTAAAGCTTCGATGCACGAGGCCGAGGGCGTCGGCGTAAGCGCCACGCCGACTTTGTTCGTGAATGGGCAGGAGATGGATGGAGCGCTTCCGGCCAGCGAAATGCGGGCAGCCATCGACGCGGCTTTGCAGCGGGCCGGAGTCCCGGTGCCGTCGCACGCGCCAGCCACCGCTGCCGGCGATCCACAACCGCCCAGCAAGTAGTGTCGAGAGGATCCATTGAAAACCAATCCGCTAGTTCGTCTCGTCGTGACCGCGCTTTCTGCCTTTACAATGCTCGCGTTTGGCGTCGGCTGTGGAACCAAGCTGGCAGGCGATGATGTGGCCGCCACGGTCGACGGCCGCAAGATCTACCGGGCCGATGTCGAGAAGTACTACGACAACCAGACCGCCGGTTCCCAGCAACGGCCCGTGGGAGAACAAGCCACCAGCTTGCGCCTTAGCATTCTGCGCGAACTGGTGGATAACGAAATCCTCATGCGGCGCGCGGAAAAACTAGGCCTTCTGGCTACCGACGATGAAGTCGAGCGCAAGCTGAACGAGATCAAGTCGCCTTACACCAAAGAAGAATTCGACGCCCGCATGAAGGAAAAGAAACTCACGCTCGACGACTTCAAGCGTGACCTGCGCCGGTCGTTAACGGTGGACAAGGTTCTGAACAAAGAAGTGACGTCCAAGATCAACGTTTCCGACCAGGACATCACAAATTACTACAACGCGCATAAGGCGGAGTTCAACCTGGTCGAGCCTCAGTATCATCTGGCCCAGATCTTCGTGACCACGGCGCCCAACCCCCAAGTTCACAATTTGAAGAATGACAAGGCACAAAACGAGGCGGATGCGCGCAAGAAAATTCAAATGCTTGTGAATCGCCTGGACAGCGGCGACGATTTCGGCACGCTCGCTATGAACTATTCCGAAGACCCGGAAACTTCTGGAAATGGCGGCGACTTAGGCTTTACGCCGGAATCGTCCTTGAAGAACACCGATCCCGTCACTCGCGATGCCGTCATCAAGCTGAAGCCTGGCCAATACACCACGGTCATCACCGTCATGAACCCGATGACCAAGCAGCTAGTCGGCTTCCGCGTCGTGAAACTGATTACGAAAGAAAGTGCGGGACAACGGGAATTATCGGACCCGCGCGTGCAAGAGGCAATTCGCTCGCAGCTTCGCGACCGGCGCGAACAACTCCTGAAGGCAGCTTATTACGAGGTACTACGCGATCAGGCCAAGGTAGAAAATTATTACGCGCAGAAAGTCCTAGAAGGCAACGGCAACGGCAAACTGAGTAGCACTTAGCGTTCACGATGTTTGTTGGGGAGGCCAAGAGCTAGAAGCTTCTTACTCCACAATCGCCAACACATCCCCGGCGTTCACATTCGCACCTTCGGCAGCCACGATTTTTTGCACTGTCCCTTTCTTTGGCGACTTGATTTCGTTCTGCATCTTCATCGCTTCCACGACCAGGATGCTCTGTCCCGCCTCCACCGGTTGCTCCTCGCCAATCAGCACGCGAACTACTTTACCGGGCATAGGTGCGAGCAGTTTCCTCGGACCTTTTTCGTCCGCAGCCCCACCCCTGCGCCCGCGCAGTGATCTGGGATCATGCAATTCCGCGAGGTAGCGGACGCTTCCCACCCACAGATGCATGTCCGTCGCCGTGTGTTCCCGTTTGATCTCGTACGCTTTTCCTCCAATCAGCACCGATAGCACATCGCGCCGGGCCAGGACAGCGTCCACGTGTATCTCGCAGCCGTTCAATCGGCAACGCCAGCCTTCTTCTGCCCGCTCGAGATCGAGCCGGTAGCGTTTACCGTCGATGGCGACGTCGTAGACCATAAGAATTTAGCGAGCCGCGAAGATGCCAGCGGCTATCGCTCTACTGGCAGTGGAAGAAGCCAGGGATGATTTCTGCTCAACCCAATGCTTCGACTCTTGCCGCACGCTTCCAACCCGATGCGGCAATGACATTGATTGGCGTGCTCCCAGTCGCCGATGAGTTTCCATTGCCGGTGACCGGCGACGCCGGATCCAACATTGCGAATATTCCGGCGGCGATGGCCGCAACTTCCGCATCTTCACGCCGGATGTGAGGAGGTTTCGCCTTTAGCAATCGATCGAGGTAGCCAGTGTCCACTTTTCCAGCCTGAAAGTCCGGCGTCGGTCAGAATGCGGCGGAACAGCGAGATATTAGTCTTGATGCCACCTACAAAATACTCATGCAGGGCGCGAGTCAGCCGTGAGATCGCCTGCGTCCGGTCAGTCCCGTAGCCGATCAGCTTTGCCAGCAGAGGGTCGTAATCGATAGGCACCGTCCAGCCTTCATACATCCCGCTATCGCGGCGAATTCCGGGTCCCGACGGCGACAGCAACAACGTGATCTTCCCCGGGCTCGGAAAATAATTGTTGTCCGGATCCTCCGCGTAAATGCGGCACTCAATGGCGTGCCCGCGGATGTGAACATCTTCTTGGGTGAAGGGCAGCTTCTCGCCGGCCGCGATCCGAATCTGAAGATGTACAAGGTCCAACCCAGTGATGAGTTCCGTCACAGGATGTTCCACCTGCAGCCGCGTATTCATTTCGAGGAAATAAAAATTGTTATCCTGATCGACCAGAAATTCGACCGTTCCTGCGTTGGTGTAGCTCGCTGCCCTCGCCACCCGGACCGCAACTTCGCCCATACGCCGCCGCATGTCCGCGTCAACGATCGGAGACGGCGACTCCTCGAGTACCTTTTGATGGCGACGCTGGATAGAACACTCGCGTTCGCCGAGATAAACCGTGTTATCATGCTCGTCCGCCAGTATCTGCATTTCGATGTGCCGCGGATTGACGATTGCCTTTTCGATGTACACTTCACGGTCGCCAAACGCACGCTCGGCTTCGCTCTGCGCCGCTTCCAGAGCGGATTTCAGCTCTCCTGGCGCACGCACCAGGCGCATGCCTTTTCCGCCCCCGCCGGCCGCCGCTTTCAGCATCACGGGATAGCCAATCTTTGCAGCCACGTGCTCGGCCTCGTCGGCTGAGTTGAGCCCTCGCGATGTCCCGGGCACGAAAGGAACTCCGGCTTTTTCCATTTCCTGCCGGGCCCGGGTTTTCGATCCCATCATTTCCATCGAGGCAGAGGTCGGGCCGATGAACTTTACTCCAGCGTCGCACGCACGCCTGCGCAAATTTCGCATTCTCAGAAAGAAAACCGTAACCGGGATGGATCGCATCTGCGCCGCTTCGTTTCGCAACGTCCAATATCTTGGTGAAGTTCAAATAGGATTCCACCGCGGCTGCCGGTCCGATGTGATAAGCCTCGTCGGCTTTGCGAACATGCAGCGAAGCACGATCGACGTCCGAGTAGACCGCGACCGAAGTGATCCCAAGCTCGCGGCAGGCGCGGATCACGCGTACCGCAATTTCTCCACGGTTAGCGATTAAAATCTTTTTGAACAGGCTTGTCAGCCCTCCAGCTTTCTTGTTAGAAGCTCATTCACCATTTGCGGATTTGCCTGTCCCTTCGAGGCTTTCATCACTTGGCCGACAAAAAAGCCGATGACTGTCTTCTTGCCCGCACGATACTGTTCGACCTGTTTAGGATTGGCGGCAACGATCTCGTCGATGATCTTTTCGATCGCGGAAGAATCTGTGATCTGCTGCGGCTTTTCTTTTTCGTAAACTTCGCCGAAATCTTTTCCGCGCTCGAACGACAGGTCATAAAGGTCCTTCAGCATCCTCCCCGATATTGCTCCGCTCTCTACCAGATCCGCTGACAGCGCCACGCCGTACATCGAAATCGGCGATTGTTTAATCTCCAGGCCTTTGGCTTTCAGGCGCCCCATGAGCTCGCCCTGCACTAAATTCGCCACGCGTTTCGGATTCTTCGCCGCCTTCGCAGCCGCCTCGAATTGATCGGCAAACGACTTAGTGGCCGTCAGCACCTGCGCGTCGTACTCGGTGATTCCGTAATCGGCGATCATGCGTTTGCGCCGCGCTTCAGGTAACTCAGGCAAGCTGCTGCGAATTTCCGACTGCCAGTTCTCATCCACGACGAGCGGAAGAAGATCAGGCTCGGGAAAATAGCGGTAGTCGTGCGCCTGTTCCTTCGAGCGCATGCCGTAGGTCTTGCCTTCCGCCGAATTGTAGAGCCGCGTTTCCTGCGGATTTTGCCGCCCGATTCGACAATCCCAATCTGGCGGTCAATCTCATACTCCAGTGCCTCGCGAATAAAGCGGAACGAATTTACATTCTTAATTTCAGTCTTCGTACCGAATTGTTTCTGTCCGCGAGGACGCACGCTGACGTTTGCATCGCAACGCAACGAACCCTCTTCCATATTGCAATCGCTCACCCCGGTGTACAGAATGATTTCCTTTAATCGCGTCAGGTATTCGTGCGCTTCCGCGGGCGAAGCGATGTCCGGCTCGCTAACGATCTCGATCAGCGGCACTCCGCTTCGGTTCAGATCGATGGCGGTAGTCTCGGCCGAATCGGCGAAACCTTCGTGCAAGCTCTTTCCCGCATCTTCTTCGAGATGCAGCCGGGTAATGCCAATCTTCCTGGTCCCGTCGGCAGTGACGATATCGATCTTGCCAAACTCTGCCAGCGGCTTGTCGTACTGCGAAATCTGATAACCCTTGGGCAGGTCAGGATAAAAATAATTCTTGCGCGCGAAAATGGAAGTCTGGTTGATACGGCAATTCAGCGCCATCGCCGCCAGGACCGCAAAATCCACCGCTTTGCGATTCAGCACCGGCAGAGCTCCGGGAAGGCCCAGGCAAACCGGGCAAACATCGGTGTTGGGCGGAGCGCCAAAACGCGTGGAACACGAGCAGAAAATCTTGGACGCGGTCAGAAGCTGGACGTGCACCTCCAGCCCGATCACGGGTTCATACTTGGCGGGGGCCGCTACAGACGTATCCGGCGTGGTGGCCATATTCTGCGATTATAAAGGGTTCTCGGACGCTTACCTCATTCGGAGGCTAGTTGGGTTTCGAGGGTGCACTCAGGTACTTCTCGAGCGCGACATCGAAAAACATCAATTCGTTTCCCTTGGCATCGCGCACGCCGGTCAAATAAAAATGTGCGCCCGCGAGTGGCGTGGAAATTCCTGACACATCAAAGAACACAAAGCCGGACTGCGTCCCGTGAGGTTCGACTGCTTTGGCGGCAAATTGGGCATTTTGAACCTCGTCCATCGCGTCCTTGCTCATGCTGCCGTTCGCCTTCTTGGGCCAGGGCAGCGGGTTCTGAGAAATCTTTCCCGCGGGCCGGGATATGCGCCGGTAAATGTCCTCTTCCGTGGCCACTGGAATCTTGGTCTGGTTGAAAGTCACAAATTCCGCTTTCATTCCTGACAGTGAGACCGGCTGATCGCCGTCATTCGTAATCACCAGCAACATTGGCATTAGGCCCATTTCGCCGTAGTGAACCGAGAAGATGCTTGCCTTGTCGGCCATATCGAAAGGATCAAGCGCGACTGTGACCAATTCAGTGGGATGCTGGTCATGGGCAGGATAGGTTTTCGCAGGTTGCGTCGCAGGCATAACAAAGTGTTTTCCCGCCAGGCAGACGATCGACGAAAACAACAGAACGGAAGGGGCGATCAGCAGCCAAGAAAAGATTGGACGTTTGCACGGCATCTTATCAATTATAGGATGCCAGCTTCCTAAACGGTGGTGCCTCGGGTGACGGGTGTGAAGGTAGAATGTTCCTTCCTGCATGTATTCGATCTACACTGCGCTGCTGGCGGCGGGACTGCTGGTAAGCCTTCCGTATTGGCTGATGCAACGTTTTCGTCACGGCAAGTATCGCGCCGGTTTGAGTGAGCGATTAGGAAGGATTCCGCGGCGGTTAATTGCTCAGCCCGCGCGGCCCGCGATATGGATTCACGCGGTCTCGGTCGGGGAGGTTCTGGCAGTTAACGGTTTAGTTATGGAACTCACTCAGCGATTCTCGCAGCATCGAGTGGTCATTTCGACTACTACGGATACGGGTCAGAAGTTGGCTCGCGCCCGCTTCGGCGCGGAGAATGTTTTTTACTTTCCGCTTGACTTCGCCTTTGCCATACGGCCCTACTTGCGATTGCTGCAGCCCAAGCTGATTGTGATTGCGGAAACTGAGTTCTGGCCAAACTTCCTGCGGCTTGCCCATGCCAGCGGCGCTCGGATTGCCGTGGTAAACGCCCGCATCTCAGACCGCTCTTCGTCTGGATATCTGCGCTTCCGCCATTTGCTGGCCAGAGTTTTGCAACAGGTGGATCTTTTCCTGACACAGACGAGCGGAGATGCTCGAAGACTTGAGGAAATTGGCGCGCCCGCCGACCGAATCCATGTAACCGGGAACCTTAAGTTCGATGTACCTGCCCCGCCTGCGCCGCCGATCATAGCCAGCCTGCGGGCGGCGTTCGAGCAAGCCAACACCAGCCCGGTAATTGTTTGCGGAAGCACGGTCGATGGCGAAGAACCAATGTTGCTGCAGGCTTTCGTGAATGTTCTGGCCAGCCATCCTCGAGCCGCGATGATTCTGGCGCCGCGCCATCCCGAGCGCTTCGGCGAAGTGGCCAAATTACTCGAGCAACTTGGAATCCGGTTCTGGCGCCGTTCTCTGTGGAGTGGCGATTCGATTTTCGGCGGAGTCCTGTTGATCGATACGATCGGCGAACTCGCCGCCCTTTATGCGCTGGCGGACATAGCGTTCGTTGGCGGCAGCCTGGTGCCGCGCGGCGGACACAACATCATCGAACCCGCACTGCACTGCGTCCCCATCGTCGTGGGCAATCATACGGAGAATTTTCGCGACATCGTAAGCTTGTTTCAAAGTCGAGATGCTGTGCGCGTGGTCGGTCCATCTGAGCTTCCGCTAGTACTCATGGAACTCATTTCCAACCCCGGCGAGCGGATCGCATTGGGCCGGCGGGCGGGAGAAACTTTGGCTGCGCAAATGGGGGCAACGCAGAGGACTCTGCAAGCATTGGAAAAACTGTTGCCCACCGGCGATCCTGTGGTGACGGGCCGGAACTTGTCCTGAGCGTATTGAATGAATTTCTTGTCTTCCATTTTCGGAGCAGGCGTGCGGGCGCGTAACACGCTGTACGACCGAGGCATTGCGCGAACAAATAAATTGCAAGCGCCGGTGGTAAGCGTCGGCAACTTGTCGGTCGGTGGAGCGGGCAAAACACCGTTTATTTTGGTTCTCGGAGAACTGCTCAAGGCTCGCGGTGTAAAGTTCGACATACTCTCCCGCGGCTATGGACGCAAAACGCGCGGAGTCGGGCGCGTGGATCCCGGCGGTTCGCCCCAGAACTTTGGCGACGAGCCATTGCTGTTGGCTCGGCGACTGGAAGTACCTGTGATCGTAGGCGAGGATCGCTACGAAGCTGGCCGGTTCGCGGAAAAAAGCTTGGGGCTACAACTTCATTTGCTGGATGATGGCTTTCAGCATCGCGCCCTGGCCCGCGATTTCGACATCGTTCTGGTTACTCCCGAGGACGCACGCGACCATCTGCTTCCCGCGGGGCGTCTGCGTGAGCCGCTCAGTTCGTTGTCCCGCGCCGACGCGGTTGTTCTGAGCAGCGGCGCTTCACCCGAATCGTTTCTTCTGAATGGCAAGCTGGTATGGCGGGTGCGACGGGGAATTTCGTTGACCAAGGTTCCCCCGCGCCCAGTGGTTTTCTGCGGAATTGCGCGGCCACAGAGTTTCCTGTTGCAACTGCGCACGGCGGGTATCGAGCCTGGGGCGCAGGCTTTTTTCCGCGACCACCACGCCTACACCGAGCAGGACATTCACGATCTTTTGAAACTACGCCAGCAAAGCGAAGCAGAAGGTTTTGTCACTACTGAGAAAGATGCCATCAACCTAGGCGGATTTCTCGACGCACTGCAGCCTTTGGCGGTGATTCCGGTCAAAATGGAGTTGGTGGACGCGGCTAACGCCGTCGATACCATGCTGCGGATGATTACGGAGCGACGACCAAGCCGTGAGAAAATCGGTGCCTGAGAACATGCGTCTGTTTCAGCGGAACCTGATTTCTAAATGACCAAGCACCCTAAAGAGACCGAACGGCTAAGAAAGATCGTCGAGTCATTTCCCAAAATAACCATCACCGTAGTCGGCGACCTGGTCGCCGACGAGTTTGTTTTTGGCGAAATCTCGCGCGTGTCTCGAGAAGCGCCTGTGCTGATTCTGAAACATCGCGAGCGAACCGTCGTGCCGGGAGGTGGTGCGAATGCCATCAACAATCTCGCCGACTTGGGAGTGAACGTTTTGCCGGTTGGAGTGGTTGGCGCCGATGAAGCCGGGCGCTTACTGCTAAAAGTTTTTCGCCATAAACGTATTCCGTTAAGCGGCATTTTGAAAGATGAGAGCTACACGACCGTGACCAAAACGCGCATCCTGGCTGGCATGACACACACCTCCCGGCAGCAGGTGGTGCGCGTCGATCGTGAACCGGATACTGAACCCAACCGTCACTTGAAACGCGAACTCGTGCTGGCGGCGCGAGAATACGTGCGCGCCTCGGATGCGCTGCTCATCTCCGACTACGGCTACGGCGCGGCGAGTCCGTCGATCCTCAACGCGATCCGCGAGCGCGGACGTCTTCGAGAAGTTCCGATCATTCTCGACTCGCGTTACCGGATGCTGGAATATTCCGGTGCGGTCGCGGCCACGCCCAATGAGCCGGAAGTCGAAGCCGCCTTGGGTCTACGCATCGGCAACGATTGGTCGCGCCTATGCTCGGCGGCGGAACGAGTGATGTCTCGCATGAAGTTGCAATCGCTCGTGATTACGCGCGGGCGCGATGGCATGGCAGCATTCGCCGGCAAACACAAACCGGTGGACATTCCGATTTTTGGCTCCGATCAAGTCGCGGACGTGACCGGAGCGGGAGACACGGTGATCGCCACTTTCGCCGCCGCGTTTGCCGCCGGCGCCAGTACTGAGGAAGCTGCACACCTGGCAAATTATGCGGGTGGGATCGTAGTAATGAAGCGCGGGACCGCAACCGTATCGCGGCAGGAACTGCTTGATGCACTCGAGCAATCGCCGCCGGCGACAAGGGCCCACTGAATGTCGACACAGAAAATCCTTAGCCGCGAAGAACTGAAGCAACGCGTTGCCGCGTGGAAGCAGGCAGGCGAGGCGATTACTCTCGCCAATGGATGCTTCGACCTGCTCCACGTCGGCCACGTGCGCTACCTGCAAGCAGCCAAGCGACTCGGCGGACGATTGATCGTGGCCATCAACTCCGATGAGTCCGTGCGGGCGTTGAAAGGAGCGGGCCGTCCGCTGATGCCTGAAGAAGAACGGGCTGAGATTCTTTCTTCTCTGGCCGATGTGGACGCTGTCGTCATTTTTCCCGAGCGCGACGTGCGAGCTTTGATCCGCGAAATTCGCCCTGAAATTCATGCGAAAGGAACGGACTACACGGCCGACACCGTGCCCGAGCGCGACGTGGTCACGGAGTGCGGTGGCCGGGTGGAGATCGTCGGCGATCCCAAGGATCATTCGGCGACAGAGATCATCCGTTCGCGGATCGGGCCGCGGCGTTCCTGAGCATGCAACTATCGGCCACAGCTATTCTGGAAAATGCTATTGCATTCACCCCTCGGAAATTGCTGATCGTACGTCTAGGTTCGATGGGCGACATCGTCCACACGCTCCCTGCCGTGACCGCATTACGACAGTCGTTCCCTGAGGCCACCCTTGGTTGGATCGTTGAGGAACGATGGGCAGAATTGCTATGTACGTTGCCCGAGCCCCGCTCTGGGCCGCGTTCGTCGCGGCGGCCGCTGGTTGATCGAGTTCACACCGTGAATACGAAGACGTGGCGCAGGTCCCCGTTTTCAACCCAGACTTGGGAGCAAATTGCGGCAGGGTCAAGCGAACTCCGTGCTCAACGATACGAAGTGGCAGTCGATTTCCAAGGCGCGATCCGATCCGCGGTGCTGGCTCGTTGGTCCGGAGCGCCCACGGTGTACGGATTTACCCAACCGCGCGAAAATGTGGCCAGCATGTTTTATACGCGCCAGGTGATTGCCCGTGGCGGCCACATCGTTGGGCAGAATCTATCGCTGGCGGAAGCGGTAGCAGGCCGATCATTAGAGGTGCTAAGAATAGAGTTCCCGCGCGACGAAGCAATCGAAATGCAATGCGAAGAACGGTTGCAACCCATCGGCGATTTCGCATTGCTGAATCCCGGCGCGGGCTGGGGCGCAAAACAGTGGCCAGCGCAACGCTACGGTGAAGTGGCCCGGCGTCTTGCGGAAGATGGTTTGAAATCGCTCATTAATTTCGGCCCCGGCGAAGAGCCCTTGATGAGAGCAGTCGAGTCAGCCAGTGACGACACCGCGAAAGGCATTGCGTGTTCGCTCACGGAATTGATCGCAGTCACGCGTCACGCGCGGCTTTTCGTAGGTGGCGATACCGGGCCTATGCACTTAGCCGCAGCGCTTGGTGTTCCGGTGGTGGCAATCTTCGGTCCCACGGATCCGGCGCGCAATGGGCCATTCGGAATCCGCAGCATCGTATTGCGCAGCGCGATCAGTCCGACCACCCATTCCCGGCGCGCGCAACCTGATCGGGGGATGCTGGAGATCGGCGCGGATGAAGTGGTCGCGGCCGCGCGAAAGCTTCTAGGGAGTGACCGTGGCTAGTGTTTCCTGGACGAAAATCGCGCGCCGCATCCGCGTACCTCTAGGCTTCGCTTTCACTGCAGTCTATTTGTGGTTCGCAAAGCCCACGGCAGTGTCCACGCTTATGGGCTCGTCTCTGATTATTTTCGGACTCATAATTCGTGCGCTGGCCTCCGGTCACGTACAGAAAAATGAACAGCTCACCACCACTGGGCCTTACTCTTATACTCGTAACCCGCTCTATCTCGGGTCCCTGATTCTGGCTGTAGGCTTTGCCATCAGCGCACGAAACTTGTGGATCGGAGCAGGGCTGATCGTCATTTTCCTGGCAATCTACTTGCCTGTAATCCGCGGAGAAGAGGCATTCCTGCGAGAACATTTTGCTGAATTTGCCGAATACTCGCGACAAGTGCCCCGGCTTTGGCCCCGGCTGAGTTCCTTTGGTAACAGTCGCGGATCATTTTCCTGGGACCTGTTCTGGAAGCATCGCGAGTACAATGCGACACTAGGCTCTGCACTGATCATGGCAGCGTTGATGGCTAAGCGGCTTTATAGCCGATAAAATTTGCGGACGTCTCCGCCCTGGCATTTTGTATCACACCAGGCGCTGGAATCTTTCATCTAAGCAACAATGCATAATTTCTCGAGATCAAATCCGAAGTGGTGTTTTTTCGCAATACTCTTTGTTTCCTCATTGCACGCGCAGACTCAACCCTCGGCGCAGCCGAGCCAGCCTCCGCTCGCGACCATTAGCTCGGCGCCTGCGGCGCGAATTATTCCTCTGCCCCCGAACTATGCTTTTCCGAACGGGCAAACCTATGTGTATGGCATCGAATGGCATCTGTTCAATGCCGGAACGTCTGAGATGACGCTGGCCCCCGATGGCGGCCAGGAGCACGTCACCGCGATTGCGAACTCCGCGGGCGTGGTGAACGCCTTGTACAAAGTGCAAGATCACTTTGAAGCATTCTTCGACCCCCACACATTTTGTTCGCTACGGGTTTCGAAAAATACGGAAGAAGGTTCTCACTCGCGGCAAACCGAACTGCGCTTCGATTATTCTCGCAACAAGAGCGTGCTCGACGAAAAAAATCTGAAGACGGGCGAACAAAAGCACGTGGAAAATGATCTTCCGGGCTGCGTTACAGATGTAGTCAGCGGATTCTATTACTTGGCATCATTGCCTTTGCAACCAGGCAATAGCTATACATTCCCCATTAATGACGGAAACAAAACGACCGAAGTCACGGCCCGCGTAGAAGCTCGGGAAGAGGTCAAAGTACCGGCGGGCACATTCCAAACGGTGCGCGTCAAAGCAGAAGCGATTTCTGGCGCTCTGCGGGGCAAGGGCACGGTGTGGGCGTGGTTCACCGATGACGCCAACCACACCGGGGTGCAGATGCGATCAAAATTGGGATGGGGGACTTTGCTTTTCCGCCTGCAAAGGATCGAAAAAAAGTAACCGATCAACGCCTGCGAACTATTTCTGCGCCAACAGCGCTTTTGCCCGGCTGAGTTCTGGCCGGACAGAATTCGATCCGTCACATATCTTCACCAGCCGAGCGTAGTAGGTGCTCGACTTTTCGCTTTTACCCGCCATCTCCGCGGCGCGCGCCGCGCCGTAGAGACCGTTGAAGCGGTTCGGATTGAACTTCAGATCCGCATCGTACTCCGCCAAAGCCTGTTCCGGGCGGTTCATATCGAGCAGCATGTCAGCTAGCATTTCGCGCGCGGGAATCGCCAGGGGTTCGTCGCCCTCGGCTTCTTCTTTCTGCGCGATGCTTCGCAATGCCTTGATGGCCTCGTCATTATTGCCTTCGGCATGGGCCACCCAAGCGGCGGCTTCCTCACGATCCTGCTCGACAGCCTCTGCAAAGTCCTTTTTTTTCTGCTTCAGCAAAGTGCTGTGAATCGCTTCGATTTCGGCCACGTCTTTGCGTGCGTCGGCCAGATTGCCACTTCGGGACGCACCGATTGCGCGCGCCCAGTAGGTAATCGAATTGTCTCCGGTTTCCGCCCCGGGAACTGGCGCAAGGGAAGCGGCATCGCTCCAGTGATGCATCTCAAGCGCGTATCTCGCGCTAAAAGTTACCAGCGCATTGGTGCGCGGGTCGAAGTCCATCCCGTACATGTCGTCTTTTTTCGCGGGCATGGCCTTTACTTCTTCGATTACTTTTTCTGCATCAGCTTGTCGCCCGCACTGCAGATAAGCGTAGACCAGAAAATCCATCGCATGGAACTGGTGGCCTTCGCCGCCCATGTGCATGGCTGCGGTTTTGCGCGTGGCCGCAATGGAAGCGAGATTGGAGTCGATGTCATCCTGCCACAAGCCAAGTCGTGCAAAGATGTGCGATGGCATATGCAGCGCATGAGGAGCGGCCGGAGCAATCTTCGCATAGCGTCGCGCGGCGGGCAGTCCAAGCTGAGCCAGTTGCGGCTTGTCGTAGCTGTGAATCAAGTAGTGAGCCACCCCGGGGTGGTCGGGCTCTACCGCGAAAAGCTTTTCGAGGACCGCGGCTGCCTGCTTTCGATTGGCAAAGGTTGTGTCGTTGTCCGGCTCAGAGGCGAGCAGCGATAGCGCATAGAAAGCCGCTGCCTCGCGATCATTGGGAAAATCCCGGAAAGTCGTTGCCATCGCCTGGGAGTACGTGTCGGCTCGATCGTGATAGTCGCGCTTCTTGCCACGGTAGAATTCGTCCATGGCAGTAATGTAGTCGCGCTCT
Organism: uncultured Acidobacteriota bacterium; assembly: GCA_963762385.1. Classification (GTDB taxonomy): domain Bacteria; phylum Acidobacteriota; class Terriglobia; order Terriglobales; family Acidobacteriaceae; genus JABDBE01. The sequence goes on along the minus strand of CAVXKN010000007.1, from coordinate 168,020 downwards.
CGATCGGTCTTGGGATGCAACGATCTCGCGTTCTTGACCTCTGCGTGACCTCTCGCGATGGTCGCTGCATCCGGCTGGTTCCAGAGCTCGTGCCAGATGCTCATGGCGATTCCCCAATGCGCCATCGCGCAATGTGGATCGTCTTTCGCGATCTGTTCAAACTCTTTCTCGGCTTCCTCGTACCAGAATGAGTGCAACAGCGCAACTCCACGTTCGAAGGGTTTCTGCACCGTTGCCGCGCACGATATCGGGAAATGAACCGTGCCCAGCTGATCGGTGGTCAGATCTTCGTGGTGATTGCCTTCGTCGGCTAACGCCGTGAACGCCAACAGGACCACCACGAGGATGGCCAAGAGAACTGGTTTCATGCAATACCTCCGCTGCACAGCGCAGTCTAGTCTTCCACGTTGACAGGGGTCAAACGGGCGGATTCATTGCCGATTGCCAACGATCGGAAATCGGGAGTTCGCGATGTTCCCTAATTTTCGCCCTCAATAGCATAGAATCTTCGCTTGCAACTCACCATCGAAAAACTTGTATACGGCGGCGACGGCCTGGCCCGGCTGCCGGCGGATGACCACGGTTCCGGCAAGGCTGTCTTCGTACCCTTTGTCATCGAAGGCGAAAGAATCGAAGCTTTGCTGCTCGAACAGAAGCGAAGTTTTGCCAGAGGCCAAGCGAAAGCAATTCTGCAAGCTTCGCCCCACCGAGTAGAACCAAATTGTCCTTACTTTCCGCAATGCGGCGGTTGCCATTACCAGCACATCAGCTACGAGCATCAACTGGAGATCAAAGCGGCGATCCTGAAAGAAAATCTTCGCCGCATTGCTAAGCTCGAGCTGGAAATAAACATAACGATTCATCCATCGCCGCCGTGGAACTACCGCAACCGTAGCCGGCTTCAGGTTCGAATGGTTCCGGAGTTCGCGCTCGGTTATTACAAATTCGGTTCGCACGAACTGCTTCCGGTCGAAGAATGTCCGGTTAGTTCACCATTGATCAATCGCGCCATCGCCGCTTTTTGGCGAATGGGACGCGACCACTCCATACCTGACGGAATTCGCGAGATTGAGTTTTTCGCCAATGCAGATGACACTCACCTCCTGATCGAGGCCAGTTGCGAACTCGGAACCCCGAGCACGCCGGTAAGAGAATGGGCGGCCCCTTTACCGAGCGCTCTCCCAGAAGTCGCAGGCATTTTGGTTTTTAGGGCAAAATTATCCACCGCGATCGGCACAGCCGAGCCGAAGCAAATTTCAGCGTCGGGGATGAGAGACCTCACCTATAAGACCCACGACGTCTCCTACCGCGTCAGCGCTGGAGCTTTCTTTCAGGTTAACCGCTATTTAATCAATGAGTTGGTGAAGATCGTCACCGAGGGTCATGCGGGTGAAATGGCGCTCGATCTCTATGCGGGGGTTGGGCTTTTCTCCTCCGTATTGTCCCGAAGATTTGCACAGGTGATTGCGGTTGAACCGTCACAGACTTCCTATGGCGATCTCGTCCACAATTCCCCATCGAATGTGAAGGCTGTCCGAGCGACTACTGCCGATTTCTTACGGAGCTCTGCTGGTAAGTCGCGGCCCGATCTCGTGGTGGTGGACCCGCCACGGAGCGGTCTGGGGGAAAGTGTGGTCCAGAGCCTCGTCGGATTGGGAGCGCACTGGATGACCTACATCTCCTGCGATCCGGCGACTGCCTCTCGTGATCTGGCTGGCCTGCTTAGCGCCGGATACCGCATCGAGCAGGTGCACCTGGTCGATCTGTTCCCCCAGACCTACCACATGGAGAGTGTGTTTCATCTTTCCAGGTAGGCAGTCGCAACCGGGAAATGAGTAGTGCCGTTTTTCCTTCCGAAAAATAATGAAGCCCAATATCCAAGCCGGTTCGCCAATTCTTGATTTCCTCCCCCGAGCGAACTGGTGAATTTGCAGTCAAGCGCGCCTTCAACCACCGTCACTAAGCCGCTGTCACGCCAACCTATGCTCTGGGCCGCGGTGGCATATGCCGGCGGAATTGTTACCGGCTTCTACGTATGGCGGCCGCCGCTGTGGTGGCTGATTGCGGCCATCGTTTTCTCAGCGTCTGCCGCGTGTTTCCTCGGCCGTCGGGCCAAGGCCGCCTTTGCTCTTGGTCTGGCAGCTCTCTTTGTCACGGGCGCGTGGAGGATGCAAGTCCGTGCACCGGAGAATCAGGACATTCTCCCATTTGCGGACGGCCGCGAAGTGATCGTCACCGCCCACGTAGTAAAGGAAGGCATTTTGCAGGAAAAGAGCCGGGGCGATGTGCAGAGGTTGGACCTGGAGACTGAACAGATAGAAACGGGAAGCGAGACCGTAAATGTCCGCTCTGGGCTTCGCGTCAGCATCTACGGCCATGTGGCAAAGAACGAGGAAGAAAGTAATGAATCGGAAAAAGCAACCCGGCCCCTGCGCTTGGTTCCGCTACGGAGAGCGTTTGCGATTTTCCACCAAACTCTATCCGCCGCGCAATTTCCGAAATCCGGGCGCTTTCGATTACACCGGATATCTGGCCGACAACGGAATTGTCGCACTTGGCTCGACCAAAGTAGAGACGGTGGAACTCCTGCCAGGCTTTGCTGGTAACCGCGCCGAATTATGGCGGACACGTCTCCGCAGAAGCCTGATTGAGAGAATCCAGATTCTCTGGAAGCCGGACGAATCCGCCTTGCTGGATGCCATTCTCATCGGAGAGAATTCGTTCCTCGGGCGCGAAACTCTCACCGACTTCCAGCGCACCGGCACATACCACATCCTCGTAATCTCGGGATTGAAAGTTGCCATTCTCGCACTTGTAATACTTTGGCTGCTGCGCCGTATGCGGGTGAGCGATCTCGTCGCCAGCGCAATCACAATTCTGCTAACGGTTGCATATGCCCTTCTGACCGACGTCGGCGCTCCGGTGTGGCGGGCCACGCTCATGCTTGCACTCTATCTGAGTGCGAGGCTGCTTTATCGCCGAAAATCAATTCTGAACACTATCGGAGCGGCAGCGCTGGCCTTGCTGATCGTCGATCCCGCGGCACTGCTGGGAGCGAGCTTCCAGCTCAGCTTTCTCTGCGTGCTGGTCATTGCTGGCATCAGTGCGCCTGTTTCTGGAGCGGACGACGCAACCTCTGTCGCAAGGCTTTGCGGAGCATCGATTCCATCGGTTATGACGCAGCACTGCCTCCCATCAATGGCGCAGGCTACGGCTCGACCTCAGGATGGTTGCCGGCCGGTTGCAACGCTTTTTCGGAAAACGCATTCCGTTGATCGTGCTCTCAGGTCACCGGGCGGCTGCTACTTGTGGGGTGTGAGTTTCTCGTGATCTCCACCGTGCTCCAGGCCGGATTCGCTTTGCCCATGGCTTATTACTTTCATCGCGCGACTTTAGTCTCGTTGCCGGCGAATGTGCTGGCTGTGCCTCTTACCGAAATCATCATGATCGCGGCCATTGTGGCCCTTACAGCCAGTTATGTGTCGTTGGTATTGGCGAAGCTTCCTGCTCTGATCGCCGCAGTCGCTCTTCACGCGATGAATGGGCCAGTGCGATGGCTGGGCGCTTTGCGGATTGCGGATACTCGCGTGCCCACGCCGCAACTCAGTGTCATTCTGTTGGGTGCCGGTGCGCTGGTTCTGGGAATGGTGCTGAGTCGCCGCCGCCACTGGTCGCTCGTGGCAGCCGGGTGGATAGCGCTAGCTATCAGCGCATTCTGGATCTGCGCCGTCCCGCCGCATCCGCAGATGCGGGGAGGACTGCTCGAACTCACCGCCATTGACGTCGGCCAAGGCGATTCGATCTTTCTAGTTTCACCGCAAGGCCGCACGCTCTTGGTCGACGCCGGTGGTATACCGTTCTGGATGCACTCGGAATTAGATATCGGGGAAGATGTAGTGTCGCCCTACCTATGGTCGCGGGGTTTTCGTCAGCTTGACATCGTGGCTCTGACCCACGCACACGCCGACCACATGGGAGGCATGGCGGCCGTACTGGCCAATTTTCATCCGCGCGAATTGTGGCTGGGAGTCGATTCGCCGAGTCCGGAGTTGCAAACTGTTTTGCGCGAAGCGAGATCGCTTAAGATTCCCATCGTTCTTCACAAGGCAGGAGACAACCTCGAAATCGGCGGTGCAAAACTCGCCGTACTAGCGCCCCAACGCGATGCTGAGGCGCACCCCTCCCGGCCGAACGACGAGTCGCTGGTTATCAAGATCAGTTATGGGGCAACGTCCGCGTTGCTGGAGGGGGACGCCGAGAAAAAAACGGAAAAGCAGGTTGTCGAGGAAAGCCCACAGGCCGACCTTCTAAAGGTGGCCCACCATGGAAGCTCGACCTCAACCATTCCGGAGCTGCTGGCCGCGGTGCATCCACGGTTTGCCGTCATCTCAGTGGGCGCGCGCAATGTTTACGGGCATCCACGGCAGGAGGTGCTGGATCGGCTGGCAGCGGCGCACGTTTTTACTTACCGGACAGATATGGACGGGGCAGTTACGTTCTATCTTGACGGAAAAACTGTCAGCTCTCAGCTGGCGGCTCTTCATTGATGGCAAACTCCGCCGTCTCAAGTTCGTCGGGCGTTTGCCGGTACTCCTGGATCATTCGCCGCGCTTCGGCCGCGTCTTCTTCACGCACCAGAATCACAGTTCCACCCACGCCGGGCAGAATGTCCTGCTGCGCGTCGAGAGAAGTCAGGTCCGAGTCGATGCCTGCGGATTCGAGCAAGCCGCGCACCACCATCGCCTCTGACTCCTGTTCGGCATCAAACACACGCACCAGTTTCTCATTCGGATTCGGACGTTCTTTTTCAGATGAAGTCGAATTTGCCATCTTTACCTCCGATCAGGATCGGCCCGCTTGGACCAATACATCGCGCATTTTCCAGGCGCGTGTGTCTGATTCTAACTCGCCTAAGCCGCTCTGCGGGAGACATTCGTCGTTCGTGGCTTTCGTACCGTGCCCGACTTCTTGTGAGGTAACCGAAGGTCTACACCAATGAGGCCATTGCGCTCCGCATCCCTTGCCGCGACAATAGTTTCAAAGGGGCTAGCGTAACGCGCTCGCACTGGGAAACATCTAATTGCGATGTGAGGGCCACATGAGTAGTTTGGAACGACGGGGACAACCACCGGTTGCCAGCGAAAGAGAGCAGGAAGCCAGAAATATCCGCCGACTGCAAATCATGATTAGCATGGTGATGTCGGTGATTGGTCAGGATCCGAATCTTACAGTCGAAGAAGCTTCCGAACTGGCGGCCGGCGCCAAGCGAGCCGCGCTCGCGATGTTTCCCGACAAAGAATTTGCTTACGACATTCTGTACAAACCACGCCTGCAGAGGTTAATGAACGAGCGCTTCCGCCTGCAGTAAAAGTCGAATACATCGCGGATGGCGAGAGGTCCAATTGAAGCATTGTGCCTCTGCGCTTCACATATAAAACAGACTAAGTCTCGGAAGTCCCGTATTTCTCCAACAAACGTTTGTGGATATACTGCTTCTGTAATTGCTCGATTTGAGCTGACGGCATTTTGCGCCGATACGGCGCGAGATCCCGATCAGCCTCCGCCCGCACCCTGACGATCTGCTCATCCGGCGTTGTCGCCAGCAAAACTGCGAGCAGCTTATCTTCCGCCACCGTGAGCCGGCGCTCCAGATCTTCCACTCGCGGCAAAGTTGTTCGTAGCCTCCAAGTCTGCGGCGAGTTCGCGCAATGTGTTTGCAGTTTCGATAGCCAGCGGTTTCGCGTTGAGCCCCTCTGCCTGAGGAAGTTTCGCGACATCGAGTTGTTGCGCGTTGCGCCGCAGAAAAGCAGAGATTTCGGATACCTGAAACCCGCTCTCCCTCTCGCGGGACGGCTCAGGCGAAGCGGCACCGACAGCCGCCTCTTTCATGTCCTCGGCGGCGGCGAGCACTTCCTGTGCACAACGGCCCAGAGAGTTGATCTTTCTTGCATTCCGAGGTCGCCGCTCGTAATGCTCGAAGGTGACGTCGATCCCACGCAATACGGCTTCCAGCGGGATTCCCGCATCTTTCCACACTTCGATCAGCACCCAATCGAGCGGAGAGAGTCGCAGAATGCCTCCCCAGCGCCGCTGAAAATGTTCCTCGATTTCGGTGAAGTAGTTGAAATAGTTTTCCACGGCAGGTCTCGGTCTAGAATCAGCGCGAGCGTAGTTTATTTGCAGGCGAAGATTTTGCCGGTACAGCCTCACGAGCGGGCTTCGCCATCAGGTTTCGCTCCCAGATAATGCGCAGACCTTCCAAGGTCAAGAACTCGTCGACCTGTCGAATGTGTTTCGAGCCCGAGCCGAACAGCGAAGCCAAGCCGCCAGTGGCAATTACTTTGGTTCCATTCCCCAATTCTTGAACCAACAATTCCAGGATCCCATCGATCAAACCAAGATACCCGTAGTAGAGGCCAGATTGCAGGCTGCCTACAGTATTGCTGCCAATCACATGAGCCGGCTTGCGGATGTCCACGCGAGTGAGCCGCGCCGTACGCTCGAACAGTGCGTCGGCGGAGATTCCGATCCCGGGGCAGATGACACCGCCCATGTATTCTCCCTTGGGCGACACGCAATCGAACGTGGTCGCAGTTCCGAAATCCACGATGACGCAAGGGCCGCCGTACTTTTCGAACGCGGCAACGGAGTTCACGATACGGTCGGCACCCACTTCAGCCGGGTTATCGTAGTGTACCGGCATGCCCGTTTTTACGCCGGGTTCGATGAAAAGTGGTTTGGTGCCGAAGTACCGTTCACAGACTTGGCCCAGTGTGGAATCAAGAGGTGGCACTACCGATGAAATCACGATTCCGTGAATGCCCTTCGCTTCGAGGTTCCCCATCGCGAAAAGATTGCGGAAGAGCACGCCATACTCGTCGACCGTCTGGGTCGCAACCGTCGCCACTCGCCAGTTCGCCACCAGCAATTCATAGCGCGGCGATTCTGGTTCAACACTATGACTAGCGGCTGCGCTCCTTGCTACCTTGGCGAAGACGCCCAGTACCGTATTGGTGTTGCCGACATCAAGAACTAGGAGCATACGCTTTAATCGTGTGGGGACGGGTCTTCGACTGTCCAGGCCGTCGCGATTTATACGGCGGCAGTCCGCGAGATCGTGTTGGACAGCAGAGTTGAGACACATTCTTCAGCAAAGTCTCACCACCCCGCTTAACACGGTACGCAAACCCTGCGCAGTGCGAACCTGCAGAAATCCCCGTGAATCCAAGCCTTCCGTCACGCCTTCGAAGCCGCCGTCCTCAACCACAACACGTTTTCCCCGGGCCGAAGACGATCGCTCCTCAAATCGGTGCAGGATCGAAGCGGTTGCGTCCGGGTTCTCCAGCAAGCCGCGATATTCCCGGTCAAGCGATCTTAGCAAAGCCACGCACACTTCCACACGGGACCACTCCGTACCCGTCGCCAAACGCAAGGAAGTGGCGATCGCCTGCAAATCCGCGGGGAAACTCGATTGATTCACATTGATCCCGATGCCCACCACGATATACCGTACGCGCGTGGTCTCCGCGTGCATCTCAGTCAGAATGCCGCAAACTTTTTTCCCATCGATCAAAACATCGTTGGGCCACTTCAAGTCCGGGACAACGCGCGAATCGATCTCCTGAATCGCCGAGTGGACGGCCAATCCGGCAGCGAGCGTGAGAACCAGCACCTCGGAAGGCGGCAGCGCCGGACGCAGGAGCGCAGAGCAATAAATTCCAACCGAGCGCGCCGAGTGCCACTGGTTGGCTCCCCGGCCTCGGCCCGCTGTTTGTTGTTCCGCCAGAAAGACGCTGCCCTCGGGAGCGTCGCAGCTCGCGGCTTCCATGGCAACCGTGTTGGTCGATCCGATCTTGTAATAATGATGAATGTGCTTGCCAAAAATAGTTCCCTGCAGTTGCGGAGCCAGCATATCGGGCAGCAGCAGGTCGGGCATGGACTTCAGACTATATCCGGTTGACGGATGACCGGCAATAAGAACTCCAAGGTCGCGCAACTGCTGAACCAGACGCCAAACTTCCGAACGGCTGGTGCCGATCTCCGCTGCGATTTTTGTTCCGCTCACGACGACGGTAGCGTGATCGATCAGCAGACGCACAATGCGTCCCAACCGGACGTCAGTTTGTGCCGCAGCCTTCTGGGGCAGAGCCACTGGTGCCCGCGGCTTCCGGTTTGGCGCTGATTGTTTGATGCGGGCATTATGAGGGATGGACCGCGAAACAGCAATCGCCCGCCAGGCATGTGGCGGACGACAGATCTCGGCCTGCCGCCGTCTAATCCCTCATTCCACAGTCTCAGTAAAAGTTGCCACCGGGTGACCGAGTCCAAACTGGCCTGCAGCGGTAACATGCACGGTGCCGGAGTTTGCAGGCAATGTGAGTACGACGGGAGCATTCCCATTCGAGTCAGTGTTGACAATTCGATTGGACAGCGTGCCTTTATCGGTTGTGAACAAAACGGTCCCGCCCGCCGCACTTCCGCCGGACTTGCCGGGGTGCAGTACGACAGACAGGTTCAGTTGGCTACCGGGCTGTCCTTTCTGATGGTCACCGGTTTTGGTGAACGTCGCCGGCGGATTTCCTACAACGATCCAACCGCTCTGGGTCTCGGCAACGCCAGTGTTGTCGGTGCTCGGGACAGTAAATTGGTAGAAACCTGGAGCAGTGCCCGCGGTCACCGTGATGCTTCCATCTTGAGTGGAGGTGAGATTCGGCTGCGTGACCACCAGTGTAATTCCGCTGTCCGACTGCGGAGTACCGAGAGTTACGGTCCCTGACCCGGAAACAATCTTCGGCTGAAGTACAGTTGTTCCGCCGGCAGGAACCATAATCGTGTCGGGGTTCAGATCCCAGTCCGCGCTCGGCGTCGCGGACATAAATCCCGTAACCACTAACAGGGTGGCAGTGTAAGCCGCGAATTTCCTTGAGGAAGTCCATGCCTGCGGAGACGACGCCACAATTTGTGTCGGCGACTTGGGCGAAAGCGTGTAAGTTGTCACCTGCTTCGGAGTGAATCCATTCATGGCGAATTGCGTTTGAACTGAGGCTTGCGGCCTTTTGTTGATCACCATCAACGTCAAAGTCGTACCTGTTGAATCCAGCGCAGCATAGCTGCTGAAGAAGTCCGCGTTACCGTCATTTGTGCCCGAGACGGATGTCGTCGCAAACGTGTCGTGCTTTCCGTCGTAGTTGCGGTACAACTTCAAGGCCTGATAATTGGGATTCGTGGGGACAGGCGCTACCCACCGCGAAGCCAAATACATTCGTTCGCGTCCCAGAATGCCGTAAGCATCGGCGTCCGCCAGCGCAGTCGAGAAATCGGATTCACCGGCGAACGCCGCGCTCCACTCTGTGAAGCTCAGCGGAGTGCCTGGGTAGATCATGTCGAGGATTGCCCGCATACGCGGGATGCGGAATGGAATACGCTTCTTCGGCTGGATAAAGGTGGCCCACTGTTGGTTGATCGCGCTCGATTCGCTTACATACTTCGGATCCCAATAATCCCGATAGATGCGCAACGAGAGCGCCTGCTTCTGAGCCTGGGTATAGCCGGAAGTGTCCGGTCCGTCCGGGTAAGCGTGAATATCGAATACGTCCACCGACCTCGCACCGGCCAGTTGATCCTGCCAATAAACTTCGTTCAGCCACCAGGGCAGAAAGTCCACGCCGGCGTGGGCGCCCTTGTCGTTATTGTTCGCGCCATTCCAATAGAACCACCAGCAGCAACTCACCGGACCGAAGCGAATCGCACTCGCGTCCCAACCCTTGAGGGCGCCCGCTTCCGCAAAATAGGTATCGCGCATCTCATCATAGGCGGAAGGATTGGGATGGATATCGCGATGAGTGCTGCCCCAGATGTCGATCTCGTTATCCATGTCGTAAAAATGTGGTGCGCTGCCAAATGCCGTGGCCAGGGCCGGCGCCCATTGGTCGCGGTACACGGTTCCCGGTGGATCTCCATTTTGCGGCGAGTCTTTCAGTTCGACATCGGCATCCGTCGGGTCGTTCCCGGTCAGGTTCGTCTGACAATCGGGCAGCACTCCATCCCCGGCGTCCGAGTTGTAAGGATCCGCCCCGCATTGCGGGCCGTACTTGGCGACTGAGAAACTCCAGCCCGAAGGTTTCGCCACCCAGGGCAGCATGACCATGGTCATGAGCGGATTGCTTCCCGCCGCTTCCACGTCCTTGATGTATTTCACCGAATCGGCGTCGCCGATCTCGGTGTAAGCAAAATCCTCAAAATACCAATCGGCAGCCGCGTTGTAGGTAAACGTCTGCCAGTTATACCGGGAGGTCGCATTGCCGCCCCAGCGCACAACAGTGAGACCGCTGTCAGTAATCGTGGCGGCGTCCTGGGGATAGCTTCCGCCGTAAACATAAGGGCTGATCGCATGGCGGTTACTGAGAACGTCCACGGTCACGTTGACGGCAGCTGCTGGCGGAGTGGATGCCCGCCGATTGGAATTTCTGGCGTGGGCCGGAGAGGGTTCGCCTGCAGGCGTTGCGGAAACGGCTCTTTGCAATCCACTGCCACTGCCCGAGGAACTATTCGCAAACAACAGCGCGACCAACACTGCGACGGCCGTATGCCGGATCTGGTGATTCATGGGGGAGGGCCTCCGGTTTCCGAATACTCTATCGCTTTCGAGGTTGCAAGCGGTACTCGAAAGGGCATTCTCGGAATGGTCCGTTGGGACGTGAGAATTTGTCCAACAGAACAGGAAGTCTTCATGCCCAAAATTTCAGTTGAGGGAGTTCGGGCAGACAACCCTGTCTTAAGCAGGAGCGAGGCGCATACTCATATCCACGGCCTTCGCCGAGTGGGTGAGCGCCCCGACCGAAATGAAATTCACTCCCGTCTCGGCGTAAGCGCGGACGTTTTCCAGCGTGATTCCCCCCGAGACCTCGAGCGGAATGCGGCGTTGCACCCGCGAACAGCGTTCGACGGCACGCTTTACTGTTTCGACCGACGTGTTATCGAGCAGAATCGCTTCGCCACCATGCTCAAGGGCCTGCTCCAACTCCTCGAGCGTGCGGACTTCGACCTCGATGATCTGCTCGCCCCGACGGTTCTTGTGAGCGCGTTCCAGCGCAGGCACGATGCCCCCCGCTAGCGCGATGTGGTTGTTCTTGATCAGAACTCCATCCGACAAATCCAGACGATGGTTCTGCCCGCCTCCGCAACGCACTGCGTACTTATCGAGCATGCGCAGTCCCGGCACGGTCTTGCGAGTATCCAGAATCCGTGCCTTTGTACCCGAGACCGCATCCACGAATTGGCGCGTGAGCGTGGCAATCCCACTCAACCGCTGCATGAAATTCAGAATAACGCGCTCGCAGGAAAGGATCACCCGTGCATTGTGCTGGATCACGGCAATCGACTGCCCCGTGCGCAAGCGAATGCCATCGAATATTTCGGTATGCGTTGTGACTTCATAATGCGAAGTAACCGCGCCGTCCAAAGCGGCGTACAGTCCAGAATGCGCGAAACACAGCCAATCCCGGCGAGGATGCACTCCTGCTTGGCCAGAATCGTCGCCGAGGCGCGCTGGTTCGGATCAATGCAGGCGTAGCTGGTCGCATCGCGCGTAGCCCGATCCTCGAGCAGCGCGTTTTCAATTACAGCGGTAATGCGTCGGCTATTCCAGTCCATGTTATTGATGGAGGCCGGGCGTCCTCGCCCGTACTAAACTTATCGCAATTCGTTTAGCTTACTCTCGGTTTTTTCCCGCAACATTGCCAGCTCTTGCGCACGCCTCCGAATCCCTTCCACAACCTTAGCCGGAGCCTTCGCGAGAAACTGTTCATTGCCCAATTGCCGCTGGCCATTGGCAAACTCCTTCTCAATCTGCTCCAGTTCTTTTTTCAACCGCTCGCGCTCTGCTGCAACGTCAATCTTTCTCTCATAAATAACGTGCACCTCGAAACGCGCCGTGTGACGCGTGCCGGAAAGTTTGGCTAGCGAACCGTCGACGAACTCGACCTTCTCGACGTTCGCCAGCCTCTCGACCGAACCTTGATTCTGTTCGATTAGCCCGCGAATCTCCGGTTCTTCCGCGAAGACCTGAACCGGTACCCGCTGCTTCTGGTCGACCTTCAACTCTGCCCGCAGATTCCGCACGCTGACGATCAGGTCTTGCAAAATCGCCATCTCGGTCTCAGCAGCCAAATCCAACTGTTTCTCATCCGCCTGCGGATACGGCGCCAGAGCGATCGACTGTAAAGGCGGCCGGCCATCGTAAATCGCATGCCAGATTTCTTCCGTGATAAACGGCATCACCGGATGCAGCAGCCGCAGCGCAGCTTCGAAAATACCCAGCAAATTAGCGCACGCGATCCGCGCAGATTGCGGGTCAGACGCGTCCAGCAAGCGTGGCTTAATCAGTTCGATGTACCAGTCGCAAAACTCGCCCCAGAAAAAGTCATAGATCTGATTAGCAGCCTCGTGGAAGCGATACGTCTCCAGCGCCTCGTTCACGCCCTTAGCGACACGATTGAACCGCGAAAGAATCCATCGGTCTTCAAGAGTAACTGCCTCAACGCCCGCCACTCCGCCGTTTGTGTGAGACTTGGTTTCGGATCCAGTCACGGGTCGAAGACCCGGCTCCACGCGGTCGATGTTCATGAACATGAACCGCGCCGCATTCCAAATCTTGTTGGCAAAGTTGCGATAGCCCTCGGTGCGGCTCTCGTTAAACGCGATGTCCGTCCCCGGCGCAGCCATGGCCGCCAGCGTGAAGCGCGTAGCATCGGTCCCAAAGCGCTGAATGATATCGAGCGGGTCGATCACGTTCCCCTTGGTCTTCGACATTTTCTGCCGCTCTGCATCGCGCACCAACGCGTGAATATAAACTTGCCGGAAGGGAACGCTGTCGTCTTTCTTGTCGCCCCAGCCGCTGGCCCGCTTTACCTTCGAATCCTGCTGATGCCCCGCCATAAAATGGCAGCCGAACATGATCATGCGAGCCACCCAGAAGAACAGAATCTCGTACGCCGTGATCAACAGCGTGGTCGGATAGAAAACTTCCAAGTCTCGTGGCTTCTCTGGCCACCCCAAAGTTGTGAACGGCAACAACCCCGAAGAAAACCACGTATCCAAAACGTCAGTGTCTTGCGTAAGCTTGGACCCGCCGCATTTCGTGCACTTCTGCGGAGCCTCACGCGCCACAATGATTTCGTTACACGAACAATGCCACGCCGGAATCCGGTGTCCCCACCACAGTTGCCGCGAGATGCACCAGTCGTGGATGTTGTGCATCCAGTTCAGGTAAATCTGCTTGTAATTCTCCGGAACAATCGTAATCTCACCGTTCTCCACGGCCGCGGTTGCGCGTTCGGCGAGCGGCGCGATTTTGATGAACCATTGCGTCGACAAGCGCGGCTCGACCACCGTGCCGCAGCGGTCGCACTTCCCAATCGCGATGGTGTAATCTTTTTCGCCGACCAAGAAATTTTGCTGGCGCAGGTCTTCGAGCACACGCTTGCGAGCCTCATAGCGATCCAAGCCGGCATACAGTCCCGCGTTTTCGTTCATCCGGGCCTGCTCGTCGATCACTTCAATCTGCGGCAGATTGTGGCGCAGTCCCGCCTCGAAGTCATTGGGATCGTGCGCCGGAGTCACCTTCACCGCGCCGGTTCCAAACTCCGGCTGAGCCAGGTCGTCGGTGATGATTGGAATCTCCCGATTCATCAGCGGCAACAAAACTTTCTTCCCGTGCAGATGCTTGTAGCGCGCGTCTCCCGCATTCACCGCAACCGCCGTGTCTCCCAGCATGGTCTCCGGCCGCGTGGTCGCCACCGTGATGAACTCGCCCGTACCAATCACCGGATAGCGAATCTCATACAGCTTGCCAGAAATCTCCTCGTGCTTAACTTCGAGATCGGAAATCGCAGTCCCGCAGCGCGGGCACCAGTTGACGATGTACTTGCCGCGATAAATCAATCCTTCTTCGTACAAGCGGACGAACACTTCGCGAACCGCGCGCGAAAGGTTTTCGTCCATGGTGAAATATTCGCGGTCCCAATCGACCGAGGCGCCGAGCCGCTTCATCTGGTCGAGAATCGCGCCGCCATAATGCCGCTTCCATTCCCATACGCGCTCGATAAATGCCTCACGGCCCATATCGCGGCGTTTCTTGCCTTCGCTCGTGAGCTGCCGTTCGACCATCATCTGGGTCGCAATGCCCGCGTGATCGGTGCCTGGAAGCCACAAAGTCAAAAAACCACGCATCCGATGCCAGCGCACAATGATGTCCATCTGCGTCTGGTTGAGCATGTGCCCCATGTGCAACCGGCCGGTAACATTCGGAGGCGGCAACAGCAACGTGAACACCGGACGCGTCTCCCCCGGCGGAGGCGTGGGCACGGAAAAAAGTTTTTCCTTGATCCAGTAATCCGCCCAGCGCGTTTCAATCGCGCCCGGCTCGTACGCTTTGGGCAAATCGTGGGCCATGAATTCGAGTGAGCACTCAGCCATCAGCATTCAGCCCTCAGCCAATGCAGGTTCTATCGCAGGATGCAAAAGAAATTCGATGGGCTGAGAACTGACGGCTGAGAGCTGAAAGCGATAATCTTTGATCTTACAGGCGGTTTGAAAACGCGGTCAAACGAGGTCAGGGTTGGTGTACGGCGACGGGGGCTGGCCCGGCCTGGCATCTCTAGGGTGGCCCACCCAAGCGTCTTTTGCTTGGCTGGGTCTTGGCCGTGAGCGCCGGTGCGCGGGTGTCCCAGTTTCGCGCCCCCCCTTGAATCTTCAGTCTCATGGCCCCGCTCTTCGGGCTCTAACCTGGGCCTCACCATACTTTGAAAGGAGGCGATTGTGGATCGTTCCCGGGCTAACACGATTTGGACGGAATAGAGAGTTTTGTTTGAGGCAAAATCTGCCTACGCTGGAATGAAACTCCTAGCCAGTGCCAGAACGACTTACTTTTTCTTCTCTTTCCCCATCTTCCTGGCGATCTCGGCCATCAGTTTGGGTTTGAGGTCGGCCAGGACGCTGTCCACAATGTTCGCGATCTCGCTGGTTTCTTCGCTGGTGGCATGCGAATCTGCGGACTGAGAGTCGGATTTTGTTTCAGCGGTGTCCTCTTTGGGTTCCGCAACCGCATCCGCGATCTGCGCGCTCAGTTGCGATTCGCTGACCTGGGAATCACTGGTCTGCGAACCGCTGACTTGCGAACCAATGACGGATTCCCGTATCTGTTTCCAGTTTGCCCAGGCTGCAGCGAGTTCCGATTCGCCCTGTCGTTCGCCGGGCTCGGAGGCGATAGGAATGTTTTCTGAAGACGTCAGCGCTGGACTCGTGGCTGCATTCGCATCCGCGGCGATCGTCGGCTCGGCCGCCGTGGCACTGGCCGAGGCCGCCGCCGCGTAAGCCGCACTTTCGCTTACCTCTGCAACCGGGCTTTCGCTGACCGCATCCACGACTGGAGGGGCGACTACTGGAGTTACTTCGGCCTGGGCTAAGGATTCTTCGTTGCTCGTCGCAGCCATTTGCGGCGCAGGCTCTTGCGGGTTTGATTCAGAGCGATCCGAGCTCGCGAACGACTCCACTGCAGATGACGCCATTTCCGAGATGGCTGTCGGCGCTTCGGCAATCGGCGAAAAGGCTTGATCAGCAGGCGAACTCGCGAAACTCATCCCGGCTGCGTCGGCTGCGGCGAAAGCCGCGTAAGCCTTCTCCATCTCTCGTTCGAGGATGAGCGTCGCTTCATCATCCCGAAGCGGCACCGGCTCAGCAATCCATCTGGGGCCGCTAAACTCCTGGGTTGAGCCGGCCAATGCCATAGTCACGGGAACCAACTCCCTTGATTCACGCTCAGCCTCCCGATAATCCGCAACAGCGTGGCCATGGCCGTTTGCTGGCGCCAGGGAAGCCAGTGCAGCCGTGACTTCTTCGTCGCCGAGCTTCCCCGTTGCTGCGGCAACCTGCGGTGAGTCAGATCCAGCAGCAATCGCTGCGGCAGGCACTACTTCTTCGGTGGGAACTTCGGCTGCTGGTCGAGATTCAACTGTCGTCTGGTTCTCGGCTGCCGCTTCTGAGGATTCCGCTTGCGCGACAGCTGGAATGACTTCGCCAACCGCAGCTATCGATGGCGAGTCTTCAGTTTTGGCGACGGGCTCGGGAACTGTGACCGCCGCATGATCGTCAATCGGCCGCTGGCTGAAGCTTGATTCGTTGCCCGGAGCGCTGAAAGCCGCAGCGGCCGCTTTGATGGCTGCGATCTCTTCAGCCGTGACGTCCTGCGGCATGGAGGACAGCAAGGCTTCTTCCAACCCCGATTTCATCTCGGCGGGCCTGGAGTCTTCGCTTTTGACAGCCTCGCGAAGACTCGCGACTACGGCCGACGGCTCCGCGGGCGCAACTTCACGATGCTTCGAATGCGGCGGCGGAATCGATAGCCGACTCTTCCATCCCGTTTCGCTGTCGCCGAATTCTTTTGAAGGATTAACTTCCTCGACCCCGGCCAGTGCCTTGGCAAAGCGGCTCTGCCGGGAGGGTTGACTTTGCGGAACGATTTTGTCTTCGAGCTTGGTGAGCGCAGTAAGAAGTTCGCTGGCTTCAAACGGTTTGACGATGAACGCGTCGGCCCGCACGCGGCGCGCTTCGTCCGCCTTAAAAGGCTCCAGCTTGCCAACAGTCAGCAACACGGGAATGCGCGCCGTCTCCGGCGCCTCGCGCAAGCGCTGGCATACCTCGAGGCCACCGTAGCCCGGCATATACACATCGAGCACGATGAGGTCGGGTTTCGATTCGGCAATTCTCTTAAGCGCCGCCGACCCGTTATTCACCGTCGTGACGTCGTAGCCGGCGTCGGTGAGGATTCTCCGGCCCATGTTCTGGGCTGTCACACTGTCATCGGCGAGCAGTATTTTCCGCGCCAAGCGATGTCCTTTTGTCTGAAAAAAGGGGAGATAGCGCGAAGTTAACTTGTCCCGGACTCTAAGTCAATGAGGATACGACATTAAAGACATTACGACGGGACAGTAACCACTGGCGCAAAGCCCGGCTCGTCGAAAACCCGACTGTTGGAGGTAAGCAGAGCCCGAGTTCACAATGGCAGTATTTTATGGATGCCCTTCTTTTTCTTATGCTTGCTGGAGGCGGTGGTATCGCTGTCGTCGGCCTGATCGGTCGAGGAAGACGCCGAGGAATCACCGCTTTTTGGATCGCTTGCCTTGGCTGCGCTGGTTCCACTGCCTGCCGTCTGGCTGGCTGCTCCGCTCTGGATCTCATTCACCTGCTGCGGCGGAGGCAAAGCCTGACCACTATCGTCGCTGACGTTGGGCTTCAGTTCGTTAGGATCTGCCGGGCCGGCGTTGGGCTTCAACTCGTTTGCGTCAGGCTGACTGGCTGCTGGCGCCGATGCATCGGCCGCAGTTGGAGTAGTCGCGGCCGCATCCGCTGGAACGGGAGTATCTGAACGGGGAGCAGGCTGATCCGCTCCCGGCACGCCGCCTTTGACGGTTTGTATCGAAACTGAGTGGCTATCGGTGCCAGCGCCAATCGCGGCCCGCGTGGCCGCCTGCATCACCTGAGTTGCGCTCATTGGGGTGGGATCGACCAGCGTAGGCTCGCCCACTTTCGTCGCATCGGCGATGTCTGGATGTTTCTCGAAGGTCTTCATGACTTTCGAAAGCGTGCTGGGTTCGCGGCGGCTAGCTTCTTCCGCCTTGTTTTGCGCGACGGCGGCCTTGGTTGGCTTAGGCACCGGTTGGTGCAGGGCCAGAAGCCGAGTCCTGGCGTCGTCGGCCCGATCCATCACTGGATAGCGAGTCAGAATGCGGCCGTAGGCCTGCGCGGCGCCCTTGGTGAAATCAGCGATCATGCGGGATTTGGCCGCTTCGTTTCCCGGCCGGGCACGCACCAGTGCGATCTCGCCTTCGTACGACTGACCCAGCAGGTAGAGAGCTTCATCGGCTTTGCTGTAGAGCGGGTACTTGTCGACCAGAGATTCCAGGCGTGCGATCGCAGCCGGGTACGATTGCCGCAAGTAGTAAAAACGTCCCACGCCGAACTCCCGATCGGCGATGACCTCCTGCACTTCCCGCAGACGCTGTTTGGCTTCCGGCACCAGCTTACTGTCGGGATACTGCATGATGAGCTGCCGGTATTCCTCCTCGGCGCGCATCGCATGCGTGGGATCGCGGTCCGCCTTCTCCATCTGCTGATAGTGAATGTTGGCCAGCTTCAGCTGTGCTTCGGCCGCTTCCGGCATGTTGGGGAAGAAGGTTTCGAAATCCTTGTACTCAATTTCCGCCTGGGCGAGCGATGCTGAACCGCCCTCCGCGTACCAGGAATCAGCTACCGCCAGCTTGGCCCGCGCAATGAATTCGGAATCCGGATAGGTGTTAATGAGGGTCTGGAGCGAGAGCCGCGCCACGTCGAAGCGATTGTGTTTCATCGCGTCCATGGCACGGTCGAACAGAACCTTGTCAGGCTGCTTTGAATCGACATTCGCGATCGGGTTGCTGACCTTCTTGTTGGTGCAGGCCACCGCAACAGCCAACGCGCCCAAAAGAAGTATCACCGGAATACGACGAAACATAAGAAATCCTCAAACACCAAAACTGTGCCGCCGAGACGGCACTTCACACCTTCTGCAGAGTCGCCTCGGTTGCCGCCTTCAACAGTTTCTGCACGTTACTGGTTGGATCGCCTTTGCCGAACACAGCGTTGCCTGCAACCAGAATTTCAGCCCCCGCACGTACCACTTCGACCACGGTGTCGAGCGCAATGCCGCCATCGACTTCAATCCGGTAACTCAGTCCTCGCTGCGCGCGAAGTTCGGCCAGTTTGCGGATCTTGTGTACTGCTCCCGGAATGAACTTCTGAGCCCCGAATCCCGGATTCACCGACATGACCAGCACATAATCAATGATGTCCAGCACTTCGCTCAAAGTTTCGACCGGCGTGGCCGGGTTAATCACGACACCCGCGCGGACGCCATGATCCCGGATCAGGTGCAGGGTTCGGTTTAAATGCCTGCAGGCCTCCTGATGCACTGAAATCCAGTCGGCTCCCGCATCCGCAAAATCAGGAATGTACAAGTCCGGATTCTCGATCATCAGGTGACAATCGAGCGGCAGATCGGTAGCCTTGCGCAATGACCGTACAACCGCGGGCCCGATCGTGATATTCGGAACAAAATGTCCGTCCATCACATCCACATGGACGACACTGCCTCCGCCTGCGGCCGCAGCCTGGACTTGCTGCGCCAGATGGGCGAAGTCAGCCGACAAAATCGACGGGGCGAGCTCGATCGATTGGGTTCCGGGCATGCAGGTACTTCCGGGAATTTTAACACGCTAGATGCTCGGCCAGGCGCACTCCTGTCATTTTAGGCGGAGGTTTTTCAGATCGGTCGAGAGTCGGACGGAACATGTTCAGGGATCGCGGTGATGTCACACGAGGTTGTGATGCGCGTCATGACGTCGTTTTCCCCTGCTCCCGTGAAAGCGGAGGCCCAAGGAATTCGACGCCCCACGGTTTGCCGAAGACGTTCAATGTTTCCTGATCTGGTTTCCCCTTCGCCAAGACCCCGCCGAGTCCAACGAAAAAAGCTTGCGCATCCATTCCTGGCAGGATCATGACAAGTTGGCGCGCGGGCTCGTCAGTGATATTGACGAAGGCATGCGCAGCTCCTCCCGGCACGCTGATCACGTCGCCTGTGCCAGCTTCCAAGCGTCGGCCATTCACCTCGAACAGATATCGGCCTTCCAGAACCCGAAATACTTCGGTCTCGACATGCCGATGGAGGGGTGGGCCAAATCCGGGCGCGTTCGTCGTCTCGATGACGGTGAGAGCCTTTCCGGAAGCCTCTGCTGGCAGTCGCACAACCAGGTCGAGGCCAAGTGGAGGAATCTTCACCACTGCAGCGACATCGGTGGAATGGAAGAACTGAAACGGCAATCTTTCACCTCGATTTCTCGTCGAGCCATTTGAATACGCTAAGGTCGCGGGTGCCACCAGGCACACGACGCAACGCAGCGGATCAACTAGCTTACGTCAGAATCGTGGTCGCGCGTAGGACGTGCCCGCCCTTTTCCGGACGATGGATCGCCCGGTTTGGAAAGTAACGGGCGGCTATCTGCGAGGGCCCAAAGTCTTCCACATCCTTAAATCCAAGTGCGGTCAGTTTGGCGCGAAGTTCGTCGGCCTCAAAGTAGGTCAGCCATTTCTCACCCAGTTCGGCGACGTGCATCGCGCGCCTGTCGTGGTCGGCCCGCATTTCTGAAGACAATGAAGCTGGAGGATCACTGTAGTCGAAAACTACGTGGGCGCCATTGGGAAGATTCGCGACGAAGCTGAGAGTCGACCACACCGCTTCTTCGGTCAGGTAAGGCACGACGCCTAGCCAGGTAAAGAAAGTCTGCAGCGACGGATCAAATCTGCTGGCGGTCAAGCCATCGGCCAAAGTATGGCGTTCGAAGTCGATGGGGGCGAAGGTTAGCGAATCTGGTATAGCGATGGCCGCGTCCGCAAGACGTTCGCGCTTCCACGCCTGGGTCGCTGGATGGTCCACCTCGAAGATGCGCAACCGGTCGCGAAACATACTGCGATAGGCATATGTATCCAATCCAGCGCCGAGCACTACAAGCTGCCGTACACCCCTTTGAACCGCAGCCGCCAAAGCATCCTCGGCGAAGCGCGACCTCACGGCGATGAAGATTCGCATCCTTCGGCTCAAGGGTTGTTCCTCGGCCTTGCGAACCACGGCCTCGGCGTCTTCACCCAGGATGGGCAAAGCCATCGGATCAGCGAAGATGCGTCCTCGTTCAAGAATCTGATGAGCAGCCCGATGAGCCGCCGCTACCAGGGCCGTTCGGCTTGGTCTTCCCGATTGCACAAATCAAGCTTACCAAACCTTTGTCGCGCTCCGGATTGTTGCAGCAGCCGAGACTGACGCGCCACTGCACTCAATTTCTCAAATTGTCACGTCCCTATGCGGCATCGGTCACTGACAAAGCTATCCGAGAAGAATGAGAATTCGCTTGACAGCTCGCAGAGGATCCCCCGTCCTCTTTGGTTTCTCTCGTTTTTCCACCGCACGGGAGGAGGTGAAGCCCATGCACAGCAAACGGTTATTTTGCTGGTTACCCTCCCGTTCATACGCCCGCACCGCAAAGGCGGAGCTGCGGATTGTCGCGGGACTCGTTCTGTTAGTCCTCGTAACCCAGTCCACATTTCGTGCAGCGAGCCAGGAAGCCTCGCCATCGACCACGGGCCTGTACGGATGGTCATATCTCGATCCGCCTACACAGAATATTCGCGCCTTCCCGCGAGTAAGGCTGAGAGCCGGTCGCGAACTGGAGTACCTGGCTGAGTTCTCAGTCAACGGCAAATACAAGAAGTCGTCGAAGTTCAGTCGTGTTCTTGAAGCGTTGGGCGCACCCGCCGGGTCCAATTCAATCTTTGGCGACGATACCGCGAAGCAGGCCGAGGTTCCTCCATGGATGATTCTTCCCACTCGCAGAATTGTGGAGGATTTCGATGCCCCGGCGCATGCCAGCAAAATCGCGCAACCAACCTCCAACCTGGCAAATATTCGCGACGCGGTCGTGACCTTTGCTTATGGCAGAGCCAGATTGATGGCCGCCCCGCATCACGTGACCACCGATTCCACGCTACGCGTCATCATTAGCGATCCGGACTTGCGGGCGGTACATGTGCTTGATCCACGAGGCAAGACCTCATTCAGTATTCAGGGCGATCAAGGTCGCAGACTGCAGCTGCCTGCGGGAGTTGCCGTGGATGCCGAAGACAATATTTACATCGCCGATTCCGAGCGGGGCATCGTGCTGGTCTACAACCAACAGGGCCAATTCGTTCGCTACATCGGCATGTTCCATGGCGAAAGTATGTATGAACGTCCAACCGGAATTGCCGTTGAACGAAAGTTGCGGCGCTTGTATGTCGCGGATACTCCGCGCAATCTGGTTTACATCCTCGATCTGCAAGGTAACGTTGTGAAACGCTTAGGCAAGGACCGGAGCGGCCATGGCAGCGGAGAATTCGTGTCTCCGACGCACATCGCCGTAAGCGATCACGGCATTGTGGTCCTAGATGCCGAACAGTCGCGCATTCAGGTGCTGGATTTCGAAGGCAACCGTATTGGCTGTTATCGGGTTGCGGTCGGCGCCGATAGAGACAACGGGCTGGCCGTCGATGGGGACGGAAATATCTACATCAGTTATGTTGCGCGCTCCATGATCAGCATTTACAAGCCGGATGGAACGCCGATCGGTACGCTGGGGCAGCCCGGCAGCAGAGTCGGAGAATTTCGCCTTCCGAGGGGGTTGTGGGTCGATCCAAGCAACCGTCTCTATGTGGCTGACACGGGGAACGGGCGCGTACAAGTGTTCCAAGTCAACATCCCGGAAATTCCCCTACCCTAGTTCACTAGTTTCATTCTCCAACGCGCACAGGCTGGCGATTACAATCCGGTACAATTACTAGTTTGTTTCATGGCGGCGCAAAGTAGTGCCGCTAACGACCCATTCTTTATGGCCATGAGAGTTCGCAAAGCCGTATTCCCCGCCGCCGGACTGGGCACGCGCTTCCTGCCCGCCACCAAAGCTCAACCCAAAGAAATGCTGCCGCTGGTCGACAAGCCGATCATTCAGTACGGCGTGGAAGAGGCGCTGGCCTCGGGATGCGACCAGATCATCATTATCACGGGCCGCGGCAAACAGGCCATCGAAGACCACTTCGATGTCAGTTACGAGCTGGAAAAGATGCTCGAGGAGCGCAAGAAAACCGATCTGCTCAAGATTGTGCGCGGCATCTCGGACATGATCCACGTGGCTTACGTCCGGCAAAAAGAAGCGCTCGGCTTGGGCCACGCCGTGCTCATGGCTCGCGAACTGGTGGGCAACGAACCCTTCGCCGTGCTGCTGGCCGACGACATCATTGACGCCGAAACTCCCTGCCTGAAGCAGATGATCGACGTTTTCAACCAGACGCAATCCTCGGTAATCGCGATTCAGATCATCAAAGGCAAGGCCATCTCTGCCTATGGTGTGCTCGACGTAAAACCGGCAGATGGACGATTCGACGGGCGGCTCTACGAAATCCGCAATATGGTGGAAAAGCCGAAACTGGAGGAGGCGCCGTCCGACCTCGCCGTGATTGGACGTTACATTTTGACGCCGACGGTCTTTGAAACTCTGGCAGAAACCAAGGCTGGCGTCGGCGGCGAACTGCAACTCACCGACGGCATGCGCGCCCTGCTCAAGAGGGAAAAAATGTATGGCTACGTCTTCGAGGGCAAGCGCCACGACGCCGGCGACAAACTAGGTTTCCTTCAAGCCACAATCGAGTTCGCCCTCAAGCGAAAGGATCTGGGCGGCCCGCTGCGCGAGTATTTGAAGGGCCTGAAGCTGTAGTGTCCTGAGTCATTCAAAAATGCATCTCCGGCGGTTCCGGTTCAGCCACGCCATCAGACCGTGGGTCGGACGCGCCTGAGTTCATGCCGCTTTTTGAATCGTGCATTACCGCCTGTCCGCGTCCCATCGCCGTGGTGTAGGCTCCATGCACGATCAGATTGTGGCCCTTGTCGCGCAAGGCTTGCAAAATCTCGGGCTTGATCCGCGACTCGATCGGAATGTCACAACTTACTCTGTTGTCAGCCACCGTGAATCGCGGGGCTTCGAGCGCGGCTTGTATGTTCATCCCGTAATCCACAAAGTTAGAAACAAACTGCGCGTGCGCCACGGGTTGGTTTGGTCCGCCCATGATGCCAAAACCAATATGCACGTCGCCTCGTTCCATGAACGCTGGAATGATGGTGTGGAACGGCCGCTTGCGCGGCTGCAACACATTGGGATGACCGGAATCGAGTACAAACAACGCTCCCCGATTCTGCAGCGCGAAACCCATTTTATTTACGACAATGCCCGAACCGAAGCCGGCGTAATTGCTTTGGATCAACGACGCGATATTGCCGTCTTTGTCGACGGCTGCAAGATACACCGTGTCGCTCGTGGCCGGACTTCCCGGGCCGGGATTGCAATTGGCTTTGTTCGGATTGATGAGAGTCGCACGCTGCGCGGCATATGACTTCGACAACAAGCCCTGCACAGGGACTTTGGCGAATCTTGGGTCGGCGTTGTAACGGTAAAGATCGGCATAGGCCAGTTTCATGGCCTCGATCTTTTTGTGCAATTCCACGGTGCCCTGCGGTCCGCCAGCGTCAGGCTGGAACGTGCTTATGATATTGAGCATCTCGAGCGCTGCCATGCCTTGCCCGTTGGGGGGAAGTTCGTAAACCTTCCAGCCGCGATAGTCGATAGAGATTGGTTCAACCCATTCGGCGGAAAAGTCGGCCAGGTCGTCCAACTGCATAGTTCCGCCAAAGGCCGCCGAAGTACTCACAATGGCCCGCGCGATCTCGCCCTTATAAAACGCGTCACGCCCTTGCTCGGCAATCAAGCGCAGCGATTTGGCTAGATCAGGATTGGAAAAGTGTGCGCCGACTTCAGGCGCTTTTCCGTCTTGCAGAAAAACCTTCCGCGACTCGCTGGTCTTTTGCAGCTTGGGCTCCTCCTCTGCCCAGTAATCGTGGATGATTTCCGGCACCGTGTAACCGTGTTCGGCGTAATAGATGGCTGGCGCAAAAAGATCTTTCCAGGGCAAACGCCCGAAACGCTCGTGCGCCTGGCTCCATCCTTCAATAGCGCCGGGAACCGTGACCGTGTGGATCCCGTCGGCAGGCATCGACGTGATGCCCTGCTTCGCCAGAAACTCGACAGATAGCCCACGTGGCGCCCAGCCGCTCGAATTCAGGCCATAGAGTTTGCCGGTCTTGGCGTCCCAGTAGATGAGAAACAGATCACCGCCGATCCCGTTGTTCATGGGCTCGGTCACGCCCAGCACGGCATTGGCAGCAATGGCGGCGTCGATCGCCGTTCCGCCTTTAGCGAGGATTTGTGTTCCAGCCTGCGATGCCAGGTAGTGGCTGGTAGCGACGATGCCGCGATCCGTCATTACCACCGAGCGGCCGTAAGAACGGTCTTGACCGGAGGACTCCATAGTCACGGCTAACAGTAGGACCACAAGCAGAAGAATCGGTCGCAGCATGCGCACCTCACTTAACGAACTCGATCATCCCGAGTTTAATAAGTCCGATGTCATCCTGAGTGCAGCTATTTTGCGCACAGCGCCTATGCTCAGACTTCCCGGAGCTATGCCGCGAGCAGCGAATCTACGCGCCTAAGGCGATCTTCAGTTTTCGTGATTTCTCTTCGACGCTATTAGCTAGCGTTTCTTTAAGACTATCCAGTTTTCGGGCCAGGGATTCGCTCGCGAGCCCCAGAATTTGCGCCGCCAGGATTCCCGCATTGGTGGCTCCAGCTTTCCCGATCGCCACCGTCGCGACTGGAATCCCCGCAGGCATCTGCACCGTCGCGAGCAGTGAATCCATCCCGTTCAGCGCGGTGGAAGGAATGGGCACACCAATGACCGGCAAAGTCGTATGCGCGGCAATGACTCCAGCCAAATGCGCTGCCCCGCCTGCTCCCGCGATGATGACGTGAACCCCGCGGCCTGCGGCTTTGCGGGCAAAGTCTGCCGTGCGATCCGGAGAGCGATGCGCCGAGGTCACATCGATCTCATAGGCGATCCCGAAATCCTCGAGCGCCTTCGCCGCCTCGCGCATGATGTCGAGGTCAGAATCGCTCCCCATCACAATCGAAACCAGTGGCTTGCTCATGATGTCCTTTCTAATTTCGCATTGTTATCCTGAGCAACGCGAAGGATATGCTTCTCATCCGGAGCGCGTAAATCTCCTCTGCGCTCAGAACGGCAAACTATTTTTTCAACGCCCGCGCGGCAATGTCCTTGCGATAGTACGCGCCTCCGAAATTGATCTTCCCCACCGCCTCATAAGCGCTCTTCACCGCTGCCTCTAGACTGACAGCTCGAGCCGTAACCCCCAGTACTCGCCCACCCGCAGTGAAGTACGCATCGTCATGCATTGACGTACCCGCGTGAAACACTTTCACTCCGGCAATTTTTTCAGCCTCGTCAAGCCCGGTGATTTTTTTGCCCACTTCAAAAGTTCCCGGATACCCTCCCGAAGCCATGACCACGCAAACCGAAGCATCCGTGGACCAGCGGAAGTCACCATCGCTGACCCGGCCCTCGATCGAAGCTTCGAGTGCCTCCACCAAATCACTTTCGAGGCGCATCAGAATCGGCTGAGTCTCCGGATCGCCAAAGCGGCAGTTAAACTCGAGCACCATCGGCCCGCGCGCCGTCATCATCAGGCCGCAATAGAGCACGCCCTTATATTCCGCACCTTCCGCCTTCATTCCCGCGACTACAGGACGCGCGACGTGCTGCAACAGCCAGTTCTGCATTTGCGCGTCGACCATGGTTTGTGTCGAGTAGGCACCCATGCCGCCGGTGTTCGCGCCCGTATCACCCTCGCCCACGCGCTTGTGATCCTGGGCCGCGGCTAACGCGGCCACGCGTTCGCCATCGCTCAGCACCAGGAAAGAAAGTTCCTCGCCCTTCAGACACTCCTCGAGCACCACGCGTGAGCCAGCCTCGCCCAGCATTTTCCCGCTGAGCATCTCCATCGCAACCGCCGACGCCTCTTCTTTGCTCTTGCAGATCACTACGCCCTTGCCCGCGGCGAGCCCGTCCGCCTTCACCACCACCGGCATATGGAAATGCGGCAAGGCCTCGCCGACATCCTGCGAGCTATCGCAGATGGCGTAGTGCGCAGTCGGGATGTGATGGCGCTGCATGAACTCCTTCGCGAAACTCTTGCTGGATTCCAGCTGCGCCGCCTTCTGCGTGGAGCCGAAGATGCGATATCCCCGACGCGTAAACTCGTCCACCACGCCCAGTTGCAGCGGCAATTCCGGGCCCACCACCGTCAGGTCGGGCTTGATCAGCGCCGCCAGCGCGAGCAGTGATTCGACACTCTTCACATCGGCAGGCAGACATTCCGCCTCGGCGGCAATGCCAGCGTTGCCCGGGGCGCAATAGACCTGGGAAACACGCGGAGACTGGCGCAGCTTCCAAACCAAGGCGTGCTCGCGTCCGCCACTTCCGATGACGAGGATCTTCATAGCTCAGGACAAACAAGGGTAGGGAACCGGGCACATGATGTCAAACCCATACGCGAAACGAGATGTCCGTATCCAGAAGATTCAGGTAGGTCTTTTCATGAGGCCTATAATTCCAGGCGTGTCGCGGTTACATATTCTTCCAAGTCCTAGCGCAGACGTTGTGCTCACTCGCTATGAAGAAGCGGCGTTCCCGACATTCAGCCAGCTTTTTGAGCCTCCTTCCGCATCCTCTCCATTGCGTCATCTTGCTCGGGACCGGGAGGAAGCACCGTCGGCCATTGTTCTTGAGAACCGATCAGAGAAAGCGATTACTGGCTTGCGGTGTCGATGGCGGATGACTGACGAGTCCGGTCAACACCGTACTAACACGGTCTCCAGCGATAGCTACATGGTAGACGTGTATCGGGCGGTTGCCGAGCCTGGATCACGCCACCTGATTACACCTTCGGGAAGTTTGGACGAGACGTTGATCGATCATGTCCGCTCCGGTGGTGGCCTCATGGGCGCATCCGTATCAAGACCATCCTTGGCCCAGATTGTCGAAGTGAGTTTCGAAATCGACTTCATTCTATTCGCAGATGGAGAGATCGCTGGTCCCGATACCGATCGATATGCAGCGGACCTACGGTCTCGAAAGCCGGCGGCGGAGTTCGTCGCGAAGCAGGTTCGGCTGGCGATGGCCGAGGGACGCGATGTTACTCCCGTCCTCTCTGCTCTCGCGGAAGTGCCCTGCCTGGGCCGGTTGGGACACGCACAAGGTGATCCCCTCGTGCACTGGACTGGACGCTACGCTCGTGAATACTTGCGTGCCATGGGCCGGAAGATTGGTACGGTTGACATGCGCGAAGCGAGGCTGCGGCACTTTGAGAACCGACCTGAAATCCCGAAGTTCTATCGTCGACCGCAATGATGCTGGAACTCTGGCCCTACAACGTGTGCAGATACGCCAGCAGATCGTTGATCTGCTGCTGACTGAGAACCTGGGCGTAGCCCGGCATCTTGTTGCGTCCCAGACGAACGATGTCCGTGACCCGGTCGTCATTCGCCGGCATTCCGCTCATCGGCAGATAGGGCCGCTGGAAGATGCCTTTCATGCTGGGACCTTGGCGTCCGCGCGAAGAGTAAGGCGCATGGCACCGGTCGCAATAGTTGTCATAAATCCGGCGCCCGGCGATCTGCTGCGGATTGAGTCCGAGTTCGGCGTCGCTCTTGCGGCGTTCGACATCACAGCCTGCTACCGCTAGCAGGCTCACCACAAAGACACAGAGACTCAGGGCCAATTTTAACTTTCGGGATTGTCGAGTAATAAGAATGCGAGATCGTTCCATTTGTCCTTCAAACACAAAAACAAACCGCTACAATAATAAAGCAAAGCCATGTCCAGCGCGGGAGTCGAGTGACAGCAAAACGAGTCAACGTAAAGCGAGTCTACGAAGAACCGGCGCACTCTGACGGGACGCGCGTCCTGGTGGATCGCCTCTGGCCACGTGGCCTGAGCAAAGCTCGCGCAGCGGTCGACAAATGGCTGCGCGATCTGGCCCCCTCCGACGCACTCCGCAAATGGTTTCATGCGCGCCCCGATGGATGGGCAGTCTTTCGCAAGCGTTATCTCAAAGAGTTGGCCCGCCCGGAATCCGCGGAGGCGCTCGGTGAACTCTATCGTCTGGCCAATCAGCGAAAGAAGCTGACTTTACTTTTCGCCTCCAGAAACGAAGACCACAACAACGCAACCGTGCTGAAAGATCTGCTGGAAGGAATGCGCAAACCACCAACCGGCACGGGCTCCGGCGGAGTTCGGGCAGTCCGCGACCGCCAATCGAGAAAAATGCCAAGATGAAAAAAGCATTCAGCACTTGGCACTCAGCAGTTCCATCGAAAGCGGTTTGTGAGCGATCTACTGAATGCTGACTGCTAAGTGCTGAATGCCAATCTACTTCTCATTCACGATCGCTTCGACCACGCTGTCGATGGCATCGAGAACGCGTTTATTGGGCAGGTTGGAATTGTTGGAGATGATGGAAAAAGCGATCTTTTCGCCGCGCGCGGTGGTGGCATAGCCCGAAAGCGCCTTCACTCCGCCGAGCGAGCCGGTCTTGGCATAAATGTGCGTCCGCGGGTCAAGATTCGCAAAGCGATCGGCCAAGGACCCGTCGACGCCGGCAACCGGTAGCGTCTCGCGGAAGCTCGCTCCCCACGATTGGCCCGCCGCGTAGCGTAGCAGTTGGACAACCGCGTTAGGCGTGACTAGATTTTGCCGGGAGAGGCCAGAGCCATCGTAAAAAACATATTGGTCGCCGGGCACGCGCGCCTGATTCAAAAAACCGTGCAGCACTTCAAGCCCACCTTCGACCGTGCCTGCGGTGCCTTTCTCCCGCCCCAGCAACCGCAGCAGGATTTCCGCATGCAGATTCTGGCTGACCTTGTTGATCACGCGCACATCTTCGATCAGAGGTTTGGACTGGTAACTGGCCAACACCAGCGGTTGATTCGGCAACACACGCGACGATTCGTCGCCACCGCGTGCGGGTGCCGTGGCCGTAACCGTCAACGTGGAAAGACTCGCCAGTTCCGTGTGCCGCGTGCTTTGTTTGCCGTAGACCACGATGCCGCGCTTCTCCAGCAATTGATGGAACAGCGCGGCGGCGAATTCGGCGGGATCTTCGATCGCCAGAGCTTCGTTTGCGCCGGCGTCATCGAGCGGAACATTGCCCCATAGGGTGAGCGACGTCGATCCGGGTTCGCGGTTGATGAAAATCTTTCGGCCCGTTCCCGCCGGCGTAGTAATGATGCGATTGTCGATTCGATAGTAATCGGCGAAGGGCGTGATGCCGACGAAGGCATGCTCCCCGGCGCGGTCCGCGGGAAGAATATTCACGAACACAACGTTGTCGTTAATAGTGAGGGCTGACACCGGCGCGCCATCCGCGAGAACCAAATCATCCTGACTCCAGCCTTCCCCGTAGCGCTCGAAGGCGAAATAGGAGTCGTCGGCGATGATGTTGCCGTCAACATACTTCACGCCCTTCTGGACGAGCGCGTCCGCAAGCTGTTCCAGTACCTGAATGGGATGATCGTTGCGCGCGGTACGTAAGTTGTAGGGCAATTCGCGACCGGAAAGATTGGGATCGCCGCGGCCAACCAAAACGAGATCGCCAGTGAGACGTCCGTATTTGTCGAGAATTCCGCTGGTCTCGACCGTAGTACGCGAAGTGTAATCGGGCCCGATCAGCGCCAGAGCGGCTGCAGTGGTAAACAGCTTCGTGTTCGAAGCGGGAGTGAAAAGCTTGTCCGCGTTCTGGCCGTAAATGATCTTGCCGGTATCGAGCGAGACTACCTCGATGCCCCAAAACCCGCGCGCCAAATCGGGCGCGGATAAGATGGTCTCAATTCGTTTGGCAACGGGACCGTGCGAGGCGCCGTAGAGTTGCGTCGCCAGAAGCAGACAGGAAACAATCGCGAAATGCGCGCGTTTACGGTGCATACGACAGGTCGATTGTAGCACTGGGTTATCGCTCAGCATTTAGCACTTAGCATTTGGTCCTGTGAGGATGTTGCGAGAATCCTGCAAGTGCTGCTCAAAGTCCAAGAGCTAACTGCTAAGGGCCAAGTGCTGGTTTAGAATCGGGGCCATGCGTCCGGTGTTTGAATGGAATTTAGGGTCGCGCTCGCTGCAATTGGGAAAGCGCACGCTGGTGATGGGTGTCCTCAACGTCACTCCCGATTCATTTTTCGATGGAGGAGTGCATTTCGACCGCGATCTTGCCGTTGAGTACGGGCTGCGGTTGCTGGAAGATGGCGCCGACATTATCGATGTCGGAGGGGAATCGACGCGGCCGGGCGCGACGGTTTCGCCTTCGGCAGAAACTGTTGGCAGCAACACCGCGCCGGTTGGACGGCCGCAGAAGCGGCCAGTCAGCGAACCGGAGGAATTGCAGCGCGTGATTCCCGTAATCGCCGGGCTGAAGCAAAAACGCCCGGAGGCAGTGATCTCGATAGATACCTACAAAGCAAATGTGGCGCGGGCCGCGGCCGAGGCCGGAGCCGAGATCGTAAACGACGTGAGCGGATTTCGCTGGGATGCGCAGATGGTGAAGACGCTGGCTGGGCTGAAATGCGCGGTCGTGCTCATGCACATGCGTGGACGTCCGGAGGAATGGCGAACTTTGCCGCCGGTATCCGACGTTGTGACGCTGGTGAAACGCGAACTGCGGGCGTGGGCTGATGCTGCGTTGTTAGGAGGGGTGAAGCGCGAGCGGATTGTGCTCGATCCGGGCTTTGGATTCGGCAAGAGCTTTGAGGAGAATTACCCGCTGCTCAAGCGCTTCGACGAACTGCATGAACTGCGGTATCCGCTTCTGGCGGGAGTGTCACGGAAATCGTTTATTGGAAGAGCCCTGGCGAGGCATGGCACCGACGCGGCCTTGGCCGAGCGGCTCTATGGAACCATAGCCGCGGAGACGGCGGTCATCCTCAAAGGCGCGCACATTATTCGCACCCACGACGTGCGAGCTTGCGCCGACGCGGCGCGAATCGCGGATCTAGTTGTCAATTAAGAGAAAGCTACGTTTTAGGTTTCTTCGTGCGCCTTCGTGTTCCTTCGTGGTTTTAGCTTTGCACTTCATCAACCACAAAGGCCACGAAAGAAAACTCTCTGAGATCCTGACCCGTCCGCCGAGTCGTGATGCTTCGCTGTCGAGCCGCCTCCCGCTGTTATAATGAAGAATTGCGCTTATGACGAAGAAGCGTTTAGTACGTTCGACTACGGTGCTTTGCGTTCGGCGGGACGGCCATGTGGTGATGGCTGGCGACGGACAAGTCACCCTCGGCGAAGGCGTGATCAAACATACCGCCAAGAAAATCCGTCGCTTATATCAGGACAAGATCCTCGCCGGATTCGCGGGTTCGACCGCGGATGCATTTTCGCTTTTCAGCCGCTTCGAGGCCAAGCTGGAACAGTATCATGGCAATATCGGCCGCGGCGCCGTGGAGTTGGCGAAGGATTGGCGGACCGACAAATTCTTGCGGCATCTGGAAGCGCTGTTGCTGGTTGCTGACAAGGAACAAACTTTCCTGCTCAGCGGCCAGGGTGACGTGATTGAGCCAGATGGAGGCATTGCCGCCATCGGCAGTGGCGGACCGTATGCGCAAGCAGCCGCCCAGGCGCTGGCGGCGCACACGCAGCTCTCCGCCCACCAGATTGCGGAAGAAGCCATGAAGATTGCCGGCAACATGTGTATTTATACGAATGACAAGGTGACGATTGAGGAGTTGTAGGACCGGCGATTCCTTCCAAGCCGCAAGCCACAGGGCGAAGTGGAACAAAGCTCGACTGCAAGAGTATTTTATGAAACATACAGCCTACCTGCTGGTCTTCGATGGTTTGGCCGACTGGGAACCAGCCCATGCTTTCTGCCAGATCACGAAGTCGGGCAAGTTTGAAGTGGCCACGGCAGGCTTTTCGCGCCAGCCCGTGACCTCGATGGCGGGATTGAAAATCACTCCCGACATGACCATCGATGAAGTAAATCCGGCGGAGACCGCTTTCTTCATGTTGCCGGGCGGCGATATGTGGCAGGAAGAATCGCACGAAGTAGTCAAGAATTTGCTTCACCAACTGCATGAGCGGAACGTTTTGATTGGCGCCATCTGCGCCGCCACGTTGGAAATCGCTCGCGCCGGACTCACGCGTGGCGTTCGCCACACGAGCAACGCCAAGGCTTATCTCAAGGCGATGGTTCCCGGCTATCAGGACGACGCTTTCTATGTGGATGAGTTGGCAGTCGCGGATCAGAACATCATTACGGCAAGTGGCCTCGGCAGCCTGGAATTTGCCCGCGAGGTCATCCGGCACCTCAAGCTTTATAGCGACGCCGATACTGAGACTTGGTACGACATGCTCAGGCACGGAGTGATTCCGGCGGGCATGGTGTAGGTCGAGTCCTAAGAAATTGAACGTTGGTTTACGATAAAGAATCTTATGGCCATTTACTTACCTGGAACCGTGGATGAAGAACAAATAGCGCTCGACGAACTTACGCCGCGTGAGATCGTCGCCGAGCTGGACAAGCACGTTATCGGTCAGAAAGACGCTAAGCGCGCCGTGGCGATTGCATTGCGCAATCGCATGCGCCGGCAGAAGCTGACGCCGGAGCTTGCCGAAGAAGTGATTCCTAAAAATATCATCATGATCGGTCCCACGGGCGTGGGGAAAACTGAGATTGCCCGCCGCCTGGCCAAGCTCGCCAACTCGCCTTTTCTCAAAGTAGAGGCGTCGAAGTTCACCGAGGTGGGCTACGTCGGGCGTGATGTCGAGTCCATGATCCGCGATCTGGTCGAGATCGCGATTGAGATGGTGCGCGAGGAAAAACTCGAAGACGTTTCGGACAAGGCGGAGCTGAATGCGGAGGAGCGCTTGCTGGACATCCTTCTGCCGCCGCCGACTCCGGTTCGACCCCCAGAGCCGGCGCAGGCCGGGTTCATCCTCGAAGGAACCACTTCCTCTTCTTCAAACGAATCGCAGAGCCGTACCCGCGAAAAGCTTCGCCAGCAATTGCGCGAGGGCAAGCTGGATGAACGTATGGTGGAAATCGATGTGCGCGAGCGCGCGTTTCCATCTTTTGAAATCATCTCCAATCAGGGCGTCGAAGAGATGGATGTCAACATCAAGGACATGCTGCCCAACATCTTCGGCCAGCGCACGAAAAAGCGGAAGATGAAAGTCAATGAAGCATTCGAATACCTGATCCAGGAAGAAGAGCAGCGGTTGATTGATATGGATCAAGTCACGCGCATCGCCATTGATCGAGTAGAGGATTCGGGCATTATCTTCCTCGACGAGATCGACAAGATCGCCGGCCGGGAAAGCGGCCATGGGCCGGACGTTTCGCGGGAAGGCGTGCAGCGCGACATTTTGCCTATCGTGGAAGGAACCACGGTGAACACCCGATACGGCATGGTTCGCACCGACCACATTCTCTTCGTAGCCGCAGGTGCGTTCCACGTTTCCAAACCGAGCGACTTGATCCCGGAGCTGCAAGGCCGGTTCCCCATTCGTGTGGAATTGCAATCGCTGACCATGGAAGACTTCATCCGCATTTTGACTGAGCCCAAGTCCTCATTGGTGAAGCAATACACCGCGCTACTCGAAACCGAAAATGTGAAGCTGGAATTCACCAAGGACGCGCTGGAAGAGGTTGCCCGCTTTGCCTTCCGAGTGAACGAAGGTACGGAAAACATCGGAGCGCGCCGCCTGCACACGATTATGGAGCGCGTGCTGGATGAGATCAGCTTCGACGCGCCAGATAAAAAAGGCGAGCACTTCAAGGTTGATGCAGACTACGTACGTCACATGCTGGCCGACATCGTGAAGGATCAGGATCTCTCGCGCTATATTCTGTAGCATTCGCAATGCTGCGATCATCTGCCCATCTGGTAATCTTGTTCTTCTGCCGATGAGGCAATTCATCTCGAAATTCCTGTTATTGCTTTCCGGCACCGCTGCCCTTGTCGGTTGCGGTGTTCCTGGCATTCCTAAGCCCCCATCGTTGGATCTTCCGCAGCCGGTCACCGATCTTCGGGCGGTGCGCAAAGGCGACAGCGTTTATCTTGATTGGACCGTGCCCGGCGAAACCACGGATCGCCTCGTTGTGCGGCATCTGGGTCCGACACATATTTGCAGAAGTCTGGATGCTGCGATCGGCGATTGTGCGAATCCGGCGGGAGAAGTTCCTGCGCCACGGCTTTCGGGAGCAAGTCCTCAGCGAAATAAGCCTGCGAAGCCTGCCACGAAGATGCAGGCGAATTACATCAACCGAATTCCGCAAACCCTGCTCGTGGAAAATCCTACGGTACAAGTGTTCTATGCGATTTCAGTGTTGAATGAAAGGGGCCGAAGCGCCGGATTATCGAATATCGTGGCCGTCCCTGCAGTGGTTGCGTTGCCGCCGCCCTCCGGCTTCCAGGCTCGAGTCACGGCGGATGGTGTCGTGCTGAGTTGGACCGGGAATTCACCTGCGGCCGAAACGCCGGGGTTGCGACACGTTTATCGCGTGTATCGTCGGCCGGAAGGTGGGAACATCGATACTGTTGTGGGAGAAGTGCCGCTGGATGAATCTTCCGCGACGCAACTTTTGGATCATAGCTTCGAATGGGAGAAAACCTATTTTTACCGCGCAAACGTGGTCATGTTAATTCACGCGGAGGGAAAACCCGAGACCCAGTTTGAAAGCGACGACACGCCCGCTGTAAAAGTGTTCGCTCACGATATTTTTCCGCCCGCGGTACCTTCCGGTCTGCAGGCCGTTTTTTCGGGAGTCGGTCAGCAACCGTTCATTGATTTGATTTGGGCTCCCGACGCCGACGCCGATCTCGCGGGCTATAACGTTTTTCGTCATGAGGCAGGAACCGAGCCTGTGAAGATCAATGCGAAACCGGTGAAGACGCCCTCGTTTCGTGACATGAACGTCGCGCCGGGCAAGACGTATATTTATTCCGTTTCGGCGGTCGACGTGCGCGGCAACGAAAGTGCACACTCGCGAGAGGCGAGTGAGGCGATACCATAAAGGCAGCACTTGGCACTTAGCATTTGGCCTTCCGTAGGTGATCTTAAGTACGTCTGAGTGCTAAATGCTAAATGCCAACTGCTAAAAGCTGGGGTTCTCATGAAATATTGCGGGTTCGAACTTAACGGACAAATTCACTACGGCCTGGTTGAAGCGGTCGCGGGAGTTGAGCAGATCACGCGATTGCTGCTGAAGCCGCCGGAGCAAGCCGACGGCGATATCGAGGATCTGCCCTCCAAGCGTATGGACCATCTTGCTTTTGCCGAGGCGAGGTTGCTGGCGCCGGTCCGCCCGTCGAAGATCGTCTGCGTGGGCCGCAACTATCGTGAACACGCAGCCGAGCTCGGAAACGAAGTCCCGGTCGAGCCTTTGATCTTCTTCAAGCCCCCGTCGTCGCTGCTTGCACCGGGCGGCGAAATCCGCCGGCCGAAGCTTTCGCAGCGCGTCGACTTCGAAG
Source organism: uncultured Acidobacteriota bacterium (assembly GCA_963762385.1). Lineage (GTDB taxonomy): Bacteria > Acidobacteriota > Terriglobia > Terriglobales > Acidobacteriaceae > JABDBE01. The sequence goes on along the minus strand of CAVXKN010000007.1, from coordinate 131,922 downwards.
GGGAGCTCGCAGTCGTGATGAGTAAGAGATGCTACAAGCTGAGCGCGGACGAAGATGTGCGTCCTTATATTCTTGGCTATACGTGCCTCAACGACGTCACGGCGCGTGATCTGCAAAACAAAGATGGCCAATGGACGCGCGCCAAAGGCTTCGACACGTTTTGCCCGGTTGGTCCGTTGGTAACGGATGAGATCGATCCATGGGCCGGAGTTGCGGTTGAGACCCGCGTGAACCGAGAACTGCGGCAGCAGGGCAATACCCGGGATTTCATTTTTCCGCTCGATGTCGTTATTCGCTATATCACGCAGGCGATGACCCTCGTTCCCGGCGACTTGATCGCAACCGGCACTCCTAAAGGCGTGGGACCCGTGGTTGCGGGGGATGCGATTGAGATCAGCGTCGAGGGTGTGGGGATGTTGAGGAATCCGGTAGTCAACGAATAGACTTTGCGTGGAGGACGGGCGTCCGTCCTCCATCGAAGCTTGGTGCTATTTCCTCACGCGCACTTGGACCTGGGTTCCTTCGGGGAGTTTGCCGTCGAGCAGTTCGATCTTTCCTCCGCGAACAATTCCGTTGAATTCCTGACGTACTGCTGGAATGTTTCCCGACTGCGACGCGGGCGAGGGCGCCCGCGCTACACGTCCCATGCCCTTGTCCATGGCAGCATTGGCCAGGCGGTCGGCTTCTTCGTTGTGTCCACGGAGAACGTGGCCGATGGAAAACCAGTCCAGTTGTGCGATCAATTCTTTGGCGCGTCCATGCAGGTCCTGGAGAGCGGCATTTTTGACTTTGTAGATGCCCTTGATTTGCCGTACCAGCAGTTCGGAGTCGCTGATCACCTTGAGCGCTTTGTGACCGTTGGCCACCGCATACTCAAGCGCGGCGATCAATCCCTGATACTCGGCAAAGTTGTTGGTCTGATGGCCGAGATATTCGCTCAGCGCGGCAACTTTACGTCCAGCCTCATCCTGAATTACGACGCCATATCCAGATGGTCCCGGATTGCCGCGCGCGCCACCGTCGCTGAACGCAACCAGGTGATGCGCGGGCGGAGTTTCGCGAGCGCTAAACAGCTCTTTGGTCGAACCAGATGAGGAATATGAGGGCATGGCGAAAGTTTACACTGCGCGTAGTTATCTCTGCTGCGCCCGGCAGGACGCGGTAGATGCCCGTCCTCCATTACTTCAAATAGTGGTCGAACCATGCAGTCAAACGCTCAATTACATCCTGCCGGTGGTCGGGCTGGAGAAATTCGTGGCCTTCGCCAGGATAGATGACCAGTTGCGTTTTCACCCCTAGCGTTTTGAGCGCCCACCAGAATTCGCGGGATTGCGGCGCGGGGCATTCCCCATCGTATTGGCCGACTAGCACCAGTGTGGGCGTTTTCACATTTCTTATGAAGGTGATGGGAGCGCTTCTCGCATAGATCGCGGGATCATCGTAGACGGTCGCGCCGAAATAGGGGGGCATCCATTCGTCGATATCGTTTTGACCGTAGTAACTTTGCAAGTTAGCCAGTCCGGCTCCGGCCATGGCGGCGCGAAAACGGTTGGTTTGAGTCACCGCCCACATGGTCATGTAACCGCCGTAACTCCAGCCAGTAATGCCGATGCGATTGTTATCCACCGGCAGCGTCTTTACCACCTCGTCCACGCCGGTCAAAATGTCCTTGAAATCTCCATAACCGAAATCCTTGACGTTGGCTTGCGTGAATTTCTCACCTCGTCCAAAGCTGCCGCGAGGATTGGGATAGAGCACGAAATATCCGTGGGCAGAGAGTTCGTAAGTGTTGAAGAAAATCTCAGGCCAGGCGACACGCGCGACTCCGGCTGGTCCGCCATGCACCACCACAACCATGGGGTAGGTTTTCTTGGGATCGTAGTCGGTGGGAAACATAAGCCACCCTTGAATCTTCAAGTCCCGATTCGACCAGTGCAGACTTTTGGTTTGACCCCAGTTGGGGCGGACGCCGTCATTGATGCGAGTGACTTGCTTCCACTCCCCGATGGGGCCGGCCCAGATTTCCGGCGGGCGCGTGGATGAATTCCGAATCACGGCAGAAGACTGGCGATCTGCCGTGAGAGAGACCATAGGTCCACCCTCGACTTCGGTGGAGATGACATCAGGGCCGGACCACAGCGAGGTTATTTTTCCACTCGAAAGATCAACCGCGGAAACGCCCGCCTGACCATCAACGTTTTCGGTAAAAAGAATCTTGCCCGGCGATTCCCAGTAGAGCCACGACGGCGATGCGGCAATTCCGGGCGTGACATTGTGAGCATCCCCTCCTGTCGCTGGAACGGTAAAAACGTCGCCACCGATTGATCCCTCATCGCTCATGAGTCCGCCGATAAACGCGATGGTCTTGCCATCGGGCGACCAACGCGGCACCGCGATCTGCAGAGAAGGCTTATAAACCGGCTTGATCTCTCCGCTTTCCGCACTCAGCGTATAGAGTTGGGCGACATACCAATTGGAATCTCCCGAGCCGTGCGCGGCAATCGTCGCGAAAGTCTTGCCATCGGGTGACCAGTCGTACTGATAGACGTACACATCCGGCGGCGAGAGCTGGCGGACTTTGCCCGACCCAATGTCCACCAGAGTGAGGCGTTGCTCGTAAACCTTCTGGTCGATAACCCCAGTCTCTGGGATCATGGGCATCAGGGGGCCTGCGGCGCGAGGCGCATTTTCAGTGAACAGAAACGCCAGTGTCTTCTCATCGGGAGACCATGCGGGGTCGGCCAGGTAGCCCTTGAGGTTGGTCAGTTTGCGCGCGGTTCCCCCCTCCACGTTCACCAGGTAAAAATTCGATTGCCCATCCCCTCCGATGTCGGAAAGAAAAGCCAAATGTTTGCTGTCCGGTGACCACGCGATGGTGTCCTCACTTGCGGCTTGGTTGTCGCCGCCGGCGGAGATTCGTCTCGGCTTGGCGCCCGCAGACCTCAAGTCCTGAACGTAAATCGCCGACCCCCCGGTTGATTCTCCGGATTCATTCAGCGGCGATTGCACGACCCAGGCAATACGACTTCCATCCGGCGAGATCGCGACCTGATCGAAGTTCCGGGCGATGGGGCTGGCGCTTTGCGCCTGAGCAACGACAACTGCGACGACTAACAGAGAAACCGGAATTACAAGTTTAGCCAACTTCCCACGATTCGTTTTCATTCCAACCATTCCCTCTGATAATGATGCGCAGAATAAAGTTGAACACAAAGGCACACGGCGATTGATGATAAGACTACTTCAACGGCAGGGTGTCAAATAATTACGTCCTTAACCGGGCGTCGTGGACTGGCCAGTGCTGGACGAATCGGGTAGCCAATGCGGAACATGAAAGTGGGTTGCCATGTAGCATCGTGCGTGAGTTCGGCCAACTGAGCTGATGCTCGCAGTTCCTGGTTCCGCAGCCGCTCATGATCAATGAGTTCCACGGCTTCATTGATCGGCCGAGCCGCAACTCCACGGCTGGTCAGCAACAGATGGGCTCGCTGCCAGATTCGCCCCGCGCGAAGGCACTGTTCCCGGTCGTAACGATCGCGCACGGCGACAAGGCCGAAAACGGGCGTGGCCCGCAGCAGACGTGCGTACGGATCCCCGTTGCCACGCGGAGCGAACCTTCTCAATAATCGCTTCGGCGTGAACTTGATAATCGCCGTGGTCACTGGCGGAAAGCCGGCCGCGTCCATTGTGAGGCCGTCGCGATACTTCTGGACGTCGCTCCAGTCCCATCGGATCCACCGCTGGCTCCCGTGCTCCACATCCGGGTCCGCGTATACCTCCTTGTTGGCTTTGGCAACTACTTCAACGATTCGGTTTCGGTCTGATTCCGAATTGAACAGAAATATCTTTATTTCCGGTTCGTTGATAGTCAAACAACTGAGCGCATCCATCACCTCGGCCGGAACGGGCTTGAGCACATCATATGGAGCGCGATTGGTATGGCGATGAGGAATAGCGTCGTAAAGTTCGCTGGCTTGACGGTTGCCCGGCGAAAGGTCGACATGGGCCACCAATTCCGGCTGCGGGTTGGAAGGAACCGGCTGAAGCTTTCCTGGGAGCAGCGTGGCCGTGGCGTTGTAACCGTTCGCGGCTGCGGCCAGCATGAGATTCTCCAGCGCGCAGCCCAAACCAATGTGCTGTTCTCTCAAATAAGCGTCAAGCGCGCCTGGATATCGTCCCGTGTCCGCATACAATTCGATTTGCTTGTCGGTGATCTTGAACAGCCAAGGCTGCGTATTGTGCGGGCTGGCGGCGAGAATCGCCGCGCGCACCAGCGCCAGTGGCCCACCCTTCTCGTTCTGCCAGTCTTTCCATGGCTGGTAGGCCGGACCTTCACCAACACTGAAAACGCCCTCATCATAGGCGCGCCACACTCCCGCACCCACGACCACAACGATGACCGCTCCGCTACCTTTGAGGAATGCTCGTCGTTGCATCGGAAACCTCCGCGGCAGTTATCTTCCCGCAGCCAACCGGGTCGCTAAGCGCTGGGGCAGGTCGGCGGCGAGGATACGATCTTGCGCTCTCTTCAGATTGTAGGGCACGCGAAAGAAGGAAACGATGCCCGCGTCGGAGTCGAAAAGCGCGAAGCCCGCTCGCCAATCACCATCGCGTGGCTGTCCCACGGAACCGGGATTGACCAGATAGGGCAGGTTTTTCTTCAGCGGAAATTCGCAGCTCTCGGATTGCCCGACGGTTCTGTAAGCGGGATGAATGGAGTCGACGTGATCGCCGTTCAAGGTAAAGCTTCCTTGCAGGTGGGTGTGCCCGAAAAAAGTCAGCTTGGTCGGAGCCACGATCAGCGGTTCCACCGCGTCACCTACGGTCACCACATATTCATCTTCATTGACGGGAGATCCATGCACAAACTGGACATCGGGGAGTCCGTCGATCCGTACTGGTCCCTGCGGCAACGAACGGAGCCATTCCAAGTTCTCCCGGGTGAGTTGATCGCGGGTCCATTGCGAAGCAAGAGCAGCCACGGGATTGAAGTCAGCGATGTCGACCAAACCGCACACTGCTTTGTCGTGATTGCCGCGGACGAAGAACTTCCCCAACTGGCGCGAGCGTTCAATGACTTCGTTGGGACTTGCCCCATAGCCGACGATATCCCCCAGATTAAAGACCACGTCATACGCGGGAGCGGCCGCGAGGCAGGCATCAAGAGCTTCAAGATTGCTATGAATGTCGCTTAAAAGAAGTACGCGCACTGGTCACCGGGCAAAATGGCGATTATAGACCCAAAAGCAGCATGGAGGGCGGACACTCCTGTAGCCGCTTGATTTTGGGTCAATCTTGATTGCCAAGATAGCGGACCGGAGTGTCGGCTCTACACATGCAGCGATCATGGATTGACCACCGGGCATCGCGCCCAGTGACCTGGAGTTACCTCAAGCAAGGGCGGCAAATTGCGCGCGCATTCCATTACACGAAAGTCGCAACGAGGTTCGAATGGACATCCGGGAGGAACAGCATACATCGGTGGCACGGTGCCTTCGATGGTGGCGAGTGGTCGGGTACGATCCGTTTTCAAAGTGGGCACAGCATTCAGAAGTCCGCGCGTGTAGGGATGCGCGGGAGCATGAAAAATTTCGTGTTTGGATCCCAGTTCTACGAGGCTTCCTGCATACATTACAGCGATGCGGCCGGCAACTTGCGAAACCACGGCTAGGTCGTGCGAAATGAAAAGCATGGCCAAGCCAAACTTGGCTCGCAATTCGGCCAGCAGTTGGAGAATCTGTGCCTGCACCGTGACATCGAGAGCGGTAGTGGGTTCGTCGGCAATCAGCAACGCGGGACGATTCACCACCGCCATGGCAATCATGACCCGCTGCCGCATGCCTCCGGAAAGTTGGTAGGGATAATCGCGAGCACGATGGGCTGCATCCGGGATCGCGACATCCTCCATCACCGCGACCGCGCGATCCCAGGCCGCCTTTTTTGTGACTTGGGCATGTACAGCGACCGCTTCAGCGATCTGCTCGCCCACTCGCATCACGGGATTCAAAGCGGTCATGGGCTCCTGAAAAATCATCGCCATCTTCGATCCACGCAGGTCCCGCATTGCCTCATCTGGAAGGCGCAATAAATCGTGCGGGGAACCGTTTCCATTCGCGAACAGGAGTTCCCCGGCTACGCGCGCCTGCGGGGGAAGCAGACGCATCAGGGCCAGCGAGGTGACGGATTTGCCCGAACCGGACTCGCCGACCAGGCCGAGAACTTCGCCCGGAGCGACGGTCAAATTGAGGTCGCGCACTGCAAGTACGGACTGTGCGGAAGCCGAGCCCGAGGCAGGAAACTCGACGGTGAGATGCCGGATATCGAGCAGCGAAGGCACGAGGCATATCCTAGCAGGGCAGATGTGCCTGCGCGCGCTTCGCAGCTAAGTCCGAGGCGATGAGTCTAAACTTCTCGCCCCCAGTTAATCATCGTCCGGGTCAGATGGCGGGGTCTTGTCGTTGATGAAATATTTCCCGTCGTGTGGCGCTGCAATCTTTTGAAACTGGTTGTGCCGGTGAAAGTCAAAGCAATCCGAGAGGTCGTCGGCCCTGGAATCCGCATATCCGAGCGAAGGCAAACGGTAAACCGTCTCAATGAAATGCAGGATGCTACCGAAGTCGTGGGTCACGTGAGATACATAACCCTGCTTGGCAAAGGGAGACACGACGATGAGCGGCACGCGGAAGCCGTATTCATAAGAGCTGACGACATTAGGAGCAACGTGGTCATACCAGCCTCCCCAATCATCCCACGCGATCAAGATTACGGTATTGTCCCAATACTGACTTTGGCCGATGGCGTTGACAACGGACGCCACCCAGGACGGACCCAAACCCTTGTTGATCCCGGCATGGTCGGATTCTTGCCCGGTCGGAATCACCCAGCTGACGTTGGCCAGTTGGCCATTGGCAATGTCGGTCAACACCTGCGCGGAGTTCAACACAACATCGTTGTCCCAATCGGGGCCAAAACGCAGATGCTCAATGGCGTTCGGCCCGGTCCAGATGGAACCTGCTGACGGCGCATAATACCGCCAGCTGACTCCCGCGTAGTCGAGGAGATCTGCCAGAGTGGGATGCTCAAAGCAGGGATAGATGGTCTGCGCCTCGCTACCGCTGGGATCAATCACCTTGACGTACTCCCCGGTCGGCGCCGTGCATCCGGTGTCGGTGCCGGCGTTCGCGACCCCGGCTGGATTCTCCGAAACAAACAAGTCGCTATATGTGCTGGGCGCGGAAGTTCCGGAAATAATGAATTGATGGGCGGGAAAACTCGGCCCCTGGTTGGTCTGGAACATGCGATCGGCGAAGGTGTACTGTTCCGCCAATTGAAAATATGGGTCCAGGATGCCCGTCGAATTATCAACATACCGGAATTGCGCGTTTGCGGGCGGGCAATTCGCCGCGCCCTTGTTGCAGGTTATGCCGATCTTGTTGGCGCCGTCCATTTTTCCCTGGTCATACATCTGCACGAATGCCGAATGAGCGTGACTCAAATCGTAGTTGTTTTGCAGGGGTATGGGCGTCAAAGGGATTTGCTGGCCCTTCGAGTTCACTCCGCTGGTGGCAATGTCCACACCTGGTAAGAAGTAGGGGTTACTGCCAAACAGATTGTCAGTCGAGCGATTTTCCTGAAAGATCACCACCACGTTTATAAAGCCACCGTGATTTCGCGGCGCCTGGGCATATACAGCGGTGCTCGCAAGTGAAAACAGCAGTGCGGAAACCGTAGCGATGAGTTTCATAACGACCCCCCTGGGAAGTTGGCTCCGTCTCGCGAAAACGCCTTCGCAGACTCAAAGGAAGTCGGGATCGAGGGGGCCAAGTTACACGTAACTGTGCCTCAAGCACGTCTGCCTGTCAAGAATAAAGGATGTTGTCCGACCGCATCGGACACGGCTTTCGACGCGCCGTGCTGACGAGATCAAGAGTCTCCATTCATCTGTCCTGTCGCCTGATAATCGGCGCGACAGTGAAAAATTCTGCACATTGACAGGGCTCGATTACTCGATGTATCTTCGTCCGACATTTGAACTACTACTGCGCCTCGTTGCTGCCGGGAAATGCCCTCCCCATTTGGCGTCGGGACCGAGCCGCGAACCTTCCACTCCCAGGTATAAGGACAATCTAATGGACCGAACGTGCTCGGCTTCTCCAGGTTGCGGGAACAGGTTCGCCTTTCTCGCATCTGTGCTGGCGTCTGCGATTTCTCTCGCTGTCGCCACTCCGGTTCAGGCGCAGTTCTCTCTGGTCAAGATCAGCAGCGACAGCTTCCATAACTCCGACAGCCAGCACAAGACCGAAGTTGAGCCCGACACGTATTCATGGGGTTCGACCATGGTCGCGGCTTTTCAAGTAGCTCGTATTGCCGACGGAGGGGGCGCGGATTTGGGATTTAGCACTTCAACCGACGGTGGCAAGACGTGGACCTACGGCTATCTCCCCGGACTCACCGTCAACTACAAGCATGGGCCCAATTCCGCCGCCAGTGATGCCTCAGTGGTCTATGACGCGAAACACGGGTTCTGGCTGATCTCGAGCCTCCCCATCAGCAACTCGGGAGTGAATGTCGCGGTCAGCCGCTCCAAGGACGGACTTCATTGGGGAAACCCCATCATGGTGGATAGCAGCGGCGGAGACGACAAGAACTGGATCACCTGCGACAACAACGCGCAGAGTCCGTTCTACGGCAATTGCTACACCGAGTGGGACAGCTTCGCCGTCGAAATGAGCACTTCCACCGACGGTGGACTCACCTGGGGAGCCGCCAAGACTTCTGCGGATAACGCCGGCGGATCAGGCGCTGAGCCTCTGGTCATGCCAAGCGGCAAAGTGGTTGTACCCTTCCTCGGAAATGCAATGCAGTCCTTCAGTTCGACCGATGGGGGCGTTAGTTGGGGACGCAGCATAACCATTTCTTCAGTCAACACCTTCCAGGGGAATAGCACTTTGCGGAGCGTCGGACTGCCATTTCCTTCCACTGGCATCGACAAAGCCGGCAAGATTTATGTGGTGTGGTCGGACTGCAGCTTCCGCAAGAACTGCAACACCAATGATCTGGTGCTGATCACTTCCACCAATGGCACGAAGTGGACCAAGCCCGCTCGCATTCCGATTGACCCGCTCACCAGCACCGTGGACCACTTCATTCCTGGGCTGGGCGTGGATCGCTCGACCTCCGGGAACACGGCTCACCTCGCCGCGACTTACTATTACTATCCAAAAGCTAACTGCGCCGATTCCACCTGTCAGATCCACGTGGGCTTTACCACGTCCACGGATGGAGGCAAAACCTGGACGGCAGGAAAAAATCTCGCCGGTCCCATGAAAATTAGTTGGTTACCCGCTTCGCAGAACGGACCGATGCTTGCCGACTATCTGTCCTCGTCCTATGTGAACGGCAAAGCATTTGGAGTGTTCATGGTGGCCCAGGCGCCTTCCAATGACCTGTTCAGCGAGGCCGCATACACCACAAAGCAGCCGCTCGAGGCTTCGGCGGAGGAGCCTCGCTTCAGTTCGAAGGGCGAGAAACGCATACCAAACGTTCACTGGGATCGACCGTTCCCAAGATCTCAGGGTGAAGAGAGAGGAACTCCTCCATCCCGCGCCGACTTGCGGAAGTAGAGGTGCCTAACACCACCGGCACAACATGCCGGCGGTAAATTCAGACATGTTAAGGATAATGCCGATGAATCGAATTTTCCCTGGGTCTAAGAGTGCCAACGGATCTAACTTCTTCACTGTGGCGTTCGCGTTTGCGATGGCTCTCGCAATTGTCGTTCCAGCGCATGCGCAGTCTAATCTCGTAAAGCTCAGCACGGACACGTTCCACAATTCTGACAGCGACCATCACACTGAAGTTGAACCCGATACGTTCGCCTGGGGTTCTACCATCGTGACTGGTTTCCAGGTAGCCCGCGTCCCCGATGGCGGTGGCGCTGACGTGGGGTTTGCCACTTCCACGGACGGAGGCAAAACCTGGACCAACGGTTTGCTTCCGGGCCTGACCGACAACTACAAGGGTGGAAGCTTCACCGCCGCTAGCGATGCGGCTGTGGTTTACGACGTCAAACACGGGGAGTGGCTGATCTCCACTCTTCCCCTGATCGACAACGACGGAGAAGCCGTGGCCACCAGTCGTTCAACCGACGGAATCCATTGGAGCAAGCCGGTGATTGTGGATCAAAGCGGCTCGGACGATAAAAACTGGATCACGTGCGACAACACTACGACGAGTCCCCACTATGGCAATTGCTACAGCGAATGGGACGAGCCCGCACTCGGCGATCTCATCTTCATGAGCACCTCCACCGATGGCGGAGTGACTTGGGGGCCAGCTATGAATACGGGCGATCAGGCCAGCGGTATCGGAGGGCAGCCGTTGGTGTTCCCGAATGGCACGGTCGTAGTGCCCATCTCCACTCTAAACAACATGATCGCTTTCCGTTCGACCAACGGGGGCAAGAGTTGGACCGGCAGTACGGTTATCTCCAGCCAGGACTATCGCGGGGAAGATGGCGGTCTGCGCGACGGCTTCGGTATGCCCTCAGCGCAAATTGATGGGGCTGGGGAAATCTACATCGTGTGGCCGGATTGCCGTTTTCGTTCTGGCTGTAGCACCGACGACCTCGTCCTCAGCACTTCGACTAATGGCACGACGTGGACCAAAGTTGCCCGCATTCCAATTGACCCGACTACGAGCACGGTGGACCATTTCATCCCCGGGATAGGCGTCGACCGGACCACCTCTGGAAAAACAGCCCACCTCGCCGTGACCTACTACTACTATCCCGTTGCCAGTTGCAATAACTCCTGCAAGCTGTATGTCGGCTATACCACGTCGGAGAATGGAGGCAAGACGTGGACTACAGGAAAAGAACTGGCTGGACCGATGCAGTTAAGCTGGCTGCCGGAAACACAAAACGGGCTGATGGTTGCCGATTATCTCGCCGTCGCATACGCGAACGGGAACCCGTTTGGAGTATTCGCTGTGGCCAAGGCATTCTCGGGCGGGCTGTTTAATGAGGCCATGTACACGACCAAGGCTCCTCTGCTCGCCGCAGCGGATGAACCGCGGTTCAGCTCGAAGGGCGAAAAGCCTGTGCCTAACGCGAAAGGGAAATACGTCTGGAAGTACTACGACGATGATGGAAAGTATCCCATCCCGCCCTCAAAACAGGGACGACCTTTGACGCAGAAGTAAAACTTGATGTCGATCCGCCTGTCGCACGCGAGTGTTGAGAAGATCGAAATTTTGGGGATATTGAAATCTCAAATAAGGAAACCTGATGAATCGAAATGCGTTTGCCTTCCTCACCGTACTGCTCGCGTTGGCGATTTCGGTAGTCTTGGTCGCGCCCGCACATGCGCAATTCACGCTGGTGAAAATCAGCACCGATAAGTTCACCAACTCCGACAGCGTGCATAAAACCGAAGTTGAGCCCGACTTCTTCTCCTGGGGGAATACTATCGTGGGCACGTTCCACGTCGCCCGCGTTCCCGGATCGATCGGATGGGGCAGCGCGGACGTGGGGTGGGCCACCTCCACCGATGCCGGTAAAACGTGGACGTACGGCATTCTCCCCGCGCTGACCGATAAATACAAGAACGGACCTTTCGGGTGGGCGGCCGATCCATCGGTGGGCTACGACGCCAAACACGGGGAATGGTTGATTTCCACGCTCCCGCTCAAGAATCAGGAAAACTCAGGCACCATCGGAGACGTTGCCGTGAGCCGTTCCCCGGATGGTATCCATTGGGGAAAGCCGGTCATTATCGATAACACTGAATTGGACGATAAGAATTGGACCACGTGCGACAACTTTCCGAAGAGTCCTTACTACGGTAACTGCTACACCGAATGGGATCAGGCGTACGGCAGCGGCGACGTCCTGATGAGTACGTCCCACGACGGCGGACTGACCTGGAGCCCGGGCATTCCTTCGGCCGACCACGCCGGCGGACTCGGCGGCGAACCCGTGGTTCAGCCGAACGGCACCGTCATTGTGCCGTTCCAGGGCGGCGGCATCGACGCCTTTCGTTCGACCAACGGCGGCAAGAGCTGGAGCACCACGGTGAATATCGCGGGGATTGACAACCATCAGGACGACGGCGGCATTCGCACTGGTTTTGATCTGCCCGGAGCAACCATCGACGGCTCGGGGAAGGTCTACGTCGTTTGGTCGGATTGCCGTTTTCGCAGCGATTGCGCCTCGAACGATGTGGTCATGAGCTCTTCCACCGACGGCAGAACCTGGAGCGCCGTTACTCGCATTCCCATTGATCCCGTTAAAGGCACGGTGGATCACTTCCTTCCCGGAATTGGCGCGGACCCTGCCACTTCCGGCAGCAAGGCTCACCTCACGATCGTTTATTACTATTATCCGGTCTCGGCCTGCAACAATTCCTGCAAGCTCGAAGTCGGTTTTGTCACTTCGGAAGACGGCGGCAAGACCTGGACCGCGGGCAAACAACTCGCTGGACCCATGGAGCTAACTTGGCTGCCGGTCTCCGACGATGGATACATGGTCGCGGATTACATCGGAGTTACCTATAACAACGGAAACCCCTTCGGCATATTTATCGTGGCCAAGGCTCCGTCGGGCGGACTCTTGAACGAGGCCGCGTACACCACGAAAGAACCGCTGCTGGCTGTGGCTGGAGAATCTCGATTCAGCTCGCGAGGCGAGAAGCCCGTGGCTGGCGCGAAGTCCGATCATGAAATGAAGTTCTACTACGACGACGAAGGCCAGAGGCAGATTCCTCCGTCGAGACTGATTCCGCCCCCGAAACAGAAGTAAGTTTCCTGCCTCAAACTCGAACCGCCAGCGCCCGGACGCTGGCGGTTTTTTTCTTGCCCGCAAGTTTCTGGGATCCCCGGATTCCGCCCCCAATAAGGATTGCGCCGGATTTTCCACACTCAGCAATTCGTACGAGCTTCTCAGGGCAAGACGAAGTTGCAGCATCGACATGCGCTAAACAATGCACTGGGAGCGCGCTCGGCGCAGTTGACCGTCATCCTTTGCACCAAATCCGGTCACCGGCTTGTGGAGCCGCTGCACTCGACTGCAATCAAAGCAGATACAGTTTCGTGTTTTTCGTTGACTCCCGAAATAGGAAGAGTAGAAACATAATCGTTCTTTGACACGTTCTAGAGTTTACCCGGTTGGTGCGGCGTCCGGGACCCAAGCGAAGTCACTCTGCGGCATCGCAAGATGAAAAGTGGAGAGGGCAAGCAAGGGTCTATAGCAAAGCGCTGGTCGAGGCGAACAAGAACATCATGTCAAAGGCAGGATAGAGTCCCGAGGCGTTGAGCAAGTTTTTCCGGTTGGCGGTAAGCCCGGAGCCCAAGCAAGGATCGGTAATTGCAGTCCGCAAGGATAGCAACTATGTCAGGTCAGCAAGGGTCTAACGCGAGCTACTGGCCGAGACGAATAAGCTCAACACCACCTCGGGACTCTTAGTGTTTGGTGGCTAACTACGACAATCACGTGGGGATGGGCGCCTCGCCCGTCCAGGCCGAGCAAGGCTCGGCAGTTGGGCTTTCCACTAATAACTCGCATCAGGACAGCTGAAGCAACTTGGCGTCCGAAATTCTTCTCAACTCCTCAGCGGAAGCAATGCATTCCGCTCTTTCAGGGATAGGCCTGCTAACGCGATTCGGATATTCGTCGTAGGTGCGATTATCCAGTAATCTGCCCTTTTGTTTTTTTCTGACACCGCCCCATTGCTTGAAGAAGAAAGGCACGCGCTGATCTCGGCATTGCCGACGAATGGAGACAACCCAGTCCCGTTTCATTGGACGGGCACCCGGCCCGCTCTCACCACCAACAATCACCCATGCGATGCCCGTCAGGTCAATTTTTCCAAGGTCTTCTAGTAAAGGTTCGATGGACAAAAAACGGACCTTCGCAGGGGACTGTCGAAGATGATCGATTCGGGGCAATCCGTATTTCCGATCTTCGACACTTACGCCCCACCAGATGTTTTCTTTTTCCGCCGCGAATCGCAGTTTGCCGTTCGAGCAAGTCCCGCAGTCTTTCCGATCGCTTAGTCAGCACTTGATACGTATGCCAGTCAGCCGTCGCCATTACTCGCGAGACCGCTTCGGTGTATGCGTCTGGCACTCCTTCTTGGAACAGGTCGCTCATCGAGTTGACGAAAACCAGCTTGGGTGACCGCCAGGCAAAGGGCTCAGTTAACTTTTCTGGGACCAAGCGAAGGTCGAATCCTTGTTCGTAGGGATGCCCTTTGACCTCGCGAAACCGCTCTGCAAAAGTCTCTGCATAGCAGTGTTTGCATCCGGGGCTAATTTTCGTGCAGCCACGGACGGGATTCCATGTAGCGTCGGTCCATTCGATGTGGGAGTTGAGTGACATTCTTAATTCCAAAAAGAAGTTTGGTCGGTGCTGTACTTCAAGACCTCGTCCCAGAATTTATAGGCTCGCTCGTGTCGAGAAAAAAGCGCCAACCGGTATAAGGGCCAGTTCTTGTCGGGAAACATTATTTCCTTCATCTTGTATATCGGCTGGAATATACAGCCCAGAGACTCCATACCTTCCGAGAACGCCTCCGCAAGAAATCTTGGGAAGGGCACTCCCTGAGCCTCTGCTGCGGCCCAATAAGTACGCCAATCGGGGCGATCCAGAAATTCGGCCACTTTAGTCGACCGAGGATTTACGTAGTTCTGGTTATTCCGATTGGCGTCCATGTAAAGAGCGAGCAAGACCAGGAAGTCGACGTACCGCTTCTCCGACAAAAAACGGATCGTACTGAATTTTATTCCGATGTCGCAAGGGTCGACAAAACATAGAGACAGGACCTTGTTATCCCTCGATCCGACCGGAATCTCGCGCACGATATCCGAAATTTTGTCATTGCAGCTACCTGGAACGAATACCATCTCGGCGCTCGGCGCTATTTGCTTGGCACGAAGCTCGAGAGCCCTAAGCAAGGCTGGGTCTTCTTCACAAAAGATGTACTTATCAAAAGGATCAGGCAGCGACAATGCACGAAGTGGAGAACCCATTATGATCTTTGACGTATCCCGGATCTTGCTATGCCCCGCGCCCGCGTACAACTCGACGTATATCCGCTTCTTCCACTTTCTTTTCATGCCCGTCGAGAATAGCCTGGCGTAGTAGGAGACTACGTTGTGCTTCGTCTCAGCCCACGGCCCAACTTCCGGTGCTGGCAATCCATCCGCAGAGACGAGCACTGTTTCATCGGTTGCCATTGTTGTTTCGTTTTTTGTTCGCTAACAATCCGCGTTGACATTCTTACATATATCCCCTACCAGTACAATACCGATTCAGTTTCACAGCGGGATGTTTCCGTGCTTCTTCGGCGGGTTTTTGTCCCTCTTGGTTTCTAGCATTTCCAGGGCTTGGATCAACTTTTTGCGGGTTTCGCGGGGTTGGATTACGGCGTCGACGAAACCGCGGTCGGCGGCTACGTAGGGGTTGGCGAAGCGCTCGCGGAATTCTTCGATCTTCTTTTGGCGCGCCTCTACTCGATTCTCAGCGTGCTCCAATTCTCGCTTGTAGACGATGTCTACCGCGCCTTCCGGACCCATGACTGCAATTTCAGCGGTGGGCCACGCGTAGTTCACGTCGGTGCGAATGTGTTTCGAGGCCATGACGCAATAGGCCCCGCCATAGGCTTTGCGGGTGATGACGGTCACCTTGGGCACCGTGGCTTCGGCAAAGGCAAACAGCAGCTTGGCGCCGTGTTTGATGATGCCTCCATATTCCTGATTGGTTCCGGGCAGGAATCCGGGGACATCTTCGAAGGTTACCAGCGGGATGTTGAAGCAGTCGCAGAAGCGCACGAAGCGGGCGCCTTTGATCGAGGCGTTGATGTCGAGCGTGCCTGCCAGGAACGCTGGCTGGTTGGCGACGATCCCTACTGGCTTTCCGTTCAGGCGGGCGAATCCTACGACGATGTTTCTTGCATAGTGTTCCTGAACTTCAAAAAAATAGCCGTCGTCCACCACGGCGTGGATCACGTCTTTGATGTCGTACGGCAAGTTCGATTGGTCGGGAACGATTTTGTCCAGCGCGGCATCGGCTCGATCGACTGGATCGGTGCAGGGCTTGCGCGGCGGGTCGTCGAGATTGTTGGACGGCATGAAGCTTAACAGTTCTCGGACCATGGATAGACACTCGGCATCGTCGTGAGCTTTGAAGTGGGCCACCCCTGAGATTTCGTTGTGGGTCTCGGCTCCGCCGAGTTGGTCTTTGGTGACTTCCTCGTGGGTGACCGTCTTGATGACGTCGGGGCCGGTGATGAACATGTACGAAGTCTTGTCGACCATGAGGATGAAGTCGGTAATCGCGGGCGAGTAGACGGCACCTCCGGCGCATGGGCCCATGATCGCAGAAATCTGGGGAATGACGCCGCTATACATCGTGTTTCTTAAAAAGATGTCGGCGTAGCCGGCCAGCGACATAACGCCTTCCTGAATGCGGGCGCCGCCCGAGTCGTTGAGTCCGATCACGGGCGCTCCCATTTTGGCGGCGAGGTCCATCACTTTGACGATCTTGGCCGCGTTGGCTTCAGAGAGCGAGCCGCCGAAGACGGTGAAATCCTGGGCGAAGACAAACACCAGGCGGCCTTCGATGCGGCCGTACCCGGTGATGAAGCCGTCGCCGTAAAACTTCTGCTCGGCCATGCCGAAGTCGTTGCAGCGATGCGTGACCAGTTTGTCGGTCTCTTCGAATGTGGCTTCGTCGAGCAGGAACTCAATGCGCTCGCGGGCCGACATTTTGCCTTCTTTGTGTTGCTTTTCACGCCGCCGCTCGCCGCCGCCGTCCTCAGCGAGATGGTCACGCTTCTTCAGTTCCGCCAGTTTCTGTTCGAGGTTCATGGCGGGAGAATTATAGCGGGTTGAGCGAGATCAGGAATCTACCGCAGATCAGTCGGGGTGAGATGCAGCCGAGCTTCGCTCGGCTGGACGGGCGGGGACGCCCGTCCTCCATTAATTCTGGTTACTCCATGCTGGCGCCGAGTGGCTGGTATTTATATTTTCTGCCATCCCAGAAGAGCACTGAGGTCGCCTGATCGCCGCCGGTTTCTTCCGCGAAAATTCCCATGACCAGCTTCTTTTTCTTGATGGCCAGCTTTTTCACGACCACCTGCTTGAAGGGCAGATTCACAATCAGGAACTTCGCTTTGGGCGTGGCGGAGTGCCAGGCTTCTGGGCCTGCGCCGTGAATTACCAACAAAGAGTACCCGCGCCGTTCTGGATCGTCGGAGGCAAATTGCGTGGTGATCTTGGGGTTGCCGTAACCAAAGAAACTGTTGTAAGGATCGACGACCACGAAGCTATTCTCGAGCTGGTCCATCATCGGATTGGTGCAGCGTGCTGGAATGACAATGTCTTCAACGCCGTCACCGTCCAAGTCAGCGATGAGCGGCTCGAATCCGATGAGGGAGCAGGTGGATCCGAACTGTTTTTGGACGAAGGCGTTATCGACGACTGGCTTCGCCGGAGCAGGCACCGTCGCAGGTTGCGCCTTAGCGGTCAAGCTCAGGCACATACAGAACGCAGTCAGAAGCAGAACGGATTTTGGGGACGACATAAAACTTACTTTAGTCCGGTTGACGGTACGGCGATACATAAAGAAGAGGTTTGAGTAGCACGAAAGTCACTTGGGTCTCAGGCTTCTGGCTTCGGGGTCAATGCTTGAAGTGCTCCCAGCCTTGAGGTCGGAATTTGACTCTGGCGCCGTCCGAGTTCAGGAGAACGACCTGCCTGGCTCGGGCGATGTGGCCAATTTGGGTGATGTCGACACCCGCGATTCGGGAAGGGACTCGCTTACCGCGGGGCGCCGTGAAGAGCAGTTCATAATCGTCACCTCCATGCAAAGCGAATTCGAGTTCGACTTCGCGGCCAGGCTTGCCAATCTCGGCGCAAGGAACCGCGTCAGACAGGATCTCCGCACCAACCCGGCTCTCGTCGCAAATATGCCCGAGATCGGTGGAGAGGCCGTCGCTGAGATCGATCATGGCCGAGGCGAGACCCTTTTCACGCAGGAACCGGCCGATCTCGATTCGGGGGACGGGATGAAAATGGCAGGGGTAATCGGCTGGCCGAAGCTTCTGGCCGGAGAATAGCAACTTCAGCGTAGCGGCAGCGCCTCCTAGAACGCCGGTCACATAAATTCGGTCGCCTGCGCGAGCACCCGAGCGAAGGATTGCTTTCCCTTTCGGGACCGAACCAATGACAACAATGTCAGCTAAAATTCCGTCTGGAGACTGTGCTGTGTCTCCACCCGCGAGACTCACGCCGAACTGTCCCGCCAACTCAAGGAAACCTGTCATGAACTTGTCGACCCAGTCCTGGCGTAGGTCGTGCGGCAGGGCAAGCGACAAAAATGCGGCGACGGGCGTGCCTCCCATGGCGCCGATGTCGCTGAGGCCTCGGGTAAGGCAGCGATGACCGACGACCGCGGGCGGATGCCACTCGCGCCGGAAATGGATGCCTTCCAAGCTGAAATCGGTAGTAACCAGTGTTTGGTGACCGGCGGGGATTTGCAAGATGGCGCAATCATCCCCGATGCCGGCTGCGATCCCTCGTCTTCGGGTTGTCTGCTCCCGGATGCGGGAGATCAAGAGTTTTTCGGCTAGAGGCAAGATGAGTCAATGATATACAATCAGTGTGCCGAATGCCGACACGAGAGGAGCAACCTGTGCCCGCTCCAGCCCATCGAACTGAAGTCTGCGGCTGGCGACCGTGCATCGCAGGTCTTGTTGCAACGCTTGCCTGACGCCGCATTGCTCTTTGTATCGTTCTCGTTCCGGATTTGGCCTTGGTAACCCGCCAAGAGATCACCGACTCCCGTGTCTTCCGTAACTTTAGTTTGTGCTTTGGGTCGTTGACAGGAACAACCTACTTTGGTACCGTTGCGAAGCTACTTCCAAAGCTCTGGCCGAGCTAAGTGCCGCATGCGGTTAGGATTGCAGGCACCAAAGATTTCGAGCCCGACCCTGGTTCCGGTAGGACGGAGCGATTTACTGACCTAATTCCCAAAATGGGGAAGGTATGATCGCAGCAGGGATCGGGTACTAGGATCAAAGGCGGCGAACCTGGCGCAGTCGTGGATCCGATTTCTGAACGAAGGGAACCTATTGCGTAAGCGTTTTTACATACTTTTCGTCGCGCGTGGCGAGGACGGGCAACTTCGCAAGATCCCCATCCCCGTCCACTATCTGTACGTACTAGTTGTGGGAGCGGCAATCGGTGCCATGAGCTTGACCGGAATTGCCAGTTCCTACATGCGAATGCTGTTGAAGGTCTCCCGCTTTAACGAGCTGCGAACCCAGAAAGATGCGCTGAAAAATCGCTATTCGCGGCTGGAGCAGGTAGCCCAGGAGCGAGATATTCAGGTCGCGTCGCTGGGCTCATTGGCTAGTGAAGTTTCTTCGCTGTACGGCTTGAAATCGGATCCCGCTCTAGAATCGGAATCTTCGGATCACATTCAGGACGCCCAAGTAAGTTCTTCCCTGGATCGGCTTTATGCCCTGAAAGACACCGCACTGAGTGGTGCCGCCGCGACCGGGATTTCTCTCGGCTTGACACGCGATGTGACCACGGCGGACTGGCTACGGGCCAATTCGGCTCCCAACCTTTGGCCGGTGGAAGGTCCGATCACTGGTTCGTTTGGCGAGCGAATTGATCCCTTCAACGGCGAGGGCGCGTTTCACCGCGGAGTCGATATATCGGCTTCCTATGGGCAGCCGGTCATCGCTCCGGCCGACGGCGTGGTAATTATGGCCGACTTCGTGACTGGATACGGACGGGCGATCGCGCTGGACCACGGTCACGGAATCACGACACGCTACGGGCACCTTGCCAGCTATGCAGTGGTCCCCGGGCAGTATGTACGGCGGGGCGATACCATCGGATACGTCGGGTTAAGCGGTCGCAGCACCGGTCCACACCTGCACTACGAAGTCCGCATCAACGACACGCCAGTCAATCCCCACAAATTCCTGCGCCTTACCGTGGCGCACGGTGGCGGATTCGCAGCCGGAAGCTAGGAAAGCAGCTTTCAGCACTCAGCTTAAAAACTCTAGCGATTGGCACTGGGTTCTCGAATCGCGATTCCCGACCTAGTGGCTTTCTACGAGGCAGGTGTTAAAGCTGAGAGCTGACGGCTGACAGCTGCTCTACTGCCTTAATCCCATCCAGCGCTCGGACACGACGATCGAATTCCCTGGATTCTGGGGATCGTAGCGCACGGACGTTGGCAGGCCAAGGCGGCAGGAGTGCAGGTTGATAAGCTGCCGCAAATAAGTCACGTCCTGCGAGGCTTCGTAGGACACGCCAGCCACGTCGTATTGAAAGATCAGGAAGGTGGCCGGCTTGCGTCCTTCGGGCTGCATCTCCTGCACGTCGATGACGGTCCCGTCGGTAATTCGGCCTACGCGGTCGAGCCATACCCGCCGCTCCCGCTCCACTTCATCGTGTCCTTTGGGCTTGCGACGCAGCAGAAGGTACGCGGCCAGCAAGGCGCCCGCGCTGCCCAAGATCATGGTATAGAGACGAGTTGGAATCATGACTTCCGGAAGAAACTGCGCAGTCAATGGCCGCGATGTCTTAAACAGCATAAAGCCAGATGGCGAATCACGGAAGAGGCTTGGTGATTACTTTCGACACGCACAAAAGCGGGTGCCCTGCCCTTCTCGCGTTCTTGGCGAGAGGGCGGGGCTTTTGGCTGACATGGCGCCGGTGAATAATCCGTCGGATTTCAGAACAGGCCACTAACGATCCGCAGCCGAAGTGTGATCATGCACGATTTTCCATCCGTCGGAAAACTTGCGGAAGATCAGGGTGAACAGGCCGTGCGGAGTCTTGCCATCCGGCATGGTCAAATGGAATGCGCCGCGTACGAAGGCCGCGTCCGGGGCGAGTTCCTGAATGTTCAAGTCGGAGAACTCCAGATGTCCCATTTCATGGCCCTCGCTTTGATATTTCTTGCGATACCGCTCCAAAGTCGACTGCCAGCCGGATGTCTTCTCTGCTCCCGAGAAAAATGTCAAGTCCGGAGACTTCCAATAACCGGACATGAAGCCTTCGAGATCGTGCCGGTTCCAGGCTTCCTGCTGTCGGCGCAAAACCCCCTCGACGGCAGACGCGGCGTCTGGTTTAGAACTCTGAGCAACGGAGCTGAGAGAAAGCAGAGTCAACCCGACCGCGACAATCGCACACTTCAACATGTGAGAGCCCTTCAGCCGAAACCAGTGTCGCACAATGCCCGAACGGCTGGCCGAAAATGTCGCGGCAGGAATTTGATCGACACGACTCGAGTGAGAAGGGACGGGAGTTCTCCCTTTCGATTCGAAACTTAGAGGAGCAGGTCTACGCTCGGCCTTTTTTCGCGGCGGCGGCAATGACTCCGGCTTTTTCCCAGGGACGTTTGGGCCGGTCGGCGGCGGGCTTATCGCGATTCTCGATGCGGTCGTAGTGGTACGATTCGCTGACCGTGCCCAGCGATTCGTTGTATAAGGTGGGCAGGCCCAAGCCTTCCTTTAATTCTTCGGTGAACTGTTGCAGAGCTTTCAGATGGTCGGCGGTCGCCGGAACTTCGGTTTTGGCGGTTTTCAGAAACTGCTGGTATCCCTTGTTCACCAGCTTCGAAATTTCGCTGCCAATCAAGTAGCCGGGATAAGCAAAAATCTTCACGCCGTCGTCACCATCCTTCTGGATGGCGGCCGACACGTTGTACTTCTTCAGAAATACGCGCCCTTGCGTGCCCGGCGCTTCGAGCAAATCAAAGCCGTGATCGCGCAGCCAGTTCAACGCTTCTTCGTACGTCCGTGCTTCTACCTTCGATGCCATTTCGTCCTTCGTTCTCGCTATAGGTTAGATGCGGCTCCCGGAAAAAGGTACGATGCCCGCATCTTCGGTGGAACCAACCAGTCTCTCTTATAATCTAAACAGCCGTTGTTCGCGCTTCATTTTGCCTGTGGAGAACATTACCTAGGTCACGGGCTTCGAGTTTGAACTTTATGCAGCGCTTGACTCCAAACATGGCGGAAGTATCTGGTTCTGCGACACATGCCGACGGCCGCGATCGGCTGGGCGACCTCGCTCTGGGCCTGCACACGGTGGATCGAGTTGGGAATACTCCATTGCTTCGGCTTGCACGTATCGCCAACGATCTGCCCGGAGTGGACATCCTCGGTAAAGCCGAGTGGCTCAATCCCGGAGGCTCAATTAAGGACCGCGCCGCTGCCAACATCGTGGCGCAAGCCCGGGCCAGTGGCAAGTTAACATCCGGTAAAATTCTGCTGGATTCAACCAGCGGCAACACCGGCATCGCCTATGCCATGATCGGCGCCGCGCAGGGTTTTCCGGTGACGCTGTGCATGCCGGAGAATGTATCGGTCGAGCGCAAGCGCATCCTGCAGGCTTACGGCGCCAACATCCTTTACACCGACCCCGCAGATGGTTCCGACGGCGCCATCCGCATGGCGCGCGAACTCGCGGCCAAGCATCCCGATGTTTACTACTACGCCGACCAGTATTCCAACGACGCCAACTGGCAAGCTCACTACCATGGCACAGCCAATGAAATCTGGCAACAGACGGAAGGACGCATCACGCACTTCGTTTCGATGCTCGGCACGAGCGGAACCTTCGTTGGGACGACCCGGCGATTGAAGGAATTGAATCCGCGCATCAGCTGCATTTCTTTGCAGCCGGATTCGGCGTTTCATGGAATCGAGGGCGCAAAGCACATGGCCAGCGCGATCGTTCCGAAAATCTATGATCCGTCGCTGGCCGACGCCGACTTGGGAATTTCGACGGAAGAATCTTATGTCATGGCCAAGCGTCTGGCTCGCGAGGAAGGTTTGTTGGTGGGAATATCAGCGGCTGCGGCCATAGTCGGCTGCCTGCAAGTGGCGCGGCAATTGAAGAAAAACGAGCATGCGGTGTTCGTCACGATTCTGTGCGACTCGGGAGACAAGTATTTGAGCGAGAGATTCTGGCAGGAGTGAGATCCACTACGGAGACACGGAGAAGAAAAGATCCGCTTATTGTCTTCTCTGTCACTTTCGTGTCTCCGTGGTGAATCGAATTCGCTATGTTGAGAATTGGACGCAACAATTACGAATCTCTGCGCCAACATGGTGAGGAGACTTATCCGCACGAGTGCTGCGGCGTGTTACTCGGCGAAATGAATGGGGATTCCCGCCGGATCACTTCCATTGCCCGTTGCGGCAACGCGCGCACCGATTCGCCGCAGAACCGCTATCACATTGATCCGCGCGAACTGGTTCGCATCCAGAGGGAAGGCCGCGAACGCGGAGAAGATATCGTCGGCTTTTACCATTCACATCCCGACCACCCCGCGCGCTGGTCACCAACTGATCTCGCCGAGGCGCACTGGTTTGGCTGCTCATATGTAATCACCAGCGTGGAAAAGGGCAAAGCTGCGATTACGAATTCGTTTGAACTGACGGGTAGCGACGAGGGCGACAAAAAGCTGGCGGATGAGAAGATCGAAGTGGAGACGTAGCAAGCTACTTCTCTACGGCGTTTACGGCCTCGGATATCGAACTGAATCCCCCCGGGGCATTGTGTCATCATTAATGTGCATGACAAAAATCCACATACCTACCCCTCTGCGCCAATACGCAGGAAAGCAGCCGACGGTCGAGGTCAAGGCTGGCACCGTTGCCGAAGCCTTGTCTGGACTGGTTTCCAAGCACCCTGACCTGCGGCGGCATCTGTATACCGACGAAGGCAAACTCCGTTCTTTTGTGAATGTTTACCTGAACGACGAAGACGTGCGCTATCTGCAGAAAGAAGCCACTGCGATAAAGGACAGTGATACTATTTCGATAGTGCCTTCGATTGCCGGAGGCCGGTGAATTCATGAATTGCGGATGGACTAATTTTCGAATGCCTCGCCACAGCGCCTGCTGTTGTTGTCCGTTCTGTTGTTGTTTCTAGTTGCCCGTTCTGTAATCATTAAAATTCAGCCTTCCGAACAGAGGTTTTATGGCCACCATCACAGAAGTCAGACCCGAAGTCGCAGCTCTTAGCAATGACGAAATCCTGCGCTACTCGCGTCACCTGATCATGCCCGAGGTGGGCATGGAGGGCCAGCAGAAGCTCAAGGCCGCGCGTGTGCTGTGTATCGGGGCGGGCGGGCTGGGTTCGCCATTGGCACTTTATCTGGGCGCCGCCGGCGTGGGCACGCTTGGGATTGTGGACTTCGATGTGGTGGACTATACAAATCTGCAGCGGCAGATTATTCACACCACGGCGGACGTGGGGCGCAAGAAACTGGACTCCGCGGCTGAAAAGCTGAAGGCGATCAATCCGTTTTTAAACATTCGCAAGTTTGAAACCAAGTTAACGAGCGAAAATGCGCTTGAACTATTTCGCGACTTCGACATCATCGCCGACGGCACCGACAATTTTCCCACGCGCTATCTGGTGAACGACGCCTGCGTGCTCACCGGCAAGCCCAACGTTTATGGCTCGATTTTTCGCTTTGAAGGACAAGCCAGCGTTTTCGCGACCGCAGATGGCCCCTGCTATCGCTGTCTGTATTCCGAGCCACCACCGCCGGGACTGGTTCCGTCCTGCGCCGAAGGTGGAGTGCTGGGTATTTTGCCTGGGCTTGTGGGAGTGATTCAGGCGACGGAAGTCATCAAGCTGATTCTTGGAAAGGGTGACCCACTCATTGGACGGCTACTGCTGATCGACGCCTTAGGCATGAAGTTTCGCGAACTCAAGTTGCGCAAGAATCCCGACTGCCCCGCCTGCGGGACGCATCGCACTATCACAAAACTGATAGACTACAACGAGTTTTGTGGAATCCGCGGTGAAGAGAAAAGCCAGGAGAAACCAGTGGAAGCAGGCATTCCGGAAATGCAAGTCGAAGAACTCAAGCGGCGTCTGGATGCGGGCGACGACCTTTTCGTGCTCGACGTGCGCGAGCCTCACGAGTATCAAATCTGCCACATCAACGGGCATTTGATCCCGCTGGGCGATCTGCCCAAGCGTGTGCACGAACTCGATTCCAGCCGCGAAATCGTGGCCCACTGCCGCTCCGGCGTGCGCAGCGCCAAAGCAGTTGCGTTCCTGCAGCAGGCGGGATTCAAAAAAGTCCACAATCTCGCGGGCGGAATCCTGGCTTGGGCGGATCGCGTTGATCCCAGAATGCCCAAGTATTAAGGCGGTCTCGTGGCTGATTGGTTAGCCTCAGCGTAAACCACGAGAACTTCGTGCGTTCCAAGAGCCGTTGCTTGGCGTGTACAAGCCCCCACTGCGTATCATGATAGTTGAGCTAGTGGCGCTGTTTTTTCCGGCCCTCCGTCGATTTTTGCCAGTCGGACAGCGACGACGGTAACTATGCCATGCTGCCGACCGATGCCAGAATAGACGCTTCTTCCTGACGGCCAGTCGCGCCATATGTCCGGGAGCTCAACTCGTGGAGGCAAGTCATGAAAATCAGGGTCGCATCACGCTTCGCCGTTTTCGCCACTATCGCGCTGCTGCTGTCGGTCTCTGCCCAGGCAGAGCCTAAGAAAAAAACCTACAATAATTCCGCTGACCAGGTATTTAATGCCGCGCTGCGGACGGCCCGCGAACGGCACGTCGTGACCTATGTTGACGAAAAGACCCTGATGTTCACCTTTGAAACCGGCCGATCTTTGACTTCGAAAGGGTTTGTGGCTAACGCGTCGGTCGAGCCGGAGGGGGACAGCAAAGCTACGTTGATCATCAACGTTCAGACCAAGGACGGTTTTTCCTGGGGCGCGGGCGATCGCATGGCGGACAAGTTCTACCAGCAGGTCGGGGACGAACTGGCGGGCGACCCGCAACAGAAGTCCGCAGTCAAGGCCTCCGAAAAAACGATAGCTGTTCCTGATCCAAAGGCAGTTCCCGCAGAACCGTCCATGACCGCCGCACCATCGGTGGTACCGGTCAGCGCGGTGGTATCTTCCGGAAAAGGTTCCGTCACGGTGAGTTCAGCACCCGACGGAGCTGACGTTTATGTAGACGACAACTTCGTGGGCAACGCTCCGGCCACGCTGAAACTTACTCCCGGAAAACACACGGTAAAAGTTTCGCAGGATGGATACAAGGCCTGGACGAAAGACATCTCCGTTTTCGCCGACTCGGAAGTGAATTTGAAGGCAGCGCTGGCTAAGAACTGACCTCAGCAACAGCGCCGGTGTGCAAGATCGTTTTAGAAACAAAAAGGGGAGCCTGCAGCTCCCCTTTTTCTTTTGCAAGTTTTCTTTTGCGAGACCAGCGGTTCTACTTGCTGCTGCCGCTGCCGTCCATGCTGGCGGACTCGTTGCCCAGGGCCAGCGCATACTTCTTGCCGCTGAAATGAATTTCAGCCAGAGACTTGCTGCCATCCCCATTGCTCTGCACCACGACGGCGTCGCGGTTTGATTTTTCGTTGAGATCAATCAGCCGCGCCGGGCTTGTGGCTACCACCTTGTTGCCCTTGAGAATGCTCAACTCGACATTGGGACCGTTGCCATCCCACTTCACCGAGTACTCCCCAGCGCGCAATTGTTTTCCGCTTACCGTGACGGGATCCTGAAGCTGCAGTGAACCCTTGTTCGCAGCCGCGAGTGCGCTTGTTGCCAGCAGCAAAGCCAATCCCAGCAGCAAGCCCTTGGAAATATTTGCGAATTTCATGAGACTCCTTTTTCTTTCCCGAAAGCGTCGGGAAGCGTTTTTTGGGCGGCCGGGGTTTGATCTTCCACGAAAAACTTGCGTTTTGCCGTGAAAGACTTACAATGCTGCCGCGGGGTTAAGGAGAAAGCGCGTGGCCGCAAGACCGCGAGCTCTCTGCTGCAGGGATTGCGCTCAGCTGGGCCGCCAAACC
Organism: uncultured Acidobacteriota bacterium; assembly: GCA_963762385.1. Classification (GTDB taxonomy): domain Bacteria; phylum Acidobacteriota; class Terriglobia; order Terriglobales; family Acidobacteriaceae; genus JABDBE01. Next base: position 105,053 of record CAVXKN010000007.1, on the reverse strand, counting down.
GAGAATGAGCCAGTCCCTTAACCCCTGAAAATTGTTTCCCGAAAGCCGTTCGACTGATCGCTCTCCCGGGCTTTGTCGCTTGTCAATTCAATATACGTTCTTGGATGCCTCGAAGTTCCCTGACGCTGCAAATCGCAATCACTCACTTGGACGCATCATCGGCAGGGTCGTTAGCAAGTGCGCCAATAGACACAGTCCACGTTTGTTTTGTCTACAAAGAGACATTTTGTTTTACGAATGTTCACAATATTTCACAAGTTCATGACACGTGTAGTCTGGGCTGCCCGCTTCCTGGAGAGGAAGAAGCGATCCTTTGTTAATTGCAATTGTGAAGCGAGGAATGTGCGCGTTCGGAAACGGGCAATCGGGCCGGCTCAGCTCAGCCCGCTCGACTATGAGATCTTCAGAACTACTTTGCCAAAGTTTTTCCCTTCAGACAACAATCGGTATGCTTCGGCGGCGCGCTCCATGGGCAGCACATGGCCGATGACGGGATGCAAATGGCCTTGCGAAATCCAGATGGAAAGTTGTTTCCAGGCATTCTTCATCAACTCCTGTTTTGCGGACAGATAGGTCAACCACAATCCGTGAACGCTTGCCCCCTTGGCGTAGAGCAGTCGCGTATCGAGTTCCGATTTTTGACCCGTTGCGCTTCCGTATACGATCACGCGCCCGAACTCGCGCAGGCAACGTACGCTCTTGTTGGTGTGTTCACCGCCCAACATCTCAAATACGGCGTCCACGCCTTCGCCATGAGTCAGATCTTTGATCGCGTCTTCGTAATCGCGCTGCTTGTAGTTGATGCCGTGTTGCAGGCCGAGCGCTTTTACCCGCGCAAGCTTTTCGTCGGAAGAAGACGTACCGTACATTTCGACTCCGAGCAGCTTTCCAATCTGCACCGCGGCCGTTCCCACGCCTCCGGCAACAGCGTGAATCAAGACTCGCGGAATCGTGCCCGGCGCGGGATTGTCGCCGCCGATCAAGCCTGCCTTCCAATACGCAAAATAAGCTGTAAAGTAATTGACCGGGAAAGCTGCTCCCTCCTCCGCAGTCCAGTTCTCAGGCACTGGCCACAAGAGTTCAGCGCGAGCGGCGATGCGCTCTGCGAATGCCGCCCACTGCGCGTAGCCCATCACCCGTTCGCCGTTACTTTCCTGAACGCCGCAAAACTCGCGGCCTGCAACCAAGGGAGGCTTGGGCGTTCCCGGATACCCGCCTTGCGCGGTCATGAAGTCGGCGAAGTTCAGCCCGCCGGCCTGAACGCGAACCAACTCCTGTCCGGCGCTAGGTGCCGGATCTGGAACGTCTCGTACCTCCAGAGCTTCCGGTCCACCTAACCGACTGATGACAATAGCTTTCATAAGCAAGAGTGTATCAGCACGGGCCCTCGACAATTTTCGAGCTACTCGGCCATCACTTGGGACTGTGACTTGCGTAATCGCGGAGGCTCCCCCTCCGGTATATACTTCCTCAGGAATATCTGTACGATGCCTCTGTCTGATGTTTAGACAGAGAGCGGAGCGTTGTTTCTTAGCCGTTTCATTCATAGGCTCCGCACTATAGATCACTGGCCGAAATAGATTCGGTGGTTGGGCGGCCGGTGCGGAATTCCACTTGAACGATTAGCTCGTGGGTTCCGAGGAGGTCCGTAAATGGACTTAATAGCTGTTCGTCTCTTATTTGTTCTTTTTGTTGCGCTTACTTGTTACAAACTGCAGCCTTTCGACCTTCCTGCGAACCTCGATGCCGTAGTCGGAGCGCTGCTCGGCGTTGCCATCGTCACCTTTGAGTGGCGGCTTCGTCTTGTGAGCCTGAAGCGTCTGATCGGGGCCGCGATCGGCAGCGTGCTTGGCATTTTCGGTGCCTACCTCTTCGCCCTGGTCATTCGTAACAGCATTCCTCCCGGACACACCCAGAGCTTCCTGCAAATCATGGTGATGTTTTTGATGGCGTACGTCGGTCTGATTGTCGGCGCCAACAAAGGCGATTTGCTGAATCTGGCAGCGCTGGGCGGCATTTTCGGGGGCGAGAAGCAATCCCGGAAGAGCTACAAGATTCTGGATACCAGCGTCATCATTGACGGACGCATCGCCGACATCGCTGAGACCGGCTTTCTCGATGGCGTGATTGTGGCTCCACAATTTGTACTCCGCGAACTGCAGTTGGTCGCCGACTCCGCCGACTCGCTCAAACGCAATCGCGGACGCCGCGGCCTCGACATCCTGCAACGTCTGCAGAAGATGGCCTCGGTCCAAATTCAAATCGTGGAAGACGATTTTCCCGCCGTCCGCGAAGTGGATCTGAAATTGATTGAACTGGCCAAGCTCTACGAAGGCAAAATTATCACCAACGATTTCAATCTTAATAAGGTGGCGCAATTGCAGGGCGTCGCGGTGCTGAACATCAATGAATTGGCAAACTCGCTGAAGCCGATCGTGCTGCCGGGCGAAACCATGAAGGTGTTCATCCTGAAAGAAGGCAAGGAATACAATCAGGGCGTCGCGTACCTGGACGATGGCACCATGGTAGTTGTCGACAATGCGCGCAAAATGATTGGCAAGACCATCGACATTTCGGTCACATCGGTGCTGCAAACGACCGCGGGAAAGATGATCTTCGGCAAGTGGGATGAGCGCGCCATGGCGCGAACTGAGCCACGCCCAGCGGTCGTAATCACTACCACGACTACAATTCCGAATGTGGAGTCGAAGAAGACCGCGCCGGTTGTGGTGGAAAGGCCGGTCGAGTAGGCGATTGACTTCGCGGGTTGGTGAGAAAGGACTTTATACGGCCCCTCTGGTCGATTGCGCGGTTATTGTCCCGAACTTATCGAACCTACCTTGATGGTATTCCCGTCGAGGCTGCCCACGACTTTCACCCGCTGACCTGCCAGGCCGTCGAGTTGGCTCTCGCTTCCGGCCAATTCGTACGTCTTGTCCCCTTCGACAAGCACGTATTTGGAACCGTTTCGTACACACATCTTCGTACATTCCATGGTGCTCTTGCCGGAATCCATGTCATGCCTTGCGCCGCAATGGTCGTCGGTAACCAGGCCGGCAAAGACTCTTCCTTTTGGTTTGTTTGATTCCTGATTTGCCGCCGGCTTGCCTCCGTCAGCGGCTGCGACCGCGACGGTAGTGAAAAGAACGGCCGAGCCCAAAACGGCTGCCAGCACAGGGATGGCACAAAATGCTATCAGCGTGAACCAGGAAGGCTTCTTGTCCAAATCGCGCTCCTTAACTCAGCAGGCTTTGGATCTGCCTGCGTACCTCTTGTTCGTACTGCAACTGAATTGCCACGGTGTTCATTGCTATGGTTTCCTGTAAGTTATTCAACCCATTTGATTTGTAATGGCGTGGTTTGCGAAACATCATGCTGATGGGAAACAGAATTCCCAAAGTGAGCAAAATGGGCTAGGGTAAATCCTGTACCTGGTGTGAAGTGCGGCAGCGCGAATCCGATTTGAACTCCAGCCTTGGCCCTCGTATACTTGCAGCCCGCTATGAAGGTAGTTGCGATCGTTCCGGCCGCAGGTTTGGGGACGCGTATGGTCCCGCCGCCCAGCGGCAAGGGCAAGAAGCCTGCGGCGACCAAGCAGTTCACCGAGCTTGGCGGCGTCCCCATTCTCATTCACACCCTGCGCAAACTCGCAGCCAGTCCGGAGGTGTCCGAGATTTACCTTGCGCTGCGCGCGAATGAGATCGAAGGATTCCGCGCTCGCCTGGAAAAAGATGCCAAAGATATTTTGCAGAAGAAGATTCATCTGGTCGAAGGCGGGGAGCACCGGCAGCATTCCGTTGCTAACGCAATAAGTTCCGTCTCCGCGAGCGACGACGATGTCGTGCTGGTCCACGATGCCGTGCGCCCGTTTGTGACTGAGGAGATCATTCATGATGTGATCCGGGCAGCGCAAAAATACGGCGCGGCGATCGCTGGCGTGCCCGCGGTGGATACGGTGAAACAAGTGGAGCGTACATCCGATGGCGCCTTGATCACAGCCACAATTCCGCGGGAGCGGGTGGTGATGGCGCAAACCCCGCAGGGCTTCCGCTACGATGTGATCAAGAAAGCGTTCGACGAAGCGGCGGCCGATGGATTTGTGGGAACCGACGAAGCCTCTCTGGTCGAACGCTCGGGACACGCCGTCGCGGTCGTAATGGGTTCGGCGAGAAACATAAAAATCACGACTCCAGCGGACATGGAGCTGGCAGAGTTCTATTTGCGGTCAGGATCATGAGGGGCGAATCCACTTGACGCCAACGACCAAGGACCAAAGACCGGCGATGAGAATCGGCTACGGCTGGGATTCTCACGAATTCACAGCTGGCATTCCGCTCAAAATCGGCGGCATAACACTGGCTCATCCCAAAGGACTGGGGGGGCATTCCGATGGCGACGTACTTTTACACGCGCTCACGGATGCTCTGCTCGGGGCCGTGGCTGCGCCGGATATCGGGTCGTTGTTTCCGCCATCCGATCCAAAGTGGAAGGGGGCGGACTCTGCTGTCTTTTTGCGCGAGGCTTTGAAGTGGGTGTGGGATGCCGGTTATGCCGTGGTCAATGTGGACTCCACGATTATTCTCGCCGCGCCCAAAATTGGTCCGCATGCCGCTGCCATCCGGGACCATGTAGCTGAGTTGTTGGGCGTGTCGGCAGATTGCGTCGGCCTCAAAGCCAAAACGCCGGAGGGCTTGGGCACGGACAACGCCGCGATCGCGAACGTCGTGCTGCTGCTAGAGAAGAAAACCTAGCCACGGATTCTCACGGATAGAATCCGATGCATGGATTCTTCGCTTTGCTCAGAATGACGCTCTAGTTTTGATCCGTGAAAATCCGTGCAGATCCGTGGCCGGGCTTCTACGCGCGGCATCGACCAGCGCCCGGAAGATTGCCCGCGAGGATTCGTCCTCATCGGCGGATCGTTCGGGATGCCACTGCACTGCGAGCACGAAGTGATCTGGGGACGTTCCCTCGATCGCTTCGATAACTCCGTCTTGCGGAGATCGCGCGACTACGCGCAGTCCGTCGCCGACAATGTCCGCGGCCTGGTGATGGCTCGAATTGACTGCGAGACCGGCCGTTTTTGCCCCTGCTGCGACGATCTCCGCCAACTTCGATCCCGGATCCACTTCGACGGAATGCGCCACTGCGACCTTTCTTCCCGCAGCGTGATTCACTGGAGACTCGATGTGTTGGATGAGCGTGCCGCTGCGGTAAACGTTCAGGATCTGCAGGCCATAGCAGATGCCGAGCACTGGCTTACGCATGTTGTATGCGTCCTGCAGCAGCAACTCATCGACAGTATCGCGGCCGGCATCAGCCGCAGCGGTTTGCGGATCACGCGGCGCGTCGTACTTCGCGGGATCGACGTCGGCTTTGCTTCCCGGTAGCAACACCGCGTCGCAGCGCTCGATCAGCTTCATCACTTCCGCGGGCGGCTGATCCAGCGGGATGCGAACCGGCTCTCCTCCGGCAATCTCAATGGCGCGCTCGTATTGAGGAAGGGATCGCTCGGCATATTCCGGGTCCGTGGAATGCGGAACCGGGATGGCGATGCGTGGTGGCATGGCAATCATCGATACTCAGGCCGATTTCTTCTTCGGCTTTCTCTTCTCGCGTTTTGGTGCGTCCTTGTTTCCCATACACTCAGTTTTACACATACGCGTCCGCTTGACCACTCTGATGATTTGCGGTTTGACGCTTTTCCGCGGGGCACGTTAGAATAGTTGAGTTTGCCTGTACTTGCGGTTCCGTTCTGGGGCCGTCCGCCATCGTTGCCAAGAGCGCCGACGCGGAAAGCAGCAAGCATAGAAAATCATCAGGTTCCGTAGATCGCGCCAGTGTGCGACAGGATGCAGTTTACGTTTCCTGTTCGCGCTGAATGCGGACGCGCCGGAGCTTAGGAGACATAAGCATGTACGCGGTCATCCGCACAGGTGGGAAGCAGTACCGGGTTGCGCCCGGCGATGTGATCCGCGTGGAGAGCGTGGGTTCGGAGAATCGTGGTACTGGCACCGACGGTCGCGTGGAGTTCAGCGACGTGTTGGCGGTTTCCGCGGGCGACGGTCAGATTGGGAAACCGCAGCCCGGAGCACTCGTGTCCGGTGACGTCGTCGAGGAAGGCCGAGAGAAGAAGATTCTGGTTTTCCATTACAAACGCAAGAAGCAGTACAAAAAGCTGCGCGGACATCGCCAGGGATACACGGCGGTGCGGATTACTGAGATTACATTTGATGGGCAGAAGTTCACGGCTCCGGAGCTTCCGAAAAAAGTAGCCAAACCGAAGTTGGCTCCGGTGGAAGCGGAAGAGGTTAAAGCCGAGGCGAAGGCTCATAAAGCTCATAAGGCCCCGGCGAAGAAAAAGTCGGCTAAGAAGTCAGTGGTGAAGAAGGCTGCGCCGAAGAAAAAGAAATAGCTGGAGATCTGAACGCACAAACTAGGAACCTGGAATTAAGTCATGGCACATAAAAAAGGGCAGGGCACATCTCGAAACGGGCGCGACTCGAATGCGCAGCGGTTAGGCTTTAAGGCTTTTGGCGGACAGCTGGTTCCCGGAGGCACGATTATCGTGCGGCAACGGGGGACGCGGGTGAAGCCGGGGCTGAACGTGGGCCGCGGCAAGGATGACACGCTATTTGCCAAGATCACGGGCCGGATTGTGTTCAAGGACCGCGGTCAGCTGGGCAAGTACGTGATGATCGAACCCGTCGCTGTGGAGTAAATGTTGTCATTCTTTCGCGGGCGAGGGCGCCCGCGCCACACTAGCCTCGCCTTCGGGCCGGGGCTTTTTTGTTGCAGAGCTTTCTTTCCTTTGTGTACCCTCGTGTCCTTTGTGGTTGATGAAGTACCAATGCCTTAACCACAAAGGACACAAAGGTACGCAAAGGAAGTCTGATGTCCTCCATGTTCATCGATGAAGCCACAATTCGGGTGAAGGCTGGGGATGGCGGGAATGGCTGTCTTGCGTTCCGGCGGGAAAAATATGTTCCGCGGGGTGGGCCATCCGGGGGCGACGGCGGCGATGGCGGCGACGTGGTCATGGAATCGAGCGAACGCCACAACACTCTGGTGCACTTCCGTTTCAATCCTGAATACAAGGCGGAACGCGGACGCCACGGCGAAGGTTCGAACTGCAAGGGGCGTGAAGGCGAAGATGTTTTGCTGAAGGTTCCTATGGGAACGATTGTGTATGACGCGGATACCGGCGAGAAAGTCCACGATTTTTCGAGCGCCGATGAACGCGTCGTGATTGCCCGAGGCGGGCGCGGTGGCCGGGGAAATGCGCGTTTTGCTACCTCCACGCACCAAGCTCCGCGCGAACACGAAGAAGGACGGCCCGGCGAAGAACGTGTCTTCCGCCTGGAACTCAAGTTGCTGGCCGATGTCGGGCTGGTCGGTTATCCCAATGTTGGCAAGTCCACGCTGATTTCGCGAATCTCGGCGGCGCGGCCGAAGATTGCCGATTATCCATTTACCACGCTGCAGCCGAACCTCGGCGTGGTCGCCGTCGGAGAAGCCCAAGAAGAGCGCAGCTTCGTGGTCGCAGATATTCCTGGGCTGATTGAAGGGGCGCACTTGGGATCGGGTTTAGGCATACAGTTTTTGCGCCACATCGAGCGCACGCGGTTGCTAGTGCACATGGTAGACGTGTCGGATGCGAGCGGTCGTCCCGATCCGGTCAAGGACATCGAAGTCATCGAAGGCGAACTGAAAAGCTTTGGCGCTGGACTCGACCAGAAGCCGAAGATCATGGTGGCTTCGAAGATCGACATCGCGAACAAAGACAAGTTGGCGAAGTTGAAGCGTTATTGCAAGAAGCAAGGATTAGAGCTGTTTCCGATTTCGGCGGTCACGGGCAAAGGCATTGAGGAATTGAAGTACGCCATGGCGGACAAGGTGGAAGCAGTGCGGCTTCAGGCTGCGGGCGCTGGGCTTCAGGAAGAGCCTTTAAACCATTAGCCGCCAGCCAACGCCTCCAAGGCGGTTGCGCACTACGCCTCCGGCATATGCGAGCCGTGCTGGAAGTGGTATTGCAGAATCTTCGCGGCGAGAGCGGGGTTCATCGAAGGACTTTCAGCTTCCAGTGTTCGGACCACTTCGCCGCGACATACGACTTCCGCTGCCGACAGGCCTGCGATTTCCGCGGGCAGAACCAGATTAATCTCAAGCTGGACATTAGCAGGAATCAATTGCTCCGCACGAAACAGCAGGCCCGAACGGCTGATGTTCTCGGTGGTGCCGGCGCGCCAAGCTTCCTCGCCAAGCGGACGATATTTCAACGGCAACTGAAGTTTGAAGCGTTGCGCGCGGAACGGCGACAACTTCCCATTGACAACACCAGCTTCGGCTTGCATGGCTAAACGAGCGGACATGGAGACCTCCTTGGGGAGTGGGGCGTCGAGCACCTCGCGCACTTTTGCCTTGAGCGTGAGGAGGGTAAAGGGCTTCTGGAGCAGGTTGATGCCTGGGTCCAGCGTGCCGTTTTGGCCAATCGCATTCTCGGTATAGCCCGACATATAAAGCACCCGCATTTCGGGCCGCCGCGGACCCAGATGGTTGGCCAGTTCGCGCCCCGTCATTCCTGGCATGACGACATCGGTCAGCAGTAGGTGAATAGGGCCGGAGTGAGCGTTCGAAATCAGAATCGCGGTTGCGGGATCGCCGGCATCGATCACGGTATATCCCTGGCGTTCCAAATATTCGCGGGCGAGACGCAGCACGGTGAGTTCGTCTTCGACCAGCAGAACGGTTTCGCGGCCTTGCTGGACATCTTTGGCCGCGGCCGCAGGTTGCATGACAGCGGCTTCGCCAGTCTCACTTACTCGCGGCAAGTAGACCTTGAATGACGTTCCCCTGCCCGGTTCGCTATACGCCCAGATGTAGCCCCCGCTTTGCTTGACGATGCCGTAGACCATGGAAAGGCCAAGGCCGGTGCCCTTGGCGCCTTTTGTGCTGAAGAACGGCTCGAAGATGCGGCTCTGGGTCTCGGAATCCATGCCTACGCCGGTGTCGCTTATCGCAAGCATCACGTATTCACCCGGTTCTGCAGGAGGGTGGAGACGGGCGTAACTTTCATCGAGCGAAACATTGGCTGTTTCAATGGTGAGCTTGCCTCCGCGAGGCATGGCGTCACGGGCGTTGACCGCCAGGTTCATGATGACTTGCTCGATCTGGCCAGGATCGGCCTTAGTCGGGCCCAAGTCGCTGCCGGGTACCATGACGAGCTCGATGTCTTCGCCAATCAGGCGAGTCAGCATCTTGAAATTCTCGGTGACCACGGCGTTGAGATCCAGGACTTTGGGGGTCAGCATCTGCTTTCTGCTGAAGGCCAGCAACTGGCGAGTCAGCGCAGTGGCGCGGTTGGCTGCATTGGCAATTTCCTGCGCCGGGCCGCGCACCGTGGGATCTGAGCCAATTCGCTCCAACAGGAATTCGCAGTATCCTGAAATCACCATCAAGAGATTGTTGAAGTCATGGGCAATTCCGCCAGCCAGGCGCCCGACCGCTTCCATCTTCTGCGCTTGGCGGAGCTGTTGCTCCAGCGCACGATGTTCGGTGACGTCCTCGGCGAAAAGTTCGAAGAAGGTCGAGTTGTGTTCGTCGCGAATAGTTCGCCCGGAGAGGCGCACGGTGATGGGAATTCCATCCTTGCGAAGCCAATCGGCGATCAGCCCGTTAAAACGCTGCGAGGAGCGGAAATAATCGGCGACCACAAACCATTGTTGGGTGTCGGCGTACAGGTTGGCTAAGTTTCCGTCTACGAGTTCGGAGGGCGAAGCATAGCCCAACATGCTGACCAACGCCGGGTTCGCACTGAGCAGAATGCCGTCCGAGTCGCAGCGGCAAATCCCGTAGGGAGCATTGGTCACCAGCGAACGGAAGTTGATCTCCGAGCGCCGCAAACCCTCCTGGGCCGAACGCAGGGCGGCGTTGAAAGAGCAAATCAGAAGCGCCACAAATACAAACAGGGTCAAATGTATGATAGCTTTGCGATATTCGGCGGGGGAATGTTCTCCCGCTAAAGAGAAATAGGCGCTAACGGTGAGCGCGAACGACGTCGCCACCAGGCCCGGCTTCCAGCCGCCATACCAGGCGCTGACCATAATGGCGACGGCAAAGACGACCAGGCGGCTTTCGACGACATCCGCCAGCATCAATGCGGGGATCAGGGCAAGGGTAATACTAAGGACGGCGACGCCGTATCGGAGGATGGGCGCCCGCGCCGGGGGAATGTAGCGTGCGCGAAGAAGGGGGAGCTTCAATCGCATACGAACCAACTTTAGTTCCAAAATGGGAACTCCGCGAGTTACGGGAGTTCAGGTGGTTGTGGATGGGTGGGCGCTGACCATGTGTACAACCACTGCCACAATCGTTAGGCTGAATCTACAACGAGAAGGCCTGTGAATCGCACTTATCGCCGAAATTTTCGGATTTCGTGAATCAAGAGATACACGGGTAACGAAAACGACAGCGCGGGCAGTATGACTATGGGATATCCATGAACATCGGGTTATTCGGCGGAACTTTCGATCCCATTCACCATGGGCACTTGGCTCTGGCGCGCGGAGCTCAGGAGCGTTTTCAGTTGGGCTGCGTCCATTTCGCCCCAACCAACATTCCACCGCATAAGCAACAACACCCGATTTCCTCCTACTTTCATCGCTACGCCATGGTTGCGTTGGCGACGATGAACGAGAAGGCATTCGTGCCCTCGTTGCTGGAGGCTCCGGGAGACGCGTCGACGACTGCGAGCGCAGCCAAGAAGGGACACGCGCAGGCCGGGGCGAATTACACCATCGACACGGTTCGCCGGCTGAAACAAACGCTTCGGAAGAGCGATCGGCTTTTCTTCTTGATCGGTATCGATGCGTTCAAGGACATCGCGAGCTGGCATGAAGGGGCGGCGCTGTTCCGCGAATGTGAATTCATCGTCGCGAGCCGTCCGGGATATTCTCTGGCCGATGTGGCTAACGCGTTGCCGGAAAAGCTGCGGCCGAAATCGGCAGTGACCAAGCCGTTTGCCAAACAACCGGCAAAAGGCGATCTTGTGCTCCCTGGGGCGACGGTGCATTTGCTGGAAAATGTCCATCAAAACGTGTCGGCCACCGCGATTCGGGATGCGGTCGCGGCAAAGAAGCCGCTGACCAAGTTTGTCGATTCGGCCGTGGCCGAGTACATCAAGAAAGTGGGATTGTATCGAAGCAGGTAGTCGTTGGTGGTTCGTCCTCGGCTTTTTGTCGGAGACTCTGACTCTGATACAGACGGATGACATGGGGAGAGCCGCTCGTCAGTTAGAATGAACAGACCAACGAGACCAACGATGACCGACCAACGACTGCATGAAAAAGACTGATGTGAAGCGACAGGTATCGGAAGCCATTACCGCTTGCCAGGAAAAACAGGCGGAAGAGATTACGATTCTGGAACTGGAGCAAGGATCCGGAGCCTTTACCGACTACTTTGTGGTCTGCAACGGGACCAATCCTCGACAAATTCAGGCGATCTCGGACGAGGTTGAGGAGCGGCTAGAGAAAGCGGGACAGCGTCCCACTCACATCGAAGGCTACAAGCAGGCGGAATGGGTGCTGCTCGACTATGTCGATTTCGTAGTGCATGTGTTCTCCGAGAAGGCACGCAAGTTCTACGATTTGGAGCGCCTGTGGAAGTCCGCCAAGCGGTTGACGCCGTCGGAGCTAGCCAAGACGAAGCGAGCTGGTGCACGAGCTGTCGCAAAGAAGCGGGCCTAGAAAGACCAGCCACGGATTTCCACCGATTTCACGGATCATTAAAGAAAGACCTGATCTGTGAAGATCTGTGGCTCGGTTTTCTTTGTGTTCGCCGCCCTTTGTGATTAAATCCCGGAGTGAAGCTGAGAATCGCGTGGATTGGTAAGACTAAAGAACCAGCCATCCAGTCCTTGACCGACGAGTACCTGAAGCGGCTGTCTCGTTACGCGGACGCGCAGGGGATGGCACTGAAAGATGAGTCAGCTTTGCTGAAGCTTTGCGAACGCAACGCACGTTCAACAAAGAACACCCTCGTCCTGCTGGACAGTCGCGGCAAGCAGCTTTCCTCGGAGGAGTTTGCCGACTTTCTCCGGAATCATCAGGATCGTAATCCGTTGCCGCTGCTGTTCGCCGTTGGCCCGGCGAATGGATTCTCTGCGGAAACACGGCAGGAAGCGAACTTGTTACTCTCTCTTGGGAAAATGACAGTTGCCCACGAGTTGGCGCGAGTGGTAATGCTAGAACAACTCTACCGCGCGTTCACTATTTTGAAAGGACACCCGTACCACCTGGGACACTGAGAGATTCGCGAAGTCCGGCAGGCACCTTCGTGATGTTTCTCATTCCCAAGTTGCAGTTTAGCCTAGACGTTAGATTGTTGATTTAAGGAGCCCTCCCCATGAAGAACCCCTTCGACGTACTTCGAATGAAGGAGCAGGAAGTCCAGAGAGTGAAACAAGAGATAGAAGCGCTACGCATTGCAGCCAAGCTACTCGGAGAAGAATCTCCCAGCGACGGCAAAGTTGAGTATCGGCAAGTCGTCAATATGCCCTAGCAATTTGTAATTGAGTAATTTGTAATTGGCAATTGCAGGTTTGTGATTGTAAATTACCAAATTACTCAATTACCCATTTTCAAATCCCGGCGGCAAGCCCCGCCTTCGGCCCTAAAACAGGTACAATCAATGATTCACAGATATGCAGGATATTCGTCGTGGTCTGATCATTGTGAACACCGGCCCCGGCAAGGGCAAGACCACGGCCGCCATGGGCACGGCTCTAAGGGCAGTGGGGCAGGGTATGAAGGTGCTCATGCTGCAATTCCTCAAAGGCTCGTGGCATTATGGCGAACTCGATGCGGTCCAAGCATTCGGTGACAAGTTTATCATGAAGCAGATGGGCCGCGGTTTCGTGAAAGTGGGAACCGAGAAGCCTGACCCCGAAGACGTAAGGATGGTTGAAGAAGCTTGGGCCGAGGGCCAGCAGGCGATCCAGTCTGGCGCGTGGGATTTGGTGATCCTCGACGAGATCAATTACGCCATCAGCTACGGCATGCTCGATCCAGCGAAGGTCGCCGAGAGCCTGAAGAACAAGCCGGAGATGGTTCATGTTATCTTGACCGGCAGGAATGCGCATCCGGCAATTGTCGAAGTAGCCGACACCGTCACCGAAATGCGCCAGGTAAAGCACGCGTACGAAAAGGGCGTGATGGCGCAAAGAGGTATCGAATACTGACATTGAGTAATTGGGTGATTTGGTAATTGAGTAATTGAAAACCGAAATTACTCAATTACTAAATTCCCCAAATACCAAATCTCTATGACCTGGTTCAAACGACAATCCGGCGAGTTGGATGCCACGGGCGAAAAGAAAGTTCGCACCGAGGGTTTGTGGGTAAAGTGTGAGCACTGCCGGCAGATCATCTGGAAAAAAGATTTGGAAGAGAATCTGAATGTCTGCCCCAAATGCGATAAGCATTTCCGCATCGACGCCCGAACCCGTCTGGCACAGCTCTTGGACGACAACCAGTACGAGGTTTTCGACGCCAACCTGGTCTCGACCGACCCGCTGAAATTTGCCGACCTGAAAAGCTATTCGTCGCGGCTGGAACAGGCGCAGGCCGAAACCGGATTGAAAGATGCTGTCATCAATGCGCGCGGCAAATTAAATGGGCGTCCAGTGATTGTGAGCGCCATGGAGTACGCGTTCATCGGCGGAAGCATGGGAGCAGTGGTCGGAGAAATGATTACTCGGGCCATTGAGCAGGCCACGGAGACGAGGGCTCCAATCATCATCGTCTCGGCTTCGGGCGGGGCACGCATGATGGAAGGCGTCATCAGCCTGATGCAATTAGCTAAGATCTCGGCCGCCTTGGCGCGGCTGGACGAGGCTCGCGTACCCTACATCTCGGTGCTGACCGATCCCACCACCGGAGGTGTAACCGCCTCGTTCGCCATGCTGGGTGATCTGAACATCGCTGAACCGGGCGCCTTGATCGGATTTGCGGGGCCCCGCGTGATCGAGCAGACCATTCGACAAAAGCTGCCGCAGGGCTTTCAACGCAGCGAGTTTCTACTAGAGCATGGCATGCTCGACGCGGTTGTGCCGCGCAAGCAGTTGAAGCCGTACATCGGGCGGGCGTTGGAATTCATGGCCGCGGCTTGAGCTTTCAGCCGTCAGCTATTAGCTCTCAGCCGGACTGCTTTCTGTGCCATTCAGGCCGCATCTTTCCACATTGAATGATGGATCGTGGCCAACCCCGAATCCCAGCCTGCAAACTGGTAATCTGAAACCTCATAGCTGAAGGCTGATAGCTTGCCCTTGTCCTACGAAATTGCGGTTGCGCGCATGTACTCGCTCGGTCATGAACTGAGCCACACACCGTCGCACAAGTTCGACTTGGCGCATATGCGCGTGTTGCTGCAGGCGCTGAATCATCCCGAGCGGCAGTTTCCCGGCGTCCTGATTGCGGGGACCAACGGCAAGGGCTCGACGGCGGCTACGCTGGCCTCGATCCTGCGAGCCTCCAACCTGCGCACCGGGCTCTACACCTCGCCACACCTGGTGCGCATCAATGAACGAATCCGCATCAATGGCACTGAAATCAGCGACGACGACTTCGCTTTGGCGCACGATGTGGTGGATCACACCGCGGAGCGATTAATCGAAGACGGCGAATTGCCCTGGCATCCCAGTTTCTTCGAAATGCTGACCGCAATCGCGTTTGAGTATTTCGCGCAAAACAAAGTGGAAATCGCCGTGTTGGAAGTTGGTATGGGAGGACGGTTGGACGCGACCAATGTGATCGAGCCGCGGGTGAGCGTGATCACCGACATTTCGCTCGACCACCAGAACTTCCTGGGTAACAGCGTGGCCGAGATCGCGCGCGAGAAAGCCGGAATTATCCGGCCCGGTGGAGTCGTTGTGACCCTGCCACAACAACCCCAGGCCAATGACGTGATCGGAAATACGATTCTGGAGTTGGGAGCGCAAGGTGTGAGCGCCGTGCCTTATGTGCCTCCGGTCTCTCCGGGTAGCGACGAGTATTGCGTGCGCAGAAGCGAAAAGCCTTTAATCGCAGAGCCCGCGGAGGAGGGCGCAGAGGGCGCTGAGAAAAGCCACGCAAAGTTCGGCGGCCTCGTTTCACGCTATCCGCTGCAAGTGATGGGGCAGCAGATTCTGGTCGAAACCCCGTTGGTGGGCCGGCATCAACTTCGCAACATCGCACTGGCGATTGCGACAGCGGAAGTTCTCAGCCATCAAGGATTCGCAATTACCCCCCACGCAATCGAACATGGCATTCGCGAAACCCGTTGGCCCGGACGCTTCCAAATCATCCCAGCCGAAGGCGGTGCGCCCGAATATGTCTTCGACGTGGCGCACAATCCGGCGGGCGCGTGGGCGCTCCGATCTGCTCTTTCGGCCTGCTACGAAGACCGTCTGCTGACATTCGTGTTTGGCGCGATGCGGGACAAAGCGATTGGAGAGATCGCTGAGATCCTGTTCCCGCTGGCCGCGCAGGTCATTGCCACCCGGGCTGATAATCCGCGATCGGCCGCGCCGGAAGAGATTCGCGAGGCAGCCTCACGCACTGCGACCGACATCGAAGATGCTATTGACGTGCCCTCGGCTCTTGACCGGGCGGGTTCTCTCGCCGGTCCGCAGGGCGTAGTAGTTATAACCGGTTCGATATACATTGTAGGAGAGGCAATGCGCGCCTTGGGGGTAAAGGTCTAGCGGTTCCGATGCAGCACGTGCATACATCAATCGGGGAGCCAACACAGAGCGAGTCGCCCCTGTCTGCGCGGATGGCTTCGGAGCGGACGGTCGAACTTGACCGCAAAGACGAGAACCCGGCCAGCGCACCGGCGAGAAAGTATGGTGTGCTTAGTGGCCTGCGCTCGTACTTTATCTTCGATCTGCTGATCTGGTTTTACACGGTTGTTCTCGGCATTGTCTCCATCCCGGTTTCGCTTTTTGGAGAAAAGAGTCGTATCCTGCACGGCTTTGCGCGCTTCTGGTCGTGGTTGATCATGAAGACGATCCTTTCTCCGGTGAAGGTCACCGGCTTGGAGAAGATCGACACTTCAAAAGCGCATGTTTACGCCGTGACGCACGCCTCTGCGCTGGACATCCCGGTGCTGTACGTCAATTTGCCGTTCGAATTCCGGATTCTGTTTAAGAAAGAATTGCTTTCGTACCCCATTATCGGATGGCATTTGAGACGGTCGGGTCAGGTCTGCATTGATCAGCAAAAGCCGACACGATCGATTGCTCACATCCGCTCAGCGGTTAAGAGTCTGCAAGCCGGCATGCCGCTGGTAATTTTTCCCGAGGGCGGCCGCACGCCCGATGGCGACATCAAGCCGTTCATGCCGGGAGCGTTCTATCTGGCGATCAAGGCGCAGGCGGATATCGTGCCCATCGCATTGGTCGGAACCTTCGAACTGCTGCCCATGAACACGTATCACATCAAGTCGCGTCCGCTGGAGATGCGAGTCGGCGAGCCGATTTCAACCGCGGGATACTCGTTGCGCGAGATGGAAGAGCTATCGGCGAAGGTTCATCAGGCCATGGAAAGTCTGTATTACGGAGGTGATACTTCAAGCATTAACCGATCCCATGTAGGCCCGGACGCCCCCGTGCGGGTGAGCGAGCGAAGCTCGCTATAGTCATCGCAGGGCGGCATCTTCTTTCGCTGAACTCAACCGCTAACCAGAAATGCACCGCTGGGCGTCGCTCTACCAAAACCCGTGAACATGGACAAATGGACTTCTGGCGCAGCTTACGACCGGTGGATGGGCCGCTGGAGCCGCCTGCTCGCGGATGAGTTCCTGAACTGGCTGAGTTTGCCCTCGAATTTGCGCTGGCTGGACGTTTGTTGCGGCAGCGGCGTGCTCACAGAAGCGGTCGTTCAACGCTTCGCGCCTGCTCGGGTTGTGGGCATCGATGCATCTCCCCAGCAGATTGAATTCGCCAGCGCGCATCGCGCCCACTCCTCTGTCGCTTTCGAAACTGCGGACGCGATGAGGCTCCCTTTCGCTGAGGCCAGTTTCGATGTAGTTGTCTGCGGCTTGGGTTTGAATTTCATTCCGGAGCCTGCACGTGCGCTAGATGAAATGCGCCGCGTTACGGTTGCGGAGGGCGTGATTGCCGCCTACGTTTGGGACTACGCCGAGGGAGCGCGATTCCTACGCCAGTTCTGGGATGCGGCCGCAGCTGTCGACCCTGAAGCGAGAGTATACGATCAAGCCCAACGCTTCCCGATGTGCAATCCCGATGCGCTACGAGAACTCTTTCAGCGGTCTGGCCTGAGGCAAGTGGAGGTTCGCGGGCTCGACGTAACCACACAATTTGAGAGCTTCGACGAATACTGGCAGCCGCTGCTCACTGGACAGGGTTCCGCGCCCAGCTATCTTGCCACGCGCGATGAAGTGACAACCAGCGCGATTCGGGAGCAGCTACGCGCCTCGCTTCCTCGCGCCGGTGACGGCGCAATCGAGTTGCCAGCCCGTGCGTGGGCCGTTTGCGGACGCCGCTGAATGCTCCACAAAAGCGCTCACTGAGCACCGATCGCGTCCGCTCGGACGCCCCTACGTATTCCGAACGATGTTGTCCGGCTAATTCCCGTTCAACCACTCTTCGTAAGCCTTGAAAGAGTAAGGCCGGCCGAGAAAATCGCTCACCATCTCCGCCGCCGGCTTGGTGCCGCTCTCTTCAAGAACTGTGTCGCGATACTTTCTCGCGACTGCGGGATTGGTCAGGCCATCTGCCTTAAATTCCGTGAACATATCTTTTGCGATCACCAGAGACCACATATAAGTGTAGTAAGCCGCGGAGTAGCCGTTGAGATGATCGAATGCGGCTTGCATGTGTGTATCTGAAACATACTTGAATGGCGTATACCGCTCCTGCAACTGCGCCATTAGCTTGGTTGTATCCAGTCCCTGCGGGTTGCGGTTGTAATAGTTGAGGCTGATCGCTGCAAAGTACATCTGCATGCGGACGCCCAGGGCGCGGCCAAATTCATCCGCCGCCTCGGCCTTTTTTGCCAGCTCGACGGGAATGGGCTCGTTGGTCTTGTAATGGCGGGCAAAGGTTTGCAGAATGGCAGGGTCTTTTGGCCATTCCTCGAACATCTGCGAGGGAGCCTCGATGAAGTCGTTTTCCAAATCGCCCGTAGCCCACTTTGTGTTTCCGCGGAAGATCCCATGCAGCAGATGCCCGTATTCGTGGAAGAATGTAATGACGTCGTCACGTTCCATGAGGCCGGGACCATCGGTGGCTCGCGGGAAATTACAAACCAGCACGTATTCGGGCAGGCGATATCCTTCTTTGCCGGTGGCCAGGCTGAACGTGGCATAGTGCTTGTATTTACTTTCGCGCGGGAACATGTCGAAATAAATTCGGCCCAACAACTTGTCGCCGTCAAACACGTCGTAAACCGTAACATCCGGATGCCAGACCTGGGCCGCGGTTACGCGTTTGTAGGTGATGCCGTACATGTGGCTGGTCAGGTCTAGTATTCCTTGCAGAACCCGCGAGTATTCGAAGTACGGACGCACAGCCTGCGAATCGTATCCATACTTCTCAATCGTCGCTTGGTGCAGAAAGCGGTGGTAGTTCCAAATATCAACGGTTGCCGCCGCAGGGTCTTTGCGCCGTCGGTAAGCCAGCAACTGGTCGTAATCGCGCTGGGCGCCAGCCTGCGATGCTGCCGTAATTTTCTCGATGAAATCGGCCGCATTCTGCTTGGTTGCCACCATCTTGTCTTCGGTGACATACGCCGCCCAATCGGAATAGCCCAATGTCGTGGCTAGTTCATAACGCTTCTCCAGCAAACGCGAAAGAACCTCGATGTTCTTGGGATAAGCGCGCTGACTGTAGAGCTCATAGAACTCCTTCTGGGCCGCGTCATTCGTGGCATATTCCCGGAAAGGCAGGTAATCGGTGTTGTCGGTTTTTAACGTCACTTTGCCCGACGCGTCCGGCTTGTGGGCCAGTTTGTAGTCTTCGGGCAAGCCGTCTAGCTGCGAGGGGTCGAGTTGCAGCGTGCGGACGTCCGCAGGAATGTTCTCATCGAATTCCTGACCGATTTTTACCAGTTCATCCTGAAGCTGCCGGATTTTCGCTCGCGTGGCATCATCGCGATCAACGCCGGAACGGTGATAATCGCGCAGCGACGTCCGCAGAAAATAACTACCCGCGCCGTCCAACTTGGAACCATCCAGCGAAGCCAGGACGTTGTACAAGTCTTTATCGAGCGAGATGTCAGTCAGCAACTGGCTTGCTTCCTGTTCGCAGACCTGGGCGGCATCGCGAAACGGCTTTGCCGGATGTACCTGCTCGGCAAGGCTCGAACGTGCGGCAGCATCGCTCGCAATCAGGACTGTGGTATCGAATGCCTGCAGCGTTGCCATGGCATCCCGCGGCGCCTTCGTGGCTTTGATGTCGGCGACTTGCTTCTTCGTCAAATCCAGATCACTGTGGCAGGACGCCATGAATGATTCCGGCGTTCCGGCCAACATGCTGGAAGCGCCCGGAGCAGGCGTCTGCGCGGCCAGCGCCCCCAAGCAAACAAGAAGCACAACTGAGAACGGTTTCCATGCGATTTTCTTAAGATTCATCGTTATCGTTATCCTTCCAACTGACTTACGCACAAATGCGCAGGACCAAAGTCATTAGACGAAAAAATCGGCAATAGGTGAGGTGCCAGCTTAGATTTGAATCGCAGGAACGGTCAAGTTGTCGCGTAGGGCCGGGCGGACGAGGGCGTCCGCCCCAACGTGTTTTATACTTAAAGGCTATGGCAGACAGCATTCACGTCAAGCTCCCCGATGGGAGCGTGAAAGATCTACCCAAGGGCAGCACCCCCCTCGATGTGGCCAAGTCCCTCGGCCAGCGGCTGGCCGACGCGGCCCTTGTCGCCAAGACCAACGGCGATCTTATCGACCTCGCGCGGCCTTTGGAGAAAGATACCGACCTTCGCATCCTGACCGATCGCGATCCCGAGTCGCTTGAAGTTTATCGTCATTCCTCCGCACATCTGCTCGCGGCGGCGGTTCTGGAGCTTTTCCCCGAAACCAAGCTCGGTCACGGCCCGGCCACCGAAACCGGATTCTTCTACGACTTCTATCGTCCGACTCCGTTCACTCCGGAAGATTTGGAAAAGATCGAAAAGAAGATGCAGGAGCTGGTGCAGCAGAATATTCCCTTATGCGCGCGAATTTCTGCCCCGCGATCAGGGCCTTGCAGGAATTCAAAAAAGAAGGCGACTTCATGAAGTGTCATTTCATCGAGCAATTCACCAAGCCCGATGAAAAGATTTCGATCTACCGCACCGGAAAGTTCACCGACTTCTGCCGCGGGCCGCACATCCCTTCGACGGGCAAGATCAAAGCTTTTAAGCTGCTGAGCATCGCTGGCGCTTATTGGCTGGGCGACGAGAAGAATCCGCAACTGCAGCGCATTTACGGGACTTCGTTCTTCTCGAAGAAAGATCTCGACGACTTCCTCAACAAGCAAGAAGAGGCCAAGAAACGCGACCATCGCGTGCTGGGACAACAGCTCGATTTGTTTTCCATCCAGGAACTCGCCGGGCCGGGGTTGATTTTCTGGCACCCCAAGGGCGGAATCATTCGCAAAGAGATGGAAGACTGGATGCGCGCCGAGTACATCAAACGCGGATATTCACTTGTCTACACGCCGCACGTGGTGCGGCGGCAACTGTTTCATGTTTCCGGCCACGAAGGCTACTATTCGCAGAACATGTTCGACTCCATGGAGCTCGATGACGCGGAATACCGTCTGAAGCCCATGAACTGTCCGGGCCACATTCTGATTTACAAAGACTCGTTGAAGTCGTATCGCGATCTGCCAGTGCGCCTGGGTGAGTTGGGGACGGTCTATCGCTACGAGCGTTCGGGCGTGATGCATGGCCTGTTGCGGGTGCGCGGCTTCACTCAGGATGACTCCCACATCTTCTGCACCCCGGAACAGATCGAAAGCGAAATTGGAGGCTGCCTGGATTTTGCGCTCGAGGTGCTGAAAGTCTTCGGCTTCGACCAGTACCAGACCGAGCTCTCCACTTGGGATCCGAATGACCGCAAGAATTTCCTGGGATCGGAAGATCAGTGGAATATGGCCAACCGCTCGCTCGAAAACGCGCTCAAGCAGCGAAATATCGAATACAAAGTTATTCCCGGCGAAGGAGCGTTTTATGGGCCGAAGATCGACATCAAGCTGGTCGATGCCATCGGACGGCTTTGGCAGCTTTCGACCGTCCAGGTCGACTTCAATCTGCCGCAGCGTTTCAACCTCGAATATGTCGCAGAAGATGGCACGCGCAAGCAACCCGTCATGGTGCATCGCGCGCTGTTTGGATCGATCGAGCGCTTTTTCGGCGTGCTGATCGAGCACTACGCGGGCGCATTCCCGGTGTGGCTGTCTCCGGTTCAAACCGTGATGATTCCGATCGCGGAGCGCCACGTTGAATACGCAAATAAAGTCGCCGATCAGCTCAAGGCCATTGGAGTACGCGTCGAAGTTGATGCCCGCAACGAAAAGATGAATGCCAAGATCCGCGAACATGCGATGCAGAAAGTCCCGTTCCTGCTGGTCGTCGGCGACAAAGAGTCGGAAGCCGGCAAAGTCAATGTCCGCATTCGCGGCAAAGAAAAGACCGACGACATGCCAGCCGCAGAGTTCGTGGAAAAGATCAAAAAGCTGATCGCCGAGAAATCTCCGACGCTATAGTCACGTGGGGACAGCCACCCTCGGCTGTCCAGGCGAGCGAAGCTCGCCAGAAGGGCTTGGAGCCGGGTGCATTATGCCATCTGACTTTTCGAAGAAGCGTGTAGCCGTTCTAGGCGCTGGAAAGATGGGCGGAATCCTGCTCAAGGCGCTGCTGGAAAAACAATTGTTTTCCAGCAAGACGACCGTCGCCACCGTCCAGCACGAAGAGAAAGCTCGCACGCTTAGCAAGAAGCTAGGGATTGCCGTGAGCACCGACAATCGCGCGGCAGCCCGCAATGCAGACATCATTCTGGTCTGCGTAAAACCGCAAATTGTCGACCAAGTAATCAAACAGATCCGTCCCAGCGTGACCAAGAACCAGATCATCATCTCAGTGGCTGCTTCGGTTCCGACCAGCCGGATCGAACGCGTTCTAAAGCGCGCCGTGCCAGTGGTGCGCGCCATGCCCAACACACCTTGCGTGGTCGGATGCGGAATGACCGCGTTGTGTAAGGGAAAGTTCGCGACGCCGCAGCATCTCGAGATCGCTAGCGCTCTCTTCGACGTCGTGGGCAGAACGGTGGTGGTCGACGAAAAATTAATGGATGCGGTTACCGGATTGTCCGCGAGTGGGCCTGCGTACATTTACATCATTTTGGAATCACTCGCCGAGGCCGGCGTGAAAGTCGGTCTGCCGCGCGATGTTGCCACGCTGCTGGCTGCACAAACAGTTTTGGGTGCAGCGACCGTGGTGCTCGAAACCGGCGACCACCCGGCACAGCTCAAGGACGCAGTCACGACTCCGGCGGGGTGCACCATCGATGGCATTCTGGAGCTCGAAGAAGGCAAGCTGCGAGTCACGCTGATCAAAGCGGTGGTAAAAGCGGCGCAGCGGGCCAAAGAACTAGCAAACGGCTAATGGAGGCCGGGCGTCCATTAAAATCGACGGGTGATCGTTGGCATCATCTCGGATACCCATGGCCTGCTGCGGCCTGAGGCTCTGCGCGCTCTGCAAGGATCCGACTACATTATTCACCCGGGGATATCGGCGACGAGCAAATCCTCGACCAACTAGCCACAATCGCGCCATTGACCGCTGTGCGCGGGAACGTTGATCACGGCGCCTGGGCACAGAAAATTCCAGCCACGAACGTTCTTGAGATCGGCGAAATATTCATCTACGTGCTGCACAATCTTCAGGAACTCGACTTGAAGCCGGAAGCAGCGAAATTCGCGGCGGTCATCTACGGGCATAGCCACGTTCCCAAGCAAGAGTTGAAGAACGGCGTGCTCTACTTCAATCCGGGCAGCGCGGGACCAAGGCGGTTCAAGCTGCCGGTGACCGTGGGACGACTGCTCCTGACTCACGGGCGAGTGGAATCGGAAATCGTGAAACTGGAAGTGTAAGACGGCAGAGAGCCTTGCTGCTTGAATACTTTTCAGACTAGCAAGGCTCCTCCGCCAAAAATCGACCCGGGTCTAGTACGTGAAGGATTGAAGCTCGAGACCCTGCCCCTGCACGATAACGGGAAGAAAACCAGTTCGCTTGCTGGGGTTCAACGCTATCGTCACGGGATTGATCGGGAGCCGTGGCACAGGGATTGTCTCCTTCAAATTTCCTTCTTCGCCGTAGACATAAACCTGGGGTTGTGGATCGTTCACGTTGCCACCATTGGAACTCCATTGCGAGATTAGGAACACGTGACGGATGGGATCGAACTCGACATCCAGGCCAGAATCAAGCGGCGTTCCGTCATAGTTGGCGATTTGCACCTCGAAGCCAGTCTTCTTGGCCAAATCATAGAATTCCACGCCCCCGTCACTCAAAGTGGTGGTGCATGCTATGCCCTTTTCTGAGTCAACAGCAAGACCGTTGACGGTGCCGAGTCCCAAGTTGTCGCTGAACTCGTTGATCTTGCCGGTGCTGAGATCGACCAACGCGATGCTTGCTACGCAGCCCGGTTCCGGGCACCCGTGCGAATCTGCCAGAACCGCCTGATTGGTTTTGCTGTCCAGCGCAATCTGGGGGTGAAAAAATTCATCCACGTTGATGATGGGCCTGAGCGAGATTTGTCGTCCAAAGGTATTGTCCGCGATATTTGAGCTGAATACGTAGGTCAGGCCGGTGTCGAACGATGATTGGTAAGCCGCCACGTTTGGAGTTCCCTGGCTGACGCTGGTTGTCCAGAGCTGGTAGTTCGGCTTAATCGGAGGCGTCCATTTGCCAGTGAACTTGCCCCCGTCGAGGGGGTTGATCGTGAGGTAATGGTTCTGGCCGGCGTGTTGGAAGAGGTCGAGTCCGAGGCTGCCGAAAATTCCCACGGTGTCGTAGTCGTCCTTCGTCTTGTTCTCTTTTGCGACGACCTTAAGGATGGCGCCAGTCTTTTGGCTGAAGATTTCAGTAGCGACAAGGGTTTGGCCGCCGGAGAGAGCGACGTACTCGCTCAGGAGGCCTTCGGTACCGTTCCGATCGATGTCGTAGCCCAGGATGGCGCCACCAAACTTTGGAGTGACGATGACGCTGCCAGTGCCAGCGGCAGGGTTTGGCTGAAATTCACCCATCGGCACAGCTGAAGCTGCGGTTGTGTGCTGCGGGGCCGCGTTCCCTGACACCACAGTAAAGCAGCCCAGCGCGAAGAGGAAAGCCACTAAAAGAGCGGTTGAGATTTTCTTGTTATTAATGTTTTTCATGTGTTGCTCCCGGGCAAGACTGTCGCACACGACAGTTCAACATTTGTCAAAGAGCTGTCAAATCGATGTAAAAGTGTTTGAAGAACGTTCCTCCTAATTTTCCGCGTTAGCCGCGAATTGCGAATGACTTCTCATGCATTGCTACAATCCCCCTAGTGTCCATCGATTTCCAGATCGACGCTCGCTCCGGCTCCGCCCGTACCGGCCGCCTGATCACGCCGCACGGCGAAGTCGAAACTCCAGTCTTTATGCCGGTGGGAACGTTGGCCTCGGTTAAGGGTGTCTCGCAGGACATTCTCGAAGAACTCGGGGTCCAGATTCTTCTGGGAAATACTTATCACCTCTATTTGAGGCCGGGAGTCGAGCAAGTTCGCAAGTTGGGTGGACTGCATCGCTTCATGGCGTGGCCGCGGGCAATTCTCACCGACTCGGGTGGTTTCCAAGTGTTCAGTCTGAACGATCTGCGCAAGGTCACAGAAGAAGGTGTGACTTTCCGCTCGCATCTGGATGGGTCTTCGCATTTCTTTAGTCCGGAAAGCGCGATGGACGCGCAGATCGGACTGGGTGCGGATATCGTCATGGCGTTTGACGAATGCACTGAGTTCCCGGCGGATTGGGAGCGAATGCGGGCATCGATGGAACTGACTCTGCGCTGGGCCGAGCGCAGCAAGAAGCATTTCGAAGAGCATAAAGAGGAAGTGCCATGGAGAAATCACGTGGGGACAGCCGCCCAATCCCTCTTCGGAATCGTGCAAGGCGGCATGGACCTGGCCCTGCGCAAAGAATCCGCCGAGCGGACTCTCGAAATCGGATTTCCCGGCTATGCGATCGGCGGCCTCAGCGTGGGTGAGCCGCGAGCCTTAACCCGGGAAGTCGTCGAATCGACCCTAGAACATCTCCCTGCCGACAAACCCCGCTACCTCATGGGGGTGGGGACGCCGGAAGAAATCGTCGACTACGCCAATCTGGGGATCGACATGATGGATTGCGTCCTGCCCACGCGAGCCGCGCGGCATGGACTGCTGTTTACCTCAGAGGGAAAAATCTCTATCAAACAGGCTCGATATGCGGGTGACGAGGCCTCACTCGACCCAAATTGCGCCTGTCGAGTGTGCCAACGCTACTCGCGAGCGTACCTGCGGCATCTTTATGCTTCGAATGAAGTTCTAGCCCAGGTCTTAAATACCATCCACAATCTTAGCTTCTACCTTGACACTATGCGGGCGGTGCGTCATTCTATTTCACTTGGGAAAGAGACTGGTTCTCCGTGTGTCCAGTCTCGACCGAAACCATAGCTCGGCATCCCCAGTTAGTGTCCGAAGCTGAAGGAATCTCCGGCCTCATCGCGCGAGAACTCCAGCGGTAAAATTGCAAGCGCCGATTGCGCCAGCGGGTGCGGCGGCGAATTATCTAGTGGAAATGGATTCTCGGTCTTTTTATGAGTGTTCTGCACTTATTGGCAATGCAGCTTGGCGGCGGTTCGGCCGGATGGCTGGGGTTTGCCCCGCTCATCTTTATCTTCGCCATTTTCTATTTCCTGCTCATCCTGCCGCAGCAGCGGAAACAAAAGAAGTGGCAGGCCATGTTGAACGAGTTGAAAACGGGAGACAAGGTTGTGACCACCGGGGGCCTGCACGGCACCATCGTTGCGCTTAAGGATGAGTACATCCACCTGCGAGTTCCCCCCGACAACTTGCGGATCGAAGTCAGCCGCGGCTCGGTGGCCTCGGTAGCCACTGCCGACGAGGCGGCGAAATGAACTCTGAGATTTTTGGTCTTTACTTTGCGCAAAGCACGGGCGAGGGCGCCCGCGCCTACATTTGGATTTTTCATGAATAAGAATCTGGGTTGGAAAGTTATCGTCATCGTGGCCACGCTGCTGTTTTTCCTGTTCGGCATCTTCGGCATACCGGAAAAATGGTCGGGCAGCGGGTTGCTCGCGGCCTTGCAGAACCGCATTCACCTGGGTCTCGACCTGAAAGGCGGCACGCACCTTATTCTTCAAGTGCAGGTGAATGACGCGGTCAATGTCGACTCCGACAACGCCGTCGAACGGCTCAAGGCCGACTTGCGGGCGCGAAAAATCAACTACACCGAGATCAGCAAGCCCGACCCAGTCAACAATCCCGACAAGGTCGTGCTGAAGGGTTTGCCGCCAGAATCCAGATCTGACCTGCTCTCCATCGTTCAGGATCGGCTCCCCGAATACGATCTGACTTCAGGCGCTGATAACACATGGACGGTCTCCATGAAGCCGCAGGCTCTGGCCGATCTGAAAAATCGCGCCGTTACGCAGGCGATTGAGACCATCCGAAACCGCATTGATCAGTTGGGCGTAAGCGAACCCATCATCCAGGAGCACGGACTCGGGCAGTATCAAATTCTGGTGCAACTGCCGGGTGTCGACGATCCCGCGCGGGTCAAGGACATCATGCAGTCCACCGCCATGCTGGAGATTCGGCAATCTTTCGGCGGGCCTTATCCGAGCGAGCAACAAGCTCTGCAGGACAAGGGCGGAGTCTTGCCGCCCGATCAGGTCTTGATGCCGGGCCGTAGCGTGGGCCCGAGCGATAGCGAGGGCGGCCAGGCCTGGTATCTGATTTCGCGCGCATCAGCAGTGACCGGTCGCGACCTGCGCGCCGCCGACCAGTCCCGCGACGAAAACGGACAGCCCTCGGTGAGTTTCACTCTGACCGGCGAAGGCGGACGTCGCTTCTCCAGTTTCACCGGCGCTCATATCGGCGATAATCTCGCCGTCGTGCTGGACAACAAAGTTCAGGAAGTTGCCGTCATCAAAGATCAGATTCACGATCAAGGTGTAATCAATGGGCGCTTCACCGAGCAGCAAGCCAAAGACTTGGCTATGATTCTGCGCTCGGGCGCACTGCCTGCTGGCATCAAGTATCTGGAAGAGCGCACGGTGGGCCCGTCGCTGGGCAGCGATTCCATCCGCGCCGGAGTAACGGCAGCGGTGATTGGCATGTTAGCGGTGCTGATCTTCATGCTGGTTTACTACCACGCGGCGGGAATTAACGCGGACATCGCCCTGATCCTGAACCTGATCATCCTCCTCGGCTTCCTTGGTTTCAGCGGCGCGACCCTTACTCTGCCGGGAATTGCGGGAGTCATCTTGACCGTCGGAATGGGCGTAGACTCGAATGTGCTTATCTTTGAGCGTATCCGCGAGGAGTTGCGCAATGGCAAGACGCCGCCGTCGGCGGTAGAGCAGGGCTTCGGCCATGCCTGGATCACCATCGTGGATACACACGTCACCACCATTGTTTCGGCAGTCATTCTGTTTATCTTTGGGACCGGTCCAGTGCGCGGTTTCGCGGTCACGCTGAGTTTCGGTCTGTTCGCGAATCTGTTTACGGCTGTGTTCGTATCCCGCGTGATCTTTGACTGGTTACTGAGCCGCAAGCAGCGCGGCGAGGCCCTGAGCGTCGGCTAGTGGGAGTCGATAGGTAGTTCCGGATAGACGACCGCGCACCAGGCGTCCGAGGCTATGTGCGTATCGTTATAGAAAAGGAGTTCTAAGCGGCGTGGAATTTTTTCGCAATCCAAATATAGATTTTCTCGGTAAGAAGTGGTATTTCATCGCCTTCTCGCTGATCTTCAGCGTGGCCGGTATATTTTCCATGCTTTTCTGGCATGGCATCCCGTTGGGCATTGACTTCCGTGGGGGCACACTGATCGAGATCAAATTTGCCCACACCCCCAACGACAACGCTATACGTGCGGCGATGGATCGTGCCGGATTGCACCACGCCCGCATTCAGCGTTTTGGTCAGCCCGAATCCAATGAGGTGTTGATCGATCTGTCCTTGCAGGAAACCAGCGAACAAGCTCTCGACCAGGGCAAGGTTGCGATCATCAAGGCGCTGGAATCCAATGCTCCTGCCAGCAAACAGGACCTGAACAATTCGAGTTTCTTGACTATAAAGAATTACCTCGCCGAAAAAGATCCGCTGCGGGCGGGGACGGATGCTGAGCAGCGCTACACGGCTCAAGCGCAGGCCATCGTTAATTATCGCGATAAGGTCAAAGGCGGCGTGCTTCATTCGCTGGACGAGTTGAAAGGAGCAGCCGACCCTGCGGTTGTCGCGTCTCTCTCCGATGGCTTTTATCTTTCCGATTTCGGCGTGCGCAACGTGAGCATCGTCGGGCCACAGGTCGGAGCGCAACTGCGCAAGCAGGCATTGCTTGCGACGGTTTACTCGCTGGCTGGCATGTTGGTTTATCTGGCTTTCCGGTTTGAATGGATTTACGGCGTCGCTGCGGTCGTCACCGTGTTCCATGACACGTTGATCACCGTCGGTGCGTTCTCTCTTCTGAACAAGGAAATTTCGCTAACCGTAATCGCCGCCATTCTGACCCTGATCGGTTATTCCAACAACGACACCATCGTGGTTTTCGACCGCATTCGGGAAAACCTGAAGCTCATGCGGCGGGAGAAGCTTTCCGACATCGTCAACCGCAGCATCAACCAAACCCTGAGCCGGACCATCTTGACAGCGGGTTTAACATTCCTGACAGTCTTGGCTCTATATTTGTTCGGCGGCGAAGTTCTGCATGGGTTCTCTTTTGCCCTGGTAATCGGCATCTTGATCGGAACTTATTCGTCGATCGCGATTGCGGCGCCGATTCTGGTGGCCTATCAGGATTGGAAGTCGGGCCGCGGGAAGCCAGCACCTATGGTTCCCGTCGCTAAGGAAGCTAACCGCCGGGAAAAGATGAAGGCAAAGGCTTGATTTCACCCGTGGCGCGGTGTGCCAGGTATAAGTTTGTGATTGGTCGGGATTTGAGGTAGTATCGTCCGGTTTTCAGTTTGGTCGTCGCCATGCTCGAATGCTGCGGGAGCAAAGTGGGGGCAGTCGGTGTCTAAGAGGTAGTTAGGGTCTGATGTAGGAGAAACCTTATGTTTGAAGACAGCCTGATCGAGTCCGGCGGAAGGCTAAAGACCAAGCGAGGGGCGTGGACGGTCTTCTCGTTTGTTCTGGAAGCCGTTCTGGTCGGAATCCTGGTGTTAATCCCCTTGCTGTTCACCGAAGCTCTGCCCAAGACGCAGTTGATGACCTTTCTGGTAGCGCCGCCACCACCGCCACCACCGCCACCACCCGCCGCGGCACCAGTCAAAATTGTGAAGCAAGTGCAGACCAATATCATTAACAACCAACTGCGCACACCCACGAAGATTCCAGAGAAAGTTCAAATGATTAAGGAAGACGAAGCCCCACCGCCCGTGATGTCGGCTGGTGTGGTTGGCGGCGTGCCCGGCGGTATTCCCGGTGGACAGATGGGCGGCGTCATCGGCGGCATCATCAGTTCGACCCCGGTTGCCGTGCCCAAAGTGGCGATGCCGCAGCGCGTACGCGTCTCTCAGGGCGTGACTCAGGGACTGTTGATCCGCAAAATACAGCCCAACTATCCACCTCTCGCCCGGCAAGCACGCATCCAAGGAAGTGTGCTGCTGCAAGCCGAAATCAGCAAGGACGGTTCGATCGAGAACCTGCACTTGATCAGCGGCCATCCCATGCTGGCTCCGGCAGCCATCGAAGCCGTGAGGCAGTGGAAATACAAACCGTACATTCTCAATGGCGAACCGGTCGAAGTAGAAACTCAGATTACGGTGAATTTCACTCTGTCCGGGGGCTAAACCGGACTGCGGAACTTTCGTGGAGTAGATGTAGATGTAGCAGAGAAGTTTGAGACGATTGGCTCCCTCAATCCTTTCTTGACGCTGACTCGGGAGCGGGGCAGTCCGGGGAGTTCAAGCCTGTAGCCTCGGCCTACGGATCCGATAGTTTTTCGCACCACAGATCGGCAAGCAGCAAGCGATTACCAGATTTCTGAGGAGGAAAAAGCAACTCATGTTCGCAGCCAATGTAGCAACCCATACTCTAAGTCACGTGTCCACCATGGCGGTCTGGCTGTTCCAGGACCAACAGATAGCTTGGGATCCGATCTCGCTATGGAAACAGATGGGATTCATCGCGAGGACCGTGGTCATTATCTTATTCGTCATGTCCGGTTGGTCCATCGGTGTAATGATTGACCGAGCCATGGCCTTCAGCGCGGCACGCAAGCAATCGCGGGCATTCGCTCCCGCGGTAGCTGGCGCTCTGCGTGACGGGAAGATTGACGAGGCCATCAAAGTTGCCGAGCGCAACAAGAAGAGCCATCTGGCGAAGGTCGTAACCGCCGGTTTGATGGAGTTCCGGGCTCACCAGGAGAGTGGTGAAATTCCCGGCGAAACCATCGAAGCCTCCAAGCGCGCCTTGGAGCGCACCGAGGCCATCGTCCATGCCGAACTCAAGCGCGGCTTGGGCGGCTTGGCGACGATTGGCTCGACCGCTCCCTTCGTCGGCTTGTTCGGCACGGTGATGGGCATTCTGAACGCCTTCAAAGGCATTTCTGAACAGAAGGCTACTGGTCTGGGCGCAGTCGCAGGCGGTATCGCGGAAGCTCTTGTGACCACCGCCGTCGGACTGTTCGTCGCCATCCCGGCCGTCATGATGTTCAACTATCTGACGGGCCGCGTGGAAGCGTTCGACGTGGAGATGGATAACTCCTCGAGCGAGTTGATCGATTACTTCCTCAAGAAGCGGGGAGTTCGCCGGTCCTAGCTCCGAGCAGGATTGGTTTTCGACCATGAGTTGCTGACCGGCGCCGGAGCAGTGCTTCGGCGCCGAGTCTTGACCTCCTTGGGGCGGGGAACCAGTCAAATGTGAGGGCGATACGGACACGAGCGCGCAGGAGAGCAGACTATGTCACTGAACAAACGGAATGAAGGAGCCAAGGTCAACTCCGACATCAACGTGACCCCCATGGTCGACGTGATGCTGGTGCTGCTGATCATCTTCATGGTGATCACGCCCATGTTGCAGAAAGGCGTGAGCGTGGATTTGGCCAAGGTCAATAACCCGACTCAGATGCCGGATGCCGACAAGGAAGACGCCCTGATCGTAGCCGTCATGCGCGATGGCCAGGTGTTCTTCGGCAACGACAAAACCCCGCCCGACCAGCTGACCCAGAAAGTCAAAGATCGTCTGGCCAATCGCGTCGATAAGCGGATTTTCATCCGGGCCGACGCCCGGGCTAAGTTTGGCTCGGTCGTGGCGGTCGTGGACAACGTCCGCGCTGCGGGCGTCGATCAGTTGGGTCTGCTGACCGATCAGAAGAAACAGACGGGAGCTCCGCCACCGCCAGTGACCGGCGGGCAATAGAGGAGATTGATATGGGAATGACAGCTGGAGGAAGCGGCGGCGGTCAGAGCGCCGTAATCAACGTTACGCCGCTCATCGACGTGCTGCTGGTTTTACTGATCATCTTCATGGTGATTACACCTTTGACCCCGAAGGGGCTGGACGCTCTGGTGCCCCAGCCACCGCCGCCAAACGCGCCTAAGAACAACACACCGGATCGTACCATCGTGGTGCAGTTGATCGATCGCGGAGCGGGCCAGGAGCCGGGCGTTAAGATTAACAATGAAGACACAACCTGGGACGGTCTGCAGGGACGCCTGACGGATATTTTCAAGACCCGCGCCGAGAAGGTGATGTTCGTCAAGGGCGACGACAATGTTCCGTTTGCCGATGTTGCTAATGTCATTGACATTGCGCACGCCGCAGGCGTAGACAAGGTTGGTCTGATTACCGCCAAGATTGAAGCCGGCGGTTAGACGCGGGCAGAGTTTTCATTTACAGAATTTCAGGTGCGTTTACCGATGTGATCTGAGCCCGGTCGCGCCGGATGCGGTTGCGCGCTGGTTTGTGCGTCATATTTTCGATCAGATCCCAGCGAATCCTGGCGAGGGAGACTTATAAAGCAATGAAAAAAAGTGTGCAGGTGCTGGCATTCATGGCCGTCGGATTACTCTTATTGTCCGCGGCGGGTTGCGACAAGCTGAGAGCGCGTGACCAACTGAACAAAGGCGTCGCGTCGTACAAAAATGCCCGTTATGAAGAAGCTATCGATCACTTTCAGCAGGCGGTCACACTCGATCCCAGTCTGCTGAATGCCCGTCTTTATCTGGCGACCGCTTATGCGCAGCAATACATTCCGGGAGTCGATGCCGAAGACAACAACCGTTTGGGCCAGCAGGCGATTGATCAATACAAGGCGGTGCTGGAGCGCGACCCCAAGAGCATCAATAGCGTCAAGGGAATTGCCTACATCTACCTGCAGATGAAAAAGTTTGAAGAAGCCAAGAGCTACTATCGCAAAGCTCTCGAAATCGATCCCAATGATCCCGAGCCCTACTATTCAGTGGGCGTGATCGACTGGACCCAGACTTATCAGCCGCGCATGGAAGAACGCGCCAAGCTGGGCATGAAGCCGGATGAGCAGTTGAATCCCAAGGACAAGAATCAGAAGAAATCCTGCGCCGAGCTCAAGCAAAAGAATTGGGCGAACATCCAAGATGGAATCGACGCTCTGAACAAGGCGCTGCAGTTGCGGCCGGATTACGACGATGCCATGGCCTACATGAATCTGATGTACCGCGAGAAGGCTGACGTGGAATGCGACGACCTGGCGGCCCGGGCGGCGGACTTGAAGACGGCCGATGAATGGGTCGACAAAACCATGGCCACCAAGAAAGCCAAAGCCGAAAAA
This sequence comes from uncultured Acidobacteriota bacterium, assembly GCA_963762385.1. Lineage (GTDB taxonomy): Bacteria > Acidobacteriota > Terriglobia > Terriglobales > Acidobacteriaceae > JABDBE01. Next base: position 72,007 of record CAVXKN010000007.1, on the reverse strand, counting down.
CAGCCTGGAGCCCAGGGCATCACCATGGATCAACCTAAGTAATATTGCGTTGAAGTTAGATCGGCTTTAAGCAGTAGCTGAAACCGAATCAGCCCTAATTAAGAGCAACGAGCATAACTTCCCTCCGAGATGGCCACTTCCGCGAGGGCAGTATCTGGCCCGAATTGATTTGTTGTTCTCAGTCCGTTTATTCTGCCCTTGGGTTTGAGTATTTACATCGCCGCGTCGTTCGGTGAATGGGGTGCCGCACCATCTGTGGGTTGAGCCGTGGCCCGACGAATGGGCAACTAAGCCGTCTAATTTCTCATCAATTAAGCTGCGTTCGCATGTACATTTTGACTCTCAATCCGGGTGAGTCGGCTTTCGTGCGCTGCACTCTTTGCGAGAACCTGAATCTGATGGTGACCAACGAAAAAGAGAGTGATGTAAAACTCCAGTTCAATACCAAGGACGATCAACTGGACGCAGAGTGCATCCAATGCAAACAGCATTACTTCTGGACTCCCGGCTCGGTCGCCATCGTCAAGTCCACTGAAAGTTCAAACTAAAGCCCTTCCGAAACGCGAGGCTGCCAACTTCAGGGCCAAACGTCTCGTCAAAGGTCACTCCCGGACCAGTGCCTTCCGTCACGTGATCCCGGATTGGTCTTCCCGGTAACATAGGTGTTGGCGCCGCCGGGGAGATAAAGACCATGAAATGGAAGCTTGATCGCATTATCAGCGTGGCCACTTTGGTCACATCGGTGGCGGCTCTGTTTCTCGTACTGAAGAAACCGGCGCCCGTGGCGCCTGCGCAGTCACCCGCAGCGGCGGCGGCAAACGTCGAGTCGGTCGAGAAGAAACTGGAGCAGTTGGATCAGCCCAAAGAACCTGGCCAAGCTCCGGCGCAGGTTCGCTTCAATTCCGACGAAATCACTGCCGCGTTGGCGCAGGCCGCAGCGGCGCTTCCCAGGAACATCCCCGCATCGGCGGCCATGGCTGCGTCCGGCTCAGCTTCTCAGACTGACGCAGGCTTGCCAACCTCGGTGCCCGCCTCGCCTGATGCCATAATCGGAGAAGGCGAGCCTCAGGTCAAAGACTACAAAGTCAATTTCGATGGTGACGTCGCCCGCGGCCAGTTTGTGACTCAAATTGGCGGGAAGGATGTTTACGTCACGCTCGCCGGACACCTCGGTTCCAAGGATGGCTACGCGACTTTCGATCCCACCGAATTCAAAGTGGGCGACCTGAGTATTCCGGTATCGATGGTCAGTGGCGCTTTGCAGCAAAAGCTATCTGAACAGCGCGACCGCTTGAAGCTGCCGGATGACGTGGGCAACATCAAAGTCGAGAACGGCCAGCTGGTCGCCACGCAGAAGTAGTCTTTCGCCCCGCTCCTGCAAATTCGTACTTACCACCCACGGCTCACGCCGTGGGCTGCATTCTTGCGCCGCTGTCGCGGCTGCTGTCGAAGGGTCCCGCGACATTGTTTCGACCTCGCTTCAGTTGGGACACAGTCTTGACTCGCTTATCGGCGTGGGTAGGCTCGTTTCGTCTTTGCACAATTTACGGTGCAGAATTTCCTTCAAAAAAATCGCTCGTTTTCACGCAAAATCTTGAAAACAAACGACCGGAAATTTTCTTGCCTCCTAGATCTATGGTTCTTAAGGTAGTTAGAGGCAAAATCTTGGAAACATTGGGGTTACAGCGGGTCGCGGCTGCCGGCGGTTTCACTTTGGAACCGCGAGGGAACACGGCCCAGGAGCCGTTTGGGCCGATGGGCTAGTCTTAGCGCATGGAGAGCTGCGCCCTTGATCAAGTTGTCAAAGATTCTATGATTATCTCTGAGATAATCTATGCGTCTATATGTTATCGGAAGTGATTGCGCAAATCAAGAAGAAAGCGGAGGAAGCTGCGGTCGCGGTTTCAAGTCGGGAATCTCGCGCCATGCCTCTTACAATTTGCCGACTACGTTGTCGTTGAAGTCCGCGACCCAGATGTTCGCGCCGTCAAATGCTACCCCAACACTCCCGCTGCCGTTCACGTGGCCCAGAGCAATGCCATCGCTGAGACGCAGTTCCGTCTCCCCCTCACCAGTAGTTACCCAGATGTTCGCCCCATCAAAAGCTACCCCATAAGGAAGCACCGGTACAGTAAACGTGCCCAATGTCTTGCCGTCGCTGGCCCGCAGCTTGCTTACAGTGGCGTCGCCGCGGTTGGCTACCCACATGTTCGACCCGTCAAAGGCGATGCCGGTGGGCCGAGAGCCCACAGCGAACGTGCCCAAGACTTTGCCATCGCTGGCCCGCAGCTTGCTAACCGTCCCGCCGCCATTCGTCACCCACACGTTAACGCCGTCGAAGGCCGCTGCGATGGGCCCACTGCCCACCGTGAACGTACCCAGAATCTTGCCGTCCCTTGCACGAAGCTTGGTCACGCTGCCGTTGCCACTTGTGGGCGCAGTTGTTACCCAGATATTGGCTCCGTCAAAGGCCATCCACCACGGAGCCGGCCCCACGCTGAAGGTGCCCAGGTTCTTCCCGTCGCTGGCTCTCAGCTTGCTTACGGTGCCGTCGGCTGTGTTCGAGACCCAGATGTTGGCTCCGTCGTAAGTCACACCGCCGGGCTCGGTGCCCACCTTAAAAGTGCCCAGCGCCTCACCATCGCTGGCCCGCAATTTGGTCACGGTGCCGGGGAGATCGCCGAAGTTCGCCGTCCAGATGTTGGCCCCGTCAAAGGCCACACCGACGGGCTGCTGTCCAACTGCGAATCGTGTCGTAGTGTTCGCCCTGTACCACTTCAGCAGCGCCACTTGCAACGGATTCACAAACACGCTGTTGCTCGACGGCTGTCGCTGCGCCGTGTCCCCTTCTTGCGCGTGCCCCGGAAACAAATTTGCGGTCGCGACCATCGCCAGTATTAGACAGATTCCGATCACTACACGTTTCATATTCAGTTACCTGCCTGGGTCCGGCCCGGAACTGCAGACGAAGATGCAAGGCAAAATCGGAGACGGATTACCAAAATCGCGGAGACTCGGCTGGCATTTATGGCTAAGCCCCAGCCAGTCTCAAAATAACGTGCTGCAAAAATTAGCACGGTTTCCATCATTAATCGAGGAAAAAGGGCGCGGGCCGACTCAGCTTCGCCGCCGCGCAGTTATCTCATCAGCCCGGGTTGCTAAAGAATGTTTACTGCGCGAGCTGCCAGCAGGGCCACCGTGGTTAGGGAAATTAGGGATTGAACCATCATGAGTAGTTTGGCCCATCCCGATAATACGGGACAGTCGGTTGGGGAAAATGCGGTGCTGGTATTGAAGGCGAGAAAGAGGTAATCCACAAAACCCGGACTCCAGCATTGCTCTCCCATTTCGCGCTTGGCTTGCTGATCGAGAGTCATCTGGGGAAAAAGGAATGCTCCGTCGGTATGTACGCCGCGTAACTCACGCTCGCGCGGGCCGCCTGCGTCCAAACGCCAATACCACGAGGCGAAGACCAGGATGTTCGTAATCCATAAGGCAGCTGCGGAACGCAAAAGATCCTTGGGGGACTGCCGATGCGCGGGTAGAGCCGCGACCAGCAGTCCAAGGGACCAGATCATGTCGACAGTCACGATGGAGCTCAGCAGGTAGCCCATAAACTTATTGAGCTTATCCTTGCCGCGCTGGCGCGCCCAGGTTGTGGGAATGAGAAGCACTGCGACGATAACGAGGAGCATCCAGTCGGGGCCGGCGGAGAGGGATTCGGGCAGGGAAAGGCGCAATCCGCCCACGGCAAGCAGAGCAAGCATTGCGGGCCAACGTGGCTCTAGACGGGTTGAACTCTTTGGCATCGTCTGACAGGAAGGGCTCGAAGCAGCGTAGCTTCACGAGAGTCTATACCGGAATAGCAGGAACGTCCAGAAGGGTAGTGGAGCAGTTTGATAGGGAAGCGAGCCAAACGCGCGATTATTGTGTCGCAAAGAACGCGACACATCGCGCGGCTCGCCTGGATCCTTCACTGCGCAAAGAACGCTTGTTCAGGATGACAATCAAGTGGTGGGGGTTTGATAAGGAAGCGAGCCAAACGCGCGATTATTGTGTCGCAAAGAACGCGACACATCGCGCGGCTCGCCTGGATCCTTCACTGCGCAAGAACGCTTGTTCAGGATGACAATTCAAGCTGAACTATTCTCCGAGCGAGCCTTGAAACAGGGGGTAGAGCTGGTCTCCGATGACGCGATAGACGACGAAGGCGCTGCTGGTATCGGAAACTTCGCGGAAGAGAAGTTCGGCTCGCCCGTCTCCGTCGACGTCGACGGCGTCGATCAGGTCGAGGCGGGGAATGACGTCCAGATGCTGGGTGTCGGTGACGTTGGCCAGGGCCTTGTGAAGCTCGCCGTTCACGTCTTCGCGAACGACTAAGGTGATCATGTATTGCCGGTCGGGATTGGCACTGTCTTTCAAGCGCGAGCTTTGCGGCATATGGGCGGTTGCTGACAGCACCAGCTCAGGCTCATTGATATCGGCCAGATCAAAAACGTGGAGCTGCACGTCTTCGAAAATGGGTTGCACCGGCTTGACGGTTGTGGCTCTGCCTCGCTGGGGAGAAGTATGAACGGGTTTTGCTGCGCTGCCCGGCGCTAGCTGTGTGGCGCGGGCCCGGATTTCGTCGGCTGCCATGGCCAGCATCTTCTTGCGGAACTGTTGCTCTTCTTGCGGACTCATTTTGTAGTTGTAAGGCAGCGAGTCGGAGGGGTGCGGATCTGAAATCGCGGGGATCAGCTGGATCTGGTTGGCCCCGGATGACGACGACGCGGCGGGGGTGGTCGTTGAAGGGACAGCCGGAGTCACTGCTTTGGCGGACGCGGAAGTCGACACTTTCTTCTGAGCTTCTTCTGCGGATATAGCACCGGCCTGGCCTCGTTTCAGGGTCGGACGATCTTTGTCCTCTGGAGGCTGCTCGGCTTGCGCCGGGGGCGTCGCCGAGGACGATGCCGTAGCCGTAGGTGCTGGCGCCGCCGATGGAGTCGCGGCCGGAGTCGACCCGGCCGCGGCCGGCTGTGTTGGTTGGGGCGTTGACGAAGCCGGCGGCGCCTCCGGCGGCTTGGGCTTTTCGGCCCCTGCGCGCCGCAACACGGGGGGACCCTCGTCGTCGTTCATCCCGCGAGGGGTTGACGGTGCCGGCTTCTTCTTTGCCGCCATGGCCCTCATGGAATCCGCCGTCTGCCATCTGCCTTCGGCCCACCATTCGTTTTGCCCGCCCTCATCTTTCTCTTGCAGTGCACCGGTCACGGTAAACAGTCCCAGGGAAACTCCGGTATGTATGGCTTCATAAACCGTGTCGGGCCACAGCGCCATGGGCACGGGAGCAGCCTTATAGGCGCTGGCATCGTAATACTTGCCGTCGATTAGAATAGCGATGGGAATCAGGCGGGCTTTGCCGTTGGGTGCGAGTTCGAGCAGACCCAGCGCTCGCGGCCCCTTGTTGGTCTTCGCAGCACGGCCGACCTGCGCGGGCAGGATTGGCGGCAACGCGATTTGCAGAAGAAGGGCAAGTGCGAAAAGGCCGGAGATGACGCGCCACCGCGTGGTGCGGTATAACGTTGATCGAGAAGTCGACCGCAAAGGAGAGATACGCATGGAGATCAATATCAATGATAAAGCCCCCGAGTTTACTTTGCCTGACCAGAATGGCGACGAGGTCTCGCTGAAGGATTTTCGCGGAAAGTACGTCGTGCTTTATTTCTATCCCCGGGCCGACACTCCCGGATGCACCATTGAAGCCTGCGAGTTCCGCGATTCCTTCAAAAGGACGGAGAAGCTCGGCGCAGTGGTTCTCGGCGTTTCTCCCGATGAACCGAAGGCCTTGAAGAAGTTTGAAGATAAGTTTGGGCTCCCGTTCACCCTTCTGGGCGACGCCGACAAGAAAGTTGGCAATGCCTACGGCGTCATCCAGGAAAAGAATATGTATGGCAAGAAAGTCATGGGCGTGGTTCGGACCACGTTCATCATAGGACCGGACGGCAAGGTCAAACACATCTTCCCCAAGGTGAAACCCGAAGGCCATGCGGAAGAAGTGCTGGCTTACTTGAAGAGCGCCGCTAAGGGCGCGGCTTAGATTCAACCCTGCGGTTTTGGCGGCGACGGATGGTCGGATGAAGAAGCTTGAATTCACGGTGAAGTTTGGAAGGCAAAGGCACGTCTGTCGCGTGGCTGAACGCGCCCTTCGACGTGGTAAAGGTGTTTGGCACGCGGGCGCGAGTGCCGGTTCGCGGGACCATCAATGGGTTCCCGTTTCGCTCGTCGATGATGCCCATGGGTGGTTGCCATGGGATGGCCATCAACAAGACCATGCGTGACGGCGCGGGAGTCAAGGCCGGCGACACTGTCAGCGTGGTTATGCAGCGCGACGAATCCGAGCGGACCGTCGAAGTGCCACCAATTCTGAAGAAAGAGCTGGGCAAGAGCAAGACGGCGCAAGCCAATTGGGAAAAGCTGTCGTTTACCAGTCAGAAAGAAATCGTGATTTCGATCAACGGAGCCAAGCGGGAAGAAACTCGCGTGCGGCGGCTAGCGAAGGCGATGGACATTTTGAAGACGGGCAAGAAATGGACCGGCTAGGATTTCAAGCGCTGCACTACCTCAGCGATGTCGTTCTCCTGAAATAGGCGGATGGCGGCAATGCCGGCCGCACCCGCATCAAGGCAGGCGTGGGCGTTGGTGAGCGTGACGCCACCGAGGGCAAGGACGGGGATTTTCTGACGGCAAGCTTCACGCAATCCGTCGAGGCCGGCTGGGCTGGCATGTGGGGCATCCTTTTTTTCGAAAACTGGGGCGAACAAGGCGAAATCCGCCCCTGCGGATGCGGCGCTAGCAACCTGGTTCGCGGTGTGACAAGAAACGCTGATTAGCGGACGAGAAGAATGTCCGGCGTTCGCCCAGATCTTTCTTACTTCCGATGGCGGCAGATCGTCGGCGCGCAAATGAACTCCGTCAGCATCGCAAGCGATAGCGACGTCGCTGCGTGAGTTGATCAGTAAACGAGTTGTCGGTTCGTGGTTCTCGGTTCTCAGTCGGACAGCGCGGGCAATGGTTTCGAGTTCGCGAGTGGGAAGATCTTTCTCGCGCAACTGAATGAAGTCTACGCCGCAACGAGCGGCCTCCGCGATCTTCGCAAGCAGAGCGCGCTGGCGAGTGTCCTCGTCGCCGGGAAATCGTGTGCGATCGGTGATGTAGAGGAGAAGCAAACTTTTTATGGGTTTGTTTTCGCGATTTCGGGAACACGCTCACCAGATTCGCCTTTGTGCTTGGTTTCCTGTACGAGGTGGTGCTTGGTCAGGCCGTCGCGCAGAAATTCAAAGCCTTCTTCTGGCGAGTCGACAATCTTGAACAGTTCGAGATCCTCGGGCGAAATGGTTCCCGCGTCGACCATGGTTTGGAAGTTGAGCAGGCGGTTCCAGTACTCGCTGCCGTAAATGACGACGAGAATCTTCTTGGCCAGCTTCTGGGTCTGGGCCAAAGTAAGAATTTCGAAGAGCTCGTCCATGGTGCCGAAGCCACCGGGAAAAATCACCAGCGCCTTGGACAGATAGGCGAACCAGAACTTGCGCATGAAAAAATAATGAAACTCGAAATTGAGCGATGGAGTGATGTAAGGATTCGGCATCTGCTCAAAGGGCAAGGCGATATTCAAGCCAATGGTCTTGGCACCCGCCTGCTGCGCTCCGAGATTGGCTGCTTCCATGATGCCGGGGCCGCCGCCGGTGGTGACCACGAAGCGGCGCCGACGGGCGGGAATTTGGACCGACCACTTGCTCAATAGAAAAGCCAGTTGGCGTGCGTCTTCGTAATAACGCGCCATGTCCACCGCTGCAACCGCCCGTTTGCGAATTGTCTCGAGCTGGCCGCCGGAAAGCTGCACGGCGCTTGCTTCCAATTGAGCGAGTTTGTCCTCGGCGGCGGTGCGGCTGTGAAAACGGGCGGAGCCGAAGAACACGACCGTGTCCTGAATCTGCTCGCGGCGAAAGCGGGCAATGGGTTCCATGTATTCGGACAATATGCGCAGGATGCGCCCATCAGGGCTGTTGACAAAGGTTTCATTTTCGTACGCCAGGGGCATACGTTTGTTGTCACTTTCATTCATAATTCGTCTTTCCGAAAAACTTAGTTGCCAGCTGCTGCCGGCTTGGACTTGCTTGCCTTCAGGGACGCTTACCCTCGTGGTAGTGAATTGCTTCCGAGAATCCAATCCAGATATCGAGGATTCCTAGGCCGCTGCAGACTCCGCGAACGAATCCGTTGGCCACGAAGGCCCGCAGCTCTGGGTACGCCATTAGAAGATGGTTGTCGGTCCACTCCGGTCTCCAGGGAAGAATCACCAGAAGCACGCCTACAACAGCGCACACCAACCCGAACGTCAGAACGGTAATGCGATGCAGCCAAAGCTCCAGGCCCGCATAGCGACCTTCCTCCGCGTGCCTTGGAGGTGTTTCCACAGCTGTCGCCGAAGCCTCACGCTCCGAGGAAGGCAACTTCGACCCCAAGGAAGCTGGAGGAATGGTTTGGGGTGTATTCGGATCCGCCGTCACCGTGAGCACCCGAAGAGCGCCAGCGTTGCGGGCCGGGTTCTGCGAACGCACATTCCCAGCGTAAGAGGATAGAAACCCATTCGGACATTCTACGACTTCAGGGTCTTAATGCGCTCGGCGACATCCCGGTAATCGATGTTACTGCCATACACTTCCATGAAATGGTGGAGGGCAGCCACTCTGTCCCCGGCAGCCTCGTAAGCAGACGCCAACTCGTAGTGCAGGGCGGTCCGCGTCTCGGCATCGATGGTGGACAACTTGAGCGCCCGTTCATACCAGCGGATAGCAGCTTCCGGAATACCTTTGTCCAGAAAGCACTGGGACAACCACGTATAAGTCTGCATGATGTGCGGGAAGGGATGGCCGCGATCCACCGCTTGGCAGACCTTCTGCAACTCGCCGATGGCTTCGTCGAGGAGTCCCATCTCGCGGAACGCCACGCCAAGATTGTAATGAGTTTCGGGATCCTCATCGGTCGCGGCGGAGTCCTCTTCGAGTTCGTGTTTCAATTCGCCGAACATGTCGGCGAGATCGACGCCAGCGCCGGCATCGAACTTGGGATGCGATGGAGCCGCCGGGGGCGCGCTTAAAGGACGCACGGCTGAAGGCTGGTACGTAAAGGTAGGTGGAACGGCCACGGGTTCGTGGGTTGGGCCTGCTTGGGTGGCGGCGGCGGCCATTGCGGCTGGAACCTGCGCAGGCGGTGCGCTGGCCGGGATGACTGTCGCGGCTTTCGCCGCAACCGGCTCCGGTTTCGCCTTAGGCTCCGGAACAGCGTGCAGCGTGCTTTGGGGCTCGGCTTTGGCGACAGGGGCTTCCGCTAGGAAACCGTCTCCGAGAGAAGCTTCGAGGTCGGAAACAAAGCTGTCCAGCTTTCCCACCGGCTGATGATCGGTGGGCGTCGCCGCGACCTCTGCGGCTTGCGGTTGCGGTGTTGGCTCTGGTTCGGGAGCTACCTCATGAGCAGTGGTTTGCGGTAAGAATCCATCGCCGAGCGAGGATTCGAGGTCGCTGACCAGGGCATCGAGCACGCCGGGCTTTGGCTCGGGAGCCGGAGCCGTGTCTGCTTCGGGCACAGCCGGGATGTCGGCAACGGAAATTTCTTCAATCGTCTCGGCTTCTGGAATTGCAGATTGGGCCGAACCAGCTTCAATTTCATCGCGCAGGGCTGACAACAGGGAAGGCTCGGGATTCAAGTGCTCCAGCTTGGCGAATGCCGCACGGGCTTCTTCGTGCATCCCATTCGAGAAATAGAAGCGAACCTCTTCGACGGCTTCGTTGATTGCCTCTGAACTAGCGGAGCTAGCCGCTTGACCCGCTGCCGCAACTTCTTCTTGCCGAGCAGGGACAGCTTCGGATTCGTCCGATAGCGAACCCTCCCACTCTGCCGAAAGATCGATTTCGTTCTCTGGGGCAATGGATTCTGGACCGACGGATTCAGGAGCAGAGGACTGAATTTCAAACTCCGCATGTTGTGGTTCTGAGGCGGCAGCGGGCACTGCAGGAGCGTGGAAAAAGACTTCGGCGGCGGCAGCGGGCATCGCTGCTCTTGGTGCAACCTCCGCCACTGTCGGTTCTGGGGCAGGGTGCGCAACCACAGCCTTAGGAATTGCCGGCGTCGGTTCCACATGCATTGCGGCTGGCGGTGTAAGCTCTGGAACCGCAGACGCGCGTTCTTCATACTTGGCTGCGAGTTCGCCGTAACGGGTAGCTTCGTCTGGATGTCCAGCGTCGTGATAAATACTCTCCAGCGTGCGGCAGCAAACCGCGGCCTCGGTAAATCGGCTGGCCCGCGTGTGCAAAGCGGCCAAGCGCTGGTTTACGCGCAGATCGCGGGGCGCCTGGGGCAATGCGGAAAGCAACGGGCCCAGAGCTTTTGCCGGCATGTTGTAGGAAATGAAAAGTTCGGCATCAGTCAGAGCGGCGCGAACGAAAAGGGCGACATCATCGGAGTAGCGCTGATCGATGAAAGGCGCAGTGGCTTCCAGTTCGTCCACCATGACAGCGCCTTCTTCAGGAGTAATGAGGTGCGAACTGGATGGCGTGCCCAGCCTGCCTACCACCTGCTGATAATTGCGGGCGTGCAACTGGTTTTCCGGCTCAAGTTGCGTCAGCTTCAGGTAGTAATCGCGAGCTTTCTCCAGTTCTCCCGCCTGCACGTAGCCGTGGGCAAGGAGTTCGTAGACTTCGGTGAGATGAGTGTTGTCTCCCGCCTTGTTCAGCAGGTCCAGCAACATTTCGAGGGCTGGCGGATTCTCCCGCACCTGGCCGATGAGGGAATGCAAGTTCTCCAGAATTTTTCCTGCGTCAGCGGCCAACAGCCGATCAGAGTGCTGCCGATAGACCTTTAGAGCATCCTCGGACTGGCCGGCTGCGATCAAGGCATCGGCGTAGGACAGAATTGCGCTGATGTCATTGTGAACGGACAGCAGCTTCGCCGCTAACGTGCCGGCCTCGGACAAACGCCCGGTCTGCAAGTAGGCTTGCAGCAAAGTTCGCAATCCGTCGGGATGGCTGTCGAGGTCTGCAACTTTCTCCAGACACTCGACGGCAGCCGCCATATCGCCCGCGTCGAATGCGTTGCGGCCTCGCATGAGCAAAGCGTACCCATTGCCCGGGTCCAGCGTGATCATGCGCTGCAGAATTTCTTCGGCTGGACCAAGTTGACCCTTAGCGCGCAGAGTCTCAGCCGCAGCGGAGAAAATCTGCCAAGCCTCGGTCTTCTTGCCTAAGCGGACATAAACCTCAGCCAGCCGTGTCCGCATGGCAACGTTCTCGGGATCCATTTCCAGAGTCTTCTGGAAAATTCGTACCGCCTGTTCCAGTTGACCCTCACGCAGAAATTCTTCCGCGACTTGCAAATACTGCGCGCGAGCATCGTTGAAAAGACCTTGCTGAGTGTAGAGCTCGGCCAGCCTGAGCACGCTTTCGAGCGACGACTGCAGCTTGCTCAGCTTCTTGTACATGGCAATCGCCTTGACGGTGAAGCCTTGCGAAGCGTAAGCGTCGCCCACGCTCTTGAAGCACTCCACGGCCTTTTCGGCGTTGCCGAGACGCGAATAGAGGTCGCCCACGGTGTTCATGACCGTGAGGTCCTTGGGGTCGGCTTTGAGGACTTTTTCGTACTCAGTGATCGCGTTTGGCAACTTGCCCTGTTGGACAAATTTCTCCGCCGCACTGAGAACCTTTTGCTTGTTGAAGCCAAAACCAAACGCCATAGGAATGCGAACTCCCAGCTCCGGGTTCGTCTCTCGTCCGAAAACCTGCTCTACCGCACGAGAGTGCGTGCCCAAGTTGACCATGCCATCGGCAATTCCGCCTGGTATCAGGGATGGTCTTTAGGACAAGGGTAATTGTACGGCTGGGTACTCAGAATCGTATGGTTACTAAGGGTTACCGAAAGGGAGTGTACGACCGGGTAAGCCTTGCCAATGCAGGCGCGGGCGTCTTCGTCCGTGCGGCGCTAAGCCCACCCGGAGCCTCGTCCGGGCGGTTCGCGCTAGGCTCATCGCAACCCAGAAGCAAAACTGATCAGTCTCAAGACTTCCCGCTTTTTGGAGGATCGACGAACATAGCGTGATAAATAAGATGCGTCGCCGAATCGATCCACTGATTCAATTCTGCCGTAGGCATGCGCACGGCTCGTGCCAGCAAGCTCCAGAAAAAGCTATCCATCACGCGCGCCAATCCGGAAACATCCACCCCCGGCCGTGCGCCGGGCAGTTTTTGCAACAGCTGAAAAACCGCCATGACCCGGGTCGTCGTCCAAGTGTGAATCTGCTCTTGCTTCCGCGCCAGGCCCGGATCAGAAAGCACCGCCTCCTGCCAGGCCCGATATGCACCCAGGTAGCGGAGGTCGTGGGAAAAAGCGCGCGACAACAATTCCTGGACAACGGCGCGAACGTCGGCAACCCCGGTGGGACGAAAATCAAGCTGGCTCAACTTCTCCAGCAACTCGTCCATGAGCGCAAGCAATAGTTGACGCTTGGAGCGGAAGTGCTGGTAAAAAGTCCCCACCGCGAGCTTGGCTCGCCTCGCGATTTCATCGACAGAAGTGCTTTCGTAGCCTTTTTCACCGAACAAGGCGAGTCCCGCGGCTTTCAGTTGTGCCCGCTTCGCCAGACTTCGCTTTTGCCGCGGCTCAGGCGGAAGGTCTTCATTCGCGAGCAGGTTCGGACGCGCCCTCACGCCCGCTGCCCGGGACGAATGGTCACGCCGACGAGGGCACCGGCGCAGCACCACAGCATCCACCCGCCGAACACGCCCGCGACTTGCGGAGACATATTCGGAAACACCACCGGAAAGAATGCGCTGGAAAACGGATCGAGCAAGAGCGTTGGCAGAGCAATCGAGATCGCGCCAGCGGGCCATTGCTCAGGCCGTGGCTCAAAGCGGCGGCATAGACGACGTACGAGCCAAGCCATCAAAGGAAAGCTGACGGCGAACAGGATGAGCGTTCCCTTCCAATCGCCGGGACGCAGCAAGTGCTGTCCGGTGATTCGCAGGGCGATGGTGGCGACGATCCAGATGCCAAGTCCGTAAAGAAAGAGTCGAAGATTCATAATATGAACATGAATATATATTCATGTTAATACTTGCCGATAGAAAACGCAACTCCCACGTCCGCGCAACCCGCCAACTGTCCTATACTTGCTATCTTGCCTATGGTGCGAGCCGTTTTAATCTCGGCTGTTCTTCTCGCGTTTGGCACAGAATCATACGCGTTTACCCAAACGTTCGTGCCTAAATCAGAGCAATACGTGAGTGTGCACAGTGTGAAGTTTGAGGGAGTCGATACTGTGCCTCAGCTAGTGTTGACGTCTGCGGAGGATGCGCTGGAGCGCAAAGTTTTTCGATCACGGGAGCTACCAGAACGTACTCGGGCCGTAGTACAGCGGATCATGATTTGGGCAGGCTACAGGGACGCGACGGTGGAAGCCCCTATGATTGCTACGGCAGCTAACCCCGGCAATGCAAGCGTCAAGGCAGTCGACTTGACAGTCCGCGTCAATCCCGGCGACCAGTATCACATCAGCGGCGTTGCCATCGCCGGGACAGAGGGTGTATCACCGCAAGAGGTGCGTGATCTCATTCCCTTCCATCCCGGCGACGTAGATGACATAGAGAAAATGCTTAAAGCTTTGGCAGAAATCAGAAAGCTCTATGCCTGCAGTGGTTACATCAAAGCCGATCCGGTGCCGCTGGTTGATATACATCGTGCGACTCGGACTGCATACTTAACGGTGCAAGTAAGGGAGGGAAGGCGGTACACAATTTCCGCCGTCGGTTTGACCGGATTCGACAACGGAACCAGCGAGAAATTGCTTACTGCTCCAGGTTTGCAAACCGGGGATAGGTTTTCTTCGTGCACAATCAAAGCGAGTGTTGACGAGTGGTCGGGCGCTGCTCGCAGGCCATTCGTCATTGAGGTTACGCCGGATGATCAAACCGGAAAGGTAGCTGTTGTTTTAAGGACGACCAGCGACCCCCAAGAAGATGGTGAAGTTGTCGAAAACCCTACTCCTCATGCGCCAAAATAACGGGTCGCCGCGTTCAAACCGGCTGGGCAAGCTGCGCCGGTTAGCCTAGGCCTCGCACACTGCGGCCAAGACGAAGAACAGCAAGGCCAGCAATAACGGCTTGGGTAGCCGGCGCGGGACCTTCCACACGACGATGCTCATTGACTCGATCCTCCGCATGGGGGAGTTCCGCGAATGAATCGTCTACCGCGCCCAACTAATACAATTCGCGTATTGGCATATGCCATCGCTTCAATGTAGGTTTGCTGGCCAAGAATTCTACGGTCCCCAATTTGGAGGCAAGTTGTTATGACTTGGATTCGCACCATCCCGCTGTCCGAAGCGGATGAGAAGCTGCGCAAAGCCATGGAAAACCAGAAATTGCTCTATCCCAAGGAGTACGCCACGCCGGTGCATCCGGTCGAGGGCGGTGGTTCGTCGATCGTTGCCTCCCACAGCCTGATTCCCGAAGCGCTCTATCACGCCTTCGCCACCTTCGGCGCGCTCATGTCGCCCGATTTGCCGCTCGGCCGCCGGCAGCACGAAATGATAACCACGATGGTTTCCGTCACCAACCGGTGCGTTTATTGAATCGAATCGCACGCAGAGTTTCTGCGTCGGGTGACGTTGGATGACGCGCTGATTGAAGCGCTGAAGCAGGACTACACGACCGCTCCCATCACCGAGCAGGAGCGCGTGATGCTGGATTACGTAGTCAAACTTACCAAAGACGCTACCAAAGTCTGGAAAGATGACCACGACCTCCTACGCGCCGCCGGATTCGACGATAGGGCAATCCTGCAGATTACACTGATCGCATCCTGGTTCAACTACATCAATCGCGTAGCCGACGCGTTGGGAGTCGGACGGGAATAGTCTGCCTGTACCCTCGATGCAGCGAACACTCGCATCGCGGAAAACTGAATCACATCCATAGACAATTTCGATTGGACTAGGGCTTGATCGTCGCCTAAAGTCCTCAGAGTGCAGCATAGTCGTACTCGAACACGAAGGGTCTTGCGACCCATGGCCGTGCAGGAGTCTGCACGCGCGCTGTTCCGTCCTCCCTTTCGGAATTATCAATTTGACACGGCCTACGATGAGATGTTCGAGGCTCCAGGCCTTCCGCGTGCGCATTATCAAGCACTTTTTCAAACCCTTCTAGGATTGCCTCCCGAGGAAATGCGCAAGAGCCAGCAAGCGGCGGACCTGTCGTTTCTGCATCAGGGCATCACATTCACTGTCTATGGGAATGAAGAGGGAACCGAGCGCGTCTTTCCGAATGATCTCCTGCCGAGGATTATTCCCAACCACGAATGGCGCAAGATCGAAAGTGGGCTTACGCAGAGAATCGCGGCATTGAACCTGTTCCTCGAAGACGTCTACCATCGCGGAAGAATTCTGGCGGCGGGCGTGGTGCCCAGGGAACTGGTGTACAGTTGTCGCCACTTCCGGCGCGAGATGCGCGGCCTGACCGTGCCACGAGGAATTTATGTCAGCGTCTGCGGCACCGATCTGGTGCGGTTGCCCGATGGGAGCTTCGCCGTGCTCGAAGACAATCTTCGGGTGCCGAGCGGCGTCTCCTACATGCTGGCGAACCGGAAAGTTCTGAAGAAAGTGTTCCCCACCCTTTTTCGCGATTACGGCGTTTGCCCAGTGGATCATTATTCGCAAGCGTTGCTGGCAACGCTCCGCGCGCTAAGCCCGCCCAACTCCACCAGCCGCCATGAGCCAACTGTAGTGCTGCTCACACCAGGAGTTTTCAATTCAGCATACTTCGAACATACGTTCCTGGCGCAGCAGATGGGCATTGAGTTGGTCGAAGGCCGCGATCTGCTGGTGCACGATAACGTCGTTTATATGCGAACCACGGCCGGGTTGAGGCGTGTGGATGTGATCTATCGGCGCGTGGACGACGATTTCCTCGATCCGCTCTGCTTCCGGCGAGATTCCAGTCTGGGTGTGCCCGGATTGTTCAACGCCTATCGCGCCGGCAATGTGGTGCTAGCCAATGCGATCGGAACCGGCATTGCTGATGATAAAGCGCTTTACGCATACGTGCCCGCGATTATTCGCTACTACCTCGGAGAAGATCCCATCCTCGCCAATGTGCAGACGTATCTGCTCACTGATCGTCTGCAACGAGATTACGTGCTGGAACGTTTGGACGAAATGGTGGTGAAAGCGGTGGGCGAGTCCGGCGGTTACGGGATGTTGATCGGCCCGCATAGTACGGCGGAGCAGAGGGAAGAGTTTCGCCAGCGCATTCAAGCCGAGCCGCGGAACTACATCGCGCAGCCGACCTTAAGTCTTTCGCGGGCGCCGTGTTTCCTCGATGGCGAAGCGCAAGCCCGCCATGTTGATCTGCGTCCTTACATTCTTTGCGGCGAGAACATCACGTTGGTGCCTGGAGGCCTCACGCGTGTGGCATTGCGGCGTGGTTCGCTCGTCGTCAACTCCTCACAAGGCGGAGGCAGCAAAGATACTTGGGTGTTGCGCGCATGAATCAACGCTGTGAAACCACCATGCTCTCTCGAGTCGCAGACAGTTTGTATTGGATGAGCCGGTACCTGGAACGAGCCGTGCACACCGCCCGCCTGATGGATGTGGACTTTCAGTTGCGCCTCGACCAATCCCCGGAAGCCAGTGCGGGACGATGGCTGCGGCTGCTCGAAGCTTCGCAGGCGCCCGCTCCCGAAGATGGCAAGATCGACGCCACAGCTCTCTCGCATATTCTCACGCTGGACAAAACCAACCCGTCGTCAATCATTTCCTGTGTAGCCGCGGCGCGTGAGAACCTGCGTCAAGTCCGCGAGCAGTGCAGTTCGGAAATGTGGGAACAGCTCAATCGTCTTTATCTGCAGGTGAACAGCACCACTTCGACAGAAGCCTGGTTGCTGCACTCGTATGTGTTTTTTCGCGCGGTGCAGGAGGGCGCGCACCTGTTCCAAGGTGTAACCGACTCCACCATGGCTCACGGCGAGGGCTGGCAATACATTCAGTTGGGCCGCTTCGTAGAACGCACCGACGCGTTGGCCAGACTCATTGGCACACACTTCACCTGGTTGCATGATTCCCTGGACCAAGCCGTCGAGAGTGAAGAGTACCTGGAGTGGGTCGGATTATTGAAAGCCTGTGCCGCGTTTGAAGCGTATTGCAAAACCTACACTGCGGAGCTGCGGCCGCAGCGCGTGGCTGAGTTTCTTCTGTTAAACCCCAGCTTTCCGCATTCGGTGCGCTTCTCGGTAGACAGGGTGCATGCAGCTTTAACCGCGATTGGTGAATTGACCGAGCGAAGGGCGGAGCAACCGGTTCGTCTGGCGGGGCGGCTGCGCGCAACTCTGAGCTTCAGCCAGATCGACGAAATCATGGCCGCAGGGGCAAACGCCTATGTGGAGAGCGTTCGCAGACAATGCGCGCAAGTGCACAACTCCATCCACCAAATATACTTTGATTATCCGGTTGAAGCGGCACTAGCATCGTAAAGAATTGACTCATTGACTCATTGAGGCATTGAATCATTCGACCCAGTCTCTTAATGATTCAGTGATTCAATCACTCAATGGTTCAATGACTAAATTGAGAGGGCACGTTGATCTATTCAGTGCGACATACGACCACCTTCGAGTACGAGCCTGCGGTACGCGAGAGTGTCATGGAAGTTCGCATGCAGCCGCGAAGCGAGGGAAGCCAGCGCTGCCTTACTTTCAGACTCGACGTAAACCCTGCCGCCAACATAACGCAGTACCGCGATTTCACTGGGAACACAGTGCATCACTTCGACATCGCGGGAGCGCACAACCAAGTCAAAGTCATTGCGCACTCGACCGTGGAAGTCCAGTCACTGCCGACGCCGCGGATCTCTGACGCGGGAGACTGGGCCGATCTCGACGCACTGGCCATAGCCGACGACCATTGGGAGATGATGTTGCCTAGTGAGTTCGCCCGGCCTGGCACGGCGCTCGAATGCCTTGCGACAGAGCTAAAATGTGAACGACGCGGCCGTCCGCTTGAGCTGCTGACCGAGCTGAATGAAGGCATCTACAAATCGTTTGCCTATGTGCCCAATAGCACAAAGGTCGATTCGCCAATCGACGAAGCGCTGCGAACCCGCCAGGGAGTGTGCCAGGACTTTGCTCACATTATGATCGCGCTGGTGCGCCCGCTTCGCATCCCATGCCGCTACGTCAGCGGCTACCTGTTTCACCGCGACACGGAGCAGGAGAAGGATCGCTCCCTCGAGGGAGCATCGCACGCGTGGGTCGAGGCCTTGGTTCCGCGCTTAGGCTGGGTTGCTTTCGACCCCACCAACAACCTCGTTGGTGGAGATCGCCACATTCAAGTTGCCATCGGACGAGACTACGCGGACGTGCCGCCGACACGCGGCGTGTACAAGGGCGAGGCCAACAGCAAACTAAGCGTGGCCGTCAGGGTGAGCCCTTCGGACGCTCAGCCACCGGAAGAGTCCGAGCTCAGCATCGTCATCCAGTCCCGTCCCGTGTTCGCGCGGGTGACCTCGCGCGCTCAACATGAGCAACAACAGCAGTAGATCGTCCGTTGGAGGACGGGCGTCTCCGCCCGTCCATTCGCAATCACCCCTTCGGGTAGGCCGATAAAGCGCTAACATCGATATGTGGAGCGCGGCTCGCTTTTCGAATACCTTGACCATTTTCTGCAAAAAGGGCACGAGACTGCCTACGTGCAGCGTCACGGATATCGAACCGTGCGGTGGTCGTACCGGCAGGTCGCTGAACTCGCCTTTCAGTTTGCGCGCGAACTGGAGGCTCGGGCCATTACGAAGGGCGAGCGGGTTCTGGTCTGGGGGCCGAACTCGGCCGAATGGGTTGCAGTATTTTTAGGATGCGCCTTGCGTGGCATAGTGGTCGTCCCGATGGACGATCTATCTACGCCGGACTTTGCGTTGCGCGTACATCAGCAAGTCGGTGCCAGGTTGCTGGTGTGCTCACGCGAGCATGTTCAGCAGTCAATCCCGACGCTCAGCCTAGAGGAGTTGCCCGAAGCACTGGCGTCGCGGTCGCAGAAGGCATATCCCGCCGCGAACGTCGAGCCGGCCGACACGCTGGAGATCGTCTTCACTTCCGGCACCACCGCCGAGCCCAAGGGAGTCGTGATTACGCATGGCAACGTTCTCGCCAACATCGCGCCGCTGGAATTAGAGATTCGGAAATATCTCAAGTATGAACGATGGGTTCATCCGGTTCGCTTCTTGAACCTGTTGCCGCTCAGCCACGTCTTCGGGCAATTTCTGGGAATCTTCCTGCCCCAACTGATGGGTGGCACGGTGATCTTCCAGAACACATTCAAACCAGCCGACGTGATCGGGACGATCCACCGCGAGCGCGTTTCTGTGTTGGTCGCGGTGCCCCGCGTGCTGCAATCGCTTAAAGAGAAGATTGAGCACAATTTCGAAGAGGATGGCTGTGGCGAACAATTCCGGCGAGAGTTTCGAGAAGCAGAAGGCAAACACTTCCTGCATCGCTGGTGGATCTTCCGCCGCATCCATCGTCAGTTCGGATGGAAATTCTGGGCTTTCATCTCCGGCGGCGCTGCTCTCGACCGCGACACTGAAGAATTCTGGGGGCGCCTGGGATACGCCGCGATCCAAGGCTACGGCCTCACCGAAACCACTTCGCTCATCAGTGTGAACCATCCTTTTCGACTGGGCAAAGGTTCGATTGGCAAAGTGCTGGCAGGACGCGAAGTCAAACTCGCGGAAGATGGGGAAATTCTAGTGCGCGGCGGTGGAGTCGCAGCGGGTTACTGGAAGGGAAGTGATCTGCGTTCGGTTGCGGACGGTTGGTACCGCACCGGCGATGTCGGCGAACTCGATGCCGAAGGGAATCTCTATTTCAAGGGACGAAAAAAAGAAGTCATCGTCACTCCAGCGGGAATGAACGTTTATCCCGAGGATCTAGAAGCCGCCCTGCGCCGTCAACCGGAAGTGAAGGATGTGGTTGTGATCCCGTTGCCGCGCAACGGAAATGCAGAGCCATGCGCCGCAATCATTCTTCGAAACAGTGACGCCAACGCGGAGCCGATCGTGAAGCGAGCGAACGAATCTCTGGCGGAGTATCAGCGAATGAACACCTGGGTCGTATGGCCAGAGGAAGATTTTCCCCGCACTTCGACGCAGAAGCCGCTCCGAAACCTTATTCAGCAGTCGGTGCAAGCGCAGTTGGCCCACAACTCCCATGACCAGGTTGCTTCGAGTCCTCTCGCGGAATTGATTGCGCGAGTCACAAAACGTCCGCTATTCCAGCTCGCGCCAGACGCGAAGCTCGAATCCGGGTTGAACCTTAGCTCGCTAGACCGCGTGGAGTTGCTGAGCGCACTCGAAGACCGTTATCAGATCGATCTCAGCGAGACCCGGTTCGCAGCCGTGAACACAGTTGGTGATCTGGAGCGCATGTTGCAAGGCAAGCTTCCGCCGCGAACGATCTACCACTATCCGCGGTGGGCGCAGCGATGGCCGATCACATGGGTTCGTCTTGGGGTGCACTACTTGTTGTTGCGCCCCGCCGTATTTCTTTTGGGATGGCCGCGCATTGAGGGCCGCGAGAATCTGCGAGGCGTGCGAGGGCCGGTTCTCGTGATCTGCAATCACATCGGTGATGTGGACCCAGGATTCGTTTTGACCGCTCTTCCCGCTCGCCTGCGGCATAAGCTGGCAATCGCAACGGGCGGCGAGACTCTCGAGATACTGCGCACTCCCTGGGCAACCCGAGGTTTTGTTGGAAGAGCATACGACCGCGTGAAGTGGGCTTTAGGAGTATCGTTGCTCAATCTGTTTCCTTTACCGCGGGAAGCAGGATTCCGCGAGAGCTTCGCGTATGCCGGAGAATCGGTAGATCGCGGCTACAGCCTGCTAGTGTTTCCCGAAGGCCGTCACACCACTGACGGAAAAATGCTTCCATTCCGAGCGGGCATTGGACTGTTAGCCAACAACCTGCAAATTCCTGTAGTGCCCATGCGCATCGACGGACTGTTCGAGGTGAAGCAGACAGGAAAGAAATTCACGCGTCCGGGCCAGGTGAAGATAAAGATCGGAACGCCAGTTCAATTTGAGCCACGAAATGATCCTGAGTGGATCGCGCGCGAACTGCAGAAGATTGTGGACCAATTGTAAGGGCACTCGCCTCATAAGTGCCCAGCTGATGGTTGCTGGGATCGAATAGTAATGCGCAACACTTGGTTCTGGGTTTGCGCGGTGCCCATGGCGATCGCCGCACATCAAGATGTGACCTCTGTTACAGACAGGACGCGCTCATTCGTATCTGGTTAATACGTTGCGCTTCTCCGAAGAGCAGTTCCCACCACGGGACGCAGCACCCCCTGAGGCGAACGACCAGAATTCCCGGGAAACGTAGTGTCGTCATACAAGTTCATCTTTTGGAGGGTCGTCATGCAAAGAATTCGAATCTTGGCTTTGATTCTGTGTACGTGCTTCGTGTCCGCGGCATGGGGACAGAAGAACGGTTGGAGCGAGTTCCATAGGCCTAATATGACGCGTTCGAACCCGTATGAAAAGGTTCTTAACGTCAACAATGTTGGGAACCTCAGCTTGAAGTGGAGCTACGACACCGGCGGAGCGATCTCCTCGCCCGCCGTGGCGAATGGGGTGGTTTATGTCGGCTCGTACAACGGCAACGTGTACGCGCTAAAGGCCGGCACGGGTGCCCTGCTGTGGAGCTATCCCACGGGGGGCGAAGTGGAATCGTCGCCCGCGGTGGCGAATGGAGTGGTTTATGTCGGCTCGTACAACGGCAACGTGTACGCGCTAAAGGCCGGCACGGGTGCCCTGCTGTGGAGCTACCCCACGGGGAGCCAAGTGGAATCGTCGCCCGCGGTGGCGAATGGGGTGGTTTATGTCGGCTCGGACGACGACAACGTCTACGCGCTGGACGCCAGCACTGGCGCCAAGCTGTGGAGCTGCACCACGGGCGGCACGGTGTACTCCTCGCCCGCCATTGTGAACGGGGTGGTCTATGTTGGCTCGGACGACGACAACGTGTACGCGCTGAACGCCAGCACTGGCGCCAAGCTGTGGAGCTACGCCACCGGCGGCTCCTATGGTCTGGAATCCTCGCCCGCGGTGGCGAACGGGGTGGTTTATATCGGTTCGACCTATCCCGCCGACACCGTGTACGCGCTGGACGCCAGCACCGGTACTTTGGTGTGGAGCTACCCCACGGATGGCAATGCAATATCCTCGCCCGCGGTGGCGAACGGGGTGGTTTATACCTGCGGCTACGGCTACGTGTACGCGCTGAATGCCAGCACCGGCGCCCTGCTGTGGAGCCGCAGCACCCTAGGCTCCTATGGCCTGGAATCCTCGCCCGCCGTGGCGAATGGGGTAGTTTATGTCGGTACCCTCACCTATAAGGAGGTGTTGGCGCTGAGCGCCAAGACCGGGCACAAGCTGTGGAGCGGCGGCCTCGGGCGCTACGGGTATTCCTCGCCCGCCGTGGCGAATGGGGTGGTCTATGTCGGCTCGGAGGATCACGGCGAGGTTTACGCCTTCGGCCTGCCGTAAAGGGCGCTGGCGAGGTTTAAAGTCTGCGGTAGCCTGTCGGACACAAAGGGTCTGAAAGCGGCGGACACTAGTGTCGGACTCAAGAGCGGGTACAAGAGGATAAGTGTTGCAACCAGGCCACAGCGCTCAAAACCCCGCAATGAGCGTAATCGGGATTTTTCGCCAGTCAACCGTTGGGCGCGATCGTCTAGGAAGGCTGTAAGGGTCAGAGCAAACGCATGATTGACAGATTGAGTCCCCAGCCAGCGTGACTTCGTCACTTGATTGTTTTGATCAGCAAATTCTCAGGCGGCTAGTCTTTGTCCCTTTGTTCAGGGTGGATTACTACCGGGTAGCCGGTGATTCAGGCGAACTCCGTAGAGGAATGGGCAGGAATATCAAGCAAAGGAGAGTATCTACGCCACGCCCGTTAGGGCCTGCCTGACTGTTCTTACCCACAGAGGCGGATTGTCTGCCGGTAAATTGTAATCTGCTCAGTCACATCCTTGTCCTGCCGACGGAGAGACGCCACTATGGGAACTCCAGGCAGGATCTCTCGGAAATGAGCGGCAAGGTTACATCGTTCTTCCCAAGGGGCGCCGTGCCCGATCAGAACAACACCTACCGTTTCATGCGAGAGATCGAGACTTCGTGCAGCACGCGAACCGCGGACAGAAACTACCGGATGTCCAAGCGATTGGAGGATCTCGTCGCGGATTGACAGCAGGCTCTCGCCAAATTCAACCCGCACTATCGTTGTCATGGCTCTTCGGAATCTGCGCCTCTCGGAACAATCTTGCGCCGAGACTCGGCGCAACCTTGGCTTCTTCAGGTGGGAACACCAAGTTTTGGCAGTAGCCATTGCGTCAAGACCACATAGGCGACAACGAGTGCCGCTCCCCAAACCCAACTGGGCATGCTCACTTTCTCCCTATCCGCCGACTCCTAGTTTACGCAGGAAGGTCATCATCGGGCACCAGTTCGTGAATCCAGACTGCAACAAATTCAGGCCAACAAAAGCCGTGAAAAGGTACCAGTACGGGCTCACGTAGTGCCCAAGTGCTAGGGACAACAGAATAAAGCTGCCAGCGATCAAACGAAGTGTTCGTTCCACGGTCATAACAGTTCTCCTTCAGAACTACAGGCTGTTCTACGCAATTTCGCATTTCGGTGTTTCGCATGCAGCGACATTTTCCGGGGAATGCGGATGCATCGATGGAAGCGAGTTTCCCCTCTGAGAGAGGTAATAGAGAACCGGCACGGCCATTCGCGACAGAACGGTAGACGCAACTTCTCCCGCCATCAATGACAGGGCCAAGCCCTGGAAAATCGGGTCAAAGAGGATCACGCTCGCTCCCACCACAACCGCGGCTGCGGTCAGCAGCATTGGGCGAAAGCGCACCGCACCCGCATCAACGACGGCGTCCTCCAGCGACATTCCCTGGGAGCGGCGTAGTTCGATGAAATCCACGAGAATGATGGAATTGCGAACGATAATGCCGGCTCCAGCAATGAAGCCGATCATCGAGGTCGCAGTGAAGAACGCTCCCATTAGCGCATGCGCGGGCAGAATGCCAACCAGAGTCAGCGGAATCGGCGCCATGATGACCAGCGGGGTGACGAACGACCGGAACCAGCCTACTACCAGTACGTAGATCAAAACCAGGACAGCCGCAAAGGCGAGCCCCAGGTCACGAAAGACTTCGACCGTGATGTGCCACTCGCCATCCCATTTCATGGAGAAGCTGTCGGTGCGCTCGGGCATGGTCGTGCCCTTGTATTGCTTTACCCCGTAGCCGTCGCGCAACTTGATCTTGTCGATGGCCTCGCTCATCTTCATGATGGCGTACACGGGGCTCTCTTCTCCGCCCGCCACATCTCCCGTCACGTAAACAACTGGCTGCAGATTCTTGCGATACACGCTGGTATCGATCGTCGTTTGTTGCAGGTTCGTTATTTCCTGCAGGGCAATTAGGCCACCGGAAGGCGTCGGCAGCTTCAGGTTGCCAAGGTCTTCAATTCCCGAGCGACCCGCGCGCGCCAGCCGCACTTCGATAGGGATGTCCTCGCGAGAATGGGAATCGTGGAGCAATCCCGCGTTCGCTCCGCCGAGCCCCACCTGCAGCGTTCGCGTCACATCGGCGGGCGAGATCCCGTGCAGCGCTGCCTTGTCCAGATCTACTTTCATGTCGTACTTGATTTGCGGATCTTCAACGTACCAGTCCACATCCACGACACCTGGCGTCTGCTCAAAGACCTTCTTGATTTGCGCTGCCAGTTCAATCTGTCCTTTGTACTCAGGTCCGTAAACTTCGGCGACCAGAGTTTGCAACACGGGCGGACCAGGTGGGACTTCGGCTACCTTGATGCGCGCACCGAAAGGAGCGGCAATCTTGTCCAACTCCGGCCGCAGTCGTCGTGCGATCTCGTGACTCTGCGCCTTGCGATCATGTCGTGAGAGCAGATTCACCTGGATATCAGCCTGATTGGGCTGATTGCGCAAGAAGTAATGGCGCACGAGACCGTTGAAGTTGTAAGGACCAGAGGTCCCGGCATAGATCTGATAGTTGATGACCTCGGGTTGCTGGCCGAGATACTGTCCCAGTGCTTGCGCCACGCGAGTCGTCTGTTCCAGTGGCGTGCCATCGGGCATGTCAATGATGACCTGGAACTCACTCTTGTTGTCGAAGGGGAGCATCTTGACGCGTACCCACTTCAACGGGACAAACGCGACCGCGGCGAGCAACAACACCACGACACCACCAAGAAACATCCAGCGGCGGTGTGCGTCGCGGATCAGCGGGTTCATCATCCGCCGGTACAGTCGGGTTGTCCAACCTTCGGCGTCGTGTTCGGAATGGTCGCCACCGCCCGCATATTTCCTCAGGAGCCTTAGTGCCGCCCACGGAGAAACCACGAAGGCCACCATCAACGAAAACAGCATGGCCGCCGAAGCTCCAACCGGTATCGGGCGCATGTACGGACCCATCAGGCCGCGCACAAAGGCCATGGGCAGGATCGCGCCGATGACTGCGAAGGTGGCAAGAATCGTGGGATTGCCAACTTCGTCCACCGCCTCGACCGCGACTTCAGATAAGGATCGCCCTCGGCTTTCCGGCAAGCGAAAATGGCGCACGATATTCTCGACCACAACGATGGCGTCGTCGACCAGGATGCCGATAGAAAAGATCAACGCGAACAATGTGACTCGGTTCAGGGTGTAGCCATACAGGTAGAACACGGCGAGCGTGAGGGCGAGCGTGACCGGCACTGCCAGAAGTACAACGCCTGATTCACGCCAGCCCAGTGCCAGTGCAATCAGCAATGTGACCGACAAAGTTGCGATTAGCAGGTGCTTGAGAAGTTCGTCCGACTTGTCCTTCGCGGTCTCACCATAGTTGCGTGTGACTGTGATGTTCAGATCGTTTGGAAGCACATATCCACGCAGAGCATTGACTCTGTCCAGCACACGCTCGGAAATGTCGGTGGCGTTCGTACCTTTGCGCTTCGAAAGCGTAATGGTTACTGCGGGATATTCTGCCCCGCTTGTCTGTCCTGCGCCACCGCGAGCATTGGCAAACAGGACGTAGGTGTTTGCTTCGGCGGGGCCGTCCTCAAGCTTATCCGCTACATCACGCAAGTAGACGGGGCGTCCGGTATGAACCCCGACCACGACCTGACGCAGGTCGTCGAGACTCCTGAAAAAAGTTCCGGCTTCGACCTGAAACTCGCGATTCTCACGCGCAAAACTACCGGCTTGGCCACGGCTGTTCGCGTTCTGGAGTTGCTCCACGATCGCACCCGGCGTAAGCCCGTAGGCCGCGAGGCGTTGTGTGTCGAGCACTACTCGTATTTGCCTGGGCTGTCCGCCGATGATCTTGGTCTCAGATACATCGTTGAGCGGCTTGAGTGAATTTTCCAACTCACCCGCGATTCGCCGCAAGCGGTAAGAGTCATAGTCCTTCCCCCACAACGTCAGGGCCATAATCGGCACGTCGTCAATCGATCGGACCTTGATGATCGGTTGCGAGACGCCGGGCGGGATACGATCAAAGTTTGAGTAGAGCTTGTTGTAGGTCTGTACGATTGCGTCTTCTTCTTTGATGCCGACGTAGAAACGCACTACCAGCATGCTCACGCCGGGGTGACTGATTGAGTAGATGTACTCAACGCCGGGCACTTCGCGCAGTAACTTCTCCATGGGAAGGCTGACGCGCTGTGCCACTTCGTCCGCGGACGCGCCCGGCATCTGAACAAAAACGTCGAGCATGGGCACCACGATTTGGGGCTCTTCTTCGCGTGGAGTCTTGAGAATGCTG
Organism: uncultured Acidobacteriota bacterium; assembly: GCA_963762385.1. GTDB lineage: Bacteria > Acidobacteriota > Terriglobia > Terriglobales > Acidobacteriaceae > JABDBE01. The sequence continues at coordinate 45,090 of CAVXKN010000007.1, read as the reverse complement.
AAGGCGCCGAGAAGCAGCGCAGCGACGATCAGCAGCGGAGTGAGTTTCGAATCGATGAAAGTGTGGGCAATGCGGCCGGCCAGGCGCAAGCCCTTCGGGGGCTGTGTCGGCGATTTGGATTTGCTATCCACCATTACTTGGCCTCGATGCGTTTGCCATTTAGGTCGACTGCACCCGGTCTAGCCACAAGCTGCTCGCCATCCTGGAGGCCCGCCAGCACTTCGACCTCGGCACCGGAAGGCTTTCCCAATGTGATGTAGCGCAAACTCGCAATCTTGTTTTGGTCCAGCACATAAATGCCCTGCAATTGGCCGCGTTCGACGACCGCAGAACGCGGAATCAACAGTGCCTGCCGCTCGCCACGAGAAAACTGGGCTCGCCCGAACAGCCCCGAACGCAGATGTGTGTCTGTGGGCAAATCGATCTTCACCAGGAACGTGCGACTCGCGACGTCTGCGGCTGGAACGATTTGCACCACCTTACCTTTCAGACTCGCGTTGTCGAGGGCATCGATGATGACCGAAACCTGCTCTCCTGTTCGCACGTACTGGAGATCGTTCTCGTTGACGGTGGCCTCAAGTCGAAAGCGGCGCACGTCCTCGACCGTGAAGATCGGCATACCGGGTGAAGCCAGCGTGCCGGAATCAGCTTTCTTCTCGGTCACGACGCCGTCGAATGGCGCCCGAATCCGCGTGTAATCCAGAGACGTGCGTGCCTGGCTCGAGGCTGCCTGCGCCTGGGCCTGCCCTGCCTTTGCCATATCGCGACGCGCGAGAGCCGCTTGTTGACGGGCTTTCACCTCGTCGAACTCCTGCGGACTCACCGATTTCCTTTCGAAGAGAGTTTGGTAACGCTTCAGCGTTGATTCCGCCAGGGCCAGGTCGGAATCTGCTCCGACCAGTTGCTGTTGGGCGGCAAGGTCGGCTGCGCTCGCGCGGTCTACAGCGGCTCGCGGCTGGGAGTCGTCGATTACGGCGAGCACTTGCCCGCGTTGCACGTGGTCTCCTTCGTGAGCTCGGATCTCGACGATGTTCCCCATCATTTGGCTGGCGACGTCACTGGTTTGGGCGGCACGTACCGTGCCTACTGCTTCAAGCGAATCGGGCACGTTAGCCTGCTGGACCGCGAGCACGGGAATGTTCCGCACGGTTTCCGGCAACAGAGCCGTACGGCTTTGTTCGGTAGAGCAGCCGGCGAGGCTAACAACCGCGAGCAGCACCAAAAACGAAAGTCTGCGTTTGGTATTCATACGATTCATGGCATCACCACGGGAGATTGCGGATTCAAGCTTCCGCTCGCCAACTCCAGGTTGGCGTAGCTGGTCTGGAAGTGATAAACAGCCTCCCAGTAGTCGGTCTGGCTGCGGCGCGCCGCTTCTTCAGCGCCCAACAAATCGGTAATCGTGGTAAGTCCGCTGTCGTAGCGGTCCTGGTTGATGCGCAGACTCTCCTGTGCCTGAGCGATTGCCGCTCGCGCCACTTCGATTTGCTGCCGATTGGCATCCGTCTCGTAATAAGCCCGCCTCACTTCGAGGCGAACTGCGTCGCTAGCTGCCTGCTTCATTGCCACAACCTTTTCTTCGAGGGCTCGCTGCCGTGAGAGTTCCGCCCGTTTCGCACCGCCTTGAAAGATGTCGAATTGCACTTCGATTCCGCCCAACCAGTTGTTGCCGCCGCCCCCGGCTAGGAGCGTAGGGTTATCCATTTCCCAGCCTGCAAAGGCGTTCACCCGAGGACCGAAGGACGATTTGGCCACCGACACGCTCTGCCGCTGGGCTGCTTCCTCGGAGGCGATCCGCTTCAAGTCGGGGCGATTTGCGAGCGCCTGCTTCTCGAGTTCCCCAAGCACAGGGACGGGAAGCGTACTCTCAGCCAATGCTTGCGTAATCTGGAACGGAGTATCAAGCGGTATACCCATCGCCGTGTTCAACTGTGCCCGCGCCACTTCCAGAGTGTTCCGGGCCCGGATCACTTCCTGCTGTCGCGCCGCTATGCGAACCTTCGCTGTCAGCAGATCTGACTCTACAGTCAGCCCACTGTCGAATCTCGCCTGGCTACGCTCCATAATCGAGTTGGCAGTTTTCGCCGACTGCTCGGCCACTTCCAGTTCTTTGACTGCCACTAGAACGTCGTAGTAGGAACTGACCACCCGGAAGACAATCTCCTGATCCGTTCGGTCCAACTGGTGTCCGACGGCCTCGTTCATCTGTTTTGCCTGATTGATCCCATGCCAAGTGGCGAACGAATCGAACAGGTTCCAAGTCCCCCCAAACCGCGTGCTGAAGTTCCCGAAGGGCAGCGGCGTGTTCAGTTTGTTCAACGCGAAGTCTGCAGTGGTGAAACGCTGCTGCCGAAGCTCGCTGCCGAACACATAGACCGGGTCATCACCCCGAGTTGCCGTTTCAGAAAAACTCAAACGGGGCATGAGGAAGGAACGCGCCGCGCGAACACCCGCAGAGGCCACCTTCGTATCCGCAATCGCCGCCTTGCGCAGTGGATTTTTCTCCAGCGCGATCGTCACCGCCTGCTGCAAAGTAAGAGACGAAGACTGCGCCTCTTGTTGAGCTGAGGCTTCCCCAAAAGTCAGCCACGCAATAGTGAGGCTCAGAAACACTTTGAGCGCGGTTCTCAACCTTGCACTCCAACGGCCTGAGTCGGCTTTGCCCACTCGGTCTTGTCTTGAACGATTTCGTAAGTTGTATGAAAGCTCGCCGTCTTCTGCACCATGGCTCCCACCGAGCAGTACTTTTCTTCGGAAAGACGGATGGCCTCTTGCAGCGCCGCCACATCAATTTCATAGCCAGTGACTACATGGTGGATTCGCACCGCGGTGAACACCTGGGGTGGCCGCTCAGCTTGATCAGCTTCGACCCGTACTTCGTAACCGGTAACTTTTTGGTGGTACTTCTGGCGGAGGACGGTGACAACGTCGAACGCTGTACACCCAGCGAGTCCGGCAGCGACCAGTTCGATCGGCTTTGGGCCGGTACCTCCGGCGGCATCGTCCAACAGCAGGTGATGGCCGCTTCCGGTCTGGGCCACAAATTGGCGCTGCTGTTTAAGTGGTTGAGTCAGTTCGACTTTGGCTGTGATCATGATTGCCTCCTGCTTGGTTCCATCGACCAATCACGCGAATAAATGCAGAAAGCTGGATCTTGTTACAGAGAAAATCGGCCGGGAGCTGACGGCCTTAAGGAGGGCTCCAGCTTTGGTCTGACCACGGCGAGGGCGTGTTCGTAATTCTTCAGCAGTTGCTTGCGGAACCGGACGGCCTTCTTACTTGAAGGACACTCCGCCGGGGAGGTGCGGCAGAACCGGGCTTAGCTAGTAGATTCCCATCGGTTAACGGGCAAACTGGAAATTAACTGTTGTTAACCAGCCCTTACATTCAAAACCCCGGGCACTGAGTGTTATGGAGATTGTTGCAATAGCTTAGGCCTCAGCGAATCCCGTTCAGCACGATGTGACTTCTGTCACTGACAGCCACGCGCTCATTCGTGTTTCATGAGCAGCGTTGATTCTCGTTAGATGTCGAGAGACTCCAAAACAAGGTAGGCTGCCTCGCATGCCAGGACGTTCCAACTCCGTTCCCAAGCCCACACTTGCAGTGTGCGCCCTCTGTCACAAACCTGTAGAGCTTGAAACCGCCAAAACCGATGAGAACGGGCAAGCCGTTTACGCGGAATGTTATTTGCAGAAAGTAAAGCGGCAGAAGACTCCATAAGGGGAGTTCGATGAGTGTAACTGAGATGTTACGAAAAGACGACCTATGTTTCATGCTGAACCAACGCGCGGTGACTCCGGTCAAGCCGGAAGACTACGAGGGCATTCGACTCTACTGGGCGCCGAAGGATATACACAAAACCAGAGAGCGATTGAAGAGCCTCGGGTACCGTGTTTCAAAACTCGAGCATCGAGACTACGGGCAGACCGAGTTTTTCCTTATCGATGACGACGGCTATTCGCATTGCTTTCGGCGTCCCTGCACAAAGATAGACATTTCACTGCGAAAAGAGCTTGTGAACCCGCTCTCCGGCCAAGGCTGGGCCACTCGCCCACGTGGTCACATTTACGCCCGTTTGTCCGCACAGCGACACGGAACAGAGGGCGACGGCGAAGACTGCGGTAAAAGAGAAGGCGTTACTGCGACTGACGTGCAGCGTAGGCATTGTCGAATCTCCTCGTCCGTTGTAGTTAAGTTGCGAAAAAGGAATCCCCTAGAACTTCAGCAGTATGTTGCCAAGGCCCAGGGCAACCCAAATGTTGGCGCCGTCGAACGCCACCCCGGTCGATCCGCCAGTCGCGTTGAAATAGCCGATTCGCTTTCCATCGCTGGCACGGATTTGGGCCAGTGAAATGGTCGTGCTCACCCACATGTTGGTTCCGTCGAAGGCCACGCCGTAGGGGGCTCCCCCGACTTCGAATGTCCCCAAAGTCTTGCCGTCGCTAGCTCTCAGCTTAGTTATTGTCCCGTCCGCATTGTTCGCCACCCACACATTCGCGCCGTCAAACGCCACCCCGATCGGCCCCTTCCCCACACCGAAGGTTCCCAACACTTTGCCGTCGCTGGGACGCAACTTAGCTACGGTGTCCGGCCCGTAAGTCGTCACCCAAACCGAGGTCCCGTCAAATGCCGCTGCGATGGCACCATAGAGAGTGAACGTTCCCAGGTTCTTCCCGTCACTGGCCCGCAGCTTACTCACGGTGCCGTCGCTGACGTTCGGCACCCAGATGTCCTCCCCATCGAAGGCCGGCCAGAATGGTCCTCCGCCCACCTTGAAGCTGCCCAGGATCTTGCCGTCGCTGGCTCGGAGCTTGGTCACGCTGTCTGGACTGACCGTAACCCAGACATTGGCTCCGTCAAACACCACCCCGTTCGGCTGGCCGCCCACGGTGAACGTGCCGAGGTTCGCGCCGTCGCTGGTGCGTAACTTCGTGACCGTGCCATCGCCGCTATTGGCCGTCCAGATGTTGGCCCCGTCGAAGGCAAGGCCGTACGGATTGCTCTTCTGGGTTTTGCCTACGGTGAAGCTGTTCTGAACCAGGTTGGCTTGATACCACCTCAGCTGTGCGATCCTCAGCGGATTGCCAGCCGCCCAATTCTTGGTCGGTGGAGTGTTGTCGGAGCTGGCTTCTTGTGCGCGGCTAGGAATTAAACTCGCCACCGCAACCACCACGACGATCAGCAACGCGGAAACTGCTACACGTACTTTCATGACTCTGTACCTCCCCTGGGGTTCGGCCCGGAAATGCCAAGCTAAAGATGTAAACCAAATTCGGAGACGGGCTCTCAAAATCCAGCCCAAGAAATCAAAATTGCGGGGTCCCTTCCAGCGCCCGGGGTTAAGTCGGCTGGAAACTCAAAATTCGCCGAGAGCTTATCACAGATTCACCGCGTGTCAAGCGTCACAGCGTCGCGACATCGCCTCCGTAATGACGGGACTTCGATCTTGAGATTCAAGGTCCGGTGATTGGCAATGGTTGGTGGGGGCTTTGCGTTTGAGGCATGAACAAAAAACCCTCTCCCCAGTGATCGGGGAGAGGGTCGTTGCAGTGGGAACGGGTTTTAGTCGTCCCCGTCGCCGTCCCCGGCGGGTGCCGGGTTGTTGAAGTCGCTCGGTGGGCGAACCGTGCTCTCGCCGGGATAAGGCCGCTTAAACCCAGTGGCCTCGTACCAGTTCAGGTGGTTGACGGTGTCCGGATCTTCGGCGTCGGGCTTGGTCAGTTTGCCGGCGAAGATCTCCGCCTTCTTCTGGCGCCAAGCCGCTCTCAGGGCCTTGAGCCGATCGCTGCCCTTGGTGTTGACTTCCTTTTCTCCAACGCCCTGGTTCAGCGGGACCTGGTTCCGCACGTGCATCCACGGCTTGAAGTTGCTCGTGGGCGGGTTGTTGGTGAAAGCCGTCCTCATCGGCGATGCCACGAGGTCGAACTGGTTCATGGGCGTCAGACCGAGGATTTGCTCGATCGTCCGAGTCATGTTGACCTGCGTGTAGTAGTAGTGTTGGGTGGGTCCGAACTGCACCGCGTACGGGCTCACGATATAGCCCGGGCTGCGGTGACCGTCGATGTGGTCGACGCCGTTCTGCGCGTCGTCTTCCTCGATGAAGATCGCCGACGTGGACCACACGTTGCTGTGGCTAATGTAGTCGATAATGCGCCCAACCGCCAAGTCGTTATCGGCCTGTTCGGCGTCCACGGTCGGCGGGCCGCCGGTGTGGTCGCACATTACCCACAGGATGCTCAACGTGGGCACCGTACCGTTCGTGACGTCATTATTGAAGTCCTGCTGCCATAGATCGACCCGGAACTGGTCGGGGATGCCCAGATCGAACTGCGGGAAGTTCTTGATCAGGTGGTCATAAACGGCCGGGACAGAGGACTCTGCCTGGACCGTGTTCTGATAGTACAGCGTCTTCTCTTTCCCCTGCTGGAACCGGTTCGCGTCTTGGTAAAACTGGGTCCAGGTCGGCTCGGTGGTCGACCCGTTCGGCTGTTTGAACGTATCGTTCTCGACGTATTCTCCGTAGAGCTTCAGCGACAGGCCAGCGGCTGCGGCTTCCGAGAACAGGAAGCCCTTGGTCTGATAGGCGAGTGCATCGCCGCCGTTCCCGCCTGGATAGCTGCGGACCCAGTCCGGCGACTGGACGTCGTCGGCGTAGGGGGCCATGCCCTCGGTGATCCACTGATGACCGTCAGCCGATTGGCGGCTGGGGTCGTAGAAATTGTCGAAGAGAGGGAAGCGCGTCACGAGCTTGTGGACGTTCGGAGTGTCCTTGCCGCCGAACACTGCCAACTTGGGGTCGCCGTTGCCGGCGGCCACGTCGCCCAGGATCTGATCATAGGTGCGGTTTTCACGGACGATCAGGAACACGTGCTTGATCAGCGACGGATCTCCGATCTTGGCCGGGACTGCGACCGGTTTGGTATCCGGGCTGCCACCGGAGGCAGACTTGATATTTTCCGTCAGATCCCAGTGGTTGTTTTCGAAGACCTGTTTCGACATCGCCTCCAAGGTCACTCGATCCGGTACGGGGACGATATTGACGGTGCCATTGTCCTGGTGGGTGTTGTAGTCGCAGACGCCGTAGTCGCACTCGAACGAATAACGCGTCCCGATGCCTTTGTCGTTGGCAACGATGAGCACGTTATTGTCGAGCACAACCGAGGACGGCGCATAGGCTACCGGGATCATTCCGATGACGGGATCCTTCACGCCCTTGGTGAGGTTGACCACCCCGATCGCGTTGGCATTGTACAGCGCGACGTAGGCAACGCCTCTGGTGGCATCGACTGCGATCGAGTTCGGCGCGGCGCCATAGGCCGGTTGGCCTTCGCCGGGCACTCCGATCGGCAGCCCAAGGTCGATCGTCCACGCCACCTCGTTGGTAGTTGTGTCGATCACCGAGATGGTGTCGCTATAAGTATTCGCGACCAACAAGTACCGTCCGTAGAACGCCAGCCCGGTGGGGTGCAGACCGGTCGGGATGTTAGCGGTGACCGTCATCGAAGCCAGATCAACCACCGAAACGGTACCGGTGACGGCGGCGCCAACCACTGGGTCGGCGACGATTTCAGTGCCCGCGGACCAGATCTGGAAGTCCGCTTCGGTAGCGGCCCGGCCACCCTCGTTGCTGACGTAGGCGGTCGTGCCCTTGCTGTCGATCACGATGCTGTGCGGCGCGTTGCCGACGCGGATCTGCTCACCCTGCTGGTTCGTGGTCAGGTCGATCTGGGCGAGCGTATCGTTCTGGTTCAGCAGGGCGTAAGCGCTCTTGCCATCCTTCGAGAGCGCGAGGCCGCCGGGATAAGAAGTGCTCGGAGAATAGAAGGTGCCGCAGGGCACGGCATAAGCGCCCGGAGGGCTGTTCTGAAAGCAGGTGATGAAGGAGTTGTTCGGCGGCACGCTGATTTGGGCGCCGTCTGACAGGAAGCCCTCCTCATCGACGTTGGCGATGGTGACATTGCTGCTGTCCTGGCTGAACATCAGGTGCTTGCCGTCCGCCGAATAGGCTATGCCGCCAAAACTGCCGCTCGGATCCACTCCGAACGTGATGTAGTTCTGCTCGACGACGCCGGTGGTGGTGTCGAACACTTCGACCGCCTCCGCCGCGCCCAGTGTGAGGACGGCCGCGGTGTGAGTGCGGACATTGGGGTTCACCGCGATCGCCTTGGCACGGACTTGGTTGCCGAGGTCAACTTGGACACCGGCTGGGGTGATGATCTGGCCACTGCTGACCACCCACGAGCCGTTCGGCTGCGGGCCGGTGAAGTAGGTCGGGAACTCCTTGGACTGAGCCGCGGCGAGCCCCGGAAGGCTCAGCCCCGCCGCCAACAGGCCGGCGAGCGGACGCAGGCTTTTCCGAGACTTGTTTCGAGACTTATTTCGAATCTTATTTGAAGACATTCCCATTCTCCTCATTCGATTTTTTTCATCATGCAACGTTAGTGGAAGCGATTTCGTGGCGGTTTAGTGGAAGGGACTTCGCAGCGGTGCTCATCTTGTTCTCAATCTCCAACAGAGCTTGGCGCAAGCACTCGGTGCACCAAGGGGACCAGTTTAGTTTGAGAAAGGGACGCCAGCATTACGCCGACATTACAGTCTTGTAATCTTGGTCTCCAAAGTGACGGCCGGCAGCTGGAGAGTAGCTTGTGTTCCCTGTCCAGCCCGGCTCGATATTTTCGAATGCGACTGCGACAGCTCTATGACGATCGGGTGAAATTTTCGTTAATTGGGCTGAACGTTTTCTCGCGGATGGTTACGCTCAGTTCCAGGTTGGAGACACGAGCCGGGCGAGTATCACTCCCCTTCACGCTGTTTTCCAATTTCGAACGGCGGGACAGGGGCGGATCGTTGGCGACTCGGAAACTGCCCCCAATTGGCGATAAATCGATTTTACTCATTGATCGGCGTCTACCAAGCAGTCGATAATCTGCCATGAAGAAAAGCGTCTGGAGAGCGGTGATCGAGGTAGGTTTTATCATCTTCCTGTTTTATTCCAATCTCTTGATGGGAGAGTTTGAGCGCTCAGGCATGGGTCAAAGGAGGGGCGTAGCTTGGGCAGTCGAAGATGTTTTCACCACTGCCAATTTTGAGATTGCCGTGATCGCCTCACTCAGTGGTTACGGCCTTCTCGAATTTCTTCGAAAGAGATTCTAAGCAAACCTGGCTCTGATTCTCGGTTGCAAGAGAAAGAGCAGTAGCGTAGCCGCAATGATGATGCCCACTCCGCCACGCAGCCAGTCGCCTCGGACGCAGTTAACCACATCCCCCAGGACCTGTGCCGCGATAATTACGACCGCCAGTCTCCATCCCCAAAGGCGATGTTGAAACCAGCCAATTCCTGCCGTGGTGAGGGCCGCAGCGAGCAGCAGGAAGAGAATCCCAACCGTGCCGCCCAATGGCGCAAGTTGCTTGTACGCCATCGGATTGAGAACCCAGACACGATCAAGAGCCGTGCCTCGCCAGAGCAGAGTAGTTGCGGCGAGACTCGCCATAACGGCGCCAAAGAACAAGAAAATGCCGATGGCGGTGAAGCCGGGCGTCTTTGTCCCGACAGCGAGATCGAGACCCATGTGATCGTTGTCCCGCATCTGCTGAATATAAGCCAAAACGCCGGAAGGATTGTGACCAAAGATGAATTGATAAAAGCGGTCTGGCCGAACAGTTTTGTTGAAGAGTCGAACCTGACGCAGACGATTTTCATGGTGCGGAAGGCGTTGGACGAGACGGCCGGTCCAGGTTTCAGGCTCGCGGGCTGACCGAACCCCAATGTTGTTGCAGGCTTATTCGGGCACCGGCCAGAAAGAACGGTTGATTGAACTGCTGCAGAAAGCATACTCGGAGCACTCGAATGCGGTGGTGCAAATCAAAGTAGACCCGATGTATGACCCGATTCGGAGTGATCCGCGGTTCGAGGATTTGCTGCGCCGGGTTGGATTGGAGTAAGAACTGCTTGGCTTTCGGTTGGTCGGCGGCAGCGCGTAAGGCTTTCAGCCTGGGCAGCGTATTGTACGCAACAAGCCCAGTTCGTGGATAGGTCGCCTAACCCCGAACTATCTAGAAACGGGCTTGGGGGACATCAAAGTATTGATGTCCCCCGAGCCGACTTCTGGCCAACGTCGTCGGAACCCGCCTGAAGACGTGAAAATGTAAACTTCCGGTCTGCCCGTAAGGGGGTATAGCCATTAATGGCAAAGAGGCAGTCGATGCTTTTCGTTTGGGAGTGCGAACAGACTTCGGTTGACGGCGAAACGGCAAAGGTAGTCGAGATTCATCAGACAGGGTTCGTTTTCAGCCGGGATCAAAAGATGAAGCCACGTTATACCATGGGGTGTGAACCTTCCACTAAATCCGCCGATCCTGCCGATGCTCGCGAAACGAGTAGATGAATTGCCCGCCGAGGGCGATTGGATTTTCGAGCCCAAGTGGGATGGCTTTCGCGCGCTGGTGTTTCGCGATGGAGATGAGATTTTCATCCAAAGCCGCGACGAAAAACCACTCAATCGTTACTTTCCTGAGTTGCTGGAACCCCTGCGCGCTGCGCTGCCCGCACGTTGTGTGCTCGATGGAGAAATGGTCATCGTCAAGAATGATGGGCTTGATTTTGATGCACTGCAATTACGTTTGCATCCCGCTGCGTCGCGCGTAAAGCTGTTATCAGGGCAGATTCCCGCATCATTTGTATTCTTCGATCTGCTTTGCCTTGGAGATCGCGATCTCTGCGGAGAGGCGTTTCAAAAGCGGCGCCGAGAACTGGAGTCGCTGCTTGGCTTAGCTTCACCGCCGATTCATCTCACACCTGCAACCAGCGATCGGAGCGTTGCCGCCGATTGGTTTCGCCGTTTTGAAGGCGCAGGTCTGGATGGTGTGATGGCCAAAGATCCCGCAGGAACTTACGAGCCGAATAAGCGAGTAATGCTTAAAGTGAAACACGAACGCGACTGCGATTGCGTAGTTGCCGGATTCCGCTGGCATAAAAAAGGCGAGCGCACAATGATCGGCTCGCTGCTACTCGGTTTGTTCGACGATGCTGGCGCTTTGCAACACGTCGGAGTCAGTGCGAGTTTCAGCACAGCAAAACGAAAAGAGCTGGTGGAGTTTCTCCAGCCTTATCGAAAAGATGCACTGATGAACCATCCGTGGAAGTCCTGGGCTGAGTACGCGACCGGGAATGATGAAGGTGTCAAGCGAATGCCCGGCGGGCAGAGTCGTTGGAGCCAAGGCAAAGATTTGTCTTGGGAACCAGTGCGGCCTGAATTAGTTGTAGAGGTTGCTTATGACCACATGCAGGGAGATCGCTTTAGGCATACGGCGCAATTCCGCAGATGGCGAACGGACAAAAAGCCCAGCGATTGTACCTACGCCCAGCTTGAAGTTGTTCCGCCGCAGGAACTGGCGGCAATTTTTCCGCAGGGACGATGAGATCTATGTCGTAAATGCGACGGTATGTATGCTCCCAGTTGTGAAAACCATCAACTGCTAGTCCTTTAGCAACAGCATTATTCCTCGCTCCTTTTCTTCCAACGCTCCCGCCACTCCCGTGTGGGATCATCGTCTGGCTCTGGAGTTTCCTGCGGCGGCCGTTGTTCTTCGGGGACATGACGCAGGTTGATGCGGATGCGTGTCCAGGTGGATGAGCGGCCTCGCATGGAATCGACCAGCACATCGTCTACGGCAAGCAAACTTGCGACATCCGCATGTCTAGCCTTCCAGCGCTCAAGACCTGCCAGCGCGGCCGCTTTATCAGGCGAATTCGCGACCGTAATTAGCGGCATCTTCACGCGTGGCCTCTTTATTGCAATTTTCTTCCTGGCAGATTTCGCGCGGGAAGGCATTACGCGCGCAGCCTCGCCTTCCATCTTGCGGAAGTGCGGAGGCCAGGGTGCATCGGCGAGACCCGCCGCTTCATCTTTATCGGCTAGTTCCAACAATTTTTCCAGCGAGCCAGGGGATGCATCCATCTCGGCATGCGGATCGCCGATTTTCGCGAAGCGCTCGGGAACTGAGTAGATAGTAAAGTCCGCCGGATCGCAATCGGGCACCTCTTTCCAATAAAGAGGAGTCGAAACGCGCGCATCTGGCAGCGGTCGCACCGAGTAGGCAGAGCAGGTCGTGCGATCCTTCGCGTTCTGGTTGTAATCAAGAAAGACGCCATGACGCTCTTCCTTCCACCATTTCGAACTGGCCAGTGTTGGGGCGCGGCGCTCGACCGCTCGCGATAAGGCAACAGCCGCCCGACGAACTTGCGTAAACGTCCAATGCGGTTCGATGCGCACGTTAATATGCATTCCCCGCGAGCCGCTGGTTTTCGGCCACCCACGAAGGCCGACTTCGTCGAGAAAGCCCTGAACTTCAAGTGCAACGCGGCGAACATCATCCCAACTAACGCCGGGAATCGGGTCCAGATCGATGCGTAATTCGTCGGGATGATCGAGATCGCCGGAGCGCACCGGATGCGGGTGCAGTTCGATGCAGCCAAGGTTCACGATCCAGGCAAGTCCGGACGTGTCATCGACCACGATTTCTTCGGCAGTTCGACCGGAAGGGAACGACAACGTGACCGTACGCAACCAGGACGGCCGTTTCTCTGGCGCGCGCTTCTGATAAAACGCCTCCGCCTCGGCACCGTTCACGAAACGCTTTAGAACGACCGGTCGATCGTGAATTCCCACCAGCGCGCCTGGAGCGACGGAGAGATAATACTGAACAAGTTCGAACTTGGTGACTTTTATTTGCGAAGAAAAGTATAGCTTCTCAGGGTTCGTGATCTGGACTTCCTGCCCGTCGATCGACAGCACTTTGCTGGCCGATTCCTTTGCCACAAGTCAAGCCTACCACCGATAATCATTATCACCGCTTATCGACTGCCCAGCGGGATCGGCTATGTGACATCGCAGGACAGGCTTGCCGGACGACAGGCCGAGATCCACGCGGCTCGCGATCGCAAGCTGGAAGAAGCGCGTAGGCGGCAGCAACTTCGCCGGCAGCAGACGACGTCTTCGAGGTTTGCGCGGTTCTGCAATACAGCTAGAATGACTTCGCCAAGTGAAACGGAAGCGGGCTCTGCGGGGACGCAACCATGCTGAGGGATAACTTGGCGGGGCGGGAACTGGATTTCTCTCTGCGATCCGGAGGATTTCTTCACGCGGATCACCTTCCACAAGAACAGCCCTGGACTGGATGTTCCCCCCACCCAGCCGCTCCACCCTCCTTGCAAGATACGCCTCGAGGTCCTGCCGCTGCATGCTTTTTACTTCTGACATGACTTCCACTTCCAATGCGGGCTGGGAGAGACAAAAAGCATGCAAGACCAAAAGGGGGGCACCAAACTGCCTTGCCAGCAAGGAGGCGTACAAACCGGCGTTCTGAGAAAAAACGGAGAAATCCGTCGCAAAAACGACAGTCTGAAATGTCGAACGCTGTGGGCTTGGCATGGTGGTCACTCCCGTAGGTCTAACTTCTTGAGCTGCTGTGTATGATTTATCTCGATCGCGTTGGAGGCTGTACAAGTGTCTAAATGCCGAAGAGCATCGAGGATCTGACTGTGAGTCAAAGGTTCAGTCATCATTAACCTTCCTCTCGCGGCCATACGCCGCACGGTGCGATAATTTTCGAAACTAAAGAGGTACCAATGTCGAAATACGCAGATTTAAAAGGCAAAAAGGTGGTCATCAAACCGTCTTGGTACGATCGGCCAACAATCGGCACAATTGTCGAGGCGGAAGACGAAGGGCTTTGGCTCACGATGGAATTCGGAGCATCGCCTTCCGAATATTCGATTGAACTTCCCAAGGCCGTTGAGACCAGAATCTCTGCTCTCAAGAATGGAGTGTATTTTATCCCGCTTTCGCATATCCACTACGTTCTTGCCGAACGCTCATCGCCTTCAGGAAAAAAGTAGGGAGCTATGGCCCCACGTCGCCGCTGCGGGAATCGCTACTGATTGTGTTTCCTGGCGAGCAAGGGGGCACTGTCGAGGTCAAAGACCCGATAGGCGATCAATTTCACGCGGTCGTTTACCAGAGCCCAAGCTAGTGTGTATCCCCACACGAGCCCTGCCCAGGCCCAGCCGATGGGCGTCATAAACAGCCCATAAACCGCGATCAGAGTCGCCAGTGTTTGCGCGCCGAATACTGCAATCAGCAAAATCCGCGCGGGTCGAATCGACCAGAAGGGACCACGTGTGCGCGTCAAGAAAATCGTCAAATGTCCTGCTACGGAAAGCTTCAGATACATCAGAGTCTGAATGTGCGAGCGGTCGAGATGAAATACGCGCTCGCCTAAATAAAAAAGACCGAATGCGGCCACTACGCCGATGACGCCCAGCACCGTGGAAATCCCCAACACAAGGCGCATGTTCCACGCCTCTGGCATATCTTTGTAATGAACGTGTCATAGGCGATGGACAGGATAGCCCCGTCGTTGAGCAACGCCAGCGTGACGATCATTACTGCTGTTACCGGAGAGCCTCAAGCCGGAAAGTTAGGCTTGCGAATCTCTGCGAAACGCTCAACCTGATTTCTTTTTGAAACCAACGACGATATTCCCTACCACGCCCAGCCGAAACGCCGGAGCCGCATAGCCTTTGGGCAAGTAGTCATCTGGAATTGCAATCTGGTTTCCATCGCGAACGGAAGAAAAGTGTGGAGACATGATTTCCACCCCGGCATCATTAAACTTGTCCTGGATATTTGCATGGAGATCGGAGTAAATCTTGGCCATCCGGCTGGGCTGACCGGTATAGGCATTTAGCTCGTAGTGAACATAAAAATCATCGAGTGCAGTCTGGTAAATAAACGGGGTCGGCTGTTTGAGAATGGCCTCGGTGGAGAGCGCGGCACCTGTCAAAAGCTGATGAACGGTTCTCCACGGCGCGTCGAAGCCAATTGTCACAGTTGTATGCAGAATCAACCCTCCCTGCTGCGCGCTCGAACTGAAGTTGATGATGTGGGTTCCCAAGACCATCGCATTGGCAATCATAATTTCGACGTTCTTGATCGTGCGAACTCTCGTGACCAAAAGATTCTTTTCGATCACGTCTCCCATGGTATCGGCAATCTTCACGCGTCGCCAATTTTGAATGCTCGCATGTATGTGAGGATGACTCCAGCAACGACATTTGCAACTGCAGAGGTGGAACCGAGCGAAACCAGCACTCCTAGAAAAATCGAGACGCCGCGGAACGCGGAAGACCTTGAGCCGGGCAGGTAGGGGAAAACGATAATCAGCGTAAGTGCGATCACGAGGAAACGAACGATCTCGTAGGTTGGCTCAGCCCATTCGGGATAAAAACTGGGGAAACCAACCGTTCCTCGCTCGATTTCGGTGAAGATTATCTTAGCTGTTGCTGCAGAAGAGAGTTCTTACCAATGTACCTCTTGCCGTTGGGCAGCAATATGCCGTCGCCAGAGTGATCTCGTATTTAGTTTTTGTGCTCGGCCTTATCGTCGGATTGCAATCCCTGGGACTGAATTTAAGCAGCCTCATAGTGGTGGGCGGCGCGCTTGGAATCGGCGTCGGATTGGGCCTGCAGGCAATCGTCAGCAATTTTGTCGCTGGACTAATTCTGCTGCTCGAACAACCCATCAAGCTGGGAGACCGCATTGAGGTAGGCGACACGTACGGAGACGTGGTCCGGTTGCGGGGGCGCAGCACTTGGATACGAACTAACGACAATGTAGTCATTATTGTTGCCAACTCTGAGTTCATCGATCAGCGTGTTACCAGCTGGACCGCCAACGACCGTCAGGTCCGGATATCGCTTTCCGTCGGTGTCTCGTACGATAGCGATCCTAAGGTTGTTCGAGAAGTTCTGCTCACGGTGGCTAGCGGCCATCCTGATGTTCTTGCCGACCCTAATCCCGAAGTCATCTTTCTCGGACTTGGAGACAGTTCGCTAAACTTCGAACTCCGAGTCTGGACAATTCAGCAGGTGCAGACGCCAGCGCGGCTGCAAAGCGATTTGTACTCCGCAATTTTCGAAGCATTTCGAAAAGAGAATATCGAGATGCCATTCCCACAGCGCGACCTTCACATCAGATCGATTGCTGAGCCGCTGTTTGCAGCTTTCCGCCAGGGGGAGGGGAACCCGCCTGCTTAGTGATCTGTGCAGGACTGCGGAACTTCCTGACCTAATGTATGCTCTTGCGAATTGGGCTGACGAGAACGTCTTTCAAAAAAGAGGTGCAAACCGATGACGGTCGAAGGAGTAGCCCCCGGTGACTCTCGGGCCGTGGCCAGAGCCAATATAGAAGCTAGTTCAGAGTTCGACTTCGCATACGTGGCCATGAATGGCTTCGCGGCGGTGGTCGGATGCTATGGATTATTCGAGAATAGCCCGGCCGTTGTGATCGGGGCCATGGTGATCGCTATGCTTCTAGGTCCTATTTCCGGGGTCGCCCTTGGCCTAGTTGACAAGAACAACGAATTGCTCCGGGAAGCCTTCTGGACGCTGGCAGCAGGCGTTGGGGTTGTCTACGGCGTTTCCTTCATAATCGGGGTCATTCATCACGACTTGCCGTTAACTGACGAAGTCTTTTCGCGGACCGCGCCTAATTTCATGGATCTGATGATTGCCCTGGGTGGTGGCGCCGCCGGAGCGTACGCGATGATTACTCCACGCCTTAATGTCGCGTTCGTCGGAGTGGCTATTGCCACCGCTTTGGTCCCGCCCCTAGCCGCGAGTGCGATCTGCCTGGCCCGAGGGGACTACCACTTGGCATTCGGCGCGTTGCTCCTCGCATTCACTAACATCGTGGGCATTCAAGTGGCATGTTCCCTGGTCATGTGGCTTGGCGGCTACCGCGGGACCTCAGAGAGACTGCGCGGCAGCGAGTTGGAAAGAAACCTGGTCAGCGTGGCGCTATTGTTAATTCTCACGGTGGTACTCGGCACAGCGCTTCGACAGTTGATCGCCAAACAAATCTACGAGGCTTCGGTACGCCGCATCCTCAACACTGCATCCACCACCCACAACGGCGCTTATTTAACGGATGTTCGGTTCGAGCAAGCCGGCACAACAGCTATCGTCGTCGCAGTCTATCGAACGCCGTCGCCATTCACGCCGCAGGAAGCCGGAAACATCGAGCCAAAACTGCCGGTGCCTCACGGAACGACCAGTCTGGAGTTGCGAATTCGTTCCGTTCCCATCAGCGTGGTGTCGAAACATGGATATCTGGACTCGTCCGGGGATTTGTCTGACCGGGAACGGAGCGAGAGGTGAATGCGAATGCCGGTCGTTGCAAGAGCAGGTGGCTCCACGCACCAGATGCTTCTGTAGTGTGGATGTCTCCATGCCTGCTTCCCCGAGCTTCTGCGCCGCGCGGGAGGTTGGCGCGAAACCTTCCACCCTGTAGCCCTCGGCCTCCGCGCCTTCGCGGATCACGGACAGAGTTGTTGCCTTGCCCGCGCCTGCAATGCCATCTAAGCCGACAACCTTCTCGCGCGATAGAAAGATTTCGTCTACTGCTTGGCGCTGCGACACATTCAACTCAGGGAGGCGGTCTTCCGTGGCGATCCGGACTTGCGGCGAGACCAGCATTGAATCGCTGTAGTCGCGCCGATTGCCTTCCTGCATCCGGCTAATAATCTCGTGCTCCATGCGCACCATTGCGGTCGTCGTGTATCGTTGGCCAGCACCAACGTGCGAGACTTCGCGGAAGTCCCCGACCCCGATCCGGCGCTCGAACTCCTGCCGGACCTGGGCATAGGTGGTTTCTCCCATACCGTGCACCAGCGCTGTTTCAAGAATCGCGCGGCGGTCCTGCACAGCCGATCTCTCTTGAGAATCCGAGTCCCGTAATCGTGCCTACCACAATAGAGAACAAGATCTTCGGAAACCTAGCGGCTGTCATGAGAAGCATGGGCCACAAGGATGTGAAGACTGCGATGCAGTATCAGCATCCCGAGCTAGAGATCGTGCGCGCTGCACTCGATCAAGACACAGCAGTAGAGAAACGGGCGTAGCCGGATTGAGTTACGGCACACTTTACGGCACACCCAAAACATCGACTCCGGTAAGTGATTGAAAAGATGGTGAGCGCGGAAGGAATCGAATCCGCAAAGCAACGTACATTCAACAACCTGCAGGTCAGCGGATGACACCTAAGACCACGGAAAGCAACGTTAGTCAAGCAAACGGAGCGCGGATAGAGCGCAGATTATGAGATACCGGGTAGTGGAATACCAGGGCGGGTGGTACGGTTTGCGGAACGGTGAAACCGTTGAGCAGCTTGCTGCCCTCTACCCAGAATATGCCGAAGCCCAACCTGAATCGTTACTTTGGCTCCCAATAGGTGGCAGTACGCGGACTCGCTATCTGATCCTAACCGAGTATGGCCTGGCCGATCACTCGCAGATAAAGCGGAAGCATCGCAAGAAAAGCACCCAGACGTTATGTGATACGGAGTCCAAGCCACTGTTCGGTCCAGGCAGCGGGCGAGCCGGAGGTGGAAGGGGCGCAACTCACTATCGAAGCCATATAGCCGGAGGTTGGGTTCCAGAACACATCAAGCCCCAGGACTGCTATATTTGCTTGGGTGGCCTTGATTGGGCGATGGGACTGCAGTGGCGTAATCACACCGAGGACGCCCTACCTTGGAAGAAGACCCCGTTCTACCCTCCTGACGAGTCCGAGGTGTGCATCTAGCGCGTCAGGCCTCTTTTTCATTCCTTCTTTGTGACAAGAAACTTCCTTTCTATCTCGTTGACCTAGATGGAGTATTTCATTCTCTTTGCCTTAACGATTTGACATTATGTATAGCTTTATGATATAATTAGGACAGGGCCTATCGGTGACCGTCTACTCCAACTCCGCGCGGGTCGAATTAACTGGTCAGAGCCTTCTCCTGGAGCAACGTTTGACGCCAATCACCGAGGAGCTCAACGCCTTCCCGCTCAGAGTAAATCGAGCCAAGTGGGCCGAGAACTATGATGCCGCGGATTATCTAGCCGGTGCCCTTCGCCAGTATTGCAGCTACCTGGCCAAGGACGATTCCTTTCGTCCCAACTCTCCAGCCGATTGCCGCCGCGCCCTCGGTGTTGACACGACCGATAAGGACACTCTGACAGGACTTGCGAACAGTGGTGTCACCCTGGCCGAAGCCGTGCTTGACGCCAGGTCAGCTATCGCCTGCTTAGGACAGCTGAGGAAATGGGGAGTCATTGCAGAGTACGGAGCTGTACAGCCAGTCTGGAATTCGCTCGGGACCCCACATGGCCGATACACCTCCGAAGGTCCATGTTTAACCAATCGCATTCGCCCCATACGTCAGACCATAGAGCCTGATCCAGGATTCACTTTCCTGAGCATGGACAAGTCCCAGGCCGAATACGTTGTGTGGGCCTCCCTGTCCGGTGATCTAACGCTGTCAGAGCTGTTCTTAGGTGGGAAGGACTTCCACACCGAGATGGCCAACACAGTTCTCGCTCTCGTCCCAGATTGGGATCTCCGCGACGTAGAGCCAAGACAAGCAGGGAAGACCCTCAACTTTTGTCTTCTCTATTTGATGCAACCATACACACTCGCCATCAAGCTAGGCTGCTCTCAGGCAGTAGCCCGTCGAATCATCAAGACATATTACAAACGCGCCAAGACAGGCATTCGATACATACACCGAGTTCACTCGGATGCCCAGAAGTTGGGTTTCGTGGAGACGTACTTTGGCCGTCGCCGCCATTGCCCTGAGTACCTTAACGGTGCCACGGGTAGAGCCATCCACGAGATCGAAAAGACGTTATGGTCCCATGTGAACGCCGGCACCGCCGCGGAGATCGTCAAGTTCAAGCAATGTGACATCTGGGAAGCTCTACGTAACGAGGGCTTCACCGCGGATCAGGTTCGCCTGTCCATAAACATGTTCGATCAGTTGATTTGGTCCGTCCGAGACGACTTGCTCAACGATGTTCAGCCGATCGTCACTGAGATCTGGAACAGACGAGTATCAGGCTTCCTACCTTTTAGAAGTCAAATCACACTTGGAAAGAATTGGGGTGAGCTATGAACGATGAAGGAATGACCGATGAGCTGATCAACCATGTCTTGCAGAACATTGGCTCAGACAGCTTGACAGATTGGGAGCGCGATTTCGTGAAGTCCGTGCGAGCCTATTGGAACAAACACCACAGATTGTCCTCCAAACAGCAGAAGAGGCTCAAGCAGCTTTGGGAAGAACTCCACGATGGAAAGCGCGTCGACAAGGGGGCGGACCAATGATCTACAGACTGGCTGAATTGCAAGCACTCTGCCGTGACCTGGACTTGACGGTCTATCTCGGTCCTAGGAAGGCCAAGGGCGACTATTTGGAAGCGCTCCGCGTCCACTACCTGAAGCGAGACTACCCACAGGGCCAACCGTTCACTGAGCTGTCTCCTATGTTGTCCTTCCCGTATTGGAATCTGCATGCCGACGAGCGAGAACGGCTCTGGGAAGATCACAACGCCTGGCTCGTCCAGCAGAAATTCGATGGTTGCCGTGCGATTGTCCATTTCGTTCGTGGTGTAGGTACATTTGTACACGGCAGGAACATCGATACGTCGACGTACCGCCGCACGGATCTGACCTTCCACACGTTGTTTGCCGATTTGGTCCCAAACTTCTCAGCCATCGTCGACACCGAGGTTGTGATGGAGTTTCAGATCGACACCGCTCCGTTCACCAGTAAGGGGTCCCGAATCAAACCATCCCTCCAGGCTGTTTCAGCGGTTCTCGCCCTACGTCCACCATCAGCGCGAATGCTACAGGCGCAACAGTTGGCCCCGCTGCGTTTCAAAGTGTTCGACATCGTTCAGTGGGATGGTCAGGATCTCCGGAGGAAGGTTTTGTGTGAACGCCTACCATACCTGCAAGATTTTCTTACCGAGGTCAAGCCCACGTCTGCAGGCCAGTATTTCGAGATTGCACCACACCAGCTCTACGCTAAGAAGCTCTTTTTCGATCGGGTCCTGGCCTCGGGCGGTGAAGGAGTCATATTCAAAAATTTGAATCATGTTTATCAGGACAGTTCCAAACGCTCACGCCGCGGATGGATCAAACATAAGCGCAGCGTGGAGCTTGATGCCTTCGTAAGCGGCCACGAATTAGGCAAGCCAACAGGCCGTTGGAAGAACAGGATCGCCACTTTGCTGTTTTCCGTGGACACCGAAAATGGTCTCCACCTGATCGCAAAGATCTCTTCCCTTCCCAAGCGTGAGCGCGCCGCAATCACTGTGAAGGACCCGGTCTCGAAGGTGGTCTCCTTACATCCAGGTGTGATTGGAAGGGTTGCCCATCTGGTAGGCGCAGAAATCACTTCGAAGAGTCTGCGGCTGTTGCATCCGCGGGTCGTTCGTTGGAGCCGTCTGGGTGTGGTTTCTAAGGATTGCTGCGTTTACAGCATGGAGGGTATAAAAACCGGCCAGTTAGCCTTGCCTCTGATAAAGCCCGCGCAAGCTCCCGATCAGACCCAGTAAAGACGCATGGGGCGCATTCTTGACGGATTCCATTCTCTACTCGTTCGTGAAGTTGAACAGCAGTATTTGGTAGCTGTAACTGCTTTATGTGGACCAGGAAAGCTGGAAGCTGACAGAGCCGAAGCTTTTAAGCTGAGGTGGCCGAGCGGAGCCGCGGAGCGAATTCTGTCAGCCGGACAAAATGAAATGACTCGACAAACACTATCATCCAGGTAGGACAACCTACAACGCAGGACTTTCGAGCACGGGATGCTGTTCCGTAAGTGTTCTGCTAAAGGTCAGGTTTATCCTGGCCTTTCTTTGTTTGATCTTAAGCTGGAGAGTGTTGAAGATTAGCAAGGGAATGTGGCGCCGGTATGTAGTTCTGAGAGCTTAAGTGTTCTCTCTCCTTGAGACGGGATTGGGAGGGTTGGCCGGCCAGCTGACCCTCTTGTTTTACTCCAGTCTAGGAGCATGGAACGTCTCTGAGAGGGAGTACACCATGATTCACCAACCCGAAGCTTTACAATCGCCCAAACCAGAAGCCCTTGCTAACGCCCAGCGCTTCGTTGAACTGTGGAATCATACCGCCGACAATTTCGCTGAGATGGCCAGCTTGTGGCCAGGGATTCGCAGTGAGTTTGCCCACCTATGTGCTGGACAGACGTTTATGGGATGCAGCAACATCCACCAATGGTGCGAACGCTACACCCGGAAGAGCTATGAGGCAGTGAAGAAGGCTGTGTCAAGGCTGTATATCCAGGAGGCCAGGGAAGGGCACCGAAGAATCCCGCAAACTGTTGGGAATAAGCAGCCGTCTCCCGGCGAGCCTGAGTCAAAGAGGGACAAATGTCCGGCTCTTTCTGAAGAGGTCCCACCTGCAGATGTGGTTTATCTGGAGTCTTCCGAGCCCGGTTGGCGCCCCGTTACCGGTCTGCCCGGCGTGGAGGAGAAGGAACTACTCGAGCCTGAGATCGTGGTCCCGGTGGTCAGTCATTCCTGCCAGTCATGTGCCGGGCTGCAAGCCCGAGTTGATGGCCTCATCAAGATCATACGCGGAGCTGTGGGATCACGAGACTTGATGGAATGTATAACACCCAGGTCCTTAAGAGAGGAACTTCAAGGGTTATGGGATCTCTACGTTGAACCTAAGGAGCCTCCAGCAGTATGTTAGCTCAAGGAGAATCACATGATGAGGTTGATGCCCGACCCAGAGTTCATGAAAGCTGTCAAGGATTTGAGAAGGATGGCCTCAGTCTTTGATCAGGAGCCGGTAAAGGAGAGAACCGTCAGTGAGCCAAAGCAACGTGGACCAGAGGCTAGCTTCTCTGGAGAAAAAACTAGCTGAGCTGGAATCGAAGCTTGACCAGGCAGTGAAGCGACTCACCGAATGGTTCAAGCAGCTCGACTCCGCGCATGACGAGACTGTCAAGCAGCATCAACTGGCACGGCAGGCCATCCGTGACATGCGGACCTTGGTGAACAAGGGCGCTCTCGGTAGAGCAATCACGAAGGTCCCCGCCAATGGTCCCATCTCTGTAGTAGACCCTTCCAATCTAACGCAATCCTCCCGAGTGCTCCCACCAGTGTGGGACGGTACCGCTGATCACTGTCCAACCGAACCCAAGAACATTTGCCAAGAGTGCGGAGGGTCAGGCTCCCTGTTTGATGTGTCTGGCCGGCACGAGTGTCCATGCATGGACCAACTACGTGCTGCCATGCAACTCTACAAAACTCTGATGCAGCACTACCTGAAGAAGCGCCAGGCTGTGGCCAAAACCTCCCGATCTCAATCTCGCTCGGCCAAGAAGTGGAAGCCTTAGGTCCAAGCGAACCCTCCTGTTAATTATCCAGATGACGGGTAGTGTCCTAATTTGAATCACATATTAATTGCTGTCATCGTCCTTGCTTCGTTGCTGCTCCTCTATCTTGTAGTCTGTTTGGATGCTCTTCAGCTTTTTCGTTTCTCGTTGAAGCAATTCGATTACCCATTTCTCCTGATCCTGCCCGACGAGCGCGGCTTTCGCTTTGACACGCCCGACCAAACTCCTTGGGCAATTGTGAACTGTAAAATTCGTAGTCGCTTTATCGTCGCTCATGAATAGAGGAACCAAGAAAGCAATTGCGTTCGTCCAATTGTATGGTATCTTTGCTCAAGTGCGCTATATGCGCTATTTGAGCCAGACTTGGTACTCCAGATTTTGATATGGTTGAAGTATCTAGAGAGTTAACAGTCATTAGGACCGTTGGACCCGAGACGGACGACAACTTGCCATGGGCCGCTGGACGCGATTACACTTTCGGGGTTTTCAAAAAGTAGCCCGCGATGAATCGCGGGCCTCAAAGGATCTTTGCCAGTTTTTGAATGCGCCCGGCTGGGATCGAACCAGCGACCTTCCGCTTAATAGGCGGTTGCTCTACACCCGGACTTGTTGAGGGCCTCGGGATACCAACTGAGCTACGGGCGCGTTTACGAGGGTTGGTGGGCCTGACCAGACTTGAACTGGCGACCTACCCATACGAAGGGGCCGCTCTTTCCATCTGAGCTACAGGCCCACCAACCCCCTGTCGTACTCTTCCTGTTTACCCTGAAACTAGTTACAAATCAATAACCAAGGTGCGTCTTATAGACCAGCTTTTCCACAGGCCCCAACATATGGGCTGCTACGACAACTCCGACCGTTGGCGAACAAAAGGCGAATATGATACGATGCCCGGCATGGAAGAAGGACGGAAGCGGGTCGTCGCCATCATTGCGGGAATCCTGGTAGCGCGTCACCTGAAGAATCCCGAAGACCTTCACGACAGCAGGCCAAGCCCGAGAACGGAATCGCTGGTGGCCTCCGCCGTTCAATGGGCAGAGCGGATAATCAAAAAGGTAGACAGCAATTTGGGCGGAACGTGAACCTTTCAAAAACCTCTTAAGCCTTCGGTGCCCCCGATGTTATTGTCAACTCACGATTTAGGGTGTTACAGTTCAAGTCAAGCCCATGGCAACAACCGCCCGAAAGATGGTGGCAGGCAAGCCGCTGAATCGAACCTTAGCCGCCGCCAAGGCGGCCAAGCAGGACGAGTTTTATACTCAGTACGTTGACATCCAGAAAGAGGTCGAGGCCTACCTGGACTTCGACCCCCACACCTTCCGCGGCAAAGTCGTTTACTGTAACTGTGACGACCCATTCGAGAGCAACTTCTTCAAGTACTTCGCCGCCAACTTCAATAAGCTCGGCCTCAAGAAGCTCGTCACTACCAGCTACGACGGCTCCCCCATCGCTGGGGCACAACTCACGTTCGGTGAGTACAACGAGGGCAATGGAAAGCGCCAAAAGCCCAAGGCGATCGCCGTAGAGATCGAAGAAGTAAAGGATATCAACGGAGACGGCGCGACCGGCATCGAAGACGTTAAGCTTTTCCTAAAGCAGAACCCCCACACCCGCACACGGCTCGCGGAAGGCGGCGACTTTCGCAGCGCCGAGTGCGTTGAGTTGCTCAAGCAGGCGGACATCGTGGTCACCAATCCACCCTTCTCTCTGTTCAAGGAGTATGTTGCCCAACTCGTGGAGCACGGGAAGAAGTTTCTGATCATAGGGAATAAGAATGCAATAACCTACCTGGAGATTTTCCCACTCATCAAGGCCAACAAGCTGTGGATGGGCGTCACCCCAATGGGGACCGATATGCTCTTCGACCTTCCACCTAGCGTAGCGAAGGCCATGCTTAAATCCGGCAAGAAAGGGAGCAACTACAGGATCGTCAATGGCAAGGTAATGGGTCGCTCAACTTCGGTTTGGTTCACCAACCTAGACCATGGACGCCGCCACCAAAAGCTGGAGTGCATGACCATGGCGGACAACTTGCGGTTCAGCAAGCATAAGGAGATCAGGGGTAAGAAGGAGTACGATCGGTTCGATAACTTCGACGCCATCGAAGTGCCGTTTAGCGACGCGATTCCCAGTGACTACGACGGCGTCATGTGCGTTCCTATCTCTCTCCTGGACAAGTACAATCCCGACCAGTTTGAGATTGTCGGAAACAGTGACGACGGAGACATGATGAGTGAGATTGGCGTCAGTCCCCTCGGTCGGGAATTCATCCGCGCATATCGCGCCCGAGGAGGTACTGGGCACTACAGCCCGGGCATGCGGATGCTCGGTCTGCTTGAACCTCAGCCGCGAATAATTTTCAAGCGCATCCTGATTCGTCACCGTCGCCACCGTTGAGCCCAACCCACAAGAGGGACAAAAAAGTGAATACCACACTGAGAACTGACATCAACGTCGGCAACATCTGCGACGGGTTTGTGTACAACGAATTAGAGGGTAAAGGGCTGTTCGGGCTTGCCGGAAAGCTCACCATTCAGCCGGAGTACCAGCGGAACTACATCTATGCCCAAAGTGGCGGCCAAAAAGAACAGGATGTGATCCACTCCCTGCTGAAGAAGTATCCGCTCGGATTGATCTACTTCAACAAAGTCGGCGAGGACAAGTTCGAGGTGTTGGACGGCCAGCAACGGATCACGAGCATTGGACGATTCGTTACGAAAAAGTTCGCGATCATGGAGGGCAGCGATCCGAGGTATTTCGACAGCCTACCCGCCGAGCAACAAACCTTGATTCTAAACTCAACGCTTCTGATTTACGAATGCGAAGGGCTCGAAAAGGAGATCAAAGATTGGTTCGAGACCATTAACATCGCTGGCGTGAAATTAGAGCCCCAAGAGCGCTTGAACGCCATCTATTCTGGGCCGTTCGTGACGCTTGCGAAGACCGAGTTCAGCAACAGCCGGAACCCAAACATCCAGAAGTGGGGCGCGTATATAAAGGGCAACGCGAACCGGCAGCAGTTCTTGGAGCGGGCGCTGGACTGGGTGAGCAAAGGCGACATCGGCGACTACATGAGTCAGCACCGCTACGATGACAGCATCACTGAACTGAAAACCTACTTCAGAAGCGTGATCGACTGGGTTTCAACGGTTTTCAAAGATGTCAAGAAAGAGATGCAGGGTTTGGAATGGGGAGAGCTCTACGAGAAGTACCACACCAAGTCATACGATCCAGCAAAGGTGTCGGCCGACGTGAAGCGGCTATACGGGGATTCTTACATAGAGAAAAAACGCGGGATATTTGAATTCATCCTCGGCGGCCTTAAAGATACGAAGCTTCTTGAGGTGCGCGTGTTCGACGATGCGACCAAGCACGCGGTCTACCAGAAGCAAACGAGCTCGGCAAAGACGAAGAAGAAATCCAACTGCCCGCTCTGTGCGGTCGGCCACGATGCGAACAAGAGCAGAATCTATGAGTTCGAGGAAATGGACGCTGACCACGTCGCAGCATGGAGCAAGGGCGGCGATAGCTCTGCCAAGAACTGCCAAATGCTCTGCATTACCCACAATCGAGCCAAAGGTAATCGATAGTATGGGAGTACCACAGCCCAGCGCCTGGACAAGTAGTATGTCCCAGACTTTCCGTTTCCCTATGAGAATTCCCCTGCAGCTTTGTGTGATAGTTTCCTAGTTGATCCCTTCTGCATCGACACTGGCTCAGAGATGAGTGGCCTTACCTCCTCCTAGTACAGGTGCAGGTCACAATGGGATTTCGGTAGTTGGTAGATAGTAGTGTGCCCGAGAGAGTACCAAATCCGAAGAATCATTTTGGTGGAACCCAAACATTGGCCCTTTGTAACCGCTGGCATGTAAAGCGGAACGTGAAGAAGGTTGGATGCCGCCATTGTTATCCTCCAGACGGTGTGCCAGCACAGCCAGTGATCGTTGAGCCGCCTCCCGCACCCACTCTTCAAGAACAATACGATCGTCAGTGTTGGCGTGACAAGGCCTGGGAAGTTGCCGGTGTCGGCGCCAGTGCCGACGTTGCCGCCAAGGTGTTTGATCTACAACTTCCTCACTTTCTGGGTATGGTGGAGCACGAGTTTGGGGCAACTTGGGTTGAGGTACTGGAGCGCGCTAGGTTCAAGGTGTTGGTGAAGCTCCAGACCAAGGCGATCTCTCTCGCCACTGAGAAGGGAAACTGGAAGCCTATCCTGATGCTAGAGCAACAGGGGTTGATGCCAAGTTTCGGACAGACTCGGGAAGAAGTCAGCCAGGCTCACTTCGATACTTATGCCAAGATGCCCAATGCCGAGATTCAGAGACGCCTTCGTGCCGCATTGGACACCAGAACCGGGATGGAAAAGCACAAGGCCTCTCCTACCTTATCTATCAGGGAACCAGAGCCAGGCGAGTGTATTGCTGGTGGCAACCTTGAACCGTTCTTAGACGGCAGTTCCAAGGCCGAGTTCGAAGCCTCCATGAAGGCTCATGAATCTGCTAAGCCCATCGAAGAACTGGTCGAAGTCATCCCAGAACCCACCCCTGTGGTTATGAACATGGACCACCTACAGGCTGGACCATCTCAGGGTTCAGCTGTAAGTAATCCAAAGCCAGGTATGTTAGTCCTCGGGAGGAACAGATGAAGAACTGGAGAGATCAGTATCCATACGACAGGAACAGCACTGATTGGTTAACCGCTGCAGGTAGGTCGGGACGCTTGGTCAACAACATCAACGTGCCAGAGGATGCTCCCGATGTGAAACCTCCCAGGGTTGGGACTCGCAAGGATGGTGATGGTCCAATCATTGCCGTGGTCCAAACCGAGAGCGATGAGCCAGTGACCCGCGGCAGAGTCATTGACGAGCAAGGTCGCAGATGAACAAGGTGACCGAGATCGAGCTTGGGAATGACACCTTGCCAAAGGTGAGTGATGGCCTGATCGAAGTGGGCTTCAAGGACAATGTTGTCGGCAAGGTCTATCCCGCTCACCTGAAGCACCGTGAGGAAGCAGTGTTCGATCCGCACTGCGTCCTGTGTGTCCAGGCCGGCAGACGCATCATGACGCTTCGAAATTGGGAAGAGATTGATGATGCTGCCGAGGCCACTCTGCTGAAGATGGTGAAACGAGGCCACAAAGAAGCTTGCCTCTTCTATCTCCAGAGAAAGCAGCGCGACGAGACCCTCTGGCACAAGATCCGAGTCTTGATTGGAGTCTAGAATGGCCGAGATTGAGTTCGATAGTCCTGCAGTTCAGCAGAAACTAGAACAGGTAGAAGCTCCTGCGAGTGCTTTCTCCCAGGCATTGGGCCGTATCACACCCGCTCCACCACGCCTGAGTGGAGCCATACCCCAGCCCTACAAGCCGGTCATCTCAAAGCGTGAGGTCAAGCTGCATATCTTTCATTTAGCTCAGGACGTTGCCATGCCAGGTTGTCCTCTTTGCTCCAACTCTTCCGCCCCACCAGCCATAGTGGGGAAGCACGTTCACAACTTCATGCCTGCCACGTCCGAAGAAGGCATCCCAGCGTGGTACATACACGAGCGGCGACATTGGCCAGGCCACAAGACGACCGTTGGGATGACATTAGCAAACGGTCGCAAGATCACCATTCAGTCCTACCCTCAAGAGTGGGCTATGTCAGTTAGAGCGGTTGCGCTGAAGCTCTACCCCACCATGCGTGGCCACAATGACGTTAGGCAGTACCAGATCCCCGAGCACCTTCTCAAGTACGTCCCATTATTCGAGATGGAGATCAAGGAGCGTGTTGAGAAGTACTTGAAGGCTTCCCGCTTTAGGAAGTAGCTGCTAGCTGGATGTCTCGCCTGGCAATTTCTGGTAGCTGGTGTTCTTTACTGATAGCTGGAGTGTGCACAATGGCAAATAGGAATCAATCCGCGAGCGAATCATTTCTGGCCAAGAGCCAGCCAGTCATCTTTGGTAAGGTCAGTGAGCTCGCCCAGAATGCCGAGTTCGAACGTATTGTCGAGAAGGCCGTCCAGAATGCCCTGGCCAAGCTCCGCGGTGGTAACTCCAACCCTAATGGTGTCGAGCACAACCTGGCAATAGGCGCCAACCAAGTCACTTTGGCTGACAGCATTACTCCGTTGCCCTATCACACCCCGCGTGGCAGCGATGCTCCACGTCTTCTTTCCCACAATAGGAACGCTGTGGGAAAGTCAGCTAGTCATGTCACTCGTGGTCTGCGCGGCGCACATGAAAGATGGCACCTGGCGAAGAACAATGTCGTTGCCACGTGTCAGTTTTGCCAAGCCGAACGTATGGTGAAGGTGGACAACAAATCTCACGATCTCCAAGCCGGAGAGTAACTCAGGAGGCTCTATGTGCCCAGTAATTGCAACGCCCGTGATGGAGAGTTACAGACCAGTCAAGCACGATACTGACACGAGCCAGCTGCACTCCCACATCCAAGCGCCACCTCTGGTCCAGACTCCGAAAGGCCCGTTGACCATCGTGCCTCAGGATCACGTTGACGCAGCCAATGCTGAGCGATCCGGCTCTCAGGATTCAACAACCAGGAACGCTCATATCGTCTGGCCAGATCAGGAAGGGAAGCGAAAGCCTGGATCAATCGTTCCGAGTTCTCACATCGCCGCGGCCATTGTCGATAGGCATCACGATAGGTAAAGGAGTCATTATGCAGATTAAGGACCGCAGTAACGGAACAGAAGGCAGCATTCAGCAGCTCGGTTCTCACCAGCTTACTACCTCCGATCAGACTGTTGCCAACGCCGGCGCCAAAACCGCCTATGTCGGAGATGGTGAGCAGTGTGATGCTCAGCCGGCTGAGTTCCATGGCGAAGTGTCTCAGTCAGCTCCGGCTCTCGACAAATCGCACGGAGTTGCTTCTGCACCTCAACTCATGAGGGCTCACCAGTCGGGTTCTATTTCCAAGGATGATGCTCAGGCTATCCACCGGGGCGTCGAGCCTACGTCTATTGTTGGTTCTCCAGAGAGTGCAAGCACGTTGATGCCTCAGACGAAGTCTGTAACTGGCACAGCAATGGACACTGCGCTGGGTCAGCCCGCCGTTGAGAAATCCGCCAAGACTCCAGTTATAGCCAAAGTGTCCGGTCAGAATCACGGTCTTCCAACGAGGGCGCTACCAACTAGGCCAGGTTCACGACAAGGTGGTCCGGTCACCGCCTACGTAACCAACGGTCGACCGATGCAAACTCGCACCTAAGGAGGTTGCTATCGACGCTAACGGTGTGTCAGATGTGTTGAAGGATCACGCCGACGAGATCTTTGGATTTGACGCAGCAAGGTATGCGGCAGAGGAACTACGGGTAATGAGATTAGCAGTCCAACTCGCGAAGGTGTTCTCTGATGAAGCTCGTGCTGCCTCCGCTGAGGCCAGGCGCAAGCTGAAACAGGGTCCTAAGTGGGACCTGAAGGTGCACATCAATCGACCTGGTGACAATCACGCTTTGGTTGACACATTGGAGAATCAAGACTACCCGACGGATGGCGGAAGGGCGATAGCCGAGGCCACAGCCAAGAAGTATGGTGTCCGAACCGCCGACGTTTCAATTTCTTTCGAGCCGAGGAAGTAAGGAGTCTATATGGACATCAGAACAGCAATGACGAAAGCTTCACCCGCAGGCCTTGCAAATCACGTTGAGAAGATGCTCAAGGCAGGTCAACCGCTTGCAGACATTTGTGCAGCTCTTGGGGTCAACGCCACCTTTGTGGCCAAGGTTCGTCGTTCAGCTGGTCTTGTTAAGACTACGTTCGGTGTGGCCAGGTCAGGTTTTCGCCCAATGGGTATGAGGAAGGCGTACACGCCCGTTGAGACCGCCAAGCTTGATGTCTTGGGCAAAACCAAGGATCTCGCCAAGGCGCTGCGTAAGGAAGACTCAGCCACCTACGTTCCCAGACTCGTCAAGCAGCTGATCGACATGGGTGAAGACGAGAAAACGATTCGAGCGTGTTTTAAGGCAGATCAGCAGTCCATGGTCAGCGAGGTCCTGCAGGCTTACCGTAAGTAGGAGCAGAGAGTATTAAGAGTTTGGGAGCTTAACTGGAGCTGTGTGTGCCTTGGGAGAGCCAGGGACCGGTGTCCTATCACCGTATGAATCAGGATCCATGGGACCGCTCCCAATAGCTTTGGGTTGTGTGGCATAGGAGCCGGTGGGAAATCCCCGGACCCGTGTAAGGCCGGACCTCCACCGCAAAACAAGGCGGGACAAATTCGGTCACTAACTAACGCTTCTGATTACCATGCAGCCCAGAGCTTACCAATAAGGTAGGGGAACAGCAATGTCACGACTCATTCTGAACGATGCCAACAACAGCTCTTCCACCAGAGAACAGCAGTTCACCCGTACCGAACTACTGCCAGGTACATGGTGCACCTTCACCTATTCTGGTGTCTGCACCAAGGAGCAGATTCGAGAGTATTTCGTTTCCACCCTTGGTATGGAGTTGGAGGATGCCAGAATCTCCCTATCCCGTGGTAAATTCACAATCTCTTTCGATCGTTTGGCTCTCGCAGAGCTGATCCGATGGATACTGGACAGTAGCCAGTATCCGAATCCCAACCACATTGAAGTTGCCCCTCCCAGAGAGTAGGCTCTCCGGGTTAGTGGGAAGCCCCACCACATTCCCATAGTGTGCAACGCTTTGCGTCGACACCGGACGCATGTTTACCTGTTCCGTTTTATTCCTTCCGAGCCAGTGGACAAGGGATTCGCTGGTAGGTTTTGGTGTAGTCCATGCTCCTACATTAACCATGATCGAATGGCTCACAACGAACGAGGCGGCACAACATCTGAAGATTCGACCGCGAACACTTCTACTCTGGGCGCGCCAGGGTAAAGTTCCAGCGCATCGTCTCTCCGGCATTCAACGCAGCATTTGGCGCTTCCTCCGTTCCGAGCTCGATGCTATGCTGTGCGCGTCATCCGCTGATTCTGCTGACAAGGAGGCAGCATGAGAATTCAGCGTCACGCAATAGGGTCAGTGCGCTTCGATAAACGGCGCCGGACCTGGAACTATCTGTGGTACGAGGCCGGCAAGCGTCGGTCCAAGCTGGTCGGCACCAAGTCTGAATTTCCGACGAAGGCAGCTGTATGGAATCAGGTTAAACGCCTGGGACTTGGGAACCGAGTAAAAGAGTCGAAGGCCAACCTGGTCGTCAGAACTCTGGTGGAACAGTACCGAGCAGAGAAGATGCCAAAACGTAGTGACACCCGCCGTTCCTATGAAGTCTGGCTGAGCAATCACATCATTCCGAAGTGGGGTGACTGTGCACTTACTGATGTCCAGGCGCGGCCCGTGGAGCTATGGATTGAATCTCTATCTCTGGCACCAAAGAGCAAGACTCACATTCGTGGCGTGCTCAGAATCCTATGGAATTTTGCAATGTGGCGCGGTGACGTGCCGACAGAGCGTAACCCGATGGAACTGGTCACGATCAAAGGAGCAACCAAGAGAACACGGAAACCTCGGAGTCTGACTGTGAACGAGTTCCAGAGATTCGTTGGACATCTGGACGAACCGTTTCGCACGATGGCTTTAATCTGCGTTTGCTTTGGTCTGCGGATCAGCGAAGCACTCGCCCTGAAGTGGTCAGATGTTGACTGGCTCCACGGCATGCTTCGAATTGAACGCGGTATCGTCTGCCAGATTGTGGACGACGTGAAAACTTCAGAGTCGCGGCGTGCCCTGCATATTGATAAAGATATGCTCGATACGCTGAAACTCTGGAAGCAAGCGACCCAGTTCTCTGGTTCTGATGACTTGATCTTTGCTTCGCCAGTGCAGCTAGGCCGGCGACCGTGGTCCTACGATCAGGTGTGGCGCGTGTATCAAAAGGCAGCCAAAGCAGCAGGCATCGGGGGCCTTGGCACTCACAGCCTTAGACATACGTTCCGTACCTGGCTGGGCAGTGTTGACACTCCGGTGGGTGTTCAGCAGAAGTTGATGCGGCACGCTGACATTCGCACCACAATGAATATCTACGGTGATGCAGTCTCCGAAGATATGGCCACAGCTCACCGTAAGATCGTGGGTCTAGCCCTAAACGGAGCGCAGACGGAGCGCAAGGCCAGTTAAGTCCTTTAGAAGTGGTGAGCGCGGAAGGAATCGAACCTTCAACCTACTGATTAAGAGTTAGCTCACAGAAATGGCTGCAAAACGCACCAACATGCAGCTCCAAGAATAACTTAGGACAATTGACGCCCGCACGAATGGCTTTCCAACAGCGTTGAAAAAGCTTGGGAAATCGAACCGTGTTAAATGCGGTTGGACACAAAATGGACACAGCCGCAGTTCCGGAATGCAAGTCTCGCGTCCTGACACTCCCTAGTCAACCCGGTATCAGGCTGAGCGAATTCGGAATTATGAGTCTCGTGGGAAACTGCAAATCCAACTACTTTGCGGCGCAGATGACAACCCACGGGGCCGCATGAATACTAAAGGCTGAGAGTATCGTGACCTCTGTTTGACCCGGGTGGGTTTGGGTGGCGACGGCAGTTAGTGCGGTTTTCGAAAGAAAACGGTGATGGTATCGCGTTTCGCAAAAGGTCGGAATCCTCGGCTGTTCCCAGAATAGGAGGGTTCCGTCATAATTTCCCAGCCCTCGTTCAACAACTTTGTAATGTGTCGGTCCATCGTTTGCATGCTTGGAAATAATCTTTGCCGGTAAATTTTCCCGGTCCAATTCCTTTCGTACGCATAAGACTTCACTGTCATCTAGCAACTCCCTTAGCGCGGCGCCACGAGCGGAAAAACTCTCTTAACCGGTTTCCGGATGGCACAAGATCCCTCGGATATTTTAGGCGAATGGATAGCGAAGATCAAGTAGGTGCCATTCACGGGCAACCGGGTTCTGGGATTCGGGGCTTTAAGAGAACCGCTTCGATAGTTTTCGGTTATCAGCGCGATCCACCGAAGTCTTGGACGAATTGATCCAGTGCACCTAGTCTTGCTGCAGCTGGATATATGTCGGGAACGAACTCTTGTTTACAGACGATTGGGGATACTAGCGGGACGTTGCCGTCGGGCCAACAAGTAAACGGGTCCGTGCCAAGCGTCGATTTTTTGGTAGAAGAGTTTAGGCGAGAAAAAATGCCCGAACGCTTCAGTACTCGTTTGGGATACGAGTCTTGGCTAAGGAATCACATACTCCCGCGCTGCGGAGGATCTGCGGTAACAGCGATGCAGGCTCGACCGGTAGAGCTATGGTTGAATACGCTGCCGGTGTCGCCGAAGAGCCGGGTTCACATAAGGGCATTGATCAGGGCTGTGTGGGATTATGCAATGTGGCGGGCCGACATCCCGACACAACGAAATCCCATGGAGCTGGTGTCGATCAAGAATGCGACGAAACGGAGACGGAAACCACGGAGCTTGACAGTCGAGGAGTTCCAAAGGTTGCTTCGAGAATTCCAAGAGCCGGTCCGGACGATGGCGCTAGTTTGCGTCTGTTTTGGTTTGCGGATTAGCGAATGCCCCGCACTCAAGTGGACGGATGTCGATTGGGGGGACGCCAAGCTCGAGGTTGCCCGCGCGATCGTTCGGCAGGGAGTTGGCGATGTGAAGACGGAGTACTCTGGACGACTCATGTCCATCGACACCGGGAATGCTGGAAGTGTTCAAGTCCTGGCGCCAGCTCACGCAGTTTGCAGACGAGGGCGACTGGGTGTTTGCGAGTCCAGTCAATCAGGGGCGATTGCCTTTTTCGTATCCTTGGGTGTGGCAGATGTTCCAGAAGGCTGGAGGCCGCGCCGGCATCGGGAAACTCGGAACGCACTCACTACGTCACAGCTACCGTTCCTGGCTGGACGCGGTGGGAAGTCCGATTGCTGTCCAGCAGAAACTCATGCGACATTCCGATATCCGTACGACGCTCAACATTTATGGTGATGTGGTGACCGAGGAAATGGCGCAGGCCCACTCGAAGGTTGTGCGATTGGCCATTCCGAAACCGTTGTGATTTGTCGCGGGAGCTTCTGCAGGTGGACACCTCGCAGAGTTGGTCGCGACTTCATACAAGGACGCGAGCTTGGATGGCAACGGCGGCTGGCCGAATGTTTCGAGCAAGGTGGAGGCGTCCGCATACTATGGAGTCTCCGATTTCACCGTCGGTGCCACCGAGTTCCAGCATCACACGGGGAAGGTCGTCGTGAAGCTGCTCCGCAATGGAAAAGAAAAGCGGACCTCTACCTCCAGGCGAGCCCCTTCCACTACGTGCCGAAGGAGGATCCCCCGCTGTTACTTGTCCACGGTGAAGGTGACGATCTCGTACCGTTCTCACAATCGGTCGAAATGGCGAAGGCGTATCACCGTGCAGGTCTGAATGCGGAATTCGTAGCAGCGAAGAACGCGGGCCATGATTTCGAGCAGGTCGGGCCGGAACCGATTTCGCCCGTCAGTGGAGGAGATTCATCAGAGAACCATCGCCTTCTTCAAGCGCTATCTCGGAAACGGGAATCCGGGAAAATAGCCAGATCAGTACCTCCGTAGGCGCAAGGTTGGGACTAAAGCCCGATCTACCGATCTGCCAGAGTGATCCGCAGGACTGCTTAAGACCAGTGCGGCGGGGGTGAGCACAACTCCTGCGCGGCTCTGACTCTCACTGCTTGTAACGGGTAGAACTCGAAGTAGTCCTTCTCGTCGAACCACGCACACTTCAGTTGCTTCACAGGCAGCCTGGTGCGGGAAGCAAATGCCAGAGCATACACGACCAACTGGTTCACAGGATCGATGTCGCAGGCCTTCGGCTTGTAGTCAAGAAGATGGATAAGACCGTTTCTGACCTGCACAATGTCAATGTGACCGGTAATCGGCTGACCCGAGTCCGGCAAGTCCACGAAGAATCCCTCTGACTTGTAATAATCAATCTCCTCAGCGCTCAGGTAAACCGGCACCTCGCAGGCAATCGTGCAGGAATCATTAGCAAGCATGAAGTCCTGCACGCAAGAGTGGCGGTCCTTATTCCTGCGAGCCAGAAGTAGGCCCATGGCCGCGAGATCGTTAGCCAGGTTCTGCTTAGCAATCGGGGACAGCGGCAGCATCTCAAAATTCGACTTAGATGATCGCATCGCGACCGATTCCTCCAGTTGATTGCCAGTTTCCCTCTGCTGTTCATGACCGGAACCTCCATGGGCATGGAAGAGCGCATCGGGGAAGTCTTCAAAGACGCTCAGCAGATAGGTTCGAACCTTGGTCGCGACCTGCGGACCAAGACCATCCAACGCGAGCCCGAGTTTGGCCAAGTGAACTTTATAGCGATAGATCTGCTGATGTTCGAGTGTCCGCTCCTTGAGCATTTTCTGGGAGAACTCGACGATGGCGGCGCGACGAATGCGATGGAAGGTGGTGATTGGTCGATAGCGGGTTATCCAGTCCGAGAGCGTTCGCCGGGGTACAGTAATTCGATGTTCCGATGCAATGTGGCGCGCCGTCTCTAGCTGACTGTGACCTTGGTTGTAAAGGCATAGCGCTCGCGCGATGACACGCGGCTGATACTTGACGCCCTTCAGTCCCTCCAGTGGAGAGAAGCACCTCCCACAGTCGCGGCAGCGATAGAGCTGCAACTGGCGGTAACTGTTCTTACGCAGGCCGCGTTTGATGATCTGGCGTCCGTCACAGAATGGGCAAACTTCGGGTCTTGACTGAATCATTGGTCCCAAAGGTGCGCCCTTGCCGATAGAATGTCTCACGTCCGCCTCCTATTTGCCGCGACTAGCGAAATCACAAGTTTCCGCCCCACCCGTTAAAGGAATCTGGCTAGTGTGTGTCATCTACTCCTTGCGCGTACTACTAGGCCGTTCAGTGCGTGCCATTGGTCGATGCTCAGCCGAAAGTTTGTTCCCCGTGAACAGCGCAGGACGCCCAGCGTGCGCAATTCCGGGTTCGAAATGATGGATTGACGTGGGATTACTGGTTCGATGACGCTGAGAACGCTCAGTCTGGCTCTGAGACGGTCCCCTGCAAATGTCTCAGCAACCCTGGCGTACGGTAACTGTTCCGGCGGTTCAGGCTGCACACGTGCGGGCTCACTGATCTCCGCCACTCCGGCGATTCCGCCTTGACGTCCAGCTTCCCAGAGATACACCCGATCTCCTGTCCGGATTTCCTTAGCGTATCTCGTTACCGACCACACCTGCTCTTTCAGTGATTGCAGCGCCCCACGGAGGTCATAGAGAACAGGGTTTGATTGAAAAAGCCAAGCATTTCGTGACAACAGTACGGCAGAGTTCGAGTTGCCATTCAGACCTGCCGCGACTTCTTGTTCATGCTCCGCCAATGCCGTGGCCTCTTTCTCATGAGACAAGGCTCGAAGAGGAACTTGCGCAATGCCTACAATGTAGAAAACCGAATCTGCCATCGCGACCTTCTCCTTAATGGTCGAATTTGAGTGTTTCCGCTGATGATTCCTTATGCGGTGAGCACACTCAAAAAATGGCCACAGAGAGAAAAATATCTTTTCGTGAACGACGGCAAGAAACAGGTAGCTCCTTCGCATACGTAAAGAGAGGTGCCGATGGTCCAATCTGAATGCTGTGTGGTACAAGGGTTGTGTGCCCACGAGTCGACTAGTCGGGGACTCAGTTCCTGTTCAGGGAGTCGATTATCTTGGAGAAGCAGCCGGACATCGATTTCAAAGAAGTGGGGGTTCGCCTCGCCAGCTATGGTCTGCGCATCTTTGCCGAGTTCGGTCTTGGGGGCCAGAGTGCGACGATTTCGGGAGTTGGCCTGTCAGTTGAGGACTTCGTCTGGAAGGTCCTGTCGGAGTATGGCGAAGGCACGCTGGCCTATAACGCTCAGCGAGGCGAACTATTCTCACTGCTGGCCAAGGCATTGCGCAATGACATTATCGACGCTCTACGCAAGGCCGCGCACACCCACGAGGAGGCGAGATCCCCACTACCCCGGGAGAATACGTCTGAAAACGAGCCTCCTGCGCTTGACGAATTGCCAACGCCCGGTAAAAGTCTGGATTCTCTTCTCGCGGAAGACAGTTATCGGGAGCGGCTGCTGGAGGTATTTGTGGAAGAGTCCGAGCTTGCCGAGGTGGTTCGGGCAGTGCTTGATCTCGGTCTCGCGAAGCCACGCGAGATTGCGGCATCGCTCGGCATTTCTGTCCTAGAGTTTCAGAATCGAAAGAAACGCCTTCGGCGCCGGCTGGTTCAGCACCGCGCAGTGGGGGTGAGCCACGCATGAGCGGAGAACGCATTGAGGAGCGGATCGCCCGCCTAAATACGCTCTCGGAACGCCTCTTCGGCGAGCCGGCAGAGGTTGAGGCTGCTGAGGCTGAGGACCTGCTGAAGACGGCAGGCGTTGATCCTGAAGCCTTGAAAAACTCCCTCTATCAACGGGCGCGCGAACGAAGCGAGACATACTCCCGCACCGGAAAGCCACTGCCGTCACTGTTCCGAAAGGCGCTTGAAGACCTGCGGCCGGGCGAGGAACGTAAGGGTGACGACAGCACCGTGTCCCGGAGGGCGCGTGTTGCCGTAGCTCGACTGCTCCAGGAGATCCGAGAACTGCCTAAGCAGCTGTGCGCAGGCTCCGCCCCCGCATTTACCGCAGCCTATCGCAACCGCACGGAGCTTTCCAGCCGCGATAAAGCGGTCCTCGACCAAGTTGCAAAGGAACTGGGGGAGAAAGCGCATAAGCGGTGGGACAGACCAACACAGCACCAGGAGGGCCGGCGAGCTGTGGAACGACTGGGCCCTGTCTACGCGAGAGCACTGCTTGCAGAACTCGCGCAAAGCCATGGTGGCATCCACGAGATTGCCGCTGCGCTCGGGATCGATCTCCTGGAGGTGGAAGCCGACGGCTTTGACGGAGCATTGATTCGCGCTAACGATGTGCCTCTGGCCGAAATCGTGGTGCGCGCGTCGATTCGTGAGGCTGGCCGGAAGAACTTCACCATGGCTCATGAGCTCGGCCATTTCGTCCTTCCCAGCCACCAGCGGATGAGCATTGCCTGCATGGCCTCGGAAATCGGCAACTGGGCCGATGCGTCACGAAGAACCGCGCTCGAACGCGAAGCCGATGAGTTCGCAGCGGAACTTCTCATGCCTTCCTCGCTTGTGGAACCAGTCAGCTGGGGTGCGACTCCGTCACTTGGCGTCATCGAGAATATTGCGCGCCGAGCGCGCGCTTCGCTTTCCGCCGCTGCATGGCGCTACTGCGATGTCACTGAAGAGAGGTGTGCCGTTGTCTGGAGCACGGAAGGCACGATCCACTGGTCGAAGCGATCTCGAGGCTTTCCGTTCTTCCTGCCCAAGAGCAGACCAGTCGAGAAGGGCACTTTTGCCGCCGCCTGTTTTGCAGGCAAAAAAGTACCCGGCAGGCCACAGGTAGTTCCGGTTCACTTATGGGCCAGTTCAATGACCGTTGATCCCTCCATCCGCATGCTGGAACAGTCGAAGGCCCTGCCTTCCTATCGAAGCGTCATTTCACTACTTTGGTTCGACAGCTGAAGCAACGAGAAACAAGAAGGTCGGAGCGAAATCACGCGGCCGAAACCGGGCCCGGAACTCCTGAATTCGGCCGCTGGCCTGCACAAAGGAGAGTCTCACGCCTTGGCGACATCCAGAAAACGCACGTTGCGGGCGACCAGTTCGGTCGTCGTGCGCAGATTGTTCTCTTTGTCGGTCCACTCACGCGTCTTGAATTTGCCTTCTACCGAGACCCGCGCTCCCTTTTCGAGCAGCTCGCCGAGGGAGCGTGCGGTGTCTCCCCATGCTACGATCCGCTGCCAGACGGTTTGTTTCAGCCAATTTCCTGATCCGTCCTTGTAGGATCTGTGGGTCGCGAGGGAGAATGTCGCCCGCAGTAAGCCGGTCTGGGTGTGCTTCACTTCGAAGTAATGGCCAATTCGTCCGAACAGACGGACTTGCCAGTGCTGGTTGGGTTGTGAACGCACGTCAGCAGGACGTGTCATTGCATACTGATTCGTGCCTTGAGAGCCCCCTATGCGCGCAGCACGGAACTGCGCACTGGCTTGTCCGCTAGTGTTGGAGGGTTGGCGCGGGTGCGTGATCTTCACTGCGCGTTGCGGTTGTTTTCGGTCTTGAACTTCGTGAGGGAACAAATTGTTCTGCACCATGATGGATCTCCGATCGACTCGCTTGAGTCTGAATTTCAGCATTGCCGCTGATATCCCAAGAGCGCAGGACGATTCGGAAATTTGCCGCGAAGGCGAACAATTAAATTCTCTGTTTCGGTGGCGAAAAATGGTCGAGTTCTTCGCATAGCGTCGACTGCATTGCGTTGTCCGCAAGAGCCGACCGATCTGGCTGCCGCGATTTAAGCGCCTTCGTCTGATCTGCCGCGAATTTCCGTTGCGCCTGGGCCATTCTTGGCCGCTCACGAGCCACAAATTCCGCCACGCCAAGCTGCGACTTTCGCCACGCGTAAGCCGGCGCTCGAAGTCAGGAGTTTCGTCATCCGAGAGCCACGAGTTTCGCCGGCGGCCGAGGCCACGACTTTCGCCGCAGTACGCCCGCCCGGGCTCCTGTTTCCAATCAGATCGCTTCGCCCGTTCCGCGTTCCGCGTCCACGCATCGGCACATCCTTCGATTCCGGCGAGCTTGCAAGTCCCCGCAATGGGTGTCGCCGCCGGCAATCTGCCCGATCACATCGCGACAAACGGCCGGTTGCTTGGTGTGATCCTTATGGCTGTTGGCATGGCTGCAATCAATCATGACATGGGGTGAGAGGTCCGCTTTTTGGAGCAGGTCGCATGCCACGCCAATGCTGGCACTGTCGTAGTTTGCTTTGGTTCGTCCTCCTCGCAGAATCACATGGCACTCAGGGTTGCCGCTGGTGACAAAAATGGCAGACTGTCACGTGCTTCGGAAAAATTGCTTGAACGTGCTGTGTGGAAAGCAATTTCGCAAGAGCGAAGGACAACCAGCATAGCAGAACCTATGGAATTGAACGAACTTCAGATTCTTGTAGCCGTGGCTGAGGAAGGTAGGCTGAAGAAAGCAGCGGCGCGATTGCGTTGCACAATCCCGGCGGTCAGGGGTGCAATTAGTAAGTTGGAGAAAGAAGCCGGGACGCCTCTGTTTGAACGGTCCAAGAAGCACGAGTTGTACTTGACCACCGCGGGAGAGTCTCTCGTCGATTATGCAAAGCGTTTGCTTTCGCTCCAGGACGAAGCTCTGGCGGCCGTTGAGCAAGTCGAGATTGCGAAGGCCTGTCGTCCGAAAAGTTTTGGTCAAGCCAAGTGATTTCCCGCTGTCAGTTTTCTGCCTTGCAAACCTTCGATTTCTGCCAACATTTCGCTTTAGCCGCTGCGATTTTCCATCGGAGATACTCTTGAGAATTGCGAGCGGAAATGCAATGGCCACCATTAATCAAGGGGGTCTGCCGACGGGTTGGGTTCTCGTTTGCCGCGTTGGGACAGCGAAAACGACTCCAGGACGGGTAGCAAGGCGCTCGCGACTGAAACAGCGTTATTGGATAAACGTCAAATGCAATTTGATGGCTTTCGCTATCTTTCAGTGATACAAGTTCGTTCGCAGTGGGTGGCAGTCCAATATTTAGACACCCGATTAAGTCCAGAAATACTACTAACTAAAGGAGAATTGATATGACCACCTCACAGCATGGACCGGGTTGGAAAACTCGGCAGCATCTACCTATGGGATGTGAAGCTGTTATCGTTATTCTGTTCCTTGCGGCTTGTGCCGTCGCCGCAACGGCTCAAGCTAACTCATACTCCTATCAAATACTGCACCGGTTTTCTGGCTGCGACGGAAGCCATCCGGAGGCAACTCCCATCTTAGATCCCAGCGGTAACCTATACGGCACTACGACCGGCTCCGAATGTAAGTCAGGCAACGGCACCGTATGGAAGCTTAGTGCGTCTGGCGAGTTTACGGTGCTGCACACATTCAAAGGACCAGATGGCTCCAACCCTTACGTTGGCAGATTGATCCGTGACCAAGCGGGGAACTTGTATGGCACTACCATATCTGGTGGTGATCCATCGTGCGGCGGGGGGTGCGGCACCGTGTACAAAATCACCTCCAGTGGCAAATTCATCTCACTGTTCAAATTTACCGAGTCCAATGGCAAAAGTCCTGGGGGGAAGTGGCCCTCTACCAGTTTGTTGCTGGATAAACATGGGAACCTTTACGGGACTACGGAGGCCGGGGGAACTGGCACATGCTATCTCGGTGGCTGCGGTACTGTCTTTAAGCTCGCCCCTCCTTCTTATAAGGGAGGACGGTGGACCAGGACCGTGTTGTATAACTTCAACCCCAATCACGGGGACTATCCGCTGGCAGGCCTAATCGCCGACGGGGAGGGTAACCTTTATGGCACCACTATGAATGGCGGCCATGGTGGCAGCTATTGCTACTCTGGTGGCGGTTCCGGCTGCGGAGTAGTGTACAAGCTAAGTAAAGCCGGCGAGGAGACAGTCTTGCATAACTGCAAGGGCCAAGGCAAGGCCGGCGCGAACGATTGCAACGGTCCATTTTTCGACATTCTGGCGCAAGATGCTCAGGGGAACTTCTACGGCACATCCCAAGCTGGAGGTTCTTCGAGTAATTGTTATGCCGGCTGCGGAGTCGTCTTTGAGGTAACAAAAAGCGGCACCTATAGTACCCTGTACGCGTTTGAGGGAGCGCCCGACGGTTGGACCCCTGCAGCTGGTGTCGTTCTTGATCCTCAGGGCAACTTGTACGGTACTACCTACTCCGGGGGCACGGCGGATTTCGGGACGGTGTTCGAGGTAAGCCCACAAGGTGAGGAGACCATACTGCACAATTTCGCTGGGGGCGCGACCGATGGCCGGGACGTCTACGCGGGTGTGGTTAGAGATGACAAAGGCAATTTGTATGGCGCTACATTTGACGGTGGAGGCTCTGGCTGTTTTTCGGGGCATGGATGCGGGACGGTATTCAAATTGACCCCTAGTAAGTGATTACGACTCCGGGGCGTCAGTTTTTCGGTTAGATCCTCGCGGTGTGGGCGCCGAAGGCAGGATGTCATTTTTAGCAAGGTGCCGGCCAGCCGCTGCAAGAAACTAAAAACAAGAAACTAAAAACTTAAGGAGATGACGGTAATGAAAACACTCACACGCACAATGCTCTGCTTAACCGTGTTGGCCCTGACTTGGGGAACACCCTTCGCCGTGGGTCAGCTTCTTCCAGATGGAGATTCCAACCTAGCCTCAGGCGGCATCGATCACAACCTCTCAAACAACGCTGCGCTTTACACGATCTATAGCAACCTGGGATCGAAGACCGACGCCTACGATGACACGGTCGCTGCAAGTGTATGCGGACCCAATAGTAGTGACTGCGGCGGCGAGGTCTGGGTCGCAGCACCGTTTAGGCCTAAGAGCAACGCTGAGGTGACTAAGATCGAAGTTGCATTTGGTTACTGGGGTATCGCGGGTGGCACCAACGGCAATGCGATGAGCATCAATGAAGACAACCATGGTTTACCTGGCAAGGCTCTTCATTCCTGGGTCTTCAATAACCTTCCAGCTGCTTACTCCTGCTGTACGCTTCAGGTAGGAAAGTTTGCGCAAGGGAAAGGGGTAAACGTCAAGAAAGGCACCAAGTACTGGGTGGTTGCATATACAACCAAGAACGAGGAAGCTGCGAATGATGGTTGGTACAATAACTACCTAGATACAGTTGGTCCAATGGCGATAAGCCAAACAGGCTCTTCTGGGTGGGTTCTGTACACGACCTATCCCTCCCGTGCCTTGGGTGTGTTTGGCAACAAGAACTAGTCTGCTTTCACCAGAACTGAGAACGCGAAAAGGCGGGCTGATGAGATAAC
This sequence comes from uncultured Acidobacteriota bacterium, assembly GCA_963762385.1. Classification (GTDB taxonomy): domain Bacteria; phylum Acidobacteriota; class Terriglobia; order Terriglobales; family Acidobacteriaceae; genus JABDBE01. The sequence continues at coordinate 1,048 of CAVXKN010000007.1, read as the reverse complement.
CGTGTCGGCTCCTGGGACGCGAGACTAAAGCCGTTTGAGCCAGCTCGTTCAAGCGAGATTCGTGCATACAGCAACTGCCTTAGGAGATTCTGATCTTCGAAGAAGATTACGCGACTTCGCGGCGCGTTGAAATTCATAGGTTGATCAGAGTCCTCCCTGGGCATTGCGATTGCCAGCGTCCCGCGCCACGGTTCATCACGCCCAACCAGTAGTGGCGCCAGAGATCGGCGTCAATCGTTATCCAATCGTGGTAATTGAGAATCTCTTTCGCCCCAAAAGCATGAGGCCGCCGACGCGGACGACATAACCTCCCAAAGCCATGTTGACACTGTCCATCGTCCCTTTCACAGAATGCTTTTCATGACATCGGTAAATCGGTGAAATTTGCGGGGCGCCACGGCGCGCCGCCGACCGTGTCCTAATTGATCCTGCATTACTTCGGTGAGTCGGGTCACGTGTAAATGCAATCGTAGTTCTCGCAAACAAAACTGAATGGCCATTGTCATCTGTCCGTGATAAAAACCTTACCCGTTGACTCTTTTTCTGGCGTGTGTACACGGCTCACGCCTAAAGGAAGTGAGTAAGGTGGTCTCCAAAGGGCAGTCAGGTAACCGAGGTTGAAAGGAAAAGCTTATGAAGAGCATTGTAAAGTCTATTATCGCAGTGACTCTGCTGGGGTTTCTGCTCAGCTTTGGTTGCCTGGCTGCTATTTCTTTTGCACAAGATTATCCGTGGAACAGTATCCCAACACAATCGTCATCTCCGCTATGAGGCTCAGCACGGACAAGTTCCACGACTCTGCCAGTGAGCATCGGACCGAAGTTGAGCCGGGCACATTGCGTGGGGCTCGACGATCGTGAGCACCTTTCAAGTATCGCGTGTTTACGCGCACGGCGGCGCCGACATCGGTTTCGCCACTTCCACCAATGGCGGCAAGACCTGGACCAGCGGTTATCTTCCCCGATTTGACGGTTAACTACAAGGGCGGAAGCCTAGCGTTGGCGAGTGATCCAGCTGTAGTTTACGATGCCAAGCACTCTGTATGGCT
>CAVXKN010000006.1:0-2004263 GCA_963762385.1 uncultured Acidobacteriota bacterium | reverse complement strand
GTTCGTCCATGAACAGTACTTCCGGTTCGACCACGAGCGCGCGAGCAAAACCTACGCGCTGTTTCATTCCACCGGAAAGTTCTTTGGTGTAGGCGGTCTCGAAGCCGTCGAGGCCGACTGTATCCAACATCTTTAACGCGCGCTTGCGGCGTTCGATCGCGCCGACTCCGCGTGCTTCCAAAGGTGCTTCCACATTCTCAAGCACGTTGAGCCAGGGAAACAGCGCGAAGCTCTGGAAAACGATCGCGACGTTGGGTGGATGGTGATCGATCGGTTCGCCGTGCCAGAACACTTCACCGGAGGAAGGAACGGAGAGTCCGGTCAGCATTCGCAGCAGCGTGGATTTACCCGAACCGGATGGCCCGAGCAGAGCGATAATCTTACCCGGAAAGACTTGCAGATCGGTGGGCGCAATGACCTCGATGCGGTTCCCGTCCGGTTGGACATAGAACTTCTCGACGGCGCGCGCCTGGATGATCGGGCTCTCCACTGGGTTTCACTCCGAACCTCGTTTACATCTATACACGATTCCGCAGCGCCGCTCCAAACAACTCGGCACTTTGTAACCTCACATTCACAATTAGATAGGTGGTTGGTTACGCGAGGATTCTATCGCCCGAGAAATCCCATGCAGATCAAGCGGCGAACTCTTCACTTGGCGGCACGGAAACCGGCTGTGGGAGCCGGTCAGTGACCTCGGCGAGGTTCGCGAGGCGCTCGGCCAGTTCGCGCGTGAGCGAGCCCGGCTGATATCGCCAAAGATAATTGCCACTCTTCACGCTTGGAGTATTCAAACGGGCTTCACTACCCAAGCCGAGCACATCCTGCAGAGGAGCCACAGAAAAGCTGGCAACGGAAGCCTGGGCTGCGCGGATGAAGGCCCAGTTGATTCCATCTTCACAACGACCAACGTAAGCGCCCGCAGCCCGGCGTTCATAGTCGGTTGCGCTTGAATTCCACCAGCCCAGAGTGGTGTCGTTGTCGTGAGTGCCAGTGTAGACGACGCGGTTAGAAGTAAGGCGATGCGGCAAATACATGTGCGCGCCTGGATCGCCAAAGCCAAACTGCAACACCGCCATGCCCGGAATGTGATGGCGCTCACGAAGTTCGTTCACGTCCGGTGTAATGTAGCCCAAATCCTCCGCAAAGAAGGGTAGCCCACCCAATTCCTCGCTCAGCTTGTTAAACAGCTCGTCCTTGGGGCCATCGACCCAACGGCCGTGTATGGCGGTGGGCTCACTGGCAGGAATTTCCCAGAACTGAGAGAAGCCGCGAAAATGATCGAGCCGGATGAAGTCACAAGTCTGTGTAGCCCAACGCAACCTCCGTACCCACCACTGGTAACCTTCCGAGCGCATCGCATTCCAGTCGTACAGAGGATTTCCCCAACGCTGGCCGGTGGCGCTGAAAGCATCCGGTGGTACGCCGGAAACAGCCTCCGGACTCAGATCGTCCTTGAGACGGAACAGCTCTCGATTGGCCCACACGTCGGCGCTGTCGTAATCGACAAAAATAGCGATATCGCCCACCACGCGGATGGACTTTTGCGCGCAGTGCAAACGCAAGGCGCGCCACTGTTCATAGAAAAAGAATTGAATGACCCTGCCGGCAGATATCTCCGACGCCAGTTCGGTGCGGGCAGTTTGCAGCGCCGCCGCATCACGGCGTGCCAGTTCGTTCGGCCACGTGTTCCAGGACTGTTTGCGATAGCGATTCCTTAGGGCGTCATAAAGAACAAAGTCCTCCAGCCACCATTCATTGTCCGCACGGAATCGTTCGAATCGCGACTTTGCGCCGGCGGGAGCAGCCACCAGAAACTTACGAGCCGCTTGGTTCAGCAGAGGGGTCTTGTGTTTATCAACGTTGTCGTAGTCGATCGGACCAGGTGGATCGGGAAGTTCACCGGCCTCCGAAGCCTCGACCCAGCCACGCTCGGCTAAGCGCTCCAAGCTAATCAGCAACGGATTGCCGGCAAAAGCCGATGTCGAAGAATAGGGAGAATTTCCGTTCGCGGGCGGTCCCAGCGGCAGCACTTGCCACAGGCCCTGGCGGGCCGACGCAAGGAAATCGAGGAACTCGTACGCCACCGGACCGAAATCGCCGACGCCGCCACGCGAAGGCAGCGAAGTAGGATGCAGCAAGATTCCGGTCAAGCGAGGAAATGTCATGTGACTACGGTTCCATCTGAATTATGAGGCTATGATCAGGATCGCAGCGAGATTGGCCTTCACGACTTACCTGCACTTCTTGCTTAAGAGAATTTCCAAGACACGCGATACGCCGGGCGCAGATTCCATCACTGCCACGCGAGGTACGAGTCTTTTCTACTTACTATTCGCCCTCTTCGCCCTCGCCTTGTTGCTTGGTTAAGGCTTTCATCTCTTGCTCATTAATCTTGATCTTGCCGGACTTCTCCATTTGCTCGCGCAGGTTCGCCATGAACAGTCCGAACAATTCGGACTGCTTGTTCTGCACCAGGCTATCGCGAATCTGATCTTTCTTGGTGGCAAAGTCCGCGTCCGCAGGCGCTTGCTTGTCAAGAATCGCCAACACGACACCAGTATTGCCGCTGTCGACCGGACCACTAATGTCGCCCGGCTTGAGACTGAAGGCGACGGAAGCGGCTCCAGACATCGAACCGATGTCGGGCACCTGGCCATCCGGCAACACGAAATCGCTGCTCTTCATGGTCGCCCCCAGCTCCTTCGCGGCTTTCTTCAAGTCGTGATCGGCCTTGGCTCGGTCCGAGAGTTCCTGCGTCTTCTGCGTCAACAGAGTTCCAGCGCGCTCGTTCTTGAACTCCGTTTCCACCCGGCTGTGGATATCTTCGAAGGTTGGCGTTGCCGGCGGTTTGATAGCTTCCAATTCGAATATCGCAAAGCCCTGCGGAACCTGCACTTGATCGGGCGGAGATTTTTCGGCTGCGGTGAACACCGCTTCCGTGAATTGCGGCGAACTCCCGATGCCCGGAAGGGAATCCGTGCGGCTGATGAAATCCGTCGCCACCACCGGCATGTGGGCTGCGGCAGCCGCTTTGTCGAGGCCGCCACTTCGAGCCTGAGAAAGCAGTGCATTGGCCGCAGAGTCAGCCGCCTGTTGAGCTTTCTGTTGCTTAATAATGGGCTCGATCTGATCCTTAACTTCCGCCAGCGTCTTCACGTGAGCGTCCTGTTTATCATCCACGCGAAGGATGACGAACGCATAGCCGGCGTTGATTACGTCGCTGGTTCCGCCCTTGGGCAACGAAAACGCAGCCTTGTCGACCTCGGGGACGGGAAAGCCTCCGCGCTTAATCCAACCTACCGACCCTCCATCTTTGCCACTCGGGTCCTCGGAATATTTCTTGGCCAAATCTTCAAACTTGGCTCCAGCCTTTAATTGCGCGAGTACATCCTGCGCCTTTTTCTGCGCAGCGTCCACGCCTTTCTGATCGACTTTGCCGTCCGATCCCGGCAGCGGGGTCTTAATCAGAATCTGTCTGACGTTGACCTGTTCCGGCGCGCGAAACTCGTCACGGTGCTGATCATAATAACTCTGCAGATCCTGCTGGCTGACTTGCGCTTCCCCCTGCAGTTTCGCGGTATCAATCAGCACATACTTGATCTTGCGCTTCTCCGGAATTGAATTGTTATAAGACGCCTTGTTGCGATCGTAGAAGGCCTTTAATTCCGAGTCCGTGGGATGCAGTTCTTTGAGAATGTCATCCTTTCGCAGCACCGCATAATCGAACTTAACTTTGGTGTTATCTTTTTCGAATTTCTGGCGAATCTCGGCGTCCGTCACCATGGCGCCGCCCGCGACCAGGTTGCGCAACTTATCGATCAGAATGTCTTCCTTTACGCTGCGCTCGAACTGCGTGACCGTGAGATCGTGCTGCTGCAGCAATTCCTCATAGGCAGCCTCGCCGATGAAGTTGCCGCCCGGGAAAAAGGTCTCGCTATAACGGCCATGCTGCAACTCGTCGCGCACAGCCTCATCGGTTGCTCGCAAGCCGAGGTGCTCAGCCTCGGCAATCAGAGCTTGGCGCTGAATTAGTTGCTGGGCTGCCTGCGATGCGAAGAAGGGCAGCAACATGGAGGCCTGCGCTCCGCCGCGCGGGAACTGTTGTCGCACCATCTCGCGCGCCTGACGCTGAACTTCCTGGCTCGTGATATCGGCTCCAGCCACCTTGGCCACCACCCCACGGGTTGGCGCGGTGCCGAAAAAATCGGTACTGCCAAAGCCAGGGACTAAGGTGATCACCATGAAGACAGAGATAATGGTCAGCAATCCGCCAAGAATGACCTTCTTGATCGGGCCAGGGGTTTGCAGAAATCGAATCATTGTCTAATCACTCCGGAGTACAAGGGCGAGTTAAACATTATAAACCAAGGCAGGTATACTTGACGCGGAAGCGAGAACGATGCGGACTCTGCTTCGGTTGTTATGGCTTGCTGCCGCTTTCCCGATTGTTCCTGCCGTTTGCGCTCAATCTCCTCCCGATCAGTCTGCCAAGCCGCCATTTTCGATCAGCATCAGCCTCGCGCAGAATGTCCTGAAGTGCGGCAACCACTTTCTCGATTTCCGAAACTTGCCATCCTAGAATCGTGAAGGGCGCAGGCGTGAATTCCGGGGCTTTCGCAACTCGGATCATGATTCCATTGGCATCCAGCACCAGCGCAAAACCGTCATCCTTGACAAAGCGCAGTCCCAGCACTCCCTCGTAAAAGGACCGGGCTTTCGCGGAGTCTCTCGTAGGAACGAAGGCGACAATCTTGTTCGAACTCAGCATGGAATCTCCTTAGATTGGCAATTCTGTTTGATCTGAAGTTCAGGCCTCTTCCGGCGGCAATTCGAAATCCACCAGGTTGCCGCGGAAACCCTGCGTCTTCCAGGCTCCGAAGGCGATCCCGACGGCCATCCAAATGGCTCCAAAGATCAGCGCCTTAGTGCTGAGATTCAACCAGAGAAGCAGGCAAATCACGAAGCCTAGAACAGGCGGCAGCAGATTACTCAACTTCTTTTCTTTTTCGTGGAGATAATAGCGAACAAACGCCGCTGCGTTTACGCCCATAAAAGCGATCAGCGCCCCGAAGTTGAGCAGGTTCGCGCCTAGTTCGTAGCCCGTAGCTTCCCCCGCTATTGCCGGCAAAAAGAATGCCCCGGCCAGAGCCAGCACGCCCACGAACAGGACGTTGTTGCGGGGAACGTGTCGTTTGCTATCGACTACGCCGAAGAAGGACTTGGGCAAAGCGCTGCTTCGGCCCATGCCATAAAGCAAGCGAGCAGCACCAAGCTGCGCTCCCATACCGGAGCCGAAGTTAGCGACAACCAGCGTGAATCCGATAATTGCAAAAAGTGGTGGCCACGCACGGCCAGCCACGAACGTGAACGCCGTGTCCACATTGGGATAAGGCTGCGACGCCGGCCATACCAGTTGAGCCGCATAAACCTCGACCGCCGACAGAATGCCGATCACCAGGCACGTCAGCACCGTTGCCAGCAGAATATTCCGCCGCGGATTCTCGGCCTCTTCCGAAAGCGTTGAGATGCCATCAAAACCAATATAGGTCAGCACCGCGACCGAAGTACCGCCCAGTACGGCTTTCGTATTCCACGTCTGCGGATCATAAAAAGGACGCGTAAAGAACGCGGCTCCGTCATGTGGATTGCCAAAAATGTAGCGCGCCGCAGCCACGAAGAATATTGCGATTACCACGCCCATTCCTGCTGCCAGCGCGGTGTTCACGCGAGCCGAGGTTTTCACTCCCTGAATGTTCAAGGCAGTAAAGACCAGAGCGAAGAACACGGCCCACGCCCCGTATGGCACGCCAGGAGCAAACACATGGGCCTGCTGGCTGATCCAGATAATACAGATCATCGGATTCAGCATGTAATCCATCACCATGCTCCATCCGGTAACGTAGCCGAGAGCGGGGTTGATTTCCTGTCCAACGTAAGTAAAAGCAGATCCGGCGCTGGGATAGGCTCGAGCCATCCGCCCATAACTGATCGCGGTAAACAGCATGGCCACCATCGCGATCAGGATCGTCGTGACCACATGGCCGTGGCCGCGGTCGCTCAGCACGCCGAACACCGACATGGGCGCGACTGGCTGAATCACGATGACGCCGTAAAGGATGAGGTCCCAAAGAGTGAGAGTTCGCCGCAGGCGCGCGGCCGCAGGAGTGCCAGTGGAAGCGGATGCCATGTGCGGGTATTGGATTATGCCACGACGAAACTGTCAACCATTAAAACGATTTTCTTAAAGAGCGAAACGCGAAGAAACCACTTGGCAGAGTTTCAAACACTGCATGCTTCTACTGGTTGTAGAACTTACCACCTAAAGTTTTGTCGCAACCGCCGCCGCGGCTGTTTTCCCAGAGCATCTGGATCAGCCAATTGTAGGTACCGAAGGTCTGATTGTAGGCGTCCTGCCCGAGCGCACCTGTGACCGGACCGAACTTCCACGCGCATTTGTCCGCGTTTTCGTTGCCGGCCGAGTCATACCACGCATTCAAGTCGGGATCGGTAACCGCTTCGGAGGCCTCGTGCGCCATGATCGAGGCCATACCGTCGGCGCCGCTGTCGCCATTCGGACTCGCGCTCTGCATCTCACAAGCGAACGGGCAACGGTCAGGATTGCCCACAAACGCATATTTGATGTCCATCCCACCGATGGAACTGCTGGTGTGCCAGCCGCAATACTTGGTACAGAATCCCGAGCTCTCGCCCACGTCCGACGCAGTGAGCACAAAGTAGAGACCGTTGCCGTCTTTGGGCAAGGCCCGGCTGCTGATGGCGCTGCCGACGATGCTTTGAATGTCGTTGTCCGAGAGTTGCTTTCCCCGGCTGTAGTTATTGCTAGCCGACGCCAGCAGCGCAATGTTTCCGCTGGGCGCGCCAATCGTATCGCGGTAGGTGGTGTTGATCTTGAAGTAGCTGGAGCCGCCGATGCCCCGCGTTGCCCCGAAAAACGCATCCATCAGGCTCACGGTTCTTTGGCTGTCCGAAGGCTTGGGCCCATTCGTCCAGTTGCCGTACCAGATGAAATACACATTGACCGGGTTTGCCCGCATCACCGGACCGCCGTGGTAACTGATGCCGTTTGTCGACACCGGCTTGCTGCCTGAAGTTCCCGCGCCGCTGGAAACCCTGCGCTCAATGCCCCACCCTTTGCCGGTCGGCGTCAGATGGGTTGCATCGATGGCGATCTGAGCGCTTAGGTGCGCCAAGCTGCCCAATACAACTATGAGGATTGCCCGCCCTTTTCGCATTTTTCCTCTGAGTGACTTCTGCGACTGCGCCCTCGCAGAAAATGAAACGATTGGACACTCAGGCGCTCTCCGCATCATCGGATACTGTCGTGGTTATACGTGTGGGACCGAAGATGAACAAATTACTGCGGGCTTTAACGAGGGGTTACTTTGTGGCGCGGTTTTTCTTTCGGGACTGATTCAAAATTGGGACGACACCAATGTAGGCGCGGGCGTCCTCGCCTAAGAGCGGAACAATTTACATGATCCTATTCTTGCTGGCGAACACCTGGCTCGGGACGCCTCGTCCAGACACCCGAACCGAGGTCATCAAGGATTCGATTCAACCAGTTGCTTCATTTTGCTGGCGGATAATCGAACCGGTAGCCTCGCGGTTCATTCCCCGACAGGTAACGCGTGTTGTATTCCAGAATGTAGTTCAAGTGCGCGTCGTCGAGCGGAAACGACTTATCTCGAGGATACGGATACCCAGGCATGTCGCGGAACGGCAGCGGATCGACGCTGGTGAAGTCGTAGGCGTAGAAATCCATGTCTTTTTCGTAGCCATTGGCAACGAAGAAGTAGTCCCGAGCCCAGCCTTTGGGCAAGGCCGGAAGTCTCGATGGATCAAAATCCAAAGCCACTTCATCGCCCGATCCGAAAACCACCAGCCGATCATCGAGCGAAGTAAGCAGCGGCAGCACGTCGCCGTAGCGCGTGTAGGTGCCGGCAGGGCGCGTATACGGCCCGGTGGGGCTGGCCTTTTCGTAAACGTAGGCGACGTTCCCCGGCGGCGTGCCTTCGATCTTCAGCGGAAATCCGTGAAAGCGCAGATCGGCTTGAGTAAGCGGAACGGCCATAAGACGAATGTCCTGATACTGACTGGTTCGATCGATCAGGATACTGTTCCAATAGATCTGCAAGTTGGTCGAGATGCGGATGCGCCGGGTCCCTAGCGGTAGCTTGCCGGTCAAGTCTGCGGTCATGGTGCGAGGGCCACCGGCGGGAAAGCCCATGTCGTCGATCACGCGAATCCATTTCCCTTTGGCATCGAGTGCCTCGACGTAAGGAGAAATCGACTCGACACCGGCCTGCGACGCAGCGTACATACTGTTTGCCGAGTAATATTCAACTTCGCCGTGAAGCAGCAGCCAGAGTGGCCCACATTGGTAAGGTTCGCCTAAATCCAATTCCAGACTGTGTAACCTGGCGAAGCCCGCGAATTGAGTCAGACCAAAATCGCCGAAGTAGCGATGCGCCAGCAGATCAGGGAGAACATTGTGGCCATGCTCGTCGTGCGCTGCGGCTGGCGGATGCGCATCGCGACTGACCACAACTTTGAACCGCGGGTATGGTGGATTGCTGGCGAAGTATTCGTTGGGATAAACCTCAAGCTCCGCCGGATGATCGACGGCCAGCAACTCTAGTTGGTCGAGATACACGGCCTCTTCCAGCGGCTCCATGAAGCGGAAACTGAGCATGCCATCTTTCTCTCGAATCGCCTCGCGATCAATCTTGATGTATTCGGTGGGCCGCGGAATATCGCGCTGGCCCGGCCCAACCCAGTGCCCGACCACTCCGGCGCCGAGCATGTCTCCAACTAACTCGTAGCGTTCACCGTCCCACACGAAAAGAGTGGGGCAGGAGCTTCCACGCCGGTTCATTTCCAGATATTTTTGTTCGCGATCGGCTGCGACTTCGACTTCATCCTGCAAAACTCCGGTGGGCCAGAGCATGCGGACGACGTCGGCTTGGGTAGCTTGTCCGAGGCCAACAGTAAGATAGGGTGAATTTTGTCCGAGATAACCGGACGATCCCGCGATCTCGAACTTCTGCCGAGTCCCTCCCGCAAACACTTCAACTTTGGTTCCGATCGCGCTCTTATTGTCGGCAAGCCCTTTCAGATTGAGGCGCAGCCAGTGGTTCTTATTCCCGCCTTCATTCTGCAGCAAGACAGCCGGACCGTGATTCTGCGTGATCAGCAGATCGGTCGTGCCGTCATTGTCGTAGTCGCCTGTGATGATGGCACGAGGATCTTTCAAACTAATCTTGTCGAGTCCGACGTCGGCAGTGACATCCTTGAAGCCGTCCGGCCCGAGATTGCGGAACAAACGTACCTCGCCGCGGCCGTCAGCAGTTTCACCAACAGCAGCCAGGTCAACCCAGCCATCGTTGTCGTAATCGATCGCGGCCACCCCGAACCCACGAATCCAATTGGCCACGGGCAGGGCAACCTGCTCGAAGGTCTTCCCGTGGTTGTTTCGCCAAAGAGTGAGGCCAGGATCTTCTTTCGTTTGTCCCCAATGGGTAAACGCTAAGTCCATCCAGGAGTCATGATTGAAATCTAACGCAGCAACACCCGCGCTGACAGCCAGAGCGTACGGCCAGGAAAATTGAGTGCTGAATCGCCCTTCGCGGCGGTTTTCGAAAATGACGGGGCCTCCTTTAAAGCTGCCCGTGACGACCAGGTCCACAGCGCGGTCATTGTTGTAGTCCGTTCCAATGCTTGCGAGCTCGGGCGCGTTGCTCCCGCCTATAGTCTCGTTGGTCTGATCAGTAAAAGTTCCGTTGCCATTGTTGCGCCACAAGCGGCTGAAATTGGGCAACTGAATATTTCCGCACGGCGGTGGCGATAGAATTCGCGGATCCAAACAAGGATTTGCGCTGGTTTGGGTAAGCAACAGATCGAGGTCGCCGTCGTGGTCGTAGTCAACGAAGGTTAGACCAACATTAAAGCCTTCGCTCTTGATACCCGCACTCTCCGTCACGTCTTTGAACTTGCCGTTCTTCTCGTTGTGCAGAAGAAGCACACGTCCGTTCAAACTCACGGCTAGATCGGTGAATCCGTCGTTGTCGTAATCGCCGGCCGTGCAGCCAATCGCGTGCACGGCAGGATCGAGGCCCGCTTTCCTGGTTGCATTTTCGAATTTGCCATTCCCTAGATTGTGATACAGCGACATCCCGCCTTCCTTGCCGTTGTCGGAAAGAAAGATGTCGATGCGGCCATCGTTGTCGTAGTCAAGAAAGCATGCGCCCGGCCCGAGATAGGAAGGCAGATCGTTCGAAACCGGCGCAAGCGCCTTAGTCAATAAGCCAGCTTTTTCGGTGGCGTCCACGAAGCGTACCTCGATGGCCGGAGGGACTTTGGCTGGAGCTCCCGGTGATTCTTCCGCGAGCGAATATTTCCCCTGCTCGCCATACGCCAAGCTGATCGCCGAGCCTAACTTGTTTTGCGTGATGTACAGAAAGCGGGTCAGATGTTCGCGAGCCTGAGTGAGATCGGCCGATTGCTGATACGCGCGAGAGAGTCCGAACTCGGCCGAGGCGTGTAGTGGATTCAGCTTCAGAGCATGTTGGAAGGCGTCGATCGCCTCCGGATATTCTTTGTTTTGGGCATACGAAGCACCCAGAAAATACCAGCTGTCCGCGTCGTTGGGATCAATTTCCGTGACCTGGCGGAAATCGTTAGCTGCGGCTTGGGCATTCGCGGAATTCTTTTCCAGCATTCCGAGGTTGTACCAGGCATGAGGATCTCTGGGATTCTGTTTCACCGCATGCTCGAGAAATTGACGGGCTGCATCGATCTGCCCCAGATTGAGCAACGCGATCCCTTGGTTCATCGCGGCGATTGAAAGCTTCGGATCGAGCGCGGTAGTCTGTTCAAACGACTTCAGCGCTTTTTCGAAGAGCTGCTGGTTCATGTAGGCAGCGCCCAGATTGTTGAGACGAGCCGCTTCGATGGATTTATCCGCTTGTGTCGGAGTGCTTTGGGGAGCGGCAGCGAAGATAGCGATCGTTGCCAGAATGACGCCAGCACTAACGGCGGAAATCGTCTTAGTCATGCGAAAAACAAGTTAACCACAAAGGACACGAAGGTACACGAAGGAAAATCGGCTCAACGAGAACGGGAATTCGAAGTGTCACCGCACTAATAAGGTTCGGAGATTTTCTATTTAGGTGCGGCGAAGCTCCAAGGTTTCCCGTAGGACTTGTTTGCCACGACACCCTTGCCTTCCCGAATCGTGATCGTCTGGCTTCCCGGCAGGTTCGAGAGTTTGTCGACCTGCCCGCTGGGCCAGCGCACTTCAATCGAATCGGCCTTTGTTTTTTCCCCAAGACCAAACGTCAACACCAATTCGCTCTGAGACAAATAACTTGACCCGCTGTGAACCATCTGCCACTGCTGATCTTTGCCGGAAACCAGGCGCACGACGGCGTCGATACCATCGCGGTTGGACTTCGTGCCTTCCAGTTTTACGCGGAGGCTATGATTCCGGCCGCCTTCGTTGTGAAACAAATAGGCTGGTCCGCCGTTCGTGGTCATCAGCACATCAAGCGATCCATCGTTATCGATATCGGCGTAGGCCGCGCCGCGAGCAACTTTCGGGCTGGCAAAAGCGGATCCCAAAGACGCTGTCACTTCCTCAAATTTTCCGCCGCCTAAGTTACGAAAAACGTGCGGCGGCTCCGCGTAGGTCACCCTTTTCTGCACCCGCTCGATTTGGTTTTCAATGTGTCCATCGGCCACGAAGATGTCAGGCCAGCCGTCGTTGTCGTAGTCAAAGAAGAAACATCCGAAGCCGAGCGTCATCAGGGTCGCGCGTCCCACCTCGGACTGCGGCGCCTCATCGACAAACAACCCGTTGCCCTCATTGTGATAGAGCGAGAGCATCTGATTGGCAAAATTGGTGATGATGAAACTCGGGCGGCCGGAACGATCGTAATCGGCGGCATCCACGCCCATGCCAGCGCGAGCAACGCCATCTTCGCTGAAGGCGATTCCGGCGGAAACCGCTTTTTCCTCAAAAGTCCCGTCGTGCTTGTTGAGATAAAGCTTGTTCGGCTGGGTGTCGTTGGTCAACAGGATATCGGGCCAGCCATCTCGGTTGTAATCGACAATCGCCACGCCCAGGCTCTTTGAGGTTGGATCGTAAAACTTGGCCTTCTGCGTGGCGTCTTCAAACTTTCCATTGCCTAGGTTACGCCACAGCCGCGCCGACGAACCTTTGTAGGATTCCGGCGTGCAATAAGATTTGTGGGCGCCGTCAAGGGTGCAGTAGAGATCACCCTTCTCGGACCACTGCACATAATTCGCCACCACCAGGTCTAACTTGCCATCGCGATCGTAATCGACCCAGGCGGCGCCGGTCGAGAACTCGGTCGGCCCCCACAATCCAGCGGCTTTCGTTACATCCGTAAACGTACCGTTGCCATTGTTGTGAAACAGATGATTCTGGCCAAGGGCGCTGATGAAAATGTCGTCGTAGCCGTCGTTATCGTAATCCCCAACGGCAACGCCCATGCCGTACATCGAAACCGCGAGGCCCGCCTTGCGGGTGACGTCGGTGAATGTGCCATCGTGGTTGTTGTGATAAAGCTTCAGCGTGGAATCACTACGCTTGTGTCCCGGCCAGTCTTCACTGTTTACCAATAGAATGTCAGGCCAGCCGTCGTTGTCGTAGTCGATGAAGGCGCAACCTGAGCCCATGGTTTCGGGCAGATATTTTTTTCCGAAGGCTCCGTTGTTTTGCGTGAAGTGAATGCCGGCTTGCGTGGTGATGTCGCGAAATTGGATTTGCTGCGCAAACGAGCATGCGGCTAGAAGAATAAAGGGTACGAACCTCATGCGCATTATCTTGATGCCCCTGCCGAGGATTTTGCGATAGCCGAGCTTGGCTCGGCCTTGACGGGTCGAAGACCCGTCCCTAGACGAGTCGAGGTTAGCGAAACCGAAACATGTTCGTGAATGGCCTGACGCTCGCTGTTGTCCTCGGGATTAAGCTGGCGGTACGGACCGGTGATGGATTGCGAAGCTTCGTCGGCTTTGAAACGCAGGTAGCGCACCTCGTGCTCGTGGGCTTGCTTCTCATCTCCCAAGCCCTTGTAGCAAAGCATCAAGTCATAATGGGCTTGCAAGTCTTCGGGATCGACGGCCAGAACGGATTGCAAAATATTCACGGCGTCCCCGTATTTGCGCTGGAGAAACAGAATGCGCCCCAGGTCGTTCAGCGCGACGCGATCTCGCGCATACTGCACGAGAACCTTGCGGAGATGATCCGCCGCTTCGTCGTATCGGCCATCGCTGCGCAGAACTTTGGCGTAGAAGAAATGGGCTCGCGCCAGGTCTGGACTCAACGACAATGCCTTCGTCAGCACAATGCGGGCACGGTCCATGTCACCTTCCTGAACCGCAGCGCGTCCAATATTCACCCAACCGTCAGGATTCTCAGGAGCCGCCTCGGTCACTTTCTCGAACGCTGCCTCTGCGCCTTTCAGATCTCCTTGCAACAGCAGGCCAATGCCGTAATCGTTCCAGCGCTGCCAGTCTTCTGCCTGCATAACGGTTTTTGGCACCGGCGCCGGAGCGTTGTGCGGCGCTACGCTGAGCGTGACTTCATCTTCAGCGAGCGCGACGATCGGAAGGTCCGGGATTTTCTCGTCCTTGGCCGATACTCCTTTCAGCGATCCCACGAACGCAAACTTTCGGTCGTCGTAATCGGGCGTGACGTCGGCGTTGGATTGATTGGGCTCGGGAATGCCGGCGAATGAGAACTGCGTATTCCACCAGGCGAACTTGCGATAACAAAGGCGGGCGTGGAGTGTGATTTTATCGCCTGAGCTTTCGGGAATGTGTATGCGATAGTGAACCGTGTCGGCCGCCCCCGGCGGAATCAGATGCACATAGACAACGGCACGAGTGGCCCATGCATTGCGCTTGTTGATGCGATTGCCGTGTGCATCCACTTGCAGCGAGCGGTAGAAATGCGCGCCCTTCTCCACCGGACCTTTGCCGTTGTCCTCGACCCTGCCGCTCCAGAATATGGTTTGTCCCTTGTTGTCCGTGCCCTTTAATTCGAGCCAAGTGTCGTAGGCGTCCACTGTGCCGCCGGGAAAGAAGTGGCCGATTTTCTTGGTGCGGACTACGACATCAACGCGTACGGTGTCTCCTCGACGAACGGTCGGCTGCACGCGATTCAATGGCGCCGTCACCGGAACGACCTCAGCCTCCGTGCTAGGAGTAATTTTCGTTTCTGCCTCTTCGCCGACCGCGAAAGTCGTCGATAGATCCGATTGGTTGGCAACTCCCGCCTTCAACTGCGCCCGCGCTGGAGAAAGCGCAAAAATATCCACACTGAGAATGCCGCTCTTCAGAAAATCCTCAGTAATCTTGAGCTGTTCGGCATCATTGTTGGCGGTCGGCAATGCCGTGTTGGCCGCGGGGAAACGATGGGAATGGACCTCGCCATCGATGTTGCCCATGTCACTCGATCGAGTCAGCGGCATATGGCAATCGGCGCATTGCGCCGGCTTTGCTGGGTAATAGAAAGATCGCGCCCCCTGGCCTGACACGCCGCTGGCCTGCCAGTTGTCATATTCGTTGAAGCCACGAATCCAGCGGTAGTGGTTGACCGGAACGTCGAGATGAACTTTGTGACAACTGGAGCAAAACTCTGCCGTCTGGTTGCGCATGAAGGGTTTCAGAAATACGCGGCGGTGTGGTTCAGGATTCAGCTTCACTAGAAAATCGTGGAGCATTCGCTCGAGCGGATTCTTGGTCGCAGCCAATTCGTGAAGTTTGGGGTATTCGAGATAAAAATCGCCTTGCCCCATGCTGCTTTTCACGTCGGCGATCGAATGGCACATCATGCAGCCGAGACCAGCCTGCGCTTCAGGGCGGTGAACGATCTGTTTGATTGGCGTGTCCATCAAGCCGCTGTACAGCACGGCGGGATCGTGGCATCCGCCGCACCATTTCGATGGCTTGGTGCCGATCGTGTCCTGCATGTATTCCACGCTCTTGCGATACCACTGATTATTGAACGATGAGAAATGATGCGCTGAACTGAACCACTGATTGTAGATGTCCTTGTGGCAGCGTTTGCAGGAGTCCGATTCCATGAAGAACTTGCTGGGAATCTTCTGGCCGCCGTAGACTTGCGCGGAACTGGGAAAGAATGGCCCATCCGGACCATCGCCTTCGCCATTCATGGTGGCAGGCGGCATTGAGGGATTCTCAATGCGGGCTTGATTTTTCCAGCGCGACTCACGCAAGTAGCGCGCGCCTAGGCCGAGGCCACTGAGCACCAGCAGACAGATTGCGCAGCGAATGATCGAACTGCCGGCATTTGTCGACAGCCAGCCGCGCTTCCCAGCCCACTCCGCAAATACGATACCTACGCCAGCCAGCGAGAAAAGAATGTGAACATAAAGAAGGTTCCACTCCACTCGGAGCGTCCCGGTCTTGATGAGAATCAGGCCGAGGATTGCTCCAGCGGTTAGCAGTAACCAGCCCAGGCGTGAGGCGATGCTTCCATCCCGAAGCATTCGGAAGAGAAAAATTGCCAGCAGGACAGCCGTGAGCACGCCAGCAACCGCGTGCAGTAAAACGATCGCAGCGTAGAAGACATTCGGCTGAGGCAACGTGTAGAGATAGGCCGCCGAGATGAACAAAAACACGATCAGCGCGGACAGTGTGCGGGACGAGGAGAAGCCGCTGGATTGCGTTGGAGGAGCCATTAAATACTTGTGTCAATCTCTGAAGCCGTCAGGCTGCATCGGAAGATTGGGTGGCAACAGGTTATCGCTTTTTCAGGGTGGAGAAATAGTATAAATCCATTATCAGAGCCAGCAAGAATCTTGAAACGCAGAGGCCGCAGGGAAAAACGCGATGAGGACGCGGAGAGAAAAATCTATCAGAGGTTAATATCTGGCGGTTGCCAATCCCCGCGTTGCGCTTCCAGTTCGGCAGCCACCGCTAGCACCAATTCTTCTTCCCATGGACGCGCTACGATCTGTACTCCAATCGGCAAACCGTCGTTTGAGCGCCCGAAGGGAACTACTGCCGCGGGCGTCCCCAGTAAGTTGAACCACTCGGTGTAGCTCCACGCATCGAGATATTCCACGGTCTCGCCATCCACGTTCCAACTGCGTTCGCCATGACGAAAGGCGGGCACAGAAGCAACCGGGCAGAGCAGAATGGGATATTCATGCATCTCAGAAAAAATTTCCATGCGCAATACGTCGCGCATGATCCAGGTATCGAGCAGGGTCTGACCCATATGGGTCGGCTCGGTCGCAACCCGATTCAAATGTTCTTTGAGAATTGGACTGAGATCGGCCTCTCGCCCTTTGGTCATCGGCTGCAGCAGCATTCCGCCCGCAATTCCGAAAAACTGCCACCAAAGTTGCCGCGCCTGCTCAAGCCCTTCGGGACGGAATGGTTCAACCGCGAATCCCACCCGCTTGAGCGCTTCAGCCGCAGCTCGTACGGCCGCACGCGTCTCGGCAGTGACCGGGGTGCGTCCGTCATCCTCGAAATATCCGATACGAAGTTTCTTCAGATCGTCGCGGTTCGGCCAGCGCACGGGCACTGGAGCGGCCGAAGGATCGCCATCATCCGGCCCTTGCATCACTTCGAACAAAACTTTTAAATCTGCGACCGTCCGCGCCATCGGCCCGACCACACCGAGCAATGCGAACGGGCCGACCGAGGTTGGAAAGTGTCCGGTTGCGGGGATGCGGCCCGGCGTAGCTTTCAGCCCGCAAATTCCGCTGAAGTGCGCGGGCACGCGGATTGAGCCGCCGCCGTCGCTGCCCACGCCTCCTGCAGAACATCCCGCCGCGATCGCCGCGGCCTCGCCCCCGCTCGACCCGCCGGGAGTCCGCGAGAGATCCCACGGATTGTTGGTGCGGCCGTAGAGAAGATTATCGGTCTCCCACGCCATGAGCAGCTCGGGCGTGTTGGTGGTTCCCAGAATGATCGCACCGGCTTGTCGCAACCGCGTTACTAGAGGGGCATCCTGCGCAGCCACGAAGCCTGCTCGAAGCTTGGTGCCAGCTTCGCAACGCAGACCCCTTACTTCAATCGAACTCTTGATGCTGATCGGAACCCCGTGCAGCGGGCCGAGCTTTTCATGACGGGTCACTGCCTCTTCAGCCGCACGGGCTTGTCGGCGCGCGCCCTCGGCATCTACCTGAACAAAAGCGTTCAACTTCGGATTGAGCTTCTCGATGCGGGCGAGATGCGCTTCTACCAATTCGACGGGCGACAACTCTTGTTTGCGGATTTGCTCAGCCATGGCAACAGCTGAAAGGAAGGTAAGCTCAGTCATGCGGGCGTCGTTGTCAGCGCGAGGAAAACTGAGTCTAGCACGAAGAATGTCTCACGCGGCTGCGACGCAGGGACGCAGAGACGTAGCCAGCTACGTCTCTACAGAAAACTCAGTGTGACGCGAGCACCCCGCGCCGTACCCTTTGCGGTGGCAAGAGCACGCGGACAGCGTTCTTGCTTTTCGCGCCGCGCTTCGCCAGCCAATTCTTGAGATGCTGTCGCGATGCCGGAGTAAGCCGCGAAAAGAACATCCCAGCGCGGCCATCGTCATCGGCCCAGATCAGCTTTCCCGTCGTTTCGACCAAATGGGACGTACCCGGCAACACAAAACGCAACGGGACATTTTCTACCGGCGGCAACGGCTCCGGAGCCTGCAAGGCTAAACCTTGCTCACTCAAATCCAGCACAATCGCGGGCGAAGCCTTCGCTCCGAACCGAAGGTAGACCAGGGTTTCCAACTGATGGCGCGGGGCACGTCGCGGGTTCGGCTTCATGAATCGCTGCCCGGCGTGCAAGGAGCGCGCCACCTGCTCGTATGCAAGCGGCTTATACAGTACGAAATTCACAACCGACGGGAACGCTCCGCCGACCGGAGTGAACGCACTGACCATGGCAAACACCACCGATCTTCGCTGGGCTGACGCCATGCGTGCCATTCGCGCCACTTGAGTCGCGCCGGGTAGATCAAAATCCAGCATCAGCGCCGAATAGTGCCAGTGCACCATCAACTCCACCGCCTCGCCAGACGAATGGCAGGTCTGATACTCGATTTGCAGCACGTCCAGAAACGCCCCCAACACCCGCAGCGACGACCGATCCCGCGACACCAGCAAGGCATTCAACTTCATAAACGGGAGCTTATGGCCCTTCGGGGCCCCAGTAAAGTGACAGCGGTAATAAATCGATCGTTACCAAGCCAAGCTTCATCCCATTTTGGAACTGCGCTATTTGCCGAGACTGCCCGTGAAATCAGCAGCTTGGACATGCTGTGTTCGGGACCGATAATCCGGACCTCGCTTGCATGTTCGCCCGAAGCCCATACCCAAATTGCGAAAAAACTTGTAACCCATTCGTTCCCCACCCGTAATAGATAGTAGACAAGCCTATGGATCTGCTTCAGCGATTTGCGCTTGGCGAGATCGATGCTTTCGAGACATTGGTCCGGCAGTTCCAGGGCGAGGTCTACGCCTGGATCGTGCGCATCGTGCGCGACCCGGGCGTTGCCGAGGATCTCACGGTGGAAACTCTTTGGCGCATTTATCGGGCTCGTCATCAGTTCCACCCGGACGGCAACTTCGGCGCGTGGGCACGGCGGATCGCCACCAACTTGGCGCTCGACCATCTCCGGCGCAAACGACCAGAGCAGAGTTTGCTCGCGGAACCTACCGCGGTGCCTGCGCCCGATCGTCTCCTGCAGAGAGAAACGCGAGAGAAGATTCAGCAGGCATTCCGGCGCTTGCCGGCCAAGTTGCAGGTTGCGGCCATGCTCGCACTGGTGGAAGAGCAGCCCTACGACGAAATTGCCGATGCCTTGGGGACATCGGTGGGCGCGGTCAAGCTGCGTGTCTTCCGCGCTATTCGCATCCTGCGCAAACAATTGCGCCAGCTAGCCGTCAGGCCTGAATGAAAAGAACTGAGGGTAAACAAATGACTGAACACGACGACAACCAAATTCGCGAAGCTCTAAAACAATCCTTCCCGCCGGTGAACCCGGAACTCGGCCGGGATCTATGGCCGGCCGTATTGCGCAAACTCGATGCCCGCCCGGTTCGAGTTCCGTGGTACGACTGGGCGCTGATTGCCTTGAGCGCAGGCGTGTTTCTGTTCTTCCCAAAACTGATCCTGGTGTTCGCGTACCACCTATAGAAGGAGGCACTATGCATAGTCATCCGTATCTGCGCGCTTACATGGCGGGAATCTCGGTGCCGACGCCGCTTTTGCTGGTCGCGCTTACGCTGTTCAGCATCGCGCGGTTTGTCTACGACGTCCCTGTTCCCGTGGAGCGGGTGATCATTTTCCCCATGGCGGTTATTCCTAACCTGTTTGGCGTTTGGAACATGTTGCACCTGGCTTTGCGCTCCCGCATCAATCTGCCGCTGGGAATTCATGGCGCGATTCTTCCCTTCATCCTCGCGCCAGCAGGATTTTTCCTCGGTCGCACCCTGGGCTTTCTGCAGACCACGAGCCACGGTTTTATCTATTTCGGCGTGGTTAATGTTCACTACGTGCACTTGGCGCTGGTGTTCCCGGCCGCGCTGATCGTCTATTACCTGGTCTGGAAGTACCTGATCGGATTTTTCAATCGAGTCGTAGGAATCGCGGAGTAACGAAATCGCAGAGATTATTAGGAGGGCATTATGACAGACGGACATATTGAAAACGTTCCAAGGGGCACGCACGGCGATCACTGGCCGACCGCGCTGGCCTCGATGGCAGTGGGCGGAGCGTTCTTCGCCTTGTGGTTCTGGTTGCTGCCGCAGTGGCTCGGTTTCCGCGTGGAAATGGCAGGCGCAGCGCATTGGCGATGGCTGGCTGCGTTCCCGTCGGTGTTGGGCTTCGCCGTAGCCTTGCGCTGCGTCTGGGACTTCGGCTGGACGGGACACGGCACACCTGCCCCGATGGCTCCGCCGCAGCGCTTGGTCGTGGTGGGTTTCTATCGCTACGTGCGGAACCCTATGTACCTTGGCTTTGCAGCCGGCTGGATCGGGCTGTGGATCGTGTTCGGACACGCCAACCCAGTGGCGATCGCTGTCGTCGCGGCGGTTGCCCTCGGCATACATTTATTCGTGGTCTTTTATGAAGAGCCAACTCTGCGCGGAAAATTCGGCGCAGACTACGAAGCCTATTGCCGGAACGTAAATCGCTGGTGGCCGCGAGCGCGGGGCTGGGACAAGCCGTAATTGTGGTAGACACGCCCGAACCATCGCTTTCTTCATCCCAAGAACAAACGGGGAACCGAGCACAGGCAACTGAGGATTAGCTTTTTTGCTATCCCGGTTGCGCGTCAGTTCCGATTACCGGTTCTCCAGTTCCTATGTTTTCGCGGAAGGAGTTTCCGCGCCACATCCAGCGAAGCAGTACCGGTATGACGGTAGTGGTGTAACCCTGCCATTTTTCAAGTATGTACCAGGAATGGAGAGACAGAATCGGGCTGTGTGCGTTTTTTTAGGTTGAGTCCGGGGCTCCACCGTGGTAACTTTCCAACGCTCGCACCGAAGCCCCCGTTCCGTGCATCGCCGAAGAAGGAGAATTCCAATGTTATCCAAAGCAGTGCATAAGTCCGCCTGGGTGTTGGCTAGTGTGATTGTGCTCGGTTGCATGGTCTGGGCGCAATCGGCTGAAGTTGAGACGGCGGTTGTCCCAGCAACCCACACGCTTAGCATTACCGTCAAAGGTACAATTGGGCCGCTTCTATCGGGCTCAGATCCCCTGGGCATCGATGGCCTGAAAGGGACGATCAAGATCCTGGCCAGCGAGTCGCTGAAGCCCACGAAGCACACGGCGACCTCCGCCACCTACACGCTTCCCGCGGGCGCGATCACGGTGACAGCGGGAACCAACAAGTTCTCGACCAAATCGCCATCCAAGATGATCATCAATCTCACGAGCACGGCGGACACTTTGACTTTGATTGTCGCGGGTAAGGTCGAAGGGGTCAGTTTGATGGTCACGGATACTACCTATCTGAAGGCAGGCAGTTGGACAACTGCGGTGTTGACGCATCCCGGGGTCTTTGCGCCTACTCCGCAGAAACTGACCGCGGCGAAGACTGCCACGGGACCGGGCTGCAAGATCAAGTACACTATTTTTGGAAGCACATCCATTCTCGGGTTCAGCGGAACCGCTTCCAATAGTGCCACCGTGGACCCGGTACTCCCTGAGGAGAGCTGGGACGATTAAGCAGCAGTTTCGTAATTGGACAGGCCCGATACCGATCGGGCCTGTCGTGTTCTATGAACTCCATGCCCGAATTTCGTGCGCCTACGGCGGTTGAGCGCGCATTCAATCGGGTCTTCGGACTTCTGGTTGGTCTTGGACTTGGCTTTTCCCACAATCACCTTTTGCAAGTGCGCGGCCGCAAGAGCGGGAAGATTTACTCCACCCCGATTAATCTGCTGGAACTGGGAGGTAAGAGGTTCCTGGTGGCTCCACGCGGACGGACGCAGTGGGTCCGCAATGCGGAGGTTGCAGGAGAAGTGACCCTGAAGAAGGGAAAGATGAAGTTGCAATTTCGCTTGCGAGCGATTCCAGATGCAGACAAGCCGGAGATATTGAAAGCTTATCTAGACAGTTTCAAACGCGAAGTGCAGCGTTATTTTCCGGTGGCGGCGGGCTCGCCGGTCGAGGCTTTCGGGCCGTTGGCGGAGAGTTATCCGGCGTTTGAGTTAATTGCAGTGTGATGCACCAGAATCACACTTTCTGGGCAAAGATGTATGCCCTTCGGCTTGGGTATTCGACGTCGGGATAAGGTTCGCGTTCGACGACCTCCTCGATCGCGAAGCCTGTGGCCTCGAGCTCGAGCCTGATATCCGACGGCTGAAAGAGCAAGAAATCCATCGAGATCTTCTGGCCCCACAACTCCTCCTCGTGAAGTACTTCGTTCCCCATGTGAAAGGCGAGCAGCAGAAGTCCGTCCGAGCGCAACACTCGCTGAATTTCGCGGAAGACGCTGGGCAGAGACTGCCTGGGAATATTCACGATGGCGTAGAAGGCGGCGACGCCAGCCAGGGTCGCGTCGGGAAGGTCGAGGGCCAGCATGTTTCCTTCACGAAAAGGAATGTCAGGGTTTAGCTTTCGAGCCTGCTCCAACATGCCGGGCGAAAGATCGAGGCCAAAGACAGACAAGCCAGCATCGCGCAAGTAGCGAGCTACATGGCCGGGACCGCAACCCATGTCACACACGTCGCCTCGTCCTCTTGTCTGTTTAGCAAAACGGTCGAGCAGTTCACGATCGAGCGGCTTGTGCCGGAGTTCGTCGGCGATTCGGCGCGTGTACTCTTCGGCGAGGCGATTGTAACTTTCGCGTGTGGAGTTGGTAGGGTCGTTCATGGGATCATGATTGGTTAGTGTAAGCGGTCAAGCAGGAGTTCTCATCTGGCGTGCGGACGGGGCGTCCGGGGTTACGCGTTTTATCCTTACTTACTCCAATACGCTGTCGTCCAGCTTTTTTCTGCCCCAGTCGGCTGCGGCTTGCACGAATGCCAGTACCAGCGGATGCGGTTTTCCGGGTTTGGAAGTGAGCTGCGGCTGATACAAGGTCGCGATATAAAAACGATGAGTGGGCGATTCGATGGCGCGAATCTCACCCTTGGCTCCGCGGGCCACGACGGGAAATCCAGCTTCCATGGCAGCCCATTCGTAGTCAGGATTGACTTCGAAATTGCAAAAGAACTCTTCTGTAGCTGTGTCCTGCCCATAGAAGGATTGCAGATAAGAGCCTGGACGCAAGCGGATTTCGGGAATCATGCCAGAGAGCTTGGGCGCATCTTTCTTGCGGTCTGGAACCGCGCAGGCTACCGGATAAACAATGATGTTTTTGGAGCCGGAATTGTTCTCGGCTGTGTCTGCGTCCTTGATGCCCAACACATTGCGGGCGCATTCGATGAGCGCGTACTGAAAGCCCGCGCAGGTTCCGAGAAAAGGCCAATCGCGGCGGCGCGCGAACTCGATTCCTTTCAGCATCCCGTCGAAGCTCTTGAATGGACTGCCGGGCGCGGCCCAGATTCCATCCAAGCTTTCCAGCATTTTCTTGGCGTCGGGGGTGAGCACGGATGGAGTTGGGATCCATTGCGAGTCGAGCTTGATTTGCAGCTTGGCGGCGCAATGCTGCAGCGAGTCGTTGATCGCTCTGTAGCCCCGCGATCCAGGGTCCAAGTCGCCAAGAATACCGATGCGAACAGCGTCGCTCACGGAGTAATTCTAATTGAGATGGTTTGCTTGTGGAGGTTACGTGGGTGTGCAGGCTGGTGACCGGGTGGAACAGGCTCTCGGCTGCAGGCTTCAGGCACTATCTGGCGGCGCTGAAGGTCATGGATACGTCGGCTTTGTCGGCTTCTTCTACCTTGAACATCGGTTGCGGCTTCAGGTTCATGAAGCTGGCCACGAAGGTGTCGGGCATCTGTTGGATGCGGATGTTGAACGTGTTCACCGAATCGTTGTAGAACTCGCGGCGGTCGGCGATCTCGCTTTCCAATTCCGTGATCCGGGTTTGCAGCCGCATGAAATTATCGTTGGCCTTCAGTTGAGGATAATTCTCGGCGACGGCAAAGAATCCTCGCAGCGCCGAAGTCATGCTTTGATCAGCTTGCGCTTTTTGATCGACGCTCACCGCTTGCTGGTACAAGCTGCGGGCTTGCGTGATCTTTTGCAGCGTGTCGCGCTCGTAATCCATGTAACCTTTGCAGACATCGAGCAGCTTGGAGAGTTCGTCGTGGCGCTGCTTGAGCAGGATGTCGATGTTGGACCAGGCTTTTGCGATATCGTTTTTTAACGCAATCAGGCCGTTGAAGATCATGACTACATAGGCAATCAGCCCGAAGATCGCAAACAGGAACGCGAGCGCGACGATGGTGTTCATGCTTTTCTTCTCCGCTTTCTTTACAGCCAGTCAAAGTGCGCCGCGACGATATAGGCGCATAACAGGGTGAGCGCGGGGCCGCCCCAGATCATTAGTGTGGACTTCCAGCTTAGCGAGTTCACTACGTCGCGCTGGCTATGCCACGAAATCAAGAATGCCGGATCGTTCGCGCCCTTCATCAGAACAACCGGCGGACGCAGGTCGAATTGTTCGAGTGCCGGGGCGGCCGCCGCCGCAGTGGAATTCGGAGTGGCCACGACCGCGGAGCTCGCCACGCCCGTCGCAGCCCAGGCGGCTGTATTCGTGATGCCCGCTTTCATCAACGCTGCCGTGATCTTTTGCTGCTGTGCCGGGTCAAAATCTTGCGCCGGAGGGTTGGCGCTTAATAAGTGGAGACCAGCTGGTTCACCTTTGAATGAGGACCACAGCACTTTCCCCGCAGTGGTCACGTCGGTCTGACCGGACAGGTTTGAGATGTCTGGTATGTGAAACGAGAGCGCGTTCTGCTCGGCGGTCAAGCTGAGAACCGGGGTTGCGCTGACACTCAGGCCAGGGTTGTGCGCCAATGTTCCCAGGATGAAGAGCGCATTTTTCGGCTTGATGCAATATTCTTCGACCTTGATCTTCTTGTCGGTGGAAACTCCGTGACGTGCGAGAAAGCTGGAGATATTGGATGGAATTTCCATCGTGCTGGAGAAGAGCGACGTGCCGAATTCGTCGTGGAAATCGCGATGGATGTCCATCTCGGCGCCTTGGGGATCGACCAGCACGCGTCCGGTGTTGTCGTCGAGAAAAAACGGAACATGCACACGTTCCTCGGCGACCTTAACCCATTGACTGTTCTTGCCTCGCTGCTGCCATTGCCATGCGGTGGAATGGAAGTAGTAGCAGGCGACGCCGGTGATGGGCGCGGTCATGGTGTAGGGACCGACGGCGAGGCCGTTGATTTCCACCAGGCCCATGGCGGCGCTGCGGATTTTCGAGGCGGGTGTATTCAGGATCAGACGCTTGCGTTGCAACAGACGGAAGCCACGGTAGAAGACATACACGCCGGCGAAGGCGCCGATGACGGCGAGGCCGACGCCATCGTTTCTTGAATAGCGAAATAGCGCAAGCGAAGCGATCACGGGGTCGTTTTCGACAGCTCTTGCAAAATGCAGGTCTGTCGTTCCGAGGATAGCGGAGGGAAAAATCAGGCCGCAGCAGAAAACCGCGATTGCGGCTTACGTTCGTAATGCGGCCGGGGATTGGCCGTGAGCATGTAGTGCGTTGATATTTTGATTCTAGGCGATCCGTAAGGCTTGATTTGCGCGAGCGTCAAAACTGCTTTTCCACCAAAGGCCTGCGGAGCTTCCCGCTTGAACGCGCGCCTCGTCCGTCCCCACGTGAGTACGGGCTTATCGTGCGGCTACGGCTCGCTCCTTCAGGATTTCTTCCGCTGCGGCGATCGCGGTTTCCAGTTCCTGATCGGTGTTGTAGAAGTGCGGGGACATGCGCACTCCGGCTTTGGGGCGCCAGTCGACCATGATCTCGCGCTTCAGTAATTCGCGGCAGACTTCTTGCGAGTCCGGCATATCGATGGAGACGGTTCCGCCGCGCTTCTCGGGATCGCGGGGACTATTCACTCTCCAGCCTTGCTTCTCGACTAATTCGATCAGCCGTGCGGTCTGACGTTTTGATTTCTCCCGGATGCGCTGAACTCCGACCGCGGTGATGATCTTTAGACCGGGCCGGCAGGCTTCGAGCGACGGCACATGCGAGGTGCCGTTCATGAAACGAAAGGGAGGATCGGTGTAGCGGATCGGTCCGGTTTCAAAAGCCATCGAGTCCTGATGCGCGAACCAGCCCGTAAACTTCGGCTCAAGCTTCTTACCCAAGTCTGGACGCACGTACAAGTAAGCCACGCCGGGACCGCCGCAGAGCCACTTCAAAACTCCTCCGCAAGCAAAGTCGGTGTTAAGAGCTTGCACGTCCACTGGGACGGTGCCGAGGGACTGGAAAGTATCGAGCACGACGTAGGCTCCGACTTTATGGGCCTTTTCGATGATTGCCTTGGCGTCGTTGATGTAGGCGCTGCGGAAGATCACATGCGAGATCGGAACCAGCAAGGTTTGTTCGTCGATGGCATCGAGCAGCCGCTCAGTTGGGACCGTGATTCCGTCGTCCGTCTTCACCATGTGAACTCGCGCGCCGTAAGCTCGCTGAGCTTCCCAGAAATACATCACCGAGGGAAAATTCATATCGGTGTAGACCACCTTGTTGCGCTTGCCGGACAAATCGAAACAAGAGGCCACCACGGCCTGGCACGTCGTGACATTCTGATGGGTCGACACGGAACTCTTGGGAGCATTCATGAGAGCGCCAATCTCGTCGCCGACTTCCGCGGCCAGCATCCACCATCGTTCTTCCCAGGCGCGGACGCCGCGCGTGGCCCAAGTGTCGGCGTAGCCTTTCATGGCGTCGTACACGCCGCGGGGCATGGCTCCCAAGGAGTTGCTGATCAAGTAGGTCGTACGCTCAAGGATGGGGAACTCGGAGCGGTAGCGAAGGAGTTCGTCGGTCATGGGGATATTGTACTGCCGAATCCTGCCGGACTTTGCTCGGTCGCCCGGACGAGGCGTCCGGGCCTGCGTGTGCATCGGCAAGAATGCCGCTATAGTTTTCGCGTCGGCGTGTTGCTTGATTTTAGAATCCCATACGCAGCCGTAAGGATTAGAAGGGTGGACACGCCGCTGAGCATGCTGACCCGCGAGTCCCACCAGGTTTTGAGAATGGCGGCCATCACCAGCGTCAGTCCCAGTATCGATCCCCAGGCGCCGAGCGGCGAGCGCATCGGAAGCGCGTTCACTTGGCCCGAACTCATCCGCCGCCGGCAGGAAATGTGCGCAGCCAGCGATACCAGCCAGGAAAGCATCAGGCCAAACAAAGCACCGCTGAGGATGTACACGAAGGCGTTTCCTGGCACCCACGTTTCCAGAACCACGGCGACCACAATCCCGTAGGAGGAAGCCACCAGAGCCAACTGTGGCGATCCGGCGGCATTCAGCCTCCCGAGCGAAGCAGGCGCCCATCCTCCGCGCGCGAGCGAGAACAGCATGCGGGATGCGGAGTACAGATTCGCGTTCGCGCCCGAGAGGGCAGCCGTCAGGATCACGAAACTCATCAAGCTACTAGCTGCCGGAATTCCCACGGTGCGAAACACGGTGACAAACGGACTCTCGGTAACGCCCACCCGATTCCACGGCATAACTCCTACTAGCACCACGATGGCACCCAGATAAACGACCGCGAGCGTGATGAAGGTCCACCGCACGGCGCGCGGAATTTCAGCCGGAGAGCGAGACTCACCAGTCGTGATCGCCACCATTTCTATTCCCCCGAAGGTGTACAGCGCAAAGGTCATGGCCAGCAGGGGCGCCAACACGCCTTTGGGAAAGAAGCCTCCCTGCGCGGTGTATTGCGCGGCAACTCGCCCATCGGCCAACAGCGCCCCGCCGATGACGATAAACATTGCCATAGTTGCCAGCTTCACCATGGCGAACCAGAATTCAAAGCGGCCATAGTCGCCGACGCTGCGGAGGTTGATGATGATCAGCAGGAGCGAGAACAACGCTATCCACACCAAGGCCGGCACCGCAGGAAACCAATAGCGCATGTAAGTTGCGGAAGCGACCAGGTTGGCGCCTACCGAAACTGAGATGGCAATCCAGTAACCGGCCCGCGAGGTAAATCCAGCCCATGGGTTCAGGTAAAGATCGGCATATAAGCCGAAAGAGCCGGCAGCGGGATGCAGGCTGGACAATTCGCCGAGAGCCATGGTGACAGTCCAGCTGATAAAACCCGCCAGGACGAAGCTGAGGATGACGGCGGGGCCGGCGATCTCCATGGCTGCGGCTGAACCCAACAATAAGCCAGTTCCGATTGAGCCGCCGACAGCGACCATGGCCATTTGGCCGGCGCTAAGTTGGTGGCGAAGACCGCCCTCCTGGTTCGTCGCGACTTCCCGGGGCATTCCGGGACGTATATCAGAAAGCTCTTATTTCCCAAAGAGTTATTCGCCCATGACCTTCGTAATCGCGTTTGGTCGTTACTTCGTTGCCCGCTCCGGTAACCTGCTCCTAGACTTTCTATGGGTTACTCCGCGCGACGTTCTCATGGCAGACACTGTAAGGCGAATGGACCGGGCTGAAATCACAAAACGCGTGGAGCGTGCTGAGAAGCTTCTCCAAAAGGGTAAGACCGCCGAGGCGCTGGAGGACTACTTGCAGGTTCTGGCGGCCGAACCAGGCAACGACACGGTATGCCAGATGGCCGCCGACCTATGCCTTTCCTTGCAACGCATTCCCCAGGCGGTAAAGCTGTTGGGCGACCTTTATGAGCGTCAGATCCAAGTGGGAGATGCCACGCGCGCGAGCCTGACCTACAAGAAGCTGGCTCGCTTCGTGACTCCGACTTGGGAACAGAAACTGCGGTTCGGCGAATTGCTGGAGAAGTCCCATCCGAAGCAAGCGCTCGAGACTTACGAAGGCGTCTTTCAAGAGTTGGCGAAGCAGGGGCGCAAACAAGATTCGCTGGTAGCGTTAAAGCGCGTCCTGGCTTTTGATTCCAGTGAGAAGAATTTGCAACAACTAGGGGAGCTTTCGTCCGAACTGGGCGAGAGCAAAGCTGCCGCCGCGGCATTTCTGAAAGTTGCGCAGCTGACCCAGGCGGCCGGCGGAAACCCGGCGCAATGGGTGGAACGTGCCTACGCGGAAGATCCCACCGATCCTCAGATTGCCTTGGGGTACAGCAAGAATCTGCTCGAGCAAGGGCAGTCGGGCGCGGCTATTTTCGTGCTCGAGTCTCAAGTCAGCGCCGGCTCTTCTTCCGAGGAGTTGCGCGATACATATGCCCAGGCACTGCTGGCTGCCAATCGTTTGAGCGACGCCGAGCCAATCCAGTGGCAATTGTTCGAGGCAAATCCTTCGCGTGTGCAAGAAATCGCGAACCTGATTGGGCTCTTCATCGATGCCCAGCAGGACGCGGAAGCCGTCGCCCTGGGACGCAAGCTGGAGCAATACCATCGCCGCAAGGGAGATCGCCG
The DNA here is from genome assembly GCA_963762385.1 of uncultured Acidobacteriota bacterium. GTDB lineage: Bacteria > Acidobacteriota > Terriglobia > Terriglobales > Acidobacteriaceae > JABDBE01. The sequence goes on along the minus strand of CAVXKN010000006.1, from coordinate 1,975,257 downwards.
GGCTTTCTTGACCATGATTCAGGACATCGCGGCGCGCCACCGTGCGTCCCCTGAACTGCTCGAGTTCATGGGCGAACAGTTTAATGCGTCGAATCGAGAGAGCGACTATTGCCAGACTCTGCTCAAACTCTTCGATCTCTACTGCAGCGTGGGAGATTATGCGAAGGCGGCTGATTCGTTGGACCGTGCTGCCGAGGTCGACGCGTATGAACCCGGCCACCAGAAGCGCCTGGAAGCGTTGCGCGGAAAAATTGACGAGAACCGCTTCAAAGTGATCGCTTCGCGCTTCTCCAGCATGGCCGACACGGCGGCGGCGCCGCTTCCGAATCAGGAGAAAATGTTAGGCGCGGCGGCGCTTCAGGATCTGATGCTGCAGGCGGAAATTCTAGTGCAGTACGGCATGCGCTCGAAAGCGGTCGAGCGCCTGCAACGGATTCAAGAACTGTTTCCGCGCGAAGAGGAGCGCAATCAGGATCTGCGGCAGTTGTACATGACTGCGGGATTGAATCCGCAATATGCAGGATCAGGACCCGTGCAGCCACCTGCATCTTCGATTCCCGCAGACCAGCGGGCGCTGGCCGGGCCCGCGCAGTCCAGCGACGCGGCCGACGTTAGCAGCTTCGCGCGCGTGGCCGAAATCACTCGCAAACTTTATCGGCAAAGCAACGCCGACTTGGTGATGTTGACCGCAGCCAAAGAGATAGGGGCGCAATGGAAGGTAAGCCGATGTGTGGTCGCCATGCGCAAGCCGGGATTGCACACTACAAGCGTAAAGGAGTATTGCAGCGAAACTATCAAGCCGGGAGAGCCACGGGCGCTGGAGAAAATCGCAACCACAGTGCACGATCTGGCGATTAACCGAGGCGGAACTCTTACCATCGCCGACACGCAATCAAGTTCAGACTTGCAGGCAGTCCGGGAACCCCTCTCGCAAATGGCGGTTACTTCGCTGCTGGCTTTGCCGCTTAGCGATGGCGCGGAACATGTCGGCATCCTTCTTCTGATGGATAGTAAGGCGCACGCCTGGGGCTCGAACGACGTGATGGTGCTCAAAACCATCAGCGATCAGATTGTGATCGCCCTCAACAACGCCGGACTTCGCCGACTGGTGAAGAATCTTTCTGTGACGGATGAGCAATCCGGTCTGCTGAAACGCGCTTCTTACCTTGACCTTCTTATGGCGGAGACGCGGCGCAACGCTCAGCAAAGTACCCCGCTCACGGTTCTGCTGATGCAGTTTGGCGAAAAAGCCGCCATGGTAAAGGAGTTCGGCGAGTCGGCTGTGGAAGCCGTCATGCAGCAAATTGGCCAACTCTTTGCCGCCAATATCCGGCAGAACGATCTAGCCTTCCGTTACGAAACTACGACCATCGCCATCGTTCTCGGGGAAACGCCTGAGAAAGAAGGCGTCATGGCAGCGGAGAAGCTGCAAAGATTGCTGGCTCAACTGCGAATGCCGGAAAAGCAAGAATCGATACACTTCAACGCCGGCCTTGCGGAAGCAGTGGTGCGCGGAGAGTTCGACCCCGTCGACATCGTCACCGAGGTAATCAACCGTGCCGAGCAAGCGCTGCAGACTGCGGTCGGGCAGGGCGCCGGGAAGATCGTTGCCATGGCGGCATCGTACGCAGCCGCGGCGGTTGCATGAGATTGAATTGTCCCGCTTGTTCTCCGCCGGTTTCTCCGCGCACTCTGCGGTTCTTCTCAGCGACCTCGGCGATTTAAGACTTTGCGTTTGTCCCCGATGCTCAAAGACCTTAAAACGTGGAGACCGCCGAGAAGAGCCGCAGAGTGCGTAGAGATGGCAAGTGGTTGCTGGGGAATCTTCACCATTGCTGAAATCGAGACCCTACTCTCCATCCCGTTCGGTTGCTGCTCTTATCCCCCACTGTTAAACTAACAAGTTTGGTTAGTCCATTCGGAACTCTTCTGATCGCATGCATTCATACTCGAAGTGAATAGGAAGCCAATGTTAAAGCCAGGGGACATCGCAATTGTGAGCGGGGCGCGTACGCCGTTTGGACGTTATTGCGGCAAGCTCAAAGATTTCACAGCTCAGGAACTGGGCGCGATCGCAGGTAAGGGAGCCATCGAGCGCGCCGGGCTGGACCCGAAAGAATTTGACCACGTCGTCTTTGGCAACGCGCAGCAGACTTCTGGCGACGCTCTCTACGGCGCGCGCCACGTTGGGTTGCGAGCTGGCGTGCCCATTGAAACGCCGGCCCTCACGGTGAATCGTTTGTGCGGATCCGGAATGCAATCCATCGTCAACGCCGCGCAGATGATTCAGTTGGGCGAAGCCAATGTCGTGCTTGCGGGTGGCATGGAAGCGATGTCACAGGCACCGTTCGTAATCCGCGGGCGCGACGGTTTTACTCTGGCTCCCGGCGGAAAGCTGGAAGACTCGCTCATGGTCGCCCTGCTCGACACCTATTGCGGTCTCTACATGGCCAACACAGCCGAACTTTACGGGGAACAGCAGGGCATCACGCGCCAGGCGCAGGATGAGTTCGCCTTGCGTTCACAACAATTGGCAGACGCCGCATATAAAAATGGCCGGCTGCAGGAAGAGTTGGTCCCCGTTCCACTCAAAGACCGAAAGGGTGAGCCATCCGGTGAGATGTTGAGTGAAGATGATCATCGGCGTCCGCAGACGACGATGGAAGGCCTGGCCAAACTAAAACCGGCATTCGGCAAGAACGGCACCGTCACCGCGGGGAATGCCAGCGGCATCGTGGATGGGGGCGCGGCGGTCGTAGTGATGTCGCTCGATGAGGCGGGCAAACGGGGATTGAAACCGTTGGGCCGAATCGTGGGCTGGGGCATTGCCGGGGTTGAGCCCAAACTGATGGGCCGCGGTCCGGTGCCGGCGACGAAGGTCGCTTTGCAGAAAGCCGGCCTGACTTTGGATTACATCGACTTGATCGAAGTGAACGAAGCTTTCGCGGCGCAGTATTTGGCGGTCGAGAAAGAGCTCGGTTTAGACCGCAACAAAGTCAACGTAAACGGCGGAGCGATTGCGCTGGGCCATCCGTTGGGCGCGACGGGAACGCGGTTGGTGATCACTCTGCTCTATGAATTGCGGAGAAGAAAAAAGAAATATGGCTTGGCGACAGCCTGCATCGGCGGTGGGCAGGGGATTGCGATGGTGGTGGAAAGCCTGAATTAGCTGCGCGACCTATAGATGATGGCGTCAATACGTGACAAGACGGCCGGCGAAATCGTGGATCTAATCGAGCGATTCCTGTTGCACCAGTGCGCATATCCACAAGAGTGGAATGACTTCGTCGAATGCAGTAATCGAGATCCTAGGCTGGATTCGTTCAGGAAGCGGTGCGAAATAGTTAGCAGCCAGTTTCAGACGGATAAGAAATCGCTTGACCTTAATAGAGATGACCGCTGGCGAGATGCCACCAATGAGTTGAAGGAGATAGCTGCGGAATTGCAGTTAATAGCGGGGGAGGCTGAACGATAGGATTTCATATGGAAATAAAGAAAGTTGGGGTTCTTGGTTGCGGTTTGATGGGTTCTGGCATTGCGCAAGTTGCCGCGATGGCTGGATTCGACGTTACCGTCCTCGAAGTTGAGCAGAAGTTTCTCGACAAGGGCTTTGCCGGGATCGAAAAGTCGCTGGCCAAGTTCGCCGAGCGACCTCCCGAGAAAGGTGGCATCACGGCGCAGCAGAAAGATGCGATTCGGGCACGGCTCAAAGGCACCACGAACAAGCAAGATCTAGCCGACTGCGACATCATCATCGAAGCCATCATCGAGAATGTCGAGGACAAGAAAAAGATGTACGCGTCCCTCGACGGCATTGTAAAGAAGGACGCCATCTTCGCCTCGAACACGTCATCCATTTCAATCACAGAGCTTTTGACTTCGACCAAGCGCCCGGAGCGGTTTATCGGATTGCACTTTTTCAATCCAGTGCCGCTGATGAAGTTGGTCGAGGTCGTGCGCACGATTGCCACAGCGCCTGAGGTATACGACGCTGCCTACGAGTTCGGAAAAAAGCTGGGCAAAGTGCCGGTGCGCACCAGCGATAAAACCGGATTCATCGTGAACCGGTTGCTGGTGCCGTATCTACTCGATGCTATCCGCGCCTACGAAGAGGGAGTAGGCTCGATCGACGACATCGACAACGCCATGAAGCTCGGCTGCGGCTACCCCATGGGCCCGTTCACGCTGCTCGATTTCGTTGGCCTCGAAACCACCTACTACATCACCCACGTGATGTACGACGAATTCAAAGAGCGACGTTTTGCCTCACCGCCGTTATTGAAACGGTTGGTGATGGCGGGCTGGTACGGACGGAAGACGGGCAAAGGATTTTACGATTATTCTGATCCGAACAATCCGAAGCCGAATAGGCTGTAGGCTTTGCCAGATTTGTCATCCTGAGCGCCGCGAAGGATCCGTGTATTCTGCCGCGAGCAGCAAATTGCATAGGTTCTTCGCTACGCTCAGAATGACAGACGTGACTGCGAATCTGTGGCAGGTTTGAACTTATGAACTTTGAAAACATTCTCTTCGAAAAGAAAAACTCGATCGCTTACGTCACGGTCAATCGCCCCAAGGTCCTGAACGCACTCAACATGGCCACCATGGAAGAGTTGCGCGCGGCGTTCCATGACATCAAGAACGATCCCGGAACTCGTGTGGTCATCATGACCGGCGCGGGCGAGAAAGCTTTTATCGCTGGCGCTGATATTGGCGAACTGGCCAAGCATGATGCGGTCTCGGGCAAAGAGTACACGCATCGCGGGCAGAGCGTGCTCAATCTGATTGAGAATCTGGGCAAACCAGTGATCGCTTGCATTAACGGCTTCGCGCTCGGCGGCGGATGCGAAATCGCGATGGCCTGCACCATGCGCCTGGCCAGCGAAAACGCGAAGCTCGGACAGCCCGAAGTAAAACTGGGAATTATTCCCGGCTACGGCGGCACGCAGCGCTTGCCAAGGTTGGTCGGCAAGGGAATCGCAATGCAGCTTGTCCTGGCCGGCGAAATGATTAGTGCACGAGAGGCGCATCGCATCGGATTGGTCAATGAAGTTACTTCTGCCACAGAACTGATTCCTCGCGCCGAGGCGATTGCGCAGAAAATCATTGCCAACGCTCCGCTGGCGGTCCAGTACGCCATGGAGGCGGTGAACAAAGGCATGGAGATGACGCTGGCGGAGGGCCTCTATCTCGAAGCGGTCTTGTTTGCCGTTGCCTGCTCTTCGGAGGATAAGAAAGAAGGCACGACTGCGTTTCTGGAGAAACGTCCGCCGCAGTTCAAGGGGAAATAATTAGCCACGCTTTCGGATCAAAATCTATTTCACCACGGAGGCACGGAGTCACGGAGAAAAACAATAAACCAGAATCACCATCCGCCCCAGTTCAGGTGAGGGCGCTTCAAGGCAATCTCAGCGCTGCTGGCAAACGCTTCGGCATCGTGGTCTCGCGGTTTAACGAGTTCATCACGGAACGATTGTTTCGAAGTGCCTTCGACGGGTTGTTGCGCTGCGGTGCAAAACCCAAAGACATTCAGGTCGTTCGCGTGCCGGGCTCTTTCGAAATTCCATCCGCGGCTCGCGCGCTGGCTGAAAGCAAGAAATACGATGCCATTATCTGTCTAGGCTGTTTGCTGCGTGGCGACACCGCCCACTACGATGTCATCGTGAACGAAGTCACGCGTGGCATTGGGCAATCCGCGCAAGAGACTGGGGTGCCCCACGCTTTTGGCGTGCTGACCTGCGAGACGCTGGAACAGGCCATCGACCGCGCCGGTCTCAAGATGGGGAACAAAGGCTTGGAAGCTGCGCTGGCGGCGGTAGAGATGGCGAATCTGACCAGAGCTGTCGTTGGTCGTTCGCCGGCGGACGTTCGCAAGAAAGCTGTCAGCTCTCAGCTGTCAGCTGTCCGTAAGAGCCGAAAACCCGAGCCCGCCCGTCCAAGAAAACGCACCCGTTGAAGCCACTTTTGATCCTGTAAACTGAAAGCTGACGGCTGATAGCTGACAGCTCCCATGGGCACGCGCCGAAAATCTCGCGAATTTGTCCTGCAAATGTTGTTTCAAGCGGACATGGGTGGGCAAACTCCCGAGGAAGTCCGGCGAACGTTCTGGCGCGAACATCATTCGATCGAGAAAGATGTGCGCGGCTTCGCTGAAGACCTCTTCCGCACCGCGACCGACCGCACCGCGGAGATCGACGGCTTAATCGAGCGGCACGCCGAACACTGGCGCATGGACCGTATGGCCACGGTCGATCGCAACGTTCTGCGCTCAGCAGTGGCCGAGTTGATGAGCTTTCCCTCTACTCCTCGCGCCGTGGTTATCAACGAAGCGCTGGAGATCGCGCGTAAGTTTTCCAGTCCTGAATCTGTGAATTTCATCAACGGGGTGCTGGACAGCGTCGGCCGAGAACTCGAAAAGGCGTAAGAGGTCGTCCGTCGGTGGTCGTCGGCCAACAACCCTCCCTAACCACAAAGACGAACGACTGCTTCTAAGGCTTTACCGCCAGTAGATCGGGATTACAGGTGATGGGAAATGGCCGCCCGGAAGAATCCTGACACAGGCCCTCGGGGAACGGAATCTGCAGGATGTCTCCTCCGGCGACGGTACTCACCACGTGCACGCTCCCGTCATTGGTCCCGACAAACAGCAACGTGCCATCCGCCGTGAGCGCGGCGCTCAGCGGCATCGGATTTCCCGCCAGGGCGATGGCCGAGGCTGCCTGGCCGGGAATATTGAACACCAGGATGCTGTTCAGATTCGAAGTGATCACGTAAGCGGTGGTTCCATCCTGCGAGATGATCAGTTGCCTCGGAACAAAATTACCGTGACCGAGGCTAAACGATGAGACGGGTCCATCCGCCACTGCCGGAGTGCAACCGGATGGTGCGGTATTCACGCCGAGGATGTCGATACCGGGCGGATCCACCGCCAGCATATGAAATGTGGCGGGCGTGTCTGATGGCAACAATTTTGCCGCGCCCGGGAGGGTTCTTATGAAGGCTGGCACAGCGGGGACAGCTACGGTGTCGGCCCGGCCATTGTCGCAGGTTCTCCAAACGCTTAGTGCCGAAGCGGCGCCTCCGGCTACGTAGGCAAAAGCGCCCTCCGAAAGAAAGGACACATCATTGGCGGGAGCGGCAAGGGCAATCGTTCGCAGCCCATCGACCTTCGAGTAGACATACAAAGTACTGCCCGCGACGATGTACGCTTTCAGGCTGTCGGGAGAGAAGGCGGCCGCCGTTGCCCCTGTGATTTGAAATGTCGGACTCGTGTTGCTGGCCGTGTCGAAAACAAAGACGCGGTTTGGCCCATCTGCGGGCGACGTGTCGGAAATGATGACCTTACTTCCGTCGGGAGAAACAGCCAGTACCTTCCCGGGCAGCCCTGCGAACTGTTCTACCGTATTCGACGAGGCATCAAATACCGCCAAACCCACGCTCCCCAGCAATCCGGAATTCGTCCCCAGATATGCCGTACTTCCTGGCCCATTAAAGACCAGCGAGTTTGGCGTTGCCGGCAAGGCGACGAAGTTCCCCAGAGTGTTTGCGGGAGACGTAATGGGAGCAATCATGCTGAAGCACCCATCGGTCGTACCACAGCTGTCGGTGCTTACATAAATCGTGGAGGTTGGAGTCGTTGTTCCGGTTGGGGTCACGACCAGGTTCACGACATTTTCGGGATAGATCGGCACGGACGGGGCGAAGCCTATATTGCAGGTAGGCGGAGTGCAAGAGGCAACGATGGTGGCAGCGCCTCCAGTCGAAGACCCAGTCGCCACGCCGGTGGCGCCAACACTCACTGAACCGGGGTTGGAGGAACTCCAGGTCAAGGGAATTCCGGTGATCTGCAATCCCAGACTATCGAAGATGGTCGGCATGATCGTTTTCGACGTGCTGGAAGAGGTTGTAACGGCGAGAGAGATCGACTGGACCGGGCAAGTTGTGAAATAGATGGGCACACTATTGACGTTGCCGATGGCGGCGAAAAGAGGAGTCAGGCCGGGCGTTTTGGCGGTCACCTCGACTTGTCCCGGCAGCAGGAGACTATCGGCGGTGGTCAGCGTGGCGACATTCGCGACCAGAGTTTGCCAGGTGAAGACCCCGACCGTGGACGTAACATCGACGCCGTTGCTGTACGCGGCTGCCTGGTAGTTGGAGGTTTGACCTACGGAGAAACAAGGATTCGTGGGCGGTGGCTGGTTTGGCAGCACGAGCAAACTCACCGCGACTTTATCGATGTGCTGGTGCACGAATACTGTGGTCGTAGGGCTGCTCACTCCCTGAGCGGACGCTGTCACGTGGGCCACGCCAACCCCGCCAGGGGTGCATATCTGGGGGTTGCTCAGCGAATCCCAACTGCCGGCGCACGCCAGCCCGTTGTTGGCTACTGTGAGCACCGCAGTGTTGCCGGACTGGAAGGAAATCGGCTCGGTGATTGCCGTGTTGGTGGAACTCAAAGCGGTCGCAGTTAACGCTTGGTAAGTACCGATCTCCAGGGATAGGTATGGAGTGGGGGTAAGGGTGAGGCTGGCAGGAACTGCGTAGGTCGCGGTATGGACGGGGCTGCCGCCGCATCCGGGAAGACTACCTACCAGAAAAATGAGAAGCGCAACCAAGAGACTGTAAGACGTGCAATACCGGACCTACCCATTCATCCTCCCCGCCCTCGCGGTTGCCCACGAGGCGAGCAAAGCCTCTAGGAATGTGTTCGCTGTGAAAGATTTCCAGTGTAGAGGCTGTGAATCTTTTGAGCAAGTTGAGCCGCTTTGCGGTAGTGGTGCAGTTTGAATTCCCACAGGCTAGCATCCTAAATTCAAACTGCACCATTACCCGCTTTGCGGGCACCGGGGTCCGCAGGCGAAATCCCGAAACGATTTCTGCACCCGTCCACGGAGCGCGCTTGCGCTCGTTGCTCGCCGTCATTCGTGGGATGCAACAAACGATGGTTGACGATGTGTGACGAGTGTTGCTATATTTGAAAGGTTCCGCGAGTTGATTCTGGCTTGCCTGTAGACTGTGGATTCGTTCGCTGCGCGTTTTCCGTATGCGAAAGTCCCAAAGAAAGCGGCTAAGCTCTAAAGACATACGTCTTCGGAAACGGTTCCGAAGATGCCCTCGCTGAAATGCTCTGCGCGCACCTTCCGCCCGTTTGGAAGGCTATGCGGGGCAAGGCGGACGAAACGGAGCACCTCCCGGGTTTTCGGACTCGGGCCTGGCGCCACCGTCGTCGCTGATCAGTCTGAACGGGAAACCGAAAATCTCTTATCGCATTTGTGCGCGGTGAGAAGCATGGTTGGCCGATCGCCAGCCAGACCCTGAAGCAGGGCAGAATCAAAGCGGCGTCTGTGTGTCGACGCGCCCTTTTGGCGCGCGAGCACGCGCCGAAGGAGCAGCAAAGAGTGCCGACCTTCAATCAATTGGTGCGTGATGGCCGCAAGCGGCCGCGATATAAGACCGCGAGCCCGGCGTTGCAGGGATGTCCGCAGAAACGCGGTGTGTGTACCCGCGTGTACACCCAAACGCCGAAGAAGCCGAACTCAGCGCTGCGCAAGGTTGCCCGCGTGCGTTTGACCAATGGGATAGAGGTCACAACCTATATCCCCGGCGTCGGCCATAACCTGCAAGAGCACTCGATCGTGCTGATTCGCGGCGGCCGCGTAAAGGATCTGCCGGGCGTGCGCTACCACGTGGTTCGAGGGACGTTGGACGCGGTCGGGGTTGCCGGCCGCAAGCAAAGCCGTTCGAAGTATGGCGCCAAGCGCCCGAAAGCATAAATATTTTCTGTAGAGACGTAGCTTGCTACGTCTCAGGGCTCTAGAAAAGTTTAGGAGCCAGGAGCTAGAAGCTGAATGCCAAGAAAAGGACATACGCCCAAGCGGACAGTGGAAGCCGATCCGGTTTACGGTTCGGATCTGGTCACGAAGTTCGTCAACTCGATGATGTGGCAAGGCAAGAAGAGCACGGCGGAAGGCATCTTCTATGAGGCTTTGACCCGCCTGCAGGCCAAAGGCGGCGGCGACGAAGCTCTGAAGCTGTTCACGAAAGCCGTCGAAAATGCCAAGCCGCTGCTCGAGGTGAAGACCCGCCGCGTAGGCGGCGCAAACTATCAGGTGCCGGTCGAAGTCAACGCCGACCGCCGTACATCATTGGCGATTCGCTGGCTGATTGCCTACTCCCGCGGGCGCGGCGAGAAGGGCATGATCGACAAATTGAGCAACGAATTGCTGGACGCCGCCAACGGAAAAGGCGCAGCCATCAAGAAGAAGGAAGATGTTCACCGCATGGCCGAGGCTAATAAGGCCTTCGCGCATTATCGGTGGTAAGACAATTGAGTAATTGGAAAATTTGGTAATTGTGTAATTGAGAGGACGATTGAGATTTTGGTTTTTCAATTGCCAAATTTCTCAATTCCCCAATCACCAAATCAGAAGCGAAGTCCGAGCCCCAGAAAGAAGAAATAAAGTCGTGCCCAGAACAGTCCCATTAGAACGGTGCAGGAACATCGGCATTATGGCTCACATCGATGCCGGTAAGACCACGACGACGGAGCGAATCCTTTTCTACACGGGAAAGACGCACCGCATCGGAGAGGTCCATGAAGGCACAGCTACGATGGACTGGATGGAGCAGGAGCAGGAGCGCGGCATCACCATCACTTCCGCCGCCACCACGTGTTCTTGGCGCGATGTTCGCATCAACATTATCGATACGCCCGGCCACGTGGACTTTACGGCTGAGGTTGAGCGTTCGCTTCGCGTCCTCGACGGCGCGGTTGCTGTGTTCGACGCGGTTCACGGTGTGCAGCCGCAATCGGAAAAAGTCTGGCGCCAAGCCGATAAGTACGGCGTGCCACGAATTTGCTTCATTAATAAGATCGACAAGATGGGTGCAGACTTCGAGCATGCTGTCGATACCATCCGCAAACGTCTGAACGCCAAGCCGATCGCTATACAAATTCCCATCGGCCAGGAAGATAAATTCAAAGGTGTGGTCGACATTATCGAAATGAAGTCGATCATCTGGCAGGACGACACCATCGGCGCCGAATATATTACGGGCCCGATTCCCGCCGAACTGCAAAAGAAAGCGGAAGCGTTCCATACGCAATTGGTCGAAACCGTCGCTGAGAACGATGATGAGATTCTGCACAAGTTCCTCGAAGGCGAGGCAATTTCCGCTGAGGAGTTGCGGGCATCGCTGCGCAAATCGACGATTGACCTGAAGTTGTTTCCAGTGGTGGTCGGCACCGCTTTCAAAAACAAAGGCGTGCAGCCGCTGCTCGATGCGGTGGTGGATTATTTGCCTTCTCCGCTCGATGCGGGCGAAGTAAAAGGCACCAATCCGGACAACGGTGAAATCATTACCCGTCTGCCGGACGATAAAGAGCCGTTCTCGGCGCTGGCATTCAAAATCATGGCCGATCCGTTTGTCGGCCAGTTGACTTTCATTCGGGTTTATTCCGGCCAGATCAAGTCCGGAGACTCGGTGCTTTGCGCGGGACGACGACGCACCGAGCGCATTGGCCGCCTGCTCAAGATGCACGCCAACAAGCGCGAAGATATCAGCGAGATTCTGGCGGGCGATATTTGTGCTGTGGTCGGTCTCAAAAACGTCAGCACGGGCGACACGATTTGTGACGAATCGCATCCCATCACATTGGAATCGATTACCTTCGCCGTTCCTGTGATTTCGGTTGCAGTCGAACCCAAGACCAAGGCCGATCAGGAAAAAATGGGTATGGCGCTGGGGCGACTTGCCCAGGAAGATCCAACTTTCAAAGTTCACACCGATCCGGATAGTGGGCAGACCATCATCAGCGGCATGGGCGAGCTGCATCTTGAGATCATCGTCGATCGCATGATGCGCGAGTATAAAGTCGAGGCGAATGTAGGCAAGCCGCAGGTGGCCTACCGCGAGACCATCCGCAGGAAAGCGGAAGCCGAGGGCAAGTACATCCGTCAGACTGGCGGTCGCGGACAATACGGTCACGCCAAGATTCGGATCGAGCCGCAGGAGCCGGGCAAGGGCTATGAATTCGTTAACGATATCGTTGGCGGTTCTGTGCCGAAGGAATTCATTAAGCCGATTGATCAGGGAATCAAAGAAGCCATGGAAGGCGGCGTCCTGGCCGGTTACGAGATGGTGGATGTAAAGGCCACTCTCTACGACGGCAGCTATCACGACGTCGATTCGAACGAAATGGCATTCAAGATCGCCGGTTCAATGGCCTTCAAGGAAGCCGCCCGCAAAGCTTCGCCAGTGTTGCTCGAACCCGTGATGTCAGTCGAAGTAGTTACGCCGGAAGATTACGCGGGCGTGATTATGGGCGACCTGAGTTCGCGCCGCGGACGCATTGAGGGCATGGAGCATCGCGCTGGTTCGCAAGTGATCAAGGCGATCGTGCCGCTGGCGGAGATGTTCGGCTACGCGACGCACATGCGGTCGAGCACGCAGGGGCGCGCCGAGTACTCGATGCACTTCGCACGGTATGAAGAAGCCCCGCGCTCGGTGTCGGAAGAAATCATCGCCCGAGTGCAGGGCACGGTTAAAAGATAAGAGTGGGGCACTGTTTGCCCTCTCTGGAAGAAACAGTTAAAGAAAAGTACGGAGCTAGAAGGCAATGGCGAAAGAGAAATTTGATCGTAATAAGCCGCACTGCAATGTGGGTACGATTGGTCACATCGACCACGGCAAGACCACGCTGACGGCGGCCATCACCAAGGTTTTGCAGAAGCACAACCCGAAGATCGTGTTCCGGTCGTTTGACAGCATTGATAATGCGCCGGAAGAGAAAGCGCGCGGCATCACGATCGCGACCGCGCACGTGGAGTACGAAACCGCGAACCGGCACTATGCGCACGTGGATTGCCCGGGTCACGCGGATTACATCAAGAACATGATCACCGGGGCGGCCCAGATGGATGGCGCAATCTTAGTCGTCGCGGCGACGGATGGTCCGATGCCGCAGACGCGTGAGCACGTGCTCTTGGCGCGTCAGGTGGGCGTGCCTTACATCGTGGTGGCGTTGAATAAGTGCGACGCGGTGGACGATCCCGAGTTGCTGGATCTGGTGGAACTGGAAGTGCGCGAGTTGCTGAAGAGCTACAAGTTTCCTGGCGACGATGTGCCGGTGATACGGCTGTCGGCTTTGGGCGCGCTGAACGGGGAAGCGAAGTGGGAAGCGCAAGTGGACGCGTTGATGGAGGCGGTGGACAAGAGCATTCCGCAGCCGGCGCGTGAACTCGACAAGCCGTTTCTGATGCCGATTGAGGATATTTTTTCGATCTCGGGCCGCGGCACGGTGGTGACGGGAAGAATCGAGCGCGGCAAGGTGAAAGTCGGCGAGGAAGTGGAGATTGTGGGCTTCCGCGATACCCGCAAGACGGTGGTGACCGGCGTCGAAATGTTCAAGAAGCAATTGGACGAAGGCCTGGCGGGAGACAACGCGGGCCTGTTGCTGCGCGGCATTGGCAAGGACGATGTCGAGCGCGGCATGGTGCTGGCGAAGCCGGGATCGATTACTCCGCACACCAAGTTCAAGGCGGAAGTGTACATTCTGACGAAAGAAGAAGGCGGACGGCACACGCCATTCTTCAAAGGATACCGTCCGCAGTTTTACTTGCGAACCACGGATGTGACGGGCGTGGCGGAACTTCCGGCAGCGACCGAGATGGTGATGCCGGGAGACAACGTCAGCTTAGTGATTGAGCTGATCACGCCGGTGGCGATGGAAAAAGGCTTGCGGTTCGCGATCCGCGAAGGCGGACACACGGTGGGCGCAGGCACCATCAGCGAGATTGTGACATAAACGTTAATGGAGGGACGGGTGTCTCGCCCGGCCTCCATCAGCAAAAATTCTGCGGCCTGCAACTTGCCGCCAGTTCTTTCTTCCCGGACAGCTGGGAGGGGTTAGCGAGAGTCAAGTGATAGGAAACGAAAAAATCCGCATTCGGCTGAAGGCTTACGACTATCGCATCCTGGATCAGTCCACGGGTGAGATTGTCGAAACTGCCAAGCGCACCGGGGCGCAAATCGCGGGCCCGATTCCATTGCCCACGATCAAGAATAAGTACTGCGTGTTGCGCTCTCCGCACGTGGACAAGAAGTCGCGCGAGCAGTTCGAGATCCGCACCCACAAGCGATTGCTGGATATTCTGGATCCAACACCGCAAACCGTAGATGCGCTGATGAAACTCGATTTGCCGGCAGGTGTGGACGTTGAAATTAAGGCATTTGGTAAGGAACACAAGTAGCTTTCGGCCGTCAGCTCTCGCCTTTCAGTTTGGAGCGAGCCCCAGCCAATAGCCCTTGAGCCAAGCTGGGCGGAGAAAAAGAAATGGCAAAGGTAACCGGAATCTTAGGCAAGAAGGTCGGCATGACGCAGCTCTTCGACGACAAGGGCGACGTTCATCCCGCGACCGTGTTGCAAGCTGGGCCCTGCGTAATCACGCAGCACAAGACGCAGACAAAAGACGGATATGTTGCCGCGCAAATCGGCCTGGTCGAGTTCGTCAAGGAGTCGCGGTTGACCAAGCCGGCTCGTGGGCACTTGGGCAAGAACAATCTGCCGCCGGTCAAGTTCATGCGCGAGGTTCCAATCGAAGTTGAGGAGAAGGCAGACGCCAACGGCGACGGACTCGTGAAAGCAGGAGATCGCGTGCTGGTGGACATTTTCGAGGGCGAAAAGTTCGTAGACGTGGTGGGCATCAGCAAGGGACGTGGTTTCTCGGGTGTCGTCCGACGGCATCATTTTGCTGGCGGCCCGAAGTCGCATGGTTCGATGTTTCAAATTACGGGATCGATTGGTTCGTCGGCGTTTCCGTCGCGCGTGTTTAAGGGTATGCGAATGTCTGGGCACATGGGCGTCGATCGCGTCACTGTCCGCAACTTGCGGGTGCTGGGCTTGGACAAAGAAGACAACCTGCTGGTGGTTGAAGGCAGCGTACCCGGGCCCAAAGGCGGATACCTGGTAATTACGAAAGCCAAGAAACCGCCGAGAGAGCGGCGCGGATTCGCCGGATCGGCCACGGTCGACCCGTTAAAGGCGGCCAAGCGCGCAGCCAAGAAGGCGTAAACAGGATCAGATCGTTATTAGGATAGATCATGGCAAGCATTGATATTCACAATCTGAGCGGAGCCAAAGTCGGCAGCCTGGAACTGGCTGACGAGGTCTTTGGCGCGGTGAACGAGGATCTGCTGTGGGAGGCGGTGAAACATTATCGCGCTGCTCACCGGGCCGGGACGCACGCGACCAAGAACAAGAAACTGGTCTCCGGAGCCGGCAAGAAACTTTGGAAGCAGAAGGGTACCGGACGGGCTCGTGTCGGTTCGATTCGTTCGCCACTGTGGCGGCATGGCGGCACGGTGCACGGTCCGCAGCCCCGGTCTTATGACTACGCTTTTCCCCGCAAGAAATTGTTGGGAGCTCTGCGCTCGGCGCTGGCTTCGAAGTTTGCGGATGGCAAATTGATTATCGTCAACGCATTCGATGTGAAAGAGCCGAAGTCCAAACAGTTCCGCGAGGCGCTGGATGCGCTCAAGGTCGATGGCACCGCCCTGCTGGTTGAGGTTCCCAAGCATGAGAACCGCAATCTGGCACTAAGTTCGCGAAACCTTCATGGGGTCGAACTGGTGAACGGCAACGAGGTTCATCCGTATCACTTGCTGCGCTACGACCGGGCGATCTTCTCGCAACCGGCGATTGAGAAGTTGCAGATTTCGCTGAAGAGTTCGATCTCGCAGCGGCAGCACAAGGCGGTAGAAGGCGAAGGAGCGGCGCCGAAAAAGGCTTCGCGCTCTCCGCGGCGCCGGACGCGGCATGAAAAAGCGGCGGAGGTGGCCTGATGAAATCCGCATACCAGATTCTTCGGCGCCCAGTCATCACCGAGAAGGGGCTCGCGATCAAGGAAAACCAGAACACGCTGGTTTTTCAGGTAGCGACGGCGGCGACCAAGACGGAAATTAAAGAGGCAGTGCAGGGCATTTTCAAAGTGAAGGTGCATTCGGTCCGCACCGCGACCTATCCGGGAAAAGAACGGCGGCGGGGAAAGTTTGCCGGCTACCGTCCGGATTGGAAGAAGGCGTATGTGCGGTTAAAGGCCGGCGAAAAGATGCCGGAGTATGCGCAGAATCTGTAGAGAAAGCTATCAGCGATCAGCCGTCAGCTTTCAGAAAGAGCAACGGCAGAGCTGATAGCTGAAGGCTGAGAGCTATATGGCAATCAAGACTTATAGACCGACAACCCAGACGTTGCGTTATCGCACGACGCTGGTGAACGACGACATTACGAGCACCCAGCCGCATAAGCCGTTGCTCGAACCGAAGCCGCGAACCGGTGGGCGGCGTAATTCGGGCCAGACCACCATGCGGTTTATTGGTGGCGGCCACAAGCGCAAGTTGCGCATTATCGATTTCAAGCGCGACAAGATCGGCATTCCGGCCACCGTTGCTACGATCGAGTACGATCCCAATCGCTCGGCGCGTATCGCTTTGTTGAGCTATGCCGATGGCGAGAAGCGCTACATCCTGCAGCCGGACGGATTGAAGGTTGGACAAAAAGTGTTGAGTGGTCCAGACGCCGATATTCTGGTGGGCAATGCGCTGCCGTTGCATAATATTCCTCCGGGCACGACGATCCACAATGTGGAGTTGAAGCCGGGCAAAGGCGCGCAGATGGTGCGTTCGGCGGGCGGCGCAGCTCAGTTGGTTGCCAAAGAAGGCGAGTACGCGTTGGTCAAGCTGCCTTCCGGCGAGATTCGCAAAGTTGCGCAGGGCTGCATGGCGACGATTGGCCAAGTGGGCAATCTCGATCACGAGAACGTTACGATCGGCAAAGCTGGACGCTCGCGCTGGCTGGGCAAGCGGCCGCACAATCGCGGCGTTTCGATGAACCCGGTGGATCATCCGCATGGCGGCGGTGAAGGCAAGACTTCCGGTGGACGTCATCCGGTGACCCCGTGGGGCCAGCCGACCCGTGGATACAAAACGCGGAATAACAAGCGTACGGACGCATTTATCGTGAACCGCCGTGGCAAGAAATAGCGGGCGGAGTCAAGAATTTGTAGCTGACAGCCGAGAGCTGAAAGCTACTAGCTAAGAGCTAAAGGCTAAGAGCTGAATTATGGCACGTTCAACTAAAAAAGGACCGTTCGTCGATGGCTTCCTGCAAACGCGCGTGGAAGGCATGAACTCGCGCAACGAAAAGAAGGTGCTGCGCACCTGGTCGCGGCGTTCAACCATTATTCCGGAAATGGTGGGCCACACTATTGCCGTACACAACGGCAAGAAGTTTATCCCGGTCTACATCACCGAGAATTTGGTGGGCCACAAGCTGGGCGAGTTCAGTTTCACCCGCCAGTTCAAGGGACACTCGATGCGGGCGGCGACCGAGACGGCAGCGAAACCGGCTGGCATCCCCGGCGGACCTGGTGCTCCCAGCCCAGCTGCGGGAGCGGCTCCGGCAGCCCCGGCGCCCAAGGCGTAAAGGAGACGCAAGATGGAATTTCGAGCTCAAGCACGTTTCATGCGCGTCTCGCCGCAAAAGGCCCGCCTGGTGCTGGATTTAATTAAAGGCCGCCGGGTGGAGGACGCGCTCAATACGCTGATCTTCACCAAGAAGCGGGTTGCGGCAACGGTTGAAAAGTTGCTCCGTTCGGCGCTGGAGAATGCCAACTACCTGAGTTCGGAAAAAGGTATTGACGTTGACGTCGACAAGTTATACGTGAAGCGCGCAGTCGCGAACGATGGCCCGCGGATGAAACGCATCCGGCCGGCGCCGATGGGCCGAGCCTATCATTACGTGCGGCGCATCTCGCACATCGAGATCGAACTGGCGGAGCGGGGCAAGAACGGCGAGGCGCTGGCGAACGTTGTCGGCGCGGAGCGAGTGAGCGGCACTTCGTCGGGAGCCTCGAAGCCCAGAGCTAAAGGCAAAGTGAAAGCGTCGGCAGGGAAAAGCAAGACCAAGCCTGCCAAGAAGTTTGCGGGAGCACGATAGGATTCGTCAGAGTCGTTGCCAGGTTGATCTAGGGAGAGACGATGGGACAAAAAGTTCATCCGTATGGTTTTCGCCTCGGCTACACCAAACCGTGGAAGTCGCGCTGGTTTGCCGAGCGGGATTATGACAAGCAGCTGCTGGAAGACGTCAAGCTGAAGAACGAGCTGAAAGACAAGCTCAAGTCAGCGGGCGTCAGCTCGATCGAGATCGAGCGTCCGGGCAACAAGCTGCGCGTCATTATCAAAACGGCGCGCCCGGGAATCATTATCGGACGCAAAGGCGCTGAGATCGACAAGCTAAAGGCGGATGTGCAGAAGCGCATGAATGGCCGCGAAATCTACATCGACATCCAGGAAGTTCACAAGCCGGAACTGGATGCGCAACTGGTATCGGAATCGATCGCGCTGCAACTCGAAAAGCGCGTGGGTTTCCGGCGCGCCATGCGCAAAGCGGTAGATTCAGCGCTGCGCTTCGGCTGCAAGGGAATCAAAGTGCGAGTGAGCGGACGTCTGAACGGAAATGAAATCGCCCGCTCCGAATGGTATCTGCAGGGCCGTTTGCCGCTGCACACGCTGCGTGCCGACATCGATTATGGTTTCACCGAAGCGCGCACGACGTACGGCGTCATCGGTGTGAAGGTCTGGGTGTACAAAGGCGAGATTCTGCCTGCGGCAAAGAAACGCGAACCCCAGCAAGTCGGGGGCGCATTTTAAATGTGGAGACGTAGCTTGCTACGTCTCGAGCTAAGAGCCAGAAGCTAAGAGCGAATTTATGTTGATGCCAAAGAAAGTAAAGTACCGCAAGCAGCAGCGCGGACGCATGACCGGCAAAGCCTGGCGCGGCAGTGAGCTGGCTTTCGGAGATTTCGGATTGAAGGTGCTGGAGCCAGGTTGGATTACCGACCGGCAGATCGAGGCCAGCCGCGTCGCTATGACCCGTTTCGTCAAGCGAGGCGGCAAGATCTGGATTCGATTATTCCCCGACAAGCCGGTCACCAAGAAGCCAGCCGAAACTCGTATGGGAAAAGGCAAAGGAGCGCCCGATCACTGGGTCGCGGTGGTTCGTCCCGGCAAGATCCTGTTCGAGATGGAAGGGGTCACGCCGCAGGACGCTTCTGAGGCCATGCGTCTGGCTTCGCATAAGCTGCCTTTGCGGACGCGGTTCGTGAAGCGCGAATCAGCGGCGCACTGACTCTTATTAACGGCGAGAACGAGAACTGGGATTGCTTTATGAAATCAGAAAAAATACGCAATTTGACCGACGATGAGCTTCGCCATCAGGAGCGCGATCTGAACGATCAGCTCTTCAAGCTGAAGTTCCAGCTCAATATGGGCCAGACCGAGAGCCTGAAGAAGCTTCGCGGCATGCGCCGCGACATCGCGCGGGTGAAGACGATCGGCCGTGAGCGCGAACTCGCCGCCAGTAAAACGGAGAGCAAGTGATGCCAGAGACAAAAACACAACAAACTCAGCCAGCGGACGCGGGGCGGCGTAAGGAAGTGGTTGGCGAAGTGGTCTCCAACCGCATGAAGAAGACCATCGTGGTTTCGGTGGTGCGCAAGAAGTCGCATGCGTTTTATGGCCGCGTAGTTTCGAAGGCGAAGAAGTTCTACGCCCACGATGAAAAGAACGAAGCTCGCATCGGCGATGTGGTGCGCCTCGAAGAGACTCGGCCGCTGTCCAAGCTGAAGCGTTGGCGGCTCAAGCAGATTGTTCGCAAGACCGCACTCGTGCCTGAGATCGCGGCCGACGTTAACGTGAGCACCGTTAAGTAAGCGCAGAGCCTTGAGGGGGACTGAATTATGGCCGTGATGATGAGAACTTGGCTCGAGGTCGCCGACAACTCCGGCGCCCGCAAACTGCAGGTCATTCTGCCTCTGGGCGGTTCGACCGGACTGCGGGCTGGACTCGGAGATGTGGTTACCGCCAGCGTGAAAGAAGCCTCTCCCGACGGGCAGGTAAAGAAGGGGACCGTCGTCAAAGCAGTGATTGTGCGCACTCACAAAGAGTATGGCCGCCGCGATGGCACCTATATCCGCTTCGATGAAAATGCGGCGGTGCTGATTAACGAAGCTGGCGAGCCGGTTGGAACCCGCGTTTTCGGTCCGGTGGCCCGCGAATTGCGCGAGAAAAAGTTTCTGAAGATTGTGTCCCTGGCGCCAGAAGTACTGTAGACGACGTAGCTAGCTACGTCTCTACCGTGAAAAAGTGGAAGGGCTTGGAATGAGAACAGTAAGCACCGAACATAAACGAGTTGATATCCGGCGGAACGACACCGTAAAGGTGATTACCGGCCGGGACAAAGGCAAGGAAGGCCGCGTTCTGCGCGTGTTTCCAAACGACAACAAGATTCTGGTCGAGCACGTCATGATCGTGAAAAAGCACGTTCGCCCGAATCCGCAACGCAACGTGAAGGGCGGAATCGCCGAGCAAGAGAGCCGCATCGCGTTGTCGAACGTGCAGTTGGTCTGCGGGACTTGCGGACCGGTGCGCATCGGTCATGAAATGCGCGGCGACCGCAAGGTGCGGGTGTGCAAGAAGTGCGGAACGACGCTGGATAAGTAAATTGAGTAATTAAGCAATTGCGTAATTGGGCAATTTGAAGGCAAATCGGATTCAATTACTCAATTATCGGCTTACAAAATTACCCAATGTTCTTGAGAAGGTATTAAGCAATGGCAAAAGATAAAAAAGAAAAAAAGGGTGGACAGCAGGAAGAGCAGAAGGCTCCTGCAGTCGCGCGGCATAGTGCCAAAGAGACGCCGCGACTGAAGGCGCGCTTTCAAAAGGAAGTTGCGCCCACGCTGATGAAGGAATTCGATCTGAAGAACCCCATGGCGGTGCCGCATCTGCACAAGATCGTGGTCAACATGGGCGTCGGCGAAGCCACGCAGAACGCGAAGATTCTCGATCCTGCAGTGAATGAACTCGGCCAGATTACCGGCCAGAAGCCGGTGGTGACGCGGGCCAAGAAATCCATCGCGGCCTTCAAGGTGCGCGAGGGCCAGGCAATCGGAGCCATGGTCACATTGCGCGGCGACCGTATGTATGAATTCTTCGACCGACTGGTAAATGTTGTGCTGCCTCGCGTGCGCGACTTCAAGGGAGTTTCGACGAAATCGTTCGATGGCCGCGGAAATTATACGCTCGGCTTGCACGACCAGTTGATTTTTCCCGAGATTGATTATGCCAAGGTGGACAAGCAGAAGGGCATGAACGTTACGATTGTGACCACCGCCCGCAGCGACGACCAATCGCGTGCCCTGCTCCGCCATCTAGGCATGCCATTCCGGGCGTAGGAACGTAGGAATTGAGTCATTGAGTCATTGATTTGCGTACGGAAAGAAAGGTTTCATGACTACTGCGAAGCGAGTTAAGGACAAGAAAATCCAAAAGACGTTTCAGACGGCACGCGACAACAAAGAAACGCGGCCCAAGTTCTCTACGCGACGGCACAACCGCTGCCAGATCTGCGGACGTCCGCGGGCGTTTCTGCGCAAGTTCGGCATCTGTCGCCTGTGTTTCCGGGGCCTGGCGCTGCGTGGCGAGATTCCCGGGGTTTCGAAGTCGTCCTGGTAGAAGTGTTGGACACGGCTTCAGCCGTGCCGTAAACAGTGCCTGATGATGCGGGCTTGAGCCCCTGAAGTCAGGCGGAATACGTCGCCGCTGGTTCTTCGGCGCAGAGCAAGAATGGCCGAAGCAAACGGGTGATTGAGGAGAAGGAACGCATGAGGTTGACCGATCCGGTCGCAGATATGTTGACGCGAATTCGCAATGCGATTAGCGCCCGGCACCAGAAGGTGGACATTCCCGCCTCCAAGCTGAAGCTGGAGATTGCCCGCATCCTCAAGGAAGAGGGTTATATCTCGAATTTCAAGGCGACAGAAGAGGAGGGGCACAAGATCCTGCGTGTCTACCTGAAGTATGCCAATAACAACGAGGCGGTGATCTCGAACGTGAACCGCGTCTCCCGGCCGGGTTGCCGTGTGTACGTGCGGCGAACCGAGATCCCCCGGGTGCTGGGCGGGATGGGCATCAACATTCTCACCACGCCTCGCGGCGTGATGACCGGACGCCAGGCGCGCAAACAGGGCCTGGGCGGCGAGTTGCTGTGCGAAGTTTGGTGAAAGCCGCTCCTTGCTACTAGCTTCTGGCTTTTAGCCTGAGCACCTGAATGAAGATGTCGACGCGGTTGGGCATCAGGATCGCGCAAGTGTTGTAGCGTAGCGGCAAAGCTAGTAGCTAGAGGCTAGTAGCTGAGAGCCAAGAGCTGAAAGCTGAGAGCTTAAATATGTCACGAATTGGAAAAAAACCGATCCCGCTCCCCAAGGGAGTCACGGTCAAAATTGAGGGCGACACTGTCGCTGTCCAGGGTCCGAAGGGCAAACTGGACACGCACCTGCCTGCTGGCATTAAAGTTCAGCAGCAAGATGGAAATCTGGTGGCGATCCGCGAAAACGATTCGCAGGCCGCTGTGCATGGCTTGGCGCGCGCCTTGGTCAACAACGCGGTCGAAGGCGTCACCAAGGGATGGACTCGCGACCTCGAAATTGTCGGCATCGGCTATCGCGCTGAAATGAAGGGTAAGAACACGGTTGTGTTCAGCCTTGGCTATTCGCATTTGATCGAATACCCCCTGCCCGTCGGCATCGATGCGACCGTAGATCCCAAGCAGACCAAGCTGAGCGTCACCGGGATCGATCGCCAGAAGGTCGGACAGGTCGCCGCTGAAATGCGCAGCCTGCGTCCACCCGATCCGTACAAGAATAAAGGTGTGCGCTATGCGGGCGAGCGTTTGAAGAAGAAAGTGGGCAAGACCGGAGCGAAATAGTTAGTAAGGACCAAGACAATGCTTACGCGAACATCGAAAAATACAAACCGGCGGCACGTACACGAGCGCATTCGCAAGAAGATTCTCGGAACTTCGGAGCGGCCGCGCCTGAACGTCTATCGGTCGCTGAACCATATCTACGTGCAATTGATCGACGATTTGCAGGGCAACACGGTAGTCTTCGCGCATTCCGCCGAGGGCAAAAAAGGCGAGCGCCGTACTGGTGGGAACGTGGCCTCGGCCAAGGAAGTCGGCAAGCTGATCGCCGAGCGCGCGAAGGCCAAAGGAATCAGCAAGGTTGTGTTCGATCGCGGCGGGTACATTTATCACGGTCGAGTAAAAGCCCTGGCTGACGCGGCTCGCGAAGCGGGATTGCAATTCTGAACGAAATTGGTAATTGAGTAATTTGGGTAATTTTGTAATTTTGTAATTTGAAACACGCTTCTGATTTTCAAATTACTCAATTACCCGATTACGAAATTACAAGATGGGATTAAGAATGCCAACAGTCATTAAGAAGCTCGATGCGGCGTCCTTCCAACTGAAAGATCAGGTGGTGGCCATTAACCGGGTCACCAAAGTGGTGAAAGGCGGCAAGAATCTTTCTTTCGCGGCTCTGGTCGTGGTCGGAGATCCCAGTTCCGCCGTGGTTGGATACGGCTCGGGGAAGGCCAAAGAAGTTCCCCAAGCGATCCGGAAGGGGATAGAGTCAGCGAAAAAAAATCTGATGCGGATTAACCTTACGCAAACCAGCATCCCGCACCTCGTGCTGGGCCGATTCGGATCGGGTAAGGTGCTGTTGAAGCCTGCGCCCGAAGGCACGGGCGTGATCGCCGGCGGTGCGGTGCGTGCGGTCATGACTTCGGCGGGGATTCAGAATGTGCTGACCAAGTCGATCGGGACAACTAATCCGCACAATGTCATCAAGGCAACGTTTGATGCACTCAAGAAGCTGAAGAACCGGGCCGATGTGGCCGCCATGCGCGGCAAGACCGCAGAAGAGTTGTAGGACGGAGTCTGAAATGACGGCAAAGAAATCAATTGCGGGCGGCGGAAAGATCCATTTGAAGTGGGTGCGCTCCGCGATTTGCGCCCCGACGAAACAGAAGCTGGTGGTCAAAGGTCTGGGTTTCACGCGCTTGAACCAGGTGATTGAGCGTCCAGACAATCCCGCGATTCGCGGAATGGTGGCCAAGGTTCCACACCTGGTCGAGATCGTGCACCTGTAATTTTTCCGTAGAGACGTAGCTAGCTAAGTCTCTACAGTGACGAGCGATTATGAATCTGTCGAATATTCGAGCACCGAAGAAGGCGAACTCTGGCAAGAAGCGGGTCGGCCGCGGCATGGGTTCCGGTATGGGCAAAACCTCCACCCGCGGACACAAAGGCCAACGCTCGCGCAGCGGTTCGCGCATGATGCGTGGCTTTGAAGGCGGCCAGATGCCGCTGCATCGCCGCATGCCTAAGCGCGGCTTCACCAACATCTTCCGCAAGGAATTCAACATCGTGAATCTGGAAAAGCTCGCCACGCTGGGTGAGGCCACGATCACTCCCGAAGTGCTACGCAAGGCTGGCGTCATCAGCACCAAACACCCGGTCAAGATCCTCGGCGACGGAGAGCTTTCGATTGCGCTGACCGTACACGCGCACAAATTCTCCAAGTCGGCTCAGGAAAAAATCACCAAAGCGGGCGGCAAGTTCGAGGTCTTGCAGTAATGCTTGAGAAATTAGCCAACGTCTTTCGCATCCCCGATCTGCGCAGGCGAATTCTCTTTACTCTGGGATTGTTGGCGGTTTACCGGCTGGGTGGGCACATCCCCACGCCCGGGGTAAATGCGGACAAGCTGCAGCAATTCTTCGAACAGAACAAGGGCACCTTCCTGGGTTTCGTCGACCTGTTCTCCGGCGGCCAGCTGCGCCGCCTGACCATTTTCGCCCTCGGAATCATGCCGTACATTACGGCGTCGATCATTCTGCAGCTTTTGACCGTGGTCTATGAGCCGCTGGCAAAGTTGCAGAAGGAAGGTGAACTGGGACGCAAGAAAATTACCCAGTGGACGCGATATCTCACCGTCATTTTGAGCGCGGTGCAGTCGCTCGGCATTGCCATCAGCCTGGAAAAGTCAGGCGATTTCGTAGTCAACCCCGGCGTTCCTTTCATCCTGATGACCATGCTGACCCTGACCACGGGCAGCGCGTTCATCATGTGGCTGGGCGAGCAGATTACGGAGCGCGGCGTCGGCAACGGCATGTCGCTGCTCATCTTCGCCGGCATTGTCGTCGGCCTACCGCGCGGCGTCGCCGACCTGATCGACAAAGTTCGCACCGATGCCTGGGGCGCCTTTACCGCGCCAGCCATGATTCTGCTCGTGGGCATCATGGTTCTGGTTGTCGCGTTCATAGTTTATGTGGAACGTAGTGAGCGCCGCATTCCGGTGCAATACGCCAAGCGCGTCGTCGGACGCAAAGTCATGGGCGGGCAGTCCACGCACCTTCCTTTGCGCGTCAACGCCGGCGGCGTGATGCCGGTGATTTTTGCTTCGTCCATACTGACCATGCCTCAGACCATGGGATACGGCTTGCGCAACAACCGGTATTTTGGCGACCTGATCCATTGGCTGGGCTGGGGCGAACCGCTCTATACATTTCTGTATGCGGTGGGCATTGTCTTCTTCGCCTACTTCTACGTGTCGATCGTCTTCAACCCTAACGAGGTTGCCGACAACATGCGAAAGTATGGCGGGTTCATTCCCGGCATTAGACCGGGCAAGCGGACCGCCGATCACATTAACGAGATTCTGACGCGCATCACTCTCGTCGGCGCTTTATACCTGATCATTATTTCTTTTATTCCGGAGTGGATGATCACGGGCATCCACTTGAACCACTTGTACGGACCGATCGGGGCGTTTTTCGAACGGCTGCCTGCCTGGGTGACAAACGGTTTAGGCGTAACCTTTTATTTTGGCGGCACGTCGCTGCTGATCGTGGTTGGCGTGGCGATGGATACGGTGACGCAGATTGAAGCCCAGCTCATTATGCGCCACTACGACGGATTTACCCCACGCAGCGGACGTATTCGCGGCCGCCGCAGTTGGACGTAAGGAAGTTTTGAGGTTGCCGTACCGCCCGGTCGGCGGGTGGTAATGGAGCTGGCCGCGTGCGCCTGGAAGCAGGGAACGTACTAACGTCAGTTCGATGGAAACCTTGCAAAGCATCGGGCCGGTGGTCCTGCTCGGTCCGCCGGGCGCCGGCAAAGGCACACAAGCCAAGCGGATTGCTGAGCATTATGGTATCCCGCAGATCTCTACCGGAGACATTCTGCGGGCGAATGTGCAGCGAGGCACCGAGTTGGGCGTGCAAGCCCAAGCCCTGATGGCGCGCGGCGAACTGGTTCCCGACGATCTGGTTTGCGACATGGTGGCTTGGCGGGTTCGCGACGCGGATTGCGACCGCGGTTTCATCCTCGACGGGTTCCCGCGTACCGCCAGACAAGCGGGCTGGCTGGATGCTTTTTTTGAGAGTGAGATCTTTGAAAACTCGCACGGTGGCAAGTGGTGCCTGCCAATTGTGATCCGCATCGACGTGGACTATAATCAATTGGTAAAGCGGCTCACTGGACGCAGGACTTGTCTCGCCAACGGACACATCTATAACGTCTACTTCCAGCCACCTCGCGTCCCGGATATCTGCGATATTGACGGTTCTCCGCTGGTAACCCGCAGCGATGATCGCGAGGAAGTGATCCGGGAGCGTCTGCAAACCTATGACGTGCAGACCCGGCCGGTGGCGGAATACTATGAGCAGAAGGGGCGCCTGGTTCCGGTGAATGGCGACTTGCCGGTTGGCGAAGTCACGGGACAGATGTTCTGGGTGATTGAGCATCGGGATGGCAATTGTGTGTAAATCGACGGCCGAAATTGGAAAGATGCGGGCAAGCGGCCGCATCGTTCGGGAAGTGCTCGATCATGTTCGCGCGCTGGTAGCGCCGGGTGCGACCACCATGGATCTGGAACGCGCGGCCGAGAAAAAAATCCGGGAACTGGGCGCGAAGCCCGCATTCAAGGGTTATTACGATTACCCTTGCGTGCTTTGCACCTCGGTCAACGAAGAGATCGTTCACGGCATTCCGTCGGAAAAACGGGTGCTGAAAGCGGGCGACATCGTTTCCATCGATTGCGGCGTGGTGCTTGATGGATACTACGGCGACGCCGCGATCACGGTGCCGGTCGACGATTCGGTCAAGCCGGAAGTTCGCAAGCTGCTTGAAGTGACCGAGGCCTCGCTATACAAGGGCATCGAGCAGATGCGGGTCGGCAATGCAGTCGGAGACGTCGGCGCGGCGGTGCAGGAATTTGTTGAAGCCAACGGGTTCAGCGTGGTGCGCGAGTTCGTCGGACACGGCATTGGGACCAAGCTACACGAAGAGCCGCAAGTTCCGAACTTCGGAGCCCGCGGACATGGCGCCCGGTTGCGGGAGGGTATGGTTCTGGCAATCGAACCGATGGTAAATTTTGGGAAGCCCGGGACCCGCGTGTTAGACGATAAGTGGACCGCAGTCACCGCCGACGGAAGCTGCAGCGCCCACTTTGAGCACTGCGTAGCGGTGACCAAAGAAGGTCCAATGATTTTGACGCAATAAAGGCTTCTAGCTCATAGCTGAGAAAGTGTAGCCAGGAGCTAGAAGCTAGTGCTGATCTTAAGGAGTCAATGAGCAAAGAAGACGCGATTGAGGTGATGGCAACGGTTTTGGAGCCGCTGCCCAATGCCATGTTCAAAGTCGAACTCGAAAACAAGCACCAGGTGCTGGCGCACGTCTCGGGCAAAATGCGTAAGAATTTCATTCGCATTCTGCCCGGCGACAAAGTCGCCGTCGAGCTTTCGCCGTACGACCTGAATCGCGGACGCATTGTGTACCGTTATAAATAACAGTTGTCATCCCGAGCGATGCGAGGGATCTAGGTTCTTCGCGGCTCGGAGAACACCCGAGATTACTCGTCGACTTCGCTGCTCGGAATGACAGTGGAAGGATGAACTTATGAAAGTACGAGCGTCAGTAAAGAAAATTTGCGACAAGTGCAAGGTCATTCACCGCAAGGGTGTGGTGCGAGTGATCTGCGAAACTGCAAAACACAAGCAACGACAGGGATAACGGATAAAGGATAAACATGGCACGAATTGCAGGCATCGATCTTCCGCGCACCAAGCACATTAATATTGCGCTGACCTACATCTACGGAATCGGCAATCCGCGCGCCGCCCGCATTCTCGATCAGGCCAAGGTCGAACCGATGAAAAAGGTTCAAGACCTGGGCGAGGACGAAGTGAACCGCATCCGCCAGGTCATTGAGGCCGAAGGGTTGGTCGAAGGCGATCTGCGCAAGGAAGTTTCGATGAACATCAAGCGGCTCATCGAAATTGGTTCCTACCGCGGCTATCGCCATCGCCGGAATTTACCGGTCCGTGGACAACGCACCCACACCAATGCCCGCACCCGCAAAGGTCCGCGCAAAGGCACGGTAGCGGCGAAGAAGAAGACAGCGACCAAGACATAAAAATCCGCTTCTAGCTTCTAGCTCCCGGCTCGGGGCTAAAAGCTAGAAGCCAGGAGCTAGAAGCTACTATGGCAAAACCAGCAGCAGCCGGCGGCCCCGCGGCGCCAGAGAAAAAAGGCAAAAAGAAGACGTTCAAGAAGAAGGAGCGCAAGCACGTCTCGCATGGCATTGCGCACATCCAGGCTTCGTTCAACAACACGATCGTGACCATCGCCGATCAGGCCGGGAACGTACTCTCGTGGAAGAGTTCCGGCTCGCTGGGATTCCGTGGATCGCGCAAAGGCACGCCATTTGCCGCCCAGCAGGCAGCATCGAACGCCGCAGTGATGGCGCGCGATCACGGCGTCCGCAGCGTCGAAGTGCGAGTCAGCGGCCCCGGTTCGGGACGCGAGTCGGCAATTCGTGCGCTGGCTGCATCCGGCATCGAAGTGCGCAACATCAAAGACGCCACGCCGATCCCGCACAACGGCTGCCGTCCGCCCAAGCGCCGTAGAGTTTGATTTTCGAACTGTAGAAACATAGCTACCTATGTTTCTAGCAACAGCAAAGCCGTCCGGGATGAAGGGTGAAGCCAAACCTGTAAACCGGTCATCTAAAGGAGAAGCAACTTGGCACGTTACACTGATCCCGTCTGTCGTCTCTGCCGCCGCGAGGGCATGAAGCTGTTCCTCAAAGGCACCAAATGCTTCAGCGATAAGTGTCCCATCGAGAAGCGCAACTTTGCTCCGGGCCAGCACGGCAAGGACCGCAAGTCGAAAGTCGTGGGCTACGGCTTGCAACTGCGCGAAAAGCAGAAGACCAAGCGCATTTACTTCGCCCAGGAAGGCCAGTTCCGAAACTATTTCGAGAAGGCCGCGCGCACCAAAGGTGTCACGGGCGAACTGCTCCTGCAACAGCTTGAGCGGCGCTTGGACAATGTGGTTTACCGCCTCGGATTCGGCGTGTCCCGCCGCCAGGCGCGCCAGTTGGTGCGTCATGGCCACGTCCAGGTGGATGGCCGTAAGGTCAACATTCCTTCGTACCAAGTGAGCGTTGGCGAAGAGATCGCGATCCGCGAAGGCAGCCTGAGGTTGGCGATTCTCGAGCCAGCGAAAGAATTCGCCAGCCACCAGAACGCGCCCACGTGGCTGGAGATTGATCGCGACAACTACAAGGGCAAAGTTCGGTCGTTGCCGAAACGCGAGGACATTCACCTGCCAGTAAATGAGCAGTTGATCGTCGAACTGTACAGTAAGTAGTCGTTGTTTGGCTGGGCGTCCGCGCCCGGCCGGCGTCATCCTGAGCGAAGCGAAGGATCTCGCGAGTAGCATCAAATTTTTCTGGTCCACATTTCGAGCCAGATCAGCCTGTTCCGACGTTTGACCTGAACGCATCACGGACCAGTTCAGGGAGTCAGGACTGAGCCAAACGGCCGAAGGAGAATAACAAATGCTTTGGAAAGGTTTTCAAAAACCGAAACGTCTAGCGGTCGATACTTCGACCCTCACCGATAAGTACGGAATCTTCTGGGCCCAGCCCTTTGAACGCGGCTTCGGCACCACGATTGGCAACGCCCTAAGGCGCGTCCTACTCTCTTCGATCGAAGGAGCCGCTGTCACCGCCGTGAAAATCGAAGGCGTGCTGCACGAATTCCAGTCGATCCCCGGCGTAGTCGAGGACGCCACCGACATCATCCTGAACCTGAAGCAGATCCCGTTCAAGCTCAGCGGCGACGCGCCCAAGGCCATCTATCTGCGCGCTGATCAGCCGGGCGTGGTAACTTCGGGCATGATTGAAGCAGATGCGGATGTCGAGGTTCTCGACAAAGATGTCTACGTCGCCACCGTCAGCGAAGGTGGGAAGCTCGACATGGAAATGCGCCTCAAGCGCGGCCGCGGCTACGTCTCCGCCGACAAGAATTTCGACGAAGACCTCGGCATCGGTTTCATTCCCATCGACTCCGTGCACTCCCCGGTGCGCAAGTGCAATTACACCGTGGAAGCCGCGCGTCTCGGGCAGATCACCGACTACGACAAGCTCACCCTCGAAGTCTGGACCAACGGCTCCATCACTCCAGCCGATTCGATCGGCCTGGCGGCGAAGCTGCTGAAGGACCACATGAACATCTTCATCAACTTCGAAGAGGACATCGAGACTTCGACGTCGTCCGAAGAACGCAAGCCGGAGATCAAGAACGAGAACCTTAATCGTTCGGTCGAAGAACTCGAGCTCTCAGTACGCAGCTACAACTGCCTGAAGAACGCGAACATTCAGTCGATTGGCGAACTGGTGCAGAAGACCGAAGCTGAAATGCTCAAGACCAAAAACTTCGGCCGCAAGTCGCTGAACGAAATCAAGGAAATTCTGGGAACGATGGGATTGAGTCTGGGAATGAAGATCGACGAGCAGGGCAACGCCGTGCCCGGCCCGACCTCGAACCAGATTCTGCCCGCGTCCGCCTACGGCAACGACAACGATCTGTAGGAAGCTTTAGGGACGGGTCTTTGACCCGTCCCTGCAAAAGCTTGTCAGAATAAATTTTGTCATTCCGAGCGCAGCGAGGAATGTGCTTTTCCTCCCGCCGGAACAAAGGATTCAACCATGCGCCACAAAGTAGCAGGATGGAAACTGGGACGTAACACCGCGCACCGCCGCTCTTTGCTGCGCAACCTGGTCACCTCGCTCATCCTCGAAGAGCGAATCGAGACCACCGTCCCCAAAGCCAAAGCCATGCGCCCGCAAGTTGAGAAAATGATCACGCTGGGCAAGCGCGGAGATCTATCCGCGCGCCGTCAAGCCCTGGCTTATCTCATGACCAGCGCTGCAGTCGACAAACTCTTCGACACCATCGGCCCCCGCTTCGGCGATCGCAACGGCGGCTACCTCCGCATCGTTCGCACCGGATGGCGCAAAGGCGACGGCGCCGATAACGCCTTCGTCGAACTGCTCGGCAGCGAGAAACTGCTCGACGAAAAACGTCAGAAGCGCAGCGAAGCCCGCTCCAAACGCGCCGAGGAAACCAAGCGAGCCATGGAAGAGGCCGAAAAGCAGCAGGGAGTCGAACACCCCGTAGCAGGTGCCGAAGGCGAAGACAAAATCAAGTAAGAGAAATACGCCAGACTTGATCCTTGAGCCTAGTAATGCCTTGAACAACCGGCCGAACTTTGCCCTGCCTTAACAAGCCAGCCGACGGTCCCTGCACAATCTCATTGGGCCGGCCGAACTAATGCGCCGGCGATTTTGCCGTCAGGGCCCAAAGCGATGTGCCACTCCTCTGCTCCATGTTCAAACTGTGCTTCGTAAATGTCCATTCCTGCGGGTCCCACGCCCTTGAATTTAAGTGAGATCAATGAACCCAACGATGCGAGCTCGCGCTGCAATGCCGGCAACTGTTCTCGCGTGGCTTTAGCCAGGTCAGGACTCATTTGATCGTAGTCGGGCTTACCGCCGGCCAGGCCCAGAATGTTTCGACGCAAAGCTTGCTCGCCGCCCGGTGTGGCGACCTGTTGCTGAACCTTTGCATGCAGCGCATCTTCCAGTTGTTTGGCTGCCGCATCATCCATGCGGGGCGCCGAGATATTCATGCCGTTCTGATGCAGCACGAGTCCAGACGTTCGTCCCTCTGCATCGACCTCAAATGAGATCTGTGCATCGACCACATTGGCAAAAAAGCTGCGCTGCCCCTCTGGAAACAGTTCCACCTGCGGCTGACCCGGTAGTTGCGTCCAAAAGTGATCGTTATCGCGAGAAACTGTCATGATCATGTTTCCGGGAAACGCATAGTGTCCAACGTACGAATCGAACAGCTTAGGATCCATGGGCACGGGTTTGCGGGCCGCAACGACGTCTTTGGGGGCCTGCACGCGATCCACGATTAAGAGTTCGGCAGGAGTATCCTGCGAGTGCAGATTCAATCCCAACTGGGTCTGCAATGCACCAGCTAGCACTTCAGGACTAGGATTCGGCAGCATGCCTGGCACTTTATTCGTCGGCTCCGCGGCTTCGGTTCCATCCGTTTTCCAATCCAGTTTGAAGTCGTAAGTCTGTGTCAGGCCGGTCTGATCAAGCACCGGATGTCCCAATCGCTGCGACAGGAGTTCGACGAAATCGTCCATCCGCAGAGCCTTGCCGCTGATCGATGTGGGGCCGACCATCTTTAGTGGCCCATGCTCTTCTGGCCGCGCCACTTGTAAATTCGCAGTCGCGCTGCCCGCGGTTAGAATGTAGGCTGAGACTGACTGCGTGCTGCGGTGAACTTCTAACTGGAACTGGTCCGCGAGCAGGTTTCGAACCATGGCGCGCGCCTCATCCACAGTGCCATAGCCGGGGACAGCAAACGTTCCGGGCGCTTTGGCGTTGATGTTGTAATGGGCATCCAACGCGCTGGAACCTGATATCAAAGCGCCCTGCACGTCGAATGCGAAGGCGATCACGTCCCGGAGAGAGAAATTTTGCGTTCTGAAACCGTCAGGAAGAATATTGATGGAGTTCCCCAATCCTCCCGGCTGGCTTGATTGGATCGATACGCTCTGAAACTTCGGTCCCACGCTCTGAGCCTGCGCGTGGGAGGCTGTCGCCAGCACAGAGCCGATCACGATGGGCACCAGGAGCGCCGCAGTTGCAGCCGCAGCCAGCATCGCTTTCGTTGCCACGCTCAATTTATGCGTGATTCGCGGGGTCATGATGAGATCGATTCTTTTCTTGAGATCCGCACCGGCTACCCCCGCGGCACAGCGCAGCCGCGATTCAAGATAGAACTTGCAAACGGTGAGAAGTGCCGAGGCGTAGGCTTCCCGATCGCCGCCTGCTGAGATCACGGCTTCATCGCATGCAGCTTCGCGTTCCACCACCAACCGATCGCCCA
The DNA here is from genome assembly GCA_963762385.1 of uncultured Acidobacteriota bacterium. Lineage (GTDB taxonomy): Bacteria > Acidobacteriota > Terriglobia > Terriglobales > Acidobacteriaceae > JABDBE01. The sequence continues at coordinate 1,942,034 of CAVXKN010000006.1, read as the reverse complement.
ACCACCACACCAGAGGATGAAACCAAAACAACGCTTCCACTAGCATGTGAATAGCGGCGGTCAGATTATCGCACCGGCGCACGTGGCTCAACTCATGGCTCAGGACGGTTTGCAGTTGCTGTGAGGTGAGACGTTCACAAATTCCATCTGGCAACAACAATACGGGCCGGAAAAGTCCGACAACGCCCGGTTCGAGCAGAACCGGCGACGACCGAACTGGAATCGGCGCATCGAGCGACAGAGGCGCGGCGCCGATTACAGCACGTCGAATCTGCAACCAACGCACCATCCAGTAAATACCCACCGCAATAGTGCCGCACGCCCAGACACCGATCCAGATTGGTAGCGGATTAATGCTTCCCCCGGATGGCGGGACCGCTGGCAGGGCCGGCGTCGCCACGGCAGCAATAGAGAAAGGTTGTACCAACTGCCCCAGCAGCGGAGGTACAGGGGGGGTTGGAGATGATCGCCAACTCAGATAGCCGCCTACATCGCTCAGCACGGAAAATGGAATTAGAAACTTGCACGATGCGGCAAACCACAACCAATACCGCGTGTGGGCGCCGTTTTGGCGCAATGGCAAAGTTAAGAGCCCGGCACCCACTGCGAACAGCGTGGACTGCCAGAGATGGTTCATCATGGCGTCGATCATGGTGCTTTCTCCTTCTTGGCAAGTTTACGAAGGGTTTTTTCTGCCTCGTGCACATCTTCCAGCGTGAGCTTCCCGGACTCGATTAAGTGCGCCATAACGAACTGGGTCCGGCCGTCAAACAAGCCCAACAATTCATCAATCAGTCTGCGGTGCGCAGCGCTGCGGGAAATGACCGCCTCGAAGATATGGGCGTTACTTATCTTCTTGGCTCGACGGACGGCCTTCTTGGCTTCCAGGCGATAAACAATGGTCTGTACGGTCGTGTAGGCGGGGCGGCGTGGCTCGGGAAATGCCTCTTGAATCTCACGGATGGATAGTGCGCCGCCGCTCCACAGCGCTTCCATGATTTGCAGATCCAATTTGCTCAGTTTGGGAAGTGCCATACGCCTTGTCTACTACAGTAGTCGTAGATATTATTACATTGGTGGGAGCACTGCAAGAAAAAATGGGCGACATTCATCTGAATATTCCCGGCAACGTTGTCCGCTCCTTAAAAGCAGCATTCCCGTTTTGGTCTGTACCTCTAATATTTTCTTCCGCAAGCATTGTCTTTCCCCCCACCCAGACCTAGAATCCGCTTGTTACTGGGTTGCGAATTACTCTCCCCCATCGCGCAGAACACAAATCGAACGCGCCCCTCAGGCGCGCCTTTATGGAGGCACACATGGCAACAGCACCAAGAACCACGCCCACTCCCATTCAACCTCATCAAACTCCTAACGTTGAAAACGTGCTGGCATTCCGCACCACTGTCGGTTCCGTCACCATTCCGGGCGGACAGACAAAGCTGCTGGGTGTAGTCGATGTCAGCATGTACGACAAAATCCGCCTGGTCACCGATGAGCGCGTCGATTCGACAGCCAATATTATTCTGCGGCTGACTTTCACCGAGGGTGAAGAATTGGTAGCGCAACTCGATACCGTCCTGCTGACGCCGCACTCCCAGACGACTCGCGTCTACGACATTCCCGGCACACAACTCAGCCTTTACGCTGATTGCGTGGGCGCCGCGGGCACCAACGCCTCTCTGGATGTGCTGATTTACGGCCAGTATTAGCGTATTGTTCGCACTCCTTGGCAGGTTGACCTATTCTCGTCAAGAAGCGCACCTCGGCTGATTCGGGGTGCGCTTCTTCCATTCGTACATGTCCTTGTGCGGGTCACCGCGGTAATCTAGCCCCAATTCCTCAGCCCGGTAAACTTGTATTAGGATATGGGCTTTTCCCGCGTACAAATCGCGATCGCCGTAGGCGCTGGCCTTCTTGTTCTCATGATCTTTTTTGGCTACCTGATGTGGCTGAATGGACAAGGCCCGGTACTCTCCCGCTCCGAGGATCGCGATCCCCTTTCGGGGACGCCGAATTCCATCGACCTGAACCCCCTGCGCGACCGCACCACCGAGCGCGTGGCCGCGAAATATCTCGATGCCCTGCGCGACGGACATTGCCAGGAACAACTGGCTGATTGGGGAAAAGATTATCGCAAGAAGTACGCCGCTTTCATTTGCGCCTCGGAAGCCCAGCATCCGCTGCTCTCGTGGAAGGTAGTAGATTGGGAAGACGCTCCACCGCTCCGCATCCTGCACTATCGCGGCAAGCGCCTGAACGCTCCCGGCCAGTCGGGAACCTACAAAGAGCTGTTCTCGGTGACGCTCGAGAATAAAGATGGCGACTGGGTCGTCACCAAATACGACGCCATGTACTGACGCCTATCTCCCGCAATGATTAGGGTGGGCCACGATTTCACTGGGCGCCGAAAGCACCTTCCAACAGATCGAATTCCAGGCGGATCGAACGGGAAGGGCACGAGTTCACTCGTGCCGCAAAAGGCCAAAACGACTCTTCCTTGAAGGGGCGCGGCTTCGGCCATGCCCTAAGGTTTCGAAAACGATGTAAGGCGCTGCCTAAAGCCACACCCCTTCCAACGGTCTAGAAGCACCAGCTCTCAGTCGCCGGCAGCCATCATCCTCCGCGGTCTCCGGCTCAAGTAAAGAAATATCAGAACCTGCGCCGTCAATGCCGCAACACTGTCCAACATGACATCGCTGATCGCTCCGGTTCGTGAAGGGATGAACGTCTGGTGCCATTCATCGAGGCTCGCGACCAGGGCAGACATAAAAAAAGCAATCGCGGCCCAGCGTAGCGCCCATCGCGGAGCCCACGGCAAACGCAGCGTGGCGCGCCAGGCGCGAAACAAAAAGAAGCTCAGGGTAAAATACCCGACAAAATGCCCGCATTTCCTGATGTAGTGATGCACCACCGCGAAGCGCGCCAAATCCATACCCATGAGGAAGTGGAGTAGCGGATACAGAAACTCGCCTGTGTGTTCCGCCGAAAACATGTCGGTGGACTCGATCGCAATCAGCCCGATCCACAACACCGCAGCAATCCAAGTCTTGATTAATTGCTTTTGATCGGGGGTCAATCGCGAGTATCCCCCGCGGATTGGAAAAACATAATTCGATTCAAAAATGCAGACCTACTCGACCGCATAGTTCGGAGCTTCCCTCGTAATCAACACATCGTGCACGTGGCTCTCGCGCAGGCCCGCTCCGCTGATGCGCACAAAGCGCGTCTTCTGCAACAACTCCGGAATGCTTCCACAACCGCAGTAACCCATCCCCGACCGCAATCCCCCCACCATTTGGTGGATGCTACTCGAAACGGAGCCGCGGTAGGGGACGCGGCCTTCTATGCCTTCGGGGACTAGTTTTGCGAGGCGGTTTGATTCTTCGCCGATTGCTGTGGAGGAATCGCCGTCGGTGTTTTGGAAATAGCGTTCGCTGGAGCCTTGGGCCATGGCGCCTAGCGATCCCATTCCTCGATAGGACTTGAAGGTTCGGCCTTGATAGAGAATCAGCTCGCCGGGGCTTTCATCGGTTCCCGCGAATAGAGATCCGATCATGACTGCGGCTGCGCCCGCGGCCAGAGCTTTCGTGATGTCGCCAGAATATTTGATTCCGCCGTCGGCGATTACTGGGATACCGGCGTCTTTGGTGGCGCGATAAGCTTCGGCAATGGCGGTGATTTGCGGCACGCCGGCGCCGGTTACAACGCGCGTGGTGCAGATCGATCCGGGGCCGATTCCTACCTTGATTGCGTCTGCGCCGGCTCTCGCCAGTTCGCATGCGCCATCGAAGGTCGCGACGTTGCCTACGATCAGATCGACTTCCGGCAACTTGGATTTCACCGCCTTGATGGCATCGAGTACGCGGGTGGAGTGGCCGTGAGCGCTGTCGATGGCCAGCAAATCCACTTTGTATTTTGCCAGTTCCTGGGCGCGCTCCAGGAAGTCTCCGGTGGCCCCGATAGCCGCGGCGGCGCGCAGCCTGCCGTGCGAGTCTTTGGCCGCGTATGGATATTTTAGTTTTTTCTGGATGTCTTTTACCGTGATCAGACCCTTCAGGTTGTATTTGTCGTCAACCACCAGAAGTTTTTCCACGCGGTGTTCGTGGAGGATTTTTTCCGCGTCCTCGAGCGTCGTGCCCACCGCAACCGTGATCAGGTTTTCCTTGGTCATCACTTTGCTGATGGGAATATCGAAGCGGGTTTCGAAGCGCAGGTCGCGGTTGGTGAGAATGCCGACCAGCTTTCCATTCTTGGTAATGGGCACCCCGGAAATCTTGTACTGGCGCATGACATCGAGCGCCTCGGAGACTTTCGCGTCCGGCGACATAGTGACGGGATCGACGATCATGCCACTCTCCGAGCGCTTTACTTTGTCGACTTCGTTGGCTTGCTGCTCGATGGTCAGGTTGCGATGAATGATACCGATACCGCCTTGCTGGGCTACGGCGATGGCCATATGCGATTCGGTGACCGTGTCCATGGCCGCGCTGATGATCGGAATATTGAGGCGGATATTGCGCGTGAGCTGCGTCTGCGTATTGGTCTGCGTCGGAATCACGTCAGAGCGAGCGGGCAGCAGCAACACGTCATCGAAAGTAAGCGCCTCAGGAACCGGAAAATGAATCATATTGTGTCTCGGGGAAACGGTATGTTCTATTTTAGAGACAGGGAGCGCTTGAGGCAAATTCGGAGGATGCGGAGCCGGAGCAAATCTCCGCCCGAGCGGAAGCTTGGACGGGGCGTCCTCGAGAGTAAGGCGGGGCGCTATTCATCCGGGCTCACCGGCCAACCGAATCCGATTCTGACGCTCCAGATGAAAATCTTTTCATAGTGTCGCAGGGGGCGGAATGGTTATACAATCGCGCTCTTCCAGTTAAGAGGGAAAATTCAAGAGGGAATTCGTATCTAAGGCAAGGAGAAGTCTGATGAACCGTTTTTCCAAGCTGTTGCTGTTGTGGCTTGCCTGCGGAATGGCGCTCGCGTTTATGGCTCCCGCCGTGGCAGCGCCGACGTTAACTTTCAAATTCACGGCAGTCAATATCCCTGGCTCCATCGATGTGAATGCTTACGGCATCAGTGAGTCGGGCGTGGTGGTCGGAGAGTATCTCGATACCGCTGGTCTTTCCCACGGTTTCATCCTCAAAGGTAAAACCGTGACCGAGGTCAACGATCCGAAGGGCGGGGCCACATTTTGCCAGGGCATCAGCCCGAGTGGGGGCGCGATCGTGGGCTTCTACATTAACTCGACGGGCAACGATTTTGGCTTTGTCTTGAAGGGTAAGACCTTCACCGATGTGCTGGGTCCGAAAGGCGCGATTAGCACCATCGCCTACGGGGTCAACGACAGTGGTGAAATCGTGGGCCTCTACGAGGACGCGCATTTCGCGAGGCACGGATTCAGCCTGACGGGCGGCAAGTACAAAACGCTCGACGTGCCCAAATCAATTGGCATCACGGCGGCGACGGGAATCAACAACTCGGGCGACATCGTTTTATATTGGGGCGACAGCAGCGGCAAATTTGAGTCGTCCCTCTTTAACGGCTCAACCTACACAACCATCAACGTGCCCAAAGCCGAGGATTCTCTCGCCCAGGGCATTAACAGCAGTGGCGACGTTGTTTACTGGTGGCTGGATTCGACGAAAGGAATCCATGGCGCGCTGCGCCAGGGCGGCAAGTACTTTACGTTTAACGACCCGCAGGGAGTAGGGGAAACCTACGGCTATGGCCTGAATGACCATAGCCAGATCGTGGGATCGTACTTAGCATCCAAAATCCTTCATGGCTACGAGGCGACGTATTGAACTGCGCGAGGTTTCGATTCTCCCTGCCAAAGCTCGGCTTATTGGGCACCCTCCAGATTATGGGGTCGGGGTCGAGTTTAGATCTTTTCGAAAAAGTGGGCCACCTTTTTTCCGGATTCCTCGGTATAGTAAACGGTGACCTTGGTCCCCTTTTCGGTTCCCTTGGCGATACCTTTCCCCGCATCGGCGGTGGCGTGGCTGGTCATGTGGAAGGTTTCCTCGGTTCCGTCGGCGGTCTTGACCACTAGAGTTTTCCCGCTTCTGTCGATTTCTTTGATGGCGCCGTCGGTGGATTTCAGGCCGTCTTTGCCCACTTTGTCAAACTCTACCGCCGTGTCTTCCGTCCCGCGCGTGGTGTAGTGAGCTACGACCTCGGTTCCTTCTTTCAATCCATGCCACGAATCTGCAGTGGCTTTCGCGGTGGCATCGGCGCCATGCACGGTTGTTTTCGCGACAAAATGCAGCGTGTGCATGGTGCCGTCGGCGGTTTTGATTACGATCGTTTTGGACGCCGAATCGACTTTCTGAATCGTTCCATGGGCGGCGGTGACAACGTCTTCCACGGCGTACACCGTCGCAACCAGCATCAACGCGAGTATTAGACTGCCAATCGTTTTCATGATCTTGCAAGCTCCTGTGGTTAGGATTCTCTTTGCATTCTAAATCTTTCGACCTTGATTTTATAGGATTGGGGTATTCGAGAGAGGGCGCGCTTCGAGCAGCAGATTTGGCAAATCAGTGGCCCATGCTTCACTGGTCCCGATAAAATGTAGGCGCGGGCGTGCTCGCCCGTGCAAACGCGCCCAATGATTCAAACCAGCGAAATCACGACGCTGCTAAAGCAGAAGGCCCGCGACGCCGGCTTTGAACTAGCCGGCATCGCTCCCGTCTGTGATTTCGCCGAACTGAATTACTTTCCGCGCTGGATTGAAGCCGGACACGCCGGAGAAATGAAATACATGGAGGCGCGCGATGATGCTGGACAACTCAAACGCTCTTCGCTTCGTTCGACTGCACCGTGGGCACGGAGCGTGATCGTCTGTGCGATCAACTACAACACGGCGCATCCCTACTCCACGCAGGTCCACGATTCCGACCGGGGATGGATCTCGCGATATGCATGGAGCTGCGAGGATTATCACGAGGCAGTAATGCGCCGTCTGCGCGCTGTGGAAGATCAACTCCGAAATCAGGTCGGAGGTGAAACCTCCGCGCTGCAAAGTCGTTGCTACGTAGACACTGGCCCGCTGGTCGAGCGCGTCTACGCCAGGTACGCGGGCGTAGGGTGGATCGGGAAGAATACCTGCATCCTGAATCAGAAGCTCGGGTCGTGGTTCTTCCTGGGCGTGATTCTGACTTCGCTCGAACTCCAACCTGATTTACCCGCGCCTGATCGCTGTGGCACCTGCACTCGCTGCATCGATGCCTGTCCCACGGACGCCCTGGTCGCGCCCTATAAGCTCGATTCCAACAAGTGCATTGCGTACCTGACGATCGAAAAGCGCGGAGCAATCCCGGAAGAAATGCGCGGAGGCATGGGCCGGCACATTTTCGGATGCGACATTTGCCAGGATGTTTGTCCCTGGAACCGCAAAGCGCCGGCTACTAGCGCAGAGGAATTTCAGGCGCGAGAGGGCCTGGTCAATCCGGCGCTTGAGTGGCTCGCCGAAATAAGGGCAGAAGAATTCCGCGAAAAGTTTCGTGGGTCGCCGATCCGCCGAACCAAGCGCAGCGGCCTCCGGCGAAACGCGGCGATCGCCATGGGCAATAGCGGCGATCGAAAGTTTCTGCCGCTGCTTAAAAAGCTGGCAACTGACGAAGATTCAGTGGTCGCCGAAAGCGCAGTCTGGGCAGCGAAGAAACTCACTTGAAGCGAGATCATAAATCGTCACCCTCCAAAACTGAGCGGCCGCGTGACTGTATCACCGCAAAACAATCTATACTTTTCGAACCCAGAAGGACCCGGCATGAAGCCTACCTGTTTCGTCGCACTTCTTTTGTCGCTAGTCGGGACTGCCTTGACGGCCCCCGACAACAAACCAACCAGCCTTTCTGACGCCCAGGCTGCAATTGAGGCCAACATGCGCACCCCCGAAGGCAAAGCCTACGACGAGCAGACGGGCAAAGATCTGATGCAGAAATACTTGGACAGCCTGCGTCAATGCAAGCGGACAGCTGGTGGCAGCCAGGAGAGTTTCTGGATTCTACTGAAGCTCGACAAGGATGGCTCGGCGAAGGAAGTGTTACTGTCTCCGGTCACCAAAGTCGGCAGTTGTGATCGGGAAATTCTTTCCAAGGCCAAGCTCACGTCGCCGCCGCGCAGCGATTACTGGGTGGGCATTTATCTAAACACGGGTCACTGATCCGCACCGTAAGGTCAATCAGTTCTGAGCTGACAAACTTGATGAACTGGTGATCAGCGCCCCGACCGCGGCCGTGAAGACGGAGCGTAATTCCGCCACATGGCCGGCCGGTATGGCTCTCGAAATCAACAGCATGGCGGTTCCATGCGCGATGGTCCACAAAGCCAACGACAAGCGCGTGTGCTCCGCGGCCGTTCCACCTAGCCGCTCGGCCAATTTGATCTCCATGAACTGCATAGTAGGGCGATGTTCCCGAAGCGGAGAAGCACGATCCGACCGGGCCGCATCAGAGAGTTCGTACGCATGGGTGTAAAAGAGCTCGTACTCATAAGGATGGCTCAGAGCGAACTCAAGATAGCGCTGGCAGACTTCCTCGGGACCAGAGCATGGCTGGAGGGCTTCGATGACATCCCGCTGAATCCGTCGCAGGAGCGCTCGTAAGATATCCTCGCGGTTCCGGAAGCGGCGGTAAACGGCGGGGGTATTGGTACCCGCAGCCTCGGCTACGGCCCGCATGGTGAGAGTTTGATCCGCTCCCTTTTTCCACAATTTCTGGGCGGCATTCAAAATACGTTCTTGCAGATGAGGATCAGGTTGCCGGGGCATTTCGGTCCTTTGCGGCTGCTAAAACGGTTTAATAATTTATGTTGACAGCGTTAACGTAACGCTGTATAGGTAATGAATATAGGCCAGTTTCCCGCCTTTGTATAGCCGAATTCAGGAGCCATGGATGTTTTCCTGGGACAATCCCGAGGACCGGGTCGCGGTCGTGCAAATGAACGCAGAACTGCGTCATGCGCGACTTGAGTTGCTGAGCGCGGAGTGCGCCACCCATCAACTCCGTCTCCGTTTCTCCGTCGAGGACCTTGCCCGCTACGGTGAGCAGGACCTCTTGCGCAAAGCGATTGATTCAGCAGCTGCGCTGAATGATTTTTACCTTTCGATCGAAAGGCAACTCCCCCGTGCCGGACAGCCCTCCCCCGTCAGCGCCGCAAAGCCGAACGAAGAGCAAGCGCGTGAGATAAGCTCATCGATCATTTCGTATGTACAGGAGCAACGCAACCGGTATTTCCCAACTGGTACCCCGCTCACCACGTGGTCCAAAGCCGTCATGCAGCCCTTCTTTTCACCAAGTCTGCTCGGCCACCTGAGGATCATGGAACTTGGGGGCGAACGCGTTCCCGATCCGCCATTCTATTCCAAGGCTCGAGAGCTTGGATTTTTAAATCTGCCCAGCTTCGAAGAAATAAAATCGCTGACCTTCCTGGACGTCGTAGTGTCGAACGAAAGAATCACGGACAGCGCCCTCTTTCACGCATTGGTGCACGCGGTCCAGTTTCAAATCCTTGGAATACAGCGCTACGTGAAGCTTTTGGTTCGCGGTTTCCTTAGAACTCATGCCCACTTCGCCGTGCCGCTCGAGGCCCATGCCTTCGCACTGACATCCAAGTTTGATCGAGATTCCGCGGCGGGTTTTTCCGTCGAAGAACAAGTTCGCCTTTGGATGAAGGAAGGCCGATACTAATTCCGTACGGACTCGGAAAGACTTTTGAACGAAGAGGCTGTCCCGTGTCATCTACCGCCAATCTTCCCGAAGAACGCTAGCAACTCTTCGGGCAGCGGCCGCTGAAAAGACAACGCCACGCCGCTGCGAGGATGCTGCAACTGCAAAGCGGCGGCGTGCAAAAAGTTTCTCGGCAAAGAAATAGTAGTTTCGTTCTTTGCACTCATCTGGCGCGGCGCCCCATACAAGGTATCGCCCACGACGGGATGCCGAAGCGAAGCCAGATGCACGCGGATCTGGTGGGTTCTCCCGGTATCGATCCGCACTTCCAGGAGCGTGAACTTTCCGTACTTCGAATCAATGCGTTGTTGTGCGGAATAGTGCGTGATGGCTTCTCTTCCACCTGCGCGTTTGGTCGTCATACGAGTGCGTCGTACCGGATCGCGGCTGATGCTGCTGCTGATTGTCCCGCGATCTTGCTTCATCCAGCCGTGCACCAACGCGATGTAAGTCTTCTTGACCACGCGCCGGGTGAACTGGGCCGCCAACTTTCGATGCGCCTCGTCGTTCTTGGCCACTACGATCAGCCCGCTTGTGGCCTTGTCCAGACGGTGGACAATTCCTGGCCGTAAATCTCCACCTACGCCTGAGAGCATTCCGAAGCGATGCAGCAGGGCATTTACCAGTGTGCCGCGATTGCGTTGATCCTCAGTCGCACCCGCCCCGGCGTGCACCATCATTCCTGCAGCCTTATTTACCACGGCCAGATCATCATCCTCATAGATAATGTCCAGCGGAATTTCCTCAGCCATTGCCCGCAGGGGCGGCGTTTGCAACTCACCAAGAATTGAAATTCGTTCGCCTCCACGCAACCGTAGCGAGGCTTTTGCAGCATCATCATTGACCAACACTTTTTCCTGGTTGATCAGTTGTTGAACGCGAGCGCGGCTGGTGTCGGCAATCAGGCCGACCAGGAATTGGTCGAGCCGCTTACCGGCGTCGTCCGGCTTCGCAACGAGCGTTCTTGGGAATACGTTCACGCTGGCGAAAGTGATCCACGTTCAGAATACCGCGACCATTTATCACTGCGGACACAAAGTAATGCGATGGATTAAATCGGCCCGCGACCGAAGTCACGGCTTGGCGACGAACACCAAGAAATAATCCATGCCGTCGCCCTTTACGAAGTCATATTTCGACTGCAGAGCATAACCCGCTTCGGAGGCTTCTTTCATCACGATATCTGGAGCCAGGCCGTGGTTTTCTCCGTTGCCGTTGCGGTCGATGATCCCAACCTTGGCTCCAGAGCGAAGACAGCCGCGCAAGTTTCGCAACAGGACGACCGGTCTATCAACCTCGTGGTAAGTCTTCAGCAGCAGGACGGAGTCAATCTGCTTTGCAGGAAGCTGAGGATCATCGCTCTTGCTCAGGATGATCTTTACGTTGTGCAGGCCTTCTTTCTGAACTCTCTTGTCGATATAACGCGTGGCCTCAGGGTTGATGTCGACGGCATAAACCGAACCGCTATCAGTGACCCGTCGCGCTGCCCGCACCGTGAACCAACCCGAGCCGGCGCCAATGTCGGCGACATTCTTGCCGGGAGTGATGTCGAGAATGTCCATGACACGGTTGATCTGCAGCCTCTCATCTCGTCCGGGCGAATCGAAAATCGACAAGTCGCCGGTGTAGGGCCTGCTGGTTTTTCGGGGAGCAGGCTGCGGGATAGTGGTTGACGGTGCGCTCTGCGCGGGAGCGAAAACCGAACTCAAGAAGAGAAGCAGCACAGGCAGCGAAACGCGATACTTGAACATGGACTTGATCTCCAGACGCTTCTTCTTCGAGGATAGACTCAGAAAGTCTGGATTTGGTGAGCACGGGCGGCCCACTGAATCGCTTGGAGAGGGGAATAGACTTCTGCTACTCTGCTATGGCTTCTTCAACGAGGAAATCTTCAAAAGATGAAATACACCAAGCTGCTTAGTGTCGCGACCACATTGTTAATCTGTTTCGTATTGCCCCTCTCGGCGGCGGACAAAAGCAAGACCACCTCTTCCGACGCCAACAAACCGGCTTACGAATTGTCTCAGCCTGCAAAAGAGAATCTCGATCTCAATATGTATCAGCAGATTCGGATCGAAGGTTTGACCCACTCGCACGTGATGGACTATGCCTCGGCGCTGATGGATGGGATTGGGCCGCGGCTGACCGGTTCGCCGAATCTCAAGCGCGCCAACGAATGGACGCGCGATCAGTTGGCGGCCATGGGCTGCGGCAATGCGCATCTCGAAGACTGGGGCGAATTCGGCATGGGCTGGCAACAGCTCAATACCTGGACGCGCATGGCCTCGCCCGATACCGCGGTGTTCATCACGCAAGCCGCGCCCTGGTCGCCGTCGAGCAACGGTGCGGTCAGCGGGCAAGCCATTTGGATGGACGTTAAGAAGGAAGAGGATCTGGATAAATACAAAGGAAAACTTGGCGGCAAGGTGGTTCTGCTCGGCGATATGCGTGAAGTCAAGCCGGTGGACAAACCGCTGTTTGAGCGCGAGGATGAAAAGGATCTGGCCAAGATTGTCGAATATCCGCTAACCCCCGAGAGCCGCGACTACATCATGGAATATATGAAGCGGCTTGAACTGCGCGGCAAAGTCGCCCAACTGCTGGCCTCGGAACATGCGCTGGCAGTGATCCTCCCAAGTCGCGATGGCAGGAATAACGGCGGTTCTGGCGGGACCATCTTTGTTGACAGCGGCGGCGGTCTGGGATGGTATAGCTATCAGCGCGAACACATTCAGCCGCTGCCGGTCGTAATTATGGCGATCGAAAACTATGGACGTGTTTACCGGCTGCTTAAGGCCAACGTCCCCGTCACCGTTGAGTTGAACGTCGATACAAAATTCTTTGGCGACCACGAACACGGCTTCGACACTATTGCCGAGATCCCGGGAACTGATCCGAAGTTAAAGGACGAAGTTGTCATGGTCGGCGGGCATCTGGATTCATGGGCGGGCGGGACCGGCGCGACCGACAACGGAGCGGGCACCGTGGTCGCGATGGAAGTCATGCGCATTCTGAACACGCTGCAGGTAAAGCCGCGGCGTACGATTCGCATCGGATTATGGACTGGCGAGGAGCAGGGTTTGTTTGGTTCGATCGGTTATGTGAAGCAGCATTTTGGCTTTGTGCCGCTCTCGACCGCACCCGATCAGGTGAAGTTGCCGGAGTGGCTGCGTAAACCCGCCGGACCGCTTGTGGTCAAACCCGAACAGCAAAAAATCTCTGCCTATTTCAACGTGGACAACGGCAGCGGCAAAATCCTGGGAGTTTACTTGCAGGAGAATCTTGCTGAAGAGCCAATTTTTGCGCAATGGATCGAACCGTTGAAGGATCTGGGCGTAACCGCGATCAGCGTGCGCGATACCGGTGGCACCGATCACGAGTCGTTCGATGCCGTGGGCATCCCCGGCTTTCAGTTCATTCAGGATAAGCTCGACTACGGCTCGCGGACGCACCACTCGAACATGGATACTTATGAACGGCTTCAGCCGGGAGATCTCGCGCAGGCCGCCACGGTTGAAGCGATCTTCGTCTACAACACTGCCATGCGAGACCAGATGCTGCCGCGCAAGCCGCTGCCGCATCCCGAACTCGAAGAGCAGCGCAAGGCCCCGCTCAAGAATGTGATGCCCGGCGCGGTCGAGGTCGAGCAAAAAGACGCGAAAGAAAATAAGTGACGATGTGCTTCTGGCTAAATGGAGGACGGGCTCTTCGCCCGTCCAGCCGGGCGAGGACGCCCGGCCTCCATTTGTGGCATGTGGCTTTACTTCTGGCCGGCAGCTAGAAGCGGCTTCTAGTCATTTCTCGACCCCAAACATTTTGGAATGAAATTCCATGACCTCGCCGATGTGTGCCCCGAAATAGGACGCGCTGTGGTTGCCGGAATAAAGATGGAATTCATGCTTGATGCGCTCTTCCATGAGCTGCTCGTCGAGGGCCGCCGCACCCACTTCAAAATCGTATTCATCGTCGCGGCCGCAGTTGAAATAAATCGCTAGCGTGCCGATTGCAGTCTTGTTCTTCTTTGCCAGCGCCATGGGATCGTTTTCGTTCCAATGACGGACCTCGATGGGATTGCCGAAAACCGGCCCTATCAAGTTGCCCAGCCGTGTGCCAGAGCGCATGGCGGCGTTGAGTTCTTGCGGCGACTCCGTCATGAGGGCCGCGCTTTGCGCGCTCACGGCTGAAAACATGTCGGGATAAGCAAACGCAAAACGCAGCGCTCCGTAGCCTCCCATAGAAATTCCAGTGATCGCTCTGGCTTTGCGTTCGCGCCGAATCCGGTACCTGCCCTCAATGTAGGGTATGAACTCTTGCATGAAGAAATCACTATAGCGGACTTTGCCGTCAGCGGAATTTACGTAGAAGCTGGTCCTGGCTTCTGGTGTGACAATCAGGAAATCCCCGATCTTGTGCTGCTGGCGAAGGTCTTCGATCAGGTTCCATCCGCCGGTTTTGAAAAGAGTCTGCTCATTCTCGCCGAGGCCGTGCAGGAAATAAAGAACCGGATAATGCTTAGCGGACGAAGAATCGTAGGTCGATGGCAACAGCACACAGTAGTGGACAGTCTCTCCGAGGATGCGGCTCTTCAGAACATTGCAGTCGATGCGGCTCTGCGCCGATGCAGAGATGGCGAGCAACAACAGGAACGGAAAAAACCGTTGCAGCCGAAGCATAAAGTACAGTTTACAGGTTCGGCATTTGTCCGCCGCTGTGACGTAGTAAGAAAGATAACTGTAGAGAGGTTGCTTGCAACGTCTCACTCGTAGCGCAGGGCCTGCACCGGATCGAGGCGAGCAGCGCGGCTTGCGGGGTACAGACCGGACAGCAGGCTGACCACGATCGAAAACGCAATCGCGCCAATCACGAGCCACCACGGCACAAACCAAATCTGTTCCGGCGGAAAGTGCTGTCGCTTTAGATAGACATTCGTGCCGAGGTTGATAATGCGTCCGATGGTCCAACCGAGCGCGACTCCGACGAATCCGCCGAAGACGCCCATTACACCAGCCTCGGCGAAAAACAATCCTTTGACGTCGCCGTCACTGGCCCCGATGGCCTTCATGATTCCAATTTCGCGGCGGCGCTCGAGAATCGCCATCACCAGAGTATTGATGATTCCAATGGAGGCAACCGCCAAGGCGAGGCTGCCGAAGATTCCAAGAAATAGGTCGAGCACGGCAAAAAACTGGCGCAGGCTGCGGGTCGCGTCAACAATGGAAAAGGTGTTGAAGCCCATCTTCTTGATTGCGTCTTCTACGGCTTGCACTTGCGTAGGACTTTTTACGTGTACCTCGACGGTCATGTAAGCGGGAGTTCCGCTCGTCATGTTGGTTGTGTCCCGCAGGTCGGAGGGCTGCATGACGTGCAAGTTTTGCGCAAGCTTTAGCGGCATAAAGATGCGCGCTCTGGCCTGGCCTCGCATACTGTCGGGATCGAGATCGCAAACCCCGACGATCTTCAGAGTTACTTCTCGCGAGACTACCGAATAGGCCGTGCCCGGGGAATTGTTGTTCCCAGAAGAGCTTGCTGGCGCTGTGTCGGCTGCGGGCGTGGCGGTTCGCTCCGCGTAGCGCATGGTCAGTTCCTTGCCGAGCAGAGGCTTGGCCAGTTCGGTAACGTTCGGTTCGTCGCTGCCTGCTTTCGGCGTTTTCCCCAGTAGTTGCGCGGCGAATGATTTCTGCAGGATAACCTCCGGCGCGGTCTCAGAAGAAAAGAAGCTTCCCTGCATGCCGTCGAAAGCATCATTGTTCTTTGCTGAAAATGGCAGGCCCGCCATCATGGTCAAGTAGGGTTTGTCTTCGAAGCGAAGCTCGGTGATGAAGCGGATATCGGGATAGGCCTCAAGCACGTTGGGCAGTTGGGCAATCCTCTGCCGTGCATCTTCTGTGAGCGCTGGACTCTCGGCTGGCGCGGGACCATTTTCTTCCTGCTCGCGATTGAAGCCGCGCAGGTCGCGGCGCGAGGTCACAACCACAGTGTCAAACAACCCGGATCTCTGCAGACGCCGGCCAGCCAACTGTTGCAAGCCAATTCCCAACGAAAGCATAGCAACCAGCGAAGCCACGCCGACAGAAATGCCGACGGTGGTGAGCGAATTGCGCAGAATGGATTCGCGCAGATTGCGCACCGCCAACTCGGCCATATCGTAAGTTTTCACAAACTGCCTCCGCCCGGTTGCGCATTGATAGCCGTGGCCACGTTGGATTGATCGCCAACCAACTTGCCATCCGCGAGGAGCATCATTCGTCTGGCATAGCGTTCGGCAAGCGCGCGTTCATGAGTAACCATTATGATCGTCATGCCTAGCGTTTCGTTGAATTCGCGAATGAAGTTCATGATTTCGGTGCCGGTCTGGCTGTCGAGGTTGCCGGTGGGCTCGTCCGCCAATAAGAATCGTGGCTGATTAATCAGTGCACGAGCGAGCGAAGCACGCTGCTGCTCGCCGCCAGAAAGTTCGGTGGGACGATGTCGCAGTCGCGCGCTCAGTCCGACCCGGTCCAACGCTTGCTTCGCCAATCCCGCGCGTTTGTCGCGATCCACCTCTGCGAAGCGCAGTGGCAACTCTACGTTTTCGAGCACGGTCATGCTGGGAATCAAGTTGAAGGATTGAAATACCATGCCCACCGTGTGCCGACGATACTTGGCCAGTTCCTCGCGAGAGAGCGTCGCGAGTTCGTGCTTCTCAACAACTACGGTTCCGGAGGTGGGCCGATCAAGTCCAGCAATCAGGTTCAGCAGCGACGATTTGCCCGAACCTGAAGTGCCCAGCAGTGCAACGAATTCGCCGGCGGCGATTTGAACCGAAATGCCATCGACGGCGCGGATCAATGCTTCACCCATTCTGTAGTGGCGGCACAAATTCTCTATGCGGATTGCGATGGAGTCGTTCAAACTGGTTTCGCCGGGGCTGCTGCGCATGGGTTAACGTGTGTCTCCCCGGACTAGGCGCAAAGTGTCGGCAAGGTCGGGATCGCCGCTAGCGCCTGGTTTCGATGGTCCGTCGCCCGCCGAAACTGGCACGGCATCACCTTCACCCGGAGCCAGGAATAAGTTGGTCTCAACGCCATGCTGGCGGGTGTACAGTTCGTAATACCGGCCGTGCGTAGCGTAGAGTTCTTCGTGGGTGCCGTGTTCGACGATTTGTCCTTGCTCGACGACCAGGATTTGATCAGCGCGGCGGATGGTAGAAAGCCGGTGCGCGATAACAAAAGTCGTGCGTCCTTGCATCAAATAGGAAAGACCTTCCTGAATCAGTTGCTCCGATTCCGAGTCGAGACTGGAAGTGGCTTCGTCGAGAATCAGGATGCGGGGCTCCGCTAAGATGGCGCGGGCAATCGAAATTCGCTGGCGTTGTCCCCCGGAGAGTTTCACGCCGCGCTCGCCGACCACGGTGTCGTACTTGTCGGCGAAGCTCTCGGCAAACTCGTCTACACGAGCGATGCGGCAGGCGCGCAGGATGTCTTCTTCGCTGGCATCTGGGCGTGAGAACGCAACGTTCTCCCGGATGGTGCCGTCAAACAGAAACGACTCCTGTAGAACCACACCCAAGCGTGTGCGATAAGAATCCAGACGCACCGTGCTCAGATCGATGCCATCCACCAAAACCTTGCCCAGAGTCGGCACGTGAAAAGCAGTGATCAGCCCGATCATAGTCGACTTGCCAGATCCGGAAGGCCCAACCAGCGCAGTCACTGTGCCGGGTGCAGCGTGGAACGAGACATCGTTGAGAACGATCCGATTGCCGTCATAGCTGAAGCTGACATGGTCGAAATCAATGTTGCCGCGAATCTCATCCAAAACTACCGTCCGCTTGGGATCGTGATCTTCCCGGCTCTCGCTCATGATTTCGCGTGTGCGTTCCAGGCCGGCCAGCGCCTCGGTGAGCTGAGTGCCGATCTGCACGATCTGCATAATGGGCGCAACCAAAAAGCCGAGGAAGAGCGTGTAGGTGAAGAATCCCCCGATGGTCAACATACCCGCTGCGATCTGGCGCGCCCCGACGTACATGATTACGGCGCCGACGACGCCCAGTAACAAGCTGGCGGAAAGGCTCATGACCGAAGTGGCGGTTAGCGTTCGCAGCACATTTTCGAGCAACCGGTGCACTCCGCGGGCGAAAACATGCTCCTCGCGGTCTTCGGCGTGATAACCCTTGACCACGCGGATGCCTCCGAGCGACTCCGCGAGCCGGCCCGTGACCTCAGCATTGATCTTGCTGCGCTCGCGAAAGATGGGGCGGATCGTTCCAAAAGCTTTATACAGCGCGAGCGCGAAGAGCAGCAGGAATCCGAAGGCGACGACGGTCATCAGAGCGCTGATGCGAAACAGTACAATCAGAGCGATGCCCGCGGTCAGCAGGCCACCGACCAGATCGACCAATCCTGTGCCGATCAAGTTGCGAACGCCTTCGACATCCGTCATGATTCGCGAAACCAGCACACCGCTCTTGGTCGAATCGTGAAAAGAAACCGGTAGCCAGCCAATATGCGCCTGCACTCGCTGGCGGAGTTCCGTGATCAAACGCTGCGCCGCTTTTGAGAGTAATTGCGTCAGTGAAAACGACGTGATTCCCTGGATCACGGTCGCGGCCAGCACACCCAGCACCAGTGGTTTGAGCAGGCGAGTGTTGTGCTTGATGATGACACTATCGATCAGGTATTTGGTGGAGTAGGGAAGTACAAGTCCCGAAACCCGATTGATCACCATCAGCACGAAGCCGAAGGCCAACACTGCACGGCGCGGGCGAATGAGTTCCCAGACCTGAGGAAGAACCGCGAGAAATCTTTCTCGCGCGGGGGGCTTGGGCCGGGGCAGTTTGCGATCAGAATCCACTGTATGCATTAGACACTATTTGGTCCAGATGCGGTTCATTTTGTCGGATGTACTCGTTTCCCTTTTTGCAAAAGACCGTTGACCGTCTACGGTCATGTTTCAGTCGGGCTACTTGGAGTTCTGTATTGCAAGGAACCCTGCTGAACGCTGCAATATACTCCGGGTGGAACGCAATGACGTTTGTTGCCGGCAATCGCTGCAAACCTATTTTGTTGTTCGTGATACTCGTCGTCGTAGCGCTTTCGTTAGTCTACTTTTATGTGCATCATGGCGGGGGCGTGGTGCCGCAGAACCCTCTGTTCCACCAAAATTGAGCAGCCTGTGGCCCGTTTGAGATGCGTAAGTCTCACCTTCCGGACCTGCGCGGTTAATCAGTTCAAAACAGATATGTGATAATATCGCGGTAACCCGCAAATCTTATGGCAAACATCGAGCGCGACAGTTGTCGTTTCAAAGCAATCCAGGGAGCCGATGGCAAGTTCGTCGTCCGGATGGAAATGTTTCACAAAACGGTTTCTCTCTTAGCGGACGCGACGGTTGATTTCGAATTACTCAACGGAACGACGGCGGATCAGGCCAAAAGGCTCGCCGAGTCTATGAATGACAGAGTGACTGGAATATTGATGACCAGGCCGTAATCTCTCCCGAAAGTCTCCACCTCTGCACTTCCTGCAAACTGAAAATCGGTTTAAACTGTAATTGCGCAGAGGCCTCAGTTGAGGCTCTAAGCAACTCTAAGGATCACGACCGAGAATGTTTCCCCAGCCCACCAACGCCGGATCGTCGGAAGAGACGAAACCCAAATCGGCCGCATCATCCGACGGCCCCGAACTAAATCTTTTGCTGCCCGAGGGTTGGAACCGTCCTTTGCGCAAGCGCCTGCTTGATGATCTGCGGGACGTTATTTCGCCCGAGAAGTTGCCTCCGCTGCATCTGACTTCGCGGCCAGTGGACGTAGGCATGTTGGCGGGTGACATCTTGAGCTTGCCCTGGTATCGCACCGTGTTCACAAACCTGGGCGACGTGATTTCTCCGGAGACACTGCCGCCTTTGCAGCTAGAGTCACGGCCGGTCGATGTGGGCGAGTTGATCGGCGATCAAATGAGTCATATGTGGTGGACTTCGCTGCTACGAAGTCTCGCCGATGCGGCTGCTCCGGAGCGACTGCCGGCCTTGCAACTAACTTCCGCCCCGATGGATGACCCGAGCCTGACTCAGGGCGCGATGCAGTTGCCGCGCTGGTCCTCCGTGCTCAGCACGCCGAAAGTGTTTTATCCCGACAAGCCGAAGGTGGCCTTCGTGCCGGCCGTTCGAGTCGCTGCACCACCACCGAAGCCGGATCCGGCTGAAGTCGAATTCGTTCATGTCCTCGAAGCTGATTTGAAAAGAGACTTGCGGCGTTCGGCTTTCCGGCAACGCTTGTGGGTTTCGCTCGCGGTTTTGGAAGTGTTGGCTTTGATTGGCACTTCCATTTGGTCGAAGTGAGATGGTCGTCGCCTTACAGCCGACTGTTCCCCCGCACTCCTCCGCCGGGTAGTCTCGATTCAGCAAGGGTCGAAGATAACTCAGTAGCGACTTCTCCGCGCACTCTGCGATTTACGAGCAAAGCGAGACACTTCTTCGCTTCTATGACATCGCGCGATTATAGTAAGCTTCTGTTTCTCGCCTGGCTCAATTTCACACTTCAACGGGAGATTCGATGAGTGATGATTCGCGCGACCGCGACCTGGGGATGCATCGAAAGATCACGCGGCGTGATTTCCTGGATGGCGTTGCCGTCGCGGTCGGCACGTCAGTTCTGACTTCTAGCGCTCCCTGGCTGCATGGACTTGGCGCGGCCGATTCGGCCTTAGCTCCCGAGAAAGATCCAAATTACTATCCTCCAGCGCTGATGGGGATGCGCGGAAATCACGAAGGCACGTACACGGTCGCTCACAGCTTGCGTGACGGAGAGTTCTGGGATTCGGCGGGCAAACCCGAGAGCACCGGCGAGAAATACGATCTGGTGGTTGTGGGAGGCGGGATCAGCGGGCTGGCGGCCGCTTACTTCTATCGCCAGCGGGCGGCGCCGAATGCGCGTGTTCTTATCCTCGACAACCACGATGATTTTGGAGGACACGCCAAGCGCAATGAGTTTCGCGCTGCGAACCGGCTGCTTCTGAGTTATGGCGGAACACAGTCGATCGAGAGCCCGGGGCGATATAGCAAAGTTGCAAAGGGTTTGATCGACGAACTAGGCATCGATACTCAACGGTTTTATAAGGCCTACGACCAGAACCTTTATTCGAAGCTAAACACAGCGTGCTTTTTCGATCGCGAAACTTTCGGCGAAGATCGGCTGGTGTTAGGGATGGGATCTACGCCGTGGCCGCAGTTTCTCAGCAAAGCACCGCTTTCAGAGCCGGTTCGTCGCGACATCGCCCGCATTTACGCGGAGAAGGTCGATTGCCTGCCCGGCTTGTCGAAGCAACAGAAGTACGCGCGACTGGCCAAAATCAGTTACGCCGATTATTTGACCAAACTTTGCAAGCTCACTCCCGAGGCGCTGCCCTTTTTCCAAACGTATCCGCATGATTTGTTCGGCGTCGGCATTGATGCGGTTTCCGCTCTGGCGTGTTTTGAAAATGGCGACGACTATCAATCCTTCACCTATCCCGGCTTTGACGGCTTGAACCTCGATGAGGTGGGAAAAGAAGAGCCCTATATCTTTCATTTTCCCGACGGCAACGCGTCGATCGCGCGTCTGCTAGTGCGATCGCTGGTACCTGGATCGATTGCAGGCCACAACATGGAAGATGTGGTACTGGCTCGCGCCGACTACAGCCGTTTAGACGATGCCAAAGCTTCGGTGCGAATTCGCTTGAACTCTACAGTAGTGCAAGTTCGCCACAACGGACCACCAGGCTCCGCGAAGGAAGTCACAGTTGCATACATGCGCGGCGGAAAGCTGCAAAGCGTGCAGGCGGGCGCTTGTGTTCTGGCCTGCTACAACATGATGATTCCGTATCTGTGTCCCGAGCTTCCTGACAAGCAGCGGGATGCGCTTCACTCTCTGGTGAAGACTCCGTTGGTGTACACCCACGTGGCCATCCGCAACTGGACGCCGTTCCAAAGTCTTGGCATTCATCAGATTGTTGCGCCCGGCGGCTACCATACTTATACGGCTCTCGATTTTCCGGTCAGTCTCGGACAATATGAGTTTCCCGGCAAGCCGGATGAGCCGATCGTTCTGTTCATGCTGCGCGCGCCCTGCAAGCCGGGCCTGCCGCAACGCGATCAATTTCGGGCCGGCCGGTCAGAACTGATGCGGACCCCGTTCTCAACCTTTGAGCGAAATATCAGGGACCAACTTGCCCGAATGCTGAGTTCCGCGGGCTTCGATCCGGCGCGCGATGTTGAAGGCATTACGGTAAACCGGTGGGCGCACGGCTATGCCTTCAGCCCCAACCCCCTGTTCGATCCGGATTGGCCAGAGGATGAAAAACCATGGGTGATCGGACGGAAACGATTTGGCCGGATCGCGATCGCCAACTCCGACGCGGGCGCCAGCGCCTATACGGATGTGGCGATTGACCAGGCGTATCGCGCGGTGGGAGAGTTGACGAATCTCAGTTGAAGGTCGATTACTTTTGTAGCGGTGGCGCTTTCTGTCCACTGCCGTCCTCAACCAGTTTCTGCACTGATGGCACGACCATGAGCAACAGTTGGGCTTTCGGCTTCTGCGCTTCCACCAACAATGCGAACTGTTGGCTTGCCCACGCATCGGGTGCACGCTCTCCGCGTTCGATATAATCCAGTGCCTGCAGACCCGCTGTGGCTACTGCAGAGAGATCCTGCGACAACGGAACGATCTCCTGCAGCAGAAATGATTGGGTCTCCAGTGGCTGTAAATTGCTCTGGTTGTCCCGCCAGCGGATCAGCAGCGTTCGAGCGTCTTGTTTCGTGTTAGCGTCGGCTCTGCCTGCAACGATTGCGTCCACGAGATTCGCAAAATGTCGTGCGGTCGCGCTCTCAGGCCGAGCCGCATCGATTACACGATTCAGCGGCGACAGGCTTGTAGCTTCAACAGTTGCGATTTCTTCGCGAGTGTAATCTTTCACGGGCTCCACAACATCGGTAAATGTCCGAAGCGCAGAAATATCATTCGAACCCGCGATGCGGCGCAACATCGGCCCGTAGCTGGAGTTGTGCGTGAGTCCGAGCCAATCCAGCCATCGGCTGACGTTCTCCAAACGCTGGTACATGGAATTCACGTCGGTCACATCTTGCGGCGACCACAAGCGCTCGGCGATGGCTGCGGTTCGCGGCCAGATGCGCGAGTCAATATTCTCGGGCGACACATACTCGGACCACATACAAGCTTCGCCACCGAGGACGCGCTGGTTTTCTTCCGGAGTCAGGTTCGCCGCCCCGTCACTCATGGGATCGACCGCGTAGTGTCTAGAAGCTGGCCATATCAGATCGAGATAATAGCCATAAGAGAGAATGCCGCGATATCCTTGCCGGGCTGCGGCCGCCAGCGAATCCTGGCCACGCCACGATTGCACGACGATGTCTTTGGGCAAATCCGGCCGCAGGATCTCATCCCATCCGACCATTGTCTTTCCATGCTTGCTCACGATCTTCTGCACCCGAGTGTTGAAGTAGGCTTGCAGATCCTGATTCGTCTTCAGTCCATGGGAGCGCATGAACGCTTGAATGTTTGGATTCGCGTCCCACTCTTTTCCGTTGACCTCGTCGCCGCCAATGTGGAAGTACTGATCAGGGAAAAGTTTGGCCATCTCTCCGATGAAGCTGTCGAGAAACTTGTAGGTCCGCTCTTGGGTGGGATCCATGGCCGGATCGAAGACGCCCCACTTGCGTTCGATCTGATACGGCCCGGGGCCGCTGGCAAGTTCAGGATAGCCAACGAACCACGCCGTACTGTGTCCGGGCATGTCGAACTCGGGGACCACGCGAATGCCGCGGTCGTGCGCGTAGGCAATCAGGTCGCGCACTTCATCTTGCGTGTAGTAAAGTCCGTCAGATCCCATCTCCGTCAGCCCAGGAAATTTCTTGCTTTCGACGCGAAAGCCCTGGTTCTCTGACAGATGCCAGTGGAATACATTCAGCTTTACCGCGGCCATGCCATCCAAATTCCGCTTCAAGACATCGAGGGGAATGAAGTGGCGGCCCACGTCAATCATCAATCCGCGCCACGGGAAACGCGGCTTGTCTTGAATCGCAATTGCAGGTACAGCGAAGCCGTCGGCGGTAACTTGTTCCAGTTGCAGAAATGTCTCTAGCCCGCGCATAATTCCGAGCGTCGTCGCTGCGTCGAGCTTCGCGCCCGCAGGCCTGACTTCTAGGGAATAAGATTCATCCTCACCGAGTTGCTGCACCGCTTTACTTTCATGTTCACAATGGACGACCAGCTTGGCCTGAGCCTCATTCGCCACCTTCATGTCCAATGCAGTCATGCCAGTCTGGCGCCGGAGGTTATCCAGAAAGCGATCAACCGCACGCTGCAGTTGCCCATCCGAGTGGCCGCTGATTCCCACCGA
Source organism: uncultured Acidobacteriota bacterium (assembly GCA_963762385.1). Taxonomy (GTDB): domain Bacteria; phylum Acidobacteriota; class Terriglobia; order Terriglobales; family Acidobacteriaceae; genus JABDBE01. Next base: position 1,917,928 of record CAVXKN010000006.1, on the reverse strand, counting down.
GAACGAAGCATCAATTACAAGTTGGCCAGCTTGAATTTGCATGCTGGCCGGCATCGGCATGAGATTCAATTGCCGCGGCTCCGCTGCAGAGGAAGACATAACAATGGAACCTAGCATCAGAACTACAAAAATAACCCGCACGAGGTAATCTCCTCTAGGTGGAAGGGGCAGCATAGTGGAAATTGCGGGCCGTCCGCAAATCAAAGGCAAACTTTGTGTGGAGGTTCTTGAAGATTGAGAAACAATAACCGAGAGCGCGGGAGCGGCTGCTACCCTTTTCCCGCCACTTGCGCGCACTGCAGCAGATTTACATCCCAGATGCAAGGCTCGGAAGACAGGCTTTCGACGCCGATTTCCCCTTGCCTTCGCGTGCCCTGCTTGCCCACCCACACGACTCGAAACTCAGCCTGATCCTCATCATGCTGGAGGTGTAAGATCTCGCCTGCCCTGACCGGGCGGATCATCCCGTGCAGCACCGCCCCGCGATCACTGATGTTTCGCACCTGGGCATGCTGGGTAAAGGGCATGGACTTGGCATCGACGCCCCAGATGCGTACTGTCAGGAATGCAGCGACACGTCGACTGCGACGACGATCCATAGGCCCCGTTCGAATCCGACTGTTGAGAAGGTACGGCATATTCGTGGTTCGCGAAACTTACAGGGGTCACCCTTAAACGGGTACCGAAAGTCACCGAAAGTCGCCGAAAGTCGCCTTCGACGCCTCGTCGAGAAGACCGATAAAGCTTGGGTTTTCAGAGAAATCAATCCATGTCAGGCATCGAGCAGGCGCCCGGGCCGCGCGGATCGCCACAACTCCCGCAGGCGCGGACCGAGGGCGAAGTGCTCGCGGAACTCTTGGCCGCCATGGCGAACACTGACAGTTGTTGCGTCAGTTTCTTGCTTTGGCATTTCGGACATTCGGCTTTCCCGCTGCCATACACTAACGCTTCAAATTGATGATCGCATTCCTTGCAGACATACTCGAAGATCGGCATAAACAACTCCTGACGTTTAGAGACCCTTACCCATTTAAAATCAGACTGTGGGAACTACTCAAACTGTAGCACGGAAGTTTGTGCCGCGACGCGGTTTGCGTGGCGGACACGTTCAAACCCTGGCCAGCTTTTTTCTGCCACGGCGGATCATGCTGCCCACAGCCGAAAAGCGTTTGATCGAAGTCGAACCCGGCGTGCAGGTGCTATGCCATTGCCAGTGGCAGAAAGACCGGCAAAATGCGCTCACTGTGATTATTGTGCACGGCCTTGAAGGTTCGAGCGAATCTCAATATATGCTGGGCATCGCCGCGAAGGGTATGGCTGTGGGCATGAACGTGGTCCGCATGAACCAACGCAATTGCGGCGGAACGGACGCGCTATCGCCTACGCTTTACCATTCGGGACGGTCCCAGGATATCGCTGCGGTCGCTCAAAACTTGATACGCCAAGACCGGATCTGCCGCTTCGCGCTCGTGGGATTCTCCATGGGCGGCAATCTCGTTCTCAAACTCGCGGGAGAATGGGGAAGGGAAGCGCCGCCGCAGTTGCGTGCGGTTGCGGCTGTCTGTCCATCCATCAATCTTGCAGCCTCAGCCGACGCTCTGCATCTGCCGGCCAATCGCCTTTATGAATACTATTTCATGTGGCAACTTCGCCGTCGTCTAAGAATGAAAGCACGTTTGTTTCCTCAAGTATTCGACACTTCACGCATGCGTGGTGTGATGACACTTCGTGATTTCGACGACAAAGTTACGGCTCATTACTGCGGCTTTGAGGGCGCGTCCGACTATTATCAGCGATCCGCCGCGGCCAATGTTGTGGACCGCATTGCCGTGCCCACGTTAGTCGTTCACGCGGCGAACGATCCCTTTATCCGCATTCTTCCGGAGACGCGGCAGAAGATTTTTTCCAATCCCAACATTACTTTCGTCGAAACCGAGGATGGCGGCCACTGCTCGTTTCTCGCCGAAGCCGATGGCGACGATGGACGTTGGGCGGAGCGGCAGGTCGTGGAATTCCTGCGTGGCTTCTGAGCGCGTGGGGACAGCCCTTGGCTGTCCGGTGGAGCGCAAGCCGACTTCTCTCCTATACAATCTCTTTCTCGAATGAAACTGGGCGCGAAAATCGGATTGGCAACGGCTCTGGTCCTTTCGCTGGCGCTCTTTGTCTACGCCGAGCCAGTATCGCAACTGAAGCCAACCAATTACGTTAACGACTTTGCTGGCGTTCTCGACCCCAGCACTATCGCGCAACTCAATAGCATCTGTCAGCAAGTCGACGAGAAAGCTCACGCGCAGATTGCCGTCGTCACTATCAAGTCACTGGATGGATCGGATATCGAAAATTATGTGGTCGCGCTGTTCAAGCAATGGGGCATCGGCGCCAAAGCTACCGACCATGGCGTGCTGATCCTTTTGGCTACGCAGGACCGCCGTTATCGAGTCGAAGTTGGCTACGGACTGGAGCCGATTCTGCCGGATGGCAAAGTCGGCGGCTTCGGACGCGAAGCCGTTCCGCTGCTCAAACAGAATGACTACAACGGCGCTGTGTCACTTCTGACGATGCGGGTTGCGGATGCGATCGCACAGGACGCCGGCGTTCAGCTGACCGGTGCACGTCCGCGCGCCCCCGCAGCGAGACAAGAGCCGGACAAGGGGCTATCCGTTGTCGGCATCATTGTTCTCGTGGTTATTTTTCTGATTTTGGTCTCCACTCCATTTGGAAGGCTGCTCCTGTTCAGCATGTTATTAGGCGGCCGCGGCGGTGGTGGCGGATACGGTGGTGGTGGCTTCGGGGGCGGCGGTGGAGGATTTGGAGGCTTTGGCGGCGGCAGTTCGGGCGGCGGCGGAGCTAGTGGAAGCTGGTAGCGCGAAACCTTATTGTTCGAAATGAAGAGGCACTATGGTCGCGGAAAAACAAATCAACGAATTTATCAGCCGGTTGCGTGCGGCCTCTGGAGAGAATCTCGAGAGCGTGATCCTTTACGGTTCTGCGGCAGACGGAGAATTTCATCCTGATTTTTCCAATATCAACCTGCTTTGCGTCTTGCGCGAGACTTCTTTCGCCGCACTCGTCGCAATTGCACCTGCCGTCGAGTGGTGGACGAAACAAAAGCATCATGAGCCGCTGGTGCTCACTCGCGAAGAGCTGGAGACGTCAACGGATGTTTTCTGCATCGAACTTCTTGACATGCAGCAACGCCATCGTGTGCTCTTCGGCGCGGATGTTCTCAGCGGGCTTAAGATTCCCATGCATTTGCATCGCGCCCAACTGGAATATGAGTTGCGGGAGAAGCTGATTCTTTTGCGTGAGCGCCTGCTGCTCACCGCGAGCGACAAAAAGCAGTTATGGGATCTGATGCAGCATTCGTTGTCAACCTTTGCGACCCTTTTCCGCCACGGGCTGATTGCGCTCGGGGTCACGCCTCCCAAAGCAAAGCGGGAAACAATCAAGGAACTGGCCGCGCGCATTTCGTTCGATGCTTCTGCTTTCCTGCAATTGCTCGACATTCGCGAGCACAAAGCGGAGACTAAACAATTCGATGTGGCCGATGTTTTTGCCCGCTACCTGGCTGCGGTGCAGCAGGTTACCGCTGCCGTGGATAAAATGCTAGACTCCCCGGAACCGCGTGGCACGTAAGTTTGACAGCTTTTCTACAGGAGAAGAATGATGAAAACAGGTTTGATCGTGATTGTTGTTCTCGTGCTGATCGCGCTGATCGCGTTCGGACAGTACGTGGGCGTCCGCAATACGCTGGTGACTAAGAATGAAGCGGTCAAGGCCGCGTGGTCGCAAGTCGACATCGTGCTGCAGCGCCGCGCCGACCTGATTCCTAACCTTGTCGAAACTGTAAAGGGAATCGCGGGGCAGGAGCAAAAAGTGTTTGGTGATATCGCGGCGGCCCGTTCGCGGTTGCTTTCGGCCGGTACGCCTACGGACAAGATTGCCGCCAATCAACAACTGGACGGCGCCATCGGACGCCTGCTTCTGGTCGTCGAGAACTATCCGCAATTGAAGTCGAACGAGAACTTCCTGCGTCTGCAGGATGAGTTGGCGGGAACCGAAAACCGCATCGCGGTCGAACGCAAGCGTTACAACGACACGTTGCAGGACTACAACACTTACGTGCAGCACTTTCCCAATAACATTTACGCGGGCTGGGCTGGCTTCAAACCGAACGAAGCATATTTCACTGCGACGGAGGAATCGCGCCAGGTCCCGAAGGTCAATTTCTCCACGCCGAACGCGACGCCGCAGGCAGCCCCCGCGCCTGCGCCAGCAAAGTAGCGTGCAAGCCGACTTCGCCGTCGAACTCGGCGCGGACGACGAAACGCTCGAGATGCCTTGGGCCGCCGAAAGCGGCCCACGTTATTACGATTTGAAACGCCATCCCGAGTTCCTGTCCAAGCTTGAGGAAATCGCGCAAACGCCGGAATTGGGTGAGTTTCTTTCCAAGGTTAACTCTCCCCAGAGTCCGCTTGAGACCGCGAAGTGTGACGTCTGGTCTAGCACAGAAATCAATCGGGAAGAAGAAATATTCGAAGCCACTGACAAGTTTGGCTCCTACGTCGATCTCTTCTTTTCCGATGAAGCAAAACGCTTTTCGTTCCCCGAGCATGAGCACTTGGCAAAACGGCTGGTCCAGCTCTTGCAGCGAGCCCCTGAAATTGCGGCGGCCGCGGAATTTCTTATCCGCCGCTGCTACTACCATGAGGAGGAAGAAGCGCCAGGAGAGGAAGCAATTCGCGATGGCCTCTACATCACGTTTTATCTGTTCGGATATGGCAAGGATGAAGTTCGTTCGCGCCAACAATGGGCCATCGGATTGAAGTTGATTCAGAGCGCGATCCGCCAGCTGTCGGCGAAATGAGATTAGCTGGCCTTAGCTGGCCGGTAGAACCAAGCCAGTGCTTCCGCGCCACGTCCTTTAAGCCGCGTGCGCAACCTGGACAATAAAACCATGGCAAGAAAAATTGCCAGTAATCCAAACGAAGCGGTCCGAATGTCGACGGCTCGTTTCGGGAGAATAGAAAGCCGTCCGTACACGAATTCAATATGAACCCAATAAACCAGCAGGGAAGTTTGCCCAAGCTGTATGAGAGGGCTGAAACCCCATTGTCCGGCTCCCCAGCGACACCACAGATACGCCGCTGCCAGAATCATTAGCAAGAGTCCCACGCGGATGAGAAAAAAATTGGGGCTGGTGTGCCAGAAATCATAAGTGGAGTAAAGCTGGTTCGGACGCGCATCCAGCCATCGTGCCAGGTAGATCAATGCGATTCCGCCTGCGCCCGCCAGAGCAAACGTGGCGGCGCCGCGTTTCCGTGCCCCCTCACTCAAGAGAAAAAATCCTACCGCGAGGCCAATGAAGGCAAATGCTGCCCAGGGAAAAATCGGAAACAGCCAAGCTTGTGGCTCACCCAGGTTATGGACGCCGTCGATATAAGACTCAAGCGGCCAAGGCAGCCAGCGCGGACGCCAACTCGTCCACAGTAGCGGGCTCAAGAGGGAAATGCTCATCCCAACACCGGACGCCGTCATACCAAGCACGAACCTCGCGTGCGTTCTGGAGTTGAGCCATAATACAATCCCGCAGACCACTCCCATCAACATGATCGAAAGGCCGATGGTGTTGAGAATATCGACGCGCAACAAATCGCTCCACGGCGCCCAGCCCCACGCAATCAAATACTCCTGCAGTCGAAACAGAATCCCCAGCCCGAAAATCTCCACACCGCGGCGAATCGTGGTGCGCGCAATCTGACCAGCGGGCACTCCTTTCTGCCTCAGTTTGTCCGTAACCAGCGCAAAGGAAATTCCCGCGAGAAAAAGAAAGAGTGGGGCAGGCAAAGTTCCACCCAGTTGAGACCACATGAAAAAGGTCGTTTTGCGCGCATCGCCGCTCAGCCATGAGTCGTAGCAATGCGTCTGGAACATCAGAACGCAGGCCAGGCCGCGCATCCAGTCGATGTACGCAAGCCGAAATGGAGCAGAAGCAGTCACGGACAACAGTTATGAGGCCACGGGGCAGTATACAAAACAAAGGCGAAGCACTGCGCGAGATCCTTCAACCGGCCGAGGCCGCTCACGATGCGGCTTTCCATGTTTTAAGTCCACCATTTGCCCCGCAACTTATAGAGGCACAATGCCCTGGAACTTTTTCCGTGGTTCCGTGTTTATATAGATCGGATGGACGCTTCCAGACGAGACTAAAATGCCTGGAAGCCTTCGGATTCTGTTCGGTCTTTCGTGGAGATCGCAGATCGAAGAAGGGGGGGTACAAAATGCGCTATTTACGATATCTGGCTTTAGTGGGAATTTTGATGCTTCCAGTAGCATACTCGCAAGCCCAGGTTTCAGTGGGCATTGGGGTGGGTCCGGGCTACGGCTACGTGGGTCCGGCCCCGGTCTGCTCCTATGGCTATTACGCCTATTATCCATACGCGTGTGCGCCCTACGGCTACTACGGGCCGCAATGGTTCGCGGGTGGTGTCTTCATCGGTGCGGGGCCGTGGTATAACGGCTACTATCGTCCGGGCTGGGGTTACAGGCCTGGCTACGGATATTACGGACGCGGTGGGTACGGCTATGGCTACTACGGTCGCGGCTATTACAGATCGGGTGGCTACGGGTACTCTCGGGGCGGAGGAGTTGGTTACGGAGGCTATGCGCGCGGGTTCGCAGGCGGTGGCTACGGAGGCAATGCGCACGGGTCCGTAGGCGGTGGCTTCCACGGCGGTGGCGGCGGACGCCGTTAAACGGCCCAAGTGAATTAGTCGAAAGAAACGGCTGGCAGCCAACGCTGTCAGCCGTTTTTATGATAGTGCTTCGGGTGCGGCCTGCTGTCTGTCTTCATGGCGTGGCAATGAAAGCCCACAGATTGTTGCTCTGATCTTGTCCTTTGCCCCATTTCTCGTCAGGGTTTCGCTGTGCATAGGTCTACGCCTGTTTCCACGCTTGTAGTTATCCTGAGCCGTACTGCGCAACTTGCAACGCGACGCTGGTAGGCGCTGGGGTTGGTCTAGAGGACACTCGGTGGTATGCTAAAAAGAGCATTACGCTGGACTCTCCCTGTTTCTGCTCGTGTTAACCCCCTAACAATTTTGCAGGAATAGCTTCAGGCGCGCGCGTCTCGAAATCGCCGCCTTGTGCGGCTCTGAAGTGTGGGCGTAGTGCGAGTGCGCCAGGTCGCGACAGAACGGTAAAAGCGAGCCCCCTCGCTATAAAACCATCCTCCCCTTAGACGTTCCTCCCCCTGAAGGTCACATGAAAAAGACGGTCACCATTGCTTTATTCTTCATCCTGACGCTATGGGTCGGAGCCAGCGTCATTTTACTGTCAGCGTTCCGGGCCATGCCGGAGATTCGCCATCCTGAACCGCCTTCATATACTCGCGAAAAGGCCAGCCAGATTCCTCCGCCTGCGCTGAAGTATCCTGTATACCCCCACAGTGTATTGCCGGGCGGGATTCACGATGCCGCCGATCTACAGATGGCATACAGAGGCGGATTCTTGCCCGCCGATTTCAACCTAAGGAATGCGCGGTTTATAAGAATATCGAAGGCCTTCTGCACCTATGTCACGTTCCGCGATAAAGATGGGCAGATCGTCTGGTCGAAGCACAAAATTTGCATTCGCGCAGGAGAGCTGGTAATGACAGACGGGAAATTTATGTTCTTGGGCAGGTGCGGGAATCGCATCGCCATGAGCTCGCCGACGAATGCGCCGGTGCAGATGGCTCCCATAGACCTCGATATTCCTGTGGCTGAAGTTTCCACGGACTCGGGTCTGGTTTCTTCTCTCTATCCAACACCGGAGACTTGGATTCCGCCTATCGGACCCGTAGAGGTGAGCACCAGCGGCCTTCTGCCGCTTCCTCCAGTGCCGCCTGCCTTCCTCTGCTGTGCTGCGCCCGAAGTCGCGCCCGTGCTTGTGCCAGATGGTTCGCGCTGGATGGTCACACTACTGGTTGGTCTGGTTCTCGCCGGGTCGATTCTTGCGAAGGCTCGCGAGTGAAATTCGCGCCCACGTGCCAACCAGCGTTATGCGGAATGCGATCTGTGTCTCGTCACCCGTCGGCCGAAGCCTGTGAAACCCTCGGTTTTGGCGAGAGCGTGAAGTAAGGTGACTCGGCAAACACGTGCTACTCTTAATCAAGGTTTGACTGTGAACAATCCGCGTAGATCAACGATCAGAACCTGGTCAACGAAGGCGTGCTGCCTTGGAATGTCGCCAGGAAAATCCGCGGGTACAAGACGCGTTCGGTCTTCGGCCGATATCATAATGCGAGAACTAAAGATGTAGTAGGAGCAGTGTGGAAGCTTGGTGACGTCAGGCCAAGCAGTAGCCGTGAAGTTGTTGAGGGCGCGTAGCTCAAACGGATAGAGCATCGGATTTCTAATCCGAGGGTTGCAGGTTCAATTCCTGCCGCGCCTACCAACCTTTTCAGCTTAGAAGCCAATCTCACCTCGAGTCATCGCAAGTTAACTGCAAGCTGGGATCAACTGGATATTTCAAATTAGGGGACTCGCGGCCCAGCATAACTCAGCGTTTTGGAACGCTACAGCTTTAAGCCCGCCCAGACCTTGTGCCAAGAATACCTAGCGCTAACAGGTGTAGCGCTCAAAATATGATACTGCCGGCTGCCCCGGTCGACGCCCCGGTTTTGGCTCGAGGCCAGGATGGAGTTGCTGTTCTCTCTTCCTGAAGGGCTCTTTCATCCCCTGCAACAATTAGCCTACAATCCGGGAGCTATCTGGTTTTGCCTCAATCCAGAATTCCACGCTAAGATTGCCAAGTGATGGACTCTTCACGCGAGGCGATGAACCCGGACGAGCGTGGACTTGGGAATGCGCCTGCCAAGTCTCAAGGGAAGTTAGCGCTGGCTCTGGGAGTGATCGCAATCGCGCTCAGCTTGGTTCTTGGGCTTGTTTATCTAAACTCGGTCCGTCGCCTGGAGCGCGAGGTGGCACGGCTCAGCCAGCAGACGGATGATTTCAGCCGGTTGGTCGTGCGCGCACAGGAGCAATCGCAGACGTTGGCTCAGCAGGCTTCGCAAGCGGCTGCGAACGCGCAGGCAGCCGCTCAACAGCGCGACTTGGCGAAGCAGGATCAATCGAACTCGGAGGCCCAGGCGCAACTTGCGCGGCAGCAGGCCGCCGCCGAGCAGCAAAAGGCAGATCAAGCCACACAGCAGGCTGAGGAATATCGGCAAGAGCGAGAGGCGGAACTTGCCCAGCTGCAACAGGCTCTCGGGCAAATCGCCGAAACGCATCGCACCGCCATGGGCCTGGTGATGACGCTGGACAGCAAGTCGATTCGCTTCGACTTTGATAAGGCAAACATTAAACCGGAATATCGCGACGTCCTTAATCGCATCGCCGGGATCCTGATGACGCTTAAGGGATATACGATTGCTGTCTACGGATATACGGACGACATCGGCACGCAGGCGTACAACTTGCAACTCTCACAGCGTCGCGCCGAAGCTGTCCGCGACTTCTTGGTGCAGACCGGAATTTCCGCGACAATCATGAGCACCAAGGGTTTTGGTAAATCCGACCCGCGCGTTCCGGGCGACAGCGAACAGGCGCGTGCTTCCAACCGCCGGGTCGAGATCGGCATAGTGGATTCGAAACTTATCACGAACGGCGCTCTCGTCGTGCCAAAGTGAATTAGGCCGTACGGGTCCGGTGTAGACGTCGAGAGCGGACTTCACCAGGATCACCCGCCGAAAGTTATCTGCCGACTCAATTCTTGTGCATTCAAAGGCTCAGACGTGCCATCCGATGCTCCGCGCAAGTGATCGATTCCGCAAACCAGATTTGGTCGACTGCAAGCAAATTGCAAGCCACAGCGGCACTCGAAGCAGAACTGTCCTTGATTCTAGCGAAAGGAGCTGCTGGCCAGAGCTGTCTTTCACCAGCTGTGCCGCTTCGTCTCTCGTCAGGTGGATTTAGCGTCTGCGAGGGAGTCTCTTTGCCGAGGCCTCGGATCCAGGTGGTTCACGGAACGGTTCCACAGAAATGCGCTCGTAACACACTTCCAGCACGGTCAGGTATTCTGTACCGCCCGGCAATTGAAGGACTACGCTGTCACCCGCTGCCGACTTCATCAATGCACGCCCCAGAGGTGACACCCAACTGATGTGGTTGCGGTTGAGATCGACCTCGTCGGTGCCCACGATGCTCACCACTCGCTCCACTCCCGCGGCATTGGCATAGCGCACGGTCGCTCCGAAGAATGCCCTCGTCGCCGCCTGCCCCGCTCTCGGAGCTTCCGGGTCCACAACTTCCGCGGCTTCGATTCGCTTCGTGAGAAAGCGAATCCGCCCATCGATCTGCCGCAGCCGCCGCTTGCCGTACTGATAGTCGGCGTTTTCACTGCGATCGCCGTTGCTGGCAGCCCACGCCACCACCTCCGTCACGGCCGGGCGTTCCCTGGTGAGCAGAAACCGGTGCTCATCTTTGAGGCGCTGCAGCCCGCTCCGCGTTATGTAGTTCTTGCCTGGCGTCGCGGGCTCGTCCCCTTGTGGTTTTCTCGTAAACCCTTTTCGCATCCCGTAGTCTTTCCAGGGCGAATCCAGTGGGTGCACCAATGAACGCGGATGAACGCCGGTGGAAAACACTGTAGGTCATCCACGTTTATGGGAGTTCATCTGCGGCCCTAACTGATTTTTTCACATCTTCCGGTCCCTCAGCGATCCTATCCATCATCTCGGACAAGTGCCGGCGAAGGTATGCTTGGGAGATCAGTACTGATAAGCCGACTTCTGGCCCGTGTCATTGAAAGTTTTGTTCCGGGCATAACTTCCGGTTTGACCGTAACTCGGTTTCCGTAACAATGCCAATCGCCGGATGAGTGCGGCGGTTACTTCTCCGAGTCGCGAATGAGAACCACATCGGCCTCGCGGTGACCGCGGATGATGGCGAGCTGTTTGCCGTCGAAGGAGAAGGCGAAGTCACGAATGAACTCGGATTTGAAATCGGTTAATTGCTTGCCGGGCGATTCGTCGAGATTCTGCAGCCAGAGATTATCCGTCTGCCCCTCACGCACCGGATAAATAATGCCCTTGCCATCCTGGGTGAATAAAATCGGCCCGTCGCCAAACATCACGCCATACTCAGCGCGCGGCCGCTCAAAGTCCAGCAGCCGGATCGGCTGATTGAAATCCGGGGACAACAGCCCCAGCTTTTCCTTTGGGTCCGCCACACGCGCGGTGATGATCGCCACCACCTTTCCATCCGGAGAAACCGTGTTGCGCCCGAAGTCCGGGTAGCCCGGGAACTTTTGCGAAGCGCCGCCCTCCATAGCAACTTTGTCCAGCTTCGAGTCCGCATCCGCGTAGAACACACTCTTGGAGTCGGCCGAGCAAGTCGGCATGTAGTCGAACTTCCCGCTCGTGAGTTCCTTCACGTTTCCGCCATCCGCATCCGCCCGATAAATATGTGCCTCGATTTTGCTCGACGCCAATGCCATGAAGACGAGGTGCCCGTCGGGGCAGGAATGCGCGAACCCAGGGAAACGGATCTGCGAAAATAACGGAGTTTTTGCGCCCGAGTCTGCATTGAGTAGCGTCACCCCCGTGTTAGCAACGGACATCAGCAGCTGACCATCGCGAGTCCAGCCGACTTCATAACTCGGCGAACCCTCCATCGCAAGTTGCCGGGCCTGCGCACTGCTGGCAGCGGCAGGCATCACGTAGGCATTGTTGTGCGTCAGCCTCTCCACTGCCGCCACCGTGTGGCCGTCAGCGGCCATGCTGAGATCGATATAAGAGTTGGTATCGCGCGTCACCGCTGAAACCCTACCCGACGGATATGCAACATGCACGATCTGAACCTGGCTGGAGAAAACGGGCACGCCCAACGCCAGTAACCCACTGCCATCGGGCAGCCACACCTGCTTGGAAAAGTACAAGTCCTTCGAAAGCAGGAAATCATTGCGCTCCCCGCTCTCTGCGTCGAACGCGGCCATTCCGCCAAGCGCATCCCCCGGTTGCGAAAGCGCCATCACGATGGTTTTGCCATTCGGCGACCACGCGAGATCGAATTGCACTTCATTCAACGGCCCAGTGGCGATGATCTTTTCATCACTCCCTTCTGCTGATCGGACAATGATTCGGTACTCTCCGACTTTCGGGTTGTTCGCGAGGATGTAGGCGAACTTCTTGCCGTCCGGAGAGAGCGCGATATTGGAATCAATGTCGGTCACCAGCTTCTGCGGCGTTCCGCCCAGCACCGGTGCGCGATACAGATATTTCAGCGAGTGGCTGCCGGGCTCGAAACGAACGAAATACAAGTAGTTTCCGTCGGGCGAAAAACGCAGCCCCACATATTCGAAGGGACCCGGAGCGATGACCTGAGTAGTGCTGTTCGTGGGAATGTTCTGCAGCAACAGGCTTTGTTGGCCGCCGTCGTCCATTACGTGCAACAGATATTTGCCGTCGGGCGAAATAGCAACCAGGGTGGCCTTGCCGCTTTGCGTCGCTTTGCTGACGGAAAAGTTTTGGAACGGAGCCGGCTTGCTGCGCGAGAACAACGCGTAGATTCCATACGCTGCTGCCACAACCAGCAGGACCGCAGCCACACTGCCAATGCCGAGTCCCAGCTTGTGTTGCTTTGCGACCGCGACTACGGCGGAGCTGCTCGCGTGCGCAGCCGGAATTGCCGGGGAAGAGTGCGCCGCCTCCGCAATCGCAACCGGAATTTGGCGACTGGAATCTGTGTCTCGCTTCAGGCGCATCAACTCAGAGCGCATCTCCTTGGCGCTCTGATAACGCAACTCACAGTCTTTTTCGAGCGCGCGGTTGATGATGTCTTCCAGCTTGGGCGGCAGGTCCGGGTTGAGACGAGTCGCGGGCACTGGCGCCTTCTCAAGAATGGCGTTGAAGATGACGGCGGAGGTTTCCCCGCGAAATGGCGGCGTGCCGGTAGCCATCTCATAGAGCACCGCACCGAAAGAGAACAGGTCGCTGCGGCCGTCGAGTTCCTTGCCCCTGGTCTGTTCCGGCGACATGTACGCAACGGTGCCGAGAGTGGAACCAGGGCTGGTGAGATGCGGATCCTCCAGCGTTCCCGTCATGGTGTTGGCGGACCCGATCTGACTGGAAGAGGAGTTACCCAGGGTTAGCTTGGCGAGGCCGAAGTCGAGAATCTTGGCGTGTCCGCGCTCGGTGACGAAAAGGTTCGCCGGCTTAATGTCGCGGTGCACGATTCCTTTTATGTGGGCGGAGTCGAGGGCATCGGCGATTTCTATGGCGAGGGAGAGAATGGTCTCGGTTTCGAGCCGACGGCCGCCGATCTTGTGTTTCAGCGTGACGCCTTCGAGGAACTCCATGGCAATGAAAGCCTGGCCGTCTTCTTCGCCGATGTCGTGGACAGTGCAGATGTTGGGATGGTTCAGCGCGGATGCTGCCTGCGCTTCACGCTGAAAACGGGCAAGGGTCTGGGGGTCGCGGGCAACATCTTCGGGCAGAAACTTAAGTGCGACGAATCGGTGCAGGCGTGCGTCTTGAGCTTTGTAAACCACCCCCATGCCACCTCCGCCAAGCTTCTCGACGATTTGATAGTGCGAGATGATCCGGCCGATCATGAGCGAGGTGTGTGCTTTCGAAGTCGATTCATCTTATGGCCGAGCAAGTCCTGAGTCAATCAAAAGGCTGGCAAGTACTGCCTCAATCTTGAATTCTGCGTCTCCGTGGGAGCGCTGAAGGATGTGGTCTCGGGATCGCCGGCCCGCAACGAATCCGCGGTTTTCGACTTCCGGTTTTACAGCAGTCGCAAGGATGCGGTTCTTCACTCGCTCGACGTCTCGGCTATGAAGTCTCAGATACTGGCCTTCTGCGAGCCCTGACCTGATCACAGCCCTCTCTTGTGGAGTAAAATCGACCGAAATATGATTGTGCGCAGGCAACGGGTTGGACTAGAAAGGGAGGTCCGCATGGTGTACTCCGACGTGGTATTCCGTGGGTTGGCCGCTGTCCTCATTCTTATCGCATACCTCGCGTGCTCAAGTACACTTTGCCCCGCCCAGGGAACTAGTCAAAAAGCTGCCTCAACAACGCGTGAAGCGGGCCTCGCCGCCTGGCAGCAAGTCTATTCCGTGCTGACAACTCCTCGGTGTATCAATTGCCACACCGCCACGAACTATCCGGAGCAAGGCGACGACCGGCACCGTCATTTATTCAACGTCGTGCGCGGGCCGGGAGGCAAGGGCGTGCCGGGCCTGAACTGCGCTACCTGTCATCAGTCCGCCAACGCGGATAGCACCGGTGTTCCCGGGGCTTACAACTGGCACCTGGCGCCTCTTTCCATGAAGTGGCAGGACACCGACGACAACATCCTGTCGAGCACGGCGGTTTGCCGGTCTCTTACCGATCACTCCAAAAATGGCAGCCTGGATGGCCCAGGCATCGTGCGGCATCATGAGCAGGAGCCTTTGGTGCTCTGGGCGTTCCAGCCGGGACGCCGCCGCGACGGCACTGCGCGATCTCTGCCACCGCTCACCCACGAACAATTTGTTGCCGCCACACAGACCTGGGTCGATGCTGGAATGCCTTGTCCACAGAACCCTTGAACTCGGAGGCTTTTATGCCAACTTACAAGCTGACGGTAAACGGACAAACCAGAGAGGTCACTGTTGACCCCGGTACTCCGCTGCTTTGGGTGCTGCGTGAAGATCTGAAGATGACCGGCACGAAATACGGTTGCGGCATCTCGGCATGTGGGGCGTGCACCGTGCACCTGGCGGGGGTTGCGACTCGCTCGTGCGTGGTTCCCGTTTCGCTGGTCGGCAATCGGCCCATCGTGACCATCGAGGGCATCGGAGAAGATCGCGTGGGCCGCGCCGTTCAGGACGCTTGGGTGGCCGAGGATGTCGTGCAGTGCGGCTACTGCCAAAGCGGGCAGATCATGAGCGCTGTGGTGTTGCTCAAGAGCCGCAGGAAACCTACTGACGAAGACATCGAGGAATCGATGGGCGGAAACATTTGCCGCTGCGGCACCTATGTTCGCATCCGCAAAGCGATCAAGACTGCTGCACAGCAACTGGCGTAAAGGAGAACACCATGTCCGCGACCACCAAGTTGAGTTCGGAATCAGGTCTCAGCCGGCGCAGTTTTCTGCGCGTCTCGACCAAGGCTGCCGGCGGGTTGATCGTCGCTCTTTATTTCGATTTCCCAGTACACGCTCAGGCTCCGCAAGCGAAGATGTATCCTCCGGATGCCTTCGTTCACATTCAGCCAGACGGCAAGATTGTGATTCAAGTGAATCGCCTCGAGTTCGGCCAGGGAGTTCAGACCTCGCTACCGATGCTGTTGGCCGATGAGATGGACGCCGATTGGGCGCATGTCGTAGCCGATCTCGCCCCGGCGGCCGATGTCTATAAAGATCCCGTGTTTGGGATCCAGATGGTTGGCGGCTCAGGATCGATTGCGCATTCCTTTCAGCAGTACCGCGAACTGGGAGCGAAAACCCGCGCCATGCTGGTTGCCGCTGCCGCGCAGCAATGGAAGGTATCGGGTACTCAATGTCGGACTGAGGCCAGTGTTGTGTACGGCCCCGGCGGCCGATCCGCCACCTATGGTGAACTAGCTGATGCCGCGGCCCACGTCCCTGTGCCGGAGAACGTGCCGCTCAAAAAAGCATCCGAGTTCAAGTTGATTGGCAAAGACACGCGGCGGCTCGACAGCCGTCCGAAGTGCGATGGCTCCATGAAGTTCGGCCTCGACCTCGACCTGCCCGGAATGAAGGTTGCAGTTGTGGCGCACCCTCCTATCTTCGGTGGAAGACCGAAATCAATCGATGACAAGGCGGCGCGAGGCATTCCCGGTGTGATGGATGTGTTCGAAATCCCCACCATCAGCCGGGGAACCGCAGTAGTCGTTGTAGCGGACAAGTTCTGGACCGCCAAGCAGGCGCGCGATCGGCTTTCCATCGATTGGGATTTCTCTCGAATCGAGCCGGCCGACACGGAGCAGCTACGGGCAAAGTATAAGGAGCTGGCCGCCACTCCCGGCAATGTTGCGGTATCTCGCGGCGACCTCAGCGTATTGGATGGCATCCCCGCCGCCAACCGGTTTGAGGCGGAGTACGAATTTCCCTACCTCGCTCACAGCCCGATGGAGCCATTGAACACTACCATCCGGTTTGATGGCGATCACGCTGAGGTTTGGGCTGGTTCTCAATTTCAAACCGTCGATCAAATGGCCATCGCCCAAACTCTAGGCCTCAAGCCGGAACAGGTTACCTTTCACACCGAGATGGCCGGCGGCGGATTCGGGAGAAGAGCGGTGCCTGATTCTCATGTGCAGCGCGAGGCGGCTACCATCGCCAAGCGTTGCAAAGGCATTCCCGTAAAACTCATCTGGACCCGCGAAGATGACGTGCAAGGCGGTTACTATCGTCCCATGTTCGCGCACCGCATCGAGATTGGGATCGGAGCGGACGGCATGCCTTCGGCATGGCGACATGTGATCGTGGGACAATCTCTCGGGGCGGGTACGCCGTTTGCTTCCATGCTAATAAAGAATGGAGTCGATGAAACTGCGGTCGAGGGCGCCGCCGACAATCCTTACGAGATCCCGAACTTCATGGTCACCGCGCATCATCCCACGCCCAACGTTCCGGTACTGTGGTGGCGTTCTGTCGGGCACACCCATACTGCCTTCGTGATGGAAACGCTGGTCGATGAGCTCGCGACTCGCGCTGGAGCGGATCCGGTCGCCTATCGCCGGAAGCTGCTGAAGCCGGACGAGAAAAAAATGCGTGGAGTCCTCGATCTGATGGACGAAAAAAGCGCTTCGTGGCGGAATCATCTGCCGGAAGGCCATGCCGCCGGAGTCGCGTGTCATGAGGCGTTCGGGACAAATGTCGCCTGTGCCGTAGATGTGTCGATCGAGAACAAGCGGCCGAAGATCCACCGGGTAACGGTCGCACTCGATTGCGGGACGGCGGTGAATCCGCTGACGATCGAGAGCCAGTTTCAGGCAGGTCTCAGCTTCGGCGTATCGCAGTTGATGGCCAAAGGCGCGATAACTTTCAAGAGCGGCTATGCGCAGCAGAACAACTTTGACAGCTACACTCCACCGTACATAATCGATGCACCGGTCGATGTCGACGTTCACATCGCTCCGAGCACGGAAAAACCCTCAGGATGCGGCGAACCACCGGTTCCGGTCATTTCCCCCGCCGTGGTGAATGCGTTGTTTCGCTTGACCGGCAAACGATACCGTACCCTGCCGTTGCTGAATCTCTGACCTGAGCAAGTAGATTTGGATGTATCGTCACCGAGTTCGTCATGGGAAAACGTAATGCGGGCGAACAATTACGAAACTATGAGGGTTAGAGCCCGGTGACATTAAATGCTTTTGTGATTACCGAACCATCGAAGTCTGTTGATTGGCCAGAAACGGGCTTCTAGGAAGTTGACCTGATTAGTAATGACGAGTCGGCTTGTGGAAAGTGATTACGACTTGATCATGAGCATGGGCCTTCGAACCTGACCGTGAACACGACCTTGCTCAACTTCGACCTTCTGAGCGCATGTGCATTGCAGGTAGCACCCGTCCGCCGTGCTTTTCCTCTGCCCCGCCGAACTCACTGCGACTGAAACACTAGAATTTCAGCAGAGGCATCGCCCCGGCGCACTTGCTTTTGGCGCATACAAATCTGCCTCGTGATCCATTCCCCTAGAAGCGTGCAGCGATTACACTGGCGCTGACGATTTTCCTTGAGTGTGAACGAGGCGCAGATGGCCGAGCATCGATTTCTTCGGATCGCGATTCTATTAGGCATGGTTCTTGGCACGTCGGGCTTGAACGCGCAGATGGTTGAGTTGTCGCTGGACGCGTCGACAGCTGGCGCGAAGATTGACCGCAACATCTTCGGCCAGTTTGCTGAGCATCTGGGCCACGGGATTTATGACGGGATCTGGGTCGGCCCGGAAGCAGCGATCCCGAATACTCGCGGGATCCGCAACGACGTTGTCACCGCGCTAAAGGCGCTGAAAGTGCCGAACGTGCGCTGGCCGGGCGGCTGCTTCGCGGACGAATATCACTGGCGCAACGGGATCGGGCAGCAGCGGGCGGTCACGCTGAATCCGAACTGGGGTGGAGCGATCGAGCCGAACAGGTTCGGCACGCACGAATTCATGGACTTCATCGAGCAGATTGGGGCGGAAGCCTACGTATCCGTCAACGTGGGCTCGGGGACTCCGCGGGAAGCATCGGAGTGGCTGGAATACATGACCGCCGCGCAGCCGACGACTCTGGCCAAGGAGCGGGCCGCGAATGATCATCCGGCTCCTTATAAGGTTGGTTATCTCGGCATTGGCAACGAAAGCTGGGACTGCGGCGGTAACATGACGCCCGACTATTATCTGAGCCAATTGAAAATCTATAGCCGGTTTGTGCGCAACTTCAATCCAACGCAACAGGACAAGCAGCAGATGCTGAAGATTGCCGTGGGGCCTGGCGGCGGCGAACCGCGCTGGACGGAGTGGACGCAAACGATCATGAAGGCCTGGCAGCAGCACACATGGAGCTGGGATATGAATGGCCTTTCGCTGCACTCCTACACCGTGGGGAAGTGGCCGCCGGCATTTGCGTCGGTGGGGTTCGGCGAGAAGGAGTACGCTGACATTCTCAAGTCGACTCTGGAAATGGATGAGTTGATCGCCAAGCATTCGGCGATCATGGACAAGTACGACCCGCAGAAAAAGGTGGCGCTGGTGGTGGATGAATGGGGTGCGTGGTACGCGCCGCTGCCGAACACGGATCCGGGATTCCTGGTTCAGCAGAATAGCCTGCGTGATGCCATTCTTGCGGCGCTGAACCTGAACATTTTTGCCCGACACGCCGATCGGGTGCGCATGGCCAACATCGCGCAGATGATCAATGTGCTGCAGGCCATGATCATCACGGATAAAGAGAAGATGGTTCTGACGCCAACTTATTACGTTTTCAAGATGTACGTGCCGTTCCAGGACGCGACGTTTGTGCCAGTTGCGTTCAACGCTGGCAGCTACCGGCATGGCGATATTACCCTGCCGCGCGTGGACGCGATCGCGGCTAAGGATGTGAACGGGAAGTTGTGGCTGGAAATTACGAACGTCGATCCGGGTCAGGCGGTCGAGTTCGAGGCGACGCTCACAGGCTTTCAGGCGAAATCGGCTGCGGGGGAAACTCTCACCGCGCCGAAGGTGGACAGCGTGAATACCTTTGAGGAGCCCGACATAGTGGCGCCTAAGCCGATTGCAGCAAAGATCGAGGGCGGTAAATTGACGCTGCATCTAGCCCCGAAGTCGATAACTGTCATCTCGGTTCAGTAATATTCGATTGCCTGCGAGATTCATGAAACCAGAAATTGGCAACTCTGCTCACGGGGAAAAAGAAGTGCTTTGGGAGGAGCGCTGGCATCCGCTGCGGGAAGAGTGGGTGATCGTTGCGGCCCACCGGCAGAACCGGCCGTGGAGCGGCGAGACCGTGGGCCGTAAACAAATGGAAGTCCCGGAATATGTAGCCGACTGCTATCTCTGTCCGGGGAATTTGCGGGTCAGCGGCAAGAAGAACGACCAATACAGCGACACTTTCGTATTCGACAACGATCACCCTTGCGTTGACATGTCCGCGCCGGCCGATCTGGAAGTTCCACCGGGGATCTACCGCAATCGACCGGCGAACGGAATCGCACGCGTCGTTTGCTACAGCCCGAAGCACAACCTGTCGCTGGCGGAAATCGAGCTGTCAGGAGTGGAGAAGTTGCTGCAGGTTTGGCAGGCTCAATACGTGGAGCTGGGGAACCGCCCCGAGGTTTCGCATGTTCTGATTTTCGAAAATAGGGGGGAGGTGGTGGGGGTTTCGAATCCTCATCCGCACTGCCAGATTTATGCCACGAACTTTGTGTTCCGCACGATCGAGATTGAGGCGGCAGCGAGCCAGCGGCATTTTGCGGAAACCGGGCGAATTCTTTTCCAGGACATTCTGGCGGCGGAGAGAGCCGATGGCCGACGCATCATCTGTGAAAGCGAATCTGCCATCGCTTTTGTGCCGTACTTTGCGCGCTACGCTTACGAAGTATATGTGGCGCCCAAACGGACGTATCCGAGCCTGGCCGCCGTGCCGGACAACGCGTTACACGGGTTTGCCCAGGTGCTTCACCAGTTGGCCATAAAATTCGACAACCTTTGGCAGATGCCATTTCCCTACATCATGCCCCTGCATCAGGCGCCGACCGATGACGGCGACTACGGCAGTTTTCATTTTCATGTGGAATTTCATCCTCCCTTGCGCAAGCCGTCTTTGTTGAAATATCTCGCCGGGCCGGAAGTGGGCGGGGGAAATTTTCTCAGCGATACGTCTCCCGAAGAAAAAGCCGCAGAATTGCGTGCGCTGCCTGTGGAACACTACAAGCGCTCGGCTGAGGACGGGTGATGGTGCTCGCTCATCCCCTACTTGCGCCGATCAGGAAACTACACGCCCAGATTCGCGACGCCGTTGTCGCCGCATGCGAGAGGTCTTCGACCGAGGCAATGTCGGGTATCGCGCAGGAACAGGAGGGCGACACGATTTACGCGATTGACCGCGTCAGCGAAGAATTGATTATCGAATTCTTTGAACGCGAAGCCACGGTGAGCGGCGGCATCGTGCTGATCGCCGAGGGCCTGCATGGCGGACAGGTTGTGCTTCCTCGTGGAGCAAGCGAGAGCGATGCGAAGTGGCGAATCATTGTCGATCCGATTGATGGCACGCGCGGGATCATGTACCAGAAGCGCAGCGCCTGGGTGCTTACGGGAGTTGCGCCGAATCGCGGACCAGAAACCAATCTTCAGGATATTGAACTCGCGGTACAGACGGAGATTCCGATGGTGAAGCAGCATCTGTGCGATGCGGCATGGGCCGTTTGCGGCGAAGGCGCCCAAGCGGAGCGTTACAACCGACTGAACGGGCAAGTGAGTCCTTTGACGTTGAAACCGTCGAAGGCGCGAACGATTGCGCACGGATTCGCAATGGTGGCGCGCTTCTTCCCGGGAGCGCGAGAAGAACTTGCTGCGCTGGACGAGGAAATCGTGCGCGGCGCTTTGGGCCCGGTTCAGCCTGGCAAGGCCCTTTGTTTCGAGGATCAGTACGCTTCGACTGGAGGCCAGTTGTTCGAATTGATGGCCGGGCATGACCGATTTGTCGCCGATCTGAGGCCGCTGATGGAGGCTGGTCTCGAGAAGCGCGGATTGGCGCTGGGTATCTGCTGCCATCCGTACGACATTTGCACGGAGCTGATCGCGCGCGAGGTAGGAGTAATCATCAGCAATCCCTTGGGTCAGCCGATTGACGCCAGGCTATCCGTCGAGCCGGATGTCGCATGGGTCGGGTACGCCAACGGCGACGTTCGTTCGCAAATCGAGCCGCTACTGCATGCCGCATTGCGGAAGAGAGACTTAATCGAAGGCTTCTGAAGAAAACCAGCTTGGCGAAAACCGGACAATCCGCATACCGCATCGTGCGCGGGTCCACGCGAGGACTTGCCGATGTCGAGAATTTCCTTTTGACCTTGGGCTCTTCTCGCGAGGCCCACGTTTTATTTGATCAGGAGAACGACATTTTTGTGGGTCGTGCTCCGGGCCGTCTGGATGTCATGGGCGGTATCGCGGACTACTCGGGCTCTCTGGTCTTGCAGTTGCCTATCCAGCAGGCGGCATTGGCCGCAGTTCAACCCAATCATCTGCAGTCAGTGGAAATTGTAAGTCTGGGCAACAGCGAAAACGGCAGAGGTAGCTCGAGTTTTTCGATGATGCTAAACGATCTTGCGCCCGCGGGCAGACCGCTGGAATACTGCGCCGCACGCGAATATTTCCGTCGCGATTCCGGACGCGAGTGGGCAGCCTACATCGTCGGGGTATGGCTCGTGCTCATGCAGGAATGCGATGCCAGATGCAGCGGAATACGAATTCTGCTGGACTCGCATGTCCCGGAAGGCAAGGGAGTGAGTTCCTCCGCTGCGATTGAAGTAGCAACGATGCAGGCCATTTGCGCGGCATTCGACATCAAGCTCGAGCCGCGCGCGCTTGCGCTCCTCTGCCAGAACGTGGAGAACCGGGTGGTCGGCGCTCCCTGCGGCGTTATGGACCAGATGACTGCGGCGACCGGAGAACAAGATCGTCTTCTCAAGCTGTTATGCCAGCCGGCTGATGTCCAGGGAACCGTCGAAGTGCCGCATGAAATCGCGTTCTGGGGAATCGATTCTGGAGTCCGCCATTCGGTCTCGGGATCGGATTACACTTCGGTGCGCGTGGGCGCGTTTATGGGCTACCGCATCATTGCCGATCTCGCTGGGCTTCCAGTGCGAGCGAACGCAAACAGTGCTCAGGTGGAGATTCGCGATGCTCGCTGGAAGGGCTACCTGGCCAATCTCACTCCAGCGGAATTTGAGCAATACCGGCAGCAAATACCCGAACGAATGCGCGGCGACGAATTTCTGGCGAGGTTTCATGGAACCACCGATCCCGTAACGCAGGTTGATCCTCAGCGGACCTATACCACGAGACAGCCAACCGCTCATCCCGTCTATGAGAACTTTCGAGTCAGAAGGTTCGCCGAGCTTCTGCTTGAGTGCCCGGGGGAAACGCAATTCGAGCAATTGGGAGAACTGATGTATCAGTCCCACGCCAGCTACTCGGCGTGTGGGCTCGGCTCGCAGGGCACGGACCTGCTCGTCGATCTTGTGCGCGCGCGCGGACCAAAGAATGGACTCTACGGCGCGAAAATCACCGGAGGCGGAAGCGGAGGAACCGTCGCCATTCTGGGTAGGCGAGAGGCGGGACAGGCGGTTAACGAAATCGCTAGCGCCTATGCCATGAAAACCGGGCGCAATCCCATCGTGTTAGGCCACTCGTCACCGGGCGCCGCCGCGTTCGGGTTTCTTCATTTAACCTGCAAATAGGGTGGTCGCAAGCATCGCTCGCCGGTGGTTTAACGCAGTTACCGAAAACGTTTACGCTGATAAGCGAAGGACCGGTTCTGAACAGCGGTGGGCAATTCGGAAACTATCCAGAAACGGGCTTCGAGACCATAATGCTCGAACTCAACCACCATACTAGTGCGGCTAAGAGGCTGCCCGGTATGGCGCATCGGAAGACATCAAAACGCTTCAAAGCAAGAAGTATGCTTCGACTAGCCGATTTGGAGCAGTCGCTGGTGATTGGCGTCCGAGCGATTTACGGCAGCGCATGAAACGGCACATTGCTGGCGACCGTGCCGCTCGGTGTGGTCACAGTGGTACTGCCTGCAACTTTGGAATTTAGAATCAACCGATTGTGACCGAATGGAACCCAGAGCGTTCTGGAAACATTCTCGTCGAGCTTGTCCAGCGGCACTCGAATGGAATCGTCAGGTTCCTCTTGGATCAGGCTGCCGCAGCTTGACTATCCTGCCGAACTGCGAGAAGCTGTCACCACTTTGGGGCGCTTACCAGGTGGCCGGCAGCCCTTGGAGGCAGGCGTGGGGTCGGCAATTCCTTCTCTTATTGTCGCAGCCGAACAAGGAGACATCCAGGCCGGGGAAGCGTTGTTTGCTGCCCTGTACGCTGAGTTGCATCGGCTGGCCAAGCGTCAACTCGCCCGCCATGGCTCAGAAGTAAGCATCAGCGCCACAACCCTGCTGCATGAGGCCTATCTGGACATGGCCGCGCGCGACGGCCCGTCGTTTCCCGACCAGGCGCGATTTATGGGATATGCGGCTCGAGTGATGCGGGGACTGATCATCGATCATGCCCGAGAACGGCATGCTCAGAAGCGCGGCGGTCTCTTTCAGATTACCTCCCTCGACACCGACGCAATGGAGAATGCGGTGGACCACCAAGAGCTTGTCCGAATCAGCGAAACCTTGGACGAGCTTGGCAAAGTGGAGCCTGGCCTCGCCGCGATCGTCGATTTGAAGTTCTTTTGCGGCTTTTCCTTCCTGGAAATCGCCGCCATGCAGGATGTTTCCGAACGAACCGTGCAACGCAACTGGGAGAAGGCTCGTATTTATCTTCATCAAAGAATTCGCGCGGATTTGGAGGTCTGAAGAATCGCGATGCGCACCCTCAGTCCCGAGCGCTGGCGGATTGTAAGTCCATATCTGGACCAAGCCCTCGCCATGACCGATGATGCGCAAGCCGCATGGCTGTTGTCGCTCAGACAGCAGAATCCTGAATTAGCTGCAGAGTTGGCAGCATTGCTGGACGAACACCATATGCTGGTACAGGAAGGTTTTCTGGAGCAAGGTTCGCCGGCGTGGTCGAGTGCGCCAGGCCTTGCGGGCCAGGCCATCGGGCCCTACACGCTGATCTCGCAGATCGGCCAGGGTGGAATGGGAAACGTTTGGCTTGCCCAGCGCAGTGATGGCAGGTTCGAGCGGCGTGTGGCCGTGAAGTTTGTCAACTTGGCCTTGGCGGGGAAAGGCGGAGAAGAACGCTTTAAACGAGAGGGCAGCATTCTCGGGCGATTGGCGCATGAACACATCGCGGAACTGGTGGACGCGGGTGTCTCTCCAACTGGACAAGCATATTTAGTCTTGGAGTATGTCGAGGGCGACCCCATCGACCAGTATTGTGACCAGCACAAGCTCGACCTCGATGCACGCATTCGCCTGTTTCTGGATGTGCTTGCTGCAGTGGCGCACGCCCATGCGAATCTGATTGTCCATCGCGATATCAAGCCTTCGAACGTGCTGGTCACCACCGGCGGTGAAGTCAAGCTGTTGGACTTCGGGATTGCCAAACTCCTGGAGGGCGAAGGCCAGATGGGTGCCGCAACTTTGCTCACTCGCGAATCCGGCTCGGCCCTTACTCCCCAGTACGCTGCGCCAGAGCAACTCACCGACCGGCCAGTTACGACTGCTACCGATGTCTATGCCTTGGGCGTGTTGCTCTATGTGCTGTTGTCTGGCCAACATCCCGCGGGCTCAGGTCCGCACTCTCCCGCGGAACTGGTAAAGGCTGTGCTCGAGATTGAGCCACCGCGCGTCTCGGATGCCGTTATAGCGAACGACAGCAAGCTCATCGCTGAAAGACGGGGCACCACTTTAGATAAACTGCGCCGCGGACTTCGTGGAGATCTGGACACGATTGTTGGCAAAGCTCTGAAGAAGAATCCGCAGGAGCGATACGCTTCAGTGACTGGGCTGGCCGACGATGTTCAGCGTTATCTGAGGCACGAACCAATTAGCGCGCGACCCGATACGCTCGCCTATCGAACCGTCAAATTTCTGCGCCGCAACCGCACGGTGGTGGCTCTAACCGCGACCGCTCTCGCACTTGTCATTGGCAGCCTCTCGGCGGGACTCTATGTTGCAAATCGCGAGCGCAAGGCTGCCGAACGACGATTCGACCAGGTGCGCCAACTCGCCAATAAATTCATAGCACTCGACAATGACATCCGAGGCCTGCCCGGTTCGACCAAGGTCAGAATGCAGATTGTCTCCGACTCGCTGCAATATCTGACTTCGCTCGGCGGCGATGTTCATGGCGACAAGGATCTCGCACTCGAGACCGCCTACGCTTATGTACGGGTGGCGCATGCGCAAGGCGATCCGACCTCGCCTAATCTCGGCCAGTTCCCCGAAGCGGAAGCCAGTCTTAACAAAGCGGAGAATTTCGTCGATTCCGTACTCAAAGTCGATCCCAGCAACCGAAGAGGATTGTTTATCGCGGCGACCATTGCCCACGATCGCATGGTCCTGGCCGACGAGCAGGATCGCAAGCAGGAAATGGTGGCTTGGGCTGATAAAGCCTCGGAGCGAGTCGAGCGTTTCATGAGTCTCGGCAATGTCGACCCAAAAGATGTCTACAGCATGGCTTATTTTGAGCAGAACATTGCCTACAGCTATGACGATGCGAGGCATTTTCAGCAAGCTTTACAGGCCAGTCGACGCGCTCTGGAAATTTCGCAGCCGGTAGAATCAGCCCACCGAGTTCACGGCAGCATCCTGGGCGCGTTGACAATCGCGCGCTGGCAGTCTGGAGATCTGGACGGAGCTTTACAGACGGCTCAACAGGCGATTCAACTCGATGAGACGCAAGCCGCCAGCGGGCACGCATCCCTTCGGATCAATCTGGCCAACGCGTTGTATACCGAAGGGATGATTCTGGGGAAGCAGGACGCGGAACCGAGTCTTGGCCGAAGTCGGGATGCGCTTGCCGTCTTGCAACGAGGCCTAGACATCGGTGAAGAACTGGCGAAAATGGACCCTATCGATTATCTGAGCCGCCATTCGGTTGCAACCACCGGGCTGGAAATCGGTAGCATCCTCCGCCACAACGAACCGCAAAAGGCTCTGGTGGTCTATGACCACGCTCTCACCCGCATACGAGAGGCGAAAACCAATGTCAGCACCCAACTCACAGCAGCGGACTTGTTGGCTGGTTCTTCTTACCCCCTGCGCTGGCTCGGCCGGGATGAGGAAGCCCGGCGACGTATAGAGGATGCGTTTCAGTTGCTGCGTGACGCTCGCCAATATCCCGCCGATACTGTCGAACCGATGAGTAGACCCGATCACGTTATCAGAGCGGAGGCCGACGACTATGCCGAAACCGGCCAACTCGACAAAGCCATGGCAGCCTATACGGGACTGCTCGACAAACTGATGGCATGGAAACCCGATCCGTTGAATGACTTGCGCGATGCCACTTGTCTTTCCCGTACCTGGACGGCGCTTGCCAATCTTCTTCGCCGAAGCGGGCGGAAAGATGAGGCCGTGCAGCTTGAGGCACAGCGAACAGACCTCTGGAACCATTGGAAGGACAAGCTTCCAAATGCCCAGTTTCTGCTTCGCCAATCGTTAAGCCAGATTACCCCTGGTGCTCGTTTGCGGTCCCCCGAAACGCTGGGGAAAAAAGGCCCTGATCCAGCCGCTCTTCGATAACGTTGCCGCCGTCGGGGCCTCGCCTCCACGAATTTTTTCCTCTTGCCTGTCGTCTTTTCCCCGCCGTTTGCGATTGCTTGTTTAGAGGCCGATAACGGTCGACATTTCTTCCGGTTCCATGAGGTCTCTATATTCGCTCGCGGAGGGTCTCCATGTGCACCACTCTAAAATCGCTTCGTGCCTACATCGTGATCGTTCTGCTTTGCTCTCTTGTAGGCGCTCAGTCCACGAACTCGACACAATCTCCAGTCGTGCCGCCACTCGTAAAGTTCAGCGGCGTACTGACTGATGTAAACAGCAAGGCTTTGACTGGTACGGTCGGTGTAACGTTCTCTCTCTACAATGAAGCCCAAGGCGGCACCGCACTCTGGGTCGAAACTCAGAACGTAACCCCCGATAGAGCTGGTCACTATTCGGTGATGCTCGGGTCCACCACCACTGAAGGGATCCCTGCCGACCTGTTTGCTTCCGGGGAAGCCCGCTGGTTAGGGGTGCAAGCGCAGGGGCAGACTGAGCAGCCCCGCACACTGTTGATGAGCGTCCCCTATGCGTTGAAAGCCCTGGATGCAGAGACCATCGGCGGCAAGCCAGCGTCTTCCTTCATGCTCACACCCCAGGCGGGCGGCACGTCAGCTGCTCCCGGGAAGCTGCCTCCCGGAACCATCACCGGCAGCGGCACAGCTGACTTTATTCCCATGTTTACCGGGACGACCACCATTGGAGACTCAAGCATTTTTCAAACGGTTGGCGGCAACGTCGGCATTGCCACTACCTCCCCAGCCGCCAAGCTGGATGTGAAAGGCACCGAAGATGTCCGCAACACCCTGACTTTGTTCCCGTCAGGGACGCACGCCACGCTGACGGTGCACGGCACGGCCTTCGAGGTCAGCAGTGCAGGCAAGGTCACCTTCGTTTCTGGCCAGACCTTCCCCGGCACAGGCACGGTTACGAGCGTGGGCAGCGGAGCGGGTTTGACGGGAGGGCCGATTACCGGCAGCGGTACGCTGAGCATCGCGACCGCCGGCGTGAGCAACGCCATGCTGCAGAATTCGACTATCACGCTGAATGCGAACTCCGCCGGGGGCGTGACCACGCCCGGCGCGATGACGCTGGGCAGCACATACGCGATCGGCCTGAAAGCCTGCTCCGCCAACCAGGTCCTGGAATACAGCGGTAGCGCGTGGGGCTGTGTGACGCTAGCCACGGGTACGATCACGGGTGTAACCGCCGGCACGGATCTGACCGGCGGCGGCACCAGCGGCAACGTCACCCTGAATCTGGACACGACCAAAGTGCCGCAGCTGGCAACCAACAACAACTTCACCGGATCCCAGACCGTCGCAGTGCCCAGTAATAACGCCATTGTCGCCAGTACGGCTGGCCCGGGTAACGTCGGACTCTGGGGGGTTGCAAGCGCGACCAGCGGCGGTTCGTACGGCGTTTATGGAACCACCCAGGATGCTTCGGGAGCGGGGGTCTTTGGCTCTAACCAAGCTACGTCAGGAGGATCGAACGGCGTTTACGGAACCTCGTCCGATACCACGGGAGCAGGCGTTGCGGGCACTAACCCGAACGGATACGGAGTGGTCGGCAGCAGCACGGGCGGCTACGGAGTGCTTGGCTCGTCGACTAGCAATATCGGAGTGTTCGGCATCAGCTCTAGCGGCGATGGAGTTTATGGCAACAGCTCGAGCGGCTATGGAGTGTACGGCAACAGTAGTGAGAGCGATGCAGTGTTGGGCATAGGCGTCAATGGAGTGGTCGGCAGGGGGACCGGCTTTGGAGTGTACGGCTCCAGCAGCGGCAGCTATGGAGTGTACGGCATCGGCCCCACCGGAACCTACGGCACCGGTACCACATATGGCGTGCTCGGGGAGTCCGGCAGTTCCAGCGGCAGCGGCGGTGGTTTTAGCAACTCAACCACCGGTGACGCCCTGTTCACCTACAACCAAAGTGGAGGCTACGCAGCGTTCTTCGACGGCAACGTTGACGTCGACGGTAACCTTTCCAAAGCTGGTGGATCGTTCAAGATCGACCACCCGCTCGACCCCGCCAATAAGTACCTCTATCACTCTTTCGTCGAATCGCCCGACATGAAGAATATCTATGACGGCGTCGCCACGCTGAACGCAAACGGCGAGGCGACGGTCGAGATGCCGGACTGGTTCGGCGTGCTGAACCGCGATTTCCGCTACCAGCTCACTTGTATTGGTGGCTTTGCTCCGGTCTATATCGCTGAAGAGCTGGCCAACAATCAATTCAAGATTGGCGGCGGGCGTGCCGGGATGCGCGTCTCCTGGCAGATCACCGGCATTCGCCAGGATGCTTGGGCAAACGCGCATCGCATTCCAGTGGAACAAGAGAAGGAAGCGAAGCTGAAGGGCTTCTACCTTCATCCGGAGCTGTACGGGGCGCCAGCCGAGAAGGGGACCGAATGGGCGCGGCATCCGGAGATGATGAAAAAGCTGCAGCAAGACCAGGAAGAGATGAAGGAGAAACAGGCCGGACTGACCGAATCTCCGATGATCGCGAGACCGACGCGGCCAATCCCACTTCCGATAATCAAGAAACCGGCGCCGCCGATCCCACCCGCCGCACAGCCTCACCGCGTCACGAAGTGAGCTGAGTTCATAGCAGTTCCTGTGTTCGGGGACGGAGCAGCCGTCCCCGAACCCTTCCCCAGTTGCCGCTCCCCACGGACTGCACCGGAACAGATCAGGTGTCGTTTTGTCACATGAAGACTTGGTTCTGGCGACACTTTACACAAAGAGTGGGCCGTGATGGACAGAAATATATTCACCCCAGGTTAGCGGTCTTGTGGCCTCTTGTGTGGGGCTACGAATAATGCAGTGCCCCCAACACCGGCAGCAATAGCGATCGCAGCGTGACTCTTCGATTCGCTAGACTCGGATAAGTATCGCGGTTAGCTCATCGGATAGTCGGTGCCAAACTATTTGGGAGTTTCACCCCGGTTCGCGTCGTCCTGCACGGATTTCGTCGTAGCCGACTTGTCGATCGCCGACTTCGGGGACAAACCACATGCAACCGGGGGATTTGTCATTTGCTTGGCGAATACGCGGTAGCTCGACCCGTCCGGCTGCAACGTCGACCAGTATCCCGACCGGGTCAGCAAGGGTTTGTGTTGCACGATGGTCTGGTTCACTAGAATCTTCACTCCACATTCAAGATTGTTCTTCGGCTGGAGAATGGTTCTAGCCGGATCGTTCGGCTTTAGCGCACGGTCCAGTTGCCAATTGAAATCGCAGCCGTAACGCTTCTGGTCTGCGTAAGCCAGCTGCAGCAATCCTTCACTGCGCACAACCGTTTCTCTCACGTCATTGTGTTTCGCGACTGTTGGCTCGATGTGACGGACGCTTGCGTTGGGATTTAATCCGGCTTCAGCACCCGCAAGGGCCTGAAAGAAGTAGGCCCAAAATGCGCGTTTGTCCGTCACGGCCATCTCATAAAATCGCGGACAGAATCGACGGACGCCCGGCGGAACTTGCGAAGAAAGCATTTCGGGTGGCAGCGCTTTCTCGATGATCTGGTCCCACTGTGGATTCCAGGGCGTTCCCCCGAGCTCGACCTTTTTCTCATCGATAGGTGTCGGCGGAGCCGATTTAGTGGTCTGCGCATGCGAAGCTGTAGGTATTCCCATGAAGAATACGAGACTCACGATAAACAACGATGTCAGCACAGAGATGCTCATGCTCACCGCCTCCGCCACTAATCGATACGTTCTGTTGCCACCCGTCTCGTGACTGCTCTGCTTAGCTGCCGCTGAAGTTCAGAGTTTCTGAGTCCCGATGTCCCAAGGATCGACACTGCCTACATCGGCCGCTTCTTTGGCGGCGCTTTAACCAGAGGCCGAAATTACCTTAGGCTTTCCTTAGTCTCGGGGTGAGGGCGGTACAGGTTTTTACCGTTTCCACTGTCCTGGATTCGACCGAAGGCGAACGGTGTCGGGCCGGGCCACGTTTCTCACCTCGCGACGAATTTCCTTACGTTTTCGCAGCGTCTACAGTTTCGCCTTCATAGACTGCGCACAACAAAAACGATCAATAGAACTACGACAATTGTTCCTACCAAGCCGTAACCTAACATAGTTCCTCCTAGTCCTACGTGTGTAAGACCTAACCAATCATGCTGCAAGATGATGAGCTTTGGCTGGTCAGTAATGCTCACAATGGACAATGCTCCGGAGAATTCGGGTCCGCTCTTTGTAT
The DNA here is from genome assembly GCA_963762385.1 of uncultured Acidobacteriota bacterium. GTDB lineage: Bacteria > Acidobacteriota > Terriglobia > Terriglobales > Acidobacteriaceae > JABDBE01. The sequence goes on along the minus strand of CAVXKN010000006.1, from coordinate 1,886,809 downwards.
GCGCCTATCTTTCCGGCACCAGCGCGTGGCCGAGTGATTCAAAATACGTGCCATCCGTTTGTTGTTGCTGGCACTGCTGATTCTGGCTTGGCTAAACCTTCTTGAGCCAGGGTTGGTGGAGTCTCATGCGACCGTCATCGTCCCATTTGACGATCGCATCCTCTTCATTCGCTCGCTCAACCGTGCCAAATTCCCCAGTCGGCTTTCCGAAGTTGCCCAAACCCTCGACCCGATCTCCGGGATTCAGTTCCTGGTCAGTGGCGGAGGGCTCGTCGAGTGGTGGCCTTTTAGCACGGTCTGCGTCAGGCGTTGCGCCAGGGTAGGATAGGGGTGGTTGGGGAGCTTTGCGCAGTTTAGGTATCGGCTTCGTGACATGGCTCATGTTTATTGTTTCCTTCCGAGGAGCCGAGTAGCGCCCTTCGCCGCGACTATGTCTTTTTTCCTGATCAATACAGCATAGGCCTGGCAAGAATGGTTCGGCTGGTCCAAACTGCACAGTTCTGACAACTAATTTGGTTAGCGGCGATGCAATGTCAAAAGCCCTTCATTTTGTGCTCGCGCTATAAGGTGCTGCAATCGTTTCGAAGCTTTATTTTCTTTGTTGCCGACGACATCGAGACCGAATGATGGGTGTTTGTAGGTTCCGGTGATCTTGAACGCTACTGCAGGGATCCATCGTTTTCAGCAATAAAGACTTCACGCCATGCTCCATCTTCGAAAGGAATCCATCGTCAAAATTCCGTGAAGATCAATCCCGTTGGTGAGCAGATTGTAAGTGCGCTGATCACTTGCTATCCGATTCAAAACGATTGACCAGTTGATGCGGTCGATCATGACCGTTTTGCAGTATGGACGATTCAGGGCCCCGCAGGGCAGCGGGAAACCGCAGAACACGATGGGGAACGGTTATGCTATAAGCGCTGTCCGGTCGTGATTACCAGGCCTTCCGCTGGGATCCCGACTCGAGCATGGCGCGGGGAGGGACGATGAGAATCACACTGAATATCGTTGCTATTCTTTTGGTTTTAGCGGGCGCAACTTGGTTCCTGCAGGGGATCAATGTGCTTCCAGGTAGCTTCATGACGGGACAGATTCGATGGGCGGTTTATGGCGGCATCGCCGTTGCCGCGGGCGTCGCCTTGCTGGTGACAGCCAACCGATCCGCGAAAATGCGGCGATAAAGAAAAAGGAAGATCATTAGGTTCAAGCCTTGTCAGCAACGCCGATTTAGTTTTGCAAATCCGCATCGCAGGACAGACCACAATCCACTGCACCCACGAAACGGCTGCGGTTGGCGACCAAAAACAGCATTGAGCTAGCAGGCAATTATGCTTGTGTCGGAGAACATTTTCTGCGGTATTCAAACCGGTCTGGGACCTTTGGTCGCGACCAGCACCTCCAACAGAGTGGCAGCGTTACGTACGCTTCCTGCGATGGTCAGGAGTGGTTCTGACACCAGCGCGTGTTTCTCCGCCAGTGCCTCAAGACGCTTACTGACGATTTGGAGTTGATCGGCTTCGCGCAAGATCGCCTGAAAAGGCATGAGTAACACCGCCCTCCCGCTGAAAAACCTAAGGTGGGAGAACTTCAGATGGACTGGCTTAGGTCAGAAGACCTGAAAGAGGTGAGGGTGTTAACCACCTCGGTGGTCACTGTAACACGCCAAAAGGTGATTCGCTTGCTTCAAATTTAGCTGCGAATCGGCCGAGAGCCGCGAGATCGGCACGAGAGAATCGTTACATGGTTAGAAATGAGGTTCTAGTCGTGGAGCACGATGTTGAGAAGTGAGCTGTGGACTTGCAATACATGGCCGGCGTGATAATCAATGAATCCCAATTTCCTAAACCTGTTCATAAAAAAACTAACCCGCGACCGGGTTGTGCCTATCATCTCGGCAAGGGTCTCCTGACTGATCGTGGGGATTACAGTCTCGGGTACGCCTTCCTTGCCGAAGTGAGCAAGCAACAGCAGAATTCGGGCCAGTCTCTTTTCGCTGGAATTGAAGAGTTGGTCAACCAAATCCTCTTCATACCGGATGTTCCGCGCCAATAAATAGGCGACGAACATATCGGAAAGTTCGTGTTCCCGATGAAGGGCTTTCATCATCGCCTTTTTATCGATTTTCAGAACTGCGCAATCCGTCATTGCGGTTGCGGCACCCATGCGGAAAGCTTGCCCCGCAAGCGAACCTTCACCGAAAAAGTCTCCGTCACCTAATATGCCGATGGTTGCTTCCTTACCAGTATTCGAGACCACAGTGAGTCTTACCTTGCCCGTCTGGATATAAAACACCGCATCAGCAGGATCGCCTTGAACGAAGATTGTTTGCTTCGTCGGGAAAAGTACAAACTTCCTGCCTTCCCCTATCGTGGCAAGAAACAGATGGGGATCAAAGTCAGGCCTGTTTTTCGCCGCTGCACCTGGAGTCATGGTCTTTACCCTGGATTAGGAATCTGATCGAATTACCGAGTCGCACTTAGAGGGTGCGCTTCGGTGCCTTCCGTTACTGCCGTCGGGTGACACCGAATGCGTTAGGACCGATACTTTTTTATGAAAAGCTGTTTTATAAAGGCGGGAATAATTAGGTAGATTGTTTCACGGTTCATCACGCAAGTCAATCCTGTGTACTCGTCGGTAGTGGACAAGTTTGGATTTTCACAGGATCGCTTTAGCATCCCGTCTATGGCATCATAGGGATGCAATGACAGTCGGCAAAGGCAAACGTCCGCGTGACCCAAATCAATTAGCCGCGTGGACTGTTGCCGTTTCTACAGGCCAGATTCCCGAGCCTCAACCGGAAGCCCCTAAGATTACAGAAGCCCCATCTCCCGCGAACATCTCTCAGTATATGGCCGCTATCGGGCGTAAAGGCGGTCAGATTGGCGGAAAGCGCCGTCTTAAGACTATGACCAAGGCGCAGCGTTCTAAGATCGCTGCTAGAGCCGCAAAAGCCCGCTGGAAACGATCTAAGCCGCGCTAAGGCTACTTAGGCACCTGACTTGGGTAATCCTGAGTAAGATTCGAGACATCGTTACAATCTTCAAAAGCAGCCGGTATTGACGGATCGTACTTCGATACATTGTGGGCATTGAACCACAAAACATCTCCGATTTTCCATTTGTCAAAGTCGGCAGTTCCTTTGTCGAAACTTTGCAGATGGCAGGTCCATTCTTTATGGTGCTTCAGACCGCGAACCGTAATCCATACGCTACTGCCTACAGTAGCCACGAATTGACGCCCGCTCTTGCTTGTCAAAGTTCCATACCCGTTCTCGATTGAAGTGGTATAGAAACAAGATTCTACAGTGTCGTAATAGAACGGTCCGATCTGCACGGTTCCATTGTGCGCCGTAGCTGCTGTTGGACCAGAACCAACTAAACCACTGTAACCACTGCGGCTATGCGGCTTGCGATATCGGTGTGTAACATCAATCGCCACAACTTTACCGCCGCTCTGTTTCAAAACAAAATCGCCATCTGATGCAGTCGTGTTTATCTGCGGGCAGGGTTTGTCCTCGGCAGAAAGAAGAATAGGGATGCTGAGAACTAGCAGAATGATCGTGGCTATATAGCGTATAATCAAACGGAAAATCGTCCGCTATAACAGAAACGGCCCGATTGCCGTCGGGCTGATCTGTAATTACTTTTTTAGGGATGATCGCTTCAAGCTCTTGGCGGCATTGCGACCTAAAACCCCTTTTCTAGCCGTAGTGTATCACACGGCGGAAAGGGGAAATATGTCTGAAGCGACCAGTACGATGCTCTCCGAAGAAGAAGTTCGAGAACGGCTCAGCCTTTGCGAAGACAACACAGATGTCCTAAACGAACTGTATACCTTCGGCCAGACCTTAGGGAAAGAGATCGTTGACCGGATTCGAGCGGTAGAGTCTAAGGCAACATTCTTCGCAGCATATGGAGCCGCTATCGTTACGTTCTTAGTTTCCAGTATTTCAATCTGGTCTAAAGTTGGGAATCAAGGGCCAGCGTGGATTTCCGCATGTGCTGGTTTCTGTGGGCTAATGTGTACTTGCTTCTCTGTACGAGTCCTGTGGCTAACAAAATATGAATGGATTAGTGAAGATGAGTGGCTGAAAGCTGAATGCCTATCAACGGTAGATTCCTTAAAACAATATCGCATCCTTACGATCTGGGGCACCATTCACTCACACGACAGAATTCACAGTGAGAAAGCAAGGGAGTTACAACGTGCTCAAATATGGCTGACAGGTGCGGTAGTATATTTATTCTATCTACTCTTCAATATCGCCTTTATGCGGAGTTTCGCAGGCATGATCGAAGGCCATTCGTGGATTCCTCTTGGGGATAACTTTATTAACTTTTGGAGGTGGGGATTCCTTCTCTTTATTTTGGGGCTGACTTTCATCTTTTTCATCCGGCGTACTTGGTTGGTTCGGCTGATTTGACTCGGCCATGAAGTTCCCCGTGGAGAATTATACCCTCTTCACGCTAAAAAGCTGTCTTTCCCTCGATTTCATTCCCTCCCCAGCGTTATTTTCTTGACATGCTAAAGCGGCTAGTGTATAAGGGTAAGTATGAATTGCCTAGACAATACGACCCGCGCCAAAGTCGTTAGCTGCCTGATCGAAGGCTGTTCCATTCGCGCTACTGTACGGATGACGGGAATCTCCAAGCCAACAATTATGAAGCTGCTAGCCGACCTAGGAGCGACGTGTGCGGCTTACCATAACCGCTACGTCCGCAACTTGAAAGTGCGTCGTTTGCAGGCCGATGAAATTTGGCAGTTCGTAGGTGCGAAGGCCAAGAACGCTAGCCCAGAAAAGAAACAAGAAGGCTGGGGCGACGTGTGGACCTGGGTAGGAATTGACGCGGATGCTAAGTTAGTTGTCTCGTATCTAGTCGGCGGAAGGGATGCAGGATGGGCCTACGAATTTATGCAAGACTGCGCTAGCCGGATTGCTAGCCGCGTACAGATCACGACGGACGGTCACAAGTCTTACCTAGAGGCAGTCGAAGGCGCATTCGGAATGGATTGCGATTATGCACAGCTACAGAAAATCTACGGAGCGCCAACGGAACATGAGACGCGCTATTCTCCCGCAAAGTGCATCGGCTGTGACATGAAAGTTGTCAGCGGAAATCCCGACCCGAAGCATGTCAGCACATCCTACGTGGAGCGGCAGAACCTTACGATGCGGATGCACATGCGGCGATTCACCCGACTAACAAATGCTTTCAGTAAGAAAGTTGAAAGTCACGCGCATTCCGTAGCTCTGCACTACATGTTCTATAACTTTTGCCGCATTCATCAGACCTTAAAAGTTACGCCTGCAATGGAAGCCGGATTAACCGATCACGTTTGGAGTCTTGAGGAATTAGTCGCCCTGATGCCGAAACCGACCGTCAAGGCTTCTACGATTGATAACGAGATGGTTCGCAAGGCACTAGGAGAAAATGCCTAACCTGTACTCTCTTTGGCCTTGAGCATTCTCACATGAGAAGCAAACATATCAGCGTGGCCGAAGAATTCTGACATCGCTTGATGCCTAGCATTATCGGATACGTCTGCGTCAGTAAAAACGGAAAATAGATTAGCGGCTTGCTGGTCCATTGTTTCCAGAACTGTTTCCCATCCCCGAGAATTCGCTGCTGCTATTTCCCGCCTTTTTCGATTCTTGTCTATGATGAATACGTCCGTAGGGCCGCCGATGTATTTCCCATCATAAGTTTTTCCTTGCAGGATGAAATACATGCCGATGACGCTAGCTTGCCACACGCTCAATTGTCCCATTCGCAGATATAAACCACGCAAGTATCGAGCTAACGGCGAATCGCCCCAGCCTATTACTTCACAACGCGGCACAACAGACACTTCTGAACCGCTAGAAGAAAAAAGGATTTGTTCCTCTCCCTCTGTCCATGCTCCAAACAACATCCCAAAGAATTCCTTTTTCTTAATATCTTTGACGACAGATGCGAGAGCGCCTTCTATCTCAGCACGCATTACTTTTGTGCCTTGATTGAATATTGTCGCTAGTTCTTCGCTAACCCGTCGTGCTTTATCTGGCGAACCGGAATATCCCCATATCGCTAAACCATTCTTCCATTGCAATTCGCTTAGTTTGCATTCCTGATGCGTATGAAAATCGCTCGTAAATTGACGATCTGCGGCAATTACAAGTCCATCGCGGCAAACGAACCCAGCGGCCATCGTCATGGCTTTGACGCTCCCCGGAAGCCGTCGTGGTTCTGTCTTTATCTTCGGAAAGCGAAATCGGATAGGGAGCGGCTTCTGGGTTAGCATCCTAGCAGTTCTCCTGTGTAAAACGAAACTTGTCCACTACCTACTCGTCGGGTTGCTTATCGGCGCCATTAAGTGTCTGGGCGGCAAAATCTCGGTTGCGAGCGCTTTATAACGAAAATGGCCATGGGTCGGACGGTCTAACTCTAGAAATGTGCCCAGTGTTTACGCCGCAGCAAAAGGGGCGAAACTATTCCGTCCCGTCGGGGTTCGACTCTGTATCGCGAACTAGACCTTGGCTTTCATGACAATCAAATCCCATTCCCGGTACTGCCGAAGGGTGGGGTTTCTTCTTGTGCTGGGATCGGTTGTTTCACATGCTTCGGCAAAGCAACAGAACACTGAAAGTTTCAAAGCGGATCACAGAACAATTCGCGGATCTTCCGAAGCCGTTGCACCCGGGCTTGTGAGCTCAGACCAGGGGCTCGCGATCATTGGCGCAGCACTAGAATCCCGCAAGCCCACAGATCCCAACGCCGACTGCTCAAACCTGGTGCACGCAGTCTATGAACGGGCCGGCCTTACGTACTCCTACGCGAACTCCTCCGAGCTTTACCGAGGGGTCAAAGAGTTTCGGCGAATACTGCATCCGCAACCGGGTGATTTGGTGGTGTGGCGCGGACATGTCGGAATCGTGATTAGTCCGGTGCAGCACTCCTTCTTCAGTGCGATGCGTTCGGGGCGTGGCGTCGAATTTTACGATTCACGGTATTGGCAGGCGCGTGGACAGCCGCGTTTCTTTCGTTACGTGAAAGCGGCTTCGCGAATTCAGTTCTCCGCTTCGACCCGAAACGCAAACTTGAAGCCCAGAAGTTCGAGCAACGCTGAATCGCATGACCCAGTCCCCGCGAACCAAGACTTCGCTCAAGCTTCTGGCGTTTCCAGCGCTGGACACGCCACCGACTCACGCATGTCTGGGCGCAATGGGGATGAGCCCGCGAGCGGCAGCGCGACGGTCGCGCACGCGGGGGCCAGCGGAGCGGATCCGCCGGCAGCGTTACCTGAGATTAAAGAACCGCAAGCAGCGTCGCTTCATAAGTCAGAAAGCCAGACGACAAGCGATGCGCAGAGCCTGATGGATCGGAATAAGCCGACGCTAACTAGTCATAAGATACAAGGTCCGGGGGATGGCGTTTGGGTAAAGTCGGCGACCAAACCTTCTCCGGAAATACCCTTCGACTCAGTGGTCACGCCCATGCGGGCCTACGAGTCCCGGCCGCCGCAGGGCTTCAGGACATCGAACATCGCCGCGAAGGCCGGTCACGCAGACGCGAGACTGCCTTCTGCGGGTGCACCGCTAGTGAATGAGTCGAGGTCTGAACCCGTTCAGTGGGCGATCAGCCGTTACGTGCCGCGTCCGCCGTGGAGTTCAGGCAGCAGAGGAACTTCAGAGCCTTCAGTCCCTCGCCCGCCCGCAAGACGGGTTCCGCAAACATCTTCGGCGTACTAAGGTGGCAAGTTCGACAATGTTTAGCGTCCGACCGGGTAACATCGACACCATCTCTTGCCACATTGATACACCGCGGGTTCTTGACTGGGCATCCCTCAATCGGCTGTGACAAAGCCCCAATAGAGTTATGTAGACTCTTGTCGCTCGCGGCCGAGCGCTCACTGTAGCACGTGTCGTATACCTCCGCCACTAGTGTCTGTTGCTCATCACGTTTCGTGCGTCCCGCGCTTGGCAAGGACTATCCAGAGCCTCGGCAAAAGTTGGGGCTCATTAGACGTTGTCCAAACAACCTTCTACAATAAGCCGCTGTCTAAATCGAGGGGGAACCATGGGAAACCTAAACAATGCGCTTCTGGAGCTTCGTGCCGAGCGCAAGCGAGCGCAGTTGCAGATGGAAAAGCTGGATCAAGCGATCTCAGTCATCGAGTCCTTAAACGGTTCGGAAACATCCCGGAACGCAAATCAACCTACCCGAATCGTTTCGGCAGCTTCACGCCGGAAAATGGCGCAAGCGCAAAAGGCTAGGTGGGCGAAGGCTCGAAAGGAATCACAGCCAGCTGCAGCGACGGCGAAGCCAACGGACTCTTCTGTGAAGCGCACCATGTCGGCATCGGCCCGCAAGAAGATCGCGGCGTTCCAGCGCGCAAGGTGGGCAAAGATCAAGCAGCAAAAGAGGGCTGCGTAGTCCAGAGCGGTGAAAGAGCACAAGCTCAATCGTAGCCAGCGCGTCGTTCCAAAAGTTACTACCCGATTGGGCCATTCACGCCAAGTCCTCCACTTGATAGATTGTCATTGAGCAGTTTTCGGGGGAGGGCTGTTCGACTTAACGTCCCACGACTCGGTTGAGCCTGGGGCGTTTTGTTTTGGGTTCGGTTCTTACCCGCGCCGTTGTAGTCTCATTCATTTAGTGCTGCCGACGTGTCTTGCGATGTCTTGGGTGGCTTTGCAACTCAGGCCCGTTCCAGCCCGGATTGCGTCTTATGCGATACCAGGGGCGGAGCGATGGTATTGGTGAACATCATGCGGATTCCGTCTTTCGGCCGCAGGATGACCATCGGGCGAGCTTCGATCATTTGGCCCGGAGCCAACTGAAAATCGTATGTTCTAAGCAGATCACGCAAAATCATGAGGATCTGCAGCATGGCGTAATTTCCGCCGATGCAGCCTCGCGGTCCCGCCCCGAAGGGAAGGAAGGTGAAGGGTGTGCGCAGCTTCTCGTTCGCTTTGGTGAAACGTTCGGTATCGAAATTCTCCGGATTTTGCCAGTAGCGCGGAGCATGATGCGCACCATACACATACACAATGACCATCGATCCGCAGGGTATGGCGACGTCGCCTACGCGGTCGTCTGCGACAGCCATGCGGTCGACCATCCAAAACGGCGGGTAGAGGCGGAGCGCCTCTTGAATCACCTGAGTCGCAAATTCGAATTTGGGAACGTCGCTGTAGCTCAGAGGCGCGTCGCCGAGCACGCTATCAAACTCCTGCCGTACCCTTTCGAGGCAATCGGGGCGCGAGCTCAAAAGATAAAGAAGCCACGATAGCCCATTCGACGATGTTTCATGGCCAGCGACCAGAAGTTGCATGCTCTCACTCAGGATGAGTTCATCACTCATGCCTTCGCCATCGCTGTAACGCGCATCCATCAAAGTCTGCAGCAGATCGTGGCCGGGCGGTTCGTTGCGGCGCTTCCGTATGTATTCGAGCAGAACGGCGTCGGCGCGGGTTCGCATGTCTTCGTGTTTGCGCAGTTCGCCCGAGATGGCGAACCAGGGATTCAGATAGGGCTGAAGGGTTTGCCGAACGATGAATTCCTGGACGGTGCAGATAGTATGGCTGACCAGATCGATGTCCTCATCCTTCAAGCGCGCGCCAAATAGCGATCGGGCGACCATAGCGAAGGTAATCTTCATCAGGTGGACGTAGATATCGACAGGGCCAACACGGACCTGTCTATCGAAATCCCGCAGCGATTCGGCGAGCGAGTCCTGCATGATTGAGGACAGCGCCTCGAGTTGCTTTCGATCGAAGCCCGTCTGGATTAGACGCCGCTGCGTGCGCCAGGCGTCTCCGTGGGTCGTGAGCAGACCTTTCCCCAGGAAGTGGCCCATACGCTTTACTTGAATTTCGGATTTCTGGTAGTTCTCCGCATTGGTCTTCAACACGTGCTGAATGACAGCGGGATCGACGGTAACGATCGCTTCCTTGAGACCACCCAAATAGAGCCGGAATGTGTCGCCGAAGACGTCGTGGTAGCGGGACAAAACCTGCACGGGATTGCGGGCCATCGCGCGAGAATCCGCAAAGCAGCGTAATCGGGAAACAATGGGGACAGGACCTGATGAGCTCATACCCAGCCGTCCCGATATTTGCCTTGAACCGGAGGAATTTTCATCATGTTACTTTTAGGAAGTGGCGGCTAAGCCATGCGCAAAAGAAAAAGCGCTCAAATCAGTTTTCGTTCCCGAGTTGCTTCAAGAGTATCAGATGATGCCGGATCGCCCCAGTCATGGTGGGGTTCTCTCGATAGGGAACCCCAAACTCTTCGGCAGTCTGCTTCACGATTCTGGTCAGCGGAGCATAGTGGGTATGGCAGACGAAAGGGCACAGGTGGTGGACGATATGATGGTTAAGCCCGCCCACGAGCCAACCGACCAGCGGGTTTTCGGTTGCATAATCGGCCGTCGTCGCGAAGATGTGATACACGCCGTTTTCAAACTCAGAACGGTCCGAGGGAAAGTAGGTGCTGTCGACGGTGTGCGTCGACTGGAATACGAGGGTTACGGTTAAACCGACGATTAAATTCACCAGGAGGAACGCCCCGGCGACCAGCAGAGGCGATTTTCCCAACATCATCACCGGCAAAACCAGCATATAGGTAAGGTAGAAGCCCTTGCCGGCGATGAGAATCGCGTATTCTCGCATAGAATGTTTGGTGCGTCTCAGATATTCGTGGGTAGGGAAGAAGAAGCATTGGAAGTCCCTGAAGAACACGTAATCGAGAGAGAACAGCGCGTAAATGAACAGCGCGTAGATGTGCTGGAACCGGTGCCACGGCAACCTGGATTCATAGGGCGTAAAGCGAAAGATGCCGCGTCCGGAAAGCGCGTCATCTTCGCCGTGGAGATTGATGCAGGAGTGATGGCCCCGATGATGGAGGATGCGCCACATGTACGAACTGATTCCGCACAAATCGAAGACATAGTTCAGGGTTTTGTTTACGAGCGACCGGGACGAGATGGCGTTGTGATTGCTGTCATGGGCGATGTTCAGCAAAAGGAATGTCTGTGCGATCCCGCCTAGAAGGTAGAGGGCAACAAACTTCCACGAACCGGGGTTGAGCGCGTAGAGAGCAATCCAGCTCCCCACGAGGACTGCCAGACCCATAGCGATCTTGACCCACATCCTGCGGTCCGCTTTGGGAGAAATGCTCTGATCGGCAAAGAAATTATCCAGGCGGCTACGTAAGACTTTCGGGAAGGAAGAACCACCGACCGGCTCGACAATCGGCGATGCCGAGGTTTCCGATGGTACAAGATCCGCGATGTCCGGTTGATCGGCAATCTCCGCTTCGGGTTGGAACGTCACCGGCGCCTCCGCGATCATGGTAAATTGGACCCGACGCGTTCCACAAGTTACATCAATAACCTGACCCGCGGCGTAATTGTTGCCGCGCTGTCGATAGTTTGCCAGGACTATTTTATTGCGAGCCCTTAAGGGCAATCAATAAAATTCGGGACGGACGAAGCCTGGACGCTGGTGGTGCCTCATCCCGGGAAGCGATGACGTGGTATTGTGCGAACGTTTTGCTAATATAGCAACTAATGAACCTTAGTGAACGGGGCCTCCTGCATGTGGTATAGGAGCTCCACAAGTCTGCTTCGCGTCCTGTGCGGCAAGAAGGAGAACGTCCGTTCTCGAGCTGATCGAGCGACGCTTGCGGCGAGAAAAAAATTACGCGTACATTCTCACAGTCCCACATTCCATGTCTGCACTTCGAGACTGAATCATGTTTCACTTCGCTCGCTGGCGAGGTATGTTTCGTTTACTGACTTGCGTTCTATTTGACCTTGGAGGATCGCTGCTTAATGACCGTGTCAATTCTGGGCCACCTGGATAGGCTGGCGGATGAGCACCCGGACCAACTCCTTTATTCATTTCTTGACGTAAACGGCGATCCGATCGAAAGCTACACCTACGCGTCGTTTCTCCACCGAACGCAAGCGATCGCCGGACATTTGCTGAAAGAAGGTCGTTTCGCGGCGGACGACCGCCTTCTGCTTGCCTACCCGCCGGGGCTCGAAATGATCTGCGCATTTTTTGGTTGCGTGCGCGCCGGATTGATCCCCGTGCCGGTCTATCCCCCCAGTTCGCGCGGCTTCCAGAGCGCCCTATACAAGACGGTCCACATTGCAAAGGATTGCCAGGCGGCTGGGATCTTAACCAGCAGAGATTACCACGCATCTCTCAAGACGAATCTCGCCAGACGTGGAGTCTCGGCGTCCGGCGTCGACGTAGATTACATTTCCGGTCTTCCGTGGATCGCCACGGAAGATTTTGTGGATACGATTTCGGACCGCGTACCTGTCGATGCTTCGGAGATATTGTTTCTCCAGTACACGTCGGGTTCGACGATGGAGCCCAAGGGCGTGATTGTTACCCACGAAAATATTCTGACCACCTGTCCGCTGGTGATCGACCATCCAGCACCGGTCGTCGTTTCCTGGCTTCCGCAGTATCACGATATGGGGCTGATCGGGTGCTACCTGTATCCGGCACTGAAAGGTGGCACGACCTACGGGTTCGCTCCCATGGATTTCATTCAGCGCCCGATCCTATGGTTCAATGCGATAACGAGGTACCACGCCACTGCCGCGGCTGCCCCCAACTTCGCCTACGACTATTGCCTGCGCGCCGGGAGACTTTCTAAGGAAAGCCTGGAGGCTTGTGATCTGAGTTCGCTTCGCGTATTGATGTGCGCGGCGGAACCCGTAAAGCCGGATACCTATACCCGGTTTCTAGAAGCGTTTCAGCCCTATGGACTCAAGTCCGAGAGTTTCTATGTTGCCTTCGGACTGGCCGAAAATACGCTGGCGGTCTCGCTGGGTGGTCGCAACATCGTTTCCGTCAACAAGCGTGCCCTCGCGCTGGGGACGGCCCGCATGACTACTGAGGTCTCAGAAATCGGCGGGGCCACGCAGATTGTCAGTTGTGGAATCCCACTCCCCGGTCTCGACCTGAAGATCGTGGATCCGGAAGGACATTTCGCTCTTAAACCAGAGCGCACCGGCGAAATTTGGGTCGCCGGAAGCGGCAAGTGCCAGGGGTACTGGAATAACCCTGAATTGACTCTGAAGCAGTTTCGAGCGCGGCTTGTGGACGATACGCCCTATGACGATGGCTACCTTCGGACTGGCGACATAGGGTTCATTCACGACGGCGAGCTCTACGTCTGCGGCCGCATCAAAGACATGATTATTCTCCGCGGTCAAAACTATTACCCGCAAGACATCGAGAACGTCGTGGAGAAATCATCCAATCTGATCCGGCACAATTGCGTCGTTGCGTTCCAGATTCAGGAAGACAGCGAACCTGCGCTGGCAATCGTCGCCGAAGTCAAGAATCCCAGGACGCTTCCCGAAGCACGAAAGATTGCCGCTGCGGTCCGGAATTATCTGAACCTGGAAGTGGCGGTAATTTCCCTTATCTCTCCTCGTGCGATTCCGAGAACGAGTTCGGGGAAGATCATGCGCCATAAGACCAAAAAGATGTGGCTGCAAGGTCAGTTCACTGTTCTCTCTGACTTTTCGCGCGAGAAGGATGCCGGGAACTCTGCCTCCGACATGCATTCCACGTTCGCCCAATTGAAAGCCAAATACAACCTGACAGGTCAGGAATCTTACAACCTCGTCGAAGCCGGACTGGATTCCCTGGACCTTGTTGTGTTCATGCATGAACTCAAGGAACTCCTGAAAGATAAAGGCGCCGAGATGCTGGCAAGGCAAGTAGATATTGGTGTCATTCAGCGTGTCAGTGTAGCCGAGTTGTTTGAACTAGCCGAACAACTGGAGCGCGCTCCTGAAGAGGCGCTGGTTCATCTGCGTCTTTCCCTTGCGGCTTTCCGTGAAGAGCAGTGCGCGGCTGAGAAACAAATGATGAGCAACGATAGGAAGCTCATCTTCGAGCCTCCGGTGCCTTCGCCCATGCCGGAGATACCGATGCTGAATCACGTGCTGCTCACGGGCGGGACCGGCTTCATAGGGCCCTTCCTCATCAAAAGCTTGCTGGAACAGACCCGGGCGAAAATCTATGTTCTCGTCAGGTCTTCCGACGAAAAACAGGGCAGGCAAAGACTGAGAGCTGCAATGTCGTCAATGGGGCCATGCGGGGCAGCCATGATGGAGATGTTCGAGGCGCGCGTGTTCCCCGTCTCCGGCGATCTAGGGCAACCCAAGTTGGGCTTGACGCAGGACGTGTGGGATTTTCTCGCGAGTGAAATCGACACCGTGTTTCATAACGGTGCAACCGTCAACTACCTGTTCAATTACGACCTGATGCGTGACGCGAACGTGCTGGGAACCAACGAGGTCGTAAGATTGGCCTTCGAGGGAAGGCCCAAAGAGTTCAATTATGTTTCGACTACCTTCGTATTTGGCTGGGCGGTCAAGTCAGTCTTGTATGAGACTGACCTGAACGAGAATATGGAGCTTCTCGATTTTGGGTACAGTCAATCGAAATGGGTAGCGGAACAAGTGGTTGTCGACGCGCGGAGTCGGGGACTCTCCGCGCGGATTTTCCGGCCTGCTCTGGTGAGTCCTTCGGTCACGGGCGGAGGGAACAACTTCGATATCGCCGTTCGCTTAGTTGCCTTTATGGTGAATCACGGCATTGGCGTTGATACGCTCAACCAGGTCAGCTTTGTTCCGGCCGATATTGTGGCGAACAATATCGTTGCGATCTCTACTACTCCCGGCACAGCGAATAAGACTTACCATGTCGTTCGGGACGATTATTCGAACATGCTGGATATCACCGGGCTTATTACCAAAGCGACTGGCCGGCAATTCGAAATATTCAGCCTTCCCGATTTCGTTCCCGAGCTGATCCGGAGATGCCGGAAGGAAGATCTTCTCTTTCCCCTGCTGGATTTTCTGGTGGGCTCTGTCGACAACATCTCCTCGATGGAGTTCAAACGGTATGACAGCTCTTCCTATCAAATGGCCCGGGATGCCTCCCTGCGGGGCAAACCGGACCCGTCTCTGGAAGATACGGTCAACGGCATTCTGAAATTTATGTATCGCAAGGGGATCATTTCGGTCGCGGCTCGTGAGGCCAGCGCGGTGTCACCGATCGGCGAGCGCGAACTGGCCATCGAGACCCATCGGAGGGGTATAGATTGCGGGGCGGATTGCCTCCAATGCATGGCCGCCGCTGGAGATCCTGAGTGTATCGAGGAGATTCCAAAGATCGAAGCCTCGGAGCAACTGTGAGATGATCGCGGGGTCAATGAGCGCTATTGATTCCATGACAATGTCGGCTCCCCCGCTCGAGTAAAGTTGGTGGTGCTGATCCAACCAACCGGCTCGGGAGAAAGGAGCCGAACATGATCATTATAGGAGTAGATTTTCACCCCGAGTTTCAGCAAATGGCTTCGGTGGATAGTGATACCGGAGAGTTTCAGGAAAAACGATTAGCGCATCGCGAAGAGGCAGAGAAGTTCTACCGTGCTCTGACGGGTCAGAAGGTTCGTGTAGGGATGGAAGCCAGTGGGCACGGGCGCTGGTTTGAACGATTGCTCTCGGAGTTGCACTTCGAGCTGTGGATCGGAGATGCAGCGAAGATCCGAACGAAACGAGTGCGCAAGCAGAAGACGGATCGCCAGGATGCGCAGTTGATTCTGCAGTTGATGCTGGAAGATCGCTTCCCGAAGATCTGGGTACCGAGTGGGGAGAACCGGGATCTGCGGCAGTTGCTGTGGCACCGGCATCGTATGGTGCAGGCACGCACGCGGATCATGAACCAACTGCAAGCCGTGGCGCTCAACGAAGGACTGCGCTGTAAGAAAAGGTTGTGGCGCAAACACGGACGGGAGCAACTGGAGTCATTCCGCCTGGCGCCGTGGGCCAGCCGGCGACGGCGCGATCTGCTGGAGTTGCTGGATCGTCTGAGCCCGATGATCGCGGAACTAAGTCAGGCGATCGAGCAAGAGGCCGAGAAGTTCCCCGAGGCACGACGTTTGATGACCCATCCCGGAGTGGGTGCGCTGACCGCATTAGCTTTCGTGCTGATCATCGGGAAGGCGGATCGGTTTGAGTGTGGCAAGCAAATCGCGAGCTATCTCGGACTGGTACCCTTGGAAGATTCCAGTGGGAACCGGCGACGGCTGGGGCACATCACGAAACAAGGGAGTTCGATGTTGCGCTTCTTGTTGGTGGAAGCGGCCCAAGTGACGGCACGTAGCATTCCGGAATGGCGCAGCAAATATTTCCACTTGATGATGCGCCGGGGGCGGAAGATCGCCAAGGTCGCGATGGCGCGGCGCTTGGCGATTCGTTTGTACTGGATGTGGCGCAAGGGATGGGATTACGAGCAAGTGAAAAAGTTCGGTTCGCACCCGGGCCAGCTCGGAACAGGCCGTGGTGTTCAGTAGAACATCGAGCTATTGATTGGGCAGCCCGCTCCTCTTCACCGAGGAGTTCGAAGTAGTAATCATGATCAAGGTTGTGACCGAAGAGATGCATGGGTCGGACCGAATGTCCTGACCTGAATGGATTACGAGCGAGCCTACGGTTGGAAAAAGCAAAACCTTCAACGAGAGCGAAATGGCGCTCTTCTCGGAGTGCATGCAGTTGTGTGCTCAAAAAGTGCTTGACACCGCCGACATTGTCAGAGAGGCCCGTTAACGACAGTTACTTCCGGTTTGCCCGTTACTCGGGTGCAACTGCCGAGGTTGTCAGCTTTCTCTTCCGTTCTTGCCTGTTTCTATTAACTGTGGTTAACTAGGAAGAATAATCTCTGGTTAATAGATGAGAGCAGTGGTACTTTGCCACTTGGGGCAGAGACGTGGGGTGTTCGTGGCGCGGGCAGCCAACTTCGCTTTTGTTGTATTGACGGTAGCGTGTCTTCTTCCGGCGAAAGCGCTGGCACAAGGGGAAACCACCAGTGCCATCGTTGGCCAAGTGCGAGACACAACCGACGCGGTTGTGGCGGGCGCCACTGTGACGATCACAAATCACGAGACCGGCCTGAAGCGCAGTGCCCGGACCGATGAGACAGGACGGTTCAACTTTCCACAGCTAAAGCCGGGCACCTATTCGGTTAGGGTGGAAGCACAGGGCTTCGATCCGGGACAAAATGACAACGTCATTTCGGGCCTGGGCCAGAAGCAAACTGTGGATTTCATGCTCAAGGTGGCGCGGTCCAATGAGGCGGTCGAGGTAAGCAGCGAAGCCCCACTCATCAATCCGGAAAACGCCAACACATCCATGACCCTGACTGCTCCTGCACTGGAGGACTTGCCGAATCCGGGAGGTGATCTGACCTACCCTCTGCAATTTGCGCCTGGGGCCCTGATCAATACGGCAGGCAGCAGCAACGACTTCGTCGGCGGCAGCAATGGTTACGGCAACGTGGAGTTCAACGGACTTCCCGCTCTCTCCAATGGCTACATCGTCGACGGGTTGGAAACGAACGACCCGCTCACCAATCTCAATAGCGGACTCTCAACCAACCTCGTATTGGGATTGAATTCGATTTCGGAAGTAACCGTCAACACACTTTCCTATTCTGTGGATCAAGGACGGTATGGAGCATCGCAAGTCGACTATGTCACCAAGTCCGGCACAAATCAGTTTCACGGGAACCTCTATGAGCTGTGGAATGGTTCGCTACTGAATGCGGCGGACTATTTCACCAATGCCACTCCGGGTAACCACAAGCCTAGATCGACAGTGAATCACTTTGGAGGCAGTCTCGGCGGTCCGATTGCGCATGACAAGCTTTTTTTCTTCTTCGACAGCGAATGGGTGCGGATCGCACTGCCCATCGTCACACCCACGATTGTTCCCAGTGCGGCATTCCAACAATACGTGCTGCAGCAACTTCCTTCTCCCTCGGTCCCGTTCTATCAGCAGATGTTCTCCCTGTATGGAAGCACCAGCGGCACACCGACCGCGATACTTGGATGCCCGCTTGGCGCCGCCGAGGATGGCTGCGCGAACCGGCAGAGCGTCTCACATTCCAGCGACGACCACGAACAGGTGCAGACGGCCCGCGTCGACTACAACATCAACGAGAAAGATACGACGTGGTTTCGTTTTCAGGCTGACACAGGCGTGCAAGCCGCCTACACCGATCCCATCAACTCTTTGTTCGATGCGGTCTCCCCTCAGCCTCTCTACTCGTTTGCCGCGGGATACACGCACGTCTTCTCGCAGAACCTGGTCAATTACTTCAATCCGGCATTTTCTTGGTACGAGAGCCTCTTCGGGCCAAGCAACCTTCAGCAGACACTTTCGGCGTTTCCCATTGTGTTACAGGGCACCGGCGCGAATGCCTTCACCCCGATGGGAGGGCTCGACAACACCTGGATTCAAGGCCGGCGCGCATCCCGCTTTTTCATCAACGACAATCTCGCATGGAGCCATGGCGCTCATGAGCTGCGATTTGGAACCAATACCCGTATCTTCCGCCTGAACGACTACGACTTCGGAGAAGGCACGGTTCCAACCGTGACCTACGCGAATTTGCAGCAATTCATTGATGGAGTAGCGAACACCGCATCGAGGAGCTTCCCTTCGAATGCCAATGAGCCGTTCAACTTTCTCAATCTCGATGTCTACGCGCAAGACACCTGGAAAGTAACTCGCACCCTAACTTGGACGTTCGGTCTACGCGACACATTTAATTCCAATCCGCTGAATCCGCATGATCAGGTCGGCCGTCTTCGCGCTTCCTTCAGTTCCATCTCGCACGATGTCAATCAACCGCTGAATGAGGCCATCCAGACTCATCTCGGCAATCTGTTTTCGTCTACACCTCTGGCCATTCTGCAACCAAGAACGGCGATTGCGTGGCAGTTCGAGCCAAAATCCGTGCTCCGAACAGGCTTTGGGATTTTCAGCGATATCCTGCCGGGCACGGTGGCCGACCTGATCGGCACGAACCCTCCCTACGACAAGATGTTTCAGGGAGGGGTGCTGGGCAGCGTGGGCGGCACGGCCATCGCGCCGGGGGTGCCCAACAGCGCAGTCGATGCAACCATGGCGGCAAATCAGATTTTTACTTCGGGATTTCCCCAGGGACAGCTTTCGTGCGCATCTCCACAGTCAGTTCCCGCAAGCTGTCTTCCACCGGTCGCGATCACGGCCGTCCCGGACGGCAAACTCCACGCGCCCTATTTCATGGAGTGGAGCCTGGGAATGGAACATCAATTTGGAACGGCGGCTAGTGTCCAAGCGCAGTACGTAGGCACGCGGGCCGTGAATCAACCATACTCAACCCAAGTCAACGGCTACCAAACCGTGTGTCAAGGCTGTTTTGCGCCGTTTCCCTACCTGCAATCAACCGATCCACGATTCGGCGCGGTGACGCAGTTTACTACCGGCGCGAACAGTCACTACAACGGGCTTCAGCTAACCGCGATGAAGCGGCTCGGCCATGGCCTTCAAGGGCAGGTGAACTACACCTGGAGCCGTTGCATGGATACGGTCTCGAACGGAGGGTTCCTTTCCTTTTCCGCGGGAGGGATTCTCTCGCCTCTGCCGGGAGACCTGGCCCGCGACTATGGTCCTTGCGACTATGACATCCGGCACAATCTCAACGCGCAGTATGTTTATCAGCTGCCGCTCAAAGTGCACAGTCATTCGCTGGGCTATGCGCTCAACGGCTGGCAGATTTCTGGGACAGCATTTTGGCACAGCGGAGTTCCGTTCTCGGTGCTGAGCACGCCTTATTCAGCAAACGGTAACGGCATCGTGCAGGGCAGCGGGCCGCAGTTTGCCAGTGTCGTTCCCGGCGTTGCGCTGTATGAGCACCATCCGATTCCGGGCGTGACGCAGGCGGGAACGATTCAGTGGCTTAATCCGAACGCATTTGTATCAGCGGTCGATCCGAGTACGGGGCAGTGCTATGGCGGCGACAGCGCCCAGGCTTGCCAATTCGGAAACCTCGGCCGTAATGCCTTGCGTGGTCCTGATTTTCTCTGGAGTGACTTCTACCTGACAAAATGGTTTCCCTTGAGCGAGCGCGTGAAGCTGCGGTTTGAGGGGCAGTTTTTTAATGTTTTCAACCACCCCAATTTTGCGCTTCCAAACATGGTTCAGGCCGGCATTCCAGGAAATCCTTCCACGCAGAGTGGATTTGGAGCACTCACGTACACCACCTCTCCGCCGACCGGCTTGCTAGGCGTCGGACTGGGTGGCGATAGCAGTCCACGCATGATCGCCTTCGAGGCGCGTCTGGAGTTCTGAGCGTACACGGCGATTCTGGATTGTTGGTCGGCAAACAGGACGTTATCCGAGCCGCCCGACCAGTAGGCAATCGTCTCGAATGGCGATAAATCTCAATTACACTCATCGACCCAGGAACCGGTGCGCGGACGCATTATGCGACATCACTTCTTAAACACGAGTTTCTCCGTTAGCCGTTGGCCCGATTCCAACGTGCCTGTGGTCGATAGCGTCATCTGCTGGCCATCGGCGGAAACCTGCCACCTATCCGTTTGAGTGACTTGCTCATCCCGCCGGTAAATCGCATCCACCGTGTGAGGATCGACAAGTTCGAGGGTCACGGTATCGTTGCGCGAGTTCTTTAGATCGTATTGCTTTCCGTCAAAACGGGCGGTATAGCTGAAGTCGCCCAGAAAACGGACCCCACCGCTTCCGTCCGCCTCGATTTTGAGCACCAAACCTTGCCGCAAACGGGTCTTGCCCAGATCCTGCGTCCACTCGCCTACAAATGGGTCAGTGGCGAGCTTCGCACCTCCGGCTCGCGTCCACACCGTGATCCGATCGGGATGGCCCGCGGTCCTAGTCGTGGCCGTTAGCTCCTTGCCATCCTTCGAAACTTGTTCGCGAACCGTCGCCACAACCGCCCCGTCCTTTTTCTGCGTGACCTCAGCCTGCCTCTTATCGATCCTATGCAGATCAATTTGATCGAAGCCGAGATTGCCGGGTGCGGGCGAATCGTGTCCGTTCCGATTCGCAGTGAAATCGAAATGTTTTTCGCCGGACATAACTACGTGCACCCCGCCGTGCAGATGTGTAATGGAGAGCCGGTTCGGAGGTTCCAGGCTAGACTGCGCAGAGACAAGCGTCCAAACGCCAACCCGAGGGTCTGTCACCCCAGGTTGGACGGCGGCAAGCAGCCCAATCAACAATAAGATTCGAATTGATCCTCCCACGCCGATGTCGAAAGTTTAGCAGATTCACCTAGCCGGTTATTGTGAATGGTACGCTCTCCGCAAGAGAGCTTTAGCGGTGACGATCTTATGCCATGATGAGTGCTATGGATGTGCTCCGCTTATGGGTGTCAGGGATCGTCCTCGCAGCAACCATTGCACTTCTTCCATTTTCTTTTCATGCCGAGCGCCACTTGGAGACCGCGACCCGTGTCGAAGGGAGCCAAGCTGAAACTGTCCGGCAGGAGTTGGCTGATCGTTTTCGGTCGCCGTTCGTGGACCAAGTGGTCCTGGTGATTCAGGGACTCCCACCTGCGGATTCGGAGGAAGGGGCGCAAGCATTAGAACCCATCGTGACAGCACTGCGAGAGCAACCCGGCGTTTCGGGAGTGGTGTCCTATCTCGACCTTCGCGATCCCATCTTCCTGGGCCGGGGAGGGGGAACATTTGTTATTGTGGGACTCACGTCGACCGACGGTCCCCTGGAGTTGCTCGTTCCGAAGCTTCACGAGCTGGCAAGCTCGCTTGAAAATCAACTGCGGGGCCGTTATCCGGCGGTGAAGCTCGAACTCACCGGCGAGATTCCACTGAACTTCGACATTCGGAAAGCTAGCTCCGACGACGTAGAACGCGGGGAAAGTCTGGTGATCCCCGGGACCCTCGTACTTCTGCTGGTGGCTTTTGGAAGCCTGATTGCCGCTCTGATTCCATTGGCGGTTGGCCAGCTTGCCATCGCGACCACGATGGCGATTACGGGATTCCTGGCGCAGCGCTGGCACTTGTCCGTTCTGGTTCAGAACTTGGCCACCATGCTTGGCTTGGGCCTGGGCATCGACTACGCGCTACTCATGGTCAGCCGCTTCCGGGAAGCGATTTCCGCCGGGAACGACGGACCTGCAGCCTCGGTCATCGCTGCACATCAGGCAGGTCGCACGCTTTTGGTTTCAGCTTCAACGGTAGCCATCGGATTTCTAGCCCTTTTGACGGTTCCGATCAGCGAAATCCGTTCCATCGGTATCGCGGGATTCCTGGTGGCGGGAATGAGTGTGTTGCTTACAAATACCCTGGTTCCGACAGTGCTGGCGTTGCTCGGTCCGCGGATTAATCTTGGCAGATTGCCCTTTACTCCAAAGTTGGATGAGCATCGGGCCGAGCGCACCGGCATTCGCTGGCGGCAATGGGGGAAAGTGATTGTCGCGCATCCCTGGCTTGCCCTCGTTGTGGCAGGCACTCCTTTGCTTCTGCTCGCCTGGCAGGTCAGACGATTGGATACCAGTCTTCCGCGAGGGGATTGGCTTCCGCCGGCGGCGGAATCTGTCCGTGCCCTCCACACCCTGAGACGAATGGATCGTGAAGGCGTGGTTGAAGCGTTGCGCATCATTGTCGAGCTTCCAACCGACTCCATCGCGCAAACCGACGCTGGGTGGAATGTGCTGGATCGTGTCACCAAGCGCCTCGCCAGCGATCCTCGTTCCGACCGGGTGATTTCTATCACTACGATTGCGGAGGGCAACCGGTCTTCCCTCCTTAACATCTCGCGGGAGACCCATCGAACATTTCTGAGTAGTGACGGACGAGCGGCGCTGATTGAGGTGTTACCCGCGAGTTCGGTCTCCCTGCGCGGTCAGGTCAAATGGGTCCGGGAGCTTCGCAAGACCGGCGCGCTAGCTCTCACCGGAGTACCTGGCGCAACGCTTCTCGTAGGGGGCATCCCGGCACTCAACGCCGATTATGAAACGATTATTAAAGACCGCCTTCCGTCGGTAACGGGGCTGGTCGTCGGGGGGACGCTGCTTGCGCTACT
Organism: uncultured Acidobacteriota bacterium; assembly: GCA_963762385.1. GTDB lineage: Bacteria > Acidobacteriota > Terriglobia > Terriglobales > Acidobacteriaceae > JABDBE01. The sequence continues at coordinate 1,863,877 of CAVXKN010000006.1, read as the reverse complement.
CTGCGGGTTCCGATCGATCTTCGCCGCGCTGAAAGCTATCGTACTCAACCTGTTCTCGGTTGCCGCGTCCTTCGGAGCATTGGTTTTGGTTTTTCAAAACGGGCACGGAAGCAGATTCCTGGGAGTTCCTGGAGGTACGGGTAGCGTCTTTCCTCTGGTTCCGATCGTCGCCTTTGCAATCGTCTTCGGATTAAGCATGGACTACGAGGTATTTCTGGTTGCGCGCGTTCTCGAAGCCAGAAGAAGTGGTCTAAGTGAATTGGATGCGATCCCGGAGGGTCTGGCTAGAACCGCAGGTCTGATTACGAGCGCCGCTGCGATCATGATCGTGGTATTTGCGGCATTCACCTTCGGAAGTTTCCTGGTGGTCAAGATGATCGGATTTACGTTGGCGGTCGCGGTGTTGATTGACGCCACGCTGGTTCGTATTGTGATCGGTCCCGCGCTCCTTCGTATTGCAGGCGATTGGAACTGGTGGCCTGGCGGGCTCGCAACAGCGCAACGGGCGCGCCCGTGATGGCGTCCATCCATTATTTCGAATTGATCTCGATAGACCCCCAAGTGTTTGCCAACCCGGTCGGGTGGTTAGAAAACCCTCCGCAATCCCGGCTATTCTTTGGCCGCGTAAACACTGAGGCCGCGCGTCGAAATCCACAGCGTTAGAAGATTGTAGTTCGCTAGACTCAAGTGCCGAATCGTTCGGCGGCGCGAGCCTTCGCTTTTGCGGCTTCTTCTTCGCGGTTCCTCGCCGGGGCAGTGGTTTTGAGCGAATCGAGAAGGCGGGTCGCGACGTCCGCTACTTCATCGACTGCATTCAGGAACGCCGCCTCGTTGGCGTTCGACGGTTTGTTAAAACCGCTGATCTTGCGCACGAACTGAAGCGACGCGGCTCGAATCTCTTCGGGAGTGACGGGCGGGTCGAAGTTGAAAAGAGTTTTGATATTCCTGCACATTCCGTGTTACCTCGTGCTCGCAGAATCCCCAAGGGACGCGAGAGAAAGTCAGGATTCTCCTACGGCTTCTATCTTAAACCGGGTGACGTTTTGTTGTGATGGGCGGGCCATCAGCCTGGAGAGCCGGGTTCGTCTGAGCCGCAGCGCCGCGCTCTTCCAAGACTGCAGAGGAGTTTTTCCGCAACCTCTGAGACTCGTGCGCTCAGACGATTCTGACGGGATGGTTGACGAGGCAAGCCGGGGATGATAGCGTTTTCGACATTCCGGAGGAATCGACGTGATACGCAAGCTGTTATATCTCAGTATTCTGCTCTCGTTCGCCGGTTCAGGTTTCGCGCAACAAGCGGCTCCAGCGTCCACCCAACATTCCGCACACCCTGCGGCGAGTCATCCCATACCCTCCGCAGACGCGGTCTGGGCCGATCTGATGGCTGGCAACAAGCGGTTCGCGGCCGGCAAACCACGATCCTACGAACTGGTTCCACTCCGCCGCAAGCTTGCTTCCGGGCAGTCGCCCAATGTGATCATTCTTTCTTGCTCCGACAGCCGCGTCTCTCCCGAAGTAATCTTCGACCAGAGCCTGGGCGACCTCTTTGTCGTGCGCACGGCCGGAAACGTAGCCGACCCCGTGGCTTTGGGCAGCATCGAATATGCAGTCGACCACATCCACAGCCCTTTGCTGGTCGTGCTTGGGCATACGAAGTGCGGGGCGGTGACTGCGGCGTGCTCCGGCGAAAAGATGCCGAGTCCGAACCTGGATGCGATCGTGACTAAGATCAGTCCTGCGGTTACGCAGGCGAAGACCTACGCGAAGCCTGACGACTTAATCGAGGCGGCGATCAAGGACAATGTGCATCAGAGCGCTAAGGATGTGCAGGCGAATAGCGAGATCGTACGCGATGCGGTAAAGGCCGGCAAGCTCAAGGTGGTCGAAGCGGAATACCAACTCGATACCGGCGAGGTGGTTCGCCTTGACACTTCGAAGTCGGGACAAAATTAGCGTTTTCGCTCACCGACGCATAGTCTTGTTCTGCTCTGTCCACGGAGAGCGTCCCAATTCCCATTGGGTTTCCACCATGATGAATTCTACAAGGGCCGACTTCGAGGCATGAAGGAGACTTGGCGATGGTTTGGGCCGGGTGATCCGGTTCCTCTCGATCACATCAAGCAAGCGGGGGCCAGCGGGATCATCTCCGCATTACACCATCTCTATCGCGGCGAGGCGTGGCCGTTGGACGAAGTGTGCAAGCGAAGAGATGAGATTTTGGCTGCGGGCTTCGTCTGGTCCGTGGTCGAGAGCATACCAATCCACAATTCAATCAAGCTGCGCTCCGGATCTCACACGCATTTCATCGGCGCGTGGAAGGATACACTAGCTGCGGTCGCAAAGGCTGGAGTGAAAGTCGTCTGCTACAACTTTATGCCAGTCGTTGACTGGACGCGGACGGACTTGAAGTGGCGTCTTCCGACGACGGGCTACGCTCTGCGTTTCGATGCTGTGGATTTTGCCGCCTATGATGTCTTCATCCTCGAGCGCAAAGGCGCTGAGGCCGATTATTCCGAAGACCGGATCCGAGCGGCCCGCGCTCGCTTCGATTCGATGTCGGAAGCACGCAAGAATGAGCTGGAACAAACGATCATCGCTGGGCTGCCGGGCGCTGAAGCATCGTACAATCGCGAGACGATTCGCGGCTTGATCGCCGAGTATCAGAGTGTGACTGCGGCCGAATTGCGAAACAACCTTGTCGCTTTCCTGCAGGAAGTTGTTCCGGTCGCCGTCGAGGTCGGCGTTCGGCTCGCTATACACCCTGATGATCCGCCATGGTCGTTGTTCAGTCTCCCGCGGGTCGTTTCGACAGCCGAAGATGTGAGAGCGATTTTCGCAGCCTCCGATGCGCTCGCCAATGGGCTCACGTTCTGTGTCGGATCGTTCGGCGCCAGAGCCGACAACGACCTGCTGGCGATGGCGCGTGAATTCGGTGCTCGCATTCACTTTGTGCATTTGCGGCAGGTCACGCGAGAGCCGGACGGGTCTTTTCATGAGGCCGAACACCTGGCGGGCAGTTCAGATATGGTGGGCGTAGTCCGCGCTATGATGAAAGAAGAAGCGCAGCGACATCGCGCGGGTCGGATCGATCATGAAATTCCCATGCGCCCCGACCACGGGCACCTGTTGGCCGATGACATCGGCAAGAAAGTAAATCCCGGTTACTCATTGGTGGGCAGATTAAAAGGGCTCGCCGAACTGCGCGGCGTCATGCAGGGCTTGAAGTATGCTTGTCCTGAGTCGTCCGACTAGAGCGAATCGCGAAAGTGCGAACTGAGGATCCAATTCCCATGAAAGAGTTTGCAGGACGGGTTGCGATTGTCACCGGTACCACAGGAATCGGTCGCGCGATTGCGAAGCGCTTTGCGGCGGGAGGCGCGGAAGTAATTGCGTGCGGCATTGATGCGGCAGCAAATGAAGAGCTGACTCGCGAAGCGGAGGAGCTTGGCTTAACGCTGCTGGTCGAACATTGCGATGTGAGCAACCTCGACAGAATGCGCGCGGTGATTACGCAGACGGTACGGCGCTTTGGCGGTCTGGACATAATCGTCAACGCTGCCGCAATTCATCCCTTCGGCACCGTCGTTGAAACCGACCTCGCGACTTGGAATCGTTGCATGATGGTGAATGTTGGCAGCATTTATCTCTTGGCGCACCTGGGTATCCCGGAGATGAAAAAGCGCGGGGGAGGATCCATCCTCAATCTGGCGTCGGTTCAGGGATACGCGTGCCAGCGCGGCGTTGCGGTGTATGCCACATCGAAGGGTGCGATTCACAGTTTGACGCGGGCTCTGGCGCTCGACCACGCCGCCGACAACATTCGCGTCAATTCGATTAGCCCTGGATCGATTCGCACCCCCATGCTGGAGCGCTCTGCGGCGCATTTCGCGCCCGATCTGTCGGCGGAAGACGCGTTCGCGCGTTTTGGTGCGGCTCATCCGCTGCGGCGCATCGGCACCACCGAAGAGGTCGCTGAACTGGCAGCGTTTCTGGCATCGGACAAGGCAGGATTCTGCACCGGAGGAGATTACCTCGTCGATGGTGGATTGCTCGCTGGCATCGGCGTGCAATGATTGTTTTCTGATCACTGTTCCTTTCGGATAACGCGAACATAACGCAACTTGTTATCCCGAGCGAAGTAGTGAGATCTAGCGAATGATCTTCCGGAGCGCTTTGCCGCAAACGGTTTCTGACAACTCAAGCTTGCCGCGCAGGCGATGGCGAATCGCGTTCCTGCTTGCCTTCGGAGTTCTGGTCAACTTCTTCGACCGCATCAACTTGTCGGTCTCGCGCGACGCGCTTCACGACTCGTTTGGTTTATCGTTGGTCGCGTTCGGCTATTTGTCGAGCGCCTTCAGTTGGACATATGCCTTGATGCAGATGCCCGCCGGGTTGCTCCTCGACCGGCTAGGAGTGCGCCGCGTAGGGCGAACCAGCGCGCTCCTGTGGAGTGTTTCATCTTTCGCAGCGGCGGTTGCCCCGGGTCTCAGTTGGTTCTTCGGAGCGCGCTTACTTCTGGGCGTGAGTGAATCGCCAACATTTCCGGCGAATGCCAAAGCCCTGGGTTACTGGTTTACGCGAGAAGAACGAGGCCTGGCAACCGCCATCAGCGACGCGGCAGCGAAATTCTCCAGCGCAATTGGAGTTCCGTTGATCGGCCTGTTGCTCTTATATTTCGGGTGGCGCTGGAGTTTTGCGGCAACCGGACTCTTGAGCTTTATTTATTTCCTGCTGTTCTACGTGATCTATCGTAATCCCAGCGAAGACAAAGGGCTGTCAGCCAGTGAGCGCGAATTCATTCTTCGGGGTGGAGCTCAACCGGAAGACCGGGCAAAGGCCGCACAGGGCGCTTCACTCGGCTATCTCTTGAGGCAGCGAAAGGTCTATGGACTCGCGCTGGGATGGGGCGCTTACAACTACACTTTCTTTCTCCTGCTGACCTGGCTGCCCAGCTATCTTTCTGTTTCTCTTCACATGGATTTGTTCCACTCGGTTTTCTACACCAGCGTGCCCTGGCTGTTTGCCACTTTCACCGATCTCCTGGTGGGCGGTTGGTTGGTGGACGCTCTGATACAGCACGGTTGGGATGCGAACCGGGTTCGCCAATCCGTGATGGTGCTGGGGATGAGTTTCGGTCTCGCCATCTTCGGCGCGGCCAGCGCTCACAGTTCCTCGGCCGCGCTGGTCTGGATCACTCTGGCGCTGGGAGGGCTGGCGGCGGCTGCGCCGGTCGCGTGGACAGTTCCATCTCTCATTGCGCCGCGGGAAAGCGTCGGCACACTCGGAGGCGCAGTGAACTTTTGTGGCCAGATCGCAGCGATTTCTGCGCCGATAGTAACCGGGTACATTGTTTCTGGAACGCGCTCCTTCGCCGCTGCTTTTGTGACTGCAACCGTAATTCTGTTGCTGGGGATTGTCGGCTACATTTTCTTGCTGGGACGCATCGAACCGATTCCGGAGCCGGAGGAAAAGCAGTAGCCTCAGACGCTCTGTTGGTTTCCTTCGTGAACCTTCGTGCCCTTTGTGGTTGACGAAGTAAAAATGCTAGAACCACAAAAGGCGCGAAGGTTCACAAGGGGAGACTTAGAGATTGCATTGATAAATGGTCGGGAAGAATCCTATGACATCACGAATGCCGTTGCCTCGCCAGGTTTTCCGCTTAGCCATCCTTCTTTTGGTCGCGCTTGCGTCAATTACGTTCGCTCTTGCGGCGGGACCTGCGCAGGAGAAATATCTGGTCTACGTCGGCACCTACACCGACCACGGCAGCAAAGGTATCTACGCTTATGGCTTTGATTCTGCGACGGGCAAGATGACGTCGCTGGGTCTGGCCGCAGAAACCGCCCAACCATCTTTTCTCGCGGTCGATTCGAGCGGACGATTTTTGTATGCTGTCAATGAAACCGACAGCTATAACGGCAAGCCCACAGGCGCAGTGAGCGCATTCGCCATCCAGCCCGAAACCGGGAAGCTTTCTTTGTTGAACCAGGTCTCTTCGCTAGGTGCGGACCCAGCTCACATCGCCCTTGACCATACGGGCAAGTACGCCTTGGTTTCCAATTACACTTCAGGCAGCGTGGCTGCGTTCCCGGTGTTGAAGGACGGCCGCCTGGGCGAGGTAACCTCGTTCGTGCAGCACCAAGGCTCCAGCGTAAATCCCGAGCGGCAGAAGGGACCTCACGCCCACGCCACCGCGCTGTCGCCGGACAACCGCTTTGCGGTCGTCGCCGACCTCGGACTTGATCAGTTGCTGGTTTATTCCTTCGATGCCACGAAAGGAATCCTCGGAGCCAAACCGCAAATCGTGAAAGCTAGCCCAGGGGCGGGACCGCGGCATTTGGTGTTCGGCCACGACGATCGTTTTCTCTATGTGATCAATGAGATGCAATCTTCGGTTGCGGCCTACTCGTATGACGCCAGCACCGGCGGGCTGCATGAATTGCAAACCATCTCCGCGCTTCCGAAAGGATTTAGCGGCGAGAACACAGCGGCGGAAATCGAAATCCATCCTTCGGGCAAATTTCTGTTTGCTTCGAACCGTGGAGCTGACAGCATCGCCGTCTTCGCAATCGATTCCCACACGGGCCTGTTGACGCACGTTGAGAGCGATCCCACAGGCGGAAAGACGCCGCGCAACTTCGCGATCGATCCTACCGGATCATGGCTGCTCGCTGCGAACCAGGATTCCGATAACATCGTTATTTTTCGCATTGATCAAAAGACCGGCCATCTCAAACCGACTGGAGATGTGCTCCACGTGCCATCCCCTGTACGTTTGAAGTTCGTGGCGTTTCGATAGCATTCTTTTCACGGTTACGGCCGCATCATCGCGCGATGCGCGCCGATCCGCCTCGCATTACGGCCTCGACTTCAGAGAACGTGGCCATGCTTGTGTCTCCGGGCGTGGTCATCGCCAGCGCGCCATGGGCCACCCCGCATTGAATCGACCATTGTGCGTCTCTGCCCGCAAGAAAACCATAGATCACGCCCGAAGCGAAAGAGTCTCCGCCACCGACGCGATCCAGGATTTCCAGCGGCAGCTGAGGAACGTGAATGGATTTTCCCTCATATAACGCGATCGCGCCCCAGTCATTGTTGGTCGCCGTGTGCGCAGTGCGCAACGTGGTTGCAACGAGCTTCAGGTTCGGATAAAGCTCGGCGACGCGATGTAGCATCGATTCATAACTTGAAACCGGAAGTTGGCTGAAGTCGTCCCCGACGCCTTCCATCGCGACCCCGAGCGTCGCCGAAAAGTCCTCTTCGTTGCCGAAGAGAACGTCCACGGTCGAGACCAGTTCACGATTCACATCCTGAGCCTTGGCCTTGCCGCCAATGCCTTTCCAAAGCGATTCCCGATAGTTAAGGTCGTAGGAAACCACAGCGCCCGAGGATCGTGCCGCCTGATTAGCGGTCCTTGCGACAGATGCCGACGAGGAAGAGAGCGCGGCGAAAATGCCGCCGCTATGCAGCCAGCGCGAACCACTCGCGGCGAAAATATGCTGCCAATCAAAATCACCCGGCACGCTGTTCGCAATCGCCGTGTTGCCCCGGTCAGAGCAGCCGACTGCCGCGCGCACACCGAAACCGCGCTCGGTAAAATTCAGGCCGTTGCGTACCGTCCTGCCAATGCCGTCGTACGGCACCCAGCGAATGAGCGATGTGTCGACTCCTCCTTGCAGAATCAGATCTTCGAGCAACATGCCAATCGGGTTCTTTGCAAATGCGGTAATAACTGCGGTGCGCATGCCAAAGCATCGTCTGAGCCCGCGGGCAACGTTATATTCTCCGCCTCCCTCCCAAACACGAAAGTTTCGAGCCGTGTGGATACGTTCCTCGCCGGGATCGAGCCGCAGCATGACCTCTCCAAGGCTGACGCAATCCCACTTGCAGCTTTCGGGCGCTTTCAAAATGATCGGGTCCATGACAGCATTCTAGCTGGTTCAATTGCGGGTTGTTTAACTTCCGCTGCACTGGACGGGCGGTTTCGCGCGGTTGTCGCCGAGCGCGGAGGAATCACCACAGCGTATAATCGCGCGGAAGAAAATCGGGAGTGGCGTGAAGATTCTAAGATTAAAGACCGCGGTGGTAGAGGGCAATTTCGATTGGACCTTCGTCCGCATTGAGACGGACGAAGGAGTACGAGGGCTGGGCGAGTGCTTCTTCGCTCCCGGCCTGACATCGATTCTGCGCTCGCTTGAACCTCTATTGCTGGGCGAAGACCCGCGCGACATTCATCGTTTGTTCCGCAAGTTGCAGCTGGCGACTTCTGGCGCGGGTTCGGTGGCAGGCATCGTTTATAACGCGATCAGCGGCATTGAAGCTGCGCTCTGGGATGTGCTCGGTCAATCGCTCGGCGCACCCATTTATCGTCTGCTGGGAGGAAAATTTCGTGACGGAGTTCGCATCTATGCCGATTGCCACGGAGGCGAAGCTCTCGAGAGTTTAGATGAAGTGTTGCGTTCCCGTCCCGCGCCGTGGGAGTCTAAAGACGCGGCATACACGCCAAAAGATTATTTCGGCGAGGGCGGCGAGGATTCTCCTGCTTCACCTGACGGCTATCGCCGTCAGGCTCTCAAGAAAAGAGCAGAAGGATTCACCGCTCTGAAGTTCGATCTCGATGTTCCTGGCACCCAAGGCTCCGATCCGCACAATCGAGCACTCAGCAATCACGCCATCGATCACATGGTGAGTTTGATGGGCGCGGTTCACGACGCGGTTGGCAAAGATACGGACATTGCGGTCGATTGCCATTGGCGCTATAACGCCAGCGACGTTGTGAAAGTGGCGCGTGAACTCGAACCGTTCCGTCTGTTGTGGCTCGAAGATCCGGTTCCCCCCAACAATGCTGCGGCGCTAAAGGAAGTGAGTTCGAAGGTACGCGTGCCCATTGCCACCGGAGAGAATCTTTACCGCTTCGAAGGCTTTCAGGAAATCATTGCGCAACATGCGCTGAGCGTGGTCACTCCGGATCTTCAGAAAGTCGGAGGCTTGTCCGTCGCTCAAAGCATCGCCCAATTTGCCGACGTGCACACCATGCCCGTCGCTCCACACAACATCAGCAGTCCGGTCGGTACGTTGGCTTCCGCGCATTTCTGTGCCGCGATTCCCAATTTTCTCGCGCTGGAGTTTCATGCCTCCGAGGTTCCTTTCTGGAATGATTTAGTCGAAGGCTTGTCGAAGCCAATTATTCAGAATGGATTTATCTCCGTCCTCGAGAAACCCGGCCTCGGAGTCACACTAAATGAGGAGATCGCCCGGCGCTATGCGCGAAAGGGGGAACCATTTTTTGAATGAGCGCTTGCCCAACCCGCAGCACCAACGCGTATACTATGCCGTTTTGCCGCTCAGAATAGATTCGTTCTTAATCCGGGAACGATCATCTCGGTGCATGCTTACCGAAACTTTATGTCAATCGCAAAAATAGAAGTGTTGGGAAAGTTTGTCGCCTCTGGCTTAGTAGCCGTGATCCGGGCGGAAAATCCTGACCAAGCCGCGCGCATCGCCGAAGCTTGCGCTCTGGGGGGAGTTGCTGCGATCGAGATCACGTTCACCGTGCCGGGCGCCAGCGGAGCGATCGAGCATCTGGCAAAGAGAAGCTTGGGCCAGATTTTGCTGGGAGCTGGCACCGTTCTCGATCCGGAAACGGCGCGCATCGCCATTCTCGCGGGAGCGCAATTTGTGGTTAGTCCCGCGCTCAACCCTGAGACTGCGCGTCTCTGCAATCGCTATCAGGTGCCTTATATTCCGGGCGCGGGAACGATTGGCGAAGTCGTCGCAGCCATGGAGTGCGGAGCGGACATTGTGAAAGTCTTTCCGGGGGAAATTCTCGGTCCGGCGTTTGTCAAAGCGGTGAAGGGTCCGCTCCCCCAGGCATCGTTGATGCCAACCGGTGGCGTCAACCTCGATAACGTCGCTGAATGGATTAACGCAGGTTCGGTTGCCGTCGGAGTGGGAGGTAATCTCACGGCAGGAGCAAAGACCGGCGACTTCGCGTTGATTACCCACCTGGCTCGCCAGTTCGTGGAAAAAATCAAAGAGGCGCGTGGCCAATGAGCACGACGAGGTCTTGGAAGTCCGACGATGAACTCTTCGCCACCGTGCTGCGTGAGCTTTTCACCTGCGTGGCTGGTGATGTGATGGACAAGTTAGACCTTCAGCACCAATTTCTCCCGCCACAGATTCAGCCGCTACGGCAGGATATGGTAGTGATCGGCCGTGCCATGCCGGTTCTCTCGGTCGATGTGTTTGCCGAAAAAATTGCCGGCAGCGCAAATAAGTTGATGGAGAAATCGTTTGGCCTGATGCTGGAAGCGCTCGACGACCTCCGCGCTAACGAAATCTACGTCAACACCGGCTCCTCGCCCCGAAACGCGCTCTGGGGAGAACTCATGAGCACGCGAGCCCGGAAGCTGGGCAGCCGTGGCGCAGTGTTGAATGGCTACGTCCGCGATACAAAAGCCATTTTGAATATGGGCTTTCCAACATTTGGTTTCGGTTCCTATGGGCAAGACGCAGCTCCGCGCTATAAAGTGGTCGACTTCCGCATTCCGATTGAGATCGGATCCGTCCGCATCCGTCCAGGAGACATTATTTTCGGCGACATTGATGGCGTCTTGGTAGTTCCGGCCGAGGCCGAGTCCGAAGTTTTCACGCGTGCTCTCGAAAAGGCTCGCGGTGAGAAGCTGGTAAGAAAAGCGATCGAAGAAGGAAGCAGCGCGGTCAAAGCGTTCGAGAAGTACGGAATTATGTAGGGAATTGGGGATACTGATTTTGAGCGCAAACCATCAGAGTGCAGGCCCGCGGTCGCGTGCGGAACAGATACGAAGCTTTCTGCTGCGACATGATTTGCAGGCTTGGATTGCATGGAGGCCCGACGAACTGCTCATGCTGTCCGGGTATTTTCCGTTCTGGGGTGCTTCATTGCTGATTTACTTCGCAGATGCGGATCCTGTGCTTTTCGTTCCGCAGATCGAACCAACAGACCATATTCCCGCCGGGCTGCGGGTTCAAGAATATCCTTGGGGCGATCTAAAATGCAGCGATCCATATTCTGTTCTCGTGTCTGCGGTAGGTCAGGAACTATTCACAGCGAAGGTCAACGGCGAAAAGGTCGGAATGAATTTCAGTGCTGCCAGGACTTCGTTGCCAATTCAAGCGGCTGAACAGATTCCCATCCCTGAAGGTTTTTCAGCGCAGCTAACCGCGCTCACCGCGAAGTCAAACTCTAAGCACCAGGCGGCGTTTGCAGATCTCTATTTAAGAAAGACTCCAGAAGAGGTTGACGCGATCCGGCTAGCAAACCGGGTTGCGAATGTTGGCCTGGAAGCTTTCTTTGAGAATTTGCGGCCGGGAATCTCTGAGGCGGAAGTGGCTGCAGTGGTGGAGTCGGCTATTTATCGCCAAATCGGCCACGACGGCATATTCCATTCTCGGGGGTGGGCCATGGTTCAGTCGGGCCCTAATAGCGCGTGCGCCGGACGATTTAATCGCTCGACCGCGCGCCGCTTGGAGAATGGCGATTTGGTCCTGATCGAACTGGCAACGTGCGTCAACGGTTATTGGAGCGACCTTACGCGCACCGCCCCAGTAGGTTCCCCGAAGCCTGAAGTCGAACAGATACTCGCTATCGCCAAAGACGCGCAGCAAGCCGCGGTCGATGGCATACGTCCCGGTGCCTCCGCTGGCGACATCGACGCGCTGGCGAGAGACATGATCGCGGCCCAGGGGGTCTCATCGTTCTTCACTCATCACACCGGCCACCACGTCGGCTTTCGCTATCACGATCCGGGATTTTTGATACTTCCCGGGGAATCCGCCAAGCTTGAGCCGGGTATGGTAATTACGATTGAGCCCGGAGTGTATATCCCCGAACGCGGCGGAGGCGCGCGAATAGAAGACAACGTGCTGGTCACCGCGTCGGGTCACGAAGTGCTTTCGAGATTCGAGGGGAGCGCGCAGTGATTAGCATCGATCTCTCCGGCAAGACCATCCTGATCACGGGAGCTTTGGGCGCAATTGCCGAGCACATGGTGCGAAGGTTGATCGAAAGCGGCGCAATGTTAGTGCTCATCGACATAAAGCCGGAAGACGAGGCACGGCAGACACTCGGCGATTGGCAGGTTTCACCGTCGTCGTACTTATATTTTGCCGCCGACATTACCGAATCCAGCCAGGTTGATCGCGTAGTGTACGCAGCTTTCGAGAAGTTCCCGGGGATGGATACGGTCATTGGCCACGCGGGCGGCTGCGGATTGCATCCTTTCGCCAGCACCTCGGAGGCTGACTACGAGCGCATCTTCCGCTTCAACTATTTTGCGCAGACTTATCTGGCGCGGTCGGCCCTCGCGCGCTGGGTGCAACGCAACATTGCCGGCCACTTGATCTTCACGTCGTCTTACGTAGCTCGCATGCCCCACTCGCAAATCCCTGCATACGCGTCGGCCAAGGCGGCGCTGGAAAACTTCGCGCGCAGCCTGGCCCTGGAATATGCACTCACCGGCATTCGTGTGAACGTAGTTTCACCGGGCAACGTCGCAGCCGGCAGCTCGCTGAAAGTTTTCGAGGAAGATCCTGCCTACCGTGAATTTGTGTTGCGGGTTTCGCTGGGCAGACGAAACAGCCCGGAGTCGATTGCCGACGCGTTCGTTTTTCTTTGCTCCCCGCTGGCCAGCGAGATCAACGGACAAATTCTCAGCCCCGATTACGGCGGAGGCATCGGAAATCGGCTATGAAAATCGGCCTCGGCCTCTACCGTCACATGCTGACCCGCGAATATTACGACTTCGCACGCCAGGCAGGCTGCACGCACGTAGTGGTTCATCTGGTCGATTACTTCAATCAAGGTCCTTCAAACCCGCGCAACAATCAGCCTACTGGCTCGAAATACGAACCCTGGGGAGTTGCCGGCGATCCCAATCAACTTTGGACAGCAAAAGAACTCAAGATCCTTCGCGCAGAGATTGAAGACGCCGGGCTCGTCTTAGCCGCAATCGAGAATCTCGATCCCGTGCATTGGCACGATATTCTGCTCGACGGCCCTCAACGACCGCAGCAGATCGAAAAAGTGAAGACCATCATTCGCCGCCTCGGCGAAGCCGGCATTCCGGTACTCGGCTACAACTTCAGTCTGGCTGGCGTGTGCGGCCGCGTGACTGCGCCCCTGGGCCGCGGTCATGCGATCACTCTGGGCATGGACGGTCCCGCCGAAGACGTGCCTATTCCACATGGGATGGTCTGGAACATGGTCTACGACCGCAATGCACCGGCAGGCGCGTTGCCCTCGATTTCGCATGAAGAACTCTGGCAACGCCTGCAAAGATTTCTGGAAGAAGTGATCCCCGTGGCCGAGCAGTCGGGCGTTCAGCTGGCGGCGCATCCTGACGATCCTCCCATGCCCACTATGCGACGGCAGCCGCGTCTCGTCTACCAGCCTCACATGTATCAAAGGTTGATTGATCTGGCGCCAAGTCGCAACAACGCCCTTGAGCTCTGCGTCGGGACTCTCGCAGAGATGACTGAAGGCAATATTTACGACGCGGTGGATCAATACAGCAAACAAGGCAAGATCGCCTATATTCATCTCCGCAATGTCGTGGGCAAGGTACCGCACTATCGGGAAACTTTCATCGATGAAGGCGATGTGGACATGATTCGCATTCTCTCTATCCTTCACCGCAATCACTTCGACGGCGTGCTCATTCCCGACCATACTCCGCAAATGACGTGCTCCGCGCCCTGGCATGCAGGGATGGCCCACACCCTCGGCTTTATGCTGGCGGCAAAGGCGGTCATTGAATCCTCCCAAGGAAGCGGGTCAGACCTGGCGCCCCAAAGGCAGGCAATCTGAACTCTTCACCCAGTCCATCGCATTCTCGTGCTCCTCTCGTCATCGCAGCCAGTGTCGCTACTCTTGGTGGTTTTCTGTTTGGCTACGACAACATTGTGATTAGCGGCGCGATCGGATTCTTGAGCCAGTTGTTTCATCTGGACGCGGCTGGCGTGGGCTGGGCCGCCGGTTGCGCGCTGATTGGATGCATCGCCGGCTGCGTCGTGGCTGGAAGCGTCGCCGACTATCTGGGCAAGAAAAAAGGTCTGGCGTTGTGTGCTCTGTGTTTCGCTCTTTCCTCGGTTGGCATGATGTTTGCCGCGGATCTCCATCAGTTCGTTCTTTGGCGGTTGATCGGTGGGGTAGGCATTGGGGCAGCGTCGGTTATTTCTCCGAACTACATTGCCGAGATCGCTCCCACCCAGGTGCGCGGCCGTTGCGTGACTCTTTACCAGCTTGGCATTGTGGTCGGGATCCTCGCCGCTGTCTTCGTCAACATGCTCATTCAACGCATGGGCGATCAAGCCTGGAACACGTCCACCGGCTGGCGCTGGATGTTCCTCGCGGGCGTCGTACCGGCGATTCTGTTCGGATTGATGATTTTGCCTGCGGTCGAAAGTCCGCGCTGGCTGATGAAAATGGGCCGGCGAGATCAGGCCATCGCTGTGCTTACGAAGATCAACGGCGCTGACATCGCGGAGCGCGAAGCTGCGGAGATCGAGAATTCGTTGGCCATTGAAGAAGGCCACATCTCGGAACTCTTCACCACCTTTCGTCGTCCGCTGCTGCTTGGCATCATGCTGGCGGGGTTGCAACAGATCAGTGGAATTACGCCGCTCTTTTCGTTTTTACCCGAGATTTTTCGTGCCGCTGGAACCGCGACCAGCGACGCATTTTTCCAGTCCGTGCTCGTCAGCCTGATCAATCTTTTATTCACCCTTTTCGCACTTTGGCTCGTCGATCGGGCTGGGCGCAAGACTCTGATCCTGGCTGGTACCACGCTGCAATTCATTTCGTTTGCGTTGGTCGGCTGGTTCTATCACATCCACGGCAGCGGCTTGGCGGTCCTGATTTTTGTGATGAGCTTCGTTGCTGGCCACGCCTTCGGCAACGGAGTCGCCTGTTGGGTCATCATTTCGGAAATTTATCCCACCAAAGTCCGCGGCCGGGGCATGTCCATCGCTACGACCGCTCTCTGGCTCGTCGGCTACCTGGGAAACCAGCTTTTCCCCATCATGCAGAAGCATCTGGGATCGGATGGTACTTTCTGGCTTTTCAGTGCGGGCGCGCTGCTGACCATCGTTCTGGTTGGCTGGCTGGTTCCCGAAACCAAAGGCCGATCACTCGAAGAGATCACGAAATTGTGGACCGAAGACAAGTCCGCGGGTTTGCGCTTGCAAGGCTTTTGAAACGCTGCAGCCTTGATCTGCTCGGAGCGACAAAGTTATCGCCTGAGGACAGCTTGTCCCATTCCACGGGCAAACCAGCCATCAGCTTTATTTTTCATGCACGTACGTGATGCCCCGCTAAAGCCTGAGGACAATCTGTCCTCATCGCATCTACCCTTAGACCGATCTAACCGATTGATTTATAAACTACTTAAATAGGTCACCTTTGGTAGTCGGCCTGCACCAACACACAGCGAGAAAACTCAACTTGTGAGGAGCTTTCAAGTGCCAAAGAAAAATATCGAGTGGCTGGCCCTGCTTATGTTTCTGATTTACGAAGCGCTGCAAATTATCCCCTCAAGCGTTTTCAACCATGCTTTTTCGTTCGTGGCGTCCGCGGTTTGGGGCAGCTAACGAAATGACAAGTACCGGGGGAAATTGGAGCGACCCATCAATGAAGCCATTCACACGAACTACCGGGAAATCGACGGGAATCCGGAAATTGCTTTCGGCTCTGGCCATTCCGGCTCTCTTCGCAACCGTCAGCTTTGCAGCGTCGGCGTCACAATCCCTCGACCGGGCGTTCGACGTGGCGCATTATGCTGGAAAGATTGCCAATGACATCGACCGTAGCCATCCCAACCATCGGATCGACGTAATCGTGCAGTTCAACGTCACGCCCACCGCTGCGCATTACAAACGGATGTCGGCTCGCGGCGCCGTGGTAAAGACTAAATTGCACAGCATCAAAGCTGCCGCGTTCACCCTTCCCGTCTCCGCGCTCGCCGAGATCGAGAAAGATCCTGACGTTGTGTACGTTTCGCCGGACCGCACCGTCAGTCTGAAGAACACGAATGCGTACGAGAGTTTCGCTTCCGCTGTGGAAGCAGACGTTGCCCAGCAACAGTATGGACTCGATGGTACCGGAGTCGGAATCGCAGTGATTGACAGCGGCGTGGCCGATCACGTCGACTTTCACACTGCTACCGGGAGCCGCGTGGTTCACAGCGAAAGCTTTGTCGCAGGAAACACTTCCACCGTAGATGCCTATGGGCACGGCACTCACGTCAGCGGCATCCTGGGCGGAAACGGTGCCGCATCTGGCACCGGCAGCGGCTACGCTCAGCAGATCGTGGGCATGGCGCCGAACGTCAACATCATCAACCTTCGCGTACTGGATCAAAACGGCGCTGGCACTGACAGCCAGGTAATCGCTGCCATTCAGCGAGCCATTCAGCTTCAGGCTCAATACAACATTCGCGTCATCAACCTTTCGCTTGGACGTCCCGTGTTTGAAAGTTACACGGTTGATCCTCTGGACCAGGCGGTCGAACAAGCCTGGGCTGCCGGCATCGTCGTAGTGGTCGCTGCGGGAAATGACGGGCGAGACAACTCCATGGGCACCGACGGTTTCGCCACCATCGGCTCTCCCGCCAACGATCCCGCCGTCATCACGGTGGGCGCTACCAGGACCATGGGAACTTCTACTCGAAACGACGACGCGATCGCTAGCTACAGCTCCAAGGGTCCGACCTTGCTCGACCACGTCGTGAAGCCGGATATCGTTGCTCCGGGCAACCGCATCGGTTCACTGATCGTTAAGAACAGTACGCTCGACGTCGAATTTCCGACTCTCGAGATCGCTCCGACTGGGACTTGTACCGGGACCTGCGCTACCAAGTATTTTCGGCTGAGCGGAACGAGCATGGCGACACCCGTGGTGAGCGGCGCAGTGGCGCTCATGTTGCAAAAGGATCCCACGCTGACGCCGGATACAGTCAAGGCTCGCATCATGAAGACGGCGTGGAAGGGGTTTGGCGTCTATTGCAATTCCTACGACGTGTTTAACAACCTCTACACCAACCAGTACGATATCTTCACCTACGGTGCGGGATATCTCAACGTTGATGCAGCATTAGAGAACACAGACGTCGCCAACGGCGTGGCTCTATCTCCGACCGCGAGTTACAATCCCGCGAACAACACTGTGACCATCGTCAACACCAGTTCCGTGACCTGGGAAACGTCCGTGGTTTGGGGCACGTCTGTGGTCTGGGGGAACTCAGTACTAAATGCAAACTCAGTGGTTTGGGGAAACTCCGTGGTCTGGGGCACTACTGTTGACTCGGGCTTTAGCGTGGTCTGGGGTACCAGCCTTGTGTGGGGCAGTTCGACAGCGACTGCGGCCTACAGCGATGGCCAGGACGGAGAGAACTAAAGCGTTGCCCTCTCGACAAAGAGCAAACTATTTGTCGGGCTGGTGATGGTCTTCGGTATCGGGATTCCGCTCTAGGCAGCACTGCGCCTTACACCAAGGCGCCGGTCGCAGTTAACCGGACGCGATCCACATAAGTTGAAACATTTGCCGGCCAGATGACCTAGAATCTGGCCGACTTTCTTCGCGGTGCAGTCAAATCAAAATGATGGTGCGGCTTTAGTTTTCCCGCTGGGTGGGCCAGGTTTATGAATGGCCGCAGCGGAGCGCAATCTGCTCCGACGGCGTGCGCAAAATCCGGTGAACGGGGTATGATTTCTTAAAGAAAGAGAGAGCTCGAGGATGACAAAACGAGTCACTGCCCAACAGAAGCGTACTTTGGAGCGTCGCCGGGAACACAACCGGAAGCACACCCTGCTGCGCCGGGAGTGTTACAAATGGCTGAGGAAAAACATGCCAGATGTTTATGCGAAGCTGAGAAAGAAAGCGGGGCTGGCGCAAACCGGTCGCCCCAAAGGCTGAGCTGTCTCAACCCATCTTCGGCATCCGTTATAAATGCGAAAGGTCCATGCATTTATTTCTAACGCATGGACCTTCGCAGACAGACGTAAACAGGCGCCGAGGTGACCGACCCAGCCCTACTCGACAGTGACGCTCACCGCCTTCGAGGGGATGCCATTCGCCACTACCACCAGCGAACTTGCTCCCGTTTCCATCCCTTCCGGCACATCAAAGTTGGTCGAAACCTTGGTCTTGCCGGTCGCGACCCCCATAGTGCTATGGCCGTGGGTCTTGGCATAGAAAACGTGGCCGGTGGATTGATTCGTGATCCGCACCAGGGGATAGTTGGTCGCGGTTGAAAATTCGTCCCCAAACGAAGCCGCTTGCGATAAGCCGTTGAACTGCTGTCCGGAGATCTTGTATGTGGAGCCGCGCGTGACCGTCGCTGGATACGAAGTAATTTTCGGCGCCCACGAACTCTGATACGTCCCCGTGGAACTGTACGCGTAAGAGCCCGCGACCAGCACCTGTCCGGTGGGCAGAACGATCAAACTGCCGAAGCCCACGGTCGTGGGCTTGAGTTTCGTTCCGTCGAACTCATACATTTGCCCGGAGTCGCCCAGCACCAGCACGTGGCCATTGGTCAACAGCGCAGCGAACGAATCGCCAGCCTGATCGCCATTCGGAAAGTCAGGGCCTGCAGTCCATTTATCGCCCGCGGCTGCCGGATTGTACACCGCGGTGTGCCCAGTAGAGGCATCAAGGTGGAGCGCGCCGGTAGCAAAAACTGTGCCGTCAGGACGCAGAATGCCCGGTCCGGTTTCTCCAGGAGGACAATAGGTGTACTGGCCGTGGTTTCCGTACTGCAGGCAACCTTCTTCGGGAGGTCCCATCAAATTCGCCACGGTGCTGCCCGCGGTCATCCATTCTTGCTTCGAAGGAGTATAGATCTCTGAGTTGGGATCGTGCTTCACGTCCCAGGTTAAAACGGTGCCATCTGGCATCAGGGTCCAGCCCTCTTCCGCGTTGAAATCGCTTTTGCCCGTGGAACCTACGGCCCTCCACTTAAGTGTGGAGGGGTCCAATACTGCCATCTGCTTGGTAGTTTTGCGTCCCAACAAAAACTGCCCATTCGGCAGCACCACCGCCGGCGAATCTCCAATGTCGTACCATCCCTTTGGGGGCGCTACCATGGTCCACTTATTTGTTTGGGGATCGTAAATCGCGCTTTGATTGGTAAGAGTGAATTCGCCACCGCAGTCACTGTACTCGCCGCCAACCAGCAGGAATCTGCCATCAGCCAGTACCGCTCCAGAGGTGGCATAGGGAGCGTATCCAGAAGGCAGGCTAGCAGCTTGCTTCCAGGTCCCTTTGAGGTAGCTTCCGGATATGTCGGGCGTGAGCCTCCACCAGTCCGAGCAGCTCTGGCCTTGAACCATGACCGTACCATCGGTTAACAGGTATTCCACGAAGGCTCCGTTGGGCGCCGGATGAGTGAGCTGGGTCAACTTCTGGGCTACCGAAACACCAGGAAGCGCAAACAGAAGTGCGGCTACTGCGAGACGTAGTTTCTTCGACAAGGTATTTCCCCTTAGTTTGATAAGTTCTGCAAAGCCGGGAGAGGGAGTGCAGGCCCGCAATCCTAGCACACTCGTCCCTTCCGTCGGCAACGAAAAATTCTGTCGAAACACTGAGAAACAAAAACGATCTGCGGTAGTAGTTGTTTTCTTGATATAGATTGTCGCTGTCGCAGCGCGGCCGGCTTAACGAGTTCGACTGATGACGTAGTTTTCAGCTATTCAGCAAATATTTTCACCTTGGGTCGGTTTTTCTCCGTCAAGACAACCTCCTTGTTGAACTGTCGCGTAATCCGTGGTTAGCTTGACCCGAACTCTTTGGTTCTTGTAAGGAAGACTATGCGTAGGGCCTGTGGACGATTGATCTCACGAGTGGCTGTAATCCTGCTTGGAATTTATGCCGCGAGTGGATTTGCGGTTGACGCGGGCAAGCCTCACTATCTCGTTACCAATGACGATGTCCCGCCAAGAAATCCAACCAGCGTCACTTTTTACACCGTGAACGCCGATGGTCTGCTGACCATGAAAAAGAAAGTGCTAACCGGCGGCATAGGCATCGCTGGCGGCTATTTTGCCGCGAACCGCGTGAACGTACTCAATAGCGGGGACGCCGAATGTGTCTATGCTTCTCAGGCCACCAGCGGTGATGTCGTGGGCGTCGTCCTGCAAACCCTGACTGTCGGTGGCAGCGCGAGAGGCCGAACCCACGATGGCGGCAGATCCAACGGCATCGGCTTGGCGATGAATTCACAATATCTCTATGCCAGCTTTACTGACTCAAATGCCATCGGAACCTTTCGCGTTTTACCCGGTTGCAAAATCAAGTTTGTCGGCGACATCACCGTCGACGGCCTGCAAGGTGGCGTGATTGACGGAATGGCCGTCCACGGCAACATGCTGGTTGTCACCTATGGCGACGGTTCGATCGAAAGTTTCAACATCTCGGGGGGCGTGCCGGTGTCGAATGACGATGAGCAGAATTCCACTGGCTCGCGCGGCGGCAATACCTACCCTAGCGGCGTCGACATCACCCAGGATGGACATTACGCCATCTTCGGCGATACGTCCCCGTTCACGGTGATCGAAGTTTCTGATATCTCCTCCGGCAAGTTGACTCCAACGGTGGTCTATCATTTGGGCAGTGGAATTAATTCCAGCAACATCCTGCTGAGTCCGGACGAGACACTTCTCTACATCAGCAACAATCAAGGAGACACAATCACCGCCGCTTTCTTTGACCAGAGCACTGGCGAGCTTTCGAAAGGTTGTACTTCCAACCGCCTCAAAGGCTACGTGAAAAACTGGTCGTATCTCGGAGCGCTTACTTTGGAAAAAACCACGGGGACTGGCGGGGTCGTATACGTCGCCGAGTTCGGTGCGCCGTCCTCGATTGCGGAGATCGAGGTCACATCGGCGGGCGGGAAATGCACGCTGACTGAATCCTCCAAATCGCCGGTCGCCGATCCAAACAGTCCCGGGTTGCTATCGATTGGAAGTTTTCCGCCGCGCTCTTTCTAGCCGGATCACACAGTCCACCATTATCGCGGAGCCGGGGAGTTCTGACTAACCGACTGATGCTCTTTGATCCAGTCATTGGCCTGCTGTTCCGCCGCTGCGACCTGGGCGTGCGTCATCCGCGAGGCCAGCACGGAAACGCGGTACTTGCTGGCTTCGTCACCGCCAGCCTGGGCCAGGACCGACCAGAAGTAAGCCTTGACCAAGTCCTGAGGAACGCCTCGTCCCGCCCAATAATAGGCGCCTAACGTTGCCTGAGAGACCACGTGTCCCTGTTCGGCCGCCATGGAGAACCAGCGCACCGCTTCAGCATAATCCTGAGGAACGTCTTCCCCGGTTGCGTAGTGAGCTCCCATCGAGAACTGGGCTGCGGGATCTCCTTTTTCTGCCAACTTGCGCAAGCCCTCCACGCCGCCGATCGCGACCACGGCTGGCGGGGGTGGATCGGAAGCAGCTTTCGGCAATGGCTGGGATGCGGAAGCCGAGGTGCTTTTCGTGAAATTAGCGAAGTCGCGCGGCGAAATCAGCCAGGAGGCGGCGAACACGACCGTGGCTGCGGCGGCAGCCAGAAGAATTTTGTGCGACCGCGAGTAACGGGGCAGCGGCAAGTCCGCGGAAGTCTCGACCGGAAATTCGTCGTCTACGCTGGCGAGGGGCGTCGGAATGGAACCAACCCTCAAAGAGGAATGCAGTGCAGATCGGTTGTCGGCAGAGGCATGTTCAGTCGACCCGCGCTCCGCGGATCCATTCCTCGCGGAATCCCCCGGAGCCAGACTAGTTTCCGCCGCATCCGGCTCGGGCTCGCCTGCGCGATGCACTGCCGTCGAAATAATTCCCGCCAGGCGCTTGAGCGCGAGCGGATCGTTGCTGCTGAAGGCATAGGGCTCGGGGGCGAATACTTCCAGAATCCCGATGACTGCTTCATCCCATCGAATCGGAACCGCGATGATCGAACGAATGCCTAACAGGCGGCAGCTCTCGCGATCCACGAAAGGATCGGTTTCGGAATCGTCACAGCGCAGCAATTGGCCGGTGCGCACACACTCGCCAGAAAACCCCGAGCCAATGCTGAACCGGGTGCCGGGACCCGGAGCATCCTGCCCCGCGCTCGCCCGGCAAATCATGCTCGCTCCCTCCGTCAATGCGATTGCGGCACCGGTGGCGCGAGTGAAAGTCTGCGCTCTTTGCGCTAGCAGTTGCAGGGCTCCATCGAGGTCGGACCCGACCGCGTCCACCTCCCGCTTGACCGCGGCCAGGGCCGTCAGCATGGAGGTATAGTCGGCGGGGGCGGTCGGTTCGAGTTCCTGCCGCATCCAGTTGAACAGCGCGCTATTTTCCGTCTGCTTTTCAAGCACGGTTTGCGGCGTAGTTGTGGGCAAAGCATTCGCGGCCAACTGATTTGCCGCCAAAACATCAGCCCGGTAATTTACGCACGCGACCATCACATTGACGAAGAGCCATTCCTTGAGCTGGCGGAGAGCGCCGTCCGGCATCTGCGGAAAGCTTATTCCGACGCGCCCTGATCCATCACACCAGATGACTTCACCGGCCGTGTGAATACAGGCTCGGGTCGCAGTCAGATCGAGACACAAATTCACGCTCCGCTGCACCTCCAGCGGAAACGAAGTTTGAATCGCCATGCCTGCTTCGCTGATGTCGACGATCTCACTGAGATCGAGAATCTGGCCGCTCGAGCTCCCATTCAGGCTGGCGTACGCGGGAGTGTGCACCTTCTGCCGTACCCGCCGGCGGCGAGTGCGCAGAGCAGGCGGCAATTCCCGCCCAGCCTCCACCGGGTTGGACCCAAGGGCCTCCATAGCAAATCAGGGATACATATTACCCCAGGTTCGCGATCTTTTATAGAGATCAAAAAGCGGGAGCCGGCGGCCCGGCTCGGGTCCAGTTCCCAAGGGTGTGTCCAAAAGTTTCGCGAGCTCTCCGTGGAGATATTTTCCCTTAGTCTTTCACTAGCTGCCTCTCTTTCGATTTTCCGAAAGTGCTAGTGGCTCGATTTGGGCCTCGACGCGAAAGTGAGCAATATTGACCAGTCCCGGCGTTGTGAATTATCGTACATTCTCCACGTTCTGGAACTATCGGTGACACTCGGACCGGCGACTATGAGGATCTTGACTTTAAGCACCGGCACTCCAGCACGGGCTCAGCTTTAAGGGCGTGTCTTGAAACTTAGCGCTTTCGCATTGGTCTTCACCAGGGCGGAGTCTCGTTAATTGGACAGCGTCGCGCAGGTTCAAAACGGGAAGTGATGCGCATTTTTTTCTTGCTTTTGGCAGGTTGACCTTGCGCCCGAATAAGCGATGCTCCAAACTTCATTTTTCAATCTGCACAATTCGAGTTGTCACGGAACATGACAAGCCACAAATATCGAGGGAGCGAGTTCATGCCAGCAAATTCCAGGGTCTCTCGCGTTCTCCAGTTCTCCGTCTTATTAGTTTTCTTCCTGAGTGCGCTGGTTCCCGGCCAGGCTAGCCAAAAGCCTGCCAAGAGCGCTCCATCGGCCGACGCGGCTGCCGGCAAGGAGCCTGCCTCGGACGCTTCCAAGTACGTGGGCGCCGAGACCTGCAAGACCTGTCATGAGGAAATCTACAATGCCTGGGAGAAAACTCCGCACTGGAAAACCACACTGAATAAAGAGGGAGGCCCGCCCAAGCAAGGATGCGAGAGCTGCCACGGTCCCGGCGCAGACCACGTGGCGGGCGGCGGAGACAAAACCAAAATATTCGTGTTCGAGAACGCTTCCGCGAAGGAAATCAATACGCGTTGCCTGAGTTGTCACGCCGGTGGCCCGCAGCACATGGATGCGATCAACTCGAGACACGCGCAAAACAATGTCAGTTGTACGTCTTGCCATTCACCACACCACGCGCAAACCAAAGAGTTTCTGTTGACCAAGACGCAACCCGAGCTTTGTTACGGTTGCCATTTGCAGCAGAAGGCCCAGTTCGAAATGCCGTTTCATCATCGTGTCAATGAAGGCCTGGTCCAGTGCTCGGACTGCCACAACGTGCACGGAACGGTGGGGCCAAAGCAAGTGCGAACGTCGTCGACGCAGAACGCGGTTTGCTTCACCTGCCATACCGACAAGCAGGGGCCGTTTGTGTTCGAGCATGAGCCGGTGAAAATCGAAGGCTGCTCGTCCTGCCACATTCCCCATGGAGGCGCCAATCCTCACATGCTGCGAGTAAGCAACGTCAATCTGTTGTGCTTGCAATGCCATACCAACTCCGCTCCCAACGGGAAAACTGGAAACGCGCCGGGTGCACCTTCGTTTCACAGCCAAGAAACCTTCTTCAAGTCGTGCACGCTGTGCCATAACCAGATCCACGGTTCCAACTTCGACCAGACATTTTTCAAGTAGAGGTCGCTTATGAGCTACATGCAAGAGCGCAATGTTCGTAAGGCGGGAAGAACCGTCCAGATATATTTCGCTGGCCCTGAACTTAGCTTTGTGTTTCTACTCGTGGCGTTGTTGAGTTCTGCGCCACTATGTGCCCAGAATAATGGGGGGGAGACCAAGGGCATCGATTCTGGAGATTACAACATCCAGCAGTCCATCGAGGCGGGCTACCGGAGCACGTGGATCAATGGGAATACCAACACCTACGACACATTCGTGAATCTCGGATCGGGCCTTCGTCTGTTCGACTACTCGCTGAACATGCGCTCGCTCGACCATAACGGCCTGCTGTTCGACAGTCTCGACTTCAGCAACTTTGGTTACGGCGGCGATCCCAATGACGTGACCCGGCTGCGCCTCGAAAAGAACAAATGGTATGACTTTCGAATGTTGTTTCGCCGCGACAAGAATTTCTGGGACTACAACCTGCTGGCGAATCCACTGAACCCGTCGACTTCCACCCCAGCGGTTGGCATTGCGACCTCGCCGCATTCGCTGGACCTGGTGCGCCGGATGCAGGATTACAACCTGACCTTGTTTCCCCAATCGCGGGTGCGTGTCCGGCTCGGATTTTCGCATGATCGGGATGAGGGACCTGGATTCTTTACCACGGACGGCGGCACCATCCCCCAGTTCAATGAAACCTACAGCTACACGACAAACTCGTATCGCGCTGGCGTGGACTTCCGCATCTTGCCGAGGACGACAATCTCTTATGATCAGTTCCTGAGTTATTTCAAGCAGGACAATGTTGTCACCGATAATCCGCAGAATTCCGGCTTCCAACTCGCCAACGGTACACCAGTGGATCCGGGCATTATCTGGAGTACGAACGGGCCAGTTGAAGTTCTGCCATGTGCCGCGCCGATTGTGACCGCGCCAAACATATTCAATCCGAACTGCAACGGATATCTGTCGTACAGCCAGGCTGGCAGTCCGCGAAATTTCATGCCGACCGAGCGTCTGCGTTTCCAGTCCAATTACTTCAAGAACTTTGAGACCTCGGGCTCGCTGGGTTACAGCACGGCGAATAACTCGGTTCCGAACTTCAGTGAGATCGTCAACGACTACGTCAGCCGGGATGGTTCGCGCGGAAGCACCACCGGTGGCCCCGCGAACGCCAAGCGCGTCTCGGTAAATGCGAATTGGTCAGGAGTTTATTCGGTCACCGACAAGTTTCGCATTCTCGATTCGTTTCGTTACGACAACTGGCGTACTCCCGGACTGTGGGACACGGCGGAGACCAATATATTCAGCCAAATGCAGCCCGGGCTGCTGGGTTTGGCGCAGCCGCAATCAGTTTTCACTGCGGCAACGTTTCTTTCTCTTTGCCCGGCGCCGTACACTGCGGCTACTTGTCCGAGTCACAGCGCGAGTTCGTCCGCGGACGTGGTCAACGGGCCGACGTACAGTTTTCTGGGACAGAACATCCGATCGAACACCTTCGAACTCCAATACGACTTTACGCCTCGCCTGACCGCCCGCATCGGTTATGAGTACACCGCTCGCACCATTGCCGATTTCGACGCTACGTTCTATTCGGCGGAAACCTTTTTTCCGGGCGGCGCCGGCGGAACCTCCACGAACGATTTCTTCGCTGCGCGTGGAGACTGCGCTGTGCCTTCTGCCTGTACCGAAACAGTAGATCCAACCACCGGCCAGCTTGTTTCGCTCACCTTCACCGGTCCCGCGGCGGGAAATGACACCTCGCGCAACATCACGGAAATTCACGAGAAGACTCTGGTCGCCGGCTTTACGGCGCGCCCCATAGACAAGCTCGAGATCACCGGAGATTTCGCGTTCGGTTACAACGACTACTCCTTCACCCGCATCAGCCCACGGCAGGTACAAATCTATAAGGTCCACGCCAACTACAAGCCGCGCGCTTGGGTCGTCTTCGATGGCGCATTCGACCTCCACGAAAACCGGGACAACGTCGCCACCGTGAACGACCTCGAGCATGGCCGAAGTTATAGTTTCGTTACCACTCTTACCCCGAACTCAAAGGTGTTCTTCGATCTTGGCTACACTTACACCGACCTCTACAACCAGGCGCAGATCTGCTATTACGCTAACGCTTTCGGTCCTCCACCCGCCACTCAATGCCCAGCCACTCTGGGCTATACGCCGCCCGCGATTCCCGGCTTAGGTGTCTACTCCAGCAAGCAGCACTTCCTGTATGGCGACATCATGTGGAAGCCCATTCCCCGCGTTACAACTGGCGTCGGATACGCGGGAACTTTCGTTGGCGGCAATACGCTCGCCATCGATCCGCTGCAGGTGCCAGGGACACTCGCATTTAACTATCAAAAGCCGTATGGAAGGATAGTTTTCGACTTGTACAAAGGGCTCAGTTACCGCATGACCTGGAACTATTACGGCTATAACAGCAAGGGGCAGGCATCGAACGCAATACCGGGACTGGCGGCAATTCCCATACAGGATTTCAACGGCAGCACAACTGAATTCGCTTTGCGCTACGCGTTCTAAGACGGCGGCGGAGAGGTCGAACGCAGACGGCTTGACAAGATTTTGCGCAAGCCCGGTTTCGCGAATCTTTCTGTGCCCCTGTGTCCCTGTAGTGAAGAATTACTGTTTCAGGCGCTCCGCCGTTGACCGAGCGGCTGGATGCTCGACAGGCGCGAAATGGCTGCGACCATCAGGCTGGAGAGCAGTTGCATGGTCGCCACGTCGCGCTGATCGAAGGCGTGAGGAGCGGCGGAGAGAACTTCAAACACGCCCAGCGTTCTGCGGAAATGGCGCAGCGGGGCGGCCAGAATGGAGCGCGCGCCGAGACGGCGGCAACTGGCCAGATCAACAAGAGGGTTTCGCTCGGCATCGTGGCAAAGCACGACTTCGCCGGTACGAACGCAATCGGCTGAGATTCCGGAATCAGTCTGCAGACGAACCCCGAGATCGGGCGCAGTGCGGCCGGTGCGGGCCCGGCAAATAATTTCGTCTCCGTGGCGCAGGGCGATGGCTGCCCCGGTCGCTCCAGTCAACGCCTGGGCGCGCTCGGCAATGACGCTGATGGCCGGCTCGAGATCAATTTCGCCGGGATGAATATTCAGCTCGTTGCTGGAAACATGCACCATGCTTTGCACCGGCTGCGATCCCATGGCTCGAGCGTGGCTTCGCGAGGGAGCGAGAGTGGCGAAGGAAGCGGGCGCACGGTTTTCGGACGCAGACGCGGGCACGGTGCGAAGCAACTCGCGCACCAAGCGATCCAATTCAGCGTCCGCGATCAGGTGAGCGGTTTGCTCTCCCCGCAAAGATCCTCCGAGCACGCGTGACAGACTAAGTACTGCCCGGGAACCGCATGCCAAGCAATATGGGGTGTTGTTCTTGCTGATCAACTCACATTCAACGCAAAACACAGCGGTCTGCAAGGTGAGAAAGCTGATGTCCTGCCCGGTGAGCTTTTCTGCCATCTTTTGGATTTCCTCCCGCGAGTTTTTTCATTGGCGAGTGAATGGAGAAAACTACATGGGAGCTTCGCGATCTAGAAGTGACCGGGCTGGTTCCAGGCTGTGGATAAACGGTGAGACAGATTAGCTGGCTTGCGCCGCAACCAATGCGGAATCCCGTGCAGCCGTGGGTATCACTTCCAGCGCAGAGTTCGAGGCACGATCAAGAGCGTCGGCCAGTGCGACCGGGAACACCGAGGTGAGCAGGTTGATGTCGAACTGCAATTCGCGATCCGTATAGAGGCGATAGATGGTCATGGAGCCATAGCGACGATTTCCGGTGGTCACCAGATCCAGAGTCAGGCACCAGGCGCTGCTTAGCTCTTGAACAAAGGGGCTGCCCGGCTTGGTCCAGCGCAAACAGGGAGTTTCTCCCCAGCCGGAGATGAGGTGCAATCCGTAGATCGTGGGCAGTTCAACGGATTGCGAGCGCAATCGCAAATCGAAGGCATCGAAGTCGTTGCCCGCGAGCGCAGCCACCAGGATGCGGCAAAGCTGCCGGTAATCGCTTGTGACTTTCAACTCCTCGGTGGCCCTGCGGATGGCGAGGTTATTGATAAGGATTTGCCGCTCGATGGTGCGTTGCGCCACGCGGCGCAGTTCCCCGAACTCCATATAGCCCAGATGCTGTACACCGATCCATACTCCAGTACCAAGCACAGCCAGGACCAAGCCGAGCATGTCCCCGGTTGGCCAGAGCAAAAACAGGCTGAGCAAGGCAAACAAAGCGGAGACGGCATAAAGCGTGATTACAACCTGCCTGTGAGAAAGTCCACGCTGCAAAAGCTTGTGATGAATGTGCTCGCGGTCGGCGATGAAAACTGGCCGACCGCCGAGAAAGCGGCGAGCGATGGAGAGAGCGGTTTCCAGGATGGGCAGTCCGAAAGACACGACCGGGATCGCGACCGCAACCAGTGTGGGCGCCTTTTGCATGCCCTGGAGCGCAAGCGCGCTCAACATGAATCCGATGAAGAGACTTCCGCAATCTCCCAGGAAGATGGTCGCCGGGCTGAAATTGAAACGGAGAAAGCCCAGGATCGATCCTGCCAGGGCCAGGGCCATGAGCGAAACCAGACCTGAACCTGAAACCAGGGCTACCGCGAATACGACCATGGTGGAAAAGAGAGCGGAGCCAGCAGCCAATCCATCCAGTCCATCAATGAGGTTGAAGGCATTCGTGATGGCGAGAACCCAAAGCACGGTAAGCGGCAGGCCGACGAACCAGGGAAAATGGTGACTGCCGAAAAGTACCGGCAGATCGAGGATCCGAAAACCGCCGGCAAACAACATTGCCCCAGCCACAGCCTGGACGGCAACCTTTACGTACGGGCTAACCGAACGAATGTCGTCATAAACGCCGAGCGCGAAGATCAGGCAGCCAGGCAGCAGAATGGTGAGCAGGGTTTTGAAAGAAAATCCGAAGCCTACTGCGACGTGATGCCACCGCGCCGGCAACGCGACTGAGAAGGTCAGGAGGAAAGAAAGAAAAATCGCGACGCCACCGAAGCGGGGCAGGGGACGGTTGTGCAGATGGCGGTCCAGAGCTGGGGCTGCCACCCACCCGTGCGCGGTCGCCAGATCGCGTACGAATTTAGTCAAAACAAACGAAAGCAGCAGCGATCCTACGAAGGCTCCGAGATAGAAAAGTATCAACTAGTTCCTCTATCGAAAGTGCCGTGCAAGAAACTGTCCATAGTTTTGCAACGCCTTCCTTCGATGCATTGATATCTTCAGGTTGAGAAGGAGCGCTGTCCGACTCTTCCCTGAAATCTATCCAACATGGAATCCTACAACCATCGGTATCGCGCCACTATTCTCTGTCTTGGTTCATTAGGGGTGAGGCTTGAGGAAAGCTGACTGCCAGTCTCTGCAACCGGCTTTTGTGCTGTTTGCGATCTAAGCACCGGCCTAGAACGCTGATCTGTCGCGGGTCCAGGCCATGCTAGACTTCTTGCAAGAATGGCAATGGATTTTTCGATATCGTCCGGGCGACGGAGTTCACGCAGGTTCTCCTGGAGTTGGATCTTTTCTTTGCTATTGCTCGCGCCATTGACACCAGAATTTGCGGCGCAGCAAACAACACCTCTCGTTGAAAACACTGCAGTCGGGCCGGCGCACGGTCAGCAAAGCGCGGCAACCTCTTCAACTTCTGCGTTGAGACTTGAGGCGGGAGATCTGGTCGAGGTCGCTGTCTACAATGTTCCAGATCTCACAACCAAGGCCCGCGTCAGCAGCAAGGGAGAGATTTATCTCCCGCTGATCGACTATATCCACGTCGCCGATTTGACGGCTGAAGAAGCCGAGGGCCTAATCCAAAAGCGCCTTGCGGACGGCGGGTTTGTTAAGAATCCCCACGTCACATTGTTCGTGGATCAGTACGCGTCACAGGGGGCCAGCGTGCTGGGTGAAGTAGCCAAGCCTGGGGTCTATCCCGTGCCGGGGCAGCAGCGGCTTTTCGATGTCATCTCCGCCGCTGGTGGCTTCACGGAGAAGGCGGGCCGGAGCATTCAGGTCACGCATCGCGATCAGCCCGATCAACCGATTACCGTTCCGCTGTCGCGCAATGCAACCGACAACCCGGAGAGCAACATTCCTATCTTGCCCGGGGACACGGTCATCGTACGCAAAGCCGACCTGGTTTACGTGGTTGGCGATGTGGGACGACCGAGCGGGTTTCTCATGGACAGTGGGCATCTTACCGTGCTACAAGCGATCGCTCTGGCGGGCGGTACGACGCGCACGGCCAATCTGGGCGGTGCCAGAATCATTCACCGGGGGCCCGGCGGGCTGAGCGAAACTCCGGTAGAGCTGAAAAAAATCCTGAGCGCCAAAGCTCCGGACTTGACTATGCAAGCTGACGATATTCTTTTTGTCCCGACAAGCGCGGCGAAGGTTTTTGCCGGGCGTGCGATGGAAGCGGCCATGCAGGCCGCCGCCGCAGCCAGTATCGTGGCCCTCCCATAGCAAACCTGATTTCACCGCAGCACACGCACGGACGCCCGTACCCACACTGCGCTAAGCTGCAGCCGCTGAAGTGAGGCGTTGACCACTCGCTAACAAATCCTGCAACAGGTCGAGATACACTCTGGCGGTGTGCTGGCGAGAGAAGTGATGCAGAACATGTTGACGCCCATTGCGGCCGAGGGATTCTCGTAGCGCTGGATTCTGAGCGAGGTGCACGACTGCGTCTGCCAGCGCCACGGAATCTTCCGGCGTGATGAAAATTCCCGCGTTGGCTTGTTCCATCACTCTTCGCGCATAGCCATCGACGCCCAGAATCACAGGGCGGGCGCACGACATAAACTCCAGCAGTTTGGTGGGAAGGACGGTTTTAAAGAGTTCGGACTTCTTGAGTAATACGAGACATGCGTCTGAGGCCGTAATGTAAGCCGGGATTTTTTCGCGGGGCTGCTGGCCGACAAAGCGCACGTTGGTGAGTCCTCGAGAGTGAGCCAAAGAAACGAGGCGTGCTTTCTCGGCGCCTTCGCCTACCAGCAGAAATAGAACTTCGGGCGCTGTTTCGCGCAGAAGAGTTGCGGCTTCCAACAGAGTTTCTAAACCGTGCGCATTGCCCATGGTGCCGATATAGGAGACGACGAATTTATCTTCCGCACCGAGTGCGCGTCTGAGAGCAGCATTGGGAGTAAGCCTGCTGAATAGACTCGTCTCGACTCCGTTCTCGACGACGAAAATCTTTTCGTCCGGAACCCGCCGGTGTTCCACCAGATAATCTTTGAACGCCGGCGTGACAACCACAAGCCGGTCGCAGCTGCGATAGAGAAATCCGGCGATCTTTGCCAGTGATCTATGGAGGGGCGAATTTTGGTCGCTTACGCCGACGGCGGCCAAAGACTCGGGCCAGAGATCGCGAACCTCGAACACGAATGGCACACCATTACAGCGCGCCAGCCACCATCCTGAAAGCCCGACCAGCAGCTGAGGCGAAGTGGCGATAACAACGTCGGGTTGGTGCAGAAACAACCCGGCGGCGGCCGCGGAAATGCAGAACGAGCTGTAATTCAACATTCGCTCATACGCCTTGCGATTGGGGAAGGGAAGCAGCCAGGTGCGAACGACGTTGACCCCGTGGTAGGTTTCGCGTGCTACCAACTGCCGCAACTTGTGGCGATATTTAGGCGGCACGATTCCGGTGGGATGATTAGGAAATCCGGTGAGAACGGTGACCTCATGGCCGTCCTCTGCCCAGAGACGCGATAACTCTGCGGCACGGCCGGCGGGCGCTCCCATCTCCGGGGGAAAGTATTGAGATACGTAGAGAATATTCATGAGGTTTTAGTAGTAACAAAGCTTGAATGCACTTTTGTAGCAGAGAGCACGAGTGCGCTTGGCCCGGCTGCGCGTATAGGCTTCCCATTGGTCGGCGTAGCGGGCGAATGTTTCGTCTCCTGTGATGCGATGCATTACGCGCAACTGTACGACATGCAATCGATGGTAGAAGGTACTCGCCACCATCGGCAGCAGAGTGTTGGATTGCTCATAGAGTGACCAGAAGCCGAGATCATAGCGATCGAGATTTGCCCGAAGAGTGAGCACCGCCTGCTCGAACAAATTCCGCGCGGACTGACTTCTCGTTATCAGAAAATAGTCGTAGACTCCCCACGCTGCCCAAATGAATCCGTTAAGAATGTGAGTCGGGGGTGAAACAATGTACTCCTCGAACCAAAGGTTCCCGCGTTCGTCCGTGAATGCGACGCCGCCTTCGTGAGTTGATTTGAGGAAGCTCGCGAAGGCCCGCTCTGCAGCCTCGAAATATGCAACCGCACCCGTCGACCGATAGGCGCGAACCAGCAGCGAGATTCCTTGACCTTGCGCGAGTGCGGAGTGCCAGGGCGCTTTCAGCGGCGAACGATACTCCCAGTCGAAATGGTGATTCCATACCCATATGCCTGACGAATTTTTCTCCTGTTGTTCGCACAGCCAGTCGCTGGCCGTGAGGAACTTCTTTTCTTGCTCATCATTTTGGGTTCGGCAGAACAGGTTGTAGTTGCCGAGTCCCCACTGTGCGATCGCTATAGGGTTGTATTGCAGACCGATCTGCCCGTGGTAATCGAGCATTGGGATGCCAGCGGAATCGTAATGTCCGGAGTAATCCGCTTTCTTGGCAAACAACATGTAGTACTCGCCCAGCTGATGGATGCTCGCGTCAAGATTTTCTCTTGGCGCCTCGTGCCAGAAGGTGAGGTGGCTGCTTCCCGGAACTAGATACGCACTGAAGATGCGCCGATAGTATGGCAGGCGACTCACAATTGGACATTAGCATGAGAAAAGCGCCGCGCTGATGACGTGCGGGATTCCCCGTGGGCCGATCTCTTATATGCGCCAAATGGTGGTTTCGAGGTCGGCATGCTCGACGGCGATGGTGGTGACTGCGAGCAGAGGAGTCGTGTTCTTGCCATCAGGCAGGAACGCATTGCCGTATTGAAACCAGCCCATGGGCCAGTAATCTTTCTTGCGTTGCAGAACACGATGCCATCGAATGCCGTCGGAACTGCCATACAGACAAACGTTTCGGTCGGAGTTAATCACGCTGGGCTCAGCCATGGTCGAGAAAAAAACTGCGTTGCCCACGCTGCAACCGTAGATCGAAGAACTATTCAGAGTCGCGACCGTAGAAAGATTCCCGCGGCGATCAAGACGATAAACATGATTGATTTCGAACGGCGTGTCAGAAGAGAAGAATAGTGCGTCGCGG
The DNA here is from genome assembly GCA_963762385.1 of uncultured Acidobacteriota bacterium. Classification (GTDB taxonomy): domain Bacteria; phylum Acidobacteriota; class Terriglobia; order Terriglobales; family Acidobacteriaceae; genus JABDBE01. Next base: position 1,830,261 of record CAVXKN010000006.1, on the reverse strand, counting down.
GTTGAAACCAAGGCGGCCGATCGGGTTTGCTGATTGCCAGATAGAACGACGTCCGCAGTCTTGAAATCGCAGGAGGCGCGCAGGATGCGGCACTCCGAGCCATAGTCGCCGGTAAGCACCCAGAAGCAGTTTTCCCACTCGTCGTAGACGATGTTGTGCACATGGCGGACCGTGCCTTTGGGAAACGTGTAGGCAACATCCCAATGACCGCCCCGATCGGTCGAAGCGTAAATGTGAACTTCGTCACGCCTCGGGTTGTCGAAATATTCTCCCCAGAACAAGTGATCGCCTGGAGTAATGGCGAGGTGCAAGGGACGCGTGCCGCGAAGCAATCTGTGGGACAAGCGAAATTCTGTCGCTTCCGGCGCCAGAGTTACGATGGCGTTCGGCACGGCGCCGACCAAATCACCGGAAGATAAGGCCACGAGCGCGTGGAAGCCATCGCGGAAAAGGCGGGATGCCAGGCGCGACGATGAAGTGACGGATCGCCATGCGTTGGGATGGTATTGGCCAACCTGTTCCCAGTCGATGGCGCTGGCATGTGTACGCATTCTGGCTCGAAGGACGTTGTAGCCGCGCGAAACATAGAGTAAGTCATGGTGCCATGCTAGAACTCGCATCCTACCGAAAGCAGCAATTCGGACTGGATTCAGTTCGCTACTCTGGTCAGTCGCGCTTAATGAGATTGCATGGGCAGCCACGGGTTCTTTAACCTTCAGTTCTCAGTTACTGGTTCTCAGTTTTCATACTCAAATAAGGCCCGATTGCGAGAACATCCATGCGCGTGCGCTTAAAGCAATCGATCGCTTCTTCGGGCCGGCACACGATTGGTTCATTTTCGTTGAAGCTGGTGTTCAAGACCACCGGGGTTCCGGTCTTTCGCTCGAAGGCGCGGATCAACTCGTAGTAGAGCGGATTTTCCTCGCGGCTGACGCTCTGCAAACGGCCGGTATCGTCGACGTGATTGACGGCGGAAAGCTGAGCACGTTTTTCTGCACGAATCTTGTGACACGTGCAACATGAATGGCGATGGGTGATCGTGCTCGAAGTATTCGCACTGGCGTTCCTCGAGAATCGAGGGCGCGAATGGACGAAACCATTCACGCTGCTTGATGCGCGCATTCAGAATATCTTTCATTCCGGGCAAACCAGGATGAGCGAGGATGGAACGGTTGCCGAGCGCGCGCGGACCCCATTCCATGCGTCCCTGAAACCAGCCGACGACGTTGCCGGCTGCGATCTGTTGGGCAACAGCGTTGAGTAGTGGCTCGCGTGCCAGCTTGCGGTAGATCAGGTTCGCTTGCTTGAGCGCGGATTCGATGCGCGCGTGGGAAAACTCAGGGCCGAGATATGGGTTCTTCATCACGAAGCGGCGCGGCTGATTCAGGATTGCATGATAAGCGTGCAGAGCCGCGCCAATGGCCAATCCTTCATCGCCTGCAGCGGGCTGGATCCAAGTGCGGCGAAACGGAGTCTGCGAGAAAAGCTTTCCATTGGCAACGCTGTTGAGGGCGCATCCGCCCGCCATGGTGAGATCTTCACAGGGCATGCGCGCATGGAGTTGGTTGAGAAGATGGAAGAACACATCCTCGAAACGGCGCTGCATGGCGTAAGCAAGGTCCATCTCGCGCTGAGTGATTTGCGTGCGCGGCTGACGCGGCTCGCCGAAGGCCTTGACCATTCGTGGAGAAAAATGCCGGGCCGGGCGAACCGTGCCGTCCGGCAAAAACTGCATACCCTGATTGCTGCCAAGCGGCTTGAAGAAACTGTGGTTGAGATTAAAGTGTCCGTTGCTCAAGCCAATCACTTCGCCGAGCTGGTCGCAGAGCCTGTCCGTGCCATAGGGCGCGAGACCCATGACCTTGCCCTCGTCCCCGTATTGCGGATAGCCGATGAACTCGCAAATCATGGTGTAGAAGCTGCCCAGCGAGTCGGGCAGAAAAACGCGATCGAGCACTTCGATGTGATTGCCTTCGCAGCGCGCCATCATGGTGGAAACGAAGTCTCCGGAGCCGTCGTAACTGAAGCCCGCGGCCTTTTCCCAGGGCGAGCAGTAGTACGCGCTGGCGATGTGCGCGATGTGATGTTCAAGGTGATGCTCGCGGAAGTGGAGCGCATTGCGATCGACATCGAGTGCTTTGGCAATCAGCGAACCTACGTCGCGCATCGGCTGCTTACGCTGGCGCAAACGGATGAGGTTCAGAATCCTCGCGGGATTGGCCAGCGCGTATTGAACTTTCTTGGCCAGGTTCGCATCGCTGTCCTGTCCGACTGCCACGTGATCGATATCGGTAATCTTCGCGCCAACGAAGTCCAGGCAAGCCTTGACGGCGAGCGCGGGGAAACCGGCGTAGTGTTTTATGCGGTTCAAGCGCTCTTCAGCAACCGCGAAAACGACTTCACCGTCCTGCACCAGTGCAGCCGAGGCGTCGGCGTGAAACATGTTCAGTCCCAGGATCAACATCGGCTGGAGAAGTTCCCTCGACACAATTCCTGTGTGCAGTTTTTCATGCCAGCTTTTGCGCAACGAACATTAACAACGGCGCCCAAAGGCGGCTTCGCTGAGACAATCCCGGCAGCGGGCCGCCAAACGGCACGAACTTCTCGCTTGAGAAGCCGGCCTGTTCTAGCAAATTGCAAAACTCGTGCCTCGAATACTGATGGCGCGAATAATCCAGGAACTTGCACCAGCTTTGTCCCGCGAGACCGCCCAGGTGATGACAGGCAAGCTGCAATCGGCGCGCTATTGAATTGCGATTCGGCACCGAGACCAGCAACAGTCCTCCCGGTTTGAGAACTCTGGCCAACTCGGCCATGCAAGCGCCAGGGTCGGGCAGGTATTCCAAAACGCTGGAGCACAAGACACCGTCGAGCGAGCGATCGTCGAGTGCGAGATGGGCGATGGTGTTTATGCGGATAAAGCTGAGCCGATCGGAATGGTTTTCGGACCGGAGAGACTGATTAGCCGCAGCCACCATTTCCGGAGCGGCATCCACTCCAAGTACGCTGCAGCCGCGAGCCGCCAACCAGCGTGCAAGCGCGCCTGTGCCGCATCCCGCGTCAAGCCAAAGAGTGCCAGTCAAATGCCTCCCCCGCAAACATTCCTCCAAGACAGCCCCGCGCATTTGAAAGGAACGCTTTCGATAGCGGCATTCCCACGCGTCTGCCAGTGAGCCGTGATAAGCGACCGCCTCGGGCGCGAACTGAGTCCGAGTTGCGCTCATGGCTCACGCTTCATTCGCAACTCATAAATCTTGGCTTTGATGTGAAAAAACTGGATGCCCTGGAATCCGCAGTAAATCAGCCCAGGGACGCCATCCAGGAATCCCAGGCGGAAGAAGTACTTGTACAGAAAGAATAGAAGCGGAGAACCGGGCAGGTCGAGGCAGTTTCTTTTCAGCCAACGGCGGCGCTGCGCCTGGGTCCCGAACAGGGCAGGCGGCAAATCATGGTAGCTGCTTTCGCCTGCCAACCATGCTTGCGCTTCCCAGTTCGAATATTCATCGTGTTTGAGAATGTAGCGCGAGAGTGAATTCACGTTGTGATGGACCAGCGGATGTTGCAGCTTTGCTGTTCTTCCTTCGACCACGACGCGCTCGTGCGCTTCCATGTCACCCATGGATGCGTCTTGATCCTTGAAACGGCATTCGAAGCGCCCTTTGCCGCGACGAAGAAGTCGAGGACTGGTGAAAAAGCTGGCATCGCCGTGGCGAAGCACACGTCCCAGGAAATACATGCGCAAAGCAAAGTAATAACCGTCGCAGCGGGGATTGTGTACAGCTCGCCGGATTTCTTCTACTGATTCTGGGGTCAGGGCCTCGTCGGCATCGAGAAGAAGGATCCAGTCGTAGCTCAGCGGAAGCGTGTCCATGGCCCACTGGCGCTTCTTCGGCCACCCGCCGCGGTAGTGGAACTGCACGACTTTCGCGTCAAACGAGCGCGCGATATCGGCAGTTTCGTCAGTGCTGCCGGAGTCGATGACGTAAATCTCCCCGGCTCCGCGCAGCGATTCCAAACAGCGAGGCAAGTTGCGCGCCTCGTTGCGCACGGGAATGATCACGCTTACGGGCAAGGAAACTTCAGGCGGCGAAGACTGCAGAAGCTGCGGAGCCTCGAGTGTTTGCATGGTCGGCGTCAAATGGCTGGAAAACATACTACCGCTGAATTCGGCGCTCCCATATGACAGAGAAGATGACAGACGAGCATTGATCTCAGCTGACCGAGACTCCATGGGCTGTTGACATTCTAGAGACGTTGCTGACGGAAGCCGCTTTTCGAGCGCTATTCAGAGGGATAGTTGAAATAGACTGTGAAACGTTGTGAAGCTAGAGAAGATTTTTCCGGGTCATGGAGTTCCATGCGCATTTTGATTACGGGTGGGGCAGGCTTCATCGGGTCGCATCTCGCAGACTACCTTCTGGGCCAAGGGCATCGAGTGACTATCATCGACGATCTCTCGACTGGAAGTATGGAGAATATTCGCGAAGCCAAGGAAAATGGCCGCTTCCAATACTGCATTGACACCATTTTCGACAAGCCCCTGCTCGCAGAATTGATTGACGACGCCGAAATCGTATTCCACCTGGCCGCAGCCGTCGGTGTGATGAACATTGTGGAATCACCGGTACGAACGATTGAGACGAATGTTGGCGGCTCCGAACTAGTGTTGGAATTGGCGGCCAAGAAAAAGAAACGGGTGCTGATTGCTTCTACCTCTGAAGTTTATGGCAAATCCACCAAGTTTCCTTTTTCTGAAGAAGATGATCTCGTGCTCGGACCAACCACAAAAGGACGCTGGAGTTATGCCTGCTCGAAGGCGATCGATGAGTTTCTGGCGCTAGCTTACCATCGCGAACGGAGACTCCCAGTTACGATTGTGCGGCTATTTAACACGGTGGGTCCGCGGCAAACCGGCCGCTATGGAATGGTCTTGCCCAGGTTCGTTAAGCAAGCGCTTTGCGGCGAGCCCTTGACGGTGTTTGGTAATGGCGAACAGTCCCGATGCTTCACCCACGTCGGCGACATCGTCAAGGGACTGGTGCAATGCATTTCCTGCGATGCGGCCGTGGGTCAGGTTTTCAATCTCGGGAACACCGAAGAAGTGACCATGAACGCGCTGGCGCAGAAAGTTGTCGAGGCAACCCAGTCCATGAGCAGGATCAGATACGTTAGCTACGATGAGGCCTATGGCGCGGGCTTCGAAGACATGCAACGGCGCGTTCCTGACATTTCAAAAGCCCGCTATTGGTTTGGTTACGCACCGACCCAGACGCTCGATGACGTTATCAAGAGCGTGGTGGCTTACTCCAGCTTTAGCGCGGAAGCTTCGACCTCGCAAGCCGCTGCGTGTGCCGATTAGCGTGCGAGATTAAAACCCCTGGTCATCCCGAGCGCAGCGAGGGATCCGGATTCTTGTCTGCACGACCTCATCGCACGGACAAATATCCAGATCCTCCACTCCGCAATGGGATACGGCAACCGCAAAATCTGGGCTAGGCCGCGCGTGAATATTGAGGATCGGAACGGTTGAGGCTGCGGGCCAGGGAAATGATTTCATCGACGTGATCGCGCCAGGAAAATTCACGCGACCGTTTACGCCCACATTCGACAAGCTTTTGTCTGAGCTCCGAGGACTGCGCGACCTGGATTACACTTTCCGCTAGTTGTTGTGCAGAAAAACGTGGAAAATACACTGCTGCGTTCCCGCAAATTTCGCGATGCACGGGCAGATCGGAAGCCACGACGGGCAAGCCGCAGGCCATGGCTTCCACCAGTGGATGCGCAAAAGTCTCGGTGTAGGCGGGAGTGACGTAGACATCGCAAGCGCGGATTACGTGCTGCAAGCGATGATATGGAACTGCGCCGAGTTCGATGACTTGATCTGAGATCCCAAGCCGGGCGATCAGCGCAGCTGCAGTCGCGGCGTGATAGGAACCTGAATTTTCTTCGGAAGAGAGTTTGCACGTCAGGAAGAGCTTAATGTTTCTCCCGGGCAAGCGCTTGCGAATATGCGGCAGGGCTCGCAAAAAGGTTTCGAAATTACGGTAGTAGTTGTAGTGGCTAACGAAGATGAGGCGCAGAGCATCGCTGCCAGAATCGATCTGGTTCTGAATCGCAAAAGGCAATGCGCATTTATCCCTGAAAAATATCTCTGGGTCGAAGCCATGATAGATGCTGGCGACTTTGCCTCCGGTCCACGTCCGCAGCGTGTCGGCAAAAGCCTTGCTGGGAGCCACGGTGCAGTCGGCCCAGCGAACAGAACGCCGGGCGAAAAAACCGCGTGCCCGAGTTTCCAACCAGATGCGGTACGCTCTGCGTGCGCGAAGATCGTCATAGAAGTCAGGAGAAGTGTAGAGAGAGTTTCCCGAAAGAAGGATCTGGGGCACGGGCGATCGGCGAAGGGCGAAATTACCAGTAGAAATCAGCACATCCGCACCGCTCTTGCGAATGATGCGAGGCAAGAGAAACTGTTCCCAGCCGAAGCGCCCCGCCGCGCCACCTGGAATTTTCATTTCAATGAATGAAATGTTGGGCGGACTGCCAAGCCCATCCCTTAGCTCTGGAGCGAGCGCCAACGTAGCCAGCACATCTGGCCGGGCGGAGAGCTGCGGAACAATGTTGCGTACATAGGTCAACCCACTTCCGGCGCTGGCGGCGAGACAGTTGAAGAAGAGATGCATCATTGACCGAGTGTGGCTGTACCCAAATTGTGAGCCCACGCGGGTGGCGCTGTATGAGTGGCGGTTATCACGGAGGGCGCAGCCGAAGGAAGAATGTCCACCGTAATGAAAGCCAGAGTCCAGAAGAAAACGCAGAGATAGTAGCCTGGGGCGAAAAGCCAATCCTCAAAGGCCGCATGAACCAGTCCTGCCGTCAGAACTCCAGCCAACGGAATTGCGGGCGAGAAGACATTTCCGGTACAGTGCATTTGCCGAAAAGCACGAGCCACATTCACCGCAAGGAGAAGGATCAGAGTGAAAAACGGAACATCTCCCAGGAATCCAACCCATTCCGTAATCGCCAGGTAGCTATTGCCATGTTCTCGGGTAGCCTCGCGAAGCGATTCGAAGCTTTCAGGCTGACGTACCACCTCGCTGCTGGTCGGGCTGGTACCAAAACCGCTTCCCAGCCACGGGTGCGCCTGAATAACCGAGACCGTTTCATCCCAAATGGATTTACGGGATGCGAGAATCCCGTCCTCGCGATGGCCCTTGTACAGAAAGACGGATGCGAGTGACTCCGTCGGTTGCTGTTGCTCGTGAAAAGGAACCACTACCATCGCGAATATCGCCAACAGCAGAGCAATACACAGGCCCCTGACGAGTAGTCCATATCGCCGCAGAGCGACGCATAACAAAACGCACGAAACCACCGCTGCGGCGATACCCGCGCGGGCATAACTGCTAAACAGCAGTAGAAGCGCGATCGCAAAAGCGAACGTGCACCGCCAGCGGCTCGCGGGCCGTTCGCTCGCCAGGATTCCCCACAGCAGGATTGGCGCCGCCGCCACTCCCATCACCGCGCCCAAGGAGTTTGGGTTGCCGAAAATCTCGGAGTGAAAGATGAAATAGGAAATTGCCGAAACGTATACCAGCAACTCGCAACCCAACAATAATCCCGAGAAAAAACTTGCCTCCCTTCCCATCGCAGCCACGCGCGCCCCGGACGAGCCGTAGAGGAACAGAAGCAGTAGACTCATTGTCTTGAGGAAGGCTAGGTTCGGATATGCCGACACGGCGGCAGAAACCAGTGCTGCCACTACGCAAAAAAGCGCCGCCAGATGGAATGCCGTGAACGAGCGTTGCTGATTTCTCGCATAAACAATCAGACCAGCAAGCGTCCCAACAGCCAGAACGAGCCACCGCCCGGATGTCCACGCCGCGTTCAGTGGCACCACCATTCCAGCCCACAGGAAAACCACCAGCAAGAGAGGAAAAAATCGCGCCCGGTAATTCCAAATCGCGGCCAGCAGTACCTGTAGGAAGAGCAGAATCGCCAGTTCATTGGCATTGCTGAAGTACTCCGGGCGCAAGACCGCGGCGTACAGGGCGAGCAAACAGGATATTGCGATCATGGCCGTCGGGAAAAATCTGGAGAGGCTTTCATTCATGCGGCGCGTCTCCTGCGCGGCAGCACGGCACCAGCCATTCCTGCGGCCCAGGCCTCGGGCGAATATTGCTCGATGCGTTGCCTGCTGCGTTGGCCCATGAGCGATCGCAGTTCAGCATCGCACGCGAGTTCGTTCATGGCGGAGGCGAGTTGCTCGACGTCGCCTGCGGAAACCACGCGACCATTCCACTGGCTTTCGAGCAAGTCGGCGACACAGCCTGCCGCGTCGGAGGAAATGACAGGCAAACCGCAGGCCATCGCTTCATTGACGACCAGACCCCAGGGATCCGTGTGCGTGGGGAAGACGAAGACGTCTGCGAGCCCGTAGTATGCAGCCAGAAGTTCGCGCTGGGCGAAGCCTACGAGGTGGATGGATCCGCCACCAACGGTCGCAGCACGCTGCAGGAGTGCGGATCGTGCGGAGCCGTCTCCGACGAATACCAGGCCGATTTCCTTCCTCAGCTCTGGCGCCAACGCGCCATATGCGTTAAGAAGATCAAAGATACCTTTCTCAGGCACCAACCGGCCAGCAAAGAGAAAAAAGCGAGGCGGTAGCCGCAGCGCCTTGCGATGCAAGACTGCATCCTCGCGAGTGGCGGCGGCTCGGCGCGCAAAGAATTGTGTGTCAACCGCGTTTGGCGCGGTAAATATCATTTCCGTCGGCACGCCATAGCGGCTCAGGTATTCGACCGAGGATTTCCCTGGAACGACAAACGCATCGCAACTGCGAAGGAATCTTGTTTTCAGGAATTCTATCAACCTATTCCCGCCGCGAAGATCTTTCGTCGTGCTCTCCGCCCACAAACCGAATGGCACGCGATTTCGTCGCGCCCAAGACATCGATTGCCATGAGGCGACATAGTTGTAGCCACCGCAGACAACAAAATCTGGGGCCGCGCGCCGTAGAGCTTCTTCCACTCCCCAGTTCAGCAGGAAATTGTGTCCGCCCACTCGTCGTCTCCAAGAGGGAAGGACCTGGTATGTAAAGCGAATCTCATCCTTGTAAACCAGCCACTGGCGCTGACTGCGGTCATTCTCTGCCAGGAAGATTACCTGCAAATCGATCTCCTGGTGTTGCGCGAGCGCGTTAAAGACAGGGATTCGATAGGGCGCAATGAGCTCGGTGACGATAGTGACTCGGAGGCTCATGCCACGCACTCGCGATAGAGAGTGGCAAGCCGATCAGCCTGATGCGCCGTTGTGAGGCTGTGCAGGATCGTGTGCCGGGCTGCCTCGCCAATCTGGCGCCGAAGTTGCAGGTTCTGCAGAAGCGTCGAGAGTGCCGCGATGAGTTCCTGCAGATTGCCTGGATCAATGAGCCAGCCATTCTTTCCGTGCCGGATAATTCCATCAATGCCCTGGCCTTGGCACGCGATCACAGGTCTTTCGGTGGACATCGCCTCGAGATAAACGCAGCCCAGCCCTTCATACCGGCTGGGCAGCGCGAAGAGGATGCAGCGACGCATTGCTTCCACAACCTGCTTTCGGCTTTGGCGTCCGAGAAAACGAACCCTGCTGGCAAGGTTGCAATCGCTTGCTAGCTTGGTCAAGCGACGATATTCAGGGCCATCGCCAATAATCTCAACGGAAATGTCTGGATAGTGTGGAAGAACTGCTGCGAGCGCTCGCACCAGCAGTTCGTGCCCTTTGATGGGAATCAGGTTGCCCACGCTGAGGATGCTCTTGGCGGGCGGAGCGGTCGACGGCGGAGAGAACATCTGCGCATCCACGCTGTTGTAAATCACTCTCGTATGAACTGGGGCTGCGGCGCTCTCGGTTACCTTTTCGCTGACCTTGTCACTGATGCAAATCACTCGCGCCGCCGAACGATAAACGAATCGCGTGACCCGCTTGCACCATTGTCCGGCGTATCCGCGAACCTGATTGTCAAAGAATGCGTCCAGACCGTGGACAGTGACGACGCAAGGAATCTTCAACTCCCGGCTCAACAGTACTGCAGCGTGCCCGCAGGGTAGCGCAGCATGAGCATGGATCAGATCGATGGGTTGGGAGAGATGCAATCTACGCACTTTTGAAACCAGGCTTGCAAAAAGTAACGCTCCCGCCGAAGCCAGACCGATTCCCCCCGGTATGCAGGGATAGCGGACCCAGCTTGCGAGGGGAGTAATCGCGCTTGATTCAGCGCTAGCTCGATGCAATGGCTGCACGGCCACCACGCAAGAGTTCACTCCGAACTGTTCCAGCGCCCGCAGCGGCTCCGCGATGAAGCATCCTTCCGCATCGTCAGAGGCAGTCGGATAAAAAGGAGTGAGAGTCAGAACCCGCATGTGGCTTGATGCATCTTCATTCGGTGGTCTGCCATCCATTTCAAGGAACCACATTGTCATCGATGGCGCAATTGCGAGTTAGGTTCCTAACGCAACTAGTTCGCCCGGGAAGCCCGCTTGCCCGCCTCGGTTTTCTCCATGTCAAAGCGGCCCACGAAAAAGATGGTCTTCGGCCCACGGATTCCCTGGCGCGGAAAGAGCCGAGTTCCGGTGTTCCGCTGCAGATCCAAGTATGGGCTGGCTGCTAAGCAATGCATAGAAAGCTAACGTCCACGAATCTCAGCGACTGAAACGCCGATTCGATTCCACAGACTGACGGTCAGCGCGTAACAAGCAAGATATGCCAATGCCCCAAGAGCGACCAGTGCCAAGACATTAATAGGGAATACGGTTTGTATCGTGACAAGACAGACCGCCATAACGCAGGTAGCGGGCGTCGCCATCGCCACCGCAGCAAGCAGAGGTGGCCTGTTCAGGTCTTTCGTCGAATAATAGGCCATGAACGCGACAACGCCTTGGCTGAGCGCCGTTGTGAACGCAGCCGCAATCGCTCCATACCTGGGAATGAAGAACAGATTCAGCACGACGTTGGTCGAGGCTCCGGCCAAAACCGAGATGAAATATTTCCTTTCCCGGCCGTTTGGTACGAGTTGCGCTCCGCAATAGCTCGCTGCTGGCCCCGTGACGAGGGTCAGCGTAAGCCAGCGGAACAGAACTCCTGACCCCGAGTACTGACTTCGGAAGACAAACTGAGTGAGCGGCACCGCCAAAATAAAACCGCCAACCGCGATCGGCAGAGCCAAGCCCACAGTGGCGTTGCCGAACCAGCGCAAGTACTTTTTCTCCGCATCGTGACTCTGCCCAGCTGTTTCCGAAAGCAACGGCATAAATACCTGACCCAGAATCGGAACGAAAGACATGGCCATCGTCATCAGGCCATAACTGGCCACGTAGGTCCCAAGTTCTGCATCGGGTCGGAAGTACTTGAGCATCACAACGTCAATCTGGTCGTAGATCATCGACATAAGGCTGGAAAATCCCATCACTAAGCAAATCGGCAGAAAGGTGGCCCACGCTTGCGGCGATATCTCCGGAATCGGAATTTGATATTCATGGCGTGCGGGCAGCCAGATAAGCAGCGTGCTCAGCGCCAGGGATAGCAAAGTCGCTGCTGGAATAATCCATGCGTCCCTGGAACCGCGAACCAGCGCGAGGATCAGGCCGGCGTACGCCAGTTGCGCCAGGGCGCCTCGCGCCGCGATTATCGACATCCGTGAGCGAGCGGCGAAAATCCATTGTGTGTCGAGACTGCTTGCGACAAACGCCAGGCCAGAAAGCATTATCAAGAGACGTGTTTGACCGTCCTGCGGCGCAAAGAACAGCGTGAATATCGCGAGTAGAATGTAAGAGCCAGTTGCAAACACAACGCGCGCCCCAAGCACGTGTCTAACCAGGAAGGAAACCCTTTCGCTGTTCTTGGCTGCCTCTCGCAGCGCATAAGTCGAGAACCCTGGAGAGGCCAGCAGGCCAAAAAAGCCAGCAACGGCACCGGCGAAACCCAATCGTCCATACGCCGCAGGACCAAGAGCGCGAACTACTCGGGGGAACACAATCAGCGGAATTGCCTTGTTGAGCAAATCCAGCAGGACCAAGGCCACGGAGTTGTTGATGACGCGAGTCAGACCAACGGTCGGGGCAGACTGCTCTCGCGTCAACTGAGCAGTCGCACTCATAGAGCAGTTTCTCCCCGGTAGTGGACTTGAGATTCGAGATGCTGGGCCAAACTCTGTTGATGAGCGCTTGTAGAATCTTCCAAGGAGCCGTCCCGATCGATCATCGGAAGTATTCTGCGCATATTTACGCGGCCCGGCGGGCAACGACCACTTCTCGAAAAAGTTCGATCCATTGCTCCGTGATCCGATCCCAATCGAAATTTGATGATTGCTTGACAGCGGCCGCCGACATCGATTGCTGTAATCTAGAATCGCGAAGAAGCAGATCCAGCGCGTGAGTTAAATCCGAATCCGATTCCGCCAGGAAGCCTGTCTCCCCATGTACCACATAGTCTGGCCGGTACAGATTCATGGCAATTACCGGCAGGCCACAAGCAGCCGCCTGTCCCAGCACTTGGGGATGGCCCTCGAGGATGCTCGGAAAAAAGAAAACATTCGCTTTTCGCATCTCTTCTCCAAGCTGTCTGGAGGATAGATGCCCCAAGAAATAGACATTGCGGCAATCGTGTTTCTGACACAAGGCGCGGCAGCGTTCTTCGGTCTCGCCTTGGCCGGCCACGCGAAACTGCACCCGTGGCCAGCGCGCAGCTTCCTGGATCACCAATTCGACCCGCTTTCGTGGCTGCAGAGAACCCGCATAAAGTACTACCAGCGGATTGGAACTACGAGCCTCCGCGTTATCTGGAGGAGCGAAGAAAAATCTGCTGTCGATTCCATCGTGGACGATGGTTGATTTCAATCCGAACTTCTCGCGAACCGTATCGGCTACATACTTCGAGTTGGCACAGACTCGGTCCGCCTCAACGATCGAGCGACTTATCAAGCCCGTAGCCGTAATATCGTTCATCATCATGACAACGTAGCTCACCAGCGCTGTGCCTCTTCCCAGGTACTTTCTCGAATCGAAGAATGCACGGTCAAGGGGGCCGTGTCGAGGGAAGAAATAGATATCCGGCTTAGGAAAAAGGCAGCGTCGAAGCAGTCGGATCGTATTCCAGTGGTCGGTCCAACCTACCAACTCTGTATTCTTACGCTCGGCGATCCGGGGATCGGGGTTGCCTTCGGAAACCATAGTCACGCGAAACTGCTCGGGGGGAAGACGAGCGACAATTTCTTTTACGGTGAGGTTTTGAGCATTCGTGTCACCCTCGTCCGCACACGACGGTGTGAAAATCGTGATCAGTCGAGTTAAATTCTGCATTTTCATCGTGGCATTGCAAATCGAGCTAGAGCTCTAGGCTTTGGTTTCGAACACCAGCTTTCACTCGCTGCTCACGCCGTTAATGTCTGTGCCGCCGAAAAAATCTGTGCCAGTCCAGACGAGTCTTCGGCCTTCCGACACGCATTCCAATCGAGAAATCTTGTATTTTCCTCCTCAAGCAGTCGAGGGACGTCCGCAATCTGTTCCGGGGATTCCAACACGTGCCCTATGCCGAATCGCGCATATTGCTGAACGTACCCGGAATAAGGATGCCGTAGCCAAGCGCACAGGAAGACAGGAATGCCTAACGCTGCGCACTCCAAAGCTGTAGACGATTGCACAGTCAATGCCAACCGAGTTTTCATCCACAGTTCGTCCGATGGCGGGCCGGCAAGCACTTCGATCTGGCGCTCATGCTCCGGGACGATCCGGCGTAACATTTTGCGGTGACCCTTGATGCTGTCAAAAGGATGAAGCTTGAATACCAGCTTCAAGCCGCAGATCTGCGCGAGAGCGCACAACCGCGGTAAAAGATCGCGGTAGACTTCATCGCTGCGCCATCCGCTGGTCTGATAAGGTTCAGTGAAAAAGACCAGCCACGGAGCTGAGCCAAGAGCGCCGCGTTGTACAGGCGGCAGTTTCGATGCCGGCAGCGCCGCGATTACCATTTTCTCTGGGGCAACGTTACAAATTCGTCGCAAGTAGTCTCGCTCCATTTCATTCTTCATCAAGTAAACGTCCGCGTGGTTCGTCTTGATCGCCATGTGGAAGTTCAGCGCGCCGTGGTGACAAGCGAGGGCGGGAAGGCCGCGTTGCTTGGCCATGATGAGCGGAATGCTTGAGGGCGGATTGCTGTCGTCGGCGCAAAGGCACGCAGTCACATTCTCAGATTCGAAAACCTGGCTCCAGGCGTCGCGGAGTGACAATCCCCAACCCAGGAGTGAAGGAATTTGTTCGAGCACGCCCGCCGCCTCAGCCATGTCGAACTCTTCGCCGCTTTCGGCCAGTTGCTTTTTTAAAATGCTCCACGATTCCATGAGGGAAGCGGTTTCCCGCTTATCGCCGGAAGCGAAGTATGGCGTCAGCGAGATCGAGCGGACATTCACAGGCGATGTAAGCTTGGCGTTGCTCCTGGTGTGGACCAGCAAGAATTGTTGATCTGGGAACAACTTGGCATATTCAAGCGCCGCACGGGAGACGTTGATGTAAGCCGACGGCAACAAGACGACCGGCTCTCCCGGCGTGTGACCGCGGCGGGCGAAGCGACGTCGAATGGAATGATTGCCGTCGAATTTATCCTCCAGCACCTGGGCCAACTGGGGCGGATCGAGATGCGAAAAGGTGTTCTGATATCGGCGTGCTCGATGAATGAGCGATTGGAAGCGGCTTTCCAGCATCGTCAGTCGCGCGCCGAGAACTCGCTGCAGAGCTGTGGCAAGAAGATGAGGACGACCTGCGTATAATTCGCAACTCGCGCCCAGCTTTTTTGCGAGACGCTGTATGAGCATGAGTTGCTGAAGTTGGGGCGCGATTTCGAGCGATAGCGCATCCCACCAATCGATTCCCCACCGGTCCACCATGCGGCCTGTTCCGAGCCGTAGTAGTTCTTGGAGACGATGAAGATCGTCGATCTCTTCTGCATAATCGTAGATGCTAATTACCGGACATCGGACCTCACTACTCCAGCGGCAATAGGTCGCGTCCGGAGCGCGACCGATGTCGACTATGAGATCCCATCTCTGCGCGGCGTCCGCCTCGGCCAAGCCTCCCTCTGGATGGAGCAGAAGCACCTTCATGCCAGGGCATTCCCGGTAGATGGACGTCCCAGCATCCGACGAACATAGTGCTCCAAGCGAGGGGAAGTCTTGATTGCAGCTGCTGCATGATAGCGTGCCGCGACCCTCAAGTAAGTCATTGTTGACCTTGCGAGTGTCACATTTAGAGTTTCGCGCGTACCTGTTGCCCACCGTTTCTTGTGGTGTTCCCCGCCCAAACCGAGATCGACGAAATCGGTATCGGAAGAGTCGCAAGCTTCCTCAATTACCTTGAGACGCAAACCGGACCCCGGGGAATACCCGCTAAAACTGCAATCAAAAGTCATCTGATAGAAGGACCAATGGCGCGCGAATCGAAAGGCGTACAGCCAGGCTATGGGCTGATCGCCCGCGCGAAGCTGGTTCAATGTGATCCAGCCATGCGATGAAAGCAACTTGGCTAGCTCCGAAAGAAAAGCAATGCGTTGCGGACTGGCTAAATGGCTGATGCGGCCCATGGCTGCGAATCTGGCAACATGAGCCCGAGCGAACGACGGCAACGCCGGGGCAATCTGGTCCCATGATTTAAGATGATCCACTGTGGCCGGCACGGTTGCCGCCAACGCCTTAAGGTAGCGGCCTTCTCGTTTATGCCGCACCGCTCTGCAGACCGATGCCCGTTGTTCCACAGTCTTCAATAAGACCTGAGCGCACTGGAATGCGGGCTGACAAAACAAGTTATACCCTCGGGAGTCAGCCGACGGCCCCAGCGCACGGGCGGTCGCGGAATCAGATGGTAAGTTCGCCAGCACCAGCATCGGGAGGCCCAGCTTCCGAAGTTCTGCGAGAACGCACATCACAAGTTCTTGGCGCAGTTGAGGCGGCGAGACAAAATCACAAAAGTCCGCTGTCATGCCCGCCAGAAAGAACGTCTCTCGCTGCGCTTTGTCTGTGGCGAGCGCGACCACTCCAACCAATGAATTCTCTTCGTGTGCCAAGATCAGCAGAGGCGTGACGGAATCCCGATAGGCGCGGCTCACGGCCAACGCCCATTCGTACGTGTAGAAGACCTCCGGACACTCCATTTGCCACACCAGTTCGTTCCACCGGCAGGCCAAGTTGGCGTCTTCCGGAATTTCTCGATGTACGACTAGGCGCAAGATTTTCTCCCCATGATCTTTTTCGTAAGCACGTTTTAGTGCTGCTTTCTCCTCACGGGGTCGCCCCCGCAGTGCTCAAAGTCGATGGTCGAAACAATTCCTGCAATGATCGATGAAAGCCCGAAATGTGCGCTTCGAATTCCGCGAGACTCATCGCGGCAGTGATATGCACTCGCGGCAGCGCAAATCTTGACGTCTGCGGTCCGAGGACTCCGCCTGCGTTGAGGAATGCGCCCTTGAAGCCAGCTCGTTTTGCCATTTGCAATTCTCGCGACGTCACCGACGATGAATCGCCGAATGGATAGGCCAACGCCCACAGTTCCTGTCCCAGCGCCTGCTCAAGGTCCCGCTTGCTCTCGGAGATTTCCTTCCATGCAACCTCCGGCGTTGCCTGCGAGAGCAGCGGATGAGAGAGAGTATGCGCCCCGATGCACATCCCAGCCTCGGCGAGCTGATGCAGTTCCGGCAGGTTCAGCATCGCGAATCGCCGGCTGAGCACAGGATCCTCGCGATATTGGCCATCCCATTGTTCTGAAAGTTCCAATTGCATCCTTATTCTTGCCAGGAGTGTTCTCCGGTCATCGAGATCGAATTGCGAGAGCTTTCTTACCAGTTCCCACCAGAACGAACGTTTTTCTCGCTGCTTCACTTCCGCTCGCAATCCGATTTCGAAAAGCTCCAGGGAAAAATTCGCGGGCGCTGCCAGGAACATCAGATAGAGTTCCTCGTACCACAACATTGTGGCTGTAGGGCTGAGAGATGCGCCAGTGACAAAGAATAGGCACTCGCACTCGAATTCCTGAAGAATGGGTAGCATGTCGAAAAGCGAGTTGCGCAGGCCATCGTCGGAAGTCAGCAGCACGGAACGCGGCGGTAATTCATGCTTGGTTTCACACCAGAGCAGAAATTCCTTTGGTGAGATCAGGTTGTACCGATTCTTCAGGAATCGCAACTGCTGGCGAAATGAATCCGCACTTACCACATTGCCATCCAGAGCGGGATCAACGACTTTGTATCGTGCTGGCAAAACACCGTGATAGGTAAGCACCGTCGGCCCTTTGCGGGCTGTGCGGCGAAGATATCCTCCTTTGGACAAACCGGGATAAACGACGTACTTCAACAGTGGACTGACTAATTTCATACTTTCATTTCCACGGCGCTGCTCACCAGCGTTTCGTACAGGCGTAGAAGGCCCGGAAAATTGCTGTCCCAATCCGCGCGTTCAGCCACGATGCGTTGATTCCGTCCGGAAATCGCTTCACGGTCTCCCGTTTTTAGATTTGCCGCACGCAGAAGCTTTTCGGCAAACTCTTCGGACGAACCGACCGATGCGAGCCAACCGTTCTTCTCCTTAGTGACCCATTCGCGGTTGGACGCAATATCGCTAACGATCGCAGGAAGTCCCGTCGCCATTGCCTGCAACAACGAAATTGAGGTTCCGTCTGACCTGGTGCAACTGACGTATGCGTTTGCCGCACGGAACCAGCGCGGCATCTCCGCAGCTGGAACTAATCCCGGAGTTGCCACGACGCAGCCTAATTCATGCTCAACGATGAAGGCCCGAACCCTCGCAGCTTCCGAGCCATGGCCCAGCAGAATTAAGCGCAGCCGGTTGTTTTGTTGCCATGCCCGATGGAAGGCCTGGAGCAGAACGGGAATGTCGTAAACAGGCTCCCAAGATCGCGTACTGGCGAAGATGAACGAGTCAGTGCTGAACCCCAAACTCTCTCGGGAAATCGCGGCTCCCTGCGGCGAGAAGGAACCCGATTTGATTCCCCACGGAAACTGCACGATCTTTTCGTTCGGAAAGGTGACGAAACGCTCACCGGCAGCACGAACCGCGTTGCAGTCGGGGAAAAAACCATCTGCTGCACGGAGGGCGATCTCGGTCGCGCGCATCCAGTCCGGATTCCGGTCCGCATACGCAATCAGATCTGAGCCCCAGGGCATTATTAGCAAAGGGTGAAAACCGGAAAGAGCCGCTGCATATCCACAAGTCTGAACCGGACCGGCGTGCAACACGTCAGGACGAAGATCTCTCACCATAGATCTAAGCTCAGCCACAAGGCTCTCATACTGGCTGGGATCAGCATCGCGGGGGACGCCGTGCTTGAACCGCGCCCCCCGAACTCCGGGGGGCAACGGCCTTGCTGCGGTTGCATCTTGCGTGGCATCCAGAAAAACAACTTCGAACCCATGCGAGACGAACTTTTCGAGAAATCTGTAATTGTGATCCGAGCTGTTGTCGGAGAAGTACAGGATTCGCACTAGTGATCCTCCCCAACCCCAGTCAGCATGTTCCACTTGAGATATTCACCCATCGGTAAATCATGAATCAGAGTTTTGCCCATAACTCGCGGCAGCTCAAACGGCATCACTGCATCGCGAGGAGCGGGACGAAGCGCTTCGAGCATCTCCTGCCGCAACACCGTTCCCGAGCCGAGATTCGTGGACGCTCGTAAGCATCGACGCTGCAGCACCACGGTCTCACGTTCATTGTCTTCCACCTTTTTTAGAGGAGTGCCCAGCGCGCATTCGAGTTCGCGGGTGCGTTCGACCATGTCACGCCATGCCTGCGGGCTTGTTGAAAACGGGTGATCCGGCCCTTCCCGGCGATTATCGTCGGTGAAATGTTTTTCAATCACACGGGCGCCAAGCGCGACCGCGCCCAGCACAGCCGAATGTCCGGGAGTATGGTCGGACAAGGCGAGGACCACGCCCGGAAACATTTCGCGATACGTTTCCAACACTCTCAGGTGAATGTGGCAGAAGCTTTCAAGGCTGCCGGTGTAGTTGGTGTTGCACTGCATGAGGACGAGTTGCGGATTTATGGCCAGGATTTGTTCGACCGCGCGCTGCACTTCAGCAATGTCTGAGGCTCCTGTCGCGAGCAACACCGGTTTTTGTTTTTCAGCGACCTGGCGCAGCATCTCTGGCCAGGTAATGTCGCCAGACCCGATCTTGAAGATTTCCACATGGGGGTCGAGCATGTCGACCGCTTCAAGATCATACGGCGCCGAGAAGTAATCGATGCCGCATAAGGCGCACTCCTGCTTGAGGACGGGCGTCCAATCCCAGGGCAAACTGGCTTCTTGATACACCTGAAAAACGCTCTTGTTCCATTTGGACTGATGCGAGAGCTGCTGACCCAACGCCTGGAAGCCTCTTTCGCTAACGATCCTGGGAGCGCGGAAGTTCTGAAACTTTGCGGCATTCGCGCCGGCTTGTGCACAAAGCCGGATCAGATGTTTAGCACGTTCCAGATCTCCATCGTGATTCGCAGAAATGTCCGCCACAAAATAGGTAGGCTTGTCATCACCAACGATTTTGCTCCCCAGCTTCAACGTCGTCATTGTCCTGTCCCAAGTTGCTCAGCCCCAATTAAGAAACTCTTCAGTTGATTCCGGTACCCGTTCTCGCGCAGTTGGAGGAACCGGCGGAGACCAGTGTCCACATCCGGCATTGGCCTGCCCAATGCCGTGCGGACTTTCTCGGTGTTAAACGACGAATCGCGCGGCCGCGGGGCCGGAAGCCGCGCTTCGACGACGCTGGTCGGAACTATGCAATCCGCTGCTAAACCAAAAGTCTTGGCCACGCGTGTAGCGAAATCGTACTTACTAATTCGCTCCGAACCAGCAACGTGGTAAACACCACTCAACCTACGATCCAGCATAGCTAATAAAACTTCCGCGACATCATTCGCGAGCATCGGGCAGAAATACACGTCGGCGAATCCACGAACCAGTTGCCCCGTCCGAAGGTCTTCGAGAATCCATTCTCCAAGGCTCCGCTTGGGCTGTGCATTCCACCCATAAATATTGACACGAACAATCAAGGGTGAGGAGTGACGACAAAGCACCTCTTGTTCGGCGCGCCACTTCGATTTCGCATATACGCTGAGCGGGGCGGGTTGATCGTCTTCCGAATAGTTCCCGCGTTCGCCGTCGAATACGGAATCCGTCGAAACGTAAACGAACGCGGCGTCCAATTCCTGCGCAAGTTCCGCGAGAGCAGACGATACCTCAACATTCACCTTCTCAGTCTCGTCGGGGTGCAGCTCGCACCAATCTACATCGGTGATCGCGGCGCAATGGATCATGCACTTGGGACGCAAAGCTGTGAGAAAGGTTCGCGCCGCGTGATGGTCAGTAAGGTCGCCCTTGCAAATTCGTATGCCGGGAATGCGGAGCAGATGGCGGTGGCAGACGCCCACCAGTTCGCGGCCGAGGTCGCGCGCCAGCGTAACCAGGCTGGCTCCCAGTAATCCACTTGCGCCGGTAACGACGATCATGGGCTCGACTCCATGGCCGAGTCGAACGGATGCCGAACTCGATTGCGTTTACCCGCTCCACGCATCAGCCCTCGTGCAGAGCCTTCTGCATAACGCCGCGGTTCAATTCCACCAATTCCGGTTCTCGCTGCAGGACAAGCAGTACGTCGCGCCAGTTAAAGCTGTCATCATTGTCGAGGCGGTCATAAACCGCGCGGATGAAAGCCAGGTCTTGCGGCGTATCCAGGGTCCAGCGGTGATCGCTGTAGTCGACGCGACCCTTGACCGCAAGAATGTCGAACCGGCTGGGATTCTCGTAGAGGTAAGGAGTGACGTGGGCGCGCTGATAAGGCAACTTCGCTTCCCGCCAAGCACAGGCCAACGCATTCCGAGTCATGACCTCGGTATCGAGGCCGCGAGGATAAGTCCGCTGCAGCGCGTTGCTGGCATAGTCCGGACGGAGGTCAAGAAATGAGCGGATCGTTTCGTCGGCAATCTCCGGATCAATGAGAGGGCAATCGGATGTAACGCGAACAATTCCTTCCGCAGTCGTCTGCAGAGCAGCCTGATAGTAGCGATCCAGAACGTCATTCTCGGATCCGCGAAAAGATGAGACCCTGAGCCGACCGCACTCCCGAACAATCGCATCGTCAGCAGCCGAATCGGTCGTGGCAATCACAATTTCATTGACCAGTGTGGCCCGGCGCAACCGGTCGACGACCCGGGCCAGAACAGTCTTGCCTCCCAGATTCATCAGCACTTTCCCAGGCAAGCGGGTGCTGCCCATTCGGGCCTGAACGATGGCGGTAATTTTCATTTGTCTTCGTTCCCCCGCATCATTGCCGAAAATTACTTTTCGAAGTGCGCCAGAATTTTACCCAATGCGCGCATCACATCTTCGACATCGATGTCGCTCATGCCGTGAAACATCGGCAGGCTGATCAGGCATTCATAGGCACCTTCTGCCACGGGATACTCCCCGCCTTTGTATCCAAAGCGATCTCGGTAATACGGATGACGATGAACCGGAATATAGTGAACGTTCACGCCAATATTTTCCGCGCGCAACGCCCGGAACACTTCGCCTCGATCCGCTGCGAGCATAGTTGAATCCAGACGTATGGGATAAAGATGCCAGGCGGGGTTTACATCTCGTCGAACCCGCGGCGGCAGCACACCGGGCATATTCCGAAACTCGGCGGAATACCTAGCTGCGATTTGCCGGCGTCGCACCAGATTCGCTTCCAACTTCGTCATTTGCTGCAGGCCAAGAGCGCAAGCAATGTCACTCAGGCGATAGTTGAAGCCCAGCAGAACCATCTCGTAGTGCCATTGGCCTGCACTCTGCCGCTGTCTCGCATCGCTGTTGATCCCGTGATTTCGAAAACGGCGAAGCGTTTCGGCGAAGGCCCGATTATCGGTCGTCACCATCCCGCCTTCGCCGGTCGTCAAATGCTTTACGGGATGAAAACTGAAGATGGTCATGTGTGCAACGCTGCCCACGCGGCGCCCGCTGTATTCAGCGCCCAAAGCATGGCAGGCGTCTTCGATCACGACCAGCCCATGGCGGTCACCTAGTTGCAAAAAAGAATCCAAATCCGCGGGATGGCCAGCGTAATCCACCGGAAGAATTGCTTTTGTGCGCGGCGTGATCTTTGCAGCCGCCAGTTCGGAATTAAGGTTGAGCGTGTCCTCGAGAACATCGGCGAAGACTGGCGTTGCACCCTGATAGAGCACGCAGTTCGCCGTTGCGGCGAAGGTCAAAGGCGAAGTAATCGCCTCGTCTCCCGGTTGCAACCCGGCGGCAAAAGCGGCGGCGTGCAATGCAGCGGTTCCGGAACTGAAGCTGACGGCATATTTCGCGCCCACCCAGGCAGCTACGGCTTCTTCAAATTCAACGACCTTCGGGCCTGTGGTCAACCAATCGGAGCGCAGCGTTTCGATGACGGCCTGAATGTCGCTCTCATCGATGGATTGTCGCCCGTAGGGGAGCAAAGCCTTTCGAACGGGAGATCCGCCGTGGATGGCCAGCACGTCACCGCTTACCGAGGCTACGGTCATGGGTTTTCTTTAGGCCGGGGCGCGTAGCTGTTCTTCTTGCGGCCAGGCGATGACCGACGCAGCGCTCTCGCCAACCAGTTCGTACAATTCCTCGGGGCTCAGCCACTGGGGATTGTTGTCGCTGGTGTAACAGAATCCATCGGGCAGCGGTCGCGCCTGCTGCCAGTTTTCTTTTCGCCACCAGGGGTGCGCCGGTTGGATCACGTACATGCCATCCACCTCTAGCGCGTGACGGGCTTCATCTTCCGAGAGCAGCACCTCATGCAGTTTCTCGCCCGGACGAATTCCGATCGATTCCACATTGCACCCAGGCGCAATGGCTGTGGCCATTTCCACCAGTTTCATACTCGGAATCTTGGGAACAAAAATTTCGCCTCCGTGCATCTGCTCGATGCAGCGAACCACCAGCCGGACTCCTTGTTCGATCGTGATCCAGAAGCGCGTCATACGGGAATCGGTAATCGTGATTTTGCCGCGTTTGCGCTGCTCCTGGAATAGCGGAATCACGCTGCCGCGGCTGCCCAGCACGTTGCCGTAGCGGGCACAACTGAACCGAGTATCCTGCGCGCCAGAGTAGGAATTCGCCTGAATAAACATTTTCTCCGCGCACAGTTTGGTCGCGCCGTACAGATTGATGGGATTCACCGCTTTGTCGGTGCTCAATGCCAGAATGCGGCGGACCCCGCGATTGATCGCGGCATCGATGACGTTGCGCCCGCCCATGATATTGGTCTGGATCGCTTCGAACGGATTGTATTCGCAGGCCGGAACCTGCTTGAGCGCTGCGGCATGAACCACTATCGTGACCCCGGCAAAGGCGCGTTCCAAACGTTGCGGATCGCGCACGTCTCCGATGAAATAGCGCAAGCTCGGGTGGTCGAAACCCGCAGCCCGCATATCATGCTGCTTGAGTTCGTCACGGCTGAAGATGATGAGCTT
Organism: uncultured Acidobacteriota bacterium; assembly: GCA_963762385.1. Classification (GTDB taxonomy): domain Bacteria; phylum Acidobacteriota; class Terriglobia; order Terriglobales; family Acidobacteriaceae; genus JABDBE01. The sequence continues at coordinate 1,806,746 of CAVXKN010000006.1, read as the reverse complement.
CTGCGGGCGATATTCGCTCAGCATCAGCTCGACAAACTTTCTGCCGAAAGAACCCGTCCCGCCAGTGACCAATACAACCTGTTCGGACCAGTTCATCGATAGAGTTCCTCAAAGCGAAAACTGCTTCTTCGCAAAACGAACCGGCGCATTCCGCCTTTGTTCGGGCACATCAAAATGCAATTTGCCAGCGCCAGTATAGCGGAGATGCGAAACAATCAAACCTGCAGGAACCCCCGTTAACACTAAGGAACCCGTCGAATTCGGCGTGATGACTCCTTACCTTGCGGTGCTAGACTGAGCCCGATTACTAAACAAGAAACAATGACAGGGACTCGGGTTGCGGGGCTGGCTTTTACAAAGGGACAGCGTCTCCGCCGCCCAGATTTTCTTCGGGAGTACTGATGGACTCGGGACCGCTCGTACCAGTGAATGGCCAAATCCTGCGCGAACACCAGCCCCAGCTTCCGATGGAGTTCAACCGCAATGCTGCACCGGGCGCATATCCGGGTATTCCCATGCAAGATTCTCTCTTGCGCGAGTACTTACGGGTTCTGATCAAGAACAAATGGGTCGTACTTGGAAGTTTGGCCCTGGTCATGGGCGTGGTCGCGATTTCTACACTGCGCAGCACTCCCATCTATGAAGCAGTTGGCAGCATCGCCATTAACAAGATGGATCCAGTCACTTTCAATCTCAAGGACTCATCCAGCAGTGTCGACTACTACGACCCGACCGACCTGGATACGGAGGTGCGAATTCTTAAGAGCGATCTGCTGGCTCTCCAGGTAATTCGGCAACTAAATCTGGACAAGCAACCCGAGTTCGAGGCCAAGGGCAAGCCTTCGCCTTCGTCCCCGGAACTGACAACAGACGCCATGCAGCCCGATTCCACAAGGACCTCGGCTGTTCTTGCCGCATTCAAAAGCAATCTTCAAGTCGCGCTCGTCCCTAATACGAGAATCATCGAAGTCCGTTACCGGAGCCCGGACAAGAACATCGCGGCGCGCGTGGTGAACACGCTGGCGAATACTTACGTGGAACAGAATTTCAAGACACGATTCGAATCCACCATGCAGGCGTCGGATTGGCTTTCCAAGCAGTTGGTCGATCTCCAGATAAAGGTAGAAACCTCGCAGGAAAAACTGGTCAAGTACCAGAAGGAACACGAAATTCTCGGGATCGACGAGAAGCAAAACATCACCACCGCCAAGCTGGATGAATTAAACCGGGAGTTGACTTCAGCCGAATCGGTCCGGATGGAAAAAGAATCGATTTACCACTTGGTGCAGAACGGAGATTCAGACTCAATCGCGGCGGCCGCCAACGTTGACGGTGCGGCCCGAGGTTCCAGCGCCAATTCAGCGCTGCTGGAAAAACTGCGGGAACAGCAGGCCGATCTCAAGATTCAAGTAGCGCAACTGAGCACGCAATTCGGTCCTTCCTACCCGAAATTGGCCCAACTCAATAGTCAACTCAAGGAAGTAGACGCGGAAATCCAGACTGAAATTCGCAAGGTGGCAGCGCGTTTGCGCGGAGATTATCTTGCCGCCGTGCAGCGCGAGAGTATGTTGCGCACCGCGCTGGAACAGCAAAAGCAAGAGGCTAACAAGCTCAACGAAAGTGCAATCGAATACAGTCTGCTCAAGCGTGACGTCGACGCCAACCGCACACTTTCCGAAGGATTGCTGGAGAGATTGAAAGAAGCGGGCGTTACCGCGGGCTTGAGATCGAATAACTTCCGCATCGTGGATGTGGCTCGCGTTCCCACATCACCTTCGGGACCAAACCTTCTAAGGAACCTTGGCTTCGCGTTGGCGTTGGGTCTTTCCACCGGCATCGGGCTGGCTTTTCTTTTGGAGAGTATGGACAACACCGTGCGGACGCCAGAGCAGGCACAAATCATCTCAGCGCTTCCGTCGCTAGGAATGATTCCTCTCGGATCCAGAAGCACCAGAGAAATGGGTGGTCATCAGAAACTGGCCTTGGCATCCTCCAAAGAGGCTGTCGAACTTGTGACGCAATCCCGTCCCCGGTCGCAGATGGCGGAGTCCTACCGCGCGCTGCGTACTTCATTGCTGCTCACATTTGCTGGAGGACCTCCAACCGTTATTCTCGTCACCAGCGCTCTTCCCGAGGAAGGAAAGACCACGACCAGCGTGAACTCCGCGATTGTGTTGGCCCAGAAAGGCACGCGAGTTTTACTGATTGATGCCGACTTGCGCCGGCCTAGCATTCACAAGACTCTCGGCATGGGCCCGAAGATCGGGCTTAGTAACGTATTGACTGGTGCCGCGACCCTGCAACAGGCAATCATTCCATCGACGATTCTGCCTGAGCTGTTCATCCTGCCCGCTGGAACGCCGCCGCCGAACCCGGCTGAACTGCTGGCCTCCGCCAAAATGAAGAGTGTTCTAGAGGAGTTGCGAAAACAATACGACCACATCGTCATCGATTCGCCGCCGACCCTGTCCGTCACCGACGCCGTGGTTATGTCGACGGACGCCGATGCAGTCGTTCTCGTCATTCGTTCTGGACACACGACGAAGCCGGCCTTGCGACGCGCCCGCGACATCCTCTTGCAAGTGAACGCGCGAGTCTGCGGTGTGCTGGTGAACGCTGTCGACCTCAACTCGCCGGACTATTATTATCACTATGAATATCAGGGGAAATACGGCCACGGGTATTACCAAGAGGATCCATTGAGTACTGCGGAGGGAGCCGTTTCTGGAGCTGCCTCCAACAGTGCGTAGCGTGGGGCAGCATCCGGGTGGACTGCATGCGCATGAAACCACTCGCATGAAGATTGCGCTTCAGAGCCCAGTCCGGAAGATCATTTTTTTAGGTGCATGCCTGGCCCTCACGGTGGTTTACGTCGGATTGGTAGCTAATCAATTCGTGGCCGATCACTTTTCCACGAAGCTTGACCTCGCAAGCCTGCAAATGGCGGCGCGACTCGAGCCAGGCAATGCAGATTATAAATACCGCCTTGGGCATTACTTCCTGCAGACACAGCAGGAACCTCAGAGTGCGGCACAATTCTTTAAAGCGGCGACTGCGCTAAACCCCTACCACGCCAGCTACTGGCTTGAACTTTCCAGAACCTATCAGCGGCTCGCCGACAGCGATCGACAGAAGAATGCTTTGCAACGTGCCATCGCCGCTGATCCATCAACTCCCGAAGTTGCGTGGGAGGCGGCCAATTTCTATTGGACTCTGGGCGAAACCGATAAAGCGTTGCAGGAATTCCGCGTGGTCCTAAAGAACGATCCTTATTTGCCGCCTGCGGCTTTGGAGCGTTGCTGGCGGATCAAGCCGGATATCGACGCGCTCCTGCGGGACGTGGTTCCGTCCAACGCGGATGTTTACTCATCATTCTTGGATTTCTTGATCTCAAGGAATGAGCCGGCGGCCGCGGCAAAAGTCTGGACGCAGATTGTGCAACTCCAGCACCCCGTGGAAACGCGTCATATTTTCGACTACGTCCGATATCTGATTGACCGACGGGAAGTCGCGCAGGCGCATCAAGCGTGGCGACAGGCGGCAAATCTGAGCGATCTTTCTGCTTACCAATCTTCGCCGGAAAATCTCGTGGTCAACGGCGACTTCAGCTTGCCAGTGTTGAATGGCGGATTCGATTGGCTGTATGAGAAGTCCCCCGATGTCTCACTAGCACTGGATCCGACCGAGTCGCATTCCGGCCACCATTCACTTTCCATTGCCTTCGACAGTCGGGGGATCGAAGACGCCGGGATCCGGCAACTCATTCCTGTCGAACCGAACACAAAATACGAATTCTCCGCCTATTTCAAGTCGCAAGACTTGCAGGGCGCGGGTGGGCCACGCTTTTTGCTTGAGGATCGGTTTAGCAGGGCAAACTACTTTGCCAGCGAGGAGCTTAAAGACGCGGATTTCTGGAAGCAGTCAGGAGGAACGTTTAGTACCGGACCCGATACCCAACTACTGGTCCTGCGGATACAGCGCGTGCCCCCCGGAAACGCGATTCGCGGCAAGCTATGGATTGCCGACGTCCAGCTGACGCAGCGCCATCTGGCCCAGCCAGAAACCACAGCGGGTGGTCAGTGACTTCCCCACTCACGCTCACCCTGACCGCTGAGTCGAGTTCGCCTTGTCGATCTTTCTGTTCGAAACTGGATCATGTTTTGTTGTATGGAGTCATTGCGCTCCTGCTGTTTTCCCCGCTCGCATTTGGCGCCGTGGAGTCATGGTCGATTTCAGTCATGCAACTAGGGGCGGCATTTCTTTTCGCGCTCTGGGCGGTCCGCCAGGTCGCGGCCGGGGAAGTGGAAATCGTTGGCAACCCTTTGTTCTCGCCCATGTTGCTTTTCGCCGGTCTGATTTTCTGGCAGCTAGCGAGCAGACGAACGGCCTACCGATCCGATACTGCCTCAGCTGTTCTGCTGTACAGCGCCTATGGCCTGTTGTGTTTCCTGGTGGTTCAGTCGTGGCGCAAAACATCGCAGGTGAAGGCTCTCGCATGGATCTACTCCGGGTATGGTTTTACGGTTGCCCTGTTCGCATTGATGCAGGGCATCGCCGCGAACGGCAAGGTCTATTGGCTTCGATCTCTGTCGTCCGACGGTTGGATTTACGGCCCGTATGTAAACCATAACCACTATGCGGGCTTGATGGAAATGCTGACGCCGATTCCTCTCGTCATTTCCTTCAGAGAAAACGTTCGGGACTCGCGCAGGGCTCTGGCGGCTCTGGCCGCAGCCGTGATGGCGAGCACGATTTTTCTGTCTGGATCGCGCGGTGGCATGGCTGCTTTCGGCGCGCAGATGGTTTTGCTGGCGGCCTTTCCGATCACGCGACGCAAGGACAAGAAGGCGGCTTTTACGTTGGGCGCTTTCCTGGTCATTGCATTGGCATTGCTGGCCTGGCTCGGTGGCGGCGAGTTAGTGGACCGGCTGGCTAGCATCCACAGCGGGACGCGGACAGAGTTGTCTGGCGGGACGCGACTGACAATCGATCGCGACGCAATCAGAATATTCGAGCAAAGGGCAATCTTAGGATGGGGCTTGGGTACATTTGCGGAAATCTATCCACAGTTCAGCACTCTCTCCACCAATCTCCAAGTGGGCATGGCCCATAATGATTATTTGCAATTGCTGGTCGAATTGGGAGCGGTCGGTTTCGCCACCATGCTGTGGTTTCTGCTGATGTTGTTTCGTTCTGCCTTTAAGAAATTGAAGCATTTTCCGGCCGATAGCAACGCCGCAGTGACCTTAGCCGCCGTGCTGGGCGTGACCGGCATCCTGGTTCACAGCTTCGTGGATTTTAACTTGCAGATTCCGGCGAACGCGGCCCTCTTCTATGTGCTTTGCACGGTCGCCGCCATGCAGCCGCGTTTCGGCCGACATCGCCACAGACAGCGCGCCAATACTTCGCGAGAAGGTGCGGTTCTGTCCCCGGCGTGGGACCTTTGCCCGGAGTTGGGCGCAAGAAAAGGTGAAAAGGGATAGTCGCTAAGGCTTGTATTGACTGAGAAATGGCGGGGAAGAATCGCACAGCAACAGGCAAGCAATCACGCCGCCGGTAACCGCGGCTCCGCCCAAAACATAGGGATTCGTGAAGATGCTGCCGCCTTGCGGCACAAGCGCTCCGACGCGCTTCCGCTTTTTCTTGTGGCAGTTCCCGGAGTCGTCAGGACTGGCCTGCTCGCCCTCGGTGAGACTGGCAGTGTCCTTTCCGCAATTCACGTTCACACTACCCTTACTGGCAAAAACCTGAATCTTCCCGTCGGCATCCACCATTTCAAATTCCGTCCAAGTATTCGCAGACGGAGTCACCGTGACTGCGCCGGCAACCGCAATCATACCTACAGATGTAGCAACGTTGAGGCTACCATGCTTGAGAGTCACAGCCTTCCCGTCAAACTTCACCAGGGAGTCTGGCAACACGACTACGCCGGAGCCAGATGCATCGAGGGTAGCGAGCGACTCTGGCTGGGTCTGTATCAAATCTCCCGGGAAAACAGCGGACGATTGGGGCAAGGGGCTGCCATTGAGCGACACCGGTCCTCGGCCATAAAGCATGGCTGCACCCGAATCGGCCGCGAGCAACGACGCGGGGGTAACGCCGATCAGCATCCAACCAATAAGATTTCGGAGTATAGACACACTCATTGCGCAAACTCTTCGCGGTGATACTAGCGCGCGAGACATCGACCGTCAATTGCCTAACGTGGTCACCCGCGCAGTCGAATCATCGTCACCAGCGGTCGACAAGCTCCCACCATATCAACTTCAACCACTCTTCAAAATTCACTTTGGCCCACTGTCGATGGCGCCACCATTGCACGCCAAACTCCCTGGCATCGAAGGCAGCGGCGATGCTGTAGTCTGCCCGTAAGATCCGGCTAAAAATACTGAGAGCACGGCGGGTGTGGTAATCCGAAGTGACTAACAGAATGCTGTGAGCGTTGACGCCTTGAAGGCAACCGGCTACATCTTGAGCTTCATTTCTGGTAGAACGTCCGTAAATCGGACAAACCGTAATCGTGCCAGCCTGCGGTAGCCCCTCAATATACTTCCTTGCAATCTCGGTTTGACTCCACTGGTAAATCCTGGCTTCGGCGGGAACATCGAGAATCAATCGCGGGGCGTAACCTTGATCGAGCAGTTCCAACCCTCGCGCCGGACGCCGGTCCGTTTCCCCGGCCAGAACAACTATTACGTCCGACTTGCGGGGTTGATTTACCACCAGAAATCGCCCGGAAGTGGCAACCCAGGCAATTATGAACAATGCTCCGAAGGCGAGGACAAGTCGGAACTTTCCCATGGATTCTTCCTGCGGTTGCCGGATCTTTGTCAGTTGGCTCGAACAACTCAGACTACGCGAAATCTCGATTTTTGGCAGTCAAACCGACAAGTTACTCCAGTCAGCGCACGCGCGCCGGCTCCTCAAGTGCCGAAGCTCAACATGGTAAAATCCGACTTGGACGCTTACGTTCGACTATGACGATTGAATCAATGCCTGCCGCTTTGTTTTCCGAACTGAAAAGCAAGATTGAACAGAAACAGGCGCGTGTCGCTGTCATCGGGCTTGGCTATGTAGGTCTGCCCCTGGCTCTACTCTATACGGAGCAGAAATTCTCAGTGACCGGATTCGATATCGATGCCCGCAAGGTCTCTACGCTGGACCAGGGGGGCTCGTATATCTTTCGCATTCCCGCGGCTGAGATTCAGGCGGCGAAAAAAAAGGGCTTTAGCGCCACTGCGGAATATTCCCGGTTAACCGAGATGGACGCGATCATCATTTGCGTGCCTACGCCGCTGAACGAATACCATGAGCCTGATTTGAGTTTCATAACGGATACGGCAAAGTCGATCGCTCCCCACTTGCGCGCTGGACATCTGGTGATCCTGGAAAGCACGACGTATCCCGGCACGACGGAAGAGATTTTGATTCCTATCTTGGAGAAAGGGAACCGGCACGGGCTCAAGGCTTCGCGCGGCGACGCTTCCAATGGGCAAGAGTTCTACGTTGCATTTTCTCCCGAGCGGGAAGATCCAGGCAATCAGACGGTGGCGCGACGTGACATTCCGAAAGTAGTGGGCGGGCTTAATGCGAAAGCATCGGACTTGGCGGCAGCTTTGTATGGTGCGATTTTCGCTCGGATAGTGCGAGTTTCCTCACCGGCTGCGGCTGAGATGACCAAGCTGTTGGAGAATATTTACCGCTGCGTCAATATTGCGCTGGTGAACGAATTAAAGCTGTTGTCGTTGCGCATGGGGCTAGACATCTGGGAAGTGATCGAGGCGGCTGCAACCAAGCCCTTTGGATTTCAACCCTTTTATCCGGGGCCTGGTTTGGGCGGCCATTGCATTCCGGTCGATCCCTTTTATCTTTCCTGGAAGGCTAAAGAGTGGGATTTCCGTACCCGCTTCATTGAATTGGCCGGCGAGATCAACACCAACATGCCGTATCACGTGCTGGAATCGGTCGGCAAAGCCCTTAACCGAAACAAGAAAGCGCTGAACGGCGCCAAAGTACTGGTGCTAGGACTCGCCTATAAGAAGGATATCGACGACTTGCGCGAGTCTCCGTCCCTGACCATCATCGAACTGCTGCAAAAAGACGGGGCTCAAGTCAGCTATAACGACCCGTATTTTCCAACCGTTGGCAAAGGACGCAAGTACGATCTGCAGATGAAATGCGCGCCGTTGGATAATCTCGGCCAGTATGACTGCGTCCTGATTGTGACCGATCACTCGGACTACGATTATGCAAGGATTGTGCGCGACTCCCAGCTCGTGGTCGACACACGGAACGCCACGCGTGGCATCAAGAGCCCCAAAATCGTCCACTGCTAATGAGAGTTGGTACTTCGAGAAATTTGGCCGCTTCAATTTGACGCGGGCGAAGAGCATTCCTTCTGGCAGGTTGGCTCTGCGAACCTGAACTATGGCGTGATTTCAAAGACTACGCCACAACCGTGGCCCTCAAACCCTTGACAAGCCTTTAGATTACCGCCCATTCTCGTCGTGCCGTACAAATTTCCTGCGGTGTCGAAGGTGAGGTGGCCAAAAAATGGGTTCTGTCCGTCGTATCCGTTAAAAGAATGCAATACTGTTTCGGTCCACTTGCCGTTCGCTCCCGGCGACAGCTTGAAAACGGTGCCATAGGTGCAACAAGGTTTGGCGCCGCCTACCGAAGTAGTGCCGTACAGATTTCCTCGGGCGTCGAAGATTAGGCTCCCGTAGGGCGCGGTTCCATCGCTGCCATTGAAGTCATGCAGTGTCGTCTCCGCCCACTTGCCGTTCGCTGCTGGTGACAACTCGAAAACGGTACCGGCGCCATAAGCACCCCCGCCAGCCGTAACGCCGTAGAGGTTCCCCTCCGCGTCGAGAGTCACGCTCGCATAAATGCCGCTGTATCCGGAATTAAAGGTGTGCAGCACTGCGTGAGTCCACTTACCATTCGCGCCCGGGGTAAGCCTGAAAACGGTGCTCATGCCATCAGTGAAAGAATAAGTGGTGCCGTACAAATTCCCAGCCGCGTCGAAAATCACGCCGGCGTTGAGGTTGGCACCTTCGTTGCCATTGAACCGATGAAGCACGGTCTCCGTCCATTTACCGTTCGCGCTAGGCGACAGTTTGAAAACTGTGCCGAAGCCGCAACAAGATTTGGTGCCGCCCGCCGACGTGGTGCCGTATAAATTTCCGGCGGCGTCGAAAATCACGCCGGCAACCGGCTCGGATCCGTCGCTACCATTGAAGTTATGCAAGACTGTCTCCGACCACTTGCCGTTCGCTCCCGGTGACAACTCGAAGACAACACCACAGTCCGAGTTACAGGGAGGTACCGATCTGCCACCGAGCCACGTGGTGCCGTACAGATTTCCCGCCGCGTCCGAGATCACGCTGGCGAAGGGGGCAGACCCGTCCTTGCCGTTGAAACGGTGCAGCACGGTTCTGTTCCATTTTCCGTTCGTTCCAAGGGACAGCTTGAAGACGGTGCCGCAATCGCACGCGTCGCCACCGCCGCCCAACGTAGTGCCGTACAGATTGCCCGCCGCATCAAAAATTACACCGGCGTCGAGCCCTAGACCGTCGCGGTCGTTGAATGCGTGAAGCACCCTCTCCTGGCCCACTGCCCGGAGACTTGCCGTTGCGATGAGAAATCCTACGACGACAGCCAAAGCTGTATTCAAACCGATCAGGCTCTTTCGGCTGTGCACCGGCGGGTGCTCCTTTCAAGCAATCTTTGGAAGGCGAACGAAAGGCTCTGCCGCGGCGTTTCGAGCGGTCTCGCTTCCTAGCGATCAGAAAGTATACACGCATTGCGTAAGCTGATAGCAGACCATGAGTGCAAACTCGACGAGCGATTCGGGCCTGCTGCTGCGGTCGTTGGCAAACTCCCAGAGACTAGCATTGAGCGGGGAATGCTGGACCAAGGTGTGGGGTACGGAATGCTGGTCGTTGCGGAGTGCGAACCAAATTCGAGCTTCGGAATTTATTGTCCGATGGAGCTGGCAACCGATGAAAAGACGTTGTTGGCGTTGCCACCGATCAGGCGAATGGTGCCTACCACGATCACCAAGATTACTGCGAGCATGACTGCGTACTCGGCGACGTCTTGTCCTCGCTCATCCGACCACAGTTGGCGTAAACAATTTGCCACGGATTCCTCCTTGCTTCCCGGATAAGTCCTTCGCACGGAACGGAAAGAACTACACCAGGTTGACAATCAGCAGAGCCATCCCCTGATATCAGTTGTCGTCTAAATGCTAATTAGAGGGCGAGGACCGAACAATAGCTCTTAGGTGTCAGCGAATGGCACTAAAGTGCCATAGCGCTTAAGCGATTGGTTTCAAGGGCAGAGATTGATTCACCGCAAACAGTGCGAGCTCGAGGCGAGTGGAAACCCCAAGTTTGTCAAAAATATTGCTGAGGTGGTGCTTTACCGTGTCCTCGCTGATTTTGAAGTATTCCGCGGTCTCCTTGTTGGAGTAGCCGGCAACCACCGCCGATACAATCTCCAGTTCGCGGGGCGTAAGGCCGAATTTCTTCTGCCGCGCTTCTTCGCCCGAGGACTGCACCAGAGTTCGGAGATACTGCACCAGATTGGATACGCTCTCGCGTCCCACCCAGTATTCGCCCGCCATGACGGTGTGAATGGCCTTCAGAAGAAGCTGGGTGGCGGAATCTTTTAAGACCACTCCGCGGGCCCCGAGTTGCAGAGCTTCCACAATTTGGTTTTTCTCGGCCGCTGCAGTTAGCAGAATCACTCGAACTGCGTTTTGGTTGGAAGCGGAACTCATCTCGCGCAGCGCCTCTAGTCCGGGATGGCGCGGCATGGCAAGATCCAGGAGCAGAATGTCCGGCTTGAGCTGCTTCGCTAACCGGACCGCTTCGGCACCGTCACATGCCTCTCCGATCACTTTGAGGTCAGGCTCAGTTTCCAAAAGCCGACGCAAACCATCGCGGAAAATAGGATGGTCGTCGGCAATCAGAATGCGAGTCGGCTGCGATCGTCGGTTATCCATAGGTTACTTGCCGGCGCTGCGGGACCGATATTTCTAAACGCGATCCCTGGCCCGGAGTTGATTCTATCGTGAGTTCGCCTTCAATCAAACGCACCCGCTCTTTAATGACCAGGGGTCCTTTGCCGAGCGTATCGAGTTCGGCCTGAGAGACGCGTCCTGCGAACGGGAAACCCCGCCCGTCGTCTTCGATCAGGACGTGCCAGGCGCCATTGCGGGAACCCAGCCGCACCAGCACCTGTCGCGCCTGGCTGTGCTTGCGGACATTGACCAGCGCCTCCTGCACAATGCGCGCCAATTCCCGGCACACCGGCTGCGGCATGTTCAGTTCCTCCAGGTCGGAGAGGAAGCGTGCGGAAATTCCGGTCTCCCGCTGGAATCTTTCTACCGTGTCCGATAGTAATCCCAAAAGCCTCTTGGAATCCACGTCCAGGGTTTTCATCTGCTGCATGAGTTCGCGCAACTTGAGAACTTCTTCGCGCAGCAGCCCCTGGATCCGGCCGAGTTCTTCCGTCACCAAACCAGGCTTGCCGGGGGATTGACGGCGCAGCACATCGACCTGCATCTCGACGGCGATGAGGGACTGGACAGCCCCGTCGTGCAATTCGCGTGCGAAACGCGCCCGCTCCAAAGCACCTGCCCGCAGCCGCAGACGGCGCAACAGAAGTACGTTGTAAACTGCCGGGCCAACCTGGCGCACTAATTCATCCAAGAACCGCAACTCTTCTTCAATGTCGCCCGCTAAGGAGGGATCCAGCAGAATGATTCGTCCCGACCACTCGCGTCCAAAGGCAAATGACACCGTCATCAATTTCTGGAAATCATACCTTTTCGCGAGAGGACCGAGAAATTCCGGAGTGAGATCACGAATTCTGCCGCCCGCCTGGTCTAATCCGACAAGAGAAAAATCTCCCGTGTCCCGGTTGCCGCTGCGTCGAGCGTAACAGGTCGTGGCCGGAGACTCATAGAGGTAGGTCTCGCGGTCATTGGCGGACGGATCGAGCCACCGAAAGGAAGTATCGCCGTTGGTGCGACGCAATTCGCCGACGAAAACGCGATAATTACTGGTTTCGTGAGAGGCGATGACCAGTTGTTTTGCTCCATACATCGAGAGCAGTTCGCCGGCTATCTCTCCGATCGTCCCGGTGAGTCCAGCCTCGACTCGCGCCTTCCCAATCGTTCTGGCAATTACTGCTTTCTCCGCGCGCAGCTGTTTCTGCTGCTCGGCCAGGTATCCGAGCAGAATGCCCAATACGAGCAGATCGATGGAGCGCATGAAGAGATGCTTGGGCTCGAAGTCGGTGATGTTCACTTGCAAGAGAGGAAGTCCCAGTTTATGGCTCAAAAGGAAGCCATTTATGCGGTCGACAAAGTGCAGATGAATCAAACAGAAACTCTCTATCCAAAGCACTAACACCGCCGCTACCGCGGTTCCCATTGTCTCCCACAGGCCCCAGCGGTAGGCGGCGGCCGCAAGCACGAAAACGAAGAACAAAGAGAAGGGATTGCCATGCCCCGTGACAAAGGCTGAAATGAGGGCTGGCCAAATCACATCGGCGCTGTGAACGAGCAGCCGGAACGAAGGGGTCGATTCCTGACGCCGGCGCAAGAAAATTATGATGATGACGCCTTGGGCGACGTAGAAGGCCAACAGTCCGTAGGCCCAAAGCGAATAGCGAACCTCCGCGGGGTCCATCCAGATAGCGACCAGCGAAGCCAAAGCGAGCGAAACCCTGGCCGTGGCCAGCCAGCGTTCCGTTCGGCGTACCTCGCCGGGACCCATGGGGGCGCGAAGCCTCCACAGAAATCGATCTCGTAGTGCTTCGAATGGCAATTGAATCCGACCGCGTACCAGCAATTATGGTTACGCGGATGTTATTTGTAATAGCGCCGGAGAGCAAGCGAAAACTTCTTCAAATAGTAGCTAACACCAACAATCTAAATAGGGTAGACTCCGAATGAGGGCCTTCGGATTCTTGCCAGGCTCCACTCTGGTTACTTGAGTAACTTTCCCTCTGGTGTATTGTGCCTAAGAATCAGGAACGGATGAACATGTCCGGTCACGCAAAGTTATGGATCTCGGCCGCTGTTGTTTTAGTGTGCGCGCAGGCGGTGGGATCACTGCTTCTGCGCGAAGGCATTGCCCTTGCCGCTTTGACCGACATCACCCAATTCACGCTCCTTGTTGCCGGCACAGTTGCACTGCTCCTCAACGCGCTCGCAAGCCGCGGTCGAATCCGGCTGTTCTGGGCATTGATGACGCTGGGCGTGGCTTTCTGGATGTCATACCAGGGGCTATGGATGTATTTCGAGGTGTTGCTGCGCAAGGACTTCCCAAATCCTTTCGGCGGAGACGTCGTCCTCTTCCTTCATCTCGTTCCGATGACAGCGGCTTTAGCCCTGCAACCGCATGTGCAACCGAACGAGCGCACCACCCGCCTCGGAACGCTTGACTTTGCTCTGTTGCTAGTCTGGTGGCTATATCTTTATTTATTCACCGTGATTCCCTGGCAGTATGTGCATCCGTACGAGCCCAGTTACGATCACAACCTCAACATCCTCTACCTGACGGAGAAAATAGTTTTCCTGGTTGGTTTGGGCATGCTCTGGTTTCGCAGCGAGGGCTCCTGGAGAGTCATCTACGCAAATTGGTTTGGCGCGGGGCTCATCTACTCGCTGAGTTCCTACGTTGTAAACTGGGCGATCGCGCGAAAGGCCTACCACTCGGGCAGTCTGTACGACGTGCCCCTGGCCATCTCCATGGCGTGGATTACGGTGATTGCTATGCTGGCCTTGCGCTCTCCTGGCAAGCAGCAACCTTCCCGCGCTTCCGGGGGTTATGGGGTTTGGGTGGCGAGGCTAGGCATGGCCGCCATCTTTTCCCTTCCGCTGTTTGCTCTGTGGTCCTTGTTCGATGGCGGAATTCCACCGCAGGTCCGCACTTTTCGGCTCGTACTTACTTTGTCAAGCATGCTGATCATGGGCGGCCTCGTCTTTTTCAAACAGCATCTCCTGGACCGCGAACTCTTGCAATTGCTAAACGCTTCGCAGGAATCGTTCGACAACCTTAAACGGGTGCAGGCGCAGCTGGTGCAGTCGGAAAAATTGGCATCCCTAGGACAACTCGTAGGCGGCGCCGCGCATGAATTGAACAATCCCCTTGCCGCCATGATGGGATACACGGAGTTGCTGGGGACGACGGGGCTCAACGACGAACAACGATCCCTGATGCAGAAAATTGAGCAGCAGGTACGCCGGACGCGGACGCTGGTTTCCAGCCTGCTGAGTTTTGCCAAGCAGGTTCCTGCGGAGAAGACTCTGGTGGACATCAGCGCCCTTCTACAAACCGCAGTGAAACTTTGCCTGCCCCAATCGCGCGGCCCCAATGTTCAAGTGCACACCGACATCGCCAGCGAGCTACCGCGAGTTCTCGGCGATTCGAACCAACTCCTGCAGGTATGTTTGCACGTCACCAACAATGCTCTGCACGCCTTGACGGAAACGGGCGGAACATTGACCGTGACCGCACGATTACAGGATAAGTTGGTGGTGTTGGAATTCTCCGACGACGGACCGGGCATGCAGGAACCGGACCGGGTTTTCGATCCTTTCTATACCACTCGGCCAGTCGGCCAGGGGCCAGGTTTAGGGCTTAGCGTCTGCTACGGCATTATTCAGGAACATAATGGAAAAATCGCCTGCGGAAATCGGCCGGAAGGCGGGGCGATCTTCCGCATCGAACTTCCAGCGGTGATGGATTCAGCCCAGCCTTTCGGCTTGGCTTCACGGAGCTATAAATCGCCCGAACCACTTCCCGAAGCAAAAGCAGCCGCAATCCGCTGAGCAATTTCCCCACGGCTTTCCTTTGAGTACCTTCGTGTCGTCTGTGGTTCAAGCATTTGCACTTCATCAACCACCCTTCGGCTCCGCTCAGGGCAGGCTTCGGGCACGAAGGTACACAAAGGATTTCTCCTGAATCTTAGGAAGCGGCCAACTCCACTGTCCTTTTCAACTGACCGCAGGCGGCGTAAATGTCGCGCCCTCGCGGACGACGAATGAATGTGGGTACGCCGGCGGCAATCAATATCTTCTGAAACTGGACGACGCGATTCTCAGCTGGCGTTTTGAACGCAATCCCGGGTCCGGGGTTGAGCGCGATGAGGTTTACTTTCGCTCGCACTCCGCGGATCATTTCACAGAGTTCTCGAGCGTTTTCCGCCGCATCATTCACTTCGTCGAGCAGAACGTATTCGAAGGTTAGCCTTTCGCGGTTCCGCAGAGGAAAGTCTCGCGCGGCGGCGACAAGTTTCTCCAGATTCCATTTGCGATTGATGGGCATCAGCCGGCTTCTTAGTTCGTCGTTAGGCGCGTTCAGCGATATCGCCAGTTTCGGCCGCACAGGCTCGGCGCCGAGATCATAGATCCGGGGCACAATGCCGGCAGTTGAGACTGTCATACGAGATTCCGGGATTCCCACGCCTTCGACTAGCAAGCCGACTGCCTTGATGAAATTCTCGTAGTTCAAGAAAGGCTCGCCCATGCCCATGAAGACGATGTTCACGCGGTTCTGAGGGGGAGATACGTGCTGGTCTTTAAGCACGGCACAGACCTGGCCCACGATCTCGCCGGCCGTTAGGTTGCGTTTTACTCCGAGAAGCGCGGTCAGGCAAAACTGGCAATCCACGGCACAACCGACCTGGCTGGAAACGCAAATAGTAGCGCGATCCCACGCTCGCGGTTTTTCGACTTCGTTGCCAGCTTCGCTTCCGTCGCCGGCTTCGCCGTCATCGCCCTCTGGCATCCAGACGGTTTCTACGCTTTGCCCGTCGGGGAAGCCAATAAGGTAGCGAACCGTGCCATCGCTGGAAACGAATTTGTTTTCGATCGCAGGAACTCCAACTGACAAGCCTCTCTCTTTGAGGCTATGCCGCAAATCCTGCGGCAGCGTGGAAATCTGCTCCACGGACTCGACACGCTGGCTATAAAGGGCCTCAAACAATTGCCGTCCGCGGTAGGCGGGCTGGCCGGATTCCTCCACAAAATCTGTAAGCTCGCGAAAAGTGAGGCCCAAAAGCACGCTTTGTTTCTCTTCTCTCATAGATTTCGCAACCCTTGAACCCTATCTGATTGTAGAGGAGATGGGTGAAACCGACTCCAGGCGATTTGGTTTCTCTTAACAAATCGATTGTAAGTATTTGATTATAAACCAGTTCATATTGATTCCATGGGGTTCGCCGGGAGCGTAACAGGTGTGTAACAATAGTAAAGGCCCGCCCCGGTCCTGAGTGGCGGAGGAGTTTAGGAAAAGCTAATGGTTGAAGAAGTACGAAACATTCAGCGCGAATTGCTGCCCAATGGGCTGACCATTATTACCGAACAGATGCAGCATATCCGCTCGGCCTCAATCGGCATTTGGATCAAGACCGGATCGCGCGATGAGGATGCGCAATGGAATGGCATCTCCCATTTCATCGAGCACATGGTTTTTAAGGGCACGAAGCATCGCTCCGCCGAAGACATAGCGCGGCAAGTCGATTCCATCGGTGGGAACATGGATGCATTCACGGCCAAGGAGTGCATTTGTTTCAACGTCAAGATTTTGGATGAGCATCTCCCCATCGCGATGGATGTTCTTAGCGACCTCGTCCTCAATCCGACATTTGACGGGCGGGACATCAGCCGCGAACGGGGCGTAATCCTCGAAGAAATCAAGATGGACGAAGACAGTCCCGACTACCTGGTCCATGAGATCTTTACCCAAAACTTCTGGCGGGATCACCCGTTGGGGAAACCGATCCTGGGAACCAAAGACACGGTGAAAACATTCGAGCGGGATCCCGTTCTTGGATTCTACGGGCAGCGTTTTGCCCCCGGCAATCTGATCATTTGCGCAGCCGGGAATCTGAAGCATGAGCCGTTCGTGGAGCTGGTGGCCAAACATTTCCAGCACATGAAACCGATCAAGAACGGATTTCATAGTCCGCAGCCGAAGATTGTCCCGCGCATCATCATGCGCAACAAGAAGGCGCTGGAGCAGGTGCAAATCTGCGTGGGCGTGCCTTCGCATCCCATCGCGCACGACAAGCGGCACGCGTCCTACATTCTGAACACGCTGCTTGGCGGTGGCATGAGTTCGCGACTGTTTCAGAATATCCGCGAACGCCAGGGACTTGCCTATTCCATTTACAGCGATCTGAATCCCTACCGCGATACGGGCTGCCTTTCGGTTTATGCGGGCACGTCGCGGGAGTCGGCAGGCAAGGTGGTGCAATCGATTGTTTCCGAGTTCCGCAAACTCAAATTGGAGGATGTTCCCGCAGAAGAACTCCGCCGCTCCAAAGACCAATTGAAAGGGAGCTTGATGTTGTCGCTCGAATCCTCGACCGCGCGCATGTCGAGTCTCGCCCGGCAGGAGATGTACTTCGATCGCTTCTATAGCATGGACGAACTCATCGAGAAAATCGAGAGCGTTACCGCGGAAGAAGTGCGCGAACTTGCCAACGAGTTCTTCCTCACCGATTCGATTGCAGTGACGGTGCTTGGCAACCTGAATGGCCTCAAGTTAAAGCGTGAACAACTCGCCTGCTGAGCGCAGGACCGAGGAAATCGTCGCGGCTCAGCTGAAGTCATCACATTAATCAAAGGTTTCTGATCCGGTGCTAGCTTTGCGGGCCATTTCGAGGCATACTAGGCGGCAGGTCCCGGGTTCGGCAGGGGCAAGGGAGTTGGGGCTATGCCTATGCTGGAGCAGAATAGTCGCACAGAGCCGGGGGATCCCGCGCCACATGCGGCTTTCGAACAGCAACAGCGCCGCCGAATGCTCTTTGCCCTGATGGTCCTCTTGTTGGCGCTGGTTTCGGTTCTTGTTAAGGACCGCCAGTTCTGGTTCCCCCCTGGCCCCAGCGCTGAATCCGAAACACCAGACCAGAGCGGGCCCCGGACGAGCCCTGCCACCAGGCCAGCCACGCCTGCAACCTCCGTCGCCCGACCAAAAATTGCCGTACCGTCACGGGCTCACGCGCGGCCAAAATCAAAACGATCAACCGAGGCCGCGCATTCGACCAGCACGCCAGACGCGACGCCGCCATTCATTACAGCAACGAACCGCGCCGTACTTCCTCCCCTCGAGGTTGAAGTTGTTGCCGGCAATCAGCACCGAGCCATCCGTCCTGGAGATAGTTCGGTAAAGCTTGATATGCAACCCGGCGACCAAGCGGACTCAGAGCAACCCACTCCTTCGGCCCAGAGCCAAAGCAGCGGTTCCGGCACGACGCAGACCACGGCGCAAGTTCAGCTTTCGCCCGGAGGCGCGCAGGTCATTTCTCGAGTGGACCCCCGCTATCCTCTGCTCGCGAAGCAGATGAAGGTTCAAGGGGCAGTCGTGCTGGAGGCTCTCATCAGCAAGAGCGGCAGCATTCAGGACATACAAGTGCTCAGTGGTCCGGCGATTCTTTCAGAGGCTGCCCGCGAGGCGGTCAAGCAATGGCACTTCAAGCCTTACTACCAGGGCGGCCAGCCGGTGGAAACCGAAGCGCGCGTGACCGTGAATTTCACTATTTCAACCTACTGATCTTCAATGTGGTCGAGGCCACATCGGTGCCCTCGGGATTGTCGTCTCCCAAAAATAAAACGGGCGTCCGACTCTCGCGAGTCATTGGACGCCCGGGCAGCCCTCCCCCAGAACTGCTCACCTAGAAAAGTAAGCCCTCCATTAAGTTTTGTGAATGGCACGTCCGGGCTAGAAAGACCCACGAATGTGCCATCGAACCATTACCATCCGGGTTAAATGATTGAAACGGAATAATTCTCAGCTGATCCGACGACTTAGCAATTAGTCGCCGTGATGTCTCGCGGCTTGGGCTATCGGGCCAATTTCCGCGCGATTCCGGCCGCGAGCTTTGGCGGCGTAGAGAGCCTCATCGGCAGTGCGAACGAACGCCTCGCAATCGAGCGTTTCCTTTTCGTCTTGCTCCACCGAAGCGAGCCCGAGGCTGAGAGTGACTGCAATCGCTCCCGCACTGGTTTCGACAGGAGTATTGGCAACACTTTGGCGCAGCCGTTCCGCCCCGGCCATTAAATTGCCAGCCGTACAACCGGGGAAGAAGATCAGGAATTCTTCTCCGCCATAGCGGCCGACCACGTCGTAGGGTCGAACCCCAGCGGCCAGCCGCCGCGTCACCTCTTGCAACACAACATCGCCTACCAGATGCCCGTGCGTATCATTGATTTTCTTGAAGTAATCGATGTCGGCCATGATCACGCCCAGAGGGTCTCGGGTGCGCTGTCGACGCGACACTTCTCTTCTCAGTAAATCGAGTATTGCGCCCCGATTCCAAAGTCCGGTCAACGGATCGTGAGCCGCGGCAAACTGCAAATCATCTTGGGCGTGGATCAAGGCCGCTTGCAGATCGAGAATTCGTTTGCCCGCTCGAACCCGGGCGCGCAATTCGTCTACATCAAACGGCTTGGTCAGATAATCGTCAGCTCCAGCCTCCAGGCCCGCAATCACATCCTGTTTGTCGTCCTTGGCGGTCAGCAGCAGCACATAGCGATAAGGACCATGGCTGCGGCTGCGGATTTTGCGACAGAGCTCGATCCCGTCCATGCCCGGCATCATCCAATCCAGGATCGCCAGATTTGGAGCATCCTCTTTTTGCAGGACTTCCCACGCCGCCACCCCATTTTCCACGGCGGTTACACCATAGTCCCACTTCTTAAACCAGCTCTCGAGAATGCGGCGGAAAATGGGATCGTCTTCCGCGATGAGCACGGTGCTGACCGAGGGAGATTTCGCATCAAGGCTCGGCCTCGCATCCGCGAGTGCCCCGGTTGGCTCGGCTCGAACCTTAGTCATGATGGGCTCCGGCCAGCTCTTTCAAATCGTGGTGCAGACCGGCCACTTCCCGCTCCAGCACGGTGAAGGTTTCACTTGCTCGCGAAAGGTCTTTGCAACGTCCCATCTCTTCAAGTTTACGGGCAGCCTGCGAGGTTCCGCTCGCGCCCAGGTAGCTGGACTCGCCCTTCAGGCTGTGAGCCGCCCGTGTGACCCCGTCTGAGTCTCCTTCCTTAACCGCCTGCTGCAGCTTCTGCATCAATTTCGGAGACTCTTCCAGAAAAATCTGGCACAGTTCCTGCAGCAGTTCCTCATCGCCTCCAATGCGACCCAGCGCTTCAGTCCTGTTCCACGATGCCGTCGGCACTACAGACTTGCCCGGCACTATCGGTGCCCGGGTCAGCCCCGACAATGTCTGTTCGATGTCGCTAAAGCGCACCGGTTTGGTAATGTATCCGTCCATGCCGGCTTCCAAACAGCGTTCGCGGTCACCCTTCATGGCATGGGCAGTCATTGCGAAAATCGGCAAATGCGTTCCTCCATTCTTTTTTTCGCTTTCGCGGATCGCCGCCGTCGCGGCCATGCCATCCATCTCTGGCATTTGCACGTCCATGAAAACCAGGTCAAATTTTTCTATCGAGGCCAATGTGACCGCTTCTTTGCCGTTTTGCGCTAGCACAGCCGTGTGACCCATCTTCTGCAGCACGCGCATGATCACTGCCTGGTTGACCGGGTTGTCTTCGGCTACCAAAACGCGGAGCTTGGACGATGACTCGCGCAGAGTGTGACGAGTGACCAGCGCAGGCACCTTCCCCGTCTCCGCACGCCGCTGGCCGAGGGCGGCGAGGATGGCGGCCAGCAAGTCGTCTTTGAGCACCGGCTTCAGCAGATAAGCCGAGATCCCGACCTGTCGGCAGCGGCTCGCTTCGCCAGGCATCCCTCCCGAGGTCAGCATTAGGACGGTGACGTCGGCAGGATCGGCATTCCCCTGGCTCGTTGTCTGTAGTTTTTCTGCTAACTCGAACCCATCCATTCCGGGCATATGGCAGTCGATCAGAATCAGTCGGAAGGGTTCGTGTTTTTGCTGCGCCGTTTCCACCGCGGCCAATGCCAACGCGCCGCTTTCCTTGGCGCAAGGCCGCATTCCCCAGCCGCGAGTCATATCGCACAGAATCCGCCGATTGGTGTCATTGTCGTCAACCACCAGCACCGAGAGACCGCGCAACGCGATTTCGAGCGCCGGCAATGCCGGTTGGGCCTTGACTGGGGCAAGCGCAAAGCGGGCGGTGAAATGGAACGTGCTCCCTTTGCCTTCGCTGCTCTCCATCCAGATCTTTCCCCCCATCAATTCAACCAGACGTACCGAGATCGCCAGCCCCAGGCCGGAGCCTCCGTATTTGCGCGTGGTGCTGCTGTCGGCCTGCGAAAAGGCTTTGAACAGCAGCCCTTGTTTCTCGAGAGGAATTCCGATGCCCGTATCCTTCACTTTGAAATGGAGTTCCACTCCTTTGTCGTTCTGTGCGCCTCGCTCAATGGTGACCAGCACTTCCCCTTGCTGGGTGAACTTGATGGCGTTACCCACCAGGTTCACCAGAATCTGCCGCAGGCGACCGGGATCGCCGAGCAGATGCGAGGGCACATCCGGATCGGCATCGTAGGCCAGTTCCAGTTTTTTCTGGTGAGCTCGCAATGCCATGGTCTTCATGGTCTCGCCCACGCAGTCGTACAGGTTGAATTCGATCGTCTCCAAATCCAGCTTGCCGGATTCGACCTTGGAAAAATCCAGAATGTCATTGATTACCGATAACAGCGACTCTCCCGAAGACTTCACCAGCAACAGGTAGTCCCGCTGCTCGGTGCTGAGTTCTGTATCCAGGGCCAATTCGGTCATGCCCATGATGCCGTTGATCGGAGTGCGGATCTCGTGGCTCATGTTGGCGAGGAATTCGCCTTTGGCGCGGCTGGCCGCTTCGGCCGCTTCCTTGGCCACGGTAAGGTCGGTGTTCATGGCCAACAATTCGCTGGTGCGATGAGCCACTTGCTCCTCAAGATTCTCCCGGTGCTGCTGTAGTTCCAGGTCGCGCCTCTCGATTTGCGCAAGCATTCCGTTGAACTCGGTTGTCAGAAGTCCGAGTTCATCATGGTTCAGGACTTCGGCTCGGATCGAGTAGTCGCCCCGGCTCTTGATAGCTTTGGTGGTTTCGACCAACTGAAGGACAGGGCGTGAGATGGGTTTTTGAAAACGAGAGGAGAGGACCAAAGCCAGCGAGAACGTAACCAGCAGACTCAAGATGAAGGTGACGGCGTATCCGCGCAATCGCGAGTGCAGTCTTTCCAGATCCGATTCAATGTACAGCGTACCGACGGTCTCGCCGGCAAGCACAATTTTGCGGAACTGAACCAGATGACCGTTCCCATACTGCGTGGCCTCCGCCTCCGGGGCCGGAGGGATGAAGCCCGAATCGTTCGCCTCCCGCACATACCTGGCGAACGGTTTGCCGTCCGCGGTATAAATACAGGCCGCTATTACGTCAGGTTCTGCCCGCAATGCCCGCAAGACATCCTGCGCCGATTCCGCATCCCGAAACGTCAGAGCAGCTGTGCTGTTACCGGCCAGAACGTCGCCTAAGACAGCCAGGTCTTGGGCCACTGCGTGCCTGAAGGTGACTAAGTCATAAATTGCCATGGGACACGAAACCGCCAATGCGGTGAAGCCGCTGATCGCCAGGAATAGAGCGGTAAGCTTTTGGCGGATCGACAAATCATCAAAATAACGCATAGGAAATGCTCCGAAAACACGTTTACCGGATTACAACTTTCGCCACACTCAACAGCTTGGAGCTGATTTTCAGTCCGGCCTGCCCTACCGCCGTGAGGCTGACGTCGAACTGCACCCGATCGTCCTGCAACACAAAATTGATCATTCCACCCTGCTCGGCAAAGCCTTTGGTATCGCTGACGGTGAGAACACTCGCCCCGTGCAGGCCTTCGATGATCTGCTGCATGGGCATCTTCACCGATGCGGCGACGAACAGGATGTGGCAAGTTCTGGCGTGCTCCAAATCGGCGATAGTATCGACCTCGAACTTGCGTCCGTTCACTGTCTTTTCGCGGGTGATGTTGAGTAATCCTTCACCGAAAGGATCGCGTCCCATGACGCAGATCTGAAACGGCGCCGCCTCATCGTGAAAACTGCTGGCTGGCCACTCGACAAACTTCGCAAAGTTGTACAGGAATGCAGCTTTGATCTGATACTCCTCGGCCGTCGGGGATTGCGCCTGCGTAGCCCCCAAGAGCAGCGTCAGCAAGCCCAACATGCATAGAACTCGCCGTGGACTTGGCATACCTGAAGTCCGGGCCGAGATGGGATTCGCAAGCTGCATGTTATTTCGAGTGTGCGTTGTGCGGCTTCTCTCTCCCGCTTCGCACGCATGTAATTGCCTTGAGTCTCTTCCTCCGTCGCTGTGAGATTGGCGCCGGACGTGTCCCCTTTTCAGAATTGCCAGGTGAACTTCGCGTACGCAGTGCGCTTGATCAGCGTAGATCTCACCGTTTCACTATTGTCCAGAAACTCCAGATGTCGATCCTTTATCAGGTTCTGCCCAACCAAGCTCATGGCAAGCTGCTCCGTCCACTTCCAGGTGAGTCCAGTGTCCAGGCGCGTGTAAGACGGAATTTGTCCACTCTTGAGCCGATCCACGAAATAGGCGGAAGCGTCCCATGCGATTCCATGCGCGAGGTCGAGGTGCGATCGCAGCTGGGCGCCGTCAACCGGAGTGGAACCCTCTGCCGCCAGGACCGACGTGGTGTCCTTGCTCGCTGGATCGAGGTGCATGTGAATCTGTTCGAAGGCATATCCAGGGCTAAGCGTCCAGCGGTCGGTCGCCTTCCAGTTGACCGCCATCTCAAACCCATGCGCCTCTCCATGCATCAGGTTCTGGAAGGTCACGGGCACGACCAGATGCGGAGGAGACGGCATAGCCTCGAAGAAAGGTGCCGCCGGCTCCTTTGTCTGCTGGTCGTTGTAATCGCTGAAATAGGTGGTTAGATCGATTGAAAGATGTTGGGAAAGCGCAACCCGGGAGCCAACTTCATAGGCAAGCAAGGTTTCATCGCCGTAATCAGGATTCCCCACGAAGGCCAGAAGGAGCGGAGTGTCGCCGGGTCCTGGCAAGCCACCGATATTAGCTCGGGTCGCGGTATCGCTTTCGGCGGGCGTGCGTACCGCCTGGGAGACGGCTGCCCAGAACATGTGACGCGCGCTGGGCGTCCACGACACCCGCGCACTCGGCGTCAAGTTGAAACCGGTGTAAAGATTGTGCTCTAGCTTGGTACCCAGCGTGAGGTAGAGTTTGTCCGGCCTCGGCGCAATTTCGTCCTGGAAGAACCCGCTGAACAGCTCCATGCCGAGCTTTGCCGGATTCAGGGCGAAGGTGAAGTTACCTTGGGTTGCAGAGTCGATATAGCTGTAACCTGCTCCCCAAACCACGTCTTGACGGCTGCCCCATGCGAAGTGGTGCTGGAAGTCCAGAGCAACCGTGTTTTGCTCTGCCGTGAGAATATCGTTACGCTTGAAACGATCGAAGGAAACTTGGAAAACCGTCTCTGACCGCGCGGAATAAACATGGCTCCAGCTCGACTGGAGAAAGCCGCCTGAAAGGTCTACTGTACGGTCGATGTTTTGCAGTCCGGGCGATAGAACCGAGGGAAGAAACAATGCGGGGCTATCTTCTTCCCCCCCATATAGGTCGCCTTCAACGGTTAATGTGTCCTTAGCAGACAGGCGGCTATCCGCGCGAAAACCGCTACGTAGGATGTGCCAGCCATCGCTTCCATTTGCGCCGCCGATGCCCGGCATATGATCCTGATTAAAGTACTTGGTAAAAATGCGGTAGTCGGTGTTCTGGCCCAACCCACCTCCATACTGCGCCGTTCCCATCCCCTGATCTAAATTCCCTCCGCCTGCGATCAGCATGCCGCCTTTGGTCTGCGCGGCTTTTTTGGTGATAATGTTGATTACACCGTTGACCGCGTTGGCTCCCCAAACGGTTCCTCCCGGACCGCGAATCACTTCAATGCGTTCGATATCCTCGAGTGGGAGGTCCAATGAGTCCCACAGGACGCCGCCAAAAATTGGCGTGTACACGGTTCGACCGTCCAGCAATACCAAAAGTTCATGGCTGAAGCGGCCATTCAAACCGCGAGCGCTGATGGCCCAGGTATTGGCGTCGATCTGCGCCACATCGACTCCTGGAACCATGCGCAGCAAATCCGGAATGTTGGTAGCGCCGGAGCGGCGAATGTCGTCGGCGGTAATGACCAAAATCGCTGCCGCGGTTCGCGACAGCGGCTGCTCCTTCTTCGATACGGAGGTGACCTTGGTATTCATCAAGTCTTCGAGGCTCAGCTGGGTCAGATCCTGCTGCTGGGCAAAGCAGCGAATGCTCAACAGAAGGAAACCCACGCAGAGTCTCAGCCGCGTTCGTCGGCCAACGCGTCTCGAGACGATTTGCTCAAATGCCTGGTCCGGTTGCATGCTTTCTAAAACCTTCCAGTGATCTTGATCCGGAAACTTCTTCCGTCCTGCTGAATCGCGTCTTCTGGGTCCTCCGGTCGGCCGGGATCGAAATATTTTTTGTCGAGAACGTTCCAGACGCTGGCCGCCAAGTCCAGGTGTTTTCCGACCGTGTGCCCCAGCAGCGTCAAGTTGAAGACCTGATAACTAGCCAGCGAATCCTGCAAGAGGGTCAGTCGTCTTCCCAAAAATTGCCCCTCGATTCCTGCTGACAACCTTTGGTCGATCAGGGGCACAATCAGGTTCAACTTCGCCATGGGGCCGGGAGAGTTATCCAGCGGCGGGTGCCCTGTACTGTCGTCTTGCGCATGCACGTAATCAAAGCTGGCCTTGCCCTGCAAGCCGTTGGCGGCGCGTCCGCTGAGCTCAACATCCATTCCTACGGCTTGCGCATTCCCGGCATTTTGGTACTGGAAGTTCCCGCTACTGGGAACAGAGACCAGCGAAATTAAGTCGCTAATCCGATTGCGATACACACCGCTGGAGAGCTGAAAATACTGCCCCAGTCCCTGTTCCGCCCTGGCCTCTAAGCTCTGAATATGTTCGGGCTGGAGTTTCAAATTGTCGTCGTAAAAAATCCCGAAGTCGGGAGATGTTTCGTAAACATCGGGAGCGCTAAAGGCATTGCCATAGAGCAGCTTGAGGGTGGTCTTATCGGCGGCACGATAGATCAAAGCTGCGCGCGGATTGGTGGTTCCTCCAAAAGTGGAATAATGGTCGTAACGAACTCCGGCGTTGAGCGTGAGGCGGCTGGTGATGCCGAATTCGTCTTGGGCGTAGAGAGCAGTGATCAGGGAACTGTTCGGCTCCGGAGTAAATGCATTGGGAGGGTTCAGCAGATCGCCTTGGTCTTGTCGGACGTTGTCCCTGACCTCTGAACCCAATGTAAGGTGGTTTCGTTCAAACAGATCGCGGCTCACTTTGACTTCGCCCGTCCACCAGTTTCCGCGGAAGGAGTAGGTGCTCAGTATGACCGGCTCGCCGGCCATTAGCGGCGCCTCGGGCACTGGTGCCTGCAGACGAGCCTGGTCGTAGCTGGTGCCCCCGTCCAGTTGCCATTTTCCGAGCGAGTGTTGGTAGTCGAGGCTGATGTACTGATGGCTGTCAATGTTGTAGCGCGCAGGGTCGTTGAACACGGCCCCGAAATAGGCGGTCGGAACTCCCTTATCGCGCGTGCTGAATAACCCCTGCAGCGTGAACCCGTGGTAAGTCAGCGTAGTCAGAATGTGCTTATAAGATTCATAGTCGGTGTCGCTGGTGATGCCGTTGTTGTTAGCCGGATTGTCGAATTGAGGAAAAAACAAAGTCTGGCCCGAGCTGTTGTAAAAAGTGCCGGAGAGAAGCACGCCCAGGCCGTTAAATTGATGGCCGTAAGTCGCTCTGCCTTCGTTGGTGCCAAAGCTTCCCGTCTGAAAAGAAAGTTCCCAATCCTTCACTTGTTTTGGGGTACGCGTGATGACGTTGATGACCGCGAAAAAAGCGTTTGCGCCATAGAGCGAAGAACTGGGTCCGCAGACAATCTCCACCCGTTCGACCATGTCTATGTCGACCAGAAACTCGTTGCCCAGCATGGCCTGGCCGAGAACGTTATTGTTGCTGCGATGGCCGTCGATCAATACCAAAATGCGGCTGTTCCAGTCGCCCAATCGCCCAAACCCGCGCACGCCGACGAAGGTGTAATCGCGATCGTAGGTGACATAAAAGCCAGGCACGCTGCGCAAAATGTCGGCCAGGTTGCGATAGCCGTATTTTTGGATTTCGTCGGCAGTAACAACCGTGACCGAGGCCGGCGCCTGGCTGGCGCTTTGCATGTGCTTCGACGCGCTATAAACCTGGATGTTGCTTAACTCCTCCAGGCTTACTTCACTCAAATCTTTCTCTTCCTGCTGCGCACCAGCAGTTGCGGTTAACGCCAGGATCGCAAGCAATCCAAATACAATCTGAAAACTTGTCCGGAGTTTTTCCGCAATAGGGCTCTTTGCTAGCGCTTTGTAAGCAAGAGACATGTGGCGACCCGTACAACTGCTCTACTCAAAAAGCCGGCCCAGCCGCGTCTCGGGCACACGCAGCTATGCCAATTCTTCGGCCAAATACGAGTTTCCCTTTACTTTCGGGCGGTTGCATGCGGGCACGGGAGGGTGGGAGCAGGACTTTGTTCCGCGTCGAGAGTGCCCCAAGGTCGGACTACTCGGGCGATTGAGACCGAAGTTACGAAACTACTGTCGTCATCTGCTCACCAGCAACGAAAACTCTGAAGTATCGACCTTTTCTCGCCGATGAGAACCTCAGCGCGTCTTCTAACTTCTATGCCCGACTTTCAAGATCCGGAGATTCTCCGCACCGTGTTGGACAGCCTGCAGACCGGCATCTGTGTGGCGGACCGAAACGGGAAAATTCGCTTCTGGAACCAGGGGGCTGAAAGGCTGACCGGGCACAAGCGTCACGAAGTAGTAGGGCGCTCCTGGCGGGACAATATTCTCGTCCACTGCGACGGTCAAGGTTGTGTCGCCTGTGGCGCGACTTGTCCACTGACTCGAACCATGCATCAGGGCAAGCCTCACGAAGCGAAGATGCAGTTGCGCCACAAAGAGGGACATCCGGTCCACGTGATGATGTGGATTGCTCCCATCCGCGATGCGCGCGGCTCCATCATCGGAATGGCGCAGAGTTTTGACGAGCAGAAATTTGCCTCGGATCGGGACCGCAATCAGCACACGCTAGCCGCCCATGGTTGCGTGGACGAAACCACCGGCGTCCCCAATCAGGAGTTCACCCAATTTCACCTGGTGGAAAATCTCGCAAGTTTCGCACGCTACCACCTTCCATTCGGCATCCTTGCCATTAAGGTAGACCGGTTGGAGCACTTCCGCGCCGCCTACGGCCGGCAGGCCAGCGCCGCCATTCTGCGTGTCGTAGCTCAAACCATGAAGAGCTCTTTTCGCCCCGCGGATTTCGTGGGGCGTTGGGGGGAGGATCAATTCCTGGTGATTTTGGTGAATTGTCGCGATCACGGCGTAGAAAAGACCTGGGAACGCATTTGCAAGATGGTCACCTGTGCCGGTCTGCGCTGGTGGAGTGATGAGTTGGCGGTTACCACTTCGGTAGGATTTGCCACCGCGCAGGAGGGGGACACGATCGAATCCCTGTTGAACCGAGCGCAAAGTTCCCTGCAACGATCTTCTTTGAAAAAGGCTGCCGCCGCGACCGCTTCGCAAGGCAGCCAGGGAAGCTCGGAGATCTGATCCCCTATGTTTGCAATTATTGGAATCGTCATCGTCTTCGGCTCGGTAATCGGCGGCTACCTGATGGAGCATGGCAATATCAGGGTCTTGCTTCAGCCTGCGGAATTGGTCGTGATTGGAGGCGCCGCGATTGGAACCGTGCTGATCGCCAACCCGCTTCACATTCTGAAGCAAATCGTAGGCGGCGTTGTAGGCGTATTTGCGGGATCGAAATTTACCAAGCAACGTTACCTTGAGTCGCTCAAAATGATGTATGAACTTCTTAACAAGGCACGCCGCGAAGGCCTCATGGCGTTAGAAGCCGATGTTGAGGACCCAGCCAAGAGCCCGATTCTCTCCAAGTATCCCGCGTTCCTCAAAGATCACCACATCCGCGACTACTTTTGCGACACCATGCGCATGGCTATTACCGGAGTCGAAGCTTTTGATCTGGATCAGCTTCTGGATCTTGACATGGAGGTTCACCACCACGGCGCCAGTCTACCCGTAGCTTCCCTGAGCAGCATGGCGGATGCCTTGCCTGGATTGGGAATCGTCGCCGCTGTGCTCGGGGTTGTGATCACCATGGGAGCCCTCGGCGGTCCCCCGGAAGAAATCGGACACAAAGTCGCCGCCGCCCTGGTTGGCACATTCCTGGGCATCCTGCTTTGCTACGGATTAGTGGGACCACTCGCCGCCAGCATGCAAAAGAACACCGAAGAGGAGGGGGCGTTCTTGCACGTCCTGCGCGTAGTAATGATTTCTTTCTTGAAAGGAAGCGCTCCGATTATGGCGGTCGAATTCGCGCGCCGTGCGATTCCCGGCCACGTGCGCCCTTCGTTTTTAGAAGTGGAGAAGCATTGCAAGGGCGGCGGTGATGCGGCGCCGGCTGGAGACGCACCGCCAGCCGCAGACGCTGCCGCCTCGGCATCCGCTTAGAAAAAGAGAAACCTATGGCCGACGCACGTCCCATCATCATCATCAAGAAGAAAGGCGGGCACGGCGGACATCACGGAGGAGCCTGGAAGGTCGCCTACGCCGACTTCGTGACTGCGATGATGGCGCTCTTCATCGTGCTCTGGCTGCTCAACACCAGCAAGCCGGTCAAAGAAGCCGTCGCCGGCTATTTCAAAGATCCTGCCGGAACCGCCAATAAAATGGGTTCCACTAAAGTGGGCACGGCCGAGGCTCTCTCCATTACCAAAGACGACATGCCGAAACTCCGCGAAGAGTTGGAAAAGGCCATCAGCAAAGTGCCGGACCTTGACAAACTCAAAAGCCAGATTGAAATGACGATAACTCCCGAAGGCCTGCGTATTGAACTTCTCGAAACCGAAACTGGTACCTTCTTCGAAGTCGGCAATTCGTCCCCAAGTGAGAAGGGAAAAGAGCTGCTGTCGCTTTTGGCGAATGAACTGGGAAAACTTCCCAACCACCTCTCCATCGAAGGTCACACCGATTCCAAACCCTACGCGGGCAGCGGCGACTACGGAAATTGGGAGCTCTCTGCCGACCGCGCCAACGCCGCCCGCCGCTTGATGCAGCACGGTGGTCTGAGGCCCGACCAGGTTTCGCAGGTCCGAGGCTACGCCGATCAAATGCTGCGCACTCCCGCTACACCCCTCGACGCATCCAATCGTCGCATTTCCGTGATCGTGCAGAATCTAGACGAAGAGCCGAAGAAAGACGATGGCAAGCCCGAGCCCAGCACGCCTGCTCCGAGTGTTCCCAAAAAGGATTGATTGGTCGGACTCAACAAAGCCTGTCACTGCATTGCGGACGCTCATCCGCTACAATGAGCGGTTCGTGCTTTACCCAATTCAAAAGGATACAACTCCGTGATTATTGGTGTGCCCAAGGAGAGTTATCCGGGAGAGCGGCGGGTTGCGCTCGTTCCCCTGGTAGTGCCCAATCTTCTCAAGGCAGGACTTGAGATCGTCATCGAAAAAAGCGCGGGAGTCGAAGCCGGCTATCCGGACGTGCTCTATGTCGAGAAAGGCGCGAAGATCCTTCCCGATCGCGCCGCCCTCTTCGCGAATGCGGACATTGTCGTTCAAGTCCTCTGCTACGGCTCCAACGACGTCACCGGGAAAGCCGATCTTCCACTGATGCGTCGAGGCCAGATCCTGATTGGTTTCTTGCGACCGCTTGGGTCCGCGGAAGTCATCCAGCAGATTGCCCAAACCGGTGTCACCTCTTTCTCCGTGGAATTGATGCCGCGCACCACGCGCGCTCAAAGCATGGATGTGCTGTCCTCGATGGGCACGATCTGTGGCTACAAAGCGGTGCTGATCGCGGCCGACACACTGCCCAGGATCTTTCCCATGATGACCACCGCAGCCGGAACCATCACTCCAGCTCGCGTTCTCGTGATTGGCGCCGGAGTCGCTGGACTTCAGTCCATCGCTACGGCGCGCCGGCTGGGTGCCGTGGTTTCTGCTTACGATCTTCGTCCTGCCTCCAGAGAACAAGTGCAGAGTCTCGGAGGCCGTTTCGTCGAGCTCCCCATCGAAGCCAAAGATGCGCAGGATGCGCGCGGATATGGCACCGCGCAAGACGAAACCTTCTACGCGAAACAGCGCGAGCTACTCGCCCGCGTGGTTGCCGAGAGCGACGTTGTGATTACGACCGCGGTCGTCCCTGGAAAGAAGGCACCCGTGCTGGTGACTGCTGAGATGGTGAAAGGGATGGCGCCAGGTTCAGTCATTTTTGACCTTGCCAGCGAACGTGGAGGCAACTGCGAACTGACGCAATCGGGCAAGACCGTGGTTGAGCACGGGGTCACGATTATCGGCCGCATCAACATCGCGACCGAAGTTCCTTATCACGCCAGCCAGATGTACTCGCGCAACCTCACCTCATTTCTCTTGCATTTAGTAAAAGAGGGAAAGTTACAGATCCATCTCGAAGATGAAATTACTCGCGAAACCCTGCTGACGCGGGACGGCGAAATAGTCAACCAGCGCGTCCGCGAATTTTTCAAACTCCCGGCGCCGGTAGCCAGTAGTCGCTGACCAGGTATGGGGGAGCGGTCTGCATTGTGACAGCTGGGTCAGAAGTCTGATAGCAGTTACAGCTGTTGATGAGTTTCGGCCCGCGCTGCGAATGACTCGGCCGGGCAAGCGCTAAGGAATCCAAAGGAGCAATCGTGCCACCAGATTTTATTTCTAACCTCTATGTCTTCATCCTGGCCGGGTTCGTGGGCTTTGAAGTGATCCGGCGTGTTTCTCCGCTGCTCCACACACCACTCATGTCGCTGACCAACGCTCTCAACGCGATCGTGGTGGTAGCCGCCATCATCATCGCCGGCCGGCATGCGACACGGCTCACGACCGTGTTGGGCGCGATCGCCGTGGCCGCTTCGTTTAGCAATATGGTGGGCGGATTCCTGATTACAGACCGCATGCTGCGCATGTTCAAATCCCGCGGGCCCAAGAAATCATGACCGAACTGGCGCTTCAGCAGTATCTCGATTTCGCCTACATCGTAGCCGTCGTTCTGTTCATTCTTTCTCTCAAGTTCTTGAGTTCGCCGGCGAGCGCGCGCTGGGGCGTTCTGGCAGGCGAGATCGGCGCTGCGCTAGCGGTCACCGTCACCCTTTGCAACCCCGAGGTAGCGCAGTACAAATGGATCCTCATCACCCTGATCATAGGTGCCGGAATTGGCGTTCCACTGGGCCTGGTGCACATGACGGCGGTGCCGCAGCGAACCGCCTTGAGCCATGCTTTCGGCGCCCTTTCGGCAGCCATGATCGGCGTGGCCGAATACTACGTGGGCACGGCGCCGACGCGGTTCGAAATGGGAGAGATCGCGCTCGAGGTCATTATCGGCTCACTCACCTTTACCGGCAGCCTGATCGCAGCGGGAAAGCTGCAGGAAATACTGCCCCAGCGGCCCGTCGTCTATCGCGGGCAGAATATCGTCAGCCTTTCCGTTCTGGCTGGAGCCCTGGGGCTGGCGGTCGCATTGGTGGTGAATCCGGCGAACACCACGCTCTTTCCGATTATGGTGATCGTGGCGCTGTCTTTTGGCATTCTGCTGGTCACTCCCATCGGTGGCGCAGACATGCCAACCGTCATCTCACTGCTTAATGCGTATGCAGGGGTTTCGGCGGCGCTGCTGGGATTTGTCCTCAACAGCAAAGTGCTCGTCGTGTCAGGCGCGCTCGACGGATCTTCTGGCTTCGTGCTGTCAGTAATTATGTGCAAGGCCATGAATCGCTCCTTCACCAACGTAATGTTCGGAGCATTTGGACAAGTGCAGCCTTCGGTTGCCGGAGTACAGGAAGAAAGGACGGTGCGCAGCGCGACCCCCGAGGAAGCTGCCGGAATCTTAGCCGCTGCCAACAAAGTTGTGATCGTCCCCGGCTACGGCATGGCAGTCGCTCAAGCGCAGCACAAAGTCCGCGAACTCTACGACGCACTCACTAAACGCGGCGTGGAAGTACGCTTCGCCATTCACCCCGTCGCCGGACGCATGCCCGGACATATGAACGTCCTGCTCGCCGAAGCCGATATTCCCTACGACCGCCTGATTGAAATGGATGACATCAACGGCGATTTTCCCCAGACGGATGTAGCCCTGGTGATCGGCGCCAACGACGTCACCAATCCCGCCGCGCGCACTGATACGGGCAGCCCGATTTACGGTATGCCGATCCTCGATGTAGATAAAGCACGCACCGTCATGGTGATCAAACGCAGCATGAACCCAGGCTTCGCCGGCATCGACAACCCTCTTTATTATCTCGATAAAACCTTAATGCTCTTCGGCGACGCGAAGTCATTCGTGAACAGCATCGTTCACGAACTAACTGCAGCGCATTGATGTAGGCAGCGTCCGTGATCGTGTACGGTAGAGACGTAGCTAGCTGCGTCTCTACAGCGAAACTTCGCGATTCAGTGCGGAAAGCGAAACTTTCTGCCGTCCATTCGCGTCGAAGTTTGACGGATGGAGCCAGCGCTCGAACGCAACTTTTCTTTTCGGCCATTCCGAGTCGAGCATCGAGTACCACGCGGTATTACGATTGCGTCCTTTAACGATCATGTGCTGGCGAAAGACTCCCTCGAAGCTGAACCCCAGGCGCAGAGCCGCGCTGCGGGAAGGCGCATTCAGCGCGTTGCACTTCCATTCATAGCGCCGGTATCCGAGATCTTCAAAAACATGCCGAGCCATCAGATACATCGCCTCGGTTGCTCCGATCGTCCGCTGCAAACCTGGCGTGTAAAGGATGCTGCCAACTTCGATCACGCGATGTGCCGGCTCGATGCGCATGTAGGCCGCGTACCCAACCGCATCGCCCGAAGACTTGTCGACGATGGCAAAGAACAAAGGATTCTCGGAACTCGCCTTCTGTGCGAGATGCGAGTCAAAAGCAGCGCGAGTCGCAAACGGCCCCTCGAACAGATAAAGCCACAGGGATTCGTTCACGTCGCCACGCGTGCCCTCGAAAAGTGCGTCGGCGTGAGCCAGAGGGTCAAGAGGAACAACCCTAACTACGCGGCCGTCGAACGTCGTGCGTTGCGGGCGCGTGGCCGACATCGCTTCGACGCGGGCATCGGGGGGAACTGTCTTGATGTTATGTGTTGAAGTCATCACGAAAGCCTTTTCGGTGGTTCACTTATTTTTCAACAGTTCAGATCGCAACGTCTTCGCTCTACACTGAAATTAAGGTCAAGCTATTCCATAAATCATATTTTCATCTACAGCGAACTGTAGCTATCCCTGTTCGATCAACCCTCAGCGAACGAACAAAGACCTATTAATCAATCGCTTACATACAAGACAAGGGCTGGCAACACATGTGCATATAATCTGTTGAAATCATTTGTTATTCGCTCCTGCAATTCCGCAAGTCAACTAAGGTTTCGTGGAGGAAGTATGACCCCTAAACGCTTTTTGCTGTTCACTTTCCTGCTGGCACTCGCCGTCTGTATGCTAGCGAGCACCGCCACGTTCGCCCAGTCGTTTACCACCGGCGAAATTACCGGCACCGTCACCGACCCGACCGGCGCAGTGTTGCCGAATGTCACCGTCACTCTGAAGAGCGTCGAGAAGGGAAACACGCAGACCGGGACAACCAACTCCCAGGGCGCTTACCGCTTCTCGCTGCTGTCTCCCGGAAATTACACGATTTCCGCCGAGGCCCCGAGCTTCAAAACGACCTCAGTCTCACAGCAGGTGTCGGTGGGTGCAGTCGCCATCACCAACATCAAGATGGAGCTTGGCAGCACCGGAGTTACCGTCGAAGTGAGTGGCGAAGCCCCGCTGCTGCAAGCGGACAGCTCAGAAATCTCCACTACGATGAACACGCTCGCAGTGCAGAGTCTGCCAAATCCTGGCAACGATCTCAGCTTCATTGCGCAAAGCGCCCCGGGCTCTGTGATGAACACCCAGAGCGGTTACGGAAACTTCTCCAGTTACGGCATTTCCGCAACCTCGAACCTGTTCACCATGAACGGCATGTATGACAATGATCCGTTCCTGAACCTGAACAACTCGGGCGCGACCAACCTGCTGCTCGGCAACAATGAGATTCAGGAAGCATCGGTAGTCAGCAACGGTTACTCCGGCCAGTACGGCGGTTTCGCTGGCGCAACGGTAAACTACGTCACCAAATCCGGAGGTAATCAGTTCCACGGTAACGCGGCCTACTGGTGGAATGGCTCCGCGATGAACGCCAACGACTGGTTCCACAACAACACCACGCCGGTGACCCCGAAGACTTTCGACAACGCCAATCAGTGGGCGGCTTCCTTCGGCGGGCCGATCAAGAAGGACAAGGCTTTCTTCTTCGTCAACTATGAAGGCCTGCGCGTCGTGGTTCCGGTCACCCAGACGGTAAGCTACCCAAGTCCAGCATTCCAAGCAGCCACGATTGCGAACCTGACTGCAATCGGCCAGGCCCCGCAGATCCCGTACTTTCAGAACATGTTCAGCCTATGGAATAGCGCTCCCGGTGCGAGCCGTGGAACCCCAATTCCATTAGGGGGCGCGGGGACCTCCGCAGGCGGTTGCGGCGATCTTGCTGGAACACCCTCTTCTCCTGCCGCTGGCGCCCCGCTGTTTGGGAGCGCGATCCCGTGCGCCAATAGCTACCAATCGGCGGTCGGTGCGCTAACCCATGAGTTCCTGTTGGCGGGCAGATTTGACTTCAACATCACCAATAATGACAAGTTTTTCATTCGCCTCCAGGAAGACAAAGGTCTCCAGGCAACGTACATCGACCCCATCACGCCGACATTCAACTCCACCAGCAACCAGCCTGAGTATCAATCGCAAGCTAGCTGGAATCACAGCTTCGGCACAAAAGCGGTGAATAATCTGGTAGCCTCCGTCACCTATTACAGCGCGATCTTCAACACCACCAACCGATCGGCATCGCTGGCGGCCTACCCCACCACCCTGTTCGTTGCAGATGGTACTTTTGCCAACAGCTTCGAAGGGACCGCCTTGGGTGGCATAAACTTCGCTTTCCCGCAAGGGCGCAACGTTACTCAGTACCAGTTCGTGGACGACTTCTCCTATAGCTTGGGCAGCAAACACACCTTGAAGTTTGGAGAGAACTTTCACCGCTACCTCATTGGCGACCACGACTTCGGCAACCGTGCTGTCGGCTTGCTGATTCCCTTTGACATTACCTCTTTCTACAATGGCGGTACGACAGGTACCGAGCTGCAACAGAACTTCTCGACCGCTTCGGCCGTTCCCGTCGCAATTTACGGGTTAGGTTGGTACGTACAGGATGAATGGCGCGCAACGTCAGCGCTTAAACTAACCCTTACCATGCGCTTTGACCACCCTTCAAATCCAGTCTGCCAAACCAACTGCTTTGCTCGGTTAGCGTCAGACTTCTCCACTCTGAATCACGATCCCTCGATCCCCTACAACCAGGCGATTGTGACCAATCAGACTGCGGCCGCGAGTTCGTTTTCATCAATCCTGTACCAGCCGCGCTTTGGTTTTGCTTGGACTCCTTTCGGCTTGAAGAATACCGTGCTCCGGGGCGGCTTCGGGCTGTTTGCCGATACGTTCCCGGGCCAGGTTGCTGACAACGTCGCCACCAACCCTCCTGGCTTCAATAGCTTCTCGGTTCTGGGAGGTCTCGGGCCTGGCACTCCGGTGGGTGCTCTAGCGGGGGGTGGGACGGGCGTAAATGCAAATGTACCCGGCAGCATCTTTACCACGGCCGCACAGACCAACACGGCGTTCAGTAGCGTGTTCGCTAGTGGGGGAACACTGGCTGACCTCTTGGCCATCGCTCCTCCGGGTGTCGGACCGCCAAACGTCAATAGCGCCAATACCGTTAAGGTGCCGATGTATGAAGAGTGGAACTTCATGCTGCAGCAAGGGATCGGCGCAAACACGTCGATCGCCCTCAACTACGTGGGCAACCACGGCTACCATGAAACTGTGCAGAACGAGGCGGTCAACGGCTACTGTCCGCCGTCAGTTTGTCCAACCGGTTTCGTTGGACTTCCGGCCGTACAGCCGGATCCCCGGTTCAATTCCGTGAGCCAAATTCAGTCCATCGCCGTTTCGAATTACAACGGCTTGTCGGCCTCAGTGCAGCATCACTTCAACGCCGGTCTGCAGTTGCAGGGCAGCTTCACTTGGAGTCACGCGCTGGATGAAATCTCCAACGGCGGCTTCAACCCTTTCAACTACGGCACCAATGAAAGCATCTATAATCCGAACGAACCCAATAACATTCGAAGCATGTACGGCAATGCCGATTACGACACCCGCAAGTATTTCAGCCTGAGCTACGTCTACCAGGTGCCTTACCGCTTCGGGCCGAAGCCGCTGCTGCAAGGTTGGCAGCTCTCCGGCACCTTCTTTGCTCGTAGCGGATTGCCGTTCACCGTGACTGACAGTGCCAGCGTCAGCAACATTCTGAGCGGACTCGGCTACGGCGGAAACCAGACTCTCTTCGCCGGTTACGACGGTGCGGCACAGGGAGGCTGCGGTCCCGGAGCCGCCTCTGCCACCGCCGGGGGTGCGAAACAGCCATGCTTGAACGCGGCTGACTTTTCGCCAATCCTATCTCCGTCCTCTGCCACCACCAACGCTCCCATATTCGGCTTTGGCAACCAGCATCGTAACCAGTTCTTCGGCCCCGGATACTTCAACACCGACCTAACCATCATGAAGTTCACCAGCATTCCCCATTGGGAAGGTGCAAAGCTCGGTATCGGTGCCCAGTTCTTTAACATCCTCAACCACCCCAATTTCGACCAGCCGGTCCGCGACATTTCGAACTCGTCCGGTCAGTTCGGTCAGATCTTGAGAATGGTCAACACCCCAACCAGCATTCTGGGATCATTCCTCGGTGGCGACGCTGCTCCGCGCTTGATCCAGTTGACGGCCAAGTTCAACTTCTAAACCAAGATGTGATCTACCAAGGCGGCCTCAAAAGAGGCCGCTTTTTTTGTTTCACCACTGTCTTTTGTTGAGTTCTTACTTCGATTACAATGTCCGTTATCGGGAGGACTCCCATGAAAACAGCAACTATCCGCTTCTTCGTACTGCTCTTTACCGTCGCGCTCGCGATGGCCGCGTTCGCCGATGATCAGGAAAAAGCAACCAAAGAGATAAAGAAAATTACTTCGATCTCGGTAGACTCCAACATGCGTGCCATCGTCAATCGCACCATGGCGGACATGCTGAAGGCCAACCGGCTTGACTTGGTGAAAGAACGCCAGAATATGAACCTGACTTACGGAGACTTATTCCTGGCGCAACAACTGGCAGCCAGCGGAGTCAAGATGGATGACATCGCGGCACAGATTAAATCCGGCAAGACCCTGGTCGACATCGCCAACGCCAACCACGCCAATTGGAAACAAATCAATTCCGACGCCAAGAAGCTGAACAAGAAGATTGACGACAACATCGAAAAATACTTCACCGATACCAAGAAACAAACCGCGCTCAACCAGGCCGACGACTACGACGCCAAAGCCGACAAAGTTCCCGCCGACTCGAGCATAAGCAAAGACGAGTACGCCGAGGCGCAGAGCCGCTACACCCGCCTGCACGACGCTGCCGGTGCCGCATTGCCCATTGGAGATGCAAACACCATGAATCAGGGGGGTGTTAATGCTGCTGGTGCGCCGGCTCCCGCCGGTAAGCACTAGCGAACGACGCGGTTTAAATCAGTTCTGTTTTAGGGCGATCTCTTTTCTCAGGTCGCCTTTTTTATTTTCACGACCCTTGTTTCGATGTAATATTTTGGCAGAAACTTGTCCCGCATCGTCTGGCGCATTGGGAGGGACAGCATGATTCGCCATTATTTCCGACCTGCCCTGCTTGTGCTCCTTCTGTGTCTGCCACTCTCACGGTCTGCGGCCCAACATCAGGCCGGAAATGTCCACGTGTACGTCACCTATCCAGATGACCGCGCCGTGACCGTACAAGTGAAGGTCGCCCTCATCAGCGGGACGACCGGCACGCAAGTCGAGGAGAACTTTACCAACGATCGTGGCGAAGCCACCTTCGTGAACGTGGCCCTCGGCAACTATCACGTGTCGGTCAGCGGCCAAGGTATTCAGCCGACACAAAGTGATTCCTTTGAGGTTGACGAGCGCAAGAGTACCCAGTCCGTCTTGGTCCGAGTCCAGCCCGCGGGTAACGGTGAAGCGAACGCTACTAAGGGCAGCGGCGCCACGGTTTCTGCCAACGATCTTCAAGTGCCCAAAAAAGCCAGCAAAGAGTTCGACAAAGCCACCAAGCTAATCGCGATGCAGGACTGGCAAGCAGCGATTGACCAACTGAACAAAGCTCTGGCGCTTTATCCGGACTATGCTGAAGCCTACAACAATCTCGGAGTGGTTTACGCTCACTTGGGAGACCCCATCAAGGAACGCGAAGCTCTGCAAAAAGCCGTTGCCGCCGACAACCACTTTGCTCCAGCTCTGGTAAATCTGTCGCGGCTGGAGATGAAGGAGCAAAACTACGCTGCTGCCGAAACCCACTTGAACCAGGCGACCGCGGCTGATCCAACCGACGCGCGTGCTTTGGTCTTGCTTGCCCAAGTGCAACTTCTGGACCACCACTACGCGGACGCGATAGCCAGCGCCGGCAAGGTTCATGCCATGTCCCACGGTTCTTATGCTGTGGTTCACTACCTCGCCGCCCGCGCTTGTGAA
This sequence comes from uncultured Acidobacteriota bacterium, assembly GCA_963762385.1. Classification (GTDB taxonomy): domain Bacteria; phylum Acidobacteriota; class Terriglobia; order Terriglobales; family Acidobacteriaceae; genus JABDBE01. Next base: position 1,766,959 of record CAVXKN010000006.1, on the reverse strand, counting down.
AGGCTCAATCGGCTTCCAGATGCAGTCAGCGAATTCATCCTCTTCTTAGCCGAAGAACCGACTGGAGAACGTGCCAACGCCGCCCGCCAGGAAATGGCCACCATTCAAAAGCAACTGCAATAGGCAAGAGAACTCGCGCTCGACCGCACCCGCCAGAATCAAGTACTATCTCCGCGAAGACAGCCGCGGAGCGGCGTAAGAATGCAGCCCACGGCGCAAGCCGTGGGAAGAATGCCTTTTCTATTGGCGAAATCTTTCGCTTCGAGGAAAATGCAAAACGCCATTCGGCGAAACCGTATGGCGTCGCTCACACGAACTTTTCCTAGTCCGCGGCAGCGTGGGCCTTCACTGGCGTTCTCTCCGTCCCAATTCGCATCCCATAGAACGAGCGATACACGAAGAAGAACGAAATCAAAAAGAACACAACCGCCAGCAGATTGGTCAACCCGGCATTGGTCTCCGTCAGCCTCACCGCCAACTCCACCGCCAGCAATCCGAACAGCGTAGTGAACTTGATCACCGGATTCAAAGCCACCGACGATGTATCTTTAAACGGATCGCCCACCGTATCGCCAATCACGGTCGCATCGTGCAGCGGCGTGCCCTTTTGTTTATATTCGACCTCGACAATTTTCTTGGCGTTGTCCCAGGCTCCGCCTGCGTTCGCCATGAAGATCGCCTGATACAGACCGAATATCGCAATCGAAATCAAATACCCGATAAACAAAAATGGCTCCATGAAAGCAAACGAAAGCGTAGCGAAAAATACAGCAATGAATATGTTCAACATCCCTTTTTGCGCATACTTGGTGCAGATCTCGACAACTTTCTTGCTGTCCGCCACCGAAGCCTTTTCCACGCCTTCCAACTTGATGTTCGCCTTGATGAACTCGACCGCCCGATACGCTCCCGTGCTCACCGCCTGCGTCGAAGCTCCAGTAAACCAGTAAATAATCGCGCCCCCGCTGATCAACCCCAGCAAGAACGGCGCATGCAGCAAAGACAATTTCTGCACATTCTGCGTCAACCCATTCGTCAGCGCCATAATGATGGAGAAAGTCATCGTAGTCGCGCCAACCACCGCCGTTCCAATCAACACCGGCTTCGCCGTCGCCTTGAACGTATTGCCCGCACCGTCATTCTCTTCCAACAAATGTTTGGCCCGCTCAAAATTCACGTTGAAGTTGTAATCTCTCTGGAGTTCGCCAGCGATGTTAGGGATTTGCTCAATCAGCGAAAGCTCATAAACCGATTGCGCGTTGTCCGTAACCGGACCATAAGAGTCGACCGCGATCGTCACCGGACCCATCCCCAGGAACCCGAAAGCCACCAGCCCAAAGGCAAAAACGGCCGGCGCCAGCATGCCCGCGGCAGTCTCCAAGCCCATGGTGCTCATGTAATACCCAACCGACATCAGAAACACCATCGACAATCCCAAGTAGTAGCCGCTGAAGTTTCCAGCGACAAAGCCGGCCAGAATCCCTAAGGATGCCCCACCCTCCTCGGCCGATGCCACAATCTCCCTGACATGCCGCGACTCGGTCGACGTAAACACCTTTACCAACTCAGGAATCAAAGCTCCCGCCAGTGTTCCACAAGAAATAATCGTCGCCAGCTTCCACCACTGCGTAGTGTCGCCGCCAATCTCGGGAACCATGACCGCCGAAACAATGTAAGTCAGAACGATCGAAACCAAAGACGTCACCCACACCAGCGAAGTCAGCGGCGTCTCGAAGTTCATCACATCCGCATCGGCAAAGCGCGAACGCGCCACCGCGCTATTCAGGAAATACGCCGCCGCACTCGAAACCAGCATCATGATGCGCATCACAAAAATCCAAACCAGCAACTGCACCTGCACCGTCGGATTCTTCACCCCCAGCAAAATAAACGTGATCAAAGCCACGCCAGTCACGCCGTAGGTCTCGAATCCATCCGCCGAAGGTCCAACCGAATCGCCCGCGTTGTCCCCAGTGCAATCCGCGATCACGCCCGGGTTCCGTGCATCATCTTCTTTGATCTTGAAAACAATCTTCATCAGATCCGACCCAATATCCGCAATCTTGGTGAAGATGCCGCCCGCAATCCTAAGCGCCGCCGCTCCCAGTGATTCGCCAATCGCAAACCCAATGAAACACGGCCCCGCGTAATCCCCCGGAACAAACAGCAAAATAGAAAGCATGAGCAGCAGCTCAACGCTGATCAGCATCATCCCGATACTCATCCCCGCCTGCAGCGGAATGCTGTAAATGGGATAAGGCTTCCCCCGCAACCCCGCGAACGCCGTCCGCGAGTTCGCAAAAGTATTCACCCGAATCCCAAACCAAGCCACACCAAAACTGCCCGCAATCCCCACCAGACTGAACCCCAGAATAATCGGCAGCGTGGTCATGACCGGCTTGCCCGGCACCGGCGAAAGCACGCCAAAATAAAGAACGATCACCACCGCAATGAAAACCCAAAGCAGCAGCAAAAACTTCCCTTGCGTAATCAGATACGTCTTGCACGTTTCATAAATCAGCTCGGAAATCTCCAGCATCGCCCGATGCACCGGAAGTTTCTTCAGCCGCATATAAATCGCCAGCCCAAACCCCAGCCCCGCGATGCAGAACAGAATTCCGACCATCAGCAACTTGTGGCCATCAATGCCAAGAAACGAAACCGAAGAAAGGTCGGGCAGTTTCAAGCTAGCCTCGCCGCCCGTTTCCGGAGCCGGCTGAGCCAACGCCGCCGACGCCCCCAGAGTCACTAAGGCCAGTACAGCCGCCGCTCGCCCCTGGGCGAACCGGCATACGCAAGACACAAAATTAGCGAGGGTGCGCATAGCAAATCCTCCACTCATGAAGATCTATATAAGGATGACCACGGGTTCAGGTTACCTCGACCCGGCGCACTGTTTCCCAGCCGCTCTCAAAAAGCAGAGCGCCGGGAGCGATTGGCCGGAGTTCCGAACACGCTTCCACTGCAAGACTTGAACAGGGATGCTGAGCTTGGCCGCGTCGGAGTTGTCGTGCCACAGGCAGAGGACTGCGACCTCCCCAAAGCCCATGACACAGGACCAAGTTTTATAACATGTTAGCCAAAGCAGGTCAAACCGACAAAAATCGTGTGGCGACGGGCGACCGAGCCCAGCCCTTACTCCGCCCCCATCAATTTCCAAGCCTCGCGATAACTCTCCCACCGGGCGCACTTGCACTTTATATCCGGATAAAATCGCAGATTCTTTTCCAGCGCGATCGCCTGAATGGGCAGCACATAACTAACATCCAGCGGCGCAATCCACACCACCAGAACATCGATATCGTCCGCCGTGTACCCACTCTTGCCTTTGCCGTAAACCCCGTAAGCACTTCATACCCCCGCGCATGGATGACCGAGGTGCTCTTAAGCTGCACCCGCCACAACCGTCCGCCAGAATCCAGAACGAAGTCATAACGTTCGCTGTCGCCCCAGGGCCTCAACACGCGAAACCCCAGGCTCTGCGCCTTCAACAGAAACGCCGCTTCCGCCAACTCTCCCGCACGCTTCGGATTCCGCCGCCGCGGCTTCCGCACCGCATCCTCGCGCAACCCAGTCAACACCGGCAACACAATCGACACCGCCATATAAGCGCCCCACTCCCCGACTTCCAATTTTTACGATCGTCATTCCGACACGGCGTGAGCCGCCGAGGAATCTGCTTCTTCCTCCCTCGCTAAACGCAAATCAAGACAAAGCTCCCCACCCGCTGACCGAAAGATCAGCAGCTATGGGATGCCGCCAATATGTTCCCGATAGCTATAGCCTACCACAAACCAAGCCTGATTCGCCCACAAAAAATGCCCGATGGTTGTCATCCTGAGGAAGCGGAGCCGCTCGCCAACGAGCGACTCCCAACCAAGGACCTTTGCAACTCTCTAAACCAACCATCAAATCAAAAGACTACGTTGTAAAACGTCAAACAACCAAAAACGCAGGGAAGTGAATCCACCCAACTGAGAACCGAGAACCACAAACCGAGAACTGATCTTTTAACGCGTGTCATCCAGAGGAAGCGGACTCGCTAGCAAGCGAGCGACTCCCAACGAAGGATCTATGCACCTCTGCGGCAAACCGTGATCGCCGCCACTGGAACAGCCGTAACCGGATTGCGTGATTCATTCGGCTCCGTGTCCACACATCGCTCTCGAACCCGTAACCGCTGACAATTCGTCGCGACGGAAACGGTGAGAGCGGGACCAATGAGTGTAAATGGCCTGATAGCGTCAGGAATACGCACGACAGCGTACTATACGAGTGTGACCCGCTGTAAACGGGGCAAGATGTTGTCCCTTAAATCAGGTGACTCCGCCATGAAAACTCTCATTTGTTTGATTGCCCTCGCAGGCTCGTCCCTGCCACGCTGTGCCTTTGGGGACGATGAAGTATTCGTCCCAGCTAATGACGTATCGTTCAAAATTTCTACAGACCGAAAGAGTTATCCTGCCGCGGACAACATCATCGTGCGATACGAAATAAAGAACATTAGCAATCGCGCACTCTTCGTTCCCCGAGGACAATGGTCGGTGACATGTCCTGCTAGTCCTCATCTGTGGACCTGGTTTGAGGACAGTTCCGGAAAGCACTTTATTGGCGGATGGGCCGGTTCTTGCTCCGGCGAACCCAAGACGATAAGTGAGCGTATGCAGCGAGAAGCTGTGCTGCTTAGGCCAAGGGAGTGTATCGAGGGGACGCTTATGCTGGATCCGAAGGTCTTTCAATTGAAACCGGGAGAGTATCGAATTGAAGCCTCGCTTGACGGCTGGAAAGACGTCGATTTCAATCAGCAGCAACGACGAGAATTAACGAAAATGGAGTATCCGTTCTTGCGAGGCGAAGTGCCAACTTCGATATGCATAACCTTAGATTGACGTGGAACACAGGGTCGGTCTTAGGTCTTAGCTGTTGCAAAATCCCTATTTCACTCATTGAGTTTTTTTGCTGGGGCTGAGAAACACTCGGCGGGCGGCGTGAATCTCGCCGTAAACCCGCCAGGTGCCCCATCCTTTGCGTTCTGTGCAAAGGGTGGGAAACGTGAATCTCGACCAAAAACCGCGACCCTACTCCCCCACCCCCAACTGCCAAAACAAAAACGAATAAACATCCGTCAACTCTTCAATCTGCTTCGTAATCGGCTTCCCCACTCCATGCCCAGCCTTGGGCTCAATCCGCAACAGAATCGGGCGCTCCCGGCTCTGCCCATTCGCCGCTTCCGCCTGCATCAAAGCCGCCATTTTCTTGGCATGCATCGGATCGACCCGAGTATCGCTCTCCGCCGTCATAAAAAGAATCGCCGGATACTCCACCCCGGCTTTCACATGCTGATAGGGCGAGTAAGCATAGATCCAATCGAACTGCTTCGCATCATCCGCCGACCCGTACTCCGGAATCCAAAGCTTGGCAATTTGAAAGTGCTGGTAGCGCAGCATATCGAGCAACGGTACCGCGCATACCACAGCCCGAAACAGATCGGGACGCTGCGTGAGCGCCACTCCGACCAGCAATCCTCCATTCGATCCGCCACGAATCGCCAGATGTTCTTTGTCCGTATATTTCTGCGCAATCAAATACTCAGCCGCCGCAATAAAGTCGTCAAAAACATTTTGCTTTTTGTCCAGCATCCCCGCCCGATGCCACTCTTCTCCAAACTCAGACCCGCCGCGCAAATTGGCCACCGCGAAAATTCCGCCACGCTCCAGCCAAAGAAAGCGATCACCCGCAAAGCTCGGAGTAAGGCTGATGTTGAATCCACCATAACCCGTCAGCAAAGTCGGATTCTTCCCGTTCAGCACCAGACCCTTCTTGTAAAAAACAAACATCGGAACCTTGGTTCCGTCCTTCGACGAAAACCAAACCTGATCGACCTGGTAAGCCGAAGGGTCGATGGAAGGCGCATCCACCCTGGCCCAGAGCTCTGGCACCTGGTTCTCCCTGAAATCGATTCGATAGATGCTGGGTGGAACCGTGAACGACTGGAATCCGAAAAAGGCTTCATCGCTATTCCACTGGCCCCCGACTCCCGCGATCGAACCCAGCCCCGGCAACTTCACGTCTGATAACAACCGCCCATCCATCGTGAAAATCCTCAGCAGGGAAGTGGCGTTCTTCTCATAAAAAGCAAAAATGTTTCCGTGGATGATCAGGACATTCTTAAGCACCGCATCGGATTCCGGAATGACTTCGTGCCAACTCTCTCGCCCCGGCTTCTGCGCATCCACCCCGAATACACGATAGTGCGGCGCGTCCTCGTTGGTGAAAATGTAAAGCTGGCCTTTGAGAATTTCCCCGGTGTAGTTGAAATCTTTTCCGCTGGTCACTTCGACCGGCGGCGTCCCCGCCTTCAAGTCCTGCAAGTACATCTCACTCTTGGTGTAGCCTTCAAATACACTAATCAGCAGCCAGCGATCTTCATCGTCGGCAAGCTGCGCCACCGGCACATCCTGCGCTTTCAGGCGATCGCCATAAATCAAAGGGTCTTTTTCCGGATCAGTGCCCAGCGCGTGATAGAAAATCTTGACGTGATAAACCTCTTCGCCCGCGGGAACATCACCCTTCTTCGGAGTTCGTCCGTAATAAAATCCCGAGTCGTCTTTTTTCCATGCCACGTTGGCGTGCCGCGCCCGGTCGATCGTATCCGGCAACAACCTCCCGCTCGCAGTCTCAACGATTCGCAGCGTGCTCTCTTCTGACCCGCCAGGTGAAGTACCGTAGGCCACATATTTCCCGTCGTCCGTAGGAGCCCACCAGTCCAGTGCAACCGTACCGTCCGCCGACATCTGATTTGGATCTATGAGAGTCCGGTCTTTCCCGTGAACGCCCTCACGCACCAGAAGCACGGCTTGGTTCTGTTTCCCGTCGCGCCGAACATAAAAGTAATATTTCCCGCCAACTTGAGGCGTGCCAATATTCCCGATGGAAAGCAGCTCCGTGAGTTCCTGGTTGATCTGGCTCCGTCCCGGCAAAGGGTCGAGAACCCCGCGAGTGTAAGCCAGTTCCGCCCGGACGAACTGCTGCGTCTCCGCACTATCCGAGTCTTCCAACCACCGGTAAGAATCGGAAATCGTATGGCCGTGGAACGTCTCTTCGACAACCTCCACCTTAGCCTTCGGAGGCGCCACCGGCGCGACCGAAGCTCCGTCCGCTGCCAACACAACGCCCGCAAACAAGAAGAAGCAAAGCAGAGAAAGAATCCAGAACAAAACGCGACCTCCTGCCATGAACACCTCTCAGTGGCTGATGCAAGCGGGAGCCAAGTCGAGCTGCCCAGCGTAGTAAGTATAAATATTTACGAATATGAAAGATGCCGCACCCCACCCCCGAAACCCCCGCCAATGATATTATGGATAACGACGAAGAGGCCGCGCCCTTCGGGCGCGCCCCAAAACACTCCTCAGTAGCTCAATGGCAGAGCATCCGGCTGTTAACCGGAGGGTTGTAGGTTCGAGTCCTACCTGAGGAGCCATTTCTTTCTTGAAGAACCGTGTTCAATCACGGGCAAATTTAGTTGACCCCTCTACCCCATCTGGCCCCGACGCTAGCTCCGCGGGCGGTGAATATTTGGTCTCGACCCTGGACTCCAGTTGGGATATACTGCTTGCGCTCGAGGGTTATCCCGACCTGCGGAGTTGGGCTCGCCACCTTGAGTTGGCAGTGTGTGTTTCTCGGATCCCACGCTCGGTTTAGCAGGGAGAACTGGCGCCTCTCCTGGGTCCCGATCCTTCCCCGGCAACGAATCTTCAGAATGAGCAGAGAATACGTATGAGTGCAAGAATCTGTATGTTGGCGGCTTTGTTGCTCGCGGCGCTCTCTTCGGCCGGGCAGACTTGCCAGTCGGGGGGAGACTGCCAGACGGGCACGCTAGCTGGACCTTTCAGTGCAGCGCAGGCGGCGGAGATGAGCTCTGCGAATCCCTTTGTGGTGTGCACTTCGGCGGATTGCACGACGAACATCTTTAGCAAGAATCAGGTCGAAGGCATCGACGCGCAACAGAACATAGGCTCGGAGTACCAGTTCTTCGATCCGATCTACGATATCGACGCGAACATCGCCGTGGGCCCGACCGTGAGTGGTCAGAATGCGCAAGTTGTCGAGTGGGTGAATAACCAGTACATGCAGGCTTTTGACAAAGTCACCGGTCAGCCGATCTTCACCGTCAGCGGCGGAACCACAGCTGTGCCGCCCAGCATTGTTGATCTTTGGGCGAAGTATGCTCAATCGGCGTGCAGGACTCCCTCGGGCAACGTCCAAGTTATCTTTGACCGGCTGGACCATGTGTTCATCATCAACCGGCGGGTAACATACAAGCTTGTGGCCGGCGGGGTTCCTCACTACGCGTGGTGCATCGCGGCCAGCTCGACCAGCGATTTGTCCAATCCCAACACCCAGTGGTATGCCTACGAATACATTTTGGATACGGTACTGCCGTGCGTGCCGGGTTCCGACAACTGCACCACTGGCAGCGTCTACTATTTCTACCCCGACTGGCCGCGCATTGGCACCTGGTCGAACGCATTTTACGTTGCCTTCGATCTGCTCGATCCAGACAACGCATATTTGCCTGACGGCGTCGAAGCCTGTCAGTTGGACCGCGCGGACATTGTGCTAGGCAAGCCTTCGCAGCCGATTACCTGTTATACCTACATGGTTCCGACGACCCAGGAGCCTATGCTGATCCACTCCCTGGATGTAGCCGACATCGACAGCACGAACGCACCACCCAGCGGCGAGCCTGCGTACTTCTTATCGATCGTTAACCCGAGCAACGCGCAGCAGGGTGGAAACGGGCAACAGGTGTGTACCAGCCAGTCCACGCCCTGCACCTCAAACCAGTTGGCGCTGTTCAATTGGGGCACGAGCGGATTTACCGGGCCGACCTTTATTACCGTCAACCCCTACACGCCCGGATGTTATGACACTTCGGCTGCCGGCAGGGAAAGCAACACGATTTGCGTTCCGGCGCCCAGCACCGCGAATGCGGATATTGGCGCGTACGGCAAGCCTTCCTGCTTCTGGTTTAACACTCCGTGCGTGGACTCGCTGGGCGATCGAATGGCCAATCGGCTGACCTACAACCATCTGTTGTCGAAAACGCTGAGCGGAGAATATCTGACCGCGTCTCATGTAGTGATGGAAAGCACGACCGATCAGCGCACTGGCATCCGCTTCTATATTCTGAAGGGATCCTCCACCGGGAAGGTTTCTGTTTTGGTGAACAGCGGCGGCAGTTCTGGTCCCGCCGACTTGAAAGACACGACCGAGAGATCTTTCTACTTCATGCCCAGCGCGGCTTTGGACAAAGAGGGCAATTTGGCTTTCACCTATACCTCATCCGGTAAGCACTGCCCTGGTTGCACCACTCAATATCACCCAGCCGTTCATTTCGCGGTGTTGCCCTGGGGAGCCTCGAAGTTCAGCACCAACTCTTTAATCATTCAGGGATCAGGAGACCAGCAAAACACCTACCACTGGGGAGAATATGCGGCGACGGTCCTGGACTCGACCGATGGGTTGACGTTCTATGGAGTGGGCCAGTATTTCAAAGGCAACCAATCTGGGTTAACCAACTGCACTGAACCCGCCGGCAACTGTTACACGTGGAGGACGAGAATTTTCCGCCAGCGAGTGGCGCCGTAGGAGTGATTTAGGGCGCTCCACGCTCAGTGGGCCGTGCTTTCTACAGCCGTCAGGACTTGTAGAGGGTGCGGAAACTGTCATGCAGTTTCAAGGCTAGCGGCGAGGCGGCATAGGCGTCGGTGACGACTTCGACGTAGGCGCCTGTGCCCGCTTGCGCGGCGTTGTTCAGCGCATCGTCGAGTTCCGCGCATGTTGTGGCGCGGGGCGCGAACCAGCCCTCGCAGCCGAGAGCGCCAGGCAACTCGGCGTAGCGCCAAGACGCGATATCGTTGTACGCGATGGCGGGATTCTTGCACAACAAGCGTTCGATGAGATAGCCCGAATTATTCCGCACTCCCGCGGAATCGGGTTTTCTTTCGTACTGAGATTCTTGAGTCGACGGCAGCGGACCGGAGGGTCCGCTCTACACGTTATTTGGGGAACTTGTTTTCCGGGAATGACGTAAAGAATTTCAAGAGCGCTTCTGCACACGAGTGGCTTCCTGGGCTATGATTCAGGTTCGCGCTTACGGATGTCTTCGTGCTTCTTGAACGGAGGAAGTTCATTCATGTGGGTACGTTTGAGCGTTGTCGTCTGCCTGCTTGCCGCTTTATTTACCGCATCTGCTTATGCGCAGACCAATAACGCGGCAGGGCTTGCGATTCCGGCGACCACGTCGGCAATCAACTCTGCTACTCCTCTCTCGCAGCGAGTTGTGGCTTACGACATGGACGCCAAGTACAACGCCAAGGCGCATTCTCTCGACGCGACGGAAACGCTCACTTATCACAATCTCACCGGGCAGGCGCTCGATACATTTCCTTTCCATCTTTATTTAAATGCATTCCAACCGACATCGACTTGGGTTCGAGAAGGGAAGCGGGAAGCGACTCGAGGACAGGATTTTGAAAAGTGGGATCCCAAGAACTATGGATCGGAAGAGATCAAGAGCTTTGAGGTTGTGGGCCAGGGCGATTTCACCAACCAGTTGCAGTTCATCCATCCGGACGACGAGAACAAAGATGACCGCACCGTAGTGCAAGTGCATTTGCCCAAGCCGATTCCGCCGGATGGGTATGTACAGTTCAAAATAAAGTTTCACGATCAATTTCCGGAGACGCTGGAGCGCACGGGTTGGAATCGCGATTTTGTTCTCGGCGGCCAGTGGTTTCCCAAGGTTGGAGTCTGGTGGCATGGCGCGTGGAATTGCCATCAGTTTCACGCTTACACGGAGTTCTTCGCCGACTTCGGAGTGTACGACGTGAAGCTGACGGTGCCGCAGTACGAGGTGGTTGGAGCAAGCGGGATCGAAGTCAGCAGCGTGAACAATCCTGATGGCACGAAGACAGTCGCGTACCACGGAGATGACATTCACGATTTTGCGTGGACCGCGAGTCCGCATTACTTGATCTACAACGACACGTTTCAAAGCAGTATGGGCCTGGTGAAATTACGGATCATGATGCAGCCCGCGCACTGGGGTCAGGCTGAGCGTCACGCGCTAATTGCTAAACAGACGATGGAACGTTTTGATCGCTGGTACGGGCCATATCCCTACAAGACGCTCACGATCGTGGATCCGGACCCAGGCTCGCAGGCGTTCGGCATGGAGTATCCGACATTCATCACGGCAGGCACGGGTTGGTTCATGCCCAAAGGCGTGCTTCTCCCCGAGCAGGTAGTCGAGCACGAATTCGGACATCAGTACTGGTACGGCATGGTCGCTACCAACGAGTTCGAAGATGCGTGGATGGATGAGGGAATCAACCAATATACGGAAGCGAAAGTCATGGATTCCATTTTTGGCCCGTCTACCTCTACGGTCAATTTGTGGGGTATCAGCGGCGGGGAAGAAAACGAGGACCGGCTCTTCTACGAAAGTGTGGCCGCTCTTGATCCCATCGCCAAAAATGGCTGGCAGTACGCGGATAACAATTCTTATGGTGGAATCACGTATGGCAAGACAGCTCTGATTTTGCTCACGCTTGAAAATGTGATCGGAGAGGATACGATGCGGCAAGCCATGCATACGTATTTCTTGCGCTACCGCTTCACCCATCCCACGAAAGAAGACTTCCTGAAGACCATTGAAGAAGTTTCAGGCAAAGATCTGCGCTGGTATTTCAATCAAGCGGTTTATGGAACGCAAGTTTTGGACTACGAAGTATTGAAGATCAGTTCAGTGCCGGTCGAATGGTACAAGGACGACCTGCAAGAGAAAAAAGGCATAACGGAATACGTGGATAATGTATGGATTCACCGCAAAGAGGATTTCGTTATGCCGGTCGACATTGAGATCAAGTTTGATAATGGCGACAAGGTTCGGGAGCATTGGGATGGGCAAGACCGATGGGTGAGATATGCATATCAGAAGAAGGCGAAAATAGAATCGGTCGAGATCGATCCTGATCACAAGATTTATTTTGATCGCAACAACTTTAATAACAGCCGAACCGAGGAACCAAACGGCGCGCCGGCACGCAAGCTGGCAAACTACTGGACCTGCATTGGCCAATTCTTCGCGCAAATGCTGGCCTGGTGGCTGGTGTAAGAGGAGATTGATGAACGAGAACAAGAGTCTGGTTTCCGCGGGCGCTGCGATCGTTCGGCGCAACAAGCGATATGTGGTCTGGTTTTATTTGCTGAACCTGGCGTTCGCCCACTTTGGAGCAAGCGCTTTCAGCGAAGCAGCGCACAGCCTTCTGGATAACAGCCTCTACGCTGACAAACTACTTCATGGCTTCAACCTGGGAGTGTTCACCGAGATGCTGATGCGTCCGGAATTTGGCGCGATGCGCAGTGCAACCCATCCTGCCATGATGTTCGCGGTGGTATTTTTTCTGGCTAGTTTGGTGTTCATGCCGGGAGTGTTGCTGGGTTATGCCTCGGACCATCGGCTTCCGCGGGATGAGTTTTTTCGAGCTTGCGGACGGAATGTTTGGAGGTTCGTTCGGTTGTTCGTGTTTTTCTCGATCATCACAGGTGTTGTCGGCGGGATTTTATTCGGGGCGCTGAACGCGCTGGTTATGGCGGCGGACAAGACTTCCAACGAAAGGCTGCCGTTCTTCACGCAGCTGACTGGCACTTTGATCATTCTGCTGATACTGACGGTCGTCCGCATATGGTTTGATCTTGCCCAGACTGAAGTAGTATTGCGCGACCAGCCCGCGGTGCGGAAAGCGATTGGCGCCGGATTTCGCAAGACGTGGCGGAATCTAGGACGCCTGCTGGGCAGCTATGTAGTGATTGCAATCGTGGCGCTGCTCGTTCTCATGGTTGGAATCTGGCTGTGGCACGCGATTGTGCCGCCAAGCAGTGTTCTCGGCGCATTCATCATCGGCCAGGCCATGATGCTTCTGCTTCTGGCTATGCGGTTCTGGCAACGGGCTACGGCGGTCGCATTTTATGTAAGAGAGATGACCGATCCGATTGTAGAAGAAGCGCGGCCCGTTCCGACGTTCGCAACGCCGGCGGTTTCTTAACGCGCGAGTTCTACCGCGATTGCGTAATACCCGCTGTTCATGCGCTTTCTGGCAGTGTGGTCAAGCCCACACACTGTCTGTGATCGGACACCTTCGCGCCTAAGTCCCACCTCGCTAACTTATTCAACCACAACGGCGTAAACGTTGGTTCGCAGACTGCTATTTCGTCTGGCGTAAGCGCACGACGGGAGCACTCAAATGCAAACCTTAATGACGTTAATCACGGTGACTGCGGGAATGGCTTTTTCGCTAGCGGTCGCGATTCTGGTGGAAGAGTGGATCTTTGGAAAAGTGTTCGGCCTGTTCTTTTCACAGCAGGCGGTGCGGGTTAAATCGGGGCAGGAGCGCTAATGCGCGAAAGGAGGAGATATGCTGTTCTTGAAGTATTTTCTGTTGTGGGGCGGCGTCGGGATGATCACGGTCGCCGCTGGAATTCTGGCTTACGACATTTATCTGGAGATGAAATATCGGCAGGCGGTTGCCATGGCCGGGGCGGGGCCGCTGCCTCCGGTGCCACAGATACGCTGGCGAATCTCTCTGGCGCTGGCCTTGCTGGCTTGGGGACCGATTGTGTTGTCGCTGGGTATTGTGGTTGTGCCGAGCGGCATGGCGGCGGTTCGGGTTAGCCAGACGAGTGGAACGTTGCCGGGCGAATTGTATCCGGGTGCGCATTTGGTGGTGCCGCTCACCGAGAATATCGTGCTGTTCGACGCCCGTGACCAGTTGTTTAACACAGGGACCGTCGAGGACGCTGGCGTTGCTAAAGGCACAAAGTCAGAACCGCTGAATGTGCAGGCGAAAGAGGGGCTCACCCTTGGCCTGTCGATTACGGTACGGTACAGACTCGATCCTAAACATCTGGATTACATTCAGAGCAACCTGCCTCAGCCGGTGGAAAGAGAGATTGTGCCGGCGGTAGTGGCCAGCGCATGGCGCGAGTTGGTGCCCAACTACACAGTTCGCGATGTGTTTGCCGCGAAGCGCGAGGAAGTACGCAAGCGCGCGTCGGATGTTATCACGCAGAAACTGGCTGGCGATGGAATCATCGTGAAGGAAGTGATGCTGCGCGATATCCAATTGCCGCCCGAATATGCGAAGGGATTGGAAAGTCTGTTGCTCAAGGAGCAAGAGAGTGATCGCATGGCGGTGCAGACCGACATCCAGCAAAAGCAAGTAAGGATCGCCGAACTTGAAGCTGAGGCCACAAAGGCTCAGCAGGTCAAGCAGGCCGAGGGAGAAGCGCAGGTGCGCGTGTTGCAAGCGAAGAGCGAAGCCGATGCAATGCAATACACTTTGCCGCTCAAACAGAAGCAGATTGAACAATCGAAGCTGGAGGCGGAGGCGCGCAAAGAAACCACGGTCAAGAACGCAGAGGCGCAGGCGGAGGCGAAGGTGATCGACAGCAAAGCGGAGATGGAGCGGCGCAAGTTGCTGGCCGAAGCGGAGGCGGATCGCATCCGCGTAACGGCTGCGGCGGATGCGGTGCGAATGCAAAGTGAAGGCGCGATTCTCAAGCAGAACCCGCTGCTGATTAATAAGATCGTGGCCGAACGACTGTCCGACAAACTGCAGATCATGATGGTTCCGGCCGACGGGAAGTTTTTCTTTGCCAATGATGTATTGCGCAGTATGAGCGTGGCGAATCATGCCAGCCAGGCGGAAGAACCGGATGAGCAGCAGCCGAAATAAGTTTTCTTAGCGCCGGCAGCTTGCGAGGCGCCGGCGCTACATCTTTAAAGATCGGTGTCTACAAACAGTACAGGGCCTTATGCCAAGCGCCAATGACAATGCGGTTTATAATGCGCGCATCCTGCCCATGGGTGCTTCGTCTTCAAGGTTTCGGCGTGCTACTTGCTTTTTCGCGCTGCTGTTGATGTACGTGCCGACGATTTTGGCGAGTGACTGGCGCGTACCCGCAGAACAACTGGCAAGAAAGATTGCAGCGGCTACTGGTCCGGGAGCGGTCGCGTTGGACGTGGCAAACAAATCTCCGCTCAGCCGTACGGACGCTGAAGAGATTCGTCGAGGGCTCACGAACGAGTTGGCGGCTCTCGGGGTGCGATTGGTAAACGCGGACCAAGCCGCTGCCACGGTGCAGGTCACGCTTTCCGAAAACTTACAGGACTACGTTTGGGTGGCGGAGATTCATCAGGGAAACAATGAAGCCTCCGTCGTGATGGTTACCTTGCCCCGGCCGAGTTCAGATGTAGTTGAACATCCGGCGGCCGCGTTAACGATTCGCAAGACGCTCCTCTGGACGGACGAGAACCCCATATTGGATGTTGCGCTGGTGAACGGCGCTCCGCAGCACGTGATTGTCCTCGAAGCGCAAAGCGTCGCGCTCCTCAAATTTCAGGATGGCCGCTGGCAGGAGGAACAGTCGCTGCCACTATCGCACGCCCATCCGTGGCCGCGTGATTTGCGTGGTCGATTGGCCTTACGGAGCGATCATCTATTCGATGCATATTTGCCTGGCGTGTTTTGCCGAAGCTCGACGGCCGCTCCTCTGATTCTGAATTGCTATGAAAGCGACGATCCCTGGCCCTTGGGGACGGATCAGTCCGGGCTGAGCGCATTCTTCGCTCCCACCAGAAATTTCTTTACCGGGGCGCTTTCCCCGGGGATCGAGAAACAAACGACGGTAAAAGCGTTTTATTCCGTGGCGATGTTGCCGAGGGATAAGTACAGGCTATGGATTTTCTCTACGGTCGATGGTCAGGTCCACGTGCTGGATGGCGTCTCCGACCAGGCTTTGCCCAAGTTAGGGTGGGGCAGCGACATCGCGAGCGTGCACAGCGGTTGCGGGCTGGGATGGCAAGTGTTGGTGACCGGCAGTGAGAGTGCGGGCAGCGACGCGGTGAGAGCTTTCGAAATTGTGGATCGTGAACCCACGGTTGTGAGCCAACCTGCGGAATTCAACGGAAGCATCAGTGCGCTATGGACGGACGCGGATGGCGCGGGCGCGATCGCGGTTTCACAAAATTCAGAAACGGGGAGATATGAGGCTTACCGGATTTCTATTACTTGTGGCCAGTAGTCTGCTTTGTGCCGCCGGCGCAAGCGCTGCCGTGCGGCCGCATTATGGCGGGACTCTGCAGGTGGAGATGCGTGCTGCGCCGACCTCTCTGGACCCCGCGGACGCCAACCAGGCGGACTGGTTCGGACAACGCAATGTGTCGAGTTTGATGTTTGAATCTTTGGTTTCATTGGATGAGCAGGGCAAGCCGGAACCGGAACTGGCGAGCAGTTGGCAGGCTGAATCGGGCAACCAGCGTTGGCAGTTTTTCTTGCGTCGTGGAATTGCATTTCAAGACGGCACGCCGGTTACTCCGGACGCGGTTGCCGCTTCGTTGCGCAGGACGAATCCAACGTGGAAAGTCTTCTCTGAAGGAGAGGCTGTCATCATCGAGCGCGATTCAGCAGCTCCGGATCTTCCCGCCGAGCTGAGTTTGCCGCGCAACAGCATCGTGAAGCGCGACGGCGGAAAGATTTCCGGCACTGGGCCTTTTGCGGTTTCGCTGTGGGATCCCGGGAAGAAACTGTTGCTGGCCGCGCGCGACGATTACTGGGGTGGCCGAGCGTTCCTGGACGAAATCGAAATTGAAATGGGCAGGAGCTTTCACGAGCAGATGATCGAGTTCGATTTGGGTAAAGCGCAAGTAGTAGAAGATGCTCCGGAACAGGCGCACCGGGCGGCCGCGGAAGGCCACCACATCGAGAATTCAGCTCCGGTAGAACTCATTGCGCTGGTTTTTCGCGGTGACCCGCAGTCGCCTGACGATGGGCGACAGCGTCAAGCTCTTGCACTGAGCATTGATCGCGAGTCGTTGAATACAGTCGTGCTGCAAGGTGGAGGAGAGCCCGCCGGCGGCTTTCTACCCAATTGGATGACGGGCTACGCGTTTCTTTTTCCGTCCTCGATTGACCTGGAACTGGCGCGGCAGATACGCGGCGAGATTCCGCATACGACTTCCTGGAGTCTGGGTTACGACCCGGCTGATCCCACTGCGCGCGTGATTGCGGAGAGAGTTGTGCTCAATGCCCGCGACGCAGGCCTCGGGATGCAGATCACAAGTGCGAGCGGAGCCGACGTTCGGATTGTGCGACTTCCGTTGATTTCGCTCGACCCTCAAATCGCTCTCGGTGAAGTGGCGGCGGGGCTTGGAGTTTCATCGCCCAAGTTCGTTTCAGTCTCCCTCGACGATCTTTATAACGCCGAGAACAAACTGGTGCAATCGCAACGTGTCATCCCTTTGTTGCACCTGCGGATCGCCTACGCCGTATCTAGTAACGTGAAGAATTGGAGGACCGCTCGCGACGGGAGCTTGAGTTTGTCCAACGTCTGGCTCAGTGCAGAGAAACCATGATGCTCCGACGTAAACTGCTGGCCGTTTTTGCTCTCACCGTTTTGGTGTCGGTGACCGCGGTGGCCTGGAGCATTTCGTTGTTGGCGCGGCGGGCCTTCGAAAAAGCCAATGAACAGCGGACAGCAGCATTGGTCGCGCAATTTCGCCGGGAGTTTTATCGGCGAGGCGAGGAAGTCGCTCGTCGTGTAGAAGCGATTGCAGCCAGTGAAGCGGCAACTCATATAGTTCTCGCCTTGAGTCGCGGTTCGCCCGATTACGGCGCATATCTTAACGAAGCCCGAACCATCGCCGAAAGTCAGCAACTGGATTTTCTGGAGTTCGTCGACAGTCAGGCGACCGTCATTTCGTCGGCGCAATGGCCCGCTAAATTTGGCTACAAAGAAGCTGTAGTAGCTTCGTCCGTAATTCCCAACGACGCCTTCTTGAAGCAGGAGGAACTGCCGGACGGAGCGGCATTAGGGCTGTTTGCAATAAGAGAAGTAAATCTTTCCGAGAAACTCCTTTTTGTGATCGGAGGACGTCGGATCGATAAGGGGTTCCTCGCCAGCCTGGAGCTTCCTGCTGGGACGCGAGCCATGTTCTACCAAAACCTGGGGACAGGTTTTTCTCCACAGTTCCTGATTGGCGCCGCGGGCATGGTGCAGCAAGCAGATCGACTCGCACCCATTATTCAGCAGCTTCAGCGGCAGCCGAGGGAGACCACGACGCTGGTGCATTGGTCTTCGAATCCGGCCGATGACGAAACCGTCGACGCCTTTCCGCTCACCGGGCAGGACAAGCAACTTCTCGGAGTCCTGCTGATCGGCAATTCGCGCCGTCCTTACGTTGACCTTCGTCAGCAGATCCGCTCGGTCGCGCTGTTGTGTGGAGGCGGCGGCATCTTGCTGGCCCTCGTGCTCAGCGGGTGGGCGGCGGCTCGGGTCACGCGCCCGGTGGAACAACTTGCGCGGGCCGCGCGGGAAGTTGCTTCCGGCAACTGGAAGGCGCAAGTGGCTGCTACTTCGTCCGACGAAATAGGCGAGTTGGCGGAATCGTTCAATCGCATGACTCGCGAACTGCTGGCCCAAAGAGAGCATCTGGTGCAGGCAGAACGTGTGGCGGCGTGGCGCGAGTTAGCCCGCCGCCTGGCGCACGAACTGAAGAATCCTCTTTTTCCTCTGCAACTGACCGTTGAAAATTTACTGAAGGCGCGGGAGCAAAGTCCGCAGCAATTCGAAGAAATCTTTCAGGAAAGCTCCTCTACATTGCTGGCCGAGATCGCGAATCTCAAAGCCATTATTTCGCGCTTCAGCGAGTTCTCTAAGATGCCCCAACCGCAGGTTCAGCAAGTACAACTCAATGAGGTGGTACAGAATGTAGCTCGCCTGTTTCAGGCTCAACTTCGTTCGCCGGAGCGCGCTCCTATTGAATGTAAACTGGAATTGGCCGAACCTATGGAGCCAATCGCGGCTGACCCCGACTTGCTGCACCGGGCGCTCTCAAATCTTGTTTTGAATGCAATGGACGCCATGCCTCAGGGTGGCGCACTCACATTGCGCACACGACAAGACGACGATTTCAGCTATGTCGAAATCTCGGATACCGGAACCGGCCTCACGCCCGAGGAATGCGAGCGCTTGTTCACTCCTTATTACACGAGTAAGCCGCGTGGCACGGGGCTCGGCCTGGCGATCGTTCAGTCGGTGATCAGCGATCACGGCGGCAGGATCAGCGTTCGGAGCGAGTCGGGACACGGGACGACATTCGTGATTGAACTGCCACGAAAAGCCAGCGACGACAATGCGAGGAGTCACTAGTGGCACAAAAAGCGCACATCCTGATTGTGGACGATGAGCCCAACACGCTGGCCTCGCTTTCGCGCGCGTTTCGCCTGGAAGGCCACGAGGCGACAGTTTGCGACAACGCGCAGAAGGCGCTCGAATTTGCAAGAACGCAGAACTTCGATTTGATCTTCTCCGACGTGGTCATGCCCGGCAAGGACGGGCTTTCTTTTCTGGAAGATCTTAGAGCGCAGGGGATCTCCATTCCGGTGGTCATGATGTCGGGGCAGGCGCACATTGAAATGGCGGTTCGGGCCACGCGGCTTGGCGCTCTCGACTTTCTGGAGAAACCTGTCTCCACAGAAAAGCTGTTGCTCACTGTGGAGAACGTGCTCAAAGTGCGGCGTTTGGAAACCGAAAACCTGCAGCTTCGCCAGCGCCTGGGGAAACACGAAATCGTTTGGACGTCGGAGGTCATGCGTAAAGTCATGGCGCAAGTTGAGCGAGTGGCGGCGAGCGAGTCGCGTGTGTGCATCCTCGGTGAAACTGGAACCGGCAAAGAACTGGTGGCACGCACTCTGCATGAACGCAGTCCGCGGTCCGCGGGTCCTTTCGTGACTCTGAACTGCGCCGCCGTTCCGGCTGAGTTGATCGAATCGGAACTCTTCGGACACGAAAAAGGATCATTTACCGGCGCGGCCGCCCGACATGCAGGAAAGTTTGAGCAAGCGCAGCACGGCACCATCTTCCTGGACGAAATCGGAGACATGCCTTTGTCGATGCAAGCGAAGTTGCTGCGGGTGCTTGAAGAAGGCGAAGTCGAGCGCATCGGCGGCGACAAGCCGATTTCCGTGGATGTGCGCGTTCTGGTTGCGACCCATCGAAATCTGGAGGCCCTGGTGCGCGAAGGCAAATTTCGCCAAGACCTTTTTCATCGCGTGTATGTGTTTCCGTTGGCCCTGCCTCCTCTGCGCGAACGCCGGGAGGACATTCCGGCATTGGTAGAACATTTTGCTCGGCAGGTCTGTGCTCAGAATAATTGGAAGCCGATGCGTTTCACACCGGAGGCGATCGAAGCGCTTGCAGCTTATCCCTGGCCGGGGAACGTCCGCGAGTTGCGCAACGTGGTGGAGCGTCTAATGCTGTTGGCGACAGAAGGCGAAGTAACGCCAGCAACAGTTCGCTCTGCGTTGCCAGCGACTCCGGCCAACCTTCCGTCGTCGGGAGCAAGCTCCGGCTCACTGGCCGAGCGAGCGCAGAATTTCGAGCGTGAAGCGATTCTCGCCGAGTTGAAGCGGAACAATTACCACATTACGAATGCCGCCAAGTCTCTCGGTCTGGAGCGCAGCCACCTCTACAAAAAAGCCGAGCAACTCGGAATCGATATTCAGAAGCAGCGTCGAGAAGAAGAGTAAGAGCATCTAATCGAGAAGTCGGCGTCGTTCTTTGCCGCGAGGAATCTGGATGTCCGTGGCTGCAAACGACAGCGGATTCCTTGCTTCGCTCGGAATGACAATTTAGTTGAGGTGTCTTCAAAGGATTTCTATTCTCCCAAAGTCTCATTTGATTTATCCTGTCCCGTTTGGCCATACGGCTGGAGGACTAATTGATGCGACTTCATCGACTAATCCTGATTTTGCTCGTCGGCAGCTTTTCATTCTCGCTGCTGGGTGTTAGCCAGGCACAACAGTTTCCGGAGAGCATGTATCAGGAAATGAGTTGGCGCATGATCGGGCCTTTTCGCGGCGGCCGGACCCGCGCGGTTGCTGGCGTACCCCACCAGCCCAATCTTTTTTATATAGGCGCGGTGGATGGAGGAGTTTGGAAGTCGGACGATTACGGGCGCACCTGGACGCCGATCTTCGATCAAGAGCCCACGCAATCAGTTGGCGCAATCGCGGTCGCTCCGTCGGACCCCAATATCATTTATGTCGCGAGTGGTGAGGGGCTGCATCGTCCTGACCTTTCGGTCGGCAACGGAATTTACAAGTCCACGGACGCCGGCAAGACCTGGAGCCATCTCGGCCTGCTTGATGGACAGCAGATCCCTGCGTTGGTAATCGATCCCCGCGACCCGAACAAATTGTTCGCTGCGGTGCTGGGGCATCCCTACGGTCCAAACGACGAGCGTGGGATCTTTCGCTCGACCGACGGCGGCAGCACCTGGCAGAAGGTTTTGTACAAGGACGAGAACACTGGTGGGTCTGACATCGAGATTGACCCGTCGAATCCCGACGTGCTCTACGCATGTCTATGGGAAGCCCGCGAGGGGCCGTGGGAGGATAACAACGAATTTCAGGGAACTGGTGGAGGTCTGTTCAAATCTACAGATGGCGGCACCACTTGGCATCCGCTTACCAACGGTTTGCCCAAGAACCTTACGCAAATCAATGTGACGATCGCGGCCAGTCTGACTAGCCGGCTTTATGCGACCGTGGCCACCACCGAACGTGGGGAGTATGGTTCTGGAGCTGGGCTCGGCCTGTATCGCTCCGACGACGCCGGTGAAAACTGGCACGTGGCCACGACTGATCCGCGCCCGGCCATGCGCATCGGCGGCGGTGACCTTTCCATTCCACGAGTGGATCCAAAGAATCCTGACGTGGTGTATAGCGTCGGCATCGTGACTGTGCGATCGACCGATGGCGGCAAAACGTGGAAGAGCATTCGTGGCGCTCCCGGCGGCGATGACTATCAGAATCTTTGGATCAATCCCAATGACCCGAACATTATTCTTTTGGTCAGTGATCAAGGCGCGATCGTGACCGTCAATGGCGGAGAAACTTGGAGTTCGTGGTATAACCAGCCGACGGCGCAGCTTTACCACGTCGTGGCCACCAATAGTTTTCCCTACCGGGTTTGTGCCGGACAGCAGGAAAGCGGTTCGGTATGCATTTTGAGCCGCGGCAATGACGGCGAAATCACTTTTCGTGACTGGCATCCCGTCGCCACTATTGAGTACGGTTACGTCGCGCCCGATCCGCTTGACCCCGACATTATCTATGGAGGCGGCAGGAGCGAGGTTTCGAAATATCATTGGTCCACCGGGCAAGCGCAAAACGTAACGCCCATCCCGGTGCGCAACCCGAAGTACCGAACCGATCGCACCGAGCCTACCCTCTGCTCGCCGATCGATCCTCACATTCTTTACTTTGCTTCCAACGTGTTGTTCAAGACCAGCGATGGCGGGGAAACCTGGCAGGCCATCAGCCCCGATCTCACACGCGAAAATCCGGGAGTGCCATCGAGCGTGGGCACTCTTGCGTCCAAAAATCCCGAAGCAGGGAAGCAACGTGGCGTGATCTATGCGCTCGCTCCATCATTCAAGGATGTAAACACTTTATGGGCCGGCACCGATGACGGCCTGATCTGGGTAACGCGCGACGGCGGAAAGAAGTGGAACAACATTACGCCGCCGGAATTGACCGCCTGGAGCAAAGTCGCGCAGATCGAAGCATCGCATTTCGACGATCAAACCGCGTACGCGTCCGTCAGCCGCTTCCGCATCGACGATCTGCATCCTTATATTTACCGCACTCATGATGGTGGCAAGACGTGGAAGCTGATCACAGATGGGCTTCCGGCAGACGCTCCGGCTGACACTGTGCGAGAAGATCTGGTTCGCAAGGGGCTGCTGTTTGCAGGCACTGAAACTAGCGTGTGGGTTTCGTTTGACGACGGCGATCACTGGCAGTCTTTGCAATTGAACCTGCCCCACACTTCGATGCGAGACTTGGGCATTCATGAGAATGATCTGATCGTCGCCACCCACGGCCGGTCCTTCTGGATACTCGATGACATCGCGCCTTTGCGACAGCTCGGCGAATCCGTGGCGAATTCGGATGCCTATCTTTTCAAGCCCGAGTTGGCCTATCGCCTCCGGCGCAGCACGAATCCTGACACTCCGATTCCACCAGACGAACCGGCTGGCAAGAATCCTCCCGACGGCGCAATTCTTGATTACTTTCTCGCACGGCCTGCTTCCAGCCCGGTGACGCTTGAAATCCTCGATGCGAAAGGAAAATTGGTGCGCCGCTTTTCCAGCACGGATACGCCAGAAATAAGTCAAGACGAACTGGAGAAGCAACTGATTCCGCTGTACTGGATCCGCATGCCGAAGATTCTTTCAGCGAGCGCTGGCATGCACCGCTGGGTATGGGATCTGCATTATCCCTCGCCAGCCTCGCCGCAGCATCAGTATCCGATTTCGGCAGTTCCGAACGATACGCCCAGAACGCCGCTCGGCCCGCTCGCGCTACCCGGAGATTATACGGTTCGACTCACTGCGAACGGGCACCGCTTCACAGCACCCCTCATGGTCAAGATAGATCCTCGCGTAAAAACGTCTGGCGCCGGACTGGAACAACAGTTCAATCTGGAAATGCGACTGGCCTCGGAGTTGACTGCAAGCACGGAAGCCGTCACGCAGGCGCGTTCGCTCGTCGATAAACTTCACAAGATTGGAACGCAATCGGGCAAGCTGGCGGAATCGATCAAGGCGCTCGATCAAAAGGTGGGAATGATTTTGCGCGGGCCGACGCCGCCGGTCCCTGGAGCGTCGGAGCCAACTTTGACTCGTGAGAATGCTGCGGTTGGCACGCTATATGGCAGCGTCGGACAGGCCGATGCCGCGCCCACTGCGGCTCAAGTAAGCGCGGCAGCGGATACTGAGCGCGATCTTTCCGGAGTATTGAAGCGGTGGGACGAAATCAAGCAATCCGATTTGCCCGCGCTAAATCGCCAACTCAAAAGCGCAGGTCTCACAGAGATTCATCTCGAATCGAAGGCCCCGATGGATGAATCTCAGACCGACCTGGAGTAAAGCTCGGCAATCTCATTCAGCGATCAAAAGGTTTTCGGCGAAGGGCCATTCTTCATCGATCCACTGAGCATCGCAGCGGAAGCCTGCCTTCTCTGCAATTCGAAATACTTCGGCAAGAGAATATTTGTGACTGCTCTCGGTCCAGATGGTTTCGCCCTCAGCGAAAGTAACTGCCAAAGAAGCCGCGGGGATGCTCACGATTTGCTTCTTCCGGGAGCGAAGGTGCATCTCGACACTGCTTACGCCCTCATTGAAGCGGGCAACGTGTTCGAATTGCTCGAGCACGAAGTCGGCATCAAGTTCCCGATTGATGCGTGCCAGCAGATTCAAATTGAACGCCGCCGTCACGCCGAGCGGATCATCATATGCCGCCAGCAATTGATGAATCGGTTTCGTCAAGTCAGTGCCCAGTAGGAGCGCGTCGCCTGCTCGCAGGATCTCCCGCACTTGACGCAGAAACTTTACGTCTGCCGGGTGCTCAAAGTTGCCAATCGTGCTCCCCAGGAACAGCACCAGGAGTTGCTCTCCAGCCTGGCGTCGAGCCGCCACTTCCAGCAATCCATCAAGGTATTCACGCTCAAAGCCGACAATGCTGACTGAATCAATGTCGCCGAGTTCCCGCTCGCACATGGTGAGCGCGGCCCGTGAAAGTTCGATCGGGCAATACGAAATGTGTTGATGCCGGCTGAGCGCTTCGAGCATCCAGCGCGTCTTCTTGCCGCTGCCGCTACCCAGTTCAGCGACCATGGTCGGCGGTGTGAGTCTCGCGACAATGTCGTCGGAGTGCCGTCGCAGAAGGCGCTCATCGGCGCGAGTCAAACCATATTCGGGAAGCACGCTTATGACCTCAAAGAGTGCGGACCCAACGCTGTCATACAAGTATTTCGAAGGCAATTCCTTCTGGCCGGGCTTGGTTAAACCAACGCGCACATCGGTGAGGAGATCGGAATTAGTGCCGGCAGTAAAGGCCTGGGTCAACATGCTGTCCTCCAGAATCGATCAGTTGCTCACGCAGCGAAATCCCGCGTAAACAAACTGGTAGTGGGGCTGGAACCAGTTGCGAAACGAGCGTCGCAACATGCATGCCGCAGTGCGCGCGGATGCCCCTTTCATTACGTAATGTTTGCCATCGAAGAAGTCGGCGGAGTAGCCGGGATAAAACGAAAACTGCTGGAAGCCTGGAAATGGCTCGAACCGGCTCGATGTCCACTCCCAGCCGTTGCCCACCAAGTCGGAAACGCCGAAAGCGCTCTCTCCCTCGGGAAATGCACCAACCGAAACGGCATCCCAGCTTTGGAAATCGAAATTGCCTTTGCTCGAATTCGGAGCCGCATTACCCCACGGGAAGGAATTCTCGCGGCCATTCTCTGTTCCATACGCTGCCCGATGCCATTGCGCTTCCGTGGGCAATGACTTCCCACTCCAGCGGGCATACGCATTCGCTTCCGCGTGGCTCACGTAGACAGGCCAGTCCAACGGCAAAGGGATTTCGTCAAACATGGTCCGGTAGTACCAGCGGTCGCGATTTCGGCTCCAGAATACGGGATGCTGAATATTGTGCGCGGTTCGCCAACTCCAATCTTCTTCCGTCCAGCAGGCTGGATTCTCATAGCCTCCTGCGGCCACGAAATCAAGAAATTGACCGTTCGTCACTTTGTATTTGTCGATGGTGAATGCTGGAACGTCGACGGTTTGCGCTTCGTATTCGTTATCCCAACCGAACGCGGCCCTGTCATGTCGCGACAGTCCAAGCGTAGTTTGCCCTGCAGGAATCTCAATTATTTTAGGAGTAATCGGAGGAACAATCAGTTCGGGCTTGCGGGATTGTTGGACTTTACGATCAAACGGCAACTGGTGCAGCATGTAGGCCAAAGTTTCGGCATGCATAAGCCTATGCTCAACGGCCACGTTGAGCAATGTGCTGGCAGTAAAATCCGCCCCTATGGGATTGGATTGCCAATCGGCAGATTCAAGCGTCGCCAGCCCCTCATCGATGCTCTCCCGGACTTGCCGCACGTAGTGCCGCGTATCCGCGACGGAAGGCCAATCGCTCGGTCGATCGGACGGAAGCGCGCCATTTACCGGGTCAATGCCGAAGGCAAACAATCGGTCGTAGTCCGGATGAAAAGCCTTCATGCCCAGAATGCGCTCTCGCAGCAGATTCCAATCAAATGCCTCCAAATGACCGAGATAGAAAATGATTCGATGTCGTTCCGCAATCGGCCGCTCGCAGATCGAGTCGGGCCTCACCATGTTGAAAATCTCGTCGGTTCGCACTCGAGCTTCGGACAGCCGCTCAAGCAGTTGGTGCCGAACTTCGACGTTCTTCTGCGCGACGAGCATGGTTGCCTCCAAGAGCTGCTTATATTCATTCGGTAGTTCTGGCGCACGGCCCGATTCGCAATCGAAAATGCCACGGGCGCTTCATTCGATTCTTTTCAGTGCTCGTCAGAACCTGGTACGAAGCGCGCAAGAATTCTGGACGAAAGCCATCGTTCCGTCCCTGCCATCCGGTAAATTTGCCTTTCCCTTAGATGCCCAGGAACGCGGAGTGGTACATTGATTTTGCGGGGATTTTGCGGGCCTGGCGATTTTTCTGACGGGATCGCAAATGACGCTGGGAAATCAATAAGATACGTGGCGGTCAACGAGATTCGCGGGCTTAGTTTTATTCTTCGTAGCTCGGAGCTGCAGTAAAATAGGTCGCGTATTCTGAATCGGATTTCTTATCACGAGGCGCATATGAACGCCCAACCCATCAGTTCCAGCCTCTGGCCCGAGTTGCCCCTTGAAGCGTGGAAGGATACCTATGCGACCCTTCACATGTGGACTCAGATTGTTGGGAAGGTTCGGCTTGCCCTAAGTCCAAGAATTAATCATTGGTGGGAAGTTCCGCTGTACGTTACCTCATCCGGGCTCACAACTTCTCCCATCCCATATGACAGTAGGATTTTTGAGATTCAATTCGATTTCATTCATCACCGGCTGCTGATTCGAACCAGCCACGACACGGAACGAGTCATGGCGCTGGAGGCACGATCCGTCGCCGATTTCTACAAACAGTTCATGCATTGCTTGGACTCGCTTGACATCCACGTGAAAATCTGGAAGATGCCGGTTGAGATCCCGAACCCAATCGCGTTCGACCAGGACACGCAACACGCCTCCTACGACCCGGAGTATGCGAACCGGTTCTGGCGGATACTTGTGTCGACCGACGAAATCTTCAAGGAGTTTCGCTCGCGTTTTATTGGCAAGAGCAGCCCTGTGCATTTCTTCTGGGGCAGCTTCGATCTGGCAGTGACGCGTTTCTCGGGCCGTCGAGCGCCCCCGCGCGAAGGAGCCGACCCGGTTACACAAGAAGCATATTCCCACGAAGTAATCAGCGCCGGTTTCTGGCCTGGTGGTGGAGATATAAAAGGCCCGGCATTCTACGCCTACGCGGCTCCGGAGCCGGCAGGTTTTGCGGAAGCGCGTGTTGGTCCGTCGAAGGCTTTCTATCATCTGCAGATGCGAGAATTCTTGCTGATGTACGACGAGGTTCGCAGCGCCTCAGAGCCGAAAGCTGAGCTTCTGGAATTTCTGCAGAGCACCTACGAGGCCGGTGCCAACCTGGGGAAGTGGAATCGCGAGGAATTGGAGAAGGCGGCTTGAATGCATCCACTTCTCTTAGAGCACCTCCGGTAAACTGTCAGTGCGCAGTCTGCCCGCTTTCCTTTGTGAACCTTCGTGTCCATTGTGGTTGACGCCTTCGAAAGCTTTAACCACAAAGAACACGAAGGTTCACAAAGGAAGCGACGGAAACTCTACCCACTACTTTTGCGCGTCCTGGACCTCCAAAGTGCGCACCAGCCACGGAATAATTACTTGTTTGAAAATGAGGGGGTCCGGCCAGACCTTGACTTGCCGCCCCAAATGTCCGCCCGCTGGGTTGATCCACGCATCTTTCGGAACATCGCCTTTGCTGAGCAGCAAATAAATATCTGAGATTGGCACTTGGGTATCCAGGACTCCGGCCATGATCAGCATGGGCGTGGTCGGTTTGCCGAGGAGGCCTTGCTTTACGAGAGACATTTTCTCGAGGCTTGCCGCCAACTCATCCACGGTCGTGACCCCGTCAAAGATGTTCATCAGAGCGGGAACTTGATCGAACAAGTACTCGCGGTTTCCCAGGAGTGAATTCATCAGAAAATCTTTTTGGAAGAAAGTATCAATCGGCGGAGACTGCGCGCTTGCGCCCTTCAACCGGGCGCGTTCCACGATCGAAAGCTTTGTCGCCCAGTACGCGCCCCAACTGACGCCGTGGACGGCAACTCTAGTCTTATCCACCTCCGGCCTGGTTTGCACGTAGTCAATCACGCGCGACAGCATCCGATCCGCGGTTGGACTCGCCTTGACCGGCGATTGACCTGTACCCGGCCCATCGACAGCGAGAAACCCTATACCAAACGGCAGGATGGCCGAGAAACTCTCCGACAGGTCTTCCTTACGACTGTCCAATCCGTTGACCGCGATTACCAGCGGCACCGGACTCTTGGCGTTCTTCGGGAGCCGCATATACGCGATAATCTCAGAGCCTTCGAAAGGAATGTGAATGACCTCCAGCGGCGGGTCCCAGAAGCGGGCATGCGCCAGAAACGCTTCGAGCGCCTTGGCATAAGCGCGTTGCTTCCCCGGAGAAGCCGGATATGGCCAACGTCCGAAAGAGTACAACCGCCATGCGCGAATGTAGTCCGCATTCGCCTTGATGGGATTAGTTTTTTCCAGCGCCTTCGCCTCATTGAAGTAGCGGTCGCCGACGGCCATGAACGCGGCTGCCCATTCGTCTTTATCACGCGTCTTGATCGGGGCCAACGCTTCGCGAACATCCCCTGGATCAAGTCCGATCAGCGGATACATTCCATTTTCCGCGCGATGAATGGCTTCCGTCTTTATCTCGTCGAGCGTCCGCTCCGATTTTCCCTGCGCCAATGCGATGCCTGCCAGCACGACGGTGAAGATCAACAGGTACGCTACAAAGTGGAAATGAGTTTTCACGTTTTACGGCTCCTTATGATGTTTATGAATGCCAAACCAACATCAGTTTTCTAAGCGAAAGGGCCGAACTCTCGCGTCCGGCCCTATCCCCTCAAATCTTCCGACCTCGCAACTAGAAGGCAAACTTCAGCCCCAGCTGGACCGAGCGGGGGCCTCCGGAACCCACAGCGGGATTGGCAGCCGCTATATCAGGCGTAGCGCATCCACAACCAAAGTTCGGTGCTCCAGGATCGTTCAGCCCGTAGCCGTTCTGTCCGCCGTAAGGATTGGCAAAGTTTGGGTGATTGAAAATATTAAAGAACTCGGCGCGGAACTGGGCACTGAGCCGCTCACCGAAGTGCCAGTTCTTGGCCACCGAGAAGTCCAGGTTCCTGAAACCTGAATCGGGGAACAAATTTCGGGGCATCGTGCCGAACTGACCTTGAGGAGGCGGAATCATGACCGAGTTGCCTTTGGCGTAACAGCCCCACATATCGAGGGTTGACGTCGCTCCGATCGCCGCCGCGTCGTTTGTGCAAGCCGTCGGGAAGCTGCCCACGGTGTAGTGCGGGATCGGCTGCGGTCCGGATTTGAAGTCGGAGGGATTGCCAAAAAAATCCCAGCGCTGAGGAGTAGCTTGCGGTGGGCTCACAGGTAAGCCGCCGAGGCCGGAGATATCGGTGGTCAAATCGATCGGTCCCCAATATTGTGGACTTTCAATCGTTGCAATCGAATTGATCTCCCAGCCCTCCAGCATCTGAGCGTAGCCCTGTTTGCCGGGGATGGCATAGGTAAGAGAAAGCGTGAGCCGATGGCGCACGTCGAAATCGCTGTTGCCATATTCCGCGGCGAGATTGTTGGAATTCTGGGGAAGACCGTATCCGGCGCCGAAGTCCCAGTTTGCCGACACATCGTCCAGCGCGTGGGAGTAAGTGTAACCGGCGACCAAGCTCAAGCCATGATAGTTTCGCGCGGTTAACGTTGCCTGCAACCCGCTGTAGTTTGATCGGTAGGAGTTTCCCAACTGAAAAATATTGCTCAGGTAAGGAAACTTCGCGTTAAAAGGTCGCGTGGCCTGGGAATCGGTACCCGGTTCCTCCTGGTTGATGTCCCGGATTCCGACCAGATTCGATCCGTGGTTGCCCACGTATCCGACTTCCAGATTCAAGTTGGGGGCGAAGGCGTGTTGAACATTCAAAGTCCAGGTGGCCACGTAAGGGGTAGTGATATTTCGATCGACCCCCATGATGGCACACGGACCAGATGCGTTAGGATCGCAATTGATCGTGGTGCTGCTGAGATTGCCATAGAGAGGTGCTGGACCGTCCCACTGCGGAGCAATTGGTGGAATCGTCAAGTTACCCGTTGTGATCGTGCCTCCCGCAGTAACGGGATTCGGTGTGCCAGTTCCAGATATGACCGCTCCCGTAGGAACGCTGGGGAGTCCGAAGCTATTGTTGAAAGCCAGGAAGGTTTCCCAGTTCACGGCTTCGAATGTCACGCCGCCGCCGCCGCGGAGCACCGTTTTCCCCTTGCCATCGATATCCCATGCAAAACCAACGCGGGGAGCGAAATTCGTGTGATCAGGGTTATAAGCGCTGCCGATCTGTTTACCCACCTGCACGATTCCGAGATTGGGATCAAAGTTGCCCAGCAGATTGTTGGAATCCGCGACCACTGAGGCAAACTCGTAACGCAATCCCAAATTTAAAGTGAAGGTCCGGCTTACTCGCCAGTCATCCTGAAAGAACCCGGCATAGTTCCAGTTATGCAAGTGGCGCGTCGGATCACCCGTGAGCACGGATGCCTTGAATGGATCGCCCGCTAAAAAATCTTCCAGCGCGGTGGACCCGTTGGGATTCGCCGCTGTTGGCGCCAGTGCGACGCCGCCAAGGAAAGTGATGCTGCCGCGGGCATTGCCAAATGCACCACCGCTGACGTAATTCCGATGGACCTCGCCGCCGAACTTCAGAGCATGTTTTCCGGCAGTGTAGGAAATGTGGTCAACAAACTGGATGATATCGTCGGGCCCTTGAAACTTCGGCCACTTGAACCCGCCCAGCCCGGTGAAGTATCCGCCAAAGCCGATCCGCGGCAGTCCTCCAGTGAAAGGACCGCTGACGCCGGTGTCGAGACCGTAATCCGACGCCGGCGTATTAAGATCGCCTGGCAAGGTGGGCTGGTAGAGCCGGTTGTATCCCACCCTGACTTCATTGACCCAACGCGCAGAGGGGACGTAAACCCAGCTTCCTCCGACCACCTGGGCGCGCGTGTGAATATCGGACAGCCATTTGGATTGCAGTTCCGGAAAATCCTCGACTGTTCCCGTGTTGTTGCCAAAAAAGTACATGCCGCTGACCCGGTGGCGCTCGTTGAAGTTGTAATCCACCTTGGCAACCACATTGTCGACCCCGAC
This sequence comes from uncultured Acidobacteriota bacterium, assembly GCA_963762385.1. Taxonomy (GTDB): domain Bacteria; phylum Acidobacteriota; class Terriglobia; order Terriglobales; family Acidobacteriaceae; genus JABDBE01. The sequence continues at coordinate 1,735,466 of CAVXKN010000006.1, read as the reverse complement.
CGAATTGGGAAATCCGTTGACGATGTTGATAGTCGGATTGTTGTTCAGCGGAAATCCCGTGCCATTGCACGTGACCGCGCCACTCGACGAGACCGTGCAACCAGAGATCTTCTGGCTTACTGCACTGATCGGCACGTGATTTGCCACCAGATCAGCAATCGCAGTCGGAATGCTGTCGGCACAATCGGCGGAAGCGAGCCCAGGAGCTGTACAGTTCTGTCCCGTCCCCGCGGCCAGCGTCATCGGCACCATCGACGGACTGGTTACGCCTCCATACTGATTGCCTACGTCATAGCGTTGCCCTTCGTACGATCCAAAGAAAAAGGCTTTGTCCTTGATAATCGGTCCGCCAAATGATCCGCCAAACTGCTCCAGCGTGCGGGGATTCTTCGGGCTTGGCGATTGGCTGAAGGCACATGGATTACTTGCGCAGTTGAAATAGTTGCGAGCGTCGAACACGTTGCCATCACGGCCGAAAGCAAACGCCGTGCCATGAAGCGAGTTCGTGCCCGACTTCAGTCCCACGTTGACGATGGCCCCGGGCTTCCAGCCAAATTCCGCCGGAGGATTCTCCTGTACGTTGAATTCCTGAATAGCGTCGATAGGCAGGATGGTCGCTGAGTCTCCCGCGATACCGGCCCCATTGATGATGCCCTGCCCGGAGAAGGGCTCGCTATTTAAAAGGCCGTCGATGACGTAGGCATTATCCTCGGCGCGAAGTCCATTGGTGCTGGTGGTCGAGAAGCCGCCTCCAGGGTAACGAATCACGCCAGGGCGCAACTGAAGCAGGTTCTCGTAGTTGCGGCCGTTCAACGGCAAGTCATTGATGGCCGCATTGCTGAGAGTTCCGCCGAGAGTGGACGAGGTGGTATCCAGCAGCGGAACTTCTCCGCTTACGACGACGGTCTCATTCACCTGGCCGGGCTGAAGCGTGAGGTCGATCCTGACATCCTTGGCCACTTCCAATGGGATATTGAGCTGCTCCACTGCCTTGAATCCCTTGGCCTCGGCATGGAGTTTGTAGGTCCCGGGCGATAGGTCGGGAGCCACGTATTCACCTGCCTGGTCCGTGGTCAAAGTACGCGAAACCCCCCTTTGCATATCGGTGACGACCACTTGGGCGCCGGCCAGAGCGGCTCCGGTCTGGTCGGTGACGACGCCCAGAATGCGGCCAGTGTAGGTCTGCGCGAGAACGGGTAGACACGCCAGCAGTATGCCAATACTGACAGCCGTCAGCCGAATGGTTAGGGAACGCATGGGCGCCTCCGTCGAAGTGTGCATCTACGATAATTGCTAGTTTCTACGGCAACGAAACGTTCGCAAAGTGCCAAAACCGATTACTTACTGGCGCGAAAATAGTGGTCTGACAGCTCTACCACCATATGCCAACCAGTGTCAAGCAACTTTGCATACGGATCGTTGACCCAGGCGATTCCTTTATATCTGGCACGTGCGCTCTAGAGCTGGGATAGCCGAGTCATTCCGGCTTTCTGCCCAGCACTTCCGTCGCAATGTGGAAACCTGTATTTGCCGCCGGAACGCCCGCATAAATCGCAACCTGCAAGAGGACTTCTTTGAGATCGCACGGCTCCAATTCATGCGCCAGACCCGTGCTCAAGTGCAGACGAAACTCCTCCCAGCGCCCCAGAGACGCCATCATGTTCAGCACCAGCAGGCGACGCGTCCTTCGACTGAGCCCCGGCCGCGTCCAGATCGTTCCCCACGCATAGCGAGTGATCAATTCCTGGAAGTCACGGTTGAATTCAGCGGTTGCGGCGATGGCACGGTCGACATGTTCCGAGCCCAGCACCGAGCGCCGTACTTCGAATCCAGCTTGCAGGGGGTCGCTTTGAGCCACGGATCCGGCGTCGGACTGTAGGAAAAAGCTGAATAGCGCCGCTGTGAAGGATCGTGGCCGCTCCAGATTCGAGATATGCGCAGCTGGTAAATGCAGAGCCTCAGCGTTAGGTATTCCTCGAGCCAGGATCTCGCCATGTCCTGGCCAAGGGGTTGCGACGTCGCGGTCGCCGACAATCACCAGGGTGGGAACGCGGATTTGCCCCAGCAGTTGAGTGTGATCCATGTCCCGCAGGGCGGCGCAGCAACCGGCGTACCCGATGGGATCGGTTCCGAGAATTACTGACCGCACAGCCTGCGCGTAGGCATCGCCTCGAGTCAGAGTTTCGGGCGAGAAAAAGCGCTGCATCACCAAGTCGATTACTGCGGCCATTCCGCCGTCGAGAACGGCTTTCCTGCGAGCGTCCCAATTGGCCCGCGGTCCAAATTGTGGGGAAGTATTGGCCAGAACCAGCCGGCTTACACGATCCGCCGCATGGATCCCGAGCCATTGGCCGATCGCGCCCCCAAGCGAGAGACCACAGAAAGCGAATGCGGAAATCTTGAGCGCATCGGCAAGGCCGAGTACGTCGCGCCCCAATTCCTCAATCGTGTAATCACCCTTGGGCGCGTCAGACGCGCCGTGTCCACGAATGTCGTAACGGAGAACGCGAAAATGCGAAAGCAGATCCGGCACCTGCGGAGCCCACATCCCCTGATCGGCCCCGATGGAGTGGGACAACACCAGCACGGGCTCGTCCTCGCGGCCCTCAAGGCGATAAAACAGCCGTCTGTTGTTAATCGTCGAGAAGGGCACGATAGTCGCTCCTTGTTATTTTTTCTTAGTATTCGTCTGCTTCTTCTTTCGCTCGCGCTTCTTAAAGTGGCCTGATTTGGGTTGACCGGTCGTGCGTTGCTGTACCGAAGCGAGCAACCGCACGCGAAACTCATCCGCCACGCCGAGATATTGTTCCGGCACATCAAGTTCCCGGACTATCGCGGCATCGAGATGCCGGGTGACTTCGCTCATGCCGGAAAGCACACTAGCCAGCGTGCGTCCTCCCGCGATGCTCTTTCGGGTAGCCTCTTCCAACAACTTGTGGGCCACGTCTCGACCAAGTTTGTCGCCCAGAAGCATCATGGCGCGCTCGGCAAAAATGACGCCCTTCGTGGCTTCGATGTTGATCCGCATTCGAACCGGATCTACGGTGAGTCCTTCGGCCACTTCGGCCATCGACGCAGCCGCCAACCCGGAAGCTTGAATGATTGCGGAAACAGTGGGCCACTCCGATTGCCAACCGCCCAATGCGCGCTCGTGCTCTTGCACCATCGCCGAAAGAAAGCCAGCCACCAGACCCGGCACGCGAACCGCCGCAGCCAGCGTTAGCGAACAACCGTTTGGGTTGCGCTTGTGTGGCATTGTCGAAGAACCGCCGCGACCCGGTTCACTTGGCTCCGCCGCCTCACCAACCTCGCTTTGCATGAGCAGGCTTATGTCTCGCGCCATCTTGCCCAGCGACCCAGTCACAATGCCACACCCACACACCAATTCAGCCAGACGGTCGCGATGAGTGTGCCAGGGAGCATCCGGAAATCCGAGGCCAAGTTCCTCTGCCAGTGCGCGACCGACCGCAAGTCCCTGGCTCCCGAGCGATGCCAATGTGCCGCTCGCACCGCCAAACTGTAAGATCAGAGTTTCAGCAAATCCATCGTTGAGACGTCGGTGACTGCGGCTGACCGCATTCAGCCAACCCGCCGCTTTGAGGCCAAACGTAGTTGGTGGCGCGGGCTGCATGAGCGTGCGACCAAGCATCACCGCGGATTGGTGTTCTGTAGCCAGCCGCTTCAACCCATTTTCCAGTCGAGTCAGGTCAGTATCGAAGATGGGCTGCGCCCGCTTTAGCACGAGCATTAGAGCAGTGTCCGCAACGTCCTGCGTGGTCGCACCCCAGTGCACGAATCCCGCAGCCCTCGAATCGATTTCGCGGACGCGCTCGGTGAGAGCTTTAACGAAGGGTATGACCGGCGTTCCTGCCCGCAATGTGGCGCTGCTGAGAACTCCGGGATCGAAGCCTTCTACTTTGGCTGCTGTCGCGATGGCGTCGGCCGCCGAGCGGGGAATGATTTTCAGACCGGCTTGGGCGCGGGCGAGACCGGCCTCGAAGTCCAGCATGGCTTGCAGAATCGATTGGTCCGAAAATAGGTCCGACAGTGGCGCTGTGGTCGCCAGACTCTCGATCAGCCGCACAGGCATGAAGGCCTCCGCAGATTTTCCATCCGCGACAACTGGCAATAACCACGCAGGCCCGGACGCCCCGTCCGGGCAGCCCAGCAATGCTCTGCAGGATCCCTGCCGCGACGTCTACGGAAACGTTTGCGACGGATGAACATTGATCCCGCTTCTATCAAACTCGAACGTCAGCATCCATTCGCTGGGAACGCCTTGTTCACCAACTTGCGGCGCCTTAAACGTCCAGCGGCGTGCCGCTTGTAGCGTCCGTTCCGCAAAATACTTGCTGGGTCCTCGAGAGTCGAATTTGGCCACTAGTACATTGCCGGACGAATCCACCGAAACCTTGACCCGAACCTTCAGCTTACCGTGAATCGTTTTCAAGGCATTCTTTGAAACGTCTGGCAAGACTTTCTGGGCCACCGCTCCCTGAACCCGAGCGCCAGTCGAATCGTCGGCTTCGGCATTCTTGCTTACGCGATTCTTGCTTACGCCATTCTTGGCTGCAACTGGCGGCGCATGCGACGGAGCGGGGGCGCGGGAAGCCGCGCTCTGCTTTGCTTCTGGCTGTCCCTGCGAAGATTCGATCGCGCTGGAAGCGACTGGCTCAGCCGGATGGCGACGAAACAGTTTTGGACCAAGAAACACTAGCAGCAACAATCCGGCGGCAATGGCTGGAACCAGGTAGCCCCATTTCGTGAACGTGCTTTTGTGCTCGACAGTTTCTTGTGACTCGAGCGCAGGTGAGGTTTGCTGCAGCCGTGCCGCAATCTCGGGCACCGTCCATCTCTGTTGCGGATTTCGACGCAGGCAATGACTGACGATGTCAAAAAATGGCTGCGGCAAGTTCTCCGGCAATACCGGTTCCGCTTGTTCCGCCTCCTTCCAGACAGGCGGACTCTGCGTGAGTGCTTCGACCAGCGTTATGCCCAATGACCAGACGTCTGAAGCCGGCAACATGCCGCCGCCGTCTGCGATCTCCGGCGCCGTGTAAATGCTTGACGTGCCCAAAACTCGACTCGACTCACCCGCTCCACAGAGTCCATCGCTCGCAACTTTTATCTGATCACCCACTGCCAGAATGTTTGAAGGTTTGATGTCGCCGTGTACGAAACCTTTGCCGTGAATGTAGGCCAGCGCATCCAGAAGGGGCTGGAGCGTCTCGCGTGCCTCCGCGGGCGTAAGCGGCCGGTAAGGAATAATTTGCGCCAGGCTCTCTTCGGCATACTCAGTCACGACGTAAAGCAGTTCCGTGCCATCGAGCTGGCAACGGCCGCGCTGAAACAGGCGAAGCAAATTAGGATGCGATAGCTTTGCGGCAAGTTCCCACCAGGAGAGCTGCAGTTCAGGGTCTTGAGTATTGGCCAGAATGAGTTTGATCGCCACTTCCTGGGGTTCGCGATCGGCGCGCTTGGTTAGAAATACCGCGCTGTGCTCCGAGCCGCCCAAGTATCGGACCAACGAGAACTCCTCGTTGACGACTTGGCCCTCCCACTGTTTCCAAGCCTCCGGCATTCTCCTCCACCGCCTACACTTTATGGGACAGAGTATTGTACCCGAGCCGAGGATCAATGTAGACGTGAGCGATCGGGAAATGTAGACGCGAGCGTCCTCGCTCGTGTGTGCGCCGCCGAAATTCAGACTAGCCACAGCTTCTTCGGCAGGCTCGCCTCATGTGATCGGCAGGGAATGGCGAGCTTCGTAAGCGTCGATCTCGGACTCATGCTGCAAAGTCAGTCCGATGTCGTCCAGCCCTTCGAGCAGGCAATGGCGAGTGAATTCGTCAATCTGGAATGAAGCGGACAATCCATGACCGTCGTGGACTTTGCACTGCTCGAGATCGACGGTGATGTCATAGTCGTCAAATTCCGCTGCCCGGCGCGCGATCTCGGCAACTTCGTCTTCACTCAAGACCACGGTCAGCACGCCGTTCTTCACGCAGTTGTTGGCGAAGATGTCGGCAAACGACGGTGCGATCAGCACGCGAAAACCGAAATCTTCCAGCGCCCACACAGCATGTTCCCGCGAAGATCCGCAACCAAAATTCTTTCCCGCAACCAGGACACTCGCGCCCGCATGGCGGGGATGGTTGAGAACGAACGACGGATCGTGCTTGCCATCGCTGGTGCGACGCCAATCAAATAGCAGAAACTCCCCGAACCCGGTGCGCTCGATCCGCTTCAGAAACTGCTTGGGAATGATCTGGTCCGTATCGACGTTCGCCCGATGAAGCGGTGCGACGCGACCTTTGTGAATGCGAATCGGTTTCATGGTTTACTCGCCTCAACGAAAACGCCAATTGCGAATATCAGTAAAGTGCCCGGCGATAGCCGCCGCGGCAGCCATCATCGGACTCACCAGATGCGTCCGCCCGCCGCGACCCTGGCGGCCTTCGAAATTACGGTTGCTGGTCGAAGCGCAGCGCTCCCCAGGCTGCAGGATATCCGGATTCATTCCCAGACACATCGAGCACCCGGATTCTCTCCACTCGAACCCAGATTCCAGAAAAATTCTGTCTAAGCCCTCCAGTTCAGCCGCGTGCTTCACTGCCTGCGATCCCGGTACGACCATGGCCCGCACCTTAGGAGCAACTCGATGTCCCTTGGCCACGCGAGCCGCAGCCCGCAAATCCTCCAGCCGCGAGTTGGTACAAGAACCGATAAAAACGCGGTCGACAGGAATCTCTTCGATGCGGGTGCCCGGCTCCAGTCCCATATATTCCAGCATGCGCTGGACCGCGTGACGATCCGCATTGAGCTTCGAATCACTCAACTCAGGAATGCGGCCATCGACCGGCGCGATCATTCCGGGATTCGTTCCCCAAGTCACAAACGGCGCCAGCCGCGAAGCATCAACTTCTACAGTCGCGTCATATCGCGCGCCAGAATCGGACGCGAGGCCGCGCCAGCGGGCAACCGCTTCCTCCCAATCACGCGGGACAAATCGCCGGCCTTTCATGTAAGCGAACGTAGTCTCATCGGGCGCGATCATCGCGGCCCGCGCTCCGGCCTCAATGCTCATGTTGCACAACGTCATCCGGCCTTCCATGGACAGCGCGCGCGCCGCCTCGCCGGTGTACTCGATCACATGGCCAGTGGCCCCGTCGATGCCAATCTGTCCAATCACCCCCAGCGCGAGATCCTTCGCGCTTACTCCATCGCCGAGCTTGCCGCGCACATCGATCTGCATGCTTTTCGGTTTGCGTTGATGAAGGCACTGCGTAGCCAACACGTGCTCAACTTCTGAAGTTCCAATGCCAAACGCCAACGAACCAAACGCGCCGTGCGTGCTGGTATGGCTGTCTCCGCAAACAATAGTCATGCCCGGTTGCGTCAGTCCGAGTTCCGGACCAATCACGTGTACGATCCCCTGCTCGGACGAATCCATATCGAACAGAGGCACGCCGAACTCTTCGCAGTTCTGCTGCAAAGCCTGAATCTGCCGCGCCGCAATCGGATCGGTAATAGGAGTGCCGCGAGGCTCAGTGGGAATGTTGTGGTCCACCGTTGCGACCGTGCGCTGAGGCTGCCGCACTTTGCGGCCTGCCAATCGCAATCCCTCGAAGGCCTGCGGCGAAGTAACTTCGTGCACCAAATGCAGGTCGATATAAATCAGCGGCAATCGCCCGGCAGGAGCACATACGACGTGCTCATTCCAGATCTTGTCAAACAGTGTGAACTTCTCAGTCATGGTTTTTCGTCTAATCTATTTTGCCCAGCGCTGAGTTCGCGATGGGTGAAAAGATTTTCACCTGAGCACCAAATCAAGACGCGACCGCAGGTCTTGCATGTTTTATCGCAACTGCAATCTTGCGTCCCATTTCTACGGTGCCAATTGCGGGCTGGTTCGGCTTCGCCAGGTCGCGTGTACGATGCCCCGCATCAAGCACAGACGCGACCGCGGCCTCGACGGACTCCGCTTCAGCTTCGAGATGGAACGAGTATCGCAACATCATGGCTACCGAAAGAATGGCCCCCAGCGGGTTGGCAACGCCTTTCCCGGCAATGTCGGGCGCGGAACCATGTACCGGTTCATAAAGCGCCACGGGCCCGCCGATACTCGCCGATCCCAGCACACCAATCGAACCAACGATGGCGCCTGCCTGGTCCGACAATATATCGCCAAACATGTTTTCGGTGAGCAGCACATCGAAGTCCCTGGGATGCGAGACCAGCGCCATGGCGGCCGAATCCACATAGGTATGCTTTAGTTGCACCCCCGGATAATCTCGCGCCACGCTTGTGACCACATCGCGCCACAGCCGGGAACAATCGAGCACGTTGGCTTTATCGACGGAAGTCACCAGACGCCGTCGGGATTGGGCCAGTTCAAAAGCCACGCGGGCAATGCGCTCGATTTCCGCTTCGCCGTAGCGCATGGTATCGATCGCAACCCGGCTGCCGGCTGCGCCCTCGGTAGAGCGCGGTTCACCGAAATAAATTCCTCCCAACAGCTCACGCACAATCAGAATGTCTGCCCCTCGAACTACTTCGGGGCGAAGCGGCGAACAATCTTCGAGTGCTGGAAAACATGCCGCAGGCCGCAGATTGGCAAATGCGCCCAGTTCCCGCCGCAACCGAAGCAATCCGCGTTCCGGCCGCAGCTCTTTCGGAACACTGTCGAACGCCGGGCCTCCGACCGCGCCCAGCAGTACGGCTCCCGAGGCGAGGCAAGCTTGCAATGTATCTTGCGGCAGAGGATCGCCGCTGCTGGTGATCCCCGCGCCACCGACATCTTTTTTCTTTAGCGTGAGTTCGTGCCCAAAGGTTGCAGCGATGGCTTCGAGCACGTGTACAGCTTCGTCAGTCACTTCGGGACCGATGCCGTCCCCGGGAAGGATTGCAATCTTCAGCAGCATGCGAGCTTATTGTAGCGCGGCGTCACAAACTGAGAACCGAGAACAGGTAACTGACAACCGGTTTTTGTTATCCCGTTTTGTCCCGAAGCCGCAGTGACGGTTGGGCAGCCTCATCGGTTCGTCAAACTCCCCATAAGCAGTCTTCCGCATCACCGTGGCGCTCCGCGATCGGCTTTAGGGAAAGACTCGCGAGTCCGCCACCGTCTGAGCGAGCCATCGGAACCAGCCGCTTCGAATGTTCGCGTGCCTTCTCTGTTCGCGCGTTCACCAGGGCCGGGATCGCAAGCGGAATTGGCTCTGATTGCGCGCGATCGTCGGCGGGCGTGTTGTGAATCGTGGCAATCAGTTCCACCAGATGGTGATCCTCGACCTGCTTGATCTGATCGGCCAGTACCACGAAATGCCGGTAGACTTCGTCGAGCTGATGACGATCAAATTGATGGCCCAATTGTTCGCAGCGCAGGCCCAGCGCGTGGCGTCCCGAATGTTTGCCCAGTACTAATTTCGAGTCTGGCACCCCGACGGATTGCGGCGTCATAATTTCATAGGTCAGCGGATTCTTGAGCATGCCGTCCTGGTGAATTCCGGCCTCATGGGCAAACGCATTGCGCCCGATAATTGCTTTATTCGGTTGCACCGCAACCCCGGTGACCTCGCTGAGCAACTGGCTTGCGGGAAACAGTTGCTCGCTGACGACCTGGGTCTCATACGCGAGCCGGTCGGGACGAACCCGCATCGCCATTACAATCTCTTCAAGCGAAGCGTTTCCCGCGCGCTCCCCGATGCCGTTAATAGTGCATTCCACTTGCCGCGCCCCAGCTGCAATCGCCGCGAACGAGTTGGCTACGGCTAGTCCAAGATCGTCGTGGCAGTGGGCCGAAATGGTGACCTCCTCGATTCCGCGTACGGTTTCGCGGATGGTGCGAATCAGTTCGCCGAATTCCACCGGCGTGGTGAATCCAACCGTGTCCGGAATGTTCACTGTGGTCGCGCCGGCGGACACAACCGCTTCCACCACCTGGCACAGGAACTCAGGATCGGTGCGGGTCGCGTCCTCGGGAGAAAATTCAACGTCATCACACAAACTCTTGGCCAGACGCACCGCTTCGACGGCCTGCTCGAGGCATTGCTGCCGCGAGATGCGCAGCTTGTATTTCAGATGGATGTCGGAAGTGGCCAGGAACACATGAATCCGCGGCCGCGCCGCTCCCTGAAGGGCTTGCCACGCGCGTTCGATGTCCTTCGCGCAAGCCCGGGCCAAGCCAGCAATAATAGGACGGCGAACCACGGCGGCGATGGCTCGCACGGCAGCGAAGTCGCCTTCCGAAGCGATGGGGAATCCAGCCTCGATCACATCCACCCCTAACCGATCGAGTTGATGCGCCATGCGCAATTTCTCCTCTACGTTCATGCTGCAACCCGGCGACTGTTCGCCGTCGCGCAAGGTAGTGTCGAATACCGTGATGCGTTCCATGCCGCGGACCCTCCTCGTGGGATCAATTCAATCCTACGTGGACAGACATATTAAGCAAGCTTATAATCCTCCAATTATCATTAGTTACATTTATAATCATAAGCAGGACTAATGAGTCCTTAAGTTCTGCTAAAGGGATGGCGCAAATGGATCTGGCGCAACTCGAAGTGTTTCTGGCCGTGGCCAGAGAAGGACGATTCTCGCGCGCGGCCGAGAAACTTTATCGCACCCAGTCGGCTGTAAGCCAGTCGATCCGCAAACTCGAAGACGAATTGGGCGAATCTTTGTTCGATCGCTCCTCGCGTGAGGGCGTGCTGACCGACGCGGGCCGCGTCCTCCAGGAATATGCGGAAAGACTCTTAAACCTGCGCGGCGACGCGCACGAAGCCCTGGTCGAACTCAGAGAGCTGCAGAAAGGCAAGCTGGCCATTGCCGCCAATGAATTCACCGCGCTGTATCTGCTGCCGGTGCTGGCGGAGTTCCGTCGTCTGCATCCCATGATTAGAATCATGGTGCGCCGCTCGTTAGGCAGCCACATCCCAGACGACGTATTGCGCCACAGCACCGAACTCGGAGTTCTCACCTACGACCCGCAAGAGCCGCAATTATGCTCTACCGTCGTGTACCTCGATGAATTGATTTTCGTGGTTCCCCCGAGCCATCCGCTGGCTACAGCGCAGCATGTCAGCATTCGCCAACTCGGGGCCGAGTCGTTCGTCGCCCACAATGTTACTTCGCCCTATCGTGAAAAAGTGATTCAAGCTTTCAAACGCCACAAAACCCCGCTGCACATGGACATCGAACTGCCCACCCTGCAAGCTATCAAGCGCTTTGTCGCGATGGGCAACGGCGTCGCCTTGCTGCCCGAGATCAGCGTCGAAAGTGAATTGGCCCGCGGCGAATTGATTCGCATTCCAGTCCGCGAGTTGCGCCTTCATCGTCAGCTTAGATTGATCTATCGCAAGTCCGCTAGCCTTTCCCATGCCGCGCGCGCTTTTCTGAAAGTGGCGGAAACCATTGCGCGCGAGCACCGCGGCCGCTATCGCTTTCAACGGGAAAACTAATACTAATAAGGAAGAAGATAAGCCGATGATAAGCCCACAAAACAAAACGCCCCAGCCTCGTTAGAGATTGGGACGTTCGTCGAAGCAGCCCTCCCCCGAAGTCTGCTCGAGGACAAATGTAACAGTCACCCGGTCCGCCGTGAATGGCACTTTCAGGCCATATGCAAATCGATGGTAATGCACCCCGGTCACATTCAAACGAACGCCATCCAAGTCTTTTATTTCTATTCACTTATAGCCATCACCGAGGTTGCAACCTTCTGCACCGTGACCGTATTGGAAAGATCAAACTCACAATCTTGAGGTGCCATTCAAACTCCATCGACCCGTGCAGATGACGCTCTCATGCGCTGCATTCACATCCTGGGCGGCTAAGACCGTATTGTGGCCAAGGCCGCAAAGGTTCCCGCGCGGGTTGCCGAAAATCTTGTCAAGCCCCCCACACGATCCGATTTCCCCCATCTGCCTCATTCCATGGCAGAAATAAACTTCCGAAGCATAGCTTATTTGCCCCCTTCAATATGCTAGTCTATATCTATAAGCACAAATAAAGGCGCAGCCAATAGCTGCGCCTTTTTCTTTTCCCGACCCGAAAGGCACCCCAATCATGAAACCATCAATCGCCCATCCCATCCACCACAACCCGAAACGCACCGGAGAAATCTCCGAAGCCGCCTTCTGGCTCAAGGCCAGAACCCTGGGCTTTGACGTCGCCAAGCCCTTTGGAGACAGCGAGCGCTACGACTTCATCGTCGGCAACGGCTCCCGCCTGTGGCGCGTACAACTCAAATGCACCGAAGTCCTGCGCGCCCGCGGCTACGACGTCCAACCCATCTACAGCGTCTACGGCAAGGGCAAAGTCACCTACACCGCCGATGACATCGACTTCCTCGTCGCCCACATCCTGCCCGTGGATGTCTGTTACATCCTGCCCATCGCAGCCATCGAGCAATGCACCAGCCTCCGCTTCTATCCCGACATCCCCTGCAAATGCGCCCGCTGGGAACAATACCGCGAAGCTTGGCATTTATTCCTGTAGAGCGGAGGGACACTCCTGTCCGCCACCTTCGGATCATGAATGTAGACGCGAGGAAAATGTAGACGCGAGCGTCCCCGCTCGCGCAACCATAAGCCAGACGTAACCACGAACAACGCCCGTGACGTCATCCTGAGCGGCCGCAAGGCCGAGAAGGATCCCGCGCGCATTGGCATAAAAGCGGGTGCCCCACCCTTTCCGCGTTCTTTGCGGAAGGGTGGGCCGCGATCAAGCAAATGTCACTTTGAATACGAGTAACTTGACGTCATCCTGAGCCAGCCGTCAGGCCGAGAAGGATCTCGCGCGGATTGGCAGAACTCCAGTCGGGGGCCGAGGTGTCGCTCGCTCGCGAACGCCTCCCTACGAAGAATCTCTGCACTTCCCGAAGACAGCTCGGTCCGCGCCCAAGCTAGGGTCATGCGGCCCAACCGTTTATCTGCCGGAAACGGGGCGGCCACACTCAGAACCCAGTCAATGAGTGTAATCGAGATTGTTCGCCAATTGACCTGTGCCAGTTCATTCCAGCATAGAGTTCCCGTCCCCACGCGCAGTCGCTGTCACCGCCTCAGGGCAGGCTCGCAGCTCCGGCTGCCAAGACTGGCTTTCCCAAATGCCGTCACCTAGAACGGTGATGCCGGTCACGGCCGGCGCAGCCGAACTGCAGTAGCTTTGGTTCGAGGCGTCGCCGCCGACCCTTCTTCATTGGGCGCAAAACGGAAGTCGCGGAAGGAGAATGGTATGACCATGACCCTAATGATTATCACCCGAGCGGTGCGAGCGGGCTTCTTCGGAATGGTCCTGTGTTCCGTCACCGCAGCATTTTGTCAGACGAACCTTATCAAGGACGGCAGCTTCGAGGAGCCGGTCGTTGCACCCGGCAGTTACCGGACCTTCTCCACTGGAAACACGTTTCGTCACTGGCAGGTGGTTGGCAATTCCGGAAATGTGAACATTGTGAGCACAACCTTCAACTCTGAGGGATTCGGCTTTCCTGCGAAGGCAGGCTATCAGTGGTTGGATTTAACCGGCAACAGCAACACAGCAACCGGCGTCGCGCAGACCGTGGCCACCACGCCAGGCACTACCTACACTTTGACCTTCTACGTGGGCAATGTCTACGATCCACAGAGCATCTTCGGCGTCAGCAGTACGGTGAACGTATACGTAGACGGCCAGCAGGTATACACTGCAACGAACTCGGACGGGATGGGGACGAAGTACCAAGTTTGGCAAAAGTTCATGACGACGATTGTAGCGACCAATTCTACGACGACGATAGCCTTCATCAACGCGGATCCTCCGAATGACAACACGAACGGCCTCGACCTGATAACCCTGGTTCCACAAGGCGACTGAAGGCCCGGTTTTCCGCTCAAATCGTGGGGGGGGACACTCCGCGTTAGCACATTTGGCTGGATTGTTGACGTAAACAGGCGTGGGTGTTGAAAAAGTCATGTCGATTAGCGGGATGAGATTCGACGGAAGCATGTTAGAAGAAAGCATCCGCCCATGCTCTGTTTGATTCTGATCGTCGGAGGCCTGCTGATCATGATGGGGCAACACGACCGCTCCGAAGCGCTGTTCTACTACTTCCGTCTGGAAGATCAGGTTCCTGAAACCCACCTGCTGCGGCTTATTGAAAAGCACATCAGCTTTGCTTTCGTACGCGAACAACTGAAAGGCAGCTACAGCGAGACCGGACGACCGTCGATCGATCCCGAGCTTCTGCTGCGCATTCTCTTGATCGGCTATCTGTACGGCATTAGCAGCGAGCGCAAACTGGTGGAGGAATTGCGCATGCACCTGGCGTGGCGCTGGTTCACCGGTCTGGGCTTCGATCAAGAGATCCCGCATCACTCGACTTTCTCCAAGAACCGTCATGGGCGGTTTCAGGAGTCGAAGCTGTTCGAGCAGTTGTTTGAACAAATCGTGCGCCAGTGTGTGGAAGTGGGATTGGTGCAGGGCAAGCACCTGTCGGTCGATGGCAGTTTCGTGGAAGCTAATGCTGCCAAGGAGAGCCGCATTCCACGGGAGCAGTTGGGGGAAGCGGCGCAGGTCCATCACACCGTGCGCCAGTATCTGAAGGAACTGGAAGAGCAGAACCCGGTGGAAGAACCGGTGCATGAGCAAGACCAGGTGTCGACCACGGATCCCGATTCGACCTATGCCACGAAAGGTGGTACACCAGCGCGGATGGGGTACTACGACAACTATCTAGTGGACAATCACAGTTGCGTGATCGTCGGAGTGCAGGCCACGGCAGCGCGCATGAGCCGGGAAACCGTGGCCGCGCAAGACATGCTCAGCCGTTTCGCGCAATGGCAAGGACGAGAGCCGGAATCGGTGGCGGCCGATACGACCTACGGCAACGGCGAGTTCTTGCAATGGCTAGCCGATCGCAGCATCACTCCCTACATGCGGACCCGTGACAGTATCCATCGAAAAAGGAGCCCGTTCTTTGGCCCCGAGCGTTTCACCTACGAACCGGAAAACAATCGCTATATCTGTCCCGCCGGCAAGTTCCTCAACTACGGCGGCCGAGTTTATCGCAATCGAGCCTTCAACTACATCGGGACGCGAAAAAAGTGTGGCCCGTGCTCGCTCCGGCCACAATGCACCAGTGCTGCCTTCCGGGGTCTTATCATCCACCAGAACGAACCCGCCCGACAACGTGCGCGGGAGTTGCTCAACACGCCAGAGTTCGCCAAAGCACGGCGGCAAAGAAAAAAGGTGGAAGCCTTGTTCGCGGAACTGAAGAATCAGATCGGATTGCGGCGCTTGCGTCTGCGGAGACTCAGATTCGTGCGCGAGCAGTTCTTCCTGGCAGCAGCGGCGCAGAACATCAAGCGACTGATGCGATTCCTCAGTCAACCGACAACGCCGGTTCTAACAGCCACCAGTTAGTCAAACGGAGACAACAAAACCGGAATGGCATACTCCCCGATGAAAAAGCATTCCGTCGAGGGACTTTTTCAACACCCACAGGCCATTACACTCAAAACACCCAATGAATCACTCGCCGGAAGTGGTTCTTCCAAGGCCACCGGTGGACGCGCCAGACCCTTTAGGGCGTGGATGCTACCCGTCCTTCCCAACCACCCCCGCACTCTCCGCCTCCACATACATCGCCTCAATCCGATCCCGATACCGCTCCTCCACCACCCGCCGCCGCAACTTCATACTCGCGGTAAGCGCGCCATTCTCCGGCGAGAATTCCTCCGCGATCAATATCACTTTCTTCAATTGTTCATAGCGTGCCAGACCGCGGTTCAAATCCGCGATAATTCCCTCATAAAGCGCCTTCACCTTGGGGTGGGCCACCAATTCCTCCCGAGCCAAGCTCCCGACCTGGTTGGCTCGCGCCCAATCCTCCAGCACCGGAAAATACGGCGAAATCAGCACGGCAGGGAACTTATGCTTATCGCCCACGATCACCGCTTCGCCAATCAGAGCATTGTGCTTGAGCGAGTTCTCGAGCGGTTGCGGCGCGATAAATTTCCCCCCGGAGGTTTTGATCAAGTCTTTCTTCCGATCGGTTACCGACAGGAACCCCTCGGCGTCGAGTTTGCCAATGTCACCCGTCTTGAACCAGCCATCGACCAGCGCAGCTTGCGTTTCTTGCGGCCGGTTCCAGTAGCCCTTGAAAACCGAAGGCCCGCGGACCAGAATCTCGCCATCCTCGGCGATACGCACCTCAATATTCGGCAAAGTCTTGCCCACCGTTCCCAACTTGTGCGCCTTCGGACTGTTGACCGCGATCACCGGCGAAGTTTCCGTCAGCCCGTAACCCTCGTCGATGCGGATGCCAATATCCGCGTACCACTCCGCCAGTTCCCGTCCCAGCGGCGCGCCCCCGGAGATAAAAACTTCCGCCCTTCCACCCATGCCCGCCCGCACCTTCGAATAAACCAGATGGTTGCATAGCTTCCAGGCCAACGACGTTGGCGTCTGATCGGCGAGAATCTTATCTCGGTGTGCCCGCCCGACTGACAATGCCCAGCGATAAATCCATTTCTTGGGAAAGCCCTTCGCCTTGATGTCCACCTGCCCGTGAACCTTTTCATAAACCCGCGGCACTCCGACGAAAATAGTAGGACGCACCTCCAACAACGCCTGGGGAAGCTGGTCGAGCGCGGAAACGTAGGCCAGCGTGACTCCTCGGGAGAGCATCGCAAAATCGACGTGGCGCGCAGTCACGTGCGACAAGGGAAGAAAAGAAATGCTGATCTCGCCTCCGCGAACCTCAAACCCCGAAAGTGAATGCGCGATATTCGAGGCCATATTGCCGTGCGTAAGCATGGCCCCCTTGGGAGTGCCCGTCGTTCCCGAGGTATAAATAATCGTGGCAAGATCATCGGGGCCGACTGCGCGAGCGCCGGCGTCGAATTGCGCATCGCGCTCTTTCGGGCCGTCATGCATCAGCCGCTCCATGTGCGCGGCGTGGGCGGTTTCCACACCATCCATCACCACGATTCGTTCGACCGCGGTCTGGCCTTTAATGCTTTGAACTTTTAGCAGCTGCTTTTCGGTAGAGACAAAAGCCGCACGCGCCCCGGAATCCCGCAAAATGTAGGCCGTCTGTTCACCCGTCAAAGTCGTATAGACAGGCACGACCACGGCGCCAATAAGCAAGCAAGCGAAATCCGCAATCGTCCACTCCGGACGGTTCTCGCTCAGTATGGCAACGCGATCGGCTGGGGAGATCCCCCACTCCCGAAGTGCGCGAGCCACGCCCACCACGCTCTGATAGAACTCGGCCGAAGAAATGGAAATCCACTGGATGGCTCGCCGGTGCATCACCACCACGCGCTCATCCCGCTCCACCACCGCAAAAAAGATTTCGTTGAGAGTTTGCAGGCTCATGAGCAATCGGAAAAAGCCATCACCGGCTGCACCGGAAAAAAGAAGGCCTCCAGCCGCGGAGCGGCCCAAGAATGCAGCCCACGGCGTAAGCCATTTGTAGAACATCGGACCAGGCCAAGCCCCCCAGGGGCGAAAGAAAGCATTCCCCGCAAAATTCAATCTCCGAGAGAAATGTACTTCTTTCGTATCCGCTTAGCAACGCCCTGCCCCACTGGTGTTAACCTTTCATTTGCTGAGACAATAAAAATGTTTCGAGGAGGGAACCTGAATGCATAAATTTGCCATCACCGCAATTGCAGCCTTGCTGCTCGCGGGATGTCTCACCACTCCCTTGCAAGCTGCCGATAACCAACCAACTCCGCCGCCTCCCAAGCTTAAGGTTGGCGATGTCGCGCCCGACTTCAAGCTCCATTACTTCGACGGCAACGATTTAAAGGAAGTGACGCTGAGCCAGTATCGCGGCAAGAAAAATATTGTACTGGCCTTCTTCATCTTCGCTTTTACCGGGGGTTGAACCGCCCAGATGAAGGCCTTCCAGCAAAATTTGAAAAAGCTGGAAGCCACCGACACCCAGGTCCTGGGTGTAAGCATGGATAGCGCCTTCTCGAACAAAGCCTTCGCCGACCAGATCGGAGTCACCTTCCCCCTGCTGAGTGACTGGGGCGGAGAAACCACCCGCGCCTACGGCGTCTATACCGACAAATATAAAGCCGCGCGCCGCGTAAACTTTCTCATCGGAAAGGACGGAAAAATTCTGGAAGAACAAATCGATAGCGCCGCCATCGACCCCACGAAAATCGTGGACGCATGCCAACGCCCCAAGCTGAAAAATTGACGCCACCCAGCGCCATTGTTATCATGAAAACGCGGGGTGGAGCAGTCTGGTAGCTCGTTGGGCTCATAACCCAAAGGTCGGTGGTTCAAATCCACCCCCCGCAACCAAACAACTTCTTGCTACACAGCGGCTTGAGAGCTCCCATCTCCTGAGCCGTTTTCTTTCTTGGGCAAATTAAGGCGAACTTGGGCAAAGAATCCCCCGAGTTGCTCCGCCACCTTCCTGTGGTCGTCCCCAATAACGTGCGTGTAGCCCATGGTTGTGCGTGGGTCGGCGTGCCCTAACCGATCCTGCCGCACCTTCATCGGTGCGGCCAGGTGATCGAGCAGACTTGCGTTCCCATGTCGGAACGCATGTGCCGCTCCATCCAAACCGAGCTTCTTCAAGATCGGTTTCAACTGCCTCTTGATGAAGTTGTCGGGGTGCAGGCCACGACCTTCCCTACTGAGGAAAAGTGGCTCCTCGGGGTTCCTGTCCTCAACGTAGAACGGAAGACGTTCTGTAAGCTGCGGCGAGAGAGCGAAGAATCGCTTCTTGCCGTTCTTCGGTCGCTTCAGTTTGCTTTTCCACCTACTTCGCTGAACCGTGATTGCCGTGCAACTGAGGCGACATAACCAGCGTCCGTCTGGAATTCTTGGTCTTGGGAGATTGCTCCTTGCCATTCCATACAGCTCTGGTCACACTCAGAGAGTCACCTTTGACATCTGACAGCTCAGCCCGGCAAGTTTCACCGGCCCTGACTCCTGTCTCAGCCAACAACCAGTAAAACACTCTCGGTTCCCCTGCAGAAGTGATCTTCGCCACTTCATCTTCGGTGAAACATCTCTCCGGATCGTCGTCTGGCTTCGGAAGTTTCGGTTTGGGCAGAACGGCAGCAACATAACCATAGGTCAGTGCCGCTTGCCAGGTCAGACTGACTACGCCCCAAACATTGCGAATCGTCTTCGGGCTCAATTTATCAGTGTGCTTCTTGGTGATCAGCCTCTGCAGATCAGCTGGTGTAATCTCTCGCATCATCGTCTCTCCGAACTCTGCCTTAAGGCGCTTTAACACGCTCATGGCGCTGGCTTGTGTGGCCGGCTTCCATTGCAATAGAAACTCGGTCTTCCAGGTATCGGCGAAAGCTGAGAACGTAAGGTTCTTGATCTCCGTTTGCGGAGATCCGATGCGAGCGTTCTGCTTGTCTACATAGGACTCTTTCCATCATCCTGGGGATAGTTAGTCTTGGTTCTCCAATGTCTGAACCAGAGCATGATTGTCACCAGGTCGATTCACATGTATTTTCAGGTCCCATTTGGGGCCCCCTTTCTGCCGGCGCCTTGCCTCAGCGGAGGCTTCACGAGCTTCATCTGAGAACGTCTTCCCGAAAGCGACTTGGTCTCTAACTCTCCCTTAGCCCCGCGAAGTGACTGGCCGGCCACCATCCAGGAAAGCGACCACAGGACCGTTCGCCTTGGCACCAGGACGGGTCGGAAGTGCTCGAACTGGTAAGCCGACGTTGCGACCACTCATCCGTGCCACGACTGGGCGTGAAGCAGACTGCTCGGTCTTCGAGACTCCCAGCTAGTGTAGGAGCGATTCCCAGTTGGCTGGCACCCTTCCTGCGGGTCCAGGTGCGGGCTGACTTGCGGGATGCGAGTGCGGCGGAAGCAACTCCACACCTTTAATCATGTCCTGCTTCTCGTAATCGTAGAACCAGTCCTCACCCGGCTCGAAGCTGGCAATGATCGGATGCCCTGTCGCTGCCGCATGCTTGGATGCATGCTGGCTCGGAGAACTGTCACAGCATCCGATGTGCCCGCACTCCGCACACCGGCGGAGATGGAACCACCAACCTTTCGGTGACGCCAGGCATTCCACACATCCATCGCCACTCGGCTTCGAAGCGGGGTTGATTCCGCGCAGCCCCTTTTTCATTTCCGATTTTCCTTTCGTGTCCCTCGTTCGCAAAACAACGTTCGCAAAATAATGTCAAACGCGAAGAATGCCAGCCGCACCTGTTCGGGATCGAGCGAAGTATCTAGTGAGCACCATCCATCGTAAGTACGATCTTTCCCCTCTTGTGGGGCGCACCGGCCAGCATCGCGTGCGCCATCCTTGCTTCTCCGAGCGGGAGCAGAGTGCCCACCTCCGGGATCAGCTTTCGGTTATCGAGCAATCTCGCGAGCGTGCCCAGCCGGGCTGCGGTGACGTCCACCAAGAGGAACACTGAACGAAAGCCCGCAGACTGTGGCGGCGGCGAAACCGACGACACGAGGATACCGCCCGGCTTTAAAACACGGAATGAACGATGCTGCGTCTCTCCTCCGACCGTGTCGAGTACCGCATCGACGGGGGGCACGGCATCTTCGAACTTTGTAGTCTTGTAGTTCACGACCATCCCGGCTCCGAGGCCGCGAACATAGTCGAGATCGGCAGGGCCGGCGGTTGCGAAAACCTGCAGTTCCGCTTGCTTCGCCAGTTGCACCGCATACGCGCCAACATTTCCAGCCGCTCCGTGGATTAATACTGCTTGGCCTGCCTTCATCTGCGCATAGTCGAACAGCATCTGAAACGCCGTCACTGCCACAACCGGCACGGACGCTGCCTCGACAAAGCTCAATGACCTTGGCCTCGCGGCTACCATCTGGGCTGACGCCACCGCGTATTCGGCATAACCGCCGCAGAATTGTTTGTTGGTGACGCCGAAAACCTCGTCGCCCGGCTTGAACTCATCGATTCCTGCTCCCACGGAGTCGACAAACCCCGCCAAATCTGAACCGAGAATGAGCGGAAGGGACAGTTGCACGACGCTCCTTCCCTCCCGAATGAGCGCGTCCCATGGACCAACTCCGGCAGCAGCGACCCGTACAACCAGCTCGCCTTCTCCCGGCGTCGCACGTGGTATCTCGTCAATCACAATCGCGTCCGGCGGACCAAAGGAATGGATCCTTCCCGCTTTCATTCTTCCTCCCGAAGACGATCGCGCTTGGTGTAAAAATAATGTCAGGCCACCAGCAAGATCTTCCCCATGCCACCTTTTTCTGCCGCTGCTTGAGCCTCGGCCGCTTCACTGAGTGGCAGTTTCTGGCTAATCGGGATTACTAGCTTGCCATCTCGAACCGCTTCGGCCATGAACTCGAGCGTTTTCCTGTCAAATTTCGAAAATACAAATACCACTTTTACAGATGGGTAATTCGCGGCGTTTTGTGGTGTCCCGGCAACCGAAGCAAACACTCCCCCGGGCTTGACTTTGGCGATCAGCTTTTCGGCGGTTCTTCCGCCGACCGTATCCGCCACCGCATCGAGCGGAGGAAGATTCGCAATCGCGGTGTCGTCGTCGGTTGCGACCACCTGATCCGCGCCGACCGTCTTCGCATCGCCCATCTGCCTCTTCAAAACCCCGGCGATTACAGTTGCCCCGCGTTCCTTCGCAGTGAATACCGCCGAACGCCCGACATTTCCAGCAGCGCCTACGACGAGAACCGTCTGGCCCGCTTTGATTCCCGTAGCCGACATGAGCTGGTTACCGGTCACCGTCACTAGCGGCAGCGCCGCCGCCTGAATCAAATCGAGCCCCTTGGGAACTTTCGCCAGAACCGCGGCTTTCACGACACAAAGTTCGGCGTAAGTATTGTCCGCCATAGCGAACACCTGGTCGCCGACGGAAAAGCCTTCCACTCCCGGCCCAATCTTGACCACAGTCCCCGCCATATCGACTCCTATGAGGGCTGGGAAATGCATGGGATAAAAATCCTTGGTTAATCCGGCACGCCGCTTGTAGTCGATCGGATTCACGCTGGTGGCGGCGACCCGCACCAACACCTCGCCCGGACCCGGAACCGGGTCAGGATAGTCTTCGAACTTGAGTACTTCAGGACCGCCATATTGGTGGACAACAACTGCTTTCATATTTCATCTCCTTGTACGGTGCGCAAAAGTCACTAACAAAACTTAGATGAGCGCATCTGGAATTGGTCACCGACGCCATGCACTCCCAAAATTCGAAACTGGGAATCACCGGGATAAGCATGGCGAAATAATTTCGTGAGAAGCGACGCACCGATTCTTCCGCTCAACATTGGCTCGTCTTCGCTGAAGTTCGGTATTTCGCCCACTTCAGCACATCCCAGATCTCGCACTGCAAGTAAAAGCCTGACGAGATAGAAGGCGCTATCACTCCTTCGCTAACGGCATCGTGAACCAGTTCATGCACGGCTTCGTAGCCCGGAATCTGCACTCGCTTGGCGAGTTCGATCAGTTCTTGCGCTGGAAGTTCACGTTCAGCAATCATCGAAAGCAGTAACATAAGGCCGTCAGGACCCGCGAACCGGTCAAGAGCTAATCCCTCTACGATGGCACGGTTCTTTCTGAATTCGTCTCGCGGATTGTACTGACAGCCGTACGGCTTTCGCCATCTTGGGCTGGTGCTGCGACGGTGCACTAACCGCAAACCGCTTACTTTCGGTTTTCCCTTAGTGTCCTCTGCCGCAAGCCACTCCACCCAGCCTGCCTGCAGATCTGACACAAGTTCGCCGCAACTATCACATTGCCAACCCGATCGAATGGATTTATCTCTGGGCATAACATTTACCACATCCTTCCACACGAGGTGCCGTGAGGTGAGGTTCCACAGAAGAGTTGATCCTCACCTCATGATGCGTTCAACAGGTCACCGCACTCGGCGTTCGCGCGTCACAGCGCCTTTGGCGGCAGCCTCTCTTCCATTCTCTTGCGGATGAATGCCCAGGTCGTGCCATGACGTTTCCGCGAGGTTGACGTCGTAGTAGTTTGCAGCTTTCTCGATGTTCGCGAACGCCAAAGCACGATCGGCATCAGAGACATCGATAACTTGATCGAAGCGCGCGACCGCGTTACGCACATGTTGTGCGTCGGTCAGTGGTTCTTTACGCTGCTTCGGAAACGCGTAGACGCTGTCAGGTAAGTCGCTCTGCGTCGTCAGCGGTCCGTGTTTCTCGTGAGGTTTCCAAGTTGGTTCCGGCATGTCGTTGCCATCCTTTCTTTAAATATTTGCCTGCACGGCGAGCGCAGTGTCAGCCCGTGCACGAGAGCGATTAAGCCACACGCGGAGGGGGAAAATCTATTGGACAATGGTATTGGTCAATACCATCGCATCAGGCGTCGCGAAGTCCGAGCCCCGCTGAACGGATCGGTAGCCTCTGCCTGTGGCGGCTGGCATCGATCACGCCCAGATACCGTTGATACCTGCGCGTTGGTCAATATGGCTCCGTTGCTCATGGGCAGGGCACAAGCAGTACCAAGAAAGAAGCAACACCAAAGTACAATGGACATCCTTCGCTCAATGCCGCATTGTTTTGTTGTGAGGTCCCTTAAGGAGAGAAGCGGGAACGAGCGTTCGCTTCTATCCGTAGTTGATGATGATGAGTCCATGCGCGAGTCGCTGCCTGACCTGATTAAGGAGTTCGGCTTTGCGGCTCGGGCTTTTTCGTCAGCGGAAGAGTTTCTCTCATCCGGTTCTGTCGATGAAACCAGCTGTTTGATCCTCGACATCGCCATGCCGGGCATGAGTGGGCCGGAACTTCACCGGGAGATAAAGCGTCGCGGTGAAGAGATCCCGACCATATTCATCACCGGTCAAAAAGATGAAAGGATTCGTGCTCGAGTGATCGAGCAAGGCGCAGCGGGGTTTCTCCTCAAACCATTCAGTGATGTAGCTCTGCTTGCGGCCATCAAGAGTGCACTGCAAGCAATCTGAGGGTCCACCGGTCAATCTTTAGGGAGATACAATGAATGTGGCGCGAACGCTTAGTCGTGAAGTAGGGGGATTGCCAATGTCGAATGCCATCCCCATCGTGTTCATTGTTGACGATGACGTGTCGGTGCGCGAATCCCTGGAACTGGTGGTCCGGGATGAGGGCTGGAAGCCGGAGACTTTCGCGTCCGCACAAGAATTCCTCGACCACCCGAGAAAGCGTGTCCCGAGCTGTCTTGTTCTTGACCTCTCACTTCCGGGCCGGGACGGTCTTGAACTGCAGAAACAGCTTGCGGTTGAACACATCGACATGCCAATCATCTTCATCACCGGTTATGGCGATGTGCCGAAATCAGTGCAGGCCATGAAGGCCGGCGCGCTCGAATTCTTAACCAAGCCGCTCAATAACGACGCCTTGGTGAGCGCGATCCGAAACGCCCTCCAACGGAGCAGTCTCGACCTCGCTCAGAACGCGGAGATGCAGGAACTTGGGGACCGTTACGCCTCGCTTACTCCCCGAGAACGGCAGGTGATGGC
Organism: uncultured Acidobacteriota bacterium; assembly: GCA_963762385.1. GTDB lineage: Bacteria > Acidobacteriota > Terriglobia > Terriglobales > Acidobacteriaceae > JABDBE01. Next base: position 1,711,020 of record CAVXKN010000006.1, on the reverse strand, counting down.
GTTAGTCGTGTCAGGGCTGCTGAATAAACAAGTTGGCGGCGAGCTCGGCATCAGCGAAATCACGGTAAAGGCACACCGCGGCCAGGTGATGCAAAAAATGAAAGCGAATTCCCTCGCCGACTTGGTGAGGATGGCGGCCAAACTCCGGCCTGCCGGTCCGCCAATTCACTTGGCTTGACGGCAGCTCAGCCCGGCTGAGTCCGCGATACACTAATCAGGCTTCCGACACTTGCGTTGATCTGCTCCGGAAAGTGCTCCGCCTTTCTTCTGCTGACATACGCCACCAAGTATTTGTACCGCCGCCCCGCAGCAGCAACGTGTGCGAGGTTCGTTTACGAGATTTTAGGGCCACACATCTCGCCAAGCCACTTCAAAACTCCAACTGATTTGCAGTCAGCCACGTTCGAAAAGTATCCAAGGTTCCATTCAACAATCACGTCGTTTGTCTTCTCACGGAACGCAATCGTCGCCCCGATTGATGCGAAGGTATCGATCGATACCATCGTCCAATGGACTGTCCTCCAAGCTTCTGGCTTAATCGCATTGTCGATTGGATCCGACAGGAAGCGGCTTATATGTCAGAGAAGAAAACAAGAATCGTGACGGAAAAATCACAAAGCGGGCAATACGCAGTAATCGAAGTCCGACGTTGTGAGGTTGTCCCTGACGACCACTGCGGACCCCATTCGCCGAGGCAGCGCCTGCTAAACAGAGTCGGGCTCGAGGAAACTCGATGTATTGCATTTGCAACTCTACAGAATGCCGTCGTAGCCGGCGTTCTGATGTTTTATTCCAGGAGTGTCCTGGGAGCTGTAATTCGGGCATGTGTAGGCGCTTAGTGAGCCGAGATCAAGTCTGGATTCTGGAGAGACTTTGCTTTTCATGCTGGGAGGAATAATCAAATGCAAGAAGCCGAAGCACACATCGGAGCTGAACATTATTTCGATTTATTGAATGGAGAAAGGCCTGCTCGTGAATTGCATGATGTCTTAGCAAGCCGCCTACCCTATCTTCGCAGAAGTGCTTACCGACTTCTGGGCAATGCTGCCGACGCCGAAGATGCGGTTCAGGACGCTCTTCTCTCCGCCTGCAAGCACTTGGACCAGTTCAGAGGAGAGTCGCAGATCTCTACTTGGCTGACTGCGATCGTGTTCAACAGTGCTCGCATGCGTCTGCGTCAGGGGCGGCGTCACGTCCACGTCTCTTTAGACGAGCAAATTGGAGAAGATCAGCAATATTCAGTTTCAGAGCGGTTGGCAGGCCGTGGACCTAACCCGGAGGAGGAATATCGAAATTGTGAACTGACCGGGCATATGAGGCGATGGATGACGCAGCTTTCGCCCACTCTGCTTCGGACCTTCCAGCTCCGACATATGGATGGTCTTTCCATCCGGGAAACCGCGGAGATTCTGGGTAAACCGGTTGGAACCGTAAAGGCCCAATTGGCACGAGCGCGAAAGAAACTCAAGCAGTTGATGCAGAGGGCACTTCAGCCTCGATTGTGCAGGAGGAGTCTATGACGTGGGCAAAGTGGATATTTGCGTACTTATTTGATTGCGTTCATCCAAAAACCAGTTGGCCGCAACGCGGCCGCAACGGGCTCGATTACGTCTGCTGTCTCGATTGCGGAAGGGAGTTTCCATATTCGACCCGACTGATGAGCATAGTAAGTAAAAGAGGAACAACTGAAACATCGGCGTCGGTACAGTTGGGCGGAGCTCGGGAACGTCAGATCCGCGCCCCAGGCGCGATCTAATAGAAAGGTGTCGATGGATATTTTGGTCCAATAGCCTTCTTGTCTAAACGTCTAGGCCTAATCGCAACTGCCGACTCAGCGCGCCGCGCTGGCCTTACAAACCGTCCCATCTCGTGATGTGATCCCACACTCAACGCTTTTCGCGATTCTGCCAAACGGGTACGGGGCAGTTACGGGGTGGGGACGTCCGCTGGCGATTTCTGCTACCATTCCTCCATCGAACGAGGAAAATCGATGGCTGTGCGAGGGGTGCACGCAATCGCTTATTCCTAACGTTGCAAAGGCGGTGAAAACTGCTTCCGCTATCCATCCCAAGCAAGACGATGAGTTATGTGGTGATCTGCGCCGAACGGCGTCGGTGTGTGTCTCATCGCTTCCGACATTTGGGCATGGCGGGAATTCTGCTGTCGGCGTTCCTTTTTCCCGGTTGCAGTAAGCGCGCACAGCCCGTGACCATCACATTTTTCGATTCTGATGCCCGAGGAGTTCCTGGCGATCATCGGATGATTCCGAACGCCTATTTGCAGGAATTCACGCGGGAAACAGGCATTCACGTCAACGACCTTCCGACCCCAGAGGACACCGCCTCAAAACTCGATCTTGCCATGGATTTGCTCCGCAGCGGCGCCCCGTCCCCTGACATTTATGGTGTTGACACAATCTGGGTCGGAACAATGGGTGACTACCTCATCGACCTGCAACCTTACTTTTCCTCAGAGATTTCCTCGGAGGATCGCGACATCATCGATATCTACAGGGTTCGGGGGAAGGTTGTGGCCATGCCCAATCAGCCGCTTGGTGTGCAGGTTTTGTGTTATCGGACGGACCTGCTCGCCAGGTACGGCTACAAAACGCCACCCAGAACCTGGGATGAGCTGGAGAAAATGGCCTCCCGGATTCAGGCTGGAGAGCGCGCAAAAGGGAAGAAAGATTTTTGGGGGTTCGTTTGGGCCGGAGCGATCGCAACCGACAGCGAACAACTTACTATGGAAGGATTGGAATGGCAAGCGGCAGAAGGAGGCGGCCACATCATCGAGCCAGATGGAAAAATCAGCGTGAACAATGCAAACGTTATCCGGGCTTGGGAACGCGCGGCACATTGGGTAGGTTGGATCTCTCCTCCGAGCGTGGTTTCTTACACTGCTACGGACGCAGAAAATAAATTTTGGGTTTCCGGCGAGGCTGCGTTTCTGCTCAGCCATGCCATCGTGTATGAGATTTTTGCACAAGATAAGCCGTTCCGCGACCAAGCGGGAGTGACCAGCGTCCCTGCTGGAAAGAGCGCACGCGTCGCGACCATAGGAGGTTACGCTCTGGGGATATCCCGCTTTTCAGCTCACCGCGCCGAAGCCGTGAAGTTCATCCGGTTCCTGCTTCGCAAGCACGCAGAATTCACGGCGACTCATGATGAAAAGCCGGGCCGAAAGGTGGAGTACTTTGAAGTTCCACCGGTGATGCGGGAAATCTATCCTTGGTGGTACAAAGCGGGGGAATCGGGAGGGAGTGAGATAGTTTCGCGCCCGTCGGCGGTTGCGGGATCGAACTATGAGGCCGTCTCCAAAGCCTATACCCACGCACTGCATTCGGTGCTGACCCGCGAGTCCACAGCTCCAGCAGCGGCGGCGGCGCTCGAGAATGAGCTCGTTCGGATTATGGGCAATAACAGGGTTCAACCGGGAACAGGTTCGCACTGAGATGAATCGACTGCGACTCAACATTGGCCCACGTCTGGTTCTATGCTTCGCGCTCATCATCGTTTCGATGTTAGCCGGTGACGTAATCGTTCTATGGCAATTCCACATTGTCCAGGCGCAAGCAGAGCGACTCAATGAATATGACCAGGAGTTGGTAACTGTCTTACGTGTTCACTCGGATATGTTGAAGTTTCGTGACACGCTTGAGTCGCTTGCGAACGCAAGAAACTCCGAACGTCTCAAGGCAGAGACTCAATCGATGAATGAGGCCTTTGCGGAGGACATGCGACGTGCCAAAAGCGCCCTGTTGGCCGTGCATTCCGACAACGCCTCTGACCCGACCATTCTCCCCACCCTCGCGGTCGTCCAGTCGAACCTCCAATCGGAGAGCGCCTCGGTGATCGATTTAGCTGAAGCGAATGATTGGAACGCCCTGCAAGTGCGGCTTGCCAATCAGCTGCGCCCGCTCGAGTTTTCTATCGCTACCCTGGTGGAAAGAGTCGACCGCGAGGTAAAGACGGAACATGCCCAGGCCGCAGGCAATATCCGCCAGGTGCAGCACTGGATTTTTATTGCTGTGCCGACCACGGTCGTTCTCACCTTGTTGATTGCCGGAACGTTGGGACTGGTGATTACGCGCAGCATCACGCGGCCCCTGGAACAACTCGTCGAAGGTTCAAAGATGTTGGCACGAGGGGAGTTCAAACATCGGGTTCCCGTCCATGGAGAAGATGAGCTTGCCCAGCTGGGACGCGTATTTAATGATACAGCGCGGCAATTGCAGGATCTCTATGAGAGCTTGCAAAGCAGCGAGGACCGACTCCGCCGGGTAATCAACACCATTCCCGCGCATGTGTGGAGCACTCTGCCGGATGGTTCAGTAGACTTCATCAATCAGCGTTTGCTTGAATCCACTGGGCTATCGATCGAGGAATTGCTTGGATCCGGTTGGCAATCAATCGTTCATCCGGACGATCGTGCTAGATACATCGCCAAGTGGAGATCGGCATTGGCGGCAGGAGAAGCTGTCGAGATTGAAGCGCGCATCTGGACTGCGCAGCGCGACTATCGGTGGTTGCTGGTGCGCAACGTACCTTTGCGTGATGCCCTTGGAGGGATAGTCAAGTGGTACGGTACCGGCATCGATATAGAGGACCGGAAACGCGCCGAAGAGGGATTACGTAAAGCGCAGGCGGATCTGGCACACGCGAATCGCGTAACTACGATGGGCGAACTCTGTGCCTCCCTTGCGCACGAGATTAATCAACCCATCAGTGGCGCCAGCACGAATGCTTCTACCTGCCTGCGCCGGCTCGATCGGGAGCAGCCTGATCTCGAAGGTGCTCGGGCTGCGGCTTCATTGATAATTCGCGATGCAAACCGAGCAGCGGAAATCATTAACCGAGTCAGGCTGTTTTTCACAAAAGGCGTTGTGACCAAGGAGCGCGTCGATGTCAACGAGATGATTCGAGAGATGGAGATTCTTCTGCACATCGAGGCGACCCAGCACTCGGTTTCTATTCAGACAAAGCTCGCAGCCGATCAACCGCTCATTGAGGCAGACCGCATCCAGCTGCAGCAGGTATTAATGAACCTGATGATCAACGGCATCGACGCAATGAAGGGCGTCGATGGCCCGCGTCAACTCACGCTCGGCACCCAGAATGATAGCCACCAACAGCTTCTGGTATCGGTCGAAGATACTGGCATCGGACTTCCCCCTAATCAAGCTGGCCAGATATTCAACGCTTTCTTTACCACCAAGGAACACGGCACCGGTATGGGGCTTCGTATCAGCCGAACGATTATTGAGGCCCACGGTGGCCGGCTCTGGGCTACGGACAACTATCCTCGCGGAGCAAGTTTTCATTTCACGCTGGCTGTCTCCTCGGGCGCGGGGAGCTTGGACGCCAGGAGCAACTGTTGACCTCCTCCGATCGCCTGCTCATCCAGGGCCCCAGGGAGCGCCGGCCGCTGCTGCAACAGCTGCTGCAAGTCTGTCAGGAGCAACTCCCTTCCACCCCCAGTCTAATTTCGACTACAATCCCCGCAATATCGACTCCTACGCTTTGTCACCTTCGCTTTTTCTCTCGCGACAGGGTCCATATCCAATTCGTGTCCCATGTCTTACCGCCGTCTGAAGAAAATGCTTGCTCCCAACGAGGAGAGTCCGGCGAACTGATCCACGTGTAGCGAACAAAAATGTTCTTGCCCTTGTAGTCTTCCTGATCGAAGAACTCACCCCGTCCGTTTTCAAATTGTCCGACGGTCGCGGGAAGACTGAACTTTCCATCGGATTGGTTTGCCCCTGGTAAAAGCGTCGCGGCTCGTGATCATTTGCTCGATTGCAGCGCATGTAGGGCCGCGTGGCTCTGTGCGACTGGTGGTCGCGTATCTCCCTTCAGCATCAGCCATAGAATGCGGTTATAGAGTTGATCGTCCACGCGATCGGGCGCGGTAAGGTCCAGCCCCTCCGACATACGCGCAGCTGCCGTATTCTGAGGATTCTTTTCATTCAAATCCTGCGTGGGGATCGTTGGGTCATACGGCGCGAGGTCAGGCGTCGGCGCGAAAATGTCCGCCAGGGACCGGTTGAAGTAATCAAATTTCGAGAGCCGACCCATGCCCAGTATGTCCTCGATGGCTGCAACCACGTCCGTGGTATTGATGAAGCGATGTACGGTTCCCGGCCGGTTATAGGCGGAGATGGCGTAGAACGGAGCGCGGTGCGAATCGGTGTGATCGGGCCCGGCCTGCGCGTCATCTTCAACGACGAAGATCACCGTGTCCTTCCAATAGGAGCTCTTCGAGAGCGCTTGCACGATGCGCCCCAGTGCGAGGTCGTTGTCCGCCATGCACGCGCGCGGCGTGCACTTGCCCGGACGCCCGGCGGCCAGGTGGTCCATTGGCAGCCACACCACTTCGAGTTGAGGCATGTTGCCGTCGCGCACATAGCGGCCGAGCTCGGCGATCCACACATCCGCGCGTTTTTGATCCTGCGTAACGAAATCCATCGGGATGTAGTCAGGATTCACGTCGGCGCCCAAGTCGTGTTGCGTCACCGACCAGCCAGGATTTCCCTTGACCATTTCGCCATAGTCGCGAAATGTGATTCCCTCCTGGGTCGCGAGCGTCCACAGGAAGCCACGCTCCGGCTCATCGCTCTCTTCGCCGTCCACGTCTGCGCGTTTGCCGGCGTAAGCAGAGGGCACGGCCTTCTCCCCATAGTTCGTGACGTAGGCGGCGGTGGACCAGATGTGCCCTTGCGAACTCACCTCGGCATTCACGAAGAAACGATCGAACAAGCCGAAGCGCCGAGCCAGCGCGTGGTGATTGGGGGTAATGGCGATGTCGGGGAAATAGACGAGGATCGAGTCACCATCGCCTTCTTTCATGTCTCCTAGCACCTGATCATAGGTGCGATTCTCTTTGATGATGTAGACGACGTGGCGGAACGGCGGGTAGCGTCGTGCCGTCCGCCTGTTCTGCCAGTTATTGGCAGCCGCGACCCGCTCGCTGAAGCGGGCCAACTGCGGCGGAGAAAGGGATGCTGAGAGCACGCGCAGTGTGCCATTCAACTGTCCGAGCGCATAGGCTGTCGGCTTCTCGTCCGGCCACTTCGTCAGCGGTACAGGGCCGTCGGGGTTGGCATGGGTGCCGCGTCCTTTGCTCGAGAGGGTGAGGAGTTGATCGCCCACCTCGGCGATCGCGGTCGGATACCAGTCGGTCGGAATGCGCCCGAGCAATCTGCCGGTGGCCTGATCGAAGACGGCAACGGCGTTGTTGTCGGCTTCTGCGACGAACAATCGCTTGCCGTCGGAACTGAACGCGACTGCGTTAGGCGTACTGCCCTCGGGCGGCGCGCCGGGCGCGGCATCGCGCAGATAGCGCGCAGCCTTTCGCTGCTTGATGTCGACCACGGCAACGCGATCGCTGCCGGCGAGCGTGACATACACCTTCGTTCCATTCACTGCCAGCGCCGATGGATGCCGGCCGACTTCGATCCGGCCGAGATATGCGAGCGTTCCGTCCCCCAAGACACGGAACTGCGACACCGTGCTGCCGCCCCAAGCCGACACGAACACTTGATCGTCCGCCGTAAGCGCAACGCCATACGGATAATGATCGGTAGCAAATCGTTGCGCAATCTCGCCGGTTGCGGCGTTCACCACCGCCAGATGATCGCCGACGTTTTCGGCGACATAAACAAACTTTCCGTTGGGAGCGACCGTCACGCCTGCCGGATAGCTTGTACCCGTGCCCTCCGTCGTTTTTGTTTTTGCCAGTTCGAACTTGTTTTCCAGTGTCGCCGCTCCATCCTTCCAGGCATAAACGAAGAGGAAATCCGTGTTGCCGCCGGAAACGTAAAGACGATGGCCATCGGGCGAGAAGGCGGCGCCATAGAACGCGCCATCCTGCAACAGAGTTTGCGTAACCTTTCGTGTCTTCAGATCGACGACCTGAACTCCTTGCTCGCGCCACCCGCTGAGCACGACCACCGCCTTGTCCGGTTCGGGCGCGGGGACGAGATTGATCGGCAAGCTGCCAAGGTCGACCCCTTCGCCGGCGGGATCAAGTCTCAGTCCGGTCGGCAGCGGTGAAGTGAATGCTGCCTTGTTTTGTGCGGACACCAACGGGCACAGCAGTGAAAAGAACAAGAGAGCGAGTCGGCAGATACGGAGCGAATGCATAACACTCATTCTCAGAGAATTCTTACCACGAATCATACATTGCGGATAAGTTTAGACAATCGCAAAGTCAGATCGGTTGGGTCATCAAACTGTTTCCAAGCCCTGTTGCATTTAATTTTCTCTCGCGTCAGCGTAGCGACAAAGTTCGGCTCCCGCGTCTGGCCTCCGTCATCCGAGAGCGCCTGTTCAAAGTGGTGCGAGTCCGGACTGATGTCTGAAAAGACATGTCGAACCAAGATGGTTTTGCCGTTAAACGGTTCCTGGTCGATAAACTCGCCCCGGCCGTTCTTGAATTCGCCGATCATGGGCGGCGCTATCGTACCGTCGCTGCTGGTGGCAAAATTAAAGCTCCAACGATGGGTTTGGGGATTGTAGAGCCGCAGGTTTAATTCTTCTAAGTGACCAGTTGGAGTGTCGGCTTCGAGTTCCATCAGATTGGCGCAGCCATTCCACACTTTCCGGATGACAACAGTCGCCTCCATTTCGACCCAGGTAGTCGAGCCGGTCAGCGGATGCAGTCGTCGCATCAGCTCTCCGGGCGAGTTCATTCATTGAAATATAGACGCAGCATTTCGTTTACCCCAGAACCTCCTTTTAGTTGGCCCGCGTGTACTTATTGATCCAGTTCACCTCCCAGGTCTTTCCGCCATCATCGGAAAATGCCTGTTCGGATTGCGCGGAATCACCACTGATTTTCCAGATGGAAAATCGAATCCAGATTTGTCTGCCGTTGACCTCCTCCTGGTCATAAAATTCGCAACGGCCATCCTTACACTGCCCCACTCCCGGCTGCTCGCCTAGCGTGCCCACATTCGGCGTGGCGAAGTCGAGGTTCCATTCATGCGTATTGGGATTGAACCAGCGCAGAGCAAGCAATTCGATATGGCCACCGGGACCGTCGCCCTTAAATTCCGCCAGGTTGGCACGTCCGCCCCACACTCGGTGAACCACCGTCCGCCGCGCCAGATCAGCCCATGTCGTTGACCCCGTCAGTGGATGCATAAGCCGCGAAGTCTGCGTATGCCAGGTTCCCAGATCGAAATCGAACGCGTGCCCATCGGGATCGGCGCTCATCGGCTCAGCCCCAGCAGCCATGTCCGACGGCGGCAAATCCTTTTCACGCGTCTTATGCGCATCAAATGACAAAAACCACGTTTTCCCTCCATCATTCGAATACGATTCCGTGTAACGATGCGAATTGGGAGTGATCTCCGACCACGCTGCCCGTACGAAGATCGATTTGTCTATTGAGTGACATAACTTCAACCTCCTAGATCGCCAGCCCAGGCGCTCATCAAGAGCAAGTAACGGAAGCTCGATGCTTTATGGAAAAAGACTGGTTGGGAAGCCGCGCGGATCGTGTCCCAACGTTGCCGTTGAGCTGTGCAGCAACGTGTCGGTCCAGCCGCCAACTTCTTCGCCTTGCTCATGGCGTTCGCACGAAACCGTGAAACGCAGAGTTCGCGTCGAGGTAGGTTCCCGTGATCACGCCCCCGGCGTTGATGCTGAGGCCAACCGTTCCCTGAAGCTGGCCCGTGCCTGCGCCCGGAGCTTTGAAAGTGGTTATGGTGCCATCGGGAACGCGCACGAAGCCGAGAAACACACCGCTAGCCTCCGAGTAGGTTCCCGTGATGTCGCCGGCCGCGTTGATGCTGACGGCGGTTGTTACCTGAGCCTGGCTGTGAGCCTCGAAGGTAGTTATTTTGCCATCGACAGCTCGCACGAAGCCGTGCAGCACAAAGCCCGTCGCAAGGGAGGTTCCCGCGACAGCCCCGGCTGAGCTGATGCTGATGGGGACGGTCCCCTGATGCCCGCCTGTGCCTGCACCGCGGGCCTTGAAGGTTTTTACCTTGCCGTTGGCAAGCCGCACGAAGCCCTGATATACATCGTTCACGTCAATGTAAATTCCCGCGATATCCCCTGCCGCGTTAATGCTGATGCCGCCGGCTCCCTGACCCGGTCCCTTGCCCGCGTCGGGAATGTTGAACTTGGTTATCTTGCCCGTGGCCGCCCGCTCGAAGCCGTGATATACGCCGTTAAACGTATATCTCCCGTCAATGTAGTATCCCGCTATGACACCTGATGCATTGAGGCTGAAGGGGAACGTCCCCTGATTAGCCCGCGTGCCTGCGCCCGAAACGTCAAAGGTGGTTATGTTGCCACTGGCAGTGCGTACGAATCCGTGGCGTGCACTGTTCGCGTCAATGTAGTATCCCACAATGGTCCCCGCATCGTTGAGGCTGAAGGGGAAGGTCCCCTGATGTGTCCCCTTGCCTGCGCCGCGAGCTTCGAAGGTGGTTATCTTGCCATTGACGCGCACGAAGCCGTGACACACATTGTTCGCGTCAAGGTCGAATCCGGCGACGTCACCTGCAGTGTTGATGCTGATGGGGACGGTTCCCTGACGCATGCCCTTGCCTGCGCCGGGAGCCTCGAAGGTGATGAAGGCGGGCTTGCTGCCATTCGCGATTCCTGCCGTTTCCTGCTGCGCGGGTGTCCCCATAGCGAAAAGCAAGCACAGGCAAAGAACTTTGATTCTTACAATTCTCCTCCCGATGGAGCGTGGATCCCATTTCGGGCCAAACAACATTCGCGTCGGCTTCGTCATTTCCATTCTCCTAAGACAATAGACAATGCGTTCGTCATCGTGCCAGTTCTAAACTGGAACTTCTTTCACTGCGGTCCGGTTCCGACCACGTCTCTCCCCCTCGGGATTCGTGGCGCAGAAGCGCGAACTCTATTGCATTACCTGGAAGTTAACGTTGCTGGTCAGCGTGCCACTCGGCGTCGTGACCTGGACCGGGCCGGTCGTGGCGGCGCTGGGGACGGTGGCCGTGATTTCGGTGGGCGAAGCCACACTGAAACTAGCCGACGTCCCGTTGAATGTTACGCTGGTCGTGCTCGTCAATTTATTTCCCAGGATAATGACGATCGTCCCCACCTTGCCGGCAGTGGGCGCTGTCTCTGCAAAGGCGCCCAGGCCTATGGACAAGCTGAAGATGGTGCCATCGGCGCTGGAACCGCCTATGGGGGTTATTCCATAGAAGGTGCCGTTGGTGGCTTGAAACAGCCCGCCGATGAGGTAGTATCCGTCCATGCCGTCGAAACTGTGCAGCGTGGTCAGCACGCCGGCCGGCGTGATCTGGAAAACTGTGCCTTCGCCATTGGCCCCGCCATAGTAGGTTGGGCCGTAAAAGTTGCCGTCGCTGCCCAGGATTATTCCGCCGCGAGGGCCGAGGCCGTCGGTACACCCGATCTGGGCGCAAAAGCTGTAAATTGCGCTCTCCTTCCCGCTTGGAGTCATTTGGAAGATGGCTCCCGCGTTGTTGGCGCCGCCTTGTTCGGTTGTCCCGTAAAAGTTTCCGTCAATGCCCAGCACGGGGCCGATAGGATTCAGGCCGTCGGCGCAGAAGGGATAGTCGTCGCAAAAGCGATACAGCGTCGTCAGCTTCCCCTTTGACGTGATCTTGAAGACCGTGCCGCCGTCGGCAGGCCCTCCTCCCCAGGTTGCCCCGTAAAAGTTTCCGTTGTCCAGCGCCAGCGAATTAAAAATCACCGCACCGTCCGCGCAGTTAGGTTTGCTGCAAAAGTCGTAAAGCGTGGTTAGAGTTCCGCTGGGAGTGATTTCGAAGACTGTCCCGCAGCCACCGCCGATGGTGGCACACTCTTTCAGGTTGCCGCCATAAAAAGTTGTTCCGTAAAAGTTGCCGTCGCCTATCTGCACCATTCTGTCGCCGGGACCGCGGCCGTCCGTGTTGTCGAAGCTGTGCAACGTGATCGGAGCGCCGCTTCCCGTGAACTTGAAGACTGTGCCATAGCCAAACGCACCGCCTCCTCCGGTTACGCCATAGAAGTTGCCGTCCGCACCTAGCGCAAGGGCACCTGGAGTGCTGCCGTCGGCGCACCCGGCTTCCGGGCAAAAGCTGTAGAGCGGGGTCAGGACTCCTTTTGGAGTCATTTTGAACAGCAGGCCTTTGCCATTGGCTCCGCCGTTCGACGTTGACCCATAAAGATTGCCGTCCCGGCCTTGGATTGGGGGACGGCCCGGGTTGGCGCCGTTCGCACCAGCGAAATTCACCAGCGTCTTAAATATGACCGCCGGAGGCGTCGAGGGATTTGTTCGTTGCTGGTAGCGGGTGTGGACGCCCGGAGTGGCTGAATCAGTCTGGGCGGCGGCCAACGGCCTGCCACCAAATATCACCGCCGCGACCAGGGCCGCTGTGAGCAGGCCGGTTGCCGGAAATTTCCTTTGGTTTTTCATGGATAGGCACTCCTTTAAGATTCTGGAATGGGGCCCGAAAGCTTTAGGTAAAAAGCCGGTAGGAAGATTGAGTCCCAGGCAACGAACAGAAGAGGGAAGATGCGCCCAAAACGCGGACTGAATGATGTTCCGCAGTCGCGGCCTTGTCAATCTGCAAATAGTTGCAGGCGCAAGACAGGGTTGGCAGCTCAGGGGAGTTGCTGTCATAACGTCACCTCTCTAACAATCTCGGGTCGTGTCAAGCAATTTACGCGCTCAATACAACATGCTCTAACAGAAGAGCGTCCATTTCGCTCTCATGGCTATCGTTGGAATGCCTCCGTCCCATGATGATCGAGATCGAGGCTAGGGCGGACAAGCTCCATAGTTCTTGCTCACCTGTCTTGCTTCCCAGACAAGCGTCTTATTGGGGCTCTTCGGCCGTACTTTCTTGCCCTTCAACTTCATTCGATCACCCGGCTTAATATCTGTCGTGTCGCCAGAGAGCATGTAGATCTGCTTGTCTTTCTCGTCGATGAGGGTCATGCCGCTGTCTCCCGAGACAACGCAACCGGTGATCGCTCTCTTTTTCGAATAGTGAATGACTAGAACGGTCACGACTGCAAGGGCCGCGGCTGTCCCCACGATTCCCGCTACGATTGGCCCAGCGGAGGGGCCTATCTGTCCATTTATGAATTGCGCCTCAGCGGGCTTGGCCAGTGCCAAGCCGAGAACGACAATCAGAACTCCACACCACGCGTACTTTGAAGTCATGCTCACTCCTTGATTTATGCGAGTGCCTTAGTTGCTCCCCACAACCACACCAGCCTGGAGCGCGGCGTGATCTGGGTTTCTGCTCTGGTCTTGACCCTTTTTCAGCCGATGCCCGGCATCTTGACGGGCGCGAATGGAATGTCTGAAAAACGCGAAATCTGCTGAACTTGAAACGAACCAGACTCGAAACCCCGCCCGCCAAAGGGACGGGCGGGTGGCCGGGAGTTAGTGTTTAGGAAACCGCCTCTTTCCGACGCTGCCAGTGGCGAGGATCCCCTGCTCCCCACCCGCACTGATCACGACAGTGTCGATTTCGTCACCATTCACCGCCACGACGAAGTTCGCGACCACCGTTGGCCGGCCATCGGTGAAGTTGATAGTGAAGGTGCCGGTGCAATCGGAGTTCACCGAATAAGTGCCAGTGGCTCGAGTATGGGTCCAATCCGCGACGACTTCGCCATCAATGGTCACGGTGTCGATCTGACTGAGCCCGCCCTTGCCGTCAAATTGGGTCATGGCCACGCCCACCTGTGGGCCCGTGGGTCCTGCGCCTCCTAATTTCGTTCCCTGAACGGTGAATCCATAGTTGCCGGCGATGAGTTTGTCATTGCAGGCATTGGAATTGCTCTGTGCGTATCCTGACCCCAAAGCCGCGAGCGTCAACATGACTAGCGCGGCTGCACGCGTTACCAGCTGTTTCTTCTTCATAACTCTCCTCCTTCTTCTTCGATCGGATTTCCGCTATTCTTCCTCAGCCCATTCGCTTGCTTGCGAAGGAACCGTGGAAGCGTGGGTTTCTCCATGCATAAGGCGGCCATGGTTAATTGACCGCCCACTTAGTTCCCACTTGTCTGTTGCGCTTAGTCCCAAGCCGCCGTAGAATGTGCTGCGAATGGCTTACCAAGCCGCATCCTTGCCCGCTCGACGTGAACCGTAATTCAGCTGCGGTTTAGAAGTCCTTCCGAAATCGCGAAGAAATCTTGAAGAATTCCTTCCCTGGTCTATGAACGAGAAAACAAGACACTTCTACTGCTTCGGTCCGTTTCGCCTGGACCCGGGGGAGTGCTTGTTGATTCTCGACGGCAAATCCGTGCCGCTCGCGCCTAAAGCCTTCGAAGTCCTGCTCGTGCTGGTCGAGAACGCTGGGCACTTGGTGGACAAGGATGACCTCATGAAGCGGCTCTGGCCCGGTACCTTCGTGGAGGAGGCGAATGTTGCTAAGCACGTTTCCTTATTGAGAAGGATATTGAGCGAGGCGACAAACGGGCGGGAGTACATCGAAACCGTTCCCAAACGCGGCTACCGATTTGTGGTGGAGGTGAAGAAAGTAGCGGAGCCGGAGGCTGGCTCTCAACCTCACGCCATTCCCGGCGCAAACCTTACCGGGAAGAAGGTCTCCCACTATCGCGTGCTGGAAGTGCTGGGCGGCGGGGGTATGGGCGTGGTGTACAAAGCGGAGGACCTGAAGCTGGGCCGTTTCGTAGCTTTGAAGTTCCTGCCGGAGGAGATCGCCAGCGACGCGAAAGTCTTAGAACGCTTCGAGCGCGAAGCGCGAGCCGCTTCCGCGCTTGACCATCCCAACATCTGCGCCATTCACGAATTCGGCGAACACGAAGGCCGACCCTTCATCGCCATGTCATGGTTGCAAGGCCAGAACCTGCGGGAACGGATTGCCGCGAGAGCAGCCCCATTTACGACTGACGAATTGTTGAACCTGTCGATTCAGATTGGGGAAGGCCTGGCCGCAGCGCACGAAAAAGGCATTATCCATCGTGACATCAAGCCGGCGAATATCTTCATCACGCAACGGGGCGAAGCTAAGATTTTGGACTTCGGTTTGGCGAAGATGACGTATGCAGGTGATCGCGAAGGCCTTCAATGCCATGAAGCCCAATCCCAGGACTCCACGACCGCAATGGCCCTCGATATTCGGCTCTCGCTGACCGGTGTGACTATGGGCACGGTGCCCTACATGTCGCCGGAGCAGGTACGCGGCGAGACGCTGGATGCACGCACCGACCTGTTCTCTTTTGGCCTGGTGATCTATGAAATGGCGACGGGACAGCAAACATTCAGCGGGGACACGGTGGCTTCGCTTCATGAGGCCATTCTGCATCGTGTGCCCGTCCCGCCACGAGAGTTGAATTCTGAAATTCCGGCCCGGCTTGAAGAAGTCATCAACAAGGCGCTGGAGAAAGATCGCAGTCTCCGCTATCAGAACGCAGCTGACATGCGAACGGATTTGCAACGGGTGAAGCGCGACTCCGAGAGCGGACGCGGTCCCGCGGCGATCTCGGGACCGGCGGTCGTGCTAGAACCCCCTCCGGCTCCGGTTAGAAAGGTCTGGAAAATCGCGGTTCCTGTCCTGCTCATCGCGGTACTCGTCGCAGGCGGCTTTTACTATCGGTGGGATCAGAACAAACGCCTGACCGACACGGACACTATTGTTCTTACCGATTTTGCCAACAGCACGGGTGATGCGGTGTTCGACGATACGCTGAAAACGGCTCTCAATGTTTCCTTACGGCAATCGCCTTTCCTTAACGTGCTCTCCGACGGCAGAGTCGCGAAGACTCTGCGATTGATGACCCTCCCGACAAGTACGAAACTCACGCCCGATGTGACCCGAGAGCTTTGTCAGCGGACGAGCAGCAAGGCTTACATCGCTGGATCGATCGGCAGTCTGGGCAGTGAATATGTGCTGGGGTTGAAGGCGGTGAACTGCCAGAGCGGAGACACGCTGGCCGAGGAGCAGGTGACCGCGACGTCTAAGGAGAGAGTGCTGGACGCGCTCGGCAAAGCGGCGTCCAAGCTGCGCAGTGAACTGGGAGAGTCGCTGGCTACCGTGCAGAAATTTGATCTTCCAATGGCGGAGGCCACCACCTCTTCTCTTGACGCCCTGAAAGCTTACAGCCTTGGCACCAAGACCGCGCACGAGCAGGGCGACGCAGACTTGCAATATTTTCAACGGGCAATCGAGCTGGACCCGAATTTTGCCATGGCCTACCTTGAAATGGGCCAATATTACGCCACTCGCGCCCAGATAGGACGGGCCAGGGAGTACTACACGAAAGCGTTCCAGTTGCGGGAACATACCGGTGAACGGGAAAGGCTGATTATCACCTCCAACTACTACGAGAGTGTGACTGGAGAACTGGATAAAGCCGCCCAAACCTACGAAGAGAACATTTCTAACTACCCGCGGGATTACGTAGCCTATGGCAATGTGAGTTTGGTGTATTCCGCACGGGGGCAATATGAGAAAGCCGTCGAGTCCACTAAACAGACCATACGCCTTGTGCCCGATCAGCCAGGACCGTACCTTAATCTCGCCAATTTCACCCTGGCGCTGCAGCGGATCGACGAGGCGCTGCAGATCATTCATCAGGCCCAGGCGCGAAAACTAGATCATGCGATATTCCACAATGCTCTCTACGCGCTAGGGTTTCTTGGGGAGGATTCCACAGCGATGGCCGAACAGCAACAGTGGTTTGCCGGCCAGCCCGACTTTGAGAACAACGGACTTGCACTGGCCTCCGACACTGCGGCGTATGGCGGTCAACTAAGCCAGGCAAGGGAACTGACGCAGCGGGCAGTGGAGTCCGCCATCCGGGCGGATAGCAAGGAAAGGGGAGCCATTTGGCAGGCTATCGCGGCGCAGCGGGAAGCTGCTTTCGGCAATGGTGCGGAAGCGAGGCGGGGAGCGGCAGAGGCTTTCAAGTTGGCTCCCGCGAGTCCATTTGTCGCGGCGGAATCGGCCCTGGCCTTCGCAATAGCGGGCGATACGGCACGAGCCGAGTCTTTAGCGCAAGACCTAGAGAAACGCTTCCCAGTCGACACCCAGATGCAGACGATTTGGCTGCCCTCGAGTCAGGCGCAACTGGCGCTGGACAGAAAGAATTCGGCTCTCGCTCTGAACATCCTGAAAGCTCCTTCGGACATCGAGCTAGGGCAAATCGAGGCCGTCATCAATATGTCCTGCCTCTACTCCGTGTATATGCGCGCAGAGGCATACTTGGCAGCCGGAAAAGGCCGTGCTGCCGAGTTTGAGTTTCAGAGGATTCTCGACCACGGCGGTATCGTCTGGAACTGCTGGACCGGCGCATTAGCTCATCTGGGAGTGGCTCGCGCCAACGCCCTGGAGTCGGGAGCCTCGCAGGGCGCAGACGCCGATGCCGCCCGCGTCCGGGCGCTCGCCGCGTACAAAGATTTCCTCACTATCTGGAAAGACGCCGATCCCGACATCCCCATCTTGAAGCAAGCCAAGGTGGAGTACGCGAAGCTGCGATAAGCTTTTTGGGAACGATCGTTCTTTCTGAGGTCGCTGGCGATACTGACGCAATTACACCAACAGTCCTGAACCGCAAGCGAGGTCGGGAAGCTCAGGCAACTCGCCATCAACACTAGACCATTTTCGAGCTATTTTCGGGTCTGTCGGATGCAGAAAAGCCAGATAGGGAAAGGGTTTTGAGTAGAGAGACAACGCGCCGGCATCAACTCCTCAGCCTAATAATGAAACCAACAATGGGCAGCAGCAACACATTGCCGAGCGAGCCTACGGTTGGAAAAAGCAAAACCTTCAACGAGAGCGAAATGGCGCTCTTCTCTGAGTGCATGCAGTAGTGCGCTCAAAAGTGCTTGACACGGCCGACATTGTCAGAGATGTGCCTGTTTACAGCAGTTGACTTGCCCGCGCACAGTATCGGCATGAAGCGAGCGCCGCGCTGGCTACTCACCCTGACTGTACTGATCGCTTGCCTAGCCTGATTAATTCATCAGAGCTGAGATTTGCTTCCGAAGATGTGTGATCGGACGTCGAGGGAACGGCGGAGTCGCCGCGCAGTCGGTTTTTTGGGGGTAGTACGGCGGCTTTGGCAGGATTTTGGGGTTTGCTGCCGACCGGAGCCTCAATCTCCAGTACTTCAACTAGGGGAAAGGGAGAGCTAGACTCGGATCGCAAGCATCTATACTGGTTTCGGTGCTGCCTCTCCCGCATTTGGCAAAACAATAATGGATCGTGACAGCGTCTTTTTAGACAACCTACTCCTGCCACCGTCTCCGTCGATGATATTCGCCGCCACCGACGCCGCCAAGGTCAACCACAACGGCGACGATCAGAATCAGCAAATTAATGCCAGCTATAGGCTGTCGTGTATTCGCCATCCACGCATACACTAACGTGGTTAGGGGTAAGAACAGAAATCCAAGCAAGGGCAATAACAGGCCATGGTACGCTCGTTCTAAATAATTCGAGAAAAAGAACAACAGTGCGAGTGCGATTCGAGGAAAGGCTAGAAAGACAACGAGCAAGAGGCAACCCACAAGATTCTCCTCGCGCATCGTACTATTTTCCTGCACTCGATTCAACGAAGCTGCGTGCGTGTGAAGGTGATGCTGGAGTGGACGACCCAGTTACTTGCAAGCTGTCGAATCCGACGAGCTAAACCATGGCGAAGAAGAAAGCTGCTAGTGTTCTGCCGAAACTCACCGAGACTGAACAAGACCTGCTCTCGCACATGCAACATGGATACCAGCTTGAATGGCGCTATGGCTCTCATCGCCGCTCATCTCATTATTAGCCCTTACAAGTCATCGCTCAAAGTGCGGCGGTACGATTGCTTTCATGAAAACCATCGGTGCAATTCCTTCGACCTTGCTGGCCGTTTTCGGTTCTCTGGCTCTCCTGTTTGCACAAGCGCCCGCCCAGCAACAACGACCTGAATTCGTCAAGCAGGGGCAACAGTTGATACGGCATGGAAAGACTGAGGAGGCGTTGTCCAAGGGCAGACCGTATTCGCTGAATTTGCGATTCTCGAGTCTCCCCATGACTAAGGTAGCGAGACACAGAATCGCAAAGGCGATGGCTTCTGAGACGCCCATCAAGAGCGGGGTCATCGTGATCGAGCCCAGATGCTTCCGGGTATCCCGAATGCCTTGCAGCCCACCGTTGCGGACTAGAACGGTTCCGCCAAACAGAACCAGCAGTAATCCAATGAAAATCAGTATCCGCCAGCCCGCTCGCAGCCCGCGCGGCCCGAGGAAGAGCGATCTCATGCCGGATGCGGGTTGGAAAACGCTGACAGGTGCAGTTGATCCGAGCGAATATTCAACGGCCTTCAGTTGAGGTGTCATATTCCTTCTCCTGCGGGACGGTCCGGCAGTTAAAGAATCGAGGATGCACTCGGCTGGAGGGTTGCTCAGCTCTGTGCCTCGTGCCCTCAACCGTCCCTATTCAGGTAGTCTCAAGCGGGCCGAAAACATTACAGGGGACGATCTGCGCCGGAGCGCCGACCGGAGCCAACAAAGGGGGACTCTCAGTTCTATGTTTGCTTCCGGGCTCGGGACGAAATTTCTCCTATTCAGTTCATAGATTCGGCAACTCGGAAATTGGGAAATTGGAAACAACATACGTAGTTGGCGCAAAATCCCCATTTCACTCATTCACGGGCGGACAATCGCAGAACGCCGCGAAAATCCACTGCTTGACGTTGTTCTCCGGTCCAAAATCACTTTGCGCTTGAGCCATTTCCTCGCGATTCGCAGGTCCGGCCCGCGATAGACTATTGGGATGATGTCGGCGCCGCACAAGCCGCTTTCGGCCCTTCTCTCGCAAATTCTGGTCGCCTATAGTGTGGAACTCGATTGCGAATTCGAGCGCCGCATGCTGCAAACGCAGAGCCGTAGCGCGCGCCTCTCGCTGGTCATTTGGCTTAATGTGCTGCAGTTTTTGGCCGATGGACCAGTTTCGGTTCGAACGCTCGCTTCGCACGCGCTCACCGCCGAGGCTGGCGCCACAGCCGGGCTTGGTTGCCTCGAACGATGGGGCGTCGTTGCGCTGCAGCCCGGAAAGCGCGCTGGTTTCGGTAGCGGCCGAGGCATCCGCGCCGATTGGCCGGTTCGGCTCACGGCCAGCGGTGAAACAGCCGTCAGAATCTGGTCCGACCTGATCCCGGAAATCGACGCCCGCTGGTCGAAACGCTTCGGCGGCGACGCGACGAGGTTGCGCCGCTCCTTAGAAGCAATCGAGCACCAGATCGACCTCGACTTGCCGCAGGGCTTGCCCGTTGCGATTCTGAAGCTGCCGGAGTTCGGGCCCCGGAAATCGGCTGCGGAAGACGGCCTGCCGCTGCCGGTGCTGCTTTCCCGAGTTCTGCTCGCCTTCGCGCTCGATTTCGAACGTGAGTCCCAAACGCCGATTTCGCTATGCGCAAACGCGATCCGCGTTCTCAGTGACGAGCCGATCCCTGAAACGGAGATTCCCAAACGAACCGGCTGTTCGGAAGAGACCGCAGGCATTGGCTGGCAGCACAAGCCCTACATCATGGTTGAAAGAGACCCTGCGCGCGGCCGCGGCAAGTTCGTGCGCTTGTCCGAAGCGGGCATCAAGGCGCAGCAAGAGTATTACAGTCGCACGCGCGATATTGAGGAAAAGTGGAAGAAGCGCTTTCGCACCGCAACGAAAGAAATTCGGGAATCGCTGACGACTCTGCTGAAAAGAGGCGAACTGTCTGACGGCCTGACACCACCTCCCGGAACGACCCGCGCCGGTGCCCAGACACCGGCCCTAGGCCGCCTCGACATTGGACCTGCGGCACGCCAACGCAGGCGGGATTTGGTAATTCAGACGGAAGCATTCGTGCGCGATCCGGTTGGCACTCTGCCGCATTATCCGCTCTGGGACGTGAACCGCGGCTTCGGTCCGTAGCACGCGTCGCTCTCCTTGGACAGCCAGCACGAGCGCTTCCGACACGTAGGTTGCACGGTTTCGGGTGAATTGTCGGCAACCCAGAAGTTATCCGGCCGCCACGCGGGGAGCGAATCGTGTCAATTGGTGAAAAATCGCGATTACACTCACCGACATCTCCGGCAATTCTCAAAACGTGTAATCGCCTGTTAACGACTTACGGCAGCGGCGATGGACCACTTCGGGGCGGATGAAAAGGCGGACAACGATTAACGAGGTTTAGAACTCCATCCTCGGCAGTGCCTTCAAAATGCTAGCCTGGGCAGCGTACGTTCCGAACCGCGCTGATGTGGGTGCCGGCCTTCGTCACCAAGTGACGCCGAATCAGAATGGAGATTTATCGACATCTCTTATGCGTTCCGTTCTGGCACAACGGCATTGCCTTCGCTGGGGATGTCGGAGTTGAGGCTCCTTAGTCTCTCTTCGAGTTCGAGCTTCAGAACTTTCCCGTACGCGTTGCGCGGCAACGCTTCTAGCAAGACGATGACTCGCGGTAGTTTGATCTTACTGATTCGGGGACGAAGAAACTCGATAAGTTCGACCTCGCTGGTGCGCGCGCCGGATTTCACCGCAACGAAGGCGACTGGAACTTCACCCCATTTCTCGTCGGCCGCCGCAATGACGGAGGCCTCCGTAACGGCCGGATGATTGAGTAATTCCTTCTCGATCTCTGCCGGATAGATGTTGACCCCACCGCTGATAATCATGTCTTTGGAGCGGCCTGCGATGTAGAAGAATCCATCTTCGTCGCGTCGCGCAAGGTCGCCTGTATGAAACCATCCCTCGGCGTCGAGCACTTTTGCAGTGGCGGCGGGATTGTTCCAGTAGCCGCGGCAAACGTGTGGCCCTCGGAGGCAAAGTTCACCAACCTCATCCGTGGCCACCTGATTGCCCTCGGGATCGACCAGCCTGGCCCCGGTAAACATCATTGGTTTACCGATAGAACCAGGCTTGCGCAGCGAGTCCACGTCGCTCATGGCAAAGCAGTTCACTCCCACTTCGGTCAGTCCGTAGCCCTGGCGAAGAATCAATCCGCGCTCCTGGTAGGCACGCAAGAGTTGTAACGGGAGCGGGGCGCCTCCGCTGGCGCACCAACGCAGACGGCTGAAATCGAGCCCGGCGAATTCCGGCGAATCGTAGAGCATTTTGAAGATCGTGGGTACACCGAAAAGGATGGTGCACTCATAATCTCGGAAAGCCTGCAAGATTTCGGCGGCGTCGAAGCCGTCGTGCAAGACGATGCTGCCTCCGATGGCGAACAGCGGCGTCAGGAATACGGTGAGGCCACCGGCGTGATACATGGGAGTGTAAACTTGGACCCGGTCCGTCTGCCGGAGTTGCCAGGAGAGAACCGTGTTGTAAGCATTCCACGCGATTTGCCGGTGTGGAATCACTACGCCCTTCGGTCGACCGGTGGTGCCGCTGGTATAGAGCAAGCAGAAAATATCCTCGGGCTGGAGCTGGGTTGAGAGCGGATCTGGACGAACCCGATCGATAGCTTTGGCATAGCTCAATGCCTCTGCGGCATCATCCTGCGCGTCCAAACTTATTAAGTGCTCGAAGGCTACGAGTTGTTGCAGCTCTTTCGCGAGCTTCTCGTACCGTTCCGAGTACAGGAGGCAGCGCGGTCCACAGTCCGCGAGGATTTGCTGCAGTTCATGAGCTGTGCTGCGGGTTCCGAGGGGGACGAGGATGATGCCGGATTTACCCGCGGCGAAAAAGGCGTCGACATATTCAACCCGGTTCTCGCAAAGAATGCAGACGCGATCCCCAGGACGCAGGGTGCAGAGGTCTGTCCAGATCCGCGCACACTGCAAGGCGCGTCGATCTAGTTCCGCATAAGAGAACTGCCGGCGCGTAGGGAGGTGGATCAATGCGATCGCGTTGGGGCTAAGACGGGCGCGCTCCCCGAGAATATCGCCGGTGATCAAGGGTTCTCCCCGGACAGTCTGGAAACAGATGGTGCGGCAGCGAACACACGCGACGAATCGGCCGCGAGAATTTGCAACAAAACTTGCGTCACCTCGCGAGGACGTTCAAGCTGGGGCGCGTGCCCACAACGCTCAATGACTGTAAGTGTGCAATGCGGAAGCTGCGATTGCAGCTTCTTCGCATAGTCCAGCGACACGAGGCGATCGGATGCACCCCAGACGAGATCGACCGGCAATGGGAAACTTGCCAGTTTGTCTTCGAGAAGGTATTTCGACATATCCTCTACGCCGGCAGCCAGCAGCCGGGAAATCGGACCAGAAATCGAGAGGCGTACCAGATCATCGAGAACGAAATTCGGCGGACGCGGACTGGAAGGATCCAACACGGCGTCGAACGCGCGCCGAGCCTCTTCGCGGTCCTTCGGCATGAGGCCAAGCTCCAATGCGTTCTTGATGGGCGCGCCATCGATCAGAACGAGGCGCGTCACTCGCTCCGGATGTTTCTGCGCATAGAGCAATGCCATCCAGGCCCCGAGCGAATTACCTGCGAGAGCGAGCGGTGCGTCGCGCCATGGAATTGCATCAAGCACCTGCTCCAGCGCGGTCAGCAGCGTTCCTAGGCTCAGTGGACCCGCAGGCGGATCGCTTTCGCCGTGGCCTGCAAGGTCGGGGATCATCAGTTGAAAGTGGCGCTTCAACTCGGGCGCCACTTTGTGCCATGTTCCGGCTTGATCGCCTGCGCCATGCAGCAGCACCAGCAAGGGCCCAGTGCCGCCGTGCCACACAATCTGTTCTCCCACACTGGTCTTACGTTTCGTTTTTTGAAAACCGGCTCGGCGAAGCGCGCTCCGCCGAAACCAGACGGTCGCAGCGATGGGTCGAAGAAAGAAAAGGAGAATGAAGACAATCAGAGCAGTGACCGCAGCGGAAAGCAGCAGCAGAACAATTTTGATTGCCAGTCCCATTTCGCTCTCTCGGCTGGGTTTAGTTGCGAGTCAAGTTCGAGATCCAACTACGGCATGCGAAACGCGCAGCCCGCCTGGTTGTAGCCGACCCCGGAGCCGACCATTAGGACCAGATTGCCGGACTTCACCTTGCCCTGTTCGACAGCGTGGTCAAGCGCCATGCCGACGCAGGCGGAGCCAGTGTAGCCGTATTCTTCCATGATCGTATGCGCGCGTTCAGCGGGAACACCTAGACGCTCCATCACGCGTTGAATCGTGGGTTTCCGCACCTGTGTAAAGATGAAGCAATCGACGTCGCGCAAATCGAATCCTCCATCCTTTGCCAGTTTTTGCACGATGACCGGCCAGGTCTCCTCGTTCAACTCCGGGGGATAACGCTGCTTGATTGTGCAACGGGTGCGTCCTTCTTTAACCGATTCTTCGCTGGCTGGTTCGAAGGTTCCTCCGGAATAGATTCCCCAATAATCGTGATAGGAGCCATCGGCGCGAAAGGTCGACGTGACAAAACCCGGTGCGGACGCGGGTTCGAGCACCGCCGCGCCCGCACCGTCACCATAGAAGAAGGTCATGGGATCAGCTGGCGAGGTGAGTTTGTGCATAAGATAAACGCCGACGACGAGCACCGTTTTGATCCCCGGATTGGCGGCGATAATTCCCGCAGCCGCGGAAAGCCCGGTGGGAAACGAAGCGCACGCACAACCGACATCAAACGTCCCGGCGTTCTTCGCACCCAGCTTATACTGCAGCACGACCGAGGTGGCGGGTGTGATGTAGTCTGGCGAATCGGTGCCGAGGATGATCAGATCGACCTCTTCGGGTTTCCTGCCGGCACGCTCCAATGCCAGCTTGGCTGCGGGCAGAGCGACATCGCTGGTAGCCCAGTTCTCAGGCGCATGCCAGCGCCTCTTTATGCCGCTGCTGGCCTCCATCTTGTCCACGAAATCCGGGACGGTCTGTTTAAACCGCTCGCGCAGCATATCATTGGTCACTTCGATCTCCGGTACATATCGCCCGGTGGCCGCGATGGTTGCGTAACGCGTCATGAAATAGTCCCCTTCAATTACAGCAGGTCAGGTTCCCAGTACCAATCCGCCATCGACCGAGAGCACGGTACCAGTAATGAACGATGCCGCATCCGAGGCCAGCCAAACGTAGGCCTCCGCGACATCCTCAGGCTTTCCCATGCGGCCGAGGGGCGTGTGCGAAAGCATGTTCTGGACGACCTTCTCCGGCATCTTCTGCACCATTTCGGTGGCGATAAACCCAGGAGCGACGGCGTTCACCCGGATGTTGTATTTCGCCAGTTCACGCGACCACGTCCGGGCAAATGCGATGACTCCAGCCTTCGAGGCAGCGTAATTTGTCTGGCCGAAATTTCCATATAGACCCACGACAGAAGAGGCGTTGAGGATTACGCCGGAGCCTTTGCGGATCATATGGGGCACAACCGCGCGCGAGCACAGGAAGACACCTTTGAGGTTGACTGAGATGACTGAATCGAATGCGTCATCGGTCATCATTCCCGCAACGGCGCCGTCCTTCCACTTCACGAACTGGGAGTCGCGCGTAATACCGGCGTTATTGACGAGCACATCCACCGTGCCCCACCGCGCAACCACTTCTTCGACCGCGGACTCGACGTCAGTCGGATTGCAGACGCTGACCTTGCGGAACAGCGCCTCTCCTCCGAACGAGGATAGTTCGTGCAGCAACTCTTCGCGCCCGGCATCGTTGACATCCCACGCCGCCACCCGGCAGCCTTCGCTGGCAAACCGGTTGGCCGTGGCGCGACCGATGCCCGCCGCCGCGCCGGTCACGACGACGACCTTTCCCCGCAGACCTGTATCTTTCATAATTCGCCTAGAATGTGTACTTCAGGGCAAACTGAATCACTCTGGGTCCAGTCGTGGTATCCACAATCTGCCCAAAGTTGCCCGACGAAGCTATGTTGATGGGGTTGTCAAAATTAACATTATTGAACAGATTGAAGAACTCAGCTCGGAACTCCACGCTTTGGCCTTCCGTGATTGGAAAGGCCTTCATGATGGAGAGATCGGTGTCGATCTGTTTTGGCCCGCCAACGATGTTTCTTCCCAACTGTCCGAAATCCCCGAACGCCGTAGGTGGCACAAAAGCAGTCGGATCGAAATAGGCATTCAAGCGATTCGCCACATTGCCGCTCTTGATCGCGGATGCCAAGGTTCGGCCCGGAGCCAGGTCAGCTGTGGTTGCCTGAAACGCAGAATCCTGACCATAAATGGAGAACGGCACGCCGGACTGCAGAGTCACGATTCCTGACAAGCTCCACGAGTTCAGCGCTTTCTTGGCGAAAGCCGAGCCACCGCGATAAACGTCCGGAAGGTTATACAAGTAACTCGCCACGAAGCGCTGCCGGCGGTCGAAATCTGAGCTGGCATAGTTCTTGCTTTCGTTGACCATGTTGCCCGGGATCAGTGTAATGTCGCTTACGTCGCTGCCGGAGTAATCGTCAATCGAGTGTGAGTAAGTGTAGCTGAGCAGCATTTGCAAGCCCCTCGAAAGGCGCTTGTTCACGGTTGCCTGCAGAGAGTTGTAATTGGAATTCGCGTTACTCTCCATCAGGAAGCTGCCCAATCCGGGGGCCGTCAGGTTCGCGAAGCCAGGAAAGAAAGGTCCGCCCAGACTTCCTGCCGTGTACAGCCCACCGAACGCGGGAGTCGCCGCTTGGTTGAACGAGAACAATCGTGGATACTTGCGTCCTTGCGAACCAACGTAAGCTACGTCCAGCAGCCAGTTGTTGGCCAAGCTGGTTTGCACTCCGAAGTTGTAGCTTTGCACGTAGGGGATGCCCCAGTCCTGAATGTCGGGATAGAGTCCGGTGGCTGGAACGGGAGTAGCTGTGGGCAGCGGACCAGTCTTGGTGAGCAAGGTCACCGGCAGCACAGCGGGGTATCCGCCAAATGGGAAGATGCTGGTGTTGCTCAGATTCAGCGGGAAGGCGCCGGGTTGTGGAACTTGCACAAACGGATTTTCGTTTGGCGTGGTGAGGGCGGTGGCCAGCATTTCGTATGGCATGTTGAACAGTTGGCTGTTGAACAGCCGCATGTTGGGCCGGTCATAAAAAATGCCGTAACCACCGCGCAGGACAACCTTGCCGGAGTCCATCGGTTGATAGGCGAAGCCCAGCCTCGGACTGAAGTTCCTATAGTTGGGATTCACCAAGCCGTTGCCGACCTTCGGAATTCCCGGCAAATTTCCATTCCCGGCCTGTACAAATCCACCGGTGACGACCGAGCCGCAGGTGCTCAACACAGCCGGGCAATCACTGCCTAACCCGGGTACCGGCAGAGGGCTGATGACCGCCTTCGAGGGCTCGAAGCCGACAAAATGCCCGTCAGTCTCGGTGGTGGGACCGAAGTAGTCATAACGCAGTCCCAGGTTCAGCGTAAGCCGGCGGGTGACCTTCCAATCGTCCTGAAGAAAGGCCGAAAGATCATTGGCGCGGTTGTGGATGCTGTTGGTGCCCGAACCAATCACGGACAGGCCAGAAAGCCCGGACAGAAAATCTTCAAACACGTTACCGGAAAAGCCCAGGTAGAAGATTTCGCCGTTGGGGAACACGTCGAAATAGGGAGCGTCCAGCGCCTGCCGCTTATATTCGCCACCGAATTTGAGGGTGTGCGCGCCCTTCGTCCACGTCATCATATCGCTGCCACTGTAGGTGTTGGTCTGCGAGTAGTTGATGGCCAGCGGAGATGGTCCCAGAGTAAACATGTTGGTGAAGGATAGTGTCGGCATTCCGGGGAACAAGTTACTCAATGGCGACGCAATTCCTAACTGCGACGAGCTGATGGGTTGCGATGGTTTGCCGGGACCGTAAATCGTACTCCATCCGAACTTAACCTCGTTCAGCAAATGACTTGAGATTACTGAGGTCACGCCCAGCGAAAGCACTCGCTGAGTAACGTCTTCCTCGGTCGGCCAGCCCGGGGCCTGCAGGGTGTTGCCGTCGCCGAACTGATCGTAGAGCGCCTGATTGGTACGGTTGGTGGCATAGAAGAACTTGCCGAAGAAGCGGTTTGCATCACTGAGTTTGACATCCAGATTCGTATTGAACTGATCTTCCTTGTAAGTGGAGTTGGAGGGAATTGTCTGCAGCACCGGGTTGGCCGGCTTCCCCGGCGCGCAACCCGCGCCGGTTGTGACGCCGGGGATCGAGGGAATCATGTACTGCCCGTTGGGAAGCTTCGCTTGCAGCGCAGCCAGGGCCACGGGATCGACATATCCACCCAAGCCATAACATGCCGAAAGAGCAGCTAGAGATGCGGGATCGCGCTGCGATCCGAGGTAGGCCGGCAGAAACATCGTGGAGAGCGAATTGGTCAGCGAGGTGCCATTGGTTTCGCGCGTGCCCTGATAGGAGATAAAAAACCAGGCACGTTCCTTCACGATCGGGCCGCCCAGCACGCCGCCAAACTGATTGCGATCATAGGTGGGCCGCGGCGTGCCTTCTCGATTCAGGAAGTAATTGTTGGCGTCCAGATCGGTATTCCGAAAAAATTCGTAGAGATCGCCATGGTATCTGTCGCTGCCGGACTTGGTCACCGCAGCCACGACGCCACCGGCGTTGCGGCCCACCGAAGCATCGTACAGGCTGGTCTGCACAATGAATTCCTGCAACGAATCGATCGATGGGACGGCGAGATTGGGCATCGATCCCGTGCCGATGGAGTTCGCGTCGACGCCATTAATGACTATGCTGTTGGAAAGCGCACGCTGCCCGTTGACGTACAGCGGAACATCGCCGCGTCCCAACTCGGAGGAGTTTTCGATCGGACCCGAGGTTCCCGCAGTCAGGGCAAGCAATTGCTGGAAGTTGCGGGTCGGCAGCGGTAGACTGCGCACCTGGGTCTCACCGATGACCGTGCCGCGGGTCGAGGTTTCCGTCTGCACCAGCGGCGCTTCGCCCGTGACCGAAACCGTGGTCGCTGTGCCTCCCACCTTGAGAGCAATATCGATGACCGTGCTTTCGGTGATCTGGACAGCGATGCCTTGCAGATTGGAGGGTGCGAATCCGCTGCTGCTCACTTCAAGCCGATAGGCTCCCGGGTCGAGCAGAGGAAATGCGTAACGGCCATTGCTCCCGCTCTGAGTCTCGCGGCGCACACCGGCGTCGCTGGTCAAGGCAACCTTTGCGCCTATGACGACGGCTCCGCTGGGATCCGTCACCACGCCTGTGATTTGCCCGGTGGTGGCCGTCTGCGCCTGCATCATCGGCGTCATGAAACAGAGAACGGCCACGGCCAGCAGCGTTATGAGTGTTCGTGTTCGCATACTTCCTCCTTGTATCGCAAACTTGTGTCGCAACTACCGCTTCGAATTTCGGCCCTTGTAGTTGCGCGTGTACAGACGGACAAATTGATCAATCGCCTCTTCGTCACTCACGCCCAAATGACGCTTGGCACC
This sequence comes from uncultured Acidobacteriota bacterium, assembly GCA_963762385.1. Classification (GTDB taxonomy): domain Bacteria; phylum Acidobacteriota; class Terriglobia; order Terriglobales; family Acidobacteriaceae; genus JABDBE01. The sequence goes on along the minus strand of CAVXKN010000006.1, from coordinate 1,681,780 downwards.
GAAGAGTTCTTCCACCAGAAAATACGTAACAAACTGCAAATACAAATTGACGTACGCAAGCCCGGGGTTTACATCGCGGGGAAAGGGAATCGGTGCTCTTTGAAATAACGCCGCTGAATAGGTGCGCAGACCTCCGGCAATCTCTCGATAACTATGAATGAAGTGCTTGTGACGAAATTCAACTACGTCGACATACATGAGTCGCCAGTAGTCCAGATTCTCTGAAACGATTCGCCCGACGGCCATCCCCAGTTTCTTCAGCGATTCCGGATCGGGAGATTGCATCAAGGGAAGAAGCTCTCTTTGCCGGAGGCCTTCCATTTTCTGCTCCATGCGCTGGACCAGACCGATGAAAATATCTTCCTTGGTGGGGTAGTAAAGGTAGAGCTTGCCCATGGACACGCCTGCCTTTTGGGCGATTTCGCGGACGGTCGTGCCGTGAAATCCTTGCCGGGTGAAGAGCTTTTGCGCGGCAATTTCGATCTTGAGCCGGTTCTTGGCGACGGTGTCGTCCAAAAGCTTTGGCATATGGCATTTGCTCGTTCTACCAAAACGAGCGCTCGCTCTCGGTGGGAAATTGTAAAACGTCACTCCCAGGCTGTCAAGACCAATTCTCTAAACATGGGTGATGAGCAGCCGTAGGATCGGACCTGCAGTAAAACTGCAGTAATTCCATGTTCAAAACGGGTCAGAACGATTCAACTTGGCCGATTTGTAAGTGGTAGACAAATCAGATACGGGAGAAAGAAGTGTCCATTCATCGAGCATGGTTGTGGAGCAAGCTGTCTCCTGAACTGCAGCGGGATAAGTTATGATTGAACCAGAGCAAAAAGGGTATCGGGAAAACCATACGGCATCTGCTTTCACGCCACCCGAAGAGCTTGTGTCCTGCCCACAGCTTCACTGATTTGATCAAGCTAATGTCCGCTATCCAGTCTGGCAAACTGTACGCCGTACGGGTGGTTTCAATAAATATTCCCGGGAAGGCCATCCTCGTTACTGACGAATTGTTTCGAACTCTCGAAGGACAGGAGGAACTACCGCTGACATGCGCTACAAACAGCCGCTAAGACAAATCTTGATCTCCACACGAAACGCCTGGGATCGTCCCGAGACTCAGCCGGCAGTCCGCCAGAACTTCGATAAAGTGACGAAATGCGGGACCTTAGCCTTGGGAGCAGAAGTCTTTGCCTCAGAAAATGAAGAGATACAAGTTCCCCACAGGTGCAAGGTGAGACCTTGTCCGAGTTGTGGGCATCGATCCACGATTCAATGGCAACGGGAGCAGTGGTGCGATCTCTCCGCAATTCCTTATGTTGGCATCGTCTTTACGATGCCGGATGTTCTCTGGTCAATCTTTAGACAGAATCGGCATCTCTTGCATGACTTGCCCCCGAGACCACCTTGGAGTTGGGCTAGCCCAACTTCTCCTCTGTCCACATGCAATTGCCTGTCAATCTGGCATGACGCGCTCCGACAATGACTGAGACGAAGTCCCCGCTAATCCGCCTCCCACATGTTGAAATGGATTGTTGACTTTCCTATACGTCGAGTCAGCGGGTCCAGTGGGCTAATTACACTGAACCCGAATCGGGCATAGCCGCCACCCGCCCGCTACAACTACCGTTGTTCTTGGGGGCGCTGAATTACGCCGGGGAGAGGCTCGGTTCCAAAATGGGTGGAACCCGGCGCCCCAAAAATCAATGCGACATTCGAAAATTCGACGTTCGTTCCACCTGTAATGTCCACCTCCAAGGGTGTAGGTGAAATCGGCGCGGGGCTTCCGTTGAGGGTAACCCTGGCCGTACCGTTTATCTTAAATCCGCCTGTAATCGGCGTGACCTCGGCATTGAGCATGGTTATGTGGTGAGTATGGGCGCCCCTGCCATTCGGATCGAAATTCCCATCTCCTAACGTTAAGACCCAACCGTCAGACAGCACCATGTTCAGCGCCGCGGTAAAATCCGCCTTGCCCGAGTTTCCCTTTAAATGTAAGTTCCATGGACCTCGAACCTCATAGGGACCTGTGGTGGTGGTTTGGGGCGAATAGGCATTGATTACCCCATTGAAATTAAGTCTTTCGGTCGCCCGATTTTGGGCCAGCGTGCCGACGCTTACCATTAGCACGAGAAGCCCAATCTGTGCCGCACACAGCAAATGCTTGCTCTTCATGACAGACCTCCAAGTCTGAGTAATTCCTCGCGCGCTTATCGCTCAAAGACTGTCCGCGAAGCAATGCAGGTGCTATGAAGAAGAGATAAAGATTAGATAACCCCCTAAGTTGCTGGTGCGGTTGCTTCTTGTCGGATTATTGGGGCATAATTCGTGCGACGCAAGGCAGGAAATATCCCGAGGATTTACGCCCCAAGAATTCCATTTCGGAGATTTCACCCTCGATCAGTCGCGCTACCGGCTGCAACGAGGTACACGTCTGCTGCGCCTGGAAAAGCTCCCCATGGAGTTGCTGATCTTGTTGGTGCAACGCCGTGGCGATTTAGTCTCGCGCGAAGAGATTGCCGGCTGCCTTTGGGGCAAAGACGTTTTCCTCGATGTCGATCACAGCATCAACACTGCCGTCCGCAAAATCCGCGTGGCGCTGCGGGATGACCCTGAGAAGCCTCGATTCGTAGAAACCGTAGTCGGGAAGGGCTACCGCTTTGCCGCCGCGGTGACCTACAACAATGGGAATTCGAATCCGCAAGTACAGCCGCCAACGCCAGCTCAGGTACCTTCCGAGCTAGCGGTTTTATCTACTCAAAAGAGGCTTCTTTCTATCCGCCTGTGGGTGCTGCTCGCGGTAGCTGCGATACTGGCGGTAGGCGCAGGCCTGTGGCTTAAGAGGACGGAGTATTTTTGGCGAGACCCGATCGCGGCGGCGCGATTCCAGACGGTCACGGAGTTTGAGGGCGTGGAGCAGGCCGCTGCGGTATCACGCGACGGACAGTTTGTGGCATTTCTCTCGGATCGGGACGGGCAGATGGACGTTTGGGTCACACAGGTGGGTTCGGGGCGGTTCCACAACTTGACCCACGGGAGCCAGGCCGAACTGGTCAATCCATCGGTCCGCACTCTCGGGTTCTCGCCAGATGGCTCTCAGGTTACATTTTGGGTTCGCAAGAAAGACGCTTCGGGCGAAGGTGACATCAGCATTTGGGCGGTTCCGACGCTCGGAGGACAGCCAATGCCGTACCTTGAAGGCGCGGCAGAATTCGACTGGTCACACGACGGCTCGCGACTCGCATACCACACCACCGGACCCGGAGATCCGTTGTTCGTGGTGGATGGCGGCCGGCAAGCCAAGGCGCGGCCCATCTTCACCGCACCGACCGGGATCCACGCCCACTTTCCGTCGTGGTCGCCCGACGATCGGTTTATCTACTTCGTCCAGGGTGCTCTCCCCGACAAATTGGACATTTGGCGAATCCCTCCATCCGGCGGAAATCCGGAACGGATCACGTCCCATTCTGGGCAAGTGAGTCATCCTGTTTTCCTTGACCGACACACTTTGATGTACTTGGTGGGCGATCCGGAAGGCACGGGGGCGTGGATTTATAGCATGGATGTCGAACGCCGCATTCCTCACCGGTTAAGTTCTGGCCTTGAGCGGTACAAGTCCCTGGCGGCGAGCGCTGACGGTCGCCGTCTGGTGGTCACGCTCGCAAGTCCGATGAATACACTGTGGCGGTCGCGGATCGCCGATTCATCCGCTCAAGCGTTGGCCCCCGCTCGAATCTCGCTGACGACTGGCAGAGGTTCCTCTCCACGACTCGGTCCAAATTTCTTTCTGTATGTTTCTGCGACGAGTACAAGCGAGAGCATCTGGAAGCTCGCGGACGGGGTCGCCACGGAGTTATGGAGTGGCCAGGGAGCGCAAGTATTTGGCGGCCCCGCAATCGCTCCGGATGGAAATCACATCGCATTCTCGGTCCGCCAACACGGACAAACATTCTTGTACGTAATGAAGGGTGACGGCACGAACGCGCGGATGGTGCCCAATTCGCTTAACCTGCAGGGCGATCCCGCATGGACACCCGACGGCCAGTCGATAACCTCTGCTGCAGAAGATCGCGGCGTCCCACACCTCTTCCGTGTGCCGGTCGACGGCCGGCCGCCGACTGCATTTGTGCAGGAGTACTCGGTCGATCCCGCATGGGTGCCCGACGGCCGCTTCGTTGTGTATTCGGGAGCTGACATCGGTACTGCATTTGCGGTTAAAGCCGCCACTGCTGACGGCGCGCTGTATCCCCTGCCTGCCTTAACATTGACTCGAGGGGCACGCCACTTGGCATTCCTGCACGGAGGACGAGAACTCGTGTTCCTGCGAGGAGATATTCGACATAAGGATCTCTGGTCAATGGATATGGGGACGGGCGCGGAACGGCAGTTGACTTACCTCCCTGCGGACTTTGATATTCGCGACTTCGACATTTCCGCAAACGGCCCTGAAGTTGTCCTCGAACGAGTGCAGGAGCATTCGGAGGTGGTGCTGGTGGATCTCCATCGACCATAATCCAGAATGGAAAAACCGCTCCAACGCTCGAGTAAAGTCGGTGGTGCCGAATCCAACCAACAGGCTCTCGGGAGAAAGGAGCCGACATTGTCATGGAATCAATTACACGTTTTGAGAATTGGGCGAAGCGAATCAGTGAGTGTAACGCGATATAACGCCAACAAATAGGATTCCAGAGCGGGCGTGTTGGCACGATGGAGGTCACGATTGGTAGTGTAACGGGAGCGAAGTTTCGCCATACGATTCGAGAGTGAGCGAAGTGAAGCGAAGCACCGAGACTGTATCGAAATTAGCCATGATGGGGCAGACTCCCGCAATCCTTCCACATCTGCCCAGTAAAGTTAAACCGTCGGTTCTCGTTCTTCTCTATATTGCCCTTACCATCCTTTTCACCGTGCCGTGGACGTTGCTGCTACTGCACACGCATCATCTCGACATTGGTATAGGGTTCGTCATTCATACCCAGATGTGGGCGCCCGCCCTCGCAGCTTTTGCGTGCTGTGCGATCTACCGCATCCCCTCAGCTTTTTGGGTTTCCACTGGCCTGGAGGACGAGCAATGGCTTGGGGATACCTGCTGCCCGTGGCATACGCCACGACCGCGTATTTCTTGGTCTGGGTCACCGGTCTCTCTCCTGCCGACTTCGCAGGTTTCGCGCATGCGAGTCAGAAATCGCTGCAAATTGGAGCAGGCGCCGGTGAGCTGAACGCCATACTCATCCTGACGTTCGGCGTTCTGCAAAGCGCTGTTTCCGCAACCGGTGAAGAGATTGGTTGGCGGGGATTTCTTGTGCCAGTTTTAGCGCAACGCCTCAACTTTACGGGCGTAGCTTTGGTCAGTGGTGTCATCTGGGCACTGTGGCACTACCCTCTAATCGTCTTCGGCACGTACAACAGCGCGGCGCCAAAGTGGGTGGCTCTCCTATGCTTCACGACCATGATTCTCGCCACGGTGCCATGGCGGCATGGCTACGCCTAAAGAGCGGCTCCGTGTGGCCTGCGGCCTTGCTTCATGCTTGCCCAACGCCGTCATCCAATGGTTGTTCGATTCGATGACGGTCGAAACAGGGAGAGCAGCGTGGTTCGCCGGGGAATTTGGGGCTGCATTGGCCGTGGGTTCAATTCTGTTTGCAATATCACTGTGGCGAAATGCTGCTGGCACACTCGCTCTTACTCATCGCGGTTATAGGAGCGCCTCATAGCGGTGACTTCCGTGCAGCAGTGATCGAACTCGCGGAACAAGGTGGGTTGAGACAATCGCACTTTTCACGACTGGACTTTACGCCAAGTCTTGGCTGATTCCAAGTCAGATTACGAAACAGGCCTCTCTGACAATGTCGGCGGTGTCAAGCACTTTTTGAGCACACAACTGCATGCACTCCGAGAAGAGCGCCATTTCGCTCTCGTTGAAGGTTTTGCTTTTTCCAACCGTAGGCTCGCTCGTAATCCATTCAGGTCAGGACATTCGGTCCGACCCATGCATCTCTTCGGTCACAACCTTGATCATGATTACTACTTCGAACTCCTCGGTGAAGAGGAGCGGGCTGCCCAATCAATAGCTCGATGTTCTACTGAACACCACGGCCTGTTCCGAGCTGGCCCGGGTGCGAACCGAACTTTTTCACTTGCTCGTAATCCCATCCCTTGCGCCACATCCAGTACAAACGAATCGCCAAGCGCCGCGCCATCGCGACCTTGGCGATCTTCCGCCCCCGGCGCATCATCAAGTGGAAATATTTGCTGCGCCATTCCGGAATGCTACGTGCCGTCACTTGGGCCGCTTCCACCAACAAGAAGCGCAACATCGAACTCCCTTGTTTCGTGATGTGCCCCAGCCGTCGCCGGTTCCCACTGGAATCTTCCAAGGGTACCAGTCCGAGATAGCTCGCGATTTGCTTGCCACACTCAAACCGATCCGCCTTCCCGATGATCAGCACGAAAGCTAATGCGGTCAGCGCACCCACTCCGGGATGGGTCATCAAACGTCGTGCCTCGGGGAACTTCTCGGCCTCTTGCTCGATCGCCTGACTTAGTTCCGCGATCATCGGGCTCAGACGATCCAGCAACTCCAGCAGATCGCGCCGTCGCCGGCTGGCCCACGGCGCCAGGCGGAATGACTCCAGTTGCTCCCGTCCGTGTTTGCGCCACAACCTTTTCTTACAGCGCAGTCCTTCGTTGAGCGCCACGGCTTGCAGTTGGTTCATGATCCGCGTGCGTGCCTGCACCATACGATGCCGGTGCCACAGCAACTGCCGCAGATCCCGGTTCTCCCCACTCGGTACCCAGATCTTCGGGAAGCGATCTTCCAGCATCAACTGCAGAATCAACTGCGCATCCTGGCGATCCGTCTTCTGCTTGCGCACTCGTTTCGTTCGGATCTTCGCTGCATCTCCGATCCACAGCTCGAAGTGCAACTCCGAGAGCAATCGTTCAAACCAGCGCCCGTGCCCACTGGCTTCCATCCCTACACGAACCTTCTGACCCGTCAGAGCACGGTAGAACTTCTCTGCCTCTTCGCGATGCGCTAATCGTTTTTCCTGAAACTCTCCGGTATCACTATCCACCGAAGCCATTTGCTGAAACTCGGGGTGAAAATCTACTCCTATAATGATCATGTTCGGCTCCTTTCTCCCGAGCCGGTTGGTTGGATCAGCACCACCAACTTTACTCGAGCGGGGGAGCCGACATTGTCATGGAATCAATAGCGCTCAAAACCCCTCAATGATCGTACTCGGGATATTTCACCAACAGTCATCCCCATCAGCCGAACCCTCCCCTTTTTGACGGACTCCGGCTGAGCCTGCGAAATCCTCACGGAGTACGTGGTATCCGTTTGCCAGTATCATGCCGTCAACCGAATGCACGTTGTATCCGCGCACTTTTCCAAAGTCGTTGAAGGTATCGTATTCCACAGTTACAAGCTGCCCGTTCTTCGCCGACAAACGGTCGTGGAGTTCTTTCGAGTGGAATGCATCGAAGCAAATAACATTGTTGCGTCCCGTGCGGTATAGGACAACTGCATCTGGCCTATCCCAGGGGGGATCGGTGAAAAGCGGGTCTTTCCCGTCTAAAGCGACGAAGGCCTGGTAGGTCTGTCTACCCGCTCTGTCTATGAATCGCAGGTAGCCAACAACTAGCTAGCCGTCCGTTACAGGGTCGCCAGCAGACGAAACGCTTCCTCCAGACGCACCAAGATGCAACCGATACCATCGTCTAATTGTTCAATGCCCATCCTTCTGCTTTGATGGCTCATGCTGCAGGTTCAATCACGATCTGCATCGCGGAAACATCTTTGAAGATAACTGTCTAGCCTTTCGGAGGAAAATTATGTCAAGCAACAAAGCAGAAATCGCCATTGAAGCACCGCTCACGTCGAATCCTCTTGATGTCATCCCAGACGAAATACCGTTCGATGTGCCCTACGGGCGCCCAATATCACTATACCGAGCCCAGGCGGCTATTCAAGCCGCCGTGACAGAGGCCAGGAAGCGGAATTGGAAGATGAACGTTGCAGTAGTCGATTCCGGCGGTAACTTAGTTGCCTTCCAACGAATGGACGGCGCGATGCTCGCCTCAATTCAGATTGCGGAGCACAAGGCGCGAGCGGCCGTGACCTTCCGGCGCCCGACGAAGGTCTTCGAGGACGGTGTCCAGCTTATGCATCTCAACTATCTGCTTGCGTTTGATGGAATGATCGCGTCTCGAGGCGGTATTCCACTGATCGATCAGGGCGATATTATCGGCGCAATCGGTTGTTCGGGAGGCACGGATTCCCAGGACGAGGTCATCAGCAAGGCAGGCGCGGCGGTAATTAATCAACTCCCGGAGAGGAACAATTGATACAGATCTCGAGAAAGCGGAGGCTGCCGCCGCGATGGTGCGAGGCGAGACCTCGCACCCTCACGGGTCTTTGGCGTTAATCTCTGTTCTCGACAATCATGCTGCAAACCGCAAATGGCGGTGTGGTTAGCGAAGCATCGCGCCTCAAGATTATGTGTCCATCGGTTCGACCCGTTGAGCGCGAAGGGGGCCGACTAAGGTTGGAACCCGTCCGCCATCCACTTGGCGAATAGTTCAATCCGGGATTGCTGCCAAGGACCTTCTCCTTTCGGCGGTGGAGGCGGCATTACGGCGCCGCCGATTCCACGAATGCGATCGTAGATGGCGCCAGCGTGCTTTTTGACGTCATCGTAACTTCCCAGGTTGAACGCCTTGCTCATACCTTGAATGTCTCGCTCCGTGAAGAGCGGGCGAATGTCCATTTGAAAGCTCGTCATTTTCATCATTGCGCCTCGCAGGTATTGGATTGTACGGATGTCGCGGTCTCCTTCGTGAATCCAAAGCTTCCAGAGTTGAGAATCTCGGCTGAGCCGGCCTAGCGCGCGATTTGGCCCAGGTAGTATCCGAGCCGATTTTCGACATCCCCCGGCTTGTGGAATCCGCGCGCCATCAGCTGTTTGATCCCCTCCTGGGCGGCAGGTCGGCCAAGCGAAGCGATGCACGCATCCCACCCGGCGCCGAGCTCGACGTCCGGCGGCAGGCTGGTGTTGACGAGGCGCTTGGTCTGAGCGATCGCCCATTTGTCGAACTTGGCGATCCGGGTCGCGAGCGCCTCTACAAACGCGTCTAGCTCGGCGTCGGGCAGGGCGCGATTAATGTAGCCGTAGGCCTCGGCTTGGTCTGCTCTAATGTCTTCCGAGCTCAAGAGAACCTCGAGGGCGCGGTTTCGGCCAATGAGTCGTGGCAGTCGGGCCATGGGACCACCGCCGGCGACCATCCCCACGCCCACCTCCCATTGCGAGATGACGGCCTTCTCGCGGCTGGCAAAACTCATGTCGCAGGCCAGCGTGATCTCGCTACCGTTGCCGGTCGCACGCCCGCGGATGAGGGCGATGGAGGCGACTGGCAAGCGGGTCAGACGCACCAGAAAGTCGGGCCAAGGCGGCAAGCCTGTGGGACCCTCCGGCATCGAGGTCAGGTCCTCAAGCTTGGCGATGAAATCCGAGTGATTCAGAAAGTAATCATCGACCGCGCTATCGAAGACCACGACCCTTACCTGCTCGTCGGCCCCGAGAGCATTGATGACTTCCTGGAACTGCTTGACCATTTCCGGGCCCATCACGTTGATCGGCGGGTTGTCGATCGTGACCCGCCAATAGGCGGGCGACCGCCGGGCCACGCGAATCTGTGCGGGTTTGGCAGGTGCGTTCATCTGTGTGACTTTGGTAGGTGCGTTCATAGTTGCCATGGAATTTTCCTCCCTATTTGAGCTTTCACCATTCAGCCAGAACAAACTGGGCCGCGCAATTGGACGATGGTATTGCCCATACTTTCGTATCGCCTCCAGTGTCGTGCCTACGGCATAGGACTTTTCTCCATCCAGCTAGTCCGAAAATCGATCAAAGCGAAGGAAACTTCCCCTCGCACACTAGATACGAAGGTATCGTCGATACCTTCGTCCAATTGTTTTACCCCCCTCACGTCTGGCTTAATCGCAATCGTTCGAGACACACGTTGATCGGGCTCAGAAAACTTTCTTTGTGAAGGAGAACACACCATGCCTCAATTTATGCCGGAATCCGTGGCGCAAGAACAACAAGAACAGAAGATAGAAACGCGCACCGCTGTGGAACTTATCGCTGCCTTTACCATCGTTGCGACAGCCGTAGCAGCGCTTGCCACCCTCGTCGCCACGGCCCTTTACGCGCAAGGCCAAGACAAAGACAAGTACTCGCTGAAATCGCCGGGCGGAATCGCTTTCTCCGACTTCCGGGGATACGAGGACTGGTCCGTCGTCTCTTCTGCCCACACCGACGAAAGGCTCAAGGTGATCGTTGGCAATCCGACCATGATCAAGGCGTTCAAGGCCGGCATTCCGCTTAACGGCCAGCCTTTCCCGGATGGCTCCATGGTCGTGAAGCTCCAGTGGACGCCGAAGAAGAGCACGGAAGCTCCTTTTGTCGTGGATGTGCCCGACGTCTTTAAGGAGGCTTTCGTCATGGAAAAGGACAGCAAGAGATTTGCGAAAAGCGGCGGGTGGGGATACGCGGTGTTCAACTACGATGCCGCATCGGACAAGTTCATGGCCGATGCCAAAAGCCTCTCAGACTGCGGATACGCGTGCCATACGCCAGTGAAGGCGAAGGACTACATCTTCCACCCGTACCAGAAGCGTTGAACCGAGCCTGCCCCCGACATCAAGTAGCGGAGCGTACTATACTGCTGAGATGAGCAGGCACCTCGAATCGCTGTACCAGAATCTTCTCAACGGCAAGCTACCCCATAACCTAAGCTGGAGCGAGGCTGTCGAACTGATCGAGCATCTGGGTGAGGTCCAACCGCACGGCAACGATGAATTTGTGTTCGTCGTCAACGGCCAAAGCGTCTTTTTCAAGAAGCCGCATACTCATGATCTTGGCGTGGAGGAAGTTTCCCGGCTGCGTAAATTCTTGAAGGAAGCCGGACCGGGTGCGAATAAATCAGGTTCGCCAGTAGAAGAACCGGCCCACCCCAGCCGGATGGTCGTCGTCATCGACCACCACGCCGCCCATGTTTACCAGGATTTCGGCGGGAGTCGTCCGGCAGACGAACACCGGGTGCAACCTTACGATCCTTACAATTTCCATCATCATTTAATTCATCGAAAGGAAGCTCACTACCGTGGCGAGCGCGTACCCGAAGAGGATTCGTTTTATGAGGAGATCGTGAAAGATATCACTCCGGCGAATGAGATCGTCCTCATCGGTCACGCCACTGGAAAAAGCAACGCCGCCGACTTCTTGAAAGAATACTTGAAGACCCGTCATTCCGACATTTCTCGACGGGTCATCGCTACCGAAAGCGCAGACCTCTCGGCGGTGACCGAGCCCGAAATTGAGGCTCTAGCAAAGCGGCACATGATCGCAGCCTGACGGAGTGGTTCGTAAGCGCAATTAAACCACCCCCGAAAAATCGCGCCAGAAGAATCGCAATCGAACCCGGACGTGTCGCCTCAGCTTCGTCCCAAACTCTGGTTCGATTCAACGATGCCCTGTGGGCAATATTTGTTCCTCGATCTGCCGGCATCGATCCGCCGTTTGCCAAATTGATTCGGGGCAGCTGGTTTGCTAAGGTCGTTGTCATGTCCGAGCGTGTCATGTCCGAGCGTTCCATCGAGCCGATACGCGAATTGCTCGACTCCCTTTATCGCGTGGATTCGGGACGAATCCTGGCGACTCTGATCCGCTTGCTCGGTGATTTTGATCTTGCCGAGGAGGCGATGCACGAAGCCTTTGCGGCCGCGCTGAGCCTGTGGCCTCAGGCCGGCGTACCGGATAACCCGCGACCATGGTTGATTTCGACGGCCCGATTCAAAGCCATTGATACTCTGCGTCGACGGGCAAGATTTGATGCGTCTCAAGACGAGCTCGTGCGCTATCTCGAAGCGCAATCGAGTTCGGCGGAAAGGGCCAATGAAGAAAACTGCCTTGAGGATGATCGCCTTGAAGATGATCGGCTGCGCCTGATTTTTACCTGCTGTCATCCATCTCTAGCGCCGGAAGCGCGCGTCGCGCTCACCTTGCGTGAGGTGTGCGGGCTGACCACCGAGGAGATAGCAAAAGCCTTCCTCACCACTCCGCGTACGTTGGCGCAGCGCATTGTGCGCGCCAAGGCAAAGATTCGCGAGACACCGATTCCGTACGAGGTGCCGACGCCGCAGGAATTGCCGGAGCGGCTGGGCGCGGTGCTTCACGTCATCTATCTCGTCTTTAACGAGGGTTATTCGGCTGCGGCGGGAGCGGAAGTAACGCGGGCCGAGCTAACTGGCGAGGCGATTCGACTGGGCCGGTTGCTGGCCGAACTCCAGCCAGAGCCCGAAGTGATGGGGCTGCTTGCCCTGATGTTGCTACAGGAATCCCGTCACGCCGCGAGAACCTCTCCGACCGGAGAGCTGATTTTGCTGGAAAATCAAGACCGCTCGCTCTGGAACCGGGAGCAGATCGCCGAGGGGGTGGCATTGCTGGAGAAAGCCCTGAAGTCCCGCCGCTTCGGCTCCTACACTCTGCAGGCTGCGATTGCGGCCGTTCATGCCGAGGCGGAATCGGTCGCTCGGACCGACTGGCGCCAGATTGTTGCGCTTTACGACCAATTGCTACGAATTCAGCCTTCGCCGGTTGTACAGCTCAATCGTGCCGTGGCCATTGCCATGTGCGATGGTCCAGATGCCGGTCTGACGCATATCGACGCGCTGTTGGAACATGGCGAATTGGCAAATTATTACCTGGCGCATTCCGCCCGTGCCGATATGTACCGCAGGCTCGGCAGGACAGCTGAGGCCCGGGCTTCATATGAGAAAGCTCTGGCACTGACCCAACAGGAACCAGAGCGGCAATTCCTGCAAGAGCGGATTCGGCAGTTGAAATAAAAAAAATCGTCAGAAGCCGATGCGGATATTGGGAAACGGGGGACAGACGGAACGTCCTCCCAATTTTTTCGATGAATAGAAATTGGTGTACGTCCCGTCTGTCCCCAGTTTTCTCGCTGAAGCCTTGTAGATGTCGTTCGTGAGGCCCCTTTTTGCGACGATTGCTGCTTTTGGATCCTATCTGGTTTCACCGGGGTGATAGCCCGTTCCGCCGCCCAAGGGTAATCGCTTCTCAGGCTTTTCCAGGAAATGCTTAACTACTGGGATCACCCTCTCTGGTTCCGAAAATAGGACAAAGTGGCTGGCATCTGGGACCACGGCAAGCTCGGCGTTCGGGACGACCTTAAAGGTGTCGACTGCGTGCTCAAGACGGACGAAATCGTGATCTCCGACAATGATGAGAATCGGCACTTTTATCGAAGCCAACTCATCTTTCGAAAAGCCTTTCCACTGAATGTTGTCAACCTTGTCAAAAATCTTGGGCCAGTAATCTGGATCGGGAGCCACTTTCTTGTAACTCTCTCTCTCAAATTCCACGTACCTGGATTCAGCGGCAGGGTGTTTAGAGGGCCCCGTCTCGGGGTTTATGGCAAGCTGAGGAGGGCCAAAGGTTGCGCCGTAGGTCGCGACGCGGCCTACAAGTTCGGGGTATCGAACTGCGATCATGGCCGCAGTATTGCCGCCATAACTTTCGCCGAAGAAGTCGGCCTTTGAGATTCCAAGATACTTCAGCAAGCCAACCACGTCGTTGGCACATTGCTCGATGGAAAGCGGGCGCTCCGGGATATCCGCTGTGCGACCACGCCCTTGGAGGTCCATGGTGATGACCTTGTGGCTTTGAGTCAGCGCAGGAAATGACTTCAACCCGGCAATTCCGAAAACCGGAGGAATATAAACGAGCGGGTCGCCAGTTCCCTCGATTTCGTAATACATCTTCAGACCGTTGACCGGCGCGTATCCATGAATTTTCTTTGGATCGCGGTTGCGCGTGCTCATGCCAGTTCCTTTCGATTTGGTCTGAGTTTGTACTTGGTCGGCAGTATTCCCTCCCATCGCTTGGGTAGCCACTAGCAGGGACGCCAGCATTGCGCCCCAAAATCGGCGAACTCCACTTACTTTGACTTCACCACTGCCTGCGAGTTTCCTGAAGTAGCTCATTTGTTCATCGCCTCTCTTGGATGAGCGTCTTCCCAACAATATTCTTTACGTGAGCCACTTCCGAATTGGTCACGAAAAATCCCCAAAAAGTAGTTCCAACCGCTCTCATGCCCTCTCGCTTCGCCAGTCTCCGGAAGGTTGGAATGCACCAGGGTCATTCGTGTGTCTTGCCCCTGTTTCTCGAAGGTCACAGTAACCGTCGACTCTTGTCCCAATGTATTCGGCGACACCCAAGTATGCTGAATGCGGCCCGCCCGCTCGAGCACCGTAAAGCGACCGTAATGTGCCGTTCCCTTGAGTGTCCAGTAAAAGAGCCCGTCTACTTTCGCATCCAAAATAAACTTTTCTGACGCATTCCACGGGTTGCCCGGGATTTTTGGATTCAGCCACGCATCGAATACCTCGCCCAATGGAGCTTCGATCGTTCGTTCAACCTTAATTTCGATCGTCTTTTTGGAGTCTTTCATCACTTCCTCTCCTTATTCTTCTTTTTGTCCTTGAAATACAGCGCAAACTGGTCGAGACGTTCATTCCAGAACCGCTCATACTCATGCACCCATCCTGCAACCTCCCGAAGGGGCTCACCTCGAAACGATATGTAAACTTCACGGCCCTGTTTCCTGCGCTCAATCAGGCCCGCCCTTTCGAGCAGCTTCAGGTGTTTGCTCACTGCATTGAGAGCCGTGTCGAACGGTTTCGCGACATCAAGAAATCGCGCAGGTCCGTGTGCCAGCTGCCCGATAATTGCTCGCCGAGTAGGGTGAGAAATGGCTGTCAGTACATTCGTCAACTGATCCATGTTCATAATTACACCATAGGGTGTAATGTAATGCAAGCTGATTTTTTGGGCGGGATTCTGGGAACTCGCGGCTCCAAAGGATGAATGAATAGTTCTAAAGCGAGAAAGAAGCAAAATTTCTAGGGCGACTTGTCGAATTCCGGTCGGGCGTTCGACTATGGGTTGAGGGCCGGGCAAGCGGCCCGCCAGAAAGTGTTTCCCGGGTGATGCGTTACGCGAAAAAATCTGCAAGTCGCGTGTCGATTTCCCGCCACCCGTTCGACTAGTAAGTGGAGCGGCACCGCGCACCCGGCGCCTCGCAACTTTCCAAGCCCAGCGCGGTCCAAGCTCTTATATAAAGGTAGCGGCCCTGATACGGTGTCCGCACAACACTCGATACTCATTACACAAGGAGAACACCATGCGCTTCATGATGATCATGTTTCCGAAAAGCTACGAAAATGCAAAACCCGGCTGGGTACCCGACTTCAAAGACATGGAGGCAATGGGCAAGTACAACGAGCAGCTGCAGAAAGCCGGCGTGCTGCTCGCGCTCGACGGGCTGACCCCGCCTTCGACGATGAGCGCGCGCGTCACCTTCAAAAGCGGAAAATCGAAAGTGACCGACGGTCCGTTTACCGAAACGAAGGAGGTGGTCGGCGGCTACTGGATCATCCAGGTGAAGTCGCGCGAAGAGGCGCTCGAATGGGCCGCGCGCATCCCCGGAAAGGATAACGAAATGGTCGAAGTTCGCCGGATGTTTGATCTAACTGACTTCGATCCCGAGACCCAAAAGGAGATCCAAAAGAAGTTCGGAGACGCCGTGGCCGCTGAGATGGGCCAGTAGTAAAAAACTCTCCGCGCTTTGTCGATTTCGCGACGCCCCTATGCCGGGTGCCCCATTTCTCGCGTTCTTTGCGAGAAGTGGGGCCCTTCGCTGGCCACCCTCCCGACCCTCATCCGGCGCTCCGTCGAATTTTCTCCTCCCACCAAGTCCACTCGTTGATCCGAACCAATCCCGCCTCTCCGTAAGCATAGGATCGGTAGCTACTCCACCGCCAATCCTCCGGACTCGCCACCAGTCCGCGCACCACCGGATTGCGATGCATGTACCTCAGTTTCTCAACCTCTTTCTGCGGGCTCCACAGATTGAAATCGTAGAAACGACTTTGCCAGAACCTACCGGAGAATTCGCCTCCAATAGCCAGCCGCCGGGAGACGCTCAACTTCACGGCCTGAATTATCTTCGAGGGATCGCCAATCAAAGGTTCGGAAATCAGTAGATGTACATGTTCGGCCATGAGCACGTATCCGATCACGGCAAACCGATAGCGAACGCGTCAGTTCGAGGACAGCGAGTAGCGGATCGCGGCGCGCAGGATTGCCCAGCAGCGGCTTGTGCCGATAGCAGCTCCACGTGATGAAATGGAGGCTTCCCGTGCCGTAATAATGCTTCAGGCCCTAGGGCATGAAGAAACCCTATAGAACGATGCGAGGTCATGTCTGTGATGGGCGAACATTGGCTGGGCTTGCGCTGGTCGCGAGCTCAAGTCAAAAGCCCCACTTCTCGCAAAGAACGCGAGAAATGGTGCACCCGGCGCCCAGCCTTTTTTAGCGGACGAAGAAAAATTTCTTGGACGATTTGTCGAATTCCGATCCGCCGTTCGACTATATGGTGAAGGCAGGGCAACCGGCCCGCCCGAAGACTAAAGATTAAAGACCGTTACAGGAGAAAAGAAAATCATGCCCCAGTATCTAGTTGCTGTCTACCACCCCGACGACTACGACCCGTCCGTCGAAACCGAAGCGATGATCGAGCAGATCCACGCGCTCAACCGCGAGCTGATTGCTGCCGGCGCCAGGAAGTTCGCCTGCGGCCTTTCCCCGGCCGGCAACGCCAAGTCGCTGCGGGTCCAGCCCGGCGGCAAGGTGCTCGTCACCGACGGGCCGTACACCGAGACCAAGGAGCACATGGGCGGTTTCTGGATACTGGAAGCCGCTGATCTGGACGAGGCGCTGGCGTGGGCGCGCAAGGGTGCCGTCGCCTGCCGTGCGTCGGGCGAGGTGCGCGAGATTCTTTTCAACCCGGACCCGAAGGGAGCAACGAAATAGTCTCACTCGCCGCGACTTCGGATAAGAGGAGAAATTATGCCGCAGCACTTGGTTGCGATTCATCACCCCAACAACTACGACCCGTCCGTCGAGGGCGAAGCGATGCAGCGCGAGTCGCCCTCTACTCAAATGAGCAAACAACTCACTCGTCGCGATTTCGCTATCCGCACCGCTGGCTTTGGTCTGGCTATGGGACTCGCGCCTGCAGCTACGCTGGCGGAGGCTGAGCAAGCCTCGCGTTCAGAACCTTCGCCGGCGATTGCGGACCCATATTCCCTTGTCGATCCGGAACTTCTTCCTGTGCTCAAGCAGTTTCCCGCCTTTGACCTCTCAGCGGAGATGGTCGGCAAGTTTCGGCAACTGCCCAGCACGCCCCCGTTACCTGCTCCCGCGCCGCAGCCCGTGGAGCGGCATATCCCCGGGCCGCCAGGAGCACCCGAGGTTCGTCTGTGGGTCGTTGATCCTGCGCCGTCGGAGAAGGGCAAGCCGTTGTTGCTTCACATGCATGGCGGTGGCTTCATGATGATCGGTCCCGGGTGGATGCCCCATATCCAGGGGATCGCGACGGATTGCCACTGCGTCGTCGTCTCGGTTGACTACCGGCTGGCTCCGGAGACGCACCATCCCGGCTCGCTTGAGGACAATTACGCCGCGCTCAAATGGGTTCACGCCCATGCGGCGGATCTCGGCATTGATCGCTCCAGGATTGCCGTGGGCGGCGAGAGCGCGGGCGGGACCCACGCAGCGAGCCTTGCGATTCACGCGCGCGACCGCAACAAAGAAGACGTTCCCATCTGCTTCCAGCTGCTCATCTATCCCTCGCTAGACGACCGAACGGGCAGCTCCCACCCAGCGCCGCCTGCCATTGGCCACTTTATGTGGACTGCGAGTGCCAATCGTTTTGCCTGGAGTTCGCTGCTCGGTGTTCCAGCGGGTTCGTCCAAGGTGCCGGCAGGCGCCGTCCCGGCGCGGGTAGCCAGCGTGGCCGGCCTACCGCCTGCCTGGATCGGCGTTGGTTCTATCGACCTGTTCGTCGAAGAAGACATGGAGTACGCGCGGCGGCTCGTCCATGCTGGAGTCGGAACCGAACTCCTGGTCGTGCGTGGTGCCTTCCACGGATTCGATCTCCTCGTGCCGGACGCCGAAGCCTCCAAACAATTCAGCGCGAGCTGGAAGTCTGCGCTGCGCAAAGCATTCGCCACTGGCAAAGCTGTTTAGCAGAGAAGCTGGAGTGTCGAGGTTCTAAGGAGGAAAACAATGCTTAAGAAAATTAGCGCAATCGCCATCCAAAGCTTCGCACTACTTGTTGTGCTCGGTACGGCGTACTTCGGTACGGCGAAGCAGGCGGTGGCGCAGGCCGCCACAACGCCGTCTACCACCACAGCGTATGCGAAGATGGCTCCGGTCGACCAATACCTCATGGCCGACCGAGCCGCGGAGATCGCCCTGGCGCGCAGTGCGGCACCGGAGTCCATTTCACGCGATGCAGAGGTCCTGGTTCTTGGACGGCATGGTTTCGAAACGGCGGTCAAGGGCACGAACGGCTTTGTGTGTATCGTGGGACGCTCGTGGACATCCGCTGCGGATGCTGACTATTGGGATCCGAAGGTACGGGTTCCCATGTGTGTTAACGCGGCAGCCGCGCGTTCCTACCTTCTGCGCATCACCAAGATCGCCGAGCTGGGTTTGGCGGGGCACACGCTAGCTCAGGTTAACGAGGCCATCGCCGCCGCCATCGCCAAGAAAGAACTGCCGCCGATGGAATCCGGGGCGATGTGCTACATGATGGGGAAGCAGGGATTCGGCGGCGACAGCGCACCACACTGGCCTTCCCACCTCATGTTTTTCTATACGGATGCCGACCTCGCCAGCTGGGGAGCGAATCTGCCGGGTTCCCCCGTCGTTGGGCTGAGCGACCCCGTGGAGCACCTGACGCAGTTCGTGATTCCTGTGCAACGGTGGTCGGACGGAACGGAAATCGCTAAGCCGTAAATGTGCAAGGCGCACAAGAGCTGTTACTCAAGAGCTGTTACACAAGAGAGGGAAAGGACAATCAAATGAGAAAAGTAATCTTCGCAATCAACGTTACCCTGGATGGCTGTGTCGACCATACCAAATTCAATCCCGCTGAAGATTTACTTGAACATTACACGCGCCTCTTGCGAGATGATACTGGCGTGCTCGTCTATGGGCGTAAAACCTATCAATTGATGGTTCCTTATTGGCCTGATATCGCAAAAAGCCAGTCCGAGACAAAAGCGGATATCGAATTTGCTCAAGCATTTGACTCCAAGAAACTTGTTGTCTTCTCGCGATCATTGGATAGCGTCGAAGGAAAAAATACGAGAATTGTTCGTACGAACCTTCACGATGAAATACTTAAATTGAAGCAAGAACCAGGCAAAGATATTCTGGTCGGTGGTGTAGATATTCCTTCGCAGCTTATAGAGCTTGGCCTGGTTGATGAGTATCGTTTTGTCGTTATGCCAATCATTGCTGGAGAAGGGAGACGGTTGATGGAAGGCGTCAGCCTGCCGGAGAAATTGCGGCTAAAACTTGTTGAGTCAAAGACTTTTAAATCAGGATGTGTTGCGCTTCGTTATTCGAAACAGTGACAGAAAAATCTGCGAACGTCGTGCTGCTGGTTCGAATTAAGCAACATCAGATAGGACTCGAAGAAACTCCGTTATGAGAAAAATCAATGTGGCCCAATTTATCTCCCTCGATGGTGTCATAGCGGATCATTGTCCGGGGCGCTGGCCGCGCTCACGCCGTGCTGCGGCAATTTCCGCGTCGATTTCTTCCGTCGTGAGTCTATCGGTGCCCTTTTTGCTGGCGTCCTGTTGGATGGACGTAAGCCATTCCGGTGAAGCAGGCACGGTGCGCACACTGACTTGCTCTCCCTCGGAAATAGGACGACCGAGTAGGCTTTCAATAGCCAGTTTTTGGTCGGGTGACAGGTCTTTGACGCTGTGAATTATAGCTCTTTTGCCCTTCCTAAAGTGCGCCTCGGGGATTGTCACGAAAAAGCCGCATCATGCAAGCCCAGCCGTCCGCTTGTTGCCGGTTTTTCGGGGAATAACAGAGGGGGAAAGCCCTTTTGTCAAGGACGAAACTTGGGGATAGACGGAACGATCCCAGCTTTTCCAAGAATGGTTCGTCTCTGCTGTCGATTTTCGGTCTCCCGAACGACTATCTGATAACGAACGATGAGCTACGGCTCCGAGTCAGAGGAAACAAAGGAGTCACAGGAAACAAGGAGGAATGGATGAAATACATCTGTTTGGGATACCTCGAGCCAGGAAAATTCGAAGGGATGGCCGAGGACGAGCGACACGCAACGTTCGACGAATGCTTTGAGTACAACGACCATCTGCGCGCCAACGGACATCTTATTGCCGAAGTACCTCTTCAGCCTCCGGAGACCGCGTTGACCCTGTACTGGGAGAACGGCAACGTCGCGACGACTGACGGCCCCTATGCGGAAACCAAGGAACAGCTTGGCGGCATTCAGATCCTTGAGGCACGAGACCTCAATCATGCGGTTCAGCTTGTCTCACACCAACCAGGCTTTAAGTATGGACTTGGACCGGTTGAGATACGGCCGATTATGGATTTGAGCGAAATCATAAAGGACAGCGAACAGCGACGGCGGCGTCGGTGATCAGGTCAGCAACGTGTTACCTGGTAACGCGTCTATCTGCCCGAGGGCCCAGCATTCGATTCGCCCAAACCGGCACCGTACGATTCCGCCAACGCGTGCTTCTCCTCGTCTGTCAATTGGGCCGCGATGCTGCGCATGCGCATGTTGATGTCGTTGGCTCGCCTGCCGCTGGCGAAGGCCTCAATCTGTTGCAGCAGATAAGTAGCGTTCTGAGTCGCGAGAGACGGTGCTCCCGTAACGAAGCCGATTGGACCATGGCAGGCCTGGCATGGCGGCAACCCGCGACTCCCGTCTCCGGCATTGATAAGCCTTCCGGCCATGGCTTCATGTTTGGGGTCAGACAAGGGCTGCGGAAAGGAACGGTCGTCCTGCGGATCGGGCGCGATTGGCATCATCCAATAGTAAGCAGCTACGTCGGCGGAATCTTCCAGCGATAACGAATTTGCGATGGGTTGCATCACAGGCGAACTTCGCTTGCCCGAGCGAAAATCATCCAACTGTTTCCAGACAACCAGGCGGTCCATGGCCGCCAGGTTTGGAACCGAGGGGCTTGAGCTGAAACCCTCGCGACCGTGGCAGCGATCGCAGCGCCGCGCGATCAGCAACCCACGCAGGGCATTCCCGGAGGAAGCCAGCGCAATGGTTCGTGCCGTCCACGCGACGTTGGATGGAATTCGAACCGGAGGTTCTGCAGCGTCCGATCCCATCACCTCAGCACCCGCCGATAGCAATAGCCAAATTGCCAGGGTTGGAACGGCTCGCCGGATCCGTCCTCTTACTCGACCGCCTTTTGCTAATCGTCTACTGTTTGGCACAACTCATCCTCGCCTCCCGACTCAACTTTCGAAACTGTTCTGGTGGCATCGCGATCAACCGGCTTCTCATCGTGTAGTGACCGGGCCCGCAAAACTCGTGGCAGGGCATCTGGTATTCGCCAGCCCGGTCAAACTGCAGGTGGGTCTCGACGATATAGCCCGGCACCACTTTCACTTCGTCAGCAGTCCCCGTAATGGTTAGCTGGTGGACAACGTCAGCGCTGGTCATTCGAAGGCGGATAGGAACGCCGGTCGGCACTACCACACACTGCGGCACAAAAAGATATTGCTCCGCGATCATCCTGACGGTCACTCCGCCGTCCGGTTCTTTGGTCGATCCGAGGTTGCTTTCCACGAATTCGCCGCGCAAGTGCAGGGTTTGAGGGTTGACGCGATTGGGTCCGTTCAATAGATGCTCAATGCCGGACTCGACCTCAAAGGGGAATCGGACGGTCAGCCAGGTACAGATCAACGCAAGGCTGATCAAGACGACTCGAATCCGTTTCTTCGAAGCCGAACCTGTTCCATTGCCGGATTGGTCGCCGGGGCGCGTTGTCAGCGAGATTTTCGAATTTGAATCAGGCACTGTCTGTCGCACATTCGCCATGCAGCTTATGATAAGCCGCGCCAAGCCTCGGCGCGGCAACACAGCTTAGGGTAGCAAAGGATCACGTGGAATGGCACTACCGCATAAGTCGTATGAACGCCTCGAACTTGAGGCCTACCGGGTATCTGATAGACTCCACAGGGTCGCGCTAGGTTCGTCATTGCCGTGCGAATTGTTGTAATGCTTGGCGGGGGGAGTCCTGCTGTCGTGGTCTACTCGGAGCCCAAAGCCCGGTAGACCCAAGGGAGCACGAGGAAGCGGAATAGTGCCGACCCTACGACGACAGCCACAACTATCCCCAATGCCGCGTTGAACAATTCGTGAAACATAGATAGGCTCCCCGACCGAAGATAGTATTCAGGGCTGGGACTGAACAATCCGGTGAACACTGTATTCTGCGAACCTGCGCAACGAGGACCCGTGCGATACGCGTCATTTCGCAGCGGACATTTGAAAGGGTTCGTCCGGATCGGGCTCTCGTACCGGAGTGTCCGGGTTCTCGGGACCGTCTGGGGGTTCTTTGACGGGTGGAGGGGAGGGTTCCGGCAGTTGGCGTAAGTCGAAGTGCATGACGGTTAAGATGCCGATGCCGACTGGACTGCTGGGATCACTTCTTAAGTGAAGCGCGCAATCACTTGCATAATATAGGCGAGACTCTCGTTCTCACTGCGACTTCTTCTCCATGGTGTAGGTCATCTTTGTCCCGCGCTCCCGGTCAGTCTCCGTAACCTTCATCGATTTGCCATCGGGGGAGACGGCCATGACAAGTCTGTAGTGAACTACGCCGTCAACCTTGTCTGTTTCGACGATTTCGTGGGCATTGATTTGCTTAAGCGACACCGTACTGCGGACTGGATCCCCTCGGATTAAATATTCCTTCCCGTCAAATTTGGCGTCGTAACCTTCCCCACCAGGGTTGGAAGCCTGCAACCCGCCCGGCTTACTGTGGTAGGAGACGGTTACTCCATTCTCAGATGTGACCTTCACCTTGTGCGCCTGCCAAGTTCCGGAAATTGCATTTGCGTCCGATGGACGTATACCTATCCTTTTGAATGTTTGCTGGGCGGTTATCGGTAGGCCGCTAGCCGCGGCCGAGTCTGTCACCTGCTGAACCAGAGTTTCCCCGTCTGGAGAAACCGTGCCTGTTTCGGAATAAACAATCTTGCTGCCTTGCTTTTCCGTCAGTTCAATGCTGTTGTTATCGATGACGCGGATACTGACCGTGCTGAAATATGGCGACCCGGCGATTGGATAATCCTTGCCGTCCGCATTCACCCTGATCTTGGGGACGCAGCTGGAGCATTCATAGATCCCGTTCTGCAAGAGGTAAACTTCCGGCTTTTCAGGCAACTGAGCCATCTCTAAATTGACCACCCAGGTTCCATCGAACGGGCTTTGTGCAAGCATCGTCGCAGGCAATAAGAGCAACAGCGAAAACAAGATCTTCATGCGTCTGTCTCCTGATTCTCAGCATTCAGCCTGGAACGTACGCTGAGCAAGTCCCTGAATATGAGTAGCGTCAGCGACCATGAAAGCCACCTCCGCCGTGGAATCCCACGCCGCCATGAAAGCCGCCATCGTGAAAGCCTGGGGATGCTCCGAAGCCACGCGATCCGTTCGGTGTTCTGGGCCCTGAACGGAAACCGCCGCCTGCAGATCCGGGTCCGTGGTAGATGCCATTGGCGTAGTTATTGCCTCCTACGTAGTGGTTGCCGGGACCCCAGTTATGAATGTCAGGGCTGAACCGGTGATAGTAAGGTCCACGGCCATACCCGTAACCGTAGAACGGCGCCCGAGACACCCACCAGGGCGAATAGAATCCCCAGCCGAATGGGCTGTAGAAAATTCCGTCGCCAGGAATAAAAGTGTAGGCGCCGTACCAGGGATTCCAATACCAGCCCGCACCCCACCAGCCCGGTCCCCATGGGCCCCCTCCGTCGTTTGCGTAAATGGCGGACGCGTTGACGTTCGCTTCCGCCAGGTACGCCGATCGCAGACTGCTCCAGCGATACAAATCGTCTTCCTGATACGACTTCTTGTTAAACTTTTGCGCTTTCAGCAGAGTGTTGGGAGCGAGGCTCACTTGACGCCCACTCTTTACGGTGACCTGTCCACCGTTTCCTTCGACTTTGGCCTCGCCATCAAAAACCCGGAATGCTCCTTGATCCAGGTTGAAGTCGTATAGCCCGGTTTTCAAGAGCTGGGCCGTTGCGCCGCCTCCGGCGACGCGGATATCGTTTTCCGTGTGTATCTCCGCGACTTCGATCATCGCATGGCCTTTGTCGACTCCGACCTCCGTGTTCGTAATGCTCAACGAGACCATTTTCACCGAACTGTTGGCGCCCACTCGCAGAAAGACTCCAGGAGTGAGCAGGATTTCAGCCTTCCCGTCCTCCGTAGTCAGCGATTGCCCGGCTTGCAACTGCGCCGTACCGATCGATTTCGAGTCGAGGGTCTGATCACCCGCCGAAACTTTTCCTTCCACATAGTTGAGCGTCCCTGGCACCGCGGATTTGGCGCTCATATCAGCTGCAAACGCGGGCGCAGATAAAATCGCGGCCAGGAAGAAGCTGGCAATTGCTTTCGTCCTCGGCAGCCACATATGTTTTCTCTCCTCTTCTCTTCTCTCCATCATATTTGATGAGGGGAGTGAATTATCTGATGCAACTTAGGGACTCGCGGTGATAGAGAGAGGACCGCGAGGCCACGAACATACCTCGTTAGAACGCCGGGTTGTTGTTCACCCGCAGTAACATTCCGCTGCCGGACCTAACGTCGATTTCACCGTGATTTGATGACAGAGTGATCTCGCCAACTGGATTGGTTCGGCCCGCGTGGGCAATCTTCAGATCCGAAAAATCATAAACTCCGCAAGCATCGCTAGAAAACACCCACAGCGCCTGTAGCCGATCATTTCCATCAACCTCGCCCCGGCAGTCGGTGCCGGGTTTCCCGGAGACGCGAACCAGCACACCACCGTACGTTGGTTCGCCTACGAACCGCAATCCATCAGCAACCAGGCCACCGCCGCGGTACACGACTTCGTCCCCGATCTGATCCGTGTTCCACGCATTCTGTGCCGTTCCCCGGTCGGGACCAGTGTCGGGGACTTGCGCTGCTTCGACCGCCATCATCGAGGCCAACGCCCGTAAATTGGTTGTGATCGCGATGCGCTGCTTCGAGACCAGCAAGCTGTTAAAGCGGATGGATATTTGCGCCCCGCCGGCCACGTTCGCGGGTTCGACATCGATCACGTGGCCGATCACTTTCGTGCCAGCATGAATCTTTGTTCCAGACGACAGCGGAACCTCCTGCATGACGCGCGCGCTAATCACCTGCCCAGCTTTGACCTTCCGTGAGTTCAAGGAAGAGTTCAAAGCGACAGGAAGGATGGTGCCGGCGGGAATCGCGCTCTGAGCAAACAACTCCGCCCCGAACATGATTAGACTGATCCACAGTATGCGTTTCATGGAAATCACCTTTTGAATTATGTCATTGCCCTGTCGCTCCTCCGTGTTATTGCTCTTCCACTTCAAAACCCCATGCAATCAGGAGATCGATGGGCACGTACTTTTGTCCTCGATTGGTTCGCACCCACTCTTTGAGTTCCGCGGAGCTTTCGTACTGGGCCGGAGAGAGACCCATGTTCTCTACGACCTCATCGAATGAAGCAGCTCTCCTAGGCGGCGCCGGCACGATGCCTTTGGCACCCCAGCTTCTTTCGACAAATCTTTTCTTGCTCAAGTGAATCCCTCTCCCGGGTCAATCGCGCTTGAGGCACTAATTGCAGTTGGGAATCGGCGATATGTCGTCTTCCGAAGTGCACTCATGCCTTCGCAAAACCCGTTTGTGCGACAGGATCCAGATGCCGTCGCCGTTGGCCACGTAGATCAAGCCGCGGGCGTCGTCAGGGACGACACTCGTGACTTCGCTGAAGGTCTGAACCGTCCGCACGTGCGCCGGATCGCTTGTGTCGAGCACACGAATCGACTCTGGGACACTCCCACCGCCCCCGCGACTGCCCTCTGTAAGTCCGGCCATGTGGGAATAGCCGGCGCTCACGGGGTTTTCAGGGGTTTCTGCGATCCCGAGCCCAGATCCCACCAAGGTTAGTTTTTGCTGCGGCACGTAACTTATTGTCTTGGGCTTCGCCGCTTTGGTTACATCGAAAACCGTGAAGCCTGCTGGGAAGACTGTTGCACGTACAGGTACTGTTTTCTGCCTTCCTGCTGCAGGAACATTTGCCGCACTCCGCCTGAGAATGGCAGGTGTGCGACCACTTTAGCCTGCAAGTACGCGGGATAAAGATCACCCGTAGTCGCGCCAGCTGGCTTGGCTAAGAGGAGCGCCCCGAGTGTTAGCGCCGCGCATGCAAGACTTTCTATCTTACAAATGGTGTTCATGGCATTTCTCCTTTTATGATTCGGTGAATTCCGTGCCGCAACTATCCCGCCTTTTTCAGCGGGACCCGGCGGCTCACCGCATCCACTTGCTCTTTCAATATTTCTCCTTGCTCAAAGTCCTCTTGGCAGCGGAGGCAATACTGGGTCCAGGGCAGGGCATCGAGCCGGCGGGGATTGATGCCGTTGCCGCAAGCCGCGCAGACTCCGAATGTGCCTTGTAGAATTCTTTCCAACGCTGCCTCGCTCATGCGCACGATCCGTTGTTGTCCCTCCCTCTGCTGGAACAGAGCTTCCTTTGAAAGGTTCGTGGTACAGACATCCGCTGCATCCTTGGGACACTCAGAATCCAGGCCGCGGGCTTCATCTCCCAACCGATCGAGAGACCGCATGGCTTCATCGCGCCGGATTTCGAGAATGCGCCGGCAGCGTAAGACTTCCAGGCTGTCAACTCTCCTCCGCAATGGTTGTCGTTTCATACGTCCAAGTCTCCTAAGCCTCCAAACCGCCCCGCGTCCCGCAGGTAGGCGTCGAAGAAGCGCAGCATGAATGGGGTCTGGCTGCCGATCCCAGCAAATAGCAGGACGGGAACGTTGGGCCGCACCGATTTCAGCTTGGCCCTCAACGCGGTGCCGTTTGAATCCGGCAAGTTGTATTCCAGGAGCACTCCGTCGATTGCTTCATTGCTCAGCGTGTTGATCGCCTGCAGTTCGTTGCTGGCAGGCATGACTTGGTAGCCAATCCCCTCGAGCATGTAGGTCAGCAGTGCCATGTACTCGGGCTGATCTTCAACGCACAGAATCTTCATTCCGCTCATTTGCATTCTCCAATCCTGATATTCAAATCAAGTTCGCTGCCGTTTTATCCTGCTCCTAGCCCTCCGGATCGCCGTTCCTCTTACCAAAATGGAAGCATGGGCTATCTCCACTACTTGCGAGTGCTGGAAGGCCAAAAACTTGCTTAATACTTGAGCTGGGATGGATTAGCTAATCGGAGGCGGGCGATTGAAGTGGAAACCCTTGGTCTGGAGCGTAGAGAACAGTTGCGGTGCCGGCGCTAAATGATGGGACTCGGCAACAGGAGGAGTTGGTAAGAAGCAGTCAGTCGGAGCGCTCCATTTTGATCCGCTGTTGTCAAATCGCGGTCTCTGATCGAGGTGCGAGTCACTGCTGACAGAGTGGGTATTCAGTGGATGAGGGAACTGGGGGAGGACATTGCGGGCAGCTAATACGCCGATTAGCGCGGTGCATGCGAATAAGGCTCGCATCCAGACCGTTTCCCGCCGGAAATATTGCCCAAGCGACATTACGCCTGCCCTACACCTATGGATGACCGCACCACGATTTTGGTTACTTCATTTTGCAACAAGTTCGGGCCTCCACCCACCAAAGATCGAGGGCGTGTCCTGAGTGCGAGGGGAATCCCTTGCTTGCCACAAACTCTAATGGACGGTGCATTCCTTCGAGATCGTCTTGATCGAGCTGATCGTGATCGTTACCGGGGATGCAGAGCCCGTTTTGGTTAACGCGTCGGAACTTGTGCTCATCGTCGGCGCTTCACTCCCCGTCACTTCTACTCGTTGTCCCAGGTACTTGCGCAGCCTTATTTTGCCGGTAGCCTGAAGTTCGTACGTGATGGCTGGATCTTGCTTGGTCAGGATATAGTCGCCGCTAAATCTGCCGACGCAGCCTTGCACGGTAACTTCTCCTTTGGCACTTTTCGATTTGTGGTCGCTTGTGGCGCCGGGATTGTTATTTTGCGCCGCGAGAAAACTTGAAGAAAGCAGCAGAACGAACAAGACCTTTCTCATGGAAGTTTCTCCTCTCACAGAATGAGAAAGCAATTTCGGCTCGAATTATAACGCTGACCTCCAACCGTGGAGAGCACAAGAATTTGGCATGAGTTTCCCGACCGCGTTTTCGCCTAGTTTACCTGCCCGCACGAGAAGGCTGAGCAATAGTCGTTTGGTACCGGGACCGTGGTGCAACCAACCTCTTGAGTTCGGTATCCAACTCAAAGAAAAGCCGGAAACCAAGGTAATGTCTGTCTGATTGAATCCGGCGTTGTATAATCCCGGTTAAGCAGCAGTTGCCGGTAACAGTGGAATGAAATCGCTGAGACATCCCAGGGTTGGTGGGCGCGGCTGGCGTGGTGCACTGATTGCCGTCGCCGTGTGCTCGCTGACGCTGAGTCTGGCCACTCGTTTTTGGGTTACTTCCACTTCTTCGTCTCATACTACAAACTCGGTCGCACGCCGATCGGTCGAGCCTACGCGGCAGCACCTTGATCGAGATGCTACTCGATGGGTCGAGCCGGCTGCCAATTTCAGCGTCGCCGAACCCACCGCCATCGAAACTCGTCTGGCGCCTGCCGGGCCTCTACTTCCGAAGCATGTTTTCAGCGACAGCCTTTATAATAGGCCCCCTCCGTCGTCTGCTATCCTCCTTTAGTTTTTTTCGCATCTCTGGATTTGTTTGATTTCAGTAATGCGCCGTCATGAGCAGGCTTTTGGCTGCTCGAGCGGCCATCTGGCAGAACGATTGACCGCGATCCGATAACGTCGATCGAAAGCTGGTGGAGAGGATTCGCATGGCTCTTGAGCCTGCTATACCCATCGAAGCGCTTGATGCTCTGCGCCGTTTAGACACGTGCTCGGTTTCGAACGCGATTGAGACTTTTCAGCTCAGGCTGCGGAACGCCGGTTTCGCCGACTCCCGCGTGTCCTGCATTTTCAAAGATTTCCCTCCTCTGGTGGGATATGCGGCCACAGCTCGCCTTCGCACCGGCGAGCCCCCAATCGCGGGTTCTTACCACGACCGCCACGACTGGTGGAACAGCATCCTCCAGGTGCCTCCACCCAGAATCGTGGTTTTGCAGGATCTGGACGAGCCAGCGGGCGTCGGAGCATTTCTGGGCGATGTACACGCGGCAACCCTTACAGCGCTCGGCTGCGTAGGGTACGTGACCAATGGCGCAGTGAGGGAACTGCCCCGCGTTAAGGATATGGGATTGCATCTATTTGCTGGAAATGTGGCCGTGTCGCATGCTTATGCCCACATCTTCGACTTTGGATCAAGGGTCAGTGTGGGCGGCTTGGAAGTGCAACCGGGAGACCTGATGCATGGGGATCGGCACGGGATTTTGACCGTTCCCAAAAAGATTGCATTGGAAATTCCCGCGGTTGCCGCCAGATTACGGCAGGCCGAGAAAGAAGTCATCGACTTCTGCCGTTCGCCGGAGTTTTCCGTGGACAAGTTACGGCACGTCATCAAGGGATTGAGTTAATGGCACATTGCTGGCCGGGATGCCAGGGAAGGTTGGTGTGTAGAAACCGATGAATCAACGTGGCCACATTCGCAGCAGAAATTATCCGCGCGCAGGTACATCGAAGGCGATGAGTTACGCGACTGCTGGCCTTGCCGTTCTCCTGTCGCTGGGACTGTCATCGTGCAGCGGACATAGCGACAAAGTTGAGGCAAGCGCCCAGGTCGTCACCGTCGGAGTAACCAAGGTAGTCAAGAAAACGCTGAGCCGGCAAATTACCTTGTCGTCCGAGTTGGTGCCCTTTCAGGAGATCGACGTTTATGCGAAGGAATCGGGCTACGTGCAGAAATTGAATGTCGACTATGGGACTCACGTGAAGGCAGGCCAGGTGATGGCCACGCTGGAGATTCCGGAGTTGCAGGCGCAGTTGGAACAGGATGAAGCCGAGATCAAGAACGCGATCAACCAGGTGAGCCGCGCCGATCACGAACTGCAACGCTACAACGCGCAATACAACGCCCTTCACCTTGAATACACGCGATTGAACCAGGTTTTCGAGACTCAGCCCGGAATCGTGGCCCAACAGGAAGTTGACGATGCCCAAGGCAAGGACCTTGCTGCCAGCTCTCAAGTCGACGCCGGAAAAGCCGCGTTGGAAGCGGCCCAGAGCCAGTTGGCCGCAGCCAAAGCGAAACTCGTTCACGACCAGACCCTATTCGACTATTCCAAAATCACGGCGCCATTCTCCGGAGTTGTGACCGACCGCTACGCGAACCTGGGAACTCTGGTGCAAGCCGGCACGAGTTCGAGCACGCAGGCAATGCCGATCGTTCGCTTGTCTCAGGACGATCTGTTTCGCCTGGTCATCCCTATTCCCGAGTCGTACGTTCGTTACATTCGAATCGGGGATCCGGTGAGTGTTCACGTGCCTTCCTTGAACCGGACTTTCCCTGGCAAGGTTGCGCGTTTCTCCGTCGATGTTAGAGCAGACACCCGCACCATGCACACCGAGGTGGATGTACAGAATCCCGAGCGCGTGCTCATGCCGGGTCTATACGCCGAAGCCGAGGTTGGACTCGACCAAAAAGACAACGTCCCGACTGTGCCCGTGCAGGCTTTAACCCACGAAGGCAATAAAACAGCTGTCTTTGTGGTAAATCGCGATGGAGAAGTGGAAGACCGCACCGTGCAGGTCGGATTGCAGACCACCAGTGATGCGGAAATCCTTTCCGGATTGAACGAAGGTGAACAGGTCGTGGTCAGCGACCGCAGCGGATTGAAACCTGGTCAAAAGGTTCACGCGCAAGCGATAGCCGTGATGCGGTATCAGGAACAGAATGCGCAGTAGCAGAACGATTGGGTAACGTTTATGCCGGGATTCTCAATTCGCAATCCGTACTTCATCGTCGTGATTTGCCTGGTGCTCCTTGTGATTGGCGTGACCAGCATTGCGCGCATGCCGGTGGATTTGTTTCCACCCATCAACCTGCCGGAAGTGGTAGTGGCTACTTTCTATTCCGGCATGCCGCCGGAAGACATCGAGACCGACATCACGGATCCTCTCGAGCGTTTCTTTACGCTCGCCGCCGGCGTCGATCACATGGAGTCTCGATCTCTACTGGGTGTGAGCATCATCCGAGTGTACTTCCAGCCCGGGACCAGCCCTGATGCCGATGTAACCGAACTTTCCAACTTGGCGCTCGCAGACTTGAAGCGGCTTCCGCCAGGCACTCTGCCTCCGGTCGTGCTGAAATTCGACGCTTCCAGCTTGCCGGTAGCTCTGGTCACGGTCAAAGGAGAAGGCCTCAACGAAACGCAGCTTCACGATTACGCGCAGTTTCAGATTCGCAACCAGATCGCGGTCGTGCCCGGCGCCGAGATTCCCGGCGTCTTCGGCGGCACCTACCGTCAGATCATGGTCTACGTCGATCCCTACAAGTTGCTATCCCGTCAATTGAGCCCGATGGACGTGGTGGGAGCGGTCAACGACGCTAACCTGATCCTCCCCGCCGGCGACGTGAAGATGGGCCCCTACGACTATTTCGTTTATTCCAATAGCCTCGTCGACAACATGGACCAACTGGGCAAGCTTCCGCTCAAGGTCAAGGGGCACTCCTGGGTCACAGTCAACGACGTTGGGAAGGCGGAAGACGCGCACCAGATTCAAACCAACATCGTACGCATTGATGGGCAAAGATCCGTATACATCCCGGTCATGAAGCAGGGCGGCGATACCAACACCATTGCAGTCGTCAACGGTCTGCGCGCGCTGACCAAGCATTTGTATGACATTCCAAAACAGATGACCACCAGCATCGTGTTCGACCAGTCCGTGTATGTGAAGGAAGCCATCAACACGGTGCTGCACGAGGGATTTCTGGGACTGATTCTTACCAGTCTCATGATCCTGATTTTTCTAGGAAGCTTTCGGGCGACTTCGGCTGTGCTCCTGTCCATTCCTTTATCTGCGCTGGCTGCGTTTGTGGTGCTGGCTTTGATGGGCGGCACGGTGAACACGATGATCCTGGGTGGGATGGCACTGGCTTTTTCCCGCGTGATCGATAACTCGGTGATCTCGTTGGAGAATATCTACCGTCACCTGGAAATGGGAGCCGTTCCCATGGTCGCAGCCGAAGTTGGCGGCGCGGAAGTGAACTTGGCCGTACTCGCAGCGACTTTGGTGGATGTGGTCGATTTCTTCCCCGTGGTTTTTCTCTACGGCGTGTCCAAGTTTCTTTTTTCTGCCTTGGCTCTGGCGTTCTGCCTCTCATTGCTAGCCTCATTTGTCGTAGCCATGACCGTGATTCCCCTGTTCTGCTCGCGCTTTCTGAAAGCTGTACCGCACGCGGCCGAGCATAAGCATGAGGGGTACGAGGTCGAGCCGGAAAAGGCCGTGAGCCAATCCTGGATGGACAGATTCAACGCCCGCTTCAACCGGGGGTTCAACAAGATTTTGGACTATTACGAGCATTGGGTTAGGCGGGCGCTGAAACGGCCGGGCGTAACCGTCTTGGCGCTGAGTGGAGTGTTTCTCGCCAGCCTGGCGATTTATCCATTGTTAGGTTTGGCTTTGTTTCCGAAGACGGACGCGGGGCAGTTCACGATCAACCTTAAGGTTCCCACCGGCACGCGCATCGAAGTGACAGATCAATACATCGCCCAAGTGGAAGACTTGATTCGGCACACTGTGGAGCCGAAAGACCTGAAGTTGATCGTGTCCAATATTGGCGTGGTCCCTGATTTCTCCGCGTTGTACACCACCAACGCTGGGGCCTATACGGCCACGGTTCAGGTGCAGTTGAACGAACCCCACCACCTAAGCAGTTTCGACTACATGGACCGAGTTCAGAGCCGGATAGCGAAACAGTATCCGGACATTCGGACATTCTTCTCCAGTGGCTCGATGGTGGATGCGATTTTGAATGCCGGCATGCCCGCGCCGATTGACGTGCAAGTGAGCAGCCCTGATCTGACGCAGATCTATGGCATTGCCCAGAACCTGGCCACGGAAATTCGGAACGTGCCAGGGGTGGGCCAGGTTTACATACCACAGGACATGAATTACCCGACGCTGCGCCTCGATGTGGACCGGGTGCATGCGGGAGAATTGGGCCTTACCCAAAAAGATGTAGTGGACAATGTCATCACGGCACTCAATTCCAACTACATGATCGCTCCCAATTACTGGGTCGATCGCAAGAGCGGCAACGATTATTACCTGACCGTGCAGTTCTTCGAAAAAGGTCAATCTGCCATTCACGATATGGCTGAGTTCGGGCAGATCCCCTTGCGAGATCCGAACAACGGAGCAGGGATGGGCTGTGGCCCGACCGGCCCAGCCACTTCTGGGAGCCCGCAGCCGTCGTGGGCCTGCGGTGGGCAAGGCAGACCGATTACGGTGCTCAACAATGTTGTGAATGTCAGGCAGGTACAGACCCCGACCGAAGTCGATCACTATCAGATTCAGCGTGCCATGGACGTTTACGTGACTCCCACTGGAGAGGATCTGGGCCGCGTCACCAGTTCCATACGCGACATTCTGGCAAAAACCAAAATACCCGGCAACGTGCGCGTGAATCTGCGGGGCATGGTGCAAGGGATGGAGGCGTCGTTCAAGAGCTTTGCCCTGGGCTTTCTAATTTCTTTCCTGCTGCTATTCCTGATTTTGACGGCGCAATTTAAATCCTTCATCGATCCCTTTCTGATTATGCTGGCCATCCCAATGGGATTTGTCGGCGTGTTCTTGATTCTCCCACTGACCCACAGCACGCTCAATGTCATGTCGCTGATGGGCGTGCTGATGCTCGTGGGCATCGCAGACTCGAACAGCATTCTGATTGTTGACTTCGCTCACAATCTGGAGCGGCAAGGTTTATCGGCAGAGGACGCGGTTATTACCGCGTGCCGCGTGCGGCTGCGGCCGATTTTGATGACTTCACTTGCGACCATCATCGGCATGATCCCGATGGCGCTGAAACTGGGGACCGGAGCGGAACAATACACGCCCATGGCACGCGCCATCATCGGA
This sequence comes from uncultured Acidobacteriota bacterium, assembly GCA_963762385.1. GTDB lineage: Bacteria > Acidobacteriota > Terriglobia > Terriglobales > Acidobacteriaceae > JABDBE01. The sequence goes on along the minus strand of CAVXKN010000006.1, from coordinate 1,647,541 downwards.
GGCCTTACTTCGTCGGTTCTCTTAACGATTTTCATTGTGCCCGCGGCGTACTTGCTGGTTTACGGCAGACGGAAAGAGCAGACGCCAGAAGCTGTGCCCGGGGAGCCAGCCGAATGAAGAAGGCACATTCTCAGATTGTTGACAAAGTTCCACTTGTCATCCCGGGCGAAGCGAGGGATCTAGGTTCTTATCGCGGCCGGCGAAATCCCGGATTCCTCGTCGCATTCGTTCCTCGAAATGACATTGGATACGTGTGTCAGAAATCTTTCTGGGGTAGAGCGCTGATACTTGGTGCCGTTCTTTCTCTCGCTATAAACGTCGCGACCCGATACAGCACGATCACGCCCCAGGAAGCAGGAGCGACGAAAAGCGCAACGTTGCAGTCTCTCGATGGCAAGCGGCAGCATCTGCTGAATGATGGCCTCCACTGGTCCGCTCCTGCTGCAAAATTTGTTCTCTTCGAGCCCGCGGGAATTTCCGCCGCAGCCTTGCCTGGCGCCCCTTCTGTCACTGGACGCTATTCGGAAGACTGCTTGTACGACAGGCCTCCTCCTTATTGCTGAGGCTCGTTCTTGAACATTGGTTCGAGTCACAGTTCGTGTCACGTCCTGCGATGTCAGCAGGCGATCTCATGGAGGAGATCATGAAAAGTAATCTTTGTATTTGTATCGTGGTGTTCGTGGTTGTCGTCCCGGCGCTTTACGCTGCAGAGCCAGGCCATTCCAGTCCCTACGTGCAGGGATCTGTTGTACGCGTGCAGCAGCATAAAGTCTATTCGCCAGACTCCATGATCGGAGGAAGCAACCCGTCCGACGCGCCATTGACCACGCGGTACTACGCTTACGAAGTCTCTGTGCGCGTCGATTGCAAAACCTATGTTGGCCGATACGAGACACTGTTTAACTACTTGCCGTCAGAATTTACTTCCAATCAGCCGATTCAGGTGCGCTTGACGAAACACGTCATGTATTTTGATCTGCCGAATGACCCGGAGTTGAGGATGGGAATTGTCCGCCGCAGGTCGGACTGCGGGCAGAATCGCTAGTCAACGGGCGGGCTAGGAGGTCTCACGGCGGAAAGAACGGCGATTTCGTTGAATGCTTAAAAAGGTTAATCCATGAAGCGAACACCGAAGCACATCGTCTCGTTCTTCCTATTCCTGGCATTGCCTCTGTTTGGCTTTGCCCAAGTGTCCACCAATGTGCAAACCGCCGAGGGTCTGCCCCCAGCTCCAATGCCGCAAGCCAGTTCTGGGCCGACGGCTAACGCGCCGTACCCGCCGGCCCCGCAAACGCCGGCTCCGCAAACGCCGGGCGCGCCATTGTCCCTGACCTTGAAAGAGGCAGAAGCGCTTGCCATGAAAAACAATCCCCAGATCTCGGTGGGTCGGCTGCTTGCTCTGGCCTCCGTGCAAGTTACGCGGGAGGTGAAGTCGAACTTATGGCCCACGGCCACCGGTGACCTGACCGGCGTAGATGCACAGTCGGGCAGCCGCATTACCGCGGGAGCGCTGAACAATCCGATCATCTACGAACGCGCCGCGGCCGGGCTCATGGTCACGCAACTGATTACAGATTTTGGACGCACTACGAATCTGGTTTCCAGCGCGAACTATGCAGCCAAAGCCGAGAATCAGAATGCGATGGCGACCATACAGCAGATCCTTTTGGCCGTGAACCGGGCTTTCTACAACGCACTGCAAGCTCAGGCTGTGGTCACCGTTGCGCAGCAGACCGTGAGTGAACGCCAGACTGTCGCCAACCAGGTAGAAGCGCTTTTCAAAAGCAAGCTGAAATCCGAACTGGATTTCAGTTTTGCGAGCGTCAACCTGGCGCAAGCTAAACTTCTGCTGCTGGATGCTCAGAATAACCAGAATGCTGCTTACGCTACGCTCTCGATGGTACTCGGATTTGCGAACTTGCAGAACTTTCAACTGGTAGAGGAGACCAGCCCGCTGACACCGCCGCCGGGCAATGCGGATGATTTGATTTCTCAGGCTTTTTCGGATCGACCGGAAATCCTATCGCTGCAATTTCAGTACCAGTCGGCCAGGAAATTCCAAACTGCCGAACGTGACTTGCTGTTTCCCACGGTCCGCGCACTCGGCGCGGTGGGGGACACGCCCGTGGGAAATGCCGCCGTGGCTCCGAGTCCCAGCGCGTTAAACAACACTTATGGTGCTGTCGGTGGAGACGTCGAGATTCCGCTCTTCAACGGCTTTCTATATACGGCGAGAGCCCGAGAGGCGAATCTCAAAGCGCAAGCGACGCAAGAACGTCTTCGAGACATGCGCAATCTGATCTCGCGCGACGTGCGCACCAGTTGGCTGAATGCGAACACGGCCTACTTGCGATTGTCGGTTACGCAGCAATTGTTACAGCAGGCCAACCTGGCTCTGAGTCTCGCGCAATCCCGCTACAACCTGGGGCTCGGTTCCATCGTTGAACTGAGCCAGGCACAGCTGCAGCAGACGCAGGCTGAAATCACCTATGCCCAGGCCGGTTACGATTACCGCCTAAGCCTGGCAGTCTTGACCTATGAGACGACGGGAATCTAACCGTGATTTATTCATTCATTCGTCAAGCATTGGCCGGGTACCGGAGAAAGCAAAACCCATCTTTCACGCGAAGGCGGCGCAGGAGGAAGCCGCCGCTCAGTACCCGCCAATGGCTGGTTCTCAGTCTTGGCATCGCCACGCTGGTCGGAACCATATTCATACTCGCGCTCTACTACCAGCCGGGTAGATGAAGGGCTTGGATGCAGCCTGGTTTCATGGCCGCGCTAACCGGTCGACTCGATTGATCCCAGCCCAAAGAACGGTCGCGAAAGCCCACACCGCCAACAACGGAATCAGACTTGCCAAGCCATGCAGGCCGGCCCACTGTCCCAGGTTGAACGCGCCGTGCACTTGATTCGTCCCCTGCTCGGCAGGTATCAGCGTGGCGCCAAGATTCAGGGAAAATCTGCCCGCCCAGAATGACGGCCAATAGAATTGGCGTAGTGGGCAGTGGAACACGTCAGGCGGCTGCGCCGAGACTGAAGCCGCCATGAGCGTAAGCGCGACTCCGCCCGCAGCCAGCAGTCCAACCGCTATTCTCCAAGCCGGCCGCGCGTAGTCCCACAGCGGCGCCAGCCCCAGGCACAGCAAGGGCAACCCGGGGGACATGTATCGCGGGCCGTACGACCAGCCGGCTGGCCATGAGGAAAAGGAAGCGTGAAAAAGAAAATAGTAGGCAGCGATCGCAGCCGCCGTCACTGCCGCGGCATGCGTCGCAGGCTGCTTCCAAAGTAGTCGCAAACCGAAAGGCGCGGCTAAAGCAACTGGCCCTGAAAACAGCAGTCCACGCCGGCAACTGAACAACAGCTTCAATGCGACATCAATTCTGGGATAGGTCAGACCCATGTAGCCACGTGTCATCCAGGAAAAAGCGCCCGGCGGATAATAGGCATAGCTGGGAGAAAACACGGAACCGAATGCAGCATGCTGATAAGCCAGGAGCACGACGACACACGGCAGCGCTCCGGCACCAATACCAAGAGCAACGCATAAACGGCGTCGCCATCCATCTTTCCAAACCAAGGCTAGTGCCAGACCAGCAACCATCGCTGAAGCCGGCGCGGAGGGATATTCTGTAACCGTGGCCCACCCTGCCGTCAGGCCGAGGGCCAATCCCCACAACACATCCCCGAAGGAAGTCACATTCCCGCGCATGCGCAGGGCGCAGGCAAATGCGAAAACCAGACACGCTCCAGACAACGCGTGCCCCCAGAACAGCGTCGAGTAGGCCCACATGGGAGTTGCCAGCCCCAGCGCAAGTGCAGAAAACGCCGAGGCGCTCACACTGCATCTCAACTGCAGCGCAATCCAGAACAGACAGGCGCAAGCCGCGGCCATTGGCAGTGCAACGGCCCACAGAGTGACGAAGTAGGCGAGGTCCAATAAGCCACGAGGCGACGCCGGGTCCACCCCCAACGCTTGCAACATCGCGCGCCGCGTCCAAGCGGCCGGAACTGCCAGCAGCGCGAGTCCGGGAGCCTTGTCAGAATAGTAGTGGCCGTTAGCTAAGGCTTTGTCCTCGGTGTTCTGCTGAAAATCATCGATGCGCAATGTCCCCCGCTCCACAATGGCGCGCACCAGATCGAAGCGGGAGTTCTGATTCCAGCCGGCTCCTTGATAAAAGTATGCGTATGAGAAAACGGTCACCGCGAAAATCAGGAGCGCACGTATTCGGATCCCAGAACGGTCGCTGTTTGGGGAATCATTCATTGCGGATAGGTCAGAAAACGCTCCGGAGTTCAAAAGAAAAACTACGGCTGAACAGAGCGGCCGGCTGCCAACAGCTGAGTGTTGAATAGGAATCCCACCATTCAGATTTTCAAAAAAATACCTTTGCGATAAAGCACCCACATCGCCGCCCAGCAAATGAGCACATACACCAGCGCATAGAGCAAAGACGCATTCGCCGGATTGGCGAGCGGCACGAACACGCGGTCGTAAAGTAATTCCTGCCAGCTCATCCCTCCGCGGATGTGAATGTGATCCAGTAATTCGGAGATTGCTTCCGCAAACACGTAAGCGGCGATGGCATTCATCCCAAACACCAGCGTCGGTTTCGTCCAGCGGCCACGCCGTTTCTTGACGTCTACCATCCAGTAACACAGCGCCAGACAGATCAGGGCCAGACCGGCGGTGAAGATCACGTAGGAGCTAGTCCAAAGTTTCTTATTGATGGGGAAGCCGAGGTCGAGAATTTTTCCCGCCACAACTCCGATCAGTCCAAACAACGCCATGCCCAGGGCCTTGCTCCGAGGCGAACGCGAGGAACGAAGCCATTGCCCGGTGAGCATCCCAAGCAGGCTAGTCGCGATCGCGGGAATGGTGCTCAAAACTCCTTCGGGGTCGCGCGTGCCCTCATACAAATGTCCGGCGAGTAGTTGACGGTCGAGCCAGGCAGCAAGGTTGCGATCGGGATCAAGTAGCGGGATATCGTGAGTCGGGACGCCGAATCCCGGCACCGGCACGAAACGCATCAAGAGCCAGTAGCCTACAAGGCAACCCGCAATGACGACGATCCACGCGCGCCAATTCGTCCATAAAGCGAGAATCGCCGAAATCACATAGCAGATCGCGATGCGCTGGAGTACGCCATAGATGCGCCACGACGCCAGATGATATTGATTGGGAAAACCATTCAAAAACATGCCCAAAGCAAAGAGCACGATTCCACGCCAGAGCACGTGCCTGAGAAGTTCGCGCCGCGACTCGCCACGCTTCAGCCGCGAGCTGAAGGAAAATGCCATCGCCACGCCGACGATAAATAGAAAGAACGGGAATACCAAATCGGTTGGCGTCCACCCGTTCCACTGCGCATGCTTGAGCGGCCAATAGGAGTTGGCCTCGTCGCCCGCGTTGTTAACCAGAATCATTCCGGCGATCGTCGCTCCACGAAAAAGGTCAAGCGACATCAAGCGCGAAGCCGGCGGGGTGGGCGTCGTCCCGGGTGCCTCGTGTCGAAAGGCCGTGCTTGGTAGCGTGGAAGCCATGTGGACCAGCCGTATGTTAACAGGTCTTCTGCAACGTGGGGACGGGCGACTCGCGTTTCCAGGTGAAATTTCAGAGAGAGCTTTGACAAACTGAATTCATTGCAGATTGCTCTTCATCGGATAGTATTTCTGGATCATTCTCCCCGTCATTAATCCGCCCTCGTATTCCGGAATGATCACTTCGTCGGCTCCCGAATTGCGGATGGCGTTCGCGTACCGTTGCTGCCCGGCTCGCGTAATTATTTTCAAGTTCGGATTCAGCGCTCTCGCAGTCACGGTGATGTACAGATTATCCGCGTCGTTGTCGATCACAATGCAGATTCCCTGCGCGCGGTCAATTCCAGCGGATTGCAGAACGTCGTGTCGTTTCGCGTCTCCCTGGATGACCATGAGCCCATCTTTCAGCAGCTCACGGTAAAGTCCTTCATTGGTTTCAATCAGGACAAAAGGAATCTCAAGGCGGCTCAGCTGATCCACTACCGTACGCCCGACCTGGCCATATCCGCAAATAATGAAGTGGCCTTTTACCTTTTCGAGGCTGACTTCGTTCACCATGGATTTCCAAACCTCCGTCCCATGCCGGCTGAAGATCGTGACCGCAACCCGCTCTGCAATCCAGATCTGAAAGGCAAAAACTCCCATAAAGACAAATAGGGCAAAGAACTTAGTGCTATCGTGAACCGTGTGGTAATCGATGGCATGCGGATTGACGATCCAGAACAAAGCATCCTGCCAGCGCAATCCCTCCAGCCTCATGTAGACCCGCACACACAAAAGGCCGAAGCCCGCGAAGAGCAGGAAGGGCAGCCGCAACCGGCGAATGAAGATGACAAAGACGCGACCCATCGGACTCCCAACAAATCCGCCTAGACGAAGGCGAAGAGTGCTGTTCGGTTTCGGGTTACAGAAGCGCCTTAGCCGCAGTGACCCGCAGCGCGAATGCTCGGCACTATATCAAAAAAGTCTCGGAAGCCGAGAAAAGAATTCCAAGGGGCAATAAGCAAGCCCCTCGATTGTTCGATTGCCAAATGAAACTCGGCGGCGGTGAGTTCTTCCCAATGCACTGAAAACTTGGCTTGTGGAAGCCCTGCGCTTGTGCAAATCAGCATCACCACAACCGCGACTAAGGTCTTGCGCATCAGCGTTTTCTCCAGGATACGGGAGTTCTAGCGCTCGCGCGTCTGTGACTTTGGTCACCGTGACCGACTGATAAGCGCAGGATATGATCAAGCCTCGGCGCTTCCATGAAGAAATTGAAGTTCATTCTAGGCCTTACAAATAACGATAACGATTACCAGATCGAACAGGCGGCGGCGGCTGAGACTGCGGCCAAGCGGTTGGGCGTGGAGTTGCAGATCATCCATGCTGAGAACGACTCGGTCACCCAGAGTCAGCAGCTTCTGAAGATTATCCAGTCCCGCGACGACGCGCTTCCAGATGGAATCCTTTTTGAACCTGTGGGCGGAACGGCTTTGCCGCAAGTGGCGCGCGCAGCGGCCGTTGCCGGAATCAGCTGGGTTGTACTGAATCGCGACGTGGAATACGTCGCCGAGCTGCGCAAAGCTTATCGCGTTCCAGCTTTTTGCATCACTTCGGACCATGATGAAATCGGACGAATCCAGGGGCGGCAGTTTGCCGCCATTCTGCCCAACGGCGGCGCCGTTTTATATATTCAGGGACCCTCCGAAAGCCTCGCAGCCAAGCAGCGCACGTTCGGGATGTACGAGACCAAGCCGGCCGAGGTGCAGGTCAAGCTTATGAAGGCGCAGTGGACCGAAGCCAGCGCGCATCGCACCGTCAGTTCGTGGTTGCGATTGTCCACTTCTCAACAGACTCATGTTGATCTTATCGCAGCCCAGGACGATTCGATGGCTCTGGGCGCGAGGAAAGCTTTCCAGGAAGAATTGAACCTGGAGGCCCGCGAGCGCTGGTTGAAGTTGCCGTATATCGGCTGCGACGGTCTTCCGAACAGCGGGCAGATCTGGGTGCGCCGTGGTCTACTGACGGCCACAATCTTTGTGCCACCGAACGCCGGCGCGGCTCTGGAGATGTTGGCACACGCCATCCAAAACGGCACCATGCCGGAGGAGCGCTCCTTGATTGCGCCCGTGTCAATTCCAGCGCTCGATGCCTTGGCCGCAACGCACGCCGAAAAAGTCCGCACTCTGTCTGCGGGAAGATCGTAGATTGCAAATCGTGTCATAGGCGACGTCGAAGCCTGGCTTTTGTGGGCTAGTCGCGTTCCACGACTTTTCTCCGCGCGCTCTGCGGACTTTCCTCGGTGATCTCTGCGTTTTAAGGTTTCGGCTGAGCAACGACAAATGAGAAAATCTTAAATCGCGGAGGCCGCTGTGAACTTCCGCTTAGCTCCCTGAGATAACGAATCGCTTGTGGCTTCCGAAGCTGCGCCTGCTCTTGCTACAGTAGTTCTCTCGAAGGAGCACTCATGCCCACTTTGGTAGCGCAGCCCACTCGCATCTCTGCCGTTGGAAACAAACCCAAGCTGATCGACGAATATGTTGGGCGAATCAACACCAAGACCGCCGGGGTCAGCGTCGCTCACATGCGCAGCCCTCAGGGATGGGAAGAGCCTGGACAAAACCCGGAATTCGACGAATTCACGCTGGTTCTCAAGGGTATGGTGCGCGTGCGGCACAGAGATGGGCAGATCGACGTGACCGCCGGCCAGGCAGTCATCGCGCATGGAGGCGAGTGGGTTCAGTATTCCACTCCAGCCGAGGGCGGTGCGGAATACATCGCCGTTTGTCTGCCAGCCTTCTCCATGGAAACGGTTCACCGCGACCAATAGCAGGACGCAGTTTTTGCTCAAACCGCTAAGCCATGGCTCGATGGCTTTGGCCCTCCACGAGGCTTTCGTGCCTGCGCGCTTCGTACCAGAGCGCGAGTTCTACCCGATTCCAGAATCCGAGTTTGTCAAAGATGATGCGAAGGTGGTTTTTCACGACATACTCCGACGTGCCGATGATTTCCGCCACTTCGCTGTTCTTGAGTCCCTGCGCGACGAGTTCGATGACTTGGTGCTGACGTGCGCTGGGGACGCGGGTGCCATAGAGACCGCTTGCGAGCATGGGTGCATTCGATTTTGAGGGCTGCATGGTGAACTCCTGATTCAGCCACGTGTGGCCAACACGCAGGCTTGGAATGAATGGAACAATGAATCGATCTGGTGCTAATGAGAAGCTTCTTCATCACTCGATTTCCGAGATCCGGACGCGAAAAATGACGCTCGTGGGCAGATTCTTGAGCAGGAACGGCCGCGGCTGCAGCGTAGGTTGTCACAGGCGGGTGTGATGACAATCACATCGCGGAAATTGACATGGCAAAGACCAGAATCCAAAGAGATTTGCGCAGTTCCCGGAATGGTCCAAACATTCTTTTCACGGGTACGCTGCCGGATGACGAAATGCCGATGGCGTAGGAAAACCGTGCACAGGATCGAACTACGGCTGCTGTGCGGGCGATGGCGCCGGGGCACGGAGGCTGTGGAACGCCGGATTTGTGCTAAATCGCTGAGGAAAAGTTTCCTCGTACGAGGACAGGCTGGGACAAATGAGATGATGAGGCAAGGTGAAGCCGAATGCTTCCATTTCTTGCTTGGCTTGCGTTGCTGTCCAGTTCTGCTCAGCCATGCGATATGCGGCGATGATCATTCCCGTTCGGTCGTCCCCTAGTCGACAGTGGACGAAGACCTTCTTGCCTGGGTTTTGCCGAAGCAGGATGAGGAAACGTGCGAACGCGTCATCTTTGGGGAAAGGACAGTGCCACGGAATCGAGACATATTGCATCCCGAGTTTGGTGACTTGCTCGCTCTCGCTTTTTCTTGACCCGCGCAGGTCCACCACGATATCGATGCCCATATTTGCCAAAGCTTTGAATCCATTTGCGGTTGGCTGCCCGCCGCGATACAGGGTTGGAGTCACCTCGCCTGCGTTCGGGACGCCCTTAATTTTCAACCGGAGCGCGAACGGGTGCTCTGCAGAACTGGCGGAGGCATTCGGACTTGCTGTCTGAGGGACATGGGACATGGCACACATGGTTGAGACGAAAACCACACTTACTGCCAGGCTGTGAAAGCGTCGCCGAAGTCGCATTTCAGGTAATCTTGTTCCATCCTGACCAACTCTGGGATTAAGTACGAATTTCAAATAGAACGCAACGCACGGAAGCAGCCCTCGGACGGATGTTGTAGCGGGTCCCGTTTCAATCCTCAATTCTTATGGTAAATTGCCGTGATGTAGATTCGACTGCGCAGACGCTGCTGAAGTGGGAGACCGAGTATCGCGAGTTCCCAACCCAATCACCATCGACATATCTTTCGGATAGACCACGTCCCGTCCTCGGGCCAGGAAATGTGCGTACACAGACATCGCTGCACCATAGACGCCGAACCCTGATGCCACGACCCTCGAATGTGCGAGCGCACCCACGATCGTGCCCAGGAAACCAAACCCAGACGCGCCATTGGCGGCTCCAGCACCCGGGTCGCCCCCACCGTCTCCGCCGTGGAAGCGAGCGTCGCGATCTGGGGACACAGAAGAAGCGGCCAGCGCGACGGCGATTCCCGTGGTGAGGTATCGCGTCCGCGGAGTTGTGACCTGCGCTCCGCCCTCGGCATCGAGGCTAAGGTGTTCGCCCTTCGCAACCTCTACGCCTTCAAGGCTGGCTTCGACTTTTTGTTCAATCCCGTCCGGAGGAACTACCTGGTGGAACACGACGCGGAGCTGCCCATTGCGATTCAGCCTGCGAGCGGGGCGCACTTGCAGGACCGTACCTTTGATATGGCTTCCCTGGGGAAGAAATAGCTGACTCGAAACGACGAGAGGCTGGCTGATGACGGCCTCGACCGCCTCACCCTTTTTCGCGGTGGCAGAGCTTAGGGGTGTCATCAAGAGAGCATGAACGACGCTACCCGATGGAGGCGGATTTCCGATGCTGGACAGAGCTTCCGCTTTCAACGGCTCGGTTCCAAAATCAAGGGGAGCCTGCAGGTCTGCGTTGAAGCTTGTCCCGGCATCCATGTATTGCGGATGAACCGGCAGTTGGGCCACACCGAGCCTTTCCAGGCGATGCATCTTCCCTGGCTCATGCAGTTGCTGCATGGCGGCGTCCCATTGTCGCTTGGCCTGTTGGCGAGCTTCGCTGATCTTTCGTGACGCGGCGTGCTTGGCTTCGGCGGCCGCCCCCGTATTCGCCTTGGCGTTGGCGGGAATGAACTGCAAGACCCCTTGGGATGCGGGAGAGACAACCGTGTGCAACTGGAGATGGCGGCCATCGCCGAGGACCAATTCGTCAAACTCGATGTGCACCTGCCGGTTCGGCGAGAAATTCGCATTTATCGCGGCGAGGGTGCGCTTCATTTTCGAGACCCCGTCGATGCCTGCGACCTTACCGGCAACCTCGCTGCCGACCGGGACGACGATCTTGTCGAAGGAGTAAACGGGTTCGACGATCTTTCCGTGAATCAGCTGTCCAACTTTTTGGATTCGCACTTCCTGATCCAGAGCGACTTTCAGAGGTGTACCTGCGGGAACAGTCAAAGGAATGGAATCGGGCATTTCCACTGACGCTGGAGGAGGCAGGAGAACTGCGCCAGATGCGGGCAGATGAGACTCAGGCGGCCGGGTAGCAAGGGTTTGACCCCAGGCGCAGTGGAAGCAGATGCTCGTCCCGAAAACAGCCCATAGAATACGACGCATCGCCTTTTCCATCTTCATCGGGGCACCTCGGGCTTGTCTGTGGCGGCTTTAGCAAATAATACAGCAAGAAGCGCGTGCCAAGCGTCGCTGAAATTGCGGATGAACAAATTGTCATGTGAGGCTTTACTGTTGAAGATGGCCTACCGCGGAGATGTCGATGTCGACCTTCTCGTTCACGTGAAGAATAAACGTGCTTGGGTTCTTCAGGCCCCAAGACACGTATGGAATCACAATGTGGGTCCGGGCGCTAAGATTTTGACCTTGCACTTGTACCGGCAAGGTCAGGGTTATCGGATGATCGGTGCCATGCAGTCTTAAAATGCCGTCGACCTGCACGCTGGAGTTTCCTTGAGGTGCGACTCTGCCCGACATCCTGTTAGGCGTGAAAGTAATCTCGGGGTAGCGCTGGCTTTCCAGGACTTCCTGATGCATTTTGTGGTCGCGTCCCTTGTTTCCGCTGTCACCGCTGCTAGCATCAACGACAACCAGACCGCTGGCCGAGCCAGTCGACGAGTTGAAGTGAACAGTCCCGCTCTTCAGCGCGAAGGTTCCATGCACAGTATGGAGAGTGGCTGCTACGGTGAATTCGATCCGCGTGTTGGCCGGGTCGAGTTCGACCGTCATCTCTTGGGCCCGGAGCGTCTCAGCCTGCACGCCAATGACAAGCAAAAGCAGTCCGGCGCATTGCCAGTGAGTCATCCAGGCTGGGGGCTTGCAGCTATTCATGCTGGACTTGTTCCCGCGGTCTGGACTCAAATCTTCGCGCGATCTAACGCGGGAAATGATAGTAGACGTCCTGTTTGGATGGGATGGGCACACCATTCTTGGATGCGGGAGTGAAGTGCCACTTTTCCAACGCCGCGAGCACCCGTTGATCGATGGAAGGGCCGAGGCTTTGAACTACTATCTTCCGCACAATCGTTCCAGTTTCGTCGATCGTGATTTCTATAATGACGTCTCCTTGGATACCCGCCGCGTCAGAGCCGAACACTGGGTCGGGGGAAACGACCGGCAGGGCTGGTCGAATTTCTGGGCCGGCGAAGGTTCCGTACGAGAGCGAGCCGTACAAAGACCCGGCTGCCGGACCGCCGGGGCGAGCGGACGCGGCCTCGTTCCCGACTTCCAATTTCGCGGGCGGCGGCTCCATCCGATGTGCTCTTTCATTTCTCGCCGGGCGCTGCCAGGTAAGGCGCGGCTTCGGTTGCTCCTGTGCAACTCCAGAGTCACCGCCAAAATAAATGCGAGTCAGCGTAGTGCCGGCTTGGCCTCTCACGACCGACGAGGGAGCCACGAAGATTGCGGCTGGGCTGTGCAGAAGCCATCCCAAGAATAGAAAGTGCAGCGCCAAGGAGACGCTCAGCGATGTGGCTTGACGTTTCGGAATGCCGGGATAAAGTTGCGTGAACATGGGCCACTACGGACTGGTTCTGTCTATTCTACTCACTGTTTGGTTAAAATAAACAGGCGATTGCGGTTTCAGAATGGACCTTAGCTCGCAGACGCCGAAGTTAGTAAGCATTCCCATCTTGCGATGCTACGCAGCTACAATGGTTTGCATCTATAGGGCGGCAGCCTGAATCAACATAACGTTATTATTGGGCTGCTTATGCCCCCGACTATCATCTATGAACGACCTCAGTCCGAGGAACCAATTGCGGCACAAGAGGATACCTTTTGCTTGTCAGGCGGTTGCATGTGTTCTGGCCAACATTCTTCTGCTTTGCCTACCTGCGTTAGGCCAGGCACCCGCGCCAGCTCCACAATCCAGTTCGTCTTCGTACAGCGGCGGCCAATCCAGCAACGCCAGCCAGTCCAGCAATCCCGCCGGAGCCCTTAGCCAGAGCCCGTTCTCAGGCAGCGTTCCCGAAGGCAAACCGACGGCAGAGCTGTTGCCGCTTTCCTTCAAAGACGCAATCGATCGCGGATTAAGAAACAATCTCGGCCTTCTACTGCAGAGCGACACCAGCGTGACGGCGCAGGGCGAAAAGTGGAAAGAGCTCAGCGAACTGCTTCCCCACGTGAATGCCACGGTCAACGAGACTGTCGAACAGATCGACTTCCCGGCTTTGGGATTTCGCTTCAACATTCCCGGAGTACCCAAGGTAGTTGGCCCAATCGGAGTCTTCCAAACTGGCGCGTACCTGACGCAATCGGTGTTCGATTATCATGCCATCCAGCGCAAGCGGGGAGCCTCATACAATGAGAAGGCCGCGCAGTCCTCTTTGAAAAATGCTCGCGAGTTGGTAGTTCTCGCAGTCGGAAACTCCTATCTTGTGGCGCTTTCCGGAGCCGCCAGAGTGGCCACGGCACAAGCCGACGTACAGACTGCGCAGGCTCTGTACGACAAAGCTGCCGACCAGCAGAAAGCGGGAGTGAGTCCGGCCATCGATACGCTAAGGGCTCATGTCGAACTGCAGACCCGGCAACAAGAGTTGATCGTTGCCCGCAATGATTATGCGAAACAGAAGCTGACGCTGGCGCGGGTCATCGGGCTTCCTCCGGGGCAGGAATTTAATCTAACTACTGCGGCTCCGTACGAGCCGTTAGCCACTTTGCCGCTGGAGCAGGATTTGCAACGTGCATACGCATCCCGGCCGGACTACTTGGCGGCGGCGCAGCAGGTGCGGTCGGCGGAGGAATTTCGCCGGGCGGCGACAGCGGAGTACTATCCATCGCTCGATATCGCGGGAGATTATGGAGCGGCAGGCATCCGTCCCGGCAGCTCGCACGGCGTGTTCCAAGTGGGAGCGACGTTGAATATTCCGATCTTTGCTGGCGGAAGAACCCATGCCGACGTCCTTGAGGCGGAAGCCACGCTGCGCCAAAGCCGCCAGCAATTGGAGAACCTGCGCGGTCAGATTGACTACGAGGTCCGCAGCGCCCGTCTCGACCTCAACTCCGCGGCGGAACAGGTCGAAGTAGCGCACAGCACTGTGGATCTCGCGAAGCAGACGCTCGATCAGGCCCGGGACCGGTTTACGGCAGGCGTGACTGACAACCTAGAGGTAGTTCAGGCCCAAGACGCTCTAGCATCGGCTAACGAGACTTACATTTCCAGCCTCTACTCGCACAACCTGGCCAAGATATCGCTGGCCAAGGCAGTGGGCGTTGCCGAAGAGGGAGTTAAGCAATACCTTCAGAATCAAAGTAAGTAAAATTCAGGTACGCAAACATGGCAGAAAATACAGACACGGTGGTGAGGGACGATCAACCTCAAGCTCAGCGGCCTGCAAATCAGCCAGCTCCATTGCCCGCGTCGGACCGAGATCTCCGCTGGAAAAGTTTTCGTGCCGGCAACCCCCGATTCCGCGTGTTTCTTATTGTTGGAATCGTCTTGCTGCTCGTGGCCGGATTCTTTCTGTGGCGTTATTTCGCAAGCTACGAGGATACAGACGATGCCCAGATCGACGGCCACTTGAACTCGATCAGCGCTCGGGTGTCGGGCCATGTCTTGAAGCTTCTAGTTGAAGATAATCAGTACGTGGCGATGGGGACGCCTCTGGTTGAGATTGATCCCAAGGACTATCAAGTAGCGCTGGACCAAGCCAAGGCAGACTATGCGAACGCCGTGGCCACGGCCGAGGCGGCGCGGGTCAATGTGCCGATCACTTCCGTCAACACCACCAGCCAAACCTCCAGTGCGCAAGCCGATGTGGAGAACGCAAACGCCGGAATCGCTGCTGTTCGCCAACAATATTCCGCAGCGAAAGCGCAATTGGCGGAGGCAGAAGCCAACAACGTGAAAGCGCAGAACGATCTGGTGCGCTACAAACAGCTCGTGGATAAAGAAGAGATTTCGCAGCAACAATATGATCAGGCTGTGGCCGCAGCCAGGGCTGGCACTGCAGCGGTGGACGCAGCTCGCGCGTCGGCATCCGCCGCGGAAAACCAGGTCCGGCAAGCGCAAAGTAGGCTCGCCCAGGCTCAGGCAAATCTTCGCGCAGCGGCTACGGGCCCGCAGCAGGTTGAGACCATTCGAGCGCGTGCACAATCCGCCGAGGCCCAGGCCGAAACCAAGAAAGCTGCATTGGATCAGGCCCAATTGAATCTGCAGTACACAGTGATTGTCGCTCCGGTAAACGGAGTCGTGACCAACCGCACGGTAGAAGTCGGGCAAAATGTTTCGATTGGTCAGGAACTGATGAAGGTGATCAACCTCGACGACATCTGGGTGACTGCGAATTTCAAAGAGACCCAACTCAAGCACATGCAAGTCGGCCAAAGGGCCACAATTCACGTGGACACGAATGGCAAAGACTACAACGGTCACGTGCAGAGCGTTGCCGGGGCAAGCGGGGCGATCACGAGCTTGCTGCCTCCGGAGAACGCTACCGGCAACTACGTAAAAGTGGTGCAACGCATTCCGGTGAAGATTACCTTCGATCCTGGTGAGACCAAGGAACACGTTCTGCGTCCGGGGATGTCGGTTGAGCCCAAGGTCTGGGTAAAATGAGAATCAGGGGAAGTTGATGTATCGGATCATTACTGTGGAACGCGAATACGGAAGTGGAGGCGGCGAGATCGCCTGCGAACTTGCCAAGCGGCTTGGCTGGAAGATCTGGGACCACGCTTTGACGGAGGAGATTGCCAAAGTCGCCAACGTGGAATGTTCGACCGTCGAACGCTGCGAAGAGCGCGTCGACGGCACGTTTCAGCGGCTGGTCAAAGTGTTTTGGCGTGGCAGCTACGAGCGCAGCATACCATTGCCTGGAGCCGAGCCATTTGACACCGACCGTTTTGTGGCCGTGGGACAGCAGGTCATGGGAAAAGTCGCCCAGGCCGGCAACTGCGTGATTGTGGGTCGAGGGGCACCGTACTTTCTGCGTATGCGGGCGGATGCCTTCCATGTCTTTCTCTATGCACCCCATGCGGAGAAGCTGAATCGATTGCTCAAGGTCGGCAAGAGCGAGAAAGATGCGGAAGAGTTACTGGACACGATCGACCGCGATCGAATCACATTCGTGAAGCGCTATTTCAATGCCGACTGGCCTACGCGATGCCTTTATCACTTGATGATCAATACGGCTGTCGGGAATGAGAACGTCATCTCCACAATTCTGAATACGATGCACTCGCTCGAGCGCGCGCCCGTAAGCGTCTAGCGATTCAGCTTATCCAAATGAACAAAGCTCTGCCTGCGTCTTCCGGACGATTGGCGAGGAGCAGGAGCGAGGACGCTTGCGCCTACATTGAATAGAGTGAGCGTTTCAGAAACTCTCCGGCGCCGGGGCGGCCGACGAACTTATTTCCCTCGATGATGAGGCGGCCGCGGGACAACACGGTGTCCGGCATGCCGGTTACCTGGACGCCTTCAAACATCGAATAGTCAACGCGCATGTGATGGGTCTTTGCGCTGATGGTGTGCTTGCGGGCGGGATCAAAAATCACGAGGTCGGCGTCGCTTCCTATTGCGATTGTGCCTTTGCGGGGATAGAGGCCGAATAGCTTTGCGGGCATGGTGGAAACCAGTTCCACGAACCGGTTCACGCTGAAGCGTCCCTGGGCGACACCGCCGGAATAAATCAGGCTCATGCGATGCTCGATGCCGGGACCTCCATTCGGAATTTTGGTGAAGTCATCGCGCCCTAGTTCCTTTTGTTCTTTGAAACAGAACGGGCAGTGATCGGTTGAAACGACCTGCAGGTGATCTTGCGTCAATCCGCTCCAGAGTTTTTCCTGATGCCACTTCTCGCGCAACGGAGGCGTGAAGACGTATTTCGCACCTTCGAATCCCGGCACGTCGAAGTTCTCGATGGAAAGATACAAATATTGCGGACAAGTCTCGGCATAGACGGGAAGACCGCGATCGCGTGCCTCGCGGACTTTTTCTAGAGCATCGTTACAGCTGAGGTGCACGATGTAGACGGGCGCTCCGGCCATCTCCGCAAGGGCAATGGCGCGGGACGTGGCCTCGGCTTCAGCCGTCGTCGGACGCGTCAGCGCGTGATACTTCGGGGCCTTTTTCCCTTCCGCCAGAGCCTGCTGCACGATCACGTCGATGGCGCTGCCGTTTTCAGCGTGCATGCAGACGAGGCCTCCATTCTTCGCCGTCGCCCGGAGCGCCTTGAAGATGCTGCCATCGTCGAGCATGAATACGCCAGGATAGGCCATGAACAGCTTGAAACTGCTAACGCCTTCGCGCACCAGAGCGTTCATTTCTTCCAGTTGCGCGTCCGCCAAATCGGTGATGATGCAGTGAAATGAATAGTCAGCGACGGCTTTGCCCGAAGCTTTTTTCATCCAGGTATCGAAGGCGGTTCGTAGCGTCTGGCCTTTGTACTGGATTGCGAAGTCAATCAGGGTCGTGGTCCCGCCAAAGGCGGCGGCTCTTGTGCCGGTTTCGAAATCATCGGCGCTGTTGGTGCCTCCGAAGGGCATGTCGAGGTGAGTGTGAACGTCGATTCCTCCCGGCAAGACATATTTTCCCGCGGCATCGATTACGTTTGTCGCGTTGTCGCGAGGGAGAGATTGTCCGATGGCCGTGATCTTGCCGTTGCTGATGGCAACATCGCTGGCAAAGGTGTCGGTGGCCGTGACCACGCGTCCGTTTGTGATGATGGTATCGAAGCCCATCGCTTCCTCCCTCGAACTGGTAGAGCAGAGCATTTTATGCTAAACTGCGACACCTCGGAGCAGCGATTGTGCAAGTGACGGCGATTTAGAAGGCCAAAACCGATAACCACAAAGGACACGAAGGTTCACAAAGGAGATCACATGCGCTTTGGCATCACCATTAAACCCGACATGCCGGTGGAGCGGATTGTCGCGCTCACGCGCCAGGCGGAAGGCGCAGGTTTTCAATATGGCTGGATCTTCGATTCTCACGTGCTCTGGCTGGAGCCGTACCCGTTGCTTACGCTGATGGCGAGCAACACGAAGAACATGCGTCTGGGCCCCTGCGTGACCAACCCCGCCACTCGTGACATCACGGTGACGGCCAGCCTGTTCGCCACGCTCAATCTGATTTCGGGAGGACGGATGCAACTCGGCATTGGGCGCGGAGACAGTTCGCGGCGGGTGTTGGGCAAGAAGCCGGTTGGGGCAGGCGATCTGGAGCGAGCGGTGAAAACATTTCGCGAACTCACTGCGGGGCATGAGATCGATTACGAAGGCCAGCCTACGCGGCTTTCCTGGGCAAAAGGCTCGCCGCCGGTTTGGATTGCGGGATATGGGCCGAAGGTGCTCGACTTGGCGGGCAGAGTTGCGGACGGAGTAATTTTGCAATTCGCCGATCCTGACTTGATCGCGTGGTGCCTTGGTTTCGTGAAGAAAGGCGCCGAGCAGGCAGGACGCGACTGGCGCAAGATTGAAGTCATGGCGGCCGCGCCAGTGTGGATGTCGGATGATCTGAAGCTGGCGCGGGAGCGGGTGCGCTGGTTTCCGGCTTTAGTTTCAAATCATGTGGTGGATTTGATTTCGCGTTACAAGCCGGAGGAACTGCCGCCGGAGTTGACATCGTTTGTGCGCAATCGAGGTGGTTACGACTACCAGCAGCATTGCGAAGTGGAGAGCAGCAACTCGAAATTTGTTTCGGATGAAGTTGTGGATAGATTTTGTTTGGTCGGGACGGCTGAGGCGCATCGCGAAAAGCTGCGCAAGTTAGCTGGTGTCGGGGTGACGCAGTTTAATGTTTATCTGATGTGCGGTGAGGAGGAAGACACTCTCGAACAGTACAAGAAAGAAATATTGCCTGCTTTTCGATAGGCCGTGAACCACAGGCTCGAGCTTGTGAAAGCTGGAGGAATTCGTTTTATACTTCGTGAATGGAACCGATCATCAAAGGTGCAATCCCCGTTTTGCCCGCGGCTGACACCACTGAGTCTCTGAATTGGTGGACGAAGGTCTGCGGTTTCAAGGAAACCTTCCGCGACAATACTCCGCCGACCTATGCCGGGATCAACCGCGGCGACGCTTACCTGCACATCGCCGGGATGGACGACAAAGCATTCGCCCGCATGGTCGGCGACCAGACCATGGTGCGCCTAGCCGTGAAAGGTATCGAGGCGCTGTATGCCGAATACCAGGAACGCGGAGGGAAGGTGCACCCCAACGGACCATTACAAACCAAGCCCTGGGGCACAAAAGAGTTCGGCGCAATTGACCCCAACGGAGTGTGCGTGACGTTCCAGGAATAAGGGTGCCCCACTATCAAGGTCACGAGGCCTCTTCCGCCGCTGGCAGCGCCGGCTCACTCTGGGACTTCATCAGTCCATAGTACGTGGTGAACGAAACTACGAAGCCCACGAACCAGGAATAATCGTAGAGCGTCCGCAAGGTCGGAACGACTAAGCCCACCAGGGCTGTTCCTGCGCCCGCTGCCAGCGCGGCTATGGCGAGCCAATTGAAGCCGCGCGAATATTCATAGGCGCCGCCACGCAGGTAAAGGTCGTCGACCAGCAGCACGCGCCGTCGCACTACGAAATAATCGCAGATCATGATACCCGCTACTGGTCCAAGGAATGCAGCGTATCCGCCAAGCCATCCGAAGATCATAGTTTTGTAACTGCCCAGAAGCTTCCACGGCATCATTGCAATTCCCATGAAGCACGTGATTACTCCTCCGCTGCGGAAACTGATCTTGCGTGGCCACAAGTTGGAGAAGTCGTTGGCGGGGGAAACCACGTTGGCGCCGATATTCACATTGAGGGTTGCGAGCAGAATAGCTAACAACGAAATGACCACCGCCACGGGTGAATGAAATCGGCTCAGAAGTTGTACCGGATCCCAGATGGCGGTTCCGTAGATGACCACGGTTGCTGAGGTCACAAGGATTCCGATCAGAGAATACAACGTCATGGTGGCCGGCAGAGCGATCGCCTGGCCAATCATTTGTTGCCGCTGGCTGCGGGCAAAGCGGGTGAAGTCTGGAATGTTGAGCGAGACCGTTGCCCAGAAACCTACGGTGGCATTCAATGCGGGAACGAGGAACTTGAGAAAGTCTGGGAAGGTGGCGAAACGCGAAGGAGCTGCGAGCATGGGTCCAAACCCGCCAGCACGATGGTAGGCCCACGCTAGAAGAAGAAGTCCCACTGCCAACAAAACTGGGGCGCTGATGCCTTGCAGGACGCGAATGTATTCGACGCCTTTGAGAATCACGGCGAGATTGATGAGCCAGAAAACCAGGAAGCAAACTGCCGTGCTGTAGGGAAAATTTCTCCAGGCGGGAAACAAAGTTGCAAGCAGCGTGCTCACGGCTTCACCGCCGATCCAGGTCTGAATGCCGAACCAGCCGCAAGCCACCAAAGCGCGCAAGACGGCAGCTACATTCGCTCCTAGAACCCCGAATGAGGCGCGAGCCAGAACGGGAAAAGGAATTCCGTAGCGTGCGCCAGGATGCGAATTCAACAGCATGGGAATCAGGACGATGGTGTTGCCGAGGAACACCGTGGCTACGGCCTGCTTCCAATTCATTCCTCCCTGGATCAGGCTGGCGGCCAGCATGTAAGTGAGAATATTGACCGACATCGATACCCAGAGCGCCGCATAGTTGTACGTTCCCCAGTGGCGACGTTCGTCGGTGGCCGGCGCCAGGTCGGGATTGTAGAGCGGACTGGCTTCGATTCGGCTGACCGTCATAGGAGTCAATCGGCTGCCACGGCCCGTCCAGTCTGTGCAGTCAGCGGATCGTAAGTTTCCGGACGGCGGTCGCGGAAGAACTGCCATACCTTTCTCACTTCCGCAATCATGTCGAGGTCGAGGTCGGCGACGAGGACTTCATCTTTATCGCGGCTGGCCTGAGCGACGATCTTGCCGCGCGGGTTGCAAAAGTAGCTCTTGCCGTAAAACTCGCCGATGTTCCATGGCTTCTCGGTTCCCACGCGGTTGATCGCGCCCACGAAATAACCATTGGCCACCGCGTGCGCGGGCTGCTCTAGTTCCCACAAGTATTCTGAAAGTCCGGCGACTGTGGCGGAAGGGTTGAAAACGATCTCTGCGCCGTTGAGGCCCAGGATGCGCGCCCCTTCAGGAAAATGACGGTCGTAGCAAATATAGACTCCGACGGCAGCGTACTTGGTTTTGAAAACGGGATAGCCGAGATCGCCGGGAGTGAAATAGAACTTTTCCCAAAATCCGGGATGCACGTGAGGGATGTGGTGCTTGCGATATTTGCCGAGGTAAGCACCGTCCGCATCAATGACAGCCGCTGTATTGAAATACATTCCCGGCATTTGCTCCTCGTAGACGGGAACTACGATTGCCATGCGATGTTTCGCCGCAAGCTTCTGCATCAGCTTGGTTGTCGGCCCTTCCGGGACTCGCTCCGTAAGCTCGTACCAGCGGATGTTCTGCTCGGCGCAGAAATACGGCCCATAAAAAAGTTCTTGCAGGCAAAGTATCTTTACCTTCTGTTTCGCCGCTCGTTCGATAAGCTTGAGATGTTTATCGATCATGGCTTTCTTGATTTGCGGCAGCGAGCGGTCGCTGCTCAATACGTAACCTGCCTGGATCAGGCCACAGCGCACGGTCCGGGACATGGATGCACCTCCGCGAGAGGGTAAATATAGCAGAGGTTGCGGGACCGGCTTTATCCTTTTGTGACCGTCACCTTGGACGACATAGAATGGCGGGCCTTGGTATAGCCGGGTTTGATTGTCGAATAGATTATGTCGCAGCGCTGTTTGTAGGGTAAGAATGCGCTCTTCATCGCGTTGATGGTAATTTTTTCAAAGTCATCGAGCGACAGACCAAACGTATCGGCGGCAGCCTGGAATTCCTGGGTCATGGAGGTATCGCTCATCAACCGGTTATCGGTGTTGAGGGTGACTCGAAACTTCTCCTGATAATAAATTCCGAAGGGATGCTGCGCCAAGCTGGTCGCGGCGCCGGTGTGGACGTTGCTGATCAGGCAAATCTCCAGCGGGATTCGTTTGTCGAGAACGTATTGCGCGAGGTCGCCCAACTTCACAGCTCTACCATCTGCGATGGCGATATCTTCGATCAGGCGCGTGCCATGCCCAATGCGATGCGCTCCACAATATTGAATGGCCTGCCAGATTGATTCCTTGCCATAGCCCTCACCAGCGTGAATGGTGATGTTGAAATTCTTTCGTTGAATGTAGTGAAAAGCTTCCACATGCTTTTTGGGCGGGTAGCCGCCTTCTTCGCCGGCGAGATCGAAGCCGACGACGCCACGGTCGCGAAAATCTACGGCGAGTTCCGCCATTTCAAGCGATACGTCCATGTTGCGCATTGCACAGATAATCAGTCCCGAAGACACTCCGAATGCTTTGCGGCCACGCTCCAAACCCCTCAAAACGGCAGAGACAACCTGCTGATGGGTCAATCCTTTTTCGGTGTGAAAGACCGGGGCGAAACGAGTCTCAAAATAGACAACGCCGTCGTTGCTCAGATCCTCGACCTGCTCATAGGCCACGCGTTCCAGCGCCTCTTCCGTCTGCATGACCGCAATAGTATGCGCGAAGCCTTCCAGATATTTCGCCAAGCTGCCCTTGTTTGCGCCTTGATGGAACCATTGCGCGAGCGCTTGGGGATCGTTGGTGGGAAGGTCCAAATATTTCGCTTCGCGTGCCAGTTCGATTACCGTTTGGGGTCGCAGTACGCCATCCAGGTGTTCGTGCAGAAGGACCTTCGGCAGGGTTCTCAATAAGTTGTTATCGAGCTTCATCGAATGTTCCATCTCGGGAAAGCACGATCATTATAGATGCGCCTGCTTCAGCGATGACAGTGCGCTCGCTTTAGCTAGGTTCACTCGGAGGTGACTTCTGCCGCTCAACTCTTGACGGGTTCTGACCTGGCTGTTAAATTTCGGTTCCACTTGCATATCCGGAGGCGGGTACGTCTGACTGAGCCAGCGAAGATGAAGGATTCGATTGATTTTCGCCGGCGCAACTTCTTGATCCGATGCTGCCAGGGTGCCTCCACGGCGCTGATTCCCCCAGGTCTGCGTGGCCTTGCCTTTCCTTCGATCTTCGATTCTCCAAATACAAGCACGCCGAAGGGCGACATCGATTTTCATTTGCACCCTCACTACCGCGGTCAGATGCCGCTCGATGCCACGCTGCTCAAGACGCAAGCAGGTGTGGATGACTTTGTCACTGAGAAATATCACGACCAGATCGCTAAGATTTTCGCAGACTGGAGTTCGGGCTTGCTGCAGTCTCCGCAGGACATGCGGGCGGTCGAAACGGTTGTTACTCCTGATTTCTTAGCATCCTCCTTGCGGCCTGTCGAATCGCGGCTTGTGCGTTCGGGGGGTGCGCTTGAGGTTCGTCAGAATACATTCGCGCGCCTGCCAGCTCTGGGACAGGAAGCCTTTCTTCAAGAATTACGCTCCGCGATGAGTTCTTTTTCGAAAATTGTCACCGCTGAGTTTCAAGTGGTGAGTATTGATGCGGTCCCTTCGCCTCCATCGACTGCGGTCGACCCCAAGGGCGGTAATGCGGGCGCTGCCCAAGGGAAGTTTTCCGGTCGATTAAAGACGCGTGTCCGTTACGAACTAGTGGGATCGAGTCCCGATTTTTATCGCCAACAAAGGGTGGGGCACTGGGAACTCGAATGGGGAGCCGAATCAGGCGACTTCCGCTTGCAGAGCTGGCAAGGACTTGGCGAGACCATCAGCCGTGCCTCCGATCCAATCTATATCGACATTGCTGCCCAGGCATTCGGCGGCAATGCGTCTTACGCTTCGCAGTTGCTTCGGGGAGCCGATTACTGGCGGACGGTTCTCGACGGAGCTTGCGGCATCGACATCTATGGGCACAACGGCGTCTCGGTCGGGGACATCGATGGCGATGGATTTGACGACGTATACGTGTGCCAACCTGCTGGCCTGCCCAACCGGCTCTATCGAAATCGGGGAGACGGAACGTTTGAGGACATCACGGAAGCCTCCGGAGTTGGGATCCTCGAAAATACGGCGTGTGCATTGTTTGCCGACTTCGACAATGATGGTCGTCAGGACCTGATCGTGGTGCGTACGAGTGGGCCACTGTTGTTTCTGAACCAAGGAGGCGGAAAGTTTCGTCAAAAGTCCGATGCATTTAAGTTTGCCAACCCTCCACAGGGCACTTTCACGGGTGCGGCCGTTGCAGACTATGACCGCGATGGGTGGTTGGATATCTACTTTTGTCTTTATATCTATTACCAGGGCACGGACCAGTACAGATATCCGTCTCCTTACTATGACGCCGAGAACGGGCCTCCCAATTTCATGATGCGTAACAATCGGGATGGGACGTTCCGCGATGTCACAGCGGAGTCGGGCCTGAACGAGAACAATACTCGGTACAGTTTCTGTTGTGGATGGAGCGATTACAACCGCGATGGCTGGCCTGATCTTTACGTCGTGAATGACTTCGGCCGTAAGAACCTCTACCGCAACAACGGCGATGGAACCTTCACGGATGTCGCTCCCCAGATGGGAGTTGAAGACATCGGCGCGGGCATGAGCGTTTGCTGGTTCGATTACGACAACGACGGGGCCGAGGATATTTACGTCGCTGACATGTGGTCGGCTGCGGGCATGCGCGTCTCGATGCAGGACATTTTTCAGAAAGAAGCGCCCGAAGAGGTGCAGGCCCGGTATCGCAAACACGCTATGGGCAATTCCTTGTTCCGCAATACGGGAGCCGTCAGCAACGTCGCGTTTCAGGATACAAGTGCTTCTGCTGGAGTCCAAATGGGGCGCTGGTCGTGGTCGAGCGATGCGTGGGATTTTGATCACGACGGATTCCCTGATCTTTACATCGCGGACGGTATGATCTCTGGTCCATCACGCGTGCCCCAAGCGCAAGACCTGAACAGTTTTTTCTGGCGGCAGGTGGTTGCGAATTCTCCCAGCGTTGCGAAGCCTGCCCGTGATTACGAAGAGGGATGGAACGCATTGAATGAATTGATCCGAGCCGACGGCACCTGGAGCGGGTTCGAGCGCAATGTTTTTTACGCCAACAATCGCGATGGAACGTTTTCTGATGTGTCCGCCGTCGTGGGCCTAGACTTCCTCGATGATGGCCGTGCCTTCGCGCTGGCGGATTTCGATCATGATGGCCGACTGGAAGTGTTTTTGAAAAACCGCAATGGTCCGCAGTTGCGGCTTCTGAAGAACGTGATGAAGGATCTTGCGCCGTCGATCAGTTTCCGGCTTCGCGGGGTAAAGAGCAATCCTGACGCCATCGGCGCGGCGGTCACGTTGGAAACCGAAGTGGGTCGTCAGACGCGAATGTTGCAAGCGGGATCAGGATTTCTTTCTCAGCATAGCAAGGAGGTGCTTTTTGGGTTGGGCGAGGCCAAGGGCCCGGTGCGAGCGTCGATCCGCTGGCCGAGCGGGTTGGTGCAGGAACTGCATGATCTGCCGCTCAACCATAGAGTCTGGGTTGAGGAGGGATCGGAGTCGTACAAAGTCGAGGCGTTCAAGATAGGCCCTCAGGGGCTAAAGCCCGCATTTCTTGCGAGCACGGTTGGCACGGCTGAAGCCGTGCCCTCCCAGAAAACCGGACCCACGGAAACCGAACCGCTTTCTAACGTAATTGAGACATGGCTCTTGGCGCCAGTATCCGCGCCGGATTTTTCGCTCCCTGACTTAAACGGAGAGATTCGCACCGTCGCTGCGCTCCGCGGCAAGGCTGTGCTGCTGAATTTCTGGGCTACAGGATCGGCTGGCTGCCGGGAAGAGTTGAGAACTTTCAACCAGTTGCACAAGCGCTGGGCGGACACGCCCTTGGTAAAGCCACGACTTCAACTGCTCGCGGTGAACGTCGACGATTCCGCCGACGCCCTCAAGGTTAAGGTACTGGCGCGTGAGCTTCACCTTTCGTTTCCCATCCTTTGCGGTTCGGAAGATGTGGCCGGTATTTATAACATCCTCTACCGTTACTTGTTTGATCGGCACCGCGATCTCGGCCTTCCGACCTCGTTCTTGATTAATGAAAAGGGAGATATCGTCAAGGTCTACCAGGGGCCGACAAACGCTGAGCGCGTTGAACAAGACTTCCAAAACATTCCACAAACTGCGGCGGAGCGATTGGCGAAAGCGTTGCCTTTTCCCGGTGTGACGGATACGTTGGAGTTTCGGCGCAATTATCTTTCGTATGGCTCAGTTTACTTTCAGCGAGGCTATCTCGATCAGGCCGAAGCGTCATTCAAGCTGGCTCTCAGCGACAATCCATCGAGCGCGGAAGCAGTTTACGGCCTGGGAAGTGTTTACCTAAAACAGGAGGAGAGTAGCGAAGCGCGGAACAGCTTTGAGCGCGCCACCAAACTTCGCGCCAGCTACCCAGATACTTTGCCGAATGCCTGGAACAATCTCGGCCTTATAGCCACGCGCGAAGGACGCACCGCGGAAGCGATCCCATATTTTCAAAAGGCTCTTCGCCTGAGTCCCGATCATTTGATCGCCCTCGAAAATCTGGGGAACGCTTACCGCCAGCAGAAGCAGTGGGACGAAGCTCGCAAAGTGCTGGAGCGCGCGGTTGCGGTTGGACCTGAAGATCCGGAAGCGAATTACAGCCTAGGGATGGTTTTTGCGCAAATGGACGACAGCGATCGTGCTCAGGAGTATCTGCAGAGAGCGTTGGAGTTTCGCCCCGCGTACCCCGAGGCTTTGAACAATCTGGGCGTGCTTTACCTTCGCACGCGGCGGCGGGACGAGGCGGTCGCCAGTTTCGAGGAGTGCATTCGGGTTGCGCCAAGTTTCGACCAGTCGTATTTGAATCTTGCCCGGGTCTATATGATCGAGAGCGCTCCGGCCAAGGCTCGCGTCGTTCTCCTAGAACTTCTTAAACAGCATCCTGATCACAGCTCGGCGCAAAAAATGCTTGAGCAACTGCCACAATAGGTGATGTCAGCCAGGTCTTGAAGCCGTGAGCTGATTCGCTCGCGAGAAAGCCCTGCGGCATGCGGGTTACAATGCGGTGCGGAGGATGCATGTCGAAATCACGCAGGCAATTCTTGGCGGCCACTTCTCTGACCTTACTGGGCGCGGCCGTTGGGTCTCTCAGCAAGGCCCAGGTATCCAGTGATCTGCCGCCGGGCTCGCCATCCGCGTTCGGCACTGGCCCTGCAGTTGGACCCGAGGTAACCGTTTCCACTTTTGCCGAAGCCGAGAAACTTGTGCAAGTCTCGCTAAGCAACGCCGAGCGAGCTATGGCAGCGGCTAGCTGGCGGAAGACGATGGCAGGGTTGTATGAGCGCCGCACAGGGCCTCGTAAGCTGGCATTCGCCCCCACACTCGCTCCTGCTTCGCGCTGGGATCCAGTGCTGCCCGGCCAAGAAACTCTTCCCCAGCGCGACCGCTTTATCCGCAGCGATGCCGATCCTGGTCCATTGCCCGCGAACGATGCAGACATCGCCTTCGCTCCAGTCAAGCAGCTTTCGCGCTGGATCGAGACTCGACAACTGAGTTCACAGCGGTTGACGAATATCTATCTCGCGCGACTGCGCCAGTTCGATTCCAAGCTGCGGTGCGTGATCACTCTAACGCCCGAGTTGGCGGTTTCCCAAGCCAAGCAGGCGGACGAAGAAATCGCTGTGGGCAAGTACCGCGGGCCGTTGCATGGTATACCCTGGGGAACTAAAGATCTTCTCGACACCGCTGGAATTCCTACTACGTACGGTGCCGAGCCTTTCCGAAACCGCGTGCCCACCAAGGATGCCGCGGTGGTGCAGCGTCTGCACAACGCGGGCGCCGTTCTGGTCGCTAAGCTGAGCTTGGGTGCGCTTGCGCTCAACGACATTTGGTTCGGTGGGCAAACCATGAATCCGTGGCTTCCGGAAGAAGGCGCGTCGGGATCGAGCGCCGGGCCGGGCGCAGCCACGGCTGCCGGATTGGTCGGCTTCGCTATCGGGAGCGAAACCGGCGGCAGCATTGTGAGCCCGTCCATGCGCTGCGGGATTACTGGACTCAGGCCCACGTATGGGCGCGTGCCGCGTACGGGCGCGATGACGTTGTGTTGGTCGCTCGACAAGCTTGGCCCAATGACGCGCAGCGTTGAGGACGCGATGCTGGTACTGCAGGCCATCTCAGGACCAGAAGCTGGCGATGTTGACAGCGTGCCGAGCAAGCTTGATTTCGACGCGGGCGCGAGGGTTCAAGGATTGCGCGTGGGATATTTTCCAGCTTGGATGAACGAGCGGCCCGCGACCAGCGTGGACCGCGCCGCTCTGGATGCCGTTAGGAAACTCGGCATGGTTCCGGTCGAGGTCGCGATTCCCGACTGGCCATATGGCTCGCTCAACCTGATTCTCTTCGCCGAAGGGGCTGCGGCGTTTGAGGAGCTCGGACTCAACGGCGGGATGAATCAGCTGAGAGTCCAAACGCCGGACGCATGGCCCAACATTTTCCGCGAAGCCAGGTTTCTTTCTGCGGTCGATTTTGTCCAAGCCGATCGGCTTCGCCGCAAAGTGGCGGGGGAGATGGCGCGTGTTTTCTCGAAGGTCGATCTGCTTCTCGTCCCCTCGCTTCGCGACGAAATGCTCACCATTACCAACTTCACCGGGCATCCGTCGCTTACTCTCCGCGCGGGTTTTGTTGAGGTGTCACGGGCGCGCAGTGACTGGGCGCCCGACCCGAGCATGCCGCTCCCTTCGTTTTCTCCACCGCGCCGGGTGCCTCACGGCGTTACCCTGATCGGGCGACTCTTTGACGAAGGCACGCTGGCAAGCGCGGGGCTCGCGCTGGAGCGCAGCTTTGGCGTGGCGGGCGAACGTCCGCCAGGATTCTGAGCTGCAGAGAAATAGCGCGATGAGGGTTGGCCACCCTTTGTGCTGGTCTCCGAATCAGCCTATTACTTCGCCGGAGTCGGAGCGGTCAGCAGGTCCACAAACACTTTATAAAACTTCTCGGTATCCAGATCATCCTGCACTTCGACCGGTTGGAGCTCGATCTTGGGTTTGTCCCAGTCCGTCCATGTCAACGTGTCCCCATAGCTGTAACCCTTGTCCAGATTTACGTCCATGAAGCGCGTTTCTTTTTTTGTGATCAGGCTGGGATCGAGCCACGCGGCAGCGGCCAGTTCATCCCACAAATAGTTGTACTCGCCATGCAAGTGGGTGTATTGCCCGATATAGCGCGCGGCCGGAGAATTGCCGGCCTTAACCCGGTCGATCAGCTCGGAAGTCAGTCTTGTTTTTACTGAAATATCTACGGGCGTGCACATGATTTTCTTCCACGAGGCGTGCAGCACAATGTGCGCCGCTTCCGGGTCAAACCAGAGGTTGAATTCGCGCCGCGGAGTATCGACGAACTCGGGATCGGTAGTTTGCGGATTCAGGCTTGCACCCATGAAGACAAGTTCCTTGGCCAGCCCGGCAAATTCGGGATCGATGGAGATTGCCAAGGCCAGGTTCGTCATTGGCCCGCCCTCATAGATTGTAATTTCGTGAGGGAGTTTGTGAACCATACGGATCAAGAAGTGGGCAGCGTCTTCGTCGGCGGGCTTGGTGGTCGTCTTTCCTTCCGGGATGTCTCCCAAGTCGTCGGGCGGGTGATAGAAGCGCGGCGTCCAGGCTCCCAACCAGGCTACCGAGCCGTAGCGTTGCTCCCAAAGTTCGGTCTCCTCTTTTCGCCGCACCAGCGGGTACTCCGCTCCGGGCACGACTGGGATGTCAGTTCGTCCGATGATTTCGAGCATGCGCAAGGTGTGCGCGAGTTCCGCCTTGAGCCACTGATCGCCGGTCACCACCGTAATGCCCAACACTTCGGTCTGGGGAGACTGGATCAGCAACAATATCGACTGCTGGTCGGTTCCGGCGGGGCCGGCCGCGTCTTGGTCGATGATGATCTTTCGCTTTTGTCCCCACGAGATGGCGCATGTCGTCAATAGAACCGCAGTCGTCAATATGCAGCGTTGGCGGATTTTCATCTTCACCTCAAGCGAGCCGATGGCCATTATAAGTCGATTGCGGATCACGGTTCTGGCATCTAGAATGGCGAACGCAAGATCGATCTCATTTGTCTTCCCGATGCCTGCAGATTCCATGGGCCGATTTCGAACGAACATGCGCAAGACCGACCAGGTTGGAACTCGTCACGCAAAATGCATCCTTGCCGTCTTTGTATATCTCGCTGCGTTTCTGGTTCAGGGACAACCAGTTCAAGCGCAATCGCCAGAGCAAGCCAACTCCGCCACATTGCAGGGATCCGTGTTGGATTCGCAACGCCGCCCAGTCATAGCCGCCACGGTTTACCTACAGGCCGAGGATGGAACACGAACGCGAACTACGCACACGGATTCAATGGGTGACTACCGCTTCTCGGCGCTAAGCGATGGTGTTTATAACCTGCACGCGGAAATGCCGGGATACATCAGTGCGAGTCTCGCCCCCTGCGTCCTCGGGCCGAAAGAGACGAAGAGGGTTGATCTCACACTCGAGTCGGCAACAGCATCCACACCTCAAAACAGTTCGCCAGGTAAATTTTCGGAAGGGTCGAGAGCAGCAACGCCGCAATATTTCGATGAGCCGCAATTCACGGTAGCGGGCGTCACTGAAGCCATGAACCCTGGCGGTCACGGGTCGGATACGATTCTGCGAACCACGGAAGCGCTGGCGAAGGAAACGGCTTCGCTGGGCGGTCCTGCGAAAATGGAATCCAGCAGCTCCCGAACGTCCGTGCCTTCACCTTCGTCAAGCGCCGCAGCCGAAGAGCCTCTCCGCACGGAGCTTGAACACGAACCTGGAAACTTTGAGTTGAATCGCCGGCTCGGAAAAATGCTCGTCGACGATGGGAAGGCTCGGGAAGCGCTTCCGTATATCGAACGGGCTTCTCAACTCAATCCCGACGATTACGAAAACGGTTATGAACTTGCACTTGCTCTTGCCGACGCCGGTCAATATGAACGCGCTCACACGGAGGCGCGAGCGTTGCTAGTCGCGCCAAACGAAGCTACAAAACAGCAAGCCGAACTTCATCACCTGCTGGGCAACATCACAGAGAAATTGGGTGATCCTCTCGAAGCAGTTCGCGAGTACCAGCGGGCGGCGGAACTAGACCCGAGCGAACCCAACCTCTTCGACTGGGGAACGGATCTGCTGCTGCATCGCGCATTTGAGCCGGCTATTGAAGTATTTTCCCAGGGGAATCGGCTGTTTCCGCGTTCCGCTCGAATGCTGGCCGGGGTCGGCGTGGCTTGGTACGCTCGCGGTGCTTACGCCCAGGCTGCCCAACGTCTCTGCGAAGCGTCCGACCTAAATCCCGACGACCCCAACCCATATCTCTTTCTAGGGAAAATGCAAACGGTCGAGACTCTGCAGTCGGGCTGCGTCGTAGAGCGGCTGAAACGATTTGTTACACTCCAACCAGGAAATGCCCTGGCCAACTACTATTACGCGCTTAGTCTTTCGAAGCAGGAGGACTCGCGGGACGCCAACAACCTTGCGCAAACGGAGTCGTTGCTGGAGAAAGCCGTGCGTCTCGATCCCAAGCTTGCTACCGGCTATCTGCAATTGGGTGTTCTCTACTCCCAGCAGAGGGAATCTTCAAAAGCCATTTCTGCCTATCAAAAAGCAGTCGAAGCCGATCCGCAGTTGGAAGAGGCGCATTATCGTCTTGCGCAAGCCTATAGCCGCGCCGGAGAAAAGTTGAAGGCACGAGCTGAGCTGCAAGTTTACCAACAGCTGTCAAAGAAAACTGCTGAGGAAGCCGACCGCGAGCGGCGGGAGATCCAGCAGTTTGTTTATACCTTGCGAGGACAAACTCCTGCCGCTAAACCTCAATAGAAGGCTTGATTTGTCACTGACTGGAAGACGTGGCGATGTTCTCTCAAACATCCCCTACACGGGCCGCCCTAGAACCTCAGCTTAAGCGCAAACTGGATCGAGCGTGCGTCGTTTGTTGTCTGATTAATTGTCTGACTGATTACGCCGAAACTGCTCGGCGTGTTGATGTCCTGCTCTCCCGTACCGGCGAGGCCCGGGAGGAAGAAGTGAGGGTGATTAAACAGATTGAAGAACTCCGCGCGGAAATCCAATCCCATGTTCTCCCAGGGGAGCGGGAAATGCTTGATCACTGAAAAATCGGTGTCCACATAACGAGGTCCGTAAACGGGCGCACGAGAAGCATCACCCAGTTCTCCGGCGGGCGCTTTCTCGAAAGCGCAAGGGTTGAACCAATTGGCAAGCGTATGGATTTTAGCCGGGCAATTCGTCTGGCCGCCTTCTGGCCCAGCCTGGTTAGGATTGCCGACCTCATTAGGACGCTGCACGACTAGTCCGTTGTACATGAAAAAGACTCCGGACTCATCGGCGCTATCGACCACGAAAAGCGGGAAGCCGGATTCGGCCCTTTCAATCACATTTACTTCCCAATTTCCCAACACCGCGTTGGTAGCCCCGTT
Organism: uncultured Acidobacteriota bacterium; assembly: GCA_963762385.1. GTDB lineage: Bacteria > Acidobacteriota > Terriglobia > Terriglobales > Acidobacteriaceae > JABDBE01. The sequence continues at coordinate 1,614,990 of CAVXKN010000006.1, read as the reverse complement.
CCAATTACCGCCAAATTGCTTGCCCTTGCCGAAGGGCAGCTCGTACAAGACGCTGGCGGTAAAAACGTCGTTGAGGTTCAGTTGAGACAAACTCCAATCAAGACCCTGGGCTCCGGGCAGAGGCCAGTATAGTGCGCCAGGATTACTGCCCAGACCGTCAGGCATCCCAGAATCGAAAGTGCGGGACCAGGTGTAGCCCAGCAAAGCGTAGAGACCGTGGTGCACGTTCTTAGTCTCGGCCTTAATCTGGAGAGAATCATAACGGGCCGAGCCGGTGCTGTTGTTGCTGTCAACCGCCTGGAACGGCGCTGCATAAGGGAACGATGGGAATCCGCATCCCAGCGTATAACCCTGCACCACACCACAGGCGGAGGGAGAGCTTATGTTTTCGTTCACTTGGCTTACCAGGATATGGGTGCTATGGGAGCCGGCGTATCCGGTGGTCAGCACTACATCACCAGGCATCTGGTATTCAACGTTGAGGTTGTACTGCTGAACCATGCCCTGTACGAAGTTACGATTCATGGACTGGATGGTTCCAGTGTAAGAACTAGGGTCGACCGGCGCATTGAAGACAGCACCGCCCGCGACCGGCGCCGTCGAAGCGGTACCGGGCTTGAGAAGGAAACCATTCGATAGACCGCACCCGGTGGCGCCGAAAGTTGGACAAAAGCCCGTCGCCGGATCCACCTCTGCATAATATGGCGGGTTCTGCCACAAACCCTGCCCGCCCTGATTCCATGCGGAATCGTGGAATATCGCATAACCCGCGCGGATTGCAACCTTGTCGCTGCTCGTCGGCTTCCAGGCAAACCCGAGGCGCGGTTCGAAAGCGCCTTTCTGAAACTGAATGCCGGCACGGTTGTCGGAACTGATGCAACTGGTGCAGCCAGCCAGTCCGGGGCTCCCCGCCGGCACGTACCATTTGAGGGTTTGAACGTCGAAGTTTGCCTGGCGATTTTCGACTTCGGTTTCTGGCGTAGCCAGAGCCCACGCGAGTCCGATGTTGAACGTCATGTTGGCGGTCACGCGCCAATCATCCTGGACGAACGGACGGACCAATTTCTCGCGGCGACCGACCGTACCCCCAAGGAACGTCTGATCGTGAGCCGCAAACGACCCCATACTTCCAAGCAGGAGATCGCTCATATTGTCGCCAGTGGTTGAGAATGCTCCGACCTCAGTAACAAAGCCGTCCTGGAAGGCGTTATTACGTATGTTCATTTCCTCGGCCCGGTAGGTTGCTCCGAACCTGATGTTATGTTTGCCACGAATCAGGTCCAGCGTGTCGGAAACGGAGAAGACATTGGTTCCACCTTGATAGGGTGCGTATCCACGATCTCCCAGTGACATGTAGTTGGTCATCTGAAACGAAGTAAGGCCACAACTGATGCAGTCTTTGTTCGACTGGTTCAGGCTCGCGGGGTAACCGGTAACACTATCGCAGTGACTTCCCAAGTTAGCGCCGGGAATGCCGATGATTGAGGCTTCGCAGGAGCCGGTGCCGAACGAGAGAATGTGGTTAAAAATCCGGCTGAATCCGAAGCTGGCCTGGTTGATGGTGCGATCAGAAAAAAGGTGCGTCTCCGAGACCGCAGCATTGCGCCCGTGATTGTCGATGTACTGGTTGCTGCCAAAAGCGTTGACTTCGGCCCAAGTCGGCGAGCCCCCCGGCACAAAGTTCGTGGCCTGATCGTAGCTGAAGCGGGCAAAAATCGAATCCTTGGTGGAAAAATTGTGATCGACCCGGATGTCGCCAGTCCCCTCGTTGAGTTTCCTGACTGGCTGATTGACGTAGTTGAAACCCGAAGCCAGGTTAGCCGCGTTGGGTGTGGGGTAGAGCTGAATCGCCTTTGCGCCAGCGGGATTGACCACAGCCGCCGGAATTGTGTTGCAGACGGAACCCGCAGGCTGGCTCCCATTCGCAGCCACCGGTTCGGGAGTCTCGGTTCCGGGAACGCATTGGAAGGGCGCTTGAGAATACGGGTTGGTGAGATTCGGGAAGGCACTCGATCCGCGCGGGTTGCCAAACGGATCCAGGTTAAAGTTGTAATCGCCGGCGGCGTCGGGAGTTGTCATGGCAGTGGTTGGAACCAGACCAGTGAAAGGCACGCCCAGACGCTGCATTTTCGCCTGATAATCGATAAAGAAGAATGTCTTGTCCTTTTGAATCGGACCGCCTAAAGATCCGCCAAATTGATTCAGATTAAACTTGTTTCTACTGGGAGCGAAATAGTTGCGGGCATCGAGGTCGGTGTTCCGGAAATACTCAAACAGACTGCCGTGAAATTGATTCGATCCCGACTTGGTTGTGACCAGAACCGTCGGCCCTGCGCGTTCTCCATATTCCGCCGAATAGTTGTAGGTTAGGACCTTGAACTCCTGGACAGCGTCGAGGTTGGGGAAAATAGCAATGCCGCCTTCGTCGAGCTGATTATTGTCATTGCCGTCGAGCATCCAATCGGTGCTCTGGGCGCGCGATCCGCCGACAGAAAGCGAAAACGACCCGCGCGTGGAGGCTTCGCTGCTAGCGGCGCCATTGAAGAAACTGTTTGGATTGGTTTCTGCCGTCGTACCCGGCGTGAGTGTCGCCAGTTGCACGAAGTTGCGTCCGTTTAAGGGAAGCTCGGCGACTTGCTCTGAGGTGATAACTTGTCCGAGCGTAGGGTTGGCGGTCTCTACCGCGACTTCCGTCGCGCTCACTTCAACTTTCTCGGTAACTGAAGCGGGAGCCAGCGTGAAGTTCAGTTCGCGATGCTCGTCCACCTGCAACCGAACATCCTTCTGCTCGGCAGCCTGGAAACCCTGGAATTCGGCGCGAATCGTATAATCCCCGATGGGCAGCAAAGGCATGAGGTAGTGGCCTGAATCGTCGGTCTTCGACTCCCGCGTAGCGCCTGTGGCTTGCAGCGTGGCTCGTACCGTTGCCCCCGAAATTACAGATCCGGTTTTATCCGTAACCGTGCCCGAAAAACTTCCATTGGCTTGGCCGTACAGAAGTGGACAGATGGGAAGCAAAAGCGAACAGAACACCACCAGCAGGGTCTTTCTCGTCAGCATCGATCTCTCCCTCGCAGTATCCGTCGAGTCGCGAACGGATCCGCACTTTCCCCACTAAAGTGTTTTGGAGGTCCCGGGTGACAACGCGACCATCTAACTGTAGGAGCGAAATAAAGTCAAGATTTTTGTGGAGAGTGAGCGCGAGAGCTTGAGCAGTGACGACGAATTTTTCCCCACTCCGGGATCACCCCGAAATGTACTTACGGCAGGCCCAGCGAAGCGGCGACGGTTTTCTTATACTCGCGTGCCTTCGCCATCACTTCTTCTTCCTTCACGGTCAGCAATTTTCGATTGCGCATGATCACGCGCCCGCCGATAACCACGGTCTCCACATCGCTGCCCTTCAAAGCGTAGGCCAGTTGGGCGTAGAGATCGTACATCGGGACCGCGTTCGGTTCGTCCAGGCTGATGATGATCAGGTCAGCCTTCTTGCCAGGTTCCAACGAACCGATCTCTTTCTCCATGTGAAGTGCTCTGGCGCCGTCGATCGTCGCCATTTCTACGACCGCTTTGGCATTCAGCGCGAGCGGATCCATCTTGGTGATTTTTGCCAGCTTCGCGGCCAAATCCATCTCTTCCATCAAATCCAAATCGTTATTGCTGCCGGCCGGTCCATCAGTCCCCAGCCCGACAGCGACTCCAGCAGCCCGCATTTCGGCGACTGGTGCAACGCCGCTGGCCAGCATCATGTTGCTCGACGGATTATGCACGCAACCCACTTGCCGCTGGGCCAGGGTTTTACGGTCCGCCTCGTCCACATATATACAGTGCGCCGACACTACGTCGGGACCGAGTACGCCGATCTTGTCGAGGTATTGCACCGGTGACATCCCGTGTTCTTTCAGGCTATCTTCCCACTCTTTTTTCATTTCCGCCGTGTGAATCAGAATAGGCGCGTGATATTTTCTCGCCAGTGCCGCGGCATCTTGAAGCGTTTTCTGCGAGCAGGTATAAATCGAATGCGGCGCCACTGCCGCGTGAATCAACGGATCGCCCTGCCATGTCTTCAGAAACTTTTCGGTGTAGCCGAGCATTTCGGCTTCACTCTTGTTGTCGGGGGCGGGAAAATCGATAAACGTTTCGCCCAGCACGCCGCGCATTCCTGCCGCCTTGGTTTCATGGGCGACCGCGTCCTCGAAGTAATACATATCCGCGAAAGTGGTCACGCCGCCGCGAATCTGTTCCGCCGCCGCCAGCCGTGTTCCCCAGCGCACAAATTCCTCGTTCACATTCTTGGCCTCGGCGGGAAAGATGTATTTGTAGAGCCAATCATTGAGCGTTACATCGTCGTGAAGTCCTCGGAACAGCGTCATAGGAACGTGGGTGTGGCCGTTGATGAATCCGGGCAGAAGCAGCTTTCCTTTGGCATCGATGGTTTGCGAGGCAACATACTTGGTTTCGATTTCGCTGCGTGGACCGACCGCAACAATTGTGTCGCCTTTCACGACGACAACTCCGTCTTCGTAAATGGCTCGCGTTCCATTCATCGTGATGACCGTTCCACCAGCGACGATGAGATCGACTTTCTGTGTTGCCTGCGACCAAAGGAATGTTGGGACAACAAATAGAAGGGTGAGTAAGAGAAACAAAGATCGCCGAAAGGTCATTCGTTGCCTCGGAGTTTCCTACGAACGCAGCGCTAGGTTTTGCTGCAAGCCGACCACTGCGCATCGTAACGCGCGCGATCGTAAAATGATTTTTGTGTGCCTACGCCCGTGGTCGACAGTCCGGCGTAAAGATTCGCGCGCCGCACAGCTTCGCGCTCAGGCACGCCTTCCCCGAGGAACACGGCAAAGCTGCCGATAAATGCGTCGCCCGCGCCCGTGCTGTCGATGCTCTTCACGGTGAACGCCGGAATGTGCTCGGTACTTTCGCGGCTGGCCAATAGCGAGCCGTTCGCTCCCAGCGTAAGGATCACACGCTTGATACCGCCGGCAAGCAGCTTCTCTGCGCATTTCTTCGCATGGCCAACGTTGTGGACCGGCATTCCGGTGATCGTCTCAGCTTCGCTTTCGTTGGGGACAAAATAATCGAGTCCAGCGAGGGCGTTCAGATCAACCGGCTGCGCGGGAGCAGGATTGACCATGCAGCGAATGCCGTTCTTACGCGCGAAAGCAACGCTGTAGTAAACCGTTTCGAGCGGAATTTCAAACTGCAGGACCATGCAATCGACGCCTTTGAGCAACTCCGATGCGGCGTCTACGTCCGCGGGCTTCAGCAGATCGTTCGCCCCCTTCACCACCAAGATGCGATTCTGCCCGCCGGGCTCAACGAAAATCGGCGCCACGCCGCTGGAGACTCCTTCGATCTGTTTCACGTGGGTAGTGTCGATCCCAAGCTTCTTAAAATTCTCAATCGTCGCCGGACCGAACAGATCGCTGCCCACCCGGGCGACCATGAAAACGTCAGCCCCGCAAAGACGCGCAGCCACCGCCTGGTTCGCTCCCTTGCCGCCAAACCCAAGATCAAATCTCTGACCAAAAATTGTTTCTCCCGCCTTCGGGAAGCGATCGGAAAAAGTAGTCAAGTCAATGTTCGCACTGCCGATCACTGCGATGCGAGGCTGTTTCGCCATGAGACCTGCGAGTCTAGTGAGCGCTTCCGAGCGTTGTCAATGAGTTTCAGAGCCTCACTCGCCGTAGGGAACCCAGATGTTTTTCACTTGCGTGGCGTGCTGCAGAAACCATCGGCCTTCGCCTTGCTCGATCTCGAACCAGTCGATAGCCCGGCCTTCGTTGGTGAAGACCTGCTTCAAGTTTCCAACCGAGTACGACTTCGCCGCAGCGGCGTCGGCTTCATCTCCAAAACACCAGATGGCATCGACATCGTCATGCTCAGCCAGTGTCTTGAGCAGTTGCGAGGAGTATCCCGTGACGATGTTCACCACACCACCAGGCAAATCGCTAGTGTCGAAAAGTTGGTACAGATCTCCCGTGATGAGCGGATAAGTTTCCGAAGGAACAACGATCGCTGTGTTCCCCATACCGATCACAGGCATGACTAGCGACAGGAAGCCAAGCAGCGGTGTTTCGTGCGGGCATATGACGCCGACAGTTCCAATCGGCTCATTCATCGCAATCGCGATACTGCGGAACGGTGGATTATGCACAGCGCCGTCAAACTTGTCGGCCCACGCCGCGTAAGAGAAAATGCGCTCAACACTTAAGTTGACTTCCGCCGTGGCTTGCGATTCTCCTACAGCCTCCGCGAGCCGACGGGTGATTTCGTCGCGGCGTTGCGACAGATTCTCGGCCATGTAGTAAAGAACCTGAGCCCGATTGTGCGCCGTGTTCTTTGCCCAGCCGACTGCCTTGCGGGCAGCTTCGACTGCGTTGCGAATATCCTTGCGATTGCCCAGCCCAACTTCACCGAGCAGCCGGCCAGTCTTATTCCGGACTTCCATGCTGTAGCCCGAATCTGGCCTCGTCTGTTTGCCCCCGATATAGAGCTTCACGGTGCGGTCGATGTCAATGACCGAAGCCCGAGGCTCGGTCAGGTCCTCCGAAGTTTCCGCCGGAGTTGTTTTCTCCGCAGGCGGAGCAGGCGCGTGCTTAAACCACACCGCCTCCAGATATTCCAGCAAGCCTTCCTTGCCGCCCTCGCGGCCGTATCCGCTCTCGCGGTAGCCGCCGAAGCCGCAGGACGCGTCAAAGAGGTTGGTGCAATTCACCCACACCACGCCAGCTTTAAGCTGCGCCGCAACGTGAAGCGCAACATTAATGCTCTCGCTCCACACGCAGGCCGCGAGCCCGTATGCGGTGTTGTTGGCAAGCTCGACTGCTTCAGTAGGAGTGCGAAAAGTCATTGCCGCCAACACTGGACCAAAGATCTCCTGCTGCGCAACGATTGAGGTGGGATGGACGTTGCTGAGCAATGTCGGTGGAAAATAGAGGCCGCGCGAGGGCATTTCCATTTGCGGTTGCCAGCAGGTTGCGCCGTCGGCTACGCCCTGATCTACGAGCCGTTGAATACGGTCAAGCTGGACGCGCGCGACAATCGCACCAATGTCGATGGCTTTATCGAGCGGTGGTCCGACCCGCAGCGTGCTCATACGGTCGCGTATTTTCGCGATTAGCGGCTCGGCAATGCTCTCCTGCATCAGCAGGCGCGAACCAGCACAGCACACCTGTCCCTGATTCAACCAGATTCCATCCACCAGTCCCTCGACTGCGCCGTCGAGATCGGCATCTTCGAAAACGACGAAAGGAGATTTGCCGCCCAGTTCAAGCGAAAGCCGCTTGTGACTGTGCGCGGTGACGCTGCGAATCGCGCGGCCTACTTCGGTCGAGCCGGTAAAGGCAATTTTGTCGACGTCAGGGTGTTTGACCAAGGCTTCGCCGGTGGAACCATCACCGGTCACGATATTCACCACGCCCGCGGGCAGTCCGATTTCTTGGCAGATCTCGGCGAATGCGAGCGCAGTCAGCGGCGTGAACTCGGCTGGCTTCAGCACGACCGTGTTTCCCGTCGCTAAAGCGGGCGCGATCTTCCAGGCCAGCATGAGCAACGGAAAATTCCACGGTATGATTTGACCCACGACGCCGCAGGCCGTGTAGTCGGGAAACTCCTGCCGCAGAAGTTGTGCCCATCCTGCGTGATAATAAAAATGCCGCACGACCAGCGGAATATCCAAATCGCGGCTCTCGCGAATCGGTTTTCCGTTGTCCATGGTTTCGAGCACGGCCAGACGGCGAGAGTGTTTTTGTACCTGCCTCGCCAGAGCATACAGATAACGGGCCCGGGTGTGCGCAGTGAGAGATTGCCACTTGCCGAACGCAGCCCGAGCCGCCCTGACGGCTGCGTCGACGTCTGCCGCCGAGCCCTGCGCCACGCTGGCAAGCTTTTCGCCGGTGGAAGGGTCAACCGTCTCGAAATATTCTGCAGCAGAAGGCGAGACCCACGTTCCGTTAATAAAGTGACCAAAGCGGCGTCCATGGTGGTCAAGCCAGATCAGCGCTTCTTTCGCGTCCTCGGGCGCCGGCCCGTATTCCATAGCAACGAACTTTTCCGCGATGCTCATTCTCGTGTGCGTCAGTGAGGCGCGAAGCGTCCTCGCTGGTGCGTTCAAGTCGGCAAACTACGCAATGGGATGACGATAGTCCGCCGAATAGCGCCCGGTTGCGTGATGCGCCAATTGCCGCTCAATATCATTCAACAACCCGCTGGCCCCCAATCGGAAGAGATCTGCCTTCATCCAGGGAAGGCCGAGTTCATCTTTCATCAACGCCAACCAATCGGTAGATTGTTTGGCGGTGCGAATCCCGCCCGCCGCCTTAAAACCGACAGCCATGCCGGTTTCCTGCGCGTATTCGCGAATCGCGCGGGCCATCACAAAACCCACGGGCAGCGTGGCATTGGTCGGTTCTTTGCCAGTCGAAGTCTTAATGAAGTCCGCCCCCGCCATCATGGCCACGAAGCTGGCGCGGGCGACATTGCGAAGCGTCAGCAGATCCCCGGTTGCGAGAATAACTTTCATATGCGCGGGACCGCACGCCTGTTTGAAGGCGGCGATCTCATCGTAGAGCTCCTGCCATCTGCCTCCGAAAACGTGTGCGCGGGTGATGACGACGTCAATCTCTTGTGCTCCCACTTCGAGGGAGTGACGAATTTCGCCGATGCGTTCGGACAATGGCGACAGTCCCGCAGGAAATCCAGTGGCAACCGCTGCCACACGGACGCGGCTGCCTTCAAGCGCTCTTCGCGCTGTTTCGACGAACCTGTGATACACGCAAATCGCGGCCACCTGAATACCGAGATCTGCGATTCCAAGACGCTCGACCAGTTCGTGCTGAATCGGTTGCCGGCCCTTGGCACACAAACGGCCGACGCGTTCGTCGGTGTCGTCTCCCGAAAGAGTCGTAAGATCCATGCAGGTAATTGCGCGCAGCAGCCACGCCGCTTGCCATTCTTTCTTCACGGTGCGACGCGTGACATGAGTTTGCGCTCTGCGTTCCACCGCGCTGGTGTTGACTCGCGCCTGCTTCACCCAATCCAAATTCAGCGGGATGCCCCGATTGGATAGAAGGGGCTGTCCATGCAGCGATGCCAAGGGTGCGTGCGAATCTGGTAAGGCACCGTCAGCAGAAGCGGCATTGTCGGCGATCGCGGAATGTTTGTTGCTCTCCACCGCCATTTAGATGTTCTCCGCCAAAACCGCGATTCGTCCCTTCGTCGGCCCGAGCCCAAGGCTCAACTGCTTGACCGATGCTGCGAGGCAATTGTACGGCAGAATGCGGAAAAGGGAAGCCTGGGTTTGCTTTCTTCTACAACTGTGGCTGGCCATCCAGGCTGTCGCGAACCACTTTGGCCTTGACACTCACAGATCGCGACGCTAGGCTTCGCTGATCTTTCCGCCAACAAATGTTTACACCGCATAACTTGGGCATTGCGCTCATCATGATGATTACCAGCGCCATCTGCTGGGGTTCCTGGGCAAATACCTATAAAGGCGTCAAGAATTATCGTTTCGAGTTGTTCTATTGGGATTATGCGGTTGGCATTTTCCTCATTTCCCTGATTCTCGCCTTCACCATGGGAAGCACCACGAACGACGCCAACAGTTTCCTGAACAACGTTCATTCCGCTGACAGCACGAATATCGTTTCCACACTGGTGGGAGGAGCGGTCTTCAATCTGGCCAATCTCCTGTTGGTTGCCGCGATTGATATGGCTGGTCTCGCCATTGCGTTTCCGGTTTCCATCGGGATTGCGCTCGTGGTCGGCGTAGTTTTGAGCTATATCCTGCAACCCAGGGGCAACGGCGCGTTGCTCGCCGCTGGAGTCGCTTGCGCGGTCATTGCCGTGATCATGGACGGCAAAGCCTATGGGAGTCTGGCGAGCGCCGGCCGATCCACGTCGAAGAAAAGCATTACCATCTGCATCGTGTCGGGAGTGTTGATGGGGCTCTGGGCACCTTTTGTGGCCCATGCCATGACCCAGGGCAACACGCTTGGTCCCTACAGCGTGGCTGTATTTCTGACTCTTGGCGCCCTGCTTTCCTGTTGCGTTTGGAATATTTATTTCATGAGGAAGCCGCTGGTTGGAGAGCCGGTGAATTTCAGCGGATTCTTTCGCGGCCCCGCTTCCGGACACCTGCTTGGGCTGCTCGGCGGCGTAATCTGGGGTACGGGGATGGTCTTCAATCTTGTAGCCGCGAACTTCACGGGCGTGGCGATTTCCTATGCCATCGGGCAGTCTGCGCCGATGGTGGCTGCGTTATGGGGCGTGCTGGCGTGGAAGGAATTCGCAGGCGCTGGAAGTCGCGCCAAGATTTACCTCGGCCTTATGTTTGTCTTCTATTGCTTTGCGATTCTTTTGGTGGCAGGAGCAAACGGATAAACAAACTGCCCTCTGCACTCAACTGGCAGTCTTGATTTTAAGAATCGGGCTCACATTCCTCTGGGTTCGCGACGACTGCAACTCCGTGCATCGACGGCAAGAACATTTGAAAGTCGTACTGTCCGCGAGGGACGAGTGGCCACACATGTCGCAAACAAACCGTCCGTCCACATGGGGCACCATGGGTCGGAACTGGACGCCGAGGACGCAATAGGGGCAACGAACCACGCTTTGGCTCATAGCGATTCTTGAATCAGACGACGAGAGCAAAAGACTAGCGTTCAGTCAAGAACCCCGTCACCGCCGCCCTCGCCGTCTGTTAGCAATGAAGTTATCTCTGAATGAGGTCCATTCGTAATGGCCCACCCGTGCCGTGCTCTGGCACGGGAGTGCCACACGACGGCCTATTCTGTTATCGATTTTCTGTTATCCCATGGTTTCGCGACACGGTCCGCGCATGTTCGTGTTCTCCGTGGAAAGGAAGCAAGTGCTACTGACTGTCGTGATAGATAACGCCCAGCGTAAAACGAACTCCGCGTTTTAACCGGCTCACGCCGTGACGTAAAGTGGCCCGATAAAATCCGCGGTTGCCTTTCACGGGACGATGCTGGGTCGCGAAAATAAGCGCTTGCCCTTGCTGGGCGACGATGACTTCCGCTTTCGACTGAGCCCGAGGCCGTTGTTCCACAATCACAAATTCCCCGCCTTCATAATCGGCGCCAGGTTGGCTCAGAAAGCACGTCCATTGCAACGGAAATGCCACGGCGCCATATACGTCCTGATGAAGACAATTGAAATCTCCGTTTTCATAGTGCAGCAGCAAGGGCGTCGCCCGGGTCTGGCTCTTCTTGGCGCAGATTTCGAGAAAGCCGGAGTGATTTTCAGGAAAAATGTCGGACAAACCGAGAGCCCGATTCCACTCATTAGCCAGTGCGACGAGATGAGGATAGCTATGCTCCCGCAATTGCTGGACGATGGCGGGCAGCGGATAGTCAAAGTATTTGTAATCGCCCCGGCCAAAGCGGTAGCGGGCCATGATGATGTGACTGCGAAATGGCGCTTGCGAGGGATACAGGCTCACCAGTTCTGCGCACTCTGAGGGCGTGAGGATAGCCGGAGTCAAAGCGTAGCCATACAGGACGAGCGACTCCTCAATCGCAGGCCAATTGAGGCCATCAAGCCTCTGTGAAATGGTTATATCCATGATTTTGTCCTTGCCGATAGCGTAGAAGGAACTGACTTGGCGTGCTATCCGGTTCTTGTCATGGAATCCAGATTAGAAATCCCAGGTTACTTCGGGAATCTCGCGATCGCGCGCGGCATGCGATCGTGACCCTCCTAAAGGTCAAGGCCAAGAAGGCCGATTGACACACAGGACCGCATAGGAGTGCTCCGATGAAGCTTCGAACCTCGCTCGTATTTCTATTGGTGCTAGCAGGCCTGGGCTGTAACTCCACAAATGTCGCCCCAGTTTCCACGGGTTCGTCGAAACGATCCTACAACGGAAGCGCATCGGTCGGAGATTTCCTGGCCATCACACTCGATCCGGTCGCTCTGACTCTGACTTACACCGATCTCTCCAACGGCGATACCGGAGTTGTTCCCTATACGGTGAACGCCAACGGCACATACACGCTCAACGATCCCAACCACAATCTGCTGGTTGCGTACGAAGTCCCAAACTACGCTCTGCTCCTGCAAGCGGCAAAAGCCGGCCCCAACCATGACACGTTGGCCCTGGTCACAGCCGTTCAGAAGAGCACAATTTCTTTGGCTACATGGGAGGGCCACGATTACAACTACATGCAGTTCCGGACCACGTCCGGAGGCGTGGACGTAGGCTCGGTATCTTTAGACGCGCAGGCGAATGTCAGCATCACGTCTTACTCGCCCTATCAAGCTACCCAGGGGAATCCCTTTCACGTTGGCGGGTTCCCGGGGAGCGGCTTCCAACTCGATCCTTCGGGAAGTTTTCTGGACCTGTCCGAAGGCAACGGCAGCACTGAGTATGTTTTTGGCACGGCCAACGGTATTTTCGCCGTAGACAATCCGAACGGCACGATCATGGGACTGGAAAAGGCTGCGACCAAATATTTTGATCCCAGCTTTGCAGGAACCTACCAGGCGATTTATTACCAGAAGACCGGGGCGCAGACAGGCCAGGGAAATATTGAGACCGGCACACCCACCCTTCAACGCGACCATGGTGATCAGCGCCAACGCTCAGATTACGGTCACGAATGCGAGCGGGACGACGCTGGTCCAGGCGACTCTGACGCCGGTGGCGGACGCTACCTATCTCTACGGCGCCAACGAACTTCAGGACCCTTGCTTCGGTCTTTTCACTTTTCGCGTGACCACGGCCACGTCGCAGCGGGATGTGTTCGTAACTTTCATGGATCGCGCCATCCTGTTCTCTTCGTTCAAAGCGGCATTGCCGTGGAGCTCCAGCAATACTTACGACTATCTGTATGGGGTCGGGCTTAAGTAGGAGACGGGTTGCGACTACTTCTTTTCCACCACTTCCAGCCTGGTCTCGGCGCGCTTCAGGTCACCGGCGGTCCGCTTGAAATCTTCTTCGGTATTGCATTCGGCGAGGTGCGATTCAGCGCGCTGTTTGGCCTCCTGGGCGCGCCTTGCGTCGATCTCTTCGGCGCGTTCCGCAGTCTCGGCAAGAATGGTTACTTTATCGGGCAGTACTTCCGCGAACCCCCAGGCAACTGACAGGTGGTGAGTGTAATTGTCTTTGCGATAAGTGATCTCCCCGACAGCGAGTTCGGTGATCAGTGGCGCGTGTCCCGGCAGAATGCCCAGATACCCGTCCTTGCCGGGAATCTGCATCTCCTCCGCCACGTCGCGGACCACCATCTTTTCCGGGGTGACGATCTCGAGTTGGAAAGTATCTGCCATAAATCGGAGCTTCAGGCCTCGGGCTTTAGGCTCCAGGATACGCCTAGCGCCTAAAGCCGGACGCCTGTTCTTAAGCTACTGCCTTCAATTTCTCTGCCGCTTCGAGCACTTCGTCGATCTGGCCTTTCATGTAGAAAGCCTGTTCTGGAATGTCGTCGTACTTGCCCTCATTGATTTCCTTGAAGCCTTTTACCGTGTCGGCGACTTTCACGTAACGGCCCGGCGCGCCGGTAAACTGCTCGGCCACATGGAATGGTTGCGAGAGGAATCGTTGAATCTTGCGGGCTCGCGCCACCGTCACCTTCTGATCTTCGCTCAGCTCGTCGATGCCCAGAATTGCGATGATGTCCTGCAAGTCTTTATAGTTTTGCAGCGTCTTTTTCACCGCCTGCGCCACGTCGTAATGCTCCTGGCCGACGATGCGAGGATCGAGAATGCGCGAAGTCGAAGCCAGTGGATCAACTGCAGGATAAATTCCAATCTCTGTCAACGCACGTGAAAGCACTGTAGTGGCGTCCAGGTGCGCAAACGTAGTTGCTGGTGCCGGATCGGTCAAGTCGTCCGCGGGGACGTAAATTGCCTGCACCGACGTAACCGATCCCTTCTTCGTAGAAGTAATTCGCTCCTGCAACTCGCCCATCTCGGTCGCGAGATTAGGCTGGTAGCCCACGGCGCTGGGCATGCGGCCTAGGAGGGCTGACACTTCGGAGCCGGCTTGCGTGAAGCGGAAGATGTTGTCGATGAACAACAGCGTGTCGGCGCCTTCGACGTCGCGGAAATATTCGGCGACTGTGAGCCCGGTCAGAGCTACTCGCAACCGGGCTCCGGGTGGTTCGGTCATCTGGCCGTAGATGAGGGCTGCTTTCGAATGCTCGGGATCTCCTGGCTTGATGACGCCGGACTCGGTCATTTCGAGCCACAGATCGTTGCCCTCGCGCGTGCGTTCACCGACTCCCGCAAACACGGAGAATCCGCCGTGCTGCTTGGCGACGTTGTTGATGAGTTCCATAATGACGACAGTTTTGCCCACGCCTGCGCCACCGAACAATCCGATCTTGCCGCCTTTTAAAAATGGCTGAATGAGGTCGATAACTTTTACGCCAGTCTCGAACATCTCGGCGGTCGTGGCTTGTTCGTCAAACAGCGGTGCGGGACGATGAATGGGCATGGTCTGCGTGTGTGCGATGGGACCAAGTTGGTCGACCGGTTCGCCGATTACATTCATGACGCGCCCGAGCGTGCCGCGACCCACGGGCACGGAAATCGGTCCGCCCTGGTCAATGGCTTTCATGCCGCGCACCATGCCCTCGGTTGCCTCCATGGCGACGCAGCGAACGCGGCCTTCGCCCAGGTGCTGCTGCACTTCGACGATGACGTTGATCGGGAAGGGAACGGTGAAGCCGTCGCTCACAATGCGAAGCGCCTCGTAAATCGGCGGTATAGTCGCTTCGTCAAACTGCACGTCCACGGCTGGGCCGGCGACTTGAATCACGTGTCCAACATTTTCTGGCATAGGTTAGATTCCCTCTCTACAGTTAGCCCGCGGCCGCCGCTCCGCTCACAATCTCAATAATCTCTTTCGTAATCTTCGCCTGACGGGCGCGGTTCATAGCCAGGGTCAGAGAATCGATCATGTCGGTGGCGTTGCTTGTTGCAGCGTCCATCGCGGTCATACGAGCCGCGTGTTCCGCTGCCACCGATTCGAGCAGCGCTCGGAAAACCTGTATCACTACATACTTGGGCAAGAGCGACTGAAACAATGCTTCGGCGGGCTGTTCGTAGATATAGTCGACCGGAGCGGCGGCAAACTTCGCGGCAGCCGCGTCGGCTTCCCTCGTATCCGCCGGACGAAGGCCAACGCCTGCGCCCTTCGCCGCTTCGAATGCGCGCTCTTTTTCTCTCTGAGTCATTTCCTCGGCCTGAGCCACGCTGATTTGACCGACCTGCTCGATCGGCAAAACTTGTTCAACAATGAGCCGCTGCGAAATAACTGATTTGAATTCGTTGAAAAGCACATACACCGAATCAACTTCACCCTTGGAGTAACGGTCGATGGCGCGTCCTGCCATTTCAGAGACCATGGCATATTCAACCTTGCCAAGCACTCCCACGTATTCACCCACGAGGGTGATTCGCGGAGGTTCGTGAGATTCGACTGTCCTGGGCGGCGCTACCGGATATCGCCTTCGCAAGAAATCGCGGCCTTTACGCCCGATGGCCTCGATTTCGATATTCTTGCCCGCTTTCGATTCCAGGAAGCGCGCCGCCGCTTTCAAAATGTTCGTGTTGAAAGCCCCAGCCAGACCTTTGTCCCCGGTGACCACGATGAGCAGCGCGTTTTTTTCGGGACGCTCCGCCAATAGCGGATGCTTCGCTTCGCCCGTATCCGGATCATAAATTTCGGCCCGGGACACCAGCGACTTCAGCACGTTGGTCAACATCTGTGCGTACGGGCGCGCCGCCAGAGCGCGTTCCTGGGCACGGCGCAGCTTGGCCGCCGAGACCATTTTCATAGCCTTGGTGATCTGCCGCGTGTTGGTCACGCTACGGATCCGGCGCCGAATATCGAGAATGTTAGCCATTGTTCAGTCGTTGGTCGTACGTCGTTGGTCGTTCGCTTCTGGCTGCTAGCTTCTAGCTAAAAGAGGAGCTAGAAGCTAGTACTTATTTCGCCACTGCTTGTCTTTCTGTCACGAAGGTTTCTTTGCATTCTTTGATTGTCTTCGTCATCTCGGCTTTCAAGTTGTCGTCGAGAATCTTTTTCTCCATGATCGTGCGCAGGA
This sequence comes from uncultured Acidobacteriota bacterium, assembly GCA_963762385.1. GTDB lineage: Bacteria > Acidobacteriota > Terriglobia > Terriglobales > Acidobacteriaceae > JABDBE01. The sequence continues at coordinate 1,598,899 of CAVXKN010000006.1, read as the reverse complement.
GCCCGGGATTGGTTGCATCGACGAACCTGTACAACTCAGCTTCGAAGTCCCGCACTTGATCAACCGGAAGATCGTCGAGAAACCCGTTGGTGCCCGCATAGATGATCAGAATCTGTTTGGAGAAGGGCAAGGGCGAGAATTGTTTCTGCTTGAGCACTTCGACCAGACGTTGTCCGCGATTGAGCTGATTCTGCGTGGCTTTGTCGAGATCGCTACCAAACTGCGCAAAGGCCGCGAGTTCGCGATATTGCGCGAGATCGAGCTTCATACTCCCAGCCACTTGACGCATCGCCTTGATCTGAGCGCTGCCTCCCACGCGACTTACGGAAATGCCCACGTTAACGGCGGGCCGCACCCCACTATTGAACAAGTCTGTTTCCAGGAAGATTTGGCCGTCAGTAATCGAAATAACGTTAGTCGGGATGTATGCGGAAACATCGCCCGCCTGGGTTTCAATAATTGGCAAGGCCGTGAGCGAGCCTCCGCCTTTCTTGTCGCTCAGTTTCGACGCGCGCTCCAGCAGCCGCGAGTGAAGATAGAAAACATCTCCGGGGTAAGCTTCGCGGCCTGGCGGACGCCGCAACAGCAACGAGATTTCGCGATACGAAGCCGCGTGCTTAGAAAGGTCGTCGTAAATAACCAAGGCGTGCTTTCCGTTGTCGCGGAAATACTCGCCCATCGCGCAAGCTGCGTATGGCGAGATGTATTGCATGGGCGCGGGTTCGGACGCAGACGCGGCCACGACGATGGTGTAATCCATCGCGCCGTAATCGGTCAGGATCTTCACCACCTGGGCGATCGAAGACCGCTTCTGTCCGATGGCGTTGTAAATGCAAATGAGATTGTTGCCTTTGTTGTTGATGATGGTATCGAGCGCCACCGCGGTCTTGCCGGTTTGACGGTCGCCAATGATCAACTCGCGCTGACCTCGGCCAATCGGAATCATGCTGTCGATAGCCTTCAATCCAGTGGCCATGGGCTCGCGGACTGGTTGCCGATCAATGACTCCGGGCGCCAGCCGTTCTAACGCAATGAACTTGTCGGTGGCGATGGGGCCTTTGTCGTCGATGGGCTGGCCGAGTGAGTTGACCACGCGGCCAATCAAGGCATCGCCGACCGGCACGCTCATGATTCGTCCCGTGCGCTTGACCTCGTCACCTTCCTTGATCTCGGTGTAATCGCCGAGAATCACAACGCCGACCTGATCCTCTTCCAGGTTCATGGCAATGCCGGCAACGTCGTGAGGGAAGGCGAGCAACTCTCCGGCCATGACTTTGTCGAGGCCGTAGACGCGGGCAATGCCGTCACCTAAGGTTATGATCGTGCCGACTTCGTCCACGGCTATCTTGGATTCGTAATTCTCGATTTGCTGCCGGATCAGCTGCGTGATCTCGTTTGCTTTGATTTGTGCCATAGGGTTCGTTTCAATTGTCTAGCTCGTGACGAGCATTTAGCAATTAGCATTTGGCACTTGGCCACTCAGTTCCGCGCGGAACCCCCGCAAAGCGCCTTGGCTAAATGCTGAGTGCTAAGTGCTGAGTGCTTGTTTTATCCTTTCCAACTGTCCCTTCACTGAGCCGTCATAAATCGTGCTGCCGATTTTTACAACAGCGCCGCCGAGGATGGACTCATCACGCGAATAGCGCGCCCGAACTTTTTTCCCCGTCAACTTTTCCATCTGGACTTCCAGTGTTTGCCGGTCGGTTTGGTTGAGGTCGTGGGCGCTGGTGATTTCCGCTTCGGTGAATCCCATGCTCTGATTCAGTTCCCGTTCAAATTGTTTCACGATTGGTCCCAAGAAACTTATGCGCCGATGATCGATCAGTACGGCGACGAAATTCCGCACGGTCAGCGAGATTCCCTGTTGTGCCACAATTGCATCCAACACGGCGCGCTTTTGCTCTGCGGTGATTGACGGCGCTTCCCAAACTGCCCGAAGTTCCTGGCTTCCGGCCACCAATTCGGCGACGGCTTGCGCCTCTTGCAAAGTCTTGTCAGGATCAAGATGAACGTCAAACACAGCGTCGGCGAAGGCGCGCGCGTAGGTGTTGGTCACGGTAGCCATGGGTTAACGTCCATCCTTGCGCTTCTCGCTGCCGTTGGCCGAGAGTTGTTGGGCGAAGTTGCGTAGCAGCGCCTGATCGGTAGCGGGATCGACATGGATTTGCTTTGTCGCCAGCGAGACCGCGAGCTCAGCTGCGAACGCCTTCAGTTCGCGACGCGCTGACTTGGCTGCCGCCGTGATTTCTTGTTCTGCTGACTCAACGATTTTTCGGGCATCTTCGGCTGCGGCAGTTTTAATTCTTTGTTCTTCGGCTGCGGCTTCTTTCTCTGCTACGGCGCGCATTCCACCGATCTCCGCGTCGAGTTTGGAGAGCCGTGCCTCAATTTCCGCCAGGCGCCGATTGGCATCTTCGCTGGCCTTGCGTGCTTCTTCCATTGCCTGGACTATCAGCAAGCTCCGTTGGCGCATGTACGGCCCAGGAGCTGCGATGAGCGTGGGTATTCCCCATTTGTAAATGCCGACTACGAGAAGTCCCACGCCGACGAAATTCAGGAATATGCTCAGCCAATAAGCGTGCTCAATGCTGAGGTGTGTGTACTTCGCCAACTTCTCTACTGACCACGAGTGTTTGAACTTTGCTGCATCGTCCTCGCCAGCGGCCTCACGCGTTTCTTTCACCAGTTGCTGGCTCAGCGAAACCCCGCTTGATGAAGCGCTCGACTGCTGATAGAAAATCGTCGTCCAGGACCGTCCCCGCGTGGCCGCCTGTCCTAACCCGGCGAAACAACTTAGTAGCAGCAAGGCGACGATCGGAAAAAGCAGCGAGAGCTTTGGCGTTCTCTCAGCGGTTCGCAGATCTCTCAGTGTTCGCACTGGTTTCATTGCCCGCCACCTGCGGGAACCGCTCCCGGCCGCAAAACGATCCGGATGATTTCGGCGGCCAGCTTCCCGCTCTCCGCCTGCAGACCAGTTTGTGCTGTAGCTTTATCTCTCTCGATGGCGGCTCGCGCCTCTTCAACCTGGGCCTGCGCTTTTTTACGCGCCTCAACCAAAGCTGCCTCGCGCGCCTGCAGTGCCTGCTGGCGAAGTGCTTCCTGATTCTTGAAAACCGCAACGCGAGCTTCGCGGAGGCGCTGCTCGTATTCCGCAGTTCGTGCCTCGGCGGCAGCGATATCGGCGCGGGCCTTCTCGACCGCTCCTTCCGTTTTGCTGCGCCGCTCGGCTAGCACTTTCACCAACGGTTTGTGAACCAGCGCGGTGTAGATCGCATACAGCAGCACCATGAAGATAATGGTTGGTATGGATCCGAGCAGTAATTCCCCTATTTGCTTGAGTGTTTGGTCCATGTCTTGAGTTTGATAAAAATCTTGTGCTTGATAAGAATCCCGAGCGAAAGAGGGCTTAAGAAACCATCAAACCTAACACCCTGCAAGGCTTAGTGTCAACGCGGGCGCTGTGCCAGAAGCAGATGAGGCGGCGCTGCGTTCCGCAGTTTTGGATAATTGTCAAGCCTTTTCGTGGAATTCAGCAAAGAATGCTTGACTTCTGGGACAGCGGGTCTAGCATGGAAGTATCACCTCCGATCCAATTCAGGATCGAGTGGGCCGATAGCCAAGGACTGTCACCGCTTCTTGGTTGCCGGCCCATTTAAATTGGCCCTCGATTAACGGTCCATGATGCTAGTGCGCCCGGTCAACGTGGAAGGCGAGGCTCTCCGAATGTCCGCTCGCATTTTGGACTCGAACCTCCCAGTCGCCGACCGAATCTGCCCAATGTAGGACGTCCGAGACGCGAGCCCTCAATTTCGTGGCGCTCACAAATTCCGCACTGACTCGGACCTCACGAGGTGAACCCTCGTCGCCTAGCTCTCTACTCGCTTGGATGAACCTGACTTCCGAATCACGAATAAAATTGCGGCCCATCAGCGTTATCTTCCCGTTTACCATCTTGTGCGACAAACGTGTTGGCTCAACCGCGGTTAAGACCGGGATCGGAAGGCTGTAGTGCCCGTTTACCAGCGCGTAACGTTCTGCATTTTTGGGATCAGCATCATAATTAGGAACATCCAGTATGTCGTACTTGTCTGAGGTCGTCTTTTCGAAGTCGACGGAGGCGCCCCAAATGGCGCATGCGAACTGAGCCGGCTCCGCGACAGGACTAACGAAACATTCTTGCTGCTTGGTCAACTCTTCGCCTTTGACGTTAAATACCGCTAGTGCATCGTAAATGACGTTGCCGCCGGCTTCGGTCCATCGAAGCACGATCTCCGGAATACCGTCGCCGTCCACGTCTTTATAACTAAGAGTTAGGTCAGGTCCTCCAAGAAGCGGAGTGTCCCAAAGCATCCGATACACGCCATGTGCCAGCTCTCCGTAAACCAGACGCATCTTTCCTCGTGCGGGGCCAAAGACGGCCACGACCGATTCGGACTCGGGCGAAAGACGGTGCGCATCCATAATCAAAGCCACATTCATCTCACCGGTGTCACCCGCGACGTGTGCGAAACCAGGTACAAGCGGCGGTACAAGCGCCTGGTCAAGTATGACTTTGGCGATCTGGTCCTGTTCCTGCTTGCTGAGAGCGCGGGAGCCCGGCGGGATCGGGTTGTCAAAAATCATGACGCGAAGCTTGACATCGAACTTCTGCCATTTGATATCAGGCCTGATGCGCGGGGGGAGCAACAAAATAGCAGATTCGTTCTCGAAAACCGCTATTTTCCGCTCTTCCAGTTCGCGAAGAACTTCCGCGCGATCGGCTGAGCACCTCATCGCCGCGTCGAACCAGGGCCCGATCACGGTCGCATATACGGGCTTCTGGAATGTGGAGCGGGCGCACAACAGAAAGCGATCCGTCTCGGCCTTGCTGGTGTGCCGTACCTGGGCGGCAGTCCCTTGCGAGAGAATGAACAAGCAGACCAGCCACTTAAGTTGGCTCATAACCGCAGCCGAGCTTGGTGATACCGGCAGGTGCATCCTCCGGCCTGCCAGGCGCCTTTTTTCTCGCTCCTCGCGTTCACTGCGAGAGTTGAGGCTTTTTCTCATATGACAACAAACTCTCGCACTCTTCTCACCACTGACTCGGGTGCCTCGATGTCCAACTCCACTAGCCGTTCTTTGTACTTCCGCGAATAAATCCGAGCTCGCGCTTCCAGCATTGCCAGGGTCTTTCCTTCTTTCTGCGGCACGCGCAAATGAACGCGGCTCAACGCGTCGGCTTGCAGTAACTGGTCAATGCGCTCCAGAAGGGTGCTCATCCCGGTACCTTTCGCGGCCGACACATGAACTGTGTTGGCGGCATCGCGCAAACTGTCGCGCTGGCGGGGAGGCAGCAGGTCAATCTTGTTCATCACGCGGAGGCGCGGCTTGCGTTCCGCTTCCAACTCCTTCAGCACTTTTTCTACTTGCGCGTCCTGCTCGGCCGAAAGCGGGCTGCTAGCGTCGGAAACTTGCAAGATGATTTCGGCGCGCTGCACCTCCTCGAGCGTCGCTCGAAAGGCGGAAACCAGCGTGTGCGGCAGGTTGCGAATAAATCCTACTGTGTCGGACAGCAACACCTGCCGCCGCGAGGGCAGCGTGATTCCTCGAATCGTCGGGTCTAAAGTCGCGAACATTTTCGGCGATTCCAGCACGGCAGCCTGGGTCAGTGCGTTGAACAGTGTGGATTTCCCCGCGTTGGTGTAGCCCACCAACGCGATCAGCGCTACTGGAACCGACTCGCGTCGCTGGCGCTGCTGCGCTCGAATGCGCCGGACGCTTTCTATTTGTTCTTTAACATGCCGAATTCGCCGGTAGATTTTCCGCCGGTCGGTTTCGAGTTGGGTTTCACCCGGGCCGCGTGTGCCGATGCCGCCTCCCAGTTGCGACATTTCAATTCCGCGTCCTCCCAGCCGCGGCAGCATGTACTCGAGTTGTGCGAGTTCCACCTGCAACTGACCTTCACGAGTGCGGGCGTGCTTGGCAAAAATATCGAGGATGAGCTGAGTGCGATCGATGACCCGCGTATTGACGATCTTCTCGATGTTGCGTTGTTGGGATGCGGTCAGGTCATGATCGAACAAAAGCAAGTCCGCGGAGACCGAGGCTGCGGCACCGGCGATTTCTTCGAGTTTGCCTTTCCCAATTAGCGTCGCTGGATCCGGCTTGTCGCGGTGCTGCAGAAACTCGCCGGCAATTTGAGCGCCCGCGCTGGTTGCCAAAGAACGCAGCTCGTCTAAAGATTCTTCCGCACTGAACTCAGGAACCGGAGGTGCCTTCGACGCTCCGGGCACACTACTGGCGCCGTCTCGCGCCGCCTGCGCGCCGCTGGTCAGCGAGCCTTTCGCGTTCTTGGCGGCCGACCCCGCGCGAGAGTGCGCACGGTAGTCGATGCCTACCAAGAAGGCGCGCTCGGTCGGACCACGATCGGTAGCCGTCGAAATCGAGGTGCGCCGTGGGCTCTTCGTCTTGCCTGACACTCTGGACTCTGAACTGCGCAACGATTGGCTGCCTTATCCGTCCGTTCCGGACGCGCTGGGTGCCGGACCAGGTTCGGCAGCCGGACTTGGAGGCGCAGGAACCATAGCGGGCTTTTCGCCATGACCATGGGCCACCCTTCCCATTGCTACCGTGGAAATGGCGTGCTTGAAGATCAACTGCTCTTGATTGTTGGTCTCAAGCACGACGGAATATTTGTCGAACGAACGGATACGCCCCGTGAGCTTGACGCCGCTCAGCAGGTAGATGGTGATATTCAATCTTTCTTTGCGGGCGGTGTTGAGGAAGGTGTCCTGAATGTTCTGCGCCGGCTTGTTTTCCATGCCGATCTCCTTAGCTTTCTCAACCGCGAAAGCTTTCTGCACTGCACATGTTCGGTTCCTCAGGGCCGTAAACCAACGGCTTTGGGGAACATGGGGGAAGGCTCGAGATGCGTAAGCGCCCATCCGCTCCGCCCGCGCATCCAAAGCGACTCTCGGTACAATACGGCCTCGCCCGCTACTTTTCAAGCCAGCGGTTGGCATGTGCCCTGCGCTGACGGTTGACATAGACACAACAAAGTGAAACCATTCGTGCGCTGAAACGAAGCTAGGAACAGGAAGTCGATTTTCCATCTTGGCTGACTTCTGCTGCGCGAGTTGACACTGGTGAAGATTTGCGGTGCCCTAGCCGGCAGTGGAGGAATACCGATGCAACCGATGATGACTTTGGCGGCCTCGTGGGTGGCGCCTACGCACACGGGTAAAGAAGCCTTGGCGCTGATTCTGCGCTGGTTTCACTTCATTGCCGGTATCACATGGGTCGGATTGCTTTATTTTTTCAATCTGATCAATGTTCCTTTCATGAAGCAAGTGGACGCGGCCATGAAGCCGAAGGTCTTTCAGTATATGACCCTGCCCGCTCTGAACTGGTTCCGGTGGAGCTCTCTGGTCACGGTTTTCGTCGGCTTCTGGTACTGGGGAGAAATCTATGTTGGAGCAGACGCCAAGCTCATGGGGGTCAGCCCGTTGAGCACCATTGGCCTGTTCCTGCTCATCTGGATTGCCGGTTGGGCAATTCTCTTCGGCGTTATCAAGCAAGCGCCGACTGGATATGTTCTCGGCGTCATCGTCGCCGTGGTTGCCATTGCCGGAGCATGGCTGTTTGTGAACTACACGCCGGTGGGCCATGACGATAACCACGTGCTCTCGATCGGGGTGGGCGGCGGCTTTGGCATCATCATGTTGTTCAACGTCTGGGGCATTATTTGGCCCAACCAAAAGAAAATCATTCGAGGAACTCTGGCGGGAACACCGCCAGCCAACGCCGCCGTCCTCGCCCGTCAGGCCTTCTTAGCGTCGCGGACCAATTTCTTCCTGTCGGTCCCATTGCTGTTTTTCATGGCCACCAGTTCGCACTATGGGATCTTCGGGCGGTAGACGCTTGCTTCTAAGCACAGATCGTAGAGACATAGCTTGCGATGTCTCCTTGCGCGCTGTGCCAGAATGAACTGTGGATTCTGAAAAGTACCTGCGGGGAATCGATTTATTCAACCAAGCCGAATTCTTCGACGCACACGAATTGCTAGAGGACGTCTGGCGTGCGGCACCTTCGGAGAACAAGAAGTTTCTTCAAGGATTGATCCAGGTCGCCGTTGCCTTCCATCACTACTCCACAGGAAACCGGGTGGGTATGCGGTCGGTATTGGAGCGCGCCATAAAGAATCTCTCCCAGCCAGCGGGAAGTTTCGGGCATATTCAATTGGCGCCCCTGCTTCAATCGCTCGGTCGATGGCGCGAAGCCCTCGACAATAAAACCCCGCCGCCAGCGCTGCCGCGTATACACCTTGAGTGCGCCGCAGGCTGATAGCTACCAGCCGACAGCTAAGTGTTAAAATCGCTCTTTCCCGTGACCCAGTCTTCCACTGCAAAGCCGCGCACGGCCCCATCTCTGGCAAGAAAGTTTGATCCCATCCCGTTACTGGATTTGCATCGGCAATATCAGCAGATTCGCGAAGAAGTCCTGGCTGCGGTGGAGCGGGTCTGCTCGTCGCAGCAATTCGTGTTAGGCGCAGAAGTCGAAGCCCTGGAGCGCGAAATTGCGGCCTTCACTGGTGCCAGCGCGGCTGTCGGCTGCGCCTCAGGCACAGATGCGCTTTGGCTCGGGTTGGCGGCTGCAGGCGTCCAAGCCGGGGACGCAGTAATCACAACCGCCTTCAGCTTCTTTGCCTCGGCTAGCGCCATTGTGCGCGCGGGAGCGAGGCCAGTGTTCGTCGATGTAGATCCCGACACGCTGAATCTGAGTCCGGAACTGGTTATGGCTCGCCTTCGAACGGGAGGGTCGTACAAAATCCGAGCCCTGCTGCCAGTGCATCTTTACGGCCAGTGCGCTGACATGGATGGGTTGCAGCCGGTCGCCGATGAATTTCGTCTGCCCATCATCGAAGATGCGGCGCAGGCTATTGGAGCAAAATGGCGAAGCCGCAGAGCTGGATCGTTAGGCGTGGCCGCGACATTCAGCTTTTATCCCACGAAGAATCTGAGCGCGTATGGCGACGCAGGACTGGTGATCACCGGCGATTTAGATTTGGCTGAGCATATGCGGAACCTGCGCAATCACGGCAGTTCGCGGCGCTACCATCACGAAGAAATCGGCTGGAACTGCCGCATGGATGCGATCCAGGCCGCCGTTCTCCGCGTAAAATTGCCACATATCGAAGCTTGGAATCAGCAGCGACGGCAACACGCCGCAATTTACAATCGCTTGCTGGCCGATGCGGGCCTTGCGTCGAAAAAGAACGACTCGCCAGTTAAGCCGCTGCAGACTTCCCCGCACGCCTTTCACGTCTTCCATCAATATGTGATCCGGGCCGCTCGTCGCGATGAGTTGCGCAAGTTCCTTGGCGACCGGAAAATCGGTACCGAGGTCTACTATCCCATCCCGCTGCATCTTCAACCGTGTTTTGCTTACCTGGGCTATAGCGCGGGAGATTTGCCGGAATCGGAGCGCGCCGCCCGCGAAGTGCTCGCTCTCCCCATGTTTCCGGAACTGACCGAAGCCGAGCAAGAACGCGTCGTGGAGAGTATTGCGGAGTTCTACTCGTAGGGCGTCACGCGTTTTGAGATTCGCAAACCGACGCTAGTGATGCCGCGCCTTTTTCCTGGGCGTCGAAACTTCTTTTGCTTCTCCCGGCGCCAGGACGCGACGCACGATTGGCGTATTCATCTTGTACTTTCGCTCGCTCACGTTGCCGTCGTCGTCTTTCACTCGCAGCACGAAGACTGGCAGGGTTCCCTCTTTGCCGAAATCCTCCTGCGACACCGTTACCGGCAAAAACCCATTCAGATTGTGCTCGCGGTAGGCGGTTTCATAGCGGTGCTTTCTGACATTCCAGGTGAAGACACGAATCTGGTTGTAGTCGAAGGGTAGGCCATCCTTGGGTTCGGTGAGCACGACTAGATATTGAGGAACTTTCTTGTCTCCGTCAGTGACTTGATTTAACACAAAGAAGGCCACGGTTCGCTGGCCTTCGGCATACTGTGCGATTTCCAGAGGCACATCCAGATCCACCATACGCGCCAGCACCCAACCTACGCGCTGGTCGGGATCGCGGATGAGCCACCAGTCTTCCATCGCCGGCGCTGTCGGCTTGGACGACTCGTTCTTTGAACCCGTGGGCTTGGCCATCGCGCCGGGCACAGTTTTCTCGGCAGTGGCACGCTTCAGGATGGAAACCTTCGATCCTTGATTTAGCTGATAAAGATGCTCAGTTTCACGGCCGGGTTCGAGATGAAGGTTGGTGTCGTTGCGCGTCGTGCCAGTGGCTTGCACCGGATCGCTCTGGGCCTGTTGCGACAGCTTCTGAAACCCGTCGTAAACCGATTCCGGAACCAGCGAACGCTGCTCGATCCAGCCTTCCACGCCGCCCGCTGTGCGCACCCGGACAAAACGTCGTTCGCGCTCGAGTACCTGCACGCGATCTCCATTTTTGACCGTGCCCGTCTTGCTGAAGACCGCGGACACGCGGTCGCGAAGAATCGCCTGCGGGGCGGAGACGTAAGCGATCTCTTGCACGCGGCCTCGACCGCGACCGCAGCCGGATAGCAGGAGCGTCAGTATGAGCGGGAGCCACGCGGATCGCCAACTGGTTCTCACGGGGATCACAAAACACTATAGCGCAGGGGTGGCACAAAATCTTGAATCGCAGAGGCCGCTGAGACATTCCGCAGAGAACGCGGAGTTGTGCTCCTGGAAAAATCGATAACGAACTCTCAATCCCCGAAGCTAATCCCAATGGCGCGGGCGGTGTTCACGATTTGACCATGAGGGTTCACGGTTTTCAATTGGCCGACAGCGTCGGCAATTTCCACCGCTTCGATTCGAGTATTGTGTAGGCAAACCATCTTGCCGAAACCTCCCTCGGCAATCAAATCGACCGCGGCCACACCGAAACGAGTGGCCAGGATGCGGTCGAACGGAGTCGGCGAACCGCCGCGCTGGATGTGCCCCAACACGCTGACCCGTACGTCCTTCTTCGTACCGCGGGCCACCGAATCTCCGATACGGTTGCCGACTGAACCGGTTCGCCGATGCTCTTGCCATTCCTCAGGCAGCTTGATGCCTTCCGCTACCACGATGATCGTGAAATGCTTGCCGTAGGATTCGCGCACGGCTACGTGCTCACAGATTTTATGAATGCTGAACGGAATCTCAGGGATCAGGATGACGTGAGCGCCGCCGGCAATCCCGGCTTGCAACGCGATCCAGCCTGCGTCTCGCCCCATCACCTCGACCACCATGATGCGATGGTGCGACTCGGCGGTGGTGTGGATCTTGTCGACGGCGTCGGTCGCGGTTACGAGCGCCGTGTCAAAACCGAATGTGACTTCGGTGGCGGAAAGATCGTTGTCGATGGTCTTGGGCACGCCTACGATGTTCATGCCCTTCTTGAAAAGGTCCAGAGCGATCTTCTGCGAACCGTCCCCGCCAATGCTGATCACGGCATCGATTCCCAGTTGGCGCGAGTTGGCGATGACTTCGTCGGAAATGTCGCGTACGACTTCCACTCCGTTCTCGATCGTGCAGTAGTGGAAGGGATTGCCGCGATTCGTGGTGCCGAGAATGGTGCCGCCACGGGGTAGAATTCCGCTGACATCCTTGAGGGTGAGCGGGTGCGACTTTTCTGGCCAGATCAGGCCATCGAAGCCGTCGGGAATGCCGATGACCTGCCAGTGGTACTTGAGAATCGCAGACTTGACAGCCGCGCGGATGACCGCATTCAGGCCGGGAGCGTCTCCGCCCCCGGTACAAATGCCGATACAGCGGATGTCAGACATTGTGGCGCGTCTACTAATTCACTGTGAGAGTTGCCGTTGCAGTTAACGTCGTGGTGCTTACATAAGTTGCCGTAATCGTAACTGTCTCGGCCACCGTGTCCGTGAACGTCGTCCCTACCCCAGTAGTTGTTGGGACATTGATCGTGACAGTCGAAGAACTTGTGGTCCAGGTCGCGGTGGGCGAAACATCAACCGGGGTGCTGTCTCCGGCCACGGTCGCAAAAGCATAGTAAGCAGGTGAAGGCACATTGACCGCGGTATTGCCGGTCAGGGGGGTGATTTTGAGAGCGGTCACGTTTCCGAGACTGACCGTAATTGCCGAAGTGCCGCTTGTCGTTTGATAGGCTGCAGTAATCGTTGCGCTACCGGGGGCGGTGCCGGTTACGAGTCCTGCATTAGTTACGGTGGCGGCGGTAGAGTCACTACTGCTCCATTGCACGCCCGAACTGAGGGTTTTCGTGGAGCCGTCATTGTATGTGCCGACAGCGCTCTCCTGCACGGTCGCGCCCTGGTTGATGGTCGCGGTGGGACCCACTGCTATCGAGGTCAAAACCGGATCAACAAAAAAGCCGCTGCAGCCGATTCCCACTGCAAACAAGAAGAGGGTCGCAAATGCAGCCACGAGTTGAAATTTCTTCTTACTGCTCAGCATGTTAGGAAAGCTCCCGGGGAGCCGCGCATCGCGACGGCGCCACCCGTGGCGCTGATAAATTGTAGCAGAGAATTTTCCCGCCAGAGTATGCCCTCATACACGGCGGTACCTGTCCTGTTACGTCGCGCCAAACTAGAGAACGCGGGTGCCCGGCCAGAGTTGCGGACTAAATTTCGAGCCAGCACTCAGCACTTAGCATTCAGTCCGTACCAGTTGGGGACTACCGGCCAAAAAATCCGCTGGCTAATTGCTAAGTGCTGAGTGCTAATTGCTAAGTGCTGAGTGCTAATTGCTAAGTGCTGCCTTCTGTTCCCCGTAATATCCGTCCCTGGTTTGCACGACCAAGTCCTTCTGTTTGGTCACCAGGGTGATCTTGTGATAACCCGTTTCCGCGTTACTCTTATCGGGCGTGTAGCCCAGGTTGTACTGCGTCCGCAGTTCCTCGGCGATGCTGTCGTAAATTTGATCGATCGCCTGCTTCTTGGAGACCTCGTAGAGTCGGCCGCCGGTTTCCTTCGAAATCTGGTCGAGAATTTTCTTGCCATCCACGCGGGGTTCCTGCTGAGATCGCCCGCCGCCTCGTCCCCCTCCACCACCCCCGGGAAACCCTCCACCCGGCCAACCACCGCCGTGCCGTCCCATTCCACCGCCTCCAGGCCCGCCAAAGCCGCTGCTATTTTCGTGCTTATCGGCAAACAGGATGGAGTACACCACGGTGTCGGCGCGCTGGGCCGCCTCGATGGCGCTTTGCAGCGACTCCTTGCTGCCTCGGTCATCTCCGTCGGAAAGAACAATCAGCGCCTTACGGCCCTGCTGCTTTTTCATGAGTTCATTGGAGGCCAGGAAGATGGCGTCGTAAAGCAAAGTGCCTCCTCCCCGGCTCATCCGCGACTGCGAACCGGACGAAGACTGAGGGTCGGAGGATTGAGGGTCGGATGACCCGCCGGCGCGCTCAAGCTGTGGAGTATTTAGCAGCTGTAGCGCGGCCTCGAGCTTGTCATGCGATGACGTCAGATCCTGAAGCAGTTCGACCTCCCGGTCGAAGTGAATGAGAAACGCCTTGTCCTTGGCGTCCGTGAGCATCTGATCGAGAAAGACTTTGCTGGCATTTCGCTCCTGGTCGAGAACATTTCGCTGACTCAGGCTGGTGTCGACGAGCAGGCCGAGGGTAAGTGGCAGGTTCGTGTCCTGCGTAAAATACTTGATCACTTGGGGACGTCCGTCTTCCTGAAGCACGAAATCGTCCTTGGTCAGATTGCGAACGATTTGACCCTTCTTGTCGCGAACGGTGACCGGAAGCGTCACCACCTTGACGTCGACCGCCATCGTCGCAACGCTCTGGGCGTTTGCCGCCTGAGCATGGGCATCCTGACTTTGCACAGACGAAGTAATCAAGAGGACGGAGACGAGCGCGAGGCCCAGGCTGTAATGGCGTCTCATATTCAGCATGGTGTTCATTGCGGATGCTCTTCGGATTGAATTCCCATTTCTTTTCCGATACCGATCTGCACGGCTTGAAAGCCAGTCAGTGCCTTGTCGAGTTTTTCCACGACGCTGGCGATTCTAGTGTTGTCGATGGCCGACCGCTCCAGTTCGTGAGCCAGAGCCTTGCTCTGTTTGGACACATCCACGTCTGCTTTAGTGAGCTTCTTGGTCTGAGGCTTTAATCCTGACTGCTGCGAGGCGGAAAAGGTCCTCATAAACTGCTGGTTGTTACTTCGCGCCTCGTCCACTGCATCGTTCAAGTCTGCATATCGGGATGAATCCGGCTTGCTTGCATTCTGAGAAAGCTGGATAAGACTCTGCGCCTCTTTTCTGGCGGCTTCTGTGCTTTTCGTTAGTTGCCGGAACCAGGCGGTTTGCTCTGGAGTGGCCTGAAGCGCCACCGCGCGATTGAAATCGTTTATGTCGCTGTTGTTGGGCGTTGGGTTGGGCGCACCAATCGAAGGGTTCCCGGCACTCGTACCGTGCCCTCCACGCTGGGCCAGCAGCATGGGTGGGCACACGAGGAGGACAACCTGACAGGACAACAGTAAGAACCGGTTCAAGATAATTCCGCTGGATACATGGTACTGGGCCCGCGGCCAATCACAGGTAAAGAATCCGTAAAGGAAAGTAAAACCTTGTAAACTCGACAGGCCCTCATATGCGAAAGCAATTCGTTCCGTTGGCTTCGTTCCTGCTTTCCGTTTTGTTGTCGTCCATGGCCGCCGCGCAGGCCGCGACGACCTCCCCAAACAGCAAGCCACGGGCAGTCCTTCCGCGCACGGGAGTTGTGCCACAGGTTTGTGGACGATGCATTCGATCCCACGAGGAGTTCCTGGCCTCAGACGCGCTGCAGGGGCGCGGCAGCGGCACCCACAACGAATTAGTGGCCGCCACTTATGTGGCGTCGCAGTTGCGGCAATATGGGATTGAGCCGGCCGGTGACAGCGGCGGCTACATTCAACTTTCGGTGGTCAAGAAACTCAGCAAAGCACGGTCGCCGGAAGAAGAAAGTTCAACTTGGAATGTGATCGGCATGTTGCACGGCCGCGATTCATCGCTGCAACACGCGACAATTTTGTTTTCGGCTCACCTGGACGCGTTGGGAATCGGGACTCCGGTCGACGGCGACAATATCTATAACGGAGCGGACGATGACGCCTCGGGTACAACCGCTGTTTTGGAACTCGCGCGCGTACTGGGTCGCGGGCCGCGTCCACGGCGGACTGTGATCTTTGCTCTATTTGGCAGTGAGGAGATGGGCGGATTAGGATCGAAGTATTTTCGCGAGCATCCACCCGTGCCGCTGAAAGATATTTCCGCGAACCTGGAATTTGAAATGATCGGTCGACCTGATCCCGCAGTGAAAGACGATTCTCTGTGGCTAACGGGATGGGAGCGTTCGAATCTTGGTCCCGCGCTGGCCGCGCACGGTGCCAAACTCGTAGCCGATCCGCATCCTGGCGAGAACTTTTTTGCCCGCTCCGACAATTTTGTGCTGGCCAAGGAGGGCGTGGTTGCGCAAACGATTTCAAGCTATGGCTTGCACAAGGATTACCACCAGCCCACCGACGATCTGGCCCACCTGGATTTCAAGCACATGGATGCAGCAATTGGGTCACTGTTGGCGCCGATCGAATGGTTAGTGAATTCGAACTTCCGACCAAAGTGGAATGAACGAGGACAGCCCTAGGATGCATTTGGCAGTTAGCAATTAGCCAGCGCAACGGGAGTGGCAAAAAACTGGTTGGCTGAATGCTGAGTTCCTAATTGCTTTTCTTCGCCTTGCTGATTTTCTCGTCGATTGGCTTGCGGCCGGCGAAGCCTTCACTGGTGTCGTGCCAGTAATTGATCCCCGACTCTCCGAGCCTCCAGCAGAGCAGCACGATGTGGCCGTCGACTTTGCAGGGAAAGTCGAGCAGTCCGATGTCGAGATCTTTTACTTGAACGCCGGTGGCATCGATCTCAGCCAGCGCGTCTTTCACGCGCGGGATGGCCTTTTCACGCTCAGCCTTTCGACGCGCCAGGTGGACCACGTTGACCAACAGGCCTCCCTGCAGAAAAACGCGGTGCGCAAGTTCCTGAAGTTCGGCGTCTACGGCCTCGATTAGCTTCTTGCCGTCAATCGCGGTGCGCAGCAACGATTCCAGTACAGGCAGGAGAGATTGTGCTTCTTCAAGGGTAAAAGTTCGTTCGGCCATAGGCGTATAGTTTTATTTTAATCCATTTGGGCCGTGGGTCGTTAGTCGTCGGTCGTTTGGCAAGAATCGCTCGAGCGAAGCTCGACGCTGTGCCAACGACCAACGGCCGCTACTGGATTTCCAGCATCCGGTCCAGTGCCACTCGTGCCCAATATTTCACGTCATCTTTCACTTTGATCTGGTTCACGATGTTGCCTTCAACCAGGTTCTCCAGCACCCAGCACAGATGTTGCGGCGAGATACGGAACATGGTGGTGCACAAGCAACCGGAGTCGTCGAGCGTGATGACCTTCTTGCCGTCGGCGGCAAATTCTTTGCCCATGCGATTGACCAAATGGATTTCCGTGCCCACAGCGAACATCGTTCCTGAAGGCGCGTTGCGAATCATCTTCAGCAAGCCCTCAGTCGAGCCCATGCCATCGGCTTTCTGGCACACTTCCCATCGGCATTCCGGATGCACAATTACGCGAATGCCAGGATACTTGGCGCGCACATTGTCCACGTGCTCAGGCAGGAAGCGCTGGTGGACCGAGCAGTGGCCTTTCCACAGAATCACTTTCGCCGCACGCAACCGATCCGGCGTCAGTCCGCCGTTTATCAAGTAAGGATCCCAGACAACCATTTCATTCAAAGGTATGCCGAGGTTGAAGCCGGTATTGCGGCCGAGATGCTGATCGGGGAGAAATAGAAGTTTAGGAGTTTTCGCAAAACCCCACTGAAATGCCCCGGAGGCATTCGAAGATGTGCAAACCACGCCGCCACGCTCTCCGCAGAAGGCTTTGATCGCCGCAGTGGAATTCATGTAGGTGATGGGCGTGATGCCCTCGCCGGCGTCAGAGGTCAATCCGGCGGCAATGAGTTGCTCCCAGCAATGTTCTACCTGAGTGATTTCCGCCATGTCAGCCATCGAGCAGCCGGCGTTCAGATCGGGCAGGATGGTCACTTGGCCACGTCGGCTCAAGACATCGGCACTTTCCGCCATGAAATGCACGCCGCAGAAGACGATGTATTTGCCCCCGGCGTGCGCGGCCTCTTGGGAAAGTTTGTAAGAGTCGCCACGAAAATCGGCGAAGCGAATGACTTCGTCGCGTTGGTAATGGTGTCCAAGAATCACGCACTCGCGGCCCAAAGCCTTGCGGGCGGCGGCGATGCGGTCGTCCATGGTATTGTCGGGCAGGACGAGGTAATTTTCCAGACTGCAAACTGGTGCTGCTGTGGCCATTGTCATGTCTCGCCTTCAGCTCCGAATGCGAATGCATTTGCGGCGATTCCGCAAAATGCGAGCGCTGGTTCCGGAACGGGGATGTTGAAAGCTTCCAGCGGCTCCAGCCGATTCACTACGCGTCGTTTGAAACTACGCCGCGCCCAACCGGCGGGGATGTTGAAGCCACTAACTCTTCACAATAGTTAAGATGCTCAGGGGCGGCGGAAAGAGTCGCTTTTTTCGGAGAGACGAAAGTAACCACCGCAAGTAACTGAGCACCTTCAACTATTGTGCACTGTGAGAGGGGCAGAACGCAACTTACATGGCCTGTAGAGGGGTAGCTTGCTGCGTCTCCGCTTTAGGCGCACGCGCGAGACGGTTGCCAGCAACGTATTCTCTTACCGGCTTCGACCGTGCGATGGGTCCGCACTGCTTGCTGTATTTACATCGATGTGCAAACGCTCGCCGATGTCGATTCCGGGCGGATAGCAGTTTCCATCAGCGTTATAGTTCGCTGGACAGCTTGCCGTAACCTCGGGCCTCTTCGGCGACTGGGCAAATTGCCATACGTCAGCGAAGGGAATGCCAGTGTCAGCGGGACTCGGCGCCTTTTTGGGAAACGCGCACCCATGCGAGGGCGGACAGGCATCATTCGTGACCCAAAACACGATCTTTCTTGCGCCGGCATTCTGGCGGATGTCTTCCGCAGTCACGATATCTTCGCCGCCCTCTTTCGCCGCGGAAATACCCGAGCAGTAAACGCCAGCTTGAAAACCGCCTGCAGTAATTCTATCGACCCACGCATAGATGTAGGCTTTCTGCTCCGGCAGCATGCGGCCGCCTTGTTCCTGGTCGAGGAAGATGATGGTTCGCGCAGGAAATCCTTCGCGCCGCGCCGCAGACACAGCTGCCCGCGCATCCGACTTCCCTAATTTTGTCGCGTACGAAACCGACTTCAGCTCATTGAACAGGCGGCCATTGAATAGCACCAGAAATCCGAATCCTGCCGATTGCAGCTTGAGCCGTTTTCCACTCCATGTGTTGGTATGCGCGCTCGGGGGCGCGTTCAGCCAGTAGCCCGTGTACGAAAACGTCTCGCGAAGAACCTTCAAGTTCTGGTCGCCGGGATAATTATTGCGGTCGAAACCCAGGTAGGCAGGAGCGCCCGCGGCCGCCATGGGATGCGAATCCGATGGTGTACTTTGGGCAGCGGTCCCAGTTGCCGCGACGAGTATCAACAACAAGGCAATTCGTTTCACCCTGAACTTATATCACTTCACCCATCTGGGAGACCGGACGCAAATGCAGCGAAATCGAGCCGAAATACAAAAACCACAAAAGACACAAAATCTCACAATGGAACCCCTGGGCTGAATCCTTTGTGTACCTTCGTGTCCTTTGTGGTTCAGGCTTTGTAAGCTGACGGCTGAGCGCTGACAGCTATCCCCCAATATGCACCATCGTCCTCGACGCGGGTACAAAATCTGCTTCACCGATGTGGTGACGTTCTTCTTTCCTCTGCACGACGCCGTGAATGAACTCCACCAACTCCTCGTCGGAAGCGCCGCGACGCATAAGTTCGTGCAGATCGTGCTCCCACACCGAAAACAAGCAAGTGCGGATTTTGCCGTCGGAGGTGAGGCGAATGCGGCTGCAGTGCCCGCAGAAAGGATGCGAAACCGGAGCGATGATTCCGATCTCGCCGATGCCGTCGTCGAAGTGATAACGGTGCGCGGTCTCGCTGCGCGCGCGCGGGATTTCCACCAGCGGCCGATACTCCGCCATGCGTTGCACAATTTCATCCAACGTCACAACAATGGCGGGCGACCAGGTTCGATCTTCTTCCAAAGGCATGAATTCGATGAAGCGAACGACGACGCCTTCTTCGCGAGCAAACATCCCAAAAGGAATGATCTGATCCTCATTGAAGCCGCGCATCAGCACGCAGTTCACCTTTACCGGCCACAACCCCGCCCGCCGCGAAGCCCGGATACCCGCCAGCACGTGGTCATATCCATTAGGCACGCGCGTGATGCGAGCGAAACGATCGGGGTCGACCGCATCCATACTGACGGTGATGCGATTCAGGCCAGCATCCTTGAGTGGCTGCGCCATCTCCGTGAGCAGATGGCCGTTGGTAGTCATCGCCAGGTCGAGTTCTTCGCCGTCAGGGGAGCGCAGTGTAGACAATTCTCTTACGAATTCAACCACGCCATTACGCAATAGGGGCTCGCCCCCGGTCAGACGGATTTTCTTGATTCCGAGCGCCGCGAATATCCGTGCCATGCGCAAGTAGTCGGCGAAGGGCAATTCGCCGTACAACGCGCCTTCATTGCCAGTCCGGCAATAGACACACTTATAGTTGCAGCGATCCGTAATGGAGATCCGCAGATCGGTGATCGGGCGGCCGAATTTGTCCGAGAGAAGCAGTTCCCAGCTCCTGGCGTGAATCGTTCCTTACTATTCGAAGCATTCTTTGAGGCCATGGAAAAAGACTCGCAGGCAGGATTCTTTCTGCAGGCGCTTCCTTTCCAATGGCTTCTCACGAAGCCCGGGAGGCGCATGCGTTTCCACCTGCACCCTCGGGAAGGTGTCGCGAACACTTTGTCAGCAAAACACTTTCCCTCGCCGCCCCAGCCAGGATATGCCCGAAGGCCAAGACGGTCGGAAACTCAATTGCATTATAGATGCAGACGAGCAACTGAAGGGACGCAACTAAGGCTTGTCAGACCGGGCCAACGCGTTTTCAATTGCCCCCTGAGCCAGAGGTACCATCAACTTGTAACCAGCCGCGTTGGGATGCAGGCCGTCGTCGGCAAGATCGCGCTTCAGTAAGCCCTTGTCGTCCACCATGGCGCTGAAGTAGTCGAGATATACGTACCCGTTGGTCGCGCAGTAAGCCTTTAGCCAGCGATTCAGTTCCAGAATCTTCTCGGGTGAACGCTGGGCAAATAAATCCTGCGACTGGGGCGTGTAGTTGTTCACCGGCAGGATCGAGGAAAACACCACACGGATGCCGTGTACCCGCGCCAACTCAGCCGTCGAAGCATAATTGGCTTCGATATCTTCCAGTCGCATGGGCCCGGTATTGCCGGCAATGTCATTGGTGCCCGCCAGGATGACCACCACTCTCGGTTGCAGATCGATTACGTCTTCACGGAAGCGCACCACCATCTGCGGCGTGGTCTGTCCACTGATGCCGCGATTGATGTAGGGTTTGCCGGGGAAATATTCTTCCAGCTTCCACTTGTCGGTGATGGAATCGCCGAAGAATACCACGCGCTTCTCGCCTGCCGCGGGCGCCTTCAGTCTGGCATTGGCATCTCGATAGCGGGCGATCTCGCCGAAGTCATCAGTGAAAATCGCGATCCGCGAAGCCCTGTATCGGTCAAGGCCATGGAAGCCAGTGGATGGGATGGCGGGCTGCTGGGCTCGCGCCGAGAGGCAAAGAAGCACGACTGAAATGAACAGCACGGCGTTGCGGGATTGCTTCAGCCTCATCTTCGTTCCTCGGAGCTTGTGTTGGCAATTTGCCTTACATCCCATCATAATTCGGCCCGCCGCCGCCTTCTGGCGGTACCCACGTAATAATTTGATACGGGTCGGCGACGTCGCAGGTTTTGCAGTGCACGCAGTTCGACGGATTCAAACTGATGCGTTTGCCGTTGGGCTGCTCGGCGTCGTCCACCATCTCGTAAACATTGGCGGGACAAAAATTCTGGCACGGGCTGCCGAATTCTTTGACGCAACGTGTGTTGCAGATGTTGGTGTCGTCAATAACCAGATGCGCTGGCTGATCTTCTTCATGCTTGGTGCCTGAGTGATACAGATCGGTAAGCTTGTCGAAAGTAAGTTTGCCGTCGCCTTTCGCGGGGCCGAGCAGATGCGCTTCGTTGCCGCCGTCGGCGGGCAACTCGGCAAGCTTTTTCATGTGCTGATAGCCTGCGGTTCCCGGATAACGGTTGCGCAACCCGCGGCCTCCAGTGAATTGCTGTATTCCGGCGTGGAACATTCCCGCGAAAAATCCATGCTCGAATCCCTGATGAAAGTTCCGAACCTTCCACAGCTCTTCTTTGATCCAGCTTGATTCGACTTTCTTCTGGAACTCGCCGAGCACTGCGGCCGAAGGATCATCTTTGTTAAGTGCCTCAAAAGCGGTTTCAGCCGCCAGCATTCCACTCTTGATTGCCAGATGAATTCCTTTGAGGCGCTGCGAATTGAGGAAGCCAGCGGAGTCGCCGAGAATCATCCAGCCATCGCCAGCGACCGGCGGAATCGCCCACCAGCCGCCATAAGGCAGCGACTTGGCGCCATAGCGAATCATCTTCCCGCCTTCGAGCAAGTTCGCAACCAAAGGATGCTGCTTAAAATCCTGTAACACGTGCTGCGGATCAAGGCGCGGGTCGGGATAATCGAGGCCGGTCACAAAGCCGAGCGAAACGACATTGTCCCTCCCGCCATAAATCCATGCGCCGCCATACTCTTTCGTGGTCAGCGGCCAACCCATGGTGTAAATAACTTCGCCCGGCGCAATGCGTCCCGAAGGGACTTCCCACAACTCTTTTATGCCCTGGCCGTAGGTCTGTGGGTTGCTGTTCTTCGCGAGATCAAATTTCGCGATCAGTTGTTTGGTCAACGACCCGCGCGTGCCTTCCGCCAGGATGACGACTTTCGCTTGCAGGTCGTATCCAGGCTCGAAATTCGATTTCTGCCTGCCCTCTTTGTCCACGCCCTTGTCGTCGGTGCGGACCCCGGTAACGCGGGCGCCGTCAAAAAGCAACTCTGAGCCGGCGAAGCCGGTGAAAATCGTAATGCCGGTCTCCTCAACCTTGCTGCCCAGCCACTTCACAAAACGGTTGAGCGAGATCACGTAATTGCCGTGGTCGCGCAGCGGCGGAGGCGTAATGGGAAACTTGAATTTGCTCTTCTCGGTCAGAAAGTAAACCGCCTCTTTCGTCACCTCGGCGTCGAGTGGAGCCTCCTTTTCAAAGCCGGGAAGCAGTTCGCGCATGGAGCGAGGATCAAGCAGCGCGCCGGATAGACAATGCTGGCCAACCTCGCGCGCTTTCTCCAGCACATAAATGTTTTCTTTGCTTAATTGCGAGTTCGGATTCGCGGAGTTGTGTGCATCAATGAGCTGCGAAAGCCGCAAAGCACACGCCATGCCAGCAGGCCCGCCGCCGACGATGACCACATCAGCCGGCATTTGAGGACGTTCGATGTTCTCGATAGGTTTGCGGAAGATCAGCATCTAGCCTTTGGCAACCAACTTCTAGCCTCCCTTTCGCCTAGCGGAGCGGGTCAGGTACCGAAAGTTGTTTGCAAATTCGGATCGCCGTGGGATTCTTAACTTCACGATGTCTTGGCACGGTACTGGTTCGTTGCGCAGCGGATTATAGTAGACGCTGTGGTTAGCCCCTTCGCGAACCAGCAGGCAGCCATGGGATTCCAAGTGGCGAATCAAATCAATGCGCTTCACGAATCACGCTACGGGGTACGGTAATTTTTTCCCGAGCGACCTTTTTCCCATGATGAGATCTGCTGGCCAGCTCACGATTAGCCTCAAGCAAAACCTCGATGGCGTCGCGGAGATTTTCGCGAGCTTCTTCCAACGTGTCGCCTTCTGAAATCGCTCCCGGCAGCTCCTCCGTGTAGGCAACGTAACCGCCGCCTTCGGACTCCGGAACCTCTTCATAAACCGCGCTGAGAGTCAAGTTCATAAGAACCATTCTACCGGGAAAGCAAGATATTTTACCGAAGATACTTCGACCCAAGTTTAGCTTGCTGCCTTAGCCTTTTTCACTTCTTCAATCAGCGGCGGAACAATGTCGAACAGATTTCCCACCACGGCGAAATCCGCGATCTCGAAAATCGGCGCTTCGGAATCTTTGTTAATCGCGATGATCGTGCGTGAGCCTTTCATCCCGACAATGTGCTGAATTGCTCCGCTGATGCCCAGCGCCAGATACAGCTTGGGCGCAACCGTCTGGCCAGACGAACCAATCTGGCGATCCATGGGCAACCAACCGGAGTCGCATATGGGACGCGACGCCGCCAGCTCTCCGCCCAGCGCCTCAGCCAACTGCTTGGCCAGTTCGATATTCTTTTGCTCCTTGATTCCGCGGCCCACGGAAACGATGATCTCGGCCTGCGTCAGGTCCACCGCCTGCTTGGCCTCTTTGAAAACTTCCTGTGGCTTGTTGCGAATGACTCCGTCCGCAATTTGTACATTCACCGTTTCAACCGGCGCGGCGCTGGCTCCAGCTTCCGCTTTGTCTCCGCGAAACGCGCCGTTCTGGAAAGTCACGAACCAGGGAGTGTCGCAGGTAAAACTAACGTCGGCAGCCAGCTTCCCCTGAAACATCTGACGCGTAAACAGTAGCTTGCTACCTTCTTTTTTATAGCCGACGCAATCCGCTGATGGCGGTGCGTCCCATGGCTGTCGCCAGCTTGGGAATAAAATCACGCACCTGATAGGTATGCGGCATGAGCACCAGTTTGGGCTGCTTCGATTCGATGAATTGTTTAAGCGCGGCCGAGAAGGCATCGGGCGTGTAGGGTTCGAGCTTGGGCGACTCAACCGCATACACCTTCGAGACTTTCTTGGCGGCAACCTCGTTGGCGAAATTCCCTACGCCACTGCCGACGACTGCAGCGTTCGAGGGTCCAACCAGTATCGGCGGCAAGGGCTTGTCCCGCAGTGAGCGTCTCCCAGGAGACGCGGTTCAGTTTGCCTTCGCGTTGTTCGACGACGACTAAAATTGTGTCAGACATAAATGCAGCTTCTAACTCCTAAGCTTCCAGCTTCGGCGATAATCACCCGAGAAAAGCTCGTCTCTTGCAGCGAATAATCACAAAACCCGCACTTCGTTGCGCAGTTTGTCCACCAACTTCTTGGCCACTTCGCCGGCTGATCCCTCCAGAAATTCCGTGTTCTTGGTTTTCTGGGGAACGTACAGCCGTTCAATCTTCTGCAGATTCCCGCTCACCGCCGTTTGCACCTCCGCCATCGCGACCTTGCGCAGAGGCTTGTTCTTGGCCTGCTTAATCCCGATCAGCGTGGCGTAGCGCAATTTGTTGATGCCCGACTGAATGGTCAGCACCGCCGGCAGCGGCATATCGACGAACTGAAAATAGCCGGCCTCGAGTTCGCGCTTGACGCGAATCCCAGAATCGCTTTTCTCGATCTGCATGATGATGGTGGCGTGCGGCCATCCCAGAAGTTCCGCCAGCACCACGCCGGTTTGCGCATAACCGTAGTCGTCGGACTGCAAGCCGGTGAAAATCAAATCAAACGTCTCGTCTTTAATCGCCGCGGCAAAGGCCCTGGCTGTATTGAATGCATCCAGCCCAACGAACGCGTTATCTTCTAGATGGATCGCCCGATCCGCCCCTTTGGCCAGAGCCTCCCGCAGCACCTGCTGGGCGCGCGCCGGCCCGGAGGTAATGACCACGACTTCACCGCCATGTTTTTCTTTCTGCCGCAATGCTTCCTCTAGCGCGTACGCATCCGGCTCGTTGACTTCATAAGAAACGTCTTCACGAATCCATGCGCCGGACTCGTTCAGCTTGAGCGGCGCATCCTTCTGCGGAACTTGTTTCATGCAAACCAGAATCTTCAAGCGAAAGCTCCTCAATTTTCGGCCGACCGTGGTTCCAGGCGGAGACGTTCCAGCAACGCCTCCACAGAAACCTTCAACCACCCATAGAGAAACTAATAAGTATAAACGAGCACTGGAGGAGAGAGGAAACGCGGAAACAAAAAACGCTACTCGGTAAACACCACCGACTGCACCCCGGAAATCTCGAAGCGCTTGCGGCAGCGCATATTCTTGCAAGCCATCATATCGTCGCGGCGCAGCATATAGGATTTGGCTTTGGCGAAGCGGGCCCGGTCTCGTTCGTCAGCCCGGCCGGGAAGCTGATGCTTCTTGGTGCGCACCAGCCAGCTGATTTCGTATTCGGCGGACTGCTGGCAGTGCGGACAGTTCAGCGTCGCCACTTTCTTTTCCGGCTTTTCATCAAAAAAATCGCGCTCTTCCATAGGTTCGTCAGCGGCTCGTCGTTAAGTAGCGGCCGGTTAACTAGCGGCCCGAGCGACGCCAACCCGCTCAATTCTTTACTCGCTTGTATTATTGCACGTCACCGCGCGACGAGCTATGGCAAGATGAGAGCCATGGCAAGGAAGAAAAAAGCGAAGCGCTTCACCGCGGTCGAAGCCGTGAAGACCATGGCCCGCGAACAGATCGGGGCGCCGCCCGCGTCACGGATAGTTCCCAATCGCAAGAAGAAAACCGAGAAGCACAAACCCACGCTGGAGAAGCTTCTCGATGAGCAGAGTTAGAGAGACCGCTGGCGCCGCTCCCGGTCGCTGACCGCAATTCAAGGCATCAATTGAATATCGCGCCAACTGTCCGGTTTGCGTTCATGGTAACGGTACACGGGCTCGTCGTGTTCGGGGTGCAATTTGCGGACCAGCCTCCGAAGCCTCCTGGCGTCGCCGTCAGAGTTACACTCGAACCAAGTGGAAAGTAAGCGGTGCATCCCGCACCGGAACCGTTGCAATTGATTCCCGCCGGGGTGCTCACAACTGTTCCCGTGCCCGCACCCACCAGATACACGCTCAGCGAGGGCAGACCAGACCCACCACTGCCGGGGTTCACGCTTAGGTTCGAGTTGTCGAAAATCAGCGAACCGTTTTGCGCCGTCGCGCTCGCTGTAATCGTCGTTAGGCAAGGTGCTGGCGGAGTGCAAGCAACAGCCGTTGCGAGGCCTGTCGAGTCGATCGTGGCGATGTCCATGTCACTCGACGCCCAAGTCACCGCATCGGTGAGGTCCACAGTTACTGGGCTGGCAGTGAAGGTTCCAATCGCGACGAACTGTGCAGTCTCGCCCAGCGCGTTTAAGGTCTGTGTGCCGATACCGGGAATAATTGTGATGGCGGACAGCGTGCGCGGTTGGGGGGCTGAACCGGGATTGACGGTGAGAGCAGCGGACCCGATCACGGTCCCGGACTGGGCTGTGACGCTCGCCGTTATGGTCGAGACGCAACTGGAAGCTGCGCAGCCAGCGGCAGTTGCCAGCCCGGACGAATTGATGGTGGCAACGTCGGTGTCGCTCGACACCCATGTCACTTGACCAGCAAGGTTTTCGGTGGTCGGCGGGGCACTGTAGGTGCCTATCGCGATGAGTTGCGCGGATTCGCCCACAGTGTTCAGAGTTTGCGTGCTGGGTATTATCTGGATGGAATTTAGGGCTCGCCCGCCGCCTGAGGAGCTTAAGCTGACAGTCACAGCGCCGGTTCCAGTTATAGTGGCGCCGTTTTGCGCCGTTGCCGTCGCCACCATAGTCGCCGTACAACTGGCCGTGGGGCAACCTGCCACCGTCGCCAGGCCGGACGAGCTAATCGTAGCAATGCCGGGAGCGCTAGAGACCCAAGTCACTTGAGTGGTGATGTCCTGAGTTGTGGGAGCGCTACTATAAGTCCCGATCGCAATGAACTGAGCGATTTCGCCGATGGCGCTCAGGGTTTGCGCGCCCGGGGTAACGGTGATTGCGGTCAATTCACGCGCCCCTCCGCTTCCGCCCGTGGTTACGGTTAGGCTCGCACTCCCGACCACGGCGCCAGTGGACGACGTCATGGTCGCGGTTATGGAGGTGGTGCCATTGGCGACGGCGGTTGCGACTCCCGAGGAGTTGACCGTCGCCACGTCCGTGCTGCTCGATGCCCACGTTACGCTTGATGTGATGTTCTGCGTTGTTGATGGATGCCCGCCCCGGACATAGGTCCCGGTCGCTGTGAACTGCGTCGTGCCTCCAATTGTCGCAATACTCGCCGTTGTGGGCGCCACCGAAATAGAGCTCAAGGTGGATGATGAAGAACAACTTACAAGGAATATTGCGGCAGTAATCAGCACGCAAAATGCGACGGGCCGGTAAATCATTCGTGGCTCCTACTGTCTAGAAATGCGGGGCGGGGGAACGCAAAAAGCAACCAAACATACACCGTTCCGAGTATATTTGTCCAGTTATCTTGCAGCGGAGTCCGTACGCCAAATCTCAACCACAGCGAGGCTAAGGTGTCGTGCAGTTGGTGCGGCACGACTCTGCCGGATGGCTCACAATTCTGCTTGAAGTGCGGCCAGAAAGCTGGATCTGTAAACGCTCCGCCCGCCACGATTCCTGCCCGCCCCAGATGCAGCAAATGCGGAACGACCCTGCGTCCGGATGCTTCCTCCTGCCTGAAATGTGGACAGCCCGCATTGTCAGCGGCAAGCACGGAAGCCCTTGGGAGCGCGGTGGCCGAGGCCTCGGCATTTTTGCGGGCTCGACGGCGACGCCGAATTCTCTCGTGGTCGTTCGTGCCAGTATTGCTTGGGGCACTGCTGTGGGTTGCGACCAGTCGAAGTCCCGCGGCACAGCAGGTACAGGAATTCGTGCACTGGTCCCAGGTACAAACCATCGTCGATGCGCAAGCGGCGGTGAACCCGGGAAGTTTCTGGTCTCATGAGTTCACCGTTCCGCCTGGTGCGATGGATGTCAGCGTCACCGGCGAATTCGCTGCGTCCGCGGTCAGCCCGCGCCGTGGCACTGGCAAAAGCAAACAGAACGCGCAAGATCGTGATAATGGCATCGAAGCGTACCTGCTGACCAACTCGGCTTTTGTAATCTGGAGCGGCGGTTACTCGAGCGACGCCCTGTACCAGAGCGGTTCGACGGCCGGCGACGCCATCAATGCTCCGCTTCCACAAGGTGCCGGTGTCTACCATCTAGTATTCAGCAATAAGACCTCGCAGTACCCAAAGACCGTTCACGCCACTGTGCTTCTGCGCTACAAGAGCGGGTGGCCCAACACCGTCTTACGTCTGAAGGAACGATTGTGGAACTGGATCGGCCTGTAAGTTACCCGCGGACTGTTTTGTCCACGAACTTCGCGAACTGCCTCACATCCTGCTCGGTGGTGTCGAACGAGCACATCCAGCGCACCACCGATTGTTCTGCGTTCCATACATAAAAGAAGTAGCGCTTTTGCAGCTTGGCGATGGCTTGCCGTGGAATCTGTGCGAACACTCCGTTGGCTTCCACTTTATAAACAATCTTCACTTTCGGGATTTTGCTGAGTTCTTTTTGTAGAAGCGCGGCCATGCGATTGGCGTGTTGTGCGTTTTTCCGCCACAAATCATTCGAGAGCAAGGCATCGAGTTGAGCCGAGATGAAACGCATTTTCGACGCCAACTGCATCCCCTGCTTGCGAAGATAGAGAAAGTCCCGGCTGATTTTCTTATCGCTGATTTTCTTATCGAAGAAGACCACAGCTTCCGCGCCCAGAGCTCCGTTCTTGGTTCCGCCGAACGAGAGAACGTCCACGCCCAGATCGCGCGTAGCCTGACGCAAAGTAAGTCCCAGGCTCACGGCGCCGTTGGCAATTCGCGCTCCGTCCATGTGCAGAAACATTTTGCGCTCATGCGCAAAGCGAGCCAGATCGCGAATCTCCTGCGGCGTGTAAACCGTTCCCACTTCCGTGACTTGAGTAATCGAAATCACGTGCGGCTGCACGTGATGCTGATCGCCAATTCCGTGATAAGCATGGCGAACCGCATCGACCGTGAGTTTGCCGTCCTCGGTAGGAATCGGAATCAGTTTGCACCCGGTAAATTTCTCCGGCGCACCGCACTCGTCAACATAAATATGGGCGGCGTCGGCACAGATCACCGCGTGATACGGTTCCGTCAGCGCCTTCAGGCTCAAACAGTTTGCCGCCGTGCCGTTGAAAACCACGAAAACCTCGACATCAGAGCCGAAGTGCTGCTTGAATTTGCCGACGGCAGCCTCGGTATAAGCGTCGTCTCCGTAGCCCACCACATGCCCTCGATTGGCCGCGGCAATGGCTTGCAAGACCTTGGGATGGACGCCGGCATTGTTATCGCTGGCAAAACTGCGAACAGGTTTCATGGCCTCAACAATGTAGCAGAGGCGAAGTGCGCGTTTCACGCCTCGCAGGCAGTTCGCGGCTTCTGGGAAATTGGCAATCGTCGAGATCCGCGTGAGACTCGAGCAGAATCGGTTGACAAGGAAATTATGTAACCATATTGTTACACTTAGTTATGTAGCCTTGGAGTTACGCTTTCTGGAGTCACGCTTGCAACCATCGTCGCGATAACTTTTTTCGCCTTTTCGAGTCTAAAGCTGACGGTGTGAAATTTAATTTTTTTGCGTTATTTGTTAGACAGTTAAGCCTTTGCTGATCTGAGACTTAGTTGTTAGGCTAGTAAGTAAAATAGGACAGTGGAATAAGAAATGAAAAGCGGTTTCAGCTCGGAGGATCGCACTGGCTTGAGGCATCTGCCGCCCGCGAGTGCGCTGCTCGCGGCTTTGGTCGTTGCTGCGGTAGGATTGGCTTGCAGCGGAAGTTCGGTGAATGGCGCCCAGCCTCAAGCCGACCCGGCCGTTCCGGTCAAGATTCAGGTCGCGCAGTCAGTGCCCATCCGCGACACCACCGAATACGTTGCCACTCTGAAATCGCGCGACTCGGCCATCATTATGCCCCAGGTCGAAGGGCAGATCACGGACATCTACGTGCACTCCGGCGATCACGTTGCGCCCGGCACGGTGCTGATGCAGATCGATCCCACCAAACAGCAAGCCACGGTGAACAGTCAGGAACACAGCCGCGCAGCGCAGGAAGCGAATCTCGACTACGCCCAACAACAGTACAACCGGATCAGCGCCTTGGCTGCGGCTGGAGTGGTTTCGAAGCAAGACCTTGACCAGGCGAAATCGGCGCTGGATACGGCCCAGGCGCAGCTGAAATCGCTGGACGCACAGGTACAGGAACAGCAGGTGCAACTCCATTATTATCGCGTGGCCGCACCGTGGACCGGAATCGTAGGCGACATTCCTGTCCACGTCGGTGACCGCGTCACCACCACGACCATGCTCACCAGCGTTGACAAACCCGGCAGCCTCGAGGCCTACGTCTACATTCCGGTGGAGCGTTCGTCTCAGCTCAAGATGAACATGCCGGTGCAAATCGTGAATGGAAGCGGTGACGTCATCGCCGACAGCCGTATCAGTTTTATTTCGCCGCAAGTGGACAACACGACCCAGACGGTGCTGATCAAGTCGCGCATCGCCAACAATGAGGACCGGCTTCGAAATTTGCAGTTCATCCGCGCTCGCGTGATCTGGGGCACGCATCAAGGGCCGGTCGTTCCGGTGGTCGCGGTGTCACGTGTTGGCGGACAATACTTCGCGTTCGTGGCCGAGGAAGAGAAGGGCAAACTGGTCGCGCATCAGAAAGCGGTGCGCATCGGAGAGATGACCGGAAACGACTACGTGGTGCTCGAGGGCATAAAGCCGGGCGACAAAATAATCGTCTCCGGGGTCCAGTTCCTGGTGGATGGCGCGGCCGTGACGCCGCAGAGCTAGGTGTCGGGCTTCAGGCTTTAGGCTTTAGGTTTCAGGCATTGGGCTTCGGGCCCAAGTGCTTTTGCTGGAAGCCTAACGCCTAAAGCCTGACGCCGCGTTTTGGTTTCCCCATGTTCGTAGATTTCTTCATTCGACGCCCGGTATTCGCCACAGTCTGCGCGCTGCTGATCATTCTCGCGGGCGCAGTCGT
This sequence comes from uncultured Acidobacteriota bacterium, assembly GCA_963762385.1. Classification (GTDB taxonomy): domain Bacteria; phylum Acidobacteriota; class Terriglobia; order Terriglobales; family Acidobacteriaceae; genus JABDBE01. Next base: position 1,567,947 of record CAVXKN010000006.1, on the reverse strand, counting down.
AATTCCCACGCTGCCGATCGCACAATTCCCCAACCTGGCGCCACCACAGGTCAACGTCAGCAGTGGATATGTGGGCGCAAGCGCGCAAACCGTCGAGTCCGCGGTCACGATTCCTCTGGAGCAGCAGATCAACGGCGCCCAGGGAATGAAATACATGACCTCCGACAGCGGCAACGATGGTTCCAGTTCGATCACTGCGACCTTCGAGTTGGACCGCGATCCTGACCTCGCCGCCGTGGACATTCAGAATCGGGTGAACACGGCACAGGGACGTCTTCCGAACGCGGTCAAAGCCACCGGCATCACGATCACCAAATCGTCGAGCAACTTCGTTTTTGGCGCCGGCGTGTATTCCCCGGACGATCGTTACACCCCGCTATTTATGAGCAACTACCTCGACGTCTACGTCAAAGACACGTTGAAGCGCGTGCCAGGAGTTGCCGACGTCGTCATCTTCGGCGAACGCAAATATTCGATGCGTTTGTGGCTGGATCCGGTGCGCATGGCCAGTCGCGGCCTCACAGCCAGCGACATGGTCAATGCCTTGCAAGAACAAAATGTGGAAGTCGCTGCCGGCCAGGTGGGACAGCCTCCCATCAAAGTCGGACAGCAGTTTCAAATCAGCGTGCGCGCGATTGGCCGCCTTAGTGAGCCCGAGCAATTCGAAAACATTATTCTCAAGGCCAATGCCGACGGAACCCTGGTTCGGCTTAAAGATGTCGGACGCGCCGAACTGGGAGCAGAGGACTACAGCTCTGATTTGATCTACAACGGACACGACGCGGTCGGGATCGCAATCCTGCAACTCTCGAACGCGAATGCGCTCGACGTGGATCGGCGCGCTCTGGCCGAGTTGGATCGGCTCTCGAAACACTTCCCGCCCGGGATGAAATACGAAAACGCTTTCGACACCACCGAGGCGGTGGGTGAATCGATTCGCGACGTGCTCGCCACTCTGGTCGAGGCCATCGTGCTGGTCATTCTGGTGATCTTCATATTTCTCGAAGACTGGCGCAGCACGATTATTCCGTCGGTCACCATTCCGGTCTCGCTGATCGGAACTTTCGCATTCGTCAAGCTCTTGGGTTTCTCCATCAACACGCTGACGTTGTTTGGCATCACCTTAGCGACTGGGTTGGTGGTAGACGACGCCATCGTCGTCATCGAAAACATCGAACGCCACCTGCAGGAAGGTGAGCACGACCCGCGCAAAGCCGCGTCGGCCGCGATGGGAGAAGTGGCCGGCGCTGTCATTGCTACGTCTCTCGTGTTGGTTGCGGTGTTTGTGCCGGTCGCGTTTTTCCCCGGGACGACTGGCATTCTGTTCCGGCAATTCGCGCTCACCATTGCGTTCTCGATTTCCATTTCCGCGTTCAACGCCCTCACGCTGACGCCGTCGCTTTCTGCGCTCCTGCTGGGTCGTCAGCACGGGAAAAAAGGCTGGTTCTTCCGCCATGTGGACAGCGTAATCAGCGCCGTCACGGAAGGGTATCGACGTTCGCTGCACGCTTTTCTTCGCTTCCGCCTGGTCGCGGTCGTCTTGTTCCTCGCCGGATTGGGCCTAACCTACCTGATTTTCCAACGCGTGCCCACGGGCTTTGTGCCCGACGAAGATCAGGGATATTTCCCGGTCATTATCCAGGCCCCACCCGGCGCGTCCGCGGAGTACGTCAGGAACATTGAGGACCAGGTGAGCGCGATCATGCGCAAGATGCCGGAAGTCGAAAACATTTTTGCTATCACCGGCAACGGCGCTCCCAATCGCGGAATCATTTACGCCGGGTTGACAGGTTATTCGCAGCGCAAGGGCGCCGAACATTCCGCAGACGCGGTAGTGAACCGGTTGCGCGGCTCGGTTTCTGGAATCACCGGCGCACTCGTACTCTGCTTCTTGCCTCCCGCGATTCAAGGTCTGGGCCAGTTCGGAGGCTTCCAGTATGAAGTGCAGGATCAGGGGTCGCACTCGCTGGAAGAGTTGGCGAATGTCACGCAGGATATGGTTCGGCAGGGCAACTCGCGTAAAGACCTCACCGGCCTGTTCAGCAGTTACACGGCAAGCGATCCGCAGTTTCTTGTGACCATCGACCGCGAGAAAGCCAAGAGCCTGCATGTGCCACTGCAGCAGATTACGGATACGCTTGGCGTCTACATGGGTTCGGCGTACGTCAACGATTTCGATTTCAACAATCGTTCCTATCGCGTTTATGTTCAGGCCGACAAACAGTTCCGCTCACAGGCCAAGGATATGAAGGAGTACTACGTGCGCTCGGATACTGGCGCGATGATTCCACTCGAGAACCTGGCCGCGGTTACGCAGACTACGACGCCGCAGGTGATCAGCCACTACAATCTGTTCCGCTCCGCGGAAATTGACGGCTCAGCGGGCCCAGGCTTCAGTTCCGGACAAGCCATCACTGCCATGGAGGATTTGAGCAAGAAAGTTTTGCCCCAGGGTTTTACTTACGAATGGACAGGATTGTCGCTCGAAGAATTGGCCTCGGGCCGGACCACGATCATCTTGTTTGGCTTGGGAGTTTTGGTCGTGTATCTGACGCTCTCTGCGCAATACGAAAGCTTCGTGCTGCCTTTTATCGTGCTACTCGCGGTGCCCATGGCGCTGCTGGGAGCGCTCGGCGCGCAGGCGCTGCGTGGTTTGCAAAATGATGTCTACTGCCAGATTGGGCTGGTGATGCTGATCGGATTGTCGAGCAAGAATGCAATTTTGATCGTGGAATTCGCCGAACAGTTGCGAGAGCGTGGAATTCCGTTGGTGGAAGCCACCGTCGAAGCAGCCAGGATTCGTCTGCGTCCCATCCTCATGACTTCGTTCGCATTCATCCTGGGCGTCGTGCCGTTGATGGTGGCCCATGGCGCTGGTCAGGAAGGCCGCCACTCCGTCGGAACCACCGTGTTCGGCGGCATGATCATGTCAACCGTTCTGAATCTCTTCTTCATTCCCGTTCTGTACCTGATTATCGAAGGCTGGCGCGAGCGAGGCAAAGCGCACGTCCCAGCGCCAGCGCCCGCCCCCGCCGACTAGCACGCGTGGGGACAGCCGAGGACAGCCGTCCTCACGCACTCATCAAGCGCTCGATTTATAATCGTCGCTCGCGGTCCATCATGCGAATGCTTTCCTTCTTGACTTTTTTGGTTTCGGTCTTTGCCTCCGCGCAGACCCCGCCCGCGAAAACTCCGTTGCCCAGTTTCGTGGACGTGGCCAAACAAGTCGGACTGACCGTCTCGCATATTTCTTCTCCCGACAAGCGCTACATCGTGGAATCGATGAGTGGCGGTGTCGGCCTGATCGATTGCGACAATGACGGCAGGCTCGACATCATCACGGTGAACGGATCGACAGTCGATCGCTACAAGCAGGGCGGCGATCCCATGATCACGCTTTATCATCAGGACGACGGCTTCAAATTCACCGACATCACCAAGTCCGCCGGACTTACCCGCAAAGGGTGGGGCATGGGTGTTGCCGTAGCGGATTACGACAACGACGGGTTGCCTGACATCTACGTAACTGGCTACGGAGGAAACGCGCTCTATCACAACTTGGGGAACTGCAAATTCGAAGACGTCACGGAGAAAGCAGGCGTGGCAGGCGGAGGATTCAGCACCGGCGCGGCCTGGGCGGATTACGATCGGGATGGCCACGTGGACTTGTTCGTCTCGCGATACGTGCACTTCGATGTGAACAAACTCCCCGACTTCGGAAAGAATGAGAAGAATTGCAGCTTCAAGGGAATCCCGGTGCAATGCGGACCGTGGGGAATGCTCGGCGAATCCGACTTGCTTTTCCACAATCGCGGCGATGGCACATTTGAAGAAGTTTCCAAAAAAGCTGGCGTCGACGATCCCAACAAATACTACGGCCTGGGAGCGATCTGGGGAGATTACGACAACGACGGCTGGCCCGATTTGTACGTCGCCAATGATTCCGGCCCGAATTACCTCTATCACAACAAGCATGATGGAACGTTTGAAGAAGTCGGCATGCTCTCGGGAGCGGCCGTCAGCGGCGACGGATCGGAGCGCGGAAACATGGGCGTGGACTGGAGCGACTATTTGCACGAAGGCCGGCTCTCCGTGTTCGTAACCACCTTCACCGAACAGCCCGACAGTCTTTATCGCAACCTGGGAGCGCAGGGATTCTCCGAAGTAAGTTATCCGGCGAAACTGGCTAAACCGACCTATGAACCCGTGGGTTGGGGCACTGGATTTTTCGACATGGACAACGACGGCTGGCCCGACCTGTTCATCGCCAACGGACACGTGTATCCGCAGATGGATCAAGTCCCGAGCGCTCCCCGCTATCGCGAACCCATGTTGCTGTTCCGCAACAACCGTGACGGCACGTTTGAAAATGTTTCCAGCGTGCTTGCCGGAATCCCTGATGCATCGCGGCGCGGCGCGGCTTTTGGCGATCTCAACAACGATGGGAATGTCGACATCGTCGTAATGAATACCGGCGAACCGCCAACTTTGCTGCTAAATCGGGGAGGAAACAAAAATCATCGCGTGCTATTCAAGTTGGTGGGAACGAAGAGCAATAAAATGGCAATCGGGGCGCGCGTAACAGTGAAAGCGGCAAAGCTGGTGCAGTTCAACGAAGTTCGCGCCGGGGGGAGCTACCTTTCGCAGAACGATCCGCGACTACACTTCGGTCTGGGCGGGGAAGCCAAAATGGATGAAGTAGAAATCCAATGGCCAAGCGGCAAAGTTGAAGTGCTGCACGACGTCCCGGCAGACTTTATTTATACGATCGTTGAGGGCAAGGGAATTCAAGAAAAAATGGCACTCCCGTCGCTGTGAGCTCATTGCGTCCCGTTATCACTGCCCGATTGAGCTAGCCACCGAGGAAAATACGTTGTTGGCGTTTCCCCCGATCAGGCGAAGCGTGCCCACCACGATTACTAGGATTACGGCCAGCATGACTGCGTACTCGGCTATGTCTTGCCCCTGTTCTTCTGACCAAAGCATCAGCAGTGCCTCTACCATTCTCGACCTCACAACACACATCAAAACAGCCTCCAGTCAACCTGACGTTTCGGTCTTGTTGGTTCGACTACCGAGCTTCGCTCCTACATGTCTGGCGTCTATGCAAAGATTTGCAGACTCTTTTGCCGGTCGCCTGCTGCCCAAACTCGGTGTGCAAGAACAACGGTGCGCAGCCTTCGCCCTCGTCCATCCGCCCACAATAGCTCCCTACTCTACGGACTGCGCCTTCCCCAGGCAAGGGGCATCAAGTGTCAACTCGGGACATTTCAGGCTATAAGCAGCTCCATGAGAAGCACGCTGGGGGTACGCGCAAGTGTCGACCTTGCGACCGAGCGTATTATGGAGAACGCTGCAAGCCACCATGCTCCCGTTCAAGCTGGTTTATAGCGACGACTACTATCTACCGATTGGCGCACACGTCTTTCCGGCCGAGAAGTATCGGCGGATTCATGACCGACTGCTGGAGACCCGAGTCGCCGAGGCGGATGACTTCGTGACGCCGCAGCTTGCGTCCGATCAGGATGTGCTCCTGGTCCACACTCCTGCTTACGTAGAAAAATTGAAGACGGGAGCGCTCTCCGCGCGCGAAGAACTGGAAATGGAAGTTCCGTACTCACCCGAACTGGTTCGAGCGTTCTGGCTGGCGGCCGGCGGTTCAATTCTCGCGGCTGACTATGCTCTGAACAGCAGCATCGCTTTCAACATCGGGGGCGGATTCCATCATGCATTTCCCGACCACGGCGAAGGCTTCTGCATGATTCATGATGTGGCTGTCGCCATCCGGCGCATGCAACGTGATGACAGAATCACGCGTGCCATGACCGTGGATTGCGACGTCCACCAGGGCAATGGGACAGCCGCGATTTTTGCTGGCATGCGTGTTCCGACGGGGCCGCTGCCCTCGACCTCAGCTCCCACTCTGAGCCCTGCCGCACCCGCGAAGGTGCGCAACGCCCATGCGGGCGATGTGTTCACGATTTCGCTGCATCAGGAAAACAATTATCCGATGTGGAAGCCGCCATCTTCGATCGACGTCGATCTGCCCGACGGGATTGGCGACGACGATTATCTGGCATGGCTCGACAACGCTCTCAGTTCGGGCCTGCGCCAGTTTGATCCGGAATTGATTTGCTACATCGCTGGCGCGGACCCCTACCGCGAAGATCAGCTCGGAGGCCTTGCGCTGACAATCGAAGGACTGAAGCGCCGCGATGAACTGCTTTTCCGCGTAGCCCGCGCTCGCAACATCCCGGTCATGGTCACATTTGCCGGCGGCTACGCGCAGCGAGTCGAAGACACCGTCACCATTCACTGCAACACGGTGATTGCGGCCAAAGAAGTGTTCGCGGGCAAGTAAGCCGGATCTCTCAGCTTCGCATCGCTGAATGCTTTGGCTAGTGACTGTTAAAATAGGTCTTTATCCTTATCCTTATGTTCGAGAATCTTTCAGAGAAGCTTCAGCGTGCGTTCAAGACTCTGCGCGGCCAGGCCGTCCTCAATGAAGAGAACATTCAGGAGGCGCTGCGCGAAATCCGTCTCGCTTTGCTTGAAGCCGACGTCAACTTCAAAGTTGTCAAACAACTCATCGAACACATTCAAGAGAAGGCGGTCGGGCAGCAGGTGGCGACCGCGCTTTCGCCCGGTGAGCAGGTCATCAAAATCCTGCGTGACGAACTAGTCGAAACTCTTGGGCGCGACACTGCGCGCTTGAAGTTTGCTTCACAACCTCCAACTGTCGTGCTGATGGCGGGATTGCAGGGCTCCGGCAAAACCACGACTTCGGGCAAACTCGCGAACTGGCTCAAGAATGGCGGACATCGGCCGCTGCTGGTGTCGGTCGACGTTTACCGTCCCGCAGCGCGCGAGCAGCTCAAAGTGGTGGCGCAGGCGATCAAGGCCAACATTTACGAAGGCGCGAACGTCGAAGCTAATACCGCGACGGTCGAACGCCTGGCCAAAGAGGCGCGCCGCGAGGCGATTAACACCGGCTCCGACGTGCTGATCGTCGATACCGCTGGCCGCCTTCACATCGACGATCAACTGATGGAGGAGATGCAATCGCTCAAGCGGTTGCTCAATCCGCAAGAGATCCTGTTCGTCGCCGACGCCATGACTGGGCAGGACGCGGTCAACTCCGCCGACGAGTTTCACAAGAAGCTTTCGTTGACCGGCGTGGTGCTCACCAAAATGGATGGCGACGCCCGCGGCGGCGCGGCGCTCTCGATCCGCCAGGTTACGGGGCAGCCGATCAAGTTCATCGGCGTGGGCGAAAAGTATGACGCGCTGGAGCCGTTCCATCCCGACCGCATCGTGTCGCGCATTCTCGGCATGGGCGACATTCTTTCGCTGATCGAGAAGGCCGAGCAGAATGTCGACAAGAAAAAGGCGCAGGAGATGGCCAGCCGAGCGCTCTCCGGCGACGGATTCTCGCTCGAGGACTTTCGCGATCAACTGCGCCAGGTGAAAAAGATGGGATCGCTGCAGAACATTATGGGCATGTTGCCGAGCGTTGGTCCATTCGCCGGATTGCAGAAACATGCCGACAAGATCGACGAAAAGCAGATTAACCGCGTCGAAGCCATCATTAATTCCATGACCGTGCACGAACGCATGCATCACGAGGTCATCAACGGCAGCCGGCGCAAGCGCATCTCCCGCGGCTCAGGCACGAGCGTGCAAGAAGTCAACAATCTGCTCCGCCAGTATGCCCAGATGCGCAAAATGTTCAAGCAGATGGGCAAGGCGAGCTTTGCGCGCAAGTTGGCTGGGATGAAGTTGCCGGGGATGTAAGGGCGACGGCTGAAAGTTGAGCGCTTTTACGATGCCCAGCGCGTTTGGCGAACGCACAAGCAGAGCGCATAAAAACCAGTCGGTCAGTTACTAGTTCTTGGTTCTCAGTTCAAGAAATGGCGCGGCAAAAAGCCGCGCCATTTTTTGTCTCCCAAGCTAAGTACCGGTTCTCTTGGCTTGCGCCGATGGTGCACCCAAGGCGGCTGCGACTTGGGTCCCGATTGGAGAGCCGAGGCCAGAACATGCGTCCCATCCCTTGCCAGCCGAATAGGCGCCGTTGTTGCCGGTGGTGATGTCATTGAAATCATCGGCGGTGCCGACATTCTGGTAGAGCAATGGATTGATAAACCCGGCTGGCTTTCCAATGCTCTCGTTGATGAGCGCGACCAATCCCGCCCAGAGCGGAGCGACGGCGCTGGTGCCACCGATCACGTCGGGCTTGCCATCGACGAGGGTGACGTAGCCGGTGGTCGGATCGGCGTTTCCGGTTACGTCGGGAACGCCGCGTCCAACATTGTGATTTGCATTTGCGGAAGGAGGCACGCCCGCCCTGTTCTGCCAACTGGGCAGCGGGAAGACATCGCTGATGCCGCCGCCGGTGGCGCCTTCGTTGTTTGCAAGCTCGTTCCAGACGGTTTCGCTAGTGATGGAGTTGCCTGACGTGACCAGCTTCGTGCCTCCGCAAGCCAGGACATTGGGACTCGAGGCCGGGAAATCGACGTGGTTGAGGCCGTCGGTTACGCCGTCGGTCGAGCCGTCGTCGCCGGCGGCAATACAGACGGTTACGCCCATTGCGGCGGCAGCCTGGAATGCCTCATCCATCGAGGTCATCGCTTGCCCCGTCCATGAGGATTCAGGGCCGCCCCAACTGATCGAGAGGATAGACGGGTTATTGGTGCTGTCGTGCACGGCGGTGGTGATCGCGTTCAGAAAGCCGGCATCGGTGTTGTCGGCGAAATAGGCGACGATTTTGGCGCCGGGCGCGATTGAGCCGGAGACTTCTACATCGAGCATTACTTCACCATCCGGGCCGTTCGGATCTCCGGTGGGATTGTTGCTGCCGTTGCCGACTGACACCGCTGATACACTTGGCGTCTTCGTCAGCTTGAGCTGTTTCCAGTAGTTGGTCAGATCCGCGGGTTTGTAACCGCCGCCCAACTCGATCAGCGCGATGCATTCTCCAGATCCGTCCACGCCGGTGGGATAGTTGTAGAGCGTTGCTACTTGCGTGGGCGTGTAGGACACGCTTTGCGGGTGCGCGCGCCGCCTGCGAAAATGCGGCTTCGCCTGGGGACGATTGTCGAGGCCAAATACGCCTTCGATGACATCCTGCAGGTCGGCGGGAATTTGGACGGGGCCGGTGCGGCCGCGGTAGTTGCCACTGGGATGCTGGTATTCCTTCAGATCGACGCCAAATGCCTGGTTCATGGCGGCGACGGTTCCGGAGAGAATCACCGTGCGGCGGGCCGCGCTCTTTTCTTTTACCGTGAGTTTGTGTTCGCGAGCAAAGGCCTCGACGCGAGCCATGCTCTCAGGGGAGGCGCCATGGCTTTGCTCGAACTCTTTGCGGGTCAAAATGGTGCGCTTCGCGATCGGTTTGGTGAATGCGTCCGCGCCGACAATTGGCTTTTTTCCTGCGCGAGAACGCAGACGGATGGTGACGTCAAGTTTTTCGTTTGGATTGGCTGGGCCAATCTCTCGCGCTCCTACGAGGGGAGCGCGCTCACTACCGGCGATTGCTTTCTTCGGAGTAGACATAAGTCTCCTTTCTGCGGGGCCTAGCTGATTGTGAAGAAAAGCAGCGCAGCGTTACAACCGAGTCCGTTTTCGCGGAACTCCACCCAGAAAGGAGCCGAGCGCCCGGCAATCCTACGAAATCAATGCTGGCCCATCAGATGGCCGCGACGTTAGCAACAGAGCAAGGAGAATGCAAGCGATTTGTAAGATTCGTGACAAAAACCGGACGGAATTATTCCCAAATTGAAAATCTCTCGCGGATTGCGGGTGTGAAAAGTCATGTCTCGACTAAAAAAGGAATTTCGCGCCCAATTGCACGAGGCGAGGCGCATTGGCGTCGACCACTTGGCCGAAATTGGAACTGCTGATGTTGCCGTCGATGGATTGCGGTCCGAAAAACTGGGCGTGGTTGAAAATGTTAAAACCCTCGAGCCGAAACTGCAGCGACTTCGATTCAGTCAGGCGCACATTTTTCAGAAGCGCCATATCGTAATTGTCCATACCCGGTCCATAGAAAAAACGCCGTTTCGCGGTACCGGGCGTTCCCAAGGCGTTCTCGCTAACTTGCGAGGGATCGAAATACGGTCGCCCGTCGCGGGGATTGCGATTCAGATCGAGGGGACCGCCGGCGTAGTCCGGTTCATCGACACCATAATTGTTGATGCCGTTTGGTTCGGCCCCCAGCAGAGAATTGTCACCGTAATTAATGAGAGTGACTGGTAAACCCGAACTAAAATGCGTGATTCCGGAAAGTTCCCAACCTTCCGTCCAACGGTTCGAGGTGTGGGCCAGCGTTTCGATCGGAATTTTGTAGTTGTAGCTGACAACGAAATTGTGAGTGATGTCGAATGAAGACAATGCATAGCTGAGCGCGGGATTGATCGGATTGACTTCTTCGCCCAGATTCGAAGACTGGTCCATCGACTTGCTGTAAGTGTACCCGGCAGACAGTTCGAGGCGTCCGCTGGTGTGGCGCAGATTGAGCTCGAGGGCGTTGTAGTTCGCTTTGCCGATGGTCGACTGATTGGTGTCGCTGCCGAAGTTGGAGCCTAGCGGACCACGGGTTCCGTTGATCACCTGGCCTGAAGCCGTCGTGAATATACTGCTCTCCCTGAAAGGGCCGCACGTGGCGGAGCCCGGTGCGACGGCGCTGGGTTGGGCCAGACTTAGGCAGAGCGCGGGGTCGCCGGGATTGGCTTCGATCATCACCAGAAGGCGGTGGGCCTGGGCGCCCACGTAGCTGGCGCTGAGGACGGTGTTGGCTCGGAGTTGCCGCTGAATTGACAGCGTGTATTGCTCGACGTAGGGGATGCGATTGGTCGCGGCGTATCCAGGGATGCCGCTGATCGGTTCATACTGCGACCAATTGACATTCGGATCTGGATTGCCACTCGATACCTTGCCAGTGACAAGTGCGACAGGAAACGGCTGGGCCTGGACCTGCCCAGTCGATGCAGTGATGAACGGAGTCGCGAACAGCGGCGGGGATGGACTCGAATACGTGCTTCCAAAGGGAGGGTTCGCGGCCAGTATTCCAACCGTTAGCGCTTCGATGGCCGTGTAATACATACCGAAGCCGACGCGGATGCTGGTCTTGCCGGGACCGCCTAGAATTTTGCCGAGAAGAGTGTCGTCGTTGGCGTTGGGCGAATAGGCCAAACCAACGCGCGGCGCGAAGTCGAGATTTCCCGGAGGCGCCAGCGTTCGTGGAACACCGGGATCTGTGGGAAAAAGAATTCCGGCAGGCGCGCCGGGAAAAACAATCGAAGACTTGCCTGGTTCAAATGTCGAGATACCGTTATTTTTTTCATACCACGGCTCGATGCGATCCCAGCGCAGGCCGTAGTTCAGCGTGAGGTTCGAACGCACGCGCCAGCTGTCTTGTCCGTACAGGCCCCAGTATTGATTGCGGCCGTAGAAGGGTTGAAGCTGGCTCTGGTTGTATTGGCTGGGAATTCCGAGCAGAAAATCGGCGAAGTCTGATCCCGTTTCACTCCCTGTGAACAGGAAGTTGCCGTTGAATTGCGCGATGGGATTCGTGTTCACTTGGTCGTAGTGAAACTCGAGCCCAAACTTCATGGTGTGGCGGCCTGCGACTTTCGAGAAATTGTCGAGCCATTGAAAAGTGTTGTTGACCTGCTTCAGTTCGTTAGCGTTTGTCCCTATGGAGAAGGCATTGAAGACGATATTTTCAACTCCTTCGCCTTGCGGATCGAGCGGCACAATCCCTGGAGTTCCTGCACCGGTGACAAATCCCTGCGACGCCAGGCTGACGCCGAGTCCGCCGATGGGCTTCCCCAGATCATTGTGATCGCGCATGTAGCTGAAGTGGAACTCGTTGACTGCCGTCGACCCCAGCGTCTTCGTATCGCCCAAGCTGAGCAGTTGAGCGCGTCCCAAATAGAGCGCGTTGAAACCTGGCACACTTGCCCCGCTCTGCGCCGCGGGATAGGGATTGTTGAGAGTGTAGTCGTCGAGGAAATAGTAGGCCGACAGCAGGCCCCAATGACTGTTGAAGTCGAGCCGGTAGGCTCCTTTGTCATCGCGCAAGGTTTCGTTCGAGCCCGCGGTCGCGAAGATGTTTGCGGCCACATTCGGCGGGGGAATGTATTGCAGCAGATTCTTCGCTGGGGTGGACCACGCCGAGGTCGGGAGCGCAGCGTTGGGAAAAACACACTGCGAGGAGTTGCTGCATCCGGCTTCGTAATAAGGTTCGCCGGGGGAAACAGAGTATCCCAATTTCTGGGAGAGCAGGTTGGCCCAATATTGGCCGGTGACCGTGCCGGTCAGCGAACTGGCGAGATCCGACAGATTGCCGGAGCGGTCGGGAAGGGAAGGGACGGGGATTTGACCGGTGTCCACGCCTTGGGTCGATCGCGTTCCCTGGTAATCGGCGAAGAAAAAGATCTTGTTCTTTCGGATCGGGCCGCCGAATGTTCCGCCGAACTGGTCTTGGTCGAATGTGCCCCGCGTTGGAGAAAAATAGTTTCGTGCGTCGAAGTTCGTGTTACGCAGGAACTCGAACGCGTCTCCGTGAAATTGGTTGGTGCCCGACTTCGTAACTACATTGATCTGTCCGCCGCTGTGGCCTCCGTATTCCGCGTCGAAGTTGCTGGTAAGGATGCGGAACTCGGCAATGGAGTCGAGATTCGGAATGATCGCTGCGCCGGAGTTCACGTCTTCTTCCGCGTCGCTGCCGTTCACGATGAAGGCATTCGAGAACTCGCGTTGACCGTTGATCGAAATCGTTCCCGGATTCAGACCACCGGAAGGCGAGAGCGCGCTGACGCCAACGTCTTGCTGCGTGTTTGAGGTCAGCGATGTTGCGGGAACCACGCCGGGTTGGAGTGCAAGCAGATCAGTATAGCTGCGGCCGTTCAACGGAACAGCGGCCATCTTGGTGGCGCTGATGATCTCTCCCAACTGCGTATCGGATGTTTCGATGTGAACCGCGCTTTCATTTACCGTGACTGCCTGCGCCCGAACGCCGACTTCCAGCACGGCGTCGACTACGAGTGCGCTGTTGGCGTCGATGACAACACCTGTCCGCTGATACGGCTTGAAACCCGTTTTTTGGATCGTAATGATGTAGCGCCCAATGGAAAGATCGGGGAATGAATAAACCCCCCGGCCGTTGGTTGCGACCTGGTGCTGGACTCCGGTTTCTACGTTGGCCGCGTTTACCGCGGCGTTTGTGATTACGGCGTTACTCGCGTCCTTAACCGTGCCCGAAACGCTTCCGCCCGCGCCGGCCCAGCAATGGGCGGCGAGGAGGGTGAGGAATGCGAAAGAAAGAAGTAAGCTATTACGCAAGAAGCACCTTACGGTCATGAAGTAACGCGTTCGCCTTCAAAGAGGCTGGAAAAAGTTTGAAAATGGCGACTGAAGCCCTGAAGAGGCGCGGCTAGAAGCCGCGCTTCACTTCTCTTCACCTCGCCTCAAAGACTTATGGCACTGCTGAAGCCGTGCCCTTTCAAAGCCCCCACGCCTGAGAGTTTTTCCGCTGCCCATCCGAGTTATTAATTGCAACTCAGTCGCATCTAGCTTGATAAAAAAAATGACTTAACTGGCCGCTTTCTGGCATTGTTTGCAAACTCCGCCAACTTCAAGGCGCACGACCCGTATCTGAAAGCCACTCTGCTTGACCATTTCCTGTTTCAATTTCTCGAAAGACGAACTTGCATATTCCATGATTGCACCGCAGCGGAAGCAAGCCATGTGGCAGTGATCGCGATTGGTCTTGGCCTCGTAATAGTGCTTCTCACCGTCAATGTGCATTAGATCGAGTTCATCGATCAACCCGCGATTCTTGAGCAGGGCGAGGGTTCGATAGACCGTGGCGCGATCGATGTCGGGATCCTGTTTCTTGGCAAGCTTGAGGAGCATGGCTGCGTCCAGGTGTCGGGGCGAGTCCTGAATAATATTCACCAATAGGCGCCGCTGGGTGGTCATGCGTACGCGTCGCGCAGCCAGTTCTTTCATCAGCGAAGGACGCGTAATTTCAGTGCCAGTCCTGGACCTTCCCAGTTGCGAGTCAGTCGCAACCAGTGCTCTCGTAGGCATCGGAACCTCTTTCTCTTGATCTAAAGCTTGCTGTTGATTTCGATTTAGTTGCGAACGAGTCGCAACTAATGTGGCAAAAACAATTAGAATTGAGTTCCGGCTTTTCTGTCAAGGCGCGTTCCTTAAGCCGCAGATCCTAGGGCGAGCCAGCCAGGCGCTTGCAGCCCTGTCGCTTGACGGCTCTTAGGTGGCAGCACATCGGTTACGTGTCGCCTGCCAAAGTCGACGTCGCACAGTAAACTGTCATGCCGAATAAGAATCACAAGAAGGAAGCTGACATGGCTGAGTCATCGGCCAAACAAAAATCCGCCTTGGACACGCTGCTAGACAGCATGGACGAGTTGGTCGACTCCGCCACAAAAAGAATGACCCCGGGCGATTTGCGGAAGGCGCGGAAGAAAATCAATGGCGTCGTAGACCGCGCTGTTGTTCCTCATAAACGGCGTCGCGAAACTGCTTAACTAGTTCCTTGCGTCTTGCCTTAGTGAGTCTCGGCTCTAACGCAGATCGTCGAGTCGACATCGCCATTTCATTTTTCTCCTGTTTGGTTTTCCCGATTGCTTATGCCGGTGCAGCGGCCGTGGGTAAGATTCAGCCACCGCGTTTGAGTCACTAAACGCTTGCCAATCCTACCAACTTCTGCAAAAATGAGAGGTTGCCTTAAGCCTGCCAGAAGGACTAGGAAAGGAACCAAAGCTCTGTGTTAATGATTCGTCTGTCGCGCACGGGTGCGCGTAAACAACCGCATTATCGCGTAGTGGTGATTGAAAAGGAACGGGCACGCAATGGCCGGCCGGTTGAAGTCGTGGGAACGTACAATCCCCGCACTAATCCTGCCAGCATCGAACTCAAGCGCGAGCGCATTGACTATTGGGTATCGAAGGGCGCTAAGATGTCGGACCGGGTTGGCAAAATTGTGGCCAAGCCTGCGACGCCCAGCGCAGTCCCCGCTGCCTGATCTTGTTGTGCCGGTAGGAATTTTCAACCCACCCGACAGGAACCGCAAATGACCCAGCAAAGCGCGGATGTGCGAGCCTTGGTCGAGCAGATCGCGAAGGCGCTGGTCGACGAACCCGATCAGGTGTCGGTGAGCCAACTCGAAGGCGACGTGCTTGAACTCACCGTCGCTCCGAAGGATGTGGGCAAGGTAATTGGAAGCAAGGGCCGCGTAGCCCGTGCCCTGCGCGCCCTGATCGGCGCCGCGGGAATCCGACGACACAAGCGCTTTACGCTCGAGATCTTGGAATAGCTGAATCGGGAATGACCGGCGAGTTCATCACCCTGGCCCGCGTGCGAAAAACGCAGGGACGCCATGGCGAAGTCGCAGTCGAAGTACACACGGACGTTCCTGACCGGTTCACGGTAGGTCAGAGACTGTTCGCTCTCGGGCAAGACAACAGCCGGCGCGAGTTGCGGATTGAAGAACTCTGGCCGCACAAGGATTTCCTGGTTCTGAAGTTCGCGGGTGTTGATTCGATTTCCGATGCAGAAGCCCTGATCGCCTGCGAATTGCAGGTACCGCGCAGTGAGCGGGCTCAGCTTGAATCGGGATGGAATTACGTCAGCGATTTGATCGGCTGCGTAGTGTTCGATGCAGGCCGCGAAATTGGGACGATTGAAGACATTCAGTTTGGCACGGGCGAAGCGCCACTGCTGATCGTTGTCACGGGAAACAATCGACACGAGATTCCTTACGCCGAAGCGTATCTGCAAAGCGTGGACCTCGAGCACAAGCAGATACGAATGCAACTGCCCGAAGGAATGCTCGAATTGAATGCGCCACTGACGGCTGAGGAAAAGCATCAGCAACAAACAAGCGGCAAGAGAAACGCGAAGAAATAACTTTCGCTGTGTACTGGGCCGAGAGTGGAGTGGAGTCGGACAAGGAGGTGCATTGTGGAAGTGTTCAACCGACGTGTTCTCCAGGTTGGGATTTTGGTTTTTCTGACACTCGCCCTCGCCTTGTCGGCGCAGGCTGCGGGTTTTAGCAATGCCAGTCTGAAGGGAAGCTACAGCTTTTTGACCAACCTGCGGACTGCCAATGTGAATACACCCCAGTTTGCCATGGTGGGAGTTATGAGATTCGACGGCGCGGGCAATGTGACCGGGTCGTACACATCGATTTCGGACCATGCGGTCCAGAGCGGGACGTTGGGCGGAACTTACGGCGTGAAGTCTAATGGAAGCGGTGTGATCGACGTTACATCAGGCTTGACGGCTCGGTACGCGATTACTCTCAACTCGACTGCGGCTGGGGTGGCACAGGGAGTGCAACTGCTGCGGACCGACGACACCAATAACGAAGTGGTCAGCGGCACCGCTTTGCTGCAGTCCAGCACCACGGGAAAATACACCGTGGCGAGTCTAAAAGGGAATTTTGCCTTCCAATACAACCCGTGGACCGACGACGTGAGTCTGGCCGAGGACGGCGGTGTGGGGATATTCAGTTTTGATGGCAAAGGGAACATCCAGGGTTCCGTAACCATCATGTTCGACGGCGGGCAGGGTGGGGGACCCTTCAAAGCCACCTACCGGGTGAACTCGGATGGCAATGGCACGATATCGGGAATTGGCAAACACGGTCTGCAGATTGCGTTTGCCTTGAACTCGGTAGCTGCAGGGGAAGCGAAGGGATTGCAGTTTCTGGATACCAACACGGGCGACGGCGACGGCAATTTAGTTATCACCGGGAACGCGCTGAAGCAGTGAACAGACGTGCGGCTAATGTTGTTCTTGATCTGGTTTCGCGATGAAGATCGACATTGTAACGATCTTTCCCGACTTCTTTCGCGGACCGCTGGATCACGGAATTATCCGCCGGGCTCGGGAATCCGGGCTGGCGACGATCGAAGTTCACGATCTGCGGGCGTTTGCGCACGATCGCCACAAGACCGTGGATGACCGCCCATTTGGCGGCGGCGAAGGCATGGTGCTGAAGCCGGAACCGATCTTTGAATGTATTGAAGCGCTGAAGATCGCGTCGCTTGAAGACTGCGGAGCGACAGAAAGTGTGGTCCTGCTTTCGGCACAGGGCAAGCGATTCGATCAGGGTGTTGCCAACGAACTGGCAACGCTGCAACGTCTCGTCCTGATCTGCGGCCGTTATGAAGGCGTGGATGAGCGAGTAGGCCAATATTTGGCGGACCGCGAGTTGTCTATCGGAGACTACGTGCTGAGCGGCGGTGAACTGGGTGCGGCGGTGATCGTGGATTGCGTCACTCGTCTGATTCCCGGCGCAGTTGGCAACCAGGCCTCGACGCAGCAGGAATCATTCAGTACGTTCTCGCAGACGCAAGCGGGAAACGGTCCGAGTTCGACGTGCACTTCGGGCGGATTGCTGGATTATCCGCACTACACGCGGCCCGCGGATTTTCGGGGCATGGCAGTGCCGGAAGTGCTGGCATCGGGCAATCATGAAGAGATACGACGCTGGCGCCGTCGGAGCGCGCTCGCGAAAACGCTGCGCAACCGGCCCGATCTTTTGGTTGATGCCGCGCTCAGCGACGAAGACAAGAAATTGCTACGGGATCTCTGATTACGGGTGGAGTTTAAGTGAGCGCAGCACTAGACTTTAGAACAGGGGAAAAGATTATGTCGAACCTCATCATCGAAAAACTGCTGGCCAAGACCAAGCGCACCGACCTTCCGAAATTCGTTCCGGGCGACACCGTCCGCGTACACGTCAAGATTAAGGAAGGCGACAAGGAACGTACGCAGGCTTTCGAAGGGGTCGTGATCTCGCGTTCGCGAGGTCCGCAGGCAAGCTTTACCGTACGCAAGATCAGCTTCGGTCAAGGGGTCGAGCGTATCTTTCCGGAGAACTCCCGCGTAATCGACAAGGTTGAGTTGCTGCGTTCCTCCAAGGTTCGGCGCGCCAAGCTGTACTACCTGCGTGCGCTGCGCGGCAAAGCGGCTCGGCTCAAGGACGTCGACCGCGAGCACGCAACCGTAGCCGCAACCACAAAGTAAGTTGGTTGGAGTCCTATCTGGAAGGGGAACCCGGAGGCGCGATAGCGGCCGTCGGTTCGTCTCCTGGCCACACCGCGGTCAACGCCAGGCCCACTGCGATTCCCACCGCGACTTCGACGAAGCGATGAGCCGCAACGATCCAGGCCTGTTTCGTGCGCGTGATGAGCATGACAATCGCCAACGTAACGCTGGCGAGCCGGTACGCGTCCTCAAGACGAAGCGCGGCGCAAATCAATCCGAGTGCGAATACGCCCAGACCGAAAGCAATCAGGTTTGATCCGAAATATGTCGTCAGCAACGCGGCCATCACCGCTCCTACCGCAGTTCCGGCGAGACGTTGCTCGGAAACGGTTAACGCCGCCCCCCAGGTCGACTGCATGATAATCAAAGTCGTAATCGTGGCCCAATAGGCCTCGGGAAGCCCCAGAACTCGGGCGACAACCAGCGAGAGCACCGCAGCCACGGCGGTTCGGGCCGAATGCACCAGCGCTCGCCGGCCCAGTCGACGCGGGATGCTGCTTACGTCCGGCATGTTCCCTCCTGCGCAGAGCCGCTATTCTAGCTGATCGCAGGAGGAGGCCTTCATGTGCGGTCGGCGTGGTGGTCGGTAATAAAATCGCGAGACTGCGTCACCGATCTTGACAGCGCCTTGGCACGCAGAATTTCATCGAAGATACAACGGCTTGCCATGGCATAACGCTGAAAGCCGGGCAGCAGAAGTTGAAGCTGAGTTACAGTCCATCGCCAAGAACTCCGGCAAGGCGCAGCTGAGACGCTATCAAACAATTTTCCACCTTGCTTCACAGGCCCGGCCTCGGCGAAGATGTTTTTATATCGATCCGTGTGTTGGTGTCTCCGAAGCTCAAACTCGCCGAGAAAACGCTTTCGCCCGCAGCTGCTAAGCTTCGCCTGCTCAAGCGCCTCCATTGCACGCTGAAATTCGAGAAGCAGGCGACGCAATCGGGCGCGCGCCTGATCGCGGGCGTGGACGAAGTCGGCCGCGGTTCCCTGTTTGGCCCAGTCGTTGCAGCAGCCGTCATCCTCGATCCCAGCTATCGCATTCGCGGTCTGCGCGATTCCAAGCTGTTGCTCGCGGAACGGCGCGAGGTGCTGGCGGAGCGCATTCGCGAACATGCTATCGCTTGGGCTATCGCCGCCGTCGATGCCGCCCGCATTGACCAGATCAACATTTATCAGGCTTCGCGGGTTGCCATGCGGGAAGCAGTAGTAAGTCTGAAACCCGGCCCTGACCATTTGCTGATCGACGCGATGCGTTTGGACTGCGAGCTGCCGCAGCGGGCGATCATCCACGGCGACGCGCTCTCTGTCTCGATTGCCGCTGCCTCGATCCTGGCCAAGGTCGAACGCGATCGCATGGTTCGCGAATGGGATCCCGTTTTCCCCGTCTACGGCCTCGCTTCGAACAAGGGATACAGCACGCCTCACCACCTTGCCGCCCTGCGTCAACATGGGCCGTCTCCCCTGCATCGCCAGTCCTTCGCTCCCGTCTGGAATAATCCCGTACCGCAGGAAGTGCTGGCTTTCATGCTGGATGAAAAGCCCGAGGAGGTGTTGGAGGAAATGAACGAAGCCGCGATCTAGGCCGCCGGCAGGCAATCACCGATTTATCGATGGGAGTCACCGGGTTCGTAGATCCCTGAAAATGCCATCCAGGTCTGCCGAGGCAGCAACAATGCGGCCAATTCGCTCCTCCAGCTAGTCTGACGCGAGACCAGCGTTTACGCTTCGTAGGCGATGCAAAAGTTTTCAGGTTGACAGTTGCGACTCTCATAAACTAGAGTTCTCCACGCTCTACTACCGGGCATCGTTCTTGCTCCAACCGGGTCCGATTAGTGCTGAGCTTGCTGGCCCACAGCTTCTCGATTTTTATGGCGAAGGCTGTGCCAAGTACTCAAGTTAATCAGCATTCGGGACCCTAAGTCGAGTCGATGAGAGCAGGGACAACTCCTTACCTTATATTGCTGGCCTTGTTGGCCGTCGCAGGCCGCGCGCAGGAAACTGTTGGCAAAAATCCTGCACCCTCATCCGCGAACTCGATCTCCGCGCCATCCAAACAAGCTTCTCCTGGAAGTGACCGCGTGATCCTCAAGGTCGGGAACCTTCAGGTCACCGAGGGAGAATTCGAATCCAGGATCAGTGATATCGAGGGCCAAAGCGGCGATGCCGACAAAGGCGTCAGCGAGAAGGATCGTCGAAAGCTCGGCGACGACTATGCGTCGGTGCTCATGCTTTCTCAGCAAGCGCTGGCCAACCATCTCGATTCCTCGCCCGAGGTGAGCCGCCAGTTAGCCATCGCACGCATGCAGGTACTTTCGGACGCTGAGTTCGCCAACCTGATGCGCCAGGCCCAGCCCACATTTGAAGAGATCACCCAATATTATTCTGCCCACTTGTCCGACTACGACGAAGTGCAAATTCGCAGGCTCTTCATTTGGAAGCGGCGAGACAACTCCAAAGATGCGACTGTTTTGAGTTCGCAGGTGGTGCGGGCGCGCGCCGATCAGGTTCGTCAGGCGTACGCATCAGGAATCGACATAAAAAAACTGTCAGCGGACCTCAGCAAGTCCGGCGATGGCATGCTGGATCCCGAGCCTCTCACCTTTACGCGCGGCGAACTGTCGCCGCAAATGGAGAAAGTCGCGTTCTCACTCAAGCAGGGCGAGTGGACCGAGTTTGAAGATACCCCAGCGCGCCTCCTGCTCATTCAGTTGGTTAAGCACGATCGTCAGCAACTCGGTCAGGTACGGTCGCATATCGAAAAAGGTTTGCAAGGGCAGAAGATGCAAGCGATGTTGGACGATCTGAAAAAGAAAGCCGGCATCTGGGTGGACGAACAGTATTTTGGGACTGCGGTGGCTCCTGTCCCGGACGCGCAGCGGCGTGCTTCCGACCCACCGTCTGAGCTTCAAAAATCAGCAACAAAGGGGGAAAGCAACAATGACGAACCACGGAGGTAGACGTCTCTGCTATTTTGCGCTTCCAGTACTGTTACTGGCGGCGTGTGTTCTTCAACCGCTGCCAGCCAGCGCTCAAATGACTTCGGTGGGTGTCGACTGCGCGCAGATCAACGTCTCGTCGCTGCTTATGCAAGATAATATGCGCGCCGGCCGAATCCTGATTGAGTGCGGGATCGTGCGAGGAGGGTCGCCGTCGATGGCTGTCCCTGGCAAATCGCCCGCTCCACCCAACATCCGGGTCAGCAACGGATCGGATTGTTCCGCCTCTGACGACGTCTGCGGGAGCGAAAGCATGGTGGCGGCGAGCACTGCGGATAAAGGCCAAACCATCGTGGTCAACTACAACGCCAACTACGACGGCCAAGGAAATTATTCGGGCACGTCCTACTCGACCGATGGCGGGGCGACGTTCACGGAGATTCAACCTGCGCCCTTCGGGACCGCCCACGGCTTCAACGCTGGGGATCCGCTCGTGGTTTTCAACTCCAAGTTGGGCAAATTCTTCGCCGGCGATTTGGTGGGGAACTGCGGTGGTCAGGGGATTGGCTTGTGGACTTCTAAGAATGGCAAAACCTGGACGGCTGGAGCGTGCGCGCATAATGGCAGTTTCGACGACCGCCCGTCGATGTGGTCGGACAACGAACCCACCAGCGGAACATATGGCCGCATGTATGTCTCGTACAATGACTACACCACAACCTGCGGCTTGGGTGGGTGCCTGTTCGTAACCTACTCGGACGACGGCGTGTCCTGGAGCACCCCGAAGCAACTCAACACGGGCACCTTCTTCCGCAACGTGCAGATTACCGGCTCGCCGCGCGGGGCCAAGTTGGTTGGCAAGAACAGCACGGTATTCATTGCCAGCATGGATGAGGGTGGCGGAGGGAGCGCCACGCGCCAGAACCTTATGTTCCGCTCGACCAACGGCGGCAAAACCTGGACTCAAGTGATTTTGGGTCCGCGATTCAACCCGGTCGGAGATCAGAGCTGCGGCGGATACTTCTATCAGGTCAATCCGATCATCCGGCACATGGGCTGGGGGGAACCGGCAGTTGGCCCCAACGGCGTCGTCCACTACGATTATGCTGCCGCAGGGACGAATGGCGACCACGGGGACATTTTTTACACTCGTTCGACTGACAACGGCAAGACTTGGTCGAAACCGATCAAACTCAACACTGACAAGGATGCTCCCAACAAGACGCAGTGGATGCCTTCGCTATCCGCGACCTCGGATGGCACGGTCACGGCTTCTTGGTATGATCGTCGCAAAGCCACCAGCACCTGCACCAACGTTGGAGACAAGGGATGTAATTACGAGCGCGTGGGCCGTCAGTCGAAGACCAATGGCGCTTCGTGGCTCGCCGATGTCACCATCAGCACGGGCCTAATCACCCAGCCATCCCAGGACGACCCCGGCGTCGTTTCTTGCTATGCGGGCGATTACGATTACAACACGGCTTTGAACGCAGCGGATGATGGCGCCACCGGCTCCGCTTATGTGACCTGGACCGACGGCCGAAAGAAGATTGGCGGCGTACCCGTGCAGAACGTGGACTTCGCAACGATCCCCGAGCCGTAAATTAATCGTCACCTCAAATAAAGAGGGCAGCGAGTTCTGCTGCCCCTTTTTTATTTTTGGTCGCGGTGAACGCCGTGGGCTCGAAGAAAGACAGCAATTAGGAACGCGGCTTCGCAACATAAATCCTGGAAAGACGTCATCCTGAACCGGGCGTCAGCCGGCTGAAGGATCTTGCGCGGAGTGCCACGACTTGGCGGAGGCTACGCGAGCGCTTAACCGCATTCCTGCCAACCCGCGCCGGATCCTTCGTGGCCTGACGGCCACTCAGGATGACGTCAAGTGAGGAAAACGGAGAGGCGGCAGGAAAGCGACTCAGGGTGACGTCAACGGAAGAAAGCCCGTCGCGTGAAAACCGATGATATAGTTTCTTGCTTCACAATTTTCCGGGAGGCTGGATGCGATTCAGAAGAGTTAGGAATGGCAGATCAATCTTCTGCCTGTGGGCACTTCTGTGCGCGGGGCTTGTATGTTGTGCGCAGACGTCCGCAGCGCAAGCAACGCTCGTGATTCGTGGAGCGAAGGTCTATCCGATAAGCGGACCGCCGATCGAGCACGGAGTGCTGATCGTCGCTAATGGGAAAATCGTGGCCGTCGGCGAGGAAGGCAAGATAAAGATTCCTCGCGGTGCCACGGTCGAGGACGCCGCCGGCAAGGTGCTCATCCCCGGTATTGTGGACTCGCACTCTCACATCGGAATCATCGCGAACCCGCTGGCCGAGGACTCAGGCGACGCCAACGAAGGTTCCGGCCCAATTCAACCCGGACTGCGAGCGCTCGATGCTATTGATCCCGCCGATCCGAATATCCGCATGGCAACCGCCGGAGGCGTGACCACCGCGAACATTATGCCGGGCAGCGGCAACGTAATGGGAGGGCAGACGGCTTACGTCAAACTGCGCGGGAATACGATCGAGCAAATGCTGATTCCCGGAACCATTGGCGGAATGAAAATGGCGAACGGTGAAAACCCCAAACACTACGGCGCGAAAGATAAAGCTCCCATGACGCGCATGGAGGAAGCGGCGCTGGCCCGCGGGATTTACGAGAAGGCCACGCAATACAAAGCAAAATGGGATGCCTACAACAAAGCCGCCGCGGCGGGCGACAAGACTGCCAAACAGCCGGATCGCGATCTCGATCTCGAACCGGTGGTCGAGGTGCTCGAAGGCAAGCGCGTAGTTCACAACCACACCCACCGGGCCGATGACATTATGACGGCGGTTCGTTTATCGGAGGAATTTCACTATCGCCTGGTGGTGCAGCATGGAACGGAATCCTGCAAAGTGGTGGACGAACTCGCGAAACGCCACATCCCGGTGAGCTTTACCATCGTAGATTCTCCGGGAGGAAAACTCGAGACGATCGACCTCAACCTCGGCTGTCCGGCCTCTTTGGAAAAAGCTGGCGTCAAAGTTGCCCTCAATACTGACGATCCGATTACCAGTTCGCGCCTTATTATTCGCCAGGCCGCGCTGGCTGTACGCGGGGGCATGAGTGAAGAAGCGGCGCTGAAGGGGCTGACCATCTATCCCGCGGAAATGCTCGACTTGGGGGATCGCATCGGAACGCTTGATCCCGGGAAAGATGCTGATTTCGTTGTCTTGAGTGGCCCACCCTTTAGCGTCTACACCCATGTGCTCGAGACCTGGATTGAAGGGCAGAAAGTTTTCGACCGCGCTAATCCGCAGGATCTGCGCTATGCGACCGGCGGATTTGGCGTTGGGAATCACTTTCCAGCGTCACCGCGAGGGGGAAACTAATGCGCGCGCTTCGCTGGTTCGCTCTGCTCATTTGCGTGGCTTCCGCAACTACTTTGTTGGCGCAGAATATCGCGGTGCTTGCCGAGCATCTCTACACCGTGGCGGACGGAGCGCAAGGCGGACCGGGCATGGTGTTGATACGGGACGGAAAGATCGAAGCAGTGCGCCCGGGCCCGAATCAGCAATCCCCCGACGGGTACGCGGTACTGAAAGCTGCTTTCGTTACGCCCGGCTTGATTGACACCGACACGACCGCCGGCATCTCGGGCGCCTACAACATTCGCGCCGATCAGGACCAGGACGAGGCCACCGACCCCAACACGGCGGACCTGCGCACTCTCGACAGCTTCAATCCCAACGAACGGCTTTTGCAGGTCTTGAATCAGTACGGCGTGACCACGGTGCAAACGGCGCCCGGTCCGCGCAATCCCATCGCTGGCCGGGCCGGTATTTTCAAAACTGCCGGCACAGGTTCTGTGCCCCCGACGGTGGAGCAACTGGCGGTTCGCCAGGAGTCGGCCATGGTGTTTAACCTCGGCGAAACTCCTAAAGACGCGTATGGAAAGAAAGAAAAAGCGCCAAACACGCGCATGAAGACGGCCGAGATCATCCGGCATGCGCTTGCGGATGCGAAGGCATACGAAGAGAAGTGGAAGAAAGACGGGGCCGATATTTCGAAGCAGCCCTCGCGCGATATGAAGCTCGAAGCTCTGGTCCCGGTCGTTGACGGAAAACTGCCCGCGATCTTCAACGCATATCGCGCCGACGATATCGATACGGCTATCCGTATCGGCAATGAATTCCATCTTCGCTACATGCTGGCTTCGGTGACTGAGGGCTACCTGATCACCGATGCGATTTGGCGCGCGGGAGTTCCGTGCCTGCTCGGTCCAGTCATGCAGCGGTTCGAATCCCTGGAAACCGCGAATGCGACCTTCGAGAATGCGGCAATTCTCAAGCGAGCGGGAATCCCGATTGCGCTGATGACTGGCTACGAAGACTACGTTCCGAAGAATCGCATCCTGCTGTTCGAAGCCGGCATTGCCGCCGCAAATGGGCTGGGCATGGAAGGAGCTCTGCGCGCGGTTACAGCGGATGCGGCAAAGATTCTCGCCATCGACGATCGCGTTGGCTCACTCGCCCGCGGTAAAGATGCGGACGTAGCGCTCTTCGATGGCGACCCCTTCGAATACACCAGCCATGTCCTGGCTGTTGTAGTCGGCGGGCAAGTGAGCTACCAGAGAAGCAAGTAGTCAGATGGACCAATTTCCTGAGATAGGGGAACGGATTCCACAGTGGGCGGAATTCGACGCTTCTCCGGATATTCTATACCTGATTATGTTGATCCCCGCGAACGCCCCATGCGGGTAAAACGCGAAAGATCAGCCGGAGGGCAGTTGCTCGCCGATTGTTTGCGGCTGGTCACCTGCCCTACGTCTTCCTGCCAACTTGGCCCCTCACGCTGTCACTCCCAGCTTTGTGCGCATCTCCTTGGCTAGAGCATCTACGGCTCGCATCTTGGTTTCGGCAAACAGGGGGAGATTGGGTACGTCAAGCGCCATTTCGCACGAGAGCAACAACGCGGTGATTGTGTCCTTTAATTCGCTGCGTAACGTCTGTTCCGCTTCTCGCCTGGCAAGCTGCAATTCTCGCTTGCGCCGGTGCAGCGCCGAACGCAGCTCGCGAGACACTCGTTCGATTCCACTGATGGCAAAGTTGGAATAAACGGGCACAGCGGCGCCCATGTGTTTCAGGATCGTCTCGACGTCGTCCGGTTCGGCGTCCAGCAGCAACTGATCGATGACCACCGCCGAAAATTCGTGCGCTTGGAGTTGTGCCATCGCCTCGCGCAGGCTGGCCGCCAGTTCTACAGGCTCAGCCGACGCTTCCTGTAGCGCTTTCGCGCAATCCTGAGCTTTTGCCAGAGATGTAATCAGCAGAATCATGTTCTGCTTCGTTGCACGTCGCCAGCCAGAACCTTCAGAGTGATAACAAACGGGTTAGGCTATGGTTCCACTAGCGAGCGTTCCACTGCAGGAAACCTAGCCCGCTTTTGAACTAAGCTGGCGAACCATACTCTTTGAGCTTGCGATACAGCGTCGTTTTCCCGATGCCTAACAGCCGTGCCGCTAATAGCTTGTCTCCATTGAGCTGAGTAATGGTGTTGAGAATGGTCTTCTTCTCCATCTCCGAGATGGGAACAATCTTCGCAGAGCCGCTACCCTCAACCGTGGCATGACCGGCTTCACCTTGGACAGCGCTGGGTAAGTCCAGAGCATGGATTTCCGGGCCGCTGTTCATGGCACAGGTCCGCTGTAAACAATTCTCCAACTCCCGCACATTGCCGGGCCAATCGTAGGCGAGCAACGCCTTAATGGCATCGTCGCTCAGCGTCCTTTCTTGTCCTAAATCTTGCGCCATCCGCTCCAGGAAATACCCAGCCAGCACCGGGATGTCTTGCCGTCGTTCGCGCAGTGCCGGGATGCGCAGGTTCAACACATTCAGGCGGAAGTACAGATCGCGCCGGAAGGTTCCCTGGGCCACGGCCAATTCCAGGTCGCGATTGGTGGCTGCCAGGATTCGCACATTGATGTTGGTGCGCTTGGTGCTGCCTACCTGCCGGATTTCTTTCTCCTGGATGGCGCGCAACAGCTTGGCCTGAAGGTCAACGGGAAGCTCCCCAATTTCGTCGAGGAATACGGTTCCGCCTTCGGCTATGGCCAGCAATCCTTCCTTGGCCTGGACGGCGCCGGTAAAGGCCCCCTTTACATAGCCAAACAGCTCACTCTCAATCAGCGTGGGAACCAGCGAGCCGCAGTCTACCGGAATGAACGGCTTGTCACGAAAGGGACCCGAAAAGTGAATAGCCCGCGCCACCATTTCCTTTCCCGTTCCGCTTTCTCCCAGAATCAATACCGGGTGATTGCTGACCGCAGCCTTGGCGATCATGCGGTAAAGCTTCTCCATCTCTGGAGCGTGTCCGACGATGCTGCCGAATCCGAGCTTTGCCTTAATTTTTTCCCGCAACATGCGGTTCTCAGTTTTCAGCCTCAGATGCGCGGCAACCCGCTCCAGCAGAAGTTTGAGTTCGTCGATGGTGAAAGGCTTGGTCACGTAATCGTAGGCGCCGTTTTTCATGGCTTGCACCGCCGATTGCACTGTGGCGTAGCCGGTAACGACGACCACCTCGGCGTCTGGACGGCGCTGCTTGATCTTGTGCAATGCCTCTAATCCGCCAGCTCCGGGCAACTTCAGATCGAGCAGGACCACATCGATCGCCTGCGAGTCCAGCAGGCGGTAGGTGTGCTCGGCGGATTCAGCAACCATGGTATTGAAACCCAGGGAGCGGGCCACTTCGCGGCAGACGTCACGAACCGCACGTTCGTCGTCGACGATCACCAGATTCAGCAAATTGGCCGCCTCGAGCTGAGGCGGATTAAACGCATGAGCAGTGGCGCTGGTCATACTGATTTTCCTCTTCTTGTCCTGTTTTTTCTCGGTCCTCGAATTTTCTGATTCGACTCCGGGCTGATTTTGTTCGCAACCTCGGGAGCCTTGAACGGCTGAGGCAGCGCTACGATTCGGGGAAGATGCACGACCACCCGCGTGCCTCTTCCAGTTTCACTTTCTACTTCAATCGTCCCTCCTTCATGAGTCACGATGCGATAAACCGTGGCCAGCCCGAGGCCGTTCCCTTGGCCGGGCTTCTTGGTGGTGAAAAAAGGCTCGAAAACCCGGGCCCGAGTCGCGGCGTCCATGCCACAACCGGTGTCGCTGACGGCGAGCGCGACCCAGGAATCGCAGAACTCGTGATGTCCGTTGTGTCCTGGTCTCGGACCGTCACAATTTCTGGTGTTGAGCGTGACCCGGCCACCGTCAGGCATGGCATCGCGCGCGTTCAACACAAGGTTCAAGATGATCTGTTGAACCTGGGCTGGATCCATCCTCACGAACCCGAGATCGTCCGCGAGTTCGGCGACCAGTTCGATGTTCTCGCCAATCAGGCGGCTGAGCAGATTGTGCACGTCCGACACGACATCGTTCACGCGCAGCAAACAAGGCTCGACCGCCCGCTGCCGTGCCACCGCCATCAACTGCTGGATGAGTCCCGCGCCTTGCTCTCCGGCCTTACGGATCTCCTCGGCAAAACGCCGCAAACGGTGGTTCTTTTCCAATCCGGCCAGAATCAGTTCGCTACAAAGCACCATCCCGGTTAGCAGATTGTTGAAGTCATGAGCAACTCCGCCCACCAAGCGCCCGATGGCCTCCATCTTGTGGGCATCCCGCAGCTGCTGCTCGGTTTGCGGACGTTCGGACGATTCCTCAGTTCTCACCTCAAGTTGTGCAATTGCGCTCATAGCAGTCATCTTTCAATTGCGATGTGCTGGAGGAGCTAAAGCATTCGAACGCTCCCCATTTGGGAAGTCTAGGCGGGCTGGGCTAGGAGCGCTGTGATGGTTGAACAGGAATTTCCAGATTGAAACCGAATCCAAAATGGGAGGAAGGATTTACTGCGAACTCGTAGGCGCATAACGTGCAATCGCACTTCCTGAGCGCATCAGCCCGACAAATGCAAAGCCTGAGCCAAGCGAAAGCTCAAGCGGTGCCCTGTGGAAAACCGCACGTCACCTGGCGCGGGATTGATTGAAATCCCGGTCCCGTGGCTGGAATTTACGGCCGCTTCTGCACCTGAGCCCTTACCGGTTATCGCGGAACTCTCGATCGTCGTGGCTTTGAGTTTCTGGTTAGGTCCGCCACCCTTGGCGAAAATACTGGAGGTCTGCAGAGGAAGGGACTTTCCGTTCATAACCATCGACGCCAGAGTCAGGCGCAGGTAGCCGGGATCAGTGCGGCCTCCGGAAGCTTTTGCTGCCACCACACTCCCAGTGACCGGCGTCCCTCGCGGCGCGATGGTCTTCCCGGCAACCATCAAAGGCTCATCCAGAACTGCCTGAAAAGAGTCCCCCGCGCGAGAATCGGCGCTGGACAGCATCATCTGCAAGCGGATGGCGACCTCGGTGCCGACAGGAATTCCGTCGGAAGTGAATCCAGCCGTCGGAGAGATTCCACCGCTGTCCGATACACGTTCGAATGGGAGTTGCGGACTGTCGGCGGTCCTGTTCGATCCGGGCACGGTAAGCTGCCGGGAGCATCCCGTCGTCCAGGTTAGAATCACCCAGGCCACAGTCACCCAGGCCAGAGTCACACAAACTGCGCCCCGCGCCACCGTTCGCCGACATCTCTTCATGACCGCATCCTGACTTTGGTTTGCCAGGGGCCGCAAGTCGCACGGCAGATGCCATCTCTTTGACTCGATGAATCATCGGGTTAGAGGCGGGCCCGTTTAGCTCGATGTAGATTTTGCGCGGTCACGCCACGGTTTTCTGCCGAGCGACAGAAAAAAGCCCTCGAAGTCGAGGGCTTTAAAATCACGCGCTGATGAGCCGCGCTATGGTTGATCCGCAGTACTCTCCCGAACCGAAGAGGGAACTCCAGCCTTGCGGGCTGCTTCCTGCAGGTCATCCATTTGCTGTTTGGCGTCGTCGACGGCTTTCTTCTTTTCAGCGATCTTTTTCTTATAGTCTGCGTCTTCCTTATCCCATTCGCCCGAATTCCGCAGGCGGTTGCCGGCGTCGGCGTACATCGCCGCCGCCCGCAATTGATATTCGCGCTGCTCGACATCCAGTTCACGCGAGAGCAAGTCCGTCTTGTCTTTCTGCGCCGCGAGCTTGTCTTTCCACGCGTCATAGGTCTTTTGGCGGTCCTCGGGCGACTCGCCCGGCTGGACTGAAGGCGGTTTGCTATCAGCTTTCTTGTCGGACTGGCCTGCATCCGCTCCGCCATTGGCCGCGGTTTGCGGCGTGTCGGTGCTGTCGCTCGTCGACCCCGCCCCGCCCACTACGCTCAGCTTGTCGTCCGTAGGCAGGTTGTCGTTATCAAACTGCTTAGCCGGCGCCGTTTTCTTGTCCTTGCGCTGGGCGCGAGCGTAGTCTCCCAACGATTGCGTTGGCGCAGTCGAGTCCTGGGCGCTGGCATAGGAAGCCATCATTCCCGCTAGAATCACTCCGGCAATCCAGATATAGGTGACGCGTTTCATGGTTGTTTCATCCTCCGTGCCACGGCCCGTTATTTTCACGGGCACCTGGCGTTGATTGAATTCAAGCTCCAGCCGCCTTCGCGGCTTTTGCGCCCGCGAGGAAACCGCCAATGGTGTGATCCAGATCGGCTGCTTCGGAAACGATGTCTACCGCCAACTGGCGCACCATTGTCAGATCGCGGCTCACGGCCAGCTGCTGCGCGTAACTCGAAATGGTGGCTACCGAATTCCGCAGCGCCAGCGCCATCTCGGCCGACATTTCTCCCCGCAATTCGTGCAGTCGCTGGATGGTGGCGAATTCTGTTTTGTCCGTGATCAGGCAAGCCGCGCCCAAAGTCTCGCCCGAGGGCGTGGACACGGGAGAGATCGTGATTTCGAGAATGCGTTGCTCCCCCGCCGGCGTGACGTAGTCCGCTTCCACGCTTCGCGAAGCGCCTGGCTGCCGCAAATTGGGTGCATGCAAGCTGGCCTGCACCGCCGCCGTCAGCGTCTCCTGCAAGCCGCGAGAGGACGCCGAACTCACTTCCGCTTCTCGACAGATTTCACTGATGCTCATGCCCACTGGCGAGGCAAATCCAAGAATGTCCTTGGCCGCATTATTGGCATTGCGGACCAAGCCGTTCGTGGTAAAGAAGAGCACGCCACTCGAAAGATTCGACAGCACCGCCGCGCTGATGTTCTCCGAGGTCTTAGCTCTGCGCCGCTCCACCTGCTGCGTGCTCAACAATTCGTGTTTCTGCTGCTTCAGTTGCTGAATCACAGCGTTGTAGGTGCGCAGGGGGAAGTGCTCGAGCTCGGGAGCCGTGTCAATCGCGAAAGATTCCTCCGTCAGCAGACGCCGCATCCGCCGAAGCAACAGCGTCGCCACCCAAAAAGCGAAGCCGGTGGCGAACAGCACGATGGCCATGCGAACCAGGATGGGGTTGCTGAGCATTCTCATAGCAACCTCCAGTACCAGCGAAAAAACTGATTGCCGAAGAACGAAGCAAGCATGGCCATACTGCCCAGAAACACCCCAAACGGCATGGGAAACCGCCGCAGTGCAATGCTGGCCGACTCCCATCCATGACGCCGCGCCAGGCCCGCCGGTTCATGATGCCGCACCATGCGCCGCCGGGTGCGCTTGATCCATACCGCTAGCACTGTCCATACTCCCGCGAGCGAGCCTACAATCGAGGCGGTGAACAAAGTGAAGATGGTCAACTGAATTCCGAGGAACGCGCCCACCATCGCCATCAGCTTGACGTCGCCGAAGCCCATGCCTTCGACTCCGCGCGCCCGGAAATAAATCGCCCCTATGCCATAAATGAACGACGCTCCCACGGCCGCACCCATCAGCGCCTGCAGCAATGAAAGCCACGGGCTGGAAGCGCCAGCCGCCGGCTGATAGATCGCGCCGAACAACATCTTCGAAAGCGGATCGTTCACCGGAACCACTAGGCTGAACAGCAAGCCCGCGACCAGCCCCGGCAGGGTCAATTTGTCAGGCAGCAGTTGGGTCTCGGCGTCGGTGAAGATCAGTCCCACCAGCAGGAATCCGAACGTGCAGCACTTCAGCGTGGCCAGGGTAAGGCCGAAATACGCGTAACATGCGAGAAACAGCAGGCCGGTGATCAGCTCAACCACGAGATAACGTGGCGAGATCGGCGCCTTGCAGTGCCGGCAACGTCCCCGCAAAATCAGCCAGCTCAGGATCGGAATGTTGTCATAAAAGCGTATGGGCTGCGCGCACTTGGGACACGCCGAGCCCGGATGAATTACCGACAAATCCCTCGGCAGCCGATAGATGCAGACATTTAAGAAGCTGCCAAAGGCCAGCCCCAGCGCGAAAATCGCCAATGTGAATGCAGGGTCCACCGTGTGCTTTTGCCCAGCCGTGCCAGATTCCTTCTGGTTTCGCCTCGATTATACGGCTCCGCGCAGGCTAGGGCTTAGGTACTAAAGGTACTGTACGGAAGGACAAAGGAAGGTGACCGAGCTAGAGGCTGGCCAGCCAGATGGCGCGCCAACCCCTGAAGTTTTCCAAGGGAAGTGTCGATAGCTTTAGACAAGCGGGAGTCGGCTCATGGCCCCGCAGGAGGCAGCACCATGTCAATCACTCCGATTTCAGCGGCAGGCCTCGGGCAGTACGTTCTGCAGGCCAGCAACTCCGCTCCACTGAAGCAGGCATTGCAGAGTTTGCAAAGCAGTCTCGCGTCCGGTGACTTGAGTGGCTCCCAGTCGGCCTTCCAGACGCTGCAGACGCTTTACCAAAACTCGGCAACCGCCGGGGGAAGCACTCTGTCCAGCAGTTCTCAACTTTCTACCGATCTCACCGCGCTCGGTACCGCACTGACGGCGAGCGATTTACCCACCGCTCAATCGGCTTTTGCCACGCTTCAAAACGACCTGAAAACTGCTCCCACGCCATCGCAGACAAACGAGACGACTGCCGCATCCCAATCGCTTCAGTTGGTTCAAGAAATACTCAGCACCCTGAATTCAAGTACTACTTCTTCCACGGACCCCACCACTTCCTCGTTAGATAGCGTATACGGAAGCGGAAGCAGCCTGAGCGTCCTCGCCTAGAGCAGGCGATGGATCTCGACTGGCACCCCGATCCGGATTGACGGGGTCAGAGAGAGGAAGCGCGTTAGTTCCCCATTCCCACCTTCGACACCGGGTTTTGAGCGCTATTGATTCCATGACAATGTCGGCTCCCCCGCTCGAGTAAAGTTGGTGGTGCTGATCCAACCAACCGGCTCGGGAGAAAGGAGCCGAACATGATCATTATAGGAGTAGATTTTCACCCCGAGTTTCAGCAAATGGCTTCGGTGGATAGTGATACCGGAGAGTTTCAGGAAAAACGATTAGCGCATCGCGAAGAGGCAGAGAAGTTCTACCGTGCTCTGACGGGTCAGAAGGTTCGTGTAGGGATGGAAGCCAGTGGGCACGGGCGCTGGTTTGAACGATTGCTCTCGGAGTTGCACTTCGAGCTGTGGATCGGAGATGCAGCGAAGATCCGAACGAAACGAGTGCGCAAGCAGAAGACGGATCGCCAGGATGCGCAGTTGATTCTGCAGTTGATGCTGGAAGATCGCTTCCCGAAGATCTGGGTACCGAGTGGGGAGAACCGGGATCTGCGGCAGTTGCTGTGGCACCGGCATCGTATGGTGCAGGCACGCACGCGGATCATGAACCAACTGCAAGCCGTGGCGCTCAACGAAGGACTGCGCTGTAAGAAAAGGTTGTGGCGCAAACACGGACGGGAGCAACTGGAGTCATTCCGCCTGGCGCCGTGGGCCAGCCGGCGACGGCGCGATCTGCTGGAGTTGCTGGATCGTCTGAGCCCGATGATCGCGGAACTAAGTCAGGCGATCGAGCAAGAGGCCGAGAAGTTCCCCGAGGCACGACGTTTGATGACCCATCCCGGAGTGGGTGCGCTGACCGCATTAGCTTTCGTGCTGATCATCGGGAAGGCGGATCGGTTTGAGTGTGGCAAGCAAATCGCGAGCTATCTCGGACTGGTACCCTTGGAAGATTCCAGTGGGAACCGGCGACGGCTGGGGCACATCACGAAACAAGGGAGTTCGATGTTGCGCTTCTTGTTGGTGGAAGCGGCCCAAGTGACGGCACGTAGCATTCCGGAATGGCGCAGCAAATATTTCCACTTGATGATGCGCCGGGGGCGGAAGATCGCCAAGGTCGCGATGGCGCGGCGCTTGGCGATTCGTTTGTACTGGATGTGGCGCAAGGGATGGGATTACGAGCAAGTGAAAAAGTTCGGTTCGCACCCGGGCCAGCTCGGAACAGGCCGTGGTGTTCAGTAGAACATCGAGCTATTGATTGGGCAGCCCGCTCCTCTTCACCGAGGAGTTCGAAGTAGTAATCATGATCAAGGTTGTGACCGAAGAGATGCATGGGTCGGACCGAATGTCCTGACCTGAATGGATTACGAGCGAGCCTACGGTTGGAAAAAGCAAAACCTTCAACGAGAGCGAAATGGCGCTCTTCTCGGAGTGCATGCAGTTGTGTGCTCAAAAAGTGCTTGACACCGCCGACATTGTCAGAGAGGCCTGGTTTCGACAGTCAGTGAAGAGTCGCGATTCAGCACAGACATGCGCTGGAGGCGCGGAGCCGGACGTTGTGAGAAGATCAGTGACCGCCTAGTAAGCGGTATGCCAAAGTCATGCCGACTAGCGTGGCTGCAAGGGTCAGAAAGAACATCCCCCAACCTGCTTTGTACGCAATCCTGAACGCAGAGACAGTGATCCAAACGCTGCAAGCTGAAAATATCAAGTTCGAAACAGCGAGTTCGAGAGCGTAAGGAATAGGCCCAAAAGTCAACACAAATCCCAGCAGAGCGGCAACTGAAAATAGCAACGAGCAAAGAAAAAGTGCTGCTCCAATACCGGCTCCGGCAGCGATCCCTCCCTGGCTTTGAGTTGAGAGGAGCACTAGGGAAACGATAAAGGGCGCGAGTGGCAGCGCGACCCACAGAATGGTTACCCAGAAGGAATCCGGGAATTGACTTGGCTGCAACGGGTTCAGCCTGCGCATTTCCCTGTCTGCGATAAAAGCAAATAGCCAGTAAGCACCCGCGGCCGCCAAAGCCAAACCCATTGCGATCCGGATTCCGTGCCGCGGAACCAAGAGATTTCCGTCACTATCCCACAAATCCGGGTTGAGGGATCGATCATCCGCTGCAGTCATCGCCCGGAATTGTAAATGAGCTTGAACAAAAGAATTTGCATTTCGCCGAGTTGGGCTGGTTCCGTGACTGTTGCAAAATCTCGATTACGCTCAAAACCCCCAAGCCAAGGCGAACAAACGGCGCAAACTTGTGCTATGGCCTGGTTGCGCACTCATTGAGGGGCGGCTGGCCTACCTTTGCGGTTTTGGCAAAGGTGGGAACCCATGCCGCTAGCGTTGGGATTTCCGTCCGCCCTCACCCTTCACGGATTGATTCGCTCGCCGTCCTCTTCCCCGAAAAGCATAGCCCTCATAGCCCAGGAGGCCGCAAACCAGCAAAATCCCGCAGTGCCCGAAATCTTGTCAAGCCCCTTAACGCGCCCATTTTCTCCCAAGTTGCTGATTCGCTGGGAAATATAAATATCGACTCCATGGCTCATTTACCCTTTCCAGTTTGCTATTCTGGAAATAGAAGGTATAACGCACAGGCGCGACCGGAAATCCGGCTCGCGCCTTTTTTATTGGAGTGACAATGAGAAAAGATTCCCGCAAATCACGCGAGCCGAAATGGAAGAACGCCCCTGTCGTTCGCGGAAAGCTAACCTGTAAAGCCAAGGGCGAACTAGGAGAACTCGCCTTCGTCCACAAAGCCGCCAGCTTGGGATTTGGTGTCTCCAAGCCCCACGGAGAAAACGAACCCTACGACTTTATCCTCGACTCGGGTAAGCGCCTTTGGCGGGTACAGGTCAAATCAATTTTTAGCCCCTTCCGATCTGGTTATCGAACCATGGGCCAGCGCAGCAATCACGACATGTATAAAACCAACGAAGTTGATTTCGTGATCGTTTATATCGCCCCACTAGGTATTTTCTACGTAATTCCGCTGAAGTATTTGTCGGCCTCTCGCGCCATAGCCCTCTACCCTTCGGGATGCAAAAGCGGCGGGGGCCACTTCGAGCGCTGGCGCGAAGCCTGGCATCTTTTGGCGCCACGTGGGAAGTCGACTCCACAACCCGGGACGCTGCGGAAGATTCACGGAATGGCCTGCGAGTGGGACAGCGATTGCCACGTTGCAGCGGCATCCCCGATCCGGATTGACACTCCTCCAGCACACCCCTAGACTGAAGTGTCCCGGCCCAAGTGCCGGGGATGTGAAGCTGTAGCGGAGCCCGAGGAGCCTAATGGCCTGGCTGCAAAACAAGTTCGAGAAGAATTTTCTGATCACGACCGTCGACTACGTCTTCAACTGGGCGCGGAAGTCGGCGGTGTGGCCCATGACGTTTGGGCTGGCCTGCTGCGCGATCGAAATGATTGCGTCTTCGACGGCGCGGTTTGACATTGCGCGCTTTGGCTCGGAGGTGTTTCGTCCCAGCCCACGGCAGAGCGATCTGATGATCGTGGCCGGCACCGTGACCTTGAAGATGGCGCCAGTGGTGAAGCGCATTTACGATCAGATGCCGGATCCCAAATGGGTGATCTCGATGGGCGCATGTTCGTCGGTCGGCGGCCCGTTCAATACCTACGCTGTCTTACAGGGCGTCGACAAAATCGTGCCCACGGACGTGTACGTGATCGGATGCCCGCCGCGTCCGGAAAACCTCTTTTACGCCCTGCTAAAGCTGCAAGACAAGATCGATACGATGACCCTCGCCAGGAAGCCTACGGAAGTTCGGCTGGATTCTAACATGGTGGAGAATTTCAAGCGGCAGGTGATGATCGCGCAGACTTTGCAGCCGAAGTAGAAAATCAGCCATTAGCAGTTAGCACTTGGCACTTAGCTAACCCAAACCTAATTCGGAATTTTTGTGTGCTCTGGCTAAATGCTAAGTGCCAAATGCTAAATGCTCACCAAACTCACCACGCAATCCGAACTTCCTCCTGAGGGCGAAGCCAGGGAATTTCCTTGTGGCGATAAGGTCATTTGCGTCGCCAATGTGAACGGGACCATCTCCGCGATGGACAATGTTTGCCTGCATCGTGGCGGACCGCTGGGGCAGGGCGTCATCGAGGGGAACAAGGTGGTTTGTCCGTGGCACGGCTGGCGCTGGAATCCGGCGACTGGCGAGGCGGAGCACAATCCCGGGGCGAAGGTCGCTGTGTATCCAATTAAGGTCGAAGGCGATGATGTGATGGTCGAGTTGTAGTTTTTATCCCAAATACTTCAAGAACTTTCCTGGCTGATTGTCGAAGCCGGGGAAGACCTGATCTAGTGCTTTGTTTCCCAGATGCTTATATACCGCTTCGCCGATAACTTGGCGAAAGTCTGTGGTGACAGCCAGGTCGCGGCCTTCATAGAGCTGGGATTGGTCGAGGCCCGGCCAGCGTCCGTAGACTTTGCCGCCTTTGACTGGGCCTCCCATGAGGAACATTACGTTGGCGTGGCCGTGATCGGTGCCGCGGTTTCCGTTTTCGCGGGCGGTGCGGCCGAACTCGGACATGGTCACGACTACGGTGTCTTCGGCCAGATCGCCGAGGTCGGTCCAGAACGCTGCTATAGATTGCGAGAACTCATGCAGGACATTGGCAATCTGGCCTTGTGTGCTGCCTTCGTTGACGTGATGGTCCCAGCCGCCGATGTCGGCGAACGCGACTTGAACCCCAAGATTCGCTTTGACCAGTTGCGCCAGTTGCTTGAGGCTGTCGCCGAAGTGTCCGTTGGGATAGTCGGCGCCGGCTGCGGGCTTGTATTTCGAAGGGTCGGCGGATTTCAGCATCTTTACCGCGTCAAAGGTTTCCTGGCCGGTACCGTGCAGCACGGAATCGACCGAGTGCTCGTACATGGCTTCGAAGGTATTGGCATTGGGCGCGGCTTTTGGATTGTTGCCGCCCACGCCGAAATCGTTAATGTTGTTGATGGCGATTGCGGGCTCGCCGCCAGAAAGAATGCGCGGCATCGAAGGCCCCAGGGCGATGGCGCGAAATGCAGGGCCGGACGAAGCGGACTGAGGCAAAGAATGCAGCGTGCGGTTCAGCCAGCCGTCTTCGGTAGCCTTCACACCGGGCGTGCCGGATTCCATGAAGTCCTGCGCGTCGAAGTGCGAGCGCGTGGGGTCGGGCGAGCCGGCGGCATGAACAATGGCCAGGTGGCGCTGCTTCCACAGCGGCTGGAATGGCGAAAGGGAAGGATGGAGTCCGAAGAATCCGTCGAGATCGAGGACCGCGTTGCGAGGAATGCTGATCGAGGGCCGCATCGAATAGTAGGAGCGCTCGGCGTGCGGCACAACGATATTGAGGCCGTCGGCAGCGCCACGCTGGAAGATGACGACCAAGCGCTTGTTCTTTGCGCCGACAGACTGAGTGGCGTAGGCGGCACGAGTCAGAAATAACGGAATCGCCGCCGTACCTATTACGGCTAGGCTGCCGTTTCTCAGGAATATGCGCCTTGTGATTGACATATAGCAGCTCCTAGCTCTAGGCTTCAAGCTTTGCTTCTCGTGCCCACATTTGTTTATATGAAACCCGGTTCTCAGTTCTTGGTTCTCGGTTCTCAGTTATCTTCTTTGAAAATCCGGTGATCCTAACAGTAAGCCTGCGATCAGGCCGGTGTTTGGCGGCCGGGCTGGATCGTCCAGCTTGCGGCGGCTGATTTCGGAATCTTGCAGACGCGCGCTGATGACGTCGTGCGTCTGTTTGGAAACGTCTCCGGCCAGCAGGCTGTTCTCCAACGAGGCCAAGGTTTGCTCTGGATCTTTTTGTCCGGTGAATTGATCCACTTGCACGCCTTTTACTTTTCCTGAGGTCAGCGCCAAGGCAAAATTCATGCGACCCAAGAGCGCGGAGGAGTTGACCCAGGCATCCGCCTTCATGGAATAGCCGGTTGGCGGCTGCGCCCCGTAGAGCTGCATGCCCATGTTCTGCAGCTGTCGGGCGATAGGCGTGGCGTCGGTGACTTCGGCTCCGCTGGCGCGCACGGCCGAGACCACAAACTCCAGCGGAGTTTTCACTTTGGCGCGATAGGCTTCGGGCGCCCAGAATTCCGGCGAGTCCAACATAGCTTTTAACACTTCGCGGATGTTGCCGTGCTTCTTTAAGAATGTTTGTGTCATGCGATCGACCAAGGCCTGCGGCGGTTCGTCAGCGACGAAGCGTATGGCCAGCTTGGTGCAAATGAATCTCGCAGTCGCGGGATTGCGCGCCAGGAGGTGCAAAACTTCGAGGCCCTCTTTTTCGCCTTTTGGTTTGATGCGGTGGCCGAGCACGATTTTGTCTCCAGGCTCGTGAGTGCGCTCTTCGAAAGTGAAGCCGCCGCCTTGCTTGGGCTGCTTCCGCGTCCATCCGGTGAAGACGCGGGCAACCTCGGTGACGTCTTGTTGGGTGTAGCCGCCGTTTACGCCGAGGGTGTGCAGTTCCATCAGCTCGCGCCCATAGTTTTCATTGAGCCCGTTGCGCTTGCCTTTGGATTGGCCGGTCTGCCCCTTGTTTCTGATCCGCTGCCTTGATTGTTTGCTGGCCTGCTTGGGAATGCCGTTGGCGACATCGGAGTTCGGCCCTACGCTCAGCCAGTTATCGAGATAGAAGAGCATGGCGGGACTCTGCGCGGTCGCGACCAGCAAGTCTTCAAACTTTCCCAGGGCGTGGGGACGAATGACATCGCGTTCGTAGCTGGTAAGCAGGTAGTGATCGGCGCCTTTGCCGACGAATACATTAAAGTGATTGAACCAGAAATCGGTCATCACTTCCTGCAGCTGGCGATCGCTGTAGATGGCGCGCAGCAACTTGCCTTCGACGAGTTCGTTGTTGACGACTTGTTGCGGGTGATTGATCGCTTCGATGGTTTCGCGTTGCCGCGGATTCATTCCCTCCAGAAACTCATCCTTTTTGTCGCCCTGGAGAGAGTCGGTCATGGCGCGCTGTTCTTCGGGAGGCATCTTGAGGACGGCCTTCATACGCTGGTCCGGCGGCATGTCGAGGAGTTCCTCAACTTTCTGATTGGATTCCTCGCGTTCCTGTTGGCGGCGGGCGCGCTCGTCCTCCGCGACCTTGTCGGGGCCGGCGACGGCGGTCTGCTGTTTGCGGTCTTCCTTGTCCTGGTAGCGATCGAGTTGTGCCTGATAAACGGCGCGCTTCAGGGGGTCAGAGGGAAGCGACTGCTTTCCGTCGGCGACAGCTTTGATCATTTGCTCGGAGGGAAAGTTCTGAACTATCTCGCGCGTGTCCATGCGCAGCGTGCGAAAGGGAGAGAGACGGGCATCGAGCGCGCTGTCGTCGATCTTTTCGGGATGAAGTTGCTGGTCGATCCACTTGTCTACGCCAATGGCCAACACGTGATCGACGTCACCGGGACGCGGGCCGAAGGTTAGCCGGTTGAGCGCGTGCACGGCCCGTTTCTGGTCATCCATCTGCGGAGTGGCCGAGACGCGCTTGTCTTTTTTCTTGCCTGGCGCGAGTTGTACAGAGACGGTGAATCCCAGCAGCGAGAGCAGAAGGATCAGGGCGGTTTGAAGGCGTCCCAACTTCATATGGACACAGGCAGGTTGTTAGAATTATGAACCCCTAGCAGGGAAAAAGTTGCTGGCTAAACGATTACCTTCGTAACCTTTTGCGGAATAGACGGGCGAGGACGCCCGTTCTCCATCCCGCGATCGGCCTTAATCGTGACTGATGTGATGTCGTCGTCTTGCGGATCACCTTGGACGAAAGCCCGAGTGGCGTGGTAGATGCCATCCGCGATACTCGAAGCCGAATCGCGGTTGTGGGTTTGAACATAGTCCAGAACGCGTTGGGTGCCGAATTGGTGACCGTCGGGCGTGGTCGATTCCGTGACGCCATCGGTGAGCAACAACGCAATTTCTCCGGGAGCGAGTTGAATGGCATCGTGCAATGCGAACTTACTTCCCGAAAAGAGGCCGAGCGGAGGACCGGTACTATCCAGGGTGCATTTCACATTACCTGAGTCGAGGAACACGAAGCCGGGCACGTGGCCGGCGCTGGCGTATGACAGAGTGCGATGGTCGGGATTCAACCGCGCCAAGAAAAGAGTGACGAAATGGCCGTGTTCTAGGTCTTTCAATAGCATCTGATTGACCCGAGCCAGAATGTCATCAAGTTCCAGCTGCATGGCGGCAAAGCAGCGCACGTAGGCCCGAGTGAGGGCCATGACCAGTGCGGAGCTGAAGCCATGCCCCTTGGCATCGGCCACGGCGATTAGAAGCGAGCCATCGGCCATGGAGACGAAATCGAAATAGTCGCCGCCGGTTTCGTCGGCGGGATGCGCAGATCCGCCGATGTCGAAGCCGGATACAACCGGTGCGGCTGCATAGAAGCGCTGCTGAATGTCGCGTGCAAGTTGCAACTGAAACTCCTGCTCCTGCTTTTTTCTGAGCTCGGTGATGTCTTGCGAAACGGAGACGAAGTGAGTCAGACGGCCGCTTTCGTCCCGCATCGAGGTGATCGTCTGTTGCGCCCAAAAGAGTTCGCCGGTCTTCTTACGGTTGATGACCATACCCTTGAAGGCAGCTCCGTGGGTGAACTGAGTCCACATTTGCCGGTAGAATTCTGCGTCGTGCAGGCCCGACCTCAAGATTCTGGGAGTCTTGCCAATGGCTTCTTCCCGGCTGTAGCCGGTAGTGGCTTCGAAGGCTGGATTCACGTATTGGATGACGCCGTCGGTATCGGTTAGCACGACGCTGTCGGCTGTCTGCTCAACCACCCGTGAAAGCAGGGTGAAGCTTTGTAGAGCCTGGCGGCCTTGGGTGAAATCGTGAAACATCACAACTCCTCCAGAGACCATGCCAGCGGCATCTTTCAGGGGCCACCCGTTGACCCGAATCCACACTCCCGGCTGCTGTTTGGAGCTGCGCACGAAAATCAGCTCATCGACAATCTTTTCTCCGCGGATGGCTCGCACCAAAGGCAATCGATCATGGGGCACGACCGAGGTCTGGTCGGGAAGGTACCACCCTTCGAGAGATGTGCAGGCATGAGGTGAGGCGTCGACAATTCCAACGCCTAGGAGTTTTTCGGCGGCGGGATTGGAGAATAAAAGTCTGCCATCCTGATCGGCGACGATTACGCCCCAGGGAAGGCTTTCAAAGATCACTTGCAACGCGTCAGATTGCTGGGCGAGCGCTTC
Source organism: uncultured Acidobacteriota bacterium (assembly GCA_963762385.1). Lineage (GTDB taxonomy): Bacteria > Acidobacteriota > Terriglobia > Terriglobales > Acidobacteriaceae > JABDBE01. Next base: position 1,525,724 of record CAVXKN010000006.1, on the reverse strand, counting down.
GTATCTGTATTCGATCGCTGTCGGCACGTTCGCAATTCCTTTCGCTGATAGTCAGGATTCTTGGTTGGTCAGAAAAGGGCGGTAATGGAAGGGGAAAAATAGAGACGAATCGGCACAAATAAAGTATCGGCGAGTTTCGTAGAAAACTTTAGCGGGTTGGACGTTTTGCTGATTCCGAGGTTTGTTGTGCAGGAGCGCTATCAAATTTGCAGATAACAGGGAACAATGGCGGTGACTCGGCTAGGTCAGGTACAGACGGCCGTGATTCATTTTGTGTTGGAGGCTGGCGGCGAGTTGGTCGATGTCGGCCGCCGCAATGTCGCCGCCCATGCGATCTTGCAGGAAGGGCGTGCGGTTGCTGCCGACGGTATCGCGGCGGACTTGCAGAAGCAGAGCGTGTACTGCATTGGGATCAAATTTTTGCGGAGTCAGGCGCACGATTTCATTCAAAGTACTACCGAGCGAAAGACGCTCGCGGTATGGGCGCTCGCTGGTCATGGCATCGAAAGTGTCAGCCAAGCCGACGATGCGTACCGGCATGGGCACATCTTCGAGCAACAATCCGTCAGGATAGCCAGAACCGTCGCTGCGTTCGTGATGCCAGCGCACGATCTCCGGAATGCGCGGCCAGGGAAACTGGATACCGCTCACAATTTGATGACCCACGATGGTGTGGTCCGCCATTTCGCGGAACTCTTCAGCATCCAGTGAGGTCGGCTTGCCGAAGAGACGTTTGTCGACTGCAACCTTTCCGATATCGTGCAAGTAACCGGCCGAGCGCAGCGCCGCAACCTCGCCAGGATCCATGTTCATGGCTTCGCCGATGGCGGAAGCGTAGCGTCCAACGCGCAGGGAATGCCCGTGAATGTTGACGTGTTTGACGTCAATGGCGGTGGCAAAGGCCTCGAGAGTGTTGTCGTAGAAGCCGTGCAGAGACGCCATGAGGCGCAGATTGTCCGAGACTCGCTGGGCCAAGGTCTGGGTCAGCGAATGATTGTGCACAGCCAGAGCCACGTAGTGGCAGAGCAAATCCAGCGCCTCGAGTTCGCTCGGATCGTAGAGGCTATCGGCCTCGCGACGGCCCAGGGCGATGAGGCCGACGAGTTTGCTGCCCACCTTTAAAGGAACGATGCACTTGAAGAGCTCGGGCGCAACATTCCCGTTGGCGCTCAGATAAAGGTCGTAGGATCCCGGATCCAGAATCACGGGTTCGCGTGACGAAACCAGGGCATGAACATGTCTGGGCAGCAGCGGGATCACGGCGGGCTCCGGCATCAGCGTGAATCCTTCGGCTGCAATAGAGGTGAGCAGGGAGGGCCGGTCGCTGTAGGTGAAAAGCGCACCTTCGCGAGCGCCGCTGGCCTCGAGCGACGCCGACAACATGGCGCTTGCGGTCTGCGGAAACTCGCGCTCCGCGGTCATTTCAGGACCGAGATCGGAGAGTGCTTCGACCGTTCGCAGGAGGCGCCGGAAATTGTCTTTTTGTAATGGCACGCGCTGGAGCGAGCAAAACCAGAGCAAAAAAAGAGTAACACGCGCACCGTGAACGATCTTGTTAGTTAGTTTGGTGCATGATTACGACCAGGAGAGCGCTGGGCGCGAACCAGAACTTAGAGTCACATCGCCGTCACATTAACCATGTGGCTTGCTTCGGATGGCCTTAAATGTCATCTCATCCGCCAGACTTCCAGTCTGCTTTTTCCATTGAAGGAACAGCTCTGAATAAGTTTGGGTGATGTAATCGCTTTGCGCGATCTGAAGAGCCTGCGCGGTTCGATCAATCCAGCGCGATGGGCCTTCGATTTCGCCGAAGTTCCCAATCGGCGTTTCGTCCACGACCACATGCCCTTTGCCGTCACTCCATTCCGCGCGGAATTTTTCGTAGCGAAAGGTCGGGGCAAATCCGAGGGCGCGCAGGATCGCGTCCATCTTCACACCGTCCGCGACTTTGGTTTCAGTCTCCACACGTGTTTTATGACGTCCTGCCTTGCCTTTGGCCTTGTGAGTCAGCAGCCACTCGGGCCCGTACTTGCGCAAGCGAAGCAGATCGCCGCGTTTCCGCAGCGGCTGGCCGGGCAAATCGTAGAGCGTATTCATTTCGTGGGTGCGAGGCGTGACTAGGCGAAAGCCGGATTTTCGCAGCCGACGATTGAGTGCACGCGCGTCGTCGACGCGAAACTTGATTTCGATTTCGTTATGCAAGGCCATTGGAAGCAGTATAGAAGGCTTGAGGCGCCGGCATTCGCCACTACGCGAAGGTTGGCAGTTTGATGAGGTCGCTCTTGGGCACGGGCTCCAGTGGCTGGCCTGCTTTTTTCCATGCGGCTACGCCGCCCACAAGCACGAACGCGTTGAATCCTTGTTCTCGCAGTTGCAGCGCCACCCGGGCGCTGGTCGCTTCGCGTGCTCAAGTACAGTAGACATAAATATCCCTGTCCTTGGGGAGAGTTTTGAGTTCCTCAGAAAGATTATTGGGTTCCATGCGGAGGGACCCTTTGATGCGCTCCGCGTTGGCGTCGTAGTAGCCATGGCTGCGAACGTCGAGTATCAGAACCCTGTCCTTTTCTTCGGAAGCTAGCTTGCTCGCCAACTCTTCAACCTGTACGCGCGGCACCACGCGATACACTTTGTTTTTGTGGTAGAGCCAGACGCGGTAAGCAATATAGCCGATGGCGGCTAAGATAAATACTTCTCCAAACGCGCGGCTGGCGGCTTGGAATCCACGCGTGATTGCCGCCACGAAGTCGCGGAACAGAAATCCCAGTCCGCTATAGGCCAGGATATAGAGCGACGCACCGGCAGAGTCGAATCGGAAAAATTGCAGGGGACGCATCTTCATGCTGCCTGCCAGCGGAGGCGCCATGGTATTAACGCCCGGAATAAACTTGGCGACCAAGAGCGTAGTCTTACCGCGTTTGTAGAACGACTCAGCAGAACGCAGGATGCAAGACTCGGGATTGATGGACAAGCGGCATAGAAGACCCAGCAGGCCCCAGCCCATGTAGCGGCCGAGAATGAAAAGCAGCGTGTCTCCCATGAGCATCGCGGTTAAGGCGAGACAGAGCACTTTGAATATGTTTAAAGTGCCAGCCGCCGCAGCCGCACCTCCAGCCACGAGTGCTACCGCAGCTGGAACCGGCAGTCCGATGGCCTCGGCCAGCACAACCAGGAAGAGCAGAAGGTAACCGTGGTGCGCGATTAATGAGAAAAAGTGGTTCATCTTCTGCGGGTTAAGACTGAGGTTGTTAGATTGACTGCCTCGTAAAGAGATTCACAGCCCTATAGGAACAATAATCCATATGGCGGCAAAAGCCAAAACTGGGCGAGGCGCCATGGCAGCAAAACGCCTCTGTCGTCAACCTTCAGGAAAGAACTGCCAGCACGCGCGTTTATCGGTTTCGGCCAGATGTTGAAAAGCGAGAGGTTTCCAGATGTTGCGACTGACGGTGGAGAGATCTTATTTTTCTCTTGCGACTACAAATTCGGGGGCCCACAACAAGGCGCGTTTGATTTCGCTGTCGGGGAATCCGCAGATCGCATTTCGCGCCAGCCCGGCATACTGCATGGCCCGCGCGTTGGCGGCTTCGACCGAGCCGTAGCGGTTCAGGATGGCGAGGATTTCTCCGTGGCTTACGCCGTCGAATGCTCGCTCCCGCACTACTTTGCCGATGCGCTCCCGTTCCTGCGGAGTGCAGCGTTCGAGCGCGTGAATCACGGCCATCGTAACTTTACCCTCACGCAGATCGCTGGCCACGGGCTTGCCCAGCACATCCTCCGAAGCAGTCAGGTCGAGAACGTCATCCACAATCTGAAAGGCCATGCCGAGATCGCGGCCGTACTGCGCAAGATTCTCTTCCTGTTCCGGAGTTGCCCCGCCGAGAATCGCTCCCATGCGCATGCACACGGAAAACAGGCAGGCGGTTTTGCGGAAGATGAGGTCGAAGTGCTCGTCTGAAGAAATCAGCTTGCCCAGTTTCTCCATCTGCAGCAGTTCGCCTTCAACCATCTGTTGGGTAAGGTCGATCAGGGTGTCGAGGATACGGAAGTTGCGCTCCTGTACGGCGATCTTGAAAGCCTGCATGTAGAGCCAGTCGCCGGCCAGCACGCACTTTGAATTCCCCCATTGGGTGTTTGCCGCAGGACGCCCGCGGCGCGTCTGGGCCTCGTCGATGATGTCATCGTGAACCAGCGTAGCAGTGTGAATGATTTCCACGACCGCACCGAGTTTGATGGCGCCGCGTCCCGGGTAATTGAAAAGCTTGGCCGACAGCAACAGGAGCATCGGACGAATGCGCTTGCCGCCGCCGCTGCGCAGATATTCGCCGATCTCGGTGATCGCCTCTACGCCCGAAACCGTATCCCGCCCGAACTCGCGCTCAATCGCCGAGAGATCGCCGCGCAGCAACTCGAAAATCTCTTTTCCGTCGATAGTGGCCGGCGTAGTCAATCGGTTCGTGCTCAATTTAAAAGCCTCAAGCGTGGAAGCGCGAAAAAACTCCTAATTGGTGCGGTAATTCGTAAACTGGGTATCAATGCCGAAATCCTGCCCGCGGAGCAGGGCAATAATTTCCTGCAACGCGTCGCGATCTTTGCCGCTCACCCGGACCAGGTCTCCCTGAATCGAAGCGTTCACTTTCTTCTTGGAATCCTTAATGAGCTTCACAATCTGCCGCGCTTTCTCGATCGGGATGCCCTGCTGCATGGTGATCTTTTGTTTGACTGTGCCTCCAGCGGCTGGTTCAACGGGTCCGTAGGTCAGCCCCTTGAGAGAAACGCCGCGCTTCACCAGTTTCTGCTGAAAGATTTCGGTGACAGCTTTCAATTTATATTCGTCGGCGGAGTGCAGATTGATAGCGTCTTTGCCCTCGAGTTCGATATTCGACTTCGAGTCTTTCAAGTCGAATCGGGTGTGAATCTCTTTCAGCGCCTGCTGCATGGCATTTGAAACTTCCTGCAGGTCGAGCTTGCTTACAATGTCAAACGTGTTCTCTGGCATGATATTTCGCTTCTAACTAACAGATTACACGGCCCTAGCAAAAGATGCTCTTAACAAGCTAAATGGAGTTGAGGTTTTCGTGAAGTGAAAAGAAGCGGTAAAAGTTTTTCGCCGTTCGCAAGCCGACATCTTCCATCGAAAGGCCGCGGATTTCGCCGATTTGCCGCGCTGCCTCTTTTACGAATGAGGGTTCGTTGCGCTTGCCGCGATGCGGTACGGGCGCGAGAAACGGCGAATCCGTTTCAATTAATACGCGGTCAAGCGGCACTTGTTTGGCGGCATCGCGAATCTGCTGCGCTTTGGGGAAGGTAACGTTGCCGGCGAAGGAGATCATGAACCCCATATCGAGAGCGCGTTTTGCATGGTCCCAGGTCCCGGTGAAGCAGTGCAAAATGCCGCCTAGTCCGTTGGGCGCCCAGTGTTCCTGTAGCAGTCTCAGGGAATCTTCCCAGGCATCCTCGCTGCGGTCGGAAGGGCGGCAGTGGATCACGATGGGGAGCTTTGCGGTCTTTGCCATTTCCATCTGCTTCACGAACACTTGCTGCTGGATGTCCCGCGGTGAATGATCATAGAAATAATCCAGTCCGATCTCACCCCATGCGATGACCTTGGGTCGCTTTGCGAGTTGAGCCATTTCATCGAAATCGCTATCACGAGCGAGCTTGGCTTCGTGGGGATGAATGCCGATCGTGGCATAAATGAATTCGTATTGCTCGGCGAGTTGGATGGCGCAGTCAAGCGAACCTGGACCGGTGCCGCTGCCGATGGCGAGAATTGTGTCGATCCCATTTTCACGTGCACGTGCGATCACTTGCTCGCGATCCGCATCGAACTGCTCCCCGTCGAGATGTGCGTGGGAATCGACGAAGATCGGTCTTGGGTCGTTGGTCATTGGTCGTTTGCCGTGTGGGGACGGGGCGGACCCGTCCGAGCCAAGTGGAACTGGGCTCAACTATTTCAACCGGGTTCCCACCGGCACATCTTCGAGGAAGCTTGCCAGCACAGCCTTCCCGCCCTCCGGCGACGCGGCCACAATCATGCCATTCGATTCGAGTCCGCGGAGTTTTCTGGGCGCGAGGTTGGCGACGATGACCACTTTTCTCCCAACCAACAGCTCCGGCGCATACGACTCTGCGATTCCGGCCACCACTTGTCGAACTTCGGTGCCGAGATCGACTTCTAGCCTCAGCAACTTGTCTGCGCCTTTTACTTTCTCGGCGACTTTGACTTGGCCCACACGCAGTTCAACCTTGGCGAAATCGTCGATGCTGATCCTGCCGTCGGGAATCGTCGCGACGGTCTTTGCCGACGTCGCAGCCTCTGTGGCGACGACTGCTGCTCCTGGTGCTGATGCCTCAGGCTGCGCTTCGGTCATGGTCGATGTACTTCGTTGCTGCTCTTCCATTTTCTGCATCCTTTCGATGGCGCTCTTGTCCGCGCGCGGGAATACGGGTTCGACATTGCCCAACTTCGCGCCCAGTTCCAATTGTCCCCACTTCAAATCTGACAGAGGGAACTTGCGAATATCGCCCAGCCCAAGCTGAGTCCAGATCCTCGAGGTTGCATCGGGAATCACTGGATGCGACAGCGCGGTCACGATGCGCAACGCTTCAGCGCTGGTGTAAAGAATCGTTGCCAGCCGCGAGCGGCTTTCTTCATCCTGCTTCTCACCCAGCGCCCACGGCTCATTTTCGACAATATATTTGTCAACCGCGGCCACCAGACTCCATGCAACCTCCAGAGCGCGAGAGAACTGGTATTGATCAACCAACGCGCCGTACTCGGCGATCACTCTACGCGCGGCTTCAGCGATTGCATTATCCCCCGGCTTTTGCGAAATCGCTGCCGAGGGATACGGCACTTCGCCGCGAAAATATCGCGTGATCATGGTCAGGGTGCGGCTGGCGAGGTTGCCGAGTCCGTTGGCCAGGTCGGCGTTATAGCGCTGGACCAAAGCATCAAAAGAAAAAGATCCATCCTGGCCGAACACAACCTCGCGCAGCAGGAAATAGCGGAGCGCATCCCCACCGAGCACGTCGAGAATGGTCTCCGTTCGCACGATGTTTCCGCGCGACTTCGACATCTTGTTTTCTTCGAAGAGCAGCCAACCGTGAGCCATGATGCCTTTGGGCAAAGGAAGCCCCGCGGCCATGAGAAACGCGGGCCAATACACGCAGTGGAAGCGAACGATTTCTTTGCCGATCATGTGGAGATCGGCTGGCCAGTATTTCTTAAATGCCTCTTGAGCGCCTTCGTGAGTCGACCCGTAACCGATGGCGGTGATGTAATTCGCCAGCGCGTCGAACCATACGTAAATCACCTGCTTGGGATCGTCCGGCACGGGAATGCCCCAGGAAAAAGTCGAACGGCTGATCGAGAGATCGCGCAGCCCGCTGCGCACGAACGACATCACCTCGTTGCGCCTGGTCTCAGGTCGGACGAAGTCTGGTTGTTCGGTGTAGAGTTGCAGCAGCTTATCCTGAAACGCCGAGAGTCTAAAAAAATAATTCTCTTCCTTCACCGTTTCCGTCGGGCGCCCGCACTCGGGGCAAGGCGCGCCTGGCCCAACCGCATCTACGTAAAGTTCGTCGAACACGCAATACTGGCCGCTGTACGTGCTCTTGTAGATGTAGCCGTTGCCACGAATGCGCCGGAAGAATTCCTGCACGCGTTTCTTGTGACGTTCCTCGGTGGTGCGGATAAAGTCGTCGTTAGTGATGCCCATGCGCTTCCACAATGCGCGAAACTGCGCCGAAACTTCGTCGGTAAATTCTTGCGGCGTTTTGCCCGCAGCTTCCGCTGCGCGTTCAATCTTCTGCCCATGCTCGTCCGTACCGGTGAGAAAGTACGTATCCGCGCCCAGCATCCGTTGCCGCCGCGCAACCGTGTCGCAGGCTATTGTGGTGTAAGCGTGACCGATGTGCGGACGCGCATTGACGTAGTAAATCGGAGTCGTAATGTAGAACTTTTTGCTCATTTGCTCATTTCAGGCCACGGAAAGTATTCTGACGCTTTCCTTTGTGAACCTTCGTGCCCTTTGTGGTTGATGATTTGTTCAGCGTTGGCGGTTCATATAAAGCTGCAGAACTTCCTGCATCACGCTCTTCAAAGGCACATGGCACTCGGTCGCGATGCGTCGGCAATCCTCGTATTCAGGAGCATAATTCGTGACCGTGCCATTTATGCTAGCGATCTTCACCCGTACATCGCCCCATCGGGTTGCAACCGTCACCCATTCTCTGGCAAGCGCCTGCCGCGTTTCTTTGCGCTCTCGCACGCCCAGCGTCGTGGTCTCGGTGAAAATTAGATTGGTCAATTTCGATGCATCCTGGTTGCGGCAAAGAACCGCGAGCAGCATGCCCGGACGATTCTTCTTCATTTGCACGGGCAGGCCAAAAGCATCCAGCGCGCCCTCTCCGAGCAAACGGTCCATTACGTAGCCGAAGACTTGCGGATTCAGATCGTCGATATTGGCTTCAAGCACGGTGATCGTGTCGGTAGAAGATTCGTCCGAAAGTAAAGGTTGACTTTCGCCGATGGCGAGCCGCACCACATTCGCATGTCCATCAAAGTCGCGAGTCCCCGCACCGTAGCCGACCTTTTCAATTTTTATCCGGGGGAACGGAGCGAATCGTTTTGCCAGTGTCTTGACGATGGCGGCGCCGGTTGGCGTGACCAACTCGAATTGGATTCCGGACGAATACACCGGCGCGTCTTTCAATAACTCGAGCGTCGCCGGCGCCGGCACGGGCAAGGTTCCGTGGGCACATTTCACTGTGCCTCCGCCAACATTCAGGGGCGAAGAGACGAGTTCGTCGATGCCCAGTGACTCCACGCCAACTGCCGCGCACACAATATCCACCATCGCGTCCACCGCTCCCACTTCGTGAAAATGGACATCCTCGATGCTGGTGTCGTGAATCTTGGCCTCGGCCGCACCCAGCGCCTCAAAGACAGCGATCGCCGTGGTCTTTGCACGGTCGCTGATCGCCGCCTCGCGGATAATGTCTCGAATTTCATTCAGCCCGCGCCCATGTGCACGGGAGTGAATGTGGCTGTGCTCGTGTTCAGGTCGCCGCGATGCTGGCTTCTCTTCGCGGTGCGTCTCAATGGGAGGCGCCGTGGTTCTTGTCCGTGAAGCTCTTTGTCCTTGTAATGCGTAATTGTGTTCCAACAGAGCAATCGGTTCGGAATCGTGAGCCGAGACCTGTTCACGCTCGCGAACATCCGGATTGGCAAGTTCCTCGTACGGGTGAGCGTGATCTGTTTCCGAATGCCCTGCTTCCCGCTCCCAATAAGCCTCGCGCGGCTGGTCCTTCTCGCCATTCGAATGAACATCGACTTTGATCGCGCTGATGCCGTTTCGCTGAACCCGAGAAATCTTCAACTGGGCGCCGATATTCAACGCGGCCACCGTCTGTTCGAAGACTTGCTCAGGCACACCAGCATCGACCAACGCGCCAAGGAACATGTCGCCGCTCATGCCGGAAAAACAATCGAGGTAGGCTATGCGCATAAAACTGTCGTTGGTCTTTGGTCGTTGGCCAAGAGCCTGCTGAGCTGCAGCCAACGGGCAATGACGAACGACGAACGACGAATGACCAATTTTCATCATAGGGAAGCGTGCCCATGGCGTCAAACCGCTGGGCCGCGTGCCCTCTGCTACAATCGCTGTTTTCCTTAACAGCTCGAGGGACTCTTGTATCGTCATCTGGAACGTCGGCTAGCCCAGCAAATCCGCGACTTTTTGCAAAGCAATTACAGTCTTGACTTGCCGAAGATTGTGATCGAGCAGCCGCCTCGCGTCGAGCTTGGCGAATATGCGTTGCCACTTGCGTTCGAGTTGGCCAAGAAACTGCGGAAGCCTCCGCGCAAGATTGCCGAAGAGATTGTTGCCGGCATCGGGCCGATCGATGGCTTTGAGAAGCTGGAACTCGCCGGCGCGGGATACATCAATGCGCGCCTGAATCGCGCCGCATTGGCTGCCGCGCTTGCTGCTGATGAAAAACCAAAGGCCGAAGTTCCGGCCGGGAAAGTTCTAGTCGAGCACTCCAGCATCAATCCCAACAAGGCCGCGCATATCGGGCATCTGCGCAATGCTATCCTCGGTGACACTTTTGTTCGCCTGCTTCATTTCGCGGGCAGGGAAGTCGATGTCCAGAATTACATCGACAATACCGGCGTGCAAGTTGCCGACGTGGTTGTGGGATTCTTGTATCTGAAAAAAAAGTCGCGCGGCGAAATCGAAGAGCTCACCCGTCAGCCGCGTTTCGATTACTTTTGTTGGGATTTGTACGCGCATGTTTCCCGCTGGTACGAGCAGGACAAGCAGAATCGAAATGCGCGCCACGAAGTGTTACACGCACTCGAAGAAGGTGGGAACGAGACGGCGGCAATCGCTGACTTGATCTCGATTGCCGTGCTCCGCCGCCACCTCGAAACCATGGACCGGTTGGAAATCGAATACGACTTCCTGCCCCGCGAGAGCGAGATTCTTCACCTGCGCTTCTGGGATTCGGCTTTCGCCAAACTCAAGGACGCAGGCGTGCTCACTTTCGAAACCGAGGGTAAGAATCAAGGTTGCTGGGTGATGCGCCGAGGTAAAGCATCCGCAAAAGACACGGAGAATACCGAGGTTGCGGAAGAAGACCAGAAAGTCATCGTGCGGTCGAACGGCACGGTGGGCTACGTGGGCAAAGACATCGCCTACCACCTGTGGAAGTTTGGTCTGCTCGGGCGCGATTTCGGTTACCGCAAGTTTTATCGCTATCCCAACGGGCATGACTGCTGGATTTCGACGACGGATGGCCAGCCTGACCATCCACATTTTGGCGATGTGGCCGAGATTTACAACGTGATTGACGCACGGCAGGCTGAGGCGCAAAACACCGTCGTCGAAGCGTTGCGCGGGCTTGGTTATAACCAGCAGGCGGATCACTACACGCATTTTTCTTATGAGATGGTCGCGCTCACCCCACGATGCGCGGCCGAGCTGGGCTATGAGTTATCGGAGGAAGACAAGGCCCGTTCCTACATTGAAGTTTCGGGGCGCAAAGGTTTCGGCGTAAAGGCCGATGATTTGATTGACACGCTCATCGCGTCGGCGAAGAAGGAAGTCGATCCGCGCCATCCGCAATTAAGCGACGACGAACGCATGACCATTGCTATCCAGATTGCGGTCGGCGCGCTGCGTTATTTCATGTTGAAGTTCACCAAACCGTCCGTGATCGCTTTCGATTTCAAGGAGGCGTTGAGTTTCGAGGGTGAGACCGGGCCGTACGCGCAGTATGCCGTGGTGCGCGCAAGCAACATTTTTCGCAAGGGTGGGCTCGATCCCGACACTTTCGCTGGAGACGTAGCGAGCTACGTCCCTGCAGACGAATTCGCCAAGTATTTGAACGAAGCGGACGGGAATGAAATCTGGGAGTTGTGGCTGGCGTCCTCGAAAACGTCTTATGTGATCGATCAGTGCATCGCAACCAGCGAGCCAGCGTATTTGGCCAAGCACGTGTTCCAGTTAGCTCAGCTTTTCAATGCCTTCTATCACCGGCATCCCATTCTTGCCGAGGCAGACGAGAGTCGAAAAAGATTTCTATTGGCCACGGTCGCGGTGGTGCGTCGCGAGCTGATCCGCGCTTTGGCAGTGATGGGAATCACCGTCCCGGCAGCAATGTGAGAAAGATCCTCGCTTGAGATAGCTTCTAGTTGTTAAACTCCCTGGCAAACTCCACCAGGCTGCGTACGGCAATGCCAGACGGCCCTTTGGCAATCCACGGCTTATTCTCTTCCATCCATGCGGTGCCCGCGATGTCGAGGTGTAGCCACGGAGTGTCTTCGGCAAATTCCTTCAGGAACATCGCCGCGTTCACAGCGCCGCCCCAGCGGCCACCAGAATTCACAATGTCCGCAATGTTCGAGCGGATATTGTCTTTGTACTCGTCGTCGAGTGGAAGGCGCCAAAACTTCTCGCCCGCCTCGTCTGTGGCGCGATTGAAGCGTTCATACATTTTTTCGTCGTTGGCAAAAACCCCGGCGTTTACGTAACCGAGCGCGACCACGACTGCGCCGGTCAGCGTGGCGGCATCGATCAAATGAGTGCAACCGAGCTGGCGCGCGTAGCAGAGGCCGTCGGCCAGCACCAGGCGGCCTTCGGCGTCAGTATTGATGATCTCGATCGACTTGCCCGACATGGCAATTTGTATGTCGCCAGGTTTCTGCGCCTTGCCTGAGGGCATATTCTCAGTGGCACAGATGATCGCGGTAACTCGGGCCTTCGGCTTGAGCAAGGCGATTGCTCGCATGGTGCCAATCATGGCGGCGGCGCCGGCCATGTCATACTTCATCTTTTCCATGCCGTCCGCGGGCTTAATGGAAATGCCACCGGTGTCGAATGTCACGCCCTTCCCAACCAGACCGAGCAGCGGAGTCGCGGGCGCATCTGCGGGTTCGTAACGCAAAACGATCAGCGCTGGAGGTTCGTCCGACCCCTGCGCCACACCCCAGAAAGCGCCCATCTTCAACTCTTTGAGTTTGTCGGGGCCGTACACTTCGGCTTTCAAGCCGACTTCTTGCGCCATTTTGCGGGCGCGCTCCGCCAGAATAGTTGGCGTCATGCGGTTGCTGGGCTCATTCACCAGGTCGCGAGTGAAATTCTGCGACTCGCCAATGATGCGGCCTTCCTCGATCGCCTTCTGCAGTTTGGCTTGATCTCCGCGCGCAACCACGGTTACGGAATCAATCTTCTGATCTTTGCGGTCGCTCTTATAAGTATCGGGATCGAAGTTGCCGACGAAAGCGCCTTCCACAATGGCCTTCACCGCTGCGCTGCCTTCTATGCTTTCGGGAGCCAGAAAGGCCAGGCTGCGAATTGCTTTCGGCTTTAGGTATCGGACTGCCACGCCAGCCAGCCTGCGCAATTCGGAAGCAGTAAAATTCTTGGCCTTGCCGCCACCCAGCAACAGCAGGCGTTTTGCTTTTAGGTTCGCCGGATGGTGCAGTAGTGTGGTCTCAAACGTCTTGCCGGTAACCTCGCCGCTGGCCAATACATCGGCTGCGACGTTCTTCACGGCGCCGTTGCTGGCCTGGACCGCAACTTCGGGTTTGTCTTTTGAGCCGTGATCGAGAACCACCACGGCCAGGCATTCGGTTTCGACTTCTGCAGGATTGGCAAAAGAGAGGTTCGTCTTCATAGTTTGTGTAATCCCAGTATCGTCGGCGGCAGGGTAAAAGTGCAAGGTCTGCGACCTTTGACGAGAATTGTGCACTCGTCGGGCCTGGCGCAGGCATCCTATAAATAGGTAGTTTTAGTAGGCATCCAGGACGGACTTCCGTTCGAAAGGAGAGTTTATGAAAAAACATTTCCTGCTGCTTGCGATACCCGTCGTCATTGCCACCGCCTTAGCGAGTGCGCAACTGACCGGCGCCCAGGAAAGCTCAGCGCCCGCGGGGCCGTCAGTGAACCTGGTGGCGACGGTCGAAGCTCGTCACGGTTCCAACGTTCCCACCATCACTCGCGAGGACGTGATGGTGTATCAAGGTCGCGACCGGGACAAGGTTACCGATTGGCAGCCGCTGCAGGGAGACCACGCGGGACTCGAACTGTTCATTCTGCTTGACGATTCGTCGAACGTGAGCCTGGGATCACAACTGGAAGATATCCGTCAGTTCATGATTGCGCAGCCGGCGTCGACGAAGATCGGGATTGCGTATATGCAGAATGGGATTGCGCAGGTCCTGCAGAATCTCACCAGCGATCACATGCTAGCGGCGAAAGCGTTGCGCCTCCCGCTGGGAAGCCCGGGAGCCAACGCGAGTCCGTATTTTTCTCTCGGTGACTTGATCAAACGTTGGCCTGGAAACCCCGAACGGCGCGAGGTCATCATGATTAGCGACGGCATCGACCGGTACTGGGGCAGCGGCCCGGATAACGCATATGTAGATACGGTGATCGAACAGGCGCAGCGCGCCGGGGTCATTGTTTATACGATTTATACGCCTGGTGAAGGGCACTACGGCCACAGTTATTGGCGCACCTACTGGGGCCAGAATTATCTTTCGCAGCTTGCCGACGAGACTGGCGCCGAAAGTTATTACTTAATCGGCTCTGCTCCGCCGGTTTCGTTCACTCCGTATCTCGCGGACGTAACCCGCAAGCTGAATAATCAGTACTTGCTGACCTTTATCGCCAAGCCGCAAAAAAAGGCGGGCATGGAACGAATCAAACTTCAGACCGAGGTGCCGAATGGGGAGCTTGTGAGCGCGGATAAAGTCTACGTTCCGGCTACGCCGCAGTAACGCCGGTCGATTCTGCCTGTCGAGTGTGCGCTAGAAGGCTCACCAAACTCTGCACTGATTGGCTCGCACCATGGGCGAGCCTTTCTTGCAGGAAAACGCTTCCTGAAATTCGGGCATATTGGAGACAACATTGTTGACGCGGTATTTCGGAATCGAGTGCGGATTGGTCAGCACGATAGTCCGCATGAGTTCAGGGCGATACTCCGTACAGCGGGAGTTGGCGTAGGACAAGAAGAATTTTTGCCGCGGCGTCCAGCCATCAGTTTCTTTGGTGTCGATGGACTTGTCCTCCGCCTGAAACTTGCTCGTCAGCGCCATCATGGCCAATCGCAGGCCTCCGTTGTCGGCAGTGTCCTCGCCCTGGGTCAAATGGCCGTTCGATTTAACACCAGCCTCCGGTATTTCCTGCGTATACTCCTCGGCAATGCACTGGCCGCGCTGTTCATAGGCTTTCGCGTCTGCTGGCGTCCACCAGTCGCGAAGATTTCCTTGGGCGTCGAACTTACGGCCTTCATCGTCAAAGCCGTGCGTGATTTCGTGGCCGATTATTGTGCCGATCGCGCCGTAGTTCACCGAATCTTCCAAATTGCTGTCGAAAAATGGCGGCTGCAGGATGCCAGCAGGGAAGTTGATAGTATTCAGTTGAGAACTGTAGTAGGCATTAATGGTGGGCGGCGTCATGCCCCACTCTTCGCGGTCGACCGGCTTGCCAATCTTGCCGAGCTGGCGATGAAATTCGAAGGCCGTCGCTTCGTGAACATTGTCGAGGTAGCTGTTGCGCGTGATTTTTACCGAGGAGTAATCGCGCCAGTGATCGGGATACCCAATCTTGTCTTCGACAGCGTGAAGCTTGATCTTCGCCTGTTCCTTGGTGACCGGCTGCATCCAGTCGATATCGGTGATGTCCTGGTCGAGCGCATGTTCGATGTCGTGCACCATGGCAACTGTGCGCTGTTTGCTCTCCGGCGGAAAAGCTGCGGCCACATACGCCTGTCCCAGAGCCATTCCGAGATCGCGGTCGGAAGCCCGCACACACCGGCGCCACCGCGGCAGTTGTTGTTTCGCTCCCAGCAAAGTGTGGGAATAGAAACTCCAATTTTCGTCGACAAAAGCCTTACCCAAATAAGGCGCCGACCCGTGGATCAGGTGCCAGCGTAAATACACTTTCCAATCATCCACCGAATGTTGTTGAATCAGTGGTTCGAGGGCGCGAAAGAACTCGGGCGAACTCACCAGGTAGTGAGGCGAGGACGGCGGAGCTTTGACGACCGCCAAATAGACCTTCCAATCGAACGAAGGGGTCAGCGCCTGCACCTGTTCGAAACTCATCTTGTTGTTCAGGTTCTTCGGATCACGCCGCGCCACATTGTCCATCTGTGCCTTCGCCATGGAAGTTTCTATCGCTATGATCGTCTTCGCGTCGGCTGCGGCTTGTTGTGAGTTTTCTCCCGAAAGCGCAAGCATCTTGCTGATGTGGGTTTCGTACAGACTGCGGATTTCCTTTGATTTCGTGTCGTCCTTGATATAGAAATCACGGTTCGGCAATCCCAATCCACCTTGATCGACTGAGGCGACCACTTTGGCTGCGTCGTCATAATCCTGTTGTTGGCCGAAACCCAGGAGCGCCGCTCGAGTCTGGTTATCGTCGCCGTCCCATGCTCCCGGAAAGGCCATGTGAACGTGTGCCACCTGGTCAGCAAGCTGAGACTTGTCTTTCATCCCATCGATTCGTTCCAATCCCACTTTCAAATCGCGAGTTCCAGCCGCTTCGATTCCTGATTCGTCCATGCAGGCCGCCCAATAATCGCCAATCTTCTGCTCGTAGTCCGTGCGATTGCTGGTCTGCGCGGCCGCTTTTTGCAGAGCTTCGCGCAAGATATTCTCATTCCAATATTGCAGGCCGCTGCCCGTTCCCCATGCCACTTGATCCGCGGGGATGGGGTTAGCCGCGTTCCACTTGCTGCACGCATATGCATAAAAGTCCTGGCAGGGATCGAGCGACTTATCGACCCGGCTGATGTCGAAGTGCTCCAGTTTGGGCACGCTCTCTGACGCAGGCGTGCTTTGCGCATTGACACCGATGCTGTCCAGCACGGAACAGAGAACGACTACGATCACAAATCTACGAATATTCATCGATGATCTCCTGGCTTTCAAGAACGGAAAGTGTGGACTCCGAATAGTGAATTAACTCGGCTTGACTCGTGATACAAGTCGCTGACTGTCCGCGCCAAGAAGTTTATCGCAGATTGCCAAGGTGTGCTGGATGCGCCACGGTTGGGAACCTGCCGATGCGCGATAGAGCCATTGGGAGTGCCAAACTGTCAGTGGACTTGCACAACCCGACTCACAGCATTCTTCAACTGTTCGGCGTCGAAGCCGAAGGGGCCGGGCTTGCTCTTGTACGCCACGCGACCGGTTGCGTCAATCAAGTAGAGGCGATCGGGCCACGCCGTGTACGCTTGCTCGGTGGAGTTACCGAATTCGTCGAGCACCGCGGGAATGTCGATTCCCAGCTTGCGCACGCAGGCTCCGGCGACGGAAGCGCGTTCCTCTTCGCTCCTCGGACTCGCGAAAACAACCTGCTCTTTTATGTTGCTCTGCATCTGCCAGACATCGCTGGGATGCGCCTCGGTGATGTAGACCACGAGGAACGCGACTTGACTTCCATACTGCTGGTAGAGCTTGTTGAGGGCAGGAACCTCCCGCCGGAAGGGAGGTCAAGTGTAGCTTCCAAAGATGAGCACGACCGGCTGGCCCTTGGCCGTAAGCGCCGATAACTGTACCTGTGCGCTCTTGTCCAACTTCGTCAGGGTAAAGTCTGGAGCAGGATCTCCAACTTGCAGCTTGCCGGCGCGAGCCCGCATCCACAGGGTTTCAAATGGAAGCACAAGAAATGCGACTGGACCCGGTATTCTGGCCATGACTCGGGCGAAGGTCTCGGGCGATTGGCGCATGACTGCGAACAGCGCGCCGCAGGCGAAGACCCACAGCAGCGCGATTACGCTCAATGATGCGAGCAGTCTTCTTCTCACCGATCCGTGGTTTGCAGCCAATCGTTCCTCACCTCATCTGAAGTTGGCCTGAGCCCACTAGAGTTACGCGATTATAGGGACTGCATGGGGCCGGTCAATAATGTGAAAGTAGTAGCGGCAATGTTTTTCGTGATCCCTGATCTTGAGGTCGCAAATCGCGACCTCAAGTTGTAATTCCGCAGCGTTGGAACTTAGCCTACCCGCGTTATATCCTCGGAGCGTGCTTCGCCCGCTCGCGTCTGGCCGGTCTCCAACCCCGGGTTTGTTCCTGGGCCTCATCATTACTCTCGCCGCAGTGGTGGCTTATTCGTGGTACACCACAGTGCAGATTTCTGGGCTTCGCGAACTGCAGAATGGTCTGGCCGCCCGCAACCGCAAAGACTCGCTTCAACTGCTGCGCATCCAGAACGATTTGAATTCGCTGGCGCTGGCCATGCGCGACATGCTCGACAATGACGAACCGTATCCACTCACGGCGTGGTCGACGCAGTTTGAACGCATCCGCGCCGACTTGAACGATGCGCTCAAGCTCGAAGAGCAAGTCGCCGTAGCTAAGCGCACTCCTGAGCAAAGAGAATTTCTTAGCAACTCGATGGCGCAATTCTGGGATGCCGTCAACCGCACCTTCGCGCTGGCTCGCGACGGCAAAGAAAGTGAGGCGCGAACTCAGATCCGTGTTTCGTTACAAGCACGACAGGCTGCGTTGAGCACGGCAGTCGCTCGGCTGCTCGTACAAAACAATGAAAGCGAGGAACAGGTCGCGCTGCGTATCGGGCAGATTTACGATCGTGTGCAGAGACAGGTGTACATATTTTTTGCGGCGATCCTCGGCGCAATTCTGCTGACCAGCTTGTACCTCATCCAATCCAATCGCCGGCTTTTCGCCCAGCTTGCCGCGCTCTCCGAGCAGCGCAGCGAACTGGCACAGAAACTGATCTCCACGCAGGAGTCCACTTTACTGCATATCTCGCGCGAGCTTCACGATGAATTCGGACAGATCCTGACTGCGATTGGTTCCATGCTGAGCCGGGCACGAAATCACGTGCCCGAAGGCTCGCCTCTTCGCACCGAGTTACGAGAAGTCTCCGAGATCGCGCAGTCCACGCTCGACAAAGTCCGCAGCCTCTCGCAGGCGCTGCACCCGGTCATGCTCGATGAAGCCGGTCTAGAGAGTACGATTGACTGGTACATTCCGACGGTGGAAAGGCAAACTGGGATTAACATATCCTACGAGAAATCGGGAACGCCTTTTCCGGTGAATGGCAACGTGGGCGTTCATATTTACCGCATCCTGCAGGAGGCTTTGAACAACCTGGCCCGCCATTCCGGAAGCCGCGTGGCGTGGGTTCGCCTTCGTTTTCTGCCGGAGAGGTTGGAGCTTGAGGTTGAAGATCACGGCGCAGGTTTTGTGGAGCAGTCCACAAGGTCAGGCATTGGACTGGTCGCCATGCGCGAGCGCGCGGGGCTATTGAGTGCGAGCATCGAATTTCTCAAGCCGGCGCAGGGTGGAACGTTGGTTCGTCTAAGAGTTCCAATCGAGAAAACGGAGCTGCATGCCCAATAAAATTTCCGTCCTTCTGGTCGATGACCACAGCCTGGTGCGCCGCGGCTTTCGGCGCATCCTCGAGGACGCGCGGGACATTGTGGTGGTGGGAGAAGCCAGCGACGGCGCCGAGGCTGTCAAGCTGGCAGAGCAACTGCGCCCGCAACTGATCGTCATGGACTGCGCCCTTCCGGGCATGAGCGGATTGGACGCAACCCGGCGCATTCTCCATAAATGTCCGGGAACCGCCATCTTGATGTTGAGCATGCATTCCGAAGATACCTGGGTCCATCAGGCGCTGGATGCTGGCGCTCGTGGATACATTCTGAAGAGCGCGGTGGATATGGAGTTGGTGACCGCCATCCGTCGAGTCGTGGCAGGCGAGATCGTACTCGATCCGCAACTTTCTCGCGCCACGACTTTGAAGGGTGAGGGGAAATCCGGACTCACAGTGCGTGAACTCGAGGTGCTGAGACTGATCGTCGCCGGCAAGTCGAACAAGGAGATTGCGACCGATCTCGACCTGAGCGCCAACACCGTGGCGGTTCACCGCGCCAATATCATGGATGCCCTCGGAATCCATAAGACTGCTGAACTCGTCGTCTACGCCATTCGCAGCGGGTTGGTGAACATTCGGTGAACCGCAGATCTTTTTTGCGTGGGCTCGCTGGGGCTGCTTCAGCTTCAGTCCTGCCGCTGGAATTGTTCGCCGGGTCCTCGCCGGAAGCATCGGGTCCGGGATTCCGGTTCGTCGACGTTACGACTCCGGCCGGCATTCAATTTCACCACAACAGCGGTGCCTACGGAGGCAAACTTCTTCCCGAGACCCTCGGCTCCGGCTGTGCCTTTCTCGACTACGATGGCGACGGCTGGCAGGACATTCTCCTGATTAATGGCATGGACTGGCCCGGCCATAAACGGCAAACGTCCACGCTCCGGCTGTACCGCAACAATCGCGATGGCACTTTTACTGACGTAACCCACGAGGCCGGCCTCGACATAGAGATGTACGGAATGGGCGTCGCCGTGGGCGATTACAACAACGATGGTTTTCCCGACATCCTGATTACTTGCGTTGGACAGAATAGGCTTTTCAAGAACAGCGGGAAGGGAACGTTCGTGGACGTGACCAATTCCAGCGGCCTCGGCCATCGCCAAGCGATGAGCACCTCCGCGCTGTGGTTTGATTTTGATCGCGACGGTCGGCTCGACTTGTTCGTCTGCAATTACGTGAAGTGGTCGCCCGAGCACGATGTGTTCTGCAGCCTGGATGGAAAGCATAAGTCCTACTGCACACCCGAGGCTTACCGGGGCGAAACCTGCTGGCTCTTCCACAATCGTGGCGACGGAACTTTCGAGGATGTTACCGCGACCAGCGGCATTTTCGATAGCAGTTCGAAGTCGCTGGGCGTGGCCATGCTCGACTACGACCAGGACGGCTGGCCCGATCTGCTCGTGGCTAACGACACCCAGCCCAACAAGCTTTACCGCAACGCGCACAATGGCACCTTTAAAGATGTCGCAGTGGAAGCGGGAATTGCTTTCAGTGCCGACGGCAAGGCGCGCGCCGGAATGGGCGTCGACGCCGCCGATTTCGACAACTCCGGAGCAACGGGCGTAGCCATCACGAATTTTGACAACGAAATGATCGGGCTGTATCGAGCCCTGGGCAATGGCACCTACGAAGATATCGCGACCCAGGCTGGCGTTGGACTGCCTTCAAAAACCACGCTGGGCTTCGGTTGCATGTTCCTCGATGCCAACCTCGACGGCCTGCTGGATCTGATTGCCGCCAACGGACACATCGACGACACGGTGCGCAACATCCGCGGCAACGTCGGGTACGCTCAGGCGCCGCAGCTTTTTCTGAACACGGGAAAGCGAACCTTCCGCGATGTAACTTCGGAAGTGGGCGAAGCATTCCGTCAGCCCAAAGTCGGACGCGGCCTGGCCTGCGCCGACTTCGATCGCGACGGCGATCTCGACATTCTCATGACCACCAACAGCGGCCCAGCCTATCTCTATCGCAACGATCAACTCGCGGGGAACCGCAGTATTCGCTTTCACCTGGTCGGAAAGCAATCGAACCGGGATGCAATCGGCGCGACAGTACGGATCTACCACGAGGGCACGATGCAATCCCGCCTGGTCAAGAGTGGATCGAGTTATTTGTCACAGTCCGAACTGCCAGTAACTTTCGGTCTGGGAAAGCGCGACGAAATTGAACGAGTGGTCATTCAGTGGCCCAACGGAAGAACGGAAGAATACAAAAAGCTCGCGGCGGGCAAGGTCTACCAGTGCGTGGAGAGCGAGGGGATAACGCCAGGTATCGGCTTCTGAGCAAGAATTTCCCCCCGAGCCGTCTTAATGTCGGGATGAGATTTGGCTGGCGGCGTAATCGGTGGTCTACTGATTGGTTCTTCTGACTGGAACTGAAAGAATCTCAAAATGGAGAGAAGTAATGCATCTTAGAAAAGCTTTCACGCGGTTGGCGCTCCTGCTTGGACTGATTGCAGTAGCCTTTGCGGCCACTGGCAACGGACAGCCAGGCACGATCAAGGGCTATGTCATCGACTCCGCGTGCACATTTACCAAGGACCTCAAGAAACCTCTCAGCCCCCAATGTGCGGTCGCGTGCGCGAAAGCGGGTTCGCCCCTCGTGATTCTGGCCGAAGACGGGCCAATTTATTGGCCCATCGATGGCGCTACGCCCGCGTCTGGTCAGAACGCGAAACTCCTGCCATTCGCTGGCCAGAAGGTCACAGCGACGGGAAAAGTTTTCGAGCGAGGCGGCTCGCATGCCGTGGTCATCGACAAGATTGAACCTCTGCCCAGCTCGAAGTAAGCTCTGGCCGACGCAGTTGCTATAGTTTTTCTACGGAGACGACGAATGCTCAGACGCCGCGACATGATAATCATTATGCTGGTTTTTTCTAGCGCAACAATCTTTGTATCTGGTTTGCAAGCCGAGGCGAAATCGAAAATGCAAAAGCAATCATTTGGCAAAACGGCAGACGGGCAACAAGTAGACCTCTACGTACTGACCAACAAGAATGGCATGGAAGCGAGGATCACCAACTACGGCGGCACCATGGTCTCTTTGAAAGTCCCCGACCGGAGTGGCAAACTCGAAGACGTCGTATTGGGCTACGACAACCTCGACGGCTATGCGTCCGGGAAAGCCTACATCGGCGCGACCGTTGGACGTTACGCGAACCGAATCGCACACGCCGCCTTCACGCTTGACGGCGTCACTTACACGCTAGCCAAGAACGACGGCGATAACCATCTGCACGGCGGCTTCAACAAACGGGTGTGGACCGCGAAAGATGTCTCCAGCAGTGCTGGACAGGCGCTCGAACTCACCTACTTGAGCAAGGATGGAGAAGAAGGCTTCCCGGGAAACCTGCCGATCAAAGTCGTGTACACGCTCACCGACAAGAATGAACTCAAGATCGATTACAGTGCAACGACAGACAAAGACACCGTGCTCAACCTGACCAATCACGCTTACTTTAACCTCGCCGGTCAAGGCAATGGAGACGTTTTGCAGCAGCAGATGATGATCCGGGCGGATCGCTTTACTCCAATTGACGCGACCTCGATCCCTACGGGCGAATTGCGAAGTGTCAAAGGAACTCCGTTCGACTTTACACGCGTGACCGCGATCGGCGCACGCATCGATCAGGATGACCAGCAATTGAAAATGGGAAAAGGCTACGATCACAACTGGGTGCTGAACAACGAAAAGCCGGGATCGCTGTTTCTAGCGGCACAAGCCTATGACCCGCATTCCGGGCGGGTGCTCGAGGTGTTGACCACGGAGCCAGGTATCCAGCTCTATACCGGGAATTTTCTGGATGGCATTCATGGCAAGGATGGCAAGGTTTACAATCGCCGCTTCGCATTCTGCCTCGAAACCCAGCACTTTCCCGATTCCCCGAATCATCCGAATTTTCCGACGACAGAACTCAAGCCGGGACAGCACTTCGAATCAACCACGGTGTACAAGTTTTCGACCAGGTAAGTTTTGTCAAAGCTCGTGCGTGGACCACCCTTTGCCGGGAAGGATTCCAGATCCTTCTTTGATGACGATCATCTGATCGGCCTCGACCGCTTTGAATTTTTCCTGCAGGCCGCTCGGCCAGCGAACTTCGATGTCCGCGCTTCTTTCAGCGCCTAAACCAAAATGCAAGCGCGAGTCGTTGGAGGAATAGAAGCTCGACTGGCTGAGCACCTCCTGCACTTGCATCTTTTGTCCGTAACGCATTAACACCCGCGCTCCGATCGCGCTGCGATTCGATTTTGTTCCCACCAGTTTGAGTTTCAGCCAGTGGTGCGTGCCGCGCAGATCGTTTCGCAGCAACGAAGGCGGTTCATTCAAATTGACAATCAATATGTCGAGGTCTCCATCGTTGTCGAAGTCGCCGAAGGCGCAACCGCGGCTGCAATGCGGCGCTGCGACTCCGGGGCCGGCTTCTTCGCCCAACTCTTCGAAGGTGCCGTTGCCGAGATTGCGAAACAGTACGCGCGGAGTTTTGCTCGTATACTGTGGCAGGGTTCGCTCCACCTGCGGGTAAACATTTCCTGTGACCATGAAGATGTCGGGATATCCATCGTTATCGAGGTCCACGATGCCTGCTCCCCAACATAAGTAACGGGTCTCGACTGCGATGCGGGCGGCGCGGGTAACGTCCTCGAAATTTCCCGTGCCGTCATTGTGATAAAGGCCGTTAGTGTCGTCGGCGAAATGAGTCTTGAACAGATCAAGATGACCATCGAGATCGTAGTCGCCCACGCCAACTCCCATGCCCGCCTGCTCCATGCCATCTTCGCTGAGCGCGACTCCGCGCAGAACGCCCTCTTCGCGGAATGTTCCATCGTGGTTGTTCATTAACAGAAGGCTCGGCGTTGAATCGCAGGCGACAAAAATGTCGGGCCAACCATCTTCGTTGAAATCGGCGGAGACGACCGTCATGCCATAACTGTCGCGCAGGCCCGAGATGCCGGCTTGCCGGCTGACGTCGGCGAACGTTCCATCGCCGTTATTCCGGTACAAAGAATGGAAACCCATCGGCAGGCCGCGCGGCCCACACTCCACGGCGACGCCTTTCCAATCGCAATTGCTGTTCGAACCCGGCTTGGGCACATGATTCAAATCGAACTGCACATAGTTCGAGACAAATAGATCAAGCTCGCCGTCGCGGTTGTAATCGAGAAAAGTGCAGCCTGCTCCCCATCGCGGCATATCGCTTAATAGTCCGGCCTGCTTGGTTACGTCAGTAAAAGTGCCGTCACCGTTATTTCGATAAAGTTTGTTCTGGCCGAAGTAGGTGCAGAACAGATCCTCGAAACCGTCGTTGTTGTAATCTCCCACGCATACCGCGGAAGCCCAGCCCACATCGTGCAATCCGGCCTTCTCGGTCACGTCGGTGAAGGTGCCGTCGCGATTGTTCTTGTACAGGCGGTTGGTCGCGCCCGCGGGAGTTTCGTTCATGCGTGTGCCGCTGAGGATGAAAATATCCATCCAACCATCGTTGTCGTAGTCGAGGAAGGCGCATCCGCAGCCGGTGGCTTCGAGGATGTAATCCTTGCGGTCAGCCGTTCCGTAAATTACCGGCGCAACCAAGCCAGCTTGCTGCGCCACATCGGTAAAATGCGCGTCAAAGGGACGCCCCGACGGCGCCGGTTTGGCCTGTGCTTTCACGCCGCGCGAGGCTACGCCCTGCCCCAGCATTCGTGGGGCGCCGGAACCGAGAGCCCAGGCACCGAGAGACAGCTGGACGAATCCGCGGCGTGTGATTTTCATAACGAACTCGGCATCGATTTTACGACTGGGAGGGCAATTGCAGAGATCCTTCGTGTGGAGTCCTCGGCAATGCCGAGGACTCCCCTGCCTCAGGATGACAATTCGGATGGCTATTTCAGTTTTACGAAGAGCAAGACGAAGATGGCCCACACCCCCACTGTCATGGGAAACTGGGCGGCTTGGGCTTCCTGCAATGCGCCTCCGCGGGGGATGGCAAAGGAGAGGACAAACATTGCCAAAGCAGTGAGTATTCCGAGAATCAGTTTGGTTTTCGGGGTCATGGTCGTCATTGCCTCGTCTATTGGGTTCGCCCACGATGAGGTTGCGACAATCGGGTCAGGGCGGTTGCCGACATTCTACGCTGGAATGGGGCGAACGCAACCTGCGACCTTGGCTAGGCTCGTGACACTCCCGCGCGAGATCCTTCGCCCCGCTGGAAAACGCGGGGCTCAGGATGACGTCGTTAGAAGGTGGGAATGAACTGCTTAATTTAGTTTTGGTCGCCGCTGGAGACGCTGCTGCCCCACATGGCGCTACTGCCCCACATCGCCGAGGAACCCCACATGGCCGACGATCCCCACATGGCGCTACTCCCCCACATAGCCGACGATCCCCACATGGCACTGCTGCCCCACATGGCTGAGTTCGCGCCGACGAATTGCGACGATCCCCAGACCGCCGTGCTTCCCCACATGGCCGACTCATTCCATACTGCGGAGGGATTCGAGCTCATGTACACGTTGCCCGTGCTGGGATCGTACTCTGCGGTCGGAGACATGGCGGTCCCGTTGGCCACGTCGGTGCTGTTCAGCGCCGCTTCAACATCCACGTATCCCGCGCCGACGGTGAACACATCGTCCTGATCGGTGTACGTGATTCCCGTGGTCGGATCGTAAACGCTGCTGAACGTGGGCAGGGATTTCCACGCGGTTACCATCAGCCGCGCTTTCACCTGATCGGGCGTGAGTTGAGGACTCTTCTGCAACAGATCCGCGACCACGCCGCTGACTACGCCGGTGGCCATGCTGGTTCCGCTGAGCGTGAAATAAGAAGTCGAGGAGGCGCTCGATCCGCCGTTCACATAATAGCTGTAGGGCACTTGATTGCCCGGATATTCGGTGTACAGCGTGCTGCCCGGCGCTGCGAGCGATACCAGCAGGTTGCCCGGCGCCACCAGGTCGGGCTTCACAATGTCGTCGATGACGGTTGGCCCTTTGGAACTATAGCTCGCCATTTTATCGTCATTGCGGGTGGGCGTGCCCAGCGTGTTGGTTGCGCCCACGGTGATCACATAGGGATCGTTGCCCGGCGAGTTGATGGTCCAATAGCCATTGGTGGGCTGATAGCGGCCGTCATTTCCCGCGGCAACCACGACGACGATGCCGCTCTTCCATGCTGCTTCCACGGCCTGGCAAACCGGGTCAAGCTTGTAGCTTTCGTAAATCGGCCGGCCCAGCGAAAGATTCATCACGCGGATGTTGAACAGTCCTTTTAGCGCGATGGCCTGCGCAATCGCGGCGATGACCGCGCTGTCCGTTCCTTCGCCATTCTGATCGAGCACGCGCAGGTTGATCAGGTTTGCCCCCGGCGCGATGCCTTCAAAAGTGCGCGAATATTTCGAGCCTGTGGAGCTGGCGCCGTCTCCCGCAATCAGGCCGGCGATGTGCGTGCCATGACCATACTGATCCGTCGCGCTCCCGGCACCGGAAACAAAGCTCTGGCTGTAAACCACTCTCGACATGCCAAGAAAGCCGCCCTGCAGATCGGGATGATTGACGACGCCACTGTCAATCAGCGCGACTCCGACGCCTGCGCCGGTATAGCCGGATTGCCACGCGGCAAACGCATTGATCGCGGGCGCGGCATTGCTCAGCGTGGGACTCAGCAAACGGTTCAGGCTGATGTACTTGACATTGGCCTGGTTCGACAGGGCAAGAATGTTGGCCAGCGGCAAGTCGGCGACGATCCCATTCACTAGCGGCAAATCACTCAAGATGGTGCCCAGCAAATTGGTGATGTTTCCGAGATCAAGCAGACCAGGTTGCTGGTTGTACTGCACAATCACCACCGCATGAGACGCCTTCGACGCTTGCAGATCAGGAGACAACTTGGAATTGTCGGCATATGCCAGGGTGACGGTTGCCAGTAAACAAATGACCAGGAACTTCTTCATCGAGCCGAATCCTCCCAGCGGGCGCACAGGTTCCATCTGATCGCCGGGGGAGACCGCAGCACTGGAATTGCAGGCTGAGTGCCGAAATGGGACAGCAATAAGCGATGCGGAATCAATCTGTTAGATAGCATCTCGTGCGTTCGATGGGACGGTTTGTCCCGTTGCAGTTTTGGCCTTGCGACAATCTGTCCCGCCGATAACGCCTGGTTACGTCAGTCACCTCTGACGGCGGCGATTGAAAAGGCCTGATGTACCGCACCAGAACCTATGCAGAATCAGGAACTGGCCCGCAACGCTTCGTTTTTCCAACACTCTAGCTGGTCGCGCTTGCCGACCGGGCTCTGGTATCGCGGCTGGCGGTCTTTGCGTAGTGGGAATTCTTGACCGCATACATGCGGCGATCGGCTTCCGCAAGGAGGTGTTCGGCGTTGCTGCCATCCGCAGGGTAGAATGCCTGACCGATGCTCACCGACACCAGACCTTCACCGCAAACCGCTTTGCCGACTTCCGCAACGATGGCTTCGAAGCGATGCGCCATTTCCGCGGCAGCATCCTGATCGAGCCCGGGCGCGATGACGATGAATTCGTCGCCGCCCATGCGCGCCGCGTAATCGTATTCGCGGCACGAGTCTTTCAAAGCTTCGGCAAACATTTGCAGCAGTTTGTTTCCTTGGAAGTGGCCAAAGCGGTCGTTCACTTGTTTGAATCCGTCGAGATCGGAGACGAACACGGCCAGCGCGCAGCTTCGAGCGCTTGCATCGGGCAATCTCACGATCGAGGTGCAGGAAGAGCGAGCGCGCGTTGGGAAGCCCGGTGAGATAGTCGGTGGTTGCCGAATCCTCGGCCAGGCGATATTTGAGCGCGTTTTCGATGGTAAAGCCGAGTTTAGAACTGATTGCCAGCAGGATTCGCAGATGGTCCTTGGTGAATGCGTCCTGGTGCGTGCGATAGAGCGCCAGCACCGCAACCACGCCCGAGACTCCCTCAAGCGGCACGGCCAGCGCCGAGCGCAGCGTGCTGTACTTAGTGGGATCGTTGAGGTATCCGGGCTCAACTGATGGATTGCCATTGAGAATCGGCTTGCTGTTTTGCGCAACCCATCCTGACAAGCCTTCGCCGAGCGGAATTCTTAAAGACGAGAACAAACGAAAGTTATCGCCGCTCACGTACTCGGGAGTCAGCAGATTGTCCTGTTTGAGATACACCGCCATGGAGTCGTACGGCACCAGGCGCTTCAGCCGCACTGAGAGCATGGAGAGCGTGTCGTCCACGCTTAGCGAATTGCCCAGGTCGTGACTCAGCTCGAAGAGCATTTGCGCCTCTTGGCGCGCGGCAGCGATGAAAGAAAGATAGTCGCGGCGTTGGTCCGGGGGCTGCGCTGGAAGCGCTTCGGCTTCTGCGAAACCCGCAGCCGGGGCGGATCCGCGCTCGACCTTCACGTCGGTCGATAACTTGGTTGGAGTTTTCGTGGGCTGCGAACGCGCAAGCTTCTCGAGTTCAACATACCGCCGCTGCAAAACTTCGACCACGCGCGGATCGAAACTTTTGCCGGCTTCCTCGACCACCCGCGCCATGGCTTCGTCCAGGGGCAAGGCGCGACGGTACTGCCGATCGGAAGCCAGCGCGTCGAGGCAATCGACAGCTGCGAGAATTCGTGCTCCGGTCGGTATGGCCTCGCCTTTCAGTCCGTTGGGATAGCCGCTGCCATCCCACTTCTCGTGATGGGCGCTGACGATGGGCACGACCGGATAAGGAAATTCGACTTGTTCCAGAATCTCGGCCCCGATGATCGGGTGAATCTTCATCTTCTCGAACTCTTCCGGTGTGAGTTTGCCCGGCTTGGAAATAATGTGCTCCGGCACGGCAAGCTTACCGATGTCATGCAGGACAGACGCAGCCTGCAAGGCCTCGGTTTCGTCCGCGGTCAAGCCAAGATCTTTGGCCAGCTCCATGGCATAAATGCGAACCCGCTGCAGATGATCATGCGTGGTGTGATCCTTGGCCTCGATCGCGAGCGCCAGAGCTTCAATGGTTCGCAAGTGAAGATTTGATACTTGCTCGGCATGGCGGGTTTCATCTTCGAGCTTGCTGAGGTAAAGCCGATACGACCGGTACATGAGATACACGGGAGGCAGGACCAGGAGCGAAGACTGCCATCCGATGTGCCGATTCAAAAAGCTCACCAGGCCGGCAATTGCCGCGCCTACGAGGTAGTAGGGGAACGACCAGAAATAGCACTCCGACCATACTTTCAAAACCGGCTTGCCCTCCGTCAGTCGGATAATGATCGCCATGGCAAAGGTATTGAAAGCGAAATAAGTGATTGCCACCAGAAGCAATGCCAGAGGGTCGCTTCGGCGTAGTCCGTGGGTGGTGACGAATTGGTAGGCGACATACGCCGCGGCCGTCCCAACCGGCAACTGAGAAAGATTGAAGACGACGTGAATCGGCTTGAGGTTGGAGGACTTCCAATAAGACTGAACCAGAACCGCGGCAAACCCAATCACCAGGGTTTCGCCAAAGCTCAATTCCAGAACGCCCAGGAGAATGAACAGAAAGTTCACCGACATGGTTCCGTTGATGCCGGGCAGCTTGATCTTGAGAGATGAAGCTAGAATTGTGACTGCCAGGTAGCAGAGGAATTTAACAGGATCTGTCGACTGCCAGTGGGTGAGCGCGATGCAGAAACATCCCAGCGCCGCAAGCGCGATGGCCGCGATAAACACTTGTGCGCCAAGCTGACGGGGCAAGCTCTGGGACATTAGAAGATTCTCACTTAGGGTGAGGCAAATGTCCGGCCAAAACCATTCTGGGTGATTACCATCGTGTTCTGCTTACGCTTCAATGGCTTACGATGCAGTTGATGGGTTCCGGGTGAGAAACGAGGTACGATCCACGGGATTCCAGCCCGCACATGCGAACATCAGTGCTAGGCTGATTTTGGAGTGCGTTCGTCCTTGATATTCGCGGTCGTCTGGCGCAGGAGCGTTGCCATTCTACTGGCAGGTTTTCTGCTCAGCACTTTTGTATGCGCCATTGAGGCTCCTGCTACCACAGCGAAGGACAAGGGAGCGGATTCCTGGTCGGTACGCTGGCAGCCGATAAAGCTGGTCAATGGATCGCCGGTGGTGTTTCGAGTGAGTTCGCCAGCACCATTGGAATCGCTTTCCGGCACATGGCTCAAACACGAAGTCTTTTTTTCACCCGATCCACAAGGCAAAGTCTGGTACGGAATCGCGGGCGCGAGCCTGGAAACGCGACCGGGGAATTATCCGCTGGAGTTAAGAGGAGTGACTGCGAGCGGAAACGATCTCTCATTTCAAAAACCAATTGTCGTGGGTAAAGGAAAGTATCACAGCATTGCAGCCAACGTGCCCAAGCAATATACGGAACCCAACGCGGATCAACTTCAGAAGATCAATCAGGATAAAGGGATCAAGGAACACGCGTTTGCACGCGTAACTCCTGAGCGCGAGTGGTCTGGTAGTTTTCACCCCCCGGTGAAAGCCGAAATCTCGGATGTGTTTGGAACCTCGCGGACGTTCAATGGCAAGACACAGAGCGTGCACCAGGGGCTTGACTATGCCGTTCCGGAAGGCACGCCGGTCGCGGCGCTGAATAGCGGAACGGTTCTACTGGCACAACCGCTGTACTTTGAAGGCAATTGCGTAGTGCTCGACCATGGTCAGGGTTTGCTTACTCTCTATATGCATCTTTCGAAGATCGAGGTTAAAGAAGGCGAACACATCGCGAGCGGGCAGAAAATCGGTCTGAGCGGTGGAACCGGGCGCGCCACCGGACCGCATCTGCACGTGGCCGTGCGCTGGGAGGGGACTTACTTGAATCCGGCGACTTTGCTAAGTCTCCAAGTGCCGTGAACCTCTGCGTTGCGATTGTTCCGGTGCAGGGCGCGGGCTTGGCGAGGAGTGGATCGCGTCTTTGAGATCGAGATTACGAATCAAGCGATGAAGGTAATTGACATGCACGCCGAGAAGTTGCGCCGCCTCTGTGTAGTTAAGGTCGGTCTCCTGCAACGCATCGAGGATGAGCTGCTTTTTTAGTTCTCTGACTTGGTTGTGATACTTTGCTCCTTCGCAAGTCGAGGCAATCGCTTTCTCCAAGAGGGACTCCGGCAAATCCTCCGGTTGAATGACGTCAGACACGCTCAGCACCAGCGCGCTCTCGACGGCATTCTCAAGTTCGCGCACATTCCCCGGCCAGTCATAGTTCATCAGGCGCCCCATGGCCTCGGGAGAAATTCTCCTGGTTTTGGTATTGAACTTCTTTACGTATTTACTGACAAAGTAGTCGGCCAGGATCGGTATGTCTTCGCGACGCTCGCGGAGCGAAGGCATGACCAGCGAGAGAACATTCAACCGATAATACAGGTCTTTGCGGAAGGTTCCATTCTTCACCGCTTGTGCGAGGTCCTGGTTAGTGGCGGCGATCAGACGTATATCCACCGGAATCGGCCGCACACCGCCCACGCGGTCGAACTGACGTTCCTGTAACACTCGCAGCAGTTTGCCTTGCAGGGCAGGGGCAAGTTCGCCGATCTCATCCAGGAACACTACCCCGCCGTTCGCCATTTCGAGGCGGCCCTTCTTTTGCGCGACGGCTCCAGTGAACGCGCCTTTCTCGTGGCCGAATAGTTCGCTCTCCAACAGGCCCTCGGGAATGGCGGCGCAGTTGATGGCGACGAAGGGCTTGCTGGAACGCGGACTATTGCGGTGGATGGCCAGGGCCGCCAGTTCCTTTCCCGTTCCGCTCTCGCCTTGCAACAGCACGTTGGAATCCGTGGGCGCCACTCGTGCGAGGAATTGATAGACTTCCTTCATCCTGGGGCTTTCGCCAATCAGGTTGTGGTCAAGATTGATTTCCGCCGAAAGCCGGAGGTTTTCCTGTTCCAGCCATTGGATTCGGCGAGCGTTATCCAGGGCGACGGCAGAAATTCCAGCAATCGCCGCGACCAGCTGAAGGTGATCTTCGTCGAAGCGGCTAGCGGCATTGCACGTATCCAGATAGATACAGCCGGTTACTTTCTCAAACACAGTCAAGGGGACGCACAGCAACGAGCGAACCTGGGACTCCGCCAAGCTCTCCACCTCAGCCAGACCATTCGACCCAGGGACGTCGGCTCCCAGAATTGCGAGTCCTTCGTGCATGACTTGGCGAGCGATGGTGCGGCTGATAGGGATGGGCAACACCGATTTGGCAACACGGTGGCGCGCGAAGGCCGAAGCGAAGGTCTCATCGCCCGTGCCATCGAGCAATATAGCGCCACGTTCAGCCGGCACCACTTCAAAAATCAGGTCGAGGATTTGACCCCGTAGTTGATCAAGATCACGAATGGAATGCACGACCCGGCTAATCTTCAGAAGTGCATTCAGGTTGCGGGCCACACGGGAACTTGCCGGGAGCTCTTTGAGAACGCGCTCGGGTTGCAGGTAAAGCACGTCCTGGGGACGAACCTGGGCGGTAGCCTGAGTCAAACTGTCTTCATACTCAACCCGGCCAACGACCGGTTCGTCCATATCGTCATGGAGCAGCAGCAGGAAGATCGAATCTCCAACCGAGATTTGATCTCCATGACGCAGTTGCGCCTCTCTCACGGCCGCGCCGTTCACCGATGTGCCGTTGCGGCTGTCGAGGTCTCGTATCTTGTAGCCGTCGCCGTCCCGGCTAAGCGCGCAATGGCGACGCGACAAGGAAGGGTCGCTGATGGAAAGCAGATTGGATGGGTCGCGGCCAATATGAATTTCGCCGTTTGGCAGGGCAAAATTCGAATCCTTTAGCGGCCCGGCAATGGCCAGAAGCCTTGGGTTCACCTGAGGACCTCACTACTTGCCATCCTCTCTAACACATTTTCCGGCGGATTCGCAAAACTATCTGCGCTCGTTCCACTATCCGAACAGATAGTGCGGCTATCTGTTCGGATAGGTTTACGGGATACGAGAAACGGACGAAGACTGGCTTGTCAATCGCCCAATCCAGTTAAATCAGCGACTTGGGACGAAGTTCCGGGCTCCAACCGCAGGCCTGGCAGTGGTTCGACACGTGCATTCAGGCTTACAAGCCCTGACCTGGCGGAGCGATGGGGGAAGCGCTTTTGGCAGTCTTGCCGGGTAAAGGCCGAAATCGGGAGCCTGGCGACCCCCTCATCAGGCTTCCGATTTTTTCGTTTACTCCGTCTACATATGGATACCATGTTTGTGGATGAAGCGCTCCAGGCATATCGGGACAAGACGGGGGACATGCGTCCCTTTGAGGCGCTCCCGGTCGAGGTCGCAAGCCAGATTCTCCGAGAGGCTCAGCGGCTCAAGAGTTTTCGCAAAAGAAGTTTTCGTCAACCGGCTACGGCGGAGGGTTGTGGCGACGGTTGAGCGTCAAGGTTCTCAACGGGAACTCCATCGCGAAAGCTCACACTTCTTCCTGAAATAGCTGGAACGCGTTCGCCCGGAACCAGGATGCCGACCAGATTGAGCGGATCCGCAGCAGAGAGAGTGATCGTTTCCCCGGACGGTGGCATCTTCCGCGTGGCGCGCAGCGACTCGACCGCAACCGGCAAAGCGAATTGCTCGCCGAGAAATCCATCGACGAAGCGGCCGCCGCGAATTTCGCCGCGATCTTCCAGGCGGCGAAACGCCATCTGCAATTCCCGCCACTTGGGCAAGTTGGTCTCTCGTGCCAGCACGTCGCGGAAGACGATTCCGTAGCGTTTCAGCAGCATCCAGCAGGTAGCCTCGACCGTCCGGTTGCGCTCTACGGTTTGATCGGTATAAAGCAGCGCCCACCTTCCGGAACTGTGGCGGGGACGAGCGCTGCGCCCGCTGCCTTGTCCGGCGCGCCGTTTGGGATCGATCAGAGAACGTAAGTTATCGAAGCCGTCCGCGGTGACCACTCCAGCGGCCACCAGTTCCCACAGAGCGGTTTCTACTTCGGCCTTGAGCTTGTCAGTGCCGCGGACGATGTCAGCGAAGAATGAAGCCCCGCGCTGGCGCAGGAAATCCAGCACCTGCCGCGCCCCGTCACTCAGACCGCGGGCTTCCGGTTGATTGGTGGCGGGATTGTGAGAAGTCATCCAGTCGGCCTCTTCGCGAACGAAGAATGTAATGGGCGCGACGCTGGTGGGAATCACCCGCCGTTTGCCTGCGGCCGAATCTTCGAGCGTCGCCGGATGCGGAGACAAGCGTCCCCAGCCGACCGCGCCGGTCAAACAGAGTTGGTCCAGCCATTGCGGATCGTAGTTGGAAACGCGTCTCGCCAGGATTTGCCGCTCCCAGGCGTTGGCAGGGATTTCGAATCCCTGAAGCTGCCGCAAAACGTCCAACGTAGCCCGTTCGCCTTGGACCTGTGTTCCTGGGGCAACATGCTGCCAGCGAAGGAGCCAGCGCATGAACTGCGCCGGGGTTATTGGCTCGATTTGTTTGCGCAGCGTCGCGACGGTGAGCCGGTGGATTCGCGCCAGCAGCCGCCGCTCACACCACTCAATTTCGGGTGGCACCGGGGCTCCCGTCCGCGGCGCTCGATCCGTAAACTTTCCACGCAAGATTGCGCCACTGGCTTCCATGCGCAGCAAAGCTTTTTCGATTTCTGTGATCGGCAGTCCGAGCAGCCATGAAAGTTGCTCAGCAGTGACCGGACCTAAATGTGACATCCAGCCCGTAACCATGGTCAGAACAGCGTCATCCCGAGAGGGAAGTGTGCTCTCGACGTCGACAACGGCTTGATCGAAACCGGCATCGGGGAAGAGTAAGGAAAACAGTTGGGCGCGCTCAGCGGCGACCCAGTATTGCCGCTCACTGTTGGAGGCATTGGCCACCCGGCCATGTTCAATCAATTGTTGGAAATGTTCTTTCCATCGCGTACTCCCGCGATCATCCATGTAGACCCGGACGAGGGCGTCCGTCCCTATACGGTCCACGGGAAACGCGATTAGCGTGTGCAGAACGTCATGCAGCTCGTCGGGGTCGCGGACATCCGGCCACGCTTCTTCGCGAACTTGCGCAATCGCTGCGGGATCAAGCTTGCCGACTTCTTCAAGTACCGACTCGGGCAGAATCCGCCGCATCTCGACCGCGCGCGCGCGACGCTCTTCGAGCGGGGCATCATCGAGATAGGCATACGGATTCGCATTGAGAATTTCATGCGAGAATTGTGACGGCACGGGCGTGTCCACGGCCACGCAGCGGATGCGGCCGTCCGCCATGCCCCGCAGAAGATTCTTCAGCCCATCCAGATCCATCGCCTCGGTGAGCACGTCCTTCATCACTTCATTCACCAGAGGATGATTGGGAATCTGAATGTCTCCCGCGATATTTTCCTGGCAGGCGGCGACATCAGGAAACACCGAGGCCAGCAGATCGTCTGATCTCATGCGCTGAATCTGGGGTGGAACTTTCTTGCCCGATTGAAAGCGCAAAAGCGCGAGAGCGCGGTTCGCATCCCAGCGCCAGCGCGTGCCGAATATCGGGGAGGCCAGCGCGGCTTGCTCGAGGATCGGCTGCACCGTATCGGCATTTAGAAAATGAAAGACGTCAGCCAGCGGAAAACTGTGCTGCTCGGCCAGCGCGATGTTCAAGCCGTTGTCCGTGGCTGCGGCCTGGAGTTCGAAATTGAAGCTGCGGCAGAAACGCTTTCGCAGGGACAGGCCCCACGCCTTGTTGATTCGTCCTCCGAAGGGCGCGTGGATTACGAGTTGCATTCCGCCGCCTTCGTCGAAGAAGCGTTCTGCGATGATCGTTTGCTGAGTGGGAACGGCTCCCAGCACGGCGCGCCCCTGCAGAATGTATTCGATCATTTGCTCGGCGCCTGAGTCGTCCAAGCCACACTCTTCTTTCAGCCATGCAACCGTTACGGCTACTTCAGGCTGGCTGAACGAAACCCCGATCGGCGAAATGTTCGGGAGACGGTCGCTGATCTGTTGCCGCAGGTCCGCAACATGCGAGGAAAGTTCCTCGGTTCGAGCTGGAGCTTCGCCGAGCCAGAAGGGAACACTGGGAGGTGCGCCGTGGGCATCTTCGACCAACACGCGCCCGGATTTGCCTTCGACCCGGCGAATTCGCCACGAACTGTTGCCCAGCAGCATGATGTCGCCGGCGTTGCTCTCGACGGCAAAGTCCTCGTCGAGCGTGCCGATGACAGTTCCTTCGGGCTCGGCGACCACGGTAAACAGCGCAGTTTCGGGGATGGCGCCGCCGCTCGTAATGGCCGCCAGTCGTGCCCCGCGCCGCGCTCGCAGCTTGCGATTGATGCGATCGCGATGGATGTACGCACCATAGCGTCCACGCCGTGCAGCAATGCCCTCGGAGAGCATTTCGAGAACCGCTTCGTAGGTCTCGCGCGAAAGGTTGCGATACGGATACGCCCGCCGCAGCAGGGCGAACAGTTCGTCTTCGTCCCATCCAGGATCGTGTGGCGCGGACACTCCTGTCCCCGTGTCGGAAGATGCCGACACTTCCTCAGCTGTAGTTTCGGCGAGATTTTCGTCACCGTCAGACGCGGACAAGAGCGTCCCCGCCACACGACCTCCGCCTGCCGCGCAGATCGCCACAATTTGCTGGGCTAGAATATCGAGCGGCGAATCGGGGATCATGATCCGATCAAGATCGCCTTGGCAAATGGCTCGCACTAGCGCTGCGCACTCTTGCAACTCATCGCGAGTGGTGACGAAAAAGCGTCCCTTCGGGACCGCGCCGCGCCAGTGGCCGGAGCGTCCAACGCGTTGCAGAGCTACGGCGATGGCCCGCGGAGAGCTTATCTGCACCACCAAGTCCACGGTGCCGATATCGATTCCTAACTCCAGCGAGGCGGTCGCGACTAGCACTTTCACTTCGCCATCTTTAAGCTTCTTCTCCGCCGCCAGACGCAACTTGCGTGAGAGGCTGCCGTGATGGGCGGCGACATTGTCCGGGCCGAGTTTTTCGGCCAGATGGTGCGAGATTCGCTCCGAGAGGCGCCTCGTGTTTACGAAGACCAGCGTAGAGCGATGCTGTTCGATGAGCTCTACCAGGCGGTCGTAGATCTCGTCCCACATTTCGTTAGTGGCGATGGGGCCGAGTTGGCTCGCGGGGACTTCCACAGCGAGATCGAGCTTGCGTTTGTGGCCGACGTTCACGATCACAGGATCGGGCCGCCCACTGCCAGTGAGGAAATGCGCGACTTCTTCGATTGGCTTCTGTGTGGCAGAAAGTCCAATGCGCACGGGTGGACGATGCGTCAACGCTTCCAGCCGCTCAAGCGATAGACTCAGGTGCGCCCCGCGTTTGTCGTCGGCAACCGCGTGAATTTCGTCGACGATCACGGTTTCAACATCCCGCAGAATCGCCCGGCTCTTCTCCGCAGTCAGCAAAATGTATAGCGACTCCGGCGTGGTCACCAGAATATGCGGAGGGCGCTTGAGCATCGCCCGGCGCTCGTGCATGAGCGTGTCGCCGGTGCGGACTGCGGTACGAATCTGCGGCATTAGAAGCCCGCGCTCTCCGGCCATCTGCAGAATGTCGCCGAGCGGCACTTCGAGGTTCTTCTGGATGTCGTTGCCCAGCGCCTTCAGCGGCGAAACATAGAGGACTTCAGTGCGGTCCTGCAGATCACCCGCCAGCGCCTTGCGCACCAGTCGGTCAATGCAGGCGAGAAACGCGGCGAGAGTCTTGCCGGAACCCGTGGGTGCCGAAATTAGCGTGGTGTGGCCAGCCAGAATATGCGGCCATCCCTGCTCCTGCGGCTCAGTCGGCGTGCCGAAGCGCCGGACAAACCAATCCCTGACGAGAGGGTGAGCCCAGTCGAGAGAGGAAGGGAGGGAAGACATTGGGAATATTGTAGCCCGAGAATGGAGATTCGTAAAATGTTCGCCTATTGTAGAATCCGAATTGAGAAATAACAATGAGTCGCAGGCACGTTGTTCCCGCGCAAAGTCGAAGACGAAAGGTAAAGATAAAGAGACGGGAAAGACGACCCTTCCATCTTCTGCTACAGACGACTTATTGCGAGCCTTCCTGGATGCTTGCAAGGGTGACGATTCCTTGGTAGATGGTCCTCACCAAGAACGCCAAGAGAAAAGCTTCGCCGAACGAAGGTGGGAGAAATAGCGGGATGAAATTCCTCGCCGCTCCGCCAGACAGCCGAGGGCGGTTGTCCTCGCGCGTGCCTTGCTAGATTCCTAGGTCATGGATGAATCTATCTGGGCTGGTTTGGCTAAAAGCCAAAGGCTAAGTGCTGGCTAAAGAAAAAACCCACCGGTTGTCTGCTTGGGGCGTGCTCGGGTCGACAACCGATGGGCTACCGTTTCTCCTTACTCACCCTGTTGTTTTCAGGAGTCATTACCTCGTAAAAACCCATTTCCAGGAAAAAGTTTCGCCTCCATTCGTAAAATTATGTAAAAGCTTAAACTCGTGCAACGGAGCCACTTACTCCGGTATTGCCGGCGGACGGGCCGCCATCAGCTCCGTAAACCGGGCATCGTTGCGCAGACCGGCAAACTCCGGATCCTTATACACGTTGTCAATTCCCTTGTAGCCCTCCTCAAGCGCCCGCCGAAGGTACAGCAGCGAGCGATCGGAATCGCCCCGCTTGGCGCAAAGCTTGGCAATGATGTAGTCGAAGCGTGCTCGATCCTCTGGCGACGGCAGCTGTGCCGAGATCCCGTTATGCGAAGTGCGGTCCAGAATGTTGGGGTCGAGCTGAATCGCCGTGGCGTAGGCTTCGGTGGCTTTTTCAAACTCCTTCTTGCCGAAGTAGGCCGCGCCCATATTGCTATAGAAGGACGCCGAATCCGCGCGCAATTTCAGCGCCTTCTCGTATTGCTTTATCGCCTTTCCATATTTCTTCTCTTCATAATCAATCACGCCCAGGTTGTTCACGGCGTCGGCGTATTGGCGGTCGAGATGGACGGCGCGCTCGAACTCTTTCCCAGCTTCCTTGTAGCGCTGCATCAGCAACTCGGCGATGCCCGCTTTATTGTGGACGTCAGAATTATTCGGAGTCTTGGCCAGGATCGCCCGGTAATAATCCAGGGCGTCCAGGTAGTCTTTTTCAACGCGCAGCTCATCGCCGCGTTTTTCCAGTTCCTCGAGCGAAGCGGTAGCAGAAGGGGGCGCGGCACGCCGGATGGTCGGCGGGCTGATCTGCACCAGCTCCGGGTTCGAATTTTGAGCTTTTAGGGTGGGGACAGCACAGACCATCACGGCTAGCAGGCAGAAGAGAGATAAACGGCGCATAGCTCACCTCCGAAAAACCGGGCGAACTCTCTACACTTCCTTTGACACCTTCAAACCCAACAATGTTCCATCACTGGGGCGCAGTTGCGGGCCGCGCCGGAGGATCGGGCGGAGGGTTAGACGGCTTGTCGTCCTTAAAGATACCCGCAATTTTGCCAAAAAATCCCTTTTTTTTCTTCCCATCCTGATCCGCAGCGTTTCCGTCTTGCGCAGCTCCACCAGCCTGGGCCCCATTCTGACCCGCCGATCCCGGCGGAGGAAGCGCTTTGTCGCCCCCCAAACCAAGCATGCGAGAGAAAAATCCCTTGACGCCCGTAGACTGATCGCAGGTTTGGTTGGGCTCCGTTCCCGCAATGAAGGCAGCCGTATAAGTCTCCGGACAGGCCGGGGTTGCCAGCAGGTTGGTAGCTTTGTCGAGTTGGACGTCGACCACGCCCGCCGGCTGGGCGAATGATTTCACGTCCGCATACTCGGAAAGCGCCACCGCCTTCTTCATGAACTCTGCCCAGATGGGCGCGGCGGTTTGGGCTCCGCTCAAACGAATGTCGCTGTAATCGTCAAAGCCAACCCAGACAATGCACAGCAGATTGCTGGTGTAGCCGGCAAACCAGCCGTCGTGCGAGGTTCCGGTCTTGCCAGCGGCAGGAGCGTCAAAACCACGGGTACGAACCTCGTACGCGGTCCCAAAGTTCAGCACGCCTTCCATCATGTTGGTCATGACGGCCGCAACGCGCGGGTCCAGAACCTGGCGCTTGTCGGGTTTGAAGTCCATGACCACGTCGCCAGCGGAGTTACGAACCGAATTCACCATCACCGGAGAAATGCGTACCCCTGCATTCGCAAAGACGGTGTACGCTGCGGCCATATCCAAAGGAGTGGCATCGTAGGAACCGAGTGCCATCGCCGGCGTGGGTTTCACCGAAGTGATCCCGGCAGCCTTGGCCAAGTCCGACACCTTGTCGTACCCGACTTCTTCAGCCAGCTTTACCGTCGCATTATTCAACGACATAGCCAGTGCGTATCGGGCAGTCACGTCGCCGTGATATTCCTCCTTGTAATTGCGCGGCTCGTAGATCTGATCCCCGTAAGCGAAGCTGCCGGGCTCGTCCTTCACCATCGTGGCGGGAGTGAAAACCGGGTTGGCTCCATCTACCGCAGTATTCATGGCCGCCGCGTAGACGAACGGTTTGAAAATCGATCCTGTGGGACGGCGCGCGACCGCGTGATCCAACTGGCTGAATCCGTAGTTCCGCCCGCCGACCAAGGCGAGGACCTCTCCGGTGTGAGGGTCAAGCGCAACTAGAGCAACTTGCGCCTGCGGTCCCGGCTCAACGTGGGTTTCGAACTTGTTCTTGCCCACTTTTATTTTCTTGGTTCGCCGCTTGGTGACCTGATCATCGACCAGCTTCATGCCCATATCGACCGCTTGAGCTGCGGCCCGTTGCAGGTCGGGATCAAGGGTCGTATAGATGCGGTAGGACTGTTCGTTTAGTTCCCGTTCGTTCAGCCGGCTGATGACCGCGTCGCGAACCAGGTCGACAAAATAGGGCGCATCGCTGGCCTCGACATTGGGAGGCGCGAGCTTTAGCGCCGTGGCTTTTGCCTTGTCGGCTTGCTCTCGCGTGATGGCATGAGTCTCGACCATGCTGTCCAGCACCAGGTTGCGACGATCCGTGGCCCGCTCTGGATGGCGATACGGAGATAGGTAGCTGGGCGCCTGGATGAGTCCCGCGATCAGCGCGGCCTCAGGCAGCGATATGTCTTTCAAATCCTTATTGAAGTATGCCTGCGAAGCCTCAGCAAATCCGCTGATGGTAAACGAACCGCGCTGACCCAGGTCTACCCGATTCGCATAAAACTCGAAGATCTGCTGCTTGCTGAACTTCTGTTCCAGCTCCATCGCAATCAGCATTTCCACGATCTTGCGCTTGACCGTTTTCTGCGGACTCAGAAAGAACGCGCGCGACAGTTGCATGGTCAGCGTGGAGCCGCCCTGCTCATGTTTCTGATGAGTAAAATCAACCCACGCCGCCTCGCCCAGGCGGACGAAATTCACTCCGCTGTGCTGGAAAAAACGCCGGTCTTCGATGGCAAGCACCGCATCAACCAGTACCTTGGGAATATCGTCGTACTTTACCAATTGCCGTTTGGAACGCTGTTCGGCATCGAACAGCGCCGTGATCATGCGGGGTTCGAGTTCGTAGGCTTCCAGTTCGCCAGTTTTCCCAGTGATGCTCGAAACCTGCCCATCCTGCACCCGA
Source organism: uncultured Acidobacteriota bacterium (assembly GCA_963762385.1). GTDB lineage: Bacteria > Acidobacteriota > Terriglobia > Terriglobales > Acidobacteriaceae > JABDBE01. Next base: position 1,484,398 of record CAVXKN010000006.1, on the reverse strand, counting down.
ATCGTGGCTGGCTCTGGGCTATGGTAGGACTGGGGGCCGGGCTTGATCTCGATGCCACCACTCAGCGCGCGATAGCTCCCCATCGGGGATGGGCCATCGTTTTCCGCATAACCCGCTCGGCGCAGCTGGGCCGCGATCTCATGCAAATCCACCTTCTCGCCTACCCGGACGGCACGTGGTATCGCGTAGATACTGGCCGAACTGCTGAAAACTGGTCCCTTGAACCGCTGATCGATGATCCGCCCGTATTTGATGTAGAAGTAGGAGAAAAAGCCACAGACACACAGGGAAAGCATGATGAAAACTGCGAGTGCCGCTCGGATCACCGGATCGCGAGAGACCACTCCCTTGCCGGCTTTCGCGCCTTTTTTCTTTTTCGGGATCTTTAGTCTGATGGTCACGGTGAATTTGGCGGAGTCAGCCGGGTCTCATCGACGATAGGCGCGCCCCTTCAGTCAGATGACGACGCCGGCGAATGCGTTATCCCCGAACTGGAACCGCCAGCTCTCGAATCCGCGAGTTCTCCCGCCGATCGAAAACGAGCCAGAACTCCCAGAGCTTCGCTCCAGCTTCTATTCTAAATCACACTCAATCCACAACCGTTATCAGAAGGGGCTCTTGTTTTCGCTGGAGGCGTCGAAGTGCAGGTCAACCGGATATCCGGGCAGGTCCAGATGCACGGTGTAGGGCGCGCTGATGGTGAGTGATCCCGTACCCATGGTGCCATGACGCTGAACTTTGATCTGCTCTTTCGTCACCGGGATGTCGAGACCTTGTGCTTTCTTGTAGATAGCGTCACGAATGGCGTCTTCCGGCTTGGCGGTGTAAGTCTCGAGCGTGGCCTCCGTGTTAATGTCATCCTTGAATTGGTAATTTTCGTAGTAGACAGGGACCAATTCTGCGCCTAGATAGACTCCTGCGACAATCACGAAAATGCCAAAAACGAGTTTAATCGTACCCATCGCGTGCTCCCGGTTTTCGGCCGCGCGCAGGGATCCGATCAGCACGCAGTCCGTAAAGCTTTGAAATAATCCGTTATTGCGGCGATACTAGCATCCTGCACTTCCCGAGTCGAGCGCCGAACGACCTCCACAGTACCTTCGGTAACCTTCTTTCCGACGGTAACACGAAAGGGTATGCCCACCAGGTCAGCGTCTTTGAACTTCACCCCTGGCCGTTCGTCCCTGTCGTCTAGTAACACGTCAAAGCCGGCGGCTTCCAGGCGGGTCGCGATGTCGACCGCGGCTTTCAATACAGCCTCGTCCTTCACATTGACAGGACAGACGACAATCTCAAACGGCGCAATCGACGGCGGCAGCCAGAAGCCGTTTTCGTCGTTGCTTTGCTCGACGGCCGCAGTTAAAATGCGCTCGATCCCAATCCCGTAACAACCCATGATTACAGTGACTTCCTTGCCGTTGCGGTCGAGAACCCTCGCGCCCATCGACTCCGAATACTTATAGCCCAGCTTGAAGATGTGCCCAATTTCGACCGCTGTGTCGATGCGAAGCGGCGCCCCGCAGCTAGGACAGGCTTCGCCCGCGGTGACAGCTCGGAGGTCGACATAGGCAGTGGGCTGGAAGTTGTGCCCGGGAGTCACGTTTTTCAGGTGATAGTCTTCTTTGTTTGCACCCGAGATCAGATTCTTGCGGCCTTCCAAAGCTTGGTCGACGAGCAGAAGAGGGCGATCCCCGTCCTTTATGTCTGTCGCCCACTCGATGCCGATCGGCCCCAGGAATCCCGCCGGCGAACGGAACAGTTCCTTGATCTCGTCCTCTTGCATGGGGCGAGTCTGTTTTCCCCCTACGGCTGAAGCAAACTTCGCCTCATTGAGCTGGTGATCGCCGCGCATGAGAACGACGACGGCACGCAGCTGGGGCTTGCCCGTCTTCGCATCTTTTTCTTCCGCCATGTATGCCAGCGTCTTGATCTTGTTCTTTGGAGAAACGCCGAGAAATCGCGCCACATCCTCAATCGTCTTCATCCCCGGCGTATGAACTTCGAGCGGCTCGCCGCCCCCTTCGAGCGTCAAATCCTCCACGCCCGCGAGCTTCGAAACCGCCTTCTCCATGTTCGCCGCGTAATTGCATTGCTCGCAGCTCACGATCAGGTCTTCGCCCGCCGGCGTCCGCACCATGAACTCATGCGACTCCTTGCCGCCCATCGCGCCCGAATCCGCCTCAACCACGATGTACTTAAGCCCGCACCGGTCAAAGATTCGGCGGTAAGCTTCGTAATGCTTCTTGTAGGAAACGTCGAGCCCGGCGGCATCGATGTCGAACGAATACGAATCCTTCATGATGAACTGCCGTACCCGCAAAAGCCCGGACCGGGGCCGCGGCTCATCGCGAAACTTCGACTGAATCTGATACCAGATCTGCGGCAACTGCTTGTAGCTGCGCAACTCCTTACTGGCAATATCGGTCATGACTTCTTCGTGGGTCATGCCAAGACAAAGATCAGCCCCCTTCCGGTCTTTCAGGCGAAACAAATTGTCGCCCATCACCTCCCAGCGCCCGCTAGCCTCCCAAAGCTCGCGCGGATGCAAGGCAGGCAAATAAAACTCCTGCCCGATCCTGTCCATCTCCTCGCGCACGATGCCCATGATCTTGTTGAACGACCGGTTGCCCAAAAAAAGATAGGAGTAAATCCCGGCAGCAAGCTGGCGAATGTAGCCCGCCCGCACCAGAAACTTATGACTGGCAACTTCAGCGTCCGCAGGCGCCTCGCGCAAAGTAGGAATAAACAGTTCAGACCAGCGATGCATAGTTGGGAATCCTGAGCAGCAGGGAATTAATTATTGTAAATGATTACGTGAAGGAGCCAGAGGGGGACCGCCGAAACAGGCAATGGCCACGTAGTAGCGGACGCCTCGTCCGCCCGGGTCGAACTCACTTCGTCAACTGCTTCAGAATCTCTTTTCCCAACTTCTGCGTCTCGCCGAAAAACTTCTGATATTCAACGAACATCCGATTGAGTTCCAGCGACTTGTCCGGCCCAGGATGCTTGCGCAAAATCATGTCGCGCACGTGGACCGGGTTAGGCAGGGTTGCGTCTTCCGTAAGTTCTTCCAGCGCCGTATTGGGATCGTAGTGATACATAGGATTGACTCATTGATAGATTGAATCATTGACTCATTGAAAATCAAACTCAAGACGCTCTGTTGTTCTTTGCAGTGCTCAACGAGGCCGCGCAGATGGCCAGCAGCTCGTTTGCTTCTTTGAGCAGGAGAGAAAGCTTTCCCGTCGGCACAACTGACGTATCCGCCAGAAGCTCTAGCCAGAGCACGGTTTCGTCTGCTTCTTCGACCACGATGCTGATCTTCGAAATAAACTCAGCCTTGGATCGGGCTCGGCACACCGCCCGATAGTTCGCCGCGACTGCCGTACCACAGCGAAGCAACTGCTTCCCGATTACGTCGCCCTCGCGCGTTCGCGGCAACGACCGGACCACACCGACGATTCGTATAGCGAACTGTTTAGTCCGCGACTTCAAAGCCTCGGCCTGATCCAACTTATTCATCCGAGCACAACCCGACAACTCAATCCTACAGGTTCCAATGACTCAATGATTCAATCTCTCAATTACTCAATTCTTACATCATTTCCGTCCCCCACAAATCGTGCAAATGAACGATCCCTTCTAGTCTCCCATTGCCATCGACGACCGCCAGCGACGTGATCTTCTTTTCTTCCATCAAAGCCAGCGCCGTCGCCGCGAATTCCATGCCGCCGATCGTCCGAGGATTCCCGGTCATGCACTCGCCAGCGCTTAAATCGAGCACGTCCTTGCCACGCTGTTGAAGCAATCGCCGCAAGTCGCCGTCGCTGATCACTCCCACCAGTCTTTCACCTTCGACCACGGCAGTCACCCCCAGCTTCTTGCGCGACATCTCGTAAATAACATCCGGCATTGTAGTGAGCGGTGTAACGCGCGGCACGGCATCTCCGGTGTGCATCAGCGATTCGACGCGTGCCAGACGCTTTCCCAGCTTGCCTCCAGGATGCAGGTTGGCGAAATCTTCTTCTTTAAAGCCGCGCCTCTCCGCCAGCGTCATCGCCAACGCATCGCCCAGAGCGAGCATGCAGGTTGTGGAGGCCGTCGGCGCCAGACCGAGGGAACATGCCTCTTCCGCCACCGAGCAGTCAAGAGCAACTTCAGCCGCGGCCGCCAGGGTTGAAAGCTTCGGCGACGTGGCGCGGGCGCCCTCGCCCGCGTCTTTCGAATAAATCTCATCGCAAGTCAGCGCAATCAGCGGCACCTGCAATCGCTTCAACGTAGCCAGCAGGCGCAGAATCTCTTCGCTCTCGCCGCTGGCGGAGAGCGCCAACACCACGTCGCCCCGCACTACCATCCCCAGATCGCCATGCACAGCTTCCACCGGATGCATAAACAGCGCAGGCGTTCCAGTCGAATTCAAGGTCGCCGCGATCTTGCGCGCGATGATGCCACTCTTGCCCATGCCCGTGACCACGACTCGTCCCTTGCAGCCGTAAATCAATTCCACTGCGCGACCGAACGCGTCGGCCATGGGCCCGGCAATGCGATCGGCCAGGACGCGCAACGCCTCCGCCTCAATACGCACGACATTCTCGCCAATATGTTTCATGGAAGAAGAGGATGTTAGCACGCACCGCGAGTCGTCGATGGAGCGCCGGTCGTCCCCGCCCGTCCACCGTAAATCAACGCCTCTACAGAACACCTTTCAGAAGTGATCGTCCATCTTCTCTATACGCTCTGCTCTACGCCCCAACCCGGCCAGACTCCTGGCTTGTATCGCGCGGTCCCACGGCCCAGCTTCCCAATTGTCTTTCTTTTTCTCGGAATGAATCCACGGCGGCAGGATGATGAGCAAATTGCGCGCCATGGCAAGCGCGTACGGTTCGTAAAGCGAACGTAAATGCGCCAGAGTCTCCTCAAACTTTGCCGCGTCCTCAATTCGCACGTCGTGGTCTATCAGCGCCTGCCGAACTTTTGCCAGTTGGCCCTCGTCAAGCCGCTCGGGGGCGAGCGGATCGTACTGCGCATTCACCAACTGCGCCAGATCCACCATCGCGTGGCGCGCTATCGCAAACGTGAGCTTGGCCTGCTCGTTCGCGATGCCATCGATGCCAGCCGCGACCAGCGCGGTGGTGTCAAGCATCATGGTGAGTGCGCCCAGCCACGACTGATTTATGTGCTGGGAACGAAAAAAACTGAGCGGCGGATACGAAATATGGCTCTCCAACAGTTCCGCCGCCCAGTGTTCCCACTCGCGAAAGATGTTATCCAGCTGCGGGCATTTGCCGAACCGTATCAGCAACTCCGCGGCGGTCGGCGGTGAACCCGCGCGCGCGTCCAGCAAAGAAATCTCAATCTCCCGTCGCGAAAACGAAGAATAAATAGTGGGAAGATATCCGATGACCGTGCCCAGAAACCCAAAGCCCATGCCGGATTCCAGCACCGCCAGAAAACGGGCAAGTTCCGAGGTCGGAATAATATCCCCGTAGCCCAGGGTGAAGAAAGTCGAGCCACTCAGATAAATCACTCGTCCGAACGTGACCCGTTCGTTGCCGATCATGACGTGTTCGCCCGCGCCGTACTGCAACAACGCAAAGCCGAAGATCAAACCGCAAGCCCAGATGGCGAGCAGGAAAAGCAGCGACAGCGGTCCGAAGTAGCCGAGAAAATTCTCGCGGCGGCTCGGCGACTTGATCAGACCTGTGATCTTGCGCCACGGCTTCCAGGTGTTGCGATAGAACCAAACCGTGATCCGAAACTTCCGACGCACCCGGCGCGGCAGGACCACGGTTTCGAACGCGTCCAACAGCACCGCGAGGATCACAACAATGCCGGAGATGGTGGCGAAAATAAGCATCGAAAGTCAGTCGTGGCGAAAATGGTAGCAGATTTCGAGAATTCCACCCTCAGCGTTCATGCGATTATGTAAGCAGCCAGGAGATTCATGATGACTTCTTCGTCCATCGGAAAACATGCGAGCGGTGGCGCAGCAACCGACCAGCCTCCAATCCCCGAGCCTTCTTTCGCCGAGCGAGCCCGGACGCTGCTGTACTTAGGCCGCATCGGCAGCCTTTCGACGCTGTCGCGAAAACAGCCAGGTTTCCCCTTCGGATCGGTCATGCCCTACGGGTTGGACGATCGCGGGCGGCCCATCTTTCTCATCAGCACCATGGCCATGCACACCCAGAACTTGCAGGCCGACCCACGCGCCAGCCTGCTCGTGACCCAAGCTGACGCCAGCGGCGATCCGCTCGGAGCGTCCCGGGTCACGCTGGTGGGGAGTGCGCTGCCGCTGCCAAAATCGGAAGTGCCCGCGGCCAGAGAGCTCTACCTGCAGCGCTATGACAACAGCAAGTATTGGGTGGACTTCGAAGATTTTTCTTTCTATCGCATGGATGTGGTCGATATTTATTACGTCGGAGGCTTCGGCGTGATGGGCTGGGTTTCCGCATCAGAATATGACGGCGCACAACCCGATCCGCTCGCGGACGCGTCCGCCGAAATCATCCAGCACATGAACGCTGACCACAAAGATGCGCTGATCCTCATTGCGCGAGCATTTGCTGGCATAGACTCGCAGGACGCCGCGATGACCTCGGTCGACCGCCTCGGTTTTCACGTGCGTTTGAAAACGCAAGACGGCATGCGCGGCGCTCGCATCGCATTCTTGCGCGAAGCGCGCAATCCGAAAGAAGCCAGAGACGTCCTGATTGAGATGGTGCAGCAGGCGCGTCAGCCGTGAGTGAGCACTGTGGGTTGAGCGGTCGATCCGGCTGCGACGCAAAAATTTCAATTCTTTATTCAGGAGGCTTCTTTGGCTCGTGTCCTTAAAATATCTCCCGCACTCAAGAAGCGCGCCGCGCAAATCAGCCTCATCCTCATGGATGTCGACGGCACCATGACCGACGGCAGCGTGACCTTGCTCTCGCAAAACGACGGTACCGCCCTTGAAATCAAAACCTTCGACGCACACGACGGCCAGGGCCTCACCCTCGCGCAAACGGCCGGCCTACGTACGGGATGCATTACCGGTCGCGAAAGCCCCGCGCTCCTGCGCCGCGCCCATGAAATGAAAATGGAATTTGTCTACATGAAACAGCCGGTGAAGATGCCGGCCTACGAAGAAATCATTCAAAAAGCGGGAGTATCCGATTCTGCTGTCGCCTTCATCGGCGACGACCTGCCGGATATCCCTTTGCTGCGTCGCGTTGGTCTCGCCGTTGCCGTGGGCGATGCCGTCCCCGAGGTAAAACACGTGGCGCACTACACAACCAAAGCCCTCGCCGGCCACGGCGCAGTCCGTGAAGCCATCGAACTCATCTTGAAATCCAAAGGCATCTGGGAAGCGATGATTGATAAAGCGCGCGCGTGAGGCCTCTCGGCGTGCAGTTCGGACCTTCCGGCGCTACGGACTGGAATGCGCGGCCTGCAGCGCCCCGTGTACAGCCAGCAATTCTTTCAGCAAGGCGCGCAGCTTGGTGGACTCAAGCGCATTGGCGCCGTCCGACTTGGCTTCTTTGGGATTGTCGTGGACTTCCAGGAAAACACCATCCACGCCCGCCCCCACGGCCGCGCGCGCCAGCACCGGGATAAACTCCGGCTGCCCACCGCTGGTCGCCGCGCCATCTTCGTCTCCGTGAGTTGCCGAGGGCAGTTGCACCGAATGGGTCGCGTCAAAAACCACGGGCGCGAATTTTCGCATGATAGCAAGCGATCGCATGTCCACAACCAGATTGTTGTAGCCGAAACTCGACCCGCGTTCGGTGAGAAATATCCGATCGTTGCCAGCCGTGCGGCATTTTTCGACAGCGTGCTTCATGTCCCACGGCGAAACGAATTGGCCCTTCTTAATGTTGACTGCCCGCTCGCTCATAGCCGCCGCAATAATCAAGTCCGTCTGGCGGCATAGGAAAGCCGGAATCTGCAGCACATCCGCAACCTCCGCGACCTTGGCAACGTCCGCCGTCTCGTGTACGTCGGTCAGCACTGGCACGTGCACTTCATCCTTGACCTTCTTGAGAATGCGCAAGCCCTCGACCAGCCCAGGCCCGCGAAAGCTGCGCATCGAAGTGCGGTTAGCCTTGTCGTACGAAGCCTTAAAGATGAACGGAATATTCAGCGCTCGTGTGACACCCTTGATCACTTCTGCCATGAACAACGCATGCTGCTCGCTCTCGATGACGCACGGCCCGGCAATAAGAAACAAATTGCCCGAGCCAACGCGCACACCCTCAACTTGGAAGGAAATACTCATAAGCTCAGGAGGAATCAGAAGATCAAGACGGTTTCCTTTGTGGACCCTCGTGTCCTTAGTGGTTAATGCTTTGCCTTATCGCCGCCCGACTTTTTCAGGCCGATGAAACAATTCAATCTCAGCCGCCGCTTTATCCGCCCGTCGCTTCAACCCATGCTCGTAAGCAGCCCCCACGAAAGTTTTGAAAAGCGGATGCGGCTCCAAAGGCTTCGACTTGAACTCCGGATGGAACTGGCACCCAATAAAATGCGGATGATCCGGAAGCTCAACAATCTCCACATAAGTTCCATCCGGCGTAGACCCAGAAATCCGCAGCCCGCCAGCCGTCAAAGTTTCCTCATACTCCCGATTGAATTCATAACGATGCCGGTGCCGCTCGCTGATCTCAAGCTGTCCATAGATTCTGTGCGCCAAAGTCCCAGGCTCAATTTTGCAAGTCCAGGCCCCCAGCCGCATGGTGCCGCCAAGTTCCTCCACACCGCGCAATTCGCGCAACTTGTAAATCACGCGATGCGGAGTCGCTGGATCGAACTCACTAGAATTAGCATCCGCCAAGCCGCATACGTTGCGAGCGAACTCGATGCAAGCCGTTTGCATCCCCAAACAAATTCCGAAATAAGGAACCTTCTTCTCCCGCGCATAACGAATCGCAACCAGCATGCCTTCGATACCGCGTTTGCCAAAGCCGCCGGGCACCAGAATCCCGTCATATTCCGCGAGCTGATCTTCGCTGGCTTGATCCCCAGCTTCAAGCCCCTCCGCCTCAATCCAATTCAAGTTCAGCTTCAGATTGTGAGCCAAAGCCCCATGCACCAAAGCCTCCTTCAGCGACTTATAACTGTCTTCGTATTCGACGTACTTGCCGACTATGCCGATTGTGACTTCGGCTTTTGGGTTATAGACGCGGTGAACCAGTTCTTCCCAGCTTTTTAAGTCGCGGTCTTTGGCTTCGATGCGGAGATAGCGCAGGACTAGCGTGTCCACGCCTTCGTGGGAAAAGACCACTGGGACTTCGTAGATGGAGGCGACATCTTTGGCGGTGATTACTGCTTCTTCTTCTACGTTGCAGAAGAGGGCAATTTTCGATTTGATTTCCTTGGACAGAAAGCGGTCGGTGCGGCATAGCAGGATGTCCGGTTGGATTCCGATGCTTAACAGCTCTTTTACTGAGTGCTGCGTGGGCTTGGTTTTCAGCTCCTGTGCTGCCGCGATAAATGGCACCAGGGTTACGTGCATGAACAAGGTCCGCTCGCGCCCCAGTTCTTGCCGCATCTGGCGGATGGCTTCCATGAACGGCAGCGATTCGATGTCGCCTACTGTGCCGCCAATCTCGACGATCGCGACATCCACATCTTGCGCGACCTTCTTCATCGCGGCCTTGATTTCGTTGGTTACGTGCGGAATGACCTGCACGGTTTTGCCGAGATAATCGCCGCGCCGCTCCTTGGCGATGATCTGCTCGTAAATGCGGCCGGTGGTCCAATTGTTATCGCGAGACAGTTTGGCGTGGGTAAAGCGTTCGTAGTGGCCGAGGTCGAGATCGGTCTCGGCGCCGTCGTCGGTCACGAAAACCTCGCCGTGCTGAAAGGGCGACATCGTGCCCGGGTCCACGTTGAGGTAAGGATCGAACTTCATCAGGTTGACTTTCAGCCCACGGCTCTCCAGCAGGCAGCCAATGGAGGCCGCCGCCAGCCCTTTCCCGAGCGAAGACACCACTCCCCCGGTCACAAAGATGTACTTTGCCGACATCGCTTCCTCACCTTAAATTGTGTTTGAAATTTTGTGCAGGATGGGTGCACGAGTAATTATGCCAGAAATGAGGGAGCGTGGCTAGGTGGTTTTCTGAGGACGAGTCGGCGTAGTCTTGATTAAGCGCTGCGCGAGCCCTGCCGTCCCCGACATCATAGGTCTTGGCGAGCCTTCCTGCGGCAACGGCGCCTGAAGACTAGGAGCCTGGAATGCGGTAGCGGTTGATTGGCGTGATGCAAAACGATCTCATCACGTTTGAAGGAGCCATTGTGTTTTGTGCGTATTGCGGAAAAGGCCACGACGAGAGCGTCGCCTTCACGCCCGAGCACGTAGTGCCCTATGCCGTCGGGGGCTCGGATGCCTTCACCATCCGGGTCTGCAAGGCGTCGAACAATCGCCTTGGTGGCAGTGTAGACAAGCCTTTTGCCGAGAACTTCGTCGTGCGGTCGCAGCGCTTTTTTCTGGGGCTCTCCGGGACGGACGGAACCCCACCGACCCTCGACCTGAGTGGGAAAAAACAGATCAACGGCAAACAGGTGGACTTTAAATACCTAATTCATAAAGACGGCAGGGAAGTTCTCAAGATTGCTTCGCCTACGGTAACTATCACAGCGGCTGCGGGCCGGGAGTACTGGGCCGTGTCAGGCGACCCCGCAGATGTACGCCGGGTACTAATGGGCAAGCTGGAGAGGCTGACGAAGAAAGGCAAGCAGATGAGGGACGCCGAGGGCAGGGCTTTGGGGCCCGACGAGTTAGAGGCGTACATCGCGGCGGGCGACGTGCAAACCCTGAATCCGGGTATTCTCAAGACGATTCACTTCGATCACGCGGCGTTCACGAGGTTCTTTGCGAAGCTTGCACTCGCCACCGGACACTACGTACTGGGAGAATCTTTTTCCCGCTCAGCGCGTGCGGAGGTCCTCCGAAAGGCCATCCACCCGGAAAACGCCACAGAAACGACATTTTCCGGCGCACACGTCTGGCCGTGCCTCAGCGAGGGGGTCCAAAGGCTGCTTGCGCCCTTTCGACAGGAGAACAAGAACTCCCACATTCTGGGTATCCTACGGAACGAGTCCCCTATCTTTGTCGCGAGCTTGTTCGGAGGCATCGGCGCGGCAATCCCCTTGGGCGACTTCGAAAAGATGAGCGTCTCGGCAGCGCGGCCCTCCGGAAGAATATTCCGGATCGAACTCCCGTCCCGCAAGTTCCATGACGACGCCTTGGAGGAGTATCTGTCAACGTTAGTGGAGCGACGGAGCGCAGAGACGTCGTATTGGGGGTCCGGCCCAGCCTAGCCTCGAACTGGCCTTCAGAACACAGATGTTCCGCCCTTGCGTAGGTACCCGCGTGCGATTTGATTCGCGAGCTGTGGCACAATGGCTACGCGCACAATGAGCAAAGAGGAAACGAGCATCGTCCAGAAACCACGCGAGCCGTTCGAGGACGTCCTTCTGCCCGAAAATACAAGCGAGTTGGCAAGGTTGATGGACGAACCGACAACGGCCATCGCTGAAATCATTACGGGTGCTTTTGCTGCGGGGCCGAAGGCTTGGATGGTGATCGGCGGTCGCATCGTCCAAGGAATGCTGAAAGCAAAACTATTTCAACAGGTGAGCCAGGAGATCAAAGAACTACGAGAGAAGGGAAAGATTCGCGATGACTTCGCGGATGAAAAAAAGAACAAGTACGGATTCACATCCTGGGTGCAATTGCTTACGGTAATTGACGAAGAGGCTCCAGACGCAGATCGTCTGGAAGCTATGAAGGCAATGTTCTTCGGCATTAATAGGGTGAACGCATCTGACGGTGATCGAATTGCGGCCTATCAGCTCTTCCAGATCGCAAAGAAGCTTACGGGCGGGCAGCTCCTTTACTTGAAGGTGTGTTACGCAATGTACAAAAAGAGCAGTTTCAGCACGGGGTTCGGCGTGGGCATTATGGAATGGCTGAGGAAGGTCGGAAAGCAGCTTGGACATGAAGTAATGGGTCTGCTTGAGCGAGATGACGATTCGCTGGTCGAAAACGGACTTCTCACGCCGCGGCTCCCGAGCGACAACAACAAAGTCATGGAAAACGACGCCCGCCTGACTCCGCTAGGGGTTGTTTTCTGCCAGAACATCGAAACCTATCAAGTTGCGATTTCCACCTAAGTAGGAGATTTGGGTTTGGGGCCCGGCTTCAGGCGGGGCGGCCCGGTCAACGTCCCCACCCTAAATTTCGCAAAGAGCGCGAAATTTAGAATGGGGCAGCCGGCTGCGAAACACGAGGTCCCTCCACTCTGCTTCGCTCCGGTCGGGATGACAGAGTTATTGCGAGAGGGCATGGCGCAGGCCGACCGGAAGGAATTCAAGAGATGGATGCGCACATCGAGCGGATGGTTAGGTCGTGATGTGTGTCCGGTCAAGGGCCCCCCTCCAGTCGCAAAGAACGCGACTAGGGTGGGCCACCCGAGCGGCTGGTGATGACGATTAAATTGAGCCAAAAGCCCCGCCCAAGCGGAGCTTGAACGGGGCACCCTGAAGAGTCGTTTAGAGGTTTAGATTGGGCGCCCGACGGGGTGGCGCGGTCAACGTCCCCACCCTAAATTTCGCAAAGAGCGCGAAATTTGGAATGGGGCACCCGGTTTTCAATGATTGACTGTCGGGGGCATGAACTAGCCCTCGAATCTACTGTTCAGGGTGCCCCGCTCAAGCTTTGCTTGGGCGGGGTTTTCGCCAACGCGAGCTGTCGGCATGATTCCCAGTTTTTCTCGGCGCCGTGCTGTCCATTGTGATTCGATCTCGACCACTCCGTCCGCGCCGGTGAGATAGTGACGAAAGCTGCTCCACTGCCAATGCTCGGGCCGTTCTACCAATCCGCGTGTGACTGGGTTGCGATGGATGTATCTCAGCTTCCCGACAAACTTGCTTTCACTCCACACGTTGAAGTCGTAGTAACGGGCTTGCCAGAACGAATCGGGGGCTCGCAAGGACAGCGTTCGTGCCACCGATTGCTTCAGCGACTGCAGCATTTGTGATAGGCAGCCTCGTTCCGGTTCGTTGACCAGCAGATGAACGTGCTCGGGCATCACGACGTAACCGTACACGCACAGACCGTAAGACCGGCGCACGCGTTCCAGGGACGATTCGAAACATGCCCGCGAATCTGGAGTCGCGAACTTTGGCCGGCGTCGATAGCAGCTGAAGGTCAGGAAATGTAGTTGCCCGGATTGTTGAAAGTGTTTGAGTCCCCAAGGCATGGGGCAAGCTTAGTTGGCACTGGCGAAAGTTTCTGTGACGGATGAACATCCCCGCCCAAGCGGAGCTTGAACGGGGCACCTGAAGAGTGGTTTCGAGGTTTAGGTCGGGCCAGCCCCCAAAGTACGCGACGCATCGCGCGGCTCGCCCAGATCCCTCGCTGCGCAAAGAACGCTTGCTCGGGATGACAGTTAAATTGAGGCCAAATCTCCCCAGTCCGATGAAATGAGTCGGGATATGAATCCCGCAAAACTGGGGGAATATTTGGTCAGGGATGCTATACTTAAAGTGAAGATAGAAACGAGAAGGCGTGGCCTCGCGGCTGCGCCTTTTTTGTTGTCCACACATATTTCGCGACACATATTTAGCAACACGGGGGACACTTTGAAAACTTCTGGGATGGATATTCGCAACCACAAAAAGCGCGGGCACTGGGCTGAGCTTCGTTTTATGGCGAAAGCCGCCGAACTGGGCTTCCAATTAAACACGCCCTTAGGCGAAACCGCCCAATACGATGTCGTGATCGATCTGGGCGGGCGCTTCATTCGCGTGCAGGTGAAATCCACTCGTTTCCAGGCCAGCAACTTGAAGCCGGGCAACTTCGTCGCCAGCCTGGTCCACGCCTGCGGGCTCAACCACCGTTACCAGCAAAACGACTTCGATTACCTCGCCGTCTACTGCATTCCTGAAGATGTCTGGTACATCATCCCGTGGGCCGTTGCTTGCCGCAAGCAGTCCATTTGCGTCTGCCCGGGCGACAAACAAAACCAATGGGAGCACTATCGAGAAGCCTGGCATCTGCTGTACGACCGTGCCCCGGCGCCACTGCTGAAGCGCGGTTGCGTCGACATCTACGGGATTATCGAAGACTACGTTCCTGCGCCCAGGGTGAGAAGGCAAAAATCAAGAATGCCTCGCCTTGATCGCTCCCTAGCCAGCGGTACCTGTAAACGATTGTCGTGCCGAAGCAAGTGAGGGTCTGGGGGCGGGCCGACCTAAGCTTCTAAACTAGCCTGAAGAGTAAACTACAAGGCTCGGCTAACCCGGCGTGCATCATAATATTGGAGTCCGTGAACGCAAGGAATAGAACTCGCGTTGGCCTGGTGCTGTTAGCGGCCGGGTTCGTCCTGGCTATCCCATCGCTTGCGCAGCAATTGGCCAAGCGCCTCATCCTGAAAGACGGTTCTTATCAGCTCGCTACTAAGTGGGAAGTCAAAGGCGACCGTGTCCGTTACCTGAGCGCGGAGCGCGACGAATGGGAGGAAGTGCCTAACTCTCTGGTCGATTGGCCGGCCACGGACAAATTCGAAAAAGATCGCGCCGCGGGCGTTCCCACGCCGGAAGCGGCGGAACTCGACAAGGAAGTCGAAGCCGAACGCCGCGCCGAAGAGGCTAAGACTCCGCAGGTCGCACCAGGCCTGCATTTGCCCGAGGACGGCGGAATGTTCCTGCTCGATACTTTTCAGACGCAACCGCAGTTGGTGCCGTTGCAGCAGAACACGGGCGAAGTCAACCGCAACACGAAAGCAAACATTTTGCGCTCGGCGATCAATCCCATCGCCAGCGGTAAGCAGACGATTGAACTGGATGGTCTGCACGCCAGTGTGCAAGCGCACGCGACCCTGCCTGCAATTTACGTCAACTTCGAGCAGGATCAGAGTTCAGGACCCAGTCAGCAGCAGGGGCCGCAACAGCCGCAGCAGCCGGAACAGCCGTGGGATCGTTACCACATCGTGCGGCTCCAGCTTAAGAAGGGTAAACGGATCGTTGGAGATATAAAGACTAATCCGCTGGGAAAAGCTACGCAGGAGCAGAACCTGGTTCAAACCACATCGCTAAAGCTGACCGGAGGCTGGATCAAGATCACGCCGGTGAATGCGCTTGAAGCGGGAGAGTACGCGGTGGTCGAAATGCTGGGCAAGGGGGGAATGAATACCTACGTGTGGGATTTCGGAGTGAATCCGGCGGCTCCGGCAAATCCAAATTCCGTGAAAGCAGAAGAACCAGCGCCGCAACCGGACAAGCCGAAGTGATCCTCAAGTGTAGGCGCGGGCGTCCTCGCGCGTGCCTACATTGCTTCTTCCTGAATCCTTTGCCACGCGCGCTCGAACGTGGCGCGCCATGGTGTTGGTCTGGCCAACACAAAATCGCAGAGTGAGCCGATCGTTCAGACGCGTGTGGGTTAGATAAAGATCGCCGCTTCGATTCAATCGATCCATCAGCTCTTGATTTACATCGTCCCCGCCCTTGTGACGGAAGCAGACCAAGTTGAGCGGTGCGGGGGCGGCCAGTTCGAAGCGAGAATCGTCTCTAACCCAGTCGGCGAACTTCTGTGCTAACTCAACGTGACGCCGAATGTGATACTGCAAGCCTTCGACGCCATAGTGGCGGATCACGAACCAGAGTTTAAGGGCGCGAAAGCGGCGGCCGAGCGGAATTTGCCAATCGCGGTAGTCGAACACCGCGCCGGATTCCGTGGCCTTATTGCGCAAGTATTCCGGGAGAATGCTTAGAGTTCGAATCAGTGCTTTGCGATCGGCCACGTAAAAGCAGTTGCAATCGAAGTTGGTGAACATCCATTTATGCGGATTGAAAGTGTAACTATCAGCGAATTCGACTCCACGATGAGTGCTCCGGAACTCAGGACACAGCGCAGCCGTTCCAGACATTGCAGCATCGACGTGAAACCATAGATTGTTTTCGCGGCAGATGCGGCCAATTTCGGGCAGCGGATCGATCGCATTGGAGGACGTGGTGCCAATCGTGGCGCAAACGAAACAAGGAACAAGGCCGGCGCGCCGATCATGCTCGATCTGCTCTGCGAGCGCGCCCGGACGCATGGCGAAGTTCTCGTCAACTTCAATGAGTCGCAGGTTGTCGAGGCCAAGCCCGGCGATCTGAACATCCTTTTCGATGGAAGAGTGCGCCTGCGATGACGTATACGCGACCAGCTTTCCGTCGCAGCCACGCTTGTTGCTGCTGAAGTTGGTAGCGCGTTCCCGCGCGGCCAGCAACGCACACAAGGACGCGCTCGAGGCCGTATCCTGGATGACGCCGCCTCCGGTGTTCGTGGAAAGAAACTTTCGCGGCAGGTTGAGCATTTCAACCAGCCAATCGAGGACATGCGTCTCCAGTTCCGTGCAGGCGGGGCTGGTGGCCCAAAGCATCCCTTGCACTCCGAGTCCCGACGAAAGCAAATCGCCAAGAATCGCCGGCCCCGACGCGTTGGCAGGGAAGAAAGCAAAAAAATTGGGCGACTGCCAGTGGGTAATGCCGGGAAGAATCAGCTTCGCGACATCTCCCATGATCGCGTCGAAAGATTCGCCTTTCGACGGAGGATTGGCGGGCAGTGAAGCGCGAATCTGACCCGGCTCTGCGCGCGACAGCACGGGATACGATTCAATCCGCGCATAGTAGTCGGCGATCCAGTCCACGACTGCATGGCCGTGCTTGCGGAACTCGTCGGGAGTCATGTGAAAGGTTTTTTCGTCAGGCATCAGTTCTCCGAAGTCTGAAACCATTCGCGCTTGAAGCCGATTTCCTTTGTGTACCTCGTGCCCTCTGTGGTTTATGCCTTTCGGATCTATGCAAGCTGTCCGTAAAAAACCAGCGTGTTGTACTCGAGCGATACGCGATCGTCGATCTCATGTGCGTCGAAGATGCGCCGCAACTCTCGCAACATAGGTTGGTAGTTTGCGTGGTCGGGCGTTGGCGTGTAGGAGGAAGACAAAAGTCGACCCTCGAAGCCAGCGTAGTCGACGTTCTGGAAGGCTTCCAGCGCACTCAACCGAAAAGGGGATGGCGAGAAGAAGCTGGCGATCTCCGCCGTCGTGCGTTCGTGGCGCACCTCCTGGTAGTCCGTTCCATAGGTCAGCAGCAATTGTTCGTATTCGCGAAGAAAAGGCGTCGAATCGGTGCGCCGCTCGTTCCACAAAAGTACGCACCAGCCACCAGGTTTGAGGACGCGGACAAATTCGCGGCGAGCTTTTTCGCGATCGAACCAGTGCGCCGCCTGAGCTGCGGTAGCGAGATCGATGCTGTGATCGGAAAGCGTCGTCGCTTCCGCAGTTCCCGCAATGCTGGTGAAGCGCGGATAACTCCGCAGAAAGTCCTCGCCAGCCCGGCGCATTTCACCATTGGGCTCCACGCCGAAGACGCGATTGCCGTTCTTAAGCAGCAACTGCGTGAAGATGCCCGTGCCAGAGGCGATGTCCGCAATCACGGATTCGGGGGTGAGACCGCATTCTTTCTTCAAGAGGTCGATAACCTCACGCGGATACCCGGGCCGGTAGCGCACATAGTTGTCAACCCGAGAGGAAAAGCGTTGAGTCGCATTTTTGACTGGCATGCCTGCAGTTTATCGCTTTCGGAGCGTCCGAAGCTCATCGAGGAAGTTGCGCGGCCGACGCTCGCGCGGCTAATCTCAACGCCACACGGCAATGCGCATCACATCGAAGTGATGGTCGTAGGTCCACACTTCCAGCCCTAGCCTGCCGGCCAGAGTAGCCACCAGTGCATCGAACAGCGTAATAGATTGATCCTTCAGTGATTGCACCCTGACGACAGCATTCCGATAGTCCTCCGCACTCGGATTGATGAGAGCGGCCCCCGCCATATCTTGCAGCCAGCGCAAGGCCGCAGTTTCGCCCAGGCGGAAAAGCACCAGCGTGTAGGCCTCGAGCAAAGTGGGGTAGGCCACGACAACTTCATGGTTCTCGTCGGCGAGCTTGCGCAGTTCTCGGCGGGCGCGCTTGTGGTGGGCGTCGTCCGGATCAGCAGCCGCATACAACGGCCCGGTGTCGGCCAACACTGCCGGCCTCACTTCTGCGTCTCGGCCAGATCACGGTCGTGGCGCTGACTGACGTCCGAGCGTCCGCTTCCTCGCTCTGCGGACGTGATTGTGAGGGTGCGCCGCGTCCTTAGGAACCCTCGCTCACCCAGATATTGCCGCAAGGCGGCTTGCACTACCGTGGTCAGCGAAGGCGGCGCTTCTTGGGACGCAAGATACTTGTTCATCGCCTTGGCCAGATCGTCAGGCAGAGTCATAGTTGCGCGCTTCATGAGTTGATTGTATCACCATATGATGCAAGTGGTGAAGTTGGTGAAAATTGCAACCGACGATTCGCTCCAACCGAGCGTGCCAACCCGCAATCTGTCGGCAGAATTGAAACTCTTGACTAACGTCGCCCTTGGTGTTGACGAGTGCCAGCGTCTGCGAATCATGTACACTAGCGTTTTTCACGACGGATCCTATGACCTTTCGATTTGGCTCCAGTTTGTTTTGCAGCCTGCTAGTGTGCGGCCTTCCCCAAACGCAACCGGCACAGGGAGCCCCGAAGTCCTCTCCAGCAATATTTGGATTCCGCAATACCGCCGTCGAAACCGAAGTGGAAAGCCGATTCCTGACCGTGCCCGACCCAAAGCTTGCCGAACAGCATCTGCGCGTCCTGACGCAAGCACCGCATGTGGCGGGTTCGCCCGAAGACAAAGCGACTGCGGACTATGTGGCTCAGAAATTCCGTGAAGCTGGCCTGGATGTCGAAACCGTCGAATACCGTGTGTGGATGAACTACCCCACGGAAATCAGCGTGGACGTGACCGCTCCCGCCGACGTTCATATGCACGGACCGACACGCGAGCACGTCGAGGGCGATCCGTATCCTGACGATCCACGGGTGATCACGCCATTCAATGCCATGTCGCCGTCGGGTGACGTCGAAGCGCAAGTGGTCTATGCGAACTACGGGACGCCCGAAGATTTCAAGAGGCTGGAACAGTTGAAAGTGGATGTGCGCGGCAAGATCGTGCTGGTACGCTACGGGCAGAACTTTCGCGGCGTGAAAGCGTTTCTGGCCCAGGAGCGCGGCGCCGCCGGCCTGATCATCTACTCCGATCCCGCCGACGATGGCTGGCGGCGCGGCGACAAATATCCCAACGGTCCGTGGCGCCCGGATACGGGCGTGCAGCGCGGATCCATTGGTTACATGTTCGAGTTTCCCGGCGATCCTACGACGCCTGGGATCGCCTCCGTCCCTTCACTTCCCGATGCGAAGCGCACTGCTCCTGAGCAATCCGCCCAGCTACCGAAAATCCCCACCACTCCACTGTCCTACGGCGATGCATGGCCCATCCTTGAGCATCTCGGAGGTCCGGATTCGCCTCGTGAATGGCAGGGCGCGTTGCCCTTCACCTATCACCTGGGACCGGGGCCGATAAAAGTGAAGATGCATCTCAAACAGGATTACCAGTTCCGCACGATTTGGGATGTGATTGGACGAGTGCGCGGGAGTGAAAATCCCGACGAGTGGGTGGTCGCGGGCAATCACCGCGATGCCTGGGTCTTCGGAGCGGTTGACCCAAACAGCGGCACGGCGGCCATGCTCGAGGCCGTCCACGGCCTCGGCGCAATGCTGAAATCGGGTTGGAGGCCGAAGCGCACCATCATTCTCGGAAGCTGGGATGGGGAAGAAGAGGGATTGATCGGTTCCACCGAATGGGGCGAGCAGCATGAGAGTGAACTGGCCAATGCCGTGGCGTATTTCAACATGGACGTTGCAGTCTCAGGGCCAAAATTCGGGGCCGCTTCAGTACCGAGCCTGAAACAATTTCTGCGTGATGTGGCCAAGGTTGTTCCCAGTCCCAAGGGTGGCACCGTCTACGAGAGTTGGCAAAAAACCAACCAGACCGAAGCGGCGAATCCCCAAGAGACCACGACCACCAACTATCGTCCGCCGGCCGCGCAATCGAAAGCCGATGCGCCCGTAGGTGACTTGGGAAGTGGGTCGGACTACACCGTGTTCCTGCAGCACCTCGGCGTGCCCTCGACTGACGTAAGTTCGACCGGTTCCTATGGCGTCTATCATTCGGCATTCGACAATTTCAACTGGTTCAAGAAATTCGGCGATCCCGATTTCGTTTACGAGCAGGAGATGGCACGTATTTTCGGCATCTCGATCATGCGCATGGCCGACGCCGACGTGCTGCCTTACGACTACGAGGAATATGCCAAGGAGATCGTTTCCTACGTCGAGTCCGCTAAAAAGAAAGCGCAAGCCGAGTTTGCCGGTCAACCCGTGAACTTTACTGAGGTCGCACAAGCCGCACATCACTTTGAGCAAGCCGGAGCGAAGATTCTGGTGCTGCAGCAAGCTTCTCCGCGCGATGCCGACAAGCTGAACCGGGCTTTGCGCGATGCGGAGCGGGCGCTCTTAATACCTGATGGGCTTCCGAATCGTCCATGGTTTCGCCACTCCATTTATGCTCCCGGCCAGTACACCGGATACGCTGCCGTGGTCATCCCCGGGATTAACGAGGCCATCGATAAACACGACCTCGAGCGCACGCGGGAGCAAATTGCAGCCCTCGCGGCCGCATTGAATCGCGCCGCGAAGGTGCTGGAGCGCGATCGCTGATTCATAACCTGTCCCCCGGGCGCAGTCGAGGGACCTGCTGTTCGCGCCTGATCAAAAGGGCCTCCCACCGCGACTTTCCCGAATCCCATCTCGCTGTTAAGCTTTCTTCCCATGAACCCGGCTCACGCCGTGCAACACATTCTGCGCGCATTGCCGTCGGCGGCCGTTGCCACATTTCTGGCATTGTTCCCCATCGTCAACCCGTTCGGCGCGATTCCCATATTCTTCACGCTAACGGGGAATTTCCCGCCCGACGAGCGCAAGCACACTGCCGTCAAGACCGCCGTCTACGTGATCATAATTCTGGTGGTCTTTCTCTTCTTTGGACGCTTCGTGCTGATCCTCTTCGGTATTTCTCTGCCGGTGCTGAGGATTGCCGGGGGACTAATCGTCGCCAATACTGCCTGGAGCATGGTCACCGGAAACAGCCGCATGACGGTTGCGGAAAGCAATGAAGCTAGCACCAAGGAAGATATCTCGCTAACCCCTATGGCGATGCCAATGTTGTCCGGCCCCGGATCGATCGGCGTAGTCATGGGCTTGTCCGCGGACGCCAGCGGCGTGCTTTCCTACACGGGCATGGTCATTGGTATCGTGGCGCTGGGGGTTGTGGTTTATTTGTTTCTCCGGCTCGGAGGCCCGCTGGTCAAGCGCTTGGGACCGGGCGCCGCTGGCGCGATTAATCGCATCTTCGGTTTTCTGCTGCTAGCCATCGCGGTGCAGCTAGTCTGCGACGGCATCGCCGACTTCAAATAGAACCTCAGCCCAAAATGGACTATCCGGCGCGGAATTAAAACAAATTCCCTTGACTTGGCCGGAGTTTCCGGTAAATATCGTCGCCACAATCAGAATGAGGGGGAAGCGAGGCGATTTATGTCCAAACGCGCACCTCTCACCCTGGCAAGCCAGGCAATTCAGCCGCCGGCGCCGCAGGATCCCGTCCCGGTCACGTTCAAGGAAGTCCTTCAGGACGAGTTGTCGCAGATCGCTGAGTCCCGCCGCGCGCGGGGCGTTGGCACTTCTAGGCCAACCGCGGACAATCTGATTGGCTTAGCATTTTCTGGTGGAGGCATTCGCAGTGCTACGTTTAACCTTGGCGTCCTGCAGGCGCTAGCTGAAAACGAACTGCTGCACCAGTTCGATTATCTCTCCACCGTCTCCGGCGGCGGATACATCGGCTCCTGGCTGACCGCACTCACTCGCAGGTTCCTGGATGCTCTGCCCAATTCCTCATTTCGAGACGTCGAAAAGGCGCTCGTTCCTGGAAAGCGCGAACCCGGTGGCCGCGAGGAGCGCACCTTTCTGCGTTGGCTTCGGTTGTACAGCAATTATCTGACCCCGCACACCGGCCTGTTCTCCGGCGACACCTGGGCGATGATCGGGACCTGGCTGCGCAATGTCTTTTTGAACCAGACGGTACTTGGGTTGCTTTTCCTGGCTATTTTTGTGGCTTGCGATGGCGTGCTGCTTGGGTTGTTGAGATCCCCGCGGCTCCACGCTTCTGAACTTCTGGCGTGCGGTGGAGCGGCTTGGTTCATCGCGTGCGTCTCCATGGCTTGGAACACGTCCGAAAAGATTCCTCCCAGGGAAATGTTGCTGACGCCATTTCAACGGATCAAAGTAACCGTCACGGTTATCTTGCCGTTCTTTCTGGCGTGCTTAATATTTAATTCTGTTTTATGGCGGTGGAGGGCGCAAGCAGCAGCCATTCACGTTGGGACGTGGCTCGCCGTGTGGAGTGGCACTTATTTTCTCGCCTGGACGGTGGCTGCCGGGTCGTTGAGGCTGTGGAAGGAGGGATGGCAGAAAAAAAACCCAGAAGACCGGCTGCTTTCCCTTAGGGCTTTTCTGCTTTCCTCATTGGGCGCCGGAGCGGTCGGTGGTGCTCTGGGCTGCGGATACGCCCGGTTGCTGAACCGCATGGTGCCTGAGTCACCGCAGGTTTCTCACAGTGCGCATTGGATCGTGGGGGTCTTCGGAACCGGGGCTCTAATGCTCATCCTGTTGCTCGGCGGAGCCGTACATATGGGATTGGCAGGCCGCGGCTGCAGAGACCTGGTGCGGGAATGGTGGGCCCGTTTAGGCGGATATTTAATGCTCCTCACCCTGGCTTGGACGCTGCTGGCTGGATGCTGCGCTTTCGGACCGCTGCTGTTGCGGTGGGTTTTGTTCAAGCTACAGTGGGCAAGTCTCGTTCCCGCAGTCTTGTGGATCGCTCACAACTATCTGGGTGTGAAAGCTGCCAAGAGCGCCGCGACCAGTGGCAACGCCGAGAAAGTCAAACCGCCAAACGGAGTCGGTGGATCGTGGATCGTGCGGTTGTTCAAAGCGCCGCGGGCGCTAGACATTATCGCCAGGTTAGCGCCCTACGTTTTCGGCATGGGATTGGCTCTGCTGTTGGCTACCGCAGTTCACATCAGCTCAGGAATGTTTTTCAGTTCCACTGAAACGGCCACACTTTGGCGTTTGTCGCACGCGGCCGCGCCGGGAAACGACTGGACGGCGTTGTCCAGCCTCTACTGGAAGGTTGAGTATTTCAGGACGTCCTGGCAATTGGTGGGCGTCGGCATCGTTCTCGCGCTTGCTTCGCTCTTGTTGTCACGCCGCGTGGACGTAAACGACTTCTCTCTGCATCACTTCTACCGCAACCGCTTGGTCCGTTGTTATCTGGGCGCCTCGAATCCGCGGCGGACCCCTCAGCCATTTACCGGCTTTGATCCTCACGACGATGTCCCACTGAAAGAATTTGCCGGAAGTTACCCTGGACCGTACCCCATCCTGAATGCAGCAATCAACATTACCAGCGGCGCCGAACTTGGTTATTCCACCCGGCGCGCAAAGTCGTTCGTGTTTACTCCGTTGTATTGCGGATACGACGTGATCTTCCCAGGGGAAGGCCCCGACCGCTTCCGCCTAGACCATGCATATCAGCTCAGCTACTCGAAAACTGAACTGGGGCGCACCGCGGGATCGCTCACCCGGATGACCGGTGAGGAGGGTATTGCTTTGGGCACAGCGATGGCGATTTCGGGCGCGGCCGCCAGTCCGAATATGGGTTACTTCACCTCCCCGGCGACAGGCCTGTTCATGACATTGTTCGATGTCCGCCTGGGTTGGTGGATGGGCAACTCGCGCTTTACCCCGCAGTGGAGGAGCCCTGGGCCGACCTGGGGACTCAGCTATTTGTTTTCCGAATTGGTGGCTCAGAGCGATCAGAACAAGAGCTACGTTTATCTTTCCGACGGCGGACACTTCGAGAATCTGGCCGTGTACGAATTGATCAAGCGTCATTGCCAGGTGATTGTGGCCTGCGACGCCGACTGCGATGGCCAATACGCTTGCGAGAATCTTCTGGCGCTAGTCGAAAAAGCCCGTACTGACTTTGGTGCACGCATCGAGATCGATTATTCCAAGATCCGGCCCAAGGATGGACGTGAAAGTGAATACAATTTCGTGGCCGGAGATATTTTCTACGATCCGCAGAATCCCCATGACCGCGGCAAACTGTTTTACCTCAAAGCCAGTATGCCCCTGCGATCCAAGCCGGAAGCAATCGGCGCTGAAGAGGAGAATCAGCTTCCAGATGACGTCTGGGAGTATTTCGACAAACACAAAACCTTCCCTCATCAGAGCACGGCGGACCAGTGGTTTGATGAGTTGCAATTTGAAAGTTATCGTGCGCTGGGAGAGTATATCGGGAATGCGGCAGCAACCGAGATCGGGAAAGAGATAGCCAAGGTCCTCGAAGTTGAGGACTCCATAACATTCTCAAAATCCGCCGCAGCTATTTGAGCGAGACCAGTCTCTCCACCAATCCCGAGTAGTCTTTCTTTTCGAGACCGTGGACTTCTTTGTTGTAGTCGTCCACTTTGCTGGAATAATTCATAGAGCAGAATTTGGGACCGCACATCGAGCAGAACGCGGCTTCTTTGTAGTAGTCGTCGGGAAGAGTTTCGTCGTGCATGGAGCGCGCCGTCTCCGGATCGAGCGACAAGGCGAATTGCTTCTCCCAGTCGAACTTGTAGCGGGCATAGCTGAGTGCGTCGTCGCGATCTTGAACACCAGGACGATGGCGTGCTAAATCCGCGGCGTGTGCTGCGATCTTGTAAGCGATGATCCCGTCTTTGACGTCCTTCTCGTTGGGAAGCCCAAGATGCTCCTTGGGCGTGACGTAGCAAAGCATAGCCGCACCATGCCAGCCGATCATCGCGGCACCAATGGCCGAAGTGATGTGATCGTACCCCGGTGCGATGTCGGTGACTAACGGTCCGAGTGTGTAAAACGGCGCTTCGTAGCAGAGTTCTTTTTCTTTGTCGACCTGCTCTTTGATCTTGTCGAGCGGCACATGGCCCGGACCTTCGATCATCACCTGCACATCGTATTCCCACGCTTTCTTGGTCAGCTCTCCGAGAGTTTTCAACTCGGCGAATTGAGCTTCATCGCTGGCGTCGGCAATGCAGCCGGGACGCAGGCCATCGCCCAACGAGAACGAAACATCGTGCTTGGTAAAAATCTTGCACATGTCGTCGAAGCGCTCGTAGAGAAAATTCTGCTTGTGATGGTGGGCCATCCATTGCGCCAGAATGGCGCCGCCGCGGCTCACGATTCCGGTGATGCGCTTCGAAACCATGGGCAGATACTGAATCAGCACGCCGGCGTGAATGGTCATATAATCCACGCCCTGTTCGGCCTGCTCTTCGATCACTTCGAGCATTACCTCGGCACTCAGGTCTTCGATGCGCTTCACCCGCGAGATGGCTTCATAGATCGGCACAGTTCCGATGGGCACGGGCGAGTGCCGCAGAATGGCTTCGCGAATCTCGTGAATGTTGCCGCCGGTCGAAAGATCCATGACCGTATCGGCGCCGTAGTGAACGGACGTGTGCAACTTCTTGAGTTCCTCGTCGATGTTGGACGTGACCGCAGAATTGCCAATATTCGAGTTGATTTTGCACAGTGAAGCTACGCCGATGCACATGGGCTCCAGTTCCGGATGATTGATGTTGGCCGGAACAATCATGCGCCCGCGAGCGATTTCGTCGCGAACCAGTTCGGCAGAGAGCTTTTCACGATCCGCCACGTAGATCATTTCTTCCGTGATCAGACCTTTGCGGGCGTAGCGCATCTGAGAGAAGTTGCCGTCAGCATTCTCGGCCTTGCGGCGGGCGATCCACTCGGTTCGCGGCCGCGGAACACTGTGCCCGTTGTCATTCTGCGCGTGATTGCCGTTGCCAGGATTACGGTTCGTCGGAGCCATTGCTTATCACCTATGCTGGATTCTGCAAAACCCGATTATACGCCACGATCGCGGGCAAACCTTGCGACCGCCACATTCATTTTCAGCATTCGAACCATTTGTGCCGCGGTATTTTTCTCGCGGTAAGCTCGAGCTACTTGATAAATCCTCGGCGCCGTTGCTCGCTGTAGCGGCGCAGGGCATCGTTGATGATGGGATACGCTTCCCCCGCCGGCCGGATCTCGTCCACCTCCACCTCTTTTCCTTCGAGTTGTTTGTAATCCTGGAAGAATCTCCGCAGCATGACGAGCCGGTGCGGAGGCATCTCCGACGCCTCACGGTAAGTGTTGAATTCGGGATCTTCGGTGGCGATGGCAATGATCTTGTGATCTTTTTTCCCCGCGTCAATCATGGTCATCAGACCGATGGCTCGGGCATGAATAATGGTCAACGGAACCACGCTTTCCTGACAGAGCACCAGAACGTCGAGCGGATCGTCATCTTCAGCCAAGGTCTGGGGAATGAAGCCGTAGTTTGCCGGGTAATAAACCGCGGAGTAGAGCACCCGATCCAGTTTGATCAGCCCACTGGCTTTGTCCAATTCGTACTTGACGCTCGAACCAAATGGAATTTCAATCACCGTGTTGAACTCGTCCGGCAAATGCTCTCCGGGAGTTACGTCATGCCAAGCGTGGATCATAGGTAGTTGTCTCGATCAACTGAACGATATGAGAATTGTAATGCCTGGTGCCTGTTTCCCGTTCTCCTGGGAAAACTGAGAACCGAGAACAGGCAACTGACGACTGGTTTTTTCTGTAATCCCGTTTGCTTTAACAGCACCCGTTTCTTGCCGCCGTTTCGCGTGCTTGACCCATACCGGAGCCGAGGAATAGAGTTCGTACAGACGCGGGGTTTTCTTGATGTCCAGCGAAACCAGCAGATACTTTAAATTCGGCGGCGCGACGGTAGTCATCCTGTTAGCGCTCGGATACCTGGCCTATACCGGGGTCCAGGAGAGCAAGAGCTACTACGTCACCATCAAGGAACTGCGTGGCATGGGTGACTCTGCGCATACCAAACGGCTGCGCGTCGCTGGAAATGTGCAGCCCGGCTCGATCAAGCGGAACGGGACGAAAGTTGAGTTTATTTTGGTCGAAAACGATCAGACTCTTGCCGTCTCTTACAGCGGCACCGAGCCTCCACCCGACACCTTCAAGGATAACTCCCAAGCGCTTGCCGACGGCAGTTTCGGACGCGACGGGGTCTTCCACGCCAAACAACTGCAAGCCAAGTGCGCCTCGAAGTACGCGCCACAGAAGCCAGGAGCGCCCGCCAACAGTCCTGCCTCAAATGCGCCCGCCAAGAGCATGACCCAGGTCGAAACCAACGGCTCGGGCGCGATGTCGAACTAATCCTGATCAAGATCACGTAGGCCCGGACGCCCCTACGTGAGTCGTGTCAGGGCTCTCGACTTCGCGGGGTGCTTCAGCTATCTTCGGTTCCGATGCTTCCTGCTGTCACCGTCACTGGCCTCGTCAAACAATTCGGACGCTTCGCCGCGTTGCGGGGCGTGAACGCCGAGTTCGCTTCCAATCGTCTCTATGCAATTCTCGGCGACAACGGAGCAGGGAAGACCACCCTCTTGCGCGCTTTGGCCGGGTTGACTCCGCCCACGCGTGGAAGCATTTCGATGTTGGGAACAACCGATCTCCGTTCAATTTGCGGCCAACTGGGATACATGGCCCATCCTTCTTTGCTGTACGACGAAATGAGCGGAATGGAAAACCTGCGCTACTTCGCGCGCCTGTACGATGTCACCAACAAAGATCGATGTGCCGATGTCATCCGGGCAGTGAAGCTGGATCCCTCTCTTACGCGCCCCGTAGGCCAATATTCGCAAGGCATGCGGCAACGGATGTCGCTGGCTCGCGCGCTTCTGAACGATCCTAAAATTCTTCTCCTCGACGAGCCTTTCTCCAACGTTGACGTGCGTTCGGCGCGCGAAATGGTGACTTTGCTCATCGGCTTGCGCGACGCGGGTAAAACTATCTTTGTGGTCACCCACCAAGCCTCTCTGCTCGAAGGCGCCGCCGACGAGTTCGTCTGGATGGAAGCCGGACAAATCGTCAGTCGCACTCCCGACCTCGCAACGAAGGAGACAACATGAGCAGCGTCGCCGGTCTCACACGCGCGACCTTGACCAAAGACCTTCGCCTGGAGTGGCGGTCGAAAGACGCCATCAACTCCATGTTGTTTTTCTCTCTGCTGGTGGTCGTGATCTTCAGTTTTTCTTTTGATCCGACTGCGGAAGAGTCACGGCGTATTGCCGGTGGGCTGATCTGGGTGGCTTTTCTCTTTGCCGCGGTGGTCGCATTGAATCAGACCTGGGCGCGGGAGATGCGCAATCAGGTGCTGGACGCGTATCGGGTTTCGCCCGCGCCACCGAACGCGCTGTTCCTGGCGAAGGTCATCGGCAACTTTATCTTCGTAACCGTGCTGCAGGCGCTGATGACGCCGCTCTTCATCGTTTTTTACAACCTGCGCGCGCTCGGGCCGGCATACCAATTGCCCATCGTTGCGGCCCTGGGGACTTGGGCGCTGGTAGTGAATGGAACTTTTTTCGCGGCCATGTCCTTGCGCACGCGCAGCCGCGAAATCATGCTTCCTCTTCTATTGTTTCCCATCTCCATCCCGGCATTGCTCGCCATGGTCGAAGCCACAAGCGCAATCCTTACCGGAGATTTTTCCGCCCGGTTCTGGATCGTCTTGCTTGCGGCCTACGATGTGGTGTTTACTATCGCTAGTCTCTTCTTGTTCGGATTGGTGTTGCAGGCGGAATGAAGCGCGCGTTCCCCATCCTCGCGGTTCTGACGGGTGTTCTGCTCAGCTACGCCCTGTATCAGGCTCTTGTCGTCGCTCCCACCGAGCAGACCATGGGCGACGTGCAGCGCATCTTCTACTACCACGTGCCCTCGGCGTGGACGGCTTTTATTCTGTTCTTCATTAATTTCGCCGCCTCCATCGTGTACCTCATCTGGCGCAACGCCAGAGCGGACATGCTCGCCCTGGTGACGGCGGAAGTAGGAGTTGTGTTCTGCACGGTGAACCTCGTGACGGGGCCGATCTGGGCGCGTCCGGTGTGGGGAATCTGGTGGACCTGGGATTTGCGCCTCACCCTGACTCTGGTGCTCTGGCTGATTTACGTCAGCTATCTGGTTCTGCGCAGATTTTCCAGTAGCGGACAAACGCCATTGTTGGCCGCGGTGCTGGCCGTGTTTGGCGCTCTCGATGTTCCGCTGGTCTATTTTTCTATTTGGTTTTTCCGCACCCAGCATCCCCAGCCCGTGATCGGCGGAGGCGGTTCCCTCGATCCCCGCATGTGGCATGCGCTGCTGATCAACTGGCTGGCGTTCTCGTGCTTCGCGGCGTTGGTGTGCTGGTCCCGCTATCGGCTGGAAGTGCTGCAACGCGACTTGGATGAAACGCTGGCCCTCGAGGCATTGCTCGAACCACGAAGTTCGAAAGCTCGAAGTTCATAAACGAAAACTAACAGACCGGAGCGTCGATGAGTTACCTTTACGCAGCCTATATCGCCACCTGGACCATCCACATCGCCTACCTGGGGACGCTGCTGCGCCGCTATACGCGCCTGAGAAACGAGATCGCGGAATTCAAGGGACGCATTGACGAGAAGAATTGAACCGACCCTCAACGGACCCTCGGGTTTCTCAGCGGGCTCCGCGGCTGTTCTCGGCGGCCTCCGCGATTTAAGACTTTGAGTTTCCTGCCGCTGCCTTAAAACCTTAAAACGCAGAGGCCGCCAAGTCCGCGGAGATGGCAAAATCGCTCATGAGGAATTTTCGAGTCCTCCGAAAGAAATTCTCAACTGCCCGAGCTGGAAGAGCGCAGGAACTCGTAATCCTCAATGACGGCCGCGATGCCGATGCGCGATGCGGGCAAAGGCGCCTCCGTTCGCACCACGCGGGCAGTGAAGCGGACGCGCACTGGGTCGGTCAAAGTAATGTGCGGGGGAAGAGTTAAAGTCACGTGTATGCGGGAACCTTCGGCGAGCGGCCGATCCAGGTAAAGAAAAACTCCGCGAGCGCTCACGTTCTGCGTTTCGGTCAACAGCTGGTCAACCGACGGATCTTCTAGCTTGACGGTTGCCGGCAATCGCATATCGAAGCGTCGTATGGCCCGCCGGTCCTGCGATGCTTCGAGAGTTGCGCTTTCTTGTTTTTCGAGCATTCCTGATCGTCAATCGCAATTCAGGTAAAACAGAGCCGATCCATACTCTCAGGCCAAAGATACTTAATTGTCAGGGGTTTGCAAGACCAAAAAGGCCGAAGGAATTGACTCGGTTACTGCATGGGCTGTGCTTGGGGACTGCGGAACGGGGAGGGCGGGGAGGGTTGTTCCGGGTCGAAAGAGCAATCGTGCTGCCACAACAACGGTGCAATCCAAGCGTGAACTCGTCATGAGAATGAACGAATTCGGGCCGGGCTGGTCGCGCCGATCAATCCCGCATGAAACAATTTGCAGAAAATCTGCGCCGGGGCGACATCTCATCCGCGCTTTCCCAATCGTGAGCTGCGTACTTTTCTGCCTGCGGACGGCATCTCCGCTCAGGCCGCACCGCATCTGACGATTCTTAAGGCGAAGAATGGGCCCGCGCATCTTGACAGTCTATCCGTCAGATGTTTAAGTAGTTAGTTATCATTTGCTCTTAATTTTAGGTGACAAGTACGCAAGCCGCTTCGCGGGCGCGACTCGGGGTGCTGTTTGTGCGCCGTTTCTTCTTCCTCTCCCTGAAATCGGGAAAAGACATCGCGGGAAATCGGAGGAGTGCAGTGAGATTGAATCGCCGTCGGTCGGGAAAGACTTGTTCGCGAAGTCGCATCCTCGGAGCACTGATGCTGTTGATGCTGTTCGCAGCCGTCGCTCTGACCATCGGTTCGGGAGCAGCGAAGCTTCCGGCGGACAACGCCGCCAACCCTCACGCGTTTTCCGGTTCCGCCGCGACTGTGTCGGCGCATGCTTCGTCGGCAAAAGCCGTGCCGCAAGGTCTGGTCAATTACAGCCATCTTCCGTTGATGTTTGAGCCCAACCGGGGCCAGACCGATGCGCGCGTGAGATTTCTGGCGCGAGGCAGCGGTTATGGCCTGTACCTCACCGCGCAGGAGGCTGTGCTCGCTCTGCAGCATTCAGCCCTCGACTCTCGACGCCCGGCTTTGACTTCCGCAATCAGCATGAAATTGGTCGGAGCGACTTCGCCCGCCGAACCGGCCGGCGAAATCCAATTGCCGGGGAAGAGCAATTACTTCATCGGCAACGATCCCGCGAACTGGCATCGCGACATTCCTCAGTTTGCGCGGGTGCGCTACCGCAACGTGTATCCGGGCATTGACGTCGTGTACTACGGCAATCGGGGGCGGTTGGAATATGACTTCGAAGTGGAGCCTGGCAGTGATCCCACGCAGGTGGCCCTGAGATTCCGAGGAAGTGATAGCGCACATGGTCTGAAAATCGACTCGCATGGCGACCTCGTTCTGGCCGCCGGTGGAAGCGATCTGCGGTTGCAGGCACCGCGCGTGTACCAGAAGGTCGGAGCAGAAGAGCGTCCAGTGGCCGGTCGCTTCGAACTACGTGGTCAGGCAAGAGATGAAGTCGGCTTCCAAATCGGCACCTACGATCGCAGCCGGACCTTGATTATCGATCCCGTGCTGATTTATTCGACCTACCTGGGCGGCAGCGGCAACGAAGCTTGTTCCGTCATAGCGCCAATCACCGTTGCGGGAATCGCCTCCCCGCCGCCGGGCTGTCCCGCGATCACAGTGGATGCTGCCTCCAACGCCTACGTAGCCGGCTCCACCACATCAACCAATTTTCCCGCGACCACCGGCGAATACCAGCCCGATCTGGCGGCGGGGGCGACTGCCAACGTTTTCATCGCCAAGTTCAGTCCTACTGGCTCTCTGCTGTTTGCCACCTATCTCGGCGGGGACGGCACCGATTTTACGGCCGGGGTTGCGGTCGATGCCGGATTTGACATCCTGGTGGCGGGGACGACGAATTCCAGTAACTTTCCCACCACCAACGGGGCCACCAATGCGGCATTTCAAACTAAGCCGCTTACCAGCGGGAACCACGTTTTTGTGAGCAAGCTCGATCCCACGGGGAAAATCCTGCTGTATTCAACCTATCTTTCTGGCAGCGGCATAGACATCGCTTCAGGTTTGGCAGTGGATCAAAGTGGCAGCAACGCATACGTGACCGGGACAACGACTTCGACCGAGGTAGCAACCGGATTTCCGTCGACTCTCGGCGCCTATCAAACCACGCCCAGGGCGGCGAATCAATTCTTCTTCACCAAGGTGGATCCGAATACGAGCGGATCAGGCAGCGTGCTGTATTCCACCTACTTCGGCGGTAGCAGTCCCAGCACCGGATTAGTCCTGGGCGGCGGCATCGCGGTCGACAGCAACTCGAATGCATACATTACCGGCGGCACGAATTTTACCGACATGCCCCTGCTCAACGCCTACCAAGGGCTGAACGAGGGCGGGTTTGATGCCTTCGTTGCCAAGATCAATCCATCCGGCGTGACCGGCGCCCAACTGCTCTATTCGACCTATCTCGGTGGCTCGGGCGATGACGTCGGCTTCGGCGTCGCGGTGGATTCAAGCCCCGACGCTTACATCACCGGGTGGACCAACTCGACCGATTTCAACGCAGGTACCACGGGGACGACAGCCTTGCAGGTCGCGAATGGTGGTGGGACGGACGCTTTCCTCGCGAAAATCGGAATCCCGTGTACCGGCACAGGCTGCGTCACATTCGACGTTCCTCTGACTTACTTCAGCTATCTTGGCGGCGCGGGAACGGACGTTGGCACCTCGGTCACGGTCGACAATAGCGCGGGCGCGCGCGTCATCGGCTGGACGAATTCGCCGAACTTCCCTATCGTCGGGAGCCCCGTGCAGTCAACCTTCGGCGGGGGCACTAGCGACGCGTTCTTTGCCACTATGGACACGGCTGCGACCTGCAGTCCAATCGTAACTCCCACCTGCGTCGCGACCAGTTCCACCAGCTATTTCGGAGGCATAGGCACTGATTTCGGCACTGGCGTTGCGCTCGATCTGCAAGGTTCGAGCTACCTGGCGGGAGAAACCGCCTCAGCCAGCGGCTTCCCGCTGAAGAATCCTTACGAAGGCGCTCTCAGCGGACCGACGGACGCTTTTGCCAGCAAGTTCGCTCCGGTCCTAAACCTGACCATGCTGCCGCCCGTCGCGACTCCATTGGTGGTTGGCATTGGCAGCCAGGTCAGCTTCGCCTACACCATTACCAACAACGGTGAGTTCACTAATGGCGTAACTTTTGTCGACTACTTGCCCACGGCGGGCGCGACTTTTGTTTCGGCGACGGCGAGCCCGGGCACTTGCGGTTCGCCTACGAATCAAACCGTGTTGTGCAACATCGGCACCCTGAACGCCGCCGCCACCGCGACCGTCACCGTGATTCTGACCCCGGTGGCTCCAACTTTGGCAGGCGGCACCGTGAGTTTGGGCAACAGCGGCTCGGCGTTTGTCGGGCAAGCGCTCTTGGCTACAGCCAGCGCCAGCGTTACGGTCAATGATTTCAGCCTCAAGGTGGCTCCGGTCGCGGCTACGGTTGTGGCTGGCGTGCCTGCAGTCTTCACCGCCACCATTACCCCCAGCTCGAACAGCGGATTTCCCGACAGCGTATCCATTACCTGCGGCAGCGGTCTGCCCACGGGCGCGACCTGCGTGCCGGGCAACAACAACCCCATTCCGAACCTTGACACTGGCGCTCAAAGTTCGCAGTTTGTCATCAACACCACAACTCGCGTGACCACGACCACCGATCTGCGCCATGGCAGCGGCCCGGGAATCCCGCTGTACGCGACCTGGCTGCCGGTTTCGGGTTTGGCTTTGCTCGGCGTGGGACTGGGCGGCAAAACTTCTCGCCGGCGGCGCTTGCTGATGGGCCTGCTTCTAGGAGGTCTCTTCGCGCTCATTCTGTTCCTGCCCGCTTGCGGCGGAACGACGGCGGTCACGACCACGACCGGCACTCCCGCGGGAACTTATGCAGTGACCGTCAACGCAGTCTCAGGCAGCGCCACGCGGAGTACGGTGGTCACGCTGGTCGTTCAATAACCTGATCGTCCAACGTCGAACTAAAGAACGCGAGATCCTTCGAACCTCGAATCCGCGTTCTCCTTAGTTTGCCATTCCACCAAGAACAGATAGTATTTGTAAATCCGCCATCGCCAGATATCCTATTCCCCAGTCATGCGCCAAAGCATTCTCTCCGACCGGATCCTGTCACTCTATTTTCCGGCTGGATTGTTCATTGTCGTTGGGCTGAGCATAACCGCGCTTCTTTTGCTTCTTGGCGGTTTGTCCTGGGTCGTTCTCTGCTTCTTCTCTCTGGTGCTGCTCGGCATATTGTGGATGTACCGGCCTGCACTAGCTGCGGTTCTAAGCGTCGGCCCACTTCTCGGGATCGCGAGTTCCGTCACCATACCGCGAGCCGGACCGGGTGAGGCCTATCATCTGCTGGGTGCAGTCTTCTTTACAATCTGGGTTGTCGTGCCGTTTGCCGCACTGATTGCTGCGGTCTTCTTCCTGCTGACTGCATTGCGAGATTGGCCTCGTTGGCGGCTGCCCCTGGTTCTTTCGTTTACGTTCGTCGCAGCATCTTTCCTCGCCAACCGTCTCTTCGTCGATGTCGATACCGTGAGGACCTACAAAATGCATTTCACCCTGGACGGAAAGCAACTGAATCTACAAATGCCGCAGGGAGCCGTCGCGGTTTATCGCTCGATCGACAACGGCTATTGCTTTGACGAAGTCAACTCGCAAAAACTACGGGACCGGCTGGCATCAAGGCCTGACGATGAGGTAGTCGTTCAGTACGAAATCACCCGTGATTTTGGCCGGGTTCGTGGATACAACGTTCTCACCGTAGACGGGATCGACGTCCGGAACGAGAACGGCCGAGGCGGATCAGGTTCAGCAGGAAGTGGAACGTCGCCGGAATGCTTTTGAAGGCGGAGCGAGAAAAGCTAGCAAGACGTTGCGGATTGCTGGGCATCAGCGCTTGCCACTGCGAGGCTCTATCAAGTACGACTCTGCCAGAATGCTTCTTGTTGTCGACTTGCTCGGCACCTTTGTCTTCGCGGTCGAAGGCGCAACCGCGGGCATTGAAGCGAATCTTGATTTGCTTGGCCTGATGGTGGTGGCGTTTGCCACCGCGCTCGGCGGCGGAATCATTCGCGATGTACTGATCGGCGCCATCCCTCCGAATTCCATTCGCGATTGGCGATATCCCACCGCAGCGTTTCTCGGTGCTGCGCTGGTATTTTGCTTCTATCAGTTCGTCAGCCAGGTTTCTCCCTGGGTAATCGTTATTTTCGATGCCGCCGGATTGGGATTATTCGCCGTCGCCGGCGCAGCCAAGGCCCTCGACTTCGGCATTCATCCCTTCATCGCGGTTTTGATGGGAGGAGTCACCGGAGTTGGCGGCGGCACCATCCGTGACATTCTGCTCGCCCGCATTCCAACCGTCCTTCGCGCCGACGTCTACGCCACTGCCGCGCTAGCCGGAGCAGCCGTCCTGGTAATCGGCCTCCGCCTCAAAGCAAACCCCCGGCTGATGACTGTCCTCGGCGCAGTTGTTTGTTTTACGTTGCGAGTCGTCAGCGTCTGGCGTCACTGGAACCTGCCCCGGCTGCTCTTACGATAATTTGATCGATTGTCATTCCAAGAAGCGAAATGACGTCAGGCGACTTCCTCACAACCGGGTCAATGAGTAAATGGCAATTTAACGCCAGTTGACAACGAGGACGTGTACGTCGCATACGCTCGGGTGTAAAATTCTGAAAGCCACGCTGCTCCTAGCTCCCCTCGGTATGCTAAGGAAGCTATGCTAGGGAGATCTTTCCGCGCCATGACCCACAAGAAGTGCTCAACAGGCATAATTCGCATCCGCTCGCTGTTCGCCATTGCCTTGACTCTTACCAGTACGGCGTGGTCCACCCCGGTATACAAAGTGCTCTATTCGTTTACTGGCGGCAAGCATGGCGGCGGGGTTTTCGCTGGTCTCGCTCGCGATGCCAAGGGCAATCTCTTCGGCGTCACTACAGGGGGTGGCGCTTACGGCCACGGTACCGCCTTCGAGCTGACTCCCTCGGACGGAAAATGGACCGAGACCATCCTGCACAGTTTCTGCAATTTCTCGGACTGCAACGACGGAGCGCTTCCTTCGACCACCGTGGTGACTGACCCTGCGGGCGATGTTTATGGCGCCAGCAACACAGCGGCGTTTGAACTCATCCCCGGCGGGGCCGGTGGCTGGAGCTTCCAAGTCATCTACACGACCAGCACCAACGGTGGCTTCGTCTTGGACAAAGCGGAAAATCTTTACGGCACCTGGGGACCCGGCAAATACAAAGAGGGCGACGTCTTCAAACTAAGCCGTGATACCGCTGAGGCCGCCGGCTGGGGTGAAAACGTGCTTTACAACTTCGGGCCCGGGGAGTGCTGCGCGACCTCGTCATTGACTTTCGATACGGCGGGCAATCTCTACGGTACAACCAAGCTGGGCGGCTCTTCAGGCGACGGGTCTGCGTACCGGATTTTCAAGGACAAGAACGGGGCCTGGAGCGATCAGATCATGCACAGCTTCTCCGCGGGCAGCGACGGACAGTATCCGTGGGACGCGGGGCTGGTGTTGGATGCTAAGGGCGATGCCTACGGCACGACTTTGCAAGGCGGCATGGGTGGCACGATCTTCGAGCTGTCCCCCAGTGCGGATGGTCAATGGAAAGAAACCATTCTGTACAATTTTCCTAACGCCCAGAAAAATGGTGGCGGACCCGCCGCTAGCTTGGCCTTCGATAAAGCGGGCAACCTTTACGGTACGACGTCTGCGGGAGGCGATCCGATCTGCTCCTGCGGGGTAGTGTTCAAATTGTCGTCGGGCTCGAATGGCAAGTGGAAATACACCGTGCTGCACCGCTTCACCGGACAAGACGGACGGAGCCCGCAAGCCAGCGTGATCCTGGACGACAAAGGCAATATATACGGCACCACAACCGAAGGCGGTCCGGGCGGCTACGGCGTGGTCTTCGAAATCACCCCCTGACCGCAGTTTACGTAACCAGGCGATAGCGCTTCAAACCCCTCCTGGATTCGCGATCTGTCGGCCGGAAGAGGCTTGGAAGAAATGGATGTGGTTTGCCCGTGCAGCGGCAAGAAATCAGATCCCGTTTTCCCTTGTAGCGAACAAGCCAGGCCCTCGATGACAGCTCTGGAACCGTCTACGCGCCAGCGGAAAGCTTGTGACTCTTCGACTGTGCAATCCCGTATTGCCGGATCTTATACAACAGCGCCTTGTAGCTGATCTTCAGCAACGCCGCCGCTTGCTTGCGGTTCCAGTTGGTTTCGTCGAGAGCCTTACTGATAGCTTCAGCCTCGGCTCCATCCTTGGCGGTGCGAGCCAGAGATTTCAAACCGCCCGCCGAATCTCCAGAGGCCTGGGCCGCCGCGTCGAATTGCGCTCCATTGCTATCGGTTTTCGGACTCAGTTCCTGGATCGCCAGCTTCTCGTCTCCAAGAACCAGATAGCGCTTCACGAAATTATTAAGCTCGCGCAGATTGCCCGGCCAGGAATAATCCTGACATGCCTGCAACAACTCGGTCGAAAGCGGCAACGGTGGCCGGGCGTAGCGCTCTGACATGTTGGACATGAAATGCTTCAGTAGAATCGGAATTTCTTCTTTGCGCTCGCGCAGCGGAGGAACCGACAAGGTGAAGGCATTGAGCCGGTAGTAAAGATCCTCGCGCAGTCGCTTGTTGGCCAGCGCTTCGGGAATGTTGATGTTGGTAGCAGCCAGAATTCGCACATCCACTTTAATCATGGAGCGGCTGCCCAGGCGCGAAAATTGCTGGTCTTGCAACACGTGCAACAGCTTCGCCTGCAAGATCGGCGGCATCTCTCCGATTTCATCCAGCAGGATCGTGCCTTTGTTGCACAGTTCAAATTTGCCCGGCTTGGCGTGATTCGCTCCAGTGAACGCTCCCGCTTCGTAGCCAAATAGTTCGCTCTCCAGCAAGTCCGCGGGAACGGCTGCGCAATTTACCTTAAGGAAAGTCCGATGTGCACGCGGCGAGAGCTTGTGAATAAGCCGCGCCATCACTTCTTTTCCCGTACCGCTTTCGCCCAACATCAGCACCGGGATATCGACGTTCGCCACCAGTGCAGCCTGGGAACGAAGCTTGCGCATAACCGGACTCGCGGCCACAAAAAACACTTCGTCGCCGACTTCTTCCACTTCGCCCGGATAATTTTGCTGATTGGTTCCCAGACACTGGTCAATCACAGTGTCCAGTTCGCTCTTCTGAAAAGGTTTGGTGAGGTAATCATGAGCGCCCAGCCGAATCGCCTGCACCACTTTGCGAGTATCGCTGACGCAAGACAGCATCACAACTTTGACGCCGGGCTGCAGCTTACGCAGTTGCTCCAGAGTCTCAAGGCCGTCGATCCCGGGCATCAGCAAGTCGAGCAGCACCAGGTCAGGACGCAAGCCTTTCTGCACTCGTTCGACAGCTTCTTCGCCGGTGCTGGCGGTCTCCACTTTGTAATCGTCCACTTCGAGCAGGGTTTTGATATAGCGCAGCATTCCGGGTTCGTCGTCGACCAGCAGAATGTTGTTTGCTGCAGCTTTCATTTAGTTTTCCCAGGGTTGTTTAGTTGGTTGTTTGCGCTCGAGGGAGGCAGGAGCGGAAGAATGAAAGAAAACTTGCAACCCGCGCCGGGATCGCTCTCCACCCAGATCTTGCCGCCCATTCCGCCGACCAGGCGCCGCGCGATCGCCAGACCCAAGCCCATCCCCGCCTGATTTTCACTCTGTGGCAGACGAAAGAAATCGTCGAACACTTCAATATGATATTCCGCGGGAATTCCCGGACCGGTGTCGGACACGCTTACCTTAACGGAATTAGGTTGGGTGATCGCGCGGTGCCGCCGCTCCGTAAGATTGTCAGGACTGCTGACGCTTCGCCGTTCCCACATGTACGGCTCGGCGTGAAGCCAGACCGTCCCTCCAGCCGGCGTGAACTTCGACGCATTTTCCAGCAGGTTCGAAACCACGCGCTGCATCTTGGGCACGTCGAAAGCAAACTCGGTCAGTTTCTCGTTGGCCAGGAAATACAGCGCCAACCCTTTTTCCTGGAATGAATGCGACCACAAGCGGCAAACTTCGGAAAGACACGCATTCAGGTCGGCGGGCTCGAAGTGCATCTTCATCTCGCCGATTTCGAGCACGCTGAAGCTGAGAAAGTCCTGGATGAACTGCTGCAGGCGTTGACCGCTGGTTCGCATGTCCCCCAGAATCTCGCGTTGCCGTTCGTTCAATTCGCCCAGCTTTTCGCTCTGCAACAATTCAACATACCCATTTAGAATGGCCAGCGGAGTCTTCAAGTCGTGCGCGGCCGAAGCCAGGGCGTTCGTGGTCCGCTGAAACCGTTCCTGGAGCTGGTTGAATTGCTGGAGCAAATCGTGGCTACAATCCGGGTTGGGGCATTCGACCTCGCCCTCGGGCTTCGCCGGGCACAACTCCGAGTAGTCTGCTTTAGACTCTTTTGTTTGGGGCAGACACGTCTTTTCAGGCGTCGCAGCCATTATTTGGAACTCAGTTGGTTTATACGGCGAGGGAGGATGGCACTCAACTCGCTGAGGTGAATGCTGACTTCCGCGATGCTAAGACATGGCCTTCGCCCTGTCAACGGCAAAACGCAAGGAAGTAGTCACCGAAGGGAAAAAGCTTGCAGTCCGAAGTGCTCCAAGACCTCGGACAAGACCAGCAAAAGAGCGAATATAGGGCAAAAGCCACGAGAAGTAACTCCAGCTTTTATTGGCTCGTTTTCAAAAGAAGGCCTGCTTCCCAGCCATCCCGTTGGCGGCAGTACCCAGCTTCGAGACTCAGTTTGGCCCCCAAGGTGCGGTAAAGAATGGCTTAGTTCAGGTTTTGAGGGGTACGTTTGAAGCGACAAAGGCCGGAAAACGAAGACCGGAAGTGGCCCCGTCTGCCCTTGGCGATTCCCATCTTTGTCCGTAGCCGCGACGAGGATGGCAAGGAGCTGTTGGAATTCGCCACAGCCTTGAACATTTCCGCCGGCGGCGCCCTGGTTGCCGTGCGCCGTTCCTTGCCGCTCTCGGCGCAGGTTTTGCTCGAGATTCCCAGCGCGCCCCTGGTTTCCGGAAATTCTTTCCCCAAGGCGTCCCGCATCCTGCGCGCCCGCACCGTGCGAGTAACCCACGTGGATGGTTACCATTTGCTCGGCCTCAAGTTTTCGCATCCGCTGGTGAGTGCCCGGCCCGAGAAGCCAACCGCTCGAAGGAAACTTAGTTCTCCTGTGTGAAAAGTTTTTCCTATCCAAAATCCTGGTTATGAGTCCTACTTCCACGGTCTTTTGCGCCCCAATGAACCCCCTACGAGATCATGTAAGTTACTGATAAATATTAGATAAGTAACATTGCCACCGGTTACCACAGGGTCTCCCGATTTGGCTCTCAGGGTGCATACTAGAGGGTGGGTAGAGGAGCCGCACGCAAATAGATGCCTATTCCATCGACTAATTCTGTTAGTTCTCTGGTCCATCCTCTCGGCGAATTTCCTCCTGATGCTATCGTGTTTGGCAAGTCCGAAGCCATGCAGTCTCTGCGCTCCCGCATGGACAAAGTTGCCGCCGCCAACGTTCCCGTATTGATCAACGGCGAAAGCGGCACTGGCAAGGACATCGTCGCCCGCATGATCCACGCCCTCTCGCCCTGGAAGAGCGGACCCTTCGTGAAGGTCAACTGCCCCGCCATTCCCGGAACCCTGCTCGAAAGCGAGCTCTTCGGATACGAAAAAGGCGCCTTCACCGGCGCTTATGGGATGAAGCCGGGGCGGGTTGAAATGGCTCACCGCGGCACTCTTTTCTTGGACGAGATTTCGGAGCTTGATCTGGCTTTGCAGTCGAAGCTGTTGCAGCTCCTGCAGGACGGGCAATTCTGTCGCATTGGCGCTCAGGAAGATAAGAAGGTCGAGGTCCGCATCGTCTGCGCCACCAACCGCCAGTTGGAAGTTGAAATCGAGAACGGCACCTTCCGTCAGGATCTCTACTACCGCATCAACGTGGTCAATTTGCGTATGCCGCCGCTACGCGAGCGCCGCGGCGATATCGAATCTCTGGTCCAATATTTCCTTGAATACTACAATCGCAAATACAATTGCCGGGCCCGCGCGCTTTCCTCCGAACTGATGGGCACGCTGCAGAAATATCATTGGCCGGGAAACATTCGCGAGCTGGAGAACCTGATTAAGCGCTACGTCATCCTGGGCAGCGAAGACGTGATCAGTAACGATCTGGTCACGCGCAACGAGCAGGAATTTTTCAATCCCGAGATCAACCTCGACGGCCCAATTTCTCTGAAGGCCCTGACCCGCAAAGCCACCCGCGAACTGGAACGCAAGATAATCTTGAAAGTTCTACAGGCGCATCACTGGAATCGCAAACAGGCAGCCCGAGCCCTGTCCATCAGCTATCGCGCCCTGTTGTACAAGATTCGCGATGCCGGCCTGCCCCCCAACCGCTCCACCCGCCGAAGAGAAGCCCCAG
Source organism: uncultured Acidobacteriota bacterium (assembly GCA_963762385.1). Taxonomy (GTDB): domain Bacteria; phylum Acidobacteriota; class Terriglobia; order Terriglobales; family Acidobacteriaceae; genus JABDBE01. Next base: position 1,442,822 of record CAVXKN010000006.1, on the reverse strand, counting down.
TAGGCGCAGGCGTAGCCGCCGACTAACTTTGCCGGAGTGATTGATCGATCGGCGGGGAGGGCATGGCTTCAGCCATGCCACAAAGCCACGAATCCGACCCAGGCTCCGCAGGGCCCGCCCAAACAAAATTGACAGCAACGATTGTGACGGCTGTCACAGCCTAGCGACCCTCTCAACCGCGATGATACGGAAGCCGCGAAGCGGCGCAAGAATGCAGCCCACGGCGCAAGCCGTGGGTAGGCAAGAACGAAGGGAGAGCCCCGGCAGGGGCGAAAGACGCCTGTCTCATACATCGGGCAATATTCTGCTGCACTTAATTTTCAGTACTCAAGGACGCCGTCCTCTGATCAAGCCGGAGTTCCGCCCCGATCTGTTTGCCTACCTTGGAGGCATCGTCCGTGAAATTCAGGGAACAGCGCTGATCGTCAACGGCACAGCTGATCATGTTCATATGCTGGTGCGCATTCGCCCAGCCCAGTCCGCTGCGGAGATCGTCCGTGTCGTCAAAGCGAACTCGTCAAAATGGGTTCGTGCGAAATGGAGCTCAGACTTTGCTTGGCAAACCGGCTACGGAGTATTCAGCGTCAGCGAATCGAACGTCACAGCGGTTAAGAAATACATCGCCGAGCAGGAAGAACATCACAAAAAGCATTCATTTCAGGAGGAGTTCCTGGCGTTCCTCAAGAAGAACCACGTGGAATACGACGAGAGATACATTTGGGGCTAGCTTCTTTCGCCCCGTCTGGGGCTTGTCGGTTTCTGCTTCTTACCCACGGCTTGCGCCGTGGGCTGCATTCTTGCGCCGCCCTGCGGCTCTAACCCTCCATGAATAACGCGAAGCGGCGACAGAGAATAGCGCGAAGCTGGGACAGAGGACAGCCGCGAAGCGGCGACAGAGCACAGCCCACGGCGCAAGCCGTGGGTAAGAAGCAGAAACGGACAAGCCCCAGCGGGCGAAAGAAGAGTCGCAACCATCAGCCATGCCACAAAGCCACCAGTCCGACCCAGGCCCCGCGGGGAACAAACGCTCCCAACCAGTCGCACAGAAACTAGGGAACGTCCCGTCTGTCCCTGGATTTCCCCCCTGGATTTCCCCACCTGGATTTCCCCAAATAACAGAGGGTGCCCCATTGTTCCGTGTTCTTTGCGGAACGGTGGGAGGCGGGAACGCAAACACCGAACGACTGCCTTGGCGCCATTCAAAGAAAGAATCGCAAAGGCGCTGGCCCACTTTACGTACTCCAAAAAGAAAACCCCGGGCCGATTCAGCCCGGGGCGTAACCTGTCCAGCTACAGTTCTGAGTATCGGCAAGCACAAATTGGAAGTCAAGATTACTCGAGGAGCCTGCCTGCCCTCAGACTTACGATGACATTCCTCGGTCGTCATCATCGGAGGGCCTCGGCGGGTTGGCGTCTACGGCGGAGCTTAGGGGTGAGAAGACGCCGCAGTAGGGGCACATTCCGCCGTACCTGTTGATTTGTCCGTCCCAGGCTAGGAGCATGGGCTCGCCGCATCCCCGGCAGGCGCAGCAGTGGAGTTCGGGTAGTGGGGCCTCTCGGCATGATGACTTCTTGGCCGACTCAAGTGGTTGCTTCATAGTTTTAGTCCTCGTTGTCGGTTGATTTAGTGTTGGGTGGTTCGAGGATCGGCAAAAGGCCTTTGCCGATCAGGGGGTGATATCGGCAAAAGGGTATTGCCGATATGCATCTCTTTCGCGCCGGCCCACGTCTCGAAAAACCTTGAGACATGGGGCGCCCGGCTTTTGCGTGATTTGTAAACTCAGGCCTGCCTATTCAGCGCCGAACGGACGCAAGGTCCCTCGACTACGCTCGGGATGACAGAGTAGAGGTAAGCTCCCACGTCTCGAAAAAGCTTGAGACGTGGGGCACCCGGTTTCTTCGTCCGGATTGGTGTGGAGAGGTAATTCACTACTTCCCTACACGCCGGTCGGACGTGCCGCTCCTCGGCGGAGCAGGTCCCAGGCTTCGCGGTATTTATCGAAGTGGGCGCCGTCGGCCCTTTTTGCGCCTTCGGGATAGAGGCGGATGTTGGTTAGATTTGCAACCTCGGCGACCGGGATGATGTACCAGGCATCGTGAGCGACGACGTAGGCGGCGATGAAATCGATTTCATGCGGGGAGTAGGCAACGCCGCTTTTTTGCTGGCGCTTGCGAGTCACGCAGACGCTGTATCCCCAGCGCGAGGTGGTGAAAACCGATTTCACCTGAATGCGAAACACGCGGCCGTTGTCCTCGATGATCACGTCGTAGGGCTCGCAGTCGCCGTAGGGCTTGCTGACCGCGAATCCCATGCTGGCGGCTTTGACCACGAAGATCAATTCCGCGATCAGGCCTTTGCGTTTGGAATAGAGTGACGTGCGTCCGATGGACTGGCGCTTGCGGAGCGGCTGGGAAGGAGCAGCAGAATATTCTGTCATAAACGTTGCATGCGCAGGCGTTCGCCGGGCGCATGTTTCTCCCTTGATGTTTGAATTTGGTTAAGATTTCGCGGGCGAAGGCGTCCGCGCCACACAAGACTGCCAGGCAAAACAAAAGGCGCGGGCTGAGTGCCTGCGCCTGTTTCCTGTCTATAGATTCAGGCTATCAAAGTCGAAGGGGTAAATGAGCCATGGTTTTCAACTTTATTTTCTGTTTGCAATTAGGGAGTTAGGGGGAATTGAGGGCAAATGGGGGCTTGACAAGATTTGTGCCGAATCGGGAAACAGGCGAATTTGATGGATTCAAACATCAACTGGTCCTGATGTTGGTGGACTAAGGTTCGGAGCATCAGGCGGTTACTTAAGTCAGGTGACGGTGGCGGGAATTTGCCCGATTCATGGCTCGTGCTCGCTATTATGGGCTTTTCTCTCAAATGATTCAGGAAATGCTCACGCGAACTACGGTGCCGCGCGGGAATCCGGCTTCAGTTGCTGCCCGCCGGAGTCCTGCGGCATTACTGTCTCAGCTCCGTCTGGCGCTGGTTACGGCAGGCATCGCCGGTGGCGCACTCGCATACATTCTCCTCGACACGAGGTCGTGGGACGAGCAATGGGCCAAACTGCATCCAGGGTCAGGGGGAAGCGGCGCACCCGATCCGGTATGGATGGTAACGGTGTGGGCCCTGCTCCCGCTGGTTCCATATGTTCTCTCCTGGTTTCTCCTTTGTAGCCATGAGGTGTTGTTCCTCGCTGCCGGAGCGGGGGTGGCCGGCGGGCTCTTCCTCGTCATCTTGATGCTTTCGCCGGCGATGTGCCTCGGATTGCTGTTGGGGTTCGGAATGTCCCGGGCGCCCGGCTTTGGCGAAGCGGCGATTTCGTTGCTCGGGCTCATAGCATCAAGTGTTTGGGTGGCCAAGAGCGCCAAGGCGATGAAGGATCTTCATCGCACGGCATTCCTCACTGGGCTTTTTGCCACTGTCCTGTGGATGATTTGCGGTCTCCAATTCATAAGGAATGCGGAATATCAATTGGAGCGGCAGGTGAATCAGCAGAAAACTGAGGCGGTGGTCGAACAGATGAAGCCAGTCGGAAACGCTCAGGGGACGATTACTTCGCTGGCTGTTTGTCTCGAGACGAACCATTCAGCAAATCCGAGCGCAGGGTATCCGTCATCGCTCGACCCTCCGCCAGCCGATTGGACTTGCCCAACTAAATTCGCTACTGACGCGGTTCCAGGATTCACGCTGAGCTATACGCCTTTGACCCATGCGAAAAACCGGCGAGTGACGGATTTCCATCTGGCCGCATTTCCTCTGTCCGTGGACGTGTCCAGCCGTGCTTTCATGGTCGACAGCCGGGGAATTAGTTTTGCTGAGTTCGTGCTGGGAACATCGAGCCAGTATGTCGGAGCCTTTACGACTGAACGCCGACTCTCACAAATCGACCCGCTAAAAAAGAATATCGAAAGCTACCTGAAGGACCACGGCCTGGCAGCCGCCCCGGACGCGCTTAACGCGGAAATCGTTGGCACCGACTTTGGTTTCGAGGTCCCGAGAGTTGAAGCTAACGGAATGCGCCTGCGGACAAAGAACTTCGTAACTGGTTATTTTCCGCCCAAGGCTGGCGACCCCAACCGCTTTGCCCTCTCGGTGCAGTGTCAGAGCTACGGACAAAACTGCTTGCGAAGTTATTTCCTTGATTATGACGGCGTGGTTCACGGCACAGGGGAACCGCGAGAAGCTACGGCCGATGATCCACCCGCTTTGGAATGTGAACAACGCGACGGCCCATGCAAAGATGTTGGCTGGTCCATCGACTAGGTTGCTCCCGATCAAGTTTCGATCCGGTGCACACCTGAATACTCCCAGATAAAAGTCGAAGGTTCATTACGACTTCAGTTGGGCTAGCTGCTTTTTCACGTCGGCGGCTTGGCTGTAGTTGGGATTGATTTTCAGGACTCGTTCCAGATGTTGGCGGGCGAGCTCGGTCTGGCCTGTCTTTTCGTACGCGAGTCCCAGGTGATAGTGGACGGTTGGGTCGTCGGGCGATTTGTTTTTCTCGCCCAGCTTGAGCGCCTCCTGGAAAAGATCGACCGCCGATTGATATGCGCCCTTCTGATAAAAGACCCAACCCAGAGTGTCAGCGGCATTGGGCGAATCGGGCATACCGCGGCGGGCGGTTTGGGCCAGCGAGAGTGCCATGTCGACGTTGCCGCCGGATTGCAACATGACGTAGGCGAGATTGTTCGAGGCCAGTGGATTCTCGGGCTTGATTTCGAGCGCCTTCTGATACGCGTCTTTGGCTTTGCTCCATTCCTGCTTGGACTCGTAAAGCTCGCCCATCAGGATGTAAAACATGGCTTCGCGGGGATTGTCTTTGAGCGACTGCTGATAAGTCGCAATGGCCTGATCGGCCGAACCCTTCGCAACCTGAACCTGGCCCAGCTTGAGCAGGGCATCGGAATTGTTCTTGTCGAGCTCGGCAGACTTTTTGAACGCGGCTTCGGCACCGTCGAAATCTTTCTTGCTGTTGAAGAGCACAGTGCCCAGCAGATCATAGAAGGCACTGCTGTTCGGCGACTTGGCGATTTGCGCGTTGGCGGCGGCGATGGCTTTGTCGGTTTGGTTCTGCGCGAGATACGTGTTCATCACGCCGTTGAGAGCGTCGTTGGAGTTGGGATCGCGGTCGAGTGCCTCCTGATAGGCTTTGCCGGCTTCGCTGTATTGCTTTTCGACCAGCTTCAGATTTCCCAACTGAATGTAACCGGTGGCACTTTGCGGGGCAATGTCGATGGCTTTTTGTACGTCTTCTTGCGCGGCGGCGAATTGCTTGCGATTGATTTTCGAGAGTGCCCGCATGGCGTAACCGTCAGGCGAAGCGGGCTGCAGACGAATAATCTGCGTGGCGGTCTGCTCCAGCGTTTCCATATCGCCTTTGCGCATGGCCGCGGTGGCAAGGGCGCGTTGAGCCTCGATGAGATCGGGACGCAGGCGCACCGCGCTGCGCCATTCCTCGACGGCGCGCTCGGGGTTGCCCAACTGATCGAGCGCAAGTCCCAAATGGTAGTGTGCCACGGCGTTGTCGGGGTCGTTCTTTAGCGCGGTTTGCAGGGTTTGGGCGGCGTCACTGGGATGGCCGCCGCGGATCTGAATCTGTCCGCGATAGATGAGGGCGTCGGTGTCATTGGCATTGCTGGCTAGAATTGCGTCGTTCAGCTTGGTGGCTTCGTCGAGGCGATTTTTCAGGATGAGCAATTGAATGTAATTCTTCTCAACTTGCAAGTCCTTGGGGTGGTCGTGATAGACGGCGGCGTATTCGGCGGTAGCTTTGTCGAGGTCGCCGGTGGCGAAATAGAAGTCGCCCAACATGCGGTAGCCGGTCGAGTTGTCGGGAAACCGGGTCTTGACTTGCTTGAGGAACGCCTCGGCCTCAGCCTTCTTTCCCTGCGCGATGTAGAGACGCGCGAGTGCGGCGGGCGGGTCAGGATCTTTGGGATCGAGATCCACGGCATGGCGGAATTGCTGCTCGGCTTCGGGGAAGCGGCTGCGTGACTGATAGTATCCGCCCAGCGCGAGTTGCGCCTCCACGGCCTGCGGATTCACTTCGACGGCCTTCTTGAAATTCACTTCGGCAGCGTCGGGCTGATTGGCTCGTATCTGGACGAGTGCGAGATCGAGATAGGGTTCCCAGTTGTTGGGAGCGAGCGCGATGGCCTTCTGCATTTCCTGAATCGCCGCGGGATAATTTCCCTGGCCAATGAACAGGTTCGCCATGGCCATGTGAACTTGCTGGTTGTTAGGCTGTTTTTGCAGAAGCTGGTCGACCTGCTCCTGCGCCTGCTTGAAATCGCGTCCCGCGATCAGCAGGTTCGCCAGGTCGATGCGAGCGGGGTAATTGTCGGGCTGAAGTTCGAGGGTGCGGGAAAGTTCCTGAAACGCGGGATTCCACTGCTGCAGCTTGAGCAGAGCTTGCGCCAGTCCGTAATGCGCGTTGCCGTAGGTGGAATCGATCTGGATCGCATTCTTGTACTGAATCGCGGCCTCGCGATACTGGCCTTTGTCGTAGTAGCGCTGCCCGCTCTCAAAATACTTTTGCTTGCGCACGTTGGGATCGCGGGAACATCCGACGAAGAGCGTTGCGATCAGGGCAAGAGCCAGAACCAGACGAAAAGTGGAAGAAGGCCTCATTACAAATCTCCAGGAACGCGCGTGGTCAGCGCCGAACGGTTGTTTTCTCGATCTCATCTTTATTTACTCGGTTACATCAGGCAGCCGTCTCACAAATGAACTGGGAGGTGAACTGCCGCCCCCTCAGGGGCTTAAGCCCCCGTCTTCAATTGATCCTGGGCGGCACGACTGAAGTCGTGCCCTTCCCAAAAGCGATTCATGAGATAGCTTTACGTTACTGCAAATAGCGTACGGCAGAAAGTTACTCATGGCACAACCCTGTCACCTTGGAATATATCGGTCGAGTTGGGGAACGACATTTCCGGCGAAAGCCAGCAAGCGCTGTTGAGCGGCTTCGACGGTTTCGCCGCGAGGCAACGGTGTGATCACGCGCACCAGCGAACCATCGCTGCGGTTGAGCCGAATGGAATCCGCGACCAGATAGAACTTGGCCCAGTATTCACTGGCCAAGGGGCGATCGTGGGCCCAATACCAATAAAGCACGAGTTGGCGCTCATCCCCCTTCGCGATGACGTAACGATTCGCTTCAAATGGAGCATGCCCGGGAAAAGAAATGGAAATTCGGCTGGACTCCGTCGGCAACCAACCGGCGCCCGGCAGGCAGTGCTTGGGCGAATGAATGGTATCGCCGGCACGCTGGCTGGGAAAGTAGGCGAGAAAAAGATCGACGTAGGGCTGGCTCACGGAAGTGTTCTCATAGAAGCGCTGAAGAAAATCTCCCGGGCCGAGAATTGCAAGAACGTCCGGCTGCATGGGGACGTCGGTTCCGTCCCATGATCCCAGTTGGTATGGAAGGGAAGCGAGGGGTTCGTGACTGGGCAAGGTTTCATTGCGACCGCGCGCCTGGAGAAAAATTGCTGTGGTTGCCAGCAAAACAACTGTGAGGGCAAATCTCCAATGCGATTTCACGGCCGGGCCTCATCGTTTCTTACGCCAGTTCGCGTCCTGCCACTCAATAGCAGCCGGTGAAAGAGAAAAAGCATTGCCAGCGCCACCAAGAAAACCAGCCAGCCCGAAAAGGTGTGAAAGAAACCTTCGGCTTTGTCCGGATCCCAATATTGCACCAGCAGGCCGGTGCCTACGATGCGCAGACTGTTGGCTGCAACGGCGATCGGAAGGGAAGCGAGCGCCAACGCAACTCGAGCCCATGTACGAGTTTCGACCAGGTATCCGTAGATGATGGCCAGAGTCACGAGCGAAAGCAGCGAGCGGATGCCGCTGCAGGCTTCGGCAACTTCGAGGGGCATCGCGGGCAGATTAATGACGTTGCCTTCGCGCAACACGGGAACACCCAGAAGCGGGAGCAGCAGCGCCGCCACTTTGGAGGCCAGAATTTGCAGCGGGAAAGTGATCTGGCTGAAAACAATTTCGGGGATGGGAATCATCAGGAACAGAAATGCCCACGGAAAAAGCACTGCGAAAAACGAATGCCATCCGCGGAAGAAAATCACCAGGCCTGCAATCAAAAGAAGTAAGGAAACGCGAGACAGAAAGAGTTCCGCTCCGAGCACTCCTAAAACGAGCACAGCGAGCGCGAACACTACGATAAGCAATCCCCATGACGAGGGATCGCGAGGTGCGCGGGCAAGCCGGTCGCGGTCCTGCCACAGCACGAACAATGAAAAGAGGGGAACGAAAAATCCGTGGGAGAAGTTCGCATCGTTCGACCACTGTTTCGCGAGATGAAGAAGGATGGACCCGTAAAGCCAGCCAATCAAAAGAACCAGGACGGCTGCTCGCCACCACAAATCACGATTCAGAGCAGGCTGCGGAGGCCGCTCCGGGAGTGATGCGGTTTGTGCAAAATGACTCACTGCGTGGAATTGTCGAGGATGCGCCTAGCATATGCGAACGCCACGCGCAGCGCAATCAGGTTTGGTTGGGCCTAACGTAGTTGAAGTTCAACCGGCTCTGGCAGGTGGATGCCGTTCTTGAGGGTTCGATCACTGCTTGAGGGATTTTAAGCATTGCTCCGGTTCGCGCACTTCCAGTTGGTCCATTTCGTTCCGAAGTTGTTCCAGCCGCTCCTGCCTCAGTTGATGTTCCATATCGGCTTGGTGGGTGCGCACCTTGCTGCCCCAGTACTGTTTGTTCGCGGAGTGGATTGCCTCCATTTCCTCTCGCAAGGCTGCCAGTCGGGCTTGGCGGAGGGCGTGATCCATGGCGACATATTACGCTCTGTCACGATTCGTGCCAATACGGAATTATTACATGTTGGCACGATTCGTGCCAGCATTGGAGGGAAGGGCGGCCAGCACGCAATTTCGTGGTTACAGCGTGCATTTTGACGGCATGATCTCCGGTATGGCCGAAGTGAAAAGAGAGCTGATTTGGATCCAAACTCCATTCTTTATGGGTTGGGGCTGTTACGGCCGCACCTGGAGGGATTTTATTTCCGCGTGCTGCACCCACGGCCATCGCGCCGTCCGCTGAAACTGTGCAGATGTTCCAAGGGCACAAATGTCAGCGGAGGCGAAACCGCGGGCGCATCAGGACTTTCGGCGCGGCCCGGGCTTCTTCCACCGGTTCCATCTCAATCACACCGACCCATTGGTTATGACGGATGTCGTTATAGACGAGCCGCCCTCCCAGAATTTGTGCTGCGGCGGCTGGTGGAACGTCCCGATGGTAGCCGAAGAATTGCGTTTTCCACTGCTGCCATTGGCGCCAGCGCTCGAACCAGGGATGTGCCGGATCGTACTTGGTGGAGAAAACCAGTGCCACATCAAATTGCGAACGCATGTCGGATGCAGACATGAGCTGCTCGACGGTAAAGTCTTCAATGCGGAAAACATGCATGGGGCGCGTGACGTAGCCGAGATACGGGCGCGTAAGTTCGTCGCTGGCTGGCCAAGCCGTCAGCACCCGGGCCATGGGGTAACGCGCTTCCACGAAGTCCTCGGCTTGCTGGTGCAGCAGAATGTAATCTCGGTAAGCAAGATTGTCTTCGATGGAAAATCCGTGGGGAGGGTTGACGAACAGTCCGACCACGAATGCGAGCGCCACAATCGCGACTACGCCGCGCCATAGCCGCAGTCTTCGGCGCAGCGTCGAAACCCAAACGATGATCACCAGTGGAACCGCTGGAAGCATGTAGCGGGCCAACACGGCTCCGCCTACCACGGCCATGGCAACTACGTAAGCTGCGATTACCGCGAGGAAAGAGAACTGCACATCCAGCGAGATTCGCTTCCGTTCTTCGCCGTGGTCGTATAACGGAGGAAACCACATGGCCAACAACCCCGCCAAGGTGAGGAAGGACAAATTGAGATATCCCACGACCTGCCAAAGGCGCAACCCGAGCGCGAGCAGCACGCGCAACGGCTGCATGGTGGCTTCTACGTTGTAGCGGAAGAACTCTGGGTTGCCGAAGACGAATCCGGTACGCGCGTAATGGAAGGTGTACCAGAACGTGAGCGGAACGAGTGGTAGAAAGAGTGGGCCACACCGGGCCGGCCAACTCATCACCTTGTCATTCCTGGGAGCGAAGGCTTCGGGCTTTTGCTGGATGCGGTCAGAACCCAGATCTCTCGCTTCGCTCGGGATGACAAACAGAGCGACAAATTCCCAGGCGATCAACGCCAGCGGCGCCAGGATGGCGGTTTCTTTTGCCAGCGCTGCCAACGAGAACCACGCGGCGGCGCTCCATCGCCGGTTCTCGACATACGCGAGCAAGGCCCAAAAGGTGAATCCGGCTGCTGCCAAATCCAGGTGGGCGAGAGAGCTTTGGGCAAAGAAAACAGGATACAGAGCAGTGCAGATCGTCGAGGCGACGGCGACTTGCGTATTCGCAACTCGTTGCGCCAACCGGAACACGCCGAGCAGACAAAATGCCGCAACCGCCAGCATCGCGATGCGCGTCACCGCGGGTGCGTAACCCAGAATCTTCCATGCGAGTGCGAGATACGCCATGACCAGCGGGGGGTGCGCGTTCGAAGGAGTGGAATGCGGAATCAACGTGCCATGCAGCAGCAGATCGCGAGCTGCGGGCACATAGTATCCGGCTTCATCCCAGAAGTAGGGCAGGCGCAGCAGAGGAGCGTGCAGCGCTAACAGGACGGAAAAGAACAAGGCAAAGAGCAATGCGGTCGGATATTCGCGCCGCCGATCGATGTCTCCGGTCACCGGAGCAGTCTAGTGTACCGGCCCGGCAGATGCCATTCGGGGATCTAGTTTGATCTCGCCAAAGGTGCTCTCGTAACCAGAGACGTTCTGCTGCAGAATCGACATCAGCGCCTTGGCCTGCTGGGGGCTCAAGTAAATGCCCTGAAAGTTTTTGACTTCCACTTGACTTTCGGTCTGCTGCTGCAGGGTTCCGAAAACCAGAAAGAAATCCCAGACGTTCACTCGCACCTGCACGCTGTTGGCGTAAGTCTCGCGATAGTCGGGAGCGTTCACTAGCCGGATATTGGGTTGCGATGGATTATTCATGGCTCATTCAGTGTAGCGCAGTGGCGGAAACAAAAAAGGGAGTTGATCCGGAACGTCGGATTGAGGTTCCGCGCGAGAACCGTAACTTTCACCTCAGTTGTTACGATTGTGGAACGAATCCACCCTCGCGAACATGCTTTTCTGGTTTCCGAACAGCGACTGGCATAAATCGAGCGAGTGTTCGATACAGTACACACTGTATTGCCATGCCCTCAATCTCTGGGCTAGTGTGAATTACGGTTCGCGTTGAACCTTGCGGTCATGGGTTAGTGTCACGGAAAGTGACGTTCGGACCCTCACGACCGCTTTTTGACGCAGATCTCCAGGGATTCTCCCCTGGAAAGCATCGCGCCAGATTTTGTCCAACTCTTCGCGCAATTCCTGTTCGCATTTCGTAAAAGATAACGAAGACTTGCACGCCCGGTTGGCGGGAACGGGTAGCATCACGATAGTTCTTGCCAAAAGTACCCTGGCGCGCCACAGAGATTGCTCGGCAGTCGAACGGTTCTCATCGAGATTTGAGGCGTGTCATGGTGTTTTCAAGACGGAGCCGATCTCTGTCGATGAAAACAAGTGCGGAGACGCGTGCCATGGACCGTTGGATCGCTTTGGGAATCTTTCTACTAGGCGCTGGAGTCGGAGCGTTAACGACCGTCGCGCTGTACGCCGGGCAGATTCGACATCTCAAAAACCTGCCGGAAACTGCGTCCCACGAAAATTCCCAAACAACGTTTGGTGATCGCTCCCCAATCGAAGAACAAACTGACAAGTCGGCCAGGCGCAAGTCGGCCTAGCCAAGGAGCCCATTAATGACCGACACCTCTCCCTCGAAACTCATAGGCAAAGCCCTCATCGTCTCCGAAGACGCCATGGCGACGCGGCAGCTTGCCGAGGCCATGCAAGAACTTGCCTTGTCGGTCGAGGTCTGCCTCAAAATCGGAGATGCCCTGGACCGGGTGAGCCATAGCAAACTTGAGGTCGGCGTCGTTGACTTCGCCATGGGCAACCAGGCCACACTGCTTTTGGAACAAATACGCGCCTCGGACTCGAACCGGACCGCGATCACCTTCGCCATCACCGGCGGCAGTGTCGAGACTGCATCGGCCTTGAAAGCAGGTTCAAGCTTTGTTCTCCAGAGGCCTTTGACGCCGGAGTCGATCCGGCACACGCTCAGAGCTGCCTACGGATTGATCGTCCGAGAACGCCGCCGCTATTTCCGCTATCCCATCTCCGTACCGGCAGCCGCCACCAGGAAAGGGGAACCGGAGGTTTTCGGCAGGACGATCAACATCAGCGAACGGGGGATGGCCTTGAGCACTTCGACTCCGCTGATGCCCGGCACCGAGTTGAAGATCCAGTGCACTCTGCCCAACCCTCATCTCGACCTTACGGCAGACTGCAAGGTGTGCTGGCACAATGACCAAGGCCATGCCGGCTTGTTATTTCTATTCCTGCCTGCCAACCTCGGCTCTGAATTGCAATCATGGCTGGCACGGAAACTCGAAGAGCAACTACCCGAGGTCGTGACGCGGAGATTCCAGTCTACCCCCACGTAAGCAGATCGAATCAAGACAGATTGTCATCGAGAAGAGCGTTGCATTCCGGTCAATCCGTTGGCCATATAAAGCCGTTCATGGCGTGTGCCAAGAACGTAATGCCGTGGCCTGGGATTGAGGACTTCGGTATCATGGAATCGTTGTGAAGCGCCGGGATGGCGGAATTGGCAGACGCGCTGGACTTAGGATCCAGTGCCGCAAGGCGTGCAGGTTCGAGTCCTGTTCCCGGCACCAGCCACCGTAAAGTTCTGCAAATGGAACCTAGTAAGTCCGAGGTTATCGGGGTACAATTCCGCGCAAGCATTTCCAAGGAGGCCTTATGAAACATTCCTCCCGGCCCCGTAAGACCGCTCATCTATCCGGGTCATTGCATCAGCGGCTTAATGCTTATGCGCTCGCGGCGAGTGCAGCCGGAGTGGGAGCGCTCGCCCTGTCCCAGTCCGCCGAGGGCAAGATCATTTACACTCCGGCGCACGCGGTCATTGGGCTCCATCACAGTGTGCATCTCGACCTCAACCACGACGGCAACAATGATTTTACCTTCCACGAGAGTTTCATTACGACCACCAGTGTCGACGAAAACCATTCGCTGGTGTTGTCGGTTTTGCCTGCTCATAAAAACGAGGTTTGGGGGATGGCGGACCGCGCCACCGCCCTACGTGCCGGAGTTTCAGTCGGCCCCAAGCGGCGATTCTCCTATGCCAAGAAACTCATGGCGGTCGATTATTATGCGGATGGTACTGGAGGCAGCGGAACCTGCGCCGGTCCGTGGAATAATGTCAAGAATCGTTATCTCGGATTGAAATTCAACATCAAGGGCGAAACCCATTTCGGCTGGGCACGCCTGACCGTTACTTGCATCACCACGTTCGAAAACCACACTGTCACCGGCGTCTTGACCGGCTACGCTTACGAAACCATCCCAAACAAGGCAATCATCACGGGCAAGACAAAGGGACCAGAAAGCAGCGCTGAAGAAGAGGGCGCAGTTCTCACCGTTTCCACCCCGGAAGCCGCCACACTGGGCGTGCTAGCAACCGGGGCGCCTGCACTTTCCATCTGGCGACGAAAAGAATCGGTAGGCATCGCGCAGTGAACCACTTTGCAGGAGGATTCTATGAAGCGAGTTTCCGGGTCCCGCACGACAGCCAGCGAGTCATTTCATCAACGGCTCAATGCTTACGCGCTCGCAGCGAGTGCAGCCGGGGTAAGCGTATTGGCGCTCACTCAACCCGCCGAGGCGAAGATTATATACACGCAAGCCGACAAGAACATCACGCCGAATCACACCATACCGCTTGATCTGAACCACGACGGAACTATCGATTTCCGTCTTAGGGATACGCACTTCACCAGTCCCACGTATGGGTTCGATCACACCGGGATTCTGTCCGCTCGTCCCGCTCTTCTGGCCAACAAAATCCAGGGATTCTCCCGCACCGCCCGGGACTACGCTTCTGCGCTCCGCGCCGGAGTCTCCATCGGACCAAAGGTGCGTTTTACGCCTGGCCCCAAGGTGATGGCCACCATGTTCAGCGACACGGGCGCAGCTCGTTTTCTCAGTACTGCATGCAATGGTCCGTGGTCCAAAGCCAAGAATCGCTATCTCGGCCTGGAGTTCCGCATTCAGGGCAAAATCCATTTCGGCTGGGCGCGATTGAACGTGAGTTGTCAGGGGACGGACGTTTTTGCCACCCTGACCGGTTACGCCTACGAGACCATTCCGAACAAGGCGATCAAGGCTGGCCAGACCAAAGGCACGGACGAGCCGACCGCCGAAGATTTCAATCCCAATACCACCTTGACGCCTTCTATGCACGACAAAGCGCAGCCCGCTTCACTCGGGGCACTGGCAATCGGAGCGCCGGGATTATCTATTTGGGGGCGGAAGGAATCGGCGCTAGAACGCGACTGATTTCTAATTTCTTAATCGCTGTCAAACTCCCGTCCAGTTCGCCAGAACGATCCGCAATCAAAGGTCACGGACCAACTCATCGAAAAAAGTAAAGGGCCAGACGCGACAGCGCCTCGCCCTTCGAAAACCGAACGCCGATCATCCACGGGTTCTAACTGCGAACTCGCTAGCCAGCACAAGGTGGACGCTTCAAAATTACTGCACTTGTTGCAATCCCTGATAAACGGCGATGCCAGCGATCACCAGAATCATTAATCCGGACGCGGCTCCCAGCCATTTCACCAGGGGAGTGATTTTGTTCACCTTGGCCATGATTTCGATCTGTTCCTTCTCCATGTGCGATTCAGACTCGCCCAGGAACAATTGATCGTCCTCTTGCATGGTGAGGGTGCTGCGGTAGATCAGGAGGATGATCAGGACTGCGGTGAGAACTCCCCAAACAGCTAGCGGCCACATCAGCATTTCCATCATAAGCCACCTCGGTGCCGATCTCGTGGAAACCCCGAAGCTCTGCCAATGTCCCTGGGCGACGGGGCCCTTAAGGCCGAATTATATCCCCAGAAGGCAAGCCCCGGCAGGTTTTGTTTTTTGGGGGCGACTCCGGTCCGCTTTTGGTCATCTAAGGGCTCAACAGTCATGACGTCGGAGCCGGGATTTTTGCCTCGACCCTGAGCCCAGCTTTGTTATAATAAATCAGTAGCAACTTCAAGGAGATCCCATGGCCACAACCACTGTCCCGACAACCGTTCCAGAAGTTACGCCCAAAACGCCTCCGGTCAGTTTGACCGCCAACGCGATTGCCAAAGTGAAGGAAATTATGGCGCAACAGAGTCCCGTCCCTGCCGGCCTGCGCGTCGGAGTTGTGGGCGGCGGCTGCTCTGGTTTCTCCTACTCGATGTCGTTTGAAAACGGCGCCGGTATGATGGACAAAGTGTTCGACATGGACGGCCTCAAAGTCTACGTCGATGCCACCTCGCTGATGTACCTGAATCACTGCGTGGTGGATTACGTCGAGACTCTCGAAGGCGCCGGCTTCAAGTTCGACAATCCGAACGTGAAGAGCACCTGCGGCTGCGGATCTTCCTTCAGCGTATAACTCGGGCAGACTCCAAGTGCAAGAAAGCCTCATCGCCTTGGGCGATGAGGCTTTTGTGTTTGTGTGGGCTTTTTTGTGTGATGTTTGTTTTGTTTGTGTGGCACCGGGTCTTCGACCCGGCAAACCCCGCAAAGTGCAGCCATGGTCGACCCGGATTCTCGCCATCAGTAAGTCGCGATGAAACCTCCCTGGTAATCGTTGATGGGCACATAGAATCCCACCACCGTGCTTTCGTCATTGATTCCTAGACCATAAGTTCCCATGCCCCCGGGGTGGTTAAACTTGTAGTACGTGCCGTTATGCAGGAGCGCTCCGTGGGGATGGTAGAGCTGATCGAACCATTGAAAGACAACGTCGTTCGCGTTGTCGAGGTCCATGGCCAGAGTGTTGGACGCGCCGGGAACGTCAATCGTCTTGTAGGTCTTGCCGTTCCAAATAGAAGATTCGCTATTGTCCATCGAGTCCTGCCAATACAGGACGATGTATCCCTTGTTGTTGATGCCGGTGGCGACGGTCGCGGTGGCGCCTGGCACGTTCAGTGTCTTGTAGGTGCTTCCGGTGAGGCGGAATCCGTGCAATCCCTTGGCGTCCTGATAAGAGCCCACAATCACTCCGTCGTCATTAATCCCGTAGGCCTGCGAGTTCTTGGCTCCAGCCGGACCGGGAATATCCGTGAACGCGCCGTTTTGATAAACAAATCCCAACGTCGTGTTGTTGGAATTCTGGTAATTGCCTACGATCGCACCGCTGGAATTAATGTTCTTGCAAATCGTCGATGTTCCCTTCGGGTGACGAATGTGGGTCCACCTGCCGCCACTTACCATGAAGCCGCTGGGGTTTCCCCCAGGTTTGGCCAGATACTGTCCGACCATCACGCCCGCGTTGTTGATGCCCCCAACGGTCGTAGTCAGCGCTCCCGGCACCCGGATCGTCTTGTACTTGAAAGTCAAAGTTGGCGCCGAGGCCGCTGTCGCCGCCATCATGAACGTCAGCACGAATAGCGCCAGCAGTAACGATTTGCAGATTTTCATTATTCCCTCCCTGGGATCGGATTGTATCGGCACACTTCCGCCAATGTCTTCTCAGACTGGAAAGCGGCAGCGATTGTATAACGACTCTGCCTGCTCGCGACACGGTGAAAAGATTTGCACCTCACCGCGCTCTTTGCGCACCGCTCGTGTGCGGACGAGGGCCCTCGGCTGTCCAGGCGGAGCGAAAGCTCCGCAGCGCATTTGCGCGCGGCATCGCGAAATTGCCCTGCGACAAAGCTCTCGTGGCCTGTGAAGATGTGACGGTTGGCCGCACCCGCCGCCTGCAAAAAGCGCAAAAAGCGGGGCACCCGGCAAGACTGGGGTAGCTGCCACTACTCCTGGTCGGGCGGCATTTGCGGAGTTTGCGGGCCTGCTTGTGGGGGTTGTCCTGGCTGCAGGCCGGTGCCGGGCTGTCCGGCGAAACCGCCGGGTCCACCGAGGCCGCCTGGCGCACCGGGAGCGCCAGATGCGCCGGGAACGCCCGTCGGGGTTATGCCCGCGCCTTGCAAAGACGGCTGGTTCGGCGTGGTGAGGATGCCGCCGCGATCCGTGCTCGGATCGTAAATGAACTGCCATTCGTTGTAGTGCTCTTTTTTGTTGAAGACGCGAATGCTTTTTTCTTTGCTGGTGCTGGCGACGCCGACCATCGGACCTCCGCCGAAAGTCTGACCGTTGGGACCGGTGGCCCCCTGGCCAACTGTGCCAAAAGCGCCAGGAGCGCCGGGACCGGCCGCAGCTAAACTGGAGCTCTGATTCGGCGTATTTCCAGCGGCATCGCCGCCGTTTTCATCGGAATTCGATGCCGCAGCCCCGGTTGATCCTATGGAACTGCCAGCTCCCTGGCCCCCGAATCCCGCTCCAGCGTTGATGCCGGCAGCCGCCAGGCCGCCAGCCATTGCCACCGTATTCAGGGTATTCAAGGCGCCGTTGGCAACGCCTGGCTGCCCCGGGCCGCCGGCTATACCCGGAGCACCTGGAGCACCTGGAGTCAGACCGCCCGCCGGGATCGCTCCCGGGAGTCCCGCGCCGAACGACATTTGCACATCGCCCATGTGCAGGATCTTGAAATCCTTTCCGGTGATGGGATCTTTGTAGCGCCGGCGCATAAAGCGGATATTGTTGGTGTTTTCGAGTTCTTCGATGCGAGTGGGATAGCGGCCGAATTTCTTGACGAAATGTTTCATCGCCCGCGAGTATTGCACCCCGCGATGAATCAACTCTTCTTCGCGGTCGCGCTTCATCTGAAAGGTGAACAGCGGGGCCGTGACCACGGCAGCGATGGCGATGAGGGCTACAAACAATATGACGGTGATGAGAATGTATCCGCGTTCGGAGCGGCGGGCGGATTTTCGTGGGCGCGGGATCATGGACATTTGTAATTGGGTAATTTACGTATGGCCAGTCTTCAAATTACGCAATTACTAAATTCTCCAATCACTCAATTGTACTTATCCCAGAGTCAGCGGAATGCTCTGGCGGTTGTTGTTGAGCACATCTTCTATTTCCACGGAGGAAGGTGAGATGCGCAACACTTTGTAATGGCGGTTCACGACGTCTCCTTCGGACGCGATGAAGACGTCTTCACCCTCGGACAGAAAAATCTTCTTGGCCTCGCCCGGCTGGCTGGCGAAACCAAAGAATTTCAGGTTGATGGGCGGCGGCGGTGGCGGAGACGGTGGACCGTTTTCGGCGGCTTTTTCCGCATCCGTCTTCACCGGCGCCACCGGTTGCGGAATTTCCGCCTGGGCCAGGAAGATGTTCCGTCCGTTTCCTTCGTATTTGGTATCCTCGCTGGCTTTCAGCCAGTCATAGCGCAGAGTGGGATCGAGCGAACGGGACGTCGGGCTGGCCTTTTTACCGCGAGCTTTGCCGGTCCGGGCGGCGGCGGGTCGAGAATTCGCCGTCGGGGTAAGCAGCGTGACTGGAGGCACCGGGGTTACGGTTTTCGGAGCCGAACCTCCGGAATTGAACAGGAACACGGCGACAGCAATCACCATCAGCACGATGGCCGCAATCATCTTCGTCCGATTTTCCGCTCCGACTTTCACTTAGGCGGCACCTGTCTTCAGATAAGTTTCCAGTTTAAGCTGCAGCTTGACCACGCCGTTTTGTTCTCCGCCAAGCACCACGCTGTCCACCAGGAAAAACAATTGGTTGCGCTCCAGAGCGTTAACGAAACGCACCAATTGGAGGTAATCGCCGGCGAGATCGGCTTCGATCTCGACGCGCCGCACTCCCAGGGTCGCCGGATCCTTCATGGCGTACTTAATGTTTTCGATTCTGATTCCGGTCTGCGACGCGACCTTGCCGAGATCAGCGGAAATCGCGGAGTCCTGCGAGGGCAGCCGTTGAGCATAGAAATCGGCGATCTGTTTGCGCGCGACGGGAATCTTCTTGTCCAGTCCGCGCAGCGGTTCGACCTCCCGCGTCTTCTGCTGCAATTCCTTCCAGGCCTGATCGAGTTGATCGCGTCTCGAACTTTCCGATCCTACCAAGGGAGAAAAAAACACTGCAATCGCGAGTACATCCACAACCGCCAGGGCGGCTAACGCGATCTTCACTTTGCGCCGGGTATCTTTAAGATCGGGCATTTACTGTGCGCCTCCCGGAGTGCTGTTGCCGATCTCAGGCAAGTACAGCGCGGTGATGTGGAACTGAACCGTATCCCCCGCCGTAGATCCGTTGCCGGGGCTGGAGTTTTCCTCCTCGATGTAGGTATCGTGGAAGTGTTGCGAAGCCTCCATTTTGCTTACCAGGTCCAATGCGTGATCGCGGGAATCTCCGGCGACGATCAGCTTGATCTCCAATTCATTGTCCGGCCCGAGTTCAGGATGAATCGAGACCACGTGCAGCCGCGGCGGCATGACTTCTTCCAAGTTTTCAAAGGCCTTGGTCCAGGAAAAAGATTTTCGCTGGAAGAGGTCGTTGAGGAACTGAGACCGGTCGCGCGTGCTGGCGTTCTGGGGCAGGTTCAATAACGCGACCGCATCGGCTTTTTCCTTGTCACGGGCAGCGCTCTGGGCTTCGTATTGCCGGATCAGTTGCCGGTCTTTGCGCGCCCCGATCCACCCATTCACGGTGATAATCAGCAGCAGCAGAGTTAGAATGCCGAGCGCAACCAGTCCTCCGCCCCAGCGCAACCAGAAGAGCCGCGCATCCTCGTAGGGCTGGCTCGCGAGATTGATGTCGACGCGCATTTTACGAAAGCAGGGCCCCGACCACCCCGGCCATTCTCCATTTTGGAATCGAACCTGTGCCAGCAGCCAATTGCGAATCTCCGACCAATTCCGTAACTTCCGCGCCAGTCTGCGCGCGAAGCGCGGGGACGGCTCCCCCTGCGTCCGACAAACCAGCCACGAAAATGTGCTCGATATTCAGTTTGTAGGTGTCTTGGAAAAACACTACCGAGGGATAAACCTCTTCCGCCAGTTGCTCTCCGCTGATGGTTGCCCCACGCGGATTTTCCAAAGTTCGAAAGAGCAACAACTGATTCTTATCGAGAATGGCGATGCTGGTGGTGCGTGCGTCGACCTTTACCACCAGGGTTGGCCGGTCTGCGTTGGCCGCGCCGAGTGCGGCCAGCATCGAAGGCAACACGATGCCGGGGCTGTATCCGGCCTCGCGGAATACGGATTCATAGTCTTCGATCACGCTGCTCAAAGCTACTGCGGCCACGACCCTTAGCCCGCTCGTGGCCGGCTGCGCGTGGTAGGAAATCTTGGCCTTGTCGAGATCGAAAGGCAGCGACTTCTTCAGCCGGAAACGCACCACACTCTCGGCCTCGGCGCGATTGGCCGGGAGAGTCTCGAAATCCAGCAGCATGACGCGGACCGCGGCGTCGGGGAGAACGGCAATGACATCCCGGGACCGGCTGGTTACCCTGCCCAGGGTCTGCTGGATGGCGTCGAAAACACCTTTGCGTTCGCGCACATTGGTTTCGAGCAGGTCGGGAACCACGCTGCCCTTGGGCAGCTCTCCCGTGGCGCAGGTTTCGACCATGTGGCCTCGGTCCGAAACCCGTCCAGCGAGCACGCGATCGGCCGCAATCTCGCACGCCAGCTTCGGTTTGGACGTCGAATCGAAATCAGTACGCATTAACGACACAATTCCCGCAGCGATACTATTTAGTAAAACCCTCAGCCGCTCATAAATGCAATAGCTGGAAGAGCACCAGAGTCATTGACCTAACGGGAGCCAGCTCATCTTCCCGAGCAGTGCCAATTATTTCGGCTACTTTTCGTCCCTCGTTCCAACCAACCCTTCGTCGTTTGTCATTCGGAGCGTAGCGAGGAATCCGCAGTTCTGCCTCCGCAAAAATGCAGATTCCTCACTACGCTCGGAATGACAATACGTGAAGAAAATGAACTCAGCGCATGCTTTCGATGAAGGTGACTTTGTTGATCTCTTTCAACGTGGTCAGCCCGATCCGGACTTTATCCAGAGCGGACTCACGCAGGAAGCGCATACCTTCGTCGCGGGCAGCTCGCCGGATCTCCGAGGTCGGCTTCTTCAGCAGAATCATCTCGCGGATGCGGTCGCTCAAATCCAGCAGTTCGTGAATGGCGGTTCGTCCGCGGAATCCGGTTCCCGCGCATTCGATGCAGCCTTGTCCCTCGTAGAAGTTGACCTCGGACCAGGTCTTGGGATCGAGGCCGCTGGCTTCGAGAACTTCCGGGGCGTAGTGCATCTTGGTGCGGCAGGATTCGCAAATCAAACGCACCAGCCGTTGCGCCAGAATGCAGTTCAACGCGGAAACGAAGTTGTAAGGTTCGACGCCCATGTTGAGAAAGCGCCCGATCACGTCGACCACGTTGTTGGCGTGGACGGTGGTGAAAACCAGGTGGCCGGTGAGCGCGGATTGAATGGCAATCTGCGCTGTCTCGGTGTCGCGAATTTCGCCGACCATGATCTTATCGGGATCGTGACGCAAAATGGAGCGCAGTCCGCGAGCAAAGGTCAGACCCTTTTTCTCGTTGACCGGGATTTGCGTGATGCCGCGAATCTGATATTCGACTGGGTCTTCGATGGTGATGATTTTGTCTTCGTCGGTTTTGATTTCGCTGACGGCCGCGTACAGGGTTGTGGTCTTGCCGCTGCCGGTTGGTCCCGTGACCAGCACCATGCCGTACGGTTCTTTAATGTAGCGGCGGAATTTGCGCAGATCGTCTTCGTCGAAGCCGACAACATCGAGCGTGAGTTTGTGGAACTTCTCGCTCATCGATTCTTTATCCAGCACGCGGAGCACGGCATCCTCGCCGTGGATCGAAGGCATGATCGAAACACGGAAGTCGATCGGCCGCTCCGGGCTGCCATAGCGAACGCGGAAACGGCCGTCCTGCGGAACCCGGCGTTCCGAAATGTCGAGTTCGCTCATCACTTTGATACGCGAAATGATGGTCGAGTGATGCTCCTTGGCGATGGGCGGCATGGCTTGCGTAAGCACGCCGTCGATACGGAACTTGATGCACACAGAATCGTCGCGAGTCTCGATGTGAATATCACTGGCGCGCCGTTGCAGCGCGGTGAAGATCGTCGTGTCGACTAAACGAATGATGGGGCTGATATCGCCTTGCTGCGTGGCCAAGCGGTCGATCGAAATGCTCTCTTCGCTGCCGGCCTCGTCTTCGCGGATGACGTCCAGGGCAAAGCCTTCGCTGGCGTCTTCGAGAACGCGCTTGGACTGCTCCGTCTTCTTGAGGATTTCGGTGATCTGCGCCAGGGTGGAAACTTTGGTGACGATGCGCTTGCCCAGGAGCAAGCTGATTTCGTCGATCATCATCAACTGGCTGGGATCGGCGATGGCGATGGCCAGTCGCCCATCTTCCGTCTCTTCGAGCGGTACGAAGTTGTAGCGGAACATCAGGTGGACGGGGATGGTTTTGAACAGATCGTGGTGCAGCTGGAAATTATGCAAGTCGACGAACTGGCAGCGATAGCGCCGCGCGATATCCTGCGCCTTTTCCAGTTCTTCGGCGTGGGTCCCCGGAGCTGCGGTTCCGTTTCCGCCCACGAATACAGCTTTGTTTTCGGTCGTCGTTGCCATCTCTCAACCTACCCAGCACAGGCCCTGCGGCCATATTTCTCGTCTGAAATGCAGGTCTGCTCAAATCGCAGATCTAGTGAATCGTAGACCCCAAAGTGAAGATCGGCAAATACAGCGAGATCAGTATTCCGCCCACAATCACTGCCATAAAAATGAGGATGAGCGGCTCGATCAAAGCCATGGCCGCTCCCAGCGCGTTCTGCACGTCCTCCTCATAAAATTCGGCCACCGAGTTCAACATGGCCGGCAAGGCTCCGGTGGATTCTCCCACTTCGATCATCTCCACCGACAACTCGGGAAACATCTTTTGCTCTTCCAGGCTTTTGGCCAGCGGTTGGCCTTCGCGCACCCGAATGGCGGCATCCGATATTCCGTTTAAGATGCGCCGGCTGCTCATCGAGGCTCCCGCAGTCTGCAGCGAAGGCACCAGAGGCATGCCTCCTGCGAGCAAGGTCGAAAGCATGCGCGAAAAATTCGATACCTGGTACTTCAGCCATATTTCGCCAAGCAACGGCAGGGCCAGAATGACACGGTCGATGCGTTCGGCGCCACGGTCGGTTTTCTTCCACTGCCAGAAGGCCAGCCCCGCAGTCACCACCGCCAGCGCAAACAGCGGAAAATATCGTTGCGCGTGGTTTCCGATATTCAGCATGATCAGGGTGATGACCGGCAGTTGCGCGCCCATATCCTGATAGAGCTTGGCAAACTGCGGCACCACGTAGGTCACCAGGAAGACCAGCATGAGCGTGACCACGGTGACCAGCAGCGTCGGATACACCAGCGAGACCGCCAATTTCTTTTTGAAGGTCAGCGCCATTTTCTGGAAGGCGATGTAGCGAGAGAGCACTTCTTCCATGTTGCCGCTCTTTTCGCCCGCCATCAGCGTGCTGGTATAGATCTTCGGAAAACCTCCCTGGCCGGAAAAAGCGTCGGAAAGCAATTCTCCCGCCTTGACCCGGTCGCGAACGTTCTGCAACAGGCTTTGCAGATAGGGATCCCTCTGCCGCTTGATCAGCAAATCCAAAGAATTCAAAATCGGCAGCCCGGCTTTGATCAAGGTAAGAAATTGCGAATTGAAGATAAGAAACTGCCCTTGCTTGACCCTGCCCCGCCGGCCCAATCCGCCGGAGAACACACCCCGAGGCTTGACCCAGTACACCAGGAAACCCTGTTGCACGAAGCGGTCGCGAACCTCGGCCTCCGAGTATCCGTTTTCGACCTGTTCCAACAGGTTCCCGCGCTCGTCCGCGATTTTGACTACGAATTCGGCCATGGTGCGGTTGGTTTACCGTTGCCCACTCCAGTCTAGCATTCCCGTCGCTCAGCAATTGGTTAATTGGCCATCAAACTATACCGGGAGTAATGCAAGTCTCCCGCCTGGATCGCGCCAGCTGAACCCATCGTAACCCATTGGAAAAACTATGCTTATCCGTCGTCTTCATCTTGTCATGCTGAGCGAACCGAGGCATCCAGGTTCTTCGCGTTGGCGGTAAAACCCAGATTCCTCGTCGCCGCGGCTCCTCGGAATGACAAAGGGAAAACGTTCATTGTCCCAGCTCACCGTCAATCACCTCGACCCCATCCGGAACCGCGAACTGAAACTTCTGATCGGGCACGGCCACATTCTCCCTCTGATTAGTAAAGCGATATTCCGTGACCGATCCGTCCACTTCCTCGATTGATATTTTGCCGATCCAATGCTCGGGCGTGATCTCCAGCAAAACTTGGCTGACCCGGTCTGCCAAACTCTTCGGAACGCCCCTCAGTACCACATCGCCCGGCGCCAACGGGGCCACATCCGGAGCCAAGCTCAAATCTTGCAATTCCTTCTCCAACTTGGTCTTACCCAGAAGAAAGGCCAGCGGAGAGCGCAAATCGTCCAGCTTCCTCACCGCCGTCCGCCGCACCTGGCGCTCGCCCGGAACGAAAAACCAGGCGTCTTTGCCGTCGCTGAGGAACAGCTTCTCCCTCGGAGAACGGTACTCCCAGCGCATCTTGCCAGGTTTTTTTAACCAAAGTGTTCCCGATTCAGTGCGTTCCATTCCGGCCCCCCGATAAGTCTCCGTGAAGTCGGACTGCAGGGAGTGCAAATGGTTGTAGCGCTCGTCGACGGCTTGGGCGATGGCGTGAACGTCGGGGGCCGGAGTGGCAGCCAAGGTAGTCGCAGCCAACACGGGGACAACAAACTTCAGCAATATGGAAGTGAGATTCACAAGGGTCACGACGGACCGCGGTTGTTTCCGCTTCACCAACTCCGCTTCACCAACAAAGAGGTTGCCCCATCCTTGCGTTCTTTGCAAGGGTGGGAGGCGACAATCTAAATCGGCCGGTCTTTACTTGGGTTGTTCCGTCGCCGATCTCGCCCGAATCTTGACGCCCGCGCCAGCCACAACCGCTGCCACCTCTCACCCTCGCTCCAGTTGCAGGGCCAGCGCGTCCAGCGACAGCGAGCGCAGAAGATTGCGGCGCATTCCTCGCTCGACCTCGGCGAGCCGGTCGGAGGCAAGAGCAATCCATTCGAAATCCGCAGCTTCCGCCAGAGTTTTCAGTTCGGACTGAATGTCGGTGTTGCGAATAAGCTCTGGCGTCCCCGAATTCAGGAAGGTCAAGTCTTGCAGCAGTGAGTAAAGCGCGCGCAGCAACTTTTCGGTTTTCTCTCGACCCTCGGCCCCCGCGCGATAGGTCTCAGTAATCTTGAACAAGTCGCTGTGGTCGCCGGCGCGCAAGGCGGAACCCAGGATGGCGAGGGCATGCGCCCGCGCTGCCGTGTAAGCCGCGAGATCGAAGCTGCGGGCGCGTCCGACCGCGCCTTCCGAAAGACGAGCCAGCAGCGTACGCTGTTTCGGGTTCCAGTCGGGACGACTCGCCGCCAGATATTGTTCGACTTCCGCGGCAGGCAATGCGTTGAGAGTAACCACCATTGAACGAGAGCGGATCGTCGGCAACAGCTCGCCCGCATTCTCAGTCAACAAGAAGATGGTGGCGAACGCGGGCGGTTCTTCCAGCACTTTCAGTAAAGAATTCGCCGCTTCTTTCATAAACGCGGAGTCGGTGAAAATGTAAACCCGCTCCCTGGCTTCGCCCGGCCGGTAATAAATGGTGTCAATCACCCGCCGCACCTGATCGACTTTGATCATCATCTGCGGCGGGTCGGGCGGAATCACCAGCACGTCGGGATGAGTTTGGACGAAGAGTCGCGTGTCTTTCTTGTCAGCCTCGCGCATACCTTCGCGGGCTTCGACGGCTTCGGCAAAACGGGCTTCGAGATCCGCGGCCTGCGCAATACGAACGCAGTTCGAGCATTTACCACAAAAATCGGGCAGGCCGTCCGTAGTGACCGGCGCCAGGCAATTTATGGCTTTGGCAAGCATCAAGGCCAATGTGTATTTGCCTGAACCGGCCGGCCCAGCCAGAATTACCGCCTGAGGAAAGCGGCCATGCGCCAACATATCCCGCAACTGACGGACAGTTTCCGAGTTGCCGTAAAAATCAGAAAAACCCATAGGATCTGTCACCACAGAGCCAGAGAGAAAATCAAAAATCCCAATAACCGAGGATACTACGACCTCCAAAGGGAAATGCGGAGTTCGGGATTCGTACTCGTAAGGTTTTCTGTGGCTCTGTGACTCGATGCTGAATTCAAGCTGTTTTTGCTGATAATTTCAATTTCCGGCGCACTACATCCACGATTTGCCTGTGGGTTTCGTCAGGCGTTCCGCGAGCGTCCACCACAAACATGCGGTGCGGCTCGCGCTTCGCAATGGCAAGATATGTGCTGTGGACGCGTCCAAAGAAGGCACGGCTCTCTTGCTCAAAGCGATTCTCATCCTTTTTCCCCCGCCCGTTCTTGGCAGAATGAGTTTGGTTCCGGCGCCGGGCTCGATCCACACTCGCGGCTACGTCGGAATCCATCAAGATTGTCAGTTCAGGCTGCAAACCGCCGCATAGGATTCGATGCAGCGCCAGCACAGCTTCGCTGCCCAGCTTGCGGCCGCCGCCTTGATACGCCTCCGTCGAATCGGTAAAACGATCGCAGAGCACGATTTGACCTTGGGCAAGCCCAGGCTGAATGACCTCGGCGATGTGCTGCGCCCGCGCCGCGAACATCAGAGCCAATTCGGCGAACGGTGCGAGCGCGGAAGTTTTTGTGTCGAGCAGAAGCTGGCGAATCTTTTCGCCGGTCGGCGTGCCGCCCGGTTCCCGCGTCACCACCACGGGCAGGCCCTGTGCACGCAAGACCGCGGCCAGCTTTGCCAATTGAGTGCTCTTGCCGCATCCGTCGAGACCTTCGAAGGTGATGAATCTGCCGCGATGAGGGTGGGTGGGCACGGAAAGCATCATAGCAAAGCGGCTTCGGTTGTTCTGACCAGCAGACAAAAGCCCGCAGAAGATCCTTCAGAGGCACATGGCCAGAAACTGGATCAGTGTCAAAGCTTGCGTGACGAAAATCACACTCCGCTGTTATAGTCGTTTGTTCTTTTGGTGTGTTGTTAACTGTTCTTGATCAAGGAGCCATAATGACATCACCTCGACGTCTTGAGTTGTGGGCAATCATGATTTGCGCGGCCGTGCTGCCGGTTGCGGCCCAGAAAAACAAGCCAGCGCCAAAATCGGCGCCGCCGACAATCACCGTCTCGGTCGATGCCAGCGAAGCCCCACGCAAAATCTTTCACGCGCAATTGACGATTCCGGCTACTCCGGGCACGCTCACGCTCTATTATCCCAAGTGGATTCCGGGCGAACACGGCCCCACCGGCCCGATCCAGGATTTGGCGGGGCTGAAGTTCACCGCCAATGGACAGACTCTGAAATGGCGTCGCGATCTGCTCGACGGATGTAAGTTCCACATCGAAGTGCCGGCTGGGATAACCGAAGTGAACGCGTCGCTGGACTTTATTTCGCCCACGGGTAAGGACGAGGGAATCTTCACTGGCGGCGAATCCGCAACCGACAAAATGACGGTGTTGAGCTGGAACACGGTGCTGCTGTATCCCGTGGGATGGACCTCCGATGAACTCGTCTACCAAGCCAGCCTGCGTCTGCCGGATGGTTGGAAGTTTGGCACACCGCTGCCTGTCGCTTCACAATCGGGAGCGGACCTGAAATTCAATCCGGTTTCATTGACCATGCTGGTCGATTCTCCCGTGATTGCCGGCGAATATCTCCGCGTCGTGCCGTTAAGCGAGAACCCGCGTCAGGAGATGGACATTGCGGCCGATAGCCCCGCGGATCTCGACGCTCCGCAAGACCAGTTCGACCATTACAAAACTCTGACTGATCAGGCGTTCAAACTTTTCGGGGCGCGACACTTTCGGGATTACCACTTTCTTTACAGCCTGAGTGACCACGTGGCACACTTCGGACTCGAGCACCACGAATCGAATGACAGCCGCACTTCGGAGCGCTCGATGGTCGACCCAAATCTGCGGCTTCTGGCTGCGGGGCTGCTCCCGCACGAATATGTTCACTCCTGGAACGGAAAATATCGGCGTCCAGCGGACCTGGCCACACCCGATTATGAAAAGCCTATGCAGGACGACCTGCTGTGGGTGTACGAAGGACTGACCTCGTATCTCGGCGACACCCTGAGCGCTCGCAGCGGACTCCGCACTCCCGATCAGTTCCGCGACAATCTCGCCTTGCTGGCAGCCCGCTTGGATCACGTTCCCGGCCGCACCTGGCGCAATCTGCAAGATACCGCCGACGGAGTGCCGTCCATGCAGGGTGCCCCATCCCAATGGGAATCCTGGCGAAGGGAGGTAGATTATTACGATGAGGACGTTCTGAATTGGCTGTGGGTGGATACGATCATCCGTGAGCAGACTCATGGCCAGAAGTCGATGGATGATTTCTGCCATTTGTTCCACGGCGGGCAGAGTGGGCCGCCGGAGGTGAAAACTTATGTCTTCGATGATGTGGTGAATGCGCTGAATCAGGTTGCTCCCTATGACTGGCGCGGATTCTGGACGGAACGGCTTACCAACCATGGGCCCGGCGCGCCCCTGACCGGTATCGAGCGCAGCGGCTGGAAACTGGTTTATGACGAGACTCCGTCGGAACTGCTGAAGGCGTTTAAGGAGGAACGTAAGACGGTCAACGCCGAATACTCGATCGGGCTCTTGCTGGATCGCGATGGAAAGATCATTGACACCGTCGAAGGCATGCTGGCGGCGAAGGCCGGCATTGGCCCCGGGATGACGGTTGTGGCCGTCAATGGACATCGCTTCTCGGCGGAAAATCTAAGCGACGCCCTGAAGGCAGGGAAGAAGACTGCCGACCCTCTCGAACTGCTGGTTGAGAACACCGATTACTACAGGACTTATAAACTCGACTATCACGGCGGCGAACAATATCCGCACCTGGTGCGAGACGAGTCCAAGCCCGACGTTCTGAGCGAGATTATTGCGCCGAAGTAGCGCCTGTATAATTAAAACGTAGGCCTCATCCCTCGCTGGAAGGTGATCTCTTGAATACACCCATGCCTCCTCGTCCTGGACAAGCGCCGCAAGGGCCGCAACCGCTTCCCGGCGTCGAAACCATTATTGCGGTCGGTTCCGGCAAGGGTGGTGTCGGAAAGACCACGCTCGCCGTGAATCTGGCGCTCGCCATGGCCAAACTCGGGCACAGGGTCGGTCTGCTCGATGCTGACGTCTATGGCCCCAACGTCCCGCTCATGCTCGGCACTGGTGTGCAACCCAAAGTGCTCGGAGACAATCGCATCGAGCCGATCGAAGCTCACGGATTGAAAGTGATCTCGGTCGGCCTGCTCAATCCCGGAGACAAGCCCCTGATTTGGCGCGGGCCAATGCTGCACTCCATCATCAAACAGTTTCTGGGCTCGGTAGTGTGGGGGCAACTCGATTATCTGGTCGTCGATCTACCGCCAGGAACGGGGGATGTTTCGCTCTCGCTCATTCAGACCGTGCCGCTCACCGGGGCAATCGTGGTTTCCACTCCATCGGATGTTTCGTTGCAGGACGCTCGCAAAGCCATCGAAATGTTTCGCCAGATGAAAGTGGATATCGTAGGCATGGTCGAGAACATGAGCTACTTTGTCTGCCCGCATTGCAATCACGAGGTTGATATTTTTTCTCGCGGCGGTGCGGAGAAAACGGCGAAGCAGTTCGAGGTTGCGTTTCTAGGAAACATCCAGCTTGATCCCGACATACGCAAAGCAGGGGACAGTGGCAAGCCCGCGGTCCTCGAAGGCGAAAACTCTCCCCATGCTAAGTCACTTTACGACTTCGCCCGCAAGGTCATGGCGCGTGTGGATGAGATCAAATCGAGCGCAGGCGAAAGCGTGATTCAGATTCAGTGAGCAGGAAGTGTTCCACGTGGAACATTTCGTTAGTACATTTTTGTATGTATTTTAATGTATTTACAATGTCCGTAAATGTCTTGTGTTGCAGGAGTTAACGAGATCGCCAGGATCCTCGGTTATTTCTGGAACCGCCCCAACTGAAATATCGGATCAGGATCTTTGTCTTCCGTTACCAACTCCGCAACCATCTCTCCTAACGCTGGCCCATGTTTGAAGCCATGGCCTGAGCCGCCTCCTAGCAACCAAATGTTCTTCGACTTCGGATGCCGGTCGACGATCAGATGATTGTCGGGGCTGTTCTCGTATTGGCAGACGCGGGTCTCGATCAGCGGTGCGTCTTTCAGGGCCGGAAAGCGGAAGGCGACGTAATCGCGAATCGTCTTCAGTGCGGCCTCGCTCACGGTTCGTTCTCCCGAAGTCGGATCGAACTCTGGTCCTCGCGTATCATCGGCAACCTTGAAGCCACGCCCATCTGCAGCTGGAATGCCATAAATAAACCGGTCGCGATTGTCAGCCCAGACTGGAAGCTTCGGTTCTGCAAAGCGATCGTCTCCGGCGGGCGTGCCGAAGAAGAAGACGTCTTGTTTCGTGGGGCGAATGCAGGCGCCGATGGTTTCAGGAAAGAGTTGGCTCAGCCAGGGACCGCAGGCGAAGATGTATTGGTCGGCGGTCAGCCTGGAGTCATCCGAAAGCATTAAGCCGTTGCGGATTCCGGTTTCCAGATCGCGCGGCAAGACGGCGGCTTGTTTGTACTCGCCGCCTTCTGCCAGAAATCCTTCCGCTACCGCCTGGCATGCCGTGCGCGCGGTGAGGAACCCGCTTTCGGACTCGTAGATCGCCCAGGGCACGTCTTCAACATTGATCTGGGGCCAGCGTTTCCCGACTTCGCGTCCGGGTAACTCCTCAAATGCGATGCCGGCTTCGCGCAACATTGGCAATGAGCTGCGCTCGTAGTGATCGTTCTCGGATGCAGCCATCCACAAAACGCCGGTCGGATGAAAAAACTGGCGTGCCCAGCGGGTTTCGTGTTCTTTCCACAGTCGCAAAGCGCGAGCGGCCATTTTGGTGTAAGGCTGGCTCGGACCATAGGTGCCGCGGATGATGCGGGTTTCGCCGCCAGAAGAGGATCGCGAGTTGCCCGGCCCCCATGCATCGATCAGAGTGACTTTCACGCCGCGGCGTAGCAGATACAAAGCGGTCCATCCGCCGAAGGCGCCGGCCCCGATTACGGCGATGTGGGATTTCGCGTGCATGTTGATCGGAACTAGGATAATGTCCCGCAGCGCAAGTTTGTGCGGAAACTCCGCGAGGGAGTCGAAAAACCCGCGCATGTGCCAGCCCTTGACAGAGCCTCGCTATGCTTCCTAGAATCAAGTTGGGCGTTTTGCATCCTGCGACGTAAGTGTTGCATCTACATAAGTTAGCTACGAGTAACGTAGAAGCCGGCTGGCCCCATCAGCTCAATATGATACAAGGGAGTATATGCCTCCGGGCCCACCCATAGGCGAGCGCGAACGCGAAATCCTTACCGCGATTGTTGAGACCTTTATTGCCACGGGCGAGCCGGTGGGATCGCGCACGCTTGCGCGTGCGAATCGGGAGGGGTTGAGTCCGGCGACGATTCGCAACGTGATGTCGGATCTGGCGGACTCGGGTTTTCTGGAGCAGCCCCATACTTCAGCCGGACGAGTGCCGAGCACCGAGGCTTACCGGTATTACGTCGAGCAACTTTCGGGCAAGGCGCGGCTCTCGAATAACGATGAGAATATTATTCAGGAGTCGTTTCATGGGGTGTCGGATGTGCAGGAGTTCATGGAGCGGACCTCGCATGTGCTCTCGCTGATCTCGCGCAATGTTGGAGTCGCGGTAGCCGTGGGTGGGCCGAAGAACGCGCTGGAGCACGTTTATTTCTCAAGGCTAGGCGATCAGAAGGTGCTGGCGGTGCTGGTGACGCGGTCGGGTCTGGTACGTGATCGTGTGCTGCGTCTGGATCTTCCACAATCCGATCTCGATGCGGCGGCTCGCTTTCTCAACGAAAACTTTCGTGGCTGGACAATGGAGGCGATGCGGATCGAGTTGGCCCGACGGCTTGAGCAGGAACGCAGTGAATACGATCGTTTGATGACTTCTGTCGAGCAGCTTTATAAGCAGGGCGCGCTGGCGGCCGACGATGGCGCGCAGACAGTCTATGTGGAAGGCGCGGCCAATCTGGTGGCGGGAGAGCAGGATCGAGAGCGCTTGCAAGAATTGTTGAAGACGCTGGAAGAAAAACAAAAAATTGTCGGACTGCTGGGCGCGTATCTTGATGCCAAGCAGGAAGCGGTGCGAGTGGTGATTGGACTTGACCAGACGTTGCCCTCGATGCGGAATTTCGTGCTCATCGGCGCGCCTGCCCGCGTAGGCGGGGAGGTAATGGGATCGCTCGCGGTGATCGGACCGACGCGCATTGACTATGAACATACGATGACGGCGGTTTCTTATATTGCGCGCTTGTTTGACAAAATCTTGAACGAGTCTGAGTGAGCGGATCGAGTGAAAGTTTTATGGCGAGAACAAACGGAAAATCGGAAGTAGACCCTCAGGAACTCGACGCGGGCCACGAATTGCCTGCATCCGAGAATGTCGAGGACGATCCCGCAACCATCGGCTCGTCCCACACCTCTACTGAAAGCGGTGAGCTGCAGAAACTCAGAGCGGAACGAGATACGCTGATCGATCGGTTGGCCCGTCTGCAAGCTGAGTTCGAGAACGCCCGCAAACGGACCGCCCGCGAGCAGCAGGACTTTCGCGAGTTTGCCTTGGCGGACGCGATCAAGGCGTTGCTGCCAATCCTTGACAGCTTCGAACGTGCTTTGCAGACCGGTGGGGCGGAGCGATCCGAGTTCCGCAGCGGAGTTGAACTCATCTACAAGCAATTGCAGGATGCGCTGTTGAAATTGGGCCTGCGCGCCATCCCGGCAAAGGGCGAACTCTTCGACCCCCACCTTCACGAAGCGATCGAGATGGTGGATACAACTGACGCTGCGGATCATCAAATACTCGAGGAGTTGCAGCGCGGGTACAAGTTGAAGGATCGCCTGCTGCGTCCCTCCATGGTCAAGGTTGCGCGCAACCCGAGGCACTAACTAACTCACAAGAAATTTGAAAGGATTTGGAACCATTCTGGCCAGCAACGTAAAACGCGACTACTACGAAGTGCTCGGGGTTAGCCGTGAAGCTGGCGAGCAGGAGATCAAGAGCGCCTATCGCAAACTGGCTCTGCAGTTTCATCCTGACCGCAATCCGAATAATCCCGACGCGGAAGAGAAATTCAAGGAATGCAGCGAGGCCTACGCGATCCTGGCGGACGCCGATAAGCGAGCCGCATACGATCGCTTCGGGCACGCTGCTGTAAACGGGGGAGGATCGGGCGGCTTCGATCCTACAGTCTTTCAAGACGTCAGCGAGATCTTCGGGGACTTTTTTGGTTTCGGAGATCTTTTCGGCGGCGGTTCGCGCCGGGGCAGCCGGGCTCAGCGCGGTCCCGATCTGCGGGAAGATGTCACGCTGGAATTCGAAGAAGCTGTTTTTGGCACGGAAACAAACGTTATGGTTCGTCGGCACGAGACGTGTGAGGAGTGCCGCGGCTCCGGTGCCGCTGCTGGCAAGACTCCCGTGTCCTGCCGATCCTGCGGGGGACGCGGCCAAGTGCGGTATCAGCAAGGATTCTTCAGCATGGCCCGCACTTGTCCTACGTGCCAGGGCGTCGGCAGCGTGATCACCGATCCGTGCTTGAAGTGCAAGGGCGAAGGCCGCGTGCTGCGGCAGCGGACAGTGGACGCGAAGGTTCCCGCTGGGGTTGAAGACGGCACACGCATTCGTTTTTCCGGGCTGGGCGAAGCCGGGGCTCATGGCGGGCCGGCCGGCGATCTCTACGTTGTGTTGCACGTGAAGGAACATCCGTTTTTTGAGCGGGAAGGCAACGACCTGCACTGCGTGATTCCAATTTCGTTTGCCCAGGCGGCGTTGGGAACTGAGATTCAAGTGCCGACACTTGAAGGCGAACACACACTGAAAGTGCCGGACGGAACGCAATCAGGTACCACGATTCGCATCCGGGGCAAGGGCGTGCCTGTGCTGAATAGTCACGGCAAAGGCGATCTGTTTGTTGAGGTCCGCGTGCAGACCCCGGGCAAGCTCAGCAAGCGTCAGCGCGAGTTGTTGCAGGAGTTGGAAGGCATGACGCGCGTGGAAAATAAGCCCCAGCGGCGCACGCTCTTGGGCAAAGTGAAAGATATCTTCGGGTAGGTCAGGTCCATCCCCGCTGATTTTTCTTTGTATACCTTCGTGTCCGGAGCCTGCCCTGAGCGAAATCGAAGGGTGGTTTAAGCTCTTGTCCGTAGAAACATGACCCGCCGACGCTGGATTGCCGACGAAGTCTCTGGCACGCGCGCGGCTTTAACAGGCGCCCACGCCAGTCATCTATGCCGCGTGCTTCGCGCCCGCGTCGGCCAGGAATTCGACATCATCACCGGAAACGAAGTGCGCCGCGGACGCGTGACGGCCGTTGCACAAGGCCGAGTTGAATTTGAACTCGGTGACGAGATTCCCCCGCCGGTTGCGATTCAGGTGACGGTCGCGCTCTCCATCTTCAAGTTCGATCGCATGGAATGGGCGATTGAAAAATGCACGGAGCTGGGCGCGACGCGCATCGTCCCAGTGATTGCTCGGCGAACCGAGGCTCATCTCGCCGCCGCCGCTGCCAAACGCGTTGACCGCTGGCGACGGCTTGCCTTACAAGCCGCCGAACAGTCCCGTCGGGCATCACCACCGGAAATCTCGGATCCGCTGAAGCTCAAAGATGCCGTGGCCTTGCCGGGAAGCTTACGCATTGTTCTGTCGGAATCCGAAAGCGGCGTGATGTTGAAGGATGTTTTTCAATCTCATCCTGACCAAAGCGAGGTTGTTCTTTTCCTCGGCCCGGAGGGCGGTTGGACGCACGAAGAATTGAAATTATTTCAAGAGGTGGGCTGGATTTCCGCCTCCCTGGGGAAGACAATCTTGCGCGCAGAGACCGCAGCCATTGCCAGCCTGGCGGTAGTTCTCTCGGAGCTACATGCCTGATGAGCTCCGGACAAAATATCCTCAACCATCTCTGATATCCTCCTGCCCAGTGGCTGTTGCGAAACCCATCCCGGCTATGCGCGCCTTCGAACCTGACGAGCGCCAGCGCGAAGCCATCGAACATGTCCACGGGCCGATGCTGGTGATTGCCGGTGCGGGCACAGGGAAAACTACCGTTCTTACACGGCGCATTGCGCGGCTAGTCCGCGAGGGACACGCTCGACCGGACGAAATCCTGGCGGTTACTTACACAAAAAACGCAGTTCAGGAGATGCGCGAACGAGTGCGCGAGGAACTGCGCGGCACAAATGTATCCGGTTTGCAGATCGCTACTTTTCACGAGTATTGCAACGAGCTTCTGGGCCGATACGGCAAGCAGTTCGGCGTGCTCGACGACCAGGACCTCTGGATTTATCTACGCA
Organism: uncultured Acidobacteriota bacterium; assembly: GCA_963762385.1. Taxonomy (GTDB): domain Bacteria; phylum Acidobacteriota; class Terriglobia; order Terriglobales; family Acidobacteriaceae; genus JABDBE01. Next base: position 1,407,279 of record CAVXKN010000006.1, on the reverse strand, counting down.
AGCGCATTCCCGAGTTACGCCTGAACTACTTCGTGCGCGCGGCCAATGTGAGCCAATTTCTCCATGATCTCCTCGGCTTCATGCGGCGATGCCAGGACGATTTGGTCGGCCCCGAGAAATACGCTGACTACGTGCGTCAGCTTGAGCGAGGCGAAGTCAGCATTCCACGGGTGAGCAAATCAAAGGATGCCGATGACTTGTCAGACGCAGAAGTCATCGGGCGCTGCCAGGAAATCGCCAGCGTATTTGCGACAGTCGAGCGCATGTTGCGCGAGGACAACCTCGGCACCTTCGGCCACATGATCACTCATGCCCACGCGTTGCTGACGGAGAATCCTGAACTGCTATCCGACGAGCGCCGCCGTACCCGCTTCGTCCTGGCGGACGAATTTCAGGACGTTAATTTTGCGCAAGTCAAGATTCTCAAACAACTAGCCGGAGAAGAACGGAATGTCTTCGCGGTGGGCGATCCGGACCAGGCGATCTATCGTTTCCGTGGCGCATCGAGTGCGGCGTTCGGGCTTTTTCAAGAACAGTTTCCAGACGCGAAGATGGTCGTCCTCGGAAAGAACCGTCGTTCCACCACAACGATTTTGAAGTCCGCCTTCGCGCTGATTTCCAAGAATCCCGATGTCTTCCCTCCCGGGCATGGCCCAGCATCGAGCTACCAACGTTCCCCGCTGATTTCCGCTCGCGAGGAAGAAGCCTCGCGGGATGGGAGATTCTTGCCCAGTCCTCCAGTGGACGCGGTCGTGCTGGCGGCGAAGGAAGTTGAATGTGCTGATCTCGTCGCGACCATTCGTGATCGGCAACGCAAATTACGTTGCAAGTGGAGCGACTTCGCGATCCTCTATCGCCAACATTTTCATCGTGAGCAAATTGTCGGAGAGTTGGTCGAGCAGGGCATACCGTTCGCAATCGAAAACATGGACGTGATGGATACGCCCGAAGCCCGCGACCTGTTTGCCTGCCTGGGAGCCGTGGTCTCGGTGAACGACAGCGCCAGCCTCTTCCGAGTCGCGTCGTTCCCTCAGTTTGCCATCGATCCCGAGAAACTGCGGGCGGGAATTAAAGCCATTACGCGGGATGAACGAAAATCCGGAGTGGCGTCGGTCCTTGCCAAAATAGAAAATGGTGACGCGGTCCTAAATGCCTTGCGGCAAGTCCGAGACGAAGTTACTCGGGCCGCACCCTCGAGCAGCGGGGTTTTGAACATTATCATTCGCCAGTTCGGCCTGAGCCGCACTTCACCTGCGATCGCGGCCGTCCTCGAGTTCGTCAAGCGATGGGAAGAGAAGCCCAAGCCAATCACAAAGACCGGCGAGATCGCTGAATTCATCGACTACCTTCAGTATTTCCGCAGCGCGGGTGGCGTGATTCCGATTTCAACCGGCGCCGAGAACGCCGTGCGGTTGATGACGGCGCACGTTGCTAAAGGGCTCGAGTTCAATCACGTCTTCATCATTCGAGCCAATTCCAATTCCTTCCCGTCCGCTTACAAGGAGCCCCTGGTCGATTTTCCCCGCGAGTTGCAAGGGGCCGGATCGATGCCGCTCTTCGACGACAAAGAAATTTGCCGGCAGGAAGAGCGCCGGCTGTTCTACGTTGCCATGACCCGAGCACGGGACTCGCTTACGATCTACGCTAAACAGGGAACTGGCAAGAAGGACCCAACTCCGAATGGGTTTCTGCGCGATCTGCTCAAGGACGCCCGCCTTAAACCTTGGCTTCGTCAACGTCACGCGCTCGAGTTCCAAACTGACTTGTTTGCCGAAGCCGCACCAGTCGTTCCCGGTTCGCCTGTGACCGAGTGGCTCAAGCTACCTCCCGCGTTAGATCTCGGCGCGAGACTCAGCGCCAGCGCCTTGCAAACTTATGAAATCTGTCCGCTCCAATTCAAGCTGGAGCGCGAGTGGAGGATACCTGGCGAAGTTCCCGCGGCAATGGAGTACGGCGCCACCATTCATCGCATCCTGCTGGCGTACTACGCTTCGGTTCGGCTCGGACGGACGATAGCGGACGACCAACTGATCGAGCTCTTCAAGACCGACCTGAGAGGAGCAGGCATCGAAGAAAAATATCAACAGGAACTCTACGAGCGGCAGGGAATTGAGCAGTTGCGCGACTTCTTAGCCAATTGCAAACGCGCTCCCGAGCCAAGCGTGCTGCATACCGAAGAGTGGTTCGAAATGCAAATCGGGCAGGCACGGGTCGTCGGGCGCATTGACCGGATCGATCAGTTGAGCAACGGTCGGGTCGTGATTACGGATTACAAGACGGGACGGCCGAAGTCGCAGGAAGACGCCGACAGGAGCCTCCAACTTTCGATCTACGCTCTGGCCGCGCGCGAGAAGTGGGGGTACAACGCCGATCAGATCGTCTTCTACAACCTCGAAGACAACAGTTCAGTTGTTACTCGCCGTACTGAAAATCAACTTCAGGAATGCAGGCATGAAGTGGAGGAAGTCGCGCGAAAGATTGCCGCGGAAGAATTCGATGCCAAGCCTGGCTTCTACTGCGGCTTCTGCGCTTATCGGAGCCTTTGCCCCGCAACCGAAAAACGCCTGTACACGATTTCCGTCGATAAGAAATCAAGCAACCGGAACTAGCGCGCAAAAACTTAGGGGACGCTTTTAGCGTCCCCTCGGTTTTACTTTGGTTGAAGGCTCTTAGTGTTTCTTCTTTGCGGCCTTCTTTGCTTTCTTCTTGGTTGCCATTTGATCTATTCTCCCTTTTCCATTTTTCATGGAGTTGAATGCAACGATCGTTTGTTGCAACTGATTGATGTATAGAGTCTATAAAAAGTGAAGTCAAGAAAAAAATGATGTTGAATGAGCATGCGACCCCCACACTAAAGTCACCGAAGAGAGCTCAACTAGAAAATTTCTTCGTCCAGTGACCCGTTGATCGCGTTCGTCGACAAGAATTTTCGCGCGATACTCGATGGAATTGTGTTCACCCTGGTTTCTGGTCGAGCTGTGTTTTCCAAAATGCATGCCATCCAAGCAGCGGCGTGCGTCAACGGAATTCATCCTTTTCCATCGCGGCACATCTATAATTGATAAGTCGGAAAATAATCGCAGGAGCACATGAATGGCTGCTTTCGACGATGTCGTCATCATTTCGGGCTGTCGCACTCCGGTGGGAAAGTTTCAGGGAAGTCTTTCAGATTTGAGCGCCACCCAGTTGGGAGCGATCGTGGTTCGCGAGGCTGTGATGCGCGCCAATCTCGATCCTAGGGCGATCGACGAATGCATCATGGGCAACGTCATCTCCGCGGGACTAGGCCAGAATCCCGCGCGGCAGGCCGCAATCTTCGGAGGTCTTGCTCCGGAAGTAGGTGCCATGACCGTAAACAAAGTCTGCGGCTCCGGACTCAAGGCGGTCGCACTCGCAGCGCAAGCAATCCAAACCGAAAACAGTTCCGTCGTGGTCGCAGGCGGAATGGAATCGATGACCAACGCTCCTTATCTGTTGCCGCAGGCGCGAAAGGGATATCGCCTGGGAAACGCGCAGATCGTCGATTCGATGGTGAACGACGGCCTGTGGGACATTTATAACAACTACCACATGGGAATCACCGGCGAGAATGTCGCAGAAAAATACGGCATCACTCGCGAGGAGCAGGATCAGTTCGCCGTGAACTCACATCGCAAGGCAATCGCGGCTATCAAGGAGTGCCGCTTCAAATCGCAGATTGTTCCAGTTGAACTCCCTTCCAAAAAAAAGGGGGAAGCGCCGGTCATCTTCGATAAAGATGAATCTCCCCGCGAAGACACTACGATCGAGATATTGCGTTCCCTGAAGGCAGCATTCAAGAAAGATGGCACGGTCACCGCCGGCAACGCCCCCGGAGTGAACGATGGCGCCGCTGCTGTTGTGGTGACTAGCGCATCGCGAGCGAAACAACTCGGCGCCAAGCCCATGGTGCGGATCGTGGCCCAAGCCACCAGCGGAGTCGAACCCAAATGGGTCATGATGGCTCCCGTGGGTGCGGTTCGCACAATCTGGCAGAAAACCGGATGGAAGAATGAAGATGTGGACCTGTATGAACTGAACGAAGCCTTCTCGGTGCAAGCCCTGGGGGTGATGCATGAGCTTGGACTCGACCCGAACAAAGTGAACGTGAACGGGGGCGCAGTTGCCATCGGGCATCCGATCGGCGCCAGCGGGGCGCGCGTGCTGGTCACACTCATTTATGAAATGATTCGGCGCGATGTTCACCGCGGCATCGCAGCACTTTGCCTGGGCGGCGGGAACGCAGTCGCAATGGCCGTCGAGAGATAGGTTACCGTTTCGTCGATGTGGCGCACTTGGAGCCAGCGCCGCGCGAAATCCCACTGCTCGGATGATTCTGTTATCTTCATTACCTTCTGGATTTCGCAGCTGAGGAGCAACCGTGGGCGCACCAAAAAAGAACGCCACCCCCACCGATAAAGTAGCGCTGTATGACCAACTGATCGCAACCATTCCTCAGCTCAAGCGGAAGGGCGCTGCCAATCCGTACACGTCCCTGAACGGCAACATGTTTACCCTGCTGCATCAATCTCGCTCCTTGGCCATTCGCCTTCCCGAGGATAAGCGAGGGGAGTTTCTGAAAAAGTACAAGACCACGTTGTTTAAGGCGTACGGTGCGACTATGGAAGAATACGTCGCGGTTCCTGACGCATTGTTGAACAATACGAAAGAGCTGCAGAAGTACATTGCCTCGAGCTACGAATATGTCAAGACATTGAAGCCCAAGCCGACGAAGGGGAAGTCTTGACCGCCGCAAAAGACTAAGACTAGTTTGTACCGGGTTCCGGCGCCGCGATCGGCAGGGTAACTGTGAACACCGCTCCTCCGCCCGGCCCCGACGCGGCTTCGACGTTCCCGTTGTGCTCTCGCAGAATTGCTTTGGAGATGCTCAGACCGAGGCCGGTCCCGCGGCCAGGGCGCTTGGTGGTGTAAAACGGATCAAAAATATTGGGCAGGATGTCGGGCGAGATCCCGGGCCCGTCGTCCTGAAAAATCACCGAGACTGACTTTTCCCGCTTCTCAATGCGGATGCGCAAGGTGCCGCGATCGCGTACCTCTCGCATCGCTTGCTCCGAATTCAAGATCAGATTCAGGAAGACCTGCATCAACTGGTGCGCGTCTCCAGTAACCAGCGGCAGTGAAGTCTCCTTCAAGAAATCAACCGTGATGTTGCTCTTGCGCAGGGAATACGCGTGCAGGTGTAAAGTCCGTTGCACCAGTTCGCCCAAGTCGATTGGACTCTTGCCAGGCGCTGGAGGCCGGGAGAAATACATCAGGTTTTGAACGATTTCCGCGGCGCGCCTCGATTGCTGCTGCAGAACGACCATCTGTTTGCGCACCGACTCAGGCGCTTCGCCCTCCTGCAACAATTCGCACATCCCCAGAATGCTGGTGAGCGGATTATTCAGTTCATGAGCAAATCCGCCGATCATCTGTCCCATAGCCGCGAGCCGTTCACTCTGAATGATCTGCTGTTCCAGCTTCTTCTCCACGGTAATGTCGCGCACCGAGACAATCACGCCGCTCAGCTTATTTTCCGCATCGAACAGCGGACTCGCCGAAGCTCGCATGGTCCGCCAGCTTCCGTCGCGGTGGCGCGCGTTATAGTCACACGACCCAAACATCTTCCGGCCGCTAATCAGGTCGCGATACAACCCGAGCAACTCGGACGAATAATCCTGTTCTTCTTCAACTTTCTTTCCTAGCAGGTCTTCGGGCTTGTAGCCACGCAGGTCGTGGATTCGCGAACTCACGAAACTGTAGCGCCCGTTCAGATCGATAACCAGGATGAGGTCGGGAAAGCTTTCCAAAAGATAGCGCTGAAACTCTTCCTGGCGCCGCAACGCCTTCTCCATCTCGCGGCGCTCGGTTACATCGACGAGCGTGCCCTGGTAGCGGACGATCTTGCCTTCTGCATCCCAGACCGCGCGGGAAGCGTCGAGGAAAACACCCAGCGTGCCGTTCTTGCGATGCAACATGATTTCTCTCGCGCGTACGCCTCCCTGATCATCCGCCGTCCGCCCCAGCACTGGGCTTTGATTGGGATCAGAATTCAAAGCTCTGGGGTCGAGGGAGAGCAGCTCTTCCTTGCTTTCGTATCCCAGAACTTGTACGAGCGCAGTGTTGCCGTCGAGCAACTTGCCTTCCGGCGTGCTGAAGTAAACCCCTTCCTGAAGAGTTTCGAACAGCTCGGTAAATCGCCGCTCCTTCTCGCGTTCTTCCGTGACGTCGCGGGCAAGCGCGCTCAGGCCCACTACCTCGTCACCTTTCACAATCGCATTGAGCGCGCAATCAAAATAGAGCGTGCGCGCGCTGGCCTTCAGTCGGACACAAACCAGGCCCGACCAGCGGCGCTTTTCGAGAAAGCGGGTCAATCCGCGATCCACATCTTCGCGTTTCGGTTCATCCAGAAACTCCTCGATTCGATGACCCACGACCTCCGAGTAGGGAATCCCCAGCAGTTCGGTCACGCGCCGGTTTACGGTTTTGATTTTTCCCTCAAGGGAAGTGGCAAAGGCGATATCGTCGAAGGAATCGATCAGATCTTTGAAGCTGCGTTGGGAGCGCGCGATGAGCTCTCCGAGTTGATCAAGCTGCGCATCCGTAGGTGCGGTCGCCCGCTCCTGAAAGCCGCGGACCAGGTTTTGTAGTTCCGTCACCCGCTTTCTTCGCCCATACGCGAAGCCGGCAAACGCTATGGCCACGCAGAGCAAGCCAATCGAAAGCAGCCCGAGATGATAAGGAAGATTCTGCAGCCGCTCCCAAGACTCAGCGGCCAACCCGGTAGCCAAGAGGACCACAAAGAAAAGCGCAATGCGCCATAGCCAAGCTTCTTCCTGTTCCAGACCGGTCGGCGTACTCGCGGGACGGGTCGGCTGTTTCTCTGGTTCCGGCATAAGAGTTCACCCAAACCTGCCGTCATGCTCTGAAGGGTTGACGAGTCCTGGGCGTTTGAGTCTAGGCGAATCCTAGTTCACGGCGCGGACGCAGACAACCGAAACTTGTTACGTAATTTGGTTCACAGACAAAACGTCAGCCTACTGTTCACTTGTCACAACTTCTCGGTGACATCCGTCACCACCGCTTCAAGACCGCATGGTGTAGGGTGAAGCTTTCGGCTGACTTGTCGCTGGGCCTTCCCTCGTCACGATGAGTCCGAGCAATTCTGTTCTCCCGAAGTGCAGACTCTCAACAGGCCTATGCTTTATAAGACTCTGAGCGCCGCGGTTTTCGGCATTGATGCCAATATCATCGAGGTCGAGGTCGACGTGTCTGGAATTAAGACAATGGAGGACCACTTCCACACCGTTGGCCTGCCCGATGCCGCCGTCCGCGAGAGCCGGGATCGCGTGCGCGCTGCGCTGAAGAACTGTGGATACGATATTCCGCCCACTCACATCACGATAAATCTTGCTCCTGCGGACATTCGCAAAGAAGGTTCCGGTTTCGACCTGCCCATGGCTCTCGGAATTCTCGGCGCCTACGGTGGGCTTAATAAGAAGGAGGTGCCCGATTGCCTTTTCGTGGGAGAACTGTCGCTCGACGGCGGAGTACGCGGTGTACGCGGAGCGCTTCCCATCGCCATCGAGGCTCGCAGCAGAAAGATTTCTCGTTTGGTCGTGCCTGAACTTAACGCCAAAGAAGCAGCGATGGTCGCTGGCGTGGAAATTTATCCGGTGAAATCGCTGCTCGACGTGATCCGTTTCGTGAACACCGGCAATGGCATCCAGCCTCTCAAAGTCGACAGCGAAGCTTTGCTCACCGAGGCCCAGCAATTCCTCGTGGACTTCAAAGACGTGCGCGGTCAGCACTCCGCCAAGCGCGCCTTGGAAGTCGCCTGCGCCGGCGGCCACAACATCTTGATGATCGGGCCTCCAGGCTCCGGCAAAACCATGCTGGCCAAACGCATGCCCACCATTCTGCCGCCCTTCACCTTTGATGAAGCCCTCGAGACCACCAAGATTCACAGCGTTGCCGGCGTGCTCGATGCCGGCGCGGGACTGGTTGGCGTGCGTCCTTTTCGCGCGCCTCACCATACCATTTCCGACGCTGGATTAATTGGAGGCGGGGCTGTGCCGCGTCCGGGCGAAGTCTCGCTGGCCCACAACGGCGTTTTATTTCTGGACGAATTACCCGAGTTCCCACGCAACGTTCTCGAAGTCATGCGCCAACCTCTTGAGGATGGAACCGTCTGTATCGCTCGCGCCTCCATGTCGCTGACCTTCCCCGCCCGCTTCATGCTCGCGGCAGCCATGAATCCCTGTCCATGCGGCTATTTCAATGATCGTAGCCGCGAGTGCCACTGTACGCCGCCATTGATTCAACGCTATATGTCCAAGATTTCAGGGCCGTTGCTGGACCGGATCGATATTCACATCGATGTTCCCGCGGTGAACTATAAGGAGATGCGCTCCGGCGCCGAACCCGAAAGCTCCGCCAAGATTCGCGAACGGGTCATGCGAGCACGGGGATCGCAGTTAGAAAGATTCTCCTCCTCGCCCCGGGAAAAGCTCTATTGCAACGCGCAAATGGGACCGCGGCACATTCGCGCCTTCTGCGAACTTTCCGCGGACTGCGAAAAACTGTTGGAGCGTGCCATGGCCCAGCAAGGACTGACCGCTCGCGCTCATGATCGGATCCTCAAAGTGGCCAGAACGATCGCCGATCTGGAAGGAGGAAAAGCAATCGAGCCCAAGCATATCGCGGAAGCCATCCAATACCGCACGCTAGACCGAACCTTCTGGGCATAACCAGAACACATAACAAGAACACATAACAAGAACACAAACACAATGGAGCGACGGGCGTCTCGCCCGTCCGGTTTTGGCAAGAATAGAACTAAGTTATTTATTATCAGCGCGGTTGTGCCATACGGGTGAGGACAACGAGCGTCAGCATACGGGCACCGGGGGGCGTTTTTCGTGACATTCTCCCAACGTATTGCAAGAAATACTTGACGTCGCGTTCATTCTCACGTAGGGTGTACAGTTCCGAAGGCTTACAACAGTAGTTTGTCTGACGAACCTCCGCTGGCAACCGGAACATAATCCAGAAACCGAGAAACTTTCGGGCCCAACGGAGCATCTATACGAGTAACCAGAGCTTTCCCGTACAACCCATCTGAATTGAGTGAGTTACGCGTTCTGGTCGGGTTTCGTCTTGCCAGAAGCAGGGACGTGCGGCCAGTTTGCTCGGATTAGGAGAGTGACCTATCATGCGGTCTGATCGCGTTTTTGATGCTTTACATACTTTGCGGAATCGTTATATGCTTTGCCAGCTTGCATCCAAGGCTACCCGTAAGTTTCACAAGCCCAACACCAGAATCCAGGAAACCATGAACGAGGTTCTGGATAAGATTGCAAGCTCGGAACGGCAGACGGTTCTGTCGGAACCGGAAAACTTCGCTGAGGCACAACGGCGGGCTGCGTAAAACCAGCCCCGTCGCCTGCCCCGTGATTGGCCAAGTCTTTCCTGAGTAACCCCCCTTTGAAAATTCCCTTCGCAGGTGATATCGAATAATGACCATCGCAGAACTGAAAGAAAAAAACATTACAGAGCTGACCAAGATCGCCCGATCTTTGGATCTGCCCGGCGCCAGTGGACTACGCAAGCAAGACCTGATCTTTAAGATTCTTCAAGCCCAGAGCGAAAAAGAAGGCCACATCTTTGCCGAGGGCGTGCTAGAAATCCTGCCCGACGGCTACGGATTCCTGCGCTCGCCCGACTACAACTATTTGCCCGGGCCCGACGACATTTATGTCTCGCCGTCGCAGATCCGCAAGTTCGACCTCAAGACCGGCGACACCATCAGCGGCCAGGTTCGCCCTCCGCATGAAGGCGAAAAGTATTTCGCGCTGGTAAAGATTGAAGCGGTCAACTTCGAATCGCCGGACGAGGCGCGCAACAAAATTCTGTTCGACAACCTGACGCCGCTCTATCCGCAGGAACGGATTAAGCTCGAAACCACGCGCGAGAACGTCAGCGCCCGCGTGATGGATCTGCTCACGCCCCTCGGCAAGGGACAACGCGGCTTGATCGTATCGCCGCCTCGAGCCGGCAAAACCATGCTGCTGCAGAACGTCGCCAATTCGATTACGACGAATCATCCGGAAGTTGTGCTGATGGTGCTGTTGATCGATGAGCGCCCCGAAGAAGTCACCGACATGCAGCGCTCGGTGAAAGGCGAAGTAATCTCCTCGACCTTCGACGAACCTGCTGCCCGCCACGTGCAAGTCGCGGAAATGGTGATCGAGAAGGCTAAGAGATTGGTTGAACACAAACGTGACGTGGTGATTCTGCTCGATTCCATCACGCGTCTCGCCCGGGCCTACAACACCATCGTTCCGCCCAGCGGCAAAGTGCTCTCCGGCGGCGTCGACTCAAATGCCTTGCAGCGTCCCAAGCGTTTCTTCGGAGCGGCCCGCAACATTGAAGAAGGCGGATCGTTGACCATCATCGCCACGGCCCTAATCGACACCGGGTCCCGCATGGACGACGTGATCTTCGAAGAATTCAAAGGCACCGGCAATTCTGAAATCATCCTGGATCGCAAACTGGTCGACAAACGCACCTTCCCGGCCATCGACATCCAGCGCTCCGGCACCAGAAAAGAAGAGCTGCTGATCCCCAAAGAAGACTTGACCCGCATCTGGGTACTGCGCCGGGTGCTGAATCCGCTGTCGCCGGTCGAAGCCATGGAACTGCTGATTGACAAGCTGAACAAAGCCAAATCAAACGGAGAGTTCCTGGCCAACATGAGCTCGCTGTAAGCACGTGGAGGACCGGGCGTCCCCGCCCGTCCGGTTGTTTCCAACTAAGCCGGATCATAAAACCCCGCCGCCTTGAGTGCTACGAGCAGTTACTGCTCGTCACGAAAACTCGTATAATTTGTTGATCCCAACGTTGCCGAGGTCATCGTGCGACTCAAACTCCTCGCCATGGCGGTCCTTCTCCTGTTCATCATCACGATCCGATCCTTCGCTCAGAATCCAGTCCCCGTGCCGCGTCTAGGCGCCAATCCTGGGCTTGCTCCCGACACTACTGAGGACGAAGACCGCGCCAAGCTCGAAAAAGATATGGCCAAGAAAGCGAACCGGGAACGCCAGGCTCAACTGCAGCGCGATACCGACAACTTGCTGAAGCTTGCCAACGAACTGAAGCAGTCCGTGGACAAATCCAATGAAAATACGCTCTCACTGGACGTCGTGAAAAAGGCAGAGGAAATTGAGAAGCTGGCGCACAGTGTCAAAGAGAAGATGAAAGCAAATTAAATTGCCAACCCGCCATCGCTTGCGCGTTCTCATCGAGGACCCGCGCGGAACGAAACAACAGCACCATCCTCAATTCGAGCCTAATCAGAACCAATCCGGAAATATCAGCTCCACAAGACCCGGAACCCAATACGAATAAAATCGCTCGTCGCAGATTTTGTACTTTCCGTACTTCTTGCGTGCGTAGTTGCCCCAGTGCGGCTGAGTGCCGTCGATATCGGTAAATCCGTACTCGCGGGCCAACGCCCATGAACTGAAGACGCGGCCACTCTTCTTTTTCACTTGCGGATCTGCCGCCAGCGCTACTACCGCCCGGCCTATGTACCTCGGCGACTCCGACACCATGAAATCGCTGGGCGCGTCGTTCTGGTTGGCGCTGTTCCTGCCCTTTTTCTTCCCTACGTTCCTCCAATTGGACTCGCTGACTCCAAAATGTTCGAGCACAGCTTCGGAACGCAAAAAGCCCGGCGTCAACGCCACCGCAACAATGTCTCTTTTTCGCAGCTCGCGGGACATGGCGAAAGCCAGCCGTATAACGGAAATCTTCACCAGGTCGTAGAAAAGATTTCCGCGATAGTAAAAAGCATCGCCATCGGTGATTTCGAAAATGATCCCTTCGCGCCGCCCGAGCATCAGCGGAACAGCGTAGTGCGCCGTAATGATGTGGGAATGAATGGCCTGCTTCAGCATCCGCAGGCCATTCTCAAGATTGACCGTCCAGAATGTCTTGCCCCACTCAGTAAGCTTGTCTCCGCCCCAGACGTCGTTGACCAAAATGTCCAATCCCTTATGCTGTCGTTTGATGCGAGCGACCAGCTTTTTTACATCTGCAGGCTCTGCGTGGTCCACCCTTACGGCAATACCGCGCCCGCCTGCGGCCGTGACCAATTCGGCGGTTTCCTCGATGGTTTCAGGTCGCCCCGGAGTTGCAGGCCGTCCTCGGGAACTTCGCCCGGTGCAATAGACGGTCGCTCCTGCCTCGCCCAGCGCGATGGCAATGCCCCGGCCGGCTCCGCGGGTTGCTCCGGCGACCAGCGCAATCTTGCCTTGCAATACTTTTTTCGCCGCTCTCATGCTTTCTCGTTGCCGGACAACAAACCCTCCACCAACGCCTCCCGCTCGGCCTCGAGCGTGGGCCGGTAGAAGCTGCGACCGGCCCGCTGATACCAGTAATCGGCGTTCGAGACAGAACCCTCCTTACGATGCAGGTAAGCGTGAACGGCCATCCCATCTCCGGTTTCCAGTTCGTCAACCAGCGCATGAGCTCGCGACCAGTCCCCCTTCGCATCCCACCACAGTGCCGCGAGCGGGGCGGATAGCGCCGTCGACGGCTCCTCTTCTGCAATCGATGCTCTGAATTCGTCGGGGTTCATGTTCGCCTCCTGCCTTTGGGAAGGGCTGGATGCAACCCAATAATAAACGGTCATTTAGTAATGTCAAGTGGAAACTAAACGGTTATTCAGTTATTCTTATCTCGCGCCGCGCGCCCGGTCAAAAATGACGCCCCGTCCTCGTGAAACTTCCGATGCCGAAATCCTCGCCGCCGCCGCTCGCGTCATGCAGCGCCTCAGCCCGGTCGAACTCACGCTGGCTGACGTCGCCAAAGAAGCCGGAGTCCATCCCGCTACCATCATCCAACGCTTCGGCACCAAGCGGGAGTTACTGCTGGCCAATTGCAAAGCGTGGACGGCGGACGTCCCGGGACAATTCGCCGCCGCCCGCGCCAAATACGGCTCGCCACTCGAGACGCTCATTGAGACCTTCGCGGATTGGAGCAGCTTTGCCGCCACCCCCGAGTCCATGGCCAACTTCCTCGCATATCTGCAGATCGACCTTACCGACCCGGAATTCTACGCGGTTCTATTGATCCAGTACGCGACCACACGCGACGAGACCAAGAAGCTGCTCGATGCCGCCGTCGCTGCGCGCGAACTGAAGCCTTGCAGCACCGTCGAGCTTGCCCGCCTGGTCCAGCAAGTCAACGGTGGGGCCATGATCGACTGGGCCGTCTATCGCAAAGGCTCGCTGACCGCCTGGATCCGCCATTCTCTTGAAGCTCTGCTTGCCCCCTATCGATCGGGAGACCCTCGCAAATCGCGAGCTTCAGCTCGACGCTTGCGACGTTGAGGTTGAGTAAGATCGGAACAAGTGTCGGAGTACCCTTCAGGGTAAAATGAACGCCATGGTCTGTGCCCCCGCCGAGTTGAATCGCTTTTCTGGGGAAATGTTGGACGTAACCGGGAGCATTTATGATTTCTGGCTTGCTCAAGCAAGGCTTGTTACTGAGCCTTCTGCTCGGATGTGCCGTTTATCTTCCTGCGCAGCTAAATTCACACCAGCCAGCGTTACCGGCTCCTCGCGCGGCGGAGAACCCTGCGGCGTCGGACGAGGTTTCTCTCCAGCAAGATGTTGAATATGGAGTACAAGGCGGCGAAAAGCTGCTGCTGGATATTTATCAGCCCGCGGATTCCAACTCCCGGCCTCGGCCCGCAATTGTACTGATCCACGGGGGCGGATGGTCGAGCTTCGACAAGAGCACTATGCGCGGGATGGGGAATTTTCTGGCGCGCTCGGGATTTGTAGCGGTCTCGGTGGACTATCGTCTTTTTAACGGAACCGAAAACCGCTGGCCGACGCAGTTGGATGATGTGCAGAGAGCGGTTCGCTGGTTGCGAGCCAATGCTTCGAAGTACAACGTTGATGCTGATCGCATCGGGTCTTTCGGACATTCGTCGGGTGCGCAACTCGCGGCGCTGCTGGGAATGGAGGACACTCGCGACAACTCCGATCCCGCGCTCGCCAAATATTCCAGCCGGGTGCAAGCGGTGGTCGACGTGAGCGGGCCCAGCGATTTCTTAACCAATCACGATGCCGAAGGAGATGCCTTCCTGGCGAGCTTCTTTAGCGGAGACTTTACCAAACTTGCCGACGTGTGGCGCAGCGCTTCGCCGGTCTACCACGTGGAGAAGTCAAATGCGCCATTCCTCATCGTGCACGGCACGAGTGACTCCGATGTGCCCATTGCGCAAGCCCAGGAACTCTACGACAAACTTCACCACGAGGGAGTGCCAGTGACTTTGATCAAGATAGACGACGGTCACACATTCCAATCTTCCGAAGCACGCCACCGTCTGGCTATGGAGACGCTGATGTTCTTCAATCGTTACCTGGTGGTCAATCCTTGACACGAATGTGCATCGGGCTGCGGGGGCAGCGTCCGGCTGAGGATCTCCGCTAGCGTGCTAGAGCTATCAGGGCGGCCAGCGCCGCAGACTTGTGATCCTTCGTCCAGGGCGGGCCGATCGAAGTTGCCAGGCTCGCGATCCTTTGCTTAACTCGGCTGGTTGCGGGTTCGAATGCTGTCTTCGCCAATTCATCCAGGTCGCGCTCTCGAAGTTTCGTGACTGCAAGCTTCAATCGTTGACAAGCCTGGATGACCGCATTGCGAAAGAATTGTCCTTCTGCGGTATGAAGCAGGGGATGCGAGCCAAGAATTTTCGACAGCGGCGGCAGGGGATGGCCCGAGGCCAGGAGCACGGCGGAACCAACGACGCGATGGTCGCGCGCTTCCAACTCCCGCAGCACTTTCTCGACCGCTGTGAAGGCCAGGCGCTCCGACACAGCGGCACAACTGGCAAGGTATTTCTCCGACTGCCGGAGTCCCAGTTCCGAGAATCCCAGACTGGCGGCATGGTGATAGGGCTGATTGGCTCCAGGAATTGCCGGATCGGTAACGACGATGCGCCTCCGTTCGACAACTTCGACGGAGTTGGCGTCTCCGGAAACCGCCACCAGCACTCCCCAACCGGAATGCATTCGGACTCCGAGAGCTGCGCGCTTCATGCTTGGAGTTTCCCCTGAGTGCCGGTCAAGTTTACCGCGTCATGCGCGCCGCACCCGTTCGCATAGCATGAAAGATCAACCCTGCTCTTTGCGGGAAACAAAGAGCAGGGTTATCAGTTCGACAACGAGGTTGAGAACAAGCTTACCTTTTCGGAAGGATGATGCCATCCGGTCCGAACATATCTGGACGGTGAGCGGCCATGATGTTCTTGTCCTGTCCCTGGCCGAAGAGCTCGGGGTGAATGTAGTAGCCGCGCTCTTTCTTCGGCTTTTCCACTTCCACCGGGATGCGGTGCGCGTTGGCCCAGGCATCGTGGCGCGTACCCGTGACTTGCCACGAAACTTTTACGTAAGGCTTGTCGGTCTTGATGGTGAACTGGTTGTTCTCTACTTCGGTAGCGACGATGGCCTGAGCGAATTGTCCAATCGGCGTCAACTGGTAGCGGAAGCTGCGATTTAACGCCTGGAACCACTTGGGTAGCTGGATGGTGGCGTTGCCCAAGGCATCGGTGGTCGCAGTGCCGTCATACATATCTTTCATGTCGGGTGATTCGACGAACGAGCGGTAGAGATACTTGTTGGCCGGATCCACCGGATCATCGATCTTGAATGATCCGCCAGATTTCGAGAGATTGCCGGTAACGTTGACGTCGCCTTGAAACCAACCTGCAAATGAAACTCCGCTGAATCCATAGCCGTAAATTCCGAAACCTCCATCTCCATCGGAGCCTCCCTCAACTCCAATGCTGTTGGTCGAAGTACCGACGCCAAACACTGCGTTGCCGTTGTTGGTGATACCCAGCAATCCAATGCCGGTGGTCGAACTGGTATCGTCGCCAAAGATCGCGGAGCTCCCATATGGATTGGCGACCACAAGCGCTGCGCCTGTGCTGGTCGCGTTTAAATCGAGCGGAACGGCGACCCCCAGGGGCGAAGTGGATACACCGCTCCCAGTCATGGTGTCGTCATGCATCACATTGATAAGGCCTGCACTGCTCTGCACACTGTTGTCGGGGAAGATGAATCCGCTCGTCAGGCTCTGAATGGCTCCGTTGACGGTCAAGGGCGATGACGGAGTTGCCGTCCCGATGCCCACGTTGGCGCCTTTCTGGACAATACGCGATTTCACAATCGTGTCCTTGCTGGAGAACAGCGACACGTAATTCGTGGTTCCACCGGGCGTGGTTACCGTCATGTTTGCTGGAGTTTTGGCCTCATCGCCGCTTTGGGCGAGGGCGGATACCGCGAGTAAGATCACTGGAACAACTTTCAGTAAACGACCATGGTGGCGTTTTCCTTTTCTGAGCAACTTAAGAGGTTAGAGATGAGAAATTGTTCTTCTCCACTCCTGAAAGCGATTTTTTGCCTCAAATCCCCTCACGAGGGGAAACTTGGCGCGGGGATCGACGATTTCATGCAGGCGCGAGCGGCGTCGCTCGTGCTCTTCCCTTCACACAGGCCGCGGAAGGAGGGAGGCGAATTGTTGCCACCTTCATCGCGAAAGCTGGGAGCGTACCGCGGGAGCATGAGCGGGGACGCTCGCAATAAAGTCATCTGGCGGCAGTTACCTCGGTCACAGCTTGATGTCTCATACATCACAGTGGGAACGCGGGACCCAAGCCTAGACTGGTATTAGGAGACTTTCGCCATGTCGACTGCTTGGACAGCTCGTTACGCTCTACGCACCAAGGGCATTACCAGTTCTGCAATTCGCGAATTGTTGAAGATCACTCAAAGGCCCGGAATGATTTCCTTTGCCGGCGGGCTTCCCGCGCCCGACGTATTTCCGGTTCAGCGCTTCGAGGAGGCCTGTCATAAAGTCCTTACTCAGCAGGCAGCTTCGGCCTTGCAGTATGGAACGACCGAGGGGTACGAGCCGCTGCGCGAATTGATAGCCAACAACATGGCGCGCTACGGGATTAAGGCGAAGGCTGGGAACGTGCTGATCACCTCGGGGTCGCAGCAGGCGCTCGACTTGATCGGCAAGCTGTTTATCAATCGTGGCGATCGCGTACTGGTGGAAGCTCCGACGTATCTTGGGGCCCTGCAGGCTTTCAACATCTACGGCGCGGAATATGTCTCGGTTCCAATCGACGAGGATGGCCTGCGCACCGACCTGTTGGAGAAGCCTCTGCGTTCCGGGCCCAAGTTCATGTATGTGCTGCCAAATTTCCAGAACCCGGCAGGAACCACATTGTCCGAGGGACGTCGCCACGAACTTGTGCTCCTGGCGGATAAATATGGCATTCCCATTGTTGAAGACGATCCCTACGGCCAGTTGCGCTACGAAGGCGAGCATCTTCCGCCACTGGTCGTGCTCGACCGCGAGAACCTGCGGCGCGACGACGGCTATTCGATTGGCAATGTCATTTACCTGAGTACATTCTCGAAGACGCTCGCTCCCGGGCTGCGCCTGGGATGGATCGTCGCTCCGCCTGTGATCATCAGCAAGCTGGCGCAACTCAAGCAGGGCGCGGACCTGCACACCTCGACCTTCACTCAGTTCGTGGCCTACGAGGTTGCACGCGATGGATTCCTTGACCAGCACGTGAAGCTGATTCGTAAGATCTATAGCCAACGCCGTGACGTAATGTTGCAGGCGCTGCAAGAGTTCTTCCCGCCTGAGGTTACGTGGACCCATCCCAAGGGTGGGCTATTCTTATGGGTGACCTTGCCCGCTGGCGTGGACATTCAGGCGATCTTCAAGTCAGCGGTCGAGCAAAGTGTCGCATTCGTCCCCGGCGATTCTTTTTATGCCAAGGATGCGCCGGGGAATGATGGGCCAGGGAAAGACGCCGGCGACGAAGGCTCGCGCCACATGCGCTTGAACTTCTCTAACGCCACCCCAGAGCAAATCCGAGAAGGAATCCGCCGTCTGGCCGCGGCCGTGACAAGCCATCTGCCCGCCATGACGTTCCTGCCGGAGTTGCCGGTCGGGGTGTAGCGCGCGGACGCTCCTGTCCACGGCCTTTGACCTGCGGGGTGAACTCTTAGAAATCCTCAGGCGCTTAACCCCTGACTGCTGCCCATACAACCAAACGCCCCTCCTCATGCAACTAAATAATTAGTTGACGTTTGGGCTTTCATTGCGTCTAATAATTGAGAACGGAGGATGGTTTCTTGCCGCCTACGAAATCCGCAACCCTGACTGAAGCCGAACTCCGGCTCATGGACGTGCTCTGGGAGCAGGGTCCGTCGAGCGTCCAGCAGGTGATGGATGGGCTTCCAGAGAAGTCGCAACTGGCTTATAACTCAGTACTTACGACCATCCGCATCCTGGAGAAGAAGGGCTACGTGAGACATATAAAGGATGGCCGGGCACACATTTACCGGCCGCTGGTGGAGCGGGAGGAAGCTTCGCGATCGGAGATTCGCCATCTTGCCCATCGCTTCTTCAAGAACTCCCATGAAATGTTGGTTTTGAACATCTTGGAGGAACGCGGCGTCGACGCCGAGGAACTGAAACGGCTCCGGCAACTGCTGGAACAGACTCAACCGGGTGAACAAACAGGAACGACCAAATAAATGACCGCCGCGCTCAACCTGAACGAACTAGCCCGAATCTCCGCCGCGAGTCTGCTGAACTGCACGCTCGAGGGCGTCGGCATCGCGCTCATTGCCTGGGTTCTTTTGCAGCTGGTGGGGCGGCGAAATTCCAGCACCCGGTTCGCGGTTTGGTTCTTTGCTTTGCTGGCGATAGCAGCGCTACCGGTTCTCGGCGTTGCCGCATCGAGCGCCCGCTTATCCGGCGCGGGGAGCGCGGGTTCTGCCATCACGGTCCCCAGTGCATGGGCGCTCGATGTTTTTTTCCTGTGGGCTGTGATTGCGGGCGTGGGGTTGTTGAGGGTAGGCATAGGGCTTCTGCAGTTACGAAAACTGCGCCGCAGTTGCTCCATAATCGATGTCGCGACTTTGGACCCCGAGCTGCGCGAAACTTTGCAAGCGTTTCAATCAGTGAGGTCAGTGGCCCTGTGCCATTCCGATCGTTTGCGAGTGCCGACCGCCATCGGCTTTCTAAACCCCGTGGTCGTGCTTCCGACCTGGGCGCGGCATGAGCTCTCGACCACCGAGCTGAACTCGATTCTGATTCACGAGTTGGCTCATCTCCGGCGCCGCGACGATTGGACTAACCTGACTCAGCAAATCCTGAAAGCGCTTTTGTTCTTCCATCCCGCGGTGTGGTGGATTCAGAACCAGCTTGCCGTGGAACGCGAGATGGCATGTGACGACGCAGTCCTGGCTGAGACGGCCAATGCGCGCGGATACGCCCAATGCCTGGTCTCAGTGGCGGAGAAGAGTTTTATGCGGCGCGGCGTCGCGCTGGCGCAGGCAATCGTCAATCGGATGCGACAGACCTCGCTGCGCGTGTCCCGAATTCTCGATGCGAATCGCTCCACTACAACCCGGGTTTGGAAACCGGCGCTGTATTCTGCAGCCGCGTTTTTCGCCGTTTGTTTGGCGTCGATACCACACACTCCAGAACTCGTGGCCTTCGAGGACCAAGCGCCGAGTGTTGCAATGTCGGGAGCGATGCCGATTCACGCGAAGCTGACGTCTACTCCTGCCGCCATCGAAGGACAGCCGGTAGCAACCCTGGCAAGCTTCAGGGAAAACTCGCAGGACTTAGCGGTCCAACCTGCTAAACGGGGGGCAGCGCACCAGCCGCGAAGCGGCGCAAGAACGCAGTCCACGGCGCAAGCCGTGCGTGGTGTGTGGAAGACGGTCGAGCCCCAGCGGGGCGAAAGAACTGCTCCGCAAAAGTCCGAGGAACTGATAGAGGCGCGGCTGCTTCAGCCTAATGCCGAAAACTTCGTGCCAGCCGTGCTGATGACGATCAACCAGCACGCACCGTCGCAGGGAATCTTTGTAGTGATGCAAGCCTCGCAATACGAAGAAGCGGGGCCCATGTTTTTGAGAGTCTACGTCTGGCGCGTGATCGTGCTGGATCCAACGCAGAATCCAGCGGAAACCAGAATTCCCGCAAAACAGATTTAGGTAGTTGGAAGTGACCAGAGAATATAGGTTCGGCAACAAAAACTAAATAATTAGTTGCACAAAGGAGAAGCTAAACAATCATGAACCACTCAGCAAACTGGAAAAAAACAATAACCCGGATGGCTGTTTCGGCGATAGCGATCGCAGCCCTTGCGGCCGTCGTAACCTACGAAACCGCCAAGCCAATGGCTGCGCGAGCCTCGGTTGCAGCTCCTGCTCCGGCTGCGGCAGCGCTAGATGACAATAGCGTCTCAGCTCTGCTCTCGCTCGACCATGCCATGGAGACTCTGGCTGCGAGAGTAACTCCAGCCATCGTCAACGTTGCTGTCACCTCGAAAACTAAAGTCGACACGGCGGAACAACAACTGCCCGACGACATGCAGCAATTTTTCGGCCCGGGCTTCGGTCAGTTTTTCGGACCGCATGGCCGTCCGCAGCCACAGATTGAACACGGCATTGGCAGCGGAGTCATTATTTCGCCCGATGGATATATCGTGACCAACAACCACGTCATCGATGGCGCGGTGGACATTCGAGTCACGATGAGCAATCGCAAGACGATGAAGGCCACGCTGGTTGGCGCGGATCCTTTAACCGACCTGGCTGTGCTCAAAGTGGATGGAGGCAGCCTCCCCAGCATTCCGTGGGGCGACTCGACCGCGCTCCATCCCGGCCAGACCGTACTGGCCTTCGGAAATCCTCTAGGCTTCCGTTTCACGGTTACGCGCGGCATCGTCAGCGCGCTGAACCGTCCGAATCCGTTCTCGGATAACGCGCGCAAGCCCGGCGAATTCATTCAGACAGATGCGGCCATCAATCCAGGAAATTCCGGCGGCCCGCTGGTCGATGCACGGGGTGAAGTCGTGGGCATCAACACGTTCCTGGTTTCATCCACCGGCGCGTTCTCCGGAATGGGTTTCGCCATTCCCACGCAGATCGTGAAGCCGACCGTCGATACGCTGATTCGCGATGGTAAAGTGACACACGGCTACATGGGAATCGGAATCAGCGACGTGACGCCCGAGAACGAGAAGTTCTTTAACGTGAGCGATGCAACCGGCGCAGTCGTGACCCAGGTCGAAGGCGATTCACCGGCAGCGAAAGCCGGTTTGAAAGTCGGCGACGTGATCACCGAACTCGACGGACAGAAAGTGAGCGACGCGGGCGAGCTTCAAGTTGAAGTTGGACAGAAGAGCCCGGGCACGACCATTAAGTTGGAAGTCCTTCGAGACGGCAAGAACACAACCCTCCCGGTCACGCTGGAGGCGATGGGAAGTCGCGATAAAGAGGGCAATGAAGTCGGCGAAAACGGACACGGGAAAATGCGTTGGGGACTCGGTCTCAGCGACATGACTCCTGAACTGCGTGAGCAACTGCAGGCTCCCAGCTCGGTTCACGGAGCTGTGATCGAACAAGTGCAGCCGGGAAGTTCGGCGGACAACGCCGGCCTGCAGCGTGGCGACGTGATCGTGCAGGTCGATCGCCACGACGTGCAAAGCGCGGCGGATGTTCAGCATGCTTTGGGATCTGTGCCCAAAGGGAAAGACGCCTTGATCCTCGTCTGGTCCAACGGCGGCAACACCTTCCGCGTGCTGCATGCGCCAGAAGGGTCGTAAGAGTGAGGTTCCACGCGGAACGCTGAAGCTGCGTCCCGCGTGGTCGGATGCCGAGGGCCAGGTTGTCCTCCGAGCTCTCGAAAGGCCCACCCAAGCAGGAAGACGCTTGGGTGGGGCACCCCCTTCACTCGCACCGCTCAAGTCCTCCCGCCCCAGTCAAAAGACGCTTTGATGGCCACTTCCGCCGCATTCCTTGATGTACTTTCGAGTATTTACTTTTGCGCTTTCCCTTGCGAGTAGCGGCGCCCCTGCTTAGAATTTCAGTCAAATCGAGGTTGAACCTTAGTCGCTTCGCCTGACAAATTTCACCATGAAGGGATTCCTATGCGATTTGTCCTGCGCATATCAGCACTGGTGTTCTTATTTTCCGTTGCAATCGTAGCTATTGGATGTGGAGGGGGATCGATGGGTGCGCCCAATAATTCCGGGCAAGCCCCCGCGATCGCGCTTAGAGCTCAACCGAGTACGGTCACGAGCGGCGAGGCGACGATGCTCAGTTGGAATGCAAGCAATGTGAGCTCGGTCAGCATCAGCGGCGTGGGCACATTCCCGGCTAGCGGTTCGGTAAAGCTCACTCCCGCGGTCACCACAACTTACACGGCGACTGCGACGGGACCGGGAGGTAAGACTGAATCCTCAACCGTGGTGAGCGTTGTGACTTCTGGCCAAAAGCCGACTGTCGTGTTCAGCGCGCAGCCCAGCAGCATTGTAGCGGGTACGTCGGCGGTTCTAA
This sequence comes from uncultured Acidobacteriota bacterium, assembly GCA_963762385.1. GTDB lineage: Bacteria > Acidobacteriota > Terriglobia > Terriglobales > Acidobacteriaceae > JABDBE01. The sequence goes on along the minus strand of CAVXKN010000006.1, from coordinate 1,384,804 downwards.
ACTGGACGACCAGCAACGCAACTTCCGTCAGCATCGCGGGAGTGGGACAATTCGCGGCAAATGGTTCGGTCAAAGTCGCTCCAAGCTCTACTGTCACCTATACAGCCACGGCGACGGGCCCCGGGGGAACCGCCGCGTCCACGACCACAGTCACCGTCGGATCGTCGCAAGATCCTCCGCCTACGATTTCCTTCGACGCCCAACCCAATAACATCACGAGCGGTGCCTCCGCGGTTCTGAGTTGGACGACCAGTAACGCCACTTCCGTGAGCATCGCGGGTGTAGGGACGTTTGCCGCAAACGGATCGGTTAAAGTTGCTCCGAGTTCCACGACCGTATACACCGCGACCGCGACAGGCCCCGGAGGAACCGCCGCCTCCGCGACCACCGTCACGGTAACAGCGAGTCCTCCGCCTACAATTTCTTTCAACGCTCAACCGAACACCATCAACAGCGGAGCCGCGGCGGTTCTGAGTTGGACAACCAGCAATGCAACCTCGGTGAACATCGCGGGATTGGGTAGTTTCCCGGCCAACGGATCGACCAACGTTACGCCGACCGCAACCACTACCTACACCGCGACCGCGCAGGGAGCCGGCGGCACCGCGAAGGCGTCGACTACAGTTACCGTGAAATCGAATGGAACTCCTTTGCCCAATCTGCAGGCCAGCGGCGGATGGCAAAGCTGGGGCGAGTTGCCGCCGGGCTATAGCATCTGTTCGTACCCGTGCCCGGGTGTTACGTGGTCGATGAAGCAAGGGATTAAATCGCCTTCCATGAGTGGAGATGCGACCCAATTCAACATCGGTGGCAGTACGCCGTATGCCGATGTGCTGTGGAGCAATCCTCTGATCGGCCAGGGTTCGACGCAGGGTCTGCCGGATTCGAGTCACACCCTGCTTCCGACCTTGCACAACTTCACTTATGACGCCTACTTCTATCCCACGAACCTTGGCGTGACGCAGGTCCTTGAGCTTGATATCAGCATGTACTTCAACGGCCTTGGTCTAATTTGGGGCAATCAGTGCAACATCCTGGGTGGGCACGAATGGGACATTTGGGATAACGTGAGCCAGAAATGGGTGTCCGCGGGCGTAGCGTGTAATCCGGTGAACAACGCCTGGAACCACGTGACCATTCAAGTGCAGCGGGAATCAGACAATTGGCTGCTCTTTCAATCGATCACGCTGAATGGGGTGACGACTAACATCAATCAATATTATGCGCCGGGCACTGCGCCGAGTAATTGGTGGGGCATCACGGTGAACTATCAGATGGACGGAAACGACAGTCAGTCGGCGAATACCACCTATGTGGACGACTTCACCTTCACCTACTGGTGAGACCCCGTGACGTTGCGCAGGTTAGCCTGTGTTGTGCAGGCCGGCGGCGATTCCGTTTATGGTGGCGCCCAGGGCGTAGTTCAGGATGTCCGTGTTTTCGCCGCCGCGTTTCCTGCGCAGTAGGTCGACCTGGACCATGCTCATGGGATCGACGTACGGATTACGCAGGCGAATCGAACGGGATAGAACCGGATTGCCTTCGAGCAATTCGTTTTCGCCGGTAATGGAGAGCAAAGCCTGTATGGTGCGAAGAAATTCTTCTTCCAGCAAGGAGAAAACGCGGTCGCGGATGTTTTTATCTTCAACCAGCCCAGCGTAGAGCCGCGCGATCGTGAGATCAGCTTTCGCCATCGCGAGTTCGACGTTGCGAACGAGTTCAGAAAAAAGCGGAAAGTGAGCCATCATCTCGCGAAGAACCGCGGCATTCCCGGGCGCCTGCCCGATGAACGTTTCGATGGCATGGCCCACCCCGAACCAGGCGGGAACAGCGTGCCGGCTTTGCATCCATCCGAAGACCCAGGGGATGGCGCGCAGATCTTCGAGGCAGCGGCTTTGACTGCGCCGGGAAGGACGAGAGCCAATCTGCATGTTTTCGAGTTCGTTCACCGGCGTGGCCTGCTCAAAGTAGATCAGTACGTCGGGGTTATCGGCGATGTGCTTGCGATAGTAGGCGTAGGCGCTTTGCGACATTCCTTCCATCGCACCGTGCCAGCCAGAACTCTCTTGCGTTTGCTGAGCATCCGGCGAGGCGAGAGCTTCCAAAGACGCCGCGATCATCAACTCGAGATTCCATTCCGCTAGCACCGGGTCGGAATATTTCCAGGTAAGCACTTCGCCCTGCTCGGTAATGCGGATCTGGCCTGAAAAATCACCCGCTGGCTGGGCGAGAATGGCGGCGTGCGTGGGGCCGCCGCCGCGGCCGACCGTTCCGCCGCGACCGTGGAACAGCCGCAAATTCACATCACATTCGCGAGCCGCCTGATGCAGGGCGTGATGAGCTTTGTGCAATTCCCACGTGCTGGTGAACATGCCGCCGTCTTTGTTGGAATCCGAATAGCCGAGCATGACCTCCTGCGAACGTCCCCAGGAGTCGAGCAAGGGGGAATATTCGGCCGAGTACCAAAGCCGGCGCATGACCTCGGCTGAGCAACGCAAAGATTCGATGGACTCGAACAGAGGCATCGGCATAAGACCGGGGTCATCGCCGATGCGGCCGACGCCAAGTCCGCAGACCGCGGCCAGGCGGACTACGTTGAAAATGTCCTGCTCCGATTGCGTGTTGCTGACAATGAAGCTGCGAATCGAGGCTGCAGGATAATATTGCTTCAGGTGAATGAGGGTCTGAAAGGTACTCATGGTTTCGCGCGAGCTTTCCGAATACCGCGCGCCAGGGATCCCGACGCGGCAGCGGCCAACTCAGCCAGGCTTTCCGAAAGAATGCGCGAATGCTGGCGAATGTCGAGTGCGTGCAGATTGAACCCGAACGTGTGAATGGCACGAAACAACGGATCGATCACGAGTTCAATCAACCGGCTGCCATGATTCTCGGACAGGCTCTCTCGGAGCAACGCGACATCCGCGGCAAATTCAGCGCTGTCACGGTACGCAGGAGAAGTCACCGGGACTTTTTTCGAGGCCCGGAGTCGCGCTTCTATAAGTTCCAGGAACAGGCGATACAGTTCGGCTTCAGAAATTCTCCGTACGTGGGCAGATGACATGAGCGCTTCGTACTCCTTGATCCGTTGACGCAGGGCGCTCGATATGCTCACCTGCCGCATCGATGAACTGAGAAGGTCGATGGCCTTCGAAATCTGGCTCACGTAGTGGTCGATGATTACGTTGCGGGCCATTTGCAGGGCGTCGCGCGTGCATTCCGCGGTCACAAACGGATTGCCGTCGCGATCGCCACCGATCCACGAGCCAAAGGAAAGCACCCGGGGCAATTCCCGGTCATGAAGATAGAGACCGTAGACTTGGCGGAAAGCGTCAGCCATCTCCGCGTAAATTTTGGGCAAAGTTTCGAAGATCGTCATTGGGTAGGGATCAAGGCCCATGCGAATTTCATCCGTAACACTCGGCTTGCTGAGGCGCACTTCGTCGGTCTGCCAGAGAGCCGTGATCTGAGCCAGGATTTGCCTTTCCAGTTCTTCGGCGTCCGAAGTCGAGAGCGGAAGACGGTCGAGATCTTCGAGCGAGCGGGCGATATTGCGACGCTTGCCGAGCACAGTTCGGCGAGCGACTTCCGTCGGATGCGCGGTGAAGACGGGTGTGACTTCAATCCTTTGCAATGCTGCGAGCGCCTGTTTCGCGGTGATGCCAGCGGCTTTCAATCGACCCAGAGTTCCGCGGAAAGAACCGGCAACAGGCGCATGGTCGGCGTGCAGCTGGGCGGCGCGACGGCGACGTTTGCGGTGATTGGTTTCCGCCAAGTTTGTGAGCTCGAAATAGATGGCGAATGCCTTGGTGAGTTTGTAGGCGTCCTCGACAGTGAGGTCGGCTATGACGCCGCGGGCCTGGGCCATGAGATCTTCGCCATTTTTCTTCTCAGGCTCGCGATGTTGGATGAGAAGGCGGCGGAGATGCTCGACGACGTTCAGAAGGGTTTCGCCGGATTGCTCCACGAGAACGCGGCCCAGCAGAATTCCCAAAGAACGGACATCGCGGCGGAGGGGAAATTCTTTGGCGGAGTCCGAGGTTTCGGCGGTGAGCTCGGAGAGACGACCTTGTTGGTCATCTGTCGCCCATAGTGGCGGATCGCCCATAGGTAATCATAAATGAGGCCAGGTTCGCCGGATGTACTCGGGTCCGCTGTCCGCACTTTCAGAACGCTGAACCGGATCCGAGGAGGCTGTAGAGCAGGACTATCAGGACGATGCCGGTGAAAACCATGTACATGCGATCGTGCTCTTCGGCGAATCCCCAGATGGCAAGGGCAACGCGGGCGACCGGGGTGGCGATCAGCAGCAACAGTCCCAATTGAATGATGCCGCGGCCGTGGAATCCGAAGGCGTAGCGGATGATTCCGCTCAGGCTTTTGAGGTCGGAGGGTTCACCGCGAAATACCTTGTAATTGGCGGGCTCGCGGCCGTGCCGGGTCAGATAAATTATGCCGCCAAACAACACGACTAGAGCAGCAAGAGACACGCCGGCACGAAGCAGATTGCCGACCATGTTTTCAAGTTTCTGATCCGTGAAAGCCCGAGTCTCTGTCTGCGCCAATTCAGATTCCTCCGGTGAATCCTTTGTAGAGCATTTGCACGCCGAGTACGGCAATCACGACGCTGAAGACGAGCCGCAATACTTTGGTTTCTGCCTTGACCAGAATTCGAGCGCCCAGCATGGAACCAGCAAGGACGCCGAGCATGACCGGCATGGCAAGGCCGGGATCGACATATCCACGGTTGAGATATACGCCGGCGCTGGCGGCGGCGGTGACGCCGATCATGAAGTTGCTGGTGGTGGTCGAGACTTTGAAGGGGATTTTCATGGCCTGGTCCATGGCGAGGACTTTCACCGCTCCGGAACCAATGCCGAGTAATCCGGAAAGCGCGCCGGCGCCGAACATTAGGCCAAAACCAGTTGGTACACTCTGCACGTTGTACTGCCGCATTCCTCCTTCTTCCGAGGGGAAGCTTCCATTCATACGTAAGCGTGTGGCGAGGGGATCTGGCGGCAAATTGCGTTCAGCGCGGGGTCGCGGCCTTCGGGAAAGATAGGCGGAATAGAGCAGCATCAGGCCGAAGATCACGGCGAGGGCTTTGGTGGAAATGAAAGCTGCGAGAAATGCGCCCGCCAGAGCGCCTACTGTGGTTGCGATCTCGAGGAACATGCCGATGCGGATATTCGAGTATCCCTCTTTCACGTAGGCGGCGGCCGCGCCCGACGAAGTCGCGATGACGGAAACCAGGGAGGCTCCGATGGCGTAGCGAATGTCGACTTTGAAAAAGAGCGTGAGTAGGGGGACGAGGACGACTCCCCCGCCGAGACCGGTAAGCGATCCCAGCAAGCCGGCCACAAACGACCCTGCCGCGATGAGAAGGGTGAATTCGAGAATATTCATCGCATCCCTGAAGTAAAGAGTTTGCCACATCTGGCGACTGGTGTGGTGGCGAGCACGGTTTCGCTAAGGGACAACTTCAGCGCAAGGTGGATTCTTCAGCGATTTTCCGATCTGTTTTCCGGCACGAGAGCCACGAGAGCATCGCCAAAGAATTTTCCCAATTCGATACCGCGACCTTCGGAAAAAGTGGTCTCTTGTGACCACCATCACAAAAGGAGAGCGCACAGCTTTGACATTCTGTGAACCACGCGTCAAGCATTCGCAATTATGGATCAGCAAGTTTTACCGACCCGGCGCCGAGTGCAGGAAGGAACTTTTATCTCTGAGCGGATTAACGCGACGTTTACACAATATTCACACTTCTGTAACAAATCACCGCTAGCATCAGCAGTCTCACAGAATCCAACACAACACATACAAAGGGAAGACGCACACGTTTTTCTTAGATGTCATCTTTGAACATCCGGGAGGAGAAATGAAGCACGGAATGGCCTTGCCGTTGGCGTTTGCGCTGCTGGTTGGCGCACTCGCGGCGTCAGCACAGCAAAGTACGACCGCAGGCAGCTCGACGACTACCAAAAAGAAGGTAGTTGCCAAGACGTCTACGCCCAGTGTTTCGGTCCAGCTCAATGAAATGAAGCTGGCGCTCGAGGCGCAACAGCGGCAAATTCAACAGCTTACGCAACAAGTACAGAGTCGTGATTCGCAAATCCAGCAGTTGCAGCAGCAGGTGGGACAAGTTCAGAGTGAAGCGACGGCGGCGCAGCAGAAGGCCGATGCTGCTGCATCTCAGAGCACCCAACAGCAACAGGACGTGGCCTCCGTGAAGAGCGATGTGACCGACCTGAAGCAGAACGCGACCAGCGCGGCCCTCTCGCTGCAGGAGACGCAAAAGAACGTCAAGGATGCGCTGGAGAGCCCGCTCGCGATCCATTACAAAGGTGTCACGATTACACCAGGAGGCTTCGCCGCGGCTGAAACTGTGTGGCGTTCGCATGCGCTTGGCGCCGACATCAACACGCCGTTCAATTCGATTCCGTTCGATGGCTCGGCGGCAAGTCACATGTCGGAATTCTTTGGCTCCGGCCGTCAGTCGCGTCTGTCGGTGCTGGCCGAAGGCAAACTGGGTAGCGCCAAGATCGGCAGCTACTACGAGGCAGACTTCCTGTCGGCTGGAGTGACCTCGAATAACAACGAAAGCAATAGCTATACGCTTCGTATGCGGCAAGCATTCGCTCAGGCGGCATTAAACAGCGGTTGGACTTTTACCGGCGGCCAGATGTGGAGCCTGGTAACCGAAACCAAGAAAGGCGTTGACAACCGCAGCGAAGCATTGCCGATGACCATCGACCCACAGTATACCGTGGGCTTCAGTTGGGCCCGGCAGTACGGGTTCCGCGTATCCAAGAACCTGAGCAACAAAGCGTGGCTGGCTTTCTCGGTGGAGAATTCTCAGGAAACTGTTGGTGGCCACGGAGCCAGCAACAACTTCGTTCTCGGCCAGCAAGGAGCGAGCGGCGGACTTTACAACCCGACCGCAAACTACTCCTACAATTCAACACCTGACTTCGTCGGCAAGCTCGCCTTCGAGCCGGGCTGGGGACACTACGAGATCTTCGGCGTGTTTACCGACTTCCGTGACCGGATCTATCCCTTGGCGACGGCGACCAAGCCTTCCGCCACGGGTGCTTATAACAACTCTGAATTTGACGGCGGTATCGGCGCCAACTTCCGCGGCACCATCGCCAAGCATTTCGATGTAGGACTACATTTCCTGGGCGGCAATGGCATTGGGCGTTACGGCACGGCGGGGCTCTCGGATCTGGTTGTCCGTCCTGATGGCGTGCTGGTTCCGGTCAGGAACTACCAAACCCTGGGCACCCTGGAATGGCATGGCCCAAGGCTGGATGTTTATGCCAACGTCGGCGGCGAATATGAAGACCGCACTGCCTTTGAGGCTGGGGGGAAGGGCGTCGGCTATGGATCGACGCTGTTCAATAACTCGGGATGCTACACAGAAACGCCCCCGGCTCTCACCAGCACAACCGTAGCCACTCCTGCTACGTCCACCGATCCGACGGGCGGGACCGCCAATATTCCGGTTCCCGGAGCAGTGGGCACACCTCTCACCGGCGGGTTCAACCCCGGAGGATTGTCAAACTGCAACGGAGACACGCGGAGCATCATTGAAGGCACTATCGGGTTCTGGTATCGCTTCTACAGCGGCCCGAAGGGCAGGATCCAGTGGGGACCGCAGTATTCTTACATCGACCGCAATACCTGGGCCGGTAAGGGCGGAAATCCCTCAGCGACGGAGAATATGTTCTTCACGTCGTTCCGCTACTACCTGCCGTAAACCGCAACTCCCCGCCTTCGTATCTGTGATGCGAAGGCGGGGATTTTCTTTTCTGAATGCTAGGCCACCGGCAGGGTGAAATAAAACACCGATCCGTGGCCGAGCTGGCTGGTCACGCCAATCTTGCCGCCATGGGCTTCGACGATTGCCTTCGCAATCGCCAGGCCCATGCCCGTGCCTTGAACCTGAAGGCGCTGATCGCGGCCCCGATAGAATTTCTCGAAGATCAAGGCTTGCTCGAAATCGTCGATCCCTGGTCCGCGGTCGGCGACGCTGGTCATGACCATCCGGTTTCCCAGTTCTCCCGTGATTTGAATGGGGGAGTCGGGTGAAGAATACTTGGCCGCGTTCTCCAGCAACTGAGTTACAACTTCGGTAATCCGACCCTCATCCATTCGCACCAGAGGCAGGTTGCTCGGCAGCTGGACATCGACGGGGTGCTGTCCCAGCGCCGGCTTTGCCTTTTCCAGCGCCGCCTCAACCGCCTCCTGGATGGGATGCGCCCCCAGTTGAAGTTCGAACTGGTTGGCGTCGAGCTGCGCCATCTCGGCCGCTTCGCCCACGAGACGATTTAAACGATCACTTTCTTCGTTGATGACGGTGAGGAGTTCCAGGCGCTGAGCCGCGTCCAGCCCGGGATTGGAAAGCAGCGAGGTGGCTGACGCCTTAATGGCGGTCAACGGGGTGCGAAATTCGTGGGTGACGGAATCGAGCAATGCGGAGCGCAGTTGTTCGTTCTCGCGGGCAGCCTCGGCGCGGCCGAGCTTTTCTACCGCTCCAGCGCGCTCGATGGCGATCGCAATCAAGCTACTCATCGCCTCCAGGGTCTCGCGCGAAAGTGGTGCGCCCGAAACCCCCATGCTGCCGACCACACGAACGCCCATCCGGAGAGGCATGAACACAGCTCGTTTCTCAGGGTCGGTCATGGGTTCGCCGCGCATGCAGACCAACTGGAGATCATGCAACTCCAGGTCGTGGATGGCGGAGCTTGAACGATAAACATCTGGCCGGTTGGGCAGGGCAATGGCGGCGGCTTTCACCGCGAATCGCTCCACAATGTAGCGCGGGATCGCATTCAACAGTTCAACTACGTTGTCGCTGGAAAGAAGTTGCTGGCTGAATTTGTAAAGACGCTCGGCTTCGCGCCGCCGTTCGTTGGCGCTCTGCGCCTCCCTGCGCGCGCGCTCGGCCAGTTGACTGGCGATGATTGCGGTCACCAGGAAAGCAAACAGAGCGACCCAATTCTGAGGGTCCGCAATGGTCAACGTTCCGACTGGCGGAAGAAAGTAGTAGTTGAAAGCCAGGGTCGCGACCACGGCCATGAAGACAGCAGGCCGCAAGCCCCAGTTCGCCGACACAATCAACACACCGACCAGAAAGGTGAGGGCGACCGTGGTGGGATTCACTTTGATGACAACATGGTAGGCGACAGCCACGACCACAACGGCAGCTGCCGTTGCAGCGTAGCGCAGGGCCGCCTTGAATCGCGGTTGGATCACGCCGAGATTGTAGCTGATCTTCCTGCCGGCCATCAGTGATCCGGATTAGGCTTCAAAGGATTATCGACAATTTCGATCCGCTCGACGACAATAGCCGCGATGCCTAAAACTCCCGAACAATGGCTGGCCGAGGCAGATCCCACGAAAAAAGGCGGGGTGTTCAAACTCTTTCTGGGCTATGCGCCCGGTGTCGGCAAGACTTTCAGCATGTTGAGTGAAGCCATCCGGCGTCACAAGCGTGGCGAGGATGTGATCATCGGAGTAATCGAGACCCACGGGCGCAAGGCGACCGCAGAACTTGCCTGCCAGCTCGAAGCGGTTCCTCGAAAAAAGCTGGAGTACAAGGGCACGCTGTTCGAAGAAATGGACGTCGACGCCATCCTGGCGCGGAAACCAAGCGTCGTCCTGGTGGACGAATTGGCCCACACCAATGTGGAAGGCAGCAAACACGGAAAGCGATATCAGGATGTGCTGGAACTGCTCGACGCCGGCATCGATGTGCTTTCGACGATGAACATTCAGCATCTCGATAGCGTCACGCCCACGGTGCAGAGCTTGACGGGGATCACGGTGCGGGAGACGGTGCCGGATTGGGTGCTGAAACGCGTCGACGAAGTGGTCATGTCGGACCTCACTCCCGAAGCACTGCAGAGCCGGATGCGTCGTGGAGACATTTATCCGCTGGATCGAGTTGGTCGCGCTCTGGGAAATTTCTTCCGTCCGGGAAATCTCATAGCCCTCAGAGAACTGGCGCTTCGCCAGGTCGCGCAGGCCGTGGACCAGAGTCTGGAATCCTATCGTGAGAAGGACGAGGCCAGCGGAACCGTTGCCGTCCGCGAGCGGATTGCGGTGTGCATCAGCTCCAATCCGGCCGCGCAATACCTGATCGCGCGCGGCGCCCGCATGGCGCAGGCCATGGGCGGCGAGCTGCAGGTCATCTATGTGGATCTGGGCCAGGACGACAACGAAGCCAATCAGAAAACCCTGGCGGCCAATCTCCAGTTTGCCGAAAACGTCGGCGCGCAGATAACCAAACGGAAAGGCCGCAGCGTAGCCGAAGTGGTAGCCGACTTCGTTCGCGAAAAACACGTCACCCAAGTTGTGTTCGGACGATCGGCCACGGGGGGATGGAGAAAATACCTCTACCTCACTGCCATCAACAAGTTCTTGCGCGATGCTCCTCCGGTCGACGTACACATCGTTACTCAGGAACCCTCCTGATTCTTTCATGAGCGAACATCGCCGTATTCTCGTGGTGGACGACGAACCCCAGATCACGCGCGTGCTGCGCACCAGTCTGTCCAGCCAGGGCTACGACATTCGCGTGGCCAACGACGGCGAGACCGCCCTCGAAATCATGAAAGACTGGACCCCGGATCTGGTGATCACGGATCTTTCCATGCCAAACATGGATGGCTTGGAGTTGTGCCGGCGATTGCGGCTTTCAACGGCGATTCCCATCATCGTGCTCTCGGTCAAAGGCGAGGAAAGGACCAAGGTTCAAGCCTTGGATGCAGGCGCCGACGACTACGTCACCAAGCCGTTCGGGATCGAGGAATTGCTGGCGCGTGTGCGTGCGCATTTGCGCCGTGCTCCGGCGGGTGAGAGCGAACCAGCATCGTTGATTGAGATCGGGGATTTCCGCATCGATCTGGCGGCCCACAAAGTCGCGGTCCGTCGTCGCGAGGTACATCTGACGCCCAAGGAATTTGATCTACTGGTTTATCTCGCCCGCCACCCTGGCAAAGTAGTAACTCATCGGACGCTGCTCAGCGCAATCTGGGGCGGCCAGAGCTCGGAGCAGATTGAATATCTTCGCGTGTTCGTGGGCCAACTGCGCAAGAAGCTGGAACCGGAAGCCTCCTCTCCACGCTACATCGTCACCGAACCCTGGGTCGGATACCGCTTCGAACCCGGCGAATAAATTCTCTGTTTTCAATCTGATTCGTCCTAACGAACATTCTACGAACTCTTTATTCAATCTTTATGGGTTTCGATATCCAATCAGTTGAGTTATAGGGAGTGAAAATAAATGGCCGTGCTCGCGATGGTAAACATGCTGATCGGGTTTCTGCCTGCACTGGGCAAGAAAACCCCGGCCGCCAAGTAAAAGATGCCGGGCGATTCCTAACAAGCTTGCATGAGCAACTCACTGAAGTCGTACTACAGAAAGGCTAGGGTTATGTCGTCGATTCACAATGTATCCGCCGAAGATTTGGCAAAACTGTTTCATCACTACCACGAGGCTCTTGCCCAGGACTTCCACGGTCACGCGAGCCGGGAAGCGGATTCTTCGTGGGACCGGGCTCCGCAAAACGAACGCGAATTAATGATCGCGGCTGCCCGGCTCACCTTGCTGGAACTGTCGGCGACGCCCGAGGGTGAGCAAGTCAACCGGCAGTATTTCGCCAAGCCTGGCGAGGCGGATTGGGGCTGTTAAGCCTTCCCGGAGAGTTCCAAGCCGGTTCTCCTTACGAAATCTTTACGAACCGTTTATGCCATCTTTACGCTCACGCTTGTGAAATGATTTTCGCGCCGTCTTCCTGACAATTGTGCCAGATGGTCAGAAATGAAACTGATCTTCACATTACTGTGTGCGGGCGCAGTGCTCTTCATGCTGCGCGTTCTAAACGCCCTTCTCGAAGAGAGTAAGAGCCTGTCGCGGCACCCGCTAAGAGTTTACTTCGCGAAGTTCAACCCAGTTAAGCGACGTGGAGAACTAATAATTATGAATTCCAAAAATTATGTGCGCGAGTCCGCGGTAAAAACTGGCAAGCGGGCGGCCCTGGTCGCAATAGCCGCGGCGTTACTGACTGTCCCGTTGCATGGCCAACATACACCGAATGATGTTCCGTCCGACACTTCGACATCGCCTAACCCCCAGACTTCCACAGCCAGCCCGCAAAGCGAGCAAGAGATCGTCCAAGAGCTGGCAGCCATGAAAAAAAGAATAGAGCAACTTGAACTTGCCCTGAAGCAGCATGAGGCAGCGGAGCAGCCGACTACGGTGGTTCCGACCGCAAAGGCGACTGCGCCACCGGCACCTTCTACCCCGGCCGCTTCCGCCGCATCACCTGAAGCTGAAGCAGTACTACCGCAAGAGTCTCCGTCGGGAAAACAGGCTAAGGAAGTTCCGTTTGCCTTTGCCGACTGGACCTGGTTGAACGGCAATGCGCGCACCAAAACGCCGGCTTTCGATTCGAAATTCTTTACCCCGGAAATCAGAGCCGATGTTGATTACATCTACGATCTTAACCATCCCAAAGATGACACCATCGGCGGTTCCAGCGAGGTGTTTCGGTCGAACGAAGTTCAGTTGACCCAACTCGGCGTCGGCGGCGACTTCCACTATGACAACGTTCGGGCCCGCCTGATGACGCAGTTTGGTATGTATTCCACGACCACGCCGCGCAACGACGCCAGCCCCGCACGTGGGCAATGGGACCTGGCTGACGCCTACCGCTACGTTTCCGAAGCCTACGGCGGATACCACTTCGATGCATTGCATGGCATCAATGTCGACGCTGGAATCTTCATGTCTTACATCGGTCTGTTCAGTTACTACAACTTCGATAACTGGGCCTATCAACCTTCCTATGTCTCTTCAAATACGCCGTGGTTCTTTAATGGCATGCGGGTACAGATTTTCCCGACCGCACATTTGAAGATCGAGCCCTGGCTTGTTAACGGATGGCAGTCGTATGGACGGTTCAATGGCCGCATGGGAGTTGGAGGGCAAATCTTGTGGCGTCCCAATGCTTGGCTGTCCGTCCTTGGAAATCAATACGCTTTGGGCGAGGATGCGTTGAACACGCCGGGCCGCGTGCGCTACCACACCGACGACAGTATCGAAATCAAGTACTACGACCATCCGGAGAAATGGTTGAGCAAAGCTGCATTCTCGCTGACCGGCGACATGGGATGTGAACACGGCGGCGGCGTGAGCTGCTACGGCGATTCGGCGAAGGGCCCCAAGCAGGACTTCCTGGGTTTCATGCTGTATAACCGGCTCTGGTTCGACAAAGACCGGTATGGTTTCACTCTTGGCGGCGGCAAGATTAACAATCCTGGACGCTACCTGGTGCTGTTGCCGCCGATTAATGGCGCAACCGCTGCTTCCGGCACGAACTACTTCACGGAGAATCCCGGCGACCCCTACAAGGCGTGGGATATGTCCGGTACGTTCGACTACATGCCCAGCCAATACATTACGTTCCGTTGGGAGTTCGATCATCGCGCGGCCAATGTGCCCTACTTCTCCGGATCAGGCGGCATAACGCCGCCGGGCGGCAACACGGGCGCTCCGGGATCGACCGTGCCGGGCTGGGCCCCGGATCTGGTGAAGGATGAGAACCGGTTTGATCTGGCAATCTTGGTCAAGTTTTAGTATCAATCGCTTCTGGCGCGATTTTCCCGACAGGAGCGAGCACTATGACTTTTTCGAGACTGGCTGTTGTTGTCAGTGTCTTTAGGCGGTCCAGATTTGCTGAAGATTTTTGGACGCTTCTAATGATTGGTTTTTTATGCTCATTGCCGGCACGCGCGCAGGGTCAAGCAGCGACCGGTTCGACGGATGCTTCTGCCAAGCCCTTAACTGGGGAAGGACTGCAAGCGCGAGTCGGAGAACTTGAAGGCGAAGTAGCGGAGTTGAAGCGCATTGTGAAAGAACTGCAAGCAAACTCGCAAGCAAAAGGTTCCCAAGATCCTCCGAACGAGCAGTTAACGTCGGGAGCGCAGCCGCAGTCTGTTTCGGCGCAGCAATCGACGCTGACTCCGCAGGACAGAAAGAGTCTCGACTTTCTGCGCGACACCACCATCAACATCGGGCTCGATGGATATTACGAGTACAACTTCAACGCGCCCATCGGGCGAGTCAATCTGCTCCGAGCCTATGACGTTCTCAGCAACAGTTTCAGTTTGAATCAGGCGAGCGTGATATTTGATCACCCGCCTGAGGTTGCCGAGGGACGGCGATTCGGGGGCCGTCTCGACCTGCAATTTGGTCAGGCCACGGATACGCTGCAAGGCAATCCTTTGAATGAGCCCCGGCCGGATATCTATCGGAATATTTTCCAGGCGTACGGCACCTATATCGTTCCCGTTGGCCGCGGCTTGGATGTGGATTTCGGAAAATGGGCAAGTTCGCTCGGGATCGAAGGCAACTACACCAAGGACCAGATGAACTATTCTCGATCGTTCTGGTTCAATTTCCTGCCCTTCTACCATATGGGCTTCCGTACCAGTTATCCGGTCAACGATCATCTGGCTCTGAACTACTGGGTGATCAATGGCAACAATCAGGTCGAACCCACCAACGGCTTCAAGGATGAGTTATTTGGTTTTACCGCGACACCCCGCAAGACGATTAGCTGGACGATGAATTATTACCTGGGTCAGGACCATCCCGATAGGATCAGCGTGCCAGAACACGTCGCCGATTCCAGTACAGCCCGGCCTCAGTTTTGCGCCGATTGATCCCGCCCCCAATGGTCGACTGCACATTTTTGATAGCTACGTGAGCTGGCAAAGCACGCCGAAGCTCACGCTGGCCCTCGAGGGTGACTACGTGATTGAACGGCTGTGGAGGAATTCTGCGCCAGGAGAATCGTCAGCGCCATCTCATGTCGATGGAGGCGCAGCCTATGTGAAATATCAGCTCTCCCCCAAATTCGCATTGGCCGGCCGGGCCGAGTATTTATCCGATCGTGGGGGTCTTTTCAGCGGCCTGACTCAGGCCCTGAAGGAAACGACCGCGACCTTCGACTATAGCGTCGCAGACGGTTTCCTGATGCGTTACGAATGGCGCCGCGATTTCTCGAATCAGCCGTCGTTCCTGACCGACACGCAAGGTCTGTTAAGCAAACAACAAAACACGGCGACTCTCGGGCTGGTTTGGTGGTGGGGCCACAAGGAGGGCGCGTGGTGAGATTGAGTAATGGAGGTCGTTTATGAAAGACATCATCTTCATCGCCGTCACCCTGGCATTTTTTGTCATTGCCATCGGCTACGTACGGTTTTGCGATCGGATCCGCTGAGGGGAAGTCTTATGAGTCTTGAATCGATTCTCATGTTGGCCGTCTGCGTCTTGTTGATGGTCTATCTGCTTTACGCGCTACTGATGCCGGAGAAGTTCTGATGACGCTGAATGGCTGGATTCAGATCCTTTTGTACCTGGTGCTGATATTCGCGGTCACTAAACCGCTGGGCGTATTCATGGCCCGGGTTTTCAACCGCGAGCGCACCTTCCTTGATCCGCTCGCTCGGCCGGTCGAGCGCTTGCTGTACCGCGTGACCGGCGTCGATGAAAACCACGAGATGCGCTGGACGGAATATGCGGTCGCCATGCTGATGTTTAGCGGCGTCTCTATGCTGCTGCTGTATTTGATCGAGCGGGTTCAGCAGTGGCTGCCGTGGAATCCGCAGAAATTCGGCGCCGTCACTCAGGATTTGGCTTTCAATACCGCCTCGTCGTTCACCACGAACACCAACTGGCAGAACTATGGGGGTGAGACGACGATGAGCTATCTCACCCAAATGGCCGGACTCGCGTATCACAACTTTGCATCGGCAGCCGTCGGCATCGCGCTGGCCATCGCCTTCGTGCGCGGTATTGCACGGCGGGAAAAGGAAACCATCGGCAACTTCTGGGTGGACATGACCCGCGCCACGCTCTGGCTGCTGCTGCCAATGTGCATCGTCTACGCTCTCGCTCTGGTTTCTCAAGGCGTCGTGCAGAACCTCAAACCTTATGACACGGTGAAGCTGGTTGAGTCCCAGCAAGTACAGAAAACCGGCGCGGATGGAAAGCCGATGGTGGGCCAGGATGGCAAGCCGGTGATGGACACAGTAACTGATCAGACCATCGCGCAGGGTCCGGTCGCGTCCCAGGAAGCCATCAAGATGCTGGGCACGAATGGAGGCGGTTTTTTTAATGCGAATAGTTCGCATCCATTCGAGAACCCCACCCCGCTCAGCAATTATCTGCAGATGCTTTCGATTTTTGTTATCCCCGCGGGCTTGACCTACACCCTCGGCCGCATGACCGGATCGCAGCGCCATGGATGGGCAGTGTGGGCGGCTATGGCTTTCTTATTCCTGGCGGGAATCACAACCGCCTACTGGGCCGAGGCGCGCGGCAATCCGCTGCTGAAGGGTGCGGATCAGCAGGTGAGCGCGTTGCAGCCTGGCGGCAACATGGAAGGCAAGGAAGTTCGCTTTGGCATCGCGGACTCCGCTCTCTTTGCAACCATCACGACCGACGCCAGTTGCGGAGCCATCAACGGCTGGCATGATTCCTACACGCCACTCGGTGGAATGGTTCCCCTGGCGAACATCATGCTCAGCGAAACCGTTTTCGGAGGGGTGGGTGCCGGTCTCTACGGCATTCTGATCTACGTCGTCTTAGCCGTGTTCATTGCGGGGCTGATGGTCGGCCGCACGCCCGAGTATTTGGGTAAGAAGATCGAAGCCTATGACGTGAAGATGGCCATGCTGGTCACGCTGGTGTTTCCTCTCGTGATATTGGTGCTTACCGCCATTTCGTCCGTGGAAGGATTTGGCACGTCCAGCATCAGCAATCCCGGCCCGCACGGCTTGACGCAGATCTTGTACGCCTTCACCTCCATGGCGGGAAATAACGGCTCGGCTTTCGGAGGACTGAATGGAAACACTCTCTGGTACAACACTGCGGGTGGAATGACCATGCTGGTCGGCCGGTTCTTCATGATCATCCCTATGCTGGCCATCGCGGGAAATTTGGCCAAGAAGAAGTATGTACCGCCGTCGCTGGGCACGTTTCCAGTGACCACGCCATTGTTTAGCGTGCTGCTAGTGGGAGTGATTCTGATCGTGGGAGCGTTGACCTTTTTCCCAGCGCTGAGCCTGGGACCGATACTTGAGCACCTGTTGATGTCCGTCGGCAAGACTTTCTGAGGAACTATGGCAGAGAAGAAATCGAAATCGATTTGGGACATGAAGATCGTGCGCCGCGCGCTTTTGGATTCCCTGGTGAAGCTGGATCCGCGGAACATGATGAAGAATCCGGTGATGTTTGTAGTCGAAGTTGGCAGCGTGGCCACCACCATTCTGTTGATCCGGGACGTGGTGGGGCATCAGGGAGCGTTCGGCTTCAACCTCCAGATCACGCTCTGGCTCTGGTTTACCGTCTTGTTCGCCAATTTTGCCGAGGCGATGGCGGAAGGCCGGGGCAAAGCGCAAGCCGACTCTCTGCGTAAAGCCCGTGCCGAGACGATTGCCAACCGACTGCTACCCGACGGCAAGATCGAACAAATTGCCAGCTCCAAGCTGCGTGCTGGCGATTTAGTTATGGTTAACGCTTGCGAGTTCATCCCCAGTGATGGAGAGATTCTCGAGGGCGTGGCCTCAGTCGACGAGTCTGCGATCACGGGAGAATCCGCGCCCGTAATCCGCGAAGCCGGAGGCGATCGCTCGGCCGTGACCGGTGGCACGCGGGTGCTTTCAGATTGGTTGAAGGTCAAGATCACGTCGAATCCCGGCGAAACGTTTCTGGATCGCATGATCGCTCTAGTGGAAGGAGCCGAGCGCCAGAAGACGCCCAACGAAATTGCGCTAAACATTCTTCTGGCCGGCCTGACCATTATCTTCTTGCTTGCCGTCGTGACTCTTCAGCCGTTCGCGATCTACTCCGGTTCTCCACAAACCGTATTCGTGCTGGTGTCCTTGCTGGTTTGTCTGATTCCAACCACCATTGGCGGACTTCTCTCCGCTATCGGAATTGCCGGCATGGACCGCCTGGTGCAGCACAACGTGTTGGCCATGTCGGGCCGAGCGGTTGAGGCTGCTGGCGACGTCAACACGCTTCTGCTCGACAAAACCGGAACCATCACTCTAGGAAATCGGCAAGCATCTGAGTTCGTTCCTGCGCCCGGGATCACCGAAGCGCAAATGGCCGACGCGGCCCAACTTTCTTCGTTGGCAGATGAAACTCCGGAGGGCCGCTCCATCGTCGTGCTGGCCAAAGAACGCTATAGCCTTCGGGGCAGGGAATTGGCTTCGCAGGAAGCCACATTCATTCCATTTACCGCGCAAACCCGCATGTCGGGCGTGGATATGGATGGCCGTGAAATTCGTAAAGGCGCGGTCGATGCCATTTCGAAATATCTTGCTCAACATGGCACCGTTCTTCCCAAAGAAGTGCAAGCTGCCGTCGAAATCGTAGCGCGCTCCGGCGGGACACCGCTGGTAGTCGCTGAAAATCGCCGCGCTCTCGGTGTGATTCATCTCAAAGACATCGTCAAAGGTGGAATGCGCGAGCGCTTCGATCAGCTTCGTGCCATGGGAATCAAGACGGTGATGATCACCGGCGACAATCCGCTGACTGCGGCCGCGATCGCGCGAGAAGCTGGCGTGGACGATTTCCTCGCCGAAGCAACTCCGAAAGACAAAATGGATTTGATTCGCGGCGAGCAGAAGCAAGGCAAGCTGGTAGCGATGACCGGCGATGGCACGAACGACGCTCCCGCGCTGGCGCAGGCCGACGTCGGCGTGGCCATGAACACCGGCACGCAGGCCGCAAAAGAAGCGGGCAACATGGTCGATCTCGATTCCAATCCGACCAAGCTCATCGAGATCGTGGAAATCGGCAAGCAGTTGCTGATGACCCGTGGCGCGCTCACCACGTTTTCCATTGCTAATGACGTGGCCAAATATTTCGCCATCATTCCCGCCATGTTTGCGGCTACGTTTCCAGTTTTGAATACGCTGAACATCATGCAGCTCAAGACTCCACAGTCGGCAATTTTGTCGGCTGTTATTTTCAATGCTCTGATCATTGTTGCCTTGATTCCCCTGGCTCTGCGTGGAGTGAAGTATCGGCCCATGGGAGCAGCCGTCCTGCTGCGACGCAATCTCTGGATCTACGGGGTTGGCGGCATCATTGTGCCATTCGTTGGAATCAAGCTGATCGATATGCTCATCACCCGTGTGGGGATGGCCTGAGAGGATTGTCATGAAAAAGAATTTGATCACTTCCGTGCTGATGACGATCGTCACCACGGTGCTGCTCGGAATCATTTATCCGTTGGTGGTCACGGGACTGGCGCAGTTGTTTTTCAAAGATAAAGCTAATGGCCAACTGATTGTGCAAAATGGCAAAGTCATCGGCTCGCGCATCATCGGCCAGGCATTCGTCGGCCCGAGCTATTTCCATTCGCGTCCTTCCGCGGCGGGCAACGGGTACGATGCCGCGAATTCCAACGGCTCCCAACTCGGTCCCACGAACCAGCACTTGATTGACCGAGTCAAGACAGACGTCTCGACCAACCAGGCGGACAATCCCGGCCAACCGGTGCCCGTAGATTTAGTGACGACGTCGGCTTCGGGACTCGATCCTGATATTTCTCCCGCGGCTGCAGCTTTCCAGGTGCCGCGCGTCGCGAAAGAGCGGGGAATCGGTGGAGGCCAACTGCAGCAATTGATAGCCGCGCACACGGAAGGTCGGAAATTAGGATTCCTGGGTGAGCCGCGAGTGAACGTGTTGGAACTCAACCTCGAGCTTGATCAGCGCTATCCACTGAGAAGGCAAGCCGAGGCCAGATAGGTTGCGTTTCCCGGTTCGACCACGATGAATCGCCCCGCTCTTGAGAAGGTGTGATGGATCTTTACAGTGCGCTTCAATACGCCCTGTTCTTAATCATCGTCACCGCTTTAGTGCAGCCGCTGGGCGAATATCTCGAACGGGTCTTTTCGCGAAAAACAACCGCACTCGATCGATTGTGCCTTCCCGTTCGAGCGACTCATCTATCGCATCACCAGGGTTGATCCCAATGTAGAAATGACCAGCGCGGAGTACGCGATGTGTTTCGTGTTCTTCGGTCTCGCTGGCACGCTCCTCCTGTACCTCATTCTCAGACTGCAAACTTTTCTTCCCTGGTTTTTTCCTCAGTATCAGACCACGCCGATTTCACCGGATTTGGCTCTGAACACGGCGATCAGTTTCTCGACCACCACCACCTGGCAGGCCTACGGTGGGGAGAACACCATGAGCTACTTTAGCCAGATGGCTGGGCTTTGCGCGCAGAACTTCCTGGCCTGTGCTGCGGGACTGGCGATTGGCATCGCCTTCATCCGCGGGTTGGCTGGACAACTTTCAGAAACGCTCGGAAATTTCTGGGTCGATCTGACTCGGGCTTTGCTTTGGGTTCTTCTGCCAGGAGCGCTAATCGGAGCCATGCTTCTTGTGTGGCAGGGAGTTCCCATGAACTTCCACGATTACACGGTCGCGACCTCGGTCGAGCACTCCAAACAAGTCATAGCGCAAGGACCCGTGGCCGCCCTTGAAATTATCAAGAATCTTGGGACGAACGGAGGCGGTTTCTTCAACGCCAATGGCGCTCATCCTTACGAGAACCCCACGCCGCTCACAAACCTGCTGGAAATCCTGGCGATCGTTCTATTGCCCGCTGCATTGACCCAGACTTTCGGCAGAATGGTGAACCGTCCTCAACAAGGCTGGCTTCTTTACTGGGTGATGCTCTTTCTTTTTACTCTCGGATTACTGTTTGTTCATTACTCAGAACAACGGGGCAATCCGCTCCTGAGTGGCGTCGACTCGCAACATAACTCGCAACAATCCGGCGGAAACATGGAAGGGAAGGAAGTGCGCTTTGGAGTTGGCGGCTCCGCGCTGACGGCAGTGGTCACATCAAACGCGGCCACCGGATCCAACAACGCGATGCACGACAGCTTCACGTCGCTTGGTGGGCTGGTTCTGTTGGCCAACCTTCTTCTCGGAGAAGTGGTTTTCGGAGGACTGGGTACAGGTCTCATCAACATGGTGATGGCCGCCGCCATCGCCGTGTTTCTGGCGGGTCTCATGGTTGGCCGCACGCCCGAATACCTTGGCAAGAAGATCGGTCCGTGCGAAAACAAAATGGTTTTGTTGTACGCATTGGCTGCGCCTATGTTGGTTCTTCCACTCACGGCAATCGCGGTCAGCACTCAAGCAGGACTTTCCGGGCTCACCACGAACTCTGGTCCTCATGGACTCACCGAAATTGTGTTTGCATATGCGTCCTGCTTTGCCAATAACGGACAGAGCTTCGCAGGCCTGAGCGCTAATACCGTTTTCTACAACCTGACGACCGCGCTGGCCATGATGGTCGGGAAGTTTGGCTTGGCCATTCCTGCCTTGGCATTCGCAGGTTTGTTCGCGCGCCAGAAAATTACTCCGTCTTCGTCGGGGACACTTCCTACAGATTCTCTTTCGTTTGGAGTTGTGCTCACCGCCTCCGTTCTAATCGTGACAGCGTTAAGTTACCTTCCAGTCGTAGCTCTCGGTCCCATATTAGAGAGGTTACTTTTCGGTACCTAGAAGTCATAAACAATGGAGCGACGGGCGTCCCGGCCCGTCCAGCCGGCGGGGGCGCCCGGCCTGCATTGGAAACGCTCTGCGAATGCTAAACTTTCATTCGTGGCCCGCATCGATCATCTGGAATGCACAAAATGTGGCGCATCGATCGACGCCGCTCGTCCGCAGACGGTTTGCCCGAAAGACGGCGGCGTACTCTATGTCCGCTATAAGCTCGCCGCGCTGAAATCCAAATTTACCCCTGCGTCCCTCGTCGGACGCACGCCCACCATGTGGCGCTACGCCGAGGTTCTGCCCGACGCCGAGCCCGTCTCCCTGGGCGAGGGTTTTACTCCCATGCTGCCGTCGCGCGAGTTTCCCAACGTCTATATCAAAGATGAAGGGCTGAATCCGACCGGATCGTTCAAGGCCCGCGGGATGTCGGCCGCAGTCACCATGGCAAAAGCACACGGCCTGAAAAAGTTGGCTGCCCCCTCGGCGGGAAACGCGGCCAGTGCGCTGGCAGCGTATGCGGCCGCCGCCGGAATCGAAGCGCACATCTTCATGCCGAAGGATGTGCCGCTCGCCAATCGCGTGGAGTGCGAGAGCTATGGTGCAAGCGTCACTTTAGTCGACGGCCTGATCAGCGATTGCGCTCGCATGGTTGCCGAGAGAAAAGAAAAAGAAGGTTGGTTCGATGTCTCCACGCTCAAAGAGCCGTTTCGTGTCGAAGGCAAAAAGACCATGGGCTATGAGGTCGCCGAGCAATTGGGATGGCGCATGCCGCAAGCCATTATTTATCCCACGGGAGGCGGCGTCGGTTTGATCGGGATGTGGAAAGCGTTCGAAGAGATGCAAGACCTGGGCTGGATCGGTGCGGAGCGTCCGCAGATGATCGCGGTCCAGGCCGCAGGCTGCGCTCCGATCTCGAAGGCCTGGGACGAGGCCAAGCCCACCGCGGACTTCTGGCCAAACGCCGCGACTCTAGCGGCCGGCCTTCGGGTGCCGAAGGCATATGGAGATTATTTGATCCTCGATATTCTGAAGAAGAGCGGTGGCGTCGCCCTGGCGGTGACCGACAACGAAATTATGGACGCTTTCCGGCAATGGGCTCGGGTAGAAGGAATCTTCGCCGCGCCCGAAGGCGCGGCAGCGCTAGCCGCGTACCGAAAGTTGCGCGCCAGCACTTTCTTTGGTCCAGACGACACCGTAGTGCTCTTCAACACTGGCTCTGGCTTGAAGTATCTGGATGTGATCGAGAGCGAAAAGAAATCCGCGCGTCGATTTGGTCCCGCCTCCCGCCAAATCGCCGGAATTATCGGACCGTATTGAAGGAAGCAATTAGCACTGCGCAGTTAAGCAGTGAACTCTCGGAATGCCTTCTGAGACGGCTGCCAGCCGGATGGGAAAAAGATTGTTAACTTACACCGGGAACCAGCGCCGGGAACCCGATGATCACTTACTCGGTGCCTGACTTGTTTCTGCGTGCGGCCCAACTCAAAGAGCAGGCTGCAGATGGGCAAGACCGACATTCGAAAGAATTTACTCTTGGACTAGCGAGTCGCAGCCCATACTCTAAGCGTCAACGGCGGACCGGTTGCGTTTTCCTGGAATAAAAAGCAATCCGACGCTGCCCGCAATAGCGAAGATCGCACCGTAATAAAACACAGCAGCGTGACTGACGCGGTCCCACAACAAACCAGCGACAACGCTTGCGACCAATTCCAGAAGCCCCACGACGGCGCTGTACCAGCCGACGGCACTGGCGTGCAGGAGTTCTGGCACGAAATCCGAAGCAAGTGCCTTGCCGACCGACCGAAATATTCCCTGAAACAATCCGTAAAAGAGAAACAAGCCGGCAATCGCTACCACGCTTTTGGTACTCGCAAAGCCAAGATACGCGACGAAAAAGATCACGAACGACGCCAGCAGGATGTTTCTTCTACCCCATCGATCGGAAAGAGAACCCGCTGGATATGAAATCAGCGCGGCCATCAAATTGAAACCCGCATAGATCAGGATGGTGACCGTAAACGAGGCGCCGATGCTCTTTGTCTGGAGAATTAAGAATGAATTACTTGAGTTGCCGATCTCAAAAATCGCTATCACTGACAGGTATTTCCAATATCCGACGGGGAATTCTCGGAGACTGACATCGATTTTGGACTTTGCTGCCACGGGGACTGGCCGTTCGTGAACCAACAGGATCATTAAGAACGCAAGCAGGCCGGGAACGATTGCGACGAAAAAGATCCTTCGGATCTCGAAATGGAACGAAAGGAAAAGCAGAACGGCCAATAATGGCCCTAAGAAAGCCCCTAGATTGTCACCAATTCCCTCAAGGCCAAAGGCTCGCCCTCTGTATTCATCGGAGACGGAAGACGCTATCAGGGCATCGCGCGGAGCGGAGCGAAAGCCAGCCCCGAGGCGGTCCACAAAACGACCGCCTAGTACGCCTGGCCATGCCGCGGCAATCCCCATCAGAGGCTTGCCCAAAGCGGACACAAGGTAGCCGATTAGTGCCAGAGCCTTCCTTTTCTGGAGCTTGTCCGAGAGCCAACCGGAGAAACCCTGAACCACATTCTGGGTTGCTCCTGCAATGCCTTCCACCACGCCGACGACACTCCCGCTTGCATGGAGCACCTGTGTGAGGAAGATCGGTAAGATGGGGTAGAGCATCTCCGAGGAGATATCAGCGAATAAACTTGCGAACGCCAGGAGAACTGTATTCTTGGAAATGCCAGCGGGGTTTCGCGTTCGCATTGCAGCCATAAGCGCCGCGCAGATCCTCAATTCGAGAGTGCGTAGCCATTCCCTTGGAATCAGGAATCTGTCGTTCGAATTTGTTTCGCAGCGAGATTAAGCCAGAATCACGATGACAAGTCCATTGGACGAACGTATCGACCAATACCAAAGTATGGATTGGACATTTGGGCACAGAGTGGTGCATCCTTAATTCATACGGGGCGGGGCTCGATATCCTGTGGGGGGTATGCCATGAAGAGGACAACTGCTCCTATCCCTTTTGCCAATTCCCAGCTCGATGAAACTCGTCATGTCTGCGCTTTCTTCAACAGCGATGAGGAAGAGTATCGGGTCTTGCTCCCTTTCATAAACGACGGGTTCCAGTGTGGCCATAAGGCGATTCATGTGGTTAATCCCGATCAGCGTCAGGACCATCTGCGACGTTTGGCTGCCGTAGGAATCGACGCGCCTGCCGCGGAACAGAGCGGACAACTGGAGGTTCGCATCAACACAGACGTCTACCTTCCGGATGGCCGCTTCGATCCGGATCGTATGATCGCAGTTTTTGAGCAGTTGGCCAGCGGCAACGCCAGCAGACAATTCCCGCTCAGTCGAATTTATTGCCGCATGGACTGGGCGGTTGAAGGTCAATCGCATATCGACGATGTGATTGAGTTCGAGTCGCGTGTAAACGAGGTGTGGCGTCGCCACGACGACGCGGTCATTTGCACCTACCATCTCGGGCAATTTGGTGGTGACGCCGTGATTGACATTATGCGGACGCACCCCATGGTCGTCATCGGCGGCCTTCTCCAGCACAATCCCTTCTATATCCCGCCGGAGGAATTTCTGCGAGAGTTTCGTCAACGCCGGGCTTATCGGAGCACCTCACACGCGGCGGCCTAGCATGGATCTGCAAGAGAAAGACTCGGCTGAGGACATCAAGCGTCTTCAGCGCTGCGTTAACGATCTGATCGGCTTGCTGGCTCTGCCTGCCATCTGGAGCGGCAATGAGCCAACGCAGATTGTTCATATGTTGCTCGAGGCGCTCCTGCGTATGCTCCGCCTTGACTTCGCTTATGCCCGATTGAAAGATCCAGTCAGCGGGGCGCCCCTGGAGATCCTCCGGGTCGCGGATTCATGCAAACTGAAAACGCTATCGCAGGATGTTCGTGAGATGCTCAGCAACTGGCTCAAAGACGAAGAGGATAGTTCGCCCCCGCCGATGCGGAAGCGATTCGAAGAGGAAGACATTTCAATCTTTCCCGTACCTCTGGGCATACATGGTGAGATCGGCATGATTGTAGTAGGTTCTGAACGCGAGGCCTTCCCTAGCCAGACCGAGAGCCTTCTGCTGAGCGTAGCCGCCAATCAGATGTCAATCGGCCTGCGTGAGGCAGGACTCCTAGGCGAACAGAAGCGGATTGCGACTGAACTCGATCGGCGAGTCGCTGAGCGAACCGCGGAACTTGCTGCGACCAACCAAGAGCTGCGGAAAGAAGTAGTCGAGCGCAAACTGGCGGAAGAAAGGCTCCGTCACGAAGAGCAGGAATTGAAGCGCAGTGAAGTGCATAAAGCAGCGATCCTAGACTCATCACCGGATTGCGTCATAGCCATTGACCACGAAGGTCGCATTACGGAATTCAACCCGTCGGCGGAACAAACCTTCGGTCATCGACGCAGTGATGTGCTGGGCTGGCATCTTGCCGATGTCATCATTCCGCCTTCGCTCCGCGAGAAACACCGTAAGGGGTTCACCCGCTACCTGGCCACCGGCGACTCGAAAGTATTGGGACGGCGACTTGAGATGACTGCGCTCTGCGATGACGGGAGAGAAATCCCTGTCGAACTTACGATCACGCGCATCCCGCAAGACGGCCCCCCGGCCTTCACCGGCCACCTTCGCGATATCACCGAGCGCAAGCGAAGCGAAGACGCCTTGCGTCTGGCTCATGCACAAATCGTGCGAAGCGAGGAACGATGGCGGTCTGTTTTTGAGAACTCCGCCGTGGGCGTAGCTCTCACCGACTTGAATGGCCGCTTTATAGCCACAAATCCCGTCTATCAGAAGATGCTGGGGTACACCGAGCAGGAGTTGCAGTCGCTTACCTTTCTTGATATCACGAAGGAGCGGGAACTCGACTATAACGGGATGTTGATGGCTGAGTTGCTCGCGGGAGAACGCCAACAATTTCAGATCGAGAAGCAGTATCGGCGCAAAGATGGGACGTCGGTTTGGGTACGGAACAATGTTTCTATCGTGCCCGGCACAGAACGAGTTCCTCGATTCCTAATGGAGCTTTCCGAAGACATTACACAACGGAAACTGTCGGAGGAGGCTCTGGCCAAAGCAAGATCGGAACTCACAAATGTGGCAAGAATCACAAGCCTGGGAGTGCTGACCGCGTCAATCGCACACGAAGTCAACCAACCTCTATCGGGAATCATCACGAATGCCAGCACCTGTTTGCGGATGCTTTCCGCTGATCCCCCAAATGTCGATGGCGCCCGGGAAACTGTCCGGCGCACGATTCGTGATGGCAACCGGGCCTCGGACGTAATCACGCGATTGCGAACCCTTTATAGCAAGAAAGAACCATCTCCTGAATCGATGGACCTGAACGAGGCGACTCGAGAGGTGACCGCATTATGGTTAAGTGAGTTCCAGAGAACTGGTGTGGTGCTGCGTTATGAGCTTGCCGATGATCTCCCTGCAGTAGTCGGGGACCGCATTCAGCTTCAGCAGGTCATCCTGAACTTGCTTCGAAACGCTGCCGACGCAATGAGCACAGTTGACGATCGTCCGAGAGAGTTGCTCATCAGAACTGAACGGGATGGGGGGAATCAGGCCCGGCTTAGTGTGAAAGATTCGGGAGTCGGTTTAACGCCTCAAGCCGCGGAGAAGATCTTCGAAGCATTCTACACCACCAAAATCGACGGCATGGGAATCGGACTGTCCATCAGCCGCTCCATTATTGAGGCTCATCAGGGGCGTCTCTGGGCGACGCCGAATGATGGGACCGGATCTACATTTTCGTTTGCCATCCCCTGTACACTCGAGGGTTTGGCTGGCGCCGAAACTGGCATGAATCGCACCGATCCGACAAAGGACGCTGCATAACATCGGTGCAACTCTCGTAATCGAAGCAAAACCAATACCAAAGTACAATGGACGGCCCTCATGGAATGCTGCATTGTCTTGTCATGGAGTCCGATAAGGGCAGGAGCGGGAGCGAACGTCCGCTTCTATCCGTAGTTGATGATGATGAGTCGGTGCGCGAGTCGTTGCCCGACCTGCTTAGGGAGTTCGGCTTTGCGGCTCGAGCTTTTTCGTCAGCGGAAGAGTTTCTCTCATCCGGTTGTGTCGATGAAACCAGCTGTCTGATACTCGACATCGCTATGCCGGGCATGACTGGGCCCGAACTTCACCAGGAACTGAAGCGTCGCGGACAAAAGATCCCGATTATATTCATCACCGGTCAAAGAGATGAGACTATTCGGGCGCAGATGCTCAAGCAAGGCGCAGCGGGATTTCTGCTCAAACCATTCAGTGACACGGCTCTGCTTGCGGCCATCAAGACGTCGCTGCAAGCCACTTGAGGGTTTTGCCGGTCAATCTCTGGTGGAATACAATCATGGACAACAGGTTACGAAATGGGGACGTTACCAATGTCATCTGCCATGCCCATCGTCTTCATTGTTGACGACGACATCTCTGTGCGCGAGTCTCTGGAACTCCTTATTCAGACCGAAGGGTGGCAGCCAGAAACTTTCGCGTCCGCAGGGGAATTCCTCGATAGACCGCGGGCGTTTGTTCCGAGCTGTCTTGTGCTCGACATTTCTCTCCCCGGCCTCAACGGTCTCGAATTGCAGAAGCGCGTTGCGGTTGAACGGACGGACATGCCGATCATCTTTATCACGGGCTACGGCGATGTACCTAAAACAGTCCAGGCCATGAAGGCGGGGGCTGTCGAATTTCTAACCAAACCCTTTAATGACGAGGTATTGTTGGCTGCCGTCCGGCAAGCCCTTGAACGAAGTCGCCTCGCTCTCTCACACGACACGGAGATGCAGGAACTCCGCGACCGCTACGCCTTGCTTACTCCTCGCGAACGGCAGGTTATGACGTTGGTCGTCTCCGGCCTCTTGAACAAACAGGTTGGTGGGGAACTCGGCATTAGCGAGATCACGGTAAAGGCTCATCGTGGGCAGGTGATGCAGAAGATGAAAGCCGACTCTCTCGCCGCACTGGTAAAAATGGCAGCCAAGCTTCATATTGCACAAGCATCTGCCGCCTAACCTGCTCCCATCCGATGAATGCCCACTGTCATGTAACAGTTCAGAGCAGAGCGCGATTGGACCTTGGTATAACTAATACCTTCGTCCAATGGACTCAATCGCGTCCTTCTGGCGTAATGAAGTCAGCCGCAAACAACACCCTATGGCAAATGGTTGCAAGAATCAACGTGGCGAGACAATGGCTTCAGGAATTGTAGCGCCCAAGTTTCGACGCTTCTCCGTCCAACATATCGTCGGCCAGAACTCGTTTCAAGCTGTCGAGAGCCTGTTTATCACACAGGGTCCAGACCTTAACTAATGCGAATTCGAATCGCTTGGGGCACAAATAAATTCTGAATGTAAGAAGAGGAGATGAACCATGAATAACATGCCAAGACAGGACCAGAACTCGGTCGTTGCAGTTTTCAGCCAACACTCCGCAGCAGAAAATGCCATCAAGGAATTGAAGGGTGGCGGGTTTGACATCAAGAAGCTGGCCGTCGTCGGCCGCGACTACCAAACGGAATCGGATGTTGTCGGGTTCTATAACACAGGCGACAGGATGAAATACTGGGGCAAATGGGGCGCATTTTGGGGCGGGCTCTGGGGTTTGCTCTTCGGTGCGGCGTTCTTAATCATCCCCGGCATCGGACCGGTTGTTGCTGCCGGCTCCATTGTCGACTGGATCATCGCGGGCCTGGAGGGAGCAATCGTCGTGGGCGGGGTCAGTGCCCTGGGCGCAGGGCTCTACAGCCTCGGCATTCCCAAAAACAGCGTCGTAAAATACGAGACGTCGATCAAAGCCGGCAAGTTCGTTCTTGTCGCACATGGAACCAGCGAGGAAGTGGCGAAAGCCCGCGACACGTTGAAGACTTCAGGCGCCGAGCAAATCGACACCTACGAGCCCTCGACCGAAGCGACGCTCGCGGCCTGAGTCGGGGGGGGGCATTCAGGGACTCGGTGCAATTCACTCCCCACATCTACCACAGTGGCCTTACTACAGAGGCCACTGTGGTTTAAAGCGCACGAGGATTTATGCCGACTTCGCCGAGCGCCTGCGCTCGGGCGGCTTTGATGCGAGCACATCCGTCCGAGAGGGGGATCTCAAGGGGCGCTACTATTTCTTCCGTGCAATCGAGGCCGTCTCCACACTGGCCTGCTTGTTCCACCCGTGGAAACGCGAGAAGTCACCCGCATTCCATGCCTCGCGGAGTCCAGGTTTGCTCAGATCCCAGTCTGGACGGACTTCGCTGGTCACGGCGCGCAGATCGTGCCAAAGATCGACGACCGATGGACGCCCCCAGAACCAGTAGCCGTTATAGATGCTGTAAATCACGAGTCCGGGCTTGAGCACGAGCGTATGCGGGATCATCGGGTTATGCTCGGGGTCGGTGTACTCCTGAATGTCGAGATCCTTCTGAACCGTTCGGTCGGGGTCCGAGAGGAAGGTCCACACGGCTCCGACTGACGCGCGGAATTCCTGAAGCGTGTGGTGGTCGTCAGTAGAAATCGTGGCGATCTGCGTGTACGCCACCGCGATCTTGGGGTAGAACGCGGCGAGTTCCAAATGCTGCTGGTGTTCCTTTGGGCAATAGTGGCCGCGCGCCAGCGTGAGGATTAGCGGATCGTCGCCCTGTAGCTCGCTGAGCTTGCGCACCGTGCCCGTATGATCGGGCAGTTCGTAGTTGGGGAGAACGCCTCCGGGCAAAATATCAGAACGCATGATTGGACTCCTCTCGTTTCTCTTAAAGATCTTCTCTCAAAAGTCTTCGCTCAAAGATCCAAAGTGACACCCGCGTTTGGCTGGGAACAGCATACAAGCACGTTCCCGGAAGCGGGCCTCTCCAGCGGCTCAGGGTTATAAATAATCGATCCGTCAATCAGACCAGTCATGCAGGTATGACAGACTCCAATCCTGCACGACCATCTGACCGGAACATCGCACGCTTCCGCCAGTTCAAGCAAGCTGGCAAACTTACGATCCCACGCGGCGGTAATCCCACTACGCGCGAATGAGACTGGGGGACCAGATCCGGGCGGCCCTTGTGGCAGGTGAGGAGTGTGAACAACCTGCGCCATGCCAGGCGTAATAGCCTCGAGCGCACCGAAGATTTCCGTGTGCACATTCCCGGCGAGCACACCCCAGGTTCGCAACCCATCGCGCATGTTCTGCAAGAATGAAGGCGGACCACACAGATAGAAGTCACTGCCCTGGGACACGCCAATTTTCTCTATCAACGCTGTGTCAATGCGCCCGGGAGCATCGAAGTCTGCCCCGACCTGGTCGGTTGCAGCGGGCCTGCTGTACACGATATATCCTCGTCCGCGAGCGAGCTGTTTCAGTAATGAACGCGATTCTTCCGCGAATGGATGCTCGGGGCTATTGCGGGCTCCATAGATCCACCAGATTTCTCGTTGCGATTTCTCAGCGGCGAGCGCGTGCAGCATCGACATCACCGGCGTTGCGCCCACTCCAGCGCTCAGCAGAACCACAGGATTCTGGCTGGGACGCAGAGTAAAGTTTCCGCGCGGCGCACTAACATCCAATACGTTGCCTTCTTGAGTGCGGCTGCACAGAAATGAACTTGCAATCCCGTTCAATTCGCTCTTGACGCTGATGCGGAGATGATCGGCTGCCGGCAGATCAGACAGCGAATAGCTGCGAAGAACCGGCGGCTTGCCCGGATCGACGAGCAGCCGCAAAACCACAAATTGACCCGCCGGGAAGAGAGGAAGAGGTTGCCCATCGATTGGCGACAGAATGAAGGAAGTTACGCTATCGCTTTCCTTATTAATATTCGCGACTCGCATCTGTCGAAAGCCGGGCCAGGCTGGCGCTTGTTCCTCATTGGCAAGTCCCGGATTTCCGACCGTAGTCTTGGAGTTCGAGTCTTGTTGGAGCATCGCCTCGAACGAACCCTGCCAACCCTTGCTAAGTGCGGGAATCCGCAGCGCGCGTTGCAGTTGGTCGCGAGAAACTCCTGGCAAATACAAGAGACCGTCGGTGTCGGCCACCGTGATTTTTTCTGGACCATCGGCGATTTTCACGATGTCATCGCCCGCCCCAATTTCTCCTTCCTGCAACACGCGAAAGTAGAATCCTGGTCTGTGATGTGCTACGAGCAGGGCTGGCATCCGAGGTTCATTCATGCGGATGCCGACGCGGTAGCACGTCACGCGTGGCTGGGTTACTTCAAATTCAGCACCACCGATGCGGTATCGATCGCCGATGCAGACCTCGTTATCAGGAAGTCCCTCGACGGTGAAGTTTTCTCCGAACTGGCCGAAAGTAAAATCGTTGCGGCCCAGAAAGCGCTCCCAGTAATGGTACGAATCCATCTGGTAGACAAAAACGGCGCGCTGCTCTCCGCCGTGACCGGCCAGATCGGCTTGCGCATCACCATCGATATCGAGCTTGTGCACCATTCGCCGTCCCGTAACCGGAGATTTCCAGGCTGACGTGCGGACGGTCTTGCCGTTCCATGTCACATCGCGCGGAAGGCCGACATTTACTGAAAGCAATCGGGGCATGCGTACCTCGTCGAAGTCCAGCGTGTGGTTAGCATCCTTTTATTTCGGTACAGCGGGGCTGCCGAAACATTTTGGTAATGACCATCAAGCTCGTGTCTAACAATAAGCTGCTTCGTCGATTCGATCGATCACCTTCATAACTTGCCGGCGAGCCAGTAATCAACACTGAACTTTCCCGGACCAGAGCAGATCAGCCAGACAAAAAAGAGCACGTACAGGACTTCCGGAAGGTAGAGGAAATCGTCGAGCCAGTTAAGAGGCGAAAGTCCTTTAGGCAAGGTGGAAATCGCGCTGGTCAGGGTGGCGACAGTCATATCGATCAATAAAGCCATGCAGGCCGGGCTCGAAAGAAACCCCACGGTCAGCAAGGATCCGCAAACGAACTCGACACCCGCCACGAAATAAGCCGTCTGGCGGGGAAACGGGACTTTGGCCTTAACCAGCGTTTCGTAAACAGGTTTCGTGCCGCCGGCGACAAACAATTTGTTTCCCCCGGAGATGGCGAAGAACAGCCCGATCGAAACGCGTACCAGCAGGATGGCATATTGTTCCAAATCACTGCTACCCAGCAGCGCAAACTGGACCAACCGTTTCCAATCCATCTCTTGTCCCTCCATCGGAGGTGTCGTTAGCGAATCATCGCGCTCGACATTATGTGTCCATCCGTTCGACCCATTGAGCGCGAAATGCGGGAGCCACGAATGGATCCGCAAAGTACTGTGTTTCCCGCGCAACCTTGTCGCCCCTGAACTCCATGATGCTCACGGTGTAGGACGGCTTGCCGTCATATGTCAGGATGAGCTCGGTGACCCAAAGATCACCGCCGCCAATGATTCGTCGGACAGTAAACCGCTTTTTGCTCGGCTGACTAGCGCGTTGGTTCTGTATGTTGCTTCGACCGCGGGTTCGCTCGCCTGACTGCGGATAGTCCAGCACCGCGTCCTCGCGATAGATGCGGTGCTCCGTTTCAAAATCGTTGGCATCGGACGCCGCCCAATGCTGATCCAGCGCCGCACGGATCTCTTGATCTCGCGCTCCAGAACACTGCTCCGTCTTTTGTTGATCGTTCACCTTGAGCCTCCAACTTGACAAGAAGCTGGCTACCAACGACGAGCCGGAGCGGCACCATCCACGTGGAGAATCTCTCCGCTCACATGACCTGCCTGTGCCAGATAAAGAACGGCATCGACAATATCCTTTACCGTCGCCTTTTTCATAGTCGGCTGCAACGTCGAGTCGTTGGGAGCATTGCGGTGCATCGCTGTATCCACGACGCCGGGGGCCACGGCATTAAAGCGGATGCCATCTTGTGCATACTCGATTGCGAGATTCTGCGTCGCTGAATTCAGCCCACCCTTGGTAATCATCGAAATCGAGCCATTTTCGCCCGCGATTGGCCGATCGGCAAGGGCCGCAGTGATGCTCACAACGCATCCCGATTTCTGTTTCAGCATCTCTTTCACCGTGCGCTGAGTAATGTAGAAGAACCCGAACAGATTGGTGGAGACAAGGGCGTCGAAATCCTCGGTAGTGAAGTCAGTGAAGGGCTTGGTTAGAAAGATGCCAGCATTATTCACCAAAACATCGACGGTTCCGAAGTTGTTAATTGCGGCCTCGACGGCATTGCCGGCAGTTTGCTGCTTGCCGATATCGCCATCGAGCAGAACCAGGCTGCCTGAGGTGGTCAACTTTGGATTGGCGTCACGAGACGTCGCAACGACGTTATAACCTTCTCTCAGAAACCCTTCGACTAAACCCGCGCCAATACCCCCCGATGCTCCAGTTATGATTGCTGTTTTCTTGCCCGACATAAATAACCTTTCGGTTTAAAGGTTCGAACCTAACACACAGCCGGGTTACCAGCCCTCCAAAGCGGCTTCATCCCTGGATAGCATAACGGACACCAATGACGAGCCGATGCCGGCGTCGATCGAAATAGGAACCTAAGCGGCTTTCTTTGCGGCGAGCAAGTTCACAAGGTTTTGGGCTGCGACGGTCGAGGACGCTGGATTCTGTCCGGTGATGAGACGGCCATCAACCACTGACAACGGCTGCCAATCGGCACGTTTCTCAAAGGTGGCTCCGAGCCGCATCAACTCATTCTCGACGAGAAACGGGACAACTTTGGTGAGGCGCATCTCTTCCTCTTCACCATTGGTAAAACCGGTCACACGTTTTCCTTTCACTAGCGGCGCGCCTTGGTAGGTCACGTGACGAAGCACGCCCGGCGAATGACAGACCAGGGCGATCGGCTTGCCCGAATTGTAGAAGGACTCGAGCAACGCGATGGAAACGGGGCTTTCTGCGAGATCCCACATGGGGCCGTGTCCGCCAACATAGAACACCGTATCGTAATCTTCCGATTTTACGTCGGCAAGTTTGATCGTCTGGGGAAGTGCCTTCTGAGCAGCCGGGTCCTGCTTGAACCGCGTCATGGCGGGCGTTTGACTTTCTGGTAAATCACTCTTCGGATCGAGGGGCGGTTGCCCACCTTTTGGTGAGGAGAGGGTCAGCTGCACCCCGGCATCGCGGAAAACAAAGTAAGGAGCTGCGAATTCTTCAAGCCAGAAGCCGGTCTTGCGCCCGGTGTTGCCGAGTATGTCGTGCGACGTTAGCACCATCAGTATTTTCACCATTCTTCTCCTTTGTCCCTCGCGGTGCGCAGTCCGATTGAATCGGACGCCACAGTAGGATCAGACCAGAAATCTGGGAGGCAAACAATTGGACGATGGTATCGACGATACCTTGGTATCGGTCGAGGGTATTACGTGACGCGGGAAGGGTGGTCCTCGATGTTGTGCCCGGAGTGGTATGGTGATCTCCATCTTTTTCTCTTGCCTGCGTTTCCCTCGTATGCGATGAATAGCCCCAACGGCCTTTTCCTAACAATTAGTCTCGTTCCTCATTTTCATTTGCTTGAAACCTCTCTCTCAGTGGCTACCCTTTGCCGCGATTTGCTGACAAGGTGTGCAGATCGTCTTTCACACGTTGCGGCTCATCTTCTAGCGGCTGATTGGAAGTATTGCGTACGCCATCGAACCCGTTCTTGGGATCTGCATCAAGCCGGCGAATAGGTCATCCAGGTTCTTCTGGGCGGGCCTTTGGTCGCAACAAGCTCGAAAGTCTTGCGCAAGGCTTGGTCTGAACTGAGGCTGTGGACGAGAACCTCGGCAATCTGGCTTCGTGCGATTACTCCATCGCTGGAATTGCCGACCTGACGTTTATCACCCTGCAGGAGCACAAGCTGATGCTCGTCCGGACCGTTGTAGTCGAACCAGCCCGGACGCACAATCGTGTAGGGCAGGCCGCTGGCACGCACCGGCCTCTCTGCACGTCGTTTCCAATCGTGATATTCCGTAGAGCGATTGGACGAGCCGGTTCGATTGGTGACTCCGATAGAGGTCATGAGCGCGATGCGTGCTGTTCGCGAACCAAGCGCAAACAAAACGTTGCGCACGCCGCCGTTATCGACCGTCTCAGCTCCCACCTTTCCGGCCCCGTCCGAGCCGAGTGTGAACACCATGGCATCGATACCGTCTATTGCAGCGGCGAGGGCGAAGCCGCCGGAACAGCTTCAGGATTCCGGCAAGGGTGATTGCTCGGGTTGCGGTTGCGGCTTTCGCCTCAGGACCAACGCGGAGATCAGCGTGATGACGAGCCCAATCGGGAAGGGATGAATGAACGTGAGCACTGCATTGAAGAATGGGTTTTTGTACAGCTCTTTGTATTTTCTGACCTGCTGAAGTTTTTCCTGGACGGCTGCCGGGCTCGCCCCCGAGGCGGTGAGCTTCTGAACTAAATGAGCGCCATATGCGTCCCAGAAACCAGGCAGGAAGTTGTAGTAGATCACCTCCCAGGTTACGACATAGAAGATGCAGGATATCAGCGTAATGGAGAGGCCGACGGCAAAAGCTTTTAAGAAGGTAATCTGACCATCGCCGATGTTGTCCCGGTAGGTTCGGATGCCGAAAAACACCATCAAGAACGAGAGCACGATAGAGGTGTTGCCGATGATCGCCCCGCGGTCGAAGCCAATCCTGCCGCCGAAGGTCACCAGCGCTATCATCATCAGCGAGGAGATAGCGCCGGAAATCAGCCCGAAGGTGACGGTGATCTTTCTCATATCCTTGTAATGTCTTTTATCCGATCCTGACCTTTCCATGTATGCTGCCGGCCCCATGCTCATACGGGCTCAGCGACCACCCATGTCAGCTTGCGACTTGGATGCCACTGGGATAACTACGATAAGGTTATCGCCTGCTCCGGGGTGAGTCATCCCAAGATAATCGAGGTTCGGTTCGGCGTCGAACCCGATGTCTTTCGTTGTCATGTTCGGCGCATAAAACA
Source organism: uncultured Acidobacteriota bacterium (assembly GCA_963762385.1). GTDB lineage: Bacteria > Acidobacteriota > Terriglobia > Terriglobales > Acidobacteriaceae > JABDBE01. Next base: position 1,348,317 of record CAVXKN010000006.1, on the reverse strand, counting down.
TCAAGTGCGGAGGGAAAATGCCAGTACCGTGCTCAGGGATCGCGCTCAAGCGGTTCCGGCTGGACATCATGTAGAGGAATCCCGGTTTGCTGGGATACTGGTAGCGGCCTTCCTTATATCCGTTGGCGACGTCTGCCTTGATTTCGGCCTCGGACTTGCCGTTTGTGCGCAGCTCTTCACCGTGCATGTAGACAAGCAAGAGAGTGTGGCTGCCTTCGGCGTCGAAGCACTGCGGCTCAATGGTTGTTTCTGCGGGCTTTACGAAATGCCGGCCAACAAAACAGCTGAAGCCGTTAGTGCCTTCGCGCGCTTTCTCGTAGCCTTTGGGGCCGAGAACATAAACTGTGGCTTTACTGGATACCTCGGCCGGGGCGGCGCTTTCAGCGAGTGTGATCTGCTGGTCACGTGGCATGGAGGCGTCGTAGACCCGGGGAAGTTCCTGGGCGGTTGCGGGAATGAGCGCAGTGCTTGAAAACAAGCCGATCGACAGAGTACCCACGACAAAGACCTTCATCGAATTCAGAGATTTCATGTTCGCTCCTTTTTTCAAAAAATTCATGTTTTCATAAACTTCATGTTCGCTCGTATCGAGCGGCTCAACATACCGCATGAGGCCGGGTCGGTGTCGTCATCCTTTTGGCTGATTTTGGCGGCGGAGAGAAAAATCATTCGTTTGGGGGAACGGTTATTGGCGCGAACCGTGCTTGTACTCGAGTAAATCAGGGGAGAAGGCCGAATTCCTTGCCGAGTTGCACCGCTTGCGTTCTTCGTCTCGCCCCGAGTTTGTCGAAAACACGGCTGGAATGGGTCTTCACCGTGCTCTCGCTCACAAAAAGCTTCTCGGCGATTTCGCGGTTGCTCAGGCCCTGGGCGATCAGTTCAAGGATCTCAAGTTCACGGCGAGTGATATGGAGGTCCTCACGTTTTCTTTCATCAGGGATGAACGGTCCCTCGGCAGGAACAGGGACCTCCCTCACAACAATTGTCTGGCGTTTTGCTGTCAGCTTGAGGCCAAGCCAGATGCCAAGAACGGCAAAGGTCGCGGCGATCAGTCCGCCGTAGATTTCGATGGAATGTTCGATAACCAGGAACTGATACTCGTTCCACCGGAGCAGAGCAATCAAGATTCCACCGATCAACCCGTACATGAGGACGTGGCGCTTCATAAGTTGCAGGAGGATTCGTTACCGAAATTATCGCACCCATGGTGGGGTAGGTTCCAAAGCGTCAGCACAACAAGTTCGACCGTATCGCCCAGCGTGTGGCGAAGCAGGTAGGCTCCCCGATGTCCTTCGATGGCGCGCAGCGTCGGAAACACTTTCGTATCGGCGTGCCGAATGTACTCGTCAGCTTTTTCGACAGTTGATTGCGCTCGCCACATTCGCAAGATCATGCTCCCTCGCTAGCTGAAACGATCTTTTTTCAATGCACCGGCTGCTTAACGGTTGCCGCTCGTCGTTGGCGCGGCTTTCGGCCTGACGGGCGCAGCAGCGTCTTTTCCTGCGACCGTCGTCCATTCACGGACATACCACCGCTTGACCACACCGCTCGTCACATAGGGATCGGCCTCGGCGAACTTCTCCGCTACCTGGGGGGAGTTTCCCTGGAAGAGCAAGACGACGCCATCGACCGGGTTTGCGAACGCACCACCCAACAGGAGTTCACCTCGCTCGCTTGCCTTCCAGGCCTTCTCAAGGTGCGCCTCGCGAAACGCAGCGCGCTTGGTTACATAATCCTCACCAACTTCGTAGAACAAAAGATAATGCATTTGAATTCTCGTTCCTTTTCTGCTTCATTCTAGAGCGCCTCAAAACCCCAGCGTACGGATCTGGTACTTTGTCATCGAATCGATTGTGGTTCAGCGTGCCAGGGATCGAAGGCTCTGTCATTCGAACCGCCGAAATAATGCGCCTGAGCTAATTGGCTACTCGCGGTTCCTAAATCATCTCTCTGGCAGGGCGCAGAACATGCCCTTTGAGAACCCCTCAGCTTCCACAGCAAACGTGCGATTAAATCGTGCTCGGTAATTTTCCCAGCAGATAGCCGCATTTAATTCAACCAGTTCACGCTCAGAAAAACGCTTTCTAAGCTCGCCATAAAGCTCATCGTAAACATCCGAAGGTGTTCGCGTGAGGCTCACTGCCAGACGCAACACCAGCTTTTCTTCATTGCAGAAATGGGTACTGTTTTCAAATCGCGACAGGTCACGCAATTGTTCTTCGGTGATTCCGATTTTTCTGCTCACGGCAGAATGAATGTCGATTCAAAGCGGACAGCCTACCATCGCCGCGACTTTGAGTTGGACCAACTCTTTGAGCTTTGGGGCGAGGGCCCCGGGGGCAGACGTATACCTGCTCATTAACTCGGCCAGCGCAAGCAGTTTCGGATCGTTGGCGCGAATGCGGGTGGAGAGCAGGACGTGTCCATACCGGCGTTTCGCGCGCCAGAAGATGAACTTCGTAAACAGTCCTGCTTCGTGGTCCTGAACACCCCGTGTGCGAACTACGTCTTTTCTTGTATCCGCTGTAGAGTCTCTCATAACGCTCCAGACTTCTGGCTGTAAGGATCATAGGTTGCTTTTCGTGATCAACCAGCGGCGACGATCGGAAGTCGAACAACAGATACATAGGATGCATCTCGGCTACAAATATCTGCTCCAACGTGGCGGGCTCGTTCGCGATAATTTCTTCGACTTCCAGTTCATTGGAACCATGAACCGATTTGTGGCTCCCAATGCGAACAGTCCTACACATTTCCCCGAAGCCCGTTTCTGGATAACTTCCAGTTGGCCAACGACTCGGGGGATTAATCGCCGGCCAAGCGCGCTGCTTGCGTCATGAGGTAATTCCGTTCCGGGATGCTCGTCGTTCGCGCAGCCGCAAGTCGGTAATGTTCGATGGCAGCTTCAAAATCTCCCATCTTTTCCAGTAAATGGGCACGAACTGCGTCGAGACGATAGTGACTGGCAAGGCGCGGGTCGCTGTCGAGCGCTCTCAGCAGTTGGAGGCCCTGGGCAGGCCCGTGCACCATAGCCGCTGCGATTGCGTGATTGAGAGTGACCATCGGACCAGGCGAGACTCGATTCAGCAACTCATACAGAGCCAGGATCTGTGGCCAGTCGGTGTCCTCGGCTCGCCCGGCCTCGTCGTGCACGGCGGCGATCGCTGCCTGAAGCTGATACAGGCCGACCGACCCTTTCGCCAGCGCGGCCGTGAGAAGCTCAATGCCTTCCGAAATCTCCACGCGATCCCATAAACTTCGATCTTGTTTATCCAACGGGATGAGTTCTTCATCCGGCCCGGTCCGGGCTGCGCGCCGCGCGTCGGTTAACAGCATCAGAGCCAGAAGTCCCGCTGCCTCGGCATTATCGGGGAGTAGCGTTTTCGTGTTGCGCGTCAAGCGAATCGCTTCCCGGGCCAGGTCGAATCGTTGCAGATGCGATCCGATGCTGCTGGTATATCCCTCGCTGAAGATCAGATAGAGCACGTGCAGAACTGCGGGCAGGCGTCCAACCCGTTCCTGCGGAGAAGGGAGACGGAAAGGTGCGCCCGAAATTTTGATGGTTTGCTTGGCGCGGCTGATCCTCTGCGCCATCGTGGCCTCTGGAACCAGAAAGGCATTGGCGATTTCAGCCGTGGTCAAACCGCCAACCGCCCGCAACGTCAGCGCGATTGCCGAGGACGGCGTGAGCGCGGCATGGCAGCACATGAACAACAAAATTAGCGTGTCGTCTGGATCCATGTTGGCCTCGATATCGAGGTCGGATACCGAGTTTTCCGTTTCCGCAGCCACTGCCGTCTCTCTCTCGCGACGGGCAATTTCACTGCGGATCTGGTCGGTCATGCGCCGCGATGCGACCTGAATCAACCAGCCACGTGGATTGTCGGGAATTCCCTCCTGCGGCCATTGGGTGAACGCCGCAATCATCGCTTCCTGTACAGCGTCTTCGGCCGCGGAGAAATCCCGGAAACGGCGTACAACGGCGCCGAGCACCTGCGGAGTAAGTTCGCGCAGCAGATGCTCGGAGGTCGTATCCCATGGCTTGGTCATCGTCATTTCCGTTACAGCATCTCCGGTGGCGGCCCGCTCATAATGGGGCGCACCTCAATTGGCATGTTCAAAGGTGCGCCCCCCGGCCCGGGAGCAGCAGAAGCTTTCGCGGCGATGACATAAGCTCGCTCCGGAGAGTCAACATCGACTATCCAGTACCCGGCGAGAAACTCCTTACTCTCGGGAAACACTCCGTCGGTAACAGGAGCTCCGTTTTTGCCGGCTCGGACCAACTTGGCCTGATTGGGAAACGACAATCCCTCGGCTGAGACCAGTTCTCCGGACTCTCGAAGCTCTTTGTTGAGGCCCATCATAAAGGCAATATGCGATTGCAAGTCTTTCTGAGGCCATTCCGGCACACCGTGGCCGGCTCGCATCGTATTCATCATCAGAATATATTTCATGTTCTTTCTCCTATCGAGTCTAGTGGGCGCTGTTTCTGGCGACTTCATCAACTAGTCGGAACCAAGGTAGCGTTCTCGACGTTTGTTTATCGGGATTTGGCTTCATGGGTTGCGAACTGCCGCACCTCAATCGGCATGTTTACGGATGCAGCGGAAATCCGTCCCGCGATGGCATAAGCGCGTTCGGCGTTCGGAACATCAACGATCCAGTAGCCCAACAGAAATTCCTTCGATTCGGGGAAAATTCCGTCGGTGACAGGGACGCCGTTCTTCTCGCCACGGACGACCTTGGCTTCCTTCGGTTCGGCTAAGCCCTGGGTGGCGACAAATTCTCCGGAGTCGGTGAGATCCTGGTTGATGCGCCGGAGAACTGCCATATGCGCGTCGATATCCTGTTTCGGCCAGGCGTGATACCCCTCAACGCCCGCGCTCGTGCCTGACATCAGCAAAATGTATTTCATGTCCTTTATTCCTTCCTCCCTGGTTATAGCGCCTGCGATCTGCGCTTTCATCCTGTAGTCGGAGCCGTCCCGCCATTCTCTACATCTTCCTGAGAAATATTTCATGGGCCAAAAGTAACGACCCGATGTCGATTTAGCGGCGCCAGAATCGACATACAAGTGGAGGCGGGAAAATGACGACCGACGAAATGGTAGTGGACGTTAGCCAGGACTGGGTACTGGCCTGCGATGTGCAACAGGGCTTTATGCAGGCGCCATGCACCGCTGGCGATTCCTTGGACTATAGCGCCCATTGTCGTCAGGTTCGCGCCCTCGGGGGCGATTGCTACAATTTCATCCCACTGAAGAGTGACCGCTTGGCGTTGCTTGTTGGAGATGCCTCGGGCAAAGGTCTGGCTGCGGCACTCATGATCGCCAATGTGCAGTCTTCGCTCCGGACTGCGGCATTGTTCACGGGAGATGACTTGGCCGCGCTGCTCAAGGTGGTGAATCATCAGGCATACGCTTCGTCGTCCGAGGACCGATATGCAACCTTATTCTACGGAGTATTCGACGGGTCGACCCGTACTCTGCGGTATGTTAATGCCGGGCATAACCCGCCGGTCGTCATTCGGCGAGATGGTTCACTGCATTCGCTAGAAAGGGGTGGCACACCAGTTGGACTGTTCGCCGATGCGGAATACGAGGAGGGCATCGTAAAGCTCGAAACCGGTGATTTGCTGATCGCCTTCACTGACGGACTCACCGAAGCGACCAATCAGGATGGGGAGGAATGGGGAGTTCGGGGCTTATTGGAAGCAGCCGCCTGCGCTGCGCAATGCTCTCAAGACGCCGGAGATCTCGTCAATTTAATCTTCGATACTGTAGATGGCTTCTCCCAGGGACACCAAACCGACGATGCAACGTTGGCAGTTGTACAGGTTGGGTCGCGAGTGTCCTGAACAACTTGGAGTGACTTCGCGTTGCCGATTTTGAGAACGCTTGTGCATCCTGGATGACGGGCCACCCGGAAGCTGTGCCGGGTAACAAACTTTCGGCGACGCGGGTCAGAAGTCCTCTTCGAGGAGATTACGACTGATCTCCTCCAAGCCCGTTTCTGGATAACCTCCGGTTTGCCGACCATCCAACCAGAACCGCGGCTAGCCATCGCACGCATCGCTCAGTTTTCATCGGAGACAACGGCTTGGCCTTGTGAGTACAACCATGATGATTAGCGTGTACGTAAATTCCGGCCTAAGATTTCCCGTGAATTATGCTAAATTCAAGAGTAAGTGAGTCTGTGAAAGGATGCAACCTTCAACCTACGGGCCGCTGCCTTCGCTTGGCTGGCGCAGTAGTCGCCTTAGCGTTTGCTTTGGCCACGCCGCTCGCAGCCCAATCGCAATCACCGAGTACGCCTCCTTGCTCCGACGTTCCTCCCATTTTGCAACGAGGCACACAGCCGGCTCCGCCTCCCTGCCCTGACCCGCCCCCGGCCGCGTCGCGCCCTGCGGACTCCGTACCCATGCGTTCGCAGACTCCCACCGAATCCTTGATCGAAAGGGCCAGAGAGGTGGCGTTCCAGTTTTCCCAGAAGCTTCCCAACTTTGTTTGCCAGGAGTTCATGTCGCGGTTTACCCAGCGAGGCCGCCAGGAGAAAGTGCCCCTGGACCTGGTTTCGGCTGAAATCGTTTTTGAGGACGGGCAGGAAAGTTATCGTAACGTGAAGATCGATAACCGCCCCACGGACAAGCCCTTGCAGCAGATCGATGGGTCCTGGTCCACCGGAGAATTTGCGTCCATACTGCTGGAACTTTTTCACCCCGATACACACGCGCAGTTCCGGTCCGGTGGTGCGTCTACTATTTCGGGTTTCAGTGCCCAGGTTTACGACTTTCAAGTGCAGGGTGAAAATTCACACTGGATGTTGCACGCCGGCTCTCAGAGTGTGGCTGCGGCTTATGTAGGCTCCGTATGGGTGGATCCGAACACCGCGCGCGTATTGCGAATCGAGATGCAGGCCCGCAACATACCGTCAGAGTTCCCGATGGATACGGTCGAAACCGCGCTTGATTATGCGAACGTGAGGCTCGGCGAGACGTCGTTTCTGCTTCCGGTCCATGCCGAGGCCTTGGGTTGTGAACGCGGTACCAGCAACTGCAGTCACAATATCATTGACTTCCGCAACTATCACGAATTCAAATCCGAGATCAAGATTTTTCCCCATTGACTTCGCTAGGACCTCTCATCAGTGCGCTACTTGCCGGTGCCGACCCAAACTCCAAAAGCAGTGCACAGTCTTCGAGAGTGAGGACCAACGACTCCGTGGATCCCCTCAAAGACCGATCGGAGAGGGCGGCTGAGTATGAGCGCCAGTTCCGAGCGTCCATGGCAGAGAATCCGTCAAATGGAAGACAAATCATCACGGAATGTGATCTCTCGAACACGACTGTGAACATGGAGATCGGGATCCTGCGTCGCATTCTGAAAAGGGCCAAGCGGTGGCATTTTGTAGAGGATGAGGTTCCCCGTCTTCCTGAAAGACGGGATATCGGGCGCGCTTTGCAACCTGAGGAAAAGCTAAGGCTGCTAAAGGTCGCCCACGATTCGGAAGCCTTGGCATGCTATCAACTTCAAAACTGCTCGCTCCATACTTCCTGCCGATTGGGGGCCTTATGCCCTGTGCCTTCATCTCGCGCCGCCGTCTTGCTCTCCGCGGTTTTCCTTTCTCACGCGAATGTTCGAATCATTCTCGCGGACTTATGTCTCGTCTCGCTTGCGCGCGCCTTATGCGACCCTCCTTCTTAGGTTCGTAGTTCTGCACTTACTCGACCGGCGACCAATCCCCAGTCGGATTGAATTCCTGAATGGATGCAGCGATCTTCACCGTGTCCGGCCCCAGATCCCGCTCGTAGACCACGCCATCACGACCGGTCAAAAACGTCATAATGCCGGTTTCGCCGTACTCGACGGGCGTTGCCAGAATTGCGAAGCCTCGGGTCATCTTTCCGTTTACGATGTAGCCCTCAGCTCCGCCGGGAGCGGCATCGCCTTGAGCGTTCAGAATCCGCAAGGTGTATCCATCGATCACAAAGGGCTCTTGCGGAGGATTCGAACCCAACGAAGATTTCGGGAATTGGCTGAAATCTCCGAGCGGACTGGAAGACTGTGTTTGAGAGACAGGCCAATAGAGCCCGTCCTGTTTGCCCGAAGTGCTGATGATCCGCTGCGCATAATCTGGGGGAGAGCCTCCTTTAAAGTAGAGCTCTTGGGCGTTCGCGATCGCGGAGCAAGCGTCGATCGCAAGCAGTTCGTTTCGCCCGATGTCGCGTGCCCTGATTTCCTGGGCCCCGGCGACCTCATCGAAGTACCACTGGCCCGACGAATTCTTCGCGAGGGGCACGGGGAAAGCGAAGTTGTCCACTCCGATATACAGAACGCGGCTGCCATCGCTCATCTCGACCCATCGATTCATCTTCTCGTATTTGGTGGCGAAGGCTTCCATGGCGGTCTTATCGGCTTCCGTCTCTCCATTAATCATTCGGGCCTTTGCGTCCACGCCCAGAATGCTCGCAAGGGCGGCTTCGTCGTCGCTCTTCGCCGCCTTGGCCAGCGCGGCACCCGCTTCTGTTGGCGATTGAAACGTCATCTGCGTCCCTTGGGCTGACGCGGTGTTCTTCGTTTCGAGCCTTATAAACAGGATAGTGATGGCGACCAGCGCCAGCCCTCCGACTAGAGCGACTTGCTTCCACTTCATCGTCTTGTTCTCAATCGATTCCATTTTCAATCTCCTTGTGATGATTCATTTATCTCGCTGACTGGATTTTCCGGTCCCTATCGACGGCGCCCGCCGCCCCCGAAAGAACGGTTTCCCATTGGTGCGCGCTCCCGGGCCATACGTGGTTGTTGGCCGCGCCCCGCCATGCTGCCCCAACCCCGATTGCTTTCGACGCGGCTAGAAGCGCCATCTCCGCTAAATCGTGAGCGGTTCTGCTCGGCGCTCGGGAAGCGGTTGTCGTTGCTACGGTTTTGAGCCAGGAGTTGACCACCATTATTCGAACCTTCGCCCGTGCGCTGCACTCCGCCGTTACCGCCGATCAAGCCATGATTGGCGTTAGCGCCGGCATTGGGTCTGGCTCCGAGCGCGGACTGGGTCGTGCCGGCATTCGGATTCTGCACGCCGCCATTTCCGCCAATCAGACCGTGATTGCCGTTGGCGCCACCATTGGGCAGGTTTTGACCGGCGTTGCGGTCAGTGTGCCAGCCGCCATCAGGACCGAAATATCCATTCGGGTGATAGGCGCCGTTGGGGCCGTAGTGAGTGTCTTCGCCCGGCTTGTAGTTACCGTCGGGGTGAAAGGTGCCGTTACCGCCGTACCAGGCATGGTTTTGACTTCCGGCTGCTCCGTTTGCCCAAGGGTGGTACCCGTTGTAATTCGTGTTGTTCCAGGTATGGTTGTTGATATAGGTGTTGTGGTTGTAGATGATGGTTGTCGAGCTGCCACCGCCACAACAGCCCCAGTTCACATTCCAGGCGTGCCAGCCCCAGCCGAAGCCTCCACCCCATCCACCTCCTCCGAAAGCGGCTCCGATGGTGATACCAGATCCAAAGTAGAGGCCGACTGCAGCAACAGGGACCGGCGGAGGTACGTAGAGCGGCACCACCACGGGCGCCCCGTAAACTAAAGTCGGGTTGTACTGCGGGACGTAGACGACTTGGGGGTTCGCAGGTTGAATCACGATCGTAGTTGGCGCAGGCTGCGTAATTGTGATCTGCGAATTGGATTGAAGTGTTCCTGCCGCCTGTGCCTTGGCGCGCATCGCCTGCACTGCTGCCATCACATCTGCCTGTTGATTGGCGAATGCCTGCCCCAAGCTCGACGTCCACGAAAGGTTATGCGCCATGTTGTGCAGCACGGATGGAAATTGCGTTAAAGCTTTGACACTGGGATCCCAGGATTGCTGATCTACAGCCTGCGCGAGTGCCGTGCCAGTCAGATTCTTGTTTTGTGCCAGCCAGTCGTCGGCGTATGCAACCTGGTCTGGATTCGTAGCGGCTGCGAGCACCTGTGCCACCAGCGCATCCGGGTACAGTGCAATGGGAGCAACCAGAGCGTCGAGTTGATCCATCGAAAGCGGCGCCGGTGTTGCCGCAGAGTTTAGGGTGGCGGAGCCCGTCGCCGGCGGTGTGGCGAGTTGAGGCGCGGCAACAGGTGCTGGAGGAGTCAACACGGGCTGAGATTGATAGACCACCCCATTGCTCGGCGGAGCTGGCGCCGCAGCCGTTGCGGGGCGCGCCGCCTGCCACGGGGCATGCTTCCCGTGAATTCCATAAAGCCCCGACATGTTGTCGCCGTAGATCTGGCCACGAAACGTAATGACGGTCCGGGTTACGGTGCTGAATTGGATGTGGTGTCCGTTCACCTGTCCTTGAATCGGACCGGACTGATCAGGACCCTCAAAAAACCCCGTGATGCGGTTGCCGTATTGTGCGATTTGCACATGCTTCACGACCGTCTCTCCGGTTTCAATACTGGTGGAGTAAATCGTCCAGTTGCCCTGCACATTGTCTGGCGGTGTGTCGGCCGATGCGGTCTGGCAAAGCATCAGCGACAGGAGAGCAACAACGGTCAGACTCAGCGCCGAGTTCGTTTTTCTCATACCATCCTCCTGGTTAGTTCTGCGACCTTGTCTGCCAACGTCGCTCCATCGGGAGAATGCAACGGAGGAGCCAAAGTCAACTTACTGAGCTGCTTTGAGTTTCTCGGCTCTTCAGCTCATGAAGGCTCGAAAATTCACGAAACCTCGGGAAGGTGACGGCACTCGGACGGATCAGTTTTCCAGCAAGCCGGAGGATTTCTGTCGATGTGGAAAGCCATATTTCGGGCGTGTTTATTTGCATCGCGCGGCACCCGTTCGGGGACGCGCAACTCGAAAGTGCGAAGTCAGCGCCCAACTACGCCTACCAAGACGGTGAGGCTAACTGCCTGCACCAGCATGCATGCCAACTGTGCCTCGGAAAAGCGGCCGTAGCGTGGCCGAGCGCTGGTAGTGCGATGGAAATCCAGCACGAACCGCACAATCGCATATAGAGATAGATAGATCCAAAAGATGGCTGAAGCCGTGTTGGGATGGCGACAGACAAGAATCACCAGCGCCGCAAAGAGTATCGCTTGTGCAGCCGATTCGACGAGTTGTATGGGAAATACGCGAGTGCCGGGGTTGGGACTGGGAGAGAACCTTCTGCAGCCGTGATCAGTCGACTCAAAAATCGACCTGGGATAGAGAACACCGACATCACACGGCTTCCCAAAGCAGCACCCCCCGAGGAAGCATCCAACGCGAGCGAGGCAGCCGTAGAGTGGCATCAACGTGCCAAGGAATGCGAGTGCGAGGGACAGTGGTTGCTTGAAGATCAGACTTACCGCTACGAAACACGGGATGATGATCGTCAGACAATCTTGAAGAAACGAACGGGCCACGGTCTTACGAAAAATGGCCTTGATCTCCAGCACGAACTTGTAAATCAGCAACGCGGCAACCACGGCGACTCCGAGACCAAGTCCGGAGGCATTCGGGAAGCGACGAGAAAAAGCCCAAGCATAGATTAACGTCGCCGCCACAGCCAGGTCGGACATGATCCAATAAGGCCTATACCGAACGCCGAAAATCGTGAGCCGATTTGCATGGATCACAGTGGCGTCCAGAAATGCCGGCCAGCATTCTCTCGTGAGTTCCACGAGCTTAGACTGGAGCGTATCTTCGCGCTGCCTTGTCGGCCCCAGCGATAGCTCAACCGAATGGACCTTAAGACTGGGAGTTCTCTGGATCGTCGTATGCATCTCATCGCATCGCTTTCCGCGCTTTAAAACGCTGTTGTCTCATTCCTGTATCAGCGTCTTTGAGTGCAATGGGAAGTCCAGACACAAGCGATTGAAAACCAGTAGCCTAGATGACGTGGATACTTTTGACGGGCTCGGGAATTAACGAGATTTCGTAAGGAGGAGCGGAGAATTCGTGGCGGAGGTCCCACAAAATCTGGTTCCCAGATCGCCGGTTACGTTGTCAACCAGCGCCGCAAGACTGCTGTTAGCCTTAGGGGTCGCTCGATGGGCGTGAAATGGCCGGCATCGTCGATGATCGCCAACTCGGATCGAGGAATCTCCTGCGCCAAAATTTGATGAGCTGCCGGTGTGATGCGGCAGTCTTCGCGACCGCCCACGATTACCGTGGGGCAACCAATCTCCTGCAAGTTGGTGAATGGATGTTTGATCGCGAGCAACGCGCGCATCTGCCGCACACCCGCTTGAACGCCGACGGCGTGCGCCATATCGACAAAGAGGCGTTTTAACTCAGAATCGGCGACTCGGGGCGGAGCTACATACGTGGTGTAGGCTTCGTCAAGATATTGGTCGAAGCCGCCGTGCTCGAGCGTGGCGATGGCATGGCGAACGGCGATTGCCACAGCAGGAGGGAGTCCGCCGTGCGTGGCGCTGAGCAGTGCCAAGCGCTCCACGCGTTGTCTACAGACGCGCATGATTTCTAGCGCGACTTGGCTGCCTAGAGAAAAGCCCGCTAAACAGAAATTCCGGGAAGCGGTCTTCAGCACCTCCTCGGCCATCTCAGATATCGTCGACTGCTGCGTTATGTTGGCGACCGATATGTCAGCATGGCTCTTAAGACCGTCGATCTGTGCAGTCCACAGCCTTTGATCACAAAGCAATCCGGGAATGAGAATCAACGGTTGCATCGCAAAGTCAAATTGACCAAGCCATTTACAAGTCGCTCATCTCTGCCGCGTCAACTCTGAGCAAGCGAGAGCCTTCCAGCCCTCACTTGCAGATCGCAACTGAAAGTAGTTGAAAAGAGAATCAAGCGCTGTGAAAGCGTCGTTTGTCGATCTTCAGCGCTCGGATCTTAGAATCCAGGGTGGATGGCGGCATTCCAAGCTTGACGGCGGCACCGGACGGTCCGGATACCCGACCCTTGCATTCAGCAAGAGCAGATTCGATGAACTCCTTCTCCTGAGCATCCATCTCATGCGGCAATGGCCGATTAGGACGTCGCTCGGTGGAAAGCCAACTTTCGTCAACCGAGAAACTCTCCCCGTCGCATAGAATGACCGAACGCTCGATCACATTCTGCAGTTCACGGATGTTGCCCGGCCACGCATAGGACTGCAATCGGTCCAGGCTCTTCTTCTCGATCTGCCGTATCTGTTTTCCCGCCTTGCTGGCGTAACGGTCGATAAAATAATCAACCAACAGCCGGATGTCCCCCCTGCGTTCGCGCAGCGGCGGAAGTTCAATCGGGAAAACATTGATACGGTAGAACAAGTCGCTGCGAAAAGTGCCGGCGCTGATGGCAGCCGGCAAGTCGCGATGGGTAGCGGCAATGACGCGTACATCGGCGCGTAGCGATAGATTGCTGCCTACTCGTTGAAACTCCCGTTCCTGCAGAACGCGCAAAAGTGCAATCTGAGTCTCCGCCGGTAGCTCTCCGATCTCATCGAGAAAAATACTTCCCCCTTCGGCCAATTCAAAACGACCCAAGCGTCGCTGCAGAGCCCCAGTAAAGGCGCCTTTTTCGTGGCCGAACAATTCGGAAGCGATTAAGTCACGTGGGATGGCGGCACAATTGACACTCACGAAGGCCCGGTCTGCCCGTGGCGACCGTTTGTGAATCGCACGTGCGATTAACTCTTTTCCCGTGCCGGTCTCGCCGGTGATGAGCACGGTCGAATCGCTCCGCGCGACTTTGGCTACCCGAGCCAGCACCGCTTGCAACGCAGGCGAAGTGCCGACGACGGACTCGAACATCGATACTTTGTCGATTTCTTCTCTCAGGGCCAGATTTTCCCTTTGATCTCGTTCCTGAGCCTGCTTCCGGTCTTGGATGTCGGTGCGCACGCCGCACCAGCGAACGATATTCTCGTTTTGATCCCGCACCGGCACGATCTGATATAAAAACCAGCGATACTGGCCATCGTATCTGCGCATACGAGCTTCCATCTGGAACGACTCTCCGCGCGACATTGCCTCCTTGATCCCTGACTTGAGCTTCTCCACATCTTCGGCATGCGTGACCAAATCAAGGAAGTCGTTGGCCGGCATCAAAGGGATGGGGCCGAAGTATTCTAGAGATGAGCGGTTATCATGTGAGGCGCTGGCATCTCGCTCGCAGATAAACATATGCACAGGCGCGACATCTATAACCTGCTGCAGTTGCTGAGCATGTTCTCGTAACATTTCTTCGGCGCGCTTGCGCTCGCTGATGTCCTGGATGACCGCTTGGCGGCCGCCCTGAAACATTGGAGAGAGCAATACCTCTACTTGTAGTCTCTTTCCGTCCTTGCCATTGAAGAAACGTTCGAACCGAAAAATGCTTCCCGCAATTTGCTCGAGCGGTGTCTGATTCGGGGCGAGATCATCCGCTGAGTAGGTATCCCGGATGGACATCTGGCCGATGTCCGCGGAGGTACATCCGAGCATACTGAACCCAGCAGGATTCGCCGAAAGAATCTTGCCGTCACTGCTCAATAAGAGGATCGCAACGGGAGAAAGATCGACCAGAGACTGATACTTGGTCGCGCTCTCGCGCAGTTCGTCTTCGGATCGCTTGAGCTTTTCAAACGCCCGGGCATTTATGATGGCAACAGCCACCTGATCCGCGAAGATTCGCAGCCATGCGAAGTCCTGCTCGCTAAGCGTCTCCCGGCTGAATACCGCCAACACTCCAAGAATCTCTCCGCGGGCAACGAGTGGGTACCCCGCAAAAGCGCGGATGCCCTCTCGCTCGGCCCACTCCTTACGGCCGATCCACTGGCTCTCTGCTGCAGAATCCGGGATCAGGATCGACCTGCCGGTCGAGCCAATTTCGCCAACTTTCCGATGGCCTAGTGGAATCCGGCGGAATTGACCCTGCAAATACGACCAATCCTCTCCCCCAGAGTTTTGTGGCGCACCCGCGCTGGCGACCAGATGAAGACATTGGGCTTGATTGTCGCATTCGGCTTTGCGAAAACAGGTGTCGCATATGTCACCGGGCGCAAGCAGCCATATCCGTGCGAGGGCCACTGCAGGCTGTGCTGCCAGCCCATGAACGATAGAATTCAAGACCCCGTCAGTAGCGCGTTCGCCGGCGACTGCAGCGGCAAGAGAGAGTAGCGGTTCGGCCTGCACTGTCTGGCCCCCTTTTAGTTGAACGAATTCTAGCACCGGAACATGGGGACAGATAGGAGCCTCGAGCTACTACCCGAGATTCCAGAAGAGACGACTTTGAAGCTCGTGCCACCACGGAACGAATTGACAACTCGGCTCGATAGAAGCTTGCGTTTGGTGACCTGCCCATAAGTCACAGGTATCCATTCTCGATCACTCACGCGACTGACGGACCTGCTAGAGGCCACCTCGCTTCTTTCACGAAGTTTCGAGAAATCCCGAAGGCATCGAGATTCTCCGCCTCGTTTAGTTCCTTGTCCTTCTTGCACTTACGATTGGCCACTCTCCTGCAATTTCAAGGTTGGGCGCAACGCAACTGATTTTCAGAGATTCGGTTGGGAGCATTCCAAAAATTCAAAACGAACCCGGCCTTGCTTGAAAGGCAGCCGGTCGATTCTGCGAAAGGACTAAAGAGGTGCAATCATGAAACTCGCAAAAGTCTTGTCAGTGCTGGCCGGCGTCTTGCTCGCCTGTCAATCGTTGATTGCTTTAGCGGAAACGACCGCTAACTCGACGGCCAATGCTTCGACGGCGGCCGCCAATGCACGCCACATCGCTCCGCCCAACAACGGCCTGTGGATTCGTGAATCTTCACAAGGCCTCCCAGAGGGAACCACCGACAGCAAAACGATTTCACTCACGCTGCCCGCCGGGGCCCAGCTCAGTTCGCTGAAGGCCATGCTGAACGGAACGGATGTAAGCACTGCGTTCAGGGCGTCCGAGTGCACCGGTTCGGAAGGCGTATGCGCAATCGCCATACTCTCACCAGCCGATGGCCTGCGTTCGGGAAAAAATGTACTGTATGCAATCACCACTCAATCCGACGGCACTCTCGTAAGCTCGCGCTTGCGATTCAACGCGGGAGATCGTCAGGTCCATTCGAGGCCGGTATCCTATAGAACATCACGGGGTCAGGTGATCCGCGCACCGGGTGATGGCATCGCTGACACCAACTTCACACCCCCGACCGTAACCTTCAACACCCTAACTGCTGGGGGATGGCAGGGTAATGCGCCCTGGATACAGATCGGCAATGAACAGCTTCCCGACTCGAGTGTCGGCGCATGCCCTTCGGGTAGCATCTACCTGGTTATCGTGCTGGATCGCTTCACGCTTCTGCCGGTGCCCGGTGCGACGCAATGCGAAGCGAACGCCGCGAACCTGAGCGCGTACCTCAAGACGCTTACCTCTGACCAGGTCGTAATCGTTGGCACCCTCTGGCTCCAGAGTGCCGACGTATCGGCGGCGTTTGACACGAGGACGATCGGGGGCTCCTGGTATGCTCCGTTTGTTCCGTTCCCGACCCTGTATCCGCAGGGATATATGGCGATCGGAGCCGGAGGCGCGGCGCCGGGCTCGGCCTACGAAAACTACTACACAAAACTCGGCGGGCCAGTCGATCCGTTCGCAACGGGAATGATGGTCGAGGACCCATACGGACACTATAACTTCCAGAGTTCTCTCGCTGTCGAATACTTAGTCACGCCGAACGATCCGGCCAACAATAACCAAAGTACAGTCACCATCTACAAGGTGGGAACACTTTCCCAGTACAACCAATTCAGCTATCCCGGCAAGGTTGTCTTTTTCTCCGCCGCCAACCAGACCAATGGCTATTGGCTGCTCACGCTGCAGCGGGACAATCTGAACTTCAGCATCCAGTGTGGCGCGGTTGCGAACAGCGCAAAGCAGGAGACGGACGTACCGGCCTGTGGCACTTTCTACCCGACCGGGGCCAGCGATGCTGCGACCCAGGTGGCTGCTTATACGCAGTTAGCAAATGCCCTGAACAACCTGCCTTTGAACCAACTGGCGTTTCTGGTCTCGGTGGGAAAACCGGCCAACGCGAGCGACGCATGGGATCTCGCTACCAGATCAAGTGGAGGCCAGAATGCCTACTATCAGAACTTTGGCGGTGCTCTTGAGAAGCTAGGCGGCGTGCCAATTTCAACCCTGAACTTGTACGCGCCAGGGAGCGCCTACAGTTTCGTGACGTGCCTGGGTTGCGGCAATCCCTTGACTGGTAATTCGGCTCTCTCCACAACTGCGTACGCGCAGCAAGGACAGACCGGAACTCTGCACGGCATTCTGCAACGAAATCTCAAGGGGCTGTATTGGCCGACCCGCGCCTCCCAGGAAACCGCAGGTTCGAGCGCAGTCTCTGATTTCACGCTCGACACGATTACCAGCCAGCAGCCGGTCGAGTGGCCGGAGCTAAGCGGGAACCTTCTCCCCGGCGCGAGTAGCGTTGCCGGACAAGTCTCCGCTTATCAGTACGCGAGCTATCAGCTCATCACCCAGTACTACATCAAGGGCGCCGAGGGAGATTTCCTTGACGACATACATTATTACTTTACGGGGTCGCTCAACACGCTGCTCGACTATCACACCTTTGACCCGGCCAATCTGACGTTTCCCGGCCAGCCAGGCAGTTGTTACGCGTGGACTGACCCGGTAAACAACGCGGTTCTGCCTTGCTTCACGCAGCAGGACCTCAAAGCCGTAGCATCCCAGCTCAGCACAGAGATCGTTGATTTGGACAACGTGCTGGTATTCATGGTGACCGGATCCACCAACATGAAGGACGTGGTGGCGACTGGCAACGGGAGCGCAGCACTGGCTCTAATTGGAGCTGCCGCTGAGATCGAAGGCAGCTCATTGCAGCCGCCTCCAGCTGCTCCTGTCACCACCAATGTCTCAAATATCCTTAATCTGGTTTCTGGTGTCATAAACATTGGAGTAACCGTTGCGACGGACGGCCTGGTGCCACCCGACTTGGTCGATAGCGTCACCCGAGGAGGTTCGATTATCGGGTCGATCTTCGGCGGCGCCAGTTCCATCACCGGCGGCCTCACGCAAGGAGGCGGACCGGCACCACTGCCCAGCCCGCAATATTCGTTTACCACTACGATCGGAGACTTGGCGAACAGCTCCCTGCAGCAGCAGATCACCATCGGCTTCGATACCGAACTGGATAGCATTCTGGGCGACTGGGGTAAGTTGTCGGCGCTAGGGCCGCTCATCACCAACACCAACTACCCTGAGTTCTACTCGCCCAACCAGGTGGCAGAGAATGTCGCGGTCCAGTTGCTGGGCCAGGGTTCGCAACGCGACTTCTACATCGCGTTGCTACCGGCATACTATTCGGTTCAGTACTACCCTTCGTGGGTTGGGTGGAAAAGCCGGCCGATCAATCCTCCAGATTTTGGATCTCTATCCCAGGGCGGCGGCGGTATTTGCAACAGCTGGTATGCCTGGTATGGTTCCGGCGGAACAATTAACCTTCCTCCGAATGTGGAGAGGGCGGTCCCAACCTACGCAGGCGTTCCCAATCAATGGACAAACACCAACTATCTGACGGGGCAGAATCCGGTTGACCACTACATCATTGCGGGGTCCGCTCGGAATCCAGGGCAGACCAACCAAACCTTCCCCTTCATCGACAGCCAGGTTGCCAGTACGATGTTTGGCGGAAGCCAGCTTAACATCCCGTTTGACGAGTTCGTCACGCGGAGCGGCCCCATGGCCAACGTATTCTTGGACACAACGGTGAATGGATTCGACAACTTTCCCGAGGACCAGGTCTATACCTGTTACAACCCCAACGGAGGAATTGGCGGCAAGCAGAATCCCAACGCCACCACCACCACTTTGGTTGCCCCGGCATCCTCGGTGCTCGGAGAGAACGTGACGCTGCAGGCGACCGTCACTACTTCCTCGGGTCCGGTTTCATCGGGAACCGTCACGTTCGACGATGGCTCGGTTCAACTGGGAACCGCGACCGTGAATTCCAAGGGCATTGCTACCTTCTCGACCAGTGCACTTACCCTCGGACCGCACTCCCTTGCCGCATACTATGTCGTAAACGGTAAGTACACGGCATCGCAGTCCGCGGTTGCCACGGTGAACGTCTACGCGAACTCGCCGCAAATGACGCTCGCTCTCTCAACCCGCAACCTCAACGTCTCTTACGGTTCAGCCTCTTCTCCGGTTGGCCTGCAGATGGTTTCGAAGTCGGGGCTTGCGGGAACAGTGAATTTGAGTTGCACCGGCTTGCCGGTCGGGATGACCTGTAACTTCAGTCCAACCCAGACGACGATCACTGCTGGCGGAACAGCCATAAGCTCACTGACCATCTCGGCCAGTGCGGTCAACGCGGCTGGAATGCCGTGGTCATCGAGCGCTGCGGGCATGCTGCTTTTCCCGCTCGCGATGTTCTCGCTGTGGCGGGTTCGCAAGAACGCGCGGGTCATAGGCGCTTCCCTGTGCCTCACTCTGCTAGCCGTGGTTTCCATTGGAGGCCTGGTGGGCTGCGGCGGGGGTACGAAGAATCAGCCGACAGGCCAGCAGACGATTCTAGTCAACGCAGCTGCTGAAAACTTTACGGTGAGCGTTCCGGTGGTTCTGACGGCACAGTAACTGCCTCAACCTAGAGGGCCCGCGTTTTAGAGCGGGCCCTCTTTTTAGTGCACTGGACTTGGCACGCGATTTGAATGATTACGTGCCAGCCTGCTTCAACAAACCAAGAGCAAGGAATCAAGAAAGCCCGAGGGATCACATGTGGAAAGTCCAGCGAATGGCAAATGACGAGTTGGTGATTCTACGAGTAAGCGGCCAACTTGAAAGTGAACAACTGAACGAACTGCAAGAAGTAATTGCTTCGGAGGGCGCAGACGAGAACGTCGTGCTCGATCTGAAAGAAGTGAGGCTCGTGGATCAAGACGCAGTCACGTTTTTGGCGGAGTGCGAAGCCAACGGTACACAGCTCCGCAATTGTCCCGCCTATATCCGCGAGTGGATCGGAAGACGGCAAGACCGGGAGTCAGGGCTGGAGCAACTCTAGGCGAAGTCGGCTTGGCTGCGGATTCAATCTGTCAACCGTGTGTTTGCTCTGATACTTAGTTTGGGAACGCAGTAGAAAATAGTCACTGGTCTGCGATCTGCTTTTCGACCGTGCAGCCCATCAATGGTCCCAACTTTCATGGCTCATATTCCTAACCGCAATATGCGGAGATCAAGAAGGCCAATCTTTACGGGGTTTGCACGGAGCAATTCTGGGCAGGTTTTCTAACACCGCAGCCGTTGAGGTGTGGGGGCAGCCCTCTTTCGAGTAATCGCCAGCCCGGGCGCAAATGTGACGCGGTCCAGAAACCGGCTTCTGAGACATAACGTTCCAAAGGGAGCATTGCCGCCGCAAAGCAAGTCACTCGACCGATTTCACCCCCCCTCCCCTGCCATTCGCCTCCTGCCTGAACATTCTTCTACGCCCCAACGGCGGCGCACGAGGATAGGATGCAACGCGGATGTATGCAACGAAACAGTCGCAAAGAAACCCCTGATGTCTGGCAGTTTCGCTGGTCTGAGACCAGGCTTGACGGCAAGCGTTTTTACCACAAGAAAATTGTCGGCACAGTCGAGCAATACCCTAATGAAGACGCTGCGCGGCGCTCTGTAGTGGGGTTGGTCTCAGAACTCAACGCCGATGGCCGACCAACGAATTCCGGCGCACTGACCGTTGCTCAACTCTGTGATCACTTCGAGCAACGCGAACTCGCAAAGGAAAACGCTTGGCGGAGTCACGCCACGAAAAAAATCTATAAGGCGTACTTGACTCGCTGGATTCGTCCTCATTCGCAGAAATACGGACTTGCCGAGGTTAGAACGATACAAGTCGAGTCCTGGCTTCGCGGATTGTCATTAGCAAGAAGCAGTTGTGCCAAAATCCGAAACCTGATGTCCGTTCTCTTCAATCACGCCTGCCGATATGAGTTTTTTGACCGCAATCCAATCTACCTCGTTCGTCAGAGCGCCAAACGCCGAACACCACCCGCCATTCTACTGCCCGCCGAAATCAAGGCGCTGATCGACGGTCTGGCACTTCGAGAACGCACATTAGTCCTTCTTGCCGCATGCACCGGATTGCGGCAGAGTGAGATATTCGGCTTAAAGTGGGGCGACATCGACTTCGAGGGAGGCACGATGAGCGTCACACGTTCCATCGTGTACGGAGTGGTGGGACCGTGCAAGACCGAATCGTCGCAAAAGCCCGTGCCGATGCATCGGACTCTCGGGGACGCTCTGGTGCAGTGGAGAAAACGTTGTACCTACGTCAAGCCCGAGGACTGGGTTTTCGCAAGCAAGCGTTACCGAGGCCGAAGACCATACTGGGGCCAGGCGATCTTGCGCAAATACATTCGTCCCGTAGCGCGACGAGTCGGAATTCAGAAGCGGTTCGGATGGCATACGTTCCGGCACACCTACTCGACTCTGCTGCGAAGTGTGGGGACTGAGTTCAAGGTAATGCAGGAACTACTGCGGCATTCATCGTTCCGCTCTACGCTGGATGTTTACACGCAGGCAGTAACGCCCGCGAAACATGCAGCGCAGGCGGCGGTGATATCGCTGGTCTTTTCCTCCGGTAAGGATCGAGCGCCACTCGTTGCTGGATAAGAAACTGTGGGTCGCCGAAAATGGGCACAAAAAGGGCGCGAAACGTGCCCTTTTTGCGCCCTCGATGGTTTCAATGAAATCCGCCTAAGTGCTTGAAAGAATTGGCGGGGACGACGGGACTCGAACCCGCGGCCTCTGCCGTGACAGCTTCAACCGTAACTAACTGAAAACACGCGGCACGGATGGCGCTACAGAAACGTTTTAATGACCCTCGGAAACAGTTCGTGGACTGTTAATGGACCATAATTATTGGTCGCGCTCCGATTCGCCGATGACGCATTTAATCGGCGAGAGTCACGAGCGATGCTTCACTCCAGCGGCGTTCTTGATGATTCTTCGCTACCGAATCGTGTCACCGTCGAGCAGAAGGATGTTTTCACAAAGAACACGGCAGTCATGAAGATGAATGCCCTCGAAGCCGGCCCATCCGAAAATCTGCACTGCTACCTAACTGTGCTCTTCCCTGTCGAGTCGGGCTGTCAAACCGCGCCGTCGCTAGGAACCGATAAATTCCCACTTGCCCGTCAGCGGCCTAAGGTCCCTACGAGGACTCCGCTATCTGTTCTATCACCGACCTTCTCAGAAGCCCATTCTGGGTGCTCGTGGAGACCTCACTTGTCCGGGTAAACGCATCATCCGCGGCCGAATCCTGAAATGCCACGCAAAACGGTGCCACAATATAATTACTGCCACTCATGCCACTCGCCCGAGGGACAAAACTCGACATCTACGAGATCCAGTCGCTGTTAGGGGCTGGTGGCATGGGGGAGGTGTACCGCGCCACCGACACGAAACTGGGGCGCGAAGTGGCACTGAAGCTGCTTGCCCACCGAGCAGTCGACAAGGTTAGCCCCGGCCATCTGCTTCGCGAAGCTCAGACGGCGTCATCATTAAGTCATCCCAATATTTGCACAATTCACCAGGTCGGAGAGATCGGCAACGACTTTTACGTGGTAATGGAACTGATTGAAGGGCGGTTGCTCAGCGATTTAATCCCGGCCACAGGCCTCTCAATAGAAATACTGACGCGCTACGGCACGCAAATCGCGGATGCATTGGCCCACGCCCACGACCGTGGAATTGTGCATCGCGACCTGAAGGGCTCGAACGTAATGGTAACGCCCGAGGGACGTGTGAAGGTGCTGGATTTCGGGCTAGCCGCGCGGCTCGACCAGGAGAGAATCGATGAGCTTACACTTTCTTATACCTCCGTGGAAAACAAGCTGGTGGGAACTCTTCCGTACATGGCACCGGAGGTTTTGCGCGGGCAAAAGGGTGATCGCCTGAGCGATCTGTGGTCGCTGGGGGTGCTCCTCTATGAACTAGCAACGGGAAAGCTACCGTTTCGCGGGAACACCGGCTTCGAGGTGACCTCGGCGATCCTGCGCGAACCGCTTCCTAGGCTGCCTTCAACAATTCCCTACGGGCTGGCGGCGGTGATCCAGCGTTGCTTAATAAAGGAACGCGCGGATCGTTACCAGCGCGCGAGTGAAGTCCGTGAGGCACTTGAGTCCGTTCAGGGCGCGGTTCTACAGCGCCGGCACTCTCCGGAAGAAACGCGTGGGCCTCGAACCCTCGTACTCCGGGGCATGGAACATCTCATCGTGAAGAACGGAGACGTGCTGTTGCTTGTGGGCACGAATAAGGGAGCGTTTTTCCTACGCTCTTCCCAGGATCGCTTGAAGTGGGACGTCGCGGGGCCATATTTCCATGGCCAAGGAATCTACGCGATGGCGTATGACGGACGAAGCGGTCGGCACCGCTTGTGGGTTTCGGCAAACAACATGATGTGGGGTGCGTTTCTGCGGTCCAGCGATGACTTTGGCAGGATTTGGACCAATCCTCTGGAGGCAAGCATTAGGTTTCCCGCCGAGTCCGGAGCTTCACTCAGGAACATTTGGCAGATTTGCCTGGGCCGAAACGACGAACCCGAGAAGCTCTACTGTGGGGTGGAACCCGCGGCCCTGTTCGAATCGGGGAATGAGGGCGAATCATGGTCATTGGTCCGTGGGCTGTACGATCATCCGCATCGACCACGTTGGATGCCGAGCAATGGCGGTTTGACTCTGCACACAATTCTGCCGGATCCGTGCAACAAAGACCGCATGTACGTGGCGGTATCGGCCGGAGGGGTGTACCGCACCGACAACGGTGGGACCACGTGGCAGGCGCGCAACAACGGAGTACGCGTGATGTTTCTGCCAGAAAAATATCCAGAGTTCGGACAGTGCGTGCACAAGATTGTGCTCCATGAATCTCGGCCCGAGCGATTGTTCCTGCAAAACCACTGGGGGCTATACCGTTCCGATAACCGGGGTGATTCGTGGCAAGACATCGCGCGAGGGGTGCCATCGGATTTCGGTTTCGCGATGCTGATGCACCCACACGATGCGGACTGTGTGTACATCGTGCCGGTGGAATCGGATGAGTTTCGTTGCACCCCAGATGGCCATTTGCGCGTTTACCGGACCCGAAATGCGGGCGGTTCCTGGGACGCCCTCGACCGGGGGTTGCCGCAAAAAGGGGCATACGAAACGGTATTACGGGATGCCATGTCGTCAGATTCCCTTGATCCGGCTGGGATTTATTTTGGAACGCGAAGCGGAACGGTCTACGGATCGAGAGATGAAGGAAAGAGCTGGAAGAAAATTGTCGAACGATTACCGCAGATCTTGTGCGTGAAGGCCGCCGTCGTCCACCTGGATGGGGCGCCGACAACGAAACCGAAGTTGAAATCAAATGTTTCGAAAAAGCTTAAGACTGCGCGTACGAAAAAAGTCAGGCGCGGGAAATCGGGCTGATGCAGGTCTTGTTCAACATTCCGGGTCCGCTTCGTGAGTTCACAGGGAATCACAGCGGCGTGAGGGTGGAGGTGGAAGCGGGCGCCAATCTGCTCCAGGTTTTGCAAGCCCTATTCGATGTATACCCAGGACTGCGTCACAGAGTTCTTACGGAAACGGGTGAAACTCGACGGCACGTCAATATTTTTGTGGCCAACGAGAATGTGCTTTACACCGGTGGACTTGCCACGACTATTCCTGCCGGGTCAGAAGTTTCGATTGTGCCAGCGATCAGTGGTGGCTAACGGGCTGACTACTGGCTAAGTTCGCTGTCGCATATCAGACAGATGTTTGTGCGATACTGCTGGTATCGCAACTAACAGGCGGGTGGTTTATGGCAAACGGCAACGCAGCACCCAACCTGCAAGCGCTTCCAACCTCCCCATTTCCCGTGCGAGGTTTGTCCAGCGAGGCGGTGTTCGATGCGCTCAAGATGATTCTCATTGGCGCACCCCTTAAGGACGTCCTGAGGAGTGTAGCCCTCCTGATCGAAGCTCACACAGAGGGAGCGGTATGCTCGATTTTCCTCCTGGACGAGGACAGTCAACACCTGCGATACGCCGCCGCCCCACACATGCCTGACGAGTATCGAGTCGCTACCGACGGCGTGGGTATTGGGCCTCACGTCGGGTCGTGTGGCGCAGCCGCTTATCTGCGGCAGCCTGTTTTCGTCTCTGACGTGCTCTCTCACCCGCATTTTTCGAAATTCAAGGATTTGATCGTGCGAACCGGAATGCGCGCCTCCTGGTCATCGCCCATTATGTCGCACGACGGCAGAGTGCTCGGCACGTTCGGTATGTTTTACCGTGAAGTTCGAGAGCCGGGCCCCTCCGAAATTCAACTGATCGACTATGCCAGCCGTATTGCCGGAATTGCCATCGAGCAAAAGCGCGCGGAGGAGAAGCTCCGCCAGGACGAGCGGGAACTCCGTCAACTCATCGATTTCCTTCCTCAACATGTCCTGGTCCTGGACACGGAGGGGTCTCTACTTCATGCGAACCAGATGCTGCTCGACTACAACGGACATACCCTTGAAGAGATGCAAGGAGTGGGAAGTGACGAGCGACATAAGAGGGACCTTCATCCAGACGATCTCGAAAGAACACGAAGCGAACGAAGCACTGGCTTGGCAAGTGGAGTGCCGTTCGAGATCGAAAAGCGCATGCGCGGCAAAGAGGGCCAGTATCGCTGGTTTCTGTTTCGCTACAATCCGCTGCTTAACGAACAGGGCAGAGTGGCGCGATGGTTCGCGACAGCGACTGATATCGAGGAGCGCAAGCAGGCGGAACAAAGGGTGCGCAACGAAAACCTCGCGTTGCGAGAGCAAATCGATCGTGACTCGATGTTCGAGGACATAGTCGGCTCCTCCGAAGCGCTGCGTAGAGTGCTCCGCCAAGTCGGCAAAGTGGCACGTTCCGATTCAACTGTCCTGATTCTGGGCGAAACCGGCACAGGAAAGGAGTTGGTTGCGCGGGCCATCCACAGGCGATCCAACCGCGGGGAACGGGCATTTATTGGTGTGAATTGTGCCGCAATCCCCGCATCGTTGATTGCTTCCGAGCTCTTCGGTCACGAGAAAGGCGCCTTTACCGGTGCGACGCTACGGCGCCTGGGGCGTTTTGAATCGGCGAGTGGCGGGACGATTTTCCTGGACGAAGTAGGCGACTTGCCCCCGGAAACCCAAATCGCTCTGTTACGGGTGCTGCAAGAACGTGAGATCGAACGTGTCGGCGGTAACAAGCCAATTCCCGTTGACGTAAGAGTACTGGCGGCCACCCATCGTGATTTGAACGCGCTTGTGGCCGAAGGCAAGTTTCGACAGGACCTCTTATACAGACTGAATGTCGTGCCGATTGAGATGCCATCGTTGCGCGAGCGCGCACCCGATATTCCCTTGCTCGTCGAGTACTTCATTGATCGCTTCGGAAAAAAGTCTGGCAAGAAATTCAGAACAATCGATAGACAAACTCTCGAACTGTTCCAAGCGTACCCTTGGCCGGGCAATGTTCGTGAGCTGCAAAATGTAATTGAGCGGGCCGTTATTCTGAGCGATGGAGATACCTTTTCTGTGGACGAGACCTGGCTCAAGCATGAGCCGCTCAAACTCGCTAGCCCAAGAGCTGCCCTTAGTGGTGCACTGCTTAGGCAGGAAAAGGAAATGATTGAAACCGCACTGGCAGAAAGCCACGGCCGGGTTTGGGTCGAAAATAGCGTTCCGCGCTATTTTCACAATCTATGATAATCGAAAATAGCGAGATTAGCTATTTGCACGGGTGAA
Source organism: uncultured Acidobacteriota bacterium (assembly GCA_963762385.1). Classification (GTDB taxonomy): domain Bacteria; phylum Acidobacteriota; class Terriglobia; order Terriglobales; family Acidobacteriaceae; genus JABDBE01. The sequence continues at coordinate 1,321,635 of CAVXKN010000006.1, read as the reverse complement.
AGCACCCCAGTGGTCAGCAACAATGCTCGCGCTTCAGAGTTGGCCATTTGCGAGAAAGTGCCCTTCAATTCCCCTTCAAGAGGCATGGGCGATAGAAGCCGATGCACCCTAGATTCCGGTCTCATGAGCGTACGGAATAACGTGCCGACGAAAAGTCATTGGACAGCACCTTCCCCCAGCGCTACGGTGAACCGAAAGCAGCGGCTCTGAACTGTCACTGCTGGAGGTTCTCATGGCGCATTTGGCTCGAATCAAACTTCCCTCCCCCATTCGGTTAGCGGCCTCTTCGAGGCTCGCAAAGTCGGCGCTGTTGGTGCTCTCACTTCTCGTCTTGGCTCCCCTCGCAGCTCATGCTCAAGGAAGTCCCTTCGACACCGGCTTTAATGCCATCCAAGGCCTCTTTACTGGAACTATCGCGAAAGTTGCGAGTCTGGTCGCAATTGTGATCGGAGGCTACGGATTCGCGCACGGCGAACCCGGCGCAAAAAAGGCGCTCGCTGGTGTTGCCGCCGGAACGGGCATTGCCGTTATGGCAGTGAATGTCTTGAGTTGGCTCTGGGGCGTATAGCGCCTTTCCCAGCCAACCTCACCCGCGCCTAGACGAGGAAGCTATGCCAGACAAACCACAGCAGCAGCGTCGCACGAACCGAGTCTTTAAGAGCCTGCACAAGCCACTCACTTACTTGGCAGTGGAACGGACGCTCTTCTACTTCGTTTGTGTGAGCGCCGTGGGCGCCTTCAACCTCTTCAATTCCATCCTCGCAGGTATCGCCGTCTTCATTGGCGGCTTTGCCTTCGGCCATTGGGTAACGAACAGCGATCCAGCATTCCTCCGCATCCTGGCCAAGTCCGAACGGTACAAGCTACGTTATGACGCCGCGAAGCACCAAGTTCCCCGCGTGGAGGTAGTGTGATGCTGCGCCTCGATAAAGTCATCAAGCCCTGGAAAGAGAGTGCGGCTCTCAACGACCACATCAACCTCTATGGCTTCTGGAACGAGACGGCCTTCCTTACCAAGAGCGGTGATGTCGGCATGATTCTCAGCATTCCCGGCGTGGACTACGAAAGTCTTGACCGCTCGCAGCAGGAGTATGCGGTCAAGCGGTTGGAGGCCGCGCTGAAAGCCTTTGGCCCAGGCTTCCATGTTTACCAATACCTCTTCAAATCCAATCGCCCGGACATACCGTTCGCAACATATGATGATCCCATTGTCCAGGCCGCCACTGACCAGCGACGGAAGTTCTTTGAAGCGAAGCGGGACCATCTCTATCAAGTTGAAATCTTCTACTGCATCCTGCTCGAAGGCGCCCGGTCGAAGACCGGCGTCGGCACGGCACTAGCTCGCCTGTTACGCGATCCAGAGGGCGCGATCGCCGAACTCAAATCGCAATTCACCAACGACAGCATGAAGAAGTTGTTGCGGACGCATATCGAGCGCGATCTTCAACGACTCGACCAGCACGTGCAGGCATTCGCTCGGCAGCTTACGGATTTCATGCAAGTCGAGATCTTGAATCGGCAGGGGCAATTCACGTTTTTCCGCCGCTTGCTGAATTATGACGACTGGCGTGTTGCCGGCAAGCCGCAGTCAACGCAGTTTCTCGACTATCAGGTCGTCAATTCCGACATCGAAGCAGAACGCGATCATCTGCGGGTAGGCGAGCACATCGTCCGTGTCCTGACGATGAAAGAGGCCATCACCGAAACAAAGCCCCTGGTGCTGGACGCATTGCTGAAGATTCCAGCCAACTTCTATGTCGTTACGGAGTGGACGCCACTCCCGGCGGACAAGGCCCGCAAAGAAGTGAACAAGCGACGCCGCCACTTCAATATGTCCAAAACAGGATTTGTCTCGCAGATGGGCAACGACGCCACGAAGACGAACCCACGCGATGTGCTGGTGGATGAGTCCAAGCAGGCCGACATTGAGAATCTTGGCGATTGCCTGCGAGCTCTCGGTGACGGTCAATCGCTTGGCGATTTCTCGCTCACGATTGTGCTGTATGGCCGGTCACGAGCGGAACTCGATCAGCTTGTGGCCGAGTTTACTGGCGTCTTCACCAACGCGGACGGCAATCTGTTTGCGGAAACCTACAACCAGCTGAATGCCTATTTCGCTACTGTACCGGGCAACTATGCGCTGAACCTCCGCCAGCTGTACATGCTGAACACGAACTACGCTGACCTGTCTTTTCTGTTTACGATCCTTCCCGGCGAGAAGACGAACGAGCATCTCGGCACGGAGTACTGGGCGGTGCTCGAAACAGACAACAGCACGCCTTACTTCCTCAACCTGCATACCCGCGACGTTGCTCATACGCTGATTCTCGGTATGACAGGCAGTGGCAAGTCGTATTTCTGCAATTTTCTGCTGCAGAACGCGCAGAAGTACGAGCCGCTGACATTCATCTTCGATATCGGCGGCAGCTTCCAGTCGCTTACGACGATATTCGAGGGCTCGTATCTCAATGTGGGTCAGGAAGCGCGGGACTTCACCATCAACCCCTTCTCACTGCCTCAAACCAAAGAGAACCTGCAGTTTCTCTTCAGCTTCTTCCGCGTACTCATTGAGGGCAACGAGCAGCGTTACCGGCTGGACTTCAAGGAAGAACGCCGCCTGTGGGACGCGATCGAGCGCATCTACGTCCTAGAGCCGAACCAGCGCACAGTCTCGAACTTTGGAAACATCATTGGTGAGTTGAAAGAACGCCTCCACCGCTGGACCCGCGGTGGACAGTACGGCTTCCTCTTCGACAACGCCGAGGACACGCTTTCGTTCAAAAGCTTTCAGACGTTCAATTTCCACGGTTGGAATGATGCGCCGGAAGTTCTTGAGCCTCTTTTGTTTTACGTTTTGCATCGCGCGTCGAATGAGATCACTGACCCGAAGAACCTCAACACCTTCAAGATCTTCTTGCTCGACGAAGCGTGGCTCTTCATCAAGAACGAGACGATTCGCAATTATGTGGTGCAGGCGCAGAAGACCTGGCGCAAGCACGAAGCCGCGATGATCCTGGCGACACAATCCATCAAAGATGGTCCAGGGTGCTCCGAAGACGGAAGCTTCCGCAAAGGATGTACCGCTCGACGCTGCTTTGGCCGAGTCTCTGCTCAAGCTGAGGCTGGTTGGTCCTTACAATCGCGAAACAGACTGGGTGTTTGCCTCGCCGACGATGAAAGGCAAACAGCCGCTCTGGCCAGAAACGCTCTGGCGACGATACGGACGACCGGCAGTGAAGGCGGCGAAGATCCAGAAGCGGGTCGGGTTCGACACCTTCCGCCACACGTACACAACTCTGCTGACTCAGAACAACGAGGAAGTGAAGGTGGTGCAGGAGCTCCTACGTCATGCGAACAGTCGCATCACGCTGGATCTTTACGCTCAGGCGGGTATGCCGAACAAGAGGCTAGCACAAAGCAAACTTGTTCGGATGGTACTCAACAAGGGAGAAGCACTGGCCTAACTGGACCAAATTGGACCATGACCGAAATTGCCAATTCCTTGCAAGTGCTTGAAAGAATTGGCGGGGACGACGGGACTCGAACCCGCGGCCTCTGCCGTGACAGGGCAGCGTTCTAACCAACTGAACTACGTCCCCACTTACTTTTCATACGGTTAGGGCCAAACCCGCATGTTTACTGGCTATTCTTGCTGTCAACCGTTTCGCCTGCTTCAATCCGTTCCACCGAATATAAGCAGTTTCCGGTACGAAATGGACAGTAAATGGACAGTATGAAAAACTGCCAAAAACCGTCAGCAGGCTATTGCGACGCCGAGCATCTGTCCATGCTCTGTTTGAATTGTAGCAGACGGAATTTGGATCAGTACAGACTGGGAGAACCCAAGGGTGGGGTTGAGAGCAAATTCAAGTCCCGTCATCATCATCACCTGACTCCGGGCATTCTAACTCGATCACCTGACGACTCTGTCGCGCCGACATTTTATCGCCGGACGCCACCATCCCGGCGGCATTTAGCCGTGTGAATTCACGGAGCGCCATCACTTCGTGTTCCAGCCCATCCAAGCGATTTAATTCCGCCTGAACCGCAGGCTCGCCATCCTCTTTTACTTTCCGGGCGCGGACCAGGGCCTGTTCTGCAACGCGGCTTACCTCATGAAGCAGCTTCCGAATCTCCACTTCCAAGCGCCCACGGCTTTCCTGAACCCGGTTGAGAACGTCGCTTTGCACGCGAGTGCTGTTGGTTTCGAGAAGCCTGGTGAGAAACTCTCGGGCCTCGTTCGTGATTATCCAGCGGGTGCCTACCAGTCCAAGAAGCAGGTCGGCCAGCCAGCGCAACGGTGAGGCAGGGTCCGCGACATCCCTGTATTCGTAAAAGGTGAATTCAGAGCGTACGCGAAATCCGCTTTCCGGATCGAGAGCATGGGGCATCCGCGCCAATTCTGGAATGCCGGCATTCGCAAGTTTCTTTAGAAACTCGTTTGCCATTTCTACGAACCGCAACGCAACACGCCGGTATTCATTCTCTGCTTTTTCCTGCTCGGGCTTCAACCATGGCACGACATAACGGCGGGCCAGTTCTTGCGCCTCGTGGAAAGTGCGCCGGCGATACGATGGGCCCAGCCAGCCAGATATCGATTGCAGCGAAACGTCGAATTCCTTCTGCGCCTCCGGCAACACGCGTGCGAGGAATGTCTTATGACGATCGACGAACATGTCTGAAATATGCTGTTGTTCAGCCATGAAAAGATACCCGAGCTCCCTCATCGAACGCTCTGCATCGCCAATGGTCTGTTTCATCGCGGCGATGCGGGTCTCCGACTCTTCGATCGGCCGTTGAAGTGCCTCGCGCTCTTCCGAGATGATCACGAGAAGCTGCTCGCTGATCCGCTCTAGCCCACGTTCGCAGGCTGCCTGGATCAAACGACGGCCCGATCCTTCGATCAAATGGTTCAGAGAAGCGACCAGCTTCTCCCAGTCCCGACCTGTTCCCCGATGTTCGAGCTGTTCCGCGGCGCTGACCTCAAACAAAGGTCCGACAGAATGTTGGGGGAGTCGCTTTTCGAGTTGCTGTCGCGCGAAGGCCACCGCTTCGGCTCGTTCTGCGTCTGTGGTCCGATCCGCCTTGTTTACCGTGATAATAAGATCCCGAACGTGCCGCGCGACTGCCTCGACCAGTACAAGCTCTTCTCCCGCCAGCGGAGGATCCGCCCCGATCACGACCAGTGCCGCATCAATATGAGGTATGAAAGCCTGCGTTGCTGCCGTGTTGCCGGTGAACACCGATCCCAATCCTGGTGTGTCCACGAAGCACATGCCGGTTGCAAGCAGCGGACTAGGTACAAAGATTTCCAATGCCGCGACATGCTTCGCGTTCTCGGGGTTTTTCTCTTCGGAGACATACTCATCGACGGTCTTAACCGGAATATCTGTCCAGCCGCCAGCGGCTTCAAAGCGCACGCGAGCGGCGGCATGACTTCCGTAGCGGACGATCGTGGGTACGGTGGTAACCGGCACAACTCCAGTGGGCAGTACGCTGTCGCCTACCAGCGCATTCAGGACAGAGGATTTGCCGCGCTTGAACTGACCGATACAAGCAACGTAGAAGCGTCCCTCCGATACCCGTTCCGCCACGGACCGCGCATCGGCAGCGACTTGCTCGGCGTCAAAGTCCTCAGCCAACTCCGCCAGCCGCAAGAGTGCTGATTCTCCGTGAGAATTCTCAGGGGCGGCATGCCGATTCTCGCGCGCGACGGACACCAAACGCGGGGAAGCGGGCTTCTCAAGCACCGAGTCTTCCTTCGAATCTGTCTTCATGGCTCATCTGTTAACGCTCTTGTTCCATTTTGTACTTGGCTACGAAGCCGGAGAGCGCACCCCTTCCTGGTGCACATTGCGGATTACTTCCACCTCGGACATCGCGATCAGTCCTTCGTCCACCATTTCGTCCAGCGCGGGGATCAGACTCCTAATCTTTTCAGCAAGTCGCATCGTTCCTTTCCTGTTCACAACGTTTGACCAGACTTACCGCCCACTCGGGAAGCCGCAGTCGGCTCAGATCGGACGCCTTCCAAGCCTTCCAGATCACGACGAATGGTGCTTTCTTGTTCGGCCGATGAGAGATGATCGCCGACCAACCTCTCTACCTGAGCGCGATAGCCGTGGGCATAAGCGTCGAATCTGCGTTGAATCTGACCTAACGTTCTCTCCGACCAGTCATACAGCAAAGCGTGGTAGGCGGATAAGGATTTTGCCAGTTGGCCTCCGATCATACCCGCCAGGCGCTTGGTTACGATCGATCTCGAAATGTTTCCACCGAGCATGCTGAACAGGAAGGGCCGTCTCAAGTCAATGTTGAGTTGGCCTGGGTCAAATGACGGCATTTCTCGCAAGACGCCGGCGAACTCCTGTTCTCCCGGGACGTCCTCGACCTTAAGCACCTTGGCGGTGGCGCGAAGAGTTTCATGGAGTTTGTGCGCCATAGCGTCCATGCGCCGTCGGAGAGATTCGGTTTGTTCCTGAACCGTCCATGTCACGGCATTGCGCATGATACCTTCAACTGCCTCGTCTCCGGCGCCTTGCTTGGACCATGACTCGACCAGAGTAGCCGCGGCAAAGCGCAATGTCCGCGTACTTGAATACTCCAGGTCGTTCGCCACGCCTCGCGCTATCTTCTTCATCTCCTCAAGGCGGCCGCTGGCCTGACGCAATTCCGCTTCGACGACACGCAGTTGCTCCACTTTCTTCGGGGAGATCTGATCCTTGCGCCGCAAGCGAGTCCGCAAGGCCATCTCAACGGACTGGCGGAGCGCTCCCAGCTTGCGCCGGATGGAGCGCACTTTCAGTTCCTGGCGCTGACTGTACAAGGGAGCGATGTCTTCTTCGAACCACTGAGCCACGAGGTCTTTGCCGTCAGCCATCACGCTTACGGCGCGCACCGCCAGATCAAGATTCAACTCTTCTTTAATGTGATCCTTCACGTATCCGATAACCCGCGAGCGATCTTCGAGCGTCAAGAGGTCCGCCTTGCTCAACAAGACCATGGCCGGAATTGCCGCGTCATAGAGAATCTGAATGGTTTGAAGATCGTGAGGAGTCAGAGTCGATGCGGCATCGATGAGAACAACTCCTAGGTCGCAACGTGGTAAATAAGCGAGTGTTTCGACGGCTCCACGAGTTGCCAAAGATCCCAACCCAGGAGTATCGACGAATGCGATGCCCTCGCGAAGGCGAGGCGACGGGAGCTGAGCTACGATTCTGGTGACATGCTTTTCGTTCCCACGATTCAGCTGCTCCGCCACGAACTCCGGCAACTGCGCAATGTCGAACCGTTCAGGCGTCCGATTGGCAAACCAGACATGGACCGCCGGAGTTTCGCCGTACAACAAGCGCGTCGGAACCGCAGTGATCGGAGTGACTCCCACCGGAAGTACATCCATCCCGAGCATCGCATTCAACAGAGACGATTTGCCCGAACTGACACGTCCAAAGATGGCGATTTCGAAACTGTTGTCCTCCAAGCGATCCAGAATCATCGACAAGGTGGAGCGGAATTCCACCAGTCCGCGCTCGCTGATGACCGACTCCAGCTTCTTGAGAGCCGGGATCTCGTCTCCGGTTTGTTCTAGCCTTTCCAACCGTTCTTGCAGGTTTTCCCTGGACCCACGCACTAGATACTGATCGAGCTGTCTTACCAAACCCTGGAGTTCTCCAGCAATACCATTCAGTTCAACCGCAGCCGCAGGGGGGACTTCCCCGTAGCCGCGCATGTATTCAGGCTTTAGTTCTTCGGTGGCAATGTCCACGAAAGTGAGATATGAATGTAGCGAACGTGAAACAGGAATATCGGCGGGCGGGCGCTCAATGCCCTGACCATCGAGGACCCGAACCAACTGGGCGCGAATGCGGCCGATGTAGTCTTCGATCACACGCCGCTGGGCTGGACTCAGATCAGGAGCATATTGCGGAAAGGCTAGCTTGGACGCCGAGACACTGAGGGCAGTTTCCATCTCCGCCAGCAACTTGTCAATGTGGCGGCAGGTCACGCCCAGGCGCCGCTCGTGATTCGAATTGAGAGAATTGGGCCCGCTCGTCACCTTGCAACTCCCCCGTTCATGCGAAAGTCGATGTATAGCGGCGAGATCTTGATGTGCTCCCCGGAGCGGTACTTTGGACAAGTTGCCATATCGACCAATGTGATGATCGCTCCAGGATTCCCTCCACTGAATTCCAGAACTTTGTCGAGGAATTCGCTGATGTTCGAGCCTGACAGGCTAGAGCGCTTGATGCGCTCACGAGCAAATTGCTCGGCGGTTGAGTCGTCAAAATTGCGGATTTCACACTTCTGCGAACGGTCGCCGTAAATCGGCTGGAGAAAACCCGTGTCCTCCATGTGACTGGAGCACGCCACCGCGCTCACCGGAGTCGAGCCCCATCCCATGACTTCGCGAACCGCCGATGCAAGCGAGTACGAGGGTCGCTTGAGATGATCGAGCACAATCGAGTACTCGCCTTCTTTCAGCGAATCCATCACAATCCCTTTCAACGAAACTGCGGACTTTCTCGTAATCGCATCCTGGTTGCGAAAGGCTTTGGCGGCGCGCGGACTCTGCAATCGCAGCAGACTACGGGCGAGACTGCGAAACACCACATTGGTCGTCGCCGAGTCTTCGCAATAGAGAACAGACCGAAACCGGGGCAGCACATTACGGAGCAGAAGTGTTTTGCCAACCCCCGATGGTCCGTAGATGAGAAAGGGGCGTCTCTTCGCCAGGAACTGGTCAATTCGCTGGCATTCCTCCTCACGATCGAAAATGAAATCCGGCATCATGAATTCCGTTCGCGGTTTTGCGGATTGGTTGCCGGGGCATAACTCCGCGACAAGGATTCATCCGCTTGTCAGGAGTCATCAGCTACACCCGGCTTGAAGGAATGGGGCAGCGGTTTCGGTGAACTCCTTCACCGTCGATAAACATCTTTAAGTACAACAAAGATAAAGTGTGAGGTCAACCGGATTTGCGCCTGTTTACTACCCAGCCAATTACGGATTCACCCCCCCCCAAACATTGGCCGAAGACGACGATCCATTGGACGTTCATCGGTTTCTGCTTTACAAGCGGGTGAATTTGTGCCATTATAATTCGTCAGTTAGCTAAGTATCAATGTTCATTGCCGGGATATCAGCTGAATGATTGAACGAATCCGGGGTTTGGCTGATGCCAGCACCAATTCAGATGTGAGGAGAAAGAAGTGTCCGTATACGAAAAACTCGATGCTCTCCATATCACGCTGCCGGACCTGACGCCGCCGGCGGCGGCTTTCCTGCCGTTCGTACGCGTCGGCAAGCTGCTGTTCTCGTCTGGCCATATTGCCAAAATCGACGGCCGGCCATGGGTCGGGAAGTTGGGCGCAAATCTCACCACCGAGCAAGGAAAGTCGGCCGCGCGTGGCGTGGCGATCGATCTGATGGGCACACTGCAACCCGCGGTGGGCGACCTGAACCGGATCAGACGCATTGTGAAACTCATGGTGCTCGTGAATAGCACTCCGACATTTACCGAGCAGCACCTGGTGGCCAACGGCGCCGCGGAGCTGTTTGCAGAGGTATTTGGCGATGCGGGAATGCATGCTCGCAGCGCCTTCGGTGTGGCTCAGGTACCGTTTGGATCGTGTGTGGAAATCGACCTGATCGCGGAGATCGACGAATAATGGCGCAGACCAACTCTTACCGGTACGCAGTCGTTGACGTCTTCACCACGGAGTCGTTGGCGGGAAATCCGCTCGCCGTGTTTCCAGATTCATCGGCCATCGGCGAAACTACCATGCAGAAAATCGCCCGAGAACTCAACCTGGCCGAAACCGTTTTCGTGCTTCCCGCAACCCGCAAAGATTGCGTGGCGCGGGTGCGCATATTTACCCCGGCCAAGGAGATGGCATTTGCCGGCCATCCCACGGTTGGCGCCGCGTTTGTCCTATTGCAGGAAAAGCTTGTCGCGCGCAACCTGAGCGCGTTCATGTTGGAAGAGCAGGTCGGCCCGGTCCCGCTACGAATTGAAGAAGGGCAGCGCCCGCTGATTTGGTTGCGCATGCCTCCGATTCAGGAAGGTAAATGCTACGACGCCTCTCTCTGCGCGAGAGTGCTTGGGCTGGAACCACAGGACCTGTTTCCAATGCAGCCGCAATTACTGAGCGCTGGCAATCCCACGGTGGTTGTCGCCGCCAAAAATAAAGCGGCGGTCGATCGGGCATGGCTTGACTTGGCGGGCGTGAAGACTCTAAGAGGCGCGGAGAACGAACCCTTCTGTGTCTACCTGTTCACGCCTACGCCCGATGGGGCCTATTCGCGGATGTTTGCGCCCGAGTACGGAATTCCAGAAGATCCGGCGTTGGGAAGTTGCATGGGGCCATTGGCAGTTCTGATGATGCGTCACAATCTGATCTCGAACTCTGCCGGCACCCGCTTCGTAAGCGAACAAGGAACAAAAATGGGCCGCCGCAGTTTGTTGCATGTAGAGCTTCAGGGAAAGCAAGCTGCCGATGGAATCTACGTTGGCGGTCAGGTCACGCCGATTGTAGAGGCGGTCATGACGTTGGCCTCTCGCTAGGACTCGATCAGGAATTCGAGGCGTGCAGGAGGGTTTATGGCAACCGCGGTCATCGGCCACCACGGCGACCGCCGCGCGGACAATCTTTTTTTCTCTGGCACGGCTGTGATTATTCTTGCCTCGGTCTTCGTGGGAGAGACACGATTGGTTGGTAGCAGAGGAAATACTCTCCCCGTTCGAGCGCCAGTCGCATCTCGGACTCCTTGTGCAGACGCTCGACCGCGAGCAGATGCATGCTTTCGTCAAACAGGACGCTTCCGCCCCGGCCCACCGCTTTCGCTCGGTACATTGCGGTGTCGGCATCGCGCAGCATTAGCCATGCTGATTGCAGGAGACATTGGCGGTACAAAGACGGCGTTGGCGATCTTCTCGAACCCAGGCGGGCCTCATGCGCCAGTGGCGGAAGAAGAGTTTCATCGTGCCGACTACCTTTCGGGCGATGATCTTTGCGGATCGTGCGGCGTTCGGCGATCCGAAAGACTAGAATCTCAGCGAGCGAGGCAGAATGAGCGATTCAAATCAAGCAATGTTTGCTGCAGAGGACTTGCCCCACGAAACCGGCACCACCGCGTCTTACCCCTCAATGCGTCCGACATGGGAGCAGGTCGAAGGCAGTCCGCTGCCGCTTGGTGTTGCCTGGATTGAACAGGAGCAGGCATTCAACTTCGCAGTCCATGCGGAGCATGCCGAAAGTGTCACACTATTGCTCTACGCCGCCACCGATTTGGTAAACCCTCTGCTGGCCTACCGTCTCGATTTCTTGCGCAACAAGTCTGGTCGAATTTGGCATTGCCGGATACCGATCAACAAAATCGCTGATGCGCGCTATTATGGTTACTCGGTCTCGGGGGAGTCTGCTTACTACATCCACAGCTTTGATCCGCAAAAAATTCTGCTCGATCCTTACGCCAAGGGTGTGTTTTTCCCCCCGAATTTCGACCGTCAGTTGGCAATGCGAGAAGGATCGAATGCAGGCCGCGCACCCTTGGGTGTGGTAACTGCCAATCGTCCAATATTCGAGTGGGCCGGGGACCGGTCGCCGCACCCCGAGTCGGATGCAATCATTTACGAGCTTCACGTGGAAGGTTTCACAAAGAACGCCAACTCAGGTGTGGAGGCATCTCGCGCCGGCACATATGCTGGCCTGGTTGAAAAGATTCCTTATCTGAAAGATCTCGGGATCACAGTGGTTGAGCTGATGCCGATTTTCCAGCGTGATCCGCAGGAGCGCGACTATTGGGGTTACATGCCCTTGAACTTTTTCGCTCCCCACGCGCAATACGCAAGCGATCACGACATTGGCGGACAACATTCTGAATTCAAAACCATGGTGAAGGCATTTCATGAGGCCAACATCGCCGTGGTGCTTGACGTTGTGTACAACCACACCTGCGAAGGCGATCATCGAGGTCCCATCTACAGTTTCAAGGGCTTCGACAGCGCCAGCTACTACATGATGTCGTCCGACCCGGCAAATCCTTACGCAAATTACTCGGGCACCGGCAACACCCTGAATTTCAGCCGGGGGCACGTGCGCAAGATGGTGATGGACAGCTTGCGTTGCTGGAAGCACGACATGCATATCGACGGATTCCGGTTCGATCTGGCATCGGTGTTCAGCCGCAATGGAGATGGATCCATCAACTGGGGACACGCTCCCATCTTCGCTGATATTGCTGGCGATCCGGAACTGAGCAAGCTGCGGTTGATCGCGGAGCCCTGGGACACGGGCACTTATCAACTTGGCCCCGGGTTTCCTGGCATCACTTGGCTCCAGTGGAATGGAAAGTTCCGCGACGAAGTGCGACGTTTTGTCAAAGGCGATCCGGGAATGGTTCCTGACCTGATGCGGCGTATCTACGGAAGCGACGATCTTTTTCCCGATGACCGAGCCGAAGCTTATCACGCCTACCAGAGCGTGAACTATGTAACTTCGCATGACGGATTCACTCTGTACGATCTCGTCTCTTACAACCAGAAGCACAACTGGGCGAATGGTCAAAATAATCAGGACGGGATGAACGACAACTACAGTTGGAACTGCGGGTATGAAGGCGATGCAGGAGTGCCCAGTGATGTTCTGGCGTTGCGCCGCAAACAGGTGAAGAACTTCTTTTGCCTGCTCATGCTGTCGAACGGAACCCCGATGTTCCGAGCCGGGGACGAGTTCCTGAACACGCAGTTTGGCAACAACAATCCCTACAATCAGGACAACATCACCGGATGGCTGGACTGGAGCCAGCTGCGCACCAATCAGGACATCTTTCGTTTCTTCAAGAACATGATTGCGTTTCGCAAGAGCCATCCTTCGCTGAGCCGCAGCCGGTTCTGGCGCGAAGATATCGCCTGGTACGGAACTGGCGAGAGGGCTGACTTGTCATACGAGTCGCGCGGTTTGGCGTTCTGCCTGCACGGCGCTTCTCAAAACGACGATGACGTCTACGTGATGATCAATGCGTACTGGGAAAAGCTGCAGTTCGAGGTTCAAGAAGGAACGGCACAAGAGTGGATGCGAATTGTGGATACTGGCTTGCCGAGTCCTAACGATTTCTCCGATGGGAGCGAGGCTTTACGAGTTGCAAGTTACCTGGTGGCACCGAGATCGGTCGTTGTGTTGCTTCGGCGAAGAAAATAGCCCGAACACAACTAGCCATTGTCATTCCGAGCGAAGCATGTCCCAAAGCACTGCTCGAATATGGCTCGCCAATAACGCTCCATCTGATAGTGACTCAACTCGCCCTTCAATGCACAGGACATAGGTAACGATGCGGTGCGGCTCGACCCGGGCGAGCCGCACGCTTCCTGGGGACTTACTCACCCGACTTTTTAGGCAACTGCCTTTTTCGCAACCTGGGAGAGCGCGTACTCTTCCAGTTTTTGCGCGTCACCGTTAAATTTGCGGATGCCTTCGGCCAGTTTCTCCGTTGCCATAGCATCCTCGTTGTGCATCCAGCGGAAGCCTACCTCAGTGAGGTGCAACTGTTCATCTTTGCTTGCCTTAGCTGTTGCAGGATCAAGCTTGCGGTCAAGCACACCGTCCGTCTGTTCCAGTTGTTCAAGCAACTCGGGGCTGATGGTCAGTAGATCGCATCCGGCCAGGCTCACGATCTGATTCAGGTTGCGGAAACTTGCTCCCATCACCTGAGTCTTATAGCCATACTTCTTGTAGTAATTGTAGATGCGCGTAACTGACTCAACTCCGGGATCCTGGTCCGGAGGAATTTCTTTGCCGCCTCCCTCCTTCTTATACCAGTCGTAAATGCGGCCGACGAAAGGCGAGATCAGGGTGACTCCCGCTTCCGCGCACGCGATTGCCTGCGCGAAGCTGAAGAGAAGCGTTAGATTGCAGTGAATGCCTTCTTGCTCCAACTCGTTTGCTGCCTGAATTCCTTCCCAGGTGCTGGCGATTTTGATCAGGATGCGCTCGCGCCCCACACTTCTTTTCTCGTACAGCGAAATCAGCTTGCGGGCCTTGGCGACCGTGCCGGGGGTATTGAAGCTTAGGCTCGCCGCGACCTCGGTGGAGACCCTGCCCGAAACCACTTTGAGAATCTCGGATCCGAACAGGACGAACATCTGGTCAATGAACTCGGCCGCCATGTCGTCATGGCTGCTGCCAATCTTCAGGGCTTGTTCAGCAGCCTCTTCCACCAAATGCCGGTACGCCGGAATCTGGGCAGCATGATAAAGGAGAGAGGGATTGGTGGTGGCGTCTTGTGGCCGATGTTGACGGATCGCGTCGATGTCACCAGTGTCGGCTACAACGGTCGTATATTTCTTCAAAGATTCCAACAACGTCATGGTTTTTCTCCTGTAAATGAAACTTAGTTAGCTGGGACTAATTGCCGGACATTACCGGCTGCGGCCGCGCCGTTTCGAGTTGCGTGACCTTGGCCAGCCGACGATGCCGGTCCGCACCGCTGAACTTTGCGCTGAGGAAGTTTTGTGTGCATCCCACGCGATCGCGATACCAGTAGTGCGTCCTCCGAAGCAAAGTATATTGTCGTCTTCCACTCCTTGCCGTGCGGAAAAATGATCAGACAAAGCGCAGCGCGGACACCCACGATCTTTCCCCGCATGTTGTTGCCCGGTCTCTACTCCTTCCTTCCCGGGTTGCGTTGCGGGTAGAGCGTTGCTCTGTGGCGCGGCGATGTTACTCATCATCTCTTCGGGTCTCATTCCCGGCTCCCATTTATATTCCTGTTGATTGTCAGGTCAATGAGTGTAATCGAGAGTCCCGGCTGCGGGAAATGCGGCATATATGAAAAAGTTTCCCGGTGAACGGTTCTGTCTTACTGCAGACAGGCTGAGGTGATTCGACGTGGGGAAAACGCAGTATAGTGGTGCCCTTCAGCGCGCCACATCCCGGGTCGATCAACATACCGTCCCCACGAGATGCGAGAGCGCCCAATCAAGATTTCGGTTTAGCTTGCTGTGACCCGCGCCGCCGCCGGGCTGCTCTCGATGCGAACGATCTCCCAGATACCCGACGTGCGTGCATAGCGAAAAGCCACGCCCCGCGCCAAATTCAGGCAAGGTCCCATGTAAGCTGCGATTGACGAGCACTGCAGTTCGAGGTAACGTTGTAGGCGCTTTTTGGGGCAAACAACGGGCTTGGGGAATGAACTCTCTTCCTTAAGGAGGATGATCCATGCACAGCAAACAACAGCTCATTCGGTACGCTGCAATCGTGGCCGTGGTTTTCGCTGCATTACAGCCATCTCCCCTGCTTGCGGCCGACGTCGAAAAGGTGCTGTACAGTTTCACCGGCGGCAGCGGGTCCATTCCCTATCCAGCGCTGATCTTCGATGCCAAAGGGAACCTGTACGGCACAACTATTGTGGGTGGCGCGAGCGGCGCCGGCACTGTTTTCGAGTTGATACCGTCGAATGGCAAATGGACGGAAAAGGTGTTGTACAGCTTCAACGGTTCGGACGGCGCTGAACCCGTAGCTTCGCTGATCTTCGATGCGAAGGGGAATTTATACGGGACAACCTCCGCTGGCGGTACGAACGGCGTTGGCACTGTTTTCGAACTGACCTCCTCGAAAGGGACGTGGACACAAAAGATGCTCTACAGCTTCAACGGTCAGGATGGCGATGAACCGGAGGGGGGAGTCATCCTCGATGCCAAGGGGAATCTCTACGGCACAACCACATTAGGTGGCAAGTACGACGACGGCACGGTCTTCGAGTTGACAGCCTCGAACGGCAAGTGGACCGAGAAGGTGTTGCACAACTTCAATCCAAATGGCCGGGATGCGCTTTTTCCCGAAGCTGCGGTCATCTCCGACAGCAAGGGCAATTTGTACGGCACGACCTACGGTGGAGGCACCAACGGTGCCGGAGCCGTTTTCGAATTGACGCCCGGTTCGAAAGGCAACTGGACGGCGACAGTACTGCACAGCTTCAATTTCAACGGCAAGGATGGAATTGTTTCCGAAGCCGCGCTCACCTTCGACGCCAAGGGTAATTTATATGGGACGACTACCGCGGGTGGAACCTACGACGAAGGAACGGTCTTCGAGTTGACACCCTCGAACGGTAAGTGGACAGAGAAGGTGCTGCACAGCTTCGACCATAGCACTGGCGGGTCTGTTCTCTTTGCGGGCCTTACCTTCGATGGCAAGGGAAATTTGTACGGCTCGACCTATGCGGGGGGTACGTATTCCTACGGCACGGTCTTCGAACTGACGCCCGGTACCGGCGGCAAGTGGACCGAACAGCTACTGTACAGCTTCGATCCGAACAATGGCGATGGCTTGCTTTCCACGGCCGGGATTGTCTTTGACAAGAAGGGGAACTTGTACGGCACAACCTATGAAGGTGGCGCCAGTGGCAACGGCATCGTATTTGAGATCACCCCGTCAACGGACAGCTTTTGATCAATCAACAAGTATCGGAGGACTAAGGCGGCTGTTGCTCAGTCGCTGAACCCTGGGCACAGGTACAGCGAGAGCAGCTAGGAATTCAAGCAGAGAAGAAGGAGAACAATCATGATTCGAAGACTTGTCGCATCCTTACTGCCAATCGTCGCAGTCGTGTTAGGTATGACCATGGTTTCCGAGGCCGAGCCTCAGCTCCTGTTAACGCGTCACGTCCGCGATGTGACTCTGAATGGCGAGGCATCATTGGTCGGTCGCCTCCCGGAAACACAGTCTCTGCGGATTGACGTCGTGCTGGCGCTAGGCGATCGAGCCGGCTTGGAGAGTTTCCTGCAGGAAGTTTACGATCCTTCGGGCCCATCCTATCGCCACTTCCTTACCGTGGAGCAGTTCACCGAGCGCTTCGGTCCCAGCCGGGAGAGTTATGACGCATTCATCCGCTTCGCCCGAGCTAACGGCTTCGACGTGGTTGGCGGCTCCCGCGATGCTATCGACGTGCAACTCAAAGGTTCCGTTGCGACCATCGAAGCGGCTTTCAATATAAAGATGAATGTTTACCACGACCCGATCGCAGACCGCGACTTCTATGCTCCGGATCAGGAGCCAACGGTCGATCTGCCGTTTCAGCTCTGGCACATCTCGGGACTGGACAATTATTCGATTCCACACCCCGAACTGGTGAGGAGACCTCCGGATGTGGAGCGCCCCGCGACCACCGGGTCGTGCCCGGGTGACGCGTTCTGCGGCAGTGACATGAGGGCTGCCTACTATGAAGGAACGTCTTTGACCGGCAAGGACCAGAATATTGGGTTACTGGAATTCGAGGGATACGACATCGCCGATGTAAACACCTACTACAAAAATGCCCGCCAAACACGGACCGCTGCCATCGTAGGCGTTTCCACGGATGGATCGCCGTTAAAGTGCCTCGCTTCGCAGGGCTGTGATGATCTGGAACAGACCATCGACATGACCCAGGCGCTGGGCATGGCCCCCGGCATCACAACCCTGTACGTGTACGTCGGGTCTACCGACACTGCACTGCTGGGCAGCATGTCTTCGCATAAGCCGTTGCCTTTAAATTTAAGCTCGTCATGGTCGTGGTTCCCGCCAGACCCGGAGCTCGACGTGCCGTTTTTCGAGAAAATGGCTGCCCAAGGCCAGAGCTACTTTGAAGCTGCGGGCGACGGCGGAGCTTGGCAAGCGGAAAACAACTGGTGGCCAATGGAATCTCAATACGTCATCTGTGTCGGTGGCACGGACTTGACTACCCAGGGGCCGGCTAAAGGTTGGGCTTCGGAGGTAACTTGGGTTGACGGAGGCGGCGGCATCTCTCCAGACGGCTTTCCGATTCCGAGCTGGCAAAAGCTGAAGGGTGTGATCACTAAGGCCAACGAGGGATCAACCAAATATCGAAACGGCCCAGACGTCTCGGCCAACGCGAATTTCACCTTCTACGTGTGCGCAGATCAAACCACTTGTACTTCAAACGAGTGGGGTGGAACCAGCTTTGCCGCGCCCATGTGGGCAGGCTACATCGCACTTGCCAACCAGCAGGCGGCGGCTAAGGGCGACAAACCAGTGGGTTTCATTAATCCAACCATTTATCCACTGGGGTTGGGGAAGACCTATACCACGGATTTCCACGACATCACTAAGGGCAGTAATGGTTTTCCGGCGACCAAGGGATACGACTTGGCGACTGGATGGGGCAGTCCCAACACCGATGGCCTCATCAACGCCTTGGCACCGTAAACCGATTTCGACAGCCGTCAGCCCGGTGTGACTGCCGCGGTTAGACAGCGCTTGGGGGCACTTGTTAGGTAGTCGCGTAGGGAGTGCCGAACCGTGTCCCGAAACTGGCGAGAAATTGGAATCCTAACCCGCAGATTCAATCATCGCTAATACCATTTAGCGGTAGCTCTGCCATAGCGCTCATTGACCAGCGTCGCTCATCGTCTCGGAAAAGTAAAACCAGAGTAAAACGATACCCGATAGAGGGAAGTGCTGATCAGCGTACCTCGCTGAAATGTGCATGTTTATTGATGATTTTGGTGGGCAGTGCAGGACTCGAACCTGCGACCTCCTGCTTGTAAGGCAGGCGCTCTAACCAACTGAGCTAACCGCCCCTCGCCCCCTGTGTTTCGTCATGACGCGAATCATGACGTCACGTTACATGACAGGCCTCGCAGAGATGAGGGGCATCCACTCGAAGAACTTTTTAAGTATACGTTGCGGTGTAAGAGCGGTCAATGTGAGTGGTAGCATTTAGCACTTAGCACTCAGCACGTAGCATTCGGCACTCAGTCTCAGAGAATCCAACGCCGCCGCCAAGGGTCGGTGGCTAGATGCTGAGTGCCCTCTGCTAGACTGGCGCGTGCGCCGCTTGATCATCAATGCGGATGATTTCGGGCTTACTCAAGGCGTGAACCGCGCGATTGTTGCGGCTCATCGTCACGGGATGGTGACCTCCTCGACGCTCATGGCGAATGGTCAGGCGTTTGATGACGCCGTCGAGCGCGCAAAATCTGAGTCGCGTCTGAGCATCGGCTGCCACGTGGTACTGGTGGACGGCATACCCGTGGGAGGCGGTCAAGCTTCGACGCTCGGTGCCAAGAAGTTTCCCGACGGACGCTTTTACCAAAGTCTAAACAGCTTCGCTCTGCGCGCGGTCGGTGGACGCATCGATGCGGACGAGATTGAAGCCGAAGTCGCGGCACAGATTCGTAAACTGCAAGGGGCTGGTATTGCCGTCTCTCACCTGGATACGCATAAGCACACTCACATATTTCCTCAGGTTTTGCGGCCATTACTGCGGGCAGCTCGGGCATGCGGCGTGCGGGCTCTGCGTAATCCCTTCGGACCGGTTCGCCTTTCCATCCTGGCAAAATATCCGGGCCTGTGGAAGCGCTACAGTCAAGTCGCCGTTCTGAACCGCCTCGGGGGAAGGTTTCGAAAGTCGGTCGCCGAAGCCGGTATGCTCACGACCGATGGAACTGTGGGCATTGTGGCCACCGGCGCAATGGATCGCTACCTGTTTGGAAATATTATGGATAGTCTTCCGGAAGGCACTTGGGAACTCGTTTGCCACCCTGGCTATAACGACGCCGATCTGGCAAGCATCCGAACTCGCCTGCGCGAGTCCCGGGAAGAGGAACTGAAGCTTCTAACCTCGCCGGAAGCCCGTGAAATATTGGGTCGAAGCGGGGTTCAGCTTATCTCGTATCGCGACCTCGCCTGAAATTCCCGCGTGCCGCGACCCCGAACGTACACGGCCTTTGGATAGGCGCAAACCAGCGAATTGCCGCAACAACGGCGCATGGGCCAAGTTATCATAGGCCAGCCGCGGAGAATGCAGCGGAAGGCACGGATAAACATGGACAAAAGACCGGAAACTCGGGTCGCGACCGTAATCCTGGTACGAGTGTGGGGCATGGATGCGGACGGCCGTCCGTTCTTTCAGAACGCCAACGCCACCAACCTGAGCAGCGAAGGTGCGCGCATCCTGGGCATCAGCCATCCCTTGAAGTCTGGGGACGTCATCGGCGTGCAGCACGAAGAGAAGAAGGCACGGTTCAAAGTCATATGGGTGATCGATAGCGGCGTGGCCAGGCAGATCGAGGCTGGCGTACACGCCCTTCCGAACCAACAGGTCCCCTGGCAGGCCCTGACCAAGAACGATAAAGTTGCAATGGCTCCGGCGAAGAACAAGAGGAAGTACGTCCGGCACAAGGTGTTGTTTCCTTTGGAGATTGGCTTCGAGGATTCCCGGCGTACTCATATGCAGACCAATGCCACTGACATTGGGGGGCGCGGTTGTTATGTAGAGACCCTTCTTCCTCTACCCCTTGGCACAAAAGTAAAAATCACCTTCTGGATGGACTCGGAAAAGATTCAAACCAGCGGCGTGGTGCGGGCCAGCGACGGAGGAGTGGGAATGGGCATTGAGTTTACTCAACTGGACAATCACGTCCAGGACCGGCTGCAGAAGCATCTCGATAAGCTTGACGAGGGTCTTAAGAGCCGGGACGCGGCCAAGGGTGCCAGCACCGCAAAGTCTTAGGCCCTGTTGTTTATCTCCATCCTCATTTTTCCCAGGCAGTTGCCAGAATCTGAATCCCATCGCAACGGTCACCATCGAATCAGAGAGCCAACCGGCTGAGGTTGAAAGGACCGGGGATGAAGATCGGAATCACCTGCTATCCGACCTACGGTGGCAGCGGGGTGGTGGCTACTGAGCTTGGCGTCGAGCTGGCCGAACGCGGGCACGAAATACATTTCATTTCTTACGCGCAGCCAATCCGGCTGACCGAACTGCATCCCAATATTCATTACCACGAAGTCGACGTTTCGCGTTATCCGCTGTTCGAATATCCGCCGTATGATTTGGCGTTAGCCACGCGCATGGCGGAAGTGTCGGAACTCTACGCGCTCGACCTTCTGCACGTACACTATGCGATCCCACATTCGGTAAGCGCCTTATTGGCGCGACAAATGCTCGCGGCCAAGCCTAGAGGGCAGAAGCTACCATTCGTGACCACGCTCCACGGTACCGACATTACGCTGGTCGGACTGGATCGCTCGTATTTGCCGATTACCCGCTTTTCCATCGAGCAGAGCGACGGCGTGACTGCCATTTCACAATATCTACGCGAGCGCACGCTGCGGGAGTTCGATGTTAAAAATAACATCCAGGTCATCTATAACTTCGTGAACTGCGATGTTTATGTTCGTGACGCCGAGGCGGCGAAGCGGCGGCTTGAATATGCCCCAAACGGCGAACGCATCCTGGTGCATTTGTCCAACTTTCGGCCGGTGAAGCGCATTACCGATACCATTGAGATTCTGGATCGCGTCCGCAAGAAGATTCCCGCCAAATTATTGTTGATCGGGGACGGGCCAGATCGTTCGCGCGCGGAGTGGCTGGCAGTGCAGAAGGGGATTCATAACGACGTTTTGTTTCTGGGCAAGCAGGACAATGTACACGAAAAGCTGGCCCTTGCTGACCTGATCCTTATGCCGAGCGAATTGGAGTCGTTTGGTCTCGCGGCTCTTGAAGCCATGGCTTGCGAGGTTGTGCCCATCGCAACCCGCGTGGGCGGGGTGCCGGAAGTGATCGAGCATGGCAAAAGCGGCTACCTGGCCGATGTCGGGGATGTCGATACTATGGCGCGATACGCGATCGAGTTGCTAAGCGACGACAACCGCCTGCAGGAAATGGCGAAGGCTTGCCGCGCGGTGGCGCAATCCCGGTTTTGTTCTTCGAAGATCGTCCCGCAATATGAGGAGTTCTACCGCCGCGTGCTGGAACGTTCCTCGTAGAGCGCGGCGGGAATCGAACCTTCGCCCTGCAGAACGGGCAGGCGCAAACGAATCAGTGTTCCTTTCCCTTCGTGACTGTCGATGGTCATGCGGGCAGTTTCTCCATACAACACTTTCAAGCGCTCGGCGACGTTGGCCATGCCAATTCCAGTTCCTCCGAGCCCTGTGGGTCTCTCCAGGAAATTGGCGGCGCCCATGCCCACGCCATCGTCTTCCACTTCAATGATCAACTGCGAGTCGGTCAGCCGGCTGCGCAGAAAAATGCTGCCACCTTCGATCTTAGAAGCGAGACCATGCTTGATCGAGTTTTCCACCAGCGGCTGAAGCAGCATACTGGGCACCATCACATCGAGCGAGGTCGGCTCCAGTTCCTTTATGACTTGTAGCTTATCCCGGCCGAAGCGGACTACTTCGATGTCGAGGTAATTGTCGATGAACTCCAGTTCTTCGCGCAGGGGCACAAAGGCGTCGCCGCTGCTCAGCAGTCTTCGCAGAATGGTGGCCAGCTTGATGATCAGTTCGCGCGCGGTGTCGGGATCGAAGCGCACCAGCGAGGAAACCGAATTCAGCGTGTTGAACAGGAAGTGCGGGTTGATCTGATTTTGCAGCGCTTCCATGCGGGCGTGCAAGAGCAGACGTTCCTGCTCTTCGAGCTTGATCTGCAAGCGAACGCTATTCCAGATCTTCAGTTCGATGCCGATCACCATCACCGAAGTGGCGTAGATCAGCGCTTCCACCCAGAGGTTTGGGCTCTCCAGGCTGAAAGTCGCAGAGGGTAGGAAGTGAGATATCTCGGTCTGCACGAACCGAAGCGCCACGATGGTCACGAAGAACATGATCTGCCAGTCGAACAGCCGGGGCGTCGGCAGGTTGCGGCGGATCATGCGATAGATGCTTAGATCGATAAAAGGCGAGAACGACCAGATATCTTCCCGGTCGGGAGTAAGTGTGCGCAGTTGTCCGGCGACGAAACCTACGATGAGGTTGAAGGGAAGAGTGGCCCACTCCCCATGCAGCAGTGCCGGAAGAGCCAGCAGCGCGCCTCCCACCATGCCGGTGAACCGGCCACCAATCACGCCGAGCAGCACCGTGGTTTCAAACGATAAATCGCCTGCCAAAAAACTGGTTTGAATGAAGCGGACCCATACGCCCAAAGCCATGGGAACGCCGATCCACAGGATGAGATAAATCCGGTGCTTGAGGGCGCGGCTTTCGCGGAACAGAAGCGACTTGAACTCCACCGATCGGACGAGAACGCTGGCCACCGCGGCTGCGACGCCCAGCTTGATCAATAGGTTAACGAGGATGAGGCGCTGTTCCATTGTTTCGGCTGAATGAAGATCCGCTGAGGAGAATGTAGCATGAAGCGGGGACTGAAGTGACGAGTGCGTTGCGGTACAGGCTGAGCCAGATAATGTTTTCTCCGCCGCTTTGAAAGCGGTTCGTCCCCGCGTTTTCAGCTGCGATTAACGACGCCTCGATGCCCCCAGATTACAAGCAAGGAAGCGGCAGGTTCTGCTTCTTCACTTCATCCGCGGGTTGAAGCGGCATTGGTTAGTCCATTTTTGCTCGACTTGGCGGCCGTCGGCAGGACCTGCCGCGCCTGCTCCTCTCGATCCAGCGCCCGGCAAAGTTGGTTAATGATCCGTAACAGCTCATCGGGATCCTTTGCCTCGACTGCGGCATTGCAAAGATCCTTCCAGTTCTCAGAATTGTTCTCAGCCATGGTGTCATTCCTCCAAGATTTTCGTCGATAATGCGAGTACGTCGCGATTCTCTGGAACCCCAAACGCCGCTGACACATTCGCCAAACGGAATACTAGTCACCGGGGCCAAACGAATTAGAGAAGGCTAGCCGAGCGGAGGAGGCCGAGTGTAGTGAGTGCCGCTCGCATCATCAAAGATAACCGGCTCCGATGCCGGCATCGAAGGCGAAAATGCAAGCGGAAGTGCAGGAGAAAAGACCGCAATTGCAACACCGCTGTACAGTTCGTTTTGATCAAAGCAAAGCTTGGGGCGATGCGGTCGATTGGAGTTGACGGTCGGGCCAGTTGAGGATAAATGCGGAAGGCTGCACGGAGCCATTGGCGCCAGGAGAAGAACAATCAGCACGGCACAAACGAATAATCCGCACGATGGCAGCCAGCCCGTGTTGCTCCGCCAATGCCGAATACGCAACGCGCATCCCCCCTTTTCTGGGTTGATGATCGATCAAAGACTTTGGTTGCCACGGATGCTTGGGTAGGGGTTCTTCTCTCCAACTTTTCACAAAGAGCGACCCCGCAAGTCGCGAGAGACTACTCAGCCAGAGTGATAAACTGCCGGGTTATGCGCAAACCACTGTCGTTGTGTTTCTTACTGCTCGCCGTTTTCCTGGGGGCTTTTTTGCCTCGCGGTCGGGCTCAGGTTCGTTCCAAAATCGGGGCAGAAGGTGTGCTGCTCGTCGCGAACCAGGGTGATCGAACCCTTAGCATTATCGATCCCGCAGCTGCCCGGCAGATTGCGGTTGTTCCGGAGGGCGGCGTCACCGGTCACGAGGTCGCTACATCTCCCGACGGCCGCACCGCCTACGTACCCATCTATGGCGACTCCGGCGTGGGCAAGCCCGGAACCGACGGCCGCAACATGGTGGTCATCGATATCGCCAGCCGCAAAGTCATCGGCAACGTCGACTTTGGTCATGGGGTGAGACCGCATTGCGTGGTTTACGACCCGAATAGCGGCTTGCTCTACGTGACGACCGAGTTGGACCAGACTGTGACTGCTATCGATCCGCACACGCTCAAGATCGTCGGGGCAATTCCGACGACGCAGCCCGAATCGCACATGTTCGCCATCTCGCGCGACGGACGGCGTGGTTACACTGCCAACGTCAGTCCCGGCAGCGTCTCTGTGCTCGACATGACCGCTCGCAAGGCAATTACAGTCATCCCCATTTCCGCCAACACGCAGCGCATCTCCATTTCCAACGACGACAGCATGGTATTTACCGCCGACCAGACAAAACCGCAACTGGCGGTCATCGACACGTCCACAAACAAAATCAAGACCTGGGTGCCTCTGCCGGCGTCGGGCTATGGCGCTGCTTCCACCAAAGATGGCCATTGGCTTCTGGTTGCCTTGCCGTCTATTGGCAAGGTGGCAGTAGTCGATCTCGGGACGCTGAAAGCCGCACGCACTATCGATGTCCCCAAGGGACCCGCAGAAGTTCTCGTGCGTCCCGACGGACAGGTAGCCTATGTTTCCTGCCCTGCGAGCAATCAAGTTGCAGTGATTGATCTGTCGGAAAAGGATGTGTCGCAATGGAAGGTGCAAACCCTAATCGACGCCGGGAAATATTCTGACGGCCTCGCCTGGGCAGGATTGAGAGCGCACTGAAGGCCAGAAACGCCTAGGAAACTGGAGCCGACGACCAGAGTTGAACTGGTGACCTGCCGATTACGAATCGGCTGCTCTACCAACTGAGCTACGTCGGCCCGAGTTTGATTCTAAATGGGGGCCGAGTTAGCGTAAAGGGCGTGGCGTCCCCCGCGCCCGTCCCCACTCAGGCATGGCACATTCCCGCGCTCAGGTTGCGTTGACGGTTCGCGCTTCTTTTTCGTATTCCACATCCGATTCTGCGGGCAGGAGGACCCAGAGAGTGTAAATACCGAGTGCGGTACCGGAAGGGTACGTTGAAGAGGAGCGAGGGAAACGCGAGCACCACCGCGACGATGCGTGCCCATGGCTCCCGTTGCAGCAAACCCCAGCCCGCGACAAATCCCGCGAAAGCTTTCACGATCACGACCGTGGCAATGAGGCTTAATAATGGATGCAGGAACGCGGGTCGCTCTGGATGCGTGTTCGGGTTGAAAATGACATTGGCTACAACATACGAGCCGACGCCCACAAGGCCATCGAGGGCCGACAGCGCGATCCAGAGAATTCCCAACAGTCGAACATGCTCCCTCACCCGGCTGCGTTGCGGATATCCCAACATCGGTCCCGCGACTTCTTTTCCACACCGGCTACAAAAACGCTGATCCGGCTGTAGCGTAGTGCCGCACTTGTCGCAGAACATGAGGGTCCTCCTGGCTCAACTGCCGACTGAATGAGATACGAACTATAATGCACGACTGTTCCAGCAAAACAGGGAATCAAAGCCGAGGGTTCGCGCTTGAACAACTGGCGGGCGAGGATGCCCGCCGCACACGATCCCAGGTGCAAAATGAAAAGGCTACCCGGCAACTGGGCAGCCTTTTCTTTCAAGGGAGAATAGTTCTAACGGAGATCAAAACCGTCAAAACTTTCTGGCGAAATCTTATGAGCCTAAAAAGGGGGGTGTCAAGAAATATCTCGGAAATAAACAGCTTTATTTTCAATGATTTAGAAAATAGGTTAATAGTCCCTGTGGGTTGCTCATTATGAGACAAACGGGCTGGCAAACCGGCCTAAACCATCTTGATTGAGTCGCTTACAAACTTCATTCAGGGTTCGGGCGGCTTTTCCGACAGGTGTAACGAGATAAATTCCCGGTTCTGGGCTTGATCGAAGACCCGGTCCGGAAACAGGCGCTTCGCGAGGATGCGAATGCCGCCGAAGGCCACGCCGGCGACCAGAGCGAAGCCAATAATGATGAAACAGAGAATGATGACGTTCACCAAAAGGTTTGCGATATTGTCGCGCTTGGTGAAATACGTGTTCTCGTTCCAAGTGACGTTGGCGTCGTAATTCACCGAGGCCAGCAGCGCCTTGGCTTCGGCTTGCGATATCGGACCGGAAACCACCACCACGATCGGCCCCGTGCGCTTGTCAAAGACGGGGCCTTGAAAATTAGGATTCACATTCGCGGGAGGCGCACCACCTGTTTGTGAGCTTTGCGAGTGCGCAGCCTCGATGCGTCGGAGATGCTCAGCGGCAATCTGTGGTGTGGGGTAGGCAATCAACGTCAGGGTCGCTTCCCCACCTGAGCTGTTGTAATTCCCAACAACCACCTCCGCCCCGGCGTTGAAGTCTACGAGCTCGGCTGGAATCGGAGTGTCCAAGTTTTGCAGCGCGGCCGGCCCGACCACGTATTTTGCGCTGTTCTTTACGTAAGATTGCGTTGGCAGATAGGCGGGCAGGCCTGGCAAATTGCGAGTGTTGCCCGAAGGCAAGGGAAGGCCTTCTGCCATCTCGCGCAACTCAGCCGCAGACATCGCTGACAGCCTTTGAAAGACGGCGTCGACCAGAATGTTGCCGCGGTAAAACAAGACGCGTTGGTTCAGCGAGGCGGCGCCGTCGCCAATCTTTTCGATCAACATCGGCGGCGTCTTGTAGTAGGTGTAGGCGCCGTAGGCGCCGCTGGCATCCTCGAAACGAGCCGCTTTCAATGTAAGTTTGCGGCCATCATCGCGCGTATAGGTGGCGGATTCGAATCCGGTAAATCCATATTCCTTGAGAACCGCTGCGTTGACGGGATCGGCGACGGCAGGGTCGGTGCTGATTCGCGATGGGCCGGAGATTTGCCATCCGCCGAACTGTTTGAGAAGAATCGAGGTCGAGGGAGCAGGGTCTTTTGCCAGCGCAACTCCGGGCAATGAGATGGCAAGAACCACAAGACACGAAATCAGCTTGGAAAGCTTCATGAAGACCAAACAGGCAGGGAAATTCAGAATCCCTCTCTAATTAGACTACCGGGGATGCGGGAAAGTTTCCAGACGGTTTCGATGGTCTGCTTAAACAGCGAGGTATCCGCCGTCAACCGGGAACACCGATCCTGTCACCCAAGCGGACTCGTCGCTGGCGAGGTAAACGGCCATGCCCGCGATATCTTCCGGCTGACCGAGGCGGCCAATGGGGTGCACGGCGATCCGGTCCGACCGAACCGAAGCCGGGTCCGGCGCTTTGCTGATGACGGCAGCCGTGAGATCGGTCTCGACAAATGACGGGCAGATCGCATTGACCCGAATGTTTTCGGGTCCGTGATCGATCGCCATGCACTTGGTCAGCAGGACCACAGCGCCCTTAGATGCCGCATAGGCAGCCCGGTTGCGCGCTCCGTTGATTCCGAGAACCGATGCCATGTTGATAATGGATCCGCCCCCAGCTTTTCGCATCGCGGGAAGCACGGCGCGGGAAAGCAGCCACAGGCCGCGAACATTGACGTTGAAAGTCTCGTCCCACTGTTCGGGTGTGATCTGCTCGGCAGTTCCGATGTGAAGCACGCCCGCATTATTCAGCAAAACATTGACGCCGCCGAAATGGGTCACGGTCTGTTCGACTACGCGGGCAACTTCGTCTGGGTTGGACACATCCGCCGCGAGGACGAGAGCCAAGTCGCCGATCTCGCGTCCCGTTTCTTCGAGCCGCTCTTTTCGGCGGCCGACCAAGGCAACTCTCGCACCTTCACGGGCTAAAGCAATCGCGCAAGCGCGCCCGATGCCGCTGCCCGCTCCGGTGACCATCGCGATCTTGTTTTTGAGTCGGGACCCCACGCTGAAACTAGTGTAGACGATCAACCGCTCGTCAGTAGCCGCCGCCCTCGAGGCGCACCTTGCCGCGGAACATGCGGAAGATGAAAACGAAGTACGCGAGTGCCAGTACAAACGCGATGCACCACCACACAACGCCGACGACAAGGCCGTGATGTCCCGCGGCGGAGTTGTAAATCGTCAGGCTGTAACCGGGGTCGGTGCTGGCCGGCAGCACGACGGGATAGAGAGCAAACGCGGCGCCGACCAACATGCTGACGATGTAAAGAGCGGAAGCTACGAACGCGGGCTTCTCTTTTCCCTTCAATGTGGCCCAAAGCATTGCGCCAAGCGTTGCCAACACGGCGAGCGGTATCACTAAACCGATGGGATGCTCTCGATAGTTATCCATGACCTCGGGCTTTATCCAGTTGGTCGCAATTAGGCTGACAATGGTCAGAAGCGCCTGGACCGGCCACATAAGCAAGGCCACGCTTCGAGCGCGAGAGTTCAGCTCGCCTTCCGTTTTGGTTACGACGTAAAGTGAGCCGTGTGCCGTCAAGGTTACCAGGGCGATCACGCCCGCCATGACCGTGTACCAGTCGAGAATGCCGGGATGCGCACCGACGCGGAAATCGGTCCAGAGCGGCTCAAAGAAATATCCATCTGGCCCGAGCGGAACTCCCCGGATCACATTGCCCAAAGCTGCGCCGAGGAAGATAGCCAGCAGAGCGCTCGAACCAAAAAAAATCACATCGAAGAAACCGATCCACACCGGATTCTCCATGTGCGCCCTGAATTCGATGCCGATGCCGCGCAGCATGAGCAGCCAGAGCACCATCATCAAGGGAAGATAGAATCCGCTGAAGCTCGAGGCATAGAGTTGCGGGAAAGCGAAGTAAAGCGTTCCACCAGCAGCCAGCAGCCACACTTCGTTTCCGTCCCATACCGGACCGATCGCGCGCAGCACCATCCGACGCTCAGTGCCGGTCCTGGCCACAAAAAGACAGATCACGCCGGCGCCGAGATCGAAACCGTCGAGCACTACGTAAGCGGTCACCATCACTGCCACAATCATGAACCAGAGCGTTTCCATAGATCCTCGAATTCGAGACGCCTAATGCTCAAGGGCCACTGCCGCCGCCGGTCCGTGCTCAATTTCACGTCGCACCAGGAACAGGAAGAGAATTCCCAGCACCAAGTACATGCCCATGAAACCCAGCAGAGTGAACATACCGTTCCCGGCTGACACTGTTTTTGAGTATCCGTCCGCCGTGAGCATCAAGCCGTAGACCAGCCAGGGTTGGCGGCCCAACTCCGCTGTCATCCATCCCGCAGTGTTGGCGATGTAAGGGAATGGCAGGCTCAGCAGCAGAATCCACAACATCCAGCGTGCGGCAAAGAGCTTGCCGCGCCATAACAGAAACGCGGACACGACCATGATCGCGATGAAGATTGTGCCCAGCCCCACCATAATGTGGTAGCTGTAATAGAGCAGCGGAATATTCTGTGGCCACAGCCGTTCGGGGAACGAGTCGAGACCTTCCACGTTCGCCTCCCAGCGCCGGTAGGTGAGGAAGCTGAGCGCTTTCGGAACCAGCAGCGGGTTGTCAATCTTTCGGGCGTCGACATCGGGCTGACCGATAATCACTAGCGGCGCGCCGGGTTGGGTGGTAAACAACGCTTCCATCGCGGCCAGCGTCACCGGCTGGTACCGCGTTACCATCCGGCCCTGGCCATCGCCAGTAGGAAAAAGCTGCAGGATGCTGAAGATACAACCTGCCCAGACACCGGTACGCACAAAAATCTGTCCGTGCTCCCGATATGTGTTGGACAGTAAATAGAATGCTCCCACAGAAGCCATCACGAAAGCACCCGTAATCACTGCGCCGCTCATGTTATGCGCATATTGCCACCGCGCCCACGGGTTCAGCAACAGTTCCCAAAAACTGGCGAGCTGTACGGAACCATTGGGCGCTCGTTCGTAGCCCACGGGATTCTGCATCCACGCGTCGGTCACGATAATGAAATATCCCGAAAGCCACGAACCCAAAAATACTGCGACCGCCGACCACCAGTGCGCCCGCGGGCTGAGCTTCTTTTCTCCATACAGGAACAGCCCAAGGAACGCCGATTCCAGAAAGAACGCGAACATGCCTTCCATGGCCAGAGTCTGGCCGATCACGCCGCCGGCGAAGCGCGAGAAATGCGACCAGTTGGTGCCGAACTGAAATTCCATAGGAATGCCGGTCACCACGCCAAGCACAAAGTTGATGCCGAAAATGCGCGCCCAGAACCGCGCCGCTTGATTATAGGTTTCGTCGTTGTGGCGCAGGCCCAGCGTCTTCAGCACCACAATCAGTGGCGCAAGCCCCATGGTGAGTTGCGGAAATAAATAATGAAAGGTGACCGTGAAGGCAAAATGCAGACGGTGAACCAGCAGTGCGCTATCCATGGAGAACTCTCACTCGAGTGTGTGCAGAAAAGTATCTCAAATCGACGAGCCCCCGCTGTGACGCGCATCACACAAAGATCGTCACTAGCGCAGGCTGCTACGTCGCCGATCGAGATGTTCTTGCCTTATTTGGCGGCGCCGTCCCGCATCGTCGTAGCGGCGACGCTGGTCGTCGGTTTCAGGAATCACCGCCGGAACCTGGATCCGCCGACCGCCCGCATCAACCGCAACGAACGTCAAGTAGGCCGAACTCACATGCCTGCAATCGTCCAGGATGTAATTTTCCACCCAGGCCTTTACTCCCACTTCCATCGAACTGTGGAAGACACGATTGACGGACGAGCGCAGAATTACCAGGTCGCCAACATGCACCGGAACCCAAAAATCCATGTGATCAATCGCCGCCGTGACTACGTAATTCCGGGAATGACGATGCGCGGCCATGGCCCCGGCAAGGTCAATCCAATGCATAAGGCGGCCGCCGAGCAACGCGCCGAGAGGGTTGGCGTCGTTGGGTAAAACAATCTCAGCCATTTCAGACTGCGAATCGCGCACGGGGCGTGGCATTGTCGGTTCGTGGTTCTCGTTCATGGGTTTGTGCTCGAGGTAAGACCCGCTGCAGCGGGCTGGCTTCTACGCACCAGATACGTTTGCAAATAACATTCTGCCATTTTCTGAATGCGCGCGTCGGGATGAGAAGAGATCCACTGGCTAAGCGAGAGATCGTATTCCAAAATTCCATGGTCCGCAGGACGATGCCTCGATTCGCAGACGAACCAAAGCTCCAGCTGCGCGCCACGGTCGCGAGCGATCGAAAATCTCACCGCATCGCAAAGGCGTTGCTCGGGCAGCCGCTGACAACCTGCAGCGTAACCAAGGTTACAAAGTTCCCGCAGTTCCCGATTCGAAGGTTCTGCGCCTTCATGGCCAGGCGCGGAGCAATGACCGGTCCATCCGCAGCCTAAAGGAAGACGCGACGGATGAAGCCAACCGCCATCCTGCAATTTGCTCGTCGGCATGAAGAATGGACAAGCCATTCGCTCAAACTCCTTTTGATGGATGAAGGCATTGTACTCAGCAATGAAATGGATCGCCAGTGTTGAAGACAATTTCGTAGCGGAGATTTTGTGACGCCGGCATCTTGCCGGCTGTCGCGAGGGCACAGCGCCGCTACAAAAATTCACTCGACGCTTATAGTAAGCTCGTATTCAAGTGGTTAGGCTGAAAGCTGAGGGCTGAGAGCTGCTTTATGGACCGACTTGCAATGCTCAACGAAATTCTTTCGCAAAATCCCAACGACGCCTTTGCACGTTATGGCCTCGCCATGGAGTACTCGAAAACCGGCGAGGTTGAACGAGCCCTTGAGGAGTTCGGGAAATTGCTCTCCACTCATCCCGACTACACTGCCGGCTACTTTATGGCTGCACAAACGCTGGTTACCGCGAATCGCGTGGATGAAGCCAAGAAAATGCTGGTCGACGGAATCTCGTCAGCGAGGCGCACGAACAATGCCCACGCGCAGTCCGAGATGACCGCCTTGCTCGACGAGTTGAAATAATTACACGCGCTCTCGCGCCATCCGCACCATCGCCCATTCCATTATCCCTGGAAACAGTTGATAAATCTTGATCACCGGATGCATGAACCACGGCACAACCACTTCCCGCTTTTGTTTCAAATGGCCTTGAAGCACGGCCCGGGCGACGCGCTCGACGGTGATCCCTCGCACTCGCGCAGGCCGAACTTGCTTTTGCTCTTTGCCTTTCACCGCATTCTTGCCAAAATCCGTGCGCACGTAGCCGGGACACACAGTCAGCACGTTGATCCCGGAGTTCATCAGTTCGATCCGCGCCGCCTTGCCAATCGCGTTCATAGCAAACTTGGTCGCACTATACACCGCATGAAACGGGATCGGAATATGCCCGGCAACGCTCGAGATGTTGATGATCGACCCCGAGCTTTGCTGCTTCATCACGGGAATCACCGCTTGCATCGCCTCGACTGCCCCGAAGAAATTCGTCTCAAACGTCTCGCGAACCGCCGCCATATCCACGTTCGTCACCGAATCCAATATTCCGTGGCCCGCGTTATTGATCCACACATCGATTCGCTGAAAGTGGTGCAGGGTAAGGCCAACCACACGATCGATTTCCTCACGATTGCGCACGTCGCAGGCTAGCGCCAAGGTCCGTTCGGCGTGTCCAACTCGCCCGCGGGCGGCCTCTGCGCGTTCCGCATCGCGCGACAGCAGCACGACGCTTGCACCACTGTCAGCGAAAAGCTTGGCGATCGCTTCGCCGATGCCCATCGATGCGCCAGTGATCACGACAACTTTTCCCGAGACGTCCATTCCACTCGATCCCATTTCGAGCTTCTATTCTCCTTAAGCGCGCAAGTCAAGCCGGATAATGTCATCCTCTGGCGTACAATCCTAGAAATTCGCGCCGCGTATCGCCACGAAAGGATCTCGGAGGCTGTTCTTGAGCACATTGCTGCCGTTGTTTCCTCTGGACCTGGTTCTGCTTCCGGGCACGCTCTTGCCCCTGCACATTTTCGAACCGCGCTATCGGGAAATGATTTCAGAGTGCCTCGACCAGAGCCAGCGGTTCGGCGTATTGAGAGGCAAGGAACAGGAACTCGCCGAAATCGGCTGCACCGCGGAAATCCTGACGGTCACCAAGAAATATCCCGACGGGCGCATGGACATCGTCACCGAAGGCCGCGCCCGCTTCGAGGTCATCCAACTAAACCAGGAACGATCGTTCCTGCGAGCCGAAGTGCTCTACTTGCACGACGAGCCTGAAATCCCCTCAAAAGACGAAACCGCCCAAGCCATGAAACTGCACGGCGAAATCATGACCCTGGCCGGGGCCGAGCCAGAGAAATCCTCAGAAGTCGCGGAAGGGCAACTCTCGTTTCACCTGGCGGGGTCCCTTCCTCTGGATCTCGATTTCAAACAAACTTTGCTAGGGATGACTTCCGAAGCCGAGCGCCTGCGCGCTCTCATTTCGTTCTTTGAAACCATCCTGCCGACCATGCGCCGCACCATGCACGTGCGCCGCAAAGCCGGGGGCAACGGCCACGCGGGATAAGTTGGAGGCAAGCGTATAATCGGGCCAGAAGCAGTTCTTCTGGGGGTTTTTCTATCATGAGTCTTCCGCGGACGCTCGGCGAATTACGCCACAGTCCATTCTCAGAACAACAACTCCGCACCCGGCGCGTGAAGGACGAACTACGCGACAACCTCATGGCGAAACTTCGCCAGGGAGGGCCGATATTTCCTGGGATTGTGGGCTACGACGATACCGTAGTGCCGCAGATCATTAATGCCATTCTTTCGCGTCATAATTTTATTCTGCTGGGACTTCGCGGTCAGGCCAAGAGCCGCATCCTGCGAGCTCTGACCACGTTGCTGGATGCGCAGACCCCGTATATTGCGGGTTGTGAAATTCACGATAGTCCTTACGCGCCCATCTGCCGCCGTTGCCAGGACCAAATTGCCCAACTCGGCGACGAAACGCCTATCGCGTATCTGACGCCGGAACATCGCTACGTAGAAAAGCTGGCCACGCCCGATGTAACCATTGCCGACCTGATCGGTGACATCGATCCCATCAAAGCCGCGCGCGGCGGCCACGAACTCGGCAGCGAAATGACCGTCCACTACGGCTTGCTGCCGCGCGCCAACCGCGGCATCTTCGCCATCAACGAATTGCCCGACCTCGCCGGCAAGATTCAGGTGGGTCTGTTCAACATCATGCAAGAAGGCGATGTGCAAATTAAGGGATACCCCATTCGCCTGCCGCTCGATGTCGCGCTCGTGTTCAGCGCTAATCCCGAGGATTACACCGCTCGCGGCAAAATCATTACCCCGCTGAAAGACCGCATCGGTTCCGAAATTCGCACGCACTACCCGGCGACGATTGAAGAGGGCATCGCCATCACCACGCAAGAATCCTGGACGCAGCGCGATGGATACAAGCTGCACATCCCGAAATACGTGCAGGAGGTCATCGAGCGGATCGCCTTTGCCGCACGCGAAGACAAGAAGGTCGACAAGCGCTCGGGCGTAAGCCAGCGCCTGCCGATTTCGTGCATGGAGAACGTGATCTCGAATGCCGAGCGCCGCGCCATCCGCCACGACGAGAAGTTAGTGGTGCCGCGCATCGGAGATGTCTATGCTGCCATGCCCGCGATCACCGGCAAACTTGAACTGGAGTACGAGGGCGAAATGAAAGGCGCAGACCACGTGGGGCGCGAACTGATCCGCACCGCCATCGCCAAGACCTACGACGGATACTTCAAGGGCACCGACATGAACCAAATCGTCCAGTGGTTCGATCTCGGCGGCGAAATTCAATTGGCGGATACCGCAGGCGCGACGGAAGCGCTGCAATCGCTGCGCGGCATCCAAGGCCTGATGGAAAAATTGGTCAAGCTGAATGTGGGGCCGAAAGAGAGCGCGGAGACACAGGTTTCGGCAGCAGAGTTTGTGCTGGAAGGCTTGCACGCCCACAAACGCATCGGACGAAACGAAGAGCGTCTGTTCACCGCCGGCGAAAAGCCGCCGAAGGTTGCAGAAAAGCCCTTCGAGCGAGAAGACGCGCCATTCCGCGGCAGAAGGCCGTTTAATTGAGTCAGAGCTGCTAGCTTCTGGCTGCTAGCTAAACCGCCAGAGGCTAGAAGCTAGCGGCTAGTAGCGCCTTATGAAACGCATTCGCTATTCCAAATACGTCCCCGACCCCGCCGGCGAAATGAGCATGGAAGACCTGCTCAGCGCGCTCTCCGACTACCTGCTGCAGAGCGGATTCCAGAATTATATGTACGACGAGTTCGGCGATGGCGAGCAGAGCCTCGATGACCTTCGCCGCGCCATAGAGCAGGCGCTGCTCGACAGCAACTTGCTGGACGAACAAATGCGCCAGCAACTCCAGCAAATGCAAATGGACGGCGCGCTGGATGAACTCATCGACCAACTGATTCAACGCATGCAGCGGGAAGATTACATCAGTATCGATCGGCCCCACGATCCTTCGCGGCAATCCAGCGCCGGCGGACAGGTGGGCGACGCGCAACAGCAGGTGAAGTTCGAAATCACCGACAAGAGCCTTGACTTTCTTGGCTTCAAGACGCTACGCGATCTGATGGGGTCGCTCGGAAAATCGAGCTTCGGACGTCACGACACGCGCGATATGGCCACCGGCATTGAAGCCAGCGGCGCATCGCGACAGTATGAATTCGGCGACACCCTCAATCTCGACATTACCGCAACACTCTCCAGCGCTATTCAGCGCGAGGGTTTGAAACTTCCGCTGAACATTGAATATTCCGACCTGCAAGTGCATCAGTGCGAATATCAGTCTTCCTGCGCGACAGTGCTCATGCTCGATTGCTCGCATTCCATGATTCTCTACGGAGAAGATCGCTTCACCCCGGCGAAGAAAGTTGCCATGGCGCTGTCGCACCTCATTCGCACCCAGTATCCGGGTGATTCTTTGTCGCTGATCCTGTTCCACGATTCGGCCGAGGAAGTGCCGCTCTCGCAATTGGCGCGCGTGAAAGTCGGCCCGTACTACACCAACACGCGCGAAGGGCTGCGCCTGGCCCAGCGAATTCTGCAACGCCAGCGCAAAGACATGAAACAGATTGTGATGATCACCGACGGCAAGCCGTCCGCGTTGACGCTTGAAGACGGACGCATCTACAAAAACGCCTTCGGCCTCGATCCCCTGGTTGTGAGCCAAACGCTCGAAGAAGTTTCCAAGTGCAAGCGTAACGGGGTGCTGATCAACACCTTCATGCTGGCGTCGGATTACGGTCTGGTGCAGTTCGTGCAGAAAGTCACAGAAATGTGCCGCGGCAAAGCCTACTTCACCACGCCCTACACGCTGGGCCAATATCTGCTGATGGATTACATGTCGCGCAAGACCAAGACCATCCACTAACTAACCCGGCTAACGGGGGTCTGACGGCGCGCTGGCAACGCCGTCGGCGTTGTGAGCGGTTACCCGGTAACGGGCTCCGAACAGGGTCGCGTGCGGGTCTGGCCATGGATCGTCAGTGTCGGTCGCGCAGCGATCGCAAATGGTTTTCCATTCCTTCGCGCCTGCGTCCATGCGTTCGATCGAATAATGCACTGCGCCCGCCGAGCCGCGCCACGCGATAAGACCTTCGATCACAATCGAGGTGATCACGGGCGCTGGCGGCGTGGCGTGTTTCGGCAACGGCGTACCCGACATCGCGTAAGCGTGCGCGCGGAGTTGCTGAGCCCGCGCGGCCATGTCGTTAGCCGAGTTTATAAGTGTTTTGATGCCCGGATAATAGAGCGCCCACCATTCGCCGCTTTCGCCGGTCTCGGCGTAGGCCAAGTTGTTGGTGTCCGCCGGAATTGGCTGGAAGCCGAAATTGTCGAGGTGCGCCTGCAGTGCCCAAAACCCATCGCCCGAAACATTCGGGTTCTTGGCTAAGGCGTCGAGAACATTCTGCAGGTCTTGCTGCGTCTTCCAGTCGGTTCGGTCCCATCCGAATTCGTTCACGATGTAAGCTTTTCCGTGACTCGTCACTGCAGCGGCGTCACGGCCAAACGTCTCCGCCGTCGTATGCTCACCCGTGCCTAAAAGCGCGTCCCAATGGGGGTAGTATTCGAACGTGACCAGATCCGGAGTTTTGTTGTCGAGCACTTTTGGGTAAGCGCGAAAAATTCCAGAGGTGTCCAAATAAAGATGGTGCGAATCCTGCCGCTTGATGTGCTGCCCGATGGTTTCTACCCAATCGGAAATTTGGCCCAGCGCACGCGGATCGCCGCCCATCAGGACCGCGATGATGCCGCACATATTGCAATTTTCCCACGCAAGGACAGTCGGGTCGTCCTTGTAGCGCACGCGGGTCAGCGCATTCACGTGGTTCAGCACTGCGTCGATATGCTTTTCATACGCCGCGATCAGTGCGGGATCGGTAAAGAAATCCTGAGGATTTTGCGTCTTTTCCCACGCCAGGTACTGGCCGATGCCACCGAGCGAGCAGGTCGCGCAATCACCTACGAGTGAAATGATGACCCGAATACCATTTCGCTTCGCCGCGACCAGCGCGTAATCCGAGGCTTGGAACGCTGCGTCATTAAACTTGCCTGGATCGGGTTCAACGCACAGAGAGCAACCCACAGTATCGCCCATGGTCTGCGCCCGCACCACGCGTGCGCCCATTTCTGCCGCGGTCGCAAAGGCGTCATCGATTTCGAAATGGCTGGGATACCGAGGCCCCATGGGATCGTGTGGGCCATAGCCTTCGAGGCCGAGCCACTCGATGTTGGGCCCACTATATCGAAACGGCGCGCCGCGCAAAGTCAGCTTGGTTCCGGCACGCTCGACGAAATCTCCTGCGTGAACGTTCTGCGCCTGCAAAGATCCAAGAGATGGCAGCAGCAAGGCAACGGAAAGAATCAGTCGTGGGAAGTTCGCTTCGTTAGCCTTTCTCACGCCTGTCTTAGCCCTCTGCCTTTTTCACCGCCAACTCGGCGCCTTGAAATCCAATCTTGCTGTGTGTCCCGTCGCAAAACGGTTTGTTGACTGATCCACCGCAGCGGCAAAGCGAAAACGCAGGTTTGCCAGTCAGGTCATACTTGCTTCCGTTAACGTCGACCAACTCGATCGCTCCTTCCGGAGCTTCCACGCGATAAGGACCGTTCGGTCGAACGGTGATCTTCACTGTAGCCATGAGGCCTCCAATTGAAATTGGTTTGAGTAATCAAGA
Organism: uncultured Acidobacteriota bacterium; assembly: GCA_963762385.1. Classification (GTDB taxonomy): domain Bacteria; phylum Acidobacteriota; class Terriglobia; order Terriglobales; family Acidobacteriaceae; genus JABDBE01. Next base: position 1,283,230 of record CAVXKN010000006.1, on the reverse strand, counting down.
TAGCAGCTTCTAGCTCGATGCTTCCATGGAAGCTCTCGCATTCTTTGTGTACCTTTGTGTACTTTGTGGTTCGAGCATTTGCAGTTCAGAAACCACAAAGGACACAAAGGCACACAAAGAAAAGGAATGTTAAGGAGGGGCGCGGTCCGGAAACGAACAGCTAGAAGCTAGCAGCTAGAAGCATTTCACGCCACCGCCAGCCTCGCCCCAATCAAACTGTGATAAAGCCGCACGTACTCGTCGATCATGCGCTTCGCAGTGAAGCATTCGCGCGCACGTTGATAAGCGCGGGTCGCGTAGCCGCGGCACAGATCGCGATGCTCGTGCAATCGTCGAATCACATCCGCCAGGCTTTCCGCGTCATTGGCTTGAAAATAAATCGCGGCATCGCCCCAAATCTCGCGGAAGGACGGAATATCATTCGCGACAATGGCGCAGCGTGAGAACGCGGCTTCCAGCGGAGCCATCCCAAAAGCCTCATATCGCGACGTAGCCGCATAAATCGAAGCGCGGCTGTACAGCGTACGGAGCTGCGCTTGCGTCTGCGGTCCCTTGATTGCCACGCGAACCTCGTCAATCGCAACTTTTACATCGGTGCGGATCGGAACCTCCGAATCGGCAACCGGCGCCTCTGCGCCCACAATGCACACCGGCAGAGGGTGAGTGTATTGCGTCAGCAGGCTGACTTGTTTGCTGGCATCGCACAAACGTCCCACGGCCAGCACGGAATCGTCCTTGCTCACGTAAGGATTAAAGGAAACCGGATTGCGCCCGTTATAAATCACCGCGTCGCGCCGAGGATGGGTATAGCAGTTGCGAAGTGCATCCAGCATCCACACCGAAGGAGCGACCACCGCGCTGGCATGCCACAAGCCACGCGTCACTACCTCCCGATACCAGCGCATCCAACGGCTCTCTTTGAATTCGTGTCCGTGGATTTCTTTCCACCAGCTGATCAAATCGCCATGCGCCACAACCACGCGCGGAGTGTCGACGGCAAGGTTTCCATAGCACAATTGATTTAAGTGCAACAGATCGGGTTTGAGTTCCTTCACCAGAGCAGTAAGATATGCGGAAGAGTCTTTGAGATCCTGCTCGGCGCCGTGCATCCACTCCAGGCGAAACGCAGTCGGACGGTATTCGAGGCCCTGCATTTCATCCATCCACGAAGTTTGTTGGGGCAGCGGGATATCGCCCAGGCTCACCAGCGTGACTCGCACTCCGCGGCTCACCAGCCCGGCGACGAGTTCCTGGGTGTAGGTCCACACTCCGCTCAAAGTATCGGTGGTGATAAGAATGTGCACAGAGTCTCCAATGTAGGTGCGAGCCTCTTCGCTCGTGCTGGGCCGCGACCCATTCTATTGCGGAATGGCCGCGGATTGAAGCACTTCTTTTGGTCTCCCACAAGACGAAAGAGTGCAACATCTTGCACCCGCCCGCAAGCAATTGAGCCACAATGCTCAAGTTACAATGAACCCATGCTTCGCTTGATGTGCGTCACCGCTCATCCCGACGACGAGGCCGGGGGCTTCGGTGGTTCATTGCGCCTCTACCATGATCGCGGCGTGGAGACCTGCGTAGTCTGCCTGACTCCCGGACAAGCCGCGACCCATCGCGGCGGCGCCACAAACGACCAGGAATTATCTGCAGCGCGACGCAAGGAATTTGCCGCAGCTTGTGAAGTCCTGAAGATTTCTCGGGGAATCGTGCTCGACTATCCCGACGGCCAACTCCATCGCCAGGATCTCTACAAAGTAGTTTGCGATTTGACCCTGCGGGTTCGCGAGTTCCGTCCGCACGTGCTCATGACCTTTGGTCCCGACGGCTCGGTTACCGGCCATACCGATCATTCCATGGCCTCCGTTTTCGCAACCATGGCTTTTCACTGGGCCGGACGCAGCAACCGCTATCCCGACCAACTGACCGGCGAAATCACTGCACACCGAACTCAGAAGCTCTACTACAGTACAGTCAACTTCACGCTGCCCGACCGCCAGCCGGTCACGCTGGCGCCAGCAACCGCCATCATTGAAATCGGAGATTATCTGGAGGCCAAAATCGCCGCATTCAAGGCTCACGCCAGCCAATCGCCTCTGTGGCCGCTATTCGAATCCCACGTTCGCCAGCGCGGACGCAAGGAAATGTTCCACCTCGTCGCCAGGCTGACTCCCGGATTGATCGAGCAAGAGACAGATTTATTTGCGGGAATCAAGGAAAACAGCTAAAGCAAGTTTTTTCTGCAAATACGACGGCAGCGAATCTCAGCTAGTAGGTGAACGACTGAATCGCTCCCACCCCAATCGAATTGGTGACGTCCACAAATCCGCTGCGCTCACTGGGATGAATCGCCATGTGCACCGGGAACACGTCGAATCTTTGGGTGAAGAAATTGAATTTGTTGAGTGTCTCTAGCAGCGTTCCCTGCCGGTTGTACACGTAGATTGTGCTGAAGGTTGAATTCTGCTGCTGGCTTGAGATGGGCTGCGCCACCAGAAAGAGTTTATGGATGGGGTCGAACTCCACGTCCACTCCGGTGCAGGCGTTATCGCAGTTCTGCGGAATGAACGGTAGACCTACTTCGAAGCCTGTCTGGTTTTTGAGATCGTAGAATTCAACGCCGGCATCTCCAAAAGTCGTGGTAACTGCAAGGTCGTCATCGGAATCGACCGCAATGCCCATCACTTGTCCCGATCCTATGCCCGAGAACGATTTGATCTTGCCCGTAGCCAGATCAATCTGATTGACATAGGAAATCCCAAATGGACTGGTCGCGACCGTCACAACCGCGTTGTTGGTTTTGGTATTGAGGCCAATGATCCCAGGGTCAGACGTAATCTGAACCACCGGGCCGAACTCGTTCTTGGCGACGTCAGTGCCAACCACATATTCCATCATGGTGCTGAAGTCGAAGAACTGAACCGCATTCATCGGCGTGCCTTGGTTACGGCTCACACCCTCAATCTCGGCGGTCTTCTTAAAAGGGGACATCCACGAACCGGTGACCTGGTTTCCTTGAAGTGGATTCAGCACCGGGAATGTCATTTGGAGATGATCGAAGGTTGGGCTGTGCTGATGTTCGACCAGTCCCACGGAGTTACCCACTACTCCCCAGGTGATGTCGTCGTCTCCGCAGCCCGCGGACTTGCCTCTTCGAACTACCTTGACGATCTTGCCGGTCTTCTGGTCGAAGGTTTCGGTCGCGTAGGGGCAAACGTTGCCAAGCACAGCCTCGCTCAGCATTCCTTCGGTGCCGTTCTGGTCAACGTCAAATCCAAAAATAACGCCACCAAGCTTGGGATGCACGATTACTTTGCCCGGACCTTTCGGAGGTTTCGAAGTGCCCGCAAAAGTCTGTGCCACCGCCAAAGAGAAGAATGCGAGCGAAGTCATAGTGAGGGCCAGCCACAGAACCGTTGGGACGAATTTTCTATTTCTCATTTTGGAATCATCCTTCCCTGGCGAGTTTAGAAATAAGTCGAGTGGAGCCGAAAACCGGGCCGGTGGAACCTTTCCCCGGCCCGGCAATGGTGTGGCACACTATTATATTCAGCGTGCCGCTAAGCCAACAGTGCTTGCCGGCAAGCCTTTGATGTGGGAGCCCGCAACCAGTGAGCCATCCAGCGCGATCCTGAAACCGTCAACGACTCCGGTCCCCGGCGCGAGCACGTATAGGAACCTTGCGTCGTTACTGATAGCGAGATCGGTAGGGGCGCTGCCTGCGCCGAGGTTAGCGGTTATGCCGTCGGAGTTCAGTAGCAGCAAGCCTCCGCCATAGCCAACGCCATACCCAGAAACGGTACCGCTGCCCGTGTTTGTGGTATATGCGAAGCGGCCATCGCTGGTAAGCGCAACCCAGCACGGAGCCGTCTGATTATCGGCGGCTGAAGCGTTAATCGTATGAACCGATCCGTTATCGGAAACGAAGTACGAAGATACGGCACCAGCATTTGCCGCTCCTCCGAACGCGTCCGATACGAATAGGTCATCGCGCTTCCCGAATGCAAAGCCATACGGCGTTTGTCCCGCAGAAGCAATTACCTTCTTGCCCACAACGACACCATCGTCATCCAGCGAGAACACGTCCATCTTGTTGGTGTTCTTCTCGGTCACGATCAGTAGGTTGCCCTCGGGATTGAAGCTAATCTGGGCTGGGCCGACAGAGGACGCGCTGAGCCGGATCCCATGCGAAATTCCACGAAGATGTCCGCTCTGATCCACTCGGAATCCAGCAATTGTGTCGTGACCGCCAACCGCTCCGCCCTCGTTGAGGACATAGAGCAGATTGCTGAACGCTGTTAGGCTGACGGGGTTCTGGCCACCCGAAGGCGTAGCCCCGACGAGGTGGAGGCCGTTGGAAGTTACAGAAAAAACTGAAACGCTGTCGCTTCCGGCATTCACCGCGAATAGGAAGCGATTGCTAGCATCGAGAATCAGGCTGCCCGCGCTGGCCAAGCCCGCGCCAGAGCCCAACCCGCCCGTGGCAAAAGTGCCTCCGGATGCAAGCTGTCCGTTCGCCGAGCGGACGAACATAAGGACCGCATTACCCGCACTCGAATTATTGAGGGTGTACACTGCTCCTGCCGCCGCACTTGCCGGCAAACTCCACAGCAAAGATGCAACGGTCGCCAACATCGCAATGGTCAGTTTCAATTTCATAGGACTTCCTCTTTTCATAATGGGTTTAGGACGGCGGTTACTTAAGCTTCACAGTGAGATTCGAGACTCTGAATCTCGGTGCGTAACGGAGCAATTGTCGCGCGCGCTCCAGCGGCCCGCTTTGATTGGTATGTCGGCTGGGAAAGAAAATCCCCCCTCTGAATTTTGGGCACGCCGCGCGATTAAGGTGGCCGAGCGCATGTGGAACCCGCGACTCAGCGCGCTGATGATCGGAGCTATATTTCTGATTGTGGGTTTGGCGGCCAGATCTGCGGAAGCTCAGTTCTACGCGGGAGGGCTGGGCGGCGTTTCAACGCTGTCGGGAGACACGAGTGCAATCATCAACTCGACTTCCACAAATTTCTCGACCTACAATCCGCAAAACGGACTCGTTCTGAATGGGCTCCTCGGAAAACATTTCAACGACTTCTTCTCCATCCAGGGCGACTATGTTTGGAATCGCAATGCCTTAGCCCTGACTACAGCCGGTTTCGGTTCGGGATCTATCAAGCAATACGAGGAAACCCGTAAGAGTTCGCAGCAAAGCGTATTTGGCAGTGCGCTGGTGTACTTTCGCAGGCGAAGCAGTCGCATAAGACCTTACCTCTCGGTGGGGGCCGGCTGGGTGCATCTTTCATCTACGGAGCAAAGTGTATCCGCTTTGCAAGGTTCGCCGGAGCTGCCGCCAAGTGAATTCAGCGCTAACATGATCGCCCTGCGCGTGCCTGTGGGCATCGATGTGGAGCTGCACAGCGGCTGGCTGCTTCGTTACACCTTCAGTGAGACGCTGAGCAGGAATCCCATAAGTGATGAGCTCTCCCCGCCAGGTCCGCACAGCCTGAAGAACTTTCAGAATTTAATCGGAATCCTGCGGCAATTTTGAATCTCAGAGCAAAACCAACTATGAATTCTTGAAGGTGACATACGGACAACCGTTCCAGTAGATGGGCGCATTCTCCATGAGTTCGGCCATTACCCGTGCGTGACATACCCGGCATAGGTTAAGGGACTTGGCGTGCTCGCTGACGGGCGCAATCTGGGCCAGTTTCTCGAAGGCGCAGAGTTTCTGCCCCCGCTTTTTGTTTTCCGTGAGACTCAGCAACCTGCCGTCCGCAGTTTCCTGGTCCATAAGCGCGGAGTAAATCCTTGCTTTCAGACGCGCAGGAGCGTGTTCGGTAACCGTTAGCTCCGCCCCATCGGCAATTCTCTGCATGAACTCCTCATCGCGAGGATTGGGCATCGCTCCACCTTTCCCGAAACTCCGCTCGGGCTCGAGCTAAGAGTCGTTCGATCGCTTTCTCTGTTTTGCCGGTTCTCAGGGCCATTTCGCGGGCCGAGATTTCATGCCAGTAGCGCCATACCAGCACGAGACGGTACAAGTCCGGAAGCTCTTGCAGGACCCGTTGCGCCCTCGCCCGCACCTCGTCTTGCACAAGAAGCTGATCGAAGTCGAAAACTACGGCTGGGGAAGTGGGATCTTCCTCTGAGCTCTCTATCACGTCAGCGGCTCGCAGACGCTGCCGGTAATAGTCCTCGAACGCGGTGGCGGGCAATGCCGAGAATCCATGATTGCAAGGCTCCCGCGCCTCGATACTGCTTAAGACCCTGCCACGCAGCCAGAAAGATTTCCTGTACCAAATCGTCTACTTGGTCGTAATGAGGCGCGAGCCGTGCCCGGACGTAGCCGTATACGCTGTCCGCATACTGGCGAACAAAATCCGCAGTGGCTTTCCGGTCTTTCTGCAGCACGCAGGCCACCAGCCCCGCATCTTCATGCGCTGGCTGGGCCTTTGTGTTCGGTTCGTCCGACGCTTCCTGACCAGGAGGGTGCACGGGTCGTTCCCTATGTCTTATTGTCGTCGGATGGCGCTGCCTCCCCCGCCGCACCAAGCGGTAAGCGCTTACTGTCCGCGTAGATCGTGGAAGACTTGCATTAAAGAACTGTTCGCGAATGGCGCCGGCACCAAGGTTAGGATCAGCATCACCAGGCCGAACGCGGCAATCCATCGCCGGACGCCGGTCACTCCCGGCCACTCCGCGACCATGGGATGCCGCATGCCGCTGATCCGCAGCAGAACCGCCCAGATCAGCCATCCCGCCCAGAAATAAAGCGCCATCGGAATCAGCGCGATGATCGTCAGCCGCGAAACCGTTTTGTGCGCCTGCGGAGCGAGCGAGAAGACGATGTGCCCACCATCGAGTTGCCCGCCAGGCAGCAAGTTGAGCGCGGTTGCGAACATGCCGATCCAGGCTGCAATCGCTATGGGATGAAGATTTACCGCCTGCCACCCAATCGCACCATGGACGGGAGCGAGCGGAAGCGCAAGCCAGGCCAGGCGAAAAATAAGCGGGTATCCAAATTGAATGTCAGAACCTGCCCCTGCCGGCAGCAGCTTTGAAAATGGCAAGGCCAGAAACATCAAAATCGTCGCCACCACAAATCCCGCGATCGGTCCAGCGATTCCGATATCGAACAGAGCAGTGCGTGACCGGATCGGAGAGCGAATGAGAATAACCGCTCCCATCGTGCCGAAAAAGGTAGGAAAAGGAATAAAGAAGGGAAGCGTCGCATGCACACCGTAGTAGCGACAGCAAAGATAATGTCCCATCTCGTGCGCAAGGAAAAAAAGGATGAGCGTGCAGCAAAAAGGAATCCCCAAAAGAATATGCGATGACTGCAGAGCCCACGTCAGCGGAAAAACGCCAGAGAGGCTATCGTCGCTGCTATAAAAAGGCGGTTGGTCGTGCTGGAAGTTGAACTCCATCCGCGCGCCCACCACCAGCGTAGTGAAAATCGTAGCCAGCAGCAGGACGATGTGCAGCCAGTAACGCTGCTTCGCTGGCCGCACTACAAAAACTTCGACTGGACGGTAATAATCGGTAGTCGAAGAAGAAGAAACTGGGGGAAGAAATTCAGGCATCAAGATTCCGCGTTATCGGGGCTAGAACAAATGCGAGCGGGAAGGCCCGCGTCTCCATCCTACGTGAGAGAAGGCGTCTCAGTCGATGGCTTGCAATTCCTTGCCGGGCTTGAAGCGCACCGCTTTGCCCGGCGGAATCGAAACCTCGGCGCCAGTGCGCGGGTTGCGCCCAATGCCGGTTTTGCGCGGCCTGACATTAAATACGCCGAACCCTCGCAATTCAATGCGATCGCCTTTGGCCAGCGACCGCTTCATGCTTCCAAAAACGGTTTCGACTGCCAGTTCGGCCTTGGTCTTGGTGATTCCGGTTTTGTTGACCACTTCATTGATGATGTCGAGCTTGATCACAGGCGGTTCCCCCGAGCGATGGAGTCAGTAACGTTGCACCAAGTCATTGATGCTAAGGAAGATATAAGAGATTGTCAACGGCAGGTTATCGAATCAGTCAAAAGAGGTAAACCGGCGCTAGCTTCTGGCTTCAAGCCGTGGCCCTGCAGAATAAAACCTGACGCCTGAACTGAGAAGCCTATTTCCTGGCGTTCTCGCCTTCCTTATACATGTATTTAATTGCAGGCTTGTAGATCATCAGGTTTGGCGAACCGTCACACGTCACCTTGAGGCAACTCTTGTCGTACCACTCGATGACGCCGTGGATTTCTTCGCCATCGCGCAGCACGATGACCATTGGCGTCCTCGCCTGCATCTGCTTCTGATAATAAAAATTCTCAGCGTTGGTTTGTTCAGGGGGAGCCGCTTTGCGGCCACCACCGTTGCGGTCATTACGATCGTTGCGCTCATTGCGGTCGTTCGAGCGCTCGGGACGATCGCGCCGTTCTCCCACGGGGGCGGGCGAATGGTTATGGTCATTGCGGTTGAGCGAAGGGCGAATCAGCTTCCGGTTGGCAAAACTTTCAGGTTCGGTTGCCCGCCCGTCCGGCATGGAATCAACCGCATCTCTTATGGCCATAGCTTCACCTGTTCGACACGCTTTTTTACGTGGGCCACAACCCGGCGCGACTGTGATTGTGGATTTTTAAAGGCGTGAACTTTCCATTACCGTAGCACAGGAACGGGAGAGATGACAATCCTCAACTTGTCGAACGCTACAGACCCTGGTTCGAGGTAAAGACAAAAATCACAAAAGATAAAAGGCAAAATTAGGCCAAGTAGTAGATCGCTTCCTGGTGTATAGTGTGAGCGCTGATTGTGCCCGCCGATGGCAGGTGGGGATGCCCAAAGCCCCCTTGGGAGCGGGAGTGCGGTTTTCCACTATTCCGCAATTCTTTTCAACCGTGGTGGTTTTTTGCGGGCGGAATGGTTCATTTGTTGTTGCGCCGCCGCCCGACTCGCGATTAGCTTAATTGGTCCTATTCTTGCCCCCTTAAGGAAGAATAATTATGAGGATGCCGCTTAAATCCTGGTCATGGCACGTAACCGCAGCGTTGGTTGGCCTTTGCTTCGTGAGCGGTTTTGCAGTGGGTGCGGAAAAGACCCATTACGTCGTCACCAATGATGACGTACCGCCCAGCCTCGCCACCAGCGTTACTTTTTATACGGTCGCGACCGACGGTCAACTGACCATGAAAACGAAAATCCTAACCGGGCGAGGGGGCATTGGAGGCGGCTACTTTGCTGCGAATCGCGTCAACATCCTCGACAGTGGGAATGCCGAGTGCGTCTACGCTTCCGACGCCCAGACGGGCGAGATCCAGGGAATCGCCGTCGCGACCCTCAAAATCGCTGGCCACGCGACTGGCTCCAAGAAGGATACCGGCGCCTCCAACGGCATCGGCCTGGCCATGAACTCCAAATACCTTTACGCCAGCTTCACCGACTTCAGTACGATTGGAACCTTCGAAGTGCAGCCCGGCTGCGAACTCAGCTTTGCCGGCGACATTAGCGCTGCCGGCCTGCAAGGCGGCGTGGTCGATGGCATGGTCATCCATGGCAACATCATGGTCGTCACCTATGGTGATGGCTCAATCCAATCCTTCAATATCTCGGCGGGCGTGCCGGTATCGAATGGCGATGAACAGAATTCCACCGGTTCGCGCAACGACAACACTTATCCCAGCGGGATCGATATCACTCAGGATGGACATTACGCCATCTTCGGCGATACCTCGCCCTTCACCTTTGTCGAAGTTTCTGACATCTCCTCTGGCAAACTCACTCCGACGTCGGTCTTTCGTCTGGGGGATGCCATCAATTCCAGCAACATCATGCTGAGTCCGGATGAGCGGTTTCTCTACATCAGCAACAATCAGTCGGGTAAGATCACGGCTGCTTACTTCAACAAGAGCACCGGCAAGCTCGCCAAGGGTTGCGTCTCCCGAGCCCTCAAGGGTTTCGTGACGGACTGGTCTTACCTGGCATCTTTGGCTTTTGAAAAAACCACGGGAACTGGCGGGATGGTGTATGTCGCAGAGTTTGGCGCACCGTCCTCGATTGGCGAGGTTGAGCTGACTTCGTCCGGCGGCAAGTGCACGCTGACTGAATCAACAAAATCGCCTATCGCCGATCCAAACAGTCCGGGCCTGTTGTCGATCGAAGCTTTTCCGCCCCGGCCGTTCTAACCCAAAATATTGAGGAGTTGAATATGCGCTCGGCATTTAGATTTTCGCTTACGATCCTGGTATTCGGATTTTCCTTTGTGAGTCTGCAGGCCCAATGTCCATCTCGCCCGGACGTCGGCACGGTAGTTCACGATGCCCTGACTCTCAATAGCGTTAATGGCGTTCTCAGCGCCGAATTCACCATGCGGCACTCGGTCGATACCGCCGGCTTCAACCATTATTGTTACATCTACGACACCGGCAAGGGTGAGGCTGAGGCGCCGACTTTGCGGCTCAATCAGGGCGACCATCTTGTCCTCGATGTCAAAGATCGCATTGAGAGCACTGACGACTCGGCCGAGATGAGCGGAATGGACATGTCCGGCGCCCCAGTTTGCGGTGACACCGGAACCCCGACGTTGGCCTCGACCAACGTCCACTTCCACGGCCTGAATGTTCCACCGGTCTGCCATCAGGATGACGTTCTTACGACTTTGATTCAACCGAACAAGCCCGCGTTTCGCTTCGACATGCAGATCCCGAAAAACGAACCGCCCGGGCTCTATTGGTACCATCCTCACATCCACGGCTTCACCGAGTTCCAGGTGAATGGAGGCGCTGCTGGAGCGCTGATCGTCGAAGGCATGGAAAAAGTGCGTCCAGAGGTAGAGGGACTGACGCAGCGTGTGTTCACCATCCGCCAGCAATATCTGGTTCCGTGGATCCCGGGACCGTATCAGTTGACCATTAACTTCCAGGTCGCCGCTTCTCCCAGTTTCCCCGCTCCCATCATTCAAATGAAGCCCAACGAGAAGCAGTTCTGGCGCGTGGCCAACGCCACCATCCAGGACTTCACGCCGTTGCAAGTTTGGTTTAACGGCAAGCCGCAGAAACTCGAACTGATTGCTTTCGACGGCTATCCTCTGGCCAAGCCCAGATACCAGGACACCATTCTGGTGCCTCCCGCCGGGCGCGCGGAGTTTATCGTGCAGGCTCCTCCCGAAGGAACCCAGGCGCAGTTCATGTCGCTGGGCTATTCGACCGGTCCGACTGGCAACCCCGACCTCGAACAGGAACTGGGCGGCATCCAGCTCACCAGCGCCGATGAAACCCAACCCGCAGAGACTAAGCCCACCCAACCCGAGTCTGCTCCCATCACAATGGAAAGCATTAAGTTTGCAGACTTGGACAAAGTGAAGCCAAGCACAGTAAGGAAGCTCTACTTCTCCGAGGAATTTGGCGGAACCAACGGCCCCATCCAGTTCTACATCACGGTTGACGGACAAAAGCAGAAGGTTTTCGAAGCCAACGAGAAGCCCGTGATCACCACTCACGTGGGCGCGGTTGAAGACTGGATCATCGAAAATCGCGCGCTCGAGACCCACGCCTTCCACATCCACCAAATCCACTTCAAAGTATTGGAAGTCGATGGAAAGCCGGTTGCGGACCAGGACCTGCGCGACACCTTTGAGATTCCCTTCTGGGAAGGGCCGGGTCATCCCTACCATAGCTTCAAGGGCCGTTTTGATTTCCGCGATCCCACCATTGCCGGTACCTTTGTGTTTCACTGTCATATCCTGTTGCACGAAGATCTGGGGATGATGCACAAGATCCTGGTTCTTCCAAAAGAGGAGTAAGGCCGATGCAAAAGAGGATTGTCTTTGTTCTGGGAACCGCGCTCTTGTTTGTCGCCGGATATCTGGCGGGAAACAGGAGCGCAACCATCGCCCATGCCCAGGCTTCGAGCCAGGGTAGCGTCCCGAAATCGTACGGTCGGCTGGTCACGGCGATTGCGGACGAGATCGGCACCGGCCTGATTTTCGAGGACGCCCAGGGCGTGATCCGTTTCGTGAGCGTCACCGGCATGAAAGAGGGAGAGTTGGCTCGCTACGAGCAAACCCCGACCCACGGCGGCATTCCCAGATCCTACGGTCGCTTGGTAACGGCCGTCGTGAACTCCGAAGGCACCGGGCTGATTTTCGAGGACAGCGACGGCGTAATCCGCTTCGTCACCATTGCCGGCAAGAAAGAAGCAGAACTAACCCGCAACTGAGAACTGAGAACCGAGAACTGAGAACCGAGAACTGAGAACCGAGAACTGGGTTAATCCCTCAGTTCTCACTTAGAAACCGGCCGCGGCTTATGCTCACAACTAGCCGTGTTGATGCAAGACTCCCGCATCCTCAACCGCTCCACCGGCTTGCCTCCCACAATGTGAGAGTCGACGATTTCCTCGACGTCCGCCAGCGTCACCCCGCCATACCAAACCGCTTCGGGATAGACCACCAGGTTCGGCCCGTGCTCGCATTGATCCAGACACCCTGATTGATTCGCCCGCACTCTGCCCTTGAGTCCGCGCGCCGCTAGCTTTTCCTTGAACAGCTTCTGCAACTCCCCTTTTGCCTCCGGATCGCAGCATCCCCGCAGATGCCCCGGCGGCCGCTGGTTCCCGCAAATGAAAATATGCTTCTCAAACTTCGCCATCACAACAATGTACAAGATGCGTCGAGATTTAGTTCGGGAACCGATGAGGGACACGAGACATTTCTTCGTGTGACTTCGTGTCCTTTGTGGTCTACAGATTCAAGGCACTACCGGAAACTCAATCCTTCAACGGCACAATTGTCTGATCCCCCCGGCAGAAGGTCGCCACATGCTGCAGTCCACCGTTGGGCTGTTTCACCAGCATCACCGGACCATAGCAGAACACAGCATGACCGCTTTCGGCCATGTACCACATTCCGCTCTCACGGGCGTGGTGCGCTACGGGAAGGTCGACTGCCGGGCGCAGAGGCATCGCCAGCTTCGAACCGGGCAGAGACAGAGCTAGTAGTACAGTTGCCAGGGCTTTCATCGAGTTTCCCTGGCCCTGAAATTCAGATCGTTTTCACGATCCTGCGTCCATCCACCACGTCCGAAATGCCGAGCGGCGGTTTCGGTGGCATCGTCTTTCGCGCTTTGCCTGCATTGTGGCTGCTCTGGGCGGCTGCTCCCGGTTTATCTTGAGTCATAGGAACCTGGGTGATGGGAGCCTGGGTCGACGGAATCTCGGTCAACGGAGTTTGCGCCTGGGAGCGGGATCCTGCCTTCGCCTGGGCCTGGGCGTCGGCATGTTGCTGTTGAAACAACTTACCTCTGAGGTTGCTGAGCTGTGTGCTGTCGACCAGCAGCGACCGGATCATCCATCGCTGCGAAGAGATGGTTCGATCCTGTTCCACTGCCAGCAGACACATTAAGCCATAAGAAATCAGGAACAATACGATCAGAACCGGGAGCAGCGAATGTTTGCGCTTGGGCGGCGGCGCAGGCAACGCCTGCGGGATTGCGGCGATGGTGTCTTGCGTCCAGCTTAACAATTGGGACCCCGATCCTACGCCCCAAGGCAGCGGGCATAAGAGGAAATGCAGCTGGACCACCATCGCGTCAGTCTCTTGTAAGTAAATGATAAGAAGCTACTTGGTCACGATTACCTGCCCAGTCCCGGTGCCAGTAGATGCAACCCGATGCACATTTACGAACCAAAATGGGCGATAAGCACGCCTAAAATTATTATCCTGAAGTAGCGGAGTCGTTGGCTTCGCCAAGGATCGTCGGCGAAAGATCCGTGCAATTTCGCCCGGTTAGGACCGCACTGCATTGTTCTGCTCGCAGGCGCCGGCCAACTCGAAAACGATGTGGAGGCTGCGGCCCCCCGGTTTTCCTGAAGCCAGAAGCCGGAAGCCTGACTTATGAAGCCTGTAAACTAACTTCATGCCAGAACTTCCCGAAGTCGAAACCATTGCCCGTGGCCTGGCAAGTCGCGTCACTGGCGACGTCATCGAATCGGTCTGGCTTGGATCCAAGCCAGAACTGCTCAAGTCGCCCGCATATGAAATTGCGGCCACTCTCGAATCGAAGCGTATTGGTGGCGTGCGCCGGGTCGGCAAACACATCGTATTCGATCTGGAAAATGGAGGACGGGTGTCCTCGTCCCTCAAACGAAAATCCAGCCGAAAATCCTCGAAAGCATCGGAGTCTTCACCCGACGCAGCGCAGTGGATCGTGCATCTCGGCATGACTGGACGCATGCTGGTCTGCAGCCCCGACCAAGTGATCGAGAAACACACCCACGCGATTGCGAAGCTCGCTTCGGGCAGAGAACTGAGATTCGTGGACCCCCGTCGCTTTGGACGTTTAAGCGTGGCCCATGGATTCGACACCGCCGGTTCCGAACCGCTTGAAATCGAATTGGACCGCTTCATCGAGCTGTTCCGCGGCCGCAAGACCCCGATAAAAAGCGCGTTGCTGAACCAAAAGCTATTGCGCGGCGTGGGCAACATTTACGCGGACGAATCGCTGTTCCGCGCCGGTATCCGGCCCCGGCACCGCGCCGCATCCCTTACTCGCAAAGAACTGGCGCGGCTTTACTCTGCCATCCAGGAAGTGCTGAAGAAAGCCATCGCGCTGGGCGGCTCGTCTATCTCTGATTATGTGGACGCTGACGGCGAGGAAGGGTTCTTTCAACTGCAACACCGGGTCTACGGACGGGAAGGCGAACCATGCCTGGTTTGTAAGACTCCGATTAAGCGCATCGTGATTGCCGGCCGCAGCAGCCACTACTGTCCCAAGTGTCAACAATAGGACCACTGCAGAGATATAGCTTGCTATGTCTCGGCGTCGCCGGCCGAACTCGCGAAGCCCGAGACGTTGCGACCAACCTCTCTACCGTACCCTTCAGCGGCTACCGCGCGGCCGTCCGCTCCATCACCTTCTTAAACGCCGTCAGAAAAACATCATTCTGCTCCGGCGTCCCAATCGTGATTCGAATCGCTGTCGGCGCACCCCATGGCCCCAACGGACGCACAATTACACCCTCGGCTTGGAGTCGTTTAGCGACGACAGCCGCTTCCTCACTCAATTCGCAATATAGAAAGTTCGTCCAGGTCGTAATCGGCGGGTAGCCCAGTTTCGCAATCCCTGCACCGAGCCGTTCGGCCTGCTCAGCGTTGCTCTTAAGCGTCTTCTGGATGTGCACTTCGTCGTCAAGGGCCGCCAATGCGGCCGCCTGCGCCACAACAGAAATAGAGAATGTTGTCCGCATGCGGGCAAAGTAGGACATCAACTCGGCGGGACCGATTCCGTATCCAACCCGAACCCCGGCCAAGCCATGCGCTTTCGAAAATGTGCGCAACACTACAACCCTGCGTCCCCGGTTCACACAGTCGAGAGCATGTGAGCACTCCACGCCGCGGATGCCGACAAAGTATTGCGCAAAGTCGTGGTACGCCTCGTCGAGGATGACCATCACGTGTTCGGGAACTTTGTCCAAAAAGCGATCGAGTTCTTTCGCAGGAATCAGCGTGCCCGTCGGATTGTTCGGATTGGAAACGTAGATGATGCGGGTGTGTTGATCGACCGCCGCCACGATGGCATCCAGATCGAATCCGTTATTCCGCATCGGAATCTGGATAAGCTGCCCACCCGCCGCCTGAGTCGCAATCGGATACACGATGAATGACCGCTCACTGGTAATCGCGTTGAGTCCCGGAGACAGCAAAGTGCGCGCGATAATGCCCAGCAACGCCGTCGATCCAGCCGTGGGAACGATTTGCTCCGGTAAAACACCGTGGTACTCCGCCAACTTCTGCCGGAGTTCGATGGCATCGTTGTCGGGGTAAAAATTGCTTTCGGCGAGTACGGCCCGCATCGCCTCCACCGCCTTCGGCGAGGGTCCGAACGGGTTCTCGTTCGAGGCCATCTTGATGCAGTTCACATGGCTCTCCTGTTGCGCCTGGCGCAGCGACTTGCCCGGCGTGTACCCGCGCAGGTTCCGCACGTGTTCGGGCACAAGCTGGCTGAAGTCACTCATTCTTGGATATCTAATCTTACATGTAGCTCGAGCGGTGTCACCTGCAGCACTTCTCGTGTGGCGCGGACACTCCTGCCCGCGGACTTTCGGCTACTTGGCAAGGGACTTCAGTTTAGAAACTTCCTCGATCGTGAGCTTGCGAAACTTTCCTGGATGCACATCCAATTCCAGTGGACCGTAGCGTACCCGCTTGATCTTCTCCACGTGGTGTCCGATCTCTTCGAACATGCGCCGGATCTGGCGATTCTTGCCTTCGATCAGCGTGACTTCGTACCAGGGATTGGCCGATTCACGAATCACCCGGATCTTGGCGGGAGCAGTTCTCACTCTTTTTCCGCGATCCGACGGAATAAAAATACCTTCGCGCAACCGCGCCAATCCCTCGCCAGTCGGATTGCCGGCCACTTTCACCATGTAGGTCTTGGGCACGTGGGACGCGGCTTTCATCAGACGGTTGGCGAACTCGCCGTCGTTAGTGAGCAGCAGCAGGCCCTCGCTGGCATAATCGAGGCGTCCAACGGGATAAACGCGCGCGCCCACGCCATGCAGCAGATCCATAACCGTGGGCCGGCGTTCGGGATCGCGCAGCGTAGTGACGTATCCCTTGGGCTTGTTCATGAGCAGGTAAACATGCCGCTCCGGGCCGTGCAACAGTTTTCCGTTTACGCGGATGTGATCGCTCTCGGGATCGGCTTTGCTGCCGAGTTCCGTGACGGTCTGTCCGTTCACCGAAACCAGTCCGCCGGTAATTAGTTCCTCAGCTTTGCGGCGCGACGCGATTCCGGCAGCGGCGATGATTTTCTGTAGACGTTCAGCAGGCATAAGAATTCAATTTATGAAATCGGCGGGATGGTCGCGCGAGTCGCCGATCAAGCGGCCGGATCGCTCTCGCTCGCGTGCTGCTTTGCTGTAGCCAACTCGGAGTCATCCGAGGTTTGAGCCGGTTCGGAATTCTTGAGCTTCGATGTTCGCCCCTTCAATGCTGCTGGTCGCGTCGGGCGACTCGCTCGCTGCCGGCAACAAATCGCTCTGGAACGATTCCGCAACCAACTTCTCGAACTCCTCCATACTGGGCAGTTCGCCGACATCCTTCAAGCCAAATCGCATCAGGAATTCCTTCGCAGTCTTGTAAAGAATGGGCCTGCCTATCACCGCCTTGCGGCCAGCGGTCGTGATCAGCTTGCGATCCAGCAAAGTCGCGATCACTCCACTCGAATCCACGCCACGAATCTCGCTGATCTCCGGCACCGTGATCGGCTGCTTGTACGCGATCACAGCCAAAGTCTCGAGCGCGGGCAGCGACAGGCGAATCGGCGGTTTCAGGCTCTTGGCAAAGGCGCGCACGATATCGTGATGCTCCGGCTTCGTCGACATCCGATATCCGCCAGCGACCTGGCGAATCTCGATGCCATGATCCGGAGCATAGTAATCGACGATCAGTTCTTCCAGAGCAAGACGAACGCGCGACTTGACTTCGGTGCCGTCGGCAGCGCCTTCGCTAAGCAGCGACTCCTTGACCAATTCGATCAGTTGATCGAGCGTCACCGGCGTTTCCGCCGCGTAGATAATGGCTTCAAGTTTGGCTTTAAGGCTCATGGGCTCCCGATGCTAGCTTGCTGTTGCTACCTCCAGTCATCGCGCACGGCGGCTTGTTCCGCCATGACCGCTTCGAATCCTACATGTTTGCGCAGCAGGATTTCGCCAAACAAGCGATCTTGCCGCAGTTGGATAGCCTGCAGACGCACCATTTCGAGCAGCGCCAGAAACATGCAAACCAGTGCCTGCCGCGACTCGACGTTGCGCAACATCTGCTTCAATCGAATCGGCCGGTCTTCCAACGCCAGTCGCCGCCGCAAGTACTCGATCATCTGTCCGACGGTGACCGTCTCTTCGTCCACTTGAATCATCGGCCGGTTGCGGGCACGATCGAGAATTTGCTGGAAAGTCTTTACCAGGTCAATGACGTCAGCAGCGAGTTCTGGCTCCGTGCCTTCGGCGTCCCGAAATTCTTTGAGCGCGGGGTTCGACAATATCGCGTCTTCGATTTGCTGCTTCTGCATCAGCATCTGCGCCGCCGCTTTGAATTTCTCGTGCTCGATCAGGCGATTGACCAACTCCGCGCGCGGATCGTCTTGGGCCTCAGACGCTGCTGCAGGATCGCGCGGCAACAACATTTTCGATTTGATGTGAATCAGAACCGCGGCCATATAGATGAATTCGGCGGCTACGTTCACATCCAGTTCGCGCAGTTTTTCGACATAGGCCAGATACTGCGCGGTGATTCGTCCGATCGGAATATCGTAAATGTCGATGTCCTGCTTGCGAATCAAATGCGAGCAGCAGGTCCAGCGGTCCCTCGTAGACATCGCCCACGGTGACGGAAAAAGGGGAGTCGCTTTGGTCGTTCCGAGATTGTTCTTGCCCGCGCGGCAGCAGCCCCCCCCACAAGCGCCGGACCCAGGTCCAACGCTGCCGTACCGTCGAAAGCGATCTTTGTTTCTTCGCCCATCGTGACTACTTTGTAGCTTGCGGAGCGCGTGGAGCTTCGTATTCGAGCGACATCCCCATCGCCTCACGCACCTCGTTCATCGTAGCGCTGGCAACTTTGCTTGCCTTCGCTGAGCCAGCCTCAAGAATATCCCAAGCCAGCCGCGGATTGTCTTCATATTTCTTGCGGCGCTCCTGCATGGGATTCAAGATGTTAACCAGAGCATCCGCCGCCCAGCCCTTGCATTCAATGCAGCCGATTCCCGCCGACCGGCAGCCTTCATTCACCTTGGCCAACGTGGCGCGATCGCTGAAAATCTTGTGCAGATCCCCGACCGGGCAAACATCAGGATTGCCGGGGTCGGTGCGGCGCACGCGCGCCGGATCCGTCACCATCGTCTTCAGCTTCTGCCGCACCACCGGCTCAGGATCGGTGAGCATGATTGTGTTGCCGTACGACTTCGACATCTTGCGGCCATCGGTTCCGGGCAACTTCGGCGTAGGCGTCAGCAAAGGTCTGCGGCTCGGGAAACACGGACCTTCCGTTGCAGGCTGTAGAAACTTGTTGAACCTTCGCGCGATCTCGCGAGTCAATTCCACGTGCGGCACCTGGTCTTCGCCCACGGGAACAAAGTCGCCTTTGTAGATAAGAATGTCCGCCGCCTGCAGCACGGGATACCCGAGAAATCCGTAAGTGCTCAGATCTTTCTCCGTGATGTTTTCCCGCTGCTCCTTGTAAGTCGGCACCCGCTCCAGCCAGCCCAGCGGCGTGATCATCGAGAACAGCAGATGCAACTCGGCATGCTGCGGCACGTGCGACTGGATAGAACATGGTGCAGCGTTCCGGATCGAGCCCCGCAGCCAGCCAGTCGAGCAGAACTTCGATTGAGTTCTCCTTCACCTGCGATGTGTCAGCGTAATCCGTAGTGAGCGCGTGCCAGTCAGCCACGAAGAAAAAACATTCGTATTGATCCTGCATGCTGACCCAGTTCTGCAGGGCGCCGACATAATTGCCCAAATGCAATTTGCCGGTGGAGCGCATCCCGCTGAGCACGCGCTTGCGTTGATTGGATTCAGAAGGCATCAGATTCTCAAGAGAATGTCGTTAAAAATTCCAATCACAGGAAAGATCAGCCTGCCTAAAAGTCCTCCGCCCAAAAATACCAGTGCCATCAAAGCAAACATACCCAACGTGTCGTAAATCCGCAGCGCATTGGGAGGCAAAAAGTGGCGCAGCACATGGCTGCCATCAAGTGGCGGAACCGGAATGAGATTGAAAACCCCGAGAATGATGTTGATCACCATCAGCTCGTAGAAAAACACGCTGAACGGCATCAGAAACGAGTCGGTTTGAGTCGCCAGGATATCGAAGTGATTCGGGTAAACCAGAGGAATCGCGTGGACGATCGCTGCTCCCAGGCGCGAGCTCAGAGAAATCAGAATCAATACCAGCACCGCGCCGCTCGCCACCACGAAGTTGCTGATCGGTCCGACCACCGAGGTCAAAATGTCATCAAGCACTGGGTCCTTGAAATTTCTCGGATCCACCGGCGTAGGTTTGGCCCAACCAATCACCGGGAGATGACTGATCATCGCAATCAGCGGCAATAAGATGGTTCCAATCGGGTCAATGTGCTTGATGGGATTGAGCGTGATCCGGCCCAGCATTCGTGCGGTCGGATCGCCACGTCGGTTCGCCATCCAGGCGTGCGCCGACTCGTGGACGCTGATTGCGAACAGGAAAACGATCAGCTGAAACAGAATGTCAACATGTTGCAGAGTCATCAGGCGTTGGACTTGATACTAACACGCGGAACGCAAAATCCGGCCAGATTAGGGGATCTTGACGCTTGCCGTCGCCGCGTCTTCATGCGCCATGCTTTATAATTCGCGCCGCGTGATCACTCTCGCCCGCAAACTGCGCCTGGTGGATTACTTTGCCCTGGGCTGGGGCACGATGGTGGGCGTGGGATGGCTGGTCGTGATGGACGACTGGCTGCTGCGTGGCGGCGTCCTGGGCGCGATTCTCGGCTTCGCAATCGGCGGGGCGTTGTTGTTGCCGATCGGCTATGTGTACGGCCGACTGGTCGCGGCTATGCCGGATGCGGCGGGCGAAGTCGCCTACACCGCCAAAGTTTTTCCGCAATCCATCAGCTTTGCCACCGGCTGGATCATGATCCTTGCCTACTTCATCGTGTGCCCGTGGGAAGCGGTCGCAGTCGGCAGGATCGCGGGTTACATCCTTCCGGCCTTGGATTCGATGGAACTCTATCGCATTGCTGGCCAGCCGGTTTACTTGCCGCACTTGTTGACCGGACTCGGTCTGACCGGGTTGCTTACCGTCCTGAATTGTCGAGGAATCAGGCTCAGCGCCACATTTCAGAATTGGACCGCCTTCGGAACGCTGGCATTGTTCGTATTATTCGTCGGCTTCGGAGTGAGCAAGGGTTCACCGCGAAATTTTCCGCCTCTCTTTACCCATAGTCCGTTCATATCCGTGCTTCTGGTAATGCAGATTGTTCCCTATTTTATGACCGGATTCGAATCGGTGGTAAAAGGCGCGGAAGAGGCCAGTCCCGAATTCCGCGCCGGCGGCTTTCTTAAGGCCATTTGGATGGCGATTGTGGTTGGCATTCTCTTTTACACCATCGTGATCGCTTCGGTCGGGTACGTCGCGCCGTGGAGACAGCTCACTTCGACAAAATTCATGACCGCCGTTGCTTTCGAGCACGCTGTGGGCTCGCGTTGGATTGTAAGCGTCATTCTCACTGCAGCGCTGCTCTCGCTATTCAAGGTGTTCAACGGAAATTTTGTGGCCGCGAGCCGGCTACTGTTCGCTATCGGGCGGCGGGGCCTGGTGGATCGGCGTCTTGGCCACGTGCATCCGCGCAACCAAACGCCTTCGGTCGCCGTGGTCTGCGTCGGGCTGGCCACGGCAGCGTGCATGTTTCTGGGCGATTCCATTCTCGTGCCCATTTCTGAAGTTGGCTCGGTAGCTTCCGCAATCGGATGGCTCGCGGCCTGCGCGGCTTATTATCAAATGGGTCCGGCGCGGCGCGAACGGTGTATTGCTCTGGTCGGGTTGACCGTCGGGCTACTCATGATCCTGATGAAGATTGTGCCCGGCATTCCCGGTCATTTCACCGCATACGAATGGCTGGCGCTGGGGATTTGGAGCGTCATCGGACTCGGGCTGCAAAGGTGGGGCCATCGCCTAAGCTAAATCCAAGGCTGCCCTTATGGCAGATTCGATCCTCGTCAGCGTTGGGTCCGACAATCGACCTAGCGGCGGATACCGAATCAAGCTCTTCGGCAAAGTTGTAACCTGGTCACACTTGGCCCATGAGGCGCGGTCTAGTCCGCCTTCGCCTCGCGGAATGGCTACCCTGACGGAGAATCTTCGGTGTTCAACGGAAGTAATTGGTACGGAACAAACATCAAGTGCATGTCGGTTCAGCGCGTCGCTTGAAATCACGAGGGCAGGTGGCTCTTTGTCCACTCGGACAAGATAAATCTCACCGCGATGCGGAAACCAACCAGCCGGAGCAGGTAAGGCTGTCACTTCAGTCCCTGGTGAACGAGCGCAGCGAAGCTTTTTGGAACGCACGCTCCGCCTGCCTTTCACTCCGGCTTGGGGTTGAATAAAACAGTGCCGCTTCGCGCTCCAGAGCGTCGCGCTGTTCCAGTTCGAGGGCTAGCTTGAGCAATTCATTGACGCGCTCACTCGTGGACCGGTCCCCTTTTGTGTTTTCAACCACCGCCAGCAGGGATTCCTCCACGGTAAAGGTCTTTGGTATCCTCATATGTATTATATGATCTTATATCACAATCCATGCGGACTTGTCAAAAGCTGATCTTAGCGCACGACTCACGGTTTGAGCGCAGCTTGCGTCTCCGGCGATAAGATGGGCGACACGTGCGGCTCGGTCAGCGTGCCCGTGACGTTGAATCCCGGAGCTCCCTCGCGCGTCAGCTTCAAATTCAGAACACGAGTCAGAGATGCCGTACCGCTCACTTGAAAGATACCCGTTGGAGTTTCCAGCTTACCTTCCTGAACTTCAAACTTGTCATCTTGAAAAGACAAGTGAGCTGCTAAACGACGCATCTGCAGCGGCCCAGTTCCCTCGGCCAGAGCAATGTGGCGCAGCACGCCATCGCGAGCGTCCAAGGTCAGCGTGCTGACGGCCGACGCGAATAATTCTGTCGCATCCTGGCCCGACGTTTTAACCCGATAGGTTGCGGTGGCCGAACCTGTAATCCAATCGTCTTTCATGCTTGCGGAAAGCTGATCCAGCGAAACCCGCTCCAGCGTGCCGCTTCCGCTGTACTGCGGAGGCTTCGCGGTGAAGTCGGCGTCCCATTCGCCGATATGCGTGCCGCCAAGGACATCGCCTCGAAGATCGGATGCTTTCAGTTTTCCTTTATTCAGTTCCAGGTTGGCCGAGACTCGATTACCGACAAGCTTTCGAACCACAACGCGATTGGCGGTGAGCTTGCCCACAGCGTGGACGGTAAGCAAATAGGGAACACCGGCGGCTGGCGAAGAAAGAAAACCGTACCACGGCTGCTTGTGAACATGAGGATTGAGCAATTGGTTCAGTCGATCCGTTGCGATTTCGTCGGCATGCAGGTCGAAGCGTGTCGGGCAAGAGTCCGCCACGGCACACTGTCGTGGAAGCGTTAAAGAGCCCTGCCACGATGTGTCCGCGATCGAAGCCGTCAGGTTCTGCACACTGATTTGGTCTGGCGTAAGAAGGAGGTTCGCGGAAACAATTTCCAGGGGCGCATTCAACCCACGCACTTCAGCACGAATCGAATGCAGTTGCGCTTTGCCCATGGCTCGCGGCGCTGCGAATCCCGACCAGCCCCCGGCGATTTGCAGATCAATCTTGGCCAGGCCGTCAGCGGACGGCTGGGGAGCCGAAATTCCCACCGTCCGCGCGACTTGCAATACGCGTTGCACCTGCGCATCCCCTCGAACCGTGAAGCTGTACCCCGAACGCGAAGCCCAGCCGCGCACCACCGCAGGAACTGGCCTGCCCAAGGCCAGATTGAATGGACCCACAACAAGCCAAGTCTCTGGCGGAGACCCAACAATTTTTCGTAAGGCGGCGCCTGATTTCGGATCCGTTGCGGGAGACACCGAGAATGGAACCTTTCCCAACGCCAATTCCGTCTTCGTTAATTTTGATCCAAGTTCGAAGCCAGTCGTTTCTCCCCGACCTGCCCATACCACCTGCGATTCGCCAGTTCGCTGAAGCTTCGCATTGCCATTCAAACGGCCTGCCGCAATTAAATCATCCGGCACATTTTGTTTGGCATGGCGTGCGAGCGCAATCAGCGATCGAATTGGCAGATCGCGAGCGGTCAGTGCAAAGTCATAATTGCGAGATGAGAAGGGATGGTCAACTCCGCCAGTGAGCGTAATTGTGCCGTCCCCGACCGGGGCGTTGCAGTTAAGTTCGGAGAGCGTGCGATCCACCGTGCTGTATTGCCCGGCGCATTGGATCGCCAGCCGTAAATCTCCACCGCCGAAAATGTCGTACCTGCGAAAATCGTCCACCGAGGCCGAGGTCGCGATCGCAAGCTTCGCCGGCGTCCCCATAAGCGTGCTAGAAACCTCGAGACTTCCTCGCCAGCCTTTATCGTTGCCGTAACTGAGCTTGGTGACTTGGCCGAGTTGAGCACGATCCCACTGAAGACTGAACTGCACCGGCGTGTCGCGCAGGCTTGCCGCCCGCTGCCACGAACCGCTTACAGTGACGGTGCCCGTGTCGCTGAGATTGAAATCTGTCCGTACCGGTTGCGCCTTCAGTCGCATGCCCCAGGCATTTTCCGAGTCCTGCCACACGGCGAAATCCGCATCAGTCAACGCATAAGGTTTTTTTTCCGCTCCGAACTTGAAGTTAATGCGGCCGCGGTATGCCTCAATGTAGGGGAAGCCCGGACGCTTTTCAGTCTTGGCTTTGCTGGTTGGAGCGACCGCGATTCGGGATGTTCGCTCGATGAGATTTTCGAGATTCCAGTGTCCTTCTTTGTTCCGGACGAGGTTAAGGCTCGGTTCGCTGAGGCTGAGCCGTGAGATCTCCAGGCGCCCGCGCAGCAGGGAAATTATGCGTAGTGAAGCCGTGACCTCCTGGGCGCGAAGCATGGGCTCAGCGCTGAAGGCCGGATCGTCATGAATTACGAAGTTTTCAAGATCGAATCCCGGACGGGGCAGCAGACGCAGATTCACAGCCGCGACATCCACGGGGCGTCCCAAAGCCAAGCTAATGGAGTTGACAATCCGGGCACGCAGGCGATTCGCCCCAGGACGCACCAGAAACAGCGCCAGGAGCACAACCAGGCTTACGGCGACAAGTCCGCGCCTGGAGCGCCAGAACTTCGAGCGCCAGAAAGTCATCGAACCGCCTTGAACGTGCGCCGCCAGCGAGTTTCATCGAAAAAGTGGACGACCACATGAACCAGGAACCCGACTCGTTGGCTGAATTCCCTCTCCAGATACTGTCCCGGCGGAGTTTCAAACGACCAGTAAATAAACATCGGCCGCCCAATCACATTTTCCGTTGGAATGAATCCCCAGTACCGACTGTCGAGACTTACGTCGCGGTTGTCCCCCATGCCGAAGTAGTTGTTTGGAGGAACTACAAGGTCGTCGCCCTGGATGTGCTGCGGCAAGGCGAGTTCCCAGTCCGGGGTTACATTGTTCATCTCGGAGGGCGGGACTGCGGGAAAGTTATCGCGGTAGGGATTGTAACCGACCTCGCCGCCTTGATGGATCACGTAAGGTTCATCCAGCTTTTCCCCGTTGCGGTAGACGACGCCGTCGCGCAAATGAATGCGGTCTCCGGGAATGCCGATGATCCGCTTGACCACATAAAGGCCAGGCTCCGCGGGCGAGAGAAATACGACAATGTCGCCGCGGCGTATTTGCCGGTAGGGCAGAACGGGCCCAACCCAATTTGTCCGTGGGGCGAGTTGCTCGCGGTTCACAAATACGTGGTCGCCGATCAGCAGCGTGTTTTCCATCGAGCTGGAAGGAATCTCAAATGCCTGCACGATGAACGTAATAATGAACAGACCGGTTACCAGCACCGCCGCCAGCGAGGCGAGAAACTCAACCGTTGTTTCGCGCGGCTTTTCCGCCTGCGTTTCTTCGTTCTTGGCCACTAGGTTTTGTCCCATTAATTGGGCGATATCCGCCCTTAGTTCACTACTCGAAATGTCCGATCCCAGCGAGTGAGCTGAAACAAATGGCTGACCGCGTAGGCGAAGTGATAAAGTTTATCACTCGGCGAGGCTGAAACCGGCATATCGTCCTCCGCACTCCGCACCGACCAATAAATCAGCAGCGGCCGCCCAATAATGTTTTCCCTCGGAACGAAGCCCCAATAGCGGCTGTCCAGGCTCTCATCTCGATTATCTCCGAGCACAAAATAATGCTTCTCGGGAATAATGAGTTCGCCTTCCTCAACCAGCTTCTTCATCTGCAACCACCATCCCCCTTCCAAACCTGGAACGGGAATGTCCACGCGGGGAAACTCGTCGCGAAAAACGTCATGCACCTGGGAGCTGTAACGCACGTAAGGTTCACTCAACGGAGTGCCATTCACGTACACTCGCCGATTGATCAGGCGCACGCGGTCTCCCGGGACTCCCACCACGCGCTTGACGAAGTGCTCGCTGGGGTGAACCGGATAGTGGAACACGACGATGTCCCCGCGATGCACCGTGCGGTAGGGCAGAATATGATCGAGGAAACCGCCGCTTCCGCCGTAGCAGAACTTGTCCACCAAAAGATAATCCCCGATCAGCAGCGTGTTTTCCATGGACTCGGAAGGAATCTGAAAAGCTTGGATGATGAATGTGATCACGAAAACCGCAATCACCACCGTAGTCAGCAGCGATTGCAGCGAAATCAACCAGTCCGGCTGTGGAGTTTTCCCCATCACAATTCCGGCTAAGGGCGTCCTTTGCCGGATACCTTGTTTCCCGAATCCACCGCCGGCGAAGCCAGATGTTCCAAAACCTGGTGCGCCGCCGCCTGTTCCGCATTCTTTTTTGTGGAGCCTTCGGCTCGGCCTACGAACTCGGTCTCACCGTGATTGCCGACCGCTTGCAATCGAACCTCAACCGTAAAAGTCTTGCTGTGCTCCGGTCCCAACTCTTTCACTAATACATAAGATGCCTGCGGCCGGCCTGTGGCCTGAAGCTTTTCCTGCAAAGCCGACTTATAGTCGGACGACGGCAAACTGCTTCCGTTCCGCGCAAGCTGTTCAACCTCCGGAGAGACGATATGCTGCAATATCACCCGCCGCACCGTCTCCAGCCCGCTATCCACGTACATCGCTCCCAGCACCGCTTCCAGCCCATCTACCAATAGGGCAGTCTTATTGCGCCCACCGCTTTTTTCCTCGCCTCGGCCCAGCCGCAAGTAGTGCCCGAGTTCCAACTGCCGCGCCACCAGGATGAGATGTTTTTCACTGACCAGATGCGCCCGCAATTTCGATAGCTCGCCTTCGCGAAAATGGGGAAAGCGATGAAACAATTCTTCAGTCGTAACCAGACCCAGGACAGCGTCCCCCAGGAACTCGAGTTGCTCGTTGTCTCCGACTCGCGTTTGCGCTTGCAAGGATTCGAGTTCGCGGGCTTGCGAGCTGTGGGTAAGAGCCTGCTCCAACAATACGGGCTTGGAGAATTGATACCCCAGAGCTTGCTCCAACTCCGAAATGTCGCGAGGCTTCATGATCCGGTTGAACAAGCTGATCGCAGCTCGGCCAGAAAACTGACTTCGTCGTCGGCCTATGCAACCCGACGTTCAGTCCAGGCGTCTCCGCTTTCGCCGGTGAACTCCCGCCTAGTGGGGAGGTGCGCTCGGAGCTGCGCCAGCCGGCGGTTTGGAAGCGGGAGCAGGACTGCTGACGGCCGGAATGGTGGCACCTGTCAGCTGCATCAACCGATCGCGTTCGTGACGCGCGGTGGTTCCTGCGTTCGTTCCATCCTGAGTTAAATCGACGGCCTTGTTGGCCTGTGTCAGCGCATCCTGATACTTCCCCTGCTTATCCAGAGCCAAAGCTAAGCGCAGCACGACTACGGGATCTGGCTGAGCCGGGTAAGCGTCGATCGACTTGCGAAAATAACCTTCCGCATCGACGTACTTTTCCTGATCGTACTGAATCGTTCCCAGGATCGAATATGCGCTGGATCGCAACAACGCCTTGTATGCGTCGATTTGGGCTTGCGGTATGTTGGCAGGAGCTGGAATATCGGTGTCGACGGTTTCCAGCGCATGCTGCGCATCTTTTGCCGCTTTGGCATACCGTTGATCTTTATCCAGATCGGTATCGCGAGTGCGCTCCGCCGTGACTTCGGCAGAAGCAATCAGCGCCTCGGGATCATCTGGATCGACTTTCAATAATTTCTGCGCCTCCTCCAACATTTTGTCGCCGTTATTTGCATTCTGGTAGGCGCGCATGGCCGCTTTGAAGAGCAGGACGCGCAGTTCGCTATCGGGGAACTTAGTCGCGAAGTCGTCTGCCGCCTTTTCCATCGCGACCGGATCCTTTTGGCTCGCCATCCCCGCGTTATAGGCATCAAATTCCGCCTGCGTCTTCGCTTGTGGCGGCCGTTTGCCGGGCGCTGTCGCCGGCGCGCCGGATCCTTGCTGGGTTGCGCCTGCAGGTTGCTTCTGTTGGGTCGGAGCTTGCTGCTGCGCAACTGCGAATGCGGCTACCGCAAGGACCCCCAATACCATGGCTGCTCGCTTCATGCTCTCTCCTTAGAGTTTGAGACCCTGGATTCCTGGTCGCAGGTTACCGTAATTTCACTTCAATCCTGTTGCTGCGGATGGCTCGGCGGCTCGTAAGGCGCTGCAATTCCGCGCTCCGCGGCGGCTTTGGCCTCGGGCAACGAACCGCCAGCCGTCAGCGCTGCCCGGTACTGATCGAGGGCCGCCGCCCGGTCTTCTTGTAAATCAAAAATTCTTCCCAGGTAAATATGAGACCACGCTACCACAGTCGGTTCATGAGCAACGCCCAAAGCCTGTTGGAAATAGCTGCGCGCTCCCTGCATATCGCGATTTAACGTGGCCACTTGCGCCAAAATGAAAAAAGCCCGCCCCGGATCTTCGTTCTTCTCATCCAGTGCCTGCTGCGCAATCTTCTTTGCTCCTTCCACATCCCCGCTCGCCAAATGTTGCTGGGCAGCTAACAGCAGCTTTGCCTCTGGATGCCGCGACAGGTGCAACAATTCCTGATCCGCTGTGCTGGCAAACTTCACTTGCGCCGCGTTTTTTTGCTCCTTGCCTACGTTGATGCCGCCAATCAAATCTCCATAGGCGGTCCGCAGCCCAGTCGGGCTTTTCTCGAACTGGGCCAGCGCGTCATAGAAATATGGCGTCAGGATGAAGCCTTGCTCCACCGATCGCTCCACCAATTGCTGCTTCTGAATTTCTGGCGTCTTGCTGGTCCCCGTGGTTCGCGCCTCGATGGCCCGTATCAGGCACTCCGTGGTCAGAAGGGAAATGTCCGTCCTGAAACTTTGATCCATGGGAGCGCCCTTGACACTGGCCAGCAACGGTTTCAACCGATCGATGGCAGCGGGATATTTTAGCGCCATAGGATCCAGAAGATAGTGCAGATAAGTATGCCGGATCTGGTCCATCTTGAGGCCCGACTCAGGCCCGATGCCGGGAGAAAGCACGACATAATAATCGCTTCCGTAATTGCGCGCATTCGCTTGCCCAGGCGCTCCCATCGGTTCGAGGTAAACGGTAAAGCTTCGCCCCAAATATCCCGCCGACGGCAGCTTCAGATAAACCTCGGTATCGAACAGCACTTTCGCAAGCGGTTCATGATAAGTCGCGGTAAGGCGCGAGTAAGCCGACTGATGGCGCGTCCAGATGGTTCGCAGTCCAGCTTCCTCATAAAACTTCTGCACCAGCGGTACCATCCCCGACACATTGCCGGCGTCGGGCGGAAGGTCAGCCTCTTTGCCTTTGATCGTGAGTTCCGGTGGAGCATTCAAATTGAGCGCCAGTGATACATACTGCGCCAGCGTATGAGCCGGATCCGTCTGCAGGTGCTCCGTATAAAACTGGCACATCACCTGGCTGGATTCTTTCGCCTCGGCGGAAGCATCAATCGTCTTCGTGACCTCGCCGCGAATCTGCGCTCGCAAAGGATTGGAAGCGCTCAACTCCGAATCGTAGCCGCAATAGTTGATGGCCGTCAGAACCGTGAACAACGCCTCGTTGTTGTCTAACGCGACCTTAGGGGCTTCGTCAGCCGCGCGCACCTGTACCACCAGCCCTAGCAAGGCCACAAACAGCGAACTGCGAAACCGATTACTCAGGAACCCTCCTGCAGAGTGGTGGAATGTGCGGGTTACCTTGTCAGTTTAAGAGGTTCCGAGCAGAGGGTCAACGGAGGGAAGCTTTCAGCATTCAGCACTCAGCTGTCAGCTACTGCTCGCGAAACTACTATCGGATCAACGAAGCCCGGGTGTGAAAGGTTCAAGCTGAGGGCTGAGAGCTGACAGCTATTACCCCTTCACCCTGACCATCGAGAACGACAGCACCGCGCGCCCGACCGTCGGCCTGCCCATCGACGTCGCGGGACGGAAGGTGGTGAACTCGGTCAGCATAATCTTGACTTGCGGCGAAAGATCCTTGGCATCGTGCGGACTCGACAAAATCCGGTAATCCTGCACCCGCCCATTCGAATCGACATAGGCTTCAATCACCAGGGAATCATCCGCGATGGAGTCCAGAGCTGTGCCAAAAGCCGATTGCTGCAACTGCGGCGCGGTGTTCAACATTGTAGGAACATCAGAGTTGTCGGCCTGCAACGGCAACGCGAGGAAGCCCATGAGAAATCCGAAGATGACCACGGCCGTTACCAATCCCGCAGTCGCCGGAACCATGAATCCCTGAATCGCGTTCTCCACTCGAATGCGCAGATCGTGGAAGTACGGACGCCGCGCCCGCGCCACCTCGCGCGAAATTGCCAGCCGCAGTTTCAACGAAAGATCATCCGGCGCTTTTCTGCGCCCTACCTTCGTCAGCAATTGCTGGGTTTGACGAAGCGAAACGTATTCCCGCTGGCAATCAGCACAGCCGTCGAGATGCCGCGAGAGCGCCTGCATCTCGGTACCGGTCACCGCGCCATCAAGATAAGGCGAGAACATCGATTTCGCTTCGAAGCACTTCATGACGCCACCTCGAATTCCCGTCCCTTGCAGGAGGCTCGGGAGCCGGATTCAGCCTTCGGTCCCCGTTGCTTCAGTCCCAGTTCCGCTCCGACCTCTTGCACATACGCCGTCAGCCGTTGCCGAAGCGCTTCGCGTCCCCGAGTCAATCGCGATTTCACTGTTCCCAGCGAAACTTGCGTGACTTCCGCGATCTCCTCGTAGGACATATCCTCGAGATCGCGAAGGATGAGCGTGGTGCGATAGGGCTCCGAAACTTTCCTTAACTCTTCTTCAACTCGCGCCCGAACCTCTTCGTGCGCGACCAGATCGAAAGGCGAATCAGTTCCGTCGATCAACGAGTCTTTTATAGCCAACGCCACGCCAGATTCCGTGCAGCTTCCCATCGGCTCAATCGACGTTTCTTTGGACTTATGCCGAAACCACCAGCGCCGCCGATTCGACGCCTCGTGCACCGCGATGCGATAAATCCAAGTCTTCAGGCTGGACTCTCCGTGGAAATGCTTAATTCCGCGGAAAACTTTCAGAAATACTTCCTGGGTCGTGTCAGCGGCATCCGCAGGGTCACTCACCACGCGGTAAACCAAACTATAAATCGGCTGGTGGAACTCTCCGATAAGCCAGGCGTACGCTTCCTCCGATCCGGCCTTCAGTTCGGCGACGATCGCCGCTTCCTGCGTCCGGATGCCGATTGCTCCCGCTAAATCACCCACCGTGGTTGCTCCTGCCATGGCACTCATGGCGTAACCTCCATTATAGGTGCATCTCGGCCGTAAGCCTTCGCCAAAATTTGGGCCCTTCCCGCCAACCAAGCCCCAACCGCAATCCTCAATCCGCCTGACGATATAGACTCCGCAGACCGACGCGAAGTTCCAACCCAGAGTTACCGATGTCACTATTACCCAGAGATTGCGTGGGGTCAGCCGCCCCCGGCTGTCCAGTGAAGCCAAGCTCAAGCAGGTGTGGCGCGGACACTCCTGTCCGCGCGCCGCTGTCGATTGGGTTCTTGGAGGGCATGGCCTTCACCCGCATCGTGCGCCCCCCGACTAATTTTTAGCCTTATGTGCCTTGGATGACCTTTATACTTCCCCGCGACCGGCACCTCCGGTGGCTCATAATTTTGCAATCCTTTGACATTCTCGTGACAGATTGCCGGAAGCACCTGACGTAAAGTTCGCGCGTCGGCCAAAAGCCGCCAAGATGGGCAAAACATCCCGCGAAAAGGAAGAAGTAACAATGACCTGCAACCAAACACTTAAACCGCACCCGCGCGTTATCAGCAGGCTTTTGACCACGGCTATAATCACGTTCCTTCTCACCGCAGCCAGTTGGGCGGCCAGCAAGGAAACCGTCCTCTATACTTTCCAGGGCGGATCCGATGGCGATTTCTCCCTGTCCGGCCTCATCTCGGATGCCAATGGCAATCTCTACGGCACCACTTACGTGGGCGGTGATTCCAATTTTGGCACTGTCTTTAAACTCGCTCCTAACAAAAAGGGCGGTTGGACCAAGACCACCATTCTCAGTTTTCAGGGTATCCCCGTTGATGGATCGAACCCCTCGGGCCGCCTGGTTCTCGACGCCAAAGGCAATCTCTACGGCACCACCACCCAAGGCGGCATCGGCGAAGATGGCGAGGGCACGGTCTACAAACTAACTCCCACCAAGCAAGGCTCATGGAAAGAAACCATCCTGCATACCTTCGATTGTTTCTCGAACAACGACGGTTGCCTCCCCCAGTCCGCCCTGATCTTCGATCAGGCGGGCAATCTCTATGGCACAACCCTGCAAGGCGGTGGCGGCGACAACACAACTTTCTGCACCAACGGTTGCGGCACTGTTTTCGAACTCTCGCCCACCAAAGGCGGCAGCTGGACCGAAACCCAGCTGCATACCTTTCCTCACGGCGATGGTGGTACTCCTGACGGCCAGAATCCTTATGCCAGCCTGATCCAGGACAGCGCCGGCAATCTCTACGGCACCACCTGGGTTGGCGGTCCCGACGACGAGGGCGTTATTTTCAAACTGGTGCCCGGATCCAAGGGCAAATGGAAAGAAACCGTGCTCTTCCGATTCCATGACCTGATCAACAACCCACCCGACGGCGCGAATCCCTACGCAGGCCTGGTCATGGACAAAGCCGGAAACCTTTACGGCACGACCCGTGACGGAGGCGGCAAGGTTACTGGCGGGGGCGTCGTCTTTCAACTCACTCCGACCACCAAGGGAGAGTGGAAAGAAAAAGTGATCCATGCCTTCCCCTCACCCAGGTACCACGACGGAGAACTGCTCATGACCGGCCTGATTATGGACGCAACCGGCAACCTCTATGGCGCAGCGCCTTTTGGCGGCGGGAAACAAGAGACCAACTGCAATGACTTCGACGGTTGCGGCGTGGTCTTTAAACTATCTCCAAACTCCAACGGCACTTGGAGCGAAACCATCCTGTATGCCTTTCAGGGCGGCAGCGATGGCGGCGAACCCTTACCCGACTGGCTGCTTTTCGACACCAAAGGCAACCTCTACGGCACCACCTCTGCGGGTGGGATCGGAGACGGCGTGATCTTTGAAATAAAACCCTAGCCCCCACTTAACTCAATCCCACGGAAACGAGGTTTTGGGCCGCGCGGCGCTTCGAGCGCTGCGAAAGGAGCCGTAAATTCGACCTAGGCCCCGCAAGGTTCGGGAAGGGACGGCTTCGGCCGTGCCACCGAGCCACAAATTCGACTCAGGCCTGAGTTGAACCGACGAGCCTAGCGGCAGGGTTGAAGCGGCACCCGTTCAAAACTGTGGCGCTGCGCGGGATGGGTTACTGTTGGGGCTGGGTTTGCTGAGCTGGTGGCTGCGTGCCTGTGGTCGTGCTGGGCTGCGTCGTCGGCTTGGTCGGCTTGGGAGGTTTCGGGACCGGCTTTTTTTTCACGGGCGGCTTCTTCGGCGGCTCGGTGTCGTCCACGACTACTTTCTTCACCGGTGCCGGTGGCGCCACTGCCGCTTGCAGATCGTGAACTTGCGTGCGCAGGCGCGTCAGCTCGCCTTCTTTGGCGTTGGCCAGAGTCTCCATGCGCTCGGCCAGGGCGCGCCGCGATCTTTCCAACGCGTCGAGATCGTTCTGCATCGACTGGAATTCATCCTTCAAGCCGAACGCTCCCGCCGACTCGGCCACCGGACCGAACACATCATAGAGCGCGTCGAGATTGCGGTAGAGTTTGAACGTGGCCGCCATGTTTTCGGGGGAAGAGCGCACTTGGCCGATGATTTCCGGAAGCGCCATTCGCAGGTTGCGCTGGATGGAGTCGACGTCCGACTGAGTGCCGCGCTTGGTGTTGGAATCAGTTTTCCATTTTTCGATTCGCAGCTTGGCCAGATCGATCTGCGTCTGTTGCGCGACCTGCTCCAACTGCTGCAGCACCAGATTCAGTTCGCTGACCGAAGTGTAGGGAACGGGCGTCGTTGAGGCCGGAGGCGGAGCAGGCGCGACCTGGGCGGCGGCAGTAGCGATTAGAAACGGCAACACCCATTGCCAACCGCAAGCAGAGCAAACTTTCATGAGGTTACTCGACCTCAGCATACCCATTTTCGTAGTTTTCGTAAAACGGACAAGCACCCGACGAACCTGAACTCTTGGTTGTCGCCGCCGCGCAGGGTTTGACTAACCTTACCTGGTAAGCGAGAATTGAGTCATCCGATCCGGATTTCTGCGCCGGATCATGATTCTTCCTCAGTGGGCCTGTGGCGCAGTTGGGAGCGCGCTTCCATGGCATGGAAGAGGTCGTCGGTTCGAACCCGACCAGGTCCACCAAATCCTTCCCGCAACTCAAAAGGAAGCAGGGCAAAAGTCGTTGGCGCCGATCATCAATGCACAAGGAATCTCGAAATCGTTCGGATCGACCGTGCTTTTTCAGGATGTTTCCTTCACCGTATCCGAGGGCGACCGCATCGGACTGATTGGTCCGAACGGCTCGGGAAAATCGACGCTGCTGCGAATTCTGGCTGGCGACGAAGATGTGGACAGCGGTGAAATCGCGGTTCGTAAGCGAGTTCGGCTTGCTTGTGTTCTCCAGGACTCGAAGTTTGCATCGGGAGAAACGGTGCGGTCGGTAGTCGAGAAAGCGCTGGAGCGCGCTGCCGTCCCCCCGACCGAGCGCGGCACTCGCTTCGCTGAAACTCTTGGACGCGCGGGCTTTGATGAACTGGAGACACCAGCGAGTTCGTTGTCGGGCGGCTGGCAAAAGCGTTTGGCGATCGTCGAAGCGCTGGTTCAAAACCCAGATATTCTACTGTTGGACGAACCTACGAATCATCTGGATCTGGCGGGAATCGAGTGGCTGGAAGCGCTTCTTCAAGATGCAGCGCTTGCTTGCGTGGTCGTGAGCCACGATCGTTACTTCCTTGAAAATGTTGCTACTGAGATGGCTGAACTCAATCGCATTTATCCCGATGGATTGTTGCGTGTGCGCGGGAATTACAGCCGGTTTCTGGAAAAGAAAGAAGAGTTTTTGCACTCGCAGTCGAAGCGTCAGGAAGCGCTGGAGAATCTGGTACACAATGAAATCGCATGGCTGCGTCGCGGAGCGAAAGCCCGGACGCGCAAGTCGAAAGCGCGAATCGACAAGGCCGGCGAATTAATGAATGAACTCGCTGACCTGAACCAGCGAACTCGCACTGCAACCGCGGACATTGACTTTTCCGCGACCGACCGAAAAACCAAGCGGCTGATCGAACTGGAAGGCGTTGGCTATGAAACTGGCAGTCGCACGCTTTTCGACGGCCTTAACTTCGCGATCACAGCAGGAATGCGCGTCGGGCTGGTTGGGCCGAACGGCAGCGGCAAGACTACGCTTCTACGTCTGCTACTCGGGGAACTGGCACCGTCTGCCGGAGAGATTCGTCGAGCCGACTGGTTACGGATCGTGTACTTCGATCAAACTCGTCAACTCGATCCGGATGTGACTCTGCGCAGGGCGCTGGCACCTGACAGCGATTCAGTGGTTTATCAGGATCGCATGATTCATGTCGCATCGTGGGCAGCAAGATTTCTGTTCACCGGGGAGCAACTCAATCAACCGATTGGCCGGCTCTCCGGAGGCGAGCGGGCGCGTGTGTTGATTGCGCAGCTCATGCTTCAGCCCGCCGACGTGCTTCTGCTCGATGAACCCACGAACGATCTCGACATTCCAACTCTAGAAATTCTGGAAGAAAGTCTGCTCGAATATCGCGGCGCGCTGGTACTAGTCACGCATGACCGATACATGTTGGATCGCGTTTCCACGATCGTGCTCGGACTGGATGGGCAGGGCGGAGCGGAAAGTTTTGCCGATTACTCGCAGTGGGAATCGTGGCAGGCAGAGCGAAAGCAGCCGGCGAAGGGCGTCCGAACAAGCGGGAACCAACCTGGAAATGCGAGGCTTACCGGCGAGCCGGCAACGTCGAGAAAAAGGCTGTCGTATCTGGAGGCGCGTGAATACGCAACCATTGAGAAGCGCGTCGCCGAGGCCGAGGAAGTGCTGCAGGAAAAGCGTGCGCAACTGGAAGATCCTGCGATCGCGAGCGATGGTCCTCGTCTTGTGCGTGCGCACGCCGAAATGGAAGAAGCTCAGAAGACGGCAGACGAACTTTATTCTCGCTGGGCTGAGCTGGAGCAGAAAAAAGGATGAGCTTTGCCGGGCAGTGAGAGACGTAGCAAGCTGCGTCTCTCACGCAAGGACGACTGTAAAAACGTTGGTTGGCAACGTCTTCGTTTTGGCAGCCGCAAGCCGCTACGCGAGGGCAAAGTCGATATATCCCCGCTGGACATCAGTACGAATAAGCTTCACGCGCAACCTGTCTCCCACGTCTAGGCCTTGTTGTCCTTGGGCGAGCAGCCCCTCCACGTGCGGCTGTAGTACACGAACAAAAGTTCCTTTCGGCGTCACGCCGGTGACGAGCGCGTCGAAAATCTGGCCGATCCGATTGCTCATCACGACCGCCGCTAGGCGCTTAGTCATCTCGCGCTCAACTTTTCTTGCTGCGTCTTCTTTCGCGGTGCAGTTCGAGGCGATGGCCGCCAGTTCATTGTCAGAATAAGGAGCAGGTTCACCGGCGAGCACAGCCTTGATCAGCCTCTGGGTGACGATGTCCGGGAACCGGCGGTTGGGAGCAGTGGAGTGAGTGTAATCCTGGACTGCGAGACCAAAGTGTCCCTGCTGCGGATCGCCTGGACGTTCCAGAATATATTCGCCCGGCCCAATCAGCTTGATCACGGCCAGCGACACGTCGGCAAAATGATCCGGATCAGCCGCTTTGCGCTGGAGCAGAAAATCGTTGAGCGCTTTGGAATCGGGATTGGGAGGCAGTTTGCCCCCGTGTTCGGCGGCGAGTTGAACAATCCGGTCCCAGCGCTCGGGAGTCTTCACAATGCGGCGCAGAGACGAGACTTTCTCCAACATGCGCGCGACCACGCCGTTGGCTGCGATCATGAAGTCTTCGATCAGTTCCGTGGCGGGATTCTTCTCTTGCCTGGTAACGTCCACGATTTGTTGGTTGAGTATTACCGGGGTCACTTCGCTGGTCTCGAGGTTGAGCGCGCCGTTCTGATAGCGCTGGTTCTTGAGGGCCTGCGCGGCTTGGTTTTGCAGTTTGAGCTGCGCTTGCAATTCAGTGGACGCCGCCACTTTCGCTGGAGGCGGGCTGGTGCCGTCAAGCCATCCGCCCACGCCGTTGTAGGCAAGCTGCGCTTTGTTGCGAACAATCGCTCGATATACGTTGCTCGAATTCACTGAGCCCGCGGCGTCTACGGTGAATTCGATTACGACACTCAGTTTGTCGGCATATTCAAGGAGTGACGTTGTGCCGGTGGAAAGCTCTTCCGGCAGCATGGGAAAAATCCGCACGCCAGTGTAGACGGATGTGGTCTCCTTCGCCGCGTGCTGATCAATGGGAGAATCTTTCGGCACGAAGGCATCGACGTCGGCGATTCCGATCAGCACGTTGATGTTTCCGTTGGGCAAGCGCTCAGCTACTTCAATCTGATCGAGATCTTTCGAGGTGTCGTTGTCGATCGAAGACCAGAGCAGGTTCCGCAGGTCGCGAATCTCGCCGCTTGGCGCGACTCGGGGCGGGTGCGTTCTCAGTTCCTCCAGTTGCTGCGCGATCTGCGGAGGGAAATCCGGCTCGAAGCCGTGGGCCAGCATGACTTGTTTCGCGGTTGTTTGTAGATCGAGGTGAGAAGCGCGAAGGTCGTTCATGAATTCCTCGTTGAATAAGTAACAACCCCAAAGAAGGCTACCATGTGATTCTCGATTGCGGTTGGGATGAGGCGATGGAGCAGTGCTTACTTGCATTTCTGCGCGCACTCCGCGGATGTTCTCCCCGTTCTCCGCGTTCTAAGGTTTTCTCAGGGCTCGGCAAACACAAAAGCCTTCAATCGCAGAGAAGGCTGAGAACGGCCGCAGAGTGCGCAGAGCAACCCGGCAGTAACCAAACTCAGACATTACCGACGTTCGACGAGCTTACGGTCGTGATATTCTAATGACAGCAGCTGCGTCCCGCCTTTGGGCAAATTTTCCGCAGTTCCCTTGAGAAATCATGATTTCAGTTAGCAATGTTTCGATGCGCTACGGCGCCAAAGTTCTGTTCGAAGAAGTATCGACGGCGTTCACGCCGGGGAAGCGCTACGGTCTTACAGGACCGAACGGCGCCGGCAAAACAACGTTCATGCGGCTTCTGACCGGCGAGCT
Source organism: uncultured Acidobacteriota bacterium (assembly GCA_963762385.1). Classification (GTDB taxonomy): domain Bacteria; phylum Acidobacteriota; class Terriglobia; order Terriglobales; family Acidobacteriaceae; genus JABDBE01. Next base: position 1,244,841 of record CAVXKN010000006.1, on the reverse strand, counting down.
CGATCCGCAGAAGGGAACCGTGGTGCGTCCGAAGAAGTTCGGCGTGCTGAGCCAGGACCAGTTTGCCTTCGATGCTTACCGCGTGATCGACACTGTAATGATGGGCAACAAGCGCCTGTGGGCCGCGATGGAAGAGCGCGACCGCATCCATGCCAAGGCCGATCTGACCGATGAAGACGGAATGAAGCTTGGCGAACTGGAAGGCATCGTCGGCGAAGAAGACGGCTACACTGCCGAAACCGACGCCGCGATTCTGCTGCAGGGGCTCGACATTCCCGACGAACTGCACGAGCGAAAGATGGGCGAACTGCAAGGCGGACAAAAAGTTCGCGTGCTGTTGGCGCAGGCGTTATTCGGGCATCCGCTCGCGCTCCTGCTTGACGAACCTACAAACCACCTCGACTTAGATTCAATCCACTGGCTGCAAGGGTTCCTGAATAACTATGACGGCGTGCTGATCGTGATCTCGCACGATCGCCATTTTCTTAACAGCATCTGTACCCACATTGCCGACATCGATTACCAAACCATCATTACTTACACCGGCACGTACGACGACATGGTGGTGGCGAAGACGCAGATCCGCTCGCAGATCGAAGGCCAGAACGCGCAGCGTGAAAAGAAAATTGCGCAGCTCAACGAATTCATCGCACGATTCTCCGCCGGCACCCGCTCCAGTCAGGTGCAGTCGCGGCGCAAGGAAGTTGAACGCCTGCAGGTTACGGAGCTGGCCAAGTCGAACATCCAGCGTCCGTTTTTGAAGTTCGAGCAGAAGCGGCCTTCCGGAAAACACATTCTCGAACTGGAAGGCGTTACTAAATCGTATGGCGAAACTGAAGTCATCAAGGGCTTTACCGCCAGCGTAACTCGGGGAGAGAAAATCGCGTTGATGGGCCGGAACGGCGCGGGTAAGACCACTCTGCTGAATGCGCTGCTGGCAAATTCTCCGACTGTTCCTGACGCCGAATTGCGCAAGACCAGCGGCTACGACGGACCATTCCTTACCAGCGGAAAAGTGATTTGGGGTCACGAGGCTGCGGTCGGATACTTCGCCCAGGACCACAGAGCTTTGATTCAGGGAGACATGACGGCATTCGAATGGCTGCATCAGTGGGATCCGTCCGCGGCGCATGAAGAGATTCGCGGCCTGCTGGGTCAAATGCTTTTTCCGCGCGAAGACGCGCTGAAGCGCACCGACGTCCTATCCGGAGGCGAAGCGGCCCGGCTGCTTTTCTGCAAGCTCATGCTGCAAAAGCCGAATGTTCTTGTGTTCGACGAACCGACCAATCACTTGGATCTGGAATCGATCAACGCCCTCAACATCGCGCTGCAGCGGTATCACGGAACGGTACTGTTAGTGACGCATGACCACGACCTAATCGATGAAGTCGCCACTCGGATTTGGCACTTCGAGGCGGACCACAAGATTACTGACTTCAAGGGCGCTTACGAGGAGTATCAGGCGGTTCTGGCCTAGGTCGGCGCATCCCACCGGTCTCCTGACGAATCAAGAAGAGTGATGCGCCCAGGCATCGAGAACCTGCTTCTCCTTGTCCGCGGAAAGATAGTCAGTCCAGTCTAAAATTTCCCCTTGCGAGCGGAAATACGTCAGGCAATCCAGGGCAGTCTCTTCAAAAGCTCTGGTTCGCCATCCGGCGCGAAAAGCTTTTTCGCTGCTGATCTGGTAGGCGCCTGGGCGGGCGTCGGTAGGGCGCCATAAAGGAAAATTCCCTCCAAATACGCCCAAGACGAAGTCCGTCTCAAGCTGGTGCTGACGCAGGAAGTCTTGCGGAACCCACACGAATTCGGCGTCAGACCGCGTCACCGCCTTGCAGGCGTTCAGAAACTCGCGAAAAGTCATGGGCCTTCCCGTCAAATTGAAAGTGCCATAGATCGCACGATCGATCGCAAGCACCAGGAAGCGGGCCACATCTTTCACATCGACGAGTTCAACGGGGTCGTTGCCGTCGCCAGGGCCGATGTGGCGGCCTCCATTTTGTGCGCGGATCAACCAGGTGAGCAAGTCGGGAGTGGTATCGCGATCTCCTTTAATCGGACCGGGCCGCACGATGGTGAGCCGCTCACCCAGAATTGCGCGCAGCCGTCTTTCGCTTTCCGCTTTACCTCGGTCGTATTTCCGTCCTGGACCGTCCCAAGGTTCTAAGGGAGCATTTTCCTCGATACCGGCTTTGGTGAACTCTTTGCTGTCATATGCGGCGATCGAGGAGACATATAGATAATGGGCAGCGCGCTCCTTAAGGAATTCCGCTGCCGAGGCGACGACCTCAGGATCGTTCGGCCATACGTCTACCACCACGTCGAAGTGTCTACGTGCTAATGAAGATAGATCCTGGTCTCCGGCATCGCTACTGCGGAATCCTCTGAGCTTTTCAAGATGTGGGAACAGATCTGGATTGGTAATGCCACGATTGAATAGTGTAACCGTATGTCCCTCTGCCACCGCGGCCTCCACAATTGCCGGGCCCAGGAACAAGGTGCCCCCGAGGACCAGAATGCGCTTGGGGGCGGCATTCGCCCACGCCGGAAGTGGAAATAAGGACGAGCATGCGGAAGCAGCCGTCGCCATGAATGAACGCTTTATGAAATTCCGGCGGTCCATGGATATTCTCCCCTGCTGGAACAGACGTATCCGTCTTGGAAAAGTTTAGATGATCTCAAATATTCCCTCATTCGATGAGTCATAGCGAGCGTCCCGCGCAGGCGCCTGATGCCCACGCCCATTGAAAATTGAACCCGCCCAGGTGGCCGGTCACATCAACTACCTCGCCGATGAAAAACAGGCCGGGTACTTTTCGGCTCTCCATGGTCTTCGCCGACAACTCGTCGGTGTCCACGCCGCCCGCAGTGACTTCAGCCTTCTCGAAGCCCTCGGTTCCAGCGGGGATGACAAGCCACTCGTGCGCGAGACGCTCTAATTCGGCAAGCCTGGAGTTTGTCCACGCGGCAGGGGGGTGCAAGTCCAGCCATCGGTTCGCGAAACGACTGGGTAGGAAATCATGCAACGCTGATCTCATGGTCGTCGTATTTCTTGGTGCAGTCTGCTCGCGAAGCGCGGCCGTCACATCGGCGCCGGGCGCCAAGTCGATGGCAACTGCTTGAGCGGGTTTCCAGTAGGACGAAATTTGAAGAATTGCCGGTCCACTAAGTCCTCGATGGGTGATGAGCATCTTTTCCCGGAAACGCTGATTGCCGCACGAGACACTTACCTCGGCCGAGACTCCTGCCAGATCGCAGTACTGGTTGCGGCTTTCATCATCGAGCACAAACGGCACCAGCGCAGGGCGCGGTTCGCGAATCTTGAGTCCAAATTGCCGCGCCAGGTCGTAGCCAAGGCCCGTGGCCCCCATTTTTGGAATTGATAGCCCTCCGGTCGCGATCACCAACACAGGAGCGCGAAACTCCATCTCTCCAGCACGCACCACAAACTCGTTTGTTCTCGATACTTCGTGAATTGATGTTCTTAGAAAAAGCTGAACTCCAGCAGCGCGGCATTCGGCGTCGAGCATGTCCATAATGTCGCGAGCGGAGCGGTCGCAGAAAAGCTGACCAAGGGTTTTCTCGTGGTAAGGAATGCGATGCTTCTCAACGAGGGCAATGAAATCCGATGGCGTATATCGAGCCATCGCTGACTTCGCGAAGTGAGGATTGGCAGAGATAAAATTTTCCGGACGGCAGTGAAGGTTAGTGAAATTGCAGCGCCCGCCGCCGGAGATGAGGATTTTCTTGCCCGCGCGTTCTGCCCGCTCAAGTACGGCAACTCGGCGTCCGCGCTTGCCCGCTTCCAGCGCGCACATTAATCCAGCAGCACCGGCGCCCAGGACCAACGCGTCAAAGTGCTGGGTCATTGAATTCAGAGATCATTGAATTGACAGATCATGGATTTGAGAGGTCATCAAACCGCGAGAATTATCGCCATCAAGAGAATCAAGATGCTAAACAGAATGCCACAATGGTTTGGCCGTGAACGCCGGTAGCTTTCTCGACTTCTTCGAGCAGCGTCGATTCCAAATCATCCGGATCCGGATTCATTTCGCACGCTGCAATTTCCTCGTCGGTAGCGCCCACAAAACAAAGTTCACAAACGCTCAAACCATCTTCCGAGCGCACGGGCGGTCCAAAGACGCGACAAGTCATGGGCCGCGCTTCATAAAGTTCGCAGAGTCCCGTCGCGGGATCGAGCGCCGGGCAAGGCTCGTCGTTGGCGAACTCGGCAAAGCGTTTTTCTGCCTCTTCGCCTTCGTCCAACCAGCCACTCGTTGGATCACCGGGAAAATCTTTCGACGTCCGGGAAACCGCCTCCCGAGCGCGTTCGCGCACGCCCAGAGCACGCTCCGGCGCGGACTTCTCCAGCTGAGCGAGTCCTTCACGCAGGCGGACGGCGTCGACCTGATTTATGGAGAACACTCCTACGCAACATTGCGTGCAACCTGGACGGCAGACGAGCCACTTTCCGCTTTTACCGGCAACCTCAGCCAGCGCGGAATCCACTATCTGCACCAACACTTGATCCCGTGACGGTGAAAAGCAACGCATCCTGAAAGAATACCGCAGCCAAGGAGTCTTTCTTCTCAAGCTACACGGATTTTGTTGTGGACGACCCGAGGCATCCCCGATAAGGAGGCCCTCCCATAGTCGCCTTCGACGGCGAAAAGGCCGCTGCAGCCGTACTGGCAGCCAATTCCGCGGTCCGCAGATGAGCAAACGGGTGTATGATCGCTCGATGGTGGCGGGTCCGAAGATTGATGGCCTGCTCACGAATCCCCTTTTGCGAGGTCCGTCCGCCAATGGCTGCGGCATCGAGCTCTGGTACGAACCAGCGACTCACGCTCGATCACCCTTCCTTTGAGAAGCTGTTGGCAGCCGCCTGGGTTCTGCAATGTCTGCACGATCAACTGCATTCCCCGGTCGATGGGGGCAAAGCCATCGCTCAACCCGTCGCAGCGCAGGAAAAGATAGAGACGGCAAGTTCAGTACCGCCGGTGCTCACCAAGCCCGCGATCACGCCCCAACGCTTGCCCATGGTGATTGAACCAGCCAGCAAACCCGTAGTACTCAGTGCTCAATCCGCTGACAACAAAACTCTGACCGAACTCGTCAAGACGCAGGAGGCAATCGAGACCGGAATCTTGGAGTTGGACGTCACCGTGAAACGTTTGGTCTCGCTGTCGCCCAAGCGGGCTCGTGCACCCGCGACGCACGAACTTGCGCCGGTCAAACTAATGCCGGTCCAAGTGAAACCGAACGCCCCGACACAATCTGCAGCCGGAGCCGCACGGATCAAACCGTCTTCCGTGCAGAAGCCACCGGATCACAACATGCCGGCGCACCACGCATCGGTGTTCAGTCTGGGAACCAGTCTCAACCGCCTGCGGGACGCTCTCACGCGCGTTGCGTTGACCCTCCGCGCTGATTCTGCTCTGCGAGCGCTCCGCGCCAAAACCATTGCGACCCAAATCAAAATTCGAGCCAACTTCAACCGCCTTCGGGACGCCGTCGCCCGCTACCGAGATGATTTCCGCCTTCGAACCAACAAAGAGCCGGCATCGCGTGGATCATCATTCAATGTCGAAGCCGCTCTCCGGCGTCTCCGAGATGCCTGTACGCCGCGCGCAACCACTTTCCGCATCAATTGCAACTTGCGGTCGCTCCGCGCTGTGGCTATTGCCACCCCGGTTTGGCTGCTGGTAATGATTGCCAACTTGCTCCTTCTCGAAACCTGGCTGCATCAGCCCTTTCAAGGCGCGCGGGCGATGTCAGCCGCGAGTTCTTCCATCGTCCAGGCGGCAGTGACTGTCAACACCACGGAACCGGCCCATTCAACTCGACCCTTATCCCAGCCAGCCAAAAGAATAGAAAGCACCGAGCCCCGGCAGTTCACGCCGATTTCCCGCTTTGCAGCCAGTCACGACCAGATCCCCGACGCGGACACCGCCTCCGTCGTAGCGCAATTAAGCCGGTTTGAAATTAGCGGACTGCGGCGCCAAGCAAAATTTGGCGACGATTCCGCAGCTTTCACCTTAGGCATGGTTTATGAGGTAGGGCGCTACGTTCGTCAGAACTGCGCCGAAGCCGCACGCTGGGTGACAATGGCGGCCGAAGCGGGCAATCCCGCTGCTCAGTACAACCTCGGGCTCCGCTACCGCGACGGCGATGGCGTCTCCGTCGATCTGCATGAATCCGAAAAGTGGTTGCGCAAGGCCGCGGCCCACAGATATCGGAACGCTAAGCTTGCCTTGCAACTGCTTGCCTCGCGTTAATTTCAACTTCCCTGGTCGTCGCCTGCTAGTGGATTGTGTAGCATGGTATCGAGATGAGGAGGAGCCGTGCTCGATTCTAATCAGGTGCCGATCGAACAATCCGCTTTGCTGGTGATTGACGCGCAGGATTCTTTCAAAGTCGGGCCACGCTGGGAGCGCCGCAACAATCTTGCTTTTGAAAACAGCGTCGCCGCGCTGATCGCCGCGTACCGGGCGTCCGAGCTACCGGTCGTATTCTTTCTTCATACCGACAGCGACGAAGGTTTTGCAGCGGGCAGCCCATTCTTTAAGCTGATGGATTTTATCGAGCCGCGCAGCGGCGAGCCCATCTTCATCAAGAGCACTCGCAATTGCTTCACCAGCACCGCGCTGCAGCCTTATCTGATCGAAAAAGGCGTGCGGCGCGTTACCATTACAGGTATTCAGATGGAGCAATGCTGTGAAACCACCGCCAGGGTTGCGGCTGATCTCGGATACGCAGTGGACTTCGTCACCGAAGCAACGATAACCTTTCCAATTCCTAACTGGGATAAACCGGGGGAAGAACTGGGCGTCGAAGCCATACGCGAGCGAACCGAGTATGCACTACGGCGCCGATTCGCCCGTCTCGTGACCGTCGCGCAGCTCACTCAGGAGATGAAGGGAGCGCATTGCGGAGCCATCGCGTAGGCTTCCTTCCGCGTTAATTCTGCATTTGAACTTGTAGAACTTCGCCGGGGAGCCGAACCATTCGCGATCGAGAGCCGGATTCGACGCGACCAATATGCATCGTATCCTGCTTCTGAGCTGGATACTTTTCTCCGTCGCCAGTGGAACTCATTCTTTCCATCCGAATTCCAAGTGTGCGTTCTAGTTGGTACAGATCGGACCGCTGATCTCTGCCAAAGAGAGTAGAAGCCACGCCGCGTTCGCCGGCCCGGCCGGTTCGTCCAACGCGATGGATAAAGTTTTCCGCCACTTCGGGCAAGTCGTAGTTGATGACGTGAGCGATGTCTTGCACATGAATGCCACGCGAGGCCAGATCGGTTGCGACCAGAATACGATAGCGTCCCTGCTGAAACCCGGTAAGCGCGGCGGTTCGCTGAGATTGCGAGCGGTCGCCATGAATCATGGCCGCAGCGAATCCTTCGCGATTCAGATTCTTAGCCAGCCGCTCGGTTCCGCGCTTGGTGCGCGCAAAGACGAGACAACGACCGGTTTCTTTCGCCAACAAGCGATGCAGCACTTCCTGTTTGCGATCCGCATCGACCTCGAAGGCCTGCACCCGCACATTTTCTGATGGCTTCAGGGTTGACCCAAGGGCGACACGCACCGGATTTCGCATGTAGTCATTCACCAGGTGGACGACAGAAGCCTCAAGCGTCGCTGAAAAACACATCGTCTGACGATCTTCGGGCAGGACGGCGGCAATCCTTCGAATCGCGGGAAGGAATCCCATGTCCAACATGCGATCTGCTTCGTCGAGTACCAGCACGCGGAGATCGCGAAAGTTGACCAGTCTGCGATCGAGGAAATCTTCTAATCGGCCGGGAGTTGCGACGATCACGCGAGCGCCATTGCGAATCGCGCGCAGTTGCTGTCCTTCGGATAAGCCTCCGACAACTAGAGCTGCGGGCTTGAGCTGCTTGCCGCGCAACGCGTCGTACTGATCCGCCACTTGCATCGCCAGTTCACGTGTCGGAACCAGCATGAGCGCTGCAATTCCGGGTGTAGTCTGCTTGAGCAGTTGCTCCATGATTGGAATCAGGAAGGCAAGCGTTTTGCCGGTGCCGGTCTGCGCGGTTGCCAGCACGTCCTTGCCTGCAAGCGCGTGCGGGATGGCGTCGGCTTGAACCGGCGTGGGTACGGAAAAGCCAGCGAACGACAAACGATCTTTGACGTAAGGGGTAATCGATAGTTCTGAAAAATTGTGCATTTTGCTTTCTCTGGCTTAGGCGATCGCGGCACGGACACGAATTCTCGGGCGGGCGCGGCAACCGGCATTGCCAGTCTTAGTTTTGATTACGCTGAAGACGTACGGAGGGGAAACCAGAGGCGGGAGTTCTCAGATCAAGTACTGCACCAGAGCCATCGCACCATACAACCGCGGTATTAAGCGTGAATCCAGTATAGCACGTCCCGACCAGCCTTCGAGGTTACGATGGTTCCGTGCGATGTGGACGCGGACGTCCACACCCGTGCGATTTTCGCTGCAAATAGAGTGTTTTTTCTACGATGCCGGCGCGTACGCGCACCGAACGCACCGGCATCGTCATCGCAGCCACTTCTCCGGCTCGCGAACTGTTTCAGCAACCTCATTCAGGAAAACCGCAGCCCGCGCGCCATCCACTACACGGTGGTCGCACGAGAGGGTTAGCGTCATCATGGGGCGAATCGCCGCGCGCCCACCGATGGGCACGACCCGGTCGGCGATGCTTCCTATCGCGAGAATCGCCGCTTGCGGCGGACTGATGATCGCGCTGAAAGCATCGACCTGATACATGCCAAGGTTGCTGATGGTGAAAGTTGCGCCTGCGATATCGGACGGACGTAAGCGGCCGGCGCGAGCCCGCTCCGTCAGGTCACGGCGCTGAACCGCAATTTCGCCGAGGTCCGTTTGGTCGGCGTTCTGGATTACGGTGGCAACCACACCATCCTCAACCGCCATGGCGACGCCGATATTCACCTGCTGATTCAGACGAATGACCCCATCGTTCCAGCTCGCATTGATTCGAGGATGTTTCACCAGAACGCGGGCGACGAGCGCAACCAGGAGATCCGTATGCGTGAGTTTGATTCCTCTGACCGACTGAATTGCCGACCCCATCCGCTCGCGTGCTTCGATAAGTGCGCCAGCGTCGACCTCCCGCACCACGAAGAAGTGGGGAACAGTGGTCCAACTCTGCGTGGTGCGCTCAGCCATCAGCCGTCCAATCGAGCTCGGAGTCTCAACATCCTTGGGGGCAGACGCTGGCGTTGGAGAGGAAGAATTTTTCGATTCTGCTGCCGCCAAAACGTCGGAGGCGAGAATCTCACCACCCGGTCCTGATCCGCGCAAGCTGGCAATGTCGACTCCGTGCTCCTTGGCAAGGCGCCGAGCTTTAGGCGAGATTTGCGCTCCCGCTGCTGGCGCCGCGATCACCGGTGCAGCAACCGGCGCGAGCTCAGTCGCGCGCGGGACCGGAGTGCCAAGCGAGGCGGTTTCCGAGGGAGGAGCTTCACCCGGACCAACAATCCACGCGATGATGTTTCCTACCGGCACAACATCGCCGGCTTTCGCCTTGAGACCCGCGAGAACGCCGTCCGCCGGAGATTCCACTTCGAGCACGGCCTTGTCTGTCTCTATTTCCAAGAGTGGCTCACCCTTAGTCACACTCTCGCCCTCTGATTTCCGCCAAGCCACGAGCTTGCCGGTTTCCTGCGCCATTTCGAGAGCGGGCATGACAACGCTGAAAGCCATGGTTATTTCGCCGAGTCAATCGCGAGGTCATCGCAATCTCATCATCACTAGGTCGCCACCGCCTGGTTGTCATCCTGAGCGCAGCAAACGATTGGTTCACGAATCGGTTTGCGAAGTCGAAGGAACCCTACGACGCAACTCTGTTATCGCCGCAACAGGGAATTCACACCACGCTTAATCCGACACTCCGACTCGCTCCGTCCTAGCGCTCTCTTCAATCATTTCGACCACGCGCCGGCTCGGAGCGGACTCGTTTTCGCGAGTCGTCGGTAGCGGTCCATTGACGGTGAAATAATGCGCTCCCGCCACCAGCAATTCCTCCGCCGGGAAACGCGTGATGACTTCATGCCCGGTCGGCGTGACCACGATTTCCTCTTCGATGCGCGCCGCGCTCCAGCCATCCGTCGAAGGCCAGAATGTTTCCAGCGCAAAAACCATTCCTGGCTTGATCTCGTGCGGATGATCGAACGAAACCAGCCGGCTGATCACAGGTTTTTCCCAGATCGCAAGGCCGATGCCGTGCCCGTATTGCAACGCGAAGCAGGCTTCTTCGTTGGGGAAGCCGAACTCTTGGGCTTTTGGCCACACCGCGGCAATTTCCGCCGTCGTGCGTCCGGGCCGCACCAACTCGATTGCCGCATCCAGATATTCACGGCAGCGCTTGTACGCATCGACCATGGCGTGCGATCCGTAGCCAATGGTGAAGCAGCGGTAATAGCAGGTGCGATATCCCATGTACGAATGCAGAATGTCGTAATAGACGGGATCGCCGGGGCGAAGCACGCGATCGGAAAACACATGCGGGTGCGGATTGCAGCGCTCTCCGGAAATCGCATTGACGGCTTCCACATATTCGGAGCCCAGGTCGTAGAGAACTTTGCTTACGAGCCCGACCGCTTCGTTTTCGCGCATCCCCGGCTTCATCGCACGATACAGTTCGTCGTAAGCGGCATCCACCATCATCGCCGACGTGTTCAGCAGAGCGATTTCGTCTTGAGTTTTGATGACGCGGGCGTCCGACATTAGTTGTTGGCCATCGACGACCGTGATTCCTTCGCGCTGCAATGCAAATAGAACCGGCAGTTCAATTATGTCGATCCCGACTGGCTCTTTGTGCAGGCCGCGCATTTCGAGTTCGATGCGGATTTTCTTCGCCACATCTTCCGCCCGCCCCATCTCGGGCGACATCGCGCCGCGCAGCATTGAGATTCCAGGCCGCGAGCGCTCGCCCAACCAGGGGCAGTGCAGTTGATGATGTTTGGCCGCCGATCCGAAGTCCCATAGAATGGGCTCGTCATTCTGCGGCAGCAACGTGAAGCGATTGCATTTATCTTGTGCCCAACTGCCTATATGCGTCGACGTCAGATAGCGCACATTATTCATATCGAAACAGAGGAGTGCGCCCATCTCCGATTTCGCGAGCAGGTCTTTCGCGCGCGCCAGCCGCTCTTTGCGCAGGCGATCAAAATCGACCCGCTGTTCCCAATCCACCGCCATCGTTCCATGCGTCGGTAGTGCCACGATGCACCTCCTGTGTCAACTCTCAGTTCTTAGGCTCGCCCACAAAGCTTCCGCGCAACTTCGAACACGGATTTCTCCGTCGGCACCGTTGCATCCTCCAGCGGGGGCGAAAACGGAATCGGGATGTGCATCGCCCCCATTCGCTTGACCGGCGCGTCCAGGTTATAAAACGCGCCCTCGGCAATCACGGCAGCGATTTCAGCTGTGACGCCGTAGTGTTCATAGCCCTCGTCGATCACGATCACTCGCGATGTTTTCTTCGCCGACTCAATCAGCGTTTTCTCGTCGAGCGGCCACAGGGTTCGCGGATCGACCACTTCGGCGCTCAATCCGGCCTCTTCCAGTAAATCTGCCGCGCCCAGCGCTACTTGCACCATGCTGCTGGTCGCCACCAGCGTGATGTCGCGGCCTACGCGCTTCACATCGGCCACGCCGAACGGAATGGTGTATTCCTCAGCCGGTACTGGCCCCTTCAACTTCGTGTACATCATTTTGTCTTCGAAAAAGACGACGGGATTCTCATCGCGGATCGCCGTCTTCAGCAGTCCCTTGGCGTCGTAGGGTGTCGACGGCATCACCACTTTCAATCCGGGAACATGACTGAACCAGGCGTGCAGCGATTGCGAATGCTGTGCGCCCGACCGGCGAGTCGCGCCCAAAGTCGTTCGCATCACCATCGGAACTTTCCACGCTCCGCCCGACATGTAATGGACCTTGGCCGCCTGGTTCACCATCTGGTCCATGGTGAGTGTGATGAAATCTCCAAACATGATGTCGACGATGGGCCGTAATCCAGTCATGGCCGCCCCAACCGCGATCCCCGTGAAACCAGCCTCGGAAATCGGCGTGTCCAGCACGCGCTCGGTTCCGAATTCTTCCACCAATCCAGAAAGAACTTTAAAGGGCGTGCCTGCTTCCGCCACATCTTCGCCGAAGATGCAGACTCGCGGATCGCGGCGCATCTCCTCCGCCAGCGCCTCGCGCACAGCCTGCCCGAATGTCAGTTCTCGCGTAAGCGTTTCAGGCATAAACGTCTTGCTCCACTTCCGCGACGCCGGGATACGGAGCGGTCACGGCAAACTCGACCGCCTTCTTCATCTCGGCTTCAACTTCCGATCGAATCCCGTTAAGCTGGCCAGAATCCGCAAGGCCCTGTGCGATCAGCCAATCGGCCAACAGTTTCAGGGGATCGCGCTCCGTCTTCCAATGCTTCTCTTCTTCTTTGGAGCGATAGTATTCGCGATTGATGTCGCCCACATGGTGGCCGGTGTAGCGATACGTATTGCACACGAGGAATGACGGACCATTTCCGCGACGCGCGCGATCAACCAGTCGCCCCGCGGATGCATACACCGCCCGCACATCTTGCCCATCAACACTCTCGGCTTGCAATCCGAACGCAGTCGCTCGCGCCGGAATATCGCCCGCGGTTGTTTCCGTGAAGTGGGTGTACTCGGTGTAGAGATTGTTTTCGCAGACGTAGATCACTGGCAGCTTCCAGAGCGACGCCACGTTCATCACTTCATACAGAACGCCCTGACCAAGAGCTCCTTCACCGAAGAAACAGACAGCCACGCGGTCCGTCCCCAGACGCTTGGCAGACAACGCCGCACCCGTAGCGATTCCCACGCTCCCCGCAACGATGGCATTCGCTCCCAGGTTGCCGGTCGCAGGATCGGCAATGTGCATCGAGCCGCCCTTGCCTTTGCAATAGCCAGCTTCTTTTCCCAGCAACTCGGCAAACATGCGGTCCGGCGACGCTCCCTTTGCAAGGCAATGTCCGTGGCCGCGATGGGTGCTGGTAATGTAATCGTCGGCGCGCAGGGTTTCGCAGACCCCAACCGCGACCGCTTCTTCGCCGATGTAAAGATGGGCCAGCCCGGGCATCAGTGCGCGCGTATAGAGTTCGTTGACCTGCTCTTCGAACAGGCGGATCGAGACCATTTGCCGGTACATTCGCATCCACTGCGCAGCTTTGGTTTGCGAATTTGCTTCCGATTTGTCAGTGGCCGTTGTCATTTTGGAATGCCCGACATTCGCGCCAACACGTCGAACACCACTGCGAAATCTAACTTTGCCAGCCCCATGCCACGCGCGGCGGTCAAAAATTCGTTGCTCACTGCGGTCGTGGGCAATGGCACATCCAGTTGCCGGCCCAGTTCCAGAGCGAGCAGCATGTCTTTCTGCATCATGTTCACATCGAACCATGCCTCTTCCGGTTGCTGGAGAACGAACGGTCCGCGGTACTGAATCATGGGCGAAGCTACCGCGCTGTGCGTGAGCACATCCACGGCCGTCTCTCGCGCGATCCCACTTTTCTCTGCCAGCAAAACCCCTTCCGAGAAAGCCATCATCTGAACTGCGAGACTTAGATTGACCGCGATCTTCATAGCCAGCGCCAGTCCATTGTCGCCGACATGAGTAACCTTAGGTCCAATATCCAGCAGCAGCGGCTTGACGCGCTCAAAAGTTTCGCTGCGCCCGCCCACCATCACCGACAACTTGCCTTCCTGCAGAGTGATCACGCTGCCGGACACGGGCGAATCGACCATGTCTGCGCCCTTTTCTCGCACTTTGGCGGCGAGAGCGCGGCTGACGCTGGGACTCACGGTGCTGATGTCGACGAAGATCTTGCCTGCGCTCAGCCCAGACAAAATGCCGTCGGGCCCCTCCGTGATCGAAGTGATCGCGGCCGAGTTCGTAACCATCGCGAAGGTGACGTCGGCAGCGGCCGCGACCGCGCGCGGCGAGTCGGCCCACTTCATTCCTTTATCGATCAGCCACTGCGCCTTCGACCGGGTGCGGTTGTATCCGGTGACGGTATGCCCTTTGCTGAGCAGACGGCTCACCATCTGACTGCCCATCACGCCGAGACCGACAAAACCTAAGTTCGCCATTCGCTTCAAGCTCCCCGACTATGAGACCGGTTTCGAGAGCGCCGGATGCGCCTCGCTGGCCTTGGAATCCTCACGCACCTGCAGCAGATGAGCGCGCATCGCCTCCCGCGCCTTTTCGGGATTGTGCCGTTCCACTGCCTCGAGAATGCGCTTATGGTGGTACTGTCCGCGGTTCGGTCCACCTTCGACCTGAAAGATCCGCATGCGCTGTTCGCGCAGCAACCCGACAATTGAATCGAGCAGGGACAGGATCAGAGGGTTGTCCGCCGCTTCTGCCAATGCCAAGTGGAAGTCGAGGTCCGCCTCAATGAAAGCTTCAGGATCGTCCTGCGCACGATCCATTAGGACGACTGCTTCGCGCATCAGTGCCAAATGCTGTTCCTGAATCCGCGTCGCTGCGAGCGCCGCAATCTCGGGCTCGAGAATCGAGCGCACCTCTGCCAAATGGATGGACCCGGTTGGCTGACCAATCTTGACCATCAGTCCGAGCGATTGCCGAATGGCCTGCGAAGTCCCGTCGGTGATGAAAGTCCCGCGCCCGGAATACGCTTCCACGAGTCCTTTTTCGCGTAGAGCTTTCACCGCCTCGCGCACTGCGGTGCGGCTTACGCCGAATCGTTGGGCGAGTTCGCGTTCCGCAGGCAACTGATCCCCGGCCTTGAGCGCGCCCTTCAGGATCGATTCCTCGATCTGCTGAACGATTTGCTCGTACAGTCGTGATGTGCGAACCGTTTTGTACACTAAGTCTCCGGACTGCCCACTAAACCCGAGTCACGAGCGCGTGGTTTCAGCTACCAGATTCCTGAATCCAGACAGTCTTGATATTCGCGAACTCGCGAATTCCGTATGGCCCAAGTTCGCGTCCATGGCCCGAATACTTCACACCGCCAAACGGCAACCGAGTATCGGAGGCGACCATGCGATTGATGAATACCATCCCAGCTTCGATCTCGTTGATCAGACGTTCGCGCTCGTGCTTGTCATTGGTCCACGCACTCGCACCCAACCCAAATCGGCTGTCGTTTGCGACCGCAATGGCTTCGTCCAAATTCTTCACGCGGAAGATCGAGGCAACCGGGCCAAACAATTCGTCGCGATACGCCGGCGACTCTTTGGGGATGTTGGTCAAAACTGTGGGAGCATAAAAGTTGCCGGGACGATTCACCGGCTTACCTCCGGTCAAGACCCGGGCCCCGGCCGCGATTGTCTTTTGGACATCTGCGTCCAGGCTTGCCACGCCATCTGCTGTCGCGAGCGGTCCCAATTCGGTGCTTTCGTCAAAGGGATCGCCCAGTTTCAGCGCTTCCATCTTGCTCACGAACTTCCGTTCAAACTCATCAGCGACCGATTCGGCGACAATAAAGCGTTTGGCTGCAATGCAGGACTGGCCATTGTTCACGATCCGCGCTTTGACTGCGGTCGCGACCGCCGCATCCATGTCCGCGCTCGGCAAGACAATAAAAGGATCGCTGCCGCCCAACTCCAAAACAACTTTCTTAATTCTCTTCGCAGCCGCCGTTCCCACCTGCACTCCGGCTTCCTCGCTTCCGGTTAGCGTGGCGGCCACGACCCGCCGGTCGTTCAAAATGCCGTCCACCTTCTGTGCGCTAATCAGCAGGGTCTGAAATGCTCCCTCAGAAAAGCCGGCGCGGTGAAACAATTCCTCGATCTCAAGCGCGCATTGCGGAACATTCGAGGCGTGCTTCAGCAGCCCAACGTTTCCTGCCATCAAAGCTGGCGCGGCAAAGCGCATCACCTGCCAAAAAGGGAAGTTCCACGGCATCACCGCCAGGATCGGCCCCAACGGCTGATAATGGATGTAGCTGCGTCCCGACCCCGTGTCGATGACTTCATCCGCCAGAAAGCGTTCCGCATTCTCGGCATAATAGCGGCAGGCCGACACGCATTTGACCGCCTCGTCGACTGCGGCCCGAAAAGGCTTGCCCATTTCGGTGGTCATGGTCCGCGCGAATTTCTCTTTGTCGGTCTCCAGAATCTCCGCGACCTTTACCATCATCCGCGCTCGTTCCGCGAATGTCGTTCGCTTATACTTGGAGAATGCCTCTGCCGCGCGTTTCAGTCTTCCTTCGATCTGCGCGTCCGACAATGGTTCAAACGACTTAAGCAGTTGTCCTGTTGCCGGATTGATACTTGCAATTGCCATTGATCTCCGTAAGGTTCAGGCCAGGAAGGGCCGCTTGGTCTGACCACTATACCATACACCAAATTCTATTAGTTTCGGGAGATCAGGTTGGATAAGACAGGAGCCGCCCCACGTAGGCCCGGACGCCCTCGTCCGGGGCAGGCCGCGAAAAGCTCGACAAGGCTGGGGGCGTTCGCTTTCCGCGGAACTAAATAACCAAGTCACTGGCCGTGAAGGTCTTGAGCACCCCGTTGCTCGGAGACGATTGATTAATCACCAGCCAGTACAGTCCCACGGTCTTGACGACCTCTCGAAACTGGTCGAAGTCGACTGGTTTCTGGATATAGCTGTTCGCTCCCAAGTGGTAACTGGCAACCAGATCGCGTTCTTCTTTCGAGGAAGTCATAATGACGACGGGGATGGTCTTGGTCCGCAGGTCACTCTTGACCTGTTTCAGCACTTCCAGCCCATCGACCTTTGGTAGTTTCAAATCCAGCAGTACCAACTTTGGTGGACGATCGAACGATCTGCGGGCGAACGCCCCGCGGCAGAAAAGGAAGTCCAGCGCTTCCTCGCCATCGCGTGCCACGAAGATTTTGTTTGCCAGCTTCCCGCGCCGCAGCGCATGCAAGGCAAGATCCACGTCGTCCTGATTGTCTTCCACCAATAGTATGTCCAGCTCTCCTGAGTTCATAATTGGCCTCCAGCCGCAGCTGTTTTCCTTTCCGACTCAACTTGGTTTCCCGTACCTAGGGTGAAATAGAAGACCGCGCCTTTATCCACTTCCGCCTCCGCCCACACTCGGCCTCCATGTTTTTGCACGATGCGCTGTACCGTGGCCAGGCCGATGCCCGTGCCTTCAAATTCTTCTGCGCGATGCAAGCGCTGAAAGACGCCAAACAATTTGTCGACGTACTTCATGTTGAAGCCCACGCCATTGTCGCGCACTATGAAGACGGTTCGACCATCCTCTCCTTTGTGACTGACTTCAATCACAGCCCGTGTAGGCGCGGGCGTCTCCGCCCCAGCGTTCGCATCAACGCCGACACGGGATCGCGTGAACTTCAACGCGTTGGCCAGCAAATTTTGAAACACCTGCCTGACCAGAACGGGATCGCATTCCGTTGCGGGCAAATCAGCGATAACCCATTCCACCTGCCGCCCTTCACTCTCCGGCTGGAGAATTGTTATTACTTCCGTGACGATTGAGTTCAACTGGGTGAGGTGGCGATTGAGTGGTTGCCGTCCAACCCGCGCCAGGTTCAGCAACTCATCCACCAGCAGGCCCATCTTCTGGGTTCCCGACTGAATGCGATCGAGGTAATGTTGCGCGGTCGGATCGAGTGTGGAACCGAATTCCTCGACCAGCATTTTGGAAAAGCCGCCGATGTGCCGCAAGGGCGCCCGCAGATCGTGGGATACGGAGTAGCTGAACGCTTCCAGTTCGTTGTTGGCGGCTTCCAACTGGGCCGTTCGTTCTATGACTCGCTGTTCAAGTTCGTCATTCAGTTTCCGGATTTCCCGTTCATCGGCTCGCCGTTGTGTAGTGTCGCGGAAAGCTGCCACCCCGCCCCGAACTGCGCCGTCCTTGTCTTTGAGTGGGCCGGCGCTAACCTCGATCCAGTTGCCCTCGCCGAGTTTGGAATTGCGCACAAACATCTCCGTCGTGCTCACCTCCCCGCGAATAGCGCGTAGCAACGGAATTTGGTTAGTCGGGAACGGTGTCACGGTGTCGGGCAGAAAGAGCCCGTAGTGTCGGGCCCATTCTTGACCAGGGAGGTCGGTCGAGCCCAGACCGAGGATCTTCTCCGCCGCTGGGTTCCAAAGAGTGAACTTCCCGCTTTCGTCAGTGACCACCAACCCCTCGGACATGCTATTCAGCACCGACTGCAGCATCAGGGTCTGGATTTGCAGCGCCTCCTGCGAGGTGCTCAAGTCTTCGGCGTAGCGGGACAATTCCAGTGCCTGCGCCGCCAGAACTTCTGAGGCCCGCTTGCGTTCCGTGATGTCCGCCCGGATGGCAATGTATTGCTGCGGCTTCCCATCCTCGCCCAAGAACGGGACGATGGTCGTATCTACCCAGTAGATCGAACCGTCCTGGGCCCGGTTCTTGATCTCGCCGTGCCAAACCTTGCCATTAGCGATGCTGTGGTACATTTCCCGGAAAAACTCTTTGGAGTGGTGGCCCGAGTTGAGGATGCGGTGGTTCTGGCCAATCAGTTCTTCTTCGGAATACCGACTGATGGCGCAGAACTTGTCGTTGACGTAGGTAATGGTGCCTTGGATGTCGGTGATGGCCACGATGGCGTGCTGATCCAGAGCGAACTTTTGTTCGGCCAGCTGTTGCAGCGCAGCCTCGCTGTCGGCGAGGCTTTTCTTCAGCGCGTCCTGCGCCCGCTTGCGCTCGGTAATGTCGCGGGCAACCTTGGAAGCGCCAACAATTGCGCCGCTGCTGTCTCGAATCGGCGAAATCGTCACCGAAACGTCAATCCGCGTGCCATCCTTCCGCACCCGGACGGTCTCGAAGCGTTCCACGCTCTTGCCCTGGCGGATTTGTCCCAGGATGTCGGCCTCTTCGCTTGCCCGTTCCGGGGGGAAAACCAGCCCCATGGCTTTGCCGAGCGCTTCCGCGGCCGTGTAGCCGAAGATCTTCTCCGCGCCATGATTCCAGCCGTTGATGCTCCCGTTGAGGTCCTCGCTGATAATGGCGTCGTCGGACGAGTCGACTACCGCAGCCAGGTGTTCTCTCACTTCCTGCGCCCGCTTTTGTTCGCACAGGTCAGTGGCCACCAGGCAGATGCCTTGCCCGGATACTTCCACAGGAATTGAACTGAAAGATAACTGCACCGGCACAGTACTTCCGTCCTGGCGGAGCAGATAGCTGTCCGCCCGTATGTCATTCTTTATTGCGCCGCGCAGCAATTCGGCGACGGCCGGACGATCTTGCTCGCGCAACAGGGCGGGCAAAGAGGAGCCTAGCAACCTTTCGGGGGAAAACCCCACCATTTCCGCCAGCCGTCGATTGCAAAACAGGAAGGTTCCTTCGGGGGTCATGGTGGCTGCGCCCTCGTTCATCCGCTCGGCCAGAATGCGGTAGGGATCTTCGGGGCTTTGCAGGGTGAAGATCTGACTCCCGTTAGGCCCGTCCACGACGACTGCATCCACGTCGCCGCTCTGGATGGCTGTGATGGTCGCTTCCGACTCGGCGAGGCGAGCTTTCACTCGCTTCAGTTCGGCGCGCAGGCTGCGTTCGGAATTGGGTTTCGCAGGCGGCATGCCAAACCTACTTCTTGGGCTTCAAATCCAATCCCAGAAGCACCCGCTCCCGGTTCGAGAAGTCGCCGATGATCCGCCGCAGGGGCAGAGGCAACCGTTTTACGAGAGTGGGTGCGGCTATGATCTGTTCATCCTTGGCCAAGATCGGATTCTGCTGAATGTCGATGACTTCCAAGTCGAATCTTCCCTGCAAGTCCTGCTGGCAAATGGCATTGATGTTCAGGATGGCGCGGCGGGACCGGGAAGTAGCCCCGGTCACGTAGAGGCGAAGCACATACTTTTGCTTACTGCTTGCATTGTCGCGGATGGCACTCTTGAGGCTCTCAGCTTTCATCACGAAGTCTCTCCGGAGCGCAGATCAAGCCCAACCACCACGCTCTCTGCGTTCGATAGATCCCCAATCATTTTTTTGAGCGGGGGCGGAAGCCGACGCACCAGGGTAGGAACGGCGATGATCTGGTCCCCCGCTGCCAGGCGCGGGTTCTTCAGCAGATCGATCACCTCGACGTGGTACTTACAGCGGGGGTGCTCGTCGCAGATTCTCTGCAGGTTGGTCAAAGCGATCATGGATCGAGCGGACTTGCCAGCGATGTAGAGGCGCAGATTCCAGACCTGGCTGCCCGTCTTGGGTGCCTTCTTTCCCTTTTTTCTCTTCGCCACTTTCATTGCAAGGCTCATTTCTTCCTTTTCGCTGGAGAGGTGACGCCGTTTCACGGCCGCCCGTTGCCGGATGCGGGAACCGCATCCGCCAGGCGGACGCGGCCCATTTCCTTGCGGTCGAGCACAAACTGCTTTTCCTGCAATTCCACCTCGTGCGCTCCGCGCAACAGGCCCTGTTCTTCGACTTCAAAGTCGGAGCGCATCTTGGCAATCTGCGCTTCCAGTAGCTGGCGTTCTTGCTTCAATTTGAGACTCTTTCGCTGCGACTGTTGTTTGCGCTCTACGGCTTCGGCTCGCTCTTTAGCTTCTTGCGCATCTCGCGCCGAGCCGGTGAGCAGCCCAGAGGGCCCCACATAGACGTCGCGTAATTGCACGCCGTGGTCGGTCAGCAGGAACTCCCGAATCTGATTCGAGTGCGCCATGCCGCGCGATTTGAGCACATACAGCCCGCGATTGCGCTCACCATTGCATTCCAGATTGCGCAACAGGAGCCAGGCGTCCATTTGCAAGGAGACGCCCACTTCGCTTTGTTCGGGTGCGCTGTCCCCGGACGTGAGGCTGGTGAACATGGCGGTGATTTGGCGCTCCTTGAACATGTCCATGAGGCGAGTCACCATTGACTTCACTTCCGAATGCGTACCGGTCGAAGCGAAATTCGTGATCGGATCAACTACCACCACTCTCGGTTGGAACTCAGTGGTGAGGTCGTGAATAGTGACTAGATGCTTTTCCAGGCCGAAGGCGCCTGGCCTCGACGCGTAGAAGCGCAAGAGATCGCGCTTTATCCAGGGTTCAAGATTGAGCCCGATAGAACGCATGTTGCGGATCACTTCGTCGGGCGACTGCTCCGAAGCCATGTAGAGGGCGCGTTCCCCGCGCTGACAAGCTGCCTGGACAAAGTGAGTTGCGAGACTGCTTTTTCCCGTGCCCGCACCGCCCGAGACCAGGATGCTGGTCCCGCGGTAAAAACCCTTTCCGCCCAGCATTGTGTCCAGCCGCGGAACACCGGAGGAAACTCTTTGGGTCGGGGCCTTGTGCTCGAGCTTCAAAGAACTCAGAGGCAGCACAGACAAGCCAGTTTGTCCGATCAGGAAGGGGTACTCGCTCGTACCGTGCATGGTGCCGCGGTACTTGACCACGCGTAGCCGACGGATCGAAGTCTGATCCTCAACCCGATGGTCGAGCAGAATCACGCAGTCGGCAACGTACTCCTCGATCCCCTGACGAGTCAGTTTTCCATCGCCTGATTCGGCAGTGATCACCGCGGTCACTCCTTTGGATTTCAACCACGCGAACAGGCGGCGCAGTTCGGCGCGCAGAATGTTGGTGTCAGAAAATCCAGAGAACAAGGACTCGATGGTGTCCAGAACCACGCGCTTCGCACCAATCGTCGCGATCGCGTTCCCCAGCCGGATGAAGAGCCCCTCCAGATCGTACTCGCCCGTCTCCGCGACCTCATTGCGGTCGATGTGGACGTGATCCAGGAAAAGCTTCTTGTGAGCACATAAGGCGGATAAATCAAAACCCATGGAAGCCACATTCTGAGTCAAGTCCTGGTCGGTCTCTTCGAACGCCATGAATACGCCGGGTTCGTCGAACTGGGTAGCGCCACGCACCAGGAATTCCATGGCCATTACGGTTTTTCCGCAGCCCGCTGTGCCACAGACCAGCGTAGGTCTGCCCTTCGGCAAACCGCCTTCGGTGATCTGATCGAGGCCAATAATGCCCGTGGGGCATTTTGCGATTCCATTCTTGGTTGTGGGTTTCACGTGGTGAGTCGACAATCTAAACCTCAATTCTCCGGACGGTAGACGAACCTGTCCGTGGCGATGCAGCCCTACTCAGTCAAGTTATCGGCGGTGCCGGGGCAATCTTTAGACTGAAAGCAGGGCGACGAATCCCGTAACACTGGGAGTGCACGTCTAACTATTTCCCCTATCGGATTGCGGAAGCGAAAAGGCCTAACCATTCCACCAGGCGAGCGTGGGGTTGGTCGGTCGTTCGGCGAAACCCTCTGCCCGTGCGGCATGAAATCAGGAGAAAGTAATGATCTGAAGAATTCCACGATCCCGGCGTCGCCTCACTGAATTCCTATCGGCACGCCAGCCACCAACCCAAGCCGAGAACCAAGTTACGGATGGCTCGCGAGCCGTGGAGGACGGGCGAGGTCGTCCGTCCCCAGAAAGCCGGCGGGGCGAAGGGCTATCCCACTACGACGGCATGGACACTCCTGGCCAGGGGTTCGGCAGGGTGGCGCGAATCACATCCAGCAACTCGTTATTGTCCGCTGGCTTCTGGAAAAATGCCGCCGCCCCTGCCTGCAGCGTTTTTTGCTCGTTAGACTGGGGATCGCGCGCGGTTAAAACAATCACTGGAATGTCCGACAGCGTGTCGCTACCCTGCAGCCGCTCGAGAACCACGTAGCCGTCCCCGGCGGGAAGCCCGAGGTCGAGAATGATGAGATTGGGCTTCTCCTTCTGGGCCACAGAGATGGCAGAATAGCCATCCGAGGCTTGCACCGTTTCGTAATGGTTCGCCCGCAAACGAATTTTCAGCGCTCGTCTCAAGTCCGGGTCATCGTCAACGATCAGGATTTTCGGCTTTTCCATTTTGAACCCTCCATTGGTTTTCTCTAATTTTGATTGCGTCTTAATTTGCTGAAGCACTTCCGTCGCCGTTTATGCTTGTGGACCCGGTTTCTCGTCCAACGTCAGCCTGGCCATTTCCGTAATCCGATCCGCCGTGGTTTGCACTGATGCTTCCAGCGGTCCATCGTCCCGCGAAGGCAGATCCACCACGGCCGCGGACAGCTTCAAGACGCCGGCGGTTTTGAAACCTGCGGCCGCCTCCAATTGCTCGCGGATGCGTTTCATCATGATCTCGGCTCGCTCCAGATCGGTCGATGCAGCCACCAGGAAGGTTTCATCGAGGCCGACATTCCCCGTAACCGGAAGAACCAGATCCTTATCCACATAAACGCACCGGCGAAGCGTCTCCTGCGCCCGCTGGCAGATTTCCTTCCAGTTGGACCGAGGAATGCCGGGAAGCGGCGTCAATTCCACCTTGACCAGAACCAAAGCTTCGCGCAACCGACCTTGGTAGGTGATGACCGGAAAAAGTAGTTTTGCCAGCGAATACAGCGGCAAGGTAAAGGAAAAGGTGCTGCCATTCTCGAGTTCGCTGGCCACCCAGATTCGTCCGCCATGAAGTTCGACCAGCTCTTTGGCGATGAACAATCCCAGGCCCAGCCCGGCGCGATTGTTGTCAACGGAATTTGGATCCTGGTACAAGCGCTCAAAGATCAGCGCTTTGGCTTCGGGACCTATGCCCTGGCCGGTGTCGGACACGGAAACGTAAACCATACTGGGATCGGCCTCGACAATGCAGGCTTTTACCAGTACGGAACCTTCCGGGGGAGTGAACTTAATGCCATTGTCAATGAGGTTGATCAGCACCTGGAGCACGCGATCGGGATCGGCGTAGACGAAGGGAATTCTGCTGTCCAGTCCAACTTCCAGGCCAACGTGTTTTTCTTTGGCGGTGGCGGCCATCATCGAAACCGCCTGCTGTACCAGATCGCCGATAGTGATGCAGCGGGGTTCGACGCGGATTTTCCCCGACTCGGCCCGCGTAGCCTCGAGCAGATCGCGAATCATGGCCCGCAATTGGTGCACGCTGTTCAGCACGGTTTCCAGGTGGTACCGCTGATCGGCGTTGATGTCTCCGGCCAAGCCATCCAGCAGGATGGTGACGAATTGGTGAATGCAGGTAAGGGGCGTCCGCAATTCATGCGAAACGTGAGACAAGAACTGATTCTTGAACTCCAGTTGCTGGTGGCGGCTCATCTCAAGCGAACGAAGCAAAGCCTGCCGTTCGATGGCGTAGCGCATGACGCGCTCCAGTTGACCGCTGCTGATATCGCCTTTCACCAGATAGTCCTGTACTCCCTGGTGGAGCGCCTTCATGGCCAGGGCCTCGTCGTCCTGGCCGGAAAGAATTATGACGGGCACGCCCGGCGCTTTCTCGAGCACCTTGCGGAATGTGTCGGCCCCATGACTGTCGGGAAGATTCAGGTCCAACAGCACGACTGACGGCGGCGTCTTCGCCATGGACGCAAGCCCGTCCGCCAGCCGGTCGAAGCAGTTTACGTTGACCGCGGAGTCGCTCTCGACCAGCCGTAAGCGAACCAGGTCGGCGTCACCGGGGTTGTCCTCAATCAACAAAACTTCCGTATGGCCATTGTTCATCGTTCCTCCTCACGCGGCAGATGTGCCAACCCAAACCAGAATTCGCTGATCGATGTCACAGCGGAGATGAAGTCCCGCAAGTTGCCCGGTTTGCTCACGTAGCAGTTCGCTCCCAGTTCGTAGCTGCGAACAATGTCTTGCTGGGCGTCGGATGTGCTGAAGATTGCAATTGGGATTTTTCGCAAAAGGGCGTCGCCCTTGACCTCGGCCAGTACGGCGCGGCCATCTTTTCCGGGAAGGCTCAGGTCGAGAATCACAAAGTCAGGAACTCGGGCGCCGGCATACTTTCCTTCGCGGCGCAGGAATGCGATTGCCTCGACCCCGTCGGTCACGGATTGGATGTGACTGGGACAGCCGTTGCGCGCCAGCACTTCGCTGGTCAAATCGGTATCCGCCGGATTGTCATCGACCAACAAAACCTCGGTTGTTTTCATGCCTGCGCTTCCTGGGCGGCCTTGGCGGCCGGCTCGATTGGGAGGGTAAACTTGAAACAAGTGCCGGGCTTGGTTTGCGCTTCGATCCAGATTTTTCCACCGTGCCGTTCGACGATTTTCTTGCAAATCGACAGACCGATCCCATTGCCCGCATATTCGGTGCGAGTATGCAGTCGCCGGAAGATGACAAAGATGTCCTGCCAACTCTCGGCCGGGATACCGATACCGTTGTCGGAAACTGTGAGCACCCAGTCGTGATCGTTCTTTTCTGCGTCGATTTGGATCAGTGGAGTTTCGGGTCCATGAAACTTGATGGCGTTGGCGATCAGGTTCTGGAATACCTGTGCGAGCTGCGAAGCGTCGGCCATTACGACCGGCAAACCGTTCCAATGCACTACTGCGCCGCTCTCCTGCACGGCGGCTTGCAGATTCTTCAGAGCCTCCTCCACCACGGCGCAGCAACCGGTCGTCCGAAGTTCAATCTGCTGCCGGCCGACGCGGGAGAATTTCAGCAGGTCCTGAATCAGAGCCTGCATGCGCATGGCGCCGCCCACGGAGTAAGCGATGTATTTGTCGGCCTGTTCGTCCAGCCTGCCGCGGTATCGCTCCGCCAGCAGTTGGGTGTAGTTGGCAATCATGCGCAAAGGTTCCTGCAAGTCATGCGAGGCCACATAGGCAAACTGCTCGAGTTCCGCATTGGATCGCGCCAGTTCAGCGACCTTCTGGGCCAGCTCTTCTTCAGACTGACGGCGCTGATTGCGAAGCCGCTTTTCCTGCAAAGCTCTACGCACCGAAACCGGCAGCCGGGCCAGGTGGTCTTTCAAAACACAATCGGTGGCCCCTTGCTTGATATAGTCCACAGCCTTCTCCTCGCCCAAGTAGCCCGTGACCAAGATCAGCGGAACATCGAGGTTTTCGCGGCACAAAATCTCGAGCGCTTCTGTTCCTCTCCATTCCGGCAGGTTGTAATCGGCGAGGACGAGGTCGTAGCTCGCCGACCGTATTCGCGAAGTGAACTCCTCTGGAGTTTGAGCCACATCGGCGGAGACCTCGAACCCGTCTTTCCGCAGGGTGAGCAGCTCCAACTCAACATCGGCGGGATTGTCCTCCAAGAGCAGCACGCGTAATCGAATGCGACTCTCGCCCGGCTCTTGTTTCGAAGGCTCACGCCCAGGAAGCCCCGCCGGAACGCCCGCTGCAATGCGCGTGCGCTCACCGGTTGCGGCTTTCACGTGGAAAGCGTCAGCATCCGCGGAAAGGGAATTCCGGACCGGGAATAGTTTTTCAGCCGTGAAGACCTCCATAGCTTTAGCGCCTGAGCCGTTTCACCATAGAAAGCCATTGAGCCGTGAGGGAAGAACGGTGAACATAGGGAACTACAACCTTTTGATCGCCTACACATTGCAAATCGGCGTCGTCGGCGATAGCTTGAGGCCGAAACCTTCATGGGTTTACCCGAACGGCGCGTGGCTGATGTGAGAGTGTCCTCGCCGGGTGCGCGAGTGGGCATGTACGTTGGGCTGGTTTCGTGGCCCGGAGATTGTTAACCCTCAGGGCGGCGGTAGCTTCATCGCATGTTGTGCCTGGAGGTCGCGGACAAACTCCGAAATCGGCGACTTGAAAGGCGCGGCTTCAGCCGTAAAGTAAGTGTTTGCAAACGACGCAAGGCGCCGCTTGGAGCCGCGCCCCTTCAAGTCGCCGGACGCTGATTTCGAGGTTTTTCAGCAAGCTGTTCAGCGCTGCGAGAACCGCCCGCCAATGAATAAGGGGCCTTATCCCGGAGGCAGGAAACATGTGTTTTCCCCCAGCTCTTAGCGCCGCCATAGTGGCGCAATTGATATCCCACGCGGACGCGATGACTGTCCTGCGAACGCTCCCGCCGACGCTTTTGAATGGCTTGATTACCACTTCGCGCCGCCATACAATCTCCCGATGCCAACTGAGCCGTTGACGATTGAGCGATTGTTCGCGCCCGAAGGGCCGCGCGTGCTGTGCCTGCGGGGACCGCTCACCTTCGAGAATTTGTCTTTGTTTCAGAACGCGATCCGGCGAGAAGAAAATGTTCCGATGGTGATTCTTGACCTAAGCGACGTTCCCTATATCGATTCCGCGGGGCTGGGGTCGCTGGTCAGCGCATATGTCAGGCGCCACAAGGCTACGCGACACATCGCATTGAGTGGGGTCAATGATCGGGTGCTGAAGTTGTTCGAGACCACTAAGGTCGAACCGCTCTTCTTGATGTTCCCAACTTTGGAGGACGCCATAACCGCGCTCACCTCCGCCGCCGAAGCATAAACCGGGTGAGGCTCCCGGTTCTCTGCCTGAACTCGCGGATAATAAAATCATTGCGGCTTCAACTCCAGCTAAACTCTTCTCTCTAGACTTAGCTGCCAATCGAACTCGACACGCTGGAAAACACGTTATTCGCGTTTCCACCGATCAAGCGAATGGTTCCCACCACGATGACCAGAATTACGGCCAACATAACTGCGTACTCGGCAATGTCCTGGCCCTCTTCCTCGGACCAGATCCTCTTAAGAAACTTAGCCATTTCCTCACCCTCCAACCCTTTCGGGATTTGCGCAGGCCACGAGCGGTAAGGCTCGCGCGCCTGCACGATTTGTTGACGACTGGCACCAGATTGCGCCTTGAGGGGCGATTCGACAATGGCCCATTCAGGGAGCACGGGTTCACGGCTGTAACCGCATGGTGATTACCCGAGTTACCTCGCCGCTGGAGATGGCACCGTCCTGCAACTGCAGGCGTAACACCTAGGAAGGATGAATCCGCCACCTTTGTGCTATGGTGCAAATCCCGTCTATGGCTCAAGATGCATACAGTTCAGCAAGACGTTCACTCCCCTCTAGTTCGCTCAGCTTGAAATTGAGCAATTCTCATAGCAAGGATATTGCATTGACTTCTCCAAATAAAGCTCTCGTAGCGCTGGTTAAGAACGCTGGGGTAGGCCAACAACGCGGTGTGGATCGATCCAAGGCGGTATTGCCGGTAAGGATCTCGGGTAACGACAGTTCCGGCAATACCTACTCGGAACTGGTTCACACGCTCGACGTCAGCCGGACCGGAGTTCGGCTCGGTGCGGTTCGTCGTCAACTCGAAGTTGGCAGTCTGGTGACGCTGCAGTATCGGCAGCACAAAGCGGAGTTCCGAGTGGTTTGGACCAGGCCGGTCGGTTCTGGCGCCGAACAACAGGTGGGGCTCGAAGCCGGCGTACAAAAAGACCTGTGGGGGCTCGAAATTAACGTGACGAGTCGACCCCAGGCTGCAGAACCTGCGCCCAGCAACCAGGCGGCGGTGGGAGCATAGTCCGAATTCGGTTGCTTCGAGTCCGGCCAGGTAACAATCTACGCTACTCGGTCGCTGCCACTTGATATTGTTCCAGCTTCCCGTCGGGCATTTCGTAAGTCCAAACCTGCAGAGTCTTCTCCGCGAACTTCACTCGATAGACACGAAGTAACATTCCACCGCGATGACGTTGCCTGGTTTGGGTGAACTCCTGTGGAGTTCCGAGCGGGGCCAGGCCGATCGCAAAATCTTTCACTGCTTGCTCGCTGAAGTAGCTATTCGCATTGTCGGTGAACAGAGACCGATCAATGGTCCCCTGCTGCAGCCCGGCAAAAATCTTCTGCGTCTGGTCCAGTTTCAGGTTGGTTTCCGGATCGTCGACAGCAAACAATAAAGGAGCGAGGTTGCGTGCGATTTGTGCAGGCGCTCCGACCGCATCCTGATTGGTGAGGACAACGATGGCGATGCGGTCGTCGGGAAACACGGTGTTCTGCGCAGTGAAACCGGAGACCTCGCCGCCGTGCTCGAGCACGCGGCGGCCCGACTCTAAGAAGACGTCAACGCCCAGTCCGTATTCCGTGCCCACGCCATTCTTGAGCAGTACGTCGGTCTCGAATTCTTTATAGGACGACGGTGTCAGCAACTGCTGATTGATGATCGAGATGTCCCACTTCGCCAGATCGGAGGTGGTCATGGCCAGTTCGCCAGCGGCAAACAGCCATCCTCTACCTTCCTTCGGCGCCGGGCGGAGCGGTCCGAGCGCAAATCGCATGTAGCCGGTGGGATCGGAGTCACCCAGTTTTTCCTGGTCGGTATTGGTGACGCTCTTCATCCCTAGCCGATCGAATATGTTCTGGTGAAGAAAGTCGAGCAGCGGCTTACCACTGGCCTTCTCGACAATGACGCCGGCGATTACGTAGTTCGTGTTGCTGTACTGCCATTTGGTTCCGGGATCGAAATCCAGCGGCTTGCGCGCCCACAGGTCCAATATTCTGTTCGCGGTGATCGGTTGCAGCATTAAAGGCGGGACATAATCCTGCGGCCAGAAATCCTGATAACCGGAAGTGTGCGACAACAACTGGCGGATGGTGACTTCGTTGGCGCGAGTCAGGTCTGGAATGAATTTCGCCACTTTGTCATCGAGAGAGAGTTTGCCTTGCTCCTGGAGCAGCAGGATCGCGACGGCCGTGAACTGTTTGCTGATCGAACCGATGCTGTAGCGCATTTCGGGCCGCGCGGGAGTGCGTGGATCGAGGCGCGCGTCGCCATAAGCCTGCAGATACACGATCTGACCATCCTTCACGATGGCGATCGACGCGCTGGAGACGCCGGTCTTGGTTAAAACGTCGCCGACTGCGTGGTCAATCTTCTGGCGCAGGTCGGGGGATACGGTCGACGGTGTCTGAGCAAAAGCAACAGTACTGAGGAGAACGGTAATCAACGTCGCGGAATAAAAAACTGCTCGGGAAACTTTGCGCACAGCGGACTCCTTCACGAAAACCGGTCAGTGTAGCACGAGGTTGTGGAGTCCGGGTGTCCAGCCTGGCTGGACGGGCGGGGAGGCCCGTCGCTCCGTCGCTCCATCATGCCGTAGTGGGGCGATCTGCTAATTCGCCCTCCCAGCGGGCGATGACGGCGCAGGCCAGGCAATTGCCGATTACGTTGACTGCGGTGCGGGCCATGTCCATAAGCGCGTCGATGCCGAGGATGATGAAGATCGGTTCTGTGGGCAAATGAAACGTGGCTGCGGTCGCGAGCAATACCACCAGCACCGCGCGCGGAACGCCAGCTACGCCCTTGCTGGTGAGCATCAAGGTGAAGACCATCAGCAGTTGCTCGGACCATCCCATGTGCATCCCTGCAGCCTGCGCCACAAAAATTGAGGCTAACGCCAGGTAGAGGGTCGAGCCGTCGAGGTTGAAGCTGTAACCGGCCGGGATGACGAAAGCAACGATACGGCGAGGTACGCCGAATTCTTCCATCGCCTCCATGGCGCGGGGCAATGCTGCTTCGGACGTGCTGGTGGCGAACGCGATGGTGGCGGGTTCGGCTACGGCCTTGACGAATCGACCCAGCGGAACCCGCGCAATGCGCGAAATAGGGAAGAGGATCAGGAGTAAGAACCCGAGCAGCGCGCAGTATCCGGTGAGCAGCAGTTTTCCCAAAGGCAGCAACACGCCGATCCCCATGTGTCCGACGGTATAGGCCATGGCGGCTCCGACACCGATAGGCGCGAAGTACATCACCAGATTAGTGAAGGAGAACATGGTTTCGGTGAGCGACTCACAGAATTGCAGCATGGGAACGCGCTTGGCCTCGGGCACTCGTGCCAGGGCGATTCCGAACAGGACTGCGAATACGGCAACTTGCAGAATCTGATTCTCGGCAACGGATTTCGCAATGTTCTCAGGGAAGATGTGAAGCAGAAAATCATCCCAATGAACAGGAGACGTGTTTGTTGGCGGGGCCGCGGTGACGGTCTGCGGAAGCGCGAGACCTTCGCCTGCGCGACTGAGGTTGATGGCGGCGACACCCAGGAACAATGCCAGGGTGGTAACGACTTCAAAGTAAATCAGGCTCTTCAGGCCAATCCGGCCAACGCTACGCAGATTGCCGTGTCCGGAGATGCCGGTAACGAGCGTTCCGAAAATGAGCGGAGCAACGATTACTTTGATGAGCCGCAGAAAGATTTCGCTGAACACGCGCAAGTGCTCAGCAAATTGCGGGCGGTCCAAGCCAATTTCTCCGCCCAGGAGCATGGCAAAGAAAATCCATCGAGTGAGCGATTGCTGGCGCAGTCCGGTCGAGGCCATGATGAGCAGGCCGGCCCAGCGCAGAGCTGGAATCCAAACGTGACCGGAAACAAAAAGCGGCAATAAAGCCCCAGCCGCGAATAGCAACAATCCGACAACCAAGATGGCACGGATGGCTGGCGGTTGCTGGAGTTTCGGCGGTTGGTTTACGGTTGCGACGCTCATGGATTTGTTCTATGAGTCGCCAAGAAGAGCTGGCGCAGTCAGTATACGCGAGCTATTTTGCGGATCCGTTCACGACGGCGCAGCGCGCGGCTCCCATCAGGGCGGTTTTGTCATTGGTGATGACTTTGACCGGCATGGCTTCGAGTAGAGGCTGCATGCGGCCTTTGCCGGCAAATGCGTGCATGAACAATGGCCCGGACAATTTGGCCAACATTTTGGGAGCGATGCCGCCGCCCAGGTAAACTCCACCGGTGGCCATCACTTTAAGCGCGAGATTACCCGCTTCCGCCGCAAAGACCGACACGAAAAGATCGAGCGCCTGTTCGCACAGCGCGCACTTGCCGGCGAGTGCGGCGCGGGAGATCGTCGCCGCAGCGTCGCCATGCGCCATCTCGTCCGTGAGCCATTGCGGCTCGGTTCCGCGGCCGGTGTCGCGTAGGAAGTGAAATACGTTGACCAGGCCAGGCCCGGACACTACGCGCTCGCAACTGACGTGCCCGTAGCGGCCGGATAGGTAACGGAACAAATCGATCTCTAATTCGTCGCGGGGAGCGAAGTCGGCATGGCCGCCCTCGGTGGCGAAGATGTGATGTTGCGATCCATCCCAATACATGCCGGCTTCGCCGAGCCCGGTGCCGGCCGAGATTACAGCTTGGTTGCCTACGGGATTTCCTTTTACCCGGTTCAGCGCAACCACGTCCTTAGGATCGAGGGTCGCAATTCCCCAAGCGTTGGCCTCGAGATCATTAATCAGAACTGCCTTTTCTAATTTGAGTTCATCGGCCAGACGTTGGGATTCGATAACCCAGGGAAGATTGGAGGCCTCAACCCGACCGTTGCGAACCGGGCCAGCCACGCCGAAGCAAGCGGCGTCGGGATGCACCTTTGCGGTGTCGACAAACTTGGCGACAATCTGATCCAGACCGGCATATTCGCGGCTGGGAAACACCGATGCGGAAGCCAGGCGGAAATGGCCGTCGATCACATCGAAGAACGCCAGCCTTGCATTGGTCCCTCCGATGTCGCCTGCCAGGATCATTTTTCGAAGTTCCTCCAGTGGCGGCCGTCGCGATCGAGCAGTTCATCGGCCTCTTTCGGGCCCCACGTACCTGCGGCATAGTTGGGGAAGTTGCGGGGAGGAAGCGCCTTCCATACATCGAGAACAGGACTCACCACACACCAGCCGGCTTCGACCATGTCAGCGCGCTGGAATAGAGTCTGGTCACCGATCATGCAATCGTGGAGCAGGCGCTCATAGCCCGTGCTCGGTTGGGTTCCGAAGTAGTCGGCATATTCAAAATTCATGTCAACCGCTCCCAACCGCATAATCGGTCCGGGAACCTTGGCGGCAAATTGCAGCGAGATTCCTTCTTCCGGAGAAATGTGCAGCACCAATTGATTGGGCATCAGATTTTCGACCGCAGTGTCACGGAACAACACGAACGGCGCCCTGCGGAATTGAATCACGATGTGGGTATTCTGCGCCGCCATGCACTTTCCGGTACGGAGATAAAAAGGAACGTCGGCCCATCGCCAGTTGTCGATCAGCAGTTTCATGGCGACGAAGGTCTCGGTTCTGGAATCACGTGGAACATCGCTTTCTTCGCGGTAGCCGGGCACACGCTGCCCATTGATGGTTCCAGAGCCGTACTGCCCGCGCACCGTTCTAGTGAGTACTTCTTCCGATGACAGGGGCTGGATGGCGTGCAGAATTTTGGCTTGCTCGTCCCGCACTGCATCGGCGTGAAAGGAGACGGGCGGCTCCATGGAAGTCAGGCTAATCAGTTGCATGATGTGGTTGGGCACCATGTCACGCAGGGCGCCGGCCTGATCGTAATAACTGCCGCGCTGCTCCACCCCCACGGTTTCCGCGACTGAGATTTGCACGTGGTCGATGTAACGGCGGTTCCAGATGGGCTCGAAGATTCCATTGGCGAATCGAAATGCCAAAATGTTCTGGACAGTTTCCTTGCCGAGATAGTGATCGATACGGTAGATCTGCTTTTCATCAGCGACCTTCAGCAACTGGACGTTCAGCGTCTTGGCCGACTCGAGATCGTGCCCGAAGGGCTTTTCAATGATGACCCGGCGCCAATGCTGATTGTTTTCTTCCATCAGTCCCGCCGCCGCCAGTTGTTCCACGATTGGCCCGAAGAAACTCGGAGCCGTGGCCAGATAGAAGAAAAAATTGCCGTGGGTAGTGTGATCCTGATCGACTTTCTGCAGAAAGTCCTTCAACTGTACATAGACATTCTTGTCATTGAACTCGCCGCTCAGGTAGTACAGGCGTTTCAGAAACCATTCGACGATGTCCTGGTCCGCGTCCCCGCCCGCGTAATTTTTTATATCTTCACCGACCTTTTGCCGAAATTGTTCGGTCGACATGGCGCTATGCGACGTCCCCACAATGGCGAACTCGCGAGAGAGCAGCTCAGCCTTGGCGAGGTTATAAAGCGCGGGAATGAGCTTGCGCCCGGTTAAATCGCCTCCAGCTCCAAAGATCACCATTACGCAAGGATCGGCGGGCCGTCCTGGGCGATTTTGCTTTACCTCTTGCGGTGCTTCTGTCACGGCCATAAGGATTCCCTCTCAGATCGATTGCTCGGATCGAGCCGCCATGAAGTTACTGCATTTCCTCGCCACGCCTGGGCGAAGTTCGCGAGACTCGAATCGTAGCGCTGAGATTTGCATAAGCACCAGTCGTGCCCGGAGCGACCATTTCCAGCTCACAGGCGCGTCTGGCCAATATTAAATCGTTTTTATAGTTCTGGCGAATTTACTTGAGTCTTAACCGCAGCAAGGGGAAGCTGCCCTCGCGACAGCACAATCGTTACCCCATCGCCCCATGATTGCTTCTTAAATTACTGACCTGGGCCGTTATCACTTAGAGCTTTTCTCGACGGCTTGCAGCAATTTGTCGAAGGCCTCCGCGAAGAGGCGGACCCCGTCGTCGGTCAGCTTGTCGGTGACTTCTTTCATCGAAATCCTGAGCTTGGCCACGGTCTCCATGGTTCGATTGGCGGCTTCGACATTTTCGGTCAGACTGGCGCGTGGGTGCCCGTGGTCGCGGAAAGCATTAAACGTCGCTGGCGGAATCGTATTCACGGTGTCGGGTCCGATCAGTTCTTCAACGTACAAAACGTCGCTATAGTGGGGATTCTTGGTGCTGGTGCTGGCCCAGAGCACACGCTGCGTCTGCGCGCCCTTGGCGGCCAGGGCTTTCCAGCGATCTCCGCTGAGAATTTTCTGGTATAGGACGTAGGTTTCTTTGCCGTTCGCGACGGCGACTTTGCCGAGCAGGCTTTTCAATTGCTCCTGCTCACGCGGATCTTTTGAGGCCTTGAGGCGCTCACTCACGATGGCGTCGATCGAATTGTCAATGCGGCTGATGAAGAAGCTGGCCACGCTGGCGATGTTGCTGACGTCGCCTCCGTGCGCCGCCAGTTGCTCGAGGCCCGCGATATAAGCCTCCGCCACGTTTTTGTAAACTTCCTGCGAAAACAGCAAGGTCACGTTAATGTTGATGCCCTCGCTGATCAATTGCTGGAAGGCGGGAATGCCTTCGGCGGTGCCGGGGACTTTGATCATCACATTCTCGCGGCCGACCGTCTTCCATAATCTGCGCGCCTCAGCCAGAGTGCCCTGAGTGTCGCGCGCGAGATGGGGCGATACTTCGAGGCTGACGTAGCCGTCTCGGCGTTTCGAGTCTTGATGCACCGGCCGCAGGATGTCGGCGGCATCCTGAATATCGCGAATAGCAAGAATCTCGTAGCGGCCTTTGGCATCGAGATCGGTTCTGGATCGCAAAGACTGCAGGATATCGCTGTACAACGTGCTGTCGGCGATCGCCTTTTCGAAGATGGAGGGATTCGAAGTCATGCCACGAAGGCCGTCCTCTTCAATCAGGCGTTTCAGTTCGCCGCTAGTGAGCAGGTCACGGCGGATGTAATCCAGCCAGACCGACTGGCCGTATTTCAGCAGATCTTTCAAAGGGTTGGTTGCTTTTGCGGTCTCGATGGTTCCGGTTGCCATAATGCCTCCTGATCAAAAATTCTCAACGCCCGGCCAACAGTTGTCTCACCCCACGCCAGATCCTTCCGGACCTCCGGTCCTTCAGGATGACGAGAAAATCAAAGGGCTATGCCAAAAACTAAGCGCTGCGTAGGGTCACTCAATTTTTGACGTCATCCTGAGGGACCAACGGTCCCGAAGGATCTCGCGCGCAGCACCACAACTTTCGTTCGCCCAAAACGTTATTTGGATGACGCGATCGCCTGCCGCGCCGCTGCCACAACTTTTTCCGGGGTGAACCCGAACTTCTTCAGCAAGTCTTTGATCGGCGCGGACGCTCCGAAGCGGTGCATTCCGATCATCTTGCCGGTGGGTCCAACGTACTGCGACCAGCCGAAAGTCGCGGCTGCCTCCACTGATACTCGTGCTTTCACGGCAGGCGGTAGAACCTGTTTCTTGTACTCGTCGCTCTGCGCTTCGAAGATGCCCCACGACGGCATGCTGACCACGCGCGCCTTGATTCCCTCTGATTTGAGCTGTTCGTAGGCAGTTAAGCAGAGAGAAACCTCGCTTCCGGTCGCCATGAGAATAACCTCCGGCTTTCCGTCGGGCGCATCGGCCAGGACGTAAGCGCCTTTGGCTACGCCAGAGGCAGGCGCATACTTTGAGCGGTCGAAAGTCGGCAGCGCCTGCCGACTCAATACCAATACGGCGGGCTCATGCTTTTCTTGCATGATCACCTTCCACGCCTCCACGACTTCGTTGGCGTCCGCCGGCCGCAGCAACAGCAAGCCGGGGACGGCGCGTAACATCGCCAATTGCTCGATCGGTTGGTGAGTGGGACCATCCTCGCCCAAGCCGATGGAGTCGTGCGTATAAATAAAGATCGAGGGAATTTGCATGAGCGCGGCTAGCCGCACAGCCGGTTTCATATAATCGGTAAAGTTGAAAAACGTTCCGCCATAGGGACGAATTTTCGATACCGCCAAGCCATTCAGAGCCGCGGCCATCGAGTGTTCACGGACCCCGAAGTGCAGATTCCGTCCCGAGTAACTGCCCGGTTGAAAGTCTCCGGCACCTTCAAACTTCAGTCGCGTGCGGTCGGAAGTCGCCAGGTCCGCCGAACCTCCAATAAGCCACGGAACGTTTTGGGCGAGCACATTCAGCACTTTGCCTCCACTATCGCGCGTTGCCATGCCCTTTTCGTCAGCGGGGAATGTTGGCAGATTCTTGTCCCATCCGTCGGGAAGCTCGCGATGCTGCATGCGGTTGATCTGGTCCGCAAGCTCTGGGAATTTCTTGCCGTATTCGGCGAACGATGTTTGCCACTCTTGTTGAAGGTCGTGTCCGCGCTTGCCGATCCCCTGACGGAAATTTTCCATTACGCCGTCCGGGACGAGAAACTTCGCATCCTCGGGCCAACCGTAGTTTTTCTTGGTGAGCCGCACTTCTTCTTCGCCCAAAGGCTCGCCGTGGGCTTCGTTGGTATCTTGTTTGTGCGGCGATCCGTATCCGATATGGCTGTTCACCACGATGAGCGTCGGCCGGTCGTTGGTCTTGAGAAAGTTGTTATACGCCTTGGCTAGGGCGTTGAGATCATTGGCATCGGTCACGTGAACTACGTTCCAGCCGTAAGCGCGGAAGCGCTCACCCACATCTTCGGTGAATGACCAGTCCGCAGGGCCATCCAGCGTGATGTGGTTGTTGTCGTAAATCCAGCACAGGTTGGGAAGCTTCAAATGCCCAGCCAGCGACGCAGCTTCGGCGCCTACGCCTTCCATAAGATCGCCGTCGCCGCAGAATGCATACACGTTATAGTTGAAGATCTCGAAGCTGGGCCGGTTGAAGTTTGCCGCCAGCCAGTTTGCCGCGATCGCCATGCCTACCGTATTGCCGATGCCT
This sequence comes from uncultured Acidobacteriota bacterium, assembly GCA_963762385.1. Lineage (GTDB taxonomy): Bacteria > Acidobacteriota > Terriglobia > Terriglobales > Acidobacteriaceae > JABDBE01. The sequence goes on along the minus strand of CAVXKN010000006.1, from coordinate 1,207,752 downwards.
TGCCCCAAAGGACCGGTCGTGGTTTCCACGCCAGCGGTATGGCGGTATTCGGGATGTCCGGGAGTCTTGCTATCAAGCTGACGGAACTGCTTGATGTCGTCCAACGTGACCGCGAATTGTCCGGTCGTCTCATATTCGGGATTGACTCCGCGAACCTCGCACAAATACAGCATCGCGTACAGCAGCATCGAAGCGTGGCCGTTCGAGAGCACGAAGCGGTCGCGATTCGGCCAGGTGGGATTCGCCGGGTCGAAGCGCAAGAATTGCTGCCACAAACAATAGGCAACCGGGGCAAGCCCCATGGGTGCGCCGGGGTGTCCGGAGTTTGCCTTTTGCACGGCATCGATCGCCAAGGTGCGGATGGTGTTGATGCTCAGAGTGTCGAGTTGCTTGCTGGTCAGCAACGTTTGTTCGCTCGCCACCATAGAAGCTTCTCCCTTCGGACGAAGTGATCAGAGACCTGGCATGATATGCCCGCGTTGACTCTGCTTCTCAGCCACTGAGAACAGAGAAATTACCCCACATAAGGCAGTTTACCAAGGTTTTGTGGGGCGTGTGAGCGATCTAAGCAGAAAAGAACAAATCTCTTCGATCTGTCATTTGGGATCTCGATCAGCATCGTCAGTCTTTATGATGACGCGGGCGGGACAAAGTTGCAGTCCTCGATCTCCTTCCTTCGCGTCCTTAGTGGTTACTGAAACGCTAGAACCACAAAGGACCGAAGCTACACAAAGGATGTCGTGGAACTTCAAGGTGTGCGCCTGTGCGATATTCCTGGTCGGATTGCTAGCGCTTCATTTGCGCCAGGTAGCCTTGTTGGCTCTCATAAGTCTTGGTGGTGCTCTCGACGAATTTCAAGAATTGGCGCAGGGTTTCGCGCTCGGCAGGTTCCAGATTGTCAAACTTGAGGCGAACTCCAAAGCTGGGATTGCTGCGGGTCACGATTCCATTGAGGATCAAACCCTTGACCCAGATTTTTCCATTGGCCACCCAAAGTCCGATTTCGAGCTTTACGCCAGTCTTCACCGGAGTTGCAGTTTCGACGAAGCCGCCGCCCAGACTGGTATTCGACAGGTTTCCCCAAACTGGATTGGGTGAGCCCTCAACGCGCAACTCGACCGCGACAAAACACTTCATCCGCGGATAACGGCGCCGATCCTGTCCCCAGCAAGGAGTAAAGATGTCCGGTTCGAACGGCGGCGTCGCCGCTGGCGCGGTCGCAACAGGCGGCTCCAAAGATACCTTCGAAGATGACGCCGCTGGCTGTGCCTTTGCCGCTTCGTTCTTGATCTTGCGCATGGTGTCGCGCAACGCCTGATCCCGCCGGGCTGGTTCGGCGTCGCGATAAGCCTGCAGCAGCTCTCCGAGATGGCTGACGACGTCAGGGTCAGTCAGGAGCTTGGTCCAGTCCGCTCCGGGCGCAGAGTTCTTGGTTTCGTTCATTCGATTGGTCGGGTCGATTTAGCGGGATTCCCCACGGTCTAGAGTGAAGCAGGATTGCAGCTCCGGCAAGATGACCGTAGTGTAGCGTTATGAGTAACCAACCCTGGCGGTCTTGCCCCCTGTGGCCGGTTTGCTGGAGGGGCCGGAACCCGACAGAGCAATGGCCAGAACCGTCGATAAGCTTACCAGCAACGGGAACCACACCTGCGCCATCCATGGCACGGGAATGAGGAAGAGCACATCAAGGTCGGTGAACGAAGCCGGCCATCGCACTGTGACCCAGAGTCCAGCGTAGTATGCGATATCCCACAGAGCAAAAACCCACAGGAACGCCGCCCACCGCGCGCTCGTCCTGGATGCAGAGAGCAGGGCCACTCCGACCAGCATGACCATGGTCGCAGCCTCGCGATACACCTCGATGGTAAGCAGGCTCTGCGGAAACTGAGACAGCGAAGAGGCCTGCGTGTAGCCCAGCGAGGAATGGCGGAACTCGGCAAACGTTCCCGTGTAACCAGGAAGCAGACCGATCGCCGCGCGCAGGTAGACGACGACTGCGGCTTCCACGAACCCAAAAGCGGCAGAAAAGATCGCAAGGGTAATGAGCTGCCGCCAGTGTAGTGACATCCCATTACGGCGGTAGGCGAAGTAGGTGGCTAACGGAATCAAGAGCAGTAAGTTGACCCACCAAGGTTGTGCCCAAAGCTGGAGCTTATCCATAGAGCTGAGATTCTAAACTGACCCCAGCCCGAAATTCAGAAGGCGGATGGAGGTGGCCCCCACCCGCGGTCGCAGTTTATCTAATGGAAAGATCACGCGTTTATGCTGACACCGCTCGTTAAGGCGGCATCGGCGGCGTTGTTGGGGGCAGTTTCCTGGTCAGGGCCGGGCGGAAGTTTCTGCTGGAAGGTATTTTCAAGCGCCGCAAAAGCCTGCTGTGCGCCCGCCAGATCTCCGTTTTGTAGCGCGCCTCCGACCGCATTGAAATCCAAGGCCCGATCCGATCGGGTGAAAGGGTTATCTTTGCCGAGCACATTGTTGCCAAGGGCGACCAGGTTGCTGTAGTCCTGCTGGGCCGCAGCTAAATCGCCAGACTGCAGCGCGTCTTTCAGTTGCTGCACCTCAGGGCGACGTTCGCTGACGTACTTTTGCCAGAAGGTTCCGCCGCTGGTCGAAGCGGCCGTGGGGGTTGTCGAAGAAGGTTGAGGAACGATGGTGGAAAGGCTGATCGCGGACATTATTTTCTCCTTAAAAATAGAGTGGTTGGTTGACGAGGAACTCGCATCCCCGGTTTTCGTTTACTCCTGATACTCCATCGGCGGAGTATCTGGTTGCTTGAGCTGAACCACAAGCGTTCGTATGTGCAATGAAAGACAGGGTCCGCTGACCGAAACTCAAGCCATCAAGCTGAGCGCTTGAAAGACGCCGCTCGCGAGGCCGCCACTGGAAGTACCGCTAGTGTCCGGAAAGCCAGAAGTGAGAAGCTGCGATCCGCCGCCGCCGTGAACCGGGCGGTTGTGGTGCGCCGCTATGTGGTTCGGACTCTCTAGATTCTGTTGCACCGAGGAGTAGGCTTGCCGCGCGCTGCTTAGATTGCCGGATTGCAGAGCCGAGCCCAGTTTGCTGAGATCCAGCTTCATTTGTGCGCTCAGAAGGCCGGAACTCGTGGCGCTGCTGTTCAGAGCCCCAAAAAGTTGCTGGGCGCTGGTTAAATTGCCGGATTGCAGAGCCTGCGTGAGCTGCTGAAACTGCGTCCCCGATTGCGGGGTTGCATTTTGCAGCATGTTGGCTTGATTCAATGGGTTGCTGGAAGAGATCGCGGAAACCGACATTGGTCAACTCCTTGGACAACTGGGAGACGACTTCTCGGGTGCAAGCCACTCGCCAGAGTCATCCCGGCTCCAACCCTGTTGAAACTGCTGATTCCATTCGAGACGATCTTCAATCGCTGTCAGATTCATTGCCTATGTCAGATCACGAGGGGCAAATGCTGCCTCCTGCCGGTTCTCGACCCCGGCAAAGTATGCCGGAACTTTCGACTGTCCGGGCTGGGTGGCGCGGGCGCGCGCAATGACGGAGTTTTGACAGATTGGTAACAGTTGTTATTCCTGAACTTCTCAGGTCAGACCCTACTTCAATGGACGACAACGAAAACGCTTTAAATCTTTTTCACTGAGGATTGAATGTTCACCGAGGTTCAAATCTAGCCGAGGCGCGCCGTGCCGAATGTAGGCGCGTCCTCGCCCGTGTGGGGTCAGAACTAAAGCATGGCGCACCTGGAGGGATTCGAACTTGGAGCATTTTGCCGCCGTCAGCGGAAGCCTGAGCCCGCCGCCGAAAGCAGACCACTGGGCTTTGGCAAGTCGAGGGAGAGCGAATCGCAATTGGAAAAATGGTGCGCCCGGAGAGATTCGAACTCCCGACCTACAGCTCCGGAGGCTGCCGCTCTATCCAGCTGAGCTACGGGCGCACACCAGTATTTCCAGTGTACATGCGGAGCTTTACCCCATCAATTGGGGGATCGGGCGGACCGAGCGTCGGCGTCAGGCTTCGGGCCGCAACTTCGGAGAGAGATACTCGGACTCGCCCGATCAAGCAACACCTAGTAGCGATTCCGTCCGCCGCCTCCACCACCGTGTCCGCCGCCGCGGCCACCACGATCGCGCCCGCCGCCTCCGCCTCCCCCGCCGCGCTCAACTTTAGGACGCGCTTCGTTGACGTTCAAGGTGCGTCCCCCGATCTGGGTGCCGTTCAGCGCCGCAATGGCTTTTTCTCCGTCTTCCGCGCTCGTCATCTCCACGAAGCCGAATCCGCGAGAGCGCCCGGTATCCCGGTCGGTCATAATGCTGACCCGGTCCACCTGTCCGTGTACCTCGAAAAGCTTGCGCAGTTCATCTTCCGAAGTGTTGAAGTCGAGGTTCCCAACAAAAATGTTCTTCACGCGAATTGCCTCTGAGTGAGCTATTTGAGCGTGGGCGACTTCGGCGCAACTGGGAGGCTGGTTGGCCAGGCCGAAAGCCAAAGTTGACGAACAGTCAAATGCGCAGGAAGTATAGCAGGTCTGCCGTTTGTGGACGTTATCCGTCGAAGGGTAAGCTCTCAGATTGCTCCCTACCATCCTCTCCGCGCGCTCTGCGGCCCTTCTCAGCGTTCTCCGCGTTTCAAGGTGTTGTCCCTTCGCAAACATATATCGTCGATGGCAGAGGTCGCGAGAAATGCCGCAGCGCGCGCGGCGACCGCTGAAATGGAGCCGATAGCTGTGTGGGTGGCGAGGACGCCATGCGGCTTCAACCCAGCCCGAGACTCTGGATCGTCGTCTTCAGAACTGCCGCCGAATGGCAAAGCTTCTCAATCTCTTCTTTGTCGAGGTCAAGACGAAGAACCTGCTCAACGCCGCCGCGGTCGATTACTGTGGGCAAGCTGAAACACACATCAGTCAGTCCGTGGTAATCGTGTATCAAACTTGAAATGGAGAGCACCGTACTCTGGTCGCGCAGAATCGCCTGGGTAATGCGCATAAGCCCGGCAGCGACGGCGTAAAAGGTCGCACCCTTACGCTCGATGATGTGGTAGGCGGCATCACGTGTCCGCAGGAAAATGTTTTCCATCACCTGGCTGTCATAGGAAATGCCCTGAGCTCTGCAAAACTGCGGCAAACGTATTCCGGCAATGTTGGCGGACGACCACACCGGCACCTCGCTGTCTCCATGCTCGCCGATGATGAAGGCGTGCACGCTGCGCGCATCCACTCCGAAATGCTGGCTGAGCAGATAACGGAAACGCGACGTGTCGAGAAGAGTGCCCGAGCCGATCACCCGTTCGGAAGGCAGTCCCGAAAGCTTCCACGCGGCGTAAGTAAGGATGTCGACGGGATTAGTTGCAACCAGCAGAATGCCCTCGGGATTGTGCCTGGCCACTTCCGAAACGATGCTGCGCCAGATAGAAACATTCCTTTTGATTAAGTCGAGACGACTCTCCCCTGGCTTCTGGTTGCTGCCCGCCGCCAGCACAGTGACGGTTGCGCCGGTGCAATCGGAATAGTGACCCGCCCAGACTCGCGTGGGATATGCGAAGGGAACCGTGTGATTGAGATCCATGGCTTCGCCTTCGGCCTTGGCGTGATTGGCATCGATCAGGACAATCTCAGCCGCAAGCCCGCTAAGCAGCAAGGCGTAGGCAAAGGTCGCGCCCACATTGCCGACTCCGACAACCGCGACTCGTGTGGGGCGAGGGTGCGAGTGAAGTTCAACCGTCAATCGATTTCACCTGAGCCTGTCATTTACTCACACCTTGTCATTCTGAGACGAAGTCGAAGAATCCTTGCACGTCGGATCGTGAAAAAAGGCGGCAAGGCATTTCGGTCATGAAGGTAAAGCGTGGCGTAGGGATCTTTCGACTGCGTACGTTCCCTGCTAACGCACAGAACATGCTCCGCTCAAGATGACAATTGGCTAACATCCATCCACTTTCCAGTACCCATCGCGTTGAAAGCCGAGTTGCAGCAGGCGGTTCTTCGGATCGTGACGCTTGCCGCAGTTGGGGCACTTCAGATAGCGGTGCCACGCTGTTCCCTGACGATCGTAATTTTCGGAGACCGCGAAGGTGGCCCCGCAACTGCAGGGCACAAGATACAGCTTCAGGTCCGCATCTGGTTTGGAAACCGGTTTGCCACCGCGTGCCATCAGCGTTCTTCTTCGGCCATCGCCATCGAACTTCTTTTCCGTTTGTTGGCTTGCAGGAGTTTCTTGCGCAGCCGCAGCGATTTCGGAGTCACCTCGACAAACTCGTCGTCGGCGATGAATTCAATCGCCTGCTCGAGATTCAAATTTCGAAAAGGCACCAGACGAACTGCAATGTCGGAGGTGGACGATCGCATGTTGGTCAGCTTCTTTTCGCGGACCACATTCACGTCCAAATCGTTGTCCTTGGCGTTTTCGCCAATGATCATGCCTTCGTAAACGTCGACTGTGGGCCCGACAAAAAGCTCGCCGCGCTCCTGCAGGCTGTAAAGAGAGTACGGCGTGGTCACTCCAGCGCGGTCGGACACCAGCGCGCCGGTCAGGCGGTGCGGAATCTCGCCCTGCCATTCGATGTAACCATCAAACAGAGAGTTCATCACAATGGTGCCGCGAGTGTCGGTGAGTAGTTGGCTGCGCAGGCCGATCAATCCGCGGCTAGGGACGCGGAACTCGATCCGCACTCGTCCGTATCCGTGATTGTGCATGTTGAGCACTTCGCTCTTGCGCGCGCCAAGCTGTTCCATGACCACGCCAACGAAAGCTTCCGGCACGTCGACAGTAAGCTTCTCGATCGGCTCCATGAGCTTGCCATCGACGCGCTTGGTGACAATCTCCGGCTTCCCCACCATGAGTTCGAAGCCTTCGCGCCGCATCATCTCGATGAGAATCGAAAGCTGGAGCTCGCCTCGCCCCATCACGATAAATGAATCCGTCGTAGCGGTGTCCTCCACGCGCAGGGAAACATTGGTCAGCAGTTCTTTTTGCAAACGTTCCCGCAGATTTCGGGAAGTCACATACGTGCCTTCGCGTCCGGCGAATGGCGACGTGTTCACGGTGAAGAGCATGGCGATCGTCGGCTCATCGATGGTGATATGCGGCAACGGCGCCGGGTTTTCCACGTCGGTAATAGTTTCACCGATAGTGATGCCTTCGACGCCCGCCACGGCGATGATGTCGCCAAGCGTGGTCTCGGTAATGTCGGTTCGCTTGAGACCGGAGAACGAAAACAGTTTCGTGATTTTAGTTTTGTGCAGAGTCCCATCCAACTTGGCGATAACCACGTCTTCGCCGGTGTGCATGGTTCCATTGAATACGCGCGCGATGGCCAAGCGTCCCAGATAATCGCTGTAGTCAAGATTCGCAACTAAAATTTGCAGCGGCCCGGCAATGTCGCCTTGTGGTTCGGGAATGGTCTTGACGATGGTCTCGAACAGAGGCTGCAGATTCACCCCGCCTCCTTTTATGTCGCGCGAGGCCGTTCCAGCCTTGGCGTTGGTGTACAAAACCGGAAAGTCCAGTTGCTCCTCTTTTGCATCGAGATCGATAAAGAGATCGTAGACCTCGTTCAGGACTTCCTGCGGGCGAGCGTCTTGACGGTCGATCTTATTAATCACGAGGATGGGAGCAAGGTGAGCCTCGAGCGCTTTGCTGAGCACATAACGCGTTTGCGGCAGCGGGCCTTCACTGGCATCGACCAGCAGCATGACTCCGTCGACCATCTTTAACGCGCGCTCTACCTCCCCGCCAAAATCACTGTGGCCGGGGGTGTCGACAATGTTGATCTTCACATCGTGATAGAAAATGGCGGTGTTCTTGGCCAGAATAGTGATGCCGCGCTCGCGCTCCAGATCGTTCGAGTCCATCACGCGTTCAATGATGTGCTCGTTGGAGCGAAAAGTGCCGCTCTGCTGCAACATGGCGTCGACCAGCGTGGTCTTGCCATGATCGACGTGGGCAATAATAGCGATGTTACGAATGCTGGAACTCAATGAGACTTCCTTCCGATGAACGACAATAACGACCTAGTACCACTTTACTATGCGCGGAAGAAAGCGGCGAGACCAATAGGGCGATGAGAAAAAGTGGAGACCGGGCGTCCTCGCCGGGTTCGATGGGACGGGCGGGGACGCCGGTCGTCCATTATTGTGGGATCATTTTCCTGCGAGCCGGCTTTCGGCTTCCTTCACCGCGCGGCGGGCTGCGACAATGGCTTTACTGGTCGTGGATTCGGGGCCTTCTGAATCCGTGTTGGCGAAGAACACCCGGTCCATCGGTTGCCGTGCCAAGAGCTGCACCTTGGTGTAGAGACCGGGCGTCGACATATAAAGAGGATGGCCCCGGCGATAAATGTGAACCTCGATGGGATCGATATTGGAACCAGGGAACAACTTCTGAAAGTCGTCCAGCACGCTGGCAGCTTTTTTCCGCGCACCCGATTCGGTTAGCAAGTATCCGCGGTCGTCTTCGCTCATGGGCGTGTAACAGGTGAGGATGTTGTATTTCTGCTTATATCCGGGCTGCTTGCGAATGGTCCAATCCGCCACGATGAAATCGGTGAACGCATTTCCCGGACACCACGTGTCGTAGCTTTTGTTGAACACCGGCTTGTCGAAAATCAGGTTCACCACCGCATAGGGAATGTAGCGGATCTGGTGCATTGCGTCGCTTTGATTTTCCGATAGACCCTGCACGATGCGCCGGGTAATGAACTTCGGACTGGCCATGATGACGGTTTTCGCAGCCACCGTCGCGAGTTCTGCTCCCCGCATGTAGGTGACTTGCACTTCGTTGTTATCCGGCACGACGGCCACTGTGGTTGCGCCCAACTGCATATGGTTTGCGAAGTTGCCCTGGAGGATTTCGGCCAATCTCTTCGTAATCGCGCCCAGTCCGCCGGGCCAGGTGTAGAACTCGGGTACAGTGTCGGCGCCAATCTCTTGGATTTCATCGATGCCGAGTGCGGCGGCTGTGTCCTCGGTAGTGGCTCCCCAGTTGGAAGGGCCGTAGTTGTCCCACCATTGTTTTACCTCGACTGGGTAGCCTTTCATGAAATCAGAAAATGGAACGTTGTAGAGCTCCGTGGCCCGCTTCGCCAGATCGATTGCCAGCATATCTTTCTTGAACTTCTTGAAGCCCTCGCGGACAGACGTGGAGTACGGCAATTTGTCGAGGCCTTCTGCCCACGTATTGGCAATCCATTCGCCTCTGATAATGGTGCTGTCTCGATCGTTGATGGGCAGAGGCTCGAGGCCGATTTCCTTGGCGAAGCTGTAAGCATATTCACTCTTGCCGAGGAACGCGGAGCCCGTCGCATAAGCGCTGCCCTGATACTCCATCAAATAGGCGTTGCCGCCCCAATGCGGTTCCTTTTCGAGCAAAAGGAAATCGCGGTTGCGCAATAGATAAGCCGCAGTGAGCCCGCTGACGCCGCCGCCGACAATCACGACATCGTGGCGCGCGGAGACTGGCGGCCGGGTGAAGATTTTGCCATCACGCACCTGATGGCAGATGCGATTGTCTTCGCCGTCCACTTCGGGCTGGGGCGTTTCGGCCGCCAACAAAGAAAGATCAACTGGACAGCCAGCTGCAACCGATCCCGCGACCACGAACTTAATGAAGTCCCTGCGATTTGTAGTCATATGTAATTCTGCTCCTCATGCCGAGTGGAGACACCTCCGTTCTCTATCCGGCGTTACACGGCGACCTCTCGCGCATCTGCGCTCACTCTCAGGCGATACCAGCTCACGATCGCGATCAGAGAAAAAACAAAAATGATGGTGGAAATAGCGTTAATCTCAGGCGTGATCCCCCGGCGCAGCCGGCCCCAGATTTCCAGCGGCAACGTGTTGTCACGCCCAATCAGAAAAAAGCTGACTGCGATCTCGTCCATGGATAGCGTGAAGATCAGCAACGCGGCGCCAATGATGGATAAGCGCAGGTTCGGAATCGTAACCCGCCAGAACGTCTGCCAATAATTTGCGCCCAGATCGAGAGAAGCTTCCTCCTGTGCGCGATCCAGTTTCTGTAACCCGGCGAACACCTCGGTCGTGGCGACGGAGATCAGAGCCGTACCATGACCGAGCATGATCGTAACGAGGCTTAGCTTCACGTCCACTTCGCGAAACAACATCAACAGCGAAAGCCCGGTGATGATTCCTGGAAGGATCAGCGGCAGCAGGACGAGTCGCCGGAAAAGAGCTTTACCGGGGAAGTTCGCGCGATCCAGAGCCAGCGCCGCCGGTATACCGAAGGTTAGCGAAATCGCCATCGCCGCAAATGCAACGATCAGGCTGTTCAGTACCGATTCCCAGATGGCATCGTCGGCAAGAAGCATGCGATACCAATCCAGCGTGAGGTTGCGCGGCGGGAATCCGCCAACACCCGATCCGTTGAAGGAATAAACGATCAACGTCACGATCGGCAGATAAAGAAATCCGAAGACAAAGATGGCGTGCCACGGCAACCAGCGTGACTTGTTGCCGGACGCACTCATCGAAAGCTCCATTTCTTCTCCAGCTTCTCGGAGAGAAAGAGCAGGCTGACGACCAGCAATAGCATGCAAAGCGAAATGGCTGCCCCTAAAGGCCAGTTGTAAGCGGCGCCGAACAGGCTGACGACGATGTTCGAGATCATGATGCCGCTTGGGCCGCCAAGCAGCAGGGGCGCGAGAAAATCGCCGAGGCTGAGCACAAATGCGAAAGTCGCTCCCGCCAGTACTCCCGGAATCGAAAGCGGAAAAATCACTCGCCAGAAAGTTTGGAACGGAGATGCTCCCAGATCATGCGAAGCCTCAACCAGATTGCGCGGAATATGTTCGAGTGCAGCGTAGATCGGCAAAACGGCAAACGGCGTGTAGATATGAGTGAGCGTGAGCACCACCGCGAACGGACTGTAAAGCAAAAACTCGAGCGGATGCTTCGTCAGGTGGAGGTACTGCAGCAAAGTGTTCAGCACGCCGTCACTGCCCAAGATCGTTTTCCAGGCGTACGCGCGAACCAGATAGCTGACCCACAACGGAATGATTACCAACTGATAGAACAGATCTTTTCTCGCGCCCGCATGGAACGAGAGATAGTAGGCCAGCGGATAACCCAGCAGCAGGGAAAAGATCATGACACGGGCAGCAATCCACATGGATCGAAAAAGAGTTTGCAAATAGACGTTCACGCGGAAGAGTTCGCGGTAGTTGTCCAGGGTCCAAGAGTGGACGATTGTTTGTGACGGTGACACCAACCAGAAGCTGTAACAAAGTAGCAGCGCATAGGGAACCAGCAGAAAAACTGCCACCCAGAGCAGCGGCGGCAGCGTGATGGCGGCTCGGTAGGCGCGGGAAAACATTTTTGGTTAGCCTCTTTCCGGGGATTCGCGGACCGGCACCGCATCGGCTGGGGAGAATTCAAGCTGTACATCCCCTTGCCGGTTCTCGCGAGTTGCCGTTCTCACCGACAGCGTGAGCCCATCCTCACAGACAATCCGAAGTAATTCCGTAGCACCTTGAAAAGCCTGGTGCTGAATCTTGCCTCGAAAGGTGACCATGTTGATGTCAGAACCTTTTTCTGGTTTTACGATGCGAATATTCTCCGGGCGCAAGGAAAACAAAGCCGGGCCCTCGGGCAGACCAACTCTCCACGAGAGCGAGTTGCAACGAGCGATTCCAGACTTTATTTCGCCGCGCAGTAGGTTGGTGTGGCCGATGAACTGCGCCGTATACGCCGTCGCGGGATGGCTATAGATCTCGCGTGGCGAAGCGACTTGTTCCAATTCGCCCATGCGCAACAGCGCAATGCGGTCCGACATGACCATGGCTTCTTCCTGGTCATGGGTAACGAACACGAACGAAATTCCTACCTCCCGCTGCAGCGACTTCAGCTCCACCTGCATTTGCCGGCGAAGATTCGCGTCCAGCGCGGAGAGCGGTTCATCCAGGAGCAACAGGCGCGGCCGGTTTACGAGAGCGCGAGCCAAAGCGATGCGCTGCTGTTGGCCGCCGCTGATCTTGGCTGGCTTGGAACTGGCCAGCGCAGTCATTTTAACCATAGCCAGAGCTTCTGAGACGCGGCCCGCAATCTCGTGTTTCGGCAACTTGGCCACGCTCAGTCCGTAGCCCACGTTTTCTTCCACCGTTAAATGCGGAAAGAGAGCGTAGTTCTGAAACACAGTGTTCACGCGGCGGCGATAGGGAGGCAACAGGTCGAGCTGTTCGCCTTCCATTAGGATCTCGCCAGAATCAGCGGTCTCGAAACCCGCGATGATGCGCAACAGCGTCGTCTTGCCCGAGCCGCTTTCTCCGAGAATAGTCAGGAACTCACCTTCGGCAATCTGCAGCGAGATGTCCCGGAGCACGACATTTTTCCCGAAAGCCTTGGCAACATTGCGAATGGCAAGCAGTGGTTGCACGCCCGATTTGGCGGAACGAACGACGGGTTCGGTAATGGTAGCCATGTCTCGGTAGTATCAACTGCGCTGGAGCACGAGCGTCCCCGCCCGTCCCCCAATTAATTTCCTTTATTGTGCCGCTTTTACTTCGTTCCAGACTTCAACGTACTTTGCCCGACGAGGCACGTTCTGCCAAAAGTAGATGTGCCTCTGATAATTGTCCACATCGTCAAGATGCAGGCTCTTAACTTGTTCTGGCGTCATGAACCGCGCTGCCTGCGGATTCGCCGGCGTGTAACCGGTTACATCCGCGACCTGCTTTTGCGTCTGCGCTTCGATCATGTACTCCAGAAACTTGTAGGCCAGTTCCTTGTTCTCGCTGCCGGCGGTCACCATCAAATGGTCGATCCAGCCGGTCGTATTTTCTTTCGGAATGGTTTCACCGATCGGAAAGTTGAGCTTGCGAAGCTGGTTGGTCATGAGCGGCCATCCCATGGCCAGGACGATCTCGTGGTTCTGAAACAGATTCGTAAGCTCGCCGCCGGTTGACCACATCTTGCGAATGTTCGGCTTCAACTCCAGCAGTTTTTTCTTGACCGCATCCAGTTCCGCATCGCTGAGGTTGTAAAGATGAGTGGGATCAGGTTTGTCGAAGCCGAGAACCTGCGCCGCCATGTAAATCGTGGAGAGTTCGTCCCAAACGGAAACCTTGCCGCGGTATTTCGGATCCCAAAATACATTCCAACTGTCCGGCGGTTGCGGAAACGCGGTAGTGTCGTAAAGCATCGGATTTGGCCCCCACGTGAAGGGCACACCGTAAACCTGCTCTTTGACGCGAACCAAGGGCAGGGAAGTGAGTTGGGGCGAGAGCTGGCCGTAGCTTGGGAACTTCGAAAGATCAAGCGGGGCGGCCAATCCAGCCGTAGCGATCGAAGTGGCAACGTCGCTCGACGGAGAAATCACGTCGTAATTGCCCGCGCTTCCGCCGCGCAATTTGGCAACCAGTTCGTCGCTCGACCCCATGTACGACACCGTAACTTTGCAATGATTCTGCTCCTCGAAGCCCCGCACGAAAGATGGGTCGGCGTAGCCTTCCCAGACCAGCAGGTTGAGCGTGGGGGTCTTCTTGGAGCAAGCACCAAGCAAGAGAACGGATGCCGCCAACAGCACGATCGGAAAGCGTCGGGTCATCAGTAAGCCTCCACAATCCCTGCCACTTGAATCGCACCACTCATCTAGAAAGTTGGCGGCGTGTTCACCCACAGTACCCGGGTTTCGGTGCGGCCCGGGTTGAACCAACGATGCGGTGTGGCGCTCTCAAAATAAAAACTGTCGCCGGGCTTCAGCCGATACTCCACTTCCGCTACCGAAATATGCAATTGCCCCTGCAGGACGTGCAAAAACTCTTCGCCTTCGTGGGTGTAGGATTCGCCGCTGCCGGCGCGCGGAGCAATGCGAAACAGGTGCGGCTCCATCACCGTGTTCCCCCACGCCAGCAACTCCATACGGACGCCCGGTCCAGCCTCGAGGACTTTGCGCTTGTGCGACGGCACCAATCGGCTATTCGATTCCGCCGCATCGAAAAAATCAAGGATGTTGGTCTTGTAGAATCGCGCCAGCTTTCGTAGAGTGCTCACTGACGCGCTCATGTGCGAACGTTCCAGGGCACTCAAAAATCCCACGGAGATGCCAACCCGTTTTGCCACTTGAGCCAAAGACAATCCGCGCCGCAAACGCATTTGGCGCAGGTGTACGCCGATGGCGCCGCTGCCATTCGTGGCCGGGCGCACCAAGCCTTCGCGCTTGAGCAATTGCGCAATGGCGGGCGCGTTCAACCCGCGCACCTTGCGCAGGAATCGCGCGCGCTTGAGCAGTTTTACATCATCGGGCGAATACAGGCGGTACTTGCTGATGGTGCGGTGAGGCCGGGTCAGGCCCAGGCTTTCCCATGATCGTATTACCGACGGAGAAACGCCTACCAGGCGGGCCACATCGCCGATTTTCAAGTAAGGTTTTGGATCGGCGGCGTTCATCTCTAAGACTACGCTCCCGTGTCTCTTGCAGGCTTGCTCACAACGCCATTTTTTGCTTGACAGTTGTGCTGAAGGTTCTCTAACCTTGCGCGATTATAGCAAGGTTTGATTTTCGCGCAAGCATAGTTCGTTGGCAATCTTCCACCCAGAATCGGGAGGTGCTCAATGCAGTTGTCACTGACGCATCGTGCGCTGGCTTTTTCGCTCGCACTCGGCTTACTCACCCTTCCTGCGTTCTCCCAGAGCACCAGCGGCCGCATCGTGGGGCGTGTCGCTGATCCCACTAGCGCCGTCCTGGCGGGGGTGAAGATCACGCTGACAAACGAAGCTACCGGCGCCAGCCGCGACACTCAGACCAATGCCAGTGGCGACTACAATTTTGTGGAAGTCACGCCCGGCAGTTATCGAGTCGAATTTGAGCTCAGCGGTTTCAAGAAGAATGTCCAGACCAGCGTGCTCGTTAATGTCAACCAGGTAGTCACGCTCAACTCAGTGTTGCAGATCGGTGCGACGCAGGAGGTTGTCGAAGTCACCTCCGAAGCTCCTCAAGTCGACACCACCAGCACGCAACTGGGAGCGGTGATTAATAACCGCTCGGTGAATGAGCTGCCACTGAACACGCGCGACACTTATCAATTCCTGCAACTGCAGCCCGGCGTGCAAGCGCAGCTCGGAAACGGCAATGGCAGCCTATTCTACGGATCGCAGGATACAGGTTCGGTCTCGGTGAACGGCGGCCGCACCCGTGCCAATAACTTCAGCGTGAACGGCGGCGATGCCAATGATCAGTTCGTGAATCTTCCCACCATTCAGCCGTCTCCGGATAGCGTCGAAGAATTCCGCGTTATTACCAACACGTTCGACGCGGAATACGGCCGGAATTCCGGTTCGGTCGTCAACGTGATCACGAAGTCCGGGACCAACAACTTTCATGGCGACCTCTTCGAGTACTTCCGCAATACGGTTCTGGATGCGCAAGGTTATTTCAATTCGACCCGACCGCAGTGGAATCAGAATCAGTTTGGCGGGACCATCGGTGGGCCCGTCAAGAAAGACAATAGTTTTTTCTTTGTTTCCTATGAAGGGCGTCGTATCCGGGAGGGAATTCCCGGTGAGGTGCTGAACGTTCCCACCGCAGCGCAAAGGGGCGGGGATTTCTCTGGAGTCGGGGGCTTTGCCAACGGTGGCTCGATCTCGGACGCGTTCGTAGCCAGCGTTCTGAACGGTCGAGCTAATGGTGGAACCAGCTGTCCGAACGCGATCAACACGCTCGGTGGCACGACGCCAGCGGCTGGCGTGGCTTGGTCGTCAATCTTTCCGACCGGTGTGATTCCCGCAGCGTGCCAGGATCCCGTCGCCGTCAACCTGATGCAGCAATTTGTTCCGTCGCAGAACGTCGGAACGGGTCTGAACCAATCGGTGCCCGTGAGCACCGATAATGAAGATCAGTTCACAGTGCGGTTCGATCAGAAAATCAACAGCCGGCAAAATTTCAGCGCTTATTACTACTTCAACGACATCCGGCAGTTCCAACCGTACAACGATTTTGAAGCAGCGGGCGCAACTGTCCCCGGCTTCGGCAACTTGAACGACAACCGTTATCAGCAATGGAATTTGAGCCACACGTGGACGATTACGAACGCGGTAGTGAACGAAGCGCGCTTTAACTACATGCGGCAGGGGCAGCTTGGCTTTCTAAAACCACAGGCCACGAACGCAGTAACCTCCTCGTGCACGGGCTCTGCTGCAGCATTCTGCTTCACCGGCACGTCGGATTCTGCCCCAATCAATGCGCTCCTCGCCAGCTCTGGCATTCCGGCTGGCAAAGGCGGAATCACTCCCGGCTTGCCCGCAAACCTAACCGGAGTTCCCTACGTCAACATCAGTGGCGGAGCTTCATTTGGGAACAACTTCGAGGGTTTCCTCCCGCAGGTTGGCAACAGCTTTCAGTGGTCGGATAATTTAACTTGGGTAAAAGGCAACCACACCTTCAAGTTTGGCGTCGACATCCGCCGAGCCCGCTTTGATCAGTACTACTATTTCGATGTCAACGGCGAATATACTTTTAATAACTCCGGTCCCAACGCAATCCTCCCGGGCGACGGCGATAACTATGCCGAGTTCCTGCTGGGTCTCACCGATACCTACACGCAGGGATCGGGACAGCGCGAGGACATTCGCGCTACGGCGGTTTACCCCTTCGCGCAAGATAGCTGGAAGATCAAGCCCAATCTGACTCTCAACTACGGCCTCCGCTGGGAACTTAATACACCGCTCACGGACATCACTGGAACCGTCGAAACCTTCCGCCCCGGACAAAATTCCACGCTCTACCCGTGCGCGTTGTCGCCCTTAAGCCAGGCTTACTTCGGAGTCACCACTTCCAACTGCAACGCCGTGGGCGTAACCCCGACTGGGTTGGTTGTGCCGGGGGACAAGGGCGTTCCGCCGGCCATGACGAGTACTTATTACAAGGCTTTTGCCCCGCGGGTTGGAATTGCGTACAGCCCGAATGCCAGCGGCGGTTTCCTGGGAAAGCTTTTTGGCAACAATGGCGCAACCAGCATTCGTGCTGGCTGGGGACTGTTTTACAACCCGATGGAAGAGCTCGTACTCGCGCAGTTCGGTGCTGAACCACCATTCGGAGGTAGTTCGTCCCTGTTCAATACCTTCTTTAACACTCCGTTCGTCTACCAGGCTGGAGGATCGCCCGCGCCAAACCCGTTCAACGGAATCCTCACTCCTACGCCCGGACAGCCGGTGGATTATTCTCTGTTCCGTCCACTGCTGCTTTACGGTGAGTTCGAACCGCATTTGCGCACGCAATACACTTCGCAATACAACCTCACCATTCAGCGGCAGCTTACAAAAGATATGATGTTGCAGCTCGGATACGTAGGGTCGGAGGGGCACCGCTTGCTGGCCTCGCACGATATAAATCCGTCGAGCCCACAGACCTGCCTGGACATGTATAACCTTTACAACCTGAATCCGAGCAATGTGACGTCGTTTGGAACGCCGACGCAGTGTGGCCCGTTTCTGGAGGACACGCAATGGAGCGTAACTGTTCCGAATGGCTTCCAATTCCACATGCCGAGCGGGCAAGTGGTCACGGGCACGGGCCAGACCCTGCAATTCGTCGGACTGCGTCCTTATTCCTCGCCGAGTTGTAACCCCTTCACCGGAGCCGGCTGTCCGACCGACGGAGTCCCGGTGTTTAGTGATATTTTCGCCGAAGACACGATCGCCAATTCCAGTTACAACGCATTCGAAGCCATGCTCGAAAAGCGCTTTTCGCATGGCTTGCAGTTCCAGGCTTCTTACACTTTGAGCAAGTCTCTGGATGATGGATCAACCTTTGAGGAAACCCTTAACCCGTTCAACTATGCTTCCAGCCGCGGGCTGTCGCTGTTCAACTCCCACCAACGTTTTGTGGTCAGCTATGACTGGGAGTTGCCCCTGCCGGAGCATAAGGGTTTTGCCGGAAAGGTTTTGAATGACTGGGCCGTCTCCGGTATCACCCAATTTCAGAGCGGCTTTCCCATTCGCCTGGATACCGAAAATGACAACGAACTGATTGCCAGCATCTTCTTCCTTGGCACCGAGGCGCCGCAGCAGGTCGCGCCATTTCAGAAACTGAACCCCAAGACCAACGGCAGCTTCTGGTTCAACCCCAACGACTTTCAGGATCCGCAATTAGGTCACTTCAACATCGGCACGCAGCGCAGCATCTGCTGCGGACCGGGGCTTGAGCAATGGGACTTCTCCGTCCATAAGAAAATCGCGCTGACCGAAGACAAGTATTTCCAGTTCCGGGCGGAGATATTCAACATTTTCAACCACACCAATTTTTACAACCCGGACGGTCATTTCTCCGACGGCCCGACTTTGTTTGGTAAAATCACACAAGCCCAGGATCCGCGCCTGGTGCAGTTTGCGTTAAAGTTCTATTTCTAGCCTGAAACCGGGCGGCCAATGCTGCCCGGCCACATTCTAATGGCCGCACAAGCGGCTTGAGATTCCTGGAGACCCGGATGTACCCCGAATTGCAGAAGGAGCTCGAAACCTTCGAGCGTCGCACGCCCAAGTCCGCCGAATCCCATAAAAAAAACCTGAAACGCATTCCGCTGGGCGTAGCCAGCAACTACCGCGCCTACGATCCCTATCCGATCTTCGTGAAAGAAGGCAGCGGCTCGCATTTCCGCGATCTCGATGGCAACGATTATCTCGATCACAACCTTTGTTTCGGCGCACTGATGGCAGGTCACTGTCATCCCGCGGTCATGAAGGCCGTCGAAAAACGTCTGAGCACCGGAACCATGTTTGGCATGCCGCACGACATGGAGTGGGAACTCGCCGAAGAAATCTGCGATCGCTTTCCGGTTGAGATGGTCCGCTTCGGAAGCAGTGGCACCGAAGCGACGATGCATGCCATCCGCTTGGCGCGAGCCGCCACGGGCCGCGACAAGATCCTCAAATTCGAAGGCGGATACCACGGCCTGCACGACGCCGCCCTGGTCAGCGTGAAACCCCACGCCCCGGAATTCGGCGACGTGAACGCGCCCACATCCGTTCCCGGCGGTCTGGGCGTGCCGAAGGCAAGCATCGCTAACATCCCGGTGGCCACGTTCAACGATCTCGCCAGCGTCGAGCTTCGCTTCAAGCAGAATCCCGGAGAAATTGCCGCGATCATTCTTGAACCGATCATGATGAACGTCGGCCTCTGCATTCCGCAGCGCGGATTCCTCGAAGGCCTGCGTGAAATCGCGACCAAGAATGGCGCGCTGCTGATCTTCGACGAAGTAAAGACGGGAGCGAAGCTCGGTTGGGGCGGAGCTTCCGAGTACTTTGGCGTGAAGCCCGACATGATCTGCCTTGCCAAATCAATCGGTGGCGGTTTTCCGCTTGCCGCATTCGGCGCGCACAAGTCGGTAATGAATCTGATCTCGGAGCACAAGGTCTTTCACGGCGGCACGTACAACACGAATCCGGTTTCGATGGCTGCAGGCCTCGCGACCTTCCGCGAAGTGCTCACGCGAGCAAACTACGCACACGTGGACAAGCTCAGCCAAAAACTAACGGCCGGCTATCGCAAGACCATCGCGAAGGTTGGCTTGCAAGCGTACATCGCCAGCGCAGGCGCGAACGGAGCGCTCATGCTGTATCCCAAAGAGATCCGCAACTACCGCGACTGGACCACGATCGACATCGATCTCTGGCGCCACTACTGGTTCGCCATGGTCAATCGTGGAGTCATGGCGCAACCTTACTGGTGGGATGAGCAATGGACGATTTCCGTCCAGCACACCGACGCCGATATCGACAAGCATCTCGCAGCCTTCGAAGATGTGGCGCCCGCGCTGGCCAAGGCTCAGCAGGAACGGACTGCCGAAGTAGTGGCCCACTAAGCAAATGAGGTGGGAAAGTTAACTCACGTGTGGACAGCCGCCCCCGGCTGTCCCGCAGGACGACGACAGGGAAGGATAAGGACCAAGGACTGCGCTTTTGTCAGCCAATACCCAAGACGCCAATCAGCCTCACCTGAAGCGCGTCCTCGGCCGCTGGGACCTGGTTCTGCTCTTCGTAGTCGCTGTCTTCAACCTGAACGTGGTGCCATCGATCGCGGCCAACGGCGGTGTCACGGTCTGGCTGTGGATCATCGCCTTGCTCCTCTTTTTCTGGCCGCAGGGCATCGCCGTCATCGAATTGGCCCACCGCTATCCCGGAGAAGGCGGCGTGTATTTGTGGGCCAAAGAAGTATTCGGAGACTTCCATGGATTCCTCTCCGGCTGGTGTTATTGGACGAACAACATGCTGTATGTCCCGACGGTGATGCTCTACTTTGTCGGCGTTTCCGTCTTCGCGATGGGCCCAGGCCACGCGGCACTTGCTGACGATAAGACTTTTGCCATGGTCGCATCGGTTGCTTTGCTTGCGTTGCTTACCGTGCTCAATATTGTTGGCCTCAGCGTAGGAAAGTGGCTGAACAATTTAGGCGGGATCGGCACCTTCGTCGCGGCGGCCGTTCTCATTGGGTTAGGCATCACTGTGTGGTCGCGCTTTGGCACCCCAGTCATAGCCGCGGATTTCAAAATTCCTGCGGATCCCAAATTTGTCTTGAACTCCTTCGGCGTGATTTGCTTTGGCCTGGTCGGACTGGAACTCGCCTCTGTGATGGGCGACGAAATTCGTGATCCCCAGAAAACCCTGCCCGGAGCCGTCGCCTGGGGAGGCGTGATCTCCGGCGCTCTCTACGTAGGCGCAACTCTCACGCTCTTGGTGGCCATTGGCAAAAACGACATCAACGTGCTGCAGGGAATCGTGCAAGCAGTCAGCCACATGGCCGGTAAGGTTGGTGTGGCTTGGATCATCGCGCCCTTCGCGGTGATGCTGAGCTTGTCGATTGCCGGAATCGGTTCCGCATGGATGGGCGGCTCGGCGCGCATCCCATTCGTCGCCGGCCTCGACTCCTATATGCCCGCAGCGATGGGAAAAATTCATCCCAAGTACGCGACTCCTTACGTAGCTCTGATCGTGCAGGGAGTGGTCTCGCTCGTCCTGATCGTCCTAAACTTCACCCTTTCCGGTGGCGTGCAGGAAGCGTTTCAGAAAATGTTATCTGCGGCAGTCGTGCTGCAGCTGGTTCCATTTCTCTACGTCTTCGGGGCTTTGATCAAGTTTGCCGTGCGTGGCTCGCTACAAGGATGTTATGGCAGGGGGACGCTGATGTTCGCCGGGGTGGCTGGACTCATCACAACTATGCTGGCGATCGTCGTGGCTTTTTTCCCCGCCAAACAAATCACGTCACTATGGAAGTACGAAGTCAGTATGTTCGGCATCACGCTCGGATTTATCGCGCTAGCGGTGTTTTTCTTCTTTGGGTACAGCCGTCTGAAGACGCAGGAGACGGTTCCGATTGGAGCCGGCGAGAGAACTTAGTCAAGATTGAATTACGTGGGGACAGCCGCCCGCGGCTGTCCGGTCGAGTGAAGCTCGACTGATCGCAGGAGGAACTTATGCCCGGTGGAGTGAAGACCGACGTGCGCACCTATCAGATGTACGTCAACGGCGAGTGGGTCGACAGCAAATCCAGTAAGACTTTTCCGGTTTACGATCCCTCGACCGAGGAAGTGATCGCGCAGGTTCCCGAGGCCAACGCCGACGACGTCAACCGCGCCGTGGCCGCGGCCAAAACCGCATTTGAAAACGGTCCGTGGGCTTCGACGACTGCCCAGGAACGCGGACGCGTCCTCTTCCGGCTAGCCGATAAGATTCGCCAG
This sequence comes from uncultured Acidobacteriota bacterium, assembly GCA_963762385.1. Lineage (GTDB taxonomy): Bacteria > Acidobacteriota > Terriglobia > Terriglobales > Acidobacteriaceae > JABDBE01. The sequence continues at coordinate 1,186,104 of CAVXKN010000006.1, read as the reverse complement.
AATACGGCTATGCTAGCGGAGTTGGAATCTCGCAACACGGGCAAACCCATCGTCGAAGCGGAATTCGATATCGCCGATGTTGCGACCTGCTTCGAATATTATGGTGGACTCGCAACCAAGATTCTGGGATATGTGAACCCGGTTCCCGACAATGCTGTAAGCCTGACGCTAAAAGAACCCATCGGTGTTGCCGGACAAATTATTCCGTGGAACTATCCGCTGCTCATGGCAGCGTGGAAACTCGCGCCAGCCTTGGCCGCCGGCTGCACCTGCGTGCTGAAACCGGCCGAGCAAACGCCCATCACTGCGCTCGAAATGGCCAAGTGGTTCACCGACGTAGGCCTGCCGCCGGGCGTTGTTAACGTAATCACGGGATTCGGCGAAAGCTGTGGCGCGCCCCTTGTCCAGCATCCTGATGTGAACAAGATCGCCTTCACCGGCAGCGCTGCCGTCGGCAAGATCATTGTCAAACAGGCCGCTGATACGGTGAAGCGGGTCACCCTCGAACTCGGAGGCAAGTCGCCCAACATATTTTTCGCTGACGCCGATTTCGAAGCCGCCATTGACGGCGCACTCTTTGGCGTCTTTATCAATCAGGGCGAAGTTTGCTCCGCCGGCAGCCGCATTCTGGTGCAGAAGCCCATCTACAAAAAGTTTGTCGACGCGATGACCGAGAAAGCAAAGAAGATCAAGTTGGGTGCGCCTCTCGACCGCGACACCAAGATGGGCCCGGTCGTCAGCAAAGATCAATATGATCGAGTTCGCTCCTACCAGGAACTTGGCAAGAAAGAAGCCAAGCTCGCCATCGGTGGCGGACGCGCCGAGAAGTTCGCCAAAGGCTACTACGTCGAGCCGACTATTTTCTATGATGTGACCAACAGCGATCGCATCGCACGCGAAGAGATCTTTGGACCGGTTGCTTCCGTCATCCCATTCGAAGATGAAAATGACGCGCTGAAAATCGCGAACGATTCACCCTACGGCTTAGCCGCCGCGGTTTGGACTCGCGACATTTTCAAAGCATTCCGCATCGTGAAGTCGCTGCGCGCCGGAATCGTCTGGGTGAACCACATGCAACCGACCTACGTCGAGGCGCCCTGGGGAGGTTACAAGCAATCGGGCTTCGGCCGCGAACTCGGCCCGTGGGGAATCGAAGAATATCTCGAAACCAAACAGGTACACATCAATCTCAACGAAGCTCCGATCGCATGGTACTGAAACAGGAAATGAATTTGACCAACTTTAACCCTGTCATCCTGAGCGCAGTAACTGGTTCGCGAAGCGAATCAGTTACGGAGTCGAAGGACCTTGTGTCGCTTATACGACGATCAAGACCTCAGGGAATTCGCGCCGCAACGTAGGAAGCACAATGAACACGATTCAACTTAAAACCCCGATCCCGGGACCGAAATCGAAAGCCCTGGCCGAGCGCCGCAATGCTGCTGTGCCGCGCGGTCTTTCGCACGCAACTCCGGTGTATGTCGCGAAAGCCGAAGACGCCTGGCTCGAAGATGTAGATGGTAATTGCTACATCGATTTCGCCGGCGGCATCGGTTGCCTCAATATTGGACACCGTCGAGAGCCTGTAATCACCGCCGTGCGCGAACAACTCGAAAACTTCCTGCACACCTGCGTGCAAGTTACGCCGTATGAAAACTACATCCGGCTCGCCGAGCGGATGAACGAAATTACACCCGGCAAATTTCCCAAGAAAACGTTGTTCGTGAACAGCGGAGCTGAGGCCGTGGAGAACGCAGTAAAAATTGCACGCGCCCATACAGGACGCTCGAGCATCGTTGCTTTTGAAGACGCCTTCCACGGCCGCACGATGATGACCCTGGCCCTCACCAGCAAAACCCATCCCTACAAGGCAGGATTCGCGCCGTTTCCCGGCGACGTGTACCGCATCCCGTACGCTTACTGTTATCGCTGCTCCTACTCGCTGAAATATCCGTCGTGCGATCTTTTCTGCGCCCGTCATCTCGAAGACACTTTCAAACGCGTGGTCGCGTCCGAAGACGTGGCGGCTGTCATTGCAGAGCCGGTTCTCGGCGAAGGAGGATTCGTCGTTCCTCCGCCCGACTACTTCCGCGTGCTGATCGACATTTGCCACAGACATGGAGTCCTGTTCATCGCCGACGAAGTTCAGAGCGGCTTCGGCAGAACTGGCAAGCTGTTTGCCAGCGAGCACTACGGCATCGAACCCGACATTCTGGTTACAGCGAAATCGCTCGGCGGCGGCTTGCCTCTGGCTGCAATCACCGGCCGCGCCGAAGTTATGGACGCACCTGCACCGGGCGGCCTCGGTGGAACGTTCGCCGGCAATCCACTCTCCTGTGCGGCCGCACTCGCTGTCCTGGACATCTTCGAGCGTGAACAACTTCTGACTCGAGCCAACGAAATTGGAAGTAAATTCCAGAAGCGCGCCAAAGCATGCCAACAGCGCTGGCCTATCATCGGCGATGTACGCGGCTTGGGCGGAATGCAAGCCATCGAACTCGTGAAATCCTCCGACAAACGCGAGCCCGCCGCTGACGAGACGAAAGAAGTGACAAAATATTGTTACGAGCACGGCCTGATTACAATCACAGCCGGTTCGTATTCGAACGTGATCCGCGTTCTGGTTCCGCTGGTTGTGACCGACGAGCAAATGAATGAAGCGCTCGACGTACTCGAGGCAGCGTTGCAAACCGTGTCTGAGAAAAGAGGCATAGTTAGTGCAACCATGATCACGTAGCCGCGGAAAAACGCCCGCGCTGTAGAAACGTTGCTTGCAACGTCTCTAAACTCTTCGCGATAGCAGAGGTTTTAAAATGACCGTCGCAGCGCCACCGATAACCAAGGTCCCCAACTTCGTCAACGGCCAATGGGTCGAATCCACGGCCACGGAATGGTTCGACGTGACCAATCCCGCGACCGGCGAGACCATCGCGAAAGCTCCGCTCTCCGATGCCGCTGAAGTTGCTGCTGCCGTGGAGGCAGCCGCCGCCGCATACCCGGAGTGGCGCCGCACGCCTCCGGAAGACCGCATTCAGCCGCTGTTCAAGCTGAAGCAGCTTTTGGAAGAGCACGTCGACGAATTGAGCCGCATCATCACTCAGGAAAACGGCAAGACCTTCACCGAAGCCAAAGCTGAATGGCGACGCGCCATCGAGAACGTCGAGGTGGCGTGCGGAATTCCGATGATGATGCAAGGCTACAACCTCGAGGACGTCGCCCGCGGTATCGACGAAATCATGATCCGGCAACCGCTCGGCGTAGTGGCGGCGATCACCCCATTTAATTTCCCCGGCATGGTTCCTTTCTGGTTTTTGCCTTACGCGATTGCCTGCGGCAACACGTTCATCCTCAAGCCCTCGGAGCGCGTGCCGCTCACCATCCAGCGAACTTATGAACTGCTCGCTCAGAGTGGCCTGCCCAAGGGCGTGGTCAATCTCGTGAACGGCGGAAAAACTGTAGTCAACGGATTGCTCGATCATCCCAAAGTGCGAGCCATCAGCTTCGTTGGTTCAACTCCGGTCGCGAAATACGTCTATGCGCGAGCTGGCGAGAACGGAAAGCGCGCACAGTGCCAGGGCGGCGCGAAAAATCACGTCGTTGTTTTGCCCGACGCCGATATGAAGATGGCGACCCAGATCATCAGCGACAGCGCTTTCGGCTGCGCCGGGCAGCGGTGTCTCGCAGTCTCGGTCGCAGTCACGATCGGCGAAGCCCAAAAAACTTTTCGCGACGCGATCACAGATTCCGCCGCCAATCTACGAGTCGGCAACGGCCTCGACGAAGGCATCCAGATGGGCCCGGTCGTGTCGCGAGAGAGTAAGGCGCGCATCGAGTCGCTGATCGCGGTGGGCGAAAAACAAGGTGCGAAGGTTCTGATTGACGGACGCAATCCGAAGATCCCGAAATACGAAGCAGGGAACTTCGTGAAGCCGACCATTCTCGACAATGTCTCGCCGACGAGCGATGTAGCGGATACGGAAATCTTCGGCCCCGTTCTGAGCCTGATTCATGCGCGCGATCTGGACGAGGCCCTGGCATTTCTCGAGCACAGCAAATATGGCAATCAGGCGTCGCTGTTCACGTCGAGTGGCGCAGCAGCGCGGCGGTTTCGCTACGAAGCGCCGGCCGGCAATATCGGAATCAACATCGGCGTAGCCGCGCCCATGGCCTATTTCCCATTCAGCGGATGGAAAGACAGTTTCTTCGGCATCCTGCATGGACAAGGCCGCGATGCCGTCGAGTTTTATACCGAAAAGAAAGTTGTGGTGGAGCGCTGGGCCAAAGAACACTCAAGAAAGTTCTGATGCAAACGCTTTCCTTTGTGAACCTTCGTGTCCTTTGTGGTTGATGCCTTTGAAGATGTCTGAGGCGGAAGGGAATTAATGTCCGACACCATCCAAAAATACAAAGACTACGTGATGACCGGCTTCATGAAGCAGGTCGTCCCCATTGTCATCGATCATGCCAGCGGCGCCGTCGTGACTGACGACAATGGCCGCGAGTATCTGGACTGCTTCTCCGGGATCTCAGTCGTGAACGCCGGACACGGCAATCCGCAAGTGATCGCAGCCGCTAAGGCCCAGATGGAAAAGCTGGTCCACTGTTCTTCTTATATCTACCATGTGAAGCCGGTGGCTGATCTGGCCGAAAAGATCGCGCACATCGCGCCACACGGCCTGACCAAAACTTTTTTCGGCAACGGCGGAGCGGAAGCTATCGAAGGCGCCATGAAGCTCGCCCGTCTGTACACGGGCAAGCACGAATACATCGCGCTCCACGCCAGCTTTCACGGACGCAGTTGGGGCGCCCTCAGCGTGACTGGCAACCAGGGCCGCAAGAAACGCGGAGGCCCCTACGCACCCGGCGTAGCCTTCGCTCCCGCGCCCTATGCGTATCGTTCGCAATGGCGCACCGACCCCGAAGAATGCGGACGCCAATGCGCCCGAGCCATCGATGATGTAATCCGCTTCGCCACCTCCGGCGACGTGGCCGCGTTCATCGCGGAGCCGGTCATGGGCGAAGGCGGCATCGTTGTTCCGCCGCCAAACTATTTCAAAGAGGTCAAGAAAGTCCTCGACCAGCACGGCATCCTCTTCATCGCCGACGAAGTCCAATCCGGCTTTGCCCGCACCGGCAAAATGTTTGCCATCGAGCACTACGGAGTCGTCCCCGACATCCTGGTCACCGCCAAAGGCATCGCCGACGGATTCCCCCTGAGCGCTTTCACCACGCGCCCCGAAATTGCCGCCGCCTTCAAACCCGGCGACCATCTTTCCACCTTCGGAGGCAATCCCATCTCCTGCGCCGCCGCCCTCGCCAACATCAATTTCATGGAGAAAGAAAATCTCCCCGCTCGCGCCACCGAAACCGGCAACTACGCCATGACCAAACTCCGCGCCCTGCAAAAGCATGGCCCACTCATAGGAGAAGTCCGCGGCCTCGGCCTGATGATCGGCGTAGAACTGGTAAAAGACGAAAGGCTAACCCCAGCCACCACCGAAGCCGAAGCCATCCGCGACGCCCTGCTACGCAACGGCGTCCTGGTCGGCGTAGGAGGCATCTACGGCAACGTAATCCGCTTCCAACCCCCGCTGATCATCACCCGCCAGCAGATCGATCACGCCATCGAGGCATTCGCGGCAGCATTGCAGGAAGTGGCGCAACCAGCGGCGGTTTAAGCTCAACTATCCTTCTTGAGTAGGCCGCGCGTGCCCGTAGATGCTGGACAACTGTCGGGTCTGGGGCCAAACTCTATAAAGATTGGGGCGCGAGTCAATGAAGAAGACGGAACTCGACGAGGTTATTACACGTCACATTCTGTATGTGGTTATGCTCCCGCCTAACGGCACTGGCGAGTTTTCGCCCTTTCAAGGTTTCAGCGAAAACACATTCGCAGTCGCAGACACCATTCAATACATTTGCAGGCTCCCCACAACGATAGACGAAATGTTTCGAACCAGAGATGAAGCAATTCAATTTCGATCGATTGGACTTGCTGGATACGCGATCGTGCTGCTCGAGCTTGAGTCTCTTGTCCAGTTCGACCGAGGGTTGCCAGTAACTTGCTTTGTGTCGGATAGGGAAACACGTGAAGAGGTTGAAAAGCACCTCGCAGCCAAGAACCAGAGGGGATGGCTCCACCTCACAACGGATACAGAAAGCTCCTCGGTCCCTAAGTTATGGGACTTTTCGAGGGCTGATCTGGCATCTTGGAGCAGAAAAGCGGCCGAGAAGGCGATTTTCGCCAAGTCACCAATGGATTCGTTACCGCCCTTGTCCTGGCGTAAGTTTGTTCAGTGGCCAAAGAAGAGGGCTCGTACTAAAACGCAATCTCACAATATCACTCTGCCGACTGAAACAGCCCTCCGATCACTTAATTTCGTTTTACCTAAGGCGAAGAGGCCGCTGGCTGGAAAGAGTGATGATGAGTTTGCGGTTGCGATTTCTGATGTCGCCGATGAACTTGAACGTGTGCGCCATGACGCCGATGCAGACCATCACAGGATCCCTGGCAGTCCGATGTTGGTCGTCACGGTGCCTTCCGTTTACCGTCACTTGTCCCCGAGTCAGCTTAAACCGGGGGCGACGCCTGCGATAAAGAGAGTGTTTCGCAACATACTTCGTCAAAAGCAATACATCGCAATGACGTCAACGGGCCAAGAGCTGAAGGAAATACTTGAAGATCCTATTGCTCCAGCATTAATGCGAGTCCGCGCCGAAGAACTTTCGACGTATACCGCCGCGCTGTCAGTTACGGCATCGAGCTTCTGTGCTCCGGTGGTGCGCTGTCCTCCTCAAGTTGATCGGGTCCGAGACTTGTTGATTCGGTTGTCCGGTATGACTCGAAGCAAGACTCCCAACACAGAACGTCGCAATAAGCTTGCCTACAATATCGGAAAAAGCCTTCGTAGCGCGGTGCCGAGCCTTCTCTTGCAACGAATCGAGAAGTATCAAGATGAAGGCATCAAGCTCATTGGGGACACGCCCCTAGAACTGCTGCCCGTGAACGATTTGCCCCTTGGAGTGCGGGCCACTGTGTCTCGGCTGCCCACCCTGCCAGGGAACCTTCTGATGCGTCACGGGTTGGCGCGTACTCCAATGCTGCTGGAGGCAGACGCCTTGCATAAAGTTTTGTTAGTTCGAGCTTTCGAGCGCACTGATCCGCTCCGTAATCTAATCATCAACGCAATAGAGATCGTCAATTCCAGCAGTGACAAGAAGATTGATCTGCACATTGCGGACGTTTCAACCAAAAAGGAATTTGTCGATGCGTTTAACAGCTTCGACGGGCACATAGCAATTTTTGACGGTCATGGCGTGCACGATCGTACAAGTTCACAGGGAACGCTCAGAATCGGCTCGATTCAGCTAAACCCTTTCGAGCTGTACAAGCAAATGAAGGTGCCGCCGATCATATTACTCAGTGCCTGCGAAACACATCCCCTTGAAGGTATCGAGTCGAGCGTTGCCAGCGGTTTTCTAATGATGGGTGCCAGGTCAGTGCTGGGAACGATCGTGCCGATCGATGGCCGCAAAGCGGCAGTTCTAATAGCACGCTTCATGCTGCGCTTCACGGACTTCCTGCCTTGGATAACTACCATGATCTCTTGGTCTCAGGTAGTCAGCGGCATGCTGAAGATGTCGTATGTCACTGATATTCTCAGGACAATTGACAAGCAATTTTCAATCGGGGAACGTGTTTACAAGGAACTCCATACTTCCGCGAACAATGCAATTAATGGTTTTCAATCCGGATGGTTCGAACAGCTTCTCGCATCAATCGCCTCCGAGGTTTCCATGTCCGACGCAGAAGTACGAGACGTGTGGATGCGCACATGTTACTTTACCGAGACCCTGCATTATGTGCATCTTGGGCAGCCGGAGCATATGTTCGTGGTACCGGTTGAGCGTCCCAGTTCATCTTCCTAAGCCAGTGGGGCTGGCCCATCCTTTCACGACCAAAAGCGGGTGCCCTGTCCCTCTCGCGTTCTTTGCGAGAGGGCGGGGCTTTTCGCTGACATCGCGGCTGCGGATCGCCGGATGCACGCCAAGCTGCTCACGACGACGGGCTGTCCGGCGGGATTCAATTTCGAGCACAGCTGATTGTCCGGTCGAATAGTGCTGGGCTGGGTCCGAAGTGGAAGTGCAGAGATCCTTCGTTGGCAGGCCTTCGCTTCGCGACGGCCTGCGCTGCCTCAGGATGACAGTCGGGGCGTGGTATCTAAAGGTCCCGCCCTCTCGCAGAGGACGCGAGAAGGACGGGGCACCCGCCTTTTGGGTGTGGCGAAAGCATGGGCCACCACAAGCACGAGCGAGGACGCTCGCGCCTACGTTGACAGCCGGCTATCCGCGGTTGGCTACTTTCTGCTCTCCAGGCGCCACCAGGCTTCGCGATATTTCTCGTAGCGGCCGCGTGAATTTTTGGAACCGGGATAGAAGCGTAGATTACGGTGGTTGAGACAGGCCTTCACCGGAATTATGTACCAGATATTGAGAGGCACGATGTAGACCGCCAGAAAATCGATCTCTGCCTCGGTGTAGAGCGTCCCGTGGCGGTAGGTGGAGATGCTGTACCTGTATTGTCCCACGTGTTCGTGCTGCGTCGACTTCACTTGCACGCGCGACAACCGCGACCCGGAGCCGACGATCAAGTCATAACGCTCGCTATCGCCCCAGGGTTTGGACACGCTCAATCCGAGGCTGGTTGCCTTATTCAGAAATGCCGCCTCGGCTTGTTCGCCGGCCCACTTCTGCGTGCCATGGGAGTGTACTTCTCTCAGCCACTCCGCCGCCGCAAATATCGAAATTCCCGACGCTTGCTCGATTTCCATGGTCATCCGAATGTCCTTCGTTCCCATTTTCTGCCAGCAACAAAAAAGCGCAGCCCGAGGGCTACGCTGGTTGTTATTAGCATGTAGTTATGTGCTGCATGTTCATATTATCACATCTGGCAAGATAGGCGTGCGATATCGCCGAAAGTTGCGAGAGGGGTGGGGCTTTTAGCTGTCGATGGGCTGGGTCGTGCGTGGAAATGCAGAGATCCTTCGTTGGCAGGCATTCGCTTCCTCGGGATGACAGTTGGGTCTGGTGTCTGAGAAAATTCCGCCCTCTCGCGGAGAACGCGAGAAAGGCAGGGCACCCGCTTTCTGTGGGTGGTGAAAGGCTGGGCCAGCCGTCAATCCTATTTGGGAAACGTCTTAAACAAAGCGTTCTTGATTTTCCACATCCGGCCCGGTTCGTTCGTCACCGACGATGTCCATCGGTGCCTGATACGGTCAAATCGCTCAACTGGCGCGACAAGGAAAAAGGCCACGATTCCATGGCCATCGACGCCCTGCGGGCTCGTGAAAAGAGAGAAAAATAATGACCAGATTCGAACGCTCATACAAACTACCGATGTTTGTGGCTTTACTATTCGCCGCTGTGCTTGCAAGTGGCGGAATCGTAAGGGTTCTTGCTGCTATTGCCCCCGGCGTTCTGGTTGCTCCCGGCACTCTTGTCGGCGCAGCTACAGAACCCACGGTGGTTTCGTCGAACCCCGCTAACCAGGCCACGAATGTACCGACCAGCACAAATACCAGTGATAACGTTGTAACCGGCACCGCAGTCAGCGCAACCTTCAACCAACCGATGGACCCGGAAACGATTAACTCGTCCTCGGTCGGAAATTCGCTCACCTTCACTGTCACCGAGGCAAACGGAAACGAGGTGCCCGGTACCGTCGCCATGAGTGACGCAAACACTGTGGCGACCTTTACGCCAATCTCGTCCGCTCTCAACCCGAATACCAGCTATATCGCCACGGTTACGACGGCGGCGAAGAACGCGGCTGGAGTTGCGATGAAGAATCCCGTGGAATGGGTATTCAAGACCAACCCCGTCGAGTTCACCGGACAGGCCCCCGTACCCCTTGGAGCAGCGGGCCCTTTCGCGATTCTGACCAAGTCCGGAATCACGGACGTTTTTCCATCTGTAGTCAATGGGGATGTGGGAGCTAGTCCAATCACTGGAGCGGCGATCCATCTGAAGTGTTCGGAAATTAAGACAGGGACGGTTTACTCCGTTGATGCCGCGGGCCCTCTTCCATGCCGGGTGACTGACCCCTCGTTACTCACCAAGGCTGTAGGCGACATGGAACTCGCGTATACCAACGCCGCCGGACGAACAAATCCAAACTTTATCAATCTGGGAGCCGGAAACATTGGCGGGCTAACCCTCGTTCCCGGCCTCTACAAATGGACGACAGGTGTTTTAATACCAACCAGTGTCACACTCTCGGGTGGAGCAAACGCAGTCTGGATATTCCAGATAGCGGGAACTCTTACTCAGGCAAATGCTACCAGCGTGATCCTGAAAGGCGGCGCACGGCCCAGGAATGTCTTCTGGCAGGCTGCCGGTGCCGTGGCCATTGGAACGACTGCGCACTTTTCGGGAGTAGTACTGGCTAAAACAAAGATCGCGGTGAAGACGGGCGCATCGGCAAACGGCCGACTGTTGGCACAGACTGCGGTCTCTCTTGAACAGAATGCGGTTACGCGGCCCTAATCGCTCGATTCTGATTTTGGTTCCGGGCGCGACCTAAAAATTGCACCGGGCAGCGGCAATGGTGAGTGCAGGGGTTGGCCCATGCCTTCACCCTCACACAAAAGCGGGTGCCCTGCCCTTCTCGCGTTCGTTGCGGGAGGGCGGGGCTTTTGGCTGAAATCGGGGCGGCGGACCACCGGATACACGCCGAGCTGCTCACGACGACGCGCTGTTCCCCGGTTTTCCTGGTCGCAAGGTGTTCCGCGAAAAGAACTCATTCTTGACATCGGCAAGACCGCGTTGCTAACATCCGTTCCCGCTTGGTGAGCCTGTAAGTTTACACCCTCCAATGGTTGCGCAAGCGGAAAGAGGATCACCGATGATTTCCAGAATAATGCACCAAGGTTTGCTGACCGTGAGCGCAGTCCTTGCACTCGGTCTGGGCGCGTGGGGGCAGTGTTCCGACGCGACTGTGACGGGGAAATATGGATTTGTCGTCAGCGGTTTTGCTAAGAATGCCCAGCCGGTCGTCTTCGCGGGTTATCTCAAGGCCGACGGAAAGGGAACATTCAAAGCGACGGAAAGCGGCAGCGTTGGCGGCACCATCATTACGAACACGCCAGTCACCGGGACGTACTCCATCAACGCGGATTGCACCGGCTCGGCCGTCACCAAGACCAACAAAGCGGTGAACCATTTCAACCTGGTGGTGGTGTCAGGAGGAAAGAGTGTGCAGACCGTGAACGCGGATGCGGGGAACGTTGAGATCGAAACACTGCAGGCGCAGGGGAAAGCGACTTGCACGCTGGCTGGGCTCAAAGGAACTTTCGGGATTCAGGCCAGCGGGACGTTCCTTGGCGTAGGTTCCGTGGCTTTCGACGGCTTGTTCACGCTGGATGGAAAGGGCAACTTGACCGGAGTCGAATCGGGCAGCCTCGATGGCTCGATTTTTACCGCGCAGTCCGCCACCGGAACGTACACTGTCGCTTCGAACTGCACCGGCACAATGGCCATCACGGTATTGAAACAGACCGAACATTCCAGTTTTGTCGTAACCAACGGCGGCAAGGGACTGCTGTTGGTCGAGACCGACGCGGATACCGTCGTTTCAGGATTCGGACAACAATAGTTGCGCTTTCTATACTTGATGACCGGACTTTTTTTGCGTCTCAGGTAGAAGTGCAGAGATCCTTCGTTGGGAGTGGCTCGCAGGCGAGCGAATCCGCCGCCTCGGGATGACAGCGAATAAAGATCAATCAAGAGAGTGCGCGTATAATTTGCAGTTGTTTCGTTGCTTGGCCCAAGAATCTCAGCGGGCCGAAACGTGGAACCCTTAGAGCGAGCGGGATAACAACAAAGCCAGTTGTCAGTTGCCTGTTCTCGGTTCTCAGTTGGTTGCTCACAATTCTGTCGGAACGTAAACGTGAAATTAGCCAGTTCAAAATTGAGGAGGCAGTATGCGCCTACACAAGCTCTCTATCTCAATCGCCCTCTTGATCGCGTTGATGGGTTTGTCGATCGCGTGTTCGCGTCATCCCAACGACGATACTATCGCCAAGGACATTCAGAATAAGATCGCCGCTGATCCCGACACAAAGGACTCGCAGGTCAACGTGACGGCCAATCAGGGCAAAGTTACGCTGACCGGCCAAGTCAAGACCCCGGCGGCCCAGCAGAAGGTGGAGCAGATTGCTAAAGACGAGCCCGGAGAGACTGGGGTTGATGATCAGACTTCGGTGCCGACCGATACGACCGCCGCGCCTGCGCCCGCTCAGGCAATGGCGCCTCCTCCGCCGCCACCAGCGCCGAAACCTCAGCCCATTGTGGTGCCGGCGGGGACGATGCTCACGGTGAGGGTGGGCCAGGCTTTAAGCTCCAAGACGAGCCAGTCGGGCCAAACCTTTCTTGCGACTCTGGCGCAGCCGGTCAGCGTTGGAGGCCGGACAGCGATTCCTGCCGGAGCAACCATCAGCGGCACGGTGGTGAGCGCGAAAGCCAAAGGCAAGATCAAGGGTGAAGGCGAACTCACGCTCCAGCTCACGAACGTGACGGTGAAGGGACAAAGCTACACTATTCAGACCGCCGTACTGGAAAACACGGTTAAGGGGAAAGGCAAGCGAACCGCGGCGACAACCGGCGGGGGAGCAGCGGGTGGCGCATTGATCGGCGGGATCGCAGGCGGAGGCAAGGGAGCAGGCATTGGCGCTCTAGTGGGCGCTGGGGCCGGATTGTTTGGGGGTGCGATGACCGGAAACCAACAAATTGAAATTCCGGCCGAGTCGGCGCTCAGTTTCCGAATGTCCGCGCCTTTGACTCTTCCGCCGCCCGGCCAATGAGTGGATTCCCAGCAGCCATCGGCCAACATCCACCGAGAACTGAGCCAGGGTCGTCCAGTGCGATTTCGTTTGCCTTGGCAGTTCATTTCTGGTAACGTGCGCCCATTCTCGGGTCGCGTTTCAAAGCGAATGCCTAAGGGGGATCGTTTATGGCATTTTGTACCGTGTGTGGCGCTCAGACACCAGATGGTTCCACGGTTTGTCCAGCTTGCAGCCGCTCGGGGGCTCCGCCGGCTCGATCGGCTCAGGCCGCGGCAGGCGGGCTGACTGACAACGTCGCAGGCATGCTGGCTTACGTCACCATTATTCCTGCGATCATCTTCCTGATCGTGGAGCCCTACAACCGCAGCCGATTCGTCCGCTTCCATGCTTTCCAGTCCATTTTTTTTGCGATTGCGTGGACCGCATTGTGGATTGCGCTGAGCTTCGTCGCCCACATTCCTTTCCTCGGTTGGTTGACTATTCTGATATGGCCGCTAGTCGGATTGGCGGGCCTCGTAATCTGGCTTGTTCTACTGCTTAAAGCCAATCAGGGACAAATGTGGAAGCTGCCCGTGATCGGCGACATGGCTGAAAAACAGGCTGGCGCTTAATCCCACAAACTAGACCCGGATGCTCGCCGATCCGCGCCAGATCCCTCGTGGCCTGATGGCCACTGAGGATGACGTCAAGTGCAGACGACGCCGTGGATTGCGACATCATCAGTTTTCGCCGAATTTCGGCGGCGCTTCCCGTCGTCCTTCGCCTTATTCAGCTTGATCTCGTGACAATCCCTTGACAAAAGCTTTACACGCCACTGACACGCGATGACTGCGATGTTTAGTAAGTTGCAATCCGCGCTAGGGTCGCGTGAATTTCGAACCCGGGGAGTGGTCATGACAAATAACGTACAGTCCAGCCATTTTGCCCTAAGTCTAGGTCGAGGAGCGGCGAAGGCCGCGTGTGGATTTGTGATTCTCCTAACGATGCTGGCGGCGACACTGCCGGCATCAGCGCAGACTTTGACTGTGCTGCACGCGTTTACCGGGACGCCCGACGGCTCCTATCCCATCGCGCCTGTCATGAGAGACGCGGCGGGAAACCTTTACGGCGCCACCTTCGAAGGTGGGACCGACGGCTTTGGCACAGTGTTTAAGTTAGGTAAGAACGGCAACGAGACCGTCTTATTTAATTTCAATGACAGCCCGAGCGGAGGATTTCCTTCTCAGTCCTTGATTCGGGATGCTTCGGGCAATTTCTACGGCGTCGCGTTGGAAGGTAGCGGCGGCTCGGGGGTGGTCTTCAAACTTAGCCCTAAAGGAAAGCAAACCGTCCTTTACAACTTCGTTGGAGGACAGAACAACAACCCGAAAGATCCGCAGGGCGGATTGCTCATGGACACAGCCGGCAATCTCTACGGCACAACGATTAGCGGAGGTGTTTCCGCTTGTAACACTCAGGAACGACCGTACTGTGGAACGGTGTTCAAGCTGGCTAAGAATGGGAAGCTGACTATTCTGCACAGCTTCACCGGCAAGTCCGACGGGGCTGGGCCCTCCGGAAACCTCCTCATGGACGGAGCTGGCAACCTGTATGGGACGGCTTTTACGGGCGGCGATCTGGAGTGCACCCTGGGAGACAGGCCGGGCTGCGGCGTGGTGTTCAAACTGGATACAGCGGGCAAGGAAACGGTTCTACATCGCTTCACCGGAAAGGCCGATGGAGCTGGGCCTGCGGGAAGCTTACTCATGGACGGCGCCGGTAACCTCTATGGGAGCGCGAGCGTCGGCGGCGAGTTTGGAGGACAATGCGGCGTTCTCGGCGAGGATCTTGGCTGCGGAACCATCTTTAGGATCGATACAGCTGGCAAGTTCACCGTTCTGCATAGCTTTAATAACGACGGCTCGGAAGGATTGAACCCGAACGGGGGGTTGGTTAGTGATCCCGCTGGCAACCTGTACGGCACAACCCAGGTCAGCGGCACCGACGGCATTGGCGGAACCATCTTCAAGCTGAGCAAGATTGGGAAGCTTACCGTCCTCTTCAACTTCGACGGCGGCGAAGGTGGCGCATTACCGTTCTCTGGAGTGATTCGAGATTCGAAAGGGAACCTCTACGGGACGACGTACGCAGGAAAAGGAACTGTGTATGAGTTAAAACCCTGACTGCGGCAGTTCGCCCGCAATTGCCGCGCAAGGGCGTCTCAATACAAGTTATCTCTTGTTGAAGAACGCTTTGCGCGCGCGTGTCTCCGGCCTCCACAGAAGCCCCCGTGAATTGCCACTCTATTTATTTCTCATTCGGACCCCTTTTCGGGTAGTCTGTCTGATCTGGCCCGGGGGAGACAGGTTTGAGAGTTCGGGTGTTCTATCACGACAAATGCTTTGACGGGGCGTCATCGGCAGCGCTTTTCTCGCGTTTCTACCGCGAACGGATTCGCAACGACGTCCAGTTCGTTTTCTCTGGCTTGCTGCACCGCGCCGGAGCGCTGTTTGACGAAAAGAATTTTGATGGCGAAGAAAACGCCATCGTTGATTTCAAGTATTCCAGTTCCCCCAAAATCACTTGGTGGTTCGACCATCATGAGAGCGCGTTTCTTTCGCCGGCCGATGCGTCTCATTTCGAGCAGGATCAAAGCAATCAAAAGTTCTACGACCCGGACTTCAAGTCCTGCACCAGCTTCATCGCCACCATCGCCGAGGAGCGCTTCGGTTTCAATCCCGCGCCCGTAGCCGATCTGGTTCACTGGACCGACATCATTGATGGCGCAATGTATCCGGATGCCCGCACGGCGGTCGAGATGCAAGCCCCGGCCATGAAGTTGACCATGATCATCGAATCGAATCAGACGCACGATTTTGTGCCTCGGCTGATCCCGTTGCTTGCCAGCAAGCCTTTGGCCGAGATCATCGAAGAACCTTTTGTCGCCTCCCTCTTGCCGCCGCTTCTGGAACGTCATCAGCGGTCGATGGCCATCCTCGGCGGGCGCATCGAATCGAAAGATGGCACGCTGTTCTTCGATGTCACCGATCACGAACTCGAGGGCTACAACAAATTCGTTCCATACTATCTGCATCCGGAATCGATCTACAGCGTGGGCCTGAGCAAGAGCAGTTTTCGGGTCAAAGTTTCCGTGGGATCGAATCCCTGGGCGCCGTCCGATCCGGTCGTCAACTTGGCCAAGATCTGCGAGCGCTACGGAGGCGGGGGACACGCTCGGGTTGGCGCCATCTCGTTCGACGTGAATAAGCAGGAAGCCGCACGCAACGCCGCGCACGAAATCGTTGACGAACTGCGCGCCGCAGTGCGCACCCAAAAGAAATGACGCCATGCGCTGGACCGCCAGCCAATTCACGTGATCGCCAGCACCACTTCCGATCCCATCCTGCGAACCGAGCACTTGGGCCGTATTGTCAAAGACAAAGTTCTGGTCGCAGATGTCACGTTCGAGGTCCGGACTGGCGAGGTTCTCGCTATCGTCGGCCCCAGCGGTGCGGGAAAAAGTTCATTGCTCAGACTGCTCAACCGGCTCGATGAACCCACCAGTGGCACGGTCTACGTGGAAGGAACAGACTACCGGCAAATCCCGCCTCGGAGGTTGCGCCGAAAGCTTGGGCTCGTAAACCAGCGTCCCTACCTCTTTCCGGGAACAGTGGAGCAGAACCTGCGATTCGGTCCTCTGCAGCACGGCGAGTCGTTGTCGCAGGAATCGGTCGAGGAACTGCTCGTCCGTGTCGGACTGAAAGGCTATGCCAGCCGTGATGTCGCTAATCTCTCCGGAGGCGAAGCCCAGCGCGTTTCCGTCGCCCGAACCTTGGCGAACTCGCCGCTGGTTCTGCTTCTGGACGAGCCTACCTCCGCGCTCGATGACACATCCAAGCTGGAGGTTGAATCGTCCATAGAAAACGTCGTGCACGACCAAGGACTCACTTGCGTACTCGTTACCCATGACACTGCCCAGGCGGCGCGTCTGGCCGCAAGAGTCGTGCTGCTGGAAGCCGGACGGGTTGTGCGCGTCGGCCCGATCAACGAGGTGTTGCATGCTTAAGTTTTTCTTCCGCAATCAACTGTATCTGGGGTTGTCGCAGGCCTTGGTCGCGGCGCTCGCCGCCATGTCAGTTGTGTGGCTGGCCCGCAAACGTGGGATTCATCTGGAAAGTGAAACTGCGATTGCGATGCTTCGCGGCATCGTCCAGATCGTGGCCGTCGGATCCGCTCTGCTATTGTTGCTGCGCGGGCCACGCTGGACCGGAGGATTTCTCCTCCTCGGTATGATCGTTGCCGCTGGTGCGACCTCGGCGCGTCGCGCCAAAGGCATGCCCGGGGCATTTCGCGTTTCCGCGTGGTCGATTGGGTTGGGTGCCGGCTCGGTCATCGCGCTGATGACCTGGCTCGGCGTGATCGATACTGGCATAACTTCGCTGGTTCCGGTGGGTAGTATGCTGATCGCCAATGCCATGAACACGAACGGGCTGGCGCTCAACCGCCTGCGCTCGGATGTTCTCGCCCACACCGGAGAAATTGAAACCGCGCTGGCCTTGGGAGCTGAGGCCAGGAATAGCGTTTCCCCTTACATGCAGGCTTCTTTTGAAGCCAGCCTGATTCCTGCCATCGACAACCTGCGGTCGCTCGGAATCGTGTGGATTCCCGGGCTGATGGCGGGTATGCTGCTTTCGGGCGCTCGGCCGGTGTATGCGGCGATTTACCAATTCGTGGTCCTGGCCATGATTTTTGCTGCCTCGGGATTGACTTCTCTGGTTAGTACACTGCTGATTCGGGACCGGATTTTTACCGCGGCGCAACAATTAAGTTTGCAGCCAGGGAGATAATGTTCTAATGAGTTCTACCGTGCATACCAAAGTCGAGCCGGCGCAGGTGGCGCATCGAGGCACCCTGCCGGTTCTGCGTATGGTCGCGTCGCTGGAACTGGGTAAGGGACTGATCGTTTTACTGGCGGCGTGCGGTGTTCTCTTGCTGGTCCGCCGGGAAGATCCCTGGGATATTGCCGACAGTCTGCTCAGGCTGCTGCACATCAGTCCCGATCACCACTTTGCGCAGGTCTTTCTCGACTGGGCCGATTCGCTAACTGAAGCAAAGATATTGACGGTGGCCGCAGTCGCAGTATCGTATTCCGTTTTGCGATTCGTGGAGGCTTACGGACTCTGGTACGCCAGAGCCTGGGCGGAGTGGATCGCTCTTGTCTCCGGTGCCATCTACCTTCCCTTTGAAATCTACAAAGTGGCTCACCGACAGAGCCTCTTTCATATCTCCGTGCTGCTCGTCAACGTGGCGGTCGTGTTGTACATGGTTTACGAGCTGAAGACGGGGGAAAGCCTGCATCGCATACGCGATTCGACTTGATGGTGAAATTCCGACAGCTATACGGTTGGGACTTGGGTTTCGTGAAAGGGCTGCCGCTCGGCTGCGGTTTCGTGGGTTGCGCCCTGGGGTGGCTCGCATTCGGCGGAGTCGAGAAACGCTTGCGTCATGGCGTTTAGGCTGGCGCTAGACCTTGCCAGAACTCGCAAGAGATACTTTTGGGCGACGGCGCGGTCGGCAGGATGAATCAGCTTCCACCAACGCTCCATCGAATTGCGGATCTGCAGCTCGTTTTTTTCGCCTTCCACAGCAGCATCGATCAGTTTATGGACCTTGCTCTTGACTGCCTGATAGGAAACAGAGATTTCCTGCGCCATGGGGGCTCCTGAGAAACGGGAAGACTGCAAGAGCTTGGCCAAAGCGGAGTTGCTGAATACTATGGATTTACGGGAGTGTGGATTCCAGTAATTGGAGGACAGTGGGCGCGGGATATGGTTTTCCGTATAACATAACAGCATTTGGGTGATATCGCTCCCACTGCTACAAACGAATCCGTGAATTCGTAGCCAATGGGGTTGCCCTACAATCTGGCCTTCCAAATTCGGTACAAAATCGCTAAGTGCGCTGACTCACACGGGCAACTCTTCCTGCATCCAACCGGACACGGGCTTGGGCTCTGAGGTCAGGTCCAGCACCAATTTTTCGAGCACCATTCGTTTACTTGGCGGGTTTGAACGCAGCGCTAGATCCGTCTTTGCCACCAGCCGGATGGCGCGTGTGAGTTCTCGCTTCGATTTGTAGCGTCGCGCCTGTTTGATGATGTCATCGGCAGCGAAAGGAGGAACGCGGAAGCCCTGCCACAGCGCGGCCCACAGCATCCGCTGGTCGCGCACATTTCGCTCCAGGATCACCAGCATCTGCCGAAAAGTCTTGGCCAACATGTAAAGATGTCCAATCGCGGCCTCGTCGCCCTCGCCCGTGGTTAGAATCGCGTCCAGCATCTCTAACGCGCGCACCCGGTCTTTCGCCGAAATTGCATCGGTCAGTTCGTACAACGATCTTTGCTTTGCAGCCAGAACCATGGTCTCAACATCGCCCAGCGTGATGCGTTTTTTCTCGCCCACGTAAAGAATCAGCTTCTCGAGTTCGTTCGATACCATCATCATGTCGCCACCAAGAGCGTCGACGAGTTCGCGGGCGGCATCGGCATCGATTTTGACGTCTCTCGTGGCGCCGTATTCGCCAATCCAGCGCACCGCTTCGCTTTCTTCGACGCGTGCCAATTCGACGATGGCGCAGTACTGCCCCAGAGTTTCGCGAATGCGTTCATAACGCTCTTTGTCGGTTAGTTCCATGCGCCGCGGGTCGGCGGGAATGTTGATATGATCCGCGACAAAGATCAATACTGCGGCGGGATTCGGATCCTTGCAATAGGCCTCGATCGCCGCTAACTTCTCTTCGTTGGACCCGCGTCCGAAGAGGTTCTTGACCCCGCGAACAAAGAAAACTTGGAAGGGCGCCATGAGCGAAGGCGTACGCGCGCGGTCGAGAACTTCCACCAGATCGGTTTCCGCCAAATCAAACTCAAACAGGCTGAAGTCCCGCAGGTCGGGTGTGACCAGGTGTTCGAGAATGGCTTCACGGCAACGCTTGCGAAAGAAGACCTCGGCTCCCACAAACACATAGGCTGGACGCAGCTTGCGGGCCTGCACTTCTGACACAAAGCGGTCGGCCTGGGCGAAGGCTCGCATTCAGAACCCCTCCAGGATATTCGACACCAGGCTTTGCGCGAAGTCGCGCGACAGTCGCTGAAATGCCGGCGTGTCTTCCTCGAAGAAGCTGTTTATGTCACGCGGGACCTCGTATTGCTCGCGAAAAAGATACGAGGAATTCTGGTACAGCGCCTTGCCCTGCTTGTCGACCAATGCCACTTTCATCGAGACCACGACCATCACACTCGCGGCGCGTCCAGTCTGCGAATCGTAGGTCAGCGGCGTGGTGTAGGTGGCAAGAACGGTTCCATGCAGCACTGCGTCAGCATCGTCGTTTACCTGGTTGACGACATGGTAATGGGTTCGCGTGACGAACTCTCTGACCACGGCAGCGGTCAGCATCTGCTCAATCTTGAAGGTTTGAGTCTGGTTCACGAATGCCGGAATCGCAACCGTTCGTACGTTGTCAGGAATGGTGACTGCGTGACCGGCAGTGTGATAGCCGCATCCTGCGCCGAGAAAGCTTGCGCCGAGAAAGCCGAGCAGCACGGCCACGCCCGCTCCACGGCTCATTGAATTTTGCCCCGCGGACGAGTCGCAGCCATGGTTTCCGCGCACTCAACCGCCGTCGCCGCCGCGATCCGAAGATTGTCGGACGCGGCCCACAGCCAAAAACCGTTCGGCTGGCTTGCATCGGCCGCGATCGACACCTGGATATCTCCTTGCCCCGCAGCGTTCACGTTCGTGGGAGCGTCTTCGGCTCCGAGCGTGAGTTTGACATGCTCACCAGCCAGCGCTTGCGAAATGCTCTCGACATCCGCCGTCTGTTCGAGTTCGACGTGGATGGCAAAGGCGTGCCCGTGAAAGATGGGAGCCTGCACCAACAGCACCGATGGCAGCGGAGCGTCCTCGCCCGCAATTCGCTGATAATGCTTCAGCACGCGGTTCTCGACCGTTGCCAGCGCCGGCACCGAATGTTCGCCGTAGCGGGCCACCATGTTGAAGGCCACCTGCGTATCGAAAATGTTCTTCGGCAATGGCTGGAACGAGAGTAGGTTCACGGTCTGCTCGTGCAGTTCGTCCATGCCCTTCTGACCGTGTTCGGATGCAGGTTCGAACACCGTGGCCACTGCCCGCTTCACTGATCCAGCTTTCTGCACGCGCAGCAGAAGCAGCGCAAGCACGACCGCAGCGGGATGCGCCACCACCGCCGGACCCGGCTGCAATTCAGGAATCAAAGGGTGGCCCAACTGCCGTTCGATCCACGGCGAGCGAACGGCGGCGTCCGGCTCATCTTCGAGAGCAGAAGAAAGATCGATGATCGCGCTGCCGGCATTGCGCGCCGTTTTCCAGTTCTTGCGGGTGGACTCCTGGCCCGAAGCAAAGAAAGTAAAATCTATGTTTTGAAACTGCTCGGTGCGAACGTTCTGGATGAATGTGACTTCGTCTCCCACCGATTCGAGCTTTCCCAGCGATTCATCGTCATCCAGCAGCTTGACATCGATCGATGGGAAATTGCGATCGTTGAGCACATCCGCCACTTCCTTGCCCTTCAGCGAGCCTGCGCCGACGATCGCAAGGCGATAAAAATTGCCTCCTCGCGCGGGTTCGGGGTGAGACGTCGGAGCTGGCCTTAGATTCGAGCTCATGAAGTCTGCGAGGCCTCTTTGTATTGGGGAGGAGACGGATTACGCTTGCGCCGGAAAATCCATTGCAAACGCCAGAAGACCCCCGAAAACATGTAGCTCAGCGCGATGATGAACAGGACCCACTGCGAGAAAACCCAGACCGCCGCGAACAGCAACCCCAGCAGAATAACCAACTGAAATGGCTGCCGGGCGCGAAAATCAATGTCCTTGAAACTGTAAAAGCGCCACGTGCTCACCATGAGGTATCCCGCCGCTACGACGATGAGCATCCAGGTAATGCAACTCCATAGTGAAGAAATCGGGTCTCCACCGGAGAAGTGGACAACCGCCGCGATGACGCCTGCTCCGGCTGGAATGGGCATTCCCACAAAATATTTCTTTCCTGGCCGTCCCGGGTTCGAAGGTTGCGGATTCAACGCGATGTTGAAGCGCGCCAGTCGGCTCGCTCCAGCCATCAAGAACAGGAAGCTGGAGATGGAGCCGAACTGGATCATCTTGCCCGTCAATTCGCTAGACCCCAAAAATACGGGCAACTGGCGGAACCCCCACATCCACGCCAAAAGTGCGGGAGCAACGCCAAATGTGATGACGTCGGCCAACGAATCCAACTCTCGGCCAAAGTTACTGCTGGTGTGAGTCATGCGCGCGATGCGCCCGTCCAAACCATCAAAGAGAACAGCAAACCCAATCGCCTTGGCGGCAAAATCAAAATGCCAGGGTTCCGCTGCGGTGGCGTGCGTAACCTGCAGGATCGCGTAATAACCCATGGCAATATTCGCCGCAGTGAAAAGAGAGGGCAAAATATACATGCCTTTGCGCAACCGTCCCGAGGGCCGGTCTTCTTTACGCCGCATTGGAATCACTGGAACTTCTGGATCCATTACAGTGCTCCTTGCCGAGCCCGTCCGGCATTGCCAGCTGTTAGTGATCGCTCGGCGTTCAGGTAAGCCAGCACGCTCGATCCGCCTTTCACACGATCCCCGACTTTGACTTCTAGCGCAGCAGAGGCATCCAGCAAAACATCCACCCGCGAGCCGAACTTGATCAAGCCCACCCGCTCGCCCCGTTCTACCCGGTCGCCAACTTTCTTATTGAAGACGATCCTGCGCGCCAAAAGGCCTGCAATCTGCTTGAAGATTACAATCTGACCCTCGCCTTCAACGGTTACCACATTCTGTTCGTTTAGCTCGGCCGAGGCCCCATTCATGGCATTGACGAACTTTCCCTTGTGATAGTGGACATCCCGAATGATGCCGCTGATGGGAGAGCGGTTCACGTGCACGTCAAACACACTCAAGAATATGCTGATGCGAAGGCGTGCCTCGCCATTTGAAATCAGCGGCGAGACATCCGTAACCTTTCCATCGGCCGGTGATACCAGCGCGCCGGCCTCGCCGGGGATCATTCGGCTGGGATCACGAAAAAACCAGAGAAGGAACACGACCAGCAGCAAAACCGGCAACGCCCAAAGCAAACTGGCGAGCCACGCCATCAGCGCGGCCGCAGCCAGAAGCGGAAATGCGTAATAGTAGGCGTCACGGACCATGTTCGGAGATACAAAGGATTATAGTTCAGGCGCAGAGCGCAGCTCGCTTTTTCATATTAAATGCAAATGAAAAAGGCGCTCTCGAGCGCCCCGGTTTGAAGACAGATAACCCCGTCCGCGGCTGAGCCGCACATGATTGGAGCTGGATTATGCGACCTGGTTCTGTGGTTGTTGCCGGTACTGCCGCTCAATATTCTCCATCTGGTCCTTAAGACGGAGCTTTAGCTTCTTAAGTCGCACTTCTTCCAATTTTTCGTCGTCGGTGAGATAGCGCTTTTCGGTGAGTGAATCAAGACGTTTTTCGTAGAGCGTGTGCTCCATCGCCAGTTTTCGAAATTCATCGTGACTGGCGAAGAGCTGGTCCCTAGAAGTTAGCATCCAGCAGACCTCCTAACCGGGTTTTCAGAGTCCAACTTACCACAGGACCCAGCCTGCTTCAACGCGAAATCTCGTCGGGCATCTGCTGAGTTCTGAGCGATTTCCCGATGTTGCACCAAGGCTGGTGCAAATCAACCAAACCCCAAGCGGTAAACGATTGCATCCTCTTCAGGTTCGCGGTAGTAACGCTTGCGCCGGCCAGCCTCGACGAACGCCCACTTCTCGTAGAGCCGGCGCGCCGCCAGGTTCGATTCCCGAACCTCCAGAAAGACTGCCTGTGCACCCCGGCCTCGAGCCGAGTCAAAGAAACTCTGCCAAAAGCCGCGTGCCCAGCCCACGGCGACGCGCCGGCCCTGCGACCGCAATATTTTCGATTTCCCACTCTTCGCCCGCCGCCTTGCCGACGATAAATCCTTGCACGCCGGCTTTTTCCTCAAGAATCACCACTACGCGAGGCGCCGCTTCCTTTGAGAACAACGCTTCATACTGCTGCCTGGACCAGTGCGCCGCAGTAGCAGCACGCTTATCGAGTGCTAGGAGGATGGGAATGTCTGCGGGGATGGCAGGACGAATTTGCATTGTCGCGTCGGCGCTCGCGTGCTCGGCAACGGTTGCCAGCTAGCCGCCCTTCATGAAAAGCTCCGCTTCCGAGCGTCCAATGTAGTTCGCTTCGAGCGCCTCCGGAGAAACGGTTTCTCCAGACACAATCTTTCTCCATCCGATCTGCGCGATCACATCGCTGCGCGGGCGCTCCAGGTCGACCACGCGCAATCCCTTGGCCCGCGCCGCTTCCGCGAGGGATTTGTCCGCCGTGACGATCACGCCGCCATTGGCTGACTGCAACCATTCGTCACCGATGAACAAGCGCTCGCGAATCAAATGAGTACCCGTGCCGCCAATGTCGTACTCACCGACGAAAATCTCGTTTCTCCCCGCATCGAGCGCAGCTAGGACATTCCCTGGCACGTGCGCAGCGCTGGCTAGAGCCTGCAGCAAAGACACCGCCGCAATCGGCTTTGCCAGCACTTCTGCAAGCCCCTTGATGACCGCCAGGCCAATACGCAACCCGGTAAACGATCCCGGCCCGGAGACCACGGCAAAAGCGCCAATGTCCGCCTTGCTGAATTCGTGCTTGGCGAGCAAGGCCGCAATTTGCGGGACCAGTTCCGCGGAGAACGTGCCTCCTGAAAGAGAGGCGACTTCGATGACTTCGCAAGCGTCGTCCGGCCCGCATTGCGCGAGCGCGATGCTGCCGTGCTTGCCGGAAGTGTCAACCGCGAGAAGAATCATGAATAGAGAATTATGATGTGCAGATCCGTGCCAATCCGCGAAGATCCGTGGCGGCGTTCGATCAGTGGCTGGCTTCCACCAGCTCCAGCAGCACCCCTCCGGCGCTCGAAGGATGCACAAAAACATAGCGATGGCCGCCCGCGCCGGTCTTGATTTCGCTTGAGACCAGCCTCACACCGTCTGTCTTCAAACGTTCGACCACTGCAGTCAAGTCCGGCACGCGCAGGCAAACGTGATGCAGACCCTCACCGCGTTTGGCGATAAACTTCGCAACCGTCGAGCTGTCTGAAGTCGCCTCCATCAGCTCCAGACGGCTGTCTCCGACAGGCAGCATCGCCACCCGCACCTGCTCGCCTTCGACCACCTCTTCCGCGGACGCAGTCAGCCCCAGCTTCTCGTAAATATCTTTCGCCGCCGCCAGCGACTTCACCGCAATGCCGAGATGGTCAATGGTAAACATTCCAATTGCTGCCCGAAAAGACTAGCCCTTCCCTATCTTGCCCACAATCTCTTCCACCAGAGTATACGGATCGCGCTTGTGCGCCGCGACTTCCGCGGCGTAATGCGCGAGGTTGCCATCTTCCATTTGTGCGCGAGCTTTTTCGAGCAGCGAGTCGCGCAACATCTCAATCAACCGCTCCTGCCAGTTTTCGATATTGTGCTGCAGGACCAGGTTTTCCTTTTGCAGATACGCTTCGTAATCCGAGATAGCGGTGACCAGTTCGCCGATTCCGGTCCCGTCGCTGGCTATGGTCTTCACAATCGGCGGAGTCCAATGATCTGCACGAACCGCCAGCGATTGCAAGGCGCGAATCTCACGCTCGACCCGCTCCGCGCCTTCGCGGTCGCTCTTGTTGATGACAAAAATGTCGGCAATCTCCATGATGCCGGCCTTGATGCTCTGCACATCGTCGCCCATGCCCGGCACCAGAATCACAACCGTGATGTCGGCCAGCCGCACGATATCCACTTCATCCTGCCCAACGCCAACAGTTTCGATCATAATCAAGTCGCGTCCGGAAGCATCCATCACAGTAGCCACATCCGCCGTGGTCCGCGCCAACCCACCCAGCGAGCCTCGCGTCGCCATGCTACGTATGTAAATCCCGGGATCGGAAAAATGATCCTGCATGCGGATGCGATCCCCAAGAATCGCCCCGCCCGTGTAAGGACTCGTGGGATCAACCGCGATGATCCCGACTGTGCGATTCTGCTTGCGATAATGCTTGGCCAGTTGATCGACCAGCGTGCTCTTACCGGCACCGGGCGCACCGGTGAGGCCCAAAATCCGTGCATGACCCGTTTGCGGGAACAAGGCCTTCAGCAGGTCAGCCCAGCCCGGCAAGCGGTTCTCGAGCATGCTGATCGCCCGCGCCAAACTCCGCGCATCGCCGGAACGAAGCTGTTTAATCAATGGTTGGAAGTCGAAGCTCAATCTGCCAGTGTAAAGCAGAGGCGTAAAGGCAGGAAGTCTTTCGTAGCTCCTGTTCGGAACGGCACATCTGTTTCCGCGAAAATCCGGGTTAATCCGTGGCTTGGGTTTAATCTTTCAATAACTGCCGCGCGATGACCAACCGCTGCACCTCGCTCGTTCCTTCGCCAATCGTGCACAGCTTCACATCGCGATAGAACTTCTCCGCCGGATAATCTTTGATGAACCCATATCCGCCGTGAATCTGCACGCCTTCGTTAGCGCAACGGACAGCCACTTCGCTGGCATACAGCTTCGCCATCGACGATTCCAGCGTGCTCTTCGATCCCGCGTCTTTCATTGACGCCGCGCGAAACGTCAGCAGCTTGGCCGCTTCGATCTCCGTTGCCATATCCGCAAGCTTCCACTGGATCGCCTGAAACTCGCTGATCGCCTTGCCAAACTGCTTGCGCTGCTTGGAATACTTTAGCGCCGCTTCGTACGCGCCTTCCGCCATGCCGAGAGACAACGCCGCAATCGAAATGCGTCCGCCATCCAGTACGCGCATGGCATCGATAAATCCGTCGCCCTCTTTGCCCAGAAGATTTTCCGCGGGAATCACGCAGTCTTCAAAGATCAGTTCCGCGGTATCGCTGGCGCGTAGCCCCAACTTGTTCTCTTTTTTCCCCGGACGAAATCCTTTCGCGTTTTTCTCCACAATGAATGCAGACAGCCCATGCGTGTGCGCCGCACGATCCGTCACTGCGATCACCACCAGCGCGTCGGCGTAATGCCCATTGGTGCAAAAAGTCTTGGTGCCGTTCAGCACCCAGGTTTCTCCCTTGCGAACTGCGGTCATCCGCGCGCTGCCGGCGTCCGACCCAGAAGACGGTTCCGTAAGGCCCCACGCCCCGATGTGCTCACCGGTGGCCAGCTTGCTGACATATTTCTTTTTTTGCTCTTCCGTGCCGGCGAGAAAGATGTGGTTCGAGCATAGCGAAGTGTGCGCCGCCACAATGATGCCGACCGAACCGTCCACGCGAGAGAGTTCCTCGATCGCAGTGACATATTCGATGTATCCCATTCCCGCGCCGCCGTATTCGATCGGGAAGACTGTGCCGAGCAGGCCCAGCTTGCCGAGTTCCTTGATGATGGCCAGCGGAAACTCGCCGGCCTCGTCCCATCTCATGACATTGGGAGCGATCTCACGCTCGGCAAACTCGCGCACGCTTTTTTTCAGGTGAAGCTGTTCTTCGTTGAGTAAGAAATCCAAGATTCCTCCGGTCTACCGCGAGCCGAATCGAAGATTCAATCCTTCACACGGCAGGTGCAAAACATTCGATTAGAACATAGCGAGAAGCCGGAGTAAAAGTTACCCTCGCAGCGGCTTCGGCCCCGCCAGCACTTTCCGCGTATTCCGCGGCCGTTCTCAGCGCTCTCTGCGATTTAAGACCTTCAGTTTGAGTTTTTAAAAGCCTTAAAACGCGGAGACCGCCGAGAAACGCCCGCAGAATACGCCCGCCTATCGAATACCTCGCACGTTCAAGAAACGCCCGCGTCGGACGTTTTCATCGGGCGGAGACGTCTCCGGTTTCAACGAAGATGAACCGCTCAAATACTTCGTTGGAAAGAAGCCGGCCCTGTGGCGTCAGGCGAATCACATCCCCTTGCCTTTCTATTAAACCAGTCCGCACGAAATCAGCAGTGGTCTCGCGAAATTCTGTGATCGTGTCTTCCCCGAACTCCACCGCAACCTTACGCAAGTCAATGCCGCAATTCAGGCGCAGACCTAGAAAGAATGTCTCCTCAAGCGCGGCGGCGCGCGAAACCTCAGTACGATTCGGTGGGCCTCCGGCGAGGTAGGCCTCAAGCGAATCTGGACTAGAAAACCGTACCGCTTTCGCTCCGCCCCCGAACACAAGCATCATCGAGTGCGCATCGACGCCAAATCCCAAATACGGCTGCCGCGTCCAATACTTCAGATTATGCCGCGACTCGAATCCCGTCCGCGCGAAATTCGAGATCTCATACTGCCGAACTCCGGCCGCTTCCAATCTCTCACAAGCCATCAGGTACAAGTCCGCCGTGAGATCTTCGTCGGGAACAAAGTGCGCGTGATATTTTGTGCCGCCGGCAATCAATTCTCGGCCAAGGCGGGAATCTTCGTCGACTTCAAGCATGTACACGCTGGTATGCGGCGCTTGAGTTGCGATCGTCTCCTCCACTGAAAATATCCAGCTATCCAACGTCTGATGCGGCAATCCTGCGATCAGGTCGAGGTTGATGTTTGTAATCCCGGCGGCTCGCAGATTGGCAATGTCATTGAGCACGGTTGCCCGATTATGCAAACGCCCGACCGAGGCCGCTTCTCGATCCACGAACGACTGCACACCGAGGCTCACGCGATTAACGCCGCAGCCTTGCAAGGCCTCAATCACAACCGGACTCAGCGTGCCCGGAGCGCATTCGACGGTAATCTCGGCGTCCGGCTGAACCTCGAAATTTTGCGAAATCGTGACAAACAGCCGTTGCAGTTGGGCTATATCGAGTACAGTAGGAGTTCCGCCGCCCAGGTAGATGGAGTCGACGACCCGGTCGGTGCGCCCGCCCATCTGTGCTACAGTCGGGTTGTCACGTTTCATGTCAGCGCACACGCGGTCCACATAACGCTGGAAGACGGAGCGGGAGAAGACGTCCGAAGCAAAGTTGCAATAGCTGCACTTGGTGCGACAGAACGGTACGGAGATATACAGGCCAAGCGGCATCTAAACGATTATCCCACTTTGGCCGAACGATGTAGGCATTCCGGTACCTCGGCATCGTACCCTGGGCAGTGGCGCTACAAAAATAACGAGAAACCGATGACGCTTCCGCGCGTGGTTATCACTGGAATGGGCGTGGTCAGCCCCAATGGCATCGGCAAGGAGGCCTTTTGCCGTGCTATTCTCGCGGGAAAATCCGGGGTCAAGCGCATTTCGCGCTTTGATCCCTCCGACCTTCCGGTACACATCGCGGGCGAAATTCCCGAGTTCGACGAACTTGCCTGGGTCGATGCCCGCGAGCGCAAGCATGTTTCCCGGGTTGTGCCCCTGGCCGTAGCCGCATCGAGCGAGGCCATCCAAGACGCCGGACTCGATCCAGCTGCGATGTCCATGGAAGAAAAACGTGAAATCGGCGTGATCCTGGGCACGGGCGGCGGCGCGCAGGAGTTTTCCGAAGAACAATACCGGCTCTGGCATTCGGGACACGTGAAGCAAGTCAGCTTGTTCTGCATTCCAAGCGGAACCATGGGCACGATCCCCAGCGAGATCAGCATGCGCTTTGGTTTTCGCGGCTACAGTCACGTGGTCACCGCTGGTTGTACTTCGTCGACCGATGCCCTCGGCTATGCCTACCAACACATTCAGGCCGGGGTGCAGCCGATGTTCTTGGTGGGCGGCGTTGACTCTCCAATTACCGCTGGCATTATCAAGGGCTACACTTTGTTGCGCGCGCTCACTCAGTCCTGGAACCAGGCTCCGGAGCGCGCCTCACGGCCGTTTTCCGCCGACCGCGACGGATTTGTCATCGCCGAGGGCTCGTGGATGTTTATCCTCGAGAACTACGTGCATGCCCGCGCACGAGGCGCTCGCATCTATGCCGAGATCAGTGGCTACGCTTCCACTTGCGAGGCCTTTCACCGGGTCCGTATGAGCGATTCGCCGGAAGAGCCTGCACGCGCCATCACTTTAGCCCTTGACGAGTCACACATCGCGGCCACGGACGTCCACTATGTGAATCTTCATGGCACCTCCACCGAAATGAATGACCGCGTCGAAACCCGCGCGCTCAAACTCGCATTGGGAAGGCGCGCGAGCCGGATTCCTATGTCCGGACTCAAGTCGCAGATCGGACACGCTCAGGGCGCCTGCGGCTCGGCCAGCCTGGCTGCGACCCTAATTGCCATGGAGCACGGAAAGATTCCTCCGACCATCAACCTCGACCTCTCCGATCCCGAGTGCGATCTGGATTATGTCCCCGAAGTAGGCCGCGAGGTTCAAATCGAGCATGCGATCTGCAACTGCGTCGGATTCGGATCGAAGAACTCCGCGCTGGTACTGAGAAAAATTGCGTAGACCGCGCCTTGGGCTGACGCCAACGCAACGTAACAAGCTCTACAGAAATTCCCAAAAGCTTTTCCATCCTTGCTGGTTGCTTTCCCATCTATGTAGGGTATCTTTAGACGTTGGCGCCAGACAGTAGCCGCTCATGGCCTCGGAAGAAGAAGTATTAGGAAAAGCATATGACAGCCGGTTAATGAAACGGCTGCTCACGTATCTGCGTCCCTACAAGTGGCAGGTAGGGATTGCCCTGGCGTCTATTTTGCTCAAGGCCGGTGCCGACGTACTCGGCCCCTATCTTACGAAGATCGTGGTCGACCGTTATCTGGCGCCAGTGCGGGGTCTGCACACGCCGTTGGATCGTTTCCTAAGCAGCAAGGCGCTGGTCGGAATCGCGCAAATTGCTGCCCTTTATGTTGGCCTTCTCATCTTCAGTTTCCTGCTGGAATATCTGCAGACGTATTACATGCAGTGGGCGGGCCAGAAGACGATGTTCGATATGCGTGCCCAGATCTTTCGTCACCTGCAGCGCATGCACATCGGTTTCTACGACAAGAATCCCGTCGGCCGCCTGGTCACTCGCGTGACTACCGACGTCGATGCGGTGAACGAAATGTTCACCTCCGGCGTGGTCTCAATTTTTGAAGACGTTTTCGTGCTGGCCGGCATTATTGCCATCATGCTACGCATGAACTGGAAGCTGGCTCTGATAACTTTCGCCGCGCTGCCTCTGATCGGCTTTGCGACTAAGCTTTTTCGCGACAGGGTCCGTGACTCCTACCGACGCATTCGCGTGGCCATTGCGCGAATCAATGCTTATCTGCAAGAGCATGTGAGCGGCATGGTTGTCTTGCAGCTTTTCAATCGCGAGGAACGCGCCTTCGACAAGTTTTCCGAGGTAAATGCGGTTCACATGGACGCGTTCAAAGACGCGATCCTGGCGCACGCCGTCTACTACCCGGTTGTCGAAGTTCTCTCGGCGATTGCGATTGCCAGCGTTATTTGGTTTGGCGGCAATGACGTGATCCGCGATACGACCACGCTGGGCGTCCTGGTTGCCTTCATTCAGTACTCGCAGCGCTTCTTTCGTCCGATTCAGGATCTCAGCGAGAAATACAACATCCTTCAGTCGGCCATGGCGTCCAGCGAGCGCATCTTCAAGCTGCTTGACACGCCGGCTGAAATTATTCCGCCTGCGGTGACGAAATCCCCGGAAGGCCCAGGCCGCATCGAGTTCGACCACGTGTGGTTTGCTTATCGGAGTGTTCCCAAGGAAGGCGATGAAGGCCGGGCGTCCTCGCCCGACTCGCGAATAGCATCCTCCCCGACGGGCGGGAATGCCCGTTCTCCACAATCAGATGAACCCGATTGGGTTCTCCGCGACGTCAGCTTTGCCATCGAGCCGGGAGAGACTGTCGCCATTGTCGGCCACACGGGAGCCGGCAAGACCACGATCATCTCGCTGCTTATGCGCTTCTACGATGTACAAAAAGGCGCGATCAAGATCGACGGAGTGGACGTTAAAGACATGGACCTCGCCGATCTTCGCCGCCGTTTTGGTGTGGTGTTGCAGGATCCGTTCCTGTTCAGCGGAACCGTCGCCAGCAACATTCGTTTGGGCACATCCGACATCGACGACCAGGACGTGGAAAAAGCCGCAGAAGATGTGAACCTGGCGGATTTCATCCGCACCCTCCCCAACGGATTCAATGAAGAAGTCCGGGAACGCGGCAGCACGCTTTCGACGGGGCAAAAACAGCTGATCTCGTTTGCCCGCGCGCTGGCGCATGATCCTAAGATTCTGATCCTCGACGAAGCCACATCTAGCGTGGATACGGAGACTGAATTCCGAGTGCGCGATGCCCTAAGCCGCATGGTCGAAGGCCGCACCTCGGTAATCATCGCCCACCGCCTTTCAACCATCCAACGCGCCGACAAGATCGTGGTGATGCACAAAGGCCAGGTGCGCGAGATGGGTTCTCACCAGCAATTGCTCGCCCAGCACGGCATTTACTACAAGCTTTATCAACTGCAATACAAAGATCAGGAAGTCGCTGCCGGCTCACAGGTCACAGCGGGTGCAGACGACTAGGTAAACGGCTCGTATGTCCGCGCCCCGGGTTCGAGCTGGCCGGTAATCTATACAGCACGGACGGCGCAACTTTCGTAACTCTTCCCCAGCTTTCTCCGCAGATTAGAATCCGTAAAGTTTTAGTAATAAGTCGAACCGCATGGATCAGCAGGCATTTCAGGAAGTCAGTCAGAATAGCCCCGAGGCCATTCCCACGCAGATGCGCCAGATCGAAGGGCGCGAATGGTGGCTGTGGGGGTTCGCCGTGGCGGTGACCCTGGCGTTGACCTTGGGCATCGTGTCTTTCACCTTTCCCTGGTTTCGCTGGGACAAGGACGCATCGTATTGGTTCGACCTCAGGGAGTGGGTACGCGGGCTGGCTGCTCTGGTTTTGCTTTTCGACTTTTACACGATTTACCAGCATTTTCAACTGCACCGCATTCGCCGCCAACTGGCGGAGCGGGATCAACTCTTTCAGCTCATCAGTGAAAACGCCGCCGACATGATCGCGCTGGTGGGCAGCGATGGCCGCCGGCTCTACAACAGTCCCGCGTATCAAAAAGTTCTGGGATATTCTCCCGAGGACTTGAAGACCACTTCGTCGTTCGAGCAAATTCACCCCGACGATCGTCCGCGAGTATTAAAAGCCGCCGAACAAGCCCGGCTCACGGGCCACGGAGAGCCGATGGAATACCGGATACGCCATAAAGACGGTTCCTGGCGCACTCTGGAATCGACCGCCAGCCCAATCCGTAATGCCAAAGGGCAGACTGACAAACTGGTCATCGTGAATCGCGACATCACCGCGCGTAAGCGGGCCGAAGAACTGCTGGCGCACAATGCGTTTCACGACGGACTCACGAACCTGCCCAACCGCGCTCTGTTTCTGGACCGTCTGCAACACGCTCTGACTCTCTCGAAAAGACATCCGAACTACAAGTTTGCGGTGTTGCTCATCGACATCGACGAATTCAAAGTCGTCAATGACAGTCTGGGACACACGGCAGGGGATGAGCTGCTGATCAAGGTCGGGCAGAGATTGAAGGAGGCAGTGCGACGAGCCGATACCGTCTCGCGCCCGCGTAGTACCGGCGTATTCGACAAGCCCGCGAATGACGACTCCTTGGCCCGCCTCGGGGGCGACGAATTCACCATCCTTCTCGACGACATTCGTGATCCCATTGAAGCGGTTCGGGTGGCGGAACGGGTGCAAACCGAGCTAGCCGCACCCTTTGTGGTAAATCAGCAGGAAATCGTCATTTCAGCCAGCATCGGAATCGCCGCCAGCACCAGCCCTCACACCGAGGCGGAGCATCTGTTGCGCGATGCGGATATTGCCATGTACCGCGCCAAGCGGGCGGGAAAAGCCCGTTGCGAAGTGTCTGATACGGCAATGCACGAAACCGCGGTGAAGCGGCTGCAGTTGGAGACGGATCTGCGCAAGGCCTTCGACCAGGGAGAATTCCGCGTTTTCTACCAGCCGATTGTGTCGTTGCAAACTGGCAAGATCACGGGCTTCGAGGCCCTGACGCGATGGCAGCGTCCGGAGGGGGTCGTTCCCCCCATTGCGTTCATTGCGGTGGCGGAGGAGATTGGTCTCATCATCCCCATGAACCGGCAACTGCGGCGCGAAGCCTGCCAACAGCTCCAGCTGTGGCAGTCGCAGTTTCCCGCAAATCCGCCGCTCACCATGAGCGTCAACATCACTCCCAAAGAATTTGCTCAGCCCGACTTAGCCAGCGAGATCGGTAAAAGTCTGGCGCAGATCGACTTTGATCCCGCCTGTTTACAACTTGAAATTATCGAGACCATCGCCATGGGGGATGCGGAAAAATCGGGTCAAGTACTGGCGCAGTTGAAGGCACTCGGGGTGCGCTTGAGCATCGACGATTTTGGCACGGGATATTCCTCGCTCAGCCGCTTGCGCCGCATTCCAGTGGACACCTTGAAAATCGACCGCGCCTTCATCATGCACATGGACAGCGACCCGGAAAGCCATGAGATTGTGCGGATCATCATTATGCTTGCCCACAATCTCGGGTTGAAAGTTGTCGCCGAAGGGACGGAAACTGAAGAGCACATCAAGCAGCTCAAGCAGCTCAATTGCGAGATGGCCCAGGGATACAGTTACTCCAAACCCGCCGACGCCCAAGCTATGTTGAAGCTGCTAGCAAGCAACCGGACGGCAAGCGCCGCGTCAGCCGGAAGGTGAGTAAATGACCCGCAACAGTCTGGGCGAGGAGCACGAGCGAAGACGCTCGCGCCTACATGGAAGCGGGATTGTCTTTACAATGCTCCAGTGCGAATTCTCATCTCCGCTGGTGAGGCTTCTGGTGAGATGTATGGGGCTCAGCTCATCGGGGCTTTGCGACGTCGATTGGGGTTGATTGCGGCGCTTCGCTCAGGTCAGGCTCTGGCGGCTGTCCCCACGCGACTTGAGATTGAATTCTTCGGCGTGGGTGGGGATCGCATGCGCGCCGCCGGCTGCGACACTGTAGTGGACGCGAAAGACCTTGCGGTGGTCGGCATCTCTGAGATCGTCAGCCATCTGCCGAAAATCTATCGCTTGTTCCACAAGTTGATCGCAGAGGCCGATAAGCGTAGGCCTGATCTCGCCATCGTCATCGACTCTCCTGCTTTCAACTGGCGGGTGGCGCGCCAGATGCGGAAGCGCGGCGTTCCCGTCGTTTACTATGTTTGCCCGCAGTTCTGGGCATGGCGGCAAGGACGGGTCCGATTGCTGCGCAAGTATGTCGACAAAGCCCTGGTGATTTTTCCCTTTGAAGAGAAGTTTTATCGCGACCGCGGGGTAG
This sequence comes from uncultured Acidobacteriota bacterium, assembly GCA_963762385.1. Taxonomy (GTDB): domain Bacteria; phylum Acidobacteriota; class Terriglobia; order Terriglobales; family Acidobacteriaceae; genus JABDBE01. The sequence continues at coordinate 1,150,976 of CAVXKN010000006.1, read as the reverse complement.
ACGCGACGTTCGTGGGCCACCCGCTGGCGGACCTCCGGCACCCTGAAGTTACTCGCGACCAATACGCCACTGAGAACGGACTCATCGCTTCCAGGCAGTGGATTACGCTGATGCCGGGCAGTCGCGCAAAGGAAGTCCGTATGAATTTGCCAGAGATGCTGTGGGCCGCAAATTTTTTGGGCGATGAGTATGAGTTTGTGCTTCCTGTGGCTCCGACGATTTCGAAGGATCTTATTCTTGAAGTCATGAAGAGCGACGTCTTCACTACTGCGATACACCTAACCACAGACGCCCTGCCCGCCCTGGCTCACTCGCGTGCCGGCATCATTGCCAGTGGCACAGCCACAGTTGAAGCTGCGATGATGGGCACGCCTTTCGTCATGGTCTATCGCGTATCGCCGTTGACTTATTTGCTCGGGCGATCGCGGGTCAAAGTACCGCACTTTGCCATGGTGAATTTAATCGCGGGGCGGGAAGTTGTGCCGGAGTTGGTGCAGCATGACTTCACGGCCGACAAGGTCGTCGCGCGGGTCAAAGAGATTCTGCCTGACGGTCCGGCGCGTGAGCGGATGGTTGAAGGCTTGGCTGAGGTCAGAACCTTGCTGCGAGGGTCGAGTATGGATCCGCTTCATGCGGCGGACCGCGCTGCAGAGGCAATTGTGGCAATGCTGCAGAGTCAGCAACCTGATCCGGATGCTGGCGAGGGCAGGAAAAACCGATTCCTCGTCGATTCGCTCCTTGGAATGACGATGGGGAAACGAAAATAATCTAACCCTTGTCCTCCCAGCATCTTTTGCGTAACAATCTTCATCATACAGCTTAGAGACCTGCGGGATTGCCCGGGAGACGTTGCTGAATGTTCTTTGAACCTCTGCGCCAGCGTCGGGATCTTACTCACCTTCTGGTTTTATTGTTTTTGTTAGTTTCGCTACCCTCATGGGCCGCCGAGAAAACTCGGCTGCGGGTGGACGACTATCAAATCGACGCTGAACTGACGCCGCACATGCACAAAATCTCCGCCCGGGCCAAGGTGAAATTCACCGCCCTGGAAGACATCACTGCGGCTACGTTTGAATTGAATAACGGCTTGCGCGTCACCAAAGTGACCGATGACAGTGGGCAAACGCTATCCCCGGAGCGCATGACTCAGGATTTTACGGTGCGCGTGCAGTTGTCGAAGCCGCTCAGCAAAGGCAGCTCAACCAGCCTGACGTTTGAATACGATGGCACGCTCGACTCCGCCGACGACAGCCCGGTGCAAGGGCTGAAGCTGGCCTCGATCAACGACGACACCAGTTATCTGCTTTACGCCGGGCGTTGGTTCCCGGTGAACGCCTACGGCATCAACCGCTTCACCGCCACGATGAACATCACCGTGCCCGCGCATATGGTCGTGATTGGCAGCGGCAAGGAGACAGTCGGCACTACCGCTCCATCAAAGAAGGCGTCCGCAAGCGCCCTGCCTACCAAGACCTACAGCTTTACCTGGGACAAACCCAGTTTCCCTGGGACCATCGTTGCCGGGAACGTTTCAGGAATTCAAGAGCGACGAAGCCGGAGTCGATCTGCACGTGTTTTTCAAGCCGACGCACCAGAATCTGGGCGCGATGTACGCGGAGACGGCGATCAAGGAATTCACTTACTACGTGACGCTTTATGGGGTCGCGCCCTCGGCAAGCCTGAAGGTGGTCGAGATTCCCGACGACACCGTGCCTTCGGCGTGGGCGCCGGAAATTGCGGCGATCGCCAGCCGCGCGGTGACCGACAAAGTGAATTACCGATTGCTGGCAAACACCATCGCACATCAGTGGTGGGGAGTTTCGGTGAGCCCCGCCACCATCGATGACTGGTGGTTGTGCGATGGCTTCGCCCGCTACTCGGAGGCGCGCTATGTGGAAAACGCCGCCGGCGCCGCGGGTCTGGAAGAAGTAGTGAAAGATATGTCGGTTGGAGCGCTGGCCTACGACTCGGTGCCGCTGGCGACCATCGGCAAGCTGGATATGTTCTCGCCTGAGTTCCAGTCGCTCGCAACCGACAAGGGTGCGATGATTTTGCACATGCTGCGCTGGGTGGAAGGAGATCAAAAGTACGACCTGACGATGCGCACTTTCGCCTCGAAATACGCGGGCAAGTCAGCGACGCTGGATGATTTCGAGGCCGTAGCGGAGCAGGCATACGGCGATAAGCTCACCTGGTTCTTCACCCAGTGGCTGGATTCTACCGGCGCTCCCGAATTCAAAACCAAGTACACGGTTTACCGGCTGGGTACCAGATGCCCTGCGGGTCAACGCTGCGCCGGGTTCCGCATCGTTGGCCAGATCACGCAGGATCTCGATCTTTTCCGCATGCCGGTTGAGCTCAAGGTTGACACCGACGGCAAGACCGAAGAAAAGCGCATTGACGTGGTGGGAACGGATTCCGCTTTCACGCTGGAAACTTTTGGCAAGCCGCGCCGGATTTCGATCGATCCCGACAATCGAGTGCTAAGGAACTCGGCTGACGTAAAGTTGCGGGCGTCCATTCAGCGGGGACAGGCCTTGGTTCAACAAGGCGATTTCGCCGGAGCGCTCACGGAATACAACAAGGCGCTCGAGGTCAACAAGAACAGTTCGCTGGCGCACTATCGAATTGCCGAGGTGTTCTTCGCGCAAAAGAACTATCAGGCATCCGCCAACGCTTACCGGGACGCGCTCAACGGCGACGGCGATCCGCGCTGGACCGAGGTTTGGAGCCACATCCAGCTTGGCAAGATCTTTGACATCACCGGGCAGCGCGAACGCGCTACCAATGAATATCGCCAAGCCCTGCAAACCAACGACAACACGCAAGGAGCGTTGGAGGAAGCGCGCAAATATTTGCAGAAGCCGTTCGAGCAGCAGAAGAGTAAGCCTGAAGCCGGCAACTAGAGCAGATTCTGCGGTGAGGTGTCACCTTCAAGTGTGACCGGCGCCCTTGCTCCGGCCTGGCAGCGCTCCTAAGCTTTTTCTCAGGGGATCAATCCCAGGAGATCACTCCCACGCTGCTTAAGAGCCTTGCAAACGGCGCGATTCTCTTGTTTCTGCTTTGACCGTTTGCTGTGCTCAGCGTTGGAGCAAGAGCGATTTATCTAGCGGGGACATCTCCTTACGCCTTGCGATTGTGAGCAGTGAGCCGTCGAAGCAGCGCAAACCCCATGCCAATGATGCCGCCAGAAAATCCGTAGAAAACGCCATTTCCTAAAATCGTGACTATATACAACAATATCTTGCTTTTGATGTAGAGCGCAGACCCAAGATAAAAGATCGGACATAGGGTGAGCATCACAATCGCAAATGGACTTATCTCTGTCAGGGATAGCACGACAATTGCTATCACAATGCCCAGGGCTGCTCCCCAAACAGCGGCAAACCGTACCAATCGCATAGCCTCTCCGTAACGGTGCTTGAGTCGGTTTCTCGACTCACCAGATCGGCCGCGAGCGGAAGACCTGGGGCCGCTCGAAATGACAAAATATAACTGACGTCATCAGTAGGCCCAGCGCAGCAAGGTCGCTCCGACTGTGAACCCCGCGCCTACCGACGCCAGCAGCACTAAATCACCTTTCTTGAGCTTGCCTTCCTGGCGCGCCGTGTTCATCGCCAATGGAATCGTGCCAGCGGTAGTGTTTCCGTAGCGGTCGATATTGATGACGACACTCTCAGGCCGCAAGCCCAGCCGGTCCGCCGTCGCGTTGATGATTCGCTTATTGGCTTGATGCGCGATGAACACGTCGACGTCGGAGGCTTTAATCCCATTGCGCTCCAAAATCTTTTCACAGAGCTCGGTCTGTTTGCGCACCGCGAATTTGAAGACCGCCTGGCCATCCTGGTGCACGTAATGCATCTTCTGGTCTACGGTCTCGTACGTGGAAGGATTGAGGCTGCCGCCGCCGGGCATGTAGAGTGAACAACCACCCGAGCCATCGATTTCGTGGATGAAAGTCGATCATGCTCAAAGAATCGGTATCGGCCGGTTCCAGAATGACCGCGCCGGCGCCGTCGCCGAAAATGATGCAGGTGGCCCGGTCGGTGTAGTCGATAATCGACGACATGACGTCGGAGCCGATCACCATCACCCGTTTGTGAGTGCCGGTGGCGACGAACTGCGTTCCCGTCTGCAGTGCGTATAAAAATGCTGAGCAGGCCGCCGACAGATCAAATCCCCAAATCCCTTTCGCTCCTAGCTTGTGCTGCACGAGGCAAGCTGTGGACGGAAAAAACATGTCCGGGGTGACCGTGCCCACGAGGATCGCGTCCAGATCGCCCACGCTCAATTCCGCGCTGGGCCAACGCTTGCTTCGCGGCTTCCACCGCCAGGTCGCTGGTCGCGACACCCTTGTCGACGATGTGGCGTTCGCGAATCCCCGTGCGTTCGATGATCCATTGATCGCTGGTTTCCACCATCTTTTCCAGGTCCGCGTTGGTTAACAGGCGGGGCGGGACGTAGGTTCCGAGAGCGCTGATCTTCACGCGCACAAGTTGGCTCACTCTATGAGTTCTCCAGGATGAAATGTGAAACGGTTATTGTGACCTACGCGGACAGCAATGTCCAACTTAATGAGGTTGAAGCGGCGCGCACACGTTCAAACTGTAGCCGCCCTAACCGAACGGATTCAGCGAAACAAAAAGCCAGACACCGGCGACCCACTGCACACGCAAGAGCCCGTTACCGTTGCTTCCTTCCGGACCTGGCGGGGTTGGCGGGAGTGCGTCGCGCGGGACCGATGCCTGACCTATTCGATTTTAGCATCCCGATCGTACTCTTCCCTTTTACGGCGGAATCGCCAACAATAGACGAAGTAATATCTATGATCCATGACTTTCGCTCAGGGCTTGCAATCCGAGATCGCTCCACTGCCCACGGCGGTCCAGCGTTACTTTGAAGTCGCTCTGTACCTGCTGGTGCTATGCGGTTTCGGAACGCTGGTTTCAACCGGAGGCTTGGACTTGCCCACGGTTCTGCTCGTGGGCGCGGCAATCGTATTTCGCGGATACCTGCTGGCTGCACGCCGCACCTGGCTTATTCCCGAGAGCTGGACCACCACGCTGACACTAGGCTACGTGGCTTTCTATCTCGCGGATTATTTCGTGTTTTCTGGTTTGTTCGTGACGGCCACGGTGCACCTCGTGCTTTTCGTCATGGTGGTAAGGCTGTTCTCTACTCGGCGCGACCGCGACTACTATTTCCTTGCGGTCATCTCTTTCCTCATGGTGCTGGCGGCCGCGGTGCTCACCGTGGACAGCACTTTCCTGCTGGCCTTTGCCGCGTTCATGCTGATGGCGGTGGTGGCCTGCATCCTGATGGAGATGCGGCATGCGACCGGCAAAGCCACGGTTCGAGCAAACTCATCGAGTGACGATTTGGCTCACCGGCAAATGGCCTTTTCGCTGGCTGGCGCTTCGCCCCTGCTTGCGCTCTTGATCATGCTGGGCGCGACGGCGATTTTCTTTATCCTGCCCCGCGTCTCGACTGGATACCTCAGCGCCTTCGCCCGAGGCCACGAATTCAGCACCGGTTTCAGCGACCAGGTGCAACTCGGTCGGATCGGCGAGATTCAACAGTCCAACTCGCTGGTGATGCATATCCAAATCGATGGCGATACGCATGGCGCCTACGACTTGAAGTGGCGCGGCGTGACCTTGAACGTTTTCGATGGCAAGACCTGGTTCAATCCGCATGCGCAGCATGTGGTGACGAGCGTAGGCAGCGGCCGTTTTCTCCTCTTGCAAAACGGCGCTCAGTGGAGAACGGTCTCAGCCTGCTGGATCCCCACAAACTATTCACTATCGCGTCCTGATGGAACCCCTGATCAGCAACGTCTTCTTCCTTGCACCAATCCCCAGGCTTTTGCAGGGCAACTACCGCTTGCTGTCCATGGACAACGGGGATGCCGTTTTCGACCTCGACCCCGAACATCCCGTCGGCCGTTACGAGGCGACGTCCGACATTGCTCAACCCAGCCCTGCGCAGTTGCGTGCGGCCCCGAACGACTATCCGCCCGAGATTCTTTTGAACTATCTGCAACTGCCGCGGGTGGATGATCGCGTGCTGTCTCTGGCTAAACAGATCACGGCTTCCGCGGATAACAATTACGATAAGGCCGCCGCCTTAGAACGATATCTGCGCACGCATTTTGGCTACACGCTGCAACTTCCGCGTACCGTTCCATCCGATCCCGTGGCCAACTTTCTTTTTGAACGCAAGCAGGGACACTGCGAGTACTTCGCTTCCTCGATGGCAATCATGTTGCGCACGCTGGGCATTCCCTCGCGGGTGGTGAACGGTTTCCGCACCGGCGAGTTCAACGACCTTACCTCCCAGTACCTGGTTCGGGGCAGCAATGCGCACTCTTGGGTGGAAGCGTATTTTCCCGACTACGGCTGGATTAGTTTTGATCCCACTCCCGCGGCGCCTATGCAGATGCATACCGGTTGGAGCCGAAGCATGTTGTACGTGGACGCTTTGGCCTCGTTCTGGCGGGAGTGGGTCATCAACTACGACGCGGGGCATCAGTACAATCTAGGTCGTGCAGCCACCCGCAATAGCCTGGAGTGGCTGCAACGGGCGCGAGGCTGGGCACGACGCCACCATGAAGCACTGCTGAATGCAGCTCGTCGAACTTCTACGACGGTTTCTAATTCACCTGTGAAGTGGAGCCTCGCTGGAGCGGCCGTTGCGCTTCTGCTTATTCTGGCAGTTAACGCAGGGAGACTGTGGCGAGCATTTCGGAGCCGCCAGCTGGCGGCTCGTCCAGAGAAATCTCCGAGTTTGGCCGCGACCATTTGGTATGAGCGTATGACGCGAATGCTCGCAAGAAAAGGCTGGATTAAGGCCCCGGCTCACACTCCGAAAGAGTTCCTGACATGCATTCAAGATGAAGCCACGCGAACGTCGGTGGCGGAGTTTACTCGGCATTACGAATCAGCCCGCTTCGGGGGCTCGGCGGAGGATGTGCAGCGTCTGCCCGAGCTGTATGAAGAAATCACGACTCTGCGCGTCGCTAAACTCAGCCGTCCGCGCGAGTCAATGCGAGTTTATTGCCAGCCACCAGCGGCGCACGGCAACCACTGACCAAATCGCCTCGACAACTCCGAAGGGCCACGCGCCCTGGAGAAATCCGTAGACCGAACCCAACAGGCATGAGCCGGCGAACGCCAGGATGAACCATCGGCTTCGATTCTCGAAGGCGTAGCACATCAGCATCGCCGTGACGGCGAACAATCCAAACCAGGTCAGTCGATTCACGCCACGCTCCTGCGGCTTTATTCTCTATCGTTCTAGCAATCCTTCCAAGCTCCAACCACGATTCCATGGAGGACGGGCGTCTCCGCCCGTCTTGCACAGGGTTGCGCTTTTCGAGAATGTCATTCGCCGCGAGTGCGCGCAGGGCGGCTGATCGCTCCTGAGTGCTAGAATAGAGAGATTCCATGCCACTTCAGAAGTCCACTTTAGCCATCGAGGACGCGCCCGAAGACACAGGATTCTCGCCTGTTTCACGACCCAAAGTCGGTTTTGTCAGCCTGGGCTGTCCCAAAAATCTCGTAGACAGCGAAGTCATGATGGGCATGCTGGCCCAGGCCGGAGCCGAACTGATTCCGCGCGCCGAAGATGCCGACGTGATCGTGGTCAACACCTGTTCATTCATCGCCAGTGCCCAGCAGGAATCGGTGAACACCATCCTGGAGATGGCGCGCCACAAGACCGATGGTCGTGCCCGCAAACTCGTCGTTGCCGGATGCCTGGTCGAACGCTTTCGCGACGACATCCGCAAGAATATTCCCGAAGTCGATGCGGTGGTGGGAACAGGCGAACTGGAAAAGATTCTCGCAGCGGCGGGAGTTTCCACCTGCGTCAGCCAAGCCTTCCCCGTTTAACATTTTGACTTCTCGCCCTGAAGGCGATGCGCGTGAAGCGCAAGGCCGATTTTCGCGCGAGTCGTGGGACGGCGCGATCGCCGATCTGCCCAACTATCTTTACGACGAAGCGACGCCACGCGTCTTGGCCACGCCGAAGTACACCGCATACATCAAAATTGCCGAGGGCTGCGACCATCCTTGCAGCTTCTGCATTATTCCGCAGCTACGCGGCAAATTCCGCTCCCGCCGATTTGAATCCGTAATCGCTGAGGCCGAGCGTCTGGCCCGCTCCGGGGTGCGCGAGATCACCCTCATCGGACAAGACACGACCTGCTATGGCGAGGATTTCGGTTTGAAAGACGGGCTCGCGCTCCTGCTCGAAAAATTAGCCGGCGTCGAAGACTTGCGCTGGATCCGTTTCCTCTACGCGTATCCCAACAAAATTACAGGCTGTCTGCTCGAAACCATCGCCGCTCACGAAAAGATTTGCGCCTATGTCGATGTGCCGCTGCAACACGCGTCCGCTCCTGTTCTGAAGCGCATGAAACGCGGCGGAGGCGCCGACGTATTTTTACGTTCGATTGAGAAAATGCGGCGCACGATTCCAGACGTCACCTTGCGAACGTCCTTCATCGTCGGCTTCCCCGGCGAAACCGAAAGCGAATTCGAGGAACTCTGCGAATTTGTTCGTCAGGCTGAATTCGATTGGATGGGCACATTCGGCTACTCCGATCAGGAAGGCGCACAGGCTTATGCCCAAGAGGACAAACTCCCCGCCCGCGAAATCGAGCGGCGGCGCAAACACCTGATGCAGATTCAGAAGCCCATCAGCAAGAAGAAAAAGAAAGCGCTAGTCGGACGAGAACTCGACCTATTGCTCGAGGGAGTGTCCGAAGAAAGCGATCTTCTGCTTGAAGGACGCACGCCAAGGCATGCTCCTGAAATCGACGGCAAAGTCTTTGTGAACGACGTTCCCGAAGGGCTTCAGCCGCTGCCGGGCGAGTTCTACCGCTGCCAGATTACCGAAGCCCACGACTACGATCTGGTCGCAAAGATAATCTAGGATCTATGGCCAGCAAGCGAACTTTGAAGCTGAAGTGCCCAACTTGCAAGAAGCCAGTGAAAAGCGGGGATGCAGAGTTCCCCTTTTGCAGCGATCGCTGCCGCCTGATCGATCTGGGCAAGTGGGCAAGCGGCGCCTATGTGATTTCATCGCCGCTCCAGGACACATCAGACAGCGCGCTGCCGGACAATTCCGATGAAGACTGAGTCGGACAAGAAACCCGACTCCAATACTGCCCCGCCTCCGTCGTCCCGTCGTGCGCCACTCTGGGCCAAGCTGGTGGCTACTTTCTTTGGCGCGGGCCTGCTCCATCCCGGGCCAGGGAGCTGGGGCTCGGCGGCCACGGTTTTTCTGTGGTGGCTGGCCAGCGGGTGGATCAATCCACATTGGCAGCCCACAGCCGCGATTTTGCTGGCGGCTGTAGCGATACTCATCGGTATCCCCGCGGCTACACATATGGCTCGCTCCACTGGCTTAAAGGACCCCCAGTTTGTGGTCATCGACGAAGTGGCCGGTCAACTCATCACTCTGATTGCGGTACCGGTCTCGTGGAAATCTCTGCTGCTGGGCTTTATACTTTTCCGAGGATTCGATATCGTGAAGCCTCCGCCGGTGCGTCAGCTTGAACACCTTGCGGAGGGATTCGGCATCGTATTAGATGACGTCGCGGCGGGGCTTTACGCTTTGGCGATCATGCAACTGGCGTTGCATTTCGGTTTTTTGCCGCGATAGTTTTTTGGCGGGCGCACGCCGCAAGGAAGTTGGCGATGGGAATTTCTGACCGCTTGCTGGGCAAGACGAACGTCAACGGGAAACCCCACATTGAAGGCGTGTTTCCGGCTGCGGCGCTGCCGGGCGGCGAAGTACGAATTACCGGCCACGGTTTGCGTCCGCAGGATTTGCGTCGGCCGCGAGTGCGCTTTGGCGAAATCGAGGGTGCGGTGGTCATCAGTTCCGACGAATTCCTGGTGGCCCGCGTGCCGCAAGGCGCGTCCTCCGGACCCATCGTGGTTTCGACCAACGGTCATTCCAGCAATCCTCACCAGATCAAAGTTGCAGTACCCATTGCCGAGAATCTGCATCCGGTCACCAATCCCGCGCTCGACGCAGAAGGCAATATCTATGTAAGTTTTTCAGGGAGCCGTGGGCAGAAGGTTCCGGTCGCCATCTACAAGATCGATACCAACTACAATGTCAAGCCGTTCCTCGCGGACCTGATGAACGCAACTTCCATCGCCTTTGACCGGGCTGGGCAAATGTACGTTTCATCGCGTTACGATGGAACGGTATACCGCGTCGCCCCGAACGGGACCATGTCCTCCTACGCCGAGGGCATGGGCATTGCCACGGGCGTTGCCTTCGATCGCGCGCAAAATCTATATGTGGGCGATCGCAGCGGCACGATTTTCAAGATCGGCTCTGACCGGCAGATTTTCGTCTTCGCCACTCTCGAGCCCAGCGTCTCCGCCTACCACTTGGCATTCGGCCCGCACGGAGACTTATTCGTGACCGGGCCAACAACTTCCAGTTTCGATTGCGTGTACAAGATCACGCCTCAGGGCAACGTATCGACCTTCTTTCGTGGCCTGGGACGTCCGCAAGGCATCGCTTTCGATGCAGAAGGCAATCTGTACGTGGCCGCTTCGCTCTCGGGCAAACGCGGCATCGTCAAGATTACCCCCGCTGGTGAGGCCTCGCTGGCGGTTGCGGGAGCGGGTCTGGTCGGCCTTGCTTTTGCGCCGGGGCGCTCGGTTGTTCTAGCCACCAACAGCGCGGTGCATCATCTCGCCTGGAATATTCAGGGATTGCCGTTGGCGGATTTTCCTTCCTGAGTCAAGCTCAGCATTCAGCTTTAAGAACTATCCGCGCGAATCCGTGAAACTCTGTGGCCGATCTTTCTAATCATTTACACTTTTACTGGTGAACGCTGAGATCATCGCCATCGGCTCCGAGTTGTTGACTCCTTTCCGTCAGGACACGAACTCGCTTTATCTGACCGAGAAGCTCAACCAGCTTGGCGTTGAAGTCATCTTCAAAACCATTGTCGGCGATGACCGTGAACGTCTGACCGGAGCGGCCAGTCTTGCCGTATCGCGCGCCGAGATCATCATCTTCATGGGCGGTCTTGGCCCTACCGAAGACGACCTTACGCGCGAAGCAGTCGCCGACGCGCTTGGACTCGAACTTCACCGCGACCCAGCGATTATCACCAGTCTCGAGCAACGCTTCGCGGCCCGCGGTTGGAAGATGGCGGCCAATAATCTCAAGCAGGCGGATGTCATTACCGGCGCAACTGTTCTACCTAACGCCAACGGCAGCGCTCCCGGACAGTGGATGAGCGGCAAATATGAAGGCCGAGAAAGAATCATCATGCTGCTCCCCGGACCGCCGCATGAATTGAAGGCTTTGTTCGAGGAGCAGTGTCTGGCGCGCCTGCACGCCAAACTGCCACCGCAATTCATCGCCACTCGGGAATTGAAAATTACCGGACTGGGCGAGTCGCAGTGCGATGCGCGAGTTGCGCCGATTTATAAGCTCTATACGGATGTGCAGACGACCATCCTGGCTGGAGCCGGCGAAATTCAATTGCATCTGAAGACTCGCGCTGCTTCGCTCGAAGCTGCACAGGCGCGAGTGGATCAATTGGTAGGGAAGATCGAAGAAGAACTCGGCGACTCCGTCTTCTCCGACAATGGCGATTCCATGGAACAGATCGTCGGCTACTATTTGCAGATGCGCAACGCAACCCTCGCGGTCGCGGAATCCTGCACCGGCGGCTTGTTGGCCGAGCGCATCACTTCCGTCAGTGGAAGTTCGCGATACTTTCTAGGCGGCGCAGTGGTTTATTCGAATCAGTTGAAGACTGCGTTTGCCGACGTCCCCGCCGGCCTGATCGAGAAACATGGCGCAGTCAGCCGCGAAGTGGCTGCCGCTCTGGCGGAAGGAATTCGCCGCCGCACGGGCGCAACTTTAGGCTTGGGCATTACCGGCGTGGCCGGGCCGACAGGCGGAACTGCGGAGAAACCGGTAGGTCTGGTCTTTCATGCTTTGGCCAATGAAGGAGAAACCGAAGTCGCAGAACGCAAGTTTCCCGGAGATCGCAAGCGCATCAAACGCTTTGCCAGCCAACAGGCGCTGGACATGGTGAGAAGAAAGCTGATGTAGAACAGCAATTAGCACTTGGCATTTAGCCAATTCACCGGAGGGCGCCAATGTTAGCGGGGCTAAATGCTAATTGCTAAGGGCCAAATGCGAATCTTCATTGCTCTCGACATTGACGATGCCATCCGCCAGCGCATTCAGCGCTTCATGGAAGGTGTGAGCGGGTTCGCGCCGGACGCCCGCTGGGTCCGTCCCGAATCGTTGCATGTTACGCTGAAATTCATAGGCGAGAAGCCGATAGAAACAGTGGAAGAAATCAAGCGTGCGCTCTCCAGCATCCGAGCCGAATCCATCGAGATTTCATTTCGTGGCTGCGGCTTTTTCCCCACCGCAAAAGCTGCCCGCGTCTTTTGGATCGGAATCGAATCCGGACCGCCACTCCCATTTCTAGCGAAAGCCGTCGATGAGGCCACTTCTACTCTCGGAATTCCGAAAGAAGATCATGCATTCACTCCTCACCTTACGCTGGCGCGCGGCGGCGGACGCTCGGGCGCACCCAGTCACCGTAAGGACGATGCTCCAAACAAAAACTTTCAGCGCTTACAGGAGAAATTGGCGGTTCTGCCCGCTCCCGATTTTGGTACTATGGCGGCCCACGAGTTTTTTCTGTACCAGAGCCAGCTCTCGCCGGGAGGTTCGCGCTACACAAAGATCGCAAGCTTTGCCCTAGAGTAGCGCTCATGTGGCGCCCTGCCGGCGGCCGCGAGGGCATCGCGCTCGCCAACAGAAGAAATACAAATGGCCGATTTCGTTCTCGCAGCCGCATATAGCTACCTCCTGGGTTCCATCCCGTTCGGGTACATCCTCGTACGCGCATTTCGCGGACAGGACATTCGTCAAACCGGCAGTGGAAACATTGGCGCAACCAACGTGTCTCGCACTTCGAAAGGTTTGGGTGCACTTACCCTGGTTCTCGACGCACTGAAAGGACTCACGGCGGTTGTCATTACACGCGCGATTTTCCCCGGCAACAAGACACTACTCGGCGTGGCGGCACTTTTCGCAATCGTGGGCCACATGTTCCCGGTGTGGCTGCGATTTCGAGGTGGCAAAGGTGTGGCCACGGGATTGGGTTCTTTTGTGCTGCTCACGCCTAAAACCATTCTCGTGATGTTTGCTGTCTTCCTCGTGATCTTTTTAGCGTTCCGTTACGTTTCTCTTGCCTCGATTCTCACCGTGGCGTTGTTCCCGTTCCTGGCGTGGATTCTTGAGCCGGACCGTGCTTCCGGCGTGCTTCCATTTATCGTGCCGGCTTGCGTTCTCATCGTTGCCAAGCATCACGAGAATATCCGCCGTCTGCTCACTCACACCGAGTCCCGCTTTCATTGGAGACGCACATGAGCGAGATTGCGGTTGTGGGTGCTGGCGCCTGGGGCACGAGCCTTTCGATCGTCTTGGGGCGGAAGGGCACGCATCGCGTACGCCTGTGGGCTCACGAAAAGGAGGTGCGCGATTCCATTTCATCGCGCCGGATCAATGAACTTTTTCTTCCTGGACGAACCGTTCCCGAGTCCGTTTCCGTCACTGGCAGTCTTGAAGAAGCCCTTCACGGCGTCGAGATAGTCGTCAGCGTCATGCCTTCGCAACACTGCCGCACCCTCTTTCAGAAGATGCGTCCATTTCTAAAACCCGGCATGTTATTTGTGAGCGCTACCAAGGGTCTCGAAGAGGGCACGCTGCTACGCATGACGGAAGTGATCGCGCTTGTGGTCGGAGCCGACGAAGGGTTCCAGCCCCGTGTCGGCGCGTTGAGCGGACCCACGTTCGCGAAAGAAGTAGCCCGCGGCGATCCCACCGCGATCACCATTGCATCAAGAGACTCGGCACTGGCGGAAATCATTCAGCGGGAGTTCGGTGATCCGCGTTTCCGGGTTTACACCAACACGGATGTGACTGGCGTCGAGCTCGGCGGCGCGCTGAAGAACATCATCGCGATTGCCGCCGGCGTTTGCGACGGTCTTGAGCTCGGACACAACTCGATCGCAGCCCTGGTCACGCGCGGCTTGGCCGAGATCACCCGCTTAGTCATCGCATGCGGCGGCCGCCAGGATACGATGGCCGGACTCGCGGGCTTAGGAGATCTCGTCCTCACCTGTACCGGCGGCCTTTCGCGCAACCGCAGTGTGGGAGTCGAGCTGGGCCGCGGACGCAAGCTTTCGGAGGTCATCGCCGCCATGCACGGCATGGTGGCCGAAGGAGTCTTCACCACTCACGCCGCCGTGGAGCTAGCTCGCGCGCGCGGTGTTGAAATGCCGATCACCGCACAGATGGATGCAATTTTGCACCGCGGCAAAGCACCTCGCGATGCCATGCACGACTTGATGACCCGCAGCGCCAAAAGCGAAGCGCCAATGTAGGCGCGAGCGTCCCCGCTCATGCACCCCGCCACTCGCGCGAGGATTGTCAGGGTAGTTGAGAAGCTAGGAAGTCGCCCTGGAAAGTACATCTAAACGAGCCGACCAACCAGAGACCTAAGGTCGACGGAGTGCAACGACGATTTTTCACCAGCCATTGGTGCACAAAAAGAGGGGCGCGAAAAAAGGGGAAAGCGCGGCGTCGAAACCGCGCCCTCCCATATTTTGATCGTCCCTTTAGTACGTCAGAGGCGATAGTCGCATTTACAATCCAGATCGAATGCGCGCTGACACATGCGGCATTCGCCAACGACTGCCCTACTTTGCGAGCTGCTGTGCGACCTCAGGCAGAACCGCCGTGCCTTCAATCCTTACGGCGTCGAGCAAACCTGGATTCAGACCCAACGCCTGGAGCATCGTCGGCGCAACTTGAGTGGTTGTGGTTGCATTGGATACTGTCTGTCCCTTAAAGCTCGGATTCGCTACCAGCAGAACGACGTTGGTATCGTCATGTCCGAACCCACCGTGATCTCCTATCATCGATGTGCTGCCGGAATACGTCACGCCGATGTTTGGCGTCACGATAATGTCAGGCGAGCGCGGGTCGTCAGCGGGCCCGTCTCCGCCTTGGTTGTAGTTGAGGGCCAGCGTCGGCCCGTAGAGAATCTCACCCATGCCGATCTCGGTAGCATCATTCTCGAGAATATCCACAGCGACGTCTACGTTCACGCCTTTCTTCAGCCACAGCACCGAGACATCGTCCTCGGTCGCGCCAATGCCGTGCGTGTTGAGCGGTGACTCCGACCATGGAATGAGTTTCCCCAACAACGTCGCGGGCGTGTCCGTGCCATCTGCGACATAGCGAGTAGGGTCAATTGGCGACTCCCCGTGCTTGGCGGTGATGACAAGCAGCGTGTCATCATAGATGCCAGCTTGCTTCAGTGCGTGGACGATCTCGCCGATGGCAATGTCGACATACTCGATTTCATCCAGCAATTCTGCGCTAGGCTCCGCCGCTGCATTCTTGTAACCACCCACAGCCACGCTCGCCTCGTTAACAGATTGCCCGACGTAAATCGACTGGAAGTTCATGCCAAATACCGCAGGAACGACCGCCGTCTTTCCGTCGTGAGTCTTGCCAGCGATTTCGTTCAGCAGCCCATAGACCTTAATTGCGTCATAACACTGGATGTTGGCGAAGCTGCTATTCCACCCTGAGAGGTTGGTTTTGTCTCGGACGGGGTCGCACGGGATGCCATTCAAGGTCTCTATATGAGGCAACGGAACCACGTTGGAGTCGACTTCCGGCGAATAGTAGTCATCCAGGCCTTTGCCGCCAGGCCCCCCTACAAACGAGTACGAGGCGTGCTTGTCGATCCATGCTGTGTACCCGCCGGCTGCATGAACCACGCCAAAGACTGTGTTGGTGCGGATGAAATCCCAGGGAAACACGGGCGCGCAACCCTTCTGCGGGTCGCGCTCCAGCCGCTTCGGGTCGAGGGAGGCGATGCCGCCCTCGGTCAGACCCGCGCCGGGTGCACCACCGTTCAGCTTGGTATCGTCGAATTCATTGCCCTGATCGTTGTCCGTGGTGGTTCCAGTTGGCGTTCCATAGGGCGTGCACGGCCCCGCTCCTAAGCCGGTGCCCGTCTTCTTTTCTGGCGCGTTCGAGCGACCTATCATATGCGACGTCGTAGTATATTCCCGTGCTCTTGGGCGTGCCGCCGGACGCTAGCGCCGTCATTCCAGGGAAAGAGTCTGAGGGTTTTGACGAGATGGCGCTTACATAGTTAATTGCGGTCGAGCTGAGCGACGCCATATTCGGGCAATAGGGCTCACCGCCGTTCACACCGGCAATTCCGTTCGCGCAGTTATAAAAATCAACCGCGTGCATTCCGTCAATGCTCAAGAGCAAAACATGTTTGATTTTCTTTGAACCCACACCATTGGTTTGAGCGATAGCGTGCGTTGACGACGCCAGAGTGAGCATACCAAGAACCATTACTAACATTTTCGTTCTCATACAAAACCTCCTGGGGAGGATAAGTATGGCTCGCACAAGATCGGCGAAGTGTTACGAAGACGTTAATTCTCTGTGAAACGTGATTCAGATTCGGCGAGATAGGACCGGTCATTCTGGTAGCCGCGGAACGCAAGTCATATCATCATCCCTCAACCACTTAGCGCGAGGAATTTCGGGTGAAAAGGAAATCCTCAGAATCTGGCAAACCACCCGAAGGGCACCGCTTTTCGGGGTACCTTCGTAACGATTCTGGACTGCGATATCAGGCTACACTTTAACAGTAAGCGTTAGACTTTCGACCGCTTCAGAAACCGAGCGCAGGGGTCACTTGTCGCTGAATTTACCGACGCCATCTCGCCTGCCCATCCTGTACGTCATCCTAAGTGTGCTCGTACTGATCAGCGTCGTTCCCATGTATTTTTACTCGGCGCAGGTTGAATCCATCAACCGCGACCGCCTGATCACCAACGAAAGGCTTCTGCAGAATACGGTCACCCGCTCGCTCGCGGATGACATTTCGCAGCACCAGGAATCCCTCCGCATGATGCAGGCGAACTTGGCCTCCGCACTTCAGGTCGCCAGTGGCGGGGACATCACTTCCGAGCATGTGGAAGCGCCCGAGTTGCGTGCGCTGCTGGAGAATTTTGTTTCCTCGTCCGAGGACCTGGCGTATGCCACGCTGTTGAATTCCGAAGCCAAAGGAATCTCCGCCGGACGCATCGCCCCCGACGCTTTCCTGCAGCGCGAACTGGAGCGAGCTTATGCTGCTGCCCGTGAAGGCCGAATCTACAACAGCGAAGCGTTGGTGGTCGGCACTGGGAAATCTGCCCGCACTGTCATGCTGGTCAGCACTCCGGTCACGTACGCTGGTAGTTTCCTGGGAATGATCGGTTCGGTTGTGGATTTGCAATTTCTGATACGCCGCCTGCAGGAGGTCAACCGGGGCGGCCTCACCCCGTACGTGGTCGATAGCCAAGGGCGCCTGGTCGCCGGCGCCACATCCGACTACGCCACTGGTCAGGATATGTCCAACCTGGAAATCGTGCGGAATTTTGTCGAGGCGGGCACCAAAGTGCAGATGGTGGCTGCGACCAGAGAATTCAACGTACGTAGTGGGAATACGAATATTAGAATGCTGGGCACCTACAGTCCCGTAACCAACCTGGACTGGGCCGTGGTGGTGCAAAAGCCGCGCGCCGAGGCCTACCGCGGCGTGTATGAGATGCAGCGCAACGCTCGCACTTTGGCGATGATGGCTATCGCCCTTAGCGTGGGCATCAGTATTTTCGCCGCCCGCCGGATTACGAATCCGCTGCAAGTCCTCACTCATTTCAGTCGAGCCATTGCGGGTGGGGATTTCTCGCAGCGCGTGCACGTCAAGAGTCGCACCGAAATCGGTGAACTGGCTGACACTTTCAACGTCATGTCGGAGGAGCTTGAGCACTTTGTGCTCGACCTCAAACGCGCCGCAACCGAGAACCGCGACTTGTTCATGGGCTCGATTCAAATGCTCGCCGGCGCAGTCGACGAAAAAGACCCTTACACGCGTGGCCATTCCGACCGCGTCACCCGCTATTCCATGATGATTGCCAAAGAAATGGGCGTGTCGGAAGAGTTCATAGAAACCGTGCGCATCTCCGCTCAACTGCACGATGTCGGCAAAATTGGGATCGAGGATCGTATCCTGAAGAAGCCGGGTGCACTCACTCCGGAAGAATTCGAAATCATGAAAACGCACACCACAAAAGGCGCGAACATTCTGCGCCCCGTGGCGCAGTTGAAAGAAATGATTCCGGGAATCGAGTTGCACCATGAATCGCTTGATGGCCGCGGCTACCCGCATGGCTTGAAGGGAGACCAGATCCCTCTGCTGCCGCGCATCATTGCGGTCGCCGATACCTTCGACGCGCTCACGACTAATCGTCCCTATCAGCAGGCACACGACCCCGTAGATGCGTTGAAGATCATCCACAATCTCTCCGGGAAGCGCCTCGATCCCACCGCGGCTTCGGCCATAACCGCGATTTACTACCGCGGCGACATTCGCATCACGCGCCCGACCGTGCCCGCGATCTCGGTCCCGTCTCCTGTGCCACCGGCGGCGAAGCCTGCGACTCCAATTCCGACCGTCTCGGAAGCGCCGGTTTAAACATCGGCGTTTGCATAATCCTGGTCTCTAAACGCTTCGCGACAACCCAGCCTTCACGTCGAAGTCACCACCTGCCGCTATAATTGACTCTCAGGACATTATTTTCCAACGTTATGATTCAAACCCTTTTTGGCAGCCTGGACGAGCAGCAGAAACCGGGCCTCTTCGACCGCATGAAAGAGGCGGTCACGCGTACCCGCGAAAATCTCAGTCAGCGCATCGAAGAAGTGGTTTCCTTCAACAAGGAAATCGACCGTGCGACGCTGGACGACCTGGAAGCCACCCTCATTGGCGCCGACCTGGGCAACACCACGACCCGCGAAGTGCTGGACAAACTTCGCGAGAAGGCCGACCGAAAACAGATTAAGAACGCCGACGAACTCAAACGCCTGTTGAAAGACGAACTGCTCGAGATTCTCGATGCGGCCAACACGAGCCCCGTCAAGAAAGTCGACGGCATACCTGAGGTCATCCTCGTGGTCGGCGTGAATGGCACGGGGAAAACCACGACCATCGGCAAGCTCTCGCAGGTTTTTCGTTCGCAAGGCAAAACTGTGTTGCTGTGCGCAGCCGACACCTTTCGTGCCGCTGCGATTGAGCAACTGGAAATCTGGGGCGAGCGCACCGGAACCGAAGTCATCCGGACGAAGGCCGGCGGCGATCCCGCGGCCGTGCTCTACGACGCTCTGCAAGCCGCTTCCGCGCGCCACAGCGATTACGTCATCGTCGACACGGCCGGGCGTCTTCACACCAAGACCAACCTCATGGCGGAACTGGACAAGATGCGGCGCACCGCGCGACGGATTATTCCCGGCGCGCCCCACGAAACGCTGCTGGTGATGGACGCCACTACCGGCCAGAACGGCCTGCAACAGGCGCGCCAGTTCACGGATGCCGCGGGTGTAACCGGAATCGTGCTCACCAAACTCGACGGCACAGCAAAGGGCGGTGTGGTGGTTGCCATTTCTCGTGAGCTAGGTCTGCCGGTGCGCTACGTCGGCGTCGGCGAAAAAGCTGGGGATTTGTTGCCCTTCAACGCCAAGGATTTTGTGGATTCATTGTTTGCGTAGATTCTGTCCTTAACCAGGGATCAGGAGCACTGTATGCGCGATTCAAAGAGTCGACGAAGTGAGTTTCGAGTTTTCTGCAAACGGGAGCTTCCTCAAAGTGAATTGCAATCTCTGCGGCTGTTCTCGGCGGTCTCCGCGTTTTAAGCTTTTGACGAACAGTCGGCAAACACAAAATCTCAAATCGCAGAGGTCGCGAGGAAAGCCGGACCGCAAAACTGAAGCATGTTCTTCGTCGTCTTATGTTGAAAGCTTCTACCGCTTGATCATGTGGATCTCAGTGCCGTTCTTCAGGAACTTCACCTGGTCCATGAGTTGAGTAATCAGATAAACGCCACGACCGTGGCCGGAAAAGAGGTTCTCACCAACCACCGGACTGGGGATGGCGGCGGGATCGAAGCCATCTCCCGGATCGCGAACCACGATCAGCAGGCTCCGGTTTTTGTCGCAGGCAATATCGCATTCGACGATCTTCGAAGCGTCGGACTTAGCTCCGTGCACCACGGCATTGGCCAGTGCCTCTGAAAGTGCCAGTTCGATCTCCATTTCCTTGCCGTTGGCACAATCTTTCGCTCGAATGCATTCCATGATTCGCTGCACCACCGAATCCACGGCTGCTTTATCGGCAGACAATGTAACTTGGAGCTTGAAAAGCAACTGGTCCGCTAGGAAATCGAAAGTCGGTTCGGAATTAGTGGACATCAATGAGGGTCGTTCCCGATGGTCAGTAGCGGACCTCTGACGATTCTACGGATGAGGTGCCGGTCCAGCAACGGCAAAAATAATCGCATGAAACCACAATGACACTCACGCTTTCAAGCTTTTTCGACATGGGTCAACAACTCCAGTTGCCGGCGCCAGTCTAATTCTTCGATGAACGTGTGCGATTCGCGCCAGTCTGGGCTTACTTTCACGAAAAGCTCGAGAAACACGCGAGTGCCGACCATCTTTTCGATTTGCAGGCGGGCGGCGGTGCCGATTTTTTTCAACATCTGTGCCTGCTTGCCGATCAGAATTCTTTTCTGGCCTTCGCGCTCACAATAGATCGCCGCCGCAATTCGCGTGAGTTTTGGGCCTTCCTCGAACTGTTCGACCAGCACCGTCGTCGCATACGGAACTTCTTCGCTCGTCTCCACCAGGACCTGTTCCCGGATGACCTCAGCAACCATGAAGCGCATAGGCTGGTCGGTTACTTGATCCTCCGGAAAATAGCGCGGCCCCTCGGGCAAGTTGCTGACTATCTTATCTATCAAGAGGTCTAACCCCTCGGGCTTGCGCGCCGAAATTGGAAGGATTTCCTTGAAGGCGTGAAGCTTGCGGTATTCATCGATGATGGGTAAGAGCTTGTCTTTCTGATTCCGCAACAAATCAATCTTGTTGAGCAGCAGGAAAACCGGCGTGCCAGATTTCTTTGCCATCTCGAGCACAAATTCGTCGGCCCCGCCAAACTTGCGGGTTACATCGACAATCAAAAGAAGCAGGTCGCAGCCTTCGAGCGCCTCGCGTACTTCGGACATCATCTTGCGGCCAAGCGAAGTGTCCGGCTTGTGTACGCCCGGCGTATCGATGAGGACGATCTGGCCCGCCGGCGCTTTCTTGCGCTTGGCAATTTGGACAATTCCCAGGATGCGGTTGCGGGTGGTTTGGGGCTTGGGGCTGACGATGGCCAATCGCTCCCCCACAAGAGCGTTCAGCAGGGTAGACTTGCCGGCGTTGGGGCGGCCAAGAATGCAAACGAATCCGGAGTGAAAGGACATAAGAATTGAGAAATTCGGTGATTTGGTAATTGAGTAATTTGGAAGGTTCGCAATTGGAAGGCCTGTCAATTGCCCAATTTCAAATTACCCAATTGCTCAATCCTATATCAACCGCATCTGTTTCGGCTCCGCCAGTGAAATCCGAACTCGTTGCACTCGCCGCTCGGTTGACTCTAGCACTTCGAAGCGCAGGCCGTCTTCTTCGATCACTTCGCCCTTTTGCGGAATGCGGCCTGCTAATTCACTCACTAATCCCGCCACCGTGGCCGACTCTTTGCCCTCGGGACGCGTACCCAGCAATTGATCCAACCGGTCGACATCCATGTTTCCGGGAACAATGTAAGAGTGATCGCTTTCGCGCACCACTTCGGCCGTCTCGTGTTCGTCTGCAATTTCACCGACGATTTCTTCAACCAGATCCTCGATCGTAACCAGTCCCGCCACTCCGCCGTACTCGTCAACCACGATGGCCATGCGGATATTGTTTTTTTGCATCTCGCGCAGCAAC
Organism: uncultured Acidobacteriota bacterium; assembly: GCA_963762385.1. Taxonomy (GTDB): domain Bacteria; phylum Acidobacteriota; class Terriglobia; order Terriglobales; family Acidobacteriaceae; genus JABDBE01. The sequence continues at coordinate 1,129,019 of CAVXKN010000006.1, read as the reverse complement.
TCGCTTCCCAGCTTGCTTTCGGGCACAAAATACACATCCTTGCGCATGAGCGTGTCCACGGTCCGCGTGTGTGCCTCGGTGTCCGGCACTTGCAGTACGTCCTGCGCGTAGACGATCCCTTTGATGTGGTGAATCGTGCCTTCGAAAACTGGCACCCGAGAGAAGGGTTTTGTGCGCAGCAACTCAATGAACTGTTCGACGGTGGTATTGGTGGGGACGGCTACAATTTCCGGCCGCGGCTTCATGGCCTCGCGCACCGTCTTCTCGCCGAATTCCACCACCGACTGGATCATGTCGCGGTTGCTTTCATCCAGGATTCCTTCCTCCTGACCTGCTTCGATCAGCGCATCCACGGCTTCCGCCTGGGTTTCAGGCTGTTCATCGGAGTGCCCTTTGGTCAGTGCTGCGACCGACTGTAAGAAGCCCAACACCAGGGTCACGGGCAAAACCAGGTAGATCAGGATGCGCAAAAAAGGCGTCCAAGGGATCAACCATTGCCCTTTCGTCCGCGAGAAAAAAACAAAAGGCAAAAATCGGTTACAAACGACGACGGTCAGAATCAAAGTCAGCGTAGCCTGCAGAATCTCGTAAATGCTCCAGGCCCGGTCTCGGAATACGGTGAAACCTACCAACATGGCAATTGCGGCCATGGTCATTTGCGTCAACACCGCCATCGACAGCGCAGCGCGGGCGCGGCTCACATGCAGCCGGGGCTCGATGTCGTGCTCGAATGCGTCGATATTGTCCTGGAACTCGCGGGAAAGGAATTTTCCGATCTCGGTGTAGAGACGATCCACGTAAGAGACCAGGGTCAGCAGCCCAAGCAACATCAGCAGCACGATGGCGATCACAAAGTTCATGTCGATGCCCGCGTGGCGCGAGAGTTTTTCTCGCGGCCTTGCCGTCCTCTTTCAATCAAACCGACGGGCAATCCGAGCGACTTCCGCAATCCTTGCTCCTTGCGCTCCATCTGGCCATGATCTTGTTCGTGATCGTAGCCGGCGAGGTGCAGCACCGCATGCAAAATAAGAATCCGGATTTCGTCGGCAGTTGTATGCCCAAGTCGACGTGCATTACGGGCCGCAATTTGCGCCGAAATGGCTACATCGCCGGCAAATCCCCGCATCAACCCGGGCATCGCGGGAAACGATAGCACATCCGTGGGTTTGTTCTTCCCGCGAAAACGACGGTTCAGTCCCTGCAACTCGCGGCTGCTCGTCACCAGCACGCTGACGGACCCGCGAAGCCCGGCCGCTCGCCGTGCGCGCGCCACGAACTTCGCCAGCGCCGCCTCGCTCAAACCAGCCACTCTTTCTTGAATGATAACCAAACCGTCTCCATACGAACTCGCCCAAATAAACAGGAGGGCCATAAACCGCAGCCCTCCCAGCCAATCGCTCCCGTTTTATTCTTTGGCGTCCGCTTCCGCAGACATCGTAACATTCTTTTGCAGAGGCGCATTGTCCGCCCCATTGGTCTTGCCGTTCGCATTGCTTCTCGGCTCAAGCAGAGACAATTGCTGTTCCGCTAGTTTGTTCTTGTGCTCATCGTAAGCCCGAATGATGCGCTGCACCAAATGATGCCGCACCACATCGCCTTCGTCGAAATAAACGAACGTCAATCCTTCGACGCGCTTCAGAATATCGACCGCCTCGAGCAACCCGCTGCGGCGGGCATTGGGCAGGTCGATCTGGGTTACATCGCCGGTGATCACCGCCTTGGAGTTAAATCCCAGGCGAGTCACAAACATCTTCATCTGCTCCGAGGTTGTGTTCTGCGCTTCATCCAGAATGACGAATGAGTCATTTAACGTGCGTCCGCGCATGAACGCAATGGGCGCGATTTCAATGACATTCTTTTCCAGATAGCGATCTACTTTTTCGGGATCAAGCATGTCGTAAAGCGCGTCGTAAAGCGGACGAAGGTAGGGATCGATCTTGTCCTGCAAGGTCCCCGGAAGGAATCCTAGGCGCTCGCCCGCCTCGACCGCCGGACGCGCCAGAATAATCCGATTCACTCTTTTGGCGAGCAGCGCCGAAATTGCCATCGCCACAGCGAGGTAGGTTTTTCCCGTTCCTGCGGGACCGATACCGAATACCATGTCATGACTCTCGATGGCTTCGACGTATCGTTTCTGATTCAAGCTCTTGGGCTGAACGGTGCGCCGTCCGAACGAGCGCTGGCGCCCAGCTTCCGCCAAGCCGCGCAGGGTAGCCTTTGGGTCCGCCATAAGGACGCGCAGCATGCTGTTCAAATCGCCGTTATTAAAGGCGTGTCCGGAGCGTTGCAGGTGGTTGTAGTCGGCAAAGACTTGCTCAGCCCGGGCAACGTCGCGGGCTGCCCCTTCGAGTTCGATTGAGTTGGATCGCAGGTCGATGTCGATGTTCAGACCGTCTTCCAACACATGCAGGTTTTCATCCCTGGTACCGAACAGGGTTTCAATGTGAGGAGTAATCTCGATGCTCTTCTTCATTCAGCTTTGGCGTATCCCTCCGTCGACGGCTATGCTTGGTTTGCCGCTATAGCGATTAGATGGCATTGCTGCCACACAGGCACACCCGTGCCGGCTTTTGCGACAACAAAATTCTTCTCTCTGCAGGTGGAACCAGCCGGAATGCTCGCTCCCGAGGTGCAAGCCACTACCATTGAGTTAAGGGTACGCCGGGGATCGGATGGGAGTCAATGGCAGCGAAAACAACGGTAAAGCGATACACGATGTTTACGCGCCTTCGCCCTTTACATCGGCCAGCGAAGCCGGAACCGCACGCGCCCGTGCCCAGTCCCTGAGTTCGTACCAAGCGCACGGCGCGTACCTCTTCCACGGTCTCCATCACCACGATGGGTGCGGAAGAATCGATCAGGACTCTTAGCGTGCCGAGCGCATCCGCCAATGGTTTGACCAGTCGCAAGTTGCTGCCGTAAAATAGTTTATTCGGCAGTGGCAGCACGTCTCCACCTAAGAGAATCTCATTAGAAACGAAGGTAACGAGAATACATGGCCAATCATTTTTCGGCGTTGAAACGCGCCCGTCAGACTGAGAAACGCACAGCGCGCAACCGCGCCAACACTTCCCGCCTCCGCAGCACACTGCGCGACTTGCGCGAGTCGCTCGCCAAAGGCGACCAGCAGGCAGCCGATCAGGTTTTCCGGCAAACCGTCTCTGCCCTCGATAAGGCGGTTCAGAAAGGCGTGCTGCACGAAAACACGGCGTCGCGCTACAAGTCGCGATTGAATGCGCGCTTGAACGCAATCGCGAAAAAATAGCGTCAGCAATTTTGCATCTAAAGACGGCAGGCTGCTAAGCCTGCCGTTGCTGTTTGGTGCCATCTGGAATCTGGGTGATCTCAACGCAGGAGAGAAGCCGTTCTTCCCGGATGATCCCCACGGCGCATGAGGATCAACTTCCGCCCGGGTTCGACAATTCAATGGGGCTTTTCACGGAAGCTGAGCGCTACCCGACGAGAGAAACCCCGTCCAGGTTCCCGTGCCACCATCCTGAAGGCATTGTCCGCTAGATGCTGTATACGTTCCCGACGCGTTGACCGTGAGAGCAGTTGTCGCTGTGCCCTTCAAGATCAGCTCGCTCGGTGATTGCGTGAGATGCAGAATCAAACTATTGCCGCTAAGCGTCCCCGTCATCTCCGCCATCGTGCCGCAGGACGTGCCGCTTCCCTTTAACGTGACCTGTCCTAGCAGCACATTATTGTTGAGTTGCGTCAGCGAAGCCGTTGCCTGAATAACATTCGAGGGGGAACTGGCCGGCGTCAGCGTGAACACCCATGTTCCGGTCAACGAGGGCAGGGGCGTTTGGCCGCTGCCGCAGCCGTTCAGAAAACTCAGAGCCAGCACCAGTGCAAAACGAACGATACTCTTCATGTCTGGAAGTCTAAGGCAGTTTACCCCGGAGCCGCGAACAGAGCAATCTGCCCCGGGCGGCTTTGCCTATTTGTACTCGGCGCAAAACGTCGGAATGTTCTGCTGCAGCAACCCGCAACCCCGCTTGATCTCATCGACGATCAGGCTGCACGAATTCTGGCCGTTGCAGGGCGGATGGGTCGCCGGCGAAACCAGTATGCATTCATCCACCAGTTTCTTGGCGCGTTCCGCCCCCACCGCCTCCAAGCACGGAACCGAATTAGACTGTTCCGCGTCCGCAGCGGTAGGCATGGTCATGCCGAAGGCGCTCGATATTTGCCTAAGGTCGGCTCGAACTTTGTCCCAACCAATGCTTTGTGCATCCAGGTTCAGATCGTGTACCAGCTTTTCAATCTGGCTGGCGCTGCTCAGTACGTTGGGAACTGCGTCCCCCTTCTTGGTCTTTTTGAAATCGTTCAGTAACGCCGCGGTCCGTTTCTGAAAAAAAGAAGCCAGGTTCTTGGCGTCCTTCGCCTGACTGGTTTTGCAGATTGTGCTCTTTTGAATTGCCGAATCGAAGCGTGGACGAAAAGACTTGGCATCGTCCTCGAGATTGTTCATCAGCGTTTCGAGATCCTTGTCGCTAATGCGGAACGGGGTCGGGTTCTGCGCGGACGCAAGTTGAGTAAGGACGAGAACGCCTGCAATGACGAAGGTGGCGAAGAAAGAAATACGATCTCGATTCGCGCGCATAGTTTTCTCCGGATGGATCGCAGACTGGGCCCGAGGATGGTTGAAACTGCAGGATTATAACAAAGGGAGCGCGGCAATCAGGGCGGCTAGCCTCGAATCCATTCCGGGGACGCGTTTACGCCGACGTCGTCCTGGACTCTCCCGGCGCTGTCGGGCAGAAAAATCGAAAACACCGTGCCGCTGGAGCCTGCAGTCGTGCGGCTGTGAACACGAATCGTTCCTTCATGCTTCTGCACGATGCCGTGCGAAAGCCAGAGTCCCAGGCCGGTTCCAGAGTCACCCTTAGTGGAATAAAAAGGCTCGAAGATGCGAGCCAGATCGCTGTGCTGGATGCCGCTGCCGTTATCGGCAATGGTGACGCGCGCTCCGGTCACCTGCGACCTGCCGTTTCCACTAGACCAGTCGCGGCCCCGAGCCACGCGCAGAGTTAATCGGCCGCCCTGGTCGAGGGCATCTAGGGCGTTGAGAATGAGGTTGGAAAAGAGCTGCCGGAGTTCGCCCGCAAAGCCGCGAATTTCGACCGCGTCATCGTACTTTTTCTCGACCTGGATGTGCTTGTCGTTCAACTGACGCAGATAAAGCTGCAGAACGTCGTCGAGCGTGGCCGACACATTCAGGGGCGATGGCGATGAACTTTCGCGAACGAAACCCAGCATCTGCTGCGCGATGGCTGCGATACGAAGCACTTCTTTCTCCGCCATCTCCAAATATTGATCCTGGCTGGCGGGACGGTGGCGGGCGAGGTAGATCAGATTGATGACAGCTTCGAGAGGGTTATTGATTTCGTGAGCGACGGCAGCGGCGAGACGTCCCGCAGTGGCTAGCTTTTCATTACGGCGCAGCGCTTCTTCCGAACGCCGTTGCGCACTGATATCGTGCGCGATGCTGGAGGCGCCAATCACCCCTCCGCGCTCGTTGCGAATCGGCGAAAGCGAAATGTCCACCGTGATCCGCGTGCCGTCTTTGCGAATGCGCTCGGAGGCGTGGTGCTGGATGGGCTCGCCCTGCATTACTTTTCTGGTGATGCCGGGCACCTCGTCGGGCCGCTCCGGCGGGCCCAGGACATCCACCGGCATGCCGATCGCCTCGGCGGCAGTGTACCCGTAGAGCCGTTCCGCACCAGGATTCCAACTCGTGATGATCCCATTTACATCTCCGGTAAGGATGGCATCGTCCGAGGATTCGACCATGGCGGCCATCTGCCGCCGAGCTTGTTCGGCACGTGTCTGCGCGCGAGAGCGCTGGCGGGCCAGGCCAGCGGTCAGAATCGAGACCGCGATAAATACCACCAGGCGGCCGTAGTCATTGGCCGAAAGAGCAAAACTGAAGCGGGGCTCAAAGGCAAAGTAGTCGATTGCGAGACCGGATGCGGCGGTACACAGCAACGCTGGTCCGAAGCCTGCAAACCGGGCGCTAACGATGACCGCGGCGATGAAGATGGCAAATGGATCCTGGCGCATGAACGGCCACAAAAACCAGATGCCGAGGGCAACGGCTGTGGCGGCCAGCGCAAGCGTGTACCGCAAGGTCCACTGACGCCACTTCCTGCCAGAGTTTGATTGCGCAATGTGGGACGGAGACATGGGAACGAAAGACGAACCAGCGCAAGGATAGCGAGGTGTGCGCAAGCCTCGACCGTCCAAAAACAAATGCGCCGGTACGGAACCAATCTAGCAGGGTAATGGCAGTCGTGCAATTTGCAGGTAAGAGAGCAACAAGAAAGTAATCGGCGCGGATATTTTTCCGTTGAGATTCTCCACGCCGTTGCTTTATTCCGCTTGCGACTTGACTTACTGTTGTTGCGAGCTCAAAGTCGGACGCCCCGCGTTGGGCCCTTGAGTGGTTGGAATCACGGTCAAAGGCGCCTGCAGAGTGAAGTTCAGCACGGTTTCCGAGGGCAATTTAATTTGCTGACTATGGGTAACGGCTTGCGCCCCAGCGCCTAAGCCGCCTCCGGCGACCGCGCCAATGGCAGCTCCTTTGCCGCCACCGGCGAGAGCGCCAATGATGGCGCCGATTCCAGCACCACCCCCCACCTTCTCCGCCGTGTTCTTGCCGCGCGAGCTGCCTTGCTTTTTGTACTGATCTGTCTGAATGCTGTAGGTGCTTCCAGAGGCTACAATGCGATCCAGTTGAAGCACCAGCAAGGATTGTCCGGCGAACTTTCCGGCGCTTTGTACCGTCACGACGTGGCCTTCCACGTTGTAGCCAGCGGGAATCGCGGTGGCGCCATCCACAGCAAGCGCTGAGTTCAGCGTGGCGTGGAAGGTCTGCCCCTGAGTCGCAGTTTCCGAGTCAACCGCATCCACCAACCTTACGGCGAAAACTGTACCCGAAGGAATTGTAACCTTCTGCGGCGGCGGTGGAGGCGGTGGCGGAGCCGGGGCGACTGGTGCAGGCGCGGGAGCTGGCGGTGGCGGAGGCGCTTGCGCGGCCTCGACTGGAGCCTTGGAGGAATCATCCTGAGGTTTGGTCACCTTGCGGCGGTGCTTTACCGCGGGAGCCGGTGCGGGCGGCGGCGGAGGAGCTTGGGCCGCAATCGGAGGCGGCGGCGCAACTTGCAAGTTGTTTACGACTTGCTTCACTCCCGGTTCGCTCGACGCATAGCGAGCGGCCGCGTCGCGCTGAGCGTCCGTATCCACCTGGCCGGAAAGCGTCACGCTTCCCTTATCGGCCTGCACGATCAGTTGCTTGCCCTGAAGACCGGAATCGGCGTTCAGTTTGTTCTGGATATCCGTGGCAATCTGGGTGTCCGTCGGGGCCTTGCCGCAGCCGACAGAGGCCACCAGAACACTGAGCAAAACCGTCCCAATGAGGTAGAGAGAAAGCCTCGACTTCATAACGTCACTCCTGCTGATGTAAGTCTGATGTAAATAGTTTAGATGCACGAAGAGGTTAAGTTCTGTTGAAAATTATTTCTGGAAACCTCTTCGTCATCAAGGGTTTGTAAAATTGTTGCAGCAAAGAATTTGTCGCACCTTTGAGAAATCGTTGGGCCGTGCTAGCCCGGATCTTCCGCTAAAACGGGCTAACTCTGGTGCAGAAATTTGTAATCGAGGATGCTGGCTGCAAGCCTTGTGCTCCGGGCTTCTTCTTGCTTGTCTTTTTTCTCTTGCATGTCTTTGGTACGAGTAATGCGTCCCTGGCAAAGCACGGTACTGTTTTTTTGCCCAGAGATCTCTTCCGGCATCTCGAAAACCATCTCCACCAATGTGTTATCGGGAAACCGTTGTGGTCCTTGCAAAAGCACGCCGGACTGGCTGAGGTTAGCGATCGTACCTTCATACCAGCTTCCGAGGTTCTTCACCCGATAGCGCACAGGCGTGTCGAGCTTCAGCCTCCGGGCTCGAGGAACCCACGTAGGTTTGCGCGCCCGCGTACGGCTGCGGCGCGTGCTGGTGGTCTCCGTCTCGCTGCTGGACTGGCTGTGATCGAGGCGCTCCGTTCGCCGCATGGTCGCCCAGTCATAACTGTATTCGACGGCGCATAGGAGGCAAACCTGATAGAAATGGCCATCGGCGCCACGCCGCGGCCAGGAGAATTCGTGGGAGCAACGGCCTAACATAAGAACGTCCAATAACTTCTGTGGCATGTTCGTCTTTCCGGGATGGGTTCGCCGGAAAGGACATCATCTAACGGCGGCGTAATTTTGTGTAGGTTACTTTCGTGTCATTCAGATCCTGCTGATTCGATACGCTTCAAAACGACGCCTCGCGCCTTCCCCATTCGGGAAGGCAACGAAGTAAAGTGACACAGAGCCCTCGGTACGAAAGATAGATTATGTCTGGCAGAGTACGAGTCGTCAATCTCGAAGATGGATTCCCCACTCGCGATCAGGCTTACCAAAAGCTGGAGGCGGCACTGGCCCGCGCCCGCAAGGACGGCATCGCGGTGCTGAAAGTGATTCACGGTTACGGCTCGACGGGTGCGGGCGGGGTTTTGCGGTTTGCAATTCGCGGATACCTGCGCCAACGAAAAGACAAAAAAGAAATTGTGGCATTCGTGAATGGAGAAAGTTGGTCGAGTTTCGACGAGCGCAGCAAGCTGCTATTTACGAGAGTACCCGAGTTGGTTCTGGACAGTGATGTGGGGCGCGGCAACAAGGGGATCACGTTAGTGTTGCTGTGATGTCTTTTTCGATCCCCCTGTCGGTTGTTTTTCGGATCAGGCAGAGCTGTGTATGATTTGCAGGTGAAGGTTGCGGCCGAGTCCGATGTGACGGCTTTTGTCCTGGCGGGCGGCAAGAGCTCTCGCATGGGAAGCGATAAGGCGTTCCTTCGATTGGGAGAAGAAACTCTTCTGTCGCAAGCTTTGAAGATCGCAGGCTCGGTGGCCGGAGAAGTGCGGATTGTCGGGGACGCGAAGAAGTTCGGGGCTTTTGGCCAGGTAGTTGAGGACGTGTATCGCGACTGCGGCCCGCTGGGCGGAATTCATGCGGCGCTATCGAGCACGACGACCGAATTAAATCTGATGCTGGCAGTCGATCTACCTTTCGTAGGGCCGAAGTTTCTGCAATATCTGCTTGGGCGGGCGCGGGAATCTGGCGCAACAGTGACCGTTCCGCGCACGGGTTCAGAATTGCAGCCGCTCTGCGCGGCCTATAAGCGCGAGTTTGCGGAGACGGCGGAACAAGCCTTGCGCGAGGGGAAAAACAAGATTGATTCACTATTCGCGAGAGTTGCAACCTGCGTGGTCGAAGAGAACGAGCTAGTGCGGGCGGGCTTCTCGATCGAGATGTTCCGGAATTTGAACACGCCCGAGGAGTTCGAGATGGCCAGGGGAGCACGCCCGGCTATGGGGAGTTGATGCGGACTCTTCGGCCGAGCTTCGCTCGGTTGGACGGCGTGCGCGCCCGTCCCCACGCGATTTAATTGCAATCTATCATTTACTATCCCAGTGAACCATCCTGGGGAGAACTGACAAAAAGCGAGACATGGCCAGCAACGGGCAATTGGCGCCATATATCGAGTTCAAGGAGGTCTCGAAATCCTTTGGCCAGAACTGCGTGCTCGATCACGTCAGCTTCGATGTTATGGCCGGTGAAACAGTGTGCATCCTGGGACGAAGCGGTGTGGGCAAATCGGTCACACTGCAAATCATTATGGGTTTTCTCAAAGCAGACTCGGGCCGAGTCATCGTGGCCAGGGAAGACATTACCGATTACACCGAGCCAGAACTGCAGCGTATCCGCAAGAAAGTGACCATGGTTTTCCAGAATGGAGCGCTGTTTGATTCGCTAACCGTGGGTGAAAATGTGGCCTTTCCCTTGCGCGAACGGCGCGACCTTAAGGAAGATCAGATCTTCCAGATCGTCGATGGGTTGCTCGATATGGTAGGCGTGAAAGAAATGCGCGATTTGCTTCCCTCGGATTTATCGACGGGCATGAAGCGATCGGTGGCGATCGCCCGCGCCTTGGCGGCGCAACCCGAGTGCGTTCTTTATGACGAACCCACCACCATGGTCGATCCGCTGATGGCGCAACTACTGGGCGATTTGATTAAGCGCCTGAAGGCTCAGTTGCACCTGACCAGCGTGGTCGTTACCCACGACATGCGCCTGGCCAAGAAGCTGGCCAACCGAGTCGTGTTTCTGCACGAGGCCAAGGTGCTCTTTTTCGGCACTTATCCAGAGATGGAAAAGTGTGATGAGCCGATTGTGCAGGAGTTCCTGGAACTGGATGAGTTGAGTCTGAAAGCGTAGTCCGGCTTCAGGCTCTGGGCTTCAGGTTTAGAATCCTTCCCGCACCAGGCGCTCAATCGTGATGGAACTGTTGGCCGAATCTCCCCGCAGCATCTTCTCCACGTACTTTGCGATCATGTCCACTTCGAGATTCACCGGGTCGCCGGGCTTGAGCGATTTCAGGTTGGTCATTTCGGTGGTGTGCGGAATAATGGCAACCGTTACTTGCGTTGCTTCGATCTTCGCGATCGTGAGGCTGATGCCTTCAATGGAGAGTGAGCCTTTGAAGATGACATAGCGCGCGAGCTCTGGCGGAATCTCGATGCGCAGCCAATAGTTGTCGGCGCCGGAGATTTCGTCGAGCGCAACGAACTTCCCTGTGCCATCGACGTGGCCCTGCACGATATGTCCGCCGAAGCGGCCGTCGGCATGCATGGGGAGTTCGAGATTGACCAGCGCGCCGGGTTTGATGCGGGAGAACGAAGTGAGATTCCAGGTTTCCTCAGCCAGGTCCGCGCCAAATGTCGTAGGCGTGATTTCGACGGCAGTGAGGCAAACGCCGCTTACCGCGATGCTGTCGCCCCGTTTCAGTTCCTTGAGCAGATGCGACGCGGCCACGGTCAGACGGCGGTTCTCGTTTTTGTGGGCGATATTGGTGACGTGTCCAACTTCTTCAATGATGCCAGTGAACATGGAATCTCCGTGATATGGCTTCGGCCTTCGGGCTTAACCCTGAAGCCTAACGCCGAGCCCTCAATCTCCATATGGGTCTTTCAAGTATCCTTCGACCGCGAAATCGTCGCCAAAGCGGTGCAAGCGTATCGATTTTACGTAGGCGGCTTGGTTGATGGTAGCGAACCCGTTTCCTCCCACGAACGGGATGGAGGCTGCGCCTCCGAGAATTCTGGGTGCGTAGTAGAGAAAGACCTTGTCGACGACGCCCGCAGCGAGCGCGGCTGCGTTGACCATGGCGCCACCTTCGATCATCAAGCTGGTAATCTCCATTTCGCCGAGGAATTTGGTAACGGCAGCCATCTCAGGATGGCCCTCCGAGTTGGCAGTTGGCAATTGCTCCACCCTGACCCCGAGCTTCAGTAACTGCTTTTTCTTTTTCTCTTCGGCGAAGGAGCAAAGCACGAGAACGTCGTTAGCCGCAGTTTTGACTATGCGGGACTCAACAGGCAGGCGCAGACGCGAATCGAGGACCACACGCAGGAGTGAGCGACGCCGGGCGCGGCCGCTGCGGTCAGTGAGCAACGGATCATCGGCGATCACGGTGCCAACCCCGACCAGAATTGCGTCATTCTGATGACGAAGTTCCTGCACATGCGCGCGGGCCGATTCCCCCGTGGTCCAGTCGGTCCGAGTTGAGTGTTCTATGGGACGGGATTGATTTGGAGGCGGCGCGATTTTCCCGTCGAGCGTCATCGCAGCCTTCAAGGTGACCAACGGAACATGGTAGCGAATGTATTTGGCGAAAGATTCGTTTAGCGCTTTTGCTTCTTCTTCCAGTATTCCCGAAGAGACGTCGATACCCGCAGCGCGAAGCTTGACGAATCCCTGGCCGCCGACCAGCGGATTCGGGTCTTGCATGGAAGCGACCACGCGGGAGATTCCGGCAGCGATCAGTGCGTCGACGCAAGGCGCGGTGCGGCCTTGGTGGGAGCAGGGTTCCAGGTTGATGTAGAGAGTTGCGCCGCGAGCTTTTTCTCCGGCTTGCTCCAGCGCGAGGATTTCTGCATGTTTTACGCCCGCGTAGGTGTGACTGCCAATTCCGACAACCCCGCCCTTCGCGTCTACAATCACGGCGCCGACGCATGGATTGGGCGAGGTCAAGCCAATACCTTGCCTCGCCAAATCCAGGGCTTGGCGCACGAAGAGTTCGTCACTGTTGCGAGATGTAGTCACGGCAGGAGCATTATTTCACCACGGAGATAGAGAGGCACAGTGCAGCAACGGACGGCTTCACGCCTTTCGCGGCGGAAACGATCGGTAAGAGTCGTCCTCAGGTTCGGCGACCGCCGCTCCGCTCCGCCCTTTGGGGCCACGACGACCTGGAACCAATCTGTCCGCATAAGGGATCTGCCGGAGGTTGTGGCTTGCCGCGAATGCGACGCCACGAGTCCACCAAATTGAGCGCGAGCGAACCCTACTCTTTCGCGGCGATGCCCAGCGTCTTCATTTTGCGGTAGAGGTGGCTGCGTTCCAATCCCAGCACCTCCGCCGTGCGCGTAACGTTGCCATGATTCTCGTCCAGTTTTTTCAAAATATAGTCGCGCTCGTAAGCGGCTCGTGCCTGGTGCAGGGTAGAGAAGTCATTGCCTGTAGCGCGGCGCATGCCATCGCGATGAACCAAAGGCGGCAGGTGTTTGCGTTCGAATCGAATGGTGGTTGGATTCATGATGACGATGCGCTCCATCACATTGCGCAGTTCCCGCACATTGCCCGGCCAGGAATAGCGCATCAGCGTATCGATAGCGTCGTCGGTGATCTCGCGAGGCCGGCGGCCATAGGTGGCAGAAAACTCCTTTAGAAAGTGGCGCGCCAGCAATGGAACGTCCTCTTTGCGCTCGCGCAGCGGCGGCACCGAAAAGGGAATCACGTTCAGACGGTAGAACAGATCCTCGCGAAAGTTCCCTCTGGAGATCTCTTCTTCCAGATCCTTGTTGGTCGAAGCAATGATGCGGGCATCCACCGTGATTGGCTCGTCGCTGCCGACCGGGACAAACCGTTGCTCATCGAGCGTGCGCAAAACCTTGGATTGTGTTTTCAGGCTCATGTCGCCGATCTCATCGAGAAAAAGCGTACCGCCATGAGCTTTCTGAAATGTTCCTTCCTTGTCTCCCGTGGCTCCCGGAAAAGATCCTTTACGATGACCAAAAAGCTCGCTCTCGATCAGATCCTCGGGAATCGCGGCACAATTCACTTCGACGAACATCTCTTCCTTGCGCAGACCCTGGGCGTGAATAGCATGGGCCACTAATTCTTTTCCCGTTCCCGACTCTCCATAAATGAGAACGCGGCCGTTGGTAGGAGCCATAATCTGAATTTGCTGGCGCAGCGCCTTCATGGGAATGCTATCGCCCACGATCACACTTTTCGGAATGAGTTGTTTCTTGAGATCGCGGTTCTCCTCCCGCAAACGCTTGGCATCAATCGCATTCTTGATGAGGATGAGAGTTTTGTCGATGGAGAGCGGCTTTTCCAGAAAGTCGTAAGCGCCCAGTTTGGTGGCGCGAACCGCAGTTTCGATGGTGCCGTGCCCAGAGATCATAATGACTTCGGGAGCGTTTTCCTTCTCGCGGATCCTCTCCAGAGTTTCCAGGCCATCGATCCCGGGTAGCCACACATCGAGCAGGACTACATCGAATGCGTGTTTGCCAATGATCTCCAGGCCGGCTTCGCCACTCTCGGCCATCGAAGTTTTGAACCCTTCATCTTCCAGCACGCCCTTGAGCGACTGGCGAATCGTGGGTTCATCGTCAACGATGAGAATGTTATGCATGCTGGTTAAGGGCAGGCGCGGCGACCGTTTCCGAGACCATCGGCAGTTCGACCACAAAGCGGGCGCCGGCAGGCTTATTCTCTTCGACGCGAATGGAGCCGTGGTGGTCTTCAACGATGCGGTTTACGATGGCTAGTCCGAGACCGGTACCGCGCTTCTTGGTAGAGAAGTACGGCAGAAACAGGCGCTCTTTCAATTCTTGCGTAACCCCGTGGCCAGTATCGGCGACGGTAATTTCCACTACATCGCGGCTCGCGACCATCGCGGTGGAAATCTGAATCTCACGAAAGAGAGCGTCTTGCATTGCTTCAGCCGCATTGTCCAACAGATTGGCGAGCGCCCGCTTCATGGCTTCGGGATCGGCCATCACGCTGGGTAAATCCGGGGCCAGAAACGTGCGCACTCGGATGTTATCCAGGCGCCCGTTGAACATCGCCAGCGTATTTTCCACAATGGAGTTTATGTTGGCCAATTGCGGCCTCGCCGTGGGAAAACGCGCCAAAGTAGAAAATTCATCCACTAGCGTACGGACGGTTTCGACGGCGCCAGCGATGGTCTCAGCGCAGCTATGAAGCACTTCCACCGAAGCTGCATCGGGACGTGCACCACGTTGCAGATGCCGGCGGATGCGTTCTGCGGATAATGCAATCGGGGTCAGGGGATTCTTGATTTCGTGCGCTACCCGCCGCGCTACTTCGCGCCATGCCGCTTGCTTCTGTGCCTTGAGTAACTCCGAGAGATCTTCGAACACGAGGACGTATCCCAGCCCCTGTCCATCGTGCTTAAGAGTAGCCACAGTGACCGCGACACTTAAGGTGGCCCGCTGCACGACCATTTCCATCTGCGTGGTCGTGGTTCCCATGCGGTCGGCGCGGCGCAACAGCGGCTCAAGATCTTCGAGGACCTCAGGAGCGAAGACGTCTTTCAAAGGCGCGCGGATCAACACACCTGGCGTCCCGGATTCCGCAGCCACCGGATGGAACAAGCGAAGCAGCGCGTGGTTTGCATGGGTGACGCGCCGTTCGGCGTTCAACGAAAGCACGCCGTTGGGAATGCTTTCCAGAATCGTTTCGATATGGCGGCGACGCTGTTCCAAGGCAACATTGGCCGCGCTAAGATCGCGGCTGGAAGCTTCAATCTGGCGGCGGCTGGATTCCAGTTCCTCCGCCATCCGGTTGAACGAGTGCACCAGATCGCCGATTTCATCGGCAGCCCGGACTTCCACGCGATAGTCGAGCCGCCCACGAGAAATCTCCTGCGTCGCTTCGGCAAGAGCGACTACCGGACGGGTAACTAGCTTGGAAAGAAACAGGGCGAACCATGTAGTTGCAAAAAGTACCACCACGGTGAGCAGAAGCAGCACTTCCATGTAGGTGCGGCGAACCAATCTTCGTTCGCGCGCCAAATCGAGGTAACGCTGCTGGCTAGCCTCAACCTGCTTCACCGTCTCAGAGAATTGCCGTGGCAAGGGTATGCCCACCAGGATCAAACCATGATCGCCCACCGGCGCACTGCCCAAAATATATTCAATTTGCCCCCAACTGAAAGAAGTTGGAATGTCTGAACGCAATCGCGGAAGCCTGGCTTTCAATTGCAGCCACGAAGCAGGCGCGCCAAAACTGGCCTCCGCCTCACCATCGACCAGTGCCAGAGCGAATCCGCCTTGCAGTGTGGATGCGTGACGCTCGAATTCATCCGCTATAGCGGATGAATTGTGGCTTGCAAAAGCAGATTGCGTCTCCGGCGATGTCGCGATGGCCTCGGCCTCAGCTCGGGTATTTTGCGCCGCGTAGTTCGAGAGCAGCGATGCCATGGTCGCCGTATCCCGTCGCACTTCCTCCACCGGCGTGGAGAACCACTTATCAATCGATCGGTTCATCAGCACATAAGCAAAGAAGAACATGCCGATGACGGGAAGAAATGAAAGCAACAGACTGCCCACGACCAAACGCGTACGGAACTTCGATCCCAGAACGCCCAGCCTTCTTTCC
Organism: uncultured Acidobacteriota bacterium; assembly: GCA_963762385.1. Classification (GTDB taxonomy): domain Bacteria; phylum Acidobacteriota; class Terriglobia; order Terriglobales; family Acidobacteriaceae; genus JABDBE01. The sequence goes on along the minus strand of CAVXKN010000006.1, from coordinate 1,113,234 downwards.
GCAAAGAGCTTCAGAAGATTTCGGGCGAGGACGAACGTTAGCGCTACGAACAGGAGAAAGATTAATGCCGAAAGAGAAGCAAAAAACAGCAGTTGCTGATTAGTGCCCGGATTAAGAGGCAGATCGAAAGAGGTCAGCGAAAGCAGTACCCAAAAAAGCAGGGCGAGCCCTACCGCCAGCGGGATTATGACTTTCTTCCGGCTGGAAGGCTTTTGACCTGGTCGGCTTGGATTGGGAGCAGACACGTCAGCGGGCAGCAACTCCGATCTACGAAGCTTGCGGGCTTCTCCGGCCCATTATAAGCGGGCGAGTGCTTGAGTGGACGGATAACCTTCTATCTCAAAGCGTTAAAGAATGTGTTCGCGCTGTGCCGAGGCGGACCAACCTGTCCACCATGTTCGTAGCTTAAGGCAGAAATGCTCGCAGGGGGCAGTGCTCGCAGCGAGGCTCGGACTTGAGACAGTAATGCTTTCCCACGGCAACGATCAATCCATGCATGTCGTTGTATATCTGGGCCAGCGGCGAACGCCGGGCGAGACTCATCGGAGATGGAGAATGTGAACGGGGACGAGACCCAGCTTCCAGTCCATGGTTCTCGGTTCTCGGTTTCGCAGGCGCTGTTTCGCGCAAGGCCTGCTCAAACAGCTCGCGCAAATCTTCGTACTTTGTGTTTGCCGAGGCAATCCCGTGGCGTTCCAGGATGCGGCGCGTATAGGCGTCCACCACGAAAACCGCATGCTGGCCGGCGTAGAGCAAGATCGAGTCCGCGGTCTCAGGGCCCACTCCATTCAACGAAAGCAATCCTTCTCGCAACTGCGGTGTAGGTTGAGCGAACAGTCGATGAAGCGAGCCGCCGTAACGTTGGTCGACAAATGCTACGAAAGTCTTCAGCCGCGCGGCTTTCTGCCGATAGTATCCGGCCGGCCGAATCACTGCCTCAAGTTTCTTCAGAGGTATGGTTCGGATTGCGGCAAGATTCAATAAACCCGCGGCGCGCATACGGCGCAGAGCAATCTCGACATTCTTCCACGACGTATTCTGGGTGAGGTAGGCGCCAACAATAACCTCGAAGCGGGTGCGAGCTGGCCACCAGTGCTGAGGTCCCCAGACTTGGTACAGCGCGTCGTAGTATGCGCGGATCGATCGCCGGTTGTCTGCAGAAGCCAGGGTCACAGTTTCAAGTCTAGAGGGCGGTTTCCAAGTTAGACAGCTCTAATACCCCGAAACGGGTTGACGGCATTCACCTTCGGGCTTACCGAAGTTCATGCCCGTCAGAACTTTCCAGCCGCGCAAACGGGCATCTGACGGCCATTTCGCAGGCTACAAAGGCGTTATGAGTTTCCCATCGTGCGGTACAAGCACAAAAGTAACTGGTGAAGTAACGCTTCTGCTGTGACAATTTGTGTCAACGCGATAGGCTGCAAGTTCTCCCCTAATAAGCAGCGTTCGCGCGAGCAAAGCGAAGTCGACGTCATCCCTCTGCCGCTCAGATAGGAGATCGAGGTATGTCTCAACGGCTGGGTGATCTTCTTGTCAAAGAGAAGGTCATAACCCCAGAGCAGTTGGAACAAGCAACCAAGGCTCAGAAGGAAACCAATGTTCGCCTGGGCGCAGCCCTGGTGAAGCTGGGATTCCTGACTGATGAAGACGTCACCAATTTTCTTTCCCGGCAGTACGGCGTTCCCGCCATCAACCTTTCCTATTTCGAAATTGACCCAGCAGTAGTCAAACTCATTCCCTTTGAAACCGCGAAACGCTATCAAATCCTGCCCTTAAGCCGGGTCGGCGCTTCCTTGACGATCGCGATGGTAGACCCGACCAACGTGTTCGCCATGGACGATATCAAGTTCATGACCGGCTTCAACATCGAGCCGGTGGTTGCGTCGGAGAGCTCGATTCTCGAGGGCATTGACAAGGCATACGGCGCCACCAAGGAAGAAGACCTCGAGCAAGTGATGCTGTCGATGTCGGAGATGGATGAATCCGACGTCGAACTGCAAGCGGATCAAGCCGAGCTTGGACTGGCGGACCTGGAGAAGGCAGCCGATGAAGCTCCTATTGTCAAGCTGGTCAACTTAGTGTTGACCGACGCCGTGAAACGGGGAGCCAGCGACATCCACATGGAGCCCTACGAAAAAGAGTTTCGCGTGCGCTTCCGTATTGATGGCGTGCTGCAGAGCATCATGACGCCGCCGCTGAAGTTGAAGGATGCCATTATTTCGCGCGTGAAGATTATGTCGAAGCTGGATATCAGCGAGAAGCGGCTGCCGCAGGATGGCCGCATCATGCTGAAGATGAATATCGGTGGGCGCAAAAAGCAACTCGATTTCCGCGTCAGCACCCTGCCCACATTGTGGGGAGAGAAAATCGTACTCCGCTTGCTCGACAAAGAAAACCTGCGCCTGGATATGACCAAGCTGGGTTTCGAGCCGGAGTCGCTGGTCAAGTTTGAGAAAGCCATTCTGAAGCCGTACGGCATGGTACTGGTAACCGGACCAACCGGGTCGGGTAAGACCAACACCCTTTACTCCTCGATCTCGCAATTGAACAAACCGGATACCAACATCATGACCGCCGAAGACCCGGTCGAATTCCAGTTGGCGGGCGTCAACCAAGTGCAGATGAAGGAGCAGATCGGGTTGAACTTCGCCACTGCCCTGCGCGCTTTTCTGCGGCAAGACCCGAACATCATTCTGGTCGGCGAAATTCGAGACTTTGAAACTGCAGAAATCGCCATCAAAGCCGCGCTCACCGGACACTTGGTTCTCTCTACGCTACACACCAACGGCGCACCGGAAACCATTACCCGGCTCATGAACATGGGCATTGAACCTTTTCTGGTCGCGACCTCGGTCCACCTGATTTGTGCGCAGCGGCTGGTCCGCCGCATCTGCAAGGAATGCACGGAGGTTGTCGACGTTCCCTATCAAACCTTGATTGAAGAAGGGTACAGCCCGGAAGAAGCCAAGACAGTGAAGATCCAAAAAGGCAAGGGCTGCGGTATTTGCAACAACACCGGATACAAAGGCCGCTGCGGCTTGTACGAAGTTATGGAAGTGGACGACGAAATCAAGGAACTGGTTTTGGTGGGCGCTTCGGCGGTGGAACTGAAAAAGAAGGCAATCGAGCGCGGAATGATTACCTTGCGCCGCAGCGGTCTGATCAAAGTTGCGGCGGGCATGACCACACTTGAGGAAGTGGCTCGCGAGACTATTCACTAAAGTTTGCAACGAAGAAAGGGAATAAAAGATGTCGCTCGCATTAAGTGATCTGCTGAAAAGAATGTTGGAAATGTCGGGAAGCGATCTGCACCTTACGACGAACTCGCCACCGCAAATCCGCGTACACGGGCACCTGGTGCCGCTGGACCTGCCGCAGATGACGCCGGCTGAGACCAAACAATTGGCCTACAGCGTCATGACCGATTCGCAGAAGCATCGCTTCGAAGAGAACCTGGAACTCGATTTCTCTTTCGGATTGAAAGGTCTGGCACGTTTCCGCGCCAACGTGTTTAATCAGCGCGGCGCGACTTCAGCCGTCTTCCGTCTGATCCCCTTCGAGATCAAGTCCTTCAACCAACTGGGGCTTCCCGCGGTGGTGAGCAAGATGTGCGACAAGCCTCGCGGTTTGGTGCTGGTCACCGGACCAACCGGATCGGGCAAGTCAACCACGCTCGCGGCCATGATCGACAAGATCAATACCGAGCGGCACGACCACATCCTCACCATCGAGGACCCGATCGAGTTCGTGCACATGAACAAGAATTGCGTGGTCAATCAGCGCGAATTGCACGCCGATACAAAAAGTTTTTCCGACGCGTTGCGCGCCGCGCTCCGCGAAGATCCCGATGTGGTGCTGATCGGTGAAATGCGCGATTTGGAGACCATCGAATCGGCGCTGCGTATCGCCGAAACCGGCCACCTTACGTTTGGCACGCTGCACACCAACTCCGCATCGTCCACCATCAACCGAATCATCGATGTCTTCCCGGCGCACCAGCAGCCGCAGATTCGGGCGCAGCTGTCCCTCGTGCTCGAAGGCATCATGTGCCAAAGCTTGCTGCCCAGCGCGGACGGCAAGGGCCGGGCCATGGGCATGGAGATCCTGGTGCCGAATGCCGCGGTCCGCAACCTGATTCGCGAAGACAAGATCCATCAGATTTATTCGTCCATGCAATCGGGTCAGGACAAGTTCGGCATGCAGACGTTCAATCAGGCATTGGCGACGCTTTACTTCCAGAAGCAGATCACTCTGGAGGTCGCCATGGCTCGCTCCAGTAACGTGGACGAGCTGCAGGAGATGATTAACCGTGGCGCGGGATTGTTGAACCGCAACCAGTCCGCAACCGCGGTCAAGGGCGCAGCCACTGGGAAGCGGTAAACGATTTGTGGAACGAGCAATGTTAGGCCCGGTCGAGCCGGGGCGAATTATGCACGCAAGCAATCCGGAGCGCGAACGAACCGGCGCACCGGAGGAAACATAGGAAGCAAGGAGAAGTCCACCATGCCAGTTTTCACATTTTCCGGGAAGAGCGAAAACGGAGAGAAAATCAGCGGCGAGAGGGTTGCGCCCAACAAACAGGCTTTGGCCGCGCAGTTGCGGAAAGAGCGCATCAACGCGGGCGCGATACGCGAAAAAGGCAAAGAGTTTGCCATGCCGACCTTCGGCTCGGGCAAGGTCAAGACCAAGGAGATCGCGATCTTCTTTCGTCAGTTCTCGGTCATGATCGATGCCGGTTTGCCGCTGGTGCAGTGTCTGGAAATCCTGGCCGCAAACCAGGAGAACCAGGCATTTCAAAAGACGCTGACGGGCGTGCGCACCACTGTGGAAGGCGGCTCGACCCTGGCCAACGCCATGCGGCAATACCCCAAAATCTTCGACGATCTGTCCACCAACATGATCGAAGCCGGAGAGACTGGCGGTATTTTAGACATCATTCTGCAGCGCCTGGCGCAGTACGTCGAAAAGGCGGTCAAATTAAAGGGAGCGGTGAAATCGGCCCTGATCTACCCCGTCTCAGTCATCGGGATGGCAGTGCTGATTGTGGCCGCGCTGCTTAAGTGGGTGGTTCCCATCTTCGCCAACCTGTTCGCGGGATTGGGTGTGGCTCTGCCGTTGCCGACCCGCATCGTAGTCGGGCTGAGCGCATTCGTCAGTCAGTTCTGGTGGTTCTTCATCATTGGCATTGCAGCTATGGTTTTTGGCGTCAAGCAGATCCGGAAGAATCCCAAAGGCCGCTACTACATGGATTACGGAATGCTAAAGATGCCGATCATCGGCATGCTGCTGCGCAAGATCGCGGTGGCTCGCTTTACTCGAACTCTGGGTACGCTGATCACTTCGGGTGTGCCGATTCTTGAGGGCTTGAGCATCACCGCCAGAACCTCAGGGAACGCGGTGCTGGAAGAAGCTTTGATGAAGGTGCGCAAGGCTATTGAGGAAGGCCGAACCATCGTCGATCCACTGCGCGAATCCGGAGTCTTTCCCAACATGGTGACGCAGATGATCGGAGTCGGCGAAGCCACCGGCGCCATGGATGCCATGCTGCAAAAGGTCGCCGATTTCTACGAAGACGAAGTCGATGCCGCGACCAAAGACATGCTGGCCCTGCTGGAACCGGTCTTGATCGCTTTCCTGGGTCTCGCCGTTGGCGGCATCGTAATTTCGCTGTATATGCCGCTGTTCTCGCTGATCGCCAAGATGGCGGGCTAAGTACGAAAAATGCTGGGCGAATACCCGGTGGACAGCGATTAAAGCACCCGGCTTCGCCTCGCGGTGAAGCTCTTCTCCAAGGGGCACGAATGCAGCATGACCGCCACCACTACCCTGGGAAAGGGCAATGAAATTGGGATCACGGATGCAATCCATGTTCGATGAGCGGCAATGGCTGGCCTGGCTGGTCAAGGTTCGCATCCTCATCCTGACACTTCTATTGGGAATCGAGCTGGCTATTTCGCGGCTCACTCCCAATCCCTTACCGGTGCACCTGTTCGTCGACGCCATCCTGCTCTGGTACGCAATCTCGATTTTCTACGTTTTGCTGCTGTCTTTTTGGCGGGACTACCACATCCAGGCGGTGCTGCAGGTACTTACGGATCTGGCGCTTGTCAGCTTGGTTGTCTATGCCACCGGAGGCGTCGACAGCTCACTCAATTTTCTTTATCCCCTGGTCATCATCGTAGCTTGCATTCTCTTGCCGCGGGTCTGGGCATACCTTACGGCCGCGCTGGCCTTCATCCTGTATGGAACGGTTCTGGAGCTGACCTACTTCGCAATTATTCCTTCGTACTCGACCACCCACCCGGAAATGAAGGCGCTGCAAGCAATCATTTTTGTTAACCTGTTCGGCTACCTTGCAGTTTCTTACCTTGCCGGGCTGCTGGCCAACAAGTTGCGCCTGGTGGACGTAAAACTCAAGCACACCAGCGGAGCGCTGGAGAATCTGCAGGCTTTGCACGAGAACATCATTCAGTCCATCACCGGCGGACTGATCACCACCGGACTTGACGGACACATCACGCTGGTCAACACTGCGGCGCAGAAACTCCTGGATCGTTCTGAACAAGACCTGCTGGGTCAGCCGGTCCATCAACTCTTTCTGGATCCTCTGCCTCACGTTGATTCCGAACCGGCTCACGGTGAAGTGCGATGGCTGGCGCCCAATGGCTACCGCAAGACTTTCCGCGTGCTGGTTTCCGCTCTGGCTGTGCCGGGCGGGAGCACGCTGGGCTTCGTATATACCTTCGACGATCTGACGGAAATCCGGCGTCTGGAGCGCGAAGTCCGCATGCAGGACCGTCTGGCCGCGGTAGGCCGCCTGGCCGCTGCCATTGCGCATGAGATCCGCAATCCTCTAACCTCGATCGCCGGCTCGGTTAGCATGCTGTCAGAAATCCCACACTTGGAGGACGAGCATCGACGACTGCTGCAGATCGTCACCCGGGAATCCGAGCGCCTTAATACCATTATCACCGATTTTCTCGCCTACTCTCGCGGGCGCCAGTACAGATTCGCGAAAGTGAATTTGCTTCCGCTTCTCGAAGACACGCTTACCTTGCTGGAACATCGTCTGGCGGTACAAAGTGCCGGTATTCGAGTGCAACGGAAGTACAGCGTTGAAGAAGCCTGGGCTTCGGCGGACGGAGACAAACTCAAGCAGGTCTTCTGGAACTTCTGCGAAAACGCCGTGCGCGCTATGAAAACGGGAGGCACCCTGACGGTGTCGCTCGAACCCAGCGGCGAAGACTGGCAAATCAATTTCGCTGACACCGGTCCGGGGATGAGCCAGCAACTCATCGAGAAGGTCTTCGAGCCGTTCCAGTCGCAGTTCGAAGGTGGCACTGGACTTGGTTTAGCGATTGTCTACCAGATCGTGCAAGCTCACGAAGGCAAGGTCTGGGCCCGCTCCAAGCTGGGACAGGGCAGTGTGTTCGTGCTGCGCTTACATCGTTATACAGTGGCAGAAACTCTGGCAGCTCCGCAAACCAGCGCTGCTTCTCAACCGCACTCGACCTTGGCGGGCGACAACGACGCCGTCGCGGCTGCGGTGGGAGGAGGAGCGCGTGGGTAATATTCTGGTCTGCGACGATGAGCGCTCCATTTGTGAAATGCTGGATATCGCCCTGCGCCGCGAAGGTCACAAGGTTGAGACCGCAAACTCGGGCGAGGCCGCGAAGCGAAAACTCGACGGCGCCTTGTACGACGTAGTCGTTACAGACATCAAGATGCCAAACATCGACGGCATCGAGGTGCTGCGCCATGCCCATCAGATCTCTCCCGACTCTGCCGTGATTCTGATGACGGCCGTCGACGACTACGAAGCCGCGGTGCAAGCCGTCAAAGCCGGTGGCGCTACCGATTACATCCGCAAATCTCCTGGATTAGTCGACGAAATCAAGCTCGCCATTAATCGCGCGCTCGAGAAAGTATCTCTAAGCCGCCAGAATTTCGCTTTCAAACGCGACGCGGCCACGCGCAACTCTCTGGATAACATCGTCGGTGTAAGTCCGGCGATGGAGAAACTGAAGCAGACGATTCGCACCGTCGCTTCCACGCAAAGCACCGTCTTGATCTACGGCGAGAGCGGAACCGGGAAAGAACTTGTGGCCCGCGCTCTGCATGTCTGTTCGCCGCGTGCCGCCGAGCCGTTTGTCTCCATCAACTGCGGAGCCTTTCCTGAGACACTGCTGGAGAGCGAACTTTTCGGCTACGTCAAAGGCGCATTTACCGGAGCGAACCAAAACAAACGCGGATTGTTTGAAGTGGCCGACAAGGGAACAATTTTTCTCGACGAGATCAGCGAGATGAGCCTGACCATGCAGGTGAAGCTGCTGCGGGTTTTGCAGGAGCGCTCGGTGCGTCCGGTGGGCGGAACCAACGAAATTCCCATCGACGTCCGCGTCATCGCCGCAACCAATCGCGACCTCGACAAACAGGTGGCGGAAAACACTTTCCGCGAGGATCTTTATTACCGGCTCAGCGTCATCCCGGTGTCCGTGCCGCCGTTGCGTCAACGCCGCGAAGACATTCCGCTTCTGGTTAATCACTTTCTCAAGAAGTACGCGCCGGGGGCAGGGAAGAGCATTCAGCGGGTGCATGCCCAGTCGCTGGAAGCGCTGGGAGGCTACGAATGGCCCGGCAACGTGCGCCAACTGGAGAATACCATCGAGCGCGCGGTCGCGCTGGAGACCGGGGAGGAACTGCGCGTCGATCTGCCCGCGGAAAAAGCCAAGGCTCGAGCTGCGGCGGCTGGGGCCGGCCTACCGGGAGCCGGGAACGCCACTGCTCTGCCCGACGGCATGGACATGGAGAAGTACGTCGCCGACATTGAGAAGTCACTGCTGCTAACCGCGCTCACCCAATCGAACGGCGTGCAAACTCGCGCCGCAGATCTGCTGAAAATCTCGTACCGGTCGTTCCGGCATTTGATGAAGAAATATGAACTGTAGTCGTCAGCTTTCAGCCGTCAGCTCTCAGCCAACAACTTCGACCCGCCTTATGCCGATGAAGCGATTTGCTGAGAGCTGACAGCTACGTTTTCTTTTCCTTTAACTGCTGCTTCCATCCCAGCACCCTCGCCTTAGCACCCTCGGCCTCCGCCTCGGGAATCATCCCTTTCATCTGATAAAGTACTGACAGACTGGTATAGGCCAACACGTCATCGGGATCGATTTCCGCGATACGCTTGGCGATCACAAGTGCTTCATCCAGGCGACCGAGATCCTGCAAGGCGCGAGCCATGCCATGCATGGCTTCGGTGAAAGTCGGATCGGCTTCCAAAGACTTGCGATACTCTTCCACAGCACGCTCCTGCTCACCCTCCGAGACCAAATCCAGAGCGGCATAGTAATGGTCTTCGGCTTTCTGTCGGGCTTCAGGGTCGGCCATAAAAGAGAAATCCTCAGGCGGAAAATGGATTCTAGCACGCACACGGACCATCCCAGACAGTGCGGATTCACGACGATTTGATGCCAAAGAGCGGTATAGTCGTCAGAGTTGCGGGAGAGCGAACATGCGCTCACAAGAAATTGCTGCGGGATTTCTGCGTGCTGTTGGCGTGCTGCTCATCGTTCTGGGAGTAGTTCATACAATAGCGACGCCCCATATTCGGGATTTGCTGGGGGACAGCTCCACCGAGGTGTACCAGCGCGCCGTGGGGCCGACCTTACTGAATCATGTGTTGATGGGTATTCTTCTCCTTCCCCTGGGATACACTACGTGGCTTGCCGCCGCATCCGAGAATCGTAATGCGGCTTGGGCGAGACGAGTCCTGATGGTGAACGGAATCGTTTTGTTGACCCTGCCGGCATCCATAGCAATCTTCATGCGCCGGCCGGAATACTACACGGCTCCCTTGTTCCTCACGGGGGTCAGTCTGGTGGCGGTCATTTCCTTACTAACGATTGTCGCCGCGTGGCTGATCGGGCGATCTGGGAGTGGATCCAGAGCGATCAGTTAAGATAGTTGCATGCGCCACATGATTCGATTTCTGTGGAACGCGACTCGCGGCCATCATCTCGCGCCCTGGCGCAGTCCCTACCTGCTATGGCGAATCGAAACTTATTGTGGCGTCAAAATGCAACAGATCGGGCTCCTCGAATTCTGGGAATTCACCTGGCGGGAACGAAAGAATCTGTGGCGCTTTCTGAAATGGACCGCGGAAATGGACCGCTACGTCCACCCCAGACCAAAGAGCTCGTGAGCTATTGCCCGTTACTGGCCGCCACGGCGCCTTCCAGCACGATAATCACTTCTGTGCCCTTGCCGACTCCTATGATTTGCGCGGCGGCAGCTCGGTTGGCGGCAATCTCTAAGTAACCCATGCTCCCCAGGATGCCAAATACTTCATTGGGTGCGCCTCCGGCATAGTTGGGGTGAATCTCCGTGATCTCGCGCTTGCCCACACGAATCTTGAAGCCGGGCGGCTCGGCCTGAAACAATGCAGGAATATCCTGCGGAGTGATATTCGTGACCATATTGCCGAAGCGGTCCACCTTGAGCACTACGCCGCGTAGGGTTTGCGCGTCCACCGGTTTTGGCTTGGGCGCGTTGAAGCGCACAAAGTCCGTGATCTCCTCGCCAAATTTCGCGGTTTCCACGCCCTTGGCAAGGTACGCAGCGACCGGCGCGAAAATATCGCGAGCGTGAAAGGTGTTGCTCACCGGCTGGAGATAGTAGTGCTCGGCGTCGATATGACGAACGCTCAAACGCTCTTCGCGTCCATAGACCAACGAAAGTACGCCGTTATCGGGAGCCACAAAGTAGTGCCGTCCCGTGGATAAGAGGATGGGCCGTCTCGCTGTGCCCACGCCCGGATCCACGACCACAACATGAACCGTGCCGTTCGGAAAGTACGAATAGGCCTGGGCAACGGTCAGAGCGCCGTCGAGAACATCAAATGCCTGCACCGCATGGCAGATGTCCACGATTTCAGCCTCAGGAACAATATCCAGAATGACGCCCTTAATGGTCCCAACGAAATGATCGTTGAGCCCAAAGTCGGTGGTCAGAGTGATAAGAGGACGGTTCGCCAATGTTCTTCCTTGACTGGAACAGGGTTCTCCCTGCAAAACTCGAAAGTAACCTGCCGCCAAGAGCGGCGTCAAGGCACGGAGGTAATTGGGGACACGCCAGAGTGAATCGAACTAGACTTGAAGTTTGGCCTACTTGGTGGGATCATCAGCGGTGGCGAACGATTAAGGCAACCAGCATGCGTCAATTGGGGTTAAGCAAAGCGGAACGCCGAGCGGTGATTTTAATCTCCCTCCCCTTAGCCATTGGCGTGGTCGCCTTTTCGGTCTGGTCGCGGTCCTACTTTGGGATAATCGCGTACGGCATTTTCGTAGCGATCCCATCTATTTTGTCCCTTCTGAGATTGCGCAAAGCAGGCGGTTCAGAAAATCTGGATAAGATGATGGAAATCAAAGACGACCCCAAAGAGATGGCCCGCTTTGTCCCCTAAATCGCACCCCGAACTCTCAATTAGACAAAAATATATTTATATCCAGACTCTACTCGAAGCGCGATCTGTTTACCCGCCCGCCGGGGCCGTGGCTGTGTGAGCGCCCCAAACCGCTCTCGCCCAAAATCTTGTCAAGCCCCCGAAAGCACCCAATTCCCCTCAAGTCGATGATTCAAAAGCAGAAATAAATCTGAAAACCATGGCTCATTTACCCCTCCGGACTTGTTATTCTAAATATAGAGATGAATTTTGGCGCAGGCTTCCCAGCTTGCGTCTTTTCTTTTTCCGGCAAGCCTTCTTCAAGGACGTTTTTCAGCACCCATGCGCAAAGGCAGGGCTCCACGCCGACGCATTCCAGCGTCCGAGGAGAGCCCTGTCCGCAAAGCGTACCGGGAACGCGGGCGGCGAAACTGTAAGCAAGGTGATCTGGGCGAGGTGGCCTTCCTGCACAAAGCCACCGCGCTCGGTTTCATGGTGGCCCAGCCCTATGGCGTGGGCTATCCCTTTGACTTCATCGTGCAGGGAGGGCAGGATCTCTGCCGCGTGCAGGTAAAAGCCACCACCAACATCAGACGCGGCTTGTACGCCGTCAGCATTCATCACCACCCCGGTCGCCAGCCTTGCGCCTACCGCGCGGGCGAGATCGATTTCGTGGCCGTCTATATCATCCCGGAAGATACCTGGTACATTCTGCCGGTGCGCGAGGTGGAAAGCCGTCTCATGCTCTTGTTTCGTCCCAAGGTATACCCCCGCCCCGACCCCTACGCCCACTACCGCGAAGCGTGGCACCTGCTGCGCGAACCCGACGGCCTAGTCTTCGGCTGAAAGGCTCCCGCATCAGTTGAGGACACTCTATACAATGTGATATCGTATGGGATGTGCTTACGATTGTCCTCGACACCTCGGTTGTCGTGGCCGGACTGCGGACTCGGCTCGGGGCCGGCAATGCGGTTTTGCGGTTGGTGGCTGAAAGGAGGGTTAAGCTTTTGGCAACTCCGCCGCTCTTCTTGGAATATGAAGATGCGCTCAAGCGCCCGGAACATCGCCTGGCTCATGGCCTGACGCCACCGGAGATCGACGGCTTTCTGGCCGAACTGGCTGCCCTGATCGAGCCTGTCGAAGTTCACTTTCAGTGGCGGCCACAGACCCGCGACCCGAATGACGAGATGGTGCTGGAAGCGGCGATCAACGGCCGGGCAGACGCTATCGTTACCTACAATATAGCCGACTTCGCTGAGGCGGGCGAGCGATTTGCAATCTCGATAATTCGCCCTGCGCAATTGTTAAAGAAGGTGAACCGATGAGTAAGGCAACTTATCCGTTGAAGCTTCCTGTCTCCATCAAGAAGGCGGCGCAGCGCTTGGCGAAAGAAGACGGTGTCTCCTTGAATCAATGGATTGCCTCCGCAGTCGCGCAAAAGGTGGGAGTGGTCGAAACCGCCACTGATTTCTTCAAGAAGCGCGCAGGAAAGGCAACCGGAGCAGGCCTGATGAAGTTCCTGCGAACCGCCCCGAAAGCCGCGCCCGAGCCGGAAGATGAAAAGCGGTAACCTGCGGCCATGTCCCGCACCCTCGCAAAACACGCAAGGGGGGCCAACCCACCCCGACATCTACGCCCACACCGCGAAGCCTGGCACCGCCTGCGCCAGCCCGACGGCCTGACCTTTGGCTGAAGTTCGTGTAGGGCGGACACTCCTGTTCGCCGCCGTTGAAGTTGAGGTTGATTTCCCCGCCTCCGGACAAGATGTCGGGATCTCCACACGGCCCAAGCGCAGCGCGACCGGACCTCACCAATAGCTGTCGTCACTAAAATCTGTCATCCCGAGCGCAGCCGAGGGACCTTGTGTTTTCCCTGATCACAGCGACCCACATTAAACGTTGTCATTCCGAGCAAAGCGAGGAATCTGCTGTTTGCCGCCCGCACGACACCCCCCAAAGCGTCCCCCGAGGGGTGAAAGGGAAGGGCACGGCTTCAGCCGTGCCACCAAGCCAAAGACCTAACCCAGGCCCCGCAGGGACCAACAATCCCCACCCGTACAGCGGACACTGTTTTCGCCGCCGTTGAAGTTGAGGTTGATTTCCCCGCCTCCAGACAAGATGTCGGGATCACCACACGGCCAAGCCTGCACGACGAAGCCAGCGCGACCGGACCTCACCAAAATCTGTCATCCCGAGATAATCTGTCCGTAGACGCAAAGTCCGAAGCTGAGGCGCACGCGCTCTAGCGCGTCCTCGAAAACTTGTCTGGGGATTGCTGTCGTGAACGAGCGCCGACGATGGTAACAGCAGAAGGTTACGAAGTGAGTCTGCCCGGACGCTTGGAATCGTTTCAGTCCCCAAGGCATAAGGCCAGATTACGCCCTGAAACATCCCCACTCAAGCCAAAGAACGGCTTGAATGGGCCACCCGCCAAAAGACGGCTTGAGCGGGCCACCCGTCGACTACCAGCCATCAGTAAACTCGAACCGCGTCATCGCGTGAAAATTGAAAAGATAGTCACCGACGAAGAGCAACGCATCAAGTGTTGCCTTTCCTGCTTCGTCGTCGAAACTATAGGCCTTCAGAAACTCGCGGTCCTCATTCTCAACCACCAAAGCGAAGACCTTCTTGTCGCTGGGCTTCTTTGGAAACAGAGTTTCCTGGGTCTTCTCTTTGAAAGGCGACTTGTCTTTGTCCTCGTTTGGATCGCGGATCGCGGGATAGCGGTAGTAGGTACCATCCGGGTCAGTCTGCTCGATGAGCGTTATCCAGCCATCAAGTTCAGGTGCGAGTGACATGTCCGGTCTGTTTTTGCTAACGGCAATAAGTTCTTGCTCATGGGCGGCGACCAGTTCCTTCCAGTAGGCGTACAGGTCAGCAATGCTGTGGACGCGATTGAATGGTTTCCACTCGTTTCCAATGTGGACCATGGGGTCTGAAGTCGGCGACTGGTCGTTAAAAGGAAGTTTGAGCTTCCTGTGGATGATTACAATTCCAGACTTGAGAAACAGCTCGATCGCATGTCGCAAGAGAAATCCCTGAGGCAGACTCTCAAGGAACAGAGAGTTCTTGTCGTGATCCCTGACGACCATGGCGGCCCGCATAAACGCTTCCCCAGTCGCCCCGAGACCACGGTCGTAGTGCGAATCTAGGGGCGCCATCATGTACTGCATTTGGAGCACCTCGATATCAGTCACCCCCTATTTTACCGACCTGATCCAGGCTCGCGTCGGTTTTTGACGCTAACCTGCGTCATCACGTACCCATTCAAGCCGTTCTTTGGTTGAGTGGGGATGTTCCCGGTCTCCAAGGACCCACTCTAGTCGCAAAGAACGCGACTAGAATGGGCCACCCGCCCAGAGGCCAAACGTAGACTCGCCGTTCAGATTCCATATTCGAATACTTCAGTAGCGTGGTCGATTCGATGTGGCAGGGTCATAGCTGCGCTCCATTCATCGAGGGATTTGAATTCGCCGTACTGTGGATTTGGGTCGAAGACCTTACCCGACTCGTCCACCACAATGCTGTGAGTCATCGTCTGCGATAAGGAATTGCTCGGGTCATCAATTCGGACACCGACCCAGTAACGACGCCCTTGAACGATTGGCGGTGCATTGGCTAAGTTCAGCGTCCCGCAATTATGCTTTGCGAGCAAAGCCGCGAATGCTGCCCACAAGCGGGCCGCCTCTTGGGACCGGAATTCTTCGTTTTCCGCTTTCGAAGCGTCGATGTTTCCGCCGAAAGCGGACTGAACCTCTTCGTAGGCGAGACCGAGCAGCATCGCAGTAACGCATGTCAAGCAGTCGGTCGGTTCGCGCATCGTAACAAGCGTGACTGGCTTTGCCGCTTTCGAATTGGGACCGAGTAACCTCATGCTGGCCTGTGCAGTTCGGAGACTCGCCTGCCATTACTAATACCATTCCCGCTATTTCTTGCGTCTTCGCCGCGCTCTTTCTTTAGCTACTTCCGTCGCGTCCCTACCGAGAAATTCCTTAGCTGTCTTGGCAAATTCCTTCGTGTGTTTTTGGTTTTGTTTCATTCGCTCGGCAATGGCAGTCACCATTGATTCGTAACCGGAACGCTGCAATCTGTAGAATTCTCTGAGTCCTAAAGCGTAGGACCGGAACTCCGCCATGGTGACATCGCAATCTTTAGTTTCGTCAGCAAGAGCAAATAACAAGCTATTCATCAATGGCACGTATTTATCGGAATACTGCTCCATGAAAGACGTGCTTATCGAGGAGGCCTGCTCCATCGTTCCTCGTCTCAAGAATACAAAGTCACTCTTTTTTCCGCAGTTCGGAACGTTGTTCTTCGTCTGTTGCAGAATATGAACGGCGAGAAGATAAATATCATCGAAGGAAAGATTGTGCTTCCATAGGAGTTGTGCCATATGTCGTGCAAAAAACGAACCAGTCCCAAGGCAATCAAAAGTATGAATGTCGTTCACTACGCATTCTTGGGTTGAAAATAGCGATGTCCTGCCCGTTACGTGCGACCATGCTCCAATTATCAGTCCGACAGACGGAGCTTGGCCGTGCGCATACAGCGGATGCGTGAAAATATACTTTTCGTGGAAGTCTTTAAGAGTTACTTCAAGGCTGTTTTGGATTCCCTCGTTCGTCATACTGGCAGGAGATTCTAGCGCCATGCTAATTAGTGCTGTCGAACAAAAACCGACAGCCCGTCTCGCATACGCTACGTCTCCGACGATTGCGAACGCGATTTGGTCTCCCGGTTTAGCGGGTCCGATATTGTAGAGAATTATCTTAGAATGTTGAAATTTGGAGATGGAGTCGCTCATCTCGGTATCCGCGCAAACTAGGACGCCTTCAGTAAAATTGAAGCCAGCGGCAATAGTCAAGGCTTTCCTCGCAGCATCGAGATGTGACGGGCGGGTGGCCCATTCAAGCCGCACTTTGGCTTGAGTGGGACTGTCCCCCGCCAAGTTTCCCCCTACTCGTAGCGCAGCGCTTCAACCGGATCCAATCGCGCAGCCTTCAGCGCCGGAAAGAATCCGGAAACTACTCCCACCAGCGCCAGGATTGTAAAAGAAACTGCAATGACGAGAAACGAGGCATGCAGGAAAATGTCTCCTTCATGATTAGCCGTCTTATAAAGCTCGCTGTAAAGCGGCATGGGCGGAATCACCCAGGTAAGCAGCATCGCGACTGCAATGCCAATCAGGCCGCCAGAGAAAGTCAGTACCAGAGCTTCGAGCAAAAACTGCACCAGCACCTGCCGCCTTCGCGCGCCCAGAGCCTTGCGTAGCCCAATCTCCCGCGTGCGTTCGGTAACCGAAACCAGCATGATGTTCATCACGCCCACGCCGCCGACTCCCAAGGTAACCGCTCCAATCAGTCCAAGTACCGCTTGCAGTCCGAGGGAGAACCCGTTCAGCGTGTCGCGATCTTCGATCGTGTCCCATACCGGCGTTGCTTTTTCGTCCTTCGGATCAAAGTGATGCCGTCGCGCCAGGACTTCGCGAACCGCGGCCAGCGCCTTCTTGTTCAGTTCTGGAGCCGTAGGCTGGATGACGATCAGGTCGGGGTCGCGGATGTTCTTCAAATCGCGGTAGACATCGAAGGGAGCGAATCCATCTTTGTTGTCCGGGCCATTGTAGGAGGAGTCCTGAATCTTATTTCTCAAAACTCCGATGACTTCAAAGTCCAGACCGTTGATGCTGACCGACTGTCCCACAGATGGTGCACCCTGAAAAACCCTTTGGTTCGCGACGGGGCCGAGGATCACCACCCGGTTGTGATTTACGTAATCGAGATCGCTGAAATAGCGGCCATCTTCAACATCCAGCTTCCGCATAGACGCGTAGGGCAAATCCACTCCACGCACCTTAAGCGATACCACCCGCGTACCGTATTTGAAGGGAAGGTTGCGGTTCACCTCGCCGCTAACCGCGCGCACGATCGGAACTTCCTCGCGTATGGCCGCAACGTCCTCGTATTGGAACTTGATTTTCTTTCCGGCCCGCTCCCCCCCGCCTGCATGCTGGTCTGCCCCGGAAAAATCACGATCACGTTGTCGCCCATGTTCATGAAGGCATGCAGAACGCTACCGCCCAACCCCTGCCCGTAGGCAAGCAGGATCACGACCGAGACCAATCCCCAAACGATACCAAGCATGGTGAGAATCGAGCGCAGCCGGTTGCGCATCAGCGCTTGCCAGCTTTGCGAGATGAGTTCTTTAAGAAACACGCAGCCAGTTAAATTCCGGAAAGCCCAATTGTCAATTGGAAATTGAACCTCATTCGTAGCGCAACGAGTCCACCGGAGTCATCTCCGCGGCGCGCTGCGCGGGATACATGCCGGCCGTAAGCGTAATCACGGAAAGCGTCAGAACCGACGCCACGATCGACGCGCCAGAAACGATGGGGTGGGGAACAAAGTCAGGCAGAGGAATCGCCGACATGGCCGCGCACAAAGCGAGACCGGCGGTCAATCCCAGAACACCACTAACCACGGTCAGAATCGCGGACTCAGCAAAAAACTGCCGCAGAATGTCACCCCGAGTTGCCCCCAGCGCTTTGCGGACGCCAATCTCCCGAGTCCGTTCCGTCACCGACACCAGCATGATATTCATCACGCCAATTCCACCCAGGCACAGCGTAATAATGGCAACGCAGCCGAAAAAGATGGTAATCACGCTGAAAATGTTCGCCACCAGCTTAGCCCCCTCCATAGTGTCCCAGATGAAGAGAGCGTCTTTATCTTTTTCGTCGAAATGGTGGATCCGGCCCAGCGAACGGCGCACCTGCTGAACCGTTGCTTCGTGTTCGTCGGGACTGCTCACTTCGAACACGATATCGTTCACGTAGCCACGCACAATCCCCGGCTTCTCCGGGCGGGGAAAATCACGGGCCACGGCCGAATATGGCGCAAACAGAAAATCATTATCCGGACCGCTGTAGTTGGCGTTTTGTGTCTTTTTCTTGAGGACGCCGATCACGGTGTAGGGAACACTCTTGATCTGGAGGTTGGCGCCGATGGCAGGCTTTCCGCTGAAGAGTTGTTTGCGGGTGGCGTCACCGAGGATCACGACGCGGCGCGCCTCTGCCTCATCCTCCTCCGTGATCAGGCGGCCTTCGCTGAGGGTTAGGGAGCGAAACATCTGGAAGGCCGGCCACATGCCCACAACTTCGCGGTTGGCCGAGTTGAACTGGCTAACCTCCGGGACGGCGCGCCTCAGTTCCGGGCTAACATTCTTCACCAGGTAGCATTCGTCGCGGATGAGCTCGGCGTCATCCACGGTGAGAGTGATTTCGCGTCCCGCCGCCAATCCACCCACTTGAGAGCTAGTCCGACCGCCCCAGATGATGACCAGGTCCTTGCCTAGCGTCTCCATGCGCTTCTGCTGGTCTACGCTGAATCCGCGGCCCAGTCCAACCAGCAGAATGACCGATGCGATTCCCCACACAATGCCAAACATGGTGAGGAACACTCGCATTTTGTGGGCTTTGAACGTGGCCAGGGTTTGGCGAGTAATCTCCAAAAGATTCATGGATCGGGGGAGCTCCATTGAATGCTTGGAAGGAGAATACAACTTTAGGATTCGGATTGGTACAGGAGTTTACAAAACCTAAAAGCGCGGACAGCTGACGAATTGGCGGAAGTGACTGGCTCTCTCCGCGGCGGTGGCGGCTGTTCTCAACGCACTCTGCGTTTTAAGCTCTTAGTAGTTCTGACGAAACACAAAATCTTAAATCGCAGAGGCCGCGGAGATCTGGCCCACCCGTACCTCCGACACGACATTATTGCAGGACGACCTGATCGCCTTCCTTCAGGCCGCTGAGCACTTCCGTCTTGGCGCCGTTCGAAATGCCAATGTTGACGGCGACTTTCTTCATCCCGTCCTTGGCTTTGGGGTCAGGGATCTCGACCGATGCTTTTTTGTCTTTGTCGTAGATGATCGCGCCTTCCGGAATCTGCAGGACGTTCTTGTGCTCTTCGAGAATGATTTCCGCGTTCGCCGTCATCTCCGCCTTCAATTCGCCGCCCGGGTTATTGATGGACACGCGCACTTCGAAGGTGGTCACGTTATCTTTTTCCACGCCCATTGGCGAGATCTTGGTCACCTTTCCGTTGAAGGTTTTGTCCTTGAACGATTCCACTTTGATCCGCGCGGGCTGGCCCAGATAAACCTTTCCGATATCGCTCTCATCCACTTTGCCTTTTACATAAACCTCGCTGGTATCGCCCAGGGTCATGACCAAAGTCGCCGAAGAACCTAGCACAAGGATAGAGCTGACCGCGTCGCCCATTTCAACGTCGCGCGAGAGCACGATGCCATCGATCGGCGAGACAATATCCGTGTAGCTGAGCTGCTCGTCCAACTGCTTCAGGTTCGCCTGATCCCTTGCCATCTCGGCCTGGGATTGCGCTATCTTTGCCCTCAAAACCGTGACTTGAGCTTTGGCCACGTTCTGTTTGTTCTGGGCCATTTGGTAGTTTTTCTGGGCATCATCCAGTGCGGAATCGGAGACAACGCCGTCCTTTTCCATCTCGAGGGCGCGGTCGTAGGCCCGCTTCAGCAATGGCACGTCAGGACCCTCGGCATCGACCTTGGCGCGCTCGTAGTCGGCCTGGGAGCTAGCCAAGTTGGCTTCGGCCCCCTGCAACGCAGCGCGAGATTGGTCGACTTGCGCTTCGATCTCAATTTTGTCCAACTGCGCCAGCAGTTGCCCTTTCTTTACCCTGTCACCGTATTCCACCAGAAGCTTCTTCACGATTCCGCTGGCTTTGGACTTGACCTCGACCTTGGTGATCGGAGTGACCTTGCCGGTCGCCACTACGCTCTTGGCCAGATCGCCCTTCTCGACTTTCGCCAGCTTCGTAGGATCAATCTTGGTGCCGCCGCGGGTGAAGGCGAAAAGCGCACCTGCAAAGATCAACAGAACTCCTGCGACGACGCTGATGATTATGATCCGTTTGCGCCGCTTTTTCTTACCATTGCCGTTGCCGTTCAAGTCCGCCTCCTACGATTCAGCGTTCTATTGTTTACTACGAAGGTGGTTTGGGTTTTGTTCCTCGGACAGCTCGCTGCCCAATCTATTCGGCTGCCCGGTCACATCCGTTGCATTAGACCGCCCAACCTCAGAAATGGAAGCAGAGAATCGTTCGGCACAAGAACATGTAGTTCCAGAGGTAAACCGCAAACCGCAGCTTTCCAAGAGCTGGCAATGATTCTACAACGCCTTTGCCCGGATGGGAATGCGATACTGCCTTTGAAATGTTAGAATTACCCATCCATGATCGCCTTTGTGCTGATCCGGGTGTTTTTGATTCTGCTCCTGGTCGCAGCCAACGCGTTCTTTGCCGCGGCCGAATTCGCCCTGGTGAGCATTCGCGAAACCCGCATTCAGCAACTGATCGAAGCCCGGCGCATCGGCGCCCGCATAGTCCAGAAGCTACACCGGAACCTGGACGAAGTGGTCAACGGTGTTCAACTGGGAATCACGGTCGTAAGCCTGACTCTCGGTTGGGTTGGCGAACCCCTGCTGGCGCGCATGGTCGAGGAGCCTCTCGGCCAGATTCCCCACGCCAACGTCTACGCTCACGGAATTGCTATCGGCGTCGCTTTCGTCCTCATCACTTGCCTGCACGTGATTCTGGGAGAACTGGTTCCGAAGTCTCTGGCTCTGCAGCGCGGGGAGCAGGTGGCTCTGGCGGTCGCCGCTCCCATGGAATTCTGGCTTACTTTGACCCGGCCCTTTATTTTTGCCATGAGCGCGGCCGCTGGCTCCGTGCTCCGTGTCTTCGGCTCGCGCAAGGTGCGGCAGGGGCCCATCCATTCGCCCGACGAACTAAAACTCATCGTTACTGCCAGCCGTCAGTTTGGCCAGATTCCTCTGTTCCAGGAAGAAATGATCCACCACGCGCTGGAACTCGAGAGCATCACGGTGCGAGAGGTGATGGTGCCGCGGCCAGACATTTTCTCGCTCCCCGCCGACCTCTCGCTCGACGAGGCTTTGGCTCGCGTCGTCGAAGAGCAGCATTCCCGTATCCCGATCTATGATCCGCAACGCGGCCCCGAACACATCGTCGGGGTGCTTTATTCCAAGGATCTGATGCGGTGGGCCCGCCTGCGCCTGACCCAGACCATGGCGGCCAGACCGTCCATGCGAATCAGCCAGATCATGCACGATGTCCTGGTGGCGCCCGAGACCAAGGTGCTCACCGAAATGCTGGAAGAATTCAAAGATCGCAAGCGCCACCTCGCGGTGGTTGTGGATGAGTTCGGGTCAACCGCCGGAGTGATTACGGTCGAGGATATTCTGGAACAACTGGTGGGCGAGATTGAAGACGAATTCGACATCGCTCCGCCCGAGCAGCCTGTACTCCCCGGGAAGCTTGCCCTGATGCTCGAAGGTTCGTTCGGAATTCGTGATCTCGAGTCGCAATACCAGCTCTCTCTGCCGCGTGATGGCGGTTTCGAAACTCTGGCGGGATTTGTCCTCGCGCGGCTGCAGAAGATTCCCCGCGTCGGCGACGCCTTCGATTATGAAGGCCACCGCTTCACCGTCGAAGAAATGGAAGGTCACCGCATCGCGAAAGTGCAAATCGAAAAGCTGCAACCCACGGCAGTTGGTAAAGCCGGAGACTGAGAACGGAGAACCGGGAACAGAGAACCGGTTCTAAAAAGAGAACCCAGAATGCAAAGCCTGAAACAACTGCATGCCCTTATCCACGACGTCCCATCGAGGTTGAGCAAAATTGCGCCGTCCCAATTGGAGTTGAAAGCATCGCCGATCAAGTGGTCGCCGAAAGAAGAAATGGGACACCTCCTGGACTCTGCCGCCAACAACCACCAGAGGATTGTCCGCACCCAACTCGAAGATGAACCCAAGATGCCCGGCTACGATGGCAATGCCTGGGTCGAACTGCATAAATATCAGCAGCGTGACTGGCAAGAAATGATCGACCTCTGGCGAGCCCTCAATCGACAACTGCTGGCGGCCGCCGAAGCCGTACCCGAGTCTGCTTGGTCGCGAACTTGTACCATCGCAGACTCGCTACCGCTAACGCTAAAGTTCGTTTTCGAGGATTACATCGCCCACATGGTGCATCACCTGAAGCACATTGGAATTGAAGTGACCGACCTGAAGCCCAAAGCCTGAAGCCTGATGCTCCGCTACCTAATCCGCCGCGTGCTATACACGCTACCGGTAGTCTGGCTAGTGGTTTCGCTAGTCTTCTTATTAATCCATCTCGTCCCCGGCGATCCCGTTCTGCAAATGCTGGGAGAAGGTGCGCCGGCAACCGACGTTCAAGCCACGCGACACGCCTACGGCCTCGATGTCCCCCTGGGTCAGCAGTATCTCAATTACTGGAAAGGCGTGCTGCACGGCGATCTCGGCCCGTCGCTGCGTTTCAACGAGAATGTTGGCACCCTCATCGCGCAGCGTTATCCCTACACTCTGCAATTGACTCTGGCAGCGTTGCTGGTAGCCGTGCTGCTCTCCATTCCTGCGGGCGTCCGCTCCGCCCAAAGACGCAATCGCTGGGACGACCGCCTGCTCAGCGTAGTCAGCCTCTTCGGCTTGTCGTTCCCCAACTTCGCCCTGGGGCCCATCCTGATCCTGTTCTTCGCTATCAAACTGGGACTGCTCCCGGTTTCAGGCTCAGGGTCGCTCGCGCACTTAGTTCTGCCAGCCATCACCATGGGCGGAGCGCTCGCGGCCATCCTAACCCGCATGGTTCGCACTTCCATGCTCGAAGAACTCGGCCAGGACTACATCCGCACCGCCCGCGCCAAGGGCTTGCCGGAGCGCACGGTAGTTTATCGCCACGCCCTGCGCAACGCCATGATCCCGGTCATCACAGTTCTGGGACTACAATTCGGCGCGCTGCTAGCGGGCGCAATCGTGACCGAGACCATCTTCTCCTGGCCCGGCATCGGCCGCTTAACCATCCAAGCCATCGGCAACCGCGATTACTACCTCGTGCAAGGATGCATTCTGGCGATCGGCCTAACCTACATCGCAGTGAATTTCCTGACCGACTTGTTGTACTCGGTGGCGAACCCGAGGATCAGGCAATGAAGACATGCAAGCTCTGTCATCATAGAAGCCGAGCAATTAGAGTTACCAAACTCTGTCATCCCGACCGCAGCGTTGCGATTGGTTTCGAAATTCTAAGGCGGGGCATGGCTGCCCCGCCTCCGTGTGAATCAGCTATGCCGCCGGCATCATTTTCTTCATCCGTTCTTTCATCTCTTGGGGCGATACATCTTCCACATGCGTGGCGATGCCCCATAGATGTCCAAACGGATCTTGAATGAAGCCATTGCGGTCTCCATAGAACTGATCCTGCACCGGTTTCAGGATCTTCGCTCCCTCCGCCGCCGCGGTCTTAACCACGCTATCGACGTCGGGAAGGTATACATACAGGCTCACCGGACTTCCGCCGACGGTGACGGCGCTGGAGTGTCCAGGTCCCATGCTGGGATTTTCATCGGCCAGCATGATGTGTGAGTTGCCAATCTTCAGCTCCGCGTGACCGACCTTGCCGTCCGGGCCATTCATGCGAACGGTTTCCGTCGCTCCGAAAACTTTCTTGTAATATTCAATGGCTTTAGCTGCATCCCTGACGATCAGGTATGGTGTGACGGAGTTGTAATCTTTGGGAATATACGAAACTTTGCTCATGATTTTTCTCCTCAGAATGTAAGCTAGAGGTGCTGGTTTAGGGTGCATGCGGGTTTGCCCGTATGCGATAGTCTCCAATAATCAAAACATATTTCTCGAGCGGCTACAAGGCCGGTTAGCAATCTAATATCCCACAATGTCTAGCGCCGCCATCTCGTTCCAACGCGCCGCTCGCCACAACGCTCTCGCCTCCACTGGAGTCGTGTTGGTCACGCTCTTCGTAATCTGTGCCGTGTTCGCTCCGTGGATCGCCCCTCAGGATCCCGCCCACATCGACCTGCCAACGCGTCTTGCCGGGCCATCATCAACCCACTGGTGCGGCACGGACGAACTTGGACGCGACATTCTCTCCCGTCTCATCTACGGCTCACGCATTTCGATGCTGATCGGCAGTTGCGTAGTTACGGCCTCACTGGCGTTAGGCCTCATCGTCGGATCAATCGCCGGCTACTACGGCGGCCGCATCGATCGCTTCGTCAACGTCGTCGTGATGAATGCGTTTCTTTCTTTTCCTGGAATTCTGTTGGCCATCGCGTTCGTCGCGTTTCGCGGACCCGGAATTTTCAATCTAGTCCTAGCGCTCTCGCTCGGAGGCTGGGTGGGCTACGCTCGCCTGGTGCGAGCCCAGGTTCTCGCTGCCCGGGAGCGCGAATTCGTCGAAGCCGCCCGCGCTCTGGGCGCAAGCGATCTGCGCGTGATCGTCCGCCACATTTTGCCCAATATTATTCAGCCCATCATCGTGCAAGCCGCCATCGGCATGGCCGGCGCGATCCTGGCTGAAGCGACCATGAGCTTCCTCGGTCTGGGCGTGCCGCCGCCCACCGCAAGCTGGGGCACCATGCTCAACGATGGCCGCGCCCACTTGTTCGACGCGCCTCACCTCGTGATTTTTCCTGCGCTGGCCGTGATGCTCGCCGTGTTGTCCTTCAACTTTATCGGCGACGCCCTGCGCGACTATCTGGACCCGCGTTCCCGCATCGAAGCTGGAATCTGATCATCCAATACCGCAGTCGAGTAGTGAGGAGCAACCATGATCGCGCGTATCTGGCGAGGCGCAACCCGCGAAGCCGACAAAGACACATATTTCGAATACCTCCAGAAAACTGGCTTGAAAGAATATGCTTCCATCCCCGGTAATCAGGGTGTGTGGGTTCTGCGGCGCGTCTACGAAGGCAAGTCCGAGTTCACCCTGATTTCGCTTTGGGATTCATGGGACGCCATCAAAGCCTTCGCCGGTCCCGACTACGAGAACGCGGTTTACTATCCCGAAGATGAAAAGTTCTTGGTGGAAAGAGGGCCACACGTGATCCACTATGAAGTCCTGGCCGGCCCCTCGCGTTGAATGCGTCGCAACGGAAGCGATGCACTGGGTCGTGGACTAATGCCGTAGTGGCTAAGATTTTCTTCCGATGAACCGCAAGGTATTTCAGACATTCGTTGGGTTGATGTGGCTCGCGCTGCCTCTCACGGCGTTTCGCTTCTGGGTGGCATGGGACCGCCTGCCGCTTCGCATGGCGACGCATTTCGACATCCATTGGCAGCCCAATGGCTGGATGCCGCGCTCCACCGCTCTTTACTTCGCTCTGAGTATTACGGCATTTGTGCTCGCGGTCTTTACGATCGTGTCCTACGTAGCCCACAAGAGCCGCGCCCCGGAAGCATTTTCCTGGGCGCTCCTCGGCTTTTTCTATTTAGTGGTCGGCTTCGTGTATTCCGCGAACAGCGGCGTCGTCCAGTACAGCCTGGATGGACAGCGTATCGGCATGGACCCTTGGACCGTGCTTGTTCCGGTTGCCATTCTCGCGCTGACGGCGATCTTCCTTCCCGCGAAACGAGGCGACAGCTTGCCGCCTGCAGTATTGATCGTCGAAGAAACGCATGGCTCGCGCGCTTGGAGCCTGTTGTTTATCGCTTTGCTAGCGGCGCAGTGCCTGGCGGCAGCGGTGATCACGGCGACACCGTTCCGCATCGCGTCGATCGTACTTGGCATACTCTTCGCGGTGATCGCGGTGCATATCTGGACGGGATTCCAATACATCTTCACCAGCGCAGGACTGGAGATTCGCACGCTGGGATTCCGCTTGCAGTCCGTTCCGCGAGAAGAGATTCAGCGATACGCGGTGGAAGCCTGGAACCTGCTTCGCGGTTACGGGATCCGCGGCATGGGCAATCGCCGGGCTTACGTTTGGTGCAACCGCGGGGTTCGCATCCAGACGACCAAGGGCGAAGTGTTCCTGGGGCACGAAGAACCGGAGCGCCTAATGCACGACCTAGATTCGATCACCCAACACCATGCAGGAGGGCAAATTCCAGCAGGATAGCGGCATGCTTGATACGACAGCCTCGCTAGCGCCCATCCTTTTCGCAAAGAATGCGAAAAAGGGTGGGGCACCCTAACCTCTGTTATATTCCAAGTTCGAATGATACACATGACGGAAAGTGCCAACAAAGCGCGGGCCATCGGGATGGTGATCGGCATCGTCATTCTTGTGATCGCTTTGCTATGGAAGCGGCTTTTGCGTTGAGCCCCCTGGGTCAGAATGCCTTGACGCACCCCGCTGTCATAAGCGGAGTACCTTTGACTTCGCAGCCGCTTCGCTTTGCGAAGTGGCCGCTACGCTCAGGCTGACAAATCTTCAGAGGAATCGCGTAGCTTCTATTTCTTGAGTTCCTGCAGCCAATTCACCACCAGGGTCAGGCTGGGCGAATTCTGCACCGGGGCTTGCATCAAAAGCAGGCGCTTGCCATCAGCGGTAGCCTCGAAGTTCCCGGGCTGTACCGGAAAGAGAGCTTGGGGCTTACCCAATTCGACGCTGTCGCCATGCGGTGTCACCGACACCGAGGCAACGCGCGAGTGGTCATCGACGTAAAGTATTTCCTTGCCGTTGCTGCTCCATACGGGTACTGATCCGTCTCCTACAAGGAACCTCCCGCCGGGTTTGGGAAACGCCACGACGTAAACTTGACTGTGTCCGGACTCGAACGAAGTGAAGGCAATCCATTTCGTGTCCGGCGAAAACGCGGGGTATCGAACATTATACTTTTCCTGCAGAAAGGGAAAGGGTTTGTGGTCGCCAAACATCGGTATTACCCACGCATCGAAGTGGCTGTTGCCTATGGTTTCGTAGACGATATATTTTCCATCCGACGACCAACTGCTCGGGTATTTGTCCAAGTCGTCGTGATACAGCAACTCCTCCTGGCGAGCGCCGCTCGCCGGACGGGTGTAGAGGTCAATCTTCCCGTTGCGTGCGGAGTCGAAAACAATCGTGTTCCCATCGGGAGACCAGACGGGATCGTCATCTCTGGACTGCGAGAAACTGAATTGTGACTTGGTGCCGCGAGCCAGATCGTAAATGTAAATCTCCAGGTGTCCACCGGCGTCGGCGCGCGCTGCCGAAACCTTCTTCCCGTCGGGCGAGATGTGGGCATCCTGGAATGTGCCGCTGTCAATGACGTCGCCCTTCTTTCCGGTCCGGTCGTACCATGCCAGGTCGAGAGCCGTCGCCTGCCCGCCGGCAAAAATCAGCTTGCCCTCGTTCGAGAGTGAGAACGCAGCCGACCCTCGATTTTCCCCACGGATCTGTTCGGCAATGGGAACCGGACTCCCCGTCAATTTCAATTTCTTGTCATCGAACGGTTGGATCATCAGATTCCCGCCGTGGACGAACACCAAATGTCCGCTGGCATATTGGGCGCGGTAATCTGATCCGGCCACGATCGTGTCCTGCTGCGAATCGAGTGCAGCCAGATGAATATTCCCCCTGCCCTGAGCGTCAGATGAGAATTGGAAAAAGAAGAAATGCTTTCCATCGGGCAGGAACGCGGGCCAGCGCGGAGAGCCAGTGCCCGCGGCCGCCTTCTCCTGGCCGATCGCTCGGGTTGGGCTTCCCCCCGCCGCGGGAATGCGGAGCAGGGCAGACGTGGCGTCAGGAGTGTATAAAATCGTGCCATCTGCGCCCCATGCGCCGCCGCGAGGTTGGGGAGCGTCGGCCAAAGTTTGGACGGCCCCGCCGCTGGCATCGATAATCCTAAGTTTTCCCTCGGCAAAGAATCCCAAGCTGCGGCTGTCTGGCGACCAGAAGGGGAAAACAGCGTCGTCTGTCCCGGCCAACGGCTGGGCCGCAGTCGAATCCAGTGGGCGCACCCAGAGTTGGGGCGACGCTCCGTCGCTGGTTGCTACAAACGCCAACTTGGTGCCATCGGGAGAAATCGCAACGCTGAGCGGATCGAAGTTGTGCTGGTCAGGCGGCAGAATGCTCACTCGCAACGGCTTGGCGGGCACGGGCGCGCGCCGCACAAAGCCAATCGCAAAAGTGATGGCTACGGCAGCGGCCACGGCGGCCACAATCCAGGCCAGTTTCTGTGAGGTCCGCCGCCGTGCTACCACGGGCGCGGGAACTCCTGCTTGCGAGCCGGCTTCGGCAATCCACTCCAGTTGCAGCTTGACATCGTGCGCGCTCTGGATACGGTCTTCGCGCTCCTTCGCCATGCAGGAGCGAATCAGACGCTCTAATGCCGGCGGCGTCATGGGCGCCACGCGCGACAGCGGAGGCGGGTCGGTCGCCAGAATGGAGGCAATGACACTGGCTTGCGTCTTGCCCGCAAACGCTCGCTTGCCCGTGGCCATTTCGTAGAGCACGCATCCCAGCGCAAAAATATCGGAGCGCGCATCCGCTTCCGAGCCTTCAATCTGCTCCGGCGCCATGTACTGATAAGTGCCGACGATGGTGCCTTCCACGGTCAGCGGCTTGCCTGCGGTCATCGCGGTTAGGACGCTGCCGCTGGCGTTGCCGACCTGCGCCTGCTTGGCCAGCCCGAAATCCAGCACCTTCGCGCCGGCCTTGGTCAACATAATGTTGCCGGGCTTCAGGTCGCGATGAATCACTCCTTGTTGATGAGCTTTATCCAGTGCGTCGGCAATCTGGGCACCGTACCGCAGCACCTCTTCGATCGGCAGCGGCCCCCGCACCAGGCGATCGGACAGGGTTTCGCCCTCCAGACATTCCATCACCAGATAGTCGGAGCCATCCTGAGAGCCGACGTCGTAGAGACGGCAGATGTTGGGATGAGAAAGTTGCGAGATCGTTCGCGCTTCGCGGTCGAAGCGCTCCTTCAGACTCGGAGTGGAGACGAAATGTCCGGAGAGAACTTTGATGGCCACATCGCGGTCGAGGCGGGTATCGCGCGCGCGATACACCTCACCCATGCCGCCTGCGCCCAACGGCGAGAGGATTTCGTAGGGTCCAAGTTTCGTGCCAGAGGCGATTGCCATCAGTGCGCGCAATTATAGCTTAACCGAGCGAGTTGTCCATCTGCAGATCACGCAGGAGCCTAATCCAAGCTGCCGGTGAAATCTTGCCGCACGCAGTGGAAGAAGATTGATGTGGACGTGTGTCCTTCGGGCAGAGCGTCGCGGGAATGCGGTACTTGGCATCCACGGTAGAGCAGGGCATCGCCGATGGCCTGGAAGACCGTGACCTTGCTTGACTTCTTGTAAAGATGAATCGGCCACGGCGTAGCGCCGCGTGGCTCGGGCGCATAGTCGAGGCACAGAGTCACACTGAAGTCACACTGCGCTCGGTCGGTATGCTTTTCCAGGTCGGCTCCCGGCTGATAAGAAGCCAGGTACACGTAGGAAGGCTTTAACGATTCGCCGGCAAATGCGCTGATCGCGGCCGTCAGCTGTTGATGAAAAAAACGCAAAACAGGATCGTTGTACGAGACGTAGCGCAGCGAGCTTTGGCTATCGCCGAAATAGAGTTTTCCGGTGCGCAGTTGCTGCCGATAGTAGCGACGGAGGGCCGCAATATGAAAAGGGTGGATCAGTTGTCCCACGGGAGCATAGCCCTGAGACTGGAACTTTGCGCCGGTGACGGAAACAATCTCAGCCCACTGCTGGCGCCGGCGGGAAACGTAATCGCCGGGCACCAGGATGTTTGCCATGATGAGAGCGCGGCGTTCTTGTGGTGAAAGCGCCGGAGCAGGATCGCCGGGTTGCAGGCCGGAGAGCATGGCGGCGAGCTGGCGGCCCAGCCAGAAGGGTTGTAGAGAATCGCTTCCGGGATCTCTGATCCAAACTATCTGGCCCTGCGGAGCGAAACCAGCGATGGCGGTGCGGTCGGGCAATTTTCCGCCCGCAGTGAAGAGGCAATCGGAATTCAAGAAAAGCGGACGATCAGCCAGACCCTCCCAGTACTCTGGTCGGAGGAGACGTTGTGGCACCAGATGGTCCGGCTGATCGTCCAGGCGGCAGTGGAAGAACGACCGGGGCAGTTCCTCTTCCCGATCATCGCCCGCAGGTGCGACTGCGAGCTGCTCAATCCACGCCAGCCAAACCGCGTCGTTCATTTGTCAACCCATCCATTGACCGTGAAACGGCTGTCGGCGAACCGTCCCGACGGACAGTCGACCGGGGTAATTTCGTGCGAGAGCCCACTGGCGAACAAGATTAGTTGGTTCTGCTCGGGCACAATGGTGCGATAGTTTGCCGTGGGGACGTAGTTGTCATTTTCCCGTCGCGAGTCGTAGATGCGCAGTTCTCCTCCGCTGAACTGTTTAGGCTCGCGATGGAAGAAATAGACAAACGTAATTTCCCGGGCCGCAACCGCCTCCGCGCCATTGTCGACATGGCAGTGGAAGAAGTCGCCGTGGTTGCTGGCAGTGGTTTGAGTTTCGACGCGGGAAATAGAGAACGGATCGCGCCCCCATTTTTTCAAAACCCGCGGCAAGCAGGTTAGAACACGATCCGAAATCATCTTCTCGTGCCCGCCCAAATCCATCAGGACACGCGACCGGCGGTGGTCATAGTCCACGGCTCCCCCAGTGACGCCGGGCGAGAGCACTTCACTCATCTCGAACAGCATCTCGTGTTCGAGAACGTATTGCGTCAATGTGTTCAGCTCGGGCGAGGTGAGGAATTCGTCCAGAATCACACATTGGGCGGGCAGATAGTCGTCCGCTTCCATGACCACGACGCCGCCAGTTTTCGGCTGCGAAGTCGTGGTTGCGAACGAGATGGGCGGCGGGCTGGTGCCCGGCGGGCGTGGAGGCGGTAAGGGCGAGGGGGACGGCGGCTGTGAAATCGGCGGTGATCCGGCGCTGATGGGCGGCGGGCTAGTGCCTGGTGGACGTGGAGGGGGTAAGGGTGATGGGGACGGTGGCTGCGAAATCGGCGGTGATCCGGCGCGGATTACTGGCCCGCTTCGGTTTGGAAAACTCGAGCACGACCCCAACTGCGGCAGTTGTTTGGTGATGCTGTCCCCCAAAACTCCGAGGGCTCGTTCGGCGATGATTTCGCCTAATGTGCGCGTGATCGCCTCGGTTAGGGCATTTTCCGAGGCGCTGCCATGGGTTTTTGTACGCTGCAGTAAGTTGGCAAGCAGTTCTCTCTCCGGCACGCTGAGAATGCGCTCGTCGCACAACAGGGCACCAGAGAGATTGTCGATAATCTCTCGTGCTGTCATCGGACTCCTCCCGGCGAAAAAGACACGTATTCGTGAACCGGGCAGTCCGGGAAGCGAGGGGGACTTCACGCTAGCAAAATAAAATGCGAAAGGGAAGTGCTAATTGAGCGTACCGAATCGAATCTTGAGGAAAACGCGTACGATTTACGGCTTGGCCTATTTTTCCGCCATAGCCCCGACCAGCGACTCGAAGATTTTGAAGCCGTCGGTGCCACCAAGCTCTGACTCGCTCGCTCGCTCAGGATGCGGCATCATGCCAAGCACGTTCCGGCCGGGACTGCAGATGCCAGCGATATTGTTGAGCGAGCCGTTTGGATTCGCATCCAAGCTGATTTCGCCTTCAAGGCTCGAATAGCGAAATACGATCTGCTGGTTGCGCTCCAATTCAGCCAGCGTGGCCTCATCACAGAAGTAGTTGCCCTCCATGTGGCCGATTGGGATGGTCAGGACTTCTCCCTTGCGGCAGGCGTGGGTGAAAGGAGTATCGGTACTTTCGACTCTTACGTGGACGGGCTTGCAAACGTACTTCAGGCCTACGTTGCGCATCAGGGCGCCGGGCAGCAGTCCGGACTCGCACAGGATCTGAAAGCCATTGCAAATGCCGAGCACCAGGCCGCTGCCAGCGGCGAACTTCTTGACCGATTCCATCACGGGCGAAAACTTGGCGATAGCGCCGGTGCGCAAGTAATCGCCGAACGCAAAACCACCAGGAACGATGACGGCATCGCAATTCTCGAGGTCATGCGACTCGTGCCACAGGAAGGTCACCGGCTGCTTCGCTACCTGCTGGATGGTCCAATACGCATCGTGATCGCAGTTCGATCCGGGGAAAATGATGACGCCGAATTTCATCCGAGTTTCCTCGCCGAAGGGTTATATTCCGAGTCTAACATGGGTATCCGGTTCGTCGAATTAACAGGAAGCATCAGAGATAACGGATGAACTTAGGCGAACATTTTCGTATCACGAGCGGTGCGCTCAAGAATTGGCTCATCGCCCAGCTTCAGGACTCGATTGCTGTCGGCTTGCTGTGGCTGATCGGCCTCTACATTCTGAAAGTGCCATGGGCTCCGCTATGGGCGCTGCTGGCGGCGACCTTGCAGGTTGTCCCGCATCTGGGGCCGGTGCTGGGAATGATTGGGCCTGTCCTCGCGGCGACTTTTCGCTGGGGAGATTGGGAGCATCCTCTCTACGTTCTGATGCTTTACGCCGGAATCGCCGTGGTCGATGGTTTTCTGTTGCAGCCGTATATCATGAAGCGCGTGGCCAAGGTGCCGATCTGGGCTTCGCTCCTGACTCCGATTGTGCTGGGCATTCTGATTCCGTTTTGGGGAGTGCTGCTCGCACCGCCGCTGCTAGCCGTCGTGTACGCCTACAAGGCTTGGCATGAAAAGCAGAAGCTGCCCGCGGAACGCAGCCTTTAGCTCGATTGCACCATTTTTGGTGCTAAGCTTAGCTCCAGAAAAAACTCTCGGTTCTGCGCAAAATCCAGAAAACAAAGGGTTAGGATTTTTCTTGCCTCCTAGATATATGGTTCTTGAGGTAGTTGTTGGCAAAATATTCTAAACATTGGAGTTAGGGTCTTGGCCAGGGCTCGGAGTGGGGAACTGATTCCCGAATTCGGAAACGCAAGTTCCCTCGACTACGCTCGGGATGACAGAGTTTAATGTGGGTGGGCAAGATCAGAACTATCAGCAGTGATTTAACTGTTGAAGTGGGTCCGCGTGCGGGGCGATGTTTTGGAGGCACGCAAAATGACATCATATGATGCTATGATTAGTGCCTGGAGTTTCCCATGAGAACAACCCTTGCGCTGGATGACGATCTCGTACGCATCGCCCAGGAGTTTACCGGGGTAGCGGAGAAAACGGCGTTGATTCGTGAAGCTCTCAAGGCCCTTATCGAGCGGGAAAGCGCTCGCAGATTGGCGTCCCTGGGAGGCACAATGCCTGAATTGAAGAGTATTCCACGCCGCAGGCGGCGGCCGCATTGATTCTCGCAGATACGTCTATCTGGATCGATCATCTCCGTTCAGGAAACAAAGAGATGCGCAAGCATCTTGACGAAGGGCACATTGTGATCCATCCGTTTATCATTGCGGAACTTGCTCTGGGATCGCTGCGTGAGCGAACCAAGACGCTTGCGCTGCTGGACCTCTTGCCACAGGTACGAGTGGCGCAGTTAAGCGAAGTGCGGCTATCGATTGAGGCTCGTCGTTTGTACAGCCTGGGCATCGGCCTAACTGACGCGCACCTAATAGCCTCTGCCTTTATCAATCCGTCTACGCTTCTCTGGACGAGGGATAAGCGACTCCGTAAGGCCGCTGAAGCTCTCGGCATTCATGCCCGCCTGGCTTGAGAAATCGGGCTAGCGTCACGGTGGTACAATAGTAGTATGAAGGAGAAGACTTCAATCACACTCTCGAAAGAAGTGCTGCGGGGAATCGATCGGATTGCAGGATCGAAGTCGCGTTCTGCATTTATCGAAGCCGTGCTCACTCAGTATCTGCGCCGGCAGGCGCGGGCGCAGGTTGAAGCGCGCGATCTCGAACTCATCAATAAGGCCGCCGATGAGTTGAATGCAGAGGTGGAAGACGTTCTGCGGTATCAAGCGCCACAGCAATAGCCCACGGCGGAGATGAGGAGATGAGACGAGGCGAAATTTATCGCGTTCATCATCCCAGCGACGATCCGAAACTTCACCGCAGCTTCGTGGTGGTGAGCCGCCAGATTCTGATCGACTCCAGGTTCCCCACCGTAGTCTGTGCACCAATACTTACTCGCGGGCACGGGTTTTCAACTCAGGTCTCGGTCGGCATCGACGAAGGCTTGAAACACGAAAGCTGGATCCTCTGCGATAACCTCGTAAGTCTCCGCAAGGTACAACTGACGCGATTCGTCGGGTCTCTGGCGCGCTCGAAGATTGGGGCCTTGGACCGAGCGCTAAAAATGGCTCTCGCGCTGGAATAGCCGCCCAGCCCACCCGCGTCGGGCGCGATACTGAAAAGTCCGTTGCCCGTTCTCAGCTCCCCAGAAGAAGGGTGGATCGGTCATTTTTCGGGCGCTCAAGCCTTGGGCGCCGCCTCCGTCGGCCCAAACGAACCGCAGCGGCTCCGCATGCGCTCACGGAGTTTCTCGCGCTCTTCGGGCGTCATGCTCTCCCAGCGCGCGAACATTCTGCGCCGCCAGTTCCAGTCGCGGTGCGGACCGCCGCGGAATCCGCCGAACAGGATTTTGCTCAGCACCAGGATGCCGAGCGCCTGCCAGAAGTTAATCACGCGCCAGCCAAACAAAGCCGGCATCAGCCAATTCCACAAGCTCATGACCACGAAGGTGAACAGAGCAAAAAACAGCAGACCAAAGATCGCAAACTTCAATATTCTGGAAACCCGGTTTCTTCTCATAATTGTGTCCTGTCGTTCCTCAATCTCGTTCCGTGAATTCGTCGTAGATGTCACAGAGCCGTTCGCGCAGATACTTAACCGCATAGTGCTTGCGTGAAAGCAAGGTGTTCACGCTGACGCCATACTGCTCGGCCAACTCCTTAAACGTGTAACCCAGCAATTCATGGGCAACGAAAACGTCCCGCTGCTCCGCTGGCAATTCGTCAAGCGCATCGTCCAGTTGCCGCATCAAGATATTGCTGGCGTAGACAGCATCCGGCCCGGCATCAGGCGAGGGAAGCAGCTCTTCCAACAACCGCGCTTCCCCATCCTCGGAGCGCGTTGCCGGCTCGATTCTTAACGCCTCCCGTTTTTTCCTGCGGAAGAGATCGATGATCCGATTGCGGGCGACGCGGAACAGCCAGGCGGTTACCTGCTCGACCGGCCTCATCATGCGGTAGGCTTCGACGAGTTCGTAGAAGACGTCCTGCAGGATGTCTTCTGCGTCGCTGCGATCCGCCACACGTCTGCCAATGAAGTCACGCAGCCGGGGCGCATCGCGGACGATCGCTTCCGAGATCCTTTGATCCTGATCGCTCATCGGCCACCGATTTCTGAGCGCCACTTCCATCTACATATAGAGACGAACGGCGAGGAAAAATATTGTAGAGAGACTAAGCAGCGCTGAACCTCATTGCTTCTAAGCCCGCGGGTGCCCTGTCCAAACCTCGCTTGGACGGGGGTTTTCCGCAGGCGACCATTTCATCTGAGGCTCAAGCGCGTCCTCGACGGGTCCTTCGGCGTTGTAGAGCGGGGCGAGATGGATGCCGTGGCGGGCGGCGATTGTCTCAATCTCCGCGACGCGCTCGCGAGTAATGAATCCTCTACCCTGTGAAAAGGGTTCGAAACGGCCCTCGAGAGCCAGAGCCATGCCTTCGAGCAGGCATCCGTGGACCACGTCGGGGAAGGGATGGCGATTCAGAATTCCATGGAAATCGGGAGCGAACTTCAATCCGCCAGTGATCTGTCCCAGGCCTCCGAAAAAGATTCGGGTGTCAGGCATCTGCGCATTTGGGGACAAGTTCTTCGGATAGCCGGCATCGCAAACGATGGCGTCGGGCGCGACGCGTCCCAGCAGAAGCGAAGGCGACGCCAGACTGGCGGCGCAAATCACGAGGTCGGGCTTGGTGGAGAATTGCTGGCCGGTTACGATCTCGACTTCAATTCCACCGGCTTGCAACTCGGCGGCGAGCCTTCGTAGCCGCTCTGGATTTCGTGCGCTGAGCAGCACGCGCTTCACCAGAGGCGCTAAACAGCGCGCGCAGCCGGAGCCTACATCTCCGGTTGCTCCCACGATGAGCAGGGTCGATCGGCGCAGTCCCCGGCCTTCCAGCGCGCACATCTTCTTGATGCCCTGAACGATGAAACCAACGGTCAACGTATTGCCGGTAGTGAAAACCGTATCGTGTCGTTCGGAAAGCAGATCGAAGTTGCCCTCGATCAGAATGGAGCTGAATCCGCCGAGACTCACGATCTTCGCGCCTGCTTTGATGGCGCAGGCCGCCGCCGCTCGAACCCGGCCGATGTTCTCGTGCACGTAAGTGGCTTCCAGACGGTCGGGAGGAATGAAGGAGTCGATGTAGAGGCCGTGAGCTTTCCCCTTCTCGATCGAACTGATCTCAACGTGGCACACGGCTCGGGGCGGAATCCACGGAAGAATGTCCCTGATCTCGTCGTCGGGCAGAGGCGTACGCTCTGGTCCGCGCAGGACGCCGAGTACGTCCGCGACCGCCCGCCAACTTTCCTGATGTCCGATCAGTGCGAAATCTAGACTGGCAACTGAGCCACCCATGTAAGTGTGACCTCCCCGGGAATCCCCAACATGTCGAGCGTCCTCAGATACTGTTGCAGCGACGCACCGCGAAGCTCGGCTGCACTCAAGCTGACATTGAACAGAGCCGGCTTCACGCAGGTCGCGTGACACACTTCGCAGTGACCATCCTTGCATTCCTTCGCCAGCATCTTCGCAAGCGTGGTCATGACCGCGAGATGCAACCCGTAGACTTTCTCGTCGAAGCCTTGCTCGTCCAGGGCTCGCTCGGCTCGAAGAATCGCCATCGCGTGATCGACGTGCTCTTCTTCCTCGGCGGCGATGGCAGCGAAGGTCGTGCCCAGACTCCCCGGCGCGACCTTGCCCACGCGCGCATAGCTCGCGACCGCGAACGATTCCAGCATGATTTCTTGCACGATCAGGCATCCAATAAAGTCGCGCTCGGCGATGCACTCCAGGAATGCTTCGCGGAGCCGCTTCCAATGCTTGGCGTCGACGTTATTAGCGACGTCCACGCCGATCTTGCGGCCCTCGGCCGCGAACCGAGCGGCATGCCCGCGCTCGATCTGCGCATGCTCCAAGGCATCGGCTACTTCCGAAGGATCGTCACAGATCTCGGATAAGGATGTGTAGTTCATCGCGGCGATTAGTTCACCGGTCATCGCCTGCGCCAGCACATCCTGCCAAATCGGAGCCGTGGGTGAACTACATTCAAGGGTTGAGCAACTAATTAGTGTTTGCATGGATCCTCCTGAAAATCGAGTGGTCGAATCAAATGTGCAATGCTTCCTTCGATCGTTGTTCTCCCGGCACGTCGGCCTGCTTCCGCCGTTGTTGGACGTTCGTGCCCATCACCACGAGCCACAGGCACACCGACGCTTCCCCGAGCAGGCCGAAGGCCAGATTGTAGGGAGACAGATAGTGCGCGAGTGGCGATGACAGAAAGGTCAGCCAACCCAAACCGCCCAAGGCCATCAGCGCGGCCAAAATTCGAGCCGTGCGGGTCGATCTGAAGACGAGGTAGCCGATCAAGATGCAAGAGAATCCATCAAATAAAATTGCGATGTTCATCCCTTGAGGCTGCAATCGAAGAGCTTCAAAAGCGAGCCCCAAGACGTTGAAGGACGCCACCAGCAGAGCGAGTTTCCTGTGTGCCGGACTCAGAACGCGGTAGAAGATCAGAGTCCCGGCCATCATTCCCGATACTGCGATGAGGCCGCCTGCGACGTTCAACCTGCCATGAATGAACATCTCGATGAATGCTGCCGACAGCACGCTGAGCAGATAGACCCCGGCGGCCATTTTTTCTTTGAACCCCGTGGCATTGACACGTGGCGGTGCTATCCGTCCTATCGATAATGTCGTGAATGCTGTGCTCATAACTTTTCTCCTTACGCGACTTCTTGAATCGAGTGCATGCGCATCAGATCGGTCCCTGATAGCGGCGCAGCCGAACCGCGGCGGTGAAAAATATCGCTGCAAAGATCAGCCCCAACCACAGGCCCGGGTTGCTGAGGAACTTTCCGGGATTGAGCTGCGCCAGAGGAATAAAATGTGGATCGATGGCGACGCCGTTCTTATCTGTTAGATCGAACGCTCCCACAAATCCAATCAAGCGGTTGAGCAGCATGGTGCCGAAATAAGAGGTGCTAAAGGCAATCTTCTCGACGGCCCCAACCGCCAGCGGAGGCAACACCGCCCAGAGAAATGTCGCGCGCCGCACCGCGCCTGAGACCAGCAGCATCCACATGTAGAGCGGCGCGTGCCAGAGCACAAGCACGATCACGCTATATAGCAGTACCAGGTCCATCTCGAACAGGGGCGGGCCCCACGGCTTCGCGGTACTCGCGCCGTTCATTAGGAGAACGGCAGAACTTACCAGCCGCATGATGATTTGCAGGGAAACGGTGAAGGCGAAGACGAGCACCGGCAGAATCACAAGAGGAACAATCGCTTTCGCAAGCACGGTCGTAAGATCCGAAACCGGCAGCGACTTCCAGAACAGGATGCTGCGATCGCGACGCTCGCCGTGCAGCGCGTCGAGCGAGTAGAAGATGCCGACCAGGAATGCGATCAGCATGATCAGCATGGCAGCGTGGCTATATGGCATGGCGAGCGCGACGATAGGTTCAGGCACCGGATGGTCCGCCCCGAGTTCTCGCATGCTGCGCGGCAGCCAAAACAGGCTGATCAGGTAGCCGAGCAGATAGATCGCGGCGACCGCCAGCGGCGCGACATAGATGGAAGGGTTCTCCCACAGTTCGCGGCGCACCGACCAGTACAGCGGTCGAGTCGCGGTCACGACGCCGGGTGCGATTCCCTGAGCGTCGGACTCCGGCACGGTGTTCGATTGCGTATTCATCTAGCTGCCCCCCTATGCGGGCGTTTGACTAACTCATGCGACTCAGATCGGTCCTTGATAGCGACGGAGCCGGACCGCCGCGGCAAGAAATGCCGCGGCAATTACCAGCCCAATCCACAGACCCGGGCTGCCCAGAAATCTCAGCGGCGTGAGCTGCGTCATCGCATCGATCGGGAACCTGCCCGGCATGGTGAGAGCTTCCGGTCCGCCCGTGAACCGGTTCGCCAGCATGGTAGCGAGATGCGTGGTGTTGAACGCAATCTTCTCGACGGCGCAGATCGCAAGCCAAGGTAAGGTGGCCCATAGAAATGCCGCGCGCCGTGCCCAGCCCGACACCAGCAGCAGCCAGCCGTAAATTGGCGCATGCCAGAGCACATGCACCGTCACCAGGTGGTAGAGCAGCATCAGCAACATCTGGAACACGGGCGTCCATAGCGTTGCGACACTCAAACCGCTCCCCAACAGGACGAGGCTGCTCAACAACAGCATGATCAACTCCGTGGCAATGACAATGGCGAAGCTGAGCAGCGGCAGAACGATCAACGGAATGCTCGCCTTGGAGAGCACTGTGGTGAGGTCGGAAACCGGCAGCGACTTCCAGAACAGGATGCTCCGATCGCGGCGCTCGCTGTGCAACGCGTCGAGCGAGTAAAAGACCGCGACGATAAAAGCGGTCCCCAGGATTACACCCATAGCGAAGCTGTAAGGTTCCTCGAGCGCCGCGCGACGCTGAGCCAGGTTCGCAACCGACAAGGCGTATCCCATCGTGGCGATCAGAAAGCCGAACAGAGTGACGACGGCGACGGCCAGCGGCGCGATATAGATGGAACGGTTCTCCCACAACTCCCGCCTCACCGACCAATAGAAGGGCCGAGTCGGCCTGACCACCGCGGGCGCGATTCCTTGCGACTCGTTTATCTGAGAATCGTGCGAAGACCCGGGAATGGCGTTTGATTGAGTATTCATTTCGCTACTCCTTGTGCCAGTCCAGCGTGGTTGCCCATGACCGCAACAAACAAGTCGGAGATGCTGGGCGTGCGCACGTCGCCGAGCGCGGCGAGTTGCTGGCGATCGGCGTGATCGAAAAGCAGAATGCTGCGGCCGAGCACCTGGCGCTCGTGAATCGGCTTAAGCGCCCGTGCCGCGGTGAGTCTTTCCGGAAGAACCGCCACTTCCAGATATCGCGACTCGAATTCCTCCATGCTGCAATTGAGCACGATGCGCCCATGGTTGATGAACATAAGATCAGTGATAACGTTCTGCACGTCTTCCACCTGATGTGTGGTCAATAAAATGGTGCGGGTGCGATCGAAATAATCGTTCAGCAGCGAATCGTAAAACTGCTTGCGATAGAGGATGTCGAGGCCCAGCGTCGGCTCATCCAGCACTAGCAATTTCGCGTCAATGGCCATGACCAGAGCGAGGTGCAACTGGGTCACCATGCCTTTCGACAATTCCCTGATCTTGCTGACGTGCTTGATATCCGTCTTGGCAAGAAAACCCTCCGCCTTGGCGCGATCAAAGCGCGGATGCACCCCGGCCACGTAGTCGAGCGCCTGCGAAACCCGCATCCAGCGCGGCAGGACGGCGACATCGGCAATGAAGCACACATCGCACATCAGCTGATCGCGCTCGGTCCAGGGGTCGCGTCCGAGAACTTTCAGTTCACCCTGATATTGGGTGAGGCCGAGAATCGCGTTGAGCGCCGTGCTTTTGCCTGCGCCGTTGGGGCCGATAAGTCCAAGGATGCGGCCCTCTTCGACGTGTAAGTTGATGCCGTCCAGCGCGATGGTCTTGCCAAATGCCTTACGCAGGCCGCGCGCTTCTATGACCGTCATGACTTTGGCTCCTTCTTTGCAGCTTCCAGCAGTTCCTCCGGTGTGAGCCCCAGTCGCTGAATGGTTGCGTGGACCCGGGGCCACTCTTCCGCGAGAAACTTTTGGCGTTCACCCTGCAGCAGCAGATCGCGCGCGCCCGCATTGATGAACATCCCGCGACCTCGCCTGGTTTCAACCAACTGCTCGTCGACCAATTCTTGATAACCCTTCAAAACCGTGAGCGGATTGACCCGATATTCGGCCGCCACATTGCGCACGGAAGGCAACGGATCACCTTCCTTGAGCACGCCGTCGAGAATCATCGCGACTACGCGGTCTCTAAGCTGACGATAAATCGGCTGACTGTCGTTCCACTCACGGTCCATAAATGGTGTCCAAATCGCCTACCCAAGATGCGTTCCGTCACTTTACCCGTAGCACGAACTCGTTAAATCTCCGCGAGCAGCGCTTCATACACGGGCACCTTGTTTGTGCTGCACGTCGGTCCGCCGTGGTAGATGCTCCCATAACGCGCGCGCCGAGAGGATGACGGAGAAGAGCGCGGTCACGCCGAGAGCGAGGAGTGTCCAGATAAAGAAGAAGGCTCCGCTGGACTTAGCGATCGCTCCGCCGACTCCCGCCCCCTTCATGTGGACGACGGGGACGACCAACCCAAGGAGCGACCCGAGGAGGATGATGACGTACCCCGGTCGCCTTTCGGCCAGCACCAGCGTTCCGTACAGCCAGACGACCAGGATTGGCACCGCAATGAGGTCGAAAAGCGTTCCTGGCTCCATCCCGCGGACGATGTCGTCCGTCAGGTGAAACGTCATGAAGAGGATCGAGAGCACAGACGCGATGACTAACAGGATGTTTTGTTTCATTGGATATTCTCCTTGTTAGATTGGCGTGCCCTGCTCTTGTATTGCGCCTGCCGGTTGGCGGACGATCCGCTCCGAACTAACGGCGGCTTCAACCCCTGACCAAGCCCACGCCTGCCAGATGATGATCGAGGTGCACACAGTTTCGATCGTCCCGAAGAAAATGTACGATGCAAACATATGCTCGTGCCAGGCACCGCTGGTTAAAGGGTAAACGAATTGCATCGAAATGACGGCTAACGTCTCAATGGCACCCGCGATGATATTCGCCAGCCGGTTCGCCCTAAACGGAAGCAGTCGAGACGCCAGAATCATGGCGATGGGTATTTCCATCAAGACCGCTGCCCCCAGCAGAGCCCATTGTGGGAGATGTGGGGCTGGATCTTGCGAGCCAACAATATCGAACAGGGCAAGCACGTCCGCATACAGGTAGTTGAGTAACGCGAAGAGCCACAATTGAGACAACCGCTCCTCTGTGTCATGCATGTCAACCTCCTCTTAAGCTTCTTCACTTTCGGTTCAGTGTTCTTGCTCGCGTATTCGGGCGGGAGCGATCAATCTGATCGACCACGACGCCTGATCGGATCCCTTGCGATGCATGGGGGCCGTCACTTGGTGCGCTGCAGATCCATGTGTGCATGCATCGGCTTGTCGCCAGGCATTAGGAAAGTCCAGTCCTCGGTGTGATGGTTGTCGTCGATGATGGTGAACACTGCATGCTCCATGTGTCCGTACTGCGTGCTGCCGGCAACATCGACGAAGTCGAATTCCACCGTCTTTCCGTCCGCCGAAGTTCTGGCCGCCATGCGAGGCCGATTGCCAGCGTCGCAATAATGCGTCAGGAGAAGGCGATCGTTGTCGAGATAAAACATCGTGACCGGATGGTCATACTTGGTCGGATCATCCCCGTCTCCCGCGCCCTTCATCTCATGCACCAGCGCGTTTCCCCGCGAGGTCACGCGCAGCGAGACTTGCGTGCGCGTGTTGTCCCCCATCCCCTCCATCTTCGGAACGGTTGTAACAGGACCTTCCCAGGTACCTGCGAGACTTTTTATTTTGTCAAAGGATTTTTGAGCGTCAGACTGAGTCGCGGCGGCATCGGCTGCGAAAGCGGTGGCGGCGATCAGAAGGAATACAACCGAAAGTGCGATGCGTGTTTTCATGTTCAATCTCTCCTTGAT
This sequence comes from uncultured Acidobacteriota bacterium, assembly GCA_963762385.1. Taxonomy (GTDB): domain Bacteria; phylum Acidobacteriota; class Terriglobia; order Terriglobales; family Acidobacteriaceae; genus JABDBE01. Next base: position 1,070,214 of record CAVXKN010000006.1, on the reverse strand, counting down.
TGTGTCTTCAATAGGCTCGGATTCTGTCTTCACTGCGCTTGCGGGATTAGCCTTGCCAATCACTGTTATAGTTAACTATAACACCAGAACAACTGTCAAGCCTTTTCTTGAGTTTGTTTTCCACAGGCGGCGTTGTGATGCTATATCCGCTTTAGACACAACGACTTGCAAGTGTGAGCGGGAGAGTCCCGCTGGTGTGCCGTTGACCTGGGGGCCACCAAAAAATCTGTCATCCCGAACCCGAGAGTTGCGATTGGCCTCATCAATCGCAATGCGCAGCGGAGGGACCTGCTTGTGAGCGTGCGATGAGCGACCAGATGCGTATATTGACGTTGTGTAAATACGCGCACCGCTCTACAGTAGGACAGGTTTACACGGATGAAAACGACGACGAAAGGCGCATCATCTCGGCGTGGCGGGCGGAACCGCACGAGCGATGCTCCTACTGGCAGAACATCGAAAGTTAAGCGAGGCGCAGGTACAGACTGGAACACGCTGCGTCACAGGAGCGATGCCCAGATACGCCGCGGCATCGCGTCCGATCCCGACGTGCGACCCACCGATGAAGAGTTCTGGAAAGAGGCGAAGGTGATATGGCCGACGCGAAAAACAGTTGTCACCATGCGGCTGGATGCGGACTTGCTGGCCTGGTTCCGGCAACAGCGCGGATACCAAACCCGCATCAACGCCATCCTGCGCGCCTATATGAAGGCGCACGCGTCCCGCGATTCGACTTAATCGGATCTCGGCGGGGGACTTAGCTGACGCATCCAAGCTTTCGAGGGTGGCCCGTCCAAGCTTCGTTTGGGCGGGGATTTTGATTCTTGCGCGGGTCGGCCCGCGCGAAGAAAAACCTTGGACCGTTCGTCTTTGTGTTTCAGTGCGGAAGGTGCTGCTTGCGGCGCAGATCCGCGAGACATGAGCACGTCCGCTCCTTGCGAAAACGCGGCAGGAAGGGGCAGTCAATAGGGGTTCGACGTTTGCGCCGATGATTTATCAATGCTTTCACTTTGCGCCAATCGAGCACGCTAGTCGTACTTTTCATACAGGATGGACTTCCGATCCCAGCCCACAGACTTTAGCAACTCGCGGTTGGCTTTGACCATCTTGTCGAGGCCACAGATATAGGCATGCATCTCCGTTCGTGCTTGAGCGATGGCGGCCACATGTTCCTGCACGTAGCCGCGAAGGCCCTGCCATTCAGGGCCCCCACGGCTCAAGGTGGGTAAGTAATGAAAATTCGAGTGCTCTTGTGCCAGGCGTAGAAATTCGTCGTGATAATAAATATCTCGCTCCGTCCGATTGCCAAAAATCAGCCAGAGCTGATGCGCCTGAGTTTCGATGGAAGACGGGCGTCCTCGCCCGGCTCGCCCCGATTCCGGACTAGAACCAACAAGCCAGTGCAGCATCGAACGAAACGGCGCAATCCCGGTCCCAGTGGCAATGAAGATTGTGTCGCGCAGCGGCGGACGCAGAATGAAATCGCCGAACGGCCCCTGGCAGCCGATCTCGTCGCCCACCTTCATGTCGCAAAGAAAGTTGGACATGAAACCGTCCTGCACCCGGTTCAAACACAAGGCGAACCTGTTGGTGTCCTCTGGCGGAGACGCGATGGAGTAGGCGCGAACGATCTCCTCGCCGTCGGGCTTTTTGGTTTTGAACGACAGCCACTGCCCGGCGACGAAACCGAAGCGCGGGATACCCTTCACTTCGAATTCAAGATGTTTGGTCAGATCGGAGAGAGCGACCGAGTGTACGAGGCGCGCAGTAAAGGCTTGAAATGGCATCGCCTGCTTAGATGAAGCAGCGACCGCTGACGACGCGAAGGCCGGTTAGAACTCCTTCTGCGCATCGGGCACAAATGCAAGCCCGTCCGCATCGCCGCAAAGTCTAGTTGGGGGCTGGCTTTCCCAGCACGAACGATTTCACCACAATGTTGTTTGGCTGAACCCCCACCGGAATCATGGTCAGCAACGAATATTCGCCCGGTTCGAATTTCTTCTTCGGCGTGCGTTTTTGGATGACCGTAACATCTCCAGACCCGGAATCCAGAACCAGCAAGTAGTTCTGGCTCTGCGAAAGCGCCAGACCATCCGGATGGCTCCCGACCGGCAAGGTCGCAATCATTTTCCCGATATCAATGTCATACACGGACACTGTATTTGATCCGAAATTGCTCACGTAGAAGCGCGAATTGTCGGCGGTAACAATCCCGCGCGCCGGATGCATACCAATCAAATAACTGCCGCCTACCTCGTTGGTCGCGGTCTCGATAATCGAGATATTGTCGGAATCGAAGTTGTTCACCATGAGTTCTCCGCCATCCGGCTTGAGCGCCAGGTTCACTGGAGTCTTGCCCACGTCGAGCAGGGCGAGCAGCTTTTCATTTTTCAAATCAATCGACGCGACTTGGCCCGATGCCGCGCAAGCGACAAACGCTTTGCTGCTGTCCGGTAGGATCGCGATGTCTTCCGGCTGCTGGCACACCGGAATCGTGCTCCGAACCGTAAGATGCTGAGCATCGATCAGCGAAATCGTGTTGTCCCCGCGATTGCTGACCAGCACCGTTTCGCCATCGGGAGAAACTCTGGCCAACCCCGGCGAAGCTCCCACGCGAACGTTGGCGAGCACAACCCGCTTCTCAAGATCAATCACCGAGACGTTCGCCGAGCCCGAGTTGGCGACGTATCCCCGCTTCCCATCTTCCGAAACATCGATGAAATATGGCCTGCCGTGTACGCCGATGGTTGCGACCAATGCATTGCGTTCGGCGTCAATCACGCTGACATTACTCGATCCCGCGTTGACCACGTAAATCTCATTCTTCTTGCTATTCGCCGCGATGCCGGTGGGCTCGCTGCCAACCTTGATCGTCTTCGCGGGCTGAAAAGTCCGCAGATCGATCACGCTAACTGTGTTGCTCTTGCCATTGGTAATGTAGGCGTACTCGTGATAAGCCGGACCGTAGTCGGCGAGTTGCCGTTCGTGGAAATACAACCAGCCCAAGCCAACCAGCACCGGAATCGAAACGATGATGAGGAGGAGTTTTCTCAAGGCAAGGACGGGCACCACAATCGAAACATTGCTAATAACATTGCTTGCTCAATACAGACTGAATGCCACGTCAATATTGATCGATACAGCCACAGGCTTCCCATCTTTCGTCGCTGGCTCGAACTTCCATGTCCGCACGGCGTCCACTGCATTCGCGTCCAGGTCAGATCGGAGATGCTTTACCACTTGAATGTCTTTCGTCGAACCATCCGGCGAGACCGTTAGTTTAAGAGTTACGACGCCCTGAACTTTAGCCTTCCGTGCTTTTTCTGGGTAATCGGGACCTGGGCTGTAGATGGCGTGCGGAGGTGTTGTTCGGCTGCCGTTCTGCGCGGGCGGCGTCGAATTGGGAGTTGGGTTAGCCGGCTGCGAGGAAGACTGCGGCACATCCTGGGTTTGGGCAGCGAGACAGATGCTTCCGGCCAGCAAGGCCACGCCGAAAGCCACCCGGAGATTGTTCACGCTGACCTCGGATCGTCCACGAGAACCCCTGAACCTATCGTTGACTGACCACGGCTGGCGGCTTCGCCGACGCGACCGGCACAACTCTCCCCACCACCGGCGCAATCTGCCGCACCTGCGCCATCAACTCGTCGAACTGCTCCGGATACAGCGACTGCATTCCATCCGACAGCGCCAGATCCGGCTGATGATGAACTTCGACGATCAGCCCGTCCGCCCCCACAGCAATTGCTGCCCGCGAAAGCGGAGTAACTTTATTCCGCTTCCCCGTGCCCTGGCTCGGATCCACAATAATGGGCAAGTGACTGAGCCTCTGCACCGCCGGAACCACACTCAAGTCGAGCGTGTTGCGCGTGTGGTCGGCGAAAGTGCGGATGCCGCGCTCGCACAAAATCACGTTGTAGTTGCCTTCGCTCATCACATACTCGGCGGCCATCAGAAATTCTTCCAGCGTCGCCGCCATGCCGCGCTTCACCATCACCGGCCGCTTCGAGCGGCCCGCACGCCGGAGCAGCGAGTAGTTCTGCATATTGCGCGCCCCGATTTGAATGATGTCGGCGTACTGCTCAACCAGGTCAAGAGATTCGTGGTCGATGGCCTCTGTAATTGTCCGCAGGCCAAAATTCTCGCGAACCTCAGCCATGATCTGCAAACCTTCTTCGCCCAAACCCTGAAACGAATACGGAGAAGTGCGCGGCTTGTAAGCCCCGCCACGAAAAAACTGCGCCCCGGCCCGCTGGACGCGCTCGGCGATGGCAAACGCCTGCTCCCGGCTCTCAATCGCGCAAGGCCCAGCGATGATCGCCAGCCCCGGCCCGCCAATCGTGGCATCGCTCCCGGCGAAACGAACGACCGTGTTCTCTGACTTAAGGTCGCGGCTGACCAGCTTATAAGGCTTGGTGACGCGAATCACTTCCTGCACGCCCGACATTTCTTCCAGCGTGCCAGCCTCGACCTCGCCTTTGTTGCCGGTGATGCCGATCGCCGTCCGCTCCGCTCCCGGAATGGAGTGTGCGCGGTAGCCGAGGGCCTCGATCTTCTGGCAGACCGCGCGCACCTGTTCTTCCGACGCGTGCGCCTGCATAACCACTAACATGAACCCACCTCGAAAGCTTCAAGTCTATCTTCGAAGCCATATGCATCGCAAACCGCACCGGATTTGAGCACCGCCCCGGATCTCGGCTGCTAGCTATACTTCACTCCATGCCTCATTCCATAGCCCGCGAGCAGGACATCCTCAAGCATCCTGCACCCAAGCGCCCGCCCCGCCTGACCTCGCGCCGCATTGGCATTCATACTTCGACCGCCGGCGGTGTCCAGAATGCAGCCGAGCGCGCCTACCGCCTGGGTTGCAACACTTTCCAGATATTCTCCTCCAGCCCGCGCCAATGGGCGCCGTATGAGCTCAGCCGTCCGCAATGCGACGAGCTAATGCGCCTGCGCGAAAAGTATGACCTCAAACCGATGGCGATTCACGTGAACTATCTGGTGAATCTGGCCAGCACCACTCCGCTGTTCCTGAAGAAGTCGATCGAAGCCTTTCGCGGCGAAGTCCAACGGGCCTTGGCGCTCTGCGCCGACTATCTCGTGCTTCACCCGGGCTCGTTCCGTGGCGCTGACCGCGAGGCCGGCCTGCTTCAGACCGCAGCCGCAATCGCCGCCGCCACGCGCGGACTCGACCTCGCCAAAGGCAATCTCACCATCCTGATCGAAAATACCGCCGGCGCCGAATACTCCCTGGGAGGAAGCTTCGAGCAAGTCGCCGAAGTCCTGGAACGCCTCCGCGACCTGGTCCCCATCGCCGCCTGCATCGACACCTGCCACACCCACGTCGCGGGATACGACATCGTGACCGACGACGGATTCCAGAAAACGCTAGCGCATCTCGATGAGACAGTTGGCCTCAAGAACGTCCGCGTTTGGCATTGCAACGACGCCAAAGCCGCCTGCGGATCGAAGCTGGATCGCCATCAGCACATCGGGAAGGGAAGCATTGGCCGTGAACCGTTTCGCCGTTTGCTGAACCATCCGCGTCTGGCCCACGCCGCCTTCATCGCCGAAACCCCCATCGACAAACCCGGAGACGACCGGAAAAACGTGGCCGCGTTGAAGCGCCTAGTAACGACGGGGAAAGAGACGTAGCGAAGCTACCTCTCTACAGAGAATCGCTGTCTTCATTGTAAAATATACGTTTATCCAGAACCCCACTTTCCTTACTATGCCGCAGGAAGAAAAAACCATCCCGGTCCACGAGGACCGCTACGACGCCCAGCGCATCGAGGCCAAATGGTCCGAGCGCTGGCAGCAGGATCCATCTCTCTACGCCGCCGAGCCCAATTCCACCAAGCCAAAGTATTACGTGCTCGAAATGTTGCCTTACCCGTCCGGCGTGTTGCATATGGGACACGTGCGCAACTACGCCATCGGCGACGCACTCGCCCGCTACATGTGGATGAACGGTTACAACGTGCTTCATCCCATGGGCTGGGATTCGTTCGGTCTTCCTGCGGAAAACGCCGCCATTGCCAACAACACGCCGCCACGCGAGTGGACGCTGCGCAACATCGCCAACATGAAAGCGCAAATGAATCGCCTCGGCTTCGCCTACGATTGGTCGCGCGAAGTCACGACTTGCTTGCCCGAATATTACCGATGGAATCAGTGGTTCTTCTTGAAGCTTTTTGAAAAAGGCTTGGCCTACCGCAAGAAAAGCAAAGTGAACTGGTGTCCAAAGTGCTGCACCGTGCTGGCCAACGAACAAGTGGTCAACGGCCGCTGCTGGCGCCACGAGGACACGTTAGTCGAACAGCGCGAACTCGAACAGTGGTTCTTGCGCATCACGCAATACGCCGACGAACTACTCCGCGACCTCGACAAACTCGGCGACTGGCCCGAGAAAGTCCGCACCATGCAACGCAACTGGATCGGTCGCAGCGAAGGCACCCTGGTCGATTTCAAACTCGACGGCACGGCCGATGCATCCGACTCGACCATTACTGTCTTCACCACTCGCGTCGACACCATCTACGGGGCAACGTCCGTCCAGCTTGCGCCACAGCATCCGCTGGTCGCTCGCCTCACCAGGAATAACGACGTATTGCGCGCCCAGGTCGAGCAATTAATTGCCGAGCAGCGCAAAGCCAAAGAAGTGGGCGACATTGGCGCCATCGAAAAGCATGGAGTCAACACCCACCACTTCGCCGTGAATCCTTACAACGGCGAACGCGTTCCCATCTGGATTGCGAACTACATTCTCATGGACTACGGCACCGGCGCGATCATGAGCGTCCCCGCGCATGATGACCGGGATTTCGAGTTTGCCCGGAAGTACAACCTCAAGATTCGGATCGTGGTCGTGCCTCGGTGCGTCGATCCGGAAGAAACCAGCGTCGAGCCAACGCTCCCGTTCAGCACCATGAAGGGCACGCTGGTCAATTCCGGTCCGTTCAACGGTCTCGATTGCGAAGAAGCAATCCAGAAGATGTCCGCCTACGCGGAGAAGAAGGGTTTCGGCAAAGCCACGGTCACCTATCGACTGAAAGACTGGGGCATCTCGCGCCAGCGTTACTGGGGCACGCCGATCCCGATGTTGTATTGCGAAAAAGACGGAATCGTTCCCGTGCCGGAAAAAGATTTGCCGGTCATCTTGCCCGAGAATGTCGACATAACCTTGACGGGTGGCTCACCCTTGGGCCAGGTGCCGGAATTCGTGAATGTGACTTGTCCAAAATGCGGCGCCCCCGCCCGCCGCGAAACCGATACCATGGACACGTTCGTCGATTCGTCCTGGTATTTCTATCGCTATACCGACGCCCACGACGACCATGCCCCGTTCGATTCCAAGACCGCCGCCTATTGGTTCCCGATTGATCAGTACATCGGCGGCGTCGAGCACGCGATCCTTCATCTCATCTACTCACGCTTCTGGACCAAGTTCATGCGCGATATGGGCTTGGTAAAAAACGACGAGCCCGTCGAGCGATTGTTTACCCAAGGCATGATCATTAAGGGCGGAGCGAAAATGTCCAAGAGTCTGGGCAACATCGTTTCCCCGGACGAGATGATCGCCCGCTATGGCGCTGACAGCACCCGAATGTACACATTATTCGCGACCTCGCCGGACCGCGAACTCGACTGGCAAGATGAAGGAGTAGAAGGCATCCGGCGCACCTTGTCGCGGATTTACCGCTTCGTTGCAAAGAACCCTCAGCCGGACCATCCAGATTGGCGCAAGCCCGTTCCCGCCGAATTGTCACGCGATGCCCGCAAAATTCAACGCAAGCTTCACCAGACCATCAAGCGCGTAAGCGACGACTTCCAGGGACGCTGGCACTTCAACACTTCCATCGCCGCAATCATGGAGTTGGTGAACGATCTCTACGTCGCAGAAGAACGTGTGGCGCGGGCGCCCTCGCCCGCGGAATTGCTTCCTGTCCAACTATTGTTCAGCGTGCAGCGCGATCTCGTCCTCCTGTTAGCACCCTTTGCCCCGCACCTAGCCCACGAACTCTGGGAAATGTTGGGCGAGAAGGGAAACCTCTTGCGCGCGCCCTGGCCGAAATACGATCCAGCCTTGGCGAAAGAAGACGAAATTGCCATCCCTGTGCAGGTCAACGGTAAGTTGCGCGGCCTGATCTTAGTCCCAGCGGATTCGCCCGAGGGCGTAATCCGCGAGCGTGCCTTGTTGGCCGACAAAGTCAAAACAGCGATCGCTGGCAAACAGGTCGTAAAAGTAATCGTAGTGCCAGGCAAACTAGCCAACATCGTCGTACGCTGATCTTTGAACTCCCGACCTGTCGAAGGACCCCGAGAAAACCATCCACCGACACAACGCTTTTCGCCAATAATCCCACGAAAGACGTCATCCTGAGCCCGGCTTCAGCCGGGTGAAGGATCTCGCGCGCAGTACCCAGATCTTTCGTCCGGCGATGCCACCTGGCTGAGAACAGAGAACCACGAACCGAGAACTGATCCTCCACACCCTTATCTCTGCAACGGTTCCAATCCCCCACGACCAGAATCGGCACGGAACGGACCACGCTGTAAAAACGTCCAGAAAGCCGGGGTGCCCCATCTTTCGCGTTCTGTGCGAAAGGTGGGAAACGTGAATCTCGTGGCGGAGAACCGCCACGCCAACTCAACCGCGATTCGGATGACAGTCAAGTGAACATTGCCCGCCAATTACCACCCAGACAGCTTCAGGGAATTCTGTCAATGCCTCGCGCCCCCAGGTATTGGGCTACTTTGAAAATCCGCATGTTTATTTTGGTTTCGATCCAAGCCTCCAAAGCACGCGGAACACGAGAACCACACCAACTAGTACGACCACGAGGGAAATTAGGATGATAATCAGGTGCATAGGTTGAAACAGTCCTTCAAACATAAGTCCTCCCTTACCTATGTCGCTCTTTCCACTTCCGCTGTTCGTAGGTTTCACACAGGGCCACTAAGTCTTCGACACTCCACAGCGCATCCGTGACACCATCCGCTATTGCTGGACTTGTTCACATCGTACGATGAAATCTTGATGAGATTGTAAGCGGAGTAGACCACCACCCGCCGCCAAGCCGAAGCGACTTGCGTTATCCTTAGCTTGGCATGAAACCCCGTTCGCCCAGCATCGAAGGCTTCCGCGCCATCTTCCGCCGCCCATCGTTTGGACTTGCCGAGATCGCCTGGCGCTGGAGCTTTGGCGCTGCAGCCGCCCTGCTGATCGCGTTCTCCTTCTTTGAATTTCTGGACACCTTGCCAGTCGGGAAGCCCGATCTCCTGTTGCTACGAACCAGACAGCCGCTCCTGATCTGGCGCGCCCTTCTGCACATTTTTCGAGGCAGCACCTTTCGCGTAGTCGAAACCGCCGTGGTGTTGACCCTGACTCTAGGAGCCGCTTGGATCGTCCTCGCGTCGCTGGGGCGGGCAGCCACGCTGAAAGCGCTACTGGCCTATTTTCGCGAAAGCAGCGTACCGAAGCCCGAACGCAGAGAAAAAAACAGCGGCAGATTGCGCTCTGTTTTCGCCCTCAACTTTCTCCGGTTGGGTGCGACACTAGCAGCCGCAGTGGGCTGCATCGCCGCCATTCTCTTGAGCGCAGCCGCGTCCCGGCCGCCCAATCCCGCCCCGGGCAGCGCTCTTCTGATCTTCCTGACCGTCACCATGCTGGTTTGGTTCGCATGGTCCACACTCAACTGGTTTCTTTCGTTGGCTGCGATATTTGTGGTTGCCGATGGCGACGATACATTCGGCGCCATCGCAGCCGCGGTCGATCTGTCCCGATCCCGCGCCGGTTCTGTCTTCGCCGCGGTTACGTGGTTTGGTCTGGCTCACCTAACGGCATTCGTCCTTGCCACTTCGGTTGTCGCCTTTCCCCTGGATTTCGCCCCATACCTTCCCACAGGTGTGGTACTGGGCGGCGTGCTCGTAGTGACACTTCTATATTTCGCCGTCGCAGATTTCCTGTATGTGGGACGGTTGGCGGCGTACGTAGCCATGGTGGAAATGCCGGATTCGCAAGTAAGCACCGAACCCGCGCCACCAGCATTGCCTCTCGCCGGTGCGCGTCTCGACGACAACATTCATTCAAGCTCTGCCGTCGACGCCAGTGAACTCATCCTCAGCGACATCCCCGCCAGCAGCTAACGTTTTCCGAAACTCAGAGCCAAATCGCGCCGTCATCCTGAGCGAAGCGAAGGGTCTCTGCATTCTGCTCGCAGCACGTAGCCGCACTCGTAGGGCGAACTGTTCGCATAGGACATTTCCCCAGCGCGTACGAGAAGCCAGAAGCCAGTAGCCAGAAGCGACCTTCTCTCTTTACACTGCCCCCCCGATTTGAGACACTCGTCCGTGGAAACCCAATCGATCGTCGTCCTCGACTTCGGAGCGCAATACTCCCAGCTCATTGCGCGCCGCATCCGCGAACAAAATGTCTTCTCCGTCGTGCTTCCGTGCACCGCGAGCCTTGATGAGATTCGTAGTTATTCGCCGCTCGGCATCATCCTGTCCGGCGGTCCTTCGTCGGTCTATGATCAGGACGCTCCCAACACCGACCGCCGCGTATTCGAGCTAGGCCTGCCCGTCCTCGGCATCTGTTACGGTTTGCAGCTCATGGTCCACGTCCTCGGCGGAAAGGTCCTCGCGGCGGATAAACGCGAGTACGGTCACGCCGACGTCGAAATTAAGGATGGCTCACTCTTATTTCAGGGCGTGCCCCGGAAACTTTCCGTTTGGATGTCGCACGGCGACGAAGCCGTAGACCTGCCCGCCGGATTCCACCTGACCGCCAGTTCGCCCAACGCCGTCGCCGCCATCGAAAATACCGAGAAGAGATTGTTGGCGGTTCAGTTTCACCCCGAGGTGCGCCACACGCAATCCGGCACCGATATCCTGCGCAACTTCGCTCTGGAAATCTGCGGCGCCAAGCCCACCTGGACTCCGCAACACTTCATCGATGCGACCATCGCCAACGTGCGCCAAACCGTGGGCCACGGCCGAGCCATCTGCGCGTTATCAGGAGGTGTGGACTCCGCCGTCGCCGCCACCCTCGTCGATCGCGCTCTGCGTGATGGCAAAAGTCCGTCGCGCCTGACTTCGGTTTTCGTGAACAACGGTGTCCTCAGAAAGAACGAATTTGAAAAGGTCCAGCAGAACCTGCGTGACAAACTCGGCCTGCACGTAATCGCAGTCGATGCCACCGACCGTTTCCTAAGCAAACTCGCGGGAGTGACCGATCCCGAGAAAAAACGAAAAATCATCGGCAACGAATTCATCGCCGTATTCGACGAACAGGCCTATCGCATCGAAAAAGAAGAAGGCAAAGTCGAATGGCTCGTCCAGGGCACGCTTTACCCCGACGTGATCGAATCCCGCTCGGTGCGCGGGCCATCGCAAATCATCAAGTCGCACCACAACGTCGGCGGACTTCCCGAAAAAATGAAGCTCAAGCTGATCGAACCGCTGAAAGAATTATTCAAAGATGAAGTCCGCAAAATCGGTCGCGACCTGGGCATGCCCGAAGAAATCCTGCAACGCCAGCCGTTCCCCGGACCGGGCCTCGCCGTCCGCATCCTCGGCGAAGTCACGCCCGAGCGCCTAACCATCCTGCGCGAATGCGACGACATCGTGGTCAACGAAATCAAGCAAGCCGGTCTCTACCAAAAAATCTGGCAATCGTTCGCCGTGCTACTCCCCGTAATGTCCGTCGGAGTCATGGGCGACCAGCGCACCTACGCCAACACCTGCGCCATCCGCGCCGTCCACTCCGAAGACGGCATGACCGCCGACTGGGTTCCGCTCCCGCACGAAGTCCTGAAAACAATTTCCAGCCGCATCGTCAACGAAGTGAAAGGCGTCAACCGCGTAGTCTACGACATAACCTCAAAGCCCCCAGGCACCATCGAGTGGGAATAAAGCTCTCAGCTATCAGCCGTCAGCTTTCAGCAAAATCGTGCAGGGACAACCGCCAACCCTCTGTCATCCCGAGCGCAGTCGAGGGACCTTGTGTTCGCTAGGGCTAAGGAACAGCTGCCGGAATTTGCTCAAAAGCCGGCTCCTGCCGAAAACTTGTCAAGCCCCCTTTACCGCCCAATTCCCGCCAAACTCCTGATTCAACAGACAAAATAAAGTTGAAAAGCATGTCTCATTTACCCCTCGGGATTTGCTACTCTGGAAGTAGAGATGAAATATGGCGCAAGCTTCCGAGCTTGCGCCTTTTCTTTGGTCACAACTCCCAGCCATTCCCGAAAAAATGCCCAAACCCAAACGCGCCACCCTCGGACGCACCCCAGCGTCCGAGGAAAGCCGCGCCCGGCGAGCATCCAACAAAGGCAGCGCGAGACCAAAAGAAGGCGAACAAGGCGAACTAGCTTTCTTGTCCAAGGCCTCGAGCCTGGGCTTCGCCCTCTCGCTGCCCTACGGACACATGCAGCGCTACGACTTCGTAGTCGACAGCGGCAAAAATATCTGGCGCGTGCAGGTCAAAACCACGGAGCACATGTTGAACGGCCTCTACCTGGTCGGCATGCACCACCGCGCCAACCGCAGCGCCCACGCCTACACCGCGTCCGAGATCGATTTCGTAGCCGTCTACATTCTCCCCGAAAAAACCTGGTACATCCTGCCCGTCCGCGAGGTCACGAGCACCGGCACTTACTCTTTCGTCCCAAAGGCTACGCCCGCCGCGACCCCTACGCCCACTACCGCGAAGCCTGGCACCTACTCCGCCAACCCGACGGCCTGGTCTTCGGATGAGATCGAACCGCCGTGCTCCCCCACCGACAAAAGCGGGTGCCCTGTCCTTCTCGCGTTCTTTGCGAGAGGGCGGGGCTCTTAGCTGAAATCGCGGCGGCATCACAGTGGGTGGCCCATCCTAACGTCGTGCCCTTCGACGTTAGGGTGGGGAAGTTGACGTCATCCTGAGGCAGCGGAGTCCTTGGCAAAGCCAAGGACTCCCAACGAAGGACCTCTGCACTTTGCAAGCAGCACGACATACGAGGGGTGCCCCATCCTAGCGCGTTCTTTGCGCTAGGGTGGGAGCGTCGAACCCCACAACAGACGGACCCTATCGTGCTTCCAAACCGAACTCTGTCATCCCGAGCGAAGAAAGATCGTCCGCGCGCGGACGATCTTGCGCAGTCGAGGGACCCCGCGTCTGCCGGCACCCACGGGATCTGGCCCATGCTTTCACGACCCACAAAACGCGGGTGCCCCGTCCTTCTCGCGCACTTTGCGAGAGGGCGGGGCTCTTAGCTGAAATAGCGGCGGCATCACAGAGGGTGGCCCATCCTAACGTCGCGTTCTTCGACGTTAGGGTCGGGAAGTTGACGTCATCCTGAGGCAGCGGAGTCCTTGGCAAAGCCAAGGACTCCCAACGAAGGATCTCTGCACTCCGCCGAGACCACTATAAACGAGGCCGCGCCCCATCTTTCGCGTCCTTTGCGAATGGTGGGAGCGTCGAACTAGCAACCAACGGTCGCCACCGTCTGCGGCGCACCCTAACCTAAAACCTTATTCTGCTAAGGTCCGGGCCACCGCCCCGTTCTGCCACCCGCTGAGCCGATGCGGTAGAATCGGCACAAACAATCATGACGCAAGACCTGCACACTGACGCACTGGCCCCTCGCCTTGCGTTTCTGGGATTCTGCGAAAGGGCTGAGACTGTCACTGAAGGCCACGTGGTCTTCTGGAAGATGAACATACTCGGAGTGTCCAACTCACGAGCCTTCTATATATTTCCGACGAACCTGCGAGGATTGACACTGGCCCTTGGTATCTTCCAGCCCAGGATCGGGGAAAGCTTCAAGCTAGTCTTTCGTGGCGCTCAAGGGCAACCCCCGTTCGACATTACCTTCCAGCTAGCCAGCGCCGTCCGGACGGATATCGGCTCCGACTCAGTAGTCCTTGAAACAGCGCTCACCGCCGCCGCGTCCGCTCCCGACTGGCAGTTTTTGACTAACGAAATCAACGTAGACATATTTGTGAGTTCGGCGGGAATCTACGAGGTGTTGCTGGCGAGCGGGGACAGAGAGCGGCGGGTCGGGACTATAAACCTCGTGCATCTGCCTGTTGCGCCGTACTCCCCTGCGGAAATAACCGCGTTAAAGAGCGACCCTCTAGCCACAAAATTTGTGCGAATGAACTTGGCGTGCAGCTCCTGTCACGAAGAGATGAAGATTTACGCAGGCGTTGAAAAATCGCCATCTCTCGAGAGCGAGGGTTTTCGATGGAATCTAGACATTAAAGAAGATGAAGCGTTCGTCTGCTCATGTGGGAAGAGTCGAATCAGCCTTATTCCGATTAAAACGGGACTACACGGGCTTCTGCGACGACACCTCGACCCTCAAACACGCACAGACATTTCTCCAGTGCGCCTTTACGAAAAGACGGCTCTAGAAGAATATTGTAGGCAGCTACTAGCGCTGATTAGCGCGAACACCGTTGAGGAGGACCTTCAGAAGTTTCTAGAGTCCCACCCCATCTTCTTTCATATCTTCCTACCAAAGAAGATCGTCTTCAAACCGCCAATCCTTACAAAGTTTTTTGCCGATTTTGCTGTTCTCAACGGAAGGGATGAATTGCTGCTCATCGAGATTGAGAAACCGCACCTAAAGATGCTGAAGCGAGACGGCGGAAGTACGGCTGAGCTTGAACACGCCTTTCACCAGGTGCGAACCTGGAAACAGGTTCTAGACGATCACAGGGCAGCCGCGCTCGACGCCATCGGACTGAAGCTCGACGAGGTCGCAAAAGTAAAAGGCATAGTCGTCGCTGGAAGGAGGCCCTCGGATGAGAAGAACCTGAGAATGCTGCGTTCTCTTTCAAATTCGGAGATCGAGCTATTCACATACGACGATCTTCTCAAGGCAGTGACTGAGCTCATAAGGCACGTCGCGAACATCTAAACACCAAATGTTATTTCCCGGAGGCGAAAGAGGGACGTCGGCGAGGCACTACTCCGCCTTATCCAGCAGCTTGCGCGAAACGGCCGTTACCATCTTTCGCGGGCTGAAGCGCACGGACTCTGCCACCAGCCAATTTCGGAATCCCGAGATCACCAGCGTCTTGCCCGCCATCAGGCCACGATAGCCGTCGCGCGCGACGGTCTTCGCGTCCATGGGGCGCAGCGTCTTAACCAGCCTGGTCTTTTCCATGCCGGCGCGTTCCTGAAGATTGGTGTCAGTAGGCCCGGGACACAGGCAAGTCACAGTCACGCCCGAGCCACTCAATTCGTTGGCCAGCGCCTCGGAGAATGAAATTACGTATGCTTTCGTCGCGTAGTAAACCGCCATCAGCGGGCCGGGCTGGAATCCGGCCGTGGAAGCCACGTTCAGGATCTTGCCGGAATGACGATCGATCATGGGTCCGACAAAAAGTTTGGTCAGATGCGTCAGCGCGGTGATGTTGAGTTGAATCTGTCCTAGACTTTCTTCCAACGGGACCTTTGCAAATTCGCCAAGCACGCCGTAGCCTGCGTTGTTCACCAGAATGTCCACGGCAACGCCCTCGCGTTGCAATTGATCGAACAGAAACTGCGGAGCAGGCGCGGTCGTGAGGTCGAGCGGGACAGCCTTGGCAGAAATGCCAAACTGGCGCTGCAGTTCCTCGGCAAATTGCGTGAGCTTGGGAGCGCTGCGGGCCACAACGACGACGTTGTGATGGTCTTTGGCAAAAAGCTTGGCCAGTTCGTATCCGATGCCGCCGGAGGCGCCGGTAATGAGAGCGGTTTGGTTCATAGCGGTTGATCCCGTTTCATCAGAAATAAAGAAGCGCGCCCGATGTGAGCGGCGCGCCTTGCTGACAGAGACGTAGCGTGCTACGTCTACACGTGGGCCATGGCCGGCTCGACCTCGTAGATCGAGTACCACGAGGTTGCGGCCTTCAGGCGCTCGTTCACGTTGTTGATATTCTTTACGCCCTCGGTCTGCAGCCATTTGCGGAAGGCTTCTGCGCCTTGCTTGGCGTAGATTGGGATGCCATCTTTCCACGTCGCGCGCCCGCACAGCACTCCATTGAACTTCACGCCTGATTCGCCGGCGAGTTCAAGAGCTTCCGTGAACTCGGCGTTGCTCACCCCGGCCGACAAATAAATGAAAGGCCTGGTGGCGACTTTCGCGGCTCTCAAGAACAGATCCTCGGCTTCTTTCTTGCTGTAGGCTTTCTGCCCCGCAAAAGATTTCGCGCCCTCGACGAACTTCATGTTCACCGGCACTTCCACTTTCAGCACGTCGACGCCGTAGCGATCTTTGCTGAACTCGCGCATGCTGTCGGTGACGATCTGCGGTTTTTTCTTGGCGTACTCGAAGCCTTTTTCGTCCGCGCCTTCTTCGTAGCCGACAAACTCCAGAAAAAACGGAATGTCGTTGGCGCGGCACTCGTCGCCGATGCGCTCGACCCAGGCATGTTTCTTGTCGTTCACGTCCTTGGGATCAAACGGCGTGTAGTAAAGCAAAATTTTGACGCAGTCCGCACCCACTTCTTTCAGACGGCGCGCAGACCAGTGATCAAGCAAGTCGCCCAGACGTCCAGGACCGGTCTTATCGTATCCAGTCTTTTCATAAGCCAGAAGCAGACCAGCATTCTTCGCGCGCCGCTTGGCCGCAGGCAATCCCCACTCGGGATCGAGCAGGATCGCACTGGCATGAGGCGTGAGAACCTCCGCGACCAGCGACTTGAATTCTTCCATCAAGGCATCGCTGACGTCGCCGCCTTTTTCCTTCGCCAAAGACTTCTGCAAAGACCCGCGCTGGTCCATCGCCGCAGCCGCGATGATGCCGCGGTCGGTGGATACTCTTTTTAGGCCTGCTAGTTTTCCGGGAGTGAGTTTCATAGGATTCCTCCGTGGTGATTGAGGCACGATGATTTGATTAATTCTTGAAGCACCTTATTGTAAACCCAAACGCGGTCGCGGGGCCCTTAGAGTTGTTGCGGAGGATGCGGCGCCCACGGAGGGATTGGCGGCATTTAGGGAAGGGGCGAGTCTTGATAATTTGCACAGTTCTTCGGACTGTAACCCGCTTGCGCGTCACAGACGGCGAGCCCCCAGTTGAACTAGGATGACGATCTCACTGGGAATTTTGCGTGATCGAGATGGGAAACAGGGATCGTACGGGCAGAGCCAAATGAGGCATGCCACTTTGGTTCTCCTCGCGCTGGTCCTCCTGCTCGCCATTGGATGCGGGGGTGGGAGCAGCGGTGCGGGGTCGATTTCGGGTGCTTATGAGTTTGTGGCTACGTCGAATACGACGAGCGGATGGACGACTCTGATCGAAGCTAATCTTACGGCTAATGGGGCTCAAACCAGCGCGACCGGTCCTAATCAGGCACAAACCGCAACTCGCCTGAACGGGGTTTGGTATGTGAATGGGGACGGCCAGTGTCCTTATTCTTTGCCGGGGCAGAATAGCATTGGCGGGACGACCAGCGGCAATAACATCACTCTAACCTTCAACGAAGGTGGAAACATCTTTACGGGTGAGGGAATTGTAAACGGGAGCTCGATCTCGGGAACTTATTCCGGGGGGAACTCCGTTTGTTCCGATTCTGGCACGTTTACCGGCACAAAAGTGCCGAATCTTGCCGGAACGTTCTCCGGGACATTGAACTTTCCTTCGGGTGCGGACCTGGTGACGGCCACGCTTACCGAGAGCAGCGGTAATTTGCTGACAGTGCAAACGACGCTGAGCGGCGCGGACAATGGAGCGTTCACCTTCTCGGGTTCGGCGGTCGGCAACGTGATGTTTGTTTCCGGGATGGTCAATGGGAATCAGTTTTCGTTGTTTGGATATTTCGATAGCAGCGGGGTGTACAACGGGACGGCGAATTCCATTCAAGTGTTCGACGATGTAGCTGGGGATGGGATTTATGCCAACTATGGGTTGTTAGTTGAGCAATGAGTATGAGGGATGGCGCCCTTTATTTCTGAAGCGAGAGGCAAGGAGGAGAGAAGCGGTTTCAAGAACTTTCCTCGTCTTGAAATGTTGTTTCGGTGTCGCGGACGCCATGAATCACGCGGACAACTTCGATGCCGTTGGAAAGGGGCATGTAGAAGATCACGTGCCGGCCAACGACAAAGCTGCGGAGGCCTTAGCCAGTTCCGGCCGGGCGCGACCGATTCCGACTGTTCTCACTTCAATTTCGTCGGCAACAACCTGAGGTCGGAGCCGTGTTCTTCAGAATCAGGAATCGAGCAGATGCGCTCCAAATTCCAAGCGACACATCCACCCTTTACTTCATTCTGGCGGGACGCGGCTCTAAGGTCGGCCAAATTCCAAGCTTTATCCCGACCCACATCGCGGGATCTTGACCTTTCCCTAGAATCTTGATGGCACGCTCAGGCTTTCGACACGGTTCACGGCGTGATCTCAAACACGACGCCCTCGTTCTGGCTTCCGGCTGTGTTCGTTGTGCCAAAGACATTTCCATCTTTATCCACGGCTACGCTGCCGTAAGGCTGCGCGCCTTCGCTGCCGCCGACGAAGTCGTAAAGGTCGGTAAAGGTCCAGCCGCCCTTTGCTGGAGCTAGCTTGAATACCGAGCCCAGGCCATTCTTGCCTTCAGCTTCGGTAAAGCCGTAAATGTTTCCATTGGCGAGGGTGAGCTTGTTGTAGGGTCCCCCATAACCACCGGTAAAGCTATAGAGCGTGGTAAACCTCCAGCCTTTAGTGGAAGGCGACAGTTCGTACACGGTCCCGCCGCCGTTGACGCCGCCGTCGAAAGTAGTGCCGAACAGATTGCCGGCTTTGTCCAAGACCACGCCTCCAACTGGATTTTGGCCATCACTCTTACCATGGAAGGTGTGGAGCAGGGTCTGTTTCCAGCCGGAACCGTGGGGCGAAAGCTTGTAGACCACGCCGACTCCATCGGCACCGCCGAAAGAGGTCGTACCATAAAGGTTGCCGTGAGCATCGAGGGTCACGCCTGCCGGCGGATTGATGCCATCGTTCCCACCTTTGAAGTTGTAAATCGCGCTCTCAATCCACTTGCTCCCAGACTTCTTCTCTTCAAAGACTGTGCCATCCCCATAGGTGCCCCCCAAGCTGGTGGTTCCATAAAAATTGCCTGCCGCATCAAGGACTACTCCGCCAATGGGCTGAGCCCCGTCGGTTCCGCGGCCAAACTGGTGGATCTGAACTTCGCGCCCCTTGCAGGCGCAGATTTCAAAGTCGGTGCCAAAGTATCCCCCGCCCTCAGTAGTTCCGAAGAGAGCGCCGTCGGGTCCGATGGCCAAAGACCCAAATGCTGGGCCGGCCCCGTCTGGTAGATTTTTGAAGCTGTACAGCGAAGTGTGCTTCCAGGAGGAGCCGCTGGGTGAAAGCCGATAGACAGTTCCGTTACCGTCGCTCCCGCCGAGATACGTGGTGCCATAGAGATTTCCGTTGAGGAGGACTGGCCCTGCATAAGGATTGGCCCCATCTGTGCCTATGCCCGTGAAGTTGTAAATGACCTTGTAGGTTTGGGAGTGTGCCGGTTGAGACACGGTCGCAAGAAACAAAAACACAGCCATAAGAGTGAAAGGAACCACGGTAGCGCGACGCGCCAGAGCGCGGCAGCCAGCTTCACGTTGCAGAGAGGTCGCCAGGGCATCGTCAAGAGCGGTGGCAGGGGCCTGGCCACGCCGTTTGGCGTATTCTCCCAATTGCGTCTTGCGCTCCGGCTTGAGTGGGATCATATCCATGTCCATGGCCGACCTCGGCAGCCTTCAACTCATCGTAAGACGTTCCGCGGAGCAGGTCAAAAGCTATCTGCCAAGTGCGTCGGGCTTAGTCATCGGCGTCGTGAGCGCCCGCCGCTTGCGGAAACGCCGCAAGGAGCGGGGCGCCCGGCAAGGATCTGCGAAGATGCCCGGCCTTCGTGGCCAACCCAAACGTGATACTGTAAGCAAACACGAGGACACAATGTCAAAACACGATACCGCGACCAAACGCCATCGACGCCCAAAGTCGGCGAAACGTATAGACTACACGGCACGCACCATGGCCGCTCTGAAAGAACTCGAAAAAGCGGCGAAGCTACGAACCAAGCCTGCCTAGGGAAACCTCGCCACAATTTGTCATCCCGAGCGGAGCATTGCGATGGCTTTTTCAATCGCAATGCGGAGTTGAGGGACCTGCTTCTGGGTGACACGACTCAACCCAGGTTAGCGTCCAAAAAACGGACGCGAACCTGGGACACCCGCAGCGCCAACACGCACCCTTTTCACAAAAAACGCGAAAAAGGATGGGGCACGCGCAACTCAAGGATCAGGCTCGGAGGCCGCGGGCCGCCGAAAGGCCGGGCCAGCCCCCGGATTTTAGAATAGCGTTTTGGTAATCTTCATCACCCCTGAGATCAAATCGCTTTAACTGATCGGGAGTAGGCTCTTTCTGCTTATCGTGATCACACAGGTTGCGAAGATCGCCAAGATACTGAATAGAACGCCACGTTGGAACGTCCACCACATTACCCCCTTGAGCGCGTCATTAAGGTCAGCAATTGTTGGGGATTTTTTTGAGATTGTGATGTTGTGATCCGCTTTTGTTACACTCCCCGCATGGCGAGACTCAAGGTTCACCAACTCCCACGTCCCCGCTTTTCCAGAGAGATCGACACGAGAGCCTTTTCTCCAATGGAAATGGGGTTAAAATATGTGACGAAGAGATTGCACCTGGGCGCATACCAACTTGGAAACCGGGATGCAATCAGGCATGTATCCAAAAGTGGAGGAGATTCTTAATGGCCGATCAAGAGAAAACGAAGTGTGCACATATCCCGTGCAAGTGCAAAGTTGCACCGGGTCAAAAGTATTGTGGCGAAATTTGTCGGGATGCTGGAAGCGAAGACGTGGAGATCGCATGCGAATGTGGTCACCCGGCTTGCCCCCTTATCGCGTAAATCCGGCGGCGGGCCCAGGATTGCGTTTTCTGGCAAAGCTGGGGACGAGGTCGTCGGCTTAATCTCAGGGGAATATGGGGACAGGCGGGAGGTTCACCTGGTTTTCGCGACCTGGAAAATGGGGAACGTCCGGTCTGTCCGCGGTTTTCCCCCAAGACGAATGAGCGTGCTATACTTTTAGGTCGCCTGCGGTTGGTTCGAGGCAATCCCGAGGTAATTCTGTGATCTCCTCTACGGGCGCGTCTTTTACAGTTGCAGCCGGTATAGGTAAAACCAGCGGAATCAAGATCAGCTCAATTCAAGTTTATTGAACACGAGGTAGAGCCATGTCCGGGCACTCAAAATGGGCCACGATTAAGCATAAGAAGGGCGCGCTCGACGCCAAGCGCGGCAAGATTTTTACCCGTCTGATCAAGGAAATTTCGATTGCGGCCAAGAATGGCGGCGGAGATCCTGACAGCAATCCGCGTTTGCGCGGGGCCATTCTCGCCGCCAAGGCGGAAAACATGCCGCAGGACAACATCAAGCGCGCAATTCAGCGGGGCACGGGCGAATTGCCGGGTGCGACTTACGAAGAGTTCTCGCTCGAAGGCTACGGCCCGGGCGGAGTCGCGGTTCTGCTCGACATCAATACCGACAATCGCAATCGCACGGTCAGCGAGATACGCCACGTGTTTGGCAAGAACGGCGGCAACATGGCGGACGCCGGGGCGGTGTCTTACATGTTCCATAAGAAAGGCGATATCGTCATTCCCAAGGCAGCGATTAAAGAGGATGACCTGATGGCGGTGGTGCTCGATGCCGGCGCCGAGGATTTGCGCGACGATGGCGACAACTGGGAAGTGCTGTGCGAAACTTCAGCTTACGAGGCCGTTCTGGACGCAGTGAAGAAGGCTGGAATTGAACCCGCATCGTCGAGTGTGACGATGATTCCGCAGAACTACATCAAGCTGGAAGGGCCGGCGGCCAGCACTATGATTCGACTGATGGAAGCCCTCGAAGAGCATGACGATGTGCAGAACGTACACTCGAACTTCGACATCGATCAGAAATTGCTGGAAGAAGTGGCGGGCTAGAGGCTTTCGATTCTGCAGACAACCCAACCCATTCTGATTACTGGAGGAGCCGGTTTTATCGGCTCCAATTTCATTTTGCACTGGCTTGCGGCGGAAGGCGCTCCGGTGGTGAATCTGGACAAGCTTACCTATGCCGGGAATCTGGGGAATCTGGAAAAGATTTCCAGGGATTCGCGCTACAGCTTCGTACATGGGGACATCGGCGATCGAAAACTGGTGAGCGATCTGTTAGGGCGCTGCCGCCCACGGGCTGTCGTACACTTCGCGGCGGAGAGTCATGTGGACCGCTCGATTCATGGGCCAGATGATTTTGTGCGCACCAATGTGAACGGCACGTTCAGTTTGCTGGAGGAAGCGCGGGCTTATTGGACGGAGTTAGCAGAGGAAGAAAAGGGAAGGTTTCGCTTTCTTCATGTTTCGACGGATGAGGTTTACGGATCGCTAAAGCCCGACGACGTGCCGTTCTCGGAGACGACTGCTTACTCGCCCAATAGTCCGTACTCGGCGACCAAGGCGGCTTCCGATCATCTGGTTCGCGCTTACCATCACACTTACGGGATGCCCGTCCTCACCACAAACTGTTCGAATAATTATGGGCCTTATCAGTTTCCGGAAAAGCTGATTCCGCTGACCATTCTGAATGCCATGAATGGCAAGGCGATTCCGGTTTATGGCGATGGGAAGAATGTTCGCGACTGGTTGTATGTGGCGGACCATTGCGCTGCGATCCGCGCTGTTCTTGCCCGGGGAAAAGTCGGCGAGACTTACAATGTAGGCGGACGAAACGAGAAGCCGAATCTTGAGATTGTGCACGCGATCTGTTCCATTCTCGATGAATTGCGGCCGGCGGATCCGGTTGTCCCGCACAGTAAGCTGATTACATACGTGGTGGATCGGCCGGGCCATGACCGGCGCTATGCGATGGATACGGGCAAGATCGAGCGGGAACTGAAGTGGCAGCCGGGAGAGACATTTGAGTCTGGGATTCGGAAGACGGTGGAGTGGTATCTGGCCAACCAAGCCTGGATTCGAGAAGTGACGAGCGGACATTACCGCGAGTGGATTGCGACGCAATACTCGGTGTGATTCCGAGGGCCGCGCGGGATTCGTAGTAGAAATTCCCTGCAACGGTGGTGAACTGGCTTGTAGGCATCCCTCACTTTGTTCGGGATGACAGTGTAGCTCCAGAGAACTCAAACTAAAAAGAATGCCAACTCACAAGTCCAGTTCTCATTACAAGGGCATCATTTTGGCGGGGGGATCGGGCACGCGGCTTTATCCCGTGACCCATGCGGTGTGCAAGAGTCTGCTGCCGATTTATGACAAGCCCATGATTTACTACCCGCTGTCCACCCTGATGTTGGCGGGGATACGGGACATTTTGCTCATCTCGACACCGGAAGATGTGCCGCGGTTCCAGCAGTTTCTTGACGACGGATCGCGCTTTGGTTTGAACTTTGAATACGTGGTTCAGCCGCGGCCGGAGGGGATTGCGCAGGCGTTCCTGGTGGGCAAGGATTTTATTGGCTCTTCGTGTTGTGCGCTGGTTCTCGGGGACAACATTTTTTACGGACACGATCTGGTGAAGTGCGTGCAGGAAGCGAGCGCGAAGACAGTGGGCGCGAGGGTATTCGCGTACCCGGTGCAGGATCCGGAGCGTTATGGGGTGGTTGAGTTCGATTCCGAGGGCAAAGCATTAAGTCTCGAGGAAAAGCCGAAAGTACCGAAGTCGCGTTACGCGGTCACCGGACTTTATTATTACGACAACCAGGTCGTGGACATTGCAAAGTCGCTGAAACCGTCGGCCCGCGGCGAACTGGAAATTACCGACGTCAACAAGCAATACATGAAGCAGAAGCAGTTGGACGTCGTAGTGATGGGCCGCGGCATGGCCTGGCTGGACACGGGAACGCACGAGTCGATGCTGGAGGCGTCTTTATTTATTCAGACGATTGAGACCCGACAGGGGCTGATGGTTGCGTGTCCGGAGGAGATTGCGTATCGTTTGGGATACATCGGCGCCGAGCAGCTCGAAGCGATGGCATCTTCCATGAAGAAGAATCGGTACGGCACGTATTTGCTTCAGTTGCTGAAAGAAAAAGTGTTCTGACGGTCCGCAGGTCGCAGCGATTACGGAATTGCGGCTGTCGCTTGGTTTGAGTAAGTGCTCTCCACGTTACTGGAATCGACGGCCGTGGTCACGTAGTAGTAGGTTTGTCCGCTCTGCACCGAACTGTCGGTATAGGCGGTGCTGGTAGTGGCCGACGCGTTGAGCTTGTTGTAGGGGCCGCCCGAGGCAGCGCTGCGATAAACGTTGTAGCCGATCACCTGCGAAGTGCTCGCATCCCAGGAAAGCGCCACGCTATGCCCGGACTGAGACTGCTGGGTGCCGTCTCCGGTGAAAGTTTCCGTGGTTGGGGAGTTGGTCGCGTCGCTGTCGAAGGCGATGCTGCCGGGCACACTTCCGGCTGCCTGGGGAGCGAAGGTGACGGTGAAGGGAACGCTCTGGCCTGCGGGCACAGTGACCGGGAAGGTGATGCCGCTGACCGAATATCCCTGGCCGTTCCAGGCCGCGGAGGAAACTTTAATGTCGGAACTGCCGGCGGTCAACGTCCCCTGCTTGACCAAGTTTGCGCCGACGGCCACATTCCCGAAACTCATGGTCGCGGGCGCTACCGCGAGCTGACCGGCGTTCGCATCGCCGCCCGCACCTCCACCCGTAGATTGTTTCGACGCGGATGAAACGCCTTGACAGCCAGCAAGGGCGAGGACGGCGGGCGCCGCCAAGAGCAAGGCCAGGCGACGTAACCGGAATGTGATAGGTCGGTTCTGCACGCAACACATTATCCGAAGGGAACTCGCGCTCCGTCTAGAGGCCTCTAAGCCCTGACCCACGGCCGGATTCTACACGACACTTTGGTAATGGCAGCTTGCTCATCTTGTATTGACCGAGAGACACCAAGCCGTGCTTTGGCCGGCCATGCTCTTGGCGGTTGCGGGGCTGGCTGTGGTTGCGGTTCGTGGACTCAAGCAGGCTGGCTAGAGAGCCGGTGTCAAGTCCGGCGTGGATCGTTGACTCTCCATGGAAAGGGACGAAATTCGGCGAGCTTGCTGAAATCGCGTGCGTTTGCGGTTATCACGTGATCCCCAAACGCCCGGCGCTCATGGCGATTAGCGCATCGTTAGTAAGTCGTCCTCTGCCGATGCTCTCGTGATCATATTTCGCCGCGAGCTGAGAGAGGACCTTGCCGGTTCGAGTCCAGTCGCTGAGATTTGGGACCAGGATGCGTCTGGCCCTGTCAAAATCCCGCTCCAGACGCTCCACGACGTGGACGTTGTTCACGCCCACGCCGACGTACAGTTCTTCCAGCACAACCGAACTTAGCCATACCGGAGAATCCGCAGCCAACCGTCGCAGCGCGAGCGCCGAGTCATCTCCTATTCGCAGGGCCGTGATGTAGATGGATGAGTCGAAAAGGACGGGCTGCATTTACGGCTCCAGCTTGCCGTACACGTCCTTGATTTCGATACCACTCTTCACGAAACGATCGTTGGCTTCGGCCCCCAATCGGTTGCTCTTGTGTTCGGCGAGGACCAAGTCCAGAGCGCGCTCGATGGTTTCAGTCTCAGTATCGGCACGCAACACTCGTTGGGCGCGAGTGATTTTGCTCGGATCCAGTTGAAAATGTTTGTGCGCGCGATTCCTTATTTTGGGCATACGACGTTTTCTCTCGACCAGTATAGCCCAGTCATGTACACGAAATAACAAGATATGAACATAGCGTCTCGATACACCGGCAGAAACCGAAGCCTGCAATTCGAGCCTGAAACCGATAATTGAGCGCCGGGAGGGTAACCACCTTTGAGATTACTATCGGGGTTACTAAAGCCTGGTTCATAGGTACTTTTAGGCCATGTACTCCCGGGACCGGGCAGGCTAGTCTTGCCCTAGTGATTGCGCTGGTGGGACCGAGTTGCTTTTCAGCGCAGGCTTTCCCAATCGCCTTGGAGGCATTATGAAGTCGGCATTCTTCACCGTCTTATTGCTCGTAGGCGCAGCCCAAGCACAACAGAACTTTCTGGCTACCAACCTTTTGCCGAACGCTCCGAGCACGCGCAAATTCTGGAGCCTGGAGAACAAGGTTGATTTCTCGATTCTGGCTGGGCAGATCACTGTCGACGCCATCACGACCCAGCACGGATTGAGTGAAGGCCTGCGGGAGACCAACCCAATCATTCGTCCCCTGGTCACTCGTGGGGCCGCAGGTGAGGCGGCAGCTTCAGGACTTGGTTTTGGGTTTGCGGTCGGAACCGCGTATTTGCTGCACAGGACCCATCACTACAAAGCCGAACGCATTGCAACGCGCAGTATGCTTGCGGTCGAGGGCGGCTTCGTGGCCAACAATCTCTCGCGACTGTACTGAAGCGGTCTCCTGGACCGCGGCGTCCCCGTTTCATCGAATCCAGTCGCTCTCGCCATCGCTAACCGAAACTCTCCGCCTCCACTGCCCAATGCATTCACTGTTGCAGCTGAGGGTTTAACCCAGATCGACTAAACGGCTGGCCTGCCTGGACTTGGCCGAGCAACCTCGCTGTCAGGGAAAACTTGATGCGCCTAGGGGCTCTGGTGAGGAGAAGATCAGCCCCGCTGATTCCCGATTTATCAAGCTGGGCATATTTCCTTATGCAGAATTCACGAAAAGACCTTGGCTTACGGCGAGAGATGGTTTATCGTGGCCGACACGAGAGCGGAACGGGTGAGCCGAACGACTCCCGGGAGGCAACCGGCGTTCCGTTGCGGGGCGTAGTCAAGATCTAGTAACGAGATGTCTCCAAGGTCGGAGAGGTCCAGCCATGAAATCTCCTCGTTGTCTGCCTACCTTTTCTTGTGTGGCTCTCATCGCGTTTGTGTTTGCCGGTTGGTTGTCTCCAAATGCGTGGAGCAGCCCGGCTCCGGGCGCGGACGAAGCCAACGCACAGGCTTCCGAATCCAGCGTCATCATTCCCGGCCCTCTGCGTTCTTTTTTGCGGATGGCCGGTATCAGCCAGAAGATTTCGCTGGACGAAGTCGTTCCCCTGCTGGCGCACAACGTTTTCGCGCAAGGATACGAAGGTGCTCGGGACGGGGGCCGACCGACCGAGTTTCTGATCCTGCTGACCCGATACGTGCATCAGGCAAGGGAACTGTCTGGTCTGGTCAGTCCCGATGGGAGCATTCACGTTTCGAATTGCGAGGATGCGAAACCTTTGCTGCATGTTCTTGGCTACCGGGTACGCCAAGACTGCGGAAAGAGAAACACTTCTCTGGTGACGGCAGATCCGGAGAACGCATTCCTGACCATTGATTCCGGTTTTCCCCTGCCGGAGCTCGAAGAGACGCTTCAAGGCGGCAAGCCCTTCGTCTATCCATTCCCGAGCTCACGGGTTCCAGTGATATTTACGGAAAGAGACTGGACCATATTGAGCAACGAGAGCCGAAGAGATTCCAGAGACTTGATCGAAGCGCTTTTGCACGATCCGGTCGTGGCCCGGCTGTACTGGGCAATGGCTCGAAACGATGCAGAAACCCGTGCGGCCCTGCGGCAGTCGGTGGGGCTGGGAAAACTGGTTCCACTCGCCGCCGACCTTGATTTTTATGGGACCCACATCTGCATACGCGCCGGACGCGTCCTCGTGCCCGGTGGAGCGGGGGCGGAGTCTGCCTGGAAGGATTTAGTGGGGGCGAGCCCAGACACGCCCAGCGAGTTTGTACCTCGCTTGCTGGCCAAGGATAACGGCTGGCTGGCTGCGTATTTCGACGCTCTGTCGCGGATCAGTCAAACTCAGCAGGCGCACTTTACCGAAGCTCGGCTGCGGCATTTCTATGTAGCGTTTCGCGGTCAGTCAATTTCTCCCGACGCCGCGAGGCCGGCGTTTCGGCCGGCTCCAGCGCTGTTACTTCTTGCTACTCGGATTCAGTGGGAGCCTAACGGCGAACCGTTCGTCCCTGGAAACCTGGAGATATGGAAAGAAATCCTTCGCCAGAGAAGCGACTCCAAGATTGTTAGAGAATGGGGCAAGCGCGCGAGCCGATTGAACAGTCCGGAGCGTCTCGCGGAAGCGATGTTCGGACTTTGCCGGGTGGAGACTGAGACTGGTCCGCTGCAAATCTATCTGATGCTGAGTGAACTGGACGGCAGACGGCCCCCGGAGAATCGCGTAAGTCCGCAAACCGCACTCTTGCTGGCGAGTAACTTCGCCGAATTCAGTACTCAATATCTGGTCTTCTCGGAGTTCCCGGAGTTGACCGACGCATCCATTACAGAATTTCTGAATGTGGCCGAAAGCCTGGGCAGGATTCCGAACCACACTTTGCGCGGCAACGCGATGGGGATTTTCCAGGCCAACATTGGGATGTGGCAGATCCTTGCTCGTCAGGGACAGATCAAGAGCGCATCACTGAACGATTCGTGGCAGAAAGTGATTAAGCCGTTTGCTAAGGTCGCGTCGTCTCCCCAACTCTTCGACGCGGGCGGTGATTCGTTGGGAGAATTGTTGCTGGCGGCGACGGGGAAACGCAATGCTTCACAGGATGAAATCATCGATTTGCTGGCGGGCCCTCGGCAAGCGAGTACGGACGGCCAACGGATGCACGACGAAATAGCCGATGAAATGCGATCTGTGTTGGATGGCCAGCGCCTGGTTTCTCTGGATACGATTCTGAACCTGGGAGATGGTTTGGATGCGGTGGCGCATGGAGCAGCCAAGGGCGACGATTTGCTCCCGCTGGCCGGGGAGCTTCGGGAATTCGAAATGCCGCGCCCAATTTTTAGCAGTGGCGAGAGAACCCAATGGGCAACCGGAGTTTACAACAACCGCCATACCGAATTGCAAATGCGCACTGATCTGACCCGAGCCCTAAAGTCCGGCTCTCGGGAACAATTAGTGGAAGCCCGCGGCCAGCTCTGCCCGTTTTTCAGAGATACGCTGGTTGGTTTGAACTACGCGTACTACGAACCGCCCGGGGCGCAGATTCTGCACAATAATCCGCTTTTCGTCCGTTCCCATGACTTCTCGGGAGATACGGTGGCGGGTGTCGAACACGTCTGGCAAGCTTCGCAGTTGTTTGGGGAGGGATCACCGGCGGGCGGTGGCGCCCATTTAGTCGGTTCGCTCGCCGACTTGCCATACGTTCTCGCGCAGGTGGAGCAGGATTTTATTGCCCCGGAAAACGTCCAGGCTCTAATCTGGAGAGAGTTGGTTCCGGGACTCTTGATCAACGCGACCTTGCCGCGGTGGTGGGATGTTAGCCCGAGTGAGCTTCATGCCGTCACACTTCATCAGCGATCGGGCGAGGAGCTTTTGAGCGCTTCGGTGCGAGATCCACAATTGCGGATCAAGGTGATGACGATCCTGTCGGAGCGCATGGATCCGGAAACCTCGGAGCGAGTGGAGCGGGCTCTGGTTGAAGGGCGGCCGGCAGACGCGAATCCTCAAATCACGCCGGCAGATACGTTCTACCTGGCTGCCGAGTTTCGCCGCAGGTTTCCTGGAGAGAGCGATTCTTTGGGAGCTGCGAGTCAGGAATTGGATAGCTTGTGCCGCCGCTATCCGGCGGAGCTCAGCTGGGAGCGGCTGTCGCAAGACTTCGGCGTGCCGCATCCGATTCTGGCGCAGAGCTACGCCCGCGAATTACTAAATCTGAAACCGTTTCCCGCTTTCGAGGGCTACTCCAGCCGGCTGCTGGCCGAGAGTTGGGATTCCAGCAACCTATACTGGGCCCGCTTGGTGGATGAAAAGGGATACGCCCCGGTCATGCTAAACGTTTTGGTTCCCCAACTGACGCATCGCATGGTCGAAAAGATTTTTGCCAGTGACTTCGAAGATTGGCCCGCCATGCTGCGGGCGATGCGAGAAACGGGCGAAGAGTTTCGGCAGGGTAAGATCGCTTCTTCGTCAGCGATTGGCGCCAAGATCCAGTTTTGACGCAGGCGATAGAGATGTAGCCAGCTACGTCTCTACCGATCAATTCAGTGTCGTAGATAGACAGGGATATATGACAAAGAACTACTTTCTACTTCCCGTGTTCGTGCTCACCATCTTCTCGAGTCCCGGAGCCCGGATGGCCGCGCAGGAAAGCGAACCGAACATCCGCGTGGTTGTCGATATGGTGCAGTTGAATGTCGCAGTGACGGACAACAAGGGCAACTACGTCACCGGTCTTCATCCCTCGGACTTTGCCATCGTCGAGGATGGTATTCCGCAGAAGCTGGCCACGTTTGGAGAAGGCGACGAACCCGCCTACAGAGTGATGGACGTCCCTTCGGCGCAGGGCAAACCCTTAGCTCAGGTTTCGGGGCCACGGCAGCCAGGGGATCAAAAGCCGGGAGAGGACACGCTGCAGAGCCTCGGTTCGATGGTAGCGGGGGCTAATGTTTTTCTGCTTTTCGATACCAGCAACTACATGTACCGCGGTTTTGTTTTCGCGCAAGATGCCATCTCCGATTTTGTGCGTTCGCTGGAGAGTGCGGATAAAGTTGCCTTTTATTCTTATAGCCGCGACCTTTCACGATCGGCACCGCTTACCCCCGACCGCGAGGCGGTCTTGCGGGGGGTGCGCGCGACTGTCGCCGGAGACGATGCCGCGCTCTACAACTGCTTGTTGCTTACGATTAAAGATGCGGCGCACTACACCGGTAGAAAAGTGGTCGTAGTCTTTTCGAATGGTCCGGACAATTCCAGCATGGTTCCACCCGAGGACGTGGCCGAGTTGGCCCAATCGACCGGGACGGCTATTTACATGATCAGTACGCAGTTGGCGAAGTTGGAGCCAGTGTCCACCGCGGTATTCGAACGGATGACCGCGGCAACCGGAGGCAAGGCGTATTTTGCTAAGAACTGGAAAGACGAACAACGAGCCTTCGCCTCGATTCGCGATGACTTGGCGCATCTTTACTCGCTCAGCTACTATCCTCAGGCGAATCCCAACCGGGGTTGGCGTGGCATCACGGTGAAATTAGTGGGCGATCGCCTGAAGAAGTATCATATTCGAACGCGAAATGGATATCGGCCCCAGCCCAATCGATTCGCTGCGGGGACGGCGACGGCCTCTGCGTCGGAAGCTGCGCCGGCCAGACAATAGTGCGCGGCCGCCGGCCTAAGCCGGATGGTTGAGTGTCGGCGAGATCTTAGCTTCTCGCAGTTTCTCGGCCGCGTATTCCGGCGTGATGTCGCGTTGCGGCGACCCCAGCATTTCGAATCCAACCATAAACTTCCGGATGCTCGCAGACCTGAGAAGAGGCGGGAAAAAGTGGGCATGAAAGTGCCATTCTGCATGTTCCATTTCATCGGTCGGTTGCTGGTGGAATCCCATTGAATACGGACAAGAGACGTGGAAGAAGTTGTCATAGCGGCTGGTGACATTTTTTAGAATCTCGGCCAGCGCGGCTCGAGCGTTCTCATCGAGAACGCCCATGTTGCCCACGTGCTGCTTGGAGACCACGAGGACTTCATAAGGCCAGATCGCCCAGAAAGGCACGACGGCTAGAAAATGATTGTTGCCGCACACTAGGCGGTCTCCCGAAGATTCTTCGATTCGAATGTAATCGCAAAGAAGGCAAGTGCCCCGCTGTTTTTGGTACTCAGCAAACGCTGCTTGCTCTTTGCGCGGTTCATTCGGGATCGTGGAGGTCCCCCAGATTTGGCCGTGGGGATGAGGATTGCTGCAACCCATCATCAAGCCGCGATTCTCGAAGATCTGCACGTAGCGAATGGCAGGATTGCGGCCCAAAGTTTGAAACTGCTCAACCCAAACGTCGATTAAGGCGCGGATTTCCAGTAGCGACATTCGGGAGAGAGTTAAGTCGTGTCGGGGAGAGAAACAGACAACGCGGCAGATACCGCTTTCAGTCTGTGCAACCAGAAGGCCTCTCCCTTCGATGTCGATTTCCGATGTGGGTGTGTCGGGCTGCAACGCGGCGAAATCGTTGTCGAACACAAACGTCTGGGAATAGGAAGGGTTTCGCGCGCCCCCCGCGCGGGTATTTCCTGGGCAAAGATAGCAATTGGGGTCGTAGGTCGGACTGGATTCCTGCTCGGGAGGTTCGGTCTGACCTTGCCACGGCCGCTCGGTCCGATGCGGTGAAACCAAAACCCACTCTCGCGTGAGTGGATTGAATCGTCGATGCGGGGAATTCTGCATTATTCTGGCGGTTGATTCGGATATGGGCGGCCACTTCATTCAGATTTTATTGGTCTACCGCTCCGACCCAACGCAGCGCTTCCTGCCGGTCGGCGAACGCCCGCATCTCGACAATTTTACCGCCGCGGATTGTGTAGACGTCCGCGAGGCTTACGTCACCCCACTCGTTGCTGCCCTTGAGGCGAAACCTTGCGTGAACGAATACGACAATCCGATTACCGGAAGTGATGAACCGCTCGGGCTCGCTGCTGCCTTCGGCCCAGGGGGCACGGGACTGCGCCAGGTATTTTTTCACTTCATCACGGCCGTGGTAGGCGCCACCGCCCGGGAATTCTACAGGTTCGGACCACTCGATCTGCGGGTCGAGCGGTTCTACAGCCGCATCGATATCTCCTCGGTTGAATGCCGCATACGCGCCCCGAAGGGCAACGATAGCCCGCGCCATCTCGGGCGTGTTCTCCAATCCAGACTCCTTCCGCGCCTTGGTGCATGCGCCAAAATCCAAGATCGCAGCGATAATAATGAAAAAGATCAGCGGTCTGCTCATGGGTACACTGCTTGCAACTTCGCTTAAAACCAACGGCCAATATTACGCCGCCACTTGCTGGTTAGGCTTCCGCGACAACTCCGGCGCCATCGGAAGCTTCGCAGATTAAGATCGTGGGCCTCAAGCCTGTTCTTGCTTCGTAATTCTGTTTGAGTCTTTGCTGGACCTCTTCTGCATGAACGGAATCCACGAGGTTGATCGTGCATCCTCCAAAACCGCCGCCCGTCATTCGTGCACCGTACACGCCATTTTGGCCGCTCGCCAGTTCAACCATCAGATCAAGCTCTGGCGTACTGACTTCGTAATCGTCGCGAAGGCTGCGATGCGAGTCCGTCATCAGATGGCCGAACTGGGCCAGATCCCCCGACTGCAGTGCGCTGGCTGCCCTCTTCACGCGATCATTTTCTGTCACGACGTGACGGACGCGCTTGTAAACGACAGGACTCAATCGCTCGCGATGTTGTTCCAGTTCATCCAGAGTCACATCGCGAAGGGCGCGGATTTCCTGTAGAACCTTGGCCAGACCACGGACGCCCTCTTCGCACTCGCGACGCCGAGTGTTGTACCCGCCACTCGCGTGCTCGTGCTTAACCATGGTGTTGCACACCATGAGCCGCACCTGGCTGGGCACGGGAAGAAGTTGGAAATCCAGCGAGCGGCAGTCCAACATCAGGGCGTGGCCGGCGCGACCGTAGCATGAGATGAACTGGTCCATGATCCCGCATTTGGTCTCCGGATAAAGATGTTCAGCTTGCTGACATATCTGCGGAATTACATTGCGATCGACCTTGATCTGCAAGTTACTCAGCAGTGCCCATGCGGTCGAAACTTCGAGCGCGGCCGATGAACTTAAGCCCGCTCCCAAGGGCACTTCGCTGGTGATTGCCAGATCAGCACCACGCAGTTTGTATCCGGAGGATTCGAGCACTCCGGCAACGCCGCGGACATAATCGCTCCAGTGACCCGACTTTCCGGGGCGGATCGAGTCGAGGTCGAGATTGCAGGTTTCGCTCAGGTTCTCGGAATAGACGCGCAGTCGGCGGTCCGAGCGTGGACTCGCGGCCACGTATGTGTACAGGTCGAGAGCGGCAGGCATGACGAAGCCATCGTTATAGTCGGTGTGCTCGCCGATGAGGTTCACTCTTCCCGGCGCACGAAAAATCGTGGGATGCCCGCCGTACAGTTCGGCGAACAGAGTTATCAGCCTGCGCACCACACCGGAATCTGCAGGGTTTTTGAGAGGAATAGATTCACCCGTTGGTCTGTCGATTCGTGCCACAGAGGTAGGCTCAGTTGGGATTACGGCTTGACCGTGACCATCACCACGCCGTGCGACACAACTGACGCGGAAAACTTGCCGGTAAATCGGCCGAGATCCTTTTTCTGCAACAAATCGCGGACTGCCGCTTCCAAGTGATTGGGATAACCCAGATCGTCCCAGTTCACGCTGATCTCATGATCCGCATTCCCCCGGTTAAATAAAATGACGGCACGGCTGCCATCTTTCATTTGCTTCGACCACACTTCCAGGTCGCCATTCTTCTTCACTCGCTTGCCTTCGCTGCCGAGCGGGTCCTGATCGACCGCGATCACTTCTTTGTTGGTGAGAATGTCGCGAATCTCCGGGCGCATATCGCGCAAATCATTGCCCGCGATCAGAGGAGCGGCAAGGATGGCCCACAAGCTGAAGTGGGAGCGGTATTCCGTGTCGGTCATGCCGCCGTTGCCGACCTCAAGCATGTCGGGATCGTTCCAGTGGCCGGGCCCGGCGAAACTCTCAATGCCGTTCTGTTGATCGACGATATCTACCACGCCGTTCGAACAACAATCTCCAGCCGGCCATTTGACTCGGCCTTGCCAACGGTCCTGGATGTCGCCCGTCGTGCGCCACAGGTTGCCACCAGCTTCTTTGCCCCAAAGCCACGGTTTGTTTGTGCCCCACTCGCAGATGCTCAACACGATTGAACGGCCCGAAGCATCGAGTGCCTGCCGCATTAGCGCATAACTTGAAGGCGCATCTTGCGTGGTCGAATTGCACCAATCGTATTTCAAATAGTCCACGGTCCAGGCGGCGTATTGGCGCGCGTCTTGATATTCGTGTCCGAGACTGCCCGGTCGTCCGGCGCAGGTCTTGCTACCAACGTCCGAATAAATCCCAAACTTCAGGCCCAGAGAATGAACGTAATCAGCTAGAGCTTTTATTCCGGAAGGGAAGTGCTGCGGATCGGCAACGATGTTGCCGTCCTTGTCGCGTGCGACCTGCCAGCAGTCGTCGATTACGACGTACTGGTAGCCGGCATCCTTCATGCCGGATTTCACCAGGGCGTCGGCAGTTTGCCGGATCAGGTCTTCGCTGACGTTGCACCCAAACTTGTTCCAACTATTCCATCCCATCGGCGGCGTTGGCGCCAGAGCTGCGTTCT
Organism: uncultured Acidobacteriota bacterium; assembly: GCA_963762385.1. Taxonomy (GTDB): domain Bacteria; phylum Acidobacteriota; class Terriglobia; order Terriglobales; family Acidobacteriaceae; genus JABDBE01. The sequence continues at coordinate 1,035,111 of CAVXKN010000006.1, read as the reverse complement.
GCGCCAGCAACGTCGTCGCTGAGCTGAACAGCATCACGGCGAACAGGATTGTTCCGGTCTTAACGCACAGTTTCTTCATCGGCGTAATCCGAAGCGGCGTTCGAGTGAACATGAATGCCGGAAGATCATCAAGCCGTCACTACGGGTTTTGACCCGCGGAACGCGTAGTACACGATGTACAGATAGCAGACAACCGGAAGGATAAAGGCGTGGTGAACTCCCACTTGATCGGCCAACGCGCCCTGAATTTCAGGAATAATGGCGCCTCCGACGATCGCCATGATCAGCAGGCCAGAACCGTCTCCCGTCAGGGGTCCGAGTCCGGCGATTCCAAGAGTGAAGATACTCGGAAACATGACCGAGTTGAAGAAGCCCACGAGAATGATGCTCCACATGGCGAGATGGCCCAGAGTAAGCATCGAAATACATACCAGCAGGGCCGCGGTCGCCGCTGCTATTCCGAGCACGGTGCCGGTGCCAACCTTTTGCAGAATCGCCGAGCCGACAAACCTGCCAACCATCGCGCCACCCCAATAATAGGAGACGTAGCCAGCGGCCACCGCAACGGAAATGTTGCCGATGTCAGACTGGCTGAAATAGTTGATCAGGAAACTCCCAATCGCCACTTCTGCGCCCACGTAGACGAATATGGCAACCATCCCCAAGACCAGATTGCGATGCTTCCATACACTCTGTTGCGGACCCGCCGCACCATGGCGTTCTGCTTGCGGCATGGCCGGGAGCTTGAACAACCCGATGGCGATTCCAAGCAGGAAGAGAGTAAGGCCAATCACCAGGTAAGGCAATTTCACCGAAGCAGCGACGTGGACGCGATACGCCTGCAGCGCCTCAGTTGACATTTGCCGCACGCTGTCCATGCTCTGTGGTGCGGCGGTCAAGATCAGCGCGCCTCCAAGATAGGGTCCAATGGTCGTCCCGAGTGAGTTGAATGCTTGCGCCAGATTCAACCGGCTCGACGCTGTTTCTGGCGGGCCGAGCACGGCGACGTAGGGATTCGCGGCCACCTGCAAAGCGGTAATTCCCGCCGCTAGAATCACCAACGCAGTGAGAAAGAGCGGATACGAAGCGACATCCGCAGCCGGTATAAAAAGCAGCGCTCCCAAGCCCATCGTGAATAGACCGACAACCATGGTCTTCTTGTAGCCCACCCAGTCGATCAGTTTGGCGGAGGGAATCGAAAAAACGAAATACGCCGAAAAGAAAGCGAACTGAATCAGCATCACCCGGGCATAGTTCAAGTCGAAGATCGACTTAAGGTGAGGGACCAGCACATCATTCAAAACAGTAAGAAGACCCCACATGAAGAAAAGAGTAGTTACTACTGTCAATGCGCCCTTGTAGGAAGTGGTGGGCGCAACCGCCGTGGCAGGCTTGTTCAGGTTTGCAAGTGGCATTAGGTTCTCGGGTTCGCGCTTCAGCATATAACATCGAGAGTTCGGAGTGCACCGTTTTTCTTTACCGGGAAGGTAATCGATTACCTCATCGAGAAATAGTTGGTCTGATTGCCTGGATGCGAGTGTGGACTGCGGTTGTGGTTGCGAGTATGCTACGCGGTATTGGTGACTTCGAGATGAAATTGAACTCCTGTACGCTTGTCTGTTTCACTCTTGCGCTGGCGGTCTTGATTCTCCATTCCGGCGCGTCCTCGCAAGCTCCCAAGGCGCAGAAAGCTACAATTGCAGACCAAAACCCCAGCAACGTCCGCAGCAAGATATCGATCTATGATCTGGAAAGCAAGAGCATTCAGGTCGTTTATACGGCGGACAAACTCTGGGAGGCACCCAACTGGTCTCCCGATGGCAAGTATCTGTTGGCGAATTCGGGTGGTGGGCTTTACCGGTTCGCGCTCGATGCCAACGGAAAGGCTCAGCCAGGGAAACTGGCTCTCGACGCCGCGTATCAGTGCAACAACGACCACGGCATCACGCGCGATGGCAAGCTGCTGGCTTTCTCCGCGAAGTTTGGCACGGCTCCAGAGTCGCAAGTGTTTGTCGCTTCTTCCGACGGGACGAATCCGCGGTTGCTGACTCCGAACAATCCAAGTTATTTCCACGGCTGGTCGCCCGATGGCAAGTGGCTGGCCTTCGTCGGGAAACGTGGCGACTACTTCAATATTTTTCGCGTTCCCGTCTGGGGCGGGAGCGAACAACGGCTCACGTCGAGTGCCGTCTCGGACGATGGTCCCGACTATTCGCCGGATGGCAATTGGATCTACATCAATTCGAACCGTTCCGGCACCTGGGATATCTGGCGATTTCCCCCAGACGGCGCCGGACCGGGAGACAGCAAGGCGGAGCGCATTACCAGCGATGAGCTTGAGGACTGGTTCCCGCATCCTTCGCCAGACGGCAAATGGCTCGTCTTTTTATCCTTTCCCAAGGGGACGCCGGGGCACAACGTCAAAACCAAGGTTCAGCTTCGAATGATAGCGATGCCGTCAGCCGCTGCTGGGCGCGGCGCGACTGGATCAATTCAAAATCTGGCACAGATTTTCGGTGGACAGGGAACTATCAACGTGAACTCGTGGTCGCCCGATTCGAAGAAATTTGCTTTTGTATCTTATGAAGTGTTGCCGTAGCGCGCAGCACGGTGCTCGCACTGATTCTGGTCACGCTAGCTCTAGGTGCCGCTATAAAGCTGAAACGGCGCCCAGTAGAAAGGCTTGCGGAAGCTGTCGGAATGAAGCAAGGAAAGCTTCGCGGAATGAAGGGCCGCTTGCGGACTTCGACCTTTCTGGAGTTCGTCGTAGAGTTCGTCCATGAGGCCAGGCGTCGATGCGTCGCTGACTTCCCAAAGTGCGCCAATAACGTTATGAGCGCCCGCTCGCAGAAATGCCCACGAGAGTCCCACTAATCCTTCGCCCGTGTATGCACGCGCGCCCGCGCCGTAGCAGGTCGAAATAGTTACCAGTTGTGCGTGCAAGGGATGGTGAATGATGTCGCGTGCGTAGAGCTTGAAAGAATCTTCCTCGGCGGAGGCTTTCGACAGTATGACGGCGGAGTCCAGCGGGCTCAGACGGCTGGCGGTGCCATGGGCGACGAAGTGGATGTAAGAAAATTGCTCGGGGTCGCTGTCAAGATAGGCCGGAGCCGTGGCTTGTGCTCGTGTAAGAACTTCGCGCCCTGCGGGAGGAAAATGTTTTTCGATATTTTCGATTTCGATTCCGGCCTTCGGCAACTCGGCATAGTCTGCATTGGGAGAGACGGCATCGCCGATGAGCAGAAGTTTACCGGCACCAGTATTCGGTTTATGCGACGCTGCCAGCAGGCGGAGCGAGTTGGCATCAGCGATGGTCGCGTCTTCAATCCAATAGTGCGGCGTTGGACCGGGCACTAATAAGGTCTCGAAATTAAGGCTGTTCAGACTTCCGTCGGGGATGATGAAAACTTGCGCGTCTTTCTTCAGCTGAGACTGTGCCGGGGAGATCAGCATGGTGTAGAGCGCAGTACCATCCGCGTTCGCGGTTTCGAGGACATCCTGCGGCCCGACCAAAGCCTTTCGATAGCGCTGCACGACGGCATCGATTTCCGATGCCGGAGGAAGAACAAACAGGCTGGTCTTCTGCGGTGTGATCGCCCAGAGATACGACTGCGTTTCGCCGAGCCAATAAAAGAGGATGGTGCCGCTGGCGCGTTTCGCGGCTTGTTGTGCATTCAGTGGATCGGGCGCGAATGCGGTTGCTTTGGGTAACAATCCTAATCCTTCGCTGAGAGTGCGGGCGCGGCTGTAGTCTGCGACTTGCAAAGCCTGGTCGGTCTTTCCGCGAGAGATCAGAAAATGGATGTAGCCGTCGTAAATTCGCGAAGCGTTGCTGAGAAACGGCAGGCGGGAATCTTCGTGTTGGAGTGAGGAACGCGCGGTCTCAAACGTAGTGAGAGCAGTTCGGTATTCCCGGTCGGCGGAGTCAGGTTGGTTTTCATCTTCATAAAGCCGGGCAAGCGAGCGCTCCGCCTCCCACTTCAGAAATACCGGGCTATCCTCAGACTGCGCGACCTCGTGAAACGCGTTTTCCGCAGCAGCAGCGTCGTGCTCTTGCGCAGCGACTTGCCCCTGGACAAGCCGAGGATAAACTTCGTCGCGCTTGTTGCCATCAGCTCGCGCCATGGAGAGCGCTTCATCCGCGTACTGTTTCGCGTCGTCCAGCTTTGCAGTTTGCACCGAGACAAACGCCAAGGCCTGCAGCGCGGTGAGGATGTCTTCTCTGCTGTTGATTTGCTTGGCCAGCTTGAGTGACTGCTGGAAGGACTGTTCGGCCGCTTTGAAATCATGGGCATCCATGTAGATATACCCGCCGTCAATGAGCCACCTTATCTGGTCGGTTAAGTCGCCGAGTTTCTCGGCCTGTTTCGTCGCCTCTGTGAACATCTCTCGAGCCTTGGCGGAGTCGCCGAGTTTGTAATAGGCCCATCCCATGTTCCCCAGCGCGGTCTGCGAAATGTCATCGTAGCCGTGAGGCACAGAAATCTGCTGAGCGCGATCGGCCCAATCGAGTGCTTCATCAAAGTGCGTCTGTTCGTTCGCAGACCAACTTAGATCCAGTAACGTGTTGGCTTCCCAAAACTGATCGCCGCTTGAACGAGCAGCAGCCAGGACGCGCTCGAAGAGAGTTTGCGCGTGTTCATAGCGGCCGCGATCCATTTCGAGGATCCCCTGAGCTCCGACTACATCCGCACAAACCGGATAGTTGTTGACCGCGCAGAGTCGCTCGGCCTCGCCGAACGCCTGGTCTGCTTCGGTGAACTTGTGCAAGGAACCGCAAGCGATTCCTTCCCACCTCAGTTTTTGAATGGCCAATTCGCCGGAGGGACGTGGGGCCGACTCAGATGCTAGAAGCCCTAGCGCTTCGTCATTCAGGCCACGCAAATGCATAACCCTCGCTCTGAGGATGGTGAATTTCCACGCCCAGTCGGGACTGGCAGTGTGGAAATTCCTATAGGCCTTCTCTGCTTCCGAAGCTGCCGCTGCGGTGTCACCCTTGCGCAGAGTTGCTGTCGCATGGTCGAAGGCGGCCTGGGGATCGCCTCGAGAACAACTGAGCATGCCGCTGACGGCCAGTGCCAGCAGGGCGGCTCTCAGCGTCGAGACTCCTGCGGAAGGTCTTCTTCGATCAGTGCGACGGTGCTTTTTCCGCGCCCAAGGCATGGCAGATTCCGTAGTGGCTAAAGTTTAGCGCGGAAAACCACCCACGGAAATGTAAAGACAGCGAGATGCACGATCTGTCACGAAGGCCCTAGTGCCCGCCGCCCTTGCCGCCGCTGCCGTTTGCGTCCGCAGTCACGATGCATGCGTTGGCCTGCGCCAGGCATCCCAACTCCAGCCGGATCATGGTCAGGTGAAAAGCGTATTTGTATGGTTCTGGCGTGCCGTTTTTCTCGCGCTTCAGAGTCAGCTCGGCCAGGAATATTTTTCCGAAGTGAGGTACATCGATTACGTGGCCAAACGATATTCCTGGGGCGCCGATCACGCGGTTGACCAGCGAACAATCCATTTTGCCCAGGCGTTGGGCTGCAGTTGGGTCCCACTTGAATCTGTCGTTTGCCCAGTCGGGAAAATCTTTCGCACTGGTTATATCGGTATATTGCTTCGCAACCCGGTTGAGCACTCCGGCGTCGTCAAAGTAAGACATCGCGTTGGCCGGCTTCGGCCCAAGAATATCGACATGCCGTTCCAGTTCGACTTTATGTCCGGCAATCCTCAGATTGTCGAATCGCGTGCCCAAGAACGTTACCGACGGCACTCCATCGGTAAGTCCGTTGTCGGGATCGTAGATCGGATGTTCGGTAGAAATCTGCGCCACCACGCGGTCGGCTGTGACCACATCGAGAACATTAAGATCTTCGACAACCGATGTTGCCAGCGTGGTAAAACCGTGACCCTGTTTCGGACTCTTATGCCCCGCGACCTGCGTGTAACCGGACCGGTAGGAAATCAGCCCGTCCAACCGGAACGGGTCCGCTTGCTTGTATTGGTAGTGGCCATCTTCCGGCAACTTTACAAAGGCCCGTGGCTTGATGGTTTCACGCAGGGGTTCTTCGAAATCCGCGCTCAGTACATCGGCCGCGGCGTAGTAGGTGTGGGACGGCTCTTTTGTCGGTAGCAGTGACTTCAGCAGTGTCGCCATGTTTTCCCTCCGCTCGATGGAGCTACTTTTGAATTTGGACTGCAATCGAATAATGGCCGAGGTCTGAGCTTTCGTTGGTGGCCGTGTTGCCGCGCACCGCCAGCGTGTAGACACCTTGCTCCTGATTCGCTCCTGGAACATAAATCGACCGGGCCTCGTCGGATGAGGTCGCGGGAGTGGTGCGCGACCATTCTAGTCTTCCGGAGGGGCTCGACAAGTCGAAAGTGTAGGAGGCATATCGGCTGTCTGGGGGAATGTTTACAAGCAAATGAAAGCCTTCTCCGGGGTGGGTCAACATCTGAACTACACTGGTTCCGCGGGTGCTGACGTTGATTGAAGCCCAGGGCAAAATCTGCGGACTGCTGGCCGCCTGCTTCAGTTGCGGATAGGTCACAAAATTCTGATACCCAACCACCACCAGCAGAACCGCGAGAACTGGCACCACAAAGGCAGGACGCAACCAGGCAAACGGACGCGGCTTGGCTGGAACAGGCATTCTCACGGGAGACGCGGCAACCGGCTCCGCCAGCACAACTTTACTGTGTTCGACCAAAGCAGCCGCGGCTCGAAGGTCGAGAGCGCACTCCTGGCAGTCGAAAAAGTGCTCTTCGAACTGTTCCCGCTGCTCGGGCGTAAGCTCGCCGAGCAGGTACTTTTCCGCAGCCATTAAGCGGATCGATTCAGTATGGTCCATTTCCGCAGACATCCCTCGTATGGATGGTGAAAAAACAAGACAAATCGTTTCATACTGTTAGTCAGCCGCCTTACCCGTTACGCCGGGGTCGGCATGTTCTTCAAATAGACGGCCTTGAAGGCCTGCTTGGCGCGATGAAGCAGGACTCTAAGGTAGTCGCGGTCGACGCCGAAGTCCTGACACACTGCGTCTTTGTCGCGCTCCTCCAGGAATATTTCCCGCAGCAGCCGCCGGTCGCGCTCTGACAATTCATCAAGAACCTGACGGACTTTCTGCTCCATCTCCTTATGCGACAAGATTGCTACGACATCCAGGGAGGGATCAGGGATATTCGCGCCGTCTTCTTCCTCGGCCGAATTCTCCCGGGAAGCGGAGCGATAGTACTCGAGCAACACGTTATTGCAAACAGAATTCACGAAAGCTCCTAACCGTTCCGGCTGTCGCAAGCTCCCCTCACGGCGCAACGCGACAAAGACGCGGACAAAGGTTTCTTGCCGCAAGTCTTCGACAGCCTGGGGAGAATTTACCCGGGAACGCAATTTCAATTGGATTAGCTCGCTGAAATAGGCAACAAAATGGCTTTCTGTCCGGAAGTCGCCCGAACATAGCCGTTCTAAGTAAGCCTCGTCGAACTTGTGGAATTGCAAGACACTAGCCCCTAGCTGCGCGTAAGTGGCAGCTATTCTACACCCGCCCCAAATCGAACACTGTCAGCAATTGTGTCGAGAGGCGGCGAACGGACTTTTCTCGGGCAGTTCGGCATGAAACGAAATACGCTCCTCATGCACCATTCCAATGAACAGCGAATCGGGCACACGTACACGGAGACGCCCCGGTTCTTGTTCGCGGGTCCACTCGCGAGGCAAACCAGCTTCGTCGGGGTACCAGCATCCCGAAGGAGGACGTTGCCGCCGGGGGGATGGCAGCGTTCTCAGCTTCGCCGGAGCCGTTTCGTGACGGCTTCGGCGCGATTCGGGACCGAGCCCACAACATAAATAGGAACACAGTTGTTCCCCGGCTCCCCAACAAGTGCGCACAGGAAGTAAGCGGATGTCGATCTCAACTTCGATCTCGAGCTTGACCTTAAATATGACCGAACCGCCTCAGGTGAAGGAGCTTCAGCGAAATCTATCGGACGAGCAGAAAATTCCGTCGGGAGTGATGCAGGCGGTCCTGATGCACGCCTTGCAGCTACGGCGGAGTTGCCGCGAAGTCTTTCTGCTCTGCGATATTCAACGACACAGCCTTGCGGATGCGGCGGCGATTCTCGGAATTAGTCAGGCTGCGGCGAAACGCAGGCTTGAGCTGGCTCGGCGGCGAATGAATGATGTGATTGAACGCCTGTGTGGGTCGATCCGGGAAGTCGCGCGGGCGAAGTCAGAATGAACTGCATGGGCGTAAGCGGAGAACATGGCGCGGGAAGCCGACGTGCCAATTGGTTCAGCAATAGAGTCCTTCGTCTCTGGCTTTGTTTTTCGCAATGCAGTTCGCCCCGGACCCTTACTCCCGTCCTCCGAGCGTCATTGTGGCTTCTGCGATCGGAGTGACGTGCCCGCCGACTTCAATACCATCAACGCCATTCTGGCCCATAATGTGAATGTATAATCTGTTGACAATTAGCTAACTAACGAACTATAGTGACACAATTACCATGCTTGTAAAGTTTCGCAAGCTGGGCCCGGGGATCACGATGCAGCTCATGCCAGCGCGGGAAGACGCTATGAAACAGGCAATTTCTGAGGAATTCTTGCCACTGCCCGAAACAACTGTGGCATAGAGTCACCCGATGCGCTATCTTGCTCTCCGTAACGATTCACAGACAAAAGAGGACAAAATGAAGAAAACTCTTGTGATCCTTGCCTTACTGTTATTCGCCGTGTCGGCGGCTGCGCAAACAACGCCCCCGTCAACGAAGAATCCCGTCAGCGCCGCCCTAAGAGACATTCTGCCCGGCCGGCAGAAAAACACTGTTGCTGCCGTCGAAGCCATGCCTGCCGACAAATTCAACTACAAACCCACCGCTGACCAGATGACATTCGGCCATCTTATTGTCCACATGGCCGAAACGAATGATCTGTTGTGCACAAAGGCCGCGGCTGTCTCCGCTCCAAAAGTTAACGAGGTGAAAGAGACGGACTCAAAAGACAAGCTCGTCGCCGCGCTCAAGGCCTCCTTCGATTTCTGTTCCGACGCCCTGGCGAAAATGGACGATTCGAAACTGGCGGAGACCACCGAAGGATTCGGCGGGAACAAAGTGACGCGCGCCTGGATCAGTCTGGTCCTGGCCGGCGCTTGGTCCGATCACTATGCTGAAGCCGCAATGTATCTGCGCCTGAACGGCGTGTTGCCACCGACTGCCAAGAAGTAAGGATGGGCTGATTATTTGAGCTGAAATGCGCATCCTTTTGATTGGCGGGAATGACTTCATTGGACGATTCGTCGTCGCCGCGCTGAAACGGGAGGGGCACACGGCGGCGGTGTTTCACCGTGGTCGCGCTCCTACGCCCGAGGGAGTCGAGGAGATCTTGGGCAACCGCAACCAACTCAGCGCCAGCGCGGAGAAACTGCGCCGCTTTGCTCCCGATGTCGTAGTCGATCTGGTTATCAGCTCGGGATCGCAGGCCGAGGAGTTGATGGACATCTTCCGCAGCGCGGCGCGACGCGTGGTTATGCTGAGCAGCATGGACGTATATCGCGCGGTGGGCATTTTGCACGGCACAGAAAGTGGTCGGTTGCAGGAAGTGCCGCTTACGGAAGACTCCGAACTACGGCACAATCTGCATCCCTACCCGCCCGCGGATGTAGAGATCCTCCGTAAGATTTTCCCTTGGGTCACCGATGATTACGACAAAATCCCGGCGGAGCGCATCGTGATGAGCGACCGCGAACTTCCGGGCACAGTGCTCCGCTTGCCCATGGTGTACGGGCCGGGAGATCCGCTGCATCGCTTTTATCCCATCGTAAAGCGTGTTGCCGATGGGCGGCGCCACATCATCTTTCCCGAAACGCTGGCGCCCTGGCAAACCCCGCGAGGCTACGTGGAGAACGTGGCCTCGGCTATAGCCTTAGCGGCGACGGATGAGCGCGCGGCGCAGCGCATCTACAACGTGTGCGAAGAGCCCCCGTTCAGCGAACTGGAGTGGGCCCGGAAAATCGCCGACGAGATGCAGTGGGACGGCGAATTCGTTGTCCTGCCCGTGGAGCGCGCAGCGCGACACCTGCTAAAGCCCGGCAACGCCGCGCAGAACTGGACCGCGAGTTCCGCGCGCATCCGCCAGGAACTGGAATACCGGGAGCCAGTCGAAATCGAAGAGGCAATCCGACGAACGATACACTGGGAGCGTGAGGATCCGCCAGCGGTTGGGTTCGAGGCGCAGTTCGATTACGCGGCGGAGGATGAGGCGGTAGCCGGCTACAACCGATGAACCACAACCGGGTTTTCTTCGTAGTAGCCAGTTCGAAATCTGGTTTTCAGACACTAGAGTGTTATCCTAGTTAGGGAGTTTCCTAATCGTATAATGATATCGACTACCGCGATCCGCGCTCTCGCGAACGAGCGCAGACTACAGATTCTCGAATGGTTAAGAACCCGACCAGGCATTTCCCTCCGCAAGTCGACGGCGATTTAGTGAAGGACGGAGTTTGCGGTTGCCTGATTGCACGCAAGCTTCGCGTGAGTCAACCGACCACGAGCGAACACATGAAAATTCTGTGCCGGGCCGGACTGACTCGCGCCAAGCGAATCAAGAAGTGGACCTTCTACAAGCGCGACGAGGCCAAAATTAAACAAATCAAGAAAGCCATTCTAGCGAAAGTATAGGAGCCGAACAGGGAAGGATGGCCGCTCGGGATTCCCCGGGCTCCTAAGGGCGTGACTTGGGATTTCTGGTGCGGAAGGGGGGATTTGAACCCCCACGCCTTTCGGCGCCACCCCCTCAAGATGGTGTGTCTGCCAGTTCCACCACTTCCGCACATTACAAAATCAATCTTAGATTTTATCATGGCCAGCTTTTCGCGGTCGCATCACTTTGCCCGAGTATTTTCTCTTTCGATCTCGAGGGTGGTCCTGATTTTCCCCTTTGAACGGAACGCTATGTTCATCACGTCACAGTGAACGGTGACTTGAGTCATTGCGGCTCTTTGCTCTAAGGATTGAAATGGGTTAGTCAACAGTCATCAGACCATCACGTCATGAGCACGCACTCAGCGCCAAAAATTGAGTTTGAAACGATCCCCCGAAGCAAAGTTTATCAGGAAGTTGCCCGGCAACTCGAACGGCGCATTGCTGAAGAGTTGAAACCGGGTGACCTGCTTCCCCCTGAACGCGAACTCGTGCAAATGCTTGGGGTCAGCAGAGGCTCGGTGCGCGATGCCATCCGTAGCCTGGAATTGATGGGCCTGCTCGAACCGCGACAGGGCATCGGCACAGTGGTTTGCGATCCCGCAGCTGCGCCCGCGAATCTCCTTTCTGCGGCGCTGGTGCAGCAGCAGAAAACGATTCGGGAGCTCCTCGAAGTGCGCAAGATGATCGAGCCCCCACTGGCGGGCCGCGCCGCGCTGCATGTTTCCGCGGCTGAACTCGCTGAAATGGAGCAAATCCTGGTTCGCCAGGAAGAGAAGATACGCCGGGGCGATCTCGCCATCGACGAAGACTCGGGGTTCCACTACGCCATCGCGCTGGCCTCCGACAACACGGTGATTTTGAAGGTGGTAGACAGTCTGATGGATTTGTTGCGTGAAACCAGGGAACGCTCCTTGCAGGTGGAGGGACGGCAGGAGAAATCGCTTGCCGGACACCGCTGCATCCTTCGAGCCCTGAAGCAGAGTGACGCGGCAGCCGCGGAGGCGGCCATGCGCCAGCACTTGCAGGAGATAGAAAAGATCGTAATGCAAAAGCTGTAAAAAGAATGGAGGTTGCCAAATGGGCCAGCTATTCGCAGTTGAGGTCGTTTACCGGGGGGTTTTTCAAAAAACCCTCGCGAAAAACATCACGCGCGACATCGTTCTCGCCGCGCACAACCAAGGCAAACTGGGTATTTCTTTCGGCCGTTACGGAGATGCTCCAGAAAGAAACGGCATTCCCGCTAAGAGTTTCGCCATCGTCGCCGACGATGAACAGACACTCGAAGCTGGAATGGCGCAGTACGAGCCGAAACAGGTTGACCTGACCGTAGTTCTCGATGACACGCTCTGCAAGGGCGCCGAGTCGTGGGCATGGTACGGGTTGAGGCCGGTGCATCAAGCTCTAAAACCGGGGCACACTCTCATAGTGATTTCCCGCGACGACGCACCAGAACTGCTGAAGAACATTCACCGCCGGGAAGCGCCTTACAAGCTGGGAATCATCAAGGGCATTACCAGTTTCTCCGGCATGTGGGTTTTCAAAGATGATCACACAGACGTGCGCGTCCTGGGCGCCATCGCCAAGGTGCTGCCGGAAGTGATGACCTTCGAGTCGGTGGAGAAATTCATCAACCAGAAGCTCAAGAGCGAACTGAAGGTTACGTCGGCTCGCAATGCCTTCGAACGCTTTTCCAGCGTTGATGTGAAAGCGGGCGTGGGCAATCCCGAAGAGCTGTTCAAGTTCGATCTGCCCCGTTGGGAAGACATGCGCTGTGGCGTATCTATCAAAGGTCAGCCGCAAGGCGGCGCGTTCGCCGATCCGGTTACCGGGAAAGTTGGCGGTTTCCGCCCGGCTCGCAACGAGCTATTCAAGAAGTACTCAACGCGCACCCAACGGCCGGTGGTGAATTTCGCCACTTGCACCAAGTGCACCCTGTGCTGGCTGAACTGTCCCGATGCCGCGTTCGATGTCACCACCGAAGGCACCTACGACACCAACCTCGAAGCCTGCTGTGGTTGCGGCATCTGCGAGGAAATTTGCCCGGTGAAAGAGTGCATCACCATGGTGAACGAGTCCGAGTTCCACGGTAACGACAGCCAATGGGCGGCATTCGAAAAAGACAAGGACGCATACCTGAAATGGCTGGAAGCCACGATTGAGAAAGCCGAGCCGATCGAAAAGCGTTCGTACGGTTTCCGTTATCGCGGTCAATACAAAGAACAGGTCCTCGAGGCCCTGGAAGTCGCAAAGAAAGGCTAATGCCCCTAAGGGAGCAACCTGAATACTAAGGAGATTGAAATGGCGACACTGACAATACCGGTTGAAGAAAAAAAGAAACCCTTGGAACAGGAAGCCCTGATTACCGGCGCCGAGGCCATTGCGATTGCCTGCAAATTGGCCAACGTCGATGTAGTGACGGCTTACCCGATCCGGCCTTATGACACGGTCATGCAGTACATCAGCCAACTCGTAGCAGACGGCGAAATGGACTGCGAATATATCGTGGCGGAAGGTGAACATTCACAATTTGAAATCGTGAAGCACGCGTCGGCTTGCGGAGCCCGGGTGTTCTGCGGTTCGAGCGGCGTGGGCTGGATGTATGCCATGGAAGCGCTGACCGTAACTCCGGCTCTGCGCATTCCCATGATCGCAATGGTGGGCAACCGGGCGCTCGATGATCCCGGCGCATTCGGCGTCGAGCATAACGACGCGCTCGCCGTCCGCGACCTGGGCTGGATGTTGACCTGGGTGGACAGTGCGCAGGAAGCGTTAGACACCGCTTTGATTGCCTATCGTGTGGCGGAAGACCGCCGCATGTTCGTTCCTCTGGCGATCAGTTGCGATGGCGCATTCCTCACCCACTCGCAAGCCTTGGTACAGATCCCGTCACAAGAGCAGGTAAACAAATTCCTGCCTCGCTACAATCGCGGCGATCTGCTGCTCCATCCCGACAACGTCATTTCGGTGGCCCCACAGGCCAACGAGGACTGGGTAATGGAGATCCGGCGGCAGAACTACGCAGTCACCGAAATTGCCTGCGACGTGATTCGCGAAGTCTATGCCGACTTCGAGAAAACCTTCGGACGCAAGTACGGCAATCCGTTCTTCGAAGAATATATGACCGAAGATGCGGACGTCGTGCTGCTGGGCATGGGAACACTCTCGACGCCAGTCCGGGTCGCAATCCGGAAGCTGCGCGAAGAAGGCAAGAAAGTTGGCTTCGTTCGCCTGCGCTGGTTCCGGCCGTTTGCCGGTCCGGAGATTGCCAAGTGCCTGGAACGCTTCAAGGCCATTGGCGTAATCGATCGTGACTTCTCGTTCGGTTCGCCGAACCTGAGTGGCGTGGTGGCGACGGAAGTTCGGTCCGCGATGTACACCGGCAGCAGCACCAGACCGCCGGTCATTGGTTTCATCGGTGGACTGGGTGGCCGCGAAATAACCGTACCGGACGTCGAAAAGACGGTGGAGATCACCTTCGACGCCGCAAAGGGTAATGCGCAACCTCTGACGCAATGGATTGGGCTGCGGGGATAACGCCAGCTCGACGCGTGGCGTTATTCATAGCCGGAAAGGACACAAACAAAATGAGCACATTCGTAGATGAAAAACCGACGCAAAACCTGGAGCCCTTCAAAGGAGTCAAGAAGGTTCCACACGAGGAATACTACACATCCGGCCACCGCACCTGCCAGGGCTGCGAGTCTGCGCAAATCATGAAACTGATGGCGAAGGCTGCAGGTCCCAGGACCATCGTTCTGGGCAGCACCGGGTGCATGTACGTGGCTAACACCTCTTACTATGCAACCCCCTGGGGCGTTCCGTGGATGCACACACAACTCGGGAGCTCAGGCTCGAGCGCGCTGGGAGCGGCAGCAGCATTCCGCGTCCAGATGCGCAAGGGTTTTATGAAGGATGAGCCCATCAACGTTATCGCCTTCTGCGGCGATGGCGGCGGCGCGGACATGGGCTTGGGAGCGATCTCAGCCACCATGTGCCATCCCGACTACAACCTGCTGATCCTGATGTACGACAACGAGTCGTACGCCAATACCGATATCCAGATTTCCGGGACATCGCCCTATGGCGCCAACACCTCGTTCAGCACGCCAGGAAAAGTGAAGCGGATTATGAATCACCGCTGGAAGAAGAACATGGCGCCGTTGATAATGGCTGGCCATCCCACGGTGAAGTACGTAGGGACTATCTCTACGTCCTATCCGCTGCAGGCGATGAACAACGTTCGCAAGGCGCTGTCCATCGGTGGGCCGACCTTCATTCACTGCCTCAATCCTTGTCCGAAGGGCTGGGATTTCGATCCCGTGCTCTCTTTCGAACTGGGCGAACTGGCCGTGAACACCGGCATTTGGCCTCTGTACGAGATCGAAAACGGCAAGCTGAAGCTGTACGGCAAAACCGAACAGATTGCCAGCGGCAGATTCAAGCGCCTGCCGGTTCGTGATTACTTGCTCAAGCAGGGAAGGTTCGCGCATTTCATCGATGAAGACATCGATTACTTCCAGAGCAAGATTGACGATATGTGGAACAAGTGGCTGGTGCCGGGAATCATTCCGCTCCAGAAGGATGTCGAAACCGAATAAACCCGCCCGCCCTCTCGACCGGGGGGCGGGTTTTTTCCATTGCCCGGAGAGCTTCCGCGGGTGCGCATGAAAGACGACTTCTAAAGATACCAATATTCAGGAGGGTGCCCCATGGCCACAAATGTGACCTCCTTAGTCCATTCCGAACCCACGCTCGGCAAGATTGCTGGAAACCGTTGGATCCAGCTGGTGTGCGGTATCGTCGCGATGATTGTCATATCCAACTATCAGTACGCCTTCACACTTTTTACGCCAGGCATGAAACAAACTTTTACGGGCGTGCCTTACGCAAAAATAGCGGCGGTGTTCTCGGCTTTTATTCTGTTCGAAACATGGCCCATGCCCGTGGCTGGGTACTTTGTCGATAAATTCGGCATCCGGAAGCTCATGACGTTCGGCGCGATTTGCATCGCGCTGGGATGGGTTCTGGGTGGGACCATCGCCAAGTCTCCGCTTGACCTGTACATCTATTACGGCGTCTTTGCCGGAACTGGCGCGGGAATCATCTACATTTCCTGCATTGCCAATGCGGTGAAATGGTTTCCGGATCGCAGGGGATTGGCAGCTGGGCTGACTGCCGCAGGCTTCGGCGGCGGTGCCGCTCTTACGGTCATCCCGATTGCCGCCACGATCCACAACATGGGCTGGGCTAAGGCTATGGCCGTCTGGGGAGTTGCCCAAGGCATCATTGCGCTGGTTGCCGCAATGATACTTCATCATCCGCCCGCAGGGTGGGTCCCTGCCGGGTGGGACCGGCGCGCCAAACAAGTAAACAAAGCTGTCGCGCAGTCGAAGGTGAATTTTACTTGGATTCAAACTCTGGGCAGGCCCGAGTTTTATTTCCTCTACGCGATGTTTTTCTTTGCTTGTGCCGGCGGGTTGATCGCTACGGCGAACCTTTCGCAAATTGCCAAGTCGCTTCATGTGAGCGATGCGAAAGTTTTGGGGTTCGCGATTGTTCCGTTGGCTGTAACCCTGACGTCGGCCTGTAACGCTTTGTCCCGAATCTTGTGGGGCACGGTCTCGGACCGGTTGGGACGCGAATGGACCATGTTCTTAACCTTTGGCATTGAAGCAGTCCTGGTATTCCTTGTGACCAAAATCGCCGGAAGGCCGATCGCGTTTGTGGTGCTGTTCTCTTTTGTCTTCCTTTTCTGGGGTGAAATATTCTCCCTGTTCTCGGCGACAACCGGAGATGTTTTCGGCCCCAAGAACGCCTCCGCCAACTATGGCATGGTGTACACGAGCAAGGGAGCGGCCTCCGTTTTTGCCGGATTTGGGGCGGCGGCGCTGGCTGCGTACTTCGGCGGCTCTTTCTCTGTGCCGTTCTACATTTCGGCTGTCCTGTGTGGGATTGCGGCGATCTTCTCTCTCTTTGTCCTTAGGCCACTGGTGAGGAACAGAATTGCGAAGGAAGCGCCGATAGCTCCTGCAGCGACGGGAGCACTGGTGAAAGAGAAACAGGAAGACAAGCAATTGGTCGGAGTCGCATAAACTGACTGTTTCTGCGCGCGGTGCACTGTTGCCGGAGCGGCGGGTTCGCAGCTCCGCTTGATAAACCGGCTCTTGGCAGACATCACACCAAAATGTGATGCCTCTCATTGGAGGGCGCGGCTGAATGGCTTAGTTATAGATTGTGATTCCTCCCTAGGCGAACTGACCTGAAGGAGGATCTCGCATAGCGAACTAATAACTCTGATCGAAAGGAGAGATTTTATGGCTGCCCCATGCATTGCTCCTCAAGTGGAACCGCCCGTTGAGAAAAAAGCCTTACAGGCGTGTGAGCCGAAGCCGGTACCTCCTAAGCAACCGGCGCGAGGTATTGTGAGCGAAATATTCGAGGGACACGAGGATTTTCTTGGCTGGACTCCCGATTGATTTTCTCGATTACTGGGTTCATAAGGCTTCGTTTTGAAATGGCTCCTCATTGAAATGTGAGGAGCCATTTTTTTCTACGGCTTCCGCTTTGGCACTTAGCAAAAATCTGAAGTATGTTCGAGCGCACCGACCGGTAAGGGTGGGCGTGGACTGCGCGCAGGCGCATTCGTACAATCAGACTTGAGCAGGGCCCGCAGGAGCCTGCCACGCAGGGGGAGTCTTGTGAAGGAGAAGCTGGCTGGGCTCGCACCGCGAGTGCTGGATCCATCGCACGACGTGCTGCGTTCGGAACCTCGGCCGCTCGACTCGCTTTTCAGGCCGCACAGCGTCGCTGTTATCGGCGCGACGGAACGCGAGGGAAGTGTCGGCCGCACCATCCTCGCCAATCTTCAGGTCCCTGCATTTCGAAGCCAGATTTATCCGGTTAATCCCCAACACCCAAGCATTCTCGGGATCGCGGCTTATCCGTCGATCGGTGATGTACCGGAGCCAGTCGATCTTGCTGTGATCGTTACGCCAGCGGCCACCGTTCCTGCGATCGTCCGGGAATGCGTGAGTGCGGGCGTGAAGTCAGCGATTGTTATTTCGGCGGGATTTCGCGAACGCGGAGCCGAAGGGCAGGTGCTCGAAAAGCAAATCGCAGAAGAGTTGACCGACAGCCCCATGCGATTACTCGGCCCGAACTGCCTGGGCGTGATGAACCCTTGGTTCGGCTTGAATGCGACCTTTGCCCACACCATCGCGCGCCCGGGCAACGTCGCATTCTTAAGTCAGAGCGGCGCGCTGCAGACAGCGATTCTCGATTGGAGTCTGCGCGAACAAGTCGGCTTCAGCGCATTCGTTTCCACCGGATCGATGCTGGATATCGGTTGGGGCGACTTGATTGACTATTTCGGTGATGATCCTGGCACGCAAAGCATTCTTATTTATATGGAGTCGATCGGCGATGCGCGGGCGTTCTTGTCGGCAGCGCGTGAGGTAACTCTTACCAAACCGATCATCGTGTTGAAAGCGGGGCGGTCGGAAGCGGCGTCGAAAGCAGCGGCTTCGCACACCGGCGCTCTCACCGGCAGTGATGACGTTCTCGATGCGGCTTTCCGGCGGGCCGGAGTGCTGCGGGTCAGCGGCATCGCGGATCTTTTTTATATGGCAGAGGTGCTGAGCAAACAGCCGCGGCCGCGGGGTCCGAAGTTAACCGTCCTGACCAATGCCGGCGGGCCAGGCGTGCTGGCCACGGATGCGTTAATTGCGAGCGGCGGTGAAATCGCGACGCTTTCCTCGGAATCCCTCGATGCACTCAACCTCTTTCTGCCCAAGCACTGGAGCCATGGCAACCCGATTGACATACTTGGTGACGCCGATCCGGAGCGCTATCAGCGGGCGGCCGAGATCGCACTCGCCGATCCGAACAGCGACGGCTTGCTTGTCATCCTCGCTCCACAAGGGATGACGAACCCGGCCGATGTCGCCGAGCGACTAAAGCCGCAAGCCCATGCGCACGCCAAACCGCTGCTCGCGAGTTGGATGGGAGGCGCTAGCGTGGCCGGTGGCGACGTCATTCTGAATACCGCAGGAATTCCAACCTTTGCTTACCCCGACACCGCCGCCCGAATCTTTACCCTGATGTGGCGCTATACCTACAACCTTCGCGGCATTTATGAAACGCCAGTCCTGGCTGATGGCCCGGAGGACGAAAATGAAGCGCGGCGGGAAACCCACACCATCATCGAGGAAGCACGCAGCCATGGGCGTACTTTGCTCACCGAATACGAATCAAAGCAATTGCTCACGCTGTGCGGAATTCCAGCCGTGGAGACGCGGATCGCGCATGGCGAGGAAGAAGCAGCTGCGGTAGCGGCGGCAATCGGATTTCCCGTCGTCGTGAAATTGCATTCCGAGACTATCACGCACAAAAGCGACGTTGGCGGCGTGAACCTGAATCTTGCCGACGCAGCCGCAGTGCGCCAGGCATACCGCGCGATTGAATCGTCCGTCACCGAGCGCGTGGGCCGCGAGAGTTTCCAGGGTGTGACGGTGCAACCGATGTTGAAAGCTGGCGGCTACGAGTTGATCGTTGGCAGCACGACGGACGCGCAGTTCGGCCCCGTCGTCGTGTTTGGTTCGGGCGGGGAACTGGTGGAGGTTTATCGCGACCGCGCGTTAGCGTTGCCGCCGCTCAACTCTACTCTGGCGCATCGCTTACTCGAACAAACCCGGATTTTCAAAGCACTATCCGGCGTGCGTGGCCGCAGGGCGGTAGACATTGCCGCGCTCGAAGCTTTGTTAGTGAGGTTCAGCCGCCTCATCGTAGAAAATCCCGCGATCAAGGAAGCCGACATCAATCCCCTGGTCGCTTCCTCCGATCAGATCATCGCTCTTGATGCCCGCTTCGTTCTGCACGACAAGGACATCGCTACCAGTGACCTTCCCAAGCCTGCCATCCGACCCTACCCAGTGCAATATGTTTCGCTTTGGACAATGAAAGATGGCACAGCCGTGACTCTGCGGCCGATGCGCCCCGAAGATGAGCCACTCATGGTGAAGTTTCACGAAGCGCTTTCCGAACGCAGCGTGTTTCTTCGTTATTTTCAGTTGTCCAAGCTCAGCCAGCGCGTGGCTCATGACCGGCTGAGACGAATCTGTTTTCTCGACTACGACCGCGAGATTGCGATCGTCGCTGATCACACAGTGCCAGATACGGGCGAGCATGAAATCCTCGCCATCGGACGGCTGAGCAAGCTTCACGGAAAGAGTGCCGGCGAGGTCGCGCTTGTGGTACGAGATGAATATCAGCATCGAGGTTTAGGAATCGAGTTGCTGCGGAGGCTGATCCAGGTGGCGCGCGCCGAACAGTTGGACTCGGTGCAGGCCTACATGCTTCGGGAGAATATCGAGATGCGCAGCCTCATTGAGAAGCTGGGGTTTGTGGTTGAGCCGGCGGACGAGAGCGGGGTTCACCTGACTTCTCTGAGCCTGAACGGCGGGTAAGTTTTGCGCGCTGCTTTCTTGCGGCAGCGCGAAGCGATTAGCGGAGCGCGAAAAATCCTAATGGGCTGAATCAGCCGTCGCCGCTTTTTTTGCTCTTTCCACTTCCAGCCTGCGAATGGTCGACCGTAGCCAGTCGCCGAGCGCCTCCTCAAGCTCCTGCTGGGTCCCGGTGCGGTACAAGGACGCGATCGTCTCTCCGGCCGGAGACAACGGGATGTGAATGCAAGGAGTTTGTTCCGTGCGCGCTTCTTGTGGAACGAACTGCATCAGGAGGCATTCTTCGCACGGTTCACGGTCCTTGGAGTTGAAGTTCATGCATGTAGGCGAATCCTCGAACACAAACCGCGGCCGCCAGGCTTCGCGCGGCAATCGCCCGTAACCGCCTTGCTCCAGGAACTCGAGCTCGAACTTCAGCACTTCAAGCAGGTCGCGATTATCCTTTGGCATAAGGCTCACCTTTGTCATTAGTCTGAACCTACTCCACAAGGCCGTGCGGTGATCTATATCACATTTTGGCGTGAGGGCGATCACCATCTGTGCACGCGTTGAATGCAAAGAGCTTACAATCACATCCATATGTGACAGAGGTCACGGACTCTCCGTGCGGGAGAGTTCAATATTGCATTTTGCAACGATGTTCACGGCCGCGGTTAGGCCAACAACAACTCGAATGGAGCTTTGAAGATGAAGAGAATCGACGTCGTGATGTTGACAATCGCAACAGCAGTTGCTGTTGCTCTCAGCCTTCCCCTGTCAGTGCATGCGCAAGACGCATCCGCGCTCTTCAAATCGAAATGTGCAGCCTGCCATGGCGCGGACGGAACCGGTTCGGCGATGGGAAAGAAAATGGGCGCCCACGATTTTACCAGTGCGGACGTACAGAAAATGTCGGACTCCGACCTCGCGGACATCATTACGAACGGCAAGAACAAGATGCCCAAGTATGCGTCGCTGAAGCCAGAGGAAGTTAAGGGGTTGGTGGCCTACATCCGTACTCTGAAAAAGTAGGTTTTGGGGATCTAGGGCGGTCAAGACCATGGGAAGCTTGCCCACGGAAGCGGATAATCCGCGGCATTGCGTGGAGTGTGCTTACAAGAAAGGAGAGTGGCGGTCTCAATGAATTTACGAGAACGTTTCAGAGACTGGGCGCGGCCAATCTATTTCCTGGGGCAGAATCCCACCACGCTTACAGGAGCGGTAATCACGACGAGTACCGCGCTCACTACTATTGCATTCTGGTTTTATGACATCTTCTTGCCGGGGCCGCCGCATCCTTACATCGGCCTTCTGGTTTTTCTAATTCTCCCGGGCATTTTTGTACTCGGACTGCTGCTGATCCCCGTTGGCATTTGGCTCAAGCGACGAAGCCTGCGCGGAAGCGGCACTTTGCCGAGAACGTTTCCGGCTATCGATCTGAGTCTGCCAGTGGTTCGGCGGACCTTGGAGTGGGTGGCTTTCGCAACCCTGCTCAATCTTCTCATTGTTGGAACCGCGTCTTACCGCGGAGTCGAATACATGGATTCCGTGAGTTTCTGCGGGACGACTTGTCACACCGTGATGGCCCCCGAATATACGACTTATCAAAATTCGCCGCACTCGCGCGTCGAGTGCGTCGAGTGTCACATCGGGCCTGGAGCGGGATGGTTTGTGCGCTCCAAGCTTTCTGGCCTGCGCCAAGTCTTTGCCGTAACCTTCCACACCTACTCACGGCCCATTCCTTCGCCGGTGAAATATCTCCGGCCGGCGCGTGAAACCTGCGAGCAGTGCCACTGGCCGCAACGCTTTACCGGCGACAAGTTTCTCGTGAATACCAGTTACAAGGACGACGAAAAGAACACGCCGCAGACGGACGTGCTGCTGCTGAAAGTAGGTGGACGCACCTGGCAGGGTTCGGTTGGAATTCACGGGCATCACCTGGCTGACAACGCGCGCATACGCTACATTTCGACGGACCCTGAACGGCAGACCATTCCGGCCGTGTACTTCACCGACGATCAGGGAAAGACCACCGAATTCATTTCCACGGATGCGAAACCCACTCAACAGCAATTGGACAAGGGAGAACATCGGGTAATGGATTGCGTGGATTGCCACAACCGGCCTACGCACGTATTCGAACTGCCCGAAAACGCTGTGGACAAGCAAATGTCGCTGAGCCGCATCAGCCCAGAGCTTCCCTACATCAGGAAAAAGGCGGTCGAGGTTTTAAAAGTTAACTATCCCACGCGCGAGATCGCGAAGCAAAGCATACGCGACGAAATCAACAATTTCTATCGGACGAACTACGCGACTATCTATGAGACCCGACGTGCGCTGGTGCAACAAGCGGGCGAGGAAGTGGCGGCGATTTATCTTCGGAATATTTTCCCGGACATGCGTCTGACCTGGGGAAGCCATCCCAATAATCTTGGGCACAACGATTCGCCGGGGTGTTTCCGCTGCCATGACGGCAGTCACACCAGTGCTGATGGGCAGACGATCACGAACGATTGTTCTGCGTGTCATGAAGTCTTAGCCGCCGGGGAAGAGAATCCCAAGGTCCTGACCGACCTGGGAATGAAGCAGTAGTGAGCTTTGGGAGTTGAGTTTGTTGAAAGAAATGCTAGGCGCGACGGGGACCATCAGGCGATCAAATCTTGGCTATTTCGTAGTGCTTCTTCTTTCAGTCTGCACTTTGATTCCTGGTCAAGTTCAAGCACAACCGAAAACGGCGCAGCCACTCAAACAGGACGAAAGTTGTCTCGCCTGCCACGCCCAGGCGGGAATGACGTCGGGCAGCGGCAAAAGCATCTCGATCGATCCTGCCAAACATGCGGCCAGCGTCCACGGTATTTTGGGCTGCACCGACTGCCACACGACGATCAAGGATTTTCCGCATCCCGACAAAGTTGTTAAGGTGCAATGCTCGACCTGCCACACCGAAGAAGCGTCCCATGTGGCGGGAAGTATTCACGGTGCGCTCGGCGCAGGAGCTTGCCAATCCTGCCACGGCGATCCACACGAGGTCGCCGCTGCAAACCAGACGGCGCCAACCAAGTGCGCGCAGTGTCACGCCGATGAAGTGAAAGATTTCAGGACAAGCATTCACGGGCAGGCGGCCGCAACGGGCGATCCGGATGCCCCGAACTGCGGGTCTTGCCACGGTTCCGTACAT
The DNA here is from genome assembly GCA_963762385.1 of uncultured Acidobacteriota bacterium. GTDB lineage: Bacteria > Acidobacteriota > Terriglobia > Terriglobales > Acidobacteriaceae > JABDBE01. The sequence goes on along the minus strand of CAVXKN010000006.1, from coordinate 1,011,813 downwards.
CAGATTCAAGTCTCGAGCGATCCGGCCTCACCGGTAGCCAAGAAAAATCTGCCCGACACTTGCGCTTCCTGTCATAGCAACCAGCAGTTCCTGTCGCGGCACAAGATTCCATTTTTGCGTCCGGTAGAACTCTACCGGCAAAGCGTGCACGGACGAGCCGTGGCCGATGGGGACGAGGCGGCCGCAACTTGCTCCGACTGTCATGGGAGCCACGGAATTCTCCCTCCGCAAGATGCGCGTTCCAAAATCAACCATTGGAACATTCCGGCCACCTGCGGACAATGCCATGCCGGCATTGCCAAAACCTATCTTGCAAGCGTGCACGGACAGGCCATGAAGGCTGGCGTTGCTGCTGCACCGGTTTGCAGCGACTGTCACGGCGAGCACTTGATTCTGGCTCCGAAAGAGGCGGGATCGCTGGTGAACGCAGGGCGAGTCTCGATGGTGACTTGCGGGCGCTGTCACAGCGATGAACGCCTGGCATTGCGTTACAATCTGCCTGCCGACCGCGTTCCTTCCTACGCCGATAGCTATCACGGTCTTGCCCAGCGAGGGGGATCTCAGAGTGTTGCCAACTGTGCGTCCTGCCATGGAGTACACAATATCTTTCCCTCGTCGGACCCGCGCTCCACGGTGAATGCTGCCAACCTTCCCAAGACGTGCGGAAATTGTCACGCCGGGGCGGGCAACCATTTCGTTATCGGGCGGGTGCACGTGCAAACGGGGAGTGGCGCCGCGCATCCCGTCGTAAAGTGGATTCGTTGGACATATTGGCTGCTGATCCCGTTGACCCTTGGCTTCATGGTGGCGCACAACCTACTCGACTTTCTGTCGAAGCTCATCCGTCGCCAGCCACGGCATGAAACTGGTGCGCAAGTAACGCGCATGAATCGAAACTTCCGCATCGCCCACTGGGGCGTGATTCTCAGCTTCCCGACTCTGGTGTTCACAGGTTTCGCGCTGAAGTATCCAGAGGCGTGGTGGGCGCGTCCGCTATTGCTTTGGGAAGGCCACCTCGCGTTTCGCGGATTAGTGCATCGCTGCGCTGCGATTGTCCTGCTCGCTTCCACCATCTATCACGTAATTCACCTCAGTTTCATCAATCGGCGAGACGGCGCCTTATTCCTGAAAGCCATGTTCCCTGATGTGAAAGACGTGACCGATCTGCTGAAGGTCTTCTCCTACAACCTGGGACTCACGAAAGTCGAACCGCACTTCGCGAAATTCAACTACGCGGAAAAGGTGGAATACTGGGCATTCATGTGGGGCACGGTGGTGATGACGGTCTCTGGTTTCTTATTGTGGTTTAACAATTTCACCCTGCGCTATTTCCCCAAGTGGGTGTCGGACGCGGCCACCGCCATCCATTATTACGAGGCGCTGCTCGCGACCTTCTCCATCCTGCTGTGGCATTTCTACATGGTGATCTTCGATCCGCTGGTCTACCCGATGGATACGGCTTGGCTTAATGGAAAAGTGCCAGCCGACCATTACCGCCATACTCGCCCTGAGTACCTGCGCGCATTGGAACGGGCTCACTTGGTCGAACTGCCTGAGGATCCGGCCGACTACGTCGAAGAAGAGGAAACCGCGGACGCTCCCAGTGACGACCCATCTGTGAAGCCTTAGGCGCCTGCCAGAAGAAAATGGGAACAGCCGCAAACGATCCAGGCTGCATGTAATACTTTTGTAATTGTGTCCAAGATCACCGCGAAGAACTCAAGCCAACGAATACCCTAAAAACAATCCAATGAAAACTCATCCCAAGGGCACTCGCGCTCGCATCCTGTTGAGTTCGGTATTCGGTCCCTATGCGCAAGACGATGAATTTGGCAGCCGCTCCATCAATCCGATGGAGCTCTATCACAATCAGGTCACTCGCGCCCAAGGCAGCTTCTCGCTGCGCATGTTCCATCGCTCCTGGGGAATCATGATGATCCAAGAAAACATTTCGGCGCCTTGCAGCGTGCTGGATTTTCCTACGCGGGAAGCCCTTGCTCGTGAACTAACCAAGAACCACTACGACATTGTTGGTATTTCTTCGATTATCGTGAATGTTCTGAAGGTCCGGGAGATGTGCCGCATCGTGCGAGAACTGTCGCCGAATTCGGTGATCGTGGTCGGCGGACACGTCGCTGCCATTCCTGGTCTGGAAGCGATGATCGACGCCGACCACATCGTCCGCGGAGAAGGTATTTCCTGGATGCGCCGTTATCTGGGAGAAGACGAGAACGCACCGATCCGCCATCCCGCCATCGTTTCCGGTCTGCAGACGCGCGTCCTGGGAGTACGCCTTCCGCAGCGCAAGGGTGGAACGGCAGCCACTATTATTCCGTCGGTGGGGTGCCCCATGGGATGCAACTTCTGTACTACGTCTGCTTTTTTTGGCGGCAAAGGAAAGTTCGTCAACTTTTTCGAGAGTGGCGATGAACTGTTTGATGTGATGTGCAGGATTGAAACTGAACTCAAAGTAAAGTCCTTCTTCGTGATGGACGAAAACTTCCTGCTGAACCGTACCCGTGCCATGAGCTTGCTGGAGCGCATGAAAGAGGCAGGCAAGAGTTGGGAGCTTTCGGTCTTCGCTTCCGCCAATGCGATTCGCAAGTACACCATGCTGGAACTGGTCGAACTTGGCATTTCCTGGGTGTGGATGGGTTTGGAATCTCCCAAGTCGAGCTATAACAAGCTGCAGGGTACCGATATCGGGCGGCTCACCCGCGAACTTCGCGAACACGGCATTCGGGTGCAGGGTTCGACGATTATCGGACTGGAGCACCACACGCGGGACAACATCGTGCAGGAAATCGAATCGGCGGTCGACTACCAGACCGACTTCCACCAGTTCATGCTCTACACCCCAGTCCCGGGCACACCGCTTTATCAGGAGATGGCCGAGCAGGGCCGTCTGCTGACAGACATCGAATTCGCCGATATCCACGGGCAGTACAAATTCAATTTCGAGCACGGTGCAATCTCACGCGAGGATTCAAAGCGATTTCTCGATTGGGCGTTCTGGCGCGATTTCGAGCGCAACGGACCGAGCCTTTATCGCATGTGCCAGACCATGCTCCAGGGCTGGCAGCGCTACAAAGATTATCCGGATCCGCGCGTGCGGGAGCGGTTTGCGCGCGAGGTGAAGAAACTCAGCAGCGCCTACAATGCAGCGCTTTGGGTGATGGAGCGAGAATTTAGGAAAGTCAACCGAAGCGTCAGTGAGCAAATCCACAAACTGCGCCACGAAGTCGAAAAGGAGTTCCCGGTCATCGCCCGGCTCACTGCCGCGTCGCTGGGCCCGATTTTATTGTGGTCTGCCCGCCGCGAGGAGAATCGGTTGGCAGCAGGGCGCACGTACGAACCTCCGACCATGATCGAGCGCCGCAATTGGGTTTCGGCTTGGTGAAGCGTCGAACCGAATGGTTTGGCGGAAAACAACTCCGAAGTGGAAAGGGCCGGCGGAGGCGAGCCGGCCCATCGAACGATCTCTTCTACGCTGTAATGAGGTTTTCCAAGGCAACCCGGCTCGGGATCACAAGCGTGCAGCCGTTCTGTTGAATAAGATGTTGCTTTTTGAAACCTGCGAAAAGCCGGCTGACGGTCTCGCGCGAAGTCCCAATCATCTGTCCAATCTCTTCGTGAGTCAAAGCCATCTTCACCTGGCTCGGGTTTTTGGATTCAGTGTTCTGGTCGAGCCATCCCACGAGCAATCGAGCCAGCTTTTCGCTGGCGGAGTCGGAAAGGATCAGGTCACGGATTTCGCGGCAGGTTCCGGCATAATCCTGGCTGATGTGTTGCGTTACCCACAAGGCAAGTTCGCCGTGAAGACGCATAAGGCGTAACAAGTCGCTTTGGCGTAGAAAGCTGACTTCGCACGGTTCCTGGGTTTCGGCCGTGGCTTCATACTGGCGTCCAGAAACCACTGCGGCGACTCCCAACGGGCAGCCGGCCTCGACAATGCGCAGAATCAACGTCCTGCCGTCACTGCCGCAGATGGAAAGCTTCACCCGGCCACGACGCACGATGAACACACCCCGCGGCTCTTGCCCTTCAGCAAACAAAACCGCTCCTGTGGGGTAGGTGGTGGTGATTGCCTCTTGCTCCAAGGCGTTGGTCAAGGATGGAGGAAAATCGCAGAAAGTTTTGATGGCTGGCGTAAGTTTCTGGGCGTTGTTTATGATGTGTGTGGCCATATAGTGCCTCCGCTCACAGATGCTTTGGCAAGTCCGTAGCCACACTCCGCAGGCGAGGAAGGCTCAGTGCAAGTTTTTGTAAACTAAACAAAAAAAACAGGTTGATATGAGGTTGACGATTTTCGGCAATGTGGACGGCTTGCCGAAGTAGTACTCTAACTGCGTGCTTTCACACAGCAATGTGTGATCCCCATCACCAGTCGTTTGGTTATATGTCCCAAGTGGGGTGATCAGCGGGCTTGCGTTTTCTGCTCTGGGGTCATCCCAATGTCGTCTGGATGGTGTTCAGCAGAGCCGTTCGGCTGAACGGTTTTTCCAGGAGAGTTATGCCACGCTGTAACATCTCCCGCTCGGCAATCAGTTCCCCTGTGTATCCGGACATATATACGACCTTCAGGGTCGGACGGGAGGCATTCAGGCGCTCAACCAATTCAGGACCGCTCATGCGGCGCATGACCACGTCTGTGAGCAACAAATCGACCGGGCTCGAATGAGACTCCGCCCATTCGAGCGCCGACTTTCCGTCATCCGCCTCGACTACCGTGTATCCGTGTTCTTGAAGCAGTTGCCGGGTTAAGCTGCGCATAATTTCGTCGTCTTCCACGAGCAGGATTGTCGTCCCTTGCCGTTTCGGACCGACCGTCTCTACTTCGGACTTAGGTCCGACGCCGATCTTGTGTTCGGCGCTGGGGAGGTAGATCTTAAAAGTCGTTCCATGTCCCGGTTCGCTGTAGACCAAAATCTGTCCCGCGCTCTGCTTTACAATCCCATAGACGGTGGCCAAGCCCAGACCAGTCCCTTTGCCCACGTCCTTGGTGGTGAAGAAAGGCTCAAAGATGCGCGACATAGTTGCTTCATCCATGCCATTGCCGGTATCGCTCACCGCGAGCAGGACGTACTTTCCGGCACGCATGGCTTGATTCTGCTCGGCGAATGCCTCGTCAAAACTCACTGCACCGGTTTCGAGAATGAACTTGCCGCCATGAGGCATGGCGTCGCGGGCATTGACCGCGAGATTGACCACGATCTGGTCGAGCTGGCCCGGGTCTGCCTCGACGACGTGCCGAAGATGATCGGGGCACAATGAGAATTTCAACGTCGTCTCCCAGCAGCGGACGCAGGAGCTTGCTGATATCCCTCAAGCGCTCGTTCAGGTCGAGGACACGCGGCTGAATTGCGGAAGTCCGGCTGAAGGCGAGCAGTTGCTTGGTCAACGCCCGGCCCCGCTCGCTTGCCTTCTTGATGTTCTCGACGTAAAGCGACGGTTCAGCAGTGGGATCAATGCGGTCGCGGAGAAATTCGGTGCACGCGTTGATGATGCCTAGAATATTGTTGAAGTCGTGCGCCACTCCGCCCGCCAGCCGGCCGATCGCCTCCATCTTCTGGGCTTGACGAAGCTGGCTCTCCGACCGTTTCTGCGCCGTCATGTCACGCGCAATCACGGAGGCGCCCACGATTTTGTCACTCGCATCGCGCAAAGGCGACACGGAAATTGAGACATTCAATTGCCGCCCGTCCTTGGTGACTCGTACCGACTCGTGATGCTCAAGCGTTTCACCGCGTGCAATTTTCCCTATAATCTGCGAGATTTCATCCCTACGATCGCCGGGCGTTAGTAGGGATATGTGCTTTCCGATTGCTTCTTCCGACGTGTACCCATAGATATGTTCGGCCCCGCGGTTCCAGCTGGTGATCATGCCGTTCAGGTCTTTGCTGAGGATGGCGTCCTCCGATGAATCAATGATCGAGACCAACCTCGCCCGGTATTCCCCAAGTTGCTCGGCGGTTCTGCGGTGCAGCTCTTCACTTGCTCGGCGCAACTCCTCCGCCATTCTCTTGCGATCGCTGATATCGCGGATGGCGCTCAGCACGATCATCCCATCCTCTGTGGCAACTGGGCTGAGGCTGATCTCTACCGGGAATTCCGAGCCATTGCGCCGCCTCCCGTAAAGATCCAAATTCGCGCCCATACGTCGCGTCTTGGGCGTCTGCGCGAAGTGCGCGCGATGATTGTGGTGCTCACGCCGATAGCTTTCCGGCACCAGCATTTCGACTTTCTGGCCCATCATTTCATCGCGGCTGTAGCCAAATAACTCTTGCGCCTGCGAATTGACTTGAATAATGATTCCGTCGCGATTGACGCCGACGATGGCATCGGGAAGCGTTTCCAGGAGCTCCTTCGAAAGGAGAACCTCAGCCATCGGCTTGCTCGAGCGAGCGCGGGCGGGTAGCTTTCGTGTTGAGGAAGGTCGCGGCATGCAGGTCCGGTTCGAAGTGTCGGTCTTAAATCTATGTCGGAACCTGCACATCTGTAAAGCTGAGAGCAAGAAATCAACTTAGAATGAGATAGTTCCAGATGGTGAGTGAGCTTACTCACAAACGGGAGTGATGTTGCTCACAGCGATTCTACGTCGTGTTTGCAAACCTAGCTGTGGAGTCGCTCTCGATGAACCCACAAGAGCCGAACACCAAAAGTCCGAACTGTGACGCCGCCGAAAGCGTGGCCAAGCTCAGTATTCCTCGGAAAGAACGCCGGCGCGCCCTGATTTTCCCCCGTGAGCATGGCGCATGGGGAATGTTGCTGGTCCCGTTGGTGACGGGCGCGGCGGCTGGGTTGCTGGCTGGCGGACGGCTCGCTCCGGTAGCGCTGTTGACGACGGCAGTGCTGGCACTGTTTTGGCTGAGAACGCCAGTCGAAAGTTGGCTCGGCAGCGGTGCGATCCGTGTCCAGACAGAACATGAGCTGCAATTGGTCCGCAGTGTGGCTTTGCCGCTTGCCACGTTAGCTGGGGTCAGCCTAAGCACTCTTTTCTGGCAGGGGAAGAACCGCGAGCTGATAGGGATCGGAATGATTGCCGGCGTCGCCTTTACAGCACAAATATTTCTCAAGAAGTTGGGACGCACGACGAGGATGGCCGCTGAATTTGTCGGTGCCCTAGCCCTGACTTCAACCGCGCCCGCCGCGTACTACGTGGCCACGGGGCGCCTCGACGGGAGAGCGTGGATGTTGTGGCTGGTCAACTGGCTGTTCGCCGCCGATCAGATTTACTTCGTCTGGCTGAGAATCCGCGGGGCGCGAGCGAAGGAGCTTGGCGAGAAGTTCAAGATCGGCTGGAGCTTTCTGGCGGGACAGATGATCCTCGCCGGGATATTGGCACTCGCGGACGATCTCGGCTGGTTACCGGAATTGGCGTTGCTTGCATTCGCCCCGGTTCTCTTTCGTGGCTTCGTTTGGTTCGCGAAAAGGCCTCAGCCACTTATTGTCCGTCATTTGGGCTGGACAGAACTCGCTCATGCTCTGGTCTTCGGTTTACTCCTAAGCGTCAGTTTCAGCTTCGTGCGGTAGATCGATGAGTCGTGAGACTCCCTTGCGATGGTCACCTCGCCATGTGTTGCACGGCACTGCGACGACCGTCATCCGTCACTGCATCCGTAGTCCGATGGTAGTAAATCTTAGCTCGGGCTGAGCTCCCGGCGTTTCAAAAAGGCTGAAGCTTCTTTGGGCCGAGGACCCCGCTTCGCATCTGTTTTTAGCTCACGCAGAAAAGGAGCACCATCATGTTTGCCCGTATTCTTGATTTCGGAGTGAAACTGGAAAAGAAAGAAGAGTTCGTGAAGGTGATGAAGAATCAAGTCCTGCCCATCCTCGAGCAGCAGGCCGGCTTCCTGGAGATTCTGCCCTTTTTCCCCGAGAAGTTGAGACAGGACAAGGCCTTGATGATCAGCCTGTGGACCACCAAGCAGGATGCCGAGCGCTACGAGAGAGAGTCCTATGGCAGGATCTTTGACATCCTGAAGCCATTCCTGGCCGCGCCGGTGGTCGTGAACCACTACAACCTCGAGGCTGCGCTGTGCCAGCGCTTCGCCGAGACCTTGGTGGCGTGAAGCCAGCCCTAGTCCGATGAACCCTGATCGAAGGAAAGATCGAAGGAAAGATCCGAAACCCTGGGGCGAAGGCTCCGAGGTTTTGTTTTTTCAAGCAGCTAGCATCCAATGTCCTCGTAGACGCACTTTTGGCTTTGCGGCGCGGCCCTTGCGCTCACCGCACGCCGCGATGTGACCTCTGTTACTGACATTACGCGCTCATTCCTATCTCATTGAATACGCCCAGCCTCTCCGACGAGCGGTTTCCGCCAGTTGCGAATGTCGCATCCCCTGAGGCGAACGACCAGAATTCCCTGGGAAGCATCATCTCGTCACACCAATTTAGCCTCTGGAGGTTAGTCATGAAACGAATTAGCATCTCGGTTTTGATTCTATGTGCATGCTTCGTGTCCGCAGCCTGGGGCCAGCGGAACGGATGGAGCGAGTTTCACAGGCCCGACATGCAGCGCATGAACCCATATGAAAAGGTTCTTAACGTCACCAATGTTGGGGGCCTCAGCTTGAATTGGAGGTACAGCACACGCGGGTCAGTGGAGTCCTCGCCCGCCGTGGCAAATGGAGTCGTTTACGTTGGCTGGCAGTGGACCGGCGACAACGTGTACGCGCTGGACGCAAAGACAGGGGCCAAGCTGTGGAGCTACGTCACCGGTAACGATGTGTGTTCTTCGCCCGCCGTGGCGAATGGCGCAGTGTATATTGGCTCGGTAGACGGCAACCTGTACGCGCTGAAGGCCAGCACCGGCGCCCTGCTGTGGAGCTACGACATTGGCGTCGTGGAGATGTCTTCTCCCGCCGTAGCGAATGGGGTAGTTTATGTCGGCTCGGACGACGGCAACGTGTATGCGCTCGACGCCAGCAACGGCGCCAAGCTGTGGAGCTACACGACTGGCGGCTATGTGGAATCCTCGCCCGCCGTTGCAAACGGGGTGGTTTATGTCGGGTCGGACGACCGTAACCTGTACGCTCTGAGTTCCACTACCGGAGCCCTGCTGTGGAACTACGCCACAGGCGGCTATGTGCAATCCTCGCCCGCCGTGGTGAATGGGGTGGTGTATATCGGCTCGGCCGACAGCAACGTATACGCGATGAATGCCAGCACCGGGCACAAGCTGTGGAGCTACACCACGGGTAACGGTGTGCAGTCCTCGCCCGCGGTAGCGAATGGGGTGGTGTATGTCGGCTCGGGGGGCGGCGAAATGTACGCGCTGAAGGCCAGCACCGGCCACGAGCTGTGGAGCTACGACACCGGCCCCGTTTATCATTCCTCGCCCGCGGTAGCGAATGGGGTGGTTTATGTCGGCTCGGACGACGGCAACCTGTATGCCTTCGGCCTGCAGTAGAGTTGCGAGTAACCCGAGGCGAGTTCAAAACCCCGAGGCAAGTACTTCGGGGTTTTATTTTCTAAAGCGTCCTCTGTGGCGAAATGGGTTCACGCCGTCCGATTTCGCAGCGCACCCCGACACTTCGGTAATCCCACTTCAAATACGAACGGTCTCAACTAATTTGCGCTCTGCGCCGATGATAACGTTAATCCCCCTTTACATCCAAGGTCCGGGAACGTGCTCATGCGCAATCGCGTTAGGGTTTTTGCCTTGCCGCTGTTTCTAGTCACAGCTATGTGCAGCCATGACCTGCTCATGGGGCAATCGATTTCAGGCAGTTCCGGAGAGTCCTCAAACCTCACCTACCGCAGCAATGTTTCCGAAGTGCGTCTGGTGTTTTTCGCGACCGACGAACACAATCATCCCGTCGAGGGGCTTCAGAAGGACGACTTCGCTGTCATCGACGATGAGAGGGTAATTCGAAACTTCCGCAGCTTCACTCGTTCGGACGCAATCAAGCTCGACGTCGTGGTCCTGATCGATTCCAGCGAATCGGTTCTGCCACACTTCCAACAGGAAATCACGGAGGTCGCGGCACTGATTTCGCATTGGCCTTCGAGTTCCGCCCAGAACATCTCGGTTCTGTCATTCAACGGGACGGACGTGCATTTCGTCTGCTCCAGCGATTGTCGTAGTTCGGTCACCGCTGATCAGATTGCCTTCTTGCCCAGCGGAGGAGCCACACCGTTATTTGATGCGGTTGAGATCGCGGCTAACTTTCTCATACGGCGCAGGCAACCAGATGTTTGGCAGGTCATGATCCTCTTCTCCGACGGCGACGACACAATCAGCAAAGCTTCATTCCGCGAGGCCTTGGAAAAAATAGACGCCAGCGAGGCGCAGATCTATGCCATCGACCTGAACCCTCCGGGGCAGCTGTCGAACGGAACGGCGATGCTGCAGAGACTTGCCGATGCATCCGGCGGCCGGAAGGTACCAATCAGGGAAGGCGCGGAACGAATCTTCAACGATGTCATCAGCGACCTGCAATCCGCCCGCATAGTTACGTATCTGCCGAGAAAGTCAAACTCGGATTTCCACTCGGTTCTCATTCTTCCCACTCGCAATCTGAAATTGCAATTCCGCTGCCGCCGAGGCTACTACAGCCGGTCAGTTGACACGCATCTGGAGGACAGTCCATGAAACGAATATGTTTGCTGATCGCCTTGTGCTGTATTTCGCAGTTGCTGGCGGGACAGACGCGAGCCTATCAACACGGCACCGTGGTCAGAATGCATATGGGCGACTGCATTCTCGCGCACCACGGATTCATGCTGGCCTTCGGCGCTCCGTCGACGCCGGTCGATCAGGAGCCTTGTCCCGAATACACGCTGGTGTCGGACAATGTCGTATTCGTGATCGTCGGAAAGATGTCGAGGCAACTGATTCCGCTGGCGGAAACGATCGCCTTCCGTTTATGTGATAACGAGCTTGCGGTTCGCGTGGATGATGCAAAACACGAGGCAAAATTCACCATCAAGGAAATGATGATTCGCTCGGACTGGGAACGCGTGCAACGGCACATCGAGGAAAGAATGCAGGCAGCGGATGCCCGCGATCCCGAGCGATGATGGGTCACAGTTACGGCAGAAGCACTGTTGGCTTACGCCGTTTCCAGGCTTCAGGAGAAATGCGATCCATGGAAAAAAGATCCGATGTACGGACGTACCATCCCGATCCGTGCATACGGCCAATCAGCTTCAGTTTGGGCGTGTCAATGTGATGCTTAGCAGGATCGATGACAAACTCCTCCCGCACGTGCATCGCCAGCACGCGCCCAAGCACCAGTCCACTCTCCGGTCCCAGTTCGACAATTTGCAGCAGTTCGCATTCCATCGATACCGGGCTTTCGGCAATGCGCGGCGGTTTTACATGCACGGACGGCACTGCAGTGAGTCCAGCTTGACTGAGTTCATCGATGCCGTGCTCGAACTCGATCGCCGTGATGTTCATGGCTTCCGCAGTTTCTTCGGAGACCAGGTTGACCACGAACTGCTTGGTGTCGCGGATATTGCGTCGCGTGTCCTTTGGTCGCACGTGCTCATGGCTGCCGATGCCGATACCCACCACCGGAGGATCGCCCGCGAAGGCGTTGAAAAACGAGAATGGCGCCGCATTTAACTGACCCCTCAAATCCTGGCTGACGATCCAGGCAATCGGGCGTGGAACGACCGTCGACACCAAGAGTTTGTACCGGTCTTTAGCGGAGATTGCGGCGAAGTCGAACAGCATGCAGTCCCTCCTGAAGTCGATAATCTATAAGTGTGAGCCTACCAAAGGAATTGAATTGACCACAATTCAATGCACGGTCTCGACAATACGGAAGGGAACTGTTGCGGCAAGAAATTTCCCCGCTCTATTTGATTCTTCAACCACTTAGATAAAGTTAGAACTTCGCAAACCAGCGGCTCATGTTGCCCGTACCGCACCGACCGACGTGACCCCCGTCACTGCCGCCGGGACCGATCCGTTCCATGTTGTATGAGGATGCATCCGCATGGGACAGAGGCGCGATCGTGTTGGACGGACTAAGGAGCCTTTCGCGCGTCTTGGAGACATTAAGAAGCAACCTTGAGTTGCGGACAGCGGGCTACCTTTTTCCGCTGACCTTCGGCCTCCTGGTGGTGATGTTCATGGTGTGGCGGCTTCAGCGCCGTGAATGGGAACGAAATTGCACTGCTCTCAAACAGGCCATCGCGGTGAAGCAGCAATTGGAGCATGAGCGCGATCAGGCGCAAGAGGAGCTCTTTCGCCGGCTGTATGACGACCGTGAGCTAAACAAAGAGAAGTTCCAGTTCCAGGCCCAGCTCGCGGAATACGAAAAGTACTCGACACTCGCTCAACTGGCTCTGGGAGCGGCGCACGGGATTAACAATCCGCTGCTCGGCATCCTGTCGCATCTGGAGCTCGAGCTGAAGAGCACCAACGATCCCGAGCAACGCTGGGAGATCGAGCAATGCATTGCCGGCACCAAACGTATTTCCGCGACCTTGCGCGGGCTGGTGAATTACGCTCGTCCGGGCCCACTGGTGTTGAGCAATCTGAGCCTGCATCGTTTGGTGGCCGACACGCTCAGCTTTCTTGAAGGCCAGCCCGCGTTGCGCGGCAAACGAACCGAGAATCAGGTGCCCGAGGACTTGCCGCACATTCTGGCTGACTCCAATCAACTTTCGCAGGTGCTGATGAATCTGCTGATTAACGCAGCGGAAGCGACACCCGACGGAGGACGTATCACCATTTCCGCCAACCAGCTTGCCTCCGGGGACAGCATTGAAATCCGCGTCAGCGACACTGGCTGCGGTATTCCCCCGGAGATTGTGCCGCATGTCTTTGAACCTTTTTTCACCACCAAGGGCGGCAAAGGCACGGGCCTCGGCCTTAGCATCAGTCACACCTACGTGCGGAGAAATAAAGGTGAGATTCGAATCGATAGCGAGTTGAAACGTGGAACCACCGTAACCATCACCCTGCCCATCCGGCAAGAGGAGTCGCATAAAGCCGAGGAAAAAGAAGGAGCTGAAGTCGTAGTTTGAGAGAACCTATGCCTTATTCCGCACTAATCATCGATGACGAAGAGTTGACGCTTCACACTATTTCGCGCGGCTTGCGCCAGGATGGATTTGAAGTCTTCACGGCTCTGTCTGGCGAGGAGGGCCTAAAACTCTTTCACGATGAACAGCCGGACCTCATTTTGCTGGACATCGTCCTGCCCGGCATCGACGGCGTGGAAGTGCTGCGCCAGATCAAGCAGGCGAACCCCACTGCGATCGTGATCATGATGAGCGCCTATCATCTGGTGGAGCGTGCCGTCGAAGCCATGAAGCTGGGCGCCTTTGACTATCTGGTGAAGCCGTTTCCGCTCGACGACATGACGGCCATCCTGCACCGCGCGGCCGAGGTGCTCACTTTACGAGTGCGGGTGCGGGATTCGGTGGAATCGGAAAAGGGGCGCTACAACTTTGGTTGCGTGATCACGCACAATCCGGCGACCATCAAAATGTTGGAGGTTGCGCGCAAGGCCGCCGAAACCGACCACACCACGATTTTAATTCTAGGTGAGAGTGGCACTGGCAAAGGCGTGCTCGCCCGGGCAATTCACTACGCCAGTCCGCGCACTTCTATGCCATTGCTCGAGATTAATTGTGCTGCCCTTCCCGATGCTCTCTTGGAAAGCGAGCTTTTCGGCTACGAACCCGGCGCCTTCACCGACGCTCGCCGACGCAAAGAGGGCCTGCTCGAGCGTGCCAGCGGCGGCACAGTTTTTCTGGACGAAATTGCCAACATGTCGGCCAGTGTGCAAGCCAAGATGCTGCGAGTGCTCGAGGAAGGGACGTTCATGCGGCTGGGAGGGACGAGCACGATCAAAGTGAATATCCGGTTGATCGCGGCCACCAATGAGCAGCTAAGAAATGCCGTCAGCCAGGGGCGATTTCGCGAAGACCTCTTCTACCGCCTGAATGTGGTACAGCTCTATATTCCTCCGCTGCGCGAACGCAAAGAGGATATCGTGCCTCTGGCGCTAGAAATCGTGCAGCAACTGAACCGCGAGTTGAAAAAGAGCTTTACCGGATTCACTCCGACGGCCGCTGACTTGCTGGAGCAGTATCCGTGGCCCGGCAACATCCGCGAATTGAGAAATGTGCTGGAGCGCACCATGATTCTCAGCGCGCAAGGGGAGATTGACACTTGCGATCTTCCCGAAGAGATTCGTGATCAGCATTCCGAGAAGAAAGCCGGTGAGGCGTTCTCGGCGTCTGACATTTCTCCCACGGGAGACCAATTCCTTAGTCTGCGAGAACTGGAAGACAACTACATCGAACAAGTTTTAGCCGCGACCGGGAGCAACAAAACGCAGGCCGCCCGGATCCTCGGCATTCATCCAACTTCGTTACAGCGCCGGCTCAAAGGAATGGCGTTAGATTAGGCGGCAGCTCTGCGCATTCGCCCCGTAACAATTTAAAGGCGGGCCGCCGAAGCATAGCCCCAAGTAGAACAGCTAGAACACGCCGTGCGCCGATCTGTTGATCAGGACTAGGGCGTTGTCGGTCGCCTGTCCGGCAGCGTGCGCGAAGGTGGCGGATTCATCGAATAAATTGACCACTTCCAACGCCAATGCTGTAATGTCGCCGGCCACGACCACCTGCATGGAATTTGCACGCGTCCTGGTGCCCGAGCGAAACATGAAATTTGACAAAGTTTTGACGAGAGCGTGACAGACGGTTCGAACCGGTGAAGTAACTTTGCGCCGTTTGGATCGCAAGATTTTCCAAAGAGACTGGAGCCAGAAATGAAACCAAGAAATTTGTCCTGCCGTCTGTTTGTTCGCGTCATAGCGATAGCACTGTGCGGCTTAACCTGTCTGGCTGCCGCCCAGACCGCGCCAACCCGAAGTCCCAAGGGGCCAGGTAAGATCGTCGTGCGCCCGAAATTCGGTGGCCAGATCTCCGGCTACGACATCGATCAGAATGGAACTGAAGGCCTTCTGGCTGAACAAAAGACCTTATCCAATGGAGACACTTTGAGTGCGGTTGAGACCTTCGACCAGAAGACGGGGAAAATCCTTACAGTGATTAGGAAGGGAGTAACCCAATTCGATGACGACATCGTTATCGGCATCGTCGGCACTTCCACTGCCATTGTCCTCCACGAGCACGCTGCTCTCCACGGCACCGTACGCACCTACCATCTGATAAGTCCTCTCGACGCGAACAAGTACACCGGCATCTGGCAGCCGCCGCATTATGACAGCAACGACATTGTTTCTGGCGTCAGCCACAATCAGGGAGCCACCGACGCGGCGTTTTTCGTCCTGCATGACATCTACCCGGGAACCACCTACTTTGCCTTCGAGGAAGATATGCAAAAGCAAACCTTTGGCAAAGAGATCACGATGACCAGTCCCGACTTCGAGCCCTTTACCCCCGTAGCCTTCGCGTTCGATGTCAAGACGAATGCAGGTGTTCTCGCGGAGGCTGGCGGCTGTAACTATTGCACTCCAGAGGTCGGTTTGGTCAACATGGACACCGGCAAATTCGATGAGTTTCAGGGACTGGGCAAAGGACTTCAAGGGCTCGCCGTCGATTCCGACGATGGCGTTGCCTGTACGACCTCCGCAGACGACGCTAGTGTTCAGTTTTACGATCTCAAAACCCAGACCGGCATCACCGAGGACCTTCCCGGTGGAGTTGGACAGGCGCAGAGCGGTTTCGATGTCGAGTACGATCCAATCCACAAGCTGTTTCTTATCTTCCAACCCGATGGTCCAGGAGAGCACAGCTACATCCAGGTTTACGATCCCAAGGGAACCCTCGTGGAATCGGTAGATTTCGGCCCGTACAACAGGTTCGGTGGCTACATCGCACTGCAGCCGAAGCAACGCAGCGGATTCCTCGGCGAAGGTCTTGTCCTGCGGTCCTTCACCTACTAGCTTTCTGATGGAAGGCATAGCGCTCGCGATAGGGTCAAACTGCGTGCCGCTCGATTTCCAATCTCGCACGAAAGCTGGCACAATCTTCGGGATCGAATTCCGTTCGAAGTCCAGCGAAACGCATGCGACTTGGAGGAGTACATGGTATCTCACTCGTTTCGATTCCCCGGTGAAACTGATTCCTACCGCAGCGCTCGCAACCAGTTGCTGCAGGCGGAGATCGATCTGAGACGGCGGGTTGAAGAAGTTGCGGCTCTGCGTCGCCAGCTTCCGCTGGGTGGCCAGATACCGGAAGACTATGTCTTTGAAGAAGGCTCAGCCGATTTGAACGACGCGCATACCGCGCGGCAGGTGCCGCTCTCCGAACTGTTTCAACCCGGCAAAGATACTCTTGCCATTTATAGCTTCATGTTTGGTCCGGAGATGAAAGCGGCGTGTCCGATGTGCAGTTCGATCATCGACGCTCTTAACGCCACGGCAGTGCATGCCGCTCAACGCATGAATCTGGCGGTCGTGGCAAAGTCGCCGCTGGAGAGGCTCCGCACTTTCGCGCGCGAGCGGAGATGGAACCGCCTGCGTCTGCTCTCTTCCGCCGGCAACAATTACAACCGCGACTACTACGGCGAAAACTCGGATGGAGGCCAGCAGCCATCGCTGAATGTCTTTGTTCGCCGCAGCGGAAAGATTCACCACTTTTTCCATTCCGAGCTTCTCCTGGTCCCGTCTGAGCCGGGACAGAACCAGCGCCACGTCGACATGATGTGGCCGCTGTGGAACCTGCTGGATTTCACACCTGAAGGTCGGGGCTCAGACTGGTATCCAAGCCTGACTTACCGCTGACCAGAGGATATTCCAGCGGAGCCGATTTAGAACGCGCGCGACGAAGATGCCTCGACCTTGGCCGGTCGAATGGAAAATCAGATCGCTGGCCACGGTAAGCCGGATTTGCCATCAAATATAATGAGGAATGAAGGTATCGTTGGCGATTCTATATGGAAGCGCTGAATCTAAACTCACGGCCTCAGACGAGTCGGCTTCCCGCGAGCGAATTTCCAGATCATCCTGCCGAAGTCTATGTATGTGATAAGTGCGGCAGGGATATCACGGCGCACCTTCATCGCGGACGCGCGCACGTCCGGCAGCCTCTAGGCCCCACAAGATACGTCTGTCGTTGCGGTCAAAGGTATCTCTCGGGAGCCACCGAATGGGATTACCTAAGCGATTGGAGCAAACGACAGTGGTTGATGGATGTTGGACTAGCGGTCATCCTTTTGGTGGCCCTGGCGCTCTTCCTAGTCCTCATTTATTTTGCTGTCGCACATCGCAGCGCCGTACTCTTGGCTTTCTTGGCGATAGCGCTTCTGTTCTCGCTTCGGCTCTTCCCTTTATTCATAGCAATCCTTGCGGTTCCCCTTGAAATCACGGCATCGCTCTGGCGGACAAGAGTCATCGGAAACACGCACTCCGAATAGGACTCTTTTGGTTGGTGAAGCCGTAACACTGAGAGCCGGGTCACCGGTGCGATGGTGGATCCTTCGTTGCAGGTTTCCGAATTCTTAGCTGCTTGAGAATGCCAACTCATAATGGCGAAAGCGGATTTTCCGCGGCCAAATGAAAAACCCCGGGCTGTTCGCCCGGGGTCTCAGTTCAGCAGAGCGGCTATGCTTTTCCGGGAGCGCTTAGAACCATCAACCGTTGTGGGGGCGGGTTCTTGGGCAGAATGTCCAAATAGATTACGGCGTAGCGGAAAGCTACGACTGCAGCCGCGATTGTCGCCAGCGTGGCCGCGAACTCCGTCCACTTCGGCACGTAGTAAATTCCAGCACTGGCTTGCAGGCCGGTGATGGAAACATTCAAGCGGTTCGTCATGAAGCCCATCACGATTATGGCGCAGGTCCAATACAGATTTTGCGGATTGTTGCGCACTTTCTCCAGATTCAGCAGAATGAGCGGCGCGATCACCAGCAACGCGATCTCAAGCCAGAACAAACCGGTTTCTTCGCGCCACATCCATAGATATTGGAGCGCGTCCCGGTTGATCAGATCGACTGCGCGGAATACGCCGTAGATTGCCAGCAGCGGCGCAATCACCCGGCTCACATCGCTCAGAATGTTCATATCCACGCGAGCGTTGAGTGAGCGCACGCACAGGTAGATTGCCATAATGGTTACGGCCAATCCGGCAGGGATCGCGGAAAGATAGAACATTGTCGTGAGGTAAGGCGAGTACCACAGCGGATCGAGTCGGCCCTTGGTGATCAAGTACAGTCCGCCGAGGAACGATTGATGCATCGAGGAAAGCAGCGTGCCAGCCAGCACCAACGCAATCAGGATGCTGTGGTGCCAGCGCAGATAAAGATCGCGCACTCGGACCCACGGGATCTTCTCCACCAGCGCCGGCGAGAACTCAAGCGCCAGGACCGTGGTGTAAAGCATCACGCACCACGACACCTCGAACAATACCGAGTGCCGATTCCACATGACGATCGGGTGCCAGATTCTCCAGGGAATGCCGAGTTCGTACATCATGCCGATGCATACTGTGGAATATCCCAGGAACGAGATGAGCACGGACGTGCGCAAGATCGGACGATAGCGCTCAAATCCCAGAAGATAGACGGACGCCGCAATGGCGAAGCCGCCAGCCGATAAGCCAACGCCGCAGAGTGTTCCTAAACCGACCCAGAGGCCCCAAGGCTGGGGATCGGTGAGGTTGGTAGCGGCTTTGAAGCCCAGCGCGAACCTCGCATACATCGAGTAGAGACCAGCGGCGAAAATCAACGCTACGACAGTTCGCCAGAAACTGATTCTTGGAAATCCTATGGCAGTCTTTGCTGTGGGAGTCTTGGCTAGGGTAGTCGTTCCTATGGCAGACATGGCTCAGCTCCTTTCCTTTGCAGACTTCTCGCGAGCTTCGGCCAAAGCGACTTCGGCCCGGCGTTGCGTGATCCAATAAAGGCCAGAAAGCAAAGCGCCACCCACCAGGATCACGGTAGGTCCGTCGCCCAGCGCACTTGCCGTGAGTACTGGCAGCGGCTGTTTCGGTGCGGCGACAAAGCCCAGCTTCTCGAAAGGCACGTCGGAGATGAAGAACACTGACGTTCCGCCGGCTTCGTCACTGCCGTAAATATGCTTCACATATTTCGAATCACCGAGGATGCGGCGCTGCGCCTCTTCAAGGATTTCGTCGCGAGTACCCGCGATCGAAGCCTGCACCGGGCAAGCCTCCACGCAAGCGGGCGGCTGGCCTTTGGCCAGACGCGCCGCGCACAGGTCGCATTTCGTGACATAGGGCA
The DNA here is from genome assembly GCA_963762385.1 of uncultured Acidobacteriota bacterium. Classification (GTDB taxonomy): domain Bacteria; phylum Acidobacteriota; class Terriglobia; order Terriglobales; family Acidobacteriaceae; genus JABDBE01. The sequence goes on along the minus strand of CAVXKN010000006.1, from coordinate 992,636 downwards.
CCAGCTTGCTCCATTGGTAACGAGGCACGCTAAACGGACACGCCACCAGACAGTAGCGGCAGCCGATGCATTTCGAGGCGTCGTAAGTAACCGGGCCGGCAGCAGTCTTCTTGAGTGCGCCTACCAGGCAAGCCGACGCGCAGGCCGGATCCTGACAGTGCATGCACATCCGCCGCACGAAGCGGTCGCCGCGATCTTCCACGATAGTGAGCGCAGTCGGTGAAAGTTTTGTCTCGGTATTCGAGGGGAATCCGTGGATCTGTTTGCAAGCTTGCTCGCAGCTCCGGCATCCGATGCACTTCGTGATGTCGACCAGGATTGCTTGAGTGGTTGCCATGACTTTTCTCCTTTCAGTGGCTGAGTCCGGTTACGTCAAGAAGAACTCGTGCACTACTTTCTGCCGCACCTCCGGCGTGAGTTGCGGGAGCAAACCACTGATCGGGGCTCCGCCATCCTGTGCCAATGCAGGCGTGGGCGATACCATCGCGGTAAGGCGGCTGAGACTGTTTTGCATCCACGGAGCCACCATCGAACCCTGGATCAAATTCCTTTGATTGATTTTGAGGTCGGGAGATTTCACGATCGCGATCCAGCCGTTCGCATAGGGATCGCTTGTAAGCAGGCTCGGCTCGCGCAACACATCGTCGTTGATTGCCGTGACCACGCCCTCAATGGGAGACAGCAGATCGATGCTGGTGCCATTGCTGGTTAGCGTGACGAGCTTCTGTCCCTGACGAACCCAGCGGTCGGCGCCGCGCACGTCGATATGATCGATCTTGCCCATCAGATTGGTAACGAATTTATCCACCCCCACCCGCGCATCATCTGTGCCTTGTTTCATGACCCACATGTGTCCGAGATGAAAGCAATAATCCTGCGGGATCTCGAACCCGTATTCACGCTTTACGACCGGCGGCTGAGGTTTAGCCATGATTCCAGTCTCCATCGCAGGTTCGACTTTCGGTTCGATGAAATATCTGACACTGATGATCAGCAGAAACATCAGCAGAACAAACAGGATTGACATAGACCCTCCTCTCGGGTTCGATCCCGTCACTTGGTGTCCGGTGCTTTTGTCGCGCCGGATTTCGTCTTTACTTAGTGCACGTGATGGGCAAATTCGATTGGGGACGCGATTGGTTGCAGGGCATGGACTTGAGAGAAAAGGTGCAGCCGGAAGGACTACAAAACCACTGTACTTTGCAGGTGGGCAAAGCATTTTGCATTGGTGTGATGAGGCTTGTGTCCTAACTCTCTTGTCGTTGGTTTTTAGGGGAAAGAAACTGCGGAAGGGTGTGATTCCGGTCACATCTGCTTGTGAGAGAAAGCACCGCAAGCGTGCGAGAACTGTAGTGTCATAAGGATGGGTCGAGGAAACAGCCGGTCGACCCAAGGAGCACTCATGCTTGAAGATCTGTTTCAACCCATGCATCTGCTGGTTATTTTCGCAGTCGCTCTTCTTTTGTTCGGGCCGAAGAAGCTCCCGGAACTGGGCAAAGGAATCGGGGAGGGCATTCGCGGATTCAGGGCGGCTATGAAAGAACCGCCGCCAGAACCGCAGCAACAGGCGGGTGACAAAACGGCTTCCGAAACTGCGCGTTAAGCTTGATCTAGAGTGGGCTCTTTAGCTGGGGCAATGAAAGCATACGGGCTCGCGCATTGCAGAAACTCTTTGCATGGGCGCTTCTCGCTGCAAACCCGAACTATTTTCGGGGTTTTCCAACTCGCTCTGCGGTGGCAAACATCTTGGCGACCGTGTCCAGATCCTTAGGCTTCACCTTCCCCGGGGGAATGCGCGTATTCGTCAGGTCTTCGAGCGTCAGCATCACCTCGCCAAGCGCCATCGAGTCCACCAACCCGGAGGAGACCAGCGGTGTGTTCTCATCGATCACCAGGGCCGGCTTTCGAATTCGCCGGAGGATGTATTCGATCATCTGCTTGGCTTCTTCTGTCATTTCAATTCTGTCTCCCTTAAGTGATCCGCTGGGTGTCTCAGAGATGTCTTAGCGCTGCTATTCGAGGTTAAGTTCCGGATGTTCTTTCTGCAACTTCTCGAAAGTGGCGGATCGCGCTGGTTTTCCGGCGGTACTCTTCACAATCCATTTTGGTGGCTTCAGAAAAACCGTTCCAACTGTCACTCCCAGGCCGGCGGTCACCTGTCTGCGAATCTCTCGCTCGATCTCGACACTATTGGCGAGCAGGTCTTCGCTTTCTACCTCGGCCACGAGGATGATTTCTTCCGTCCCCAGGTCTGGATTGTATACACCCATCGCGATGACTCGGCCATCGTGAACAGCGCGGTGGCTGGCGGCGATTTCTTCGATATCCTGCGGGTAGATATTTTCGCCACCCACAATGATGAGGTCTTTCTTCCGTCCGACTACATAAAGTTCCTCGTCCACACAGAACCCCAGATCGCCCGTGTGGTACCAGCCATCGATGATCGCTTTTGCCGTAAGGTCGGGGCGGTTGTAATAACCGTCAAACAAGCAATCGCTCTTGATAAGAATTTCGCCCGCGTAGCTTTCGCCCAGGGGAACGCCCGAATCTGACACGATACGAATCTCGTGATTCGGCAACAAACTGCCGGATGAAGTGAAGCAAACCGAACCCGCGCTTCCCTCCGCGACCTGTGCCACGCGATGCGAGTTCCGAAACTGTCGGCCGTCGGCCCAAATGCGCGTGGGGCCGGAAGAGCGATCGATGTCCGACTGGGTGACGGCAAAGACGTTTTCGGCCATGGCGTACGAGCTCTGCAAAGCGCCAGGCTTCAGTCCAGTCGCAGCGAATGCGTTCTCGAATTCCTGCATGCTGCTCTCGCGGACCGACTCCGAACAATTGATCAGCGCGCGAACCGAAGACAGATCATACTGCGTGCGCCGGTTCGCTCGCGTTCGGCGAGGAACAAACTGAAAAGCAAAGTTAGGCAACCAGGCGAGCGTGCACTTATGCTCGCTGATGACCTGCAGCATGGTTTCAGGATGCATTACCCAGTCGAGCGGCGACTGCATTACGAGCGGTATGTGGCAGGCCATGGGAAGCATGAAGCAGGCGATCAGACCCATGTCATGATAAAGCGGCAGCCAGCTGTAAATCCGGTCGGTCGCGCCGTCAATCTTCAGTGCTCGCGAAAGATGCGCCAGTTGACGCAAGACGGAAGCGTGGGTCAGCGCCACACCCTTCTGCAGTCCAGTCGTGCCCGCTGAATGCTGGATGAATGCTATGCGGTCGGGTTGAACTGGCGACGGCATGAGTTCGTCCTCCCGCCCGAAGCCGCTCCCGTTGCCAACTCGAAGCAGCCTCGTCTCCTCGCCCAGCGACACGTGCCCAAGGATTTCATCGGGAAACTCCTCGTCGATGACGACAACCTTGGCGTTGAGGTTTGCCGTCACTCCCGCCACGCCGAAGCGGTACTTGGATGGCTCGACCTTATCGTTGGGATAGGCGATAAATGCTGGCACCGCGCCGAGCATCATGGCTCCAACGAAGACGGTCATCGCCAGAATTCCCTGCGGAAGAATGACGATCACGCGATCCCCACGAGCCACGCCATTGGCGCGGAGCACTCCGGCCTGCAGACGCGCGCGGCTGCGGAATTCGGCAAATGTGACTGTCTCTTGTTCGTCTTCGTCGACCCAGAAGGTGACGAATGGACGCTCGCCGGGAGCCGCCTCAAGCGCTTCAAGGAGATTGCGGTACGGGAGCACACATCAGTGTAGCGGATGAAAAGTACGGCGGATCAAATCGCGTCCTTGTAACCGCGTGCGCGCGCCATTATTCTTGTTTCGCCCGCGCGAATAAAGTTCGCTGTGAGAATTCGCCAACGGCCGCGGGCCGCCGAATTTTCAATGCACACGGAGGAAACCTGTTTCGAATCATCTCGTACGTCCTGGCATTCCTGTTGTGCGCCGTGATCCTGGCAACGGTCCGCTTGCGGTCGATCCGGCAGGCCAGCCTCCTGATCGCAAGCGGTGTGCTCTATCTGACCTGGGGAGTATGGTTCGCCGGCGTTCTCCTCGCTTCCATCTTGATGAACTATCTCGTAGGGGAATGGATTCGCCGCAAGAACTCTGGCGTAACTCTGTCCATCGGAATTTTTCTGAATCTTGTCCTGCTGAGTACCTTCAAGTATCTGCCGGAAGCCGCGGTCCATCTCCCGTTCTCCTCGTTGCAGCGCTTCGCCCACCTCGCGTTGCCCCTAGGCATCTCGTTCTGGACTTTCCAGGCGATGAGCTACCTGTTTGACGTTTATCAGGGCGACGACGTCGAGCCATCGTTCTTCGAATTTGCTCTCTACATGGTTTTCTTCCCGGTGACCATCGCCGGGCCCATCTGCCGCATGTCCGAGATGCTTCCGCAATTTCGTTCGGAGAGCGTCACGCGTTCGGACGACATCTTGCGCGGGTGCCAGCGCATCGCTACCGGCGTGCTCATGATGCAACTGGCTAAATTGCTGGGACTGGGAATTCTTGGGGGCGATGGCATCGCTTCCGGCTTCGATCGCGTGGTTAACTGGAGCGGCCCCGACGTCTGGTGCCTCGCGTTCGGTTACGGCCTGCAGCTCTTCTTCGACTTCGCCGGGTACTCGCACATCGCCATCGGCGCAGCCCAGGTGATGGGCTTCACCATCCCTGAAAATTTCGCCCGGCCGTTTGAATCGAACAGCCCGTCGATCTTCTGGACCCGCTGGCACATGTCGCTATCGTTTTGGATTCGTGACTACGTTTTCTTTCCGTTGATGCGCTTGCGCCGTGAAGCGTGGTGGCGAAATCTCAGTCTGCTGATTGCCATGGTTCTGTTCGGATTGTGGCACAAGGCCAGCATCCTCTTTCTTCTATGGGGCGCCTATCACGGATTGCTTCTCATCTTTCACCGGCAGGTGGAGGGCTTACAGCGCAGGTTCGACTGGACGCCTCCCACAATTCCATGGACGGCGCTGTCATGGGTTTCCACGATCAGTCTGGTGAATCTAGGATGGATTTTCTTCCGCGCCACCTCTCTGCACCAAGCGCGTCGGATGTTTGCGGCAGTTCTTTCGCCGACGACCTATCGAATCCACTCTCTGACGGGAAGTCTCTACTGGCTAGTGCTCGCCCTAGGCGTGGGCTACTCGCTTGTGCTGTTTACCATCGACGGTCTCAGTCGCTATTCAACCGACCCGGCGGATGCTCAAGCCGAGCCAGCAGGCTCACGCACTAGACCGATGGCGCTGCTGGCTCGTTGGCGCTGGTTTTGGATCCCGCCGCTCTATACGCTGGCCCTGCTTTTTGTCTTGATCGTTACGCTGTCGCGTGGCACGAGCACCGCGCAGATGATGTATAGCAATTTCTGAATCTCTGTCTTTGTGAGCGCATCACCTGGGCATAGCGTGCTTCTCAAGTGGGGAAATGCCTGTTGGCAACAGGTGATCATTCCAGATGAGCGAGTTCCTGACACGTCTGCAGGAAATCAAGAGTCTAATGCGCTCCGGCAAACGGAGCTACGAGTGCGACGAGTTCCTTCAGAAACTGATCGGAGTTCATAAACACTGCAAAGTGGCCTCCAGGAATCGGCACAAATTCTTTTCGCGGGGCCTGAATCGCTTCGAGATATGTCCGGGCAAGCTCCGTCGGTGTGGTGAAATCTTGCGTTCCCTCGAAGAAAAATATCGGAACCGCAAATTTGAGTCCGAGGTCCTTCATCGTTTCGGAGCGCGATTGGGGGACGAGACGTTCTCCGCTTAAAATCTGGCCGTCGACTGAATTGTTAATATCCTCAACCCAGTATCCCGGTGCGACCAGCGTGAGTCCGAGAGTTCCTGGCAGGAACTGGTCGGCGCCCTCGAAGCGGTTCGACCACTCACGCTGTACTTGGTAGCCACGACCGGATGCGTATGGTGGCGGGCCAATGCTCTTCAGCTCATCGAGGGCCTGTTGGTTGCCTGAAGCCCGAGCCTTCTCCATCAAGGCTTCATAAGCCACTGCGTAATTCAGGGTTTCGTCGGCGACCTGTCCGGTGCCAACGTAGGCGAAAAAAAGATCGGGTCGTTCTCGAACCATTCGGAGTCCAAGGATCGTGCCAAACGAATGAGCGACCAGGATTACTTTGCGCTTTCCCAAATGTTTACACAGATCTTCCGTTAGTTCTATTCCATCCTGCGTCATGCGATCCAACGTCATCGTAGATGCAACCGAGGGGCCCGATTTGCTTAGCGTTCTTCCCGCACCGCGCTGGTCCCACTGCACCACCGTAAAATGCGCCTCCCATGGAGCAAACATTGCGAACGACCAGGGATTCGTCACGTCGCCCGGCCCTCCATGAAGGAACAAGAGAAGAGGATTGCCACGGCCTTCACCGCGAATCGTAACCCACTGCTCGATGCCTCCGATGGAAACGTAGTTTGCCTCGTCAACACCCTTTGCGGGGTCAATCGCATACTCCCTCGCATTGCGCTCCCGCAAGAACGAAAGTATCTGGTCGAACTTTCGATAGGCTGCATCGTTGTAATCGGCCGTCGTCGTGCTCCCTCGTGCCGCGGATTGTTGCGGCGCTGGATTCTGTCCGAGTACTCCGACTGACAGGATGGCGAAAAGGGCGACGTAAGCTCCGCGACAAGACAACATGTGGACTCTCATAACGGAAGGATACGGATTACGCAAGTCACTGGTTCCCGTGCGAGGTTCCGAACGAACGAATGCACGCCTTTAGCGCTGAGTGGTTCGCGTGGCAGCGATGTTGCTCCTAAGTCGAGCCTTTCCCCGCACCGGGGGCGTGTTTTAGCTCTTTGTCAGTCGTATCAGCCCGACCCAAGTATCGCTGAATGCCTCTCCTTCAAGCACTTACTGAACCACTGGCTTGGCACGACAATTGCTTTCCTACTTTTGGCGAGCTGGCATAGGCTCGCATCAAGGCCTAGAAATTAGCTGAGAAGAAGCAATCGACAGTGACGACTGTACCTGCAGGCACGCAAATCACGGAGGCGGTACCGGCGCTTCGCTGGCGGCGCTGGTTGGCCATTTCGGCGACGACCATTTTGGCCCCGGTGTTAGTGCTTGCGCTCGCGGAGGTTGCACTGCGCATCTGCGGAATTGGAACGCCAACCGGGGTCACGCTCCCGTGCACAGACCATGGCCGTCCCGCTTATTGCGATAACCCATCTTTCGCTGCGTCGTTTTTCCCAGAGGGCATGTTCCGCACACCGCGGCCTTACGCGATCCCTGCAACAAAGGCACCGGGAACCTACAGGATTTTTGTTTTGGGCGAGTCGGTCGCCTGGGGGGATCCCGATCCCACCTACGGATTTGCGCGATACCTCGAGGTGATGCTACGGCAACGTTACCCTCAGACAAAGTTCGAGGTGATCAATACCAGCATCACGGCTCTCAACTCGCATGCGTTCCTGCCCATGGTCAAGGACCTGGCGCACTACCAGCCCGACCTTTTTGTTATTTACACGGGCAACACCGAAGTGGTCGGGCCTTTTGGGCCAGGGACGGTGTTAACGCTGTGGGACTTGAGCCTGCCAGCCATCCGCGCCAGAATTTTCCTCAATTCCACCAGATTGGGTCAGTTGGTCAGGAAGGTCAGTCGGACCGGCCAGAAAAACGAATGGCGAGGCATGGAGATGTTTCTAGACCGGCAGGTGCGCGCTGATTCCCCACAGATGAAGCCGGTGTACGATAATTTCGCAGCCAATTTGCGCGATATCGTTGCAGTCGCCCGCCGCTCGGGGGCTCAGGTGCTGATCAGCACAGTCGCGACAAATTTGAAGGATTGTGCTCCTTTCGCCTCGCTGCACCGCGAAGGCCTACGAGAAGACGAATTGCATTCCTGGGAGAGTTTAGTCCGGCGAGGTGCCGATCTTGAGAACGCGGGATCGTACGCTGAGGCTCTGAAGCTGTACCTCTTGGCCGCAGATATCGATCCTCAGTATGCCGAACTCCAGTTTCGCGTTGCTCGTTGTCTGTGGGCTCTCGGCGATTTTGTCGGCGCCAAGGAGCGCTTCGTGCGTGCTCAGGATCTCGACACGCTTCGCTTCCGCGCGGATAGCCGGTTGAACGATGTCATTCGCGGTCTAGCGGGATATGGCCCGGCTGTCAGCGTAGTGGATGCGGCCGCTGTTTTTGCTGGCGAGAGTGCGCATGAGGTCCCGGGCGACGAACTCTTCTACGAGCACGTGCACATGAATCCGCGCGGGACTTACTTGCTTGCGCGCGCCTACTTCCGCCAGCTCGATGTCATGCTGCCGGCCGAAGTGCGGCACGGCGCTGCGAGCGCGGATGTTGCATCCGAGGAAGAGTGCGAACGTCTGCTGGCATTCACGCCTTACGATCGCTTACGAGTTGCGGGGTTGGTTCTGGCAAAGCTGGAGCGGCCTCCGTTTACCAACCAACTCAACCATTCGGAGGAAGTCCTGCGGATGAAAAGCCAGTCCGAGGGATCGGCCGATTATGCGGAGACGGTCGCCGATTATCAGTGGGCCATCCTGCAAAACCCACAGGACCGGCTGTTACATCTCAATTACGGCTTTCTCTTGCATCGCTACGACCCGGCCGTCGCCGACCACGAATTGCGCCTGGCCTTGCCCTACGATAACGCTCCGGTCCTGTGCAACTGGCGCAAGTTTGACTAGCGGCCTTACCATCCCACGTGCCAGACAAAAAGTTCGGCGAAGAGATACAGGTTCGCCATCGCGGACAAAATAATTACGGCCTTGAAGCCCTCCGTCAGATCGCCCCGCTGCTGACGGTAATTGCGAAGCAGCAGGTAGTAAAGAAAGGGTAAAAAGTCTAACGAGTAACGGTACCCAAACTGGCGATAGCCGATGCCGTAGTACAGCAGGATCGGCAAGGCGATCAGGAAAATGGTCAGCAGCAACAACAAGCTCGTATCGTCGCGATGGCGAAGGCCAAACAGATAAAGAAACAACGGAGAGGTCACCCAGAGACTCATCCCCCACGGGTTGGCGACGACATAAGGAAATGCCAGAACTATGGACACGTTATCCCGGCGAACAGGATTCGGGCCCGCTAAGAACAACGTATAGAGATTTCCCGGGAGGTGCTGCAGGCTCATGAGTCCTGATGCTCGACCCGCATCCGCGTGGGGCGGAATGATCTGCTCCGCATATCCCTGATCGAACGCATTATGGAAGCGCGCCTGGTTGTAGGCCATCAGCGTCGTCGCCACGATGAGGATTGGCACGGCAATCGGCACCAATTGCCTCAGTTTTTCCTTCCCGGCGCCGCGCGTGCGCAGGATTTCAGCCATGCACCAGAGCACTCCAAGCACGGCAGTCGCGCGAGTCGCCAGGGTTAATGCGAAAAGAACGCCCAGCACCCACGGCCGGCGTCTGCCAATCGTTTCGGCAATCGCTGCAAACAGCAGCAAGCAGGTGATCACCTGGGAGAAATACCAACTCCATGGCCACATCGCCACGCCAAGAAAGGCCGTCGCAAACGCGAAGCCGAACGCGAGGTATGCCGAATCCTCCGCCTTGTATCCCGTGATTCGGGCAACGCGGTAAACGATTCCCAGAACTGCGAACACCAAGAATGGCTGCAGGTAGCCTTGATAGAAGAACGCGCCGAACTTGCTAGCTGCGAACTCGAATGGCATCAAGAAGACTGCAGGAAAAGGTCCCAGCGGCCAGTAGAAATGTTCATCGTATGGCGATGTATCTGCCCAGCTGTCCCCAGGAACCTCTTCGAATGCCAAGTTTCGATGCAGAAAAGAACGCGACAAAAAAGCAAACTGCTCTTCGTTGTGCACACGGACATTGAGAAAGAGCGTGACGCCCAGAAAACCCGCCAACATTACCAGGAGCACAGCCCAGCCCACGCATCGGCGCATCCCATGTTTCTTTGGCGGATCGCTCTGGACGCTAAGGTTTTCTGGCACATTGATCGACATGAAGCAGTCTCCTGGGCGAACTAATCGGGCACATCCACGCCGCAGCAAAGTTTATCCGAATACGGAGCAGAAAAAGTCCAAGTTTTAAAAGGCTAAGTCGAGCAATTTTGCTCTTGATGAAATTGCCTCATCCGCGACGTTATATTTAAGTATGGGATTCTCCGCTAACCAAGCCTATCCCGTGATCAGGTCTATTTTCCTTTTGCTGGTACTGCTCAGCGCCTTGTGCGCTGGCTTGCACACGGTTGCTGATTACGACATGGGCTGGCACCTTGCCACGGGGCGCTACGTGGTGCAGCATCACACGATCCCTCGCGTCGATGTTCTGTCGTTTACTTCAGCGGGAAAGCCCTGGGCGTATCCACCATTTGCTGGCGTGTTGCTTTACTTGACGTACAGCGCCTTTGGCTATGCCGGCCTAAGTTGGTTTTGTGCATTGGCATGTTTCGCAGTTGTCGCATACCTAGTTCGCCGGGGAGATATCGGCAGCGCAGTCCTGGCGATGCTTGCAGTTCAGTCCATTGCTGCCCGCACAGCTCCTCGCGCCGATCTTTTCAGCACAGTTTTCTTTGCCTTCTTTCTTGGCGAAATGTGGGCCTATCATCGCGGAGCGCGTTCCCGACCTTGGCTCCTGCCTGTGATCATGCTTTTGTGGGTTAACCTCCATCCCGGCTTTATCGCGGGACTGGGGGTGATCGGCGCGTACCTGCTGATCGAGGTCTGCGACCTGCTATTTGCGGATCGTCGTCAGACCGTGCTCTTGCGACTGCGCGAGATATGGCCCTGGCTCGCGGCATGTGCGGCTGCCACGCTGGTGAATCCGTGGGGTCCGAGAATTTACATTGCATCCCTTACGTTATCCGGACTCGCGCCTCCGGCCCAAGGCAAGCTTAATAGCAACGCGTTTATCGGCGAGTTCCGGGGCATACCGATTTCATCCCATTTGCTCTACCAGCTCTTCGACATCAGGCACATGGAGAATGGTTTTACCTGGTTACTCGTGTTGGCGCTGTTACTGGTCGGACTTTTGTTCTGGAAGCGGCAACTCGGGGCTGCGGTCATTGCTTTGGTTGCGCTCTATTTCGGACTGGCGCATGCGCGATATATGGCAATGTTTGCCATTGCGATGGCCACGCTTGGCGGCCCTTTGTTAAGCGAAGTCTTCGTCGTCGATCGCAACCGAAACGCGACCGGAAAGCCAGCGAGAACTACGCCACCGCAATTTCGCGTCCCTGCTGCAATTGCCGCGATCGTTGTCATTGCATTCTCCGGCGTTGCATTGCTGCATATTGCCGATTTTGTTTCCAGTCGCACCTATGTGGTTTTCAACTCGGATTGGAGGTTTGGCGCGGGACAATCGTCCTGGTTTCCAGCCCGGGCTGCGGAATTCATCCAGCGCGAACAATTGCCGGGGAACATTTTCGAGGAGTATGCCCTGGGTGGTTATGTGGCCTGGACGCTTGGCCCGCAGTATCGCGACTTCATCGATGGACGCGGAGATCGGCTTAGCCCCGATCTCGTCGTCGAGCAAAGAAAACTCTACAGCGAAGCCCCGGTTTCGCCGCTCTGGCAAGCCGAAGCCGACCGGTGGAATCTGAATGTTCTTCTCGTCTCGACCTCTGGATTCCGCGGATTACAGAAAATGGATCCGTTCGCGTTCTGTCACAGCGCAACATGGCATCCGGTTTACATGGATGATGTTTCTCTTGTGTTCCTGCGCGACACAATACAGAATCGTCCTTGGATCGACCGCTTGCAGATCGATTGCCAGACCCAGCAACTTTCTCCGTCGAACAGAGCTTCACGGCCGTCGCTTTACGATTTCTATCTGAATTCCGGAGCGCTGTTTTTCGAATTGCACCGCGACCAGGAGTCGGAGGAGTCGCTGCGACGTGCGTCCGCGCTCTATCCCGAAGACCCGAATGCCCATGTGCTGCTCGCGTCGTTGTTTCAGCGTCAGCAACATTACCGCGAGGCGGAGCAGGAATATCTCGCTGCACTCAGACTCAATCAAAACAGCGGCGCTTTGTATTCTCTCGGAGTTCTCTATGCCAGCGAAGGCCGCAATGCCGAAGCAGTCGAAGCCATCGAGCGCGCGGCGAAAGAGTCTACGTCGCCGCTCGACATGTACATGACACTGGGAAGACTCCAGCTTGCCCTGAACCATCCCGAGCAGTCGCTGGCTGCGTTTGCCGAGGCCAAGGAGAACAGCCCGTTTCGCAAGGGCGGCGAATCGCTTGCGCCTGAACTTTACGCTGAGATTGCCGAAGGGAACTCCGCCGCACAAAGGCTTCTCGGGCACTGGCCTGAGGCGATTGCTTTCCAGCAGGAAGCGACCCGGATCACTCCGCTGGTCACGGGCCGATGGAAGACACTGGCTGAACTATATCAGGCGACTGGGCAGATGAAGCTAGCCGGGGAAGCCCAACAACGCGCGGCAGATTTACAGGCTCCAAACGCTTCCCGCTGAGATCCCACAGACCTAACCGGCCACATTCGGCCTGTTTCCCGCATGTGATCCACGTCACAATTGCCTGTGATCCCGCATGCTGTCCTGCCACTCCAGCGCCGGTAAGTTAAACATAGTGAGGATGCATGTGGATGGAAACGATGCCGGGGCAAATCACGCGGTACCTGAGAGCAAAGACGCGCATTCCCGGTTCTAATCCCCGCAGCGAGAAGAATTGCACCCAGGAAAGTGCTAAAAACATGCGGATAAAAGCCAATTTTCGCGGACTACAAAGTGGCACTTAGCATGCCTGAATTGTTTTACCGCGCTGAGTGGGGAAGGCGCAGATCGAAGGAGAAAACGACCAATGCCGAATGAAGCAGTGGGGCAGGCAACGGAAGGATCCGTTTGGCAAGCGAAACAGGTGTACGCAATGGCGGCGGTCTGCCTGCTGTTAGGTTTGGCGATCGGCTACCTTTTCCGCGGCTCCCAATCTCCCGCGTCACCGGCGCCGGTTGCCAGCAGCATGCAGCCCTCTATGCCAGGTGCGATGGGCGGGAACATGCCAACCCTTGACCAGATGAAAAAGATGGCCGACACGAAAGCCGCGCCGCTGCTCGAGAAATTGAAGGACGATCCGACTAACAGCGACCTGCTCACCAAGGTTGGGAACATCTACGAATCCACCCACCAGTTTGGCGATGCGGCTGGCTATTATGACAAAGCGCTGCAGGTTAACCCGAAGAACGTTGCTGTTCGCACGCAACTGGCGTCGAGCCTTTACTACAAAGGCGATGTGGACGGGGCGATTAGCCAGCTTCAAAAGGCGTTGCAATATGACCCCAAGGATGCCAACTCGCTGTTTAACCTCGGCATGATCAAGTGGCAGGGGAAACAGGACGGCGAAGGGGCACTGGCGGCTTGGCAGGAGTTGCTGAAGTCGAATCCACAATTGAGTCCGGAGCGCAAAGCCACAGTGCAGAAGCTGATGGCTCAGGTGCAGACAAAGAGCACGGGCTAGTGGATGGTTTTGGACGCCGCCCTTGGCGGCTTCCGGTCGCAAACAAAAACAATATCTGAAGGAGCACTGAGAAATGACAAATGCAAATCGAACAACTTCCACCGAGCAATGGACAAGCGTGCAGGCGTATGTCTTGGCCGTGATCTGCATGCTAGTAGGAATCGCTGGTGGCTGGTTCATCCGCGGTTCCGCGAGTCCCGCCGCGACAGTGGCGGCGAGCGCGGCTGCTCCCGCTGCCGGGAGTATGGACGCGGGCACACAAACTCCAACTCCGGCGCAGATGCAGAAAATGGCCGACACCCAAGCTGCGCCGTTGATCGAGAAACTCAGCGCGGGCCCAAATAATCCCGGCCTTCTGGAAAACATTGGCAACCTGTATTACGATGCGCAGCTGTTTCCTAGCGCGATTGACTACTATCAGCGTGCGCTGAAGTTAGAACCCTCCAACACCGGTGTACGTACCGACATGGCGACTGCCTATTGGTACACGGGCAACGCCGATACTGCCATTGCGGAATTCCAGAAATCACTCTCGTACGAACCGAACAAAGCCAACACGTTGTTCAATCTCGGCGTCGTTGAGTGGCAGGGCAAGATGGACATCGACAAAGCCATGGCTACGTGGCAAAAGTTGCTGGACACGAATCCGAACTATGAAGGCAAAGACAAAGTTTTGGAACTGATGGCGCAGGCGAAAAAGCATGCGGGCGTCAAACCAGGCACACCGGCAAAGCCGTTGCAGTAGGTGGCTCTTAAGCGAAGTCGGGCCTTAAAGGCACCCAGTAAGAAATGGTAGGTTCACATGAACTACAAAATTCTTCGTACATGCAAGTGGGGGCTCGCAGTAGCTGCGCTGTTTGCCGTTAGCCAGGTGGCGCAAGCCGGCAATGCTCCCCTGGTTTCCGGCTCCTACGAGATAGTGCAAAACAAGAATCTCGGTGCCCAGGCTCAGATCCGGATGCGTATCCATCTGGTGAATCATGGGCCGAGTGGCCTTTCCATTCAGAGAATGACTCTTTGGGATTTCTCTCACCCCGATAGAGACGGAACCCGCGCCTGTGTGCTCGCACTCCACGCGCACGCATCCGCAGAGACCACCCAGGAATTCACCATCCCGCGACCGGAATACGAGTCGTGGCGAAAAGGAATGCGGCCAAGGTTCGTCCTGGAAATGGCGGCTTCCGGCCGCGCGAAGAGCACTGCGGTGGTTCGACTGGATCGGATTTCTGGGCAGGAGGCGAAGTGACCATGCGTTCCCACCACTTGCCTTTATCAGTTTCTATTGTTGTTGTTCTTGTACTGTTCACGCCACAGGCTTTGCTCGCCCAGTATGCCATCAGTACGGTAGCCGGCGGTGGTCCAATTAATCTGACGGCGCTTAAAGCCAGCGTCGGGGATCCAGTTGGTATCGCGTTCGACTCTGCGGGTAACGCTTACATTGCGGATTCCTATTCGAGTCATATCTTCAAAGTGGACACGGCGAACAATCTTACCGTGGTAGCCGGCAATGGCACCGTCGGTTACTCCGGCGACGGCGGACCCGCAACCAGCGCGGCGCTCAATCATCCGGAAGGCGTGTTTGTGGACGGCTCGGGAAACATTTTCATCGCGGATACAGATAATTCCGTGATTCGCGAGGTTGCAGCCTCGAACGGCAACATCACCACCATGGCCGGTAATGGCAAGGCTGGGTACTCGGGCGACGGCGGGCCTGCGACCACTGCGCAGCTCTACGATCCATTCGGCGTCTTTGTCGATAGCGCGGGGAACGTTTTCATTGCCGACACCGACAACTGCTTGATCCGCAAGGTGAGCGGCGGCAACATCTCTACCATCGCGGGCAATCCTTCGGCGCAAACGTCACCCTGCGGTTACTCCGGAGACGGCGGACTCGCCACCAGCGCGCAGCTTGACGAACCGGAAGGCGTTTTCGTGGACGGTTCGGGGAACGTCTTCATCGCGGATACGAATAACTCTGTCATCCGCGAAGTGACGACCGCAAACGGCAACATTCAAACCGTGGCGGGCGTCTTCTATGACTACTTGACGAACGGTACTTGCAACTATTCCGGGGACGGCGGACCCGCAACCAGCGCATATCTCTGTCTGCCAGCCGGAGTATTTGTGGACGCCTCAGAGAACATTTTTATCGCGGACACGGAGAATGTCGTGGTCCGCGAGGTTGCGAGTGGGAATATTGCAACCGTAGCGGGGGACAATGTGTTAGGTGCGGGTTACTCTGGCGATGGCGGCGCAGCCACCGGTGCGCAACTCAACTATCCCAACGACATCTTCGTCGACGCTTCGGGAGACATCTTTATTGCTGATACCGACAACTTTGTGATTCGTGAAGTGGTCGCGGGCACCATTCAGACTGTCATTGGGAATAACACTTTGGCCTACTCCGGCGATGGCGGTTCCGCTCTTAATGCGGAATTGGACGCTCCCGGAGGCGTATTCGTGGATGCTTCGGGAGACATCTTCATCGCCGACTCGGTAAACAACGTCGTTCGCGAAGTTGTGGCAGCTACCGGAGACATTCAAACCGTCGCGGGCAACGGCACAGCCGGCTACTCCGGCGATGGCGGCTTAGCTACGAGCGCGGAACTCGACAGTCCTCAAGGCGTGTTCGTAGACAGTGCGGGTAACATTTTCATCGCGGACACAAACAATTCCGTGATTCGCGAGGTGACGGCTTCGACCGGCAACATCGTCACCGTAGCCGGCAACGGCACGGCAGGCTACACCGGCGACGCCGGGGCGGCGACCAGTGCGGAACTCAGTGGTCCTTTCGGCGTTTTCATCGACAGCTCGGAGAACATTTTCATCGCGGACACGGATAATTCCGTGATTCGCGAAGTAGCCGCGTCGAACGGCGTCATCAACACCGTAGCGGGCAGTACAACGTCTTGTCAGCAGCCCGCGTCGGCATGCGGTGATGGCGGAATCGCCACCAGCGCGCAGTTGAACTCCCCTGCCGGCGTATTCATCGACGTTGCAGAAAACATCTTCATCGCAGATACATTCGACTTTCGCGTTCGCGAGGTTACAGCCTCGACCGGCCTCATTGCCACCGTCGCCGGGACCGGCGGACGCGGCTACGCGGGCGATGGCGCGGCTGCCACCAGTGCTCTGCTGGATACTCCTTATGGCCTGTTCGTCGACAGCTCCGAAGATATTTTCATCGCCGACACAGAGAACGCTGTGATTCGCGAGGTCGTATCTGCCTCTGGGTTCATTCAAACCGTAGCCGGAAACAACACTGCGGGCGCGGGTTTCTCCGGCGATGGTAGTCAGTCCACCAGCGCGCAACTGAACTCACCCTCAAGTTTGTTTGGTGACGCTGCGGGGAACCTGTGGGTCGCGGACACGGACAACGCGCGCATCCGCGCATTAGTTCCCACCATCTTTGTCACGGTCACGCCGAATCCAGTCAATGTAGCAATCAACGGTCAGCAACAGTTCGCGGCCGCTGTCACCGGGACGAGCAATACGTCCGTGACCTGGCAGGTGAATGGAGTGGTGGGCGGCAACGCGACAGCCGGAACCATCTCGACGACCGGGCTATTCCAAGCCCCCGCAGCGATCCCGACGCCGCCCACGGTGACGGTCACCGCAATCTCGAGTGCGGATGGCACGACATCAGGCTCGGCCCAGGCTACGATTGTCGCAGGTGGCGGGGCTGTAAAAGTCGCGGTAGGTTCCAACCCGCTTGTCGGCGATGTTTACACCGGCACCACGCAAACCTTTAGCGCAAGTGTTACCGGGACAACCAACACCGCCGTGAACTGGCAGGTGGATGGAGTGGCGGGCGGCAACGCGACATTTGGAACCGTTTCCGCTTCGGGCGTCTACTCAGCGCCGAGCGCTGTACCGTCGCCGGCAACCGTCACCATCAAGGCAATTTCGCAGGCAGACTCGACCGCCTTCGGTACCGCCTCGGTGCTGATCGTCACCGAGCCATCCGCGGCCGAACCTTCGCCTCAATCCGCGTCTCCGGGAGGCACGGCGAAATATTCTCTTCTGTTGAACGCAAATACGGGCGATCCGAGATACCCGATCAAGCTCGACTGCCTGCAGAACACGATGCCAGTAGGCGGCACCTGTAGTTTCTCACCTTCTACGATTACACCCGGGCCTTTGGCCGTGCCGTTTACGCTGACCGTGACCGTACCCTCTGGTGCAGCTCTGCTGGAAACACCAAACGGGATGCGTCTGCAACTCTATTTTGCCTTCTTGCCCCTGGCGGGTATTTTGTTTGTCGGATCCGGACGACGAAATAAACAGCGCCGTTGGCTGTGGCTGGCTGTGCTGTTTGTAGTCCTGATTCTGCTGAATGCTTGCGGCAGAACAGGCTCGAATTCGGGTTCCACTAATCCGGTCCTTGGGACTTACAACATACAGGTTCAAGGGACGACGTCAGCGCAGCCTAACCCGGTAACGATATCTACTGTAGGCTTGACAGTGCAATGACGGTCACTGCGAGCCGCAAGGTTGGCGTTCGTCAGGAACTGAGCGGACTACTACAGCGACGGCCGCTACAGATGCTGGTGTTGGCCGGGTTGCTCACCGCCGTGGCGGCCCGCGCTCTGCTCTTGAAGTTCTCCGTGCTCGATCTGGACGTCTGGTGGCATTTGAAAGTAGGCGACTGGATCGTTGAGCATCATTCGTTTCCTCACACCGGCATTCTTTCGCGCACTGCGGCCGATCGCCCCTGGGCGGCTTACAGTTGGGGTTACGAGGTGCTGCTGTCTCGCGCCTACGCCTGGTTCGGGTTGGTGGGCGTCGGAGTGTTCGGCACGCTGCTAACGCTCGCCGTGGCGTATGCCGTGTATTGGATGGTCCGCAGGCTTTCAGGAAAGTTTTGGATCGCCTGCATTTTAGCCACAGTCACCTGCTCGGCGTTCCTATTCAGCCTGATGCCACGGCCGGTTTTTCTCTCGATGATCCTGTTCGCGGTGACGACCACTTTGCTTCTCGAAGCTCAGCGGACCGGCCGCACGAAGCTTCTCTACTGGTTGCCGCTAGTGTTTCTAATCTGGGCGAACTGCCATATTCAGTTTGTTTACGGCATCTTCGTGGTTGGCCTGTTTACCGGAGTGCATCTGTTGCTACAAATCGCTGCGCATCTTGGCGTCGTCCCGGATTTTGCGCAGCCCTCAACACTGCCCGCCCGCAAACTGGTTCTCATCTTCGTTGCTTGCGTGGCGGCTACGTGCATCGGACCGTACTCCTATCACCTCTATGCAATAGTCTTCGCCTACGCGAGTTCGACATTTCCTTACACCTTCATTCGCGAATTCCAGGCGCTCAACTTTCGCGCGGTCAGCCATTATGTGGAGCTGTTGCTCGCGGGCGCTGCGTTTTTCACTCTAGGACGCCAGAAGCGCGTCGATCTTTTTAAGCTGGCGCTGCTGACTGTCGCTAGCGTGGTCGCGTTCCGCACCATGCGCGATTCCTGGTTTCTCTGCATGGCGGCAGCAGCCTGCATCGCAGACTCATGGGGAGCAGAAATTGAACCCGAACCGAGCGAGACTCTTTCACAGAAAGCCGCGCTAGCCGCAGCCTTGGCTGTGCTCTTGTTTCTGGTCGCCCGCAACGTGGACTTCAACACCCGCAGTCTGGACGCTGCCATGAGCAGCGTGTTTCCCGTGAAGGCTGTCAACTTTCTTCGCCAGAACCCGCAGCCGGGCCCGCTCTACAACACCTTCGACTGGGGCGGATTTCTCACCTGGTATATGCCCGACTATCCGGTTGCGATTGATGGCCGCACCGATCTTTACGGGGACGAACTGGATACTCTCTTCTTCAAGACACAGCAGGGCGACGCATCGTATGTGGACGACCCTTATCTCAATGAGGCGAAAGTCGTGCTGCTCTCGAAAAAAGTTCCGCTGGCCAGCGTGTTGCTGTCGGACCCGCGCTTCAGCTTGATTTTCCAGGATTCGCTAGCGGTGGTATTCGTGCGCCGTCCGTAGCTTCATGCTGTCGTCCTGAGCATCGCGAAGGATCTCTGTACTCGTTTGCAACACAAAGGCTAACGTGCAAATCGCGAACCAAAACATCCTCCATCAGGCAGATCACCATGGCGTGAAACGGTATTTGCCCCATCTTCTAGTTTCAGCCACGTATCTTCTCCTGGGCGTGCGGTTTTTCACTCTGATCTCACACTATGCCGTGAATATTTTGTTTTGGGACCAATGGGACTTTGACGACGCTACGCTGTTCCAACACCATTCTGTTTGGGAGATGTTTCGCTGGGAGCACGCGCCGCACCGGCAGGGCCTCGGCGCACTGCTGCAGAAGCTAATCGATCCTTCGATTCACTGGAATGGCCGTGATGAAGCATTCATCGTTGGCGCCATTATCTTCAGTGCGGCCGTACTGGCTCTGCTTCTCAAGGTGCGTCTCTACGGAGCCGTCGGTTACAGCGATGTCATAATTCCTTTGCTGTTTCTCACACCCGTGCAGTATGAAACGCTGGTAGTGACACCCAATTTTGCGCATGGCTCCTTGCCGTCCCTTCTGACAATTCTTTATTGCTTTTGCTGGTTGGTCCGACCTTATCGATGGAAATACGTTTGCGTTTTGTTCGTGAATTTCTTGTTGATTTATACCGGCTTCGGAATCTTCATGGGCTTGGTGACGCCGGTGTTGCTTGCGCTCGATTACTATGCAAACACCCGGCATTTGGCGCCCAAGTATCAGTGGGCTAGCGCCCTGGCCCTGACGGTCTCGATTGCCTCACTCGCATCGTTTTTTGTCGGTTACAAGTTTCAGTCGGCCGTCGATTGTTTCTCACCCACACCGAAGAATCCCCTCGTGTACGCCTGGTTTGCAGCCCTCATGTTCGCCAGTGCCGCCGGTCTCAGAATCCTGAGCCTGATCTTTGCAACTTTGGCCGGGTCGATCGCTTGGATGTTGGTGTTGGTAGGGCTTGCAGTTACGGTCAAGAGATTGTTGGCCCGAAAGTCGGATACGTGGGCGCGCGATGCCGCCATCGCCGCGCTACTGGCTTACTGCGTAGTATTTTGTCTCAATACTGCATATGGACGGATGTGCCTGGGACTCGCTGGCGCTGGGGCTTCGCGATACACACCGTACGTGGTTCTCGGCTTTTTTGGTTCGTACCTGTATGCTTTGTCGAATAAGGGTCGAAACTTACGCGTTTCTCTGGTTCTGATTTTGCTGGTGTTCTCCTTGCTCAGCGCACGGCCTCTAAACCGCAAAGACGCTCGAGAGTTGGTGTATTTTGGCTACGTCAAACGCGCTTGGCGGCAATGTTACCTGGCCCGCCATGACATCGACGAATGCGATGCTCTAACCAATTTCCAAATCTATCCCGGTCCTAAAGACACTCACTTGCAGGAAAAACTGGACTTCCTGGAACGGAACCATCTGAATCTTTACGACGGTTCGCAATAACGCATGCGGCAGACAAATAGCGGCGTCTTTCAAGGGACGTTACTCACTTCCTGCGACAGGTCGGAACTCGACCACCATAACGCCGTGGTCGAAGGTTTCCATTACTTGCGCCGTTAACGCCCCGCTCGAGTAGTTGGCCAGCCACTCTACGGTCGGATAGGACGTGGGCGCGGCGATCACGAGGAATCGCTGATGACGATGTAGAGCCGTTAGGACGGTCTGCTTGCCGATCCGCATTGCCTCATCGTTCAAAGACATAGGAAGAAAAACTACCGGGGCGTTGATCGGGTAATAGGTCACTTGCGCATTCAACGCATTTTCACTGCTGCGGTCGGTGGGCAGCGGCTCGAAGTCGGCTTCTATGAATGTGCTGCAAACCAGAACGGGCGGCTGATCCTCGGCAACATTCGCATTTACAAACTCATGCACGTCCCTGAAATTGATTGCGGTCTTGCGAGAATCTGGCGAGCTGTAGCATTCGAACACCGTGACTGCCACCAAACCCACGCAGAAAATCTGCCGCAACAAGCGGGAGTCGATGCGACTGGTCAGCAGGCCCCAGGTCAGCGCGCTGCCGGGCGCAACCACCAGAAAATAACGTGGGATGACCAGATGCAACGGCGTGGCGGCGCTGAGTCCGTAGAGGACGCCAGCCGGAACCAAGGCAAGGAGTGGGCAAAGAAGAATTGCCGGGAAGCAGTCGCGTCCCGGCAGCTTTACTTTCCGAACCAGAGCCGCGAGAAAGACCGTCGCCACAAAGCCAATCAGCGTCTGTATGGGTACGAGCGTGTTGAGCGCGATCCACTTCGGAGGCAACTCCTGAACTACGTGCGTCTCCCTCGTGTGATACAGAACCACGACTCGGTAAACCAGTGGAAGGGAGAGCAGCGTAAATGAAGTTAAAACCGCCGCAAGTTGCCGCACATCTTCTTTAAGCGAGCGCTTGATCGAGCGCCCTCGCATCGCCAGATAGTAAATCGCAAACGCAGGCAGGATGGCGCCGAAGAGGTAATGAAAGTAGAGAATCCCCGCCGCCGCGGCGCCGAACAGGATCGCTTGACGCATCTGGTGTTGAGCCATCCAGCGGATGAAGAGAAAAATTGCCAGGTTCGTTGCGAGCAAAGCAAACGCGTATGGCCGCGCATCGGTTGCGGCAAACACCACGTTCGGTTCCAGAGAAAAAAAGACACATGTGATGAACGCAATTTCCGTATCGAATAGCTCGCGCGCGGCCAGAAACAGAAAGTAGACAGCGCCCAGCATCGCTAACGTGGATGGAATCTTGAGCGCGATTTCCTGGCTGCCCAGAATCGATTTGGCGGCCCATAGAGTGTAGAGATATCCGATCGAAGAAGGCATTAACGCCGAGCGGCTCCAGATCTTCCAGAAGCCGCCGCTGACCTGCCAGTAGGCAAGAGTCTCGTCCAACCACAGAGGCGCACGCAACGCGAGCAGCCAGATCGACAAAGAAGCCAACAGCGCCACGGGATAGACCAGTTTGGAGAGAACGTCGGCAGGTTTTTCGATACTGCTCTCGATCGCGGTTGCCGTGGCCACTTTCATGCCCTCACTTTTTCCCGACGTGTCCACCAACACTCGAGCTCGAAGCCGCAACCGAGCCGTTCTGGTTGTGCGCGACCTCATGGCATACCAGCGCGCAGGTATTCGTCGCGCGGTTGTAGGCGATAGGGGTGCCTCCATTTTGCCCAACCACGTTGACGTCAAAATTCACCAGCCGCTGGCCACTAATATTCGGGTTGGTACCGCCCATCCCGTGGGCGGTGTGACAAACCGAACAGCTGAAACCATTGTTGATATGGCTCTGGTGCTGCTTGAAGCTGGCATTCGTCATGATGTTGCTCAGGTTGTGGCACTTGCCGCACATCGCGTAAGGACCATTCACGCTGAGATCGGGATTCCGAAATAGATTCGTGATCAACTGCCCTGGTCCCAGGGTCTGGTTGAATTCGTACCGGCGCTCCAGAATATGAGTCCACTTGGAGCCATGCGGACCATTTGGGCCGACGCCTCCGAACTCGCGATTGTCGTCGCTGTTGTGGCAGTCGGTGCAGAAAATCTGGGTTCCCATGGCGCGCCCCTGAGTCATGCCATCGAGGTTCAACATGTTACTGAGCAGGCTGGGCTGGGGCAGGGGACTATTGCTGACATGGGTAACGGGATGGCTCGAGGGGGAGTTCAGACTGAATTGCGGAACGATGTTCAAGGGGTCGCCTGCGGAAGCCGCCCGCACGGGGAGATATCCGTACATCGGCCGCACTGCCTTTCCGGCGCTGCTTCCGTGGCACCGGAAGCAGTTCTCATATTGATTGACGGCTGGGTTAACCACGGTGATCCCGTCGGTGGCGCTGATTCCGGTAACACTCCTCTGAGAAACACGGATTAGAGGAGGCGAGGGAAACGTTCCCACTTGCGCCGACCCATGACCGTTATGGCAATCGACGCAGGTTGCATGCCGATTGTTGTTGAGCAACGTGCTCTCGGCGGCATCATGCGGATTGGTCGTTGTGGGGAATGGATGCCCGACCTTGGGAGCGGCGTACTCAGCAAAGACGCTGGGCGGCGCGGGAATAATATTCGATCCGCCGTTGTGGCAGGCAATGCAATCCTGCTCGTTGGGTCCGCGAAGCAGCCGCGCCGGTCCCTGGGCATTGTGCGGGGCGTGGCAGGAAATGCATGCGTCCTGCGCCACCGTCGTGTAACTTCCCAAGTTCGCCTGAGGAGTAAGTTTGTTCTGCACCAGGGCGTGGGCGCTCGTTGCCCAATTGAACAAGGGGTTCACTTTGCCGGCCATTTGCCGGGTTGGGTCGTGGCAGGCCAGGCACATCTGACCCCGCGAACTGTCGCGGACCAGGAAATTCTGCGAGATCAAATCCTTTGCCTGCACATGTGCGTTATGACACGAGGTGCACTCAATATTGCCATTGATAAGGCGGATCGCCCCGGTTGGGTCTGCGGTTACGCCTTTTGAGGCTAACGATGCAATCAGATCAATATTGTCTTTTATGGGTAGAGCCAAAGAGAAAGGGTGCGACGGCTGCAGATTGCTGCCAAATATATCGTAGGTGTACATCGATCCTTGCATGGTGACTTGGCCGAACACCACGGTCGTTCCAGGCGCAACTGTTCCGTCGTGACAGGAGAGACACAGATTGCTGTCGGCTCCCAGCAACGGCTGCGTTCCCCGGTTTTTCTCGGTATCGCTGGTGTACAAGCTGTAGCTCTGGACCGTGAGCTTTTGATTCCACAGCGGCAGTCGGCCTCCGAGACCGGAGTGCGGTTCGTGACAATACATGCAGAAATCCGGGCGAGCGCCGGTGATGGGCGATTTACTTCCCCGGCCCAGGTCATGCATGCCGATTACGTCGCCGGTGAACTGGGCCAGGAGGGTTTGTCCGGTTAGCATGACCATCAGGCACGCAAGTAAGAACTTTGCCCTCACTACATTCCTTCCTTGGCCGTTTTCTTCTGGCCGAAATAATGAAAGATCTGGATGCGACGGTTGTAGGAATCCACCACGAAAATTCGGTCGTCGTGGTCGATGAATAATCCCGTGGGCAACTGGAACTCTCCAGCGTGCGTGCCTCTTCCGCCGAAGTAATAGAGGAGGTCGCCCTGGCGATCGAATACCTGGACCACTCCCCACAGGCCGTCCACAATGTAGAGATCGCCCTCGGAGTCGACGCCAATCCCTTTGGGGCGGAAGATGTCTCCACTGCTGTCGCCGAGCTTTCCGATGGCGTAGCGGAAGGATCCATCCCGTCCCAGCACCTGGACGCGGAAATTCATCGCGTCTACGACGATCAGATCCCGGCCGTCTAGTCGCAACTCGGTGGGAAAATTGAATTCCAGATCGCCGCCCCCCCGTTTTCCGATCGTCTGCAGGATGTTGCCCTGCATATCCATCATGAAGATTTGGTCGCGAAGCGTGTCGGCCACGTAGATCCGTTGGGTGGCGGAGTCTACGGCGATTCCGGTCGGACGCTTGAAATAGCCCTCACCGCCTCTTAAGCTGCCGATCGCCCGCTCATACTTTCCGCCGGAGTTGAAAACGAAGACCTTGCCAGATTCCGAATCGGTTACGTAGATGTTGTCCTGGGCATCGACCGCAACACATTGCGGCGACGTCATGGGATTCTTCGTTTTGTCCTGGCGCTCGATAAACTTGTACTTCTGCTGCGCGAAATCGAAGATGTGAACGCCGCCAGCGCCAGGGTCGGTGACGATGATGCGCCCGTGGGAATCGGTGGCAATGCTGTAGGGTCGGATTAGATTCTTGAACTCGGGCTCACCGGCGATGACGTCCACCATGCGGCGCCAGAAGCCGCGTTTTGGCCTCACCTCGCGTTCAGAACCGAAGCTGCGCTCGTAGATCAGCTTGCGGCCTCCCTCGAGCTCAAGTTCCGGAGGCCCGGCCTCGTCAGCCTTCGGTTTTGGCCGCGACGTCCAGGCCGTAATCGGGAGAAGCAGCAGAGCCAGTAGCAGAAGGAAGACTGAAGTCAGCTTGCCCGCGTCCCGCATCCGTTTCCCCATATGTTCCCAATCTTATACTCGCTTGCCACGGTCGCGACACGCTAGAAGAAGTTGAACCACCGGCTCACCCCTAGATAAAACGATGACACGTTCGCCGCCGGCAATCCCGACGCGCTGAAGCCCTGCACCAGATTGCTGTAGCCGCCCGTGAAGTACATCTTGCGGAACTGATACTGCACGATTGCGTTGAGCATCTTGCTGTCGTTCGTGGACATTGTCCCTTGCAGCGTGCTGTTGCTGTTCGACTTGGAGTAGCTGAGTCCCAGCGTCAGTCGGCGCACCGGACTGCTGCTCAGGCCAAACGAATAACTCTTTCCCCCAAAAAGAATGAGATCGTCGCTTGGAATGATGGGCTGCGGTATTGGATTTTGGATTAACCCTAATCCGGTCTCGATTGCGTTTCCGCTCGATTTCGAGTAGCTGCCATTCGCCGTGAGCCAGTGCGAATAGAAAACGGAAGTGTTGAAACTCTCGCTGGTGTTCGCCGTTCCCGCCTGCTCGGTCAGGAGTGTCTTGGTTACGCCGGCGCCCCCGCTCCACCCAAACCTTCCCCAGCGGCGCCTCAAGCTCCCTCCGTAGCTGTAAGAAGAGGTCGTATAGCTGATCAATGCACTCTGCACATTCTGGGCATAGCTGAAAGACCCTCCCGCGACCCACCCGCCGAAGTGGCGGCTGTAATTGACTGTGCTATTAATCCCGAGCGAGTTCTGGTTCGTATTGCTGGCGGTGTTGTCGCTAAGGCTCAGGGCACCGTTAAAACTACCGCCGAAAAGCATCCTCCAGTAGCTCACGCCACCGCCGTAGGAACTGGCTGAGAAGTTCTCGCCCAGATAGTATTGTTCACGGTGGTCAGCGAAAGTCTGCGCTTGCATATTTGCCATGACCGAGTAACTGGCATTGGCCAACATATCCAGGGAATGTGTTCCCTCCCCCAGATTTATCGGCGGGGCTACACCTCCGGCACCCGCGATCGCCTCGTACAGGCTGCCCGAAAGATTGTTGGAATAATCGGTGCTGAACGAAAAATGGAACTTCTGGGTCGGTTGAAAGATCGCCGACGCAGTGTAGGTATCAACTGTGCCGCTATCGCTACCCCCGGCAAAGTCAGAACTGAACTCGGAACTGCTGGCGCTGCTGGCGAATTGCCCGTGAAGCGGAAGCGCATGTCCCACGTTAAATCCGTAGTCACGGCTGCTCGAACTGGTGTCCTCCTCGGTCGAGTTCTGAAGAATCTGCGGAATATCGGCGTGCCCGGCGCCATCCCCGAAGTAGGCGCCCAGGTTGAATCCCGCCAGCGTGTATGAGGAGTGAAGAGTGAACGAATGGTTGTCCGTCGTCCCGTTATCGTTCGAACCGTAGATTGAATACTGGCTGTTCCCCATCTGGAAGTTGGCGGAAAGGGTGGGCAGGCCGGGCACTAATTCTGCCCAGTTGACGCCGAAGGTTTCGCTGTCGCCATGGGTGGTGTAGTTGGCCACTCCCGGGATCGCGAAATTACCTTCGCTGTTGTACGCCTTGGCGTAATTGATGGATCCGGGAAAATGGCTGCCGCCAAAAATCGTTGTAGACGCTGTGACTCCGCTGGCATTGGAAAGGGATTGATACGACGAGTTGTCCCGCGCCTGATTCAGGTAAGGCGAAATGGCGAAGGACAAAAAGTTGGGATTGTAGTAGAAACCGCTGAACGTTCCTGTGCCGCCCAAGGACAGGCTGTGATCGGAGGAGATCTGGTTTCCATACGTTCCGGTGTAGCCTCCGGACAGCGTACCGTTCAGGTTCGTGCTGAAGTCGCCGAAGTTGAGTTGTCCCACGGCCGGCAACGCCAGCAGGAGCAGTCCCAACAGCGCAAGACCCGAATTTCGTAGAATGCCCGCCACCTGATACCAGCTTCCTGCTGTCTCGAACAGCAGCTCCACTCTTAGGTCTCTCCTGGCTTCCCACAACGGCGCGATTGCAAGGGGCGCCAGCCATGTCTACTTCAGGAAAGGCACGTCCCCGACCAAAACGGCATTCCAGTTAAGTAGTTTATAATAAAGGAGATAAAGGAGGCTGCAGCCGTGTCAGGAAGGCGGTTTCTGGGCCATATAACCCAGCCAAAACAAGCTTAATAAGGCATTTGGCGCATGGATTGCCGGGGCAGCGGATTCAATGGAGAAACGGGCGTCCTCACCCGTCCCGCCGGGAGCACCCCGGCCTCCATTAGCCGGCGGGATGTCAGGGCTACAACGTGTCTCTACAACTCCTCGACTTTGGCGTTCTTGCGCAGCCGCTGGTCAAGTGCCGCGCGTACTTGTTCGACTTTTTTCTGTTGCAGTTCCTTCTGCAGCGAGACTTTCACATCTTCGAACTTCGTCTTTCCCGCCAGGATGTGCTGGTTCAACCGGATAATAGTGAATGCCTGATCCATCTGGATGATTCCGCTGACCTCGCCGTCTTTCATGGTCAAGAGCGCTTGCACCACCTGGGGCGCCAGTTTCTCGCGAGGCACGGCCTTGTGGTTTCCCATCATCACTCGGTAGTCGTCTTCCGAAATCTTCTCCGCCAACATCCCGAATTGCTCATAATTTGTGGTTGCTTTGGCTTGCTTCAGCCCATCCTCAGCACGCTTGCGCAGTTCTTTCAAATTCTCCGGCGTAGGTTTATCTGGGGGCAGGAAGGAGATGGTCTGAATGGCAAAGGCTTCGGGATACTGGAAACGCGCCGGGTTCTGGTCGTAGTAAGCCTTGGCCTCGGCCACGGAAACAGTCGACTTGCTGTCCACTTCCGTTTTCAGCATGGCGTCAATCAGTAGGGAACGCCGGATCTTAATGTCCAGCGCCTTCTCGGATCCCTGAAACTCCTGCTTCAGAAATTGTTGGTACTCAGTCGGAGTGCTGAACTGACTCTTGAAGTCGGCTTCCGCTTTTTGCAGCTTCGCCGGGGGCACCGTTATCTGCCGCCGCAGCGCTTCCTGGTAAAGCAGTTCTTCGAACACAATCATTTTCAGCGCGCCCTGGCGGATCTGGGGCACTAACTCGGGAGGAACCTGGCCGTTGTGCTGGGCCGCGTACGGGAACAAAGTGTAAATCTCGCGCTGCAGGTCCCGATCGGTCAATACTGTCCCGTTTACACGAGCCACAGGCTTGTCCGTGAGCTGAACCGATTGCTGCTTCACTGCTTGAGTCGGCGTGTGTGAGACGGCCATTTGTTGGGCCATCGTCGTCACTGGCGCCAGCGCCACCAGAACCAGAGTCGTCAGCAGCAGGGTGCAGATTAATAATTGGGCTTTCATGATGCCATCCTCACTCATAAAAATAGGGGAGAGTTTTTTCTCTCCCCCTTGTGGTACAGAATAGCAGCTTAGAAGGTCGTGCCGATCTGTGGTTGACCGTTCGACTCGTTAGCCTCTCCACCGTGGCATTGACGGCAGAATTGCGCCGTCTGGTTGGAACCTGCGGTGCCGCTCGCCGGGTTGTAGGGGCCGACCAGGAAGAACATTGTCGCATAATAGTTAGGCGGCAATCCGCTCTTCGCAGCCGTGACCTTGACCGTATTCATGACGTGCTGGTTGTGGCAGCTCGTGCAGGTCACCACAGCGGTGTTATTGTATGCGCTGAGGTTCACGAAGAAGCCGTAATTTTTCTGGAACACGGAGGAGTTGGGGCCGTTCATCACGATCGTACCGTTGGTCTCGGTGCAATCCCAATTCCACTGACCGCCGCACGCAACGGTAGCATTCAAGCCCACCGGGTGGTTGGCGATGTAGTTGCCAGCGCCGTCGCCGTCGTTGCCCAGCAAGGTCGGAATGTTGTTGTACTTTCCGTAGGTGGGTGGCAGCGTCTCATACACTTTGTTCTGCATCATGGCGCCTTCGGCCCAGTTGCCGTCATGGCAGCTAAGGCAGGTCAAAAGGCCGTTCACATCAGGTTGCGTGTCAGCTACGAACTCGGCTGCTGTCGGCAGAACTTCGACCCGGCCTCCAGCAGTGGTGATGGTCTGTCCATACAAATTGCCGGTGTCCTGGCCCCACAAAATGGCCTGACCAGAAACGGTGTCACCGGACTTGTTGGCGCCGTTGCCCCATGCGCCGCTATGCGGTGCGTGGCAGGCGGCGCAACCGCGGCCGTAATTCAGGTGGGCGCCGAGGACGTCTTGCGTCGCCGCGCCCACATTGACCTGAGCGGCGGCGAATGACGCCACGGCTAAGATCATGAACACGATTGTCAGAGTCTTTTTCATACATTCTCCTTAAGGAATTTATGATGAAACCTTGTAGCCTTCACTTCTATAACTGTTACTGAACTCGCGAGATTCACTTGAACCTCCGATAGCTACATTGCACGAGGACCGCCGCATGATTTGGCGCGGGTATTTTCCTTGCCATTTCTAGTAAGTATTTGCAGGGCATAGACTTACTAAATATCCGTCGCGGGGGCAATAGCTTACCAACGGCATAGCCCTTCCAGGAATGGGGTTTCTCCCACAGTGGGATTGGTGAAATGACCCATGGGTGCAAGCACTGCACTGTTGCGTTTTTGAACAGTTCAAAGCGGAGCTAGAACCCTGAAATTTCATTTCTTGGGACAAAATGGCTCAGCTCTGGCGAGCGTCAGGCAGTCTTGCCAAGGCGCGCAAAGGCGTAGATCGAACCGCCTACCAGCAAGGCAGAAAGCAGCCATGGAAGAAGGATGGAAGACCATAGCAGTTCAGGGGAGAAGCGGATGATGGCAATCCAAAGCAGAAGCTCTAAGACGCTGCCTACAATCGTCAGCACGCGCTGCGGACTCCATTCCCGCGGACAACAGAGGGCCCACATGCCCAGCGCAAACGGAACGGCTGCCACCAGATCCACTAAGTAATGTTCGCCGCCAGCCAGCGTCGCCAGTACGGTCAAGATCAGGTAAACCAGCGCCAGCCAGTGCCAGCGCGATGCACGCCAGACGCAATAGACAAGGAAAGCCCAGGCCACGTGTAGCGAGGGCATCGCATTGCGTGGAAACGATGGATTCAGGCCCACCGGGCGCAGATCGGCAGCCGTCACCGTGGCGCAACTTGCGGGAACCTCGCCGGTGAAGCACTCCGAGCCAAGAAGGTAAACCGGCCCACAGGCGGGAAGCAACTTGTAGGCTTGAATGCCGACGATTCCGGCCAGCGCCATCACCGCGAGAACACGGACGGGTTGGCCGCGCCGTCCAAGCGAGAGCGCGTAGGTGGCGGCAATCGCCAGCACCAGGCTTTCGTAGACCACGCTGACCATCGGATACAAACCGGAGCGCTCCACCCACCGGTTGCACCACAGGCTGGGATTGAAGCCGAAACTTAGGTCGGCGTAAAGGGTGTACAGATCAAAGGTGTACCAGGAGCCTGCGGATTGCCGTCCGAAGAGCCAGGCGCGGAAGAAGACATAGGCAACGCATAGAACTGCCGGCGCCAGCGTCCAGTGGGGAACGCTCCGCCGTAGCTGAAACCAGCGCACCGCGATTATTAACGCGCCGGCAAGACCAAGCAGCGTTGGCCTAATCATGAGCGGGTTCATCGAGTGTTTTGTTCCGGGACTTCCGCTAAAGAACTGATTTTGACGAATTCGACCTTGGCTTCGTGTTGCCGCCGCTTAGGGCTTGGTTACAGGGGTCGCAGCCGGCTGCGGTGCGCTGTTCGAGGCTACCCCTCTGCGCGCATCCGCCGCCTTCTTTAGATCTTCCTCTCGCTTCGTCTTCTCCGCGGCCGCCTCGGCGTCCGTTACATAGCGAAACATCTGCATGCGTCCGGGATATTGCTCGGTGGTAAATACACGATTCTGCTTGTCGATAGCAATGCCAACCAGCGCTTTGAACTGGCCAAGACCGCTGGCGTGCACGTCGCCGATGTAAGTCAGCAGTTGGCCATCGCGGTTGAACACCTCCACGCGATCCTGATACTGATCGGCCACCCAGATGTGCCCATCGCAATCCACCGCGATGCCCTTGGGGCGGGCGAAGTATCCCGGACCATCGCCATGCTTGCCGAACTCGCTGATGAACTTTCCGTCGGCATCGAAGATTTCCACGCGATTGTTCATGGTGTCGGTGACATACACGTTACCGTCCGCGTCGAGCGCGACATTCGAGGCTCCGCCGAAGTCGCCCGGCGTGGTGAGCATGTGCTTCTTGCCCGGGGTTCCAATGTGGCGCAGCAATTTGAGGCTGTCTGCATCGTAGACGAGGACGAGGTCTTGCTGCTCATCGACGACATAAAGAAACCGATTTTCGTTATCGACTGCCATTCCCACGGGATCCACCAAGCCTTCATCGATCTGGCCCTCAACCTGATGTTTGGGGTTGAAAACGAGAACCCGATGCATCTTGCCGTCGGAGACGAAGAGCCGGTCGCCGTCGTCGATGGCGACGCCGTTGATCAAACCAAAATGCGCATCGACGCCGTTCTTGATCAGTGTTGCGTCGCGGGTTTCAGTATTAAAGATGAAGACCGCTCCGACTTTTTGATCGGCCACATACACTAGACCTTTCGAGTCGATGGCAATCCCGTAGGGCCTGATTAACTGCCAGGGAAAAGTCTTGAGCCTATCGACGTTATCCACCTGCTTGGCGCCAGCCACGCGATCCATCCAGCTTTGCTTTGGCTTGGTGGTTGGGGGCGGAGTGTAATCGATCTTCATGCCCGCGAAGTAATCCAGCCAGCGAACACGCGCGATGGCAGGCGGATTGGGCCAAACCAGCTTCGAATAATCAACCGGGCTGCCGACAGGGGCAGTCGGCTGCGGGACGTCGGCGGTCTTCTTCTTCTTGCCGGCGAACACAGAGGCTGGTAAACCCAGCACCAGTAGCATCGCCAGCGCTGCCAGCGCCCTGCGGTTGTGCTTCGACCTGGAAGTTAGTGTCAACATATCTAATCTCCTGTTGTTGTATCCCTCATGTTGATTCTGTTCTTGTGACAGGAATCGCAGAACGCCATGTTGTTCTGCTGATCTTTCACCAGTAGCCCTGGTTGTGTCGAAGAGTGCGGCTGATGGCAGCTCAGACAAGCCAGGTGCTTCTTCACTTTGGTTATGTCGGCTGGATCCATCACATCGGAAACCGGGTGCCCTTGCACTGGATGCCCCAGCCCAAACCGCAGCGACAGAATCACTACTTGGTTCTTTTGGAAGTAATCCTCCGGTAGCTTCACCTTGCCGTTGAAGATGGTGATCATATGTTCGGATTCCAACTTCTGCGGCGGGTTGTCTGTTCCGTGGCACTCCAGGCAGAGCGAGTTCCCCTGGGCCCGCAGCAGATGATCATTGTTGCCGCCGTGCGGCTCATGGCAGGTGGCGCAGCCCTGCACGAATGCAGGCTGGTGATGCACTGGTTTCTTGGCCAGATCGGCAATATCGCTGTGGCAGCCCAGACAAATATCAACAGCATTCGTCTTGGGCAGTCCCGGCTGCCGGCTGGCGTGGGGACTGTGACAGTCGGTGCAATCGCCCGCCGCTCCTGGATGCTGCACCTTCGCGGTTTCGATCAACTTCGCCTTATCATCGTGGCAAGTCACGCACAGCGTCTTGACATCGGGCTGGGTCAACACCACTTTCCCGTTCTTCGCTGGAGCGTGGCACACATCACACTGTTTATCGGCGAAAGGCGGATGCATGAATTTCGCCATCAGCTTCGGCGCAGCCGACTGGTGCGGATCGTGACAAGTCAGGCAATCCGCTGTGTCGAACGGCTGGTTCTGATGCGCCTTTTGCAGGCTCGCGTCTTTTGCATCGTGGCAATCTAAGCAGAGCGCGGGCGACGCCTTGGTGAGGTGGAAGTCGAATTCGGCTTTGCCAACCTCACCCGTTTTGTGGGTGAGGTGGCAAGTATCGCACCCCATATCGAGTGCAGCGTGGCGGCTGCCGTTCGCGGGCACATTCATGCCAGTGGTATGGCAGCTCAAGCACAGGTTTTCTTTCTGATCCCCCGACATGGCCTTCAAGAGCTGATCCTTATAGTCCGAGGAATGCGGATCGTGACACTTCAGGCAATCTCGCACCGCCGGGGGATGAATTGTACCTTTTATGTTCGCGGGATTTTTATCCGCGTGGCAGGTAAAGCATAGTGCGTAAGGCGTCGTGGTAATCAGCTTGACGTAGGTTGCATCCCGGCTGTTGCGAATCTCGTGGCAAGCAGTGCAGCCCATGGCCATCGCGGAGTGAACCGCTTTGCCTTTGGTCTTGTCTTCGTGGCAGGCGATGCAGGTGGAAGTATCCGCCTTGGGATCAAGCGGGACGGGATGTTTCGCAGCCAAAGCGCTGCCGGCAAGGATGACCACCAGGATGAAACAGCCCAGGACGCTTCGACCGCGCGGGCTTCGGCGATTCGATTCGAAAGATTCCAATGCCACTCCCACCACCGCCTCCTTAGTCGTCTGTGCACGCCTCTCGCCTTAATGCGCTGCCCTGGTAGATTCGGAGCAGTTCCTGTAACAGATTGCAACAAAATCGGTTGGAGAACGAATTCCACTCTATAGGAAGCTGCAGCTGTTGAAAACTTCATCACGATGGGGTTTCTCCCACAGGGGCGTGCTAGAAATGACCCAAGTAATACTCCTCGATGCGAGTTTCATCGGGATGCGCCAGTCGCCGCATCCGCGGATCTGATACTTCGAGTCTCTGCTTGTCCTGTGACTTTCGCCCGATATCGCTGTGATTTGTGTCACATGGAGCAATGCCGATGTTCTCGTGAGACCTCATTATGCTCTTCTCATGGCTGGGGACAAAATTGCTCGGCTACACCCATGCCGACACCCTCAGCCTGCGCCAAATTCCCGCAGAACTCCAATCCGCTGTGTGATTTGGCTCAAACCCCGACGCTCCAGCAGGCAAACCGGGGTGCCCCATTGCCAGGAATCTCAGCAACTTCGCCGATTTTTCGGCAATGGCGCGAAACGTGCTTTTACCATCCTGGGGAAGAGGAACCATATGACTGCAAGCTCATACTCCGCAGTTCCGCAAATAGTGCGGAAAATTTGGCAAACCCTCGCTGCAATCAAGACGGGAGTCATCCTGCTCATTCTGGTGGTCGTCGTCTCGGCGGCGGGCACGGTGATTTTGCAGCGTCCCGCGACCGATGCTGATGAAATGCAACGCGCTTATTCGCCGCAAGTGCTTCGCCTGCTCGACGGCGTAGGACTGACTGATATTTTCCATGCCTGGTGGTTCGTTACGTTGTTAGTCCTGGTGAGCCTCAGCATTATTGCCGCATCGATTCAACGTTTCCCCAACTCATGGCGTTACTATGCGCGTCCTTACAAGAGTCCTGACGAAAGCTTCCGAAACGCGCTGCCCAATCATGCGCTGATTCCAGTGAAGGATGAAGAAGCGGCATTGAGCGCCGCCGAACGAATCTTCCACAAGGCCGGTTTCAGGTCCGAGCGGATCGTACGCGAGAACAGCTTTTCTTTATTCGGCGAGCGCCACCGCTTTTCTGAGATGTCGGTCTACATCGTCCATGCGAGTCTGCTCCTTATTTTTCTTGGAGGCATTGTCGATGCGCTTTATGGCTGGCGTGGGTTTGTCACGCTGAGCCGCGGGCAACAATCAAGCCAGGTGCAGGCCCAGAACGGCAGCCAACGCAACCTGGGTTTTGCCATCCGCTGCGACGGCGCCGGTCAGGAGAACTATGCCGACGGCACCCCCAAGCGCTGGTGGTCCGATCTCACGATTCTGCAGAATGACCAGGCGATCGTGCACAAGCAGATCGTGGTCAACGATCCATTGATTTATCGCGGCGTACGCTTTTATCAAGCCAGCTACGGTAAGACCGGAAAGCTCGACAGCCTGGTACTGACGGCTACTTCCCGCGATGGAAAAGTGGTCAAGGACATCGCCATCGCTCCGGGCGAAACTTTGCCCTTAGACTCGGAGACCAGCGTCCGTCTCGGCCAGTTCATTCCCGATTATGTGGTGCGCGATGGTCAGATTTATGCTCGCTCCAGCGATCTCGAAAATCCAGCCGCTCAACTTGTGGTCGAATCGAAGAAATCCGGTCAGGCGGTAAATTTCTGGCTGCCCGCGATTCCCGGCTTTGAGCAGAACGCATCTTCGCCATACACCTTCGACGCAAAAGATCTGCAGATGGCCTACTTCACCGGCCTGGAAGTGTCGCATGAGCCCGGCCAGTGGTCGGTATGGGCGGGCGTGCTGGTCATGGGTTTCGGCTTGGCCCTCGTCTTTTACTTCGTCCATGTGCGGGTGTGGGCTGTGCCAGTGCGCAATGTGCGTGGCCAACTCGCGCTCTGGATTGGCGGAACCGCAAACAAAAACAAAGATACGTTTGAGCAACGTTTTCGCAAGCTTGTAGAAGAAATCGAATCAGAACTGAAAGTTTCATCGAAGGCAGGCGCTGAGGCGTCTGTTGCTTCACTCGCCGGAAAATAAATCCGGCCAATGGAGGATGCGTCTATGGCACGAATTGCAAGAGCCGAACAGCAACCAGCGGCTACCGGAACAGCGCTGGTCGTAATGGTGGGATTGGGCGTCGCCTTCCTGTTGTTCATGGCATTCCTGAACGTCGTGAAGAGCGGCAATCTGCTTAACGAGTCCAACCTGCTCTACGCTACCCTCATTTTCTATGCGGGCGCAGGAACCCTTTATCTGGGTTTCGGAGTCACCGGCATTCCTTCTTACATTCGTTTCGCTTCTTTGGCCACGTGGGCCGGCCTCATCGCCAATACCGGCGCGGTAGCGCATCGCTGGTACGAAGCTGGACATCCGCCGTTTGCCAGCATCTATGAGATGCTGCTTAGTTTTGTGTGGACGCTGGCCGTTCTGACTTTGATCGCCGAGAAAAAATTCGGGGTGAAGGTCATCGGCACCATCACCATGCCGGTCGCGATTGTCGGTGTTGTGCTCATGCAGTTGCTGCGAACCGAAGTTCATCCTCTGGTTCCGGCGCTGCAATCGACTTGGCTGCACGTCCATGTCACATTAGCCATGTTGGCCTACGCCGCATGTGCGCTCAGCTTCGCGCTGGCCATGATGTTCCTCATCAAGGACAAGATGAAAACTGAGACCTTCCTGGCCGCGACCAGCTTATTTGGCATCGCCACCTACCTCGGCGTACTCACTCGCTTCGAGAAATGGGGTGGGTTGAGCGTGGTCGCGTGGAACCCGGAACAGAAGTCAGAAATGTTCCTGTCCAGGGGTGTACGCCTGTTCGTGGTCATTCCCGATCTTGGCTGGCTGATGGTGATGGTGCTGGCGGCTGTCGCAGCGCCACTCGTTCTCTACCTGGCCTGGCGCAAGTCGGGAAAGGAAAGCCTCATCGACATCGCGAACCGCGCTGTCTTTGTGAGCATCCTGCTGCAGGTGCTGGCGCTGGTGTTCTTCTTGTTGCGGGCACGTGACGGACGTTACGGCTCGCTCGATGCCGACGGCTTGTTCTCGACCAGTCTGGCTGCAAGCCCATTTATTCTTTCCGGCCTGGTGGGCGGGATATTTGTTTCGTTGCTCTACCTCTTATTACTGTGGCGGCGTCAGGACCTCGAACGCATGTTGCCCAGCGCCGAGGAACTTGACCGCATCACTTACAAAACCATCGCGATCGCATTTCCCTTACTCACCCTGATGATCGCGGCGGGCGCCTACTGGGCGAATCGCACCTGGGGTTCTTATTGGAGCTGGGATCCAAAAGAAACCTGGGCTGCGATTACCTGGCTGGTGTACGCGGGATATTTGCACATGCGCGTCACTCGCGGATGGCGTGGCCGGCGCGCCGCGTACTTCGCCATCCTGGGCTTTGCGGTTGTGATGTTTACCTTCTTTGGTGTGACGTACTTGTTGCCCGGAATGCACGCTTATGCCTAGCCGCTCTCAGTCCGCGGCAAAGCCAGTTGGGCCGCCTGCAGAGACTACTCAGACGTCTGCTGCGGCCCCACAGCCTTTGCGTTCATTGGGCGTCAGTAGTCCCACAACGTCTGGGTTGCGCTCGCAGGTGGAGGATCCTGGCTTGAGTTCTGTCGGGTTCAATTGGCAGCTGAAGGCAATCTTGCCGGTAGGGTTCGTACTCCTGGCAGGGCTGTTGCTCTTCATTCTCGCAACCGTATCTCTGCGCGACCCAGAACGTCACGCGGTACTGATCGTCGCGGGCGCGGGAGCAGTCGCCATTTGCGCCGTGCTAATCGTCGCGCTGGCCTACGTGATTCAGCGGCCCATGGTCGAACTGCAGGAGAAAATCGCGCAAGTGAGCCAGGGCAACTTGAATGTTGCTGTCAGCTTCGCCCAGCGCAACGACGAAATCGGCGACCTTGGCCGCAACTTCAATCACATGATGCAACAATTGCGCGAAAGCCGGGCGGAGATTGAGCGCCTGCATCGCACCCAAATGTCTCGCGCCGAGCATCTGGCGACGCTCGGCGAACTGGCTACGGGCTTGGCCCACGAGATTCGCAACCCGCTGGCCGGAATCGCGGGAGTCATCGAAATCGTCGGTCGCGACCTGCCTGCAACCAGTCCAGCGCGGGCAGTCGTGAAAGACGTTCGCCTCGAGATCACGCGCATCAGCCGCACCTTGACCGATCTGCTCGAAACTGCGCGCCCTCGCCGTCCCGAGGTTCGCCGCAGCAATCTCAACACCACGGTCGAACACGCTGTGATGTTGGCTCGCCAGCAGGTGCTTTCCAGACCTATCAAAATCGAACTGCAGCAGGCCCCCGATCTGCCTGAAGTTGAGCACGACAGCGATCAGATCCACCAGGTTCTTCTGAATCTTCTGCTCAATGCGGTTCAAGCCGTGGAGAAGACGGGGACTGTGAATGTTGAAATCAGTTCAAGGGAAGGTTACGCCAGCGTCGTGGTCAGCGATACCGGTCGAGGCATCTCTCCTCAGAACCTGCCCAACATTTTCCGGCCTTTCTACACTACGAAAGGCGATGGCACGGGTCTCGGCCTCTCTCTGGCCCACCGTATCGTCGAAGATCATCATGGCCGCATCGAAGTCAGCAGCGTCGTCGGAAAGGGAAGCCGTTTCGAGGTGCTGCTGCCATTTCAAATGCCAACGCCACAGATCGCCGCTTCCTAGATTTCGTTTTACGACGCAATTGGAAAGGCGCGCAATACTCACGGAGGCCCGGACGCCTCGTCCGGCGGCGGAGCCAAAGCCCGAGCCGCCCGCTACCTCAGCAATACGAAGAAGCCCAATCGCGCAATAAGCAAGCTCCTTCGATTTCGTAGTAAATTAAACACGGGTGCCTGCGCAGAAAATCATGATCGTGGACGACGAGCGCTTGGTGCGCTGGTCGCTTCGCCAGAAGTGCGAGGAGTGGGGCTATCACGTAATCGAAGCCGACGCCGGGGAACCTGCGCTCAAACTGGCGCAACATGAATCTCCCGATCTCGTCCTTCTCGACGTCCGCATGCCCGACCTCACCGGGATTGAAGTCCTCGATCAACTCAAGAAGAGTGGCGACGCTCGCGCCGTGATCATGATCACTGCCGATCCGCAACTTGACGATGTCAAAGCCGCGCTCAAGCTGGGCGCGTACGACTTCGTCGGCAAGCCGGTGGATTTCGACGAACTTCACGTCACCATCAAGAACGCGCTCGAAGCCACCAGTCTGCGTGCCGAAGTGCAGAGCCTGCGAGGCGAGGTACGCCGTGAAGCTGGCTACAGCAGCGTGGTCAGCGTTTCGTCCAAGATGACCGAGCTCATGAACTTTGTGCGCAAGGTTGCGTCCAGCGAGGCCACGACCATCCTGATCCAGGGCGAGAGCGGCACCGGCAAAGACCTCATCGCAAAAGCCATTCACTACGAAAGCTCTCGTCACGAAAAACCTTTCGTGGCGATCAACTGCTCAGCCATCCCGGAAACGCTGATGGAGGCCGAACTTTTCGGCCACGAAAAGGGCGCGTTCACCGATGCCAAGCAGATGAAGAAAGGCCTATTCGAGGCCGCCGACGGCGGCACCCTGTTTCTCGATGAGATTGGCGAGCTTTCTCCCTTGCTGCAAGCCAAGCTGCTGCGCGTGCTCGAGGACCAGGTCATCCGCCGCGTGGGCGGCATCCGCGATATGCAGGTGGATGTGCGCGTGATCGCCGCCTCCAATCGCGATCTCGAAAAAGCGGTGCGTGAAGGCCAATTTCGTCAAGACCTTTACTACCGCCTAGCCATTATCGCGATCTTCATCCCCCCGCTGCGCGATCGAAAGGAAGACATCCTTCCTCTAGTCGACTTTTTCATCGAGCGCTATAATCGCCGATTTAAGAAATCGATTCGTGGAATTACCGATGAGACCCGCCGTCTCATTCTCGCTCACAACTGGCCCGGCAACGTTCGCGAACTGAAGAACGTCATCGAGCGCGGCATGATCCTCGAAGACGAACCGTTTCTGCGGCCGGTGTATCTGCCGTTTTCCGTGGGCGAGTCTGGCGGCCGCACCGTCTTTGAACGAACCTCACCCACCGATGGCGGACAGACCTTGCCCAACGGCCGCACCTTGCCACGGCTTTATATCCCCGAAGGCGGTACGTCACTGGAAGAGGTTGAGCACCACATGGTCGAGCTCGCCATGCGCCAAGCCAACGGCAACCAGACCCACGCCGCCAAGCTTCTAGACATCAGCCGCGATGCTCTCCGTTACAAGCTGAAGAAATTCGGCCTGATCCGCGGAGACGAAGAAGGTTCGCAGACCAGCGTGGCCGAGGACCAATAAGGACCATGTGGGGCGGACACTCCTGTCCGCCCCCTTTGACTTTCCTCTAACGAAGCGGGCTGGCTCTCTCCGGTACACGTATCCATCCCGAAGACACGGCCGGCATCTCGATTTCTCGAGTGCTCAGGCAATGTCCGTACAAACTCAAACAAATCCTGTTACCTGCGCGACGAGTCGCGCATCAAGAGGGAGCGGAGGCATTTAATGACGCCGAAGGAGCGAAGCAACGAGATTGAATCGAGTTTGCGGCACAAGCGAGTTGTGGTTTTGGGAGGATCGTCGGGCATTGGCTTGGCGGTGGCTCAGCAGGTTATTGAACACGGTGGGGAACTCGTCATATGCGCAGCGCGTCAAGCAGGCCGTCGCGAGCCTCGGACCAAGCGCAGAAGGCCACGCGCTCGACCTTACGGACGAGCACGCAGTTCAGGCTTTCTTTCAGAAGCTCGGGAGCTTCGACCATCTTGTGTTCACGGCCGGCGATACACTTCAATTAAACGAACTGGCTACGGCGGATCTCAAAAAAGCGCGCGGCGCTTTTGAGTTGCGCTATTGGTCAGCGCTCGCGGCGGTTAAATATGCGAGCCCGCAGATCAAGGCAGGCGGGTCGATCACGTTAAC
The DNA here is from genome assembly GCA_963762385.1 of uncultured Acidobacteriota bacterium. GTDB lineage: Bacteria > Acidobacteriota > Terriglobia > Terriglobales > Acidobacteriaceae > JABDBE01. Next base: position 952,035 of record CAVXKN010000006.1, on the reverse strand, counting down.
CACAGGCATCGCCGGCCAGCGTCCCCGCAAGGGATGGGTTTTTGGCGCAAGTGTCTGTGGCACGGTCGATGCCTTGACGAGAGCGCTGGCGGTCGAACTCGCGCCCATCCGCGTGAATGCGGTTTCGCCAGGTGTAGTGCGGACGAACCTTTGGCAGAACATACCGGAACAAGAGCGCGAAGGCATGTACGAAAATGTGGGTAAGACGTTGCTAGTGGGCCGCGTGGGTGAGGCATCCGAGATTGCTAGAGCCTACGTTTTTCTGATGCACGAAGGATTCAGCACTGGCCAGATCGTCGTCGTAGATGGCGGAACGCTTCTGGTCTAGATTCCTCGCGGTCGCGCCGGTACCAGAATGATCACGCTACGCAACTTGTGTAACGAACTTGGGTTCGATTAGGCTGACTGCACCAGCGAGCTTGTTCCGTTGGGACAGAAATCTAGGAGGAATTGTGAAGCAGAAAATACTGAGTTCCTTTGCCTTGATCGCAATGATGCTGGCGCTGTCCTCTCCATCGCCGGCGTTTGGCAGACACCCCGAAATCGAGGACGCGCTCCACTCCCTGCAGCGCGCCAAGGAACACCTGCAAGCGGCTGCCCACGACTTCGGCGGCCACCGCGTGGACGCTATCCGGGCGATCGACGAAGCCGATCACCAGTTGCGGATTTGCATGCAGTACTGATCCGTCATTTTCGCGGGTGAGGCGGACGGACGCACCATGTTCGAGAGAACATCACCGAGCAATGGCGGGCAGACTCGCCCGACGGTCGTACTAATTCCGCAGCTTTATGTCCCAGAGGGCGGCGCGTCACTGGAAGCGTGTGCACCACATGGTAGAGCTAGCCAAGTGACAAGCCAACGGCAACCAGACGCGCGCCGCCAAACTCCTGGACATAAATCGCGACGCTCTGCTTTACAAGCTTAACCAAGATCGGCTTGGTTCGCGGAGACGAGGAAGGCTCACAAGCTCGCGTGGCGAGGATCGGCGACTAAATGCAAATACCAGACGTCCGACTAATGAAACGGACACCCTCTCCGGCTTCCAGAGAGAAGCTGTCCAAATCTCCTGGGATGACGTCCAGAATCAGCTCCACGTTGTTTAGATACTCAAATTGCGCCGCTCCCACGTAAAAGGGAGTGTCGCCGATCATGCCGAAGAGGACATCGCGGGAACCGACGCGAAACTCATCCTGACGCAGACACAACGGCACGCTGCCATCGCAACAGCCGCCCGCTTGATGGAACAGCACAGGCCCATGACGTTCTTTCAATCGGCGGATCAGCGAAACCGCTTCGGGTGTAGCAACAATGCCCGCTGTCATAAGTCTCCCGAAGAACAAAGAATGCAGGGTAGACACCTCTTGATCCACCCTGCATTCCCGCTCTCCGATGCCGTTTAAAAGAATCCCAATGCCTTCGGGCTGTAGCTGACCAGCAGATTTTTGGTCTGCTGATAATGTCCGAGGGCGAGTTTGTGAGTTTCACGGCCGAACCCAGACTGCTTATAGCCGCCGAACGCCGCACCCGCTGGGTACAGGTGATAGCAGTTTGTCCACACGCGGCCCGCTTTGATTTCTCGGCCCACGCGATAGGCGGTCGTGCCGTTGCGCGACCACACTCCCGCTCCTAGGCCATACACCGTGTCGTTGCCGATCTCGATGGCTTCTTCCACAGTCTTGAACTTCGTTACTGAAAGCACCGGTCCGAAGATCTCCTCCTGGAAGACGCGCATCTTGTTGTGACCGACGAATACCGTCGGCTTGACGTAGTAGCCGTTTTCCAGATCGCCACCCAGATGAGCCTGCTCTCCGCCGGTGACACACTTCGCCCCTTCTTGTTTCCCGACCTTGATGTACTCCAGGATCTTGGCCAGTTGGTCGTGCGATGCCTGCGCACCCATCATGGTGGTGGGATCGAGAGGGTTGCCTACCTTGATCTTGGCTACCCGCTCTACCGCGCGCTCTAGGAACTTGTCGAAGATCGACTCCTGTATCAGAGCGCGAGAAGGACAGGTGCAGACCTCGCCCTTGTTGAAAGCAAACAGAGCGAAGCCTTCCAGAGCCTTATCGAAGAAGTCGTCGTCCCGCTCCATCACGTCCGCGAAGAAGATGTTGGGCGACTTCCCGCCCAACTCTAGTGTCTGCGGAATGATAGGCTCCGAGGCGTATTGCATAATGAGGCGGCCGGTTGTGGTTTCGCCGGTAAATCCGATCTTCGCGATGCGCGGATTGGTCGCCAGTGCCTTGCCAATCTCGCCACCCGGTCCGGTAACCACGTTGATGACGCCAGCGGGCACGATGTCCCCGATCAGTTGCATCAGCACCAGGACACTGAGCGGAGTGTTAGAAGCCGGCTTAAGGATCACGCAGTTGCCCGCGCCGACCGCCGGTCCCAGCTTCCAGGCCGCCATCAGCAGTGGAAAGTTCCACGGAATGATCTGCCCCACGACTCCCAGCGGCTCTTTGAAGTGGTAGGCGATGGTGTCGTTGTCAATCTCGCCCACAGACCCTTCTTCGGCCCGGATGCAGCTGGCGAAATAACGGAAGTGATCGATGGCTAGAGGAACGTCTGCAGCCCGAGTCTCGCGAATCGGCTTGCCGTTGTCCAGAGTTTCGGCCAGCGCCAAGAGTTCGAGGTTTTCTTCCATTATGTCGGCGATCTTCTGGAGCACGGCGGCACGAGCGGTGGGTGAGGTATGGCCCCAGGACTCGCGGACGGCGTGCGCGGCATCGAGTGCCTTCTCAATGTCCTCAGCGGTCGAACGCGCAATTTCAGCTAGCGGTTCGCCGTTAATGGGACTTTTGTCGATGAAATATTTCCCTTTGACCGGGGGCGCCCACTTCCCACCGATAAAGTTCTCGTACTTGGTACGGACACCCTTTTTGTGCAGTGTATCCAATGCCTGATCGATCGATGTTTCTTTAACCAGATCTGCAACTGCCATAACGATATCTCCTTTTGCGCAATGGTGAAGGCGCGATAAATTTCCCGAAGGCGAAGATACTGCTCGTCGGGAGCAGGGTCGGTGAGCACTGTCACAGGTGTCTGTGACGTCAGGCGGCCCGATTCGTCGACGATGAAAAGTAGAACTGGAAAACAGCTTGTCATGGCTCTCATTCGAGACCACCCGGGCGATTGACCCGCTAGAAAAGTCTAGAGGCGGACAACGTGGCCCTTGTTGCTGACGAGCATCGAAATCCGCCTCTGGCTGAACATCCGCCGCGTAGAGTCAAATGATCGAAAAGCTTCACGCCACCGCTTGAGTCTTATACGCCTTGGAATCTGTTGTCTTCTTAGCTCCAGACCCGGCAGCGATATCGAGAACGATCCGGCCATTGACCTTCCCCTTCTTGAGACGGTCAAATATGTCGTTGATCGATTCCAATGGTTGCTCCTCGATCGTCGCCTTCACTTTGCCTTCGGCGGCAAATTGCAGGGCTTCCTCGAGGTCTTTGCGTGTGCCCACAATCGAACCCCGCACGGTTTGGCCGTTGAGCACGAGATCGAAAATGGAGACCGGGAATTCGCCCGGAGGCAGACCGTTCAGCACGCAGGTTCCGCCACGACGCAGCATCCCGAGCGCCTGTTTGAACGCCGGAAGAGACACGGCCGTAACCAATACACCGTGAGCGCCTCCAATTTTCTTCTGGATCACTGCGACCGCATCTTCTTCTTTTGCATCCACGGTCACTTCGGCGCCAAGCTTGCGAGCCAACTGAAGTTTCTCTGGTCCGATGTCAATGGCGGCAACGTGAAGGCCCATGGCTTTCGCATATTGGACCGCGATGTGGCCGAGCCCGCCTATGCCCGAGATCACGACCCACTCGCCGGGACGTGCTTGGGTTTGTTTCAAACCTTTGTAGGTAGTGACGCCGGCGCAGAGAATCGGCGCGATTTCGATAAAGGATACTTTGTCCGGAATCCGGCCAAGGTAGTCTGCCTGACCCAAGGCATACTCAGCGAAGGAGCCGTTTACCGTGTAGCCAGACATCTGCTGCTCTGGACATAGTGTTTCCCACCCGGTAAGGCAGAATTCGCAGTGCCCGCATGCACTATGCAGCCATGCGATTCCGACGCGATCACCTTCCTTCAGATGGGTCACGCCAGGGCCTAGCTTGGCCACGAAGCCCGCGCCTTCGTGTCCGGGAATAAACGGTAAAGTGGGTTTGATCGGCCAATCGCCCTCTGCCGCGTGCAGGTCGGTGTGGCAAACGCCAGTCGCAATCACCTGGACCAGAGCCTCTCCCGGTCCTGGGTCTGGAATTGGAACTTCTCGAACCGTCAACGGTTCGCCGAACTTATCTACGAAAGCCGCTTTCATCGTCTTTGCCATAGTATGTCTCCTTGGAGTCCACGTTTTGGTTGGACTGCTTGCAGCCCAGCGGGCTCCGCATCAATTTGGATTAAACTCCACACGCCCCTCCGGTTGGTGACGGGGCGCACCGCTTCAACTCTCATCTCTTGGGTTCTTCGATTGTTTGCCCGGCGGAACCCCAAAAAGGCTCCGCAACATCCAGACGCTATAGTCGGCGACTTCATTTGTGCTGTATGTGACGTAGCACACAGGCGCCTGTGCGCCAAGACACGCGCGGCACGATCTCTTGCGTCGACCGATCACAGAGGATGGAATACCCAAAGGATTCGAACCAGGGAAAGAGAACCAGGGAAAGAGAACCTGGGGGAAGAGAAGCTGGGGCAGCTCCCGCGCTCGACAGAGGAGCAGGCGATCGGTCAAGCATTTAACTACATGGTTGCGGCGGAGGCGCGTGGCCCGGACAGCGCCGCCAGGGGGTCATTCGAGGGCTCGGTAGCGGACTGTTTTCCACACAGTCCAACCGCTTCCGAAATCCGCTGACTTTCCTGCTCCTTCATCGCCTGCCAACTGCAAAGCGCCGCCCGCTCTTGCGCCACTTGATCGAGGTTGTGCTTGATGCGGTTGGCATAGTGCGCCGTAACGCGCTCCATTTCCGCCTGAATCTGGGCATTTTCCCGGACGTTGCGGGCTTCGAATTCGTCAAACTGTTTCTGCTGGCCGGCTTCGTAAGCGGTCAGGGCGTGCTGGCGCCGGGCCGCGTCCTGGAGCACGTCGTCCACGCTAGTGCTGGCAGCATCGAGAGCCATGAGCACGGAGGCGCGCTTAACGTCTTTTGACAAGTCGCGGATATGTTTGCTGGTGAGCATCTCGATAATCTTGTTGATGCCGTATCGGGAGCGCGCACTCAAGATTCCGGATGCATGGTAAATGTCCTCGCAGGACAGCAGATCGCCCTGCGGATCGGCAAGGACTTCAGGAGCGTTGGCGTTTGACTTGTTCACTGGAACCTCCATAGATGTGGCATTTTCGGGCGCGTCGGTGTCGTCCTGCTGGTGACGCCAGAACTTTGGAAAAAGGCTTTTTGATTCCATAACTATCCTTTCATGACTAGGTAACGAGCCTTGGGTTCGAAGTTCAAGGCGTAGAACCGGCTCGGGCCCTGGGGACTTGTTCCCATCGACATGACTGGGGGAGCCGCTTCCGTTGAGGGGCTCATACGGCTTCGCCGCAGGAACCATCAGGGTAGGCGCTGCGACAGGTTCTAGTAGGGAACTGGGTGCAGGAATCCGGTCCTGGCTATCTTCCCGCTTTGCCGGCGGGCTTTGGGGTTTCGCTGGCGAAACAAAAGGAAGGCTGGGGACTTGGACGCTGGGTGGTGGGCCAGCTTGGACGTCGCTTTTCCTGTCCTCGTCCTGATCATCCTGCTGAATACCCAACAGATATGACCTGCCATCCCAACGGCAGTAGGTGGCGACGCCGGAAAACAGTTCCTTTTGCCACTTGACTTTCAGATTGGACCCAACCGGAATCGGCGTAGTAACCCGAAGGCAGGTCCCGGAAGGAACCCTGGACTCGATCCTGGCGGGAGCGTGGTGAGCGGTTCCCTTTTGGTCTTTCCACCACAGTTCTGCGGAGGCTAGCGAGGCCGCTTGCTCAAATGCACTTGCGTTTGACGGCAGACTGGCATGGACACGGCCGCCCTCCGTATCTCGCTGAATCCCCATGATAAATGCCACTCCATCACTCCGACAGTTTCGGGCCACACCGGAAAACAGCTCGCGCTGCCACCGAATCGTGAGCTTTGAGCCAACCGCGATGGGAGTGTTGATTCGAATGCAGACCCCGGAGGGAGACGTGTCCTCGATTCGGGCGGGAGCAAGGTGCGAAGTTCCGCCCTGGTCTTCCCAACAAACCTCAGCCACAGCCATCATGGGCTTTCTTGATTCGCTGACATGGACGAACTGGTTCACGACTTCTTTTACATCGACATAAAGGCCTTGGGCCTTAATACCGACGGGACTAGCACTTGTGATTGGCCTCCCGGTACGGGAAAGTCCAGACTGGACGCGGAGGGGTTCGAGGTACCTGGGTCGGGAAGGCTTGTTCGCGGGCCGATAACGATGCTTTGTTTCGATCGCGTGGCCTTTGGCGTGTTGCTTGGCCTTCTCTATGTATCACTGGTCACGGTATTACTTGGTCGCGTCAACCCTGGTCAGGATCTGGTGCCGGCAAGCGCCAATTCGGGCGGTTGCAGGTGGAACAGCCGCTGCAGTGCGGTAGTCATCTGTTCCTGCTCCACCTTCTCTGGGAGTTCCTTGAGTTCACGGGCCAGGGACCCTGCGATTTTCTGCGTCATCCGGGACATTACTGCGGTCAACATTTCGTCCTGGTCCTGGGAGAACGGTCCGTTCTCTTGTCGAAAGGAATCCAGTTCTTGCCGGCAAATCTCATCCAGCCGAAGGCGCAGCGCCACGATGGTCGGGACTACCCGCTCCGCCATCAGCCTGCGACGAAAACCTTGTGCTTCGAATTGGAGAATCTTCTGTGCGGCAGCGGCTGCAGCCTCACGCTCGTCCGCGTTATGGTCGACCACGTTTTCGAGGTCGTCAAGGTCGTAGAGGAATACGCCCTCGACGTCACGCACCCCGGGGTCAATGTCGCGTGGCATGGCGATATCGACAATTACCAGAGGCTGTTCCTCGCGGCCGCAAACCATAATCTCAGCTTCCTCGCGGCTGAGAATCGTGTGCGGGCAGGAAGTAGAGCTGATGATGATGTCGGCCTCAGCCATGTGGTGCCAGCGGTCTTCAAATGGGATCGCGGCCCCGCCAAGTTTCGCGGCCAATTCAGCCGCGTGCTCGAGCGTGCGGTTGATCACGCAGACCGAACTGGCTCCGTGATTCAGTAATCCGCGGGCTGAAAGTTCGCTCATTTTGCCCGCGCCCAGCAGGAGAACTCTTTTGTTTTCGAGCGAACCGAAAATCTGACGAGCGAGCTCTACGGCGGCGTAGGGAATCGAAACCGCGGCGTTGCCGATAGCGGTTTCGGTGCGTACGCGCATCGAGACGGTGAGCGCCTTCTGCAAGACCGCATCGAGGAAGCGGCCGGTTGCGCCAACTTTCTGCGCCTGCTGCCAGGCTTGTTTTACCTGGGAAACTACCTGAGGTTCGCCGACGACCATGGAATCGAGGCTGGATGCAACCCGGAAAATATGGAGGAGGGCGGCTTCATCCAGCAATCGGTAAAAGTGCTTCCATTCACACAGTTTGAGACCATATTCGGCAGCCAGCAGGCGCATGACTGAGTTGGCGGCCAGGGTGACGTCGTTCGCCCACAGCCAAAATTCTGTGCGATTGCAGGTGGCCATGACCACAACTTCATCGATGCCTTCGGCTCTCGACAACTGCACCAGCGCCTCGTAACGGCGGTTTTCAGCGATCCAGAAACGCTCCCTCACAGCCACCGGTGCCGTGCGGTAGTTCAGGCCGACGACCATGAGAGTAGGTTCCAAGGCTTATCTCCTGCCGATCACGACTGGAGAAATGCATCCCGCCTGCCAAAAGAATGGCTCGGGGTCAAAGCATGCGTATGCCTTGTATTTTCATAGTGTTAGGGCGGCGCCAGTTCAGCAGGGTAGCGAACCGATCAGGATCAATAGTGGGATATGACGCTAGGCTGGTGTCTTTTCGCTCGTGGCAAGGCCTTTTCACCACATGGACACGGAGACACAGAGAAAATCTCTTGGAACTGTGCTGACCAACCGTTTTTCGCCTCGTCCTTCTGTGTGCCTCTGTGTCTTCAGCGAGTGACTTCTACAAGAGTGCTGTTCTTGTCTTTCAAGCTTGCAGCACGAGGCTGATAGACGCAGAACGGCTCCTCGTCCAGATAGTCACCGGTGGCGGCATAGGCACGCGCCCGGCAGCCCATGCAGATGTTGCGGAACTCGCAGCAGCCGCACTTTCCCTTCAGGTTGTTGACGTCACGCAGTTGATTAAACACTACGGAGTTTTCCCAGATGTCGGCAAACGACTGCTTTTTCAGATCCCCGGCAAGTGCCGGTAAATATCCACAGGGATAAACTTCGCCCTGATGAGAGATGAAACATACGGCGGTTCCAGCCAGACATCCCTTGGTCATGGCGTTCATATCGGAAGGATGAGTTCCGGGATGCCCGACTGCATGCCCGATTCCATGAGGTTTCAACTCAATGCCGGTTGAGCCAGGCATCGCCATCTCAGTAGGGCCGATGTTTGGCGCATCCTGCTTGGCTTCGGGCACTGGATGCGCAGCCTGGGCGGCCGCCTCGGAACGCCGCTCGGCGACGCGTCGTTGTCGAACCACGCGGAAGTAATGCGGCGCACAGGTTGCCTTCAGCTCGATGCCGCCTTCCAGCGAGCGATCGTAGAACCAGTTGAGCATCTTCTCGTACTCTTCCGGCGGCACCATCTGTTCGGCCGCGATATCGACGCCGCAGCCTACCGGCACCAGGAGGAAGGTGTGAAGCGCGTCTGCTCCGAGAGATCTTGCCAGATCAAGCACTTGTGGAAGCTGATGGGCATTGTGGCGGGCGATGGTGGTGTTGATCTGCACCGACATGCCGAGATTCTTGAGATTGCGGAAACCGGCAATGGCGGCATCGAATGCGCCCGGAATGCCGCGGAAACTGTCGTGGGTGACGGCATCAGCGCCGTCCAGGCTAATGGCAACGCGGCGCACGCCGCTATCGACAATCATGCGGGCAACGTGTTTTGTAACCAGCGTACCGTTGGTGGCCAGGGCCACGCGCAGACCCTTGTCCGTGCCATAGCGCGCCAACTGGAAAATGTCCGAACGGAAGAGTGGCTCGCCGCCGCTCAGCACCAGAATGGGAGTGGAAACCGTTGCGATCTCATCAATGATATCGCGCGCAGCTTGAGTGGACAGGTCGGAGGGAGAACTCAGCTCGGTAGCGCTGGCCCGGCAATGAATGCAGCGGAGATTGCAGCCTTTGGTCAATTCCCAGAAAACCAATCGCGGCTTGTTCTGGTTTACTTGATCTGAATGCTGCCCGTTGCCGTTTGCCGAAGCCATATGCAGCCTCCTCTGTAATTGAACCTGGAGTTCTGTCGCTCACCCACGCCGCAAAGATAAAACAAAGGGAAGTACCTAGCGGTGATAGTCATCACCCGAAATTGTGATCTTAGTCACACCGGTGACTGGTTAGGCCGCTGGCGATGAAGACCGAATCGCGTCCGTCACGCCGGGCGGGGGCGCCCGGCCTTCACTAAGCGGAAAGCACCGCTAGTTGTGGTTGGCGATGTCGCGCAGGGCTGCCGTGTTGCGAATCAGGAGCGTCGAGCCTTTCGACTGTACGATCTGGCGCCTCTTCATCTCGGCAAACAGCCGGGTAACCGTCTCCCGCGAGGTTCCGATCATCTGCGCTATTTCCTCGTGGGTGAGTCTAAGTTTCAAACGGGGCTCCGATTTGGCGGATTCCCCGTTCTTGCAACTCCAGTCCAGAAGCAGCTTGGCCAATTTCTCGGCGGCAGAATGCGATAGGCCGAGCGAGCGAACTTCCTCGCAAGCGCTGTGATACTTTTCGCTTAGCTGTTCGGCAACTTTGAAGCAGGCCTCCACGTCATCCTTCAGAAATCGAAGGAAATCATCGCGCTTCACGAAGTTGACCTGGCAGGGATCGATTGTCTCCGCCGTGACTTCGTAAGGTTTGCCGGAGATGGTGGCGCTCAATCCCAGCACCTCGCCGGGTTCGGCAAGTTTCACAATCATGGTTCGGCCGTTCGGGGAGTTAATGGAGAGCTTTACGCTGCCTTTGCAAAGCACAAAAATGCCGCGGGGCAGCTGACCTTCCACAAACAGCACCGCCCCTTGTGGATAAGCGGTCGCATACTTGATGCCTTCAAAGGTCTGGAGCGCAGTGGCGGGCAGATCGCAGAAGATACGATCGGCACGGAGCTTGCACGTGAGACAGCTTTCTACAATTTCCATTCCATATGGTGAGAGCATGAACTAGCCTCCTGTGACACCGTTTTATGACGCTCTCCAGCTAAGCTCATTTGGTCAGGCCTCGTATTGGCAACCAGTTGAGCCAGTACCGTCTAGCGTTAGTGTGCTTCCGCATGAAGCGCAACGCTGTGCTGCAAGGCACGTTCCCATGTGATCGGCATCACACACGTTCCAGTGTGACGCGGATCACAAGCGGATGTGACGTGTCTTGCTGCGCCCACGGTCCCACATCGTTCATGCTTATCCAGTCAAAGTGGGAAGAAGAAACTAACCTACAACTAATTTGCATGCAAGGGCGGTTGATGATTATGAAGCGCAAGTTCAAGACCATGGATGCTAATGAGGCGGTCGCCTATGTCGCCTACCGGGTTAACGAAGTGATCGCCATCTATCCGATCACTCCTTCTTCGAACATGGGCGAATGGGCGGATGAGTGGGCGTCGCAAAGAGTCCAGAACATTTGGGGTACCGTCCCTCACGTCATGGAAATGCAGAGCGAAGGCGGAGCTGCCGGAGCTGTGCACGGGGCGCTACAGACCGGTTCGCTGGCCACGACGTTCACTGCTTCTCAGGGCCTGCTCCTGATGATTCCGAACATGAATAAGATTGCGGGAGAGCTTACGCCCACGGCATTCCATGTGTCGGCGCGCACCTTAGCTACCCACGCGCTCTCGATCTTCGGCGACCATTCCGATGTCATGTCCTGTCGCGCGACCGGATTTGCCATGCTCTCCTCCAACTCCGTGCAAGAAGCCATGGACATGGCACTGATCGCGCACGCCGCTGCGCTCGAATCTCGGATCCCTTTCTTGCATTTTTTCGACGGCTTCCGCACCTCGCATGAAGTCAACAAAATCGAAATGCTTGCCGAAGACGACATGCGCACGCTCATTAATATGGATCGCATCATCGAGCATCGCCAGCGCGCGCTGTCACCCGATCATCCCGTTTTGCGCGGTACGGCGCAGAATCCCGATGTGTTTTTCCAGATGCGGGAGCGGGCCAACTCTTACTACGAGGCTTGCCCGGAGATCGTCCAATCGGTGATGAACAAGTTCGCCGAGACGGTAGGCCGCTCCTATCACCTGGTTGACTATGTGGGCGCGCCCGATGCCGAACGCGTAATTGTCATGATGGGCTCCGGCGCCGAAGTCGCTCATGAAGCCGTTGATCATCTTAACGCGCAAGGCGAGAAGCTTGGCCTGCTGAAAGTGCATTTGTACCGTCCCTTCCCGGTGCAGGCGTTCCTCGCGGCCTTGCCTGCTAGCGTGCAGAAAGTCGCCGTCCTGGATCGCACCAAGGAGTCGGGAACCATTGGCGAACCGCTTTATCTCGATGTTGTGAACGCACTTCACGAAGGAGTGAAACGGGGCTACAGCCCGCGAACCACGCAGCCGATGGTCGTGGGCGGACGCTATGGGCTTTCTTCCAAAGAGTTCACACCCGCGATGGTCAAGGCGGTCTACGACAATCTGAAAACGGATCAGCCCGCCGGCCAAGTAAAAGATCACTTCACGATCGGGATTCAGGACGACGTCAGCCACACCAGTTTGTCTTACAACCCCGAGTTTTCTACCGAGCCTGACAACGTCGTTCGCGCAATGTTTTACGGTTTGGGCGCGGACGGCACGGTGGGCGCCAACAAGAATTCGATTAAGATCATTGGCGAGAACACAGACAATTACGCGCAAGGCTACTTCGTCTACGACTCCAAGAAGTCAGGCGCGGTAACGATTTCACACCTTCGCTTCGGACCGCAACCTATCCGCTCCAGCTATCTGGTTTCAAGAGCCAATTTCGTCGCCTGTCATCAATGGATATTCCTTGAGCGCTACGACATGCTGAGCGCTCTGGTTCCGGGCGGAACGTTTCTGCTCAACAGTCCGTTCAGTAAGGATGAAGTTTGGGACCGTCTCCCGCGTCCGGTTCAAGAGCAGATCATTGCCAAGCGCGCGAAGTTTTACGTCATTGATGCCTATCAGGTTGCGCGCGATACCGGCATGGGGAGCCGCATGAACACGATTTTGCAAGTGTGCTTCTTCGCTATCTCCGCAGTTTTGCCCGCGGATCAAGCGATCGAAGCGATTCGCAAATCGATTCGTGACACCTACGGCCGCAAGGGTGAAGAGATCGTGCAGAAGAACATGAAAGCCGTGGACGAGACTCTAGCGCACTTGTTCGAAGTGAAAGTCCCTGCCGAACTCAGCAGCACGATTGAGATGCCGCCACCGTTTTCTCCTTCAGCGCCGGAGTTCGAGCGCAACGTGCTGGGAACGATGTATGCGGGACGCGGCGACGAATTGCCAGTCAGCGCATTTCCAGCCGACGGCACTTTCCCGACCGGCACCGCGAAATGGGAGAAGCGCAACCTGGCCCTAGAAATTCCAACGTGGGATCCAAAGATCTGCATTCAATGTGGAAAGTGCGCCATGGTTTGTCCCCATTCCGTCATCCGCATCAAGGTTTACGACACGAAAGAATTGCAAGGCTCACCGGCGACCTTCAAATCGACTGAGAGCCGCGACAAGGAATGGCAAGGCCTCAAATACACGATTCAAGTGGCGCCCGAAGACTGCACGGGATGCGGCATCTGCGTCGAAGTTTGTCCGGTCAAGAACAAGGCGGAAACGCGGCTCAAGGCAATCAACATGGTTCCGCAGCCTCCGCTGCGCGTGCCTGAGCGCGACAACTGGAACTTTTTTCTTAAGATCCCAGAGATGGATCGCCGCAACATTAAAATCACCAACATCCGCCAACAGCAGGTCCAGGAGCCACTGTTTGAATTCTCCGGTGCCTGCGCCGGTTGCGGAGAAACTCCATACCTCAAGCTGATGTCGCAATTGTTCGGCGACCGGGCAATCATCGCCAATGCGACGGGATGCTCCTCGATTTACGGCGGAAATCTTCCGACCACGCCTTGGACGAAAAACGCAGCCGGCCGCGGACCCGCTTGGTCGAATTCTCTGTTCGAAGACAACGCCGAATTCGGTCTGGGCTTCCGCCTTTCCATCGACAAACAAACCGAGTTCGCGCAGGAGTTAGTGAAACGCCTTTCGGGAACGATTGGCGAAGAACTCGCAAACGCGATTCTCACCGCTCCACAAAAAGACGAAGCCGACATCTACGAGCAACGCCAGCGCGTAGACCTGCTGAAAGAAAAACTGCACAGCGCGGATTCCCTCGACGCTAAGCAACTTCTGGCTGTCGCCGACCTGCTGGTGAAGAAAAGCATTTGGATTGTCGGCGGAGACGGTTGGGCCTATGACATCGGCTACGGCGGCCTCGATCATGTATTGGCTAGCGGACGCAACGTCAATGTACTGGTGCTCGACACTGAGGTCTACTCCAACACCGGCGGCCAGGCTTCCAAGTCCACACCACGCGCGGCCGTGGCGAAATTTGCGGCTGGTGGTAAGCCCGGCCCCAAGAAAGATCTGGGCCTCATCGCCATGAGCTACGGCAACATTTATGTCGCGAGCGTTGCCATGGGCGCAAAAGACGAGCACACGCTGAAGGCGTTCCTCGAAGCTGAAGCTTACAACGGGCCCAGCCTCATCATCGCGTATTCGCACTGCATCGCGCACGGCATCAACATGACCACCGCGATGTCGAATCAGAAAGCGGCGGTCGATTCTGGGCAATGGCTGCTCTATCGCTACAACCCGGAACGGACCGCGCAAGGCGAGAATCCGCTGATTCTCGATTCCCGGACGCCAACCCGCAAAGTCGAGGATTACTTGCAGATGGAAACGCGCTTCAAGATGCTCACCAAGAGTAATCCGGACGAGGCTAAACATCTTTGGCACGAGGCGCAGCACGACGCCGAGACGCGCTTTCACCTTTATGAATATCTGGCGCAGCGGAAAAACGGCAAAGAACCGGCCACGCCACAGCAGACAGAGACGCAGCGAGCTGCGTCTGTACAGAAAACGTAAAACATCGGAGAGACGTTGATTGCAACGTCTCCCGTGTCCCAGGAGAAATTATGATCGACCTCAGCACAACATATTTGGGTTTGCGGCTGCGCACACCCCTGGTAGCTTCTGCGTCGCCGCTATCGCAGGAAATCGACGGCATTCGTCACCTCGAAGATGCAGGAGCATCCGCCGTGGTGTTGTATTCGCTCTTCGAAGAGCAATTGCGGCAAGAGAGCTTCGAGCTCGAACACCACATGACTAGCGGAACAGACAGTTTCGCCGAGGCGGCCTCGTTTTTTCCTCAGCCGGCTGAATTCCGCCTGGGACCCGAGGGATATCTGAATCACATTCGCAAAGCCAAAGAAGCGGTGAAAATCCCGATTATTGCCAGCCTCAACGGCACCACGGTCGGTGGCTGGACCGAATACGCGAAGCTGATCGAGCAGGCGGGAGCGGACGCGCTGGAATGTAACATCTACTCCATTCCCACCGATCCCGAGCTGACCTCTGTCGTGGTCGAGCGCCAATACTTCGACATTCTCAAGGCGGTGAAGTCAGTAGTGACCATCCCGGTCGCGGTAAAGCTCAGCCCATTCTTCAGCAACATGGCCAATATGGCGAAGCGGCTTGACGAAGCCGGCGCGAACGCACTGGTGCTGTTCAATCGCTTTTATCAACCCGACGTCAACCTCGACGAGTTGGAGATCCAACCGAACGTGTTGCTCAGCACCCCTCAAGCGCTGCGGCTTCCGCTGACTTGGATCGGCATCCTGTACGGTCGCATCCGCGCCAACCTGGCGGCAACCAGCGGGGTGCATGGTCCGGAGGACGTTGTGAAACTGCTGATGGTTGGCGCCGACGTCACTATGCTCTGCTCTACGCTGTTGCGGAACGGTATCAGCCATCTTCGGTATCTCGAAGATGGCGCACGGATTTGGATGGAGAAGCACGAATACGAATCGGTTCAGCAAATGAAGGGCAGCATGAGTCAGCTCCGCTGTCCCAATCCCTCAGCCTTTGAGCGCGCCCAGTACATGAAAGCGGTCAAGAGCATTCAGCATGTATTGGTCACGGGCCGCGAAGCCTGGAGAATTCTTAACGCAGAATAGGCATTGCGGAGCAAAAAACTGCGGCGAAGAAAGTGTCGGTTACTCTTCTCCAATATCCTCGTGCCAAATCGCAGGATTCGCGCGAATGTAGTCGCCCAGCAGGGAAGCGCACTCTTCGGAATCGAGGTCGACGACTTTGATGCCGAGCGAGCGCAGCCACTCTATGCCGCCTTGAAAATTGCGGCTCTCCCCAACCACTACCGTGCCAAACCCAAACTGTCGTACCAGGCCGCTGCAATACCAGCAGGGCGCAAGGGTCGTCACCATAATAAGGTTGCGATAGCTGCGCTGGCGTCCAGCATTGCGGAATGCGTCGGTCTCGCCGTGCAGGGAAGGATCGCCGTTCTGTATGCGGCGGTTGTGGCCAGCGCCGACGAGCTTGCCGCCCTGGTCAAAAATCGCCGCGCCAATGGGAATGCCGCCCTCTGCCAGTCCTTTGCGGGCTTCCGCTTTCGCCACCTCCAGCATCGCCATGTAATCGGGGTCGGACATGGTCCGTAATTATACGGGGAAACACGAAGACTCCACCCGATCACCTGGCTGCCAAATTCACCGCACTGCGGCCAGTTCGGGGACCCCAGCCAGTTCCTCGAATTCCTCTCGTGTCAATTTCACGGAAGCTGCGCCGATATTTTCCTCTAGATGCTCAACCGACGACGTTCCTGGAATTGGCAGCATGATGGGCGACCGCTGCAACAACCAGGCGAGCGCAACCTGCTTGGGCGTGCTGCGATGCGCTTTCGCGACCCGCTCGAGAATTTCCCCGGCCACTCTACCCGCCCCCAGCGGGAACCATGGGATGAACGCAATTCCATTTCGCTCACAATGGTCCACCACATAATCCCATTCACGGTCGGCGAAACTGTAACGATTTTGCACCGACACGATAGGCACGATCTTGCGGGCTCTCTCAATATGTTCCTGCGTGACGTTCGACAGCCCCACCGAACGAATTTTTCCTTCTCCTTGCAGATCAGCTAGAGTCTCGACCGAAGCCTCGAAAGGCACGATAGGATCCGGAATATGCAGCTGATAAACCTCGATGCGATCCAGGCGCAACCTCTTAAGACTGCCCTCAACCGCCTGGCGAAGATGCGCGGGGCTCGCGTCATGCGTCCACTGATTCGGCCCCGGACGATTCCACCCACCTTTGGTCGCAATGACAAGATCCTTCGGATAAGGAAACAACGCCTCGGCAATCAGCTCTTCACTGACGTACGGCCCGTAAGAATCAGCGGTATCTATAAAGTTGACGCCCAGCTCTACGGCCCGTCGAAGAACTGCCAGCGCCGCTTTGCGATCTTTGGGCGGACCCCAAATGCCTTCGCCGGTAAGGCGCATCGTCCCAAAGCCGAGACGATGGACAGAAAGTTTACTGCCAAGCGAAACATTCCCAGCCAGACTCGCAGAGTTTTCTCTCAGGTTCATATCAATCTCCTATTAGGTTCGTTTTGATTATTTTTCAAACGACGATTACGGCGTTGGTTCTACTGTCAGTTGCCGGCACTGCTGGCCTCGGCCAAGACCGGCCATCAGGCTTATACAACCTTTGGATGAAATGACGGTATCGCGCGCTGCATCTTTAGTTTCGTTAGGTGCGATTCGCCCGATCAATTCTGGCGGTGAAGCACGTTCGATGCCATCTTGCCATGCTGCGCCTTTCCCGTTCCGCAGTTGTGTAACGGGCAAGTTGCGTACCTGTCAGCACATAGTGAATCCTTCCAGCGGCCAAAAGCATCTTTTCCCCAACTGAGGTTTCCGAGGATGGTCAACCTGAGAAAACTCGTACTGATCTTTTCCGGTGTCGTGCTGTTGTCGGCGGTTCTGATGACTTCCGGGTGCAGTAACACGCAGGCGAAACAGCCTGCGCCGCAGCCACTGCCGGTCAAGACCGAGACCATCAACCTGTCGCCGGTGCCCAAGGTCGACGAATACGTTGCGACGGTGAAATCACGCCGCTCCGCCAGCATCCAGCCGCAGGTCGACGGTTCCCTGACGAGAATTCTAGTCAAGTCGGGCGATCGCGTGCGCGCCGGACAAGTATTAATGACGATCGATCCCTTAAAGCAACAGGCGACGGTGGATCAGCAGCGCAGCACCGAGGCGCAGAAGAAAGCTACCTACGACTACAATCAGCGGGAAGTGGAGCGCCAACGGCAGTTGTACGAGTCCGGCGTAAGCAGCAAGCAGGACTACGAACTCGCTGTGCAGGCGTATGAGAATTCCAAGGCGGATTGGGAATCTTCGACGGCAGCCCGTGTCACTCAGCAGCGCCAACTCGCGTACTACAACCTAACCGCCCCGTTCGATGGCATCGTCGGAGACATCCCAGTTCACCTCGGCGATTACGTTTCGCCGCAGACCTTGTTGACGACCGTGGACGAGAACGCCGAGTTAGAAGCCTACATCTACATTCCGACGGAGCGAGCCGCCGATATCCGCATGAATCTACCGGTGCAGATTGTCACCAGCAGGGGTGAGTTGATCGAAAGCACGAAGGTTGATTTCATTTCCCAGCAGGTCGACAACTCGATTCAAGGCATTCTGGTGAAGGCTCCAATTCACGCTTCGCTTGACAAGTTCCGCAATGCGCAACTGGTCAAGGCGCGAGTAGTGTGGAGCAGCGCTCCGGCGCCCACCGTGCCCGTCCTAGCAGTCACGCGCATCGGGGGCCAGTCGTTCGTTTATGTCGCCACTCAAGCGGATAATGGCACCGTTGCCAAGCAACGCGCGGTGAGCCTTGGCGATACCATCGGCAACCAGTACGCCGTCACCGACGGTTTGAAGCCGGGGGAAAAAGTCATTACCTCCGGTATCCAGTTTCTGATCGACGGTTCGCCCGTGCAACCGATCAGCTAAGCCCGACTCGTTTTTCAGAAGGTAATCCAGCTTCGGCATTCGCCGGCAGCAAAGAATGAGGACCTGCAGATTTGGTTGACTTTTTCATAAAACGGCCAATTTTTGCCACAGTCTGCGCCCTGCTGATTATTCTTGCGGGCGCGGTGTGCATACCGACCCTGCCGATCTCCCTGTATCCCAACTTGTCGCCGCCACAGGTGACGGTCACCAGCAATTACGTCGGCGCGAATGCCGCGGTGGTGGAGTCAGCGGTTACGATCCCGATCGAGCAGCAGATCAACGGCGTCGAGGGCATGCACTACATCACTTCGACCAGTTCGAATGACGGCACCAGCGCCATTAACGTAACTTTCCGTACTGGATACGATCTGAACATTGCGGCGGTCGATGTGCAGAACCGCGTGGCCACTGCGCAAGGCCGCCTGCCGCAGGAAATCAAGAACACCGGCGTGACCATCACCAAGGCCAATCCAAATTTCGTGTTTGCCGCCGGATTCTATTCACCCGACAACAGTCTTTCGAACCAATACATTTCTAATTACATCGACGTCTACGTCAAAGACGCGCTCAAGCGCATTCCCGGCGTAGGCGATGTCGTCATCTTCGGAGAACGCAAATATGCCATGCGTATTTGGCTCGATCCGACGAAACTGGCCGCGCGCCAACTGACCGCGGCCGACGTGGTCACGGCCCTGCAGGAGCAGAATGTCGAAATACCCGCCGGGCAATTGGGGCGTCCGCCCGCCGATCCGAAGCAGGACTTTCAAGTGACACTGCGCGTAGTCGGGCGCCTATCCGAACCCAGGGAATTCGAGAACATTATTCTCAAAAACACGCGCAACGGGATCGTGCAGATTAAAGACGTTGGACGGGCGGAGATTGGGGCGGAGAGCTATGACACGAATCTCTTGTATAGCGGACACGAAGCGGTTGGCGTCGGCGTGCAGCAGCTATCGAACGCCAACGCGCTGGATGTAGACAAAGCCGCAAAAGCCGCGCTGCTAGAGCTGTCCAAGTCATTTCCTCCCGGGATTAAGTACGTCGTCGCTTTCGACACCACCACTGTCGTTGGCGATTCAGTCAAAGAAGTCGTTACTACGCTCGAAGAAGCAATCATCATCGTCATTATCGTAATCTTCTTCTTCCTGCTGGATTGGCGTGCCACGATTATTCCGGCGGTAACCATCCCGGTTTCGCTGATCGGCACTTTTGCTTTTATCAAGATCTTTGATTTTTCGATCAATTCACTCACGCTCTTTGGGATCACTCTCGCGACTGGATTGGTGGTCGATGACGCCATCGTGGTCATCGAAAATGCGCAGCGGCATATCGATCAAGACAACACCGATCCGCATACAGCTACATCCGCGGCGATGGCGGAAGTAGCCAGCGCGGTGATAGCAACTTCGCTGGTGCTGATTTCCGTGTTTGTGCCGGTATCCTTCTTTCCCGGAACGACGGGAATTCTCTATCGCCAGTTCTCACTGACCATCGCATTTTCGATTGCGATCTCGCTCTTCAACGCGCTTACTCTTTCGCCCGCTCTGGCGGCTCTCTTGCTGCGCGGTGAAGAAAGCAAGTACTCGCTGTTCGAATGGACGCGTATCGGATGGCTTTCGCACGGTTATAGCAAACTCGCCCATGGAATAGACGCCGCAATCCGAGGCTTGGCCAATGGGTATGGCAAAGCCATTTGCAAAGTATTGAAGATTAAGTACGTCATGGTTGTGCTGTTCCTGGCCGGACTGGTCGCTACGGGATATATGTACGTTCACGTTCCCACCGGATTTGTGCCACAAGAGGACCAGAATTATTTCATCGTGGTGGTGCAGGCACCGCAAGGAGCCTCGCTCGCTTACACCACAAATGTCGCGAAGGAAGCGGAGAAGATTCTGCGCGCCGATCCGGATGTCTTCGGCACGTTCGCGGTGCCGGGCTTCTCGCTTACCGGGGGGAGTTCGTCGAACTACGGTTTGATTTTCGCGCCGCTGAAGCCTATCGACGATCGCAAAGGCAAAGGGCACGCAGCGAGCGATATCGTGGCGCGGGTTTCGCCAAAGCTTTTCGGGGTTCCGGGCGCCATCGTGGTGGCGTTCGAACCTCCGGCGATTCAAGGTATTGGAAGCTTCGGCGGTTTCCAATTCGAACTGCAAGACCTCGGTCGCAACACCCTTCAGGACATCGACACCGTCGCGCACAAGATCGTGGCCGCCAGTTACCAGCGCCCCGACCTGCGCGGACTGTTCACCAGCTTTACGGCGAACGATCCACAACAGTTGGTGCAGATCGATCGTGAGAAGGCAAAGGCGATTGGAGTTCCGATCAGCCAGGTTTCGCAAGCCCTGGGCGTATATATGGGTTCTCAGTATGTGAATGACTTTGACTTCAACAACCGGTCGTACCGCGTCTACGTACAGGCTGACCAGCCATTCCGCATGAATGCGCGCGACCTGCGCCAGTACTACGTGCGTTCTGACACGAACGGATTGGTGCCGCTGGGAAACATTGTCAGCCTGAAGGAGACTTCGGGGCCGCAGGTGATCAATCACTACAATCTGTTTCGCTCCGCGGAAATCGATGGCGCTGCCGCTCCCGGATACAGTTCGAGCCAGGGGCTGAAGGCAATGGAGGACCTCGCGAAGCAGAATATGTTGCAAGGCATGTCGTTCCAGTGGACCGGGCTGGCCCTCGAAGAAGTGGAAGCGGGGGGCAAAGCGATCCTCATCTTCGCCCTCGGCATTTTGGTCGTCTATCTCACGCTCAGCGCGCAGTATGAGAGCTTCGCGTTGCCTTTCATTATTCTGCTGGCCGTACCGACAGCCGTGTTGGGAGCCCTGCTGTTCATCTCCATGCGTGGAATGGTGGACGACGTTTATGTGCAAATTGGCCTGGTCATGCTAATCGGACTCTCCGCGAAAAACTCGATTCTGATCGTGGAATTTGCCGAGCAGTTGCTCGCTCAGGGTCAGACGATCACGAACGCAGCGATTCAAGCGGCTGAACTTCGACTGCGCCCGATCCTGATGACCTCTTTCGCTTTTATTCTCGGGGTGCTGCCACTTTACTTTGCCACCGGCGCAGGCATGTTGGGACGGCACTCGGTGGGAACGGCCATCGTTGGCGGAATGCTGTTTTCTACCGTCTTGAACCTGTTCTTCATCCCCGTGCTGTATGTGATTCTCAAAACTTTGCTGGTGTCATTGACGGGCAAAAAAGTAGAAGAGACAAAGGAGCTGGTAACCGCTTCCTAAAGGTTGATGAATGTTTGAGAGCATTCTTTGCCAGGTGACCGAATACGATCCCGAAGTTCTCGATTCGCTGATCGAACTCGCGGTCGAGATCGCGCGCGAAGGGCGAGAGGGAAGGCGCATCGGTACTCTGTTCACGCTGGGAGACGAGCAGGCCGTCCTCGCAAAGTCCAGAACCTTGATTCTTGACCCGCTCATGGGACATCCGGAGTTGTCGCGCCATGTGAGTGATCTTAATCTTCGTGGGACGATCAAGGAATTGGCCCAGCTGGATGGAGGCTTCGTAGTCAGTCGCAGCGGTATCTTTCTTTCCGCCTGCCGTTACCTCGACGCGGTGGTCTCGAGCGCAGATGTACCGTTGGGCCTCGGCAGCCGCCACATCGCCGCCGCGAACATGAGTGCCGTGACCAACGCGGTGACTATCGTGGTCTCTGAGAGCTCGGTGGTTCGACTTTTTTGCCACGGCAAACTGGTCGGGGAAATCCTTCCAGAACTTTGGATGATCGATCACGCCACTTATCTTCGCGGGTCGCTGCAGAGACAAAAGGTTGGTGATGTGACCGTGCTCACGCCCAACCTGCACTGACCAATCGCCGCTCGCCCAGCCATCGCGGCCTTGAGGTAAAGCTGTGGCCTTCGTTTCCATTACTCGTCTTCGCGTGCGGTCGTGGCGCTATCTCCCGATGTTCGCTATTTACGCTCTCAAGTCAGCTCGCGAGGCCGCGAGAGCCGACGGGAATTTAACGACCAGGCTGCTGCGCGATCGCCGTAACACATTTTGGACTGGCACTGTTTGGACCAGCGACGCCGCGATGAAACGCTTCATGCTTCAGGCGCGCATCGACAGGCGATGAACAAGCTCGCGCACTGGTGTGACGAAGCCGCCCTCGTTCATTGGACCCAGGAGAGCACGGAACTGCCGACGTGGCAGGAAGCCTGCGGACGCCTGCAGCGCGAAGGAAGACCGTCGAAAGTGAATCATCCGTCAGCGACTCACATCGCACATCAGTTTCGGGAAGCCCGGGTTCGCCGTGTTGATGAGCTGCGTTTGAAGTAAGGCTGCGACAGGCACTCTTATTGCGTTCCGCCCGTTATTTTCCCTAGGCGTGAACTTTTTTCATACCTCACGCGGCACCTTCACGGACCGAGCAACCGGCCGCGTGTTCCTCTCATCGTAACGGCTGGTCTTTATGGTTGGAGGATTTATGACCCGTGTACTTGCCGTCCTAAGCTTGGTTTTATTTGCTACAGCCGGATTCGCCAACGATGCAACAAAGGAACTCGATAGTGCCGCGGCCGTGATCCGCAACATGACAGCATCTCATCAGATTCCTTCTTCCGTCCTCGCGAATGCCGAGTGCATCACGATCATACCGGCGATGGCTAAGGCAGCGCTCGTGGTTGGCGGCAAACATGGCGATGGCGTGGCCAGCTGCCGCACGTCGACAGGTTGGAGCGCGCCCGCTTTTGTAACGATCACGGGAGCGAGCGTAGGGTTGCAGGCCGGCTTGGAACACCAGGACCTGGTTCTATTGATGAACAAGCAGGGAGAACAGGAACTAAGCCAGGGACAATGGAATCTGGGGGCGGAAGCTGTGACGGCGGGACCGATGACGCCGGGCACTGGCGGACCAGAAAGCAATGGATGGAAAACTCCAGTGCTCGTTTACACGTCGTCCAGCGGAGCCTATGCGGGCGCAAGTCTTGAGGGTTCCAAGATCAGCCTCGATGAGGCAACAACCCGCGCCCTGTACGGACCGAACGCCAGCCCGCAGTCGATCTTGAACGGCGGAGCGCAAGCCCCGGGGTCAGCGCAGGCCTTTCTCGCGGCGTTGCATCAGGCAGCAGCCCGATAATCGCGCGGACGGCTTAGGATCGGCTTGACCTAGGCCGCGGCAGCGAATCCACCGTGTATCTCCAGGCAAGTTTTCAATGCGCGTAGAGCATAGAGCGCGTCGTCCAGCGCTTGTTCCTCTTGAATGTTGTCTCTCGAAGCCTTGAGCAATTCTCTCGCCCGTTCCAAAATCACGCGCTCCGCATCCGCTATTCGCGCGGTCATTCTGTCATTATCCGGCTCCATCAAGGCAGCAACGTACAATTCCTGCCAGCCCCAGGCTCGCGCGGATAGATTTCCGGAAGTGGCCATTCACGTCCTCCGCTTGCGTCTAAGGGAAATACCTTTAGACTCTTTAGCATTTACTAGAGGCTCGTGCTGCCCGCAATACAGTCAATCCTGTAGGCTGTGGAAAAAACGCCCAGCCGTGGAGGCTGGGCATGCACGACGCTCGGAATCAGTTGCTGGGGCTAATGGGATGCGCCGCCATTCTTACAAGTCTTGGAGATGTGCTTCACAGAACTAACGTCGATGGTTTGCTGCGAGGTGCTCGTTTGTCCCATGCCGCCACCGCCGGATCCACTCGGCGCGGAAGCCGACGACATGGTGCCTGTGATCTTAACCGTGTGACCGACGTGCTCGCTCAGGATCGAAGTATCTCCGGTCAGCTCAATGTTGTTGCCGTGGCTGTCCGTCAGCGTGTAATTCCCATGGTTACTGCTCAAGCAGCCTTCGACGGTAGTTGTGCCGCTGCTGGTCGCGTGACTGGTTCCACTTTGACTGGGATAGTTCTGTGCGGTGGCCCAGCACGTGCCGAGCAGGAGC
The DNA here is from genome assembly GCA_963762385.1 of uncultured Acidobacteriota bacterium. Classification (GTDB taxonomy): domain Bacteria; phylum Acidobacteriota; class Terriglobia; order Terriglobales; family Acidobacteriaceae; genus JABDBE01. The sequence continues at coordinate 927,924 of CAVXKN010000006.1, read as the reverse complement.
ACCGAAAGTAGTAGCAGATATCGCATACGGAACCTCCAAATTTGTCTTCAAGTGTCGCTGGTTAATGGGTCTGAATCTCTACCTACCAAGTTTTAGCCTTCTGATGGAAGGACGCAATACAGCCTTTACCGGAGATTTGGATTTGTTCATCGTTCCCCGGACCTCACGAGTCCAGACAGCATCGACATATCCTGTGCGCTCTGGGCGCTTCAACCCTAACCTCGTGCTTTAGATTTCCTTTTTGGTTCGATCTTTTTGGAAAGCAAGGACTTTGCTTTTTCGAGCTCTGCCCGTCGCGTGGCACTGAGGCCGCGTCCAGCCCGGTTTATGAAGTAGGTGAGCATCCGCATCCCCGAACTTGGACCTTTCGGTGAGACTTTCTTCGAAGCCAGTGTCCTGGCGATTGTGCTTGCGCTCTTGGTGAACAATCCCTCAGGTGGATGAGTGGAATCTGTCTTCACCACTGCCACCCATTTGTTTCTTCTGGTAGTCATCAGATTCCTTTCGCCAAGGTCCGGTTGGCTCGAAAGGCTTAGAATTACCCGGCTTTAGTGATGTTTGAAATACTGCACCGCGCGTTCGTGAGCTTCCGCAGCTTTCTTCGTGCCGAACGTGCCAAGGTTGCGGCGTCGGTGGGTTTTTGGATCTTTCCTGCGAGAGTACAAGCGGTACTCGCCGGACTTTAATTTTCGAATCATCGGATACCTCGGTAAGCTTGGATGCGAGGCGCAACAAAGGCGTTGACCATCGCGAAAGCTCAGCATGGTTGGCAGAAGCGCCTTGTGGTTTTGAGTGGACTCGTGTTATGAAAGAACGGAAAAGCTAACGAAACACCTTAAGAAAGGATGGCAAACCATGGAGGCTGTGAGCGGAGTATTTCGTTCAAGAGCAGACGCGGAGCACGCAGTAGCCGAGATGCGTTCCATCGGCTTGGGAGACCACCAGATCACGCTGTTGACTCCGGGAAAACCCGAGGCGCAGTTTCAAGCGGTCCCCACGGATGCCGCGGAACAACCAGGCATTGGAAAAGCGATTGGCGCCGTGGTCGGAGCTTCTGCTGGGCTATCGGGAGCCGCTTTACTCATAGCCGCCGTCATACCCGGCGTCGGACCGATTACGGCGATGGGATTGTTAGGGGAATTAATTGTGGGCGCGGCGGGAGCAGGAATTGGCGCTGCGGCCGGCGGAAAACTCGAAAATTCCATGACCGAAGGATTACCAGAGGATGAATTGTTTGTTTACGAAGACGCCCTCCGCAAGGGCCGTAGCGTGGTGATTGCCCTTGCCGACGAAACCAAGGCTTCACTCTTCCGCGAATTGTTGAAGGCTGAAGGCGCGGAAGAGGTAGACGCTGCCCGTGAACAATGGTGGATTGGCCTGCGCGATGCTGAGCACGAACATTATTCGGCTCTGGGCAAAAACTTCAGCGAAGACGAAAAGTTCTATCGGCTCGGTTTCGAGTCTGCTCTGCACGCTCGGACGCGTTGTAAGGAATACGATCAAGTAATGGGCGAGATGAATGCGCAAATCGAAGAGCTCGAGAGTGAACATCCTGGGGTCAACGTATCTGAACCTTTCACGCGAGGATACGAGCGCGGTCGCGACTACTATCAGCAGCTCTGCAGCGAATCGAAAGCGGCATAAGGAATAGGCAAAGAAACGCACTCCCACAACCTGTTGTTCGCGCTCCCGCGAAGCAAAGTTCAACCTGATGCGCAGCGGGCGCCCACAAGCGAAAGCGCACGCTCCCGTCGTCAAGGCACTGGGCGCCGAATGGCATGTTATAGCGCCGCTTCACTTGACTCTTCCTTCTTGCCGTTTCCGCGTCGCTCCAGTAACACGACCATAGAGCGCGCCTGCAGAGGATAGGGTGCGCCGCCGTCATAGGTTTCGACGGAGCGCAAACCCGCTTCTCGAGAGGTGTCCATCCATGCGGTCCAGCGGGTGCCGGCCCGGAATGCTGGCAAAGCGAACCCAACATCTTCGTGATAGGCGTTGAGAAGAACGAGGAAGTTCTCGTCTCCGAGTTTCCGGCCGCGCTCATCGGTTTCATCCAACCCCTGACCCGAAAGAAACATCCCCAAGCAGTGGAGCGAGCCGTCGCGCCACTCGTCCTCGCTGATTTCGTTCCCGCTGGGATTGAGCCAAAGGACATCCTTTACGTTCGCACCTTTGATCGGACGTCCTTGAAAAAATCTTTTCCGATGGAACACTGGATGCCGCTTGCGCAGACTGATCATGCGTTGAACGAACGCCAGCAAGTCGCGATCCTGCGGCTGCAAATTCCAATTCAGCCAGCTGATCGAATTATCCTGGCAGTAGGCGTTATTGTTTCCCAACTGCGTGTGCCCGATTGCATCTCCGGCATACATCATCGGTACGCCTTGGGACAACAGCAGCGTCGCCAGCAGATTCCGCTTTTGCTTGGCGCGCAGGGCCTGAATATTGGAATCCTCGGTGGAGCCCTCAACGCCGCAATTCCAGCTGCGATTGTCATTGTTGCCGTCGCGATTGCCTTCGCCGTTGGCTTCGTTGTGTTTTTCGTTGTAACTCACCAGATCCTGCAGCGTGAATCCGTCATGCGCGGTGATGAAATTAACGCTGGCATAAGGGCGACGTCCGCTGTGGGCGTAGAGATCGCTGGATCCGGTGATGCGATAAGCCAGGTCCCCCACGACTCCTCCGTCGCCCTTCCAATAAGAGCGCACCGTATTCCGATAGCGATCGTTCCACTCCGCCCAGCCCACGGGGAAGTTTCCGACCTGATAACCTCCTTCGCCGAGGTCCCAGGGTTCGGCAATCAGCTTTACTTGGGAGAGCACAGGATCCTGGTGAATGATGTCGAGGAATGCGCCCAGACGATCAACTTCATGAAGTTCGCGCGCCAGAGTGGCGGCGAGGTCGAAGCGGAAACCGTCAACGTGCATATCGAGCACCCAGTAGCGAAGGCTATCCATGATCAGCTGCAGCACACGCGGATGTTGCATGTTCAACGTGTTTCCGGTACCGGTATAGTCCTTGTAATAGCGCAGATTGTCGGGCACAAGACGGTAGTAGGTGCTGTTGTCGATGCCCTTCAGCGAGAGCGTGGCGCCGAGATGATTGCCCTCGGCAGTGTGGTTGTAGACGACATCGAGAATCACTTCGAGACCCGCTGAATGCAGGGTCTTCACCATAGTTTTGAATTCGCGGATTGATTGAGTTGCCATGTATCGTGGCTCGAGCGCGAGAAATCCGATGGAGTTATAGCCCCAATAGTTGCGCAGACCTCGCTCTACAAGTTGGCGGTCGTCTACGAAACTGTGTACCGGCATAAGTTCGACGGAAGTTACTCCCAGGCGCGTGAGATATTCGATCACGGGAGCGGTGGCCAGACCCGAGTACGTCCCACGCAACTGGGCGGGAACATCCGGTTGGCACATCGTGAATCCCTTTACGTGGAGTTCGTAGATGATGGTCTCGTGCCAAGGGATCCGGGGTGGGGCATCCGCTCCCCAGGTGAAAGCGGAGTCGATCACGCGGTTCTTCGGCATTCCGGCGGCATCGTCGCGCCGGTCAAAAGACAGGTCCTCCTGTTTGTGTCCGACTCGGTACCCGAAGTGCGAGTCGCTCCAACGGATCGCTCCCTGAATCTGCTTGCCGTACGGATCGAGCAGAAGTTTGTGATGATTAAATCGATGTCCTTGCTGGGGCGCGTATGGGCCAAACACTCGATACCCGTACAATTGGCCGGGACGCACCTCGGGCAGGTAGCCATGCCAGACCATATCCGTTTGCTCAGGAAGCGGAACGCGGAGGACCTCACGTTTGCCGGTTATGTCGAACAGGCAAAGCTCCACTTTTTCCGCGTGCTCCGAGTAGAGTGCGAAGTTGACGCCCTCGCCGTCCCACGTGGATCCCAAAGGATAGGGCCGGCCAGGCCAGACAATGGGCTGAGGTTGAGGGGTCATTTATCTTGGGTTTCTCCAGCGCTCGCTGATCCGGTTTGTAACACCAGTCTCTCAGTGAAAATCACGGAGGATCTCCTTGGCGGCTCGGCGTCCGCTGGCGATCGCGCCGTGGACGGTCCCATTGTGTCCAGTTATATCGGCCCGCCGCTCCTGCGCCGACCACGATGACATCGGGCATCTTCGACATGAGAGTCTTTCAACCGCCAGGGAACAAATGATCGCCGTTCGACAGCAAAACGACTTGATCTTCAAGCGAGCTTGCCGGGAAACGCGAATCACTCGTAGCTCGACGTGAATTTGATCATGCTACTCTCCCACGACGGTATAGCGAATCTTCCGGTCGGATTTAAGATGGAGTCTCAGTTTTTCTTCCGTTTACGACCCGACCTTGGATGATTCCCGAGGGCAAAGCGTTGTGAGCCACGGATGCAGGGATGCCTGTTCGCGCGGATGAGGAGTCAGTCCGCTTGATGGTCTTTGTGGCCGAAGTCCGAACCGAAATGGGGTTCTGACTTCGTACCGGTAACCTTGACAGGGATCTCGGTTCCAGCCCCGTCCTTACTGAAGAAAGGATCTGCTGGTTTGAGGAGAATTGACTTCCAGCCAGTCACCATATGCGAGAGTTTTGCGTCCAGGCGCGCCTTGCCATGGAAGTCGAATTGGTTTCCGTCCAGACTGTATTTCCCGGTGAGATTAACCCGCGTCCCCGGTATCTCGAATTGCAGTTGGGAAAAGTAAATAACACCTTCCTCCAGATTAAATACGCCGCTTAGATCAGAGCTCACTACCTCACTGAGGTCTTCCTTGGCAAGCTTTGGTTTTCCCAGGCTGCGCATGCTGAGTGCGTCGATTTTGTTCTGGACTTTTTCGTTACTGAAGTGTGCCTGCTCCACGTGGAAGCGACCAGCCAGCTTCAGCCGATCGAAAATCACGGGATCTCCCGGGGGTAAGTCAAAGTTTGTCTTCAGTCGCACTACGCCCGTCATCACTGGCGGTTCTGTTCTCACCGCCAACTTCAGCAGATCCTCGATCTTCCCCTTGGCAATCGTGACGTCAAGTTCCACCCGATGCCCATTCGGTTCTTTCATCCGCACGACCGAACCGTTTGCCACCAGCCAGGTATCCAGGATCTTCGCTTTGACCGGCTGGAGGTACGTGTCTCCATTGGTTCCGTCTACAATCGCGTGAAAGTCAGTATGCAGTGGGACCGGCCGTCCACTGATCGCAATGCGAAAGTCGGGAGTATCCGTGGTGCCGTTCACGACGATGTTGTCAAGACTGCCAGCGTACTGTCCTGTCGACGACAGAATTCCGCCAATACCCTTGATCGTGCTCAAATCTGCGTTGCTGAATGAGTAGGTACCGCGCACGGGAGTGTCGCGGGGGCTGTCTGCCTGCCATGGCCCAAACAATCCACTAGATGTGATATTTCCAACGGGCTTTGGATTAATCAGTTTGGCATCAAAGTGCAAGGGCTCGCCAGGTCCGATGCTGGTCATTCTCAAGCTTTCGATGTCAAATTCGAGAGGAAGCTTGCCCGGCTTCGAAGTATTGATGACCAAGGCTGCCCCGTCACATACAAACTTATCGACCGTGATCTTTATCCTCCCGCCCTGCGGTTCCATATTTTTCATTTGATCGCGCTGTCCCCTGGGCGGCAAATTCAACGACAGTCCTTTCACGTAAACGGTGTCGACATGCATGGGGGAACGAACAAGACCCATCACGCCGGCTCGAAAGCGGAATTCGGCCACGCTGATGATCGGTTGAATTCCGGGTTCGTGAGTGTTCGGGTCGCCAACCCCGAAAAGTCTGAGACCTTCGCCCGAAACTTGAAAACCGCGCACCAGCGAGACATGGAATCCGTCGAGCTGAACCTTGGTGTGGAATCGAGCCGATAGAGTCTCAATTACCCGTTCCCGGAGAATCGGCTCAGCATGAGAGACGAGAATGACTCCCAGCACGCCGAAGATTGTCGCTGAAAGCACTACAATTCCGGCGATCCAGCGCCAACGCTTCTGTGGTTTACGCTTGGCCCTTAAATCTTGTTGGTGATCTGGCATCAGTAGCCCGTGGGGAGTCTATGCTTTCAACAGCCTTGACACAATCCAGCGAAAGCCTTAGGAGCGCCACCGAAAAGCTGCAGTAGTGCATCGCAAATCTTCGGCCCGCAGCTTCGATGTTGATAGGTCGTGATTGGGAGCCGAGCGATGAATAGGAACCTCATCGAGCGCGCTGCGTGCGCCGGGCAACTCGCGCTCAGCCATCACCATCGAAAAGCCGCGAGTAGAGGGCAATCGCGCGCCAGCCTATGTTCCGATTGATATCGACGAAGCGGTACTCCCTTGTTTTCGTTTTGAGTTGGACATCTCTCGTTCTTTCGAGTTGCGGAGGATTAGGAGGCAGCTCCAGTTCTCCCACTGGCTCCTTTCAACTCAGCGTCCAAGCTGCGGGCGGCGGCAGCGGAACCGTAAGCAGTAGTCCTGCAGGCATCAGTTGTGGTCAGTCATGCAGCGCCAGCTTTGCTAGCGGAACCCTGGTCACGCTCACTGCATCTCCCGCGGCCAACTCTTTTTTTGCGGGGTGGTTGGGAGCGTGCAGCGGTGTCGGCGTTTGCAAAATAACATTGACCAAGGATACTTCCGTTATTGCTACGTTCAGCGATTCCCCAGTGCTAGCTGTGACTCTGAGCGGCACGGGCACAGGCAGCGTCAGCAGCAATCCATCCGGCATCAGCTGCGGGCAGACGTGCAGCGCTAGCTTCGACCCCGGCACTGAGGTCACTTTGACCGCGACGGCCGCAGCAGGCTCATCCTTTGTGGGATGGGCTGGGGGGTGCAGCGGCACCGACGCCACTTGCACGGTGCCGCTCAGTGCGAGCAAACAGGTGACTGCAACCTTTGATAGCTCCCAGGGTGCGCCGGTCCTGAACGTTCGCTTTGCGGGGACTGGCACGGGCACAGTCACAAGTAATCCCGGCGGAATCACTTGTGCGCCCACATGCAGCGCAAGCTTTAGCGTTGGGACGCAGGTGACGCTGACGGAGACTCCCGCGGCCAACTCATCTTTCGTAGGTTGGTCCGGAGGCGGTTGCAGCGGCAGCAGTACCACGTGCACAGTGGGGCTCACTGTGAGTACGCAGGTTACTGCGACGTTTAACACCAATCAGGCGGTATTAAGCGTGAGCGTGACAGGAACTGGCATGGGCACAGTATCAAGCAGTCCGCTTGGAATCAGTTGCCCAACCACGTGCAGCGCGAACTTTAACACCGGGACTGAGGTGACGCTCACAGAGAGTCCTGCGACGAATTCATCTTTCGCGGGGTGGTCGGGAGCGTGCAGTGGCACCGCTTCCACCTGCACGGTCACGCTGAGTGCGAGCCAGCAGGTGACCGCGACGTTTACCGCGACGCAATCAGAGCCACTCTTGACCGTCAGCCTGGGTGGAACGGGTACCGGCACCGTTTCGAGCAGCCCTTCGGGAATCAGTTGCCCAACAACGTGCAGTGCGAGCTTTAACGCTGGAACTCAGGTTACGCTCACCGAGACTGCTGGAACGGGTTCATCTTTCGCCGGTTGGTCCGGCAGCGGATGTAGCGGCACCAGTGCGACTTGCGTTTTGACACTCACGGCGAGCGAGCAGGTCACCGCAACGTTCAACCTTTCTCAAGGGATCAACGTTCTCAACCACATTATTTTTCTGGCGCAGGAGAATCGCTCTTTCGATCATTATTTTGGCGCACTGCGAGAATATTGGGCCCAGAATGGCTATCCAGACCAATCGTTCGATGGCCTGCCCCAATTCAACCCGACGTCAGGCCCTCCGCCATTGTATGGGCCACCCCCAGCCATCCCGGGTTGTAATCCCGATGCGCCTCCGCCGGAAGACTGTGCATTTGACCCGAGTAACCTTATTACTTCGTATCACCTGATTACTCAGTGCATAGAAAACCCAAGCCCTTCGTGGAATGAAGGTCACGTGGATTGGAACTACTACGACCCGGAAGGTCAGGCGCCCGCTAATTTGGATGGCTTCGCTTGGACTGCTGGCCACGACGGCCGAGCGGACAAATTTTATGACGTGGACGGCATCCGGGCGATGGGTTACTACGACGGCGGCGATCTCAACTACTACTATTTCATGGCATCAAACTTTGCCACGTCGGATCGATGGTTTAACCCGGCAATCACGCGCACCCATCCGAATCGCGAGTATCTGATCGCAGGGACTTCACAGGGATACGCATATCCGGTGGGCACTGACAATAATGACAAGAAGCTGCTGACGGCCACGACCATCTTTCAGGAACTGCAAGCCGCAGGCATCAGTTGGAAGATTTATGTGGATCCAACGAACGCTTGCACGGGGCCACCGTACGATCCTTCCTGTCTGCTGGGGTTGAGCTACGTTCAGTTTTTCCAATGGGGCCAGACGATCCCGACCCAGTATCCCAACAACATTGCTCCGATATCTCAGTACTTCACCGACCTGGCGAATGGAACTCTGCCCCAAGTCGCTCAGATTGAGCCTGCCACCGACGCCGGTTACGATGAGCATCCATCGGTTTCTGATTCGGAGCCAAATGACATTCAAAGGGGAGCAAACTACGTCTCGACGCTCATCAATGGACTTATGACGAGCTCTTCCTGGCAAGATTCGGCTTTTATTCTTACCTACGACGAAGGAGGTGGTCTGTACGACCACGTCTCGCCGCAGCCGGCCGTCAGTCCGGATGGCATCAAGCCGGTGGATTTGCTTCCCGGTGATATCTGCACACAGACTACTGGGCCGACTTGTGACTTCGTCTTCACCGGTTACCGCGTGCCCATGATCGTAGTATCGCCCTATGCCCAGAAAAATTACGTTTCGCACACAGTGGCAGACCTTACTGCAATTCTGAAGTTCATTGAAACTCGTTTCAGCCTGCCGGCTCTTACCAAGCGGGACGCTGCTCAAATGGATATGACAGAGTTCTTTAATTTCAACAACCCGGTTTGGCTGTCTCCTCCGACTCCGCCATATCAAGACACCAACGGCGCTTGCTATTTGAACAAGTTGCCCTAGGACAGGAGTGTTCACAAGGTTCGGAGCAACCGTTTCCGCTGGTTTGGCCTCTGAACATTGACACCTATGAGGCTCAGAGCGAGTGACGGGTCGCGCGATCGTGCATCCTTTATCACAGTCCTGCGATCGTGCGGCAGGGTGATCGTCGCTGGGGTGTGCCTATTTGTCGCTGTAATCAACGTCGAAGTCGAAGGGCAAACTTCATCCTCAACGCAGATTCCATCTGTCGCAACGGGGGTCGCGCAACCGGCCTCTGCTCCAAATGCTGCGCTGGCGACCCAGGACAATGGCTCGACTGGCACACTACAGGCGCAGCCGAATGACCAGGCGTCTGCCGATGGACAAGACGCTGTCTTCGTATTCAAAAAGGAAGTGCAAGAAGTAGCGCTGCACGCAACCGTCGTCGATGAGCAACGCCACCTGGTCACTAATCTTGACCGCTCAGCATTTACGGTATACGAGGACGGCATGCGACAAGCGACTACCTCTTTTCACCGCGACGACGTCCCGGTGGCAATGGGGATTGTTATCGACAACTCCGGCTCCATGCGCGACAAGCGAGACAAAGTGAATCAGGCGGTGCTCAACCTGATTCGAGCCAGCAATCCCAATGACGAGATCTTTGTGGTCAACTTCAGTCAGGATTCCTATCTCGATCAGGACTTCACATCCGAAATCAACCTTCTGCAACAAGCCCTGCAGAAAGTCTCGGCGCAAGGCAGTACGGCACTTTATGATGCCATCGTCGCGTCTGCGGTGCATTTGAAGAACAATACCCGCGTAGACCGCAAAGTTCTGCTGGTGATTACAGATGGCCGGGACAATGCGAGTCAAGAGACCTTGCAGCAGGCGACGCGGAGCTTGCAGCAGCAGAATGGGCCGACGCTTTATGCCATCGGCCTGCTCGGCGACGAGCTTCAGCAATCGGGGACCGGCGCCCTGCAGAGTCTCGCCGACAGCACAGGTGGGGTTGCGTTTTTCCCGCAAAGCCTCGACGAAGTGGACGGCATCACTCGTACCGTGGCGCACGACATTCGCAGCCAATACACTATCGGCTACAAATCAACCAATCCCAATCCGAATGGCGGATACCGGCGAATTCAGGTCACGGCGCAGGCGCCCGGCTATCGCCATCTAACCGTCCGCACGCGAAGCGGGTACTACCCCGGTGAAGCTTTGCGTTAACGTAGTCTTGGCATCACGCTACCAGATTCCCTTATCGCTTCCAGTGATCTTCTGCCCCACGGCTGCCGCTGTTGCCAGACATGGCAATAAACTGAGCCGGGCAGTGTTCTTTAATTCGCGATTCAGCAGGAAAGTTGCGAGTTGTGACGCGTAGAGCGTGGCGGATTCCGGCATGATCGGGACGCGCAAGAAATCTCGACGAAAGTGGAGTTTGTCGCCACCGAATTGTGCTGATGCGCGCACGAATTCCGGGAGATCGAGAGCTCCTTCTCGATAGTGTTGCACGTAATCCGACACAATCACGAGGTACGTGGCCACGCCCTCCCAGATGCCGGCGGCTTTTGCCGAGGTGCGCAAATCCTCGTAATCGATGGCGCCGGTCTCGGCAAGTTCCGCGCTATCGACGATGTCGCACAACCTGAAATAGAAATGGCGATACATGCGTTGCAGGGTAGAAATCATCAACCGGTCTGAGACAGCGGGCACCCGAAATATGTGATTGCCGATGTGAACCGACCGGGCGCGTCTGGCCAACGAACTTGCTATTACAATCTGTTCTCCGGTTTGACCCAATCGGCCCATGTGAATTTCAACCGCCTCAGGCAATCCAGGGATGACGAAATTCCATTTATTCGCCAGGCGATCTCCCCAACTGCGCGGGGCAAGTCGAGCCTCGAAACATCGTTTCATCAGGCTGAGGACATCACTTGGGTTTGTATCTGTGTAAAGATCCAAATCGCTGCCCAGATCTGGCCAGTGATCCAGCGATTTGATAACCGCAATGTCGTGTCCTTCCAATTCGAACGTGCAGCAGATTTTGTGCAGGAACGAAATCGCATTTTCAATTCGCGCACGCTCAGTCCCGATCGCAGTTTCGGCCCACTCGGCCCGGCGCCGGTCGCCAGCGTCTTCTGTAATCCGGAGAAACACTTCCAGTCCGCGCATCACTACGTGATTCGAGTTGGCAAGCGCTAATAGATCGTCAAATTCTTCCTCGCTGATTTGCGCGATCTCCAAGTCTGGCGCCAGGGCCCCCGAAAACGTTGTATCGCTCCGGCCCAGCAGAAGCTGGGAGAGGATGATCAGAGATTTACTCGAGCCGAAGGGAGAAGCCATTTTAGGAGTCATTTGACGAGAACCCATAGGTGCTATTGAGGTGGCTGCGACGCTGGTAGTTGGGAAGGCGATGGCCGCGGCGCATCGGGCGAAGGCGTTGGTTCCACCACGGGCGTATTGTCACGGTGCTTCAGTTCGATGGGTCCGGGTTGCCGTCGTCTCGCCTGGTCTTCCTGTGCAATCTTGCTGTCTACTTTCTGATCGCTATCGGCCGCTACTGCAATAAGGTTCATGCCTTCGGCCGAACGTCGAGTTGCGAGTCCGACGCGAACCCCGGCATCCTCCGCCTTACGCGCCTTTTCATAGAAGAACTCGGCAGTCTCGAGGTCGCCATCCATTTCCGCCACATAGCCAATATTGTTCAGAGAAAATGCGCTGTTTGGATCAAGAGAGTAGGCCTGAAAGAAATCTTGTCTCGCGGCATGCAAATCATTGTGATTGGTCGCCGAGACGCCACGCAGGTTGAGTATGGCAGCCCGCGCTTGGGCGGTGGATTCATTTTGCATGCGATCTTCCAGCGTCCTAGCGCTATCCGCCGCCATTTCGCTGACAGGTTTTCCTCTCCACGCGCGGCTCAGGGTAACGATGGCCGGTTCCGTGGAATGCGAATTGGCTGCCTCCATGTAGTACTTGAGAGCCTCGTCATAGTCGCCGCGAGACTCCAAGGCGACTCCCATATTGTTTAAGGTGAATGCATTTCGAGGATCCAGAGCCAGCGCCTGTTGCAGAACACTCTTGGCCTCTAAAGGACGCCGCTGAGATAAAAGCCGAATCGCTTCGACATTCATGCGGTTGACTTGCATGGGCACATCTTTCAGGTTGCCCAATGCGTCCCTCATCGGTTTTCCTTCGAGTTGCTTCGCGCTGGTGCGGTCAATGACAGCGTCGGTCGCCTGCTCCGACGCCAAGGCATAGAGTTTCTGCGCGCGCTCCAACTGACCTTTCAGTTCAGAAACGTAGCCCAGGTTGTAGAGCGTGAAAGGATCGGCAGGATCGAAAAGGTACGCCTGATAAAAAAGCGTTTCCGCCTTCTCATACTGTCGCTTCTGAATCGCGTCAACTCCTTCGCGATTCAGACGCTGTACCGGCGTGAGATGGCTTCGCTTTGGGATGGTCAACGTGATGTCGCGCGCCCACAACTGCTGAGGGATCCAGCTTGCGGTGACGACGACAATAATTGTTAGTGCACCGAGTCGTCTAAACATCTCTGTCTCTCTCGGTTCCTTTACGCTTGAATTTGGATGCGCCCGCGGGCAACGCGTTGCCCGCCAAACGTGCCATTCTTATGACGAAAGCGAATCTTCAGGCCACTGTTTCCCACTGGCTGCCATCAAAGGAACGACAGAAATCCAAAGCGGCAAATATGGTGTCCTGATGGGTCGTTTTCTATTCGTAGCTATTCTCAGTGGCGTGGCACTTGCGCAGTCATCGTCGTCGGTTGACTCGAAGGCGGCCGCAGATCCCAATGATCGGCTTGCATCCAAGCTGGAAGGCCCTTCCGTCTTTCTGCCTGACGTGCCTGACGTGCCGAAAGGGAAGAGCTCGGTGATTGGTGGGGCGATTCGTAACGTGGACGGTGTTCGTGACCAACTCACGCTGAATGTCTTCGGTGCGCGAACAATGAAAATTCTTTTCGACGAGCGTACCCAGGTCTATCGGGATGGGCTTAAAGCCTCGCTGCGCGATCTACGTGCTGGAGACCACGTCTCGGTTGAGACAATGCTGGACGGAACGACGATCTTTGCACGCAGCATTCACATGTTGTCGCAATTGCCAGAAGGGGAGTGCCAGGGCCAGGTGCTGAGTTACGATCCCGGCGACGGCGAGCTCTTGGTGCGTGATTCGCTCTCGCCCGCGCCCATCAAGCTTCATGTCTCTTCAGCAACGAGGATTTCCCATCAAGGAAGGGAATCTTCCTCCGCCGATCTGAGTCCGGGAACACTGATTTCCGCCGATTTCCAGGCTGACAACGCCGGCAAGAATGTCGCCCGCAGCATCGCGGTGCTTGCCACGCCTGGGAGTACATTTGTCTTCACCGGGAGCGTCGTATTTCTCGACTTGCACGCCGGACAGTTGGCGCTGCTTGATCCACGCGACAACAAACGATACGAAATATCGTTTGATCCCGATCGCTTCGCCATCAGCCGCGATGTGCACGAGGGCAGCGATGTAACGGTCACGGCAAACTTTGACGGCACGCGCTATTCGGCGAGGGCGGTGACCGTGAATCCGCCCGCGAGCAAGTAATGCCAGTCGAAGCGGGCCACCTTTGTGTCCTCTGTGGTTCCGGCATTCGTACTTCACCGACTACAAAGGAACGACATTACGGTAGCTTGTTCAAGTAACATGGCCCACTCGTAGGCTGAACCGGCGGACTGGGTGGCGTGCTCCAGGGAACATCTGCGAAGTCAAAAAATTCCGTCATATCCATCTGCGCCGCATCCCGTTTGGTAAGGCTTGGCAGGTTGAAGCGGGTTTCCACCAGCTTGAGCCATGCGGTGTAGTCTGCGACGGTGTGTGAAACGTAATTCTTCTTGGAGAACGGCGAAATCACGATCAAAGGAACGCGATAACCGGTATACACGAAGTCACAAGTTGGACCCGTGCCGGTTGTGCAAATGTCTCCGGGCATAAGGTCGGAGGGCTTTATGCCATCCGGACTGACCGCAGGCTGGGGCGGCACATGATCGTAGAAGCCGCCAAACTCGTCGTACGTAAGAATGAATACCGAATCTTGCCAGGAGGAACTCTGCATCAGGGCATTAATAAGGGTAGATACATATTGCGATCCGAGTTGTACGCTTCCGCCGGGCTCACCATCGTCGAGGCCCGGATGTTCGTCGAGCCCACTGTCGAAGCCCGGATCGATAAATGCAACCGACGGCAAAGTATCGTTCGCCACATCCGACAAGAACTGCGAAACCGGCACAATGTTTGTCGGGTACTTGCTAGCTGCGGTGAACATGTTCAAGGTGCTGTCTTGCACCGGGGGCGTCGCGTGGGTCAGATCGGTGACGTAAACCTTCCAGGTAACTCCGGCACTTTGGAGCAAATCAAAAATAGTTTGGTTGGATAGCGGAGATGCTGGTGGATACACGTGCCCGGCCGAAGTGGCAGCCAGCATGTAGAGCCGATTCGGCTGGGTTCGTGACATAACTGGCGAAAACCAGCGATCCGACGTAGCGAAATTTGACGCCATGAAATAGTAGTAGGGCAGATCCGTTGCATCGTAGTACGCCATGGCGCGCACTCCGTCCACGTCGGTAAATGGCGGCTGGTTTGTTCTGGCGTCGTGAGCTGCGGTCCACACGAACCCATTCAAACTCGGGGTAGCAGAGAGCGGATTGCTCAGGTTCCAATCCACGTGGTCCTCGTTCCAGGATGGACTCGGGTTTTCGATGCACATTGAAACCATCGGAAACGACGCAACCTTGGGACTCTCACCGCCGATCGTGCAGTCATTTGGAGGGAAAGGGAATCTGGGGTCGCAGCCCGGATTCGTGGGCACGGCACCTTGAAGCGGTGCCGCACCGGAAGTCGGATTGAATTGCGGCAGCCCGTCGAAGGACTGATCCGGAATTCCATTCGCGGCCCAGTACTGGCGCATCGCTCCGAAGTAGTGATCGAGGCCACGGTTTTCCTGGGCCATGAAAATAATGTGATTGATGCTTTGCAAGCTGCTGTTCTGGTCGCTTGGGTTTCCCACCAGGCCCCGGCAGCCGCTCGATAGAACGGCCAAGCCCAGCAGCGATACCAAGGGCAGCGCCGGCAACTTGGCTCCGCCGTCATGCAGTCGACCTTTCTCTTGGTGCTGGCGCATTGCAGGCGAACTTGAGATGTCTTTTGACGGCGAAGCGTTGGCCCGAAACCCAGAGCGTGGTGCATCAACCTGGTTTCGGGGCGCTTGCGGCAGAATGCGCGGAAATAGAGAAGCGATGCTCATCGCCCGGGGACAACTTCTTCAATGTCTGCTGGAGAATTCGATCTGCGGCGTCCGCGACTGAAAGGGGGGCTATGACTGTCATTCCGTGCCCTATTTGGCTGAGAGTTAAGTATGCGGCGCGACTCTGATGGAGGAACTCGACGGGGTACTCGGGCTTGCGCTCGCGCGCTTTTTCCGGATCCGCATCGAGCAAATACGCGATGTCCGGCTGCGGCGTTATCGCTAGTAACAGGCGGGCATAGATTCGGGAAAGTCCATCGTCGAGGGCCAGGTTCGCGAGTTCGTCGTGGACATATCGGTCAAAGATGATTACATCCGCACCGGAGCGCCTTTGTTTCGCCACGACGAAACTAAGCGATACTGCATCCAGAAAATAAAGCGCAAAACGCACCGCGGTCATGTACCAGGACCTCACATTCTTGTCGCGGCGGTTTATCGGTTTATCGGGTGCGCCGACGCCTTTCTCTCCTTTGAATAAAGTGTGACCGCTGAATTCGCGGAGTCGCGTCAGCATAGCCACGTTGTCCCAGAATGCCAGCAGCGAAACCTGGAAATCCGCTTGTCTCAGACGCTCGAGGAGGATTTCGATCTGCGTGCTTTTGCCGGCGCCGTCGATACCAGAAAAGCTTACAAGTTTGCTGCGCCGGTTTTCAGATGTGGCAGAAGTCATCGTGGGTAAGTTTCTCTCGCCATGGTAGCTATCGGGCGCCCGGCGGCCGACTGGGACTGGCGCTGGAAAGCGCCGCAACAGTTCCGATGGCGACGCCCGCGCCTACCAGCGCGCCAACTTTGATCAAGATGGCTCGCGTTCGTCTCTGCTTTGCTGGCGCAATAGCCGCTCCGGCTGGATTGGAGGCTGCCACTCCCGTGGCCTCGACAGACTCCGCCGCAGCCGTGCCCACTGGCTCTTGCGTTCCGTTCGTTTGCGCTTTCTGAGATGCCTGCTGGCCGTCCGATTGCAGATTCTCAGCCAGCGTCTGCAAACGAACAAAACCGGGACTGTTCGGAAGTGTGGCTGCCTGAGATGGTGCGGCGTTTATGTTCGTCGCGCCAATAATAGAGTTATTCGGCTGATTCTGGTCCGAAGAGATCGTTTTCGGCAACTGCCTTGCGCTGGTATCTTGCGCCCGCGCCGTGGTGGCCATAAACAGGACAAGCGACAACAACGCAAAACAACCAGTAATCTCTCGCGTCAGCCAATGCCCCAACATTTTCATGTTAGCTCCATATCCGCCGACCTTCTCGGCGGATCACCCCGCCAGCTTCGAATTGCGATAGACTTCGCTCTCCGGTGCAGACGTCGAAAGCGCCGGCTCCAGCACTTGGTCGAAAGCATATACCGGGAATTGGCGGAAGCTATTTACAGCATCAATAATGGTGTCGAAGGCTTCGAAGAGACTATCAACCCGTGTCAGTTCAAGAATCTGCGCTGCGAGAGGAGGAATTGCCGCCAGTTTGACGTCGCCGTTCCGTTTCATAGCCTCCTCCAGGCACTGCAACAGCACTTGGATGCCAGCATTGTCGAGTTCGCGCACTCTCGAAAAATCAAGCACGACACGAGGGCGGTCCGCTATCAAGGAAGCTGCTACTTCGAGAAAAAATGAGCGACTTTGCTCCACGCTCAACTTCTCAGGCAATTGCTTAACAACTACAGGTCTTGCACCTATCATGTTCTCCATCCGGGGCTCGAAAAATACCACTCCTGCTCCCGACCGGAAGCAAAAAGTGGTTAGTACACAGTGTCTAATGTAGGTTCGCCATGGCGTTTGGTCTATCCGGTGCTACCTGTAGAGGGGAGTAGGGTTTGCATTAGGCCGAACGTGGGAGTGACCACTAAGAGCTTTGCAAAAGGCGTTCGAGTTCGGCTTCGGCATCGTGCACTAAATTGGTCAACCGGTTTGCCCCATAGCGGCAAAGAGTCGCGAAATTCGTCTCATACCAACAGCACTCCGCCATTCTCGGTGATAGTCCGCAGAAGAACTTGAACTTTTCCATGGTCTCGGGTGATGTCAGCGTGGCCGCTACAAACCTGTGGTTTCCGTCGAGGATGGTCAACGGCTCGCTCTCGTTCAAGCCGATAAGAAGTACAGCGCCTGGTTGGGCATCCTTGCGCAGCCAATCGCGTAGTGCGTTAATCTTCGACAAGAATGTTCTTACGGAAGCGTCGTGGCTGCGACAGTCGCGAATGCGTTCAGCAACCGCAGTGATGGCAAAATTGCCGCCCGCGAGCTTCCGCCACATCGCGCGCGGAAATACCCGAATCTGGGCCAAATCCGGCGGCCGGATTTCCACCTCAAACCATTCCGTTCCGCTGGGCAGTTCTCTCCACAATGGAAGATGTCGAATGAACAATAGCGCTCGTCGCTTTGCATTTTCAGCATCGTCGTCGAGCCGCGGTTTCATCACAAGTTCGCGCAGAGATTCCTGGTACTGCTCGAAGGCAGAGTTGTCAAAATCGCTCTTTAGGAATTCAGCGACGACTTCGTCCTCCGAAACCCGTCGAATAATCCTTATCATCCGGGCGGCCGGCTCCGGCTGCATATTTTGGGGGTTGATGAGCGTCTTCCACAGGAACGGCACGGCGAGAACGATGAGCAGAACTGACATCAGCACAAGCTGGATCCAAATGACCTCTTGTAGGGACGAATGAAAGCGGCAAATGCCTGCAACGAGCACCCCGCTGAAAGCCAACTGCACCCAACTCGTGTTCGCGATCTTGTACGACATCTCGTAAGCAATAATTACGACGCTGAGGGAATAGACGACGGTCGTGGCCGCATATAAGGCGAGCAAATATGGAAGGCCATGTTTCCCGGCGATGGCGAATTGCGAGCCAAAGAGCGCAGTCCAAATCCACGCTGGGGCCAGCCGCAGGCCGACGGCGATCACCGAACCGATTCCAAACACGAGCAGCAACGAAGTCGTGAGTACGCTGTGATCTTTTCTCTGCTCACTGCGAGTGCCTGCCATAAGTGGAAACATGGTATTTATAATTGCGGAGGAAAACGCAAAAACCACCCGGCCCACCAATGCCACTGCCGCGTATAGCCCGGCAGACGTGGGAGGAAAGAAATGCTTGACCAGTTCGATGTCGCAGTTATTGATGAGCACCTGGCCAGCGAAGAAAACGATTGCCTGCAGGGCCTCGCGAAAAGCATCGGGTAGATGGAGTTCGCTCGGAACTCCGGGCGCGAGTTTGGGCGCAGCCGCAAAATAGGCCACCGCAACCCCGGCGGCATTGGCCGTAACCACTCCCGGAACGCCGAAACCCAGCCATATGAGCAGTAAAGATCCGCCGAGCCGGACTAGCCCCTCCAAGACGAGGTTGCTCGCCAGACTATGGAAACCGTAGGCGCCTTGAATGTAACCGCGCCGGGTTCCCAGGGGAACGTAGAAAGCCACTCCAACGGCAAGCAGGACAACCAGGATGGGACTGGGCAAATTCAAATAGCCCGCAATTGCTTTCTGGAACATCAGCAACAAAAGCGCGACGATAATCCCGCACTCCCATGCGCTTTTGTGGAATCCTCGATAGGCTGTACTTTTTCGTTCGAGAGAGCTCTGTTGCGCGATAGCTTTTGCGGAAACGATCTGGAAGGACAGCGTAACTGCCGATATCAGAATAAGAAGCGTATAAACTGCGGTCGCGTGGCCGAACGCGGTGGGACCAAGAAATCGTGCGACAGCAATGTTGTAAGCGAAATTGATTGCAGTCACGAGCCCCGAACCCGTAAGCAATATGAAACTTCCCGAAAGAACACGGGCTTGTAGGGTCTTCGATTCCGGGCTAGGACCGTTCACCACGTTCTTGGGGCTCCAACTAACTAAACCGTGAAAATTAATGGGAATCAATTTAAGCCTCGCAGGGCTCGGCGCTTGCTACTGCGAAACTCTGAGCCGGGAGACGCTTGTCTCCGGCAGCCCTTCTGATGCGAGGATTCGAGATCGCGCTGCCTGCCAACCGACGCGTAAATCAGGAGTTGCCGTCGGTCTCGCGACAACCGATGGCGTGCCTACAGCCTCTAACCATGAGCACTCCTATGATGAATTGGTATCGGCTGACTGGTGCGCTGATTCTTGTCGTGCTGCTGCAGGGGTGCACCCAGCCCGGCTTGCGCCAGACCCTACGCGCGGGTGTGCCGGTCACCGATGCTTCGCCTCAAATCCTGGCAGTATATGAACCCTGGTTTGGTCACCCTAGGCACATCTCGGTCGGCTATTCGTCGCAAGACCCTGTCGTCATACGCAAACAGATCGATGAAGCCAAGACTTTAGGAATCTCTGGATTCGTAGTCGACTGGTATGGTGATCGCGAGCCCTTTATTAATCGCAGCTACGCGCTCATTCAGAGCATCGCCGCTGAAAAGAACTTTCACGTCTCGATGATGTATGACGAGAGCAGCCCAGACAATGGGGATGCAACCGATGACACTCTGGCTGCGTTTGACAAGTTCAGTGAAACCTATCTTTCATCGAACGCGCCCGGCCGCCAGGCTTATCTCACCTACAACGACCGTCCCGTAATCTTCATTTTTCCAAAAGGCGGCCACACCGACTGGAACCGGGTACGGGCGTTGACTGAGAAATGGAATCCGCCGCCGTTGCTGATCTATGAAGATCAATCGACTCCCTTCGCCGCCGCCTTTGACGGTTTCTATGCGTGGATCAACCCTGGGAAGAAAGGGTGGGCAGCGGATGGCAGTAACTGGGGAGAAGAGTACCTTGTCGACTTCTATCGCAAAATGCAGACAAAATATCCTGACAAGATTGCCGTGGGAGGAGCCTGGGCAGGTTTCGATGACAGGAAAGCCTCATGGGGTCTTAACCGGCATATTTCGCAGCGCTGTGGCGAAACCTTTGCCGATACTATGAGATTATGGCGCCAATACTACAGCGATCGTCCGTTGCCGTTCTTATTGATCGAAACCTGGAACGATTACGAAGAGGGCAGCGCAATTGAGCGCGGATTGGCCAAGTGCGGCGCTGACTCGCAGCAGCGGTCGGGGCGGTAATCTCTAAGCAACGCGAAATACTCTTTCCCCATCCCCCTCCTGGCGGTCGATGCTAATCTGACCGGGATTCAACTGCGAAGCGTAGTACACCTTGTTAATGATAGATAGCGGCCGGCTGCGGACCTCGTCGTATACCCGTCCGAGATACTCGCCGAGAACGCCCATGCACAACAGTAGAAGCGCGCCCATTAAGAAAATCGCGGCCGTCACACCATAGCCGACACTGTTCGAAAAAATGCTCGAGACCGCAAGAACGGCAGCCAGCGACATGGAAAACCCGGCTAACACGAAGCTCAGTCGAAGAGGTTTGTAACTAAAACTTGTGATTGCGTCCATCGCGTACTTGATTCGGCTTAGGAACGTCAGCTTCCCCTCTCCACCTGCGCGGTCTTGCCGGTCGTAGAGAACGACAGCGGTGTTGTAACCGACCCACGCCCGCAGCCCAGGCAGATAGCGGTTGCCTTCGCGTAAGGAGTTAATCGAATCGACCGCTTGGCGATCGAGCAGACCGAAAATTCCCGCATTGAGCGGGATGGGGAAGTCGGAGAGCGCTCCCAGTAAGCGGTAGAACAGAGGAAACAGCTTGGCCAGAACCTTACGGCGCTCTTGCCTGCTTCTTCGCACTGCGGTTACAACTTGCGCCCCATCGCGCCAGGCAGCCACCAATTCTGGCAGGACTTCCGGTGGATCCTGAAAATCGCCGTCCATTAACACAACCGCATCGCCCCGCGCCGTCTGCAGGCCGGCCGAGATCGCACCCATGTGTCCCCAGTTGCGCGAGAGATCTACGACGACAACATGCGCATCCTCGAGTTGCAGCTCGCGCAGTAGGTGCAGGGACGAATCCCTCGACCCATCGTTTACGTAAACCACCTCCCACGTCTCGTGCACTTCGATCATGGCATCGGCTATCGCCGCGTGAAACAAACGTATGAGTTCCTCTTCATTGAAAATAGGTACTACGATAGAAATCATCTGGGGCTCCTTGAAAAAATATGCAGCTTATTCCGGTTCCGTCTGCAAAACGCGCACTTTCCAGCGCACCTCCGTAGGCGTGAGAACGGCGACGTAGCGTGCGCGAACATGCTGCGTTGTCTGAACCTTTTCGTGATCCAGAATTTCTACGTCATATGTAACCGTATCGATCAGTTGGATGGACAGGCCTTCTGGCGAGTAGAAAACCAATTGAAGATCGTGGGCGCTGTCTCGATAGCGTGTCTGGAGCCCCAACTTTGTCTGTTCACGCACAGTGTCCGCGAGCTTCTCTTTGGCGCTGCCGATGAAATCCGGATCGAGGAGATCCGCCCGATTCTCCTCGAGAGCACTGCTCAAACTGCGCCAGGCTTGCAGATAATCCCGAATCACCGCCGTCTCGGTCCGTTTTTCCAAAGCGCGTGGCCCCACGGAATTGGTGGGCTCTACGTGCACCGTTGGTTGATCGGAACCAAGTACAAATAACGCCACAAACAGCGAACCCATGGTAAGCAGGGGTTTCCGAATCAATGGTGTTCGCTTGGCGTTTTTCATTGGCCTCGTCCCCAATGGATTTCGTTTCCCAGGACAACGCCAGTTGCGACGGAGATTGTGGCCCCGTTGTACCCCGGCATTTCCGTCCGCGCGATTCCACGTTTGATAGGTACGTCCACCGTGGCTTCACCACCGTCGTAGGTTTCGGTAAACGTGACAATAGTTCCGTCCGGTACAGCATTTCCGCTGCAGTCGCGGACTGGGGCGGTCTCGAGCTCAATCCCCTGGCCCGATGGTCGAGCATTCATTCTTAGGCTGCACGGATCGCCCGGAACTTGGCTGATCACACGGGTATCGACGGCGCTTCCCACTCGCGCTACAAACTGGGCCGTTCCTTCTTTCGATGCGGAATCCATCTTTGTCCAGGCAACGCCATTGCGCGTGAGCACGGTGCGCGCTTGAGGAGCACCCCCAACGCCGGAAAGTTGAAACGAGGCTTGGGTTGGTTTCAAGATCAGGTTCTGAAAGGTATCGAAGACATATACAACGCCGCTGATGCCGTCGTGCAAATCAACGGGAACGCGCGAAGGCTTGGCGAGGAAGCTCAAGGTCGACGCCTGAGGCGCAGCGATGACGTCGAACGCACCGCTTTCCTGGGACGAGCCCGCCACGAGAAGAACGAGGTAGTGGCCCGCGTTATGCAGATCGCCGGGAGCGAAGGACGTCGTTTCTCCTAATTGAACTTCGCGGCGCAACACTTGGCCAAGCCCCACAATGTAGAGGGTCGCGTTCCCGCTGCCAGCGCTTTCAATTGAGAACGAGGCACCCGCTTCAACCGTCTTTGGCAGGCGCAGGCCGCTGGTTTGAGTGACCGCCAGCTGCGAACTCGCAACCAGAATCAGCCCGCCGAAAAATAACGATGTAAGTCTCGATTTCATTGGAATCGGTTCGAGCTGTACGTGATGGTGATCGCCCGCTCGCTCTTAACCTTGCTGGCGATGTCTGGCGGAAGCGAGACAGCGAACGAAGCCGGCGTCTCGGGCAACAGGGCACGGTCGATATATCCATCGGAAACCCAAACCAGTTGGCCACTATTGTCGTAAAACGTGCCGAGCACGTGCACCACGTTGACGACCTGTCCACTTTGATTAAGCAGGTTTCCAGTTAATAGCGGTTTCGGCCCTGAATTTAAGCGTTGATCTTGAATTTCGATCACCGGGTCGGCCGAAGCCGCAATCAAGCTTGACGACGGCTGCATGCGAATGCTGTCCACTTGCGACAACCCCACGTCGTGAAACTCAATGAGAAATGGAGTGACTTGCCTGGGCAACAGAATGTGAGAAATCTTGTCGAAGCTATCTTCAGTCGCTAAGGCCGACCCATCTTTTGCCAACAGCGTCGCCTTGACGGTTACGAACGCGGGGACGACGTCTTCATTTAGTAGCTCTCCCAATACGACCACTCCTCCGCCGCGCTCGACGGGATGCATGTCCACGATACGTACATGCGGCGATTCCACATCCTGAGCTCCCCAGTCATCCTCCGCGCCGCGGTAGATGACATCCCAGCGCAGGTAGTTCACCGGAATGACTTGCGGCGGTACCCGTGGTTCTTTCACGATAGGCCAAACCACTCCCCAGCGATCTCCCGTTTTCGTCACGCGAAGGTCGCGCGTGTCCAGGAACATTCCTACAACCGTCGACCAGCGCAGGTTGAGTCGCATCTGCGCTTCATCGGCAGAGGCATGAAGCGGGCGAACGTCGAAGCTGTCGAGACTTGCGTGACTGCGCAGGCTGGGGTAACTGCCCCTCAGGTCGCGCACAAAATCCGATTCACTGAACTCACTCTTATTGGCGAGGTTGGAGTACGCTTTTTCCCAATCTTGCCGGCCAATTTCATCGGCAACATTTTCAACCGCCGCTTGCGGCGACGACGCAGGACGCAGAAGGTCGGCTCCGGATTCGACACCCGCCATGGCTAGAGCCGATTGGACTGGCCAAACAGTGCCAACAACCACGAGTGCGACCGTCGCGCACGCGATCAGAATGGCTAAGAGGCGACCGCTCATGAGATCAGCCTCCCTAGAACGAGATTGTCGCGGGCAGACTCGGGCTCTAGGACGCGCCGTCTGTTCCATTGTTTTTCTGGAATCAGCACAAGCACCATCGCGAGAATGCTGCTGCAGATGGGAAGCGTGCCCCACATCAGGCCTTGCCAACGGGGAGGAATCTGGGGCGCATTGATGGGCGTTGCCGGCGGCACATCCTCTTTGCTCCACACGGTGATCGTCCTATCTTCGAGATCATCCACCTTACGCCAGCCCGCAAAGACCAAAAGCGGTTCGTAGTACGGGTCGCGGAGGAATACCCATTTCAGCCCATAGCGGTCTGCGTGATGAAGAATCGCGCTCAGCGCGTCGATGCCGGACTTGCCAAAATACTTGGAGCTGGTCAGGGCCCCCGCGCCGTGCTGCGTCAACTCGGGCAGCATACGACCGGAGTTCCATTCGCCATCCACGCTGCTGGCATCGGTCAGAACGGCCAGTCGCGAAATCTTATTGCCAAACCCGAGGGTGACGTATCGGTATCGGTCGTGACCGTCGCGATTGAGCCACGCGGCCGCCGAGTCCACTTTGAAGTCCTCGGCATCTGCTGGTCGATAGGTCGCCCAAGCCACGGCCAGGGCACAGCTCAGAGCTGCTGCCATGGTTAGACCAACGACGGCCCGCATGCGAAATCGATCGATAAGTTCCGCGGCCAGAAGTCCCACAAAAGGCAGCGCGAGCAAAGTCGCCCAATAGCTGAAGCGCTCCATGGTGAGCACTTCAAAAGCTCGACCCAAGACCAGCCGGCCTACGGGAGTAGTCCCACCCAGGCCCAGCAAGAATGCCAGCCAGAAACCCAGAAGCAGCGGACGGAGCCGGGTGACCGAAGAGCCTCGCCATATGATGAACGGAATAGCTAGAACCAAAGCCCCGTAAGGCACCACGAAGTAATTCAGACCCCACTGCGGACTCAGAATGTAATTCGCACGACTGGGATGCGGGATCGGAGTCTGAGTTACGGGATAGTGAATAAGGGCGATCCAGAATGGCAAAAGTACTATCGCAATCGCGACTCCGACAAGCAAAGCGATGCCAACGGTGCGGGCGAGCAATACGCGCGTAGATGCCGCCTCACCATCATCGTTGCGATCCAGAATTACCAAGGCGAGGACCGGCACTGCGAACAGCAGCGATCCGAAGAGCAGCGTGGCGTGATGGGCGGCAGCGGCCGCCACCGAGAGCACTGCACCCTTGAAAAAAGATCGCCAGTCGCCGTGCCGAACCCAATTGAAAAGATAGGGAAGGGCATTCAAATAAAGTGGAGCAGCAAACGTCGTTGACAACTGTCCTGCGGAGTAAACCAGGAAACATTCCGAGCCAAGGAAGACGCTCGCCAAAGCCGCAAATGAAGCTGCGCGCCGGTTTACCCAGAGCAACGAAAACCGATAAACGCCCAATGCGAGAAGCAAAATCGCAACAAACTGAACCACCATGTACGCCATGTCGAGCCCGACCAGCCGAGAGACTAAGGCGAGCCACTGTTGCGGCAAGGGAGGATATGTCGTCTGCGAGAAACCGGCGTACCACTTCGCGTTCCAGGGATCGAACCAATTGTGCAGATAGTGCGACGCGAAAAAAATATGAAAGTTTGCGTCGTAGGACTTCAAGGGCAACTTCATGAGCAGCAGCGGCGCGTGAACTACAAGAGCCGCCAGGAAGATCATGGTTAGCGGTATCGGCTCTGTTGCTGGTGCGACGGACTCGGCTCTGTGCACAGCTACCTCCCGAACGTTCTTCGATTCCGTGCGCTCATTCGGGGTTGCTCTGCTTTGCCCGTCGCTTCAACTAACAGAAATCAGTGCAGCCAACGGCTGAGGTCTTTTTCGAATCGAAGTGCGATGGAATCGACTGAACCGGTGGTGAAGCGTTGAGTTCCGCGTTGGGACGCCTGAAGGCCGTGCTGGTGTGCGTGCAGATCGGCGCACTTGCCTGCCTGGTGCAAGCGCAAACATACAAGGTCGGAGATGCCTCTCCTCAAAAGCCTCAGGACAATAGCGATCAAACGTCATCTTCCAACAAGCTCGGGTGGGGATCGAATATTCAAAACGCGCGTCTTGCCCGCGCCGCGGAGCAAGCTTTGAAAAACGGGAATTATGCCGCTGCGGTTGACTATGCTCAGCGCGCTGCGCAGGCGGCTCCGAACGATGCCCAGCTATGGTTCCTATTGGGGTATGCAGCGCGGCTGGATAGAAAGTTTCAGCTCGCTAGTGATTCGTACGAGCGAGGTCTCCGCCTTAATCCATCGTCGCTCGATGGGATCTCTGGACTGGCTCAGACCTATAGCAACATGGGCCGCACTGAAGAGGCTGAGCGTCTTCTGAAGCAGGTGCTTTCATCCGACCCGAAGCGAGTCAATGATTCGTTGTTGCTGGGAGAAATCCTGATGCGATCGGGAGATTACGCTGCGGCCATCGATGTGTTGGGACGAGCGGAACGGCTCGAGCCCGGCACGCGGTCGGAGTTGCTGGTGGCGCTGTCGTATCAGCATCTGAAGCAGTTCGATCAAGCAAATCATTACCTGGAACTGGCAAAGCAGCACGCCCCGAACAATCCCGAAGTGCAGAGATCGCTGGCAGGTTATTATCGGGAGACTGGAAGTTATCCAGCGGCCATCGCCGCTCTTAGGTCAATCCGCAACCCAAATCCCGATGTAAAAGCCGAACTCGCGTATACCTACCAGCTCGATGGCAAACAAGATGAGGCCGCGCGGCTGTATGCGCAAGCGGCCAATGCCGCGCCGTCCGACTTGGGTTTACAGCTTTCTGCGGCCCAGGCCGAAGTCGCTGCTGGTTCTGTTGAAGGTGCGAAGCCGTTTCTGCAGCGCGCCGCAGCGATCGATCCAGAACATTATCGTCTGCACGCTGTCCGTGGAGAGATTGCAAGACTTCAGGAACACAATGAAGAGGCGATTCGCGAATACAACGACGCTTTGGCTCACTTGCCGGAGAGCCCAGCCGAAGGACCTCTATACGGAATTCAGCTGCACATGAATCTCGTCGAACTCTACAAGAGTTTGAACGATGAAAGCGCAGCTCAGCAAAATCTTGAAATTGCCCAAAAGCAAATCAGCGCGCTCGACGAACAAGGACCCACGCGAGCGCAATTTCTGCGCCTGCGAGCCCTCGTCAAATTAAACACGGGTGATCTCGATGGCGCCGGAAGCGATATCAAAGAAGCACTGACGATCAACTCTCAGGATCCCAATAGTCTGCAACTCGATGGAGATCTATTGGTAAAACTGGGTCGCCCCGAAGAAGCCATCGCCGTATATAGGAAGATACTCGCGATTGACCTCGTCAATCGCTTTGCTCTTACCTCGCTGGGCTACGTTTCACGCGAAGCTGGCCACGATCAGGACGCCGAGAAGTACTTCCAGAAGCTCGCAGCCGCGTATCCAACTTTGTATGTGCCCCATCTGGCGCTCGGAGACTTGTACGCGGCGCACAAAGAATTCGCAAAAGCTGATGCCGCATACCGTAAGGCTTACGAGCTCGCTCCCAACAACAGTCTGATCGTGGCTGGAGGGATGAACGCTGCCATTGAAACGCATCAAATGCCTTTGGCGGCAGAGTGGTTGAGTCGCGCAACGCCCGAAATGCAGCAGGATCCTCACGTCATGCGAGAGAAAGAGAGGTACCTGAGTTTCAAGGGCGACTACGCGGAATCCGCCGCCGTCGGTCACGAAGCCATCAAGCGACTGCCCAAGGACCGGGATGTCGTTGTCTATCTTGGCTACGATCTGCTCTATCTCAAACAGTACGATGAGCTGCTGCAATTAACATCGCAATACGATCAGGTCCTGCCCAAAGAGCCTGACATTCCTCTGTTAGCCGGTTATGTGCACAAACAGAATGGAGATCTGGAGCAGGCGCAAGAAGATTTCACCGAAGCTCTGCAGCGAGATCCTAACGTAGTCACGGCGCACGTAAACCGCGGATATGTGTTGCATGACCTGCGGCAATCGACAGCTGCCGCTGCCGATTTCGAAGCCGCCCTCAAGCGGGAACCAAAGAATGGCGAAGCTCATCTCGGACTCGCCTATGCCAGCCTGGATATGCATCGCCCTCGAATAGCTTTGCGACAGGTGCAACTTGCGGAAGAACAGATGGGCGATTCGATGCCCATTCATCTCATCCGGGCGACAGCCTATGGGCAAAACGGAATGTTGATCAAGTCTGCCAGCGAGTATCGCACGGCCTTAAAATATTCGCCCAATGATGAAGCTCTCCACCTGGCGTTAGCCGACACTTTGTACAGCCTGCGCCAGTACCATGAAGCGATTGGCGAACTGCAAGTTGCGCAGAAACTTTCTCCAGACGATCCTCTGATTTACGCCCAGCTTGCAAGATCGTACGCGCAACTGCACGATCGTGACCAAACCCTGCAATACGTAGAACTGGCAGAACAGCACGCCCAGTCAACGCAGCCTTCGATAGCGGATCAGAAGCGAGGAGAGGGCGCAGTATTCATCTCCACTGGCGAGGCTCTCAGCACGCTGGGAGACCAGAAAGCTGCCATGGAACGATTTGAAAAAGCACTCGATGCTCGAGATAGCGATCGGGTAAGCGTGCGTCTCGCAATTGCCAGGCTGATGGCGAGTGAGGATCATCCCAATGATGCTCAGAGGCAAATTGCATTAGCTCTGATGGAAGCCCGCACCGGAGAGACGCTGCCACCGACCGGCGAGCAGTTAATGGAAGCAGCGGGCGTATTCCTCGATCTGCACGAATATCAGTTGGCCCAGACCTACCTCGAACTTGCGCAGGCAGCAGGCGCCCCGGACACGTCGGTGCACATCGGCCTCGCCAATACGTACTTGGCGCTGGGTGAGACCACTAGGGCAAACGCCGAGCTGAACGCTGTCAGTAGTTCAGCCGATAGCGAGCCCAGCTATCAATATCTGCTGACAAAAGCTGCCGTGCTCCGTCAGCAACACCAAAATACGCAGGCGCTTACCGCCTTTGCGCAAGCTGCCGACGCGGCGGGCGAAGATCAAATCGCGCAACAAGACTTGCTGCAAGCAGCAGCGAACGAGGGGCTGAGGATCAATAGCAGATTGAGTGTTCTTTCAGACTTCTCCGTGGAACCTATTTTTGAAGACACGACGGTTTATCCGTTGGATGCGAAGCTAGATGTCCCCAATCCCATCCCAAGCCGGCAGGGACTGCTTCCACCGCCGCGGTCTTCGATCCAGACGCAATGGACAGGCGCGTATCACATACACTTCGGGACCTTCCCCGACGCGAGCGGGTTCTTTCAAGTACGCAACGCCCGCGGCCAGATTTCTTTGCCCAGTGCAGACCAGATCGTCAACCGGGATACGACCGACTACTCCTTCAATATTGGACTGAACCCGACGCTCCACCTGGGAAACAACGTATTCAACTTCAATACTGGCATTCAGGAAACGATTCGTCGGGACTCGCTGCAGCCGGTGGAAATGAACCAGAACCTCTTTCGGCAGTTTCTGTACATGTCGACGAGCTCGTTCTTCAACATGGTTTCGGTCAATGCTTACGCCATACGCGAAGCGGGACCGTTCATCCTTACCAACCTGAGTTCGCGCACTCTGGCGGGAGCGGTCGACTTCCGCGTTGGGCGGCCGTGGGGAAAAACCGCTTTCGTGACGGGATGGGGAGCTCGCGACGAACAGTTCTTTCCTATCACTCGCGAGGTTTACTTCACCTCGACCTATGTCGGCATTGAACGCCGGGTTTCCGAGCGGCTCAACTTCAGAGTCGTAGCGGAGGATTTGCGGGCATGGCGAGTGGAAGGAAACAATTGGGCGATCGCCCAGGCACTGCGTCCGGCTGGAAGCCTTCAGTTTGCCGCGACGCGCAATTGGAGCCTGCAAGCCTCGGCCGCCTATTCCCGCAACATGGGCTTCCATGCCTATGACGCAGTGCAGAGCGGTTTTGCTGTTTCTTATGCGATGCCAATCCATCACGAGTTCAAGGACCACGCTGGGGAAGTCGGACTGCAATACCCGATTCGCTTTTCGGCGGGCATGCAGCAGGAGACGTTTTATAACTTTCCTGGGTCGGGGAGTCAACAGATGAGACCTTATGTGCAAATCAGTTTGTTTTGAAATCGGGATCCGATGAAGATTTGTTTAGTTGCGACTTTTCCTCCCAGCGGCCGGCAGTTGAACGAGTACGCGTTTTATATTGCGCGCGAATTACAGCGCAATCCACGCATTAGTTTAACTATTCTCGCCGACGAATTGACAGACTACGAATTCGCCACCGATCAGAACGGAAACTCGCTCAAAGCTCACGAACAGGAGGAATTGCCCGGCTTCGACGTGATCCGCTGCTGGAAGTTCAACAGCCTGGCAACTCCAACCCGACTGCTGAGTGCCATACGTAGATTGAAACCCGATGTGGTTTGGTTCAACCTTGTCTTCTCAAGCTTTGCCACGCCGGAATATCCCGTTGCCGCCTTTGCCGGATTGTGCGTCCCGGCCCTGACGCGAGCTCTCGGTTACTACACCCATATCACGCTGCACCACATCATTGAACACGTCGATTTCGCGGGCGCCGGAGTGCGCCAGGAAAAGATGTTTCGCATAGGCAGTGACCTGGCCACCCGAACCTTACTGAAGGCGAATTCGGTGTCCGTACTGCTTTCTGGCTACCGGCGCACTCTAATCGAGAAGTACTCCGCGCAAAATGTCTTATTAGGTACACATGGGACATTCGCGCCATGCCCGAGCCCTCCGGATTTTTCGCAACGGAGCAATCCGGACCATCGCATTCTGGCCATTGGACATTGGGGAACTTATAAACGCCTGGAAGCGCTGATGGAGGCTTTCCCCTCGGTTTTGAAGAAAGTGCCGAATGCCAAGCTCATCGTCGCCGGCGCGAATCATCATACGAGGCCGGGATATTGGGAATCGATTCGCGACTCGCAAAGCATGGGCTCGCGCGTCGAGTTTCGCGGGTATGTTCCGGAAGAAGCCATCCCGGAGCTGTTCCGTACAACTAGCGTGGTGGTCATGCCCTACGATTCGGCCACCGGATCGAGTGGTCCAGCGCACCAGGCGTGCGAGTATGGCGTTCCGATCGTATGCGCCGACATTGCTGATTTTCGTGACATGGCAGCGGACGAAGATATGGCAATCAACTTCTATCAGGTCGGAGATGCGGCACATCTCGCCGAGCAACTGGTTACGATACTGGAATCCCCAGAGCAGCAACGTCAAATGGCCGAGCAGAATTTCTCCGCAGCCATCCAGATGACGCTGCCCAGCGTGGTCCGCAATTATTTACGCTGGTTCGAGCTGAACCGCTGCAAAAAAGCAGTCGGTTCGTTACCGTTGGTTCCACGGGAGCACCCTTTTTGGCAGCGTTTCACGTTTCCTCGTCTTCGCGCTCTCGCAGCCGGCTGGGCGTTGCGCTCTGAGCTCTTAGCCGAAAATAGCGGGAGCAAGAACAACGGCGGCGGCCTCGAACACACAGGCGACAGCTCTCAATCCGTTGAGCTCGGGAATCCTGACGGTTGGCAAAGATCGGAAACCGGCGACTAATTGATTGTGTAACCGAAATCACCAAGGGCACTAGAGACCAACGCAGATCAAGCGCCTCTGGTGGTTGTCATCTTGTTTCGTGCCTTCAGCAATTTATCAATACAAGAAAGCCTGTAGCCAAGTGCAGGAGAACCCTCGACTTCCACTGTTCAAATGTTTTCTCGCCTATCGGTGAAATCCTGTCCCCGCCTACAGGATCATTGATCTGAACCGCACTCCCCGGGCGCATCCAATGCTTGAGAAAGTGAGAAAGCAGGAGGGTTCCTCGTGGCAAATGGAAACTTGATTATTGAAAGGCTTGCAAGGCCGAAGGTAACTCCGCTACCTTCCGGCGCCCGCACAGATGCTGCGGGAAAGGCGGTGAACAATGTAATTCTGTTGTCACTCCCGGATGAAGAATACAATCTGCTCCGGCCTCACCTGGAGCCAGCGGAATTGCCGCAATACCACGTCCTGCACGAGCCCGGTGAGAAGATCAACTTCGGATACTTTCTGAACGAAGGCATGACCTCCCTGGTGGCGCTTAGCGCCGATGGCAGAAGCGTCGAAGTCGGCATTGTGGGCCGGGAAGGGATGGTAGGAATGTCCATCGCCGTGGGTCTGCTACGCGGGACTTTTCGGGCAATCATGCAGATGTCGGGATGTGGGGTGCGAATCAGGTCGGAGATTTTCCAAGAGGTTCTGTTTTGTGCTCCAAAACTGCAGTCAGAATTGAGCTGTTTCGCCCTGATGCATGGGATGCAGGTCGCCCAGCTCGCAGCCTGCAACCGTTTGCATGACATAGAACAGCGGCTGGCGCGATGGCTGCTGATGTGCCAGGACCGCGTGGATTCTCCCTTACTGCCCTTAACCCACGAATTCCTCGCGCAGATGCTCGGTACCGGGCGTCCCAGCGTTAGTTTAGCCGCAGCAGCTCTAGAAAATGCGGGGTTGATCGAGAACTCGCGTGGCAGCGTGAAGGTTTTGAACCGCAAAGGCCTCGAACAAGCCGCCTGTGAATGCTATCGGGTGATCCAGAACTTTAATGGCGGGCTGGGCTTAAGATAACTCATCCGCTATACCCTTCGTTCGGTGTCGAACAGACAAACTTCCTCTTTGACCACTAGCCTACGCCCACTGTCCAAACATGTCTTTGGCTTGCGGAACCTTGCAAGGGAGCGGTGTTGAACGTACGACCGGCCGAAAAGAACGACGAGGCATACGAACTGATTCCACGAGAAGACGAGTCCAGAACTCTATCCTAAGATCCATTCCCGAGAGCGAATACAATTTGCTTCGAGAACATCTTGAGCCGTTGGACCTACCGGCGCAGCACGTTTTGCATGAAGCGGGTGCGAAGATCGACTTCGCATATTTCCTGAATGATGGCATGGCATCGCTGGTTGTGCTCACCAGCGACGGCAGAAGCGTTGAAATAGCTATCGTCGGTAAGGAAGGCATTGTGGGCACGCCCTTGGTGGTCGGGCTGAATCGTGGCCCACACCGGGCGGTCATGCAGATCGTCGGAAGCGGGCTGAGAATCAAATCGGCCGTATTGATGAACCTGTTGCGCTCGGCGCCGGAGATGCGGCTGATCTGGAACCGCTACGTCTTGATTCAGGGACTGCAGGTCGCGCAGATCGCGGCCTGCAACCGTCTGCATGAGATCGAGCAGCGTCTGGCACGATGGCTGCTTATGAGCCAGGACCGGATTGACTCGGAAACACTCCTCGTAACTCACGAATTCCTGGCCCAGACGCTAGGCACCGGACGCCCCAGCGTGAGCCTGGCAGCGGGAATTCTGCAACGCTATGGCCTGATCGAGAATGTCCGCGGCACCGTCACAATTCTGAATCGCCCAGGCCTGGAAAATGCTGCCTGCGAATGTTACTTCGCCATGAAGCACTTCAATGGCGGGTCGGGCACGCCATAGCCAGCGTTGATTGTCCGATACCGAACAGACATCTGTTCCCGGCGCGTCTTATCCTCTGCGGTATAACGGTGGTGGCAAGACGCAACCACTCTGCGGACCAAAAAAGAAACTGACATCTGTATTGTTGGAGGTGAGGTCTGGTGGACGCAGAACAGCAAAACGACTGGCAGTCCTTCTACCAAGCGGCGCTGCTTGAGCTGGATCCGGTCAAACTGCCGGGGCGGATTGAGCGGGCCTACATTGCCATACAGATTTGTTTAACCGCGCACTCGAACGGCAACAGCCCCGAGTACCAGGCGTTGGCAGATGCGTTGGCGAATTTGCGAGTACTGAAACGCGAAATTACGTCTGCCAAGGATGCTGCGCCCGAGACGCGCAGATCTGACTCGACTAGAGTGACGCCGCCGTGACCAGCGTGTCGCGAGCGCGGCAACGTCACTATCTCTGAGGTACTGTCGACTGGTCTGCCGGCACCGGCGTTCCGTTTGGGACCGTGGGCTGCGCCGGCGCGGTTTGATCGCTCGTGCTGGTCGGCGCCGCAGTGGCATTCTGGTTAGGAGCGTTCTGCTGCACAGCCTCACCAATCGACGAGCCCGAGACCACGAGTTCCACCCGGCGATTCTGCTGCCGACCCGAAGCCGTATCGTTTGAAGCGATCGGCTGGCTCGGTCCGAATCCTTGCGTAGTTATGGTGGACGAGTTAACTCCCTGATTGCCCAAATAACTACGAACGGCGTCGGCCCTTTCTTGGGACAGCTGCTCGTTAAACTCAAGGCTCCCGGTGCTGTCCGTGTATCCGTCGATTTCTACATGAATGTCCGGATACGCGATCAGGATGCCCGCAACCTTGGCTAAGCGCTCGCGAGCTGTTGGCTTGAGATCCGCTTTCCCGGTATCGAACAGAACATCCGGCATACTCACAATCAACCCTCGCGCCGTATCCTTCGTCTGCAGGACTTGATTCAGTTGTTGCAGCATGCGAGCCCGCATTTGCGCTTTATCGTTTTCCGCCTGCTGGCGCGCCTGTTCCGCCTGTTGTGCCTGTTGCGCGGCTTGCTGTTGCGCCAATTCAGCTTGCTGCCGGGCTTGCTCGGCCTGCGCCGCTTGGGCCTGAGATTGCTGCGCTTGCGCCTGAGCTTGAGCGGCTGCAGCCTGTTGTGCCTGGGCATCAGCCTGCGCTTTCGCGGTCTGGTCTGCGGCTGCCTGTCTTTCTTGTTCGCGTTGCGCTTGTTCCTCGCGCTGGATTGACATCACTCGCGCCTCTTCCGCCGTCTGCGTGGCTTCTCGAGCAACCGTTCCGATCGGTCCGCTGCCCTGCTTCCGCCGGTAATAGTCTTCGGCCTGGTTGAGCAGATCCTGCGCCTTCTGTAACTCGGAAGGCGCATATTGACCAGCCCCGGCGTCCTTGGCGATCCGCAGTGCATTCCTGGCTTCGAGTAAGTCGAGAGGCGTCTTGTTGCTGACTTCGTACACCGGCGAATTTATTGGCTGTACTTGCGAGTTGTAGGTGTCGCGAGAAATAAGTTCAAACTTTACGTCCACAGGCTCGACCCCGCCCTTGGTGTCGTGACGAATCTCGTTCTGCGCAACGATCAGGTCGCTGGGCTGCGTCACCGCAAAATCCGGCTCCGCGGTTACGATCAGCGCAAATGCCTGCATGTCCACCGTGGTCTGCAGCGAGCTTTTCCCGTCATGAACGACCAACTCCCCCAAGTTCCGCGGTCGTCCCTCGGGAGAAATGGCCCAAAGCACGTATGTTAGATAGGCCAGCCCAAAACTGTTCGCCGGCCGCAGGTGCTCCACATTCGCCTCGATTTTCACGCCCCCAGCCTTACCTTCCACCTTGGCTTCTCCGCTTACGCCGGAAGAAAGATCGGTGCCTTTCAGATCCACTTTTGTGGAACCTTTGTGCCGGTAGTCGACAGCTTGCGTGCTGCGGGAGACCACGCTCATGTGGTATCCGGACGCCTGATCGCCAGTAATGGCGGTGTTCTGCTGCGCGTGCGCGGCCAAAGCCAAAGCTGCCAATGTCAGGAAGAGCAAGCAAACTGAATATTGTCCGAGTCTAGTCACATGCACCTCATCAGAAAATCTCCGCCGCTTACAGAGCCGGCGTGCGGCCTTCGATAATTCGAATCAACAAGACACCTATTGCGAGTGCGAGCAGAAGATGAACGAAAACTGCCCAAAGCAATGCCCAGCAACCACAGAACTAACCAGAAGGCCAAGAGTGTCCAAAGCATCTCTCGGTCCGTTCTCGCGCCAAGCCAAGAATGACTGAATGTGACGACACACCCAATCAGGGAGATACCGTAGGCTCACGAAATAAGTCATGGACAAAAGGAAAACAAGAGATTTACACGCCACCTTCTCCCCTGCCGGCAGTGCGTGCCGCCCGATAAGCAATCTCATGCCAGTGTTCCGGCCCACTTCGTACCCGGTTTCAGCATCGTATGAGACGCAAATTAGAGAAAATTCGGTTTGTGCGGGGCTTAGGGTAATGAGGGCATTTCGAATCTTGGTGGCGGATGACCACGAAGTCGTGCGGCGAGGAATCCGCGCCCTGATCGAAAGCCATCCTGGATGGGAAGTGTGCGGCGATGCGGTGGATGGACGTGAAGCGGTGGAACGGACCAGGGAACTGAAGCCGGATCTGATTTTGCTCGACATTGGAATGCCGAATCTCAATGGCATCGAAGCCGCGCGGCAAATTCTCGCGATCTGTCCCGCGACCCCCATCCTCGTCCTGACCATGCACTACTCACAACAGACGGTGAAGGAAGCATTAGCCGTCGGAGCTCGTGGTTTTCTCCTGAAATCGGATGCTGGCCGTGACCTCGTAACGGCCGTGGAAGCGGTGCAGGACAACCGGACGTTCTTTACCAGCAAGGTCACGGAAATCGTGGTGGACGGGTATTTGAACCCGACCCCGAAAGACCTGCCTCCTCTGAAGAACCGTCTAACCCCACGGGAGCGAGAGGTAATGCAGCTCCTGGCGGAGGGAAAAACCAGCAAGGAAGTGGCAGTCGCTTTGAATGTGAGCGTAAAAACCGCGGAAACCCATCGCACGAACATCATGCGAAAGCTTGACCTACATTCAGTCGCCGACTTGACCCTTTATGCTCTGCGCAATGGAATCGCGCAGGCTTTCTAGGCTCACACCGGCGTATGGAAGGTTTCCCTCTGGAACGAAGGCCGTTACTTGCCTGGAGACTACAGAATTGGGAAAGCTTGATTCCTAAATCAGCAACTTTCCTGTGCCATAAGGTGTCGAGGGTATTGCCGGGTGCCCCTGGAAGCTATAGCCTCCAAGCAGTATCGGGAAGTTGCGGCCTTTTATCCGCGGCTGGCGAGGAGAGATTTCGTTGGTTCGTATCTTAGTAGCGGACGACAGCCCCGCCATACGACGTTGCCTGCGTGGGTTGCTCGATCACCACGCCGATTGGCTGGTTTGCGAGGAGGCAAGCAACGGCAGGGAAGCAGTCGAGCGCTTCCGCGACGCTAAGCCTGACCTGATCGTAATTGATTTCCAGATGCCGGAGATGAATGGCTTGGATGCCGCTCGCTGCATCGTCGACCTCTCACCCAAAACCCCCATTCTGATGGTGACTATTCACCTCTCTAAACAGTTGAGCGACGAGGCCCGGAAGGTGGGGATACGAGGGGCTTGCGCAAAAGCGAATATCAACAATGTCGTAGATGCGGTGGGGGCGCTGCTTCGTGAGGAGACTTACTTTCCGAATTAAGGGTTACGAGAAATCGCTGGCCTTGGCTACCTCGGAAAGTGGCAGAGTCACCGAAATCAAAGTGCCCTTCGCGTTGCGAATGTCAAGCTGGCCTCCAAGTTCACGCAGCCGCTCCCGCATTCCTGCCAGGCCCACGCCAGAATTGGTCCCCTTGGCCCGAAAATTTTCCAACAACCCTTGAGGGATGCCCTTCCCGTAGTCCTTGACTTCAAGAATGACTTTGTCGGCAGAAAGCCTGAGAGCGACCTCCGCTTTTGAACTGCCGGAATGGCGATGAATGTTGGTCAAACTCTCCTGCAAGACGCGGAAAAGCCCAAGCTCGATCGGCTTTGGCAAGCGACCCATATCGGCTGGTAAATCCACCTTGACTTCAATTCCGCTGCGCTGCGCAAATCCCTCCACGTACCACTTCGCTGCAGATGTGAACCCAGCTTCATCCAAAAGCGGGGGATGCAATAGATGCGAAATCGTTCGGGTTTCAGCAATGGATTGATCGAGGAGATGTATTGCCTCGGACAAGAGTTTGTCGTCGGGCTGAGAATTGCTGAACATGTCCAGATTCATTTTTACCGCTGCCAGGTACTGTCCCAGGCTGTCATGAAGTTCACGGGAGAATCTGCGGCGCTCTTCATCTTGTAACTGCAGCAGGCGACCGGTCAGACTCCGCAGTGATTTCTCGCTCTCGCGAACCGTCTGCTCTGCCTGTTCGCGGGCGTCCAGTTCCGTAGTTAGAAGGCGATAATGCACAGAAAAAAGAATGAGCGCCAAAATAAATGTGACCGCCAAGACAATCACCGCCAGGACGAAGAGCCGGCTGGAAGCTTTCGCACGGACATCCAGCAATCGTCGCTCCTCGTCCCGCATCTGCTGCATGGTGGAGGTGATGTCAGAGATTACTGGCAATCCTCGTCGGGATATGTCGGCTTGCCCTTGCTCGTCCTGCGGGGCAGATTTCTTGCGCTCGATCGATTCTCGAAAGAGGGCAACTCGGCTTGCGGTAAGCTCTTCCAGACGGGTACAAAGCCTCTGCTGCTCCGGATTATCCTTGGTCAGGTCGCGCACCTGCTGCAGAGCATGGTCGATGCGGGGAACTGCTCCCTCAAACTTGCTTAGGAAGTCGGCGTTCCCGGTAACTGCGTAGCCGGAGCGGGCACGTCCTGCGTCTATCGCAGTCGAATCGACATTCCCCAGAGCAGCCTGAACTTCATGACTATGAACCACCCATTTCTGACTTTCCAGCAGCCGCACAATCGTGAGATAGGTTGCCAGTCCGCTCAGAAAAAGCAGAATCACGGCCGATGCGAATGCTACTTGCGCTCTCTTACGTGCTGTCATCATCTGCTGTGACCTGGGCTCTCGCCGTATCTCCGACGGTGGGAGCTAGCGTCCTGCCGTTGTTTACTTTTTTCCTATATCGATTGCCAGTTGCCATAACTTCTCTGGATCGGGCTCAACTGTGGCGTGACGGCGGAGTTCTACCCACATTTTATCGAGATCCTCTGCCATCACCTGTCTTCGAACCCGGGACGGAACCAGCAAGTTGCGGCAGTTTCTGGTTTTTGAATGCCCGGTTCTCCGACGGGTGATTGTCAAGCGGGAGCGGCCCTTCATGATGCCACTTCGGGTCTGGCGGAGAGACCGTGATTTTGGCATTCGTTTTCAGCCAGGACACGTAGCCCTCGCAGTGCATCGGCCATCGCCGCTTGCTCTTCGCCGAAGTGGCTACCCGCCTGTCTTAGCTCTTCGCTTCTTTGATGAATTGACTTTTCTGCGGCCTCAATTCGCCGCCGCAGCTGATCCGGCTGAACCTCCAGCAGAGCCGCCTTGTAAAACTCGTGCCACGAAGAATTCATGGTTATTCGGTTCCCCCCTGCCTTCTGGAGTGGAGCATACATCGCCCACTAAAAAAGGGTGAAAATAACACAGCGCAAGAATTAAAGGAGCCGTGCCGAACGAATGCGAGGCTGGAGTATCGTGAGCGACTTAACAATTACGATAAAAGTATCCGAGTGGAATCATAAAAATGCTTGACAATATCTCACAAGAATTGTACAAGTATTTCTCAACTTACATTGGAGGATGTAAGAAGTATGACTAAAGAACACATAAAGAATCCGAAAGCCACTTTGAATTACGACCGGGTTGTGCTCGCCAACCTGAAGAGAAATCGACGCGGTAAACACCACGATCTGATTCAGGGAATTTTTCAGGACCTGGACACTTTGCCAACCGGCTCGGCAATCAAGATCCCTCTGGCAGAGGCAGATGGAATCACCTTGGCGAACCTGCGCTCAGCCGTCCACCGCGCATCGATGTCTAAAGACTTGGCAATCGAGACGCTGTCAGACGCCGACAATTTTTATATCTGGAAGAAAACGGATATCTGAAAATAACCAGCTCACGTTTCGTCCGTCTGCGGGAAGTCGTAAAACATATACAGGATTCGCTGTATGTCCCGACAAGATGGTACGAACTAGAATCACACCGTTCATCGACATACCGCTTTCGTACCGTGAAGACGCATGATGGGTGCCTCTCGATCGACAAGGAGTTAGATTAACCATGAGCACCGCGAACACTCCAACTCCGCAAGCCATATCGCCCGCACCCCTGGTGCATTGGGCCGACCACAGCCAGCCTGCGCACGTAGTTCAGTTCTACGGAGACGACGAGTTCCTCCTGGATGAGTCGAGCCGATTCATTGGCACCGCATTAGGGGCGGGAGAAGCTGCCGTGGTTATCTCCACTAAAGAACACCGGGATGGGATGGCGAAAAGACTACAAATGTGGGGCTTGGATACGGCTCGGGCGGTTGCGCAGGGGCGGTACGCTGCTTTGGATGCGGCTGAGACCCTGTCCAGGATCATGTTGGATGGTTGGCCTGACGCGGCCCGTTTTACCGAGGTAGTGGGTGGCGTGCTGGCAAGAGCCGCGACCGCTGCGGGAGGAGAACACCGGCGGGTTGCCGCATTCGGAGAAATGGTCGCCCTGTTGTGGGCGGAGGCTAAACCCCAAGCCGCGATCCGCCTGGAACAGTTGTGGAACGATTTGGGCCGTACGCATTCCTTCTCACTGCGCTGCGCATATCCGATGTCCGGCTTTTGTCGCGAGGAACACGGCGACCTGCTTCTTAGGATTTGTGACGAACATTCCAATGTGATTCCAGGTGAGAGCTACAGCACCCTGGTCGACCAGGACGCGCGCCTTCGCACCATCGCTCACTTGCAGCAAAGGGCCCAGGCACTCGAGACCGAAATCGCAGATCGCCGCCGGATGGAAGACAAACTCCGCCGCAGTCAGGCAGAGCTTGAATCCCTGGTGGAGCAGCGTACTGCCGCGTTGCGCCAGCTTTCGTCAAGGCTGTTGAGTTTGCAGGACTCCGAACGCCGTCGAATTGCTCGTGAGCTGCACGATAGTCTGGGACAATATTTGGTCGCGTTGAAACTCAACGTCGACATACTCCGGCAATCTCCGGGGCGAGGGGAATTGTGGGCGCAATCGGAAGAGTTGATGGAACGGTGCATCGCCGAGGTTCGCACTCTTTCCTACCTGCTGCACCCACCTACGATGGACGCGGTCGGCATCGCTTCGGCGGCTCGCTGGTATGTCGAGGGCTTTGCTCTCCGCAGCGGACTCAAGCTGGCGCTCGATGCCCCAGATGATCCGGTCCGCTTGCCCGATGCCATCGAACTCGCTCTTTTCCGCGTGCTGCAAGAGGCTTTGACCAACGTTCATCGCCATTCCGGTGCTTCAGCGGCGGACGTGCTGATTCGACGAGCTTCCGGGCAAGTTATTTTGGAAGTGCGGGATAACGGCCGCGGAATGCCGGACGATGTTTTCCATCGATTTCGCCAGACCGGAGCAGGGACGGGCGTTGGGCTGATGAGTATGCATGAAAGGGCACGTGAACTCGGAGGCAAGATTCAACTGGAATCAAGCGGCACTGGCACATCGGTACGGATCACAATTCCGGTCCCTCCGGATTGCGCGCGCGAGCCCCGGGAAATTTCGTAAGTGCAGCCTAACCATTGTTGCAGGGCAGTGCAAAGATTCGGGTCAACAATCAGACGATATCGTGGAGGAAAGCTAACAACGTCGATAAACTCTGAAGAATTCGTTTTCCGCCCTCCCTCGGGAGCTAGAAGCAATTTATGACAGTTCGCATTCTGGTTGTAGACGATCACCCCGTTGTGAGGCATGGGCTCAGGACTTTGCTGGGGGGGCATCCCCAGTGGGAAATCATCGACGAAGCGGCAGACGGAATTGAAGCTGTGGACAAAGCCGACCGCCTGAAACCCGATGTCGTAGTGCTGGATATCACCATGCCGAAGATGAGCGGATTGGAAGCGTGCCGGCTCATTCGCAAGCGAACCCCGGCATCTGAAATCCTGATCGTGACTCAACACGACTCTCCCCACATGATGCGGGAGGCATTGGAGGCGGGAGCCCGCGGTTATGTGGTGAAGTCCAACGCGTCTCGCGATTTGCTGGCGGCGGTAGAGGCAGTGAGCCAGCATCTACCTTTTCGAGCGCTGAATGAGCAGTCCGTGGATTCTGCCTGAATTAGGTTTCGAGCGTCACAATACTCACGGAGGTGAGCCATGAAGTTGCGAATCCTGATAGCTGACGATCACGAAGTCGTGCGCCGTGGGTTGTGTGCCCTCTTGCAGGCGCGCGAAGGTTGGGAGATCTGCGCCGAGGCGAAAGACGGGCGCGAGGCGGTTGAGAAGGCAGGGCAGTTGAAACCTGACGTGGTGATCCTGGATGTCGGGATGCCGAATCTCAACGGTTTGGCGGCGACCCGGCAGTTGACCCAACTGGACCCGCACTGCAAGGTCATCGTGCTCACGATCACGGACTCGGATCAAGTCATCCGAGAGGCTCTGGATGCGGGCGCTCGCGGATTTGTCCTGAAATCCGACGCCGCGCGCGATCTGGTCTCCGCGGTCGAGGCGCTGCAGCGCAACCGCATGTTCTTTACTCCGCGGGTAAACGACATGGTGCTCGCAGGTTTTCTGGATAAAGGGCACAACGGATCCAGTGGCGAACCTCCCCGGTTGCCGAAGCTCACCTCGCGCGAGCGCGAAGTGATCCAGCTTCTCGCCGAGGGAAAAAGCTCCAAGGAAGTCGCCTGTGTCCTCAACTTGAGTACGAAAACTGCCGAGACACATCGCAGCAACATCATGCGGAAACTTGGATTTCACTCGATCCGCGATCTAGTCGTTTACGCGGTGAAGAACAACATTATTCAGGTTCAAATGCCGTCTCAACTTCAGAATCCGACGGAAGGATCAGCGGCGTAGCGCGACTCGTTGCAGGATGAGTGGTTCTCTGTCTCGCCATTCTTCCGTGCGCGATTTTTTCTTACCATTCTCGTGTTCGCCGCTGTTGATCCTGTCAAACCGGGCGACCTCGCCCAAAGTTTCTCTGCTGAAATGCAGCAGCCCCTCCTACAGCGAACACTCTAGATAAATTCGACAGTACGGTCGCATCGGAAGTGAGTACAAATTTCTCGGTGGCTCAGCTTGGCAGACGGCCTGCGTTGAGAAAAAAGAAGAATTCGCAATGGCGATTCAGTTGCCTTCACTGTTTAGTGTTTGCGTCGGCGGGCTGCATCCGGAGGTTCTGACATGAAACGCGAAGCAAGCGCACTGATTGGGTTGGCGTGCTTTTTGCTGATTTCGTCCTGGGCGTTCTCACAGGATGCAACTCCTCAGCCTTGTCCTGAGGTGATGCCCGGCACTCTGGGATGCGAACCAGTCGCCTGGTCGCAGTTGCAGGAGCCGGTGCCGCTACCTGATCGAGATACAGAGCCAGTGCCGCCTCCAGACCAGCAAGCACCTCCGCAGTCCTCTCCATCGGCGAGTTCGCAAGTCCAGCCGCAAACAGCGAAGCAGAGTATTAAGGGCATCATCGTAAAGGAGGGAGAAAAGTTCGTCCTCAAGGCTGGAGACACCACGACTTACCAACTCGACGACCAGTCTAAGGCTAGGCAATATCAAGATAAAGAAGTAAACGTCATCGGCATCTTGGACCCAGACAGCAACACTCTCCACGTCGAGACCATCGAACTGGCTTCCTGACGCTTGGCCCAAATCATGAACGCCATTTCAGAAGGAACGAATATGGAGCTAAGAATAAT
This sequence comes from uncultured Acidobacteriota bacterium, assembly GCA_963762385.1. Lineage (GTDB taxonomy): Bacteria > Acidobacteriota > Terriglobia > Terriglobales > Acidobacteriaceae > JABDBE01. The sequence continues at coordinate 884,754 of CAVXKN010000006.1, read as the reverse complement.
CAGTTCGCGAGTTTTCCTCGAGCGACTAGGGAATCCGCTCGATAGCCTAGACCGTTTGCAAGCCCCAAGCTAGTCGTGAGTTGGGTTATTCCTTGATCGGAGGTTACATGAACGCGAAAGCAACTGTTCTATCTCTTGTACTCCTCTCGGCAACCTGGATGGTGGCCCAGAGCGCAGGTTCGGGCGGCGCAGGATCGGCAGGGGGCCACGCGGGGACTGCAGGCCAAAGCGCAACACCCGGGCAGTCGACCACGCCCGGAAACAGCAATCCAAATCCGGGTACCGTAACCCCTACCCCTGGTAAAGCGGCACCGACGCCAGGCACAGCAGCGCCGCAACCCGGAACTGCGGCTCCTAATTCTGGAACTGCCAACCCCGATACCAACAACCCTTCGACGCACCCCCCGAACAATACGCCCGAGCCTGGCGGCGCTTCGCCAGACACGGGAAATTCGGGAAATGCAACTCCACCGTCAGAGCAGACGTCGCCGAATGCCCAGCCGCCGAATGGCAGCACGAATAACGGTACGACCGCGCCTCCGAACTAGGCGGGAAATTGGACGGTCGTTGTTTCCGCGCAGGAGCCTTCTTGTTGCGCTTAAGACAAGGGACCTCCTGCGCGTCTGCATTCTGCTTCAACAAACGCCTTGCCATCCAAGGAAATCGCAGTTCAAAGGAATGTCAATTTATCTGACCTTACGAAGAGTGGCCCACCCTCGCCGTTTCACCCCAATAACAAAGGGAGCCGTCAAAGCGGCTCCCTTTCAATTGTTAAGTTGGACTGTTCTAGCTGGCCTTGCGCCGCTCGTCGAAGTCGGCTTGGTGGGACTCGACTGCGTTCCACTCGTCAACCTGCTTCTGAGCTGCTTCTCGCGCGACACCGTACCGCTCTTGAATCTTTCCCACCAGTTGGTCGTGCTTCCCGTCGATGACGTTAATGTCATCGTCGGTCAACTTGCCCCAACGTTCCTTCACGGAGCCTTTCATCTGTTTCCACTTACCCTGCAGTTGATCTGAGTTCATTCGCTCGTCTCCTTTTTATGTGTTTAGTATTAAGCCCCGCCAAGCTGCCTGCGCGGCCCGGCGCGAGATTTGCTGCCGCCTTCTGCCTCAAACTGCGCGCGGTAGGTGCCTGTCGGTCTCGGCGTCACCAGAGCTAGCCTCGCCGCTTGACGAAACATCCTGAGCCCCAGTTCGTTCCAGGACTTGCTTTGCCCGCTTGATCCACTCCGAGCTATCGCAGTGAACGGACAGCAGAATGCCACCGTCTTTAACCCTGCCTTCGTAGCGCTTAGCTTCGTATTCTGGAATACCCATCCCAATCAGAGCACCGGTAATGCCACCGACCGCGCCGCCGACACCAGCTCCCGCAAGGGCCGCCATAATCGGTCCGGCCGCGATAAACGGCCCCAGGCCCGGGATCGCCAGGGCGCCAACCCCCAGCAACCATCCCATCGCGCCGCCGAGCACGACGCCAGTTCCAGCGCCGGTTGTTGCTCCCTCCGGAGCTTTGGTGCCTTTCTCGTGGGCAAACGCCTTGGACCCTGCGCTCTCTGGGAGCAGCGCAGAAATGTCCCGGTTGCTAAATCCCGCTGCTTTCAGGCCGTCCACACCCATTTCCACGGTGGTGTAGCTCGGGTAGATGCCGAATACTGCCGTGTTTTTTCCTGACATTATGAATTCTCCTAAGGTTTGTGTGATCGTGATGCTTAGCGTGCCGGCGTGACCTTCAAGTCGTCGGTCACATTCCCTGCGCCCGCAACTTCGGCGGCCTTAGCCTCGAGCGACCGCTTTTCGTCGTCCGATCGCACCGGCCCCTTCAATGTCACTTGGCCATTCTGCGTAATGATTTTCACGTTGTGGGCGTAGGTCGACAAAGACTTGTCCGAAACAATCGACTTGCGAATTTGTTTCGTGATCTGCAGGTCAGCGTGACTATCCTTCTGCTGATCCGCAGTGGTTTGACTTGCTTTCTGGTCGCCCTGATTCATCTTTGTGTTGTCGGCAGGAACGTCTTGAGAGGCGGACTGGGCCATTGCCCAGGCACCGCTCAACAGCGTACCCATGAGTAGGAACGTTTTGATACCGCTCTTGAACTTCATCGAATAACTCCCTTGTGTGTCTTGACCGTGTGCATCTTGACCATAATTCGTGCGACCACGCGTGCCAATCGAGTGCGATCCCTAGTTCAACTTCAGATTGCCAGTAGGACCAGAAAACTCACCTACGACGAGTACGGTGCTTATGTACCAAGTTCACCTGATGGCGCCGAACCGAACGGGGGACCTATGCTCTGCTGGCGAACGGGGCTCTGGCGCGCGGGAACGCGCGATTCTTAGGGACCCAAAACTTGAAGTAAAGGGGAGCGGAATATGCTTTGGACAATTTTCGTAATACTGCTGGTCCTTTGGTTGTTGGGATTGGTGAGTTCGTACACTTTGGGAGGCTTCATTCACATTCTGCTGGTGCTCGCGCTCGTGGTTCTGGCGATCAATTTGCTGAGCGGGCGGAGAACCGCAATCTAAGAGCGCGCAAGAACAGCGGATGCACGACGAAATGCATCTTGAACCGGCCATGCTGCCAACTCGACAGCGTTCACGAAAGGCGTGGTCCTCTTCTTCGTGAAGAGATGGTCGACTTGCTATGGAAAGATCAGCTGCGACCGATACTGCTGAACCGTTTCCCCCCAGGCCAGCGAAGAGGATCTGAAAGAAGCTCATTCGTATGCCTACGGTTGACGCCGCATCGACAATCGCTCCAGTGCGAAGGTCCTTGCAATAGGTCGTACCCGGAAAAAACTGCGGGCTACGTTCCTCAGCTCTTGCGTTGGAATTGTGGCCGGGCATCGATTTCAGCCGAGCAGCCATCTCTCGCTTCGATATTGCCATCCTAGATACGCGACAAGAACGCACAAAGAGATCATTCGAAGGAGTTCTCTAATGGCCGGCAAGAACACAGCAGCATTCGGAATTTACCGCACTCAAGCCGACGTTGAATATGCAGTCGACCTTTTACGCGCGGAGGCATTTCGCAATACTGACATCTCCGTTTTGTTTCCAGAAAACCAGGGCACTAAAGACTTCGCGGTGGAAAAGAACACGAAAGCACCAGAAGGGACCGCGGCGGGAGCGACCACCGGAGCCGTGGTGGGCGGAGCTCTGGGTTGGCTTGCCGGCATAGGCGCATTGGCAATCCCTGGGGTGGGCCCCCTGATCGCGGCCGGTCCGATTATGGCCGCCTTAACCGGCGTGGGTGTCGGGGGTGCCATCGGCGGCATCGCCGGAGCACTCATTGGGATGGGCATCCCGGAGTACGAAGCCAAACGCTACGAAGGCCGGATCAAGGAAGGTGGAATCCTGCTTTCGGTCCACTGTGATGATTCGAACTGGACGAAGAAGGCGAAGGAAATCCTGGGGCGTAGCGGCGCAACCGATATCGCCTCCACGGGAGAATCCTCTGCCGACTGGCAGAAGACGGATAAACCACTGCCGCGCGCCAGTTAGCCGCGGCCGCCGTTCAAGCATCGAGAAAGCGTAGGCAAGAGTTCGGTAAGCGAAGGGCGCGCCCTTTCTGTCCATAGCGCCAAAACCGAATAAAGGCAGTACCTCTGCGATACAGTATTCACTGTATTCCCAATTCTTGGTCGTTCTAGTAAAGATGGGTTTTCATTTATCGGCTGGAGGCGAGCATGGAAGGAACGGCATACTCACCATCTAATAGAAGTGATTGGAAACAACTGTATATGGCCGCGCTTTTCGAGGATGACACCGCGATGATCCCGCAACGTATCGCGGAGGCGGAAATGGCTCTCGCAGCGCGGGCAGATGAACTTGGCGAAGACAGGAACCAAGTTCGAGAGCAACAGGCCATTGAGAACGCTACGTACTTTTTGCGCCTGCTGCGAAAAATCGGGAGCAAAGCGAATACCTTGTACGAATCCCCGCACCCCAGCGCTCGTCCGCACTCTCACCAGGAAGAATGGGCATAGAGAGGTATTCGCTCGGCTCCAAGCTTGTCGTCTTCAATCGTAGCTCCCTGATAAGTCCGCGGCGTCATCGATCACACTCGGCCGGTCAGAACCAGAATCAGCACGATAACCACGACCAGGCCAAGGCCGCCGCTGGGATAGTATCCCCAGCCTGAGCTGTATGGCCAAGTGGGTAATGCACCAACTAGAAGTAACACGAGGATAATAAGCAGAATTGTTGACATTAGTTTCTCCGTTGGGCAGAAATTACCGGCAGGCGATGCCGGTGCACATTCAAATTTCGCGGGCTGCATACACACGACTTGCAACCACCGACCCTGTCAGCCGCGTTGTTCAGATCGTGGTCTCCGGCTCTCACGAAGCCTACGCTATAACACTCAGACACGACCTAATATCCGGTTAACCGAGTACCTCATGGTGTTTCGTGCTGTAGCTCTTTCCAAAGCGAATGAAGGATTTCGACGTACAAAAAAGGGAGACGTTGCAAGCAACGTCTCTACCGGTCGCTCACTCCGGCGCAAAGCTGCCGCGAAGTCGCGACGTTCAGCGGTTAGAGGTTAAAGACGCGGTATGCAGCAGGCGGTTGTTGAGACTGGAGCAAAGTGATAGCAACGTTGTGGACCGGAATTCCACCGGTAGTGTGTCCAACGCTTCTTGCTTCTCCGGAAGTTCGGCGGGAACGGATGATGCCACCGGCAGACTCTCGGGTGCATTGTCCGCGTGTCGCGGCATTTTCGGCCTGCGGTCCTGTGAATCATTGCCTCCGGACTCCGCACTTGTCGCTAGCGCAGGATAGTCGGGAGATGGGCGCGCTCTTAAGATGCCGCAAAAAATAACGGCCAGGCCGCGATGGGGCCTGGCCGTGACTCAAGAGGACCTTGTCCTATTTGGTTGATGTTCGGGCAGAAGCGGTGATAGACGGCGACGGCTTTTCTGTCTTCCCCTGTTCCCGCGCCTGCGTGGAATATTTCTTTACCGCGGCCATGAAAGGCTCGCTTCCCGCCGGCGGAGCAACCTTGCCCTTCAAAATATCCGCGAAGGGAATGAGTTTGCCGTAGAGCAACGTAGTCTCGTCCTTATCCTGATCGACAACGGCGCCGCTCAGATCGATGCCGGCAAAAACCCCGCGAGCGCGGGAGTAGGTCAGCACCTCGGCTCTCATCGAGATATCGGTGTCGGCGGCGGTGTCACGGCCAACCGGTCCGGCGGCGGCCGAGGCGTCTGCCCCAAGCTTGAACTTGCTGGAAAGCAGGTGCTGCATTCCCTCGTCGTTGGTCACAACCATTACGAGGTCAATCGCCTGGCCACCGAGTTGCAGTCCCCAACTGCCGCCTGTGACGGTAAGCGGGGCAGGAGCGCTCCATCCCGTGGCCGTCCTGCAGGTGGCAATGCCCTTGCCGCGCTGACCACCGAAGACAAACGCAACCTTGATGACTGACGGCACTACAGCGATACACTTCGCATGGTCCATGACCTTGTCAGGAATCGCTTTGTCAGGAGTTGCCATAATCTCGTTGAGGACATCAGCCGATTTCGCAATGCGCTTTTGAATATCGGACTGATCTTTGTCATTGTCCGCAGCCCAGCTCATGCTGGCGAAAATCAGAACGACGCTGGCGAGCGTTAGGAGGCATTTCGCTATCGCACCATTTCCTACTTTCATCGCAAACCTCTTCTGCCCTATGCGGGCACGCAGGATTTCTTTCTTCGAACTTCTAAACTCTATCTGTGGGGATGAATTGTGTTCTATCCGGTCCACGCCGTATATCCGGCGTGGACATGCCTTAGTCACATACAACGTCACACTGTCGGTCCCGCTAGTTGTGGCATGTTCGAAGCCACCTGCATGGCTACGCTTGACCTGATCGCCAGTTCCCAGTCCTCAAATAGCGGCCTAGCAGGTTGAGTGCGCGACCGCTCAGTGTGGACCGCTACGGACCGGACTTCCGGTGCATGGGATAACAGCTCGCGAATTCGCAGCTTTGCTTTGTGAAGTTGAGACTTCGAATTTCCCACGGAGCAGCCGAGCATCTCGGCGATTTCCTGATGTTCGTAGCCCTCGACTTCGTGCAAGAGGAAAATTGTTCTGTATCCGGGGGGGAGTTCCTTGATTGCATGAGCCAAGGCGACCCGATCAACGCACCCCGCCAGGCATTTGTCTCTGGTGCCGTATTCTCGGCGTATCTTGGCGCCGTCGCTGTTACTGTAAGGCTCATCCAGAGAAACCTGGGACAGTGACTTCTTGCGAAAGTGCATCAGCACCGTGTTTACCGCAATGCGGTGCAGCCAGGTTGAGAACGCGGAATCTCCGCGAAAGGTAGCGATCTTGCGAAACACCTGCAAAAATGCATCCTGTGTGAGATCTTCCGCTTCGGCGGCGTTGTTAGTCATGCGCAAACATACCGAGTAGATCCGCGCCTTGTGAGAATGAAATAAAGCAGCAAACGCATCAGAATCGCCGCGTTGGGCGCGCTTAACAATATCGGAATCCAGAGAAACTGTGCCCGTACTAGCAGAGTCGCTGTTCACCGGAGTGCTCCTTTCAAGTCTCGAGTCCAATTCATGTCTGGCGAAATTGAGCTTGGTCGCCTTCACATTTTGGAGAGTAGAGTCGAAAGCGAAAATGGTCTATCCAGTGCAGCCTGTAGGCGTTTCTAGATGTTGCTGTACACCAGGTGACGTATCCAGCCAGTGATAGGCGGAAATGTAAAGTGTTGTCGCGTCTTCCGTTCTTTTCTCTTTTTAGTCTCTTTCTAGCTGGTCTTGTTTGTCGCTTTTAGCATTTCACGGTTCGATTGGTGGGACCGCTACAGAGAATCCTTACGAACAGTACAGAGTTGGCGGGATTCCCCTCGCGCATTTATCGACCTATTCTGCCCGCATGGAATGTTCCCTCAACGTGCCTACCAATCGAGCAGGAGCCGGTGGCAACAAAGGTCGGCTCCTGCTTCTCGCCCTCGTCAGTGCTCTCGAAAAGTCGATGGTCGATTTGCAGGCCTAGGGTGCGTTCTTTAAAGTGTTTCACCACCTTTTCCTGGAGGATCAAAGTGAAAGTGAATTCCCTGCGCGACTTGTATCTGGAACAGCTCAAGGACTTATATGACGCGGAACATCAATTGATCAAAGCATTGCCAAAAATGGCAAAGGCATCTTCATCGGCCGAATTACGTGAAGCTTTCGACGAACATCTGGAAAAAACCAAAGAACATGCTCGGCGAATTGAAACCATTTTCGAAGCCATGGGGGAAAATGCGAAAGGACAAAGGTGCAAGGCCATGGAAGGGCTGGTCAAGGAAGGCGGCGAGGTTATCGAAGAGGACATGGAAGACGGCGTCAAGGATGCGGCACTCATCGCTGCAGCCCAGCGGGTTGAACATTACGAAATGGCGGGCTATGGCTGCGTCCGAACCTATGCCTCACTTTTCGGAGATAGCGACGCTGCCGGTCTTCTCGACAAGACACTTCAGGAAGAAAAGGAAGCTGACGAAACTCTTGGCGGGATCGCCGAGCAAATCAACGTGGCGATTCCTCAAGGCCGAAATGAGAGCGCGAAGGCGGCGACGAATGCGTCGCGCCGAAGATCCAAGCCAGCAGCCTGACGGAAAGAAGACGGCGTCCGATCGCAAGAGCTGTGCAGTAGTTTGCCAATGTCTTCAGCTACATAACTTTCGATTTGAAATTACAGTTTCACTCGGATCGCTACGAGCGCGGCTGAAGCCTAAATTGGAAATGACGCGCGAGAAGTAGAAAGAATCGACCGAAGTTCAAATGGAGGCGTTATGGTTTATTGGGCATTGATGTTCTTGCTGGTTGCGTTCATTGCCGCGGTCTTCGGCTTCACCGGCATAGCCTTGGCCGCAGCCGGAATAGCGAAGCTGCTGTTTTTCATTTTTCTGGTGTTATTTGTGATTACCCTTGTTACGCACCTGACACACAGAGGCAGCACCGGAATGTAATGTGCTCAGCGAAGCCGGACACAATGGCCCGTGCCGGGAGTCAAGTCTGACTCTCAGCACGGGTCAAATCATTTCCAACGAAATTCATCTCTTCAGCGCCGCCATCTGTGCGAGCTCGTAAGGGAACCGTCCCGGAAAAATACAGAATCGGCCCGATAGTTTCCTGGACACCACGAGTCTATGTTTCAAACAGCCCCAACGCGAGGGGCAGTAGGCAGGCGTTGAATTGTACCTTCCTCTTAAAAATCGGCGCCTGCCTTCTGCCCCGAATAACCCATCCGGATCGCAAGACTGTTTGTCATCATCTATAAAGAGCGCTCGTCGTCAGCCGCTAGGAATCTCACCGCTTGCAGGCTACCTGTCACCGTACTTCTCGCAACTAAAGTGTGAGCGCCGCACAAATCTAACGTGTGCGGAACTCAATAACTATCTATAGGAGCAATTCATGGGAAACGAAACAGAAAAGGACCCCCGGAACCAGCAACAGAAGCAGACGGGAACGGTGGACCCATCCAAGAAAAACCCGTCACACGAAAGCGGACACAGCCCGAGTCAACAGGATCCTTCCCGGAAAAACCCTTCGCAGGGTGGCAATTTCCAAGACCGCCACGAAGAGGAAGGTTCCGGGCAGGGTGACAAGCGCCGCGCATCGTAATCGCAATTGCGGTAAGCGGCAAAACATCCCCAGCGAACCTGCTGGGGATTTTCTTGCATCGCTCCCCCCGCAACTTCGTTTACTCCGCGTAGCTCAGGGCAGGTTTGAATCATCTCGCTCGCTAACTGGCATCTCGCTTCTTACGGAAACCCTCGCCGTGCCATACAGTAAATACCCTAGAGCGAAGCCGGTACCATTCGTGATAAGAAATCGTTTGAGGCCGAAGTTCTGCCCTGGTGTGTTTGCAACTTTTAAACTAACGCCCGCAGAAAAGCATGGCTTGGTATCGCTCCGGCGAGACCGGGCGCGGCCGTAATTGGCGGCATTGAGTTGTCCCGCCAAGAACACGGAAAAGAATTCAAACGAATGGAACAAAACGGCTGACTCCCCGTTCATTCAAGAGATGACCATGAAGAGAACTGAGCGCAACGCGTCGACCGCCACCATAGATCGCGCACCCAAGACCAGCGAAAAAAGCAACGGGCATTCCAACATCACAGCCGAACCCGCGGTTGCCGATTTCACAACCATACTCGCGAGCCTGCAAACCATGCGCGACGGAGATTTTTCCGTGCGACTGCCCGGCTCATGGACGGGCCTCGCCGGCAAAATTGCAGACACTTTCAACGAAATTGTCGCCGCCAATCAGCAAATGGCAGACGAGTTGAAGCGTGTCGGCCAGGTCGTAGGCAAGGAGGGAAGAACCCGTGAGCGCACCCGATTTCACGAGTCTCGGGGTGCGTGGGGCGAAATGGAAATATCGGTCAACACGCTGGTCGAGGATTTGCTGCGACCGACCACGGAAGTGACCCGCGCCATCGCCGCGGTTGCTCAGGGCAACTTAACCCAAACCGTTCGGCTCGACGTGGACGGGCGACCGCTTGAAGGAGAGTTTTTGCGTTCGGCAAACATCGTGAACACCATGATTCAGCAGTTGGGCGTGTTCACCGCCGAAGTCACGCGCGTGGCCCGAGAAGTGGGTACGGACGGTAAGCTGGGCGGCCAGGCGCAGGTGCCCGGAGTGGCTGGTACATGGAAGGATCTCACGGACTCGGTCAACTCGATGGCCAGTAACCTGACCGGTCAGGTGCGCAACATCGCCGAAGTTGCGACCGCCGTGGCGAGCGGCGATCTGTCGCGCAAAATTACTGTCGACGTGCGCGGCGAAATTCTCCAACTCAAAGAAGCCATCAACACAATGGTGGATCAGCTGCGATCCTTCGCGTCGGAAGTTACGCGCGTGGCCCGCGAGGTTGGCACGGACGGCAAACTCGGTGGCCAAGCCGTTGTGCCTGGCGTCGCTGGAACTTGGAAGGACCTTACTGACTCCGTCAACGCAATGGCCGGAAATCTCACGGCGCAGGTTCGAAACATTGCTGAGGTCACGACTGCTGTGGCTCGCGGCGATTTGTCGCGCAAGATCACCGTCGACGTAAAAGGCGAAATTCTCGAACTCAAAGACACGATTAACACCATGGTGGATCAGCTCAACGCCTTCGCCGGCGAAGTGACCCGCGTGGCACGCGAAGTGGGCACCGAAGGCAAGCTCGGCGGCCAGGCTCAAGTGCCCGGCGTGGGCGGCACCTGGAAAGATCTTACCGACAACGTCAACTTCATGGCCAGCAATCTGACCGGGCAGGTTCGCAATATCGCCGAAGTAGCTACAGCCATCGCGAGCGGCGACCTGTCCCGCAAGATTACGGTAGACGTGCGCGGCGAGATTTTGCAGCTCAAAGAGACTCTCAACACGATGGTGGATCAACTCAACCGCTTCGCGGGTGAAGTAACTCGTGTGGCGCGCGAAGTCGGTACAGAAGGCCGATTGGGCGGACAGGCCAACGTGCCAGGCGTAGCCGGCACCTGGAAGGATCTCACCGACTCGGTCAACTCGATGGCCGGAAACCTTACCGGGCAGGTACGCAATATCGCCGAAGTCACAACCGCGGTGGCTCGCGGCGACTTGTCCCGCAAGATTACGGTCGACGTCAAAGGCGAAATCCTCGAACTGAAGAACACGATTAACACAATGGTGGATCAGCTCAACGCTTTCGCCGGCGAAGTGACTCGTGTGGCGCGTGAAGTCGGCACCGAAGGCAAGCTCGGAGGTCAGGCGCAGGTGCCCGGTGTCGCGGGCACGTGGAAGGACCTCACGGACAACGTGAACTTCATGGCCAGCAACCTTACGGGACAAGTGCGAAACATCGCCGAAGTCGCAACCGCCGTGGCTCGCGGTGATTTGTCGCGCAAGATTACGGTCGACGTGAAAGGTGAAATTCTCGAACTCAAGGACACCATCAACACCATGGTGGATCAGTTGCGTTCATTCGCTTCCGAAGTCACACGCGTGGCTCGCGAGGTCGGCACGGACGGCAGGTTGGGAGGTCAGGCGCAAGTGCCCGGCGTGGGCGGCACCTGGAAGGACCTTACCGATTCAGTAAATTCGATGGCCAGCAACCTGACTGGCCAGGTACGCAACATCGCCGAAGTCTCCACCGCCATCGCTACCGGCAACCTCTCGAAGAAAATTACGGTGAACGTCAGCGGCGAGATTCTTCTGCTGAAAGAAACCATCAACACGATGGTGGACCAGCTGAATGCATTCGCGGGCGAGGTGACGCGCGTGGCCCGCGAAGTCGGTTCTGAAGGCCGATTGGGAGGACAGGCAAATGTGCCCGGCGTGGCCGGCACTTGGAAAGACCTTACCGACTCCGTTAACTCGATGGCCGGCAACCTTACCGGTCAGGTACGCAACATTGCCGAAGTCACGACTGCTGTGGCTCGCGGCGATTTGTCGCGCAAGATCACGGTCGACGTGAAGGGTGAAATTCTCGAATTGAAAAACACGATCAACACGATGGTGGACCAGCTCAACGCGTTCGCCGCCGAAGTAACGCGCGTGGCCCGCGAAGTGGGTACCGAAGGCAAGCTTGGAGGTCAGGCGCAGGTTCCTGGAGTAGCGGGTACGTGGAAGGATCTTACCGACAACGTCAACGTGATGGCTGCAAACCTCACTGAGCAAGTGCGCGGCATCGTCAAAGTGGTGACCGCTGTCGCCGACGGCGAACTCACCCAAAAACTAACGGTGAATGCCAAAGGTGAAGTCGCGGCTCTGGCCGAAACCATCAACAACATGACTGGCACATTGGCCACCTTCGCCGACCAGGTCACGACGGTCGCACGCGAGGTCGGCGTGGAAGGCCGACTAGGCGGCCAAGCCAACGTACCCGGCGCGGCCGGCACATGGAAGGATCTTACCGGCAACGTGAATCTGCTTGCCGATAACCTTACCAATCAAGTGCGGGCAATCGCGGAAGTCGCGACCGCAGTCACCAAAGGCGACCTCACGCGATCTATTCAAGTCGAAGCCAGCGGCGAAGTCGCCGAGTTAAAAGACAACATCAACACCATGATCGACAATCTGCGGCTCACCACGGACCGCAATACCGAGCAGGACTGGCTCAAAACAAATCTCGCGCGTTTCACGAGCATGTTGCAAGGCCAGCGCGACTTGGCGACCGTGGGACAAAAGCTGCTCTCCGAATTAGCACCGCTGGTGAGCGCGCAGCAGGGCGTGATCTATCAGATGGAAACCGACGAATCGGCTGGCATGGTATTGCTCTCCGCGTTTGCCGCCGAAGGACACGATGGGCATCTGCGGCGCATAAAACTCGGCGAAGGTCTGATCGGACAGTGCGCGGCCGAGAAGAAGCGCATGTTGATCACCGACCTGCCGGGAAACACTGTCCCCATTCGTTCGGGATTGTTCGAGGCTGTTCCCAAGAACGTTATTGTGCTGCCGGTGCTCTTCGAGGATCACGTCAAGGCGGTCATTGAGCTTGCCTCCCTGAGTGCTTTTACCGCGTCGCATCTGGCCTTTCTTGAACAACTGACTGCCAGTATCGGAATTGTGCTCAACAGCATCGAGGCCACGATGCAGACCGAAGGCCTGCTGAAGCAGTCGCAGCAGTTAGCCACCGAGTTGCAAACGCAGCAAAGAGAATTGCAGCAGACCAACGAGCAACTCGCACAAAAAGCCCAGCAACTCGCCGAGCAGAACGTCGAAGTGGAGCGCAAGAATCAGGAAATCGAGCAGGCACGCGGAGCATTGGAAGAGAAGGCGAAGGAACTCGCCTTGACCTCCAAGTACAAGTCCGAATTCCTGGCCAACATGTCTCACGAGTTGCGCACGCCTTTGAACAGCATTCTGGTGCTTGGCCAACAACTCACCGACAATCCCGACGGCAACCTCACTCCGAAGCAGGTCGAGTTCGCTCGCACCATTCACGGCGCGGGAACGGATTTACTGAACCTGATCAGCGACATTCTCGATCTGTCGAAGATTGAGTCTGGCACCGTCTCGGTCGAAGCAGAAGAAGTTTTCTTTGCCAGCCTGCTGGACATGGTCGCTCGTCCCTTCCGTCACGAGGCCGAGAATCGAAGGCTCACGTTTGAAGTGCAGTCGGATCCGCACCTCACGCGTAGCCTGGTTACTGACTCCAAGCGTCTGCAACAGGTGCTCAAGAATCTCTTGTCCAATGCATTTAAGTTCACCGAACAGGGAGGCGTGCATTTGGCAGTATCGCTCGCCTCGGATGGTTGGAGCGAAGACCACCCGATCCTTAATGCGGCCGCATCGGTGGTGGCTTTTGAAGTGACTGATACCGGTATCGGCATTCCCTCGGAAAAGCAGCGCATCATCTTCGAGGCTTTCCAGCAGGCGGACGCCGGCACCAGCCGCAAGTACGGCGGAACCGGCCTGGGGCTGGCGATCAGCCGAGAGCTGGCCAGCCTGCTGGGCGGCGAGATTCAATTGCGCAGCATGCCCGGCAAGGGAAGCACGTTCACTCTTTATCTGCCTCAGACCTATGTCGGTCCCTCGGCAGCGAGTGCTACAGCCGCGGACCGCAAAGCTCGTTCGGCTGCGCCGCCGCTTCAGTTATCTGCGGTACGTACGGCCGAGGCCACGGTCGAGCATGTTCCCGATGATCGTGAGAATCTGCAACCGGACGATGCCATTTTGCTGATCGTCGAAGACGACCCGCACTATGCCCGCGTGCTGTGCGATCTTTCCCGCGATACCGGATTCAAAGTGCTGGTGGCCATGAAAGGCGCAGAGGCGCTGACCTTGGCTCGCGAGTTCCATCCCACCGCCGTATCGCTGGATGTCTTCTTGCCGGACATGCTGGGCTGGACTGTGCTCAACCATCTGAAACAGGATCCCTCCACGCGCCACATTCCCGTGCAGATGTTGACGCTGGACGAAGATCGGCATCACGGGCTGGCTCGCGGCGCGTTCGCTTTCGTAACCAAGCCGACCACGCCCCAAGGCCTGGGAGCAGCTTTGACTCGTATCAAGGAATACACGACTCCGCGACGGAAGCGGCTGCTAGTGGTAGAAGACAATCCGGCGGAGCAGTTCAGCATCCGCGAACTGCTGGGTTATGACGATATCGACGTCTCGGTCGCAGCTAGCGGCAGGGATGCACTCGACATCCTTAACGAGCAACCTTTCGACTGCGTTGTGCTCGACTTGCGCCTTCCCGATATGTCGGGTTTCGACGTTTTGGAGCGTTTGCGCGATACCGAAGCACTTAGCGATCTACCGGTTGTCGTGTTCACCGGGAAAGAGCTCTCATCCGAAGAAGACGCTCGCCTGCACACGCTGGCGCGCAGCGTAGTTGTGAAAGGCGTCGAGTCGCCCGAACGCTTGCTCGATGAGACTGCGCTGTTCCTGCATCGCGTCGTCGCGGATCTGCCGCCCGAGAAGCAGAAAATGCTCGACCGTTTGCATCGTTCCGACGACGCTCTGGTGGGAAAGAAGGTCTTGGTTGTGGATGACGATGTGCGAAACATCTTCGCGCTAAGCAGTGTGCTGGAGCGCCGCGGAATGACCGTTTTGACTGCTGGGACGGGACGAGAGGCGATCACGACCCTGGAGTCGACTCCGGAATTGGCGATTGTGCTGATGGACATCATGATGCCGGAGATGGATGGATACGAGACCATGCAAGTGATCCGGCGGAACGCGTCGTTCCGGCGCCTGCCCATCATCGCTCTGACCGCGAAAGCAATGAAGGGCGATCGCGAGAAGTGTCTTGAGGCGGGCGCGTCCGAGTACCTGGCCAAACCCGTCAATACTGAACAATTGCTTTCTGCGCTTCGTATGTGGCTTCATCGATAGTTGGTGTGTCTGGGCAACCGTGGCAGATGGAGGCATGAAAGAGCAAAATGACTACGAACGAAAAAGTCAACATTCTCATGGTCGACGATCAGCCAGCCAAGCTGCTGAGTTACGAAGTAATCCTGGCTGAGCTTGGGGAGAATCTGATCAAGGCAACCTCGGGAAAAGAGGCGCTGGAACATCTGCTGAAAACAGATATCGCCGTCGTACTGATGGATGTAAGCATGCCGGATCTCGACGGGTTTGAATTGGCGGAAATGATTCGCCAGCATCCGCGCTTTACAAAGACAGCCATCATTTTCATTTCCGCCGTATACCTGACTGACGTGGATCGCCTTAAAGGATACGAACGAGGAGCGGTGGACTACATTTCTGTTCCGGTCATTCCTGAACTCTTACGGGCAAAGGTCAGCATATTTGCCGAACTGCACCGTAAGGCGCACCAACTGGAGAGGCTCAATCATGAACTGGAGCAACGGGTCACGGAACGAACCGAGGAATTAGCAAGAAGAGCCGAAGCGCTGCAGTTGCTGAACAGCGAACTTGCGCGAAAGAACCAGGAACTCGATGCCATTGTGCGTACCGCTCCAGACATCATTTTCAGCCGACAGTCTGACGGGGCCAGAGATTACATCAGCGATCGATTCTACGAATATACCGGGGCGGTCATGGGATCCGCGAGCGGTTTCGGCTGGCTGGATTTCGTACATGCCGACGACCGGGAAAGGAGCATGGCGCAGTGGATGCACTGTGTCGAGTCAGGGGTAAACTACGAATCCGAATACCGGATGCGTGGGGAAAATGGACACTACCGTTGGTTCCGGGCTCGTGCCGTGCCCATCCGTGATCTCGAAGGAAAGATCTTCAAATGGTACGGAACTTGCTGCGACATCCATGACAGCAAAATGCTGGAGCAGTCGATGCGCGATAGCGCGATCCAGTTAGAGAGGATGGTGGATGACAGGACCGCCGCTCTCCGCCGGCTTTCCGTCCGTCTGCTGACTATGCAGGATGACGAGCGCCGTCGCATCGCGCGCGAACTCCACGACGGTTTAGGGCAGGACCTTGCCGCTGCCAAAATGATGCTGGACAGCATTCGCGGAACCAAGACCGTTCAGTCGAACCAGAAAGCTGCCACGGAAGCCAGCGAAACCATTGATCGGGCAATCCAACAAGTCCGGAGTCTATCGCATCTTTTACATCCACCCTTGCTGGATGAGGTGGGATTGCTCTCCGCGCTTCATTGGTATTTGGATGGTCTTTCCAAGCGCAGTGGTATCGAAACCTCTCTCCATGTCCAGCCACCCCAGTTCCCCCGGCTCACGGCTGAGTTGGAGACCGCCATCTTCAGAATCATTCAGGAGGCGCTCACCAATGTGTATCGACATTCGGGCGCCCAGAAAGCATGGGTCACCCTGGAACAGGCGGAAAACCGCGTGCTGGTAAAGATACGGGATGACGGCAAGGGCATCGACAATCCGATCGTCGAGTTGCGGCCGGGCAGCATTGGTATAGGCATCGGAGGCATGAGCCAGCGAGCGAAAGAATTTGGCGGGGAATTAAGACTGGTGAACGCCGCTCCTGGCACGCTGGTAGAGGTTGCCATCCCTTCTATCAGTTCCGCGACGCCAAACACCCACGCAATGGTTTGAGATATTCCTCACCTGAATCCTGGCGGCGATTCGCTCAGGCGATTCTGCCCGCGCAATTCGGATGCCCGCATTCACAAGAGATTTCGGCACTGGTTTTCGCCGTTTGGCACTGAGGACTGCAATACCGACTGCCCGGTGTGGCAGCGCAACTGCAGTTCGGGTGAGCGCATTTGTCTTTCTTATTGTCCATCAATGTCTCCTTTCCACTCCAACCTGGCTAAGCCAAAACCGGGTTGTTTTTCCAGCGATGATGTAACGTTAGCCCCGCGTGCCGGTCGCGGAAGCCGGTTCTGAAGAGAACTGTCTGCGAACTTTATCGCCCACTTCGTGGACTCGCCCAGATATGGCGCTTCGCGTTTCATCGCCGCTGGCAGGGGCAAGAATCAGACCGACGCCCACACCGACTCCTATTCCTGCTGCAAAAAGAAGAGTGTTGCGAAGCATCTCGCTATCTTCGCCGCGAATCGCTTTGGAGGCTCGCGCCATTCGCTCGGTTGCGGCTTCGTACTTTTCCTGGGCAGCGTCGCGCAAATCTCCGAGAGGCCCGGCTGCGCGGTCCCGCACACTCTTGGTGGCGCTGTCTGACTGCTCAAGCAGATACAAACCCACGCCGAGTAAAGTTTTGAGGATCTTATTCATAGAGTTTCCTTTCCATGACCTATCAATTTTCATAAGCCGAACGATAGCACCTGGATCTTTTTGCGGCCATCAAGTCAATGCTGTAGGCGTACGCCATAAGTTGCGTACTCGTCGCGAGGTGAACGAATCTGGGAGAGTCGATCTCCTGCGGCTCAGACCTGAGTTCTGATTGCAAATCAGGCACCCTCGGGCAACCCGGGCAGAGACTCGTACAACAAAGAGCGCAGTGCTGGCGCGACAGCGGGAGAAATTGTGAAACAGAATAATCGTTCGTGGCTAACCCTGATCGGCTTTTTTCTGGTGACGACGCTTGCATCATCCTTGGTCTTTGCTGCCGTGTTTGCGGGTGTCACTACGGCAATTGGCGACGAATCTGCGCAACCCGCCGACGAGCCGCGGGTCGACCCGACGCTACCCGGGCAGACTTTTTCGGGGGTCATCACCGATGCGCGCTGCGGTCCTAGACATACCAATCACGCGAAGAACGCGTCAGAATGTGCCAGGGCGTGCGTGGCTAAGGGTTCGAGCTACACAATCATTGACGGCGACAGAAGGTACGAATTAACCGGCGAATTGCGTCAGATTGGCGAATTCGCAGGGCAACGCGTCACCCTCGCCGGCGTTCTCGAGGGAGAAACGATCCGAGTCAGCTCGGTAAGTCTGCAAGCGGAGCGGGGACGTGCGCAGCAGTAGGGAATCTTTAATCCAAGCGATTCGGAATCTCGCTTTCTCTCCGGCTTCGTGCCAGTTTACAGATTTGCCCGTAGAAAATCGGATGCAATGCGACTTCTTGGAGGTGCGGGGTGGGGATTCGAATTTTAATCGCGGATGATGACGCGACCATTCGACATTTGCTGCGCAGAATGTTGGAAGAACGCCCTGGCTGGGAGGTCTGTGGCGAGGCGGCAAATGGCAACGACGCGGTTGTCCAAACCGAACAGCTTGCACCCGATCTAGCCATCATTGACTTGGCCATGCCTGACAAGAACGGAATCGAGGCCGCCCGGGAAATCTTCGCCCATTCCCCTTTGACCACCATGCTCCTGCTGACCGTGCAGGAGGTATCGGCGGAACTGGCCCGAGCCGCCCGCGAAGCAGGATTTCGAGGAGCGGTGACCAAAGCCAGCGGGAGCGAAGTAGTCATCGCAGTCGAGACTCTTCTGGGCAAAGGCACGTTCTTTGTTGTCGAGGGATGTACCGGTGCTCCTAACTAAGGCGGCGCGGATACAGTTTTTACCCGATTGCTTCCTCGGGCAGGGTACGCTAACTTTTTGACGTTCTGCGCCTTGTGTCTTGGCTCTCGACGCAGGCTGGGCGGTCAATGGGTTAGTGTCGGCAAGGCCGACGGTCCGACCCTTATGACCGCCTTTTGTATTTTAGAGGCACGAACTGAAATGGAAGGCGACATCAGCAGCGATTCGGTATTATTATGGCTACAACGGGGCTGTGCTGGATGAGCGACGCTCACGCAATCAAAATTTCAATTACTTTCGATCCCTTCAAGAAGCAGTCAATTTAGGGTCCACTATGGCGCAGGAGAGTTTCTGGAGCAGTTGGCGGGAGCGTCTGGCAGCTCTTCGTAACGTGCCTCCTGTGCTTGGAATCGTATGGCAATCCGGGCCGGCCGTAGTGGCGGGAGGGCTGATTTTCCGCTTGTTCGCTTCGCTGCTACCCATGGCATTGCTGTGGGTTACGAAGTTGATTATCGACGGCATTGTGCATGCTGCCTCGACCCATCAACCCGTACAGCCGCGGTTCTGGTGGCTCGTGGCCACGGAGTTCGGGTTAGCGGTTGTAAGCACCATTCTCACCCGAATCATTGATTACCTCGACTCCCTTCTGGCCGACAAGTACACGCGTCACGTCAGCATTCGGGTCATGAAGCACGCGGCGGAGCTGGATATTCTGGCGTATGAGGATCCGGTCTTCTACGACCGGCTGGATCGAGCTCGTGTGCAGGCGACCGATCGTCTAGGGATGATCCAGTCGATTGGGCGTCTTGTACAGCAGGTCGCGACCGTGGTTTCCCTCTCGATTTCGATCATGCTCTTCTCGCCCTGGCTCATGCTGTTGCTGGTGGTGGGTGTGGTTCCCGCATTTCTGGGCGAGAGTCATTTTGCGTTTCTTGGATACGCCAAGAACTTTCGGCAGACTCCGATCCGACGCCAACTGGATTACCTGCGCATCCTGGGCGGCAGCCGGGAAGCCGCAAAAGAACTCAAGCTATTTGGACTGAACGGTTTTCTAACTGACCGCTTCACGCGCCTCTCCGATGAAATTTATTCTGAAAACGTCGCCTTGTCGCGGCGCAGGCTGATTGCCGGATCGTTTTTGTCGGTCATCGGCACCATGGGTTACTACGCGGCATACGTCTTCGTGATCTGGCGTACGCTCGCGGGAGCGCTCACAATCGGCACTCTGACTTTTCTCGCCGGCGCCATCCTGCAGGCGAGCACCAACATTCAGCAGATTTTCTCGACGCTTTCAGGCATCGCCGACCAGGCGCTCTTCCTCACGGATCTGCTGGCATTCTTTGACATGCAACCCACCATCCGCTCCAAGCCGAATGCGCTGCCGGCTCCGAGGCCGATCGTGCGCGGATTCGAATTCCGTGACGTCTCGTTCCGCTATCCGGGCAGTCCGCGGGTCATTCTTGACCACATGAATTTCCGTCTTCGGCCGGGAGAACGTGTGGCGTTGATCGGCGAAAATGGTCAGGGTAAAACCACGGTGGTCAAGCTGATTACCCGGCTCTACGATCCGACGGAAGGACAAATCCTGCTCGATGGTGTAGATCTGCGCGAGTACAGCCTCGAAGATCTTTATGGTGAGATCGGCGTCATCTTTCAGGACTTCATGCGATACGAATTGACCGCTCGCGAAAACATCGCCGTAGGCCGCGTCGAGGAACTCGACAACCTGCCGCTTCTGCGCGCAGCAGCCAGAAAGAGTATGGCGGAGAGCGTCATTGGCCGACTGCCCCGGGGTTACGATCAAATGTTAGGAGGTCGCTTCGACGGAGGGCTCGATCTTTCCGGCGGTGAGTGGCAGAAGGTAGCCCTTGCTCGAGCCTACTTACGCGATGCACAACTTCTGATTCTCGATGAGCCGACGGCGGCACTTGACGCACGCAGCGAGTTCGAAGTGTTTCACCGCTTCGCCGAGCTGACCACCGGAAAGATGGCGCTGTTTATTTCCCACAGATTCTCCACCGTGCGTATGGCGGATCGCATCGTAGTACTCGACAACGGCAGGATTGCCGAAGAGGGAAGTCACGACCAACTGGCCGGTATGCGCGGTCGTTACGCTGAAATGTTTGAAATGCAAGCCGCCAGCTATCGCTAGGACTTACGAGATGCAGCAAAACGTTCACTTGGAAATGATCAACGCAGAAACCGAACCCAAAGTCGAGTCTTCGGAAGAAGTAGCTGCGAACGAGCGAGACCTGCGTTCCGGAGCGGCGGAGTTGGCGCGTAGTCTGTCCTGGCTGCCCAGCGAAAACTCGTCGCGGGCATTTGTCGAGCGTTGCCGCCGCTTGTCCAAGGCGCTGAAACCGTTGCTGAGAAAGCTCGATGTGCCCTTGCCTGGCACTCCCGTTTCGGACGACTCGCGCTGGCTGCACGACAACGTTTATCTGCTGATCTCAGAATTTGATGGTGCCAGTGAAACTCTTAAGCTCCGGCGCAAAACTCCTCATGTCCGAACCGCAAGCGGCGCGGTCGTTCCAAGAGTTGCTGCTCTGGCCGAAGGGTTCTTGTCGGCGACGTCGTATCAGTTTAGTGAAAAGACTTTTACTTTGTATGTCGAGGCCTTTCAGCAACAGACAGTCCTGAACACCAAAGAGCTATGGGCGCTGGTCCCGGTGCTGAAGCTGGTTTTGCTGGAGCAGATTGCGGTCCGCGGTTCTCAACTAATCGCAAATCCCAGCGGAGGGTATGACGTTGGCGTCTGCGTGCGCAGCCTCCGCGAAGTTGCTCAAGCTTCATGGAAGGATGTCCTTGAACCACTGATTCTTCCCGATCACGTTCTTCGCGAAGACCCAGCAGGCGCATATTCCCGCATGGATCTGGACAGCCGTGACCTGTATCGAAACAAGCTTGTAGAAATCGCCGAGCGCTCGGATGTTAGCGAGATGCAAGTTGCTCAGGAGGTATTGACGCTCGCTCGACAGGCGCAGAAACAGGAGCAAGCCGATCCGCGGGTCTCCCTGCGCTGTTCCCACGTCGGCTACTACCTTCTTGCGGAAGGAACCGCTCTTCTGCACAGGAGGGTTGGCTTCAGACCGACGCTCTACCACCGAGTCTCGTCGGCGCTTCGCCGATACCCCGACGAGTTCTACCTCACCACAATCCAGTTGATCACTCTGGCCATCATGTCGGGAATCGTTTTGCTTTTGATCGAATCCCAAGGGTCGCCTGGGCTCGTTCTGTTCTCGATGCTGGCGTTGTTTCTGCCCTGTTCGCAAGCGGCTATTCAACTGACGAATTACTTGATCACGGCTGTGCTGCAGCCGCAGATTCTTCCCAAGCTGGACTTGTTGGAAGGAATTCCCGACGACTGCGTGACCTTCGTCGCCGTTCCCAGTCTTCTGCTGGATGACGAACAGGTTCGCAGACTGGTCGATGATCTTGAGGTACGCTTTCTCGGCAACCATGACGAAAATATCCATTTTGCTCTGCTGACGGATCTACCCGATTCGCGCTCGGAGCCTCGGGAAGACGATCCGCTGGTGGATCTGTGTGCGGAGTTGATAAGCGGGCTGAACGAGAGATATTCGGGTCGAGGGATGGGGTCGTTTCTTCTTTTCCATCGGCATCGCGTCTACAACCCCAGAGAAGAAGTCTGGATGGGATGGGAACGCAAACGCGGCAAACTGATGGATCTGAATCGGCTGCTGCGCAACCAGTACGACAGTTTTCCAGTCAAGGTCGGGGATCTCTCCATCCTGCCGCAAGTTCGTTTTGTGATTACGCTGGACTCCGACACCGAATTGCCGCGAGGCTCGGCGCAACGCATGGTCGGGGCGCTGGCCCACCCTTTGAACCAGGCGATCATCGACCCGGAGAAAAACATTGTGGTCGCCGGCTACGGCATCCTGCAGCCGCGCGTGGGCGTGAGTGTTCAAAGTACCGCCCGCTCGCGATTGGCAAATATTTATTCGGGAGAAACTGGATTCGATATCTACACTCGAGCGATTTCCGATGTGTATCAGGATCTATACGGCGAGGGCATTTTCGCGGGTAAGGGAATCTACGAAGTGGACACCGTACGCCAGGTTCTCGATCGTCGCTTCCCGCGCAACGCGTTGCTGAGTCACGATCTCATCGAAGGTGCCTACGCGCGGGCCGGCCTGGCCAGCGACATCGAGGTGATTGAAAGTTATCCTTCTCATTACAGCGCCTACAATCGCCGCAAACACCGCTGGTTGCGGGGAGACTGGCAGATCGCGGGATGGCTCCTCCCACGCGTGCTCGATGAAACGGGACAACGCGTCACCAATCCAATTTCAATTACTGCCCAGTGGAAGATACTGGACAACCTCCGCCGCAGCTTGGTCGAACCTGCCACCTTATTATTGTTTGTGCTCGGCTGGGTCGTGCTGCCCGGATCACCTGTTTATTGGACGCTCGTGACCCTGGCCATTTTGTTTGTGCCTACGTGGTGCCAGTTTGTGTTTGAGCTGGTGCGAGCGGCGATCAAGGAAAAATCAGAGATTGCTCGTGACGCCGTCGACGCGCTTTTTACCGCGAACATCAATGTCTTCCTGAGTCTGACATTCCTTGCCCACCAAATGTTATTGTCCCTGGATGCGGTCGTGCGAACCCTTGTTCGGCGCATCGTGACGCGGCAACGGCTACTGCAATGGGAAACTGCGGCTCAAGCAGAAACGGACGGTTCCAACCGGACAACGCTTGATATTTATTTGGATTGGACGCCCGCGCTGGTATTCGGGTTAGGTATTTTGGTGTGGTTTGTGCGCCCTCGCGCTCTACCGGTCGCGTTGCCGATTTTGCTGCTCTGGGCAAGCAGCAAATTGTTGTCGCGCTGGCTCAACCGCCCGCCCCGCCCCCTGCGCAGCCAAGTGCCCGAAAAAGACGAACTATTGCTTCGCCGTGCCGCCCTCCGCACCTGGCGATACTTCGACGAGTTCAGCACGGAAGAACATAATTGGCTGTTGCCAGACAATGTGCAGGAGGAACCCCCTGCCATCGCAGCCCGCATCTCGCCTACCAACCTCGGTCTTCTTCTGAACGCTCGACAGGTTGCATGCGAGTTTGGTTATCTCACCGTTCCCGAGTTTGCGCTGCAGACCAAGCGGACTCTGGCTACGATTTCGAAACTGCAACGATATCGCGGCCACCTGCTTAACTGGTACGACACTCGAACCCTGGCGCCGTTGGAACCTCAACTGGTCTCCGCCGTCGACAGCGGCAATTTAGTCGCCTCGCTCTGGACTCTTCAGCAGGGATGTTTGGATCTACTGAACCGCCCCGTATTGCAGAGTCGTATATCCGACGGGTTCTGCGACCATCTTCGCATCCTGTCGGATCTGCGTATATTTCCACGCAAGAATCTGGTGGCGTTTCAGAAAGACATTAAGAAAGAGAAATGGCTGCAATATTTGTTGAATTTCTCCGATCCAACTCTGCGGGAGATACGTGTGGAGGCACGCGAGTCGAAGCGTTCAAGAGACGCACAATGGTTTTCGGAGCGGGCACGTGGTCGCCTTGAAGGTGTTAGGCGGACGGTGGCCTCGTGTGCTCCGTGGTTGCTGCCAGAGTTTGCTCCGCTCTGGGAGAAGCTTGCCGTCAACTCGAATTCCGCGCCCGATCTTCCCGCCCTTGATCGAGTGCCGACCTTCATCGACAGCCTCGCGCTTCGTCTTCGTTTTGTTATGCGTTCGACCGAAGGCGCTGGGGAACAACTTGCGCTGTACGGGCGTCTCGAGGCCTTGCTTCCCGAGGCTCGCGCAAATGCCGTTCGTCTGATCCAGGATCTCCAGACGATTGCCGCCAACGCCGGCAAGTTTGCCAATGAGATGGATTTCCGGTTTCTTTTGAACCGGCGCAAGCTGTTGTCAGTCGGGTTCGACGTTAAGACTCAGCAGGTACATCAGGCGTGTTATGACTTGCTGGCCACGGAGTCGCGCACAGCCGTATTTACCGCGATTGCCAAGGACGACATCCGCCAGGAAAGTTGGTTCATGCTGGGCCGCGCCCATACTATCGACCAGGGGCGCCCGGTTTTGCTCTCGTGGACTGGAACCATGTTCGAGTATTTGATGCCGCTGATCTGGATGCACACGTACCCAAACACGCTTCTGGAGCGCTCGGCGAGTGGAGCGGTGCGGTCGCAACAGGCATACGCCGCCAGCAGACATGTTCCATGGGGTATTTCGGAGTCAGCGTACTTCCGAATGGATGAGGCCGGCAATTATCAGTACTATGCTTTTGGAATTCCTAGTCTCGCGCTAAGCAACCATGAATTGAATGCGCTGGTCATCTCTCCCTATTCAAGCTTCCTGGCATTGCACGTGTGTGCGGCGGACGCGATGAAGAATCTACACAGAATGAGTCGCGACGGATGGTTAGGTGAGTATGGATTTTACGAATCCGCGGACTTCAGTGCTTCCCGCCATCATTCCAAGCACCATCGCTACGAACTGGTGCGTTGTTGGATGGCCCATCATCAGGGTATGAGCCTGCTCTCGATTGCGAACTTCCTTCTCGATGGCGTCGTGCAGCGCTGGTTTCATAGTGATCCGCGCGTGCAAGCCACGGAGTTGCTGCTGCATGAGAAACCGGTCGCCCATGTCCGCACCACCCGCGCAGGCTACGGAGCCAGCGCCGCATGAACTCCAGCCCGATGGCTGGATCCCAATATTCAGTTAGCAATTTGCGTTCTGATTTCCAGCTGCTAAGGTGCTTGATGCGGAAATCTTATCGAATCCAGATATTCGCCCTTATGGTTGGGACGCTGGTGCCGACAGTATCCAACGTGAATGCGCAGGTCAATCCGAACCCAGATGTGATCGTCGTGGACGCAAGCGCTCCTTCGCATCCCTTCCCGCATTTTTGGGAGAAGATGTTCGGCTCAGGGCGCGCCGTGCTCAGCCTGGGAGATAGCTATCGCCGCGACTTGCGCGAAGTCAAGCAAGCGACCGATTTTGATTACGTCCGCTTCCACGCCATCTTCCACGACGAAATTGGTCTGTACGACGAAGACAGCCAGGGCCGGCCCGCGTACAACTTTTCCTACGTCGATCAGATTTATGACGGTCTGCTGGCCAACCACGTCCGCCCGTTTGTTGAGCTGAGCTTCATGCCGCAGAAGCTAGCGGCTCACAATATCCTGCACAGCTTTTGGTACAAACCGAACGTCTCTCCGCCAAAGGATTGGGCCAAGTGGGAAGACCTTATCAGCGTCTTCGCCAAACACTTGGTCGATCGCTACGGCATCGATGAAGTTGCGCAATGGTACTTTGAGGTTTGGAACGAACCCGATCTCGATTTCTGGGCCGGAGATCCGAAACAAGCGACCTACTGGGAACTTTACGATCATGCGGCGCGCGCAATCAAAGGCGTGAATGCACGGCTTCGCGTGGGAGGTCCTGCTACGGCTCAAGCTGCGTGGGCAGATGCTTTCATCAAACATTGCGCCGAGAACAATGTCCCCGTCGATTTCGTGTCGACTCATGTCTACGGTAACGATCGAGCGCAGGACGTCTTCGGGACCGACGAAAACATTCCGCGCGACAAAATGGTTTGCCGCGCAGTCGATAAAGTTCATAAACAGATCGAAGCTTCAACCATGCCACACCTGCCGTTGATTTGGAGCGAATTCAATGCCAGCTATATGAACGAACCCGATGTAACGGATTCAACCTATATGGGACCTTGGCTGGCCGACACTATCCGCCAATGTGACGGGCTGGTGAGCATTATGTCCTACTGGACTTTCTCCGACGTGTTCGAGGAACAAGGAGTCGTGAAAACGCCTTTCTATGGTGGCTACGGACTGATCGCCGCAGGCGGCATTCCAAAGCCCGCGTTCAATGCCTTCAAACTCTTGCACCAGCTTGGAGATCAGCGCATCGCGCTCGATTCCGAATCTGCCCTGCTCACCCGCAGGGACGATGGCACGTTGGTTCTCGCGCTATGGAATTATGCGCCGCCCGGAGAGCCGGGCTCGCCAAGAACAGTCACTTTGCAATTGAAGAATACGAAAGCGCGGCACGCTTTCATCTCGCGTGTGGATCGCGACCATGGGGATTTCCACTCCGCATACGAAAAGATGGGTTCGCCCCGTTATCCCACGCAGGTACAGATAGAGGATTTACGCCAAGCGACCCGGCTTCCGGATCCAGAGAATCACAAGCTGAAAGGCGACGAACTCACTCTCACGCTGCCCGCACACGGCTTAGCGGTTATCGAACTGAAATAGCGAGAAGCTGTCGGTGTTTATCCAGAGTGAGCCGTCATTCCGCAAGCGGGGTAGAGGTATAAGTGTGGAATCCTGCGCGCTCCATGCCGCGCTTCGCCTCCGGATTCTTCATAAAGGTTTCCCAGATAAATCCAGTGCGCGCATTTTCAGCCATCACCATGGTGATTCCAGTGTCAATCCCAATCACATCGGTGTCGTACCAGTTTTTTAAAGGATTGAATGCGTTCACGAATCCATACCGGCTCCAGGCCGCTCCGTAATGAGTTTTGATGTTTTGCAGTACGCGCATCACCGGCTGCGGCAGGAAGGGAAGCGAACCCGCCGACGCGCTGGGGACAACGGTTCCGTCGATTGGACCCATCGAAGGTGGGCCACCCCAGATCACATAGCCTTTTTGCGAATCCGACGCCGTAATCCCCCACAGATCGTCGCTATAATCGGGAAACTCCTTCGCCAGTTCTAAACAGAAACGTCGATGCACGTCCGTAGCGATCATCGAGTTATGAAAGTAATCCGCATATTTGTCGCGCTTGCCGCGGAAATCAAACCAGGCCTGCGAATATTGATGCACAAACAACGGCGCGAACGAGCCAATGTAGCGAAGTCCGTCATATTCGAAGGTGGTTCGCTTCCACGCGTTCCAGGTTTCGACCCGCAGCGGATACGTCGCCGATCCCAATCCCAGGAGGTACATCATCATCAGTTCGCTATAGTTGTCCCAGCGGTATGGCAAAAAACCGATCTCCGGGGTCCATCCATGTGGCAATAATGATGTGTCTTCCGACAGCCAGGTCCAATCGACACGATTAAAAATCTCGTACGCCAACAGACTGATTTCCGAATGCTGAAAGTGTTGACGGCAGCTAAGAATTCCGCAAAGCAGAATCGCCGTATCGACGGAAGAGACTTCAGAATCCCATACCCTCTCGCCGGTGTTTATATTGGCAAAGTGATAAAAAAATCCACGATGAGTGGGCAACTTCTTCCACAGAAAACGCAAACTCGCCACCGCCCGCTCGCGGGCCTCGGACATAGAAACATAGCCGCGTTTTTGTCCAATGCAGAGCGCAGTCAGCCCGAAGCCCGTGGCCGCAATACTGGCCACGATTCCGGTGTCATTCGTGCGCACGTTGCATCGGTCTTTCACCATTCCAGTTTGCGGGTTGCCTTGCTCCCAGAAATAGAGGAAATTTGCTTTCTCGATTTCCTCGAGCAGTTCGTCGTCAGCTTGCGATAGCGATGATTTTGCTGGAGGTAGCGCAGGCTTAAGGTGTTGTTCATCCGGAGTGGCTAGAAGGGGCTGAAAGCGCCAGAAGAAGGGCAGGCCAAGGCCCAGGCCAGCCATCTGCTTCAGCAGATTCCGGCGCGAAAGACTTTCATTTCGCGAATTCTTCTGGTTTGTCCCACTCACTTAGTGAAGTTTAGACGATTTCCAGCCCAGCGCAGACGCCGAACCACAAAAAGCAAGAAACCTTTGTGCTTGACCCAGCGGATGCCTGCGCAACCGAAGCATCCAACGTAATCAATTTCGTGTCATAGAATGATCTACGGTGACAAGATGACCGCCGGACGAAAGACCGTGATTTGGGCGCTCGCGATTGCCGCGCTGGCGGGTGCCCTCGCCGCAGTGCTGGTTGCCATTCATAAAGCCCAACCAATCACCATAAAAGGCGCGGTCCTGAGCCAGGATCCCGACCCGCAAAAGCAATTGCCCATTGGGGATGTGCAAATTACTGGCACGGATGGTTCGATGGTCAACAGCGCCAAGTCTGATTCCTCTGGCTTCTTCAGTCTTACGTTGCGCCGCGGACTCAGGCGGCGGCAGCCACTCACGCTACATTTCCGGCATCCGGGTTATCAACCCCTGGACTTAAATGAATTTGTGAGCGATCAGCTCTATATCGCTCGCATGGTGCCAATTTCTCATGAAACCCGCGTGCAATCCGATCGTCCTGAAGTCACAGTTTCCAACCTACGAGTACGGTATTCGGTAAAGGCCACGACAGAGGCGGATGTTGGCAGCGCGGTGAAAACATTCCAAGTGGTGAATGTTGGCGACGTACCTTGCAAAGGCCGTCACCCCTGTTCGCCGGACGGGAAATGGAAGGCGGCGCTGAGTTCGGCGTCTCTCGATGCGGGGGAGGGAAATGAATTCCGAAACGCCCGAGTCTCTTGCATCGCGGGCCCGTGTCCCTTTTCGCGCGTCGAGTTCGAAGATCTTTCGCGTGGAGGCCGGAAGGTCAATGTTTCCGTCCGCAACTGGTCGGACACGACGACGTTCCTCGTAGAGGCCGAGGTGGTGCACCCCATGGTCAGCGATCTTGTGCGCGAGTCGTATCCCGTGATTTTCGGCCGAGCGCTGAATTTCAGTTTGCCGATCTCGGCGGAGGGCCCCAGTATCGAAGCCGAAATAAATGGAGAATTGATTGTGTTCCCGTTGGGCCCGGATCTCTATTTAAACTGGGCCGATTGCCACGTCCGAGTCGATAAAGATCAAGCCAAAGCTTACCGCTGTGAGCTCAAGCCCGGCTATCGGTTCAAATAGTTAATTCGAGTCGACCGGTAAGCGTCTAAGGCAGCCGCAGTGCTGACTCGATCTGCTTGACGATCTCTGTCTCTGCCAGCGAAGCGTCGATTGTGACTGCAACCGCCGGTTCTTCCAAACTCGCAAACTGGCTGGCCAGCAAAGATTCCCGCGCGAAGTGCGCCTGCCGCTTTTGCAGTCGGGAGTAAAACAGGTCGAAACTGCCTTTCAGATATACGACCTTCATCTCCAATCCTTGCTGCAATCGCTCGCGATAGCTCTGCTTCAATGCAGAACAAGCAAGCACAACGTTTTGTCGTTTTTCTACGTGGCCCGCAATGAACTCGTGGATCGCCTGTAACCATGGACCGCGATCGGCGTCGTCCAAGGGCACACCGCGGCTCATCTTCTCTTTGTTCGAAGCTGAGTGAAAATCATCGGCGTCAACAAACATCCAGCTGAGGTTTTGCGCAAGCAGTTTCCCAACCGTCGTTTTGCCGGAACCCTCCACTCCCATGATCAGGATGACCAACGCGCCGCTCCAGGCCAGCTGATTCTAGATCTGGTAATCGATGTCTT
This sequence comes from uncultured Acidobacteriota bacterium, assembly GCA_963762385.1. GTDB lineage: Bacteria > Acidobacteriota > Terriglobia > Terriglobales > Acidobacteriaceae > JABDBE01. The sequence continues at coordinate 855,136 of CAVXKN010000006.1, read as the reverse complement.
CCATGATTCTCTGCAGGGACGCCGAGAGCGGTTCATGGGCGATCTCCGCGCCTTCGAGTTTTTGCACGCGCGCCCGTAACTTGTTCACCTCGGTCGCGACCGCCGCCAGCGCCTCCGAGAGCGGGTCGTTGATTTGTTTAGGATCGGTAATCACAACTCGCTCGCCATCGCGGAAGATGATATGGCCTGGTACGCCGACCACAGTGGAATTCTCCGGCACACTCCGCAACACGACCGAACCGGCGCCGATGCGGCAGTTCCGCCCGATCGTAATGTTGCCAAGAACTTTCGCTCCCCCACCGATCACCACCTCATCTTCGATCGTCGGGTGCCGCTTGCCGTGTTCCTTGCCGGTGCCCCCGAGGGTCACGCCTTGATACAAAGTTACGTCGTTACCGACGATCGCAGTCTCGCCGATGACCACCCCAAGCCCATGATCGATGAATAGCCGGCGGCCAATCTTGGCTCCGGGATGGATTTCGATTCCAGTGAGAAAGCGCGCCACTTGCGAGAGCCATCGCCCAAGCAAAAAGAAACTGTGATTCCACAGCCAGTGATTGATGCGGTAGAACCACACCGCGTGCAAACCGGAGTAGCACAGGAAAACTTCCAGACGCGACCTGGCAGCAGGGTCGCGCTCCAGCACCGTGACCACGTCTTCGCGAATTAAGCCCGCAAGGTGAGCCATGAATCAAGCCGCAATCGCCGTGGTTGGGATCTGGAGCGCCTCGTCGCGCAGCCCTTGAAACAAAACACTGGTCAAATACCGCTCCCCAAAGTCCGGCAGAACAGCCACAATCAGCTTGCCCGCATTCTCTTTCCGGCTTGCGACTTTGATCGCGGCGACGACGGCAGCTCCCGACGAAATTCCCACCAGAAGACCTTCCTCCTTGGCCAGGCGTCGCGCCATATTGATGGCTTCGTCGTTGGTCACCGTAACGACTTCATCGATGTAATCGCGGCGCAGAATGCTGGGCACGAACCCGGCCCCAATGCCCTGGATTTTGTGCGGCGAAGGTTTCCCCCCCGACAGCACCGGGCTGTCCGCCGGCTCAACCGCAACGGCTTTGAACGAGGGTTTCTTCGGCTTGATGTATTGGCAAACCCCAGTGATAGTTCCCCCCGTGCCCACGCCGGAAATCAGAAAATCGACAGCTCCATCCGTGTCCTTCCAAATCTCGGGTCCGGTAGTTTCGAAGTGAATCTTGGGATTGGCAGGATTGTCAAACTGTTGCGGCATGAAACCGTTTGGCGTTTTAGCGAGAATCTCTTCAGCTTTGGCGACGGCTCCCTTCATCCCGTTTGGGCCGGGAGTGAGAACGATTTCCGCACCAAAAGCCAGCAAGAGCACGCGCCGCTCCAGACTCATGGTTTCGGGCATGGTGAGGATAAGCTTATAACCGCGCACCGCCGCCACAAAAGCCAAGCCAATGCCCGTGTTGCCGCTGGTGGGCTCGATCAGCACGGTCTTGCCGGGCTGAATTTTCCCGGCGCGTTCGGCCTCGGTGATCATGCTGACGCCAATGCGGTCCTTTACGCTGGCGCAAGGATTCGAGCTTTCCAATTTCACCACCACCTGGCCAACGCAGCCCTCGGTGACTTTGTTAAGCCGCACCAGCGGCGTGTTGCCGATCAGTTCTGTGACGTCGTTTGCGATTTTCATAGGCAAGCTCGTTTCTCCCAGGAATTCCATACGGCAGATTGTACCTTTTCCCAACGGTGGCCCATCTTTCGTACCCTGCCTCATTTTTCAGCGTCTACGATATAATCAAGGGCAACACTTCCATGATATCTGGCCGCCGAATTGGATGCGAAGTCGCTGTGCTGGCAGTTCTCTCAGTGCTGGCAATCTTTCTATTCCCCGGCGTACAAGGCCCGTTTTCAGTGGTACATGGGCCGGCTTCTGCGCTCCAGGCAGCCAGAGCGGCTGTTCGCTTGAGGATTGCCATCGCGCAATCCGCCTTGAGTTCACTGGCGAACGAAGTGTTTTCGGCCGTCGTCATTGTTTCTTGGATGTCTCTCTCCAATCCAAAGTTCCAGTCAATGGGTTCGTCCGAATACAGTTCCATCCTCCGTTGCTGATTCTACCCAGCTTGTCACTCTAAAACCCATCAATCTCAGCCGTGCTTGCGGGCAGGCATGTTTTTGTCCAAGTGACGTTCTGCCGAGGCTCAACTGAGCTTGTCTCGTAAAACGTTTGCTTCACAGCAAACCCAAATATCTCTGAGTGAGGAGGACAAGATCATGCAGAAACCACGCAAGACATTCTTATCCGCGGTGCTGGCAGGCGTGTTGTTGTTATCGGCAGCGTGCAGCAAGAAAGCTGCCAAAGTAACACCGCCAAATCCGCCGGCACCCACCGCACCGACAGCCACTCTCGCGGCCAACCCCAGTGTGATTCAGCAGGGACAGTCGACCGTACTGACATGGCAAACCAGTAATGCCAGTGAAATTACTGTCGCAGGCCTGGGCACATTGCCGCCTTCAGGCTCGCGCACGGTCGTGCCGGGTTCGTCGACGACCTACACCCTGGTCGCCAACGGTCCGGGAGGCACCACAGACGCCTCCGCCCGTGTGACTGTAAACTCCGCCATGTCCAACGCGGCGCCGTCCCCTTCGGACGAGGACTTGTTCAGTAAGAACATCAAGGACATTTTCTTCGATTACAACAAGGCCGACGTCCGCTCGGATGAGATGCCGACGACGCAAAATAACAGCGCGTTTCTCTCCCAGCATCCCAACGTCAAGGTGGTGATCGAAGGCCATTGCGACGATCGAGGATCTGAGGAGTACAACCTCGCGCTCGGAACCAGCCGGGCAGAATCGGCCAAGCAGGCGCTTATACAGCAGGGAATCTCCGCAGAGCGCATCACGACCGTCAGTCTCGGCAAAGAGAAACCTTTCTGCAACCAGGACAACGAACAATGCTGGCGGCAGAACCGCGTTGACCACTTCGTATTCGCACGCTGACCGTGGTTCCCGGAGGGCGGCCTGCTCCCAAGCCGCCTTCCGCTCCGCAGCCTACTAGCGGCAGAGACTTCGGATTCCTGTACCCGGTATGATGAAGGGAGTCGTGTCGGGCCACATTTGCAAGGGAAAAGAATGACCGTAAGAGAAAAAGTGCAGGGCCTCGGGCTCTACCCCACGCGCGAGCCGGTGATCCTGGCGCTACTCTCTGCCCTGGCAGTACTGTCCTTTCTCGCGGTGGGCGGATTGTCCCGCATGCATCAGGCGCAGCAGCAGGCCTTGGCGAATCGATTGTTTACTCGTGGTACTGCGGATCTCAAGGACGGGCATTTTGATCGGGCCGTTGGCGACTTTCGCGCCGCCCTCCTTTACTCGCGCGACAACTACGATTACCAACTCAACTTTGCCCAGGCGCTAATCGGCCTGAAGCGAACCGACGAAGCGTATGCCTATTTAATCAACCTTTGGGAGCGCGAGCCTGAAAACGGGCTGGTCAACCTGGAACTAGCCCGCATTGCGGCGCAAAAGGGACAAACCGAACAAGCCCTTCGCTATTACCACAACGCGATTTATGCGACTTGGCCCAGCGACCAGGAAGTGGAACGACGGGACACTCGACTGGAGCTGATCGAATATCTCTTACGCAACAAGGCCAAGGCGCAGGCACAATCTGAGCTGATCGCTCTCGCAGCGAACTTGGGTGACGATCCGTCTCTGCACCAGCGCGTCGCAGATCTTTTTCTCCGGACCCAGGACTACGAGCACGCTCTCGCCGAATACCGCCTCAGCTTGAAGTCGGACCATCACAACCAGGCAGCCTTGGCCGGAGCGGGACTGGCTGCCTTCGATCTTGGTCGCTACGCCCTGGCTCAACGCTACCTGCAGGCCGCCGCGGCTGCTAATCCCGAGGATATGCAAAGCGCCGACCTCCTCAATACCACCGAACTGGTTCTGCAAATGGATCCTTTCCGGCGACAGATTTCAGCTGACCAGCGCAACCGAATTGTCATCGAAGCATTTGCAGCCGCAGGAGACCGGCTCAAGTCCTGCTCGGCCGCAGTCAACTCGAGCGCCCCTGCCTCGTCCGAGAGCTTGGAGCAGAGTCTCGCCGATAGCTGGGCGAAAATGAAACCGAAGATCAATGAGCGCGATCTGCGCCGAGATCCGGACTTGGCCGAAGGAGCGATGGATCTGGTATTCGAAATCGAGCGCCAAACCAAGGCCGCCTGCGGACCTCCGACCGGAACGGACCTGGCGTTGCTTCTGATCTCCAAGTTGCACGAGGGGAGCTAGCCTGGATCTCTTGCCCAACTCGCGAACCGGAACCGCGCTGGAGAACGGCCAAGCTGATCTGGAGGCTTCGTTGCCAGAGCACTCTCGCGGAGCTCTGCTGCGCTCAGTTTTTCGGGAAGAGCGCCTCTTTCTTGTCCTATCGGTCTTCATCGGTATCTTTTCCGGACTCGCGGTCGTCTGTTTCCGTTTCGCCATCGACTGGTGTCGCAGCTATCTCCTGGGATCGGGAGCTACGCTCTCGCCCGCGCGGCTTCTGCTGGCTCCCAGTCTCACCGGCTTGGTCATCGCACTGCTTGTCATTCACGTGTTTCCGTTGGCGCGCGGCAGCGGAGTAAACCAGACCAAAGCCGCGCTCTACATCTACAACGGCTACATCCCGCTTCGCACCGCCATCGGCAAGTTCATCACTGCAGCGCTCGCGATTGGCTCGGGACATTCCCTCGGCCCCGAAGATCCCTCTTTGCAAATCGGCGCCAGCCTGGCTTCCGCGCTGGGAAGGCGCATGCATTTATCCCGCGATCGCATGCGGTTGATGGCTCCGGTTGGCGCTGCTGCTGGACTGGCGGCCGCCTTTAACGCGCCCATCTCGGCCGTCCTTTTCGTGATCGAAGAAGTCATCGGGCGTTGGACCGCCGGCATTCTTGGTTCGGTTGTGCTTTCGGCGATATCCAGCGTGGTTGTCATGCGATGGTTTCTAGGTTCCGAGTCTCTTTTTCGCATTCCCGCCGTGCAACTGGAGCGTCCCTCGGAGCTGATCGCATATGCCATCCTTGGAGTCGTAGGCGGCTTCGCCTCCGTCGCATTCTCCAGTGGCATTGCGACGCTGCGCCCGCGGTTCAAAGCCCTGCCCACCTGGACGCAATATTTTCAGCCCGCAGTGGCCGGTTTACTCATCGGGATCATTGCAGTCTTAGGCGCGCCGCAAGTGATGGGCGCGGGCTATGAGTACATCGACGAAGCCATGCACGGGCAATTCACCTGGCAAATGCTGGCCGCGCTCGCAGGCTTGAAAATCATTGCGACCATGCTTTCGTTCGTCAGCGGAACTCCCGGCGGCATGTTTGCTCCAACCTTATTTATCGGTGCCATGCTGGGAGCCGCGGTCGGCGGAGCCGAGCATGTATTTCTCCCCCATCTCAGCGGTTCGCCGGGCACCTACGCTCTGGTAGGTATGGGAGTTCTGTTCGCCGGCTTCCTGCGCGCCCCCATGACTTCGGTATTCATGGTGCTCGAAGTCAGCGGAAACTACTCGATCATCGTTCCTGTAATCGTCGCCAACACCTTCGCCTATGTGATTTCACGGGCTCTGCAGCCCACTGCGATTTTCGACGTGCTCACCCGCCAGGACGGCCTCGACCTGCCGTCCATGGAAGAGCAGCGCGAAGAAAACATTCTGCGTGTGGAGGACGCAATACAACCGCCGACCGGTCCAGTGCTCGATGCCGAGCAGCCGCTGGAAAATGTGTTGCGCCAGATCGAAGACTCGGCCTCCGACAATTTCCTTGTGCGCTTGCACCCCTCCGGATGGAGCCACATCACAATGCAGGAAATTCGCACCAAGGTGAACGAAGGCAAAGGAGCGCATACCCTCCGGTCGGTTCTGTCCATGCGCCAGCTTCCGTTTCTCCATCCCGACCATCCCCTCGATATGGCTTTACGCTACGCTAATCAATGGCCGCTCGTACCCGTCGTCAGCCGCGCCGACCTTCACAAGCTGGAAGGCGTAATCAGCCAGCGTGACATCCTGAATCGGTACCGCGCATTCGATGAGGAAAGCGGCGATTGACCTCCGCGACCCACAACCCTGTTGACGGAAACAACCAATCCCACCTAAGATGGCTCGACAGAGCATCAGTCCGTCGCCACTCGGACCATGATAGGCCAGACCATTTCCCACTATCGCATCGTTGAACGCTTGGGTGGTGGCGGAATGGGCGTTGTCTACAAGGCCGAAGACACGCGGCTGCACCGCTTCGTCGCCCTGAAGTTCCTTCCCGAAGACGTTGCCAAAGATCCTCAGACCCTGAGCCGTTTCCAGCGCGAGGCGCAGGCTGCTTCCGCCCTGAACCATCCCAATATCTGCACCATCTACGACATCGGCGAGCAGGACGGGAAAGCTTTCATCGCCATGGAGTATCTGGAAGGCGCAACCCTCAAGCACAAGATCGAGGGCCGTCCACTTAAACTCGAACAGTTGCTCGAACTGGGCGTTCAAATCGCAGACGCTCTCGACGCCGCCCACTCCGGCGGAATTGTCCACCGCGACATCAAACCGGCAAACATCTTCGTGAGCCCTCGCGGGCAAGCGAAAATTCTTGACTTCGGTTTAGCGAAACTGACGCTCCAGAACCGCGTCGCCGACGTATCCGCTGGCGCGACCCGCACTGCGATCAGCGTAGACCAACTCACCACTCCCGGTACGGCGATGGGAACCATTTCTTACATGTCGCCCGAGCAGGCCCGTGGAGAGGCGCTCGACCACCGCACCGATCTTTTCTCCTTCGGCGTGGTGCTCTACGAAATGGCAACCGGCCGCCAGGCATTTTCGGGAACGACGTCCGCAGTAGTCTTCGAAGCGATCCTGAACAAAGTGCCCATCCCGCCCGTCCAGTTGAACCCGGGACTGCCTCCGCAACTGGAAGTCATCCTGAACAAAGCGTTGGAGAAAGATCGCGAACTGCGCTGCCAGAGCGCCGCCGAGCTGCGCGCCGATCTGAAGCGCTTGAAGCGAGACGTCGATTCTTCACGCGCCGGAACCAGCGGTGTGGTCTCGACTGTATCCGCGGAAAAAGCAACCCGCGAAAAGGAGGGCCCACCCCAAACCCGCAGCCGTCTTCTGCCCGTCATGGTCGGCCTCGGTCTTCTGGTTGCTCTAGCCGTGGGATTCGTAGCGGGCAGACGTCTATGGGGACCGTCGGCCGCCAGCGCGCCGCTGTATCACGAGATTACTTTCCGGCGCGGCGAAATTCGCTCCGCCCGATTCGCGCCCGACGGCCAGACCATCTTGTACAGCGCCGCCTGGCAAGGGAATCCGGTGGAAACATTCTCTGCCCGCCAGGGCATGGTCGAGTCCCGTTCTTTAGGACTGGGCCGCGCCGAGCTTCTGGCCATTTCATCAAAGGGCGAGATGGCGCTGTCTTTGGGAAGCCATCCTGTCGGAACCTGGATCAACGTGGGCACCCTTGCCAGAGCACCGTTGGCGGGTGGGGCACCCCGCCCGGTTCTCGACGATGTCGAATGGGCCGATTGGTCTCCCGACGGAAATAACCTGGCCGTGGTGCGCAATGTCGGCGGCCGCGACCGGCTCGAATACCCTATCGGCAAGGTCCTCTACGAGACCAGCGGCGGCTGGATTAGTTATCCCCGAGTCTCCCCTAAAGGCGATGTCGTCGCCTTCATGGATCATCCCAATCAGGGAGACGACGGCGGCTCCGTTGCCATCGTCGATGTTTCCGGTCACAAAACCGAGCTGACCCGGGAGTGGTACGGCACCCAGGGTCTTGCCTGGTCGCCCGATGGCCAGGAAGTGTGGTTCACCGCCAGCGAATTAGGACTGTTCCACTACATCACCGCCGTCGACTTGTCAGGCAAGCATCGCCTGGTCACTCGCGTACCCGGTTCGCTCGTGATCTTCGATATCTGGCGCGACGGACGCGTACTGCTCGCCCGCGCCGACCGCCGCCGCGAAGTCATGGGTCTGGATCCGGGCGCAACCAAAGAGCGGGATCTTTCCTGGCTTGACTATTCGTATCCCGCCGATCTTTCCGCCGACGGCAAAACTCTTCTTTTTGACGAAGAGGGAATCGGCGGCGGAGTTCAATACGGAGATGCCCAGGATCTAACCTACGCGGTTTATATTCGCAACACGGATGGCACCCCGGCTATACGACTCGGCGAAGGTGGCGCATCGGCCCTCTCGCCCGATCAGAAATGGGTTATCGTGGTCACACCGATCGCGCCCGGACAACTCCGCCTGTTGCCCACCGGCGCCGGTGAAACTCAATCGCTGACTACGGATTCAATTAACCATCAATGGGCGCGGTGGTTTCCTGACGGTAAGCGCCTGGTCTTTTCCGGCAACGAACCGGGGCGGGGCGTGCGCTTTTATGCGCAGGATATCTCGGGAGGAAAACCGAAGGCGATTTCTCCCGAAGGCGTCGACGCACAAAACTTTGCGATTTCACCGGACGGCCAATTGGTGGTTGGCATTGGTCCCGATGAAAAAGGCTACCTCTACCCTTCCGCCGGGGGTGAGCCTCGACTCGTGAACGGCATGGAACCCGGAGACATCCCCATTAATTGGAGTCAGGACGCCCACTCCATTTATCTTTATCGCACCGGCGAAGTGCCCGCCAAGGTTTATCGACTGGAATTGGCCACGGGAAAAAGAACCGTCTGGAAACAGATTGCTCCGCTCGATCCCACCGGCGTCTCGACAATAGGACCGATCCTAATGACGCCCGACGGCAAGACCTACGTCTACGGCTTCCATCGCACCCTAGGAGACCTCTACCTGGTAGAAGGTCTGAAGTAGATACGGGAAACAAGAATAAGAAACAAGAATAAGAAACAAGAATAAGAAACAAGAATAAGAAACAAGAAGGAGGGTGCCCCATCCTTGCGTCCTGTGCAAGGGTGGGAAGCGATCCTGCCAATGTGATCTCCCCGTGCTGTTTGCTGAGCCCACCCAGTCGATGCGGTCCCCGTTTATTTCGACTGCAGAGATGCGACGTAATTCGCGACATTGCGCAAGCGCTGCTGGGCTATGGCATCGTGGCCACGATTGAGCGAAAGAAACATGGGAAGCCAGACGGGCATATCGGCGGAGCCGTGCGTGGGCGCCAGTATCCCGAACTGTAAGACGGCATAGAAATGTTCGTAGGGAAACTTGCCGCGGTTGCGCCCAGCCAGTGTTCTCAGGTCGGCCGGTTTCACGGTGCAAGCCGATGCCGCCGGGCCTTGCCCGTCGGCGTTCGCTCCGTGACACGCAGCGCAATACTCCTGGTACATCTGCTGACCCGATGCCCACGACGTGGGCTTGACCGGAATCTGATCGAGGGTTGTCTGTTGGGCTATGCCCGCACCGCCCAACGAAAGTAGAATTGCAATCGTAAGGATTGAGTTGCGCATTGGAAACCTCCCAACCCTGGTAGCTCTAACTTCATTGCAGACCAAACTTAAAGCGCTGGCGAGGACCTGCGTCACAGAGCAATGTGACGTTAGTGCGCCGCGCTCCCCGGGCCGTTAATTTTCTCAGGAGTCCTTGCTCGAAAAAAAACCGCCGATCGGTCGCCTTCTAACAGCCTGCGGCAGCCGGGTGTGAAGAAAGTCGATTCCTTGTCGAAGCTAAACTCCGACGGGAACCTGGTTGCCTAATACAGCTTAGGCCTGTTGTTATCCCGTTTGAGGGTGGCCCATCCTTACTTTTGCCGCAAGGGAGCCGGCACTACCGTCCATCTGGCGCGAGCCCCCGAACCGTCTGAGGCCCAGGCGTGAGGCACGGCGTAGTTACCGATGGCTCAGGGTTGGGTGACAGACGAACATGCCCCAAGCAAAGCTGGACGGGCTAACCTTAAAGACAAATGGTAATCTTCGGGTGAGCCAGCCGGCCGTGAGTCGATAGGTCAGGGGACGGTCAGGTTTTAGGAGTGCAAGGCCTTTCACCTTGACCATCACTGCCACGGAGATGATAAATTAAAAGAATCCCCCCTTCGCGATCTGCCACGGTCGCGCTGTATGCAATGGTCTTCGCGCAAAGCGGTATAGCCCCCGTGCTCGAAACCAGATCTTGAGCGGGCCCCTCTACGTTGTAGAGCCATCCGTTTGATCTTGCCGGCAGCATCGACGCCGACGCGGTTGGATATATAAAGCTCGATTCCGACGTGGGAATTGCCCGTTCGCTAATTGCCCTGTCCTGGCCTCGCGCCGATGACAGGACGGAGTCACAACAACTTTCTCTAGGAGGAGAAATCATTGAAGAGGTCCATGCTCGCAACATTGCTAGTTCTAGCGTTCGCTGCAGTAGGAATCGCGGCGGCACCATCGTTAACCTTTACATTCTCAGACGTCCAAGCCAACAAGACGGCGATGTGGACTGATACCTACGCTGTCAACAATGCCGGAGTGATCACCGGAGACTATGTAGACTCTAAGGGCGTTCAGCACGGCATGATCCTCACCGGGAAAAAGTTAACCACTATCGACTACAAGCATTGTGCAGCCAGCACTCTCACCTTCTACGGCATCAATAGCGCGGGTACGGTTGTCGGCTTTTGCGGCGACGTCAAGACCGGCGTGGCCACCGGGTATACTTACGGTAGCGGCAAATTCACCGCCATCAGTTTCCCGAACGCAACCGGCACTCAAGCCACCGGAATCAATGACAAGGGAGACGTTGTGGGCCTGTACTTTGACACCGCAGGCGCTCAGCATGGCTTTTCAAAGATAGGCAAGAAGTACACCAGCATTGACGTGAAGAATGAAACCAGCGCGGCCGCGTGGGGAGTCAACAATGCGGGCCAGATTACCGTATACGCCGTCAACTCGGCTGGCAATTACGATTCTTTCCTCAAGACCGGGACGAAGTTCAAGAAGATCAATGACCCGAGAGCAACGGGCTCTGGTACCGTCGCCCACACCCTGAACAATAAAGGCGACATCGCCGGCACCTACTATAATTCCGACCGCACCATCCATGGCTGGCTGCTTCACGGCGACAAATACTACGATGTCGACGATCCCAAGGGCCCGACGTTGAGCCGCACTTACGGACTCAACGACAAGCTGGAAATCGTGGGACGTTACTCGCCCAGCTCGGGCGGCAATGTCGGCTTCAAAGCCACCACAAAGCAGTAATTTCCGCGCCTTGCCGTGTGGCTTACCCATCCTAAAGTGCAACTCTAAACCAAAGGGTGCCCCATCCTTTATCGTCCTCTGAACACAAGGACGCGAAAGGGCAAGGCACCCGTCTGGCCAAGGCTCCACGAGCCTGATGCACCAGCTTCGCGTCCGTTCGGTGGACGCCAATCTGGGGCACACTACGTTCCGAGAGAGATGGCGTAGAGTTCTTCCATGTCGTCCAGTTTCCGCGGAATCGCGGCGAGGGCCTCAGATCTCGTCATCATCGTCGTCGTGATCGTCCCGGTCATCATGGTCGAGATCCTTGGCCGAGCTTAACGCGTGGCCGTCGTTGGCGTGCCGAATCTCGATTCGTCCGTTGACATTCGAGACCCGGATACGAGTTCCGCCTCCGCCCAGTTCGCCGTGCAAATCGTGGCCGACAAAGCGGTGATGGCGAACTTCGAGGCCGAAGTCGTTCTCGATTCCGCCCGAGATCGTCGAAGCTTCCAAATCTGCCTTGGCGTCGGAAGGAAGAATCAGGTCAACGCTGCCGTTCACCGAAGATAGCTCGACCGGCGAATTTGCCAGGCGGTCGAAATGCGCTTCCATCCGTCCATTGATGGTCTCAAGTTTGACCCGGCCCTGCAGGCCTTCCGCCGTCAATCGTCCATTGACGCAGGAGGCACGCACTTCGGCGGTAACGCCGTGAATATCCAGTGGCCCATTGATTAGTTTGATTTCGTCGAGGCGAGCAGCGCGCGGGACGGTCAACGTGTACTCAACCCCGGCAGGATCGTTCCATCCCCCGCTGAAGGTATGGTCGTGGTCCGGGTACCTGGTGCGAACCGAGATGGAATCGCTGCCCGTCTCGACTTCGATCCGGGCTTCATCGAGCCGCTCTTTGGTGCCCGCATACTTGACCGCGTCGACCTTGACCACATTCTGATCCCACGCGGTGATGTGAACCGCGCCATTGAGGTTGTCGAGTTCGACCCGGCCCCCGGCGGCCAGCGGATAGGTTTGGTGGAACTCCTCGGTGTACCGCCGAATATCCGAGGCATAGCTTTGAGCGGTGAAGAGCAGCGCGCGAAGGGTTCCGAGAATGGCACCAACCCATGGGGCGAGGCGACGTTGGCGGTTCATGGCTCCTCCGTTTCGACAGAGCTTAGACGGGGCAGCCCGGAATTCGTGAGTGGCTCAAAGCAGGATAATTCTCATGCGGATGCCGCCAGTTGCTTATTGGAGCGGCCTGCCTGCGCTCAAACATGAGTCAGCCTTGCCGTCGGCAGAGAAACGAATCACGGCGGATTCATCGCTGCAAAAGGCGCGCGTTCCAGCGCTCGGATCCGCGGGCACGGCGGTTACGCTGTACCGCGACCCCGGAGTTCCATTGCATCCACTGAGCGCGAACACATATCCGTTCTTCCTACCGCCGGCCAGGCGCGGATCGATCAACATTGCCTGGTGCTCTGAGGGCCCGGTGCCGCCTCCCATGCCGCCAAGATCTGACAGCGTGCAGGTAAAGCCATGCGCCGGGAAACTTGCAGCATATGTGATCTCGACAGTATCGAGTGTGCGTACCCCGGCTACGGCCGCGGCTTCGTTGGCTGCGGTCATTGCGGTGGTCAGGTTCATCGTCGCGGGTGCAGACGGACCGCCTGCCGACATGGGAATACCCGCGCTCATATTTTTTGTCATGGCTTTCAGAAATTCGGGATCCGACAACGAGACTCCGACCGTCGCCGAAAGGTCGTTAAGCCGCCAGGTTCCGGCTTCCTGTTTCATGGTGATGGTCAACCGGAATTTCGCGCCTGCGGCTTTGTTCTCTCCGTCTTTCGATCCATGGAACGCCAGCTCAATTTCGTCTTCCTCGCCACGCAGGTCGTCGCGTTCCACCGTAATTTCAAACTTGCTGTGCGCCTGGGGATCCTCGATCAGCATGAGCGTTGGCCCTGCTTCGAACGTCTGCAATTGCTGTCCGCGGGCGCTGAGCTGACTGGTTATGGCGGAGAACCCTGTGAGCATGGACACACTCGAAGTCGTACCCGCTTTTCGCAGCGCGGCCCGCGTCGCTTGCGGCAGATGCTTTTCGAACGTCCCCGGAGTCTTACTGAAAAACATCTCAAGCAGCGCCTGGCGCGCGGTTTGAGGCGTGGCCTGTGCACCGGCAAACGGGCTGCCGGAGAGTAACGCAAATGCAGCACTGAAAATCAAAGCAAAAATCTTTTTGGTCCGAAGCATGGCTGTCTCACCAAAGCTTGCTGTTGATGATCGCAGTCCGGCGCGCCGGCGCGCCAGTTACATAAGTAAGGCGCTGCAAGTCCAACGACGAACTTCCTCATGACCCTAAGGTTTGTGACTTGAGTCATCGTCTGCCCGGTTACTGGTGTTTTGAGAGCCCCACCAACGAGCCATTGTTGAAATGCCGCCCGTGGGCCAAGCTGGTAGCAGTCCAGAACAAGTTTGAAGTACGCCGGGAGGAGAGAGCTATGACCGAGTTTCTACGCAAAACGCGGGCGTCAGGCGTGGTCGAGAATGTCGCCGAGTACGTCGTGATGCTATTCGTTGCCGCGATGACCGGACTGAGCACGCTTCGGTTGCTGGGGATTCTGCCCTAGTCGCCCGGCGAAGCCAAGGCTAGCATGTTTGTCTATTAATGTACTAGACATTAGCCGCCAGACTCTATAGAATTCCCACTGCATCACCTGAGAAAAGGCCCGGAATCGTGGATCTCCTCCCGACCGGGCTTTTTATCCTTTCGCGAGTCGAGTCGCTTACCTGAAAATCATTTCGTGTGGTTCTTGTCTGCAGCCCCCTTCGGGGGGATATTCTGGTTCAGCCGGAAAAAGTTGTTGGGATCGTAGTGCGATTTGACTTCGACCAAGCGGTCCCAGCGTTCATGATAGGCTTCGGGCACGCGGTCGTCCTCGTCGCCGCTCATGAAGTTCACATAAACTCCCGGAGTCATGGACGGACGAAGCTGCTTGAATAGGGTGCGAATCCACGCGACGTTGGCGTTGTCGTCCGACGGGTTCGACCAGTTGGCCAGCAGGTTGATGACGAAGGGCGAACTCCGGTCACCGAACGCGGTTTCCTCAGGAGCGATCCGCGCTGCGGCTCCGCCCAGATAGGCCAGTTCAATCAGAGTTGTCGGAGACGGGACGGTGGCTAGAGCCTGCACCATTTGCTCGATGCTGCTGTTATCGAGAGACTTGAAGTAGCCAGACTTGGTGTAGTAGCGGCGGCCGTGTGGAAATTCATCGTCGGCCATGGTCTGCAGCGCGAGGTAGGACACAACCTTCCTGGTTACTCCCACAGGTTTGCAGAGCGAGAAGATGTGATCGAGATACCGGCCGCCATCATCGGGATCGCCTAGCCAGATTACGGTCTCACTCGCGACTGGACGCCCGCGTAGGTGGGCCGGCACGTCTTCCATATTGGGAGCGAGGCGAAGATTTAGGTTCCACTTCAATTGGTCTGGCGCTTCCGGCATGAAATTCCTCCACTGCCGCAGGATGCCGTAAATATTGTCTTGCAGACATAACCCTTGAGCGATGACCACCGACGTTAAGGGATGGAGTTTCACTTCGAACTCAGTGACGACTCCGAAGTTGCCGCCGCCTCCGCGCAAAGCCCAAAACAACTCGGCGTTTTCTTGTGCGCTTGCACACCCAATGGAACCCTCGGCGGTGACTAGTGTGGCGCCTTCAACATTGTCGCAGGACAACCCGTGCGACCGAGTCAGCCAACCAAATCCTCCGCCCAGAACCAGCCCGGAAGCGCCAGTGTGCGAGACTACTCCGGCAGGAAAAACCAGGCCGTGTTTCTGCGTGGCCGCGTCGATCGAGCCGAGCAGACAGCCGCCAGCAAAACGCGCCCTGCGAGCTTCGCGGTCAACCGATACCTGGCGCATTCGTGACAGATCGATCACCAAGCCGCCGTCGCAAGTGCTAAAGCCGGCGAGGCTGTGGCCCCCGCAACGGACTGCGGTGAGAACGCCTGTGGCCGAAGCTGCCCGGACCGCAGTCTGCACGTCGTCGACGCCGGCGCATCGGGCTATCAGAGCCGGGTTACGGGCTGCCATCGCGTTCCAAATGTCTCGCGCGTGGGCGTATTCCTCGTCACCTGGCCGAAGCAAATCCCCACGGAGCCGGCCCTTAAGTGACGAAAATGTTTCTTCGATGGCTGTCTTCATGAGATCTGTTGCGACCGGTCAACTCTACCAAAGCTCAGTGTGCCACGACTGCAAAAGTAATGGTGCTTATCTCCGGCTTTGAACGTCTAAATCATATTCGCAAGCAACCCAGATGCGGAGCCTTTCCATGACCGCACTCCAACGGGAGACCAGTGAAACTTCGATACTCGATTTGTTTACTCACACTTTTCGTAACGACGCTCGTCGCGCAGACGCCCAAATCTTCACCGACAACCGAGCCAGATGAACGATTCAAGGCCGACGTTCTGCTGGTGGTCGCGCATCCGGACGATGAGACCGGAGTTTCCGCTTATCTGGCGCAGCTTCTGGATCAGCGCAAACGTGTGGCCGCAGTTTATCTGACCCATGGCGAAGCTGGTCATAACAACATGGGGCCGGAGCGGGCGGCGGCATTAGGGGCGGTTCGCGAGATGGAGTTGCGTCATGCAATGACGAAACTTGGAATCGACAATGTGTGGTTTCTGGATGGACGCGATACTTCCACCCAGAATGTTTTGGAATCACTGGCGAATTGGCACAACGGAGCGGCCTTGGAAGAAGTGGTTCGCATGGTGCGCTTCACCCGGCCCGAGGTGATTGTGACCTGGCTGCCGGGATTCTTCATCGGCGAGAATCACGGAGACCACCAGGCTTCCGGCGTGCTGGCGACGGAAGCGTTCGATATGGCGGGCGATCCATCGGTATTTCCTGCGCAGTTGGCAGCTGCGGTGCACGTCAACGAAACCCTGTTCGAAGGTTTGCGGCCCTGGCAACCGAAGAAGATTTACTACTTCTCCGACGCTCAGGAGCAAGACCAATTCAAGAAGAGCGGGCCGGAGTATCCGATTACCGGGATTTCGCCCGTGCGCAAACTGCCCTATTGGCGCATCGCGGTGGAAGAATTCGAATTTCACCTCACCCAATACCGTGCCTACATCGAAGGCCTGGAGAAAAAAGACGATCAACAGATCGCGAAAGACGGTTGGACGGATCCAGTGCAGTTGACCTTCGGCAAATCGAACGTGGGCGGCAGTGTCACGGGCGATGTTTTCGAGGGCGTGACCTCGGAACCGATTGCGTTTGTCCGCCCGACAGAAGAGTCGGCGAAATCACAGGCTGGCCTCTCGGTGGAGCTTGCCGGTCCGTGGGGCTTTTACGAAACCTTCCGGCGCGTGCACGGCTTGCAACATCTGCCGCAGGCTGCGGTTCCCGAAATCGCGATTGCCGGAGGCGCAACCTTGCAGATGCCTTTGCTTCTCCGCAATGGCACTGCAACGTCGAAAGAAATAACCTTATCGGTAACTTCGCCTGAAGGGTGGGCCACCGAAGACGGAATTGGAAGTTATACGGTTCGCGCCGGAGATCAGTTGCCCGTGCTAGTCACGCTCGACTCGCCCAAGAAAGAAAGCAAAATGGACGAAATCGTTTGCCACGCCCACGCCGACGGACAAACTGTAGGCACCGTCAAACTACACGTGCGCCTGGGTTCGGGAGGCCTTCCGCAAGATTGAGAATGCCCCCGCAAAAGCTCGCCGGCATCACTTGAAACTATTGCTTCTTCTTGCTGCCAAACAGTCCCATGATTTGGTTCACGGGATTCTGCTGTCCGGCGGCGGGTTGCGTGCCCTTCTGGCCGGTCAATCCGCCCAGTATCGAAGACGCAGCACCCAGCGGATTTTGTCCGTTGGGTATCAAGCCCTTCAATTTCATCTGGGCCATTTTCTGGACATCGGGCACAACCTTTGGATTTTGGAAAGTGCCGGTGACAATCGCCGGTATTACGAGTTCTCCCTGATTATTCGCCAGTGCCGTAGTCATGTAGCCGCCGACACCGGTGCCGCCCGCCTGCTGAGTGAACGCCTTGGAGAGCACTGCCGTCAGTTGCATGTTGAGCGTCTGGCTGGCCAGGTTAGCGGTTCCGGTGGCGCCCACATTGCCGATGTCGAGAGTCGCTTGCAGATTGTTGGTCTGGGCGACGCCGTTCTTCACCAGAATGTTTCCCGTCATTTTCTGAACATTGGTATAGCCCTGGTCTTTTCCTGACTGGGAAGAACCGATCATGGAAAGCAGTTGGTGCGAAATATCGACTCCGGTGTAGCGCACGTTGTTGAAGTTGACATTGATCGTGCCATTGAGCGCTTTCATGATCTGGTCCGAGCTAATGGACTGCAGCGGTCCCGCGGCACTCATGTCGAGGGCGAGATTTCCCGAGCCGCTAATCTTGTCGAGCGAGGTTACGCCGTAGGCCTTGGCCATCGAGAGCAGATCGGGCAGGGCCGCTTGCGGCGCCCGCACCGTCGCGTTTACCTGCGGCGAATTCGAAGTGTATTGCTTCATGGAAAATTGCACCGCCGCCGTGGTTCCACCGGATGTCACATTGAAGTTGTCGGACTGGATTTCGGTTGGCGTCAGCGTAATGTTCACTGTCTTGACTTGCACGGGCTTGGCGATTTCCTTGCCTGAAATCTGAAGGTTGTTGCCCGCCAGAGTACCGTTCAGCGCCGGTTTATCGGTCGCGCCCTGCGCCTTGATATCGGCATTGATCTGTCCGGTCACGGTGGTGCCGGGAGCAAACGCCACACCCGCCGCGGCCGCCAGTCGGGCGATTTCTGCAATGGAAACAGTACTGGCTTTCAGATCCATGTCGACTTGCGCCGGCGTGGGCTTCGAGTTCATGGTGCCGGTGACAGAGAGAGGCGTCGGGCCCAACTTGATTGTGCCCTCGTTGATCCTTAGTAAATCATTGACCAGGTCGTCGCTGACGTCGTAATCCACATCGATGGGATAGCCCACGTCGATGCCGTGCAACTTTGGCTTATCCAGATTCATTTGCCCATTGGCCGAGAGTTTCCCGTTTTCGCTGGCTATATCTGTATGCCCGGAGAGTACTCCATCGGTGTTAACCAGAGCCGGACTCTGAAGGAACTTTTGCAATCCTCCGATCTCAACTCCCTTTAAATCCAGAGTTCCCTTGAACGGAGTGCTGGCGGAATTCGCGTGCGACAGTGGCCCACCCTTGCCTTTCAGTTGTACTTCCTGGCTTCCCGCGCCGGGAAGGTGGACCGATGCGTCGAGGTTGAACGGAGTATCGGGCGCGAAATCCGTAAGTTTGACATTGATGTGATCGTAGACGGTTCGCGGTTTGCGGTCCTGCAAATCGGTGATTGCGACCAATCCATCGTTGATTGCCAGTTCGCCTAACGAGAATTGCTGCCCGCTGGACGGCGCGGGTGTCGCCGCCGGCGCGGGCGCTCGCGAGGGCGCGGCTGGAGTAGACGGGGCTGCCGGCGCGGGCGCGGACGTCTTCTCCCCCAGCGACGCGAAATTCCACACGCCCTGCGCGTTCTTGATCAGCTCGACGCTGGGACGTTCCAGAGTCAGCGAATCTACCTCCACCGACTTGCTCAGCAGGGGAAGCAGTTTGACGGAAACGCTCAACTCCTGAGTCAGAAGGAAGGCGCGATTGCTGAACTTTGGATCGTCGGCGATCGAAAGATTTGCCACTCGAAAACGCAGCGGGAACAGTCCCAAACTCATGTTGCCGAGTGTGACGTTTCGATTCAACTGCTGTTCGAGTTTTGTCTGGATCGTTCCCCGGTAGTCGTTAGGATCGAACGTGGCGAAGAGTACGCCCACGGCGACCACGATGACGAGCACTACGATTCCGATGACGATTGCGATTCTGCGCATGGAAGCCTCCCAAGAACTTAAGTCGCGGATCTCGTCCCCAAGCGAATTCCGTAGGAGACTATTTTATATCGGTTGGTTACTGCTGCGCCTTGGTTCCTGAAACAAATTCCAGACCGGAGCAATCGCGTCTGAGGGTTCGTTCGCGGGATGCTTTCGAAATCAAGAAAACAGAAATTCGAGGCAAGAAGTCCGCGCGGCATCCGATGCTGCAGCTGCCGGCGCGGACTCTTGATTTCATCAAACGAGCTGTGGCTTTGCCGCCCTACTGTTCCACGGGATCTTTCGAGCGCAGCACGAACTCGACGTGTCGCTCCCGGTTCACGCCCACCGTCTGGTAAAGATCCATGGCCTCGAGCGCGACCAGTTTCTGCTCTCCATCCAGGCTTACACAGTGGAGCTGGCCGGCTTCTACCCAATAATCACGAGCGATCCACGCGCCACCGCCCTTCAGAACGATGACCGTGGTGGGCTGCTCTTTGGGCTGAACCTCGGCGGGATGCTGCACGAAATTGGCAGGCTGCAGGGTCGCGGTTTGCGCGCGCGGAGCTGTGGACGCCGGTATATAGAGCGTAGACGGCGAGTAGTTATAGCTGCTGGGGGTGGCCCATGGCGGCATGGGAACGGAAGCTCGGGCAGCTACGGGAACTTCAATGTCTTCCAGCAGTCGCAGGGTCAGCCGAGCTTCACCCTTGAAGGCCGGATACGGCCCGCGGTTCGGCAAGGTGATGAGCTTGACCGGCCAGAAAATCGGAATCGCCCAAAGCGCGGCGTCTCTCTTGGGATGACCCTTGCTGTGGACCTTGCCCTCGGCATCGACTCGCAGGTGAGGCGCTGAAATCACTTTCGCGGTAAGCGGAAAGACCTGCGCGCCGGGCAGGATGATGCGATCAAAATCCAGTTCGATCCAGCCCTTGCCTACAAAGTGTCCGGGATTCTGATAATCCTGGAGGTGGCCGCTCAGTTCCGCCCCGCGAGGAAATACCGAACGCCCGAAAGCGGTTACGTGACTCAGATAACACAGCACGGGATCGCCAACTTGCGCCGTCTTGGACGAGAAGTTGGGTTCATCCAGTGTGCACTGCAGAAGCGTTCCGGCGGGGATAATCTCATCGCTGGTCGCAGCACGCGCGCCAAGGCTGGCCAAAACACACAAAAGAACGGTTAGAACGAAATAGCTTCGGGTCATACGAGCTTCTCCTCGGGAGTCTTCGTTAAGGAGCGCGCCCCATGCCGCCACAGCTCGAAAGCCGGGAAATCTTACCACGGAAAAGGTTGAATTACCAAGGTAAATGGTAAGGGTTGTTGCGGATCGTCGTTTGGGTTTGCGAAGACCTCAACGGTGGTTAAGGTCGTAGACCACGGCGAACATGGAGCTTCCGATGTCGAGCATAGGGGTAATCCGCTCCAGTTTATGGTGCCCAGTTCTGTGAAAAAAGTAGCTGAGTCCAATGATTCCCGCCGTTTCGCCGGTGAAATTCGCCGCCAGCCCCGCTGTACTCCCGCTAAAGAGGCGGGTTACAGGGTTCAGTTCTTTTCCGCCGTTCTGCAGGATGGAGCGGGTGATGACGAAATCAGCGGCGCTAAGAGCAGCGACCGTCGCGAAAAGAGTCCGATTCTCGTTATCCCAAAACCTATGCTGTTCGGGCGCTTCCGGTGGAGAAACGGCTACAACCGCAGAAGCTGCCGGTGCGCCAGCATGACCGGAAGTTGGGTCGGCCGAAACAGAGTTCTCTGTGCCGGAGTTAGGTGGGCCATCATTAAGGGTTGCTAGGGAAACCCCTTGAGCGAAAGCCGGCACCGACAGGAGTGCCAGAAGAATCAAGCCTCTGGTTCTCCGCCAATGCACGGCGGACAAAAAGCTTATACGCGTGGATGGGGGATCTGTCATCTGTCCCGCTCGGCTTGCCCGTTCGAGCCGCAGCAATTCGGCAGCCGATGGGACGCCGGTCCCCGCTGGCGCTTATTATCTTGCGTTCAGCAATTTGAGCAGCTTGATGAAGATAGTGATCGAGAAACTGTGTGCAAAGTCTTGCAGATCAAGAGAGCTTTGGGCCCGTTGGCGTAACGGAGGGAATCCGCCAAGAGAACTACAGACTAGACTGGGAGATGATGATGCAAGGGATTCGTCCTCAAAAGTCCTTCCCGAAGGTATGCGCAGCCTGGGATGGAGCATCTCGCAGCACCCGGCAGCGGTCAGGGAATCGTGGCTTGTGCCTGGTTGGAATAGCCGCTCTCTTCGTTCTCCGAATTAACCGCCGTGGTCACGTAATAGTAGGTGTTCCCATCGGTCACAGAAGTGTCAGTGTAGGCAGTGCTTGCATCCAGGGCGGAATTGATCTTAGTGTAGGGTCCGCCTGACTGATTGCTCCGATAAATGTTGTACCCGATGACATCCTGAGAGGTGCCGGTATTCCATGAGAGAGAGACACTGTGATCCTGTGAGCCAATACCGGTTCCACTTACAGGTTCCACCGCCAGAGGAGTCCCGTTCTCACCCTGGAACAAGATCGCCGCGGAGGACGTGCCGCTGGCCTGAGGGGTAAACGTAACCGTAAATTCCTGGCTTCCGCCCGGAGGAATGGTCACTGGAAAGGACAGTCCGCTCCAGGTAAATTCAGCGCTGCTGCTGAGAACAGAAGAAATCGTCACCTGACTCCCGGTTGCGGTAAGGTTTGCCATCTGGCTTGCACTCGAGCCGACCTGCACGGCGCCGAAGTCCATGGTTGCCGGATTAATGTTAAGCTGCTGGTCATCGTCTGCCCCGTTCCCGGTCAGTTCTAAACTCAGGGGCGAGTTCGAGATGTTTGAGGTGTCCGAAACAAAAGAAACACTTCCGGTGCTAGCGCCTGCGGACTGCGGGGCAAAGACACTGCTGAATGTGTAACTTTCCCCCGGCGCAAGCGTCAAGGGCAAATCCAGCCCAAGCACCGTAAAGTCACGTCCTCGGGTGATAACTTGCGACAATCTGACATCTGAAATCCCTGAGTTGGTGAGAGTGACAGTCCGGATCTTTCTCCGGCCCACCGAGACGCTGCCGAAACCAAGACTTAGAGGTGTTACGACTAAGCCTTTCCTTTGCGAATTAGAAGAGCCTGGCGCGCTGGTAATCGCGTCGTTCGCTTGCGCTGGGAATTTTGATAGGAAGAGGATCGCCATTCCAGCCGATAAGAGTAGTGGTCGAGACAGGGCCCGGGGGAATCTCATAGCGCGATTTTGGAAGGGTATCGACTAAAGCTAATAATGGAAGGTCTCGGTAGTACATCCGCTCCAACCCATGGGAGACCTCTGAATACGTGTCCTTTCTTGTTGAAATCCACGCAAGATTAAACAAATACATTAACTTCTGCAAGGGGAAATCCTTCCAGGTGGGAGTGTCTAGCGGGACGATCTGTGCCTTCTCCGGAAAGGCTGCCATCACAAACCATCCCGGAGAAGGGTTGAGTCTCCAGCCGATAAAACTACGGCGAAGGAATCACAGCCGTTGCCTGGTTGGAGTAGGTGCTCTCTTCGTTGCTCGAATTGACTGCGGTGGTTACGTAGTAATAGGTCTGTCCGTCGGAGACCGTGGTGTCGGTGTAAAGCGTGCTGGCGTTCAGCACGGGATTGATTTTAGAATACGGTCCACCCGACTTTACGCCGCGATAAATATTGTACCCGCTGATGTTCTGCGAGTTACTCGCAGTCCAGGAAAGATTGACGGAGTGTTGCGGGGGAGGGGTGCCGGTGCCGGCAAAGGTTTCGACGGTCGGGGAATTCGAAGCGTTGCTGGCGAATGAGACACTGCCCGACGTGGCGCCAGTCGCCGCGGGCGTGAAGGTCACGGTAAACTGCACGTGCTGGCCTGCGGGAATCGTGACCGGGAACGAAATCCCGCTCACGGCAAAAGCCGAACCGTTCAGCGTATCGGACGTTACCGTTACACTCTCCCCGCTGGCGGTGAGTGTTCCGGTTTGTTGCGCATTGGTTCCCACGATCACGTTGCCGAAGTCGATGCTGGTTGGAGATACGGCCAACGTTCCCTGAGGCACTGGTGTTCCTGTGCCGGTCAGTGGCACAGACAAGTTCGGGTTCGACGCATTGGAGACAATCGAAACGCTTCCACTGTCATTCCCAGGGGAGGGCGGCGTAAAAGTGACAGTGAAAGTGTAGTGTTGTCCGGGCGTCAGGACCAATGGCGGGTTCAACCCACCCATCGTGAACCCGGTCCCTGCGATTGTAGCCTGCGAGATAGTGACGTTGACTCCGCCGGAGTTGGTCAGAGTTTCCGAGAGTTGCTGATTATTGCCGACCTGAACGTTTCCAAAGCTGAGGCTTGAAGGGCTCGGCGCAAGGGATCCCGCTGCCAGCCCATTTCCGGATAGCGCGACGTTAAGTGTCGAGTTCGAGGCGTTGCTGAGAATCGCCAGATTTCCGGCGCTACTACCGGCAGAGGTCGGCGTAAAGGTAACGCTGAATCCTTGGCTTTGGCCGGCCGTCAGTGTCAGCGGCAGGCTCAACCCGCTCACGCCGAACCCGGTTCCCATGGCGTTCACTTGAGTGACGGTCACGCTGGATCCGCCCGAGTTGGTCAGAGTTTCCGAGAGCGCCTGGTTATTTCCGACTTCGACACTCCCAAAATTAAGACTAGCGGGATTCGGCGTAAGAGCGCCGGCTGTTACTCCGTCTCCGACGAGAGGGATGTTGATTGTCGGGGTTGCGCCGGTGTTGGTGATGGCTAAACTTCCACTGACGGTCCCCGCCGCTCGTGGAGTAAACGTGACGCTGAACGATTGCCCTTCACCAGCAGGGATAGTCAACGGCACAGTCAATCCGCTCACCGCAAAGCCAGCACCGGTAGGAGCGACCTGTGTCACGGTGAGGCTGGAGCCGCCGGTGTTGGTCAGAGTTTCGGTGAGCGTTAGCTTGTTGCCCACGAGAATATTTCCAAAGTTAAGGCTCGAAGAACTTGGAGTAACTGCGCCCGCCGTCTGCGAGCCTCCGGAGAGAGCGACGTCGACCGTGGGAGTCAAACCGGTGTTCGCAATGGCCAGGTTTCCCGTGACCGTGCCTGATGACGCCGGCGTGAAGATGACGGTAAAACCTTGGCTCTTACCGGCTGCCAGAGTCAGCGGCAAACTCAATCCGCTCACGCTGAAACCCGCCCCGGTTGCGGTCACCTTGGTCACGGTGAGGCTTGCTCCGCCCGAGTTGGTCATGGTTGCGGGCTGGCTTTGATTGTTCCCGACGTTTACGATGCCAAAGCTAATGCTGCTGGGCGCGACCGTGAGTTGTCCTGGCTTGCTGTTGTTCGTCGACGAAGTAGTAGTGGACGATTTGTTGGAACTGCTAAGGCCTTGGCAACCCACCATCGTCGCAACAGCGACAAGTACAACAAACGCATTCCAGCGAGCGGGAAGCTGTCTCATCATAGATGACTCTGTTGCCTCTCCTGTCTACTCATCCGGGCCGAAAAGGTAGTCTGAGCTCTGGACGGGCCATTGGGTAGGTCGCGGAAGGACGTGCCAGAGTCCGCCGAGGGCCGGGTTGAAGGCGGTCTGAATTCACAGGCCACCCCCTGGCGATCGGACAAGCTGGATTGGGCCAAAACGCGGTACCCCGGTGCCTTGAATTTTCAGTCCGGGATTGAACCGTGGCGCCGCAGAAGTTGGCCCTGGGGCACGGTCTTTGGTGCTCTTTTGACGCCAACCCAACCACGATTAGCATCGGGTCCTGGCCGCCGAAGTAACCTCACGCTATGAGCAACCTCAACGATATTGCGTGGTCCTCCCCTCCGCCGGAGCGCAGGTATAGGCGCTTCCATCTGCGATATCCGGTTCGCCTGAAGATTCACGATGCTGACTTGACGGTTGAGTTTGAAGCGGTGAGCGAGAATATCAGTATCTGCGGCCTATTGCTCGAAACCTCCTCCATGATTCCGCAACATACTCCCGTAAGTTTCATCGTGACTGTGGAAGGGTGCGCGCTTGGTCGCCCCATTCAGTTCGTGGGTGAAGGTAAAGTGGTGAGGGTCGATGCGAAGGCGGAGGAGGAAGTATTCGCGATCGCGGTCGAGTGTGCGCGACCGATCACGCAGATCAATCAGTATCTCGAAGCCGCCGGAAGCTGAGCCAACCGTCCGGGGACTTCACCTGGTAGCGCGATTCGGAAGCTGGTTTCCAATCCAGTTGTCGACGCGGGCTTCCAGCATGTCGAGCGGCAGGCTTCCTCCACTGAGGATTTCATCGTGAAAGGACCTGATATCGAAGCGGGCACCAAGCTGCTGCATGGCGCGACGGCGGAGATCGAGAATCTTGAGCTTGCCGATCTGATAACCGAGGCCCTGCGCCGGCCATGCAATGTACCGATCAATTTCAGCCTGAATCGTGGGTTCGTCTCCGGCGCCGCTTTCGCGAAAGTAAGCCACAGCCTGTTCGCGGGTCCAACCTTCGGAGTGAATTCCTGTATCGACAACCAGACGCACCGCCCGCATCAACTCCAAATTCAGCCGTCCGTAATCTGAGGCCGGATCCTGGAAAAAGCCGATCTCCTTGCCGAGCGCTTCCGCATAGACTGCCCAGCCTTCGGCGTATGCATTGTTGATAACGTGAAGACGAAACTCGGGCAGGCCAGTGAGCCGTTGCTGGATGGATATTTGCAAGTGATGGCCGGGAATGCCTTCGTGGTAAGCCTGCGTCTCGTCGCTCAGCAATTTTCGATGCGCATAGTTGGAAGTGGCAACCACAACGCGAGCCGGCCTGCTGCCATCCGGAGTGCCAAAAATATAGTGTGTGGGATTGTTAGGCTGGGAGGCAGGCGCGGCTTCCACCGTCAGCGGAGTTTTCGGGAATACTCCAAACAGTTCCGGCAGGCGTGGCTGCATTTGGCTCACGTAGTGGCGGAAATCGTCAACGATCTGATCCGTGGATTTCGGTACGTACTTCGGATCGCTATTGAGCGCGGCGCGAAAACTGCTCAGATCTTTGTACCCCGCCTTGATCGCAAGATTGGTGAGCAGGCCGTTGATTCGTTCGACCTCGCGAAGCCCCAGCGCATGAATCTCCGCCGGGGGCATATCTGTGGTGGTTTGCTCCCGAATGGCTTGTTGATAGCGGCGAGCGCCGTCCGGCAGGCTGTTCAACCCAATCGTAGTGCGGCCATGCGGAGCGTAGTCGTTGGCGATGAAATCGGCGAAGTGGCGATAAGCGGGTAGCACCTCCGAATTCACTACCCGCACGATCTCTTCGGTCAAGCGCTTCTGGGCTTCTTCGGGAATGGATGCGGGAAACTTCTTCGTCGGGGCGACGAATGGATTTTCGGCAATCGTGCCCCGGCACTGGGCCGGTATTTGCTCGATTAAAATGCGCACCGGCATCAATCCATCTTTTTCTCCCTGGCGAAGCACCTCGATGGTTTGTTCGAAAGCGCGGGGAATTTGATGGAGACGTGCAATGTAATCCTCGTAATGCTGAACCGTATCAACTGGTACGGAGTTTGGAAGATCGGCAAGGCTGTTGTGGATGCCCTGCATTTGCGAGATGGGCATCTCATAATCTTTCAACTCGTAGTCCGCGATGCGATTATCCAAAACGTGAAGCAGGAGATCGTGGGAAAGACGATCCTGCTCGGGAAATCCCTCCGTTGAAATGGCCGCGAGCTTTGCCCGATAGTCACGATCGACTGCGTTTTGCTTCGCGCTGGCCGCCAGCGAATAGTCATCCAGCTTTGCATTGTCTCGATAGTCTCCCCTCGCAGTCTCGCTCTCCGGAGACGCCCCCATGTCATCTTCGAACTGTTGCTTGAAGAGAGCGTTTTGCGCGGCAAGGCGGGCTGCCACGGACTGGGTCGATGGCGACGAGAGCGATTGCGACGAAATGTGAACGACCAGGAAAGGCGCGTATTTGGCGTGGGCTAGTGCCGGGCCAAATACGCCTTGCAGGCACAGGCCGGCGAGGCCGAAGGCGAAAAGCGATTCCGTCACGATCCGAGCTGAACATCGGCGATCAATGATCCAATTCATTTTGGCCCCTCCCCAGCCGACCCGGCGTTCTCAGCTGCCGGCACCACGATGGCCTGAATGTTCTGGCCAGCCATCATCTTCTGAAAATCGGCGAGCTCGGTTTTTTGGATTTCCGCCCAATGGGCGATCGAAATGTCCGCCTGCTGCTTTAGCTTTTCGAAGACCCGATATTCGGCTTCGGTCGGAGCGGAATCGGTTCCCACTCCAACCGCCATCGCGAGACCGGCAAGCTTGCTATCGACTTTCTGCGGGTAAGCCAACGAATCTTCGTTCGACTTAATCTTCATCTGAGCCAAGTCGTCGCGCACCAACAGTAGATTCTTATCGAGTGCGTCTGCGGCCGCAAGCGTGTTCTTCACGGTGCCGTTACCCGGTAGCCGCTTTCTCAGTCCGTCGATTTGTTCGCGCACGTCTTGAATCTGATTCACCATGTCGTAAACCCGGCTGAGTTGGTCCCGCACCTGAATCAGCAGATCAAATTGGTTTTGCAAATCGGCTTGCGAGACTTGGACCCGCGGATCCATTGTGACTTCGAAAGCCGCGCTCTGACTTTTTCCATCGACCGTGAGTCGGACCTGGTATTTGCCCGGCACCGCCAAAGGTCCTCGGCTCCCGTCCTTGTATTCCCAGAGATAGTAATCGGGCACGCGCGAGCTCCCGGTATAGCGCAAATCCCAAACCAAACGATTCAGTCCAGCGTCCGGCTTGATCTGTTTTTCCGGCTTCTTATCCTCTGGAGTCAAAGGCTCATCCAGTTCCTCGGTCTTATTGCTGGAGTACTTTCGGATCACAGTGCCGGTAGAGTCGAGAATCTCAATCGTCGTTTCGCCTTTTGGTTTGTCTTTAAGGAAGTAGTAAATCAACGCCCCAGTCGGGGGATTGTCCCCAACCAGCACGGGTTTGGGAGCGTCCTCGTCTTCGGTCGGGTTCTGGAATCGCATTGCGGTCCCGGGAGTGTAGAGGTGGACGTCTCGTTTGGCAATGTCATCGCTGTATTGCCGCAGCGGAGAAATACCGTCGAGAATCCAGAATGCTCGCCCATGCGTAGCGATGACGAGATCGTCATTCTTCACCACTAGATCGTGAACCGGCGTGGTAGGTAGATTGAGTTGAAGAGCACGCCAGTCCGCGCCGTCATTGAAAGATACATACACACCGGTTTCGGTCCCCGCGTAAAGCAAGCCGCGCTTCTTGGGATCTTCGCGCACCGCCCGGACAAATGTATTCTCGGGAACGCCCTTGACGATCTTCACCCAAGTTTTTCCGTAATCGTTGGTCTTGTAAATATAAGGATGCATATCGTCCGACTGATGCCGATCCACGGCCACGTAAGCCGTTCCGGGATCGTGCGGCGAAGGATCGATCTGGCTGATGCGGCTCCAATCCGGCAGGTCCGTGGGCGTGATATTGGTCCAATTGTTTCCGCCATCCCGCGTAATGTGGACGAGTCCATCGTCGGTGCCCACCCAGATCAAACCCTTCACCAGCGGCGATTCCGCTACGGCGAAGATCGTGTCGTAATATTCCGTACCGGAATCATCCTTGTCGATCGGACCACCCGAAGCTTGTTGCTTACTCTTGTCATTGCGCGTGAGGTCAGGACTGATGGCTTCCCAATGCATCCCGTTATCCGTGGTTTTGAACAGGCGTTCTCCGCCGTGGTAGAGCGTATTGGGATCGTGCGGCGAGATCAGAATCGGCGCCGTCCACTGGAATCGGTGCTCCAGTTTTGCCGCACCGCCGCCATCGCTGATTTCGGGCTGCACCGAAATGTTTTTCGTCTGCCCGTTGTGCTTGTCGAAGCGAGTGATTACTCCTTCATACTCGCCCGCATAAACAATATTAGGATCCGGCGGATACGGGGCGATGTAGCCGGCTTCTCCACCTCCGACGTCGTACCAATCCGCACGATCGATCATGCCGTTGTCGCCGCGGCTGGCAATCGCCACCGAGCCCAAGTCCTGCTGCGAGCCATACAAATAATAGGGAGTGCGAGTGTCGGTGGCCACATGATAAAACTGCGCCGTTGGCTGGTTATCTTGTCGCGTCCAGTTCTTGCCGCCATCCAGGCTCAACGTGACCCCGCCGTCGTTCGAGACGATCATGCGATGGGGATCCTTGGGATCGATCCACATGCCATGATTGTCGCCGTGCGGCACTTTCACTTTGTTGAAGGTGTGTCCGCCGTCGCTCGATTTGTAAAAGTCCACATTCGCGATGTAAACCACATCCACCGACTGCGGGTCCGCAAAAACGTGGTCAAAGTACCACGCCCGCTGCCAGAAGGCGCGGTCGTTGTTCAACAGTTCCCAGGTTTCGCCGCTGTCGTCGGAGCGATACAGTCCACCCTCAGGCGCTTCGATCAGCGCGTACACGCGATCGGAATTCGCAGCCACAGCGATGCCGATGCGGCCATAGGGGCCTTTCGGCAAGCCGTGTTCCTCAAGCCGCTTCCATGTGGTCCCGCTATCGTTGGAGCGATAGAGTCCGCTGCCGGGACCGCCGCTCGACATGCCCCATGGGGTACGCCGCGCCTCCCATAACGACGCGAAGAGAATATGAGAGTTGTGGGGATCGAATGCAATGTCGATTCCGCCCGTGTTCTCGTCCTTGTACAAAACCTTTTCCCAGTTCTTGCCTCCATCGGTGGTGCGAAAGATTCCGCGTTCGGTGTTCGGTCCAAAAGGGTGGCCCAGCGCGGCTACGAAGACAACATCCGCATTCTTCGGATCGACGATCACTTTCCCGATCGCCCGCGAATCATGCAGCCCGACATTTTTCCAAGTCTTCCCGCCATCGACTGTTTTGTAAATTCCATCGCCATGCGAGATGTTGCCGCGAATGCAGGCCTCGCCCGTTCCCACGTAAACGACGTTTGGATCCGAAGGCGCGACCGCCAGGCTTCCAATTGCGGAGACGGTTTGCTTATCGAAAACTGAAGCCCAAGTCATCGCGCCGTCAGTGGACCTCCACACGCCTCCGCCAGTTGAGCCGAAATAATATGTGTTCGGATCGCCAGCCACGCCCGATGCCGTCAACGACCGTCCGCCGCGAAACGGCCCGACCAAGCGGTATTTCATGCCTTTGAATTGCGGGTCTTCGTCGTCAGGGTCAGTGGAGGAAGTTTTCTGCGTGTCGCTCTGAACTTCAGCCGAGTTGCGTTCCTTCTCTCTGGTTTGCGCCGAGCTCGGGCTCGCAACCGACAGCAAGAGCACGCAAACGATCCACGCAGTTCGACCGACTGCCAGATTGAAGTCGTTCATTAGGTCATCACCCCAGGGAAAATGGATGCTCTAGTTTACTGCCTGTAGCCTCCGAGAACGAACTGTTCTACGGCTCAGGAATCTTCGCCGTCCGCTTACCCTCAAGCATCGCCCGCGCTGCTGTCAGTTCCTTGTGCTTGGCGGCATCCATTTTCGGGTACGCCAGATTCAGATCCTCGAGCGTCTCAACGATTGCCGCTGCTACCGCCGCATGAGTGAACCATTTGTTGTCCGCCGGAATCACATACCAGGGTGCGTGCGCGCTCGAGGTATGGACAATCATGTCCTCGTAGGCCTTCATGTAATCGTCCCAGTACCCGCGCTCCCGCACGTCGGCCTCGGAGAACTTCCAGTTCTTTCCCGGGCGGTCCAGCCGCTCCAGGAAGCGCCGCTTCTGCTCCTTCTTCGAAAGATTGAGGAAGAACTTGCGAACCACGATTCCATTGCGCGCGAGATAACGATCGAAGTTGTTGATGTCCTCAAAACGATCCTTCCAAATATCTTTGGTCAACAAGGATGGGGGAATCCTTGAATTCTTCAGCACCTCCGGATGCACTCGCACCACCAACACCTCTTCGTAATAAGAGCGGTTGAAGATACCGATCTCGCCGCGCTCCGGCAGACACCGCAGCGTACGCCACAGGTAATCGTGATTCAGTTCCTCCACCGACGGAGTCTTGAAGGAATACACCTGGCAGCCCTGCGGATTTACCCCCGACATCACGTGCTTGATGACGCCATCTTTGCCGGCCGCGTCCATGGCCTGAAGAATGAGCAGCACGCCCCAACGGTCCTGGGCGTAGAGCTTGTCCTGCAAATCGGTCATCGCAGCGATGCCGTCGGCCAGAAGTTGCTCCGCGTGTTTCTTGGAATGTATTTTCCCAGTGTCTTCCGGATCGAAATCCTTCAAACGGAACTTGCTTCCGTCCTCGATCCGATAAGGCTTGACCAGCTTGCTCGCCCAACTCATATTAATCTCCCGGTAAACCGATGAAAGATGCAGTTTACATCACCCGGCAATGCAGGCGTGGGCCTCGTCCCTGCGGCGTCTTCCTTGCAGTGGATGCCCGGTGCGTGGGAGCTAACTCCCTTCTGGAAAAATCGACGGGTGCGCTTCAGCGATGCCTACGAATCGTAGCCCGGGCCGCGAGGCGAGCCGCACTCTTTCCACAGCTTTTCCCAATTCCAGATTCCGGACGTGACCTTAATTGGCAAGGGGAATCCGAGTTGATGCGCGAGCATACACACCTGCCCGCGGTGGTGGGCTTCGTGGGACAGCATGTAGCACAGCATTTCCACGCCAACCGGCCAAGGCCGACCCCAGCCGTCTCTGAGAAATTGCTCGACCCGGCTCCCACCACCACCGAGCGCAACCGCGAGCATCTGCGCGCAACGGGCCGCGCTCTCGGCCAATTCCACCATGGCCTGCTGCGGCGTGCAGCGGGAGCGGTTGAGCTGAGGTGGAATCTTGAGGTGCGGCGCGGTCAGCCTGATCCACTTGCAGCGCATATTGTGCATGTGGGTGAAGATCGCCGCAATGGTGCGGGCTTTGCCGGGTGGTTTGGCTGTCCAGGCGGCGGGGTCAAGATGCACGATGAGAAGCTGGTTCATGCGGTCATTGGCAGTGAAGATCTGCACCGCGGCTCGGCCGAGTTGAGTGTGAACCTGGGGCTGACCAACCTGGGGCTGACGAACCTCACGCTGACGAACCTCACGCTGACGAACTTTGGGTTTACTCGTAGTCACGGCTATCTGCTCCTTGACCTAATAATACGTCCCGGCCGGAAGCAATCCACTTCTCAACCCGGCGTCGGACTAGCAGCGTTGCAAGCCCTTGCAACCATCGCAAATATTACGTTCTCTGGTTACTTCGCGGGTTACTTTGCCAAACTATCGTGCTACGTCTATGGCCCGTTTGGGCGTTGCACTACTGGTGCGGGCTTGCTAACTTGACCTCATTGAGCCTCCCCTCAGGTGCTGTGACGGACCTTTGGGGGTGAGATATGAAACTAGTTCATCTGTGCTACGCGGCGTTGGGGTTTGCGGTGGCTCGCTGGATCTTCAAGCGGGAGCCCATGCCGGTAGCTGATCCGGTCACTCGTTTCCGCTCATCTGGCTTGCTGTAAACTTCACGGGCGTGTGGCGCCCTGTTGCGAGGCTACTTCGTCCCGCACGTCCGTGAATTCCTTCTTTGCAGCGCTCACGCAAGTGCGCGCATCACCCTGCTTGAAAGTCATCTCGATCCTCCGTTGCTAAAGGTTCTACGACCAACGTTCGACCCTCCGTGCGATTGCCCGGCCTTTTTCTGACTACAATTTGGACTAGGGAGATCCCCGGTTTTCGCGCGAATATTCATGAGGCCTCGGTGTTATCTCGGCGTCTGTCTGGCTTTTATAGGCGTGGTTTCGCTGGCAATGATGCTGCCCGTGTGCGCCACCGCGCAGGCGGACGGCGAAGTATCCCTGGGCGATCTGGCGCGCGCCCTGCGCCAGAGCAAAGCTCCCAAGGAACCGGCTGCGCCCGCCATCATCGATAACGACAATCTGACCCAGGTGATTGACGATGTCGAACACTTTCGGCTCGGAGCGAGGCCCACGTTCACCTTCGAAGGCGGAGCAACCCACTTCCAGATGTCTTCCCCCGATGGAACCTGCAGCCTTTCCTTCAACGCCAACAGCACGGCTTTGCTCTCTAATCCCTACGTTTCGCAGGATCTCCCAGCGAGTGAACTCGCGAAGCTGGACGGCCCTGCGAACATTCACGGGGATACTCTGGAAGTCTCGATGTACAACGCCAGTTCGTGGAGCGTGAGAGAGATCACGGTGGGCCTGACCATTGTGCGCCATGACGATACGACTGCGGACGACTCCGCAACCGCGAAGCTGTTACCGGCCATGGCTGAGGACCTCGCCCCGGCCGACAAGCGTTCGGACATGACCGTACTGCTGCATCTGAAAGGATCGGCCGCGCCCTTCGCGACCACGGTGTTTCGGGAAAAGCTGGAGGAAAATCTCGATGACGGCCAGGAGTGGCATTGGGCGATCGTGGAAGCCAAGGGAATCCCTCCGGCTGCGGTCGCGGATGGTTCGAAGCGTTAGCTGCAGGGCCGCAATACCTTTCAACGCAGAATACAGCTACATTTCAGTTGCGTGCGGCACCATTACCTGCCGAATTCTCTCGTCGCCAGACGGATAGTGCAGGCGCTCCTAGCGCAAGCAACCCCAATGTCGGCGGTTCGGGAGCAGACTCAGTGAGAGCTGCGGGATTAGGTCGCTCGACTGTGCCGACCGCCTCCGGTCCCTTGGTTTTCCCTGCAACAATTGGCTGGTTCGGAATGGTTTCGTAGGCGTAGCCGGTAAGGATTGCGGTAATTTTCATGCCGGCAGCCTTGACGTTCAAGCGGGCCCATCCGTAGTGAACCTGTCCTTTGATAAAGAACTTCAAGCCGAGATACCGGTTCTCGACGTTGAGCCATGGACCAACCGTGGCATATTCGGTGCCGGACGCGGCCATCAGCATTCCAGAAAAGGGTTGTTTGGGGCCTATCCGCGAGCCGAGTTTCAAGGCGAAAGCGTAGAACGGTCCTCCGATTCCCTTGGCTCCCACGACCTTATTGTTTCCCCTTGGACGCGCGAATAGGCTGCGCCCGCAGACGTCGGTCGTACAAAAGGAATGGTTCGAGATGCTAAAGTCGGCGATTCGGTCGTGATTAAGATCAAGCAAAATTTCGTGCTTGCTCAGGATCACTCGATGTGCGGGGGTGTACACGATTTTCGCCTCGGCAGACTGAGTCAGTGTCACTAACCCCACGCTAGCCGCCAGTGCATACATGTTGAGCTGATGATGGGCTGAATCGGAAAGACTTGAAAGTGCTCGAGGGGGCCGGGGAGAGTGTTTCACAGAGTTCTCCTTCCGAAGACGCCACATTATGCTCCCAACACGACTCGGGGTCAACGACGATCACGCCGGCATTTAGGTGTCGTTGCGCACGTCTTCTGTGCGCCCGCTCTTCATGCTTCGGTAGGCAGCGTCGAGAACTTCCTGATTGCGCCAGCCCTCTTCGCCGGGAATGGGAAACTCCGCTTTGCCTTCGACAGCGTCAGCGAAAGCATCCACCTGCAGCCCGTACGCCAGCCGGTTCGAGACCGTGTGGGTTTCGACAACGGCTCCGCCACGCCGCAGTTCAAGATCAATGGGATGCTCCACGGTGAACGCATTGTCACCCCGCAGCACACCTGTTTCTCCAACCAGTTCAAGGGGCGTGCGGTATTCGGCGAGAAACGAAACCGTGACCGTGGCCAGCGTGCCACGGGAGAACTCGAGCAGCAAGGCCGCGCCCGCTTCCACTTCGCCGGGTTTGCCGGCAAGGGCGCGAGCGCTTACTCGCAATACTTCGTCCTGAAGAATGGAGCGCAGCGTGTCGATGCAGTGAACGCCAACATCCGCAACTGGTCCGCCGCCTGCGATCACGGGATCGTGAATCCAGGTTCGCGGGTGCGCATGGGTAGCGGAAAAGGAAAATTCGGAGCGCGCGAAAACCAGTTTGCCAATGTGTCCGGCAGACAACTGCTGACGCAACCACGCCGTGCTCTCTTCGAAGCGAAAAACATGGGCCACGCCCAGCAGAACATCAGCTTTGCGGGCAGCTTCGACCATTTGCCGGCATTGGTCAGCGTTCATAGCCATGGGCTTCTCGCACAATATCGGCTTGCCGCATGCGGCCGCGACCAGCACATCCTCTAAGTGGCAGGCGTTCGGCGTGGTAATGAACACGGCGTCGACTTGCGGAGAGCGGCACAGTTTTTCGGCAGAATCGAAGGTAAGGGGAATATCGAACTGGCGCGCCGACTCTTGCGCCTTAGCCAGGTCGCGCCGGGAAAGCGCGGTAACCCGGCAGTTCTTGGCAAGCGCAAAGCCGGGCATCAGCCGCTTCACCGCGTGCAGTCCGAAACCGATAATTCCGAAGTTGATCATACGGTTAGTGTGGGCGCGGGCGTCCTCGCCCGTGCGGCGCCGCCGAGGTCATGTCGTAACGCGAAGTCCCGCCGTCCTGTGCGTCATGAGGCTTTCTCCGCAAACTCATTTCGCGACCGACATCGCTGAAGGCGAAACCGCCGTCGTCGCCGACTGCGACGTAGCGGTAAGAGCTCCCGTACTCGGGTCAATCGATAGCGCCGTAATCGAGTTGGCGGTCTGACTGCCGATGTACAGAAAAAGATTATCGGGATCAAGCACCTCGAACAACGGAGCCGTACCCGCGCTGAAAGGTGAACTCGTAATCTCCGTCAGTATCCCTGTCACCGGAGTAACCGTGAACACGGAGATATTACTCGATCCCAGATTCGCGACGTAGAGATAAGGATCCAAAGCTACCACGGAGATAGGCGTGGTTCCGGTAGCGAATGAACCCAGCAGAGTCAAAGCCCCGGTGTTCGAATTAATGCCCAGCACCGAAACCGTATTGTCGGCCGCGTTCACCACGTAGACAAAGCTTTCCGAGGGATCAACCGCGATATCCCGCGGTCCGTTCCCCACTTGAGCCGGCAGGCCGGCCACCGGCTGCAAAACGCCCGACGAAACAGTGTATGCAATGACCGACGTCAAATTGGGATTGAGCACGTAAAGGAATTTTCCCGAAGGAGTGATCGCCAACGAGAACGGATTGTTAAAGGTGCTAAAGGGCGATCCTGCGATTGCGCTAAGCGCTCCGGTCGTGGAATTGATGGCATAAACTGAAATATTGCTGGAAAGTTCGTTGACCACGAAAAGATATTTGCCTCCGCTGTCCATGACCATGGAAATCGGCGTCAATCCGGTCGTGGTTCGGGGCAGCACTTCCTGCAGCGAGCCGATAGAGCTGTTGATGGTGAACAGCGAAATATTGTTCTCGTTTCGATTGGCGACGTAAACGTACTGGCCGGAAGGATGCACCAGAACCGATCCCGGCGAGCTCCCCGCGGGAAACGGCGATCCCACGATGGTGGTGAACTGGGCCTCGGTGTTGTCGTTGGCGGTGCTACCGCTTATCTTAATGCGAAAGGCCGCGACCGCATTCGAGTTGGGCAGAGTGACATAAGCCGTATGAGAGGAGGACCCGGAGGAAAAAATAGAAGGAGAACCGCATCCCGCCAGGGGCGCTAACCCCACGGCAATGAGAACCAGGCATATTCGCATGCTCGGCATCAACGAGTTCCTCGGAAAAACTGGACATTTCGACCGGTCAAAGTTCCTGCAGATTTAAGCAACATGGCTTTTAGAAGTTTCAGTTTCGAGACGCAACATTCTATCTTCAAGGTTCGGTTTCAAAGCTTGGGCCGCCGGCCAAAGTGGCCGATGTGGAAAACCAACCCGGTCGAGATCCGCACATCGGTCTGACCGGTTCCAAACGTCGTGGTATGAAGATAATCGCCCATCACGCGAAACGTGAACCGCGGAGTCAGGTCGCGGTCATAACCTCCTCCCACGGCGTAGGCGCGCCCAACGCTTTCAAATCCGCTCTTGATCAAAGTCGTGATGTTGACCGTATTCTCCGCTTTGCCGAAAAACGCATGAGCGAAGTACTTGGATTTGTCCTTGCGTAAGGAATACTGCGGACCAATCATGTAATTGTATGCGGTGATCATGGAACCATAGCCACCGCTTCCATCCGCCGTCACACCAATGCGGTGCGTGATGTTATAGGTTACCTCGCCGTTGAATCCATTCAAATTGGTCCAACTCGGATAGCCCAGGGGCGGCGAATCGAATCGCACATAGGAATAGCCGCCAAAGATCTCCCATTGCGGAGCAACCTGTCCCGCCGAAAGGGAAGACGCCGCCATGACGGCCGAACCAACCATGAAGATAAAGATTGCAGCTCTCTTGCAGAGGATGCCCACACCCGCGTTGGCCATTAGTATGAAATTACCAACTTCCCTCCAGAATTGCGCCTGAGTCGAAGGCGGAATCGCAGCGCTTTCCCTTCGCACCTTATACGTTGTGAAGTCTAACTGTCTGGAATCACACACGATTCTACCCGGAAGTTGCGTGGAGAAGAAAGTCGCAGCGTGTAATTCTTTGTAAATCCAACACAAATGCGAGGACAGACGGAAAGTTCCGCAGTTCGGTGACAAACGGCAGAAAACACACCTGCGCAACTAGGCGTGGCTTCAGAACAACACTCCCGTGGTCCTGCTTTCGAAATAGGTTTCGTAACCGGTTGGCAGGCGGCATTTTAATCCGTGTGCGGCGTCGCGTTGGCGAGCGCGAGAATCGCTCCGGCAAACAGCAGCGTGTCAAAGAAGTAGTTGATCCCTTCAATTTTTACCTCGGTGCTCGGGTCGGCCAGCGCCCCGATCAGAATCGGCCCATAGATGAACACGACCAGCAGCAGGATCCACGCACCGAGATAAGTGGCCGCCATCCGCGTCTTCTTATCCAGCAGAATGCATACCCCGGCAACGAAAAGAATTGCGCCTGTCACCCAGCCAATGAGCAGGTGCGCCGGAATCCACGCGGGCATCAGCTTTTCGAGCGGGACTCCGGGAACGTTCGCTGTGTGCAGAGAATTCTCAATGCCATAAAATATGGCGGCGATCCCGATCACCACCCGACCCACGGTTACGAGCTTGCTTCCCCCTTGCCCACGACCTTGCTCGCGTAGAGCATTTCCCGCGAGAATCGAGCCTCCGCCACCGAATAACATTTCGCGGAGGGTCAATGTCCATCCTATTCTGTCTTTGGGAGTGGCGAGAGATCCCGGGATGTCCAACATCGCCACAAAAAGAAACATTGCGATCCCGAACAGCAGGCCGGACCAGCGCACCTGAATTTTTGTGGCAATGCTCAAGGACGCGGCCAGCAGCGCAAAGCCGAAGAAATACGCCCAAAACAATCGCCACGGCATATACGAAGGCACCATGGGCATGAGGGATTCAGCGGCCGCGAGATGCAGGGCGCCGAAGACCGCTAGGGGAGCGGCGAAACACAAATTGCTCAAGGCTACGATCTTGTCGAGGCCGCGGGCCCGCGCGATATCGGTCTTCGCAGCCCACAGGGCAACCAGGATAATCAGGATGCCGGCGCTGCACATCGAAACCACCGTGCGCGAGATCCCAAGAAATGCGGCGAGAATGCTTGTGTGCATGTGGATTTGGATGCCAAGCGCAAACTCTTTTGCCGTATCTGGGCACGTTTTCCCAGTCAATACGGCTTCAAATTGTACAACGACGAGCCGATGAGGATATTCCCGGCGCGCGGTACGCAACACCACGTGGCAGTTGACTTCACCTCCGCCCCGTCATAACATGCCCACAATCGCCGCTTCAGATTTTGCATGATTGGTAAAGTCCTGGGTCACTATCGGGTGCTCGAAAAGATAGGCTCGGGAGGGATGGGCGAAGTTTACCGCGCCAGCGATGAACGGCTGGGACGGGACGTTGCCGTCAAGATACTCAAACCCTCTCTGGCCCATGATCAGGATCGCCTGCGCCGTTTTGAGCAGGAAGCCCGCGCCGCTGCCGCGCTGAGTCATCCCAACATCGTCGCCATTTATGACATCGGCATGCACGATGGCGCCCCCTACATCGTTTCTGAGTTGCTCGAGGGCCAGACCTTGCGCGAGCGGCTGCTCAATGGCCCGATCCCGCGGCGGCAAGCGCTGGATTTCGCCCAACAGATGGCGCAGGGTCTGGTCGCGGCGCACGAAAAACGCATTGTTCATCGCGACCTCAAGCCGGAAAACCTGTTCATCACCAAAGATAGCCGGGTCAAGATCCTCGATTTCGGTATCGCCAAGCTCTTAAGTTCCGGATTCGATTCGGAAGCCGGCGAGCCGGGCTCCATCGCAAGCATGACCACTCAAACCCGAACCGGGTCGGTGCTGGGAACCGTGGCCTATATGTCGCCGGAGCAGTTGCGCGCCAAGGCCGTGGATCATCGCAGTGACATCTTCAGTTTTGGCGCGATTCTTTACGAGATGCTCACCAGCAAACGCGCCTTTGCCGGCGAGACCCAGGTCGACACCATTACGGCGATTCTCAAAGAGGATCCTCCGGAAATGATTCGCGATGGCCAGGACATTCCGGTCGTGTTTGAACACGTGGTCCGGCATTGTTTGGAAAAGGATCCAGAGAACCGCTTCCAGTCGGCGCGCGAATTGTCGTTCGCGCTCACCACTTTGTCGGACGTGACCACCAGCGGACGAATCCTTCCATTCCGTCTGGGAGCGACGCGCTTTCGCCAGTGGTTGCCGCGCATTGTGGGCGCATTGCTGCTGGCGGGCGTTGTTTATCTAGGGATCAGACTCCGAACCGTACAGAACCCCGACTACCGCCGCGTCACCTTTGAGCGGGGTACAGTTTACTCGGCTCGCTTCACGCCCGACGGGCGGACCGTAGTTTACGGAGCTTCGTGGAACGGGCGTCCGCTGCAGATTTATTCCACGATCCCTGACTCATTGCTGGCCCGGCCGCTGGACTTAGCTTCCGCCTACCTTTTGGGTATCTCGCGCGGCAGGGAACTAGCGCTTACATTGCGCGGCAGGCCGGGCTCGCGCCTCGACTTCGAGGGCGGAGTCTTGGCCGAAGCTCCTATGCTGGGAGGTACGCCGCGCGAGATTCTGCAGAATGTGGCCTGGGCAGACTGGAGTCCGAGTGGAGAACTTGCCGTGGTTCACCACACGAATGGGCGCGACAACTTGGAGTTTCCAATTGGCAAAGTTCTTTTCGCGACCAGCGGATCGATCAGCAACATTCGCTTTTCTCCTCGTGGAGATCGCATCGCCTTCCTCGATCACCCCAAGCGATGGGATGACGGAGGTTCGGTTTGCGTCACCGATCTGAGCGGAAACAGAACCACACTGTCGTCCGGTTGGGGATGGGAATACGGCTTGGCATGGTCTCCCCAGGGCAACGAGGTGTGGTTCAGCGCGCCGGAAAGTGGATCGAGCAACCGCTCTCTATGGGCAGTAAGTTTGTCCGGACGCCAGCGCAAAGTTCTCACCGTACCCGGCGGCTTTACTATTCAGGACATCGCCCCCGACGGACGCATTCTAGGCACTATCGACAGCGAGCGGCTGGCCATGGAATGGAGCGGCAAAGATAAACAAGTGCGGGATCTTTCCTGGTACGACTGGAGCATCGCCAAAGATATTTCGCCCGACGAACAGTCCGTCTTGTTCGAAGAAGGATCGGAACCGGTGGGACAGAACGACGTAGTGGCCATTCGCAAGATTGACGGCTCGCCCCCCATCCGTCTGGCGGAAGGTACCGCCGACACACTGTCGCCCGACGGCAAATGGGCGATCTCGTTCTCGCGTACCGGACCAGTGCAGCTCATTCTGTTCCCTGTAGGCCCTGGTCAGTCGCGTAGTATTTCGTTGCCTAGCTTGGAGCGTTTACAGAATGGCACCCACTTCCTGCCCGATGGCAAGCGAGTCGTCTTCAATGGGAATGAGCCTGGACGGCCGGGACGCACCTATGTTGTCGACGTGGCCGGCGGCACACCTGAGCCGGTCACGCCCGAAGGCGTCTATGCCACGCTGCCTTCGCCT
The DNA here is from genome assembly GCA_963762385.1 of uncultured Acidobacteriota bacterium. GTDB lineage: Bacteria > Acidobacteriota > Terriglobia > Terriglobales > Acidobacteriaceae > JABDBE01. Next base: position 814,361 of record CAVXKN010000006.1, on the reverse strand, counting down.
GACGGGAAGTTCCTGGCGGGTGAGACTGCCGACTACAAACTGGACCTGTTTCCCCTCGACGGAGGGCCAGTGCGTCACATCCCCGACGTGGAGCCCGGCTATGTGCTGGCGCAGTGGTCCGCCGACAGCAAGGCGTTATTCGTCTTTCGGCCCGGAGAAGTGCCCCTGACAGTTCAGCGCCTCGACATTGCGACCGGAAAGATGAAAGCGGTCCGACAATTGGTGCCCGCCGATCGCGGCGGAGTGGTGTCAATCGCGCCCGTCATCACCAACCTCAATGCGTCCGAGTTCGCCTACAGCTCTTACCAAACCCTGTCCGTGCTGTATGTGATTTCCGGCCTGAATTAATGTAGGCGCGAGCGTCCTGGCTCTTGCGAATTCGGGCAACGGCGCGATTGGCCACTCTCCATTAGCCGGAGTCCGCGATTTGAGCTGCAAAGGAAAGAATGTTCGGCCAGTTTACCTGCTCCGTTTATTCGGTCCAGTCTTCGATCTTCAATCGCTTGATTCGCCCGAAGACATGATCGTGGGTCACCAGGACAAGTTGGGCAGAGAGCGCGTGAGCGCCGATCATCATGTCCAGGTTGCCCATGGGTTTCCCGGCCCGTTCGAGGTCTGCTCGAATTTCAGCGTAATGTCGGGCGGCCTCTGAATCCCAAGGAAAAGCCTCGACCCGCAATAAGAATTCCTCGACGGCGGTTTTGAGCCTGACTGCTTGGGGCTTTCTGGCAACGCCGAAACGCAACTCCGCCTCGGTGATGGCCGATATTCCGACCTCAGCCATGGGCACTTTCAGCAGCCGCTGGCGAACGCGGGGAAAGTTCCCCTTGATGACATAGCTGGCGGTGTTGGTGTCCAGAAGATAGCGGACCGGCATCAGAATAGCTCGCGTTTCTGCGGCGGGATGTCATCTCGATTGGCCATGAAGTCTTTGGGCACGTCGATGGTCTTCATCAAATCGAAGAAGTCCTGCCATGAGTCCGGTCTGCGCGACAGGATGATGTCGCCGGTGGCGGCATCGCGGCGGACGTAGACTTCCGAACCGGGGAAGCGGTACTCCGCGGGCAAGCGGACGGCTTGGCTGCGCCCGTTGGAAAAGAGTTTTGCCGTGCGAGGCATGAGGATCTCCTAGAATCTCGAAAGATATATACCATAATATATCACAGGCATCGATCAGGGTATATATCATCGAGGCCGCCGGAAACCGCGGGGGCGCCCGCGCCAAACGAGCTAGGCGCTGGCTTTGTCGGTCAGCGGGAGCATGGGCTCGTCGTTCTTTTGTATGGTTGGGCTGGCGGCGGCTGCATCCAGATCTAACTGCTCCTGACCGCTGAGCACAGTTACTTTGCCGCGATACGTCTTCAAATGCTTTTGTGCGGTCTCGAAGGCTTCTTGCGCTTTGTTCAAACTCTTGCCGACATTTTCAAACTGGCTCTGGAAATAATCGAACGACTTTTGCGCTTTCGATAATTCCAGCCGGCTCTTCTCGAAGCGGCTGGCAACTTCATACCATTTGTGCACCAACGCGATGGTCTGCAAGGTCATCAGCAAACTGTTGGGCGAAACTGGAAAAACGTGTTGCAGATTGAGCCAGTCGGCCAGTTCGCGGTTGCGGATCACTTCCATGTAGAGCGTCTCGCTGGGCAAATACATCAAGGCGATATCAGTGGTGCCGTTTTCCGGCTGGATGTAGGCCTTAATGCGTTTCGCTTCTGCCTTCATGACTCGCACCAGCGCGACGCGGGCTTCTTCGATCTCAGCCTCGACGTTGCTTTCGAATAGCGCCAGCACCGCTTCACGCGGGAACTTCGCGTCAATGGGCAAGCGTCGATCGGGGAATTGGATGATGGCGTCGGCGCGTCCTCCGCCCTCGGGCAATTGCGCCTGGATTTCAAACATGTGCGCCGGAAGAAAATCAGCCAACAGGCGCTCCAGGCTGGCTTCACCAAAGCGGCCACGCAAATGAGGCAGCTTGAGCAGGTTATTCAGATCGTTAATGGAATGCCCCAGGGCTCCGACTTCGCGCAGCTGTTCTTCGGCGGCCTTCAAGTGCTGCTGCACTTTCTCGAACTGGGCGAAACCTTCCTTGATGTTCTGATCGAGTTTTTGCTGGACCTGGTCGGTAATGTCGAGCAAGCGCGCGTCCACGCGATCGCGAATCGAATCCAGGCTCTGCGCCGTTTTCTGGTTCAGGCTGTCGAACTCACATTTGAGCTGCGCCGTAGTGAGGGCAAGCGAAGATGTCAGCTCAGTACGAGCCAGAGCCAGCCCCTCGGATTGTTCCTGGCGCCCAGCTTTCATCTGTTCTTCGACGGCGGAACGAATGGCCGAGAAACCATCGCCCAGGCGGTCGGCGACCTGCAGGCCGATGGCCCCTTTGGTCTGCTCCAAGCGCGTAGCGGTGTCAGCTGTGGCCGAGGCAAACTGCGCCGAGAGGTTCTGCTGCATGGCCTCGGCTTGACTCGCAAGCTCTTTCAACGCTTCGAGTTGCGAGGAAGTGCCAAACCTTCGCTGGAACAGCGAAACAGAAAGTATCAAAAGGACTAGTTCCAGAACGAGAACCAGACCAAGCAGGGACGCGAATAAAGTCAATTCGAAGCCATCTCCCTTGTAATCGTGCCTGGCTCGATTCTAGAGCGTATGGTCAGAGAAACAAAGCTGTAAAGTTGATCCTCCAAAATGTGATCCTCCCGGGTCCTGAACGTGGGTAAGGCAAAACATGTTTCGGGTCCCAATGGCTTGGCTGGCGATGTTTCTGATTGGCGGAGCGGCTCCGGCAAAGGATCCGAAATCGCCGCCCGCAAACGTGTCGAACGTGGCCTCGGCAGAGCAGCCCTCCCCCAATAATTCATCGCCGTATGACGTCGAGGCCGAGCGCGAACTGTTCAATCTGGCAAACCGGGCGCGTGCGGAGGCAGGAGTAGCGCCGCTGCAAATGGACGGCGGCTTGACTCTGGCAGCGCGGACCCATGCTTCGGCGATGGCTGCGCAGCATGAGCTTTCGCATCAGTTTTCCGGAGAGCCCTCCCTGCAACAGCGGCTGGCCGCGAACTGTTCGCTGCATCTGGATACAGCCGGCGAGAACGTTTCAGCTGCGAGCAGCGTGGAGCAGTCGCATCAAGGCCTGATGCACTCGCCTCCGCACCGCGAGAATCTGCTGAATCCAGGCTACAACGTGGCCGGGTTCGGCGTGGTCCGTGCCGGGTCTTCGCTATATGTGGCGCAGGATTTCGCACACACCCTCCCAGCCTATTCGCCGCGGCAAGCGGGAGGCCTGGTTAGCGGAAGCATCGCTCACTTGCGGCGGGATGAGAACTTGCCTCCGTTACTGTGGGTGGATAGCGATGCGGCAGAGAACGCCGCCTGCTCCATGGCGCGGGCCGATTCTCTGAAGAGCGTAGCGGCTCGGGGATCCTACCTTGTTCGCTACACTACGGAGCAGCCAGAGACCTTGCCAGATGCGGCAGCCAAGGTCATCGAAAGCCGCGGGGTGCACACTTTCTCGGTTGGGACATGCTACGCGCGCACCAGCAGCTATCCGAATGGCGTGTATTGGGTCACGCTGGTGCTGCAGTGAAGTTGGGTATCCGCAAGCAGCCGCTTTTCCTGTGCTAACCTGCAATTCTGTAGCGCTTCCTTATGGAAACCCCACGGGAGATTCGCATTGGCACGGCCGGTTGGAGCTATAAAGACTGGGACGGGGTCTTTTATCCGCCGGGGATGCAGCGCAATAAACGCCATGCGCTGGAGTTTCTGGCGCAGTGCTTCGATGTGGTCGAGATCAACACTTCCTTTTACGGGCACATCAAGCCGGAGCTGGCCAAGCTTTGGGTGCGCAAGGTCGCGGTCAATCCGAAGTTTATGTTCACCGCGAAATTGCACCGCTCGTTTACTCATTCCCCGATTGCGGTGATGGAGCCGACCTCAGCCGCAACTATCAAACCGAACGATGAAGACGAAAGGCTGGCGCGCGAAGGTCTGGACGCGTTGGCTTCAACTGGCAAGCTGGGCGCTCTGCTCATTCAGTTTCCGGTTTCGTTCAAAAATACATCGTTGAACCGCGAATATCTTGAGCAGTTGCTAAGGCAGTTCATCGAGTTTCCTCGGGTGGTGGAAGTGCGCCATGAAAGCTGGAACAATCCGGAGACGCTTAGCTACTTCACGGAGAGAAATGTCGCCTTCTGCAATATCGATCAGCCGCTGATCGGGCGCTCGCTCGAAGCCACGGAACATGTGACTTCACCAGTCGGATACGTCCGGCTGCATGGGCGAAATTACGATCAGTGGTTTGAAGCCGAGAAGGGCGCCGATCGTTACAACTATCTTTATAGCGAGGCCGAATTAACAGGATGGAAAGAGAAGATCGAGCGCATCGCACATAAAGCCGAAGTCACCTACGTGGTCGGGAATAACCATTTTGAAGCCAAGGCCGGAGTGAACGCGCTGCAACTGAAATACATGTTAGGCGGCAAGCGAGTGAAGGCGACCGAGACGCTGTTGAAGCACTATCCCGATCTGAAGAGCATTGCCGATCCGATCGCGGGAGATGACGACGGATTGCCTCTGCTATCGATCTCATCTTGAAGGATCGCAACCGCCCCTGCATAGGCCGTGACTTCGAATCTTACCGGGGCCACCCTCCTGGCTGGTTTGCGAAGCGCGGTTACGAAGGTGCATCCGAGCCTGACATCAAATCGAACGAGCGAGAAACTCAAGTTGTAAGGTGCGAGCCTAAGCGCTCTGCTTGGGAAGAATTTTCAAAGGCGGCTACGAGCCGCCTTTGTTTATTGAAATGCGCCGGAACAAGGGGTCGGGAAAACGACCCACCGAGCGTATAATTCATGTGGAGAACGACGATGCCAAAGAAAGTGCACATCGATTTCGCGCCCAAGACTCCTGAAGAGCTGGCCGAAAGGCTCGGCGTGTCCAAGACAAGGTTGGCGCGATTGGTCACCATTGTTGGAGAGCGTAATTCCCGCAAGAACGGCGAGCGCTCGGTACACGTAGCATTCAGGAAATCCAGGACTGCAAACTCCCGCTCGGCGCGGCGCAACAATGCCAAGACAGCGCGTTGAACCAGACGCCGTATTTCTCAACATCCCTTACGATCCTCAATTTGAAAGGCTCTATCTCGCTTACATCGTAGGGTTGACTATTCTCGGGTTCGTGCCCCGAGCCACATTGGGTATACCTTCCGGCGCGCGGCGATTGGAACGGATTTTCGATCTCATACAGCGCTGCCGCTTCTCCATTCACGATCTGTCTCGCGTACAGCTAGATCGCGCCGCCCCGCGCGTGCCCAGGTTCAATATGCCGTTCGAATTGGGAATAGCGGTGGCGTGGGCCGCGCAGAATCCCTCCCGTCACACCTGGTTTACGTGCGAAGAAGATCAATACCGTCCGCTAAAGTCGATCAGCGACCTCAACGGCACGGATTTCCATATTCACGATGGTACGGTAGAAGGCGTGATGCGGGAGTTGTGCAACGCATTCGTCCACACCAGAAAACGCCCCACCGTTCCCTTCATGATGGGCGTCTATCGAAAGTTGAGGAAGCGAGTGCCGCTCATCCGGCAGACGGCAGGAGCGGCATCGCTCTTCGAGGCACGCGTATTCGATGACATGTGCGTCGTTGTTGCTGAGTTATCGAAACGCAAAATGTACGATTAACTCCCACATAATTCCAGGGTTCTACCTTGAGCAGTTTGCGACGAAGAAGAGAAGTGGTAAGCCGGGGCGAATTTGGGTCTACGAGAAAACAAAAGAGCCGGATGAGCGCGCGACCAGGGTTCAGGGCCGCGAGAACGGTTACTTCTCCTATACGGAGGCAGACGGTTCTTTGAATGAATCCTTCGAGCAGCATCTGGCGGAGGCTCGGCTAGGTACGGGAAAAATGCATAGATGCCTGTGGGACTTAAGCTCCCCTCCGTCCGTCAGTTCATCAGAAGAAGATTAGGACTAAGCCCAGAGGTCTGAACCTTGCGCTTCACACACCGGCACGGACCTCTTCTTCTCTTGCGGCGTAGTGGCTTTCGACGTATTCATCCAGAATCTTGATGAACTCGGCGACGATGTGGTCGCCTTTTAGCGTGGTGAACAGGCGGCCATCGACGTAGACCGGGGCTTTCGGTTCTTCGAAGGTGCCGGGCAGGGAGATGCCGAGGCTGGCGTGTTTGGATTCGCCGGGACCGTTGACGATGCATCCCATGACTGCGACTTTCATCTCTTCGACGCCGGTGTAGCGGTCTTTCCACGTAGGCATCTGCTCGCGCAGGTAGGATTGAATCTGCTCGGCCATTTCCTGGAAGAAGGTGCTGGTGGTGCGGCCACACCCGGGACATGCGGTCACTTGCGGGGTGAAGCTGCGGATGCCGAGCGATTGCAGAATCTGCTGGGCCACGCGAACTTCTTCGGTACGATCGCCACCGGGGGCGGGGGTTAGAGAAACGCGGATGGTATCGCCGATACCTTCCTGCAGCAGAACTCCGAGTGCTGCACTGGATGCGACTACGCCTTTTGCGCCCATGCCGGCTTCAGTCAATCCAAGGTGCAGCGGGTAATTGCAACGCGCAGCCAGCGAGCGGTAGACGTCGATTAAATCCTGCACGCCGCTAACTTTCGCGCTGAGGATGATCTGATCGGCACGCAAGCCATGCTTCTCGGCGAGTGCCGCTGAATTCAGCGCGCTCACGACCATCGCTTCCATCGTCACTTCGCGGGCGTCTTTAGGTTCGGCGAGGCGCGAGTTTTCGTCCATCATGCGAGTGAGCAAGGCTTGATCGAGCGAGCCCCAGTTGACGCCGATACGAACCGGCTTCTGGTTCTCAACCGCAACTTCAATCATGGTGCGGAAGTTGGAATCGTCCTTGCGTCCGATGCCGACGTTGCCGGGATTGATGCGGTACTTGGCCAGCGCACGGGCGCATTCGGGATATTTCTTGAGCAGCAGGTGTCCGTTGTAATGGAAATCGCCGACAATGGGGACGCTCACGCCCTGTTTATCGAGTTGCTCGACGATGGGTGCGACGGCGGCAGCGGCGTCTTCGTTATTGACCGTGACGCGAACCAGTTCGGAGCCCGCGCGCGCCAGCACCGCGACTTGCTGAACGGTCGAGGCAAGGTCGGCGGTGTCGGTGTTGGTCATGGACTGCACCACAACCGGTGCATCGCTGCCCACGCGGACCCCATCGATCGAGCATGTAACGGTCTTTCTGCGTTGAATGTTAGCCATGTTTAATCTAGTTTAGACCATTTGAGTGGAAGTAAGAAATCTGCCCTAGCCAAAGAGTGCACTGTGGGAACCCAGGCGAACAAGTTGCAATACTTCGGCGTTGGGCTTTCGGTAAATCAGAAGCAGGTCCGGTTTGAGGTGGCATTCGCGATGATCTCGCCATTCGCCGCCAAGAGCGTGATCGCGGTTCTTGTCTGGCAGAGGCTTGTCTTCTGCCAGAAGTGAAATCGTGGTGAAAACGAGCGCATCCAGTTCGCGTCTATGCTGCCCGGATTTCTCTCGTTTGAAATCTCGTTTGAAAACGCTGGTGCGCTCAATCGTCCGCATTCAAGTCGGTCATCAGGTCGGAGACATTGCGGAACGACGGCAACTTGCCGGCACGAGCCTCCCGGATGGCTGCAGCGGTCGTGGCATTAGGCACCTTTACGTCGAAGGGCAGCGCCTTTTCCACGGCGACTCGAGTTAGCAGGACGCGCACCGCGTCGGAAACTGAGAGGCCCATGCTGGCTAGCGTCTTCGCGGCTTTCGACTTGATCCGCTTGTCGATGCGGACGTGAACCATCTCCGTGGCTGGCATGTTGTTCCTCTGAGATACATTGTATCTCAGAGGAATAGTGAAAGCAATGTTGCCTCCGGGAAAACCACAATTAGGGTCGTTCGTGCTGGGCAAAAACTAGCGTTTTTCCCGCGCTCTATTTTTTCGACGTTGTGTATACTTCGCGTGTGCTACTCAAGCAAATTGGCGCCGTAATAATCGCCGCCGGAATCTTTCTAGGGATAATAGCAATCAACATTTGTCGCCCCGGCACATGGTGCGAAAAATATGCCCCGCTGAGTATGTTCGCCTTCCTTCTGGTCGGAGCGGCGATAGGGGTCGCGGGGTTTATTAGCAGCGCCATCCGCCGCCACAGGCACGGAGACGAAAAAACCGAAGAAAGCCCGGAATCTAATAATTGGTTGGAAGGGCTATTATCGGCGATGTTCAACGAAATGCGTCGCTGGCGCGTAAGGGGGCCTGGATTGTAGCGCACTCAGACCGAGCCAATCCGCCGCGTCAGAGCGTCGTTGGAGACCGAAGATCCTCCACTACGGCAGTCTTTGCATCATTCCGGGCAAGGTCTTGGCCAGGTCGTTGTAGATGACCATGACCGCGAACAGTACCAGGAACACGAATGCGGCTTGGTAGATGCGCTCCTTGATCTGCAGACTGATGTCGCGCCGCATGATGCTTTCGACGAAGAGCAGCAGGATTACGCCTCCATCGAGGATGGGAATGGGCAGCAGGTTAAAGATCCCCAGATTCAGACTGATCGCGGCAGTCAGCGCCATCAACGGAGTCCAGCCTTTTTCCGTGGCCGCTTCTCCGGCTGCGCGGCCAATCCCGATCGGGCCTTCAACCGTGCGGATCGATATCTTGCGTTGAATCATTTTCCGCACCAGTTCCAGGATGAGGAGGGAGCCTTCTTTATTTTGTTCGATCGACTTGCGGAAGGCAGCGGGCAACGGCAGTGTGGTCACTTTCATGGGCAGGCTGCCCAGTCCCACGCGGTAACGTCGCTCTGACTGGCCGGGGATATCTGTTAACACCGGTTGCATGGTGAAAGTCTTTTCCTGGCTATCGCGACGGACGGTAATCTGGATCGGTTTTCCCTGGGTGCGCTTGAGGGTTTCAATCATCGCCTCGACCGCGGGGATTGGTTGGCCATCGACGCTTAGAATTTCGTCGCCGACCTTGATTCCAGCCTTTTCCGCCGGCATACCCTGGTTCGAGATCGGTGACCGTAAAGCTCGGCTCTTTGGCAACCCATCCTGCCGATCCCATCTGATTTATGCCGTAGGCTTCGGGCACGATGGTTTTTTCAAAGGATTTCCCGCCGCGCTCGATGATGACATCGAGCGGCTGATTCGGGCTGAGAGCTTCTGTGGGGTCGACCTCCTTCCAGGTAGGATTCTCGATTCCGTCCAGACGAACGATGCGATCGCCAATCTGAATTCCAGCTCTTGCCGCGGGAGTGTCGGGCAACACCCAGCCGATGACCGCGGGCTCGTCCAGCACTGCGGGATATTCGTAGTGCACCATGTAAACAACAGGTGAGCAGGCCGATGGCGAGCATGATGTTCATGAACGGCCCGGCGATGGCGATCAGAAAGCGATGCCAGCGCGGGTGCGACAGGAACTCGCCAGGATCGTTGGTGCGCTCGTCCATGGGATTCTCGCCGCTCATTTTCACGTAGCCGCCGAGAGGGATGGCGGCGATGCGATAGTCGGTGTCGCCGCGGCGGAAACCGATCAGCCGCTTGCCAAATCCGATGGAGAAAACCTCGACTCGCACGCCCAGCAACTTCGCGACCGCGTAGTGGCCGAACTCATGAATCAGAATCATGAATCCCAAAACCACCGCCATAGCCAGCACAGCGATAAAAAATCCCGACATAGTTTATGATTATTCCCTTCGAAGAGTGGAAGAAGCCGATCGCGATGCCGCGGCAAGACCCAATTGCTCTACTTTTTCGTGCGCGATCTCGCGCGCTTTCGCGTCTGCTTCCAACACTTTGCTTATAGACTCCAATTTCCCGACTTCCGTTTCCGCAAGAACCATTCTAATTATGTCAGGAATTTCAGTAAAACGGATACAGCCATCGAGAAATGCGGCCACCGCGACCTCGTCGGCGGCGTTCAGAGCCACAGTTTTCGCACCTCCAGCCTCCGCCGCTTCATAGGCCAGCTGCAGGCAAGGGAATTTTCCCATATCTGGAGGCTCGAAATCGAGGTGTCGTAAGTCCATGACCGGGAAGCGCATATCGGACTCGATCCGTTCCGGATAGGTCAACGCGTAGAGGATGGGCAGCCGCATGTCCGTCACCGAGAATTGAGCAAGTATGCTGCCATCCACAAATTCGACCATGGAGTGGATCGTGGACTGGGGATGCACGATGACCTGCACCTGACTGGGCGGCAGATTGAACAAACGGCAGGCCTCGATGACCTCAAAGCCCTTGTTCATCAGGGTGGCTGAATCGATAGTGATGCGGCGGCCCATCTTCCAGGTGGGATGGTTCAAGGCCTGTTCGACCGTGATCGAGGAAAATTGCGACTTGGGAGTGTGTAGAAACGGTCCGCCCGAGGCAGTCAGCCAGATCTGCTGAACTTCGTTCATTCGTCCGCCCCGCAAGCACTGATGAATCGCATTGTGTTCGCTGTCGATGGGCAACAGCGGTTTGCCTTGACGCGGGCCTCGGCGGTAATCAGTTCTCCCGCGGCCACCAGACATTCTTTGTTCGCCAGGCCCACTGTCTTGCCCGGCGCGTACGGCTTCGTAGGTGGCTTCGAGGCCGGCCACGCCGACGATGGCGCTGACCACGAAGTCTGCTTCCGGGTGGGTCGCGACTTGCACGGTTCCCGCCGAGCCATGAACGACTTCGACTGCATCCGTCCCCGCAGCTTTTAGACGAGAGCGGAGAAGTTCCGCATCTTTTTCAGCGGCCACGGAAATCAGCTGCGGCTTCCAGCGTTGAGCCTGCTCGAACGCGGCATCCACATTCCGACCCGCAGCCAGAGTGATCACCTGGAAACGATCGGGATAGGATTCAACCACGCTCAACGTGCTGCGGCCGATGGAGCCGGTCGAACCGAGGATGGAAATGCGTTTCATGAACACGAAAATCGAGAACCACAAAGGACACGAAGGCTCACAAAAGGAAACATTAGCTCGCGGATCCGTTCCTGATCGCGTTCCTTTGTGTACCTTCGTGTCCTTTGTGTTAAAGCGTTACTGCATCACGCGCCAAGCCGCATAGTACCACAGCACCGGAGCGGCAAAGAGCAGGGCATCGATGCGGTCCAGCATGCCTCCGTGGCCCGGCAGAATTGTTCCTGAATCCTTCACTCCGGCTCCGCGCTTGATCAACGACTCCACCAGATCCCCCAATTGCGCCGCAATGTTGATGGCCGCCGAAAGCAGCAGTGTGGGTCCCAAGCGGCGGCTTCTGCAGTGCGAAGAAACCGTCTCGCCGTTCGATTAGATGCGCATTCAGTAACGCCGTGCTAATCGGCAGTGCATAGTTGTAGAGCAACATTCCCACCACCAGACTTGCCAGCAGAGACGCCAGCGCGCCCTCCCAGGTTTTCTTCGGGCTGATTCGCGGCGACATGAGATGATGGCCCACGGATCGTCCAACAAAGTAAGCAAAAATGTCTCCAGCCCACACCACCAGCAGCAAATACAAAAGCAGGAACGCCCCCGACCACTGTTCACGCAACTGCACCAGAAATCCCAGCGGCAAGGCAACGTACACAAAAGCAAAAGCCGAAACCATGGCAGCCGGAAATGCGCTGCTGAGGTTTACCCTCCGCATGGCAATCGTGAGAAAAGCAAACGGAGCAATGGCCGCCGCGAATCCCGCGCTGTAAACGAAGATTGCGGTCGAGAGCAGAGGCTTGTCGTTCCCCGGATTGATGGCCAGCAACAGGAAGAACAACCCGACGAAAATATACGTGGGCCAGCGCAGGGGCCGGATGCCATAGGCCTCGGCCAGCTTGAGCAACTCCTGAACCGTGAGCAATGCCACCAAAGCCGCAACCAGCGCCACGACGGGTACGGGGCGCGCAGCACCAGCAGCAAAACAATCGGAATCAGAATTACCGCGGTGAGAATTCGCTTGAGCAGATGCAAGAGCCTCAGCTCCTGCCTGTCTTTGAAGCGTGTGGCGCGGACACCCTTGTCCGCGAAGCTTCAGGGTGGTGATGTTCATCGCTATGAGTTTGCGAAGCGTCGCCCGCCAAGCCGCCATAGCGCCGTTCGCGTTTCTGGTATTCCGCAATGCCCTCGAGCAAATGCACGCCCCGGAACTCAGGCCACAGCGTGGGAGTCACATAAATTTCCGCATAGGCCAGTTGCCACAGCAGAAAGTTGCTTAGCCGCATCTCGCCGCTGGTGCGAACCACCAGATCGGGATCGGGCAAATGCCGGGTATAGAGATGACGCGATACCTCGTCCTCGTCGATTTCCAGATGTTCCAAGCCTCCATTGCGCGCAGCCGCATCCACCATGGACCGGAATGCATCCACCAGTTCAGTGCGCGCGCTGTAGTTGAGTGCGAGAGTCAGCACCATGCCGGTGTTGTGCTCCGTGGCTTCGCGCGCCCACTTCATCTTTTCCTGCACCGAGGGCGGCAGTTCCTGCTGGCGCCCGATGTATTCCAGGCGAACATTGTTCTTATTCAGCGTGGGCACTTCCGCCTTCAGATAGCGGCAGAGCAGGCCCATGAGGAAATTGACTTCGCTGGCTGGACGTTTCTTCCAGTTCTCCTCGGAGAAAGCGTAGAGCGTGAGCGCAGGAATGCCGATGCGGGATGCAGTCTCGACCGTCGAACGCACGGATGAAACTCCCGCGCGATGTCCCGCAATGCGCGGCAGATGGCGACGCCGGGCCCAACGCCCGTTGCCGTCCATGATAATGGCGATGTGTTTTGGGAGCCGCTTCGGGTCGAGCCGCTGATAAACTTCCGCTTCTTTGCGGTCCAGCCCGGCGGGAACTGTTGCTTGCAAGCGAACCTCTGCTGTTTGTTGAAGCTAACACAGCAGGGAAGGCCCGTGGCAATGACACCAAAGAGCCGCGGTGACGGCGCAGCGCGTGTGTAGAGCGGACACTCTTGTCCGCTGCCTTTTCCGGACGATGGAGGACAAGCGTCCTCGCCCGTCCTGCCGGAGTATGGTTTCATCGTGCCGCAACGCCCGCACCACACGTTTATTGCTCGCGCATTTCTTCTGGCACAACGTTCAGCTCTAGCTTCTCCGTGTGCCGCAGAACTGTCAGCGCGCTGCTTGCTCCCACGCGCGCATCGGTCAACAAGCGATGCAAATCGTCTACGCCCGCGACCGGCTTGCCATCCATAGCGACGATCACGTCGCCTTCGCGCAATCCGGCCTTCTGCGCCGGACTGCCATTCGTGACCGATGCCACGATCACGCCGCTTTCGCTAGGAAGATCGTAGAAGCGCACCACGCGGCGAAGCAGCGGCACCGTCTGCGCCTCGACGCCGATGTAGCTGCGGCGGATTCTGCCGTCGCGCAGCAACCGTCCCGCAACGAACTTCGCGGTATTGATCCCGATGGCGAAAGCAGAGTCCCTGCGCCCCCATAATCGTCGCCGTATTCACGCCCACCACGCGACCGTCGGAGGTCACCAGTGGACCGCCGGAATTGCCCGGGTTGAGCGACGCGTCGGTTTGAATCACATCTTCGATCAGCCGTCCGGAGTAGGAGCGCAGCGAACGTCCCAACGCGCTGACCACGCCAGCGGTCACCGTGTACTGAAAGCCATACGGATTGCCGATGGCAATCGCCAACTGGCCAACGCGAAGCCGCTGCGAGTCTCCCAGAGGCGCGGCTACGAGATGCGGAGCGTCATTGCTGGGCAGACCGATGCGGATCACCGCCAGATCGGTGGCGGGATCGTCGCCGAGAATGTGGGCAGGGAAGCGCTGTCCATCGGGAAGCGAAACATCAATACGTGTCGAGCCGTGCACCACGTGGCTATTGGTCAGCACCAGGCCGTCGGGCGTGAACACAAATCCCGAGCCTCCGCCTTGACGCTCGCGAGGTTCGCCCGAACGGCTTCGGGCCGCCTGCGCAACATCAATCTTGACGACTGCCGGGCTGATCGCTTCCGCCGCGCCGACGACCGCCTGCGAGTACGCATCGAGCAAATCCGAATCGCTAAACGTTCTTGCTTCCGAGGGCTGGCCGATTGCCTCTGAATAATCCGCCAGGGGAAAAACACTGCCTTGCTGACTCATAGCTGCTAGATGAGATCAACAGGATTCTGGATTCAAGGCTCGAGTTTAGCGCTGTGGCCGATGCGCGTGGCCTCATTCGGAAGAGCGCAGGCTTTCGCCGCGTTCTTCAACGCTTCGTCCAATGCCGCACCCAACGAGTTGAGTTCTTGCGAGCTCATGACTTTCTGCATTCCCTCGAAAAGCTGGCGCTCTTCTTTGCGGATGTGCTGCGCGAGTTTCTCTCCGAGGTCTCCCAGGCCGAGCGGGTCAAGATTGCGCGCGGCAGCGCGTGAAAAACAATCGCGCAGAAAAACATGTTCGGCGAGAAGTTCGTCAACCAACGACTGCAGCTCGGGAAACTGCGCCGCAGCCGGAAACAGTTCTTTCTCTTCTGCCGCGAAGTGTATTCGGATCTCGCTTTCAAATTGCTGTTGGATCTCCGCCTGCCACGCCTCTACATCAATTTCCCCCGCCCGCATCGCCCGATCAAGGCGTACGCACAGAGCCAGCGCATGTTGATGCTGGCGCGAGAGCGAGACAAGGTTTTTATCACGCAGCATGGTGCAATCACAAATGACAAACGATCAACGCTGAGCTGATCAACGATGAACTGATCAACGATGAACTGAGCAACGACGAACGCTGACGATTTTCCGCCGAGGCTAGCACCGGCGAGGACGCCCGCGCCTACATTAGCTCGAGCTTGCGCCCGCCGCCTGCCAGTCGCTTCCATCCGAACGCAGGGTGAGCCAGTCGGTGCGGACTCGGTCCCACTCCTGAATCAGCATCCCGTAGGACTCGAAGAATTGACGGATGCGCGGCCGCTCCCAGCCCACGACGTCTTCCAAGATAGGAGCCAGCACGGCCAGCGCATTGTTGCTGAGGATGGTTCTTTTCGCTACCTGGGAAACGTGCTTGGCCTCGGAGACCGCGATGGTGAAGCCGTCGCGAACGTTCACGTGCAGCATGACGTGCAGATCCGAACTGCCGTCTCCCGTATAGATTATGTGGTCCGGCCCAACCTGCCGGTCGCTCTGTAACTGATCGAGCACGGCCACTTTGCCGTAGCCGGCGGTGGCGCGAGTAATGGATTCGATCTGGCCTGCATCGCTGTAGCGGAACTCGGTCCCATAGATATGATTGCGCGGGACGAGTCCCTCCAGCGCGGACTGAATCACTTCGACCGGAGCCGCTGACAGGACATAAAAATCAAAATGATAACCTTCAATTCCGCTCTCCAGAATTTGATACAGCAGCGAGATGTTTTCCTTCAGCCGAATCGCTTTCCCCACCTTGAATAAATGCTCTTTGCGAACTTTGGTCTGAAACTCGGGATCATGCAGAAGCAGGTAGGCGAGCTCTGCGCCTTGCTGGACCAGGTTGAGCTTCGCCATCCCCTGGGCCTTGCGCTCGAACTCCGCAGTCGGAATGCCGACCAATTCGCTCAGCACATAGCCGGAATCGTTGAAGGTCAACGTCTGGTCGAAATCACTAGCAAAGATATAACGTTTAACGGGTTTCTCACTCATCTTGGTATTAGATTCCATAGGACCCCAAAAGACCAATTAAAAACATTGATGCGGGTCATAACCCGTTGAAATTTAATCGTTTCTTAACAATTCAGGCGGTTACTGCTATTAGACTTCAACAATTCAGCGGCGTTGCCCGTTGATTCAGCAAGATGGACAATCAAACGCCTTTTCGGAGGAAGATTCATGACCAGCTCTCCCCGGCCCCGCAAACCGAGTGCTCTCTCCAGGTCAACCCGCCAGCAACTAAATTCCTATGCTCTGGCAGCGAGTGCGGCGGGAGTGAGTGTGCTGGCGCTGGCCAGGGCTTCCGAGGCGAAAGTTGTCTATACCGAAACGCATCAAGTGACGCGCGCACGCGTTCCTCTATACATTGATCTCAACCACGACGGCATCAAGGATTTTGTACTGCGCACGATGTATTACAGGGGCTCGTATTCAGAGGTAGGGCTCGACGCATCCGGATATCGCAACGTCAACAACGCGGTCGCCGGGCGACGGTTTAGTCGCAGCAGCTATTTTTTTTCCGCTGCCTCCGCTTTGCCCGCAGGCGCCCGAATCGGACCAAAAAGCAAATTCCCCGTTCAGCACCCATTTATGGCAGTGGAGCTTTTCAACCGTCTTCACACCAGCCAGCATTCCGACGTAGGCCCGTGGGTCGGCAAGGGTAAGGGCGTCACGAATCGATACTTGGGACTAAAGTTCGTCATTCACGGCAAAATTCACTACGGCTGGGCTAGAGTCAGCGTCACCCTTGGCCACCAGCGGCAATATGACGATGTGACCGGCATCCTGACTGGCTACGCCTACGAGACCATCCCGAACAAAGCCATCATCACAGGAAAGACCAAAGGCCAGGATGTGATCATGATCCAACCTGACACGCTAGGGGGATTGGCGCGAGGAAAGAACTAGCTGCGATTCGACTGTTGTGTGAATGTCGACGTACAACGGGGCAACGATGGCTGCGAGATTTTGGGTAAGGCTGATCATGTCGACGAGCGGAGAAGCTTAATCCACTATGCGTATCCGCTGCCCGTCTGTTCCACATCGAGTGGCAAAGAGTTAATCAGCAGAATGCGGAAACTTACTTGCGATCGCTGAATCGCGGCAATAGTAGAAAAAGACTAGAGATGGCCGTCGGGCGATCCGCGTACCATGCGACTCCTGCCAAAACCGTTGGGGCGTGTTTGGCATTAGAAGGAACGCGTGAACTTGGCCCCTCACTCTCAAAGCACAAATAGAACGCCCGACCTTACTGAATTCGATCTCGGCTATTACGGCTGGCGTGTAGTGTTAGCGGCGTGTCTGGGCGTGATGGCGGGATTCGGCTCGCTATTCGTCTATACCTTCTCCGTTTTTGTGAAGCCGCTGGCTGCGGAATTCGGCTGGAGTCGCGAAGCCATCTCGAGCGGCTTTGCCATCGCCGCGGTCACGCTGGGCTTCGTCTCCCCATTGCTGGGCCGATGGATCGATCGCTTCGGACCTCGCCGCATCATTCTTCCGTGCATGACAGTATTCGGCTGTGCGATTGCCTCGTTGTCGCTGTTGCGTTTCGGATTGTGGCAGTTCTACCTGACTTGCCTCGTGCTCGGTGTGGTTGGGAACGGCGCAGCTCATCTGGCTTATTCGCGATCGATTTCCACCTGGTTTCAGCGACGTTTGGGAACGGCTTTGGCCTTTGTGATGGTGGGAGCGGGTTTGGGCGCCATGATTTTACCCGTCGTCGCCCAAGCCATCATCAGCCGGTCGGGCTGGCGCGCATCCTACGCGTCACTCGGTGGCCTTGCATTGTTACTCGGCTTGCCCCTCAGTTGGCGCTACATCCGCGAGCGCGACGTAGTCGGGCGCGATTCCGCTCCGGTCGGCCATTCGGGAATGACGTGGCAGCAAGGCTTGCGCTCTTTTGCGTCCTGGATTATTACCGCCATCCTCTTCGTGAGTTCGATCAGCATGAACGGGGCGATCACACACCTCTCCGCGTTGTTGACGGATCGAGGCCTCACCGCCGGAAATGCGGCCCTGTGCGCGTCCGTACTTGGCGGATCAAGTCTGCTTGGCAGGATCGTAGTGGGATGGCTGCTAGACCGATTCTTCGGACCACGGGTGGCGTTTGCAATAAACCTCATTACTGCGCTAGGCGTTTTTCTGCTGCTCGGGCGAGCAGTTTCCCGGAAGGTTGCCTCGCCGCGGCGCTCATCGGCATCGGCGCCGGAGGCGAAGCCGCCATTACGCCTTACCTGCTAACGCGTTATTTTGGGCTGCGCGCTTTTTCCACTCTCTATGGTCTCACCTGGACGTTCTATGCCGCAGCGGGAGCCATCGGGCCGGTGATGCTCGGGCGCGCTTTTGATGCGACCGGCTCCTATGCCTCTTTGCTGCTACTCCTCGCAGCCGCGCTCGGGCTGGCGGCCGCAACGAATCTCTTGCTTCCTCGCTATGCAGACTTGCTTCGCCATTGAGATCGCTGAGCGAAGACTCCACAGTTGGGTGGCACACGTTGATGGCGTAGAAGTCGAGATCGTGAATCAATCAGCGGTTCGGCATCTTCATCAGAAATAACAACGGCGTGTATGCTAGTGGCGAGATCGCAGTGCTGCTTCTGCATCGCCGTTCGCCGACGCGAAGCAGTATCGCGGCGTCAGAGTTATGCTGATCCATCCCGATCGTCTGTTTCCATCCGAGCCCAGCACGCGGAAACTCGCCCAGATACTCTACGAGCATGTGCGGGCTTTACCCATCATCAGTCCGCACGGACACACGCAGGCAGCATGGTTTGCGGGGAACCAGCCTTTTCCCGATCCGGCCCAGCTTCTCGTGCAGCCCGATCACTACATCGTTCGAATGCTCTACAGCCAGGGCATTTCGCTGGCTGATCTCGAGATTGGGCGGCCGGAGCTAGAGGATGCGCGAAAAGTCTGGCGCATCTTCGCCACTCATTATTATCTTTTCCGCGGAACGCCGACGCGCACGTGGCTGGACTTCGCCTTCCAGGAACTTTTCGGATTTGCGCAGCGACTGTCGGAAAAGACGGCTGACCTTTACTTCGACACAATCTCGGAAAAGCTGCTGACGCCGGAGTTCCTGCCACGCAATCTTTACCAGCGTTTCAATTTGGAAGTGCTGGCGACTACGGATTCTCCGCTCGATTCACTGGCCGATCACAAGGCGATCCGCGAATCGAAGTGGAAAGCGAGGATTCTGCCAACCTTCCGGCCCGACCCGGTTGTCGATCCCGACTTTGCCGCTTTCGTCGAAAACATTTCGAGGCTCGGCGAGAAGACCGGGGAAGATACTTCTACATGGGCAGGCTACCTGAACGCGCTCCGAGAGACGCGCGTCCGCTTTCGCGAACTGGGCTGCGTCGCAACCGATCACGGGCATCCCACCGCGCGAACTGCGAACCTCCCGCCAGCTGAAGCCGCGGAACTTTTTCGTCGGGTAGTCGCTGGTGCCACCGATGCCCAGCAACGAGAACTTTTTCGTGCCCAGATGCTGACAGAAATGGCGCAGATGAGCCTCGAAGACGGACTGGTCATGCAGATTCATCCCGGCAGCGCGCGCAACCACAACCGCAAGATCTTCGAACGATACGGCCGCGACCTGGGCGCGGACATTCCAACGCCAACGAATTACGTCGACGCGCTTCGTCCTTTGCTCGATCAGTTCGGCAACGAGCGCGATCTCGTGATCATTCTTTTCACTCTCGACGAGTCTGCCTACAGCCGGGAACTGGCTCCGCTGGCCGGTCACTATCCGTGCCTGCTGTTGGGGCCGCCGTGGTGGTTTCACGACAGTCCGGAGGGAATGACGCGTTTCCGCGAGCAGGTGACGGAGACGGCGGGCTTCTACAACACGGTGGGGTTCAATGACGATACCCGTGCCTTCCTTTCGATTCCAGCGCGGCACGATATGGCGCGTCGCATGGATTGCGCGTTCCTGGCGAAGCTGGTCGCAGAGCATCGGCTTGAGGAAGAAGAAGCTTTGGAAGTAGCGCACGATCTCGCCTATCGATTGGTGAAAAAGGCATATCGTCTTTAGGAGCGTGGCTTGGCAGATCCGACGGTTTTCAACAGCCAGCGGGAAGGCGACTCGTCTCCCGGATTGGCGACCAACATTCGTCTTGGACGCGTGCGCTGGACGATCTGCGCCTTGCTATTCGCCGCCACTTCGATCAATTACATGGATCGCCAGGTGATCGCGATTCTCAAGCCCACGCTCGAGCACAGCATTGGCATGACGGAGGTGAGTTACGCCTACATTGTGGACGCATTCCAGATTGCTTACGGGATTGGTCTGCTCGCCGCCGGCCGGCTAATCGACAAGCTGGGCACGCGCATCGGCTACATGTTGGTGATGGCGGTCTGGAGCCTCTCGGCGATGGGCCACGCGCTGGCCAACACTGTGCTGGAGTTCGGCTTCGCCCGCTTCTTTCTCGGACTGGGCGAATCCGGCAACTTCCCCGCTGCCATCAAGACTGTGGCTGAATGGTTTCCGCCGAAAGAACGTTCGCTGGCGACGGGCATCTTCAACTCGGGATCAAACGTAGGAGCCATCCTGGCTCCCGCCATCGTGCCCTGGGTGACGCTGCGCTGGGGCTGGCACATGGCCTTCTTGACAACTGGCCTTTTCAGCGTGCTTTGGATTTTGTGGTGGTTCCGTTATTACCGCAGGGCCGCCGATCATCCCGGGCTCACAGCCGAGGAACTGCAGCACATCTATCAGGACGCGGCTGTGGACTTAGGCCCGTCCATGCCATGGCGACGGTTGCTAGGGTGCCGCCAGACCTGGGCGTATTCGCTCGCGAAGTTCCTTACCGATCCAATCTGGTGGTTCTATCTGTTCTGGCTGCCGTCTTACTTTAGCGCGAAATTCAATCTGAACCTTTCGCATCTTGGGCTGCCACTTATCATCGTCTACAACGTGTCGGCTGTTGGCAGTATCGGCGGAGGTTGGTTGCCGGCGCCTTTCCGGCGCCTCGGACTTTCGCCCAACTACGCCCGGCTTGCGGCGATGCTCGTTTGCGCTTCTCTGGTCGTTCCCATCTACACCGCCACTAGTGTCAAGTCTCTGTGGGGGGCCATTGCACTGATCAGCATCGCCGTAGGCGCGCACCAGGGCTGGTCAGCCAATCTCTTTACCACATCCTCGGATATGTTTCCGCGCAGCGCGGTAGGCTCGGTCGTCGGCATCGGAGGCATGGTTGGCTCAGTCGGCAGCGCGCTTTTTGCGTTCTTCGCTGGCCACATTCTGCAATTGACGCACAGCTATGCGAGCCTTTTCGGCATCGCGTCGAGCGCTTATCTGATGGCTCTGGTCGTTCTATATCTGCTCGCTCCCGGATTAAAGAAGGTGGAATTCAGCGCATAGAACCACGGGACTGCGGCCGTAAACTGTAGCGATGAAATTATGACTACCGATATCTTTAGCCTCGAAGGCAAGACCGCAGTTGTAATCGGAGGAACATCCGGGATCGGACGCACTCTGAGCCTCGGCCTCGCGGATGCCGGAGCTGACGTCGTCGCTTCCGCACGTCGCCAGGAACAAGTCGACGAAACCGCGGCTGAGATCGAGCGACGAGGACGCCAAACCCTTCGTGTCCGCGCGGATGTGCGCAACCGCCCTTCGCTCGAGCACCTACTCTCAGCCTCACTCCAGCGCTTCGGCAAAGTCGACATCCTTATCAACTGCGCCGGCATAATCAAGCGCATGCCCACAATCAGCATGCCGGAAGAGCAATGGACCGACATCGTAGACACAAACCTTACTGGGACGATGCGCGCTTGCCAAATCTTCGGGAGGCACATGCTGGAGCGCGGCTACGGGCGCATTGTGAACATCGCATCCCTGAGCAGCTTCGTTGGGTTCAATGAAGTCGCGGCCTACGCGGCCAGCAAAGCGGGCGTTGTCTCGCTTACACGCTCGCTCTCCGTGGAGTGGTCGAAGAAGGGCGTCCTGGTAAACGCGATCGTGCCGGGCGTGTTCCGTACAGCTCTGAATGCAGACCTTCTCGACAACACGCCGCGCGGAGAGGAACTGCTGACGCGGACCCCGATTGGCCGGTTCGGCAAGACCGAAGAACTCGTTGGAGCTGCCGTCTATCTTTCGTCCGATGCCGCTTCCTTTGTTACTGGTCAGACTCTGGTCGTCGATGGAGGATTTCTGGCCAGCGGCGTCAACCAATAACGCGGTGGAAGAAAGACCAGGTCGCCGAGTGAGAAGGATGCCTGCGAACGATCGTCTGAATAATGGGAGGTAGGGGGCATGGGACATACACGACGCACGGTGCTCAAAGGCTTAGGACTGGCAGGACTCGGAATGGCGATGTCGTCGCAGGTTAGAAAAGCCATGGCATTCTCCGTAGATTCGTTGGCGGTGGAAACCGGCGCATGCCCGTTCCGGCTAGCGGTGATCAACGACGAGATCACACAGGATTTCGAGAAGGCATGTCAGGTCGTGTCCGCCGACTTTGGGCTGCGCTGGATCGAGCTGCGCTCGATGTGGGATAAGAATGTAACCGAGCTCGACGCAAAGCAAGTTGAAGACGCACGGAAGATCCTCGAGCAACACAAACTGCGAGTCACGGATATCGCCAGCCCGCTGTTCAAGACAGACTGGCCTGGGGCCCCACGCTCATCGCAGAGCCAAACCCGCGATCAGTTCCACGCGGACTACGATGCCAGCGCACAGGATAAGCTGCTCGAGCGGTGCGTCTCGCTGGCCAAGTCTTTCGATACCGATAGGATTCGCTGTTTCGACTACTGGCGGTTGGACGATCCGAAGCCGTACCGGGCGGCAATTAATGCCAAATTGCAGCAGGCCGCGGAGCGCTGCGCCGAGGACAATATTATCCTGCTGCTCGAAAATGAGATGTCCTGCAATACTGCTACGGGCGAAGAGTCAGCTGCCGTGCTGAAGGCGATTCCAAACAAAAACTTCATGCTGAACTGGGATCCGGGCAACGCCGCTGCCCTCGAAAGCGTGCCTTATCCGGTCGGGTATAAGCTACTGCCTAAAGAACGCATCGGGCACTGCCACTGCAAAGACGTGGTGAGCAAGCCGGGTCACAAATACGATTGGGCTCCGGTCGGCGGTGGCAATGTCGATTGGGTCGGGCAACTTCGGGCTTTGCAGCACGACGGGTTTCACTATGGCCTGAGCCTTGAGACCCACTGGCACGGCGCAGGCACGCCCGAAGCGTCCACGCGGATTAGCATGGACGGACTCAAGAAGGCACTGAAGAAAGCCGGAATTTCCTGCTGATCTTAGCCAATCTGCTGAGCTGGTAATAGAGCGGCGATGTCCGCTCTTTTGAGGAAGAAAATGACGGTTACACGACGTGAGTTTCTCGATTCACTTGCAGTCAGCGCGGCGGGGCTGGCTATTGCAACGACGGCCAAGAGCTATGGACAGATTCTCGGTTCAAATGACCGGCTCAACTTTGCCGTGATCGGTCTGAATGGCCGTGGCTACGCTCATCTCGCATCGCTCAAGGCGAACCGGAGCGCGGCCCGCATCGCATATGTTTGCGATGTGGACAGCCACATTCTCAAGAAGTTCGCCGACGCCGTGCAACGCGAGATGGGCGATGCCGCGGTGGCGGAGGCAGACTTTCGCAAGATTCTCGAGCAGAAAGATGTGGACGCCATCACCATTGCCACTCCCGACCATTGGCATGCGCCGATGGCCATCGCCGGGTTGCAAGCGGGCAAGCACGTCTATGTGGAAAAGCCGTGCAGCCACAATCCGGCTGAGGGCGAGATGCTGATCCAGGCGCAGCAGAAGTATCGAAAGCTGGTGCAGATGGGCACGCAGCAGCGCTCTTCACCGCACACCATAGAAGTTGTCGAAAAGATTCACGACGGAATTATCGGCAGGCCCTACTTCGCGAAAGCCTGGTACAGCAATGTGAGGAAGTCGATTGGCACCGGAAAAGAAGTGCCCGTACCGCCGCAGCTGGAGTGGGATTTGTGGCAGGGCCCGGCCCCGCGTCGGCCGTATAAGGACAATGTCCATCCTTATAACTGGCACTGGTTCCGAATTTATGGCACCGGAGAAACGCTGAACAACGGCACGCATGAAGTCGATGTGTGCCGCTGGGCGCTTGGCGTGGACTATCCGCAGCGAGTTACGGCGTCAGGCGGCCGATATCAGTTCAAAGACGACTGGCAGTTTTACGACACTTTGATTACGAGTTTCGAGTATGAAGACAAGATGATTTCGTGGGAAGGGAAGAGCTGTCAGGGGATGAAATTTTACGGCCGCGATCGCGGGTCGACCATCATGGGAACGACGGGCACGGTGCTGGTCGACCGCGATGGCTATGAGATTTACGATCTCAAAGGGAATAAGACTAACGAATTGAAGGCTGGCAGCACGAGTTCATCGTCGGACCTCATCGGCCGCGATTCCATGACCGACACGCACTTCGCGAACTTCATTGCGGCAATACGCAAAGGCGAAAAGCTGAACGCTCCTGTGTCTGACGGCAACATCGCGGTTACGATGCTCGAGCTCTCCAACATCGCGTGGGAAGTTAACCGCGAACTTCATCTCGACACAAGAAATGGACATATCCAGAACGACTCGGAAGCGATGAAGATGTGGGGGCGCGAGTACGAGAAAGGCTGGGCGCCGCATGTCTAGGAAAAACATTTTCTCGCGTCGCGACTTCGTTCGCTCCGCCGCACTTGTTGCGGCAGCGTTCGCTGCTCCGAGCAATGTCTTCGCGCTTGCCCAAGAGTCGCCTTCAAGCCACGAACCGATTCGTCTGGGTCTGGCCAGCTACACGTTCCGTAACTTCAACCGCGCTCAACTGATCGGCTTCATGAAGCAGCTGAACGTATCCGCGTTGAACGCGAAGGATGTCAAAGATCACCTCCCGATGGATTCGAAGGAGGAGTCGGCTGCGCTCGCCGATTATGCAGCGGCGGGCATCAAGCTCCACACTGCTGGGGCCATCTATTTCGCGAAAGATGAAGATGCCGACATCCGCGCCAAGTTCGAATACTGCAAGCAAGCGGGGATTGGCGTCATTGTCGCCGGCGATCCCGCTCCGGAAACTCTGCCGCGAATTGAGAAGTTCGTAAAGGAATACGACATCCACATCGCAATTCACAATCACGGCCCCGAGGATAAGTTGTGGCGTTCGCCACTGGATGTATTGAAGGCGGTGAAGGGGATGGATCCGCGCATGGGGTGTTGCATCGACGTCGGGCACACGGTTCGCGCCGGCACGGACGTGGTTCAGGCCATCCAGGAAGCCGGCCCGCGGCTGTTTAATGTGCACATGAAGGACCTCACGAACTTCGACAGCAAAGAGAGTCAGGTCGCGGTAGGAGACGGCATAATGCCAGTGCGCAAGATGTTCGAAGCCCTTATCGCAACAAAGTACCAGGGCTTCGTCGATCTGGAATATGAGGTTCATCCCGACGATCCGATGCCAGGCGTGATCGCCAGCTTTGCTTATATGCGAGGCGTGCTGGCAGGCATGCGTTATCCGAGCCACGGCTGAACGTCGCGCTCCGCGTCGTTGACACTCCTTATGCGACACGCCCTGATCGATTCAGCAACGATTCGTCGCACGCGACGGAATAAGTGCGAGTGCCGGTGGACGATCCCACGGGATGCTCGGAAACATGCGCTAAAGCGCGGCCACTCGCCGTTGTACCAGCAGAAAATATAGAGCCATCAGAATCAGGACGAGCCCGTTCACGCCAAGCACCACCGGGGCGGTAAACATGGGAACGAGCCATCCCGACAACAAGTTTCCCATTGGCATGCCCCCGCGGAACGCGCAGTTGTAAACGCTCATTATTCGGCCACGCATTTCGTTGGTGGTAATCAACTGCACCAGCGAGGTCACGGTAGCAAATACCGTCATCATCGAAGCGCCCACGAGCACCAGCATGGTATAGCTCAGCGGCAGCGATCGAGAGAACGAAAATCCAGTAATCCCCGCGCCCAGACTGATGAGCGTAGCCAGGGCAACGCGTCCTTTGTTGCGTATGTTGCCCATCCCCGCAACCGTCAGAGAGCCAAAGATCGAGCCGATTCCCATCAGAGAAAGCAGGTTGCCGTAAGTTTCCGGACCGCGATGGAAAACGTCTTTCACAAACACCGGAATGTAGGTGCGCATCGGCATGCTCAAAGCCGTCATGCAGAACGCCAAAACGATAAGCGCCTCCATGGAGCCCTGCTTGCGAACGAACTTGATGCCTTGCTTAAGGCTGCCGAAGAGCGACTCGGTGGTTTTCTCCGGCAAGTATCGGGCCCTAATCATGGAGAGGGAAATGACCGGGGCGAGGAAAGAAAGCGCATTCAGTCCAAAGCACCACGGCTCGCCCAATTTCGCCAACGCTTGTCCGGCCAGCGCGGGACCAATGGTTATCGCCATGTTGAACTGGATGGAATTCAGCGCAATGGCATTCGGCATATCCTCCCTGTCGACGAGAGAAGGAATCAGCGCCGAATACGCAGGCCCGCCGAAGGCCTGCGCCAATCCGGAAACGAATGAGAGGCAGAGCATATGCCACACGTGGATTCGGCCGGTCGCCACTAGCACGGTGAGCACCGTTGCGCAGGCCATCTGTACGTACTGGGAGCCGAGCAGGATTTTCCGTCGTTCGGCCCGGTCCGCCACCACGCCGCCGATCAGCGAGAAGAGAAAGATAGGAATGCCGGCCAGAAACTGATCCAACGCGAGGAAGAACGCGGAATGGCTTAGCCGATAGATCAGCCAGCCTTGCGCCACAATCTGCATCCAGGTGCCGATACTGGACGTGCAGGCACCGAACCACATCAAACGGAAATCCCGATATTGAAATGCCTTAAATACTCTCCGAAGAGTTGACGTTTCCATGTGCTCGCGCTTTTCCGGCACCCCAATTCTATCTTTGCACGAGCAGAGCATTTGCTGCTTGCGTTAGGCGCAGTCAGTTCGTTCGAGAGGTTCACTGGGTGTGGATGGCAGATCCTTTACAACTATTCATTGGTCCAGCGGAGAGAATCGTCTGATCTGCCCGAGGATCGAAACGCGGGAGTTGGGAATTTATTTCTTGCGATGCCAATCGCGCTTGAAAGTCTTAATGAGCAGATAGCCGCCGACCGCACCCGCGATGCCGCCTACCATGTTTTGCCGGGCATGGTTGCTGTTTTGCAAGTTGGCCGCGAGTCCGATGGTCACGCCCGCGGCGAGACCGATCCACGGCTTCGTGAATGTGCCGGTGATTGCGGAAGCGAATCCAGTTGTGATTGCCCACGTGCCAGGATCGTGCTCCACGGGACGCGGGGACGATGGCAGTTCCGCGCCCATGGCTGCACTGGCCAGAGCAAGGATGAGAAGCAGCGCAGTGACGCTCTTCATGAAAGATGGTTCTCCTGTTGGGATTTGGCAGGCCGGGATGCTTCTGTTAGTCGAGAGGGTGGCGTTCGCGGGCACGGTACCGTAAAAAAACCAAGCCCTACAAAAGCCGCACCGACTGATTCTTGTCATGGAGGTATGCCGGGGAGGTGCTGCCTATAGCGCAATCGCGGTGCCAAGGTATAGCTGGCGCCACGGGACCGCGCGATTGTGCCGCTCTATTTCACCTGCAGCCAGAGAATGCTAGAGACGGGAGGACTTAGCACATTCGCGAACTCGCGGAAGCGGCTCTCGTGCCAAGGTTCTTTGATCAATAAAGTTACTTTGAACGTTACTTTTTGCGTACGACGGTAACTAACGACGTAGGCGACACTGCAAGAGCTTTTCTACGAGAAAAGGAAAATATGTTCCATCGTGAGCCCTGGAGTCCTATGTGGGCGTGACTAGATCCCGGGGTTTGGCATACTACGACGTGCTCTTTTCCACAAAGGCGAACGTCTTTCCTAGGGTGGAAAAGAATTCTTTCGCCGACTGTGGCCGCACAGCGGTTTTGGGGCTTAGGGCAAGTTCGAAAAACTGCCGCCACTCAGCAGGTGCATCGGGCAAGTGTGTGGCAAGCGGGGTGAACCGGCCGTAGACAATGGAATGGTGCATCTGGCCCACGGAGGTTGCAGGAAAAGGATGGGCCCCGGTTAACATCTCGTAAGTAATCACGGCCAGCGCCCAAATGTCCCACGCGGCAGATGCGACTTCACCGTTGAGTTGGTCCGGCGACATATATTGTGGCGTGCCCATCAGGACGCCCGGGAGTGTGTCAATCGTGGCCGCGGCCGAATCGACTGGAGAAGCCAGAAACTTTGCCAGACCGAAGTCCAGGATCTTGGCCACTTCACCCTCGCTGCTTTGAGCCAGGAAAATGTTCTCGGGCTTCAGATCGCGATGGATTAAGCCGTTTTCGTGTGCAGCTTGAAGACCAGCGCACACGCCTCCAAGAATCCGCATGACTTGCTGAGGCGCCAGTTTCTTTTGCTGCTCGAATCGTTGCCGTAAGGTAAAGCCTTGAAGTAACTCCATCACCAAGAACACGCGTGTATCCGAATCCACGCCAAAGTCGTGCACGATAACCAGGTTGGGATGCGCGAAGGCCGCTGCCGCCTTGGCTTCGCGACGGAAGCGTTCGGCCGCGTCGCTGCTGGAGACAAGATCCTCCCGTATCAACTTGACCGCAACGGCGCGTTCCAGGGATGTATCCGTGGCCTTGTAAACCGTGCCCATTCCGCCCCGGCCCAGCCTTTGCTCCAAGCGGTAGCGCGAAGTCAGCAGCCGCTTAAAAGACGTTCGTGTAAGTTGCGCGCCTTCACTGGCACAGTGGCCCATGCCGCTCTCGTAGCACAAACCGCAACGCGGACACTCTTCAAATCCGCCGAGCGCACTTGTAACCGGACGCTCCAGGAGCAAGGCCAGCGCGCTGCCAATCCCAGAGAGCAATTCCTGATCTTCAGTGCCATAGGGCTCCTCGGATTTTTTCGGGCCCAAAACCATAAGCGCCTCGCGACTGTGAGCTGCAATCGCGATGGGTACCATCAAGTCGATGCGCGCGTCTCGCAGGAAGTTCGTATCTTCTGAAGGAAGCTGCTGCTTGAGCCATCCGCTTTCGGCCAGCGATATCTGTAAGGGCTTGGCAAAAAGGCGAAACGCCGCCATGAGCTTGCTATCGGCGCTCAGTCCACGGGGATAGACTTCCGGCGGCGCAGAAGCGATGCAACGATATAGTGGCTCCGTAGCCTCGCGCATGAGGATTGCGACAAACTCGGGATGCAGCGCCTGCTCTATTCGGGCAACCGCCTTAGGCGCGACCTCTGCAAGGTTGGAGGAGGCGCGAATTTCGTCCATGGTCTGACGGAGCAGGTGCTGTGCGTTGTAGTGCTCGCGATAAAATCGGCGGTCCAGCACCTCCATCCATTGCTTCTGCTTCTTGTGCGCAATAAATCCAGCTACTCCCATCACTCCATAGGCCCAGCCGTGCCTGGAGAGCAAGACTCCGAGCGGCTGATCTTTGTGCACAACCAAATCGAAGATGAGGATTCCTGCCAGGATCGGGATGGGGACAAGCAGAACCCCGCGCGCCACAGCGTATTGCAAGCTCTGGCGGACGATGAAACTTACCTGGAACAGCCGCTGCTTCAGAACCGCGTAGGCCACACAAATTGTGAAAGGAACTTGCGCCAGCCCAAACACAAGCGGCGACGTGGTAATCCTGGAAAGCCAAAGCGTTTTTTGCGAGAAGGAGAACAGAAAAGACGCAAGCAAATTCGCCAAGAAGAGCAACAAGCCAAACACAACCAGCCGTATCCGGCGTTTTTCATTCACCTCCCGGAGCCTGAAATAATTCACTGCCAAGATGACGATGGGACTCAGAAAAGTGAGCAGAGCATCGATCGCAATGGTTGCGCCCAGCCAGGCCGGGAAGGCGCCCAGAGAGCGGTTTGGGGCGAACAATAGTGTGTAATCGAGAGTAGCTGCAATGCCCACCAGAGGGAGGCCGAGCACCAGTAACATCATCCAAGCCCATCGGCGATTCAGGATCGGCTTGGGGAATGTAAGCGAAAACAGCAGCATGGGCGCAACCGGTAAGCCATTGACACTGATTATTAGCGCCGGGAAGATGAGCCACTGGATGGCCAATGGCAGGTCCCTCCATATCAGCGCTGCATGCGGAGACGTAAAGTAAAAATTTCCTGTACCCAGGCTGCATAGGAATATGCCGGCTGCGACCGCGGTGAGGTCTCGGGGCCGCTTGAAAAGAACGAGCAGTCCCAGCAGCAACTGAACCAGGCTGGCGGCGACTTCCACCCACCAGCCCAGGTATTCTTGCGGAGTCCAGGCGTTCATCAGCGTCCGATTGAGAATCAACTGCAAATGAACTTCCTGGTTCCCGCGCAATACAACAATCGAAACCGGATGGTCGAACCTGGTGTTGCTCAATGCGCTGGCGGCGTCAAGTGCGTTTTGCACAGCTCGGCCATCTACATTGACGATTCTGTCATCCAGCTTGAATCCGGCTGCGTCGCCCGGGCTACCCGGCGTCACGCTCTGTGCCCGGTTGTCAAAACCCAGGTTGATTCCAGTTGCCTCCGGAAGTTTGAGAGGTAAATAGAGAAAGCCCACCACGAAGCAGGCGACGAAAGACGCTGCAACCAACCAAACCCACCACGGGATGCGGGAAGAGGACATGCTCGCTTAGTGCAGACGCCCATTATAGGCGCGACATCTGCAGAATTCGGTAAAAACATGGGTGCGAAGTGGCCCATGTCTTGTGCCGACACATGCTTCTGAAAGTGTAGACTGTTCCAGAAAACTAATAGCCTGAAAGTGTTTCGAAGACTACTAACGTTTTCTTGTTTGCGATTTCGGCTGGTCATTGTTCAGATGCGAACACGAATCATGAATCCTTCCAGAGGGGAATTCCGCCAATGCTCGTTCGTCTCGTAGCTCTGTTTGCGCTCCTGCTTCCTGCATCTTTACTGGCTCAGTTACCAGCGCAGACGATTATTGGCTGGCAGATGCAAGACTCCGCGAAGGTCGCGGCTGCGGCTCCGATCGTTTCGACCGCCGCTTTTCAGCCGCAGGGTTGGTACGCCGCGACTGTGCCCGGAACCGTGCTTACCACGCTGGTCAACGACGGAGTTTACCCGGAGCCGTTGTACGGCGAAAACATGCGGGCCATTCCTGAGAGCCTGAACAAAACCAGCTATTGGTACCGCACAAGCTTCATCGTGCCTGCGGCCTACAAGGGCCGTCATATCTGGCTTCATTTCGCAGGCATCAACTACAGCGCGGAGATCTGGGTGAACGGCCGCGAGGCGGGGACGATACGCGGCGCCTTCATACGCAGTGACGTCGATATTTCTGAGTTGGTGAAGCCGGGCCGCCGCGCCATCTTGGCCGTGCTGGTTTCGCCACAACCTCACCCTGGCGTTCCGCACGAGCACACCGTTGCGCTTGGCGTAGGCAAGAACGGTGGCGAGACTGCAATCGATGGACCAACTTTCCTCTCCACTATCGGTTGGGACTGGTTGCCTGCGGTTCGCGATCGTGACACCGGCATCTGGCTTCCGGTGACGATGGATGCAACTGGGCCGGTCGTGGTGAAGGATCCATTTGTTACTGCGGATTTATCCGCGTCGCACGACAGCGCAGATCTTCAGGTTTCCGCGACGATCGAGAACGAGTCGCCGAAGCCAGTCAGCGGCATGCTTACGGGCATCATTCAGTTGGAGAACTCCAAAGAGCATGAGATTACCTTTCACCAATCACTGACTATTGCAGCGAACGGCACGCAAGCGGTTGCGCTGGACAGCAAGGCCACGCCGGAGCTGCATCTGTCCGATCCGAAGCTGTGGTGGCCGAACGGCTACGGTCCGCAGAACTTGTACATGCTAACGCTGCGCTTTGATGTGGGGAAAAAATCTTCGGACAGCGCGACTCGCCAGTTTGGTATTCGCAAGATCGAATACCAGGTTGCCGACTCGGAGAACCTTACGCTTTCCGTCAACGGAGTTCGCGTCATGGCTCGCGGCGGAAACTGGGGCCTCGACGAGGGATTGAAACGGATAACGCGAGAAAGGCTGGACGCTCAGTTTCACATGCACGCACTCGCCAACCTGAACATCATCCGCAACTGGGTAGGACAGAGCACGAGCCCCGACTTCTACGACATGGCAGACAAGTATGGAATCCTGCTGTGGGATGAATTCTTTCAGCCTAACCCAAATGATGGTCCCGACCCGACCGATATTCCGACATACCTCGCCAACGTTACGGATAAGGTAGTTCGCTATCGCAACCATCCAGCGATCGCGGTCTGGTGTGCGCGCAACGAAGGCTATCCGCCCAAGGAGCTTGACGACACGTTGAAGACGCTGATGAGTCGCCTCGATCCAATGCGGCTCTACCAATCGAACTCCGCCGACGGCCGCGGCGTTTCTTCGCACGGACCTTATTACTGGCGCTCGCCGCGCTTCTTCTACGCATTTAACGAAAGCTTCAAAACCGAGACGGGCTCAGTCTCTATTCCCACGATCGAATCCATCCAGGGCATGATGCCGCAGAAAGATTGGGAGACGATCAACGACGACTGGGCGCAACACGACATGGCGGCGGGTGCTCAACGTGGGAACGAATTTCCAACTTCGCTGGCGGAGCGCTACGGGCACATTCGCAATCTCGCCGACTTCGTCCAAAAAGGCCAGCTGGCTACGTATGAAGCTTTCCGCGCCATGTACGAAGGACGCAATGCCGAAATGTTCAAGACAACGACGGGGGTGATCACCTGGATGAGCCACCCGGCTCAGCCCAGCTTCGTGTGGCAGCTCTACCACTACGATCTCGAGCCGAACTCTGCCCTGTACGCGGCCAAGAAGGCCTCCGAGACCGTTCATGTGCAGTTCAACGAAGAAAACCGCGGCATCGAGGTGGTCAACAATCGTCCGGACGCGCTCAACGCACTCAACGTCAAGGTGCTCATCTATCGTTTTGACGGAACGCTTGATTCCCAGAAAAGTTACCCTGTCGCGCAGGTTCCCGGCGGCAGCACGATCAAGGCCGCGCAGATCGTGGTGAGCGCACGCATCAGCCCGCTCTACTTCATCAAGCTCGATCTCACGGATGCCAGCGGAAACCTACTCTCCACCAATTTCTATTGGCAGCATGTGGCGCAGGATCAGTTCGACGGTCTAACGAACCTTCCCACTGTCGCGCTTGATGCCGAAGCCAGCGCTCGCACCGAGGGCGACAACACGGTCTTGACCGTAACCTTGCACAACAACACCATTCACGTCGCTTTGCTCTCGCACCTGCAACTACATCAGAAAAAGAGCGGACATCGCGTCCTGCCCGTCTTTTACTCGGACAACTATATTTCACTTGTTCCCGGAGAAGCCGCCACGGTCTCGATCGAAGCTGCCACAAAGGACCTGCAGGGAGACATGCCACTCATCGAACTGGACGGATACAACGTGGATGTGAAGCCGGTCGACGGTCCCGTTTCAATCGCGGCCAACGTCAATGCGCAGCCTTCGCACTGGCCCGCATCCAACATCGTTCCGGACAACAGATAAGGCGAATGCCGCCGGGTTTCTGGAACGCAAGATGACAACGACTGTCCCGCGCAGCCGTGATGGCGACCTGCTATTGGCCTAAGTGGGAGTTGACCTTCGATTCTTAAGACTTAAAGGTTGACCTGTCCGGGCGAGCAGCTTAAGATGCTTCCTCGCCCGCGATTTGACGGGCCAACCTCCCCTGAACGCGGTCGATCCGCGTCGCGACGAATCTGCACAATCAGGAGCGCCGTTCATGGCGGCTCGAAGGTCTCTATTCGCCGTTCCCGTGGCGGAATTTGCCGCGGCTTTGTTGACGCGTCCCGAGGTGGGCCCGCGCGCCCAGTTGATCGCCGATCAGGTCGCGCAATTGCTGCCGGGCACGGCAGTGGTCGTGTACATCGTGGAGGATCTGGACTATCCTACCTGGACCCACAAAGCACTCGCAGGTGACGTCCAGGTGGGCGGCACAATGGACTTTACTTCCGGTACGCTGGGCACCGTAGCGGAAAGTAAAACCCTGGTGGTTTTCGAGGGGGCTGATCTACAGCGTGAAGATTACGCTCACCTGGATATCCGCCGCACAGTGGCTTCTCTCGCATACGTTCCCCTCTTCATGGATGAGGTTCTCTTCGGCGCCATTGAACTAATCAGCTACGAGCAGCCGTTTCCCACGGAAATGTTGGAGGCGCTGCAAGACATCGCCGAACTGGCTTCGCCGGCCATCGCTGCAGCCCGCTCTTACGAGAACGAACGCAACGCCAGTCTGCATTCGATCAGCCGCGTAACCCAGATGTATGACCTCGAGAAGGTCTTCAACTCAACTCTCGAGATGAATGAGTTGCTTGTGATCATCGCCAAGAAGTTCCAGGAAGTGATGGCCGTCCAGGCTGTCAATCTTTGGATGGTCAACAGCGATGCTCTCGAACTGGTGAGCCGCGAGGGATTCGATCCCACCGTCGAATTGGGTACGGTGCAGAAACCCGGGGAGGGCATTGCGGGAGATGTCTCCGACAACGGCGAATCCGTGCTGATCGACGATCCAGCGGACGAACGTCTGCAGAAGCGCAACGCCGGACACGAAGATGAATCGATATTCTCCATCGTCGCGGCTGCTCTCATGGAGCATGAAACTCTGGTAGGCGTCGTCGAAGCGGTCAATCGCATGGACGGTGCGCCATTCGACGAGGACGATCAGTTCCTGCTGACCAACATCTGCGAGACCGCCAGTAATGCGCTGCACAATGCCAGCCTGCTGCAGTCGGAGCGCAAGGTCGAGATTCTGCAAACCCTGGTGCGGGTCAGCGGTGAGATTACTTCCACGCTAAACCTCGACCGCGTGCTGCAATCGGTCGTGAACCATACTCAGGCCATCATTCCCTTTGAACGGGCTGCGATTGCCCTGGAACAGCGCGGCGCACTGCAGTTGAAAGCTATCTCGGGCGTGACGCAGATCAATCCCGCCGACCCAGCCGTTGCCGGGTTGAAAGAAATGCTGGAGTGGGCGTCGATTTCGAACGAAGAAACTCACATTACTCAACACAACGACGAGATTGACGACCCCCGCCCCGAAACTCAGGTCAAATTTGCGGACTATTTCTCGGCTACAGGAATGCGGGCGTTCTACGCTCTCCCACTCATTGACGATCAGGGGCGCCTGGGGGTGCTGTCCTTCGAGAGCAGCGATCCCGATTTTCTCACCGTGGCTCATCTGGAAATAATTAAAGTGCTGGCCGGTCAAGCCACTGTCGCCCTGCGCAACGCCTCGCTCTATCGCGAAGTTCCATTCATCGATCTTTTGGCGCCGCTGCTGCAAAAGAAAAAGCGCTTCCTGGCCATGGAGAAACGGCGGCGCGGGCTGATGATCGCGCTTGCCATCGCCGTTGTGCTCTTTCTCATTCTTTGTCCGTTGCCCATGCGTGTGTCCGGAGACGCGACCGTAGCCTCGGCGCGTACGGCGCAATTACAGGCTGGCGTCGACGGCGTGGTGAAGAATGTGTACGTCCGCGAAGGCGAACATGTGCGGCAGGGCGAGGTGCTGGCTGAACTGGAAGACTGGAACTACCGCGCTGACTTGGCTGCCGCGCAAGCCAAGTACGCCGAAGCTACGGAAACCATGAACCGCGCGCTAGCACAGAATGATGGAACCCTGGCGGGAGAGCAGCGGGCAAAAGTTGACTATCTTCGGGCTGACCTGGCTCGCGCTCGCGAACGATTAGATCGCACCGTCATATGGGCTCCCTTTGATGGGGTCGTCACCACAACGCAGGTACAAAATTCTGTCGGCCGCCGCCTTACGCAAGGCGATACTTTTGCCCAGATTATTGACACTTCTCACGTGACGGTGGACGTTGCCGTTCCCGAGGACGACGCGACGCTACTCCGTAGCGGTGAACACGCTTCCATCAAGCTCGAAAGCTTTCCCCTGCGCACTTTCCGGGGAGACGCAGCAGTCATCAGCCCACAAGGCCAAGTGGAATCCGAGCAGCGCGTCTTCATTGCCCGCATAAATGTGTCTAATCCGGACGGGTCGATCCGCCCCGGCATGCAGGGACAGGGCAAGGTGTCCGTCGGCTGGCATCCCGCCGGATACGTGTTGTTCCGCGGTCCAGCGATGTGGCTCTGGGGCAAGTTATGGTCGTGGTTTGGTTGGTAAGAAGAAATTGAGCTTAGGGAGTCGGCTTATGCACAAATCCGGTTCAGTGCTGCTTGCGTTGTTTGGGATAGCTGTTTTGCTGTCAGGGTGCAGCTCCAACACCCCGATTGCTGCCGAGGCTGCGCTCGCTCCAAAGCCCGCCGCGCAGGTAACCAGTCCGCAAACCGCGCCCACAGACTACATCGCTTCCGGACCGATCGTGGTGGAAGACCAAGTCGACTTGGCTGCGCAGCGCGACGGAGTAGTGGCAGAGGTTCTCGTCGAGACTGGCACGCTCGTGAAAAAGAGTCAGCTTCTCGCCCGGCTGGACGACCGCCAGCTTACCGCCGACCGGGATGCCGCGGCGGCCAAGGCGCGAAGCACCGAAGCGGATCTGAAGAACTGGGAGGCGGGCGCAAAAGTTGCCCAAGCCGAGCGCGATCGGGCCGAGCAATTGTGGGCGGCTAACATCATCGCCAAGTCCGAAGAAGAGAAGACGAAGTACCAATACGATGCCACGGAGTTCGAAGTCGAGCGCCAACGGGAGGATATGAAATACGCGGAAGATACTCTCAAGTCGCTGGAGCTTGAGCTCGAAAAAACCAGGATCACAGCCCCATTTGATGGCGTGGTCGCGCGACGCTACCTTCGGGTGGGGCAGGAAGTGGCAAAGAATGATCGCCTGTTCTGGATATCGGCCGTCGCCCCCTTGCACGTAAAATTCGCGCTGCCCGAAACTTATCTGGGCCGCGTGCAAAAGGGCACTGAACTCACGGTAATTACGGCGGCGACTCCCGGCGAAACCCACGAAGCCAAAGTCTTGCTGGTAAGTCCGGTCGTGGATCCCTCGAGCGACACCATTGACGTCACCGCCGAACTGCAGGGATCGTCCGCCAACCTGCGCCCGGGAATGACCGCCAACATCCGCTTGCGGAATCCGCAATGAACCTCGCCGAAGTCCTCAACGTCGCGCTTCCCGAACTGCCGGCCCGCAGGATCGGCAAAAGTTTCCCTCGCCTACATCCCAAGCTGATCGCGCGCGAGCAAGTTGAGGGTGGAGTTCCAACTGTAGTCGCAATGCTTTCGGGCGACAGTTTCGTCTTCCGGTTTACTCCAGAACAGTGGAAGGTAGTAGCCCTGTTCGACGGAGAACGCTCCTACCGCGAAATCGCGGAACTCTACGCCCAACAGACGGGTATCGTCTATGGCGAAGAAGAGTTGCGCGAATTTGCCGGTCAGCTCGACGAATCCGGGTTGTTCTACAAGAGCGCCATGGAATTGAACATCACCGCGAGCCAGAAACTCTCGGAGGAGCGCCGGCGGCGCGTCCAGAAAAAGAAGTTCGACGTGGCGCAAATCACTTTCTCCGCCTGGGATCCGGACGACTTTCTTACCCGGCTCCACCAGTCCCTCGGTTTCATTTACACGAAATGGTTCACCTTCCTGACCCTGGGGCTTTTCGCGATCATGGCGCTCATCTTCGCCGGCGGGTGGCAGGAAATATCGCGCGATACCCTCCAGTACTACACCTTCACCGATAAGGGAGCGGCGGACCTGGCCGAATTCTGGCTGTTGTTCTTCGGACTGAGCTTCTTTCACGAGACCGCCCATGGATTGACCTGCAAACACTTTGGTGGGGCTGTACACCGAATGGGCTTCATGCTGGTCTATCTTTCGCCGGCTTTCTTCGCCGATATCACCGAACTTTACGTGTATGGCAGCAAGTGGCCTCGGGCGGCAGCCATCATCGCGGGCATCTGGGCAGAGCTTACTTTTTGCGCCGTCGCCAGTATCGTCTGGTGGGGCACTCCGGCGGGAGGCCCGGTTCACGATTTCGCGTACAAGGTCATGCTGATCACCGGAGTGGCGGTGATTCTTCTCAACCTGAACCCGCTCATGAAGCTCGATGGTTATTATCTGCTGGGCGAATTGGTCGGCGTGTCCACTCTCAAGGAGAATTCGACTGAATATGTTACCAGCTGGATAAAACATAACTTCCTGGGGTTGCCCGTGGAAGTCCCCTACCTGCGGCGGCAGCGCCGCTGGTTATTCGTAGGGTATTGCGTCCTTTCCGGGCTGTACAGCTACATCGTGCTGTTCGCGGCGGTAGACCTTTGCTACAACATCTGTTTCCGCTTCAGTCCGCAGTGGGCGTTCTTGCCGGCTCTTGCGCTGGGCTTGCTGATCTTTCGCTCCCGGCTGCGCTCGACATGGAGGTTTATGCAAGATTTTTATCTAGATAAAAGACAGAGTGTCCGCGAATGGTGGTCCACGCCGCGCAAAGCTCTGGCCGGGGCTTTCGTTCTGCCCCTGCTCTTCGCACCAGTTTGGCGGGAAACCGTTAGCGGACGCTTTGTGCTCGAACCAGAGCAGCGC
This sequence comes from uncultured Acidobacteriota bacterium, assembly GCA_963762385.1. GTDB lineage: Bacteria > Acidobacteriota > Terriglobia > Terriglobales > Acidobacteriaceae > JABDBE01. The sequence goes on along the minus strand of CAVXKN010000006.1, from coordinate 776,353 downwards.
GCCGTGATCCGCGCTTCCGTTCCCGGACAAGTCACAGAAGTTTTCGCCGATGAGGGTGTAGCCATCGCTGCCGGTGCTCCGCTCCTTCGTCTGCGGAACGTGAATCTGGAGGGGGATGCGGACAGAACCCAGTCCGACCTCCGCACTGCCGAGGCCGATGCTCGTCAGGCTCAATTGGCTTTTGCAGACGTTGCACACGCACGCGAGGAGGGACTATCCCAATCGGCGCGCTACCGCTCCGTCAACCAACAAGTGGCAGCCCTGCAGCTTTCTAGTCCCATCTCCGGCGTTGTCGTGACTCCACGAATCCGGAACCTGGTGGGCTCTTTCGTTCAGGAAGGAACCGAGCTAGCCGAGATCGATGATGTCCGAACTCTCCAGGCGCGTATCTTCATTCCGGAGTACCAGATCCAGAGAGTGGGGCTAGGCGCGGATGTTTCCTTGAAGCTGGATTCCAGCTTCAGACCCATTCGGGGGCAGGTAACCGCGATTATGTCTGCATCTTCAGCCATAGCGGCTGGGTTGTTGCACGAGAAACGGTACGAGGGAACCGCCGCTCCAAAATATTACCTGGCTACGGTTCTGATCGCCAACCCCAGCGGCGCCCTGAGCCCGGGCATGTCAGGGGACGCAAAGATCAACGTCACTCACCAGAGCATTGCGGGATACGTGGAAAAGAGCATCCGCGAATTTGTTCAGCGAAAGCTTTGGTGAGTTGGCAGGCTGAGCACAAAGGAGAAAAGAGAGATCGCTGTGCGATCTCTCTTCATTCTCCAGTGTTCTAATCTCTACTTGGCGATTTAGATGACAGGCTTTTTGGCGGCGAAGAGCCCTGGTTTCTTGGCGGCGAACAGGCCGGGCTTCTTGGCGGCGAACAGGCCGGGCTTCTTAGCGGCGAACAGGCCGGGCTTCTTAGCGGCGAACAAGCCCGGTTTCTTGGCAACGGTCAGCCCTGGCTGTCCTTCAACGGGTTGATTCAGGGATGAACTTACGGAAGCTGGGCTCTTCGCGACGATGGCTTTCTTGGCTGCCGCGCGATTATCGATCAAAGATTTCTTCTGAATCGCCATTTTGAATCTCTCCTGTTTTTTCGTTTTGTGCTGCTCGGCTTTCTATAGAGCAGGCGCGATGCCAAACCCGGGCGAGTGCTCCTCATGCCCCAAACCCGCATTCCCTCAGCTATTTAGGCTTTTTTCGCACAGAAGGCTGGAGTTGGGTCGGGGGACAATCCGGGAGATAGATAAATAATTAATCTGCAACGTATAAGTTTTTAACCCATCGAGTTCATAGGATTAACTTTTCAATCTTTCCCGATGCGATATTTGCGGCACAGGTAGTGCATCTTTTGCTTGTCGACCTGCAGTAGCCGCGCCGCCCCGATTTTGCTGCCCCCCGAGCGTCGCAGCGCCGCCCTCAGGTAGGCGACCTCAATCTTTGCGATTTCCTCGTCGAAATTGACCCCGGCTTCAGGAATCAGCAGAGACTCCTGGCTGGTTGCGCTGTTAAAAAGCAGGCGCTGCGGCAGATGTTGGACTTTGACCACCGGCCCATCCACCATGAGCACCAGCCGTTGCACCAGGTTTTCCAGTTCCCGCACATTGCCCGGCCACGAATCCTCCTCCAGAATCTGCATGACTTCCGGGTCCAAACGTTTCAACGGGACATTGTTCGAGGAACAGTAGATGCGCAGGAAGTGGTCCACTAATATGGGAACGTCGCCCGGCCGATCCCGGAGTGCGGGCAGCAGGATGGGCACTACGTTGATGCGGTAATAGAGGTCTTCGCGAAAACGGCCGGTTCGTACCAGTTCCTCCAGGTCCTCGTTGGTAGCCGCAATCAGCCGGAAGTCGATCTTCTTGGCGGTCTGTCCCCCAATCCGGGTCACGGCCCGGTCTTCCAGCACCCGCAGCAACTTGGATTGCAGCGCTAGACCCAGGGTCGCAATCTCGTCCAGCAACAGCGTACCGGTGTGCGCCAGTTCAATATGACCGGCGCGTGCCGTCCGAGCGTCGGTAAACGCACCCTTTTCGTGTCCAAATAACTCGGTCTCGACCAGGTTTTCGGGCAAGGCCGCGCAATTGATGCTGACAAAAGGCTTCTGCGCGCGCCGCCCCAAGGCAACGATGGCCCGCGCCACCAGTTCTTTGCCAGTGCCGCTTTCCCCCCGGATCAGCACCGTACTGGTGCTCTCGGCGACCCTGGTGATCGCGTCGTAAACCCGCCGCATGGGTTCGCTGCTCCCGATCAGTTCGCAGAATGATTCCGGCTGATTCTGTGCGCTCTGCCGCTGGCGGCACTCGATCTCGAGCGCGCGCTTCTCCAGTGCCCGGTGCAATACATCCCGGACTTCCTCAAAGTTGATGGGCGCCACAAAATATTCGTCGACCGTGGCGGCGACCGCTTGCAACCGCAGATTGCGGCTGTTGGAGCGCGTCAACGCCACCAACACCAGGTCTGGTCCCAGGGCGCGCAGTTCGGCCAGGGCCGTAATTCCGTCCTTGCTGTGTTCTCCTACCGTATCGAGATCTAGCAGGATGGCGTCCGGCGGTTGCCGGTTGATCGATGCGGTCAGTTCATCCCAAGTCGGAAGTATGCACAGGTCATGCTCGCCCGCCAGATAGGTTTCGGCTTCGGGGCGCACCCGTTCGTCAGTGGTCACGATCGCTACGGCTAAGCGGGCCGGTTCGGTCCGCGGATTCGGCGTTCGCATGATGGGCTTCCTCGGGCGCCACGATTATGTCAAATTTTTCGACCCTGCAGGATGAAATATTTATATGCTTCCGATTTGTGGTTTTGCTGCGCCGAGCCGCGCCCCAACGTATTTTCGGCTCTCTCGGCGCATGGCGAATTGACCCAAACCACCCGCGCACTTGCAAAACCCCTCCGCTTCCCGTAACTTAGGACGCGCTCGGAATCGCCACTTTCTTCACCCGTGGCCGGCGTAGGTTTCGTCGGAGGACAGTTTGGACATAAACGTCCGTAAGCGCTCGCAAGTGCAGGTCGTTCAGCTTCGGGGGCCTCTCCGAATGGGCCCCGCCGTGGACAGCTTGCGCCAAACTATGGAAGAGGCAATCGGCAATGGGGACACTCGCATGGTCATCAACCTCGCCGAAGTTTCCATGATTGACTCCAGTGGAATTGGTTTGCTGGTTCGATTTCTGGCTTCGACCAAGCAACGTGGTGGGAGCATCAAGCTTACACAGCCCTCAAAGTTTGCGGTGCAGACTTTGCGTCTGGTAGGGGTTCTCAACCTGTTTGAGATTTTCGATAACGACGACGCGGCGGTTGAGTCTTTCGCTTGAATTGCCAATGTCTATCGTCGATTCAAAACCGAAATGAGCCCGCATGACAACTGAGTTTAGCGGTGGCCTGGACAATAGCGCACTATCGGAATTGCTCGACCTCAGCATAGCTGCGGATTCCGAGGCGGTCGCTACTGTTGTCGACGCCATATCTGAAACCTTGGCGCAACTGGAGGTCCCGGAGCAGAAGCGATTTGAAATTGCCTTGGCGGTTCAGGAGGCGCTGGCCAATGCGGTTGTGCATGGTTGCGGGAATGACCCGTCGAAACAAGTTCGGTGCCGTCTGAAATCTGATCCGCGCGGCCGAGTCGTAATTATCGTGACCGATCCCGGACCGGGGTTCAGTCCGGAGGTTCTAGCCGATCCAAAGCGGGGTGAGAACCTGTATGCCGACCACGGACGCGGCGTTTACCTGATTCGCCAACTCATGGACGAAGTTCAGTTCGAGAGTAGTGGAAACGAAATCAGGATGTGGAAGTACTAACAAGGATTCACTTTGAGATCGTTGCTCACCCGCCGCGGACCGCGAAGATTGAGAAACTCCCATCAATTGCAGGCTCACATCATGAACCGCCCGGAGTGATCCCATTGCTTCCGATTTGCTAACCAGCCACGCACATGTTCTGGCAAATTGTCCTTGCAAGCCCGGCGATCGTTACCGAAGTACACTCACTTGTTTCATTTTGACAGGAGGGTTGTGCTCGGCGAGGATTACGAGCATCCGCGCGTGCCAAAATTAATCCACGATTTGGAGGAGAAGATATGAAGAAAGCGATTGTAGGTGCTGTCCTTTCCGTGTTCCTGTCGTTTGCTGCAGGAATCGCGGTTGCCGATAGAGTTCACGACTGGCACGACCTCGAAGATGTGCATAATCACGTGCTAGAAGCGATCCACGAGATGGAAACCGCCCGAGCAGCCAACCATTACGATATGGCTGGACACGGCGCGAAGGCAGAAGAGGATCTGCGAAGAGCCGAGCGCGAACTGCACGATGCCATCGACTCGGCGAGAATGGCGCGCTAAAAAGCCGCCATCTTTTTGCCGTTAGCCGTTAGACATCAGCCGTCAGGTGAACTTCCACTGACGGCTGTTTTTGCTTTCCGCGGAAAGCTTGTCAAGCTTGCCTACCAGCTTGAGCGTCAGCCCGCCACCAGCTTTCGATTTCCTCCAGGCTGCGCCCCTTGGTTTCCGGAACCGCCAGCTTTACAAACAGAACCGCCGCAATGCAGATGACCGCATAAAGCAGGAAGGCGCCGGGCGCGGTCAACTCCCGTACCAACGAAAGAAAAGTGAGGGTAACAATCAGAGTCCCGCACCAGAGAAACAGGGTTGCGATCGACATGGCGCGCCCGCGTATGCGGTTGGGACAGATTTCCGACATCAACACCCAGGTTCCCGTGCCGATGCCGATGGCGAAGCAAGCGACATAGATCAGGACGAAGAGCAAAACCGTAAAGGGTGGGCCATGGAAATAAATCGACGCTGCCACCCCCACCAGCGAAACTCCCATGCCTGCGAATGCGGAGGCCATTAATGGCTTGCGGCCAACGCGGTCGATCAGGTACATCCCGAGAATCGTGGCTACGAAGTTAATGACACCGATCATGACATTGGCCAACAGGGCTGTGCTGGCGGTCTGGTTGGGCACGTGCTCCAAGAAAACGAGAGAGCCGTAGTAAATGATGGTGTTGATACCGGTGAACTGGCTGAACAGCCCGATCAGCACCGCGACCACGAGAGGCTTTCGAAAGGCGGGATCGAAGATGTTGCCGCTTTCCTCGGCGACCGCGGCGTGGATCGCCTGGATTTCCACTCGGGCCGCATCCCGGCCCTTGATGCGGGACAGAATGTGTTCGGCCTCCGCGTCTCGGCCCTTTTGCACCAGCCAACGCGGGCTTTCGGGAACCGAGAGCAAGGTCACCAAGAAGAATGCCGAAGGAACCGCCGCCGATGCAAACATCCACCGCCAGTTTGCCGAACCCGCTCCGGTGAGTCCATAGTTCACGCTATAGGACAGCAGAATGCCCGTGACGATCGCCAACTGGTTGACGCTCACCAGCAATCCACGGATGCGGGCCGGGGAAATTTCTGCGATGTAGAGCGGTGAAAGCGTGGAGGCTAGTCCGATGGCGAGACCTCCGACCAGGCGCGCGAGCACGAATTCTGCGATATTTCGCGGAAGCGCGGCTCCAATCGAAGAAGCCGTAAACAGCGCTGCTGCCGCCAGCAGCGACTTCTTCCTGCCGAAGCGATCGCTGGTGAAAGCCGCCAGACTCGCCCCCAGAACGCATCCCAGAAGCAAACTGCTGGCGCCGATTTCGGTTTGCGAATCAGTCAGCGCAAACTGGTGCTTCAAAAAAACAATGGCACCGTTGATGACCGCCGTGTCGAAGCCGAACAACAACCCGCCGATCGCGGCAACTGCAGCCGGCAAGTACAGGTAGCGCGCCGATCCACCTTGAGCGCGGGTGGATTCCTGCAAAGTGCTTGGGTTCATCGAATCTTTCGCATGTCTCGGTTGAAGTGACGGATCCGGTTTCAAATCGTCAGCAATCCCTGCTGCAGAAAGACCAGCCCAGCCGCGCCGGCAACTCCTCCGTAACCGCCTGTGGCTTGAAGAACGATCGGTACCCTTCTGCCTAGCAGAACATTGGTGCGGCGCGCGACCTCTTCATGCAACGGGGCAAGCAGTTGCGGTCCAGCTGCGGCGATGTTGCCGCCCAGGATGAGCAGTTCGGGATCGAACACGTGCAGGAAGCTTACCAGCGCGGCAGTGAGCGACTCGAAAGCCAGGTCCAACACGCGACGCGCGCTGGGATCGCCATCTGTAGCGGCTTGAAAGATAGCTTCGGTGCTGGGAATCCGGCCGGCCGCATCCGCTGATAAACGAGTTGGAGACGCCCGATGGATGTGGGCGAAATAAGCAGACTCGATCGCGCGCGACGAGAAGCAGGTTTCCACGCATCCGTAGTTGCCGCAAATGCAAAGCCCGCCGCGGATGTCGAGCGTAACGTGTCCCAGGTGGCACGCGGCTCCCGAGGCGCCGCGCACAATTACGCCATCGACCAGCGCTGCGGCCCCCACGCCTGTGCCTAGAGTGAGCAGAAGCACGTTGCGCCGTCCGCGAGCGGCTCCCCAAAGGACTTCGCCGACCAGGGAGGTGCGCGCGTCATTGTCGGCGCAGATTGGAAGACCATCCACACAGGCCAGTTCCCGCAGCAAATGTCCTTCCAGAAAATTCAGGTCGCCAGGCAGGCGGTTCACGCGCGTGGTGGCGGCATCGATGACTCCCTTACAGCCGATCCCGATTCCGAGCACTGGACCCGTGGCATGCTTGCGCGCGGATTCAACAAAATTCCGCAACGCCGAAGCGCTACGTGGCGAGTCCTCTTTAAAGCTAGCCAGCAAATCTCCGTTCAATCCGACCAACGCGGCCTTCATCACGGTCGCACCGATGTCGACACCGATCGCGACCGCGTCCGCAGCTGTTTGAGTTTCGCTCACAATGATTCTGAATTATACTCACGTCGATCCCCCAGCAAGCTCTCGCGAGACGACAGGAGTCAGCCTCATCCGTGCCAGACAAGGTCCTTGATCACGTTGTGGGCTCGAAGCAGGCGAGCCTGGCCTTCTTCGACCAAGCGATGGTGCTGCTGGAAAATCTGCGACGTACCCAGGCTGATGTCATTCAAAAGGCGGCCGAGTTGTGCGCCGAGCGAATCTCGCGCGGCGGCTTGGTGTTTCTCTTTGGCAACGGGCACTCGCGCATGATGTGCGAGGAAATGACTCCCCGGCAGGGTTGCTACGCGGGTTTCGTGGCGCTGGTAGAACTCGCGCTGTCGAACCATGCGTCGATCATCGGCGCCAACGGCTTGCGCGCGCCGCTTTACCTCGAGAACTATGAAGGCTACGCAGAGAAAATTCTGCAGAGCTTTCATTTCGGCCCGCACGACGCGTTCATCGTAATTTCCACCAGCGGCATCCGGCCCGTAGTCGTCGAGATGGCTGCGGGAGCGCAGAGCCGAGGTCTGCCCGTGATTGCCATTGTTTCCAAAGCGCATTGCGAGCAGGCGAAGCCGGCCCATTCTTCGGGGAAGAAACTTATCGACTGCGCTGATCTGATCATCGACAACCAGTGCCCGCCGGGCGATTGCCTCATCGAGTTGGAGGGTCTGGAGTGGCGGACAGGGCCGGTCTCCACAATCACCGGCGCAACCATCATTAATATGATTCGCTGCGCCACTGCGGAAGCACTGTTGGCACGGGGCGTCAAGCCGGTGTTGCTGCCCAGCCACCAATTTGTCGGAAATGCCAGCGCCGCCGAGCAACTGGAAGCGTTCTACGAGGCCTATCGCAAGAGCCTCAAACACCTTTTTGAATAGGGGCCACGTGAGCGACGTTCTCCTGGTGACTGGGTCGTCCGGAATTGCGGCGGCAACGGTGCGCCTTTGGCGAGCGCAAGACAGCGTGTTTATCGTTGGCGTGAAAGAAGAAGAATGCCGCTCGCTGGCTGCGGAGTTGCGTGACGCGGATTACAGCGCGGCGGATGTGCGGGATGAAGAAGCCGTGCGCAAAAGTGTTGCGGCCTGCGTCGAACGATTTGGGAAGATCGACGCGCTCTTCAATGTGGCCGGGATCAGTGGCCGCTCGCTGGGAGATGGCCCGCTCCACGAGTGTTCGACTGAAGCTTGGGACGCCGTGATGGACGTGAATGTCAAAGGCACTTTCCTGATGTGCCGCGAAGTGCTGCGAGTCTGGACGCGGGATTCTCACAAAGGCGTCATCCTTAATATTGGAAGTGTTTTGGCGCAGCACCCGCAGCGGGAACATTTCGCCACGGTGGGTTATGCTGCAAGCAAGGGAGCCATCGAAGCGATGACGCTTTCTGCCGCCGCTTACTATGCGCCCGCTGGCATCCGGATCAACGTCCTCGCACCGGGACTCGTCCGCACTCCGATGAGCGCGCGAGCGCAGGGCGACGCTTGCGTCATGGAATACATTGCGCACAAGCAGCCTCTGACGCAAGGTCTGATTGCGCCGGAGGAAATTGCCAAGACCGCGTGTTTTCTTTTGCGGAAGGATTCAAGCCCGATTACAGGCCAGGTCGTAACCGTCGACGGCGGTTGGTCGGTGAGCGCATGACCCAAGCGAGAGAACGCCAGCCTCTGCGAACCACCGTGATCGGCAGCTATCCTTTTCCGGGATGGCTTGAGTTTGCATCAACCCACTTGGACGAATTTGGCGAAGCCGACATTGAAGAGATGCGGACCGACGCCGTGATCGCTGCCGTTCATGATCAAGTCCAAGCGGGGCTCGACGTAATCACCGATGGCGAGCAGAGCCGGTACGACTTTAACTTGTCGTTCTACGGAAGGCTTGAGGGCATTCGCGCGACGCCGTTTTCTCCGCGTCGCTTCGGCCCGCCGGCGCATGATCAGCGCGGCAAGTATCCGATTACAGGAACGATTGTCTCGAAGCATGGACTAGGCGCAGTTGCTGAATTCAAACTTTTGCAGAAGATCGCGCCACCGGGCCCTACGCTCAAGGCCAGCGTACCTGGCCCTTACACCCTAAGCGGCCGCATCGAACCCAGTGGCGCTTATCCCAGCAGATGGGAGGTCACCGACGCATTGATCCCGATCGTTCGGGCCGAACTGGAGCAGCTCGTCAAAGCCGGTTGCCAGGAGATCACGCTCGACGAGCCTTCCATGAGCTGTTATGGGTATCGCGAGGATCCGCGCCGCTTCGTGAAGATCTTTGCCGAGACCGTCAAGCCTATCGTTGGCCAATGCCGTCTCTCCACGCATTTGTGTTTCGGCAATTACAAGGGACGCGCCGTTGCACCACGCCGCTACGCTCCGTTGTTCCCGGTGTTTTTTGGTCTGCCCGTGGATGAAATCCACGTCGAGATGGCGAGCCGCGAATTTGCTGAGATAGAACTGATTGGAGAAATCACGAAGCGGGGCATGGACGTGGCCGTCGGAATCATCGACGTGAAAAACTACTACGTCGAGACTCCCAGCGATGTCGTCGACCGTGTGCGCCTCTGCCTCAAGTACGCGCCCGCCGACCGGCTATCGTTCGCGCCCGACTGTGGTCTGAGTCAAACCGCCCGCTGGGCCGCGCGGCAGAAACTCATCAACATGGTCCAAGGTGTGGCCATTGTGCGCAAGGAACTGGGCCTCGCGTGATCCAGCCGGTGCAGTCGAACGGCACGCTGCTCGCCGATGTCCACTCCGCGAACAAGCATGATCGCGGTTTCCGGCTCTGGTGGCTGGGACAAAGCGGATTCCTGCTGCAATGGCAGGGCGTCCACATCCTGCTCGATCCTTATCTTTCAGACTCGCTCACCCGGAAATACAGCCAGACCGACAAGCCGCATGTGCGGATGACCGAGTTGGTTGTTGATCCTGCGGAGCTCGCGTTCGTCAATATCGCAACCTCCTCGCACAATCACACCGACCATCTCGACGCGAAAACTCTCGGTCCGATCCTCGAGCGCAACCCATCGCTGAAACTTGTGATCCCGGAAGCCAACCGCGCCTTTGTTGCGGACCGTCTGAAGATCGATCCCATTATGCCAATCGGACTCGATGATGGGAGCACGATCGAAATTTCGGGGATTCGATTCTGCGGCGTCGCATCCGCGCACGAAACCGTGGAGCGCGACGAGCAAGGACGCAGGAAGTTTCTGGGCTACATTTTGCAATTCGGCGAGTGGAGCCTCTATCACAGCGGCGACACGCTGCGGTACGAAGGGATGGCGGAGAAATTACGTTCTTTCGCAGTCGACGTCGCGCTTCTTCCCATCAACGGGCGCGCTCCGGAACGCCGCGTCGCGGGCAATCTTTCCGGTCCTGAAGCCGCCCAGTTGTCACACGACATCGGCGCGAAGCTGGTGATTCCCTGCCACTTCGAAATGTTCGAGTTCAACACGGCGACTCCCAATGCGTTCGCTGATACCTGCCGCCGTCTGGGGCAACCTTATCGCATTCTCCGCTGTGGCGAACGATTCGACGGCGAAAGGTGAATGATGATCGCAGGGTGGCCCCGCCGATTCATTTAGCTTGTGGAGCATGAAGCTTTCTCAAGCTTCAGTAGACTAGCGGTGGCCCGCAAGAACACTGCCGTCGAAAGCTCAGTCGAGCGATTTGTCGCAGATTTCCAGCGGGTCAATCAGGAATTCGACTCCATACAGGTAGACGAGCCGGTTGCGAACGATTCCGCGGACGCGAATGGGTGGGCCACAGTAGGAGTCGACGAATTCAACTCCGATCTCAGATCCGATGGCGAAATGCGCAAGAGCAAACAGGCAAATGCCACCCGCGCTCATGGTGGTCCCGCGACCGGGTATCACAGCTGTGCCGGTCAAATCATTGGCCACAACGCGGATGGGAAGGTCAACCAGTCGCCGCTCCCAGCGGCGCTTGTCTCCTGCGGGCTGCCGGTTCAATGCCACATTCGCAATTTAACAGCGTCTTGAACTGAGCTTCGCCTTACGAAGGAACAGGTCCGGTAAGTTGCTTAGGTAACTTACGGATGTTCATCGACCGCGAGAATACGCCCATTGCGCAACGAGTCGGATTGCGTCCGCGTCAGAGTTCGGAAGTATCGGCGAAGTTAGACTCCGGGCAGCAAGCCCGCCTCCAACCAAGAGTTAGTGGTGCGATTGCAACTTTAGGTATTCTGCATTCGCTTGCTTCAGGACCGGGATATCCGGGTCCGCATCCTTCCACAGCTGGAGGAAGTCTCGATAGAAGGATTGAGCTTTGTCATCGTCGCCTTTCAGCACACTGGCCCGCGCTATGCCCAGGTGGGCAAGCGCGGCAATCGGTTCGTTGAGGGACATTCCCGGATTATCGAGGATCTCTTGGAATTCGCCCACAGCCGCCGCGCCGTCGTGCGTAGCCAGATACGCTTCTCCGCGCACAAAGGCAGGATACATGTTGAGCGAGATGACCTGCGCGGGTTGACCTAGTTCGTACCGCCGCGCGTCTCTCAACAATTTGATGGCTTCCGTGGGGTTCTTGGAAAGCAGCGCGATCTGGGCGCGAATGACCGGCAGGTAGTTGAACTGCACCAGGGTGTTCTCGGAATATCGCTTTGCGAGGTTTTCGGCCAAAGCCTGCGCTCGGACACGATCACCGGCAAATGCGAACGCCATTGCCGCGGCAGCTTGCACATCCTGACCGCTGGCACTGATCGGAATGGATCGAAGAGCGCGCTCCGCTTCGTGGAAGTTACCGTACAACGCCTCGTGGATGGCGCCATCGGCGCGGTAACTGGCAGCCGCCTCTTTCAAGTCTTCAGCGGCGGCCGAAGCGCTGGCACGGCTTAACAATTCTCTGGACTCCTCCAGTTCGCCGAAATAGGAACTCGTGCACGACTCGGAGTAAAGCAGGATGGCCTCGAGCTCTGGTTTGCCCAATCCCCAGGCAGCCTCGCGCTCCATAGCCGCGCGGTCGCGTTCCAGAAAAGCAATCAGGTACACATTGTTGTGATTGATGGGCATGTCCAGCTTCTGAGCCCGAGCTTCGGCGACGGCTGCCTTGGCCTCTTTCAGGCGTGCCAGCGCGATGTACGCCGAAATCACATTTGTGTATTGCTCACCGCTGGGAGCGAGACGCAGCGCTTCTAACGCTTCCGCCAGAGCCCTGTCGTTTTGGCCGAGCTGAGCGTAGACATAGGCCAAGCTGGAGTGCGGAGCTGGCGACCGCGGCCGCATCTCCGCCCAACGCTCATAGTCCGCGGCGGCCTTTTCCAGATCACCCGTAGTGAAGGCGTGATACGAGGATGAGATTTGAACCTGCTCGAGGTCGGTTCCGTGACTGCGCAATTCGTAGGCTTTGGCTGCAGCCTTTGCGGCCAAGGCACTCTCGCCCGCGTCGAAATACTTCCCCGAAAGGCTGCTGTAGGCTCGCGCGAACAAGGGATCCAGAGCGACCGCTCGCTGGTAGTGTTCAATGCCTGCGCTTGGGCCTTTCTCGTTTTCGGCCTGGCCGCCAAGGGTATATTCCTTTAAAGCATCCAGGGAGCTGGTGGTAGCCTCGCGAAGTGGGACATCGAGCTTCTGCACGCTGGAAATCGATTCGCCAAGCGCACTCCGCAGCCGGGACGCGGCGGTGCCCAGCGCCGGGATCACATCTTCTTTAGTCTTGGCGGTCGCTTGCTCTTGCGCCAGAATCTCGCCATTCTGGCAATTTTCCGCGCGCAGTCCAATCACGAACTCGCTGGCAAGAGGCGCGATTGTGCCGGCCACATAGGCCTTACTGCCGGTGCGCTGACAGACCTCCTGAGCGAGCTCGCTGGTAAGCGGTGCATTCGGAGGTTGGGTCATCAACTTGAGGGTGTCTCTGACCTTCCGGCTGGAAACAATATTGAGAAACGGGGACTGGCCGAGCGCGATGCTGAGACCCTGCTTGAGCGAACCGTCGAAGACGCTATCCCCGGTCGAATTGTCAAAGTCGGCCAAAACGATGGTGTCGTTCTCGTTGAGCTTACTGGCCCGCACCGAACGACGATGCAAGAAACCGAAGACCAGACCGGCGACGACGGCAAGGCTGGCAATCGCCAGAATCCAGCTCACGTATCTGTGGCGCGGCCGGACAAGACTTGAGTCCCTTGCCGGAGAGATCGGGGTTTCAATCTTGGTCAATGCCAGGCGGGCTTGTTCCAGATCGTCTCGACACTCCCGGGCACTCTGGTAGCGCAACTCACGATCTTTTTGGAGACTCTTATCGATGATCCTTTCCAGATCGGCTGGGACATCGGGCGACAGTTGGCTTGCTGGCGCGACGGGCAGATTCAGAACCGCATCGCGAATGGTCGTGGTTGTGTTTCCCGAGAAGGCTCTTCTGCCGGTTGCCATCTCGTAGAGAACCAATCCGAAGGAGAACAAATCGGTACGAGCATCCAGCGTCTCTCTGCGAATCTGCTCGGGCGACAGATAGGACGGAGTGCCAACTGAAGCGCCGGTGCGGGTGAGATGGATATTAGGGTTGCTGTTCTCGCTTGCCGTGGTGGTAGGAGTCTTGTCCTCGGCAAGGTCCGCCGCGTCGACGAACTTGGCCACACCGAAGTCGAGGATCTTAACCTGCCCGCGAGTTGTGACGAAAATATTCGCCGGCTTGATGTCGCGATGAATGATCCCTTTCTGGTGTGCCGCATCCAGACCGTCGGCGATCTGAATTGCCAGATGGAGCAACTCGCTCGTGCGTTCAGCCGGAACAGAATGGGATTTCGTATCGATCCACTCCCGCAGAGTTCGTCCTTGCAGCAACTGCATCACGATGAAGGGCTGACCTTCGTGCTCGCCAAGCGTGTAAATGGAACAGATATTGGGATGGTCGAGACTCGAAGCCGCGCGGGCCTCGCTTTGCAGGCGCGCGTACGCCACAGGGTCACTGGCCAGTTCGCCGGGCAGAAACTTCAACGCCACCTGGCGACCCAGTTTTAGGTCCTCTGCCTTGTACACGACTCCCATGCCCCCGCCACCCAGCAACTGCAGAATCCGGTAGTGGGAAACTTTCTTTCCGAGAAGGCCTTCGCTCGCAGGAGCAGTTGTAGGGCCGATCACCGGAGGCTTGGTTTCCACCACCGGCGCAATGAACCGGTAGCCCCTGCCACTCACCGTCTGTACGAAGCGTGGCTGCTCTACATTGTCGCGCAGCACCTGCCGGATCTTACTGATGGCGCCATTGATGCTGTTGTCGGTATCAAGGAAGACGCCCTTCCCCCAAATCCGTTCCACGATCTGCTCTCGGGTGACGAGTTCGCCCCGGCGCTGCACCAGGAAAAGCAGCAACTCCATGGGAATCGGCTTCAGTTTTATCGGGATTCCCGCCGAGCGTAGCTCGTAGGCGCGCAGGTCCAGTTCGAAGTCGTCTCCGAAGCGGATGCAATTTGCCGGCGTGACGGGATTGGATACCACAGTAATCTCCCCCAAGGTTGCCCGAAATTTTACACCGATTCCCGGTTCTCGCAGCAAGTCTCTCGGCGGCAATCACTTGCGCGCTAAGGAAAATTCAAGGAGACGCTAAGTTCCCGACTATTGCGGGTCACGCCGGCTTGCAGCACTATGCGCCTCGGACCGAGTGCAGCGTGGTTCAAAAATCGCTGAACTGGCGCCGAAAAACCATAGATAGAAGGAGGGCTTTATGTTCCGCGCAAGATTGTATCTGGGTATTTGGCTTCTGTTGATTTCCTCTGTTGCGCAACGCCTTTCTAAGCTCGTGCCCCATGAATTTTCTCGGCACCACTGTCGTGTTTTTCCTTCGGTTTCCGATTTCGTAAGTACAGGGGAATTAGTCAGGGGTGAGGAGGAGGATGGCATGCAAAAACAACTGTGGAAAACCGTGACATTTCTGGCAGCAATACGGGCAACTTCAACCGCCTTGGGTCAAAGCAACCGAGGTCACACAATTGCGGATATCCCATTCGCGTTTACGGTGGCGAACCACACACGGTCGGCGGGACGCTACACCGTCACACGCTTGGGCGAGACCACTCTCCGGATATTCAGTCCCCATAACCAAGGCACGGTCGTGCTGACTCAGGCGGTAGAAGGTAGGGCGCCCGGGAGTACGGGCGAGATGGTCTTCCATCGCTACGGCGATGTCTATTTTCTCTGAGGTATGGGTTGCCGCCGACGGGACCGGGCGCAAAGTTTTCCAGTCTCGGGCGGAGGAGGAATTAGTCGGAAAACGAATCGAGATGCAGATCGCAGTACTGCACATTGCCCGATAGGCAACTGGAAACGAAAAATCTGCAGTTGTCAGAAATCGCACAAAGACTGCAAGTTCCTGGTCGCGGTAGTGCCCAGAAAAAAAGGAGAATTGAATGTCGCGCACAAATTTGTTGCTCAGTGTTTGGTTTCTATTGATTTGCTTTGCAGTTTCCCTTTCCGCTCAGCAAGCGGCTCCAGCCGCTGCGAGTGCGGTCGTGCCACCTGTCATCAAGTTCAGCGGCCTACTAACCGACGCGAGTAGCAAACCCCTCACCGGCACCGTCGGGGTCACTTTTTCTCTCTACAAAGAGTCTCAGGGCGGCGCAGCTCTCTGGGTGGAAACTCAAAACGTAACGCTGGATAGGACTGGCCACTACACAACCATGCTGGGATCCACCACAAGCCAAGGACTGCCGGCAGATCTGTTTGCCTCCGGCGAAGCACGCTGGCTAGGTGCCCAAGCGCAAGGCGAAGCCGAACAGCCACGCACGCTGCTGATGAGCGTGCCCTACGCTCTGAAAGCTTTGGATGCGGAGACCATTGGCGGCAAACCGCTTTCCGCATTGCAACTGGCGGCGCCCAATGGCGGTTCCAGTTTCGCCAGTTCGAATAACGCACCCATCGCCAACACCATTACTTGTTCCACCTCATCTGCGTGCAAGTCAGGCCACATTCCCGTCTTCGCGAGCAATGGCGGAGCGGCCAAGATCAAAGACTCGATCATTACGGAAAGCGGCTCGACCCTTAGTGTCGCCGGCAGCGCAAGCCTCACCGGACCAATCAGCGCCTTAACGACGAGCAGCAGTAGCGCAGCGGTTGTGGGGAACGACAACACCAGCGGGGGCTCGGCTGCAGTAGCCGGTACCAGCACGAACGGCACTGGAGTGGTGGCTACCGGCATCACTGGGCTGTTGGGCACCGGCGCGGGAGAAGACGGAGTTGGAGTATCTGCCAGCGGCAACCTCGGAGTGTACGCCAACGGCAACGCCGCCGGAGTGTACGGCGTAAGCACGAACAGCACTGGTGTGATCGGTACCAGTACGAACTACATTGGCGTTTACGGCTCCGGCGGTGCCACCGGCGTGACCGGCGTCAGCTCGAGCGGCCCGGGAGTGGTTGCGCAATCCGGCACGGCTTGGGCCTTGGACGCTTACGGCACTTCAACCGCGACCGGGGTTCTGGCAGGCAGCGCCTCGGGCTGGGCTGCGTGGTTCAACGGAAATGTGGACGTCGACGGCAATCTCTCCAAAGCCGGCGGTTCGTTCAAGATCGATCATCCGCTCGATCCCGCCAACAAATATCTCTACCACTCCTTCGTCGAATCCCCCGACATGATGAACATCTACAACGGCAACGTGACCACCGATGCGCAGGGCGATGTCGTAGTTACTTTACCGAATTGGTTTGAAACCTTGAACCGCGATTTCCGGTATCAGCTCACCGTAATCGGCCAGTTCGCGCAAGCGATCGTGGCCAGTGAGATAGCCGACGGCCGATTCAGTATCAAGACGGATAAACCCAACGTGAAGGTCTCCTGGCAGGTAACCGGCGTCCGGCAAGATGCATGGGCTAATGCTCATCGCATTCCGGTCGAACAGGAGAAGCCGGCCGCTGAACGCGGATTCTATCTCCATCCTGAGCTTTACGGCGCGCCGGAAGAAAAGGGTGTCCTGTGGGCGCGCGATCCAAAAGCTATGAAGCAGTGGAAGGAAGCCAGGACCAAAGCCACAGCGAGTAATCAGAAGCCGGCTTCCCCTAGACCGTAGAACGGGCGGCGGCTCTTACACCTTCGACAAGTGGACGGTCGATGGTCTTGCCAACGCTGGCCCGGTCGCGGCGGACGCTGATCATCACCTCGGTAGCACAAGGGGAGCGGGCTTTCCGGAGATCGCTCCCCTATCAATCGCAGTAACAGGAAAGAAAACGCAGCAACAAAAACTAAAACATAAAAGGAGAATCCTATGTTACGGAATATGGTTCGCATGACACTTTACCTCTCGCTGATTTGTTGCGTACTCCAGGTTTCCGCGCAGCAACCAGCAGCCAACGGGATCGTGCCGCCGGTAGTGAAGTTTGGTGGCGTTTTAACCGATGTCAACAGCAAGCCCATGACGGGGACCGTTGGGGTCACTTTCTCTCTCTACAAGGAGTCTCAGGGCGGCGCGGCTCTCTGGGTGGAAACTCAGAATGTAGCGCTCGATAAGACTGGCCACTATGCAGTGATGCTGGGATCGACCTCCAGCCAAGGGCTGCCTGCGGATCTGTTTGCCTCGGGCGAAGCTCGCTGGTTGGGCGTGCAGGTGCAAGGAGAAGCCGAGCAGCCACGCACGGTGCTGATGAGCGTGCCTTACGCGCTCAAAGCGGCGGACGCAGAGACCATCGGCGGCCTGCCGCCCTCGGCCTTCGTGAAAACCGCAGCGCCTGGATCTGCAGCCGCAGCCAACGCGAGTCAGCCTCCTGCGGCAGGAATCACCGGTAGCGGCACGACCAACCGTGTAACCAAATGGCTAAGCGCGACCAAGCTGGGCAACTCGAACATCTTCGATGGCTCATCTGGCAAGGTAGGCATCGGCACCACGTCCCCCGGCGCTACACTCGACGTCAATGGCACGGCCGTGATTCGAAGCAACGCGACGGTCAACGGCAGTCTCGGCGCTGGACCGATCACGGCTACTTCCTCCAGTTCAGGCGGTACCGGGGTATACGCCAACGCCGGTTCCAGTGGCGGCAGCAACGGGGTAATAGCCGTCGGCGCGACCGGCGTAGCGGGCTACACGACCGTTGCCGGCAGCATCGCACTGTACGGCAATGCGGGAAACAGCACTGCCAGCAACGGAGTGGTAGGTTATGGTGCCACTGGCGTGGCGGGCAACAGCACCATTACCGGCAGCTACGGAACATACGGTAGCGGTTCCACTGGGGTGTGGGGCAACAGCACCGGCACTGGCGCGAACGTGGGAGTATTGGGATTGGGCGCTACCGGCGTCCAGGGAGTTGGCGACACTTGGGGAGTTCTAGGGCAATCAAGTAGCACTAGCGGCAGCGGCGGTGGCTTCAGCAACTCCACTACTGGAGACGCTCTGTTCACCTACAATCAAAGCGGAGGTTACGCCGCGTTTTTCGACGGCAATGTTGACGTCGACGGAAATCTCTCGAAAGCGGGCGGGTCCTTCAAAATCGATGACCCGATCGATCCGGCGAACAAGTACCTCTATCACTCCTTCGTCGAGTCACCTGACATGATGAACATCTATAACGGCAATGCAACCACGGACGGGCGGGGAAGCGCTGTGGTGCAGTTGCCGGAATGGTTCGAAACCTTGAACCGTGATTTCCGCTATCAACTCACGGTCATCGGCCAATTCTCGCAGGCGATCGTGGCCAGCAAGGTGGCGAACCATCAATTCACCATTAAGACGGATAAGCCCAACGTGGAAGTCTCCTGGCAAGTGACCGGCATCCGCCAGGACGCGTGGGCCAACGCTCACCGCATTCCCGTTGAGGTGGAGAAAGCGCAGGCCGATCGCGGGCTGTACTTGCATCCCGAGCTCTTCGGGGCGCCTCCGCAGAAGTCAATCGGACTGGCACATCACCCGATGATGCAGAAACTGTTGCAGGAGAAAGCAGCCAAATAACAACCTCAAGCAAGCCATAGCAAACCAGAGACGCCCGCGTGCGTGCTGCACAAACTTGAGAACGTGCAGCACCGCGGGGGCGCAGCCGTAAAGACTTCGCAGCCGAAGTGGGTGCTTGGCTTCAGGAGTTCGGTTCCGTCAAGCGTGTGAAGCCGTCGGCGCTCCATTCCTCGCTGCCCACTCCGTTGTGAACGAAGAACAGGCCATCCGGATCATACTTTGCTTTCACTTCTCGCAGTTTGGAGTAATTCGATCCCCAATAGGATTGCTGCCACGAGGGTTCGAAGAAGTTGCTTTCCGATACATAGGATCCGCCGTTCGGCGCCAGCTTCCGCAATTCATCCATCGATCTAGCGCCGGCGCCGGCCTCTTTGCGGGCTTCTGCAAGATCGGGCTCATGTCCGGAAAGGCCAGGATACGCGTGTCCCTCCCCCGAGGCAATAATGGCGAGGGCAAAGGCGTCGAGCACGGCTGGATTCGTTGCCGTGTCACGGGACGCGGCTACGGCATCTGCGGGAGCACCAGCGAGACCTTTGTTGAAGTGCAGTTCGACTTCCCAGTGGCGCGAACCGGCCAACAAAGCGTTGATGAGACGATTTTGCGAGTCCTCCTGAAGCAGGGAAGCGGGCAGCCAGAGCGACTCATAGCCGTAAAGAAACTGTCCCACTTGACCGGCATCGCCCGTCCACCACACGTCTCCCGGGCGCGCATCGGGACGCGTGTCCGAGACGAAAACTGGTTGGTGATGCTGTTCCCTCCACTGCGCATCCCACCAGCCTCGCGCCGGTAAGGCGCCGAGAATCGGCGGGGCTTTGAACGTATAAGCCTTTGGCGAACTTGTTACCCAGTCTAGAAATGGCTGCCACACGTTCCTCGTCTGCGCGCTATCCAGTCCGTAAGAAACCATTGAGATGGTTAGAGAATTGTCAGAGTTTATGTGAGCCTGCTCGCCCCACTGATGGTTGAACAGGCTGGTGCGATATAGGCTGAAGAATTGGTGGAGAAGGCGGCGAAAGTCGTCGTCCGATGCAGCCTTGATGGTGAAGATGGCGCCACCGAGGAACTCGGGAAGCTCGCGTACGCGCAGAGTCACGTTGCTAACCACGCCAAAGCTGCCACCTCCTCCGCCTTTCAGCGCCCAGAAAAGGTCCGGATTCGTACACGAGTTCGCAACTCGAATCTTGCCATCGGCAGTGACAACTTCGGCCTCCAGTAAGCCCGCGGCCGCGAGGCCATAATGTTTGGAGAAACTTCCGAAGCCGCCGCTTTGAATCAGGCCCGCGACTCCAACCGTCGTGCAGCCTCCACCTTGAACGTAACGACCGCCCTTGGTCGTGACCGCGTCGTATGCGTGCAGCCAGATCGCTCCCGCACCGACCGTCACTGCGCTCTGCGGAGCCTGTTTACCCTCGCATCCTTGTGCGACGAAGGCATCGTGCATCGTGATGTCATTCATATGCCGAGTCCAAATCAACAGGGAATCGGGCGCGTTCGAAGTGCCCTGATAACTATGTCCACCACCTTTCACGACCAGACGCAAACGATTTTCGCGTGCAAAGTTTATGGCGGCGGCGATGTCATCTGCATTTCTTGCCGCCACCGCGTAAACGCTCGGCTGCGTAGTCCACGCATTCGCCCAACCCAAAGTCTGTGTCAGCCCGGGCTGATCGCCGATGTAGTAAGGATTATCTAAATTCTTGAGGACGTCCTGACAAGCGGTACTCTCGGATGCGCCTTGACACGCTTTCAGCGGAAACTGTACCGGGATGAGGTTTCCGCCTACCTGTTGTTTCAACTTGTCCCAGCTTGCGGCACTTGGCCAGGAAGGATCGCCGGGACGAACTCGGCGGAATGCGGACTTCGCAGCCATAGGGCTCAGCTCAGCGCTAGACAAATAAGGCCAAAGAGTGGGCAGCAAAGGCAGGGCGGCTAAGCGCTTAAGCAAGGTTCGTCGGTTCATACGGCAGCATGTCCAAAACGGAGGAGTTTAACCACGGCCCGGGTCGGGTCCGGGGCCATCATAAACTGCGCCTCACAATACCGAAAGGGGCCCACCATTGGGAAGATATAATGGCGTGCGCAATGGCCCTCGCTGCTGGCACCAAACTCGGATCGTATGAGATTGTCGAACCGCTGGGCGCTGGCGGGATGGGCGAAGTGTACCGGGCGCGAGATACGCGCCTGGATCGCAGCGTTGCCATCAAGACCCTGCCGGCAGCAGTCTCTGCGGATAGTGAACGGCTGCACCGCTTCGAGCAGGAAGCGCGCTCGGCCTCTGCCCTCAACCATCCCAATATCATTACTATCTACGAACTCGGACACGACGGTTCCACTCACTACATTGCGATGGAATTGGTAGAGGGGAGAACGCTGCGACAGTTGCTTGTCGCCGGCTCGCTGCCAATGCGAAAGACAATTGAAATGGCAGTGCAGGTTGCCGAAGGCCTGACTAAGGCTCATGAATCAGGCATCACGCACAGGGACTTAAAGCCCGAGAACCTGATGGTCTCTCACGATGGCTTGGTCAAAATTCTGGACTTTGGCTTGGCGAAGCTCGCGTCGCCCCGTGAAGAGTCCGATTTGTGCACTACGTCCGCGGCGCTGACTCCATCGGGTCTGGTTCTTGGAACAGTGGGATACATGTCACCAGAGCAGGCGGGTGGCCAGCGGTTGGATTTCCGGGCCGACCAATTCTCCTTCGGCTTGGTGCTCTACGAGATGGTGACCGGAAAACGCGCCTTTCAGCGAAGCACAGCACCGGAGACGCTGGTCGCCATTCTGCGGGAACAAGCCCTACCGATCGGAGCGCAAAACCCCGATGCCCCAGCTCCGCTGTGCTGGGCGATCGAGAGGTGCCTGGAGAAAGATCCCGATAAGCGCTACGCCTCTACCCGAGATCTCGCGCGCGAACTTGCCGCCATCCGTGATCGCTTTTCTGAGAAGCCAGCCAGGCAAGTAGAGATTCGCCCGACGAATCTACCCGCGCAGCGGAGCGGGTTTGTGGGGCGAGAAAAGGAAGTCGCCGCCGCCAAAGAACTTCTGCTGCGCCCGGATGTGCGCCTGGTCACAATCACGGGTCCCGGCGGCATCGGCAAAACGCGCCTCGGGGTGCAAGTGGCGAGTGATCTGATCGAGTGCTTTCCCGGTGGCGCTCATTTCGTTCCGCTCTCGTCGTTAAGCGATCCGGGCTTGATTGCTTCCGCCATCGTGCAGACGTTGGGGATCCGGGAGGCGGGAGGTCAGTCGCCGCTCGAAATACTCAAAGAGAATCTACAAAATTCACTGCGTGCGCCCATGCTGCTCCTGCTGGACAATTTTGAGCATTTGGTTCAGGCGGCGCCGACTGTGGCAGAACTTCTGGCGATGGGTCCCCATCTTAAAATCATGGTAACCAGCCGCGCTCCGCTGCACTTGTACGGAGAACACGAATTTCCAGTGCCGCCGCTTGCCATGCCTGATTTACTGTCCGCCCCTACGCTCGAAGTCCTGTCGAAGTATCCTGCAGTCGCGCTGTTCGTGCAGCGCGCCGTTGCAGTCAGGCCAGATTTTGAACTTAGCCAGGAAAATGCATCCGCCATCACCGAGATTTGCGCGCGGTTGGATGGGCTGCCTCTCGCCATCGAACTCGCAGCTGCCCGATTGAAAGTTCTTTCGCCCTCATCGATGAGGACGCGCCTGACCAGCCGATTGCAATTATTGAAGGGCGGCGCGCGCGACATGCCGCAGCGGCAGCAGACCCTTCGTGCCGCCATCGATTGGAGCTACGATCTGCTGAGTCCTGCCGAGCAGAAGCTTCTTCGAAGGTTGTCGGTGTTCGTGGGCGGATGCACTCTGGAGGGCGCGGAAGCTGTGTGCGACACCAAGAGCGATCTCGATTTGGACCTGCTCGACGGCATGGCGTCAATGGTAGACAAAAGCCTGATGCAGCAGGTCGAACAAGCGAAGGGCGAATCGCGGTTCGCGATGCTGGAAACGATTCGCGAGTACGCGCTGGAAAAATTGTCCGCAAGCGGGGAAGATGCTTCAACGAGACGCGCTCATGCCGCCTATTGCCTGGTGCTGGCGGAAGAAGAGACAACCGAGCGGAGCGGCGGGGAAGCGGCGGAATGGCTGGAACGCTTCTCCTTCGAGCACGACAATTTTCGCGCGGGTCTTGATTGGTTGATAGAAACCGGAGACGCGGGGTGGGGACTGCGTCTCGGCGCAGCCTTGTTTCGCTTTTGGGAGGCACGCGAGTATCTCGGCGAAGGCCGGGGCCAGTTGGGCAAGTTGCTGAAGCTCGCTGGCGCGGCGGCTCCAACAAAGGCGCGCGGACGCGTTCTTTTTGCCGCCGGCGTGCTGGCAGGTGAGCAGGGAGACTACGCCTCCGCGGATGCACTCATCCGGGAAAGTCTGGACATCGCGCGACAGTTGCGTGACCAGCAGGGCGCCGCTGTCTCTTTGAACGCGCTCGCGGTGATTGCGCGCGACCGCGGTGACGTCCCGGTCGCTCGAGCTCTATTCGAAGCAAGCCTCGACCTGTGGAGAGAATTGGGCGACCGGAAAGCCGTCGCTCGTTCTCTCAGCAACCTGGCGAATGTCGTCAAATTGCAAAAAGACTTTGCGCGCGCGCGGCTGCTTTACACCGAGTGTCTGTCAATCTTCCGAGAGCTGGGAGATCGGACAGGCATCGCCTGGTCGATGAACCACGAGGGAGATGTGGCCCGCGAGCAAGGCGACTCCGCTGCGGCGCGAACCCTGTACGAACAAGCCCTGGCAATTTTTCGAGAACTCGGCGACCGCTGGGGAATCGCAGGCACGCTCGCTGACCTGGGGAGCTTGGCGAGAGAACAGGGGAATTATCCTACAGCGCGCTCGCTGTACCGGGATAGCATAAGACTTTTCCAGGAACTGGACCACAAACGCGGAATTGCACGCTTATTGGAGTGTTTCGCTTGCTCCGCGGCTGGCCAACTCGAAGCCGAGCGCTCGCTGCGGTTGGCGGGTACCGCGGCTGCGTTGCGCCAAAATATCGGCGCTCCGCTAACCCCCGTGGAACAAGGCAAACTTGAAGCGAGTCTTCACCCGGCACGGCAGGCATTGACCAACACGGTAGGTGTGACGGCGTGGCTAGAAGGTTGGGCTTTGCCAGTCGAGAAAGCTATTGAAGAGGTGCTGATGCCGGAGCCTGTTTCTTAGGGCAAACGGGATAGGGGGCTCTGAGGAAATCCGGACATTCTGAAAAGTTCAACCAATGCCTACTCTGCAGTTGTCGGATCAATCAGGCGGCGCACCGCGGACACGCGATTCGCAGGAAGGCCCACGCGCCTGGCGTGTTCATGAATGGCTGCCTCGTCCGGCGCGAGATAGACGCAGTACAATTTGTCCCCGGTGACGTAGCTATGGAGCCATTGGATTTCGGGACCCATTTCCTTCAGAACTTTGAGCGACTTTCGCGAGGCTTCTCGTAATTGCGCTTCGGTTAGATTGCCGGCTCCCGGGATTTCGCGTTCGATAACGAATTTCGGCATGAGCACTCCCCTTGGTGCACAGATGCTAACATCGCAGGGGAAGCGGCTTCAAGGCATCTGGCCAAAGCCGCACCGGTCAGCAAAAAAATACCAAGAACAATAAAGAGGCTGGCATGGATCTTCGAACGCTGCAGAAGCCGCTGAAAGAGCAATATCGCAATGACCCGAACGCTTCGCGAATCACTCTGCGGGCGAAAGCCGCGCAGACGGATGCTCCTGTGTCATGCTTGATCGACATCGGGCGCGCCATCTATCAGGCCGAAGCCCACAAAGGAGTCGGAGGCGCTGGCAGTGGCGCCTGCTCCGGCGACCTTTTGCTCGGGGCTCTGGCCGCTTGCGCCCAGATCACCTGTCAGATGGTAGCTACGGCGATGGGCATACCGATCGAACGAATTGAGGTCACGGTGGAGGGAGACTTGGATCTTCGGGGCACTCTTGGCATCGCAAAAGATGTGCCCGTCGGCTTTGAAAGCATTCGGGTTCATTTTGACGTCGATGCACCTAAGGCAACGCCCGAACAACTACGCGGATTGCGAGAGAAAACGGAACAGTATTGCGTGGTGATGCAGACTTTAACGCAGCCGCCGACTCTACGGACCGATTGGGTTGGTCAGGATGGAACTCCCTAGCACGGTCCAGACTCAAGCGCTGGAACAAAATGAAGCCGCATGAACTGCACTGCCGGATCGAGTTCGAGTTGCCGTTACTTCATGACGGGCTCTCGCGCTGGGAAAAGAGCGCCCAGGCGCTTGCCAGATCCTGAACCACGTGGCCAAGCGATTTGTAGACGGTGATTTCCTCCGCCGAGCGTCGGCCTTCGATCTCACCCGCCAGCACCTGGCCAATTTCAGCAACGATGTGTTCATCACCGACTAACCCCGCAGCTTTGGCTCGCAGAAACTCCGAGCCTTGATTTAGAACCCCCTCGCGACTATCAACGATGAAGCGCGATCGGACTACGAGGTCGCTGTCGACCTCCACAGGCCCGGCGTGGCTCGATCCGACTAAATTCAAGTGTGTCCCAGGCCGCACCCATTTGCCCTGTAAGATCGGCTCGGCTGCGGAAGTGACAGTACAGACGATGTCGGCCTCGGCCACTGCTTTCTCTACGACGTCTGCGGTGGCGACCGGCAATGCAAGTTCCGCCTGCATCCGCGCCGCGAAGATCCGCGCGCGTTCATGCGACCGCCCCCATACAACGATGGATTGAAGATCGCGAACCTTACTGATCGCTCGCGCGTGGGTCGCAGCCTGTTCGCCATAGCCGAGCAGTGCAAGTCGGCATGCGTCTTTGCGCGCCAATGCGTCGCTCGCAACCGCGCTGGCCGCGGCCGTTCGGATAGCCGTGACCTCTCCCGCATGAACCACGCAAACCGGCGCACCGCTTTTGGGATCGAACAAGATGACGAGGCCCTGGTGCGACTGGATTCCACGTGCGAAATTGTCGGGAAAGACGCTGATCAATTTCGCACCGAATGTCTCATGCGCACCCATCGCGCCGGGCATAACGCCGAAGAGCCGGCCATCGGACAGCGGGATAATCGAG
Source organism: uncultured Acidobacteriota bacterium (assembly GCA_963762385.1). Lineage (GTDB taxonomy): Bacteria > Acidobacteriota > Terriglobia > Terriglobales > Acidobacteriaceae > JABDBE01. Next base: position 750,635 of record CAVXKN010000006.1, on the reverse strand, counting down.
CGCAACAGTTGCTTGGTCTCACCCCGCGAGAACGCAATCATCGCGTTCCTCACGATGGGGATGCACGTCTCATAAGTGAGCCGTTTGGCAACTTCTTCGCGGTCTATAAATCGCATTGGGTGTTCCTCATTGTGGGTCAAAGCGCACGACTAGATCTACCGAGAATTCCGCAGGGCCACGTTTTTCTGGCACAGCGCGCGCGTTGATCCGTATGCCCGAGAATAATTGTGGCTCACCTGATCGAGAATATATGCCCGTTTCGCTAGTATCGAGGGACGAAATCGTTGGAAGTTTGACGAAACCCGACGGAGCGCGATTAGACGAAAATAGGCCGTTCCCGCCGACATCCCATAAGGTTAGCCATTCACAGGCGGACAACCCGGAAGCTTGCTTGCTCATCAGTAACCGGCATTTACCTGATGTTGGTTACCCCTGGGAGGTTACGAACGGGCTATACACAAAAAGGAAAGCCCTCCAATAAACTAAGGTGCATGACCTTCTGGGCTCTTCCCCTGGCCGCTCACAGGCTAGCAAATATCAGATCCCGTGAATGAACTGCCCGACCTTTTGAGACCAAATAGGAAAATAACGAACAAGGAGTCCCGTCACGTGAAAAAGATAATGATTTGTCTGAGCGTTTTTTGCTTTGTGATTTTGTTGCAGAGTTTTGCTTCTCAGATCAGGCTCGTTTCACGAGACCAGGCGAGCGCGACACATCAGACTTTCAAAAAGCCGAAGAGCACGGCGGGCAATTTCAGGACGACAGCCAAGCTGTCGCGCCGCATGCTGGGTACGAATCCGCCGCCCTCACAGATTGGATTTCTGAGCGCGCCCCAGATCGCGACTGGCGGCAGCGATTACTCGACCTATCCGGGAGTGGTGGGAAATTTCAATGGCGCCGGCAAACTGTCAGGCGCGGCCATGCTGGTCGACACCAGCACTACGACGACTCCGGCGATTAACATCTGCGTCACCTTCAGCAATGGCAGCGGCGGTTTCACGACCGTGCTTACTCCTCTCGGAACGACCGTCGCCACCGAGTCGGACATGATATTTGCGGGCGACCTCAATGGCGACGGTTACGATGACATCATCGTTCTTGCTGGGATGGCCGCGACTACGCCCCTGACCCCGGCCACCATGTCTGTCTGGTTGAACAAGGCCGATGGCAGTGGAACGTTTGTTCTCAAAAGCGGCCCCACTCCGGTCACGACCAACAGCGCCAGCGCGATTGGTGCGACTCTGATTGCGGCGAAGCCGGACACGAACCTGGACCTCATCGTTGCGGACAACGCGAATCCCGGCAACATCTGGACAGTGAAAGGCAATGGCGACGGCACCTTCCAAACTCCTGCTTCCGTCCCATTCACCGGGCAGCTTTCCCCATACTCCACGGTAGCTTTTGCGGATTTCAATGGCGACGGCTTCCTTGATTTCGCCGGCTCGAATGGCGCAACCGGTGCCCACCTATACCAAGTTGAGGTGTACCTCAACAATGGGGCGAATACCGCGTATAACGCTCCTATCGCGCTGAACACGCCCAGCGGTAAGTTCGAATCATGCTTCAACGTTGCTGGGGACTTGAGCGGTCACGCTGGCCAAGCCGATATCGTCGTCGCCAACTGCGACAATGGCATCGCGGGCCGCGATAGCAATTTACTGGTCTACGTCAACAAGGGCGACGGATCCGGAACCTTCACGAACGGCAGCACGGGAACACCCGCTTATTCCGCGGGCGCCTGGCCATCGGGCTTGAGCATCGTGGATATGAACGGCGATGGTCTGAATGATCTCGTCGTCACCGATCAGCAGGCCGGCGGCGTAGTGGTTCTTGCGGGCAACGGGGATGGCACACTGCAAGGTAATCCCGTGTTGGTGAGCTATGCGGTTGGCGGAGGGCCGCGCAGCGACTTACCGCCGCTGGTGACTGACTATAACCCTCCGCTGGTGGCAGACTTTAACGGAGACAGCCAGCTCGACGTGATGCTGCCGGACTTTCGATCCAACTTTACCTACCTGCAGGGATACGGTAATGGGACCTTTCGCTCAGCCGTGAATTACTACACAGCATTGCCGCTCACAAGTGGCGGTTTTCCCACTTCCGTTGGGATCGCCTCCGGAGATTTCAACGGTGACGGCATCCCCGATTTTGTGATTGGCAATTCCAACGGCACGGGATTTGCCGGCGGCATTACCGTGTTCCTCTCCAACGCCGATGGCAGCATGAATCCGGGCATGACCTACTTTGGTGCTAACGCGACCGCCCAGTTGAGCTATGTGGCGGTAGCTGATTTCAACGGGGATGGAAAACTTGACATTGCCGCCACGGACGGCGTGAATGGCGGCGTTCAAATCTTCACCGGCAACGGCGACGGAACGTTCACGGCAGGCGCAACATTCGCGACCGAGCCCAACGGCACGGCTGCGACCACCTGGGGCATCGTGGACGCCGACTTTAACGGCGACGGCCACCCCGACCTGGCGGTAGTCAATCAGACCAGCGGCGGCGCGAACAGCGACGTTGGCATTTTGCTTAACGATGTGCAGGGGCACGGCAATTTTACGTTGGCCTCCGCCAACCCATCGCTCGGGGCAATACCAGCGCAGCAACTTGCAGCGGCAGACCTGAACGGCGACACGAAGATCGATCTAGCTGTGCCCCTTTCCGGCACCGAGAACAGCCCAGGCAGCAGCGTCGCTGTGCTGTTGGGAAATGGAGATGGGACCTTCACTGCCGGCGCGCCCGTGACTCTAGCTAATAACGGCAATATTTTCTACCAGCCGATCGATGCGGCCATTGGCGACCTGAACGGCGATGGGAAACCGGATTTGATTGTGGGCACTGACGATCAAGTGAACGGCAGCTTCCACCAGGGAATTGTAGTGGCTCTCGGAAATGGCGACGGTACATTCCAGACCCCGAATTTGTTCGCCAGCTCATCCCAGACCGGACCCGATCCGATGGGAGTGCAGTTGATTGACCTGAATCGTGATGGTCATCTGGACGTGATCACCGCCAACTACAAGAACGGCACGGTGGCTGTGCTGTACGGCAAAGGCGACGGAACACTCTACGATCCGGTTGAGTATGTCTCGAGTCTCGAACCATTCGGCATCGCCTTGGTCGACGTCAACGGCGACGGTGCAATCGATGCGATCGTCTCTGGAGACGGCGATGGTTTCTCAGGGGTCGACGTGCTCCTGAATACCAGCGGGGATACCACCGGTGCCAACTCTTCCACCAATCCTTCCGTGGCGGGCCAGCCGGTCACTTTCACGGCTACGGTTGATGGCTCCAAGGTGAAAGGCGTGACTACGGTTCCGACGGGAACGGTAACTTTTTTCGATGGCACGACTGCAATCGGACAGCCCGCGCCGCTGACCTCCGGCGTGGCTAAACTTAGCGCCGGCCTAGCCGCTGGCTCGCACAATATCACCGCTCAGTACAGCGGCGATTTGAATTACCTCCCGAGCACCTCGACAGCGTTCGCTCAGGTGGTGAAACAGTCGACGTCCTCCGCCGTGGTTAAGTCTTCCGCCAACCCAGCAGGCATCGGGGCAGCGGTGACTTTCGCCGCGACCGTGGCATCGACCGTTGCGGGTGACACTCTGGTTCCCACCGGCACCGTGACGTTCCTCGACGGCACGACCAAGCTTGGCTCCGCAACGCTGAATTCCAGCGGGGCAGCCGGCCTTAGCACGAGCAGCTTGGCCGTCGGTACGCATAGCATCACGGCCCAGTACGGTGGAGATACAAACTTCGACGCAAGTTCATCATCGGCGTTGAGCCAAGTGATCACGGGACAGCCTGACTACTCGCTGAGCGCGAACCCGACCAGCCAAACCGTGAACCCCGGCAGTTCTGCCGCCTACGCCATCACTCTGACGCCGAGCAATGGCTACGACGGAACCGTCACCTTTGCCTGTCCTTCTTCCGCGCAGTTGCCAGCTGGAGTAACCTGCACTCTGCCAGCTCCGGTTGTGCCGGCGGGCAAAGCGGTTACGCTGACTCTGAACACAACCGGTCCCAGCGCTATGCTCCGCGCGCCTGCGGGGACGAATTCACATTCGTCCGGGATGAACCTTTGGGCTGGCCTTGGCAGCATCGGAGTGTTCGGTCTGATGCTTACCGGCGATCGGAAGAAGCGTAAGCTTCGTCACCTGCCGATTGTGCTTGGTATTCTCGCCATCGTGATGATTCTTGCGCTGGTGGGTTGCGGCGGCGGTGCCAGTACGCCGAATACCGGAGGAGGCGGCACGGCCGCGGGTACTTACACCATAAATGTCACGGCGACCGGTACGGCAGGCACAAACAACGGCAATACCCAAGCTCACCCGCTCAGCTTGACTCTGGTCGTCAAATAGGCGGCTAGTGGAGGGCTTCGTGCTCACATTGGGCGTTGCCGCAAGGCAACGCCCTCTTCTTTTTCCTCTAATCTTTCCCCATATTCCAAGCCTCTTTCCAAACCGGGGCGAGGTCGCAGTGATCTGACTCAGTGGCACTGGCGAGTCGATAACACACCTCTGGCCATCCGGACTGTCGCATTGGGCCACAGGAAGAATGCGAGAAGTGTGTTGACAAAAGGGGGAAGGCGTTCAAGAATGGCTGCCATCCCTTCCCCAGGGGTTAACCTCACCTTGCCGATACTAGGGTGTTGGCGAAAGACGGTTAGCCGTGACAAGCGCCCGCGCCCGAAACTGCGAATCAGTCGATGCTCTCAGGTCTTTTCGTTTGGAATACTGCGCAGATCGCAAACGGACCTGAATCTGCAAAAGTGAGAGAATTACCGTAAAAGGAGAAACTATAAATGAGTCCAGCCAATTTTTTTCGCAAGCTGTGGTCGAACGACGAAGGCCAGGACATCGCTGAGTATGCCGTGATGCTTGCAGTGATTCTCGTGATCGTTGTAGGCACGATCCGGCTTATTGGAGGCAACGCGAACAACGTGTTTTCCAGCGTCGCCAGTTCGATCGGTCAATAGTGGGAGCGGGCAGCTTGTTGAACCTCGGCATCTCCAACGTGCCGCACACGCTGTAATTACTCGCCCATATCCTGGCCTTCGGGCGCAAAGCGCTTCCTCTATGAGTCCAAACTCTGCCGGGAGCAGATGGCGTGGGTGAGGTCTACCGCGCGCGCGTCTTCGTTGCCATCGAGGTTCTACGAAGGTCCCCGGCTCACAACGAAAACCGCCTTCGGACATTCGCGACAGAATGAAATAGGCGGAATCATGGCGAATGTGCGAAAAAATAATGTCGTGCAGCCGCGTCAGCAGGGGATTTGGAAAAGCATCGACGCCGTCGGCGACAGCTTTCGTTGCAGCCGATAGGGGCCGTGACTGATGCGGTGAACCTGGTTTTCCCTCCGGAGCAGTAGCCATCGAATTCACCCGGCTACTCTGTAGGTTCAGCGCAGTGCTGGCGATCTGCCCAAAGAATACTCTTCCCGAATGGCCACCCCTTAGTACAGGTACTCCTTCCCTTGAACATTAGTCCGTTCTCCAAAGAAAACGAACGCTTTAGGCACCTATTCCAAGGTTCCCTCCGAATGAAATCCTAAGTTGGATATTGGGCCGCGCCTCGTAGTGTATGCGGCAAGAATTCGCGCTGATTGGGAAAACAAATGAGCCTCCTCCGGTCCCCTCGGCTGGCAGCATCAATGCTAGCGCTAGTCTTGTGCCTGGCTACTGTTGGCTGCGGCGGTTTGGCTTCTGGTTCGAATAGTTCAAAATCCGGGGGCGGCGGGAGCAACCCGCCACCTCCCACGGCGAGCGTTTCCGGAACCGTCGCGCCTGCCGCAGATGGCAGCGGTGTGACGGTCACGCTAAGCGGCGCGGCCAATGCCACCGCCACGGCAGATGGTTCCGGGAATTACACGTTTACTGATCTGGCCAACGGCTCATATACCGTTCGCCCTGCCAAGGCCGGTTTCAGCTTCAGCCCGCCCAGCCAAGCCGTCACCGTAAACGGAGTGAACCTCACCGGCGTGAATTTTGCTGGGCTCGCTGGCTGCAGCGGGGGCCAGGGAAACGCTGATTTCTACGTTGGGCCAAATGGCAGCGATTCCTGGTCAGGCACCCTCGATTGCCCCAACGGAGCGAATTCGGATGGACCCTTTGCTTCGATTGCTCAAGCCCAGATTGCGGTGCGAAAACTGATTCCGACCCATCCGAGCCGGCCGATCATTGTTATGATCCGGCAAGGAACGTACTATCTGCCATTAAGCGCCACCAGCCCGGGGATGCTGAATTTCAACTCCAGCGACTCGGGAACCTCGCAAATGCCCATCCTCTGGGAAAACTATCCCGGAGAAACACCGGTCGTGAGCGGGGGCGAGCCTATCGAGGGGTGGACGAACTCATCCGGCAATCTGTGGCAGGTGCGGTTGTCTGCAAACACTCAGCCCTTTGAATACCTGTTCTACGGCGGTGGTCGTCGGCTGCGTTCGCGCCTGCAGTCTGCGAACGGCGTCGGGTATTACATAAAAGACGGCGCCTGCTATTCCACCGCTACCGGGCAGACCGTCGGACTGGCGACCTGCAATCTGGGCGCTTTTCTTCGCGTTGCGGCCACCGTTCCTCCCGGCAACACCGGGTGCCCCAGCCTTTCGTACGGAGGTCAGTCGAAATGCTTGGACCGTTTCCAATATGATCCCAGCGATCCTGTCACCCGGTGGGCCAATTTGAACGGTGTCTATACCGGAGATCCCTCGAAGCCCTGTCGCGCCGATACCTCGAATCCATATCCGGTTGGCGACATCGAACTCATCCTCTTCGATGCGTGGACCGTCGACGTCTTGCGCGTCAACTGCGTTGACACCAGCAACCACATCATCTATTTCACCGGCCCAGCTAAGGGCAATCCCACCGACTACAATTGTTTCGGTCCCTCCGCCGGTCACCGCTACATCGTCGACAATACTCTGGACGCCTTCCAGCAGGAGCAGCAAGCTGGCCAGACGGGGCTCTGGTTCCTGGATCGCTCCAGCGTGCCTTGGACCCTATCCTACATTGCCAACATTGGAGAGAATCCTAATCAGGAGAACGCCATTATTCCGCAACTGCAGCCCGCGACCGCAACCGGCGGAAGCATACTCGCAGCCGCGAACCTAAGCTATGTAACTTTCCAGGGCATCACCTTTGAGATGGACAATTTCATCCCGCCGGCCGCCGGTTTCAGTAACGACGAGAACGGGGAAAGCACCTTACCGTCGGCGGTCGACTGTGAGAGCTGTCAGAACGTCACCTTCGACAGCGTCACTATCCGTCACACCTCCGCCTCTGGTCTGCAAATCGCTTCGCTCGCCGGACACTCCGGACCACCCGCGGCCAACGATGTGATCCAGAACTCGGCTTTCTACGACCTCGGCGACAGCGGCATTCATATCGGTCATTCGCCGCAGGGCAACGATCTGGCCAGCAGTGTGGTGCAATCAGTGACTGTGCAAAATAATATTGTCCAGGGCTACGGCCGCGTTTTCCCCGACGGCGAAGGTCTGGCCCAAGGTAACGGCAACAACATTTTGTACCAGCACAATGACATCAACGATGGATACCACGCCGGCATCTCCATCTGCGAATACGGATGCCCGGGTGCCAACGGCAGCAACATTGTCAGCCAGTTCAACCACCTCTGGAATCTGATGCAAGGTATCACCTCCGACGGGGGAGCGCTCTACTACTACGTTGGATCGGTTCAGAAGAGCGGCACCGGCAACAAGATTCTCAACAACCTGGTTCACGATGTGAGCGATTCCTCAGTCATCGATCGCAGCATCCTGGGAACCGGCTACGGCGGACAAGGCATTTACCTGGACGGGCTCTCCGCTGGAGTGAGTGTTGAAAACAACGTGGTCTATCGCGTCTCCGGGAACATCGCCTTTATGAGCGAAGGGCCGGCAGGTGGGCAGCCGGCAAATACCTTCCAGAACAATATTTTGGCGTATGGCCGGAAGGGAATGCTCAACGAAAGCATAGCCTGGCCAGAGAACTGTAACGCCTCGACCAAGATCAACATGACCAGCAACATCCTGTATTTTGATCAAAACGATACGACGGGATTTTACGCGATTCAAGGCTGCGCCGACTCGTGCGGCATGTCGTTCAACCAATACCAGAATTTTGAACGAAATCTGTATTGGAGAACGGACGGCCAATTCGCCAACTACGCGAAGGCCTTCCATGTCTTGACAACAACACCTGCATCCGATCAAGCGAGTTCCTGCACCCAACCTCAGAATCCCGGCACAGCTTGGACGTTCTTCGGCTTTTCCACCTGGCAGAATGGACATCCGCTGGTCAATGGAAGCCAGTTGCCCATGAATGAAGACGCGGAAGGAACCGTGAGTGTCGATCCCGGGTTCGGCAACAGCGGTCTGCCCAGCGACTTCTCGCTTTCCGCGTCGCCGGTGTCGGGCTTTGACTACACCCAAACCAACGACACCATCAAAACCGCGGGACGAACCAGTCCCGTGATCACGCCGCCACAAGTCCCCTCTACCTTCCCAACTTATTACTACACCACCTTCTAGGCCGGCTCCAGGCTTGTGGTTTTGCCATTCAGTCGATTTAAGGACTGTGTTCAGCCTCTTGCGCACCCTCGCCGAAGAAAGTTCTTGGACAGGCGAGTGTGTCGGTGTGGTATATGAGATGCCTAGACGGAACCGAGTGCTTTCATCTCATGAAGAAAACGAATGCCCGAGACAGCGAAGTAACCGTGGACCCAACGTACACGGGAGCCTCCGAACTATTCTCCGCAGGATTGAACCGGCGAGCTGCGCTCAAGTCTCTTGGCTTCGCGGCGGCGGCGCTAATGTTGCCCGCAGGCGTGTCAGGCCATATGACTTTTTCGGATGTGTCTCCGCGCAGCGCTGAAAGAGGGCCGAGTCCGCCGATCCCCGCAAAGAACCCCAAGTGGTACGGTTTCAACCTGCTCGAATATTTTTCCACCGATCCTGATTGGATGAAGTACTTTCCCTACAAAAACGACGGCATGTTCTCGGAGGATGACTTCCGCTGGATTCGAGACTGGGGGTTCAACTGGGTCCGATTGCCGATGGACTATCGCTTCTGGACCGACTCTCAGGATCTGCTCAAGATTCGCGAAGACAAAGTTGTGCCGATTGATCGCGCCATCCGCCTAGGCGAAAAATACGGGATCCACGTCAACCTGTGCCTGCACCGTGCGCCCGGATACTGCATTCTCGATACGTTGGATGAAGCGGTCACCGGCATTCACGTCACGAAAGAGAGAAGCAGCCTTTTTGCGGATCCGAAAATGCTGGATGCGTTTGTCTACCAGTGGACTTATTTCGCCGATCGCTATAAGGGGATCTCCAGCGAGAAACTCAGCTTCAATCTGGTGAACGAGCCGATGGTGACGCCAACTGCGGCGGAAATGGAGGAACTAAAGAAGACGAACAAAACCGAATCGCAGAATTTCCTGCGCGGGGAATTCATGCGGCGCCACGCGGCGGACTACACTCGTGTCGCTCGGGCGGCGATCGAAGGAATATCAAAGCACGATCCGCAACGCCTCGTCGTCACTGACGGATACAACGGTGGCACCTCTGTCATCCCGGAATTGTTCGAAACCGCAGTCCTGCAAAGCTGTCATACCTACCATCCCGTACAGCTCACCCACTACCGGTGCGAGTGGGCGCGCGGCATACTCACCGGCGCCGAACCGGTACCGACGTGGCCGCTCAAGGACAGTAAAGGTTCGGTCACCGTGGATCGGGCTGAAGTGGCTCGGACATTCGAGCCTTGGGGCAACCTGGCTGCGCACGGGGTTCCTATTCACTTCGGCGAGATGGGTTGTTATAAACACACACCACCCGATGTCGTTCTGGCTTGGTTTGACGACACCCTAGGCGTGCTTAACGATCTGCACACCGGCTGGGGGCTGTGGAACTTTCGGGGCCCATTCGGCATCCTCGATACCGAACGTCCCGGCACGAAGTACGAAGACTGGCGCGGGCATCAGCTGGATCGAGCGCTGCTCAACCTGCTTCAGAAACGAGTCAAAAGCTAGATCGTAACGCGGCTGTCGCGCGCGAACCAAGTGAGATTTTGGCTGATCTCAATGGCGCCCGGGAAAACGCACTCACTCGACACTGCCTGCGGTCCAAACGTGGACTTACTGCGCCCTATGATGGCCTTCCGCTGCACGGCAGGACTGAACGTCGCTTGCGCTAACCGGAACGCTGATCGGCTTTCCATCCCGGGTGGCACTGCCGCCGCCTTTTACGACCGGGTCAAAGCAATCCTTCCAAAGGCCATTGTCCTTTTTCCATTGCCCCACAATGAACCCAAGGTTCTTGCATTCGTTGATGATTCTCTGGCAAGCCGGGTTCTGTTCAACAGCGGCATGATTCTGGGCGGTCCTGGAGGTTTGAGTTTGGCCGATACCGCTGCTTATGGGATGCACCGCCGTCTGCGCGGCAACATTCGCCCCGATCATGACCGATGCAAGAAACGTCCCCGAAATTAAAATCCGACTGATTGTTCGCCGATCCATAACCCTTCCTCCGTTTGAAGTTAATACGAATCTCTCTTCTTGATTTGAAGGCGGCTACGAGTGTACACCGTCCCGCCCGCCAGCAACGACGTCCGTGTACCATCTACTATCGCGGCTTCGCAGTATCTTACGAGATTACAATTGCCATCCCCTGCGCATCAAGCTCCGCCCACGCCGGATCGGAGCTTCCATGATGATCGTGGTCCCCGCGTCCCTATCGGTTCCCAACCAGCAGTAACACTGGAGAGTTCTTCGGGCCCGCGTCGAAGATGATTCCCGAAATCAATACTCCATTATCGCTGGCGACGGTCATGGACGCGTTTCCGTATTGAGGGATCAGCGCTGTCTCGAAACCAAGAAGCATTACGTGACGGCTATGACGAAGGTGGAAAGGGAACCGAGAAATATTTCATTTAGGGAGCTCGAAAGGTTCCGCAGACGAGGACGCGCTCAAAATTATGTGCGCCTGGGGCGGATGTGTCAACAGATAAATACTAACTCGTACTTCCATTGCCGACATCTTCTTCCCGATGTAGGATTCAGGCGGTGTGCATTTTCTGGCTTTCTCGTCGTCAAAATCCAACTGAGGACCAATCACCGTGATCGATCATAATCTGAGGAAAGTGAACAATATCTACAGGCAAAGGATCTTGATCTTGGTCCTGATGATGTTCGTTGCCGGAGTCGCCGTCGCGCACGCGCAGGACGTTCCCTCCACAGCTCCCTATATGAACCCGAAACTGCAGGTCGAACAGCGTGTCCAGGATCTTCTTGGCCGCATGACCCTAGAAGAAAAAGCCGGCATGTTAAGCGGAGCCAACTGGATGGAGAGCGTCGCGGTGCCGAGGCTGGGCATTCCGTCGATCAAGATGGCGGACGGGCCAATGGGCATCAGATCCTGGGCGGGCCCATCGAAGATCACGAAAGCGTCCCCCTTCAACAGCACTGCTTTTCCCGCCGGAATCGCGGTCGCCGCCACCTGGGATCCGGCGGTTGCGCAAAGCGTAGGTCAGGCCATTGGCCAGGAAGTAAAAGCGATTGGCCGCGACATGATCCTCGGCCCGACCGTCAATATTCAGCGCGTTCCGCTGTGGGGAAGAAACTTCGAGGGCTACGGCGAGGACCCCTACCTTGCCGCGCAAATGGGAGTGGCCTACATCAAAGGTGTGCAGGGCGAGGGCGTTATTGCGACGGTAAAACACTTTGCCGCGAACAATCAGGAATTCGAACGCCATCGGGTGGATGAATCGATCGACGAGCGTGCCCTGCAGGAGATTTACTTCCCCGCATTCAAAGCGGCTGTGCAAGAGGCTGGGGTTTGGTCGGTGATGTCCGCCTACCAGAAGGTAAATGGACTTTATTGCTCGGAGAATCCATTTCTCCTGAAAGACGTTCTGCGAAAAGAGTGGGGCTTCAAAGGTTTTGTGGTTTCCGACTGGGGCAGCACCTACAGCACGCTCGGCCCGGTGAATGCTGGCATGGACCTGGAGATGCCCGGCGGAGAACCGGCTCGGTCATGGTTGATGAAGGACAGCGCAAAGAAAAATGGCAACGGTGGCGATTGGCTGTCGCCGGAGAAAGTTCTACCCGAAGTTGCCGCGGGCAGGATCTCGGTGGCGACTCTCGATGACAATGTCGGCAGCATTCTGCGCACGATGTTCGTCAGCGGTGTCTTCGATCGTTCTCCAACTGCCTTGGGTGAAATCGATACCCCTGCGCAGCGGGCAGTGGCGCGGCATGGGGCAGCGGAGAGCATCGTGCTGCTCAAGAACGACGGCAATGTGCTTCCGCTCGATCCTTCCAAGATCAAGTCGCTTGCCGTCATCGGCCCGAGCGCTGCGGTTGCCAGAACCGGCGGCGGCGGCAGTTCTTTGGTCCATCCTAATTATGCGATCACGCCTCTGGATGGAATCAAAGAGAGAGCCGGCAGCGCCATGCAGATCAGCTATGCGCTCGGCACTTCTATGCCCGGCGAGGACCCCGCTAAAGATACCGCAGAGGCCCGCGCGGAATCGCGGAAGGAAGCTGTGGCTATCGCGGGGAAAGCGGACGTGGCAGTCGTGCTGGTGGGGAACTCCGCTGCCATCGAATCCGAAGACTTCGATCGCACAACGTTAGATCTGCCTGCAGGCCAGGACGAACTGATTCAGGCGGTCGCCAAAGTGAACCGCAATACCGTGGTGGTCTTCAACGCCGGCGCTCCGGTCAACGTAAGCCGCTGGGTTGGCCAGGTTCCGTGTGTTCTGGACGCATGGTTTGGCGGCCAGGAAATCGGCCACGCACTCGCGGATGTTTTATTCGGTGACGTCAATCCTTCAGGCAAACTACCTTTCTCTTTTATCAACGATTTTAAAGAGTCTCCTGCTTACGGGAATTATCCCGGCGAAGATCTGCACGTGAAGTATGCCGAAGGCATTTACGTCGGTTATCGCTATTTCGACAAGCACGGCATCGCGCCTCAATTTCCTTTCGGATACGGCCTGTCCTATACCAACTTTGGCTATAGCGACTTGAAGATTAAACCGGGCAAAGCTGCGAGCGGTCAAACTTTCGAAGTAACTTTGAAACTTCGCAACCAGGGCAAGCGCGAGGGCGCGGAAGTTGTGCAGCTCTATGTTCACGACGGACACTCCAGCGTAGACCGCCCAGTCAAAGAGCTGAAAGGCTTCCGTCGAGTGGAGTTGGCGCCGGGCAAGTCCACGACCGTGAAGTTCATGCTCGACAAGAGTTCGATGGCTTACTACAGCACGCAGAAGAAAGACTGGGTCGCGGAGCCGGGCACGTTCGACGTGCTGGTGGGAGCATCGTCGGCAGACATCAGGCTAAAGGGATCTTTCGAATTGTCGCAGTAGGCTGAATGCAGCCCGGACGGCTTCACTTCGCGAGTTGATAGAGTGACCCCAATATCGCTCCGAACACCGCATGCGCGAGAAATACGGACACGGGAGTCTGAATCCCATAATTCAACGCCATGAACCCGGGAGGTTCGAGTTGCCGGTTTGCATTGGGACCGTGCTGTTCGCTGGCCATCCTGGGATGGATGCCAGGCATCAGCGACATTCCGACGCTTAGCACGAACAGCGCTTGCGCCAGTCCCAGGAGCGCTCCGAACCACCAATTGGCCATGTGCCGCGCTTCGAAGACCAGTACGTACAAGATGGAAAATATCCAGCCGTTGAGCAGATGAATAAGAAATCCATACAACTTTGCCTTTTCCCGCTTCGGCGTGACAAAAGTTCCAATCAGATACGGCAAGTTCATTCGCGTTAAGCCCAAGCCTTGGCTGGTTGCGAGCAGTGTAGACAAAGCCAGAGTCGCTAGGAATCCTGACAGCAGCCAGCTTGGCCAGTTCATGAGTGAACCTGTGACGTCGCTTGCTGAGTTGCCGCGGGCGGACGATGCGCGAGTTGCTGTTCTCCTTTTTCTCGCTGGCTGATTGACAATGCGGCACTGATAAGGCCCACGTGGGTGAAAGCCTGAGGGAAGTTTCCCAATGTAGCTCCGGTTGTCGGGTCGATCTCTTCACCATACAAGCCTAAGTCGTTTTCATACTTGATCAGGTCCGCGAATCGTTGGCGCGCCTCATCCAGCGAACCACCGCCTAACGCCAGGAATTCCGCGTCCCAGAAACTACAGAGAGCAAAAGCCCCCTCTACTTTTCCTTTCCGGTAGCGGAAAAGCAATCCATTGGCGCTTGCCAGTTGTTGTCGGATCGCTTGGTAAGTGCTGCGCATTCGGGGCGAGCCAGCCTCGGCGAAGCCGTACCAGGAGAGCAGAAGCAGGCTGGCGTCGAGCTCCTGGCCATCGAGCACACTGACGTAGCTTTGCATGTCCTTGTTCCAGGCGCGCTCCTCGATCTGGCGTCGAATCAAGTTGCTCTCTTGTCCGTAGCGCTCGATCGGCGCCCCTCGCAGCATGCCTCGCTCAACGAGACGGACGAGGCGATCCATCGCCGTCCAACACAGAAGTCGTGAATGGGTATGGTTCGCACGGCCAGACCTGGGCTCCCAGATGCCCTCGTCTGGCTGATCCCAATTCTGCGCGACATAATTTCCAAAGCCGGTCAACGCCTTTTGCATTTCACGGTCGAGGTGTCCACCATGGAATGCGAACTGCGCGGCTGCGTCGATGACTTCTCCGTAGACGTCGAGTTGAAGTTGATCGCGCGCGGCATTCCCGATACGTACCGGACGCGATTCGCGATATCCGCTCAAGTATGCCAGCTCGCGTTCTACCGGAGCTTTGTCGCCATAGAGGGAGTATAGAATTCTCAACTTGGGTTGAGTTAGTCGCGTTGCCTGTAACATCCAATCGAGAAAATCCTCGGCTTCGTCCCAGTACCCCAACTCGATCAAGGCACGAATTGTGAACGATGCATCGCGCAACCAGCAGTAGCGATAGTCCCAATTCAAATCTCCGCCGATACGCTCTGGAAGCGATGTGGTCGGGGCAGCAATAATTGCGCCGGAAGGAGCATACGTGAGCAACTTGAGAGCCAGAGCGCTGCGCATGACCGCATTTCGATACGCGCCGTCGTAGTTGGCACGGCGGCCCCATTGTTGCCAGGCTGCGACTGAATGGTCAATACGCGCGTCGAGCGAGAGATCCAACGGACGCAGTACCGCAGGAGCCTCTTCCGAATAGGAGAATGAGAAGCGCAAGCTCTCGCTGCGACGGAGGACGACGCGAGCATGAGCACCTTTATCAGTAATCGAAAGAGCTGCGCTGCTTCGCAGCCAATACGTGCCTCTGCCCAGGGTAAACTGAAGCCCCAGCTTTCCAAACTCGCGGATCTGAACCTCGGTCCTGCCGTAGTCAGCTACGGGCGAAAATTCGATCTCGAATTCAAGTTCACCGGAATCGCAAGTCACTTTACGGATAATCTCGTGATCCGGCATGAAGTGATTCCGATAAAAAGGGTTTGATGCTTCGGGCATCATGTCGGTGAGAATGGCGTGGCCCGACGGACTGGAAAAGTGAGTTTCAAGGATGTTGGAATCGGGAACGTACTGCCGTTTGACAGTTGCTGGCCCAGCAGGAGAGATGCGCCAGTGACCGCCTCGTTCGCGATCCAGAAGCGCGGCGAAAATAGAGGGCGCGTCGAATCGTGGCCAACAGAGCCAGTCGATGGAGCCAGGTCGCGACACTAGCGCGGCCGAGCGGCAGTCGCCGATGATGCCGTAATCCTGAATTTCTGGCCAAGATCGAGTAACCCTTTGACCTGCCGGACTCGTTTCCGTGGAACGTTCTGAGACGTGAGGGCGCAGTGGCACGTATAACTTGATGCGTAATGTGGCAAGACGTTGCAATGTTCTATTTCGAACAGGCCAACCCCAGGCTATCGACGATAAGTTAGTCGTCGCTTCGTGTTGACGGGATGCCGGAATTAGCTCACCATCAATCTCGATTAGGAACTTTTCTGCACATTGCCCCGTAATATAAGGGAGCCAGATCGGATCATGATGGAACTGCGAATCGAAAACCTCTCGAAACGATATCCCAACGGCACCCAGGCACTGCAGAATGTTTCGCTGAACATCCAACTGGGAATGTTTGGTCTGCTGGGGCCGAATGGGGCGGGCAAGTCCACGCTCATGCGAACCTTGGCTACATTGCAAGAGGCCGACAGCGGCCGGGCGGTGCTAGGGAACATCGATGTTCTTCACCAAAAAGACGTGGTGCGTCGCGTGCTCGGCTATCTGCCCCAGGAATTCGGCTTGTATCCAAAGGTCTCGGCGGAGGATTTGCTTTCCTACTTCGCGGTGCTCAAGGGAATCGCCAATCCGAAGGAGCGGCGGGAACTGGTGCAGTCTCTGCTGCAGCAGACCAATCTTTACGAGCATCGCCGTAAGGCGCTGGGCAGCTTTTCCGGCGGCATGAAGCAGCGCTTCGGCATTGCGCAAGCATTGCTCGCGAATCCGCGCCTGATCATTGTGGACGAACCCACGGCGGGCCTCGATCCCGAAGAGCGCGTGCGCTTCCACAACTTGCTCAGCATGATCGGGCAGAATATCATCGTCATCCTTTCCACCCACATCGTTTCAGACGTCAGCGATCTTTGCAGCGCCATGGCCATCATTCATGAAGGGCGGGTTCGGGTCGCGGGGAATCCCTCGGAGTTGGTCGCAGAACTTGACGGCAAAGTGTGGCGCAAATCGATCGCGCACGACGAACTGGCGCGTTTGCGAGATCGCTATCAATTAATTTCGATGCGGCTGTTCGCCGGCCAGACCCTGGTGCACGTGCTGAGCGACCGACCACCCGAGGCCGGCTTCGAGCCCGCCGTAGCCGATCTGGAAGACTTCTATTTCGCAACCATTAAAGGCTTCATCTACCCGGCTGCGGCGACGGTGAACTGAGCCATGGTCGCTCCCATCCTGGCATTCGAGTTTTCCCGGCGCTTGCGCCGCATCTCCACTTACATATATTTCCTTGTGTTTTTCGCTCTGGGCTTCCTTTTCGTGCTGATGTCGGGAGGCGCATTCCCCAATGCCACTGTGGACTTCGGCACCGGCGGGAGAGTGCTGGTCACCTCGCCCTTTGCGTTGAACCTCATCATCATGTTCATCAGTTTCTTTGGAGTGGTCGTAAGCGCGGCCCTAGCCGGCCAAGCCACTTACCAGGACATAGAAAATAACACCACGGCATTTCTCTACACCGCGCCTATCACCAAGTTCGACTATCTGGGCGGACGTTTCCTGGGCGCGCTGGCCGTGCAGTTGGTGATTTTCACCAGCGTAGGCTTGGGTGCGTGGGCTGGAACGCGCATGCCATGGCTCGATCCCGCCCGCGTTGGGCCGCAGAGCGTGCTGGCTTATCTTCAACCTTACTTCACGCTAGTCATTCCCAACCTGATCCTTACCTCCGCGATTTTCTTCGCGCTCGCGGCGCTGGGACGAAAGATGCTGCCCGTGTATGCGGGCAGTGTGTTGCTGCTGATCGGCTACTTTGTGGCCACACAGCTCTCAAGCGACCTGACAACGAGCACGCTGGCCGCGATGGTCGATCCATTTGGCGGCAATGCCGTTGGTCGACTCACGCAATACTGGACGCCGTTTCAGCGCAACACGCAACTCATACCATTCACCGGCGTGTTGGTGTGGAACCGTTTGCTGTGGCTCGCATTCGGCGCCGCCATTCTGGGCGTCACGTGCGTGCGTTTCTCTTTCAGCTACTCGCCTGGCAAAGCTGCGCGGCAGCCGCAGCCGGATCCGGCGACGACACCGTTCATTGCAACGGCACGCGCACTGCCCGTCACTCACCCCGCGTTCTCCACGGCCAACTCTCTGCGAGAACTGGTTTTTCTCACCCGCCTCCAGTTCGCCGAGACGGTCAAGGGCGTGTTTTTCGCCGTGCTGGTGCTGGCAGGAGCCCTTTTGGCTATCCTTTCGGCCAACGGAATCAACAATCCGTTTTCTACTCCCGTATACCCGGTCACTTGGCGCATGCTCGAATTGGGCGGCGGCGGGTTCACGTTTTTCGTCCTGGTGATCGTCACTTTCTTCTCCGGCGAACTGGTATGGCGGGAACGTGACGCGCAGCTCAACCAGATCATGGACGCGCTACCCGTCCGCGAGTGGGTGCTCTTCGGCAGCAAGTTGTTCGCGCTAATGCTGATCCAGGTCGTGCTCGTTCTCATGGTGATGGTCTGCGGTTTGATCGTCCAGCTTAGCCACGGCTACCACCACTTCGAGCTCGGCCTGTACTTGACGGACTTGTTCGGTCACCGGCTGATTGCCTTCTGGATTCTGTGCGTGATTGCGTTCCTGGTACACACCATCGTCAATCACAAATACCTCGGCCACTTGATCATGGTCTTGTACTTTGTGGCCGCTATCGCGCTGCCCCAGATGAATTTTCAGGACTACCTCTACCGTCTGGGCGAATCTCCGGTGCCCGTTTATTCAGACATGAACGGTTACGGTCCCTATGCGGCGCCGCTATTTTGGTTCCAACTTTATTGGGGAATTGGCGCTGTGCTGCTCGCCATCGCAATTAATCTGCTGTGGGTGCGGGGGATGGATACCAGTTGGCGCAACCGTCTTCGGCTGGCGCGTGGACGGCTATCGACCGCGTCTGTTTCCGGGCTCGTGGCGTGCGGGCTGCTCTTCGTCGCGGTAGGCAGTTACATTTACTACAACACGCACGTTGTGAACTCCTATCTCACGACCTTCAAAATTCAGGAGGCGCGCGCCCAATACGAGATCAAATACAAGCAGTACCAAACTCTTTCGCAACCTCGGGTGACGGATGTTCAGGTCGATGTTGATCTCTATCCCGACCAGCGGCTCGCCGTGTTTCGTGGAAAAGGATGGTTGGAAAACAAGACCGACGCCCCCATCGATCGCATCGGCATAACACTTTGGCCTGAGGACGTAGACGTGATCCCGCGGCCTCGCATCGAAGTTCGGACTCTCAGCTTCGAGGGCGGCCAGACACCGATCGTCGAAGACGCGGTGCTCGGTTTTTATCTCTATCGACTGCCGCAGCCTCTGCCTCCGCATGGCCGAATCGCGCTCGATTTTGCGTTGGAATATCCCAATTACGGATTCGTCAACTCCAATCCCAACGGCGACATCGTGCACAACGGCAGCTTCGTTAATGCCAGCTACTTGCCGTCCATCGGATATTTCCAGGACGTACAGCTGGTCGACGACAGTGCGCGCCGCCGCCACGGCCTACAGAAATCGACCGGGCTTCCCAAGCTCGAAGATGTGGCCGCACGTCAGAACAACTACATATCCACTTGCTCCGATTGGGTGAACTTCGAAGGAACGGTTAGTACCAGCCCCGATCAGATCGCCATCCTGCCTGGCTATCTACAGAAGGAATGGGTGCAAGACGGCCGCCGCTACTTCCATTACAAAGCCGACGCACCCATTCTCGCCGGCATTTTCTCGGTGAATTCCGCCCGCTACGCTGTGCGGCATGACCGCTGGCACGACGTGAGCCTGGAAATTTACTACCATCCTACTCACGAATTCGATCTCGACCGCATGATGCAGGGCATGAAGTCTACGCTGGACTATGCGACCGCCGCTTTCAGTCCGTTCCAGTTTCGGCAATTGCGCATCATCGAATTTCCCCGTTACGGCGACTTCGCTGAGTCGTTTCCCAATACGATTCCGTTTTCCGAAGGCGTCGGCTTCATCACCTATGTTGATCCCAGCAAGGAGGACGCGATCAACTTGCCCTTCTTCGTCACTGCGCACGAAGTCGGCCATCAATGGTGGGCGCATCAGGTGGTGAGCGCCAACACGGAAGGCGCCACCGCCATCGTCGAAACCCTGGCCCAGTACACTGCGCTTATGGTCATGCAGCATACTTATGGCCCCGCCTCGATGAAGAAGTTTCTGCGTTACCAACTGGATGGCTACCTGCGAGGACGCGCGCAGGAACACGATGAAGAAAAGCCGCTGCTGCGGGTCGAGCCCATGCAGGGATACATTCACTACAACAAAGGTGGAATGGTCATGTACGCCTTGCAAGACTACATCGGCGAAGGTCGCGTAAATCAGGCATTGGCCGCGATGGTGAGAGATTACGCTTTCAAAGGCCCGCCCTATCCGACTTCACTCGACTTGGTCAATTATCTGCGCAATGTTACGCCGCCGGAGTTCCAGTATCTGTACGAAGACTGGTTTGAAACCATCACGATCTTCGACAATCGCGCGGTCTCAGCCAGCTATTCCGCTCTCCCGGATGGCAAGTACCTGGTCCGCATTGCCGTGGAAGCCAAGAAATATCGCTCCGACGGCAAAGGACAGGAGCACCTGATCCCGCTGCACGACCTGGTGGATATCGGCGTGCTCGATGCCGGCGGGAACTATTTGTACCTGCAGAAACACAAAATCGAACAGGAGCATCAGGAGTTCACCATCACGGTCGACAAAGTACCAAGTCAGGCAGGCATCGACCCGCTGATCAAACTCATTGACCGGAACCCGGATGATAATCTGGCAGACGTCAAGAAGCAGTAAGAGCACTGAGGCTGCGGATTGCGGGGATGGCCAATCCGTAACGCCTTCAGAAATAAAACTTCATCGCAAACTGTATGAAGCGCGGATCACGCGCCCCCTGTGGAAACCCAAATTGCGGAGTTCCGAATTCAACCGGCTGCGGTTCTTCGCCGATCAAGCCCACCGGCTCGAACACCGGATTCACGTGGTTCCAAATGTTGAAAAACTCTGAGCGAAACTCCAGGCGCATCTGCTCGCGAATCGGGAACATCTTGAAGACGGAAAAATCCCAGTTCTGCAGTCCGGGACCACGAACAATATTTCGTCCCGCATTGCCAAAGGTGAACGGAATCGTATTGTCCACAAACGCGCAGGTATTGAAGATCGTTCCCGGAACACAGGGTTTCCCATTGGCATTACCAACGAGGTTCGGCCGAACGTCATAATATCCCACGCCTCCTCCGCCGTCGCTGGTGGAGACGTTGGTTAACGCATCGGTAATCGTGAACCAATTGCCTGTCTGCGCGGTTACGATGCCGGCAAGTTGCCAGTTTCCGATGATCTGATTGAGCGCGCCAGTCGCGCCTCCGCCAAACTTTTTGCCGTTGCCGAAGGGAAGCTGGTAAATGTAGCTGATCACGAAGCGATGGCGCACATCGAAGTCGGAGTTGCCATATTCAAGATAGGGATATCTCTGATCGCGAAAGTCCCCGTTGCTGAGCGACCCGAGGTTCGCGCTAGAAGCGTCATCCATGGCATGAGCGTAAGTGTAGGAAGCTTGAAACTGCAGACCGTGGGAAAAGTTCTTTTGCCAGCTGACTTGTAGCGAGTTGTAGTTCGAGTAGCCATCGGAGCGGAGTTCGTTGATGGCGGTGTCGAACACTCCGTTGCAGTTCGGCGGAAAGACTGAGTTGTCGCAAACCTTGGCTGGTCGACGCGGGGCGGTCGGGCAATTGCCTGGTGTGTTCGGCGGCGTCTCGCAGAAGCCTGGCTCCGGCACAGCTTGATTTCCGTTGTAATAGTTATAGAGGTCGCCTCCGTGCGATCCGGCATAGGAAACCTCGAGCACACTCTGCCCCGGCAATTCATACTGGAATCCGAAATGCCACTGCTGGGTATACGGGGTGCGCAAGTTCGGGCTGACCGCAAACAGCAGGGGCGTGTTGGGATCAGTCAAGGCATTTGATGGGAAGCCGTTCGCAAGCACGTTGAGGCCGGGAATCGAACAGTCATTCGCCCCCAGAGCCGGATTCGCGGACGACAGAAAGCACGGAACCGTGTAGGACTGAGTTACGAAGAACGGAGGATTGAATCCGGGGCTGGGATTCGAGTACGGCCCATTTTCGTCCCCGCCATAGAAAATGCCATAGCCTCCGCGCATCACCAGCTTATTGGTGATTTGGTAAGCGATGCCGAGGCGCGGCGCGAAATTGTTCAAGTCGGGAGGAATCAGCCCGCTGGACGCATTTCGTTGAATCGGGATATTCGCGGCGAGGAACGGCGTCAGGGTCGTATTCTGCCCGGCAGGAACGATTAGCGAGGCCGAAGAAAAATCGAAATTCGCCTGTTGATTGTCCCTGGCCTTCACGGTCGCGAATAAGTCGTAGCGCAGGCCCAGATTCAGCGTCATCCGTGGCGTCACACGGATATCGTCTTCCGCGTAAAAGCCATAGACCGGGCGGTGATAATCCACGGTGTGCAAGCTGGTCAGCTCTGCTGCATCAGGAACGCCCAGCAGGAAAGTAGCGTAAGCCTCGCCACCCGACGTGGGTGAAGCTGGGTTGTCGGTAAAGTCGCTACCAAAGTTAAGCGTCCCGCGGGGCGCTGCTGGTTCGAGCAAGGTGAACTCTTCATGGCGGATTTCTACGCCGAATTTGGCAGAATGCCGGCCATGGACGAGGGTGAGGTTTTCCGTCAGCACGTAGCTGTTCTGCTTCTCAATCGCAGGAAGAAAGCTGGCGCTTCCAATCGTCGCTGTCCCGTCGTTGATACCGATCTGCGGCAGCCCGCCAATATCCGGCCCGAACGGAACTCCTGGAAATCCAAGCTGAGCGGAGACGTTAGTGTTGGAATTCAGTTGATAGCGATGCGTGTTGATGCGATTGTAGCCGAGTCGGAATTCGTTGATGAGGTTGGGTGAGAAGACGTGGGTCTCGCTTAAGGCGATGGCACGAAAAGAATCGTTTTCAGAGCCATCGGAGAACGCGCCTCCGTCGAGCTGGTTTTGAAACGGGGAGGGCGTGAAACTGGGCTGATCCTCGTAGCTGAAGGTTCCAAAGAGATTATCGCGATCAGAGATCTTTTGGTCGATGCGAACGTCGGCGTTATTCCGGCTATACGTTTTTTTCGGCTCCGCGAGAAAGTTGGATCCATTAATGTTGACGTTCGGCGTGGGAAAAAGAGCGGAGAGACGTGCCGCCAGCGGGTCGATCAAGCTTTTGGGAAAAATATTCGTCGGGTTTCCGCTGCCATCGACGCCGATGGGCACTCCGCAATATCCGCTCGCGTTCGCGTTGGACGTCTGGGTTAATCGTGAATTAAAAATCTCTCCGTAATACGTCGGGTGACCGCTGCAATCGACCGCGGTGGTGCCGGAGAGGACGTTTCCGTTCATATCCACTTGTGGCGCCACCGTGTTGGTGAGAAAAGAAGAGAAATCGCCCCCGATCTCGGCCGGCGTGGGTATGGCCGAGAGCTGAGGAAGTGCCTGCACCACGCGAAAGCCTTCATAGTCCACAAAAAAGAAGGTCCGATTCTTGATGACCGGACCGCCGAAGGTTGCGCCGAATTGATTCTGATGGTAAGGCTGCCTGCCGAATGCGTCGAAGGCATTGCGGGCGTCCAGAGCATCGTTGCGGAAAAATTCGTAGAGGTCGCCGTGAAAACCGTTAGTGCCCGACTTGAGCACGGCATTGAGGATCGCGCCGTTGCCGCGGCCGAATTCCGCGCCGTACGCGTTAGTCTGGACCTTGAATTCCTGAATCGCATCGATGGAAGGCTGAATAACGTACGCCTGCCCGGTGAGAACATCCCCCAGGTTCGAGTTGTTGTCGATGCCGTCGAGGAGATAATTGTTCTGCAGCGAACGCGCACCATTCGAGCTGAATCCGTAGCTGGTTTCGACGCGAGAACCGGGTTCGCTAGGGGCAATTCCAGCACCCAGCAAAGCAAGCTGGGCGTAGTTGCGGCCGTTTAGAGGAAGCGTTTCTGCCTGGCGCTTGTCGACCAGTTGACCCAAGTCGGATGTCTGGGTTTCAAGTAGTGGGGCTTGAGTGGTGACTGTCACAACTTCGTGAAAGTCGCCGATCGAGAGAGTTATGTCTATCGCAGGCCGCGCATCGACGTCCACGGTGATCGGACCGGCGACCGTTTTCTTGAATCCAGCTTTCTCCGCAGTCAGTTGATAACGGCCAATTTTCAGTGGGCTGAAAACAAACTCGCCTTGCTCGTTGGTGGTGCTGGCGAGTACCGCTCCGCGGTCGATGTCAGCAATCCGAACTTTCGCCCCGGCGACGACCGCACCACTTGGGTCTTTCACCACGCCGGCGAGGCCGCCGGTGTCTTTCTGGGCGATCGCGAGACTGCAGGAGAGAACCAGAACCCCAAGTATCCAGAAGAACGACCGAAACTGGGTGAAGTGTCCTGGCCGTCGCGAAGGAGAACAGCGCGTGCATCGGTTCATCTCAGTTTCCCGGATCTGCTTAGATTTGGCTGCTTTCGTATTCTTTCGATTTGATATTATTAGTTTCGATCTGCGGGGAATGTCAATAGAAAACTTCCAAGGGGCCGACAAAAGAAAAAAGATGCAGGTTGCAGCGTCGGACGGTTTGCCGCCCGGTATTGCTATTGGGCAAACGAAAGGAAATAGCAAACCATGGGAGTGCGGGCACGCGGCCTTACGAGGCCCGAGCAGAACTCATCGCGGAATGGAGCATCCCCGCGGCTGCGTAGTTCAGAAGAGAGAATATCGTGGAATCGATCGACCTTTCAGACCGCTTATTTCGGCTCGATAATGTGAAGTCCCTTGACGGCCGCGAAGTGCCGTTTGTTGAACGTGGCCACGTCGCTTCTCCGTTCGAGAGCGGTGGCGGCTACAATCAGGTCATAAGCCCCAATCATTTTGCCAGCCGACGCTAAAGCCGACCAAAGACGTGCATGTGCGTACGCTGTCTGCTCGGTGTAGGGAATTATGGGCAACGCTTGCACGATAGCCTCAAGATAGGTTCGGCGCTTGGACCTGTGGGGTTCGGCTCCACGCTCTACCCCATGCCATAGCTCTGCCACTGTGATCGCCGCAACTTCAAACCGATCGTTTGGCCGCGACGCTGCCCATGCCGCAAGGTCAAAAAGCCCCCTTTCGCCGCGGATGATGACATCGGCATCGAGAATTATCGCCACTTGTTTACCGGAGGCTTGATGGTCTGGCGAGCAGTCCGGAGATCGCGGCGCCAAGCCTTAGCCTCGCTCGTCGATAATTCCGTTTCAGCTAGGACCTCGGCCAGATCTCGGCCCAAGCAGACTTTCTCGCTGGCGGGCGCCAAGCGAGCGAAAGGCGCGCCGTTCTTGAGCAGTACAAAGGTAATGTTTTGATAGTGGGCGCGGTTGACGCACTCGGCGAAATTGCGCGCGGCATGAGTGACGCTAATGGGAGTTTTCTTCATATAATCAGATTATCAGATTATCTGTAACCGATTCAAATGCAAGCCAGAAACGTGCAGACCGCGCCTCGGCAGAGGCGATGGCAGAGATCGACTGCGGCCACGGGATCATAGCCGCCTAGTTCGCGGTTGTGACTACTCGATGCGCAGCAACAAAACGGGCTCGACCATGAACTCAAACGCGTCGATGGCATCGACCGCGCGCCGGATCGTAGGTTCGGAAACCGGTTCCACGGTGATAACGAACGACACGCGGTCTTTGGGCAGGTGGGGTTGCTGCTCCAGAGAGTCGATATTGATGTCGTGCTTGGCAATGACTTCGGCCACGCGGGCTACGATACCGCGTTGATCCTTGACCGTGAGGCGCAAATACCAACTGACGGGTTGGGGATTTTTGCAGATTGCAAGCTCGTGCGAATCCAGGAACCCCGAGATTTTCTTCGCGCTGATCTGTCCGGCTGCAAGATCGCGAGCTATCTCGATGAGATCGGAAACCACGGCGGCTCCGGTGGCGTCGCCGCCCGCGCCACGTCCGTAAAACATCTGCATGCCAATCTTGTCGCCGACCAAAAAGATTGCATTATTCACGCCTTCAACTTTCGCCAACATCGAGCGACGACTAACCATCCAAGGCCGCACCGAGATTTCAATTCCATTTTGCGTGTTCTCCGCCGAACCGACCAGGCGGATGGTACTGTCGAGACGATTTGCCGAATGGACATCGATCGCTCGCACGCGCCGGATGCCGTAAGTGGGAATCGTCAATACGTTGAGGCGTCCGCCAAACGCCATGCGAGCGAGAATGCAAAGTTTGTCGCGTGCATCCAACCCATCAATATCAAAGCTGGGATCGGCCTCGGCGTAACCCGCTTCTTGTGCCTCACGCAAAGCGACATCGAACTCGATTCCACGGCTCTCCATTTGAGTGAGGATATAGTTTGACGTTCCATTCAGAATTCCATGCACGGCACGTAAGCGGTCGCCCGCGGTGGATTCGTGAATCACTCGTAGAATCGGAATGCCGCCTGCCACGCTCGCCTCAAAACCGATGGGCAGGTTTTGAGAGGCAGCGAGAGCAAAGAGTTCGTCCCCGTGTGTGGCCACAAGATTCTTGTTGGCTGTGACCACGGGCTTGCCCTCTTTCAAACTGGCCAAGACGAGCTGCCGGGCTTCGTCGGTGCCACCCATGGTTTCGACAATCACATCGACATCGGAGGCCAAGACAAGCTGATTCCAGTCGGAAACCGCCTGGGCACCTACGGGAATATCTTCTGTTTTCACGCCGGAGCGGCGGCACACGAAAGTCACTTCGAGCCGGACTCCGCTGCGCTGCGCGATGAGTTCGGCATGCGCGGAAATTATCGCAGCGGTCGCTCGACCGACTGTGCCGAAGCCAGCTATGCCTACACGAACCCGGTTCATGGATTGATCACGTCTGAGATTCCAGTTTAGTTGATTGATCGTCCGTGCGGAATTCAGTTTTCTCCCGTGAACATAGAGCCGCGTCAAGGTAAGGCGGTCGCTCTAACTTGTATTTGAAAGATCCGCGCCTCGTTGCTCCGGGCCGCTCCAGGTCACGATGGCGACCAGCGACGCGACAATCACGACCGTCCATGCCAGCACCGGTGGATAACTTCCGCCGTAACGATGTTCGACCAGTTTGGCCTGAATGACGGCGTTGCGCGACGCGAGAAAATTGCCCAGCTGATAGGCGAAGCCGGGAAAGGTCGCGCGCACAGCCGGAGGGGAAAGCTCGTTCAAATGCGCCGGAACCACGCCCCACGCACCCTGCACCGTGAATTGCATCAGGAAGCCGCCCAGCGCCAGCATGGGCGCCGTGTGCGAATAAGCCCAGAGTGGGATCACCGGAATGGCGAGAATTGCGGCGATGACGATGGCGCGGCGGCGGCCGATTCGCTCCGACCAGGTGCCAAACAGAATCCCGCCTAACAAGGCACCAATGTTGTAGACGATGGCAATCACTCCGACGATTTGCGGAGAGAACTGATGGTTCTTCTGCAGAAAAGTCGGGTACAGATCTTGGGTCCCGTGGCTGAAGGAATTGAAGGCGAACATCAGGACAACCAGGAAAAGAAAATTGCCGAGGTGACTCAAAATATCTTTTCCCAGGTGACTCTCGGCTTGGCGCGACACCCGTCCCTGCAGCCAGGCTGGGGATTCATCGACTTGGCTGCGTATATAAATCACCAGGAAAGCGGGCAGCGTTCCGATCACGAACATGCCGCGCCATCCGACGAACGGGAACAACGTGGCATACACCAGAGCGGCGATCAGATAGCCTACGACGTAGCCCTCCTGCAACAAGCCGGAGAAGAATCCGCGTCCTTCCGCGGGCAACGTTTCAAAAGCGAGGGCCGCGCCGACTCCCCATTCTCCTCCCATCGCAATGCCAAAGAATGCGCGCATGATCAGAAAGAACTTCAGCGAAGGAGCGAAGGCCGAGGCCAGTTCGAACACCGAATACGCAATAATGTCGACCATCAGCGCGGGACGGCGGCCAAAACGGTCGGCCATCAAACCGAACAAGAATGCGCCGATCGGGCGCATCGCGAGGGTGAGAAAAATTGCTTCCGTGATGGCCGAGACTTTGGTCTGAAATTGAACTGCCAGCGCGTTCACGCAAAAGATGAGGATGAAGAAATCAAAGGCGTCGAGCGACCAGCCCAGAAAACAGGCGACGAACGTATTCCGCTGCACTGGAGTGAGCCTGCGAAAGTGGCCGAGAAATTCCATTGTCTGGTCGACAGATTACATTTCCAGCGAAAGTCAACCGGATGCTAACACAGGTTGCCACGGCAGCTATTTCTTGCCAAGAAAGCGAATACGAGACGTAAAGGAGCGCCGGTTATAGCCGCTGAAAGTCAGGAATTGGGGCGAGTTGACGTCGGCGTTAACCACTACTGGATTCGATGCGCCGGTGATGTCATCGAAACCACCGCGGAGCGCCCAATAATAACCGAAGAGATGAAAACGCTTTTCCAGCTGCAAATTCAAAGTGAAATAGGTCGGAAAGCGATAGGACCCGGGCGATCCGTAGAGGAGTTGCTGATCAGTGAAAACGTTGAAGGGAAATCCGGTGCGCGCCTCGGCGGAGTAAGCGAGGTCGAGTTCGTGAATGATCGGAAGGCGGAAGAACGGCAGAAATCCCCAGGACAGGAATCGGTTGGGCGCATCCCACAAAACCGGGCCGGGAGCCTGTGGACTGCCGATGGTCGAGGCTCCGGGAAGGACACGACCGAGAATGGGCGAGTCCACGTTGAAATCGAGGACTTGGTTGGAAGTCGTGCTGGACCGCGTATACGAGCCCGTGATCATGTAGCGTTGCCGGAAACTGCGACGCAGAGTCAGTTGAAAGGCGTTGTAATGGTCATCGCGCGTGTTTTGCAGGATAAAGTCGCCGCCGGGCAGGTTGTTGGGCGTGTTGTAGACAAAGTCGTGAGTGCCGCGGCGCTGCATGAATTCCGCTTTCATGAACACGGCTGCCGGGAGTTTCTTTTCGAGTGCGACACTCCAATTTACAAAACGCGGCGCCTCGAGGTTCTGGCGGTTGACGGTGAAGGTCGAGAGGACCGGAGTCGGGGTCGGGATAACGCCGCCACTGAGATCGGTCGGCTGGCCGGCCGAGTTGAAGAAGTAGTCTTGGCGCTCTCCGGCGTTGGGGCGCGCTATGAGGATGAGGTCGGTAGCGTCGTAAACCACGCCTGCGCCGGCGGAGATCTTGGTATTCCCCGAGCTATCCAGAACGTAAGTGCCAGCCAGACGAGGCGAGAGCAATGGGCTGCGAACGGTTTCATCCCAATCGATGCGCAAGCCGGGCTGGACGAGGAAGCGGTTGGTGATCAACCAGCGATCTTCCGCGTAAGCGCTAGCTTCAAAGTTATAGGTTGTGGAATAGTTTCCACCGAAAAATATGGAGTAACGGGCGCAGGGCGAGGGTGCGATGGGCACTCGGCTAGCGTCCGTGGGGCAAGCGCCGTTAGGCGTAGTTACGTTCTGCCCGGGCCAGAACGAAACCGGCTGGCGAAGAACTTGTGCGTCGTAGTCGACGCGGTCGAAGTCGACGCCAACTTTGATGTCGTGGCGGCCATGGGCGTGGTGCGGCCGGAAAAACAGATTCGACAAGCCCTGCCATCGGCGGGCGTGGGTTTGCGAGTTGAGATAGTAGTTGCCCCCCGCGGTGTCCAGGGTCATGTAGTAAGGCTGCGTGCCGGCTGGAGTCAGCGCGAGATTGTACTGGTCGACGTTGAAACCGGTCTCGAGCAGTTCGCCGCCACTGAAATAGTGCTGATCCTTAACCGTGCCTACATAGGCGAATTCGATATCGCTCGGCGTGGTGGAGACGGGCTGAAGTGGCGAAAGGCCGGAGTGCTGATCGTCGAGATAGTTGAACAAGAAGCTGGTGGTGAGGATGTTGCGCGAGGTGAGATTAGTTTGGATCTTGGCGAAATTGCCGGCGCGCCAGAGGTGGTCCGCGTCGGCGTTCGAGGGCAACTGCGTGATGATGAAATTGTCGTACTCACCTTCGAGCGCGTCGAAGAACCACATCTTTCGCGCGCGAATCGGACCGGAGAACGTGACGCGCGGCGTCCATTGGTCGAGGGCAATCCCGTTCTTATCTTGCAGCGACGGAATAAAGTTCGTGGCAATAATATGGAACTGATCGTTGCCGATTCCCGTGTTCAAGCTGAGGGCCCCGCCCGAACCTTGGCCATATTCCGCGGGCTCGCGACTGGGTTCGACCTCGATGGAGCGGAATCCGTCGGTGCTGACGCG
Organism: uncultured Acidobacteriota bacterium; assembly: GCA_963762385.1. Lineage (GTDB taxonomy): Bacteria > Acidobacteriota > Terriglobia > Terriglobales > Acidobacteriaceae > JABDBE01. Next base: position 720,709 of record CAVXKN010000006.1, on the reverse strand, counting down.
CACGAGCAGAAGTCCGTTGGCGGGCTGAGTGACGTTGAAGCCATCGAGCAAGGTGACAGTTTGATAAGTCTGCGCGCCCGCCACATGGGGCTGGCCGGAAGCATCCTGCACTACGCCGGGGATGAAATTCAGCACATTGCGGTAGTCGTTGGTCGCCGGGTAAGGAATATCGATGATGTCGATCCCGGAGATTTCTTCTTTGGAGGAAACTTGAGTTGGGTCGATGGCGGACGGAGATTCATTCACGTTAACCACGGACCGGACTTCCTGGAGATGCGAAAGAGTGACGTCCACTGCGGCGGTAATCTGCGGCTGAACCGAAGCCAGGACCGCAGCGTAGAAGCCTTGCTTCTCCACCCGAAGCTGAAGAGCAGTTGCGGGCAGATTAGGGAAAGTGCAGTGTCCGGCAAAGTCAGTTTCGCAATGCATCGGCGGAGTGCTTTGCGAGGCCGCGCTAAGCAACACCAACGCAGAGCCTACCGCGACACCGTTTTCGTCAGCGACGGTGACAGCGAGCTTGTAAGAAGCGTTGGGCTGAGCGGGATGAGTTTGGGCAAGACCTGGGCAGGCGAGGCATATCAGTAGGCCGAACCGAAGAGTCAGTTTCTGGATGGATGCCAAGCCATGCACAGAGCTACCTGCTAAAGACGTAGATCCATCTTTTCCCGTTGCCTGCGCCGAGCACCGACTCGCGTGATTTCGCGGGAACGGTTGCTACGTGAAGATCCGCCATATGCTAAGGCTGGCTTGGAGTCGCCTGGGCCTCCGGCACCAGTCGCAGCTTCCTGTTGATGTTCGGCCAGTACTGGCGCAGCAGATGCCCGCCGAACTTCCAACCCAGGTCAGACGCGTAGCGCGTAAATACGCTGCTCGCTCCCCGGCTTCCTGCAGGATAGTAGGTGTTGGCCAGCCCTTCGCCCGCGAGCGGCCCAAGCAACCCAGAAAAGTTGACCACGCGCGCTCCACGATCACTGCGCGTGACCGCCACTCGGACTGCGGCATACTTCACTGACTGCTTGAAGGAGAGGTGCCTCCTCACATAGAAGCGCGGGTCCTCGTGCAACGCGGACGCGATCAGGAACGTCCCAAACAGGTTGGCCGAAGCAGAGCGCGCCATGTCAGCTCCAAAACGCTTGCCATATCCTTCGCCGGCTTGGCGATAGCCCGCAGGGCTATTGATGGCTTGGCTGAAAGCTGAGGCGATCAACGCCGAGCCGATTGTGGATAGCGACACGCTGTTGTTTGCCGCCAGCTTGAACTTCTGCCAACTGTTGAACGGTCCCACGTTCGTAGCAAGGTCAGGAAAGACAACCGACTTCCGCTGCAAGAGTTGGAAGAAGGCCATGCCGCTCTGCAGTGGGTTGTTTCCCTGCGGCGTCGGTTGTGATTGTGTACTGGCAGAAGGCGCAGCAAGCGGCACCCCGGATTGGCTCTGTTGCGCGACTCCGACCGAACATGCCAAACAGCAGACGGCTACCGCCGAGACTAGACATCGCACGCCGGTTCGCTGCTTTGATCTTCCGTTCTTTCGTCCTGAGCTCAAGACGCGTCCGAGAGACATTCCTGATGATTCCATAGCTGCGGCAGGCTGGCAACTTCATCGACGAATCTGGGCTTCAATCTTGCACGCAACTGATGATGCTCCGGGTTCCCTGTCATCTTTAATGAGCGGGCGGCAACGGCTCGCGAAAATAGTGCGGTCGAATCATCCAATGGGTTTATAGTGTGGGACTCTTGCGAGCTTCGCAAAACTTCCGGTTGCGACGTGTCGAGGTGAATCAGCGATGAACCGTAAACCTACGCTAGGAGCGGAGCTGTTGGCGGAATTCCTTGGAACTCTGGTTCTCATAGTCTTTGGTACCGGCGTCGTTGCTATGGTGGTGCTGTTTCCATCCAAGAATCCAAGCGAGACCATCCACGGAGGCTACACCAACATTACGATTGGCTGGGGACTGGCGGTGACCATGGGCATTTATGTTGCCGGACGAGTCTCTGGCGCGCATTTGAACCCCGCTGTAACGTTGGCGCTGGCGGTGTTTCGCGGATTTCCCTGGCGCAAGGTCATGCCTTATTCTGTGGCGCAGACTGCCGGGGCTTTTGTAGCGGCGGCGCTGGTCTACTGCAACTATCTTCCCGCTTTCCACCAGGTCGATCCGCTGCTGGAGCGGACGGCTGGCGTTTTCACCACTTTTCCCGCGTTTCCCGATTTACCGCAGGCTGGTTTCCTCGACCAGTTGATCGGGACTGCCTTGCTGCTCTTGCTCATCTTCGCGATTACGGATGAAAGGAATATGCCACCGGGAGCCAATCTGTCAGCCCTGATGATCGGCCTGGTTGTGGTTGCCATTGGCATGAGCTTCGGAGCCATGCACGGCTACGCCATCAATCCGGCGCGCGACTTTGGGCCGCGGTTGTTCACGGTGGCCGCAGGTTTTCGCAACAATGGAATCACAGACGGAAAACATGTTTGGTGGATTCCAATCCTGGCGCCTCTGCTGGGTGGTCTGATCGGCGCCGCCATTTATGATTTCGGCATTCGCCGCTTTTTGCCGCGATCGCTCTAGCTTACGAGATCGGGACTTGAAGCTTTGATTTCAGCAAAACCATCTGCAGGTTTTCGTCGGGTTCCGAGTGGATTAGGAAACAAGAAACAGAAGTAATCGCAGGGATCAAATTTGTGATCGGGATTGACCCCAGATACGATATCCTTACTGCACATGAGTTTCCTGCAAAACCCCTCGAAAACCCCTTTGCTCCGAGTGTGTTCGTTTATTCTCGCCTTCTTGATCGCGAGTAATGCTGGCGGCGCCACGGCTGCGGCGGGGCCAGAATATCGACTGCGGCTTTTCCACACCCATACAGGAGAACGTCTCGATATTGTTTACCGCCGCGGAGACAGCTACGTCCCCGAGGCGCTCGCCGAGCTTAATCACTATCTCCGCGATCATCGTACGGGGGCGGTTCTGGCTTACGATCCCCGGGTTTTCGACCTACTCTACGATATCGATGCGAAACTGGGTCGACCCAACGGTGAGATCGACATTGTTTGCGGATACCGCACGCCATGGAGCAATGAATTTTTGCGCACCCATGGTCACGGCGTTGCTCTTCACAGTTTGCACATGCAAGCGAAGGCAATCGACATCCGAATGCCTGGGATCGAGTCGTCGAGCTTGCGCGACGCTGCCCTTGCGCTCCATCGCGGAGGCGTTGGCTACTACGCGCAGTCGAATTTCGTGCATGTGGATGTGGGTCGGGTGCGGCGCTGGTAGTCCAGCGATCTGGTCTGCTGTCTGTTCATCCCGGATACGGATAGCCTTGCGCGAGGACCTTTTCCAGTTCAGCATCGTGTCCGTAGATGTCGTCGAAGAAATGAACTTCGTTATCTTCTTCCACAACTGCGGTTCCATAGAGGATCAACACCGGCACGGGATTCGTGAGATTGACCTGCACGTTGTCTTTTCCTGTGTCCATGGCGGCGCGTACGCGCTCCAGCGACCACTCCGGTTTATCGCGTAAAACCCACGCCGTGAGTTCCGCGGGCTTTTCGACACGGATACAACCGTGGCTGAAATCCCGCCGGGATTGCGAAAACAATTGCGGTGAAGGCGTGCTGTGCAAATAGACATTGTATTCGTTGGGAAACATCAGCTTTACCAGACCTAGCGCGTTCGTGGGGCCCGGCCTCTGCCGCACTAACAGCTTTCCCGCGCTGAGTTGCTGCAGAATGTCATCGTTGATCGTGCCTGAAGTTACTACGCTGCCTTGTGGAGTGACCACCTCGTAGCCTTTTTTTGCGATGTAGTCGCGATCCTTTCTTATCGCGGGGACGATTTCAGAGCGCTGGATGCTTGGCGGGACATTCCAATACGGACGAAACACCACGTACTTCATCTCTCTCTCGAAGACCGGAGTCTGGTGGCGATAAGCCTTGCCCACGATCACGTTCATACTCAGTCCGATCGTGCCGCCCTTCTGGTAGGTCCGCAGGCGGAACTCGGGAATGTTAACCACGATCGGTGGCTGCGGAAATTGGAATGGCACCCATCGCCAGCGCTCCAGCGTCAGACGCAATTGTTCGACGCGAAACCTCAACGGTGTGTTCAACTGCTTCAGCGTTTGCGGACCCAGGCGTCCGTCCGGAGTGAGGCCGTGTCGGGCCTGGAAATGTTTCACGCCATCGACCAGAGCGCCGTCATAGATATTTGCGCTTCCGGATGCGGTGTCCTGCGGCAGATCCCCGAGCAGACGCAGCAAGCGCGTCAGGCGCGGAACTCCGTCGTACGAGCTACCGGGATCGACCGGCTTGGCAGGAACTGGCAGTTGTTCTCCATCGTCCTGCCGCGCCAACTCCATATAGCGTTGCAGCGCTTGCTGAGTGCGTTTGTACCCGGCGAATGGCGGCTCTACTTGATCCAGTTCGGCGCGGACGTCCGCTCCGCGGATCAGCTTATCCCGCAACAGCGACGGCAGGTCGTATTTTTTCGCAGAAACGTCGAGATTGAACTTGAAATGCTGAGGATTGACTCTGCCGATATGCAAATCGGAAATGTAGCGCATGACACAAACTGTGAGAGCGGCATCGAATCGGGCGCGATCCGCTGGGGACGGCGACTGCTGCAGGCGAGCGATGCGGTCCGCCCACCGTGAACTGTCATAGTCTTCGGCATTCAGCCCCTTGCTATCGACCTGCTTCAGGATGCCAATTACGGCTTGCGCTTGTTGAGTTGGATCGTTGTTGTTCAGCCAAGCGGGGGCGTAGCCGATTGAGTCGTAAAAGTTCGTTAGATGAATCCGGTAGTCGGAAAAATCAGGCCAGCGAAGATCCGTGAGCCGGCCGTCCGCAGCAATCTCGCGCAACGTGGTGCTGAACGCAGATGAGTTGTCGGCGGTCGCTATGCTTTGGGCTGCAGAAGACGGTCTCGACTCGACATCGGTAGCGAAGACATTCGCTTGCAAGCCCGCCGTGACCAGCACCACAAACAGAAAGGTGCTTCTCAGACGGAGCGATGATTCAGCTTTCATTGGCGACTGCCGTTTCATTCGTATCACTCCTTGGCGACCGGGCATAGCTTCTCCGACCGCGCCTGCGCACGCTTTGCCGGTTGGCTGTACGGAATACGCAAAGATAGTTTAGCTGGCCTTGGGATGGCTGCGGCGTTCCGCACTCGCCGCGGTCGCGTACGGAATATCACGAGCGCCGTAGCGACGAACCCTGATGTTGGCCTGCTCGGCGTGGCCGAAAAAACCCTCAAGCACGCATAATCGCGAGCAATACTCGCCGATCATTGCCGACGCCTCGTCGGTGAGCACTTTCTGATACGTGCACGTCTTGATGAACTTTCCTACCCAAAGCCCGCCCGTGTAGTGCGCGGCCTTGCCAGTGGGGAGCGTGTGGTTGGTTCCGATCACTTTGTCGCCGTAGGCAACGTTGGTGCGCGGTCCGAGAAACAATGCGCCGTAATTCTTCATATTGGCAAGAAAGTAGTCGGGATTGCGGGTCATGACCTGGACGTGCTCAGAGGCAATGCGATCCGCTTCCCGCACCATCTCGTCTTCGGAGTCACAGACAATGACCTCGCCGTAGTCGCGCCAGGAAACAGAAGCTAACTCTGCCGTGGGAAGGACGCGCAGCAAGCGTTCAACTTCAGCGATCGTCGCACGCGCAAGTTTCTCTGACGTCGTCAGAAGTATGGCAGGCGTGTTGAAGCCGTGCTCAGCCTGGCCCAGCAAATCCGTCGCACAGATCTCGCCGTCAACCGTGTCGTCCGCGATGACGAGCGTTTCGGTTGGACCGGCAATCAGATCGATCCCCACTCGGCCAAAGAGCTGGCGTTTAGCTTCCGCGACATAAGCATTCCCAGGCCCGACGATCACAGAGACCGACGGAATGCTCTTGGTGCCGAGGGCCATGGCGGCAATCGCTTGTACACCGCCCATGCAGTAGATCTCATCCGCGCCACCCAGGTGCATCGCAGCCACGACAGCGGGACTCGGGCTGCCATGGTACGGTGGCGAGGCCGCGATCACCCGCGGTACACCTGCAACCTTGGCCGTGACCACGCTCATGTGAGCCGAAGCCACCAGCGGATATTTGCCTCCTGGAACGTAGCAGCCGACCGAGGCCACCGGCATATTCTTGTGGCCGAGAACGATGCCGGGCAAAGTCTCTACCTCGACATCTTTCAGCGCGGAGCGTTGCGCCTGAGCAAAGTTGCGGACCTGCGTTTGCGCAAACTTAATGTCGTCGATGTTCTGCCGGGTGAGCTGCGACAAACAACTCTCGATCTCCTGCTCCGAAAGGCGAAACGAGGGTGGGTTCCATTTGTCAAACTTCTCGGAGATCTCGCGCAAAGCGGTTTCACCGCGATTCTCGATGTCCTCGAGAATGCCGGTCACGATGTCGCGAACTTTTTTCGCGTCCGCGCTCGCCTGTTCCGGTGGCCGTCCTGTCTTCAGATAACGCGCCATAAATCTCTCCTTGGAATACGAACCTCGGGACTCGTTGCCCGACTCATCCTAGCCGGTCGCGGAAACCGGCTCCACGATTTCGGCGTCGGTGGCCGGCCGCCGGTGCTGTTCGGCGGCATAGCCAGCTTTGTAGTCCGCTTTGACGGCGTCCGGCGCAGTGGGAAGCACAGGAAAATCCCACCAGCCCACGACTTCCGCTGCCGCGACCGAAACATCCCGTGTGATGGGCACTTCGACCAACGCCGGAGATTTAGAATCGATCGCACGCTTGATCGAAGAGCCGAGTTGATCTTCGGCTTGCACTTTGGTGGCGACATCGAACCCAAAAGACTTGGCCATTGCAACAAAATCGACCGAGTAAGGCCTGCCGCTGTCGGAGTGGTTGAATTCAGATCCAATCTGCCGGCCGATCAGGTAGTTTTGCCCGTCGCGTATCGAAATGTACCCGGAATTATTGAGAATCAAAAACATGACGGGAATGTTGTTCATCGCGCAAACCGCGAGTTCCTGCACGGACATCATGAAGTCGCCGTCGCCGATGATGCAGACCACGGGCGCATCAGGCTTCGCCAACTTCGCGCCGATGGCTGCGGGAAGCGCGAACCCCATCGATGAAAATGAGCCGGAGGTAATGTGCGTGCGTGGCTCGTAGACTGGGAAAGCCTGCTTGGTCGTGCTCTGCGGATGGCCCGAGCCCACGGTCACGATGCCGTGACGAGGAAGTACTTTGCGCAGTTCACGCAGCGTACGCAGCATCGTGGTTGGGATACCGTTGTAGGAGCGGCGGCGCTCGAGCTTTTCCTCCCACTCGCGCTTGAGTCCTGCCACCTTGTCGAGATAAGAAGACCTGGCTTCGCGGGCTCTGCGCGCCTGATCCTCTGAAATGCCAGCAAGAATGTCAGCGAGGACAAGTTTGCAGTCAGCCGCAATGCCGACCTCAGCCGGGTAATTCTTGCCAATCTCGCGGGGATCGATATCGACCTGAATTAGCTTGGCATCCGGAATCGAGAACGTAACACCCTTGCGGTAGGAAGACGACGACCAATCGGTGAATCGGCAACCGAGGGACATCACGACATCCGCATTCGCGGCGGTGTGGTTGCCGGGAAGCGATCCGGGCCAGCCCGCCGTTCCGGCGCACATCGGGTTATCTTCGGCAATCGCGCCTTTGCCATTCCAGGTGAAGACGCAAGGAATACCCAACTTCTCGGCCAGCATGGTCAACTCGGGCGTGGCATCAGAAGTGATGGCTCCGCCACCGAGCACGATGCACGGACGTTTCGCGCTGAGCAACAACTGAATCGCTGCCTCGATGGCTTGGCCGTCAGCGCGAGCCCTTCCAATCGGTAGCCGCTTACTCAGATCCGCGACATCAATGTCTGTGGTCTCGACCTGAATGTCCAACGGCAATTCCATGTGTACTGGACCCGGACGTCCCGTCAGCATCGCATTCCAGGCGCGATGCAGCACGAAGGGAACCTGATCTGCACGGATGACGTCGAAGCTGCGCTTGGTGACGGGCGCGACGATGTGCGGGAAATCCGGCGACGCAAAGCGGTCGACCTCCTGCATGACTCCGTGCCCGCGCATGTGGGTAGCGGCGCTCCCCGTGATCAGCAGCAGGGCCGTCGAATCGCAGTGCGCGGTCGCAAGACCGATGATCGTATTCGTAGCTCCCGGGCCGATCGAAGTGCAGGCGGCAATCGGCTGTCCCGTAGCCCGGAAGTGCGCGTCGGCAATGTGGACCGCGCTTTGCTCATGCATCACCTGGATGAAAGGGAGTTTGGAAACCGGGTCGTTGAAGGCGTCGATCAGGCTCCAGTTGCCGTGTCCGGGCAGGCCGGTGACGTACGGAACCCCATAAGCTTTGAGAGCCTTGCCAATAATCTGTCCGACGGTGAGCTGCATGGGAGGCCTCCTGCTGCGATCTTTTTTCGCCCCAAGTATTGCACTTGTTCGAGAGGTTGGGAAGGGGATACAAGAGTTGATACTCAGTAAAGCTAGATTCATCAGAAGGTATTTTGCTGTCTCTGCGCGCTCTGCGGCCACAAAGCGCGCAGAGATACGGAGAGCAGAGACGCTAGCTAAAGCATTGAATCCCGCTCTCCAACAAACGTAGTTTATAATCCTGCTGACTCAAGGGGGACTGAAGCGAAATGAATCGGCGGAAGTTTCTATGCGGCTCCGCCCAGTTGGTGGCCGCCGCAAACCTCGCGCCGCGGATGTTCGCAGCCGACCCTATGGCAGAAAATAATCAGCATCGGCCACTCTCGTTTTCAAATGACTGGATCGAAGCCACTCTCGTAACCGACATTCACGAGGTGCCCGTTCCAGATGCGATCGTCTTGAATCTGTCGACCAAGGGCTTGCATTATCGAGTGGCCCAGGATCACGGGACGATTGCGCCGTGGAAATCCACGATACTTCGGAATTGCACCCTCGAGGACGGCGAGGGCGCGGCTTTGCTGCACCTGCGTCAGAGGACGAACCTCGGCGGCCTCGCTCTGGCTTGGGAATGGTATGGCCAGCGGAATCCGCAATTTCCGCGGACTACGCCCTTATATATCTCATCGCAGGATGACATCGGAGTGGTTCACCTGAATCCAGGTTCGTTCGGTTCGGAGATGGCTTTTACTTCGCTTTCACCACTGCCATATCAGCTAAAGCTAAATCTCTGGTACACGCCCGAAGAGACTGATTGTGGAATTCACACCGGGCATAAATTTCTGGAAGTGCACACGCAGATTCTGGGAACAGGGCACATGCAGAAGTTTCGGGACAAGACGGCCGACACACTTTACGAAGACGTTCTCATGCCCCCGGGATATACCCACGATCCATTTTTCACTGTGGCGAAAGACCGAACCTTCAGTTATCCCTGGCACCGCTACTACGCAGATACCGACTGCATCTGGATGGCGATCGAATTTCACCCGCTGTGACCGCAGCTTCGCCAGCGTGCCGCCACGTCGTCAAGTTTGATTTCCAAAGAAAAAATATGCAGCTTGTACCCATGCCCAGCCTCAGTCGGATTTTCTGCTGGCGTTGAAAACCGCGCCACATCGACACCAATCTCCTCTGTTCACCGCACCCGTGGAGTTCATGTCGCCGTCGGGACTGCAGCCCAGTGGGTCTTGTGTTCGCGCGGACCACTATTACTATTCAGTACGGAGTCCGCGTTGCAGACTCGATAAGGTCGTGTGTATAGTTCGTCTGCCGGAGGCGGAGGTTTCCGCCGTGTTGAGCCGCTGTCGCGATCACAAAGACAGAAGGAGAATGAACCATGAAGTTGGTTTCTGGCAGGATCCGTCCGCAGATCGGGCGAACATTTGCAGCCCTTGGTGTATCTATAGGCCTAGCTATTGCTGCGACGGCGCAGGGATCTGCTGACAAGTCCGAGATGTTGCAGAAAGTGAAGCAGGCGGCCGCAGCAAACCAGCAACAACTTCATCAATACACCTGGATGGAGAGCCGGCAAGTCACGCTGAATGGCAATGCCAAGCCGCCTCAGGTGTTTCAATGTCAGTACGGCCAAGACGGTCGCATTCAGAAAACACTGGAAACGCCATCCTCAAGCAGTGATGGCGGCGGCAGACGTGGCGGTATGCTCAGGCAGCGCATTGTCGAGAAAAAAACCGAGGAAATGAAAGATTACATGAGCCAGGTCCAGGCGGTCATTGCTTTATATGTTCCACCGGATGCCGGGCGGATGCAGCGAGCCTTCCAGTCCGGCAACGTCTCCGTCAATGCCACACCGGGTTCCAAGGCTGCAGAGCTAGTCTTCAAGAATTACGCCCAAACCGGCGACCAGATGACGATCGCCTTTGATACCGATTCCAAGAAAATGCAGACCCTGAACGTCAATACCTATTTAGACGACCCCAAAGACATTGTGACGCTCGCGGTACAGATGGCCAGTCTGCCCGATGGAACGAATTATCCCCGGCAAACTGTTCTTGATGCTAAGGCAAAACAACTACAGGCGACGACCACCAACTCGAATTACGCCAAGCTCGCGCGGTAGCTAATGTCGAACTGACACGCGAGGACTGTTTCCTCGGAAAAGTTCATCCGCAACTCGGCCGCAGGATTTCTAAGACCAATGACAAACCTCGGCTCACGTACTTCGGCGGTGATCCTTGCGGCCGGAACCTCAAAGCGGATGGGAGCGGTCAAGCAGTTGCTGCGGCTGGACGATCGTCCCCTGTTGATGACCACGCGCGCATTGTGCGTGTTGATTTCCCGGCGGATCGCGTCCTCAGAGGCCCCCTACACAAGAACGACCTCACTCACGCCGGAAGGGCGAACGTGATCCAAGGCGTGTTGCAATTTCGAAGCTTTTCGTCGTGCCGGCGGTCGAGTCGAGAGCGAGAAGCCACTTCTCGAAATGGCGGATCTTCCTCGACGACAGCTCCAGGACGCAACTACGGCGCAGCCAGAATTGATTATCGTGGGCAGGGATGCGATGGCGGTGTGTCGCTGTGGTTCGGCACCGTGCTTATCGCGGTAGGAGTGGTGGTGAATATTCTCTTCGCATGGCATCATCTTCGATTAGTTCGGGAGTTAAATCGTGGAGCGCCTGTGCCTTCCCGTCCATCGATCCAGGCTGTGTTAATCGCATTGTTCCTGGCGCTGGTTGGACTCGCGATGGCGATCTACCTGGTTTCCGTACACAGTTCGGCGAAAGTACACTTCGAAAACAATGAGGAGTTCGCAATGACACCGGCAGCGAATCAAGGAATCGTCGACAAGCCTAGCAATCACTCGGTCGAGCAGACGGTGGAGAGGTTGAAGAACATTCTGCAATCGAAGGGGGTCACGCTGTTTGCCGTGATCGATCACAGTGGAGAAGCAGAAAAAGTGGGAATGAAAATGCCTCCCACCAAGCTGTTGATCTTCGGGAGTCCGAAAGCTGGTACTCCGTTGATGCTGGCTGCGCCCAGCAGCGCTCTCGATCTTCCGCTTAAGATTTTGATCTGGCAAGATGTCCAGGGAAAAGTTTGGGTCACGTACAACAGTCCGGCCTATTTGCAGGAGCGGCACAATCTGCCCCCCGAACTGCTGCCGAACATCGCGGTCATTGAGACTTTGGCGATCAAGGCTGCGGAATAGCAATTCGATTGCGAGTGCGGGTCGTTCGCCTAGATACCATAGTTCACGCGACGTAGTGCGTCTTTGTAGGCTTCGCGGGCTTCCGAAGCTTTCTCATGGGCATCGTGCTCTTTGAAATGGGCGGCATCCCAGTGCTCCATGGCGATCATGGAATGGTCGGGAGTAGCTAATGCCTCTTCGGCGCGAATTGTATCAACCCATTCATCAACAGCCTTCTTATAGGCGAGACGCGCTTGATCAAGGTCGGCTTTGCTCATAGGGCATGGAGCTTAATGCCGCACCTGAACCCTGTCAATTGGAAGGGGTAAATTTAACGGAAAATTAACGAAGAGGGAATCTGCAAGGCCGACGGTACTTTCGCAAGCTGCGCAAAAGTGTCGCGCCGTGGGGATGCGAATAAAGTCAAAGGCGGCGGACAGGAAGATTCCCCAGCACTTTTGATATCTACATCGAGCCCGTCCTGCCCAAGCCGCACATTGTGATTTTTGGTCGCTCTCCGGATTGCGAGACGCTGGCCCGGCTGGGCAAGGCCATTGGCTATAGAACTTCGGTAATTGCGCCCGGGACCGACCGGGAGCAGTTTCCGGATGTAGACGTGCTGCAGGCAGAATCAAACTTAGGCGAACTCAAGATCACGCGCGAAACTTTTGTCGTCGTGTCAACCCAGGGAGAAAGCGACGAAGAAGCCCTCGGACAGGCAGCCAGGACCAACGCTGCGTATGTCGCTTTCGTGGCCAGCAAGGTCAAGGCGCAGAAGGTCCTCGAATACTTGCGCGATTCTGGGGTGTCCTTTGAGCGCTTGAGCCAGATTCGGGCTCCTGCCGGCCTCGACCTTGGCGCGGCATCTCCCGAAGAGATAGCGGTAAGCATTCTTGCCGAAATTGTCCAGCTAAAGAGTGCTCGAGGGAAGCCCATTCTGAAGCGCAACCAAAGCGCAATGCCGATCGTCAGCCCGCCAGTGCAGAGCCTGCCGGTTCAGAATCAGGAAGCCCGGGACCCCGTCTGCGGCATGCTCGTGAAGGTTAGCGCCGCGAAGTATAAATCGAAACAGAATGGAAGCGAGATTTACTTCTGCTGTGCTGGATGCAAGCGGGCCTTCGACCAGCAGCCTGACAAATATAACGCTTTCAATCTCCGGTTGACGATCCTTCCTGCGATTACCGTGGTGCGCGAACGATTCCGCGCGTTGGGTTAGCATAGTGATTGCTTCCATGTCGACAGACCGAGGCATAATGGCGAAGGCTCCAGCGCTACGGTTTGCGCTTCTGTGCGTTGTGTCGCTGGTTGCCGGCTGGCGACCGCTATTCAGCACCTTTGCGCTAGCGCTGCGTGTCGATGAATACACCCACTTACTCTTGATTGTGCCAATCAGCGCGTCCTTGATCTTCTCCGAGCGAGCCTTATTCAAACCAGCGTCCGAACCAGCCGTGGGATCTGGCTCAGTTCTGTTGATTATTGGGATTCTGATCGGGGGCTTCTCCCGCACCGTCGCGCAGACTGATGTGCAACTTTCTGTCAGCATGATGGCACTCGTGATCTGGTGGATTGGGTCTTTTGTGTTGTGTTTTGGTTCTCGCATGGCGCGGCTGTTTCTGTTTCCTCTTTGCTTTTTGTTTTGGCTGGTTCCGATTCCAGCGCCATTGTTAGAAAAGATCGTTGCCATCTGGCAACATGGCTCCGCCATCTCCGCCAGTTTGCTGTTTTCCGCCTTGGGGATCCCAAATACTCAAGATGGCGTCATGCTGTCGATACCGGGATTGAACCTAGAGGTCGCCCAGGAGTGCAGCAGTTTGCGATCCAGTCTTATGCTGATCGTCACCAGCATGGTGCTGGCGCAGCTTTTTTTGCGGTCCTTTTGGCGGAAGGCTGCTGTTGTCCTGGCCGCGATTCCACTTTCGATTGCCAAGAACGGGCTTCGGATCTTCACTATCTCGATGCTAGGGACCCGCGTCGATCCTGGATTCTTGCATGGCAACCTGCACCGTCATGGTGGCATTGTCTTTTTCCTGTTGGCACTATTGGCGGTCGTGCTATTGCTGTGGCTACTGAACCGGAGTGAGAGCCGGGTTCACACGGGCAGCTTGAAATCAGTTTCTGTTCAAAGGCTTTGACTGTTCTGCGGCTTCCTTCTACCATGCTTACTCTTGGGAGTTGTCCCGAATACTTGTCTTCTAACCAATGATCGGCCAGACTATCTCGCACTACCGCATCCTGGAGAAACTTGGCGGTGGCGGCATGGGAGTTGTCTTCAGAGCTGAGGACACTGAGCTAGGCCGTTTCGTAGCCCTGAAATTCCTGCCCGAAGAAGTAGCTCATGACGAACAAACGCTGGAACGCTTTCGACGCGAGGCGCGAGCCGCCTCCGCACTGAATCATCCCAATATTTGCACCATCTACGAAATCGGAAAGCATGAAGGCAAGTCCTTCATTGCGATGGAGTATCTCGACGGGTCCACGCTCAAGCATCTGATTAACGCTCGCCCGCTTGAGATTGAGCGCCTGTTGTCTGTCGCGATCGAAGTCACCGACGCGCTCGATGCTGCGCACGCCAAGGGGATTGTTCACCGTGACATCAAGCCAGCGAACATCTTCGTCTCCAAGCGCGGGCACGCCAAGATCCTGGACTTCGGGCTAGCCAAAATCACCGACGTTGGAAAGTCGGTCAGCGGCGATTCTCAAACTATGGCCGATGCCGCTGCGCTCCACCTGACCAGCCCGGGAACCGCGCTGGGAACCTTGGCGTACATGTCGCCCGAGCAGGTGCGCGGCAGGGAACTCGGGCCGGGCACGGACCTGTTTTCCTTTGGCGTCGTGCTCTATGAAATGGCGACGGGAGTCCTGCCCTTTCGCGGAGACACTTCGGGCGTCATCACAGAAGCGATTCTCAACCGTGCGCCCACCGCCCCCATTCGCCTGAACCCCGATCTGCCGGCAGAACTCGAACGCATTATCAGCAAGGCGCTGGAAAAAGATGTTGAGTTGCGATATCAAAGTGCCGCTGAGACTCGCGGCGATTTGAAGCGTCTAAAACGCGGATTGGATTCTTCTCGCCTTTCCACCAGCGTAGGCGAGGTCGAGACCGGCGCTAAGACGACTGCATCCGCTCCAGGGAAATCCGCGCCACTCACTGCGACAAGAGTCGTTCCTGCCAGCCGGTACTATCGCGCGCTGGCGTTGGCCGGGATCTCGCTGCTTGCACTGATGGTAATGGCGTTCTTTCTCGTCCGGCGCGGTGGACCAATTAACTCTGCCTCGTATCATCTGCTGACCTATCGCCGCGGCACGATCCGCATGGCCAGGTTTGCTCCCGATGGACAAACCGTGGTCTACAGCGCCGCGTGGGAGGGCGCGCCCGTAGAGGTCTTTACCACGCGTTTTGGCACGCCCGAGTCGCGCCCCATTGGAGTTCCCGGTGCCGAGATTTTGGGTATTTCTTCCACTGGGGAGATGGCGCTCTTGCTGGACAGCCAGCAGACCACATCGCAGGTCCACAGCGGAACTCTGGCGCGCATGCCGCTGGTTGGCGGTGCTCCCCGCGAAGTGCTGGAGAACGTGCAGTGGGCCGATTGGTCTCCCGACGGCACTCAGCTCGCCGTCGTGCGCGATGTTGCGGGACGCAATCGGCTTGAGTATCCCGTGGGCAAAGTGCTTTACGAGACCGGGGGCTGGATCAGCCATCCCCGCATCTCCCGCCGCGGCGACATGATTGCCTTTCTGGACCATCCCATTCAGGGTGATTCGATCGGTGGCGTTTCAGTAGTGGATATGAGCGGAAAAAAACGGACCGTAACCGAGCCTTACGAAGGCGGCGCCATCGGCCTGGCTTGGTCGCCAGATGGAGACGAGATCTGGTTTACCGCAACTCAACTCGGAATCGATCGTGCGCTGTATGCAGTCAGCTTGTCGGGAAAGAAACGACTGGTTGCTCGCGTGCCCGCTGACCTGACGTTGCAAGATGCGTTGCCCGATGGCCGAGTCCTGCTGGCGCGGGACTACTGGAGACGCGGACTCATCGTCCGCACCGCCAGGGATACGGCAGAACGTGACTTCACTTGGTTGGATTGGTCCTATCCGGTCACTCTCTCGGACGACGGCAAGACACTCTTGTTTCGTGAAGAAGGGGAAGCAGGCGGACCGAGCTACGCCGTTTACCTTCGCAAGACCGATGGCTCGCCAGCAGTTCGACTGGGAGACGGGCAGTCACTGGCGCTTTCTCCAGATGGGAAGTGGGCTCTTTCCAGCCGGGGCGACAACCAGACTGACCTTTTTCTTCTGCCCACCGGTCCGGGAGAGCCCAAGCAGTTGGACGGTCACGGAATCATTCACAGCAAAGCGCAATGGTTTCCGGACGGAGCCCGAGTTCTATTGTCTGGAACGGAATCAAATCATGGCGTCCGGCTTTATGTTCAGGACATCGCTACGAACAAGATCGAGGCCATCAGTCCGGAAGGAACCAACGGACTCTCGTTTGCCTTGTCGCCCGATGGGCAGTTCGTCGCCGCAGTTGGCCCTGATGAAAAGGGCTATCTCTTTCCCGTTGCGAAGGGCGACCCTAAGCCGATTCCCGGTCTGCTGCCCGGAGAAGCACCGGTCGCATGGAGTGCCGATGGTCGTTCCCTGTACATCTATCGGGGTGGTGAGTTGCCGGCAAAGATTTTCCGGTTGGATATTTCTAGCGGCAACCGAACCCTCTGGAAGCAACTGATGCCTCCAGATCCCGCAGGTGTGGAGTACGTCGGCCCAATCCTCCCTTCGCCCGGCGGCACGGCTTACGCATACGGCTATCGCCGCCTCCTCTCCGATCTCTACCTGGTGGAAGGCTTGAAATAAAACTGCGATCCGTCGCAGACGCGTCGACGCGAAATCGTGCGACGCCTACGATGGGACGCGCGAGGGCGTTTCATGATTGGCAGCACGGTCACCCACTACCGTATCCTGCGCGTACTGGGCAGGGGTGGCATGGGCGAGGTGTATGAAGCTGAGGATTTGAACCTTCAGCGGCACGTCGCCTTGAAATTTCTGAGCCCTGAACGTGCGCGCAAGCCTGAAGCTATTGAACGATTCCAGCGCGAAGCGCGAATGGCTTCTGCGCTGAACCATCCTCACATCTGCACCGTGCACGAGATTGGCGAATCGCAAGGTCAATACTTCATCGTCACCGAACTGCTACAAGGACAAAATCTGCAACAGATACTTGTCCACGGACCCATTGAGGGGAATCGCGTTTACCAGTTTGCCCTTCAAATCGCAGACGCGCTGGCCGCAGCCCACGGCCGCGGCATTGTCCATCGCGACCTCAAGCCCTCGAACATTTTCATCACCGAGGAGGGCCAGGTCAAGCTGCTGGATTTCGGGCTGGCCAAGCCCGCGGAATCCGGTTTGTCGTATCCCGCCGACGCCGTTACCCTGGCGCAAGACGGCCTTACCCGCGCCGGGGCGATTGTAGGCACACTGACGTATATGTCGCCGGAGCAGCTTCGCGGCATTCCGCTCAGCACCGCATCCGATGTATTTTCATTTGGGATCGTCCTGTGTGAGATGTTGACGGGGATTCATCCGTTCGTGAAAAGGACCGCTGTCGAGACGGCCAGTTCAATTCTCGCTGACGTCTTCCCCGCGATCGACGGTTCGCTGCCACCAGTGCCTGAGCCGTGGCTGACGATCTTGCGGAAAATGTTGAACAAGAACGAGAGCGAACGATATCGCAATGCGCAGGAAGTTCGTGCCGATCTCCTTAAGTTAAGCAGTGCAGCCGGATTTAGCCAGTTAGCTCTCACAGCCGTGGCCGCGGCTTCTCCGGCGAGATCCTCCATCGCCGTGTTGCCCTTCCGCAACCTGACCCGAGATCCGGACAACGAATATTTCAGCGATGGCTTGACCGAGGAACTTATCAATCTATTAAGCAACATGAGTGAATTGCGAGTTGCCGCCCGCAGTTCCTCGTTTCGTTTCCGGGAAAAGGCGCTCGATGTCAGGGAAATCGGAAGGGAACTGGCGGTCAGCTCGATTCTCGAGGGCAGCGTACAGCGATCCGGTAACCGTGTGCGCATCACCGGACAGTTGATCGATGTGGCCGATGGGTTCCAGCTATGGTCGGGAAAATATGATCGGGAATTGAGCGACGTATTTACCCTGCAGGATGAGATCGCGCAAGCAGTTGTCGCAAGTTTGGAACCTGCTTTGAACCGCAAGCCCATGGCGATTCCCGTGCGCCACCCGATCAATCCTGAGACCTACAACCTTTATCTGCGAGGGCGCTTTTTCTGGAATAAACGGACTGCGCAGGATCTCAGAAAGGCCATCGACTGTTTCGGAAATGCCATCGCGCTGGATAACAGCTTCGCTCCGGCGCTTGCAGGTATTGCGGACTCGCACATGGCACTCGCAATTTACGGCGCCGAGGCTCCGGAGGCTCTGATTCCTCTGGCCAAAGAGTCGGCGCGCAAGGCCTTGGCCATCGATCCCAAGCTTGCCGAGGCACACACTTCGCTCGGATGTGCGGAGGCGGTTTATGACTGGAACTGGGAGAGCGCGGAACGCCAGTTTCAACGCGCCATTGAAAGCAGTCCAAGATACGCCACGGCTCACCACTGGTATGCGACGAGTTGCCTTCTGCCGCAGGCGCGCTACGAGGAGTCTCGCCGAGAACTTCAATCGGCGCGTGAACTGGAGCCGCTTTCACTGGTCGTTGCCACGACGTGGGGCTTGCAGCTTTTGTTGGAGCGACAGCCAGACGGTGCGATCGCGGAATTCGCCAAGGTGATTGCCATGGACAAAAACTTTGGCATGGCCCACTTTTTCCTTGGACAGGCGTATTCCCTACAAGGAATGTTCAGCGAAGCCATCCGGGAATTGCGGATCTCTGCCGAATTGAACGCGCGCAGCCCGGAATCGGTTGCGCTTCTGGGATGGGTTTACTCACAGGCCGGTGAAACCGAAGAGGCGACCAAGATTCTAGAGGACCTGCGCCAGCGGAGCCTCTCGACTTACGTGTCTCCCGTGCTCCTGGCGCAAGTAGCATTGGGATTGGGAGAGAAACAAGATGCTCTCGATTACCTCGATCAAGCCCGCCAGGTGCGTGCCACCGATCTAGTTTGGCTGAAAGTCCGGCCGGCGTTTGATCATCTGCGGGAGGAACCGCGTTTCCTCCAACTCTGCAACGATATCGGACTGACAAGTTAGGCCGTGGCGGACGCCGTTGCATTGAGACCTGACGTGCGGCTTACCGCCTTGTGCAGAAGGTAGACGTAGATCACGTCGAACACAAAGATGCAGACAAACAGATAGTCCAGCAAATAATGAGTGCCTCCCTGGCGTAAAAAGGCAAGAAACGTGGCCAGAGCCATGATGCCTGTGCCCACCATTTTTGCCCACGCGGCTCCGTAGGAGAGTCCTCTCAGGTCGCGGCGATTGAAATACATGAACACGAAGAGAACGCTCATGATGAAGTTAATCGAGTAAGCGGATTCGTCCCCACCGCTATCAGCCAAGCGGTGGTGCAGTGCCATCTCGCCCAGATAAGCGAGCGCGAACGTGCACAAAACCACGGAATAAAAGTGCTGGCGAATCTCAGGGACACTTTGCACTGCCTTGCCGAACCGGAATAGTAACCAGACATTGAAAACGTCAAACACCAGCCAGGCGATTCGCAACAACATGACTATGTGGTTGTCAGGCGGGTAAAAAAAAACGTAGATGAACTCCCAGGAGAAATTCAGCGTGATGGCTACCAGGGGCAAACCGTAAGTTTGATCCCGGTAACCTTTGAGGGCCATCAGAATGTAGGCCAGCACCCAGAGCAGCGAACCAATAATCGCTGCCACCATTTCAAAACCGTGCGAGTCGAATAATAGGTTGAAGAAATGGAAGATCATGGTTTTCTCTGTGGCGATGCGGGCGGACAAGCGAATTGTAGCGAGAGCGCACTCCGACCCCGCTAACCGTCCGATTCACTGATCGATTTCAACAGTAGCTTCGGCAGTACCCAATTAAGTAATGTTGCCCGTGCCGCCGCCCCCGAATGCTGTCGCGACTTCGTCGAGCGCTTCATAATTCAGCTGCTTCAAAGCCGCTACTTGCTCTGCAGTGGCTTTTACTCCCGCGGTCTGTAAAGCCTTGGCCGGATCCTTGCTGAGTTCCTTCCAGAACTTCGAGTTGTGAAGAGCCTTTTCGAAAAGTTCCTGTACAGTCATGTTCCCTCCTTTGTGTTCTTTAGCTGCAAGCTGTGAATCTAGTCAGGAGTTTGAGCCGTGGGTGCCTGTGTGACGTTGGCCACAGCCTCCAGCACCTGAAAAGCTTCCCCGATTCGGGTCTTCTGGCCTTCCAATATAGTTTCCCGCGAGTCGAGATAGCGCGCGACATCGGGACAATCCAACCGTAGTACCAGATCGCGCAAGGCGGACAACTCCCCCTGTAAAGTTTCCACTCCCTGCTGAAATCCCTCCCGGATGACCCAGGCATCAACGGTGCCAAGACCTTTGCAACGGTTGGCCTCGGAGAGGAAATAGGACGTTTTGCCGTGGCGCAAATCGTGATGCCAGTCGAACAAATCGTCTTCCATCTGCGACCATCGCGCCAGCGCCAGCGCAAATTCTTCCCAGCATCGCATGCGCTCATCGGTTCCGTATCGCAAGCCCACGGCCGCCAACGGAATTCTGGCACCTGCGAGTTTGGCCACCGTAATCCGCTCGAATTCCGCTTCTCGGATGCGATCCAGATTGAATTCGTGCGTGACCGCGTTGCTGGCGGAAAACCACGCCGAGCGGAACACCTCCCAGAAAGGATGGGCGGCGTCGAAATATTTCTGATACGTTGCTTGAAATTCAGTATGGAAAAAAGCGGTTGCGGGCAGGATATTCAGTTCGATCGTGCCATGCCCATCCATAAGGTTGTCGAGCAGGCGGACGTAGTAATAGCCGTTGATCGTGGAATAAATTACATCGGCCAGGAATTCGCCGTCGGGCTCGGCAGTAAAGCTTTTGGCGGCCCACAAAGGCAAACGCAGCAAAGGAAACATGCGCGGCTGCAGAAAATAATCCGGCGCGTTGCCCGTGGGAGACAGATGCGCCATCCAGCCATAGACCCGTTCGCCGAGAAAGGGAGCGTCCCGAGTTAGTTCGGTTTCGATTCGAGCGCAGCCGTCACTCACCAACTTTTGCAGTTGGTCGTCGTCAAGACGCGAAGACTCATCTGTCGGCCTTTCGTTATGGCGCGCCATTAAGGCCCGTTCCATGAACGGCTAAGAAGTGGAAACGGATGCTACCACCCAAGCTATATGGCGTCAAGCGCCACGCTGGGAGTGAGATCATCAAGACTGGCGCAGGGCGGTCTCGGCGAGCCCAAGATCATAGGCCGCGCCCAAGTCGCGAAATACTTCGGACGCGCGTTGTAGATGCTCTCGCCGCCCGCTATCACCCGGTGCAAGAGTTCGCCCCATCTCAAATTCTATTAATCCTTCCGGGTAAGGCATTTTAAGTTCACGGGCGGCGCTGATGCCTCGCGCCCAGGCTGCTTGAGCTTTTGTGGTGTCGCCAGACAGATGCCGGTACTGCCCCAACCGTAACCAGGTCACGGGCTGGCCAATCGGAAAAACGCGCGTAAAGCTGCGCAGCGCGCCGCAAGTCTTTTTCGCTCCGGCACGGCATTGCGTCAGCGTTTTCAGGCCGGGCGCATTCCATTCCTTCGACTGAATCCGTTCCCAAAGGCCTAGGTAGACGCCGGCCACGGTGGCACGTTCCAGAATTAGCTCGTGCGTGGTATTTGAAATCTTCGCTAGTCGAGTTGCAGCTTCCTGGATCGCCTCCAGCGCTTGAGGATATTCGCGGAGACGCAGGTGCAAGCTGGCGCGCAAAGCAAAAACATCAGCCAGATTCAGCAGGCCTCCGTTCTTCTCGCGCGAGCGCAACTTGGCCAGTTCTGCCAGACATTTGGGCAGCGTCTCGGTGGTTCCCAGTGCCAGGAGGCTGTACGCTTTCCAGCGCAAGGCCTCTGCTTGCAAGCGCGGGTCGTTGCGTTTCAGCATGAAGGCGTAGAGCTCTTCCGCCTCCCGCATCGCGGCGGCTAAGTCCCCACGGAAATAATGCAGCATAATCTGACATTGATTGGCATCGCTCAGGCTTCTGGCATCTCCGAGCTGAGTACTAATTTGTGCCATCCGCTGAAAGGCACTAGCGGCTTCGTCCCACTTCCCCAAGCCAGATTCGTAGATGCCTTTGCAGAGCAGGACCCAGCTGACGGCCGAGAGATCATTTACCGCTTCAGCGGTTTCTAGCGCGCGCTGGCAATACGCGGCGGCGGCGCTATGCCAGGGAATAAACCCCAAGATCGCTCCCAGGGACGCGTATCCTCGCGCCAGTTCCGGCGACGGTCCGGCTGACTCAGCGAGGTTGAGTGACTTCATCGACGCAACCAGCGTGGGCACTGGGGCATTCTCAACGTAATAAATCTCCATCAGCCCCTGATAAGCTCGCGCGGCTTCCAACAGCATCTTCTGCTCACGTGCGTTCTTGCCTAGATAACGCGCAGGCCAGAGACGATACACGAACTGCCGCAAGGTTTCGCCTAAGAGAACGCGGCTGGCATTCACCATCGACCGAGGAGCCGGCTGCCGGAGCGCGGAAAGCCCGCGTTCCAGATTGGCCCGCGCATCGCCGTAGTTCGAGAGGTTGACTTGCGCTCTCCCCAGCCAAAGCCGGCACAGAGCCAGCTGTAAGTCTGTCTCCCCACCAGCCTTTGCGCCGTTCTTTTCCGACAACTCGATCGCGTCCCGCAAGAAACGGATCGCTTCGTGGTTCGCAAAACGTTCCAACGCCTGTACTCCACTCTTGATCGAGTAGTCCATCGCTTTAGAAATCACTTCGGCGTGACGCCAGTGGTAGGCCAGAAGCGGATAGTAGGGCGCCAGGTCCTGCTGATGCTGCTTTTCATACCACTCGGCAATGGCCTGATGCAGTTCCCGCCGATTGGCGAACGATACCGAAATGTACACGACTTCCTGAATGAGTGCGTGCTTGAATTCCTCGGTTGGATCGGACGACGGAACCCGGCGCGTGAGATCGACTTTCTCGAGATGTGCCAGGTGTGATGGAATGTCCGGACTCTCCCCCGGCACGGGATAGATATTCTGCAGCACAAACAGGGCAAAGCTTCTGCCAATGACGCTCGCGACTTTGAGCGTGAGCTGCTGCGGTGAAGGCAAGCGATCGACGCGGCTGGTAATGACTCCCTGGATGGTGTTCGGGATGTTGAGCGCGCCGAAAGCTCGCTCCAGGCCTTCAGCAGAATCTACCAAGCCCTCGGAAACCCGGCACTCGCCCTGCTTAATCTGGATGAGGCCAGCATCCCGCAAGGCGTAGGCTAATTCCTGAATGAAGAAAGGCTGGCCTCCGGCCCGGCTTTCGAGAAAATCCTTTACTGACTGTGGCAGCGACTTGACTCCGAGGCGCTGCCGTGCAATTTCCAGCGCGTCATCCAGCGCGAGCGAATCAAGTTTCAGATATTGTTGTCCAGCCGCTGTTCTTATTTGTTCGACCTCCCGCGGCACGGCATCCGGAAAAGGCCGTGCGGTAATGACCATCAGCAATGGCTGCGTCTGTTGCGTCACCAGCGCTGCCAAGGCGAGGGAGGATGGGTCCAGCCAATGAGCATCTTCCAGAACCAGCAAATGCGGCGCGGAAGAGGCAGATCGCGTGAGCAGTTGCAGTAGCAACTTCTGCGTATTGTCAGCTCGCACCTTGCCGGTCATTTGCGTGGTTACTTCGTTATCCGGAAAACTGATAGGCAGCAGCGCGGTCAACAGCGGCGCTAATTGCAGAAGGTCGGCCTGCGACTGCATCGCGGTTGCGACGCGCATCGCCTGCGTCTGCGCATTCGCCATTGGATCGACGCGGAACAGAGTTTGAAATACAGGTTGCCAGGCGTGATAAGCGGATGAACTCTCCACTGCATCGCCGGCACCCTGCAGGCAGGCTACGTTCATTCTTCTGGCTTTTTCCAGCAGATACTCGACCAGGCGCGACTTTCCGATTCCTGGTTCACCTTCGAGAACAATGACGCCGCCTCGTCCCTCTTGCACCAAGGATTCCAAGGCATGTGTCAGCGCCGCCCGCTCAGCTTCCCGACCGACCACGCCACTCTCTTCCCGCGCCTCAGCTTTCATCGGAACGTAGACGGCGAGCGGTTCCGATCTGCCTTTAACCTTGATCTCACCGAGCGACTCGAAGCTCAAGCCAGGATGCGCTTGCGAGGCTCGAAACGTGGCCTGATCGCAAAGCACGCGGCCGGCGGCGGCCTGCATCAGGCGTGCGGACATATTCATCACAGTTCCCACTGCCGTATATTGCCGGCGAGTTTCGCTGCCCACAACGCCGGAAAATGCGCGCCCCGTGCTGATTCCGATAGAAACGCGCATGCCGATGCTCTGCAATTGGCTTTGTATGGCAAGCGCGGATCGCACCGCACGCGAAGGATCGTCTTCGTGAGCCGGCGGTGCTAAGCCGAAAGCGCCGATCAAGGCGACGCCTTTGTCGTCCATCAGAAACTGGTACACGCAGCCCTCATGCCGCGATAAAACTTCCTGCATTTTGCCGACTGCCGCGTGCAGACTCGAGCAGAGATTAGACTTCTCGCCTTCCAAATTGGTCAAATGCATGAAGAGCACGGTGACGTTGCGAAACTCGGCGAGCCATGCGCCCTGGCCCGCGCGCAAACGGTTGACCACAACCGGAAGCACGTAGGACTGCAGCGTGGAAACAGAAAGCTGATCTGGCGAGGAAGAGAGAGGAACCACCAGCACAGGTTGGTAGACGTCGCGCAGCTTGACATGGCCGGATGGCAGAACATCTCCGGCGCAGCGCAATTGCACGAGCGCCCATGCAGCTGGCGACAACACGACATCTCCCGATCTGGCGTGTTGGCTGGTTTCTCCAGCCTGTGTGATCGCGTCGCCAGCGACCAGGAATTGCCAGCGGCCGTCGGTGCCGCCCACTTCCATGATCGATAACGGTCCAACGCCGACCGCAGCCCGTTGCCGCAAGGTGATGCCCTGCGGCAGTTTGTAGTCCAGCAGTTCCGCCTGCACAGCTTGCGCTGCCTGCGCCGCCCGGCAGACGCACTCCGCAAGTTCCTCGTTGTTTTCCGCCGACCATAAAACCAGCGCCGCATCCCCGGCAAACGTCAGAATGTCGCCACCGTGCTCAGTGATGACCTCTGCCATTCGTCTAAAGTAGGCATTGAGTACTCTAGAAAGTCCTTCTACCGCGGCCGCACCCTGAGCCGCAAACTGCTCCGCGACCTCCGTGAAACCGGTAATGTCGACCAGCAGGATGCTGCCCGCGCATTGCCTTTCCCATGGTTCTGTCTGAAGCCCGGTTCGGCCCGCGATGGAGCGCAACTGAATCTGTGGCAGATAAGTCGCGAGCGGATTATTCGCAGACCACGAAGGGCGGGTCACCATATGCGAGCGAAATGTCTCTCGAGGGGGGTAGAGAGGCCAGAGGTCAGCATCATAACGCTTGTATGAGGCAAAGTAAAAAGTTCCGAGCTCAGTAGACCCCCGGAAGCAAACGCGCTGTGCGCTCCGAGTAAATGCCGTAGCCGGGACCGAAGATTTTCCGCAAGTGCGTTTCTTCCAGGCGAATCCGCCGCCGAATCATGAGAATCGAAGCCAGCAGCGAGATCCATGCCAAAATGCTGGCAAACAGAAGGGTGAATCCCAGCTTTGCCAAGAGAAGACTGGCGTAGCGGGGATGCCGCACGATACCGAATGGGCCACTGGTCATGAGTTGCCGATTGTTCAAATCGCCTTGAAAATGGCGCACCAGACAAGAGTCCGTCCACATCAGGCCAGCGACCGCACACGCATACAGAACCAAGCCAGTCATCTGCAGTCCGGGCTGGCGGAGCGCCGGCATCAAGTGCCAATGCGCATAATCCAGAAATATCGATAGGTCGGCGATGGCGAGCATGGTTCCCAACCTGATGGTGGCGGGGTCGTAAGTCAACCCCGACGCTTCGCGCAGCGTTTCCCGCGATTCAAAGATCCCGCGGCCGAATCGAAATCGATACAGAAGCAGAAGCGCATTGAGCGCGAAAAACCCGAGGGAAAAGAAATCCAAATCCCGCCAGGGAGTGGCACTTCGCCAATGTCGCAAACAAAGAAGGGCGATCACCTGGTACACAAACGACGAAAGCAGTGCCACGCGGATAGATCTCTTTCGTCCGGACTGAATGCAATCGCTCACGCTTGGCATCTTACGACAAGACTATCTCCACGCAGGAAAAGACGGTGGTGTCCAGTTCGTCCCTACGACAGCTTTCATGGTCGAGCACTCGTTGGCCACTCCACGGCGTGGATTCTTCCGTCAGGGTCGCGCGTGATCGCCGGGGCGTAGAGTCCCAAAAACTGACGGCGCCACCAGAGCCCCGTGTCACGTTTCTCGACCGGGGTGGTGAACCAATATTGCCAGAGGACGGCTCGTACTTGGCGCGGCGGTTCGCGCGGGAACGGGTTCCCCGCGAAAAGCGCAAGCACATCGGCGTCGTCTGAGAGCAACTGTATCTCGGTGCTCAACACGATGGGATACTCGCGCCATGAGCCGAGGGAGGCGAACCACAGGTTCCAGTCGAAACGCGGCTGATAAGGCGCATAAATGCCCGGCGCCTCGCTCGGGTCCTGCGGTTTGTAGCGGAACGGATATGCCTCCCAAGTTTGTCCATCCTCGGAGCCTTGAAACTCGATCTCGTAACGGCCGCGGGTCATGACGGCGAAAAGGCCGTATCGATTGGCGATGCGAAAGGGGTCAAGCGCCTCGACCGGCGCGGTGGGCAGTTTGATCGTGGGCCAGATGATCCAGATCATTTGCACGGTGGTGGCGTACAAAATCCAGCCCAGCATCAGTCCGACCAGAGAAAACTTGATTGCCCTCAGTTGCGGATGCGACGAAAAATACGCCACTTTAGAGGAAGAAGCGGGTTCCATTGCGCCCGCGTCGGTTTGTCGCGTTTCATCCGCACGATCAACCTTCAATCGATCGAGCAAGCATGGTTTCCATCGTCGCGGGACCAAGGATAGCAACAGGCGGTCATCCAACAATAAGAATCCCAGCGCCAAAACCAGGTAGTTCAGAAACGTGTAGTTCGCGGTGAGGATGATGCCGATTTGCCAAGGCGTCACGAGGAAGAAACATAAGATCCGCCAGCGCCGCGGTAGAAATAACATCCAGACCAGGCCCAGTTCGAGCGCCAGCGTGGCATATGCGGTCGAGGCATGAAACCAGTGTGGCAGATGTTGCAGATACCAGCCGATCCACGTGGGCAGTGGGCCGTTCTGGTAATACTCGTCCATGGCAGTCATGTTCCGCCACTGCGGCTCGCCACTGGCAATCTTAACGATGCCGGATTCGAAGTAGATGCGAAACCACTCCCACTGCAGCAGGAACAGGCTGGCGCGGGAAGGTGGCCGTGCAGCGCCGAAGCCTGGACGAAATCCCGGCGGCGCAAAGAAAAGCGCGATGAACCCAGCTTCCAGCAACATTCCATCAGACTGGTAGCCAGAGAAATCTCCGGCTGCACTCACGAACGAAAGAAAACAGACGAAGCAAACCGCGAGCGCTCCGCGCGGCCAGACACTTAAAGCGAGCAGTACTGACGCCAGCATGCCCGCCCAGCAGAGCGCCAGGAGCATGTGCGATCCGCTGGAAAACCACAGAAGAGTCGGCGCATACCAGAAGCGCGCGTGGCCAAGCGAATGCGCCACCGCCTGCAGATAATCGCTTGCCGGTAGGATCCCTTGCGGACCGATCAGTCCGCGGATCTGAAAAATCAGCGAGAAAAATGCCGAGAAATAGATGAAGCCGAGCCAGCGCAGGAAAAGCCAGCGGGGAATCAGGCGGTCAGACGCGCCGTGCTCCGAGTCCAACAGCCAGCGGACGGCGGAGACAGGAGCCCAGTCCATGAACGTGGGGAATTATACACAGGAGGGTGTCGACGTCGCGCTACGGAATCAGAAGAGCAGGGACGAGGCACTTAAGATTGCGAAGTGTTTTGAGGATACTGATGGGGTGCCCGAAGGATCAGGCGAGAACGGCGAGTCTAGTTACTCTCCACCCCGCGACAAAGCCACGACCGTGTCCATATCCCTGACGCCATTGTCGAGCACTTTGATGGTGAAGTTTACCGTGATGTTCGCTTGCGTCTCGACCGGCTGTCCGTTCTGCAGATACGGTTTGAATTGCCATTGGCGGGCAGCTTCGCGGGCGGCTGAGGCCAAGATCGCAGGACCGCTGAGCACTTGCAAATCGCGGATGAAGCCATCGGCCCCGATCAGCGCTTTCAGCAGCACGGCACCCTGAACCTTCATTTGCCGGCCCAGCAAAGGATACGGCGACCCGGGTTGCGGAACCGTAGCCTTAGCCAAAGACATCTGCACCCGCTCAGCTGCAGCCGTTGCTGGCCCTTGCATGACCACCGCTGAATCCGTTGCTTCAGGTTTGGAATTGGGCAGCGTGCCAATTTTCACGGAGTTGTTGCCCAGATGGATGGTGTTGCGGGTGTCCCCAGCAATCACTTCCACTTCCAGCGGCGGAATCACCGTCGGCCGAGTCGCGGTTGGCTGAACAACCGTCCGACCAGGCGTGACAAGCTGATGTTTGGTGGGTTCGGTGGAACTCTTGGCAGCAACTAAAACGGGTTTGTTTGCAGGGGCAGCCGGCGGTTGCACTACGCTGTTCGGGTTCCACTCAGGCGTGGTCTCGTCCGCGACCGCCGCGTCCGCATTGCCAAACCAGAAATCTCGATCTTTTACGACGAGTACTGCGAGGGCAACCAGCAGAACGCCGAGCGCGAGGAACATCCGGCTGCGATCGTTTTCGTAAGCCGTGCCAGCCTGCCGTGTTTTCGTCTGTCCTAACATTTCTAGTCGTAGCGTGCACTACTAAGATGATGCCTTTCGCCATCGAGCACAATGGCACGGGGGTGGATTGCCATGGCACCACAGGGCCATACGATTTGAAGCCATTTCTTGCCCCAGGAGGCCGATCCAAAGGCCTCGGCGGAATACTTTTCAACACCTCAGTGGAAAACGCTGTGGAAAAGCACGGAAGTAACCTTGTAAGTAGCTCAACCACAGATGCTTCTACACCTTGCACTGAGTTGGTTGCTGGCACTTTGGTGGTAAGTTGAAAGCTCAGAGCTACAAGAACTCGACGGAGACGATTTGAAAGTCCGGCTCGACAAGCTATTGCTGGCCCGCGGACTCGTCAGTTCGCGCGAACGGGCACAAGCATTGATTCTGGCGGGTAAGGTTTTGGTCGGTGGACAAAAAATAGAAAAGGCCGGCACAGGAGTGGATCCCGGAGCCGATGTTCGACTTCTGGGCGAAGACTTGAAGTATGTAGGCCGTGGTGGCCTCAAGCTCGAGAAGGCGCTTGACCATTGGCATATCGATGTCACCGGCAAAGTCTGTCTCGACGTTGGAGCATCGACGGGCGGTTTCACGGATTGTTTACTGCAGCACGGGGCAGCGAGGGTGATTGCCGTCGACACCGGCCACGGACAAATCGATTTCCGCCTGCGCCAGGACGCGCGCGTGCGTCTGTTGGAAAAAACCAATGCCCGCTACCTGACCCGTGAGCAGGTCGGCGAAACGGTCGATTTTATCGCGATGGATGTTTCTTTCATCTCTGCAACCCTGGTTCTCCCCGCAGTTATCACAGCCGCTTTCCCAGAATCATCGGCCGCGCGTCGTGGCCGGAAAATGGTTGTGCTGGTGAAGCCCCAATTTGAGGTGGGCCGCGAACAAGTGGGGAAGGGAGGCATCGTGCGCGACCCGGCCGCACAGCAAGGCGCGGTAGAAAAAGTCCGCCTCGCGCTGGTGGCGCAAAATTGCACGCACACCGATGTGATCGAGTCTCCGATTCTGGGGGCGGAAGGGAATCGAGAGTTCCTGCTATTTTCAGTTTTCTAACCCTTCCGCACTCGCTGCCTGGCTGCAGGCAAATCTTTTTCGACGATTTCTGTACAATTCAATCTTCACATGGATATTGGGAAGGCTCCATCCGCAAAAGGCAAAGCAGCAGCCATCGTCTCTAAACCGGACAAGCCGGAACTGGCAAACACCGTTCCCGGTCTCATCGAGTGGTTTCGCAACCGCCAATATCAGATTGTGGTAGATGCCGAGACCGCACCGTACGCGGCCGGCATTCAAGTTCTCGGCCGCGACGAAATGGCTTCACAGCCTCTGAGCTTTGTTGTTGTGCTCGGTGGCGATGGGACATTGCTTTCCGCGGCTCGTTCCATGGCCAAGGCCGGAATCCCGGTGCTGGGCGTGAATTTGGGTTCTCTAGGATTCCTGACCGAAGTGCCGCTAGAAGAACTCTACCCGACCCTGCAAGCGATTGAAGAGGGATGTTGCAACGTGGAAACGCGTTCCATGGTGCATTGCGACGTGCTCCGCAAAGAGTCGCTGGTCGCCAGCTACGATGCAGTCAACGATATCGTGGTGGGTAAGGGAACCATTTCCCGGCTCAACCACTGCGCTGTTTATGTCGACGCGGCGTTTGTCTCCGTCTACAAAGCCGACAGTCTCATCGTCTCTACTCCTACCGGTTCGACCGCCTACTCGCTGGCGGCGGGAGGACCAATCCTGATGCCGTCAGTGGATGCGTTTGTGGTGACGCCGGTTGCGGCCCACTCGCTGACACATCGGCCGCTGCTCGTCCCAGGCACATCCAAGATTGAGATCGTGGTCAACACTGGTCAGGACGAAGCTTATTTGAGCATCGACGGTCAGGTCGGCATGCCGATGGTCGATGGAGACCGCGTCGCTTGCCACAAGTCCGAGCGTCAGGTCAGGTTGCTGCGCATCCAGGGAACATTCTTCGATGTTCTTCGAGCCAAGTTGAAGTGGGGACAGAGCTGAGGATGGCTCGCCCGTTTTATTGCCTCGGGATGGGAATGAAATTTGCAGTCGTGCTATTGATTTGCCTTTTAGGAAGTAATTTGCTGGCCCAGTCCAAACCCGCCGCCGATCTCATCATCACCAATGCCAAAATATGGACGGTGGACAAGTCCCGTCCCACTGCTCAGGCCGTCGCTGTGCTTGGCGACCGCATTATTGCTGTCGGTTCCAATGCTGATATTGCTGTCTTGCGCGGCCACGATACCAAAGTGATTGACCTCGGCGGCAAGTTACTTCTTCCGGGATTCAACGACGCTCACGTGCATTTCGTTAGCGGCGGCCTGCAACTCGAATCTGTGCAGCTGAATGATGTCACCAGTAAAGAGGAATTCGTGCGTCGCATCGGCGAGCAAGCGAAGAAGACTCCGAAAGGAGAATGGATTCAAGGCGGCGATTGGGATGAGACGAAGTGGAGTCCTCCCAGCCTGCCTACCAAAGAGCTGATTGACTCGGTTACTCCGGACAACCCTGTATTTGTCAGCCGGTACGACGGTCACTCTGCACTGGCGAACTCGGCCGCGTTACGTTTAGCCGGCATCACATCGAAAACTCCAGACCCGCCGGGCGGCATTATCGTCCGTGACGCGCAGGGCAATCCCACGGGCGATTTGAAGGATGCGGCCACAGATATTGTGTTCAAGGTCATCCCGCCGCTCTCGCACGAGCAGCGTTTGCGCGCGGTGGGGCAAGCTTTGGCGTACGCCGCTTCGCTCGGAGTCACCAGCGTGCAGAACATGGATCCCGACTACGCCGATATTGCAGCCTATGCCGAGTTGCTGCAGAGCGGAGAGCTGACCACGCGCATCTACGCCGCCCCGCTCATCGATCAAGTCGAGGATCAAGTAAAAATCGGCATTCGGCATGCCTTTGGTGGGCCGTTTCTTCGCATAGGCGCGGTCAAGGCTTTTGCCGACGGCTCGCTCGGCTCGCGCACTGCATATTTCTTCGAACCATTCAGCGATGAACCGGGCAATCACGGATTGCTGGGCGAAGAAATGCAACCGCTATCCCTGATGCGCGACCGTATGATGAAAGCCGATGCGGCGGGTCTGCAAATCTGCACCCATGCGATCGGCGACCAGGCGATTTCCATCATCCTCGATCTGTATACGGAGCTGGTTAAAGCTCATGGCGAAATGGACCGCCGCCTTCGTATTGAACACGCGCAGCACATGGCGGCGAAGGATTTCGATCGCTTCGCGCAGTTGGGCGTGATCGCATCGGTTCAGCCCTACCACGCCATCGACGATGGCCGCTGGGCTGAGAGCTACATCGGCCACGACCGCGCCAGCCGCACCTACGCGTTTCGCACGTTTTTGAATCACGGCGTACATCTCGCCTTCGGCACCGATTGGGATGTCGCGCCTCTGAATCCGATGTTGACTATCTATGCCGCCGTTACGCGGGCGACTTTGGACGGCAAGAATCCCAAGGGCTGGTTCCCCGAACAAAAGCTCACCGTGGCCGAGGCCGTCGAGGCTTACACCATGGGCTCGGCGTACGCCGAATTTCAGGAGAAAGAAAAAGGCTCAATCACCCCCGGCAAGTTGGCAGATATGGTGGTTCTGGGTGACGACATCTTTTCCAGCGATCCAACCAAGATTCGAGACGTGAAGGTGTTGAAGACAATTGTTGGCGGGAAAGTTATCTGGGACGAGGGCCGGAAGAAGCACTATTCCGCCGCAAACTAGCGTTCGCCGCGAATCAGGTCGGCGAGGGTTTCACGTTTGCGAATCACCTTGACCGATTTTCCATCCACCAACACCTCTGCAGGCCGTGGCCGCGTGTTGTAGTTCGAGGCCAGCACCATGCCATAAGCGCCGGTGTCGAGGAGCGCCAGCAAATCTCCTTCCTGCGTGACGGGTAATTCACGATCGCGGGCGAAGAAGTCTCCGGTCTCGCAGATTGGCCCCACGACGTCAACCGTCTCCTGCGAATTGCCTTCGGATGCGTTCGCTGCTCGAACGGGGACGATTTCGTGATGGGCGCGATACAGCGAAGGCCGCAACAGGTCATTCATCGCCGCGTCGACCACTAGAAAAGTTTTCTTGCCGTTAGTTTTCTTGTACAGCAAGCGGGTGATCAGCGCTCCCGCTGGTCCGACAATCGAGCGGCCGGGTTCCAGAAGAAGATGCACCTTCAAACCCTTCAGCGGTGTCAGCACTGCTTCGGCGTAGGAAGCAACCTGTTCGGCAAAGCCGGGCAGGCTGTGATTCTCATAAGCAATTCCAAGCCCCCCGCCCGCATCAATGTATCGGATAGCGTGACCGTCCGCCCGCAGAGCCCGCGTCAGCTCGGCAACTCGCTCCATGGTTGCCGCGAATGGCTTCACATCTGTGATCTGGGAGCCAATGTGTACACTCACGCCCGCAATTTCCAAAGACTCCATTTCTGCCGCCTGAGTGTACAGTCGTCGAGCATCCTCAATGGGTATGCCGAATTTATGTTGATGCAAACCTGTGGAAATATACGGATGGGTCTCGGCGGGAACGTCGGGGTTTACCCGCAAGGCAATTCTGGCCTTCTTCTTTGCTCGAGCGGCGCACTCCGCGAGCGCCCACAATTCCGATTTGCTCTCGACGTTAAATAGGAGAACATCCGCCTCGATCGCCGCCCTCATCTCATCCGGCGTTTTGCCCACACCTGAAAAGACAACTTTTTTCGACGCGCTCCGGCTGACGCGTAGAACGCGCTCCAGTTCTCCTCCGGAGACGACATCGAACCCACAGCCCATCCGGGCGAGCAGGCGCAAAATGCTAAGGTTCGAGTTTGCCTTCACCGAGTAGCAGACAGTGTGTGGAACCTTGCGAAAGGCGCGTTCGAAGGCACGCATACGTTCGCGAATCGTCGACGCGGAATAAAGGTACAACGGCGTGCCAAAGCGCTCTGCTAAGCTTGCGACAGAAACCTGGTCGCAATGAAGCACGGAGCCGGACCAGCGACCGGCAGCACCCTTGTGCTTCACATTTCGGTAGGAAAAGGCCGGCGGCCTGCCTTGATCCCGGTTCTTCGTGGGCATCATTTGCGTTTCCCGGGAGTGCCCTTGACTCGAATCGCAACCACGGTCTGATCGTCGAAAGCTTCCACTCCAGACGCATGCTCAGCCACGGCCTGGAAGATCAATTTGACCATCTCGTCGGCTGAGGCATTCGGGTTCGCCGCGACGATGTCTCCGACACGCTCGCGACCGAAGAGTTCTTCTGCTTTGTTGCTGGCATCCAGAATGCCGTCGCTGAAGAATACGAACATGTCCCCAGGCTTGGCCCGGAAACTGAACTCATCGTAGTCCGCATCGTCGAACAATCCCAGAGGCAGACCAGTAGCTTCGATGATCTCAATCTTGCCGTCGTGGCAATAAATCGGGCGCGGCAGGCCGGAGTTGGCCACCTGCAAGGTGCGATTCCGATCGTCCCAGACCGCGTAGATCAGAGAGACGAACTGGCCATCGATCCGGCGCTCCCCCAACGAGAAGTTCACGGCCGACAGCATTTCCGCGGGGCCCGGCTCGATGGGTGCATGGGACCGCAGAATCCCGCTCACCAATGCCGCGTAAATCGCCGCCGGCGCGCCTTTGCCGCTGACGTCTCCAATCACGATGGCCGTGCGCGACATTGAGTAACCGACGAAATCATAAAGATCGCCTCCAATGGCTCGCGCCGGCACGAACTTGGCCGCGATATCCAGATGCGCAAGCTTGGGGAGCGTGGGCGGCAAAAGCCGGAACTGCAACTGGCGCGCCATCGCCAAGTCGCGCTCCAGGCGCTTTTCCTGGCGGGCAATCTGCTCGTAGAGTTGCGCATTTTCGATCGCAATTGCAACTTGTGCAGCCAGAGTAGTCACAGTTCGTTTGTGATCGTCGGTGAAAAAGCCGCGACGCGTGTGCTCGAGGTCAAGCACTCCGATCACCTTATCCTTGTAGATGAGTGGCACCGCCAGTTCCGAGCGCGTCTCAGGATTTCCCTGGATATACCGCGGGTCCTTCTTCACGTCGGGCACCAGCACCGCCTGCTTGTGTTGCGCCGCGTAGCCCACTACGCCCCTGCCTAGGGGTATTTCATGTTTGAGCTGAATATTCTCCTGGAAGCGCTGCGAGAAACGGTGTTGCAGCTTTTCTCCAGCTTCATCGAGCAGCAGAATGCTGAACATCTGATAATCAATCAGCCGGCTCAGCAGTTCCGCAATGCGCTTCAGCAACTCGTCGACATTCAGAATGGATGTCAGCTCGCGAGCGATCTCATTCAACAAAACCAGGGTCCGTGCCTGTCGCGTGGTGCGCGTATACAACCGCGCATTTTCAATTCCGACGGCCATCCGCGAACCAATCAGCGTAAGCAGCCGTTTGTGCTCTTCGGTGAAGTGGTTGGGTTGTGGCGACTCGATATCAATAACCCCGATGAGCCGATTCTTGACGATCAACGGAACCGCCAGCTCCGAGCGCACGGTGGGGATGGCGGAGATGTAGCGCGGATCTTTGGAGACATCGTCAACCAGAATCGCTTCCCGGCGTTGCGCCGCGATCCCGGTAACGCCCTCGCCCACTTTGATCCGTATGCGTTCGGCGACTTCCGGCGAATATCCCACCTGAAATCGGAAATATAGTTCCTGGGTCTTTTCGTTCAACAGCAGGATGCCAAAGATCTCGTAGTCGATAACCTTGCGGACCAGTTCGGCCACGCGGCGGAGCGTGGTGTCCAAGTCCAAAGTCGTGTTGACCACGTCTGCAACTTCCAGCAGAAGCGGATCGACCTTGGATTGAAAGTCAGTCGGGGATGCGACCATTTCCACTTTCCTATGATATCAGCCGCGTTTTGCGCGCCCCAGCGATCCCTGAGCTTCGAGAATGTGCTGTCCTCAAGTAGTCGCGATCAGCCTTCTCTCGGCACCACGCAAATGTCCGGGAGGTTGCGGTACTTTTCCGCGTAGTCAAGCCCGTATCCGACCACAAACTCATCGGGAATGCTGAAGCCTACGTAATCGGCCTTGATGGGCAGTTTTCGCCGGGACGGCTTGTCGAGCAATGCGGCAATGCGCAAGCTTTTCGGCTGATGGCCCAGCATGATCCTTTGCAGGTAGTTGAGCGTGAGCCCAGTGTCGAGGATGTCTTCCACCAGGATCACATTTCGATCCTTCATCGATTGGTCGACGTCTTTGGTCAACTGCACCTCTCCAGTTGAATCCCAGCCGAAGCGCAACTCATGGTCCGGGCTGGGCCGGTTGCCATAACTGGAGACTCCAATGAA
Organism: uncultured Acidobacteriota bacterium; assembly: GCA_963762385.1. Taxonomy (GTDB): domain Bacteria; phylum Acidobacteriota; class Terriglobia; order Terriglobales; family Acidobacteriaceae; genus JABDBE01. The sequence goes on along the minus strand of CAVXKN010000006.1, from coordinate 684,931 downwards.
GTCGAACGTAGCGTCGAGCTGGACCTGTCGTGCCAGGTCACTGAGAAAAATCGTCGCGCCCTTGAGCACGCCCACCAGGATCACCGTTTCCCCGGAAAAGTCGCGGGTGATTTCCGCGCCCATGGCGCCTACACGATGTGCGATCTGGTCGCGCGAGATTAGAACTTTGAGTTCAGCCACGGCGAACTATATTAAACTAGCAGTTAGCATTTAGCACTCAGCATTTAGCCAGCGGAGATTCTTCGCCCCGAAGCTACGTTGAATGCTGACCCCTGAGTGCTAGCATGTACTCCAATACCATGAATCTCAACGGCATCAAACTTACCTGGCTGGGCCACGCAACCTTTCGGGTTGAAACGCCTGCTGGCAAAACAATCTTGATCGACCCCTGGGTCATGGGAAATCCCGCGTGTCCGGAGAAAGAAAAGAGCGTCAAGCAAGTTGACGTCATGCTCTGCACCCACGGCCATTTCGATCACATTGGAGACGCGGTCGAAATCGCCAAGAAGCACCATCCCCAAGTCGTTGGTATTCCCGAGTTGTGCGGATGGCTGGAGAAAAAGGGCGTGAAGCATCTCGCGGAGATGAATAAGGGCGGAACCCAAACCGTCGGCGACATCAAAGTGACCATGGTTCACGCTGACCATTCCTGTGGAATTAAAGACGGCGATCAAATCGTCTATGGCGGTGAGGCCTGCGGCTACGTCGTCGAGTTCGCCAATGGCGTAAAGATCTATCACGCGGGTGACACCAACGTTTTCGGTGATATGCGGATCATCAACGAACTTTACGGGCCAGAGATTGCCATGATTCCAATCGGCGATCACTACACGATGGGCCCGCGCGAAGCTGCTTATGCCTGCAAACTCCTTAAAGCGAAAACCGTGATTCCCATGCACTTCGGAACGTTCCCGGTGCTGACAGGCAGGCCAAGCCAACTGCAGAAGCTGGTGCCCGAAGTCGAAGTACGGGAGATGAATCCGGGCGAGACAATCTCGTAGAGCCTTATGGCAGACGGGCGCTCGTGCCCGTCCAACCCGGCGAAGCTCGGCTGTTCTGCAAGGAGACGAATTGCCCAAGACAAAAACAACCAAGCCGGACTGGCAGATGTCCGGCATCACCGCCGAGCCTGTGGAAGACTATCTCTATTCCATGCTTCCGCCGCGCGACGAAGTGCTTGCGAAGATGGAAGAGGAAGCGGCCAGGCGAAAGATCCCCATCGTCGGTCCGGCCGTCGGCCGCATTCTGCATCAAATGGCGCTCATGATTGGTGCAAAAACAGTTTTCGAGATGGGCTCAGCTATCGGATACTCGACTATCTGGTGGGCGCGAGCCGTGGGCAGTGGTGGGCTGGTGTTCTACACCGACGGAGACCGCAAGAACGCCGACGAAGCCCGCGGATATTTCGAAAAAGCCGGAGTCGCGTCGCGGATCAATATGACGACTGGCGACGCCCTCGAACTTCTTTCCGAACACAAGCAAGAGTTCGATATCATCTTCAACGACGTTGACAAAGAAGACTATCCCCGCGTGCTCCGGTTGGCATTGCCGCGCCTGCGCAAAGGCGGTTTGTTTGTCACGGACAATGTCTTGTGGAGCGGGCGAGTCTCCCAGAAAAATCCTGACAAGACGACGAAAGCGATTCTCGAATTCAACCGCTTGCTCTACAATTCGCCGGATCTGTTTACGACGATCCTGCCAATCCGCGATGGGGTTGCAGTGGCGATCAAGAGATAGTCAGATCGACTTCACCGGAATCAAAGTTAAATCTTCGACCAAGCCCACCTCCTTTTGCAGGAATGGTTCCGCATAAGTCACGCCTCCCAGTAGGCCATAGAAGCGCGCCATGGCTTCAATGCGTGCACGAATCTCGGCCTGAGCAGGGAAAAGATCTTTGCCCGCTTCCTGGTCGCTGAACTGCGATTTATAGGCCATCAGCGCCTGGAAACGCGCCTCGAAAAGCTCAGTGATGTCTACGACGAATGTCGGCCGTACATCGTAGTAAAGGGTCGCGTAGATAATTTTGAAAGGCCGATGGGGCAGAGAACTCGTGTCACCGTCGGCTTGCTTCGCGGGCGAGGGCGCCCGCGCCACACCAACGTCCAACTTGGCCAATCCCGCCAGAAAGCAAGCTTCATATCCCAACGTAGACGCCGTGTAGTGATCCGGGTGCCGTCCTTTCCAGTAAGGAAGAATCACAACTTGAGGCCGCTGCTCCCGGATCACCTGAGCCACTTTCAGCCGGTTTTCCCATGTGTTCTCGACCCGCCCGTCGGGAATATCGAGAGCCTCTCGCCACGAGACGCGCAGTATCTTCGCGGCCTCCGCCGCCTCCTGCGCACGGCTTTCCGCGCTCCCGCGCGTCCCCATCTCGCCTTGCGTCAAATCGAGGATGCCAGTGCGCCGTCCGTGCTGCGCCATTTTCAGCAACGTGCCTCCACAGGTTTGTTCGACGTCATCGCGGTGGGCCGCGATCGCAAGGATGTCAAGAGGTGTCGTTGGCATAGTAGGGATGCCTGCGCTACTTTTTCCTTTCCACCAAAAAACGCGCCAGCGCCTTCAAAGTATCTGCGCGCGTGCCGAACCCGCCTAGCGAACCCAAAGCTTTTTCCACCAACGCATCCGCTCTCTTCAGGGACTCGTCGATCCCAAAGAGAGCGGGATAAGTCGCCTTTTCCGCTGCCGTGTCTTTGCCCGCGGTTTTTCCCAGTTGCTCAGAAGTCTGGGTGACGTCCAGCACATCATCCACGATCTGAAACGCCAGCCCGATCGCTTTCCCAAATGACCTCAGTTTCTCAACCGTATCCTCCTCCGCGCCGGCATAAAGACCGCCGCTGACCACGCTGGCAGTGATCAGCGCAGCGGTTTTCGAGCGATGAATATACTCCAGCATCTGCAGGTCTGGCTTGCTGTGCTCGGCCTCGAGATCGACCACTTGGCCGCCAATCATGCCATCCACAGTGCCCGTGCTGTGAGCAATTTCTTCGATGATGCGCACCCGAGCGGCCGCAGGGCAACCCAGCCGCGCCAGCGTTTCATACGCCTGAGTCTGCAACGCGTCTCCAGCCAGAATAGCGATCGCTTCGCCAAAGGCTTTGTGACACGTTGGCCGTCCACGGCGCAGATCATCGTTGTCCAGCGCTGGAAGGTCGTCATGAATTAACGAATAGGTGTGCAACATCTCCAGTGCGGCGCCCAACTCCTCGATTCCACTGGGAAGCGAGCCATTCACCATGCGTCCGGCTTCCATGCACAGAATGGGCCGTAAGCGCTTGCCACCAGCGAAAACGCTGTGACGCATAGCGCGATGAATGGAAACCGGATACTGCGTGGCCGGTGGCAGCAGGCGTTCCAGCGCCGCGTCGGTCAGCTCTCGGCCTGCCTCCAGGGTGTCTTTGAGCATGACGGTGAGTATAGCAAGCGCGCTTTCGCGTTTGCCGGATGCCGTTGCTGCTTCAAAAGAAAAAGGACGCCCAACCGGGCGTCCTTTTGTTGCCGGTTGTTTTCTATGCAGCTGCGGATTGCTTCATGGCGGTATTTCCCAGTGCAGCTCGCAGAATGCCCCGCGTGTCGGACGGAGGACAAACGTCGGCAGCGCCCGCGTTCAGCGCCGCTGCCCACATGTCTTCGTCGGCCAAACGATGCGTGCAAACGATTCGGGCTTTGGGAAACTCACGCGACAGATGTTCGACATCGGAAATGGAGGCGGCCTCCATATCCAGAATGGCAATGCCCGCAACATGCTTTTCGATGCTACTGCGCAGTTCGCCCAGCGACTTGACTTGGCGAACTGATGCGGAAGAGCTAGCTAGGGCGGAAACGAGAGACTGTGCCACCCTGGAATCGCTCTGGAGGAGTACCACATTGAGAGGCTGCATTTACTTCCCTCGAGCTTCTACCGCTAGGCACGGCAGCCTGGCTGTGCGGCGTTCCACGGGAGTGAACGCGGTCACAGGCGTTGATACAAATGAGCGGTGCAGCAACCGATGCGGCCTTCTATCTTTTCCCCGCCGCACTCTCGGTCAAGGGCTCAAACGACTCAGCCTGGAGCTTCCCGTTCTGCTTCAGCAGGATTTCCACTTTGCCCTCGGCCTGCTCCAATTCTTTCCGGCAAGTGGCTGAAAGTTGCATGCCTTCCTCAAAGAGCGTCAGAGATTTCTCCAAGGGCACTTCTCCCTTTTCAAGTTCCTGCACAATCTTCTCCAAACGCTGGAGGCAATCTTCAAATTTTGCCAACGGGTTTCTGCTCCGACAACTATTCTAATCCACCGGGGGTCGGATCGTGTCCAGTAGAAAGTACACTTTAATGAAGATTTAACAACGGTCAGACCGAAGTGGGACGAGACGTTCCCAAAGCTTCCAAGAACGTCCACCGCCAAGCTGTAACGTCCCATCGGCGCGCTGATCTGCGCCCCCTGTGCCATATCGCGTACCGCGATCAACATCTCGCGCGCGATCGCTACCCCTTCTTCCCGCGCCGCCTCCGGAGTTTTCGCCGCGGCCATGCGCTCCAGAATGGAATCCGGAACCGAGACTCGCAATTCGTTTTTCATGAATTCCGCGTTGCGCACGCTCACCAGCGGCCAAATGCCGGCGACCACCGGAATCCGGCAGTGTTCAATTCGGCGCAGAAAACTTTCCAGAAGGCTAAGATCGAAGACGGGCTGGGTCACGGCATACTCAGCGCCCGCCTGCACTTTGTACTCGAAGCGCCGGATCTCTTCGTCCATGTCGCTCAGTCCGGGGTTAGCGCCAACGCCGATCACGAATGTTGTCCCGGTTCCAATCGGGTTGCCACCAATATCGAGGCCACGATTCAAATTGTGAACGATGTTCACTAATCCGATTGCATCCACGTCGAATACGGCCGTGGCATCGGGATAGCTCCCCATTTTCGGCGGATCACCCGTGATGCAGATCAGATTGCGAATACCCGTGGCGGCCGCGCCCAGCAAGTCTGATTGAATGCCCAGCACGTTACGATCGCGACAGGTGTAGTGCAGGATGGCTTCGATGCCCACTTCCTGCTGGATCAGCAATGACAGCGCCTGATTGCTCATGCGCGCAGACGCTCGTGGGCTATCCGGCACGTTGATTCCGTCCACGCCCACCGACTTGACGAAGCGCGCGCCCTCGATTTCCTTGCGAATGTCCGTTCCCTTGGGCGGAACAATCTCAACCATCGTCAGGAATTCACCCGAGGCAAGCTTGGCGCCGAGCCGGGAGCGATTCTCGATAGCCACGGCCGAAGCTGCGGCAGGCTTGGCTTCGGTGGTCACCGGCGCAGCCGTGACTTTCGCACGCGCATCTCCGATTCGTAGTGCGGACTTCATCACTCGAATATGATCCGGAGTTGTCCCGCAGCACCCGCCCACGATGCGTACACCCGCAGCCACGAACTTACGCGCGTAACTGGCCATGTATTCCGGCGAACAAAGATAGATATTCCGGCCTTCCACCGAGCGGGGCATTCCGGCGTTGGGTTGCGCCGCCAAGGGGAGGGAAGTTGCCGCTCGCATGCGTTCCACCGCGTCCAGCATCGCTACCGGGCCCACGCTGCAATTGCATCCGATGACGTCCACGCCCCACTCTTCCAGCCTCGGGGTGAAAGTCTCCGGGGTCGAGCCGTCAAGACAATTTCCATCTTCGTCGATGGTGACGTGCGCCACTACCGGGATCTTCGGATTCACGTCGCGCGCTGCCAGGATGGCTTGATGAAGTTCTTCCAGATAACCGAAGGTTTCCAGCATCAGGAGATCGACGCCGCCTCCGATCAGCGCCGCAATCTGCTCGCGGAAGGCAGTGCGAGCTTCCTCGAACGACGTCTTGCCCAGCGGTTCAATGCGCACTCCGAGTGGTCCTACCGATCCGGCGACCCAGACATCAAAGCTCTTGGCAGCTTCCCGCGCCAACCGCGCCCCAGCAAAATTAATGTCGTGTACCTGACTTGCCATGCTATGTCGCGCCAGCCGGAAGGAATTTCCACCGAAAGTATTGGTTTCAATAATCTCGGCACCCGACTGCAGATATTCGTGGTGGACGCCCCGAATCAGGTCCGGCTGCGAGATATTTAACTCGTCGTAGCTGCGATTGATGAAGATGCCCTTGGCATAGAGCAGGGTTCCCATCGCACCGTCACACAGGACGGCTGACTGTTTTAGCCGCGTCAGCAGGTCGTTAGACATTCTCTTCAGAATACAAGAGGATCACCGCTTTTGCATCTTGCAGTCAGGCACAGTAGTGCCCTCCCTAATTTCTCCGAAGGGGCTCTGTTATAATCCGGTTTCTTGCATCTAAATCTCTATCCTTCATGCTCTTCGGAGTCCCAGGTTTGAAGAGAATCTTAATCGGTATCTCTGTGCTCATAACAGGCTGCGCGACCATTATTGCCTGCGGAAATAACCCCTACGGCGGTACCTCTAGCACCATTTCCTCCAAACCCAGCGGCCTCGCCTTTCGCGTTTTCATTTCGAATCCTCTGTACCCCACTACCACGGGCACAACCGGGCCCAATGTGCCGGTCCTGAACATTGTGAACGCCGCCATTAATGAAGACGTCCTTTCCCTTTCCGTCGTTTCTTTGACTGGTAGTAGCAGTCAGCCCGGCCTGATGGCGCTTGCTCCCAACCTGCGATACACCCTGGTTTACAGCCAGATCGGAAATACGGTCACCGTCGTCGACAATGCCAAAGAATCGGTCGCAACTGTCGCCGGAGGCACGAGTCCGGTGCCGGCCATTACTCTGCCTGGCCTTACCGAGAGCATCGCGGTCAGTCCATTCGCCACCGCCGCCTACGCCGCCGTACCTACTGCTCCGGTATTTGGGCAGGCTCCGGGCGCTGTGCAGGTGCTGAACTTGCAGAACGGATCCACAAGCGCATCCATCCCGGTGCCCGGCGCCCACTTCGTTATTTGCAGCCCAGACGGTAACCATGTCCTGGTGTTTAGCGATAACTCCGATACCGTCACCATGATTACGACGGCACTGATCGGCACCAACACCGATCCCCGGAGCTACATCACCGGCTTCGACCGTCCGGTATGGGGTATTTTCACCAGTAACTCCATCGCTTTCGTTATGAATTGCGGGGCGCAGTGCGGCGGTAAGGCGGCCGGGGTTAGCGTCTTAAACCTGGGCGCGTCTTCGCCCTCGAGCACCACGCCGGTTAGCGCGGCGACTTACGCTTTGCTGAACAACTCCACGCTGTATGTGGCAGGAACTCCGCCCGGAAGCAATACTTGCGCAGGGGCGGCAACCGCAGCCACCACCTGCGGCCGGCTCAGCACAATCGATACTGCTTCCATGACCGTGACGGGTTCAGCCGTCATTGCCGACGGGTATCACGATCGGATGCAAATTAGCCAGAACGGCCAACTCTACGTTGGTTCCCACACCTGCACCAATATCAACATTTCCGGCGGCGAGGTTCGCGGCTGTTTGTCGATCTTCAACACGAGGAATGGTGGCGTCGTAATCCCGCCAAATAATGGCGATGTGACCGGCATTCAGCAAATCACCGGCCGCGACATAGTTTATGCGATCCAGAATGGCGCGCTTCAAATCTACGACACCGACACCAACCAACTGCAGATGACGCCCGGCAACACCCAAAACGATAATGGTCAGGTGGATATCGTCGGTCAGCTATACGATGTGAAGCTGGTCAACTGAGCTAACTTTTATGCCGTCCGTTTCTAGGGTTCCAGCACGATCTGGTGCTGACGCGCCCTCAGCACCCCTTGTTCCGAATACGGCCAAGCGAAGGTGAAGCCCTCGTACCACGCCTTCCACTGGTCCATATAAAACGGACTGAACAGATTCCCCGCCTCGCCCGTCACCAGATTCAAGGTGGATTGATCAAGATCAGCAAGATCAACCGTGATTCGTTCCGACGGCCCATGGTCGAGCGATACCGCCTTCACCGTGAACTCGCTTCCTGATTGCGGCTGCAATCCCGGTCCGGACCAGCGTCGCAGGAGCGGAATCTTGCCGTAGATGGGATGCTGAATCTCGACTGGGTGAAAATTTCCCCACGTCCACGAATTCAGATCCTGCGGCGCATCCGACTTGTGCGCTGGATTTGAATCAACCGCAGCCTCGACCGCGGCGGTCAGAAGTTCGTCATAGTTCGCATAGGTCTCCGGCAACCAGCGCTGGGGTTGATGCTCGACGACGTTCTCTAACCAGACCGTGCTCATCATCCACTGATAGCTTTTCCAGTTGAGCGTGGTCTCGACTTCTTTCGGATCCTCTGGGGCCACGCCAAGCTTCGGCTCGAGCAGTAAACGGACCAACTCCTCGCGCGCGTGGACCGCGATCGTTGGCGCTGGCGAGCTTGCGATCATCCTTCCGTCCCACTGCCGCAAAATCTCTGCCGCTGCCTTTGCACGAGCCGAGGGACTTTTGGCGTGGTCCACCGCGTACACAAACCGCTCCCCGAAAAAACGATCCATGTCGGAATAGATATCGGTTTCAAGTGCCAGCATGTCGGCCGCCGAAAACTTCTTCCCCGACTCCAATACGCGGTAAATACGAGCCGTGCGCCATGGAGCTTCCCATTCCGTGCTGAGCGAATATCGATACCCGTCGGGCGTGATCCGGCTATTCGCGGTGGCAATAATGCCCGAGGGCGGATTGTATACGCTGGGCAGCTTTTCAAACGGAACGTAGCCAGTCCATTCATGAGCGTCATCGCTGCCATTCTCTGGGAGACTGCCATCGCCGGCGGCTCGAATCGGAATCTTTCCGGTCGCTTGATAGCCGATGTTGCCATCCACATCGGCGTACACGACGTTTTGGCCCGGCGCGTCAAGCTCTGAAAAAGCACGCCGGAACTCCTCCCACTTCTGCGCCGAATCGACCGCAAAGAAGGGACCGCGCATGCCGTCGTACAAAGTCCAACGCAGGGCTAGCTTGCGCGTTTCACCCGGCTGCAATTCTGTAACGATCGGCCCGTGACGCGTCACCACCACGTCCACGATTGCTTCCTGCTTGTCTTTCACGTGGATTACTTCACGACGATGCTCAGCCTGCTTCCATCCATCCGGCGTGAGATATAGTCCGTCCGCGTTGAAGGTCTCAACGTAGACATCCTCGACTGTTGGACCGAGATTGGTGAATCCCCATGCAATTCGCTGATTGTGCCCAACGATCACATAGGGATATCCAGGCAGCGTGACCCCAGCCACATCGAAGTTGCCAGAACCACAACGAAGATGAGCTTGATACCAGAGGTTCGGCATCTGATGGCCGAGGTGCATATCGTTTGACAACAGCGGCTTGCCCGAAACTGTATGCGCTCCCGATACCACCCAGTTGTTTGAACCCAGCACGATAGGACGCTGGTCGAAAAACATTTCTGGCCGCAGCGGCGGAATTTCTGGTCGCGGCGTCAAACTCGTAACCGAGCTGTCCGTGCCCGAATCATCGTCCTCGTCGTCATCATCGTTCTGATCGTTGTTCTTGATCTCCTGATCCAGACCAGGCCGCTCCACCGTCGGCGGACGATCATGCCACGATGAGTTGACGTACAGATCCGCCGTAAGCTCTGACCCCAGCTTGGCCAGAATTTTCTCGCGCATCAGCGCGTGCCGCGGACTCGTGCTCAGATCCTCGACCATTTGCATCCCGATCAGCATCGAGTCCTCAGGCGTCCACGGTCGAGGCGAGTACCGCAGAATGCGAAATTCCAAGGGCAACCGGTCGCGATGGGTCTCGATATATGCGTTCACGCCCCGGGCATAAGCTTCGAAATGAACTCGATTTTCCGGCGGCGTATTTTCTGCCGTCCTTCTCGCCATCGCTCTTAGCCCAAGGATCCTCTGCTGACGGTCGTGCTTCACGAATTCGCTCCCCAGGATTTCTGCCAGCTCTCCTCCCGCGAACCTCCGCATTCCATCCATCTGAAACAGGCGGTCTTGCGCGGTCACGTAACCTTGAGCGAAAAAAAGATCATCGAAGTTGGCGGCCTCGATCGTGGGCGCTCCGTGAGCAACGCGAATCACCGTCACCGGCGCCGTGAGCCCCGCCACGCGGGCCTTGCCATCCAGTTGCGGCAACGCGGACCGGGCGATCGAATAGAACCAAGCGCAAATGCCGAGCACGACCAGCAATAGAAGGCTGAGAAAGAAACCTACAATGCGCAAGATCCGTGGCCGCGGACGAGGATGAACCGGAGTACTAATGGTCGCCATAGAGGAAACTCGATTTTAGGGCTTCGTCGCTCCGGAAAACAAACGGGAAGCAAAGAGGGTACTCCCTGAAAGGACTTTGCAGCCGGGTCAATCGCATCATGGTTGCAACGAGCCGATCCTGACCTTACATCCATCGAGAAGCTGTTATGATTTGAGGTGCGTGAGGATACTCTGATGGACAACAGGACATTTGACGAGTTTGTCAGTCGTCAACAGGAAACGGTATCTGAAACCACTTCAATCAACTGGGAGAAGCAGCGCGACGAATGGCTCGCCCATCTGGATAGCCTTTACTTGAAGATTGAATCCTTCCTGAGCAAATACGTCTCTTCTGGGCAAATACGCTATGAATATCGCCCCATCGAGTTGAATGAAGAATACATCGGATCGTACTCCGCCAAGCAAATGGTACTGAAGATCGGGCGGCAGGAGGTGGATATCGTACCGATTGGAACCTTACTGATCGGTTCCAAAGGGCGTGTTGACGTAAGGGGGCCCATGGGTAGAGCGCAGATGCTCCTGGTTGACAGCAAGGTATCGGACCCGAGATCGCTAATCCATGTAACAGTCGGCGTCGGCGGAAAGCAACCTGCTGCGCCCAGCAAGGCACCGCGACAAATCGAGTGGGAGTGGAAGATTGTCACACGCCCGCCAGAGAGGAGATTTATAGGGATCACGCAAGAGACTTTTTTCAATCTAGTAATGGAAGTGGCCAATGGGTAGCAGGGCGATAGAAGCGATCGCCGAGTACCACAATGACGTAGAACTTTCTTTGAGATTGTACTTTAGCGAGGTTTCACCAAGTTTCAGCGTGCGATTCTTCGGCCTTCGGCCCGAGGAGATTCTGACCGAGCTCAATGCTCGACTTGAAGAGACCGATCAGAGGTCAGCATTCTTCATTTTGACCAGCTTAGAAAAGGCCTTTCGTGACGATTATGAGTGTCGATGCAAGAGGAGGATGAAGGATGATCTTTCTAGAGCTTTCCGCGGAATGTACAAATATAGAAAGGCGAAAGTGAGCTTGGAGAAAGATATTTTAAAAGCTTGGAAAAAGCATTCAGCAGGATCGGGCCCTCTGATTGGAGAATTGTGCGGCGCTTTCGACTTCCGACACTGGCTGGCTCACGGGAGATATTGGGTACCGAAGCTCGGGAGAAAGTACGATTTCAACTTTGTCTATTCTCTTGCTGATGACGTCCTAAATGCTTTTACGCTTTGCGCGCCTGATTAGGGCGCCCGGCAGCGGTTTGTGCACACATCCGGCGCCCGGGTAACGATTGCCAGCCGCAATTCTCCAATGTAGCTTTCAGACATTACCCAAAATGGTTGGCGGGTTTTGCCAAGCCCCAGTATTATTCAGACTGCGGGCGCTACCTATTGCCAACACAATATGCTGCAAAAGCGCATTGACGATCAGCCCAGCATCTCGCCCGAGATGGTTCGCGAAGCGCAACAGATTCTGCATCAGCATCTCAAGCGTGTCGGCCTGAAACAGACGGCGCAGCGCGACACCATTCTGCGAACTTTCCTGGAAACTCGCGAGCACCTCTCTATCAACGAATTGCATCGTCTGGTGCAAAAGAAGGATGCTCGCATCGGTTTCACCACCGTCTACCGCACCCTGAAACTGTTTGCCGAATGTGGCCTGGCCAGCGAAGTCGCTTTTCACGATGGCATAGCCCGCTATGAGCACCAGTACAACCGCCGCAGCCACCATCACATGGTCTGCACCGGGTGCGGCAGTTCGGTGGAATTTTTTTCACCCGAGGTGGACGGCCTGGAGCAGGAGATCGGTAAGCGTTACCGCTATGCCACCACTCGCCACACCTTTCAGATTTATGGAGTCTGCGAGGATTGCCGCAAGAAAGGCGGTTCGCGCCGCCTGGCCTAAGAACTCATGCCCATCTCATGTCCGCAATGCCACGCCGAAATGCCCGACAATGCCGCCTTTTGTCCAGGCTGTGGCCGCAGAATGTGGGTTCCCGGCCAGGGAGCGGCGGTAAAGCAGCCATCGACCACACCTGCCGTTCGAGTTCCGGCAGCGCACGTGGCTGACGAGGGTAAGTCCGCTGTCGTCATGCTCGGACACGAAGACAATTTCCTGGCCGCGTTAGCCTACCTAACATTCATCCCCGCCGTTGTCTTCGTGCTCATCGCACCACTTAAGCGCAATCGCTTCGTGAGATTTCACTCCTTCCAATCCATCTTCCTGGCGTTAGCCACAATCGTAGTCGCAATCGCTATGCGGATCGTCTATTCCGTGCTCGCCTTCATTCCGGTGATTGGGTTTTTGCTGGGATGGCTGGCGCTAACTATGGCATTACTGGGCTGGATGATCCTCTGGCTGGTGCTGGTGATAAAAGCCTTGCAGGGCGTGACCTTCAAGCTGCCGTTGATCGGCAGCCTCGCCGAAAAGGCCTAGCGTCAACCAAAGTAATCGACATGATTCTTGCCATCGTGACGGCTACGCTGCCGGCCTATTCGAGAACGTATTGCCCAGCTTCGTGAATCGATGCGCGAAAGCCACATGCGACATCTCTCCCGAGCCCGCCTCACCCTCACCATCCTCGCTAATTTCAATCACCGAAAAGTGAACGTAATCGTAAACGTCCACGTCCTCTACTCTGACTCGCAAGCCCGTCGGGTCACCGCAGATATCGCCTGGATTAAGCTGAAGATCATGCATCATTTCTAACCTCCAATCCGTGCATTGCCAAGGATTCATACGCTAAAGCTGGAACCCCGTACCGCTTGGGGTTCCAGCGCACTGGTTCAAGATGGAGGATTAAGCCGACATCGCGCGACGTTGGGATCGAGTCTCTCGGATCGACGCAACGCCACGGCGGATGTTCAGCCAGCCCTGCTCCTGAAACAGATGGAACAGGTCATAGCTGTACGGCACCTCGCCGGTGATGATCTCTTCTTTCCCTTGATCATCCGTCACGGCGAAGGCAACCTGCACCGGCTCATCGGGTGAATTCTGCTTGGTGAAGTGAACCAGCTTTACATTGAGAGTTGCTTGCTCTTGCGGTTGCATCGGCATTTTTTCTCCTTCGTGTTGGATTGACTTTCATCGTACAACTTAGGAAGGATCAATGACGCAAGTCGTGCGGACATTTTTGTAAAGAGTTGTCATCAGCAGTGACAATTTTTCACGACTCTCCCTACGCTTGCATACGGTGTTTACTGTAGGACCGCGCGCGCTCCTCTTTCGCGACATCGCGCTTCTAATTCAATGACTCGGTTCAAGTACTAATTTCTGCACTCGCCAATTCAAAAGTTCAGCAACGTAAAGTTCGTTTTCCGACGGACAAGCGATCTCGTGAATCCATCCGAACTGCCCCAGTTGCTTCCCTGACTTCCCGAATACGCCCAGGACTTTTCCATCGAGCGAAAGCTTGTAGATCCGCCCGGGGAAACCGTCGGCGCTATACAGCACCTGATGCGGGGGCGGCGTGATACAGATTGCCCAGGGCGCTCCCGGCGCCCTCGACCCCGTCGTCTGAACAGGCTTGTTCCCAATCGCCGGACGCGCATTGGGATCAACCGGTACGTCGATCGTCATCTGGCGCAAAAACTTTCCTTCACCATCGAATACCTGAATTCGCCGATTGCCCCGATCCGCCACGTACACGCTTCCCGCAGCATCAATAGCAAGGCTGTGCGGAGTATCGAACTGCCCCGGCCCGCTGCCCGGTCCGCCCCACGACTTCAGCCAGTTCCCATCCTTGTCGACCTTCGCAATACGCGAGTTGATATAACCATCGCTAATGAATGTGTTGCCCGCCTTGTCCCACGCCACGTCCGTCACCTGTCGAAACATTCCATCCTCCGGAGGGCAGCGGCGGGTTGGGCTTCTTCAATGGGCCGGTGCCATCGTCGGAGGCTTCCTGCTTGCGCCCGAACACCATGGCAACACGTCCCTCCGGAGTGAACTTGACGATCATGTCCGAGCCCTTATCCGTGACCCAAATGTTGTCCTCCGGGTCGATCTTCACCGTGTGCGCAAAAGACCATGCATACAAGTTGTGGCCGATCTCGCGCACGAACTTGCCATCAGCGTTAAACTCGAAAAGTTGTGCGGCGCTCGCTCCATAAGCGGGGCCGGTCGTATTTCCCCGCGAAAAAACAAAAATGTGTCCTTTGGAATTGACCGCAACCCCAGGAACTTCGCCGAAATAGACATTCGCTGGAAGTTGCAGAAAGTCGGCAACCGCTTGGTAGCGTATCTCGGGGACGGCAGCCTGTTGAGCGTAAAGTGAACCCACCGCGAAAAACAAAGCAAGAATCGTGTGTCTCATTGAGGTCTCCAATGCAGCACGGTTGATTACACAACAACTCATCACCAGGAACAAACTGAGAACCGAGAACTGGCAACTGACAACTGATGTTTTCTTAATCCATGCGTTTTTCTTCGGAGGAGAACCAAGTCAGACCCGAGGGCTGCGCGGCGACTGGCTGCGCCGGTTGGCCGCCCGCGAATGCTGTGCTATGATGCGCGCAATTCTCATGATCTGGGAAACTCCTTTTGTCTGGTCGGCCATGGCGAGGCGGACTATTTCTCGTCAGAGAACATCCGGGATTGTCATCCTGACGGTGTTGTCGATGCTCCTGGTTCCATCGGTTCTCGCCGACGAAATCCACAATCCGTTTTCCGGTGATCCCAAAGCAGCCAAAGCAGGCGAATTCGAATTCCGCATCAACTGCGCCTTCTGCCATGGCCTCGGCGCACGCGGCGGCGGCCGTGGACCCGATCTTACTCGCGCTCATAAGCGTCACGGCGACTCCGACGCCGACCTGTTCCAAAATATCAGCCAGGGCATCCCCGGTACGGTGATGCCCGCCAACGGAACCAACGGTCAAGGCGTCGGCATGACTGACGACGAGATTTGGCAGATCATCACGTATCTGCGCAGCATTCAAGTTCAGGCACCAGCAAAGCCCGTCGGCAACGCTGCGCACGGCAAAGAGCTTTTTTATGGTGATGCCAACTGTGCGTCGTGCCACATGGTCGAAGGCAACGGAGGGCGACTGGGCCCCGACTTGAGTACTGTAGGTACAGCGCGAACTGTAGATTCGCTCGTCGAGTCGGTTCGTACTCCGAGCAAGCGGCTGGCTTGGGGGCTCACGGAACCGACCAAAGAGTTTGCGCAAGAATATCAGACCGTCACGGTCGTGACCCCGGACGGGCACGAGATCAAAGGCGTCACTCTGAACGAAGACCAATTCAGTCTGCAAATGATGGACACGGCTGAGCACATTCATCTGTTCGAAAAAGACAAACTACTCTCGATTCAAAAAAGCCGCGACTCGCTGATGCCCGTCTACAACTCGACGATGCTGAGCGACCAGGATCTCGATGACATCGTCGCTTATTTACTCAGCGTGGGTGCGAAATGACTGCGGCGACGAACACGATGCGTGGCATTTGTCTGCTGATGTCAATCTCCGCTGTGTTCGCGGTCGAAGCGCGTGCCCAGGTTACATTCGAACGGCTGCTCAATGCCTCCAGCGAACCGCAGAACTGGCTCACCTACTCGGGCGATTACGCAGGCAACCGCTTCAGTCCGTTGGATCGAGTCAACAAGGAGAATGTACATTCGCTGACGGCGAAGTGGGTTTACCAAACCGCAGCTACGGGAAAGTTGGAGACCACCCCGCTGGTGGTGGACGGAATCCTGTACGCGACGGCCCAGGATGATCGCGCATTCGCGCTCGATGCCCGTACTGGCCGGCCAATCTGGCTCTACCAGCATCAACTGCCCTCTGATATTCGACCGTGCTGCGGCCGGGTGAATCGCGGGCTCGCCATCTTGGGTGACAAAGTATTTCTCGGCACGCTCGACGCCCACGTCATCGCACTCGACGCCAAAACTGGAAATGTCCTTTGGGATGTCTCGGCCGCGGACTACAAGGAAGGCTACAGCTTCACGCTGGCGCCCCTCGCGGTAAAGAACCTGGTGATTCTCGGCGTCTCCGGCGGCGAATATGGCATCCGCGGCTTTATCGATGCCTACGACGTGGACACTGGCCAGCGAAAGTGGAGGTTCTACACTGTCCCCGGTCCCGGGGAGCCCGGTCACGATACTTGGGAAGGCGATTCGTGGAAAATTGGCGGCGCGCCTGCGTGGAACACGGGCGTCTATGATGCGAAGACCAACCAACTTTTTTGGCCAACCGGAAATCCTTCGCCGTCCAATCGTGGCGAAGGACGCGCCGGCGACAATCTTTACAGCAACTCTCTGCTTGCTCTCGACGCCGACACCGGAAAACTGAACTGGTATTTTCAATTCACCAAGCATGACGAGCACGATTGGGACGCAACCCAGGTTCCGATCATGATCGATTCCGGCGACAAACACTTGATCGCGCAGGCCAACCGCAACGGCTTTTTTTACGTTCTCGATCGCACCACGGGCAAGCTGCTGTCGACCAATGCCTATGCCCGCACAACTTGGAGCGATAGCAAAGATACAGAAGGCCGACCGGTTCCAAACCAGCAAAGCTCGCCAACTCCGGAGGGCCGAACGGTTTGCCCCGGAGCGCTGGGCGCGACAAACTGGATGGCCCCCAGTTTCGACTCGCGAACTAATCTCTTTTACGTAACCGCGCGAGAGCAATGCGACATCTTCAGCACGGCGCCGCAGCCCTACGAGGTGGGCCATGCTTATTACGGCAGCGCCTATTTTCCTTCCGACAAAGCGGAGCCGTATTGGGGCGCGCTACGTGCTATCGATCCCGCCAGCGGTCAGGTGAAATGGGAGTTTCGCCACATCTCGCCCACGTGGTCGGGCGTGCTCTCGACTGCCGGCGGATTGTTGTTTACTGGCGACGCCGAAGGAAATTTCATCGCGCTGGATGCCGCGTCGGGAAAACCGCTTTGGCACTTTCAGATGGGCGGGGCAGTTTACGCCTCGCCAATGGCCTTCGCCGTCGATGGAAAAGAGTACGTTGCGATTGCGGCGGGCAGTTCGCTGTATGCGTTCGGGCTTCCCTAATTTTTCTTTTTCATGACGCAGGCAGAAGCATAAACGCGCAAAACTGCCCTGATATGCTCTTGAATTATCTCTTCAGTATTTGCTCGAAGAGGGCCGGAGCGAATCGCTTCGTACTCCATCGGCAGGTATTGACTCACCAGCGTCAACGGCGGCGGAGAAGCATCAAGGTTGGCGCGCAGTTGCGCGAGTTCCTGCTGAACCGTGGCGTCGGCCCAGTAGTAGCGGCATCGATCGCTGTAACTGTAAATACGGGCGAAACGCCGATCGTCTTCACTCCCGTGATAATACGAGCGCCAATAGACCGGATTGCGCAGCATGGCAGCTTCGAGCGCTTCCCGGACCTGCGAGAGGCGAACTCCTTTGCGATGCACAAGCCATTCGCGTTCAATTGCGCTCAGGGATAACACCGCCTCACGAAAAGCGAAGGTCAGCCAGGGGCCCACTTTCAGGATCGCGAAATGATCCTCCACCATCTCGGCAAGAGCTGCGGGTTTTTGGTAGTCGGTGGAGTGCGCTTCGTAAACGAGTGCCGGATTTTCCGGCAAGGCGGATGAGAGTGCTCTCGCTTTCTGCCGGTCGTAATCGAAAATCACATTGTCGCCGAACTCGACTCCGGGCTGCACGACCAAGCCGATCACTCGGTCCCACGCAGCCGAAACGTTCTGCTCGGCGAAGGCAGCGCGGAAAAGTTCCAAGGTGTGATGACTCTGGTCGGCGGACGATACTGCGGGAGCCGTTCCGGCCGACGATTCGCCGCCAGGAGCGGGAACCTCGGTGCCGATAACATAAAGCAGCGGCGAAGAGCCCGGCGGCAGATCGTCGAAGGCGCGCTCGGCGGCGCGGCAGAGAATCGCGGCTCGCTGGGCGACGGTGCTTTCGTCGAGGCCGTTCTTAATGTCATCGGCGCACGCCATGCTTGCGTCGAGATGAATCTTGTTGTATCCGGCGAGCACGCAAGCACGCACCACGTCGCAAGCCTTATCCATCGCCATGGCCGAAGGCTGTTCTCGCCAAGGATACGGGCCCAGATGGTCTCCGCCCAACAACACCCGTTCACGGGGAAGTCCAGCGCGCCGTGCTGCGGAATGAACAAACTCGGCGAACTGAGACGGAGTTTGTCCAGAGTAGCCGCCGAACTGATTCACCTGGCTCGATGTGGATTCGGCGTGCAGAACTGAGTCGTCCCCGACGGCTTGCCGAACGGCTGCCGCGATTACGCCGGGATGCGCCGAGCACACTGCATACACGCCGAGTTTCTCGCCTCGCCGATTGCGGCTGACCATCTCCTGTAATCGCTCGCTCGCGTTCTTGGGCTGAGGATCCACGGTCGGTCTGGTCTACTCGGGTTGAGCCTCGATCAGCAAGTGTTTGTCGAACTCATCGGAAATCGTTGCCTTGGGGCCGTGGACAGTTCCAAAGTCTTTGCCGTTCACATAATCCACGATGTGATAAGTGCGGTCCTGCAAACCGCGCAGCTCAATCGGCCCGCTCCAGTGGCGGGCGAAGAACGCGTAATACATTTCTCCGCCTTTGCGGATCGCGTGAGCCTCCGGCCGGTCAAAGCCAATATCGTAAAGCTCTCCGAGGTACTCTCCTCGCGAGAGCATTTTCTCTTTGTAAATCTGCAGCCATTTTTCAAACACCTTCTCCCGCTCTGGTGTCAGGTCCGAGGTGCTGTGCTTCTTGACAAGATTTGGAAGCACGAACTGGGTGCCGACGACTCCACCGACGCCGACGGTGGAAGCGAAATCATTTGCCCCGTCGCTTAACTCGACGTGGTCGCCAAAGTAAGGAATGTTGTCGCCCATGAGCGCTTTCAGCGTCTTGCCCTTGGAGCGGATCTGAAACGAACTTTCCGGATCAGACGCTACCGACATATTGAAATGGGGCATGGTGAAAAACGAGTACGCGGTGCCACAGGGACAAAACTCTACCAGCGCGTCTGGTTTCACGCTGCGCGCGGTCTCATAAATCTCGCGAAAGAAATCGGGCAGCGCTTCCACTGAATCCTCAGGGCTTTTGTGGTGGTGCGCGGGATTGTAGCAAGGAGGAACGCCGTTCATATGCTGGCCATCGAGTTTGAGGCCGTCGAATCCCCACTCGCCGAGGATCTTCCGAACCAGCGCTTTGTGGTATTCCACAACCGCGCGATCGGCGGGACAAAGATAAAACGAATTCCACCAGGAAATCTTTCGCTTCGATCCATCCTGATTCAGTAGTAGGAAGTCGGGGTGCTCTTTAAGCAGTTGCG
This sequence comes from uncultured Acidobacteriota bacterium, assembly GCA_963762385.1. GTDB lineage: Bacteria > Acidobacteriota > Terriglobia > Terriglobales > Acidobacteriaceae > JABDBE01. The sequence goes on along the minus strand of CAVXKN010000006.1, from coordinate 665,488 downwards.
AATTGGGGACGGCGCTCAGCGGCGACCACCACAGCTGCGCCTTGAATCCCTCGGCGTGGATGCGATCGACCAGCGCCTTCATATCGGCGTCGCCGTGGGGGAACTTCTTGGGGTCGACGTCCCAGTCGCCGTAGTTGTTTTGCCAGCCATCATCCAACGTGACCCAGGAGAAACCCAGCTTCTTGACGGTTGGAAGGGTGTCGTACACCTGCTTGAGTTGGACCGAGCGGCCATAGCCCCACGCGCACCAGATCGGCCCAAAGGCACTGTCGGGAGCCGAGGCCATTTGAAATCCCTGTCGCACCATCAGTCGGCGATATTCCGTGAGCGTGCGAAAATAGTCCCCCTGATGCACCGAAACGAAGGTGCGGAGCGTATGGAAGGTTTCTCCCGGATCGAGCGTCCGTTCGCGATTCGAGTGGACCGCCACGCGGGCATGGCGCGCATCCGGCATAGAAACGGGAAGCGAGATGAGGCGAGGTCCGGGCTCGACATGGCCCACGGCAAGACCAACATCTTTGCGCCAAACGTCAACGATGGGAGTTCCTCCGCCGTAGTCGCTGGCGTTCATGCCAAGATAATTTTCCTGCCGGAATCCCGGCCGCAACGGAAGCACCCAATTCGGACGCTTCTCGTACGAGCCACTTTGATAGGACCAGAACGCGGGACCTTTAGTCGCGGAGAGTGAAGTTAAGGAATACTGGTTGTTAGTCCAGCCGCGGATTGTAAGCGGAGTCGTGCCTTCGTTCGAGTACTCAACGTCAAAGATGGCGATAGAAGGGAAGTCGGCATAAATCGTGACCGAGATGCTCTTGCGCACATCTCCCGACTGGCCGGCCAGCGACAACCGCTCGCCCGCGCCGAACGAGTCAGATACTTGCTCTCGATGTGCTGACGTCAGCGCAAAGTCGCTCCAGGTACGGCCAGTGCCAGCGAGTGTTTCCGACGCGGCAAGCGTAGTCAAGGGCTTTGGGTTTGGACCGAACAACGCTGCTATTTGGCTGCGCAGGTTGTGGTCGAATGCAATTCGGAGGACTGAACTTTGGATCTGAAGGTCAGCCGTCGCGTCGCTGCCCGGGGAAGACGTTGGACTCGAATTGTTTTGCCGGGAATTGGAACCGAGCAGCGCAAGGCCAAGCAAAACGCAGCCCGTTAGCGCGATCCGCCTGCGCCTCATGATTGCAGGGTACCACTGATCGGGTTTGATCTCATGCTCCAATGAGACTGACTTTGAATTCGGCGAATCGTTTGTCCGGAATTTATTGGCCAAACGGATTAATTGCGATATATTGCGATCAATTACTTTTACTTTCGTTTAATCCGCGTGTCAAGCTCAGATTATCGGCGGATGGAGGCTGAACCAATGTCAATCAGAAAACCTAGATCCCTCGCTTCGCTCGGGATGACAACGACCATGCGGTGGGCGTGTTTCTTTTTGTTGTGTGTGTCAATCTGGTCGGCTGCACAGACCGCCTCCCAACAACAAGACAAGTCCCAGGATCAGATCGGGTACAAGTCCGCCGCCGATGCCGAACAAAAGAAGACTCTGCTCCTGAAAGACTTTCAGCCCGTCCCTATGTTGCACGCGCCAGTGCATAACGTAGATCGCGCCAAATACTACGTGATCGACGTTCACAATCACGTCAACGACGCACTGGGCATCGACGAACACATGCCGCCCCAGCGCGTAATCGAGATCATGAACAACACCAACGTGAAGACCGTCGTGATTCTGACGGGCATGTGGGGCGAGAAATTGCAACGAGTCATCGACGAGATGGTAAAGCCGTATCCCGGGCGCTTTATGGTGTTTGCGCAAATCGATTGGAGCAAGATTGACGATCCGAATTTCAGCCAGGAAATGGTGGCGCAGCTTGACGATGCGGTTGTGCGTGGCGCACGCGGCCTGAAACAGTTGAAAGATCTCGGTCTAACCGACCGCGACAAGTCGGGGAAACTGGTTGCAATCGATGATCCGCGCCTCGATCCCATCTGGGAGGAATGCGGGCGGCTCGGCATTCCGGTATCGATTCACTCTACCGACCCCGAAGCTTTTTTTCATCCGGCGGACAATACGAATGAACGCTACGAGGAGCTGATTGAACATCCCGACTGGAGTTTTTATGGCCTGCAGTTCCCCAGCAAGGAGTCGATCCTGGCGGCGCGCGATCGCATGTTTGCCAAGCATCCGCGCACGACGTTTGTGGCGCTGCACATGGCGAACTGGCCGGAAAACCTTGACTACGTTTCGCATCTGCTGGATACGCTTCCCAACGTGATGGTCGAATTCGGCGCGCGCGAGGCCGAGCTTGGCCGACAGCCCCGGCGGGCCCGCGAGTTCTTCCTCAAATATCAGGACCGCATTATGTTCGGAACTGACAATGGCATGGACGAAGCCATGTATCGCAACCATTTTCGTTGGCTGGAAACGGCGGATGAATACTTTGACTACTGGGGATATCCGGGGCAGGGACGTTGGAAGATTTACGGCATGGAGCTTTCGGACACGGTCCTGGAAAAGATTTACCACAAGAACGCAGAGCGGATTTTCGGTCAGTTCCGCGGAGTTGTGAACGTCAAATAGCTAGACGAGCGTCACCTCGATTCCGGTTTTCCTTAGCGTGGCGAGGTCGGACTTGGGGATGCCTCGATCGGTGATTAAATGGTGTACGGCTGAAAGGGGCGCAATCGATGACAGGCTTCGTCGCCCGAACTTGCTTGAGTCGCAAACCGCAACCGCGACTCGGGCAACGTCCATCATTGCGCGGTTGACTTTGGCCTCGAGTAAGTTGGGGGTACTCAGTCCGTAGTGCACGTCGAAACCGTCCACGCCGAGAAAAAGAATGTCTGCGTTCAATCGCCGCAGGGTTTCTTCCGCGATCGGTCCCACCAGCGAAAAAGAATTCTTCCTTAGTGTGCCGCCAGTCAAAATGACCTCAAGGGAAGAACCGGAAAGTTCGGCTGCGATATTCACAGCGTTGGTGATGATGGTCAGATTTTCGCGCTCGCGCAAAGCCCGCGCGATCGCTGTGGTGGTGGTGCCGGAATCAAGAATGACCACCTGGCCCTCTTTCACCATGCGAGCGGCGGCAGCCGCGATTTGCGACTTTTCCTTGCGGTGCAACTTTTCTTTCTCACGCAAGGTAGGATCTTCCAGCGCGCTTTCTCGCGCTGGCAAAGCACCGCCGTGGGTGCGGTGAATGCGGCCATGCGCCTGGAGAATGTCCAGATCTTTTCGAATCGTGACCTGAGATGTACGAAAATGGCGGGCCAGGTCGCCGACCAATACACGGCCGTCGTGATTCAGCATCTGCAGAATCAGTCTGCGTCGTTCTTCGTTCAGCACAGGTTCACTCGAAGCGCTTACTTTCGCGCATTTGTATTTTACCCTTGACAGAGCGCTATAACCGAAAGTAAAAGTTATTAAACGCAAGCATACGAAAGCATGCTGTTTTCAATGATCCTCTTGGGCGCGACCATAGATAAGGACTAACTGAAAGTGAATGCCCTTGCTGAATTGTTAAGTCTGCCGGAAAGCGAGAAGGCCACTCGCGGCTTGGTTCATACTCCTGCGGAAATCGCCCAGCAGCCCGACACCTGGCAGTCTACCTTCAGACGGTTAAAGGAAAGGTTTCCACAGATCAGAGAATTTCTGGCTGCGGCAGGATTAAACGAAGCTCCGGTCGCGCGACCCACTGTATTTCTCATCGGGGCCGGGACCTCGGACTACATCGGGCATTCGTTGGCTTACCTGTTTCGAAAGAACTGGCAGTGCGAAGTGATCGCCGTCCCCAGTACGGATCTCCTGACCAATGCCGAGGAGTTGATCATTCCCGACAGGAAATATCTTTGGATTTCCTTCTCCCGCTCCGGCGATAGTCCGGAGGGAGTCGCGGTAATAGAAAATGCTTGTGAGCGCCACCCAGACATTCACCATCTGGTGATTTCCTGCAACGCGAATGGTCGAATGATCAAAGCCAATATTGGCAGACCACGAGTATTGAGCATTTGTCTGGAAGATGCCGTGAACGATCGCTCGCTGGCGATGACGAGTTCTTTCTCCAACATGATGGTTTTCGGCCAATGCCTGGCTCATTGGAAAAATATCGGGCAATACGAACCTGTCCTGTCGCAATTGGTTGAGGCGGGGAAAAGCCTGCTGCCAATTGCTGCCGACTGTGCGGCGGCCCTGGCGGTCGAACCTTATACCAAGGCCTGTTTTGTGGGTTCCGGTCCGCTGAGAGCTGTGGCGAAAGAATCCGCTCTCAAGGTGCTGGAGTTGACCGCAGGCAAAGTTTTCACTATGTCGGAGTCCGCCTTGGGCTTGCGGCATGGGCCCATGGCGGCTTTGGATCATGAGACGTTGTTCGTATGCTTCCATTCGAGCAACAAACGGGTTCAGGAGTACGAGCGCAATCTGCTAGAGGAAATAGGAAGCAAGCGGCTGGTCACGACCCGAGTTGTGGTCGCCGGGAGCGAAGGACCCACGATGAATTTGCCCGCCGAACACCATCTTGCGCCGGCTTTACCGGTCGCAATCGCCGACGATTACCGTCCCGCGGTTGACGTCGTCTTCGGGCAGTTGCTCGGACTGTTTTTTTCGTTACGATGGAACCTGCGACCCGATTGTCCAAGTCCGAACGGCGCCATCAGCCGCGTAGTCCAGAATGTTAGTATTCACTCCTGACTGAAGCTCCGCAGCCCGCACAACTCACGAAAGGTACGTTCGAATGATTGAAGTTTGCGTCGTCGGTGAGCTCAACCTGGATCTCATCCTCTACGGATTGCCGAAAGATCTGGTGCTGGACCGCGAGCACCTCGCCAGCGACATGGCGTTCACCTTGGGAAGTTCGTCGGGGATCTTCGCGCATAACTTGTGCGTTCTGGGTACGCCGGTCGGTTTCATTTCGAAAATCGGCGGCGATCCTCTCGGGAAGTTGGCCGCAGAGCGATTGGCGGAAGCGGGCGTTGACATCAGCCGGATGAAGCTAGGTGCGGGAAAGACTTCGACCGGGCTCACAGTTGTGCTCCCTCAGCCTCAGCACCGATATATGCTGACGTATCCGGGAACGATGTTTGAGATGCAGTATTCCGACATCGATATGGATTACGTCCGAACGGCTCGCCACTTCCATCTTTCGTCTTTCTTTCTGCATCGTGCGCTCCGGCCGCGGATATTGGATTTGTTTCGGCAAGCCAAGGAAGCCGGCTTGACCACGTCGCTCGACACCAACGACGACCCCGAAAACGAGTGGGCGCCGGATCTGCTTAAGGTCTTGAAATACGTCGATGTGTTTCTACCCAATGAGCGCGAGGCGAAAAAGATCGCGCGGACAGAAGACTTTTCGCAAGCGCTCGAATTCCTAGTTGGCTTCGCCAAGGTGGTGGCTGTGAAACGGGGTTCAGCCGCCGCCACGTGTCGTTCGGGCAGCGAGCAATGGAGCCTTACGCCGCCAAGCGTGAAAGTCGTGGACGACGTCGGCGCTGGAGATACTTTTGATGCCGGTTTCATCCACGCGTACTTGATCGGCGCGAAACTGGAAGACTGCCTGGCCTTTGCCAACCTTGCGGCTGCGTATTCGGTGACGAAGGCAGGTGGTACAGAAGCGTTTCGCGACCGTGGCGAACTGTTCAGCTTTATGCGCGAGCAATGGAAGCTCATGGGCAGAGGAGCGTTGCCGCTGAAAGAAGAAAAGAAATAGCCTTCGTACTACTCCTCGGGCGGAGTTTGCAACGCGCTGGCGCTCTGAATGCCAGCGGCGATTTCGGGAATGATGCCCAGGGTTCGGTAGATCGGGCGCACTACGTCGCGGATTGCGCTCAGCTGAGACGCGAAACAAGCGGCGCCGGCGATGCAGATGGTGCCGCTGATCATCACGGTTCGCGGCGCTCCGATCCGGTGCGCCATTCCGCCGGCCAGCAAGCTCCCGAATGGCGCCATTCCCAGGAACGACATGGAATAGAAGCTCATCACGCGCCCGCGTTTGTCATCCTGCACGATGGTTTGCAGAATGGTGTTGCTCGACGCCATCTGGGTCATCATGGCGCCGCCGACGAACAGCATCAGCAGCATTGAGAGCCACAAGTAGGGAGAAAGCCCCAACGCAATCAGCCCGGTTCCGAAAATGGCCGACGCCATTGGGACGACGCGGCCCAGGCCGAGCACATTTTTTCTGGTCGCGAGAAACATCGCACCGCCTAACGCTCCCACGCCCGACGCGCCCATCAGGAAGCCCAAAGTATGCGGTCCGCCATGAAGCACTTGGCCCGCAAAAATCGGCATGAGCACCGTGTACTGCATGCCGACGAGGCTGATCAAGGCGAGCAGCAGAAGAATAGAACGGATGGGTACGAAGTGCGTGACGTAGTTCCAACCCTCCGTCAACTCTTGCCACACTGGCTTTCCCGCGCTTCGCGGCTGTACGGACGTGATTATCATGGCGAGCAGGGAAGCAATGACCGCGAGATAACTGAAGCCATCGATCAGGAAGCAATAGCCTTCCCCAAACGCCGCGATAATGATTCCAGCAATCGAGGGACCGAGAAGTCGAGCCATGTTTACCATCGAGGAGTTGAGCGCAATAGCGTTGCCGAGGTCGGCGCGGTCCTCGACCATTTGAATCACGAAGGCCTGGCGCGCCGGCATGTCGAAAGCGTTGATGATGCCCTGAGCCAGCCCGAGCCAGATGATTTCGCGAATGGTAATGATTCGGGCCAAGGCCAGACCGGCCAGCGCGAAGGATTGCAGCATCGAAAGAATTTGCGTCACGACCAGGGTTTGGTGGCGATTCCATCGGTCTACCCAGACACCCGCGAACGGTCCCAAAAGAAAACTTGGTATCCGAGATGCAAAGCCCACGATGCCCAGCAGCCACGCGGAGCCGGTTATTCTGTACACCAGCCAACTCGTGGCGATCTGAGTCATCCAAGTGCCGATCAGGGACACCGACTGGCCGGTGAAGAACAGGCGATAGTTCCGCGAGCGCAGGGCCCGGAGGGCAAATTTCCAACTCTCACCCCGGGTGCTTGATCTGATTGCCCGTCGGCTCGGGGGCGAGTTCAACTCCGGATTCGCTGAATCAGGTCTGGGCATTGACGATTCTGATGACTGGGCAAAATTGCTGGGTTCACGCTATGAGACAATTCGAGTCCCGGTAGCATGATCGAGTCTAATTATTTCCAACGCGAGTGTGATGCCAGCTAACGATCCAGCTACTAAAGATATTAATCCCTGGCTGATTGCGATCGCGGTCATGTCCAGCACTTTCATGGAAGTGCTGGATACGACCGTGGTCAACGTTTCGCTGCCGCACATCGCCGGCAACCTTTCCGCCACGACGGACGAGGCCACGTGGACACTTACATCGTACCTTGTCGCCAATGCCATTATTTTGCCGATGACGGGTTGGTTGGCCACAACGTTCGGACGCAAGCGCCTGCTGATGTTATCTGTAACCGGGTTCACTACGGCTTCTTTTTTCTGCGGGCTGGCGCCGTCGCTGCCGTTTCTGATTTTCTTCCGAGTCATTCAAGGAGCCTGCGGCGGCGGTCTGCAACCGTTGTCGCAGGCCATTCTTTTGGAATCATTTCCTCCCGAGAAGCGTGGGCAGGCCATGGCTTTCTGGGCTCTGGGAATTGTGGTTGCGCCTATGCTCGGTCCGGTGGCGGGCGGTTGGCTCACTGATAATTACAGTTGGCGCTGGGTCTTCTACATCAATGTTCCCATCGGCGTTATTGCGATATTGCTGACCCAGGCATTCATTTTTGATCCGCATTATTTGCGCAAGGAGTCCAAAGGAATCGACTATTGGGGGATCGGTTTGTTGGTGCTGGGCATCGGCTCATTGCAGATCATGCTCGACAAAGGACAGGAAGATGACTGGTTCGGCTCGCACTTCATTATCACGCTGGCCGTGCTGGCGATCATCGGTATCAGCGGTCTGCTCGTCCGAGAGCTGAAAGCCGAACATCCGATCATCGATCTCAGCGTGTTTCGCTACCGGTCGTATGCGATTGGCACATTCATTATGACGGTCGTCGGTTTCGTTCTCTACGGCAGCACGGTTTTGTTGCCGCTGCTGATGCAGGAACTGCTGGGCTACACGGCGACTCACGCGGGCATCACCAATCTGCCGCGCGGATTGGCTTCCTTCGTACTTATGCCGCTGGTTGGTTTTCTCACCGGGAAAGTGGACTCGCGAAAACTCCTGGGAGTGGGCTTCCTGGCTACAGCGTTCGCGATGTACCGGATTTCGATGTTCAGTCTGGGAGTGGCCTCGTGGAATTTCTGGTTGCCGCTCACAGTGCAGGGCGCGGGGCTGGGACTGATTTTTGTGCCTTTGACGACGGTTACAAACGATCCCATCCCCAAGGAAAGGATGGGCAATGCCACCAGCATCTTTAACCTGATGCGCAACATCGGCGCCAGCGTTGGCATTGCAACGGTTGAGACCATGCAAGTGCGGAAAGCGCAAATGCACATCAATATTTTGGACAGGCACGTCAACCCGGCGAATCCGCTGACTCGCCAAACCATCGACGGCCTGCGAGCGCTTTTCATGTCGCAAGGCAAGGATGCCGCGACCGCAACTCGTGATGCCTACGCGGCGGTTTGGGCGATGGTCCAGCAGCAGGCGGCGATGTTAGCCTACAACGACACGTTCCGTTTTCTGGCGCTGATGTTCGTGTTGATGTTGCCGCTGATATTCCTGATGCGCAAGCCGAAGAAGGGTAAAGCGGTGATGGCACATTGACCGCCCGGAGGAAAAATGCCTGGTTCTATCAATCTTTTGCCGTTGCTTGATCCTTGATCTTGTCATATTCCGTTTGCGAGATGACCCGCCGGCTAACCAGTTCGGCGGTGCTGCGATAAGGACGCCCGGCGATTATCCGATCTGCTCCCTCGCTGCTCATTCCCGGCAGACCTAGCAATTGCTCCTTGCTGGCTTTATTTACATCGAGAGGCTGATCGCGATTCCACCCTTCTTTCACGCCTTGAGCCAATGCCTTGGCGTCCTGCTTAATGTCCGAGGTGGCTTGCGCGGTTTTCTCTCGTACTTCGTCGGGGCTTGGTTTCTGCGAGGTGCATCCGGCTACCACTAAAAGCGACACGACCGCAAATGCAGCAATTATTTTCACCACCCTACGATGCAAACGGGGTCCACGAGGTTGGTCCCATCGGGTGGGGATGGCTCCGGTTGACTATTTAAGGACAAGCCTTAGCCTATCGCGCGCGTTTGACGGCGAGACGGAAATGGATTCGCAGTTCTCCACAATCCAATCGGCGCCCGCATCTTTGAGCTCCGATTCGGCGGCCGTGGTTCTGCAGGCGATGACCCGAGCCCCAGCGGCCTTGCCTGCGCGAATTCCTGCTGGGGCATCCTCCACGACAACGCAATCCTTCGCTGATACTCTCACGCACGACGCGCCTTTCAGATAGGGCTCGGGATCCGGTTTTCCCTTCTTTATGTCGCTGCTCGTGATCATGGTTGCGGGAATCGGCAGTCCTGCTGCCCGCAACCGCACCTCAGCCAGACGACGCGAACATGATGTCACGATGGTCCACCGGTCGGGAGGAAGAGCGCTCAGCAACTCGCGCGCTCCCGGCAAAGGCACAACGCCATCCAGATCTTCAATCTCGCCGCGTTCCACTTCCCGGTTCCGGGCCTCAGCGTCAGCATGCGGAAGGTAATCGCGCACGGTTGCGATACTGGGACGCCCATGGGCTCTGCGAACCACTTCGTCGGGATCGAAACCGCGCGCGATGGCCCACCGCGTCCAAACGCGGATGACAGCCGGCGTGGAGTCGACCAGCACTCCATCCAGGTCAAACAGAATCGCGCCGCAGGTAATTTCCGTCATGCACCACGATAACAAACTACGAGGGCTACTGAGGCTCCTGGGTAAGCTCGGGGTTCGGCATCGGTCCTGACTCAAGCTCCTGATGGCGCTTTTCACGGGCCGCATTCGATAATTGCGTAAAAGTCTGCATTTCGGCTTTGGCTTCTTCGACGCGTCCTAGACGCTGCAGCACTTGTCCCCGCAAGTAGTGAATGCCCGGGCTATCGGGATCGAGCTTGAGGGCCGCGGCAGCCTCGCTGAGCGCGTCGCCGAATTTGTTCTCGCGCTGGTACACCCGCGCGAGTTGGAAATGAGAGCTGGCCAATTGAGGATCGAGACGCAGCGCCTTGCGAAACATCTCTTCCGCATTCCGATCTTGCTGCTGAAGGTAATAAACTTCTCCCAGTTGATCGTAGTCGTAGGAAACATCCGGCTCGGTGGCGATGTCCTTGAGGAATTCCGCTTTGGCGCGCTCCAAATCCTGTTTCTTGAGGTAAGCCATCCCGAGATTGAAGTGGAGGAAGGGTAGAGTCGAATCCCCCTTGGCCGCAAGTTCGAGCTCGGTGATGGCTTCGTCGTATTCTTCGCGATTGAGGTGAGCTTTCCCCATGAGGAGATGAAACTCGGGAGAGTTTTCGCCGATCTCGACCAAGCGACTCAACGCCCGCTGCTCCACATCCGCACGCCCTGCTTTGTTGGCCGCTATGCCGAGCACATAAAGATAATTCAATTGGCCGGAAGCCTGCGGCCAGAGCGGCTCCAGCGTGGTTGCCGCGTCTGCATAACGCTCGACGAAGAAATAGCACAAGCCGAGCAAATAGCGCGCCTGGAATGTATCCGGCACATCGTTTACGACCGACTCGAATGGAGGAATGGCGTTTCGAAAATCGTTTTGGCGATAGTACGCCAGCCCGATATTGAGCCGTATGCCGGCAATCTGCGGGGCCAGGTCTTCCGCCTTCTGCAACATCTCGAGCGCCGGCTGCCACTGTTTACGCCGCATGTAGATCACGCCCAGGTTTGCATATGCGCCCGCGACCTGTGGATTGATCGCAAGCACGCCGCGAAACGAGTGTTCAGCCTCATCCAAATTGCCGTTTTTCAGCGCCGCTTCACCCTGCTGAAAAAGCTGCTGGGGATCGGCATTCTGCGGAGAGGGCGCGTGCTGCGGTTGCTGACTTTGAGCTGCCTGTGTTGTCTGCGCACGGCCAGCCTGCCAGGGAACTAGAAACAGCATTGTCAGGAGAAATCGAATAGTTGAGCTTGACACTGATTGCACTCTCTGCTGTAGTGTCCGCCAGCAGCCGCATGAATTCAAGCCACGATAATTCACGACAATGCCGTCCAAGGATGAACAACTCGCGATGAAAGCTGCGACCATCACGATTCGGGACGTGGCCAAGGACAGTGGTTTTTCTTCGACCACAGTCTCCATCGTTCTGAACAACGCGCCATTGGCGCGCTACATTCCGGCCGTCACCAAGAAGAGAATTGAGCAAGCAGCCAAGAAGCTGGGCTACCGGCCGAATCTGTTCGCCCGCTCGCTTCGCAGCAAGCGCAGTCACACGGTGGGAGTCATGGTCTTCGACATGACCGACCCTTACTGCACCCTGGTACTGCGCGGCATCGAGAACACTCTGTATCAGTCTTCTTACCTGCCCATTCTCACCGACGTTCACAACGAGCGCAGCCGCTTCGAACGCTACCTGGAGATGCTGCTTGATCGGCGGGTGGAAGCGCTCATCGTGCTCGCCAACTGGCTGTTCGTCGATATCGACGTTCTGGCCGATCTGGAGAAGAGCAGCGTTCCCACGGCGATGATCGGGCGTGAGTTGCGAACCGACTCCGTGAGTTCCGTCATGGTCGACAACGAACTTGGAGCTCATGCCGCGCTCGAACATCTGTATTCCCTCGGACACCGCAAGATCGCCTTCATTCGCGGGCCCAAGACTCTGGCGGATAGCGCGCCACGTTGGAAGGGAATCCGGTCGTTCGCTAAATCCAGTGGGCTGGAAATGGATCCTCGGCTGATTCTCGATCTGCCCGAATCGCGCGACCCGATTTCAAGTTTCGAAGCGGGCTATAAGCTGACCGAGGATTTGCTCCGGCAGAAACGCCCGTTTACCGCGCTGGTAGCCTTCGATGACATGACCGCGTTTGGGGCGATACGAGCTTTGGCGAAAGGTGGGCTGCGGGTTCCGGAGCACTGTTCGGTCATCGGTTTCGACGACATCGCCGCTTCCAGTCTGTACACGCCATCCCTCACCACAGTGCGTCAGCCCATGGAGGTTATGGGCACGATGGCGGTCAGTATTATTGTCGACGGAATCAACGCGGTTCAGGAGAAGCGGGAATTCTCCGCCGTACATCGCAAGGTAGCTCCCGAACTGGCGGTGCGAGAGTCGACCCGAAGTCTTTTCTGAGCTTCCGGACGGTTTTTTCGCTTGACTATCGAGGTAGACCTACAGCACTATTAACACGTTTTAATAAACGGATTTTCATCATTGCGATGGCGTACCCGGTTTGAGTGTGGGGGCATAGCTGGGTTTCCGGGGCGAGACCTGGCGCAGTTTCCAATTACGTTTCGAGCATTAGGAGTTGACGATGAAATCCCGTCTCCTGTGGTTTGTTCTTCTTGTATTTTCGTTGTGCTTGCCAGCTGCGCTTTTCGCGCAAGACACCGCGTCCATCACCGGCACGGTCACCGATCCTTCGGGGGCGGCTGTTCCCGGAGCTCAAGTTACTCTGACCAGCGCGGAACGCGGCATCAATCGCACGTCGACTACGAACGGCAGCGGCGATTACCTGTTCGCGTCGCTTCCCATCGGCTCTTACGATCTCACAGTCAGCGATGCTGGATTCAAGAAATACGATGCCGAAGGTATCATCCTGCGCGTGGCGGAAAAGGCCCGCGTCAACGTCGTGCTGGAAGTTGGCGCCATCAACACCGAAGTGATCGTGCAGGGCGAGGAAGTTGCTCAGGTAGAAACCCAATCCTCGGATCTCGGTGGCACGGTTACTGGCAAAGAAATTACCCAGCTCGAACTGAACGGACGCAACTTCACCCAGTTGATCACTCTGGTTCCGGGTGTTAGCAACCAGACCGGGCAAGATGAAGCCGGAGTCGGCGTTTCCGGAAGTGTTTCCTTCAGCGTAAACGGCGGCCGCACTGAATATAACAACTGGGAAATGGACGGCGGCGATGCTATGGACAATGGTAGCAACACTACGCTTAACGTCTACCCCAGCATCGACGCCATTGCCGAGTTCAAGGTGCTGACTTCCAACTACGGCGCCCAATATGGCCGAAACGGATCAGGCACGGTCGAAGTTGAGACCAAGTCTGGCACCAGCAGCTTCCATGGCGACCTGTACGAATTTGTGCGCAATGATTTTTTCAATGCCACACCAGAGTTTCAGACCGCGCCTCCAGCGTACAAGAAGAACGACTTTGGCTTTACTATCGGCGGCCCGGTATATATTCCCGGCCATTACAACAAAGACAAACAGAAGACCTTCTTCTTCTGGTCGGAGGAGTGGCGCCGCGAAGTTGTGCCGGCAACAGGTTTTTTCAGCGTGACTACCGTTCCTACGCTGGCGGAACGCACCGGGAATTTCAGCGATGTCTGTCCGGCTGCGAACTCGGCGGTTAATCCCAACTTTCCGAACTGCCCGGTCGACCCCCAAACCAGCGCCTACTTCCCTAATAACCACGTGCCGATCGCCAATCCCACGGTAGTCAACGCTTTGCTGCCACTGATCCCCACTCCGAATTTTGGGCCGAGTAGTTGGTTTGCGACTCCGTCGCTGCCCACGAACTGGCGGGAAGAACTCTTCCGCATCGATCACAACATCAACGATAAAGTCCGCGCCACTTTTCGCTACATCCACGATTCCTGGGATCAGGACTATCCCGTGCCGTTGTGGACGAGCGGGGTCACCTTCCCGACGGTACAGACCAACTTCAATGGCCCCGGCGTCAGCATGGTGGCGCGCGTCACCGCGACAGCTTCGCCGACGCTGCTGAACGAATTCGTGGCCAGCTACACGACGGACCACATCACCACAAGTTTGATCGGGCCATGGCAGCGGCCCGCCGGATTTCCCCCAATCGGAATCTATGACAACGGCTTTGGCGCCAAGATACCCGGCATCAGCTTGTCTGGCGGCCAGTACAATTTTGCCGAAGATCCGGGCTATGTTCCGAACGGTCCGCTCAACTCCAACCCGACTTTCACCTTCCGGGATAACATCACGAAGAGCATCGGCGGGCATAACTTGCAAGCCGGCATCTATGTAGTGAACGCTCACAAGAATGAAATCCCCCAGCCGAGCTATGGCGTGAATGGTTTCTTGCAGTTTAGTACGAGCGCCACGGTCACGACTGGGAATGCGTTCGCCGATATGCTTCTGGGAAACATCGGTACCTTCACCCAGGAACAAAATGCCTTCAAAATGCACGAGCAATACAACATCTTTGAGCCCTTTGTGCAGGACGATTGGCGGGCAACGCCACGCCTGACATTGAACATCGGATTACGGATGAGCTTTTTCGGAACCTATTCGGAAAAGAACAATCTGGCCTGGAATTTCGACCCCGCGCGCTACGTTCCTGGCGCGAGCAGTGTTGATCCAAACACAGGCTTGGTCATCGGGAATCCATTCAACGGCTGGGTAGACTGCGGCGTTACTCCCGGGGTGCCCAAGGGCTGCATGTCGAATCATTGGTGGAATCCCGCGCCTCGCATTGGCTTTGCGTTTGATCCCTTGGGCAACGGAAAATGGGCGATCCGCGGCGGTTACGGCATCTTCTTCGAGCACACAAATGGAAATGAGGGCAATACGGAGTCGCTGGAGCAATACAACATCAACACCCAGACCAGCAGCGTTGTGAATGTCGCGGGATACGCCAATCTCAATCCCAGTCTTCTCGGGGGTGGCACAACTCCTCTATCGTTCGTGTCGATTCCAAGCAAAGCCACATGGCCTTACATGGAGCAGTGGCATCTCGACCTGCAGCACGATATAGCCAAGAACACGGTTGCGACTCTAGCCTATGTCGGCAGCGCCGGTGTGCATCTGACCCGCTCGTACGAATACAACCAGATGCACTCAGTTCCGACAGCATTGAATCCCTATGCACCAGGGCAGGTCATAAGCGGGAACGACTGCGGCTCCGTTTCGATAGATCCCATTTCTGGGCAGGCAACGGCAACAGTCAACGGGAACACGACGACTGGTTCATGGGCCAATAATCTTGCCGTGGCTTGTGGTAACAACGCCAATCCTTATTTGCCCTATGTCGGAATCGGATCCATCACTCGCAAAGATCAGACTGGATCCTCGAATTACAATGCACTGCAAGCTTCGTTACGCCACAGTATCGGCGGCCTGCAACTGAACGCGGCTTACACCTATAGCCACTCGATCGACGACTCCTCCGACTACAACGACTCGGGATTCGTCGACAGCTACGCCCTCAACGCTTACCGTGCCAGCTCCAACTTCGACGAACGGCACATCATCAACATTGGCTATGTTTACGATCTGCCTTTCTTGAAAGGCAAGAGTCTCACGGACAAGCTCCTGGGAGGCTGGCAGTGGTCCGGCATCACCGACATTGAAAGTGGGACGCCGTTCAGCGTTTATAACGCGGGCGGGGGAAACATTCCCAGCGACAACGCTGGAGTTTCCAATACCTTCGCGACTGCAGCTTCCTATCCCGACATCGTCGGCAATCCGAGCGCCGGGATACCGACCCTTCCCCCGGGCAACCCGCCTTTGCTCTACAATCCGGCTGCGTTCGTGGCCCCCACCGGGCTAACTTTCGGCAATGCCGGAAGAAACATTTTGCGCAATCCCTGGCGCACCAACTTCGACATGGCATTGCTGAAGCACTTCGCGGTCACGGAATCGAAGTATTTCGAGTTCAGGGCTGAAGCCTTCAACGTCTTCAATCACAGGGAGTATGCCTGGCTGGGTGGGGACGCCGGTTCTGCGGCCGACAACGCGAACGGTACGGGAATCACCAGCGCGAACTCCGTCGGCTGCTATGGCGGGGCCAACAATTCAGCCGGCGATCCGAGCTGTCTCGGAAACGGTCTGCTTCAGCCCAATGCAGCCCACAATCCGCGTATTCTCCAGTTGGCATTGAAGTTCATTTTCTGAGCAAGTGTGCAAGATAGTCCTCCGACCTGGCCTCTGGTGAGGCCAGGATTTTTTTGGTCTTACCCAACCTGCGCGTGTTGAGCAGAGTTCACCACAGCGAACGCCTGCTCAAGGTCGGCGATCAGGTCGTCGGCATTCTCGATTCCCACCGACAGCCGTATCAACTGTTCGGTCACGCCCATCTTCTGCCGTTGTTCGGCTGAAATCATGGCATGAGATGTGAGTACGGGGATGGAAACCAGCGAATCCACTCCGCCCAGGCTGGGCGCCAAGGTGAAGAGGTGCAGCGCTTCGGTGAGCCTCCGTGCATCGTCACCCGAGCCTTCGACTTCGAAACTCACCATGCCACCTCCGCCGCGCATTTGCTCCATGGCAACCGCTCGTTGTGGATGACCTTCTAGAAACGGGTAGTGAACCCGTCGTACTTTGGAATGTTGAGCCAGGAACTTCGCGACACGCAGAGCGTTTTCATTCTGCCGCTGCACCCGGACCGCCAGCGTCTTGATACCACGCAGCAGCAGCCAGGCCGCGTGAGGATCCATCACACAACCCAGCGTGGTCCGAGTCTCGTGAATCTTCTCGATCAGATGCTTGTGACCGGCAATAACGCCCGCAATCAGGTCGGAGTGGCCGCCGAAATACTTCGTGCCGGAGTGCATGACCAGATCGATGCCGAACTCCACCGGGCGCTGGTTGATCGGCGTGGCAAAGGTGCTATCGATCATAGTGATCAGATTATGTTTCTTCGCAAGGGCAGCAGCCTTCTCTAAATCAACGATTCGCACCGTGGGATTGGTCGGAGACTCCAGATAGAGCAGCTTGGTATTTGGTTGGATGGCACGGGCGTATTGATCGTACTCAGTGGTATCGACAAACGTGGTCTCAACCCCGAGCTTGGGGAGCCACTGACCGAAGAACTTTGCTGCGCCGCCATAGATGTCGCGCTGTGCCACAATGTGATCGCCGCTTTTCAACAGGGCCAGAATGGAAGTCGTAATCGCGCTCATGCCCGAAGCAAATAACAACGCAGCGTCGGCGCGTTCTAGCTCCGCGATTCTCAACTCCACCACGGTGTTCGTGGGGTTGCCGTAGCGGGTGTAAAACATGTCCGTCGGAGTCACGCGCAACTGTTCCGCGTTGTCCGTAACCTCGAACGTGGAAGTCTGATAGATCGGTGTGGCGAGGGGTCCATGTTTCTTTTGCAAATCGGTTCCCGCGTGCACGACTTGAGTTTCCTGATGAGGCCGATGTTTTTTCATCACGACTCCATTTGCAAATTAACGGCACAACGGTTTAAGAGTATCGTTCGCCAGCCACGCGGGCAAGGGGAGTCGAAGGCTCGGCCAACACCGTTGCGCCATGCGCCTTTATAATTCCAATCTTATGGATACAGGCTTGAAAAATCGGGTGGCGATTGTGGCCGCCTCCAGTCAGGGGATTGGCCGTGCGACTGCGGAGGCCTTCGCTGCCGAGGGTTGCCGGATCGCCATGTGTGCCCGCAATGCTCAAACCCTGCGGGCGGCCTCGGAGCACATCGAGAAGCGGTATGGCGCTGAAGTGTTGGCCCAGGCTCTGGACGTAACTGACGAGGAGGCAGTGCATCGTTTTGTCGATGCGGTGGTTTCGAAATTTGGCGCCGTCGACATTTGCGTGACCAATGCCGGAGGTCCGCCGGCAAAAGGATTTCTTGCTGCCAGCGTCGAAGAATGGCGAAAGGCGGTGGACGCCAATTTTCTAAGCACGGTTTATTTCGCCCGCGAAGTGATTCCTCACATGCAACGCCAGCATTGGGGACGCATCATTACAATTACTTCCATCACGACAAAACAGCCGGTTGCGGATCTTGTATTGTCGAACGCGGTTCGTGCCGCGGTTGTTGGCTTGGTCAAGAGTCTCGCCAACGAATTCGGCAAAGATGGCATACTCGTAAATAACGTCGGACCGGGCTACACCGCAACCGATCGGCTAAAGGAATTGGCTAAGACTCGGTCCGCCGCTACCGGCAAGAGTGAACAAGAAATCTTCGAAGGATGGAGCGCGGACGCGCCGCTGAAGCGGCTTGGGGAACCCCGCGAAGTTGCGGACGCGATCGTGTGGCTGGCCTCGGAGCGGGCTTCTTACGTGACCGGGCAAACTGTGCTCGTGGATGGCGGTTTGTACAAAGGACTGTGAATGGAGGATGGGTCTCTGGCCCGTCCAGCGGGGCGGGGCGCCCGGCTTCCATTGGCAAGAGAAATTCTGGAAAGGCAAGCCATGCGACCACTAGCGTCTCGAATGGCAGCGATGTCCGGTGAAGGTGCGCTGTCGGTTTATGCGCGCGCCAACGAACTGGAGCGCCAAGGCTGCTCCATCATCCATCTCGAACTCGGCGAGCCCGACTTCCATCCCTCCGCGTCCGTAAATGAAGCTCTCAAGCGTGCTATAGATGACGGCAAGGACCGTTACTGCGCTGTCGCCGGCGTTTTAACTCTGCGCGAGGCAATCGCTTCCTACCTTCACGAAACTCGCGATCTGAAAGTTTCCGCCAACGACATTGTCATCGCGCCAGGCTGCAAAATCGCTCTCTTCATGGCGATGATGGCGCTCATTGATCCCGGGGACGAAGTTTTATACCCCGATCCAGGGTTTCCAGGGTACCCGTCGATTACTCTCGGACTGAACGGCGTTCCTGTACCATTTGAACTTTCCGAGCGCAATCGCTTTCAACCGGATCCTGACGAAATCGCTGCCAAGATTACGCCTAGAACGAAAATCTTGATCGCAAACTCCCCGGGCAATCCAACCGGCACGGTTTACACCGACGAAGCGCAGCGGCGGCTCTCGGAAGTCGCAGTCAAGCATGATCTGCTCGTGCTTTCCGACGAAATCTATGCCCGCGTCATTTACGGCGGCCAGTATGTCTCACTCATGCGCTATCCGGGAATGGAGGAGCGCACGCTGATTATCGATGGCTTCTCCAAGAGTTTTGCGATGACCGGGTGGCGGCTGGGATATACGGTTGCGCCGTCACGCATCGTTCCTGCCTTGCAGATGCTGGCGGTCAATAGCTATACCTGCGTCGCGGAATTCAGCCAGTATGCAGCCATTGAAGCGCTCAAGGATCGCGAGGGCACGACTCCCCGCATGGTCCACGAGTTCACGAAACGACAGGAGCAGTTCATCCGTGATCTGAATCGTGTTCCCGGATTCCGCTGCTCGCCGCCAGAAGGCGCGTTCTACGCCTGGGTAAATATTTCAGATACGGGAATGAGTGCGGAGGAGCTTTGCCGCGTTCTGCTGGAAGAAGCGGGTGTCGCGGCCATCCCAGGCGCGGCTTTCGGCGCGGCGGGCGCTGATTTCATCCGCTTCTCATTTGCGTCTTCGACCGCGACGCTGCAGGAGGCAGTGGAGAGGATTCTGCGGGTTTCCACCGCTTGGCAAGGGACTGTTGCAACACAATAACGACGGTCCCAGCGGGATGTTGGTTGTGCAATAAAGTCATGACGAGGACTTCATGAGCCGAATGCCCGAGCTGGTTTTGGTTACGATTTGTGGCCTCTCGCTATTTGCCGCGGGGCAGGCGCGCCCTCTGCCCGGACCCGACGTGCAGCAAGTCTATCAACGACTGCTCCCTCAAATCGAAAAGATTCCCATCTTCGATCATCACGCGCATCCTGGGTTCTCCGACGATCCTGACGTCGATGCCATGGCCGGCCCCCCTGGAATTTACGCACTCCGCATTCGTGACTCGAACCCGGAACTCATAGTGGCCGCCAAAGCCCTTTTCGGATATCCCTACGACGACCTCTCGCCTGAGCATGCTAAATGGCTGGTGCAGAAAAAAGCGGAGTTCAAGAAAGATAAGGGCAACGCCTATTTTTCTGACATTCTCGACAAACTGAACATCGAGCAAGGCGTCGCGAACCGCGCGATGATGGCCGACTATCTCGATCCCAGACGGTTTGTCTGGGTGTTCTTCGTGGATTCGCTCATGTGGCCGTTCGACAATCAACGGGAACGCTCCCGCAATGCCGACGAGGAGGTGTACATCCCACTCCAGGAGAAGATGCTGCATCGCTGGATGCAACAGGAAGGCCTGGGCAAGCTGCCTCTGGACTTTGGGAGCTATCTGAAGTTCGTCAGTCGTACCCTCGAAGACAATCAGAAGAAGGGCGGAATTGCCATGAAGTTCGAAGTCGCCTATTTCCGCTCCACCAAGTTCAGCGATCCGAGCCGTGAGGATGCGCAGGACATCTATGAGCGGTTTGTGGCGGGGGGAATTCCCAGCACCGACGAATACCGCACCTTTCAGGATTTCATGTTTCGCTACCTCATTCGCGAGGGTGGCCGGCTTCATCTTCCGGTCCACATCCACTCGGCGGTGGGCCCCGGCGATTACTTCAATCTGACCGAAAGCAACATCATGAACCTGGAGAATGTGCTGCGCGATCCGCGCTACTCGAATGTAACCTTTGTGATGATCCACGGTGGATACCCTTATGATCGTCAAGCCATTTGGCTGGCTGCGGCGAAAAACGTGTATCTGGATTCGTCGGAAACTGAAGTTCTGCTCTACCCCTCAGAATTCAAGAAAGTGCTTAAGCTGTGGCTAGAGACGTTTCCCGAGAAAATTACTTTCGGCACCGATGCGTTTCCTTACAACGACGTCATGGGTGCCGAAGAGAGCTATTGGCTGGGAGTGCAATCATCGCGCACCGCGCTGGCTGCGGCGTTGGCGGAAATGATTTCCATGGGGGAAGTCAGCGAGGCGCAAGCGCTCCAGATGGCCCATGGTTATTTGCATGACAATGCAGTCGGACTTTATCCAGGAAAGGTGCACTAATGGCAAAAACAAAATCAGCAAAGCGACCAATTCCGAAAAAGAAGGTGCGAAAGGCAATAACTGCAAGAGCTGAGTTGAAACATATTCCGTGGAATTCAGTCGAACTTGAAGACCTGAACCCCCTGCTGCAACGCCAGTTCGTGGTGGGTCAAGACGTGATGGTGGCGCGCGTGCTGCTGAAGAAAGGATGCATTGTGCCCGAACACAGCCACCACAACGAGCAAATCACCTATATTCTGGAAGGAGCGCTAAAATTTTGGATCGACGGCAAAGAGATCGTAGTGAATGCTGGCGAGGTGCTGACAATTCCTCCCCATATGCCGCACAAGGCTGAAGCCGTGGAGGATACGGTCGACCTCGATATATTCAATCCGCCGCGCGCCGACTGGATCGACAGGACCGATCAATATTTGCGCGGTGGAAAGTAGATTTGCACTGGTCAATCTTCCCCTGACCTCAATCCGGATGACCCAACACACTTCATCAAAATCGAATTCTGTCCAGATATCGCAACTGCGATGCATCGGCTGCGATACGGTATTCGAAAAAGCAGAACAGAATTTCCGTTGCCCCGGTTGTGGCGATCTGCTCGAGATCTTATATCCCGGTTGGAACACGAGCGACACCACGCGATTGGCCGCCGCCGAGCTGAGAGCTCTCTGGCGCGAGCGCCGCAGGTCCGGACTTCCAATCGACGGAAGTGGCGTCTGGCGTTTCCGCGAATTGCTGCCCAGCTTCGATGACTGGCAAGAAGTCATCACTCTGCACGAGGGAAATACGCCGCTGTATGAAATGCCGGGCTGCGCTCGTATTGCTGGATTGCCTCAACTCTATGCCAAGCATCAGGGCATGAATCCAACTGGATCATTCAAAGACACAGGCATGACGGTCGCGGCGTCGGTGGCGCGGCGCGAAGGATTCCACTGGGTGGCCTGCGCCTCCACCGGCAACACGTCCGCCTCCATGGCCGCGTATGCGGCGCGTGGAGGAATGCGTAGCTTGGTGCTGATTCCGGAAGGCAAAGTTTCCTGGGGGAAACTTTCCCAGGCGCTCGACTACGGTGCAGTCACCTGCCAGTTGAAAACCGATTTCGATGGCTGCATGCGCGTGCTGAACGAAGTTGTCCAGCGGACGCCGGTTTATCCGCTCAACTCGGTAAATCCGTATCGTCTCGAAGGACAAAAAACAGCCGCGATCGAATTGATGGAACAAGTCGATTGGCAACCACCCGATCACGTAATTGTTCCCGGAGGGAACCTGGGAAATTCTTCGGCATTGGGAAAAGCGTTCATTGAGATGAAGCAACTGGGACTTATTTCGAGGGTGCCGAAAGTTTCGATCATTCAGGCGGCAGGGGCCAATCCGCTGGTGCGGACCATGCGGGAAAATGGCGGCAGGAAACTAATCTCCGTACAAGCCGAAACTGCGGCTAGCGCCATTCGCATCGGAAATCCCGCATCATGGAAAAAAGCAGTCAGAGTGCTGCAGGTGACCGGCGGCGCCGTGGAAGAAGTCAGCGAAGTCGAGATCGCTTTGGCCAAAGCAGAAATCGGAGCCGATGGCATTGGCTGTGAACCCGCATCCGCAGTCACGCTTGCCGGACTCAAGAAGCTGCTGAAGCAAGGCTTCGTCAAGCCGGAAGAAAGCGTGATATTGATCTTAACTGGACACCTGTTGAAAGATCCCGAATTCACTTTGAAGTTTCACCGCGGCGATCTGTTCTCCGGCACTGAGAGCGAAAAAGAAGCGGACGTTCTCAGGCTGCGGCAGCGTGCGCCGATTGTGCTAGATGCTACCACCGACGCGGTCATTCAAACTTTGAAAGAAGCAGACGACCAACTGAAAACGTAGCAAGCTCCGTTTCTACAGCCGTACGATGTTACTTGCAACGCCTTGCTTTGCCCATGACCGATCGCACTGCCAAAACACGCGCAAAACCACGACAGTCCCTGGAGATTGTTCTTCCCGCGACCTCCGCGAATCTCGGCCCGGCCTTCGATGCTGCCGCGCTTGCGCTCTCGATGTTTCTTAAGATCCAGGCAAGCGCGGTAAACGAATTCTCGATCGTAGCGCGCGGCCGTGACAGCGAGATCTGCGCGCTGATCGAAAACCATCTTATTCTGACAACTTATCGCGAGGTGCTTCAGGAGGAGAGGAAGCCGGTGCAGCCGCTCGCGCTCCGCATTGATAACCAGATTCCGATCGGCAAAGGATGCGGATCCTCCGCAGCGGCGCGGCTGGCGGGAATTGCGCTGGCCGTGCATTTCGGCCGGTTGCGCTGGCCGGATGACCGAATCGTGTGCGAAGCAGCCCGGCGCGAGCACCATCCCGATAACGCCGCTGCCTGCTGGACGGGCGGCCTGGCAATTGCGCGAACCTCCGCCAACGGCGAAATGCAAATGGCACACCTGAAGCCAAAAGGGAAGTGGCCACTATTGCTCGCGGTCCCCAAGGAAAGCCTTGCAACCGAGGATGCGCGCCGAGTTCTCCCCAATCAATATTCCCGCGCTGACGCCGTAGCCAACATCCAGAATTCCATGCTCCTGCTGGCCGCGTTTCTTCAAGGACGGAAGGATCTGCTCACTTCCGCGCTCGAAGATCGCATCCACCAGCCCTACCGCGCATCGTTGTGCCCGCTTCTGCCCGCATTGCAAAAGATCGGCGGAACTCGCGGAATATTGGGGAGCGCATTGAGTGGGGCTGGACCATCGGTATTGATCTTTCTAGATCCAAGAACGAGTGCGGAGCAAGCCGGAAAGCGAGTGCGCGAACACCTCCGAGCACAAGGGCTCGACCCGGAACTGATTCCGACCGAGATCACCGATCGAGGGGCGGGCCAGGGAATTCGCTAAGCGGCTCGGGGAGAAAACGAGCCGAACCTCAATGCCGCGAATCTTCCTCTGTGCCAGAGGCGTGCGACGCGGTCACGATGCTCGACAGGTGCTGCTGAAAACTTAGGTACGGCTCGCGGGCGAACCGGTCTGGGTAAGAACTGACTGCTCGAAGAAAACTGTCTATTTCCCGTTGAACTTCGTGCTCACGCTCGGCTTCAGATGCGAGCGAATCCGTCGCTTGATGCTTCCTGATCTTCATCTACTTCTCCCTGCCGTTGGGCTGGCCCACGTGGCCCACCCGTACCATCAGACTGCTGCGTACACCTCTGTTGTTAAGGCTCTGAATGGCCTCGTAACTTGTTAACGATGGGGGGAGATTGAGAGTATTTCCCATTCTCAGACGTGTAAATGGCACTTTCGTGCTATAGGAGATTTCCGATGGCAAGGATCGGAAAAACTACTGCGCGAGCGCGCCTGGCGATGCAGTGCTCATCGGCTGGCTGGAGGAACAATGCCATTCATCCGCAGATATTCCACCATTTGCCCGTAGTGGTCGAAACAATGCCCCACGATCAAGGTGGACATCCCCAGGCGCGTGGTCGTGCCTTTGCCAAAAGGGCTCTTGATGGGACTCAGCAGATTTCCAGCATTGATTGTGGCAACCGCTTTGTGGATGTAGGCAAACGAGTCCTTGAGGAATTTCACAATATCTGCCTTGGTCTTCATCGAATCCGGGCCGTTTTCACCGCCCGTCTCGACCGGCGGTTTTTCCTCGAGCATGGCCGCTCCTATCATGTAGTTGACCGCGGCAACGTGCTTCACCTGTTGTGCGAAGGTGCGCACGCCTTTGAACTCGCCGTTGGAAGGGGCAAATGAGTATTTGTCCTCAGGCATGGCCTCGGCAGCGGAAACGAATTCGTTTTCCACGCCGGCTACGCCGTGATCCAATACTTGGGCAAGCGTGCGAGTTTCCGCCGGTTTCGTATCCTGCGCCCGAACCAAACCGCTAAGCGCCAGCAGAAGCATACAGGCGAACAGACATCTCATCTTTTTCATCAGGAATCTCCTTGAAAACGAAATGTTGAAATTGCCGAACCCTGAATTAATCCCGCACCACTGAAGGCGCGTACTGTAATTGCTGCGAGCTCAGCGGATAGCGTCGCACACTTATCAGTCCGACCACAAGAGCGATCGCGGACCACAGAAACGCCGTTGGAATTCCGACCCGGCTGGCCAGCGCACCCCAGAGCGCGCTGCCGATCGCCATCCCTCCTTGCAGCACCAGCAAGTACAACGACAGCGCCCGCGCCCGCAGGAACGAAGGCGACATGGTCTGCGCGGCGACATTGAGACAAGCCAGAATGCCAATCCACGCGGTACCGCTGGTGAACAACACTAGTTCCAGCCAGCCGAAGGTCTGTACTCGTCCCGCGGCAAATGTCATGGCCGCGAATATCAGGATGGCGACGCTGACCACTCCATCCACCGAGAGTGTACTTCTTAGCCGAGGTAACACTGCTGCGCCCGCCAATGCGCCCAGTCCGAATGATCCGAGCAGAAGGCCGTAGCCGGTGGCTCCATGCGGACGGGCAACAATGGGAAGCAGAGCCAGCAGGGAACTCGCCGCCAAACTAAATGCGCCGGTGCGGACAAGCACGCAACGCACCACCGAAGCGTCACGACCATAACGCAGGCCGGTCAGGATGGCATCGGAAACGCGCCCTTTTTCCATATTGTCGAAATGCGGACGCTTCCAGCGATAAAGGAAAAAGATAACTCCAAAAAAAGAAGCGGCATTCAACAGGAACGCGACGCCTGAACCTGCAATGGCGATTACAATGCCCCCCAACGCCGGGCCCACGGCACGAGCCACATTGAATCCTACCGAGTTCAAGGCGACTGCGGGCGCGTGCTGTGCGGGAGAAACGATCTCCGGGGTGATGGCTTGCCACGCCGGATCGTTCATCACCGCGCCCAACCCCAGCATGAATGTGAAGAGGAGCAGAATCCACGGAGTCACATTTCCAAGCAGCGTGAAAATGCCGAGCAACGCCGCGGCTGCAACCATCCAGGCCTGCGTGATCAGGAGGAGCCGCCGGCGGTCGACCATGTCCGCAAGCGCGCCTGCCGGCAAGATGACCAGAAATACTGGAAGCGTGCTCGCCGCCTGCACCAGGCCTACCATGAACGGAGACATCGTGAGCTGCGTCATCAACCAGCCCGCGCCGACGTTCTGCATCCAGGTTCCGGTGTACGAGATTACTGCTGCGACCCAGAGGGAACGAAAAAGAGGCTCGCCCAAAGGAGCCCACGCCGAACCATTCGTTGCTCTGGTCAGACTCGGGGGCATCGATGTTTTCACCGCTTCAGCCATGCTCAATTGCTTGCGAGCCTTTCGGCCGGCACTCGCTCTGCAAACGGCCACTCCCGATGACGCCAGGCTCGCAGCAGATATATAGCCACACCGCTAATCAGGATCAGCACAGCGTAGCGAATCTGGGTGAGCGAGTTTGTGCGCGAGATCAGGACGAATAGAAATCCGACTGATGCCACTAATGCAGGGAGCGGATACAACCACATGCGGAACGGCCGCGGCAGGTCGGGACGGCGGATGCGCAAAACAATCAGGCCGATCGCTTGCACCAGGAACTGCAGAATAATGCGAATTACCACCAGCCCGGCGATTACATCTGCCAAGGATAGAAAACAAAACAGCGCCGCGACCGCGGCCAGCGCGATCAACGACACGTAGGGAAACCGTCCCTCCGGATGCACACGGGCGAAGGCTTTGAAATAATTTCCGTCAAGTGCGGCCGCATAGGGCACGCGCGAGTATCCTAGCATCACTGAAAAAACCGAGGCGAATGCGGTCCACATGACCAGTCCAGTGACCAGATTCGCGGCCCATGATCCGTAAATCTTCTGCATGAAGATAGACACAACATACAAGCCACGATTGTCTTGACCGGCTTGGATCTCCTGCCACGGAATCACACCCAGAATGCTGATGTTCATCACCACATATAGACATCCCACTAAAAAAATGGATAGCAGGATCGCCCGCGGGATCGTTTTTCCCGGTTCTTTTACTTCGTCGCCGAGGAACGCGATGTTGCCATATCCCCAATAATCATAGGTAGCAATCAGCATCGCCGAGCCCAATCCCAGGAAGAAGTTGCGCGAAAGAGTGAATGCCCCAGGGGGGAAACTGAAAGCTCGGGAAGCATCAAAGTGTCCAATCCCCGCAAGGATGATCCAGAACATGGTTCCGAGCACGCCCGCCAACAGCAGCTTTGAGATCCATCCAATGCTCGTGATCTTGCGATACAGAAGCGCCATCGCCAGGGCAACCACACCGACCGCCACAAAAGTTGCGCCCGAGACCAGCCAGTGCAGTTGCAGCTTTCCGAGCAGCGGCAGGGGGACGCTCCAATGGCGTGCGAGATACGGATTCTCCAATCCTGGGCAGAAGTAGGATGCATACCCGGCAAGGCCAATGGAGCCCGAGGCAATCACGAGCGGCGCACTAAAAGAAAGTTGCCAGACAAAGAGGAACGAAATCAGGCGGCCCAGGCGGTTCGGTCCATAAATCTCGCGCAGATAACCGTAAGAACCGCCGGACTGCGGCATAGCCGCGCCCAGTTCTGCCCAAACCAGGCCATCGCACATGGCAAAGATCGCGCCCAGAATCCAGCCGAGCATCGCCTGTGGCCCACCCATTGCGCTCACGATCAGCGGGATGGTGATGAATGGGCCCACGCCGATCATGTCGATCATGTTGAGCGCAGTCGCGCTTCCCAGTCCCACGCCGCGAATCAGGCGCGGGGGATTCTGGCCGGTCTGGGATGCTGGCTGCATTCGGCGAGCAACTGAGAATAGAGAACAGAAAACCTGAACTGGGGTTACCGCACGCCTTGCTTTTCATGTCCCGCACTTAACAAGTTCACATAAAGCCGGATCGCACCGGGCACTCCCGCCGGCAACTGGCGGAAGAAAGCGTATCCGGTGTAGATATAGGTTCCGTTGCCGTATTGCGCGCGCAACAAGCCGCCCTTCTGGGGTGGTTCTCCTGGATCATGACAAGCCAGCAGCGGCTTGAAGTTGCTGTCCCACTGATCCATGAAATACAACCCGCGCTCCTGCACCCATCCGTCGAAGTCGTGCTGCGTGATCTGGTTGGGGAAGTGAAAGATGCCATCATCCGGCGCCAGAATTTCCACCGGAGCCTCTTCAACCGAAACCCGCGCCCGGCTGAGTTGTGCGGGATAAGGCGTGAATTTGCCTTTGTTGAAATCAGCGACACCGGTGTTGTATTGCGCTACCAGCGTCCCTCCGTTATGGACGAAGTCCAGCATCTTTTCGTTATTGGTCGCGAGATCCTTTTGCGTATCGTAAGCCCGGATTCCCAGAACAATCGTCTGGTACCGGCTCAGGTCCTCGCTGGCCAGTTTGTCCGCCGGAATCATAGTCAGCTTCATTCCAAGTTGTTCGAGCACGGTAGGAATATCGTCGCCCGCACCCATGACGTAGCCGACTCTCAAATCCTTGGGCACTTTCACGTCGACGATGCTGACGCGCTGCAGCGCGGGCTGGTAATAATAAAAACTGTCGAGATCCTCCCGCGTGACCAGGCTGTAGCCTTCGCTGTAATTCACTCCGCCAGACTCGAAAACCGCGCGGATTGTTGCTCGTCCTTCCTTCAGACTGGCCGGAGATATTTTGAACTCGAACTCTTGCTTCTCCCCGCGTTTGTGAAACTCCATCGATAGTTTCTCGGGCTCGACCGCCCAGTCAGGAGGCACTTCCAGATGAAGCTTGCCGTTGACCGCACTGGACAAGTTGCTCGAAACTCCAACTTTCACGCGCTTCTCCCCATCACCTTCCGTAGGAATGACCTGCTGCCCAGGTTCGAGCATGACGGAAAACGCGGGGACGATCGCGAGCGGTCGCGTTCGCTCCACACCTTTGTCATCTACGAAGGGTGCGACCGCTGTAGACGAGATCTGCGTCTCCGGTCCGTCCGAACCTCCCAGCTTATGGGTTCCTCCGAAGAGAGTCAGATCGTGCGCCGAGTGATGGGTGTGGTACTCGACCGTCGCGCGGAATGGAGGCGGTGGGAAGGGCAGAGTGACGTAGCGCTCATCGTCGATCGTATTGATGCTTTCTGTTTCCGGGTCGCTGCGATGCCAATAGGGACGCGTGTAGAAGTGGCCTTCGGCGGCGTTGGCAGGAATCTGCACTACGAAGTTCGCATACTGATCCGCCCCGGGCGCGACCGCCAGAACGACTTCTCTGTCGATCTGCTTTGCCCATCCTTGAGGAGCATCGAGGCGTACGCCGTCTAGGATGAGCTTGTACTTTGAGCCGTTGTGAAATCTAAATTTCACTAGGAACTTCTGGCCCGGAGAAACAGCGGTCAGGGCACCTTCTTCCTTCGGCAAACCTGCACCCGCGCCCTGAGGAGGAGCTACCGTTGCTTCCAACGAGATTTGCATAGCCAGGTTAAGGGCCTTCTGCATCTGTTGCTGTTTCTCGCGAAGCCTTTCTAGCAAATCCCGTTTGAGCGGCGTGGTGACCTCGCTGTTGTCCACGCGGCTGATGACGGAATCGAGATTCTGCAAGGCGACGAGCAGCGGCCCGACTGCATCGCTCGATTCTTTCTCGCTTTTCTGGGTCGCGATCTGGACCTCATTCGCAACCTCTGTCAGCTCCGAACGCAGCCACGGCACGTTCGATTCTTCCGCCCCCAATCGCGACGCCAGCCCCGGTAGACTGGTGTCAATCCCGTCAAACAAATCCTGCTCGTGCCCGTCTTTGTCCGTGGTCGAGGGCAGAACCGAATCCACCAACTTGTAGTAGGTATAGCGAGGGCCAGCATTGACAGAAAACGCTCCTACGCCCTGGGAAAGCTGATGCCGCAATCCCTCCACCGCGAACTGGGCGTATGACATGCCCAGCCTTGGACTGGGCTCTCCCGTATTCAGCCGGACCGTGTAGTTTTCCGCCGGACAAGTCTGCGCGCCAAATCCACACACGTTCCCGATGTAAAGTTTCTTCGGCTGCCACGGCAGCAAGCCGTCGTTGATCTGTTCGGGAAACCGGCTTGGATCAGCTGCTGCACGAAATGCTTCACGCGTAAGAATCGACGAAGCCTGGTGATGACCATGTCCGTCACGATCGGTGCCGGAAAAGCGAGCGACGAGGACATCGGGCCGAAAGGTGCGAATCACCCGCACCATGTCTCCCAGCGCGATATCGTGACCTTGCCACTTCTGAAATGTCTCGTCGGCATTCTTGGAAAAGCCAAAATCGGCAACCCGCGTGAAGCGCTGCTCCACACCGTAATAGCGGTCTGCTCCCAAGAGTTCCAGCGTCCGCAAAACGCCAAGCACATCGAACAGATTACTGCCTACCTTGTTCTGTCCGCCTTCCCCGCGATTCAGCGTCAGCAATAGAACGGTTGCGCCCCTCCCTCGCGATTCCAGCGTCAACATGCCGCCGTCTTCGTCGTCAGGGTGGGCCACGGTTTGCATCAGCCGCGCAGTTGTCCGCAGCCGCAAGAGCGTTTCCTGCAAGCCGGAGGCACCGGTATCCTGCGGTAGAGGATCTACGTAGCGGGGAGCCGTTGGGCTTTCTGGTTTTGGCGTGGTTTGCCAAAGCGCGCCGACGGTCACCAGCAGGGTCAAAAGCAGGGCAAGAAAAAACTGCACCAACCCGGATCGAACCCATTTGTGCCCGACCCCACGGTCATCTGCTGTCATAGGTAAAGGATTGTTTTTCTCGCGGAACGGAACCAATATTTTTCCTGATATATCGTCCTGGTCATTGACTGGTTAGGATCGAAAAGGGTAGCCGCAACCCCATAAGACATCCTACCCGATTCACTGTCCCTGCGGATTGCGCACGCTTTCCTGGCACTCGTGGGCTGCAGTCAGCACCGCATCGAAGTCTTTGCCCCGGCGCAGATTTGCCAGCAAGGGATCGGACAGCAACGCCGAATAGGAACAATAGTTCTGTTCGACCGCGGCCGTGAGCATATGCAGGGCAATCGCAGGCTTTCCACAGAAGGCCATGATCGTTCCTTCGTAGTACCAGGGCTCGGGATCGGGTTCCGCAAGCACGGAGGTTTCCGTCTCGGTTGCGATTTTGTCCAACTCGGAAGCAGGGCGTATTCCCAAACACGCCTCGAGCAGATCCCGATGGTAGCGCGGATTGTTCGAAATTTTCTTCACGCCTTCCCGCGCCTCCGCCAGCTTACCGTCGCGCAGTAGAACCGACACGGTTGCGGAGTTAGCCCATTCCGAGCCAGCATCCAGGCGGACAAAATCCATGGCTCGTTGGGTTCGGCCCAACTCCATAAACGCCCACGCGCACGAGCGGAACGAGTAGTTCCCCGGTGACAACTCAAGCGCGGTATCGCACTCACGCGCGGCGTCCTCTTGCATTCCGGCATAGCGGAGCACAAAAGCCATCGTGAAATGAGCCTGACCGCTCTCAGGACGGCTCTTGACCAGCGCTTGCGCCGCCTCATACGCCTTGGTTAACTCGCCGCGTTCCACCCGGTTGGTAATCAACTGGCCTGCAGCCACGATCCGGTTGGGATCAAGCGCAATCGCGCGTTCCGAGGCTTTGTTAGAACGCTGGAACATCTCTTCTCCGCCGTTGGAATAGTCGGCATCATAATAACTACGCACGCCCAGTTCTTCCCAGGCAGGAGCATAGTTCGGATCCATTTCGACGACATGTTCCAGCACCGCGATCGCATCCTTGTTGGGTCCAGCATCATGCGGCAACGCGAGACTGTGCAGGTAAAGGTCGTAGGCTTCCTGGCTCTTGGGACGCGTGCCGGTATCGAGATAGCTCCCCGCTGCACCCAGGATAGGCAATAAGCCCCGGCGGATTTGATTGGCAAGCTGCGCTTGCAGGGAGAGCAAGTCCTCGCTCGAAGACGTGAAGTTCGTCTGCCACAACATCCGGTTGCTCTTGGTCTCCGTGGCTTCTAAGGTGACCAGCAGATGGTCCCCTTGCCGCAAGAAATGCCCAGTCAGGACGCTGCCCACATGCAGTTCGCGTCCCACTTTTTGCGGGTCAACGTCCGGGCTTGTATATTTCCGCGTGACTCCGGAAGGTCGCACGTCCAGCGTCCGGCTGTGGGTCAGCACGTTGGAGATTTCGTCGGCCAGGGCAAAGCGCAAATAATCGACGCTGAAATCGCCATTCAAGTTCTGCAAGGGAAGCACCGCAATGGTGTTCCCGCCGGGATTCGCGGCCATGCTGCGGTGCTTGAACCACCATGCGCCCACCGCCGCCAACACCGCGATCAAAAGGCCAGACAATCCCAGGAGCAGGTATTTCTGCCAAGCGCTCGAAGTCTGGAATGCATTCGTGGCTACACGCAGAGGCGCTTCCCGCGAATTCGTCTTGACCGATCCTGATTCGGTTTGCTTTTTCAAGCGCTGCAGGTCGGTTTTCATCTGCGTCGCGCTCGCGTATCGCTTATCGCGATCCTTTTCCATCGCCTTCCCGATGATGCCCTCGATCTGCGGCGGGAGAACGGGATTCAGCGTGCGCGGCGCCAGCGGCTTCTGATGCAGCATCGCATCCAGCGTGGTCACGACATTCGCTCCCTGAAACGGCTTCTTGCCCGTAGCCATTTCGTAGAGCACAATGCCAAAAGAAAACAGATCACTTCGCGGGTCGAGTTCTTCGCTGCGCGCCTGTTCCGGCGACATGTAAACCGCAGTCCCAGGCACTACGCCGACCGCAGTGAGCGAATCTTCATACGGCGTGTCTTCAGACGCGGCCACGCCCTGGTCGCGTGACAACTTGGCCAAGCCAAAGTCCAGTATTTTCACCTGTCCGGTCGTGGTGAGGAATA
Organism: uncultured Acidobacteriota bacterium; assembly: GCA_963762385.1. Lineage (GTDB taxonomy): Bacteria > Acidobacteriota > Terriglobia > Terriglobales > Acidobacteriaceae > JABDBE01. The sequence continues at coordinate 632,946 of CAVXKN010000006.1, read as the reverse complement.
GGTTGGCAGGTTTGATGTCGCGATGAATAATTCCCTTGGTGTGAAATGCCTCCAGCGCCTCCGCCACCTGAACCGCAATGTCCAGAAGTTCCTCAAATTCCAGCGGCTTCCCGTGAATGCGCTGCTTCAGGCTTTCGCCCTCGAGCCGCTCCATGACGATGAAGGGATGGCCGCCGTTATCGTCGATATCGTGGATGGTGCAGACGTTGGGGTGATTCAATCGCGACGCGGCGCGGGCTTCGCGCTCGAAACGGTCCAGAGACTTACGGTCGCCCAGTAGATTGTCGGGAACGAACTTCAAGGCAACGTGGCGGCCGAGACGCATGTCTTCCGCCTCATAGACAACGCCCATGCCTCCACCGCCGATTTTTCCCAGAATGCGATAGTGGGAGACTGTCTGGCCAACCATCGAGGCGAACCGCCGTTCGCCGTAATGTTAGGCTGTGGCGGGGCTTAGGTCAACCGCTTCGTAGGGAAAACCGAGAACCGAGAGCTAGGAACGGAGAACCACAGGCCAAATTCGAAATGTCTGAAACCAGACCCGAGAGCCTGATGCCGGAAGTCCAAAGCCTGCAGTCTGGACTTACTCCAAGTAAAAACCCGCCGACGAGCCAACCCATTGCATGTTTTTGTTGTGGTCCACGCCCATCATCAGGCCGCGGCCCATGCGAATGATGGTCATGACCGGCAGCAGTTCGTCGAGCCAGATGTACATGATCCGGATCTCGGCCTTGGTCCCGCCTAGAGGAGTTTCAATCACCGGCTCAAAGTGCATTCGCTCCTGCAGGATGTACTGCGAGCGTTTCTGCTTTGGGATGTTTGCCAAGTCTTCTTTTGTTGGGTTGAGAATTACGCCCAACCCGGCGAAGGAAAACAGTGGCTTGACCACATAGTTTTCCAGATCGCTCGGCAGCGGCTCCACGCGATCGAGAAAAGACGTCTTGGGCACGCACTCATGACGCAAGAAAGGCAGAGAGAACTTGCTCATGCGGAAGTACCAGTTGGGATGTCCGGCCCATTCGACGTCAAGGTCGTCCGTAAAGTTAAAGGAAAGCTTGAGCTTTTTGCGCACCAGTTCATCGACGATGGCGCGATTGTAGATGCGCCGGATGGGAACGCGCCTGCCGTCCTTCTCGTAAAAGAGCTCTTTGCCTCTTTTCTCGATCGAGGCAATGTCGACGGTCGGGATGCCGAGCAGCTTTTCCGTGAGCAGAAAATCGGGCAGCGTCTTTTGATGGCTGGGATCGATCTCCATCAGAATTACGTTCTGCGGATCGTGATCAACCACGATGGCGCGCCGCAGCAGCTTCTTGTATCCCTCCCAGTCCAACCCGCCCAGCAGATACTTCAGGCTCTCGTCGAGTTCAAAGGCTTCTACGTAGATTTGCGAAAGCATGGCCTGATAGGCATAGAGAGAAGGGAAGCCTTGCAACTCAACCAGCTTGGGCTGCAGCTGGCCGGAGGCGTCGCGCACCAGTCCGAAGTCGACTTGAACGAACATGGGATGCGGCGCTTCGTGAGGAACATTGAAATCGGGCGGAATCGCCTCGAACGAGGCTTTGCGATATTCCAAGCCGCCCAACTGCCGGATCAGCTCTTCACCATACCGCGACATCTGGTCCAGCAGCGGCTTGGGAAAAAAACAAGGTGTCTCGGAAACCTGGAACGGGACGGGACCACCACAGCGTTCTTCCATCAACTTCAGAAAAGCCTGGTATTTCTCCGGCGTGAAGTTCGCGTTGAACTGCTGTCGCAGGGCTGGAATCATGATTTCGTAAGCGCGTTGAACGCAACGGCAGAATGCACAACCTTCTTTGCGCAATCCGTAGAGCCGCAGCTTGCTACGTCTGCTGTTTGACCGTGCGCCAAACGTTGCCAGCAACGTTTCTACCCGGGCTTTTATGCCTCGATCAAGAACTTCCCGTCGCGCATGATCTGTTCGTCATCCACCCAGATATCGAACTTTCTACCCACCACATCGATGTGAGTGGATGAGTACCATTCCGCCCCCGTGTGAGCGCCGTAAGGATTGCCAAAGGCAATATGCACCCCAGGATACTTTTCGTCCTGCAGAATCTGACCGATCACGTCCTTCAATTCAATATTCGTGCCGATCGCAAATTCACCCACGCGATCGCTGTTCTCATCGGTATGGGTGTAGCTCCAGAAATCTTTCTCCAGGTCAGGGTTCGCGGAATGCGCCTCGACCACACGATTGCCCTTTACGCGAATGGTTAGCGGATGCTCCCGCAAACTGCCAAACTTGGCGCAAAGCCAATCGCCCACGACGCCGTCAATGACAAAAGTCCCATTCACTTCGCCCGGCGTGGTGAAAACTTCTCCGCCCGGCAAGTTCCCCCATTTGTCTGGGCTGATGATTCCGCTGGTCTTTACCCAGCGATAGTTTGGATTCAAATCCGCAACCAGATCGGTGCCCGCGCCCGTCTTCGCTCGGACCTGTTTAGCCCGGCGTACCTTCTCGACCACTTTGACGCTGATGCGATCCACCTTGAGAAAATCCGCCCGCATGCCCTCCAGCATGATCTGCCGGTTGACGTTCACCATGTGAGCATGACGAATCTTGCGCCGGTTCACCACGTCGGTCATCTGCATGCGCGAACGCAATTCATTGGCCTGCGCCTGCACCGCAAAGATGCTGACTTGGCTGGTTTGGAGATCGTCAAGGATTTCTTGGGGAAGACCGCCCAGCGGCCGCGGCGCCAAGTCCTCAAGCACCCACGCCCGGTAGGGCGCACCTACGGCTTCCAACTCGCGGACCATGCTGGCCGCGATTTCCTTGGTGGCCTCGTCGGTGATGACCGTAACTTTCTCGCCGGGCTGCACGCGCAAACAAACGTTCACCGCGTTGCGGGCTCCGGGGGTGAGTTCAGGGTCGAAAGGGATCGTATTAAAATTGCGGTTGGTTGTGCTGACAGGAACGCTCATTACCCTACTTTTCTAGCGGAAGCTGTGGCCGGCACATCCGTCACTCCGACTTCCGTCTCTTCGATGATGTAATCCACTACGCTCTTTAAGTCGCCGGTCTGCTCGAAAACGCGCAACTGGCGGTCCGCCCCGGTTCCCATCTCCAGGATCTCGTGAATGTAATTCAACTCTTCGCGCGAATCCAACTCATCCACCACATCGTCAACGAAATCCAAATACTCGAGAATCAGATCGCGCGCCGAAACCTCCTGCTGCTTGCCGAAATCGACCAGCTTACCTTCCAGTCCGTAACGCGATGCGCGCCACTTGTTCTCCATAACCAGGGCGCGCCGGTAAAGCCGGAAGCCGGTATTCGCCGCATGCAGCTTGTACAACTTGGCAACAGTTGCCTGGATGAGGGCAGCCAGCGCAATGGTTTCATCCACCCGCATGGGAATATCGCAAACCCGGAATTCCAAAGTATTGAAGAATGGATGCGGCCGAATGTCCCACCAGATCTTTTTCGCGTTGTCGATGCAATTGGTCTTGATCAGCAGCTTGATAAAGTTTTCGTATTCCCCCCAGCTGGGGAAATAGTCCGGAATGTTGGTCCGCGGGAACTTGTCGAACACCTTGCACCGGTAGGATTTCAGCCCAGTGTTCATTCCTAGCCAAAAAGGGGAGTTGGTCGAGAGCGCCAGGATGTGCGGCAGAAAATAGCGCGCATGGTTCATCAACTGGATGGCAACTTCGCGATCCTCAATCCCGATGTGCACGTGTAAACCAAAAATCAGGTTAGCTCGGGCCACCAACTGCATATCCTCGACAATGTTCTTGTAACGATCGTCGGGCGTGATCTCCTGCACGCGCCAGTCCGCAAAAGGGTGGGTCGCGGCTGAGGCCAGCCGCAGACCATTTTCTCGGGCAAGTCTGATCATGTCCCGGCGCAGGGTTTTCACTTCGGCCTTGGCATCCTTAATGCTAGTGCAAACCGAAGTTCCCACCTCCACCACGGCCTGATGCATCTCCGCCTTCACCCGTTCCTGGAGGCGCAGCCGTCCCTGCTCCATCATTTCGGTATGAATGTGGGAGCGCAGGTCGCGCGTGACCGGATCGACGGTCTGATATTCCTCTTCGATCCCGATGGTGAAAGTAGGGCGCATCGTCAGGCTCAGTCAAACAGTATAACAATCGGACCCAAACTAAGCCCGATGTTTGTGCCCGGATGAACGATAGAGGACGGACGTGTCGCGCGTCCGGCCGGCGGGACGCCCGGCCTCCATTTCAAGCCCGAACCCGCTTCCGAGCCGCTGGCTTCGCCGCAGGGACAACCGTCGGCACAGGTCCTGCCAGAAGCGCCGCCCACCTCAACTCCCGAGCCGGACTCTCATCGCTAAGAGCTTTTTTTACAGCCATTTCCGCGACAGCGTTCACCACCCACTCGAAGTTTTCCTGGCCCACCGAAGTGGCTTCCGCATCCGGCGCCGGATTCATAAAGTCGATCGCATAAGGAATGCCATCTTCTACCGCAAACTCGACCGTATTCAGGTCGTACCCCAGAGCCCGGCAAAGAGTCAGCGCGTCCTTCTCCACGCGTTCCAGCAATTTGGCATCGGCGGGAACCGGATTTCGCACGTAGCGTTCATGGAACGGCGCTCGCGGATCGTAGTACATAATCCGCACCTTTTCCTGCCCAACCACATAACAGCGGAAATATTCTTTGAACTCAACCCCATGCTGCAAAGTCATGCACAGGTCGCCAGTCTGGTTGTACTCGCGGAAGAATTCCTCGGGCGAATGGACCTTGTAGACGTGCTTCCAGCCGCCCCCTGAATACGGTTTGAGGAAGGCAGGAAAGCCGACATATTCAAAAATCTCATCCCAGTTCAACGGATAGATCAGATTGCGCATGGACTGATCGGTCGTTCCCTCGGGATGTTTGTTGTGCGGCAGGAGAACCGTCGGTGGAATCGCCACGCCTAGCTTGGTAGCCAGCGCATAATTGAAAAACTTATCGTCGGCCGTCCACCAGAACGGATTATTGATCACGATCGTCCCGTTTAGCGCCGCGTTCTTCAAATAGGCCCGGTAAAAGGGAATGTCCTGCGAAATTCGGTCAACGATCACCCGATACCCGCTGGGGTCGGCCATCTTTACTCCACCAAGCTTCACGAACTCGGCGGTCACGCCGTCGACTTTCATGCTGTTGACCTTTTCCACGAACGCTGGCGGAAAAGTATTTTCCATGCCAAACAAAATTCCAATCTTCTTCATCAGCGATTCTCCTGTACAGACGTTGCTTGCAACGTCTCTCCTTCCATTCGCGACAAAGACGTAGCAAGCTACGTCTCTGCGGGGCATTAGCCGAAGTATTTCCCCGCCATGCGCTCCCACAACGGCCAATCATGCTGCGAGTGATCGCCGTACACATCCAACCAATGCGGCACTGCCTTTTCATTCAGCATCGCGGACAGCTTTACATTCTGGTCCAGACACATATCCCAGTCCGCCGACCCCAGCACGATCTTCATCTGCCGGTACCGGCTCAGAAACCAATCGTCGTTCATCTTCGGCAAATAATCGACCGGGCAATTGAAATAACAATCGTCGTCGTAATAGCCGTCAAGGAACTGGTGAATGTCGTACGCTCCACTCATTGCCACGCAATGCGTCACAGCATCGGGATGCTTCAACGAAAAGTTGACCGCATGGTAGCCACCGAAGCTGCATCCAGTCACAGCCAATCGCGGCGTCTGATTTTTCCACCGGACAAAGGGAAGGAATTCATGCAGAATATAGCGCTCATACTGCAGATGGCGCAGCACGCGCTGCCGCGGATGAACGCTTTTGTTGTACCAACTCTCCGTGTCGACGGCGTCAGGACAAAACACTTGCAACTCTCCGTTTTCGATCTTCTGCGCCAGCACCCCGATCATTCCGCGATCTTCATACTCAAAGAACCTGCCCATCGATGTCGGGAACACCAGCAGCGGTGAGCCGCCGTGCCCGAAGACCAGCGCTTCCATGTCGCGATGAAGTTCCTGACTGTATCCTCGGTGATATTCTCGGTTCATTTGTCAGCAGAGCGAACGACGAAGTATCTTACCTGATTCCGCCGCGACGAACCATATGCGGAGAGCCCCGTCACAGCCAACAGCCAAGCGATCTAAATACACTTGCGCGTCGTGCGTTGCTTGGTTGCTGTGACACCTCTCCGAATAGGCTGTGTTAACCTCTCCCTTTCATGCTGCGAGGGTAAGCGAAATTGACCACAGCTAGAAAATTCTGCCTCGCCGCAGCCGCGCTTCTTGTTTTGATGGCCCTGCTTGCGGGCGGGGCAGTGAGGCGCGAATCCGTGACCATTGACGAAGTGGCGCACGTCGGCGCTGGCGTCAGCTATCTGCAGAAATTGGATATGCGGATGAACGAAGAACATCCGCCGCTCGCGAAACTACTGGCCGCTTTGACCCTGGTTCTGCGAGGAGCGCACGCTGATTATTCCCATCTCTCCTGGACCTTCAGCGACAAGATCTTCCACCAGTATTTGGCCGAGTGGGTCTTTGGCGACTGGTTCCTCATGCGCTGGAATAATCCATACTCGACCATGCGCTGGGCTCGATTGCCGATGTTGCTGGTGACATTGCTATTGGGGTTCGTCATTTACATCTACGGCTCGCGGCTGGGTAACGCTTGGGGAGGATTATTGTGTCTCTCCGCTTTCGTGACCATGCCCGCCTTTCTCGCGTTTGGCCCGCTCGTGCTTACTGACATCGCTGTCACGCTGTTCTGGGTGCTGACAGTCTGGCAAATTCCAAATATGTGGCGCTCGCCCTCGCGGGGAACAGTTGTTAAGTTTGGGCTGGCCTTGGCCGGTGCTTTGCTCTCCAAGTTTTCCTCGGGATTATTGTTCTTCGTATTTGTTGTCTATGTGTTGAGTTTGCGCTGCAAACGGCTGCCGGAACAACCGATTGAGAAGATCGAACTACGCCGCTGGCGCCGCCGCGCATGGCGCAATCTGGCAAAGGGAACGCTCTGGGCTGGGTTATTTGTTTACATCGTTTATTTTGTGCTCTCCTGGAACCAGCCAACGGACTCCTTTGGACTCATCCCTCATTTTCCCGCTTCGCCGATTCTCCGGCGCCTGCTCATGCCCGTGTGGCTCTACTTGCGCGGTCTGGTTCTATTTGCCCTCAGTGCCGGGAGTCGCCCAACCTTCATCCTCGCCCATGCTTATCCGCACGGAGTCTGGTTTTATTTTCCCGTGCTCTTCCTCCTGAAATCGCAGTTGGCATTTCTGTTGCTGCTTGTCCTTGCGGCCGGGACGGCCTTGCTCGTAAAGCGCCGTTCGCCCGCACAATCTCCAATATCTGCCGGCATGGAGCCGCACTGGCGCGCCATCTGGATTTCTCTCGTGGTGTTCCTCGCGGCCTGCATGATGAACCGATTGGACATCAGCATTCGCCATTTCTCGATTGCGCTGGCGCTGATAGTTTTACTGCTCGCCCCGCTCCCGCGCGCGCTGGAACTGCTGCGCGAATCAAACCCGCAAACAGCGCGCATCGGAAGCTGGGTGACCATTACGCTCGCGCTGATTTCCATCGCCACTGCAATACGCGCCTACCCGAACTATTTGCCGTACCTAAATGCTCTCAGCATGGGACGTCCGGGCTATCACTTGGTCAACGACTCGAACCTCGACTGGAACCATGCGCTTCCCCAGGTTGAGACTTTCGTCCGTCGACGCGGTCTGAAGCAGATTCTGCTCGATGAGTATGGATGGTCAGAGCCCGAACGTTACGTCCCTCAGGCGCTGCTTTGGGATTGCCAGCGACCCGCCGCAGCGGACGGCGGCCAATGGGCCGCGCTCTCCGCCAACTATATCGAGGAGTCGGCAAACTGCGCCTGGCTCCTGCAGTATCCGCACCAGGTTCTAGCCGGCGGCAGTATGTACGCCGTCCAACTTCCCCAGACCATTCCTGCGGCAGGCGAGCCCGGTGGCCCGCCGCTACCAGCGGATTACCACTACTTCGCCGGCATGCAAGCGGGAGATTTCGACGTGCGTTCAATATTCTTGAACTGTATTCGCGATCCGCAACAACTGCAGCCGACCATGGACCGGATGCAGGCGATGATGGAAGAGTACCGCAAAAAAAAATAGAGCGCCGGAGCATTCGCAGTAACAAAGAAGCCCGCTTCGTAAGAAGCGGGCGGCGCGAAATTAAAGCTATATCGCTTTACTTGCCAAGCAATCCTTTGTCCACTCCGACGCCCGTGCAGAAATCCCATCCCGTGGTTGCGCTGTGTGTGCCGCAACTCCCGGAAGTGACATCGGTAAAGTCGGCAGTGTTGGTGTAGTTCGCATAGATCTCTGTATTCTCGGCGTTGCTGCTGGTGTTGAAAGTTCCAGCATTATTGACGATGCCGGCCAGCGAAGGAGAAGCCACGCTGGTGCCGTAAACTTCGAGCCAACCGCCGTAACAGTTCGAGTTGTAGACGGCAACTGGCGAACCGCCGCTGGAATCAAAAGAGAAATCCGGCGTGCCCCGCTTCGTGCCCACGATGCCGGAGATGCCGCTCTGGAATGACGGTCTCGACTCGTACCGGCTGGCGCCGCCTCCACCATCGCTCCACGCGGTTTGGTTGGTGTAGTTCCCGCCGCTGCGATTCACTTGCGTGCCTCCGGCGGAAACCACGTTGACCGATGCGCTGGGATAAATCACGCCGGGAGAATCCCCAGCCGAAGCAAAATACACAACGCCCGACTGCGTGAAGTAATGGTCGGAGCCAGTCTCGCTGCTGGTTTCACTGCCGCCCCAGCTCATCGAGACTTCACCCTTGCCGCCATGGGCCGCGATGTAGGAATTGGCCGCAGTCACGGCTTGGTACAAAGCAGTATTGGAGGCGGAAGACGCTTCCATCAGCACGATCTGAGCGTTCGGCGCCATGGCGTGCGCCCATTCGATGTCCAGCGATTCTTCGCCGTTCCAGCCGCTGCTGCAGCCGTTCGCCGGTTTTCTCCCGCTGGCGTACTGTACCGAGAAATTCGGCGCGGGCAAACCGAAGTCGCTCGAGAACGTAGCCAGATCCGCAGCGGCGCTGGGATAGTCATAAGCATCCACGATCACAATCACCCCGCTGCCACCGGTAGGTACTTCTGAGGCGGTAGCGATCGGACATCCCGCGATCGGCGTCGACACAATGTCGTAGACGCAGCCCAGCGACGCCGGGGTTTCGCCGCCTGGGTTGAATTGCGGTCGAATCACGCCATCCGGGGCGTAAATGATGTAGTTAGTGTGCATCCTTCGGCCGACATCCTCGGGCCTTTCGATGCTCGAACGCGGAACAATGCCATCGCCTCGACGCACTTGTGCGGAAGCGACACTTGCCGCGACAAGCACGGCGATAAAAATCATCTTGCGCATTTTGTCCTCCTAAGAATTTTGGGCACTAACCAAGCCAGCGAAAACTGTCGCTGACTCCATATTTCCGAACCCGGGTTTCCGGCAACCCGCGCCTCGAAGCCGGCTCAGAATCAAAACAACCGGCCACGATTCTTAATCTGCTGGTTATGGATGTCAATGTTATTTCGCCGCAGGAGCACGGCACCGTTTCAATTCAGGACACTTAGGAGAATTTTTTTGCGATTACGCCGTCTAAACCTTAGACAAAATTGAGCACTCGCATAAACGCAAATAGCCGCCAAGCAACGTAGGAGTCATTTCTAAACTCCATATCGAGTCGGCTTTTCGTCAGTTCTTGCCGGCATCGAATGGCCGCAAAAATACCGCCGGTTGAAATTTGAAATATGCGGGCGCTACGTGAACGTTTTTGCCATTCACGGATAACACATTGAACGAAGACCCCAACGCCTCGGCTGCTTTATTCAGCGTACCCGGCCCAAGCGCTGGCCACTTGCCCGTATCCAAACGGCTGATCAGAGCCCCGAAAGCGACGACGGTCTCCGCCGGCGTAAACTCACAATGCCCCGCGCGATGCACAAATACCTGCCGTAGCAGAGCGCCGTCGTGCTCCTCTTCGACAATATCCTTGTAAGCGGTTTCGTCTTCAACCACCACCAGACCATCGCCCTTGGTATGCAGGGTCAGGACCGGGAAAGGGATCTTGCCGTTGAAGATAATATTTTGCTCGAGATAAGTAAGCGCGGATTGCTTGGCCTTGATTCGCGCAGCCATCTTCAAAGCCTGAAGGTCTGTGTCCAGACTCAGACCGGCCTTCTCGTAGAGCGCTTGAACTTCTGCAAAGTCGACGGAATTCTTAAGCTGCGTCTCGTAATCGACTCCGTCGTTCCACGACACATTGCCGCCGGCGCGGCCCTCCAGTTCCGCCCGGAGGTCGAAAGCGAATGGAAAGTCAACGTTCGCCAGCCAGAGGTATTGGTTCGCTTCCTGCGCGGCATAGTCGGTGGGCGATGGCTCGGGCGATAGCGGATCGTACCATCCGGGAGTATCGTTTAGAGCTGCCGTGAGAGCAATCCGCGCCTGTCCTTTCGCATTTTCTTGCCTAGCCGAGAGGATCTTTTCGGCAATCGTGAGATTCTTCACCGAGTTCGTGATGTTCACCAGTTTCAACCCCGACCCCGATCCCAGCAGGAGGTCGAAAGCAAACGCCGAATCCAATGCCGCGTTCCATGTGCCAACGCTTCCCGCTACAACTCCGCACATCGGCAACGCCGCGTCAAAGCGCTGAGGGTAGAGTTGCACCAGGCCAGCCGTGACCATGCCACCCAACGAATGCCCCCACGCGATGGTTCGGCTGGGCGCGCCGACCAAAGTCTTGAAAGTGTCCAGCACTTTGATCTGATCTGGAACCGCCTGTTGAAATGCCCAGCCCGTCGTGGCATAAGACGATCCGGCCAAGGCATAACCGTTCGCTAGAAGGTAAGCACCAGTGATTGGATCCCCGACGTCCGCGGCGGGATTGGACGACCCCGGCACCACATATCCGTGGCTGTACAGAACCAGCGTGCCATTCCAGTTCGACGGAACCTGGATCAGGTACTTCGCCCCGTCGGAAAACTGGCCACGATAAGTTCTGACTCCAGCCGCCTGTGCGTTCTCAACCGACAGCCCGAGCAGCATGACCGAGAGTGCCGTGAAGAAAATTGTCTGCCTGATCATTTTCCGCATGGCCTGCCTCCGGAGCATGAAATTGCGAGATAGGACGAATCGGAGGCAAACTTTATCTTCGATGACAAGCTTTGTCAACGGATTCTGCAACCCCCTCCTTTCGCCGCCGTTTCCCTGGCTAGCTCAGTTTTCCGGTCGGCGGCGCAGAATCAAATCGCCTTCACTCAGGGGTAGCGAGAACGGAAATTCGAGGACGCGATTTTCGAGAGGTACCCGCAGCACAAATTCCTCCTGCTTTTGCAGATCGTCGATCCATTTGCTTTGGGTGCTGAATAGCACCCAGCCGCTGGCGTCTGGATGGCTGCTGTTCAGCGTGATCGCACGCAGGGTGCGAGTGTTCAAGAACTCGATCATATCCGCCGCGTCTTTCTGGCGGGCAGCTAGCATGGCTTCTTTCTCTTGCTTTTTTTCTGGATGCTTGCGAATTTCATGTTCGCATTCCTGTGCCAGGGCATCGATATCGTTCTGCTGTTTGGTTGCGAGATCCTCTGGATCGAGCGCACCGTGTACGTCGTGATAATGCTTCACGAATTCCAGGGTGATTTTGCCCGGAGTTACATCCACCGAGTCTTTGTCGCGATAATGCAGTGTCAATTGCAGAGCGAGTAGCGGCTGGGCCCGACGTCGTACTTTCTCCAGTTCCTGAGAGTCCACGGCCAGGACGATTCCAAAATCGACAGTCCAAAGACCGTAACGATATTTGCCGTCGTCATCCCGGCTGAAGGTGCAACCCGGCGCGCCTTCTTCCCAGCGCAACGCAGGCGTAGCGGGCGTCTTGTCCGGGCCGGGAGGAGTCGCGCGTGCCGCAGAGATCAGCAAGACAGCCAACAGCAAACCACTGATTGTTTCTCGGATTAGGCCCGCGCACATAGCAGTCTGCCTTCAGACTACTACCGATAGATTGAGTGACCATGGGAAACCATGCGGACGGGATAGCCGACTTACCGAAGCGGAACAGCAGAGCGCGTCATCTATTCGTACCGCAGAGCCTCAATAGGATCCAACCGCGAAGCCCTCACTGCGGGAACCATGCCGCTGATCAGTCCCACGGCGGTCAAGATGATGGTAGCGACCAGCAGCGTGCCGGGAGCAATGATCAGGCGAATGTCGCCAGCTTCCGCGTTCGTCGCCATCGCGCTGTAAAGCGTGAGCCTTCCCACGGAGAGCGAGACCACGTAGGCCAGAATCACTCCCAGCGCCCCGCCGATAAAAGTAATGGTCAGAGCTTCGGCCAGGAACTGCATCAGGATGTGTCCGCGCCGCGCGCCCAGCGCTTTCTCCACGCCAATCTCACGGGTGCGCTGGCTCACCGAGACCAGCATAATATTCATCAGGCCAACCCCGCCAATGCCCAGCGTCAGCGTGCCGATGAAGCCCAGCAAGATCTTCAATCCGATCGTGATGACTTCGAACTGGTGAACCTGTTCCATGAGGTTGAAGACGCGCACAGCTCGACGATCGGTTGCGCTGAACTTATGCTGAACCGCCAGCACGTCGCGCGTCGCCTGCTCCAGCCGCTCATACTCCGGAGTTTCGTAGTTGAACCAAATGGAATCGAGGTAGTGAGTGTCTTTCAGATCACTCATGGTGGTGAACGGGACGTAGATGGCACGATTGATGTCATCGTCGCCTTCCTGCATCTTCGCGCTCAGCACGCCGACCACTTCGAAGCTGAGGCCATCAATGCGGATGCGCTCACCAATGGCATTTCGCCCGGAAAAAAGTTTCTCCTTGGCCTCCGAGCCGATGACCGTCACCCGGGCGTGCTGCATTTCGTCTTGCATGTTGTAGAAGCGGCCCTCGCCCAGTTTGAGTGCGCGGATGGAATCGACATTGGGATAATTTCCCGTAACCCCGAAAGTAAATGTTCGGGTATCGAACTGGATGTTGCACTGCTTACTCACTTCGGGAGTAATGTGCGTGATCTGCGGAAGGTTGGTGGTGAGCGTGTCCACATCGTCCATGGTGAACCGGATCGGCACGCCGGCTTTTTGCCCGCCCGCCTGCATCGAGGTCCTGCCCGGTACCAGGATCATCAGCTTGGTGCCAAAGTTGGCGAAGATATTGGCGCAGGCCCGGCCAAAGCCGTCGCCATAGGCAAGCAGCATGACCACCGTGGCAATGCCCCACGCCATGCCGAGCATAGTGAGAGCTGTGCGCCGGCGATTATGCCGCATGGCGCCATAGGCTTCGTGAAATAGATCGCGAAACATTTCTACTCCTGGCGCAGCGCGTCCACCGGCTGCAGCATGGCGGCTTTGCGCGCGGGATAAAGTCCTGCAATCACTCCGGCAACGGTAAGGCTGGCAATCGCCAAAATTGCAGACGTCGGCACAATCTTAGGAGGATCAAACCCTCCCGGACCTTGCTGCGTGCCCAGCACTGCCATCAAGCCGGCCGCGAATCCCATGCCGATTAATCCACTAAATAAAGTGAGCAGTATCCCTTCCAGAAAAAACTGAAGCAAAATGCTGTGGTTGGTCGCGCCCAATGCCTTGCGCAATCCGATCTCTCGAGTGCGTTCGGCCACCGTTACTAGCATGATGTTGATCACGCCAATCGCGCCCAGCGCCAGCGTGACTAATCCCACCGCGCCCAGAAACATATTCATGGCGTCGAAGATCATGCCGATCGCCTTGGAATTCTGAATCGTGTCCCACCCTTCGAAAGCATTCTTATCCCGATAATCAAAACCGTGATTGCGGGCAACCAGCTTGCGAACTTCGTCCTGCGCGATCAAGTGCTCGTCAGTTACGCGCGGCTGGTAATTAATGAATGAAATGGAATTCTCATGGTTCTCGCCCTTAAGCGGAAAAAGCGTGGCCATCACCTTGTAAGGGATGTAACCCCGCATGTTGGTAGAGTTATCGTCGCCGCGCCCGACGCGCTCCACCGCGCCGATGACTTCAAAGCTGATGTCATTCAGAATGATGGTCGCGCCCACCGCGGGCCGTCCCGGAAACAGATTCTTCACCAGTTCATCGCCCAGCACGATGACGTTGCGTCGCTGCGTTTCATCGAGGCTGTTAAGCCATCGCCCCTGCTTAAGCGGAAGATAACGGATCTCGCTGAACTGAGGCTCGACCCCGGCGAGTTCTCCATTGGCGCTGGCGAATTCGCTGACCGCGCGCACATCGGTGCGAATCAGGACAGGAGAAGCATTGCGCACGTGCGGCGCTTCCTTGCGAATGTCCAGATAATCCTGGTAGGTGAGCAAGTAATTGCGCGCGGAGTTCATGCTGCCCTCGACCACCGGCGCTCGCCCGGGAAAGATGAACATGATGTCTTTACCGTACTGCGCCAGCTCGCGCTTGTTGCCCGAGCGAAAACCTTCACCCAGACCCACGAGCAGTAGCAAAGAACCCACGCCCCAGGCGATGCCGAACATGGTGAGAAATGAGCGCAGCTTGTGTGCCCACAGGGTGCGGAAGATTTGCGCGAAAATGTCCACCAGCATCCGCATAATCTAGGATACGCATATTTGACGTATTTAGTTCAGGGTTTGGTAGCAGGGAAACCAGGTTAGCCGGGAGCCTACAGCTCTCGCCAGACGTCCCTGAAGTCGAAAACTCCCTTTTTGCCGACCAGCCACTCGGCGGCGCGTACTGCGCCCTCCGCGAATCCGCGGCGGGACTTGGCCGTATGGCATAGGTAGATGGTGTCTGCGGGCGAGTCGAGCACCAGTTCGTGCATCCCGACCACATCCCCCTCGCGGAACGAAGTAATTTCAAGCTGGGTTCCGGCGGAGTCCTGAACGATCCTTTGCAGCGCCATCGCCGTTCCCGAAGGGGCGTCTTTTTTCTGCGCGTGATGGCGCTCGAAGATCTGCCCGAAATACTCGTGCTGCAGAGCGGCCGCAGCGCTTCGCGCAACCTCGAAAAACAGATTCACGCCAACCGAGAAATTCGCCGCGTACAGCAAGCCGATTCCGCATCCGGGATCTTCTACCATCTGCCGGATTCGCGGCAGCTCGCCGTACCAGCCCGTGGTTCCCACCACGATGCTTTTCTTGGCGCGCATGCAAGCTTCAACGTTCCCCAGCACCGCGGCCGGGGTTGTGAAATCGATGACCATATTGACCGGGGCCAGCGTTTCGGCCGTGAGAGCGGAGGCGCGGGGGTTGTCGCCAGCTCCAAGAACACTGACTTGATGGCGTCGCTCCCGCGCCACGTCCGCGACTAACGATCCGGTTTTACCCCGACCTAACACAAGAATATTCATGAAAGAAGAATCTCTCCGCGAACTCTGCGGCAGTTCTCAGCGTACTCTGCGTTTTAAGATTGTGCTCAAGCAAATACCTCCGGATCCAAGTCCGAAAAAAACGTCTTGTGCAGCCGCCGAATCACCTGCGGCACTTCACCCTCTTCAATCACGAAGGTGAGATTAATCTCCGACGCCCCCTGCGAAATCATGCGAATCTTCACATCAGAAAGCTCGCCAAAGACGCGAGCCGCAATGCCCGGCGTCTCCCGAAGATTTTCTCCCACCAGACAAACAATCGCCTTGCGGCCCTCATACTTCACATCCGCCAACTTCGCCAGATCGGCTGCCAGCGCCGGGATTGACTCATTAGAATCCACGGTCAGAGATACGCTCACTTCCGAAGTCGAGACCACGTCCACCGCGACTCGATGCCGGTCAAAGGCTTCAAAAATCGCCCGCAGAAAGCCGTGGGCCAAGAGCATCCGGGGAGCCGCAACATCGATAATAGTGATGCGTTTCTTGGCGGCGATGGCCTTAAAAAAATTCTTACAGTGCGGCACGCGGGCCGAGATACGTGTTCCTTCACAGTCGGGATTCCGTGAGTTCAGCACATACACCGGAATGTTCTTTTGAATCGCCGGCAGCACGGTCGCCGGATGCAGAACCTTGGCGCCGAAGTAAGCCAGCTCAGCCGCTTCGTCAAAACTGATGACCTTGATCCGCCGCGCCTCCGGGCACAGGTTCGGATCGGTGGTCAACATGCCGTCCACATCAGTCCAGATTTCGATACGCTCAGCCCCCAGCCCAGCCCCGACAATGGCCGCGGAATAATCGGATCCACCGCGTCCGATCGTGGTCGTGATCCCCGCCTTGGTTGCGCCAATGAAGCCGCCCATCACCGGAACCCGGCCTTTGTCCAGCACCGGCTGCACTTTCGTCCGTAGCCGCTGGTTGGTTTCTTCCATCAACGGAGCGGCCCGCATGTGCTCATTGTCGGTGATCAAACACTCGCGCGAATCGACCATCGTAGAGTCGAGCCCCTGCGCGGCAAACGCAGCCGCGACAATCCTGCTGGAAAGAATTTCGCCGAATGCAGCCACATGATCGGTGGTCCGCGGAGTCAACTCGCCTACGGCAGCGATGCCGCGCAAAAGCTCGTCGAGCGCTTCGAAGTAAACTCCCAAATCGCCGTGGAATTCCGTGAAAAGCGCCGTCCCCAGCAGTTCGCCCGCGGTGTTGTAATGCCGTTCGCGGAGAGCACGGGAAAGATTGAGCGCAGCCTTGCGATCGCCGCTTCCGGCTGCGCGGGCCATCGCCAGCAACTGGTCGGTGACCTTAGCCATGGCGCTGACCACGACCACCGGCTTTTGCGCCAGCCGCCCTTTCACGATATCGGCGGCTCGCTCAATGGCCTTGGCGTCCTGCACCGAAGTGCCGCCAAATTTCATGACGATCATTGGCCGACGTTCCTCGAATACAGATTCGCGCGGTCAGGCGGACCAGTTCTGTTGCATGGACGCGTGCGGCGGTTCACCCCAGGTAGCCCCGCACTTTGAGCAACTCGGCATTCAGCAGGGCAGCGCCTGCAGCGCCTCGAATCGTGTTGTGCGAAAGTACAGTGAATTTCCAATCGAGAACGCCGCATGGCCGCAAGCGGCCGACTGTTGCCGTCATCCCGTTGCCTGACTCAACGTCGAGCCTCGGTTGCGGCCGGTCCGCCGACTCCGTGTAGCGCACCGGCTGTTCCGGCGCGCTCGGCAGACTTAATTCCTGAGGCACGCTGCGGAATTGGTTCCACGCCTTGATCATCTCTTCGGGACGCGCCTTCTTCGTAAGCTTTACTGACACGGATTCGGTGTGTCCGTCTTCCACCGCCACCCGGTTGCACTGCGCGCTCATGCCGAATTCGGCGGGCACGAAGCCGGAGCCGTTCAGCCGCCCCAGAAGTTTCCGCGTCTCCTCCTCCATTTTTTCTTCTTCTTTCGAAATGTAAGGGATCACGTTGCCCAGAATATCCAGCGAAGCCACGCCGGGATATCCCGCGCCACTCACTGCCTGCAAGGTGACAACCACCACGGTCTCAATGCCAAATAAGTCTTGCAGCGGCTTCAGCGCCATCACCAATCCGATGGCGGAGCAGTTCGGATTTGTGACCACAAAACCGCCCGACTTTTTACGCCAGCTCTGGCACTCAATCATCTGAATGTGATCGGGATTGACCTCGGGAATCACCAGCGGCACGTCGCTCTGCATACGGAGCGCGCTGGAGTTCGTGACCACGGCGCAACCGGCGGCGGCGAAACGAGGCTCCATTTCGGCCGCGATCGACGCGTCCAGTGCGGCAAAAATAATCTTCGGAGCGCCCTCCGGAACCGCCGCAGATATGCGCATTTCCGCCACCCGCGCCGGCAGGGTCGTTCTCATCTTCCAGCGTGCCGCTTCCCCATACAAGCGGCCTTCCGAGCGGTCAGAAGCCGCCAACCACGCGACCTCGAACCACGGATGATTTTCCAGCATCTGCACAAAGCGCTGCCCCACCATTCCGGTCGCGCCCAGGATCCCCACAGGAGTCTTCGTCTGCATAGTTGAATTGCATTTTACAACAGGCTGTCCGTGGACACGGGCATCGGGGCCGATACGACCAGGCTCGGGCGAGCGCGCGGGGAAGCGGGGAACCTGGCCATCCCAACAGAGATCGAGGTGCCATCACATGCAACGTTAGCGGCCTCTGATCAAGCAGCCGACTCCCGGCCGCGCTTCTTTCCATCCTCGGGTTCTCCCGAGTGCTCCGGGCTTCCACCCGGTTCCGGAAAATCCGTGTCAGCCCCCTTCAACAGCGGATCCTGATCCCGGTGCCCGAGCTGGCCCTGCATGGAAGTGTTGTCGCTCGGATCCCGTTCTTCCTGTTCCACAGCGCCCTTAGATCGATCTTGATCTTTCGTTATCGTCACAATAAATTCTCCCTGAAGCAGTGAACCATGCCTATAATGAGCCTACTCCGAAACTCCAAAAGATGGCATAGGTTTTGTCATGCATAAAAAAGAATTCGAAAGCGTTGGAGGGCATATGAAGCGGCTGATTCTCACCATTACAGTGGTTCTATTCTCGGCCATCACTCTGTGGGCGCAAACCGGACCAACCGATCCAAACCTGACGCCGGAAACAACCGCAGCCCAGAAGCATCACCGCAACAAACAGCACAATAAGCAACATTCCAGCCACCCTCATCACCACTCCAGCATCACCGCCCGACGGTGATGTTGGCCGGCCGGTCTTTCTTCAGGCCGTACACCTTCGTTCTCTTCCAATCCCCTGAAGCGCCTAGAATGCGGCTAGAAGGAACGCCGCTCGCTCACAACCATGACCGCCCCATCCACTCCATTCCGCCCCTTCACCCGCTTGCTGAAAATCACAATCCTGGGCAAGGAATTCGAGGTTCCCGAGGATAATCCAGTCTTGCGCTGCTTCCAATATCTGGCGCCGGAAGAAGTTTCCTACGGCAGCTTCTGCTGGAATGAGGAATGCCAGAATTGCCGCGTGACTTTCGACTTGGGAGCCAACAGCCCCAACCGCGAAGCGCTTGCCTGCAAGCTGATGGTGCAGGAAAGCATGCGCATCAAAGCAGTGGCCACGGAAATCCGCTACTGCCTGAGAACATTACAGCTGAATAAAGAAGAATAAAACTAGCTACTCCCCACGCGCGCGCGTCGCCGTCGTCGACACGCCCAATTTGCGCAGCCGATCCTTCGCCTGCAAAGCCTCATTCGACCGCGGATAGCGCTGGATTACATGACGAAGCTGGGCGATTCCGTCATCCGTCTTCCCCAATTCGATGAGCGCCAATCCCTTTTTTAAGTCCGATGATGGCGCCTTGTTGCCGGTGGGAAAGTTCTGCAGCACCTGATCGTAATTGGTTACGGCTTCCTGAAAATTTCCCTGCTTGTAGGCGAGTTCCGCCAGGTAGAAATACGCATTCCCCGCGAGATCGGTATTCGGATAGAACTTCACGTAGTCCGAAAATTCCTGCTTCGCCAAATCATTCTTTGCCGCGTTGTAATCGCGCAGCGCGTTGTTATACAGCACATCCGGTGGCGGAGCCTGCGCCAGCGCCTGCTGCTGTGCCTGCTGCGCCGCTTGCCCCGCTGCCACGCTTTGCTGTGCCGCCTGAATGTCTTCCAATTGCTTGCTGACCTTGGTCAGACGCGCCTTTAACTCATCGATCGAATCATTGAGCGCCTGGATCTGACCGGAAAGCTGTTCCACTTTCCCGCCATTATCCGTCTGCAGCTTTTCCAGGCCGCTCTGCACCGCAGTGATGGATGCGGCCACCTTATTCATGCTGTCGGTGTTCTGATCCATTAAGTGCTGCATCACGCCCATCTTCTCGTTGAAAGACGTTTGCATCTGGGTCATCTGGTCCTGCAAGCCCTGCACCTGGGTCTGCAACTGCACCATCTCTTTGCTCACGCCCAAGGCTGGCATCCCATATACGCAAAATGCGATCAGCACAACAACCATGCTCAAATATCGATGAATTTTCATGACTTATTCCTTCAGTTGCGGAAGCTCCGAGCCGCCAAAATAGTGATGCGCACCGAACCGGCGCGCCGACTCCGGCCCTACAACGTTCTATTGTGAGGATAGCGCGGTCCAGACATAGTTGTCTTGGAAGTTTCGCCGCACTTGTGGTTCAGCCAGAAAGTAAAAACTGAGGTGCGGAGCCGGTCATGCTCCGCACCTCAAACCACTATTTCTGATACACGAAATGGCCACGGCGGTTCTGCTGCCAACAAGCCTCGTTGGATTCCGTGCAGAACGGCTTCTCCTTGCCGTAGCTGATCGTCTTGATGTTGCTGGCACTGACCCCGCCTTGTACCAACGCGCTCTGGACGGAGCCCGCTCGGCTGTCGCCCAATGCCAGGTTGTACTCGGTCGATCCGCGTTCGTCGCAGTGTCCCTCAACCACGAAGTGGATGTTGGGATGCTGCGTCAGGAAAGCGATATCCGCCTGGATCGCACTTTGCTGGTCAGCCCGAATATCCGACTTGTCGTAGTCGAAGTAAATGTCCTTGACATTCTGCGAGAACAGCTCCTCCTCGCTCGGCCCGGGTGCCGGAGCGGGTGGTGGCGGAGGCGTAGTCACGGTGACCCGTGCTGTGGCCTGTTGCGTCCCGCCCGCTCCCTTCGCGGTCAAGGTGTAGGTGGTCGAATCCGACGGCGTAACCGATTGCGAGCCGCTCGCCTGCACGGCTCCCACCCCGTCGATGCTCACGTCGGTCGCATCGGTGGTCTGCCAGCTGAGGCTTGTCGATTGTCCCTTTTCGACGGTGTTAGGACTTGCCGTCAGCGAAGCCGTCGGCGCTGGTGGCGGTGGTGGGGGTGGTGGTGGCGGCGGTGGTGTCTTCTTGTGGCAAGCGCCCAGGAACAGGATGGCACCCAACGCGAATATAAGCGTGATCCACTTCATTCTATGCTGCTTCACTTTTCCTCCCTGCATAATCGCGCGCCGCGCCCACAACGCGCGCCTCAGAATCCATATCGGGGCGGGTTCACTTCTCCGCCTCCTCCGGGCTAGTTAACTTGAAGAATTCGCCAAACCCTAGTGTTACAACTCTAAATCATAATCCTGCAATCTGTAATTTGGTCTTTTTCTACCCTTTCTACCCTATACCGATTTTTCGACAAAATAGCCCTACTTCCAACTCCAGTTCGGCTGCGTATTGCTCCCAGTGGACGTCACTTGCTTCGGGTTGCTTCCATCCGCCAACATCTCCCAGATTTGTTCGCGCCCCGAACGGCTCGACTGAAAAACAATGTGCCGCCCGTCCGGCGACCACGACGGGAAATCGTTTCGTCCGCCATCGTGGGTCAGTTGTACCCACTGCTTGCTGGCCACGTCCATGAGGTAAATATCCGACGCCCCAGGAGCGCCCGGGCCGTAACGTCGTACCCAGGCGAACGCCAGAAATTGCCCATTGGGCGACCACGCCGGCGAGACCGCATAACCCTGGTCCGTCAGCCGCTGCACATTCGTGCCGTCCGCTTCCATGGTGTAAATCTGCGGCAGGCCGGTGCGCCCGCTTACCCATGCGATTTGCGCGTTGGTCTTGCGATTCCATACCGGCGAAACATCCGGGCCCTTGAACGAGGTAACCCGCTTCAGATTTGTACCCGATTGATCCGCCGTGTAAATTTCAGGGTCTCCCGAACGAGAGGATGAAAATGCCAATTTGGTCCCATCGGACGACCACGCCGGCGAAAGATTCGTGCCGCCAAACTTCGGGAATGTTACCAGCCGGTTGAGATCCATGGAATACATCAGGATTTCCCAACCCAACTTCGTCATCGAACTGAACGCTAGACGCGAACCGTCGGGTGAAATCCGGGGAGACAGCGAAATTGAATTCAGATGCGTGACCTGGCGCTGATTCGCCCCATCGTAATCCATCACCCAGATTTCCTTGTGCCCAGTGCGGCTGCTGACAAAGTAAATCTGGCTTTCGGCAACGCCGGGAATGCCGCCGCCCAGGCGGAAGATAATTTCGTCTGCGAACTTGTGCGCGATTAAACGGGCGGCATCGGGAGTGGCCGAATCCTGATACTGTTTTCCCAGCACTTGCGGCGATGCAATATTCTTGACGTCATAAAGCCAGCCCTGCACCGTCACGTTGCCGCCGGTCACGCCCAAATTGCCGAACACCAGCATCGCGGCATTGGGAGGCAGGGCACTCCACGCCGCGAACTGAACGTCGGTCGGCGTGCCCGGGATCGCCAGCGGATAAAAGCTCTTCGAAACCATGTCGAAGATGCCGGCATTGTCCAGGTCATTCCACAGAGTGCCGTCGAAAACATTGAGCAGGTCGGCGTTCTTGGCGTCTGCAGTGGAAGGTCGAAAGTCGGGAACCGCGAGGCGAACCTTCTCCATCCCCAAGCCCGTGCCGGTTTTGATCCAATCCTGACCCAGACAAGGAGTTACAAAAGCCGCAGTCAGTAGGAGAAAGAATGCCGCGGCGCTAACCCGAAATTTGATTGTGGAATAGTGCGTGCCGGTCGTCCTCGTGCCGATACCAGCTTTCGAACCAATCCTATGATGATAAACATCAGAGTGCAAGTTGCCCTCGCGCATTGCCACCATCCATTCTTCTAAGCAACAAACTGAGAACCGAGAACCGGCAACTGGCTTCTTATATCCACTTGCTCCAAGGTCGCCTGTTTCTCCCCCCGGTTCCTCTGCTCGCCCACGAGCGGTTTTCCACGATTCCAAATCCACTAGGCTAAGAGCTAGAAGCTAGAAGCTTCTTCTATCTCTTGTAATCAAACCAGAACTCGACCGAAACCTTGCTCTCCGAATAATCCGGAGGCAGCGGACCAAAAGTATCAATCCGCTGCAAGGCCCGCACCGCCGACTGATCCAGCGAAGGCACTCCGCTCGACTGCTCAATCTGTACCTTCGTCGGGTGCCCATCGCGCATGATGTCAAAGGTCACATAAACTCTTCGCGCATCCGTAATTCCCGGATCGACTTCATACTTGAGCCAGTTCTCGGAAACTTTTTGCTGTACCACGCGCACGTACCAGGCATAGCGCGAACCAAAATCCCCCCCGCCCCCAGTGAATCCGAACCCGCCTTTCGCCCCGCCCGCATTGAAAGTTCCATACGGTCCACTGACCGGACCGCCTTCTCCAAATGGAACTACGTTGCTCGCTTCTTCTTCCGGCTCAGGCTTGGGCTTTTGCTGAGCGCTGCTTCGCGGCTTCGGCTTGATCTTTGCATTCTTGTCGGGAATCGGAATCGCTTCCGGCTCTTTCTCCTCGGCCTTCGGCTGCGACTGCGTTATCCCCTTCGATTCATTCGCCAGCACGTTCTGTGTCTGTACCGTGCTCGCAGGCAGCGGAACCGAGCTGACCAGCGTTACTCCCATCGCATCGCCGCCGCCGCCCGCACCCCAGTTGCTGCCTTTGCCGCCCGACGCAATCGTTGCATACAGAATGATTGAACCCGCAACCGCGATGTGCAGCCCAGCCGACCACGCCAGGTTGCGCCCCCACTTATCGTGCTCGAAAAATATCTCAGCGTTTGCTTCCATGGCTGTCGATCGGCTGCGTCACGATACTCACGTTCGTGATTCCCGATTGCTTGACCGCATCCATGACGGTCGCGAACGCGCCGAAGGGCACATTCTCATCCGCCCGGATAAAGATCGACTGATGCTGCGGATCGCGAATCTTCTGCCGAATCTTGGTGGCAATCTCATTGATGTTGATGGGATCGTTGCCCAGAAACACACGCTGCTGCTTGTCCACGCTGATGACCAACCGCTCTTCCGTAATCTCTTTGACGGTGCGCGTCTTGGGCACGCTGACCTCGATCCCCGATTGCAGCACGGGCGCAGTCACCATGAAAATAATCAGCAGCACCAGAACCACGTCCACCAGCGGCGTAACGTTGATGTCAGAGATCGAAGATTGCGTCCGCCCATTGGAAGCCGTGAAAGCCATTACCGCCGCACCTCCGGCGTCGCGGGCTGCGCCCGCTCCACCGCATTCAACATCTCCAAAGCAAAATCATCCCCTCGCGCCGCGAACTCGCGAATCGAACTCCCCAGCAAGTTGTACGCAATCACCGCCGGAATCGCCGCCGCCAATCCCGCCGCAGTAGTAATAAGCGCCTCAGAAATCCCCGGCGCAACCGCCCGCAAAGTAGCCCCGCCAGCAGTCCCCAACCCATGGAACGCATCGATGATTCCCCAGACGGTGCCGAAGAGGCCTATGAATGGGGTTACGGCGCCGGTGATTGCTAGCCAGGGCATGTTTCGTTCAAGGCGCGTGACTTCTTCTGAGCAGGCGATCTGCATGGCGCGTTGCATCGCGATGCTGCTGCCTTGGCGCTTGTGTTCGGCGAAGCCTCCTTCAAACACGGCGACTAGCGGGCTGGGTTTGAACTGCTCGGCCACGGCAGAGACGTCCTGCAGGCGTTGGGCTTTGCGGAAGGCTCGCACGAAGCGGCCGCTTTGCACCCGAGCTCGGCGCACCAGGCTCCATTTGGAAAGAATGATGGCCCAGGAGATCACGCTAAAAATCAACAGGGACAGGAGGACGACCTTAGCGACGGGACCGGTTTCTCCGACCAGATCGACGATCTCCCCGCCAACCACCGCTGCCAGTAGTAAGGGAAAATGCATTGTGTTTTGGAGGCTCTGGTAATTATAGACGAACATTGCCGGCTTCTTGGAGAGACGTACCCCATGGATTAACGGGATTTCCCGGTAGAGAACTCCGCCTAGTTCGCCATAAATTCCAATGCGAACACCTTTGTGTACCTCGGTGTCTTTGGTGGTTGATGAAGTACAAGAGCATGAACCACAAAGGACACGAAGGTACACAAAGGAAGCACGTCATGAAAGTCCAGAGTGGACATCCGCGTCTAAATTGGCAATCACTGAGAACTGGGAACTAACTACTGGCAACCGGTTTTCATGGTATTCTGCGCTCAACTTCTGGCATCCCAGGACAGCGCGTGCTCGCCGAACTGAGGCTCGAAAATTACGCAGTCATTGACAACCTGGCGGTAGAGTTTGCGGCTGGCCTGAACCTGCTGACGGGAGAGACGGGAGCAGGCAAGTCCATTCTGATTGACGCGCTGGCGTTGCTTCTCGGCGAAAAAGCTTCCACCGACGTGATTCGTACTAACGCCGAGCGGGCTGTGATCAACGCTGTTTTTGAAGTGGATGAGCGGACGGAAAAAAGCATAGCCAAAATTCTCGAAGCCAACGGCATCGACCCCAACGAAGAAGCCGAATCTATTATTTTGCGCCGCGAAATCGCTGCGGGCGGCAAGGGTCGCGTCTTTATCAACAATCAGCCAGCCACGGTAGCCGTGTTGCGTCAACTGGCTCCTCATCTCGCGACTATTCATGCGCAAAACGAATCTATCTTGTCGTTCGACGCTGCGGCTCGTCTGGACCTGCTCGATGCGTTCGCCGGCACCCAACTCGACGCGGTCAGCGAGGCTTTCGCGAGCTGGAAGGCTACAACTCGTCGCATCGAAGAACTCGAACACGGCGAGCAAGACCGGCTTCGCCTGCTTGACCTGTGGACTTTCCAGAAGAAAGAGATCGAAGACGCCAAGCTGCAAACCGGCGAGGATGAACGCCTCGAAACCGAGAAGCGTGTGCTGGCGAACGCTGAGAAGATCTATAGCGCAGCCATGAATGCTTTTGACTTGCTTTATGAAGGTGGTGCGTCCACCTCATCTTCGCTCCGGACCGCGCAGAAGCATATCGAAGAGTTGTCGCGCTACGAACCAAAATTCCAGGAGGTGCTGGCCGCAATCGAGACTGCGCGCATCAGCGTGGAGGACGTCGGTGCAACCCTGCGCGATTATGCCGGTGGCATTCAGGCCTCGCCCGAGCATCTCGCGGAAGTCGAAGATCGCCTCGCGCTGATTGATCGGCTGAAGCGCAAGTACGGGCCATCGCTTGAAGATGTGATTCATCACGGCGGGGAAGCCAGCCGCAAGCTTTCCGAGATGGAGAACAAAGACGAGATTCTGGCCCAGCTGCGCCGGGAACTGGCGCAGGCGGCCGAGGAATATCTTAAGTCTGCCCGCGTCATCTCGAAGAAGCGCTACGAAGCGGCGCGCAAGCTGGAGAAGCTGGTCGAGGCAGAGATCAACGATCTGGCCATGAAATCCAATTTTCACATCGAGCTCAGCGGCACGGATGAGGAAGGGAACTGGAGCGCCTCAGGCTTTGATCAAGTCGTCTATTTCATTTCGACAAATCCTGGTGAGCCGCTGCGACAACTGGAGCACATCGCATCCGGCGGAGAATTGTCGCGAGTCATGCTGGCGCTCAAGGCCAGCGTGGAGGCCGGACAGGGAAAAAAGAAGGCAGGCGCGCAACGCACGCTGGTGTTTGACGAAATCGATACCGGCATCGGCGGACGCGCGGCGGAAGCCGTAGGCAAAAAGCTGAAAGCGTTGGCGCGATCGAATCAAGTGCTCTGCGTGACCCACCTGCCGCAGATCGCGACTTTTGCCGACCATCATTATCTGATCGAGAAGAAAAGTTCTACTGAGCGCACGCGAACGTCCGTCCGTCTTATTACCGGCGAGGAGCGCACCGAGGAAGTCGCCCGCATGTTGAGCGGCGCCAAGCTGACCGAGACTTCGCGGAAGCATGCTGAGCAGATGCTGAAGACCAACGCGTAACAGCCGAGGGATTGCGCAGGCGGAGCTAGCCAGATGTACCAACGGAAGCGTGCCTGGTTCCGAGACTGGAGAGAGCGGCTGCAACACCAACGGCAGTAGCTGGAACGGACATCTGAAACAGTACCTTTAAACCAGAAACGCTGGTCAGGAGGAGTTCACCGTAGAGCATCACCGGCAATTGGCGGTTGTTGTTGAACCTTCGATCGGGCCCGCCCTTCTTGTTTACAAACTGCCATGTCGTGCCGACCTGAGCCGCATCCCGGGGCACTTGGTCGGCTTCCACGAAACGAACCTGTCCGGCTTGCGCGTGTAGATCTGAGTAAGGCACTGCCCCAACTCCTCCCGAGTCGTACACTAACAGTCGGTCAGGGAAAAAATAGAGTGCTGTGCGCGTCGCCTTTAATACTGGGACTTTGATGTTGCAGTTAACTCTTGGCGGAACTCCGAAGCTAGGGCGCATGGTTGATCGCCTCGTCAGCGTGCCCACACCGGAATTTCTCTTCCAGTCGTCTGTGTGGCCTGCGGCGTTGACATGCCAAACTGCCTGGCAGCCGCTAAGTTGAGTGAATGCATTTTGTAGTTGGCCGAATTTCCTACCGGGCTCATCTTCCAAAGCATATTGCAGAATCGCAGTTCCTTTTAGCACGTCATGGTGCCTTCTCGCGGCTTTGGAGCGGGCTCGGATACGGGACCCTGACAGTTGACTAGAGACATCTCTCCGGTCGGGCTTACGCCCGGCCGGGTGGTGATTTCGACGTCCTGCCCCAGAGCCATGAGAAGTCGATGAGGCGTCAGACGGAAAAGGCGCCGGAACGGCCGCGCACCGAGGCCGATATGCGGCCGTTCGATTGGGTAGGCTCACTTCTTGGCCACCCCCGATTTGCGGTCAGGACTTCAGTAGCCACCAGGCTTCGCGGTACTTTTCGTATTTGTAGCAGGCTTTGCGGGGGACGTTGGGATGGAGGCAGAGGCGCTTGCGGCCTCGGGTGGCTTCGATGGGGATGACGTACCAGACTTTCTCGGGGACGACGTAGGCGACGATGAAATCGATTTCGTCCTTGGTGTAAATGTCGTGAGCCCCCCAGCAACCGTGCGCGCTTATCTCGTAGACACCGCGCTTGGCGGTGCGAGTGGACTTTACTTGCACGCGCCACAGGCAGCCGTCCCGGCTCAGGATAAAGTCGAAGCGCTCGCTGTCTCCATAAGGCTTGGCGACTCCGAAGCCGAGGCTGGCTGCCTTGCTCATGAAGGCTAATTCGGCCAGTTCTCCCTGGCGTTTGCGGGTGGGCGGTTTGTGGTCGCGGCGCGGTATGGTGGGTGTCCGGGGGCGAGGTTCGGATTGCTTTTTCATGCGCAAATAGAGAGAGGCGCTGGCTGCGCCTGTCTTTGTCTCCTGAGTCTGAGATTGTCTTCGGGATTTTCTGGCCGGGCGTGTCCGCGGGATGACGGACAGACAAAAAGGCGCGGGGTATGAAACCCGCGCCTGAAATACTTACTCTTTTAGGATAGCAGCTTGAATAGGGTAAATGAGACATGGTTTTCGACTTTATTTTCGTCCTGGAATGAGTGGGTTGCGCGGAAAATGGGGGTCTGGGGGGCTTGACAAGATTTCTGCCCATTCCTGACTAAACGGTTAACCACGAAGGACACGAAGACACACGAAGGAAGCAGATCCCCAATTCGCGCTTGGGCGGATTTGAAAATCCGCCCTTAGAGCGTTTCCTTTCGTGAAACCTCGTGATCTTCATGGTTAATGAATTTGGGGGTCCGATACCGCAGCTTGCCGTTCGCTAGCCGATATTCCCCGATCGGTGCTAATCCTATGCGGTTCTTGGGCTTACGTTGACCAAATTGGTTCTTTCGGGTAGCTTAAATAGATAAACCATAGTGGGGAAGTGTACCCTTACAGGAACCTTATCGTGCCGAATAGCAATAGCAAGACGCTGCTTTTATTGAAGCCCCGCGGATTTTGCGCGGGGGTGGTGCGGGCGATTGATATCGTCCGTATTGCCCTGGAGGCTTTTGGGCCGCCGATCTATGTCCGCAAGGAGATCGTGCACAACCGTTTTGTGGTTGAGGAACTGCAAGGCAAAGGCGCGATCTTTGTGGATAGCGTGGACGAAGTTCCGCCCGGCGAGCGGGTGATTTACAGCGCTCATGGAGTTTCGCCGGAGGTGCGGCAAGCCAGTCAGGCGCGCGATTTGCGCGTGATTGATGCGACCTGTCCTCTGGTCACGAAGGTTCACGTGGAGGCGGTCAAGTTTGCCAAGGAAGGCTATTCGCTCATTCTGATCGGGCACCACGATCACGATGAAGTGATTGGAACTTTGGGCGAGGCTCCGGTCGTGACCCAAGTGGTGGGTTCGCCGGATCAAGTGAAGTCACTGACCGTGCCAAATCCCGACCGCGTGGCTTACCTGACCCAGACTACGCTGAGTCTTGACGAGACCAAGGACATTATTGCCGCGCTGCGCGCGAGGTTTCCGAATATAAAGGGACCGGCGGCGCAGGACATTTGTTACGCCACCGAGAACCGGCAGGTTGCGGTAAAGCATGTGTCCTCGGATGCCGATTTGTTGTTGGTGGTGGGTTCGGATAACAGCTCGAATTCGAATCGACTGGTGGAAGTGGCGCGCAACCTGGGCACCAGTTCGCATCTAATCGATAGCTTTCAAAACATCCGGCCGGAGTGGCTGGAAGGGGTGAAGACGATTGCTTTGACGGCCGGAGCTTCGGCTCCGGAATGCCTGGTGGAAGAAGTGGTGAAGTTTTTGAGCAGCAAGGGCTTCGGCAATGTGCAGGAAGTCGAAGTCATGCCCGAGAACGTGCGCTTTGGCTTGCCTCCGGAGATCGTGGAGGCAATTGCCAGCGCCCCCAGCGCGGTTAGTGCGGAGTAAAGAAACAAATATGGACGAAAACTCCCCCTCGTTTTCGGCGTCAAGTGCGCCGCAATTGCGCTTTGGAAAAATCGACGACCTATCCAGCCGGGTCGCAGCCGCAGTCGATGGCGCGCGTAAGTTTTTATTCTCCCAGCAGCACGAAGAAGGCTACTGGTGCGGCGAGCTGGTCGCTGACACGACTTTAGAATCCGACTACATTCTGCTGCACACCCTACTTGGCACGGGTGATCCGGTGCGCTTTCAGAAGTGCTGCAACTGGATTCTCCAACACCAAAACGAAGACGGCGGCTGGGGCATCTACGTAGACGCCCCCTCCAACGTCTCAGCCAGCGTAAAAGCCTACTTTGCCTTGAAGCTTAGCGGTTACAAGTTTGATCACCCGGCTTTGGTGCGGGCGCGCGAGCGGATTCTTGAGATGGGTGGGGTGACCGAGGTCAATACTTTCACCAAGATTTATTTGTGCTTTCTGGGGCAGTTCGATTACGACGCGGTGCCCGCGATTCCGCCGGAGATTGTGCTGTTTCCCAATTGGTTCTGGTTCAATATTTACGAAATTTCTTCGTGGTCGCGGGCGATTCTGGTGCCGCTGTCGATTTGCTACGCGAAAAAGCCGTTCAAGAAAATTCCTGACGAAATGGGAGTGGAGGAATTATTTGTCGGGGGGCGTGACAAGTCGCGGATGCATCTTCACTGGTCGAAGAAGCTGATCTCCTGGCGCAACTTCTTTCTGGTTTTCGACCGGCTCACCCATTGGTTCGAGTTGGTACACATTCGTCCGTTGCGCTGGCTGGCGCTCAAGCGGGCCGAGCAATGGTTGCTGGAACGCTTCGAGATGAGCGATGGCCTGGGTGCGATTTATCCATCGATGCTGAACGCGATTATCGCGCTGCGCTGCCTGGGCTACTCGCTGGATGATCCGCAGGTGATTCGCGCTCTCGATGAATTCGAAAAGCTGGGGATTGAAGAAGGCGATACTTTCCGCATGCAGCCTTGCATGTCGCCGATTTGGGATACGGCCTATGCGCTGTTTGCTCTGGGCGAAGCGGGCGTTCCGGCGAATGATCCACGAATGATCAAGTGCGCCGATTGGATTCTGCAGAAGCAGGTGCGGACGGTCGGGGATTGGAAAGTGAAGAACAAGAAAGGGCAGCCGGGCGGCTGGTACTTCGAGTTCAACAACGAGTTTTATCCGGATGTAGATGACAGCGCCATGGTTTGCCTCGCTCTCGGCCAGGTGGACCATCCCAATGGGCGCTATCAACGCGAGTCGGTGCAGCGGGCCATCGACTGGATCTTCTCGATGCAGTGCAAATCGGGTGGTTGGGCGTCATTCGACAAAGACAATACGCGGATGGTGTTTGAGCACATTCCGTTTGCTGACCACAACGCCATGCTGGATCCACCGACGGTGGACATCACCGGGCGCATTCTCGAAATGCTGGCGGCATACGGATACGACAAGAATGATGCGCGAGTGAAGAAGGCGCTCAAGTTTATCGGCGACGAGCAGGAGCCCGATGGATCGTGGTTTGGCCGCTGGGGGGTGAACTACATTTACGGGACGATGCAGGTGCTGCGCGGCCTGGAAGCGATCGGTATCGATCACCATGAGCCCTACGTGCAGCAGGGTGCGGAGTGGTTGCGCATGGTGCAGAATGCGGATGGAGGCTGGGGCGAGACTTGCGGTTCCTACGACGATCCCAGCACCCGGGGCGTGGGTCCGAGCACGCCGTCGCAGACCGCCTGGGCTGTGATGGGATTGCTGGCGGCGAATGATACACGCAGCGATTCGGTGGCTCGGGGCATTGCATATTTGTTGCGCACGCAGAAAAAAAGTGGGGGATGGGATGAGCCGCAGACTACGGGCACCGGTTTCCCGCGGGTGTTTTATCTGACTTATACGTTGTACCGGCAATATTTCCCGCTGCTCGCGTTGACCACTTACGCCAAGGCGATGGCGGGGGCTGGGCAGGGAACTGGGGTGCGACGGATTGGGTAGGCGGAATCGGATCCTTCGCTTCGCTCAGGATGACGACGAGTGAGAGTGTTGGTAGAGCGGTACGGGAGAGAAGACGAATGGCGGTACCAATTTCTCAGATGTGGACGACGGCGACTTACGTCCTGGGGCAGAAGCTCAAGGGACGCAAGCAGTATCCGCTGGTGTTGATGCTGGAGCCGTTGTTCCGCTGCAACCTGGCGTGCGCCGGTTGCGGGAAGATTCAATATCCGGCGCATGTTCTGAAGTCGCAGCTCACGCCGGAGGAATGCTTTCGCGCGGTCGACGAGTGTGGCGCGCCGACGGTTTCTATTCCCGGAGGCGAACCCCTCTTGCATCCGCAGATCGGCGAGATTGTGGAAGGGCTGGTGGCGCGCAAGAAATATATTTACCTGTGCACCAATGCGCTGTTGCTCAAAGAGAAGATCCATCTGTTCAAGCCCAGCAAGTATCTGACTTTTTCCGTCCATATGGATGGGCAGCGGGAGCATCACGACTTTTCGGTTTGTCTCGAAGGCGGATACGACAAAGCGATTGAAGGCATCAAGGCCGCGCTGGCTGGCAGTTTCCGCGTGACCACCAATACCACGCTGTTTGACGGGGCCGATCCTAAGAGCGTGCGCGCCTTCTTCGACGAAATGATGGAGTTGGGCGTCGAAGGCATGATGCTGTCGCCGGGATACTCCTACGACAAGGCGCCGGATCAGCAGCGCTTTCTGGGACGGGCGCGCACGCGGCGGTTGTTTCGCGCCATGCTTTCCAATCGCGA
Source organism: uncultured Acidobacteriota bacterium (assembly GCA_963762385.1). GTDB lineage: Bacteria > Acidobacteriota > Terriglobia > Terriglobales > Acidobacteriaceae > JABDBE01. Next base: position 600,794 of record CAVXKN010000006.1, on the reverse strand, counting down.
CAAGAAGTGGCGCTTCAATCAGTCGGCGCTTTTTCTTGAATTCCTGATGGGCAAGCGCGAGTATGCCTGCACCCCTTGGGGAATGCCAACTTACAACGTCTTCGGATGGCAGAAGCCCTGCTACTTATTGCAGGACGGCTACGCGGACAGTTTCGCCGAATTGCTGGAAACTACCGCCTGGGGAAATTACGGCACCGAGTCGGGCAATCCTAAGTGCGCGAATTGCATGGTGCACAGTGGATATGAAGCGTCGGCGGTGAACGATTTGTTTGGTTCGGTAGGTGGCATGTGGCAGGAAGTGAAGGCGCGCATGTTCGGCGAATATGATGACGCTTCGGCTCTGAGGCTGCTGGATGAGGCTGCGCAGCCAGCCCATGCGGTCAATCCGCTGGTTCAAATCGCCGCTCCGGCGGGCGAGGAGACGCGGGTTTGAGCGGGCGGGAAGCTGGGCACGCGCCTTCCACTTCTCTGGACCCGAACTCGCTCGAATTGGTTCCCGGAACGATTCACGAAAAGCTCGAGGGATCGGTTCCGTCGCTGGCTAATGAGGAAGACCTCCGCCAGGCACTGGAGCAAGCGTTCGATTATCGCGGCGATGTCTCGATCACGCGGAAAGATGGCACGAAAATAGAGGGCTACATTTTCGATCGTAGTAGAGGAAGCGGGCTTTCCGACAGCTTCGTGCGCTTGTTGCCGAAAGATGGTTCTCCCCGGACAAAAATCTCTTACGCAGAAATCGCTGTCCTGGCTTTTACCGGGCGCGATATGGCTGCGGGCAAGAGTTGGGAAAACTGGGTACGGCATTATTGGGAAAAGAAGGCGGCGGGGGCGACCGATATTTCGCTGCAGCCGGAGAAGCTGGAGTAAGAACAGTTGTCAGTTCTCGGTTCCCAGATCTCAGGCCGTGACAGCTCCTCATGAAAGCTTTCGTCACTGGCGCGACTGGTTTTGTGGGCAGTCACGTGGCGCAAGTTTTGGCCGGGCAGGGGGCTGATCTGCGGTTGCTGGTTCGTTCCAGCAGCGATCCGAAAAACATTCAGGGGTTGAAGGCGGATCGGGTGACCGGCGATCTGCGCGATCCGGCTTCGATTGAGAAGGCAATGGCAGGTTGCGATGTGGTATTTCACGTTGCGGCTGACTACCGGCTCTGGGTGCGCGATCCGGAGCAGATGTACGGAGCGAATGTAGAAGGTACGCGGGCTGTTCTCGAAGCCGCGCGAAAGAATCGTGTGCGACGCGTGGTGTACACCTCGAGCGTTGCGACCATTGGATTCACTTCGAACGGTCATCCGGCGGACGAGGATTCTCCGTTTTCGCTCGACGGCATGATTGGCCATTACAAACGGTCGAAATTCATGGCCGAAGAACTTGCGCTCGAGGCGGCACGCGGCGGGATGGACGTCGTGGTGGTCAATCCCAGTACGCCGGTTGGCGAGCGGGACATTAAGCCCACTCCCACGGGGCGTATTGTCGTGGATTTCCTCAAAAAGAAGTTTCCCGCTTACGTGGATACGGGGTTGAATCTAGTAGATGTCACGGAGTGCGCTCGCGGCCATGTAGCTGCGCTGGACAAGGGAAGAAGCGGGGAGCGTTATATTCTCGGCGGGGAGAATCTGACCTTGAAACAGATTCTGGACAAGCTAGGCGCGATTACCGGATTGCCGTCGCCCAAAGTGCGAGTCCCTTATGTGCTGGCGCTGGCGACTGGTGTGGTGGATGAAATTGTGACTGGACGCATTCTGGGGCGGGAGCCGCGGGCGACGATTGACGCGGTTCGTATGGGTCGGAAAAAGATGTTTGTGTCGTGCGCGAAGGCTGAACGTGAATTGGGATGGAAGGTGGTTCCGGTGGATGGGGCATTGCGAAGGGCAGCGGAGTGGTTTGTGGCGAATGGGTATGCGCCGCGAGGCTGAAGATGCCGAACTCTGCGAAAGTCGCGATGGTTGCTGCTCTGGAGCGCGAGGTGTATCCGCTGGTAAAGGGCTGGCGCAGAGTTGAGCGGGAACACGAGGGCCGACGCTGCAAGTTTTTCGAGAGTGATCAAACCGTCGTGGTTTGCGGCGGCATTGGAGCGGAAGCGGCTCGCCGCGCGACCGAAGCTGTGATCGCGTTGTACCAGCCAGAACTTGTGATGTCGGTAGGCTTCGCGGGGGCGCTTGATCCGGGGTTGAAAGTGGGAGCAATCTTCTCGCCGAGTTGCGTGGTAGACGCGCGGGACGGCAGCCGCGCGGAAATGGCCGCAGGGCGTGGCGTGCTGGTCAGCGCGGCGGCAGTTGCGGGCGTAGATGAGAAAAAGAAACTGGGCGACTCCTACGGCGCGCAGGCCGTCGATATGGAAGCTGCTGCGGTGGCGCGAGGCGCGCAGGCGCGGGGTGTGCGCTTCGCGGCGGTGAAGGCAATCTCGGATGAGAGCGACTTTGCTATGCCGGCGCTGGATCGCTTTGTCGGCGAGACAAGCCAATTTCGGACAGCAAGGTTTGTGATTTTTGCGGGGCTGCGTCCGTGGCTTTGGCCGCGGGTGATGCAACTTGCCAGAAATGGGGCGAAGGCGTCACGGGCACTCTGCGCTGAGCTGGAGCGATATATTCAGGAGCCAAAGAAAGCAGAGGTTTCGGGGCCAGAGTTGCATCCAATAACTAAGGTGGTGAGCTAAGGTGAAGTAGGGATCCTTCACTTCGTTCGGGATGACAAACTAGAAATAGTGGGATGACAGGGCAAAGATTTATGGCCATCGCGGGACAATTTACGATTGAAGAAACCAAGCGGGCGATCCCGACCACGATGCGGGCAGCCGTCTACCGCGGTGTGAACGATGTTCGGGTGGAAACCGTGCCGGTGCCGAAGATTGGGGCGGGAGAATTGCTGGTGCGGGTGCACACTTGCGGCATCTGTGGAACCGATCTCAAGAAAATCTCGAGCGGTTCACATTCCGCGCCACGCATTTTCGGGCATGAAACCTCGGGCGTCGTAGCAGCTCTGGGCGGTGAGGTCAGTCAGTTTAAGCCGGGCGATCGAGTGGTTGTGTTTCATCACATTCCGTGCGGCGAGTGCTTCTACTGTCGTCACAAGACTTTTGCGCAGTGCGAGACCTACAAGAAAGTTGGATGCACGGCGGGCTTCGAACCTTCGGGCGGCGGATTCGCTGAGTATGTTCGGGTGATGGATTGGATCGTCGATCGCGGAACGGTTCGCATCCCGGATGGAGTCTCGTTTGAACAGGCCTGCTTCGTCGAACCCGTCAATACCTGCATGAAGGGGATTGAGACGCTGCAACTTGTGGCCGGCGAGAGTGTTCTAGTTATTGGACAGGGGCCGATCGGCATCATATTGAGTGCATTGGCCAAACGGTCTGGGGCTACAGTAGTAACTTCCGATTTGTATCCCCAGAGGCTTACAATATCTAAAACGTACGGTTTAAGAATGTGATTGATGCTTCGCGGGCCGACACGGTGAAAACGGTGCGGGAGCAGACCGAAGGTCGGGGCGCCGACGCAGCGATTGTTGCGGTCGGTGGGAACGGCCTGATTCGGACTGCCATGGATGCGGTGCGTCCGGGGGGCAGGGTTTTGCTGTTTGCGCAGACGGTTCGCGGGGAGGCGACGATTGATCCAGCGGCGATCTGCGTGGACGAGAAAAGATTGTTGGGATCGTATAGTGCGTCGGTTGAGCTGCAGAGAGGATTCGGTGCGGTTCGTGATGAGCCGTGAGATGGATTTGGAAGGTTTGATCAGTCACCGCTTTTCTTTATCGGACAGTGTGGAAGCCTTGAAACTGGCGGCGCATCCGCAGCCGGATTCGATGAAGATTGTGATTCAGGCGGGCAGTTCGTGGGAAGGAAATAGAAATTGAACGGAAAGATGACCGCAGCGGTCCTCTATGGCAAAGAGGACGTAAAAATCGAGCGAGTTCCCATTCCCCGCGTGGGCGATGGTGAAGTGTTGGTCAAGGTACAAGTCGCCCTGACTTGTGGGACGGACCTTAAGGTGTACCAGCGTGGGTACCACGCGCGCATGATCGTTCCTCCGGCGCTGTTCGGACACGAACTGGCGGGAGTGATTGAGGAAGTTGGGCCGGGCGTGCGCGGATTCAAGAAGGGGATGCGGGTGGTGGCGTTGAACTCCGCGCCCTGCCAGATGTGTTTTTACTGCTCGAAACATCAGGCCAATCTTTGCGAAGATCTGTTGTTCAACAATGGCGCTTATGCGGAATACATTCGCATTCCGCGGCGCATCGTTGAGATCAACATGCTGGCCATCCCGCCCGATGTGAGCTACGAAGAGGCGGCCATGGTTGAGCCGTTGGCCTGCGTGCTTCGCGGGCTGCACGAGACCGGTGTCGAGATTGGCGACACGGTTACCGTGGTCGGGGGCGGTCCCATCGGCTTAATGTTCGTGCAGGTTGCCAAGGCAGTTGGCTGCAACGTGATTTCTGTGGTGAAGCGCGATGCTCAAGTGCAAGCCGCGAAACACATGGGCGCGCATGATGTGGTACAAATCACAAAGGTGAAGGATCCGGTGGAAGCGGTACGGACACTTTCCCCTGAGAAGCGCGGCAGTGATGTGGTGATTGAGGCGGTGGGACGTCCGGACGCCTGGGAGATGGCCATCGACATGGTGCGCAAAGGCGGCACGGTGAACTTCTTCGGCGGATGCGCCACCGGCACCAAAGTGCAGCTCGACACCAACCGGCTGCATTATTCGGAGGTCACGCTGAAAGCGACCTTCCATCACACGCCGGAGACCGTGCGCCGAGCCTTCGCTCTGATCGCCGAAAAGAAGATTCGTTCGACCGATTACATTACCGGCGAAGCGCCACTATCCCGGCTGCAGCAGGTTTTCCATCACATGCTGAACCGCAACGGCGATATCAAGACCGCCATCATTCCCGGGCACTGAGGCGGGATTCTTCGGGCCGCACCGACGCCGCCTGCATTGACGAAACCGATCATGTCATCGATTGCCAGCGATTCCCGGACTGCAACCATTTCCTCAAGCTTGGAAGGGTGGGCCAGTTTTCCGGCTGAGTATGCCATCCCCGAGAAAGCTCCGAGCCGAGCCGAGGCCGAAGAGTACTGCCGTCGTCTGGCTCGTTCGCACTACGAGAATTTTTCGGTTGCGAGCTGGTTTCTTCCGGAGCGGCTGCGGCAGGATTTTTTCAACGTCTACGCTTATTGCCGCATCTCGGATGATCTCGGTGATGAAGTCGGCGATGCCGGTGCTTCTTTGCGATTACTGGATCAGTGGGAAACTGAGCTGGATGCTTGCTACGTAGGGCATCCGCGCCATCCGGTATTAGTGGCTTTGGCGGAGACGGTTCGCAAATGCGAGATTCCGAAGCAGACATTTGTTGATCTCCTGACCGCGTTTCGTCAGGATCAAAAAGTCTCGCGCTATGCCACGTTCAAGGATGTTCTCGGTTATTGCCGCAATTCCGCGAATCCCGTCGGACATCTTGTGCTCTACGTGTGCGGCTATCGGGATGCGGAGCGGCAGGCGCTTTCTGATTTCACTTGCACCGCACTGCAGTTGGCGAATTTCTGGCAGGACGTAAGCGTAGATTATGTCGAACGGCCGAATCTATCTTCCTCTGGAAGACCTACGGCAGCTTCAAAGTCACTGAAGATGACATTGCGGCGCAGCGAAATACATCCGCCTTCTGCGACATGATGCGTTTCGAAGTGGAGCGCGCCCGCGCTTGGTTTCGTCGAGGTCTGCCGCTGATCGAGCAGGTGGATCGCGACCTGGCCGTTGATATTGAATTGTTCAGCCGGGGCGGGCAGGAGATTCTGAACGCCATCGAAGCCCAGGGATACAACGTGCTGGGCAGACGTCCTTCGATTTCAAAATCACGCAAACTGGCGCTGGTGGCGGGCGTGGCCTGGAGGAAGCTGTGGGGAAAAAGGGTATGAGCACGGCCGTGCAGCCCGCTCCCACACCCTTTGCGCCCACCGAATCGCAGCTCGCGGTTGCATACTCGGTATGCCGCAGCATTACACGTTCCGCGGCCAAGAACTTCTACTACGCGTTTCTGGTGCTGCCGCGAGCCAAGCGACAGGCGCTGTGCGCGGTCTACGCCTTCATGCGGCGTTGTGACGATATTGCCGATGATGAATCCATGTCCATGTACGACCGGCGGCAGAAACTTACGGCGTGGCTGGACGCCTTTCACCACGCCCAGTCTGGACAGCCCACCGACGAACCTGTACTGCTGGCTTTGACCGACGCACAGCGCCGCTACAACATTCGGGTTGGATTGCTCGATCAATTGGCCTACGGCACGGCGATGGATGTCGAGGGTGGTCCGGGCGCGAACGACATGCCCGCAGCCGAACCGCCTGTGCCCCTTGCGCTGCGCGTCCACTACCGGACCTTTGACGACCTCTATCAATATTGTTACCGGGTGGCATCGGTTGTCGGCTTGGTTTGCATTCATGTGTTCGGCTATCGCGATCCCGCGGCTGAACCGCTGGCAGAGCGGTTGGGAATCGCATTTCAACTCACCAACATCATTCGCGACGTGAAAGAAGACGCCAGGATGAGCCGTGTTTATTTGCCGGAAGAGGATCTCGATAAATTCGGGATTTCAATTTCCGCGCTGGAGTCGGTCTCGGATCCAGCACTACTTCGTCCGCTTCTGGCCATGGAGGCGGACCGCGCTCGCGAGTATTACCGCGCTGGAGAAGAACTCATTCCCCTCGTCGACGAGGACAGCCAGCCCGCGCTGTGGGTGCTCATGACCATTTACCAGCGTCTGCTCGAAAAGATTGCGCTGCGCGAATACGACGTCTTCAGTGAGAAGGTCAGCCTTACGGTGCGCGAGAAGCTCGGCATTCTGGCCAAGGGCTTCCTGAAACGCTTGTCCTGATGAACGAGCACCCGCCGCAAAATTCCCGAGTAGCTATCGTTGGAGGCGGACTGGCGGGACTTGCAGCCGGTTGCGCCCTTGCCGGCAGCGGCTTTCGCGTGACCTTATTCGAGCGCCGCCCTTACCTGGGCGGACGCGCTTCTTCGTATCAGCATCCTGGCACCGGCGAAGTCGTGGACAACTGCCAGCACGTGCTGCTCGGCTGCTGCACCAATCTGATCAAGTTCTACGAACGGCTGGGCGTTGAGAACAAGATCCGCTGGTACGACCGGCTGACTTTCCTCGAGCCCGGCGGACGCGCCTCGGTGATCGCGCCATCGAAGCTGCCCGCGCCGCTTCATAACGCCCCTGCTTTCCTGCGCGCCGACTGTCTGGACCTGTCCGACAAGCTTGCGATTGGCATGGCTATGGCAGCCCTGGCCCCGGCTACGCCGCGAGACGATGGCGAAACCTTCCTGACATGGCTGCACCGCCACGCGCAGACAAAGCAAGCCATCGAGCGCTTCTGGAAGCCGATCTTGGTAAGTGCCCTTAATGAAGAGCTCGACCGCATGTCGGTGCCGTATGCGGCGCAGGTAGTGCGAGAATCTTTCTTGAAGTCGGCCGCGGCTGGACGGATGGGCGTGCCGACCGTACCTTTGTCCGAGCTTTACAGCGTGGCTGGAGACTACATCAGTGCGCGCGACGGCGAGATCCGATTCCGCAGGAGCGTGGATTCTTTTCTGACCGAGTCTGATCAGGTGAAACTCCTGGTGTCGGGTGAAGAAACGAGCTTCGACTGCGTTGTGTTTGCCGTTCCCTTCGATGTTTTATCCCGTATACTGCCGCAGGCTCCGGTCGCGGAGCGGCTGCGAAAAGCTCTGGCGCGATTCGAGACGTCACCGATTACCGGCATTCATCTTTGGTTCGATCGCCAGATTACAGATCTCGATCATGCTGTTTTGTTGGACCGAACCATTCAGTGGATGTTCCACAAGTCGAAAATACTAGGGCGCAACGAGAATGGAAACGGCAGCTATGTGGAGCTGGTCGTGAGTTCTTCCAAGACGCTGGTTGAAAAATCACGGCCGGAGATCATCGAGTTGGCGCTCGCGGAACTGCGCGAGTTCTTCCCCGGCGCACGGGACGCGAATCTGGCGAAATCGACCGTGATCAAGGAGATCCACGCAACCTATTCGCCGCTGCCTGGAGCGGATGACTATCGTCCCCGAGCAGAAACAGTTTGGCCAAGAGTCTTTCTCGCCGGAGATTGGACCGCGACCGGATGGCCCGCGACCATGGAAGGCGCGGTACGCAGTGGCTACATAGCGGCCGACTCCGTCGCCAGAGCTGCGGGAATGCGAGAGGCGTCGTTCGTCGCGCCGGGTCTGCCGGCGTCTGGATTCATGCGGCTAGTTGGATGATCTTTGACGCTGCTTCGGTGTTGCTGGCTGGGCATAGCCTTCGGGTAACGGTCAAAACGCCGTAGGCTCACTGAACTACGCGGCCAGCAGAACCACGCCGCCTGCGACCAACAGTGCAGCCATCCAGCGGCGGTGGTCGACGCGCTCGTGCAGGAACAGCTTGGCTGCAATCGCATTGGTCACAAAAGTGAGAGAAGCGGATGCGGGCGCGATCAGGCTGACGTCGCCCCAGGAAAGTCCGAAGAGCAGACTGTAAAAGGCTGTTGTCATGGCGAGAACGCCTAGCAGGAAGTTTGGATTCCGCAGCACTCGCGCCAGGACCGTCCAAAGGCCGCTGCGCCGCCAGAGTTCGCCTACGTCTCCGACCTGCTTCATGGCGCGGGAAAGCAGAACGTCGCCGGTGGTCGAGGCCAGGACGATGGCGGCAATCGCGCTCCATGCATAGGCTTGGTTCATATTCTCTTGCTCGCTGATGCTGCTTCGAATTCTTCGGGCTTAACTTTTCCTGGATGGTGGGTCAGCGCTGGGCCTTGGGTCACGAATCCTACGCCGGCCGAGATCAGAAGAACCCCAATCCAGCGCGAGGTCGTTACCGTCTCGTGCAGAAAAAACTTCGCGATCAGCGTGAGCAGGACGTAGCCGAGTGAGGTCGCCGGAAGAACGTAGGTGAGATCGGCCCAGGAAAGGGCGATCATGTAGGAAGCGAAGAATCCCAGCAGGAGCAAAATGCCTAAAGCGACCGAGGGATTCAGCACAGCCAGGATCAAATCAGAGAAATGATTCAGGGAGATGCTGCCCACTTGCTTCATGCCATGGGAGAGCAGCGAATCGCCGATGGACGCACACAGCGTCACGCCAGCGAGCACCAGATACTTGCGAAAGGTCACACTTTTGTTTTCCTGAGCGGGCTTGACGAACATTGAAGTTTCGTCTGGACCCGCGCGGGCTAGCACGCCCGCGCCTACATTAGGCTTTCGCCGGTGCAACTGCTGCGGCGGACTCGTCCTTGTCGCGTTTGTCCTTGACCCACTTGGTCCGCATGGAGCGTACCTTCAGGAAGGTCTTGGCCTCATGATACAGGCGCTTGCGGTCCACGCTGTTGAAGGCCGCTTTCCGCAGGATGCGGAACACCGCCTTGGGACGGAAATAATATTCGTCGTAAAATCGGTGTACGGACTCGAGAATTTCTTCGGCGGGCAGGCCGGGATACTGAATGTGAGCGAGTTGGTGTCCGCCCTCGTCCACCATCTTGTTGTCGCCAACCATGAAGCCGTTCTTCACCGCGTAGTCGTAGAGTTCGGTTCCCGGATAAGCATGGGCCACGGAAACCTGAATCGTCTCGACGTCCAGTTCCTTGGCGAATGCGACGGTGGTGCGAATGGTGTCGCGAGTTTCCCCGGGCAGGCCGAGGATAAAGTCGCCGTGAACTACCAAGCCCAACTTGTGACAATCCTTGGTAAATTGGCGGGCACGCTCGATGGTCGCGCCTTTCTTGATGTTCTTCAGAATTTGCTGGTCGCCGGATTCGTATCCCACGATCAGCAGACGGCAGCCCGCGTCCTTCATCGCCTTCAGAGTTTCGTAGTCGGTCGTGACTCGGGAAGTGCAGGACCAGGTAAGCTTCAAGGGTTTCAGTTTGGAGCAGAGCTCGACGGTACGCGCCTTCTGGATGTTGAAGGTGTCGTCATCGAAGAAAAATTCTCGGACGTTCGGCCAATAATCTTTAGCGGCGGCCATCTCACGAGCTACGTCATCGGTGGAGCGCTTGCGCCACGGATGACCGCTTAAAGTCTGCGGCCACAGGCAAAACGTGCACTGCGCCGGGCAGCCGCGAGTGGTGTACAGAGAAACGTACGGATAAAGCAGGAATGGTACGTTGTATCGCATCACGTCCAAGTCGCGGCGATAGACTTCGGTCACATGGGGCAGGGAATCGAGGTCCTGGATTTCCGCGCGGTCCGGGGTATGCACGACCGATCCATTCTTCAGGTAGGAAATGCCTAAGATTTCTTCCAGCGGCTTGCCGTTAGCGAACTCGCATACCGCGTAGTCGAACTCCTTGCGCACCACGAAGTCAATCTCAGGGCAATCCTTCAGCGACCTTTCCGGCAACACGCTGACATGCGGTCCCACAAAAGCAATCTTGATCTTGGGATTGATCTCGCGGATTTTCTTGACTAACCGAATGTCGCCGGGGAAGCCGGGAGTGCTGGTAAACAGTACGAGAAACTCGTAGTCACGGGCGATTTCGATGGTCTCTTCCGCCGAGACGTGATGCGAAGGGGCATCGAGGAGCCGAGCGCCCTCCAGCATTCCGGCAGGGTAGGCAAGCCAGACCGGGTACCAATACGACTCAATTTCGCGAGTAGCCGGCCAACGCGAACCGGCGCCTCCGTCGAAATTCTCGAACGACGGCGGATTCAGAAACAAGCTTTTTAATGGCATATGTGTGTGTGACCTAATATTAACATTTTACAGCGCTTTCCGGGCGCACCCAGGTATACTCCGAGTACCCGCCGCGGCGGTCGGGCCACCGCACGCAATTTCTGATAAGTGTATGCAAACCCAGTCTAATAGCTTGAGTGCTCCTCAGCAAAGCGCTTACGCCGAACGGATGGTTTGATGCGTCCAACAGGGAAACTGGGCGTCCAGTTGGATGGGACGCTTGCGAAATCCGCTAACCCCTTTAACCACAAAGGACACGAAGGCACACAAAGGAAAAACTCCCATACGGCGACCTTTAAGCCCTCGATCTTCCGGCTTATTTCCCGACTCCCACCCAAGCCTCGAGTTCGCCCGTGACCCGGAGCAGACTGATGCGCGCCCGTTGCAGTTCGAAATTCGCGTCCTCCAACGCGTCGTAACGTTCGTTGGCCTGATTGCGGGCGTCGTCTAGATCGTGGAGTGTCGCGCTGCCGGAGTCGACCCGGGTTTGCGTGGCGTCGAGATTGGACTTCGCGATTTGATATTCCAGGTCGACGACTTGTTGGGCGGCCGAGAGTTGCTCGACCGAACGTTGCAGCTTCAAAGTCTGTTCCGAAACCTGGTTCTTGGTCGCCTCCACATCCTTTCGGGCATGCAGCGCGACTGCGTCGGCAGCCTGGGCGTGGGCGTGTTGTGTCGGATTCAAGAAGGGAAATCGGATTTCCACTCCGACCGTGGCATTGTTCGACTGGAAGCTTCCGGGCCGGAAGAAATTCTGATAATTGTTGAACGTCGCCAGCAAAGCATACTGCGCCGCAAAATCGATGCTGGGCCACATGGCGCGATGTTCGCCGCGGGCGCGGAACCCAAGAGCGGTGGCGCGGATGTCGGCAATCTGAATCAAGGGACTTTCCTGCGTGGCCTTGGCTGCGAAATCGTCTTCCGCCTTGACCTCCGGCAACTCTGGAATGGACTCAGGAACAGTCTCGATGGCAGTTGCGGGAAGGCCAGTCAATTGTGAAAGCCGGTTGCGCAGCACGTCGATTGCGCCTTGCGCTTGCGAGACGTGCAAGTAAACGCGGGCCGCACTCAGGCGTGCCTGGTTGCGGATTAACGGCGTGTCTACGCCTGCTAGAACGCGCTTATTGACGATCTGCTCCATGTTGAGCGCGTCCTCGTATTGATGACTCAGGTTTGTCATGAGCTTTTCCCACTTGCTGAGTTCGGCATAACTCAAGACGGTGTCCTGAATTACCTGCTGGCGCTGGTCTTTTGTCTGGACGGCGCTCTCCTGCCACTCAGCTTTGGCCGCACGGACAAAATCGCGCAACGCGGGATTGATTAACGCCGACTGCGCCGTCGTGTTGACGATCGAAGGCGCAGATCCCTCCAGGCTCAGCGGATAACCATACGACTTGCCCAGCCCCGAACCGACGGTCAGTTGCGGCAAATACTGATTGCGGGCTTCATGGTAGGAGGCAAAGGCACGCTGCTCATCGATCTGGGAGGCCTGCATCGTCGTGCTGTGAGCCAGAGCTAACTCGACAGCTTGCTTGAGAGGTAGTTGCTCAGCCGCGAGGGTTCCGGAAACCAGACTCAGGAATACAACGATTCGAAACAACACGGAAAGACGGAATGCACCAGGGCAAGCAGGTTTCATGTATTCATCCTCAAAAGAAGTTGCAAGGCTCGAAAACCTGATTGTAAATGAGCGCGAAGGTCAACTACCCTGCGGGTACGGATACCTTTCCAGAACCCGCAACACATTACGATTTCGGAACAGTCAGCCCGCGTGAGTACCGCAGAGCAAAAAAACGAGTAGACTTTATTTCATGTCACTGTTGAAAAAAGTCGCGATTGTCATGGTGGCGTGGGTTGTGTGTGTTTTGGTCTACCTCGAATTTTTTGCCAAGACCCGGTGAGACTGAGGAGCCAGGGGCGGTCAGTTCCGATCATCGTCAAGACGCAAATCCGCAGCCAATCCCAGGGGGATCTTTATTTCACCGACTGCACGCCTGGGCCAGGTCTGCCCTAAGCTCGTCAATATCTTCCAGTCCGATGTTCAAACGCACGATACGATGGCCGTAGTCCGGGCGGCCCTGGGTGGAGTGGTGGTCGACGCCCGGGAGTCTGAGCCCACCACGGCGATGCTGGCTAGAGTGTGAAATAGAATGTAGCGCTTGTGTTCTCGGCGCCCTCGGCCCACACTTGGCCTCCGTGACGGTGGATGATGCGTTCCACCGTTGCCAAGCCAATGCCGGCGCCTGGGTAATCCTTGTCGCCATGCAGGCGCTGGAAAGCGCCGAACAACTGGTCCGAGTAGGCCATGTCAAAGCCAATGCCGTTATCCCGCACAAAATAGGCTACCCTGCCGTCCCCTTGCGGCGCGACCCCGAATTCGATGCGAGCGGGAATGCGTTTGGCGGTAAATTTGTAGGCGTTATTGAGCAGGTTTTCCAATACCCGTTGCAGCAGCCGGGGATCGCCGTTAGCGATGATGCCTTCGGCAACCACCAATTCAACCTCGCGCTCGGGATCGTCCTGCCGCAGTTCAGCAGCTACCCGGCGGACTGTGGCCGTCAGGTCTACGGCGGTTCGTCTGAGGTCGGTGCGGGAGAAGCGGGCTAATTCTATAAGAGCGTCAAGCAAGGTGCCCATGTGTTCGGTGGAATCGCGAATCTTCTGAATGAAATGTCGGCCTTCCGCATCCAGTTGGCTGGCATGGCCTTCCTCCAGGGCTTGGGCGAAACCGCCAATCCAGCGCAACGGCGCGCGCAAATCATGCGCGATCGAATAGCTGAAATTTTCCGCCTCTCTACTGAGGACTTGCAGTTGCACACTCCGATCCTGCAATCGTTGCTCGAGTTCCGCGTTGAGCAGGCGGACTTTGGCTTCGGCCTCCTTACGCCGCGTGATGTTGCGAATATTGCATTGGATCACTCTCTTGTCGTCCACGGTGTACACGTTACTCACAAACTCTACGTCGACCCGCCGTTCATCGCTGGCCTCGAGCGGTAGATCTTCGTATCGTACATAGCCTTGGGTCTGCAATTGCAGGAAAGTGGACTTGGAAGCTTCGCTGTCTTTGAAGCTGCCGATTTCCCACAGTTTCTTGCCCACAAAGTGCTCTTGAGGGTATCCCAGCATCTTGATCAGGTAAGGGTTCACGTCCGTAATCTGGCCTGTGTCCGCATCCAGAATGAGTATGCCGTCTTGCGCCGTTTCAAAAAGCCGCCGGTAACGGGCTTCCGAAACTTGCAGTGAGTGTTCCGCCCGTTGTTGCTTGCGCCCCACCTCTACTTCGCGCATTACCTCTTTGATCGTCGGGACCAGGCGATCCAATTCTTGCTTTCTGATATAGTCGCGTGCCCCACTTTTCATTAGGGATACGGCAAGATCAAGGTCATTTTCGCCAGATACCACGATGAACGGAGAGTTCGGGCGTAGTTCCTTGGCCAGTGCCAGGGCATCGGGTGCGCTGAATTGCGGCATCGAGTGATCAGAGGTGATCACATCCCAATCTCTTCGTTCCAAGGCCGTGCGCATGGTGGGCAGAGTGTCCACGATTTCATACGCCGGCTCATACCCAGCCGGGCGCAGAACGCGCAGTAGTAGATCGGCATCGTCTTCGGAGTCTTCGACAATCAGCAAGCGTAAAGGCTGGCCCATTATTCCTCTGCGTCGCAGCTTCAGGGACGAAAATGAGTGTAGATAGAGGGAAGTGGCACTGTCAGTGACAGACGGTCCATCTCAAGCTGTGGAAAACTGACTGGAAATAGCTTGGCCACCGGATGCCGAAGAGCGCAACCACGATGTTGTAGGCTGGATCCGAGAGGCTAAGAAGTTCGCGGATGAGCTGGACGGTTAGCCCTCATATTCGGGAGGAGTGGGCGGGCACAAGCGGGTGCTTGTGCCCGGGCTGCGCTTGGTTCACAGAAGCTGAGCGACCGCGCTACTTCGCTTGCAAGGATTCGATGTAGTGGGTAAGGTTCGCCACGCGTTGCTGTACCTCACCTTCGTGTCCGTGGCTCATAGTCCAGAACAACGATCCCCACACCGGCATTTCCTTGGAGCCGTGGGCGGGAAGAGCGGAATCGCCGCGGATGGCAGAGGTCACTTTCATGGCGGGAAATTTGCCTCCGTTGTTTTTGCTCAACAGGGCAAGATCCGCTGGAGGAGTTTTCAGGGCGCTGGCTGCTGGGCCTCCGCCTTTGCCGTCCGTTCCATGGCAAACGGCGCAGTAGGTCGTGTACATTTCCTTGCCGGATGCGGGCGACGTGTTCTGAATAGTGGCGTGTTGGATCACCTTCTGGTTCTGATCCTGAGGTTGGTCCTGCGCGGCGACTGTGTTGCTAAACACGAACAGGGCAGTAAATACGAATAGCAGTTTCTTCATAGGCATCGCTTTTTCTCCTTTTGAAACCAAAACCGCTTCTACGAAACCTAAGCGCACCTCAGAAAGAAACCGGCTGCGTTACTCCATTCATTCCGCCGAGATTTTCCATCCATGGTCGGTGCGCGCGAGCAGCAGCGTCGACTTGGTGGGATCCCCGTGGTAGAAGTCAGCCTCGAACTTATTGATCAAGGTTTGGCGATCCCAAATATTGAAGCCCTTCACCAAAGAACCACCCGCGTCGAACACGTCTCCTAACTGATTGGGCTCCCATTTCCAGGCATATTCAACGGTCGCGTTGTTTACCCCTCTCATCGTGATATTGGTGACGCTCACCAGTTGCCGCCGGGCAAGGGGAACTTGATACGCAAACGTGCCATCAGTCTCTTTCCATTTCTTGGAGTCGGGGATTACCGTCAGCAGGCGTTCTCCCGCGGGCGTGAGCGAGATATTTTCCTTTTCGCCAAACTTTGCCAGTTTCACGATTCCTGCTTTTTCCAGCAGCCGATAATGCGCGTCTCCCGGGTCGTCAGAGACATTGGGTTTCACCAGGCCGGTGTGAAAGTGAATGACGGCGGCGCCAGGGCCCTCGAGAGCCGATGCCACTATACCACTTGCCTGCTGCGCGCTGAGCGGCGTCTTGGACCTGACCTGGATTACCACGTAGGCCACCATGCCCGCGATCGCTGCTACCAGACACGCCATGAGCAGCAGCGGCAAGAACGATGAACGCCTTTCCATTTCAAGCTCCGCTTCAAACATGGCACCCTCCTCGAAAAGCTGCGAATTTTTACACCACTGCTTATTCTTAGTCCACCCTTTGCCCGATTGCTGTGATCAAAGGCACAAGTAATTGTGGCGGAAATCACAAATCAGCCCCGCGCTTCTGAGCAAAACTCGTTCCACAGGGTGTGCGCGTCCTCACCTACTTCCGTGACTTGTGTCACATCCAAGTTCGGTGCCGCAAAGCATAATCGCGTCAAGATGTTGGGGAACGTTGTAACACCCCGAGTGTGGAGATCCCATGGCAAAAGGACGTGTTTCGGTTGTGGTCGAGCGTTGCAAAGCTTGCGGCTTCTGCGTGGAGTTCTGTCCCACGCACGTGCTCGCACTTTCTTCCGCTTTCAATTCCAAGGGCTACCATCCGCCTCATGTGGTGCATCCGGAAAAGTGCAGTGGTTGCGACTTGTGCGGAATGTACTGCCCGGACTTCGCAATTTTCGCCACCAAGGTGCATCCGGCTGGAGGTGACAAATGAAAGCTGACCCTCGCGGCGTGCTCACCGGAATTCACTTCATGGACGGCGACCACGCCTGCTGCGAAGGCGCATTAGCCGCTGGCGCCCGATTCGCCGCAGGATATCCCATCACTCCTTCCACCGAAGTCGTCGAGCGCTTTGCCTCGCGTGTGCCCACCGTCGGCGGAACGTTTATCCAGATGGAAGACGAACTCGCGGCTTCGATCACCCTGCAAGGCGCGGTCTGGGGCGGAGCTAAAGCATTCACAGTGACCTCCGGCCCCGGCTTTTCGCTGATGATGGAACACATCGGCTACGCCGCCATGACCGAAACGCCGTGTGTGTTCGTCGATGTGCAACGTGGTGGCCCGTCAACCGGCCTGCCCACCCTCCCCGCGCAAAGCGATATGTTTCAAGCGCGGTGGGGGTCGCATGGAGATTACGAGATCATTGCGCTCTGCCCTAATTCTCCGCAGGAATGTTTTGACCTCACTATTAAGGCCTTCAACCTGGCCGAAGAATTTCGCGTCCCTGTGATGTTCATGATGGATGAAGTCGTGGGGCACATGACCGAGAAGGTCGTGATTCCGCCGGCTGATGAGATCGAAGTCGTCCCGCGTCGCCATACTCACAAGTCGGTTGATGAGTATCTTCCCTATGAAACCAACGGCGACCTGGTTCCGGAAATGGCCCACGCCGGCGAAGGCTACAAGTTTCATATCACGGGGTTGACCCACGACGAACGCGGATATCCGAACATGACTCCGCAAACGCAGGACAAGCTGGTTCGCCGCCTGCAGAACAAGATTCGCAATGCCGCCGACCGGATTGCGCTGTGCGAAGAAGAGCAAATCGAGGGCGCGGATGTAGTGGTCGTGTCCTATGGAATTACTTCCCGAGTGGCACAACGAGCCATCGAGGCGGCTCGGGAACAGGGTCTGCGCGTTGGCAAGTTGCGCCTGATCACGGCTTGGCCGTTCCCTGAAAACAAGCTCCGCGAACTTGCGGCCAACGTAAAAGCGTTCGTTGTCCCCGAACTGAATCTCGGTCAGATGGTGCGAGAAGTGGAGCGAGCGGCCGCAGGGCAGGCGAAGACATTCGCCGTATCGCACCCGGGCGGCGGAGTTCATGACCCCAAAGACATCCTCAAAGTAATCGTGGAGGCCAGCCGATGCCAAACAGCTTGATCAACGATCTTGATAATAACGATCTTGGTAATCCAACAGTAAACCCGGTCGAGCCGTTCTTGCGAAGCGATCGTATGCCGCACATCTGGTGTCCTGGGTGCGGAATTGGCACGACGGTAAATTCTTTTGCCCGAGCGCTCATCGAATCGAAAATCGATTTGCAGTCGTTGGCTCTGGTCTCTGGCATCGGCTGCACGGGCCGCGTGGCTGGCTACGTCAAGCTGGATTCGTTTCATACCACGCACGGCCGCGCCATCCCATTCGCCACTGGATTGAAGCTGGCAAACCCGAAGCTGAACGTGGTCGTGTATTCCGGCGATGGCGATCTATCGGCGATCGGGGGCAATCATCTGATTCACGCCGCGCGCCGCAACATCGATCTCAAAGTTATCTGCGTGAACAACCTGATTTACGCGATGACCGGCGGCCAGACTGCGCCTACCACCCCGGATGACTCGATTACCTCGACGAATCCCTATGGCGTGTTTGAGCCGTCGTTCAATTTGCCGCATCTGGTCGAGGCGGCCGGCGCGGTTTATGTGGCACGCTGGACCACGTTCCATGTGCGGCAACTGGCGCGCGCTATCAGCGAAGCCTTCCAGAAAAAAGGGTTCTCTTTCATCGAAGTGATCTCGCCGTGCCCCACCCTTTATCAGCGCCGCAACAAGCTGGGCGACGGGCTCGACACGATGAAATATTACAAAGAGAAAAGCAAAGTCCGGCACGGGGCTCCGACCAGTGAAGTCGGCCTGACTATGACCGGAGAGATCGTGGTGGGCAAATTCGTAGACCGCGACCGCCCCGACTACCAAACCTTGATGCGAGCGCAGTACGCTCACTCGCTGGGCGAGCGCTTCGTGGAACAAGCGGAGATGGTATGCAGCTAACGGAAATTCGTCTCGCAGGCTTCGGCGGGCAGGGAGTGATTCTCTCGGCCATTGTCCTGGGCAAGGCTGCCTCGATTTACCAAGGCGCGTTTGCCACCATGACTCAGAACTTCGGTCCGGAAGCCCGGGGTGGGGCATGTAGCGCGCAACTCGTGCTTTCCGATTCCCCCGTGCTGTATCCCTACGTCACGCAGCCGGACATTCTCGTCGTGACATCGCAAGAGGCCTATACGCGCTTTGGACACGACTTGAAAGACGGCGGCATTCTGATCGTCGAGCAGGATCTGGTGCGGGTGTCCGATCTCGATAAGGAGATCCAAGTTTATAGCATCCCAGCCACGCGCATCGCCGAAGTGCTCGGTAAGCGCATGGTGCAAAACTCGGTGATGGTGGGATTCTTCACCGCCGTCACACACTTGCTCGATCCTGAAGCTGTGCGCAAAGCAGTCGCCGATTCCGTTCCGCCAAGCTTTCGAGAGCTGAACCTGAGGGCCTTCGAAAAAGGACTGGAGTACGGAGCCACCGCCTTAACCGCCACGGCGAGCCCAGCCGACGCCGAACTACAGGTGCAGTACTCGCCGGAGTAATTGACCCGCTCCCTGTACAAGCTGGACGGCGAAAAACCTGTTTTCAGTTGCAAGTTCTCGGTTCTCAGTTTTCTGCTAGAGCCCTCCCTCCGGTTTCAGACTTGACTGTTGCATTCTGCAGCTCTCGCTGTTGCGAGATTCATCGTTCCGCTACTGACCCGTAAACACCTGATTGCAAACCATCATTCTGGCAGGACACCCGGGACGCTGAAGACACGAGCTTTGATGTGTTGCGTTTTCTATCAAAGTGTTGTTAACAATTTCCTCACGATGATCCGCTACTCGGGGTTTTTGCTTTCCTATCTGCTTTATTTACAACGAGATCCAACGCTCGTGGCGCTCCGCGCAATCCGCCTGCGACATGGCCCAGCGATTGCCTTTAGAAAAGTGTGAGTGGCTCGCAAGACGGCCCTCCACAAAAAGCAACGACGAGGTGACTTATGACAGTCCTACTGGTTCTCTTCACATTCGCAGCTTTCCTTCTAATTGATCATTTCCGCAGTCGCCACGCCGCTGTGCAACCGGTATTGCAGGTTGCCCCAGCCAAGGAAGACGTCGTAGCCCGGCTGAAGCCAGCCCTGGTCGGCGGCTTCGCGGTGCCGGAAAATCTGCGCTACCATCCCGGGCACACCTGGGCATTGAGCGAGAGCCCCAGCCTGGTGCGAGTCGGCATGGACGATTTCGCCTCCAAGCTGACCGGCAAGGTGGAGAGCATCACGCTGCCGCAACGCGGGCAATGGATTCGCCAAGGCCAGAAGATGTGTACAATCCATCGTGATGGCTGCGCTGTCGACATGGTTTCGCCGATCGAGGGGACGGTGTCTGACATCAACCCGGCGATCACGAAGGATGCGAAGCTCGCCCTCAGCGATCCCTACGGCGACGGCTGGTTGCTCACCGTGCAAGCCCCCGACGCCAAGACCAGCTTCCGCAACCTGTTGGCTGGCCCACTGGCGCGCTGGTGGACGGAGGAGTCCGCAAGCCGCCTGCAACGACACATGCCCACGCCGCTGGGCGCCCTGGCCCAGGACGGAGGAGTGGCTGTGGATAACATCACGGCGCAGATTCCCGACCAGGAATGGCTGCCGCTGGCGAAAGAGTTCTTCCTGTCATAGGCCGACTCGCGGGCCAGGCGGGGTGGAGGAGCCTCGCCGAGGACCGCTGGAACACCGAGCCGCCCGGATCCAAGGCGAAAAGCCACGGACACCGGGCGGCCGGTGTTTTCGGGTGAATCAGCGAATTCGAGACCACGTATATACTGTTGCCACGCGAGAAAACCCTTGAGCAATGAGACTAGCGGCCAGCCCGTCAACAAGGCAGCCCTGACTTCCGTCGAACCAATCCCACCTGCACAACCATCGTCTCTCCACAAGATATTCATCGGCAAAGACGGCCTGCGAGCGGGCTGGAGCCTGCTGATCTTCGTCGCTATCTTCGCGGCCATAGCCTTCTGCGCAAACCGTATCGGACAAAAGCTTTATCCACCCCCTCCAAAGACTAACGTCCCAACCGAGATATCTCCGAGCTTCGGGTACATCGCCGAGCTGATCCCGTTCCTGATAACCGTTCTCGTAACCTGGATCATGTCGAAGATCGAGCGCCGCCCCAACTCCGTCTATGGCTTTGGCGACAGCCGCATGCTACAGCATTTCTTCGCTGGCATGGCTTGGGGAATTGTCTGTCTATCGCTGCTCATCTTGACCCTCTGGAAGAGCGGACTGCTGGTCTTCGACGGCCGCCTGGTATTTGGCCGCGAGGTTCTTCGCTACGGAGCCATCTGGCTGCTCGGCTTTTTCCTGGTCGGTTTGCTCGAGGAGTACCTGACGCGCGGCTATATCCTGTACACGCTCAGCCGCGGGCTCGCGGGTTTTTACCAGTGGGCCTTAAAGACGCGCCACAGCGCAGCCTTGGGCTTCTGGACCTCGGCCGTCATCCTGTCCTTGCTCTTCGGCCTCGGGCACAAAAGCAATCCTGGAGAATCTCCTATTGGGTTGCTCTCCGCCGGCCTGGCCTCCATGGTCTTCTGTTTGAGCCTCTGGCGCACCGGCTCGCTCTGGTGGGCCATCGGTCTCCACACCTCGTGGGATTGGGGCCAATCCTTTCTCTATGGCGTTCCCGACAGCGGACTCATGATCCAGCATCATCTGTTTGGCACTCACCCGGTAGGGAAGCCGATATTCAGCGGTGGAACCACCGGCCCCGAAGGTAGCATCTTCATCCTCGCGATCCTGGCCCTCATTACCGTAATCATTCTCTTCACGCTGCCTAAGGGCCACTACGGACGAGCCTCCAGGGCTTTCGAGCCCAGACCGCCACTAGCATGATAAGGCGTCGTCGTGAGGAAACCCGGCCTCCGCTGGCGAAGGGGCTCCCAACGAAGGATCTCTTAACTGCTTCGTGCATCCGCGAGGCCACCCGACGATGTTCGCCAGACGACTTGCCGCTATACTAGCTTTGCCGAGCCACCGCTCAACGGAGAAAGCATGTCCAGTCTGAAGGAATTCCAATGCGAGATTTGCGGGATCGTCAGTGACAATCCGATCCATTGGTTTGTGATCGAGTGCGGAGATCAGAAGCTGGCCGTCATCAAGTGGGATCTGACTGCCGCCAATAGTCCCACCGCCAGGCATTTCTGTGGCGAAGCCCACTCTCAGGTATATATCAGCCGCTGGTTTCAATCCATTTGCGCGCCGCCCAAATCCGCTTTCAAGGCTTCCTAGGATCGACCGCCAAGGTGTTCAGAAGTTCTGCGGCGATTGGACCTGCATCATCGGCGTGGTTACGGTCCGGCAGGCGCTGCACAATGCGCCATCTTTGAGGTCGATCCATTCTACGGCGTGGGACGATGCCATCACGCAGCGGTAGTCCTCGCAGTGAGTCAAGTTCAGAGTGTGTCCCAACTCATGGACCGCTTCTTTGGTTACGCGCTGGCGAAACAGTTCGCGGTCGGGCGGAAGGCCGTAGAACTCCTGCCGCAGTCGGTGAGCTGAGACCACGGCGCATGGCCCACCCATTTGCGCCTCGCCGAAAACGAATGTAAGAATCGGGATATAGAGATCAACAGCGCTGATGCCCAGCATTCGCCACGACTCCGCGGTAAGAAAGCTTTGCATGCGGTGGAGGATTTCCGACGAGTGGTATTGCTGGCGCTCACCATGGAACGCGAATTCGGGATCCAGCCGGACCGGCAGCACTTTACAGGGAACGCGAAAAGTTTCTTCGATGGCGGGCCGCAGATCGTTCAGCAACCCGTCATCCACGTTCCCGATCGGCAAGATTTGCAGCAGCTTCATCGCGCGCAGCCTTATCGCGTCAGCTTCATCGGTTCAGCGGGTGTGCGGGTCCAGCCATACTTCTTCAGTTTGTGATAGAGAGTGACCCGGTCGATGTCGAGTATCTCGGCGGCGTGGCTCTGATTGCCTCCACACTCTTCTACCACGCGCAGGATGTGGGCGCGCTCCATTTCTTCCAGCTTCTTGCCAGAGCCGCTGGAGACAGACACGCTTTGCGGCTTGAAGATGAAGTCCTGTTCGTGTAATTCCGGCTCCGTTCCCACAACCATGGCGCGCTCGACCGCGTTTTCCAGTTCGCGAACGTTGCCAAGCCACGGCTGCTGCTGCAATTGGTTCATAGCCTCCGGCGAAACCCGCGCGATGCGTTTGTTCATGGCCAGAGAAAACTTGCGAACGAAGTGATCGACCAGCGGAGGGATATCCTCGCGGCGGTCGCGCAGTGGCGGCAGTTCGATGCGGAAGACATTAAGCCGATAAAAAAGGTCGGGCCGGAACTTTCCCTCTTCGATTAGCTCCTCGAGGGCTTTATTAGTAGCGGCGATGCAGCGGAAGTCTACCTTGATGACTTGATTGCCGCCCACGCGGTTGATTTCGCGTTCCTGCAGCACGCGCAGCAAGTCGGTTTGGGTTTTGAGAGTAATGTCGCCGATTTCATCGAGGAATACCGTTCCACCTTCGGCGATTTCGAATTTGCCTTTCTTGCGATATTGCGCGCCGGTGAACGCGCCTTTCTCATGTCCGAAGAGTTCGCTTTCGAGCAGCGTCTCAGTCAGGGCACCGCAGTGAATGACGACCAGCGGATGAAATCTTCGCGAGCTGGCTTGATGGATCGCACGCGCCACGAGTTCCTTCCCAGTGCCGCTTTCGCCCGTGACCAGAACAGTTGCATCCGTAGGACCGACCGTTTCGATGGCGTCGAAGATCTTGCGCATGGGGCTGCTTTGCCCAATCAGTTCTCCCGGACGCGCCACTTCCGCAACCGTCTCGCGCAACAGAACGTTCTCTTGTACCGTGCGTTTATGGGCGAGCGCGTTCTTCACCAAATGCGCGATCTCGTCCGGGTCGAGCGGCTTGGTTACGTAGTCGTAGGCGCCATTCTTCAGGGCCGCGACCGCAGTCTCGACCGAGGCATAACCGGTCATGATGATGACAACCAGTTCGGGATCGGCTTCGTGCATGCGGCGCTGCAATTCGATTCCATCAGTGCCGTGCATCTTGATGTCGACGAGGGCAGCATCCCAGCGTTGCTCCGCCAAGCGCGTAAGGGCGTCGCTCGCGTTTTCAACCGCAGTTACGTCGTAGCCTTCTTCACGAAACCATTTCGCGAGCGAGTCACGCACGCTCAGTTCGTCGTCCACAATCAGCAGTTTTCCTTGTATGCTCACTTCAATCACCTCACTTCATCACGACATCCCGGTCGCCAACCGCTGCCAGCGAAGCGTCTTTCTCTTGAGCCGGCAGAGTGACGGTGAAGGTTGTACCCCGGCCCAACTCGGACTCGACTTCGATCCGGCCGTTATGCCGCTCCACAATGCCGCGACTAATGGCCAGGCCCAGCCCGACTCCGTGCCCAGTTTCTTTCGTGGTCAGAAATGGTTCGAAGATCTGCCGCAGAATATCGGGAGCGATGCCGGCTCCGTCGTCGCGCACTTGGATATTGATTTCAGTTTCATCGGGGCTCAGCCGCGTCGCGATCCAAAGATTTCCGCCTTTTGGCATGGCATCGATTGCATTCATGATCAGTGCTAGGAAGACTTGCTCCATCTGCGCAGGATCGCAGGGAACGCGCGGCAGATTGTCTGCAAGGTTTACCTGCAACTGAATACCAAACAGTTCGAATTGATGGCGCACCAATAGGAGGCAACGATCAATCACGGCATGCAGGTCGGTAGACTGCACATTCATGGGCGCGGTGCGCGAAAGAGTGAGCAGGTTCTTGACCAGATCGCCGCAGCGCCGGCTTTCCGCCGCAATCAGGTCGAGACATTGCATAGTGTCTTCGCGTTTTTCATGTTCGGCCCGGCCCGACGCTACCCATTTCCGCAGCAGCTTGGCGTAGGTCAGAATCCCGGAGAGCGGGTTGTTCACCTCGTGCGCTACAACCGCCGCCATCTTCCCGATGGAAGCCATTTTTTCCACGTGCAGCACGTGATCATGGGCGCGCTTGAGTTCGCTCGTCTTTTGTTCGACCCGCTCTTCGAGCGTCTTTGCCCAGGTGACGATTTCCTCGTTGGCTGCGCGCAGCTGCAGGCTCATACCGTTGAAAGAATGAGCTAGCTCACCCACTTCGTCCTTGGATCGGGCCTCGATTTGGTAACCAAGTTCTCCCAGAGAAAGATGTTCCGTCCCATCCTTGAGCGCCTTGATGGGCTTGCCGACCACGCGCCACACGAACAACCAACTCAGTGCCGCCACAATCAGCATCGCCCCGGTGGTGTAAGCGAGCATGCGGGCGCTGCTGTCCGCGAGTTGCACATCCGTTTTGGCGAGTGAAAGATTTACGTCGAGCACGCCCAGAACTTGCTGGTTGTCGGGATGCGCATGGCAGGCGGCATTCGAGCAAGCAGGTTGATTCTCAATGGGAGTGATAATTCCGAGCACCCGGTGCCCGCCGCCGTTGCGGTAAATGCGAAAACGGTCAGGGCGATTCAGCCGCGCGAGCGGCTGCGATTGAGTGTGGCAGCCGTAGCAGGCCTCCGCAGTTTTATCGAGGACGTGGCTGACTTCTGCCGGATCAGTCGAGTAGCTGATCGTCCCCTCTTGATCAAGGATTCGAACCTTGATCATGCCGGGTTCGTCGGCGATGGTTTGAATGGAGTGGTAGAGTCCCTCGCGATCGTTGCGCAGCATGTAGTAGGTGGTGCTGCGCTTGATTACATCGCTGACGCGCTCGGCGCTGGCTAGGGTAGCTGCTTCCAGGTGCTGGCGATGCAATCGGATATTCAAATATCCGAGCAACCCGAAGATCACGACCATGACTGTTAACAGAGACCCAATCAACTTCGCGCTGATACTGTTCGTCAACCGCTTCCATCCCAGCGCATCGCGAGTTGGCTCAATCTCCCGCATGGCCTAATACCGCTGTAGCAACTGCCGGAAGGGTTTCCGTCCTGACACGTTGCTCTACCGCAGGTTCTTCTTCGGGATAGATGGGCAGGTATTTCACTGCCAATCCGAAAAGGGCGAAGCCCATCGCGATAATCATCAGGGTCACGGAGAACTCCGTCCACTTTGGCAGGTAGTGATGTCCGACGTACGTCTCGAAGCCGGTGAGGCTGACATTGAGCCGGTTGGTAATGAATCCGAGCAGACTGATGATGGAGGCCAGATACAAGCCGTTTGGCGACAGCCGGACCTTCTTAAAGCTGAGCATGGCAATCGGAATTACAAATGCCAGCATCAATTCGAGCCACAGAAAATATGCTTCGTAGCTGGGCTTGATGATTTGGCGCAACATGCCGCGGTGAAAGTAATCTTCAAAGCGCAGCAGGGCATTAACCCACAGAGCAACCAGCAACGCTCCACCGAGTTCGACCAGAACCGGCAGTTCAAGATGGCGGCCGAAGGCTTTCGCGCTCTGCGTGGACTCGAAGATCGTCATGGCCAAGCCAACCGCAATCGCCGACCCGAAGAAAAGAAAAGGCAGCGCCGGCGTGTACCAGAAGGGATGCAGCTTGCTGGGCATGATCAGGTAGAGTGATCCAAGTGAACTCTGGTGCAGCGTAGAAAGCAGAATGCCCAGGACGACCAGCACGGCGTAGATTTTCTTAATCCACTTGATGGGAGTCTTCAGCTTGAAGCGCTCCAGCACGTTGGGAAGAAATTCGAAGAAGAGCACGGTGGTGTAGGCCATCACGCACATACCCACCTCGAACATGACCGAATGCGGGTTCATGTAGATGAGCTGATGCCAGATGTACCACGGACGGCCAAGATCGAACAGCAACCCAACAATGAAAAGCAAATAGCCCAGAAACGCGGTTAACACCGCAGGGCGCACCACGCTGTGCAGTCGCTCCACGTTGAACAAGTAAACTGCACCGACGATGCAGAAGCCGCCCGCCGCCAGCATGACCCCACACAGGCAGTCGAAGCCGATCCAGAGTCCCCAGGGAAACTGATCGCTCATGTTTGAAACTGCGCCCAACCCGTAAAAATAGCGAATGAAGGCGGAATACACGCCCAGGACCATGATCACCAGGAATACAATTCTCCAGAAGGTCAGCTTGATCTTCATTGCTTGCTCCCGTTTTTATCTTCTGCTTCCGCGGCGGCTACTTCTTCGCGGCGATGCGAAATCCAATAAATGCCTCCCAAGACCAATGACCACACGGGAATGAAGTCTGGGACTTTCTCCATCACGCGCCCGGTGTATTCCGGCATTGGCGTAGTGCCGAGTTTTGCGGAAGCGGGATAACCGTACTCTTCAGCGTTGACGCTGGAAAGAATGAGGACGCAGGTTCCTCCAACCTCGTGAAGTCCATAAATACGAGGCTGGTAGGTGGATGGATTTTGACGCATACGGTCCTGCGCTTCCTTAATTAGGTCGTCGCGGTCGCCGAACTTGGTGGCGCCCGTTGGACAGATCTCGGCGCACGCCGTCTGTTTGCCGGCGAGCACGCGATCGGGGCACATAATGCATTTGCGAACGCGAGGGTTCAGCGAGTGCCACTCGTACTTCGGCTGGGCAAACGGGCACGCCACCATACAATACCGGCAGCCAATACACTTCCAGACGTCGTATACGACCGGACCTTCCTTGGTTTTATGGAAGGCTCCAACCGGACAAACCGACGCGCAGGCGGGATGCTCACAGTGCATGCACAGCCGACGCATGAATTTGTCGTCCTTGGTCAAAACGACGGTGTATTTATGCTCCGATTGCACCGACTCCGCGGCCACTTTGTCGTCATAGGGCAGCTTGTTCTGTTGTGCGCAGGCACCTTCACACTGTTTACAACCGATGCACATCGTAGCGTCATAAAGCAGGGCCTTGCTCATGGACATTGCTCCTCGCTCCCAAACGCGATCTCCGTTCCAGTGGAATAAAGTACGAAGTAAACGAACGTGGTAACGGAAAAGGCTTGGGAACCTTACAGAACACCTTCGGCAAACCGACTGCGAAGAAAAAACCGGGTCCGGAGAGGTGTGCACCCGGACCCGGGAGGGCTGTTCCATCTTGGAAGGCGAACAGAGGAGGAGATTTCCGGTTCGCGACAGATGGGCCGATTTTCTGTTCGGTCCGCCGGATTGAGCCGGACATCTTCATACTCGTCCTGCCGCCTTCTTCACCGCTGCCCGGCAATCTGTCGCACGGCAGCGGCAGTGCGCTAATCGGAACAGCCAATGCTTACTTCTGCAAGGTGCGAATGTAGGTGACAACCATCTTCACCTGATCAGGGGTCAGGCTCTTGATGGTAGCGGGGTGCTTCGGCTTCTCGGTGACGTCCTTGGCAAACTCGTCATCGGAGGCTTTCTTTAACTCGTCGGACACCAGGCTGGGAATCTTGGCTGCGGGTTTGCCCGCTGCATCCGCGCCGTGGCAGGCTGCGCATTTTGCTTTGTAGAGCGTGGCTCCGTCATCGGCGGCCCAGGACAGATTGGGGATCAGGATGAAAAGGGCTACCGCAATAGTCATTACCAGCATCACCAGCTTCGTCGTCTTCATGATTTCATTTTCTCCTTGTAAAGTTTTGCAACTGGGCGGAGTTAGCAGCCCTTTTCGCGGTCCTGCGGATGTTGCGAAAGTAACCACTAATTCACTCCTTCAACAAACTGGGTGTATGAGAACTCAGCAGCGCTATCGCCGCCTATGGAGAGTTTCAACGTTGGCGGTGAGAGGGCGCAGTGATGCAGATCACCCTTAATCGTGATTTTTGCTGTTAGTTTGGCCTGTTTTCAGGAACCCACGGTGATCCCGAGGTCACGTGAACAGGTGACTGGGGTCACCGCGCCCGTTACCACCCAGAGAGACAATCAGGCTAGCGAGGTGGAGTTATGCCAATCCTAATAATGGCTTTGCTCGCTCTGATCATCTTTGGCACCATTGGGATCCTGCTGGTGGTGGCTGTAATAATGGAGCACTCCCCGGCGGAACATCCGGCCAGACGTCACTACCCATACGCTGTAACCTCTGACGTTGACCCGTCTTCTAGCCCCAACTTCGATAAACCGGGCGCGGAAGGTGCGGCGACAGAGGAAAGCGTTCACGAGCACGTTACGGTTGGATGAGAAAACCGGCCTCGAAAGATTACTGAGGCCGGCTTCCTACGATGCTAAGCGAAGCCGTCCGGCTGACTGACGGCGCCAATGTGCGCCTGATCGTCGATAAACAATCGGCCCGCAGTGAGGGCTTTGCGGTCCACTTCCAGCAGATCCAGTTTTTTCACCTTGTCTTCGAGCACGCTGAATGCAGTTCCCGGTGAGAGACACTCGGTCTCTTCCAGTAGCGCACCCAACATTACGATGTTTGCTGCCTTGGTCGAACCGAGTCTGTCGGCGATCTCCGCCGCTGGAATCGCGAACACCTGCACCCCCGGCGCGGCAAAGTCGGCAGGGAGGCTGGCGCCGCTGTAAAGGATGATCCCACCGTTTGCGACCTCGTGAGCAAACTTGCGCAGCGAGAACTCATTCATGGCCACCAGCACATCGGGGTGGGAGACCAGGGGCGACCCGATCCGTTCTTTGGACAAGCACACGTGGCAGTGCGCGCTGCCCGAACGCATTTCGGGCCCATACGAGGGCAGCCAGCTCACTTCCAGCGCTTCGCGCATGCCCATTTCGATAAGGAGTTGGCCCAGCAGGAGCACGCCCTGTCCGCCGAAGCCGGCAATCTTGATCTTCACGTCTTTGAAGTGATGGGCGTGTTTCGGTTTGTCGCGCGTCTCCGCTTTTGGAGTGATCTCAAGCACATCGGCGACCGGACGTTGAGGCGGCTCGTTGCCTGTGGGCATTTCCGGCCGGCGGTCGCGGAAAACATTCAGCGGAAAGGTTGGCGTCATCTTCTCGAGAACCCAGCGCCGCGCTTCTACCGGGTCTTTACCCCAGATGGTTGGACACGGAGAAAGAATTTCGACGAATGAGAACCCGGCGCCATCACGCTGGATCTCAAGCGCTTTGCGGATCGCCCGCCGCGCTTTCATGATGTTTTTGTTGTCCGAAAGGGCCACGCGTTCGATGTATGCGGGCGCTTCGAGCGTCGCGAGAAGTTCCGCCATATGAAGCGGAAAGCCTTCATTCGACGGCCGCCGTCCCCAGGGGGACGTTGTGCTTTTCTGCCCGACCAGCGTGGTGGGCGCCATCTGCCCGCCCGTCATGCCGTAGATTCCGTTGTTGACGAAAAAGACAGTGATCTTTTCTCCGCGATTGGCGGCGTGCACGATCTCAGCGGTCCCGATTGCCGCGAGGTCGCCGTCTCCTTGGTAGGAAATGACGATCTTGTCTGGGCACGATCGTTTGATTCCCGTGGCCGAAGCGGGTGCGCGGCCGTGCGCCACTTGTACGTTGCCCACGTCGAAATAATAGTAGGCGAATACCGAGCATCCGACCGGACTGACGAAGATCGTCTTATCCTGCAACCCGAGTTCCTGCAAGGCTTCGGCAATCAGTTTGTGTGCCACTCCGTGCCCGCAGCCGGGACAGTAGTGGGTCTGGTGCTTCAGTTCTGATTTGCGCTCGTACAGGTCATAGAACAGCGGTGACCGGGAGTAGACGGCTTCGTATTCGTCAGTGTGATTGGGTTCAACATCGGGGCTGGCTTCGGACTTAATTTCAGGATCCACGCTGATCACGCTTTCGTTTGCCATTTTCGTTGTCCTCACACTGTTACGGCCATGCGTTCCATGACTTGTTGCTGCAGTTCTGCGACCGAGGGCACGTTGCCGCCTACCCGCCCGTAGAACTCCACCCGTACTTTGCGGTTCAGCGCCAGGCGCACATCTTCTACCATTTGTCCGTTGCTTAACTCGACGACCAACACTTTTTCCACCTTCGCCGCTGCTTTCGCCAGTGCTTTCGAAGGATAAGGCCACAGCGTGATGGGCCGGAACAGGCCCGCTTTCACGCCGTCCTTGCGCAGCGCTTCGACCGTGGACAATAACACGCGGGATACAATGCCGTATCCGACCAGCAAGATGTCGGCGTCGTCGGTGTGGTAGAGCTCGCAGCGCGGCTCGGCCTCCTGCGCGCGGATATATTTGGCTTCCATTCGGCGCTGGTGCTCTTCCAATTCGTCGGTTTCGAGATAGATCGAACTGACCAGGTTGGCACGCGTCTCAGGCGTACCCTTCACAGCCCAGATTTTTTCGGGTGGTTGAATCTCGCGATATTCCAGATCGAGCGGCTCCATCATTTGGCCAATGAAGCCATCAGCCAGAACGACAGTAGGATTACGGTATTTGTCGGCGAGATCGAACGCCAGCATGGTGAGGTCGGCCATCTCCTGTACCGATGCAGGCGCGAGCACGATATTGCGGTAGTTGCCGTGGCCGCCGCCTTTCACCATAGCGAAATAGTCGCTTTGTTCGGGGGCGATGTTGCCTAAGCCCGGTCCGCCGCGCATCACGTCGACGATCACGCACGGCAGTTCCGCGCCGGCGAGGTACGACATACCTTCCTGCATCAGGCTTAAGCCGGGCCCTGACGATGCAGTCATGACGCGAACCCCCGCCGCCGCTGCGCCGTAAACCATATTGATGGCGGCGACTTCACTCTCCGCTTGTAGAAAAGTCCCGCCTACCTGCGGAAAGTAGAGTGCGGCAGCCTCAGCGATTTCGCTGGCTGGCGTAATTGGATATCCGTAATACCCGCGGCATCCGGCGAGGATTGCGCCCTTGACTATAGCTACATTTCCTTTACAGAGCTGCCGCATGTTCGCCTCCTTGCACCGCCGCAAACGCCTTTCCCTTCGCCTTTATGCGGTAGACCGTAATCGCTCCTGGCTCCGGGCAGCAATAAAAACAGATTCCACATCCGGTGCAATCGTGTCCGGTGTAGCGCGCCGGATGAACCCCGTAAGGACTCAACTCCGGCGCCAGTTCCAGACACTTGGGCGGACAGGACTCGACGCACAACCCGCATCCCTTGCATTCCTCGACATCGACCGTGACTTTACCGCGCGCTTGTCCTGCCATGGTTCACCTCGTTGCCGCTGTCTGCGCAGCTAAAGGACGCTGCAGCCATTTGGTTTTCTCGCAAAATTGATAAAGTTCTTCGCGAAACTTGGGATGCGCAATGTCAATCAGGGCCTGCGTTCGTTGCTGGATGGTCTTGCCGTGCAAGTACGCCACACCGTATTCAGTGACGACGTAGCGGATGAGGCCGCGTGACGTAACCACGCCTGCGCCGGGGCTCAGCATGGGCACGATGCGGGAGATCGTCCCGTCTTTGGCGATCGATGAAATGGCGATAATCGACTTGCCACCCTTGGATCGCGCGGCGCCGCGCAGGAAGTCCACTTGTCCGCCGATGCCGCTATAGAATTGGCTTCCGATCGAATCGGAGCAGACCTGGCCAGTGAGATCGATCTGGAGCGCGGAGTTGATCGCCACCATGTTGTCGTTGCGGGCAATCAGTGTCGGGTCGTTGGTATAGGCCGTGGGATGGAACTCGAAAATGGGATTATTGTCCACGAAATCGAACAATGGCTTCGTGCCAATGGCAAATCCCAGAATGATCTTCCGCGGCTTGAAATTCTTGCGCGCGCCTGTGATCACGCCGGCTTCGATCAAAGGGATGACGCCGTTGGAAACCAGTTCGCTGTGAATTGCGAGATCCTTGCGATCCATCAGAAATGGCAGCACGGCATCCGGAATTCCACCGATGCCGGTCTGCAGCACGGCTCCGTCCTCAATCAAATCTGCGACGTTGCGGGCGATGGCCCTATGCATGTCGGTGATCTCTGGTTGCTTCATGGCGCACAGAGGCCGGGAGGAATCCACGATAGCATCCAGATCAGTCACATGGACGAAGCTGTCTCCGTAGGTGCGGGGCATCTGATCATTGATCTGCGCAACCACGTAGCGGGCACATCTGGCCGCCGTGAGCGTCGTGTCCACGCCTACGCCGAAGCTGCAGAAGCCGTGTGGATCGGGCGGCGACAGTTGCAGCAGCGCCACATCGATCGGCATGGCCCCGCTCTCGAACAGTTCTTCAATTTCACTCAGGTAGATGGGCGTGTAGTCGGCCCGGCCTTCGTTAATGGCCTGGCGCACATTGGGGCCGATAAACATTGCATTATGCCGGAAGTGCCCAGCCATCTCGGAAGCCACGTATGGAGCCGGTCCCATGGTCATCATGTGAACGATTTCCACGTCCTGCACATCAGGAGCGCGGCGCATCAGGGCCTCTACCAGGGTCTCAGGCTCGGCGCACCCAGGCTGAATGTAGACACGCATCCCCGATTGAACACAGCCCAGCGCCTCGTCGGCCGTCCGCAACTTCTTCTCGTACTCAAGTTCCCAGGGCATTCTTCTCTCTCCTACCCAGCTGCTCTCACCTTGCGCAGCGGCTCAGACACGCAGGTTCGCTCATAACCGACTGCCGCGTAAAAGATCGCGTGGTCAAAGAATTGATCTAGCAATTCCTCAACCTCGAGTTCGCCGGAGATCTCTGCGGGACGATCCAGAACCGCCTCTTTTTTGAGGAAGTCCCAAAGGTTTTTCTTGGTCAGGATAATCGCCCAGATAAGCTGGCTCAGAGGCACGTTTTGCCGGGCGCGCTTAGTGCCAATTTCCGTGTAGCGCTTTTCGACGTCCAACTCGCTCTTGCCCAGAAGCCAGTCTGCCAGGTGACGATAGATTTCGTATACCCGCTGCTCGAGTTCCCCGGGTGGGACGTTGCGGTATCCGGGGAGCAATGGGGAGTTTTGTGTCTTTTCGAGGAGCCCTGCCGCCAAGGCCTCAGAGTGGTTCTCAACTAACCGGAGAAGTCGATACGCTAGCATCATCGGCGCCCCTCCTTGACTACTGCCATCATCGACTTTCGACCGCTATTCCGGCTATGACAGACAGCACAACTGTTTGTGATATGGATCACACGAGCGCCGGAAGGCTTACTGTTTCCTTATCTTCCGTGCTCGGGTTTACTCCTTGAGACTTCGGTTCCAGGGGGAGCGTTGCGGGTTCCAGCTGTGAACTTGCTTGTCGAAATCCCCAGGCTGCCTTCCGGGGACACAGGCCGCCGCCGGCTCCCCTGATGACTCTGCGGTCTTTGTGTGTTCAGCTAAACACTGCTCAAGCTCTTTGCGGACGCCACTGTCATTTATCAGGCCAATAAGTTGGGCCCGGTGCATCGGGTCGAGTCCCCGGAGTAACGGACACTTTAGAAGATCCTGGTCTTTCATTGGCTCACTCCTTGGCGCGAGATTCGTGTTGCCACGGCCGCCGCGCATCCGGTTAGTCTCAATTAAAAGATCTTTCCGCCACTGAGGCGGTGATCTTAAGCAACAGTCATCGTGAGGCGCGTCACGTCGAGCCTTACCATTTCCCTGTGGAAAGATATTCGTGGATCGATTTCGCCGCGCGCCGTCCCGCTCCCATGGCTAAAATCACGGTGGCACTTCCGGTGACAATGTCGCCGCCCGCAAAAACTCCTTTACGCGACGTACGTTGCGTCATTACGTCGGCTTCGATGTAATTCCGCTTATTTGTGTTCAGACCGCGCGTGGTGCTTTGGATCAGCGGATTTGCGCCTGTACCAATGGCGATTACGGCCACTGACAACGGGAGGTCGAACGCCGAGCCCTCGACCGGGACCGGACGCCTGCGCCCGGAGGCATCCGCTTCGCCCAGTTCCATGCGCATGCAGCGCACCGCATTCAGCCAGCCATTGCCCTCCGACAGAAACTCAATTGGATTAGTCAGCACGCGAAACTCGATACCTTCCTGCTGGGCATGCTTCACCTCTTCCTTGCGCGCCGGCATCTCAGCCTCGCTGCGGCGATAAATGACGTAGGCCTTGCTTGCGCCCAAACGCAACGCCGAGCGGATGGCATCCAGCGCCGTGTTGCCCCCGCCAATCACGGCTACATTCTTGCCGTGAAGATCGAGCATCGGCTCGTCATATCTGGGGAACTCATAAGCGTGCATCAGGTTAATTCGAGTCAGGAACTCGTTGGCCGAATAAACGCCGTTCAAGTGTTCTCCGGGGATATTCATGAACTGCGGCAAGCCCGCGCCCGTCCCGATGAACACGGCGTCGTAACCCTCTTCTTCGAGCAGTTCGTCGAGGGTGACGGTCTTTCCGACAACCACGTCCGTTTCAAATTCCACACCCATGGCGCGCATGTAATCAATCTGCTCGCGGATGATTTGCTTGGGCAAACGGAACTCCGGGATGCCGTATACCAGAACGCCGCCAGGCGTGTGCAGCGCCTCGAATACGTGGACCTGGTGCCCCTTTTGGATGAGATCGCCCGCCGCAGTCAGACCGGACGGACCGCTGCCTACGATGGCAACCTTCTTTCCCGTGGATGGGGCTTTAGGCAGATCGCCGATATCCAGATGGCGCTGTTCATAGTCAGCAACGAAGCGTTCGAGATATCCAATCCCCAGCGGCTGAACTTTCTTGCCCATCAGGCAGCCGCCTTCGCAGTGATCTTCCTGCGGGCAAACGCGTCCGGTGATGGCTGGTAGCACGTTGTCTTCGCGGATTTTAGCGGCCGCGCCCAGGAAATCGCCAGCCACGATTAACTGCACAAAGTCTTTCACCTTGACGCCTACTGGACAATCAGTCGTGCACTGTGGCTTGGCGCACTCCAGGCAGCGTAACGCTTCCTGCCGTGCCAGTTCCTCGGAATAGCCCAGGTTCACTTCGGTGAAGTTTGTGGCCCGCAACAGCGGAGGCTGCTCCAGCATGTGCTGCCGGGGCATCTTCATTCGCTCTTTCAGGGGCAGAACATTCAACGAGGGCGGTTTCGTGGGTTGCGTCATCGGCTGCCTCCTTCGACTGCGCCTGCGCCCGCAGGAACGGCATCGAGCTGCGACCTGGTCTTGCACTGAAATTCTTCCATCGACTGTTGTTCAGCGGTCCGGTACATGGAATTGCGCTGCACCAGCACGGCGAAATCCACGCGGTGCGCGTCGAACTCGGGGCCGTCGACGCAGGCGAACTCACTCTTTCCGTCAACCAGCACGCGGCAGCCACCGCACATGCCTGTGCCGTCGATCATGATCGGATTCAGGCTGACGATGGTGCGGATGTGTTCTTTCCGTGTCATCTCCGCCACCGCTCTCATCATTGGGATGGGACCGATCGCCAGCACCAGGTCGATGCGCGTGCCATTCTCGATCAACTGCCGCAGCTTGTCGGTGACGAAACCTTTGTCGGCATAGCTTCCGTCGTCGGTCGTAATCATCAGCGCATCGCTGACCTCGCGTAGTTCGCGCTCCAGAATGACTAGCTCCTTATTGCGCGCTCCGACGATTGAGATCACGCGATTGCCGGCGCCCTTAAGCGCCGCGACCGTCGGCAGAGCCATCGCCGTACCCACGCCGCCGCCCATCACGACGACGGTGCCGAACTTGTGGATTTCCGACGGTTTCCCCAGCGGCCCAACCACATTCAGAATTTGATCGCCGGTATTCAGCGAATTGAGCAGGTGGGTAGTTTTGCCAATCGACTGCACCACGATGCCAATCGTTCCGCGCTCGGGATCGGAGCTTTCGATGGTGATGGGAATGCGCTCGCCCTGCTCGTACAGTCGCAGGATTACGAATTGTCCCGGTTTTTGCTTGTGTGCAATGCGCGGCGCCTCGATCACGAACCGCTTAATGCCCGGCGCCAGAAACTCAGCGTGCAGGATCTTAAACATGTTTCCCCATGGCCTACCTTCCAGGATATTTTCTGTGAGGCGAGGCCACGTGGCTGTGACATGAGTCACTGGTGGGTGCGAGCAAGGTCACACGGGCGGCTCTGGTTCGAACCCGGACTGCATTTTGAAGATCGGGTTTGTCGCCGGGCGCAGTTAGTCTTTTTCTTCCTCGCCTTTGTGTAGTTGTTGCGCCAGGTAGTTCTCCATGCCCATTTCGCTGATGGCGTGGAGTTGGCCTTCCAGCCAGTCGACGTGATGTTCTTCATCTTTCAGGATCTTTTCCAGCAGTTCGCGCGATCCGTTGTCTCCTGCCTTCACGGCGGTTTCGATGCCGTCATTGAGGCGCTTGACCGCGTCGTACTCCAGTTGGAGGTCATTTTTCAGTTGATCCCCAACAGTCTGGCCGATGTTGATTTTGAAATAGTCGGTCATGTTGGGAGCTCCGTCGAGCAGCAGAATGCGCTCCATCAGTTTTTCCGCATGGGTCATCTCCTCGATGGACTCAGCGCGGGTGTGCTTTGCCATCCGCTCGTAGCCCCAGTTCTCGCACATTTCAGCGTGTAGGAAATATTGATTGATTGCCGTCAGCTCCGCCTTCAACACCTGGTTCAGTACCGCAATGACGTTTGCGTCGCCCTTCATGATTGACCTTTCACGGCCAGGGCCTCTTTCTTATTGGGCCTCTGGCAACCCGATATGATACACCTTGGTTTCTTCCCCACATCCCTTCACAGCTGCCGTTTCCTCACACCGCCCTGTGATGGGGGTCACAGCATGGTGGGCGAAACAGGGCCACACTTAGTTCAGAAGTTGGATGTCTAGCAGGAGGTGGCTATGAAAACCTCACGAATCATTCTGATCTTCACCGTTGTTGCGCTAGCCCTGACCATACCTTTGACGACCGTGGGGCAGAAGTCCGTTCCAGGCGTTACTGTTCCGAAGTATGATCCGGCGGCCGAAGCCACGTTCAAAGGAACGGTGGAAGAAGTAAGAGACCGTCAGTGTCCGATGAGCGGCGGCATGGGCTCGCACCTGATCTTGCGGCTCGCTCCTGACAAGACGATTGAGGTCCACCTCGCGAGCACGAAGTTTGTGCGAACCTACGACCTGGTTTTCAACAAGGGTGATGAAGTCACGGTGGTTGGCACGAAGGTGCAGTTTGAAGGTGTGGAAACGATTTTTGCCCGGGAAGTCACCCGCGGCAGCGAAACTTTCGTCTTCCGTGACAAAGATGGCAAGCCCATTTGGTAGCGGCCTTGTAGCTAGGGCGTGCAGCGTGTAGGCCGTGGCGTGGCTCGTCAGAATTAGATCGCCTGAGGAGCCACGTCACATAAAGAGCTGCATGGCGTGTGCCTCGCAGAGTGGTCACTGCCTAAATCTTCCTTATCACCCGATTGTTCTTCCGCTTAATTCGCCATGGTCTCGCCATCGTTCAGGCCGATTCTTGCGTGGCGAAGCCCAAATAAATCTCCTTTATGCCCGCCATAAATTTAAATTGCAGAGATATTTCAGATGCATGTGATAAGAACTATGCATTGGACGATGGCTGGAATGGTCTTTTACTGTCGTGCTGAGTAGCCACGGATTCGCCGAGTTTTACCCGCAGATGAACAACAGTTCGAGAGCAGTGTTTGTGAAATGCGGTTCCCCCAATAGCCCTGTCAAGGAGCGACATGATGCGTGCTTTTCCGCAGAGCCGGAAGAAACCGTCTCTAGGCGAGAGATTCTCCCGTTTGGCCGTCCGGTTGCGAGATCCGGAATGGCAACGCTACGGAAAGCTGTTACTTCTCGGGAAGGCCGCCGGCGTTGCCGTGGCCCTGCTCTTCATCACCGTGTTGTCGGGCCTGTTCTTTGGACGCGTCTATGCGGCCGATGCTGAAGTCAAAGCCGCGGACATCGTCAATCCCATTAATACCGTTTGGACACTGATCGCCGCATTCCTCGTGTTCGGAATGCAGGTCGGATTCACCATGCTGGAGGCTGGTTTCTGCCGCTCCCGGGAGACGGTGAATGTCCTGATGGAATGCATCGTCGATACTTGCCTGTGCGGCTTGCTCTTCTGGGCCTTTGGCTTTTCGTTCATGTTCAGCCACGGCAATGGCTTCATTGGCTACCACTGGTTTTTCCTGAAAGACGTTCCGGCAACCTACGAAAGCACCGGAGTTGCATTCCTGGCGTTCTGGCTTTTTCAGTTTGCCTTCGCCGACACCTGCTCGACGATCACTTCGGGGGCAATGATCGGACGCACCGGATTCGTTGGCGACTTGCTGTACAGCGTCGCTGTTTCTGGTTTCATTTATCCGATTATCGGTCACTGGGCATGGGGTCCTGATGGTTTCCTGGCCTTGATGGGCAGTGAAGGGCACTTCTTTCCTTCTTTGGGCACGGGCTTTCACGATTTCGCCGGGTCGACAGTCGTGCATACCATCGGAGGCGTCATCGCGCTGGCCGGCTCCATCGTTCTGGGCCCGCGGCTGGGACGCAAATTCAAGCGCGATGGCGGCGGTCCAATGCTGCCTCATGATTTGACGATCGCTGCCACCGGTGGACTGCTGCTGTGGTTCGGCTGGTACGGCTTCAATCCCGGAAGCACGCTTTCCGCGATGGACTTCGAAGGCATCGGCCGAGTGGCAACCAACACCACTCTGGCTGCCTGCGCGGCTGGACTGACGGCGATGCTTTACGCTTACATCCCGAGCAAGAAGTGGGATGTGAGTTTCACGATTAACGGATTTCTTGCCGGGCTGGTGGCCATCACTTGTCCGTGCTATTGGGTGAGCCCGACGGGAGCGATTCTTCTCGGGGGCGTGGCTGGCGTTGTGGTGGTCGTGGGCGTTGAGTTGCTGGAATGGCTGCGCATTGATGATCCCATCGGCGCGGTGCCTGTGCATGGGATGTGTGGCATCTGGGGAACGGTTTCGCTAGGTCTGTTTGCGTGCGGGAAATACGGATCGACCGGCCCGGTCGCTCCCGACAACTCAGCAGCACTCAAGGGACTGCTTTACGGTGGCGGCGCGCAGTTGCTGACTGCACAGGCGCTTGGCAGTCTGATTATTACAACGACAACTTTTGCGGTTGCCTACGCCGTCATGTATCTAGTTAACGCAACCGGCACGCTGCGGGTGTCGCGCGAGGGAGAGCTTTACGGCTTGGACTTGCATGAACACGGCATTTCCGCGTATCCGGAATATGTTATTTCTTCCGCTGGGACACCGGCAGGTCTGGAGGACGAACCTGTGAGCCGGTCGCCGAGTGCGATGAAATTCGAGTCTGCCGTGCTGCAACAGAACGAGAATTAACAATCCAGCTTCGGAGATTTTGGCGTAGGATTGATACGAATCGCGATGACCAGAGTCGAAGCCATCATCCAAGTCTCCAAGCTGGAAAGCGTAAAGAATTCGCTGCACGAGATTGGCATCGAAGGCATGACCGTACTTGAGGCTCGCGGCCATGGCAGACAGAAGGGACACACCGAGTTCTACCGCGGCCGGGAATATACCGTCGATCTTATTCCCAAGATCAAGCTCGAGTTGGTCGTCGCCGATCCGATGGTTGAGAAAGTCGTGCAGGCAATTTCTGCAGCCGCTCGCACCGGCAAGATTGGTGACGGGAAGATTTTTCTTTCGCACATCGATGAAATCATTCGCATCCGCAATGATGAACGCGGAGAAGATGCGCTGTGAAACGGCAAGAGCGAGGAGCATAGATCGACTCAACATCCCCCAGCCACAAGAACGCTGCTCAGTGCGTGAGGTTCGGCCCGATCAAACGCTATGACCACGGCAGGCTCATTGAGCAGCGAACTACGGGACCTCTACACCACAGAGTCGGCGCGGATCCGGGAGGACTTTGCTGCTACGGGCAATGGCTGGGCTGCTATCTCACAGCGCACGGCGCTGGTTGAAAAGATTGCTCTTCACCTCTGGAAGGGAATCGTCTCTCCAGAGGAGCAAGGTCCACAAAAGTTTGCCATTGTCGCTCTAGGCGGATTCGGGCGCAGTTGGCTTTTTCCGCACTCCGATATTGATTTGCTTTTTCTTCATGCCGACCACGAAACCGAAGAGGCTTTTAAGGATCGGGTTCGTAGCTTTTCCCAGGGCTTGTGGGATCTGCGCCTGAAGGTGAGTCCGGCTACGCGCGTTCTGCAAGAATGCGATAGCTTCGATCCCGCAAATGTTGAGTTTGCAATCTCTCTGCTGGACTGCCGCTATCTTGCGGGCGATCGGGATCTGTTTAGGCGGCTGCACGACAAAGTGATCCCCAAGTTGATGATTCGGGAGACCCAGCCTCTGGTACAGCGACTGGCCGACGTCACGCGCAAACGCTACGAGAAATTTGGCAACACCATCTTTCATCTCGAACCCGACGTTAAGGACACTCCCGGCGGCCTGCGGGATTGCAATGTTGCACTTTGGCTCAGCCTGCTCTCGTCGATGGAGAAGTTGCATGACTGGCCCGATCCCAAGTCGCTGCTGTCATCTTCGGTGCGTAAACAGTTCGATCCCGCGCTCGATTTTCTGATGTCGGTGCGGTGCTTCCTGCATTTTCGTTACGGTCGCGACGACAACATGCTGTCCTGGGAAGCGCAGGAACAAGCGGCCAAATGCGGCATCGGAGTGTATGACGCGCACGAACTGGCGCCTGCCGACTGGATGCGAATCTATTTCAGCCACGCCCGGTCGGTGCATCGCACCGCCACCCAGTTGTTGGAAGAAATTCCGGCGGCGTGGTCTTCGCTTTCCCGGCACTTTCGCAATCTGCGGGAGCGAGTCTCCGACACTGACTTTTCGGTCGTCGATGGCCTGGTTTTTCTGCGCCAATCGTCCGCCCTGCAAGATCCGGAAGTCTTGCTCCGTCTATTCCATTTTGTCGCGCATCATGATGTGCGGCTGAGCACGACCACGGAGTACAAG
The DNA here is from genome assembly GCA_963762385.1 of uncultured Acidobacteriota bacterium. Taxonomy (GTDB): domain Bacteria; phylum Acidobacteriota; class Terriglobia; order Terriglobales; family Acidobacteriaceae; genus JABDBE01. The sequence continues at coordinate 559,796 of CAVXKN010000006.1, read as the reverse complement.
ATCGAGCAGGTTTTGCCGTCGCTGGCAGCGACGCCGCCAAGGGGAGCAGAGCTGTGGCTTTATCTGGGAGAAATTCTCACTCAGCCCCATGCAGCACAGGCGCTGCGCGCTATGCATTCGCTGCGTCTGTTGACTCTGCTTCTACCGGAATTGAAGACGATCGACTCGCTGGTCGTGCGCGATTTCTATCATCGCTTCACGGTCGACGAACATTCTTTCCTGGCAATCGAGAGCCTGCACCGGTTGCGGCAGTCGCACTCGGAATGGGAAAAGCCATACGCCGGAATCCTGGGCGAACTCGAACAGCCGGAATTGCTTTACTTGTCTCTCTTGTTGCACGACACCGGCAAAGGTGTCCAGTCCGAGAATCACGTCGAAGGCAGCGTGCTCATTGCGCAACAATGCCTGGAGCGTTTGGATCTGGAGTCGTCGGAGCGCGAAACCGTGCTCTTTCTGATTGGCAATCACCTGGAAATGTCAGCCGCACTCCGCCGCGACATTTTCGATTTGCCAACCGTGGCCGCGTTCGCCGACAAAGTGGGCACTCCCGAGCGGTTGAAGATGCTTTGCCTGTTCACCTACGCGGACATCAAGGCGGTTAACCCCGACGCGCTGACTCCGTGGAAAGCGGAGAACGTCTGGCAGCTTTACATTGCCGCCGCCAATCAACTCAACCGTAATGTCGATCAGCGACTGCACTCCGGAGCCGATCTCGATGACGAGAAGATAACTCGTTTGCGCGCGCTAGCTCCAATCGCGGGCAAGAAAGTAAAAGCTTTTCTGGAGGGGTTGCCTCAGCGCTACTTGAGAACCTATGCAGCCAATGACGTGTTGCAGCATCTGGAAATGGCGGAAAGTTTGGGGAAGCATCCCATTGCGCTTGATTTGAAGCGCGGCCGCCACTGGTTCGAACTGACACTGGTTACGAACGACCGTCCTTTTCTTTTTGGCCGCGTGGCAGGAGCGTTGGCCGCGTGGGGCATGAACATTGTGAAGGCGAACGCCTTTTCGAACCAGGTGGGAACGGTCGTCGACACGTTCTATTTCACCGATCGTTTTCGAACCCTGGAACTAAATCTCTCGGAATGGGAGCGCTTCAAGCGCGGCGTCAGCGACGTGTTGACGGGAGAAGCGGATCTCGAGCGCATGCTGAAAAGCCGGATGCAAGCCGAGGAGAAGAAAGCCACGCCCAAGATAAAGATAAGAACTTCGATTGAGTTGGACAATATGTGCTCCTCGAACAGCACGCTGGTGCAGGTGGTCGCGCAGGACCGTCCTGGGCTCTTGTACACGGTTGCCTCCTGCTTCGCCCATCACAAATGCAACATCGAAATTGCGCTGATCGACACTGAAGGACAGATGGCGATTGATGTTTTCTATCTCACCGCAAACCGAAAAAAATTGGAGGACGACCATCTGAAACAGGTAGAGACCGCATTACAAGAAGCTTTGGAGCGTGGATCTGCGCAAGGCCTTACCTCCGCCGTGAAACCCCTCAATCCCTAAGCGAATGCCTTTCTGTGCAGGAGATAGGTAGATACTGGCCCTCCCCAAAAAATACATCGCTGCCATCGAAATTCTTGATTGTACTTTCCTGCCCCGCAGAGGGTACACAATGTAACATGACTCGGAGTTTCGCTACCGTCGATCACGATGCCTGCGGGGTGGGGTTCGTGGCGCAACTTGGCAACCCAGGTTCGCGCGAGGTGGTGGAGCGGGCGCTCGAAGCCTTGCGCCGGCTCGGCCATCGCGGTGGCTTGGACGCGGACGGTCGAAGTGGCGACGGAGCGGGTCTGCTTACGCCGATTCCGGACAAGTTTATCCGAAGTTGCGCACGTCAAACTGGGATCGACTTGCCATCTGTATACGCGTTGGGAATGGTTTTCTTGCCCAGCGGCGAAGCGGATGCCACGCGCGATGTGATCGCCACGCTGGCTACGGGTCACGGGCTGCGATTCTTGGGATGGCGCGCCGTGCCCACCGATCCTTCGATTGTTGGCCCACGTGCGTTGGAAACTCTTCCGGTCGTCGAGCAATGCTTTTTCGCTCCCTTGGAAGAATCGGTCGATCTTGAGTCGGACCTGTTTCGCCTCCGCAAGGAAATAGAGTCCGTCGCTCCCAGCGGAACTTATTTCTGTTCTCTTTCTTCGCGAACCGTCGTCTACAAGGGATTGTTGACGCCCGAACAATTGCCCGCGTTTTATTCCGATCTAGCTCATCCGGATTTTGTCAGCCCTTTCGCGATTTTTCATCAGCGCTACTCGACGAATACCAATCCCAGTTGGTCGCTGGCGCAGCCGTTCCGTTTCGTTGCCCATAACGGCGAGATCAATACCATTAGCGCGAATCGCCGGTGGCTTCGAGCCAAAGAATCGACGTTGCGCAAGACACTAGAGCTTCCGGCGACGGTGAGATTGCTCGAACAGAAGGTAAGCGACTCTGCGAGCTTCGACAATGGGTTGGAAATCTTTCTGCGCAGAGGCTACGACCTGCCGGCAGCGATGTGGTGCATGGTTCCACCGGCGCACGAACGCGATTCCGACCAGCGCTCGGATTTTGAATCTTTTCTGGAAGCCCACGCGCGCGAGCAGGAGCCGTGGGATGGTCCCGCTGCACTGATCTTTACCGATGGATTTACCGTGGGCGCCAAGCTCGATCGTAATGGCCTGCGGCCGTTGCGGTACACGCTGACCTCGGATGGGCTGCTTGTAGCCGGTTCTGAAGTGGGGATTTCAGACTTGCACGACAAGACCGTGATTGAGCGCCAGCGATTAGGTCCGGGCGAAATGCTGGTGGTCGATCCCGCACACGGCAAAGTTCTCCGTCCAGGAAATGTTCTTGAACTTGGCGAATGGCGTGAATTTGTTTCCGACGCTGCGGCGGAGCGGATCAATCCGACGAATGTGAGTTTCGCTTTTTCAAGAGCCGAGCCGACAAAGGTTCTGGCCGCGCTGGGCTGGAGCGACGATCAGTTTCGATTGCTGTTTCGGCCGCTGATTCAAAATGGCCAGGAAGCGGTGTGGAGCATGGGGGACGACGCGCCCTCGGCATTTCTGTCCACCATGCGTCGCCCGCTGTGGGAGCATTGCAAACAGCGCTTCGCGCAGGTCACGAATCCGCCCATCGACCCGTTGCGCGAAACTCATGTGATGTCGCTGAATGTTTATCTCGGCGACACGCTGTCGCTTCCTTCTCCGCTGCTGGACCCGGGCCAACTGCAAGTGATCCGAGAGAAGCTACAGCCGGTTAATGATATTGATTGCACTTTTCCAGTTGCGGAAGGGATCGAAGGCACAAAGCGAGTTCTGCAGAGACTCGAGCGAGAGGCGACTGCGGGTTCAAAACTTGTTTTGCTCAGTGATCGTGGCGTGAATGCCAACAATGCGGCCCTGCCAGCACTGCTGGCTTTAGGTGCGGTTTGGAAGTCGATGGTCGAGGCGGGACGCGGGAATGTTCCGCTGATCATCGAAACGGGGCAGGTCGTCGATACGCATCATATTGCGTTGCTGATCGCGGCTGGCGCCAGCGCGGTTCTGCCTTACGCCGCGTTGGAGCAGGCGGCGAAGCTGCGTACCGACGGCGTGGCCGCATATCGTCTCGCGGTGGAAAAAGGCCTGCGGAAGGTAATGGCGCGCATGGGAATTTCGACCGTCACCAGCTACCGCAACAGCCAGCTGTTTGAAACGATAGGTCTCGATGAAGAACTGCGGGCAAGCTTTTTCGAAGACGCGGGCGGCGCTCTCGGCGGCAAAGGACTCGACGAACTCCTCAACGATTGCCTTGAACGTCATGCCGCGGCATTTGGGAATGAAAATTCCCAACTGCGCGATCTTGGATTGTACCGCTTCCGCCGCGAAGGGGAACGCCACTCTACATCGCCAGAATTAGTGCGGCGAATGCATCACTACATCAAATCGCCAAGCGAAGAAAACTACAACGCGTTCACGCAACTTGCCGCAACGAGAGAGCCGGTGGCGATTCGCGATCTTTTGGAAATCGCGCCGGCTACTCCCGTGCCCTTGCAAGAAGTTGAGTCCGACGCTTCCATATTGAGCCGTTTTAGCACTCAGGCCATGTCGCTGGGAGCGATCTCTCCGGAAACCCATCGGACGCTGGCCATCGCCATGAACCGGCTGGGCGCACGCAGCAATACGGGCGAAGGTGGCGAGGATCCCGAAGTGTATCGCGATCGACCGGAGGCCAACAACCGGGTTAAGCAGGTCGCCTCGGCGCGATTTGGCGTGACCACGGACTACCTCGTCCACGCGGATGAGTTAGAAATCAAAATCGCGCAGGGCGCAAAGCCGGGCGAAGGCGGCCAACTGCCTGCCGGCAAGGTGACGGCCTACATCGCGCGGCTGCGGCATTCGGTGCCAAACACGATGCTGATCTCGCCGCCGCCTCATCACGACACTTATAGTGTCGAGGATTTGGAGCAACTGATCTACGATCTGCGAGCGGTGAATCCGCAGGCGCGCATCGGGGTCAAACTGGTTTCGAGCACGGGCGTGGGCATTGTGGCCACGGGCGTTGCTAAGGCTGGGGCGGATGTCATCACCATCAGCGGGTACGACGGCGGTACGGGCGCGTCTCCGCTGACTTCGATCAAGAACACCGGCATGCCTTGGGAAATTGGACTACGCGATGCACACGCCGCGCTGGTGCATGCAGGTTTGCGTCGCCGGGTTCGCTTGCGCGTGGATGGTGGATTCAAGTTTGGACGAGATGTTATCGTCGGCGCGCTCTTAGGAGCGGACGAATTTGGTTTTGGTACGGCGGCGTTGCTTGCGCTGGGCTGCGTTATGGCTCGCCAATGCCACCTGAACACTTGTCCGGTGGGAATCGCGACTCAAGACGAGAAGTTGAGGATGCGCTTTACCGGAAAACCGGAAATGGTGGAAGACTACTTCCGCGCCGTGGCCGCCGAGGTTCGAGATCTGCTTGCGGCCATGGGAGCCCGTTCCATTGATGCGATTGTCGGCGTCGCCGAGCGACTCAAGCCACGCAATCCGCAGGCGGCACGAGCCTTGGCAGAACTGCTCGAACCAATCTCCGCACCAACCCAGACCGATTGCTCACGCGAGTCCGCTAGCGCTCTTCAGCTTGCTTTGAGCCGAAACTTCGTGCCAGCTGGCACGAATCGTTCCCAAAAATTCCAGATTACCAACGCGGATCGAGCTGTGGGAACCCATTTGTCTGGAGAGATCCTGCGCCAGCACTCGGACATTTTGACTCCGGCCGATTACGATTTCAACGGAACTGCGGGCCAGAGCTTCGGTGCGTTCCTGATTCATGGAATTACCCTGCGACTGTTTGGCGAAGCCAACGATTATGTAGGCAAGGGTTTGTCGGGCGGCAATATTGTTATCACGGCCGGTGAAGAGGCCTCCCTGCGCGGAGACGTATTAGCGGGTAACACCGTACTGTACGGTGCCACGAGCGGAGAACTTTACATTGCGGGTCGAGCGGGAGAAAGATTTGCTGTACGGAACAGTGGCGCGCTGGCCGTGGTCGAAGGGGTGGGCCAACATGCGTGCGAATACATGACTGCCGGTGTGGCCGTCGTTCTCGGGCCCGCAGGGATTAACCTTGGAGCCGGGATGACGGGCGGTTTAGCTTACCTGCTGCGTGATCCGGTCGCAGGGCACGTGCTCAACGAACAATCCGTCAGGATGGTCCCAATCGAACTCAAGGAAGAGTTGTGGCTCCGCCGTGTGCTCCGCCGGCACGAACGTCTAACAGGAAGTCCGCGGGCTGCGCAGTTGTTACGTAGCGAACGGCCACTGCCATTCAGCCGTGTCGAGCCTCTGTCTCTTGCCTGTTCGGTCGCGGAGACATGGGACGCAATCCTGACGCGTTTCGGCAGACACCAAACTCCGGTGTTCGATGTCGCGCGAGTGGTTCCGCTCGATGGCTTGCCATCGTATCGTAAGCAGCGAGCGCTTCAGGGTAATCGATAACCTTTTCTGCAGAACCTTCCCCCGGTCTCCGCTATAATCACACACTAATCATGGACTTTGATCAACTAGTGACATTTCTGCAAGTTGCCAAGCTCGGCAGTTTTTCGCGCGCTGGGCAAAAAGTCTTTCGCTCACAATCGGCCGTAAGCAGTCAGATTCGATTGCTCGAACAGGAATACGGAGACAAACTTCTCGACCGCTCGGGCAAGTCCGTGCGGCTCACGCCAGCGGGAAGAGTACTGTTTGCCTATTCAGAACGGCTTTTGCGGATGCGCGATGAGTCCCTGCTGGCGGTAGCTGACCAGGGCGCCACGCCTCGAGGTACGCTGTTAATCGGCGCCAACGAGGCCACCTGCCTGTACGTTTTGCCGGAAGTGTTCGCTGAATATTGCCGGCTCTACCCCGGAGTCCAAATTAGCATCTACCGCAACTTCAGCTACAAGATCATAGAAAAGCTGGAAAACGGTTCGATCGACGTCGGTATCGTGACCTTGCCCGTCAAATCCCCGAGTCTGAAGGTGCATTCGATTTTTCGCGACCAGCTTATGCTGATGGTCAGTCCTCAGAATCCTTTGGCAAAGCATAAGCACGTATCTGTCGGAGACATTGTTGGACAGCCGTTGCTGTTGCCAAGAACCGGTTATAGTCGCCGGGTGATGGACAAGCTATTCCGGCCATACCGCTCTCAACTGCAGGTCAGAATGGAATTACCCAGCATTGGGATGATCAAGAGCTTTGTCGCGGCTGGGCTGGGTGTCTCGTTGATCAGCGCGAGCTTTGCCCGCGACCAAGTCTTGGCGGAACGAGTCAAGCTGATTCCGCTGCAAGGGGTGGAGCTGTGGAGAGAACTGGGACTGGCTTACCGTCGCGATCGGACCCACACGCGTCCCACGACGACTTTCATAAGCACAGTCAGGCAGCGTTCGGCGGTGGCGAAATAGTTTTTTCGGCGAACTGTTTCACCACAGAGGCACAGAGGCACAGAAAAAACAAAATCTTAGGAATAAAACTAGTCCTTTAGCTTCTCTGTGACTCTGTCGCGAAAAACCGTTAATACTTTACGATCGCTGCGAACGATTTCGGATCCAGACTGGCGCCGCCGACTAAAGCGCCGTCGATTTCTTCTTGCGCCATAAGCGCCTTAGCATTCGCAGGTTTCACGGATCCACCGTAGAGGATGCGAAGATTGTCAGCCATCTCCTGGCCGAAAGCTTTGGAAGCTTCTCCGCGGATCAAACTGTGGGATTCGGCTGCAAGCTGCGGCGTGGCTGTTTTGCCGGTTCCAATGGCCCAGACCGGCTCGTAAGCCACGACCAGTTTGGCAGCTTTCTTGCCCGAGATAGCGTGGAACGCGCGCAGGCATTGGCGGCGGAGTACATCCTCGGTTAGCCCCGCTTCGCGCTCTTCCAGCACTTCGCCCACGCAAACGATGGGCGTGAGCCCAGCTTCCAGGGCGGCTTTCAGTTTGAAATTTACCATGTCGTCGGTTTCGCCAAAAAACTGACGGCGTTCTGAATGACCAATAATCGCGTGGGTGCAGCCGACGGCAAGCAGCATGCTCGGGCAGACCTCGCCGGTATAAGCGCCTTCCTTTTCCCAATACAAGTTTTGTGCCCCGATGGCCACGTTCGATCCTTTGACGGCCTCCACGGCAGCGCAAAGATCTATGTACGGCGGGCAGACGACGATCTCATCGCGATCATGGTTCGCGACTAAGGGAAGGAAGTCGCGAAAGAAGTCGTTGGTCTGAGCGGGATTGTTGTACATCTTCCAGTTAGCAGCGATTAGTTTCTTTCTCATGGGGATACCTTTTCGAGTCGGTATGAAAACGCAGGACTCTGATTCTGCAGCTTTTCGGCGGCTCGCGCATACGCTCGCAAAGTCGCAACGTCGAACAGCACAAATCGTACGGTGCTCACACGGATGGTGGAGACTAGAGCCTCAACCGTGGCGGAAATCGCGATAGATGCGGCTTCTGCAACCGGATATCCAAAAGCCCCGGTTGAGATAGCCGGAAAAGATAAAGACTCGATGCCGTGCTCGTCGGCTAACCGAATTGACTCGCGATGACAACTTGCCAACTTTTCAGCTTCTCCACTTTCTCCACCGCGATAGACCGGGCCCACGGTATGGATCACGTGTTTTGCCGCCAGCCGCCCCCCCGTTGTGATCACCGCCTGCCCCGCGGGCAGGCTTCCAATCTGGCCTACAATTCGCTTGCATTCGGCCAGTATCGCAGGTCCGCCAGCTTGGTGAATGGCGCCATCGACGCCACCTCCGCCTAGCAGCGACGAGTTTGCCGCGTTTACCACTGCGTCGGTCGTCTCTTCGGTAATGTCGGCCGGACCGTGAAACTCTATGGTCCTCCCGCGGTCTAAGAGGATACGAATTTCCGAACGGGGTGCACTTGTCTTCACAGAGGTCAACGCTTCTCGGTCAGTGCTTCTACGCCGGGCAGCTTTTTCCCTTCCAGGAATTCTAGGGACGCGCCACCACCGGTCGAAATGTGGGTCATTTTGTCGGCGACTCCGGCAGCGTGAACCGCAGAGACCGAGTCGCCGCCGCCCACAATCGAAATTGCGCCGACATTTTCGGCGATGGCGTGAGCGATCTTGTAAGTTCCTTTGCTAAAAGGAGAAACCTCGAACACTCCCATCGGGCCATTCCAGATGATGGTGCGAGCGCGGGAAATTTCTTCGGAGAACAGTTCGACGGTCTGCGGTCCGATATCGAGGCCCATCATGTTGGGCGGGATCGGCTGCCCGCTGCTGATAACGTGAACGACGGCGTTGATATCAATTCGGTCTGCAACAATGTGATCGACCGGTAACAAGAACTTCAGTTTATGATTCTTGGCCTCCTGCAGGAGTTGGCGTGCGAGGTCGAGTTTGTCTTCTTCTACGCGCGACTTGCCCACCTGCTCGCCCTGAGCCTTCAGGAACGTATAGGCCATCGCGCCACCGATGAGGAGCGTGTCGACCTTGGTCATTAGGTTCTGGATCACGGCGATCTTGTCGCTCACTTTGGCGCCACCGAGGATGGCAACGAACGGCTCCTCGGGATGCTGCAGGGCCTTACCCAAGTAGCGCAGTTCCTTTTCCATAAGAAGTCCAGCAGCAGACTTCTTCACAAACTTGGTGACGCCGACCGTCGAAGCGTGGGCACGATGCGCGGTCCCAAAGGCGTCGTTCACGTAGTAGTCCGCCAGGCTCGCGAGCTGCTTGGAGAACTTCTCGTCATTGGCCTCTTCTTCCGGGTGAAAGCGTAGGTTTTCCAGAAGCAGGGTCTGTCCTTTTTCCAGCTTGCCCGCGATCTCTTCGGCTTCCGGGCCGACGCATTCGGGAGAGAATCCGACGTTCTCCCCACGCGCCAGTTCCTTATCGAGAAGCATGCGCAGACGCTCGGCGACGGGCTTGAGACTCATCTTGGGATTGGGTTTGCCCTTGGGGCGGCCGAGGTGCGAAGCCAGAATGAGCCGCGCACCGTGACGCAGCGCGTACTCAATCGTGGGGAGTGTTTCGCGGATGCGGGTGTCGTCCATGACCCGGCCATCTTCCATGGGCACGTTGAAATCGACGCGCATGAGGATGCGGTGATCGTTGATGTCAAGATCGCGAATGGAAAGCTTGGACATTATGGATTCCTCAGTGCAGCGCAGCCTTCCGGCATTGTACTGGCGCCGCGAGGGCAAGAGGCCCTCGAGACCCGACAAGATGCCGGCACCGCAACCCCCTTACAACCCTTTCTTGCCGATGTAGTTGATCAGGTCATGCACACGGCACGAGTAGCCCCACTCGTTGTCGTACCACGAAATCACCTTGACCAAGGTGCCGCCGACTACCAGAGTCATGGGCGCATCCACAATCGAGGAACGCGAGTCCCCGCGAAAATCCGCCGAGACCAGTTCGTTCTCTTCATATCCGAGGTAGCCCTTGAGGGGACCTTCTTGCGATGCTTTTTTCAGAGCGGCGTTGACCTCTTCTTTGGAAGTCTTTTTCTCGACCAGCGCCACCAGGTCGACAACCGAGACGTTGGGGGTGGGAACGCGCATGGCAAAACCGTCGAGTTTACCAGCCATCTCAGGGATGACAAGCTTCAGCGCCTTGGCTGCGCCAGTCGAGGTCGGAATCATTGAAAGTGCAGCAGCACGGGCGCGGCGCAAGTCTTTGTGAGGGAAGTCCAGAATTACCTGGTCGTTGGTGTAGGAGTGGATGGTCGTCATGGTACCGAAAACAATCTTGAAATTGTCATTGACGACTTTCACGATGGGCGCCAGGCAGTTGGTAGTGCATGAGGCGTTCGAAATAATGTGATGCTTAGCCGGGTCGTAAACCTGCTCGTTGACGCCGAGCACGAGGGTCACGTCTTCATTCTTGGCTGGTGCGGAAATAATGACCTTCTTGACCGGGCCACGGAGATGTTTCTTGGCGTCGTTGGCGTCGGTGAAATGGCCGGTCGATTCGAGTACAACCTGTGCCCCGACCGATTCCCAGGGAAGCTTGGCCGGGTCTTTTTCGGCGAAAACTTTGAAAGTCTTGTTGTCCACGGTGATGCTGTCTGGGCCAGCGGAGATCTGATTGGGCAGGTTGCCGAGAATGGAGTCGTATTTGAGTAAGTGAGCGAGCGTCTTGGGGTTGGTTAGATCGTTGACTGCGACGAATTCGATGTTGGGATCGTTGAGCGAGGCGCGCATCACGTTGCGTCCGATGCGGCCGAAACCGTTAATGCCTACTTTGATAGCCATCTTGCCCTCCGTGAGGATGATGAAGATATGACTGAAAAGAATGCAGGGCCGGGAACACAAAATGTTAACAGGGAAAGACAAGCACAGCAAATGCCGCAGGGGCGAAATGTGCCGGTGAGAGCGTCCTTCGGAGCCGGATCGGGAGGCGTGAGATGAGAGATTACGAATGCGACGTCAAGCCATCGATCTCGATGTAGACGTTCTTCTTGCTCCAGAAGAAGGGAATTCGCATCAGCCAATACTTCTTTTCGATCGTCTTGCGAGCGCGGGGCCAGTCTTCTGGAGGCAGTATACGCGCTTTGGCGTCGAACTCAGGGCCGGTGATTTTACCCCGCATGGTGCAAGGAGCGATCCGCGCCTGGGGGTTGTTCCGGATACGCTTGTATTTCCCCGAATCGCTCCGAGTCATTACATAGAGTTTGCCGTCTTCTTCCCCGAACCAGACTGGCGTAGGCACGGCGGCCCCGGTCTTGCGGAAGGTCACGAGGCTGAGGTATTTCTGTCCCTGAATCTCGTGCGGAACGGGCATGGGGATATTCTACGGGCAGGCGATGTCCGTGGCTGCTGAAAATACGGCGCTGGTCGTGGAGCGCGTCGGGCGGTCAAGTTCCAGGCTTTTCCACAGCCGAAACATCTCGACCTCATCTCGAAACCAATAAAGTCGCGCTAACCGGCTTGGTACGCCAGTGACGGCATACGTTGCTCACGAGGCTCTGGGTGTGTTACAAGCCAGAGATGCGCAAATGGATGAGCGAGCGCCTGAAACGCCGTAAAAAGGAGCCGCCGAAAGCAGGAAGTGAAGCCGCACCCGCTCCGCTGCAGCCGGCATTTTACGATACTGAGCCCCCGCAGGCCGAGCCGGTGTCCGATGCGACGCTGACCGTTCCGGCGCCGTTGCAGCCGGAGGCAGCGCAGAACGTACCAAGTGAGCCTCACGCCGCGCCGCCACGACAACCCGGGAATGGAGATGTGGCCAAACGCCGTCGTCGACGGGGAAGGGGTGGTCGTGGCCGAAGCCGCAATGGCGCTCCGACGGCAGAATTGGCAGCAGCTAGCGCCGATGTGGGCAGGTCGGTGCAGCCCGCTCCGAATGAAAGCGCGGCATCGACGGCTCCAGCGCCGCTACGTCGCACGGCAGTCGCCGCTGCTTCAGCCACGACTCCGGCTGACGCGCCGCCGCGTCCTTCGAAAGGTATAGTCGTACTGGCGATTGGGCTGCCTGGTTCCGGCAAGAGTTCGTGGTTCAAACGCCATAACGTCACGCCACTCTCCAGCGACCTTTTGCGCGCCCTCTTGTTTGACGATCCCACGGAACAGCGCTTTCAGGATCTGATTTTTTCCAACCTGCGTTCCATGCTGAAGGCGCGCTTGATCGCCAAGCGTCCCATGAATTACGTGGACGCTACCAATCTCTCGCCTCACGAGCGCAGCGGCTGGATCAAACTGGCCAAGGATTATGGCTATGAAGTGCAAGCCGTCTTCTTCGATGTGCCGGTCGAGGTCTGTCTGGCCCGCAACCAGCGCCGCGAACGCAAGGTCCCAGAGGACGCCATGCGGCGCATGGCTGGAAAACTGAAGCAGCCATCGTTTGAAGAAGGATTCTCCAAGATCACCGTAGTGAAGGTGAAGCAAAAAGATTCGGCCAATTCTCAATGAGTGTAATCGCCCTGCTTAAAACGGTCAGAGTGAAGTATTATCGCAGGCTGGTACCAAAGCGCACGTTTCCGAAGGATATCGCTCTCCCTTCTTGAGGCATCGAGGAAATTCATTCCCTACTCTGAACACCCCGAGTTGCCGCGGACCTTCGCGGAGGAGACGTCCATATGGCGGTATTTCAGTTTCGCGCAATTTCTGGCGTTGCTTGAGTTTCAAGCACTTCACTTTACGCGAGTCGACCTGCTGCCTGATCCATTTGTCGATCTCGTCAGTCAGCCGACTTTGAGTGCATTTCCCGGTATGACAGGAAACGGAATGCGACGAGTTCTGGAAATGATGCGGATTTCCCGCCAGGCGATTTTCGTGAATTGCTGGTACGCCAGCCAGTCCGAGTTACCGGACGCTTGGGCGGGATGCGGAGGGAAGAACAGTGGTATTGCAATTCGATCGAGTGTCGGCAAGCTAAAAGCAGCGTTGCAAAGGTCGAGTCAGAAGGTTCACATTTCGAATGTCACATATATCAACTACGACACCGATCCAATTCCGTTGGGAAATGCGTTCCTGTCCGCGTTGCACAAGGACAAAAAGTTCCAGCCCGAACGTGAGGTTCGGGCATTGTTCCTTCAGACTGGGGGCGACCCTACAACCTTCTGCCCCGGTCCGGAGCAGGGCGTCGAAGTTGAGGTTGACATGCCGTGCCTGATCGAAGAAGTCCGGGTCGCGCCGCTAAGCGACCCGGGGTTCCACAAATTAGTTGCCTCAGTCTCCAAGCAGTGCGGCTTAGCGGTTGGCTAAGATCAAGACCGCGGAGTAGCTTGTACGTCTCGAATGACGCCTCCCATATCCGGAGGGTACCCGGCAGCGGCAAGCGCTCGCGCCTTGGCGGCAAAGTATTTCTTCACCCAGGCAAAGCGGTGGCCATCCTTTGGCAGACCGACGGTCTCAGCGATATCGCCCAGGCTTATGGTCTTTCCGTTGCAGCCCCAATTGCCTTCAGGAACCTCGTGAATAATGACGAGAATACTTCCGCCGGCGGTGGGGTCAGCTTTATGGCCGGTCACATCTACGATGGCCGCATTTACCGACGCGTGTACCGCGGACTTGTGCTCCGCGTTCATATAACCTTCAGGAATCGAAACGTCGACCAGAAACCTTCCAGCCTTGGCCACGAATGTCGCGTCCAGATGTCCGCCCACCCACCAACTGTCTGCGGGCTCCTCCGTAATCAGGACGGTAGCGAATCCGCGGCCACCGCGGGTCCCGGCGCCTCCCTCCATGTTAATCAAGACATCGGTGAGGCGCGCAGCCAGCGCCGCTTTCTGATCGCCGTCGAGAGCGCCGCGGGGATAAGTAACCCGAATGACAGGCATGGCAGTTCCTCCTGGCGGTGTTCACATCACGGTTTCAATGAAGAGTATGTCGCTGTTTCCCTGACCAGTGCGGAAACTGATCTTGTCCGTTCCCCAGGTGCCCGCACTGTCTCGCTTGCCCAAGTCAACGCCATCCCAACTCAGGGCGCCTTCAAACACAAACGCATAAACTCCATGCTTAGTCGAAGTGGGTTTGTACTCGTATGCCGCAGCCGCATCACTGCTGAGTCGAGATACTTTTATATCTTGGTCGATGGGGAGGGTGCCATCCGGTCCGCCAACAAGAGTCACCATGCGATTGCGTCCGGCCTTCGAATCGAAATGGTTTCGTTTGTAGCTGGGAGGCAGGAAAAGTGCGTTGGGAAGCACCCAAACGTAAGCCACATTCAAATCCTCAGGCTCAATGTTCAATTCGCAATGCTTGCCGCCGGATCCCGCGGAAAAAACGTAATAGTCGCCTGGCTTGAGGGTATCGACCTTGCCGATAGTATTCACGTGGGTCAGGCTGCCTTGCAAAACAAACGCCATAATGATGAAGTCGTGGTGGCGATGCATATTGTAGCCACACCCTGCGTGACTGAAAGTCTCGTCCCCAAAGACGCGCAGCTTTCCAAAACCCGCGCGACCGGCCAGGTAGTTTCCGAAATTGAAGCTGGAATGCCTGGTGATGAACGAATCGGGATGCCCCGCAATGTAGGATGCCGTCCCGCCGGTTGAAACCAGCTTGTCATATCCGCGATCAACCGCACGCAAGACAAAATTTTCCATATTTAGCCTCGTAAGCTTTTTCTGCAATGCCCGGCATCGTTCTAGGCGGACGAATGGGGCTTGGGCTCGCCAGGCGCGTAAGGGATGAGCACCATCTCGAAACGACCCTTGGGAGTACCGCAATCGGGACATACCCAATTGGACGGAATATCCGCCCATCTAGTGCCCGGCGCAATGCCATGCTCGGGCAGGCCAAACTCCTCGTCATACAAGAATCCGCATCCCAAACACATATACCGTCTGAAAGCTTCTGGGCTCATGAGTGCCTTTCGGAGTCCAACTTTGGCGGGTCAGGGGAACACGTAAGTATCCGTCGCTCCGAATATAAGCTCCGTTGACGAGTCGGTCAAGCAAAGTTCCGCAGTTGCCTCGGACAGCCCTTCCATAAGGCTTGCTCTCGGTGAGCACGATGGCCGGGATTCAGCTCGGCAGGGTTTCCCGCCCGCGCGGGCACGTTTTCGAAAGGATTGTTGTCGTAACATCGCGATTGGAATCTTTGACCGAGAGAGTGGATGATTGTGTCGCGCTAGGCGCGGCATCGTCGTCTGTGCGGTCCGCCTCTCGCGGCTGCCACTGCTTTACCCCCTTAAATAGGGCAGCAGTTCCTTGAATGCTGGCGCACCTGACGAGCGCAACAGCTCATAGATGATCATTTCAGTGGAAGAAATCACGGTGCCAGCTGCGCGCATGCGTTCCAATCCGATCTTCCAGTTCCATTCGGTACGCGAACTCACGGCATCCGAAGCCACGTGGACGATGTAGCCCTCGCGGAGCGCTCCCAGCGCGGTCTGAGTCACGCAGATGTGACTTTCCATTCCACACATCAGTACAGTGTTGCGGTTTCCCGGCAATCGCTTCAGCACGGAGCAAAACGCATCACTGCCAAAGCAGGAGAACATTTGTTTGTCGATGGCATGTGTTTCCGGTAGCAGGGAAGCGATTTCTGGCACGGTATTGCCCAGCCCCTTCGCATATTGCGTCGTCATGAGAGTCGGGAGTTTCAAGATGCCCGCCAGTCGAATAAGCAGTTGGGAATTCTTGAGGAGTTGCTCTTTTTGAAAAATGGGCGGCAGAAGCTTTTTCTGAATGTCGACCACCAGAAGGGCGCAGCGCTCGGCTTCGAGAGGAGTGCGAGCGATTTCGCTGTAGTCGTTGACCAGGGGAGTGATATTGCCAAGGGCGGTAACCATGAGTCTTTCTCCTGGGTGAATCTTAAACCGTAAAGTTTGTAAAGAACAGAGACAGGCGGGCATCGAGAACGACGCGCCAATACTGCTTTTTGACTCAAATGCTAAGCTACTAGATAATAAATGCGTTGCCCCCTCGTTCAATGGTAGGACACCTGCCTCTGGAGCAGGTTATCGGGGTTCGAATCCCTGGGGGGCAGCCATCTCAATCGCTTTCGCCTTAATCCTTTCCTATTTGTCTTTGTCAACGCGCCGTGCCGCGGGTTTGCCGGCCGCATAGGGAGCGCCTATGTCCAAAACGAAATTGAACATCGCGATGATCGGCACCGGCTTCATCGGCAAGGTTCATTCGAATGCCTTTCGACAGGTCGGCCATTTCTTCGACGTTCCTTATGAAGTCCGCTGCCAGGTCATTTGTGGACGCGATCGGGCGAAGCTGGAAACTGCCGCTTCGCGATGGGGTTGGAGCGAGGTCGAAACCGACTGGCAGAAAATCATCGCAAGAAAAGATATTGACGCGGTCGACATCGCCGTTCCGAACACACTGCATTCTGCGATTGCGATTGCGGCTGCTGAAGCAGGGAAGATCGTGCTCTGCGAGAAGCCGCTAGCCTCGTCCATCGAGGAAGCGGAGCGTATGACTACCGCCGTACAGAGGGTTCCAAACATGGTTTGGTTTAACTTCCGTCGCGTGCCGGCGATCGTCTTTGCCAAGCAACTCATCGCCGAAGGCCGCATCGGACAAACCTTTCACTATCGCGCCCTCTACCTCAATCAGTCGGGAAACGATCCCAGCAAAGCCAACACGTGGCGGTACCAAAAGAGTGAGGCCGGGATGGGCGCCGCGGGAGATCTGCTCTCCCACTCCATCGACATCGCGCTTTACCTCAATGGACCAATCAAGGAGTTGTCCGCGACCATGCACACCTTTGCTTCCGGCCGGGACGTGGACGATGCCACGCTCCTGATGGCGCGTTTTGCCAACGGCAGCATTGGCACATTCGAGGCGACTCGTTATGGCGTGGGATGTCAGAATCGCAATACGTTTGAAGTCAACGGCTCCAAGGGGATGCTGAGTTTCACTCTCGACGAGATGAACCAGCTTGATTTCTTTGACGCTACCGAACCTCCAGGTCTGCAAGGCAGGCGCAGCATTGCCCTAACCGGGCTGGACCATCCGTATGGAAGAAACTTCTGGAAGCCGGGCCACGTTCTGGGATACGAGCATCCCTTCATTGCCACGCTTGCAGACTTTCTTGGTTCCATAGCGCGGCAAGAACCTTTCCACGCGAACTTTGAAGATGCGCTCGCGGTGCAACGAATCCTGCATGCGGTGGAGCAGTCTTCTGCGTCGCATGGCTGGGTGGGCGTCGATGGGCAGGCTGGGTAGACGACGATTCAGATTTCGTGAGGTTATCGACCCTCTTTCGCACCGATCAGTTCCAGCGCCAGCGCAGCTAACTCGATGTCCTCGCCCGACGAAAGGCCGCTGACGGCGACTGCGCCGGCAACGACGCCGTCCTTCCATATGGGAATGCCGCCGCCCCAGCCCACGAATCTGGGATCGCCGTAGTAGGCGATGTCGTGTCCCTTCTCGGGGTGGCGCACCTTTTCTCCAATTTCCTTTGTCGGTTTGCGTTCTCGGGCAGCGGTCCACGCCTTGTTGGCCGCAACCCGGATCGACGAAATGGGAGCGCCGTCCATGCGGGCAAAAGCGATGAGTTCACCATGCGAGTCGGCAACGGCAACCACGACGGATTTCTGCAGCTGTGCGGCCTTCTCTACGATCAGATCGACGATCTTCTTAGCCTCGGAGTAGTCGATGGCAGGAACATTTCTCATGGGGGTCGGAGAACAGGA
The DNA here is from genome assembly GCA_963762385.1 of uncultured Acidobacteriota bacterium. GTDB lineage: Bacteria > Acidobacteriota > Terriglobia > Terriglobales > Acidobacteriaceae > JABDBE01. The sequence continues at coordinate 542,251 of CAVXKN010000006.1, read as the reverse complement.
TACCAAACGCGGGCGCAGACGCGGCCTCGCAACCGTTACGTCTCGTGATGCAGCATCCATGAAAGCGAAAAAAAAAGGCCGGGCAAAATGCCCAGCCCGTCCAAACTTGCAGCTTTAGAAAATAAACTTCAGCGCAAACTGAATCAGACGTGGGTTGGCGTCGCCATTGTCGGACGTAATCTCGCCGAAGCCGTTATTCCCCGCACCCGCATAGGTACCGTTGAAGCCGGTGCCCGGGACGCCAAACTGCGGGTGATTGAACAGGTTGAAGAATTCAGTCCGGAACTCAACGCCGAATCTCTCGGCGATGGTCGTCCGCTTGAATATGGCGAAATCAAAGTTGTTGATTCCGGGTGCGCGCAGCGAGGAATCTACGCGCGCTTCGGTACCGTAACCCCACGCGGGCGGTGCTGCAAAGCAATTGACGTTAAAAAACTCTGTAAGGCTGCGGGAGCCTCCCTTGCTGCATCCGGGTACAACGTCGGGACGGATATTGCCGATGCCGAAGCCAGCATTTTCCAGAGGTGTGGATGCGCCAGCCCAGGTAATCTTAAGCGGGAAACCACGCTGGAAGGTGGTGATGCCGTCGATTCCCCAACCAGATACAACTTTGTCCTCGATTCCTGTGGCACCGCTTAGCCATGTTTTGCCGTGCCCAAAGGGAAGATCCAGCACGTAGCTGATGACCAGACGCTGGGACACGTCCTGAGAAGAGAGCGATCGCTCCCCGTTCAGATTGTTCCAGTCCTGCACCTGCCCGACCCCTCCGGTTTCGCCCGACCCCTCAAGCCAACTGGTGAGGGTATCGGTGTTGCTCAGGAGCTTGGAGTTCGTGTAAGCCACCAGCAACGTGCCGCCACCCTGGAATCGACGAGTTACAGTGGCCTGCAACGAGTTGTAGGTACTACCGCAACATCCATATCCGGCCAAGCTCAATCCTGTGTACTGGGGGTACGGGCGAAGCAACTGCCCAGCAAGAATAGTGGCAGTGCTTAGCGTAGCATTCGGAGTTGCCAACGGATTTGTTACCGGCTGGTCAATCGCCACGGGCAGACCAGCAGCAAACTGCGCCGCCGCCTGGGCGACGGCCGAATCCGGAATTTGATTGATGTTGGTGTTGTACTGCTGCAGGTGGACGCCGTGCGCGCCCGCATAGGCAACGTCCGCAAAGAATCCCGCTCCCAGTTGCCGTTGAATATCAAGGTTGAACTGCTGCACGTATCCATATTTCGGGTTGGTATACGGTGCCAACGTGGGGTCACCGTTGGAGGCGACGAAACTGGAGAGGTTAGGTGTCGCGGCCGGATAGGAGGTGCGGCCGGGCGGCGGCAGGATTCCGGCTGTAAACGGACCTGGCGTGGTGCAAGTGAAGGTTGCGAACGAAGTGCCAGCCAAGTTACAGTTGCTCGAGTCAAGAGTAGCACTCGGCGTTAAGCCATGGTTCAACGTCGCGAAGAACGGCGTGGTCGCCAGGTTAATCACATCGTTGTCTGGATTGAGGCCGAAAGAGATGTAATTCGGAATCCAGAACACTCCGTAACCGCCGCGAATCACAGTCTTCTGATCCCAGCTGTATGCAAATCCGAGGCGCGGCGAGAACTCCTTCTTATCCAAGGGCAAGTTGTTCCTGCTCGTGTTAACGCCATTGCCGACCAGTTGCGCATCCCCGATGCACGGAGATCCCGGAGTACCGTTGCAACCCGTAACCGTGGCGTTGGTTACGGACGGATCCCAATAGCTCAGGCGGTTGTAACGGTCAGACCACGTTCCTGGAAGCTCATAGCGGAGTCCCAGGTTCAAGGTCAGTTTCGTGTTGACTTTCCAGGTGTCAGCGCCGTAGAAGGCGCGGTACGTCTGGCGGCCAGCCGTCTGTGCCGGAACTTCAGCCGCACCTTCTGTCTGATTCACGAAGGAAGCAGGGCCGGGCTGCGCTAAACCAAGCAGAAAATCAGCAAACGGGAATCCAGTGTTTGCTGCGGGGTTCGCCGCGAGGTTTGCCGTCCAAGCTCCTGAGAAACCAAACGCACCGCTGGCTATGTTGGTCTGGTAATAATTGTCCAAACCCAACTCCCACTGCGCGCCGAACTGCAGCGTGTGTTTCCCCTTGATGTAGGTAAGAGACGGGGATACGTTGTACTGAGTGTTATGGTCGCCAATGGCGCTGTTGCCTTGGCTCTTACCTACGTCGCCGGGGAACGGAAACGCGGGTGTTGGCGGGGTCCGCATGTTGTCAGGAACTTCGCTGTTGTAGCTTGACGGCCATCCGAGCGCGGTGAGATCGTATCCGGCAAGCAGAGGCGCGCGGAGGTAAATGAAGCGGCTTCCTGAAAAATTCAAGTCTCCGATGAGGTTGGAACTGAACACGTGGTTTAAGTCAATCGCGAGAGCTTTGGTGTGATAGTCCTCGGCGCAGCGATCGTTGCACAAACCAGTATTGAAGGGATTGGTCGGCAGATCAAGCAAACCGAAGTAAGTAAACCGAGCGAACATGCGCGTTTTGTCGGTGATGTTCACGTCGCCACGGGCTACGAACTGGGTGTTATTCCCACCGGCGCTGGTGGCTGCGACGTAGTTGCCGACCGAGAAACTGTTTGCCGATTGCACGGGAGCGTAGTACTTATTCCACAACGCCAGCCCCGCCTTGCTAAACTCGGATGTCGGAATGATGTTGCCCGGATAAGGTTGACGCGCTCCAGTAGCCTGATTCACGGTATATGGATCGTAGAGCTGAATCGCCGGGAGCAATGAGGAGAAATTGCCGGCCTCGAAAGCCGCAGTCGGTATCGTCGTGGTGATGGGGTTGCCGAAGCGCTGCCGGAACTGCTCCCAACTGGTGAAAAAGAATACCTTGTCCTTAATGACCGGACCGCCGACATTAAATCCGTACTGGTTCTGAACATAGGGAGCAGTTGTGTTGGATTGGCCGCTCGCCAGCTGACTCTGCTTAATGAAGTAATCGTTCGAGTTGAAAATCTTGTTACGGATGAATTCGTAAGCCTCTCCGTGGAAGCTGTTGGTGCCCGATTTCGTGCTGAAGTTCATGATGCCGCCGGAGAACTTGCCGAACTCAGGTCCCAGGTTGTTGTATTGGACCTTGAATTCGCCAACCGAGTCCTGCGTGGGAATGATAATGGGCAGGTTGATGTAGCCGATATTAAGCGGTTGACCATCAAGGTACTCGGCGCTCTGGTTCCCGAACGAGCCCCCAACCTGGTAATTGCCCCAGCTGAAGGGATTCTGGCCGACCGGCGTTCCGCCGGACCCGCCTTGCGCAACCGCGGCGGGAGAGATCGTGATCAAGTTAAAAATATTGCGGCCGTTCAAGGGTAATTCATTGGCCTTCCGCTGTTCAACCACTTGGCCCAGGGACGAGGTCTCGACCTGTAGCAACGGGGTCTCGGCCGTCACCTCGACAGTTTCCGTGACTTGACCGACCGGTAAGGTAGCGTCAATGTGGGTGTCCTGCTGTACCTGAACCACGACGTCGCTTCGCGTGAAGTGCTTAAATCCCGCCTTCTCGATGTCCAAGCGGTAACTTCCGGGCCCCACGTTGACAAAACTGTACAAGCCTTGATCGCCCGTGGGCTGAACGCGCTTTTCCTGGGTTCCCGTGTTGGTGAGAGTGACTTGAGCGCCGGCTACGGCGGCACCGGAGGAATCCACCACCGAGCCATCCACCGTACCGAACGTACTTTGACCATGAAGGGAAAGAGAAGTCGTGACCACCAGGACCGCTGACAAGATCAGCGTCCACAAGCTGCGAGACGGCATACACACCCCCACACCACGTTTTTCGAATCGCGAAAGTTTTAAATACATGCACAGTGGTTGTCAAGCAAAAAGTAATCTTTTTGCATTAGGAGATCGATTTTTTGAATCATGTTTGAATCATGAGGGTAATCGTTTTTTGCATCAGGGTAATCGTTTACCGAGGGTAATCGATTACTTTCGGCGGTTCTAGTGGTATTATCCTTGCGCCATGGCAGTGACCATGATGGACATTGCGCGAGATCTCAAGGTCTCGGTTGTGACGGTGTCCAAGGTTCTGCGTGACCAGGGCCGGATTAGCGTGGCCACTCGCAAGCGCGTGCTGCGGCGTGCGAAAGAATTGCATTACCAGATGAATTGGGTGGCGCGCAGCCTCGTCACGCGACGCACCTACACCATCGGCCTGCTACTGCCGGAATTTACTCACCCTTTCTTTGCCGAGATCGCCCGGGTTGTGGCGCAAACCGTGCGACCGCACGGCTACCATGTGATCATTTCGTACTTCGAGGAAGATCCCGAATTGGAACGCAGTGAGGCTGACTCCTTACTGGCTCGGCAGGTGGATGGGCTCATTCTGGCCTCCGCCCAACCGGTCCGCTGCCTCGAGCTGTTTCGGCGAATTCAACAACGTAACGTCCCTTATGTTTTGATTGACCGGCCTATCCGTGGGGTACAGGCCTCTTTCGTCGGGGTCGACAACCATGCCATCGGCGGATTGGCGACGGATCATCTGATCGCGCGCGGTTGCTCCCGCATTGCCCACCTGCGCGGTCCCGAAATAGGAATCTCTACGGAACGGTTGGAAGGCTACCGTCGAGCGCTGGCGAAACACGGCTTGCGCACGCCCGCAGGTTATGTCGTGTCCGGAGGCCACGGAGATGAGACAGGGTACGAGGGAATGCGGCGATTGCTGCGACTGCGTCCGATGCCAGACGGAGTTTTCTGCTACAACGACCCTGTCGCAATCGGCGCCATCAAAGCGATCCGGGAGGCCGGTCTCAAAGTGCCCGACGATATTTCCGTAATCGGCGCAGGCAACGTGCACTACTCCGACCTGTTGGCGGTTCCGCTCACGACCGTCGACCAGGGCACTTGCCAGATCGGAGCGCGGGCCGCCGAACTCTTGATTGAGCAAATCATGCAGAAACGCCCGGCACGGCCCAAAAAGATCCTGATCTCGCCCAAGCTGATAGAACGGGAGTCGACTCGCCGGTGAGTTTACTGAACGGGGAAGTCACGTATTTTCCAGTTTGGCCTCTTGATGCTACCTGGCTGCTTAGTGGCCTATATCCCAGAATTCAAGTCGGAGTTGTGGCAGCTTGGGGCATTTTCATCCGTCAATGAACAGCGAGAAGCAACATTTCTTAATAAGCCGTGTGCAATAACAGCTGAGGGCGCGATATGCTAAGCCACTGAAGGAATCGCGGTTGCTGAAGACTCCGTTACGCATATCGTTTGTCTTGGCGTCGGTGCTGCTGGCTGCGGCCCTCGTGGCGCCTGTGTTCGAGGTCAATCTGCCGCGCGGATTGGATTTCACGCTGCAGAATTCTCCCACTCCCCAGAAGTATCTGATCGAAACCATGCCCGGAGGCGTTGCCCTGCTTGACTACAATAACGATGGCCTGTTGGACATTTTTCTGGTGAACGGCGGACGTGTAACCAGTCCCATGCAAACGCCGGAAAACTTCGACCGTCATGACCCGCGCTACTGGAATCGTCTTTACCGTCAAAACAAAGATGGAAGCTTCACGGATGTGACCGAGCAAGCGGGACTGGCGAATGCCGGAGACGGAAACTACGGAATGGGCGTGGCTGTGGGCGATTATGACAACGACGGGTATCCCGACCTCTATGTCACCAGTTACGGAAAGAATATTCTCTATCACAACAACGGCGACGGAACTTTCACCGACGTGACTGCGAAGGCGGGAGTAGCCGGGGGAGGCTGGTCGGTCTCCGCCGGATTTTTCGATTACGACAACGACGGAAAATTAGATCTGTTCGTTACCCGCTACATGGATTGGGACACCAAGCACAGCAAAGACTGCGGCGGCAATTACCACACTTATTGTCCTCCCGAGGAATTTCCCGCCACCACCAGCATCCTCTATCACAACAATGGCGATGGAACCTTTACCGATGTGAGCCAACGCTCCGGCATCGCGGCGAAGAAGGGCCGTGCCTTGGGTGTGGCTTTTGCCGACTACGATGAAGACGGCTTCACCGATATTTTTGTGGCCAACGACGGCATGCAGCAATATCTGTTTCACAACAACGGCAACGGAACCTTCACCGAAGTCGGTCTTGAAGCGGGCACGGCGCTTTCTGAGGACGGTCGGCGGTTGTCGGGCATGGGAGTCGTCTTTCAAGACTATGACAACGATGGCCGGCCAGACGTTATCGTGACCGAGCTGCCTCGGGAAATTTATGGTGTCTATCACAACGATGGCGGCGGTTCGTTCAGTTATCGCAGTCTCGAAACCGGCCTCGGCGTGCTCTCGAGTGGAAGCTCTGGTTGGGGCGTAGGCTTGGAGGACTTCGACAACGACGGATGGAAAGACTTATTCGTCGCCCAGGGGCATGTGTTGGACAATGTTGAGCGCATCGATCCTTCGCTGCATTATCTCGAACTTCCGCTGGTCGCGATGAATCATAATGGGCGCTTCGAACGGGTTGACTCCGGCAGCACGTATCCGGTCGCGGGACGCGGCGCGGCTTTCGGCGATATCAATAACGACGGCTGGCAGGATGTTGTGATGACCTATCTCGGTGGCCACCCACAAGTGTTCATGAATCGCGGCGGCAAGCTGCACTGGCTGGTGATTTCGCTACGCGGCACCCGCAGCAACCGTGACGGATTCGGCGCCCGCGTCAAAGTAAACGGACAGACGCGGTTCGCCACTGCCGCTGGGAGCTATCTTTCGTCAAGCGACAAGCGTCTTCATTTTGGACTCGGAACCGCCGAAAAAGCCAAGGTGGAAATCGCCTGGCCATCGGGTGTGCACCAGACGTTGGACGATGTTCACGCTGATCAGTTCTTGGAAATCCGGGAGCCGGAGAAACCGTGATCCGCGCACTTTTACTCTTGTGGTTCGCGTGGCAGACTCTATCGCCGGAAGCCGTCCAGCACATGCAGGCCGGAATCGCAGCGGACAAACAACGACAATTCGATGTTGCCATCACCGAGTTTCGAAAGGTCACCGAACTCGAGCCGACCTTTCCCGACGGCTTCATCAGCCTTGGCCAGGCGTATATGGAGAAGCACGATTTCGCTTCCGCTGTTACGCCGCTGAAGCGTGCTCTTGAAGTCGATCCAGATTCCGAGCCAGCTCATCAGTTGCTCGGCTACGCCTTGCTGGCGCAAGGCTACGCGGCTCAGGCAATTCCACACCTCCAACGCGTGCAAGATAAGACTGGGCTGGGAATCGCTCAGATCCAGACTGGCCAACTGCCGGAGGCCATCGCAAATCTGCAGGCGGCATTGGCCAACCGCCCCAACGATCCTGATCTTCTCTATTACATCGGACGCGCCAGCGGGCTGCTGTCGAAGCAATCGATTGACACCTTGCTGGCTGCATATCCCGACTCTCCTCGTGCGCACCAGGCACTCGCGGAAAACTACTTCGTGCTGCGACAAATGCCGGAGGCTGAGAAAGAATACCGCGAGGCGCTGCGGCTGCGGCCCGAGATACCCGAAGTTCACCTGGAACTGGGCGAAGTGTATGCCGGCGCTTTCCAATGGGCTAAAGCGGAGGAAGAGTTTCGCGAGCAAACTAAGCTGCAGCCTGGCAACGCCGAAGCCGCTTATCGGTTGGGAACCGCGTTGCTGGAACAGGGCAAAGCGCACGAAGCGCGGGCGGAACTCTTGCGCGCCGACAAGTTGATGCCGGACATGCCCGAAACGCTTTATTCGTTAGGGAAAGCGGCAGCTCTTGAAGGCGACGCCACCGCTGCCGAAAAAGAATGGACTAGGCTTCTTTCGATCGAGAAAGAAACTTCTCTCGCGGCACAGGCGCATTTCGGGCTGGCGGGTCTGTACAGGAAACAGGGAAAGACAGAAGCCGCGCAGCGCGAAATGCAGGAGTTTCAAAGATTGCAGGGCGGATTTAATCAGCAAGGGCCGCGCAAGTGAGAAACCCAACATACCGTCCTTTGTGTGCCTTTGTGTCCTCTGTGGTTCTAAATTTTGCTGTTCGTTAACCACTAAGGACACAAAGGAAGGACGATTCCTATTTACTTTTCGGCAAAACGGGAAAACCCAGAGCTCGCAGATCGTCTTCGAGCTGCGCGATAGATTGAAACTGAATCCCATGAATGCCCAGGGCGCGGGCAGCACCGACGTTGTTCTCGCGATCATCCAGAAACAATGCTTCCTCCGCCGCGACGCCGAGGCCGTTTAGAGTATGCTCGTAAATGGCTGGGTCCGGTTTGATCAATCTCACTTCAGCAGAAAATGTCTTGAAGGCAAATTCCTCCATCCATTTGAAGCTTGTCCGCACGTGGTTCACCAGATCCCAAGGCATATTCGACAGCAACGCGGTCCTGATTCCCGCCTCGTGAAGCTGGTTCACCCAATCGAGCATCCCTGAATCGGGATGAGCCCAGATTTCAACCTCTATCTCGCGGAGGATCTCGATCTGTTTGCGATCAAGCAAAGAATTCGTTTGAGCTGCCAGCTGCAACCAATATTTTTCAGCGGTGAGATCGCCTCGGTCATAAGCACCGCGGCTGGATTCCCACAGCTCGTAAAATGCCTCCGAACTCACGTTAAACATCTCTCCCATCCGGCCGAACTCTTCTTCCGTGGGTCGACGAGCCAGGACCTGACCGTAGTCGAGAATTACCGCAGTGATATTGGGGAAACCCTCACCAAGCTCCGCAGACAATTGGCCCTCCAGCATCCTCATAGTCTCTTTTTTTTGCAGCGTCCGTCCAATCAATTCAGTTGGGCCTGCGATGGGCTTAGTAGTCTGTAGCGAGAAGGCTTCATCTGTCTTTCAGCGGGCGGCGTATACTGCGAACTCCGAATGCGGGATCGCGCGCGCCATTGCGGTGACCGACGAAGGCGTAGTACAAATCCAACTGCACGAGATTCGGAGTGAAGCCCCGCGCGACGAGTTTCGCCGAGAAAGCCGGCGATGACAGAAACTAACGATACTCTCGTGGTTGGCGTGGATATTGGCGGCACCAAAGTCGCGGCTGGCCTGGTGGACCGCAATGGTGAAATCAGGTCCCAGATCCGCACGCCGATGGTGGCGAACCGGTCAGCGGCTGAAGGTCTCGCGGCGGTGGTATCCGCGATCGATCTACTTTTTGCTCATGATACGAAAGAGCGCGCACTGATTCGGGGAATTGGTATCTGTGCGCCGGGGCCTCTCGATCCACATACTGGAGTCGTCGTCAATCCTCCCAATGTTCCGTGCTGGCGTAATTTTCCTCTTGCGGCCGAAGTCGCGAAAGTCTATGACGTGCCCGTGAAGGTCGAGAACGATGCCAACGCCGCGGCGCTCGCCGAAGCTATATGGGGCGCGGGGCGCGGCTTTCACCACATTTTCTACGCCACCATCGGCACCGGGATTGGCACGGGCATGGTCTGCGACAAGCGCATTTACAACGGGCGCACCGGCGCCGCTGGCGAAGGCGGGCATATGAGCGTCGATTACAACGGGCCGCCATGTGGGTGCGGCAAGCCGGGCTGCATTGAAATTCTGGCCGCTGGGCCGGCAATCGCACGAAGAGCGCGCGCCAAGTTGGCTGCCGAGCAAAGTTCCAGCATTCTCGATCTTGCCAAAGGGAAGATCGATGCCGTAACAAGTGAAATGGTGGGCCATGCTTACGCTTCCAGTGATCCCCTGGCAAAAGAGATTTTGCAAGAAACCGTCAAACTGCTGGCGTTGTGGCTGAGCAACATTGTTGATTTGCTGGAGCCGGATGTGATGATTATCGGTGGCGGCGCAGCGGCGATGCTGAATCCGTTCTTTGGCGATCTGTCCAAGTGGCTTGTGGAGTACTGCGTTAATTCACGGAGCCAGGAGATTCCCTTGCTCAAAGCGCACTATGGCGCGGACGCTGGAATTGCGGGCGGGGCGGCGCTTTGCTCGGATTTCGCCAGTGCTTAGGACGACTTTACTCGGCAGAGCTGGGATGCTCGAAAATATCGATTTATTAAACTCAAATTAGGAGCCCTGATATGAGGTTGACGCTATTCTTCGGCTGCGTCGTTACCGTCGCATTTTGTCTTGTTGTTGCGTTGCCGCTCGCGGCGGCTGAACCTTCTTCCCAAACTCTCGACGCGGGTTGGCAGTTTCGCGCCGTTGGAAACACAGATAATTCCGAGGTCAAGCAATGGCATCCAGCGCAGGTTCCGGGCGTAGTGCACACCGACCTGCTGCAAAACCATCTCATCCCTGATCCATTCGATCGCGACAACGAATTCCGCCTGCAGTGGATCGGCCTGACCGACTGGGAGTATCAAACTGCGTTTCAGGTCGATTCGGCGGCCCTTGGACATGACCATGTCGACTTGGTCTTCGATGGGTTGGACACGTTTGCTGATGTCTACTTGAACGATCAAGCGATTCTCCGCGCCGACAATATGTTCCGCACTTGGCGAATCTCCGCAAAGCCGCTGCTGAAGCCCGGTCAGAATACGCTGCGCGTCGTTTTCCATTCCGCAATCACGAAAATGATTCCGTACGTGAAGTCGTTGCCGTTCATATTGCCGGCGATCTCAACAAATATCTCCAGCAACGAGGAAAACGTTGCCACCGCTCCGTACACCCGCAAGGCGCCGTATCAATACGGTTGGGATTGGGGACCGCGTTTCGTGACCGAAGGCATTTGGCAGCCGGTTCGCCTTGAAACCTGGGATGCGTTGCGCATTGATAATTTCCACATTCACCAGGAGAAAATCACGAGCGAGACAGCAAGTTTGATTGCCGAGCTGGATATCGAAGCGGGCAAACCCACCGCAGTTACTCTCGCTTTAGCCCACGATGATCTTTCTGGAGCAGAAGCAAACGATGGAACCCAGACGCAGCAACTCGACGCTGGCATGAATCACGTTTCATTTCCAATTCGTATTGCTAAGCCGAAGTTGTGGTATCCGGTGGGCTACGGGGCGCAGAGCCGCTATCGATTCTCGGCCGTGATCCGCACCGGCAAAGAAATCGCCGCGCGCTCCGAGGTGAAGACCGGGCTGCGTTCGCTGGAGCTGCGCCGTGTTCCCGATCAATGGGGGAAAAGTTTTGAATTCGTGGTGAATGGCATTGAAGTGTTCTCTAAGGGAGCCGACGTCATTCCGTTCGACAGTTTCCCCAACCGCGTGACTCCAGAAATTCATCGCAAAATTCTTCAGGCCGCTCGCGACGCGCATATGAACATGCTGCGCGAATGGGGCGGCGGTTACTACGAGTCCGACGATTTCTACGACATCTGCGACGAACTCGGGCTCATGGTCTGGCAGGAATTCGCCTTCGGCGGCGACATGATTCCCGGGGACGTGGCGTATCAGGAAAACGTCCGTTGGGAAGCCGTCGACCAAATCAAGCGCTTGCGCGATCACCCCAGCATCGTGATCTGGTGCGGGAATAATGAGGTCGAAACGGGCTGGTACCACTGGGGCGATCGCCAGGAATTTAAGAATTCCATCTCACCAGAAGCCCGCGACCGTGTCTGGCAGGACTACGTAATTATGTTCGCGGACATCCTGAAGAGTACGGTAAATCAATATGCGGATCCGACCCCTTACTGGCCGAGTTCCCCCAGCGCGGACTTCGAAGAAATTCCCGACAATCAGCACAACGGCGATATGCACTACTGGGCCGTGTGGCATCACAGGCGCCAGCGCAAGACTATACCAAGCAATTTCCCCGCTTCATGACGGAATACGGATTTCAATCTTTCCCCGAGATGCGAACCATCCGCGCGTTTGCCAACAAGCCTGAAGACTTCGATATTCGCTCGACCGTCATGCAGGCTCACCAGAAAAACAAAGGTGGCAACGAACGCATTTTGACTTATATGTTGCGCGAATACCGGCAGCCAAAGGATTTTGAATCGTTCGTCTATTTAAGCCAGGTGCAGCAGGCAGAGATTATCAAAATTGGCGCCGAGCATTTGCGACGGCAGCGGCCGCGCACCATGGGTTCACTGTACTGGCAGTTGAATGACTGCTGGCCGGTTGCCTCATGGGCAAGCATCGATTATTACGGACGCTGGAAGGCGCTTCAGTACTATGCCCGGCGCTTCTATGACGATCTCCTGATCTCGCCCTTTTTGCACGACGATAAAGTTGACGTCTACGTCGTGTCGGATAAGCTGCAGCCGCTTTCTGGAACCATTCACACGCGGCTCCTCGATTTCTCGGGAAACGTTTTGCTGGATCAAACTAAAGACATTCAAATCCCGGCGCAATCGAACGCGATCTACCTCGCCTTCGAAAAAGCGGATCTCGCGTCGAAGGGCGACCCGCACCGTAGCTTTCTAGTGTTCGATCTGGAAGTCGGCGGAAACAAAGTTTCGAGGAACCTGATTTTCTTTGACGCGATGCACACCTTGGACTTGCCAGTCATGCCGAAGATTGAGACCACGATCACCAAAACCGGTGCAGGCTACACGATTGCGCTGCAGTCGTCGAAACTCGCTCGCGGCGTCTATATTTCTTTCGGAGATCTCGACGTCGAAGCTTCGGACAATTATTTCGACCTGCTTCCGGCAGAGTCCGCCACGGTTACTCTCAAGTCCGCAGCCACTCTCAATCAGCTCAAGAGTGCGTTGAAAGTCATGTCTCTCACGGAGGCGTACGCAGCCAATTGATCGCGCCCACACTTAACTGTGGACGGGAATGTAATACTGTGCCAGAATTTCAAGCCGCCATGCGCCCGCCAGTTGCGGACTTCGAGGATATTGCGTGAACGTCATCACCGTCGGTGAAGTGCTTTGGGACATCGTCGGACAAGAAGAGCACTTAGGCGGCGCCACGTTTAATTTTTCCGCGCATCTCAGCAGGCTGGGGCACAGGGTTTCGTTTATCAGCGGAATCGGCGCGGACGAACTGGGCCAGAAAATCATCGACAACATGTCTCGCCTTGGCCTGGCGACGGATTATCTTCGGACCGACAAAGATCATCCGACTGGCACCGTTTCGGTTGCGCTAGCCAACGATGGACAACCGAAATTCGTTCTTCACCGGCCAGCAGCCTACGATTTTCCGGGGCTCACAACGGCCCAGTCCGATCGATTGTTTTCGAACCCCGTCGATTGGATTTATTTTGGCACCCTGCATCAGATTTATCCGCAGTCCCGGCAATTGACAGAAGAACTGCTCAATCGCGCATCGGGAGCGCGCCGCTTTTACGACGTGAATCTGCGATCTGACAGCTACACGCCGGAATTGATCAAGCTGCTTATGTCGCGAGCAACCATCGTGAAACTGAATCATGAAGAGGTCGACGCGATTGCCCGCATGTTCGGTACCCGCCACGGCTCGCTGGAGGAGTTTTGTCGCAATTACGCAAGCTTATACAAATGGGCTGGGGTCTGCGTTACTCGCGGCCCTCTTGGCTGCGCAGTGCTGATGGGCGGCCAATACATCGAGGCGCCCGGCTATCCGGTTCAAGTCGTGGATACGGTTGGGGCTGGCGATGCCTTCGCGGCGGCGTTCCTGCACGGATTGGGCAGCGGGTGGCCCACCCCGGAAATTGCGGACTTTGCCAATCGTGTGGGAGCGTTGGTGGCCAGCCGGCGGGGAGGTATCCCGGATTGGACGATTTCGGAAGCCCATGCCCTTGAAACAAAAATTGGACGCCTGGAGACGGCATGAAGTTGAACGCAGTGTTGTTGAAAAGTACCGGGGTCGCCGCTTTGGGCGGACTGTTATTTGGCTTCGATACGGCTGTGATATCGGGCACCACGAGCGCCTTAACGCAGGTCTACGGACTGTCGTCAAAAAGCTTGGGAATCACGGTTTCCATCGCCATTTGGGGTACGGTGTTCGGCGCGATGCTCGCCGGATTTCCGGGCGAGCGTTATGGGCGGCGCGACAGTTTGCGAATCCTGGCTCTCTTCTATCTGGTTTCGGGGTTGGGATGCGCCGTCGCCTGGAGTTGGTGGTCGTTTCTTGTGTTTCGCTTTATCGGAGGCCTGGGTATTGGTGGTTCGTCGGTGCTGGCCCCAATGTACATCGCCGAAATTGCCCCCGCGAAATGGCGCGGAAGATTGGTCGGATTGTTTCAGTTCAACGTAGTGTTTGGCATTTTGCTCGCATACTTTTCAAATTACCTTCTCGCGCTGGCGCATCTCGGTGCGACCGAATGGCGGTGGGACCTGGGGGTCGCCGCATTTCCAGCAGCTCTATTTTTTGTGCTGTTGTTCACCATCCCGCGAAGTCCGCGATGGTTGGTCAAGAAGGGGCGTGTCGATGAGGCAAGAGCGGTACTTCAAATGACGGGCGATGAAAATTACGAACACGACCTGCAGGAAATCGTCGAGTCCATTGATGTCGAGCAGAAGCAGACAGGCGAGAGATTATTCACCAGAAAGCACGCGCTTCCGATTTTTCTGGCGGTCAGCATCGGCATGTTCAATCAACTGTCGGGCATTAACGCCATTCTTTATTATCTCAATGACATTTTCGCGCACGCTGGATTCAGCCGCGTATCTGGCAATCTTCAAGCCGTTGCCATCGGAGCCACTAATCTCGCTTTCACCATGATCGCCATGTCGGTCATCGACAAACTTGGGCGCAAGACACTGCTGCTGGTCGGTTCGGTCGGTACTGCGGCCTGCCTGGCCGGAGTTTCCGCCATCTTCTTCACTCACAGCCATGAGAGTCTTCTGGTGTGGCTGTTGGTCGGCTACATCGCCTTCTTCGCATTTTCACAAGGCGCCGTGATCTGGGTTTATCTCTCGGAAGTTTTCCCCAACTCGGTTCGCGCCAAGGGACAAAGCTTCGGAAGTTTCTCTCACTGGCTAATGAATGCACTGATCTCGGGGATATTCCCTATTATGGCCGCGTCTTCCGGTGCCTATCCCTTCGTCTTCTTTTCCGCCATGATGGTGTTGCAGTTCTTTGTCGTTTTATTCGTCTATCCGGAAACCAAGGGCCTCACGTTGGAGGAGATGCAAAAAGAATTAGCGACGACGTAGGACAAAAAAGGGCGCACAATCATTTCGGCAGCCCCTTGATTCAAGTTGGCCGACGACCAGTGCGCTGAAGCGCGCCGGCCTGATCATCAAGGTTGCAACCGCCTTTTCTCAGGGAAAAGCTCTAACAGCGCTCGTGCCTTCAGTGCTAGTTTTGATCGCTTCCACCTTCAGCGGTTCTGGTTTCTTCCGCTCCAGCGCAGGCTTGCCCATGTGGAGGTTCAGGGCTTGCTCCAACTGGGTCATGAGGGTTCGGAGGTTCTCATCGCCGGCGTCCAGGACGGTTCGCAGGTCCGCACTGGCTGTCATGGCTTGCTGATAGGCGTCGCGAGCCTGGGCTAATAGATCCACGTGCTGCATGAACGCGGTGGCTGACTTTCGGAAGTCTTCCACCGCGCCGATGTAGGTTGCCATAATGCCGTCACCTTTTTCCAACATCACTTCACTCCTTTGGGTTGTCTTACTCTCTTCGCGGACGCCAGGGGCGGGCCAGACCAGCATTATGACCTCGCTGGCTCAGAAGTCAAACGATTTCACATCCCCTCTGGCGCCCGCACCGCCGGATAGCGTCCAGCGGCGTAGGTGCTGGACCTCGATCTCGAATACTTAAAGCCATAGGCTTCGGCGGACTGCCGCTCCCAGGCGAGCTTTGAGTTCGGTAGCTCCCCGGGCCGCTCCGGTTCCCACGACCGTCGCGTCTTTCGTCTTGGCCGGCTCGTCTTTTTTCACGGTCGCGGGCGGCTTGGGTTGTACGGAGGTATTCGGCTGATTGGCCATTAACCTTGCATAGATCTCGTTCCATGTAGCCCGGCCTGGGTTTTCGGAGATGAGCTTGTAGATCTCCTTGAGCCCCTCGTCGGCACTCGAATCCGTTGCCGCTGATCCGCCAATATCAGGAGGCGCCTCGGGTTGGTCAAAAGACCCAAGCACGATGACGCCGCATCGGTTACAAAACTGGCTGCCTTGAGGATTCCGATGTCCGCAGGAAAGGCACATCACGGTCGGCGCATTCACGCTTACTCTGTTGGACTCAGTTGTCTGGGATGTCGCGCGAGCATTTTGAGCGTCCCCCGAGCTGGCGCCGCGCGGAGCATAATTGGCCAGCGTCTCAACCAACCGGGCCAGCAACTTCAAGGCAGTGACATGTCGCTCAACGAATTGGTTGGGCTCAGTGGAAAGCACTTCCAGAACGCCTGCGACCTTCGGACCGTTGAAAACAGGCACGGCCAGAATCGACCGTATTCCCAGCTCGATGCAGCTCGAACCATGGATCCTCGGGTCCGTCGCCGTGTCGTCGCAGCGTACGACGTCCGCAGTCTGCACACAGGTCGCGGTGAACCCGGCATCGGGATTCAAACGCGTCCCCACCGGAGGCGCGAGCTCGCCGGAACAGGCCTGGCAAGACATAACCTTTCCATCCGAAAGGACCAAGGCGGCTCCGCCCGCGCCGGTCGCGTGCAGAGCATTGCGAGTGATCTCCTCCAGGGTCCCGTTCGAGTCAGCTTTCGATTCTCGAAGACGAATGGAGTCTTTTTGTGTGATGCTCGGTTGTATGAAAGCAGCCATAACGGATTCTCCGAAACCCCAAAGCAGTCGGCATTCTATCCGATTGCGCGCCCTGCCGGCACTACACGAAAGGGCCCAGGCACTACACGAATGGGGTAAGGTGCGGAATTCGCTGATTGGGATCTAAAGCTTGCTCAGGAAATCCACGATTTCCGGCTGGCTCCATTCCACCGCGCCGATGAACTTGCGGCGAACGATCCCATTCCTATCGATGACGTAGGTCTCGGGCCACTTGAAAGTACCGTACAGGTTGCTGGTCTTCTGATCTGGATCGCGCACCGTGGGAAAATCTATTTTGTAGTCCTTCAAGAACTTATGGTAGGCATCGCCGTCGACGTCAACGCTAATTCCGAGGACGGTTACGCCTTTGTCTTGGAAGCGCTGCTGCAACTGCACCAGCGAGGGCATTTCTTCCACGCACGGCGCGCACCACGAGGCCCAGAAGTTGAGAAGTACGACCTTGCCGTGGAAGTCGCTGAGGCTGACTTTGCGGTCGGCGTCCTGGACCGTGAAGTCGGGAGCCGCGGTGCCAATACGAGGAGGGCGAGAGCCGCGATAACAGCCAGACAACAGAACTGTAAGAATGATGAGGAGAGAAGAGGCGCGTCGCACAAAGCTATAATACTTGATTCGTGCTATGGCGGCGCGAGATCCGGTACCGGAGCGACCGATGGTGTCGCTAGTTTGCGCTGCCGTGAGAGGCTTTCGCCAGTATCTGAGATCTGGCGGTTCGGTCTGATCAGATCCGAGTTCATCTAACGTCCCCCATGCGGATCCGTTTTATTACGTCCACGCCCATGAACGTTTTTGGAGGAAGCGGAACGTTTGTGGGGATCAGCACATTGGCAAAGGCGATCATGGCGCTCGGGGTCGCGGTGGATCTCGTCGTTCCCAAGTTCAACTTTCCTATTTATACGATCAAGCGCCTTCTGTTCAATCAATGGCTGCGCATCCAACCGCGCAACCAGCACGACGTCACGGTCGGTTTTGATATGGATGGTTATACCGTGGCAGGGGTGGGCCACGGCCTGCACATCGCATCGATCAAAGGCGTGATCGCAGACGAGATGCGATTCGAGTCGGGCCTTACGCGAGCTACCATGGGTTTGCAGGCAAAGTGGGAACGACTCCACGTGCACCGGGCGGCTTCGGTCATAACCACAAGTCGGTATGCCGCTGCACGCATTCAAGAGCTTTATGGCCTGCCCTACACTCCTTCGGTGATCCCGGAACTGATCGATCTCACTAGCTGGCAGAAACTGTCGAACGAAAATCCCGGCCGGCCAGATTCCGACCAGTTTGTTGTACTCTCGGTTTGCCGTTTCTATCCCCGGAAGCGGCTGAACGTTCTGCTTGGCGCAGCCGAGCGGCTTCGTGCGGCGATTCCTGGGCTCAGGGTTCGGATCGTAGGCGGCGGTCCGGAGATTCGTCATCTGAAGAGCATCTGCCGAGAAAAGGGTCTACAGGATATCGTGGTGTGGCGGCAGGATATATCCCCGTCTGAACTAGCACGCGAGTACAACAGTTGCGATCTCTTCTGTCTCCCCAGCGTCCAAGAGGGTTTCGGACTGGTTTTCCTGGAGGCAATGGCACACGGCAAGGCCATCGTCGCCGCGCGTTCGGGAGCCGCCCCAGAAGTCGCTCGGCACGGTGTATTGGTCGAACCGGACAGCGTAAGCGGGCTCACGGAAGCGATAGAACTCCTTTATCGAATTCCGGCTCTTCGTCTCCAACTGGGCACAGCCGGTCTTGAATTCGTCAAGCAGTTCGACGCTCCAGTTGTAGCGAAGATGTTTTTGCGGGAGATCGAAGTCATAGCTGAGCGCAAAACTGCCTCCGGCGAGGCAGGCCCAATCCCGACCCAACCAAATCCGTCGAGACAAATAAAACACCTGTTCCTCCTATAAAATATTCTGTCGCGATACGTTAAGGAATCGAAATGGTCTATCTAACCCGCAAAGCGGAGTTTTCCGCCTCGCACTACTATCACAATCCCGAGTTTAGTGCGGAGGAGAACCGGCGCATCTTCGGCAAATGCAATAACCCCAATGGCCACGGGCATAACTACACG
Organism: uncultured Acidobacteriota bacterium; assembly: GCA_963762385.1. Classification (GTDB taxonomy): domain Bacteria; phylum Acidobacteriota; class Terriglobia; order Terriglobales; family Acidobacteriaceae; genus JABDBE01. Next base: position 523,701 of record CAVXKN010000006.1, on the reverse strand, counting down.
CTCGAAATCACGGTGAAGGGCGAAGTGAACCCACGGTCGGGTTTCGTCGTGGATCTCAAGCAATTGAAGGAAACGATGAGCCGGGAGGTGCTGGATGCCCTCGACCACCGTTTCCTGAACAAAGAAGTACCAGAATTTTTGACTCGCATCCCGACTACGGAAAACCTGGCCATCGCGATCTGGCAGCGCCTGTCGCCAAAGTTGAAAGCCGCACAACTGCACAGAGTGCGCGTTTACGAGACACCAGATCTGTTCGTTGATTTCTACGGAGAAGCATGAAGGCGTATCTCACGCGGCGGTACATGTTTTCAGCATCACATCGACTGCACAGCGACGCTATGTCGAGCGCCGAGAATGCCGCGACCTATGGCAAGTGCAACAATCCCTACGGGCACGGGCACAATTACATGCTCGAGGTTATGGTCAGCGGACCAGTCGATGAGGGCACGGGCATGGTCTGTAATCTGACCGACTTGGATGAGTTCGTCCACGGCCAAATTCTGGACCGCTTCGATCATCAAAACCTGAATACGCTGGCGGAATTTGCGGGGACGGTCCCGACCACGGAAAACCTATGTATGGTTGTCTACGATATTTTGCAGCGTGGCTTCCGTCATGCTCATCTTGAGAAGGTACGATTTGAAGAGACGATGATGAATTCGTTCGAATATTGGGGGGAGAATCGGGTCATTGAGTAATTTCGTAATTGGGTAATTTAGCAATTTGGCGTTGATGCAGACTTCAAATTACACAATTACCAGATTGCACAATTACTTAATCCCAGAATCAGGGGACCATGAAGCCATTCGTCGAAACATCCACCTTGACCGAAGCCAGCTTTGAAGACCTGGTTCGCGAGATGATCGTTCGCCTGGGGGAAGATCCCACGCGGGAAGGGTTGGTGCGCACGCCCGATCGCGTGCATCGCGCTTATGAGCATCTGACCAAGGGATACAAGGAAGATGCTGAGGCGATGCTTAAGCAGGCATTGTTCACGGTGAACTACGACGAGATGGTGATCGTCAAGGACGTGGAGATGTTCAGTTTGTGTGAGCATCACATTCTGCCATTTTTTGGCAAGGTACATGTGGCGTACATCCCGAATGGCAAAGTGATTGGTCTGAGCAAGATTCCCCGCTTGATCGAAATTTTCTCGCGTCGCTTACAGATACAGGAACGGCTCACGACGCAAATTGCCGAGACCATCCAGAAAGCCATCGAGCCGCAAGGAGTGGGCGTGGTGATCGAGGCGCGCCACCTCTGCATGATGATGCGCGGCGTGGAGAAACAGCACTCAGCGGCGGTCACGTCGTCCATGCTGGGCAGCTTCCGCAACGAGCAGGAAACGAGGACAGAATTTCTGTCCCTGATCCACAACCGGGCGAACGGGGTTTAAGGGACGTTTCGTACGATGCTTAGAAGAATAGCTCTGGCGAGACATGAAATCTCCGACTAAGCTTTCGGATGTGTTCAGTAGTAAGTTTGCGCTTGCCGTTCAGAACTTCGGAGATGATGCTGGGCGTCCGGAAAATGTCAACTAGGTTTTTTTGCTTCAGCCCGTTCGCTTCCATCAATTCTTCGAGCGCCTCAATGCCAGTGGCCGGCTTCAAGGAATAGTGCCTTTCCTCAAAGTCTTCGATCAACAGGGTAAGCAATTCCGCCAGACGTTGTTCTGCAGGCGTCAGCTTTCCTGGTTTGCCATCGAGTTCTTCGAGCAGGGCGGTGTAGTGCTCGTTCTCCCTCTCGCTGTGGATCACCGCCGGCAAAGTCTTGGCGAGGAGAGTCGCGTATTCTGGCCGGCTGGTTGCTGTGCTCATTGCTTCCATCCCTCTTGGTCGTATTCGGCGTGAGTCAGCACATGCCGAACGTATACGCGCTGAAATCTGTAGTTGATCTCGGTGATAAGACGGTATCGGTTACCTCTGACGTTGAATACCGTCCATCGGTCCACCAAGTCCGCACTGGCAAAGGTCCTCCGAACATCCGCTAAGCTCTGCCACGACGCCCTCTTGGCAATGCGAAACCAAACATCCAGTGGGGCTTCGAGATCACCGTGATGCGTCGCTGCTTCTTTTAGCCTCTTGCGGCTGATGATGTGCAAGCCATGCCTACAGACTTCGCAATCTGCGAACTCCATTGTAGTTCGCAGATTGCGAAGATGTCAAGCCAATTGATTGTAGTCCTTAGTAAGATAACGGGGCTCCCCCTGGAGCTTCAGAACGCGTCGAACCCCGTCACGCTCTGCCCAATGATCAGCGTGTGAATATCGTGAGTCCCTTCATACGTCTTCACTGATTCAAGGTTCATCATGTGGCGCATGAGCGGGTACTCGTCGGCGACACCGTTGGCGCCTAGAATGTCGCGGGACATGCGAGCGCATTCCAACGCCATCCAGACATTGTTTCGCTTAGCCATGGAAATGTGCTGAGCCCCCGCTTTGTCTTGATCTTTGAGACGTCCCACTTGCAATACCAGCAGTTGACCCTTAGTGATTTCGTTGATCATCCAAGCGAGTTTTTCCTGGACCAGTTGGTGCGAGGCGATCGGTTTATCGTGGAACTGCTTGCGCAACTGCGCGTATTGCAGGGCGCAATCGTAGCAGGCCATGGCTGCGCCGATGCCCCCCCATGCGATGCCGTAGCGGGCTTGATTGAGGCACATCAGCGGAGATTTGAGGCCTCCACTTTTTGGCAGAAGGTTGGACGCGGGGATACGAACGTCCTGCATGGATAAGCCTGAAGTCACGGAGGCGCGCAGCGACCACTTGCCGTGAATGTCTTCGGCGTGAAAGCCGGGGCGGTCGGTCTCAACCAGGAAACCACGAATTGTGTTGTCTTCATCCTCGACTTTGGCCCAGATCACGGCGACGTCGGCGATGGAGCCGGACGTGATCCACATCTTTTCGCCATTGAGGATGTATTCTTTTCCAACCTTACGGGCGCGGGTGCGCATGCCGCTGGGATTTGAACCGAAATCCGGTTCAGTGAGTCCGAAGCAACCGAGTTTCTCGCCCTTTTGCATCGCGGGCAGCCAGGTTTGCTTCTGCTCATCACTGCCAAACGCATAAATGGGATACATCACGAGCGCGGACTGCACGCTCACGAACGAGCGCACTCCGGAGTCTCCGCGTTCCAGTTCCTGCATCACCAGGCCGTATTCGACGTTGGACATTCCGGCACAGCCGTAGCCTTTGAGGCTAGCGCCGTAGAAACCGAGTTCGGCCATGGGTTTGACCAGTTCGCGGGGGAAGCGGCCGGCACGATTGCACTCCTCGATAATGGGAATGAGGTTGTCTTCGATGAATTTTCTCGAAGTATCGCGAACCAGCCGCTCGTCGTCGCTGAGCAGCGCATCGAATCCAATGAAGTCCACCCCTCGAAACTTTAGTGACATGAGAATTCTCTTTTCCGCTTCGGGCCGGGAACAAGCGAAGTGATATAAAACCAGGAAGCCTTCCAACCTAACAAAGGCCCGGATAGGCGTCAAACAGGGTTGTTTTACAATCTTTTTGCAAACCGCCGGCACGCCCCAGGCGTGGTCGGCATCTGAATTGTTCAGTACCGATGCGTCGCCAGTCACGAATATGACCTCTGCAATCAGAATCCGGCCGATACAAGCGATGCTAGTTTGGGCTGCATCATTCGCTTTTCTATCCGGGACGGCAGCGGCGGTCGATACGTTTGCCAGTGGAGTCTCGTTGGATCGCGGGTTCGGTCTGCTTTACAACCTCAACTTCGCTGAGGCGCATCGACTCTTTCTCGCCTTCGAGCAGGAGCACCCGGATAACCCTTTAGGACCTGCGTGCGACGCGGCTGGGCTCCTGTTCTCAGAATTCAATCGCCTGGGCGTGCTGGAAGCACAATTTTATGCCGATGACCAGACCTTCGCGGCCCGCAAGAAGCTCGCGCCAGATGGCGCCATCCGCGATCGCTTTAACGCGGCACTCGATCAAGCGGAGAGCCTCGCTCGGTCTCGTGTGGCAAAGAACCCCAGAGACCGCGACGCTTTGTTTGCGCTCACCATGTCTTCCGGACTCAAGGCTGACTACGAAGGCTTGGTCGAGAAGCGGAACCTTGCCTCGCTACACTACACAAAAGAAGCGACGGCTTGGTCCCAACAGTTGCTGACGGTCGATCCGGAGTGCTTCGACGCTCATCTCGCGACCGGCGTCAGCCAGTACATTATCGGGAGTATGGTGGCGCCGATACGTTGGCTGGTCCGGTTGGGTGGCGTCTCTGGTGACAAGCAACAGGGAATCGCCGAACTGCAACTGACCGCTGCGCGCGGCCAGTACCTTGCGCCGTTCGCACGCATACTGCTGGCCATCGCGTACGTGCGGGAGAAGGACAAACTGCGGGCCCGCGAACTGCTGATTTCCCTGCGCGATCAGTTTCCACAGAATCCCCTTTTTACCCAGGAAATCGCGCGTCTTGACACCCAACCATTGTCGGCAAACCGACCGTAAGTCCAAGCGGTGCTTGGGGATTCACTAGAAATTTACAATTCTGTAACTATCTTGTAACAATCAACACCGAGCCTAGAGTTGAATAAAATTTATCAAGGAGGAATCATCGCGTGATTCGTCGCATCGCGCTTTTGTGTCTTGCCCTGTCAGTCCCCGCTTTTGCGCAGACCACATTGAATGGGGCTGGCGCAACTTTTCCCTATCCCATGTATTCAAAATGGTTCAGCGAATACCACAAGGAACATCCGCAGATCGAAATCAACTACCAATCCATTGGAAGCGGCGGAGGCATTCGCCAGGTTCTGGCCGGGACCGTTGACTTCGGCGCTAGTGACGGCCCCATGACGGACCAGCAGTTGGCGGAAGCCAAGATCAAAATCCTGCACGTGCCGACGGTACTGGGCGCGGACGTTCCTGCGTACAACATTCCCGGAGTAACGGCAGAGTTGCGATTTACGCAGGAGGCCCTGGCGGGTATCTTCCTGGGCAAGATCACAAACTGGAATGACAAGGCCATCGCCGATGCGAATCCCGGCGTCAAATTGCCTGGCGATCAGATCATTGTGATCCACCGTTCAGACGGAAGCGGTACGACCTACATCTGGACGGATTACCTATCCAAGATCAGCCCGGAGTGGCAGAGCCAGGCCGGCAAAGGAACATCGGTCAGGTGGCCGGTCGGCCTTGGCGGCAAGGGCAATGAGGGCGTTGCCGGGCTGATCCGCCAGATGAAAGGTTCGATCGGCTACATCGAACTGATTTACGCCGTGCAGAACAACATCACCTATGGAACGGTGAGAAACGCAGCCGGGGAATTTGTGAAAGCCAGCTTGGCCAGCGTCACGGCGGCGGCCGCATCCGTCAAGTCCATGCCTGCGGATTTTCGCGTTTCAATTACCAACGCGCCGGGAAAAGATGCATATCCCATTTCGAGCTTCACCTGGCTGCTGATTCCGGCTCAATCCAAGGACGCGGCGAAGGGCAAGATCATCGCCGATTTTCTGAACTGGATGGTGGATGACGGGCAGAAGATGACTGCCGACCTGACCTACGCTCCGTTGCCCGAGAGCGTGGCGAAGAAAGTCAAGGAAGAGATCAAGCAAGTTCGGTAGTCAGGATACTCAGGCTTACGATGCCGAAGACCTAGACCACGAACAATGGAACAAGGCGACAAGGGCTCCAGTTGAATAACTGGTGCCCTATTTTGTGTCCGACATTGCGGCGAGCGCGTGCCTTATACTGGTGTTCATGAAATTCTGTTTCGTTTTACTTCTGGCAGTGGCCTCGCTGCCCAGCTTGAAGGCGGCTGAGAAACTTTACCAATCCGGCAAGATCGTGGATATCCAGCAGAAAACAAAGACTCGAATTCTCTATTACCAGGTTGATACTCCGGTCACGAAGGACGATCCTTACTACGAAGTTTCCGTGCGGGTAAAAGATACAATTTACGTCGGAGACTACAGCCCGCGGCACGCAGCGGATGCTTTGCCCGACGAGTGGAATCTGCCCCAAGCCGAGGTCCGGCTCAGGCTGGACAAGCATTACATGTATCTTATGCGTCCGGCCGGTACAGAGTTACAATTCGTGATTACGAAACGCATGGCCACAGCGCCTGCGCAGACGATATCAGAGCCCCCTTCTCCCAAGAAGTGATACCGCAGATGCGGTTTGAGCATCCGATGAGTTTCGTCATTCTTTGTTTCGTCATTCTCGGTTATGGTGCGCGCCTCTCTCGATAATTCGGCTTACTATATCAATCGCGAAGCCTCCTGGCTGGCTTTCAACCGGCGTGTGCTTGAAGAAGCGCAGGACGAAGGTAATCCGATACTGGAGCGACTTAAATTCCTCGCCATTAGTGCCAGTAATCTCGACGAATTTTTCGAAGTACGTGTAGCCGGTCTGGTGCAGCAGATTGAAGATGGATACACAGAAGCGGGGCCGGATGGGCTTACGCTGCTGCAAGAGCGCGATGTCGTCTCGCGCGAGACCCATAAGTTCGTGGACGACCAATACCTTTGTTGGAACGAGAAGCTGCGGCCACTACTTGCGGAAAATGGCATTCGCGTGCTTGGGCTGCATGAACTGGATGCCAAGGCACGAGCTTTCATCGCCGATTATTGCGAACGCGAACTCGATTTGTTGTTGACTCCAGTGACGGTGGATCCTGCGCATCCTTTCCCGCGGGTGATTAACAAAGCCCTGTGTGTGGCGTTTCTGCTGCGCCGCCGGCGCCGTTCGTCCATGACCTATACCGGGGTCATTACTGTGCCGCGGGCTTTGCCGCGGCTGATTCGCTTGCCTTCGGAAGGTACCGACGATTTTATTTTCCTGGCCGATCTCGTGGCCTACCACGCTTCCCGAATGTATCACGGTTACGACATCGTATCCTCGGCGGCGTTCCGCGTTACCCGCAACAGCAATCTCTATCTGGCGGAGGAAGAGTCACGCAACCTGCTGGAGTCGGTCCGAACCGAGCTGCACAATCGACGCAAAGGTGACGCCGTGCGGCTGGAGATCGAATCCGAAGCTGATCCGGAAATCATCGAGCGTCTGCGCACCAACTTCGGTCTGGAATCGTGGCAGGTCTTTTCCGTCAACGGACCGGTGAACCTTTCGCGCTTGTTCAACATTTACGAGCAGACGGAGCACCCTGAACTCAAGTTCAAACCTTTTCTTCCGCGCGAGCTTCGCCTTACGGCTAAATCGCAAGACCTTTTCGAAGAGCTTCGTCGCCACGATGTTCTGCTTCACCACCCGTTCGACTCTTTTGACGCTGTAGTTTCGTTTATTGAAGCGGCTGCGGAAGATCCGCGCGTACTCTCCATGAAGCAGACGCTGTATCGCACCAGCGAACACTCGTTGATCGTTCCCGCGCTGATGTCGGCGGCAGCCAAGAAGGAAGTCACGGCCGTCGTGGAATTGAAGGCCAGATTCGACGAAGCCTCGAATATCCGCTGGGCGCGCGATCTGGAAGACGCCGGAGTGCAGGTCTTCCACGGTTTGGTGGGGCTGAAGACCCACTGCAAATTGTCACTGCTGGTGCGGCACGATCCAGACGGTGTGATGCGTCGTTATGCCCACTTGGGCACGGGTAATTACAACACCACCACAGCCCGAATTTATACCGATGTCAGCGTGCTGACCGCGGACCCAGAGATTACCGGCGCAGTCCACGATGTGTTCAGCTTTCTCACGGCTTACGCCGAACATGCAAATTACGGCCCGCTCATGGTTGCCCCGCTCGATCTGGCGGAACATTGTCTGGCCCTCATCGCCCGCGAAGCGGAACACGCGCGTCACGGCCATCCGGCGCATATCATCGCCAAGATGAACGCGCTACTGGACAAGAACATCATTATGGCGTTGTATAAAGCTTCGCAGGCGGGAGTGAAGATCGATCTGATTGTCCGCGGAATGTGCGCCCTGCGGCCGGGAGTACGCGGCGTGAGCGACCACATCAGCGTGCGAAGTATTGTTGGCCGCTTCCTTGAACACAGCCGCATTTATTTTTTTGCGAATGGTGGCCAGGAGGAAGTGTATCTGGCTAGCGCCGACTGGATGCCGCGCAATCTTTACGAGCGGGTGGAAGTAATGTTTCCGGTGAAGGATGAGCTATTGCGAGAGCGGGTGCGGCAAGAGATTCTGGAGTCGTATTTGGCAGATAACTTGAAATCCCGCTTTCTGCAGAAAGATGGGAGCTACGTTCGCGCCTGGCAGACACAAGGTAAGAGAAAACCGCCGACGGGAGCAGCGGCTTTTAGCGCCCAGGATTTTCTGATTGGCTTGGCGGAAGGCAGGCAAGCGCTGGATGCAATTCCGGATGCGCCAAGTCCAAGGAGCCGAAGAACGACGATTGGAAGGGAGCGGTAACGCAGCATGATTGTCTACTTTCTGCGTCACGCCAACGCGGGCGAGCCGATGGCCAACCTGAAGAAGGATGAAAAACGCGCTCTCGACAAAGAGGGAATCGCCCAGTGCGGAATCGTCGGGCGCGCCTTGGCTGCGTTGGATGTTCAGGTGGATGCGATAATTTCCAGTCCGTTGAAGCGTGCCGCTCAAACCGCGTCACTGGTGGGCAACGAACTTGGCTATGAGGGCAAGTTGCAATTTGAGGACGCCCTTCGGCCAGGGACTTCGTTCGCGGACTTTCGCAGATTACTGGAGAAATATTCCAAGCAAGAGGCGATCATGGTTGTTGGCCACAATCCAAATCTAAGCGAGTTTCTAGGGCGCAGCATTAGTGAAACTGGATGTGAAGCCGGGACGGAGTTGAAAAAAGGCGCCGTGGCGAAAGTGGAAATGGGTCGCAACTCGGCCCTCTTGCACTGGTGCCTGACTCCGAAGATACTCCGTTCGCTCTATGCCGCCGCGGCTGAGAGTTCGCGCCCGAAAACCTCACGAAAATAGCTTTGTTCCTTTTCGACTGCCCACAATTCCAGGTCAACGCTGCTTCTCTGCTTGGTGACCAGCGTCAACTTTACTTCGCCTTCGTGCACGCGAATGCGTGCTGTCCGGATTGCAGCAGTGCGACTAAGGTTTAGCGCCCGAGCCAACCGGAGGAGGAGCGAAGCCTTGAGTACGCACTCCTGGTCCGCAGTGGGGAGCGCCTTGATGGGAGCATCGCCGGGTGCAGGCCGCGATTTCCCCAGATACCGCGCAATGGCTGCAATAATTCGCCTCTGCTCCGGGGTGTAGCCCAGAATCTCGGAGTTGGAAATGATGTAGTAGGCATGACGATGCCTGCCGTTGCGGTTCACGTAATCGCCTACTTCGTAAAGCATGGCAGCTGCAGAAAGCCATTCCTCATATTCTGGCGGCAAACCGTGGACCGACTTTAGCGCGGCAAACAACTGCATGGCGGAGGCGCGGACATGCAGCGCGTGGTCCATATCCACTCGATAGTGCGACACTGCGGCGCGGAGCGAATCCCAGCGTTCAGATTCGATCTGCTTTCCCGATCGCGTGGTGCGGTCGTACTCGGCCGCCATCTGAGCCAGTAATCCGTCGCGCAGCCCTAGTGGCGAATAGCGGAATCCGGCGAGCTGACAACGCTCCAAGAGCCCGAGGTACACCGCCGCTCCTGGCACAATGATCTCAGCGCGTCGCGGACCGACCCCGGAGAGCGTCTTGCGTTCTTCGAGAGGCAGTCGCGCCAGCAGCTTTGCAATGCGTCGCATTTGTGTCTTGGATACCGTGGCAGCACGCGAGCCCTTGGTTTTGTAAAGTCCGTGGCAGATCGCAGCCAATGATTCCGCCGTTCCCGAAGTTGCAATGACCACCTTGGGTCGGGCGCGTTTGATGCGATCGGCAATGCGCTCCATTTCGCGCGATATAAATCCCCGCAATTGACGCATCTCGGATTTGCGCGGTGGATCATGCCGCAGAAACTCATTGGTCAAGCGAACCGCACCGAGTGGCAGGCTGACAGTATTGCGAATGTGACCTTCGCTGGAAACGGTTAGCTCACAACTGCCTCCGCCCAAGTCCGCCATCAGTACCGGGGAGGAATTCACTCGCAGGGTGGAAACCAAACCCAGATGGATGAGCCGAGCTTCCTCCAATCCGGAAATAATTTCGACGTCCCATCCCGTGGTCGAGTGCACCCATTCGAGAAACGCTCTGGCGTTACGCGCGTCGCGTAATGCGCTGGTAGCAACAACCCGCACGGAATCCGCGCCTGCGTTCTGCACCGCGCGATGAAATCGCCGCAGCACCTTCACCGTGGTCGCTATCGCCTCAGGAGACAGAAAACTGCTGCGGAAGACGGATTCGCCTAAGCGCGTGACTTCTCGATCCTCAAGAATGTTGGCAAGTCGGTGTCTGGTCAGGCGAGCCACTTTCAGACGAACGGAGTTCGATCCAATATCAACGGCAGCAAGGGTCGGCATGGCGGAAGGGCAACAGTGTACCGCTGAAGCGGGACGTGCTTGAAAAAAATGTCAACGCCGGGTTGCGGTCAGGTTGTCTGGCTGACGGACCGCTTTAAATGGATTGCATATTCGGACACCGAGCGAGGCGAAATCCCGTTCATTCCGCGTTGCCACGGTCAATTCGTGGACTCGCGCGGTTGCGCCGATCATTACGTCTTCGAGCAAGTCATCCGGCTTTCCGTGCATCAGTCGGGCCCATTCACGGAAGCACAAAGCGTCCATTGGTAGGACTTGGCAGGAGTCTTGCAGAAGGTCAATCCACGATTGGATTTGCGTCGCCTTTTGCGGGTCTTGGCCGCGGGTCCGTTCCACTCCCGCCTATAACTCGCCGATGGTCACGGCAGAAAGGTAGATCTGACTTTCTTGTAGTTCAGACAGCCAGCCGAGCACGGCGCCGTGAGGTCTCGGCTTCCGAAGTTCGGAAACCACGTTGGTGTCGAGCAAATAGCGGTTCACCGGAATTCAATGAGAGGACGCCGACGAAATCTGCGTCGTTCAGGAACCAGGTTCTCAAATCGCGGACCGGGACCAATCAGCAGGTCTTTAAGGCTGGGACGCGCCGAGTCTTGCAAACGCCGCCACTCCTGGATCGGCACCAGAACGGCAGTCTCGATACCGCGCCGGGTCACGACTTGGGGGCCCTTCTTGATTGTGGCATCCAGCAACTCGCTGAAACGAGCCTTCGCATCCTGCACTTGCCAAGAAGCCACCGGTCACCTCCGTGGAACCTAATCATATAACTAGTCATATGACTAGTCAATTCAATGAAAACGTTCGTCTGTGGGTGTTGAAAAAGTCCCTCGAACGGAATGCTTTTTCATCGGGGAGTATGCCATTCCGGTTTTGTTGTCTCCGTTTGACTAACTGGTGGCTGTTAGAACCGGCGTTGTCGGTTGACTGAGGAATCGCATCAGTCGCTTGATGTTCTGCGCCGCTGCTGCCAGGAAGAACTGCTCGCGCACGAATCTGAGTCTCCGCAGACGCAAGCGCCGCAATCCGATCTGATTCTTCAGTTCCGCGAACAAGGCTTCCACCTTTTTTCTTTGCCGCTGTGCTTTGGCGAACTCTGGCGTGTTGAGCAACTCCCGCGCACGTTGTCGGGCGGGTTCGTTCTGGTGGATGATAAGACCCCGGAAGGCAGCACTGGTGCATTGTGGCCGGAGCGAGCACGGGCCACACTTTTTTCGCGTCCCGATGTAGTTGAAGGCTCGATTGCGATAAACTCGGCCGCCGTAGTTGAGGAACTTGCCGGCGGGACAGATATAGCGATTGTTTTCCGGTTCGTAGGTGAAACGCTCGGGGCCAAAGAACGGGCTCCTTTTTCGATGGATACTGTCACGGGTCCGCATGTAGGGAGTGATGCTGCGATCGGCTAGCCATTGCAAGAACTCGCCGTTGCCGTAGGTCGTATCGGCCGCCACCGATTCCGGCTCTCGTCCTTGCCATTGCGCGAAACGGCTGAGCATGTCTTGCGCGGCCACGGTTTCCCGGCTCATGCGCGCTGCCGTGGCCTGCACTCCGACGATCACGCAACTGTGATTGTCCACTAGATAGTTGTCGTAGTACCCCATCCGCGCTGGTGTACCACCTTTCGTGGCATAGGTCGAATCGGGATCCGTGGTCGACACCTGGTCTTGCTCATGCACCGGTTCTTCCACCGGGTTCTGCTCTTCCAGTTCCTTCAGATACTGGCGCACGGTGTGATGGACCTGCGCCGTTTCCCCCAACTGCTCCCGTGGAATGCGGCTCTCCTTGGCAGCATTAGCTTCCACGAAACTGCCATCGACCGACAGGTGCTTGCCCTGCACCAATCCCACTTCCACACACTGGCGCACGATTTGTTCAAACAACTGCTCGAACAGCTTCGACTCCTGAAACCGCCCATGACGGTTCTTGGAGAAAGTCGAGTGATGCGGGATCTCTTGATCGAAGCCCAGACCGGTGAACCAGCGCCACGCCAGGTGCATGCGCAATTCCTCCACCAGTTTGCGCTCGCTGCTAATGCCGTACAGATAGCCGATCAAGAGAATGCGCAGCAGAAGCTCGGGATCGATCGACGGTCGTCCGGTCTCGCTGTAGCTGCCTTTCAGTTGTTCGCGTACGAAAGCAAAGCTGATGTGCTTTTCAATAAGCCGCAGCAGGTGGGTTTCAGGAACCTGATCTTCCAGACGGAAGTAGTAGAACAGCGCTTCGGAGCGGTCGTGTTGCCCCATCATGATCAGCAGGCCTCCGACGATCAGAATCAAACAGAGCATGGGCGGATGCTTTCTTCTAACATGCTTCCGTCGAATCTCATCCCGCTAATCGACATGACTTTTTCAACACCCACGTCTGTTCTCTAGCTGGCTGAAGAATATGCTAGTTGGACGGTCAGGCAACCGCGGCGCTTGTTTCGGCAGATTCTGTGGAAGGTTTGCGACTTGGGACGGCAGCGGCTCGAATCGGCTCGGACTTCTTGCTAGGGAGAGCCGCGCGGATTTCAGCGACCGCATCCACGCTTTGACGGAACTTTGCCTGCGTCACATTCCGCAGCATGGCCACCAGTGCCGAGTCCCGAACACCGCCGAAGAGCGCTTCCGCTTTCTGGGTCAGTTTCAGCCAGTCATGCCAGTCGCCGATGACGTCCTGCATGTGCTTGAGTTGGTCGACGATTTGCTTGGCCTCTGGATCATGGGCAGCCAGCTCAGCGATATAACGAGCCCGCTTTCCGATGATCCGATACTGGTGGAGCGTTCTTTCCGTAAGCGTGACATGATCTCGCCCGAGCTTGGCGAGCTTATTCAGGGTTAGCTTCAGCGGGTCGGTATCCTTGGGGATATCAATTTCACTGACGGCACGCTTCAACCGTTTCCTCACCTCGCCTGCGGTCTCACGATTGAAAGCCTTCGCAAGTTTCTTCTCGTGTTTGGAGCGTTCTTGCCCGAGAGCGCTCAGAAACTCAGATTTGTGGCCATTGCCTTCGGGAATCTTCAGGCTTCGCAAGGACGCGATTTCCACATCTAAATCCCGTACTCGCCCGGCCTTCTTGCGCAGGCGCGACAAGAGCTTGAGCAGCTTCTTGTCATTGCGGGTTGGCTGTGGCACCACTTCGCTAAGCAGAGCCTCGACTCGTCGGCTGTTGGTACGAAACTTGTGTACGCTTTCCGGCACCGGATTCTTCGCGAGCTTGGTCAGCTCGCGAGCCAATCTTTGAAAAACCAGCCGACTACGTTTTAAGTCAATAGGCATATCCAGCTCGCAGGCAATCGAGAGCGAAAACTACAAGGGAATCCAACAAAACGCAATCGAGGAACTTCGAGGGATTCGTTCCTCTGGGACAGCAGTCAAGTTACTTGCACACTCAGGACAGCAGCGGCTATTTTAACACTCCTGTAACACGATTCTGCTAGCCTGCCAGAAGATGGCCAACCGAGCTCTAGGAGCGCCACGTTTGACAGGACCGCAACCCATTGCAAAACCGGAGGTTGCAGCGAGTTCTGAGGTGCAAGCCAAACCGCTCCTCGAAGCCGGAAGCAGTCAGGTTGCGGATGGAATATTTCATTTCGCAATGCTGGCTTGCGGGCTGTGCGTGCTGGCGCTGGTCGCAGTGATTCTTTATGAACTTGTTAAAGGGTCAAGGCTTTCCTGGCATGCCTTCGGACTGAAATTCTTTTTCCAAAGTGAATGGGATCCGGTTAACGAGCAGTTCGGGGCGTTGCCGTTCGTCTATGGCACGCTCGTATCGTCTTTCTTGGCCCTACTTCTCGCCGTGCCACTCGCCATTGGGGTGGCCGTGTTCATCACCGAGATGTGTCCGCGCTGGCTCAAGGGACCACTGGCTTTTACCACAGAGCTTCTGGCGGCAATTCCCAGCGTGATCTACGGACTGTGGGCAATTTTCGTGTTGGTGCCGCTTCTGCGCCAATATGGAGAGCCTTTTTGCGCGCGTTATTTCGGCTGGACGGGATTGTTCGAGGGGCCGCCGTACGGCATCGGAATGCTCGCCGCCGGAATCATTCTGGCCATCATGGTTGTGCCAATCGTTTCTTCGATCACGCGTGAAGTGATGACAGCCGTGCCTCAACAGCAACGGGAAGCCGTGCTTGCCCTGGGTGCGACGCGCTGGGAAATGATTCGGACAGGCGTGCTGCGGAACGCGCGGGCCGGAATTCTCGGCGGTGTGATTCTGGGTCTGGGCCGCGCTCTTGGTGAAACCATGGCAGTCACCATGGTCATTGGGAATCGGCCAGAGATTGCAAAGTCGCTGTTCGCTCCCGGATACACCATGGCCAGCGTCATCGCCAACGAGTTCAGCGAGGCCACGGGCGATACCTACCTAAGTGCTCTCATTGAGATCGGGTTGGCTCTGTTTATCGTTACCATTATCGTAAATATTATGGCCCAATTTCTGGTTTGGACAGTGACGCGCGGCACGCCGGCGAGAAGCCATGCCTGAAACTGTCGCCACCTCGGACTCAGCAGCTGCCTCGATCGGTTTGTGGCGACGTGGCATGGATTCCTTTGCGACCGTTGCCGCCGCGGCCTCTGTGATCCTGGTTCTGCTGCCCCTCGGCGCCGTTTTCGGATATCTAGTTTACAAAGGCATCGGCTCGATCAATTGGGCCTTTCTTACGCAAACGCCCAAACCAGTGGGTGAAGCTGGCGGCGGCATGGCGAACGCGATCGCTGGCTCTGCGTTCATTTTGCTGATCGCCAGCGTGATCGGTGTTCCCATCGGAATCGGTGGGGGAATCTATCTGGCGGAGTACGGGCGCAACCAACTGGGAAACATAATCCGCTTCACCGCAGACGTGTTGAACGGTGTTCCGTCCATCGTGATTGGCATCGTGGCCTACGGGATCGTAGTGCTCTCGCAGGGACATTTTTCGGCCTTGGCCGGCGGAGTTGCTTTGGCAATCATGATGATTCCGACCATTACTCGCACAACGGAAGAGATGCTTTTATTAGTGCCGAACGCGGTGCGGGAAGCGGCTTACGGTCTGGGTGTCTCGCGCTGGCGCACAACATTGTCGATTACTTTGCGAACCGCGACGTCAGGCGTGATCACAGGTGTTATGCTGGCGTTTGCGCGCGTAGCGGGCGAGACGGCCCCGCTTCTGTTTACCGCCTTCGGCAACCAGTACTGGAACTGGAAAATCAATCAGCCGACGGCCGCGCTGTCGTTGCAGATTTTCACGTACGCGATTTCGCCATTCGATGAATGGCATCGCCAAGCCTGGGCGGGAGCGTTAATCTTGATTGTGCTGATTGTAGCCGCAGTGAGCGCCGTCCGTATCGCAGCTGGCCATGGAATGCTTAAGGGAGCGAACTGAACCATGGGAGTAGGGATTAAAGTAGACAAGCTGAACGCATGGTTTGGCAAGACGCAGGCGCTCTATGACATTACGATGGATGCGCCAGCCAACCATGCCACCGCCATCATTGGACCCTCAGGATGCGGCAAGTCTACGTTCGTGCGTTGTTTAAATCGCATGCACGAGACCGTACCTGAGGCTCGTGCTGCTGGGAGAGTTCAAATCGGCGAACTCGACGTGTACAACGGCACGTCCGCAGTACAGATTCGGCGGCGCATCGGCATGGTGTTTCAGAAGCCCAACCCATTTCCGACGATGTCGATCTACGACAACGTGGCCGCCGGATTAAAGCTCAACGGCTTTCACGATCACAAGCGTCTGGATGAGATTGTTGAACGTTCGCTGAAACTTTCGGCTCTGTGGGATGAGGTGAAAGATACTCTGCGCAAGAAGTCCGGCGCCAGCTTGTCCGGCGGACAGCAGCAGCGGCTCTGTATCGCGCGCGCCCTGGCGGTTGAGCCGCAAGTCCTGCTCATGGACGAGCCCTGCTCGGCTCTGGATCCGATTTCTACTGGCAAAATCGAAGAGTTGATCTTCCAGCTCAAGGAAAAGTTTACAATTGTGATTGTGACGCACAATATGCAGCAGGCGTCTCGGGTGGCCGAGTTTACCGGCTTTTTCCTCTTGGGCAAGCTGATCGAACTCGACAAGACGGAGAAGATTTTCACCACCCCGTCCGACAAGCGTACGGAAGACTACATTACAGGCAGGTTTGGATAATGCGTACTCGCTTTCAGCAAGGACTGGATGATCTTCGGGCTCGTTTGCTTCGCATGGGCGGATTGGCCGAGCAGGCCGTGGATCGCGCCTGCCAAGCTTATATTGATCGCGACCTGGCGCGCTGCCACATGGTGCTCGAAGGCGAATTCCAGATCAACGTGGCCGAGCGGGAGATCGACGAACTGGCATTCGATCTGCTCGCTTTGCAGCAGCCGATCGCGGTGGACTTGCGTTTCATCCTGGCCGTCACCAAGATTAACTCGGACTTGGAACGCGTGGGAGACCAGGCGGTCAACATCGCGGAACGAGCCATGGACCTAGTGGAACTCCCGAAGGCAGACCTTCCCGTTGACATTCCGCGGATGGCTGCGGCGGTTTCGGCTATGGTGCGGCGTTCGCTGGAATCTTTCATCGAGGGCAAAGCCGAGCTTGCGCAAGCTGTGCTCGAAATGGATAACGTGGTTGATCGTATGAAAGACGAAGCTTTCATCACGCTGGTCAAGACCATGAACGACCGCCCCGAGGTAACCCGACAGGCCTTGGACGCTCTGCTGGTCGCCCGCAATTTGGAGCGCGTCGCTGATCACGCCACCAATATCGCCGAAGACGTGATTTTCTGGGTGCGTGGAGCGGACGTGCGTCACAATGTTGGAGCGGAACAAACAGTGCATCAGGCCAGCACGGACACTCATTAAGATATTAGTAGTCACGATTTGCTCGCGCTTCAGAAACCGGTCAGCTTGTCTGACCGGTTTTGCTTTTCCAGTGTTACGCTAAAACATTCTTCCGCCGCGGAGGCAGCACTTGCGCAGGATCCTCTATTTTCTCGTCTTGCTAATTCTTGTTGCGCTCGGCTTGCTCGCGGCGCAGAGTCAGAAAGAGCCGCAGCGGATTCTGCTTCCCACGAGCAAGTCCTTGACTGCTCCTTCGCCGGGCGTGTTGGGTTCGCTGAACGGTTTTGCCGCCGCGATGGCAGTGAGCCCCAATGGGCTTTACGCCGCGATTCTCAACGACGGGTACGGCACACAGAAAAATCGGGCACACCAGTCCATCGCGATACTCAACCTGACCACCAACCAACTTGCCGACTTCCCTGAAGATCGGCTTCCCGAAGATGCGCATCAGAGTTATTTCGTGGGATTAGCGTTCAGCTCCGACGGCAATCATCTTTATGCTTCGATCGGTTCGATAACTGACCCCACTGGCGAGAAGCCGGGTGATACGGGAAATGGCGTCGCCGTCTATCGTTTTCATGAAGGCAAAGTCAGTTGGGATCGCTTTATAAAGATTCCGCCGCAACACATTGCTGCAGGGAAGAAAGTGGCGCAAGGGGTCCATAAGACCGGCGAGGGAACCGTCCTTCCGTATCCCGCTGGCTTGGCAGTGATCTCCGGTAAGGGCGCCCCCGATAAGCTGCTGGTTGCTAATAATCTTTCTGACAACATCGTTCTCCTCGACTCCAAGAGTGGCCACGTGCTCAAACAATTCGACCTGAGCACCCACGAGATGATTCCATCTTCGTTTCCGTACACAGTAGTTGCATCGCGGGATGGTCGCCGCGCCTGGTGCAGTTTGTGGAATGCTTCGCGCGTGGCGGAACTCGACTTGGAGAAGGGAACTGTTGCTCGATGGATTCCCCTGCTTGAGCCGAAAAATCCGATCTCACCGGGATCGCATCCGACAGCGATGCTGTTGAGCCCGGACGAGAAGTTGCTATACGTGGCGTTGTCGAACGCGGACCGGGTTGCGGTCGTGTCGACTCAGAGCGGTGCGCAGCTCGGCATTTTCGATACCGATCTTCCGCAGCAAGAGTTTGCAGCAACGTATCCCGTTGCTTTGGGCCTGTCCGGTGACGCCAAGCGCATATTCGTCGCGGACGCCTCGCTGAATGCGGTCGCGGTCCTCGACGCGTCACAAATTGGGCACAGGCCATTGCTTACTTTGCCCTTGGACCGGCCGCTCGGATTTATCCCTACTGACTGGTACCCAACAGCTCTAGCCACGGTCGGCGACGATCTTCTCATCGCCACTTCCAAAGGGCAGGGAACTGGTCCGAACAGCGGTCCCGATACTCTACAAAACGAGCGGAGACATCGCGAGCATCCTTACATCGCAACTTTGCTCTACGGCTCGATCGCCCGCCTCAAAATCGCAGACATCGAAAAAGAACTTCCGGAACTTACGCGCAAGGTTGAAGAGAGCAATCTCTTGCACTCCAGCCCGGGGCAAATCCAATTCGCCCAGAAGTCCAACCCGATTCATCACGTGATTTACATTATCAAAGAGAATCGCACTTACGATCAGGTGCTCGGAGATTTGAAGGTCGGAGACGGCGACCGCTCGCTGACCATGTATGGACGCGAGGTAACGCCCAATCAGCACAAGCTCGCACTGCAATTCGGGGTGCTCGACAATTTCTACGATAGCGGCGAAGTCTCGGGCGATGGACATAATTGGTCGACGGCCGCCATCGCCAGCGATTACAACGAGCAAACCTGGCAGATTAACTATCGAAGCCGACAACGCACCTACGATTTTCAAGGCAGCGTGACTGACGAAATCCCGCTCGATGAAGGTGAGCCGGATGTGAACGAGCCGGGAACAGGCTACATCTGGGACGACGTGTCCAGCCACGGCCTGACCTATCGCGACTACGGGGAGTTCATCTACGGTGTGTGGTGCAAGCCGACGGACAGCAAGACGACGCTTCACGAAGGAACTCCTGCGCCGGATTCATCGTGTCCGAAGAACGCGGTAAATAAAGGAGACAGGTTGCCGCCGAATGTTGGCCAGCCTCACGGCTCGCCCAGTCCATGGCCTTGGGCAGTTCCGATGTTGAAAGCCACGAAACCGACCAAAGCCGTGCTGCGCGATCACTTTGATCCTTTATTCCCCGACTTCAACACCGAGTATCCCGACCAGCTCCGCACCGATGAATTCCTGAATGAGTTTGACGGGTTCGTTCGCGCTCGCAAAGAAGGCAAGGGAATCGAACTACCCGGGTTCGTCCTTCTTTATTTGCCCGACGATCACACGCACGGCACTACTGCGGGAAAGCCGCGTCCAGCCGCGAGCGTCGCCGATAACGACCTCGCGGTTGGTCGCGTCGTGGAGGCGGTCTCGCACAGTCCTTACTGGGAGGATACAGGCATTTTCATTCTCGAAGACGACGCCCAGAACGGCGCCGATCACGTGGATGCTCACCGCTCCATCGCCTTCGTAATCAGCAAGTATTCACCCGGCTCCGCTGATCATCCTTTCGTGGATCACCATTTCTACACCACGGTAAACCTGATCCACACGATCGAGACATTGCTGGGTTTGCCGCCGATGAATCAGAATGATGGCTATGCGCCGTTGATGGCGCCGTTGTTTTCGGGCGCAGGCAATCAGGCACCATTCACAACCGATTGGAGTAATCGCGATAACGGCCTGATCTATCAGATAAATCCGGAAAAAGGCCAGGGTTCGGCAGAATCGGCGAAGATGGATTTTTCTCATCCCGATGCGGCGAATACTGCAGTGCTCAATGCAATCCTGTGGCGCGATCGCAAGGGAGATCAGCCCATGCCAGCCGCGCAGCATAAAGTATTTCGCGACGAACTCAAACCGGATGACGAGTAAGTCACGTAGGCCCGGACGCCTCGTCCGGGCAGCGGGGCGCGTCCGCCCCTACGCGTTATTATTCAAAGCTTAACGTTGTGCCGCTACTGCGGTGTCCACATCGGCGAACGAAAACGCCATCGCGACATTGGGATACTCTTTCCCTGCGACCTCGACATAGGGATACACAAAATAATTCAGCGGCTTCCCGTCCTGCTTCGGGCTCAACTCCAGATCGCGTCCCATGGTAAATTCCATACGGTTGTCATCGTGCGCCCCGAAGAAATAATCTTTTTTCTCCGGATGCTTCCACGCTTCGGAGATATCCACCGGAACCCATCCGTGCTGCGGTTCAAAGAACTCAGCCCAGCAGTGGTATCCCGCAATTTCGGATGAGTGTTTGTCGGACGGAAGGGGAAACCCTATTTCAAACCGCGCAGGAATTCCTTGCGACCGCGCCATGGCGATGAACAGGGAATGAAAGTCGGTGCAGTTTCCCTTCTTCGCATCGCAGGCGTAGAGCACGTCGCCGCGTCCCCAACCCGTGCCAGTTTTGTCGTAACGCATGGTGGTGAACACGTAATCGTAGATGGCGCGTGCTTTGTCGAGGGGCGTGGTCTTGCCCTCCGTCACCTTCACGGCCAGTTCCGCCGGCAATCCGGTAGTAGGCACGAGCACATCCGGCGCGAGATATTCCTTTCTTTCCCGGTCGCTAAGTTTCACCACCTCAAGATGCGGAGAATAGATTCCAAACGTTAGCCGCTCGCGGCGGACGACATCGTACACGACTTCAAAATGCAGTTCCGGCTGCTTGGCTTTTGAGGTCTCGACGTAATACATTTCATTTCCGTTTTTCGATTCGCGAGTCTTCTTGAGCGGCAAATCACCCGTGGCGGAGACGACCCTCACCGTCTGGAACGCGTCCGAGTGTGACTGCGGAATCCAAATTCGCACCTTTTCACCGGAGGGAACATCTTTGACGGTGAAGGCATAGTGAAAGGTGAAATGGCGAGTCTCTTGCGCCGGCGCGATCCCGGCGACCGTGAGCAACAACAGTGGCAGCAAAAGCCATGGCTTCCTTAGCATGAGCAGCTTCCTTTCGTAATGACGGGGACGGTGAGATGGAAACGACACACGGGCGTTCAAAAGTCGGACCGTCAAGTGAAGCCGCGTCGTGGCTCTGGCATCCGAGGAATTCCCCTAGCCGGCAGGCAGATTCATATTTTAAACGAGAAGCGGGAGTTTTAGGTGCGCGCTTGCAATATGGCAACGAACGGTACCGTTGACAAACATTCACCACGCCTACGTTAGAATCTTGTGCGTGCCTGCTACCATCGAATGCCGCGACTTGCGCAAGACCTACGACGACAAAGTCGAGGCCGTCCGCGGGCTGAGTCTGGAAATCCAGAGCGGAGAGTGCTTCGGTCTCTTGGGGCCGAATGGCGCAGGGAAGACCACCACCATCGAAATCCTTGAAGGGCTACTTGATCCCACCTCCGGTGAGGCCACGATTCTTGGACACACTTGGCAGAAGAATCAGCGGGAAGTACGCGAGTGGCTGGGCATTTCGCTGCAGGAAACTCGGCTCTCGGAGAAATTAACCGTTCGCGAGACCATTGAACTGTTTGCCAGCTTCTACCGGGAACCGCGCTCGACGGACGAGGTGCTCGACGACCTGCAACTCGGCGAGAAGGCCGATGCTTTCGTGGGCAAGCTCTCCGGCGGACAACGTCAGCGTCTGGCTGTAGCCACGGCGCTGGTGGGGAATCCCCGAATTCTTTTTCTCGACGAACCCACCACCGGACTCGATCCGCAGAGCCGCCGCCAGCTCTGGGATATTATTCGCGGCTTCCAGCGAAGCGGTGGGACGGTTCTATTAACCACGCATTACATGGACGAGGCAGAACGCCTTTGCGATCGCCTGGCGATCGTTGATCATGGCCAGATTATTGCCGAAGGCACGCCTTCCGACCTGATTGAACGGCTGGGCGGGCATCACGTGGTCGAGTTTGAGGCCAGCGGCAACCCCAGCGACGGTACGGCCTTGCAAACTTGGCGGGCGCTTCCCGGCGTGGAATCGGTGCGTCACGACAATGGCCTGGTGAGCCTCACAGTACGTGAGCCCCATTTGACCATTCCTGCGCTGCTCGGCGTCGTCGAACAACGAGGGTCACAACTTCTGCGCCTTACGACGAGACAGGCCAGCCTCGAGGATGTGTTTGTGAATTTGACAGGCCGCCACCTGCGGGAGCAGTGAGACTGGATTAGTTCTGCGGGTTTTCGAATCGTCCGGTTCGAGCGCAAGTTGGTAGTGAAATATAGACTCGTCGAGCAGTGGAACTCCGATCATGAGCCTTGCTCAAGAAACTCCGGTAAAGCCAACTCGGCTCCCCGCTCGCCGCAACGGGCGCTGGTCAGCATTTACGCACCTCGTGGTGGTGCGGATGAAAGAACTCAAGCGCGAGCCGGAGGTCGTTTTCTGGGTGTTCGGGTTTCCGCTCTTGCTTGCGTTGGGACTCGGAATAGCGTTTCGCAACAAGCCGGCTGATGTGACCTTCGTTGCCATCGTCCGAGGCAACGGGGCGCAGGATGCCTTGTCACTGCTCGAGCGTTCGCCGCAGAAATCCTCAATTCATGCCGATGTTCTCGACAAGCCGGGCGCACTCAAAGGATTCCGTCTCGGCAAATACGATCTGGTTGTCGAATCTGACGGGAAGGGCGGCTTTCAGTATCTTTACGATCCGGCGCGTCCCGAGAGCGTGCTTTCACGGGCTGAAGTCGATGACGCTCTGCAAATCTCAGCCGGCCGCAAGAACCTGCTGCCCACTTCCTCGGTCATTTCGAACGAGCCCGGATCGCGCTATATCGACTTCCTCATCCCGGGGCTGATCGGGATGAACCTGATGAACTCCGGCATGTGGAGCGTCGGATTCGCTCTGGTGGATATGCGCCAGCGCAAACTGCTCAAACGTTTTGTTGCCACGCCTATGCGGAGAAGTGATTTTCTGCTTGCGCTGGCAGCTGGCCGGTTAGTGCTGATGATCGTGGAAGTCGGACTGCTGCTGGGCTTTGGCGTGCTGGTTTTTCATATACGCGTGCTTGGGTCAGTGCTCTCCATCCTGCTGCTCAGTGCGATTGGCGCAGTGGGGTTTGCCGGATTGGGCCTGCTCACGGCCAGCCGCGCGCAGAAAATTGAAAGCGTTAGTGGGCTGATCAATTTGATCATGATGCCGATGTGGATCTTTTCGGGTGTCTTTTTTTCTTACGAGCGTTTCCCGGCAGCTATTCATCCCTTCATCAAGGCGTTGCCTCTGACCGCGCTCAATGATGCCCTGCGCGCCATCATTCTGGAAGGCGCCCCGCTCGCAACTCAAGCCGGGCGTCTGCTTGTCCTTCTGCTCTGGGGAGGGATTTCCTTCCTGCTTGCCTTGCGCTGGTTCCGTTGGACCTAGCGTTGCCTGTGTAGGCGCGAGCGCCCACGCTCGTGCGGGCAGAATCCTAGCTCTCGAACCTTCACGAAATGCTTCTAGGCAGTCTTCCGCGCGACGAATCTCAACGATGCCGAATTCATGCAATATCGCAGATGGGTAGGCGCGGGACCATCGTCGAATACGTGGCCCAGATGCGCATCGCATTCGGTACATGACACTGCTGTCCTCTCCATCCCCAAACTGATGTCTCTTGCCGTGCTGACGTTTTCCGGCGCGATCGGCTGCCAAAAACTCGGCCATCCCGTTCCGGAATCAAACTTCGTGTCTGAGCTGAACAACGCGTTGTCGCAGCAAATGCAGCGGTAAAGGCCCTTGTCGTGCAGGTTCCAGTATTTTCCCGAGTATGCAAATTCGGTATCCGCGTGGCGCGTGATGTCGAAAGCGTTAGGCGTCAGCTGCTTTCGCCATTCTTCTTCGCTTTTGACGACCTTTGGCACGCGAGCCGTTTTCAGCCGTTCGCCCGCATCGGAAAACAGAACAATCGTAACTTCCTGAGGTGTCTCTTTTGACGCGGTAGCTTCGACAAGCCGAGGCTTCCTCAGCGTCCACAGTGCCAGCCCGGCCGCCGCCGAAGCTGAAGTCAGTAGAAAAGCTCGCCGCTTCAACTTCGACCGTTCATCTTTTTCAGCTTCAAATTCGAACATAGGCGACGCCTTCTCGAACGCTACTTACCGGTGTAAAGGTCAGGAAACTGCTGATGGAGATGAGCGACCTTCGGAGCATCGTTGTAAACGATGTACGGATTGTTCGGATGATTCGCCGCATAATCCTGATGGTAAGCTTCGGCTGGATAGAACGCCTTCAGTGGAACTACCTGGGTCACAATCGGACGCGGGAACACGCGCGCCTTATCGAGTTGTGCGATATAGGCTTCAGCGATCCGTTTTTGCTCGTCGTTGCCGTAAAAGATCACGGACCGGTACTGTGTGCCTGAATCCGGGCCCTGCCGGTTTAACTCGGTGGGATCGTGCGCGACCGAGAAAAACACGCGAAGCAGTTGTCCATAGGTAATCTGCGAAGGATCGTAGGCAATCTTCACGGATTCTGCATGGCCGGTGTCGCCAGTGCTCACCAATTCGTATTCAGCGGTGTTGGCCGCGCCTCCAGAGTATCCCGAAGTGACGTTGATCACGCCCTTAACATGTTGGAAAACCGCCTGAATGCCCCAGAAGCAACCGCCCGCGACGACCGCACTCTGCTCGCCTTTGCCGGTGACGACTGCCGTATCCACCGCAGGACCAGGAATCGGGATGTTTGGTTTATCGCCAGCGTTGCAGGCGATTGCGCCAGCAACCGTCAGGATTAAGAGCAAAGCAAATAAACGCGAAAAGCTATTCATAACAGACTCCTCCAGACCCGACTCGCACATCCTCCCGGACCTAACTTGGTTAGAGCCATGAAACCAACAAAAGTTTCAAACCCTCCCAACGTAAAGTGAACCGGGCGGACGCGGAACTTTTGTCCTGCTCGAGCATCCAAGAGCGGAGGTCAACTGAAAGCTGCACCCATGAAGATTCTGCTTATTTCCACGATAGCCTTTCTTTTAGCCGCAGCCGGATTGTCAACGCAGGCATCTGAATTGTCCTCGAGCTTGGATGCGCATATTCCCGTGCTGGTCGAATTGTTCACTTCGGAGGGTTGCTCGAGTTGTCCTCCAGCGGATGCGCTCCTGCAGAAACTGGATAAGCAGCCCATTGCCGGCGAAGAGATGATTGTTCTCAGTGAACACGTCGACTATTGGAACCACATCGGTTGGAAAGACCCGTATTCATCCCGCTTTTACAGCGATCGACAGAGCGCCTATGCCAGGCGTCTGGGACTGAGCGACGTCTATACTCCGCAAATGATTGTGGACGGAAGCAGCCAGTTTGTAGGCAGCGACGAAGGATTGGCCGACAAGGCTTTGGCCAAAGCGTTGACTGAACCGAAGCTTACCGTTCGCTTGTCGTCTGTCTCCATCGGCACGACAAACGTTCTGCTGGCTCATCTGGAAACGGGCGCGCTCGAGCAGTCCTTCGGGCTGGGCGCGGCCGAGGTCTATGTTGCCGTCGCCCTCAACCGTGCGGAGTCGCAAGTTTCTCGCGGTGAAAATGCTGGGCGCAGGTTGGCGCATACGGCAGTCGTCCGAAGCATCGTGAAGGTTGGAAGCGTCCGCCAAGGACAAACCTTCGCGCAGAATATTCAAGTAAAACTGGACCCAGGCACCGATACTCACAATCTGCGGCTGATTGCTTTTGTGCAGGAACCCGGCCAGGGTCGCGTGATCGGCGCGGCCATGCGGACAGTCGACACCGTTGTGGCCGCGCGGAATTGAATTAAGATTCGCCGTGATGAGCGAAGCCATGCAAGCTAATTTCCACATCTGTAACTTTCCTGCCACAAGCACATCTCATCGCCGGGATCGAGTTGTGACGACCCAACTTCAAACCAGAAAATTTAGGAGAATCCTATGAAAAAGTTGATGTGCAGGCTGATGGCAATGGGTTTCTTGATGGTATCCCTAGCGGCGTTTGCCCAGTCCGGCGGCGACACCATGAAGCAGGACAACATGAAGCCAGACACTACCAAGCAAGATCAGATGAAGAAAGATGACATGGCGAAAGACAAGAAGGCCAGCAAAACAAAGAAGACCAAATCCGACAAGAGCAAGCCGAGCGATATGAAGAAAGACGACACCATGAAACACGACGACAGCATGAAGCAGAACTAAGTCAGCCCCTCATATTCCAAGTTCGACCTCGGGTAGCCGCCCCGGCTACCCGACTTTCATCGCGACTCAACAGCAGATCACTCTGAATTTGGCGCTCCTGAACTGGCAAATTCTCCATCGTCATCATCGTCCGCATTGAGGCCTGCGCTTTCATTGAGGTACTTCTTCATACAGCGCACGCAAGGCGTGTAACCTTCTCGACGCGCCTCGCTCGCAGTCATTGTCCGCAAATGTGCTTTGTCATGAATCAACGGGCATGCGGCGCCGGCATGAAAAAGTTTTCCGTCCTCCGCAACCACGACCATCATTTCCGGCGGAACCCCGGTCCCAGGTTGTGCTTGCTGCGAACGTTGTTGGGGACCGACAAAGGCGGAAGAGTCGCCGAGCTCGAAACTACCGACAATCAAGAGCGCCGCTGCCACCGCGATCATCCAACCGAAGGCCGTACCCCGCTGACGCGGCATATTCTCTTCGAGCCTTTTATGTAGACGCTGGCTGAATCCTTGAGGTGGTTCGAACATACTGTCCTCCCCGTAGAGGCCGATCAGGTTGCGAGTCCCATCGAGCACCGAGCTGCATTTCTGGCACCCACGAAGGTGCTCATCCATGGCGGCGCGCAAGTCCGGGGCGACTTCGCCGTCGAGATAATTCGAAATCTCGTGCCACACCTGCTCGCAGGTCACTACCATGGCTTGGTCCCCTTTGCGAACGACAACTTGCTGTTCCAGCTGCCGCCAAGGCCCGGAGCCAGCAGATCACGCAGCATTAATCGTGCCCGTAGCAGCCGGGTTTTGACGGACGCCGTGGAAACCCCAAGAGTCTTGGCCGTTTCTTCAATGCTCAAATGCTGCATGTCGCGGAGCACAAAAACTTCGCGGTATTTCTGCCCTAGGGAAGCCAACGCCTCTGCCAGCTTCTGCCGAACCTCGCTGCGTTCCAGGGTTTCCGAGGGAATCTCGCGCCAGTCAGCGAAATCGCGGGGCACATAGTTACCTTCGTCGTCCTGGTGATCCGCGATCGGCTGCATGATTTCGACATGCTCTTTCCTTCTCCGCATGCGTGCTTCATTCACTGTGATCTGAATCAACCAGGTGCTGAATCGTGCCTCTGCCCGGAATTGCCGAATATGTTTGAAAGCTTTCAGCACCGCCTCTTGAGCTACATCCTCCGCATCCGCTTCGTTTCGCAAAATCGCAAATGCGGTCGAATACACGCGCCGCTCGTAGGGTCGAATCAAGTCGTAGAAAAGCTCGTGCTCGCCGTCCCGGATGCGCCGGATCAGCGTTTCTTCATTGAGCCTGTCGGCTCGATTCTCCAGTGAAATCGCCTCTTCCGGCATTACTCCCCACTGTAATACTGAAATTACGACATCCACGCGACCGCTATTTGGACAAATATTCCGGATCCTTCTTCCATCCCGTCAACATAGATACGAAGTTATTCCAACCGTGCAAGACGACCATCACCAGATGGCCGAACACGAATGCCAACATCGCCCACATGATCAGGAAATGCCACAACCGCGCCCAATGGAAGCCGCCCATCATCCACGCCAGCCACGAAAACTGGACTGGCTTCCACACCGCAAAGCCAGTTAACACCGATAGCACGCCTAATCCGATTGCCGATGTGTACGCGTGCTTCTGCAGCGGGTTGTAGGCCTCTCTTACCAGTGGCTTGGGGCCGAAGAAAAAGTAGTAGTGGACCATCGGCCACACTCCCGGCAGGTCTCGTCGCGCAAACAGAACTTGCTTGTAGTTGCCGCTGAAAACCTGATAGCCGAGGTATACCAACCCGGTCGCGATATAGATCCACATGAACGTGAGATGCCACTGCAGCGCGCCACCCAGCCAGCCGCCAATCGCAAACGACCTCGGCCAGTTGAGCAAGTCCTTCTGCGGAATCTTGGCTCCGAAGCTTGGGAAGGCGCGGAAGATTTGTAGTCCGCTGCCCACCATTACGAACAACGACACAGCATTCACCCAGTGGCACAGACGAACCACAAACGGATGCTCGTACGCGGCATCAGTGATCTCTCCGGTCTTCGCGTTCTCGATCCCAATCGTCTGGGTCGACATGCATCCTCCTTCACGCTGCTATAGTCCGTAAAAGTACGAATAGCCTTGATCTTCCCAATAGCCCACTCTTTGCAGCACATTGGTCACTTTCAGATCGGTCAGATATTTGGCTTGCTTGTAGCCGACTTTGGTTGGAATGGTCAAACGCAAGGGCGCGCCGTGCTCGCGGGTCAACGGCTGGCCGTACATTTCGTAGCACAACATAGTCTGCGGGTGCAGAGCCGTCTCCATGTCGAGAGTCTCGTAGTAATCGTCGGCGCACTCGACGTAAACGAAGCGGGAGGTCATATCGGCGCCAATCATTTTCAAGAAATCGGAAAGACGCACGCCGCCAAAGCTGCCGATTACGTCCCAACCTTCCACGCAAACGTGCCGCGTGTTTTGGTGAAACTTAGGCAGAGTTTGAATCTGAGTAAGTGTGTAGTCGCCGGATTTCTGCACTGCGCCCGTGACGGTGAGATTCCATTTGTCGAAATCAACGCCGGGGTCGGCGACGTCGTAATCGTTAATTGGAAACTTGTTGAAGGGAGTGAGGTCCGAGTCAGCAAACGTAGGCGCCAAGTGACCCGAACGAAACATCGTTGCCGAGGCCCAGTCGCTGAAGCCCAGCCCCGCCTTCAGAAGCGGTTTCTGTAAAGCCGGAATCGCAAATGCGCCCAGCGCGAGGACCGGCGTCAGCTTCAACAATTCGCGACGGCTCATGCGCTTGAACTGGTTGTTGTTTATTTGCGTTTGCATCAGTGCTCCTTTAGCCGGTTCGGCGGACATGGGATTCGCCAGTCGTCAAAAAGTTGCAGGCAGAGAGGCAAGTAAAGGCCGCCGCAGTAAAGTTTTGACGGCACAATTCAATTGCGGACGTAATGTGGTGAACGAACATTTCTTGCAAATGAGTTCTCCAAGGATGATAATTTGTATCACCTTCTGAAGGCGCATCAGGAGGGATTCTATTGTAACTTTGTCGGCTGTGTTTTGAGCGTCACGTACCACAACTGACCCTGCGCTTTGCCAGTGAGCGGGAGTAGTTCAGCGGTAGAACGCCAGCTTCCCAAGCTGGATGTCGCCGGTTCGATCCCGGTCTCCCGCTCCATCATCTTGTCAGTCGAGTTGCGCACCCCAAGTTCCCATACGGCATAAATTTACAGTCGTTTGACGATTCTTTACGTTCAGTCTGCGGCTGACTGTGTTGGAATATGTACTATCAGTTTCAGCGACATTTGCTGCCGGGGAGACGAGAGAGATCCTCGTGCGGGTCCTGAAAATTTGAGTCGCACGACATGAGACGCAAGCGGATGAGATCGCAACCAACGACCGTGCTGGCGATCGCTGGCTGGATCACGCTCGTCGTGATCCCCCTGGGCATGATTTCGCTGAGGCACGCGGCTGCCGACCAGACCCAGGAGGTTACCACACCCGCATCGTCCGCGACGGCGAAACCTGTGGGAACGGTGAAGGCTCTTTCTGGAAACACGATTACGCTGACCACCGATGCGGGATCCACCGTCAACGTCGTGGTTCAGGATTCGACCCGTCTGGTTCGCATTGCCCCTGGGCAGAAAGACCTGAAGGGCGCGACGCCTATTCAGTTGTCGGACGTGCAGCTTGGAGACAGAATACTGGCCCGCGGCAAGGCCTCCGATGACGGCAAGTCGGTCGCAGCTTCTTCCGTGGTTCTCATGAAAGAATCCGACGTGACTGCGAAGCAGGAGAAGGATCGCGAGGATTGGCAGAAGCGAGGCGTGGGGGGATTAGTCGGCAAAGTCGATGTGCCGAACGGCACCGTGACACTCTCAGCTCCGCCAGCTAGCGACACCAAGCCAGTCACGATTCACATTTCGAAGTCCACAATTATCCGCCGATACTCGCCCGACTCGGTCAAATTCGACGACGCAAAGCCAAGCACCCTCGACAACATTCATCCCGGGGATCAGTTGCGAGCGCGGGGGACGCGCAGCGCAGATGGCGCTGACCTGGCAGCGGATGAAGTGGTTTCCGGCTCATTTCGGAACATCGCGGGCTTAGTCACGGCGACGGATGCGAGCGCCAACACGATTACGGTGATGGATCTGGTAACGAAAAAGCCGGTTACTCTCGCCATCACTGCCGACTCGCAGCTGCGAAAACTGCCTCCCATGGTCGCGCAGCGAGTTGCGCTGCGATTACGAGGCGGGGTTCCCGAAGGCGCGCCTCATCCCCCTGCGCCCAGTACAAATCCATCAGACGCTGCTAAGACAATGCCCGGTGGCAGTGCGGCAAGCTCTCGTCCCAGTGGGCCACCCGATTTCCAGCAGATGTTGAAGCGCATGCCCCAGGTAACGCTCACCGATTTGCAGAAGGGTGACGCCGTCATGGTCGTGACCACGGAAGGAACCGCCAGCAGTCAGCCGACCGCGATAACGTTATTGTCCGGCGTGGAGCCCATTCTGTCCGCCTCGCCAACCGGCAAGCAGGCGGCGATGCTTCTTTCTCCCTGGAACCTCGGGGGCGGTGGCGGCGATGCTGCGGCAGGTGCAAACCCATAGCTGAACCGCCCCATAAAACTGCTTCAGGAGAATTGATGAAGTCCCGCCGCTCGCGAAGTTTTGCATTCATATTTGTCACGGTCTTCGTTTGGCTTCTGTTGACGGGCTACTCGGCTGCGCAAACCTCGACGGGCACGCTGCGCGGACGAGTCACCGATCCCACCGACGCTGTCATTCCGCAAGCAACCGTCATCGCTACCGGATCTCAGGGCGAAAAGACAACGGCCGTTACTGACAACCAGGGAAACTACGAACTGAAGGGGTTGCCGCCAGGCAGCTATACGATCACAACGTCAGCCAAGGGCTTCGCCGTATCTACCGAGCAGAATTTCGCGATCTCTGCAAGCCAAGTTCAACATTTTGATATTGCGCTCGAGATCCAGGTGGAACAAGAACAGGTCGAAGTCCAGGAAGAAGGCACGAACGTGGGCGTCAACCCGTCGGAGAATGCCAGCTCCATCGTGATCAAGGGGAAGGATCTCGAAGCTCTTTCCGACGATCCCGATGAGTTGCAGCAGGAACTTGAGGCGCTGGCGGGGCCTTCAGCGGGACCGAATGGCGGCCAGATTTATATCGACGGATTCACCGCCGGGCAACTTCCTCCCAAGTCCTCGATCCGTGAGATCCGCATCAATCAGAATCCTTTTTCCGCCGAGTACGACAAGCTAGGCTATGGCCGAATTGAGATTTTTACCAAACCAGGCACGGACAAGTTTCACGGCCAATTCCTGCTCGACGGAAACGCTTCTGCGTTCGACGCGCTGAGCCCCTTCGCTCCAAACCAGCCGTCTTTTCACTCTGAGCTTTTTAATGGCAGCGTCAGCGGACCAATCAGCAAGAAGGCTTCGTTCTTTTTCACTGCTCAAATTCGAGATATCAACGACTCCAATATTGTGAATGCGATTGTGCCCACGCCCTCTGACCGCAACTCAACGACCGCCAATTTCGCACAGGCCGTTCCTAATCCCGAGACTCGAATCAATGTCGGTCCCCGGCTGGATTTTCAGCTCACCCCGAGCAACACCCTGACTGTCCGTTATCAGTACTACCGGGACAGTGAGACCAATGATGGGATCGGGCAATTTTCTCTTCCTTCCCAGGCTTACAACACAACTTCGACGGAGCACACCATCCAGATCAGCGACACGCAAGTCGTGAACACGAATATTGTGAATGAGACGCGATTTCAATATCTGCGCGACGGCAGCAGTCAAACGGTGCAGCCGATCTACTCTCTGAGTTCAGAGGATCCATGTGCGCTGTTCCATTCTCAGGCGACCATATCGGTGCTGGGAGCGTTCACGTGCGGACAGAATCAGATCGGGAACGGCTCTGATACGCAGAACCATTACGAGCTGCAGAATTACACGTCCATCGTTCACGGCAACCACTTAATAAAATTCGGCGGGCGACTGCGCGCTATGACGGATTCCAACCTGTCGAATCAGAATTTCAACGGGGCGTTCACGTTCTCTTCTCTGTCCGACTACGAGATCAGTTTGCAGCCGAGAACTTTGTGCGATTTGTCGACGTTGATCGCGAATTTGCCGACTGTACCCACGAGCACTGCATTAGCCAACTGCGGCGCCAGCCAGTTCTCGATTACGACCGGGCAGCCGTTGTCAGAGGTCACACTGGTGGATGCCGGCCTTTACGCACAGGATGATTGGCGGATCCGTCCCAACATCACACTCAGCTATGGCCTGCGCTTCGAAAGCCAGAACGACATTCACGACCACGCCGATTTCGCTCCTCGTTTGAGCTTTGCCTGGGGCCTCGGTGGCGGGAAGAAAAAAGCAGCGCCTAAGACGGTGCTGCGAGCCGGATACGGCATCTTCTACGACCGTTTTCCGTACAACCTTGTGCTGCAGGCGCAGCGTCTAAATGGGTTTACCCAATTGCAAACGATTGTTCCTGGGTTGACGCCCGCAAACACCCCCGTGGAGCCGCCTTCTCCAACTCGCTATCAAATTTCTTCTGACCTGAGGGCGCCGTATACCATGCAGTCGGCAGTCGGGGTTGAGCGGCAGTTGGCTAAAAGCACCACCATGGCCGTCACTTACATAAATTCTTATGGAGAGCATCAGCTTTTCCTCCGCAACGCGAACGCTCCCTTGCCGGGAACGCCCGGCATACGGCCTTTCGGAGGGACGGACAACATTTATCAATACGACTCCGAAGGGATTTTCAGGCAGAACCAACTGATCGCCAACGTCCGTACAAGCATCGGATCGAAGCTTTCGCTTTTTGGCTTTTACACGCTCAACTATGCCAACAGCGACCTGGGAGCCGGTTCTGGTGGCAGTGCGGCAGGATTTTCTCCCGGCACATCGACCATCAGCGCCAACTTTCTTTCGAATTCGTACGACCCGATGGTCGACTATGGCCGCTCGCAGTTCGACGTCCGCAGCCGTGGAGTTCTTGGCGGCACCGTTTCCTTGCCCTATGCGTTTCGTTTGAACCCTTTCATTATTGTAAGTTCGGGTGTGCCTTATAACGTCACCGTCGGTCAGGATTTGAACGGCGATTCTATTTTCAACGATCGACCTTCATTGGTTTCGACGGCCCGGTGTAGCAACACGCCGCCGTACACTCCCCCCATCGCGTGCACATCCTTAGGTACTTTCAACCTATCCCCCACCGCCGGGCAAACACCGATTCCGATCAATATCGGGACTGGCCCCACGCTTTTCACCATGAATTTGCGTCTCAGCAAGACCTTTGGGTTCGGAAGAGAAGTGGGCGGAGGCGCTGCGCAAGGTTCGCAAGGTCCGGGCGGGCACGGCGGTGGTGGTGGACGAGGAGGCCCTCCCGGAGGTGGTTTGGGCGGCCGCGGTCTGGGCGGAGGAGGTGGCGGCGGTCCCTTCAGCATGGGAGCCACCACCAATCGGCGCTATAATTTAACCTTCAGCGTCTCCGCAAGAAATGTTCTTAATCGGGTGAACCTGGCGCCACCTACTGGCAATCTCAATTCACCGCTATTCGGTGAATCGAATGCGCTTGCCGGCGGGCCGTATTCGTATGGCTCAGCGACTCGAAGAATTGATCTGCAGGTTCTGTTTTCGTTCTAGCGGCTTGCTGTTTCGCAGGGATATTGTTACAACTTTCAGTGGAGAAACCGTGAGAAAATTAAGACCTCTTTGCTTGCTGGCAGTGGGTATCCTTGTCTATACGTTGGTATTTGCAGGTTGTTCGGGCAGCGGCGCGATCACGGTTACGTTGTCTGCCTCCGAAACGTCATTGAATCCCGGCCAAACTGTGACCATCATTGCGACCCTCACCAATGACAAGGCTGATCAAGGTGTCACCTGGACTCTGACCGGCCCCGGCACATTAAGCGGCAACACGACAACCTCGGTTGTCTATACTGCCCCGAGCACCGTAGCGGTCGCTACCAGCGCAACCATAACCGCAACTTCGGTGGGCAACACTACCGTAACCGCGACTCAATCGATTTCGCTGACCGCGGTCCTGACCATTACCACAACGTCACTTCAGGCAGGAATTCTCGGGGTTCCCTACGACTCATTTATTAACGCCGCGGGCGCACCCGCGCCTTTCACTTGGACGATAATCTCGGGCAGTCTTCCTCCGGGCTTAACCTTTCAGACCACGAGCACCAGCACTTCCGCCGAGATCACCGGTACACCAACCGTCTTGGGGACATCGAATTTTACCGTGCAGGTTGAGGATTCCTCGGACGCGATCGTAACCCAGGCGCTCAGCATCGTGATCAATCGGCCGCCGCCGCTATCGGTCGCAACCGGATCGTTGCCCGCAGGGACGGTGGGCATTTCGTACAGCCAGACCTTAGCGGCAAGCAGCGGGGTGCAACCCTATACTTGGAGCCTTGCGGGAGGCACTCTGCTGCCGCCTGGTCTTTCTCTCAGCTCCAGCGGCGTGATTTCGGGAACGCCTATCGCGACTGGAACCACGAATTTTACGGTGCAGGTGACTGACTCGTCGAAGCCCGCCGCCCAGACCGCCACGGCGAATTTGAGCATTACCATTAATCCCGGGGCTACCAACAACGGAAAGCTGAGCGGCAACTATGCGTTCTCGGTCCGTGGCTTTGACGCCAGCGGACTTTTCGTGGCTGCGGGCAGTTTTCTCGCAGATGGCAGCGGGAATATTTCCTCTGGCATGATGGACACAAACGATCCCGCAAATTCGCTAACCAATCAGACCTTCAGCGGCACGTATTCCATTGGCCGAGACGGCCTGGGATTTATGACTTTCAACATCACGTCCGTAGGCACAGGCAGCCGCGTGTTCGCGCTGTCGATGATGGCGAACGGGAATGCAAGCATCATTGAGTTCGATGACGCCACGGGCGGAGGCACTCGCAATTCTGGCGTGCTCTTGAAACAGACCACCTCCGCATTCTCCCTGTCCGCGATTACTGGCAACTACGCATTCGGATTCGTGGGAATCGACGCCAGCGAGAATCGTTTCGGTATGGCGGGATCTTTTGCGGCTGATGGAGCCGGGAACTTTACCAGCGGTTCGCTGGATTCCGACGACAGCAGCTCGGGCGTCTCCTCGAGCGTTCCGTTCACTGGCGGATACACGGTTGCGTCCAACGGTCGAGGAACGGCAAACATCAAAACTGCTCAGGGAACTACCGGGTACAGCTTCTACATTGTCAGCGGAACTCAACTGCTCGTCATGGAAACCGATACGTTTTCCACGCGGGGATTTCCTCTGGTTAGCGGCACGATCCTGCAACAGTCGACGAATACTTTCGCCGCCGGAAGCTTCAACGGCCCAAGTGTCTTCGAAGTGAGCGGTCTTGACGGAACCACGCCGCAGAGCCAGATTGGATTGTTTACCGGCAACGGCGCGGGAGGTTTCAGTCTGACCTCCGACGAAAATATCGGCGGTATCCTGACATCTCCAGCAGGTACGGGAAGTTACAGCGTTGCTCCCAACGGGCGCCTGACTGGATTGGGGCCTGTCCTTTATCTGGTGACCACGAATCAGGCATTCATCATCGGCACCGACACTGCCGTCAGTTTCGGATTCATGACGCCGCAAGTACCACCGCAGTTGGGATTTTCGGCTACTTCTCTGTCCGGGACATACGCAGGCGGTTCGCTTGCGCCGGTCGACAGCAGTGTCTGGAACGTAGTGAGCATCGCGGTCGCCGGATCAAACGCGCTTACCGTTACAGCGGACGTCAGCAATCAAAATGGACTGACCCAGAGCCAAACCGCGGGAACCACAGCCGTGGCCAGCAACGGCAGGGCCACGGTGACGGTGAACACAAACCCCGAGTACCAGATTTTATATATGGTTTCGCCGGCGCAGTTTTTCGTGCTGGGCGGGTCGGAGGACCCAACCGCGAGAGTGGACATCTTCCAGCAATAGCTTTTCCTACAGTTGCTGGGGCGAAAGAACCTCACTGGGCTGCGATCAGTTCTTGTAATTTCGCCCGGTAGCCGCGGCTGCACGAAAGTTGTTTGCCGTCTCGGAGAACTACTACGTACTCGCCGCGATTGCAGGGTTGCAGTTCCTTGATCTTCCGCACATTCACGATAATGGAGCGATGGATGCGAACGAACTGGCTCGCATCGAGCCTTTTGGAGAGGCTCCCGATTCCTTCTCGCAGCAGGTAACGCCCGCTACTCGCGTTCACCTCAACGTAGTTCCCAGCCGCTTCCACCCAGGCGATTTCATTGGTCTCGACGAACACTACACGCCCCCCGGTTTTGATTACTAATCGGCGTTCAGTTTGGGGTCCGGTCTTGGCTTCGGCCAGTAAGTCGAGAATACGATGGGTCAATTTTCGATCGTGCGCTTTGAGAAGCTCTGCGCGCGTTCTCTCAATAGAAGCGTGAAGCCTGAGCTGATCGATGGGCTTTAACAAAAAGTCCAGCGCGTGCGCTTCGAACGCTCGCATCGCGTGCTGATGGTTGACGCTGGTGAAAATCACCATGGGCGCGTCTTCCTGATCAATACGCCGACCGGCCCGATTCAGGGTCGTGAAATCTTCGCTATCCTGCATTTCGATATCGAGTAAGAGCAAGTCAGGTTTATAAGTCTTCACAGCGGCGATAGTTTGCCGCGCATTACTGCACTCGGCAACGATCTCAACCCCAATTTCCTCCGCCAGCAAAAGGCGCAACTGATCGCGGACCGCTGGATCCTCATCAGCGATGACGACGCGAATCTCAGGAATCATCATGCGAATGTCACGCAGACGGCTTTCGATTTGCGGAGACCATCCCATACAATCTTTTGACGCTCCACGATACGAAATGGTTTGTCTCAAAGTTCAGTGCGTTAGTATCTTTTCGAGCGCAGTTCGCACCAGTTCTGTGTTATGCCCAGCCGGTGCATAACAGCAAGTGTTGCGCCAACCCAATAACAAACAGTGAACACAACAGCGGATATACAAAATCGTGATAAGACATGTTGCGACTGCGTCTGCGCTCACGCTTCAGGAATCAGCTCGAACCGATTTACTGATTTCCGTATAGTTCGCCTTCAACATTTATAAATTCCCGTAGGCTGCCGGCTAGTGACTTCCAAACCGCAGCTTGCAAACCACCCCAAGCGTTTCCTTCGTCCATGCCGAATTGAATTTCGTCCCGCGAGAAGAACCATCCATCCCTATGGCGCTTTCAGCAGTCGGTTTGGTGTGCAGCATGCATCGAGCGCCGTAGACATCGGCAAGGAAAAGCGCTGCTGGTTTGTGCGTAAAACCTTCCAACATTCGTAGGAGGAGATTCATGAATTTCGCGAAGACGAAAACTTCACTGGCGTTAGCGCTGTTCCTGCTATCGCTCTCGGGACTGTATGGCTTCGCACAGTCGGTTACGTCGGGTGATTTAACGGGTACGGTGACGGATGCGAGCGGCGCTGTAATCCCGCAAGCTTCGGTCACGCTGCGAAGTACCACGGAAGGAACCAGCCAGACAACGGCGACAAATCAAAGCGGGAGCTATCACTTCTCGCTACTGAAACCGGGAAACTATATAGTTTCCGCCACGGCTCCCAACATGTCCGAGACTCGGCGCTCGGTCGACGTCCAACTCGGACAGATCACCAGCGTTACGTTGGCTCTCAGCCCTCATGGCGAGAATCAGACGATTGAAGTAACCGCGGAGGCGCCGCTGCTGCAAACCGAAAACCCCAATCTGACGACGACGATTACCGAGAAGCAAATCGCGCTGCAGCCGAATCCGGGAAACGATACGACGTATTACGCGCAAACGACCCCTGGGGTAGTCATGAACGTCGGAGGTAATGCCGGCGGCTACGGCAATTTTGCCGCGTTCGGTCTGCCTCCCACTTCGAATTTATTCACCATCAATGGGAACGACAACAACGATCCGTTCTTGAACCTGAACAATAGCGGATCGAGCAACCTGACGCTGGGCGCGAACGAAATGCAGGAAGTCGCCGTCGTCACCAATGGCTACACCGCGCAATATGGACGTATGGCGGGCGTGCAGATGGATTCAGTCACCAAGTCAGGAAGCAACCAGTACCATGGCAACGCGAATTACTATTGGAACGGTACAGCGTTGAATGCCAACGACTGGTTCAATCCCGCCACGAACACGCCCAGGCCTTTCGCAGTCAACAACCAATGGTCGGCTTCGTTTGGTGGACCGATCATCAAGAACAAGACCTTTTTCTTCGTAGACACAGAAGGCCTGCGTTATGTTTTGCCATCCACGCAGAACATTTTTCTTCCCACTCAGGGATTCGAGGCGGCCGTGCTTAGCAACCTTACCGCCAACGGCCGTGGAGCAGAAGTTCCTTTTTACAATCAAATGTTTTCTCTCTACAACAATGCTCCGGGATACTCCAACTACACTCCCGTGAGCGCCGCGTCCGATCCCACGCAAGGATGCCATGACCTTACGACGTTACCCGGCTTCGGAGCGGGAGCAGCGCCCTGCGCCTTGTTCGACCATGCCTCGGGAACCAATCTCAACAAGGAGTGGTTGATTACAGCCCGGGTTGACGAAAACATCAGCAACAACGACAAACTCTTTGGCAGAGTACACTTCGACCGGGGATCGCAGCCCACGGGCACCGACCTCATCGATCCGACGGATTTCAACACACTCAGTGTTCAACCCACGAGTGACGGGCAACTCAATGAGACCCACGTGTTCAGTCCCAACGTGGTGAACCAACTGGTAGCCTCCGGCATGTGGTACAGTGCCGTTTTCAGGGAAAGCACTCCGGTCGCCGACCGGCTTAGTGTGCTGCCCTACAACAGCGTAACCTTAAACGGTCTACTTTCGACTCTGGGAGGTACCGCCGCCGCGAATACGAACTTTCCACAGGGACGCAACGTCACCCAGTACCAAATCCTGGACGATCTCTCCATCAATCACGGGAATCACACCTTCAAAGTCGGGATGAACTTCCGGCGCAATGACATCAGCGACTACGGCAACGAGTTCAACGCTTTCGGAACGGTGGTTTTTGGAAACCTAACAGATTTCGCGAACGGACTGCTGACTCCCGCAGCCGGCGACGCGTATGGGCAAAACTTTACCAACTTCCCGGTAAACCCGATTGCAATTTACAGCGGAGGGATCTACTTTCAGGACGAATGGAAAGTCAGTCCGAACTTGAAGCTGACTGCCGCCATTCGCGCCGACCGAAACTCAAATGCGGTTTGCCAGACAGACTGCTTCTCTCGCCTGGCCGCACCCTTCACTTCGCTAGATCACGATGCGGCGATTCCCTACAATCAGGCAATTCAGACCGACCAGCATCGAGCCTTCGGCGAACTGCAGAAGGTTGCTTTCCAGCCCCGGTTCGGAATCAGTTGGAGTCCATTCGGAGCGCGCAACACAGTGATCCGGACTGGCGTCGGCATGTTCACCGACCTCTATCAAGGCGTGATCGTGACGAATATTGAGGCCAACGCACCAACTCTCAATGCACTGGCTCTTACAGGCACCTCCCTTACCGGGAACGGAGCTACGCTCGGCGTTCCCGTCGCGCCTGGGGTTTCCATTGGCGGCGTCAACGACGTGCAAACGACGGCCGTCAATTCCAACACGGCTTTCAACTCGGGGTTCTCCTCTGGAGCTACGCTCGCCCAGTTGCAAGCTGCGGTCTCGGGTTTTGCTCCGCCTGCCTTTTTCTCGACTGGCAAAATCAGCAATCCCACTTATGTGAAATGGAACTTGGAGATCCAACAAGCTCTGGGATCCAAGACCTCCGTCGACCTCAACTACGTAGGCACGCACGGCTACGATGAGCTGATAGAAAACAGCGCCGTTAATGCCTACTCGTCAAACGGCGCACTTCCAATCCCAACCACTGCTCCCGATCCAAGGTTCGGGCCAGTCACTCAGATCTATAGCGGCGGCGTGTCGAACTATGCCGGGTTAGTAGCCTCGGTGACGCGGCGAGCGTCCTATGGTTTTAGCGGCGGCGCCAGCTACACGTGGAGCCACGCGCTGGACGAAACTACGGGTCTTTTCAATACTCCCGTTTCTCTGTTTAATTCTGTGCCCTACCAATTGGATCCGAACAACCTGCGGCTGAACTACGGTAATTCGGATCTTGACGTCCGCAATAACTTCACTGCCAACTTCGTTTGGGAAGAGCCGTTCAAATTCCAAAATCGTCTCCTGAACGAGGCGGGCGCCGGTTGGTCGATCTCGAGCACTATCTTCGCCCGATCTGGTCTGCCTTACTCGGTGATCGACAGCAGCGCACCGATAGCCAACATTCCCCCGGGTGCGGGAGGTTTGCCGTCGCAATGGGGAGTTTATGCCACGCTGCTGAACCCGAACCAGAACTTCCCTAGCTGCAGTAGTCCGGGCAACGGCCCTGCGGGAGATGCCCATCAGTGCTTGACGACGAGCATGTTTGTCCCCGCTGGCGCGGAGACTAGTTTTGGATCAGGCCGGAATCTATTTCGCGGACCTGGTTATTTCGATATGGATGCGGGTCTGATGAAGAACTTCGCTGTTGGCGAGCGGGTTAAATTCACCATGGGCGCGAATTTCTTCAACATCCTGAACCATCCTCATTTCGCCACTCCGGAGAACAATCTGGTCGGAGGGATCGGACAATTCGGCCAAATCTACGCGACTGCGCCAACTCCCACTAGCATTTACGGGGCGTTTCAAACTGCTGGGGTGACTGGGAGATTGGTTCAAGTGGTGGGTAAGATCACGTTCTAAAAGACTTGATTTGATGACAGCAGGGCGGTCTCTCGGGAGATCGCCCTTTTTTTCTGATCGGCGCGGTGGTGACCTTCGACCGTATCGGGGGCGTGGGACGGCG
The DNA here is from genome assembly GCA_963762385.1 of uncultured Acidobacteriota bacterium. Lineage (GTDB taxonomy): Bacteria > Acidobacteriota > Terriglobia > Terriglobales > Acidobacteriaceae > JABDBE01. The sequence continues at coordinate 482,559 of CAVXKN010000006.1, read as the reverse complement.
TCTTTTGGGCACGTACCGACGTTACGTTACGAGAGCGTTTAGCGCACAGAGAATTTCGGCGCAGTTGCTGCATAATAACTGCGGAGGTGGTTTGCAGTGTTGTTAAGGCTCGATTATCTGTCTTGTGTGCTTACGATTTTCTCAACCATTCTAGTCGGACGCAGACATTGGGAAGGCTGGGTTCTGGCCGGCGCAAACAGCATCGTCATTTGTTTCATCGGTATGAGGACGGCGCAGTGGGGTTTTGTTCCAGCAAATCTGTTTTGCATCGTGCTTTACGCTGCCAACCTCAGAGCCTGGCGCAAAGCTGAGATTCCCTGAGAAGGAGATTAGCGGAGGGACTCTTCGACTTCGGAGAGCCAATCGGGGCGCTTCAATACTTCGCGTGGCTTGGGACCATCCGCAGCTCCTACGATGCCGTCTCTTTCCATGAGGTCGATGAGATGCGCAGCGCGCCCATAGCCAATGCGCAGACGGCGCTGCAGCAGGGAAGTAGACGCTTTACCGAACTCGACCACTAGCTTAACCGCATCTTCATAGAGCGGGTCGTGCTCGGCTTCTTCATCACCCGCATCACCCGTGCCAGATCCACCATCCCCGCGTTCTTCTTTCGGAGCCTGCAGGAACTTTTCTTCGTATTCGGCCAGGCCCTGTGCCCGCCAGAACTCGACCACTGCCGCGATCTCCTTTTCCGTTACAAATGGCGCGTGCAGACGGTGAACCCGCGCCGATCCTGACGGCAAATAAAGCATGTCGCCCCGTCCCAACAGAGCTTCGGCGCCGTTGGCGTCCAGAATGGTGCGCGAGTCTACCTTGGTGGCTACACGGAACGACATACGCGCAGGGAAATTCGCCTTGATTAAACCAGTGATTACATCGACTGAAGGCCGTTGCGTTGCCAGGACCAAGTGAATACCGACCGCTCGCGCCATCTGGGCGAGCCGGGTGATGGACTCTTCTACGTTGCTGGAATCGAGCATCATCAGGTCGGCCAATTCATCGATGATGATGACGATGTAGGGAAGCGGTCGTTCCGCTGCGCCGTCGCCGAACAGGCTGGGCGTTCCATTTTCGTCGAAGAGCTTGTTGTACTGGTCGATATTGCGCACGCCCTTTTCGGCCAGCAACTTCAGCCGCCGCTCCATCTCGCGCACGGCATTGCGCAGCGCATTCGCCGCTAATTTAGGTTCGGTGATGATCGGCGTGTAGAGGTGCGGAACGCCTTCGTAATTGCCCAGTTCCAGCCGCTTTGGATCGACCAGAATCAATCGAACTTGATCGGGCGTCGCTTTATACAGGATCGACATAATCATCGCGTTAATAGCAACGCTCTTGCCCGCGCCGGTTGAGCCAGCAATGAGCAGGTGCGGCATTCCGTTCAAGTCGGCGGTGACAATGCGGCCATTGATGTCTTTGCCAAGCGCCAGGGTGAGCTTTGACTTCGATCCGATAAACTCCGTGGATTCGATATTCTCCCGCAGCCAGATAATTTCGCGTTCGCGGTTCGGAACCTGAATGCCGACAGTCGACTTGCCGGCCATGCGCTCAATCAGAATGCTCTCCGCCTTTAGCGCGAGGCACAAGTCGTCCGTGAGGTTGGTAATGCGGCTGTACTTGATACCAGCCTCGGGCTTGAATTCGAAAGTCGTGACCACGGGACCGGGATTGATCTGGGTGATTTGCCCGTGCACGTCGAATTCTGCATATTTTCCAGTGAGGACCTGAGCCAGCAGCTTCAATTCATCAGCATCGATAGCTTGTTGCTCATCCGGCCGATGGAGTAGGGAACTGGGCGGCAGCTTGAAACCGCCAGCGGCAATGCGAGGCAGGGTCGTCTTCGGTTTCTGCGCACTATCGGCACGCTCGGTGACTTCCGGAGAAATCGCCTGCGTCTCAGGCCGTGATTCTACGGACGGCTCATGTTCGTGCTCTTCAGCAAAAGCGCGGTCGATGCCGGTTCGAACCGGCTCCGGAGCACGTGCTTGCGATTGAACGGGCGGAGCGGCAGGTCGAGCCGGAACCATCTGCGTGGTAATAACCGGCTTGGGAGCGGCGCGGCGTTTTTCCAGTTCCTTCTGCATGCGCTTCTTGGCGCGCGCATCTCGCCAATCTTTCCAACGATCCCGTAAGGCAATCGCGAACGCGAAGCGGGTTGGCGCCCAGACCTGCAGCGCAGCGAAGGAGAACGCGGTAGAGAGATACAGCGCAACCGCCAGGACACTCGCGCAAACGATGTAGGCTCCCGCCAGATTGAAGTAATGAATGAGAAAATCCCCGACCACCCTGCCGAACAGGCCTTCAATCGGGATTGCATTCATCCAGCGCAAGTGGCCGGGCAAAAGCGCCAGCAGCGCCGGGACAAAGATCAGCAGCCAGACTCCGCCTAGAATCTTGGCAATCGGGGAGCCGACCTTGCGCGAACGAAACCAGCGAATCCCTAGCATTGCGGAAAACATCGGAATCAGGAACGCTCCAATCCCGAAACCCTGCAGAACCAGGTCGGAAATGAGCGCGCCCACAACGCCGATCCAGTTGCGAGCCGCTCGCGAACCGGTCAGCACGGAAGCGCTGTTTAACGACGGATCCAGCGGCGAATACGAAGCCAACGCCAGGAAAAGAAGGAGCGCGGAGACGCACAACAGAAAGCCGACCAGCTCATTGAGCCGACGATTGTTGGTTGGGGCAAAGATCTGTGAGATATACCTCATAGGCGATTTGGTGCTCTGCAGGAAAAAGACTCCTGCCGTGGTGCCAGATCTATGCCAGAGCCTTACGATTATGACAAGAATGCAGGAACCCTACAACTGAGGAAACCCTGGCAGTATCCAGAATGACAAATACTACCTATGGCTCCGGGACGATCGCAAACACCAGCGCCAGTGTGAGAGCCTCGGCTTATTGGAGGTGCCACACGAAGGCCAGTCCGATCACAATCACGCCCACCACGATGCGGTAAACGATAAAGACTTTCAAGCTGTTGGATTGAAGATATCTAATCAGCCAGGCGATCGCGACGTATCCAACGACTGCCGAAACCAGCACTCCCACCAGAAACGGCATGTGCATTCCAGCGGGCAAACCCTCTTTCCTCAGTTCGTGAGCCTTAAGCAGGGCAGCGCCCGCAATGAGTGGTGTCGACAGCAGGAAACTAAACCGGACTGCGGCTTCTCGCGTCATATTGCGGAACAATCCGGCTGTGATGGTAGAACCTGATCGCGAAACTCCGGGGATGAGCGCGAAAGCCTGTGCACAGCCCACAATTACGGCGTCTACAAGGTCAATGCCCGTGAGGGGCTTTCTCAGTTCACCAACCTTCTCACCCCACCACATCAACAGCGCGACCACGATCAAAGCCCCGGCGATGAGAAAGATGTGTTCGCGAAAATAATCCTCGGCCGAGTGTTCGAGCAATTTGCCAGCGATGGCGCCGGGGATAGTCGCAAGTGCAATAAACCAGAGTAGTGAACGTTCCTCGCGCTGTTCGTCGGCTGTCAGGTTTTGGTCGGCGCCGCCTGCCTCGGAAAATCGTACGACCTTGCCACCCAGTGCCGCGCGGATAATCTGAAACCAGGTTCGCCGAAAGTAGAAAAGGACCGAGAGCAGCGTGCCAAAATGCAGGGCCACATCAAAAGTGAGCTCGTGTGCCGGCGAAAGTTCGTTCCAGCCCAGCAATCGACGGACGATGATCAAATGCCCTGAGCTGGAGACCGGAATAAATTCCGCCAGCCCCTGAACGATGGCTAAAACCACAGCTTGATAAATTGGCAAATTATTCTACCCCGTTCCCATAGGTTGGAATGTTCTGCTCGATCATAAACAAAAGCAGTTGAGCCCGGGCGCCCCAGTCGCTTTGCGGGCCCTGGGTCACGGCTTTCTGGGCCAGGGCGATTGCCTTGCCTCTGGATTCATCGGATTTCTTTGACTCGCCTTCGGTTTTGTACATTTCGATCAGGGCCGACATGCGCCATGCCGCATCATACAAGGCTTCGGCCACTGCTGGCGATTGCGGATGCTCGCTGGCGTACTTTTCGTACATCTCGGCTTCCTTCTCCGGACACTTGGAAGAACCTTGCCAGTCCCCGCACACTTTATTCTCAATCAGGTGAAAAGCTGCCAGATCGGCCCACTTTGTTCCGGGGAACTTCTTTATCACTTCCTTCATGTACTGCTCGTCCATGCTCTGCCGAAGATAGGCCTCCTTTTCTTTAGCAGAGGGAAGGGACATTACATCGGCCTTATTGATCTGCCAGCGAATATCCGCCGACCGGTACATGGCTTCGCCTGCGAGGGGCGAGTTGGGGAAATACTCGGCGGTTCGGTAGTAAAGACGCATGGCATCCTGCGCCGCGCCGCGGCGGCCGTGCCTTTGACTGGCTTGATCCTCGGATTCCACAGCCTCGCCGAACACGATCCTGTCGCCGTTCGGCGTCGAACCCTGCACCACGGCCTTCTTCATCATCCAGCCTGTGATGATTTGCTCTTCCGTAATAACAGCTTCCACGTGCAACCAGTCCCCGCTGGTTTCTAGAATCACCACCTCGCGCCCGCGATCGATGTCAGCAAGCTTGTTCGAAGTGGAATCGGGCGATAGATAAATGGAAGCAACCCGTATTGGTGTGCCGCGCACCGTTTCTGCGCCCGCCGTAACGCAGAGCAACATGCAGGCCACAACCATTAACTTGAGTCGCATAGTCTTGAATTCAGAGAACGAGGTTGCCCCAAGAAACGTAGCACGCTACATTTCTACAGTATGACGGTGAACGATCGTACGCAGGTTGCTTGCAAAGTTTTCACACCTGCCTCATCTCTTGCAACATGCTGGAATCAACATTTCCTCCGCTGATGATTGCCACGTTCACGGTAGTTTTTGGCAGTTGGTCTTCGTGGAATAAAAACCCCGCCACCGCCACCGCGCCGCTGGGTTCGGCCACCGTCTTGGGATTCGTTGCCAGCCACCGCATGGCTTCCCGTATTTCGTCTTCGCTGACCGTGACAATGTCGTCTACGTATCTCCGAATATGTTCGAAGTTGATCGCGCCTATACTTTGCGTACGCAATCCATCGGCGATGGTCTGGGAAACCTGCTCAGCGGTGGACTCGACAATCTTTCCGGAGCGCAAGCTGGCCTGCGCGTCCGCCGCCAGCTCCGGCTCAACCCCGATGACTCTCGCGCCGGGCTTGCTCAGCTTGATAGCGGTTGCAACGCCGCTAAGCATTCCTCCGCCACCAACCGGAACCAACACGGTCTCGACTTCAGGCAGATCTTCCAGAATCTCGAGTCCCATCGTGCCCTGACCGGCGATGATCTTCTCATCGTTGAATGGGGGGACAATCACATAACCATACTGAGCGGATAGTGCCTCGGCTCTGGTCTGGCGCTCCAAACTGCCAGGACCAACCAAAACGATTTCAGCGCCCAGGGAGGCCGTCGCCTCGCGTTTGATAGCGGGCGCATTTCGCGGCATCACGATCACCGCTTTCGCTCCCAACGCCCGTGCCGCATACGCAACTCCCTGCCCGTGATTGCCGCTCGAATAAGTAATCACTCCGCGGCTGCGTTCTTCGGCAGATAGAGACGCGATCTTGTTGTATGCCCCGCGCAGTTTGAAAGCCCCGATAGGCTGCAGGTTTTCCGGCTTCAGATAGAGTTTACGGCTGTCCGGCCCAGCGCCATCTTCCCCCAACGACGCTTCGATCAGCCCGGTGCGGACGGTCACACCGCGCAGACGAGCTTGGGCCTCGTAGATGTCCTTCATCGTTACCATCGTTTACTATTCCCCGGTCTGCCCGCAGTGATAACGGGATAAGCGCTTGCGGTGATTGTAGATGTTTAGGATACAGCCCGCGACTCCGCCAGCCAAACGAAATGTTGACATCATGATGCCTATGATGGTAGCATCATGATGTGAGGACCACTCTTTCCTTGGATGACGATGTTGCCCGCCTTTTGAACAAGGAGAGCCGGCGGTCCGGCGCCTCGTTCAAGCAGGTGGTCAATCACTTTTTGCGCCTGGGATTAATGGCTTCAAAACAACCTCCCAGAAAACCTTTCGTGGTAAAACCCGTAAATCTGGGGCTTCCTCCAGGATTGAGCTATGACAATGTCGAGGAGTTGCTCGAATTCCTGGAGGGACCGGAGTATCGGTGATCGTACTCGACGCAAACATTCTTATCTATGCGTACGATAGTGGCTCATCTCAACATACAAAGGCGCGGGCCTGGGTGGAAAAAACTTTCTCAGGTCTAGAATCGGTCGGACTATCCTGGCAAACCGTATCTGCCTTCTTGCGAGTCATGACCAATACTCGGTTGCCGGGACCCCGGCTGAGCCTGGAGCAAGCGGCACGGCTGGTAGATGAGTGGCTGGAGCAAACCAACGTACGGGTTCTTTCGCCCAGCGATGAACACTGGATTTCACTGCGGCGCATGATTGTCGAGGGGCAGGCTTCAGGGGCCCTGATTAGTGACGCACAACTAGCCGCGTTGACGATGGAATACGGCGGTGTGCTCCATACCACAGACCGCGATTTCGCACGCTTTCCCGGCTTGCGCTGGACAAACCCGCTGGCGTTGAACGACGGTCCAGGCCCGTAGGATGTCCTAAATCTCTAAAATGACCGGCATGATCAGCGGCCTCTTTTGCGTCTGCTTTGAGATGTAGCGCTTCAGATCCGCGCGAATTTTTTCTTTGATCACGCCGTAGTCGGCTTTCTCTTCCTCGCTGGAAAGTTCGAGCGTCTGCATCACCAGTTGCCGCGCGCCGTCCACGAAGCCGTCTTCGCCCGGAGCGAATCCGCGGGTCACGATTTCCGGCGGACTTTCCACCCGGCCGGAAAGCTTGTTGATGGCGATGATCGGCAGCACGATACCGTCTTCACTCAGGTGGCGGCGATCCTTGATGATCAAATCTTCAACCACATCGGTTCGCGAGCCGGAATCGATGCATACCCGGCCAATGTTTACGCGGCCTGCCTTGCGCGCGCCCAGGTCGTCGAATTCCAGAATATCGCCGCTTTCGATCAGCATCACGCTGCCGACTGAACTGTGCATTGCGCCCGCCATCTCCGCGTGCAGCTTCAACTGCCGGTACTCCCCGTGAATCGGAATGAAGTACTTCGGCTTTACCAGATTGATGATGAGCTTCAGTTCTTCCTGGCTTCCATGCCCGCTTACGTGGATCGGCGGGGACGATCCATCTTCGTAAATTACATGCGCCTGACGGCGGAAAAGATGGTCGATCATGCGGTAGATCGCCTTCTCGTTGCCGGGAATGATTCGCGACGAAAGTACAACGGTGTCGCCTTTCTCGATCTTGGCGTGCTTGTGATTGTCGACCGCGGCCCGCGAAAGCGCCGACATGGGCTCACCCTGGGTGCCGCTGATCATCACGCAGACTTTTTCCGGCGGATAATTCTTCATCTCGCCGGGATGAATCAGCAATCCCTCGGGAATTTCAATGTAGCCCAGGTCTTCGGCAATCTCGGACGAGCTGGTCATCGACCTTCCGATAAACGCGACTTTTCGTCCGTGCTCCCACGCCAGTTCGACCGCCAGCTTGATGCGATGGATCGACGAAGAAAAACAGGAGATGAACAGCCGCCGCTCGGTGCGCGCGAACACTTCGTCAAACTTGCGCCGCACCGCGCGCTCGCTGGGCGTGTACCCCTTGCGCTCGACGTTGGTCGAATCCTGAAACAGCGCCAGCACGCCCTCTTTGCCGTACTCCGCGAACGCGTGCAGGTCAAACATCTTGTTGTCGGTGGGCGTGGGATCAACCTTGAAATCGCCGGTGTGAATGAGCACACCCAACGGCGTATGAATCGCCAACGAAACGCAATCTACCAGACTGTGCGTGACGTGAATCGGGTGAATCGTGAATGGTCCGACCTTAAACCGCTCTCCGGCCTGGATCTCGCGCAGATCGGCGTTCTCCAGCAAACCGTGCTCCTCCAGTTTGTCTTCGAGCAGGGCAAGCGTGAACTCCGTGCCCCACACCGGCACATTAAGCTCAGCAAGAATCCACGGCAACGCGCCAATGTGGTCTTCGTGACCGTGGGTGAGAATGATGGCCCGCACCCGTTGCCGGTTTTCGATGAGATAAGAAATGTCCGGAACCACAATGTCCACGCCCAGCAGTTCGGCCTCGGGGAACATCAGGCCCGCGTCGATGACGATGATGTCGTCGCCCCAGCGCACGGCCATGCAGTTCATTCCGAACTCGCCCAGACCGCCGAGGGGTACGATGTGCAGCTTTCCAGTTGGCATTTTAGGTGTCCATTGATCGTAGCATAGGAATGCCGGACGGACGGTGCGCCGGACCGAGAACCATAAACTGAGAACCCGGAACTGGTTTTTCTAAGCTCCTTGAGTTAACTTCAATTCAGATGGCTATACAACAACGCAAGTCATGGCTACGGCGCAGGGTCGAAAACGGCCTGCGGCGCGGCTTCCAACACGCCTACGAGACGGTGAAGGTCGACCCGAACAGGTTTCTCCTTCAGCTTCGCGCTGCGTACGGGGTGCCGATCAACAGCTTTCAAGGCATCTATTCCGTAGACATCGGCGTTCTTGATGATCTCGCCAACAGCGTCATCCGCAGTGGAATGAAGTTGGCTGCGGCCGAAGGCGCCGGGTTTGGCCTCGGTGGGATCTTGACCATGGTTCCAGATCTCAGCATTCTCGCCGGCATCACGCTGCGCACGATTCAGAAGCTCAGTCTGATCTACGGTTTCGAATACAACACCGACGAGGAGACCGCCGAGCTGTGGATCGCCGCGGCCAGTGCTGCGGGTGTAGACATCAGCCGCGAGCTGCTGGAAAAAGAAGTGGTCAATCGTTTTGTGCCGAAGGTCATTCAGCGGATTGCCGCGCAGGCCAGCAAGGAAGCGGTTGAGAAGTGGGCAGGGCGTGTCATTCCGATCGCTAGTTCGGCCATTGGCGCGGGGCTCAATTACTATTTCGTGCGTGCCTGGGGCGACCGCGCTCGAGCTCACTTCCGCCAGAAGCATCTGGAGCTTCGCCGCCGGAAAAGTATGGCGGAGTCAGTTCTGCCGTTAATCGCGAATCCAACGCGGTCGGTCTCCTGATTAGCGCAGTAATTCCTCCAGTTCGATTCTCTGGTCGGTCTTCTCATCGCGATATTTCACAATGACCGGCGTGTAGAGCGACAGATTCCACTCGGCTGCCTGGCCTTTTGTCACGGCTCGTGACCCGGGCACGACCACTGCATTTTCCGGCACTTCGAGCGGCTTTTCGTCCGTGGCTCGGTAAACCTGCCCACGAACAATGTCATACAACGGAGTGGAACGAGTCAGGATCGTGCCCGCGCCCAACACAGCTCGCGTCCGCACCAGCGTGCCTTCATAGACGCCGCAGTTGCCGCCCACCAGCACGTCATCTTCAACGATGACGGGAGACGCGTTGATCGGTTCCAGGACCCCGCCGATCTGGGCCGCCGCACTCAGATGTACGCGCTTGCCAATCTGCGCGCAGGAACCCACTAGCGCGTGCGAGTCCACCATTGTGCCTTCATCCACGTAAGCGCCGACGTTAATGAACATGGGAGGCATGCAGATCACGGTGGGCGCGACATACGAACCGGTTCGAACCGATGAGCCGCCCGGCACGATGCGTACGCGATCGCGCACCGTAAATCGTCGGGCAGGGAAGGTGTCTTTATCGACGAAGGAGAGGCTCACATCTTCGCCCATCTTGCTAAGCTCGCCCAGACGAAAGCCCAGCAGAATGCCCTGCTTCACCCAGATATTCACCACCCATCGGCCCTCAATCTTTTCTGCGGCGCGAATCTTGCCTTGGGTCAGCTCATCGCGAAAGTCCATGAAAATTTGGCGCGCATCCGGGTTGCTCTCAACTTCGAGAGAGGCGAGGCGTTCGATCGCGGCTCTAAGAGATTCCATTCAAGAAAAGTATACGGGATTCTCAGTTTGGGGTTGCCAAGTGCCGATTCCCCGCGCTGGGTTTGTGGTCCGCCGGGTTTCTCCGCGCACTCTGCGGCTGTTCTTTGCGACCTCTGCGATTTAAGACTTTGTACTTGTCGAGGTCGAGGCCGAATCAAAATCTTGAAACCCGGAGAGCGCGAGAGAACAGCCGCAGAGAGCGCGAAGAACGGCAATGGGAAATCATCAAATGCATTTGCACTCGCTTCGGATCAGCACTCCGGCCATGCCTTGGGAAGTTTCGCGTGCCTCCGTGAGCGTGGCGTAAGGCCCGTGCCAGCGCGAGTGATTCGCGTCATGTCCCGCCGGACGGCCCTTGCCGTGGTTGCACTGCCCGCAGTTGGACCGGTGCAGGACGATTTTGTGCGGGCCAGCCAGCCAGTTTTCGTAAATGTAGAAATTGACTACGTCGGGCGGCGGAGTGGCTGGCTTGGCAATCACTCCGGCTTCAGTGGCGATCTTCTGTAACTTGGATCGCGTCTCGCGGCGCATGGGCAGAAGGGGCAGGCGATAGACCTCTTCGATTTTTCCCATCATCGCCAACACCGCTTTCACCGGCATGGGATTGGACTCGATGAAATTGGCCTGCATCAGCCCCACGTATTTTCGATGAATGCGCCGCGCCGTATCCCAGTCGTTCGCGAGCGCAGCCCGCGTCATCTCCGCCATCTCGCGGGGGATCTCGTTGGAAGCCACCGAAATGATGCCCACGCCACCCAGTGCGATGATTGGCAAAGTAACCGCATCGTCGCCGGAAAAGACGAGAAAGGCTTCCGGTACCACAGCAAAGAGCTCCGCCATCTGCCCTATGTTGCCACTGGCCTCTTTCACACCAGCGATGTTCGGAACCTCCGCCAATCTTGCCAGAGTTGCCGGTTCAATGTTCGCGCCAGTGCGGCCGGGGACGTTGTAGAGAATGATTGGCTTGTCCACGGCTTCAGCAATCGCACGGAAATGTCGATACTGGCCTTCCTGCGTGGGCTTGTTGTAGTAAGGCGAAGCAGTAAGGATCGCATTTATGCCAGGCCGCGCAGCGATTTCCTTTGCTTTCTCAACCGCGTCGTACGTTGAATTGGAAGTGGCGCCCGCCATGATGGGCACCCGCCCGGCAACGACTTCAATGGTGACATCAATAACCTGCAGCCACTCGTCATGCGACAAAGTCGGAGTTTCGCCGGTGGTGCCGCAGGGAACCAGAAAATCAATTCCGGACTCCACCTGCCACGCCACCAGGTTGCGCAGGGCGGCCTCGTCGATGGAGCCGTCCTGACGAAAGGGCGTTACGAGAGCTGTACCGCATCCTCGAAGTTGCATGAGACTAAGATATCGCGAATGGGTGGGCTTGCAAAATTCGTGCCCGGAACCTGAACCGCCCTGCTCAAACCTGAAGTTTGACCAGCCAGTTCGGAGGTTCGGGCAGAATCGCAAATTTCGGTAGTTCGCCACGCACCATGGCTACTTCGTCGCAAGCATGAAAGCGCGGGCAAACATGGCAGTCTTTGTAAATCTTGTCCGGCAGATCCTCGCGTTGTGCGGTGGCGAAGCCCAGGCGAGCGAAGAATTCTGGAGCGCGCGTGAACAGGCAGGTGCAGGTAACGCGGTGCTTTTTCGCCTCCGACAGCAACGCCTTTACCAAATGGCCACCCCCGCCTTTGCCTTGTCGCGAAGGCGCTACGGTGATCGAACGAATCTCAGCCAGATGCGGGCCATAGAGATGGAGCGCGCCGCAGCCGATTATCACGCCGCCGTCTTCGAGGACCACGAAGTCCCGCACGTTCTCGCAGATCTCCGCCAAAGTACGCGGCAGAAGAGTTCCGTCGCCGGCGTAGGCGGAAATAAGATTGTGAATGCGGCTAGCATCAGGCAGGATGGCTTTACGCGTGCGCATGGACGTCCTCCCGGATGGAATTGATTCTCTGTTGCGCATCAGTCATCGCCTGCCGTACTCGGGTTGGCGCCGCACCGCCGGGAACATCGTGGATGGCAAGCACCGATTCCAGCTTCAGGCACGCATAGAAATCGTGATCGAATTTCGAGTTCACTGAATGCAGGTCCTCCAAAGATAGATCTTGAAGCTCGCAACGCTTCTCCAGACACATCTGCACAGCTTTTCCGATTTGCTCATGGGCCAGACGAAACGGAACCCCGCGCTGTACCAGGTAAGTAGCGGCAGCCCACGCGTTCATGAATCCTGATTGCGCGTCTTGTTGCATGGCTTCGTAGTTGAATTCCACAGCTTTCATCCAGCCGGTCACCAGGGGCAGTAGCGAAAGCACTGTGTCGGCCGCATCGAACAGAGGTTCTTGAGTCTCCTGCAAGTCTTTGTTGTAGGCGAGAGGCAAGCCCTTCATGCAAATCTGCAGCGTGGTTCCGTCTCCGATCACGCGAGCGCACTTGCCGCGCGTGAGTTCCAATAAATCCGGATTCTTCTTCTGTGGCATCGCGCTGCTTCCGGTGGAGTATGCTTCGGGCAAGCGGATAAAGCCATATTCCTGAGACGAAAACAGAATCATCTCTTCCGACCATCGACTCAAGTGGAGAGCGAGCAGCGAAAGTGCGTTCACAAATTCGACAACGAAATCGCGATCGCAGGTTGCGTCGATGCTGTTCGCGGTCGGCTGATCGAAGTCGAGGTCAGTCGCCATGGCTCGACGATCCAGTGGTAGCGTCGCTCCAGCGACCGCGCCAGAACCCAGAGGGCAAACATTCAGCCGCTTCCGGCAATCGGCAAGTCGATCCGCATCCCGCAGAAACATTTCGACGTAAGCTAGCAGCCAGTGCGACACCAGCACCGGCTCCGCGCGTTGCAGATGCGTGTAAGCAGGCATGGCAGCATTTCCTGCTTGCTGTGCGCGGTCTAATAGAATGCCCCCCAACGCTGCCAGATCAGCGCGGACTTGATCAACCGCCGCTCGGACGTACAAACGCAAATCGGTCGCGATTTGTTCATTTCGACTGCGCCCGCTGTGCAGTTTGTATCCGACATCACCAATCAGCAGAACCAGCTTTTTCTCGACGAAATGATGCACGTCTTCGGCTTCATCGTCCTCAAGAAATGTTGGCAACGAAGCCGCTTGCTCGCCGATTCGTTCCAGTCCTTGGAGAATAGTGATCAGCTCGTTTGAATCCAAGATGCCAGCACTCTTCAAGGCGCGAGCATGGGCGCTGCTGGCTGCGAGTTCGTGCGCCAACAATCGCCGGTCAAAATCAAACGAACGTTGCCAACGCTCAAACGCCGGATCCAGAGGCTGCCGGAAACGGCCGGACCACATCTTCATTGCGCCACCTCCGATCTCACGCCCTGTTTGCGTGCCTGTGCTCGCGAGCGAGAGGGAAGGCCAAGAATGCGAATGAATCCGGCGGCGTCCTTCTGGTCGTAACTATCGCCCATGGTGAACGACGACAGATCGGTGCGATACAGCGAATGCTCGGACTGACGGCTCACCACGGAGACGTTGCCTTTATACAAGGAGAGCGTGACCGAGCCGGTTACATCTTTTTGCGTGGTTTCGACAAAAGCATCGAGCGCTTCGCGAAGCGGCGCGAACCAAAGTCCGAAGTAGACTAGTTCCGCGTACTTCAACCCGATGTGCTGCTTGAAGTGGGAGACATCGCGCTCCAGGCACAGAGATTCGAGTTCGCGGTGCGCCGTGATCAGCAAAGTTCCACCGGGAGTTTCGTAACAACCGCGCGACTTGATTCCAACAAATCGATTTTCCACCAGGTCGACTCGTCCGATGGCGTTGCGACCGCCGACTTCGTTTAACAGTTCGACCAATGACACCGGATCGAGCTCCAGGCCATTGACCGAAACTGGAACCCCCGCTTCGAAGCCGATTGTTACTTGCTCTTCACGATCCGGCGCATCTTTCGGCGAAAGAGTAAGCTGCCAGGTGCTGGGCAACGGCGCGTTGGCCGCATCCTCCAACTCGCCTCCCTCGTGGCTGACATGCCAGAGATTACGATCGCGGCTGTGAATCTTTTCGCGGCTGGCGGCCACGGGGATACCGTGGTGCTCGGCATAATCCAGGCAATCTTCGCGGGATTTCAACTTCCACTCGCGCCAAGGGGCGATCACCCGTAGTTCGGGCGCAAGCGCCTGGTACGCCAACTCGAAGCGCACTTGATCATTGCCTTTGCCCGTGCATCCGTGCGCGACGGCCGTGGCTCGCTCGCGCAAGGCGACTTCAACCTGGTGTTTCGCAATCACCGGCCGCGCCAGCGATGTGCCCAACAGATATTTATGTTCGTAGACCGCTCCCGCTTTTAGCGCGGGGAACACGTAACCAGTGAGAAATTCTTCCCGGAGGTCTTCGACCACCACCTGGGATGCGCCGGTGGCGTAGGCCTTCGCGACCACGGCTTCAATGTCGTCTCCCTGGCCAACATCGCCCACCATCGCAATCACATCGTAGGCATAATTTTCTTTGAGCCACGGAATAATGATGGAGGTATCCAAACCTCCAGAATAGGCAAGCACAACTTTCTCAGGCATGAGCGCTCCTCGCTGGCAGGCGCGTTTCGCCGCCAAGTAATAAGTATAAGATGGCTTTCTGCACGTGGAGCCGGCTTTCCGCTTGATCGAAGACCACCGATCTTTCCGAGTCCATTACTGCGTCTGTGATTTCTTCCCCGCGATGAGCCGGCAGACAGTGCATGAACACGGCGTGCGGTGCCGCTCCCGCCACGAGTTTCTGATTCATTTGATAAGGCGGGAAAATCTTGGCGCGTTTCGTGGCTTCGTGCTCCTGGCCCATGCTGGCCCACGCGTCGGTGTAAACCGCGTCGACGCCTGCAACCGCCTCGTGCGGGTCAGAAAGTATCTCGATAACAGCGCCGGTTTGATCGGCTATGGCTTGCGCGTCGGCGAGGATTTGGACGTTGGGACCGTAACCCTTAGGGGTGGCCACGCGGATTTTGGAGCCAAGAAACGCGCATGTCAGCAGTAAAGAATGGGCCACGTTATTGCCATCGCCAACGTAGGCCAGGCGAATATTCTTAAGATCGCCGAAGCGTTCTTGCAGCGTGAAATAGTCGGCCAAGGCCTGACAGGGATGCTCCAGATCGCTGAGAGCGTTGATCACCGGAATGGAGGCGTGCTCAGCCATGCCCTGGATTGTTTTCTGGGCGAAGGTGCGCAGCACAATCGCGTCGACCCAGCGCTCGAGATTATGCGCAATGTCGCTCAGTTTTTCTCGCGCGTCTAGTCGCTCTTGCGTCTGGTCCACGAAGAACGTGGCGCCGCCCAGGCTCGACATTCCCGCTTCGAACGTCAGCCGGGTTCGCAACGAAGGCTTCTCAAAGAACATAACCATCTGCTTTCCCGCGAGTGCGCTGCGAAAATCTGCCGGACGCGCCTTCATAATTCCGGCAAGCTGCAGCACAGCTTCGACCCCGGGGCGACCCAAATCGCGGGTCGAAACCAGATCGGAGCCCCAGAAAGTATTCGGAACTCTTGTAGGGCCGACAGGCACTCTTTTTAATGACGGACTATTCACTTGAACTCCTTTTTTTCGTTCTTGAGATGCGATTTACCGCGGGCTTCGCCGCGCGTTGTCGCTTCACCGCGAGGGCTGAATCGAGCGCTCGGATCACCTCATCCACGTGCTTTTCTTGAATGATGTAAGGCGGCAAAAAGCGCAGAACGGTTTCATGAGTGCGATTGATCAGAATTCCCTTTGCCATAAGAGTGGAAACGACCGCTTTCGCTGTGTCGGCTGAGTCCAATTCTATTGCGAGCATGAGACCGAGCCCGCGAACTTCGCGGATACAGCCGTGCCTGGCCTTCAATGCCGTAAGCTTCCCATGAAAGTAATCTCCAATTTCGCCGACATGATCGAGCAGTCCATCCAGCGTGGCCAGAAACTCAATCGCGACTGCGCAGGCCAGCGGTCCTCCACCAAACGTCGTACCGTGCATGCCCGGGTGCATGCTGCTTGCGACCCGATTTGTAGTGAGAATCGCTCCTAGCGGTAATCCCGCGGCCAGGGGTTTCGCGATCGTCACAATGTCAGGCTGCACGCCATAGTGTTGGTAGGCGAAGTAGCGTCCGGTTCGTCCCAGGCCACACTGGATCTCGTCCAGGATCAGCAAGGCATCGCTGCTCTCCGTCAACTTGCGCGCCAGCTGCAAAAACTCCGGGCTGACCGGACAGATCCCACCTTCCCCCTGAATCGTCTCCAGGCAAATCGCACACACGCCCGCGTCGAACTGGTGTTTCAGATCTTCCACATCATTGAACCGAACGAAGCCGACTCCGGGCAGCAGCGGAACGAAAGGATCGCGATATTTCGCCTGCCCAGTAGTGGCGAGCGAACCAAAAGTGCGCCCATGAAACGAGTTGTCGAGAGCGAGGATGCGCCACTTGGGCCGGTGGCCATTTGTATTTCTGGTTCGCGCATAGATGCGCGCGAGTTTCAGCGCGCCCTCCCACGCTTCGGTGCCGCTGTTGCAGAAAAAGGCCCGGTCCAGACCGGAAATCTTGGTCAACCGTTTGGCCAGTTCTGCCTGATACTCGTGGAAGAAAAGATTGGAAACATGAATCAGCCGCCCCGCTTGACGTTTCAGGGTCGCCTGAATCGCAGGATGCGCGTGTCCCAGAGCGTTCACGCCGATCCCGCTCAGAAAATCGAGATACCGATTCCCGCGGGAATCCCAGAGATACACGCCACGACCGCGTTCAAAGAGGATCTTGTGACGGTCGTAGGTCGGGAGCAACAATTTTTCTTCAGACCGAATGACGGAAGCGAGACTCACGCGCCAATCACCTCCGTCCCGCAGGCCAGCTTCGTGAAGTAGAACTGCGGCAAGATCTCGACTTGCGCCGCCGGTAGAATCCTCACCCGCCCAACACCTTTATGGAGCGCTTGACTGCAAGCCTCGAGCTTGGGCAACATGCCGCCGCCGATCACGGAAGCGGCAATCAAAGCGGCTACATCTTTCGTGTTCAGCCACGGGATGACCTCACCATCAGCGCCCTTCACTCCGTCAACATCGGTAAGAAAAATCAGCGTGTCCGCATGGCAGGCTACGGCGCAAGCGGAAGCCATTTGGTCCGCATTAATGTTGTAGTATTCGCCATCGGAGCCCAGCGCGACAGAAGACAGAACTGGGATTCCTCCCGCGCTCCAGATAGCTTCGATCCAGCGCGGCTCTGCGTAACAGATTTCACCGACAAATCCGAGGTCGCACCCTGGAGTCTGCTTCTTGCGCGCGCGGAAGGCCATCCCATCCGCGCCACAGAGGCCGACCGCCGCGCTGCCCGCGGCGACAATTGCCGCGACCAGCGTCCTATTAACGATCCCAGATAAAACCATCAGCGCTACATCGCGCGTTTCTGCGTCGGTGATGCGGAGACCGTTCACAAAGTCGCTCTCTTTGCCCAAGAGCTTCAGCGTTCGCGTGAGCGCGCTACCTCCGCCGTGCACGACGGCGACGTGATGGCCATCCTGCGCCAACTCAACAATCGCGCGGGCGCACTTGCGCAATCTCGGTTTATCATCGAGCGCCGCGCCCCCGATTTTGACTACGATTTTCACTGCAAGCCTTCCTCTTCTTTCCATCCGTACATGAGATTCATGTTCTGAACTGCCTGTCCGGCTGCGCCTTTGAGCAAGTTGTCCACGCACGACACCAACACGAGGCGGCGGCCGTCGTCGGCAAGACAGAAGCCCAGGTCACAATAGTTGGTGTGCAGAGAAAACTGGATCTGCGGCAGCTTCGGCGTCGCAAAAACCCGCACCCAGTGCCGGCCCGCGTAGAAATCGCGAAAGCAAGCTTCGACTTCAACCGGCGTCATCTCACGCTTCAAACGCAGGTAGATGGTAGAAAGAATTCCCCTAGGAATCGGCAGCAGATGAGGGGTGAAGATCAATTCGCACGCATTCAGCTTCAACTGCTCCAGCATTTCTCCCACGTGCCGATGGCTGAAAACCGAGTAAGCCGAAAGGTTGTCGGCAACAGAAACAAAGTGCGTGCGCGAATTCGGTTCCTTGCCCGCACCGGATACCCCGGACTTGGAATCGGAAATGATTCCACGCTCGCGATCCACGATGCCAGCCTGGAGTAGCGGCGCTAAAGCCAAAATCACCGAAGTGGCATAGCATCCCGGATTCGCCACCAGGGCTGCGTCCTGGATCCGATCGCGGCTCAACTCGGGCAATCCGTAAACCGCCTTTTCGGTAAGCTCCGCCGCCGTCACTGAATCCGCGTCTTCGAAGCCATACACCGCGCGATTTTGCGCTTGCTTCAGTCGCCAAGCCCCGCTCAGATCGATGACGCGCAAGCCTTGTGCGATCGCTTCCGGCACAAGCGACCGCGAAGCCTCGTGTGGCGTAGCCAGAAAAAGCAATCCGACGCCTTGTTGCTTCAGCGCCGGCCACGACAGCGGTTGCAGGGGATAGCTGCCATTCCCCGAAAGCGCGGGAAATATGTCGGCCAGGTTGCAGGCGGTGTCGGTTTCCTTCTGACGCCGGAGCAGGACTGGCTGTTCCAGTCGAGGATGACGCAGCAAAAACCGCGTAAGCTCCAGACCAGAATATCCAGTCGAACCCAGCACCGCAGTCTTGAGTTTTGCCGGCATCAGGCCAGCATCTCCTCGATGCGGGCGGCCAATCGCTTCGCATCCTCCTTGTCCGGACAAATCGTCAGGATGGTGTCGTCGCCAGCGATCGTGCCAATCGCTTCCGGCCACTCCTCTTCATCGAGGGCTGCGGCGACCGGCTGGGCACTGCCCACACTGGTCTTGATTACGAGGAGATTTTGCGCTGGGCGAAGCCCTAACACGAATTCCCGCACCAGCCGCGACACGGGCGGCAACGGCGGCGCGAATGAACTCTCCGCTTGCGACAGGGAATAGCCGTCAGCCGTCTTCGCCAATCGCATATCGCGAACGTCCCGCGAGAGAGTTGCCTGCCCCACCTTGAGTCCGCGTTTACGCAGAGCCCGTTGCAGGTCTTCTTGATTGGCGACCGGGCCGTGTTTCAAGAGATCCAGGATGGCGCGCTGTCTTAAGGTTTTATTCATAATGAATAATTATGCATCATGTTGCATAAACATTCATTTATATTATCTGCTGCACAGCAGGTGTCAAGCGGAAACTAACCGGGAATCAGGGAAGAATGTGATGTTGCCGCCTCTTTCGTCCTTGACTTGCGCGCTTGGCCGGTTCACAGACGGGAGTGCAATCGCCGCTTTCCGTTGTGGTAGATTGTTAATCATGTGGGCGCGTAGCTCAGTTGGCAGAGCAATGCCCTTTTAAGGCATGGGTCGATGGTTCGAGTCCATCCGCGCTCACCAGATAAATCTCTGCTGCGGTTGTACTTGCGGCACTTTCTGCTGGGCCGTTCAGGACTTCGTTTTCGGGACTTTACCGCCGTCGTCGTTGCCGGATTCCTGTGTGATGATCGATCCTTTTAGGCCGAATTGCGGGTCCGGAGCCAACGCTTCTTTCTTTCGGCCAGCCCAGGCGGCGCGCAGAAATTCACATGCTCGTGCCACTGCGCGACACTCAGCGGGACACGCCGATTGAGTTGATCTTCGCTGAAGTTTCCGGGGCCGTATACATCACGCCAATCAGCTTGTAGTCGTTGCCATGCTTTTGACTGACCCGTCAGTTATTCTTGGCACGAGGTCCCCCCATCAAAGAGGTGCTTGCTCTCAGGACAGCTATCACGCGGCTCGGGCACTGCGTACTTGCTCCGTGTATTCCACATCTGCAGCCGCTGGAAGCAGGACCCACAGGGTGTAGATTCCCAGCGCGGTGCCGAACGGGATGTGGAACAACGCAATGAATGCTAGAACAACCGTCAGCATTCGCGCCCAGGGTTTGCGTTGCAGCAGACCCCATCCGGCGAGGAACCCGGCGGCAGCCGTTGCCAGAATAAGGACGCCGATTGTGCCAAAGAGTGATCGCAGGAAACCGGTGGGCACATCCGATGACGCTCCCATCTCGTGCAGGTGCGCGAATACGGTATTTGCAAGAATAAACAGAACCCCGCCGACCAACGCATTCAGCGCGGAGAATGCCAGCCACAGGATTCCTAACATGCGGATGTGTTCTCCCACGCGGCTGCGTCGGGAGAAGGGCACGACTGCACCTGCCGCGAATTCCTTTCCGCACCTCCCACAGAATCGTTGGCTCGATTGGACTGGTGCGCCACACTTATCACAGAACATATTTCCTCCTCGCCTAAGTGAACCTGCGAAACATAACGGATCCAAGTTCCCAAGCATGCTTGTAGCCCAGAATCCAAACAAATGTCAGTGACCCGCCGCGTAGTTGCTTAAGGCTCTCTTGTCTTGGGCGACCCTGGTTGAACGCTGTAGGTCTTGCTCGAAGCAGATCTCATCGCTGGTTCGCCAAACCCAACACACTGTGCGATGAATGCAAACACCCAGATGTACCAAGGAATGGCATCATGATAATGAAACTGCAGGATGACACACACGACGAAAAGTAGACCTCCCAACATGATTCCCTCCTCAACGGGCGAGTAGACAATTCTAATCGGACTCCGAAGAGTGCAGGATGTCAGTGAAATTGGTCACATCTTGATGTGCAGTGATGGCCACAGCCAAAGACTGACTGCACCTTAACGGTCGTAATCCGCTCCGACAGTAGAAGACAAGCAGGTTTCGGCACTATGATGTTTTCAGCTTCTGATGCGCTCCACACCGATCATCACCGGGCTAATGTTCGTGGCCGCCGGCGCCTACGTTCTGGGGGGAACGACCCTGCTGCTATGGCTGTCGGGCGATTGGCGCTGGGTGGAGGGCTGGATCTTCGGCGTCTGGTGGTTGTTCTTCATGGCCGCCATCGTCTTGTGGCTTCACTATAGGGATCCTGCGCTGCTGGCCGAGCGCCTGCGCCTGCCCGGCACCGCCGGTGAATCGCGCGCTGATATAGCTATCCTGGTCGGGGTAAAAATAGGCTTCCTCGCCTGGATCGTCCTATCGCCGCTGGACGTGCGTTTCGGCTGGCTGCCTCGTCTGCCGCTGTGGTGCGAAGTCTGCGGAGGCATCCTGCTCCTCGCAGGTAGTTTCCTCGCGTTCCGCACGATCACTGATAACACGTTTCTGTCGCCGTTGGTGCGCATTCAGACCGAGCGAGGCCAGCACGTCATCGACACGGGCGTCTACGGCTTCGTTCGCCACCCCATGTATCTTGGTGCAAGTCTATGGTTGGTTGGTGGCGCGTTGCTGCTCGGCTCCGTTTGTGGCCTTCTTGTAGCCCTGGCCATTGTCGGGTTGCTCATTCTGCGCATCTTTGGCGAGGAGAAGTTGTTAACGCGCGATCTGCAAGGCTACAAGGAATATCTCCAGAAGGTGCGTTACCGGTTGGTACCACACGTCTGGTAATCACCCGTCAACGGATTTCCGCTCTCGATCAGAAGGTGTTGCGGTATCCGACTCACTGGGCGGATCGTCGGCAAACAGGAAGTAATCTGAGTCGCCACTGCTGGGCAATCGTCTGAACTGGCGAAAAAATCTCTATATCGCTCATTGACCAGCAATCAGCCCGGACCATTCCACCCCGAGATTTATTTATCCAAGACAAGAGAAACAGAACCCCACCGCCGAGCTATCTCGCGAATACAATGACGCCATGAAAGACCTCAGGGATCGAGTGGCGCTTGTGACTGGCGGGAGTCGCGGAATCGGTGCCGGAGTCGCTGCAGCGTTGGCCAGGGCTGGTGCGCATGTCGCGGTGAACTACCGCGAACGAGCCGACGCTGCGAATGCGGTCTGTGGCGAAATCGTCGGGACAGGACGGAAGGCAATCGCGATTCAAGCCGATGTGTCAGTCTCGGCCGAGGTGACGCGTATGGTTGCAGAGATTGAGGCGCACCTTGGCGGCATTGATGTCCTCGTCAACAACGCGGGTATCGCTCATCCGCGCAAATTGGAGGACATTACAGAAGCAGAATGGGACGAAGTGCTCACCGTCAATCTAAAGTCAGTGTTCCTGGTAACGCAGGCAGTGGTTGGCGGCATGCGACAAAGAAAGTGGGGACGCATCATCAACCTTTCTTCGGTCGCTGCACAGACGGGCGGGGCCGTGGGGGCGCACTACGCCGCGTCCAAGGCGGGGATCATAGGGCTGACACACTCCTGCGCCTCATCGCTCATTCGAGATGGAATCACCGTAAACGCCATTGCTCCCGCGCTGATTGAGACCGATATGGTGACCAGCAACCCCAACGCGAACCCGAATCTTATTCCGATGGGGCACTTTGGCTCAGTGGACGACGTCGCGTCCGTCGCCGTGATGCTGGCGATGAATGACTACATGACCGGGCAGACGATTTCGGTCAATGGCGGCTGGTATATGAGCTAGTCCCACCGAGTCTGCGCAATGCTCCGGATTTCGGGTTTTGGCATAGGGTCAGTTGCGCGGCAACTGACCGGAAGTTACAGAGGTTCGACGATGATGGTCCGAAGAGGGTTACCGGTTGGCGTGGGTAACACTCAGTTTCCTGTTCCCAGTTGATGTCATAGGTTTTGCGGCGCGCATGAGTCGGTGCTAGACTGCGCGAATGGCCACCAAGAAGAAGACCAGGAAACAGCAGACCAGATCGAAGAAGCGGACAAAGTCGAAGCCCGCCACCAGCAGAAAGTCTACGGCTACCAAGGGCCGGGCGAGGAAGAAAGCTGTTCCAAAACAACCGGCCGCGAAGACTAAAGCGAAAGCTGCCGCTAAGAAGAAGACGAGCAGCCTCCAGACCAAAAGCGCAACCAGGCGACGAGCTCCCGAAAGAAGCCCGCGCCGCGCCGGCGTGGCATTCTTTCAGCCGGAATCTGACTCGGATTCGGCCGGACAATCGGGAGATTTGCAGGGATTGTCCAACGTCGAAAGCGCAGACTCGGAGAGTGTGGACGAGTTAATCGAGGAAGGGAACGCGTTTGAGGCCGGCGTGGTGACGGGCGTCGAAGAGGCTGGTGACCGGGGCGAACGGGAAGTGCGGACCCGCGAAGTGCCCGAGGATGACGTGCCGGCTGAATATCTGGATGAAGACTAGCGACGCCGAGCGGTGAAGAATGAAAACATCATTCTGACCCAACCGCGCCTCAGAAAAACTTGGCCTTGAATTGTTCGTGCCTCTGGCGTGCCTCGCTCATAAGAGTCTGAAACTCAGGTTCGTTGCGAATATTCTGCAACAAAGGATCGCGCACGAAATAGGGATAGCAAAAGAACCCGCCTCCAATGCTATGCCGCAGCATATGCAGCGCGGACGCCTTGTCGCCTAATACCGCATAGGCCTGAGCGACTTTGTAAATGCCTTCCGCATCGGTCACTCCTTGCTCTTCGATCCGGTCTTCCGTTTCGTGCAGAAGCTTCAAGCCACGCGCGTCTTCGTGCTTTATTGAATAACTGAGCGCCTTCCCCACGTCGGCGGGAAGCAAGGAAGGCTCCATTTCGAAGGCCCGGTCAAAATCCTTAGCCGCCTGCTCATGGTTGTTCAGGTAATATTCTCCAAAGCCGCGGTAGAAGAGGATGTAAATCGAATCGTCGGCCGGCAAGCTCTGCATGAACTTCTCATATTCGCCCAGATACAGATAGGCGTTCAGCGCGGAGCTGTTAATTTTCACCTGGGGATTATTTTGCCGCGCCTGTTCACACTCCGCTGCGGACTCCTCGAGCATCCCGCCAAACCGGTACGCATACCCGAGTTCCCAATGCGCCTCTGCATTATTGGGACTGATCTGCAAAGCTGACCTCAGCAAGGGCACAGCCTCTTCGACTCTTCCGGTGTCGGTCAGCAGATTGGCCATATAGATTCGCGGCTCAACCAGCGACGGATTTAATGCGATCGCCTTCGTATACGCGGCCTGCGCTTTGCTGTAGTCCTCGCGCCCGCCGAACCTCAAGGACGCATTGGTCGTATAGGCTCGGCCAAGATGCGCCCAGGTAAGCGCATAGTTGGGCTCGATGGAGGCGGATTTCTCCAGCAGTTGAATCGCCGGAGTAAATTCATTCAGCGAGTAAAGATCGACTCCTCGCAGGTAGTATTCGTAAGCCAGCGAATTAATGGTTTTGTCGGGCTTGAGATTCGCCGCTTCCGCGGGCGAAAGGTTCAACTCCAATCCCTTGATGATTTGTTGCGCCACGCGATCCTGTACGGTTAACAACTTGTCGTATTTCAGGTCGAGCGTGTCCTGCCAGAGAATCTTATCCGGCTTCACATCCACCAGTTGCGTCGTGATCCGCAGGTCATCGCCATCTTTAATAAAGCTGCCGGTGAGCAGCGTGTCGACGTTCAGATCGGCTGCGACTTTCTTGGGGTCAATAATCTGATTGCGATACTTGTCAACAGAAGAAGATGGGCGAACCGTAAGCGCGTTGATGTAGCCGAGCTTGGTGATGACCGCATCCGCCAGTGAAAATCCCAGGAAGTCGGTTTCGGGGTCCTGCTTGAGATTTCGAAAGGGAAGAATCGCCAGGCTGCGTGGCCGAGCGGATGTGGAGAGCGTGTTCGACTTTTTCACAACGAAGTAGCCAACGACCGATACGGCGAACAGGATCACCGCGAGCGCCAGTAATTTTCCGCGCGAGGAAACGGTGTCGGAGTCGACTGCCGTATCCGTACTCGCGAGCCTGCGACCGCCCGATCCTGACTTTGCGGGCTCAAGCTGGACGGCTCGAAGCGCTTCTTGCACGATCCTCTTAGCACCGCTCGATCGGCTGCCAGGGCGCGCCGATCGTTGCAGTTGCGCTTTGAATTCTATCTCCTTCTTGAAGTCCTGAAGGTCAATCAGCAAGTCCTTCACTGTTTGATATCG
The DNA here is from genome assembly GCA_963762385.1 of uncultured Acidobacteriota bacterium. Classification (GTDB taxonomy): domain Bacteria; phylum Acidobacteriota; class Terriglobia; order Terriglobales; family Acidobacteriaceae; genus JABDBE01. The sequence continues at coordinate 457,822 of CAVXKN010000006.1, read as the reverse complement.
GGTTTCGCGATCCTTGCGCAAAGCTTTACTGATCATGCGCTCGAGTTCATGCGGCACTTCCGGGACGAATTCCACTGGGGGTGGAGGCTCAACCTTGAGGATTTCAGCGATGATATCGCTAGCCGTGCCGCCTTCGAATGCCGCCCTTCCGGTAACCAACTCGTAGATCACCGCTCCCAGGCTGAAGATATCGCTGCGCGCGTCGACCTCAATGCCCCGCGCCTGCTCCGGGGACATGTATTTCGCCGTGCCCAATACCATTCCAGGTTCACTGGTCGAGGATCCAACCGTCGTCGCCCAGCGACGAATCGTCCCTCCGAGCTTTTTCTCGCTCAGCTTGGCGATCCCGAAATCGAGGACCTTCACAATCCCATCGCTTCGCACAATCACATTTTCCGGCTTCACGTCGCGATGAACAATTCCGCTGGCATGCGCCGCCGCCAAAGCGCTGGCAATCTGGATGGCAATTTCAATCGCAGTATTCAACTCAAGTCTTCCCTTCGCCAGACGTTGGCGAAGAGTCACGCCTTCAATAAACTCGGAGGCGATGAAATGCATCCCATCGGCCTGCCCGAATTCGTGAATGGTAAGAATATTGGGATGATTGAGCGCTGATGCTGCGCGCGCTTCGTGCTCGAAACGACGCAGGCCGCGTTCATCACGAGTAAGCTCGGGCACAAGCATCTTAAGGGCGACTTTGCGGCGGAGATGCATATCCTCCGCCAGGTAGACTTCTCCCATACCCCCGGCTCCGAGCATGGAAATGATTTTGTAATGGGCCAGCTGAGTGCCGGGAGCAATGCTGTCGTGATGATCTTGCTCCATCATCCGGTGGGCCGCCTCGAGCACCGGCTTTTCCAGAAAATCCATCGGTTTCTCGGCGGACTCCAGAAGGGTCTCCACTTCCTTCCGTAGCTCCGTGTCGCCGCCACAGCGCTGCTCAAGGAACTCCGCGCGCGCCTCTGGCTTCAACTCGACAGCCTCATAAAACAAGGCTTCGAGCCGACGCCAGCGGTCGGAACTGGAAGAAGATGCCATCGATTCCCTAGGAGACGTTTTGTGTAAGTTCGCGGTGCAGCCAGGCTTTCGCCATTTTGAGTTCGCGATGCACCGTAGCGGGAGAAATCTTGAGGGCTTCCGCAGTTTCGTCGTAGGTAAGCCCGCCGAAGAAAAGGAGCTCGATGAGTTCGCTCTTTCGTTGATCGTGAGCCGCCAGGCGCTGCAGTGCCTCGTCCAACTCCACAATGCTTCCGCTGGTTTGCGGACCAACCAGTACGGCGTCATCCAACGAGATTTTCTCGACGCCGCCCCCACGCTTGTCTCGATTGTGAGCTTTTGCGTGGTCGACCAGGATGCGGCGCAACAGGCGGGCGGAAACTGCGAAGAAATGAACCCGGTCCTGCCAGGCTACGTCGGCATCGACCAAGCGTAGGTAGGCCTCATTGACCAAGGCGGTGGCCCGCAAGGTGTGGTCGGGACGTTCGGCACGCAAACAACGCGATGCCAGTTTGCGAAGCTGCTCATAGACAACTGGCATCAACTCGTCAAGCGCCGCCTTATTCCCGCTCCCCCATTGTTGCAGGAGCTGGGTCACTAACTGCTGCTCTGGAAGCATTTGATTTCTTTCCATCATCTGAGTCAGCCGCGCCGTTCAATTCTTGCGTCCCGGCCCCGTGGCGCGGACTGCGGTGCGCAAGTCTACACGGGTGAGAAAGGGAACTCGTTCGAGCGTGCGCTCATCCCGTTCTCCCCCGACGCGGAGAGGTTGGTTGGTGGCGCGAGCTGGAGACTTGCCCATGGAGCTTGCTATCGTTCAAGGTGGGCCCTATTGCGGACCAGAGTATCACAGTTTTCCAACCGCGCAATGTGACAAAACGTTCATCAAATTGATCCGGTCAATCCTGAGCTGGCTTTGCCTTTGCCATGCTCTCGCCGCCCCATGCTATAGTCCGATCAACGCATGGGATCGCTAATTTTCTTATTTTATCCCTGGGGTTTGATCCTCCAGGCAGTGGCAATTGTCCACTTCATTCGCCGACGCCCGGACGGCTATTGGCTCTGGATCATTATCTTTTTCGGGGGACTTGGGGCGCTGATCTACATCGCCGCCGAAGTCATCCCTGACGCCGGCCTGATGCGCCAGTCCTTCAAAATGTTTCCCCGGCGCAGGAGGATTCACGAACTCGAATCCGCCATTCTGGATAACCCCTCAGCCGGGAATTATGAGGAATTGGCCGATCTGTATCTGGAAGAAGGGAACTACGCTCGCGCCCGCCAGTGTTACGACAAGGCAATCTCATCACGCACCGACTCGCTGGACCCGTTTCATCGCCGAGGCATGGCCGCAATCTTCATGGGTGACTTCACCGCGGCCCTGCCCGATCTTGAACGCGTCGTCGCGCAGGATCCAAAGTACGACTTTCATCGCGCCGCCGGTTTGCTCGCCCATGCCTACGCCAACACCGGCCAGCCCGACAAAGCCGAGGCTCTATTTCGCGAAGTCACGAAAATCTCCACTTCGTCCGAGACTTATTACAACTACGCTTGCTTCCTGGCTAATCAGCAACGCAACCCCGAGGCCCGCGAATGGGCCCAGCGCATTCTGGACAAGAAACCGAACATGCCCGGATATCTACGTCGCCGTGAGCGGCCCTGGTTCCGTAAAGCGTCGGCTCTGCTGAGCCGCCTGCCAAAGTAAGCGCGAGCGTTCTCGCTCATGCTGGCCAAGCGAGAGTGTGTATGCCGCTGTCGCACACGCGAAGCGGTTCGCCACTACGCTAAAACAGTCGGAGGCTGGCTAATTCGCGGCGAGATAGTCTTGCAACGCCCGCTGGGTCTGAAGGTCGAGGGCTTCGCCAAATTGGGTGAGATCGTGTAGCAGCAAATGCGGATCCATCTGTTCACGATGTTCCAGAGCTAAAGCAAAAACGCAGCGCCGGACCAGGTTGTACTCTTCCACCAACCCCATCGCAGTAAAACCCTGCGCCTGCCGCACTCGACCGTGCTGCTGGGCAGCTTTCATGGACGCAGCCGCCATCTTCTCCACGTCCAACTTCATGACCTTGATGGTCTCTTCAATCAACGGCAGGATGGGAGCCACCCGTTTCCCGGCAGCTAGCTTGACCCGTTTAAGATTGGCATCCGCCTCGCTGTGCGCCAGCCATTGCTTACGGATGCGGCTCCGGTTTTGGGTCAGGAGAAGCTTCAGCCGCTTGGGCCCGCTTGCAGGACGCGCAGCCCGATTCTCGGTCGCTGAGGATTCCCGACCCAGTTGCCGGTTGATCTCTTCCAGCGCCTGGCTCAACGCGCTTTCTACTTCGCTCGAACGCCGGTCTCCACGGGCAACCCGGCTCACATACGAAGGATCTACATCGAGCTGGCGCGCGATCCTCACATACAGGCCGCGATACAATGTCTGTGGGGATTGTGTTGTCAGATTTAGTTTTGTGTTAAAATTGTCACGGTACATGACAACCTTTCATGTAGACTGGCGACAGGGTGCCGCCTAGCGCAAATGTTATAACAGTTGCGTTAGTTTCAGTCTAGCAGGCGCACCATGAGCAACACAAGAGACGCGAAGCTCGAGTGGGCAACACGGATCATCGCTCTCCGCCGCCGCCTCCAAATGAGCCAATCAGAATTGGGCCAGCAGATGAATGCCTCTGCCATGGCCGTCTCGCGCTGGGAACGGGGTGTCCAGGAGCCGCCAGCGAATATTTACGTTCAACTGGGCAATCTCACTGGCGATCCCGAGTGTTGGTATTTCTGGGGCCGGGCGGGATTGAGCAGCGGCGATTTAATGCGCGTTTTGCCGGCCGTCCGGTCCCGCTTGCGCAAAGATCGTCAGCTAAAGCTGGAAGTCGTTCAAGCCGGAGCGCGTCCCGCGCTCAAGGGGGCGGATGACTTGGTTGCCATCCCTGTTCTACCGGTTGTGGCCGCCACCCATGGAGGGAAGGGAGACCCGCCAGAAAGCCTCAACGAAATGCTCCCGGAGACGATGTTGGCGGCGCCCAGCAAGTGGTGTCCCAACCCGGCCTACACCAGTTGTTTGCGGGTCCACGGCCGTTCCATGATGCCGCTGATTCACGACGGCTACATTATCGTGATCGACACTTCGCAGACCAACCGGGCCAAGCTTTATGGTCATATCGTCGTGGCAACCCATAAAGATCACGGCCTGATCGTATCCCGCCTGCAACGCTATGATCACACCGAAGTCCTGGTCCCGGAAAACCGCGAGTACGAATCCACTGCGATCGCCATCAATGGTTGGCGAATCGTCGCCAAAATTCTCTGGTGGATTGGGCAAGCCGCTTAACGATTTTCCCGCACTTGTTACGCCGTTTCCGAGCTGATCAAAACTGCATGACTGCCGATCGGCAGCGATCAAAGAATCGGCCCACCCTTTTCGTTAAGAACACGAACAAGGGTGGGCCACGTTGCTATAGATCCGCCTTTATTTTCGTTCTGGCTGTTCTCGAGGCTGCTGTTTCTGCTGCAAGTGCTGCTGCTGCTGCGCGTGTTTTTGCTCCAGCTGTGCGGTCTGTTGCTGGTGCCGTTGTTCGGTTTGCTGCTTCTGCGCGTCACTCGCGTTCTTTTGCGCTAGACGCTGGTGTTCTTGTTCCTGCTTCTGCGCGAGTTGTTGGTGTTCCTGATTCTGTTTCTGTATTAGCTTGTCCTGCTGTTGCTGGTATTTCTGATCCTGCTTGGCGTTTCCTGTGTTTGGCGCAGCAGGACGGTCGTGGGCTTGAAGATCCTTAGCGTCATTGGGCACGGGCGGGCGAGGAACATTGTTCCCCGGACGACCGGCCTGCTCGTTACCTCGTTCTCCCGCACTCGGCGGATGCGGAACATTGTTCTCCGGACGTCCAGCCTGCTCTTTGCCGCGCTCGCCTGCAGGAGGATGGTATGGCGCTCCCGCCTCTCTCGCCGGCACAACTCCCGCGCCCTTGAGTTCGCCAGGTCTGGCAGTGGCTGCGATCGGCGGCCTGCCCTGGTTCACCGAAGCCCGCTGTTGCGGGTCGTTGCGAGCCTCTTCCTCATGCCGGGTCTGAGCGGCTACGGGCGGTATGTGCTGCTCGTGTTCAACCGCTTGCTCTTCCGACGTGGGACGGGCTTCGAGTCCGCCATTGCCTCCGTTGTAGCTCACGCGGTTCACCGTGGTGTTGTTGATCACGGTGGTGTTGTAAACATTGTGAATGTTCGTGACATTTACGTTGTTGACGGAACGATTGTAGAAGAACTGTCCGCCTCGCCATTCGCCACCTTCATAGCCATGGCCGAAGTAGCCAAATCCGTAGTTGATCCCGCCGTAGAAGCCGATATGCGGACCCCAATAGCCCACATGGAAAAGGAATGCCGAGCCGCCCCAACCCCACCAGCCGGGCGTCCACAAGAATCCAGGTTGCGGTGCCATTACCCATGTGCCCGGCACCCAATAGTAGCCGTCGGGGCCGTAGGCCCAATAGCCCGGCGTCCAAAGATAACCAGGGGACGGGCAGGGAGGTTGCTCGTACACGGGCAACGCCGGCGGACCGAAGTTGACGGACAAGCCGATGCCGATCTGCGCGCCCGATGTTGCTGGCAGCGCCAGCATCACAATTGCGAAAATTATCGAACACAGCACTACTGAAGCACTGCTTCGTATTCGTTTCATAGTTCCTCTTGCTGCTAAATTTTTGGCCCCTCAGTTGGGGCAGATTTAAAATCTCGGTCGTACACAAACACAAACCCAGACCGCAGGACTATGTTGCGCGGACATCCTGCGCGTGTGCAGGATAACCATAACAGCTCCGCACCAGCCCGACTAGCTGCGTACGCGCAATCCTAGCGCAGGGTAAGGATTAGCGCACACGCAATCTATACGGTTAGCGCTGTAGGCATTTTACTTAGTTGCTGTACGGGGTGCCCCATGCGGAGCCCAGAAAAAGATGTCAGTTCGATTTCGAACCGATTCGCTGGGCGACCGCGGGCGGGACCGCTTCTATTCCCGCCCGCGTGTAGCAACCTCTCACATACCGGGCTGCGTCACTTGAACGATGTTGTTGCGCACGGCGTAGAGCACCAAATCGCTCACCGAGTGAAACTGAAGTTTGCGCATGATGTTGGAGCGATGAGTTTCCGCGGTCTTGACGCTGAGGCCCAGCGCTACCGCCACTTCTTTGGTGCTGCTGCCCTCCGCCAGCAACTGCACCACTTCGCGCTCCCTCGGAGTCAGCGGATTCCTCCCCGGCGAAAAGGGTGTCCCACCCCTCAGGTAGCCCTGCAATACCATCGCCGCGACCTTAGGCGTGAAGTAGGTCTTGTCGTGCAGCAACGCCTCGACCGCGGCCACCAGTTCACACCCGGAATCAGATTTCAGAAGATATCCGCGGGCGCCAACATCCAGAACGTCGTGGATAACTTGGTCGGAATCATGCAAAGTGAGAATCAGGACTTTCGTGGCCGGATTGGCCTTGACGATCTGGCGCGTCGCCTCCAGTCCGTTCAGTCCCGGCATGCTCACATCCATAACGATGACGTCGGGCATCAACTGCTTCGCTTTTTCTACCGCCTCGCGTCCATTGCATGCCTCGCCACACATTTGCCAATCTGGCTGAGGCTGGAGTATCGCCATCAAACCTTTGCGCACCACTTCATGATCGTCAGCCACCAAGATGCGAAATGCTGCCACAGAACACCTCCTAGGAATCTATCGTTGACCCCAAGCGGCGCCCGACAGCGCCGACCGATATCGCGATTGCCTGCACCTGGAGCAGGCAGCCCCGATCTTCCGTGGAAATAATCGCCAGAAACTGACTCGGCAGCGCGACTACAACTTTCGTTTCTTCTATAAAGCACCAGACTTGCCAAATCGGCAAACACTGTAAACTCCTGACCTTAGTCGCATACGAGCCTGCGCCACAGTGTAATTTTTACTGGGCTGTCTCAATCCGCAAGAATTGTATTACCAGTTTTGCACAGGCGCTCACTGCCGAAATCTCGCTAAGCCCAGCCCTCAGGCAATGAACTTCACCCTTGTGATCTCCGACATATCCAGATGAGACCCAGATCACAGAGAATAAATTTGCCCCACCATACTCTGTAGATGCGTTTAAACCTCTTTTCGGAGTGCATCCATGGCCTACGTAATTACGAGCTCCTGCATCAAGGACCTGCTGTGTGCTGATGTCTGTCCGACTGACTGCATTCACCCTAAGAAGGACGAGCCCGGCTTCGAAGCGGCAACCCAGTTGTATGTCGATCCGGCGGGCTGCATCGATTGCGGCGCTTGCGTCCCGGTCTGCACCTCGGATTCGATCTACGCCGTGGAAGATCTGCCGGCTGAATCGCAGGAATTTGTCGAGGTGAACGCGACCTACTACGCCAATTGAAAGAACCGCCCGGCCCCGAAAGACGAGGCTGGGCGGAGAGCTGCTCGTATTCTTCAGTCGGACCGTGTGGCGGCGAAGCGTTCTCCCTCGTGCCGCGTTGACATTTGCCTGAGCCGGTTCTATCGTTGCCAGCCGGACAGCAATGAATATCGTCAAGTCAACCCACCGCTTCGAAGAATGGCTTGGCCGCCACACCACGCTGGTGAAGCCTGATCTACGGCTGAAACATCAGCGCATGGCGGAATCCTCATTCTCTTTTCTTCGCGCCACCTTCTATCGCTGGATGCAGATCTGGCCGGAAGTCTGCCCTGATCTGGCCGAGGCTCCGCGGGTTCTCGCCGTGGGCGACCTTCATGTAGAAAACTTCGGCACCTGGCGGGACGTCGAAGGCCGTTTGGTCTGGGGGATCAACGATTTCGACGAAGCGGCCGTGCTGCCCTACACCATCGATCTGGTGCGCCTGGCCACCAGTGCCTTGTTCGCCATCGAAGCCGGCCACTTGGCGTTAAAGCCCAAGGACGCGTGCGCGTCGATCATCGAGGGCTACAAGGAATCTCTCCTCCACGGCGGCCGGCCCTATGTGCTCGAAGAAGAAAACACCTGGCTCCGCCAGATCGCAACCGGAGTTTTGCGCGATCCGGTTCATTTCTGGCAGAAGATGGACTCCCTGCCGAAGGTACGGGGCGAACTCCCCGTAAGTGCCCGGGAAGCTCTGGAACACTTAATGCCGGAGAGCGCTCTCAACTACAGGACTGTCCGGCGGGTTGCCGGTTTGGGAAGTCTGGGGCACTTTCGCGTAGTCGCGATCGCGATGTGCCGCGGCGGCAAGATCGCTCGCGAAGCCAAGGCGCTGACCCCTTCTGCAGTGTACTGGGCCAGTGGAGATGAGGGGCCTTCCGAAATTATGTATCAGGCCATCATTAGCCGTGCGGTTCGCTGCCCCGATCCTTTTGTGCAACTGCGGGGTCGCTGGATCGTCCGCCGCTTGTCGCCGCATTGTTCCCGTATCGAACTAACCGTTCTGCCTACCGACCGCGACGAACTCCGCCTCCTTTCCGCCATGGGATGGGAGGCGGCCAATATTCATCTGGGCACGGTCGACGCGCCCAAATATATCCGTCGCCACCTCAGCCGCCTCAGACCCAGCTGGCTGTACACAGCCGCAAAGAATATGGAAGAGGCGGTCGCCAACGACTGGCGCACCTGGAAAAAATCTGGAAACTCCTGAGCTCCTCAGCTGGCCGTCAAATCTGTCGAGGAAACCCATAGCATATTGCGTCTGCCGATTCGAACCGCGCCCCTGTCCCTGTGGCCTCGCGTTTCAATGCAATCAGCAGTTCGTCCAGGATCACTCGCAGCGATTCGGGATCCTCTCTGAGCGCCCGCCGTACGCTTTCCCGGTCAACCGCCAATTCGCCGATCAGCCGCGCGCCTTTAGTGTTGGGCTCTTCGACCGTAGGTAGAATCCAGCCCAGCCGCTTCCTGCGGCTGTCCACTTTCTTGTATCCAACCGTGGCAAAGGGATAGTCTAGACTCCCTGTCGTCATCCAGTGCACGACTAGTTCCTCCACGTGTCCGCCGCAGCATGCCGCAAAGATCCCTTGCCGCCTGGCCAGTTCATCCTGCCACTCAAGAACCTTCAGCTTGTCTTCCCAATGACTTTCCGCCACCAGAAACCATACTTGCCCGGTCGATCTTTGCTCGCCGCAAATTGCGCACGGCTGCATCTTTGGGTTGTCCATGGCGTCCCTTCCTATGCGGATTGTTCTGTCTGGCTACTCGTACTCTGGGTCGCGTCGTGCGCCTGCACGGCTACCGTCGGCCTTTTCTTCGCACCGTCGGGCCGCGGAACCGTGACCACACCTCGCCCCTTTTCGTACGACAGGGTCAGCGCGAACGCACACTGATCGCACAGCCAGTAGTATTCGATGCGATTAAAAGACGGGCCCCTCCAGTGGGCTCGCCTCGGCTTCGACCCTTCGTGAGGTCCCATTTCCACCAGGAACAGTTTCCCTTGACTGAGTTTGCGGAAAGGGGCAAGACAAGTCGGATTTGCGCATTTGTGCAGCACGTGTGTGACCTCCGAAGATGGCGTTCTTAGACCAAAGCGAGCATTGCGGATGCACGCCAAGGACCGAATGTTATTACCCGCGCATCACCGGAATCAGTTTGAATGCATCAGCCGCCACGCCAATTTTTCTTTCTCCCGAAACCGAATGCCCAACTGCAGTCTTTGGTGACGAAATATCGTCACCATCGGACCACTTGGTCGACAGCAAGATTCTTCTTCCCCTCGACGAATTCTCGCGCATTCCCTATCATGGAACACATCACACTAAATCGAGGTAACGAAATGCCTGAACCAACTTATGAAGAACTGAAAGCCCGTTTAGCCGAACTGGAGAAACAAGGTCCGCGACGCACCGGGAGCCTGGAATTCCGGGTGAGCGAAAAAGGCGGGGTCAGCGTGTACGGCCTGGGGCGCTTTCCGGTCACGCTCTACTACGAACAATGGACCCGCTTGCTAGACACCGCCGAAAAGCTTCGTGAATTCCTTGAAGAAAACAAATCCAAACTCAAGCTCAAAGACCAATAGCTTCGACCGCGAGCAGTATCTTTATCTCACCACTCGAGGCCGCAAGAGTGGTCTGCCCCGCGAAATCGAAATCTGGTTCACCTGCCACGACGAACGCTTCTACCTGATCGCCGAATATCCTACTTCGCATTGGGTCCGGAATCTACAAGCACATCCGGAGGCGCAGGTGCGCGTTGCCGGCGAAAACTTCACGACCCAATCCCGCATCGTCTCTAACGACACCGACGCTGAGTTGCATCGCGCCATCGCCGATCTTTCTCGCCAAAAATATGGCTGGGGAGAAGGTACGATAATAGAGTTAATCCGGCAAACCCGAGAACCAGGAACCGAGAACTGAGAACCAGGAACCGAGAACTGATTTAACGAACCCATGTCCTCCGAAGACATTCTCACCCTTCCACCACCCCGAGCCGATGCCCGTCTTTCCTACGGCGCAGATCCCAATCAGTTCGGAGATCTTCGCATCCCCAAAACCAAAGGCCCGTTCCCAGTAATGATGAACATCCACGGAGGATTCTGGCGAGCCAAGTATGACCTGACCCACGCCGGACACCTATGCGCCGCCCTAACTGCCAAAGGCATCGCCACCTGGAACATCGAATATCGCCGTGTCGGCAACCCTGGCGGAGGCTGGCCCGGCACTTTCGAAGACATTCGCAATGCCTATCGCTACCTGCCGCAAATTGCCAAGCGCTACGACCTCGACTCAACCAAGGTTCTGGTGATCGGCCACTCCGCCGGCGGACAACTGGCCCTCTGCCTCGCCGCCCACGAATCCTCCCTCAAGCGCGTAGTCTCACTGGCAGGAGTATTAGATTTGCAGAAAGCGTGGGAGCAGCATCTAAGTAACGATGCGGTTGTGGCTTTTCTCGGAGGCAAGCCCAGCGAAGTACCAGAACATTACCGCGAAGCTGATCCCATGCAGCTCGCCATCGACCATGCCACAACGCAATGGCTGATTCATGGCGCCGGAGACGACGTTGTCCCGTCCTATTTCAGCCGCCAGTATGCTGAGCTAAAGAAAACGCGCGGAGAAGATGTGCATTACACCGAGATCTCGAGCGCAGGCCATTTCGACTTGATCGATCCCCGCTCGACGGCCTGGCCGACAGTCGAAAACACCATCCGCCGACAGCTAGCCTGAACAGGACGATGGAGCGACCGGCGTCCCCGCCCGTCCATTGCAGGACCGGTTTCCTTTGTGGACCTTCGTGTCCTTTGTGGTTGAAGTTTGTTGGTATCCGTGTAAATCCGTGGCTGCTTTTCACGCGCAATTCCGCAACACCAGAGCCGAGTTCTTCGACCCAAACGCAATGCAATTGCAAACCGCATGTTCCACTGATTTCTTCCGTCCAACCTTCGGCACATAATCCAGATCGCACTCCGGATCAGGCGTTTCCAGATTGATCGTCGGAGGAATCTGCCCGCTTTGCATGGCGACAATCGCAGCCGCCACTCCCGCCGCCCCGCACGCTCCCTGCGGATGCCCGATCTGCGACTTCAACGCCGACATCGGGACCGACCGCGCCCGTTCGCCGAGAGCCAGCTTCAGCGCGCGTGTCTCAATGCGATCATTCAACTGCGTCGAAGTTCCGTGCAGGTTCACGTAATCCACATCCCGTGGGGAAATGCCAGCCTCGGTCATCGCCAACCCGATCGCCCGGGCCGGCTCTTCGCCACACTCCTGCAACCGCACCCGATGAAACGCTTCACACGTCGACCCATAGCCGCAGATCTCCGCTAGCATCTTCGCCCCACGCGCCCGCGCATGTTCGTACTCTTCGAGCACGAACATCCAGGCGCCCTCAGCCAGCACAAAGCCGTCGCGGTCCACCGAGAACGGGCGCGATCCTCGCTCCGGTGCGTGATTCCACGAGTCGGTCAAAATCTTCATCAGGATGAACCCCTTGATAATCCCCAGCGCGATCGGAGCATCGGCTCCGCCGCTCAAAACCATGTCCAGCCGTCCCGATTGAATCTGCCGCAAAGAATATCCAAAAGCGTCCGTCGACGAAGTGCAACCGGTCGTGATCACGTGACTCGCCCCGCGCAATCCGAAGCGCACGTTCAGTTCACTCGAAAGCGCGCCCATCACTCCGGTTGGAACGCAAAACAAACTCATCTGCTTGTATTGCTGATGGAAGAACAGCCGATATTGTTCCTCGGTAAATTCCTGCGACCCTCCGCCTGAGCCAATGATCACCCCAAAGCGCCGTTTCTGCTCGAGGGGCAGGGAAGCGTGATCGAGACCAGCCGAGTTCAACGCCTCGGTAGCCGCCGCCAAAGCCAGCGGCAGCACTCGCGATACATGCTTCCGCTCGCGCTTTTCCACCCAAGCCAGTTCGTCGAAGTCCGGAACTTCGCCGGCGATCTGCACTGGAATTTCTGCGGAATCGAAGTGCGAAATGCGACGTACCCCGCTCCGGCCTTGCAGAGTGCCTTCAGAAAAAGCCGCACTCCCCACCCCGTTAGGACTCACAACTCCCATCCCGGTTATCACCACTCGTCGTTTCAAGTCTCTACCTCCGTTAGCTCAGCCTTCGCAAATTTGTTTCGGGAAGGGCACGGCTTCAGCCGCGCCGCTCAAGCCTAAAAGATCGGGCTTCAGCCCCTGAGGCCAAGATTCTCCCTCGCACCACTGTTTCTACTCCTAAGGGTATACGAAGAGAAGAGTTCCGGCTGTGCTTTATAATCGGTTTCGCAACGAGGGAACTCTTGGCCTACGAAGATTTGCGCGATTGGATCGCGGCGCTCGACCGCGCCGGCGAATTGAAGAGAATCCGCACCGAAGTCGACCCCATTCTCGAAATCACCGAGATCACCGACCGCGTTTCCAAGATGCCGGGCACAAAAAATGGAGGCCGGAAGTCCTGGCCCGGCGGCCCCGCTCTGCTGTTCCAAAACATCAAAGGGCATCCCGGCGCCCAGGTTCTAATCAATCAATTCGGCTCCGCCCGCCGCATGAATCTCGCGCTCGAAGTCGACAAACTCGACCAAGTCGCCGACCGCATCCGCCAATTCATCGACGTAAAATCCCCCCAAGGCTTCCTCGACAAAGTAAAGATGTTGCCCATGCTCGCGGAAATGGGGAAGTTCTTTCCAAAAACAGTTTCCAGCGGACCGTGCAAAGAAGTCATTCGCCGCGACAATTTCTCCCTCGATGAGTTCCCCATTCTGCAGTGCTGGCCCAAAGACGCTGGCCGTTTCATCACACTACCCTGCGTAGTAACTCGCGATCCCAAAACCGGCAAGCGCAACGTAGGCATGTACCGCCTGCAGATTTACGATGAGCGCACTACAGGAATGCACTGGCAAAGACAAAAAGTCGGAGCCGAGCACTATCGCGAGCGTATGCGAGAGACGCAGCAAGCAATGTCTCTACGAGTCGATCTAATGGCGCGCTCATCGGGAGGATCGGTACTCGCAGACGGCGACCGCCCCACCGGCAAAATGGAAGTAGCCGTAGCTATCGGCACCGATCCCGCAATTACATTCTCCGCCATCGTCCCCGCCCCGCCCGACGTGGAGGAATATCTCATCGCCGGATTCCTCCGCCAGAAGCCAGTCGAACTGGTAAAGTGCGAAACCGTAGACCTCGAAGTCCCCGCCACCGCAGAAATCATCCTAGAAGGCCACGTAAACCTCGACGAACTAAGACCCGAAGGCCCCTTCGGAGATCATACCGGCTTCTATTCGCTCGAAGATCTGTATCCGGTTTTTCATGTCACGTGCATCACTCATCGCAAGAACCCGATCTACTCGACGACGATCGTCGGTAAGCCGCCGATGGAGGATGGGTGGATGGGCAAAGCGGTCGAGCGCATTTTTCTTCCGCTCATGCGGCTGACCATTCCGGAGATCGTCGACATCAATCTTCCCATCGAGGGCGTGTTTCATAACCTGATGATTGTTTCCATCAAGAAGTCTTATCCCGGTCAAGCCCGCAAAGTTATGAATGCGGTCTGGTCGCTGGGGCAGGCGATGTTCACGAAATGCATCCTCGTGGTCGATGAAGACGTCAACGTGCAGGACATCGGCGAGGTCACGCTCAAGGTGCTCAACCACATCGATCCCGAGCGCGACATTCAATTCACGCTCGGCCCGGTCGATTCTCTCGATCACGCTTCACGCCTGCCCAACTACGGATCGAAGATGGGCATCGACGCCACCCGCAAATGGTCGAGCGAGGGATTCACCCGTCCCTGGCCCGACGAAATCCTCATGGACGAAAAGACCAAAGTGCTGGTGGACAAGAAGTGGAAAGATCTCGGCATCGAGTAATGCCCCCGTTTGACCCACTCCAAAACCGGGACTAGACTCACCCCCGGAGGTGTTCTATGCGATGTTTGCTCAAGGTGTTAATCCCGGTCGAAACCGGGAATGCTGCGATCAGCGACGGCAGTCTGCCCAAGACTATCGAATCCATTCTGAATGACCTCAAGCCCGAGGCGGCTTATTTCATGGACGAGCATGGCCAGCGAAGCGGGTTCATCTTTTTCGATCTGAAAGATCCGTCTCAAATCCCCGCCGTGGCCGAGCCCTGGTTTCTGGCTTTCAATGCTCATGTCGAGATCCATCCCGCCATGAACCTTGAAGACCTGAGAAAAGCGGGACCGGGCATCGAGAAGGCAGTCAAGAATTACGGCCGCACCCAGCACGCGACCGCGGCCTAGATTTGGTTTCTCCCCATCGCAGAAGGCCCTCGCAAGAGGGCCTTTTCGCAGGCGCATTTCGCCGAGTGGAAAGGCGATGACCCGGGTTTAGTCAAACACGGGTTTAGACAAACGAAGAGAAGACCGTATGTAGCATAGGAGCCTCATGCGTATTCCAGCTGCTCGATTCATCCATCGATTACCCGCGCTGATCGCTCTGCTGATTCTCTGCGTTGCCAGCTCCCTGGCGCAGCAGAAAACTTCGGACGCCGAGCGCCAACTGTTCAACTCGGTGAATCAGGAACGTAAGGCCCACGGATTACCTGCTTTGAAATCGGACGAAGCCCTGACCACCGCCGCCCGCGCCCATGCCCAGCGCATGGCCGCGCAGGGAACCATCTCGCATCAACTTCCCGGCGAGCCCACTCTGCCCACCCGCGTAAAAGCCGCCGGAGCCCACTTCAGCTGGCTTTCCGAGAACGTCGACGAAGGACAGAACGCCACCGCCATTCATCAAAGCTTCATGAAGTCTCCGCAACACCGCGCCAACATCCTCGACACCGACATGGACTCCGCCGGCATCGGCGTAGCCGAACGCAACGGCCAACTGTTCGCAGTAGAAGATTTCTCCAAGGCGAAATAGCTAGCAGCCTCTTAAGGGGCGCGAAAGGCTCTTCCGCCCACCTTCGCTGGCAACGGGGCCCTTCAAAACTGAAGTGTCGGCTGTTGCTCGGGCATCGCCACGTTTACTCTGGCGGCGATCTTCGTGGCAAGTTTTGCGAAATCCTTCCGTGCCGATTGGGCCGCCTGAAAATGAGAGCCTAACGCGCCGTCTGCTGGTCTCAAGTGGAACATGGGTTTTCTGGCCTGTTGTGCCATTGGCATGAGGCTGCGGTAATGCTTGAGAAGAGCTAAGCATTCAGGATCTGTTTCAAACGACAACGGCTCTGTTTGATGTTCGTTAAGTACCGCATCCCTGTAGGTGGACGGTATTTGAGCGATCCACCTGTCGTATGCCTGAACTGGGCGATCTAAACGCACTGAGTGTTGCTGAATCAGATAGCCGACAGGCTGCATCGACCCGCTAGGTAACCGAAGGTCCGCGACGGGGTTGACGTCGAGCCGCCTCCTCCAATCCGCTCGCCATGTGCGCAGTCTTGGGCCGAGGTTTCTGAGTCCTTGCAACGAGAATAGGTCGGGCGACAGGGGCACGACTACGTAATCGCAGGATATAAGGGCCGCCCGATTTATGGCTCCTAGATTCGGGCCAAGGTCCACGAGTATGATCTGAGCGTTGCGCTCCTCAGCGGCGAATTGCATAATCCGCCAGAAAGCTGACGTTACGCGAAAGGCCCGCTCGTCCCCATCCAGACATTTTGGCCACACTTCTGATAGTTGATCCTCAAAATTTGAGAGCGCCAGATCGCCAGGCACAAGCACGAGACGATGCGAAACCCTCTCAAGATGAGGCGAATAGACATCGCCGATACCGCGAATAAGGGGTTGAACGGAGCCATATACAGTGTCAGGGTGATCTCCGTCCGGCCAAAGCTGCGTCATCCTTTCGTCGGACAGAAAGGCTGCAGTTAGATTAGCCTGCGGATCAAGGTCCACAGCGACGGCGTTCATCCCGAGGTCGGCATACATCCAGGCGAGGTGGTAAACGATTGTGGTTTTGCCGACTCCGCCCTTGTTATTGAAAAAGGCCAATATGCTCGCACTCAAGGTCGCCTCCTCAGGACTGCGAGGACGTGCCCGTCCTCGATTTCGTATTCTAGTTCCGGATTTCCGTTTGCGCTGAGAGCTTGTTTCGCCAGAGCTATGCCAACGCCAAATCGTTGTACATACCCGAGGTTCTTCAGCGCCTCTGCCAAATGGGGGTTTCGATAGTCGGTGATGCCTGGCTGGCCAAAATTGTCTCGAGTTACCTGGCCAAACGGGCCACCGGGATTCTGGATCTCAATTCGGTCGCTGAACCAAGTAACCCTGACGGGGGCATTCGTTCCGTCATAGTTCCTATGCATGATGGCGTTTCTAGTTATCTGCTGCAGAGCAACGAGGGGGTAATCGGGAGATTGCACCTCGATTGGCCCTGATGTTATGTCGGTAGCGACCGAAATGTGGGCTTGGATGACGTCGTCCAAGCCTTTAAGGACTTCCGGAAGGGGCCCGCTGATCTCCTTTTGATCCCTGATTGTGTCTGTGAGTTCGGTGCCTTCAATTCTTCGAAACTGAATGTACGCGCCCGCGACATAGCCGATCACATCTTTGCCGACGACAACTATTCCAAGGACAGTCGGTCTCTGGGGTTGTGTAGCGACCGTTGTGGCGAATCTAAGTGCCGAGAGTTGTTGTTCGACAGTCCTGTTGTTGCTTGCGAGGACATCAGGGGCCAACGCAGCGGGAAGATATAGCTTTGCAAAGAGGTCAAGGTCCAAATCGTCTAGGGACGCAGAAGGGACTGACGTGATGTCGAATGGCAGATCCCTTGATCGGCGCTTCTCGCTTAACTGTCGCTCTTCATCAACAGATGCAACAGCACGGCGCGGACCGACACGTATCCACACCCGCCCCTTAAAGCGGACTGGCGGGGCAAATGATGGCTGAACTACCACCAGAGCTTTATCGCATCCGTTGAGATTTCTCTTCTGAACCGTCATTGACGGGAGAGGCACGATATTCCCATCTGATCTTATGTGTGCGAGATTGAGCAACAATTCATCCGATACCTGTAGCCCTGCACAGGTTCCGTCATCATTTGCACCGATGAAAACAACGCCGGGCAGTTGGTGATTGGGCATATCATTAGCGAACGCGCAGATGGCTTGGCAGACCCTCTCCGGATCTGACATCGACGCCTTACGTTCGACTCTGTCTGATTCGAGATCCGCCAACAGTTCTTGAAGCTCTGCGTCATTCATGTCGTCATGTTAGCAGGCGGTCGCGCAGATCCAAAGGCTAGCAGCTCTGCCTCCGACTCTGTGCTCTTGTATAGAAAGGCATCGGAGGGAACTGCTGACAAGCTAGAGCTTATCGTCGAAAATCTCGGGGAGGACGAGTTCGTTTCGGCAGTTAAGGGCTACAAGCCCGATATCACAAAAGAAGAATTGCAGGAGTGGGTTATGCGGTTTCGCGCCGCCGTGCGCGAGAAGCGCGGGCTTTATTGACGATGCGCCCGAAGTTTTCTTCGGCTTTCTTGAATTCTTCTTTGCTGAGCTTCTTGCGCTGGGATTCGACCAAATTCTCGAAGCTCTCGGCAAGAGTCGCCATCGCGGATTTTGGTTTCTCGGCAGATGTCGCCACGGCAGAACCTTTCCTGGAACGCGCGTCCTTGTTACTCATATAGTTTAACCTACGCGGCAAGAACGGGTGGGGCTACGTCACTGAAGTAATCTGGTTGCTTACCTCATTAGCTCTGCACCGACCACGGCGAATGTTCGTTCTGCATTCTATTCTGTCATCTTGAGCGTAGGGAACGGACTCGCTCGCGAGTCCGTTCACAGAGTCGAAAGACCTTGTGTTTGCCTGCGCCGTCGGAGTTGCGTTGCTGCTCGTTCAGTGGCGAACAAACGCAAGGTCCCTCGACTTCGCTCGGGATGACAGAGCTACTCGGGATGACACAGCTGTTTGGATGACAGAGTTGGAGGAGGAAACAACTGGATCGAAACGATTGCATTCAGTGGTTGTCCCCGCGTGATCAGCGTCGGGTTTTGGCTGGGGCTGGTTTGGGATTGGTCAGCAGGCCCCAGGCTTCGCGGTATTTTTCGTAGCGGCCTACGACTTTGCTGTCTGGGTCGGGATAGAGCGGGAGGCTGGTGCGCGGGGCGAAGGCTTCGATGGGGATGATGTACCAGACGCCGAGGGAGATGATGTGGGCTACGAGGAAGTCGATCTGGTCGGCGGTGTAGGGGACGTGGCCCTTGGAGGCCCAGTAGGCGTTGATGATGTATGGGCGGTCGTTGGTTTGGCGACCGAGGTCTCCGCCGGTGGATTTGACCTGGATGCGCCAGAGGTGCTGGCCAGTATCGAGGATGAAGTCGTAGCGTTGGCTGTCGCCAATCGGTTCGTAGACTCTGAAACCAAGCTCCGTAGCCTTGAGGGCGAAGGCGATTTCGGATAACTCTCCTTGACGTTTACGAGTGCAGTTGCCGGCTTCTTTGGACAGACCTGATGGCGAGCGACGGAGGCGACCTACAGATTGTTTTTTCATGGGCAATGCAAGATGGCGACAGCGGCTGCGCTGCGCCTGATCTTCTCTCCTTAAATGATTTTGAGTTGGGTTAGAACAGGTTCAGAGCTGCTTACGTACAAAATAGAAAAGGCGCGGGATGAGACCCGCGCCTAAATTCCACTCTAATTCCAGACTAGCAGATTGCAGGGGGCAAATGAGCCATGGTTTTCAGATTTATTTTCCCCATGGAATGAGTTGATTACGCTGAAAAATCGATCTGAGGGGGCTTGACAAGATTTCGACTGAAAGCCGGTTTTTGAAGAAAATTCGACGCGGCGAGAGTTCAGGAAGGTTTGGTGAAGGTTCCGCGGACCAACATGCTTGGGGTGGGCGTGGAATTGGCGGGCATCGGCTGAGCAGAAGTCGCCGGGTTGTCTCCGGTGGCGGAAGAATCTTCGAATCCAAGATGGATGCGTTCGCGGACTTCCTCAATGCGGGAAGTGATGATCGGCGTGCGATATTCGGGATGGCAGAACTCCAGGTGCATGCCTCGACCGATGTAACGCAGCTTGAGCATGGAGCCTCCCCAGGTCGAGCCCGCAATCGCTACCAGCACCGGCTCGGGGCAGAATTCCGGATGCCCGGAAATCAACGCCTGGCTTTCACCGAGGAAAACTGCGGTGTAGCGATGATGTTGCGTCTGGATCTCAAGCACAGTGGACGGCGGCAGATCGCCGAGCGAGACCCCGCCCTCGATTTCTGAGCGGACGATATTGCCGTTCACTTCGTCACTGAGATTGGGATGCGGTATGAACATGGTCAAAGTCCATCTGGCCAGATCAAGTGTTCGAAAGATCATACCAGAGGATGGGCGGATGTCGATGGTTACTTGTGGGGAGGGTCGGTTGGGGCGGCCTGAGGGCGTCCTGGACTAGAAAAGAGGGGTGCGGGAATTCGATTCTGGGCCGCAGAAAAATCAAGCCAGACTTGATCGGTCTGGCTCTGCGCGAAGCAGGCTGGGGCTAGGCGGCAGCTACTGGCCGATGGAACTGGCCACGGACGAGAATACGTTATTTGAACTTCCTCCAATTAATCGGATCGTCCCCACAACGAGCACCAGGATCACGGCAAGCATGACCGCGTACTCGGCTATGTCTTGGCCTTGGTCATCCGCCCACAGGTTGCGGAAGGTTTTGATGTTCATTCACCTCTCCCTTCTGAATCGGTGAGCCCAGTGTGCTCCCGGATCTTGAAAAATACAAGTGCGAAGTCATCTTCGGGGTTGAAAACGGGGCGGCGTGGATGGGGACGGTCGGAGTAGTCGTCCTTAAGTTACTGTCGGAGTTGCGCACGATCTATTATTCTACAGAATCGGATTTGATTAGGGTTTCACGAAAAGGATTGATCCTGGTTGTTTAGGCTTGAGGAATGCACAAGTCTGCCACGCGACGTTACGCTCGGTATCGAACTGAAATACCGGTGATTGTGAAGGTTCTGGGGACGGATGGATACGTCCGCATACACGGCCGGTGCTTCGAGATTGCGGCGGCTGGTCTGGGCGCTGTCATTAGCAGCGAGTTGACCGCGGGAGAGATGGTTACCCTGGAATTCTCCATTCCCGACGTTCCCGAGATGTTTGTGATGCGATCCGTAGTGCGGCATCGCATGGGCTTTCTGCACGGTTTTGAATTCATCGGCGCGCTTCCTGAGCAGAGCGAACGCATCCAGGCATTCTGCGAAAAGCTGGAGCCGTCCTAGCCGGGCGAGTCCCAAGGACAACTCGAATGTGGAAAGTCTCGGCTGCTGCTTCCGCAAACTGACGTGGCATAATGGGGCTAGGTTGCGTGGTTCCGAGTTTAGCCTTCGACGAGGAAGGGAATCGGTGCCAACGTGCGGGGGGAAGCCCGTCGGTGCGGCCTATTTCGCTTCAGTTCTTTTGCCTCGGCGTAAAATAGGAGTCAGGAGTCCTATGCGCCGAATCTATCTCGACAACAACGCAACCACCCCGGTGCTGCCCGAGGTTTTTGAGGCCATGCGGCCATACTTCGCGGAGCATTTTGGCAACGCATCGTCCATCCACCATCACGGGCAGGAGACGCGGGCAGCAGTCGAACGAGCTCGTGAATCGGTGGCGGCGCTACTTGGTTGCCGGGCTTCGGAAATCGTCTTCACCAGCGGCGGCACCGAGGGAGACAATCTGGCCATCTCTGGCTTGGCCCGCCCCGGGGACCATGTAATCAGTTCGACCATCGAACATCATGCGGTGCTGAACTCCTGCAAGCATCTCGAGGCCATGGGATGCGAAGTCACCTACGTTTCCGTCGACGGTCGCGGCCTGGTCAATCCCGACGACGTCCGCCGCGCCTTGCGCCCAAACACAAAGCTGATCACGATCATGATGGCAAACAACGAAACCGGCGTCCTGCAACCCGTCGAGGAGATTGGAAAGATCGCCACCGAAGCGGATGTGTATTTCCATACCGACGCGGTGCAAGCGGCAGGGAAGGTGCCAATCGAAGTAAAGCGCATCGCATGCGATCTGCTCTCGATCTCCGGCCACAAGCTGCACGCGCCGCAAGGAGTGGGTGCGCTTTACGTCGGAAAGGGAACCATTCTGCAACCCATGTTTTACGGTGGAAGCCACGAGCGATCCCGCCGCGCGGGAACCGAGAACGTTCCCGGAATCATCGGTCTCGGCAAGGCGGCCGAACTGGCAAGGGAAGCGCTAGAGCGAGGGGACCTCAAACAAATGTCGGCGATGCGCGATCACATCGAAGGAACAATTCTTTCCGAGGTCGAAGCCACAGGCGTGAACGGCGAAGGCGCGCCGCGTGTCCCCAACACGACCAACATTCATTTCGACTACATCGAAGGCGAAGCGTTAGTGATCGCGCTCGATCTGAAGGGACTCGCAGTTTCGACAGGCGCAGCATGCTCATCGGGCGCGATCGAGCCCTCTCACGTGCTCACAGCCATGGGCTTGCCGCCAGAAATCGCCCGCGCCAGCCTCCGTTTCAGCCTCGGCAAACAGAACACTCCCGACGATGTTCAATTAGCCCTCGACCTCGTGCCGCAAACCGTAGCCCGCCTGCGCGAGCTGTCGCCGGTTTACAATAGGACAGCTGTTAGCAATTAGCACTTGGCATTTAGACCTTCGGGAGCCGTGGCGAACGCCCGAATCCTCGACTGGATTTTCCTGACCTCCTCGAAAATGTTTAGGGGCTGAATGCTAACTGCTAAGTGCCAAATGCTGAACTCAAAGACCATCGCCGTAGCCATGTCAGGCGGAGTCGACTCCTCGACCGTCGCGGCCATGCTGCGCGCCGACGGACACAACGTCATCGGCCTGACCATGCAGCTCTGGAACCAGCGCCGCCTCGCCGGACACGAAGGCATGCCCGAAGCCGTGCAAGGACGGTGTTGCTCGCTCGACGATGTTTACGACGCACGCCGCGTCGCCGAGACGCTCGGCATCCCTTACTACGTAGTCAATCACGAAGACCGCTTCGAGCGCGATGTGGTGCAGCCGTTCGTCGAAGAGTATTTGTCGGGACGCACGCCCATACCCTGCAGCCTGTGCAACAACCATTTGAAGTTCGATCAGCTCTTGATCGTCGCGCAGCAGATCGGCGCGGATGCGCTGGCCACGGGCCACTACGCGCGAGTCGAGTTCGATGAGCAGCGCGGCCGCTGGCTGCTCAAGCGCCCGGCCGATTCCTCCAAGGATCAAACCTACTTCCTGTTCGGCTTGACCCAGGACCAGCTCAGCCGCATCCTGTTTCCTTTAGGAGAAATGACCAAGCCGCAAGTTCGCGACTTGGCCCGCCATCACGGTCTCGCGCTCGCCGCCAAGCCGGATTCGCAGGAAATCTGCTTCGTTCCCGGCGGCGACTACAAGAAGTTTCTCGATGCCTATTTGGCCGAGCAGGGCGAGTCGTTGCCGGACACCGCAGGTGAACTTGTGACCACCGACGGAGAAGTAATCGGCGAGCACAACGGCATCCACAACTTCACCGTCGGGCAGCGCAAGGGATTGGGCGTGGCCACCGGTTCGCCGCTCTACGTGATTCAGATCAAGGGCGACCAGCGCCAAGTCGTGGTCGGCAACCAAGACGATCTGTACTCGCGAACCCTCCGCGCCCGCCGCGTGAATCTGGTCGCGGTCGACGATCTGTGCGAGCCCATGCGGGTTCGCGTCAAGATCCGGCATCGTCACGAAGGCGCGCCCGGCGTGTTAGAGAAGACAGGCGACGACGAAGTGTTGGTCACGTTCGACGAACCGCAGCGCGCGATCACGCCCGGCCAGGCTGCCGTGTTCTATGACGGCGATGTCGTAGTCGGCGGCGGCTGGATCGTTTGAAGCTTCAACCGTCCGCGCAGCTCTGCCGGGAAACCAAACAGCCAGTCTTCAGCGCCCCAGACTGCTCTGCAAGAAAATCCGTATCCCAGGAAACCTTTGGCAACCTGTAGGCTTCTTGTCTATCAGAGAAGAGGACACCAGCTATGAATAAGCTATTGAACTTGCCATTAATTTCAGTTTTGCTGACCGGTGCCGCGCTCGCTCAACAGGCCCAACCAAATGGCGGAACACAAAACACAGCCATGCGCCTCTCGCCCGGCACAGTGATTCGAATCGAGCTGGCCAAGTCGCTCGATGCCAAGAAAGCGAAAGTTGGCGACGAAGTGATGGCCAAGACCATGGATGATTTCCTCTCAGACAAGAACGAGGTGCTGGCGTCCAAGGGATCGCAAATCGTGGGTCACATCGCTGAGGTCTCGCCGCATGAGGGCAAGTCCGCGTCCACCCTGGGCATTGCCTTCGACAAAATGGTTTTGAAGAACGACGCAGAGGTGCCGCTCAAAGCGTCCATTCAAGCAATCGGCCCGCCGGAGTACAACGCCGCAGCGTTCAACCAGCCCTTGGGCCCTGCAGGACAAGGCGGAATGCCCTCTATGTCCTCCCCTGGACGTGGGGCTTATGGTGGAACTGCTCCGCCCAACGCGGGCGGCAGCATGCCAGGAACCGCAAACCCCACGGCAGCGCCGGTCCCGGACACGACTTCAGGAGCGGCCATCAACGGGCGCCTGACTCCCAACGCCCAAGGCGTGGTCGGAATGTCTGGACTGTCGCTGAGCACGGGAGCCGCGCAGGATTCGCTGCTCACTTCGCAAAAGCATAATGTAAAGCTGGACAGCGGCACCCAGATGATTCTCCGCGTCATTCCATAAGAGTGGCCCATCCCGACCAAAGCAAAAAGGCAGCACGCCAGCGCTGCCTCTGATTGTTGCGTCCGAGCAAAACTAGATAAACATCTCGTCCTGCGGCACGGGAACACCGTTGTGCCGACGCCGTCGCGCTCCGATCAGAAATTCCAGCCCTGAGGTGATTCCCTGAACCAATCCCGAGAGCTGCCGAACCGGCGAAACCACAGTTTTATGGACTAAATCGGTCGTACTCTCCACGCGATCCAAGGTGCGATTCAACAATTCGTCGGCCCGAATCACCTGCAACCGCGTACGGTCGATGGCATCGCTGACAGTGGCATCGAGCCGCTCCATCTGCGCGCGAAACATGGTGCTGGACTCACTGACATTCGTGACCAGAGTCTCCAGATGCGGGCGAAACTCCAACAGCATGGCGTGCACGATCTCCGCCGCCGGCAGTACCTTAGTTCTGACCTCGCTGGCCAGCGTTTCCATGCGGGCCGCACTTTGGCGCACGGCCAGATACATGGCCACCAGGATTCCAGCCTGAATCACCACGGCGGCCGCGGTCACGGCGATGAAAATCGGTAGATAGTCCATAAGCATACCTCCGCACTACAACGCGGGGGAGACTTCACGATTCAGGGATTCTGTACGCCGCTACCTTCGGCTGCAGTAGCTTCCTGGTACGCCTGCCTTCCGGCTTCGTAGGCGGACCGGAACTGCTCTTTCTGCTGATTCAGAACTTCGCGGCCGCGATCGGCCCAACTGGCGGCTTGGTCCCGCGCCTGCCGGGCGCGATCCCGAACGAACTCGCGGCTGTCCTCGGCTCTCGCGCGCAGTGCCTGCCTGGTTTCATCGCCGGAGCGTGGAGCATAGAGCACGCCGGCGGCCGCGCCGATACCCAGCCCTGCAAGAAACCAGAGAAAACTATTGCTGTTGTTGTCCGACATAAACGAAGCCTCCCACTTTGGTGCTGCTAGTCGGATGGTAGCACCCGCTATCACGAATTACAATTCGGGCACTCCTTCTGCAGCACTTGAGATGCGCCTTGCGCCGCTCAGGACTATCCCGGACTTGTAATGTAGCGCAGTTTTTTCTTGGACGTCATTCCGAAGCTCCGCGCTTTCCAGCCGGGCGAGGAATCTCGCGCGGACTATTTGAAACCGTTCCTACATCCCCAACGGACTTGTGGACTTTCCAGCGAAGCGAGACAATATTCGCTGCGCGAGAGGGATGCATGTCTCAGAAGTATCGTCAACACGGATATCAGGACCGCGACCGGGATCGAGGCACGGACGAAGCGCGGCAAAAGCAATCCACCGAAAAACCGGTCAAGAAAGAAACTTTCGGCCCGCGCGCGCTGCAGATGCCGGGAACGCATACGGTTTCGCGTTGCGCGCAATGCGGTGCTCTGCTGACGTCCATCTCCGAACCGATTGGCAAATGTCCGAAGTGCGGCTTCGAACTGCACTCCTGCCGGCAGTGCACCTACTTCGATACATCGAGCCGCTTCGAATGCTCGCAACCCATCCCCGAACGGATTGCGCGCAAAGACGAGCGCAACGAATGCACGTTCTATTCCATGCGGGTGCGGGTAGAAAAGGAAACCTCGACGCCCAGCACAGCGAAGCCTATGGACGCGCGCGCAGCCTTCGAGAATCTCTTCAAGAAGTGAGCTCGTGTAGTCCTGTCCGCGTGTCGACCGCTTCCGTCGGCCATCCGTCACCCCATTGCCGCCAGCGGATCAACGGACGGACGGGTCTTTGAGGAACGCCCGATTTCAGCAGAAGTCCGGTAGCAAGCTCCAAATCCTGACGCTGGCACTGGCGCTACCGAAACGACCGCCTCGACGCGGTCATTGCACTGCACTCCCATCATTGAAATGGCTTCGCACTCGCCCACACCTGCAGGGGTACCCACAAAACCGCAAGCTGGGTTGATCTCAAGTAAATTTCATGTTTGTGTGACGCATCCGGTGATATAATCCCGCTCCGCCTCGGGGTTACCCGGGGAACCTCGGCTCAAACAAGAAGGAGTTTCACATGAAGAACACTCTCATCTGCAAGATCGTCACTTTGGCTGTCGTCGGCGTATCCCTGTCCACCACGTCGGCCCTGGCCGGCTCGGACGCTTTCGACCGCACGAATCTCGGAGTGGGTACCATCTGGTTTCAAACGTCCGGCAGCAACCTCTCCATCTCGGACAAGCATCTGGTTGGCACGTCCCTGTCGCTCGGCTACCTAAAGGGTTCGAGCCCCGACACAGCTGCCTCGGCGGTTGTGTTCCTGGGTGGTACTGACCTGGAATACGGCGCGGTTGCGCTGGGCAACAT
Source organism: uncultured Acidobacteriota bacterium (assembly GCA_963762385.1). GTDB lineage: Bacteria > Acidobacteriota > Terriglobia > Terriglobales > Acidobacteriaceae > JABDBE01. Next base: position 431,490 of record CAVXKN010000006.1, on the reverse strand, counting down.
AGCCGGAGGCAGCAACGCCTTTGTGAAAATCCAGGCACAGAACGGAGCTGGGACGTTCGACCACGCCGCCTTCTATAACGGCAATAACAGCGGCAGTGATTTCTTTGCGCTCTCGAAACCAGTGCCCAGCCCGGTGATCCTGGATGTGTTTTTCTGCGGTACCACCGCGACCTTGAGGATCACGAGTAAGGCCGGCGTTCAGACCTACACCAATGACTACGGCACCACGTACGGCAAGGGCGGCGGCCTCGGAACCTATGGTTCGATCAAACTTGATAACTATGTCAGCTTTCCCGGCACCTGTAAGAGTGTGCCGCTGGACGCGATTCCCGCCTCTCAGATGCCGCGTGACAGGGACCTGTCTCTCGTGAAATAAGTGAGACATCTCGGGCGCCGCCATATTCAGGGCAGACGGTCAACGCCGGAGTAAGAATGCATTGTCTTGCCGGAATAGAATTACAGAGCTGTCCAGAAGGCCCCCGGTCGGGGGCCTTCTGGCGTTTTAAGTCAGCCTTAAGGGACTCGTCTGCCGGCTGACCCTAGACCCAGCCGCGAAGCGGCATGGCGCAAGCCGTGGGACCGAAGCAGAAAAAGATTCAGCTCCGAAGCAGCCAAAGAAACCCAGCGCCTCGGAACACGATCCATCCGAGAACGCCAAAGAATATGAACGGATCAAACGCGCAGAAGCCGCGATCCCTGGCCGGCAACTGGCGCGACCTCAAAACCGTCTTCGAGTTCGCCGGTATTCGCCAACAGAACAAAGAAGCCCGTAACCACGCGGGCCCGGGGCGCCCGCGCCACGCTGGCTTACGGTTTTTGGGTAGGGCGCAACAGAATTTCGCTTACGAAGGATTGCGGGGCTTGCGTGACCAGCATTGCCACCGCGTGGGCGACATCTTCCGGCTGCAGCATCTTGGCTTTATCTTTTCCGGTGTGTGGGCTGAGTTCGGTGTCGACCGAGCCGGGACAGACGACCGAGACGCGAATATTGTAGGTACGCAACTCCTCGGCGACGGAATAGCTCAAGCCGTTTAGTCCCCATTTCGATGCGGCGTAAGCGGCGCCATTAGGAAGGGCATTCTTGCCGGCTAGCGACGAGATGTTGATGATGTGTCCGGCGCGAGCGCGAATCATCAGGGGAGCGAAGGCGCGAATGCAGTAGTAGACGCCGCGCAAGTTGGTATTCAACACCTGGTCCCAGGACTCAGGCGGCAGTTGGTGGAGTGGGCCTCCGAAGCCGCCGATGCCGGCGTTGTTGACCAGAATGTCGAGCCGGCCGAAGGTCTTGTCGACGTGCGCTGCCAGGGGCTTCGACGGAGCTGAAATGCATCACGTCGCAAACGACCGCTTCGGCTTGACCGCCAGCTTTTATGATCGCGTCAGCAGTAGACTCGAGCGGCCCGCGGGTGCGTCCGGCGAGCACGACTGTCAGCTCCCATGCCAGCGATTTTGGCGGCAATCGCGGCTCCGATGCCGCGTCCGGCGCCCGTAATCACTGCGACCTGGCCAGTCAGACTGGTCTTGTTACAGTCTCGTCCATAGGACCTCCCCTATGATAATCAGGTTAAGCGACTTCTAACCACCGTTGGCGACTCTTGTGCATCTTACAAAATTGGCGAGGAGAGCCTGGAAAGTAAGCTTGCCTTAGTTGGAGATACATACTTATAATCCGGCTCACCGGAAATAATGTCTTGGCCTCGTTGGCATGACCGGGCGAGCGCTGGGTTTTCCGGGCCTGCCGCATGGGCTGATGGAGCACATGCACTGAGCAGCCGGGATTTGAGCTTGGGTATACCCGGGTACGAATGCCGTCCGTTTTCCCGACAATTCAAGGAGCCATTTCAACATGAAGACGAGTCTAGTGGCGATTGTGATTACGTTTGCTGGGATAGCCTCGAATCAGCAAGCAGCAGCGCAACCGCAGACCCAAACCGCAGCGCCGGCACAGGCGCAGCCCGCCGCATCGCAACCGCAGCAGAAGAACGAGATCAAAGATCCGGCGGAGTACAACGCCTACGTTGGAGCCGTGCAGCAGAAAGATCCGATCGGCCGCAGATCAGCGGCCTGGAAGCTTTCCTCGCCCAATACCCCAACAGCGTGATGAAGGAAGACGCGCTGGAACTGCTGATGGGAGCTTATCAGCAGGCCGGGAACCAGGCGAAGGTGATTGACACCGCCAACCGTCTGTTGGCCGCCAATCCGAATAATGTTCGCGCGCTGGCGTTATTGGCCTATAGCGAGCGTGCCGCGCCAAAAATGGGCGGATGCCAAGGCGCATGCGGAGCGTGGCCTGCAGGCGCTGACCACGATGACCAAACCGGACGGAGTGTCAGATGCGGACTTCCAGAAGCAGAAGACGCCAGTTGGGCGTCGCTGCTGGACAGTGTGGCCGGATTTTCCGCGCTGCAGTTGAAAGATAACGCGACCGCCGAGAAGGATCTGCGGGCGGCGGTGGAAGCTGACCCGAACAACGTGGAAAACGTCTATCCGTTGGCGCTGGCCAGTCTGACGGCCACTCCTGAAGATGACGTCAACGGATTGTTCTTCATCGCCCGCGCCATCAATCTGGTAAAGGATCCGGGCGGCAAGGCGCAGATCACGAAGTTCGGTCACGCCAAGTACGTGAAGTATCACGGCTCGGAAGAAGGCTGGAACGAACTGCTGGCGATGACTGCCACCACACCGCTGCCACCGGCGGGGTTCACCATCAAGGCATACGTTCCTCCTACCCCGGCCGAGCAAGCGGCTGACCTGGTAAAGACCAAGGCTCCGAAAGATATGAGTTTCGCCGAGTGGGAGACTGGTGCTCTCCGCCGGTGCGGCCGCCGATGCAGACAAGGTATGGTCTGCGATTAAAGGTGTCTCCTTGCAGATGGAAGGCACGGTCATCAAGGCATCGCCGACCGAGTTGCAGATTGCGGCGAGCCAGGATGACATCGATGCCAAGCGGGCGGATATCGTCCTTACCATGGACGGAACAATTCCCGCCAAGCTGATGCCGCAGGAAGGGTCGACGCTGGATTTCGAAGGGACACCTGCTTCCTATACGCCGAACCCGTTTGTGATGACCATGGAGAAAGGCGCGTTGCTGACCAAGGCGCCACCGGCGAAACCGGTTCATCACCACACTACCGGTCATTGAGCGGAATTCGCTCAGCCGAGAGCGTGGATTGTAATCGATCAGGGCAGCGAGGAATCGCTGCCCTGATCTTTTGTTTGTGACTTCATTGAAGACTAGAAAGGGATTTTCAGCGGACCGCCTTCTTGTCGTAAGGCAGCGGGGCGAGCGCTGCGAACAGGACGTTTCACCCCGGCGCGAAGTTGTCGGATGTCGATCTTCAACTCGGAAATGGTTCGGCTGAGCGTGTTGCGATGCATCCCCAGTTGACGGGCGGCACGGCACTGGTTCCCATTGTTTTCCTGCAGCACGGTGAGGATGAACCGCTTCTTGAATTCGCGCACCGCCTCGGAGTAAAGAATATTGCTTTTGTACATCTGCAGGATGAGTGCTTCGAGCTGATCTCTCACGGCATCCTTCTTTCTTTTGAAAAGCGCAAGGGAAAGCTGCTCCTGCTGAGCGGCAACCCGCGCTTTTCTCTGTTTGCCTGAATCCGTTTCGACGCTGCAAATCGCGCGTGTTACGGGTGTTGCTGTTCGCGACGCAGCAAGTCGAGTCCTTGATAAAAGCGGGCTCGCAATTCCGATGGCGCCACCCAAATCGCGGCACGTCCTACGACCAGGAAATACGGCGCCAGTTCTGAACCTTGCAACCACGCTGACGTAGGCGTGAACGCAGCCATGCTCATGAGGATCACTGCCACCATTAAACTTCCGCGCAGCAATCCCAGCGCTCCGCCTAAAATCCGGTCAACAAAACTTAAGTCCAGCTTCTTTCACGATGTGGCGGGTGATTCGCCCCGCGATTCCGGCGAGAACCAGCACCGCCAAAAAAATAATCAGAAAAGCCGCGATTTCGCCTAACCACATCGACTTCAAGATAAGGCGCATATCGCGCCGCCAGCCGTTCATAATTCCACGCGGCCAGCAGGTAGCCAAAGACCAAGCCCGCGATCCCGAATGCCTCGTGAAAGAAGCCCGCGATCGCGGCCTGAATCACGGATACAACAATGACGCACACGATGACCCAGTCCGCTCCGGTCATCGTGTTCTCCAAACGATTACTGCACTAAACATCCAGCTCGCGTCCGGTGAGCTGGTGAAAAGCCTCCAGGTATTTGTCGCTGGTCTGCCGGGCCACTTCCGCGGGGAGAGCGGGAGCGGGCGGCTGCTTGTTCCAGCGAATCTCCTCGAGGTAATCGCGAACGTACTGCTTGTCGTACGGATTCCTGCGCCTTGCCCGGCTGGTATTTGTCCGCTGGCCAGAAGCGGGAAGAGTCGGGAGTGAGCACCTCATCCGCGAGCGTGATGCCCTTGGACGTCATTCCGAACTCAAACTTGGTATCGGCAATGATGATGCCCTTCTGCAGGGCGTAGTCTGCCGCTTTGCTGTAGACCTTCAAGCTCAGGTCGCGGAGTTGGCGGCTTAACTCGACGCCCACGATGCGCGTCATCTCGTCGAAGGGAATATTCTCGTCGTGACCGGTGGTCGCCTTGGTTGCCGGCGTGAAGATAGGGCTGCGGCAACTTGCTCGGACTCTTTAAGCCCTGCGGGAAGTTCAATTCCGCAAACGCGGCCGCTGGTTTTGTACTCTTTCCAGGCCGATCCGGAAATATATCCTCGCACCACACACTCCACCGGAATCATTTCGGCGCGCATGACCATCATCGACCGGCCCTGCAGTTGGTCGGCGTACTTCTGCGCGGTTGCGGGATACTTTTCTACATCGGCCGTGACCACATGGTTGGCCACCACGTCGCGAAGGAAATCGAACCAGAAGAGGGAAATCTGGGTGAGCACGCGTCCTTTATGCGGGATGCCCGTGGCCAGCACGTAGTCGAACGCAGAGATGCGATCGGTCGCTACGAAAAGCAGATGCTCATCGTCGAGCTGGTAAACGTCCCGGACTTTGCCGCTGGCGTGGAGCTTGAGTTCAGGGAAGTCAGTACGAAGCAGAACGGAGTCGAGAAGCTGGGGGCTCATGATTAAATTTTACAGTTAGAAAACGTCGCGTATTCTAACCTGCCAGAAATATTTGTCAACGATTTAAGTCACAGTCGAATGCGGGGACGGTGCATTCCCTTGAAAGAAAAAGTGTTGACGGTTGGCCAGGGGGTGAAATCGGCCGGTTGGCGCGCATTTTCGCTATGTTCCGATTTGTGGAAAAGCTGAGGACGGCAGAGGATAACCGGGAGACGAGAAAAACTCCAATGAGCCGCAACGAATTACGCCTTGCGAATTTCTTACGCGGTCGCCCCAAAGCGCACGGAAACCAGTTTAGAAACTCCTGGTTCCTGCATAGTGACGCCATAGAGAACCGGCGCGATGCTCATGGTCTTCTTGCTATGGGTGATCAGCACGAACTGGGTTTGGATGCTCATTTCTCTCACCAGTTCGGTGAAGCGACCAATGTTGGCTTCGTCGAGCGGGGCGTCGACCTCGTCTAAAATGCAGAACGGGCTGGGTTGATACTGGAAGATTCCGACCAGCAACGCCAACGCGGTGAGAGCCTTCTCACCGCCAGAGAGCAGCAGTACGTTTTGTAGCTTCTTGCCCGGAGGCGAAGCGACCACGTCGATGCCACTTTCCGCGCTGTTCTCTTCGTCGGTCAAGCGCATGAGAGCGTGCCCGCCCCCGAATAGTTTGCGGAAAGTAGTCTGAAAGTTCTCGTTGATTTTGTGGAAAGCCTCTTCGAACTTCTGCCGCGAGAAAGTGTCGATCTCCTTGATCGTTGCCTGCGTGTTCGCAATCGAATCAAGCAGATCTTTTCTTTGCGTGTCGAGGAATGTGTGGCGCTCAGCGGTTTCTTTGTATTCCTCCAGAGCCATCATGTTCACCGGGCCCATGGCGTCGAGCCGGGTCCGCATCTCGCGGTAGACCTGGTCTTCGATTGCTAACTGCTCGCCGCTAGCGGTGGGAATCGTGGCATCGGCTAGCAATTCGTGACGTTGTACGCCCAGTTCGTTCAGGCAGGTTTCGGCCATATATTGCGCATCTGATTGCAGCTTGGCTGCGGCTGCGGAAAGCCCGCCGCGGCGGTCGCGAGCCTGGTCGAGCGACTGCCGCGCTTCGCGCAGAGTGTCTTCGATCTCCGCCAGCCGGGCACGCACTTGGTCGGACTCAAATTGCAACAGCCCATCGCGAGCCTCGGTGGTATTGCGCTCGGCTTCGAGTTCCTCCAGATGGGAAATCATTTGCTGATTCTCGGTCTGACGCTGCAATCTCTCGACCGCGGAAGACTCGATCTGCGATTGGAGCGACTCGGCTCGCGCGGCCATGTCTGCGACCAGCGCGTCGATTTTCTCGAGCACGGCGGTTGCCGACCGGTGCCGTTCCTCCAAGGTCGCGACCCGCGCCAGGTGCTGCGAAGCATTCTGTGCAGCCGACTCGCGCCGCTCGCGCAGGCCCACCAGTGCCTCGTTCGCCGTCGCCGCCAGCGCTTCCAATTCTTCGCGCCGCTGTTGAAGAGCGGCCAATTCGGTTTGCGTCGAACTGATCAACGATTCCTGTTCGGCGCGCTCAGAAGCCAGACGCTGAAGCTCGTGACGACACGTGTGCAATCGCTCGCCCACCCGAGCCATCTCGGAATCGAGCTGCTGCAGCATATGACCTGAAGTCATCGCCTGGGTTTCGGCTTCTCGCTTTCCGGTCTCGAGACGGTCAAGTCGCGAAGCCAGATCTTTGATCTCACGGCCCAGTGTCAGTACGCGAACTTCGTCATTGCGCAGGGCCGACTCCAACTCGTTCAACAGACGCATGACGTCGCGCAGCTCGCGTTTCATCGACAGCGGGCCTTCGGCGCGCTGCTTGCCGCCAGTGACAGTCACGTTATGGAAGCACTCGCCGGATTGTGAAAGGAAAAACGCATCCGGATTCGACAATGCAAGCTCCCGCGCAGACGTGGGCTCAGGAACGATGTATCCGTCGCGCAGCTTGGGCAGGATGACTTCCAACGACCGCCCAAAGCCATTCAGCACCCGGATGGCATGCTTCAGCGGGACGATCGACTGGCTGGGCGTAGCCGCGCGAGCGGCTTCGTCGACCGCGAAAGAGAATTTGGCTTGCGAATCTTCGGGGTGTACCAGGAATGTTGCCCGTCCGTCGACGTCAGTTCGCAGCAGGCGCAAACCTTCGTCAGCTGCGTCCCAAGACTTCACAACGACGTAGTTCAGTTCGTCGCGCAAAAAGTCTTCGACCACTCCTTCGTAACGCGGCTCGACTTCGAGGAAATCCGCCAACACGCCGGCAGGAGCCAATCCGCCGTTCATCACTCCCGATTGAAACAACCGGCGCACCGACTCCGTCGAGTAGCCATGCTCAGCGATCACGGCTTCGAGCGATCCCTTTTTTCCGATCGCGGAGGCATATTCTGCGCGCAAGCTGTCCAAGCGATTCTTGGCTTCTGTTTCTTCGCGGCGCTTCGATTCGATCAATTGACGCGCTTGGGAAATTTCTTCCGTCAACCCTGCAACGCGTTGGGAGACAGTCTCGAATTCCAGGGCAAATTGTCCGCGCTGTCCGCCGAAGGTTTCCACCTGAGAGTTCGCTGTCGCCATTTCAAGCTGCAAACGCTGGGCTTCGCGGCCTACCGCGGCCATGCGTTCTTCCGCTTGGGTAAGGGAATTTCGCAGATTGGAAGCGGACGCGACTACTTCCATAATGGCGCCACGGGATGCCTCCTGCCGATGTTCCAAATCCGCCAGTGCATTCGCGGCGTGGGCAGCTTCTTGCTGGCATTGGGCTAGCTCCAACTGCGCCGCAGCTACATCTGCGGCCGCCGACTGTAACACCTGCTGATTCGAATGGCGCTCCGCTTGTAGCGCCGTCAGCCGATGTTGGGCCTGAGCCAATTCCGCTTCGGAAGCGGCGGAACGCACCACCAGCTCCGCGCAACGTTCTTCGTTGTGACGGCGCTGCGCGTTCGTTCGTTCGCTCTCCAGTTTGATCTGGTTGAGACGCTCGCGGTTCTCGCGAATTTCGCTTTCGATGGCGTAGCCGCGCTGCGTGCGGTCGGCGTGCTCGGCTTCGAGTTGCTGTACGGTTTCGGTGCGGTGCCGCATTTCCTCTGACAGCAGGTTAATCCGCTCGTCGAGTTCAATGCTTTCGCGATCGAGTTGCGCAAACTTACTGGCCAGCACCAGACGCAGCTTGGCGCGCATCTCTTCGCGGAGCTTGGCATAACGCTCGGCTTTTGAGGCCTGACGTTTCAGGGAATTCATCTGGCGCGTGACTTCCTCGAAAATGTCGTTCACTCGCGACAGATTCTGCTTGGCATCTTCCAACCGCGCTTCAGCAAGCCGCTTCTTGGTCTTGAATTTGGTGATGCCGGCGGCTTCCTCGATGATCGATCGCCGATCAGTGGGACGGCTGCTCAGAATTTGTCCGATGCGTCCTTGCTCGATGAGGGCGTAAGACTCAGGGCCGAGGCCGGTGCCCATGAACAATTCCTGAATATCGCGCAGGCGGCACAGCTTGCCGTTGAGCAGGTACTCGCTGTCTCCTGAGCGGAACAGACGACGGGTGACGGCAATCTCTCCTGCTCGAAACTGCTGCTGAAACTTTCGGCGGCGGATTTTAAGAACTACCTGTGGTCCTGATTCCGCTGAGGTCTCGCTCGGTCCGACGGGCGGGACGCCCGTCGCGCCATCGGACGGAGCGCTTTCAACTTCGCCCGTTTGTCCCGGCTGCGCTTCTTCGGTTAGTCGCTCAACTTCCTCGGCGGCCTTCGTGCGCACTTCGGCTTCATCCCAATCGTCTGCGGCCACGGGCAGATCATTCTGCACTTCGATCTCGGTTGGCTCGTGCGCATCGGGACCATCGTATACGTCCGGATCAATCAGGGTGAGCGCAACTTCGGCCATACCGGTCGGTTTGCGATCGCGCGTGCCCGCGAAGATCACGTCCTCCATGCGCGAGCCGCGCAGCGTCTTGGCCGACTGTTCGCCTAGAACCCACGAGATCGCATCGGCGATGTTGGACTTGCCGCATCCATTCGGACCGATGATGGCGGCGATGCCCTCCCCCTGGAACTTGAGTTCGGTGCGATCGCAGAAAGACTTGAAGCCGAGAATCTGAAGCTTTTTCAGTTTGAGCAACTTCTACTCCTTGGGGAACGGGTTAACCAGTTAGATTCCTCAACAGCTCGCTCCGACAAAACCTTCCTGTGGCTGGACAGGGCGGGCACAGATTGGAGCTACTGTAACGGCGAAATCGCACCGGGGTCAAGCAAGAAAACACCATATATAGGGTAGCCTTTTGCACAACCACGTCATTTTGCACACACAATGCAGCATTAGCGTGGGAAATGGGTGTGGTTAGAGGAAGGAAGGGAAGAATCGCGAGAGCGGAATAAGACTAGCGCAAACGGCGAGGGAAGACAATGTTGTTAGGGACTGGCGAGTTCGACATGGGATGAATGAATGTCAAGATATTGGCACCAATATAGTTGACTCGGTGAGTTTGCCGGGGCGTTTTTTGCGTCATATAGGAGTTCGTTTGTGATCTTTCGCGGGTATTTTGATGAAAGTTACGACAAGGATGTGTTTACGCTTTGTTGCTCCATTAGCGACCCATCCGGATGGGGCGAGATTGTTAGACAATGGAGGAACTGTCTTAAGGCAAAGAATAAATCTCTACGGAAAGAAGGACGGCCGGAATTATCTCGTTATCATGCCAGTCATGCGAATTCCCGAGATCATGAATTTGAGGGATGGAGCAAGGAGGAACGCGACGAATTGGCTGTTAAGCTCATGGGAACCCTGAGTCGTGGGCGGGCTTGGATAACCACCATGGCTTACAGCCTTCCATTAAGGGAGTTCGTCAAAGAGTTTCATATCGAAGGCAACCCGCTTCCGTATTGCTATAAAGAACTGCTCAAGTTCATCATGCTGGAAATGAATGCACAATACGAGGACGCAAAAAGGGCCCTAGGTCACGTGAAACAAGTTAGGTACGTGCTGTTTCACGAACGCTGTGATTATGGCGGCGCCTACTTGGATGGGTTCAACGTTATGATGAACGACCCCACGTTCAGAGGAAAATATCTATTCTCAACAATTGCGCCAATGGGCTGGGAAGACTGCCTTCCTTTGCAGCCTGCCGATATGCTGGCATACGAGGTCTTTAAGGACGCTCTTCGACAATTTAATCACAAAGATCGGAGGCCCAGCCTAAACTATCTTCTGCAGTCTAGCTCGTTTGGAGGTCGTGCGAAACAAATGAGTTTAGACAACATTAAGGAATGGCGGGAAATTGTTGCCCACGCGGCTTCTCGCCCTTGAGTTGCTGTCAACTAGCGACAACGTCCTCTTTTTGGTTTCTTCCGCTTTGTCCAGCGAGTGATAGGCAATTAGAACATTGCTGTCGAGATAGACGCGCTTCATTTCTTCTTGGCGCGGAAATGAACAGGCTCCTCTTTTTTGAACGTCTTGACCGCCCGGAAGGAGACCGTTTCGCCTGACTTGGTCTTGAACTTCACCCTAGCCGGTTTCTCCACGGTTTTGATAGCGGTAAACGTGACATTTCTCGGCGCTATGAAATTATGATATCACCGTCGCGCCGCGGTGGAAAAAAGGCTAACTTGATTCGGTACTGGGCTGTTTCGAACAGCCCACTACCCATCATTCCGCTCGGACTGGCCCGGTCGAAGATCCAGCCTCACACTAGTTTCTCTGACGACTGTTATTCGCCTAGCTTCTCGAAGAACAGACAAATCGATTCGATCCCGCGATGGAAATTAGGGATGTGGAACTTCTCGTTGGGAGCGTGCAGGTTGTCGTCGGGCAGGCCGAAGCCCATCATCACGCTGGGAATCTTCAGCACATCCTGAAAATCGGTCACGATGGGAATCGAGCCGCCGGAGCGGATGAAGACCGTGTCTTTCTTGAAAACATCGTGCATGGCCTCGGTGGAGGCTTTCACGTATTTGTTGTCCGTGCCCACCACGCAGGCCGGACCTTTGCTCCAAACTTTGATTTTGGTTTCGATGCCCTTCGGCGTGAGCTTTTTCACGAAGGCGGTGTAGCGCTTTAGGATGTCGTCGGGATCCTGGTTTGGCACCAAGCGCATGGAAACCTTCGCCGATGCCTTCGCTGGGATCACGGTCTTAGCGCCGGGCGCGGTGAATCCGCCGGGCATGCCGTGGACTTCGAGCGTCGGACGCGCCCAGGTGCGATAGAGCACCGAGTAGCGCGGCTCCCCGGTCAGCACTTTAGAACCGACTTCGGTTTTGCGATAGTGCTCTTCGTTGAATGGCAGCCGTTTCCAGGCTTTCAACTCGGCTGCTGTCGGGGCTTTCACATTTTTGTAGAAGCCGGGAATCAGGACTTTGCCTTTCGCGTCCTTCAGCTTGCTGATGATTTCAATGAGTGCAAAGAAAGGATTGGGCGCGGCGCCACCGTACATGCCGGAGTGCAGATCGCTCTTCGCACCAAATGCCTCGATTTCCGTGTACACCAGTCCGCGCAGCCCAACGCACAGAGTCGGAAGATCGGGTGCAAACAGTTCGGTATCGCAAACCAGCGCGAAATCGGCCTTCAGCTTACTTTTTTGCTTGCGCACGTATTCGGCAATCGACTCCCCGCCAACTTCCTCTTCGCCCTCGATGATGAACTTCACATTTAACGGCAGCTTGCCGCCGTGGCCTTTCATCAGGGCTTCGATGGCCTTGATCTCCATCCAAAGCTGGCCTTTGTCGTCGACTGCGCCGCGGGCATAAATATTGTTGTTGCGCTCGGTCGGCTCAAAGGGCGGGCTGATCCATTCGTCCAGCGGATCGGGCGGTTGCACATCGTAATGCGCATAGCAGAGCACAGTCGGCTTCCCAGGAGCGTGCAGCCAGTCGGCGTAAATCAGCGGATGGCCTTTGGTCGGGATCAATTCCACGTGCTCCATGCCAATTCGCCGGAGTTCGCTTGCCACTACGTCGGCGGCCTTCTGCACGTCGGACTTGTGCTCCTCCAGGGTGCTGATGCTGGGGATGCGTAGCAAATCTTTGAGTTCGTTTAAGAATCGCTGCTGATTCGAGCGAGCGTAATCCACTGCCGGGGAAGCCATAGACGTGTCCCTTTCTTTCGATTGATCTCTGTAGGAATACCTAGGAAACGGATAAGTATACCTGAAGCGGCGGCCCGAGTTTCGCAGTGCGCTATCCTGCAGGATGTGACGGAAGCCACAGACATAAGGGATCAGAAACGGTGGGTCGGCTTATGTTTCGACTGCGGGCACGCGCAGCGAATCCAATCAGCGCGAGGATCGACGTTTTATCGCTGCAAACTTTCAGACAGCGACCCGAGCTTTGCCAAGTATCCTCGCCTGCCTGTACTTCAATGCGTCGGCTACGAGCGTCAGGGTCAGAAGTTGTAAAGGGAAGAAATTCGCCTCGCGGAACCCGGCAGGATGCGATCGCTTGGACTGGTCGAGGCGCGTTTTCCCGCGAAAGAATGCATGCAAGGTACAATCTCATCTGCTGGCCGTTCGCAAGGGAGCACATTTGTTTCCGGGTCCATCATGTCTGTTAGGGCGAAATCGGGCAGCGAACGATCGAACAAAGGACGAGAACTGATCGCACCCGGACGACTTGATGTTCGACAAAAAATTCAACGCGTTGTGAGGGCTTCGACCCGGAAGAGAAACTTTGCCATTTGCCTTTTGCTGGCAGTGGCGACCTTCGCTCTTTACGCTCCCGCCGTTGGGCATCCTTTCATCTTCAACTACGACGACGATAACTACGTCACCAACAATCTACACGTGCAAGCTGGCTTGGTTTGGCCGACCGTCCGCTGGGCTTTGACCTCGACGGATACAAACTGGCACCCGGTGACCTGGTTTTCCCACGCGCTGGATTGCACACTGTACGGTCTGGATCCTCACGGGCATCACTTCACCAACGTGCTGCTTCATGTACTGAACGTCATGATGCTGTTCCTCCTGCTCGCCTATGCAACCCGCGCTCCGGGACGCAGCTTCCTGGTGGCAGCGCTGTTCGCGGTTCATCCTATGAATGTGGAGTCGGTGGCGTGGATTGCGGAACGCAAAAATGTCCTCAGCACGTTTTTCTTTCTGCTCACGCTCGGCGCTTACGGCTGGTACGCACTTAAGCCGGACATCAAACGTTACCTCGCGGTAACCGCACTATTCGTTCTCGGGCTGGCTTCGAAGCCCATGGTCGTCACTCTGCCTTGTGTGCTCTTGCTGCTCGATTTCTGGCCGTTACAACGAATTGCGGGATGGGAGCAGTCGAGTGCTGAAATTGCATTGCCTGTGCGGCAGGCTCCGCTGTCGCGGCTCATCCTGGAAAAGTTGCCGCTGCTGGCGCTATCTGCGGCCGCGAGCGCGGTCACTATTTTCGCGCAGCGCTCGGGCGGGGCCATGCATCTGGTGCTACCCCTCGGGGTGCGTCTGGAAAATGCGGTCTACGCTTACGCGCTGTATGTGTGGAAAGCGTTCTGGCCGGCGTGGCTGGCGGTGTTCTATCCCCACCCTGGATCCACGCTCACCGTGTGGCAACTAGGGCTGGCCGCGTTGTTCTTGCTCTTCGTCAGCACGCTGGTGTGGTGGCAGCGGGCCACCCGGCCATACCTTATCACCGGATGGCTCTGGTTTCTGGGCACCTTAGTGCCGGTGATTGGACTTGTTCAGGTTGGCGAGCAAGCGATTGCCGATCGCTACGCGTACATTCCGCTGATTGGAATTTTCCTGATGGTGGTGTGGGGCGCTGCTGATTTGGCCGACATGCGGCAAATCAGTTTCCGCACGCGGGCCAAGACGGCTGCGGTCGTCCTGGGCATTTTCGTGCTCTTTACCTCCGACCAGCTCCGATATTGGCGGAGCGCTGTCGATTTGTGGGCGCACAGCGTCGAGGTCACAAAAGACAATTTTCTCGGCGAGCAAAACCTGGGCGCGGCACTGCTGGCGGCAGACCGTTATCAAGAGGCTTTGCCGCATTTCCAGAGGGCAGTCCAGCTCAGGCCGCACGATCCGGGTGGGCATATGAATCTGGCCGGTGATCTCGTGCTGAGCGATCGTCCGCGGGATGCGATTGCCGAGTACGAAACGGCGATTCCTTTGGTATCCGGTTCCAACATGCGGGTCGCGGCTTACGCAACGCTCGGCCGGCTTTATAGCCAAGTCGGAGACTATGCCAAGGCGCGGGCCAGTTACCAGGCGGCGTTGCAAATCGATCCGCAGCGTTCCGATGCGAAGGAGGGGTTAGCGAAAGTCGAAGTCTCCGACGCCATGCGAAATCTCGCCGAATCTCCCTCGGGCGAAACTTATTTCCGGCTGGGTCAGGCGCTGCAGCAGGAGGGCCATACGACGGAAGCTGAGTCGATTTATAAGGAGGCGATTAGGCTCGACCCGAAACTTGCAGAAGCGCGGAAAGCACTGGATGGGCTGAATCAGCAAAGCAAGTAAAAGCGGATCTTCAGTTCTGAAATCGCAATGGCGAGAACGCTAAAATTTCGTATTCTGGTTTCGCGCCTGTGATGACTTGCGCCATGACATGCGCCGTCACGGGCGTGAGCAAAATCCCATCGCGAAAGTGCCCGGTGGCCACAAAATATCCAGGCGTGCTGGTCGCGCCAAGGATGGGTAGATCATCTGGAGTTCCTGGCCTGAGTCCGGCCCACGCTTCCAGAACCCGCGCTTGTTCGAGCGCTGGAACCAGGCGAATCGCAGCCCGATGCAGGCATTGAATGGTGTCTGCGTCGGTTCGTTTGTCGAATCCAGCTTCTTCGAGCGTGGAGCCAATCAGAATTCGTCCGTCGCTGCGCGGCACCAGGTAAACCTCGGGAGCGCGGATGACGTGCCGCACGACCTCGTGCCGGGCGCAGGCCACGGCCAGCATCTGTCCCTTGACCGGGCGAGTAGGGAAGCGATGCGCAGAGAAACTCCCCGCCCACGCGCCCGCGCAATTCACCACACAGGGCGCACCGTAATGGGTTCGATCGGTGCTGACTCCGCTCACCTGCCCATCTGACAAAAGCAAATCGATCGCGGTCGTGCCGGAAGAGATATCCACTCCGCGATGTTTCGCCGCCTTTAATGCTGCCGCGACCAGAGCGCGCGGATCGACGCTTCGTTCTTTCAGATAGGCGACTGGACTTTCGATTTCAGCCAGCGCAGGTTCGAGTTCGGCAAGAGGCGCGGGCAGGGGATTTTGTGCGCAAAACTCAGCGTGCTCCGGAGCAAACAAGAGCGTGCCTTGATCCCGCAGGTCAATCTTCATTCCCGATTCGTCCTGCAACTCATGAACAAACTCGGGATACATTCGCGCACTCGCTGTGGCCAATGCTTGCAGCGGAGCCGGAGTCTCAAGCGGGCAGTCGGCCAGCATGCCGGCCGCAGCGTGAGAGGCTTCGCGGCCGGGTTCGCCGCGTTCCACCACCAGAACTCGCAAGCCCCGCTTGTGCAGAGCAATCGAGAGCGAGAGTCCGATGATGCCGCCGCCTACAACGATCACGTCCCAGGTTTTCACTCTAGCATTGTAAGAGAGAGCACCTGCCTCTGGGTTATCGGTCTGGCGGAGACGGATCACTGGATAACTGTGGAGACTGTCGCTTGCGACGTCTCAGACTGGCGGACCCGGAGAGACTTGAACTCCCAACCCCTGCGTTCGAAGCGCAGTGCTCTATCCAGTTGAGCTACGGGTCCGCGTTTCGGGCAGGAAATAAGCGTATCAGGTCCGGAGCACCCATGTCGCGCTCGAGATTCAAGCTCCGGACTTTCGTGATGCTCGATTTTTCAGCCCGCGCTGGACACGCCGGGCATCTTCCTGCCATGCTCGTTTTCGACTTATGTCCTACTATGTTGTCGCTTTGACTATGGCGCAAGTGCGGCAGGGAGGGCTCGACTTCCAGCGCCGGCTCAGCGCCGTTTTGAGCGAGGCGCGAGACCTGAAAGTGTACTCCGCCAGCCCGTTTGACCTCGAGGAGCGCCGCCGCGCCAAAGATCGATTTGGCGGAGACATCGTTTACTTTTTCAACGATGTGGCGCGCCAGGAGAGCGCGCGTCTCGGCCTCGACCTGCAATTTGTGGCAGAGATCCACGACGAAGAACTGCCGCGCCGACGCACGGTGGTCGTCGGCATGCCGGAATCGAAAACCAAAGTTTAACCGCCTCAAACTGAAAGCATTGCAATATTTTGCCGCATTCCGAGCTTAACGTGTATAATGAAGGTCAGCTAAGTTTGACTCATACGCAACTGAAAGTCGGCACGCCAACCAGCGTCACCTCCTCTCACTAGCAGCGAATCTTCTCAGCACAATCCAAAAATAGAAAAAGGTACACAACAATGGCAGAAACAGGAACAGTAAAGTGGTTTAACGACGCCAAGGGCTATGGCTTCATCAGCCGTCAAAATGGCGAAGACGTCTTCGTGCACTTCTCGGCGATTCAGGCGGGCGGTTTCCGCAGCCTGCAAGAAGGCCAAGCCGTGCAGTTCGACGTCACCAAAGGCCCCAAGGGCTGGCAAGCTGAGAACGTTCAAGCTGTCTAAGCGGCAAGTAAAAACGCCCGTAATTCGAGAGGATTACGGGCATTCTTGCGTTGGTGTAGGCGCGGGCGTCCGCGCCCGTGCGGGCCTGGCTAGAATTTGCCTGCCCGGCAATCCGCCGCCGCCGGTATAGCCCATTCGTGCCATTCCCATCCCTCCGCTCGCACGCTACTCTGACCGCGAACAGTTTCTCGGGGGAGGAACCTGTTCGAGCGATTCGTCCCATGACTGTAAAGTCTGGGACGTTTTGTTTTTGGGGTGAACCGGGTTCCAAAAAGATGGTGTGCTCGGAGAGATTCGAACTTGAGGCGTTCTTGCGGGCGTGAGCGAAGCGGGAGTCCGCAGCCGAAATCCTGAGCGCCAGCGAAGGATCTGAGGGTAAATGGTGCGCCCGGAGAGATTCGAACTCCCGACCCTTTGGTTCGTAGCCAAATGCTCTATCCAGCTGAGCTACGGGCGCGACACGTTACCACCGGCGGAGATTCGATTATAACGGAAACTTCCTGGTTGATGAAGGCGTCTGGCGGAAGTTCTTCCATACAGTAATCACCTTAGGCTGGCCTAAATATTTTCTTTCTCCCGATTTCAACAGGCTTCTGGCACGATCCATGCCTGCGTCAGCACGAACGTAAATCTTTCTCGCCAACGGCAATTCCTACGCGGTGCCCTTCGGCCACCAGCCTTGTATTTCAGCCCCTTGGAATTGGCAAATCGGGTGCTACAATGTTCGGCAGACGAAGTGGCGCGCAACGGGGCGCCCTTGAAGATAAACTTCGGCCAGAGGTTTTCTTGGACGCCCCTTGCATTTTCCCTTCTACCGAGTTTCACCTGGCCGACGGCAGCCCTCCCCAAACTGCCGCGTGGCCGCTGCGCTCGTGCCGTCGCGTCTCATGCCAAGACGAGCCTTTCCTGCACGTCCAATCCCGCTTGCCGCAGCAAGCCGGCAATCACCGGCTCTTTGAGCCGTGACGCGTCAAATTCCACACGCACAATTCGCTCCTTGGGATCAAATCTCATCCGGCGGATGCCATAGACTTCGCGCACGCTATCCAGAGCACGCATCTCCGCTTCTCCCGGCGCAGAACCGTAACGGTAGGCGACTTCCAGTTGTGTCATGCGGTCGTTCGCTCCTTCCTTTAAGATACAACAATCGGCATAGTTGGGATTGAGGCAGGATGAGTCGAAGGGTCGGGGACCGGAATCTATTTAGCGTCCGGCGAAAAACTCGAGGGGAGATCGAAGCACGATACGCACGGCCCGGACGCCTCGTTCGGGAAGCAGCTCACCAAGGTCTGGCGCAGGCATGAAACAAGAAACGTCTAACTCCGCGACGGCCGTGAAAGATCCAGTGTGCGGCATGAACGTAAGTCCCGCGACGGCCAAGCACCGCCTCGAACATGCCGGGAAGTCTCACTACTTCTGTTGTGCTGGGTGCGCTGAAAAGTTCAAAGCCGATCCGGAAAAATATCTGACTCAGCCTGCGCGTGTGAATTCTTCCAGTCCGATCACGCTGGGCGCGCCGGCTATTCGGCCAACCCCGGCCCAGCAGGCCTCCTCCGTAAATCATTCTGCAAATCAACCGTCGGCCAATCGGCCACTCGCAGACCACGCAAACTACGTTTGCCCAATGTGCCCCCAAGTTCGCGCCAGCAAGCCGGGGCCCTGTCCCAGTTGCGGCATGGCGCTCGAGCCCGAGACTCCGTTAGCCACGATGCGCACCGAATATACCTGCCCCATGCATCCCGAAATCGTGCGGCCCGGTCCGGGATCATGCCCTATCTGCGGCATGGCCCTTGAACCCCGCACCGTCACCGCGATCGAAGAAGAAAATCCGGAATTGCGCGACATGACGCGGCGCTTCTGGATCAGCCTGATTCTCACCGTCCCGCTGCTGGCGATTGCGATGGTTGACATGTTGCCTGGTATGCCGGTTGAGCACGCGCTGCCGAAGGGCTGGTTGACTTGGATCGAAATGCTCCTGGCCACGCCGGTTGTTCTCTGGGGCGGTTGGCCGTTCTTTCAGCGCGGCTGGACTTCGATCCTCAATCGGTCGACAAATATGTTCACCCTCATCGCCATGGGCACCGGGGTGGCCTACCTTTTCAGCCTCACCGCCACCGTCCTCCCCGGATTATTTCCACTGTCATTCCGCGATATGAGCGGCACGCCTCCCGTCTACTACGAAGCCGCCGCCGCCATCGTGACCCTCGTCCTTCTCGGCCAGGTACTCGAGCTCCGCGCCCGCAGCCGCACTGGCGCTGCTATTCGCGCTCTGCTCAATCTCAGCCCCAAGACCGCGCGAATTCTCCGCGATGGCACGGAACATGACATTCCTTTGGATCAGGTAAAATCCGGCGACCGCTTGCGGGTTCGTCCAGGCGAACAAATCCCTGTCGACGGCGTAGTCCTCGAGGGGATCAGTTCGGTCGACGAGTCGATGATCACGGGCGAGTCCATCCCTGTTGTGAAAGAACCGGGCAGTCCAGTGATCGGTGCGACCGTGAACACTACGGGCTCGTTCATCATGCGAGCCGAGCACGTGGGCAGCGAAACTTTGCTGGCGCGCATTGTCCAAATGGTTAGCCAGGCGCAGCGCAGCCGGGCTCCCATTCAGCGCTTGGCCGACCGCGTGGCCGCGTGGTTTGTCCCCGCGGTTATTGCCATCGCGGTGCTGACGTTCATCGTGTGGAGTTTCTTCGGCCCCGAACCGCGTCTGGCCCACGCCTTGGTCAACGCCGTCGCTGTGCTCATCATCGCGTGTCCGTGCGCTTTGGGGCTTGCCACCCCCATGGCGATCATGGTCGGAACCGGACGCGGCGCCCGCGCCGGCGTTCTTATCAAGAACGCTGAGGCTCTGGAGATTCTCGAAAAGATAAACACCCTGGTTTTCGACAAGACTGGCACGTTGACTGAAGGCAAACCTACAGTCGAATCCGTGGTCGCTGTTTCCGGCGGAAATGAAAGCGAACTGGTTCGGCTGGCAGCGAGCCTGGAGCAGGGAAGTGAGCATCCGCTTGGCTCGGCAATTGTGGCTGCCGCCAAGCAGAACAAGATAACCTTGAGCAGCGCCTCAGACTTTCAATCCCGCACTGGACTCGGAATCAGCGGCCGGGTGGATGGAAAAACTGTATCCGCCGGCAACCAACAATTCTTTCAGCAGACGGGCATATCCATCGATCCTCTGAAGAACAACGCGGCAGATCTTCGCCGCAACGGCCAGACTGTAATCTTCGTCGCAATAGACGGCCAGCCAGCGGGATTGATTGGCATTGCCGATCCCATCAAGCCATCCACTCCGCAGGCGCTTCGCGATCTCAAGGCTGCAGGACTGCGCATCGTGATGCTCACCGGCGATAGCCGCGGCACAGCGGAAGCCGTAGCCGCCAAGCTTGGCATTGACGAGTTCGAAGCCGAAATCCTGCCGGACAAAAAGTCGGACGCAGTCCGCCGCTTGCAAAAGCAAGGGCGCATCGTCGCCATGGCAGGCGATGGCATCAACGACGCCCCGGCGCTGGCGCAAGCCGACGTGGGGATCGCGATGGGCACCGGAACCGACGTCGCCATGGAAAGCGCGGGTGTGACTTTAGTCAAGGGGGATCTGGCTGGCATCGTTCGCGCGCGAAAGCTGAGTCAGGCCACGATGGGCAACATCCGCCAGAATCTGTTCTTCGCCTTCATCTACAACTTGCTTGGTGTGCCGATCGCCGCCGGCGTGCTCTATCCATTCTCCGGTCTGTTGCTGAGTCCAATCCTCGCCGCCACGGCCATGAGCTTCAGCTCGGTATCGGTGATCGCCAATTCGCTGCGCTTAAGAAAAGTCGAACTCTAGCAGGCGTCTACGCTCGTGTAGGATGGGCGGGAGTAACTCTGCTAGCGATTCAGAACTGGGCTGCTGGCGCCTTGCGAAAGCCCGGGTCGGAAAATCTTCTGCCAAACTGCAACCGCATGCATCCCGAAGTGACCGCGTCCACGGGAAGAATACTTCTGTAAAACATTAATAAAACGTGAGTTAGTGGGATTTTGCCCGCAAAGCAATGCTGGCATTCCGCTTGCTAACTCCGGTCATGCCAATAAACTCTATTACAATCATAGAGTTTATGGCATACTTTGGAGCTCTATGAAGATCTCGCAAAAAGGTTTGTACGCACTGCAGGCCATGATGATGCTGTCCCGCCACTACAACCAAGGCGCAATTCGCATCCGCGACATTGCCTACGAAGAAGGGCTGCCAGAAAAGTTCCTGGAACTGATTCTCCTGGAGCTCAAGAACGCGCGCATGGTCGAGAGCGTGCGCGGAGCCAAAGGCGGTTACCAATTGCGCCGGGCGCCCGCGGAGATCCATCTGAGCGAGATTATCCGCCTGATTGACGGCCCGCTCGCGCCCTTCGGAGACGCCGAGCAGTTGCGCACTTTGATTAATCGCGATGACGAACATCGCGCCCTCTATCAAGTCTTCCTCGCCGTGCGCGACGCCGCAGCCAAGATCCTGGAACATACGACCCTGGCCGACATCGTCAATGGCAAAGGCGCGGAGTCGTCCAGGTCCGGCAAGCGAAAGAAAAAGGGTGATCCCTTGAGCGTTCTGCCCATGGTGGTTCACGGGAATCCGAGCCGGGGCAAAGACGAATAAGAGCCGATGAAGTTTAGGGCGTTTGCAGATGATGAGCCTGATCCCGACTATCACAATCGATTACATCGTGAATGGTTGGTCCTCGAGACCACGGAACGCCGGCTGCAGTGGAAGTGGGGCGGCGCCGGCTTAGGTTAGCCCCGGTTGGTCAGTAGTGAAATTCTGTGGTGTAAAGCACGCGACTCCCGCGAGTCGAAAACAATAGGAGCGTCGACAAATGAAAGCAGGAAAGAAGTGGTGGTCCATCCCTATAATGTCCATCATGATAATCATGATGATCCCATTAACCGGCCTCGTATCCGCCCAAACCGCTGACCCGGCTGCAACTCCGCCGAAGAAGCGCACCCCGGCCAAGCCCGCCCCTGTCACGGCCAGGGAAGTCCAGGAGTTGAAAGATGCGGTCTCCGCGCAGCAGCAGCAAATCCAACAGCAGAACCAGTTAGTGGATCAGTTGAGGTCACAGCTCCAGCAATTGCTGGATGCCACGCAGCAGGCCAACGCCGCCGCGCAAAAAGCGGCAACAGGCGTAGACCAGGCGCAGAGCGCTGCGGCGCAAGCCCAGCAATCCGCCACCCAGGCACAAAGCTTGGCGACTCAGGCTACGACCAACGTAGCGCAAGTTCAGAGCGCCCTGGCCGTCGTGGATACGAAGGCCCAGGACACAGGCAAGCAGTTGAGCGCACTGGAAGCTCTGGTCGGACGCTTCCGGCTCAGCGGCGACGTTCGAATCCGCGGTGAATCCTACTTCCAGCAGGGCATTCCCGACGACAACCTCGCACGTATTCGGGTGCGCTTCGGCGTGGATGGTCAGCTCAATGAAGACTTCATCGCCGGATTCGCCTTGGCCACTGGCGCGATAGGCAATCCGACCACGACCAACGAGAGCCTGAGCAGCGACTTCGATCGCAAGACGATCGCGTTGGATCGCGGATTCATCATCTACAATCCCGTCGCCCATCACTGGCTTTCTCTCACCGGTGGAAAGTTCGCCTATCCTTGGCAACGCACTTCGGTCACGTTCGATCCCGATCTGAACCCGGAAGGCTTCGACGAAAAAGCTTCCTTCGATTTCTCCGGGCCGTTG
Source organism: uncultured Acidobacteriota bacterium (assembly GCA_963762385.1). Lineage (GTDB taxonomy): Bacteria > Acidobacteriota > Terriglobia > Terriglobales > Acidobacteriaceae > JABDBE01. The sequence continues at coordinate 409,166 of CAVXKN010000006.1, read as the reverse complement.
CAGAATATAAACATCCAAGGCATCGAACTGCTCTACAACCAAGCCAACGGAAAGCCAGGAATTCCTTCCGAGGATTCCTATACCTTAGGCATGCAGATAGCTGGCCGGCTCGTATTCGGACCCTGGACCATTACACCTTCATTCCTGACCCTGAAGTGGAACCGACCGGATGCGATTTTGTCTGCAAGCGCATTCACAACGGGAGCCACCACCACCGGTTACCAGCCTCCCACGCCCACAGGTGGCACCGCTCCCGCTCCAATCACTGGGATTCCGGTGCCCGGCGAAGGATCGGGTTGCGCCAGGGGCACAAGCTTTCCCGCGTTCCCGCCCTGCGTGTTTGCGCCGAACGGCATGACCAACGCCACCTATGTGGATTCCAAAGGGGTGGTCCATTTCTACTCCGGCTACAATTACGCGGATTTCATTATCCCCAACCAGATCCAGACCGGATTGCGGCGCTTGCCAATCAACGTGTTGCTTGAATTCCTCGATAACCTCGATGCGGAGAATCATCCTCTGGGCACCAAGGGCGCTGTGCTGAGGAACTTGGGCAGTCAAAACAAAGAGTACGGGTTTGATGCCAGCGTGGGCCAGGTCAAGAACAAGAACGACATTCAAGTAGGCTACGCGTGGAACCGCGAAGAACAGGATGCCGCCATCGCGTCCTTTGTCGAAAGCGATCAGAGAGCTCCCACCAACATTCTGCAGAACCGCTTCTACGCTCTGTGGAAGTTGCGTGCCAACACCCTCGCCAGCTTTACCTGGTGGCGTGGGCGCGTTCTCAACACCTATCTGGAAAACAATGCGGCTCTGTTCAACAACTACAACAGCCTTGCGACCATCTCCAAGGCCGGAGAGCAGGAGCCGTACTTGAACCGCCTGCAATTCGACCTGATTTACACCTTCTAGGCGGCAGTTTGAGCCTGGGCGGATTGAGCTTGAGGCAACTTCAGCTCGGGGCCTGAAAGACGCTCCAGCCCTGGGGCCGTCGGTCAGCCAAGGCCTCACAGCTTTGGCTGGCTGGCGGGTTTCTGCAATCGACCGGAGAGCGTCAGTTCTTGGTTACGACCTTCGGCGACGAGGCTTCTGGTGAGCAGAAAAGCCAGCGGCTTTGTCCCGAGTTTCTGCAAGTCGATTTGGAGGAAACTAGATGAGCGCTGGCAAATTCAAGCTATCACCTGATGGATGGGCAGTTGGTCTTGCACTTCTGCTGGCCCTGTTGGTTCGCTTGAACATCATTCCGAAAATTCCATGGTAGTCCGACTTCATCCGCAAGGGGAATCGTATGAGTGCTTCCGTCGCTATTGAGCAACCGCCGTCAACCACTCTCTCATCGCGTCTTTTAAGCTTTATTCCGGGCGTCATCCTGTTGGCAGCCATCGGATACGCCGGCAAGTTCATCGAACAATCGATTTCCCGCTACGGCAAGAGCCATCACCTCAGCCTGCCAAATATCGAGTATGTGTTGTGGGCCATCCTTATCGGGCTTGCCATATCGAACACGGTTCGCATCCCCGAGCTGTTTAAGGCCGGCATCGCCACCTACGAATTCTGGCTGAAGCTGGGCATCGTCCTCTTGGGCGCGCGTTTTCTATTGGGCGACGTAATCAAACTGGGAGGCCTGAGTCTCACGCTGGTGGTGATTGAACTCGCAGTTGCCATCGCGCTCATGACAGCTCTAGCACGTGCATTCAAGCTCAGTCCAAAACTGACCACGCTTCTCGCCGTGGGATCCTCAATCTGCGGCGTCTCCGCCATCATCGCCGCCAAAGGCGCGATCGACGCCGACGACGAAGATTCATCCCTCGCCATCGCCGCTATTTTGGCTCTGGGAGCGATCGCGCTCTTCACCTTTCCCTTTATCGGCCATCTTCTGGGCATGAGCAACCACGCCTACGGGCTGTGGAGTGGATTGGCCGTCGATAACACTGCCGAAGCTGTGGCCGCCGGTGCTCTGTACTCCGACGCCGCCGGCAAGATCGCAGTTTTGGCCAAGACCGCTAGAAACGCTATGATCGGCTTTGTCGTTCTCGGCTACGCGATCTATTGGGCCAGTAAAGGACAGGCTCATGTCGTCCACAACAAGGCTTTGTTTCTGTGGCAGAAGTTTCCCAAGTTCGTTCTTGGATTCCTGCTGATCTCGCTCTTGGCCACGCTAGGTGTTTTCAGCAAGCAACAGATCGGCAGCCTGGGGAATTTATCCCGCTGGGCATTCTTGCTCACATTTGCCGGCGTAGGACTCCGCACCAATCTGGCCGAAATGAGGAAGCAGGGATTGCGTCCCTTCATCGTGGGAGCCGTCGGAGAAATCGTGATCGCTGCAGTAACTCTTGGCCTGGTGCTGGGCGCCGATCGAGTTTTCCACCTTTCCTAGTGGCCTGTCGCAGAACAATCATTACTAAGCGGGCTATCGGTTTATTTGCTTTGGGGAAGGGCACGGCTTCAGCCGTGCCGCCCGGAGCTGATCATGACGCGGGCTTTAGCCTCTGAGGGATTCCGCGGACCGTTAACGAACTCACCGCGACAGGCCAGTAGCGCCTATGTCTTCAGTGATTGGGCGAGATCTTACTGCTGATCCGCCGCCTTGCAGCTCTTCGTGACCGTACGAACGTCGGTCTGCACCTTGGCTATCTGGAACGGCACCCCGTCAACCCCGTGTTCAGTATCGCTCGGATTGCTGCCTGCCTTGTCCGGATTTACCCCTGTCTTGATTGTCCCGGAAAGCACTTTGCCCTTTACCTCAACTTCGTGATGCAGTTGCTTGTCGAGTTTGTTGCCGACGCCTTTCAGCACATAAACCAGGCCAGTCTTGTCCTCGACCACGATATAGTTTCCACGTTGGCCGGTCAGACAACCCCGAACCGTGCTCACATTCGTCGGCGCGCTGCTCGCGGGCGCGGTAGATGATTGTTGCGCAACTGCTCCTAGCCCAATCAGCAAACATCCAGCAGCGGCAATCAGACTCTTCGTGCGATCCATGCAATTCCTCCTCGAAAATTGTTCACCAATGGCATAGGGCAGTTTGGCGGGGAGTCTTTATACCCTACTAACACAATCGGCTTACATACATTGCGAAACGGTCTTAACGATAGCGATTTCCCACCAACCCTGTCAAGCGAAAACTGACCAGAGACGCTCGGTCAATGAGCGAATCGAGAATTTGCAACAATCATCCAAGCCCCGACTAGGAACGACGCTGGACAAATATCTGAAGCTTGCTGCCCAGGCTAGTTCGATTTCGCGTTCGCGCCGACGGGATGCTCCCGCCGCCAGATGGAGAGAGCGGGCGATCCCAAAGCCAACATGCCTATTGTGGCTGGCTTGGGAGTGGGTGCGGCTAGAGACGCATTCGGCTCTTCGACGTTGCTGCCATCCGGTCCTTTGGTCTTTCCGGTGATGATCGGCTTGTTGGGGATCGTCTCGTAGGCGTAGCCTGTTAGCTCAGCAGCGGGATTCGGGCCCCCAAAGACATTTCCGAGCCGCGCCCAACCATAGTGGATCTTGCCTTTTATGGAGAATTTCAAGCCGAGGTAGGCTTGCCCGTTCTTCACATGTTGCCATGCACAGTAAGTGGTCCGAAAAGAAGTATTAGCATAAGTGTCGAACATGGTGCCGGGTCCCTGGATAAACGCCCCTTTGGGCCCGACTTTCTGCCCCTTGGTCAATGGAACAGCACACGATCCCCCTTCATGCATAGTCGAATGAAGCCACACAATTGAGTTGCCCGGCCTAACGCCCTCGACATTGAGGTCTACGTTAAACATGCGATTCGATGTCTTACGGAAATGAAAGTGGAACACGAAATCGTTGGAGCCGTCGTGATTCAGATCGAGAAAGGAGTCCTTGTTAAGTGGAAGGTGCCGATGCGCCGGAGTGTAAACGATTTTGGCCCCAGCAAACGGCGCCAACGCCAGTACTCCGGCTGCGCTTGCCGCAAGCGCATACATATTAAGCCGCTTTTGGACTGAATCGGAAAGGTTCGCTGTCTTGCGAGCCAGCTGAGGGCGTTTCATAAGGACCTCCTCGAACAGGCACCGATTGTCCCTCCGCGCGGTCCGGGGAGTCAACCGCGTGGTTTCTCAAGTGACGTAAACAGATGTGGGTGTTGAAAAAGTCCCTCGACGGAATGCTTTTTCATCGGGGAGTATGCCATTCCGGTTTTGTTGTCTCCGTTTGACTAACTGGTGGCTGTTAGAACCGGCGTTGTCGGTTGACTGAGGAATCGCATCAGTCGCTTGATGTTCTGCGCCGCTGCTGCCAGGAAGAACTGCTCGCGCACGAATCTGAGTCTCCGCAGACGCAAGCGCCGCAATCCGATCTGATTCTTCAGTTCCGCGAACAAGGCTTCCACCTTTTTTCTTTGCCGCTGTGCTTTGGCGAACTCTGGCGTGTTGAGCAACTCCCGCGCACGTTGTCGGGCGGGTTCGTTCTGGTGGATGATAAGACCCCGGAAGGCAGCACTGGTGCATTGTGGCCGGAGCGAGCACGGGCCACACTTTTTTCGCGTCCCGATGTAGTTGAAGGCTCGATTGCGATAAACTCGGCCGCCGTAGTTGAGGAACTTGCCGGCGGGACAGATATAGCGATTGTTTTCCGGTTCGTAGGTGAAACGCTCGGGGCCAAAGAACGGGCTCCTTTTTCGATGGATACTGTCACGGGTCCGCATGTAGGGAGTGATGCTGCGATCGGCTAGCCATTGCAAGAACTCGCCGTTGCCGTAGGTCGTATCGGCCGCCACCGATTCCGGCTCTCGTCCTTGCCATTGCGCGAAACGGCTGAGCATGTCTTGCGCGGCCACGGTTTCCCGGCTCATGCGCGCTGCCGTGGCCTGCACTCCGACGATCACGCAACTGTGATTGTCCACTAGATAGTTGTCGTAGTACCCCATCCGCGCTGGTGTACCACCTTTCGTGGCATAGGTCGAATCGGGATCCGTGGTCGACACCTGGTCTTGCTCATGCACCGGTTCTTCCACCGGGTTCTGCTCTTCCAGTTCCTTCAGATACTGGCGCACGGTGTGATGGACCTGCGCCGTTTCCCCCAACTGCTCCCGTGGAATGCGGCTCTCCTTGGCAGCATTAGCTTCCACGAAACTGCCATCGACCGACAGGTGCTTGCCCTGCACCAATCCCACTTCCACACACTGGCGCACGATTTGTTCAAACAACTGCTCGAACAGCTTCGACTCCTGAAACCGCCCATGACGGTTCTTGGAGAAAGTCGAGTGATGCGGGATCTCTTGATCGAAGCCCAGACCGGTGAACCAGCGCCACGCCAGGTGCATGCGCAATTCCTCCACCAGTTTGCGCTCGCTGCTAATGCCGTACAGATAGCCGATCAAGAGAATGCGCAGCAGAAGCTCGGGATCGATCGACGGTCGTCCGGTCTCGCTGTAGCTGCCTTTCAGTTGTTCGCGTACGAAAGCAAAGCTGATGTGCTTTTCAATAAGCCGCAGCAGGTGGGTTTCAGGAACCTGATCTTCCAGACGGAAGTAGTAGAACAGCGCTTCGGAGCGGTCGTGTTGCCCCATCATGATCAGCAGGCCTCCGACGATCAGAATCAAACAGAGCATGGGCGGATGCTTTCTTCTAACATGCTTCCGTCGAATCTCATCCCGCTAATCGACATGACTTTTTCAACACCCACAGGCCATAGCGCTCATTGACTCGTTGCGAGCGCTCTGGCGATTTTTCGCCAAAGGGTCTTACCGGTCCTTGGGGCAGGATCATCCGATCTTGACCCGGGAAAACGCTCTCCTGTTTTATTGGAGTTCAAATGGGGAAGAAATCACTCGTTTCATACCAGGAGACGCCCCAGCTGAAGCCTCTAGTCCGCGGGCCGCGGACCAACAATGCCAGAGGTAACTTGGCGGAACTTGCCTTCCTGGAGTTCCCCCGGTCCCATGCAAAGAGCGCCCCACTGTTTCGCATCCGTGCGAAAGGGTGGGAGACGAGAATGCCAAGGCCCCTTCGTCGAATCACTTGACGTCATCCTGAGCGGCCGCCAAGGCCGCGAAGGATCTCGCGCGGATTGGCAGGAATCCAATTCCACCGGCCCATACAAAGGGTGGGAGTCGAAAATGTACGCGAGAATCAGCGATGAAAGTTCGGGCCCAGCAGCGAAACATCATCCTCAGCCAGGCTGCGGATCAGTTCGCTGCTCAGGTAGTCGGCGCTCGCCGCCGCGGTGCTGCCATAGCGCTTCTGGTAGGTGGAGCGGCTCTTGTCGATGTCTTCCTTGAGCCGATCGTACAAATCTTTGTGCTTGCGGCCTTCGGCCACTTTTGCCTGGTTGTAGAGCTTGATCTCATCCATCAGGAGCCGGGCAAAACGCTGCGCCTTGCGATGGACGTCCGCATCTTCCGGCGACATGTGTGCAAATGCATCGGTCGCTGGAGCCGCCGCCGTAGCCGCCATCGCCGCCGGTGCGGACACGACTTCCGCCACAACCTCGGCCATCGCGGGTTCCTCGACTGCGACCGGAGCCGCTGCATGCTTCGGCGCGTGCCCCGCAAATGGATCGGAGAAGGACGATACGGTTTGCACCGGAGGAGCTTCGAACTTTTCGCCCGCACCCGCCTCGGCCGCGCCTTCTTTCAGCGCTTGCTTGCGCAGCGATGCCACTTCGAGCCATGCACTGGTAGCCGCGACCAGCAGTTCGAGTGCGGAAGCTTCCATCTTTCCGCCGCCACTCGTCCCCCCGTCGCAATATACCAAGGCCGCGACTTTGTCTTTCAAACGCAGAGGAAGCAACAGCACGGAATCCTCGGCGGGAGCGCCGAATTGCGAAATGAATTGCGGATCCATTTCCGACGCGCCTGCGCTGACCGCGGCTCGCGATTGCAAAGCCCGGCCCGGCGCGCGGCCACTGACATCCAGGGAAAAATCCTTGATATCTTCGCTGTTATCGAACCCGCGTCCTTGCCATCCCGTCGCCGATCCCGACTTGATCACGAACAGCGCTGCTCGCCCGCTGTAGCCGGCAGTGCTTTCGAGCAGAGCCCGCAAAATTTCCTTTTGCGTTGTACCCGCATGAATACCTGAGACCGCATGGAGCAGATCAGCAGCCCCGCTTCCCGCCGACCCAGCAGCTGCTCCCAGATGCGGTTGCACTTCTTCCAGAACCCGGCGAACCAGTTCTTTCCGCAACTCCGGAAGATGGCCTTCCAGTACCTGAGAGACGGCCTTCTCGACAATTTGATCAATCGGAGTTTTCTGTACCATGGTTGCCCTGACCACCTTGCAGCGTCGCGAGTGCTCCTGGGAAGGGCACGACTTCAGTCGTGCCGGCCAGAGCCGAAAATCGAGGTCCTCAACACCCTCTTGCGCCAGCGAACCCCAGGTTCCCGCTCCTGTGCACCCAGCAAAGTTCTGATTATACGGCCAGTTGGTCAGGCTGCAGCGATGACGGAAGTAACGTGTTCCACCCGCGCAACGCCGGACTTCCGAAGCGCATCAGGATATGGCTCGAGGGATGTCACAGACGCCGTCGAATCAATGCGGGCTGCACAGGTTTGCCAAGAACTCCGATTTTGGGTGGCGCTTCAGCGCTGCGATTAACCGCTTTCGAATGAATAAGGGTTTTGACGCCGTGCCCTTTCAAAACTCCAATGCTGGGAGTTTTTTCATCAAGCTGTTCAGCCAGAAGGTTTCGACATTTCTTCACCAAGTCGAGAATCCTGCTACACTGTTCCACTCAAGTTACGTCAAAAGAGTTACGCGCGAACTCTGGTAACCAAGTAAAATAACAGTTCTTGGTTGCGCGCCGCGTGAAAATTGTTGCATCGGATGAATGATGAGTACCATCCAACCCAAAGTGGATGAGCCGGTTTCTGACGAACTGGCTCTCGTGCAAGCGGCGAAAGCCGGCGACGTCGGAGCCTTTGAAGATCTGGTTCGGCGGTACGACCGGAACGTGTTTCGAATCGCGCAACACATCACGCAGAACCGCGAAGACGCGGAAGATGTGGTGCAAGATGCGTTCCTGAAGGCTTACAGCAATCTGCATCAGTTTCAGGGCCAGTCGAAGTTTTATACCTGGCTGGTGCGCATCGCGGTGAACGAGGCGTTGATGCGGTTGCGCCGCCGCCGCCCCGAGCGCATGGTTTCGCTCGACGAAGAGGTTAAAACCGAGGAAGACTCCCTGCCGCGCGAAGTCGCGGACTGGACGCCTAATCCGGAGCAGCAGTACAACCAGGCGGAGTTGCGGGAGATTTTGACTCGCACCATCCAGGGGCTGCCCGCGAGTTTTAGAACCGTCTTCGTGCTGCGCGACGTAGAAGGACTTTCGACGGAAGAGACCGCCGAGGCGCTGGATCTCAGCATCCCGGCAGTGAAGTCAAGACTGTTGAGGGCTCGCCTGCAATTACGCGAACGCCTCAGCCGATTTTTTCAACGACGAGAAAACGGCAAAGAGAAACCCGAAATCGGAGACGCCAACCAGTGAAGTGCGCCGAGTTCTTAAATGAGTTGACCAACTACCTTGATGGTGCGATTGATGCGCGCACAAAAGCTGAATTGGAAGATCATCTGGCGTGGTGCCACAACTGCTACGTGGTCTGCGACACGACCAAGAAGACCATCGAGATTTATCGCGATTCGCAACTCTACGAACTTCCTGAAGACCTTCGCACCCGCCTTCGTACTGCCATTGTTTCGAAGTGCCATTCCCGCAAGAAGAGCGGCCCGGAGCACATTTGAATTCGGTCTCTTGCTCTTAACCCCTTATTCCGCAAGTATATTTGCAGACCGCAACTGTAACGTTTGCGACGGCTTTCTCACTATGGGAGTTGACGAAACCTTTTCCTACCGGATGGAATCTAAGTTGATGGCTGTAGAAATGCGGTTTGGTTCCTGGGTGAAGGGCAAGTGAAGCGCTTAGCTGTGGAGGTCAAACGTGATTGCAAAATTGGTCGATGCTTTCTTCGGTTGTTGGCATAATCGTTACAGTTTCCCTATTACCATGAAGCCCGCATCCCGCAAGGGCTTCCGGCCCTCCACGGCGGCAGCGTTGACCGGCATGTATGTGGTCTGTCTGGATTGCGGTAAGGAATTGCCTTATGACTGGAAAGAGATGAAGGTCATCGGCTCGCCGTCAGAAGCACGCCACTACGCCCAGGAACTAGCCACGAGAGAAGCTGCGTAGTCGCAGCGTACCAATAATAGATTGCTAAGCCGCGACCCAAGTCGCGGCTTTCTTATTTGTGCCGCCAGGGAACCGCAAAAGTTCACACCATAATTTCGCGCTATCATCCTAAGTTTGAAGAGAGCGGGACGGTTCGCGGTAGCCTGCCGAACCCGCCTTTGGAGGGATCTCGATTGTTCCCAAGAATCAGTTCACCTGGCGCTATCGGAATCGAGTTGCATTGGAACGGGCAGTTCACGCTGTTTTATTTCCGGTTCATAAACGCTTCGAATTCGATCCGTATTATGAACACCAGGACATCACCAGCAACGCCCGAATCGGCAGCCAGATCAGTTTTGGATCGTACTGAATTTCTTTGTTAAGCTGAACCGGGCGTCCCCGAGGCTCCGGCAAGAACAGCAAAAAAACCTGACGGAAGGAAGACAGCAGGAATCATGAGGTTTCCACAACGGAATGTTCATGTCGCTAAACGGGCCTTTGCTAGCATGACGCTTACTGCGTGCCTTTGCTGCTCTGTTCCGGCTTCGGCGCAGCAGCACGCGGACGCAGGCATCAACAAGACGCCCCTGCCGGATTCACCCCAGCCCCAAGCCAATGCGAATCCTACGGAGGGGACCACGACTCGCTTCATCGGCTACATGACGAACCAGTCCCTTATCTTCCCCGATATCGCGTTTAGCGAGGGCCCGCTCTCGACCGGGAAGAAATTCAGATTGTTCGTAAACCAAAGCATTTCGCCTCCGTACATTGTTGCCGCAGGAGTCAGTGCCGCATACGACCAAGCCAGAAATAGTCCGAAAGCCTACGGACAGGGCTGGAATGCGTACGGAAGCAGATTCGGAGTTGACGTCGCCCGTGCCACTTCGAATAGCTTCTTCAGCAGTTTTGTGCTTGCCTCGGTTCTGCGTCAGGATCCGCGCTTTTTTCCACAGTACCGCCCCAGCTTTTGGGGCAGCGTGAAGTACTCCGCGCAACGTGTATTTATTACCCGAACGGATGCGGGAATGGATCGATTCAATAGCTCAAGCGTCTTCGGCACAGCCGCCGCAGAAGGTCTAGCCAACGTGTACCTGCCAGCCTCCGAACAGACGGCCGCAAAAAACTGTGAGCGCGTCGGGACCGACCTGGCGTGGAAGTTTGCGGGAAACATGTTTAAGAATTACTGGCCGACGATCTTTCGCAGCGCGGGATTAAACCGCTTAAAGGTAATCCCCGACCCTGGCTCGTTACAGCGCCCGGCCCCGAACAACTAGCCGACATCCGGCCAGGGCGAACCGATCAACCAAATGGTGCTGGGGAATAATCCCATACCAGGGCATCGGGTATTTCTTTGGGGAGAATACAGGGTTCGCTGTATTGGCCGGGCTGGAGGTATCGGCTACATTGGAGCAGTTCGACGGCTACTTTAACGGGTGGTCATGGGTTAGTGTTCAGCCGCGCTGACGTTCGACCCTCACGGCCACCCCCCCAAATCTTCAGATCTTGTTTCCCCCACGCTTCTCGGGTGTACCTGAAGTTGCGTCTGCGTCATGAGGAGTCATCCTCGGGCGGCGGGCGCAGCTGCCTTCTTCGGCAGGATTTCACCGATGCGGCGGATCTGGGCTCCCACGCCGCGCAGCTTTTCTTCAATGTGTTCGTAGCCGCGGTCGATGTGATAGACGCGATCGATAATGGTTTCGCCATCGGCAACCAGAGCGGCCAACACCAGTGATGCCGACGCGCGCAAATCGGAAGCCAGGACAGCGGCGGCGCTCAACTGCGTTTTGCCGCGAACCACTGCGCGGCGTCCTTCAATCTTGATGTTCGCGCCCATGCGCACCAGTTCCTGAGCGTGCATGAAGCGGTTCTCGAAAATGTTTTCGGTGATGATCGAGATGCCGTCCGCCTGGGTAGCCAGGGTCATGTACTGCGCTTGCACGTCGGTGGGGAAGCCGGGATATTCTTCAGTGGTCATGTCGGCGGCCTTCGGAGGATTGTCACCCATTACTCGAACCGAGTCCCCAGTGTGCGTCGTCTTCACGCCGACTTCCTTCAACTTGTCGAGCAGTGCGCCCAGATGATGGGGATCGCAACCCGAGACATTGAGGTCTCCGCCGGTGAGCGCGCCAGCGATGATGAACGTGGCGGCCTCGATGCGGTCGGGAATAATGCGGTGACGTGCGCCATGCAGTTTGTCAACTCCCTTCACGCGGATGGTTGAAGTGCCCGCGCCTTCGATGCGAGCCCCCATTTTGTTGAGCAGGTCGGCAAGGTCGGCAACCTCGGGCTCGCGCGCGCAGTTTTGCAGGATGGTTTCGCCGTCGGCGAGAGTCGCAGCCATCAGCAAGTCTTCGGTGCCGGTCACGGTGATCTTGTCAAAAAGAATTTCGCCACCATGCAGCCGTTTTGCGGTGGCCTCGACATAGCCGTGATCCTGTGTAATGGTTGCGCCCAGAAGCTCGAGTCCCTTGATATGCAGATCGATCGGCCTTCCCCCAATAGCGCAGCCCCCGGGAAGAGAAACGCGGGCGCGACCGCAACGGGCTACCAGTGGGCCGAGAACCAGGGTCGAAGCGCGCATGGTTTTGACCAGTTCGTACGACGCCTCGGGCGAAGTAAGATTCTTGCAGGAGATGGTGGTGCGATGCTGGGCGCGGCCGTATCCCAGTTCGACTTCGGCGCCCATGGCGGCGAGGAGCTTGCGCGTGGTCTCAATGTCGCGGACCTGCGGAATGTTGTCGAGGATGACCGGCTCTTCTGTGAGCAGAGCGGCGGCCATGGCGGGGAGCGCGGCGTTCTTGGCACCGCTGACGCGAATGGTTCCCAGCAGCGGATTGCCGCCGCGAATTACGAATTTATCCATATCACGATTTTCCTGCAACCACGTCGCACGCTGTAGACCGTGAGCAACGCCGAGGCTCATGGGGTCCGTCCAATCTGTGGCGCTGAGATATTGTACGGGCGAAAAGGGTTAGTGGTGGATGTGAATTTGTTAATCGGAAGGGCACGGCCTGTGGGAGTTGGAGTGATTCCCGCCCTACAAAGCTCGGGCGGCGTTAATGGCTTGGCGGACGTGGCCGCTGCTTAACTTCAGGGCTCGGGCGGCTTGAGTGCGGCTGACATTTGCTTCCAACATTACTAACGCGACGGGAACATTGTTTTTTGCGGCTTGCAGGGCTTGCTCGGCGGTTTCGCGACTGACTCCGGCGGCTTGCTGCAGGATGGTCAGACCACGTTCGCGCAGCTTGTAGTTCTTTACGTGGACGTTGATCATCAGGTTGCCGTAAACGTAGCCCAGGCGAGTCATGGCGCCGCTCGAGAGCATGTTCAGGATCATCTTTTGCGCGGAGCCGGCTTTCATTCGGCTCGATCCGGCGATGACTTCAGGGCCGACCTCGGCGACGATGGCGAGGTGCGCGGCTTTTTCCAGTGGAGATCCCGCGTTGCAAGTGAGGGCGACAGTTTTTGCGCCGTGACGACGGGCGTATTTGACGGCAGCGATGGTGAAGGGAGTGCGTCCGCTGGCGGCGATTCCAACTACGACGTCGTTCTTGGCGGGTTTCTTCTTCGCCATCTCGCGTTGGCCGAGTTCTATGGAGTCCTCGCTGGCTTCAGTGGCGCTGTACAGCGCTTTGATTCCGCCGGCGATTATGAACTGCACCGTCTTTGGATCGGTATTAAAGGTGGGCGGACACTCGGAGGCGTCAAGCGCGCCGAGGCGTCCGCTGGTTCCGGCGCCGACGTAGATCAGGCGACCTCCTTGTTTAATGGCTTTCGCGATCAGATCGATTGCGCGCGCGATTTGCGGTAGAGCAGTTCTAACGGCGGCAGCAACTTTGGCGTCCTGGGCATTGATGATGCCGGCGATTTCGAGGGAAGACTTCTGGTCGAGATTCTTGGCGGCGCGGTTGGGCTGCTCGGTGGCGAGGTGGCTTAGTTTCGCGTCAGATTTCTTGGTTGCAGGTCTCAACAATTTCTTCTCCCCGGGCCTGCAACCCACTTTAGTGGCTAGAAAGGCTGCGTCGCAACTAATCTTTCCAGAATTTCCAACCGTCCATCCAAGGTGGCCCCCGCAGACTGCCCTGGTCCTTAATTCTGCATCTTCTGACAGGGAGTGGCTATCGTTGGGGCAACCGGAAATATCAAAAGTCGCCGTTTGGGCTGGCTTTCCGCCAAAGATACACGACGGCACCCACACACTACGCTGCAGAATCTGCTATGTGACGCATCGAAACAACAAGTTGCGCGGTCGACGCAGAGGGCCACCTAAATGCAAGGTCTATGGTTGAGGCGGTCACTACCTTCTCCTCTTTCAGGTTCTCTGAACTAAGTCAGCCCATCTGAAGTTTTCTTTCTTAGCAACCGACCCTAAGGAGGTTGCCATGTTTGCACGCAATGTCTCGATTCATCTGAAATCTAATACTCTCTCCGATTACACACGCACCTTTGAGCAGGATGTCCTCCCGTTGCTTCGTAAGCAAAATGGTTTCAAAGACGAAATTACATTCGCCGGGCCCGGCGGAGTCGATGTGACTGCAATCAGTCTGTGGGAGAACAAAAGCGATGCGGAAGCTTACAACACCAATACCTATCCGCAAGTGTTGAAGACGATGGCGAGATTTATCGAGGGAACGCCGAAGGTTCAGACCTCTGACGTGGTCACCTCGACCCTCCATAAGATCGCCGTCCACGCAACTGCCTAGGGCAGTTTAGTTTCGCGACCGAGAAGGCGGTTCACTCCGCCTTCCCGATTTTTGTGACGTGAGAGGTTGTGGTGTGCCCTCATACCTTTTCCATTGCTGTGATTGCTTGAAGCCTTTCATAAGACAGCTGAGTCTTCACGATTACGAACTGGGCGGAGTCGTCTGTCCATCTTGCGGGAGCAATGACGTGGAACGACAATTGTCCGTTTTCTATCCGGTCACTTCAACCGAGAGCGCTTGACCTTCGAGCGGCGGAGCCTAACCGCTCATTGCGCCGGCCGCCTTCTAGCTGTGCTCCGCGTCTGGCGTAGAGAAGGAAACGAATTCTACATTCCGTGTTCGTCAGATACTTCCCATCGACTCGACTACCGCGTCGTGGAACTTGGGGCGGAGTTGCTTGATGGCTTCATTTTTGCAGTCGGGCCAGGTGCGGTTAGTTAGCAACGTTATGGACAGTTGGCGGTCCGGGTCGATCCATAGCGAGGTTCCGGTGAATCCCAAATGCCCGAATGAACGGCTTGAGAAATATTTTCCGGATTGGGACGGGGATGACGGCGTGTCCCAGCCGAGAGCGCAGGACGTACCTGGCGGAGAAGATTCGCGGCGGGTGAACAGCGCCAAGGTTTCCGGGCGAAGGATGGGGCACCCTCCGGCGAGCATGGTGTGGGCGAAGATGGCGAGATCTCCGGCGCTGGCAAACAGGCTCGCGTGCGGGGCAACTCCGCCCATCACGCTGGCATTTTCGTCTTGCACTTCTCCTTGAATAATGCGGTTGCGGAACGATTGATCGTCCGCTGTGGGCGGGATGGACGCTCGCCAGGCCGATGGCGGATTAAAAGTAGTGTGGGTCATGGCCAAAGGCCCGAAGACTTCGTGTTGGCAGAAGCGGTCGAGAGGTTCTTCTGCAATGCGCTCGAGCGCGACTCCCAGGATGATGAAACCGATGTCGCTGTATTCGGCTTTGGCGCCGGGATCGGCGGCGAGCGGTGTCGCGAACGTGGCGGAGAGAAGTTCGTCTCGCGTCTTGGCGCGCAGAAACAACTTTTCGTACGCGGGCAATCCTGAGGAGTGCGCCAGCAACATGCGCAGGGTGACGGCCTCGCGTCGGGGATCTTCTCCAGCGAACTCTGCCACGACGGCCACGACGGGCAAGTCCAGGTCGAGCAGGCCGCGTTCGTACAGGATCATAGCCATGCTGGTGGTGGCGACGACTTTCGTGAGAGAGGCGAGGTCGAATACGGTGTCCACGATTGCAGCGGGAGAGTTTGTTTCGTAGGTGAAATGGCCGAAGGCTTTCAACGCGACGAGATTGCCACGGTGGGTGATGGCGATGGAAGCCGCAGGGAGGGCGCGATCCGCGATGGCCTGGCGTATTAATTCAAAAGCGGGCGAGAAAACGGCCTCTTGCTGCTGATGGGCGGAGAATGGCTCTCGAACCCCGGCGGCGGAATTCACTCCTGGAAAAGGTTTCGGCGAAGAGGTTGTGTGGTCGATGTTCGGTTTATAGCAAAGTTCTCGGGGCGCGTAAAGATTACTGCGAACGCGGGAACTTCAGAAAACGGGATAACGCGAACACCAGTTGTCAGTTCGCTGTTCTCGGTTCTCAGTTTGGTTATTCTAGCGGATCCAATGGTAGCCCACGCTTACCTGGACGCCGTTGAATTCGGTGTTCCTGACGCCCAGATTGGCGTTGGAGATATGCGACCATCGGCAGGCGATGTCGAGGAATTGGCGGCGCTTGGTAAAGACTTGAATGCCGCCGCCGCCGCGCGCGGTGAAATTAAAGTTTGAAGTGTCTCCGGCGGGAAAGTTGGTGTTGGTGCGCACGGCGCCCCCGGCCAATTCGATGTAGGGCGCGAGATGGCTGGTGTGGAGGCTGGAATTCCATCGCAGGATCACCGGCTCAAAGCCTCCACCGTAAATTGACTGGGCGCGGAATTGGCGAAAGAGTGGAAACACGGAGATTCCATATTCGAAACGGCCGCACCTCCAACCGCTGCCGATTTCACTGGTGAGTTCTTTGCCTACAAATGCCCCTGCGGTCAGAACTTGTGCTTCCGCAAAAGAGTTGGTGTTCTCTTCGCCGGTTTCGCCCGCGACCCAGACGGCAAAGTCCCAATTGCGCCGGTCGGCCTCGGATTGCGCGCGAACTGGACGAACAACAAGGAGCAAGAAAAGAAACGGAATTGCCAAACGGAATCGGACAACGACGTTCATGGCACGATCCACCATCTTTTGTAACATGTGCGGACACTCGTCTTCCATTTGGCACAAATGGCACTCCCTTACTTCAGTTTGTTGAGCGGGTCAAGCGGCTTGTGTAGAGTCAGAGTATCCGCATGATGAATCTGCGTCCATGCCTTCGACGGTACCTCTCCGGCTTTTTGTGGATGACTTTTTTCTTTTGCGCGCTGTCGGCGCTCGCTGTTGCGCGAAAGACGGTTGCTCCCTCGGGCGGTCTCGGCGTGATTGACTCAATTGTGCAAGGGGCCATTCGCGATGGGCAGATCCCGGGGGCGGTGGTGCTGGTCGGCCGCGACGGCCAGGTGATTTATCGTAAGGCATTCGGCGAGCGCTCGCTGGAACCGCGACGCGAAGCCATGACTGTGGACACGATCTTCGATTTAGCTTCGCTCACCAAGGTGGTCGCGACTACGACGGCTGTGATGCAACTGGTGCAGAAGGGACAAATTCGCGTCAACGAGCCGGTGGCGAAGTACATTCCAGAGTTCGGGGAAAATGGCAAAGAGGAGATCACGATTCGCGAACTGCTCACACATTTCTCCGGCCTGCCCAAAGATCTGGATTTGTCACAGCCGTGGGAAGGCCGCGAAGCCGCTCTGCGCATGGCGTATGCGGAGAAGCCGATCTATGCGCCGGGATCGCGATTCCTCTATAGCGATGTCAATTTTATTGTCCTGGGTGCGTTGGTGGAGCGGGTATCAGGGATGACGCTGGCTGACTACTGCCAGAAGAATATTTTTGCTCCGCTGAAGATGACGCATACGCGTTTTCTGCCTCCCGCTTCCTGGTTGCCGAAGATTGCGCCTACGCAGTATGACGAGCACGACCGAATGCTGCGCGGAGTGGTGCACGATCCAACGGTGCGACGGATGGGTGGGGTGGCTGGGCAGGCAGGTCTGTTCTCGACGGCCGACGATCTGGCTAAGTTTGCGCAGGTCTTGCTGGATGGCGGCACGATTCTGTCTCCGTTGATGATCGAAAAAATGACCACGCCTGAGCAGCCGCCGACTTCGGCCGTGCTGCGCGGATTTGGCTGGGATATCGATTCTCCGTTTTCCAGCAATCGCGGCGACTTGTTGCCGGTGGGATCGTTTGGGCACACCGGGTTCACCGGAACTTCGTTATGGATCGATCCGACGACGCGAACCTACATCATTGTGCTGACCAACGCGGTTCATCCGCGCGGGAAGGGAAGTGCGGTTGCGTTGCGTTCCAAGATTGCGACGGCGGTGGCTGCGGCTCTGCCGCTCACTACGGCCGAGAGAAATGCACTGCAATGCCAGGGCATCACGGGCTACAACGAGGCGCAGACTGGCGAGCGCCGAGTGGCTTCTCGTAACGGAGAGGTGAAGACGGGAATTGACGTGCTCGCGGCTCGCGGTTTCGACTTGATTCGAGGGACGACAGGAAAGAAAAAGATTGGATTGCTGACCAATCAGACTGGAATGGATTCACAGGGACGGCGGACGATTGATGTGCTGGCGCAGGCGCCGGGAGTTTCGCTGGATGCGATCTTCAGTCCCGAGCACGGAGTGACGGGCTCGCTGGACACGACCGACATCGGCAATTCAAAGGACGCGGCCACCGGCGTGCCGGTGTATAGCGTGTACGGTGCAACGGATGCGACGCGGCGGCCTTCGCTCGAGGTGTTGAAGACGCTGGATGCGGTCGTCGTCGATATTCAGGATGCTGGCGTGCGCTTCTACACCTACGAAACCACGCTCGGATATTTTCTGGAAGGCGCGTCCAAGGCCGGGATTGAGATCTTTGTGCTCGACCGGCCCAATCCGATTACCGGATCGTTTGTCCAAGGTCCGATTCCCGATCCCGGGCATGAGAGTTTTACCAACTATGATTCTCTGCCTGTGCGGCACGGCATGACCGTGGCCGAGCTGGCGAAAATGTTCAACGCCGAGCGCGACATAAATGCGCGCTTGCAAGTTGTTCCGCTCGAGGGATGGATGCGCGGCGACTGGTACGATTCGACTGGGCTGGCGTGGGTCAATCCGTCGCCGAATCTTCGCAGCCTTACCGAAGCGACGTTATATCCCGGCGTGGCGCTGGTGGAGGGAACAAACGTTTCTGTGGGACGGGGCACGGATACTCCCTTTGAATTGCTGGGTGCGCCATGGATCAATGGTGGAGAGCTAGCGCAGTATTTGAATGCGAGGGATATTTCCGGGTTGCGCTTCGTGCCTGTGAGTTTTACTCCAACGGCCAGCACCTATGCGGGGCAGAAGTGTCAAGGGGTCAATATCATTGTGGTAGAGCGCAACGGCTTCGACGCACCGGAGTTGGGGATTGAACTGGCCTCCGCGCTGCACAAGCTTTATCCCGAACAGTTTCACCTGGAGCGGATGAACGATCTGCTGCTGAGCCAGTCGGCGTTTGACGCGATTGCGAAGGGCGAAGATCCGCGGCGGATTGCGGAAGACTGGCGCGAGCCGCTGGAGAAGTTTATGCAGGTTCGGCAGAAGTATCTGATTTACAAATAAACTACATCTCCCGAGCTTCGCTCCGTACCCGGACGAAAGCGTCCAGATCTACGTGTGCGTCGCGGGTGATGAAATCCGGGAGTGCGCTCGGCCTTCATATTGGCTAAAATGGTTGCGCCTTCTTTCGAGCCACTCAGCCAGGAGACGGAGACCGCGATGCCCGCAGCTAGTTCGAAGATGCCGATGCCTAGTCCCTTTTACCGCTGTGCTGGTCCGAACTGTGGCTTGCTGAAAAGATCGACCGACCGCTGGTGGCTGATGTGGACGTCTTTCGGTGAATACAATCGGCCGCTGCTGTACCTGTGTCCGTGGGACGAAGAGATCGCAGCCCGCGAGGGCACTCTGCACGTGTGCGGGGAGCTCTGCGCGCAGAAGCTGCAATCGCAGTACATGGGCAATGTGCGGGAAAACGAGCTCAGGCGGTCGGCTGGGTAGACTAGGTTGGATAAACTCGGCTGGGTGAACTCTGCTGGGTGAACTCTGCTGGGTAAACAATGTCGATCAACCGCGACTAACTTTCTTCTTCTTTCTCGCATCGTACTTGCATCGGGAGTTGACTCTGGTTCTGGCGGGGCAGGCACGCGTCATGACTAATATCTTCGAGAGGTGTCTCATGCGCGTCGTCGTAGGCATGTTGTTCTTGACCGCCCTGGCCGCGGGTCAATCAAGCCCTGCAACCAAGCCGGATACGGGTGGGACTGCCACCGCCGCCGCTCCAAGCACCGCCAGCGAACTCACAATTCCAGCCGGAACCAAAGTTCCGGTTGAGTTGAAACATGCGGTCTCCAGCAAGGGCACGCATGAAGGGGACGGCGTTTACGCGGAGACCACGTTTCCGGTTGTGGCCAACGGGCGAGTTTTGATTCCGGCGGGCACCTATGTGCAAGGGAGGATCAGCCATATCCAGCGTGGAGGACGGATCAAAGGGCGCGCCGAAGTTCTCATGCATTTCACCACGCTGATCTATCCCAGCGGGTACACCGTGCTTCTGCCGGGCGCCGTGGAAAATGCGCCAGGCGTGGATAAGACATCGGTGAAAGACCAGGAGGGTACGATTCGCTCCGACAGCCAGAAAGCTGAAAAAATCGGGACGGTCGCGAGCACCACCGGGACTGGCGCAGTGGTTGGCGGGCTGAGCAACGGCGGAAAAGGTGCGTTGATTGGTGCCGGAGTCGGGGGTGCGATTGGAACCGCGATCGCAATGTTGACC
Organism: uncultured Acidobacteriota bacterium; assembly: GCA_963762385.1. Lineage (GTDB taxonomy): Bacteria > Acidobacteriota > Terriglobia > Terriglobales > Acidobacteriaceae > JABDBE01. The sequence continues at coordinate 389,388 of CAVXKN010000006.1, read as the reverse complement.
CGTGGAAACGATGTGAAACTCGATGCCGGTACAACCTTGGAGATCGTCATTCAGCGCGATGTTCCGCTCGACGCCAGCCGCGTGCCGACGACCACGCGGGCGTATTCATCCGCGCCCTAATGTCTCGGGCTCTCGAAGCTTAGGCTGCGCGTGGTGAATCGAAACGATTATTCCACTCCCGCACAGGCGAGGACGCCCGCGCCCTACATTACTTCAGCACAAACATTGCGTTTACGTGGGCCGTTACTGAGACGGTCTGTGGGCTGAATTCCTCGGTCGGCGCGGGCGCCATGGCCATGGCTGACATTTTGGCCATCGGTTGAATGGCGATGGGGTGGACATTCTCGAACGTATCCACGGAGGCGTACGACAGCTCTCCCAGAGTGCGTCCGCTGGCGTGGGCCAAGGCTTCCGCAGAGGCGTGGGCACGGCGATAGGCATCCTCTACAGCTTTGCTTTTGGCCGCATCGATGTCGTCAAGCAGGTAGCTGATGGATTGGTCGCTGCTAATGTCGCTGTCGGACAATTGCTGAATGATGGGGGCGATCTTGGTAAAATCCTTCAGCTTCAGAGATACGCTCACGTTGACCCGGTATGCGACCAGCTTGCGTTTCGCCGGCTTGTAGTCGTAGACGGGCTCAATGGAGAAATAGCCGATCTGGGCGGCCGCAGGTTCGATGCCGTTGGAGCGCAAAATCTGGCGTACCTGCTCTGCCGCTTTGGAGGCTCGGTCGTAGGCTGCACGCGCCGTGTCTTCTTGCGCCGAGATATTGAATTGCACCAGCGCGGTGTCCGGGTTCGCCTCAAATTTTCCATCCGCCCCAACGAAGACGGTGTTGGCTTGCGCCGTGATGGTGGGACGATCCTGTCCGAGAGCAGGCCCGGCGGCGAAGAGTAAAACCACGAGCAGAGTGACCGTTGTTTTCATTGTGCGCCTCCCACAGAACCGGAAACCAAGTTATACGCCAGGACCTTAACTAAATAGAAGAACGGAAAACTCGCAGTAACTTGCGGTGTGTGGAAATGGTCGGACTGTCAGCATCAACCCTTGGCTGTGGAGTAAGCGAAGCGGTTCACTTGGGAGTCTATCTCCTTGCGCAGATCGGGCCAGATTTCCTCTGGCATGGAGAGAAACATTTTAACCACTTCGGGATCAAATTGCCGTCCAGAGAAACGTCGAATCTCTTCGCGAGCTGCGGCCAGGGGCTGCGCCTTGCGATAAGGCCGGTCGCAAGTCATGGCGTCGAGCGTGTCGGCGACCGAAAACAATCGCGCTCCCAGCGGAATTTCCTCGCCCTTGAGTTGCCGCGGGTAGCCGCTTCCGTCGAAATGTTCCTGATGAGAATAAACAATCTCGGCCGCCTCTTTCAGAAACGGAATTTTCTTCAGTATCTGGTAGCCGTGGTAACAGTGCTCTCGCATGACCTTGATTTCGTCCGGGTCCAGCTTGCCAGGTTTGCGCAGGATGGCGTCGGGAATGGCCATTTTGCCAATGTCGTGCAGAAATGCGCCTCGGGCAATCACATCAATCTGCTCTTTGGGCAGTCCCATGGCGCGGGCGATGGCAATGGTGTAAACGGTAACGCGCCTCGAATGGCCTTCGGTCTCGGCGTCCTTGAGGTCCAGCGCGCCGCCTAGCGCTTCCAGCGTCATGCTGTAGGAGCGTTCGAGGTCGGCCATAGCATTTCGCAACTGTTCGGTGCGCGCCTCAACCATGGTTTCGAGTTCGGTCTGATACCGGCGGTTCTCCATTTTGAGGCGGCGATTCTCCAAAGCCCGCCGTACCGTCGCCAACAGTTGCTCGCGCTCGAAGGGTTTTAGCAGGTAGTCGTAGGCGCCGTTGCGAATGGCGGCCAAGGCGACTGAAATATCGTGCACTGCGGTGACCATCACAACCGGCATATCGGGATAGCCTTCTTTAGTGCGTTCGAGCAGGCCCATCCCATCCAGGTCCGCCATCATTAAATCCGACAGCATGAGCTCGAATTCTTCCCCAGCATCCAGTATGGCTAGAGCTTTGAGGCCGGAAGAAGCCTGCCGCGTCTTATAGTTGGCCGCAGCCAGCATGGAACACACGATCTCGCGGATGGCGTCTTCGTCTTCGACAACCAGGATGCGCTCGGATGGCATAGTTGACTTTAGTGTACCGCGAATTGTGCACGAATTAGGATTTCCGCAATTACAGGTCCCTCATCTCCTGGTTCCGAAAGTAATCGGCCGCAACGGGAAAGGTCATCGGCTAGGCCCATCGGCATGTTATTAAGAAAGGTGCGCTGGGCCCCCTTATCGCGATGAATAGTTCTGTCTTATTTGGCTGGTACGCTTTGGTCGACCTTCCGGTCCCGAAGTTCGTGGCAGTGGAATCGGCTGCGCTGGTCATCCTGGCCGCGGGCCTGCTGGTATTTCGCACTTTTCGCGAGCGTTACCTGCTGATCTGGATTCTGGGATGGCTGGCGTACTTCGTTTCCAACTGGACGCTTCACCATCCCAGTGTCGACTCTGCCCCGCGTTATTCAGTAGCCGTTTCGCAGTCGCAGTTTGTGCTCGCCGTGTGTCTGTTTTCCGCGGCTGTGTTTGTCTACAGCCATGCCCGCAAGGTGTTGGCGCCGCTGCTGGCGTTTTCTATCGCAGTCACCGTCTATGCGGCAGTCCAGGCTTTATGGTGGCCAGATTCGTTCGCCCTGCGCGCCGTGCTGGAAGCTTCTTACCGGGTCATCACATTTGGGGCCGCGCTGCAGTTGATCCGCTATCGCTGGGCGCGCTGGGAAATCGGTCCCTGGATGCTGAGTATCAGCTTGATGGCAGTGCATTTGGACTGGGCTCCGCTGAACCGTCACCTGCCCGCTGGATTCAGTCTGGCCGTGGACCTGCTTCTCGGGCTTAGCATGTTGCTGATGGTGTTCGATGATTCCAGGATGCGCACCCGGCGTCTCGGCGTACTTAACGCCTTGACCACGACCATCACGCGTTCGCAGCAACACGGGCCCATGACTGAGACCGCGTTGGAAGAGTTGAAGACTCTGATGGGAACGCAAGCCGCCTGGTTCCGCCTGCTCGAAGGCGAGAAGCTGGTGCTGACCAGCCAGATTGGGCTTTCCCAGGAGTACGTGCGCGATCGCTTTTCCGTGCCCGTCGACGAATCGACCAAGGCCATGCTCACCGAAACTGTACCCATGGTGATTGAAACCTCCAGTGCGGCTGACAGTGCGCGGCCCCATCTGAAGCGCGAACGCTTTCACCATGTCGTGACTTTGCCGGTGTCGGGCAAGAAGTCGGTGATTGGAACTTTGTCTTTGGGCAGCCGTCATCGACTCTCGTACACGCCCGACGACATGGAATTTCTGGTCACCAGCGCGCATCAACTGGGACTCGCCGTCGAGAACCTCCGCTTGGTCGAACAGATTCTGCGTTCCCATCGGCAATGGGCAAACACTTTCGATTCCATTCAAGATCTGGTGCTGGTGCACGACGCCGAATTTGTAGTCATGAAGGCGAACATGGCGCTGTTTCAGCGCCTTGGGCAAGCTCCCGCGGATGTGATCGGCCAGCCCTGCGAATTCGTGCTCCCGCGCAAGAACGAATGGAGCGGATGCCCATACTGCGTCGCCGCCGAGGAAGGCATTCAGGAGGCGCAGGACCCGTGCTTCGGCGGCAGTTGCATGATTTCCACTTCGTCCTACAGCGAGCACGGAAGCCAGCAGAAGGGCACCATCCATGTGGTGCACGACACCACCGACCGCCATGATGCGGAAGAAAAGTACCGGCTGATTTTCGAGCAAGCCCAGGAAGGTGTCTTCGTGGCTACGCCCGGCGGCAAATTGCTCGATTGCAATGACGCTTTCGTGTCCATGCTCGGCTACGGCACTCGCGCCGAGTTGATGGCCATGGATCTGGACACAGAACTCTCCGCCTCGGTCGAGCAGACCGACGCTTTTCATCGCGAGATCGAATCTCACAACTATGTGCGCAACTTTGAAATGACGTTGCGTCGAAAAGATGGAACCTCGATCACAGTGCTCGAGAGCAGCTTCGCTACCCGCAATTCCCTCGGCAAAATCGAACGCTATCAGGGATTCCTGCTTGATATCACCGAGAAGAAACGAGCCGAAGACGAAATTCGGAAACGCAATCGCGAACTCAATGCGCTAAACGCCATGGCTGTGATCGCCACCCAGTCCTTCGATCTGGACGAGATCCTCAACCTGACTTTGCGTCAGGTGATTTCGCTTCTCGGCGCGCAAACCGGATCGATCTATTTGGGAGACGCCGACCAAACTACTTTCCGCCGCCGCGCCGGTTGGGGACAGCGCAGCGCCGACCGTGCCCGCTTGTCCGAAGTCCAGTTTCACGGTGGCTTCGGCGATCTTGTAACTCGGTCCCGCACCGAAGTGATCACGCCCGAATACCTGCCCCATCTTCCTCCCCTGGTCGCTGAATTTATCCGTGCAGACGGTTCGAATTCCTGGATATGGGTGCTGCTCTGGAGTAAAGACTCTCCCATTGGCATGATGGGAATCAGCAGCCGCGAGAATCGTGTCTACACCAGCAACGACGAAAATCTGTTAGTCGCTATCGGCCGCCAGTTGGCCACCACCATCGAAAAGGTCCGCCTCTACGAAGAGACCTGCCGCGCCTACGAAGACCTGCGGAAAACGCAGGAGCAGTTGCTGCAGAGCGAGAAGATGTCGGCCGTCGGACAGTTGATTGCCGGTGTGGCCCACGAACTCAACAATCCCCTGACCGCCATTCTTGGCTACGCGCAGCTTCTCGAAAGCGAGGGCCTGAACGATCGCGCCTCCGACTTCGTGAGCAAGCTTTTCAAACAGGCGCAACGCACGCATCGCGTGGTGCAAAGCCTGTTGTCTTTCGCCCGCCAGCGCAAGCCGCAAAAAGAGCATGTCGACATTTGCAAGGTGCTGGACGAAACTCTCGCGCTCCGCGACTACGACCTGAAGGTGAACGACATTCGCCTGCAACGCGAATTCGAAGTCCCGGCCCCGGCAGTTACGGCCGACCCTCACCAACTGGAGCAGGTGTTTCTCAACATCATCAATAACGCCGTGGACGCCATGCTCGAAGCCGGTCATGGCGGCTCGTTGAAGGTCCGTGTGTTCACCAGAGATGGAAACGTTCACACCGAATTTCACGATTCCGGCCCCGGCATCAAGGAACCGCACCGCATCTTCGAGCCGTTCTACACCACCAAAGGGGTGGGCAAAGGCACCGGCCTCGGCCTGAGCATCTGCTACGGCATTGTTCAGGAGCATGGCGGACAAATCCGCGCGGACAATGGGACGAACGGCGGAGGCGTGGTTGAAGTCGTACTGCCGTCAGCAGGTGAAAGCGCGACTGCCGAGAATGCCGCGCCAGCAACCCGCCGCGAGGCAGCGCTCGCAGGACGCGTCTTGCTCATCGAGAACGAAGAAGCCGTGCTCGAATTTGAGCGCGACGTGCTGACCGGCGCCGGAGCCGAAGTGGTTACCTCGATGAATATCGAAGAAATGAAATCCCTTGTGCGGAAACAGCAGTTCGACGCTGTCATCATCGATGGCAAAGCGCAAGGCAATGGCAGCGCTCGCGAGATATACGGCTGGCTGGTGGAAAATTGTCCCGGCACGGAGAAGCATCTGCTATTCACCTTCTCCAGCGTCGCCGAGCCCGACGTGCGTAGCTTCCTGCAGGAAAAAAGCGTGCCCTGCCTGGTAAAACCCTTCGAAGTAGCCGACCTGATCACCCACGCCCGCCGCCTAATGCAAAAAGCCCAAGCCGCCAGCGCAAGCTAATCCCATGTAGAGCGGACTCTCCTGTCCGCTGCCGTTTGGCGCGAGCGCCCTCGCCCGCGTGTTTTCTTATGCGATAATGCCTTATGCTTCCCGTGTTCTGTGTAGATTAAGAAGGGCCGACGGGCCCCGGCGCGCGAAAGGTTCATCATGACAATCTGTTTTTTGAATTGGACTCGCAGCTGGTGTTCTGGCATCCTTACGCCCAGGTGCCCTGACGCTCCTCAGAAAAACCTCGAACCCCGCAGTTCAAACGCACCCTAACCTTAGCTAGGTTTTAAGTCAACCCACCGTCATCCGCTATCAGGAGGATAATTTGAAGTCGCGAAATTGGTTTGGAAGAATTGTGTGTGTGCTGCTTCTGTGGACTGCGGGACAAGCCTCCGCGCAGACTTTCACCGTATTGACGAGCCTGGGCTCAATTGCCCCGCCCGGCGGCGCCGGTAACCTCGTTTGGACTCTGGTTCGGGGCCTTGATGGCAATTTCTACGGAACTACTCAGGGGGGCGGGGACACATGCGCCACCAACCCCTACGCCACCTGCGGAGTGGTTTTCAAAGTCACTCCCACCGGCAAACTGAGCGTCCTTCACGACTTTTGCCAGAATGATTGCACCGATGGCGGCGCGCCCTTCTCGGGCCTCTTCCTGAGCCCCAGTGGAAAGTTTTATGGAACCACCACTTCAGGCGGAGTCAACCACAACGGCGCACTTTACGAGATCACTCCGGAGGGCGCGGTCACTACAATTTACAGCTTTTCCGGGAGTAATGCTGATGGTATCCCTTACGGGCCAGTGGTTGAATCGTACGGGGACTTCTACGGAATCACGGGGCTTGGCGGTGCTGCGGGCGACGGCACGATTTATAAGATCACACAGAGCGGTACGCTCACCACGCTGCACACCTTCACCGGCGCTGATGGTGAGCAGATCGGCCTTGAAGCAGAACGGCTGCTCGAAGTCCCAAGCGGAGACTTTTACGGAGTCACAGCCTATGGCACTCTGAGTTCCAACGGCTGCGGCAGCATCTTTAAGATGACTTCCAAGGGGGTATTAAAGACACTGTACGGCTTTGATTCGAGCAGCACGCAAGGCTGCGGGCCCTTCGACGGCTTGGTGCAAGGTGCGGATGGAAATTTCTATGGAGACACAGTCGGTGGCGGAACCGCCAACGACGGCACCATCTTCAAGATGACTCCGAGCGGCAAGCTGACGTCGCTCTACAGCTTTTGCAGCCAGTCCAATTGCGTCGACGGCAGTATGCCAAACACCGGGATGATTCTCGGCACTGACGGGAATTTCTATGGAACAACCATATACGGCGGGGCAAACAACCAAGGCGCGATTTTCCAAATCACTCCCGCCGGCGCTTACAAAGTGCTATACAGCTTTTGTAGTCAGAGTGGCTGCACCGACGGCGCCTCTCCGTATAGCAAGTTGACGCAGGCGACTGATGGTAAGTTCTACGGGACCACTTCGTCGGGAGGCGGTTCTGGCAACGGTGGCACAGCCTTCGCGTTGTCCATGGGGCTTGCTCCGTTCGTCCAAACTCTGCCTGCTTCCGGTAAGGTGGGGGCGCAAGTCAAAATTCTCGGAACCGGTCTGACCGGAGCCACCAGCGTAACCTTTCACGGCACTACGGCTACGTTCAAGGTCAATGGACCTACGCTGATCGTCGCTACCGTGCCGGCTGACGCCATTACAGGCAAAGTTCGGGTGAAGACTCCTAAAGGCACGCTCGTCAGCAACGTCGCTTTCAGCGTTCTCCCATAACTAATCGGGGGAGGTGGCCCAGGCCCTTCCCTCCGATCGGACAACAACACCGAGGGTGCCCCACTCTTTCCGCGTTCGTTGCGGAAAGGGTGGGACGCGAAACTCTAAACCGGAAATGCGGAGGCGGGTAACCCGAACTGTCGCGTTCATTTCATCTCGCCTCCCTCCAAGGGCTTTTGACGCATTGACATCAGGCCCGACAAGCCTACAATTGATGCGCCACAGGAAGAAAGAATCGGAACTTCCTCAACCCAGGAGGACGCATCATGCCAAGCAAGAGACCCCTGGTTCTGTTCACTACCACTCTCCTCATAGTTTTCGCCTTTCTGGCCGCAGTTCCTCTGCGAGCAGCGGATAAGGAGAAAGTGCTCCTCAGCTTTGGCGGTAGCAATGGAGCCGACCCCCAAGGCAACTTGATCTTTGACGGAGCGGGGAACCTATACGGCACAACTTTCTACGGCGGTGACAAGATGTGCAGTTACGGCGAAGGTTGCGGGACCGTAATCGAACTAACCCCCAATGGGGACGGCAAGTGGTCGGAGAAGGTCTTGTACAACTTTGGCGGAGGGGGGTACGGCCCTTACGCTGGCTTGATCTTTGATGCGGCGGGAAACCTGTATGGAACGACGCTCGAGGGTGGCGATTACGACGGCGGCACCGTCTTCGAGCTTTCGCCCGACGGAAACGGCAAGTGGACGGAGAAAGTGCTGCACAGCTTCGGCAGCGGCAATGATGGGGCCAACCCAAGCGCTGGCCTGATTTTCGATGCTGCCGGAAACTTGTACGGGACAACAGCAGGCAACGTCTTCGAGCTCGTACCGCGTCCTGATGGCACGTGGAAGGAGAAAGTGCTACACAGCTTCCCCGCCAACGGCGAGGACGGTCTCTATCCCTCGGGTGGGGTAATCCTCGATGCTGCCGGAAACTTGTACGGCATGACCTGTTGCGGCGGTCCCTACGGTTCCGGCTGCAGCCCCAACGATTTCGGTTGCGGCACCGTCTTCGAGCTCACGCCGCAGAAAAACGGCAAGTGGACAGAGAAGCTGTTGCATAGTTTCAATCATAACGGCAAGGACGGGTACAACCCCGGCGGTGGGCTGATCTTCGACCCCGCCGGTAACCTTTATGGCACAGCCCAGTGGGGCGGGGCTCATCCCACAGGCTGCGCCATCGTGGATGGCTGTGGAATAGTTTTCGAGCTGTCGCCGACGACCCACGGCAAGTGGAAGGAGAAGGTATTGCACTCCTTCATCGATAACGGCAAGGACGGAGCTATGCCCGACGCCAGCCTGATCTTTGATCCGGCTGGGAACCTATACGGCACAACAGTCTTTGGCGGCGCTTACGACTCGAATTGCAACTGCGGCGGAATGGTCTTCAAGCTCACGCCCGAGACCAATGGCAAGTGGACGGAGAAGGTGCTGCACAGCTTCGGCAGCGGCAACGACGGCGAGTACCCGGCGGCCAGCCTCGTCATCGACGCCGCCGGAAACCTGTACGGCGATACAACCGTCGGCGGCTATTTCGGCGACCAATGCGGTTTCGACGGCGAGGTGGGAGAGTGCGGCATCGTTTTTGAGATTAAGCCATGACCTCCTCAGCTGATCGCATAGGTAGATACTAGCCTGCCTTCGTCACTTTCCATTTCGGGAACACACTAACTATTTTCTCTTCAATTCCCTTGACTTCACTCTAGCTATACACGATAACCAATATATAGCTCATCCGCTGAAATGCCCTCCCCCAACCACAACCCGCTTGTTTCCAAGATTTTCCGTCTAACTCCTTTGAACTCAAAGATTTCAACCCTAGTCCCCCGCTATCCCTCTGATTGCAATAGATCAGAGGGGGAGGGGTGGAGAATTCTCATGTCGCTTTATCCCAATAGCATTCCCCGTTGCGAACACGTCAAAATCAACGGCACCCAGTGTGGATCGCCCGCGCTGAAACGCAATCACTTTTGTTATTTCCATAAACGCTGGCAAGAAACCCGCATCGTTCTCAACGCCAACCGCGCTCGCCGCGGTCGCGCCGCCCTCGACCTGCCCGTGCTCGAAGACGCCAACTCCATCCAGGTCTCGCTCATGCAAATCATGCGCCTGATTCTCAGCGGACAAATGGACACGAAAACCGCCGGCCTGCTGCTCTACGCCTTGCAGACTGCATCGTCGAACCTGAGCCGAATCAACTTCGAACCCACCGTAAAAACCCGCGTAGTGATTGATCCCAAAACCGTAGACCAAACTCCATTAGGCGAGGATCCTTGGCGACGGGAAGATTTCGAAGAAGAATACGAGGAAGACGATCAAGAAGAAGCCGCCGAGCCAATCGAGGCCAAGCCCCAGGATTTCGGCGTAGACACAGAATGGACCGCTGAAGTAATTCCAGACCTCGAAGGCCGAGCCGAGGCCGGAGGCGAATCAGAGCAAATCATTCCCCAGATTCAAACCGTAGCCACCGCCGCAAGTCCGCGCCACCGACGCCGCGCCGTGAACTCGCATCCGCATATGGGACGTCCGGCTAGAGGCTCTCGCGCAGGCTACGGGCGAATTCGCGGAGGGCAGTCTCATTGCGGCGGTACCACATCCATTGTCCCAGCTTCTTTGCCTCCACCAGGCCCGCTTTTTTCAGAATCGACATGTGATGAGAGATCGTAGGCTGCGAAAGGTGCACCCGCGGCTCGATATCCGAAGCGCACAGACCCTCGTCCTTGCCGATGGAACAGGCTCCGCGCTCTTTGAGAGCTTGCAGAATTCGGCGGCGGGTGGGGTCGGCAATGGCGTGCAGGATGCGATTCAGGGAATGCTCAGGATCAGTCATGGTGACGATAGCAATAAACCGGGGATCGATGGTTGTCAATATACGCGGGGAAACTATTTGGACAGACGGCGAAGACTTACGTCTTCCATCGACGGATGCGCCGAGACGATTTATCTCTTTAAGATGGGATTGTAGCCGTCGCTGACCAGCTTGCCGCGCATGAGTTCGGCATCTTTGATGTCAGGGTACGGCCCAACCTGCACGTGAATGAGCTTGTCGGTCGGGGTGTTGGTGGAGAATGCCGGATATTGTTTTTTCTTGAGAGCATCGACCAGAGCTGCTGCATCTTCGGCTTTGCTGACCGCAGCGACCTGCACATAGTAGCTGTTTGACGAGGGTGGAGCGGCGGGATCAGGAGTCGCGGCTGCGGCCGGCGCGGTTGTTTCCGGGGCGTCGGCTGCGGCTTCCTTCACGGCGGGCTGGCTGTTTCCGTCCTTGCTCTCGACCGCTTTATAGAAGGTCATATCGGCCGGCGTGGTGGTGTTGGTGGTTTTGACTGCGGAAGGCCGCTGGCCGCCAGTAGTGACGCTAGTCGCAGCGGGGACGTCGGGAGATGCGATCCTTACGGAACTTCTTCCCAGCGAAAACCCCATGCCGAAAAAAACCGCGCACAGGGCTACGAGTCCGAAAAACAGGGCAAGCATCTTGCCTGTGCCCAGGGTGATTTCCGTGTCCTGCGATGTAGCCGTTGCCATTTCAACCTCGTCGTTATGGTTGCCGATGGAGGCCGCTCAGCCTTTCGCCGCAGGCGGCGCAGCTGCATCGGGTCTTGCAAACAACTTCGGAATACTGGAAAAGAAGTCCACAGGAACGGGGAAGACTACTGTGGTGTTCTTCTCCACTCCGATTTCGGTCAAAGTTTGCAGATAGCGCAATTGCACGCTCACTGGTTCCGTGGCCAGCAATCTGGCTGCATCCACCAGACGCTGAGCGGCGGAAAACTCGCCTTCCGCGTGAATGATCTTGGAACGCTTTTCGCGTTCGGCCTCGGCCTGCTTGGCCATGGCGCGCAGCATGGACTCGGGCATGTCCACCTGCTTGACTTCGACATTGGCTACTTTCACTCCCCAGGGAGCGGTGTGGGTGTCGAGAATGCTTTGCAGCCGCAAGTTGATCTTGTCGCGGTGAGCGAGGAGCTCGTCGAGCTCCTGTTCGCCGAGGACGGAACGCAAAGTCGTTTGTGCGAACTGAGAAGTTTGATACACGTAATTGGAAACTTCGACCACAGCTTTTCGCGGCTCGATCACGCGCAGAAAGATTACAGCGTTTACTTTCAGCGTGACGTTGTCGCGAGTGATGATGTCCTGCGCGGGCACTTCCAGAGCCTCCTGACGCAACGAAATGCGCACCATGCGATCAAGCGGGGCGAACACGAAGATGAGGCCGGGACCTTTGGCTTCCGGAAGCAGACGTCCCAGGCGAAAGATTACCCCTCGCTCGTATTCCGCCAAAATCTTGATCGAACTTAGCAGGTATATAGCGAAGATGATAATTACGATGGTCGTGAAACCAAAGCCAAGCTCCATCTTGGGCCTCCGTCCTGATTGTCAGGAATGCCTCTGAAGCGGATTGTATCGCAATTGAGTTGGCCGGGATGTGATTTCAAAAGCTTGCGGGGTTGTCTGGCGAGGTGCGGGACTGCGCGGTTAGCCGAGGGAAGTCAAAAGCGAACCACTAAGGAACACAAAGGTCCACGAGAGAACGGCAACAAGAACAAGAGTGAGTTTTCTCCGTTGAGCATCGCGGACGGGCGAGGACGCCCGTCTCTCCATTTTCTCGATTACGCTTGTGTGGTTTGCCGGGCGGATGGAACTGGGTCGACGGACAATTCCAGTCCCCTTACCTGGCGCACTACTACCGGTTGTCCTGCGGGGAGATTGGCGGAGGAGATGGCGTCCCAGAGTTCGCCGTGGACGAAAACTTTTCCTTGCGGGGATAGAGCGCTCTGGGTCAGGCCGACTTCTCCGATGAGTCCTTGCACACCGGTTACGACCTTGTTGGCTCGGGCTTTCAGAGCGATGCTCATCAAAAAAACGGTGATGAGTCCCAGCGGAATACTGACAGCGAGCGCTGTCAATAAGTGGACTCGCATCTCGGGAATAGGCGCGTCTACGAGCAACAGCCCGCCCAGCGTAAGCGTGGTGATTCCACCGATCGCGAGCACTCCGTGGGCGGCGAATTTCGCTTCGAGGGCGAACAGAACGAAAGACGCAAAAATCAGAACCACTGCGGCGAAGCGAGTGGGCAGCAGGTTCAGCGCGAAGATGGCGATAAGAATGAAGACGACTCCCACCGTTCCGGGGACGACCGCGCCGGGATGGTTGAACTCGGCGTAAAGGGCGAGCGCGCCAACGGCGAGCAGGACAAAGGCGACGTTCGGATCGAGAAGATAGGCAAGAATGCGCTGCTTCAGCGTCATGTCAAAGGGACGGACAGGCTGGCCGACCAGATTGAGGGTGACGGTCTCGCCGCTGAAGCGCTTCACTGGTTTGCCTTGCAGTTGCTTGAAGAGATCGTCCTCACTCGGCGCTACGTAGTCGATCAGCTTTTGCGAGAGCGCTTCCTGGTCGGTGAAAGACTTGGATTGGCGGACGGCGGTTTCGGCGATCTCAACATTGCGGCCGCGTTTGGAGACGACGGACCGCAACAAAGCAGCGGTGTCGTTCTCAATTTTCTCTTTCATCGTGTCGTCGATTTTGCCGCCGCCGAGAGTGACGGGATGAGCCGCGCCGGTGTTGGTTCCGGGCGCCATGGCCGCAACGTCGGCGCTTTCGAGAATGAAGAATCCGGCAGAGGCGGCGCGGCTTCCGCTTGGCGTTACGTAAATGATTACGGGCACCGGCGAGGCCAGGATTTTTTCGATGATGTCGCGCGTGGAATCGAGCAGGCCGCCGGGGGTGTTGATCTCGATCAACAGAGCCTGATCCTTATTGCGTGTGGCTTCGGCGATGGCGCGGCCGATGTATTCATCGGTGATGGGTTGAATCGCGTCGTCCACTACGATCTTCAAGACTTCAGCGGAGGACGCGGCGGAGAGGACGAATACGCCTAGCAGACAAAACAAAATGCGCGAAACGAGAGACAGCTTCATCGATTGGGCAGTGGCTGCGCTTCCTGCGCGAGCTTGGCTGCAACGGCACGCTTGAGCGCCAATGCGGACGCGTTCGATGGTTCCAGACGCAAGGCCCGATCGATGTTCTCCGCGGCCGCTTCAGTCCTATTGTCTCGCAAATCAAGCTTCGCCAACACTAAAAGCGGTTCCGGGGACTCGCGCAGGCGCAAGGCCTCATTGGCTTCGGCTCGTGCTCCGACGGCGTTGTTTTCGGCTTCCAGCACGCTCGCCAATCCGGCATGTGCCTCCGGGTTGGACGCATTGAGCGCGATCGCCTCGCGGAATTCATTTTCTGCTTCGGAGAGAAAACCCTGGGTTAACAGTTTGTGTCCGCGATCGGCGTGGAATTGCGCATGAGTTTTGGGATCGGTTTTGCTGAGGCGCTGCTCGGCGGCGTCTTCAATTTTTAAGGCAAGTTGGCGGAATGAACTCTCGTCGTAATTGGCGCGGATCCGTTCGAGCGGCGTTTTCTGGGTCGCGGGCACAACTGATCGTTGAGGATTGGTTTCGGACGCAATTGCGTCCAGTAAAGACTTGGCAGCGGCGTCGCCGGGCCGCAACGACAACGTGTCGCGCAGTTGACGAGACGCGCCGGCTGCGTCCCCGGTTCGATAGAGCTCGATAGCCAGATTAAAGTGATAATCGGGATCGTTCGGATCGGCGTCGATGGCTTTCTGAAAATATTCGGCGGCGCTTTTTCTGTCGCCGCGAGAGCTGACGACTCCGAGATTGTTGTAAACCTCAGCCAGGGGCAAGCGGGCGGCAACGAACTGGAATGCCGACGCAGCCCGCGGAAAATCTCCCTGATAATAAGCCGCGAGTCCCAAATAGAAGTTCGCCTCGCGGGCCAGCGAATCGTCTTCGGGTACGCGCGCCAGCGTGGAGACAGCTTGCTCGTACTGGCGTCCGCGATAGTAGGCTTTGCCTAGCTGCAGCAGCGCTTCGGGGTACGTCGGACTCAGACGAACGGCTTCGCGAAAGTGCTGAATTTGTCCTTCCGCCGTCGGTGCCGTGATGCCGCGAATGTAGTTTTCGAACGCGTCCAAGCGGAAGGGGGGCGCGGCGGCAACATAGGATTGCTTGGTGATGGAGATGTCTGGACGAAGGGTGTGCAGAACATCCCATGCCAGCGCGGTTTGAATATCGATGAGTTGAATCAATGGGCCGGACTCGGTCATCTCGGGCAGCAAGTGCTGGCGGCGCATGTCCAGCAGTTGCGCGGTCGCGGTGAAAGTCCTGCCATCGAAGCGATACAGGCCGAGCACCGCGTAATCTACGTCTAACTGTTCGGCGATGTGGTAAAGCGTGGCGCGCGAAGGATGAAGTTCGACCGGAATTCCGAGGCGGTCGTAGGCACGGATGCGGTCTTCGCGCGGGAGTATAAACAACTTGCCCGAATTCAAGCGCTCTTGCAGCAGTTCCGGAAAAGAATCGCTGATCCACGCAATTCCAGGCGCTTTGGACTGATTTTCAAAAGGAACTACCAGCAGGTTTTGACCGGCGTTAGCCGGTGTCTGCGCCAGGGCAGCCGTGGAAAGAAGCAGAATTGCGCTGAGCCGGAGAAATTTCAAGACAAGTAGATTATAGCGGGTGGGGGCTCTCTGGCTGTGGGGTGAAAGACTCTGGACGTTCTGCTTAAACCGTGCAGTCTTGGCGAGGCTAAAAACGGCAAAGGGCCATTGTCAGTGTCATTCTTCGGTGATATAAGGGTGCCCCATGGCCGACGGGGCGCATGATCTGTCCGGTGCTCCCGCTATCGAAGTACAACTCAAAACGAGAGGAGAACTCACGTGAAACTCCGCGCATGCTTCGTCATCGTCAGTTTTCTGTCAGCAGTGATTTGCACGGCTCAGGCCCAAACAGCGGCCCCAAACTCAAGTCCGACTTCTACCCAGGTGCCTCGGCTAATCAAATTCTCCGGATTAGCGCAGGACGAAACCCACAAGCCGGTAAGCGGAGTGGTCGGCATTACTTTCTCGCTGTACAAAGAACAGGAAGGTGGCAGTCCGCTGTGGATGGAAACGCAGAACGTTCGAGCCGACGCAACGGGGCACTACACCGCTTTGCTGGGCTCGGCGAGTGTGGATGGAGTTCCGCTGAGCTTGTTCAGTTCGGGGGACGCGCAGTGGTTGGGAATTCAGATTCAGGACCAGCCCGCACAGCCTCGCGTGTTGCTAGTCAGCGTTCCCTATGCGCTCAAAGCGCATGAGGCGGAAACCCTTTCAGGAAAAAGCATCTCAGATTTCGTGCTCCTGAACAAGAGTACAGCGGCCCCGACAACGGCTAACGCTCCGGGTATCTCGAGTGCGGCTAGTGGCTCGCAGTTACCCTCGGCAATGAACGGTCCGACAAGCTTCGTGGGAACCAATGCGACTCAAATTGTGACAGTAACCCAGAAGGGTAAAGGAGCCGGATTGTCAGCCACCTCCAGTACGCTTGCGGCGGTCGCGGGCGCGATCACCGGGAAGTCAAACACGGCCGTGTATGGTCTCGCCAGCAATACCAGCAAGGGCAGCAATGCGGCCGGAGTTACAGGGACCTCGAATACGCAAACGGGTCCCGGGGTCCAAGGGGTGACCACGAGTGCCGCGGGATTTGGCGTTCAGGGCGTGGTTAATTCGAGCACGGGCGGGACCGCCGTCCAAGGCCTCAACAACGCGACATCTGGAGTCTCAGCTGGCGTCTCTGGTCAGAGCGCGAGTACTGGCAATGGCAGTGCTGGAGTTGTCGGTAACGAGAGCGCCACTACCGGCCAGGTATACGGTGTAATTGGATCCACAAACAGCACGACCGCCAACGCCATGGGGGTCAGCGGATACGAGGGAGCCAGCACGGGCCAGGTGTATGGCGTGAGCGGCGGAACCAATAGCACCACCAATTTTGCTGCGGGCGTGACCGGTTTTGAAGGCGCCACTACCGGGCAAGTTTATGGCGTCACTGGCGGAACGAACAGCAGCACGAACGGCGCTACCGGAATAAACGGTTACGAAGGCTCGAAGACGGGGCAGGTGTTCGGGGTCTTCGGATCGACTACCAGTGCGACGAATTTTGCTGCTGGCGTGAGTGGGAATGCGAGCGCTACGACCGGCCAAGTCTACGGCGTAGTTGGAGTGTCGAATAGCACGACAAACGGGGCTGCCGCGGTAAACGGCTATGAACCTGCCACTACGGGAGGGGTGTACGGCGTCAGTGGCAGTACACCGAGCACATCGGGAACCGGTGTGGTCGGTAACGCCACGGCGACGAGCGGCAACACCAACGGAGTGTCCGGTCTTAGCGCCAGCCCAAATGGCAGCGGCGTCACGGGCAGCAACTCGTCCGGTACGTGCTGTTTTGCCGCAGGGGTCTATGGACAAACCGTCGGTGGTACTGGAGTCCTCGGCTCAGCCACCGCCGCCAGCGGTGTTAACTTTGGTGTGCAGGGCCTCACCGCAAGCCCAGGCGGCGTCGGCGTTCACGGCGGCAACACCTCAACCGGGGTCGCCGTAGATCTCGCCGGAACTACGTTTCTCGTCAATGCCTACGTCGGCAAGACCGGTGAGTTTAATGTCGACAATTCGGGCAACGGCTACTTCGCTGGCAACCTCACCGTCACCGGCAAGCTGACCAAGGGCAGCGGGTCTTTCAAGATCGACCATCCGCTGGATCCGGCGAATAAGTATCTTTCCCACTCGTTCGTGGAATCGCCCGACATGATGAACGTGTACAACGGAAACATTACGACTGACCGGCATGGTCTGGCGACGGTGAGTTTGCCGGATTATTTTGAGGCGCTCAATGGCGATTTCCGTTATCAGTTGACGGTGATCGGGCAATTCGCACAGGCCATTGTGGCTCAGAAGATCTCTGCCAACCGGTTTGTGATTCGGACGAGTAAGCCGAACGTGGAAGTGTCGTGGCAAGTGACCGGTATTCGTCACGACGCTTACGCCAATCAGTACCGCATTCCGGTGGAGGAAGACAAGACAGCCGGGGAACAGGGCTACTATTTGCATCCGGAAGTATTCGGGCAGCCGGAATCGAGGAGCATCTCAGCGGCGGGAAAATCTGCGCGTGCTTCACAGGAAGTGATGGCAGATGCGGCGCACAATTAGAGCCACAGTCACTGACTCGGGTCGAAAAGGTGCTCAGCCAGCGCGGGCGTGATCGATCGGGGCTTCTTTTACGGAGCCTTGCGTCTCGCGGGTTAGTTCTGTCCAGCTCGGCAGGGTTTGATCTCCGGTAATCAATTGGGCTCCGCGTTCGTAGGTGAAGTAGGACCAAGCCCACTGAATGAACACGAGTATTCGATTGCGGAATCCGATGAGGAAAAAAATGTGGACCGATAGCCAGGCAAGCCAGGCCAGGAAGCCGGAAATGTGAATCTTGCCCAACTGCCCAACGGCGGCGGCGCGACCGATGGTTGCGAGACTGCCTTTGTCGAAGTAATGGAAATCTTTGCGCGGCTTTCCTTCCAGGTCGCGCAAAATGTTGCGGGCTGTGGCTTTTCCTTCCTGGATCGCGGCTGGTGCTAAGCCGGGAACCGGCTGGCCGTTTTTCTGCTTCAGCGAAGCCAAGTCTCCGATCACGAACACGTGGTCATGTCCGGGAATGCTCAGGTCGGGATTCACTAGCACGCGCCCAGAGCGATCCGTCGGAGCGCCAAGTTTCTTGCCCAATGGCGACGCGGCGACCCCTGCGGCCCATATAATGACCGCCGCGGGCAGACGGGTTTTCCCCATGATTACGGCGGCGGGTTCGATGCCTGTGACCATCGCGGAAGTGTGGACCTCGACTCCGAGCGCACGCAGTTGTTCCTCCGCGCTGCGCGAGAGATCCTCAGGATAGACGGGGAGAACGCGAGGTCCGCCTTCGAGCAGAATGGTCCGCGTGCTCATAGGATCGATGGAATTGAATTCGTCGACCAATGCGCGGCGGGCAATGCCGGAGAGCGTTCCCGCCAGTTCCACGCCCGTGGGACCGCCCCCGACTATAACAAAATTCAACTGCACCTGACCTCCGCCGCTGGCGGCGCGGCGCTCGGCTAATTCGAATGCGAGCAATACGCGCCGCCGGATTTCGAGCGCGTCTTCGATGGTCTTCAGACCGGGTGCCAGCGGTTCCCATTCGTCGTGTCCAAAATAGGCGTGGCTCGCGCCCGCGGCCACGATCAGGTAGTCGTAGGGAAGTTCGCGATCGGCGAGCTTTACCACCCGTCGATCGAGGTCGAGGTCTTGCACTTCTCCGAGTACAACCTCGACATTGCGACGGCCGGCGAAAATCCACCGAACGGGAGATGCAATTTCTCCGGGAGATAAGCCCGCGGTTGCGACTTGATAAAGCAGAGGCTGGAACGTGTGGTGGTTTCTGCGGTCGATTATAGTGACTCGGACCGGATGGCGGGCGAGCTTCAGTGCTGCGTTGAGGCCACCGAAGCCGGCGCCAATGATCACTACATGCGGCGTAGCTTTGCCGTTCATATGAGGCGAGGCCCTCATCAAAGTCGATGGCCTTTACGATATCCTGTGTGGGGGAAAAGTTGCATCTCACTTGGATTAGATTCGAAATATGGCGGCCGAGTCGAAAAATTTGATTTCTCAGATCGCTCCTGATGGCATGGTTGTTCCGGCGCGTGCAGCAGGTTCGGCTCGGACTCTATCGGCGGGGCTGTCGGACTCGCTGCAGATTGGATTCGTCTTCGCATTGATCCTGATTGCTGTGTGGACGCCACCGGGCCGTGTCAGCACGGTCGTCAGTCTGGTGGCGACGCTTTGCATTCTTTGGTTCGCGATTGGCGGCCGTTATTCCATTCGTGAAATGGGGCTCACTCGGCCGGGCTCCGGGGCAGTCGTCATATTCGTTTCTGGAATATTCCTGATCGCTACAATTGTTTTCGCGGGCCGGGTACTTCATAACCTCGGGCCGGCTCAGCCTGTGCCCTGGCGAAGAGCCTGGAAATATGCCATTTGGGCGCTGGAGCAGGAATTCATCCTGCAATCATTCTTCTACGTGCGGCTGGAACCGCTCGTGGGCAGTCGGCGTGCCGTGATGGCCGCGGCTTTGTTGTTCGCCGCCACCCATGTGCCGAGCCCGTTGCTGACCGGGCTGAGTCTCATCGGTGGCCTGTTGTTTTGCGAGATGTTTCGCCGCTATCGCAACATCTTTCCTCTGGGGCTGGTTCACGCCACATTAGGACTTACGATCGCGGCAAGCCTTCCTGACAGCTTGCTTCATCACATGCGGGTCGGGCTGGGTTATCTGCTGTATCGTCCCTGAGATTTTGAAACTCCAACCGGTACTGACTCGATAACAAGGGAAGAGCGCGCTGCCCTGTTTTATCGGGTAACATGCCGGTTAGGCGCGAGCAGACGCTTTGCCTTTGAAACCTCCGCAAACAGAGATTCAGTCCGATACGCCGGCGCACCCCGGCGCCGCCTTGCGCTGGCTTCGGCTGTTTATGCCGTCGGTTTCCGATTTGCTTTTTGCTGCCTTGCTCCTGGGCTTGAGTTGCGGCGCACTGGGCAGGATTTTGCTGCGCGATGGGGGAACGGGTTGGCACATCCGCAACGGGCAATTGATTTTGGAAACGCACTCGATCACCCGTGTGGATCCGTTCTCGGCAACCGTGAGCGGGCAGCCCTGGTATGCGTGGGAGTGGCTCTACGACGTGATGGTTGCCGCCATTCACCACGCGTTGGGATTGAACGGGGTGGTGTTTTGCACGGCCGCGATTATGGCGGCGACGTTTGTTTTAGTGTTTCACTTCGCCATGCGTCGCGGTGGCGGTCTGCCGATTACGCTTTTTATGCTGGTGCTGTCGTTGGGGGCATCGGCGGTACATTTTCTGGCAAGGCCTCACGTGTTGAGTTGGCTCTTTACTGTGATCTGGTTCGAGGTGCTGGATCGGGCAGCGTTTTCCGATGAACCCGACAAAGCCCGGCGAATATTTTTCTTGCCTCTGCTGATGCTGCTCTGGGCCAACCTGCACGGCGGATTTCTGCTCGGCTTCGCTTTGTTAGCCGTGTACCTCGTCGGCGGTGGGGTTCAATACTTTACGTGTCCGGATCGGCGCGAGGCGATTGGAGCGTGGCTGAAGCGTCTGGGTCTTGTCAGTGTGCTTTCATTTGTGGCGAGCTTCGTTAATCCCTACGGTTACAAGCTGCACCTTCATATTTACCGGTATCTTTCGGACCGGTTTCTGATGGATCACGTCACTGAATTTCAGTCCCCCGACTTTCACGGCGTGGCGCAGCAATGTTTCGTCGTGATGTTGCTGGTGACGTTCGCGGCGCTGGCCAGTGCGGGGCGAAAGCCGCCGCTCACTCATCTGCTGGTAATTTTGCTGGCGGCCTACAGCGGTCTGTATGCTTCGCGAAATCTTCCGGTGTCCTCGATGCTGCTGACGTTGATGGTTGCTCCGCTGCTCTCGGAGACCGTCGCGAAGGCGACCGTGAACGATGAGATTGCGCACTGGCTACGCGCGCTGTTTTCGCGGCTGCATAGTTTCGGCATGCGCATGGAGAAATTGGAGTTGCACCTCCAAGGCCACGTGTGGATGATCGTGGTCTTCGCGGTCGGCTTGTGGGCTTGCACGCATGGTGGAAAAATCGGGTCGTCGCAGCTGATCAATGCGTATTTCGACGACAAACGCTTTCCGGTCGAAGCCGCCGCAGTGATTGCCCAGCGCGACATCCGGGAGCCGATCTTTTGTCCCGACCGATGGGGAGGGTATCTGATTTACCGGCTCTATCCTCAGACCAAGGTGCTGGTAGACGATCGCCATGATTTATATGGCGATCAGTTCTTCAAGAATTACTTGAAGGTTATTTTTGTCCAGCAGGGCTGGGAAAAGATCCTGGAAGAAGAGCACGCGAACTGGATCCTGGTGGAGAAGAATTCGTCGTTGGGGACCATGCTTGGGCAAACGCCGGAGTGGAAGCTAATTCACCGAGACGGGACGGCAGTGCTGTTTCACCGCGAAGGGACGTGAGAACGCAATTTCTCAAGCCGCAAATTCGATCGCCGTCGCAAAGAGCGCCCGGATGAGCTTCCGGGGCCACGTGGATTTTACCTGGTGTCGATGTCGAAGCCTAGGATTGCGTTTACTTCTACGGGTTGCTCGCCGCGAAATACGGGGCGGAATTTCCAGTTGGTTAGAGCGGCTAAGATTTTCGAAGTCATCGCGCTGCCGCCGCCGTCCAGCACCTGCATGTTTCGCAACGTTCCCGTGCGATCGAGGATGCAGGCTATCACTAGCCTCGATGGTTTCAAGTTGGCTGGCAAATCGGAGCGCATCGCTTGCGGTGCGACCAAGTCTTCGGCATAGGGATGCGCCGCGGATGACGGATCGGCATACTGCATGACGGCAGTGCCCAACATTGTGGGGATGTAGATAGTGTAGTTCTTGTCACCCTTGAGCATGCCGTAGTAATTGAATGCGCCTCCCGAACGCGCGCTGCCGACTACGGTGATGCCTGGGCCTTGCTGATCTTTGCCGACCGAGGAGCGAGCGATGATATTAGGTCCGGCTCCGTCCGCGCCGAAGCTTGGCAGGGTCACAATATTGCTGCCGCCGTTCACCGAGACTCCGGGCATGGGCGGCTTCCCAGTGGTTCCATTGCCCGCGCCGCCAGGACCGGGATAAGGAGAAATTCCACCCCGCGCCATGGCTTCAGATCCGCGGCCCGTGCCGTCTTTCGTTGCATCGGCTTTTGCAGCGCCGGAGCCTTCTCCGGATAATCCGCTGCCCGGCCCAGCGCCACGACCGATGCCCGATCCTCCGCCGGATCCGCCCAACCCGGGTTTGTCTCCTCCAGACGGGGACATCGCAAGCGAGCCTGCGCCCCCATTGCCCGGCATGCCAATCTTGGATCCCGGCTGGCTTGAAACTACAATGCCCGTACCTTTGCCACTGCCGCCGTTATTGCTCGGGGGCGCAGCCACCGAGCCTGCATCCATGCGACCGCCTAAGCCCGCGCCGCGATTCCCACTGCCCAGGCCGGAGAGTGAACCCCCGCTGGAAACGCTTGGAGGCGGCGGAACTACAGTGCCAGGTCCGCCGCCCAGTCCAGTCATCGTGGGACGCGTCAGCGAACCTCCTCCCACCTGGACCGGAGGAGGCACGACATTGGCAGTCCCCAAACCGGGCACTGCACGAGTTCCGGTTGCAGCGCCGTTCAACTGAACCGGGGGTGGTACCACGGCTGCGTTCCCCATGCCGCCGAATGCGTGGTGGGAAGCGGACGCATCCGCCATCGAAGCCGGAGGCGGCACAACCTGATTTCGCAATTCGCCCGCGCCAAATCCGGGCCCTCGGGGATTGATGTCGCGCGTAATTTGTGATGGAGGTGGCGCGATTACCGCTGGTGCCGGAAGCGTGAGCTTGGGATTCAGATTCGTGACCTGCTCGGGAGCTGACACCGGCGGCGGAATCACGGCCACGGCTTGCGAGCCCGGCACACGGATCCGAGTTATATCGCTCCGCGGCGCACTGGGACTGGGAGGAACGATGGCCGCGTTCAAGGGCGGCGCAGAACGCATCCTGTCGCGTTGCGCCTCGGGCGTCGGCGGGACGATGTTGGGGTTCAACATGGGCGTGCGCTGCGGTTTAGAGCTTCGAAGTTCCGGGGTCGGAGCGACCACGGCTTGGTCGAGAGTTGGAGCCCGCTGCGATGATTTCAGCCCCTCTGCGGGCGCTGGCCCAGGAACTGGCTTGAATGCCAGCAGATTGGCAACCGCCGAATCGGACTGCGGCAGTTTGAGCTTGGGAGCGTCCACAACTTTCTCGCGAAGCGAATCGCCGCGTGCCACGCGAATGGTCTGGGTACGATGATGAGCTTCATGACCGCCAGCTCTACCCGAACGGCCGGCTTGCGCTCCTCCGGCATCTTCGGTGCGCGGCAACTCTTCGCCAGAAAAATAGATGACGTCGTACTTCGGCATCGATGGCGGTTCATAAGGCCGCAGCTTATCGATTGCTTGCGAAAGCATGATCGCCAGGGCAAACAACGCGGCTTCCACGATCCAGGAGGCGAACATCCCGCGGTAGGGAACGAGTCCGGTTCTGGCTTCTCCGGCCAAAGGTTCGGGAGAGCGTTTCAGAGCTGGGCGAATGGCGGTGAGGAATTCCCGCCACGGCGACGACCACTCGACCAGGAGTTTGAGTTCGTGGTTCACGCGGTGCCGGCCTCCCGCGCCACCTGGCCTAACGCGATCTCGATTTCATCTCCGACTGTGGTTCCGCTGCCCTTCAGCGTGTTGCCAGGCAACTCAAGCACCGAAGCGGTGTGCATGCTGACTCGTGCCACGCGCCACGGTTTCAGATTCTGCTCGACGTGGACAACAAATTTGTTCGGGTCCAGATAAAGAACGTCAATCGGGAACCTCATCGCGAGCGTGTGTACGCCGCGGGATGGAACGATCCAGAGACCATCGCCCGCAGGGAAGCTGGCAGAGTCCTTGCCCATGAGGCCGAGCAGGCGCGACCAGTGGGTTCCTGCCACGGATAAATGGGTGGCCAGATAGGCATTGCGCGTCCGGTTGAACGCATATCCTGTGGCGGCTGGTAACGACATCACAACTCCTGAATCAT
The DNA here is from genome assembly GCA_963762385.1 of uncultured Acidobacteriota bacterium. Taxonomy (GTDB): domain Bacteria; phylum Acidobacteriota; class Terriglobia; order Terriglobales; family Acidobacteriaceae; genus JABDBE01. The sequence goes on along the minus strand of CAVXKN010000006.1, from coordinate 365,335 downwards.
AACTGCTGGATTCGGTCCCTGCTCTCAGACTCATCGATTCCAGATCGTCGGCTTTATCAGTGTCCGGTCACGGGCGCCAGCGTGCGGATAAGCTCGATGATCGCCGGGCCGAGAGTGACAAAGATAATCGAGGGGAGGACAAATAATACAAGGGGAATTACCATTTTAATGGTTGTTTTGGCAGCCTGCTCTTCCGCCCGCTGCCGGCGCTCGGTGCGCAATGAATCCGAGTGTACCCGCAGGGCCTGGGCAATGCTGGTACCGAAGCGGTCGGTCTGTATTAAGGTTCCCACAAGCGAGCGGAGATCGTCAACGCCGGTGCGCTCGACCAGATTGCGCAGGGCCTCAGCCCGAGGCTTGCCCGCCCGCATTTCCAAATTTACCAGATGGAACTCGTCGCTAAGCTCAGGATGGGCGTGATGCAAGTCCGTGCCAACGCGCATCAGCGCCTGATCAAGAGCCAATCCAGCTTCGACGCAGATCACGGTGAGATCGAGGGCATCCGGCAAACCCAGCTTGATGCGTTGCTGGCGCGCCTTGATCATGCGCTTAAGCATAAAGCGAGGCAGAAAGAACCCAAAGGCGCCCACGCTGACCATCAAGATGGGGGAGTTAAATCCGCTGCTTGCGACCACCAGGGCCAAGGCGAAGATCGCGGTTGCCAAGCGGCTGCCGACGTATACCGTCAAATGACGGGTTTCGCGATAACCCGCCTGGATCAGCCATCGCCGGGTTCGCGAGACGTCGCTCGGTGACAGTGGTATGGCCTTGCTGAAGGGATCGAGGGCTTGCTCCAGGCGCTCCTTAAGAGCCGGTTTCTCCGGAGCTTTGGTCTTTTGCCATCCCAGCGCGCGCAAACGGGAACCCAGCAGGGAAGAGGGCGCATAGGCCGCCGCTCCAAACGAAAACACGACCAGGGCGATGGTCAGGAAAACTACAATTGTGAGCGCAAGTGCCATGGGTTAGTTCAAACCTGAATCTGAATAATCTTTCGTATCACAAAATAGCCTAGCGTCTGCAAAACAATTCCGGCGACCACCAGGGCATGCCCGATAGGATCCGCGAACAGAGGATGGATGAATGCGGGACTCGTCAGCAGCATCGTGACTACGATGACCGGAGGCAAACCCATCAGAAGCATCATGGTGAGACGTCCCTGCGCCGTGTAAACCCGCACCTGGCGCATGATCTTGAATCGTTCCCGGATCACATAGGAAAGGTTATCGAGAATTTCCGCCAGATTGCCACCGGTTTCGCGCTGCAGCATTACCGCCGTAACAAAGAATTTCACGTCGACCAGCGGCACCCGTTCGGCCAGGTTCATCAAAGCGTCGCGGACGGGCAGTCCGAACTTCTGCTCTTCAAAGAGCTTGCGGAACTCGGAGGCCACAGGTTCAGAGAGTTCGTTCGCAATCAGCTCCAGGGCCGTGGTGAAAGCATGGCCGGCGCGCACCGCCCTGGCCAGAGTGTCGATGGCTTCGGGAAATAACTCCTCAAATTTCTGAAAGCGCTTGGTGCGGCGATAGGAGGCGTAGGAGTAAGGAAGGAATCCGCCAAGCACCAGACCAACGGCAGCAAACAGCAACGCCTGATTGGGCGGCAGTGATCCAGCCGCGATAAAACCCACGGCGGCCAATGCCAGCGCGCTGACCACGCAAAGCATGAGGATATTGCCTGCGCGTATTTTCAGGTTCGCTTGTTCGAGGAACGGCTGCAGGTTCGAAATCCGAGAAGAGCGGCGCAGCAGACTGTCGAGCGCTGGAATCTTGCTCAACATTTCGTCGCGCAGCAAGGCCAGCTCCTCACTGGGCGCGCGAGCCGCAGCCTCCTGCACCGTCGCCAAACGTTCGCGCAGAAGCCGAGCCTGGGCGCTGCGCTGGTCCATTAAGGACGCGATGACGAAGACGCCCAAGGCGACTACGACGAAAACCAGTATGGCGATCAGTGCTAGCATGATTGCGCGCTCGCGGACTTCGTGAGACTCCTTTAGACCTCCACCCGCGACTCAAATAGCGCGGGCCGCAAGCGGCAACCGCCGGTCGCCAGGCGATCGGCAAATCGCGGCCGAATTCCGGTGGCGCGGAAAAGACCCTTTACTTTGCCGCCCTCGTCGATCCCAGTGCGCTCGAACACGAAGATGTCTTGCAGGGCGATGATCTCGCCATCCATACCGGTGACTTCGGAAACCGAAATCACTTTGCGGGTTCCGTCGGATAGACGTGCGATCTGCACAATGGCGTGAATGGCGGATGCGATCTGCTGCCGCATGGCCCGTTCGGGAAGATTCAGATTCGCCATCGAAACCATGCTTTCCAATCGAGCCAAAGCGTCGCGGTGCGCGTTGGCGTGCACTGTGGTCAGCGAGCCCTCGTGGCCGGTGTTCATGGCCTGCAACATGTCGAACGCTTCCTCGCCGCGCACCTCGCCCACCACTATGCGGTCGGGGCGCATACGCAAACTGTTGATCACTAGCTGTCGCTGCCGGACTGCGCCCTTGCCTTCGATGTTGGGTGGGCGAGTTTCCAGGCGGACTACGTGTTCCTGCTTCATCTGCAGTTCCGCCGCGTCCTCGATGGTCACCACGCGCTCAGAATTCGGAATGTAGCCGGAGAGCACATTGAGCAGAGTGGTCTTGCCGGCACCGGTTCCACCGGAGATCAGCAGGTTGAGCCGTCCCTTGACCATGGCGGAGAGCAGCTCCAGCATGGGTTCGGTCAGGGTCTTGTTTTCGATCATGTTGCGAGCCGTGATTGGGTCTCGGCCGAAACGCCGAATCGAAAGGCAGGGCCCATCAATCGCCAGCGGCGGAATGATGGCGTTCACACGGGACCCGTCCGGAAGACGCGCGTCAACCATTGGCGAAGATTCATCTACGCGTCGTCCCACGCGAGACACGATCCGGTCGATGATCTGCATGAGGTGGGCGTCATCCTTGAAGCTCAGGCCAGTGGGTTCAAGCTTGCCCGCGCGCTCTACGTAGACTCGATCAAAACGGTTCACCAGAATGTCGGAGACAGTTGGATCCTTGAGCAGAGGCTCCAGCGGGCCGAGGCCGAAGATTTCGTCCAGAATCTCCCGCGAAAGCCGCTCCCGCTCGGCAAAGCTGAGCGGAACGGCTTCACTGTTCACCGTATTGCGGATAAGAAGAAGGACTTCATCGCGAGCGGCGTCGCTCGGGGTTCTGCCCAGTTTCTCCAGGTCAAGACGGTCCAGAATCTTGCGATGGAGGTCCGCTTTGACCTGCTGGTATTCGGTTCTTTCGAAGGTCTGCAAATTCGCCATGAACTCTGCCTGATGGTCTTAAATAGCTGAAGCCCGAAGCCTAGACCCTTTTAAATCCTAAACCGTCTTAAACAAGGACCAAGCTTTGCGTTTTACTTCCAAATCATTTTCCGTCAAACGCGCCGCCAGCCCGGCGAAAGCGCGCGCAATTTCGGTATGGTTCTGCGCCACTACCGGCACTCCGCGATCGATCGCCGTGGAGACCGCGAAATATTGATTGGGAATCTTCCACAGCAACTTCACTCCCGCGGCCGCTTCTGCATCGGACTCGCTGAAACCAGCAATCTTGCGGAAACGATTCAGCACCAGACCCACCTTCTCGCGTCCTCCGCCTTCTCCGAGATACTGTTGCACCCGGGCGGCGCTCCACAAAGAAGCAACGTCGGCGCTGACTACCAGCAAAACCGTCTGGGACAGGTTGCAGACGAGCCGTGTGGTTGGGTCGATTCGCGTAGAAGCGTCAACCACCACGTAGCGGAACTGACCCATTAACATATCGAACAATCTGGCAAACTCCGCGGTAGAGGGCTCGATCGCCACCGGAATGTTGGGGCCGGCCAGCAGTTGCAAACCGCCGCTGTGCCGGGTCATGAAGCTTTCCAGCAAAGAGCTGTCGAGACGATGGAGGTTCCGGATCGCATCGGTCACGTTGAACAGCGGCTTCAAATTCATGTGCAGGGAAGTGTGTCCCAGCGGAGCCAGGTCTACCAGCGCCGTGTTGCCATGGGTAGACTGCAACGCCAGAGCGAGATTCACAGCGACAGTAGTTGCGCCGCTGCCCCCTTTGGCGTTGACGACGGTAAAAACTTTGCCACCTGTCCCCTCCCGATTGACTTTTCGCTGCGCCGCCGTCAGACGGACAAACGCTTCCAAAAGATCGGTGGTCGTTGTCGGCCGTTCAATAAATTCGCGAGCCCCAGCACGCATCGCACCGACAATCACCTGCGGCTGCGAGATGCTGCCGATGGCGAACAGCGCCATTCCAGGCAGTTCCTGGTGCAGCAGTTCGATCGACCGCAAAGCCAGAATCGCGTTATCGGCGGGAATGTCGACCAGAACAACGTCAGGCTTTGCGGTTTGGATACGCCGGATCACAGAGTCGGTTGCGGCCACCGGAAAACTGGCATGGGTATAGACGGCTCGAGCCACACTGGTGCCGTCAACCAAAACCTGTAACACGGCACGCTGCTCGTTGTCCGCCGCAACGATAATTACCGAAAGTTCGGGCATGACGCTGGCACTTCTCCTACCCACTCTCCACTACCAAAAAAACCATGCACGCAAAAGCACATCTTGTCGATTGGGTGTGGCGTTTATTTGCTGCCTCCCGCTGGCTTCTTGGCGTCAAACTTTTCTTTGTCCAGGAAAGGCTGCGGATACATGGGACCAGCAGGCGCTTGGGTGCTGGGTGCGATGCGATGCACAGTGCACAACACCATCAATTCCGTTTTGCTTTTTTGCAAATTCTTGCTCCTGAAGAGATTGCCCAGAATCGGAATATCGCCGAGTCCGGGAAATTTATTCGCGATCTGAGTGAGACGATTGTCCATGAGGCCGGCGATCACAAAGCTCTGACCATCCTGCAACTCAAATTCCGTGTCCGCGCGGCGCGTGCTCAGCGCGGGGATGTTAAATCCGGAGATCGTCAGTCCGTTGGTGAAATCCAATTCACTCACTTCCGGCACCACCCGCAGGTGAATGTTGCCGTTGGGCATGATCACCGGAGTGAACCTCAACCTGACGCCAAACTCCTTAAACGAGATGCTCACGGCAGTAAACCCCTGTCCTGGTTGGACGATGGGAAAAGGGAACTCTCCACCAGCTAGAAAGCTGGCTTCCTTGCCGTTCACCGCTATCAAGTTCGGCTCTGCAAGAATCTGCAAAAGGCTTTTCTGCTGGAGTGCCTGGATCACTGCCCCGAAGTTGAGGTCGTTGCGGAATAGAAAAAGATTCAATGGGTTGGTGAGGTTGATGGTAGGAGGCGTTGATGTGGTGCTGGTCGTTGTTGTGCCTCCAGCCGTGCTGGTGCTGGCAGAAGTGGTGGAGATCGTCGTCCCTCCATACTGCCCTGTGCTCAGGGTTCCCACAGTATTGCCGGTGCCTGGAGTGAAGAAATTGACTCCAAGCTGCGTCGCCGCGCTGCGGTCCACTTCCGCGAACTTCACCTCAAGCAGAATCTCTTGGGCACCCACGGGACCATAAGTGAGCACGTTCACGACATTCTTGGAATAAGCCGCGGCAATCATTTCGGCGCGCTTGGCGATATCCTCGGTGGTCACGTGACCGGAGAGCACAATCGCCGAACGGGAAGGAGTAACCGTAATCTGTTCATCGGGGAAAACTCGCCTTTCCTCTTCCGCCGTTGCACTGACGTCCACATCGACGCGCAGATCAAAGCTGCGTGAGCGTTCGAGCTCATCCCAGATCAGCAAGGAGACCTCGCCGGCAGAACGCCCGTGCACCAGAATTTGAGTGGGCGTGACCACGATGGCATCCGCCACACTGGGATCGGTTACCGACACTCTCTTCAGCCGCTCAGTGGTATTGATGAGAAGTGACTTGCCCACCATAACCCGCAAGGGAGCGGCACCCTGCGATTCGCCTCCGGAGGGAGTTTGCGGCGTTGCCGCAGGGCCTTGGGGCGCGGCCTGTGACGGCGCCGGCTCCGCGGCAGGCGCCTGCGCTGCTGGTTGCTGTGGCGCAGCTTGGGGCGTTTGCTGTTCCTGAGATTTTGGCACGGCAGTGGCGCTGAGTAGCAAGAGAACGCCAAACGTCGTTCCCACTATTTTGCCAACTTGCATTTCACATTTCTCCCACCTGCGGCAGCAGATCCTCCACATGTTCCGCAACGACATGTTTCTGCAACCTCGCTAACCCAGACTCGTGATTAAAACTTTTCTTCTTCTTTCTTATCTCCTTTATAAACCTCGACCGTATAAGCGGTCGGGATTGAGGGAGGTGCCTGGACCGGGGCATGCCTGGCCGTGCTTCGCGGCCGCTCTACCGGGGCTGGCTCGGAGCCAGTCTTATAGAGAGAATTGGATTTCACCGCGGCCACATCTTCCTGTTTCGTATCAAGCGGGTTCCGAAGCGCCAGCTGAATATGACCTTGAGAAGCGGCCAGCGTAAGCCTTTCGGCGTCGTCCGGAGACACCAGCAGGGTTACGACCGGAGCGCTCTGCGGTTCACCGGCAGAGTTGCGTTCCAGCCGCTGCCCCGTGGCGATAACTGCGACATTTTCCAGGACGGTCGTGGTTTGCTGCTCATTGGATCCCTGCGGATTCCCGGTCAGCAATATATCGACCCGCGTGCCAGGCAGCACAAAACCGGAAACGGAGGTGGTATCGTTCACTCGGACCGAGACTGCCCGCATGCCAGGCGGGATCAACGAGGGAAGACCAAAGCCCGCGTTTTCACCTGCCAGTTTATTGGTGAGGATGAATTCGCCCTTCGCAATTGGAAGCACCACGCCGCGGCCCACAACCTTGGTCTTCAGGTGAAAGCGACCGTCCGGCAGATCGCCACTGGGAAAATGCACGATTCGGATGTCCTTGTCCTCTATCTTTGTTCCCACCTGCAAATCGTCCGCTGCGACGATTACGTCTTCGCCCGGGGGCGCCTTGGAGCCTGACCTGGACTGCAGATTACGATAGACAACAAAGCTCACAAACGCACCCAGTGCCAAGGCGATAAATCCAATCAACAAGAGCCGGTTGCGATTCATTTACTATGCCTCACCGATCAAAATATCGCGCTCGCCGCCGCTGGCATCACTGGCAGCCAAAGCGCAATCGGACAGCAGAGTTGTCTGTGCAATTCCGTGCGCACTTAAGTTTCCGCTGCGCCGGATCACTTGCTTTTTTTGAATCAAAGGTTTAGGAGCGGGAAAAGAGTTGCCCTCAATCCCCCCGACCATCATACCCCGAGGCATCTTCCTAGAGCGACAATTTGTTGCATACCTAGACTCCGGGGTAGTGACCATAGTTTCTCAGGAAAGGACCTGGGAAGAACAGGTTTTTGACGAGTTTGGCCCTCGAAAGTTCCGGTTTTGTGGGCGAAGCAGCGGAACGCAGCGGTCTTTCTCAGGGGGCTTCGCCGTCGGGTTCAAGCCAGAATCGAGACAAGCACTCCTCATGGAGTAATGACTTAAGCTGGCTCCGCCTTCGATCAGCGTCATTCCGAAGGCCGCGCCACCAGCGGGCGAGGAACCTCGCCGCGAACCATTTCACACTGATTCACCATCAGTCATGGGTTTTCTTAACCAAAACGACGGCCTGACTATCGGTATAAATTGTTTGCCAATCCGGCAAGGCTCGCAGAGCCGTTACTACTGGGGCATCGGGTGGCAGAACGACAGTTCGGATTCCCCAAGTCTCAAACGGGACTTGCCAGGCGTCGCTTTTCAGATAATAGGTGGCAGCTAGACTGTCCATAAAAGCGTCGCCATAAAGGTCAGCCCGGCCATCGATGTAGACCCGATATTCGGGATAGAGTCTCCAGATGAAATATCCGCCCCAGTTGTAATGAGTCAACATCGGGGCAGGTGGCTGATGGGAAGCAATGAAGGAAACTGCCGCAGCGGGAAATTCCTTGGCCTCGGCCTCGGCTTGGCGATGGGTGACAAAGCGCACCCTGGCGATCGTGAAAATGAGAAAAGTCGCCAGCAGAATCGCGTTGAGCAGCGTTTTGGCCGGAGTCATCGGGGAAGGTTTCGACTGGAACCGTTTCTCAACTCCGCTCTGCTGTAGCCAGGGCAACAGCATCGCGCTGAGGATGGGAATTGCAATCAGTGCGTAAATCGGTATGTGCCTTACTGAACGCAAAGCAGCAAGCGTCATTACCGATAACAGCAGAACTTCTCGGGGCCGCATGCATCTGGACGAAATGGCGGGCAAGAGTACTGTCGCCAAAATCATAATAAGAGCGGGGATGTATTGGTGTTGGTGGAAGTTGGGCGAACGCCACTCGCCGATGTAGCTCTGCATGGCTCGCGAACGCAGCGTTTCCAGCGGATAGGAATACATCGCTACACCATAGGGATTCAGCGGGACAACTGCGGCGCAAGCTACAATGGCCAGGGCCAGCGCTCGAAAGCGTGCGCTAGCGGGGCGCTCGTCTTTGGAATCGAAGATCGCGAAACCAAAGGCCACATCCAGCGCATCGCCCGCCAGGAACAACCCCATCAGCGCGAGCCCGACCGCGTACCCCGCATGAAGATTGACCCAAAGCAGCATTAGGGGAGGCGTCCACCACAGCAGCGTGGGACGCTGGTAAGAACGCTCTAAAATGAGCAGAAGCACACTAGCTAACAACAAAGTAACCATTTGCGGACGAACGCCCCAGCTGGGAGCCGACGCGAACGCGCCGAGTAAAGTAATTACACCAGCGACGTAAGGACGCCCCGGAGAGCGCGCGAAAGCCACGAGAAACGCAGCTGCGATAATGGCGCCAAACCCCACAATCAATCCGCCCCAGCCCGCGAGGCGATACAAGCCAAAGATGCAAACTTGGGACAGCCACTCATGATCGACCCAGGGCTGTCCAAACCGGGTGTAGGAGTAAGGATCGGTGTGAAAAACTTTGTGGTTTTGGATGATTAACTGTCCGGTGCGCAGATGCCACCAGAGGTCGGGATCGGTCACGCTGCGCGCCGCCATGGTGAAAAGACCCAACGCCAGGATGATCACGAACAGGCGGCGGGTTTGGAGCAGCGAAATCAATTGCACTGGGGAATCATATCGGATCAGGCCTGGATGTAGAATCGAGGCGCACTACCGCCGGTCGCCGAAGGCGCCGGTATTCGGCCCTCACTCATGAGCCATAGGCTTGAACATGGCGTGATCTTATTTTTCGTGGGCATGGTCGTCATTCATGGCTGCGTCTTTTGGAACGTGCGAAAACTGGTGCTGGCGGGTTACCCAGATTTCACGTCTTTCTACGGAGCAGGGGAAACCGTTCGCCAGGGCCACGGCAATCTACTGTACGATGCCAGTGAACAATGGCGGGTCCAACAGGAATTCGCATCGCGCGTCCGCATCCGTCGGGCGGCGTTGCCCTATCTCCGTCCGCCTTTCGAAGCGTTGATCTTTGTTCCGCTGACTTTGCGGCCATATTCGCAGGCGTACTTCTTGTGGAATTCCATCGGTCTTGGTGCGGTTCTGGCCGTTCCCTTTTTGTTGCGCCGTCGAATCCCCCTTCTTAGACAATTGTCGCCTTGGATGCTCGGGCTCCTGCCCTTGGCCTTTAGCCCAGTGTTCCTTGCGTTGCTCCAGGGCCAGGACTCGATCCTGCTCCTGCTCTTCTACACCCTGGCGTGTCTGGCGTTGCGAGAGGCTTCGGACTTCCGCGCCGGATGCTGGCTCGGGCTGGGTTTGGTCAAGCCCCACCTGGTTATTCCGTTCGTGGCAATCCTATTGCTCCGAGGCAGGAAAAAGGTTGCGCTCGGATTTTTGTCGGTGGCGGCGGTTTTATTTTTCATCTCAGTCGGCGTCATCGGCTGGGCGCAACTGCTCCACTATCCGGCATACATCTGGTCGCTCGAGCAGCATACCGGGAGAGGGCTGGTGCTGCCTCAAGACACTCCCAACTTGCGCGGTCTTGTAGAAGAACTTCTGTCGAGCTTTGTGCCCACATGGGCCATCCTTTTGCTTGTGAGTATATTTTCCGTGGCGGTTGTTTCCTGGGCTGCCGTGCAGCGGCCCAGACCTGCCAACGGGAGTGATAGCGTTTCGGACCTGGTCTTGAGTCAAGCAATAGTGGCCACTTTCCTGGTCAGCTATCACGCATTCGCATATGACCTGAGCGTCATGCTCTTGCCAATTATTCTTCTGGTCGCTTCCATACTGGCGAATAATTTGAAAATAGAGGGATGGGCCGGCATCGCTCTGATCGCGCCGATCGTAGTTCTTTTGTTCGGTCCAGTGTTTCCGGTGTTGTGGCTTCGCTTTCACGCCATGAATCTTCTTGCGCTTGTGCTCCTGCTGTGGATGTGGGGAATCAGCATGGCGATTTCGCGGCTGCGGGCGCAAGCGCCGCCGGTTCTTGTCTGGAACGGGAATTGTTCTCGTCGTATGAAGATTTAGGATTGGAACGCGCTGCGATCGCTGTTGGAAGAGCCTGCGCACCGTAGTATCGCTTGCGCGGCTCGGACGCTTCTCCGAACGACTACAGGGTGGGGGAATTTTTCGTCCTGCAAGAGATTGCAAAACAATTCTAAACTCGGCTTAGCGGTAAGCCTGCTCCTCGCGGGCAGTATGTGGTTCTATGTGCAGCATGTGGTAATTGGCCATCAGCAAACCGAAGCCGCGCTGCATGGCATTCCACGCGGAAACCTTTCTGACCTGTATCCGCGGTGGCTGGGTACGCGGGAATTGCTGTCGCATCATCGTAATCCCTATAGCCCCGAGGTCACGCGCGACATTCAGATCGGATATTACGGGCGTCCGCTCGATGCCAATCGTCCGGGGGACCCCAAAGACCAGATGGGTTTCGCCTATCCTCTGTATGTAGTTTTTCTAATCGCGCCCACGATCACTTTTCCGTTCTCATCGGTACGCTTGGTGGTTCACTGGTTTTTCATCCTGCTGACCGCGTTGTCGGTTCCGCTCTGGTTGCGTGCGATGAAGTGGCCGGTTCCGCCCGCATTAACAGCAACTCTGGTGATACTCACGTTAGGGACGTTGCCCGTGCTGCAGGGAATCAAGCTTGAACAGTTGACCCTGCTGGCTGCCGCAATCATTGGCGTCTGCGTTCTGCTGCTGGTTCGTGACTCTCTTGTCTTGGCAGGAGTGCTGCTCGCCTTCGCCACCATCAAGCCCCAACTGGTTTTACTTATAGCTGCATGGCTTGTGTTGTGGGCATGCGGAAACTACCGCGCGCGGGGGCGCTTCCTTTGGAGCTTCGGCCTGACCATGACAATCCTTCTTGCCGGAGCCGAATTGGTTATGCCGGGATGGATAGGACAGTTTGTAAAGGCGCTCGCCGCCTACCGTGAATACACGGGCAGGCCAGTGTCGATTCTGGCTGTGCTCGCGACCCCGGCCTTGGGTCTGCTTTTGTCGGCACTTCTGGTGATGGTGCTTGCGGTCGTCTGCTGGCGCGCCCGCCGGGCCGCTGCCGGCGACCCTGCCTTCGCTCTAGTGTCCTCCGCAGTTCTCGCCGTAACGGTCGTAGTCATTCCCATGACCTCACTTTACAATCAAGTGCTCTTGCTTCCGGCCGTCTTGCTGTTGGCTCGCCACGCCCGATTCCTATGGGGTAAAGATCCCCTTACTCGGCTGCTCTGCGTAATTTCAGGCGCGCTCATGGCATGGCCCTGGCTGGCGGCATTGACTCTAAGTTTAACTTCGATGGTTGGGCAAGCAGGCTTAGTAGAGAAAGCATGGGCCGCCCCACTGTGGACGAGCATGGCCGTTCCAGTGGGCTTGCTGATGCTGCTGGCACGCCTGGGCGCGCTCACTTTGCCCGATATTGGCTCACCCGGCCCGAGCGTCGGGTGACTGAACTTGCATTCCCTCGTCGCCCGCGATAGGCTTCTCGGGCACCGGCGAGGTTCCCGGAGGATCGAATGAACCTGAAGATTGAGACGCGGCAAGCGGATGGAGTCACGATTGTGTCATGTCACGGTCGCCTCATGTTTGGGGAAGAAGCCACCGAACTGCGCGCCGAGCTCAAGCGCGTGTTGGCTTCCACCCGTGAGGTTGTGCTTAACCTGGCGGGCGTGAGCTATATCGATAGCGGCGGTCTCGGCACTTTGGTGGGCGTTTACTCGTCCGCGCGGGCGGCGGGCGCCGAAATCAAGCTGACCGGACTGGGCCAGCGGTTGCGCGATGTTTTGCAAATCACCAAATTGGTCACTGTGTTCGAGGTCTACGACACCGAGCAGGAGGCGATTGCCACCTTCCATCGCGGGGCTGCCTAGAGACGGCTCGGCTGGTGAAATCTTCTTAGCCTCTTCCCACCGGGGTTCGATGCTGTCATTATTCCTATAGAAGATTAAAAGGAGCATTGCGCGCGCTACATGGCTTTCCAGACTATTGTCGGCCCGTCGTCCGGAACCGGTTCCGGAATATTCCCCACGCTTGTGTTTGTGCAAGGCAATGAGCAACGCGTCATAAACCTCGATCACAGCCCTTTCACTGTGGGGCGAAAGGTTGACAAGGATTTAGTCATCGCCGACCCGCGGGTCTCGCGCGACCACGCCCTGATCGTCTCCGAGAACGGCGCGTTCAGCGTTGTCGACCAAGGCAGCAAGCATGGGACGTTCGTCAATGGCGAACGCGTCGAACGCAAGGTTCTGGAGCGCAATGACCGCCTGGAGTTCGGGGTTCGTGAAGTCGCCTATGTGATTTTCAATCCGCAGCACGGCACGACCAACTCTGCCCGGGAGTTCCTCAGCCAGATCTCCGTGATGCACATCTCGGACGAGACCACGGACCTGGAAAAACTGGTTCTGTTTCTCGAAGCGGCTCGCAAGCTGAACACAATCGGAGTGCTCGATGAAATCCTTATGACACTGCTCGACGTAACTCTAAAGCTGACCCGGGCCGAACGGGCTTACGTCTACATGAAGAACGCGCGTGGGGAACTGCGGCTGGCGGCCGGACGCAACTCCAAGGGTGAGCCCCTGCTGGACGACAAAACTATCTCCCATTCGATTCTCGACGACGCGTTGAAATCCAACTCCGAATTCGTCTTGACTGATACGAGCCGCTCGGCGGACCTCACCGGACGCAAAAGCATCGTGGCCTATGATCTTCGCACCGTAATCTGCGTCCCCTTGCGCAAGCCGCAAGTTCACGCTACTCGCGATGCCGAGGCGCCCTCGCCTGCGGCTTCGGCGGAAGTTATGGGTGCGTTGTATGTGGATTCGCGCTTCGCCTCGCGTGATATTTCCGGCGTAAGCAACGACATTCTTCACGCGATTGCGACGGAGGCCGCGTCGCTCATTGAGAACGCCCGCCTGGTGCAGGCAGAAGAGGCTGGCCGTCGTTATCAGCAAGAGCTTGCGATTGCGGCATCCATTCAGCAGCGACTCATGGCAGTTACCATTCCCGAAGTTCCGTTCGCCAAACTGGCGGGAAGAAACCTGTCCTGCAAAGAGATTGGCGGCGACTTCTTCGACGCCGTCAATACCGATCAGGGTTTGACCATTGTGCTGGCCGATGTGAGTGGCAAGGGAGTTTCCGCCGCGTTGCTCGCGTCCACCTTGCAGGGAATGATTTATTCTCAGCTTACTGCAGGCATGCCTCTGACCGAGATCGTGACCGCGGTCAATCGCTTCTTCACCGACAAGAACATCGGCGAGAAGTACGCGACCGTCATCATAGCCCGCGTTCGCGACAGCGGCGACCTGGAGTATGTCAATTGCGGGCACGTTCAGCCGTTGGTAGTTTCCGATGGAGTAGTACAGAGGCCCCCGCACGGCAATCTTCCCGTGGGTTTGCTGCCGGATGCCAAGTACGAAAGCGCTCACTGCCAATTGAAGCCGGGCGACCGGCTAGTGCTGGTGACCGACGGCGTGACCGAGGCAGAAAATGCGCGCGGAGATTTCTTCGAAGATTCTCGTTTGGAACTCGCCGCAAAAACCGGAACATTAGAACAAATCTTTACCGCGATCTCGAACTTTTGCGGTGGTACACCGTTGAATGACGACTGCACCGTGGTGGAACTAGTCTATACCGGAAGCTAATCGCGCCTCAGCAGTGACACTATCCCTCAACCACCACCGAAAAGTCAGTGCCTTCCCAGCGTTCTTCCTGCGGCCAGTAGAGTGTGAAAACAATCTCGCTGCCGACGGACAATCGCTCGGTGCCGAGGTCCGCGACGTAGGTGCCCAAGCCGGTGTCACGGGTACTGGTATCCTGCTGCGTCCGCCAATGATCGAAGCTCCAATGCACCAGCGCGGGAGCGGCTAATACAAAACGTAGCCTCTTGCCTTGCGGCATGGTTCGGCATCGATTGTTGAAGCGCCAGGCAAAGTGCGTTGATTTCTTTTTTTCCACCAAGTATCGCTGCACGGTCCCAGCGGGTTGATCGAAGACCTTTCCGTCCCGCAGCGAGCGCCGCAGCTTGATATATTCCGAGTGCGCCCACACCAACGGACACGCCGAACCTGTAGGCTTTCCCGGGAACAGTTCTCGCTCTGGTAGAGCGGCGGAGTCCCAAACCTGCTCGGGGATCAGACGTCCGCCCTCGGTCGAGAACTCCATCACGCGCAACAATTCTTCCGCGGCTTTAGGCCGCCCTGCGGCGATTTCGTAATGCGCTCGCTCGCCCGCAAGCAACGGCCAGGGGCGCCCAATTCCGGTCCCGTCGAAAGGCGATCCGTCTTCATGTTCTCCATAGCCATCTCCGTTGTAGCGGTACCAGCATGGCCCTTGCGGCAATTGCACCCGCAACAGCGCGTCGACCACTTTGATGGTGTTCAGGATGCGCGGATCATTCGGCGGGCGCAAACCGAACCGTACGAGCGCGAGCGCGTCGGGGCTGACCAGATGAGTCGGCGGTTCCGCGCTTTGGCCCGGCGGGCGGTTTTTTATGGGGACAAATCCCTCGGCCGGCGATGGTGCGCAGCCCGTCTCCGGCGGCGCAATTCGCACGTAGTAGCCTTCCACTCCGATCTGCCGCGCCAGGTCCGTGTCACTGGCATAGGTCCAGCGCTCAATGTTGTCATTCCAATTGTCCGCCGTCTCTCGCAAGTACTCGGCGATGGCCTTTTCTCCAACCGCCTCCGCCAGGTCAGCCGCAGCCAGCAGCCCCGAAATTTCGACAGCCAGGGTGAACGGCGAATAGCCCGCGTCTTCTTCCCAGCGATCTTGCTGCGTGACCGGGCCATTGCGTACCAGGAATCCGGCCGCTCGACGAACCAGAGTCCACCAGCGCTTGAGCTCGCCCAACACTTCCGGGCAGTCCCGACGCAGACACTCGACCAGCAGAATCGGAAATGCAGCCTCGTCCATCTGCAGTCCCATCCAATAGGGACGTCCATCCAACCACATGTTCTGCGCCCAATGTCCGTCGGCTTCCTGCGTGGATTCAAGATATCGAAGCACCCGCACCGCGTCGGTTTGCGCCCCCGCCGCCAGGAATCCGAAGGCGGTTTCGACCAGGTCGCGGGGCCAGACCAGGTGATATCCGCCCAGATCCTCATCACCTTTGCTGAAGCCCCATGGAATGGAGAGACTCGCGATTACTCCTCCCAGGAAGTCTTTCGATTCATGTGTGCGGAGCACGGCGACGCTGGCGCGATAGAGATCGCGCTCCCGCTGAGGGGTGTCTAACTTCATAAGCTTTTCGTGCCAGGTTTCCCACTGTGCTACATAGTGATTGCGAAGCTCTTCGTAGGAGTCGAGCAAGCTCGATCGCACCTGCTGACCGGCCTCTGACCAAATGCTTCCGAACCCCATCACCAGCACGAACTCTCCGCTGCATGCGGCTAAGTCGATCTCTCCAGTCAGCGCGATGTTTCCGTTCTCGGCGCGAGTGTAGTCCCACGTCAATTGGAAATTCTTCGAGAGATCCTGCCAGCCGTCGGAGTATCCGACGAAGCCTACGGACATCTTTTTCCACGGCGTAGAACAGGCGAAGGCCAACGCGCAGTCATCGCGCTCGGCGAACAGCATGGGTACGCTCTTATAGTCGCCTACCCATCCCGTGTTGCTGTTGCCCCAATTGGCCAGGTGCGGCGAAAGCAGAGCATAAAGATGATAGTCAGCGAGCGTTCCTCGGAACGGGATGAAGCGAATTTTCTGCAGCACCACGTTGCGATACGGATCGGTCAACACTTCCTTCTCGATTCGGTACCGTGCTTGGATCTCTGTGTTGATCAGCTCAAAGGCCGGAACACCAGGCGCGACCGGAATATTCTCAAACGTGCAATGACGTTTCTCTTCCGAGAAGTAACCCGTACCATCAGTGACGATCAATCCCATGTCGCGGGTGCAGGCCTGATCCACGCGTGGGTAATAAACTTCGTTCAGGATGCCGTGGCTGGTTGTGAACCACACCTTGCTATGCTGATTCAGGGCTGTGCCCACTCCACTTTTGGCGCTCGACGTCCAGCGCGGCGGAATGCCCGGCCAGCCCGGAGCGTATCGTTCTGTGTAACTCAATGGTCTATCCTCAACTTCTCAAAGCATGGTACTAGAAATGTGATGTGAAGATGATTCGCGAGTTGGGTTGAAGATTCGCTATTCTGAATGTTACCGAACGATGGCTGCAGAAGCCCAAGTCGATGTTTTCGCTGCTCAACGCCGGACCATGGTCGAGTCGCAGCTCCGTGCCCGCGGAATCCGGGACGAACACGTTCTCGCTGCGATGTCTCACGTCCCCCGTCACGAATTTGTTTCCGCGGATTATCGCGATCAGGTCTACGAAGACCATCCGATCCCGATCGGCGAAGGTCAGACCATTTCTCAGCCTTACATTGTCGCCATTATGCTGCAAGCCTTGGCTCTCGATCCATCGGATGTGGTTTTGGAAGTGGGAACCGGATCCGGCTATCTAACCGCGCTCCTCGCGGAGCTCACTCGGAAGGTTTACTCGGTGGAGCGGCACGAATCCCTCGCTCGCACTGCGCAAGCCACACTCGCGCGGCTCGGCTACACCAATGTGGAAGTCTTAGTTGGCGATGGCGGTCTCGGCCTTCCCGATCGGGCACCGTTCGATGCCATTGTTGTCTCGGCGGCGGCGCCGCTGATTCCCCCGCCGTTGTTCGAGCAATTGCGTGAAGGTGGACGCATGATAGTCCCGGTAGGTCCCGCGCAAGCGCAGGAATTGCAGTTGGTGCGCAAGCATGGAGGCCAGCCGGCTGTTTTCCGCATGGAGGGATGTCGATTCGTTCCGCTGATTGGCAGCGAGGGATACCGTTCAGGATGGTAGCGCATAGATTTTCTGAGCACTGAGAACCGATAACCGGGAACTGCCTTACAATTTATCCGTGCCCGTTCTTCACAACCTCCGCGTCACCCTCGAAATGATCAAGTGGGAGCACTCCGTCTTCATGCTGCCGTTCGCACTCTGCGGGGCCATGCTGGCAGCAAATGGCCTGCCCAGCGCACACGCGCTAGCCTGGATTATTGTCGCGATGGTGACGGCTCGATCGGCAGCGATGGCTTTCAATCGCCTGGCCGATGCCTCGATTGACGCAGCCAACCCACGAACCCAGGCGCGGGCGCTTCCTGCCGGCACGCTCACTCCCGGTTTCGTGATCACATTCGTGCTGGTGTCCTGCGCGCTGTTTGTTTTCGCAGCTTCCCAACTCAATCGACTTTCGTTCATTCTTTCTCCCACCGCGCTGGCGATCATTCTGCTTTACTCCTATACCAAGCGCTTTACCCGCTGGTCTCATCTAGTTCTGGGTTTCGCCATGGGGATCGCCCCTTCGGCGGCGTGGATCGCTGTTCGCGGCTCGCTCGACCCGCGAATCCTGTTGTTGACCGCCGCGGTGACGTTCTGGGGCGGCGGCTTCGACGTGCTTTACGCCTGCCAGGACTACGAATTTGACCGCCGGGCTGAGCTGCACTCCATCCCACGCTATTTCGGAGTCGGCAAGTCCCTTTGGATCGCGCGGCTTTTTCATTTCATCATGCTTCTCTTGCTGGTCAGCCTGGTCGTCGTCTTCGGATTAGGCAAGCTGGCCATCGCGGGAGTCGTAGCCGTGGCTCTGCTGCTCGCCTACGAACACTCGCTGGTCTCGCCCCATGACCTCTCGAAACTCAACGCCGCATTCTTCACCATGAACGGCGTGATCTCGGTAGTATTTTTCTTCTTTGTCGCTGCTGATTTGTTGCTTAGGCGATGACATGAGCCGGTTCGATTCCGTGCGCGGAGAACTGCAAGAACGAAACTGCAACAATCTTGGGAGGGACAGACTGAGAACCGAGAACTGGCAACTGACTGCTGGGTTGTCCTGTGCTGCGGATTAGATGAGACTTTTCAAAGCACAACGCGAACGAGAAAACCGTTTTCTGCGCGCGTCATCAGATTCGCCACTGTGACTTCCGGCGCTTGGGTGCGGTATGATCGAAGCAATGTCCAGCACGCGCCCAACGCATCCCTTTGAGACCGATGATCCTCGGCTTAGGCCGATCCACGCCAAGGTGCTCGCGGGCGAACGGCTCGACCAGAACGACGCGCTCGTACTCTATCGCTCGGCGGACATCCTTGCTGTGGGGTGGCTGGCGAATTCTGTGCGCGAGCGCATACATGGCGACAAGACCTACTTCAACGTCAATCGCCACATCAATCCGACAAATGTTTGCGTCGCCGCCTGCCGCCTCTGCGCTTTCGGACGCAAGAAAGACACGCCTGGCTCTTATACCATGGCACTCGACGAAGCCTTTGACACGGCGGCATCGGGCTACAACGAAGCAGTTACCGAATTCCACATCGTCGGCGGTCTGCATCCCGACCTGCCATTTCAATATTTCCTGGATCTGATTTCCGGCCTGAAGCAGCGTTTCCCGCAAGTCCATCTGAAAGCGTTCACCATGGTCGAGGTCGCGTATCTGGCCAAACGCGCGAAGCTATCGATAGCCGAGACTCTCGATCAACTCAAAGCCGCAGGTGTCGATTCGCTCCCCGGCGGCGGTGCCGAGATTTTCGCTGACCGCGTACGCCACATCATCTGCGATCACAAAATCGACGGCGACCAGTGGCTCGAGACCGCCAAGCTGGCCCACCAGATCGGTCTCAAGTCCAACGCGACCATGCTTTATGGCCATGTGGAAAACGACGAAGATCGCGTCGATCACCTGTTGAAGTTGCGCGCCTTGCAGGACGAAACCGGCGGCTTCCAGACCTACATTCCACTGGCATTTCACCCCGATAACACGGCGCTGCA
This sequence comes from uncultured Acidobacteriota bacterium, assembly GCA_963762385.1. Lineage (GTDB taxonomy): Bacteria > Acidobacteriota > Terriglobia > Terriglobales > Acidobacteriaceae > JABDBE01. Next base: position 346,209 of record CAVXKN010000006.1, on the reverse strand, counting down.
ACACCTACCGAAGACTTCTGGCATGCTCGACATCAAACAAATCGCGGTTGGCCGCCTGGTGCTCGACAACTTCCCGCACATTAAATCCTATTGGCAGATGGTGACGGCGAAGATGGCACAGATATCGCTGCGCTTCGGCGCTGATGACATCGACGGAACGGTGATCGAAGAAAAGATTTACCACGACGCCGGCGCGATCACCCCACAAGGCATGCGCCGCGAAGAACTGATGCGCCTCATCCGCGAAGCTGGACGCGAACCCATCGAACGCGACACGCTCTACCGTCCCGTGACCCGGACGGAAACCTCGGTCACCGTCGCAGTCTAGGCCGACAACCATCCCTCTCGACCGGCTTTGCCTCCGCAAGGGCGGCCATCACCATCTACAGTGATTAACGTAGGGTTTCTTATTTTGCACTCCCTCTCCTCGCGGCGGGTGTAGAATCGGCTTGTAGGGAACCGGAATTCTTCACGGAATCTCTTCCGTGATCCGAGGCCTGAGATGAATGTTCACATCAGCTATAAAGTTCGCAAAACTCCAGACATCGAAAAAGATATCAACCACCTGGTGGAAAAGCTGCGCAAGCGGCTGCAGGTTTTTCGCCCTGAACTGGTGCATCTGAAGGGCGTGGTCGAACAGAATTCCCCGCGCGAGGGCACCACAGTATCGCTCAACCTTCGCCTGCCTTCTGGTCAGATGGCAGTACAGAAATCTGCCTCAAGCGCCGCATCGGCGGTGAAAGCAGCCTTTGACGACCTGGTGCAACAGATCAGCAAGCATAAAGATCTGTTGCGCAATTCGCACAAATGGCAACGCAGGCGCGTAGCCGATTTCCGCCCCAAGTCGACCGTCGCATTCGAAGACACGGTCGCCGCCGTGCGCGTCCCAACTGCTTCCTCCGATGACATCCGCTCCTACGTGAACGCCAGCCTCGGCCGCCTGGAGCGTTTCGTCGAGCGCGAACTCTATTTCCGCGAGACTGCGGAGGAGATCACGCCCGACTCCGTCACCAAAGATGAAGTCATCGACGAAGCCATTGTCCGAGCGCTGAGCAACGGGACCAATGGAAGCGAGAAGCCGGAAACTCTGGCCCTCGAGCCGTGGCTGTACCGCCTTGCGCTCCGCTCCATTGAAGACCTCTCGGTCCGCAGTCCGGAGAGCCTGCTGTCGGTTCATCTGGAGGATTCTGCCCGGCGCCCCAACGTGCGCGCTAGCGATGAACCTGAACTTCAGTTCCATCAGCCCGACGAAACTCTCACCAGCGAAAACGTGATCGCCGACCGGCGCACCTCTACGCCCGAAGACATTGCTTCTTCCGACGAGATGGTCACGCTGGTGCAATTCGCTCTGGAAGGCGCCAGCCGCGCCGATCGCGAAGCCTTTATCCTGCACGCCATCGAGGGGTTTTCACTGGATGAAATCGGCGTCATCACCGATCGTAAGCCGGACGATGTGCGATCCTCCATTGAGATGGCGCGTAAACATTTACGTCACTTGACGCCGCTCGCCAACCGGTTCAAGCCTAAGCTGGTTCGGGCATCTGCGAAAGGCTGAACCTATTTAGCACGCTGAGAAATCGCCATGATTACCCGTGAAGACATCCGTGAGTTAGCTCAATTCCACATCAACGGGGACGAAGGCTCGGCCCTCAGCTTCTATTTCGAGCCGCGTATCCCGCAGAACAAATCGCATCGCGAGGAAAACATTCTCGCCAAGGATCTGGTTCGCAAAGCTCTGCGCGAGGCCGACAAGAACAGCAAGAACGGGAGCACGCGCGCCGACTTGAATCGCATCCTCGAACTGGCGGAGGATCTGCACGGCAACCAAGCCCGCGCCCGAGCCGTGTTTGCCTGCGGCAGCCGCAATTTCTGGCGCGAGTTCGATCTGCCTTCGCAACTGCCGGGAACCCAGCTGTTCGTGAACCGCCAATTCCACCTGAAGCCGCTGGCCTTGTTGCTCGGCGCGCAGCCGCGTCTTTGGGTCGCTCTCGTTGATCGCCAAAAGGCTCGCTTCTTCGATCTTCGCTTGGACGAACTCAAAGAGCGTGAAGCTGTGTCCCGCACGCCGACGGTTCGCCAGGGCCGCAGTGATGCTTACGCCGGTGGCCATCTCGAGCGCCGCATCCACGATGAAGCTCTGCATCACTTCAAAAGCGTCGCTGAACACTTGAGCGCGGCGCTCGAGAAAGGTCTGTACGAGAAGCTGATTGTCGGCTGCCACGATACCTATTGGCACGAGTTCGAAAGCCAACTGCATCCTTACGTCAAGCAGCGGCTACTGGCTCATTTTCCAGCGGATCTCAGTCGCATCACCAACGATCAGATTCGCGAACAGGCCAGCCGCATTCTGCTCGAGTCGCTTGAGCAGCGCCGCAAGCAACTGGCGAGCGAGGCGATCAGTCAAGCCAAGAGCAACGGCCGTGGCGTGACCGGACTGCGTCGCGTGTTAAAGTCGCTCGAACTGGGCGAGGTGCAAACCCTGCTCATTGGCGATAAGTTCTCGCACTTGGCGGTAGAGTGTACGAGCTGCGGCCATATCGATGCGCACATGGTTAGCGAGTGCCCGGTGTGTGGCCACGCCACGCGCGAACTTGAAGACGTGACCCACGCCATGATTCCCGCCGCCATTCTTCGCGACGTCGAATTGTTCTACGTGAAAGACGACCCCGAGTTCGACCGCGCCGGAAACATCGCCGCCCTGCTACGCTTCCGCGCCGATCAAAGCAAAGGCAGCGACCTGCGCACCGCCTCGTGAAAAGAGCGGCAACTCAGAATCTGCAGTCGGACTCGTGGAAGGGCACGGCTTCAGAGGCTCCGGAAAGACTCTATCTGTTAGAGCTTTGACAGGGCACGGCGTCGGCCGTGCCACTAGGCCTCAACTCCGACCCAAGGCCCCGTAGGGACCAGCGCTCTAACCCTGACTCCCCGGACTTTTAGATCAAGAAGAAAGCGGTTGGGTGAGAGCGTTGGTTCGTTGCGGGGCCCAATCGAATCTACGGCGCTGATCGCAGCCCTGAAGCGCCGCGACGTCACCCCGAACCGGACAGGCCCTACACGGTCGCACGGCGCGCGAGTCTGTTGACGGTCGTTGTATCCCGCTCCCGTGTTATGCTGGCGGACGCTTTCGCTTTCCCAGGGGGATTGATGACGGTTTCGCGGCGGGACTTTCTTACTACTGCTGTGGTGGGCTCTTTGTCGGTGGGCTTGCCACGCGCGATCGCAGCGCAGGCGTCCTCGAGCGCTAAGCCAAATTCGGCGTCGAGTAAGCGTCCCATTATTGTTTGCGCGAATAACGGTTTCAATTATCTGGATGCCGCGTACGCATTCCTCGCCGGTGGCGGAGACACGTTGGACGCGGCGCTGAGCGTGGTCAAGGGGCCGGAGGACGATCCGAATGACACCAGCGTCGGTCTTGGTGGCATTCCGAACGAGGAAGGCGTCGTCGAACTCGATGCTTGCTGTATGCACGGGCCGACTCGGCGGGCGGGGTCGGTCGGCGGGGTGCGCAACATCAAGAACGTTTCCCTGGTTTCGAAAGCGGTGATGGATCACACCGGCCACGTGATGCTGGTCGGCGAGGGCGCGGAACGATTTGCCGTGGCCGTGGGATTTCCTCGCGAGAATTTGCTGACTGACCATTCGCGCAAGATCTGGTTGTTGTGGAAGGAATATCACTCTTCAGAAGACTGGTGGGGACCGGGGCTGGACGATCCACATTGGCAGCCTCCGGACATCAATGGGGATACCAAACCACAATCGGAAATGATGCGGGAACGATTTCGCCGGCTGGAAGAGCGGGCGGCGGATCTTGGCATTGCGCCCGAGTTGCGAGCAGACGCAGTCCACAAAGTTCTATTTCCGCCGACTGGAACGATTCATTGCTCGGCGCTGAACGAAAAGGGAGAGATCTCAGGCTGCACCACGACCAGCGGGCTGGCCTACAAACTGCCGGGGCGGGTCGGCGATTCTCCGATTATTGGAGCTGGATGCTATACCGATCAGGACGTGGGTTCAGCGGGTGCAACCGGCAGCGGGGAAGAGAACATCAAAGTGGCGGGAGCGCACACCATTGTTGAAAACATGAGGCACGGCATGTCGCCGCTGGACGCGGGCATGGAGACGCTGAAGCGCATCGTGCGCAATTACAACAGTGACATGACCAGGCTGCGTTTCGTGGACATGACCTATTACATTCTGCGCAAAGACGGCGTGTACGCGGGCGTTTCGCTGTGGGAAGGCTATTCGCCAGCGAAGGTACACAAGATTGCCGTGCACGATGGGACCAAGCGATCCGAGAAGGCAGTCGCGATGTTCAAAGGGTTTTCGCAGGATTTTCCAACGCCTCCGACAGTCCCGCCGGAGGTGAAGAAGCAGTTTGAGTAAGCTACGAAGAACGGACATTCTTTGTGTGCCTTTGCAGTTTGCGCATTTCAACACTGGCAGAATCCGCAAAAGATGCAGCTTTGCGGAGTCTTAAAGCAAACGCCATAACAAGAAACCAGTTGTCTGTTGTCCGTTCCCGGTTCTCAGTTTGTTTCTCAGGAGGAAGAACGTTTTCTCGTATTTCCTCGATGAACGCGTGGCCGCTCCCACAATCGATGGCTAATGGGATAATGGGTTGGTGAAACTGTCGAAGGCTTTCGCTCTGATTGTTCTGTTGTGCGCGATGCCTTGCGTTGCGGCTACACGGCACTACTATATTGCGGCGGAAGATGTGACTTGGGACTACGCTCCGAGCGGGCAGGATTTAATCCACGGCATTCCGCTTCCGCTGCCCTGGCGGACTAAGACCAGTTGGTCGAAGACGCGCTTCATTGAATATACGGACGCTACATTTACCGTGCGCAAGCCGCAACCCGCGTGGCTAGGGATCTTAGGCCCGATTATCCGCGCTGAAGTTGGCGACACCATTCTGGTCGACTTTCTCAACCGCAGCCACGCGGAACATAGCATTCATCCGCACGGGCTTCGTTATGACAAGAACAATGAAGGCGGCTACTACCTACCGATCGGCGGCGCCGGTTCGCACGTCGTGCCAGGGGGACGATTTACCTATCACTGGTACGCGGACGAGGGCAGCGGGCCGGGCCCCGGTCAGTTGACATCCGCGGTCTGGTGGTACCATCCCCACATTGATGAAGAGACGGAGACGAATGCTGGGCTGCTCGGTCCCATTATCGTTACGGCCAAGGGCCACGCCAGACCCGATGGTTCTCCTAAGGATGTCGATCGCGAATTCGTCGTGTCATTCATGATTTTTAAAGAGCTGAGCCGGCAGGATCCCAACGGGATGTTTTATGCCATGAACGGCTACATCTTTGGAAACTTGCCCGGCCTGGTAATGAAAAAAGGCGAGAAGGTGCGCTGGTACCTTCTCGGGATGGGCGACGAGCAGGACATTCACACTCCGCACTGGCATGGAAAAACCGTGACCGACGGCAAACGGCACACCGATGTGATTGAGTTGCTCCCAGGCAGTATGGTCGCGGTGGATATGCTCGCCGACAATCCCGGCACTTGGCTCTTTCATTGCCACGTGTCGGACCATATGGAAGCTGGAATGATGGCGGTGTACACGATTTATTCTCCGCCGTCGAGGCAATGCCCGATTCAATTCAGGGCAGGCGATTTTTGGGGTTCGGGGAAGAATTCGCTCACCGTCAAGAACGTCAGCGGGAAGCCGATCAAGAGTGTTGGGCTGACTTTCGAGCATCTGCTGACTCCGCAGTATTTGCGGCGCCCGTTCGACAGTAACTGGTCGTCGGCCAAACCCCTGGCGGCCGGGCAGGAGGAAACTTTGGACAGGCCTGCGTATCCTGCAGCGAGCGGGCAAGCCGTGATGGGTTGGGTTTTCTTTCCGTATCTAATCCAATACCAAGACGGTACCAGGTGGACGCCTATGCAAGACGATGAATGTTTCCAGGTTTATTGGCGTGATAAAGATCATCCTGAGATGCCGGCGTTGCCTCCTCTGCAGAAGGAGATAAAGGAAGATTGATTGAACGCGGCGAGAACACGCCGGCGTCCACCATCAACTTCAACGGCGGCGGACAAGAGTGTCCGCCCAACACGTAGTTCAACTCCGCACGGTTAGGACTGGGCACTTTGCGTGACAAACAACTTCGTGCGCGGTTGCCCACGGGATATGGGCGGAGGCGCGCACCCACGCGGTCTGATTCACGCCCATGACGATCAAATCTGCTTTGCAATCCGCAGCGATGTTCAAGATCGAGTCGGGTGCGAAGTCGAACGTGACCAGGAATTCTGGATCGAACGGCAGATTCCCCTCGCCTGGGATCAGTTGCCGTAGCCGCTCGATGTAACACGCCCTGGCTGTTTTCTGTTGTCCGATCACATCTGCCCCGTTGTACCAGAACGGTCCGACGTCGAGAACGGGCGCGGGTGATACGACGTGCAACAGGGTCAGCCTCGCGTTGCTCTCGCTGGCCAGAGAGATGGCGTAGGGCAGAGCATGCAAGGAAGCCTGCCCGAAATCCGTGGCGAAGAGGATGCGGTGAAATTCCTTTGCCGGTTGGACAGGAACAGATGGTCCGACGGTCAGCACTGGACAAGAAGCCAGCCGAAAGAGTTCTTCCGCAACCGAACCCAGAAAGATTTTTTTAAATCCCCCGCGCCCGTGCGTGCCCAGTACGAGCAAGTCGATTTCATCTTGCTCGATCAGTTGCGAGAGCGCTTGGCAGATCGGTCCCCGCTCCAAGCGAACTTCGTAAGGGATGTCCCGAAGCGCGTCCGCGCGGAGAAAAGTCTTCATCTCGAGTTCCGCGTTGAGGCGCTCACGATCGAACTGGGCAGGCAGTGGCTCGACTGGGATGGGCGTCCGCGGTGGCGAGGGAATCACGTGAACCAGGTAGATTTTGGAACCATATTTGCCCGCGATCGCCGCAGCGTACGGCACAGCTTTTTTCGAGACCTCCGAAAAATCGGTCGCGAGAAGGATATTCTTGACACTGACACTCTGTTTTAGCTCAATCGTTTCCATTGTGATCTCCTTCCCGTTCTAAACTTCTTATACGTCGGAAGCATCCACGAAGCGGTGATCGAGATCACATGGTGTGGCTCAATTGTGCAGTCACCATGACGTGTGATCGACATCACCGTGGCGCCGTGGGAAAGGGAAGAGACTGGGAATAGAGCCACTGTAAATGGGTGCTGTTTATGGTAGCGAAGTGCAGCAATCCCGTGTGCTCTGCGCGGTTTCGGCGTCTCAAAGAAGGCAAACTGTTTCGCCTCGAAACCGACCCGATTCTCACGCCGACCACCGTCAAGGTGAAAGAATATTTCTGGCTGTGCCGCGGCTGCTCATCCACCATGACGTTGCATCTAGGGGAAGACGGCAAAGTGAGTCCGGTGTTGCTTCCGAAAGTAGTTCAACACGGCGGTGAATTCATCTCGGTAAATCGACGGAAAGGGCTGTTGCTGAGGGAGGTGTCCTTCTGGATCGAAAGGGACCGTCGGGATTCGGAATTTGTTGGGTAGTAGAGAGAGCGGCGTATTTGAGACTCCGAGCGACAGCAGATTTCTCGCTGCGCTCGGAATGACAATTTGGGTGAGGCATTAGAATATTTTGCAATTGTCATATATAGATCGCGTGAGACAAATATGAACGGGAAGAATCTAAGCCAAGGCGTACCACCGCACATTTCCAGAATCCTGGTCGCGACCGATTTTTCGGATCAGGCAAGCAAAAGTTTGGAGTGGGCCCGCACGTTTGCCGGCGCACTCGGGGCGAAGCTGGTTCTGCTGCACGTCATTAACATCTTCAGCCTGGCCGAGACCGGTTGCGTCATGGCGGGCATTGATCCCCTTCATTTGGTGCGAGAACAAGCTCAGCGGTACATGGACGAGGTGAAGCGCCTGGTGCCGGATGCCGAAACTTTGATTCGCGAAGCATCACCGCGGCCTGCGATCGTAGAGGCGGCGCTCGAACTTAATTGCCAGATGATCGTTATGGGCACGCACGGCCGCTCGGGACTAGCGCATCTGCTGCTGGGCAGCGTGGCGGAGTATGTCGTCCGGAATAGTAAGGTGCCGGTGCTCACCGTGCGGGTGCGTTGAGCGAATTTTGTCCGTTTTTTCCGCGTCGAATCTTTCCGCAATCTTGGCGGCCGAGGGCAGCCCGCGCTACGCAATTACTATGGAGTTTTGACGATTGAGGAAAAAAGAAGATAATTGAAATCAGTGTTCGTCCATCGTCAGTGGGTTGTCTTTTGAAAACTCTGGTTTTGATCGTGGCAGTTCTGGGGGGTAGTGTTTCTGCGCTGGCTCCGGCGGCAGCTGCCCAATCGGCGACTCAGTCTTCTTCGGCTCAATCTTCTTCTGCTCCGACTTCTTCGGCTCAATCCGCGAGCCAATCCCCGCCTCAGCCTTCTACTTCACCCACGACTCATAAGAGCACTTCCACGAAAAAGAAGAGCAGCGCAAGCACGGCGCACGCTAGGCGCAAGCGGCCGTCTCCACGTTTGCGGCGGATGCATGAGGCGTTCGTCGCGTCGGCGAGTTTGAAGCCGATGGCGCGGCAACTGCTTCAGGATCGCACTCCGGCAGCCTACGCCGGCGTGGAGGCGTATGCGCGGCGTCATGCGAAAGAAGATGCCGGCGCGCTGGCCTGGCTGGTCGTCGGCTATGCGCACATTCTGGATCGAGGTTATGCGCAGGCCGTCGATCCCCTGAATCGGGCGAAGCCGCGGGCGGGCGATCTGGGCGATTACGTCAATTTCTATCTGGGAACTGCCTACTATCAGACCGGCCGGTTGGCGGAAGCGGTGGCGACGCTGGGTGCGTTCGACAAGACTTATCCCGAATCGTTGCTGATTCGCGACACGCACGTGGTGTACGCCAATGCGCTGGTGGCGGACGGACGCGCGCCCGAGGCGGTGGAGCTGCTTGAGAGTGATCGACAACCGATTCGGGCTGACCTGGAGTTGGCTTTAGGCAGAGCCTATGAAGCGGCGGGACAGCCGGCGAAGGCGCTGACCATCTTTCGCAATTTGTATTTCACCATGCCGCTCAGTTGGGAGGCGAGTCAGGTTGAAGGCGATCTACAGAAGTTAGTGGGGACTCCGGGAACGCAGCGGCCCACGTTTTTGGAGCAAAAAACGCGCGCCGACTTGTTGGCCAAAGGCAAACAGTATAACGAGGCGGCGAATGAATATCGCGACCTGGTGAACCAGGCGGGTCCCGAGAGTCGTCTTTCTCTGCAGATGGAAATGGCCGAGGCACTGCGTCATGCCGGGCGAGCCAAGGAGGCCAAGAAGGCGCTGGAGTCGTTGCCGGAATCAACTCCGGAGATGAACGCGCAGCGGTTGTTCAACCTGGGAGAAATCTCGCGCGGCTCGAACGATGATGATGGATTTCTGCGAATCCTGGAACAGTTGCGGCAGACGGATGCCACCAGCCCGTGGCTGGAGCAGGCGTTGCTTTCCGCAGGGAACATCTATCTATTGCGGCGCGATTATGACCGGGCGATCGATTCGTTTCGAGAACTGCAGCAGCGCTTTCCCGATGGAGGGCGGGCGTCGTACGCACTGTGGAAGGCAACCTGGTTGAGTTTGCGGCAAGGCCGACGCGAGGATGCGGAGAAAGGCTTCGAGCAGCAGATTGAGTTTTATCCGTCGTCGGGGGAAATCCCCGCGGCGCTTTACTGGCGAGGCAGGTTGGCGGAAGAAGACGGCGAATTACCCAAGGCACGAGCCTATTACCAAAAAGTGTCCGACCGGTTTCGCAATTACTACTACGGCGAGTTGGCACGGCAGCAACTCAAGAAGATCAAGAACGACGGCGAGCCGGTGCACTACGCTTTGCTCGACCGGGTGCCACCGATGGATGCGAGCGCCAAGGTTACGGCCGACCCGGTTCCGACCGACAACCTGCGCGTGCAAAAGGCGCAACTTCTGGCGAATGGTGCATTGCTCGATCTGGCGGTGAAGGAATTGCGCGCCGCGGCGGATGAGGGTAAAGGAAATTGGCTGGCGCCAGAAACGGCGCGTCTTTATGCGGATGCGGGCCATTACAATCTTGCGATCGAAGTCCTGAAGCGGGCCGTGCCCAGTTATTTTGCCGTCGATCTGCCCAGCCTGCCGCGGTCGTACTGGGAGGCGCTGTTTCCCAAGCCTTATTGGATTGATCTGAAAAGATTCTCTTCCGATAATGCGCTGGATCCTTACCTGGTGGCAGCGCTGATCCGGCAGGAATCGGAGTTCAATCCTGGCGCTGTATCTCGGGCGAATGCAGTTGGGCTGATGCAACTCCTGCCCAAAGTTGGGAAGTCAGTCGCGAAGCAAGAGAAGCTGAAACACTTTTCCAGTACCCAACTGTTCGTCCCGGGAGTGAATCTTCAGCTGGGCACGCGATACTTTCGCAGCATGGTCGACAAGTTCGGATCCTTCGAATATGCGCTGGCAGCATACAACGCGGGCGCGGATCGGGTGCAGGACTGGCTAGGCCAGGGCCATTATCGAGATCCGCAAGAATTTGTGGAGTCGATCCCGTTTACCGAGACGCGGGAGTATGTGCAGGCGATTTTGCGGAATGCGAATGTGTATCGGCAGTTGTATGGTGAGCCGTGAAAACGACGAACCAGAAAGGACACGAAGGTTCATAAAGGGAGTTCGGGACAACCTGCCTTTACGCGGAGGGTTCGTGGACGGGAGACTTGGCGAATAGGATTTCGATGACCAGCAAACCGGCTCCGACGACGATGGCGCTATCGGCTACGTTAAAGGCCGGCCATTGATATTGGCCAACGTAGAAGAGCAGGAAATCGACCACGCGGCCGTTGAGCAGGCGGTCCCAGAGATTCCCCAGGGCTCCGCCGAGAATCAGCGCCAGGCCGATTCCGGTCGTGGTCATGGCATGGCTGTTCCGCCAGAGCAGGGCGGAGACGACGACTAAAGCCACGATAGAAAACAGCACCAGCATGGCGATTTTCCATTGCGCGGGCGAGTCTGCAAACAGACCAAAGGCGGCGCCACGATTCTCTACGTGAGTGATGCGGAAGAATCCGGGAATCACTTGCTTGCCATCGTGCAAAGAGATATTCTTCGCGACGAGCCACTTGGTGACGCGATCCAGCAACACCACCGATAGGGCGATGAGTAAGTGGAACCGGCGCATTAGATGGGGAGGGGTCATCGGGGTCGGCAAACGCTCAAATCGCGGAGAACGCGGTCGTTTTGGGGCTGTTTGGGTACAGATTCAAAGTGGAACGGCACTCGGTCGCTTACTCCCAAATGGTTGATTTTTTTCATTATAAGGAGCTTAGCAAGGAACGTCTATTGGCATCCCACAACTGGGGGAAACGAACCTGGAAAGCACTGTGGAAAAGAGAGCGAAAAAGTGTACAATTTTGACAGCAGACGTTTCGCCTCGCCTTTGCATCTAACTTAGGCGTTGATGGAAGGGTTGCAATTTCTATCGGTGCGGAATGAATGGGGCTGCACCGTAAGAGTTATTCGCGCTGGCGAGCAACTTGCCGCGTCGTGGGTTCATCAAGTTTAGGATGAGCGACAACTCTTTGGGCTCAGCCTCAGTGCGGGGAACTCGGGTCAAATATGGCAACCAATGAAAATCAGCCCACGCCGGGGGGCGAACCGGAACTGAATTTGCTGATGTCCAAGAGCGACTTGGATCAGCCCTTATGGAAGTCGCTGGTTCAGAATATCAACGACTTTTTCTTTCCGAAAAAGCAACCGCCGCTGGTGCTGACGTCCAAGCCGATTCCGGTAAAGGACATTTGGGGCTTCTACGATTACAAGAAGAATGGCGCGCTGGGTTCGACTGTAGTTCACGTCCTGGCAGTCATCCTGATCATTGGCGGGACTATTCTCGGCCGGCGCGTGGTGCAGCAGATTACGAAGCCTGCTGAGGTTGTGACCCTAATTGCGCCGGACGACATTCCGCCTCTGCCGCCTTCGAAGACGCAAGCAGGCGGCGGTGGTGGCGGCGGCGACAGGGACAAGTTTCAGGCTTCGAAGGGTAGACTTCCGAAGCTATCGATGGAGCAGATCACTCCGCCCATGGTGGTGGTGCGAAATGATCATCCGAAATTGGCAGTCGAGCCTACCGTAGTGATTCCGCCCGAAGTTCATCTGGCGATGAACAACATGCCGAACCTGGGCGATCCGATGTCGCACTTGCCTTCTGGTCCGCCGTCGAATGGCACGGGATCGGGCGGAGGGATTGGCTCAGGGAACGGCGGCGGTGTGGGTTCGGGCGAAGGACCGGGCTATGGCCCGGGCCACGGTGGTGGTACTGGCGGCGGGGCCTTCAAAGTGGGTGGCGGCGTCTCTGCGCCCAAGGCGATTTATGCGCCTGATCCGGAGTACTCCGAGGAAGCGCGAAAAGCAAAGTATCAGGGAACCTGCGTTCTGTGGCTAGTCGTTGGCCCGGATGGTCGAGCGCGCGACATTCGAGTAGCTCGTACGCTTGGTCTGGGGCTTGACGAGAAGGCAATGGAAGCGGTGAAGACCTGGAAGTTTGAGCCGGCGATGAAAGACGGCAAGCCGGTCGCGGTCCAGATCAACGTGGAAGTGACTTTCCGGTTGTACTGATTCGAATTTAATCGCGATAAAAGCGGCCGCGAGAAATCGCGGTCGTTTTGTTTTTGGGTTCGAGTTACTCGGCCAGATCTACGTGTTGAACGCAATCAATCAGATGTCCGAGGAACAGCGCGCCAAGGCGGCGGAACTTCTCCGCGGAGTCGGTGGCGAAGCATTGGAGTCGGGGCAATTTGCGGCGCTCGGGCTGAGGCGTCGCGGGCAGCGGTATACGGCGCAGCACCCTGTTGACGGCGTCAGCGGTGGCATCGGCGGAGTCGACGATCTTGACTTGCTTCGGAGCGACCTTGCGAAACACCGGCGCGATGAGGGGATAGTGAGTGCAGCCCAGCAGAAGCACGTCGGCGGATTTGAATTCATCGGCGAAGACTTCTTTGAGATAAATGTGGGCAACCTCTTCGGTCACCGGATGGTCGATCCATCCCTCCTCTACTAACGGCACCAGTAACGGACAGGCCTTTTCCCTTGCTTGCACGCCGCGCGCTTGCAGTGCCTTTAAATAAGCGTGACTGCTGACCGTCGCCTCGGTGCCAATGACGACAACTCTCTTGTTCTCGCTCTCGGCGGCCGCGCGCTCCGTTCCAGGCTCGATCACGCCGATAACTGGGACACTTGCTTCCTGGGTAATCTTGTCGAGTGCCAGAGCGGTGGCTGTGTTGCAAGCGATGACCAGAGCTTGTGCGCCATGCTGCTCGAGATAGTGTGCCGCCCCGACAGCGTAGCGGGCTACGGTTTCGGCGGATTTCGAGCCATACGGCAGCCTGGCCGTATCGCCAAAGTAGAGGTAGTCGGCATTGGGGATTAGCCGAAGCAGGGCTTTGAGGACAGTCAGGCCACCAAAGCCAGAGTCGAAAACGCCGATACAGGTTCTGCGGGTGGACACGCTAGAGCAACCCTAGCCGTCTTAGTTCCTGGGTCTTCAGTTGCACGTTTGGGATTGAGGCAGTGCCCCTTTCAGACAGCTCCTTCACAGCTAATTCCACTACATCTTTTCGAAGATGGAGGAGATTGTCTTCCAAGAATTCCCGTAGGTTTTCTGTGCCATCAATCTGGCGAGACGGCACTGCGCCCCCCCCTGAATACGGCAAATAGATAACAGAGTATTTGTCAGGAACAGCTCCTCTTGAGTTTTCAAACCGGATGATATCGATGGAACCAGTGTAGAGGTAGGCATCCTCGACAAAGTTTCCGGCAATCTGCTCATTGACGATTCTGAATGACTCTTGTGGCACAACCCTGCTTTGCTTTTCAAGTGACTTCAACACTCTATCGTTTGGACTCCTCAGGAAAATCCTTCTGAGGGGCATGTCGTCAAATAATCCCTCTTTTTCGCAAGGACCTTGTTGACTTCACCATAGGCGGCGAGCGGACCTTTGCTGTCTACGAGCGGTGTGGCGATTATGAACTGCCATTCTTGAAGTTGAGGTACAAACGCCCAGAGGTAGACGGCCACGGGCATGTTCGCTCGCGTAAGAGCAGCGACGATTTGGCGTCCGATTTCGATGTCGCTGTTTACCAACGTTGCCGTAGCCATTGCATTACTCCGTTTCTGCCAGCAACCGCTCGATACAGGTCCCTGGCATTTAGCCCGCCTACCGCATATCGGCTATTGATGTTCCAATCCTTGATAACTACCGCCCACTTGTTATCAAGAGAGGTGTTCCTCCTTCTTTCCGCGTCGAGGGCCGTTTGAAGCTTTGCCGCAGTTATTAGTTTACTCAAATCGTGGGAATAGATGTCTCTTATGATTTTAGGTTTGGCGGAAAATCGTTGCGCTTCGTATTCTTCGCGATGCAGGCTTTCAAAGCGCACTCGACTGCCAATCCGGTCATATGGTACGCGCCTTCTAGGTTTCCACTTGATCAGCGCGCGTGCGTCGCTCAACCTCATTCTCGCGAGTCTCTGAAAATCTCGGCGGTTGTCTGCCATTCCTATTCACCGACGCGAGTGAGCAACAACGTTTGGCGCAAAATCCGAAAATAGGTTTTGTCCGCAGCAGGGGCCCGGTGGAATAGGCGCGCCGTGGGGGCAGGTGCGGGGGTGGCCCAGGAAGGCGCAGATCTTGTCGGTGGCTTCGGGCGAGAGGATGTGTTCGAACTTGCAGGCTTGCTGTTCGATTTCGGTTTCGCTGTCCATGGCGAGGCTGTCGGTGAAAAGACGCTCGGCCAGACGATGGCGGCGAATGATGTCGGCGGCGCGCTGACGGCCGCGGGGCGTGAGTTCCACGATCATGCTGCCGTCGCCGGTCGAAACTCCGCTTGGCTTCAGGGCGTCGTGGCAGGGATTGACGAACGGCTTGTGGTCGTGGGCTTCCGGCGGATGCGGAGTCGCAGTGACCAAGCCGAGCGCGATCATTTTCTCAACGGCGATGCTGACCGGCAAGGCTCCGTGTACCTCCATGCGGCCGACTTCGGCGATCTCGCCGTGTTCGGCGAGCGCCCACAGTTCTTCGAGAACTTCGTCGAATTGTTCTTCGTCGGCCATGGCGAAGACTTCCTGGGCGGCGATCTTGCCGTGGTGCAGTTCGATGCGCCGGTCGGCGAGACGGGCGACGACGGGGTCGTGGGTGACCATCACGATGGT
Source organism: uncultured Acidobacteriota bacterium (assembly GCA_963762385.1). GTDB lineage: Bacteria > Acidobacteriota > Terriglobia > Terriglobales > Acidobacteriaceae > JABDBE01. The sequence continues at coordinate 331,051 of CAVXKN010000006.1, read as the reverse complement.
ACGTCCTTGCTGATGCAGTTCGCGAAGCAGGCGTAGAACAATCTCTTCGTTGACCGCGTCGAGGTTTCCCGTGGGTTCGTCGGCCAGCACGATTTTGGGATCGTTGATTAGAGCGCGAGCAATGCAGACGCGCTGCTGTTCACCGCCGGAAAGCTGGGAGGGAACGTGGTGAGCGCGCTGCTTCAATCCCACTCGCTCCAGAGCTTCCAGTGCTTCCTGCTCGTCCGTCATGCTGTGAAAGTATTGGGCCAGCATGACGTTTTCGAGGGCGGTGAGATAGGGAATCAGATGGAACTGCTGGAATACGAAGCCGATCTTCTCGGCTCGCACTCGATTCAATTCACCCGGGGAAATGTTGGCAACGTCTTCGCCATCGAGCCAAATCTCGCCAGAGCTTGGACGATCCAGGCAGCCGATCAGGTTGACCAGCGTCGATTTGCCAGAGCCGGACGGACCCATGATCGCAATCCACTCGCCGGGATCGACGTTCAAGGAGAAATTGTCGAGGGCGCGAATGACGCCGCCGTTGGCCTCGGCTTTCGCGGGGTACACGCGGCTGACATTTTTCAGCTTGATCATCTCACTCCCCTCTCAAGATCATAGCGGGTTGCACGCGCCGCAGCAGAAAAATCGGAAGCACGGCGGAAATCAAGGCCACCGCGATGCTTCCCAGAAAAATTATAGGAAGGACGTTGAAACGCGGTACAACCGGCGCATGAAAGTTAACCCGACCGATCCAAGCAGCAACTGCCACCCCGATGCCGAATCCGACGATCGCTCCGACCGCGCCCAAAGCGGCGGCTTCGGCAGCAAAGAAGCCGCTGATTAATCCTTCGGAAGCGCCTAGAGCCTTCATGATGGCAAAGTCTCGGCGCCGATCGAAGACCCACCCGATTAGCGTAGAGAGCACGCAGAGAGCTGCGGTCGCAATAATGAGAACAGCGGCAGCGGCTAATGTCGCGCGAGTTTTTCCGAGCACGCGCGCTTCACCTTCCATGATTTGACGGATCGGACGGACGTCCGCAGTGGGCAGGGCTTGAGAGAGTTGTTGAATCAGAGCGTTGACTTCTTCAGATGAGCCGGAAGACGCGATCTCGATCGTTGACGGCTTTACGCCCGTCCAGTTTTCGAAGTCTTGCAGCGAAAGATAGATGCGGCTGTCTTCCGATGCGCCGGTCCGCAGCATTCCAGCGGGGTTGAGGTGAATGATACGTTCCTGGAAGCTGAGATCAAAAGGCTTTCCTTGCGGGCTCACCACTGCAGCGGCGCGCGTGCCAAGCAACGCATCTTGCGGCGTGTTGGGCCAGGCTGTAACCGACCACCAGCTATCCAGCTTGCGAACTTGATCGAGGTTCGTGCCTGCGACGACGACGGACTGGCCGTCGGAAGTGCGAGCCACAATGTAGGCGAACGGTACGGCGAGACCGTGTCCAGCAATTGCTGATTCGACTTTCGTGAGAGCGTCGGCAGGAAGCGCCTGTTCGTCTTTCCCAACCACTACGATGTTGGCGCCGTAATTGCGAAACTCCTTACGCAGCTTGGCCTGCACGTCCACATAAAGATTGAGCATGGCCGTGGCCACGGCTGCGGCAACGACCATAGCGAGCAGTGCAGAAGCAGCGCGTCCACGACGGAGTACGGCGGCACGCATCAACATGCGCAGGAACATTGAGGTGTGAGGCTTGGCGGAACGGCGGTTGATCAGATCCGAGTTCTGCTGTGAACTCACGCTTCACCTCGTAGGGCGTAGACGGGATCAAACTTCACCGCGCGGCGAATCGCCATGGCGCTACCGGCGAAAGTCACGATCACGGCGATAGCCAGGATCAGAGGGAAGAGAACCGGCTCAATGGTAATTTGGGAATCGAAAATGGAGCGGCCAATCTGCCGAGCCAGCAGCGCGCCGCCGGCGAAACCTACGACACCGCCGATCAGCGCCAGCAGCAGGGCTTCCGCGAAGAATAGTGCCGCGACAGAAGCATTGCCTGCGCCCAAAGCCTTCATCAAGCCTACTTCGGTGCGCCGCTCAAAAATCGCCGTGGCCATGGCAGCGGAGACCGCGAGCGCGGAAGCGAACAGCGCTGCCAACGTCACCAACAGCATGAGGCCTTTAATGCGAGAGAGAACCGTTCCTTCGTTCTGCGCGATCTGGCGAATCTGTTCGGCGTGGGAGTGCGGAATGGCCTCCTGTAATTGGTAGGCGATCGAGGCTACGTACGGCGAGCAATACCAACGGTCAAACATCTCCGGATTCATCGATTTGGGATCGCGGCGAGACAACGCATCTTCGGGTTTGGTCAGAGCACTCACGTACAGGCGGCGAACCGCGCCAGGCTTGCCCAGAATTTGTTGGGCGAGCGCCAGAGGAGCGACGATTTGATCATCTTCCGCTCCGCCGGTAGAAAGAACACCGGCAACACGATGGGTTTGACCAGCAATTTCGATTTCGTCTCCCGCTTTGCGATTGAGTTTCGCGGCAAGGCTTTCGCCTAGCAACACCTCGGAAGAGTTATCGTCGGGCCACGCGCCTTGCACCTTCCACCAGGGATGAGTGGTGCGGACGCCGGTAACAAAATCCTCTTTGCCGAAAGTGAGCCGCTTGGAGAAGTAAGTTCCGAGCAGAGTGAGACTCTTCGCGTCAGCGTTGTGACCCACGCGGACGCTTACTGGAAGCATGGGCGCGAAGCCCGACAATATTGTGATGCCAGAAGGTGCCTCGGATCTTCGGCAGATCGGCTTCGTTGAGGTAGGCGCCGTCGCTCGGCGGCTTGAGATCCACGCCGCCGATTTGAACATCCAGAGTATCTTCCTGCGGAGTCACGATCAGGTTCGCGCCATAGGTGCGCAGTTCGCGGCTGATCTTGTCGCCAATGTCGGTCGCCACGGCGATCATCGCGGTGGCCACGCCCACGCCGAGGGTGATCGCGACTCCCGCCAGCAGTTTGCGCCGCTTTTGCCGCCGAAACGATTCGTAGACGAGGCGTCCGAACATGGCCTATTGCTGGAACATGTGGCTCTTGGCCGCGATGTCCGCTTCCTGAATGATGACCGCGTCGGAGGTGACTTGCGCCTTCAGCGGTACGGGATTGCATCCGCCGGGCATTCCGACCGACTGCGGATTAATCGGCGCGGCGCAGTTCTTGCAGACTACTCCGTTCGGTCCTTTGTAAAAGCCGACCGCGCCGCAGATTTCGCAAGCATCCAGGACCGTGGCAATCTTTCCGTCCGGTTTCTGATAGAGCCAGAAGCGCACCGTCGTGCCGTTTTCCTGGGCGGCGTAAGCGATGCAGATCGCCGTCCTGGACTTGCGTCAGCGGAATGCTGACTTGACCGTTCACAAAAGTGACTTCCGTGGCCGGCGACAACGCGCTCACGCTTTTGGTGTAGATAAATTCAGCAGTAACCAGCACGATGAATACGAACGAACTGGCATAGACGGACGCCATCCAAAGACGCTCGCGGCGTGCGCTCCAGACTGCTTTGCGTCTTTCAGCGGCGGAGGTGGGAAGCGGTCCTGCTTCGCGCCGCTTGACCTCGAAAAGCACCATCAGCGCTGCAAGGGCGAAGATCGTGATGAAGAAGAACAAATCGTTGCGCACGATCGGGCCGATGATCGCCATCTCCGTTTTTGAAGAAGGAAGGACGCCGTTTTCGGAAAGCTCATGCAGGCCGGAGATCACCAATTGCGCAGCCACGAAGAACAAAATCACCGTGGTGACGCGGAAGAACTTTCTGCAGATTGATGCGGACGCTGCCTTTGACGAACATCACACCGAATGCGACGGCAGCAATTACGCCCAGAAATGTCCCCATGAAACTGAGCAGTTCGGTCGAGTTCAGGGAGACGGCGGAGAGAATCAGAACGGTTTCCACACCTTCGCGCAGCACCATCAGGAATACAAATGCGAAAAGTCCGAACCATGCGTTTCGGCCCGCCAGCAGCCCAACTTTGCCCTCGATCTCGCCCTTCAGTTTGCGGCCCGTCTTCATCATGAAAATAATCATGGTGATGACAAAGAAAGCAGCGGCCAGCATGACCCAGCCTTCGAAAATGTCCTCATTCCAGCGGGTCCGGGCAAGCAGTGCGGCGACCCCGAGGCTGCCTACGAAGGCCGCGATCAGCGCGGTATAGACGGATTTGCGCAGCTCTGGGCGATTGATTTTGGAGAGGTACGCCAGCGTAATGCCGACGATCAGGGCGGCTTCAACACCTTCTCGCAAGGTTACGATGAATGCTTCTAACATCTTAGGAAAGGGCCTCGGTTCTTGAACTTACGATATTGAAAATGAATTTCAATTTCATTATTTAGGATAGTCTTTTGGCTCCCGCGGCGTCAACGCGCGAAATCACCGGCCGTTGTGATCTAAATCACGTGCTGCCCTAGCTGGTCGGTTTGACCTAGAGATGCCTTAGAAAAGCCTTAGCTTGGTCGAGGTGAGGGAAGAGTTTTTCTTCGGCCTGAAACTCGGTGGAGTGCACGCAGCGGCGGCTGCCGCGCAGTTTCACGGGATGTTTCAAGTGCAGCATTTCGTGATAGACGATGTATTCCACGGCGTAGCCGGGAACCCGAGGATGGTCGAAGACGCGGCTGACGACGATGGCATTGTGGGCGGGGTCGTAGTGTCCGAGCCGGTTGCGGGCGTGGTCGCGGCTCCAGGTCATCCGGGGGCGGGCGAGTAAGCCATAGAAGAATCGGGTGTTCAGCTCGTCGAAAATATGTTCCAGATTGTAAGTCCGGCCCTGCGCACTTTCGATTCGCTTTGCGGCCGCGCACCTGGCGCACAAGATGAGCTTTTCTGGAGATGTCCTGACCGGAAATATAGCGGCGATACCGAGTCGCATACCCTCGCTCGATAGGCCTGCGATACATCTTGGCCAACAGAATGTGAGCGATTGCCCGCAACACCGTGTCCGGCGCGCCTTCCAGCAAGTCTGAAAGGCGGACAAACAGTTTTCCCTCCCGCAGGCGGATGGTGTTGTTGATGTTCACAAAGGCGAAGAATTCGACCGCAAGCTCCGGCATGGGCGCGCGGGGGCGGAGCTCACAATAGGTTTCCTGGAAAATGCGAAGAAGCCTGTCGGTCACGTTGCGGTTAGATTAGCATGGACAAATCTTAAAACGCAGAGGGCGCGGAGGTCTCGCTGAGCACGCTGAGAAAACCCTGAAATTCTTCGCCCCGTTCGAGCTTTTCACTTTTTCTTGTGCTTGGCTGCTTCTTCTTGTTCGCTCAGTAATTGCCGGTGATCCTGTACGCCGCCATCGACGGCGTCGAGCACATTGCTCAGCAGGAAATCATATTTAGCTTCCTCTTTGCTGGCGTCGGCTGAACTTTTTAGAGCCCGCAACTTAGCCTGAAACTCGGTGTCGGCCTCGATGACGGCCTTTAAAGGCTTTCGCAAATCTGCTTTTCGTTCGACAAAGGTATCGATGTTGTCGTTCAACTCATCGTAGACATCGAGAAAGTCCTGCAGGCGATCGCGGGTTTGCTGAGCGCGATCGGTTGCCTTGGGATCAGCCCGTGCTTGTTCCAGCGCGGTTAGCCGGGCGCGAGCAAATACGATGTAGAGCTTTAGGCGCTCGGTGGGGTCCTGCGCGGCATCGCGTAGTTCATCTTGCTCGTTCGGATTGAGTGGGTCGCGACGGCTCTGCGCCCACACGGTCGAGAGCAGCGACATTGCCAATGCCAAGCGTCCGAGCTTGCCCCAGGCAGGAATCATTTGCCTTTGCCAAACATGTGGGTTAGAAGAGAGGTTCGCAAGCTCTCGAGGCGATCTGCGGCCGCTTGCACCGGAGCCTGGTCGTCGAAGTTCAGGCTGCGTTTGATGTCTCGCAGTTTTTCGGCCATTTTTCTGAGGGCAATCTCGGTGTTCTTAAGCCTTTTGCCAGATTGGATGGAGGCCGCCTGGGCCTTTTCCGAGTAGGTCACGACATCTTGCACCGCGGCTCGCGCGTCATCGGACTTGCCGACTGCATACAATTCATCGGCCGATTTGAGTTGGCGTTCGGAAATTTCAACGTATAAAGCCGGCTGATCATCGAGCTTTGCCGATCCTGCTCGCGCGATCAACTCCTGCAGCGTTTCTGTTTTAAAGGCGAGCGCCAGCAACGAACTCGCCAAGAGAAGCACGGCAATTGTTGTCTGAAAACGCATCGCGCTCATTTTTTTGGCTCGATCGCGATCAGCCGATGGCGAGCTTGCCACTCCTGATCAGGATACGCTCCGTTCGCGACCTCAAGAAACTGATGATACTGCTGCGCCGCCATTTTGTAGTTGCGCAAGTGATCGTAGGCGCTGGCGCGAAGAAAATAGCTCACGGGAATCTCGGGCAGAAACTTGGCGCGTGCGTCGGCGGCTTTGATTGCGAGTTCGTAGTTCTTGTTCTCAATGGCAGCCGTTGCTAAATCGCCATATGCTTCACCGAAATCGGGCTTTAGCTTCACCGCGGTTAGCAGCTCCTCTTGCGCTTCTGGGAACTTCCGCTGCTTTAAAAGACTTACGCCCAGATATTCATGTAGTTGAGCATCGTCCGGGTGGGTCGCCACCATCGAGCGGTACAGCGCTTCTGCCTGATCGTATTTCTTGCTCTGGAGATAAAGCCATCCGAGATCGTGCTGCACATTTGAATTTCCTGGAGCGAGCTTCTGTGCTATCAGCAGGTCAGCGATTGCGTCGTCGTACTTTTCGAGAATGAGCAGGGTGCGGCCGAGTTGCAGCCGGGCGGACGCATCCTCGGGATGGATCGCGATTATTTTCTCCAGAACATGCTCTCCATCGACAATGCGCTGTTCGCGCAGGTAGAGATTTGCACTAGCTGTTAGAGCATCGTAGGAATCGGGATCGATGGCTAAAGCCTGCTTATATTCTTGCTCCGCATCGGCAAAATGATTTTCCTTCTCCAACAGCTGGCCGGCGGAAAGGTGAGGCTCCGGGTCCTTGGGCTCGAGGGCAGCGGCTCGCTTATAAGCTTCGATGGCGTCTTCGGGTTTTGTGTTCTCAACCACATGGGCCAGCGATAACCAGGCTCGAGCATGGCCTTCGTCCACATTAGCAGTAGGTTTTAACGTGGTCGCGGCACGCAGAAATTGTTCGGCGTCAGGCTGGCCGGCTTTTGCCAGCATGAGTCCAAGATTCAGATTGGATTCGAAGACGTCGGGCTTGGCAGCCACGGATTTTCGATAGGCGGCAATCGAGTCCGGGGCATTTCCCAGCGTGTTGTAGACGAATCCCAAGTCAAACCAGGCTTGAAAGTTATTTGGATCGGCGGCGACGACTTTCTTTAGAAGCGGCTCGGCAGACGCGTAGTCGTGTTTTTCGATTGCGGCCTCGGCCTGGGTGAGTTCGGGAGGGAAGGACGAATCCTGCTCGACAACTTTGTGATGACGGACGGTCTGGCTGGTGTCCTGGGCGAGAACCTTGCCACTCAGGCAGATCCCCACCACCAACAGTCCAAACCAGATTGGCTTATTTGCCCTCATTTCGCGACGATCCATTTTCCGAGAAGCCTGTTTCCGACAACCCTGTTTCCGGCAACCCCGTTCCCGACGACCCAGTCCTCGACGAACCATTTCCATTCAATATACCCGCCAGAAACTTTCCAGTGTAAGACTTGGGAAGGTTGGCAATCGTTTCCGGCGGACCTGAGCCGACAATGTAGCCGCCACGCTCGCCGCCTTCGGGACCGAGATCGATCACCCAATCCGCGGTCTTGATCACTTCGAGGTTATGCTCGATCACGAGGATCGAGCCTCCTGCATCGATTAGACGGCGGAAGGCGGAGAGTAGTTTGCTAATGTCGTCGAAATGCAGCCCCGTGGTCGGCTCGTCCAAGATATACAGGATGCGCTGTCTTCGCCGAGGTTGGTCATCGGCATTGCGCGGACGGCTCGCCTCGCGTGCCGCGGGTTGCAAGTGCGCCGCTAATTTCATCCGCTGCGCCTCGCCGCCGGAGAGGGTCGTAGCGGACTGCCCCAGCCGAAGATAGCCGAGACCTACTTCTTCCAGTACGCGGAGTTTGTCCACAATCTTGGGCGCGCCGGCGAAAAACTGCAGCCCTTCCTTTACCGTGAGATTTAGGACTTCGTGGATATTTTTCCCGCGATAACGAACCTCCAACACCTGGGGTTTATAGCGTGCGCCTTTGCACTCCTCGCAGATGAGCTCCACGTCGGCCAGAAATTGCATTTCCACGGTGACGGTGCCATCGCCTTGGCAGGTCTCGCAGCGTCCGCCGGGAACGTTGAAAGAAAAGTGACCGGCGGTGAACCCGCGTTTTTTGGCCTCGGGCAGGGAAGCAAACAGATCGCGGATGCCGTCGAAGGCTTTGATGTAAGTGACCGGGTTCGAGCGCGGCGTTCGTCCGATCGGAGATTGATCGACCAGCACAACCTCGTCGATGAACTCAGCGCCTTCGACGTGATCCCACGAAGTAGCAGCGGCCGGGCTATCGTTGGGCTGTTTCCTCGCGGCTGAGAGCGCCCGATAGAGCACGTCATGTAGCAACGTGGATTTTCCGGACCCCGACACGCCGGTGATGGCGACAAGCATTCGCAATGGAACCTCGAGGTCAAACCCCTTCAAGTTGTGGGCGCGAGCACCGTAGATCTTGATCTGTTGCGCTCCCGGACTGCGGCGCGTACTTGGGATCTGGATCTGTAATTCTTCCGCGAGATAGCGTCCCGTAAGCGAAGCCGGCATCTTTTTGATCTGGTCATAAGTTCCAGCCGCGATCAGCTTGCCGCCGTTTTCTCCTGCGCCCGGTCCGAGGTCGAGAATCGTGTCAGAAGCCCGCATTACGTCCCGATCGTGTTCGACGACGAGAATCGTGTTACCCAAGTCGCGCAGATTGTGCAGAATCTTGATCAGGCGATGAGTGTCGCGGCTGTGCAGCCCGATCGACGGTTCGTCGAGGACATAAAGCGTTCCCACCAAACGCGAGCCCAGGGAAGTGGCCAGTTGAATGCGCTGCGCTTCGCCGCCTGAAAGCGTGGAGGCAAGCCGGTCGAGAGTCAAATACTCCAGCCCCACTTCATTCAGAAAGCGCAGACGTTCGCGGATTTCTTGCAGCAGCCTGTCGGCAATGCCCGCTTCCTGTTCCGTCAGACCAACTGCTTCAAAGAACTTCGAGGCCTCTTCGATGGTCATGCGGCACACGTCGCAGATATTCTTGCCGTTGATTTTCACCTGCCGCGCTTCCGTACGCAGGCGGGTTCCATTGCAGGCGGAGCAGACGGAATATCCGCGGTAGCGGCTCAGAAAAACGCGCACGTGCAGCTTGTACTTTTTTCGTTCCAGGTAATTGAAGAAGCCGCGTACTCCCGCGAAACGTCCTTCGCCTTCGATCACCAGCCGCTGCTGCTCGCGGTCGAGTTCGTTCCAGGGCATGTCCATGGGAATGTCCGCCTCGCGGGCAAAGCGCTTCAGGTCTGTGAGCAGCGAGCGGTACTTGGGCTTGGTCCAAGGTTCGATTGCGCCCTGATTCAGGGTCAGGGATTTGTCGGGAATGACGAGATCCAGGTCGAAGTCGATGGTATTTCCGAACCCCTGACAGCGAGGGCACGCGCCGTACGGATTGTTGAAGGAGAACAAGCGTGGTTCCGGCTCCTCGTAGCGAAGATTGCAGCTTTTGCATTCGAAGCGTTGCGAGAAACGCACTCGTTCAGGAGATTGTCCTCCGCGCGCAGCGCTTTCGAAGATGACCTCTCCCGACTCGCGATAGCCGATCTCCACCGAATCCACGATTCGCGCGCGCACGTCCGGCGAAACCGCAAGGCGGTCCACCAACACGAACACTGGTTCGGCGAAGTTAATATTCAGCAAAGATTCGGGGGTGGAAAACTCGAAGATCTCTCCGCTCTGATAAAGCCGGTTGAAGCCTCGGGTGCGCAGATCGAGCAGGCGGGTTTTGAGCTGATCCGATGGCAGTTTATTGGCGTCGGTCTTCGCCTTTTTCCTGCCGCTGCGTTTCACCGTGGCCGGAGCAGCGCCTGGCCCGTTCGCTGCTTGTGTCACCGCCCTCTGCAGTGGGAACAGTACGTTCAAGCGCGTGCCCTCGCCCAGTTTCAGCACCGCACCAGCTACCTCGTCGACCGTGTCTTTCTTAACCTCCTGGCCGCATTGCAGGCAATAGGTACGGCCCACCCGGGCGAAGAGCAGGCGTAAATAGTCGTAGATTTCGGTCGCGGTACCGACGGTGGAACGAGGATTTCGGGTAGTGTTCTTTTGCCGGATTGCAACTGCGGGTGCGATTCCGTCGATCACGTCGGCATCGGGCTTCTCGATTCGCTCAAGAAACTGGCGGGCGTACGCCGACAGCGATTCCACATAGCGGCGCTGGCCTTCGGCATAAATCGTGTCGAAGGCAAGCGAGGACTTGCCCGATCCCGACACCCCGGTGACCACCGTCAGCGAGTTGTGCGGAATCTCAAAATCTATGTTCCTGAGGTTGTGTACTCGCGCCCCGCGAACAACAATGGTTTCCGTGGACATCAGTTATGAGACATGCGAACGCGTCCTGCACCTCCCCATGAGCCTGGTGCGGGCTGATGGCCGCGCCACAGGGTCGCTTGGCGGCCTCGGAGGGGATGCGGAACCCTCTATTATAAAGCAGCGCTTAGCCGGACGCAGGAGAGTAACCCGCTTTCACGCTGACTTTCGCGCGGCAAACAGAGTAATATCGTAGGCTTTCAGGGCTGCTGGAGGTCCCACCAGATCGAATCATGGTATCGCCCCTTACTACTACGGTCGCACGGGTTACGTCGCACAGCTGGTTGGGGCCGAGTTTGGTCGGCCTGCAATCGTCGCTGCTCTTCGCGCTTCAGTTTTCCAATGAGTTTTCCGGCAAGAAGAGCAATGTCTACAACATTCTTTGGGTTTTGGTTTTTGGCTTTGCGACTCTGAACATTCTTGGCTTGGTGGCCAGACGCTTCGAGCCCCGGCGCAGCAGCCTGAATTTCGGCGAGATCCTGGCTATCACGGTGACCGTGGTTTCCCTGGTTCTGCTAGGTTTGGAAATGCTGTCAATATTCCACATATTCCCGATCAAGATCCAGCCTCATTGAGTTTCTCGATCAAGCGGCGGCCATTTGCGCTATGATCTCTCTATGGCAGAGAAAACTGCGGCTTTCGATATAACCTGCCCGTGCTGCAGTGCGGTGCTGAAAGTCGATCCCACGGCGAAAGGAGTCATCGCCCATACCCCCGCGGTCAAGCCCAAGATGTTCAATGACTTCGAAGCTGCGGCCAAAGCCATGAAAGAGCAGGACAGCCGCCGCGAATCCATATTCCGTCAGTCGGTTGAAGCACAGAAGCATGCCGGAGATCTTCTGGAGAAGAAATTTCAGGAGGCGGTCAAGAAGGCCAAAGAATCTCCGGACACGGGCAAACCCATTCGCGATTTCGACCTCGACTAGCCATCTTTGGGAAGCGACTCGTCCCGGCTTGGTGCAAGACTTTTCACTGAATGTAAAATCTTCATGAATTTGTCGCCAGTCGGAACCTCTGTGTGCGCACCAGCGCACAATGGAGCGTAGAATGTCGCGGATGTCCGACCTTCCCCTCCTTCTCGGTCATCGCGGCGCGCGTGCGTCTACATCAATACCAGAGAACACCCTTGCGTCCTTTGATCTCGCCCTTGAGCACGGCTGCGACGGCTTTGAGTTCGATGTGCGCTTAACTGGCTGCGGACGCTGTGTGGTTTGTCATGACCCCAAGGTTGACAGCGTCACGGTCGCTCAAGCCACTGCAGATCAGCTTACGGATCTCCCCATCCTCGAAACCGTACTGCAGCGATACTGTCAGCGGGCATTTCTAGACATCGAACTCAAGGTTACGGGGCTGGAATCGAAGGTCCTCAACGCACTGCGCGAATACAGGATGGAACAGGATTACGTGGTTTCTTCTTTTCTGTCCGAGGTCGTGATGGAATTGAAAACCCGTAGCCAAAAAATTCAGGCGGGGATTATCTGTGACAAGCCAGGGCAGCTTGCGTGCTGGCGGGAAACCAATGCGGAATACGTGATTGCGCATCACTCACTAGTGACGGCTAAGTTGGTAAAAGAGGTCCACAGCGCGGGCCGGAAACTGTTTGCCTGGACGGTGAATGATCGGAAGGCAATGCTCCGGCTGGCCGATTATGGAGTTGACGGGATTATCTCAGACGATTCCGAACTCTTGGTGGACACGTTCACATGAATCTCGCGAAGTGGCCCGGTCTGACGCAAAAGCTTTGGCGTGCAAATCGATCTACTACCGCAGATGGTAGCCCGATATCGCAATGTCCAGCTCGACAGCGGGGTTGCTCACACGGCGCGATCAATGGGTCTCGGCGTGAAGAGGAGCGCCCGCTTGCGGCGCTTTCCGCAGAAACCCTTCTCGTTCTCTTTCGAAGGCTTCCAGCTCCATGGCGGTACGCTGCTCACTCCATTCCATGGCAGCGCCAATGCGGGTTGCCGCTTCGCCACTGCAGACGGCTGACCAGCATGCCCCCAGAGCTACGGGCACACGGCGGAGCAGCACATCCGCCAGCGTAGCCGCGCATTCATCGCTGAATGCGTTCAAGGCCTCGGCCACAATATGACTAGTGTGCGGACACAACGGCGCACGCATCTGGGCGTTGCCACGCGCCGGACGAGCCACGGCCAGCGCGCGCCTTCCGTACCATTCCACAATCCCACGGGCCGCATCGGCGCTGATACCGCCGGCATCCGCGACCTCGACCGCCCACTGCTCCAGCGTCGGATCAACGCTGTCTTCGGAAGCCATGGCCAGCGTAGGCGGTGCTAGGTTTATCCCCATCTTGGCCACACACTCGCGTGCCAGGCTGCCGGCCGTGGTCAACTTCCCTCCAATCACGGAGATCATTTGCGCCGCACCGTCCGCGGTATGGTCATGGAGAAAGTGTTTTCGACTTACCGCCGAGGGGTTCTTCTTAGGCGAGAAGGGAAGCGGACGTACTCCAGCAAACGTGTAGTGAATGTCGGCTCGCGACACTGCCACCCGTGGAAACAAATGAGCGAAAGAGCGCAGCAGATATTCGATTTCATCGGCCGATGGTCGCGCTCGGCCGGGATCATTGTCGTCGGGGACTTCCGTCGTGCCAACCAGTACTTGTTCGTTCCACGGGATGAGAAAGATCGGACGCCCATCGACCGCCTCGCTGTATACCGCCGCTTGAGGCGCGTCCGCGAACTTCGACAAAACGATGTGCGATCCACGCACCCCGCCGACCATGCGATTCTGGGTCCGAATGTTTGACGTATGGCAGATGCTGTCTGCCCACGGCCCGGTCGCATTGACGATCCAGGTGGCCTCGACGCGCTCTTCTTTCCCGCTAAGCCGATCGCGCAACGACACACCGCTGACGCGTCCATTGCGGATCTCCGCCGCCAGAACCTGGGTGTGATTGCGTGCCACGGCGCCGGCTTCGATCGCCTCGACCAGCCACTCCGCGACCAAACGCTCCGGGAACTCGCACTGTGCATCGTCGAAACTGAAGACCGAAAAATGCCGTCCCGCATCCAGCAAACGCTCGAGCCGGGCCTGCTCGGTGCGGCCTACATCTGCACTATGCTGATCGTTCCCTAGTTTCCGATAGAGCCAAAGCCCGGCGCGCACCGCGAGCGCACTGCGGCGGCTTTTATCGTCCAGCGCTAGCAGGAACTGCAGGGGATGAACCAGATGCGGATAGTGTTGAAGCAACCACTGACGTTCCCGCAAGGACTCGCGCACCTGTCCAATGTCACCGTGCTCGAGGTAGCGTAAGCCTCCGTGAATAATGCGGGTGGAGCGACTGGTTGTGCCGGCGGCGAAATCGTGTTGCTCCACCAGAAGCGTCCGCCGTCCGGCGCGCGCGCAGTCGCGAGCGATGGCGACTCCGTTGATTCCGCCGCCGATCACAATTACGTGAAAGCGCTGGTTCTCTAGCGGCGGTCGCGGGTTCAGGCTCGGATTTGGATGCGTGTCCATAGACCCTAAGAAATGGGAGGTTCGCCTCCAGTCTCGTCGATTTTCTTCGTCATACCCTCGTCATACCTAAAGATAACGTTAGTTTCTTGTCATTGCGATTGCAATCTGGCATCGTGGTTCGACATCGCCGAGCTTGGCTCGGTCCCCGGACGAGGGCGTCCGGGGCGCGATCCACGTCGCTGGTCTATTTCGAATTGTGATGGTCCTCATTGCCCGCGCATACGCACCTCATTTACAGTGTTTGCTCTCTATGCCAACTACTGGTGAGCGTTTCGAACGAGCGGTTTCCATTATGGCCCGCCTGCGCGGTCCGGGAGGATGCCCTTGGGACCGCGAGCAGACCTTTGATTCAATCAAGCCTTATACGCTCGAGGAAACCTATGAAGTCCTCGAAGCCATCGATAATCGCGACTGGGACGAACTGCCGGGTGAACTCGGCGACCTGCTGCTTCAGGTTCTGTTCTACAGTCAGATGGCTGAAGAACAAAAGACATTTTCGATCGACACTGTGCTCGACCGGCTCTCCGATAAGCTTGTCGATCGCCATCCCCATGTTTTCGGAAACGTGAAAGCCGAGACCTCGTCCGAGGTGTTGCGCAATTGGGAAGCGCTCAAAGCCGAAGAAAAGAAGAAGCGGGTGAAGGCGGGCGGCGGAAAATCCGCAGGGAACGACGAGAAGCCCGAGTCCATCTTGGCTGGAATTTCCCCCGCGATGCCATCATTGCTTGAAGCTCACAAGCTGAGTTCGCGTGCGGCCCGCATTGGCTTTGACTGGCCGAATATTCACGGGCTATTTGAAAAGCTCCAAGAGGAAACCGAAGAATTGCAGGAGCAGCTCAAAGAATTTCCAGGGCCCGGCCCCCAACCGCATGGCCGAGGCGTCGCCGGAGCAGGCCGGCCGCAGATCAGCGAATATCTGCGCAAGCGTTTGGAAGGCGAAGTGGGCGATCTTTTCTTCGTGCTGGTAAACATTGCGCGTTATCTTTCGCTGGATTCAGAGTCGGCGCTGAAGAAAACCAACCGTAAGTTCAAGCGCCGATTTCAGTGGATGGAGGAGCAGTTGCTGGCTGCGGGAAGGTCTCCGCAAGACGCCTCGATGGAAGAACTGGAATCCTTATGGCAACGGGCGAAGGCGCGGGAGCAGGATGCCAAGTGACAGCGGATTCGATCGTCATTCGCAAATGCCAACAGCTCGACGAAATGCGAGCCTGCGTCGCCCTGCAAAAAGAAGTCTGGAACTTTTCCGACGCTGAACTGGTGCCCCTGCGCATGTTCGTGGTGGCGGAGAAAGTCGGCGGGCAAGTAATCGGGGCATTTGCGGGCAACGAGATGGTTGGGTTCGCCCTCTCAATACCGGGTACGCGGAGCGGGCATTTGTACCTGCATTCGCATATGCTGGCGGTGCGCCAGCAGCATCAGAATGCCGGACTGGGCCGCCGCATAAAACTGTTTCAGCGAGACGATGCGCTTGCTCGTGGCTTTGAGCTGATCGAATGGACGTTTGATCCGCTCGAAATCAAGAACGCGTATCTCAATATCGAGAAGCTGGGCGCCATCGCGCGCCGCTACAGCGTCAACCAGTACGGAATTACGTCTTCGCCACTGCAGGGTGGTCTGCCCACCGATCGGTTAGTGGCGGAGTGGTGGCTGAAGTCGAGGCGGGTTGAAATGTTGCTGCAAGAGGGAACGAAACCTCGCGTCGAACCATTGAGTACGATTTCGGTTCCGGCGCAGATTTATGCTTGGAAGGCCTCGCCAGTGAAACGGAATCAGGCAAGAGAAGTGCAGGATCGCAATCGAGAACAATTTGTAAAAGCATTTGCCGACGGATTAGCGGTGCTGGGCTACGAGCGCGACCAGCAGGGAAGTGGCAGATTCTTGCTCGGACGCTGGGAGGAGAAGTGGATGTATCTCGCAAAATAGTCGCTGTGAATCGCTCTTGACACTATGAAAATTGAAGCCATCACTCTTCGCGAGATTCAGATGCCGCTCGTCCAGTTTTTCGAGACGAGCTTCAAACGCACTTTCAGCCGCCGAATTCTTCTGCTGACCGTTCACTGCGACGGCGTCGATGCCTGGGGAGAATGCGTGGCCGGCGAAGATCCGTTCTACAGCAGCGAGTGGACGGAAAGCGCCTGGCCCACGATCAAACATTATCTCGCCCCGGCCGTGCTGGGCCGGACGATCTCTTCAGCACGAGAGAGCGTGCCTTTAATGGCGAGAGTGCGCGGCCACGACATGGCCAAGGCCGCCGTCGAGAACGCGCTGTGGGACGCCGAGGCCCAAGAAAAGAAACTGCCTTTATGGAAACTGCTCGGGGGCACACTGCCGGAGATTTCGTGCGGCGTTTCCATTGGCATTCAGGATTCCATCGAACAATTGCTGGAGAAGATTCAAACTGAACTGGACGCCGGATATCGCCGCATCAAAGTAAAAGTGAAGCCGGGCTGGGATGTGAACGTGCTGGAGCGTATCCGCTCGCGCTGGCCCGAAATCGTGCTCAGTTGTGATGCCAACTCCGCCTACACTCTCGACCAACTCGAACACCTGCGCAAATTCGACCAATTCAATCTGTTGATGATTGAGCAGCCATTATGGCACGACGACATCTACTATCACTCCCGTCTCCAACAAGAGCTGCGGACCGCGATCTGTCTCGACGAATCCATTCGTCACGCCCGTGACGCGGCCAAGGCGCTTGACCTCGGCGCCTGCCGCATCATCAACATCAAGGTCGGGCGGGTGGGCGGATTCACCGAAGCCAAGAAGGTTCATGACGTCTGCGCATCGCGCAACATTCCGGTGTGGTGCGGCGGCATGCTCGAGTCGGGAGTAGGACGCGCTCACAACATCGCGCTTTCCACGCTGCACAACTTTCGTCTGCCGGGAGACGTTTCCGCTTCGAAACGTTATTGGAAAGAAGACATCATCGATCCTGAGGTCGAGGTCACGGCGCAAGGCACGATCCTGATTCGCGATGAACCCGGAAACGGATATCGCGTGCGGAAGGATTTAGTCGAAAAGCTCACGGTGCGCAAAGAGACCATCCGCGCCGGTACGACGTAAAGACGTTGCTCGCAGCGTCTCCCGCGTTGACGGAGTTTGATCGCAACCCGCATTTTATTTCTGCTTGCCGGTTGTGGGCTGTGGCTGGTTTTCCGCCAACTCCGCTTCCTGTTTCTTCAACAGTTCGACTCCCTGAGCAAAGGTAAGGTTGGGAGGCGCCGGGCGGAAATTGCTGAAGACTTCATCCGACTTGACACTGATGTTCTTGAAGAAAAGCTCTTTGCCCGTAAAACTAAGGCTCATGTGCGTGATCTCCCAGTCTCCCGGGATCACCTCTGCCTGTTCCACCAGGAAGTGTCCGCCACGGTCCAGGTGACCCAGGATTCCCCAACCGAAACCAACCTCCTTGGTCAGAGTGCCATCGATTTTTGCGATGCGATGCCGGTCGGCGTCAATCAGAATGTAACCCTGCATTGCGGTGAGCACCTGTTCCACGTGGCTGGGCGGGCTGTATTTCGGATTAGGCCGAAACTTCAGGCGAATTAACTGGTCGCCGGGTCTTCCGATTTCCTGATTGCCGACCGCACTCCCATCAGGCTCGAACAGGAAAGCATCCGGTAACGCTCTCATGATTCGCGTGACGCCTTCAGCGTCTTCTTTCTCCGACCTCTGCTTCTTCTTAAGATCCTCCGGATTGTTCACCAGCCCTTCCAATCGGGCTTCTTCAGCTTGACGCTGCCGCGGCGACAGAGGCTTATTGTTGATGGCAACCAATATTCCCGCGGTGGCTTGGCGCGTTTCGACGACCAGTTTTGTCTGGGAGCCTTGCGGGGTTCCTTTGTGATCCGTGAACATCGCTTCTGGGCCGTTTCCAGTCGCGGTCTCCCTCTGGACGGTGAGGCGGACGAGTTCGATCGGAGACTCGGAAGATTGGTCCGCCGCGATTGCAGAGACCGATTCGAGCATCGCCAGTATCCAGATGGCGACCGTCAGCTTCGCGTTGAAGTGAATCCGCTTCATTGCACGCCACACCTTGGACGGCGGCGAACCTACAGCCGTTGTATAAGCTTATTCCTGACGGTTGCAAGAGGGAAATCGGAGCCTAATCGCGTTGTGATCGCGGAGGAAACAAGTTTGAGGAAACAAGTTTAGGAGGCATCGACCGATAAAAACTCAAAGCGGGGAGCAAAAAGAAGGGCCTTGTCGCTGGACAAGGCCCTCGCAAATCGCAGTGCGATAAGAGTTATTTTCCGACGTAGGTGCGGGGAGAACCGACTCCGCCGCAAAAGTTCCATCCCACCACGCAGCTCGCATCGCCCGAAGTGATGTCGTGGAAATAAGCTTTATACTCCTTCTTGTTGGTGTACTCTTTGTAGATCACGGCAAGTTCGTCGTCGGTCGACTTCATCTTGCCACCAGCCGCATTCACGATCCCGGCAAAAGTCGGTGAAGACCAACTAGTGCCGCCTACCGCACCCCACTGGCCTTGCAAATAGATTGCCGTGCAGCAGAAATCAGAAGACACATCGGGATTTCCACGCTTGTCCCCGACAATTTTCTTGATCACGCTTTGGTAGCTGGGGATGGGCTCGTACTCGCTTATGCCACCGCCCCCGCCACCATAGGTTTCGCTGACGAAATCCCCGTTGGAATCCCGGTTGAATTGCGTTCCGCCGACCGAGACCACGTTCGGCGAAGCTGCGGGATAGCCGAGAGGACCTAGTCCCGAATCCCCGCTCGCGGCAAAATAGACAACCCCGGGAGTCGTAAAGTACTTGTCGAAGTTTGCCTCGTTCGAAATTTCGGGGTCACCCCAACTCATGCTGATTACGCCGCCGCCATTTTGAGCGACCAACTTGCTCGCCACGGTCACGGCGTCCCAATAGGGATCCGTGTTGCAGCTGCCGGCCATGCACAGCTTTGACTCCACCAGGAAAAGCTTGGCTTTGGGCGCCATGGCATGAGCCCATTCGATATCCAGCGCTTCTTCAACTTCCCAGTCCGGGTAGACCGGAGGCCGTTTGCCGTCGACATAAACAACGTGGAAGTCAGCCTTGGGGATGCCAAAGTAACTCGAAAACGTGTCCAGATCCGACTTCGCAGTTGGATAGTAGCCCGCATCTATGATCGCGATCGCTCCCCACCCGCCGGTCGGGACGTTCTTGCTGGTCGCGATGGGGCACCCTTTTGGTCCCTTGACCAATTCGTAGACGCAAGCTAAAGAGCCAGGAGTCTCCGTGCCTGCAGGAGGTCCGCCAGTCGTATTCGGAACTTCTGGCACAGCAATAAAGTAATTTGTATGTACACGGCCAGGGCGCGGAATACTGGATTCCGGAACGACAATGGTAAATCCATTGATTTTTGTTTGGTCAGCTGCTTGAACCGAACCGGGCAACAGAAACGCGCCCAGCGATAACGCGACGCCGGCAACCAGGGAAACCGTGATCGAATGTCTCATGCTCACTCTTTCTTTGAAGCGGGGCTTGTGTTTTTGAATTCCAGACCGACCGGAATTGTACACCAGCTGGTGGCCAGCATAAGGCGAATCGGTCGATCTGCAACGAAATATCTGATGGAACTGTTCAAACTTTTTCGCACCATCTTTGCACTCGTCCTACAGAAATTCGCCAAATGGTTTAGAATCCGTTATCCAAGCTTGTAACTTGCGGGTACGCGTCCAAAGGAGAATGCAGTATGGACATGCCAAAGACCGGGGAGTTTGCACACATCGGCAAATCGGTAGTCATCAAGGGCGAACTTTCCGGCAGTGAGGATTTGTATATCGACGGCACAGTCGAGGGCACCATCCAACTGCCAGGCAACAACCTGGTGATTGGGCCGAACGGCCAGGTTCATGCCGACGTCAACGCCAAAGGTGTGATCGTGCAGGGCAAGCTGGAAGGCAACATTCGGGCCAGTGATCGGGCCGAGTTGCGGAAATCGGCTGTCATTGCCGGTGACATTGTGACCCAGCGCATTGCGATTGAAGACGGTGCTTATTTCAAGGGCAAGGTGGAGATTCATAAAGAAGCCGCCAAGCCGAACTCAACCTCAACAACCAGGGCTGAGCCTGCCGTCGAGGCAAGGAGCGCGGCGATGGGGAGTACTGGGGTAACCAAGCAGTAGAATTTTTCACCGGTTCAATTGGGCAACCCACGATATATTTATATTGAGGAACTCTATTGAACCGGACGCCGGGAGTTTGCCATGGCATCCGTTACGCACAGCTTCATGAAACTCTTTCGTTCAACCGTCCCCAGCCAAGGGGCCAGACCGGTGTCCATGACGCAGCGCCTGACGCGCCGCTCCAGTGGGCTGGGCGCAGTTTCGCGCACCCTGCAGTCCGAGGAACCGATCTGTGTTCTCGATATCGGCTCTACTTCCGCCGCCAATATTCGCTATCTGACCGAACGCGGACACAAGATATACAGCGAAGATTTGCTCGATGCCTCGACCGATCCTTCTCTGATCACCAAGGACGAACAGGGTCAAACCATCCTGGATAGCCGCCGTTTCCTTGCTGACAACCTCGTCTATCCAGCGGCCCAATTCGATATTGTCCTGTGCTGGAATCTAGCCGACTACATGCATGAAAGCCTGGTAAAGCCGGTGGTCGCGCGCCTCTGGTCGATGATTAAGCCGGGCGGCATGCTGCTGGCTTTCTTTCATACTCACGAAGCCGGACCGGACGCACCCTGCTATCGCTACCACATCGTGGACAACGACATTCTCGAGATGCAGCACGTCCAGGCGCGAAAAGATTTGCGCAGAGGTCCGACCGGCGTGCTTCATACCTCGATCGAGAAGAGTTTCCGTTTGCAGCGCGTCTTTAACAACCGTCACATCGAGAACCTGTTCCGCGATTTCGGTTCCATCAAGTTCTTCCTGACCCGCGATAACATTCGCGAAGTGCTGGTCGTTCGCTAAAGTTCATGGAGGACGGGCGTCCTCGCCCGTCGAATCGAAGCACAGCTTCGCAGCCTATCTGGTTTTGCTTACCAAATATTGTTTGATCGCTGGAGACTTTTCCAGTAAGGACAGAATCGGCGTCCGGATGATCTGCGGCAGGCTTAACATCCGCCGCAGTTTGGAAGACATGCGGAACACCGGCGCGAGGCGCCGTTCGTAGGCCGAGCAATAATTACGGACCGCTTCGGCCAATGAAATGTTTCCCGCGAAAAACGGACGAAGAGACTCGCCCGCCAGACTCCCGCTGCGCAAGGCCAGAGAAATGCCGTCTCCGACGAAGGGATCGACGAAAGCGGCGGCATCGCCAGCCATTAGCATTCCGGCGCGCTCCGGTTGAGGTTCGCGAAAGACCAGCGGCGACGTGCTCACCGGATCGCTAAGCGGCTTCCATCGGCGGCTCCGCTCGTGCAGAGCGGGATGGCAACTGAATACTTCCGGCAAAGTGTTGGCCACATCGGCGCGGACCATGGCGCAGGTATTTACGGATTGTTCGACTCCCCCGGTGATGTTCGCTTGTACTCCGCAGTAGCCGCCCTCAAAGAAATACAGATCCACGGAAGCCAGTGGCGAAGGCTCAGCAAAATGCCCTTTGAGTCCGAGCCACTTCACGCGCGTGCTCTGCCTATCGACTGATGTGCAATTCAGATTCGACCAGCGGCCTGAGGCGTTGACCAGAGCACGGCTTTCGAATTTTCCCACTGAAGTTTTGACCAAGAAAGGGCCGGTCCTGGAAATGGTCTGTACGACAACTTGCTGCCGCGCTTCGACTCCGCATTGTTCTGCCGAGTTCCACAGAGCAGCATCGAGGTTCAGCCGCGAGATGCTGGCTGCGGGCGGATCGACCGGGGTCTCAATCATGCGGCCGTCAAGAAAAACGCGGGCGCGAGAAATGCGAACCGCATCGGCGAGCAGCGACTC
The DNA here is from genome assembly GCA_963762385.1 of uncultured Acidobacteriota bacterium. Taxonomy (GTDB): domain Bacteria; phylum Acidobacteriota; class Terriglobia; order Terriglobales; family Acidobacteriaceae; genus JABDBE01. Next base: position 309,193 of record CAVXKN010000006.1, on the reverse strand, counting down.
ATCTTGCGGAGAGAGCAAGCCTGCGAGAAGGTCAAGGGATTCGGCCGACACGAATTCGCCGCAAACCTTGTGACGAGGAAACCGTCCGCGTTCGAGCAACAGCACACGCGCGCCATTTCGAGCACAAGTGATGGCGGCGGAAGTTCCCGCTGGCCCTCCGCCGATCACGATCAAGTCGTACATGGTTCTATTGTTTCCACGCTATCGCACCCATGCGGAAGAAAGGATGACGTTCAATCTCCATCCTCGCCGCCGTGGTTCGCTGTAGCATTTGATGCATTTCTGGAATGGTGTATGCGCGTCGCACCGAAGCCGGGGCATCGTGGTGCGTGAAGCGGCTGCGATAAAGTGGCAGGCTCAAGTAAACCAGGGCCAGATGGACTGGGTCGCGGATCACATCGTTGATGATCACTGCGCTGCGGCACACGCGAAGGCCTTCGTTCACAAACTGAACTAGTTCGTGCGGTTCCAGATGATGAACAAACAGGCAGCAACTGACAATGTCAAAACTGCCGTCGGCGAAGGGAAGCGCTAGCGCATCGCCGGCCACTGCCGACGTTCCATTGCAAGAGCTGTTTGTCAGATGAGAATGAGCTCGATCGAGCAACGTGACCCGAAGCTGGGTCCCTATCTTCTCCATGCGTCTGCCCGCAGCCTGCGGCACGTATCCGGCGCCAGCAGCGACTTCCAACAGCGACAACGAACCGGCTTCGATTTTCTGCGCCACCTTTGCGATCATCGCTTGGGTCGCGCCAATGCCGCCGAACCACTGATTGATGTGGCACAAGTCAGCTAGCGCAGTGGCGACCTCGGCCGGCGTGCCCGCATCGGTATCGAGCAACTCGGGGATAACGACGCGCTGCATATCGAAGGCACCGACAACTAAACCTCGGCTAATTCTTCTTCCAGCAACTGTTTGTTATAGAGATCGGTATAGTAGCCGTCCTTAGCCACCAGTTCGTCGTGAGTACCAAGTTCCACGATTCGTCCGGCGTGGAGGACGGCGATGCGGTCGGCGTTGCGCACGGTGGAAACCCGGTGGGATATGAAAATCGTCGTACGACCCCGCATGATTTCGCGCAGGTGATTGAGAATCTTGTCTTCCGTGTGAGTGTCGACGCTGGAGAGTGCATCGTCCAGAATCAAAATGCGTGGATTCCGAATGATGGCCCGCGCAATCGCGGCGCGCTGCTTCTGGCCGCCAGAAAGCGTAATGCCGCGCTCACCGACTAGCGTTCGATACTGCTCGGGAAAACTCTCGATCTCGTCGCCAATGCTGGCCGCGAGAGCCGCCGAGCGGACCTCTTCGTCGGTAGCGTCTTCTTTCCCAAACGCGATGTTCTCGCGCACCGTTTCGCTAAACAGAAAAGTTTCCTGCGGCACAAAGCCCAGATTGCGGCGCAACGCTGCAATCGGATAATCACGAACGGGAATCCCGTCGATGAGCACAGTCCCCGGCTCCGCATCGTAAATGCGCGGGATCAAGCTCACCAGTGTGGTTTTCCCGGAACCTGTCGGCCCCACAATCGCCAAGCTGGTACCCGCCGGAATGCGGAGATTGATGTCATGCAAAACCGGCGTGGAATTGTAGGCGAAGTTTAAATCCCGGAACTCGATCTCGCCCCGAATCAATGTAGGCGCGAGCGTTCCGCTCGTGCTGCTTTTGACTTGGATCGCTTCACTGTCCTCGATCTCTGGTTTCTCCCTCAGAATCTCGTTAATGCGCCCCATCGACGCTGTTCCGCGCTGGAAAATATTGATGACCCACCCTAACGCGATGATCGGCCAGGTAAGCTGCACCATATAGGTGTTGAAGGCGACAAAGCCGCCCACCGTAATATGCCCAGAGATGACTTCACGCCCGCCCAGCCACAACACGAGCACAATCGCCAGTCCCAGCATAGTTTCAAGGGTGGGCCATAGCATGCCCATCAAACGAACCAGCTTCAGGCTGCGCCTGATATATTCCTGGTTCGACGTTTCAAATGCGGCGATTTCAGCTTCCTCCTGCACGTAGGCGCGAATGACGCGCGCTCCAGAAAAATTCTCCTGAGCCCGAGCCGAGATCTCAGAAAACATTGCCTGGATTCGCTCGAAGCGTTCGTGAATCTTTCTGCCAAAGTATTGGATGGTGATGCTCACAATCGGCAGAGGCAAAAAAGCGTAGAGAGTGAGCTTGGGACTGATCGAGAGCATGAAGGCCAACGCCCCGGCGGTGAACACAATCGTGTTCGCCGAATACATAATGGCCGGCCCCAGCAGCATGCGCACCGCATTCAGGTCGTTGGTGGCGCGAGCCATAATATCGCCGGTTCGGGTGCGCTGATAGTAGGAATAAGAAAGGCCTTCGAGGTGACGGAACAGATCATTGCGCAGATCGAATTCGATTTCACGGGAAACGCCGATGACGATCCAGCGGGTCAGAAACTGGAAGATGCCCTTGATCCCCGCAACTGCCAGCAGTAGCAACGCATAAGTGACCAGCTTGTGTCGGGTGATCCCGAGATGAAGGTCGTCGATTGCTCGCCGGATGATCAGCGGGAAAAGAATCCAGATGCCGTTGGTCAGGAAGACACACACCGTCCCCACCACATAGCTGCGGCGGTACTTCCTAAAATAGGGGATCAGGGGACGCAGACTTTTCGGCAGCATCGGCTCGTTAGATGCGATTCTAGCAGCACGAGCTTCAGTTTCGCCGCATCCGTCCGATTCGCAGCAAGAGGCGCGGCCCCAGCCGATCGGCAAATGTCACCACGCCCGCTGTCAGCAGCAAAGCCACCCAACTGCCCAGAAAGAACCAGGTGGAATCAATCAAGTAGGAATAAACGCGGTCAACGTCCATTCACACCTCTCGCGAAGCGGCACAGGTTATTTCGGCAAATCCGTTCAGCAAACCCTTCGACCACTCAGTTGTATCTTGCCAGTCGAGTATTTGTATTCATCCACAATGTTGCGAACCGCATTGAGCCGGCTGAGCGAGGTTAAGTGTACATCCGCGAGCACTTCCTCAATCTGTGACATCCAGCAGTCGACGGCTCTCTCGACACCCAGTACCATTTCGGCCGCGATCAAGTCGATTACATCGGTCGGAATTGTTGTAGCAGCCAAGAATCTATCCGCCTTTCCTAGTCTGTAAACACGCGCCCACTCGAAGGGAGGGAACCCCCTCGGTCCCTCCCTTCCGCTCATCAGACGAGACTACTGATTGGGCGCTTCTTCCGAGTGGGCTCCTTGATCCTGCATATGCTGCTCGAACCGCTGCTCCCGTTTGGCAATGAACTGAGCCAGCTTGGTTTTCTGGTCCGCAGTAAGAACCTGGTATGCCTCCGAGGCAATGCGCGCATGCTGCACTTCAAGTTGCGCATGAATCTGCGCTCCCTGGTTCGCAATGGCCGTCGCTTTGGCCTCATCAAAGGCGCCGCTCTGGATGAGCTGCATCATCTGCTCGTGGCTCTGCATTTCCTGCTTAAACAATGGCTCCAGCGCTGGCTTCTCTTTGGCGATGATTTGCTTGATCTGCGCCTGTTGCGCATCGCTGAGATCCAGATAATCGCTGAAGAAGCCCAGCATGGGCCCGCCAAAGAAATCACCACCACCGCGCGGTCCGCCGTGGCCTTGCGCTATCGCAACTCCTGCCACTAGCACGATAGCCAAAGCTGCCAGCGACATTTTGCTTGAAACGAATTTCATAACCTCTCCTGTGAGCATTCCCCGTTGATCGGAAAACCTCAAATTGCTTACGATCATACAAACACTTTTCCGCTTCTTGGGTGGTAAAGAGTCGGTCAACCGGAGTAAAGTTTTGTAAAGGGCAATAACCGCTGGATTGACAATTCTTTACCCCCTTTGGGAACACGGCTAACTAAAATGAAAAAAGTGGATCGCATTCTGGTCATCGACGACGACGTGGAATTGTGCAGCCTGGTAGGCGAGTACCTTGAGCCGGAAGGGTTCCAGATCGAAGCGGTTCACGATGGCAATCGCGGCCTGGAGCGCGCTCTAACCGGAGATCACTTGCTGGTAGTGTTGGATGTGATGTTGCCCCGTATGAATGGCTTTGATGTTCTACGGCGGATTCGCACCACGTCGCGGATCCCCGTCTTGCTGCTCACGGCACGAGGTGAGGATGTCGACAGAATTGTCGGCCTTGAAATCGGCGCCGACGACTATCTTCCCAAACCTTTCAATCCCCGGGAACTGGTTGCGCGCATTCGCGCCATTCTGCGTCGAACCCAGGCGGGAGAAAAGGGCGGAGAACGGGCAGGCGAGGATCAGATTCCCGAAGTCGTGCGGGTTGGTGACATCGAACTCGACCCCGCGACTCGAATCGTTCGCCAAAATGGCAAGCCCGTCGAGTTAACCTCGGTCGAATTTAATCTGCTGTACGTCCTGCTGCGAGAAGCCGGACGCGTGGTGACTCGCGAGCATCTGGTAGACGCGGTGCTCGGCCGCAAGTTTTCTCCTTTCGATCGCAGCATCGATATGCACGTCAGCAAAGTTCGCAAGAAGTTGGGCGATTCTGATAACGGCAGCGACCACATCAAAACTGTGCGCGGCGTCGGATATATCTTCGCGCATCCCCGAGACCATGCCAGCGGGGAATTAGCTGCGGCCCGAGGCGAGGAAACATGAGAAGCCTCTTCGTCAGAATCTTTCTCTCGTACTGGGTCGCGCAAGCGCTCTTCCTGGTGCTGGCAATTCTGGTTACATTGGCGATCCGTCCCTCGGGCGAGATTGCTAGCGTGCAGGCGCTGCAGACACGGTTTCTGAACGAGGCGGTGCAGGCGTATCAGACTGGCGGACAAGAAGGAGCCCGAAATTATCTTAGAACGGTGCGCGACGCGGAGCACGTGCGCCCCTTTCTTTTCGACGAAAACGCTCGAGATGTGACCGGGCGTACTCCGGATGAGTGGGTGATGCGCGTGGCTCGCGGCAAGACCGCGACCGCCGACATGCTGTGGGGACGATTAGGACCGGCGCGGTATCTGCGCCAATCCGTCGCAGCTTCCGATGGCCACACCTATACCTTGGTCATCGAGTTCCCGCCGCAAGGGCGGGGTATGTTCGCTCCGCACGGCGTGCCTGGCTTGGGTATTCTGATCGCCATTATTTCGTCCGGTCTGGTCTGCTACATCCTGGCGCGTTATTTGACTTCACCCATCGTGCGCTTGCGGGCCGCGACTCAGAAACTGGCTTCTGGCGATCTCACCGCACGCGCTGGCGTGCCTGGTTCGCGACGGCATGACGAAATGGCTGAATTAATGCGCGATTTCGATCGCATGGCGGAGCGCCTGGAAAACCTGGTCAATGCCCAGAGCCGATTGCTGACTGATATTTCTCATGAGCTGCGGTCTCCACTGGCGCGTTTGAATGTTGCTTTGGAACTGGCTCGGCAGCGTAGTGGAACCGACGCCCGCAGCGCACTCGATCGCATCGACCGCGAAACCAACCGTCTCAATGAGCTCATTCAAAGACTGCTGACTATCGCCCGCCTCGAGACTGGGGATGAATCCATAGAAGCGCGTCCCGTTCACCTTGAACAGATCATCCATGAAATTGCCAAGGATGCGGCTTTTGAGGCGCAAAGCCGGCGCTGTCAGGTCGAGGCTACAATCGTCGATGACTGCGTGGTCATAGGGAGCCCAAGCTTGTTGCACAGTGCCATCGAGAATGTGGTTCGCAACGCCATTCGCTACACCCATGAGGGCACGAGCGTGGAGGTGCGCCTGGAGCAGGGCGTCGAATTGCCGAACACGGGATCGTCAAACACAGGGTCGCAAGACGCGGGACTACAGAAAGTTGAGCTCCAGAAAATTGAACTTCAGAACAAAGACTTCAGCCGCCCAGAAGCAGTCGTGCGAGTGACCGACTCCGGCCCTGGCGTGCCCGAGGAAGCGTTGGACAAACTGTTCCGCCCGTTTTACCGCGTCGACGATGCCCGCGGACGCCAAACTGGCGGCGTTGGCTTGGGCTTGGCCATCACCGATCGCGCGGTCCGCCTCCATGGCGGTACAATCCGAATTTCGAATCGGCCGCAAGGCGGGTTGATGGTTGAGATTCGCCTGCCTCTATCCTCCGCGGAAAAAGAAAATATCGTCGACCCCCGAACCGTCACCATCCTGTCGTGAAAGCCCAGTTGAAGCCTTGTCCGAACCGCGCGGGGTGCCCCACCTTTACGATCTTGCAAAGGTGGGAGGCGCGATGCTGCCAGAGAGACCGCCGCGATGCCACGACCCTTACGCGATCCCTTCCCCGCGGCTGCATAGAATCGACTGCAAACCAGCGCTAGGGATGCAGCACGGTCTTGAGCAGTGTTTCCACGCCGTTCCACGTGATCTGCACTCCGATGCAGAGAAGCACAAAGGCAATAATGCGCAGAATCCCGTGCGCCGTGGATGCCGAAATTCGACCGGTGATTTTTGGAGCATACCGATAACACAGATAAACGGTCAGACTCAACGCCACCACAGCCACCAGGATTCCCAGGTGAGCTACGACATTCGCCAGCACACTCGATTTCACCGAGGCGTGCGCCGTCAAAGTCAACATGACCACGATGCAGCCCGGCCCGACCGTCACGGGAAACGTAAGCGGGTAGAAAACCTGTTGCTCGACCGATGAAAAATTCACTGCTCCCACGGCTGTCCGATCGGCGCTGGTCTGGCTTTCCTGCTGATTAAGCAGGTTCCATCCCATGCTCGCCAGCACCAGTCCTCCGGCAACCTGCACGACGGGAAGTGAAATCCCAAAAAACTCCAGCAGCCCGGTTCCTATCACTTCGATCACCAGCATGAAAATGGTCGTGCTGACGGCAATCTTCTTCGCCAGATCGCGGTAGACGGACGCGGGCGCGTCTCCCACAAAACCCAGGAAGACCAGCGCCGATCCCAGCGGGTTAATCACCGGCAGGAGTGCACTGAAACCAATCGCGAAGAACTTGAACAGCAGCAGCACCATCGCCATGGCAAAACAGCATAGCACCCGCCTCCGCCGCTCGAGCTCTCGTTCCGTCGCCAGCGACAACCACGAAGCAACTTTCTACCTCGGCGGCGGTTCCAATCAGGGTGACAAGTTTGCGCTTCCGGTATACTCCTTGATACACGAATAGGGTAATCCTTGATCTCCAGGTGTATGCCGCGAAGATTTTCTGTCCGGATCGGCGAGATCTTGAATCCAACTGGGAGAAAGAATGGGGATGAAGTTCCGTTTCCTGCAGCGCGTGCTATTGTCGGTTTTGCTTGTCGGGTTGATGGCTTGTGGTGGAAATAATTCCGCGGTGAACGGCGGGGGCGCGGGCCTTCTCTTTGTAACTGCGCAGGCCAACACAACCATTTCCGCCTTCGTGGTGAATCTCACTAACGGCGCGCTGAGTGCGAACGGAAACAGCGTCGGAACCGGGGCTGCGCCTTCAGCCATCGCCATAACACCGTCGATTAGTAACTTGTTCGTGGCAAACAGCGGTTCCAATAGCGTTTCGGCGTACACCATTGATTCTTTCGGCGGTCTCACCGCGGCCAGCGGAACCACGACTGTCGGAACCACACCCATGGGCCTGGCGATCGACCCCGCCGGCAAATTCTTATTCGTGGCCAATCAGGGATCAAGCAACGTCTCGGTATTCTCGATCAATGGCACTGCGCTCGCCCCCGTGCCCGGTTCTCCGTTTACAACGATTCCCGTCGGCTTTCCCTACCCGAACGGCACGCTGCCGACAGCGGTTGCGGTCAGCAATTCAGGAAATTTCCTGTACGTCGCCAACCAACTGGCGAATTTCGTTTCGGCGTTCGCCATCAGTTCCACCGGCGCACTGACTCCGCTCGGAGTGCCGTTTTACAGCGAGCCACTGGGAACTTCGCCGTCCGGGCTTGGCATTCAGCCCAACGGAGGTTTTCTCTACGTCATGAACGCCGGCGCCAACTCGAATAACATCTCGGCATTCGCGATTTGCGACGTCGTGGTCACCAGTTGCACCAACCCCAATAAGCCGGATGGCACTTTGACGGAGATCGCAGGTTCTCCATTCCCGGCTGGCCTCGGTCCGGTCGCAATTACCTTCGACCCGAATTTTATCTTCGCCTATGTGGTCGATAAAGGCTCGAACACGGTCTCGCAATATTCCTACGGCACGGGAAACGGCGTTCTGACACCGCTTTCGCCCGCCACTATTTCCACTGGCTTAACTCCAGTGTCGATCGCACTGCGCGTGGGAGCCACGGGAACGAACATAGGAAACACAACGACGAATCCCACAGACTGGGTTTACGTGGCGAATAGTGGCGCAGGCAGCATTTCGATTTATACCCTCACCACGACGACCGGACTCCTGAACGTCTCCGGCATGCCCTTCATCACCTTCGGCCAAACTTCAGCTCTTGCGGCGCGGTGATGCGGACGCTCAGTTGCGGGAAGCCAGGAACGGGGAGGGCCGCAGCCCCGTCGGATCCTAAGTAGGCACCTTCAAAACCAGATATCCGCCCACCAGCGCGAAGATCAGATCGGGCGACCAGGCCGCCAGCACCGGCGGCAACTGGCTGATGTTTCCCATCGCTTCGAACAGCCCGGCCACCGTCCAATAGACAACCGCGATCCCAACAGCCACGGCGACCCCGGTGATTGCGCCGCGACGTCCGGCAGAAAGTGAAAATGGAATCGCGAGCACGGCCATCACCAGCGTGATGATCGGGAAGGCCAATTTCTTCTGTAGTTGAACCCTCAGCCGCACCACGTCAAAGCCGCTCTGTTGCAGGTCGCGAATATAGCGGCGCAATTCCTCATAGTTCATTTCGGAAGACTGTTTCACTTCCTTCTTGAAGTAGGTGGGAGGTTCGCTGACGAACGGGAACGTCGCGACTTCGAAGGTGCGAAAGTTTTCGATCGCCGGCCCGCGAAGATCGCGCTCCCATCCCTGGGTGCAAACCCATCGCTGCAGGGTTTCTTCCCAGTGCGCGCGCTCGGCGTAAATTCGTTTGGTCAACTGAAAGGTCGCAGGATCGAATTGGAAAACCGCAAGCCTGCCGAACTGATCGCGATCGGAATCAAACAATTCGTAGTAATAAATGTCGGAGTGCTGTCCGAAAATCCATTTCCGGTCGGGGTTCAAATAGGTTTGCGCCGGCTTGCCTTTTATCTGGTTGCGGAGCGCGTCCTGGCGTTTGTTGGCGTGCGGCAAATAAAACTGGTCGGCGAAGAAGAGGCCAGCAGCCAGTATGGCTGACGCTACCAGTAGCGGCGTCACGATGCGGTAAATGCTCATCCCCGCCGTCTTGATGGCAGTGATTTCGTTCGAGCGCTGCATGACGCCCAAAGTAATCAGAACCGCCAGCAGCATGCTCAATGGCGTGATGTTGTAAACGAAGTAAGGCGAAACGTTCAGCAGGTACGCTCCGACGACCAGCGGCGAAATCTGATTGCGAAGAATGTCTCCCAGCAACTCAAAGAGTGTGAACACCAGCAGCAGCATGAGGAAAGCAGCTACGACCATGGCCAGATTCATGCCAAAGTCGCGCAGCACGTAGTCGTCCAGGATCATGGGGAAGCGAGCGCTGAAGACGCGGCGCCGAGTGGCCGCTCGCTGAAAAACATCTTCCGCGCGGTGGCGAAATGGCATTCCGGCAGCGTCGCGCATTCCCGCCCCGAAGGGACGCCAGAGCCTGCGCAGGGAAGAGATTTCAAACGGCTTGTGTTCTGCGCGCCACAGCAGAAAAGCCCCGCCCAGGAAAAACAGAATGTTCGCCAACCACACCCCGAAGCCTGCCGATAATCTTCCCTGCCGCGCCAGCGAAACTCCCACCAGCGACGCGGAGTAGTATGCGAATACCAGCAGAATCGCGAGCACGAACCCGGTCGATTTGCCGCCTTTTTTCGACGACAGTCCGAGAGGAATTCCGACCAGCGCCAGCACCAGGCACGACGTGGGCAGCGCGAAGCGTCGATGGAACTCGATCAAGTACCAGCGGGCGAGGGCCGGATCTTTCTGATTGTGAGCCTGCCGCCAAAGATCCCAAGTGCCCATTTGTGAAACCGGCACCAACTCCTGCTCTTTCGCGCTGTCGGCCTGCGGCACGGGTATCGGAATGTCCGTCTGCTCGAAAGTTGAAATCTGATAGTGATTAGGGATCTTCGGGTCGATCTCATGCGTCGAACCATCGCTGAGGTGCAGGTGCAGCGTCTCCGGTCCCTCGCTCACCAGAATGCCCTGCTGCGCCAGCGTGATTCGCGGAGAAGATGGAACGCTGGTGTCGGCAATGAACACGCCCTTCCAAATGGCCGCGCCTTGCGCAGCCTTCACATTCTGGACGTAGAGCACGAGCCCCGGAAAACCTTCGTAGAACACGCGCGGCTGCACTTCGAAGGACACTTGCGAGGACTTCAGGCGATCCTGCAAATGGACCATGGCGGCCTGGGACGCGGGCGCCAGATAAATTCCGTTGGCCAGTGCAAGCAGCCACGCAGCCACGGCGAAAATGGAAACGATGCGGAGAAAGCTCCACACGCCGATGCCGCTGGCTCGCATGGCCGTGATTTCGCTGTCGGCCGCGAGCCGGCTCAAGCCGATGAGAATCCCGACCAGCACGCCGGCGGGAATGCTGATGGTCAGAGTGACTGGGACGATGAAGAAGAAAACCTGGGCGACGCTGGGTAGCGGAGCGCTGTTGCGAACCACCAGTTCGAGGATTTGTCCGAGGTCGCGGGTGAACAGGACGAAGGTGAACACCGCCACGCCGATCAAAGCATGAGCCGTGACTTCGCGGAGGATGTAGCGGGTCAGGATCCGCATGGCCGGAGCTAAACCGAGTCTAGCACGCGAAGTATTTCCTTCGCTTGGTCGATCTCCTCACGAGACGGCCCTGCCATTGCACAGATTCTGGTGCAGAAAATACATCAAAAAAAACTCTCATTTGTGCGCAAAATCTTGAAAACAAACGACCGGGAATTTTTCGTCCCGCTAGATCTATGGTTCTTAAGGTAGTTAGAGGCAAAATCTTGGAAACATTGGAGTTACGGCGTGTCACGGCTGCCGATGGTTCCACTTTGGAACCACGACGGAACTGGGCCAACAGCCGTTCGGGGTGATCGGCTTGGGTCTTAGCGCATGGAGGGCTGCGCCCTTGATCAAGTTGTCAAAGATTCTACGATTATCTCTGAGATAACCTATACGTCCATATGTTATCGGAAGTGATTGGGTAAATCAAGAACAAAGCGGAGGAAGCTGCGGTCGCGGTTTCAAGTCGGGAATCTCGCGCCCACCCCCTCCGCAAAGTACGCGGAGAAGGATGGGCCACCTGCCTCAATTGTTTAAGCTTCGTTTGTCTAGGGTCCGACTTCGAACACGGTCCCACAGCCAGCGAACCCGCACCATGTGCCAGAGCCGCCCTGCGTGGTCGTGCTGTAAAGGTTGCCGTGCTTATCGAAGATCAACTTGGCAGCAGGGTGCGTTCCATCCGGGGCACCGGTAAAGCCGTAGAGAATGTCAAAAATCCAGGCACCTCCCTTCCGACTGGGCCGCTTCAACTCGAGGACGGTGCCGTAAAACATATTACTTGAGTACGAGGTGCCGTAGAGATTGCCGCTTTGGTCGAAAATAAGGGCCCCTTGAGGTCCGTATGCCTCTTGACCGAAGGTGTACAAGATCGTTTCCTTCCAACGGCCGGATTTTGTGGACGGAGGCGTAAGTCGAAGTGCCGTTCCCACTGTGACGCCATAGAGGTTGCCTTCAGGATCGAAGGTTAATCCTGCGCTAGGCAACCTATCGCTACCGGAATCAAAAACATGAAGCAGTTTCTCGGTCCAGGCTCCTGGCTTCTCAGTCGGAGGCTTAAGCTCGAAAGCAGTACCGCACCCGCCAGTGCCGCAGTCTCCCTCCGGGTCGCCACCCGCGTACGTCGTCCCATATACCGCGCCCCTGCTGTCCAATACCAAACCGCCGTTGGGGTTGGCACCGTCCGTGCCTCCCGCGAAGCCGTGCAGCACCTTCTCCGTCCACTTGCCGTGTTTCGTCTTCGGCGGACTCAGCTCGAACACCGCTCCGCAATATTGGTAGTAGGGATCGCAGGTTGTGCCTTTGCCTCCGCCGAACTGCGTTGCTCCGTACAAGTTGCCAGCGCCGTCGAACACCAGATCGCCACGCGGCAGATAGCCTTGCTTGGCGGTTGGGAAGCTATATAGTATTTTTTCCGTCCACTCTCCGCCTTTCCCAGTCGGTGGAGAGAGTTCGTACACTGTGCCGCATCCACCCTTGATTCCCAACAGCACGCAGTCCCCAGTCCCGCCGTCAGCGGTTGTTCCATACAGGTTGCCCTGACTGTCGATCACCAACCCTCCAGCGGGTGCGTCGCCGTCGTCGTGCTTTGCGCCTTTGAAAGTGTAGAGCACGGTCTCGGTCCACGGATTTCCCTTTATCGCCGGTGGCGTGAGTTGAAAAACCGTGCCGCAATCTGCCAGCGGAGAACAGTCGGTTGCGCCGCCCTGAGTCGTCGCTCCGTACAGATTCCCGGCCGCGTCGAAGACCATGCTCCCGACCGGCAATCGGCCGTCTCTGCGGCCCTGAAAGCTGTAAAGGACGTCTTCCTTCCACTCGGCCGAGGCGGTTGAAACGAGCGCCAGAACAAGCACGAACAGGAGAAGGCGATTTGCCATGCGGGAACGATCAATGTGAGTCATCGCCACGGTCTCCTACGATGGGATTCCAGCGTGCCGGGGGCAGGAACGGCGCGGGTTCCGGCGATGGTACATCGGATTGGGGCTGGCGTCCACTGCGGCGTTGGGTTGGGATAGCGCCACCGGGCGGTTCCGGGTCGATCCGCTGAATTTGCCAGGTTGACCCGACTTTCAGTTACAACTATTCCGGTTGACCGAAGCTCAGCTTGGCGATAGCTTTGAGGGAGAAACAGGACGAGCCATGACCATCGAAATAAAACGTCCCGAGATTGAAGCACTGATTCAGCAGCGGCTGCGGAGCGGCGGGTTCGAGAGTGTAGAAGACGTGCTGTTCGACGCCCTGGAAATACAGGGGGAACGCGAGGCCTGGCTGCAGGAAAACAAAGAGGCTATCAACGCTAAAATCGAGCGTGGATTGGCCCAACTCGGTCGGGGCGAAGGCATATCAGGAGACGGGCTGCGCAAGCGTCTTGAAGCCGACAAGGCGCCGTGGCTGGCGGACCGCTCTGGATCGTGAGTTCCTACGTTGTTGCGCCGGAGGCCGAAGACGATCTCAAGCAGATCTGGCGTTACCTGCTCGGAGAGGCGGGACTAGCAGTCGCCAACCGGATTCAGGGCGAATTGGTGGACGCCTTCGAGGGTTTGGCCGAGGCTCCCGGCAAAGGCCATAAGCGTCCCGATCTAACTGGCCTGAATGTGCTCTTCTTCAGCGTATATCAATACTTGATTGTGTACCGGCGCGCGGCGACGGTTGAGATCGCCGCCGTCCTGCACGGCAAACGCGACGTCAAGCGGCTGCTCGGGACTCGGATTTCACGATAGCCGACATCCGCCAACCTAACGGCGAGAGTGACCTCTCTTTTCCTTCCTTCGAAAAATCCAACTTTAAGAATCAGCGCGAGCGTGGCATTGGACGTGCTCTCTAATCTGGCAAATGGCCTTGTCCTAGACCCCTCTTAGGCGAGGCAAGAAGGGCAGTCCTCCCGATGAAAGCTCTTACCGTGATGTGCGTGGACGATGACGCGGGGATTCGCGAACTTTACGGAGCCTTGCTCGGCCAAAATGGTTATGAAGTCATCGCCGCCAGCAATGGCCGGCACGCACTTCACGTGTTTGAGTCCAAAGAAAAAGAAATTGACGCCGTCATTCTGGACTATGAAATGCCTGGAATGAACGGTTTGGAGCTGGCCACGTGGCTCAAGCAGCGACATCCCACGCTGCCCGTAATTATGGTCTCGGGCTCGCATCCGGACCTGGCACAAATGGCTCCGTTCGTCGATGCCGCTTTGGGAAAAGGCGTACCGTTACGGCACATTCTGGATCGCCTCCAAGTCCTGCTGGCCGCTTGAAGTTGTCACGCTCGGTGACATTCTTTTTACAAAAAGGTCACGTGACCGCTGCCGAGGCGCCGGCGAAAATGCCGACTATTCGGCTTTCAGAAAAAGCGCCCCTAAGGGCGGCAAGGTCAGACTCAAGGAGAACGGTCGTCCGTGGACCGTCTCTTCCTCGGCCATGACGCCACCGGCATTCCCCATGCCACTGCCTCCGTATTCCTTGCCATCACTATTCAGAAGTTCCCGCCAATAGCCTCCCGCGGGAACTCCCAGGCGATAGTCAAGCCGCGGAATTGGCGTAAAGTTGCAGACTATGACAATGTTTTGGTTCGGCGAGCGGCTCTTACGCAACAATGAGATCGTGCTGGCAGCGTTGTCGTTGCAGTCGATCCATTCGAACCCTTTCGGATCCGTGTCGAAGTCGTGCAGCGCAGGCTCCTGAGCATAAAGCCGATTCAATTGCTCCACCCAACCCTGCAAACCGTGGTGAACCGGATACTGCAGCACATCCCATTCCAGGCTGCTGTCATGGGTCCACTCGCGCACTTGTCCGAACTCGTCTCCCATAAACAGAAGCTTTTTACCCGGCTGCGCGTACATGTAGCCGAAGAGCAGGCGCAGGTTGGCAAACTTCTGCCATTCGTCTCCCGGCATTTTCCCGATTAGAGAGCCTTTGCCGTGGACAACTTCGTCATGCGAGAGCGGCAGCACGAAATTCTCCGTGAAGCTGTACAGCATACGGAAGGTGAGTTGGTTCTGATGGTATTTGCGATGGATGGGATCGTGGGAGAAGTATTGCAAAGTGTCGTGCATCCAACCCATATCCCATTTCAATCCGAAGCCCAGGCCCCCGAGATAAATTGGCCGTGAAACCATGGGCCACGCTGTGGATTCTTCGGCAAAGGTCTGAATGCCGGGATACTGCTTGTAGGCTTCGATATTGAACTGGCGCAGGAATTCAATGGCTTCCAGATTCTCGCGTCCGCCGTATTTATTGGGAAGCCACTCGCCCTCTTTGCGCGAGTAATCGAGATAAAGCATGGATGCGACAGCATCCACGCGCAGACCGTCCACGTGATACTTGTCCAGCCAGAACATGGCACTCGAGAGCAGAAAGCTGCGAACTTCGTCGCGTCCGTAGTTAAAGATGAGCGTCTTCCAATCCGGATGAAATCCCTGCCGGGAATCGGAGTGCTCGAACAAATGCGTGCCATCAAAATAGGCCAACCCATGCTCGTCAGCAGGGAAGTGCGATGGCACCCAGTCGAGAATCACGCCAATTCCGCGCTGATGCAGCGTGTCCACCAGATACATGAAATCCTGCGGCGTGCCATAGCGCGCAGTGGGGGCGAAATACCCAGTGGTCTGATATCCCCAGGAACCGTAGAAGGGATGCTCCATCACCGGCAGCAGTTCGACGTGGGTGAAGTGCATGCGTTGGGCGTAGTCGGCGAGGAGAGGGGCTGTCTCACGATAGGTCAGCGGGCGATTATTTTCCTCGGGAACCCGCATCCATGAACCGAGATGGACTTCGTAGATGGAAATTGGAGCATGCAGGGAATTTCGGCCTTCCCGGTTTTGCATCCAGTCATGATCGGACCATTGATATTCAAGATCCCACACCACGGAGGCGGTGCGCGGCGGTTTCTCATGCAAGACCCCGAATGGGTCTGCCTTGTCGACTACGAATCCGTTGTGCCGCGAAACGATGTGAAACTTGTAAACCGAACCCTTGGAAACGCCGGGGATGAAGCCTTCCCAAATGCCCGAACTCTCTCGAGACTGCAGGGGATGAGCGAGCGGATCCCATCCATTAAAGCTGCCAATGACGGCTACGTCGCGCGCATTTGGAGCCCACACGCTAAAGTTGGCCCCCGATCGAGCGCCGACCGAAGTAAGATGGACGCCCAGCTTTTCATACGCGCGGTAATCGCGGCCTTGGTTGAAAAGATAAAGATCCTGCTCAGTCAAAAGTCCCATTTCAGCGCGACCTCGCGGTCCGGGTTGGATTCGTCATTCGGGATCAGGGTTATCCGAGCCTTGCTAGTGTACCGGAATGGAATGGTTTGAACGACAAAGCTTTTGGCCAATGTCCCGATTATCCGCTGACTTGGGGATTTTCAGTCTTCTCCGCGTCCTCTGCGGCAATTCTCTGCGGTCTCGGCGTTTCAAGGTGTGATGAAGCCTCGGCAATACAAGGTCTTAAATCGCGGAGTTCGCTGCGAACGGCCGCAGAGTGCGCGGAGAAACAGACCCAGAACGGGATTCTGGCGCTACAGACTTCTTGGCGGTCGCTAGAAACCCCATACACACATGTTAGACTTCCAGCACGGCTCTAGTCTTCTGGGTTGAGCCTCACGTTCAATGCCCGCTTTGCGCGTCATTATTCTCTGGCATCAGCATCAGCCCTTTTACAAAGATCTGGTAACGGGTGAGTACCGTCTGCCCTGGGTTCGCCTGCACGCCCTCAAAGATTACTACGGCATGGTCAAGCTGCTGGATGAATTCCCCAATGTTCACCAGACCTTCAACCTTGTCCCGTCGCTGATCACGCAAATCCAGGACTATGTAGCCGGGACGGCGCACGATCCATTTCTGACGGTGGCAGCCCGGTCGGCGAAAGAACTCACCCCGGGCGAGCGCCGCTTTGGGTTGCAATACCTGTTTCAGGCGAATCCGGTACACATGATTGGCCGCTATCCGCGCTACCACGAGCTATGGGAGCGCTTTCGAGCAGCCGGCGACTCCGCGGAGCGAGCCGAAAAATACTTTCAGCCGCAAGATTTCACCGACCTGCAAGTGCTCTCGCAAATCGCATGGTTTGATGAGTTCTTCCTCGACGACCCGGAGATCGCCGCGCTAATCAAGAAGGGCCGCGGATTCTCGCTCGAGGATCAGGCATTTGTGATTTCTCGACAGCGTGCCTTGGTCGGCGAAGTGCTGCCCGCCCATGCCAAGGCGGCGCAGCAGGGAACAATCGAAATCTCGACTTCGCCTTTCTATCATCCCATCCTGCCGCTGGTTTGCGACACCAACATGGGCGCCGTTTCGACGCCGGGATTACCCTTGCCGCAGAATCGTTTCCTTCATCCAGAAGATGCCCGTGAGCAACTCCAGCGGGGATTGGATCTGCATCAGCAAGTCTTCGGGGTGAAGCCAGTGGGCGTGTGGCCATCGGAGGGGAGCGTGTCGGAAGAAGTGTTGGCGATCGCACAAACCCTGGGCGTCAAATGGATGGCCACGGACGAAGGCGTCCTGGGACGAAGCCTGGGGATTAACTTTGGGCGTGACGGCGAAGGACGTCTTTCCGCACAGAACGCCGAGAAGCTTTATAACATCCATCGCTTCGAAAGCGGCTCGACCCAGATGCACATGATCTTCCGCGACCACACTATCTCCGACTTGGTCGGATTCGTGTATTCGGGGATGCCTGCGGAGGATGCTGCCAACCATCTCATCCATAACATTAAGCAAGCCGCGCAACCACTGCTTAATCAAGGGCGAGATGCTGTGGTGTCGGTCATCCTCGACGGCGAAAATGCCTGGGAATATTATCCCCGGTCGGGGCGCGAGTTTCTGCGCCGCTTCTACGAGACCCTCCAACGCGAATCCGGCCTTGAGGCCGTTACCGTGTCCGAGGCGATCGCACGTCACCGCGACTTCGGCAAGTTGACCTCTTTGGTCCCGGGCTCCTGGATCAACGCCAACTTCAACGTCTGGATCGGCGCTCCCGAGGACAACCGCTCTTGGGATTATCTCTATCACGCCCGTACCTTCTACGCTGCGAACTCATCTGCTGCGACTGAAGCGCAGCGCAAACTGGCTCTCGAAGAATTGTTCATTGCCGAAGGCAGCGATTGGAACTGGTGGTATGGTCCCGAGCATCATTCGGCTAACGACCGGGAATTCGACGAACTCTACCGCAAGCATCTTTCCAATGTGTATCAGGCTCTGGGCGCAACCCCGCCCGCTTATCTGGCGCATCCAATTAGCGGTGTCGAAGCGAGACCGCAGTTTACCCCCCAGACGCACTATATTCATCCCCACATCAACGGCGACAAGGTCCGCTATTTCGAATGGATGGGCGCTGCCATCCACACCGCCGATCACCGTGCCGGCGCCATGCACGGCAAGCAGTTTCTGGTGGATTGCGTTTACGCGGGAATCGATGACAACAACATCTACGGGCGTCTGGATTTTGTAGGCAAGCCTCCCGAAACCGAATTCGATCTGGTGGTCAATCTTGAGTCCTGGGCTGCGGACGGACAGCGGCCCCGCCGCGCACTGCGACTGGACGTGCGAGTCGAAGCCGGAAAACTACGATCGTGGAAGGTAGGTTTCCCAGACGGAGAAAAGCCTCTGGCGACCGCTGAGAGCCCTACTCAAGATGTCAAAATAGCCCTGCTGCGAAACTTCGAGTTCAAGCTACCGCTGTCGTGGTTGTTGGCGAAGCCGGTATCGTCCGCCGCTGTTGGCGCTGGAGGAAAAGCTACGACTCCGGTGGCCACCATGCTGCGCCTGCGCTTCAGCCTGTGGCAGAACCGTCTGCCGGTCGACGCCCTCCCGCTCGAAGGATGGATTGAGCTACGTCTTCTGAGTGAAGACGACTTGGCCGCGTTAGCGTTCTAGACAGCTCATCAGTCCGCAATCGAGAGCAAAGACAATCAACATGATCGGCCTTTTCTTTCTGCCCGATAAAGGGCACCATTACACTTGGAGGCGTCCTGGTTTGGAAAGGAGACAGAGACATGACCGACCAGCCTGATGAACCGCCCCAAAAGGAACGAAGGAGATATCCCCGCACCAAGATTTCGATTCCCATCGAATTCAAACCGGAAGGTGCGACCGTTGCCAGCCGCGCTGAGACTGCCGATCTCAGTCTTTTTGGATGTTACGTGGAAATGAGCTTTACGCTCCCCGTAGCAACCAGGATGGATCTCATCCTCTGGGTTGAAGACGCGCGACTGCCCACCAAAGCGCTGGTCGTGACCAACCATCCGCAATTCGGAAACGGGATCGAGTTTCTCGATATGTCTCCAGAACACCAGGCCAGACTGACGCAGTTCCTGAAAGCCTGCCAGGAGCGATCAGAGGAAAAGCCGGAAGCGAGAGCTTCCGGCTAACTGAGAACGATGAACTGAAAACAGGTTTCCTATTGTCCCGGGGTCGCCGCAGTCATCGCCAACGGTCGGCTCAATTCCATCACCAACTCCGTGCCCGCAGGCAGCGTGGCCGAGTTCTTCTTGCCCAACCAATGCGCGACCGTCGCCGTCGCGCCCACGGCTCCGCCGATCAGAACGCCTTTGCCTCCGCCAATCAACCCTCCCACCAGCATGCCGCCGCCAGTGCCGATGCCAATTTGAGTTAGATCTTTGCCGTCGTAACCCTTGCCTTTGAACTGGCCCTCATCGTTGACGTCGGTGCCGTTGCGCACACTCGTATCGACCAGAGTGGCATTGAGCACACAGTGCTCCCCGCTCGGCAAGACTACGGACTCAGGGAAGATGGCAATCGTAGGCTTGCCCTGAATGCGCCGCGGTTCGCTCGCTTTAACGACGCGTCCCTCCACCGTCGCCCCAATCGGAATCACCGGCTTTCCGTCGAGCAGGACCGCTTCCGTGACCCGGCCGGAAAACGGATCTCCGGTCTTGCTGGAAGTCGTCAGAGCGGTCTCCAATTTCACTTTCATGGATGTGCCCGCAGGCAGCGAGATGTCCTCTCCCATCGCGACCAAGGACAGCAGGAATATGCTGACCACTACAAGCTTCTTCATTTCGCCTCCTGAGTGGATCAAAATTTACCGGACTCAACTTTTGTTGCCGTTCGGCAAGATCAGCCGGACGTCAACTTCTTAACCGCCTCCATAACCTGCTCCATCGGTGCGCGATCCATCTGATTCTCGCCGCGATAGATGTAGCGCACAGTTCCGCTGCCATCGACGACCAGCGTGGCCGGATGCGCAATATTGATCGCGTCCTTTCCCAGCCGATGATAAAGCCCGTACGCCTTGGTTACCGCGCGGTCTTCATCCAGCAGAAACGGAAACGACACCGCATGCTTTTCCAGAAACTTCACCGGCTTAAACATGCCATCGTGCTTCTCGGCAGCAATAAAAACCGCTTGCGCCCCAGCCCGCTCGAGTTCGCTCTGTACTGGCTCAAACTGGGCCATGCGTTTGACGCAGTTCGGTCACCACGTGCCGCGCAAAAATTCCAGAATTACCGGCCCACCCACCCGCAGACTCGAAAGCGAAAAAGTTCCCTCTCGGTTTGCCGCGGCCAGCAAAAAATCGGGAGCTCGCGATCCGATTCCCAAAGTTTCCGTGCGATTCTGCATCTGCAACCGACTCTAAGGTAGCAACGAGTCGAGAACAAGGAAGGAATCAACTCGGGAACCATCGTAGGCACCGTTTCTTATGCTTAGTGTGGCGCGGTCGTGCATCACAGAGACAAGCCGTCCCAGTGATTTATAATCGCCAGTCTAATTCCAAGCAACAAAGGACGCACTCATGCCTTCTACGAATATCGCCTACATCCACGCCCGTGAGGTTCTCGATTCACGCGGCAACCCCACGGTTGAAGCTGAAGTCATCCTGGGCGACGGCTCTCACGGACGCGCCATTGTGCCCAGTGGCGCCTCTACCGGCGAACACGAAGCTGTCGAGCTGCGCGACGGCGACAAGCATCGCTATCAGGGCAAAGGTGTGCTCAAAGCGGTCGCCAACGTGAATGGTGAGATCGCCGACGCATTGGACGACTTCGACGCCGCCGACCAGCGCGCTCTCGATCAGAAAATGATCGAACTCGATGGCACGCCCAATAAAAGCCGCCTCGGCGCGAACGCCATTCTCGCCGTTTCCATGGCCGCGGCCCGGGCCGCCGCGGCCTACTTCGCGCTGCCCCTCTACCGTTACCTGGGCGGTCCCGCCAACACGCTCCCCGTGCCCATGATGAATATTCTCAACGGCGGCGCGCATGCCGACAACAACGTCGACTTCCAGGAATTCATGGTCATGCCGGTCGGCGCGAAGTCGTTCTCCGAAGCGCTGCGCTGGGGCGTCGAAGTTTTTCACACGCTCAAAGGCGTGCTCAAAAAGCGCGGCTACAACACCGCCGTCGGCGACGAAGGCGGATTCGCGCCCTCAGTGAAGTCAAACGTAGAAGCCATCGAGGTCGTACTCGAAGCCATTCAGCAAGCCGGCTACAAGCCCGGCGAACAGGTCGCCATCGCGATCGATCCCGCCGCCAGCGAGTTCTACAAAGACGGCAAATATATTTTCAAGAAGTCGGACAAGTCAGAGAAAAGTTCCGATGACATGATCCGCTATTGGTCGAAGTGGGTGAACGACTATCCCATCGTTTCTCTTGAAGACGGCTTGTCCGAGGAAGACTGGGACGGTTGGCAGAATCTCACCAAGGAGTTGGGCGACAAAGTTCAACTCGTGGCAGATGACATTTTCGTTACGAATATTAAGATCTTTGCAGAGGGCATCAAGAAGGGAATTGCCAATTCGATTCTGATCAAGCTGAACCAGATCGGGACCGTCAGCGAGACTCTCGACGCCATCGACCTCGGCCGCCGCAATGGATACACCTCGGTAATCTCGCACCGCTCCGGCGAAACTGAAGACACATTTATCGCCGATCTAGCCGTGGCAACCGGAGCGGGCCAAATCAAAACCGGATCAGCATCACGCACCGATCGCATCGCAAAGTACAACCAGTTGCTAAGAATCGAAGAAGAACTGGGAGCCTCAGCTAGATTCCTGGGATTGAAGGCGCTGAACTATAGACCTTGAGATGTCTAAAACTCCGCTGGAATGGGGCAGTCCTACCTTCGAGTGCGCGGCAAGATATAATCCGGAGAGGTATGGCGGAAACCGAAATCTTCTTCTCGGTCAAGAAGTCTCGCGATGGTGGTTATGAAGCCCGAGCTCTTGGCCATCCCATTTTCACACAAGCGAAAACAATGCGCGAGTTGAGAGTCAATGTGACGGAGGCGGTCGCTTGTCATTTTAGCGGTAGCAGGGTCTGTGCTCCGATCCGCTTGGTGAAGGTGCGAGCCGAGGGACGCATTCTCGGCTCAGCGAAGGGCGAATTTATCGTGCCGGATGATTTTAACGATGCGCTTCCCAAAGATATCGAGGACCTTTTCTGGGAATGAAACCGTTTTTAGAACACCCCATGAAGGACTCAAGATTCCATTAAATGCGCGTTCAGCGCTGCAATTCCTTATGAAACATTATCGCGCTTCCCTTGCTATTATCCTTTTCGTAGCCACCGTAGCCTTCGCCCAGCAACCCTCACCCGGCGACGCCCCCGCTACCAAAGAAGACATCCAGCACCTCTTCGAGGTCATGCAGATTCATCAGCAAATGCGCCAGGTGATGGACGCATTGATGAAACAACAAACTGCCATGATCCACGAGACTCTGAAAAAACGTTACCCGCAGTCCTCCGCCGACCGAATCGCCCGCGCCGACCAACTGATTGCGGAAACGATAAAAGACATGCCCATGGACGCCATGCTCGACGACATGATCCCCATCTACCAGCGGCATTTCTCCAAGAGCGACATCGATGCCATGAGCACCTTCTACGCATCCCCGACCGGCCAAAAGATGATGCGGGAGATGCCCTCCCTGACCTCCGAGTCGATGCAGGCGTCCTACGCGCGCATGCAAAAGCAGATGGACGCGATTACGCAAAAGGCCGAGCAAATCGTGAAAGAAGATCAAGAGAAACCAAAAACCGCGCCGGCCACCCCGCCATCTCAGCAAAAGAACTAGCCCGAGATTTGCTCGGAGTATAATCCGAGCAGAATATGGCAGAAACAGAGATCATTTTCTCCGTACAAGAATCGCCCGAGGGCGGCTACGAAGCGCGCGCGCTCGGCTATTCCATTTTCACCCAAGCCGACACCATGGATGATCTAAAGCTCAATGTGCGGGAGGCGGTTCGCTGCCATTTTGATGAAGGCAAGGCGCCTCCCGTGATCCGACTGCACACGGTGAAAGACGAGGTCATTTCGGCTTGAGACTGCCTCGTGATCTTTCCGGTCACGAACTCGTCAAACTGCTACGGCGGTACGGCTACGAGGTTACTCGCCAGGTGGGCAGCCACATTCGATTGCGGTCCGATGTTCGCGGTCATGCTCACCACTTAACAGTCCCGGCACATAGCAGCCTACGGCTTGGAACGCTCAACGCTATTCTCTCGGATGTAGCCGCTTACCTGAACATCGAACGCGCGAAATTGGAGTTGGAGCTCTTCCAAAAATGACTCGTCCTAAACCTCTCGTCCTCGTAATTCTCGACGGCTGGGGCTACCGCGCCGAGACCAAAGCCAATGCCATCGCGCTCGCCCGCAAGCCCACTTACGACCGCCTCCTACGCGAGTATCCCAACACGCTAATTCAGACCAGCGGTCCCTACGTCGGTCTTCCCGAAGGTCAAATGGGCAACAGTGAGGTGGGCCACCTGAACATCGGCGCCGGACGCATCGTGCACATGGACAGCACCCGCATCGAACTCATGATCCAGAACGGCGAGTTCTTCTCCGATCCCGTCGTGCTCGCCGCCATGAAAAACGCCCGCACCGGCGGACGCCGCCTGCATCTCTTCGGCCTGCTCTCCGATGGCGGTGTTCACTCCTACCAGACCCATCTCTACGCCTTGCTTCGTATGGCCAAGGAAAATGGCGTCGACCGCGTCTTTGTGCATGCCTTCATGGATGGCCGCGACACTCTTCCCACCAACGGAGCCGGCTACCTCGAACAACTCCAGCAGAAGATGCGCGAATACAACACCGGAAAGATCGCCACCGTCAGCGGCCGCTACTACGCCATGGATCGCGACCGGCGCTGGGAGCGCATCGCCAAGGCATTCAACGTCATGGTCTTCGGCAACGGCGAAGCCGCGAAGTACGCCGACCCAGTGCAGGGCGTGAAGGAGTCTTACAACAAAGGAGTCACCGACGAATTCATCGTCCCCTTCGTCTGTGTCGACAACAAAGGCGAACCTCTCGCCACCATTCGCGACGAGGACTCCTGCATCTGTTTCAATTTCCGCGCCGACCGCGTCCGCCAGATCACCCGTGCCCTCACTCGCAATAGCGGTCTCAACGAAAAGGCCGGCCGCGATTTACCCGGCGCCGACGATCTCGACGCCACCATCCCACGCGACCGCGTACCCAAGAATCTGCACTACGTTTGTATGACTCGCTATGACAAACAATTCAGCTTGCCCGTGGTCATCCCGCCGGAGTCGATGAGCAACATTCTCGCCAATGTGATGGGCCAAATGAATCTCCGCAACCTGCGCGTGGCCGAAACCGAAAAATATGCTCACGTCACTTACTTCTTCAACGGAGGCGTCGAACAACCGTTCCCCGGCGAAGAACGCCTGCTCGTGCCCTCGCCCAAAGTCGCCACCTACGATCTGAAACCCGAGATGAGCGCCGCCGGTATCGCCGACGCCGTAGTGAAGGCAGTTGAAGACGGAACCTTCGACGTAATTATCGTGAACTTCGCCAACGCCGATATGGTGGGCCACTCTGGCAAAATCGAACCTACGGTTAAAGCAGTCGAAACCGTTGACGCCTGCCTCGGCCGCATCGAGCCCGCCGTCCGCGCCAAAGGCGGCGCCATGCTCATCACCGCCGACCACGGCAACGCCGAAATGCTGATCGATCCCGTAACCGGCAGGTCCGCACACCGCCCACACTACCAATCCCGTCCCTTTCATCGTGATCTCCGACAACAGCAAGCAGTTCACCCTCAAGCCCGGAGGCTCGCTACAAGATATTTCGCCGACGATCCTAGCTATGCTGCAAATCGACCAACCAAAAGAGATGACAGGACAGGATCTGCGGCGAATGCTCGTGTAGGAGCGGGCGTCCTCGTCCGTGCTCTGCGGCTGGACCCCTACCCTCGCAGAAGTGCAAAACCTTTCATCTTGACCGCCACCGTCACGCCGACGATAATTACCCGCCTCAATCACTTCGCGACTCCCCGGCACTGTCGCGCGGTAAAAAAGGGTCTCCAGCCCAGTCGTGGCCGGCGTCCAAACTTGGTTTTGAGGGGGCTCCATTCGATTGCGATTTCTTGCCCCGGCTCGCGCCGGCGGCAGAACAAGTCACAACAACTTTCTCTAGGAGGAGAAACCAGTGAAAAGGTCCATTCTGGGTGTCTTGCTAGTTCTGATGTCCGTTGCCGTAGGTATCGCGGCCGCGCCGTCGTTAACCTTCACCTTTTCAGATGTGAAAGCCAGCAAGACCGCGCTCGAGACTGACACTTACGCGGTCAACAACGCCGGAGTCATCGCGGGAGACTATGTGGACTCCGCAAGCGTACAGCACGGGATGATCCTCGCTGGGAAGAAGCTCACCACGGTCGACAACAAGAGTTGTGAGGCTCTTACAGGGACCGCCGGCATTGCCTTCTACGGCATCAATTCCGCCGGTGAAGCTGCTGGCTGGTGCACCAGTACGGCTGGGGCACCCATCGCGTTTACCTGGGCTAAAGGGAAATTCACTACGATCGCGTACCCCAAGGCAACGGAAACCGAGGCTACCGGTATCAATGACAAGGGCGACGTTGTAGGCATTTACGTGGATTCCTCCGGCACTCAGCATGGTTTTTCAAAGATCGGCACTAAGTATACGGCCATTAACGTGAAGGGTGGCACCAATACGGTAGCCTGGGGAGTCACCAATGCGGGCCAGATCACTGTGTACGCCACGAATTCGGCGGGCGTGATCGATTCCTTCCTCCTGACCGGGAAGAAATTCAAGAACATCAACAACCCCAAAGCAGGTACAGCCTCGGGCGACGGCACCTACGTCCATACCCCCGCCAATAATGGCGACATCGACGGCACCTACATTAATTCTGCGGGTACCGAAATGGGCTGGCTCCTTCACAAAGGCAAGTACTACGACGTCGTGGATCCCGGCGGCGTTACTCGCGCCGATGGCCTGAATGACAAGTCTGAATTGGTAGGACGTTATGGATCCGGTACGTTCGGCGGCACTGGTTTCAAGGCAACCTACAAGTAAATCTCTGCGCCTCGCCGCCTCAAACTCATCACTTGAGCTTGAGGCGGCCTGGGCCTCAGAACCCCGACTAGCGTTCTCCCTCACTGCCCCGCAGCCTTCTGCTTCGCCAGGTATTCGTTGATCGCCGTGCCCCACTCTTTCCCGCTGTCCCGATCCGACCTACCCATTTCCTCGACGTGCTCATTGGCTTCAGGATTCAAAGCAGTCCGCTCATACGCAACATTCACCTTCGTATTCTCTGGATCGAGCTCCGAGAAGCGAACGTCAATCAGCACAACCATCGCCTCCGGAATGAAATAGACATATTGATAATGTCGGGCGGACGTGTCGAAGGCCGTGTTGATCCAAACCGCGTGATGGTGGCCGTGTCTTATGGTGAAAACCGCGCCCTGCGTGTCCTGCGCGGGTTGCGGATACAAGAATTGTGGATCCCAGCGTCCGCCCGCCCAGCCCCGCTCGCCCTCCGGGCCAAACAACGGCGCGACCACCTGGTAGGGAGCGTGCACCGTAAACTCGAACTGGTTGCGCACATGCAATACCGGCCCGCTCGAAGCAGCGCGCTGGTGAAGGTGATAAAGCAATGCCCCCACCGCCAACGCTCCCACGGCCACGATCAGCAATGCGGTCTTCATCGCCTGCGCTCCTTTAATTGATGGCTGTCCGACGCCTTCAAGGTCATGCCATAAATCTTTTTGAACTGTTCGATCTCCTTCAGCGTCTCCGCCGAAAACGGCGCTTTCCCCTCGAAAGCATGCAGCACCACTCCCTCCAACAGGTCGCCCAGAGACATGTCCTTCAACTCGGCTACCGCCTTCAGCACTTTCAACATGCGATTTTCCAGCCGCACGCCCGTCTGCACGCGCTCGACTTCGACAAAAGAAACCGCTTCTTTTTGAGCACTCATGGCAATATATTACCATGGTACATAGGTACATTCAACTGGATGAGAAATATCCCGCGCTGGATGGAGCGACGCGCGTCCCCGGCCGCCCGCTCAACGCCAACGATAGTGAAGAGGAATGCCGCTAACCAGAGTGAAGATCAGGAAGGTGACCACGGCGATAGACAGCAGAAGCAGGAAGTCGGCAAACCCTCGCTTCAGCCAATGCATCTGAACCTTCCCCGAGCGGAACAGAACCTCGCGGAAGTACAGAATCCAGAACACCACCGCAACGCAGAACAGAATTCCGCGGATGGTTGTGAACGTGAGATGCAAGGCCGTAATCATACACGATGGCTGGAGGCCGGAAAATCGGCATCGCCCAAATCTTGTCAAGCCCCCCGACGCGACCTTTTTCCCCCAAGCCGCTGATTACATTCATGAAATAATTATGCAAAGCATGGCTCATTTACCCCTTCGCGTCTGATATTCTTAAATTAGTCCGCTAATCTACAGGAAATACAGAAGGCGCAAGCTCCCAGCTTGCGCCTTTCCATTTGCACCCGACAAAACCATGCCAAAACGCAGCTCTCCGCCCCGACGCCTCCCAGCGCCGGACCCGAAGACTGCCCGCCAGCACGAGCTCAACACCAAGCGCCGCGGAGAGCTCTCCGAACTAGCCTTCGCCCACAAAGCCGCCAGCGAAGGCTTCGGAGTCGCCAAGCCCTACGGCGACAGCGAGCGCTTCGACTTCATCCTCATCAGCCGCGACTGGCCCGAAGGCGACAAACTCTGGCGCGTGCAAGTAAAATGCACCGCCAGCCTGATCAACGGCCTCTACCACATCAGCCCCGCACGCCACTCCTGCGGAAGCGTCATCGCCTACCAGCCCACCGAAGTCGATTTCGTCATCGTCCACATCATTCCCGACGACTCCTACTTCATCTTCCCCATTCGAGAAACTCCCACCTGCCTGGCCCTGCACCCGAAGGCCGACCGCCGCGGAATCCACGAACCCTACCGCGAAGCCTGGCACCTGCTCCGCCCGCCCAAGTAGCGTGCAGAGCGGACACTCCTGTCCGCGGTGCCGGTCGTGGCGTTCCCAATTCGGGGCCAAGCTCCGATTTAGTTTGGAAATCACACCGCTCCGGGGTCTCTGGCCCATACAATCTCCCCAGGCAGACGGTGTTTGGAGGGTGTTTCCAGTGGGTACTGGACGCCGTCCGCGAAACGGTCGAGTGGCTTATCAGCCATTAGGGTTCGAGTCCCTCGCCCTCCGTAGTCACTCGATGAAATGTGAATGTGCTTGACAACGCCGCTCGCAGAGTTATCCTATAGATGCTTCGCGGACGGCGTTCAGTATCAAAATTACAGCCCCGGCTGATTACCGGGGCTGTTCTATTTGCATCCGATTTCGGACGCGCAGTGCTGCGAAGCGCTGCGATCACAGCCGAGATCCGATCCGGCCCACAAACATTCGGGAAGGGCACGGCTTCAGCCGTGCCGCCAAGCCACAGATTCGACCGAAGCCCCGCAGGGAACCAAGCACTCCTGTCAGCTCCTTCGACTTCATAACTAACCGGAGTGTCTTGCGCTTGTGC
Source organism: uncultured Acidobacteriota bacterium (assembly GCA_963762385.1). Lineage (GTDB taxonomy): Bacteria > Acidobacteriota > Terriglobia > Terriglobales > Acidobacteriaceae > JABDBE01. The sequence goes on along the minus strand of CAVXKN010000006.1, from coordinate 280,665 downwards.
AGGCAGGGGGAGGAATCCGCCGTTCCCTATTTGTTCGCTAGGTAAATTCAGCTACATTGATATAAGTCTAACAAAACAAGGCTAATATATTGCAGACTATGCATTTGACGCAAGACAGCGCGTATACTTTTCTGCATGATCTCCCGTTTATTTCCCTAACGGGAAAGATTGGGAGATCACTGCGGAGGTGTGCGATATGGCGTCATTGGAAAAAGCAGAGCGATTTGGAGGGGTTGGTCTTTTGGGTGTGCCCACGTTCGATTTTTTCGTCTGGGCGCTTGATAACTACGCTCGCGGGGAATTACTGATGAACCTCCGCGAACAGTTGCCGTCATGGCTCTTAAATCCAGCATTTGTGTTCCTATGTATGTGTGGAGGGTTAGCGCTTTTATACCTGTCGCATCAGCAGCAATTACGTCGCATCCTCGCTAGGCCCTCACCGTTAATCGACGTGGAACAGTATCGAGGGATGGAGCGTCCGGGTTGGCTTGTTCCCCTATTATGGGTCTCGCTTGGGGCCTTGGTCGCCGCGCCCGTACTGGCACTAGCATATTCGCTTCTATATAAGGGCACTACGCCCCCGCTGTACTCCAGTCTTCAGCCCCCGTCGATCTGCAAGACAGCCGATTGCTTCCCGCCACGGCCAAAGCCAACAGGCAAGATTGCACCGTCAGTGATTAACTCGCCCACTTGTCCCGGCGGCGTATGTGCCGGGCATGATGTCAACGGACCAGTCACAGTAAATCCTCCCGTCAACCCGAATGCCTGGACGACCACATATAACTGCACTGGAGATGAAAAAGACCAAGGTCAGGGAGCCTCTACGACGTTCGTAATGAGCACGAATTTCGGGAAAGAACTTCCTACCTTGCAGAAGATGGAGGCGCTGAACAACGCGAAGGACTTCTTTGGGATGATTGCACTATGTGAAGAAAAAATGAAATCTGTGCCTGAATGGCTAACCCCAATGCTGTTTTGCAGTCTCGGATATGCATCTATCGGGAATACCGATAAAGCTAAGGAGCTACTTGCTGAGTACGACAAAAGAAAGGGTCCTGCTTACGCAGGCGAACCGTGCAAGGAGGTTTCCGATCACTTGCACGCTCACCTGTGAAGCCATCTTACGCAGCTTTGGTCAATTGTTTGTATTCTAGGTTGTCAGAATGAATGAGTTTCAGCATCGTATCGCGAAACAGAAACGGGTTTTTACGGTTATTGAATCGCCACGTCATTTCGGGGCTGGCCCACCTTTACGCTTTTTGTAAAGGTGGGAACCACGAGTTCGGCGTGCGCATTGTCTTCCAATCCGCCCCAGCCGCCTTTCTTTGGCTTGCAAAACTGATTGGTCTCCACCATGGGGGCTGGCCCACCTTTACGCTTTTTGTAAAGGTGGGACGACGAGGCCGGCGACGCCACCTCGCTCTCAATCCGCCCGCCAAGCTTTCTTGAGCTTGCGGAACTGATTGATCTCCACCTTGCCGTCGGGGAAGACGGCTTCAATCTTCAAGTGGCCCCCCATGGCTCGAATCATGGATTGCAGCGTGCCGATGTACGCGAGCTACATACTTCCGAGGTCCCGTTTTCCGTGGATTACGGCTCCGACGATTACTTCCGCGGCCTCCACGCGATAGATGATCCGATAGCTGTAGGCGATCAACTCGCGCAAGTTTTCGTCGTCGAATTCCGGCACCTTGCGTCCTGCACGGGGGAATTTCTCAAGCGTACGGGTGAGTTCGATGATTCGTCGCACCACTGAGCCAGCGTAAAAAGGGGAATCCGAGGCAATGTAGGACGCGATCGCTTCCACATCCGCAAGCGCGCGCGGAGACCAGACTACTCGGTGAGCCATTTGCCGAGCCGCTTCTCCGCTTCTTCCTGGGAAAGCGTGCCGCTGTTTCGGGCTTCGTCCAGCCCTCGCTGCACCTTTTCCAACACGTAAAGGTGATACTGGATGTCTTCCAACGAACAGTTGTCGGGCAGCTTATGCAGCAGCGACTCAACTTGTTGTTTTCCGGTCATGCGCTTACGTTAGCATAACATTTCGCGCTCCTCTCCCACGTCTCAAACGGCGAGACGTGGGGTACCCGGCGGCCTGGTTGATGCTGGTTTTCCGTTGTACACTCGTTGAGCTTCTACCAGAAACCCCGAGGCGCGTCACCACATCGACATTCGGAGGGTTAGCTTGAAACAGATACTCCTCATTGCAGCCCTGTTACTCAACGCCGCAACCGGACAGGGCTCGATCAAGCTCAAGGAAAGCTGGAAGAATCCGAACTATTCCCCTCGCCCCCTCAAGACTATCCTCGCCCTCGGCATGAGCAACAATCTCCAGAACCGTGCGGACTTCGAAGTTGCGCTCGCCAGCAAAATGGCTCGGCCCGGAATCACCACCATCGCCGGAACCGACATCCTGCTGCGTCCCACTGCGGGTCCGATCAACATGGTCTATCTCAAGGAGCAGATCGCGGCCTACCACATCGATGCCATCGTTGTGTGCCGCTTGATCAAAGTGAAAACCAGAGTTAGGGATGTGCCCGGCGAACCCTATCTTCTGCCCTACTACACCGACTTTTACGGTTACTACGAGGCTGTGTATCCCGTCGTCTACACACCCGATTATTTGGTGACAGAAAAAACGGTGCAGGTTGAAAGCAACGTCTACGCCGTCACCCCGACCGGCAGCACACTCATCTGGACCGGAACCAGCGACACCTTCGACCCCAGTTCCGCCCACCAGGTCATCAACGGACTGGTAGAGCTCGTCGTAAAGGAGTTGGAGAGACTGGAAATTATCGCGAAGCCCGCCAAGTAAAGACGCGTCCAGAAGAAACGGCGGGTGGCCTAGCCTTCCGCGTCCTTTGCGGAGGCTGGGGCAGTGGCAGCCCACGATGCACCAAAATGGTGTATACTGGTGCCAGTATGCCAGCCGCAAAACGGGCTCATGCAAAATCAACCCGCGCAAAGCATGTCCGGCGAAGTGTAACCTTGCCGCCCAAAATCGCCCGACAGGTCGAGACCCTGGCCCGGCAGCGCGATCTCAGCGACAATCGCGTGCTGGTGGAGCTCATCGAACAGGGAATCGAAGCCCAACAGCAAAAAGAGAAAGCATTCTTCCAGTTGGCGGAACGGTTCCGCGCCGCCACCCACCCAGAACAGGTCAAGCAATTGGGAGACGAGTTGGGCCGCTTTGTCTTTGGTGAATAATTCCTGGGTTGACTGAAGGAAGGTTGACCGAGTGAAGATCGAGACTTGGTCCCGGCTCCCCGCCCCTATTCGTGACCATCTGGTCGAGCGGATGCACCACCGCAACATTGGTCTCGAAGACCTCAATCAGCTGCGACTTTGGATGGAATCCAAGCCGGACGTCCCAGACGGGCACTGGTACAAAGAATTTGGCTCATTCAAGCTGTGCGGCGAGGGCAAGTATCCCAAGACGTTCCTCCTGGTGGGTCAGTTGGCGAAAGGGCAGAAGCTTTAAGAACGTGTTCCCTCTGTGCCTCCGTGTCTCCGTGGTGAACCGGCTTTGCCTTTACACCCTCGCTGCCAACGTGTTAACCTCATAAACGTTACAAAACAATTGAAAAATTAGACAGGAGTGCACCAGGTTAGTGCTAGCCAGAGAGCAAAAGAAAACCCTCATCGACCAGTACGGCACCCATGCTACCGATACCGGTAGCCCGGAAGTTCAAATCGCTCTGTTGAGCGAACGCATTGGTTCATTGACGGAACACTTCAAGATGCACCAGAAAGACCACGGCTCGCGCCGCGGTCTTCTCATGCTGGTCAGCAAGCGGCGTCGCTTGCTCGACTATCTCAAAACCTACAATTCCGATCGCTATAAGACTGTGGTCCAGAAACTCGGTCTCCGCAAATAGTGGGGCGCGGACCCGTTTCTGGAACTTCGTGTTCCGAACGTCCACAACTTTTTATCGAATGCCAACGGAATTGTTCTGCCGTCCTACGATAATCCCAGGACCGCAGCGGTCGAATGAGAAAAAGCGGAGAAGGTGCGTCTCCAAGGTAATTTCCCAAGTCACGACTGGCGCCTGCTCTTCCAATTTGCACTGTGCGACTCCCAGACCGGCACCGGCGTGCCCTCCTGCCCAGAAGGAAATAAAACATGAAGCATGACGTATCAGTTCAACTCACCGGAGGCAAAAGCCTCGCGTTTGAAACCGGAAAGCTAGCCAAACAGGCCCACGGCTCCGTCGTAGTGCGCATCGGAGAAAGCGTAGTCCTGGCCACCGCCGTGTCCAATCCGGACCCCCGCGAAGGCATAGATTTCTTCCCCCTAACCGTCGACTACCGGGAATACACGTATGCGGGGGGACGGATTCCTGGGGGCTTTATCAAGCGCGAAGGGCGTCCTAGCGAACGCGAGATTTTGACTAGCCGGCAGATCGATCGGCCGATTCGGCCGCTGTTCCCGGAAGGCTTTAAGTGCGAGACGCAAGTGATTGCGTTTGTGCTGTCGGCGGATACGGAGAATGATCCCGACGTGGCTGGCATCAATGGTGCCTCGGCGGCGCTCACGATCTCGGACATCCCATTTAATGGGCCGATTGGAGCCGTCCGCGTGGGTTTGGTTAGCGGGCAGTTCATCATTAATCCGACTTACAGCGAGATGCGCGACAGCATTTTGAACATCATGGTCGTCGGCACTGCTGACGGCATTGTGATGATCGAATCTGGCGCCAAAGAAGTGAAGGAAGAGACGGTCGTGGACGCGATCGAATTCGCCCACACCGAAATAAAGAAGATCTGCGCTGCCATCAACGATCTGAAAGCGAAGGCGGGCAAGCCTAAGCGCGAAGTCACGGCGCCCGAGTTCGACGAAGTCTACTACGGCCAACTCAGAGCTAAGATCGGCGACAAACTTGCCGACAGCCTGGACACGCAGAAGCATCCCAAGGCGGAAAGTCACAACCTGGTCCGCGACCTGAAGAAAGAATTGCAGGCGGCGATCCCGAAAGAGGACGAAGAGGCCCAGGCGAAACTAAAACACTATTATGAAATCCTGCGCGAACGGATCTTCCGCGAACAAGTCATTAACAATAAGCGAAGACCCGACGGCCGCGCTTTCGACAAAGTAAGGGACATCTGGGTCGAAGTCGGAGTCCTTCCAAGAACCCACGGGAGCGCAATCTTTACCCGTGGCGAAACCCAAGCCCTGGTCACGACCACGCTCGGCACCAGCGACGACCAACAACGCCTCGAAACCTTCGAAGGCGAAGCGAAGAAGCGCTTCCTCCTCCATTACAACTTTCCTCCGTTCTCGGTGGGTGAGGTTTCGTTTCTGCGGGGTGCGGGAAGGCGCGAAATCGGGCATGGGGCGCTGGCGGAGCGGGCGATCTCGGCGATGCTCCCTACCGAGGAGAACTGGCCTTACACCATGCGTGTGGTCTCGGACATTCTAGAGTCGAATGGGTCTTCTTCCATGGCGACGGTTTGCGGGGCTTCGCTTTCGCTGATGGATGCGGGCGTGCCGCTCAAGTCTCCCGTGGCGGGTGTGGCGATGGGGTTGGTCAAGGAGGGCAACGATTACGCCATCCTGACGGACATTGCCGGGGCGGAAGATCATTACGGCGATATGGATTTCAAAGTTGCCGGAACGAAAGATGGCATCACTGCCTTGCAGATGGACATTAAGGTCGGAGGCATTACCGCTCAGATCATGCGGGAGGCGCTGGCTCAGGCGCAGCGGGGGCGGTTGCACATTCTCGAGAAGATGAGCGAGGGGATTACCAGCCATCGCGAGAAAGTTTCGGCGTATGCGCCGCGAATTTACACGCTGCAGATTCCGGTGGATAAGATTCGCGACGTGATTGGGCCTGGTGGCAAGATGATTCGCTCCATTATTGAGCAGACGGGCGTGAAGATCGACGTCGAAGATACAGGTAAGGTCAACGTAGCTTCGAACGATGAGGCTTCGGCGAATAAGGCGTTGCAGATTATTCGCGATCTGACGGCTACGGCCGAGGTAGGGAAGACGTACCTGGGCACGGTGACCCGCTTGGCCGACTTCGGGGCCTTTGTCGAGATCATTCCCGGCACCGACGGGTTGCTGCATATCAGCGAAGTGGCGGAGCATCGCATCAAGGATGTGCGTGATGAACTGAAGGAAGGCGATCAGGTTTTGGTGAAAGTGCTTGCGGTTGAGGGCAATCGCATTCGGCTTTCGCGGAAGGCCATCCTTAAGGAGCAGCGCGCGAAGATGGGCGGCGGTGAACCTGGACCGGACGGTGGCGAGCCGAGTAACGGCGAAGGTGCCGCGGCGCCGGCGTTGACCATTGAGGGCGGTGGGGATTTTCCCGACGACGAACCCAACTTCAACCGCGACGCAGTCGCGGGCGTGGCTGGAGCGACAGAACGGGCTCCCTCGGACCGTCCTGATCGTGGTGGAGATCGCGGGCGGGGTGGGCGACCGGGCGGCGGTGGCGGACGAGGCCGTGGTCGCGGACGTGGACCGGGCGGCGGTGGTGGCCGCGGTGGACCGAGACACTAGATCGAAACCGATTTGAAGGCTGCCGAGTTCGCTCGCGGCCTTTTTTTGCTTATCGTCGTCTTTTACATTGTCGTCTCCCACCCTTTCCGCAAAGAACGCGGAAAGAATGGGGCACCCTTCAGTTATATCCGATCGAGCGATTCCGTTTGGCATTTTCGTTTCCCACCCTTTCCGCAAAGAACGCGGAAAAGGATGGGGCACCCGTCTTTTTTATCCTGTCCAGTGAAAGTCTCTTACCTTCGGTTGTCGGTTTGGGGTTCGGGGTGGATCAGGACGCGAAATAGTTCTGGGGCTTTTTGTTTGAAGTGGATCTCGAGCTCGGTCGAAAGTTCATGTACGCGCGCGAGCGGCAGCTCGTCGGAGAAGGTGCAGTGGCAGGAGACATATAGCCGTCCGCGTACGTGTTTAACCTCGACTTCATGCACATCCAGAACTTCGGGAAAGTGCGCTGCCACCGCCTTCAGTTTTTTTTCTAACAGAGCGTCGCGCACCACCTCATCGCCAGTTTCGATGGTCGCGGGTTCGCTCTCGATGTGGGTCAGGATGGTCGAAATCTCGGGCACGTCATGGCGGATATCGGATTCGAGCCGGGTGACCTGATCGTGCGCTTCTTTTAGACTCAACTGCTCGTCCAGTTCAAGATGCTGTTCGACGTGCAAACGTCCACTCAGATCCTGAACGCTGATGTCATGCACGTTGAAGTTGTTGCGCGTGGCCACGGCACGAACCCGATCGAAAATGTTTTCTCTTCGAGCCGGCCGGGCCACCGAACGAACCACAACGTCGGCGTCGGGCAGGATGCCTTGCACAGCGGAGGTGACGGCGTCGGCGACTTGCTCGGAGCGCTGGAAAGTTACGTTGCGGGCCAAGCCGATGGAAAGATCGGCGAAGTAGCGGTTGCCAGCGCGGCGGATGCGGACGCGATCGACTTCGAGCAATCCGTCTACTTTGTTGACTGCGGCTACGATGTTGGCGCGCACACCCGCCGGGGCGGCGTCGAGCAGAGCGTCGACGGTTCTGCGGGCCAGCCTGGAACTCACGTATACGACAACTCCGGCGACGAAGAGCGCGGCCACAGGATCGGCATCACGCAGCCACTCCACATCATAAAGGCGACCGATCAGCACCAGAGCCAGCCCGATCACCACCACGCCGCTGGACCAAATATCGGTGGAAAAGTGCAAGGCATCGGCTTCGAGGGCCTGGCTGTCGTACTTGGTGGCAATTTTCCCCAGAGCACGGGAACGCCAAAAATCCACCGCCATGGAAATGAAAAGAACGGCAAAGGCAGCGACGCTGGGTTCAATCTCCACGTGCCGGAAGAAAAGCCGCTTGACCGCTTCGTAGACGATCCAGACGCAAGTCAGCAGCAGCAGGGCAGTTTCAATAAAAGCAGAGAAATTCTCAACCTTGCCGTGGCCGTACTGGTGGTCGGCATCGGCGGGCTTGTCGGAGACACGGACGGAAAGGAATGTGACCACTGCGGCGATCAGGTCGAGTCCGGAGTGGGCGGCTTCAGACAAGATGCCCAGACTTCCGGTGGTAAGACCAACGACGATCTTCAGCGCGGTAATAGCGATTGCGGCCAGCACGGAACTTCCCGCTACGGCGCGCTTTTCCGCACGCATGGAGGCGGGGCTGTCGATGGCTGGCGACGTGGCCATGACAGCATTATCGCTGGTAAGAGGCAGTCCGCCAATACTGCGCTGGAAACATTTCCGGCCGAGGCTGCCGACATCAGCGGAACTCTGTGCTAGGATTTTCAGTGACCTTTCGATATTCCTTGGAGGAATCACTAAACATGACGCGATACGCCTTAGTCTGTCTGCTGCTTGGAGCCATGGCATGGGGCCAAGCGGCCAGTTCCACGTCCAGTCCCGCAGCCGGGCAATCGGGGGCGCCGGCCCGCGGCGCCATGAACCCCGGCCCGAGTAATGACGCTGAAGCGTCAAAAGTCGCGCCCGATGCTCCGGTGATCACGATTAACGGAGTGTGCGAGAACGCGTCTGCCGGCAAAGCGGCCGACCCAAATTGCAAAACCGTAATCACCCGCGCTGAATTTGAGAAGATACTGGACTCGGTGCAACCGAATATGCCGCCGCGGGTCCGCCGGCAGTTCGCTACGCGCTATGCCAGTGCGCTGGCCATGGCGCAAAAAGCGCAGGAGATGGGCCTGGATCAGGGGCCGAAGTTCGAGGAGCGCATGAAGCTGGCGCGGATTCAGATTTTGTCCCAGGCTTTCAACCAGGCGATACAGGAGAAAGCAGGACAGATTTCTGACCAGGACCTTGCAGACTATTACAACAGCCATGTCGCAGACTACGAAGAAGCAGACATGCAGCGCATATTTATTCCCCGTTCCCAGCAGGCTCCGGCGTCCAAAGTCAAGCTGAGCGATGCGGCGGAACAGAAGCGCGAAAAGGACTCTGAAGAAGTGATGCAGAAAGAAGCCGACAAACTGCACACACGAGCGGTGGCGGGGGAAGATTTTGCCAAGCTGCAAGAGGAGGCTTACCAATTGGCCGGAATCAAGAGCAAGCCTCCGAGCGTGAAGATGGGGGATGTGCGCCGCAATGGGCTGCCGGCGGCTCAGGCTTCGGTCCTTGAATTGAAGACTGGGGAAATTTCTCACGTGTTCTCCGATCAAAGCGGGTATTTCATTTACAAAGTCGGCAAGAAAGAAGTGGAGCCGCTTGACAAGGTGAAGGATGAAGTGCGGTCTTCGCTGCGGACGCAGCGCATGCAGGAACAGATGCAGGCGGCGCAAAAGTCCGCCACTCCAATTCTCGATGAAAGCTACTTCGGACCGGATATGTCTCCAACCCACGGAATGCCATTGCCGCCGCCGACCGGAGGTCCGTCGAGCAAGCCTCCAGGTCCCAGCCCCAAGTAATGGGCCAAGTAATGGGGAACGAAAAGCCAAGCATCGTAGTCACCGGGATTGCTGGGAATCTGGGGCTGCGGCTGTTGCCGCAGCTGGCGGATTATCAGGTCATCGGGATTGATTTGAATCCGCCCCGGGTCAGCGATTCGCTGCGGTTTGTGCGCATGGATCTGGGCCTGGAAGAATCCTGCCGTGAGTTGTTTCTTCTGTTGCGGGAGGCGCGGCCGGTCGCAGTTCTTCACCTGGCTTTTGTGCTGGATCCGGTACGCAGCGGTGTGCTCGACCTGGAGCGGATGTGGCAGATCAACGTGGCCGGTACGGCGCGGGTGATGGAAGCGATTACCGAAGCCAATCGGGATGATTCCATCGTGGGCAGGTTTATCTTTCCCAGCAGCGTTGCGGTGTACGGGCCGGATCTGTCGGAGGCGGCGAGCGAGGATTCTCCTTTGGGCGCGCACACGCTGCCTTACGCCATTCATAAAATGGAAGCTGATCGGGTGGTGCAGCAGCGCGCGCCAGCGCTGCGAGGGTGCAGCGTGTACATGCTGCGTCCACACATTTTTGCCGGGGCCAGTGTGGAGAACTACATGCTCGGCGCTTTTCGCGGCACACCGAATGGCGCAGCCAAGCGCGCGTCGAGAATGCGGGAGCAGGGCAAGCGGCTGCCTTGTATGTTGCCGTATGGAGAACAGTATCTTGCGAACCGAATTCAGTTTGTCCATGTGGACGACATGGCGAGATTACTGGCACACATTGTTCGAAGGACCGAGCCTGAATCCCAGCGGCTTACGGTGCTGAACGTTGCCGGACGCGGCGAGCCCTTGACCTTTGCCAGTTGCATCGACATGGCGCACGCGAAGCTTATGCGCGTCCCCGGAGAATGGGCCTTCCGCCTGGTTCTACAGTCGCTGTGGAAGTTGGGCATTTCGGCAATCCCTCCGCAGGCACTGCCCTATATGACTGGCGAATACATCATGAACACCGACCGTCTGCGGAAATTTCTGGGCGCGGATTATGAGAAAGTGATTCGCTACACGGTTGCGGACGCATTTGCCGATTCGTTTGTTACGGGCGCTTCCGACTCGAACCAACCGATTGCGGCGGCACAGCAGGCGTAGTAACGGCCGCTTTTTCGAGTGGCTCGCTCCGTCGCTACTTCTTCCCTCTGTACAGGCCGGCAATGCCGAAGGTGTATGGGGTCCAGGAAGCCTCGCGAAATCCGGCGCGGCGCATGCGGCCAAGCATTTCTTCAGGAGAGGGAAAGCGCTCGACCGACGCCGGCAAGTACGCGTAGGGACCTTTTACGCCCGAGATCACGGTGCCCACGGCGGGCAGGACGTGCTTGAAGTAGACGCGATACAACTTTCCCATCAGGCCGCGAGGCTCGCCGAAATCGAGGATGCCGCATTCTCCATTGGGGCGCAGCAGGCGGGCGATTTCGCGGAGGCCAGCATCGTAGTCGGCCAGATTGCGGAAGCCGAAGGCTGCGGTGATCAGGTCGAATTGCTCATCCGGGAAGGGGAGACGCAGCGCATCAGCCTCTACCCAATGCAGCGACTTTCCTGCCGACTTGGCATTCGCTCGTTGCAGCATGGCATGGGAAAAGTCAACGCCCAGAATTCTTGCCGCCGACTTACCGGCCTGTCGACTCAGAGCGAAAGTCATGTCGCCGGTGCCGCAGCAGAGGTCGAGGACGCGCGCGCCTGGTTGCCGCAAAATGGAAGCAAAGCTTCGCGCGGTCTTGCGCCACCAAAGCCGGTCGACGTTGAAGGATAGAACATGATTCAGCAGATCGTAGCGGGGCGCGATCGAGGTAAACATTTCGCGGACTTCGCGCGCGGCCGAGGCCGGATCGCTGGCGCCCTCGGGAGCGGCGCCAATCACCGTCGCTTTGGATGAATCGGTCACAATGGATCGCGCCTTTAACTGAATCGACAACTTACTTCACGTCTTAGACAGACGCCGCAACTCGTTGACGGCCTCGACCACTATTCTCTGGGGCACATCGTTCACCACTTCGACTTTGCCGATTTCTCTGGGCAGCACGAAGTGCACCACACCGTCGCGCGTTTTCTTGTCCCGGGTGAGCAAGCGGAGGATATCCCGGCTGCGAGCGTCGACGCTTGGCAACTTGCCAAAACTGCGCACTGCATCGGAAATCCGCTCCGCGGCATTGGTGTCGATGCGGCCAGTCGCGGCGGCGATATGCGTAGCCGCGATCATTCCCCAAGCTACGGCTTCGCCGTGAAGAAAGTGGCGATAGCGTGATTCGGTTTCAAGCGCGTGTCCGATGGTGTGACCGAAATTCAGTACGCGTCTCAACCCGCTCTCACGCTCATCGGAGGAAACCACCTCCGCTTTGAGCTTTACTGATTCTGCGATCACCCATTCCAACCCAGCGGCATCGCGGCGCAATGCTCTTACCACAGTGTTCTCGAGGCGATCGAACAGCGCAGGATTGCCGATCACTGCGCACTTCAAAGCTTCGTACAATCCGGCGCGAAATTCGCGCTCTGGCAAAGTCGACAGCACAGCCGGATCAATCAACACTGCGCGCGGTTGATGAAACGTACCGACCAGATTCTTGCCCGTGCTCAGATTTACGCCGGTCTTGCCACCAATGGCAGCGTCCAGTTGAGCCTGCACCGTGGTGGGAATTTGCACGACGTCGACGCCTCGCATGTAGAGCGACGCCAGCAGACCAGCTACGTCGCCTACAACGCCGCCGCCGAAGGCCACGATCAGGGCATTTCGATCCGCATCCAGGCGCGTCAACTTTTCGGCTAACCGTTCGATCGTGGCCAGCTTTTTGTAGCGCTCGCCATCGCTCATCTCCACGAAGCGGGCGGCGAATCCCGCCGCAGATAGCGACGTCATCAACTTTTTGCCCCACCTGCGGCGCACTGGCGGAACCGTCACGACAAACAGCGGCTTGCCATCGCGAGACGCGGGCGAGGGCGCCCGCGCCACAGTAAGGATCTCGCGCAACTGCTCTCCAGCCTGCTCCAGCAGGCCATTTTCAATGATGGCGTCGTACGGGCGGGCCGGCACGGCAATGGTCACGCGGATCATGGAATCTCATCATAACGTAGTCGCCCGCGGGGCTAGCGGGCTGCCGCGTGATAACATTTTTAACTTATGCAGTCTGCGCCGTCTCAGACCGACTTCCTGGTTATTGGCGCCGGAGTTGCCGGATTACGCGCCGCCGTCGAACTGGCGGCAGCGGGCACGGTTCTGGTGTTGGCCAAGCGCGAGGTCACAGAATCGAACACGCAATGGGCCCAGGGTGGAATTGCGGCCGCGCTCAGCGACGAGGACGAGATCAGTCTTCATCTGCAAGACACGCTGCTGGCCGGCGATGGCCTATGTAATCCCGAAGCCGCGAAGGTGCTGGTGGAAGACGCCCCGGAGCGCATCGACGAACTGATTCAGTGGGGCACGGAATTCGATCGTCAAGGGACGAAGCTCACGTTCGGCAGGGAAGGCGCGCACAGCCGCAACCGCATTCTTCATGCACACGGGGATTCCACGGGACGCGAGATTCTGCGGGCGCTCTACGCCAAAAGCAAAACTCTGAAAAGTATTTCCGTCCGCGAGTTCGAGTTCTCGACAGATTTAATCGTAGAGGATGGCCGGGTCTGCGGTATTCATCTCATCAACGAGAGGGGCGAGCAGCAGCAAATGTCGGCTTCCGCAGTCTTGCTCGCCACCGGCGGCATGGGGCAGCTCTACCGCAACACCACCAACCCCGCGGTTGCCACCGGGGACGGCGTCGCCATGGCATTTCGCGCCGGCGCCGAAATCAGCGACATGGAGTTCATCCAGTTCCACCCCACGGCGCTGTACTTAAAGAATGCCCCACGCTTTCTGCTTTCGGAGGCGCTGCGCGGCGAGGGCGCTTATTTGCGCAACATCGAGTTGAACCGCTTCATGCACAAGTACCATCCCATGGGCGAACTGGCGCCGCGCGATGTGGTTGCCCGAGCCATTCTTCATGAACTCGATGTCAGCCGGGTCAAGGACCCGTTCGTGTATCTCGATCTCACGCATCTCGATCCCGATCACGTGAAGAAGCGTTTCCCGCGCATCTACGCGACGTGCATGGAATTCAACATTGATATTACGGCCGACATGATCCCGATCCGGCCGGCGGCGCATTATGCCATGGGCGGTGTGCGCACGGATCTCGTGGGACGTTGCACTCTAACCGGGCTGTATGCTGCCGGGGAAGCGGCTGCCACGGGCGTGCACGGCGCTAATCGGCTGGCTAGCAACTCGCTACTCGAGGGCTTAGTCTTCGGCGCGAGAGCGGGCAAGACCATGGTTGATGAAGGGCGGCGTCCAAAGGCGAGCGTCGCAAAACCGCACCGCGCTGCATCGAACGGGCCAGTCGACACCGCGACCGAAGAGGTGATCCGCGAAATTCAAGATTTGATGTGGCGGGACGCGGGCATTGTTCGCACCGGAGCGGGATTAAAAGCAGCCATCGAACAACTGAATCGCATTGCCCAGCGGGTGGCCCACCCCCAAACTCGACGCGGGCACGAGGCGCAAAATCTCCACGCCCTGGGCTTGCTGGTGGCTCGTTCCGCGCTGGCCCGCGAAGAAAGCCGCGGGGCTCACTATCGCACCGACTTTCCCGCCCATGACGACGCCAAGTTCCTGAAGCACTCTATCGTCAAGGGTGATTCCATCCGGTTCGCTTAAAAGCATTAACCACTAAGGACACAAAGGTTCACAAAGGAAACCGGAAAACAACTGCGTTTTCCTGTGCGAACCGGAGCCCCGAAGCCGATGGGTTTCCTTTGTGAACCTTTGTGTTCCTCAGTGGTTACTGCTTTTGACTTTGCGGGTTAAGCAATGATGCCAGCACCGAGACTAGCAGCACTCCCGCAACAACTCCTAGAGCGGCCAAGGTGGGAATGTGATAGTAGTTCGAAACCAGCATCTTGGCCCCGACGAAGATCAGAATCGCAGCCAGCCCGTAGTGCAGATAGTGGAAGAGTTCCATCATCCCGGCCAACAGGAAGTACATGGAACGCAAACCCAAAACCGCGAACACGTTGGATGTGTAAACAATAAACGGTTTCAGAGTGATGGCCAGCACCGCAGGGATCGAATCCGTGGCAAAGACTAAATCTGTTGCCTCGACCAATACCAGCACCGCCAGCAGCGGAGTCGCGTACAAACGGCCGCGCCGTACCACAAACTTGTCTCCCTCGTAGTCTTCCGTGGTCGGCACCCAACGGCGAAACAAACGCAGCACGGGATTGTTTTGCGGCTCGATCCCCGCCCCATGCTGGCGAAAAAGCTTGATGCCGCTATATACCAGCAGTGCACCGAAGACATACGTGATCCAATGAAACCTCTGAATCAAGCCGATGCCCACTACAATGAAGATGGCACGCATCACGAGAGCACCCACGATTCCCCAGAACAGTACTTTGTGCTGGTGCGCGGGGGCGACGCGAAAGAAACGAAAAATCAGAATGAAGATGAAGAGATTATCGACGCTAAGCGAGAGTTCGATCACGTAACCGGTAACGAACTCGACCGCGGTCGCGTGCCCATAGCGAGAATAAACCAGCACCGCGAATGCGCCGGCCAGGCCAATCCAGGTCAGGCTCCAGGCCAGCGCCTCGCGAAACTTCACCGTATGGCTGGGCCGCTGCAGAAACCCGAGGTCGAGCGCCAGCATGCCCAGCACGAAAAGATTGAAGAGAATCCAGAAGAGTAGCTGGTTCAATTAAGCCTCAGAACTCCAGCGCGAACAAAACTTCAATCGGCCCGTCCCCATTTTCCCTCTTGCCACATCTGCCACATGCCGAAGGTCTTCATCAGTTCATCCAAGTGGGTCTCTTGCATGGTCTGCTCGATTTGCGCGTGATGCAGGCGGGGACCAATTCGCTCCGGGGCATTGGCGATGCCAAATGTAAAAGCGGCCGCCTCGGCGACATGTTTCTTCAGTTGCGGCAGATCGACTTTGTCGAAGGTGTCGGACATGGCGTGATAGTTGATCAGGTAATTCGCTTCCTCTTGTTCTGCCACGAACGTGGGCACGCCCTCGAGCATGAAATCGAAATGATCGGTGCCCCATTCGGCGGTAGTTTTCAGGGTGGCCGCGTCAAATTGCTTTAGGGGTGCAACTAGATTGGTTGCGGCGTCGACCACATCCTTGCGCCCGCCGAGGGAAAAGCCCGTGACCTTGCCGGTTCCAGAATCGAAGACAACGACAGCTGCAGCCTTGTCCAGTTCAGGGCGATGCGCGATGGCGTAGGCATGCGATCCGAGCAAACCTTCCTCTTCGCCCGAAAACAAGATGAAGCGAATACTGCGCCGCGGCCGCAGACCCGCAGTCTTGATCGCGCGTAACGCATCGATTACCAGCGCGGCGTTGCATCCATTGTCGAGCGCGCCGGTGCCCAGTTCCCACGAATCGAGATGCGCTCCCAGGATGACGAACTCGTTGGGCTTTTCGTTGCCGCGTATCTCCCCGATGACGTTCGCGGCCGTGATCGATCCGCCGACGCGATTGGGAATTGCCAGGTCGGCACGAACCTTCTGCCCCGAAGCCAGCAGGCGCGCGATGCGACCGGCGTCTTCTCTCGCCACCAGCACCATGGGAATGGGACCGATTTCACCTTGCAGCGAATCGGTGTGGCGATAGAGCAGGTCGTGCGGACGCGTGGACTGGACAGCAATGGCCAAAGCTTTGGCCTGCAGGGCGCGAAGGATAATGCCCGGAGCCCTCAGATATTCGGCGAACAGATCGTCCCACGTCGCCATCTCGTTGGAGTGGACGAGCAGCAGAGCGCCGGTAACGTTGCCCGCTTTGACGAAATCTTCGGGCTTTCCCTCGCCCACGTCAACGATGGGCACATCCTGATGAGCCGCCAGAGCGGGAGACCACGCCATGGAAACAACTCGCACTTCGAATTGTTCCGGCGCGGAGACGCTCATGCGAGTGAAGCCCTCGCCCCAGGAAGCCGGGATGGTGAAGTTTTCCGTGTGGACGTTGTCTGCGCCCGCGGCTTTGAAAGCGGCAATGCCCCAATCGACGGCTTGCCGCATGGCCAGCGTACCCGGCACGCGTCCGCCGATTTGATCAGTGAGCCGCTGCAGGTTGGAGTCGAGAGGTGAAGGCTTCAAGGCTTCCGCGATTACCTGATCGACAGGATTTTGCGCAGACGCCAAGGCCACGAGAAATACGGCTACGAAGAGACAGAGTTTTACGATTCGCATAAGGTTGGAATTAGAAATCAAATCGTGAAAAAGCGAAAGCGCAAAAGCAATGCGGTGACTGAGACCTGCTACGATTGATTCGGCAGTCAGAAGGGAGCAACCATGCGCTGGTACCACTATGTGGCGTACTTCTTCGGGGGCTTATTCCTCGCCAATAGCCTGCCCCATCTCGGTAATGGGATCTCGGGCCACGCCTTCCAAAGCCCCTTCGCATCGCCACCTGGGCAAGGGTTGTCCTCTGCGATGGTCAATGTCCTGTGGGGTTTCTTCAACCTTGTGGTTGCCTACCTGCTTGTCTGTCGCGTCGGCGATTTCAATCTGCGGAAGACGCAGCACGTGCTCGTGCTTGGGGCGGGAATCCTGATCATGTCGCTAATGTGTGCCCATGCCTTCGGACGGTTTCACGGAGGCCTGTGAGGCCGGGTTCCGAATAAGAATCAAGGTTATTTCGTGTCCAGCATCTGCACCGTTTCGAGGGTCACGGTGCCCACGATTTCGAGGCTCTTGGGGCTGAGCTTGTCGACCGTATCTTGCGTGGTGTGCCAGAAGACGTTGTCGTATCCGTAATTAAAGTCAATCAAGTCGGCGCTGGGAACACCGCGCTGCATAAAGGGTTTGTGGTCGTCTTCCATCGGGATGGTTCGGGCAAAGAAGTGCGACTGGTAGCCCAGGCGCGTCGCCGCCTGATAAATCAAGTCCTCAAGCCAGGGAGTGGAATTCTCGTCTCGCTCAATATTGAGGTCGGCGTCACCGATCATGTCTTCCAGCAGGAATGCCTTGATGTTCTTGATGCTTCCGTCATCTTGCCATTTCTGCGCCAGGTGACGGACTCCGTAAACGCTATTAGTGTCCGTCCATGGAAGTTTTATGGCTTCCTCTGCATCGTCCCACAGCAGCCACACGCTATAGCCGTCGAGCTTTTTCCCGCGAAGCTGGTTCGCAATTTCTAGCAGCAGCGCGCTCGAAGAGGCGCCGTCGTTTGCCCCCACGTAAGCGGTGTCGCGCAGTGGATAGTTGGTGTCGTAATGGCTGGCGATCACGATGATGCCGTCGCGCGTGCCCGGATACTTGGCAATGATGTTGCGAACGGGAAATGTCCCTTCGGTAGTATTGATGGTAAAGGCGTCATCTTCGACCACGTCGCCTTTCAAGTGGGCGTGAATATATTCTTCGACCTTTTTGTGGTTGGCGCTGCCAATGGGACGAGGACCGAATGCCACGATCTCTTTCACATACTGCATGGCGCGAGCCGAATTGAAAGCCGGCGGAGGGCCCAGTTCAGTCGCGGACGGCGAATCATCCGCCGCAACCTGAACGGGTGCGGAAGCCGCCGCTGCTTCTTTCGGGGCAGCCACGGCGTCTTTCTCGCGAGCACAGGCAGACAAGACTAGATACAAGCAGAACGCCACCGCAACCGACAGCCGAGTGCTCCGCTTTTGCCGCCCGGTCAATGTCACTGAGATTTTTTCTCCGCTCGCGCCTTCCTCTGTTTTGGATGCACCAGGTAAGCAATCCCGATGCTTCCCAAGTAAAGCGCAATCATGGGCGCGGCGAAAATGCACATGTTCAGGATGTCCGTAGTCGGAGTAATGATGGCCGCAATAATGAAAATAACGAGAATCGAATAACGTACGTTGCGCCACATCCAACCCGCGCTCACCACTCCCATCAAGGCCAGAAAGAAAACCAGAATCGGCAACTCGAAGACCACGCCCAGCCCCAGAATCACGGTCAGGAACAGATCCGTATATTCGTGGATGGTGATCATCGGCTGGAACTGCTTGCCATAGCCGATCAGAAACTCCAGCGCCGCCGGATACACCAGCTTGTAACCGAACGCGCCCCCCGCCAGGAACAGACCGACCGTCGAAAACATGAAGGGAGTGACGTAGCGCTTTTCGTTCCGGTAAAGTCCCGGGGAAATGAACATCCAAACCTGATAGAGCACCACCGGACACGCCACAAACAAACCTGCCAACATTGCCACCTTCAAGTAAAGGTTGAAGGGGTCGGTGGGGTTGAGATAGACCAGCGTCTGCGGCATGCCGTTTTTCTGCAGGGCTTCCATGATCGGCTTCTGCATCCAGCCGACGATCTTTTCGGCATATCCCCAACAGGCGAAAAAGCCCACCGCAATCGCGATAATCGAGTACACGATCCGCCGCCGCAGTTCCTCGAGGTGATCGAGGAAGCTCATGGCAGGCATGGGATCCTGCGCAGGTTTTGCGGAAGGCGCTTCGGCAACCAAGTCAGGCATTGGGAGCCTTCACCATCGCAGGCCGTTCGGAAGAACCAGCTTCGGGGCTGGATTCCAGGGACAATTGGGGACTGACAGGTGGCTTTAGCGTCAACGGCTCTGCGGCGACCGTGCCCTTCGGGGGCGTGGATGGAGGCAGAATTTGTTGCCGATTTTCCATTTCCAATTGCGAAATCTCGGACTCGATCTGAGCTTTGAACTCATTCGAAGCCCGGCGGAACTCGTTGAGCGCCTTGCCCACCTGACGAGCGATCTCCGGCAGCTTCTTTGGCCCAAAAATGACCAAGGCCAGCAAGAACAGGAAGATCGTCTCCGAGAATCCCATGCAATTCATCATACTGCCCCGGCGCAATGGCGGCAACGCGGGGCCCGTTATTTGACAATCACTTGACATCCGCAGCTTGTCCCGCCGAGACATCGCGACAAAGTTCCGCACCTCCGGGCTCAGGCCGTGCATCCTAATACAAAGAGCGCGTACAGCTTCCCCTCACCCAGGTGGTTACTTAAGGTCAGCTCAAACCTGGTTTCGGTTCGTTCGGGACGTGCTATACTTCGCTCAGATGCGGTGGCCGGGCCTTCTCGACGCCCGAACCGAAGGAAACCAAAAGAATGGCCCGTAGTTCTCGTCGCACACTCTACCTTGCAGTTTTCGTTCTTGTCACTTGCGGATTCCTCGGCATGGTCTTCGGCCAGAAGATCAACCCGGCGGCAGCGCCGGGCGGCGACTCCGATGTTCGTGACAGCCTGCGTCAGTTCGCTGACGTTTACAGCCTGGTCGAGCAGAACTACGCTGAGCCGGTGAATGCCGACAAGGCGATTTACAACGGCGCCATTCCCGGCATGTTGCACGTGCTCGATCCGCACTCCAATTTCTTTGATCCCAAATCCTACGCGCTTCTGCGCGAGGATCAGCGCGGCAAATACTACGGCGTCGGCATGACGGTTGGCCCGCGCAATAATAAGGTCATCGTCATCGCCCCATTTGCGGGGACGCCTGCGTATCGGGCAGGCATTCGTCCCGGCGACATCATCGTTGCGGTTGACGGTAAGCCGACCGACAACATGAGCACCAGCGACGTGGCGGACCTGCTTAAAGGGCCCAAGGGAACGACCGTCCACATCACCATCCTGCGTGAAGGCGCGGACAAGCCGCTAGAGTTCGCCGTGGTTCGCGACGAAATTCCGCGATACAGCGTCGATCTGCACTTCCTCATCAGACCAGGCATCGGCTATCTGCACATTACCGGCTTCAACGAGACCACGGAAAAAGAAGTCTCCGACGCGCTCGATCAGATGGGCGATCTAAAGGGGCTGATTCTCGATCTTCGTCAGAATCCCGGAGGCCTGCTCAGCGAAGGCGTTGGCGTCGCCGACAAGTTCCTGCGCAAAGGTCAGTTGATTGTTTCTCACCACGGCCGCAACTCGCCCGAGAAGCGTTATACCGCGACTCACGGCGACGGCGGCAAAGAATATCCTCTAGTCGTTCTGGTTAACCGGGGCACGGCTTCCGCGGCTGAAATCGTCGCTGGAGCCATTCAGGATCACGATCGCGGCCTGATCGTCGGCGAAACCACCTTCGGCAAGGGCTTGGTGCAGACTGTATATCCGCTATCCGAGAATACCGGACTCGCTCTGACCACAGCTCACTACTACACACCCAGCGGACGCTTGATTCAGCGCGATTATTCCAACGTCTCGCTCTACGACTATTATTTCGAGCGGCCTGACGACAGCAAGAACGCAACCGCCAGTCGCGAGGTGAAACTCACCGACAGCGGACGCACCGTCTACGGCGGCGGCGGCATTAGTCCTGACGTCAAGCTCGATCCCATCAAGAGCACCCCGTTTCAGGATTCGCTGCTGCAACACTACGCGTTCTTCAATTTTGCCAAACACTACATGGTGAATCATCATCCGACCAAGAGCTTCGAAGTCGACGATGCCACTATGCAGGACTTCCGCAAGTTCCTCGACACGGAGAAGATTCCGTTCACCGAAGCCGAGCTAGTGCAGAACAACGATTGGGTTCGCTCCAGCATAAAGAGCGAAATCTTTGTGAATGCCTTCGGCCAGGAGGAAGGCTTGAAAGTCAGGGCCGAAGCCGATCCCGAAGTGCTCAAAGCTCTGGACCTGCTGCCGCAAGCCAAGCAATTGGCTGAAAACGCCCGGCACGTAGTAGCGCAGCGCGCCAGTGCCGCCCCGCTAAACCGCTAATCTTCTTCGCGCGACAAAAGGCCCGAGCAATCGGGCCTTTATTTTTGTGTAGGCGTGGGCGTCCTCGCCGGTGCGGCGCCATTTTGAAAATCGTGAATCTGGGAACAAGTTTATGTTCTTGGGGAAGGGCACGACTACGGTGCCGACACGACTCTGACGATACATGCGGCTTCAGCCACTGAGGGATTCACGCTGTAACCACGCGAACCAAAACTTCTAATAGCTCCGGTAACATTGACTTGCCCCCATCCCTATGTGACAATCCGCCCATAATCGCTTGTTCCGGCAACCGAATCCGGATTTTGAACGCTTACTCCCGGCCGTGGAGTTCATGGCCATAAAAGTATGGCCACCGCGAAAGAAGGAGTGCTGATTTTGCCTGCGTTGCTCGCCATCGCCGGCGGATGGACGGACTACCGCTCCCGCCGGATTCCCAACTGGCTGACCGTGCCCGGCCTGCTGCTCGGGATCGCGGCAAATTCGTGGCTGCGTGGCTGGGCGGGTACTAAAGATGCCTTGTTAGGCGCTGGCTTGGGCTTAGCGCTGCTGCTGCCCTTCGTCCTGATCCGCAGCCTCGGCGCCGGCGACTGGAAATTCGTAGGCGCGCTCGGAGCTTTTCTCGGCCCGCAAAATCTCCTCACCGTGCTGTTGCTTGGGATTCTGGTGAATGGTCTGATGGCGGTGATCATGGTCATCCAGAAAAAGCGGGTCCGCGAGACCGCCCGCAACCTGGGACGCATGTTGGCAGCTCTTCTGACCATCCACTTGCCCAGCCCCGACCTGACTCTGGATAATCCAGACTTGGTGAAAGTTCCGTTTGGCGTAGCCGTTGCCATAGCGGTTATCCTGTATACAGGCCGACAAACCTGGGTTTGAGAATGTAGGCGCGGGCGTCCCGCGCGTGCAGGAGTGAATCAGAAAGCGAGTGATGAGAAGTGGCGAGATGAAAATGACTAGCCTAAGAAAAATCGCGGCCGGAAGCACGGGCTCAGAGATCGCCGAAGCCGCCCTGGTGATCCCCATTTTCTTCATGATAATGCTAGGCATCTACTGGTTCGGCCGAGCCTTCAACACCTACGCTACCATCAATCACGCGGCGCGCGAGGGCGCCCGTTTCGCGGTCGCGCAAACCTGCTCCACCTGCGGGACTCCAAACGCCGGGCCAACCCCCGATCAGATCGCCGTCCAAGTTAAACAGGCGCTTCAAGCTTCCAGCCTCGACCCTACCCAAGTCAGCCACCTAACTGGTGTCACACGCACGGCCTGCTCAGGCGGTCCAGCAGTTTCGTGTTCAGTGCCAGTAGCGGATCCTCACATCTGCGTGTACTACAACGTGCAACTGCAGCCCTCCGCCACTTTACCCAGCGGCTCCGGCTCACCTGGTTGCGGGGTTTCGGTTCAATTCCAATATCCGTATCAGTTTTACCTGCCATTCACTTCCCTCAACATGCAACAGATTATGTTGAACGCCGGCGTACAGATGGCAGGAGAATATTAAAGCGCGTGTTCAGCCAAGACAAACTCGTCGGGCGGCTTTCCTCGGGTCGCTCTCCGCTTCGCGACACGGACGGCGCCGCCCTCATAGAAATGGCTGTCTCTCTCCCCCTGCTCGTGGTGCTGGTAGTGGGAATCTTCGACTTTGGAGGAGCCTTCAACCTGAAGCAAGAGCTCAATAACGCGGCTCGCGAGGGAGCGCGTTTCGCAGCCGCCCAGCCCAGCAACGACCTGACGCAAACCCTCCCGCCATCCGTGAGCGCGGTGCGCTTTGTGGTCGACTCCTATCTGGCGACCGCCGGCATCAATGACTGCGGCCTTAACAGTGCGTCGTATGCTCTGGCGTCGGGCTATACCTGGGTGTTTAATGCTAGCGGGAGCGGTTGCTCGATGACCCTCAGAGTCAACCGCCGAAATCCCGTACAGGAGGTCATCGGCGGGGCGACGGTGAACATCCTCTGTACCACCGTCGATATCTCCTATCCGTATCAATGGCACTTCAATAACGTCATCCAGTTGTTGGCCCCCGGCGCAAATTATTCTCTCGGGAATATTCCCGCCGACGCCACCGCTGTCAACATGGACTGAGGTTTCCAATGCAGCAGAACACTTTCTCGCGACAGCGACGCCAGGAACGCGGCCAGACCATCCTATTGGTGGCTATATCGCTGGTGAGCTTGCTGGCGATGGCCGCGTTGGCAATTGATGTCGTCACCTTGTACGTGGCCAGCAGTCAGATTCAACGAGCCACCGACGCCGCGGCACTGGCGGGCGCTAAAGCAATCGCCGATTCGGGTTTCACCAGTCTTCCGAGCACAGATCCCAATTATGCCACCGCGCAAGCTTTGGCTCGGACCATGGCTTCGACGGCAGTCAATTCCATGGTCGGGACCTCAAACATTAATCTAGTGAGTGGCCAGCTTCCAGTGCTGCCCGCGCCGCCAACCTTCGATTTCACCAGTCATCCTGGCAGTTTTCAAGTCACAGTCAGCTTGACGAGCGCCAGCTTGCCTACTTTTTTTTCAAAGATATGGTCTCAAAATGCCCATACTGTGAAAGCTTCTGCTACCGCCGAAGCCTACAATCCTTCGAACTTACCCACCACGACACCCTTTACGCCCATCTCTCCCACGAGCGTAAAGCCATGGCTGGTCGCTAACCAGAACCCTCTCGATGGCGCTCAGTTCGTTAATACCACTAGCGGGACATGGGTCGTGGACTCCAGCGTCATAGGACAGAACATCGACCTGGTTGACGGGTGCAGCCACGCCGGCCCAAACAGATGTCATCCCGCTCCTAATCCTCCACACGCTATTTCTGGCACGTCCCAAGTTCAATATGTGCCCGCTGTGGTTAACACGGCCAATACCCAAAACGTCTGTCCCGCTTGCAAGGGAACAACTGATTATGAGCAGAGTATTGAGTGTGCCGATGTGGCAACCTCGTACCAGGTTCTTAGCTGTGGAGGAGGGGCAGTTCAAATTCAATGGGACGACGGCATAAACCCCGGCGCGGCACCCGGTAACAATGCCACCGGACTGGGAGGCGAGTGCCTAATAAATCCCTCAGGCACCGGACAGGACATTCTTACCGAACCGAATTCTATGTTTTCTGTTCCCTATCAGATAAAACAACAAAGCAGCGGAAATCTGGTCACGACCAGCAATTCAATCGTGACAATCCCGATTGTGGACGTTACCAACTCTCTTCCTGCCGGCGGCGGCCCAGTCACAGTGGACGGGTTTCTACAGGCATTCATCAACCAAGTCGACACTGGCACGGGTAGTGGTACCCCGCCGCCTCCAGCTGGCAGCATCAACATCACCGTGCTCAATATTGTTGGCTGCAGCACAACTAATAACGGCGCAACCCCCGTGGTTGGCGGAGCCGGTACTTCTCCCGTCCCCGTGCGTTTGATTACGCCTCCATAGAAGCACATTCTTACTTCGTCAGGGGCGTCAGGATTTCTCCCAGCACATCTGCGCCTTCGGCGCGCTCCAGATGCGGACTTTTGATTCCGTCGTGGTACGGGATGGAATAGGTCTTGAAGAACTTTGCGTTCTCGATCAGCAAATCGATTGGGTCCTCGCTATCTTTCGACGCGCGCAGCGCATCCTGCAGAACGTCTTTTGACCAGGCCCGGCCGTTGATCGCGACCAGCTTCATCCCCGGCCCGATCCCGGCTGCGTAAGCGGGCGAACCATAAATCACGTCTGAGAGCTCGCCGTCCTCTTTGACCGCGAAACCCAGCGAATAAGAAGCGTCCACCGACTTGCGCACTTTGTTCGAAGTCTTAATGAACAGATTGGGCTGATCGTTGTAGACCAGGCGCCATCCGCCGCGTTCGATGCCGCCCAGCGGCGCGTACGGATCGGTTGAATTCACCCGCGTCTTCAAAAGCCCGGCCCAGTCATATGGCGCGACCTGATTCAGCGTCCGCACCACATCGTCAAAGGTATAAGGCACAACTTTCGGAGGACCGCTTTCGCCCCCATAAAAAAGACGGCAAAAATCATTGAGCGACTTCTGTCCCTGACTCTGTTGACGAATCATGGTGTCCACCTCGAGCCAGATCAATTCTCCCTCGGGATAGTAGTCGAGTGAGCGCCGCCAGCTCTGCCATTCCGGCCCTTGCAGCCGCAAGATTTGCACCGAGCGCGCCGTATCCTCGAGCGGACGCCAGGTGCGCCCTGGGCGATGGTCGAGCATAGCAGCGGTTGCCGCCAGGGCTTCGCGATATTGGTCCTGCGTCCACAGCCCGGAGCGCGCCGTCAGAACCTCGCCGAGATACTCGGTCAGCCCCTCGTACACCCAAAGCAAATCGCCGATCATCGGATCCTGATAGTTGCGCGTGGCCAATCCCGTCGGCCGACGATACTTGCCGTTCCACGAATGCGTAAACTCGTGCGGCAGCAAGCCCGCTTCGAGCAACTGCAGATCGGGTTCAAGCAGCGTGCGCTCGCGCACACTGTTGTCGCTCGACTGATGATGCTCCACGCCGTGATGACCAGCCTCGTCGCTGAGCGTGAGCAGAAAATGATATTCGAGATAATGCCTTGCTCCGAAAAGAGCGCCAGTTTCCGCGACCAGCTTGCGGTACGCGGCTTCATCTGCGGGTGACATCGCCAAGGCCGCTTCGCTTTCGCTGACCATGTCGATCACGTGCACGGGAGTTTCGCGAGGCGAGGTAAGGATGATTCGACGGTAATGTTCTCCCGCGATCACAGGCGAATCAACCAGAGTCGTGAGCGACACCCGCTCAAATTTTCTTATATCCGGCTGCTTCGCGTCGTGTCCTTCAATAGCGTTCGACAGAATCAGCGCGGTCCCAAATTTCCATCCTGCAGGAAGCTGTATCGACGGGGTGACCTGCACCGCATCTGAACTTGCGCCCTGCGGATAAAGGACAACCTGGTTCCAGTTCAAGTCGAGAACATTCGTAGTCGCCGAGGGCCCACTTGCGCCCGCGCTGCCATCGTTGGTAATGGTATCGAGCGAAACGTGCAGTTCGTTCGCGCCTGCGGGCACGTCGACATGGAAGGCAAACATGTCCACGGGATCGCGCTGCCACACCAGCGTCTGGCCTGCGGCTTCCATTTTTATCCCAGTCACATTCGCAATGGGTCCCGCCGGACGATGATTGCCCGGAATCCATTCCGGATAAACCAGCGTGAGCGGACCTGGCTTCACCGGAATGGTCAACCGCGAGTGATAGATATTGCGCGGGGCGTCGGTCAAATCGACCGACAGTTGTATCGCTTGTGCAGCAGCGAGGTCGGGCAAGAATGAGAGAAACAGAGTTATCAGAGATAACGCCAATAAAACGCGCACGCGGAACTCCCTTTTCTGCAAAAACTCAGGCGCAGGAGAGCTTAACGGAGACGATGGCGCGGGTGCAAATCGAAACCACGGACTACGATTTCGACGCAGCTTTACGGCGGCGCCAGTAGATTCCGGCGATGCCCGAGGAAACCAGCAGCACGGTTGCGGGCTCGGGAACGGGCGGCGGAGGAGGTTTGTGATGCGGGCAGGGATTGCTTTTTCCTGATCCTACGGCGAGTTCATCCTTGATATCAACGGAGGGGCAGCTTGCGGTTGGAATTGGCGGCGGGAAGATTGGTGGCGGTCCGCCTCCAGGAAACGGAGCCGTTCCTGAACTGATCAGCGTAGGAGGGCCCGCAGCACCCAAGCCCGCGTACTCGCGCGCTGGCCCGGTCGCGTTGAAGTCTCCGGGGAAGGGAATCTGGCCCGCAGTGCCGTCGAATGGCTCTTCGAATCTTGCCGCCGGAGGTTCGGCTGGCGAAACTGCAGGCTGCGCGGTTTCTGAGATCCGGTTGGCGCAGCGCACGCGAGCGGTCATCTTTCCGTCGGTGATCAGCTTCTCGCCTTTATGCAGGCTGACTCTCTTTGCCGTCCAGAAAATCCTGTCGCCCATGCGATAAGAAAGATAGACCAGCTTGGGCTGATCGAGTTCTACGATTCTGGCGTTGCGAAAGTCGAAGCCCGCGTAATGGCTGCCGACCACGCGATCGTGCTCGCTTACCTCGCGCAGATCGTCCAGAGTTCGCACGCCTCCGGGAATGATGGAATAGGGATAAACCACCCGGCGCGGGACAGTCAGCGGAGATGAAACCGATTTCATCGCCAGCAGGGACAGGTTCTGGCTGAGGTTGCCTTGCGTCCAGCTGAGGTCAGCCTGATCGGAGTTTGTGTGCGAGGGCCTGATCAGCGAAAGCCAGGACGAGCGAACCGAGAAAGTCCACCAGGCGCCGAGGTAAAGAAGCCCCACCACCGCGAAGGCAAAGACTGTCCGGCGAACCCGCCTGCGCTGGCGGGACCTGCTGGTACGCACCCGCACAGATCTCCCTGAGTTACTCACACCAAGCCTCTGCCGCAGTTCCGCGAGCCCGAAAGGGCAAGCGGAACGCGAACGCTTCGAAGGCGCCTGTCATTCGATACTCTGGCCATGTTCTCGACCACAAATCTTCTTAGATGGCTGGAGCTTCAATTTTCTATGTGGGCTCATGGTAGCAGAGTTGGGAATCGGTTGGCATAAAACCGGTGTGCACTTTGTTGGTACTTCCTGAATTGGGCTGAGGTCAAGAAAACCCTCCGCACACGTTGCTCGAGGTATAGCGAGCGCAGGTGGGCGTACAAAGGACGGGCGAGTCTGGGGGCGCCGAGCATTCTTACTGGCCTTGAGCGACACGGCTGGTTGTGGTCGCAGTACAATACTTTTCTTAGCCCCGTCTTGCCTGACAGCGAAGCCTACGGTGGCTCTAGCAAGGAGCGATCACGGGGCGACAGTTTTTTTCGGGAAGAAAATTTGTTACCAGTGCCATACGCTGGTAAAAGGACAGAGACTACAGCTTCACGAACTACTCTCTGCGGTAAATGAATCGGAAGGCAATGCGCCTTCAGGAATGTTAGACGAGCGGGTTGTCAAACCTGCGAGGTAGATCGCCTACAGCAGAAAATTTCCAGGAGGATTTATGGCAACGGCAAGAGTCGCAGTACCAGAACCAATGAAGATGGCGCAGATTCCTAAAGCCGGAGGAGATTTCCAGATCGTCGAGCGCGAGATTCCAGAGCCAGGTGCAGGACACGTGCGCATCAAGGTGCAGGCCTGTGGGGTTTGCCACAGTGATGCGCTCACAAAAGAAGGGTTGTGGCCTGGAATTCAGTATCCCCGCGTGACAGGACACGAAGTCGCAGGCATCATCGATGAAGTGGGGGATGGTGTTTCCGCGTGGAAGAAGGGGCAGCGTGTCGGTGTTGGTTGGCACGGTGGGCAGGACAACACGTGTCGCGAGTGCCGGCGCGGAGACTTTCGCAATTGCCGGAACCTGAAAATTCCCGGCATCAGCTACGACGGCGGGTATCAGGAATACATGGTCGCTCCGGTGGAGGCACTGGTGGCCATACCGGAAACTCTTAGCGACACCGAAGCGGCGCCTCTGCTCTGCGCCGGAATTACCACCTACAATGCGCTGCGGCACAGTGGCGCATTTCCCGGCGACTTGGTTGCGGTGCAAGGTATCGGCGGTCTAGGGCACCTGGGAATTCAATTCGCGAACAAGTTTGGCTACCAGGTTGTGGCTATCGGACGCGGGTCCGAGAACGCGATGCTGGCAAAGAAACTCGGAGCGAGCGTCTACATCGACACCGAATCGACCAACGCAGCTGAGGCATTGCAAAAACTGGGCGGCGCGCGGGTGATTCTGGCGACAGCCCCAAGCTCGAAAGCGATGTCTGAACTGATCGACGGTCTGGGGCCGAACGGCAAGCTGATGGTGATCGGCGCAACATTCGATCCCATTGAGGTCGCGCCCGTGCAACTCATTAATGGAAGCCGAACGATTCAGGGTTGGGCCGCGGGAACAGCGGCCGATTCCGAGGACACGCTGCACTTCGCGGAGCTAACCGGCGTGCGTGCCATGATTGAAACCTATCCGCTTGAAAAAGCGGCCGAGGCTTACGCGCGCATGATGAGCGGCAAGGCACAGTTCCGCGTGGTTCTAACGATGTGAAGTTGGAAGCGTCAAGGAGATCAACATGGCATTAACTCTTACGCAGGTTCACGATATTTTCAAGAACCTTGAAACTGACGAGGGTGCGTTCTTCGCTCAGGTTGCGGACGACGTGGACTGGACCGTCGAGGGGACTCATCCCCTCGCCGGTCATTACCGCAGCAAGGCGGATTTTCTGGCCCACACTTTCGCAAAACTTGCGAAAGTCTTACCGCATGGCGCGCTGCTTCAGGTGGAGCAGGTGTTGGTGAGTGGGGAGTGGGCGGCAGTTGAACTGCATTCGCTTGCTACCGCGAAGAATGGCCTCCGGTTCGACAACCGGTACTGTTGGGTTTGCCGGTTCAACGGGGACAAGATCGTTGAGGTCCGGGCATATCTCGATTCGGCCCTGGTGGCTCGACTTTTCGAGGAGAACCCAATTGGCGAAGCGGCCTGAGACGTTAGGGTCCGCGAAATAGCAACCAGGTATGTATGTCAAACAGGAAGACAGCAATCGCCACCGGAGGAACATCCCATGGAATATCCGACTTTCTATCGCACGATGCCGATCGATGGGCTCTCCATTTTCTACAGAGAGGCCGGCCCGAAAGACGCGCCGACGCTGCTGCTGTTGCACGGACTCCCGTCATCGTCGCGAATGTTTGAGCCGCTCTTCGCTCGGCTCTCCGATCGCTATCACCTAGTCGCGCCTGACTACCCGGGCTTCGGGCACAGCGACTGGCCGGACCCGAAGAAATTTGCCTATACGTTCGATCACTACGCCGAAGTCATGAATCATTTCACCGAAGCGCTCGGGCTGTCGCACTACACGCTTTATATCCAGGATTACGGCGGGCCGGTGGGTTTTCGTATGGCTTTGGCGCACCCGGAGCGCGTAGAAGCTCTCATTGTTCAAGACGCTGTGGCGCACAACGAGGGCCTGGGAGCGAATTGGAAAACGCGGCGGGCGTTTTGGGCCGATCGCGCGGCCAACGAAAGCACGCTTCGCACAAATTTGCTGTCGCTCGCGGCCACCCGTACCCGCCATGTCGGAAACGATCCGAACGTGGAGCGCTACGACCCGGATCTGTGGACGGATGAGTTCGCGTTTCTGAGTCAGCCGGGGCAGGCGGACATTCAAAGCGACCTGTTCTATGACTACCGAACCAATGTAGATGCCTACCCGAAATGGCAAGCGTGGATGCGCGAGAAGCAGCCGCGCCTGCTAGTGATCTGGGGCAAGTATGAGCTTTCGTTCGATTCCTCGGAGCCGGAGGCTTACCGCCGCGACGTGCCGAAAGCCGAAGTGCACATCGTCGACGGAGGGCATTTCGCAATGGACACGGCGGCGGATGAGATCGCTACTTTGGTCCGGAACTTTGTTACTCCTTCGCGTGGTGAGTTGCAGGCGCGGCGCGCTGGATGAGTGCCGCTGCGAGAAAGCCGGCGACGCAGCATTGGGGGAGCGTAGAATTTCCGGTTGCAGAAGAGTATCCACTCGGATACAATGAGGAAATTTAAATACGTTGCTTCGGTCGTCCGATTTTTGATGTATGGTTATCCCGCCTCGCCGACCAAAAAGCAAAGGCCAGAATTCTTGCTCGCCTTTGTAGCGCGACATTTGGAAATTTCGGCGATTGCGAAGCCGTTTCCGAGATGCGTATTCATGTCGGAGCCGGATATCGGTTTTATTACACGCGAACGGGATCGACCGTCTACGTTTTGCTGGCTGGCGGCGTGAAGGCCTCTCAAATGAAGGACATTGCGAAAGCGAAGCAAATGGTTCGCGAGCTCAAAAAGACGAAACCATGAAGAAAAAGAAAACGATTTACAAACCATTCGACGCGGCGGCCTATCTCGATAACGATGCGGTGATTGCCGAATATCTTTCAGCGGCTGCAGAAGACCCCAACCCCGATGTATTCGTCGCCGCGCTCGGCGACGTGGCCAAGGCACGGGGCATGGCGCAGATCGCCAAAGACGCAGGACTGGGCCGCGAGAGCCTGTACAAAACCCTGAGTGCAGGCGCGCACCCGCGCTTTGAGACGATCAATTCCGTCCTGCACGCTCTCGGCGTGAAGTTCGCTGTCGTTGAGGAACACGAGAATTAGCTTGAGCCGACGGTCGCAAAGAGTAGGGTAGGCAAACCCACGCAGAGTTGCCTCCCACACAAAACGCGCTAGGATGGGGCACACCTCAGCTCGGAGGATGCAACAGAAAAAGAAGCATGCGGCCGTGTGTCCGCACCAGGCTACCTATAATTGGAGCGTAACCAGGCTGCGCGCATCTAACGGTTGAGGATTTCCTATGCGAGCTGACATTGTGCCCGGGGCTGTCTTCCCTGACTACGAGCTTTCCGACCAAACCGCGAAACGGCGCAAGCTCTCTGAACTGCAAGGGCAACATCCGATGGTACTGGTCTTCAGCCGCGGAGGTTTCTACCCTAAATCGCCGGCAGGCCGAATTGCTGGTTCAACTCCATCGTGAGCTCAAGGTCTCGTATTGCCGGCTGGTCACAATCAGCACCGACAATATTACGGAGACGAGTGAATATCGCACCGGCGTCGGCGCCCACTAGCCTTTCCTCTCTGACGCCGGGCCCATCGTCCAAAAAAGACCTCGACATCGCCCAGCACACCGATCCTCTCCACAATCCCATGATCCCGCACGTGATTGTGCTCGAGCCGGGCCTTGTCATTTATAAGATCTACAACGGCTACTGGTTTCTGGGCCGGCCCACGATGGAAGATCTCCGCCAGGACCTGCGTGCCGTTGCCAGGAAATGCCGGGCCGGACTGGGATATCACTATGCCGGAAATGAAAGCTGCGTGGCAGCAAGGCCGCACGGAACTCTTCTATCCGTACGGCAAAACGTATCGCGAAACTCTGGGTGAGCAGGATTGAGCGCAGACTCTGAACGGGACGTAGACACTAGCGCCGGTTAATTCTCGGTTCTCAGTCTTTTCTTG
Source organism: uncultured Acidobacteriota bacterium (assembly GCA_963762385.1). GTDB lineage: Bacteria > Acidobacteriota > Terriglobia > Terriglobales > Acidobacteriaceae > JABDBE01. The sequence continues at coordinate 248,591 of CAVXKN010000006.1, read as the reverse complement.
CCGCTTACAAAAATCAATGCAGAGATCCTTTGTGGGGCGTCGTTCGTGAGCGAGCGACTCCTCTGCCTCAGGCTGAACATGCAATTTAAGGTCTCAATGAATTGGGGCGTGCCCGGCTTCGTGCGCCCCGTCTACTTCTCCGGGCCTACGGCTGGAGGCTTGGCGCTGGCGGAATCTTTCTCGATTTCGGCCAGGCCTTTTTTGGCCAGCTCGATCTCGTCCGGCTGCATGGCCAGGTGGAGATAGAGCTGCATGTGTTCTTCGGCAGCCTGATAGTCCTGTTTGCGCAGGAGGATCATGGCGAGCAGGTATTGCAGCTTCGGAATCTGATGGTTTTCGTCGACGCGGATTCCCTGGAGCGCGCTCTTTTCTCCGTCCTCAAAGTTGCCCAAATAGCAATTGGCAACGGCGTTGTCGTAATAGGCATCGGGAAAGTTGACCGGGTTCAAGCTGATTAGCTTGCTGGTAACGTCAATCACAGCGTGCCAGTCGTTGGCTTGCATGGCGATTTGCGCTAATCCGTCGTAGGGATTGACGTACTTGGCATCGGCGGCCACCGACTGCTCGAAGGAGTGCTTGGCCGACTGCATGTCCTGCTTTCGCACCTGCAGCCATCCCAGCTGATACCAGGCGGTCGCGTATCGGGGATAAATCTGGACGGCCTTTTCGAAGGATTTCTGCGCCTCGTCCCATTTGCCTTTTTTTGCCTGCTCGAGCCCTTTTTCAAAAGCTTTTTTGGCTGGGGCGGGGGCCAGGGCGCTGGTGACGCTGATGCTGGTGCCGTCGACGTGGGCCAAGCGGTGCAATGGGACTCTGCCCACATCGATGCTGCTGGTCATGTTGGCGCGACCGCCCATCTCCAAGGGTTGTGAAGAGAAGCCCGCGAGTTCGGCCTGAAGCTGACACTCGCTTATTTCTGACGAAGATTGACCGATCGAGCGAATGGGCGCGCTTGAGCTGCTGGCATCGCTGATAGCAGCGGATTCAGCGGACCGGGAATCACCGAATTGAAAGCTGAAATAGCCGCGGGAATTGCTGTAGGTCTGGCTGCGCCGCTGGCCCCGGCAGATGGTTTGAATCACGGCGGGCTCGGTCAGTTCGGTTCCATCATCCAGCACGACCTGGCCGGAAATGAAGATGCCCGACGACACCGGAGCGGGAGCGGTGGATCCGACCCCGGGAAAAGATCCGGGCAAATTTGAGCCCGGGGCACCGAGGGAAGGCCTGCCCCCGACTGGGCGGCCTTGGGCGAAAGCAAACGCGCTCAAAGCGAAGATGAGAAACCAAGCACGAAGAAGGAGTATCCGCATGACACGCCCTACTGCCTTCATGGGAGTATATGCCCTTTGTCGAGCAGGGAGACACTTTCTTGTGATTTTGCAAAGATTTTACAAATGGATGGCGGACGTCGGAACAGCCAGGCACCCGCTGCGAAAAATACCCTCTGTCCTGATGGGAGTCTTGGGCATTCTTAGGCCGCTCCTCGCAGTACTAAAGTTTTCTGTCTCAAGCGACGATATTCTAATTGATGAACGTTCGCCGGAACGAGCATCCGAGGAGAACCCTGTGAAAGCCCTAATCGCTGAAGACGAACCGCTTTTCCGCAAACTTCTAACCCAGTTGCTGTCTTCTCAATTCGAGCTGACCGTGACTGAAGACGGGACGACGGCGTTGGCGAATCTGCGAGAAGAAAACGGGCCGGTTCTGGCGATTCTTGACTGGGTGATGCCGGGACTGACGGGCCTCGAAGTATGTCGTGAGTTGCGGGCCCATCGGCAGACGGCGGGCATTTACGTGATTCTGCTCACCGCCCGGAACAGCGCCGCGGATATTCTTGCCGGACTTCGCGAGGGTGCGGATGACTACGTGACCAAGCCGGTGCAGGCCGAAGAACTCCGGGCGCGGGTCCAGCTCGGGTGCCGGATCATTGAATTGCGCGCGGCGCTGAAGACTGAAGTGGGAGCGCTGGCCGTGGCCATGGCCAGGGAGAAACTGCTCCTGAACCGGCTGGCGTTGATTCCACGACGGCCGCAACGGCGCGAATCCAAGAAGGGTATTGCTGCGTTGGCGTGATCTCTTCGTCCCGTTAGTGTACCAACAACCCAAAAGCCACGACACTGCTTGTAGTGCCTACGTAGACTTTTCCGTTAACGATCGTCGGTGTGCCAAAGTGGCTGGCGGTTCCGAACTGATCGCGATTATTTCCCGCCTGACTCGAGTTATAGAGCTCTTTCGCCAAGTTCGACGCGTTGTAGGCATGCAGTACGTCGTTAGGGTCGCTGTGCTCAATGGCCCAGACAATACCGTTGCTCGATCCATTGGCAGAAATACTGGGCGTGGTTCCTGGGTAGGTAAATGAGGTTACGCTTCTGGAATGCGGCAACATCGAAAGTCTGGCTTTCGAGAACTGGAACTGCAGCAGATTGTTTCCTACCGGCCCGTAATAGATATTGCCTTTGAAATAGGCGGGCGAGGCCCATTCGCCGCCTCCGAGGACGCCGTCGACTTCCTGGTAAACAGCATTGTCATTGTTGGGATTGAACTTCCCCATGTTGGTGCGGTCCACGATATAGATATTCTGGTCCTTGCCCGTCCCGATGGCCAAATACCGAACTTTCCCTTGAGCGTCTTTCATCCCCGGCAGTACGACGGCGCCTCCAGATCCGAGGTCTTGATCGTTATCGGATTCCTGAACCGTGTTGTACATATTGAAATAGTCACTCACGTGGAGTTTGTAGTTCGTGACCGCGACCTTTAAAAAGGCATTGCCGTAGTCTCCCTTGGTGGGGAAACCTTTGCTGTTCAGGGTGGTGTCGAAGGTGCCGTTGGCGTCCAGGAAGAAGAGGTTGTGGCCGTCGGAAGCGATGCCGGTCCCATTTTGCCAGATCGATCCCTCACTGCCGTTGGGAGTCAAGTTCAGCACGCTGGTTTGCGCGAGCGTGCTTTCGCTATAGCCGATCAGCCATCCGGTGTAGGGCCGGGCGTCGCAGTGAGAAGTCCAGCCGGTATAGATCAACCCGTTCATGAGAAGCAATCCCTGCCGCTCAGCGTACTGCCCTGGATCGAAGATAACGTAGCCATCGTGGCTGTTGTCGCCCGTGCCCGGATATTTGGCCCGAACAGCAACGGGGCCGCCAAATTCTTCTTCTCCGGTGGTGATGTCGAGGGCGTGGATGCGCTGAAAATATTGCGTGGAATTCTTGCTCGTGGCTACCACATAAATCGTGCCATTCGGGCCGCTAGCACGATCGATCACCGGGGTAGATGTTATGCCGATTTGCGGACTGATCTGGCCGCAGCCGTGGTCATCCGAAGGAGACTCGCCTTTTCCGAGTACAGACACGTGCCACAGCGGAGTGCCAAGGTCGGCGTCAAAGGCATACACGCTATCGTTCTCCGTGACGGCATAGACGATGTTGTGGGTTCCCTTGCCTGGAATTGAAACCGCGGAGAGATATAAAGGCTGTGCATCAATGATGCCGTCTACCGGAAATACGAACAGCTTTCCGAAGTTCGACGAGTTCACATTGCTGGTGGTTAAAATAGTTTCGTTCAGGTTTTGACCGGTTCGCGCAACGTCGTTGTGATAGGTCACGACGTCGGTGGCCGAACCGAGCAGGGCAGTGAAGAAGGCAAAGCAGATCAACCCGATCAACCCAAAAGATCTCGTCGGCGCATGAAAACCCTGATTTAAGTCGGCAGAATCGTGTCGTTTGCCAAGCGTAGCTCGCACAAACACCTCCACAATTGTTCTCTGGTTGTTCTCCTGGCGGCTTTGACGGTTGATTGGGCCAGGCAATTTTGGTCGGCACTTATGATGCTTTAAGTCAAAGGTAGAACCTGGAATCTAAGGGAAATCCTACCGCGTATGGCTTGCGCCACCTACACACAGAAGTTCATGAGGGAGGTGCAACTAATTTGACTGGTCAACCGCAGGCGGGGCCACCCAGGGCACAATCAGGGAGAGTGTCTCGTCTCGCGGAGTAGCTGTCAATAGGAAAGGTTTTGCACAGAGACGACCGGCCGGAAAGAGGCAAAACTTTCTTCTGCTTGACCGTACCAGCGTGTCATCCTGATCCGGCTCGAATCGGATCGCCGCGCGTCATGCCTCAAATGTCGCGTTGATGTCTTGATAACTCACGGCATCCTCAGCAAAGTTAAACGTGCCGTGCTCCCGCATCTCACGGGCGGCACGAAGAAACGCACCCAGAGCGGCTCGCGAAAGAGCGCTGCCGACGCTGACGCGTTTCACGCCAAGCGCCGAGAGTTCTGCCAGGCTCATCTGAACGCCTTGCAGTCCCATGATCACATTCACCGGGCGATCAACCGAGCGCACGACCGCGGCGATGTCATCTTTCGTTTTCAGTCCGGGCGCATAAAGAACGTCAGCGCCCGCCTCCTGATAGGCCTGCAGCCGCGCGATGGTATCTTTCAAGTCGGGCCGGCCGACCAGGTAATTCTCTGCCCGCGCTGTCAATGTGAAACGAAAGGGAAGGTTGCGCACAACGTCTGCAGCCGCGCGGATTCGGTCGGCGGCGTGCTCGAGTTCATAGACCGCACTAGCCGCACGCCCGGATAGATCTTCAATCGATCCTCCTGCCAGCCCAGCGTCGGCGGCAAGTTTGATGGCGTGCGCGACAATTTCAGGGGCGTCTCCATAGCCGTTTTCAAGATCAGCACTAACTGGTAGGTTAGTGGCGGACGCGATCGCCGAAACATGGGCCATCATTTCGTCGCGGCCAATGGTATTGTCGCGCCGTCCGACCGAGAAGGCGTAGCCGGCGCTGGTAGTGGCCAGTGCTTCAAAACCCAAATGGGTCAATAACCGCGCTGTTCCTACATCCCACGGGTTGGGAATGATGAATGCCCTGTTCCGCTCATGAAGCGCGCGAAATGCCAGTCCCTTTTCCGCTTGGGTCAACATGGAAATTACCTTTCTGCGAGCGTTGGAGGAAGAGCGAATGTTCCATCCACGACTTCCACAAAGTTTCTCTCTTCGCGGAGGATCAGCCGTTTCGTTTGCGCCATGGAGAAATTGTCGCGCGCTTCCGCATCGGATTTCAAGCGAGCGCGGTAGGCTTCGTACGAGGTAAGACTATCGAATGCAATCAAGCCCCAGGCTACATTGTTCGTTCCTTCATGAGGAAGAAAATACCCGACAAGATGGCCGCCGCATCGAGGAATGATGCGTCCCCAATTCTCGGCGTACTGCTTGAACCCGTCGCGTTGGAAGGGATCGATCTCGTAGCGGATGATGCAAGTGATGGTCATAAGTGTTCTCCGATGTTCGATTCTTGGGTAGGAGTTGACTTCTTAATCAGTATGGCAGTTGTTTCACATGGATACTTCGTTTAATATCAAAGTATGAATGCTGAACACCATGACCAGGCGGCCGCCAGCATCGCGGCGGCGATTGGCGAGCCGGCGCGTGCCCGCATGCTGTACTGCCTGAGCGACGGCCGCGCACGAACCGGCACCGAGTTGGCGATCGTGGCCGACGTAACTCCGTCCACCGCCAGCATTCACCTGCAGCGCTTGAAGACCCAGAGATTGGTGAAGGTGTTCGCCCAGGGAAAGCATCGCTACTACAGTTTGGAAGGGGCGAACGTGGCCGCTGCGCTCGAAGCGTTGAGCGTGCTGGCCGGTGGATCCCGCGACGCGTTTGTGCCGAACACGCCAAACCGGTTGCGTGCTGCGCGGACTTGCTACGATCACATCGCAGGGACCGTAGGCGTATCGTTGCACGACCGTCTTAAGGCGCTGGGATGGCTGTCGCCCGATGGGAAGAACGGCGAAAACGGATACGAACTCACACCGGACGGCGCGAAGGGATTTAAAACTCTGGGCATTGATCTGGGCGAAATCCGCGGGCTCCGCCGACGGATTGCCTACGCTTGCGTTGACTGGAGCGAGCGACGGCCGCATCTCGGAGGGGCACTGGGCGCGGCTGTGTTGAATCTTGCGTTGAAAAGAAAATGGGTCGTTCCGGATCTCGATAGCAGGGCCCTGAGCGTCACGAGTTTTGGACGACGCGAAATGCTGAATCGATTTGGCCTTCGGCTTTGAGGATTATGCTGCGGGCGGTTGAACTTCGCGCAGCCGGCGCTCGAGAAATCGGCGTTCGCTATCATTCGTGACCAACGCAAGCGCCCGTTTGTAACTCTCAGCCGCCTCAGGCAGGGAGCCGAGGCGCCGCAGCAGATCGGCACGCGCGGCATGCAGAAGGTGATAGTTGGCCAAATCGTCGGCTGCAGTCAGCGCGTCGATCAACGCGAGACCTGCTGCGGGGCCCTCCGCCATCGCCACGGCGACCGCGCGGTTCAGCGAGACAATTGGAGACGGCTGTACCCCTTCAAGAAGATCATAGAGGCGTACAATCTGCCGCCAGTCCGTATCTTCGGCTCGGGGCGCCTGACAATGCGCCGCTGCAATGGCCGCCTGCAGAGCGAAGGGGCCGGGTCGGCCACGAAAAGAGTCGTCGACGAGCGGCAGGGCCTCGGCGATCTGTTTTTGATCCCAGCGAGTGCGATCCTGCTCTTCGAGAACAACAATATCGCCGGCGTCATCGATACGGGCTTCGCGGCGTGCATCATGCAACAACATTAGGGCAAGGAGAGCCGTCGCTTCTGCCGGCGGCTGCGGCAGCATCAGCGATCTCACCAGTCGTCCCAGGCGGATAGCCTCGGCGCAAAGATCGGTCCGCACCAGCGGTCCGACGCGGGTGGCCGCGTAGCCTTCGTTGAAGACGAGATAGATTACGGTCAGCACGGCTTCGAGGCGGGCGGCCATGTCATTGGTTTCGGGCACGACATAGGGAATGCCGGCATCGCGAATCTTGCGCTTCGCGCGCACCAGCCGTTGTGCCATGGTTGTTTCAGGCACGAGAAATGCCCGTGCAATTTCGTCCGTCTCCAGGCCGCAGAGCGTGCGCAGGGTCAGCGCTACTTGCGCTTCGGGGGCCAGCGCGGGGTGGCAACAGGTGAAGATCAGGCGAAGCCGATCGTCGGGAATCTCGCTGGTGTCGTAATCCGGCTCTTCGACGGTCCGTACCATGCCGGAGGCCGTATACGACTCGAGTTTTTCATCGAACCGCGCTTTCCGGCGTATCCGGTCGATGGCTTTGTGCCGGGCGGTTTGGACTATCCAGGCGCGGGGGAACTCGGGCACTCCGGACACTCGCCATTGATCGACAGCGGCCGTAAATGCTTCTTGCGCAGCCTCTTCCGCTAGATCGAAGTCACCCACCAGCCCAATCAAAGTAGCCACGATGCGGCCCCAGTCGGAGCGGTAAACTTCTTCAACGGCCTGGGTAACGTCGGTCGCCATGCCTGATTGTAAATATATTTTCTCGCGAGTGTCGATTTGGCGGGTCGCCGTTCGATTTACTCATGGAAGCCAAGAACGAGGTACGGAAGTCAAACCATTCAGGAGACATAAGAATGCGATTCATGGTGATCGTCAAGGCCAATAAAGATTCGGAGGCAGGCGTTCTTCCCAACAAAGAGATTCTCAACGCAATGGGAAAATACAATGAAGAACTGGTCAAGGCTGGCGTGATGCTCGCGGCCGAGGGACTCCAGCCCAGTTCCAAAGGCAAACGGGTTAAGTTTTCCGGACCGAAGCCGACCGTGATCGACGGACCTTTCGCAGAGACCAAGGAGCTGATCGCCGGTTTCTGGCTGTGGCAGGCGAAATCAATGGAGGAGGCGATTGAATGGCTCAAGCGCAGTCCTTTCGGAGGCGGTGTCGAAATCGAAATTCGGCCGATTTACGAGATCGAGGATTTTGGCGCGGCTTGCACACCTGAGATCAAGGAGAGAGACCAGCGTCTTCGTGCGCAGCTGGGGGGGAAGAAATAAACATGCGGAAGTTAATCGTTTTCAACAATGTCACGCTGGATGGTTACTTTGTGGGCAAGGACGGCGACATCAGTTGGTTCAAAGGAAAAATGGATCCGGAGTTCACGGCGTTCGTTTTGGAGAATGCCATCGCTGGCGGCGTGCTCGTGTTTGGCCGAGTTACTTATGAGTTGATGGCAAGCTACTGGCAGACGGCGGACGCGATCAAGCAAGATCCTCTGGTGGCCGAGCGAATGAACAATCTTCCGAAGGTTGTGTTTTCAAGAACCCTGGATAGCGCGCCGTGGAACAATACTACGTTGGTGAAGCGAGACCTTGCCGCGGAAGTACGCAAGCTGCGGAACCAAGTTGGAATGGATATGGTGATTCTGGGAAGCGGCCAAATCGTTGCGCAATTGGCGCAGGCGGGTTTGATCGACGAATACCAGATCGTGTTGAATCCGGTTGTTCTCGGGCAGGGAAGGACGATGTTTGACGGCATCGCAGAGACGTTGGCTCTGAAGCTGGCGAAGACGAGGACCTTCGGCAACGGCAACATACTACTCTGGTACGCGCCGATGACGTGAAGGTTGTCGATTTCACCGCTCGCTGTTCGACTAGCTGATTGAGGAGCACAAATGAAATATATGTTACTGATCTACGCCGACGAAAATGCCTGGACCGAGGCCGAGCGACAGCACTGCTATGCGGAGTCAACCGAGCTTTCGCACGCGCTCACAGCCGATGGGAAGTTCTTGGGGGCCTCGCCGCTGCAGCCGGTGTCGACTGCGACCAGCGTTCAAGTGCGCAATGGCAAGCGGCTGGTGACCGATGGTCCGTTCGCGGAGACACGTGAACAACTTGGCGGGTATTACATGGTCGAAGCGAAGGACCTCGACGAGGCCATCGACATTGCCGGCCGCATTCCAGGCGTGCGCAAAGGCACGGTTGAGATTCGGCCGGTGGTGGAGCTTCCGAACCTACCGAAGGTGTAGAAAGCCGAGAGAGGAGCGATGTGTCCGGTCTGCATGACAACCGCGGCCCTGATCGTCACCAGCGTAAGCTGGGCGGGCGGCGTGACCGGCCTGATCGTGAAAATGATTCGTGCCAAGGGTAGCTCTGAAAAAGTTCCGCACACAGCAAATCTAAGGAGAATTCGAGATGACAACAACGACGTTAGAACATCCGAAAGTTGTGTCACGAGCTGAGTGGCTTGCCGCTCGCCAGAACCTGCTGGCCGAAGAAAAGGCACTGACCCGGGCGCGCGATGCGCTCAGCGCCAGGCGACGCGAACTGCCCTGGGTAAAGGTCGATAAGGAATATTTCTTCGACACGCCGAACGGCAAGAAGACGCTCGCCGAACTTTTCGACGGACGCAGTCAATTGATCGTCTATCACTTCATGTGGAGAAAGGAATTGGGTGAAGGATGCGTGGGCTGCTCGTTCCTGGCTGACCAAGTCGACGGCCCTAATCAGCACCTGGCGCAACACGATGTGACCTTTGTTGCAGTTTCGCGCGCGCCTTTGCCGTTACTGGAAGCTTTCAAGAAGCGCATGGGCTGGCGTTTCAGCTGGGTGTCGTCTTACGCCAGCGATTTCAATTTCGATTATCACGTCTCGTTCACCGAAGCCGAGTTGGCGACGGGTAAGGTTTTCTACAACTACCGCTTGACTGATGCCTCGATTGAGGAACTTGCCGGCATGAGCGTCTTCTACAAAGATGCGGACGGCAACATCTTCCATACCTATTCCTGTTATGGGCGGGGTAACGAGGAAGTGCTGGGCGCGTACATGTACCTCGATATTACGCCGAAGGGCCGGAACGAGACCGGGCCCAACTTTACTCTCGCCGACTGGGTTCGGCACCACGATAAGTACGGGGCTGGCGGCTTTGTCGATGCGACCGGCGGATATATCTCGGCTAAGAATGAAGCTTCGTGTTGTCACTCGACCGAGCGGTAAGCCCTTCGTCAGCTGAGTTCACGGATTGTGGGAGGAAGAAATGCAAGCGATGGCTCAAACGGTTCCCGCCTCGAAAAATAAGCTCTGGGTCGGACGCATCATTAGCGCCGTGGTGGTCGCGTTCCTGCTCTTTGGCGCCGCCGCCAATCTGATGAAACTGGCTCCGGCAGTGGAGGGAACTGTTCGGCTTGGATATCCTGTAGGTCTTATTTTTCCAATCGCGGTCATTCTGCTCGCGTGCGTCATTACTTACACGATTCCTCGCACCTCTGTCCTTGGAGCCATCTTGTTAACGGGTACCTTGGCGGCGCCATTGCTACTCATGTGCGCCAGCGGGATCCATCGTTCTTGTTTCCTGCGGGATTCGGTGTGCTGGTCTGGGCAGGACTGTACTTGCGCGATGACCGATTGCGGTCGCTCATTCCCTTGCGAAGTTCGAAACCAGAATCACAACAAGAAGCGAAATTCGGAAGGCAAGAGCTGAACTATGAAAGCGAAGCGCAACATTGTTAATCACAGGGAACAAGGGAAAAAATAAGGAGATAACGACCATGGAAACGAAACCCACGCACGAACAAGCGCAACTTCACTTGCAAGTTTACGACATGCGGCGCGAAGCCAAGCTCCGCCAGGCACGCGATTGGTTCTTCAAGAACTTCTTCGTGGAGAATCTCGATGACTGGATGCGAATCGGAGGGCCGGGAACCGAAAACGGGGCCTTTGCGAGCCGCGATGACGGTTACTTTTCAACTCGAAGGCCAAGAATTCATAGCACTGAACGGCGGTCCGCAGTACACTTTTTCGCCTGCCATATCGTTCTTTGTGAATTGCGAGACGCAAGCGGAAGTAGATGAGTTGTGGGAGAAGCTTTCAGCTGGCGGGAAAGAAGTGCGATGCGGATGGCTGCAAGACAAATTCGGCGCGTCGTGGCAAATTATTCCCAAGGCATTTGGTGGAGCTGATGAGCGACAAGGATCCGGCGAAGTCGCAACGAGTTTTCAAGGCTATGCTGCAAATGACCAAGATTGATATTGAGGGTTTAAAGCGAGCTTATCGAGGCGACTAAACCTAACTGAACATAAGGGAGGAGTGAATGAGTAAGGTACGGGTTCTGGTTGGCACGCGCAAAGGCGCGTTCGTTCTGACATCCGATGGCAAGCGCGAGAATTGGGATATCAGTGGGCCACACTTTGCCGGTTGGGAGATTTATCACGTGAAGGGATCGCCCGCTGACCCCAATCGACTGTACGCTTCGCAGACAAGCGGTTGGTTTGGGCAAATCATTCAACGCTCCAACGATGGTGGCAAGACCTGGCATCAACCCGGAACCCCACCCGGAGAGACGCCCGCACCAGGCCCTCCGAAAGCTGCGAGCAATAAATTCGTCTACGACAGCTCTGACGAAACCGGCAAGGCGCTGACCACGCATCAGTGGTACGACGGCACGCAACACCCGTGGGAGTTCAAGCGAGTGTGGCATATGGAACCGTCGCTCACCGATCCCAACACGGTTTATGCAGGGGTGGAAGACGCCGCGTTATTTCGTTCGACGGATGGCGGCGAGAACTGGCAGGAACTCTCCGGCCTGCGCGGACACGGTACTGGTCCTAAGTGGCAGCCAGGCGCCGGCGGCATGTGCCTGCACACGATCATTCTCGATCCCAGCAACCCACAGCGGATGTGGATCGCTATCTCGGCTGCGGGAGCGTTTCGTACCGACGACGGCGGAAGGAGTTGGAAGCCGATCAATCGTGGGCTGCGTTCCCAATACATTCCTGATCCGAATGCCGAAATCGGCCACTGCGTTCACCACGTGGCCATGAATCCGAAGCGCCCCGGCGTGCTCTTTATGCAGAAGCACTGGGACGTGATGCGCAGCGATAACGCCGGGGATACGTGGCACGAAGTCAGCGGAAACCTGCCGACTGACTTTGGCTTCGCGATTGACGTTCATGCACACGAGCCGGAAACGATTTACGTAGTCCCGATCAAGAGCGACTCCGAACACTATGTGCACGAGGGCAAACTGCGCGTCTACCGCAGCCGCACCGGCGGAAACGAGTGGGAGCCGCTGACCAACGGTCTGCCGCAAAAAGATTGCTATGTGAACGTGCTGCGCGACGCCATGGCTGTCGACTCGCTCGATAAATGCGGCATTTATTTCGGCACCAGCGGCGGGCAGGTCTACGCCTCGGCCGATGCAGGAGAAAGTTGGTCACCGATCGTCCGGGATTTACCGGCTGTGCTTTCGGTCGAGGTCCAGACGTTGTCGTGATTGGATTAAGACCATGTTTAAATGGGCACGGTTTTCAACGCCCGTGCCCATTGTTGGCTACCTCTGGTAATGTTTACGTTGTGGCCGTCGTAATGCCCCGTTGGCATACAGCACTTCTTGAAACTTGCGGCCGGAGCCGCATGGACAGAGATCATTCCTGCCCAGCTTCTCGAAGAGCTCTTTTTCCCTATGAACGACGCGGAAAGCCGCGCTTGACTTTCGTCTCGGACGGGAATCCTCGGCGACGCTTGCTGCTTGGTTCAAAGAAAAATTCGTTTTTCACGGCAGTGTCTCCTTCCAGATGGATTGCCCGTCACATCTTGAAGGGAAGCCGTCGGCTTATTTTACCTGAGCATCTAATCGAATTGTGCAGAATTCATCCTTCGAGACGAGTCTAAGTATGGTTCGAGTCATGCTCCCGCAGCATCTGCGAACCTTGGCGCAAGTCGAGGTCGAAGTCGAGCTCAACGTTCAAGGTCCCGTCACGCAGCGCTCGGTTGTCGACGCGCTCGAGGCCCGCTATCCCATGCTCCGTGGGACTATTCGCGACCACGTCACCCTGCAGCGCCGTCCATTCTTACGCTTCTTCGCTTGCGAGGAAGATCTCTCCCACCAATCGCCGGATGCTCCGCTCCCTGATACGGTCGCGTCGGGGGCAGAGCCGCTTTTGATCATCGGGGCAATTGCCGGCGGCTAGGGAACTGCTGGCAAGATCCAATCGAGGCGAGTACCCTATTCCTTCATTATTCAGAGGGAGGAACTTTCGGTGAAGCGATGGATCGTGTGTGCAGTCCTCGCATTCGTAGCTCTTAGATCAGTGTCTGCTCAACCAGCATCTCTCAGCCAGAACGCAACCGATCCTTATAAGGCAACATTGGATCGGCTGCAAACGCTGACCACTTTGCCTCTGACTGATTGGCGATTCCACGCGGATGTGGCGCATCCGGAGGATCCGTCCTTGGATGATTCGACCTGGGAAACAATGCGAGTCGGAGACAAATGGTCGAGTGGGTCTCGCGTGCTGCGCCGCTGGGTCGAATTTCCGGAAAAGATCGACGGTTATGCCGTGCCGGGCGCTCGCGTGAAATTGGACCTCCGGTTTGACCTCAATTGGAACAACAAAGGTCCGGTCACGATCGCAGTCTTCTCCAACGGATCACTGGTGTCGCGCGGAGACGACGACATGCAGCAGCCGATTCCGCTCAGCGAAAACGCGCAGCCTGGACAAAAGTTTCTTATCGCGGTACGGATCGATGCGCCGGAAGTCGAGACGGAGTTTCATCACGCACAGTTGACCATGGAACCGGCCGCAGGCCGGCCCGACCCGGCGATGCTGCGAATGGAAATCCTGGCGGCGCGCCCGATGATTGCGGCATATGAAGAAGGCAGGACGCAACGCGAGGGGCAAATTGATGCTGCGGTTAAAGCCATCGATTTTTCGCCGCTTGAGAAGAATGACCAGGCTGGCTTCGACGCCTCGCTGCGCCAGGCGCAAGAGAAACTGCAAGCGTTGAATCCGTGGCTGAAACAGTTTACGGTTCGTGCGGTCGGGAACTCGCATATCGACATGGCCTGGCTGTGGCCGTGGACGGAAACTGTCGAAGTCGTGCGCAATACCTTTCAAAGCGTTCTTGATTTGATGCGCGAGTATCCCGATTTCAAGTTCACCATGTCGTCGGCGCGAACCTACGAATGGATGCAAGAAAAGTACCCTGCCATGTTCGAGCAGATCAAGCAGCGGGTCAAAGAGGGACGCTGGGAAGTGATCGGTGGTATGTGGGTCGAGCCCGATCTGAATATGCCGGACGGCGAGTCGCTGGTGCGGCAGATTCTTGTCGGTAAACGATATTTTCAGAAGAACTTTGGAGCTGACATCAAGATCGGCTGGAACCCGGATTCCTTTGGATACAACTGGCAGCTTCCGCAAATCTACAAGAAGTCCGGCATCGATTATTTCGTGACCAGCAAGCTGCTATGGGCCACGGATTACACCAAGTTTCCCTACCGGCTGTTCTGGTGGGAAGCGCCTGATGGGAGCCGCTTGCTCACGTACTTTCCACACGAATACGCCAACGACTTCAACCCCGAGCAGATGACGAGGGACTTGTCCGTCTATGCTCCGCTGATTTACGGGACGAAACTCACCCATTCCCCGCAGATGCTTTACTTGTACGGAATCGGCGACCATGGCGGCGGACCGACCCGCACGATGCTCGACCGGGCTGATCGCCTTCGTGATCCGAATACCGTTTTTCCGAAGATTGACTTCAGTACCGCGAAAGAGTTCTTCGCCGACCTGAACCAGGAACTTCCAAACCTGAAAGTGCCCACATGGAAGGACGAACTTTACTTCGAGTATCACCGTGGCGTTTACACATCGCAGGCGGACACGAAACAACGAATTCGGCACGATGAGGAACTGATGCTCGACGCGGAGAAGTATGCGTCGCTGGCTTCGCTCTTCGGCCATCCGTATGCGCAAGATCAGTTCGAGCTCGCCTGGAGGAATCTGCTGTTCGATCACTTTCACGACGTGATGCCCGGCTCTGGAATCGCGGCGAACTATCTCGATGCTAAACGAAATCTGGAAGACGTCGCCCGTTCGGCGAAAGAGATCACGAATGGCGCGCTCGATGAGATTCTGGCTCACATCAACACGCAAGGGGAAGGCGTGCCAGTTGTGGTTTTCAATTCGCTGTCCTGGCCACGGACGGAAGTGATCGAGGTCGAAGTTCAACTGCCTGGCCCGACTAAGCAGATTGAAGTGGTTAACGCGGTAGGCCAACAGGTTGAGTCTAAACTTCTCTCAGTGGATGGGGCCACCCATAGAGCGCGGCTGCTTCTCCTCGCGGCGAATGTGCCGGCTCTTGGTTACGAAACCTACTTCGTTCGCTCGGCAGGGAAGTCTCGGCTCGTCGGAATTTCGCAGGTTGTAAGCGGGACGAGCGGCATGCTCAGTAATAGCTACCTCCGAGTCAAGGTCGATCCGCACACCGGTTGCGTCACCAGCCTTTTTGATCTGCGAAATCAGACCGAAGCGCTTGCTCCCGCCGAAACTGATAGCGGCGGCCCGACGACATTTGCTTGCGGCAATCTTTTGCAGGCGTTCTACGATAAGCCTAAACGTTGGGATGCGTGGAACATCGACGCGGATTTCGCAAAACAGCATTGGGATTTGGATAAAGCTGACGAAGTGACGCTTGTCGAGGGTGGGCCACTGCGCGCTGTGATTCGTGTAAAAAAGCATTTCCAGAACTCCACGTTCATCCAGGACATAACCATGTATGCCGGGGTTCCGCGCGTCGACGTGAAGATGCAGGCGGAGTGGCACGAGAAACACATTTTGCTAAAAGTGGCATTCCCTTTGAGCGCCCACAGCGACAAGGCTACGTTTGAAATTCCCTACGGGTCGATCGAACGTCCGACCACGCGGAATACGCCAGCCGAACAGGCGAAGTTTGAAGTCCCGGCGCAGCGCTGGGCGGATCTCTCTGACACCAAACACGGTTTTAGTCTGCTGAACGACAGCAAGTACGGATACGACGTGAAGGGTAATGTCCTTCGCCTGTCATTGCTGCGTTCGCCGGAGTGGCCCGATCCACACGCCGACGAAGGCCATCACGAGTTCACTTACTCGTTGTATCCGCATGGCGGAACTTGGCGGGACGCGCAGACCGTGCGCCGCGGCTACGAACTGAATTACAAGCTGCTCGCGGTGCCCTCGCAGAAGCATGAGGGAACGCTTCCGAGCCAACATTCATTCGTACAAGTTGAATCGGAAGACGTAGTGCTCACTGCGATCAAGAAATCAGAAGACGATGATTCTCTTGTTTTGCGCTTCTACGAGTGGGCAGGGAAAGAGGCGGATGTAAAACTAGAGCTTCCACCGGGAGCGCAGTCGGCGTCAGAAACCGATCTCATGGAAAGGCCGATTGCCGATCTTGCCGTACACAACGACGCCGTCACCGTGCATACCAAGCCGTATGAGATCAAGACGCTAAAAGTGCGATTTGCGCCTCAGGGAAGTCCATAGCATCTCTATACGCGTTAGCTCTGACGAGACGCGTGTCGGCCTTGAAGGGCCCAACACTGCTGGGCAATTGCCCAGTCTTCCTGCGCGCGAATAACCAGCACGCGAACCGATGAATCAGTCGCGGCGATGTCCTGGTCGAGAACAGGCTTTTGGTTTGTTTCAGGATCAAGCTTCACGCCGAGATAGCCAAAAGTCTCACAGGTCGCGGAGCGCACTTCCGGAGAGTTTTCGCCGACGCCAGCGGTGAATATGAGAGCGTCGAAGCCACCGAGCGCAGCAACCATCGCGCCGATACCGCATCGCAGGCGATGAATGTAAATATCAAACGCAAGCTTGGCGCGTTCGTGACCATTCTTGATCGCCGCGAGAATCTGCCGCATGTCGGCCGAAAGTCCGGAGATTCCGAGCAGCCCCGATTCCTTATTCAAGATCTCATCCAGCCGCTGAGCTGAGGTTCCCCTCTGGCGCATGAGGTAAGTCAGAATGCTGGGATCGACCGACCCGGACCGAGTGCCCATCATCAACCCGTCGAGCGGCGTGAAGCCCATGGTCGTGTCCACGCTGCGACCGCCTCGAATGGCGGCCAAAGAACATCCGTTGCCCAGGTGACAGCTCACGACCTTCAGGGAATGAGAATCCCTGCCAAGCAACCGTGCCGCACGACTGGCGCAGTATTGATGGTTGATGCCATGAAAACCATAGCGGTGAATGCCGTCCGAAAACCATTCATAGGGACCCGGATAAACGATCGCAGCCAGCGGCATTTTACGATGGAAGCCAGTATCGAAGACGGCAATCTGCGGCACTGGTCCGAGCAACTTCTCAATGATCTCCATGCCTTCCAATTCGGCGCGATTGTGAAGCGGGGCAAAGGCGGAAACCTTGGCGATCGCCGATTTGACTTCGGGTGTAATAAATACTGGCTCTTCGTAGTGAGGACCGCCGTGGACGACGCGGTGCCCGACAACATCAATCTCAGAAGGCGCGGAAACGGCGCGAGCATCGCCCTTCCAAAGCGCACCAAGCAAGTGCTCGATGGCGTGGGCGCGCGAAGTAATATTGATGCGAGCTTTGCGTGCGACTCCCTTCGCATTCTTGACGGACACTTCAGCAACTACGCCCTCCCACTCGATTTTGCCTTCCCACACACAAGCAGGAGGGTCGTCCGGAACGGAGTCGCCAATCTCGTACAGACAGCTCTTCTGGCTGCTGGAACCAGAATTCAGCACGAGGATATTCATCAGTAGGGCCAGGTCCAATTTGCGATTTCCCGCATGTCATCTCCGTGCTCGTGAATGTAGAATATTCCGGTTGAAATGAACGTAGACGAAATTGAGCCCGGGAGTGGTGCCCAGTGACCCAAGAGCCGTGGTTTCACATGCTCAATCTTCAAAGCCTCACGAAGGAGGGGATTCTCCAACAGGTAAATTTGGCCGACGGAAAGATAATTGGCTGCGCGCCAGTACGCATCCATCCGGGGTAACTCATGGGCAGAAGGCGGTCGATTCGACGAAGGCAGCTGTGCGGCTTCTATAGGAGCTAGAGCAGACATGACAACCCTCTTTTCTACAGGCTAGCTTCTTAGATTCGGATTGGCCGATAAAGGTCAGATGAATTTCAGGTTAATTGATGATCGAACAATGGTGGAGCTAGTCGGGCTCGAACCGACGACCTCATCGTTGCGAACGATGCGCTCTCCCAACTGAGCTATAGCCCCACGCGTGAGGAAACGAACTAGGTGACTAAGCGATTTTATCAGTGTTCGTCTGCCTCGGCCAGATGTTCGCCCCTTGTTCCGCACTTGCAAGAGCTTTCCCTTCCGCCCGGCTTCGCGCTATAGTCTCTGTCCGGTTGTTTTGGAGGCTTTTTATGGCTAGTCAAACGCGGCCCGAGGGCAAAGTCAGGAGTTTCGGTCAAAACATCGAAAGCGATCTGGCTTCGAAATTCTTGCGTGTGGTGGAAACTGCGGCCATCGCTTCGGCTCGCACCATGGGGCAAGGCGAGCGCAAACTGTCGGACCAGGTGGCCACCGAGGCCATGCGCCAAACCATGGACGCCATCCCTATGCGCGGAACGATTGTGATCGGCGAGGGTGAGCGCGACGAAGCTCCCATGCTCTACATCGGGGAAAAGGTCGGCGCGGAATTTCCTGATGGACGCGAAGTGCCCGAGGTCGACATTGCCGTCGACCCTCTTGAAGGAACGAATCTTTGCGCCACGGGGGCACCCGGCTCCATCACCGTGCTGGCGGCTTCCGAACGCGGCGGACTGCTGAACGCTCCCGACTGCTATATGGAAAAAATTGTCGTCGGCCCTTCTTGCAAAGATGCTGTGGATCTGGATGCACCGGTGGCCGACAATCTTAAGAACATTGCCAAACGAATGGACCGCGATGTTGAGGATCTGGTCGTTATTGTGCTGGATCGCCCGCGCCACGAAAAGCTGATTGCCGACATCCGCGCGGCTGGCGCCCGTATTCGGCTGATCGGAGATGGCGATCTCTCCGCCGGTATCGCAGCTGCAGTCATTGGCACGGGGGTACACGCGGTTATGGGTTCGGGCGGGGCTCCCGAAGGAGTGATCACCGCTGCCGCAATTCGCTGCTTAAACGGTTACATGCTGGGGCGCCTGGTGGTCGACAAGCCTGAGTTGGAAGAGCGCGTGGCTCGCATGGGGATCAAGGATAAGAATAAAATTTACGAGGCGGAAGACCTGGCTCCGGGCAAGCAATTGATTTTCGCAGCTACTGGCGTCACCGAGGGTGCGTTGCTGAAAGGAGTCCGCTTCTTCGGGGAAGGCACCCGAACTTCGTCGGTGATCCTGACTTATCGCACTGGGAAAGTGCGATTCATCGACAGCATCCACTTGGAAAAAGGCCCAGATGTGAAGGTGCGGTTCGCATAGGTCTCGTAAATTCAAAGATCGCATGCCGAGCCTCGATAGGATCTCGTGATGAAAGTTACTGAGCGCCGGGTGGCTCGCGCGCTGCGTCCAGGCGGTCCGGAAGTCATTGAAGTCGGCCTTGAGCAGCTACCCCCTTTAGAAGCTGGGGAAGTGCTGGTGCGGGTTGAAGCGGTCGGCCTCAACCACGCGGAAACGTTGATTCGTTCCGGTTCCTACGCGGTGCGCGTGCCGTTCCCCTTTTCTCTGGGAGGCGAAGGTGCGGGGACAGTGCTGACCACCGGACCAGAGGTGACCATCTCTTCGGGCACGCGAGTGTGCTGGGCCGCGGTTCTCGGATCGTGCGCGACCTTTTTGGTAGTTCCGAGTTCCATGGTCGTGGCGATCCCCGAAGAGCTCAGCTTAGAGCAGGCTGCTTGTGTAGCCGTGGCAGGGCTCACTGCCGGAGGCCTCGTGCGCGTCTGGCCGCTGCAGAAAGGATCGACGGCTGTGGTGTGGGGTGCGGCCGGTGCGGTTGGCCGGATGCTC
Source organism: uncultured Acidobacteriota bacterium (assembly GCA_963762385.1). Classification (GTDB taxonomy): domain Bacteria; phylum Acidobacteriota; class Terriglobia; order Terriglobales; family Acidobacteriaceae; genus JABDBE01. The sequence goes on along the minus strand of CAVXKN010000006.1, from coordinate 229,054 downwards.
GTCGCCCTGCTGGCTGATCGCGGAGTGAACGTGATTGGCATCGCCAGCGGCGGTCGCGTGGACGCGGTACGGGCCGCGGGGGCGATTCATGTGATCGACCGCTCCACCGAGGACGTACGCGATGCGGTGCGCGCCCATACTAAAGGGCGCGGAGCAGACGCCATTTTCGACCCGATTGGGGCAACCACTTTTCAAACCAGTCTGCAGATGCTGGCGCCCCGTGGCTGCCTGATTAACTATGGCGAACTCTCTGGCCCGGTGCCTGCTTTCGATTTGAACGAACTTTTTCCCGGCTCTGTTTTTGTGACCAAGTACAACGGCATGCGCTGGGTCGAAGGAACGCACGAGTTTGCCGGCCTGATTTCGCAAGCATTGACCCTAGCCGCAAAACGGCCCGCGGTTGTCAGCGAGATCGCAGGGCGATTTTCGCTCGATGACGTGGTCGAAGCCTATCGCGCATTGGAATCTGACCCGCGCGGCAAGGTGCTGGTGATCCCCGGCCACAACGCTTCTCGATGAGCTGTTTCCGGGTTGCCGCGTCACGGACGGAAGAAGAAGCGCAGTCGTAGATTGGACATCGAATAATAAACGTATGGAGCCGCAATGATTGAAGCAAAAGCAATCTGGACTGACAACCATCGTTTCCTCGGGCAGGCGAGCAGCGGTCACGGCGTTGTCGTCGACGGCGACAGCAAAACCGGCAGCAGCCCTATGGAATTGGTGTTGATCGGATTGTGCGCGTGCACAGGTTACGACGTTGCCAGCATCTTGGCGAAAAAGCGCGAGCCTTTTACCAGCATCGAGGTTCGGGCCGAAGGAGATCGGGCTGCCACTCCGCCCACTGTGTACACCGAGATCCGGCTGGTCTATCGAATAGGGGGGAAGGTCTCGCGCAAGGCGGTCGAAGACGCAGTGCGGCTTTCCGAAGAAAAGTATTGTTCGGTTGCAGCAATGCTGAACAAGACGGCTAAGATCAGCTACGTGATCGAATACACGGAAAAATAAAAGGTGTCTATTATTCATTGCCCAGGCGAGCGCATCCCGTCCGCGGATATCTATACATCGCCAGCGCCGCGTTTTTGTGGGGCGTAGCGGCGACTCTTGGGCGAGCCGCATTTACTGGCCGGCTTTTGCCCAGGGGACAAACACTTCGGCCCATCGATCCCCTAATCCTGTCGCAAAGCCGCACCACGTTTTCTTTCATTATCCTTCTGTTCGCGCTGGTATTGCTGCGCGGCTGGAATCGATTGCGGCTACCCTTCGCCGATCTTCGACGGATGTTTGTGCTGGGAATTCTTGGCGTCGCAGCTTCCAATTACTTGTATTACCTCGCCATCCAAAGAACGAACGTTGCTACCGCCATCATCCTGCAATACACGGCGCCAATTCTAGTCTTGCTTTACACCGTGGCGCGCGGACTACAGAAGCCGACCATGCAGCGAGTGGTGGCGGTGGCACTGGCAGTGACAGGGATTGCGCTCGTAATAGGAATATTCGGGTCGGGAGGTTTCCGGCTGGATGCGATCGGAGTTTTGGCAGCGCTCGGGGCGGCTTTTTCCTTCGCTTTTTACAACATCGGTGGCCACAGCATCCTTGCCCGCTATGATCGCTGGATCGTACTGTTGTATGTCATCTTGAGCGCCTCGCTGTTTTGGATCGTGGTGAACCCGCCATGGAAAATCGTGGCCGCGCATTACTCCGGGGGCCAGTGGTTATTCCTGCTCGTATTTTCGTTGATCTCAGTACTTGCGCCTTTTTCGCTTTACTTTGCCGGGCTGCAACATCTGGAGCCAACCCGCGCCATCGTAGTCAGCTGTTTGGAACCTGTGTTCTCGATTGTGATTGCCGCCGTCACCTTAGGCGAACTGATGAAGCCGCTGCAGACGGTCGGAATCGTGCTCGTTCTGGTCGCGATTGTCGTGGTGCAAGTGCCCGATCGGAAACTGCATGAAGACATTACCTTGGTCGAGCCCATGGAATGAAGTCAAGCAGGTCACCAAGGTAACCAAAGCTGACAGTTTTAGACTAGGTTTTTACCGGCAGACGCGGGATGCTTTAGGCAGGTGTTTGCTTACTATTTGGGGTGGAGTTTTTCTATGAAGCGTACTCGCATCGGCTGTCTGGTTGCCTTCATGCTGTGCTCGCTGCTTCCTTGCTTCGCGCATCATATGGCCGTTGTCGTAAACAAAGACAACAGCGTCGGCGCAGTCAGTTCGGCGCACTTGTCCAAGATATTTCGTTTGGAAGTGAAGAAGTGGCACGATGACAAGGATGTGATTCTTGTCCTGCACAAGAATTCAAGCGGGGAATTGAGCACCCTGGAACGGCTGAGCAAGATGTCTTCGAGCGAGCTGAAGTCGTTTATCGCAGTTCACCAAGGATCGATCACTATGGTTGATTCCGACGACGATGTGCTCAAGGTGGTAGAGACTATGCCAGGTGCGGTGGGCCTGGTCGATGTCCGCTCCATCAACGACCAGGTTAACGTCGTGAGGGTCGATGGCAAGCTTCCCATGGAAGATGGTTATCTGCCTCACTAGATTCCATCGAGAGCTAAGCCTTCGCTCGATCCCTTAATCGCAACCAATGAAAATAGCGTCGAGCCTTCCTCACGTCCTTACCGATCTGCTCGCGCAAAGCTTCCACTGAGGGGAACTTTATTTCGTCACGAAGCCTCTGCAGAAAGTGAATTTCGACTTCTGTCTCCGGCTTTAGTTCGATGGGATGAAAGTTGAGCAGGTGAGTTTCGATGGCGAAAGACTCAGCCCCGAACGTCGGACGGTTTCCGACGTTGGTTACTGAATCGAAGCACTCCGCACCCACGCGCGTGCGGGTAATGTAAACCCCATCGCCAGGAACATGCTCGTCATACCGACTCAGGTTTATGGTGGGAACAGTGTATTTGGAGCCGTAACCACGTCCGCGGCCGGCAGTCGACAGAATACTGAACGGTCGCGCGAGCAGATGGCGCGCACGGCTTACTCGTCCGTTGGCGAGCAGTTTGCGAATTTGAGTGCTCGAAACCGGCTCGCCCCGCAGCCGTAATTCCGGATAAGCCTTCACCTCGAAATCCATCTCGCGACCCAACTCTTCAAGCAGACTAATGTCGCCTGCCGCTTTGTTGCCGAAATGGAAGTTGTAGCCTTCGTGTACCTCACGAGCTTGTAGGCTGTTTTTCAGAATGTCATGCGCGAAATCTCGCGGCGTCATAAGAGAGAGATCGCGCGTAAAAGGGAGCAGGAGAACCGCATCGACGCCCGTGGCCTCGAGCAGGCGCAACTTTTCGGAAGTAGGTGTAAGCAGCTTGAGTCCAGCGTCAGGTCTCAGGATGCGCACCGGATGCGGCTCGAAAGTGACGGCCACGGACCTTCGTCCTTGCTCCCTCGCCCGCGACACGATGTTCGCCAGTACCCGCGTATGGGCGCGATGCACGCCGTCAAAGTTACCCACACTCAACAGCGTGGGGCCAAAGCCGGCAGGAATATCTTCGAGTTTATGAACAATCTGCATTGCTTGGGTCGTGCGGGCCCACGGCCGCAACCGTTCCAACCGAAATCCCACGACAGATACGAATGTTGAAATCCGCGGGCGAGGGCGCCCGCCCCACGCCATCTAAATCTCGAACTCCAGCTTCATCCCGTCGCAAGAAAGCTGCACGTTTGGCGGCAGCGAAGCATTGGTTGCGTCATGAGGCAAATCGTGGCAAATATGGGTAAAAAAAGCGCGCTTGGGTTTGAGCCGCTCGACGATACGCAATGAGTTCTCGACCGTGGAATGCGTGGGATGCGGAATGTGTCGCAGCGCATCCAGAAAAAGAATGTCCAGATTCTGTAGTTTCGCGAACGAGGCTTCAGGCACGCTGCTGTGATCGGTCAGATAAGCTGCACTGCCAAAGCGAAAGCCATCAATCTCGGTCTCACCGTGGATCACCGTGATCGGCTCGAAGCGAGCGCCGAACAGATTAATTGGTCCGTCAAATGACTTAAGCTCGACCTGAGCCAGTCCACCGTATTTGTAGTCGGCGTCGAAAATGTAGCGGAACGTGCTGCGAATAAAATCTGCGGCTGCAGGCCGCGCATAGAGTGGGAGCTTGTTGGGTTTGTGACGAAAGCTGAGCGGCCGCAAATCATCAATACCAAGGATGTGATCGGCATGGCTGTGGGTGAAGAGCACGGCGTCAAGTTCGCGGATGTGTTCGCGGATGGCCTGTTCGCGGAAATCAGGGGTGGCGTCGATGAGCACGGTCTTGCCACCAAATTCGACCAAGATAGAGGGCCGGGTACGGCGGTCATGCGGATCGGAAGAGTGGCACACGGCACAGTCGCAGCCGATAGTCGGCACGCCCATGGATGTGCCACTGCCCAGAACCGTGAGCGTAGCTTTCATCGCTTGATGGCTGCGGCACTCGAGGCCGGTGCCTGCGGCGGACGGGCCAGGGCGTTGGTGACTTCAACGTAAGCCATGCGAAGTTCGTACAAACAATTTTGCAGGAAGTTTTCCTCGGTGCTGGTGAGGTTGCCTTTGGTTTTCTCAGACAGAAGGCTGAGCGTGTCGATGGTCTGGCGCGCTCCAATCAGGTCAACCCGTGGCTGGCCGCCTTGTTCATGCATCAGTCCCAGTTGCAGCATCGCAGACATGTAGAGCGACGCCATGAAACGCTCGAAAGTCATCTCCAGTTCTTTGGTGGAATGTCCGCTGAGCTCGACTCGCGCGTCCAGCTCTTTCGCGGATTTTTGATATGCATCCGCCTGTTCCTTCTGCTCTGCGGCAGTGGGAGCGGGTGGGGCATCCGATTCGAGCGGCGAAGGAGCGAGGTTTGCTGGCGCGGCTGGCGCGGACTGCGGAGCGGGCGGCGCACTGGAGACTTCCTCCTGAGAAACTTCCTCGCGAATCTCACCTTCTGCCGTGAACAGCCGTCGGTCGGTGACGGTAAAGCTTTCCTGCTTCTTTTCAGCCATAGATTGTCCCTTCAATGTTTACAGGATTTCCCGTTGGAATATTTCGGAAAACGGCAGAGCCGCGATTGTAAGCCGTGTGCTGCCCGCTTGAAATTGCTTGCCCGGAGCTGCGAGTTCGCGCCGGATGTAACCCAGCGCCACGGGACGCTCGCCGCCGGCAAGGGGCAGGGAAGCGACGCTTGTAATCTCGCCGATATCCCGGCCATCGGCTTGAATCTTTGTGCCCACAGCGGGCAACGCACCTTCCAACTCGAACCCGGTAAACTTGCGATGCACGTTGCCACGGGAGCGAATTCGCTCCACGATTTCCTGCCCGATGTAGCATCCCTTGCTGAAATGCAACGCCCGCTGCTGCTCGGTCTCCTGCGGCAAATCACGCTCCCGAATGTCCTGCCCGTAACGCGGAATCCCCGACGCAACACGCACTAACTCCAAGGCAGCGGTGCCGACCGGCGCTGCGCCAGCCTTGGTAAGCACATCGCGAAGACTTGTTACCTGGTCGGACGCTATCCACAACTCATACGATTCGACGCTCGCGTTGTCTCCGCGTACCACGGTCACACGGGCATCGCGCCACGTCGCATCTGCAAATTGCAACGGCTCGAGCTTAGATATTTCAAATCCCACGGCACGTAGCACATCTCGCGATTTTGGCCCAACGATCCCGATCGCGCTCAGCTTGTCGCTCACGTCCGCGACCTCGACGTCATCCATGATGATGTAGTGGTCGAAGGTCGCCAGCAACTTTTCCGATTGGGACTGATCGGTGTCGATCATCAAAGCGTCGCCGCGATTGTAGGCGTACAGATCCCCCAGAATATGCCCCTGCGGATTCAGCAGAAAAGCATAAACGCCATGTCCTATGGCAAGGTCGCGGATATTATTCGTGACCATGCCATTGAGCCAGCGCACTCGATCGCCGCCAGTAAGCGCGATTTTTGCCCTGGAGCTCAGGTCGTAACACCCACAACCCGACAGCAGCGCGTCGAACTCAGAACGCACGTGCCCGAGATCCGTCAGCGGGGAAGCCGGGTTGCCGTGAAAGACAGTGGAAGCCATAGAATCACTTTCAATTATACAAGGCGAAAGCGGCTCGGATTCGATAGCCCCACCTGACTCCCTTTACATTCTTAGTCTTAGCGCACCTTCGAAGTTCCGGCACGCAAGCCACGGAATGACTGGCACGACCTAAAGTTTCCGATGGGCCAGCCGATAACTGATATGAAGGGGAGATACTGATGATTACGAACCCAGTGCAAAGTTCGTCCGCAGCCCAGAATGAAGCAGTCACCAAGGCTGCGCCACGCCCGAATGCGGCACCACAGCAGGCGGCGGTTCCACAGGACAAGGTAACGTTGAGTCCCCAGGCCCAAGCCCAAGTCCAGGCGCAAGCCACTACTCCCAAGACAGTCGCGACCGATACAAACCACGACGGCGATAGCAAATAAATCGTCTCGCCGTTTCCCAACCCGTTGTCGAATGATCGAACCCCGAGCCCAGGAGACGCAATCAGGCGTTTCTTGGGCTCGGCAGTTTAAAACCACGCGCGGCGACTGTGCTTTCCCGCCAGACTGCGCGCCCCGGCGATCTAAGCAAATCTCACGGCGACTGTGTTACCTTTTCTGCGCGTGAGTCCAAAGAAAAGAATTGCAATTATTCCTGGAGACGGCATTGGGAAAGAAGTCATTCCTGAGGCCGTCAAAGCGATTGCTGCCTCCGGCGCCGATGTCGAAACGTCCCACTTCGATTGGGGTGCCGACCGCTATCTGGTCGACGGCGTCACCGTCCCGCCCGACGGCTTCGCCGTGCTGGAGCGCGACTTCGATGCCATTCTGGTGGGTGCCTTTGGCGATCCTCGTGTCGCTTCCAACATCCATGCCAAAGAAATCCTTCTGGGCATGCGCTTCAAAATGGATCTCTACGCCAACCTGCGTCCGGTGCGCCTGCTCGATGCCGCACTGTGCCCGCTCAAAGGCATCGAACCGAAGCATATTGACTTCGTTGTGATCCGTGAAAATACCGAGGGCGTCTACACCGATGCGGGCGGTGTATTCAAACAAGGCACGCCCGACGAAATTGCCATACAGGAAGACATCAATAGCCGCAAGGGCGTGGAGCGCGTAATTCGCTTTGCGTTTGAATACGCCGAACGCCACCCAAAGCTGGACGGCAGTCCGCGCAAGCGCGTGCTCATGTGCGACAAGTCTAACGCCATGACCTATGCGGGCGGCTTGTGGCAGCGCGTCTTCAAAGAAGTGGCCGGCGAGTATCCGCAGATCAGGCCCGAACACATGTACGTAGACGCGCTCTGCATGCAGATGGTGCGTGACCCGCGCCAGTTCGACATCGTGGTCACGAATAATATGTTTGGGGACATCATTACCGACCTCGCCGCCGGCCTGCAGGGCGGACTGGGCATGGCCGCCAGCGGAAATATTCATCCGGGAAAGACTTCGATGTTCGAGCCGGTCCACGGATCAGCCCCACCAATTGCAGGGAAAAATGTGGCCAATCCATTTGGCGCAATCCTTACCGCAGCGATGATGCTGGGACACCTGGGCCTAAACGAAGAATCAAAGAAGATCGAAGCCGCCGTACTCGAAGCGGTACAACAAAAGCGCACCACGCAAGACATCGGTGGAGCCTTGGGCACGAGGGAAGCGGGCGATTGGGTGACGAGCAAGATCGCCGACACCACAAGATAGTAGCGGCTAATGCAGTCCGCAGATCTTCAATCCTCGTCTTCGATGGCATCGTCATCGGGGTCTGCAGGAGCATGGTCTCCCACGTGCAATCCGTAATTCTCAAAGTAGTTGGCGTTGTATTGCTGGTAGGGAGCAGCAATCGCAATGGGCCGGAACTTTCGCGGCGATTTGCCGAAGTCGAAGAAATCGGAAAGTGAGTACAGCGTAAGGTTGTGATCGCTGAAAGGAGCATCGGGAGCCAGATAGTCCGCGTAAGGATACGCAGGACTGATTCCCATGCCCGGAGCCCCAGGAAAGGACAGGGGAGTCCCGTGATGTCCGAAGGCATACTCGATGAAATTCAGGATGCTGCCGAAGTCGTGAACGTAGGGCAAAACCTCACCGGGGCCGTAAGGAGGAAGCGCGCCCGAAATGTATCCCTCTTTGGCATAAGCTGAGACCACCATCAAGGGCACGCGGAAGCCATAAACGTACTGGCCGCCCGTGTCATTGGAATATCCTTGGCAACTCCCATTGGGTCCGGGTTGGCAATTCCAGGGCAGAACGTGGTCGTACCAACCACCCCAGTCGTCCCAGGTGACGAGGACGACAGTATTCGACCAATAATTACACTGGGTCGGCAATCGCTTGCCCGAATTATCGTAGCCGCCGACGGCGTTCACAATGCTCGCGACCCAAGTCGGACCCTTAATATCGGCCGAGGCTCCCGCGTGGTCCGAGTAACTCCCGTCGGGAATGACCCAGCTCACACCGGGAAGAGTGCAATTCTCCAGATCCGTTAGTACGGGAGCCATCAAGCCCGCTACTGGCGGGTACGGAGGGATCACCACATGGTTGTTCCACTCCTCGCCCTGGCACGAACCACCAAAGCCCGGTGTACCGCACAAATGACGGATCGAGTTAGGCGCGATCCAGATCGATTTGGGGAAGCCTGCTGTTCCGCCGGAATACTTCCAGCTGACTTTGTTGGCGTCCAGCAGGTCGGGTAGCGTGTCGTGCTCGTAGCAGGGGAACCCTGGGCTGTTTACCGGCGGATCAGGAGTGTACCCGTTGGATTCATTGCCGGCGGGATCGATTTGCGCAGCCGCGACCCCCTCAGTCGCCCCGCACCCGGTTATGTCGACGCCATGCGGGATTTCCGCTACAAACCACTCCCAGTATTGGTCAGGATCGTTGTCTTTGCGGACCGGCGCTGAAGTTCCCGAGAGTAGGAATTGGTGCGCCGTAAAGCTGGAGCCCTGGCTCGTCTGAAACATGTAATTGGCGAAACCGTACTGTTCGGCGATCTCGTAGTAAGGCTGAAGGATTCCAGTGGAATCGTCAACATAAGTGTATTGCGGACAGTACTGATATCCTTCAAAGGGACAGCTCGGACCGCAATGCGGTCTGATCACGGAGGTATTGCAGGCGCCGTCCATGTTTCCGTTACGGTAAGTTGCCACCCAGGCATCGTTGATGGGAGGGTTCTGGTCGTGCCCGTGATTGGGATCAAAGCAAGCGTCCAGCGTCCAAGGGGTTAAAGGAATCTCTACGTCGGTTTTGGTAGACGTGTCGTAGCATTTGCCCTGCTGGACAAGGTCGGCGCCCAGTGGTAATTTGTGCCATTTTCTGAAGGCGTCGCTGCCAAACATATTGTCTGGGGTGCGGTTTTCCTGGATGACAATGATCACATGTTGAACCTGCGGAATGTTATTGGTTTGGGCGGTCGCGATCGTCACGCCGCAGGAAACTGTCAGCAGCAGAATGGAAACAGCGAACTTCATCACAACTCTCCTCCGGGATCCCCCGATCCTAGGGATAGGGATCATACACCGGGACGGGTTCACAAGCACCACGATTTTTCGCTTTTTGGGATCCGCTCGCCGTCTCTGGCTTGTCACGGTTCATGCCCCTTTGGCTCTTGCGCGGGGGACGGTCGCGCAGCGCCGGGACGTCAAACCGACCCTCGATCGAGCAATCCAGCAACCGCGCGACGGTTGGCGGACAAAATTGGATCTGGCGGTCTTTGATTCAGCAGAATTCCGCGAATTCTTTATTTCCACAGTGCTCATTCACGCGGGTAGACACGCGGGTGTACAATTGCTCGCTCGGTAATCGCATCCCCCTGGCGTTAGCCGCCGAGCAACCCTTGTTGTAGACCATAAAATCGTGCCCGCTTTAGATCGCGATGGAGGACTCATGCGACCTAAAACATGTTCTATCCACCTGGTAACGACTTTGGCTGTCTTTGCAATGAGCCTGCTTGCGACCAGCAAGTGCGCTGCCGCCGAGAAGCCGCACACCTTCCCCGAATCGGCCCAGTACAGAAGTACTACCTTCGGCGAGAGCACACGGGATGCCACCGGCAATCTCTACGGTACAACCCAAGAAGGCGGCGCTCATGCCAGCGGTACCGTGTTCGAGTTGACGCCCAGCCAGGGTGGCTGGACGGAGACGGTCCTGTATAGTTTTGCGGAAAACTACTATCCCGAGGCTGGCCTGCTGATCGATAGGGCAGGCAATCTCTATGGCACGACCGAAGGCGGCGGCACATCCAACGGCGGCACGGTGTTCGAGTTGACGCCCCAGGCGGGTGGAGGCTGGAAGGAGACACTGCTGCACAGCTTCGCAGGTGGGGACGGATCCAATCCCTGCGCCGGCCTGATCCTCGATGCCGCCGGCGATCTTTACGGCACGACCCAAGGCGGCGGCACTCACAGCTACGGTACGGTGTTCGAGTTGATCCCCGCCGGGGGCGGCAAATGGACAGAGAAAGTGCTGTATAACTTCACCGGCCCACGCGGGGCCTATCCCTATGCCGGCCTGATCCTCGATGCCGCCGGCAATCTTTACGGCACGACCCAAAACGGCGGCACTCACGGATACGGTGCCGTTTTCGAGTTGGTGCCCACCACGGGCGGCGGCTGGACGGAGAAGACTTTGCATAATTTTGGCCACCTGGACGGCGCGTACCCTTACAGCGGATTGATCCTCGATGCCGCCGGCAATCTCTACGGCACTACGGTCGAAGGCGGCAATAGCAACCTCGGTACGGTGTTTGAGTTGACGCCCACGAAGAGCGGGGGCTGGGAGGAGACGGTGTTGCATGGGTTCGCGGGCGTGGACGGCGCGTACCCTCTCGCCGGGCTGATCTTCGATGCCGCCGGTAATCTCTACGGCACAACCGGCGGAGGCGGCTCTGGAAGCTGCGGCCAGTACCAGGGCGCCTGCGGGACCGTCTTCGAGTTGACGCCCACAACCGGCGGGGGATGGACGGAGCAGGTGCTGCATAACTTTGCGATCGGGGACGGGTACTTTCCCTCGGCGGGTTTGGTTTTCGATGGCGACGGCAATCTTTACGGCACGACCTCCGGCGGCGGTAGCGGAAAAGGCTGTGGCTCAGGAGGCTGCGGTACAGTGTTCGAGTTGACGCCCGCTGTGGGAGGAGGATGGACGGAGACGATGATGCACAACTTCAGCGCGCACGCGGACGGCTACGATCCCGAGGCCGGCCTGATCTTCGGTCCCTCTAGCAGGGGCTCGACAACTCCTTGACCAGCTTGCTGCAACGGTTGGCGGAGAGCGGCGGGAAGACACGATCGAAGCCCTTCGATAGATGCGTAGCGGGTTTGCGGATGCAGTTGGTGTGACTCGCAAAAAGAATTTGAACCTCCAACGCCTGGTCGTCGTCTAGCGGCAAGATTGACTGGAGGAATGCTTGCAGAAGCCAGGTGTGCTTTGCCGGCGGCCATTCACCAATCCCGTCCATTCTTCAACCTGGGCCTCATTCGAACTCCGAGATCAGGAGGAAGGTCATGACGTACAAGCGATGTTTCGGAGCGGTCAGCGCGGTTCTGACGACAGGCATCGTAGTTCTCGTAATGACGTCCGGCGCCGGATCTCAAAGCGAATACAAAACGGCGGATCAGGTCAAGCATAGTGCGGACGGAAGCCCAGCCCAAGCCGACTTGGTGTTCGAGCGGGAAGGGAATCGCCCTGGCACCGGCGAGCGCGCCGAGCCTTCACACGCGGCGGCGTTCGGCCGCGCCCAGACCATACAACACGTCATCATCGTGATTCAGGAGAACCGCTCAATTGACAATGTGTTCGGCAGCGACCTTTACAATAACCCACGCCGATTGCCCCAAGCGCATTTGGTAGCGTCTGGGGCCTGCGGCAGTACGCAGAAAATACAACTGACCGGCGTCGCCCTCAATGACTTCTGCTTCGACCCCAACCACGAACACACCCAAGGCTGGCAGCCCATGTGGGATGGCGGAAAAATGGACGGAGCCTGCAATGTCCCGATTGACTATCGAAACTGCACAAAAATCACGAATCCCAACTACTCGTACATCAACTACGCTGACGTAGTCCCATATTTCAACATTGCAGAGAATTACGGCTACAGCAACTGGATGTTTCAAACCAGCCAAGGAGAGAGCTTTACGGCTCATCAGTTCCTTTTCTCTGGAACTTCCGCGCCAGTTGAGTCGCCCGCGACCTATTTCGACTGGTTCGCCGCAGCCAGCATCACTTTGAACGGGCAGTCGGGAATCCAAACGGGCTGCGCTGCGTCACCGCCAAATGCAGTAGTCATGGAGATTGATCCTCAAGGCGAAGAGTCTCCGGGCTATACTCCACCAGGGGAGACGCCGGGCTTCCCGTGCTACAACCACCCGACGCTGGCTAGCGTGCTGGACACTGCGGGAATCTCCTGGAATTATTACGCCGATACCAGTACAAGCAACTTGTGGACCGCCCCTGCCGTCATGCAGGACATCTGCGATCCCATTGTCGACGGACAATGCACGGGTGCCGATTGGGCGAAAGTAATTCCAGCCACTGATACCGACGGGGCCCCGGTGCTGACTGCCTTAGGTGCGAACCCGAACGCCGACCCCAACGTAAAACCGTGTAGCCTGCCGGGGGTAAGCTGGGTGATTCCCGATGGATGGGACTCCGACCATCCAGGAAAGAAAAATCCAGCATTCGTCATCGACGGCGGCCCTTCCTGGGTAGCTGCCATTGTGAACGCCGTCGGCGGTGTCGACAATTCTGGCCACCCGCTCCCCCATCATTGCGCCGACAAAGGTGTTCCTTATTGGCAGGATACCGTCATCCTCATCACTTGGGACGACTGGGGCGGTTTCTTCGACGACGTGAATCCGCCAGATTGTCCTCCTCCTGGTCCACTCTGCAACGGGTATTCCAACGGAACTGGCGGATCCTATGTGTACGGTTTCCGCGTGCCCTTGCTGGTCGTCTCCGCGTACGCCAAGCCTGGGTACGTTTCTGGCCCCATGAATGATCCGCACTGCGGCGGCGACACGCACTACTGCCATGACTTTGGCAGCATCTTGAATTTCATCGAGCATAGCTTCGGCTTGCCAAGCATCAACGGAGACGTCTACAAATATGCGGACTCGCTGGTCATGGACGCCGGCGTTGCGAGCTACTCGCTGTCTGATTTCTTCGAGACCCAGTTTCACAGCTTCACTCGGATTCAGGGAGCGAAGTATGCAGACTCCTGCTTCTTCACTCCCAAAAGTTGCAATGTTCCGAACTGGCCGTCCGATCCGGATAATGACGCTACAAATCCGCAGGACTGACCTGGTTGAGGGGTGTCTCCTTCGAGGCTGGCGCTTGCGATGTAACTCTTAATCAAGTGGAACTCAAAGGCCGCTGCGCAATATTCGCATACCGTTGGCTCCGCCGGCGAAGCGACGCTATCGAATTAGAAAGCCGTGTAAAAGTATGTTGGGAAAGTGGGCGGCACTTGCGGCGGCTCGATCAGGGGATTGGTTCGCCCTGCGGTTTTGATGGTGTCGTTGGTTTGGGTGTAGTCGAAGCCCGACATGGGCGACTTGGTGAGCAAGAAATCGGTAGGCAGACCGCTTGTTCCGAATCCGGGATCGACGCTCACGGTTCCTTCCGCGTCTTCGTTCATGGGCAAGGAGTGCCCGTTTACCAGCGGGTGTCCATTTTGCCAGGTCGGGAAGTCGAAGAACGTCCAGGCTGTCTTTGGATTCTGCGGTTCGGTGCAGGAACTCGCCTGATCCGGCGGAGGCGGGGTGGTTAAGACGTGAAACGCTTTGGTGTAGGTGGCGAATTGACCGTCCGTTCTCCAATACAGATTTCGTTCAAAATTCTGGTATTGGTTGAACGACATGCCGCACGAGTCGGCGCAGCCTTGAATCGCGTAAAATCCCGTCGTATCGTTTTGGTCAAAATACAGGATGTTGCTGGTCATGTTGATCTTGGTCGAGGCGTTACAGTTTTCTGGCCAGGCTATGCTTTCGGTGAGCATTCCCTTGCGGCCGTAAGCAAGAATATTGTTCTGGAAAGTATTTGCCGGCTGCCCACCTGCCGGCCCTTCGCTCAGAAACGCGGTGTTCCCGGAGACACGATAGACGACGTTGTTTTCGACACTCACTCCCGCCGATAGTCCATCCAGATAGATGCCCTGCCCGCCGTAGCCGGTTCCGAGGATGCTGCGATCGATGACCGAGGAATCGCTCACATCGTGAACCAGGTTGTTGAGAATCTTGTTGCCGGTGCCGCTCTTCTGAACCGATCCAACGTAGTAGTAGAGCGCGCCTCCGTCGGAGGTGATGCCTTGCATGATATTCCAGATGTGGTTGTACTGGCTGACGATGTCGCTGCCATTCTCGCCCCCGCATCCGTATTCGCAGATGGAGATGCCGGCGTGGTATCCGTCATCGATGTCGTTGTGCTGGTACAAAATGTTATTGCCGCTGCCTTGGGCCAAACCTTCGCCACCGGGGAAAACGCGGCCATAGCCTTGGATGACGTTATTTTGCACGGTGACGGAGTGCACGACGCTGCTGGCCAAATCGTTGCCCTGCGGGGCATGGCCCATATGAATGCCGCTGGAGCCGAGATCGTAGAAAGCTGAGTTCTGGATCACATCGTTGGCTGCGGGCGGTCCGGAGTGTCCGTCGACCGAGGCGATTTGGAGACCGGAGGCGGAGGTGTGACGGATAGTGACGCCGTCGAAGGCGACCTGCTGACAGCTCTCACAGTCGACCGCCGACGGTAAGGTGCTTTCCCCATTCTCGTCGTTGGCGAAACCGGCGGCCGGCGGAGTGAAATTGTCCATCTCAAAGGTGATGCCCTGGAAGGTCACGTAACTGAGTTGGGTCGCGGACAGGAGGCTGCCCCCGGTGGCGCTGCCAGGCTGCAGTTGAGGAATCAACGTGTTGTCCAGATTCGGATTCTCACCGTCTTTGGCAATATAGGACAGGGTCCAAAGCTCAGTGGAGCGGTCCAGGAACCAGAGTCCGGTCTGACCGGCTTGCTGCTCCTGCTGGAAGGCTTCCAACGTATTCTCGACGATGTAGCGGTGACCGGCGGAGGGACCGAAACAATTGTAGTCGGTGGGATTGCCCTTAGCTGGGCCGGTGAAATAGATGATGTGGTTGCTGGTGTCGACACAATTGACACGCAGGATGTCGACGGTCCAGGAATCAAACAGAGTCACTTCAATGTCGCCGGCAGGATAAGGATTCGCACGATCGGCTCGACAAGGCTGCGCGGGATCTCCGGTATAGACGCCGTTCAAATTGGCCCACCGAGTGACAGGATCGCCGGGTGCATATTGGAAACGGTCGAGA
Organism: uncultured Acidobacteriota bacterium; assembly: GCA_963762385.1. Lineage (GTDB taxonomy): Bacteria > Acidobacteriota > Terriglobia > Terriglobales > Acidobacteriaceae > JABDBE01. The sequence goes on along the minus strand of CAVXKN010000006.1, from coordinate 213,775 downwards.
CACTTGGATTGACCTTGGTAGCTAACGCTGGGGCATCCGGTATTGCCGGGAGGAACCGTCGCCGCGATGCGAAGAAAAGTGCCGAGATTACAAGTAGCTAAGTCGACAGTCTGCCCGGTGGCGGTGGAATAGCAGGCGCCGTCCTTGATGTAATACCCCACGCCGTTCGCAGATTGCAAACGCGAACGCAAGCGGCGCTGGCGAGTCTTGGTTTTATAGAAGAAGTACTCAAAGGGCTGCGTGTTGGCGGGTAACTGCACCTGCCACAAATTGCCTGAGGGGTTTGTCCACGTGAGACCCAGTCCGTAGAAGTTTATCTGTTGTCTTCCCTTCCTGATCGATTCCGCGCCGCTCACCGTGGGCGTTTCTCCCGGATAATTTTCCCAGATGACGGGCGTGGCCGAAGTTCCCGAATCAAGTTGTGTGAAATTCAAAGTTCCCGGGCTGGTGGGGCTTAACGGCAGATAATAAACTCCGCCTCGGATCATAACGATGATGGGCCCTTGGGGATGGTTTCGAAGCAGCTCTTGCACTGCGATCTGAGCTTTTGCGATGGACGCGAAAGGCCCGTCCGTGCGTTGGGAATTGGGCGACGACGCCGCTCCGCTCCAAGAGTCGTTGCCATCGAGGGCCACGAAAAAATCGGCAGTATAATTGCCGCGCGACTGCTTCAACGCCATCTGAGCGGAGCCCGTGACGCGGTTGGTTATGCCACTGATTTGCGCGAAGGCCTGAATCGCGAAAAGGCTGAGTAAGACAGGTAGGACGCACTTAACCAAGGTGGTAAGAAATTTTCGGCTGGCCGCAACCAACAAATTGGGGGACATTGCGTGTCCTTGGGCAACAGAATTGGACTGCACTTGCTCAAGTCCTAAATCGGAATCTAACCTTCTTATAACCAGAGAAGTAGATAACCGACGTACATGACCGAATCGCCACGCGGCCCCACATTGGCGCTAGACCTTGTGGAAGAGAAAGCGTGGGGAATTCTTGGTGGGTTGCCGGCCGCTATTTTTCTTTGCGCAGAGATTCGCCTCAAGACAAGAAAACGCATCTATATCGGAGATTAAGAGCTGCGACTTAGCAAGCGGACAATCGGTTTACGCTTTGCGAGGATTTGACAGCGATCGCAGGCTGGGGGCAGCATTATGTGGTTGAGCCGCCATGATTCGCGGTTCGTGAGTTTTCCAGGGGTGTTCCGATGACTGTGCACGCCCAAAGATTGCTGCGTCCGCCCGTGGTTAGCCTTTGCACAAGAATTCCGGGATACCTTCACAGACATGAAAGGAGAAAAATATGTTTGCTCAAAACCCCGTCTGTCGTTCACTCACGTTACTGGCTTGGCTCGTGGTCGGATTCAGCTTCATTCCAGTGCCCGCTGCCGCTCAATACAAAGTCACGAATCTGGTATCGAGCCAAGCCGGACAGGCAAAGCATCAAGATTCCGACCTGATCAATGCCTGGGGAATTGCGTATGACCCTTCCGGCCCTCTATGTGTTACCGACGCAGGCACCGGCGATGCCACGTTCTACAACGCTGACGGAGTGAAGCAGTCACCGGTGATCACAATCCCGTCTACCACCACGCACCACGGCACGCCCACCGGGGTGGTTTACAACGGCACCTCCGATTTTCAGATTTCCCAGGACGGACAGTCCGGCCCGGCGATGTTTATCTTTGACACGATCGACGGCACCATCAGCGGCTGGAATTCGAGCGTGAACTCCAACGCGGCCGTCATTGCGGTGAATAATTCGAGCAGCGGCGCATCGTACACAGGTCTCGCCATCGGAGTAAGCAACGGCGCCAATTTCATCTATGCGACGGATCACAAGAATAATAAGGTGGACGTTTACGACGGCTCCTTCAAGTTTGTGAAGTCCTTTACCGACTCCACCCTTCCCGCCGGTTCGGCTCCCTTCAACATTCAGACCATTAACGGAAGGCTGTACATCGCGTTTACCAATCCCAAGTTCGGTGGCGCCGTGGATATTTTCACCATGGCGGGCAAACGGGTAAAAACTCTTACTTCGGGTACCGAGCTCAAGGGGCCTTGGGGATTGGCGCTTGCGCCCGGCAACTTCGGTCCGGTCAGCAAGGCTTTGCTGGTCGGAGACCTGAATGATGGTCGCATCAACGCGTTTAATGCCACGACTGGGGCGCTCATCGGACCGCTGACGGATCCGCAGGGAAAAATTATCAGTGAAAGCGGTCTTTGGGGAATCCGATTCGGCGGCGGCAATTCGGAGAACGGAAAGATCAACCAACTCTTCTTCGCCGCCGGTCCAGCCAATGAAAAAGCCGGATTGTTCGGTGTGATCAGCTACCAGAAATGAATATCAGGTTTCCAATGGCGGGGACTGTTTCAACCCGCTGCGGGCGTTGTCATTGCCAAGTGAGAATCAACCGCCGCCGCGGGCTCGATTGATCTCTGGCGAGTCCACCTCAAGGACCGAATACATACGCCTCGCCTTGAGCGGCATTCCCCTTGACCGTGGCGGTGGCAGCTCCGACCATCAGCATGCTGTTGCTGTTAGCCACCGAAGCTCCAAACGACGCAGCCGCCTTCCCGTCAGATGCGACCAGCTTGGCATTAAATGTGTTCGTCGATTTCCAGTATCCCTTCGGTTGAATATATAGGTATGCTGCGCCTTGCCCCACATTGCCACTAACCGTGGCACCGGCTGCACCGACGAGGACACTCGTGCCGTTGACGGAAACCGAGTAGCCAAGCTCGTCCCCTGCCTGCCCGTCTGAGGTGGTGAGTTCGGCGTTCTCGATTTCGTGGACCCTCCATCCGCTTTGCGGCTCTACGTAAACATAGGCGGCGCCTTGCGCCGTATTACCACGAACTTTTTTGAACCTTGCTCCGGCCGCCGCCGTGGCACCGCTGATCGACGTGGAAAACCCTAGCTCGTCTCCCGCCGTGCCATTCGAAGCGAGCATTCGAGAAGTCTGGGTGGCGTTGGTCCAGCCGTTGGCTGGCTTCACGAATAGATACGCGGCTCCCTGGTCTAGCCCGCTAGGCCAGCCGGGAGCGCCTGCAACCAGGGTGTTCCCGCTAACGGCTACCGAGGATCCGAGAGCATCGTCGCTTCCGCCATCGGATGCGGTCAGCTTGGCGTTTTGCGTTTTGTTTCCCCAGCCCTTCGCGGGCTTGACGAATACGTAAGCTGCCCCCTGGAACGCGGCCGCGACATTCGCTCGCGGCTCTCCCACCACGACCGTATTGCCGCTGATCGCTACAGCGTAACCAAAATAGTCGAAAGCAACAGCGTCCGAAGCGGTGAGCTTAGCGGTCTGAGTCATGTTGTCCCAGCCGCCACTCGGCTCCACGAAAACGTACGCCGCACCCAGCCGATTGTTATACGGGGATCCGACCACAATCGTGTTGCCGTCGATTGACACCGAGACGCCAAAATCGTCCTGCGCGTTCCCATCCGACGCGGTCAACTTGGCAGTCTGCGTCATGTTTCCCCAGCCGTTCCCTGGCTCAACGAACACATAAGCGGCTCCCTGGGATGTCTGGCCGTTGATGCTCGCGCCTGGAGCTCCAATCACGACCGTATTCCCACTGACTGCGATGCTGTAGCCCAGGTCGTCGTAGCTTCGCCCATCGGAGGCGGCAAGCTCGGCCTCTTGCACCCAGGGATCGATGACCACGGGATACCGGGCTCCCACGTCGTCGACCTTGAGCAGCAGTTGTCCTTCACGAAGTTCCAGCCACGAGGGCAATTGCTTGCCGTTTGCGTCAGAGGCGATGAGTCCGCGGTAGTGCAAGTTCCCACTCCCGTCGGCTCCGCGCAATGCTAAACCGGTGCGATCTTCGTCCGTCGTCGCAAGGAAGTCTGCAGGCAGCTCCATGGCCACGATCAAGGGCTGACCTTCTGCCGACCCTGGTGGATCGTAAACAGTGAACCCCTGCTCCAGTCCGCCGGGACCATTCACGTACCACTCCGTGATCGCTTCGTGGCGATATTCCACTCGATTGAAATCTGCTTGCGGGGCGACGGCTTCAATTGCCCTGATCGCGTCGCCGTATCCGTAGCCGCGTAGCTTCATTCGCCAGCCTACCCCGCCGCCATGCACTTCTGCGCCTGCGCTGGTGAAGTCTGCGGCCAGCTTCTGCTTTGGATTTTCCGCGTGCAGGCTCGCTGCCTGAACCTGTACCCGATAATCGCGAATGTCGCGCCCCAGAGCAGCCGAGATGCTCGCCTGCGCCGCTGCCGGTAAACTTGCGAAACTTGCACCCCGCGGGTCCGCCCAAACGGTCAACGACAACTCTAAGAAGACCGCGAAAACAAAGAAGATCGCACGTACACTTCGCATGAAAAGCCTCCTAAAACGGGGTTTTACGTAATCATGGAGCCGGCCTGGTCGTGTGACCGCAGACCAGCCTACTGCAACTGTTTGAGGGCCACAATATGCCACTAGGCCCTCCTGAAGGATTACGCGGCGACGCCTGTTTCAATTCCTGCAGAAATGGAGCAAGAGGGGGTAGAATCGGTTCCGTTTTGGTGCTCCTTTCCCGGGGCTGTTCCGCCAAGATCATTTACTTCGATCGGGAGATGATCCGATGAGACCCCAAGACCTCCTGCGTACTTCCAACCGCGCACTTGCCACACTGACTCTGATTGTGTTGTTCACGACCGCGGCTTTTTGCGCCACTCCAAAGAGAGTGTGCTCTACCATTTCAGAGGCGGCAGCGACGGCGCGACTCCTTACGCTGGCGTGATCATCGACAAGACTCTACCGGTGCTTACGGGGCGAGCAGGCTCCTGCGCCTGGCGGCGCGGGCAGAGGAATTGGGCGCGGAGCTCGTCGCGGATGAAACCAGAGAATTAGCGGCCCGTATTTCGGAAGGCCGTTTCTACGCAATCGCGAATTGGTTCCTACTCGAGGCCATCTTCTAGGCCGGTGATCGAAAGCCTTCCTGATGCACGTAGCGGATTACTTCCACCTCCGACATAGCGATCAGTCCTTCGTCCACCATTTCATCCAGCGCAGGAATGAGAATCCCGATTTTGTCCTCGGTGTCGATGACCGAGACCATGATCGGCCGGTCCGATGAACGAAGCATATGATGCTTGTGGATGAGCGAGCTTGCGCCGTAGCCCTCGATGCCACGAAACACGGTTGCGCCTGCAATATCAAGTTCTCGGCACCGGTTCACAATCGCTTCGTAGAGCGGCTTGCCTTGCCACTTATCGTCTTCGCCGAAGTGAATGCGCAGCATCTTGGCCTTGCCTTGCAGTTTCATGCCTGCGTCTCCTGTCTGCGGTCGGCCTTCTGGTAGTTGTGGGTGTACTTGATGACGTCCACATTGGACAGCACGACCAGACCTTGCTGCACCATCTGGTCGAGAATCGGCATGAATGCCTGCAGCTTGTCTTCGGTATCGACGACCGACAGCAAGATGGGACGGTCGTGCGAGAGACTGAGCTTGGCGTCCTTGTGGATGCGCCGGTTAGCGCCGTATCCCAGAATGCCACGATAAACCGTAACCCCAGCGATATCGTGGGCTCGCAAGCCGTTGACGATCGCTTCATGGAGCGGCTTGCCGTTCCATTTGTCGTTTTCGCCGATGTAGATGCGCATCATTTTGGCCGGACCCTCTCGCTTGAGAGCCGGGACTACTGTGTTGGCGCTTCGTTTCTGCTTTTTCTCGGCAGGTTTGACGATGGTCGTGTCATGCATTTCAATCAAACCGGTTCCGACCATCTCATGCAGCTTCGGTAACAGTTCTTCTACTTTCGCAGCAGTTTCAATGAACTCCACCTTGACTGGAAGGTTGACCGCCAGATCGACAAGCCGCGTGGTCTGAAGGTGATGATCGGCGCCAAACCCGGCGATGCCGCGGGTAACAGTTGCCCCCGAGACTCCATGAAAAAACAGAAAGTCCAGAATGGCGGCGTAAGCGGCCGAACCATGGTATTGCTGATCTTCCGCCACATAAACGCCGACTTTCTTACCCGGCCCCGCTGTGAGCATAAGGTCCTTTCGATGCTAACGTCTTCTTTGACCAACCAGTAATTCAGCGGCGCGACCCAAAAGTCCGCCGCCTTCATGAATCCCGTGTTTCACGGGATTGCCCTTCCAGCCATAACGCCTCCCCACACCGCAATGAACCCGACAACTACGCTCAGCGCCACGTAGAGTATCCCTACTCCGATCTGGCCGTCCTGGATGGTGCGCAAAGTTTCGTATTCGAAGCTAGAGAATGTCGTGTAGCCCCCGATGAAACCAATTGGGATCAAATATCGCCAGTTCGGGCTCCACTGCGTTCTCGCCGTCAATAAAGCAAAGGCCAGCCCGACCAGGAACGAACCTGTAACGTTGACCACGAATGTTCCGTAGGGAAAACGCGTTCCCATCCGGCCGCCGATATAGCTGCCTAGCCAGAAGCGCAAAATCGAACCGAGACAACCTCCTACGCCCACCATCACGTATTTCAGCAAGTCGCTCCGTTCCTTTCCTGTTCATACTGCTTTCTCAATCATCCTAGCCCGCTTAGAAAGCGATTGTCTGCTCGGGTCGGGCGCTCTCCAGGCCGTTCAAATCGCGGCGAACCACATCCTCCTGTCCGGCCGGGGACAGCCGGCTTTCCACCTGGCCCTCGCGCAAAGCGCGATCGCTGTTGGATCTGACCGAGCGTGTCCGACCAGTCATACAGCAAAACATGGTAGGCGGAAAGAGATTTTGTGACGTCCTCTCCGATCATCCCAGCCAGCCGCTTCGTAGCAACGGATCTCGAGATATTTCCGCCAAGCAACCTGGAAAGGACAGGCGGCCTCATCTGGATATCCAGTTGGCCCAGCCCCGAAGTCGCTTCCCAACCCATGAGTGCAATCCATGTTGCCGACCATTGGATTTGCGGGAATGCTCGTCCGCGGAGGAACCGCTTATGCAGCGACCTACGGCAATGCCCCCCGAGACAAGCATCGTTGTCAGGAGTCATCAGCCGTCCGATCTCAAAACCAAGGACAGCGGTTAACGGTGGTACTCCTTCACCGATAACAAGAATATCTGGCGGAGAGGGGGGGATTCGAACCCCCGATACCCGTTAAGGTATGTCCGCTTTCGAGGCGGATCGTTTCAACCGCTCACGCACCTCTCCGGAACCGTTGTTGGCCGTTGGTTGGTGGCTGTTGCTCTCTTCTTTCAGCCCGGAATGGCAGTCACTTAAACGGGAAGCCGATATGCAGCCAATGCCAACCCCCTAACCACCAATGACCAAAGACTAACAACCTTCTTCACGTCGCCTTCTAAAGAATGCCTGCAACAGCTCCGCGCAACGGCCTGCCAACACCCCTCTGCGGACGTCCGTGCGGTGATTCAGTTGCGGGTGGTTCAACACTTCCATCACCGAATGCACTGCGCCCGCTTTCGGGTCGTCCGCGCCGTACACCAGGCGTTTCAGACGAGCATGCACCAAGGCGCCCGCGCACATGGGGCACGGCTCAATTGTAGCAAACAGCTCGCAGTCTCCCATGCGGTGGTTACCTAAGTTCGCACCGGCCTCGCGAAGGGCGATGATTTCTGCATGAGCAGTCGGATCGGAGTCGGTCAGATTGCGATTCCAACCCCGGCCGATGATCTCGCCCGCACAAACGACCACCGCGCCAACGGGGACTTCGCCCGCTTCGAGGGCCCGTTGCGCGGCGCGCAGAGCCTCTCCCATCCAGAATTCGTCAGAGGCACTCATTGCTCGTTCGTCGTTGGCCGTTCGTCGTTGGCTCGGAGACACGGTGTGTACGGTCATTGTATCGGGTTCATAGCGGAGCGTGATTCGCCGCGGACCGATGGAATCCTGCCCGAGCTGTGGGCCTACCTTCTGCGATTCTTGAGATGATGGTATGCTTACTTCGTTATGGGGATTCCCAAGCTGCTGCGCAAAGTTTTTCTGTTGGATCTGCTTCAGGGACTCAAGGTCACGTTTCGCTACCAGGATCCGAGGGAGATTTATACCGAGCAATATCCTTTGCAGCGGCCGCAGGTGGCAGAGCGTTATCGCGGGGCGCCGCGGCTCAATGTGAATCCCGACACCAACGAGACCATGTGCATCGCCTGCGACTTGTGCGCGCTGGCGTGCCCGGAAAATCTGATCGTGGTCACGAGCGCGCGCAACGAGCAAACCCGCCGCAAGGAACTCACCAACTTCACTTACGACCTGAGCCGCTGCATGTTCTGTGGACTCTGCGAGGACGCCTGTCCCGTGGATGCGCTGGAGCTGACCCAGGATTTCGAGCTCGCCAGTTACACGCGCGAGGGAGCCATCTGGAACCGCGAAATGCTGGAGAAGGGCCCGCAGCCGACGCAATATCGGAAGTAAGACGACAGCAATTAGCACTCAGCATTTAGCTACCGCACCTTTCCTTCGCTCGGTTCACCCGCTCGACATTCCAGTGACTGATTGCTGAGTGCTGATTGCTAAATGCCAATTGCTAAATGCTGGGTTGCTGCTGCGTCATACAATGCATTGCTCCAAATCCCCAAATCAGATCTCCCGAGTAAATTCCTACAACTTCGCGGTCGGGGAAAACGTCGGCCAGAATATCCAGAGCAATACGATCGTTCGGATCGTTGAAGACCGGGACCAGCACGACGCCGTTGGCAACATAGAAATTAGCGTAACTGGCGGGCAGGCGGCGTCCTTCGAAGATCACCGGCGCAGGCATAGGAAGTTCGATGATTGCGAGTGGCTTTCCGTCCTGATCGGTCGCAGCGCGCAGGCGACGGATGTTCTCGCGCAGCGGCTCGTAGTTGGGATCGTCGGGACTGGTCTCAACCGCAGTCACGACCGTGTCGGGCGCGACAAAACGAGTGATGTCGTCGACGTGGCCATGAGTGTCATCGCCAGTGATTCCCGAGCCCAGCCAGATCACGCTCTTGATTCCGAGATAGTCAGCGAAAATTCTTTCGTAATCTCTGCCTTCCATCGCTGGATTCCGGTGCTGGATCTTGCCGAGCAGGCATTCTTCCGTCGTCAGCAGAGTGCCTTGACCGTTGACGTCGATGGATCCGCCTTCGAGCACGACGCGATGTTTGCCGAAGGCGGGGCGCAGCTCGCGGGCGTTGGCAGCCATTGCCATGAGGCTACCGATTTTTTCGTCGCTGTGGTAGTTCGGATACTTAGCCCAGGCATTGAATCGCCACTTGACCGCGGCAAGCTCACGTGGGGACAGCTGCCCGCGGCCGTCCGGCCGAACGGAGTTTGGCTTTAAGAATGTACAGCCGGAGTCCCGCGTCCAGACCCGGTTCGTGGGCCAACGATGAAAGCAAACGTTATCGCAGAGTGCATTTGCACGATCGAGGACTTTCCGGGCGCGCTTCTCGGACGCCGCATCGTTAACAATCAGTTCGACGCGTTCATGCGGAGCCAAATGACGAATGATTTCAGCGTACACCCAGGGAATCGGTTCAAACTTTCCCGGCCAGTCATCGCGAAAATGAGGCCAGGCCAGCCATGTGGCCTCGTGAGGCTCCCATTCCGCGGGCATGTGGAGGCCGAGGGCTGCGGGTTCCGTTCGAGGACGTTTGGTGGGCATGTTTTTCAGCGACAAGCCGTCATCTCATAAACCAAACGAATGTCATTCCGAGCAGAGCGAGGAATCCCTACCCACGCGGCAAAGTTCAGGTAGGGTTGCTAAGCTGCGCTCAACATGACATTACTTCTTGGGGACGATTTCTCCTGCAATCGTTCGCAACCCATGCCTCTTCCTCAATCAATCAGCCGGCTTGTGATCGGGGCGTAGCTGTCGATTCTGCGGTCGCGCAGGAATGGCCAGTTGCGGCGGATATCTTCCAGCGCCTTCAGGTCGACCTCGCCCACGAGAATCTCTTCTTTATCATGCGAAGCTTCGGCGATCACCCGGCCGAACGGATCGCACAAGAATGACCCACCCCAGAATTCCAATCCGGCTCCTGAAGCAGCTTTGCCACGAATATCGCCGGTTTCGAAACCGACGCGATTGACCACCGCCACATACACGCCGTTCGCGATGGCGTGCGCTCGCTGGATGGTGCGCCAAGCGTCGTGCTGGGCCGTTCCCCACTCAGCTTTCTCGCTGGGATGCCAGCCGATCGCGGTCGGATAAAAAAGTACATGCGCGCCTTGCAAGGCAGTCAGCCGCGCCCCTTCGGGATACCACTGATCCCAACAGACCAGCGTACCTACGCGGCCCACATTGGTGTCGAAAGCACGAAAACCGAGATCGCCAGGAGTGAAATAATATTTTTCGTAATAAAGCGGATCGTCGGGGATGTGCATCTTGCGATAGAGCCCGCGCAATGTGCCGTCGGCATCGAACATCGCCGCGGTGTTGTGATAGACGCCGGCAGCGCGCTTCTCGAAAAGCGACGCGATAAGAACGATTCGAAGTTGCTTGGCCACTTCTGCCAGTTTTGCCGACGTCGGGCCAGGAATTGGTTCAGCCAGATCGAAAAGAGCTGCATCTTCGCGCTGACAAAAGTACTGCGTCTGAAAAAGCTCGGGCAGGCAGACAATCTGCGCACCCCGGCCAGAGGCCTCGCGGACGCGCTCGATCGCATGTTGCAGATTCTGGTCAGGGTCGGACGTCATCGACATCTGCACCAGTCCGACATTGAATTTCTCCGGCGGCAAAGCGAACACTCCTTCTGCGAGGAAATAGAATATCAGTTCCCGATTCCCAGTTCTCGGTCTCAGGCAGGGGCAGTCTTGATTGGGATATGCGCCACTCTTTCCGGGCAAGCGCCAGCCGCCAGGCAGATTGACAAGGGGCTTATTCTAAAAGCACTCGGAGAACGCTCGGCGTGATTGATAAGTATGAGTCTCGCAGAATTCGGGGCAAGATTCGCGCTGTCTTCATGGATGTTTGGGATCCCATCGGAGTAAAAAATCTCGGGCCGCGGAGGAATGAATACGACAGGTACATCGGAGCAATCTATGAGATGTTGACCGAGGGAGGTTCTGACGAAGAGATACTAGAACGTCTGCTCTGGATTGAGCGCGAGCACATGGGACTTCTGTCTCCCGGGTCCAACATCAAGCGGACAATCGCCGCTTTGCGCGCTATTGAGTTGCCACAGCCGTGAAGATACATCCCTCGCTGTGAAGATCAAACTGATTCACTAACCAGTCGCGTGGTGGTAGCAGGAGTTCACCGCCTTCTAGTAGAGTAGTTCTTCGACATATTGCGGGGGTGAATCTTGAAGAATGGCAATCATGACGGCGCAGGAATTGATCGAAAGCTGCATAACCCGATTGAAGACCGGTTGGTTCCACTGGAGTCGTTGGACCTCAGCTCCGTGCGGTCGGTTGACGATCTGGTACGCGCGATGGGCAAGACCGCATTCACTGGCCGGCAAGTGGGCGAGGCAGCGGACGTCCTCGAAGCCATGGCGCATGATCAAGACTGTTTCGTGGTCATGACCCTCGCCGGTGCCATGACTGTAGCCAAGCAGAGCCTGATCATCGCCGACTTGATCGATCAGGGAATCGTAAATGCGATCGTTTCCACTGGCGCGCTAATGGCGCACGGTCTGGTCGAGGCCACGGGACGGGCTCATTTCCGCTACAACCCGGATGTTTCCGACACCGAACTGTACGAACAAGGCTACAACCGGGTCTACGACACGCTCGAGCCGGAGCAGAACTTGGACGACGTGGAAGAAGTGATGTCCCAGATACTCGAAGGCTGGGACCACAACGAGGTTGCCTGCTCTTACAAACTGAATCATGCGATTGGGGAGCATCTGGCAAAGCACGCGAAAGGGCAGCGAGGCATTCTGAAATCGGCGTATGAAAAAGGCGTGCCAGTGTTCGTGCCGGCATTTACCGACTCAGAGCTGGGCCTAGACGTCGCGCTGAACAACCGCCTGCGCGAATCAACGGGAAGACACAAACTGCGCTTCGACCCCTTCGAAGACCTCGAGCATTTCGCCGCCACGCTATTGCGGCAGACCCGGCTTGGAATTTTCACCATCGGCGGAGGAGTTCCCCGCAACTGGGCCCAGCAGTTCGGTCCGTTCTGCGAGTTGCGCCATCGGCGTCTGGGAGAGAACGTTCCGTTAAAGCGCTACCACTACGGCGTGCGAATCTGTCCCGAGCCGGTCTATTGGGGCGGCCTGTCGGGGAGCCCCTACAGCGAAGCGATTTCGTGGGGAAAGTTCGTCCCTCCAGCCGAGGGCGGGAAGTTTGGCGAGCTGTTTGTGGACGCAACCGTCGGACTGCCGCTGGTGGTGGCGGCAGTGCTGGAACGGCTAGGCAAAGGAAAAGCAGCAGGGAAGAAGAAGGTGGCAGCAAAGAAATAAGGCCGGGTCGATGGCCCGGCCCCGCACGTTCCTAATCAAAAATCAAAACCGCCGAAGCGATAACTGTACTCCACAGCCCACGCTTATCTCCAACCGCCGACTGCGTAATATTCGCCGTCCGCACGATCTTATTCGAAATCCGATAAATCTCTTTCTTCTCGTCCCACGACCGATCCGGATCAAACTCCACGTTGAGCGTCGTAGCCAGCATCTCCGCCGCAAGCTCCTCAGCATACTCGCCCGCCGAGTCGTCGGTCTCGCCAAAGGAATGGTGTTCGCTCAGGTAGCCGTAAGTATTGCGGTCAGCGGGTATGGCCACGCCAATACTGGCCGCGAGCAGCCGATGCGGCTCCCGCGTCGAGTTCTCCGCAACCACCGCGAACACAACTTCTCCCGGACTCAGATACTTCAATCCCTGCGAGCGCGGTACCAGCTTGCATTGTGGCGGAAAGATGGACGAAACGCGAACCAGATTCTGCGCGGCAATGCCAGCGTCCCGCAACGCCAGCTCAAAGGAAGTAAGACGTTCCTTGTGTTTGCCGACCCCCTTGGTAAAGAAAATCTTCTTGGGAACCATGTCACGGCCCAATTCGTTGTTCCTCCGGTGGTTAGATGAGGGTCAAATCTAACATAGCGAATTGTAAAGGGAATATGAAAATTGGTTCGTAAGGCAAAAAAAGTCTGGCGGAAACCCGGATTCGGATTTCGCCTGTTTCGACCCCCGAAAAAGCTACTTGGCGGCCGCGACCGAACTGACCTCGATAGTATCGCCGTCGGTTGTGCCCTTCACCGTGGCCTTCGCGGCCGCTAGCTTGTCGAGCTTGTCGAGCATAGCTTTGTCGTTAACATCCAAGGTGTAGACCTTGGTGCCAACGACCAAGGCGTACTTTGATCCCTTCTGCACGCACGCCCGAAGGCAAGCCGCGTCGTCGCCTTCCATCATATGTTTTGCTCCGCACATGGCATCGCTGACAGTGCCCGTGAAGGTTTCAGCCTTGGCTGCAAACGAGGTTGGAATTAGTGCCGCGCCCAAAATCAGGGTAACCGCGAACCTCCGCATAAGTCGCATGAACTCTCCTTGTGATAAAAATATGCCGCTGCCGGTTAGATGTCTCCATTTGAACGGGGATAGCAATACGCGTCAAGCATTTTCACTCACGGCTAGCGCGCTTTCGGATCGAAACGCAGAGTTACATCCACCGTCTTCTCCTCCGCATTGAGCGACTCCCGAACGCTGACCTTCCAGTCCGTCATAAGCCCGATTTCTTTCTCTTCCTGGTCCAGAAATCGCTTGGGATAGCTGGAGTCATAAGCATCGCCGCCGCGCAGTGTCCAGCCGTCCTGGAGACGCGCCGTGGTGTGCGAGTCGAGGCCTCGGATTTCCAGGTCGCCCATGGAGTAGACTTCGCCCTCCCGAATGCGCAGCACATATTTCACAGTAGAGTTCGCGTCGTCCAATTCCGGATCCGCTTCGATGCTGGCCGCCATGTACCCCCGAGTGCCGTACAGCTTTTTCATGGCTTCGATGTCGCCGTCGAGCTGAACCGCATTGACAGGCTGGCCGGCTTGCGCGTGGATCAGGGCTCGCAGCGCTTCAGTAGAGAATATCTTATGCTCGCCGATCTCGATTTCAGTCAGTTTGTATGGGCGTCCAGGGTCGACGGGGAAGGTCACATCCACAGTAGTTTCTTGTGGAGTGTTCTGAACAACCTTAGGCTGGGCATCGCCCAACCTGGCCTTGAGATATCCCCGCTCGAGGTAAATCGGCAGAAAATTCTTGTCTTCCTGAATCCGAATTACCGAGCGCACATACTCCGCACCCTGCAGTTTTTTCGCCGCAGATTCGAGCAGCGCCAATTCAGACGCGCCGGCCCCGACGAATGCAACGTTGCGAATGTGGATCTGCGGTCCGGTGACCGTATAAACAAAAGCTTCGATCGGCCCGTCTTCATGCGCGGCCCGAAGATAGTCGACGCGACCTTGTAAATTGCGCGAGATCATCAAGCCTTGCAGAGCATTAGAAACTTCATCCGCGAGATCGCCAGCAACGGGCAACTGCCCTTGAAATAACGGAACCTGGGCGTGAATCTGGTCAAGCAGTTCCTGATCCGAGAACCACACCAGATTGTCGAAGCGAACCGGAACGAACCGTTCGGCATCCTGGACTTGCAACTCAAGCTTGGTGCCCTCGGCCGAGTATTGAAAACTGTAGACGACATCGCCAAAAGTCCCGGTTTCGCCCAGCACCCGTGCAGCCCTCTTGAAATCGTCCTCGCTCACGGTTTGCCCGATCTGCAACCCGCTCGCCGCGATAATTTCATCCGACGTATACCGCTTCGTACCGGTCGTCTTGATAGAAATAAGTTTGAACGCCGAAGGCGGAAGATCCTTGGGTGCAAGCTTGCGCGGCGTCTGAGCGAGCGCCGCGCTAAAACAGACACACGGGAATACCAACGCCAACTGAAATCCAGAGATTCGCACGCGCAAAGATTCTAACCCATCGCCCCGCGGGCCGCAGGCCCGAGCCATTGCGTTTATTCGACGAAACGCTTGCGATGGAGATTTGTCGGGCGAGCCTGCCGCGCCTGGGGCAAGTCTGCTCCCGGCGCCATCAGATGCCAGGATTCGCGAAACGCTTCGAAGCGGCCACCCCACTTGCGACCGGAAGGATACAAGCGCAAAAAGTTTAGGGATGCCAACTGGTTCGCAGGGATTACGTACCAAACACCGAGTGGAACGATATAGGCCACGAAGAAGTCAATCTCCTCAGCCTGATAAGTTTTGACCTTGCGTCCTTTGTCGTTGTGCGCGGTGCTAACTTTATAACCGCTGCGGTCGGCCTCGGCGTAGGAGGTTGATCTTACCTGCACCCTCCAGAAGCGCTCGCCAGAGTCGAGGATGAAGTCGTAGCGCTCCTTGTCACCATACGGCTTGGCTACGCCAAAGCCCAGGCTTGCCGCCTTATATAAGAAGGCGAGTTCGGCGAGATCGCCCTTGGCTTTGGCATTTCGCGGCCCGCGGACCAGGGGGGCGGTCTGCGCGATTTGCTGGCGTGAGCTGCGTGATTTCTTCTTCATTTCGCTCCAATAAAAAAGGCGCGAGCCGCATATCCGGTCGCGCCTGTTTCTTTCGAGATTTACTCCCTATTTCAAGAATAGCAAATTGGTGGGGGTAAATGAGACATGGTTTTGTTATTTATTTTCCCAGCCGAATCAGCAGGTTAGAGGAAAATAAACGCCTCAGGGGGCTTGACAACATTTCGGCAAAAAGCCACTTTTCGCGGTTTCGACCAGACTCTGTCAACCCGACGCTGTGGTTCTCTTATTGCATTTAACGGGGCAGTGATTTCGTTCGTCCTGCTGATGCTACAATCCCGCGCATGGTCACAGGATGGTGGGACATAGCGCCATCGAGTGTCGCTCAATGGTTCGGGGCGGTCGGAACAATCGCTGCGGTAATAGTGGCTCTTTTCAAGGACTCGATTCGCGGGTGGTGGAATAGACCCGTGCTCAAGATGACTTGCACAAAAGAGGTTCCTGAGACCGTGAGAGTACCAATCACCGTCTGGCAGGGTAAGTGGCCTGGGGGTGGCGGAGGTCGCTGGAATGGTGAGTGTTACTTTGTCCGCATCAAGGTGGAAAATACGGGACGCACAAGAGCGGAAAAAGTTCAGGTGAGCGCACTGAGGCTGGCTAAGCTTGGACTAAATAAGAAGTTTGTGGATATTCCAACGACTCTTCCCTTTAATATGAAATGGTCGAATAGTCCTGCTCCCGTGACTGTCCTCGACGGAATCTCGCGAAAAATGCCAGCATTTTGCGACATCATTAGTCTCTGCGATCCGAGCAATCAGTACCAGAGGAAGCCATCAAGTACCCAGCCGACCTCAACCGTTGGCCAACTGCAACTGGAGTTTGACCTCCCGGACGAGTGGCATCTGCTGCCTGCCGGAGCCTACCGACTGACTCTTAGAATCGGCTCGGCGAACGCCGAGCCAATTGACCGCATCATCGAATTCACACACGATGGTAGCTGGGCGGACGACGACGTCGCGATGAGGCGCGACCATTTGGATGTGTCGCTAAAGAAGGCGTGAAAATGTCAGGGCACGTTGCCAACGGCGGCGGCTCTGCTTTTGGCAAACTTAACGGACGGCTAGCCCACCGCTTAGCGTTGTTTGTGAAGGCTGGGGTTCGGCGCTGCGGCGCGATAGATTAGATCGTAAGGAGAGGCTTCCATGATCGTCAGAATCTGGAAAATTCGATCAAACTTCGTGACGGGATTCTTAGTGTTCACGGTGTTGCTGGGCATCTACTCGGCAGTCGAAGCCCAGCAAACGCCGGAGCAAGTTGCGCAGCAGTCGGCTGACGCGTGGCTGGCCCTGGTCGACTCCGGAAAATATGCGGAGAGTTGGCAAGCGGCGTCGCAGCTCTTCAAGGCTGCGGTTACAAAAGAGGAGTGGCGAAGCAAGTTGCAGGCAAGCCGCGGTCCGTTGGGCAAAATGCTGTCGCGCAAGCTCAAGAGCGCCCAATACACGAAGACGCTTCCCGGCGCGCCCGATGGCGAGTACGTGGTGATTCAATTCGAGAGCAGCTTCGAGCACAAGCAGGCGGCGGTGGAGACGCTAACTCCCATGCTCGACAAGGATGGTACATGGAGAGTGTCAGGTTACTTCATTAGGTAGCTGCTGATTATCGTTTTGCTGAAGCCAGCGCGTCCGCCCCTTTGATCTTTACCGCGATGTCGATGAAGGCCAGCGCGGCGCGGCTTAGAGCTTTGTCTTTGCGGAAGACCAGGGCGAGATCGCGGCGCACCGTTGCGTCGGAAATGGGAATGGCAACTAGCGCGTTGGCGCGCATATCCTCCAGCACATTGGAGCGGGCGATGAAGCCGACGCCGGCGTCCGCGGCCACGAAGCGCTTCAGCAGCTCGCTGGAGTCGAGTTCCATGGTGAAGCGCGGCTTGAGCTTGCGTTCGTAGAAAAGATTTTCCAGCGCGTCACGCGTGTGTCCGACCTTGGGCACGACCAGCGGGAACTTTGCGGCCTGAGCAATGGTGGCCGATTTCATTTTGGCTAAAGGATGCTGCGGCGGAGCGATAATCACGAGTTCGTCGCGATGAATCAGAACAACGGTCAACCGGGCGTCGCTCACGGGCAGGGAAACGACACCGAAGTCGACGGAATTGTCGACCACCGATTCCAGAATTTTTGCGTAGTCGGCGCGCTTTATGTTGACGCTAACGCCGGGATACTGCTTTTTAAACTCGGCGAAGACTTCAGGCAGGATGTGAAGGCACGTTCCCTCGTTGGCCCCGACCACAATCTCGCCCCGCGGCACGCGCTCGGTTTCGGCGATGGCAGTCAGCATGGCTTTGCGCGATGCCACCATCTGCTCGGCGAATTTCTGGAACAGCTTGCCCGATGCCGTGACTGAAACTTTCCCCCCCGAGCGGTCTAGCAGCTTCGCGCCAACTTCCTCTTCAAGCGAGCGAATCTGCGACGAGATTGCTGGCTGGGTGCGGAATCGCCGCTCGGCCGCCCGCGAGAACGAGTTGAGCCGCGCCACTTCGAGAAAAGTTTCGAGCTGGTCAAAGTCCATAACGCCAGTTTTGGGATTGCTCGGAGGTGCGGGGAGATTGTAGCAGGGGAGGGAAGAGGCCGTAGAGACGTAGCTAGCTACGTCTCTACCGTCGAATGCTCACTGTTTCAGCAGTTTCTCAATTGCTGACGTGACCTCCGCCTATCCCGCACTGGAACTCAGGACTCGGTGCGGTACAATGGCAATCTTCCAAAAGCAGGTTCAAAGGCAAGCTGGGCAGGAGGCTCCAAGAACGATTGCTGATAATGGGAGGTCCAGCGAATAGTTAGATCGAACATTTTCCCCGAACGACATAAAGAAGCTTTTCCCGGAGGCAACATGAAACGCCTGCTATTTTGGACAGTCCTATGCCTGGCATTGCCTGGAGCATTGTGGGCGCAGAACGAATCGGTGACCGATACCTCGGACCGCATGTTCTTTCCTAAGGACACGCTGTATGGCTATGCGCAGTTTGATTTGGCTCCTCCGCACAACGAGATCGATCCGAACTTGTGCGCTGGAAACGCCGGCAGCTACGGCGGCGCAAACGCTCCATGTAGCATGTTCGCTCGCTATATGCTTTCGGGGCTTCTGGAGGTGCGTCCGTTTGGCAAAGGGCAGTTTCGCCGATTCATGCTGTTCGGGCAGCCCTCATTTTTGTTTGGCAAAAACGTTCCGCAGAATCTTTACACCTGGTCATGGGATGCGATTGGCATCGAACATTCGTGGGGGCTGGGAGTTTACATCGCCAAGGGATTTGAATTCCGCGTGACCCAGCATTTTCTTTTTGACCGGTTGGGCGCGCGCGACCGCAATCTGGGCACTGCGGACTTGGGCAACAACGGTCCATGGGGACGATACAACGCGATCGGGGTGAGAAAGTATTTTGGCACCCGGAGGTGGTAGGAGCGCTCGCGAGCACTATGCTGGCACAGCGGTGGGCCTTCGCGCGCGCACGATCAGCCAGACGATCAGGGAAATTGTTCCTCCAACAAAGGCAAGCGGCAAAAGAAAGACGAGAATAACCCAGCCGCCTCCCGATAGCGACGTAACATCGCCAGCGATGGTCGCTTGAGGCTCACGCCGAACCGTTCCGCCGACCGCAACTGCATCGCCCGCGATCTGAGCCGCGCTCTGGAGACGGAGATCTCCGAGCACCGTGGTCACGTCGCCAGCCACCTGCGACCGCTGTTCGATGACGACATTTCCGTGAACGGCGACTACATCCCCGGCCACTTCCCCGCGCACGAATATGGAACAATTCACGCACACGAGATCACCCGACTTTTGTCCGGGTTCGACAAAGATGTCATGGTTGAATTGGACGCGATCGGAGCCTTTCTGGGCCAGGGCCGGAGCAGCCAGCAACGCTAAAATGGCAAGAATTCGGAATACGGTGCGACCGGCCTCTATAGGCATACACGTCTCCCTAGGCACGCTGGGTGCCTGATGATAATACGGTGGGGATGATGAACAAGTTCCATGTTGTGGATAGCCCGGCCTTAGAAGCTTGCGAAAAAACTCATATTTGCTACGGGGGCGTCAAAACCCTTATTCATTCGAATGCGGTTATCGCAGCGCTGAAGCGCTGCGCCACCCAAAATCGGATTTTTTCTGCGACCCCCTTAGGGAGTATAAGTGGGAGCGCCGGTTGATGTGTCAGCTGCGGTCAAAGGATCGCCCTCGGGAGATCGGCTAGACCGCGCGCCCACGCTTGCAGCATCCATTTCTCGCCCGTCCCTCGAACGCCGTATAATTATGGTTTCCTAAAAGCTTTCTGGAGGATATGTGATGGCGGTCTCATACAACGGCCTTCCGGTGCCCACGAATGGCGCGCGGATCACCTATAGCAACGGGCGCTACCGGGTGCCCGAAAATCCAATTATTCCTTTCATTGAGGGCGATGGCACGGGGCGTGACATTTGGAAAGCATCGGTGCGGGTATTCGATGCCGCTGTGCAGAAGGCTTACCAAGGCAAGCGCCGGGTGGTGTGGTACGAAGTATTCGCGGGTGAGAAAGCGAAAGCGGAGTTCAACAATTGGCTGCCGGATGACACGGTAAATGCGATCCGCGAATTTCGGGTTGCCATCAAAGGCCCATTGACTACGCCGGTGGGCGGCGGCATGCGCTCGCTGAATGTGGCTCTGCGGCAGATTCTCGATCTCTATGCTTGCGTTCGCCCGGTGAAGTATTACAAGGGCACGCCGTCACCGGTGAAGCATCCCGAGCGCATGGACCTGGTGATCTATCGCGAGAACACGGAAGATGTCTATGCCGGAATCGAGTGGGAAGAAGGCACGCCCGAGGCCGCCAAGCTCATCGAATTCTTGAACAAAGACATGCTGAAGGGCAGCAAGAAGCAGGTGCGGCTGGATTCCGGGGTCGGAATCAAGCCGATCTCCGTGACCGGCACCAAACGTCTGGTGCGCATGGCGATTCAGTTCGCTTTAGATAGCGGCCGCAAGATTGTCACGATAATGCACAAGGGCAACATTCAGAAATTTACCGAGGGCGCATTCCGCAAGTGGGGATATGAGTTGGCAACCCAGGAATTCCGGGACAAGATTGTGACCGAGCGCGAAAGCTGGATCCTCGACAACAAAGATAAGAATCCGAATATTACCATCGAGGAAAACGCCAACTTGACTGAACCCGGATTGGAGTTCGCGACGGAGGAATTCCGGCAATCGATTTATCAGGAGGTGCGAGACGTGCTGAGCGCGATCTACGCTACTCATGGCAAGGGTGCGTGGAAGAAAAAGCTGATGGTGAACGACCGCATCGCCGATTCAATCTTTCAGCAGGTAGTGACGCGAGCCGACGAATACTCGGTGCTGGCGACGTCCAACCTGAACGGCGACTATATTTCCGACGCTTGCGCCGCGCAGGTTGGAGGGTTGGGCATCGCGCCGGGCGCCAACATTGGCGATGGCTACGCGATTTTCGAGGCCACGCACGGCACCGCTCCCAAGTACGCCGACAAGGATGTAATTAATCCCGGGTCGGTGATCCTTTCGGGAGTCATGATGTTCCGTCTCATGGGCTGGAATGAGGCGGCGGATCTGATTGAACACGGCATGGAGCGCTCAATCGAGCAGAAGAAAGTTACGTATGATTTTGAGAGGCTGATGGAAGGCGCGACCAAGGTTAGGACCAGCGAGTTTGCTACTCACATCATTGGGAATATGGACGCGGCGGTGTTGAGCGCCACGCGCTAATAGCGAAAAGCATTAACCACAGAGGACACGAAGGTTCACAAAGTAAGAACTACGCTCTCTGACCGACGTTTCTTGTGTAGCTTTGTGTCCTTTGTGGTTGACGAATTTGATGTTCTTACTTGGAAAGGAAATCATGCGTAAGAAAGTTACGGTAGTAGGCTCTGGGAACGTGGGCGCGACGGCTGCTCACTGGATTGCTGCCAAGGAATTGGCGGACGTAGTGCTCATCGATATCGTCGAAGGCGTCCCGCAAGGCAAAGGGCTGGACCTGCTGGAAGCGATGCCGATTGAGAAACGCGACTCTCACATTATGGGCACGCAGGATTATGCCGACACTGCCAATTCCGATATCGTGGTGATCACTGCGGGCATCCCGCGCAAGCCGGGCATGAGCCGCGATGATCTGCTGAACACCAACCACAAAATCATGAAAGATGTGGTGGGCAAGGCGGTGCAGTATTCGCCCAACTGCATTCTGATTATCGTGTCGAACCCGCTGGATGCGATGGCGCAGGCCGCTTACAAGATGAGCGGCTTTCCCCGCGAGCGCGTCATCGGCATGGCTGGCGTCCTCGATTCCGCGCGGTTTCGTGCGTTCATTTCGGAAGAACTGAAAGTCAGCGTGGAGAATGTGACCGCGTTCGTTCTCGGGGGCCACGGCGATACCATGGTCCCGTTGCCGCGCTATTCTACCGTGGCTGGAATTCCGATTACTGAGCTGATGGATGCGGCGACTGTGGCTCGCCTGGTGCAGCGCACGCGGGATGGCGGGGCTGAGATTGTGAAATATCTGAAGACTGGCAGCGCCTATTACGCTCCTTCTGCAGCGGTCGCGGAGATGGTCGAGGCGATTTTGAAAGATAAGAAAAAGATTCTGCCCTGTGCTGCTTATTTGGAAGGCGAGTATGGGATCAAGGGTCTATATGTAGGCGTGCCGGTGAAGTTGGGTGAGAAGGGAATCGAGCAGATTATTCAAATCAAGCTGACGCCGGAAGAAAAGGCGGCGCTGGATAAGAGCGCGGAAGCGGTGAAGGAATTGGTGGCAGTAATCGGGGTTTAGGGTTTTGATTTCAGCGCGGGCGCCGCAACCCTTATTCATTGGAAGGTGGTTATCGCAGCGCTGAAGGGCTGCGCCACCCAAAGCGGGGGGGGCGATTAGCAACGCGGAAAAGCAAGGTCCCTCGACTGCGAATCTTCGTTCCCGAGCGAACGAAGAATTCTTCGCTCGGGATGACAGAGTCAAGGGCGTGTCTACACCCGCTCAATCACGACTGACTTCACCACCACATCTTTGTTCGGTTTGTCCTGGCGGTTGCGCGGGAGGCTTACAATCTTTTCGGCGATGTTCTGGCCTTCGACTACTTCGCCGAAAATTGTGTGTTTGCCGGTGAGCCACGTTGTTGGCGCCAGTGTGATGAAGAATTGCGAGCCGTTGGTGTTGGGACCGGCGTTCGCCATCGCCAGCTTTCCGGGCTTGTCGAATTTGTGCGGCGAGCCTTTGGTTTCGTCTTCGAACTGATAGCCGGGGCCACCCATGCCGGTTCCGGCCGGATCGCCGCCCTGGATCATAAACTCGGGAATCACGCGGTGAAAGATGGTTCCATCGTAGAGGCGGTCTTTGCTTTTCTTGCGGCTCACGGGATGCGTCCACTCGCGTTTGCCCTCGGCGAGTTCTACGAAATTGGCGACTGTCTTGGGTGCATCTTTTTCAAACAAGCGGCAGACGATGTTGCCTTCTGAGGTATCGAAGATGGCGTAAGTGCCGGGTTGGCGGGTCATGAAGATTCCTTTCTAATTTCGCTTATTGTTGTTCCGCCCGAGCGGGCTAAACGCAAGGTTCCTCGGCTACGCTCGGAATGACAGGAACTTTGTCGCTAGTTCGCACCGGTGATCGTAATGTGGTTGATCTTCACCGGCTTATAGGGGCGGTCGTTCGAGTCGCGCCCCATCCTCGCGATTTGTTTTACCAAAGTCACGCTGGCTTCATCGCACTGGCCGAAGATGGTATAGCCGCCATTCAAGCTGGAGTATGCAGCCTCGGTGATAAAAAACTGCGAGCCGTTAGTGTCGGGGCCGGCGTTGGCGTAGGCGAGGCGTCCGGGACGATCGAACTTCAAGTCCTTCGAAGTTTCATTCTTGAAGACGTAGCCGGGATCGCCGGTTCCCGTGCCCATGGGGTCGCCGCCTTGAATCATGAAATTGGGAATGACGCGGTGGAAGATGGTGCCGTCATAAAGCGGGACGCCGTGTTTTTTCTGGTGCGTGACGGGGCTGGTCCAATCTTTGGTTCCGGTGGCCAAGCCGATGAAATTGGCTACGCCGATGGGAGCCTTGTCAGGAAAAAGTGTGCAGGTTAGTTTGCCTGCGGTCGTGTCGATTACCGCCTTGGGTTGGGCGGAAGCGGCGGCCGGCTTGGCTTGCGACCACAAGGTGAACGAAGACAGAAGGATGACTGAAACCAGAATCAAGCATTTGCGCATGCGTGGCTCCTTGAGTGTGGTAAATCGAATGTGATAAATCCAAACCCTGAATTGTACGACAGCAGCAGCGGAATTACTTGCTCGACGGTTGCGTTTGCCACTCCCTGCTGACGCGTTCTACTTCTTTGAACACGCGCAGAACATTGCCGCCGAGAATCTTGCGAATATCTTCGTGGCTGTATCCGCGATCGAGCAGGGCTTGGGTGATCTTGGGCAGGTCGGCGGCAGAATCCATCCCAGCAGGAGTCGCTCCGCTTACGCCATCGAAGTCCGAGCCTAGGCCTACGTGGTCCACGCCCGCGACCTTTGCGATGTGGTCAATGTGATCGATTAACACCGAGAACGGCGGACGCGGGATTTTGGCCATCCATTCTCTGGTGATCCGGTCCTCATCGGCATAGGTGACTTGCTTGCCCTCGGCTTTAAGTTTCTCCAAGTAGGCGTGGGTTGCGGCATCCTGCTCTTTTCTTTGAGCCTGAAGTGCATTCCAATACTTTTGATCGAGAAAGCCAGAGAAGAAATTCACATCGACGACGCCGCCATTCTTGGCTACGGCACGCAACATGTCGTCGGTCATATTTCGTGGCGCATTGCACAGAGCGCGGGCCGAGGAGTGGGACGCGATCACCGGAGCTTTGGTTGTGGCGACCGTATCCCAAAAGGTTTTGTCTGCGACGTGGGAGATGTCAACCATCATGCCGAGGCGATTCATTTCGAGCACGACTTGCTTGCCGAAGTCGGTGAGTCCGTTGTGATGTTGAATTTTGGGATCGTCGATGTCTCCGGACGAGTCGGCCCACTCGTTGGTGTTCGACCACGAGAGGGTCATGTAGCGGACGCCGAGACGGTAGAAATCGCGCAGGAGACGAATATCGTTCTCGATGGAGTGGCCGCCTTCGATCCCCATGAGGGCCGCAAGTTTTTTCTGCTTGTGCGCGCGCTCGATGTCTTCCGTGGAAAACGCCATCATCATCCGGTCGGGATGGCGGGCGGCCTGCTCATAGACGGAATCGATGAGATCGAGGGTATGCTTAGCGAAGTGGCCTTGATTAGTTTCAGGGTCCACCCAGATGGAGAAGAACTCCGCGCCCAGATTTCCGGCGCGAGCTTTGTCGAGGCTGATGTGGCCGATATCTTTGGGATCGGTCGAGCCGATATCGAAGTTCTCGTCGAGAAAACGTTGCGGCGTGTCGGCGTGAGTGTCGACGACGATCGCCGAGTCGTGGATAGCGCGGGCTTTTGCGCTGATGGCTGAAGCGTCGTTGCTCTGGGCGAAAGCGGCCGAGGTGAATATCAGCGCCGCCGAGAAAAATAGGGGCAGCGGGAAAAGGCGTTTGAGTGTTTCCATAGGTAGCAAGAAATGATTGTATACGGTTGTCGGGCGCGGATGAAATGCGGACTTAGATGTTGTTTCAGGCGGATGAGAAGTGGTCTGCCAAGGGTGGGTAGTTCAATCTCGCGAAGCGCACGGCTTCATCCGATTTCAGAAGTGAAAGCGGTGTGCTTGTCGAGCTTCTCGTTTCCCACCTTTCCGCAAAGGACGCGGAAAGATGGGGCACCCTTTTGCCTGGCGGGGGTGAGTTTTGATTGGGCCAGCGCCTGCGAGACGCAAGGTCGCTCGACTGCGCTCGGGATGACAAACTGACTGAAGGCTACAGCTACTGTTGTGGGTTGCTATCGGCTGAGATGGTCGGAGGCTCTCCGAGGGGGTCGTACGGTGCCTCTTCCTGCTGCGCTCCGGCTGGCATCTTCGACTCGCGCAAGCCGGCGTAGTAACCAGAAACGGCCACGTGGAATACCCATTGATGACGTTCTTCTTCCGGTTCTACCAGACCCTCGTCTCTCAGCGGCATCAGGTATTGTTCCATCCAGGCCACTTGCTGCTTGGTCATGCCTCGGCGTTGGATGTCGACTGTAATGCCGGCTAAATGCGATGAGGCGGTTTCGCCTGTTTCGGGTGCCGCATTGCGATTGTGGCGGCGAAGTTTTTTCTGTACCTGCACTGTCCGCACCGCCGAATTCACCTGGATCGGCGCGTGGAATTGTTGGTAATAAGCTTCGCTTAGATCGTCGAGAAAGTCGCGCGTCCAGGGACGGCAATAACGGCGGTCGGGATCAAGCCGCGGATCAAAACGCAGGGTTTGGCTGGCAACAATCGGAACCAATTCCTGGCGGGCGATCAGTTGATCGAGCTCCGCCTGATTCTGGATGCGCGGCAATTCGAGACGGTCGATTTCTTCGTTCTGGCGCAGCAACGAATCTCGCGAAGGACGAAATACCGGGTTCCAAAGAATGCGGCGGAGGCGGCTGTGATGCTTGCTCGCATGACGTGCGTTTTGCCTGGGTGCGACTTGGTGCAGGCCAAAAGCCTGTCCGCAGACGGCGACGGCCAGAAATATCAACAGAAAAACTCGTCCTATTTTGCACTTCACGAAGTGTGCCTCAAATCCCCTACCGCGAATGCAGGCGGCTATTTTAAATCACAGTCGCCGCATGCTTAGCCAGCTTTCGGCTGCGAGATTACCATAGAGTAGCTTGGCCAGATTACCGCTCGTTACCTAACTCGCACCGCTACGCATTTACCCCTGCAGCTAAGATGCCGTTTCCGAGGATCTGATTGCCGATGTCTATGTGCCTCAGAAAACGCCTCTTACCGTTTCCATGCCAGGCGACGAAGCTGGCACTATAACACTGTTTGGTGGTCCGAGTCCCAGAAAACGTCACTGGTGGGCCAATTTGGCCCATTCTGGTTATTTTGCGGACCACTCATTTGCGGAACAGGTCGCCAATCGCCTGTATCATGACGTCGCCCCCGACCTCAGAAATCGATTGTGTTAGCGGGATGTCTTTGGGGCAGACCTCGACGCAGTTCTGGGCGTAGCCGCATTCCTGGATGCCACCATCGCCCATCAACGCGGCCAATCGCTCACGTTTCAGCGCCGCGCCCGTGGGGTGGGTATTGAAGAGGCGAACCTGGGAAATCGTGGCCGCGCCCACGAAGCCGGTGTCGTCATTAAACTGCGGGCAAGCTTCCATACAACAACAGCATGAAATGCATCGCGACAGCGGATAGGCTGCCTCTTGTTCCTCAGGATTGATGCGAGGGCCGGATCCCAGATCGTAGGTGCCATCGATCGGGACCCAGGCCTTTACGATTTTCAGGTTTTCAAACAGTACGCTGCGATCAACTGCCAGATCGCGAATAACCGGAAACTTGGTGAACGGTTCGAGGCGGATGGGCTGCTCGAGCTTATCGATCAGGGCGGAACAGGCCATGCGGGCGCGCCCGTTGATCAGCATGGCGCAAGAGCCGCACACTTCCTCGAGGCAATTGGAGTCGTAAGTGATCGGGGTGGTCGGCTTGCCGTCGCGGGTGACGGGATTGCGGGCAATCTCCATCATCGAAGAAATCACATTCATGCCGGGGTGCCACGTCAGTTCGAACTCTTCCCAATGGGATTTCGCGTTGGGATTGTCCTGGCGTTTTATCTTTATGATTACGGTTTTGGTATTTGCCATTTAGCTTGATCTTCGATTCGTTCCTCTTGTCAGCGGTCTGCTGACCAGCCTCGACTCGCTGCTCTTACCCAGTTCGGCGCGAGCCCCATATGATCAGCATTACCGCGCCCATACCTGCTTGAATGTAACCCTGCTCGGGAAAGAATGAGGCCGAGCGATGATGGACAATCTCAAACACGCCCATCCCGATCCATAAAACGGAGAGAATCATTCCCCACCGGACGGCCCGACGCGAGTACAGATTCTCGGGTAGCAAGTCGAACATAATCACCTCTTGTCTGTCAGTCGCTCGATCACTTCACCGCGTCATACTTCCTTGGGCGCGGCGGAATCAGTGAGATATCCACGGCCTCGAATTCGAATTTGGGTTCGTCTGCGTCGGGCGCGAAGTAAGCTTTCGTGGTCTTCAGCCAATTCTTGTCGTCGCGCTCGGGGAAGTCTGGTTTGTAATGTGCCCCGCGAGACTCGTCTCGCATCGCCGCACCTTGCGCGACTACGCGGGCAAGTTGCAGCATGTTATAAAGCTGGCGGGTAAAGACCACACTCGTATTGGCCCACTGCGTCCGGTCGCTCAGATTAACGCGGCGGAATCGCTCGAGCATCTCACACAATTTGGCGTCGGTTTCCTTCAACTTATTGTTGTAGCGAATGACGGTGCAATTGGCGGTCATTAATTCGCCGAGTTCCTGCCATAGTCGGAACGGATTCTCTTTGCCATCCGATTTCATCAGCATGGCGTTGTTTTCTTCCTGATGCTTACGTTCCGCGTCGAAATGTCCGTTGCTCGGCGCCGCCTGCAAACTTCGGGAATACTGCACTGCGGCTGGTCCGGCGAGGAATCCGCCAAAGATGCACGAGACCAGCGAATTCGCGCCGAGGCGGTTGGCCCCGTGATATTGATATTCACATTCGCCGGCCGCATAAATTCCTGGGATGTTCGTGGCCTGGTTGAAATCGACCCACAATCCGCCCATGGTGTAGTGCATGCCGGGGAAAATCTTCATGGGAACTTTGCGCGGGTCGTCGCCTACAAACTTCTCATAGATTTCCAGAATGCCTTCGAGCTTGCGATCAAGAATCTTGGGATCGATGTGGGTCAGGTCAAGATAGACCATCGGCTTGCCATCGATGCCCAGATTGTGCTCGAAGACAACCTTAAAAATCGCGCGCGTAGCGATATCGCGCGGCACGAGGTTGCCATATTTCGGGTACCATTCTTCGAGGAAGTACCAGCGTTCGCTCTGCGGGATCGACAGCGGATCGCGTTTGTCACCCGGCGTCTTGGGAACCCAAACGCGTCCGCCTTCGCCGCGAGCCGACTCTGACATGAGCCGCAGTTTGTCTTCGCCAGGGATGCAGGTGGGATGAACCTGGATGAACTCTCCGTTGGCGTAGAAACATCCTTGCTGATACAGCGCCGACTGCGCCGAGCCCGTACACACCACCGAGTTGGTGGACTTGCCAAAGATTGCCCCGTTGCCGCCGGTCGCGATAATGATTGCGTCGGCAGGAAACGTGCGCACTTCCATGGAGCGCAGATCCATGGCACAGATTCCGCGGCAGACTTTGTTGGAATCGAGCACGGCCGAGAGAAATTCCCAGTGCTCATACTTCTTGACCTTGCCCTCAGACTCGTAGCGGCGCACCTGTTCATCGAGTGCGTAGAGGAGTTGCTGTCCGGTGGTGGCTCCGGCGAACGCGGTGCGGTTGTAGAGCGTCCCGCCAAAGCGGCGGAAATCCAGCAAGCCTTCTGGGGTGCGATTGAAAGGTACGCCCATGCGGTCGAGCAGGTCAATAATGCCGGGCGCGGCCTCGCACATCGCTTTCACCGGAGGCTGGTTGGCCAGGAAGTCGCCGCCGTAAATAGTGTCGTCGAAGTGCTTCCAGGTGGAATCGCCCTCGCCCTTGAGATTCTTCGCTGCATTGATGCCGCCCTGCGCGCACGCAGAATGCGAACGCTTGACCGGGACGATGGAGAACAAATCTACTTGACCGCCCATCTCCGCGATCTTGATGACTGCGGAAAGACCGGCCAGTCCGCCACCGATCACAATGATTTTCGGATTTGATGCCATCTTCGAATGCACCGCTTTCCGTGAACTTTAATTGGTCGCGCCCGGTCCGGCCTCAACCATGCTTGCTCCTGCAGGATCGGTTGGTTGCTGTGTAAAGCGTTCTCTGAACGTGTACAAACTGGTCAAGCCCACGGCACTCATGAGCACGAAAAATGCCAGGCACACAACCAGGAATCTTTGTCGAGCTTTTTCGCCGGGAGTGAGTCCCCACTTGGCGGCGAATAACCAAATCCCGTAGGCGAAATGCCAGGACGCGCACACCAGGCCAACCACGTAAAAAGCGAGCAAGGCGGGCGAAAATAGTTCGGCTTGAACTTTGCCGAAAGAAGCGCCGGGAAATTCGTGCAAGTCGACGCCCGTAAATCGCATCGTCCAGGTGTGCCAAAGGATGTAGGCGAACGCGATTGCGCCCGTCCAGCGTTGCGCGGTATACATCCAGTTTCCGGTCCAGGGATATTCGCCGACGTTGGTTTCTCCGCGATACCAGATGTAGAAACCATAGAGTGCGTGGAACAGAATAGGTATCCAGATGCCGAATAGCTCGAGTATCGGAACCAAGGGAAGGCTCGCCAGAAAGCGGACCTGCCGGGCGTAAGCGGCCGGACCACCGATCGCCGAAGCATTCGAAATCAGGACGTGCTCAAACAGGAACGCACCCACGGGAATAATTCCGGTGAGCGAATGCAGACGACGCAACAGGAACGAATATCCGTGGCCCGCCCGCAGCGGAGCCACGCCACCTTTGATCGGCATCGGAGCCGGAGGACTAGCGGTTGCTGCCACGGAATGCTCCTTATGAGTTCAAGTATGAGAATGGAACCTTTTATTATGTTGTCGCGGGAGAAGGGAAGTCAAGGAAGGAAGGACTTGAAGAAGACGCTGGATGAACATGACCCGGCTTTTCATTTCCCAAACCGATTTCAACGAGGCGATTCTATTTGCAGCTGAGTCGCGGCTGGCTCGTGATCGCTTGCTAAGCTAGACTCCTGGCTGCTGTCTCATCCTCGGGGAGGAAGTTCTTATGCTGTGGAGGTTCGTGGTGTTGGTCGTGGTCATCGGCGGTTTCGGTTTTTTCGGTCTTGCGCAAACGCAGGCGGTGGATGCGGAAGGTCATCAGTGGTGGCAACATGCGGTGTTTTATGAGATCTATCCGCGCAGTTTTATGGACAGCAATCACGACGGCATTGGAGATTTGAATGGCATCGCGTCCAAACTGGATTATTTGAAGAGCCTGGGCATCGATGCTATCTGGATTACGCCGTGTTATCCATCGCCGCAGGTGGATTTCGGTTACGACGTTTCGGATTACGAGAACATCGATCCCATGTACGGAACGCTGGCAGACTTTGATCGCCTGCAACAAGAGGCAGCGAAACGCGGCATTCGCATCATCATGGATCTGGTAATGAATCACACCTCGGATCAGCATGCATGGTTCCTTGATTCGCGGTCGTCGCGCACGTCGGCGAAACGCGATTGGTACATATGGCGGGACGGGAAGGCGCCGGGAGAGCCTCCGAATAATTGGGTTTCGACGTTTGGCGGATCGGCGTGGACCTTCGATCCGAAGACCGGGCAATATTATTATCACTATTTTTATCCGCAACAGCCTGATCTGAACTGGCGGAATCCCGCGGTTCACAATGCGATGTTCGATGTGACGCGGTGGTGGTACAAACGCGGAGTGGCCGGCTTCCGGCTGGATGCGGTGGATACGCTGTTTGAAGACGCAGCGTTGCATGACAATCCGGTGTTGCCAGGAACCAACAAGTTCGGCGATGCGAACGAGGAATATCTGTACAACACCAAGCTGCCGGAAGTACACGACGTTCTGCGGGACCTGCGAAAAGTCGCCGATGAACACAATGCCGTGCTCATCGGTGAAACCTGGACCAAGGACGTGAACGAGCTGAAGCAATATTACGGCGAGCACGGCGATGAACTGCAGATGCCGATGGACTTCCTGTTCACCATGGTCAATCGACTTTCGCCGGCGGAATTCCGGCGGCAGATTGCAGCGGTCAACTCGGCCGGAGGCTGGCCGGTGTTTGTGCTGAGCAATCACGACATCGAGCGTTCGTCGGTGCGCTATGGCGATGGAAAGCACAATCAGGCGATCGCGAAATTGATGGCGTCACTTTATTTGACTTTGCGGGGTACGCCGATCATGTATTACGGCGAAGAGATTGGGATGGAGAATAACGATCCGCTGCGGAGGGAAGATGTGAAGGACCCGATCGGCCGGGTGGGCTGGCCGCAAGGAAAAGGCCGCGACGGAGAGCGCACTCCGATGCAGTGGGACGATAGCCCGAACGCCGGTTTTACGCGCGGCAGGCCGTGGCTGCCGGTTCCGCCAAGCTACAAAACAGTCAACGTGGCCAGCGAACTCAAGGATCCGTCGTCGGTTCTGCAGGTCTACCGGAAGTTGCTCGCGCTGCGGCGCGAAAATCGAGCTCTGCTCGACGGCGACTACGTGGCTCTCAATGAGAACGATGCGAACGTGCTTTCTTACTTGAGGCGATACAAGAACGAGGCCGTGCTGGTCGTGCTGAACATGTCGTCGCAGCCGCAGCCGGTGAGCTTCGATCTCGGCGCACAGGGTTTTCCGGCAAAGAAAGCGCGGACGCTGTTGACCACGATGGACACGGGGTCGAAAAACCGCGCGCTTTCTCGTTTGTCGATGGAGCCGTTTTCGGTTTACATCGGCGCGGTTTCGAAGTGACAGCGCTGGCGCCCCACTTTGCAAAGAAGGCAAAGGTGGGGCACCCCTCGGTTTAGTTCCGGGAAGAAGAATATCCCCCGGCGGCTAGTGCATGATTTCAAATACCATACCCGATCCCTGGGCGCCGCCCGCTTGGGTGGTGCCATAGAGATTGCCGGTGGAGTCGAGAATCAGATCCCCTGTGGGATGGTAACCGTCGGTGCCGCGTCCGAAAACATGAACCACGGTGTAGGTCCAGCCGCCATTTGATGCGGGTGCGAGCTTGAAAAGAGTGCCACATCCGCCACCGCACGAACTCTCGCTCTTACCCAACATGGTTGTGCCGTAGAGGTTCCCAGCAGGGTCCGCGACCAGGCCGGCAACCGGATTTCCGGCTGGAGTATTCACGAAAATATGAATCGGCCTCTCCTTCCAACCACCCTTGAGGGTGGCGCGCACCTCAAACACGATGCCGTATCCCGGAGTGCCGCCCTGATATGCGGTACCGTAGAGATTGCCAGCGGCATCCAAGATCAGATCGCCATAGGGATACTCTCCGTCGTTCCCGCCCGTGAAGGGATGAAGCACGCTCTCTGTCCAGCCGCTGGAACCAGGCGCCAGCTTGAAGATGGCGCCGTATCCGGAAGCGCCGCCAGCGGACGCTGTGCCATAAAGATTGCCAGCCGCGTCAAAGGTCAGGCCATCGTAGGGCGAAGCGCCGTCGGAGCCTCCTTCAAAAGCGTAGAGGACGCTTTCTGTCCAGCTGCTGGAGCCATGGGTCAACTTGAAGACCGTACCACAACCCGAACTGCAGACAGAACCGATATTCCCGCCGAGCAAGGTCGTGCCGTAGAGATTGCCGGCGGAGTCGAAGCGCAATCGAGCGGAAGGTTCACGTCCGTCACTGTCTCCGGTGAAAGTGTAGAGCACGGATTCGGTCCACCCGCCGGAACTGGGAGCGAGCTTGAAAACCGTACCGCATCCCAGATTGCAGTTCATGCTTCCGCCAAAATTGGTCGTGCCGTACAGGTTGCCGGAAGAATCGAACACCAGGCTGCTGTAGGGCTGAGCCCCATCCTCGCTGCCCGTGAAGTTGTAGAGAATGCTTTCGGCCCAACTGCCATTCGAGTTGGGGGTGATCTCGAAGACCGTGCCCTGATTATAGGTTCCACCGAATTCCGTGGTGCCGTAGAGATTGCCCGCCTTATCGGAAACCAGGCCAGCATAAGGGAGGTTAGGATCGCTGCCTCCGTTAAAGTTGTACAAGACATTTTCCGAACCGGGGCCGCCGTTAGGGATACTGGCTTCGCTCTGATTGGAATAAGCACTTTGCGTGCCGTCCGAGTTGACCGCAGTCGTGACGTAGTAATAGGTTTTGCCGGCTTGGACTGTGGAGTCGGTATAGCTGGTGCTCGGATCCACAGTTGAATTGAGCTGGGTGTAGGGTCCGCTGGAGTTGGCGCTCCGGAACACGTTGTAGCCGACGACGTTCTTGGAGGTGCTGGGGTCCCAGGTCAGGTTTACCGTTTGTGCGGCTGCAAAAGCTGGAAAGAATAAAAGTCCGAGAAGAACGAGTAGGCTACCGACTGACTTCGACCGCAGCGTGAGGTGTCTCACGGTACCGCCTCTCTTGCCCGTGCTCGCCGCACGGCGGGGGATTGAAGAGCCGTTGCACCGTGATCCTGACCGCCGACGCATCCTTGCAGTCAAAACAACGTAGCGTGCAACACGGCCATTATTGGGGTTTTCGCCGACTTCCCATAGGTCACGGAAGGACATGTGCGTTCGGAATCGGCACTAACTATTTTTTGGGCCACCGGGACATCGACCGCTGGTGGCAGGTTTCCGTGAGACGCTGGCAAGCAATTAGAAAGCATCGAGCGATAACGTGGAATGGCGATGCAATCCAACATCTGCGGGAAAAAACTTAGCTTAGGCGGAGCAACTGGCTAAACAGGGAGTTGTGACGGCTTAAAAGAGCGGAGATGTCATGGATTAGTCAACCAACCGAAATCGCCGACAGACCATCCAAAGTCGGTATATTCTTATGCCAGTATCCATGCTCGTACGTTGTGAAAAGTGCGGTTATGAAAATTTCCCGCAACATCGCTTTTGCGGGATGTGCGCCGCCGAGTTGCGTCTTCCCGGTCCGGGCGGAAGTCAGCCGGCGCCTGGGCCGGCCCGGGTCTCCGTGCCCCCGGTCTCTGCGCCCCCGGTTTCCTCGCGTGCCGTTTCCGCAAGCCCTGCGCCTCGGCCAAGGGAACAAAAAGAAGAAGCGGTTGCGCAGAAGATCAGCGGGCCGTCGTTTCTTGGTTTGGGAAATGAACCGTCCGACACTCGAAACCTGAGCTACCTGCTAGAAGATGAAACACCACAGCACCGTGGCCGGAATTTAGTTCTTATTGTTTTGATCGCGGCGGTTGCGGTCGCGGCATGGTATTGGCGACAGGATTTGCGCGCAATGGCGAGCAGGCTGCTTGCCAGTCCACCGCCGCTGACGAGCACCAGCGGCAACAACGCTCCGGACGCGAATTCCGGCCCGTCGGCCGCGACTCAGGCGCCCGCTCCAGTCAGCAGCGCGAGCGCGGAGAATAAAGTTCCGCAAACGGCGCCGGTTGCTCCGTCCAACGATCAGACGCCAGCCGCGCAGGTCCCGCCGGCCCCGGCTGCCTCGGGCGCGGCGGATGGAACGCAAACGTCGCCGGCAAGCCCGTCACAGCCCGGTCAGTCCCCAGCAGGCCAATCCACAACAGATCAATCCCCAGCAGGTCAGCCTTCAGCAAATCAGTCTTCGGCGAGTCAGTCGGAGCCGTCGAGTCCGTCCCCGGCTTCTAATTCTGCCACAAGCGCAGCGGCTGCGAAGCCCGGGGATTCCGCGGGGACCGCTGCAAGTCAGGCCGCACCCGGGCGCCGGTCGGCCAAGCTGCAAAGCCAGCCGACGGCAGAAGAACTGGAGGCGGAAGGCGAAAAATATCTCTACGGAAACGGGGTGCCGGAAAACTGCACCCGGGCGAGAACCAGTTTGCTCGCCGCGGCTCAGCGCTCAAGTGCCCAGGCGCAGAACGTGCTCGGCACGATGTACGCGACCGGTCACTGCGCCACTCGCGATCTGCCGACGGCTTACCGCTGGTTCTCGCGCTCGCTGCGCAAGGACCCGAGCAACACCCGTATCGAGGACGACTTGAAGGTCCTATGGAACCAAATGACACCCCAGGAAAGGCAAGTGGCTCTGCGCGACGCGCAGTGACAAAAGGATGGCCCACCCCGGACCGATGTTCTTCCAGATTTCTGGCTTTCCTCGCAATGACAACTCGATAGAATCGTCACCTATTTTTGCAATTATCGATAGTTCACCGAAAGCGGCGCCGAGACGCTGCCGATCCTGCCGCTCAGATTATCTCGCACCACAAACCGTACTTGATAAGTACCTGGGGGAAGTTCCAGGGCATTCTTGTATAAGATTCCCTCGGCTTTGATCTTGGGCAGCGCGGAATCGGGGATTGCGCCCTTCACCGTTTGCGCGGCATTGGCTGGGGTCGCGCCGGTTTTAGTGGTCTGCGCAATGAAGTCAACGTCGAAGCGGTTGTTGTCGGCTTCGTCGACGACACTGTTGGCGGGCACGTGCAGCGTGAATGCGATTTTCTTCTTGTCGCCATCGGGTGCCTGCAGCTGCCACTCGAGCGTGACCGGAATTCCGGTGCTATCAAAAGGAGAGCTCAAGGCAAAGTCGACATCGCCTTTGCGAGTCAAGTCGGGATCGATGGTGGCGTTGGTCACCAGGAATCCGGTGCGCGCGTGAACCTCGACGTCGGCGCGCGCAACCTGTACTTGCAGTTTCCGCCAGCCCGGCTTGGTGTCGTGATGATCGGCGTAGTAGCCAAGCAGATAGTAGGAGGAAGAATCGTCCGCAGCGCGCTTGAAACCGGCGGCCAGATCGTTGTTGTTGTAGTAGGCACGGCCGCCCGTCATCTCGGCGAAATTCTTAAGGCTTGCGATTATGGAAGTCTGCAATCCGCTTCTGCCGGCAACGGCGTCGGCGAATCCGGGGCCGCTGAGGTCGCCGGAATATGTTGCATCGGCCATCGGCGAGGTACCGACCAGGCCTCGAACATCCAGCGGATAGACGGCAACCTGAGCGTCATTCAACGCCTGAAGCGTGCGCTCGTACAGCAACGATAAATTCCCGCCCGGCACCGCGGAGGGAGAATCCAAACTGAAAGGAAAACTCCCAGTGGCCCAGATCAGCGATTTCCTTCCCGGAACGCCGGAGAGCGACAACGCAATTGCGAGAAAAGCCTTCATCGTGTCTTCGATGGCGCGTTGCTGCTGGTACTGGCCCTCGACCGCGTCGGCGTTCAGAATAAACTGTCGCAGCCGGGATCCCGGATCGGCGCCCGGTGCGATTCCGCCGGTAAGTTCGCTAGGTTGGGTTTCGGTGGCAGCCAAAGCTTTTCCATCGACGCCGAAAGTCTCCATCGACGAAAGTTCGCCGCCGGCTTTCTTGAGCGCACCGATCAGTGCGGCGGGATCGCTGTTGAGTCCTCCGAGCACCTTCACTCCTTTACTACTAATCACGACGAGGCCAAGGCTATGCCCGGAATCCAGCGAGTCCGCCAGATACTTGATCAACTGTTTCCGGCCCGTGGCCTGATCGAGAAATGGTGTGTTGATCGTATCCAAAGCAATGACGGTGATGGAGACGGGTTGCTCTCCGTTGACCGGGAGATTACTGAAGGTGCCGGGAGGATTTGTAATTTGCCCCGGCCGGGAACTGCTAGTGGTTACTTCTTCGAAAGTGGTAATCCGCTGCTGCTTGCCGTTTTCTAGAATCTTAAAGTCTTTCTTGGTCAGGTTGTGAATGTGGCCACCAGATTTGTCAGTCACCACCGCTGGAACCAGGACCACGACGGTCTCTGACTTGAACTTGAGCATGCGCTCCTCGCTGGCGTGCGGAGATGAATGGTCATCGGTGCTGGGAGCGCTCACGGGAGAGCTGGGGTTTCCAGCCTTGCCCGTGAATGGATCCGTGCCTTGCTGCCCAATGTTCTGAGCCCATGCAGTGATCGCGAAAAGAACGGCGCAAGACAACAAGCTCAACGATCGACACGAGCGCATGGAGGTTCTCCCAATCATGAGGTTGCCGACCTCGGTACCATGATACTCAGCCGGGATCTTTCAGGACATGTTCTTCTCGCCGCCGAAACCCCCGACGTCCTAAAACATTCCGGCCGCTTGTCGAAGGTCGACAATACTGCTATGGTTTCGCGGTTCGCTTTTTGCGCTCCACGCTTGGGTAAGTGTGTGAGTAACGAAAGCGGATCGGCCCGTCGGATTGCTGCAATCCGGCTTGGGCTTGCGATCCGTACTTCAAGTAGAAAGAGATCCCCCTGATTGTCTGGCGCTGAGTTCAAAGGAGATCGGACCGACGCGGCGGTGCTGGCGGCGATCCGCTCGGGTGACGAGAGTGGGATGGCGGCTCTGTATGACCGTTACTCGGCCGTCGTCTACTCGGTCGCCCTGCGTGTGCTGGGCGATACCGGCGCGGCTGAGGACGTGTTGCAGGAAGTGTTCATGCAGTTGTGGCGCAATCCGGGGCTGTTCGATTCGAGCCGCGGCAGCCTGGGGCCGTGGCTGGCGGTGATTGCGCGGCATCGGGCGATTGATGGGCTGCGCAAGCGGCGTCCGGAGACCGACATTGCGGATGTGGTGGTTTCGGTGGAACCCGATATGGCCGGGGACGCAGAGCGGGCGCGGGCAATGGAAAAAGTTCGGGGCACTCTGGGGTCGATGCCTTCGGCGCAGAGGCAGGCGCTGGAGATGGCGTACTTCGAGGGACTATCGCACAGCGAAATTTCAGAAAAAACAGGAGAGCCGTTGGGAACGATCAAGAC
Source organism: uncultured Acidobacteriota bacterium (assembly GCA_963762385.1). Classification (GTDB taxonomy): domain Bacteria; phylum Acidobacteriota; class Terriglobia; order Terriglobales; family Acidobacteriaceae; genus JABDBE01. The sequence continues at coordinate 176,016 of CAVXKN010000006.1, read as the reverse complement.
TCGCATTCGATCGGGATTGCTGGCCTTGCGCAAGGCCTTTGCGACATGAGCGTACACGAACAATTCGCCGAGGATCTCGCACTCTACGCACTGGGTGCGTTACAGGGCGAGGAGCGCGTGGCGCTGGAAAAGCATCTGGAAGGCTGCGCCGGTTGCCGTCGTGAGCTCGAGCAATTGCGCGGGGACATGGCGCTGATGGCTTTGTCGACGGCGGGACCGGTGCCACCGCGGCGGGCGCGTGAGCGTCTGATCGAGGCTGTGGCGGGTGAACCGCGCCGAGCAGCGGTTGCAAAGGGGTGGTGGACGGTTGTGCCGTGGGTTGCAGCGGGCGCGTTGGCAGTGGGACTGGTCGTACTGTGGTTGCGGAACTCGGACTTGCAGCAACGGATCGCTCGCTTGCAAAGTCAGGCGGCCCAGCAAATGGCGGAGCTGCAGCGGGCTCGCGAGGTTGTGTCCACGTTGACTGCGACGGATGCGATGCGCGTGACGCTGGTTGCGGCTAAGGCTCCGCCGCAACCGCAAGGCAAAGCCATTTACGTTCGCGACCGATCGAGTCTGATTTTCCTGGCTAGCAATTTGCAGGCGTTGCCGCCGCAGAAGGCTTACGAGTTGTGGTTGATTCCTATGAACGGCGCTCCGATTCCGGCTGGAGTGTTCAAGCCGGATGCGCACGGGAGTGCGACGGTGATCAATCCGCCGCTTCCTGCTGGGGTGCAGGCCAAGGCTTTTGCGATCACCGTAGAGCCGGAGAGCGGCTCGTCCGCGCCGACGCTGCCGGTTGTGATATTTGGTTTGGGAGAGTAGATTGCGGCCCCGAAATTCTAGCTAGAACTGGGGCGAGCTTTGCTTGGCGCCCGGACGGGGGCGTCCGGGCCTGCATGAATATCGCCGGAGGCAATTGAATGGTCGTTGCTCCACCTAACGCCCGTGCCGCCTCGGCAGTTGACGACGTCAAGCTTGCGGACCACACTCGCCATCAGATTGCCCTACGGCTGCTTCCATTTCTTTTTATCCTCTACATCGCCAATTATCTTGACCGCACCAGCGTAGCCTACGCCGCGATCGGGATGTCACGCACGCTGGGGTTCAGCGACCGAGTACTGGGTTTCGGCGCGGGCGTCTTCTTCGTCAGCTACGTGGCGTTGCAGATTCCCGGCGCGCTCATGATTGAACGCTGGGGTGCGCGGCGCTGCATCAGCTTGATCTTGATTGCGTGGGGCTCCCTGACCGCGCTGACTGGACTGGTGCAGAGCGCGGGCCAACTCTACGGAGCGCGACTGCTCCTCGGTGTGGCGGAAGCCGCTTTCTTCCCCGGCGTCGTGGTGTACCTGAGCCATTGGTTCATTCGCGAGGATCGCGCCAAGGCGGGCAGCAACTTCATGGCGGCCATTCCTCTGTCGTTCATCGTTGGTTCGCCGCTTGCGGGATGGATTCTCGGGCATCCTTGGATGGGCGTTGACGGCTGGCGCTGGTTGTTTCTCCTGGAAGGCATCCCGGCAGTTCTCCTCGGCGCAGTTGCATTCTTCTATCTGACCGACCGGCCGAAGGACGCGGCGTGGCTGGCTCCGGAGCAGCGGCGGTGGATCGAGCAAAAACTGGAGGAAGAAAAACCAGTCAATCCGACGAAGATAACGGCGTGGCAGGCGCTGCGCTCGGGTCCGGTGTTGGTGCTGGCGTCGGTAGCCTTTCTCGAATACTTCGTGGCTTACACGGTTGCTTTCTGGTTACCAACGATTTTGAAACGGCAATCGGGATTCTCGGATGTACGGGTTGGACTGATCGGCACCGTGCCGTACATCGCGGGGTTGCTGGCGATGCTGATCAACGGATGGCATTCCGACAAAACCGGAGAACGCCGTTGGCACTCTGCGGTTCCGCAGTTCGTGGCGGCAATCGCATTGTTGGGCCTCATTACCCTGCCAGCTTCCACGCAAGTTTCGGTCACACTCTTTAGCATGCTGTGCCTGGTGTGGGCGTTTCTACCGGTATTCTGGGCCATGCCAAGCGAAATCTTGAGCAACTCAGCCGCGGCAGCGGGAGTCGGAATGATCAACGCCGTGGGAAGCGTTGCCGGCTTTGCCGGTCCTTTTGCCTTCGGTTATCTGAATAGTCGAACCGGGTCGTTTTCGTACGGCTTGGTGCTGACGATGGTTTGCGCGGTTGTGGGTGGGTTGCTGGTGCTGCGAGTTCCAGCAAATTCTAACTCAGTGTGACTCCCATCTGCTGCGGGACGGGCGCGGACGCCCGCGCCCCACATTCGCAGCTCTTGAACCCGGCAGCGGACTAGTTGTGCTTGTCCCTGTAGATGCCCCTACTGATCCGATTCTGTCGCCGATTGATCCCGTTTTGCTCGGCCTTGGTCAGGTGGCCATTGTGCGCCGCCATGTCCCGTTTCTCGCGGTTTTGCACGCTGGCTTCCCGTTTCTCCAGATTGCTGGTTTCTTTCGGAGTCAGGGAGCCATTCTTGACGCCGTTGGCGATGCGGTTCTGCTGGTTGGCTTCGCGACCGTTTACCCGATTCACGCGAGGGTGGCCCGGATCGACGACGCCCGGCCCGGCACCCGAAATGGTTGTGGTTTGGGCAACGGCGGAGCCGGTGAACATCAGCCCTCCAATTGCCAGGATTAAGAGTGAGTTCGAGAGTTTGTTGATCATATTGGTGTAAACCACCGCTGAATAGAGTAGTTCGTCCGCTTTCCCATTCGGCGAGTTACGAAGGTGATGCGCGGTTGGTTACGCTGAAATCGACGTTTTCCGGTCTGGCCCCTTTCGCCCAGGTATTAGAAAACTACCTTGCCTACAGTTTTTATGATTCGTTTGTCAGTTGATTTTCACAATAACTTGACACCTTCGTGTCACGTTTGTCGCTTCTATAGATAAGACTCGAAGAAAAGGTTGGCACGGGAGGCATTATGGATACGAACTACTTGGTCTTATGCGGGATGGTCTGGGCGCGGTTTGGCCAGGAATCTGCCGGACGCGAGTTGATTCGGGCGCTGGCTTCCTCGGACGACATGGTGCGCGTGGTGGCGCGAACCATGCTTGAGCAAGCCGGCGGAAGCTCAAAAGAGCTGATCGGACAAGCACTGGCGGAGAATGAGATATCCGAGGGTATGGCCAGCCTGTGCGCGTTCGAACATGGTGAGCGGTCGATGCTCAGAGGTTGGGATCGGGGTGTGTGGCACGAGGCGGCCTCGGCATAAGGGCGGAACACCGGATGTCAGTTCTTTGTTCTCAGTTCTCGGTTACGCTTCTTCGCTCTCCGTCAACTTGGAGATCACGTTGAAATCCTCGAGCGTGGTCATGTCGCCCTTCACTTCGCCGCTGGTGGCGAGTTCGCGCAGCAGGCGGCGCATGATTTTGCCGCTGCGCGTCTTGGGCAACATGTCGGTGAAACGGATGTCGTCGGGCTTCGCCATCGCTCCAATTTCTTTGGCTACCCAACGCCGTAGTTCTTCCTTTAACTCTGGAGTAGGCGCGCGTCCTTGCTGAAGCGTAACAAAGGCTGAGATAGCTTGACCCTTGAGGTCGTCGGGACGGCCGACCACTGCGGCTTCCGCCACCGCTTCGTGCGCGACTAACGCGGATTCTACTTCCATAGTGCTCAAGCGGTGTCCCGAAACGTTGATCACATCGTCGACGCGGCCCATGATCCAGAAATAACCGTCTTTGTCTTTGCGTGCACCGTCTCCAGTGAAGTACGCGCCCGGAATCTGCGACCAGTATTGCCTGACGTAGCGATCGGGATCGCCATAAATCGTGCGCAGCATGCCCGGCCAGGGCTGCCGGATAATCAAGTATCCTCCCGAGCCGTCGGGCACCGGTTTGCCGTCCATGTCCACAACCTCGGGGACAACTCCGGGGAACGGGCGCGTGGCCGAACCGGGCTTGGCTCCGACCGCGCCCGGCAAGGGCGAAATCATGATATGTCCGGTCTCGGTCTGCCACCAGGTGTCGACGATGGGACAGTTTTCGTGGCCAAGCACTTCGCGATACCACATCCAGGCCTCGGGATTGATCGGCTCTCCGACTGTGCCAAGCAGCCGCAGACTATCGAGCCGGTGTTTTCTCGGCCATTGTTCGCCCCACTTGATAAAGGTGCGGATCGCGGTCGGCGCAGTATAAAGGATGCTCACCTGATGCCGGTCGATGATGCTCCAGAAGCGATCGGGCTCGGGGCAGTTGGGCGCGCCTTCGTACATGACGCTGGTGGCGCCGTTCTGCAGTGGTCCGTAGACGATGTAGCTGTGCCCGGTGACCCATCCGATGTCGGCCGTGCACCAATATGTGTCTTCTTCTTTGAGATCGAATACCCACTTGGTCGTGATGTAAGTGCCGACGGAATAGCCGCCGGTGGTGTGTACCACGCCTTTGGGTTTTCCGGTCGTGCCTGAGGTGTAAAGAATGTAGAGCGGATGCTCGGCGTCGAGCGGTTCGGCGGGACATTCGTCGGATACCGAAGCCATCAGCTCATGCCACCAGTGATCGCGTCCGGCCTGCATATGGATTGGCGAACCGGTGCGCTTATAGACAACGACGTACTTCACCGAGGGACAGGACTTTAACGCCTCTTCGACTGCGGGAAACAGTTTGACTTCGGCGCCTCGGCGATAGGAACCGTCCTGCGTAATCACGGCTACGGCTTGTGAATCGTGGATGCGGTCGACCAGGGCATTCGCGGCGAATCCGCCGAACACGACGGTGTGCGGTGCGCCGATACGAGCACAAGCTAACATCGCGATGGGAAGTTCCGGAGTCATGCCCATGTAGATCGCGACCCGGTCGCCCTTCTTAACCCCAAGCGACTTCAAGACATTGGCGAACTTCTGCACCTCGCGATGCAGTTGCTGATAAGTCAGCGTGCGCACTTCGCCAGGCTCGCTTTCCCAGATCAGCGCTGCTTTATTCTTGCGCCACGTCAGTACGTGGCGATCGAGGCAGTTGTATGAAAGATTAATCTGGCCGCCGACGAACCACTTCGCCCAGGGGTTATTCCATTCCAAAACCTTGTCCCACTTCTTGAACCAATGCAGTTCTTCCGCGATGCCTCCCCAGAACTTCTCGGGATGCTCCACCGATTCGCGATAGACGCGCTCGTATTCTTCCAGGCCCTTGATGTGCGCTTTATCGCGGAAATGCTCCGGAGGTTCAAACCTGCGCTGTTCCTGCAGAACGGAGTCGATGTTGGTTTCAGGCGTGGAGACGGAAGCCTTGTCGGCCATTGGTGGTTCCTCGCGGATGTGGACTGGGGCAAAGCTAAGCCGGATGGCATTCTACAGCGGATAAGGAGTTTTGTCTGTAACCGCAACAGCGCGAAATGCAGTCGTCGTACTTATTGCAGGTCGAGAAACTTACCGCGATCTTTCTCCGAGGGGATCGGGCAAGCATCGTACTTGCCGAAGATGCGGTAACGGTTTCGCGCGACCCGATTGTAGCCCCAGTTTCTCATCCACAGAGGAAGGAGTTGCAGCGCCGCGCCCAGAGCGGCCCATACTCCGCCAAGTTCCCGCAAAGCTACAACGGCGGCGTCGGACCGCGACACAATTCGCTCTTCGGGAAGGTCGTAGTTCAGGACTACGTACATGGTGTCGAGGTCGTCCGGGGAAGCGTTGTGCCGGCGCAGAATCTCAGCCGCGAACTTAGCCTGTAACGAGGCAAAGCGAAAGCGATCGTGCGAATCGTGTTTCAAAAGGAACTGAACCAGCCGGTTACACAGGCCGCAAACGCCGTCATAGAGAATAATCGGGTTGGGGCCGGAGGCGGGCATGTGGCGCCTCTTCTCATGCTACGCCTACAGAAGGCGGCGGACGGGAGTGTGCGCCCTGCACGGTACGTGGTGACAAAATCAGCGACCATTACCCGGTTTGCGTTTCATCTCGGGTACGTAGTCTTCGACTTTCGCTTTCTCCAGCAGGTAGACGCCGGGTCCCTGTTGGCCTCGGACGGTGCGGCAGAATTCCGCGACGGAGAAACCAGCTTTCAGCGCTTCGGTGAACGCCCATCGGGTTTGCAGCCGCCACTCCCAAGCCATGGCAGGATCTTTTCGTTCCACGTCTACGATGTCGCTTGGAATCTCAATCGCAATTCGCTGGCGATTCAAGGCGGCAGCTAGGTCAGTGCGGGACGGCTTTCCATCGCCGTTGAATTGGATCAGCGGCGTCAACGTAGAAAGCGCGTCGAGGACTTCGCCGCGGTTGTCTTTTCCTTGCAGCCGATCCTGCACGCGGCGGCTCGACAGCGGCCATGTGACCCATAGGCGATCCGTGCCATTGCGGTCCAGAACGCTGGACGTTGCCGGACCATAAAAATCGACTTTGTAACTTTCCGATACCACTCCCAGTTTCATGAAATTCAAATGCGCATTTCTGCTCTGCAGGGGATCGAAGGTCCAGGTCATCTCGTTGATGCGAATATCGTTGATTCGAGTATCACCGATCCGAGCATCCGTGACGCGAGTATCGTTGGTTCGACCATCGTCGATGCGTAGCGCTAGCACACGCTCACGCTGTGCCAGCTTCAGGTTGTAGCCCAGATGCGAATTTCGGTAGGGTTCACGTACCGCCAACATGTGCGAGTGCACAATCAAACGATCGCTCTCCAAACCTAAAAAGCCGAAGGCGAAGCCGACCAGCTTCGCGCCGTCGAACCCGCCCACCCAGATGCTCCCCGCCTCCTTCGTAGCAATGACCAAAGTCAGAGGCGTGCTGTCGAGCTCGGAAAGGCCCCAGACTTCCTTCTCGACCTCCTCGACCTGCTTCAGGTCTTCGAAACTTTGCAGGTCGCGAATCGTGACCGCCGATTTGGATTTTGGTTCGGGCATTAGGACTTGGAGGTAAAGGCGAACAATATACCCGAGAAGTTGAGGTCGCGCCAGCGAGACGTTGCCAGCAACGTCTCGACAGGGTGGGCTAAATGCGTAAACGACGGGTCAACGAAGGTAAATTTTTGTAAAGTCTCAAGTCCTTGTTTTGTTTGACGATAAGATTAAATCTGCCCCGTAGTAATGGGCGAGGTGCGCATCCGTTCGTAACGCAATATTCAGCAACCGAATTGGGATTTAAGCGTCCAAACCTAGGTACCAGATAAGTTTACAATATGGTGAAGTCATCATATTTTTTAGGCAGAAAGAGGTCTGCGAATGACAACGGCTTCCGGTAGATCGGAGGCGGCACGGAATGGCCAAAGTTTTGCTTTCCTGCCGCCCCCGATCAAGCGAATCCGCCCAGGCGCCAAGTTAGCCAACCCATTGATAACACTAATTTTCTTGTTAGGCGTTGTGGGTTCAAGTTGCGGTGGCGATCCCAAGCCCGGATCTGCCCGGGCGAGCGTGGCGCCGATCGTTCCCGTCTCGGTGGCAACCGCAGAGCGCCGCGACGTGCCCTACTATCTCACCGGTCTCGGTTCGGTCAATGCCTACTACACCGTCAGCGTGAAGAGCCGCGTCGATGGCGAACTGATGCAGGTAAATTTCAAGGAAGGGCAGAATGTTCAGAAAGGTGACCTGCTGGCGGTGATCGATCCGCGGCCCTATCAGGTCGCGCTGGAGCAGGCCCAGGCGGCGCTGTTCAGAGATCAAGCCCTACTGCGCGATGCCACGCTGAACTATGAGCGCTTCAAGGGACTGCTCCAGAGTTCCGGAGCCATGTCGCAACAGCAGGTGGACACGCAGCAAGCCACGGTTGACCAGCTCGACGGGACCGTGCGGAACGATCAGGCGACGATTGACAATGCCAAGTTGAATCTCGTCTATTGCCACATCACGGCACCGGTGACCGGACGGATTGGCTTGCGGCTGGTCGATCCGGGGAACATTGTGCATGCCACCGACACCAACGCTCTGTTCGTGATTACGCAGCTTCAGCCTATCGCTGTTATTTTCACGCTGCCGGAAGACAGCCTCCCAGAAGTGGCGCCGCAAATGGCAAAGGGCACGCTCGAGGTGGACGCCTACAGCCGCGACAATCAGACCAAACTGGCTTCGGGAAAGTTGCTGACCATCGACAATCAAATCGATCAGACCACCGGCACAGCTCGCCTAAAAGCCGTCTTCGACAATAAAGACAACGCGTTGTGGCCAAATCAATTCGTGAATACCCGCTTGCTGCTGAACATCCGGAAAAATAGTACGACCATCCCGGCGGCCGCGATTCAACGGGGTCCGCAGGGCACCTATGTGTTCACGGTGAAATCGGATAACACCGTCGAGGTGCGACCGGTAACCATTGCCTTCACCCAGGACAACGTTTCCGTGATCGCGAGCGGCGTGTCTCCGAACGACGTAGTAGTGACCGACGGCCAGGACAAATTGCAAGAAGGCAGCAAGATAGAAACTCGCCCGGCAGCCCCAGCGGTGAACAAGCCGCAGCAGGCTAGTACGAGTAACGGTTCGGGAAGCACCTCCGGCAATCCTGCTCCGAATGGTCAGCGTTCAGGAACGCAATGAATCCGTCGCGTCTCTTTATTATCCGGCCCGTAGCCACAGCGTTGCTGATGGTTGCCATCATGCTGGTGGGCATCGTGGCCTATCGGCAGCTTCCGGTGTCAGCCTTACCGGAGGTGGATTATCCCACGATTCAGGTCATGACGTTCTATCCAGGGGCCAACCCCGACGTCATGGCATCGTCCGTGACCTCGCCGCTGGAACGGCAATTTGGCCAGGTCCCCGGCCTCAGTCAGATGACCTCGACCAGTTCGTTTGGCAGTTCGGTCATCACGCTCCAGTTCGCTCTCGATCAAAATATTGATATCGAAGAGCAGCAAGTGCAAGCTGCAATTAATGCGGCCCAGACCTACCTGCCCACGGACCTGCCGAATCCGCCTATTTACAGCAAAGTAAATCCGGCTGACTCGCCGATTCTTACCCTGGCGCTCACGTCGAAGACCTTGCCGCTATCACAGATCGAAGACCTGGCGGACACGGCGATGGCCCAGAAGATTTCGCAGGTCACCGGCGTGGGCCTGGTCTCGATCAGCGGCGGGCAGAAGCCTGCGGTGCGGATTCAGGCGAATCCTACTGCGCTGGCATCGTATGGCTTGAGCCTGGAAGACGTGCGGAGCGCCCTCGCGGCGGCTAACGTCGATCAGGCCAAAGGAACGCTCAACGGCCCGCGCCAGTCGTTTACCATCGGCGCGAACGACCAACTCATGGCCGGCGACCAATATCGCCCCATTGTCATCGCCTATCGAAACGGGTCTCCGGTGCGCCTCTCCGATGTGGCCACGGTGACGGACGGAATCGAAAACGTGATGCAGGCCGCGTGGATGAATCTGGATCCCGCGGTCATTGTCAATATTCAACGCCAGCCGGGCGCAAATATTATCGGCGTCGTCGACCGAATCAAGAAGCTGCTGCCGCAACTCCAGGCTGGGTTACCGGCCGCAGTCAACGTCGCCATTCTCACCGATCGCACCATCACCATCCGGGCTTCGGTGAAGGATGTGCAGTTTGAACTGATGCTCACCATTGGTCTGGTCGTGATGGTGATCTTCCTGTTCCTGCGTAATCTTTCCGCGACCGTGATTCCCAGCGTGGCTGTGCCGCTTTCCATCGTGGGAACGTTCGGCGTGATGTACCTGCTGGGCTACAGCCTCAACAACCTCACGCTCATGGCTCTGACCATCTCCACCGGCTTCGTAGTGGACGATGCCATTGTCATGATTGAGAACATCGATCGATTTTTGGAGGAGGGCGATTCTCCGCTCGACGCCGCGCTGAAAGGCGCCGGGCAGATCGGATTCACCATCGTTTCTCTCACGGTTTCGCTCATCGCCGTGCTGATTCCGCTTTTGTTCATGGGTGATATCGTCGGGCGTCTGTTCCGTGAATTCGCAGTGACGCTAGCTGTGACGATTCTGGTGTCCGCGGCGGTGTCGTTGAGCTTGACCCCGATGATGTGCGCCAAGCTACTCAAGCACAGAGATCCTGCGAAGCGCAGCCGCTTCTATAACCTGTCCGAGGATTTCTACAATAAGGTAATTGCGTTCTATGGCCGTACTCTAAAGGTTGTCCTGCGGCATCAGACGATCACCCTGCTGGTCACGGTGGGAACGCTCGTGCTCACGTTGTTCTTGTACGTGATCGTGCCTAAAGGATTCTTCCCGGTGCAAGATACGGGCGTGATCCTCGCTATCGCCGACGCTCCGCAGAACATTTCATTCAAAGCGTTGGCAGAGCGACAACAAGCGCTGACGCGCGTCATTCTCAAAGATCCCGACGTTGAAAGTTTATCCTCCTTCATCGGCGTCGATGGCACCAACCTTACGCCCAACAGCGGCCGCATTCAGATCAATCTCAAACCTCGCGATGAGCGTAACGCAAGTGCATCCGAAATTATTCGCCGGCTGCAGCCGCAAGTGGCGCAGGTCGAAGGAATCACGCTTTTCATGCAGCCGGTGCAAGATCTCACGGTCGAAGACCGCGTGAGCCGCACCCAATTCCAATACACGATGGAAGACGCGGACGCGAAAGAGCTGGCGCGGTTGTCTTCGCAGTTGTTAGACAAGCTGCGCACCTTGCCACAGCTTCGCGATGTAGCCAGCGATCAGCAAGCCGGAGGCCTTGAGGCGGATGTAATGATTGATCGCGACACTGCCTCTCGCCTGGGCATTCTGCCGCAGCAGATCGACAATACTCTCTACGACGCATTCGGACAGCGCCAGGTCTCGACCATCTACACTCAGCTCAACCAGTACCACGTCGTTCTGGAAGTCGATCCGCAATTTCAGCAGAATCCGGGCTCATTCAAGGATATATATGTGAAGTCAATGAGCGGGACGCAGGTGCCGCTTTCTGCCTTCACCCAGGTCCACACTTCGAACACTTCGCTGGCAGTCAATCACCAGGGACAATTTCCGGTGGTGACGATCTCGTTCAATCTTGGACCGGGAATGTCTCTGGGCGACGCGACCAAAGCCATTGAGCAGGCAGAGCAGGAAATCGGAATGCCGCCTAGCGTTCACACGGCTTTTCAAGGCACGGCAGCCGCGTTTCGTAATTCACTTTCCACCGAACCGTGGTTAATCGTCGCGGCCATCGTGACCGTGTACATCGTGCTGGGAGTTCTCTACGAAAGCTACATTCATCCCATCACGATTCTTTCCACGCTGCCGTCGGCGGGTGTGGGCGCCATCCTCGCATTGCTGATCACAGGGCACGATCTTGGCGTGGTGGGGCTGATTGGAATCATCCTGTTGATTGGAATTGTGAAGAAGAACGCGATCATGATGATCGATTTCGCGCTCGAAGCTGAGCGCGTCGAGCATAAGCCGCCCGAGGAAGCCATCTTCCAGGCCTGCCTGCTGCGCTTCCGTCCGATCATGATGACCACCATGGCGGCTTTGCTGGGTGGTCTGCCCTTGGCCCTCGGCTCTGGGACGGGATCAGAACTGCGCCATCCGCTGGGCATCACGATTGTCGGCGGTTTGTTAGTGAGCCAGGCGCTCACGTTGTACACCACTCCCGTAGTTTATTTGTGGTTCGACCGGCTGGCCAAGCGATTCGAACGATTTGGCATCCTCAACCGCGTGGAGGAGGCAGCGGTCGGAGACTGAGCCATGAATATTTCCGCTCCCTTCATTAAACGGCCGATTGGAACGTCCTTGTTGACGTTGGCCCTGTTAATGTCGGGTGCGCTCGCTTTCACCAAGCTGCCGGTATCGCCGCTTCCGGAGGTGGAGTTTCCGGTAATCCAAGTCTCGGCAAGCCTGCCTGGGGCCAGTCCGGAAACAATGGCGTCCGCGGTCGCGACTCCGCTGGAGCGGCAATTCGGCCGCATCGCCGGCATCAATCAGATGACCTCGATCAGCCAGTTGGGTGCGACTGGCATTGTTCTGCAGTTCGATCTCAACCGCAATATTGATGCGGCTGCCCGCGACGTGCAGGCGGCAATCAATGCGGCGCGCAGCCAGTTGCCGTCTTACCTGCCGGGCAATCCCTGGTATCGCAAAGTAAACCCGGCGGAGGCCCCGATTTTGATCATGTCGATGACCTCCGACAGCGTCACGCTCCCGAATATCTACGATCAGGCGAACTCGATCCTGTCGCAGAAGCTGGCGCAAGTAAGTGGCGTGGGGCAAGTATACGTGGCTGGCGGGGCGAACCCGGCGGTGCGCGCGGAACTCGATCCAAATCTGCTCAACAACACCGGAGTTGGCCTGGATGCCGTCCGCACAGCTTTAGGGGCGGCCAATGCAAATAGCCCCAAGGGTCACGTGGCCAACGGAATCAACGACTGGACCATAAACGACAACGATCAAATCATGCACGCGGACGACTATCGCCCGCTAATCGTAGCTTACAACCGGGCCACCGGCGCGCCCGTGCGTCTGAGCGATGTCGGAGAAGTAAACGATTCCGTCGAAGACGCTCATATTTACGGTCTCTCGAATGGCAAACGCGCTGTGATTCTGGTTATTTTCCGCCAACCCGGCGCGAACATCATCGAGACCGTCGACAATGTGCTTGCGCTGCTGCCCCAGCTGCGGGCTTCTATTTCTCCTGCCATTAACCTTGAGGTAGTCTCGGACCGTACCACTACGGTTCGTGCTTCCTTGCACGACATCGAAATCACGCTTCTGATTTCTGTGGCTCTCGTCATCCTGGTGGTGTTCGCTTTTTTGCGGACGGTGCGCGCCACAATCATTCCCAGCATCGCAGTGCCGCTGTCGCTGATCGGCACCTTCGGCGTGATGTATCTCCTGAAGTACAGCCTCGACAATCTTTCCATGATGGCGTTGGCGATCTCAACCGGCTTCGTGGTGGACGACGCCATCGTGGTGCTGGAAAACATTACCCGTTATCTTGAGCAAGGGATGGCGCCGGTCCAGGCCGCATTTCGCGGCGCTCGCGAAATTGGTTTCACTGTGCTTTCGATGAGCACATCGCTGATTGCGGTCTTCATCCCGATTCTCATGATGGGGGGAATTATCGGTCGCCTGTTCCGGGAATTCGCGGTGACACTAAGCATCGCGATTGCTGTCTCGCTGGCCGTCTCGCTGACCACCACTCCGACCATGTGCGCGCAGTTGCTGAAACCGCTTAATGAGGAAAAGCATGGGAGAGCTTATAAGTTCAGCGAGAAAATCTTCGATGGTGTCCTGGGCTTCTATCGCGTTAGCTTGGCTTGGGTCCTGCGCCACCAGTTTGCAGTATTAATGATCACCATCGGCACCGCTTGCTTCAGCGTCTACCTCTTTAAAGAGGTCCCCAAGGGATTTTTCCCACAACAAGACACCGGTAGGATTCAGGGCTCGGTGCAGGCGGCGCAGGACATTTCTTTCGACGCCATGAGCCGCAAGATGCGCCGCTATGTCACCATCGGGATGAACGACCCAAATATATCCACCATGATCGGTTTTTGCGGCGGCACCACCGCGATGAACCAGGGACGTATGTTCATTACGCTGAAACCTCAGAATGAACGGAAGCTGACTGCCGATCAGGTCATCATCGAGCTAAGCCAAAAGTTTGCCGAGGTTCCCGGCGCCACGCTTTTCATGTACGGCCAGCAAGACCTGCAGATTGGCGGCCGTTTGAGCCAGGCGCAATATCAGTACACACTGCAGGGAGAGGATCTGAATCAGCTCAACACCTGGGCACCCCAGTTGCTGCAAAAGATGCGCGCCATACCGCTGCTCCAACAGGTGAACACCGACCAGCAGGACAAGGGTCTGGCTGCCAATGTAATCATCGATCGTGACACCGCCTCGCGACTCGGGGTTGCCGCGGCCGACATCGACAACGTGCTTTACGATGCTTTTGGACAGAGGTTTGTTTCCACCATCTACGAGCCGTTGAATCAGTATCACGTCGTCATGGAAGTGGACCCCAAGTTTCAGCAGAGCCCCGACACGCTGCAGAGCGTCTACGTTCACTCTTCCAATGGCAACATGGTTCCGCTCTCGGCGTTCGCGCACTTCGGGCCCGCCAACACTTCGCTCGGCGTGAACCATCAAGGACAGTGGCCGGCGGTAACGATTTCCTTCAATCTGGCTCCCGGCGTTTCCCTCGGTCAGGCAACTACGGCCATCGAAAAAGCTGAACGCTCCATCGATTTCCCCGCAACTATTCACGCCAGCTTCCAAGGCACCGCGGCGGCGTTCAAGGATTCGCTGGCGAACCAATCGGTCTTGATCATAACGGCGCTGCTGGCGGTTTATATCGTTCTAGGAATTCTTTACGAGAGCTATATCCATCCCGTTACGATTCTCTCTACGATTCCTTCGGCTGGCGTCGGCGCTCTGCTGGCGCTGAAAATCACGCACAACGAGCTCAATGTGATCGGACTGATTGGCATCATCCTGCTGATCGGCCTGGTCAAGAAAAACGCGATTATGATGATCGACTTCGCCCTCGAGGCCGAGCGTAAAGAAGGAAAAGCTCCGATCGACGCCATTTACGAAGCCTGCGTTCTGCGCTTCCGCCCCATCATGATGACGACCGCAGCGGCACTGCTCGGTGGGTTGCCGTTAGCTCTGGGCACGGGAACTGGTTCAGAACTACGCCGGCCGCTTGGTCTCACCATCGTAGGCGGCTTGATTGTGAGTCAGGCATTAACCCTGTTCACCACTCCCGTCGTGTACCTCTACATGGACCGGCTGCGGCTGCGATCAAGCCGCAAGCAGGCCAAGTTACCAGGCCCGGTTTCTCCCGCCGCCAGCCACGCCGATTAGAACCAACGCGGGCTAGAACCGGCAACCCCTCAGCCCGTCACCAGTCCCGATCCCGAAGCGGATCGCGAAGCGATTACCTTCGTTACTTGACCCTCCTGGAACCCAGCCCTAGCATTAAAACCAAAGTTGGTGAGGATGTTTAGAATTGGCCTATTTGCGCTGTTGCTAGGGCTGCTGCTGGCCGGGGCACACGATGCCGTGGGCCAAAGCAGCGAATACAGAGTCATCTCCGTTAACAACGGCGGAGTCATCAAAGGGACGGTCAAGTGGTCGGGACCGGAACCCCACCTTACCAAGCTTCCCATCACAAAAGATCCGCAGATTTGCGACCCCGATTCGCATAAGACCCGCGATCTGGAACGGCTGGTTATCGGTCCTCAGGGCGGCGTCGCAAATACCGTGGTATTCATCAAAAGCATTTCCAGTGGAAAAGCCTTCGACTTGCCTCCCGAGCGCCGCTCCCTGGACCAGCACCTTTGCCGCTACGAACCTCACATTCTATTGGTTCCCGAACGTAGCTCCCTCCAGATGAAGAGTTCGGACGCCACCCTTCACACCATTCACATGGATGGCGCAGCCACTTATAACCTTCCATTTCCTTTCCAAAATCAGACCGTTTCCCGCGATATGAATACTCCGGGATTGGTCAACCTGAAATGCAATGGCGGCCATGTGTGGATGAATGCCGAGATGTTCGTGGCGCCTCATCCGTATTACGCTGTAACCGGCGAGAGCGGTGCGTTCGAGTTGACCGATGTTCCGCCGGGAGAGTACGAGCTGGTTGCATGGCACGAGGGCTGGCAAGTTCTGGGACAGCAGTCGACGTTCGATGTTCTGACCGAAAAGAAAGTCGAGCGCCCTGTCTTTTCCGAACCCCGGACTTGGGAGAAGGCGGCCAGCGTGGGCGAAAACGGAACCGCAGTCGTGAACTTCGTTATCTCCGCAAAATGACTCCCAAACCGATCGCTCTTAGTCCACTTTGCAAACTACCACAGCGGCATTCTGATAAGGACAATCCATGCCCGCGATTCCCGGCTGCTGCAGAACCACCCAGCTGACTCCGTATTGCGCCTGCAAGCGGCGGAAATCCTGCGGCTGAAACTTGCTCCACCCGCTCTGCGCCTGCATCTGCCTGAGCCATTCGTCTGCCATCGCCGGAAACATCGAAACCGCGCCGCTGGCTTTGACCCCATCCGCCAACATGCTTCGTTGCGCAATTGCCTCAAAACCATTTTCGTCCTCGCTTGAAATGTGCATGTACCAGGGATCCAGTGCGAAGATTGCATCGCGAGGCGTGTTGGTGCGCACCCACTCGAAGGCTTGCACCCATAGGTTTTTCGGGGATGTTCCCGGCCATTCCACGTGCGCGCTGGCAGGGAACAGGTCGAACTGGACCAGGAACATGCCTGCGCACAGGGGCACGAATAATGCCGCCCATCTCCAAACGCGATTCTTCAGTACGTACTCGCCGAGCAGTCCGCCCGCGAATAAGAAAAAAAGCACATAGAGCAGATACAGACTTCGCATGGGCTGGAGCCGCGCCAGACTCTCAAACCGAGCCGGAATCGATAGCACGACCGCCGCAATCAAGTAGACCAGTTCATAAATAATCAACGCCCGGCACAACTCGTCAAGAGCACGTAACTTTCGCGAACGAGCTATTCGGCTGAACCACCACAAGATCACGAGCGGCGCCAACGCGCCCAGCCACTCATACCATTGCCAGCGCAGCAGGTAAAAGTAGGAATGGGAAAGCGCAACCGGATGATAGGCCGGTGGAGGCGGGTCGAATGAAATGCCGAATGGCAACAAACAGGCGAGACGGACGAACCGCAGGTCGAATTGCTTGATGCCGAGCAGCACCACGCAGTAAGAAAAAACGAAGACCGACATCAGAGGATGAATCGCCGCCGCAAATGCGAGAAATAATGCGGCCTGCAAGTATTTTCCGTCGATGACCTTGACGACAGCGAAAATCGCCGCGAAAGCGACCAGGTTTCGCGGATTCAGGTACTGATCCATGATGTACAAAGCAGTTCCCGCCACCGGCAGAGTGAGAAGTGCCGCGATCAGCGCCACACCGGCCCAGCGCGCTCTGTCATTGGGAAAGCGCCGGCTGATCAACTGCCAGCACGCGAGTAGAAAGAGGAAAATAGAAGTCACTTGCCAAAAAAAGAGCACAAACTCCAGCGGCAGATGACTCATTCGCACCGAGGCCGCAATGAAGTTCGGGAAAAACGTCAGGTGCGCATGTGATTCGAAGAATTGCGCGTTGAACGGGAACAACTCCGGCTGCAGGATTTTCTCGACTCCCGGGAGATAAAGCGCCGCGTCCTCCGCCCAGGGATGGTACCCATGGACCAACAATGCTCCCAGAGTAAGGAGTGCAAGCAGAAGGAAATCCTTGAGCTTCAAACCGACACTCCGCGAATGGCCTGGACCCAATCCACCATACGATCCTTTTTTGAAGGGACTGAACGGGATTGTACACATCTAGGATGGACAGTAAAAAGGCCAGGGCGGAGGCGCCTGACAAAACACTTCCCCAAAATAAAGGGCGCCTCGCAACTCTTTCGAGTCGTGGGACGCCCGAACAGCCCTCCCCCAGAACTGCTCAATGACAGGCTAATTTCTCCTCAATCTGCCTGTAAATCCCACGGTGGTGCCAGTCGCTGGCACGAAATGGCTATCTTCGCGTACTTTTTACTAGGAAATCCGTAGCTGCTTGCGGTTTTATCCCGGTTACTGCCGTAATCTGCCGCAAGGCTATAACGATTGACGATTGCCGATAGCCTCCATAGATTCGCAACAGGGGGTTGTATGAAGGATATTCATGAGGTTCTGCGGCGTAAGCAGGCCCGCTACGCGCAATTGTCCAAGCAGATCGAGTTGCTGCAGCAGGCGGCCGAAAAGCTGCGGGAAGTGGCTCCTTTGCTGGCTGAAATCGAGGACGACGACGCCGCGGTTTTGGCCGATGTCGATGAACAGCCCGGCACTGCGGCCAAGGCTGCGTCGGCTTCTTCAGGCGCGTCTACTGCCCCTGCCAAGCCGGCTCGCGGCGTGGCTCCTCGCTGGCCTTAACCCTCGGAGATTTCATTCGCCACATATGAGCGGCATATGACGTTTCAAGCACTCTTGGTTTCCAAGGACGAAGAAGCAGCGGCAGTTTTGACTCCGCTGCTCTCGCGTTGTGGCGTCGCCGTCGCCTGCTGTGGATATCCCGAATCCATGTGCTGCCTGACCGAGGAAAAGTTTGACTGCTGTCATCGTCGACTTCGATGATCCGCACAGCGCCTCGCTCGTCCTGCAAAACGCCAGCCAAGCCACCACGGGCGTCAAAGCCGTAACCGTCGCCCTGCTCAGCGACAAGACAAAAGTGCGCAACGTCTTCGGCGCCGGCGCCAACTTCATTCTCTACAAACCAATTTCCCCGGAGCAGGCCGAGGGCAGTCTGCGCGCCGCAACCGCCCTCATCAAGCGTGAACGTCGGCGCTCTTTCCGCGTGCCTTTGCAAGTTCCGATACAGCTTCAGGTCCAGGACGGGCCCCCGCTCGAAGGCATTCTCCTCGATCTCAGTGAAGATGGCATGGACGTTCTCGCGGCGCAGCCGCTGTGCCCCGGATCCACGATCAGCGTCCAATTCAATCTGCCCGACAGCAATACCGAAATTCAGGCCAGCGGGGAACTGGCGTGGGCCAGCCCCAACGGACAAGCCGGCGTGCGCTTTATCGATGTTTCCGAAAGCCTTCGCGCCACCCTGAAAACCTGGGTAGCGGCCAACGCACCCGAGATTCCGCCACCCGATCCCGAACCCGTATCGCAGTGTACTTTGACCGATCTCAGCCTCGGGCGGATGCTACGTCGAAACCGAATCGCCTTTTCCCGAACGCTCCGGCATTACTCTCTGTCTGAATGCCGAGGACGTCGAAGTTCAGGCGGAAGGCACGGTTCGCGTGATGCACCCTGGATTCGGCATGGGCATCGAGTTCGCCGCGCGTACCACCGACGAGCGCGCCCAGGTGGCAAGGTTCATCGGATTCCTCACCAGTCGTCCAGGCATGCTTCCCGCATTACTGATCACTCCGCGCATCCTGGCTGCCGGCGACCATTACAATCCGCCCGACTCGTTGCCCAAGGAAGAACTCGACGACCCGCTGCTCGAGTTGCTGCGCAACCACGAGTCCCTCAACCAGGAAGAATTTCTCCAGAAACTCCGCCAGCAACGCAACTCAGAAGAAGTCACCTCCGCCTGATCCGAGCGCCCCGGCGCCTCATTCCAACCCTAAGTTCCCGTCAAGCTGATCCCCTGTGGCCTAGCGCCGCCGTCATCGTCCGTCGATCCGACGAATCGCCTTTATAGGCCCACTCTGATTTCGTTCCTGTTCCGTAACAAAAACGATTTCTTTTCGGCCCGACGCCAAATAGCGCTACTCTCCCGCGATTTGTGTTAATCGGGCCCCGTTGTCTTCCTGAACTCCAACATCCAGTCAACCCACCCTGAATTGAACGGAGGAGGATTCGACATGAGGTTCATCGCCAGGATTTTGCTGCTGTTAGTTTCTCTCGCGGTAACGTTCACCTACGCCCAAACCAACAACATTCCACAAATTCAACACGTGATCGTCGTCATCCAGGAGAATCGCACTCCGGACAACCTGTTCGGCAGCGATGCGTTTGCTCAAACCCGCCAGTTGCCCGGAGCCGACTTGGTACAGCAGGGCAAATGTGGCAGCGCAGAAATTCAGCTCCAGTCCCTCAATCTGGGGAACGCCTGCGACCCCAACCACGGGCACATGAGCTCGTGGACACCTACGTATGACACGTGCGGCGGTATCGACTGGACCAACTACGTGGCCAGCGTTTTTCCGAATTCGCCCGGATATCCCAACAGCTATTCGCCCATCCTCACTGACCTCGGTGCGGACCCCAATCAAAAGCAGTGCGATCTTCCGGCCGTGAGCTGGGTGGTTCCCGACGGCAGTTGGTCCGACCACGCAGGCTTAGACCCGGACGGCGCGGGACCCGCCTGGGTGGCCGCCATCGTGAATGCCGTTGGCGGCTACAACAATGCCATGCAATGCTTTGACACGATCAACGGTAAGCAAGTTCCCTATTGGCAAGACACCGTCATCCTGATCACTTGGGATGACTGGGGCGGCTGGTACGACCACATCCTGCCTTGGCGCTGCAACAATGTGGGAGTCTGCTCCGGCTACCCCAGCGGCGCGGATGGCGGCGGTAGCGAGTACGTTTACGGCGTCCGCGTGCCGCTGTTGGTCGTCTCCGCTTACAACTATCGTCCACAAGGCTCAACCGGCTACATTTCCGGAGCTTGCGTAGCCCCGGGGGACTGCCCAAACGAAAAGCCTCCATACATCCACGACTTCGGCAGCATTCTCAACTTCATTGAATTCGCCTTCGGGACGGGCGGAAATCCCCTCGGCGGCACAGGCGGAATCAGCCCATCCTATCCGTATGCAGACCACTTCGCCCCAGACGGCCACGTCGTCTACCCCCCGAGCCTGTATTCGCTCTCGGACTTCTTTGACTTTAACAGCGGCCCGAGCACGTTTACTCCCTTTACCCAGGGAATAAACTATAAAACCGAGTGCTTTATAAACCCCAGCATTGAGGACTGCTTCGGGGGCCCAGCTTTGCGCCCACAGATCCTGACGATGACGCCGTCGACTAGAGGAAGTGACGGCGTGTTCTACGAAGGCGGGCGCTGGCAACGCGATAACCGGCGCTCGCCCACGTATCAGTTTGGAGTTTCGGTGATATGCTTGTGAGCCGACGGGGGCATCCGCCGCGCGCCCCTGTGAGTTCCCGACGATGAGGAGTCAAATGCAAAGACGACGGCTATCATCACGTTTACTCGCCGCCGTTGCCCTCGTTGCCCTGACGGTGACACTCACGTCGATCACCTGGGCCGGCTCCAAGTCCACGCCTTCAACGGAAGCAAGGACGGTGGCGGCCTCTGGGGCAGTCTAGTCTTTGATACGAAAGGAAATCTGTACGGCACAACCAGCGGCGGCGGCGACGGCCAAGGCACGGTTTTCGAACTGACGCCCGGTTCGAACGGCGGGTGGACCGAGACCGTCTTGCACAGCTTTCCCTCGTTCTCCAACGATGGTCAGGGCCCCACCAGCAGCCTAACCTTAGACGCAGAGGACAACCTTTATGGTACGACCGCGGGCGGCGGCGATCATCACAGCGGGGTCGTTTTCGAGTTGGCCCATGACTCGCGGGCGGAGAGCATTCCTTACAACTTCTGCGCCAAGCCAAAATGCAGCGATGGGGGGTCGCCTTATGCCGGCTTGGTCATCAACAAAGCCGGTGACATGTACGGGACTGGGTACGCGGCCTTCGAGCTGTCCCCCGGCTCCGACGGCTGGAAAGAGGTTGCGCTCCACGATTTTGCCTGTCGTAATAACGACGGATGCGAACCCTTTGCCGGGGTAATCCTAGACGCCGCAGGAAACGTCTATGGCACTACGGAGATCGGCGGCGGCAGCAGCAGGTGCGGCGGGGGATGCGGCACTGTCTATCGGATCTCGCCCACGTCGGACGGCAAATGGAAGGAGACGATCCTGCACCGCTTCCAGGCCGACTGGGACGGAACGTATCCCGGCGTGGGGGCGCTGATCCTTGACGGCGCTGGGAACTTGTACGGTACTGCGGACGGCGGCGTGACGGGCTACGGAGTGGTCTTCAGACTGACACCCGGCTCCGACGGCCACTGGAAGGAAACCATTCTGTACAACTTCAAGGGCAGCGCCAACGGAATTCAACCCAGCGCCGGCGTAGTCATGGACAAAGCCGGCAATCTTTACGGCACAACCAGCGCCGGCGGAGCCTCCTGCAGCTGTGGCCTTATCTATAAATTGGCGCCTGGCTCCAACGGCAAATGGACTTACACCGTGCTGCATCGCTTCACCGGCGCCGACGGAGCCGGCCCCAACGCCAACCTCATCCTCGACAGCCAAGGCAACCTCTACGGCACCACCACCACCGGCGGCGCAGGCGGCTACGGTGTAGCCTTTGAGATCACGCCGTAGAGATCCTCGTGGCAAAACACCAAGAGGCCCGCACGCCGTCTCTCGTGCGGACCTCTCAGTGCCGGGTCTGTTCCACCTCGAATGAATAGAGTCTAGCGGGCGGCAGTTTCGAGATGGTGGCAGGCAAGTTAATTTCCCGTGAAATCCCATTCACATTTTCCACAGCGCGTTGACTCCGAATTGCCCATTTGCCTGGCTTAAGCCACAATCTCTGTGACACATCCAGATGCCGGAGGCAACCCTCTGCTGAACTCGTCTTCTTTCGAGCGCACGCTCCCGACGCCGCAAGAAGTTCAAACCAATCTCGTGAGCGGACGCGGTTTTCTCTTGCCTCTGTTCGTGGTGATGGCGGCCTCATTCCTGGTGATTGTTCCATTCTTTTTTCTCGGCAATCCCTCGGGCCACGATTTCGAGTTCCACGTCAACTCCTGGATGGAAGTTCTCGGCCAGTGGAAGCAGGGAATCCTCTATCCGCGATGGGCCGCCCTGGCGCAGTACGGATACGGTGAGGCCCGTTTCATTTTTTACCCTCCAGCCTCGTGGACGCTCGGAGCCGCGCTCGGAGCGCTGTTGCCATGGCAGATTGTTCCAAGCGCCTACATTTGGCTTGCCTTGTCTTTTTCCGGATGTTCAATGTTTCTTCTGGCGCGGCGCTGGTTGGACCGTCGCGACGCCATCTTTGCCGCGGCCTTCTACGCTGCCAATCCTTATTTCATCCTCATTGTCTATTGGCGAAGCGCGTTCGCGGAACTGCTGGCAGGCGCGCTCATGCCTCTGCTTTTGCTCTACGCGCTGCGATCGGAAGAGGAGAACGCAAACGTCACCATCCCGCTGGCATTGATCGTGACTGCGGCCTGGCTGACAAATATTCCCGCCGCCGTGATGCTGAACTATTCGTTGGCCCTGCTGCTGGCGATTCTCGCCATTCTTAAGCGCTCTCCGCGCGTCCTGCTCCTGGGCGCGCTCGCAGTTTTGCTGGGCGCAGCTCTCGCGGCATTTTTCCTGGTGCCCGCTGCCTACGAACAAAGATGGGTGAACATCGCCGAAGTGCTGTCTCCCGGTGTGCGCCCGCAGGACAATTTCCTGTTTGTGAAGATCAATGACGTTGATCACAATCGCTTCAACTTGCTCGTCTCCATAGTGGCATCGGCAGAAATCATTCTGCTCGCGCTCGCCGCCTTTCTTTCCCGTTCATGGAGAACCCGCCAGCCCCGCCTTTGGTGGACGCTCCTGGGTTGGGCTTTGTTCGCCGTTGTTCTCAACTTTTCGTTTTCGGCTTGGTTCTGGAATCACTTGCCCGACTTGCGCTACCTCCAACTCCCCTGGCGCTGGCTGCTGTGCCTGAATTTCGCGTTGGCGTTACTCGTGACCCTGGCTTGGCGGCGATGGATTGTGCGCCTGCTCATCTGTCTCGCCATGCTCGCCGTGCTTGGCTTCGTTTGGCATCGCATCCAGACTCCCTGGTGGGAAGAGTCCGCGGATTTCCGCGAAATGCTCGAACACCAGCAAAACGGATCCGGATACGAAGGCACCGACGAGTACGTGCCCGTCGGCGCCGATCCCTACGAAGTTAAGCAGGACGCTCCGCGCGTAGCTCTCGATGACAGCGAGGCGCCCAACCAAATCCGGCAGCTTCAAATTCAACAATGGGATGCCGAGTCGAAGGCGTTCACCGTCGCGCTCGCCCAGCCCGGACAACTGGCATTGCGGTTATTCAACTATCCCGCCTGGCGCGTCGAAGTGAACGGCCAGCCCGTCGCAACCTCGACACGAGCCGTCACCGGGCAAATATTGATTCCCGTTCAAGCAGGCGAAAACCGCGTGCAAATCGTGTTCACGCGTACCTGGGATCGGACTCTCGGAGAAATCATTTCGATCGTCACCGCTTTACTTCTCGCACTCTTCGTCGCGCTTCGGCACAAGCGTCCAATCGCAAACGCTGTTTAACCTCTCCCATTCAAAATGTATTGGTAAACATTCCCCCGCTGTTTATCATTTCTTAGAAGGGCAAACGTAACGCCCATGAATCACGTTCTCATTGCGACCTCGAATGACGGCAAGTTGCGCGACTTCGCCGGCGCCGCCGCGTCCTTTGGCATCGAGATCCGCCCGGTTCCAAACTTCGCCGCGCTGCCTCCTGTCATCGAGGACGGCCTCACCTTCGAAGAAAATGCGCGCAAGAAAGCAGAAGCGTATAGCCGCGCCGTTCCCGGCGAACTCGTCCTGGCCGACGATTCTGGCCTTGAAGTAGACGCGCTCAAAGGCGCGCCCGGAGTCCATTCCGCCCGCTACGCCGCCGACGCGCCCCACTTGATGAACGACAATACCGACGACGAAGCCAACAACGCCCGCCTGCTCCGCGAACTGAAAGATGTTCCCCCCGACCGGCGCAGCGGCCGATTCGTATGCGTTCTCGCCGCCGCTCGCGACGGCCAAACCCTCCAGACCTTTCGCGGAGAGGTCGAAGGCACAATCTTGCATCGTCCGCGAGGAACCAACGGATTCGGTTACGATCCCCTCTTCTTCTTTCCGCAAATTCAGAAAGCATTTGCCGAATTGACCCCTGAAGAAAAAGCCCAATACAGCCATCGCGGAGCCGCCTTCCGCCAGTTCCTGGCCTGGTACCAGGCAACGACGAGCGCCGCAGCCCACATCTAAGCCGGCCCACTCAATCTCACCCTCACCAGACAAAAGGGTGCCCCATCTTTCCGCGCCCTCTGCGGAAAGGTGGGAAACGAGAATCCAGACCAGCGCAAAGCATTCACCTCTGAATAACACCCTCGCACGCCGAATCGGCACCCAACCGCCACCACGCCTCGCGATACTTTTCGTACCGCCCGCCCCGTCCGGGATAGAACTTCAAACACTTTCGCGGGGCAAACGCCTTCACCGGTATGATGTACCACAAATCCAGCGGAACAATGTACACCGCCAGAAAGTCGATCTCATCCGCCGTGTACGCCGCCGTACACCCACGCGCCGTGATGCTGTATCGCTTCTCGCCCACATATCGTGTCGACTTCACCTGCACCCGTAACAACCGTTTTCCCGAACCCACCACCAGGTCATAACGCTCGCTGTCTCCCCAGGGCTTCAACACGCTCAACCCCAGCCCAGTCGCTTTGTGCAAAAAAGCCGCCTTCGCCTGCTCTCCCGACCACTTCCGCGTGTCCCCCGCAGCCACAATATCCCCCACCCAAATCGCACTCTGTAACTCCATATTCATCCCATCCCCCAGCAACAAAAAAGGGTCCGGCCGAAGCCGCACCCAGATTCTCGCGAAGTTATAAACCCGAGTTTTATTATATCACACCTAAACAAATCCCTAAATTCCAACAAACTTGGTCATCCCGAGCGGAGTCCAGGGAACCTTGCAGTTGTTTCGCGTCTCACCTGTCAGTTTCCGTGAGCGGAGCCATCTTCCGTTGAACTAAGATGGTGAAGTAGCCCTCGGGCTGTTTTCCGTGACGTTGGGCCTTACAGGAAAGCTATGAGCCTACTTCGCGAAATCCAGAACGACCTTGCAAGCGCGGACGGGGATGTGGTCACTGTGCTTCGCAAGTGCAAAATTCTAGCGGCACGACTCGGAAGCGACGAGTTTGCCAACTGGGTGAAGTGGGAACTCGACGGTTATCCCGAGGCCCAGCCGACGCCGGAGTATCGACGCCTAAGCATCACCCATTATGCGAGCTTTATGAATGTTGCGTGGCGAATTCCACAAGCGGCTGTACCGCTCCAGATGGTCCCCGAAGAGCACAGGGAATCCTTTCTGTACATAGAGTTCCGCGAGGGCATCGCAAAAGCGATTCCTTTGACTAAGAAGGGAGCCACCGTCCAGCGACCAGAGCTCATCTTTGTACTTCAGGGGAAGATGTATCCCGAGATGAATTGCCAAGCAGCGTGGGGTCAGATCTCGGGAGTCGAATTTGAGCAACTCACCAGCGCTGTCAAGAACCGTATTCTCGACTTCTCGCTAAAGATCGAAGCCGAAAACCCGGACGCTGGCGAAGCTCCCCCGAACACTCAACCCATCCCTCAGGAAAAGCTGCAGCCACTGGTGAATAACTTCTTCGGCGTCGTCGGAAACGTTGCTCAGCAGAGCCACGATCTTAGCCAGACGGCTAACATCACGATCCAACCTCAAGACCTAGCTACACTCTTAGCGGAGCTTACCGCGCATATTAGCGAACTCAACCTCGATGCGCGTCAAAAGCAGAGAGCGGAGGCCCAGATCGCGACCCTCAAGGCGCAGCAGATCACCGATCAGCCCGATCCCGTGATCGTGCAGCAGGCAGGGCGCACTCTTCGCAACATTACTGAGGGCGCAATCGGCAGCCTGTTAGCCACAGCGGTGCAGCCCACCGTCTGGCACACGATACAGCATCTATTGACACTTTTCCCGCGCTGAGAGTCGGGCGCAGACTGAAAAAGGCGGGTCGCTGCTAGCGTGGCGCGACAGATTTCGCTAAACTCAGGCTTATGGCGAACGGTTCCAGCGACGAGAAACAGCACGCCCACGAGTTGATCGACCGCATGGCCCCCGGCCAAGTCTCCGCCGTGGTTAGTCTCCTGGAGATCATTCTCGATCCGCTCGCCCGTACTTTGGCCAGCGCGCCCTATGACGATGAGCCGGTCAGCCAAGGAGAGGCGCGCGAGGTCGAAGCATCCAAGGCATCACTGGCTCGTGGCGAAGGCATCCCTCACGAGAAAGTTCTCGCGGAATTCGGACTCAGCGCCGAAGACTCCGAGCGCATGGGCAATACCCCGTCCGACCCAACCAGCTCGGACCGCTAAGCCATGTCGAAGAAAATCGTGTGGAGCGATCGAGCCAAGGCCAACCTCCGCGCTATCGAACAAACCACTGCTATGCGCATTCTGCACGCGCTGGCTCGCCTTCTCGCCACTGGCGAAGGTGACGTAAAGCGACTCCAAGACGTTGATCCGCCGGAGTTCCGTCTTCGCGTTCGCGACTACCGTGTCCGCTTCCGTGACGTCGACGACACCGTCGAAATCCTCTCTGTAAAACATCGCCGGGAAGCGTATCGCTGAGCCGAATGCGCGTGGTCGTCGGCTCCCTCAAAATTGTCTGCGCGAACTGCCGAGCTTTGCTCGGCTGGACAGCCGAGGCCGGCTGTCCCCACGTGAGCATCGCCACAAACAAAAAGCCCCGCTTTCGCAGGGCCTTTGCAGATGGTTTTACTGGACGCTGTCCGTCACTTCCAGCATAGCGCGGCCCCAGCCGTTGTCAAGCGGATTCAGGTTGTGCCGAGTAACCTTCGGAGGGCAAGGGAGTCGAACCCTAGTGGCTGATAGGCCGCTCGGCTGTTTGACGGACAGCGTCCAGTACCCACTGGCAATACCCTCCAAACAATGTCCGCTCTGCAAATTGTAGGTCTGGAACGGGGATCGCAGCGGGAATCGCCGCTGAAAAAATTGGGAGCCTTCCCAATGTGGGCAGACGTAACCAGGGCCCCAAAGCAAAGGCCCCACTCTCGCGAGCGAGGCCTTTGATCTAGCTAACAGCCAGGAGCTAGAAGCTGCTTCTTAGTACATCCCTTCCATACCGCCGCCGTGTCCGCCGCCCATCGGAGCACCCTTCTTCTCCTCGGGGATTTCGGCGATCAGGGCTTCGGTGGTCAGCATCAACGACGCAATCGATCCGGCATTCTGCAGCGCGGTCCGCACAACCTTGGTCGGATCGAGCACGCCCGCCTTGACCAGATCTTCGTACTCACCGGTCAGGGCGTTGTAGCCGTAGTTGTTGTCCTTCGAGTCGTTGACTTTGCCCAGGACGATGGCGCCTTCTTCGCCGGCATTCTCGGCGATCTGGCGCAGCGGTTCCTGAATTGCGCGGCGCACGATGTTCACGCCGATCTGCTCATCGCCCTCGAGTTTCAGCTTGTCGAGTGCGGGGACGCAGCGAGCCAAAGCCACTCCGCCGCCGGGGACAATGCCTTCCTCGACTGCAGCGCGGGTTGCGTGCATGGCATCTTCGACGCGAGCCTTCTTCTCTTTCATTTCCGTCTCGGTCGCAGCGCCAACCTTGATCACAGCTACGCCACCAACCAGTTTCGCCAACCGCTCCTGCAGCTTCTCGCGGTCGTAGTCGCTGGTGGTCTTTTCAATCTGGCCACGAATTTCCTTCACCCGGCCCTGAATGTCTCCGGGCTTGCCCTTGCCTTCGACGATGGTGGTGTTGTCCTTGTCGATGGTGATCTTCTTGGCCTGGCCGAGATCGCTGATCTGCACGTTCTCGAGCTTAATGCCGAGATCCTCAGTGATGGCCTTGCCACCAGTGAGTTTCGCGATGTCATCCAGCATGGCCTTGCGGCGATCGCCGAAGCCGGGCGCCTTGACGGCGGCGACTTGCAGCGTGCCACGCAGCTTGTTCACGACCAGCGTTGCGAGCGCTTCGCCTTCAACATCCTCGGCGATGATCAGCAACGGGCGGCTGCTCTTCGCGATCTGCTCGAGCAACGGAAGAAGATCCTTCATCGAGCTGATCTTCTTTTCGTGAATCAGGATGTACACGTTCTCGAGAGCAGCTTCCATGCGCTCGGGATCAGTAACGAAGTACGGGGAAAGATAGCCGCGGTCGAACTGCATGCCTTCGACCACTTCGAGTTGCGTCTCGAGCGTCTTGGCTTCTTCCACCGTGATCACGCCATCTTTGCCAACCTTCTTCATGGCCTCGGCAATGATCTTGCCAATGGTCTCGTCGTTGTTGGCGCTGATGGTGCCGACCTGTCCAATCATGTCGCCGGTCACGGGCTTGGAGAACTTGTCCAGCTCGCCCTTGATCCGGTTGCCTTCCTTATCGAGGCTGCCGCAAATTGCGGTAACGGCCTTCTCGATGCCGCGCTTCATCGCCATCGGATTCGCGCCAGCAGCAACCGTCTTGACGCCTTCGCGATAAATGGCCTGAGCCAGCACGGTTGCGGTCGTGGTGCCGTCGCCCGCGATGTCCGAGGTCTTCGACGCCACTTCACGTACCATCTGCGCGCCCATGTTTTCCTGCGCGTCCTTCAGTTCGATTTCTTTCGCCACGGTGACGCCGTCCTTGGTAATGGTCGGCGAACCGAATTTCTTTTCAATCACAACGTTGCGGCCCTTGGGGCCAAGAGTGACTTTTACCGCATCGGCGAGAATATTCACGCCGCGAAGAATCGCCTGTCGCGACTCTTCTCCATGAACAATTTGCTTTGCCATAATTTCTTTTCTCCTTGATGTGTTAGAAAGTTGTCATCCTGAGGCGACGGCTTTTGTCGCCGAAGGATCTGAGTTCGTCACCGCGCGCAATCGCCATCAGCTATGACCGATTGCAATAAAGCGCGAGACGAACATCCTTATTGCTCTTACTTGCGCGAGCCGGCCAATTCCTTCTTGGTCGCGCCCGTCACCACGCCGAGAACCTCTTCCTCGCGCATGATGATGAAATCTTCGCCGTCCAACTTGATCTCCGTGCCGGAGTACTTGCCAAACAGAATGTGATCGCCCTCTTTCACCGCCAGGGGGAACACCTTGCCTTCATCGTTAGATTTTCCGCGACCCACGGAGATCACTTCGCCCTCCGAAGGCTTATCCTTAGCCGAATCTGGGATAATAATTCCTCCACGGGTGGTGCCTACTTCTTCTACGCGGCGGACCAGGATGCGGTCGTGCAGTGGGGTAAATTTTGTAGACATGCTTGTAGCTCCTTTCATTCGTATTCAGTTAAGATTTAGGGTAAATTGCTCAAGAGGTACCAGTTCGCCAACCGGTTCGAATCTGCTGTTAGCACTCATTGTTGGCGAGTGCTAAGTATAAGATGGGCCATGCCGACTTGTCAAGCGAAGCGTCTCTTGATTGGTATAAGTACTTTATCATGCAATGCTTTGCAGTGATCTGTTGAAGTTGGCAACTGGACAGAATTGAGGTGCTTGGCATGAAGAAATCTTCGCGTACGGCGGCGTTTGCGTCGGTGCTCTGTTTTGTGGGAGCCTTGGCCCTCGAGGCGGGTGCTAGCGATAAGAAGTCGCAATACGATTATCCGGTATCGGCGCTGAGCTTTGTGGTGCTGAAGGACGACAACGGAAAACCGGTGCGCAACGCTGGTGTCGTGATGCACACGGTGGACAAGCATGGCAAGCAGGATCGCGGCGGGCTTGAACTTAAAACCGATGCGGAAGGAAAGGCAAGCTTTGATGGCGTCCCCTACGGTAAGTTGCGGATCCAGGTGCTGGCGCCGGGATTCCAAACTTATGGGGAAGATTACGACATCAACCAGCCGACCATGGTGATCACCGTCAAGTTGAAGCGTCCCCAAGGAGAGTATTCGATTTACGAAGATCAACAGAACGACAAGAAACCAACGACACCGCCTGACCCGAATAAGCCGCAGCCGTAAGTTTCCAGGGGCTGCTCCGAGAGCGAAGAGCTGTCGAGAAGACGAAGAAATCCAATACTGAAATGTTGCGCTTCGTTCCGTCGAGTTCGACTGTATTCGCTGAGAGGTGCTGGTATAGGGTGGGGTGAATGGATTGAAGCTGTGGAGCAAAGTTTCCTGGCCCGCCGGATCAATCTTGAACACCGTTCCGTAACTGTTTCCATAACTATAGATGCCACCCTGAGAGGTCGTTCCGTAGAGATTGCCTTTCGAGTCTCGAACCAAGCCTTGCAGGGGATTCATCCCATCGTTTTGAGGGATTCCGGTGAAGCGATACAACACGGTCTCTTTGCCCGACGGATCAATTTTAAATACGATTCCGCAGCCGTTTCCGCCACATGCGCCCCCGAACAGGCCGCCATATTCGGTGGTTCCATAGAGATTGCCGACGGCGTCGCTGATCAGGGGCGCGACCGGATTAGCTCCGTCGCCGCCCGTGCCAGTAAAGCTGTGCAATACGGTTTCGTTGCCCTCGGGAGTGACTTTGAAAACGGTCCCATAGCTGTAAGCACCGTCGATTTCCGTGGTGCCGTAGAGATTGCCCTCGGCATCGAGAATCAAACTCGAATAAGGGCTGGATCCATCGCGTCCAGATTTGAACTGGTAGAGCAAATGGAAGGTAGTCGCGCTTGGAGCTTGAGCCACACAAACCATCGCGGCCAGCACCAGGGTGAAAGCCAGTATCTTCGCGGGCTGCGAAAATCTTGCGAACATCCGACTGCATCCCGTGCTTTGGGGATTCATCCGTACTATCCTTGGTGCGAACGCTCCAGCACCTTCAAAAACGGCGACAAGTTTATACCCATCTCGCGAATCGCGATACGGTGAAATGATTTTCATCTTGGGCGCACAGAATCGGTTAACGACCAATCATCGCCTTGCCGAAAGAGCCTGATTTGTGGCCTACTTCTGCAATACTTCTGCACGAGGGACAGATTCATGGACTATTTATTGAAGACCGAGCCGACGGTATATTCGTTTGCGGATTTGCAGCGGGAACAGAACACCGTTTGGGACGGTGTCGCGAATCCCGTGGCGGTGAAGCATCTGCGGGAGATGAAAGCTGGGGATCGCCTGGTCATCTACGAGACTGGCGACCACAAAAGCGCGGTGGGAAGTGCGAGCGTGGTTTCAGTCGATGCGACTGATCCCAAGACTCCGCTGGTAAAAATCAAAGCAGGGAAGCCGCTCCCGAAGCCGGTTACGTTGGCGGAAGTCAAAGCTCACAAGCTGTTTGCCGACTCGCCGCTGGTGCGGCAGGGAAGACTCAGCGTGGTGCCGTTGAGCAAAGAGCAGTATAAATTCTTGGCCGGCGAGTAAACGTGCGCGCCGAGTCTGCATGTGAGAACTGTTCTTTCGCCCCGCTGGGGCTTGTTGGATTTCTGGTTTTCCCCATGGCTTACGCCGTGGGCTGCATTCTTACGCCGCCACGCGGCTAAAACGTGGCAGCGGCGTTGGCCGGGTCAGAGACCCGGCCCAGACATCTGGCCCCGCACTTCACAATCCATCACGCGTGGAGGTCGCGGCGGATTAACGCGGAGTCCACGAAAAAACCGAGCCCCACGCTGAGTGGGATGATGCCGAAAGCCGCGGCGACCCAGGCATCCGATTCAACCCGCCCGATCAGCGCGAATGTAATCATGTAACCGAGTGCGCCGGTGACCAGCAGAATGCCGGAGCGGCGCGACCGCGCGGCTTCGGAAAGCTCAGGCTGCATGGGTACGTTTGCGCCGCGCGCGATGGCTGCCAACCGCTCCTCGGTGCGCAGCTTGCGCACATGATAAAAGGTGTACATTGCGGCAATGGGAATTCCGAAAACCATAATCACGGCTACCAGACCGACTAGATTTCCATCCATGGTGTGCTCCTTGTGCGACGCGGTTTTCGCGCTCGCTGGCGGCCGATGGCCGCTGTCGAGATAAGGTACGGAGGGAGCGTCAAAAAAGTTCACACTGGAGATGAGTTTTCCGTGCGGTGGTCGGCTGGGCGGTTACCAGCCCGTGGCGCACGTTCTAGTCGCGCGAGAGGCGGCTCGCGGCGAGTTATTGAGAAGTGAAAGCTTTCCGTAATTCTCGGCGTAGAATCTTGCCCGATGGCGTCCTAGGCAACGCGTCGACAAAATGGATTTGCCGCGGCTGCTTGTAGGACGTTAGACGCTCGGCTACAAATCCGCAGAGGTCATCTTCCAATTTCTTAGTTGCGACAAAACCTTCGCGCAGCACGATGAACGCGACTGGAATTTCGCCGGCGGCTGGGTCCGCGCGTCCGACCACGCCACAGTCGCGGACCGCGGGATGTTCGAGCAGCAGGGCTTCGACCTCGGCGGGCGCCACGGGGAAGCCTTTGTACTTGATCATCTCCTTGCGGCGATCGACGACGTAGAAAAAGTCGTCGGCGTCACGCTTCACGATGTCGCCGGACCAGAACCATCCATCGCGAAGGACGGCTGCCGTGGCTTGCGGATCTTTCCAGTAGCCCATCATGAATTGCGGGCCACGCATTACCAGCTCGCCGGGCTCGCCGCGCGCCACTTCGCTTTGGTTATCGTCTGAGCTATTCACTACGCGGCAGTCGGTTTGCGCCAGCGGTTGCCCGATGGATTCCGGCTTGTAGAGTTCTGGTTCGAGGTAACCTACGTGCGTGACCGGCGAGGCCTCGGTCATGCCATAGCCCTGGCACACCAGAACTCCAGTCAGGTCGGTGAAGCGGCGAGCCAGTTCGGGGGCGAGCGGCGCAGCTCCGGACTTCACCCAGCGCAGACGATGGTGCTTGGGAAACTGTCCGACCTCGGCGGCCTGGCACAGCGCGTTCAAAGCGGGCGGGACCGTGGGCATCATGGTTACAGCCTCGTCCCCGATTAAAGACAGCAACTGGGAAGGGTTGAAGCGCGGCATCAGCAACAGCGTGCCTCCCAGCGTGAGCAGCGGGTTCAGGGCCACATTGAGGCCGTAGATGTGATACAGGGGCAGAAAGCAGAGTATGACATCGTTAGTTGAAATCTCGCTGGCGTGTGGTGCAATGAATTGAAAGACGTTCGCGATCAGGTTGTAGTGGGAAAGCATCACGCCCTTGGGAAGGCCAGTCGTGCCGCTCGAGTAGGGAAGCGCTGCGAGGCTTTGATCGGAAGGCTTGTCAGGGGTGGGCCACCCTGACGTGGCGGGCCGCAGAAGGTTAGAGAATGGTTCTGCTCCAGCCGCTGAGTGGCGCGTACTGTAGATGCGGCGAAGGTTGGGAAGGCCCGCGAGATTGATTCCGTGAAGCAAAGGTCCATCGCTGATGAGAAACGCCGCGCCTGAGTTTTCCAACTGATAGCGCACTTCACGTTCGCGATAACTCGGGTTCAGCAAGGTTGGGATCGCTCCAGCAAGAGTTGCGGCGTGATAGACGGCGCAGAACTCCCAGCAGTTGGGTAGGTAAATGGCGATCACTTCTCCGGGCGCGAGGCCGGCGGCAACGAGCCCGCGGGCCAGTTGCTGAACCCGCTCCGCATACTGCGAATAGGTGATTCGGCGATTGCCAGAACTTTCTTCACACGATGAATCAATAATCGCAGTCTTGCTGGGGAAGCGGGAGCATGATTCGAGGATGACGTTGTGGACGAACCGGCCGTGAGGGTTGGCATAGAGACGGGTGCGGAGCATGCGGATGTGATTCTAGCGCGAAGCTTCGAAGGGTTCCACGGGAACCCTCGGCTCAGCTGGCGAGTTTGCGGAGGAAATCGGATTCATCCATGCGGTACTTGAAGGCTTTGCGGCCGTCGATGAAGACCACGGGGACTTCGTCGGTGAACTGGCGGCGGAGTTGCTCGTCGCTGTCGACGTCAATGTCTTGCCAGGTGAAGCCGCCGCGGCGATGCAGTTTGGTGAGGGTCTCTTTGACGATCTCGCAGAGGTGGCATCCTTTGCGGGAATAGACCACGACCTGCCGGGGCTCGGACATTGTGCTGAGTTTAACAAGGGTGGGTAGGTTTGTTCCAGTGGGTGGTGGCGCGAGGCGATGGGTGGAGAGTTGACGTACTGTGCGCGAGATCCTTCGCGGACTTTCGTCCGCTCAGGATGACGGCCTTGTAGAGATGTTTGCAGCGTGTTGCCGCGCGTTGCTCGGCTGTCCCCGCGCGATTCTGGTCGGGTCCGGTACAATCGCATTTATGTCTGACAAGCCTTTGAAGGGAAAGACGGTTTTGATTACGGGTGGGGCGCGGCGGTTGGGGCGGGCGTCGGCTCTGGCTATGGCTGAGGCGGGTGCGGACGTAGCGATTACTTTTCTGCACTCGGCGCGCGAAGCGCAGCACACCGTGATTGATGTGAGCAGTTTTGGAGTGCGGGCCGTTGCGTTACGCTGCGATATTACCGATGAGAAGAGTGTTAGAGCTGCGATCAAAGAAACCAGCAGGGAACTGGGCGGGCTGGATATTCTGGTCAACAACGCGGCGAATTATGAGGCGGTGGAGTTCGACAAGCTGAGCCTGAAGCAGTGGGACGCTATTTTCGCTTCGAATTCGAGGGGCTCATTTTTGGTGTCGCGCGAGGCTGTGAAACTGCTACGCGAGCGGCGGGGGAAGATCATCAACATGGGTTCACTGGGTGGGTTGCAGCCTTGGGCTAAGAATGCTCATTATTGTTCTTCGAAGGCGGCGGTGCATATGTTGACGAAGGTGATGGCGAAGGCGCTGGCTCCTGCGATTGCCGTGAACTGCGTAGCGCCGGGGATGATCGATTTGGGAGATAAGTCGGGGGCTGGGTTTTTGAAGCGAATGGCGAAGCAGACTCCGATGCGGAGGAATGGCACCGGGGAGGACGTTGCCGCGGCGGTGGTTTTCTTTGCGACCGCGCCCCATTTTATTACTGGGCAGATTATGGCTGTGGATGGCGGATTGAGTTTGTAGATTCGCTTTTTACGATGATAAATGCAGGGGCTGATCAGCAATGGTTCTGAAATGCCTTATGCGCCGCGCCGTTGCCTGGTTGTTGCTAGGAGTTAACGCTGCTGTTGCGCAGAAATGCTGGTCGCCTGAGATGGCGAGCTTCGACGACCACGAGGTACAAACGCGAGAATACAAATTGTGGATCGAAGTGGACCGCATTGCGCGGATGCCAGACCCGCAGCGAGCTGCCCAGATTCCGCATGTTTATCGTGACATTTTCGCGGACCTGTACAAACGTTTCTATGCGCTGGACAACTGGATGACGGTGTTTGTCGGCCCGCTCGACGGGTACGGGAAGAGCAGGACGCCGGAAGAACAGATGAAAGCGGGGATGCAGCCCGGATATCCCAATATGTTTGCTCAGCGCATTTCCCTCATGCTGTTTGACGCTTATCCGCAGCAGACGGAGCCTGTGATTTTGCAAGACCTACGAAGCACGGACCCGGGAGCGATTTCGCGCGGGCTCCGTGTGGCTGGTGGAATGCAGGAGGCTGCGCTACCCGGGTTGTTTGATGATTTGCAGAGAATTTCGTTCTCGGACGGGCAGTGCTCGGATGAAGCTCTGCGAACTCTGATTAACTATTGCGCGCGTCCGTCAGCTTACTTGGTGCTTTCGAATAAAGGAAAAAGCTTTACGCCCAGCAGCAAGGCGCTTGGCCTGATTCCGTTGCTGGTTCCCAGATTTCAGAAGGAGCCGCAACGGTATGTGGGGGCGCTCATGGAGTTGCTACCCTACGCACCAGCACCGAAGGAGTTACTCGCGGACCTGAATTCGTGGTGGAGCACAAACCTTCGACTGTATGCCCTCGAAGCGCTGTCGGCGAGCCGGGATCTTCTCCCTACGGCATACATTATCAAGCTGGCGGGAGATCGTGATCCGAAGATGCGAGGGTGGAGCATAACTCTGGGATTTCAGAAGCGGCGTCAGGACTTCGACCAACTCAAGCCGGCATTGGCCAAATTGTTAGACGACCGCGAATGGGATGTTCGCCGGTCAGTCACACTCCAATTTGCCGCACGACAGGATCCCATTTGCGCGGCTACGCTCCTGCAGTTGCTGAAAGACGTTTATCGAACTGGGCAAAGTGGCGATTTCTATCAGTTTGCCTCGGAGGCGGATTATATAGCTCATCAGAAATTTGGCTTTGACCCTGGAACTGGGCCCGTACCATTGCACAATAAACAAAACGACGATGCGTTGAAGTCGTATGCAAGTTGGGTACAGTCTAGAGATTGACAATCAGCGCCGTTGGGGCTCCCCGGGGCGTCCGGGGCTAGGTGGGGCAAGCTTCATTTGTCGGGCGGTGAAGTTTCCTGTATGTTGCGAACTTCGGTATTCATCTGCATGCAAAAGCTTGTTATCGCAATCGCGCTGTTGTTGTTGAGTTCCATTGCATGGGCGCAGATGCGTCCGGAAGATGGCGGGCATGAGATTCAGGTATGGACGGGCGGCGGACCCTCGGTGCCCGGAGGCACTTCGGATACCAGCGTCTGGAATGTGGGCTTGCGCTATGGATGGATTCTGACTCGGCCACATGGTCCGGGATTTTTGAAGGGAAGATTCGAATACGCGGTCGATGCCGTGCCGGTTTTTATGGTGTTCCAGCGCTACAACACGGCGTACGGGGCGGGTTTCAATCCGCTGGGATTGAAATGGGACTTCGCGGCTCGGGGACGAATTGAGCCTTACCTCGAGTTGGGTGGTGGGACGCTGTTTACGAATCATCAAGTGCCGATCGGA
Organism: uncultured Acidobacteriota bacterium; assembly: GCA_963762385.1. Lineage (GTDB taxonomy): Bacteria > Acidobacteriota > Terriglobia > Terriglobales > Acidobacteriaceae > JABDBE01. The sequence continues at coordinate 139,198 of CAVXKN010000006.1, read as the reverse complement.
ACTTCGAGCGTGAACTTTACTCCCTCAGCGGCGCTCGGAATGCATGTGCTGGACGACAAATATGCTTTCAGCGTGGAGGTTCGCTATCTGCATATTTCGAATGCGGGGTTGAGTTCGCCGAACCCCGGGGTCAATACGGTGGAGGTGCGAGTCGGGGTGGGGAAGTTCTTCGGGAAGTGACTGGGTACAGCAAAAGCGCTAACCACTAAGGGCACAAAGGTTCACGAAGGAAATCGAGAGGTGCTCTACGGCCTCAGCGCACGCTGGGGCTTTTCTCAGCGTTCTCTGCGTTTTAAGGTTTTGCTGGAGGGCCGTCTAGAACGAAGTCTTAAAACGCAGAGTTCGCGGAGAACTGCCGCAGAGCACGCTGAGAACTTCGGCAGAAGTCGATTTAGACACTCCCCGATGCGTCGCGAGTTGCGGCTCCGCTGGCCCGCCGGATATTCTTCTGACTTATGTCAACTCTAGTGGAGTGCGTTCCTAATTTTTCGGAGGGTCGCGACAAGGCAAAGGTCGATGCCATCGTGGCCGCGATGAAGATGGATGGCGTCTACTTGCTGGATCGCGAGATGGACGGCGATCACAATCGCTGCGTGATCACGCTGGTGGGCGAGCGGGATGCGATTCAGGAGGCTGCGATTCGCGGCGTCGGCAAAGCTGCGGAGTTGATCGATCTGAATCAACATCAGGGGGCGCATCCGCGGATGGGGGCGGCGGATGTGGTGCCGTTCATCCCGATTGACGGCGTGACCATTGAGGATTGCGTGGCGATGGCGCGGCATGTGGGAGCGGAGATTTGGAAGCGATATCAGATTCCGGTTTACTTGTACGAGGCAGCGGCGGCTACGCCCGAGCGGCAGAATTTGGAGAACATTCGGCGCGGACAATTCGAGGGCATACGAGCGGACATTGCGACCAATCCGGCGCGCAAGCCGGATTTTGGCGAGGCGCGGGTGCATCCAACGGCGGGAGCGACGGTCGTCGGCGCGCGCAAGTTCTTGATCGCTTATAACGTTTTTCTCAACACGCCGGATGTGGAGATTGCGAAGAAGATTGCCAAGGCAGTGCGCTTCTCGAACGGCGGATTGCGCTTTGTCAAAGGCGCTGGATTCCTGGTGCGCGGGCTGGCGCAGGTTTCGATGAACCTGACCGACTTTGAACAGACGCCGATTCATCGCGCATTTGAGTTGGTGAAGCGCGAGGCGGAACGGTATGGGGTTTCGGCGCTGAGCAGCGAGATCGTGGGATTGATTCCGAAGAAGGCGTTGGAGTCGGCGGCGGAGTGGTTTCTGCAGGTCGAGAACTTCGATTCGTCTTTAATTCTGGAAAATCGCCTGGCCGCGGTGATGGGAGGTAAGGCTGCAGTGGGAGGGTTGCGAGCCGGCGTTGAACCTTTCGTCGAACAGCTGGCCGCGCCTACGGCTACGCCGGGAGGAGGAAGCGCGGCGGCGGCCAGCGCGGCGATGGCTGCTGGATTGGCTTCGATGGTGGCTGCCATGTCGCGGGGCAAGAAGGCTTATCTGCAATACGAACGCGAGTTGAGCGAGGCCATCGCGCGGCTCTCACAATTGCGCGAAGAATTGAAAGCGGCGATCGATGCGGACGCGGAATCCTACAATGCGGTAATGAAGGCTTACAAGCAAGCGAAGGAATCGGCCAACGCCGATGGCATTATTGATGCTGCTTTGAAACAGGCCACCAGCGTGCCATTGGGCGTGGCCGAGCGGGCGAGGGAAGTGGCGGGAATCACGGAGCGGCTCAAGCCCATCACCAATCCGAATATGAAATCCGATCTGACGACGGCGCTGGCCCTGGCGCGGGCCGCGGTCGAGGGCGCGTTAGCCAATGTCGAAATCAATCTGGAATCACTAAAAGACGCTGCATTTGCGGCGGAAGTTCGAAAGAAGGTCGCAACTCTCGCGGCCGGATAGGGTTTGCAACAGTTGCGCGCTCCGCCTGGCTGCTTTACCAGGTTACAGTCGTACTTTCGTTCCGTATCTGGTTAAGTCGGCTTGGCATACAATAGTTTAGCGATGCAAGTTTACGGATTCGGTTCGTTCTGCATCTAAACAACGTATTTGAGAGAAACTTTCCTTATGAAGCGATTGCAGGGTACTTTGTGGGTTTTGCTATTTTCGAGTGCGGCGGCCTGGGGCGTTGCCATGGGCAGCTCGGCGAGGGGTGTGATCCCTTCGGAGGTGCAACAGGTCATCACCGTGGACTACCGGACGCTGAAGAATTCGAGCACCGCGATGGCGTTGAAAGACCAGGTGCTGCCGCCGAGCTTGAAAGCATTCGAATCGTCGTTGAAGGGTGTGGGAATCGATCCGGAAAAAGATGTCGATCAGCTCACCTTCGCTTCTTACCGGCACGGTAAGGAGGGAATCAAAGTGGTTGGGATCGCGCAAGGTTCGTTTTCCAGCAAGACTTTCCTCAAGAAAGCGAAGTTAAATAAGGTAAAACCGATCAAGTACCGGGATACGGATATTTATCCGATGAGCGAAGGCATGGAGATGACCTTTCTGGACGACAGCTCGCTGCTGTTTGGCGATGGCCTGGCCGTCAAGGGCGCGCTGGATGCGCGCGACGGTTATACGCCGGCGCTCGACTCGAACAGCCAAGTGACGGACATGATCGGCTCGGTCGAATCGGCTACGGTGTGGAGTATTCTCGATCAGCAGGGAACTCAGAACATGCTGCTCTCGGCACTCGGCGATGCCGGAAAGCTGGCGGATTTCGACACCATCAAGAAGCGGGTGCTGGGCTCGCGCTATCAGATGAACTTCAACAGCGGCGTGAACTTTGATCTGGATGTCGTGACTTCGGACTCGGTGACCGCTGCTACGCTTTCCTCGCTGGTGAAGGCAGGCGTGCTCTATCGAAAGATGACGGCCACTCCGGTTGAGAAAGTTGCGCTGGAGAATGTTTCGATCAATTCGGACAGTTCCAATTTGCAAATGCACTTCAAGGCGGATGACAAGCAGTTTCAGTCGCTGATGCACTCGGATCTGTTTGCGGCCGTCTCGAAGTAACATCGAGAAGCGTCAACCACAAAGGACACGAAGGTGTACAAAGGGGCGAACCTCGCTCGCTTCTTCGTGTTATTTTGTGTTCTTTGTGGTTATGGCACTTTGCTGGTTTGATGGAACTTTCGCGGGCCCGCAGACGGCCTTCCCGAGACAGCTCCTTCGTTTTTCATGTAAAATCGAGTGCGGCGAGTACAGATTCCCAGCCTTAGACACTACTCCCGAATTCTTATTTAGGATTCTCATTTCGTCCAGGCCGCCGGCCTGTGGGAGAATTTTTGCCAGGAGATGAATGATGGCCAAGATTGCAAAGACAGCAGATCGTAAGAAAGAAATGGACACTTCCAAGAGCACGGATTGTCCGAAGTGCGGCAAGCCGACGCGGATCGTGAAACGGGTGAAGGACCGCGAACGCGGCGTTCCCGGCGGAGTGTTTATTTCGTGCTCGGTGTGTGAGTTCTTCGAGAAGTTGTAGGAAAACCGCTTCTAGCCTTCAGCTAGCTGTTAGCTTGAACCTTTTCGAATTGCCGCAATGGCGAGAGTCGATCGCGCATTGCGGCTTTTCTTTTCGCGGCAGTTTGGCGCTGCGCTCAGAAGCTGATTTGCCCGAGGATGGCTCTGGCTTCGGCCGCCGGATCGACCGCAGCCGTGATCGGACGTCCCACCACGATGTGACTCGCGCCTGCGGCGATGGCCTCAGCGGGCGTGACTACTCTGGCCTGGTCGCCTGGCTCCATGCCTGCAGGACGTATTCCCGGAGTCACGATGGCGAAGTCGCCTTCGAGTTCGCTGCGCAACGCGGAGGCTTCCTGGGCAGAAGCGATAACGCCTTGGCATCCGTCGGCTAGGGCGAGCGCGGCCAAGCGCAGCACCTGATCTTTTACTCGGCCGTGCACGCCTAATTTGTCGAGATCGTTGTCATCCAGACTGGTCAGGACTGTAACCGCCAGCACCATCAGAGCTGCGCTCCTGTTCCGCGCGGCCTCGGTTGCAGCACGCATCATTTTGCCGCCGCCGGAAGCGTGGACCGTGAGCATGCTCACGCCGAGCCCGGCAGCTTCGCGAACCGCGGCGGCAACGGTGTTGGGAATGTCGTGGTATTTCAAGTCCAGGAACACTCTGCGACCAGAGGCCACGAGGTCACGAACTATGCTGGGGCCCTCCGCCGTGTAGAGCTGCATCCCGACCTTGTAGCAAGAGGCGGAGTCGCCCACGGCCGCCACGATCTTCTGGGCGGCGGCCGCGGACGATACATCCAATGCGACGATCAGACGCTGGCGCGGATCGTACATCCCTTTGGGAGTGTAAAACGAACGTGGCTAATACGCTAGCGATTGCAGCATGGCCAGTTGCTCGGGTGCGGCTTCGCGGGGCGAGGCCAGATCCAGCCGTACACGCTGGAGACCCTTATTCTGGAAGTGAAGCACCTGGGCGGCGCCGTAGGAGAGGTCGATGATGCGGCCTGGAACAATCGGCCCCCGATCATTGACTCGCACGTACACGACTCTTCCATTGTGCAGATTCGTGACCCGGACCCAGCTGCCGAGGGGCAGAGAGGGGTGAGCCGCAGTCAGGTCGTGCATGTTATAGGGCTCGCCGCTGGCAGTCGCCCGGCCTTCGAAGTATTCTCCATACCACGATGCGGTTCCTACCTGATACGGCTGATGATGGTTTGTCTTAGCCTGAGACCCAGATTTGAATCCCGTGGCTGCGTTTCTGGGCGTTGTACTTTGGGTGTCTTTCGACCCTGAGCTGGTTGGCCCCTGAGCCGCCCCCAGGCTGACGACGAACAACACGCTCGCCAGTCCATGAGCTATTCGATTTCGCATTCAGTGTCACCTCGTCTCTAAAGTCTTTTCATCCGAAAGTCGTCCTCCAGCGACCCAGTCCGTAATGTGATTTGACGATGCTATAGGCGGCAGGTTGGGTCTGTCAACCCGAAATTGTCGGTATCAATGTTACGAGATAGTTATGGATATCTTACGTAACTTGCTGTACAACTTGAGCAAAGGTACATATATTACTGTAGTAGCAGCAAGTTAGATGTTTATACAATGGTAAATACCCAAGGTTACCGATGGTGTGCAGTATTTGCACTGTGTTTGTTTTCATGCGTTTGAAGGCTTCTTTGCTGCCTATCCATGATTTCAATGGATTAAAACGTAATTCCCTCGTTGCACGTGCCATCAAGGTGGCTGCTCACGAAGCTGGGCGTTGCAAAACAAACTTGCAACGCATAAGGTTTCCGATACATTTCGATTATGGCGTTGAAGCCCCCCGTCGTTCTCACTATCGCGGGTTTTGATCCCAGCAGCGGAGCAGGGATCACGGCCGACATTAAGACCATCGCCGCCCACGGCTGCTATGGTGTAGCTTGCATTACCGCTCTCACCGTGCAATCGACTGCCGGTGTTCGGCGAGTAGAGACGGTTGACCCTGGACTAGTGATTGAAACGCTTGCCGAGTTGGCCTCCGATGTTGAAATTGCGGCAGTGCACATTGGAATGCTTGGCTCGGGCAGAGTAGTTCGCGCGATCGCAGACTTCTTAGTGGCGCACAAAATGCCGAACATAGTATTGGATCCGATTCTCAAAAGTTCCTCCGGAGCCGACTTGCTGGATGCCGCTGGAGCGCGCTGGCTGGCCGAGAAGCTGATTCCGCTGGCGACAGTCGTGACTCCGAACATTGATGAAGCCACCGCCTTAACCGGATTGCCGGTCACCGATCCCGAACAGATGCGGGCGGCAGCCAGGAAACTCCATGAGATGGGGGCCTCGGCGGTGGTAGTAACCGGCGGACATCTCGAAAAGGCGATCGATTTGTTGAGCTTCACCGGGAGCCGCGGTATCGAGCAAGAGCTGTTCAAGTCGGCTCGGCTAAAGTCGAACTCCACGCATGGAACGGGATGCGCCTTCGCCACCGCCGTGGCCTGTCATTTGGCCATGGGACGGGGATTGCCGGAGGCCGTGTTGCTGGCGAAAGCTTATGTTGCGGCGGCAATTAGCAATGCACATTTCCTAGGTCGCGGCATCGGACCGATTCATCATCTTTATCGGATGCAGCAGCAACGGCGCGTGATCGCAGCGGATCCGGAGCCGGTGGGCTGAGGGCTAGGTTTCACACAGCAGCGGTCAAGCGTATATTTTGGGCGTGCTGAACAGCAAAGAAATCTTTGGGATAGTCGCGCTGATCCTGATCCTATTTGTGCTGGTGCGTACCCTGAGGAAATAAAGCTTCCGGCCTTGACCAATCGGGACTGGAAATGGGAAAACGGTGAGGGGGAAAGTATCCGGGGGAGGATTTCAAGCTCTTCTTGGACGCGGCTCAATCTACTTCTTAACCGAGCCTGCTTGCTTTAATAATATGCTGGCGACGAAGGCCGCCAGCGCCGCTAGCAGCCACTGAATCCGCCAGGATTGAATCGCCTGAAAGTCGGCCAGGGTCTGCACCGAGTAAATGGCACCAACCGTGACCGCTGCCAGCAGGCATCCTACGCCTGCAAAGAAGGCGATCAGCGACGCCATCGAAAGGCCAAGCCATTCCTTCACATTCTGGAACTCGAGGACGCGAAGCAGCCGTACAGCGCGAGCCCAAGAGTGGGCGCCGTCGGAGATGTCTCTGGCTTGACGTGCAGCTCCGCAGCCATGACAAAATTTTGCGCCGACCATGAATTCTGTCTGGCAACGGTCGCACGCCTCGACCATGGTCGAAATGACGGATTCGGCTGGGGCAACCGGAGGACGCCAGAACTCCTGCGGTGCGCTATCGATAACCTCAGGCATGTGGATCTCCCCAAGCACTCAATGGCAAGCCAGTGACCAAAGCCAGCACCTGGTTAAGTTCTTGCCATGCACCAGCTTTACAAAAGCCCGATCCCTTGCCTGTGCGCCGGGCCGGGCAAGAATTACTCCGTTTCGGGCAAAGATGGCCACTTTTGGGAATTATCCGGTCTCCAGGAACATTTCTAACAGACAAATGTCTTGGCAAAGTAATGCTCTTGATTCCGGCGTTCCAACCGTGCGCGCATCAGATAAACTCAAGACACAAGACCGAACTTGAGGAATGCCCATTTTGTTTCCCCGCGTCCTGCCCCATTGCCACCTGCTTCTCTCCCTGGCGCTGGTGCTGACCCATGCAACCGCTACCCAGACGATCCCCCAGGCAACTCACCCCGGAGACGGCCTGTCGTTTCGTCCCAACGACGCACTGAACCGGGCTGCGTTCGATCATTTCTACAATATTGATTACGACCGCGCGGTCCAGGAATTCGATCAAGTGCTGCAAAGGCATCCAGATGATCCTTTCGCGGTCAATCATTTATTGACCGCGGTCCTGTTTCGCGAGCTTTACCGTATGGGTGCTCTGAACACGGGAGAGTACGCGAATGACACTTTTATTCGGGCCGCGCATCGGCCGGCCGATCCGAAGGCAAAGCAGCAGATCAAGGATCTGGTTCAAAGAGCCACGCAGCTTGAGGAAAACAGCCTGGATGCGAATCCCAAGGATGTGGACGCCCTTTACGCCCGAGGAGTGACCCGCGCCCAGTTCGCGGCTTACACCGCGATGGTGGAACATGCCTGGTTTTCGGCTTTGCGAAATGCGGTGGGAGCGCGGCGCGATCATGAACGCGTGCTTGAGCTCGCTCCCGCGGACACTCCGGCGAAGCTGATTGTCGGCGCCCACAATTATGTGATGGGCAGCCTGCCCCTGGCTCTGCGGGCGGGCGTAACCATGCTTGGCATTGGCGGGAACAAAGAGCTGGGATTGCAGGATCTTCGCGAGTGTGCCGAGGGAGCAGGGGACACCAGCACCGACGCAAAGATTCTGCTTGTCCTATTCCTGCGGCGGGAACATCGCTATCAGGAAGCTCTGCCCATTGCCCGTGGCCTGATCGAAAGTTACCCGCGCGACGTTCTCATGGCGGTCGAGGAAGGGAATTTGCTTCGGGCCGAAGGAAATGATCAGGAGGCGGCAGCGGTCTATCGAAGGGTTTGGCAGGCTGGGCGCGAGGGACATTATGACGGCCTGCATTATGAGATCGCGGCACTCAGCCTGGGCGATCTGCTTCGCAGCGACAAGGACTACTCGAGTGCAGCCGTTGCGTATGAGGAGGTGAACGAAGTTCCCCAGCCTGACCCGGAAATACTGCAGAAGGCCGATCTTGCTGCCGGCCAGATGTACGACTTGCTGGGCAAGCGCGATCTCGCGGTGAAAAAGTACCAGGCAGTCGCGGCCGTGGATGCTTCGACGCCTCAGGCCGAAAGCGCCAACCGGTATCTGAAAGAAGCCTACCGGGGGGAGTAGAATTGGAACGATAAGAAGTACCGCAACGTATCTTAAGAGTAGGCGACAGGAGGCAGACCATGTATTGCAATTATTGCGGGAAAGTCATTCAGGACGATGCGAATGTCTGCGCCTACTGCGGCATCCGAGTGGGTGCGGTGACCGCGCGAAAGCGGCTGGTCCGTCCGCGCGTGGACCGGAAAATTGCCGGCGTGTGCGCCGGATTCGCCGAGTACTTTGACCTCGACGTCACCCTGGTGCGCTTGGTTTGGTTGTTTGTTGCCTTGATGACGGGCGTGGGCCTGCTAGCGTATCCGATTGCGTGGATTCTCATGCCCGAGGAGCCGTTGCGGCTTCCGGCTCCGGCCGGGGTGCAGCAAGTGATCAATCCTTAGCGAATTTGGCGATGCCCCGAATCACCAGCGACGACGCCGACATATTTTATGAAGTTCTTGGGAGCGGCCCACCGGTCGTCTTGCTCCACCCTTTTCCAGCCAATCACAATCTGTGGAAGCCAGCGGCTCAGGCGCTGGTAGCACGCTATCGCGTCATTCTTCCCGACTTGCGCGGGCATGGGGAGTCCGGCGTTGGTGAAGGTCCGGCCACGATGGAAAAGCATGCCGCGGACGTTGCTCGAGTGCTGGACCACAAAGAAGTGGGACGCGCTGCGGTCGTAGGAGTCTCGATTGGGGGCTACGTATTGTTCGAGTTCTGGCGCAAATATCGTGAGCGGGTAAATGCGCTCGTTCTGTGTAACACCAAGGCCCAGGCCGATACTCCCGAGGCGCGGGCGGGGCGGCTACAGGCCGCGGCCGGCGTCATAGAACGCGGCACTGAGCCGTTCTTCGAAAGCATGATCCCAAAGCTGATGGGAAAAACGACACGCGATACGCGTCCCGACCTGGTTGAAGGAGCGCTGCGCATGATGCGGACGATGTCGCCTGAAGATGTGGCCATGGTGCAGAGAGGTATGGCCGAGCGTCAGGATTCCGTGGAGACGCTGAAAACAATCAATGTGCCGACCATGCTCGTGACTGGAGACGAAGACATTGTCACCGGCGTTGCCGAGGCGGAGTTGATGCGGCAAAACATATCCGGCAGTCAAATCAAGGTGATCGCGAAGGCAGGACACTATTCTCCATGGGAGCAGCCCGAGGAAGTTGGGAAGCTTCTGCGCCAGTTTCTTGATAAGGGCGCAGCTTAGCAAACGCCGTGAGGTTCCTTTTGTTACAATGCTCGCGCCATGATCGATAGCTTCCTGGTACCGGAAAAAACGGTGGTCAATGCCAAGGGCGATGGTCCAGCGGTGGATGTTAGCAGCGCGGCGAACCGCGTTTTTCTTCTTAGCCTGAACATCACCCGTATCGTCGAGCAGGAATCGCTGGACGTGAGCATTCACGGATCGGCTGACGGCGCAACCTGGGGCCCGAAACCGGTAACGAACTTCCCTCAGAAGTTCTACCAGGCGCAGCATCCTCTGCTGCTGGACCTGACTGGGCATGCAGACATCAAGTTCCTGCGCGCTCACTGGGAGGTGAGCCGCTGGGGCCGCGGCAGTGAGACGCCGATGTTTGAATTTCATGTGACCGTGAAGGAAGTCCCAACCGAAATTCTGAAAGAAGCGGCCGCAGAAGCCAAAGCGATGGTGTAGAAAACGGTCGACGGCCATTTTCGACGGTGTCTTGATCCTTCCAGCTAAGACTCGAATCTCTCGTTTCCATTAAGATTGACTGACAGATGTCCACCGAGACAACAAACTCCACGGCCGTGGTCCGCCCCGCGCGTAACATTGCAGGCGCGTTGCGCTTACCTGGAGATAAATCCATTTCTCACCGCTACGCCATGCTGGCCGCCATTGCCGAAGGAACCACTCGGCTGGAGAATTTCTCCACCGGAGCCGATTGCGCCAGCACGTTGGGTTGTCTTGCCGGGCTGGGAGTTGAGTTGCGGCGCGAGGAGAACGCGGTCCTGATTCACGGACGCGGGCCCAAGTTGCAACCTCCAAAAATGTCGCTAGACTGCGGCAATTCGGGATCGACCATGCGCATGCTGAGCGGCATTCTGGCCGGACAGGAATTTATCACCGAACTGGGGGGCGACGAATCCCTGTCGCGACGGCCCATGGCGCGAGTCATTGCACCACTGGAAGCGATGGGCGCCAGGATTGCCGCCGCCGATGGAGGCCGACCTCCGCTACGCATTACTGGCACACATTTGAAGACGATTGACTACAACATGCCGGTGGCCAGTGCGCAGGTGAAATCCGCGTTGCTCTTTGCGGGACTGTTTGCTCAAGGCGAAACTCGAGTCGAAGAATCGGTTCGTACCCGAGATCACGGGGAACTGGCGCTGCGCGCATTCGGTGCGGAAGTGAACCAGCAGGGCAATCAGGCAAGGATTGCGGGCGGACAAAAGCTTCATGCGATCGAGGCGGAAATACCGGGCGATCTTTCGAGCGCTGCCTTTTTTCTTTGCGCCGCCGCACTATTTCCCGGATCACGGCTGCTCATCAGCGGTTTGCTGATGAATCCAACGCGCGCCCGATTGCTCGACATATTGATATTGATGGGAGTCGGCATTTCGGTTGCGGAATTGGAGGATAAACACGGCGAGCTGGTCGGAACCGTAGAGGTCGACGGACGGGACCTGCGAGGAGCAACGATTGCTGGAGCCGATACCGCAGCGCTAATTGACGAGATTCCTGTACTGGCCGCAGTCGCGCCTTATACCACGAATGGGATTGAAGTCCGCGATGCTAAAGAGCTACGGGTGAAAGAGTCCGACCGGATTGCCGCGATGGCGACGAACCTGCGAGCCATGGGAGCGGAGCTTGAGGAACGCGAGGATGGATTGAAGATTCCTGGCGGGCAGAGTTTGCGCGGAGCGGAAATAGATTCCTTTGGCGATCACCGCATCGCAATGGCGTTTGCCGTTGCCGCATTGCGAGCGGAAGGCGAAACCACGATTCGCCGAGCTGATGCGGCCGTGATCTCGTGCCCGGGTTTCTACGCTGCGCTGGAAGCCCTGTCTCAAAGGTGAAGCAAGGCGTAGATCCCAGCGACTGAAAGCCGCGCTTTCAGTGGGCGCGAGCGGCACGGCTGAAGCCGTGCCCTCCCACCATCGAACCAAACTCAAATCATATTAGCCAAATCTCAGATATGTTCGGTCTTACCGTCGTATTTGACCGTACCGTTTTTCTGATTGACTTGGTCCACATCCTGATTGGTGTAAGTGCGTCCCGCCTTGGTCGCGCCGGACGAACTCGCCATCAGGTGAGTCGCACTCTCGCTGCTTTGCCATGATGCGACACCGACGTCGAACGCACGAACTCGCCGCACGGGTCTGCCCTCGGACGCCGACTCGCTTGCCGTCTCCACGCCGGCAGATGGACCGAGCCAGCTCGGCTGGGTATATGCAGGAGACCAGATCGCTTGCGTATAGGCTCCCGCCGGAGGTTGTGACACAAACGAGAGAGTCGCGTTGGTTGCGCCAGCGACGTTTCCAAACGTGGCGTTGCTGGCTCCCACTGCTGAAGGCGACACGGTCGCGAGAGTCACGGAGGGAGTGGTGACCAGGGGTACAAACGGTGCTGCATAAACGCCGTAAGCAGGAACCCAGTTGCTGGCTGTGCCCCCGATTACGGTTGCTTGAGCGGCCGCCAATCCAGACAGCAATAAAATCATGGACAAAGTTTTCAGTGAACGCATTGGATCCTCCACAGACTTTACAAAAGCATCATAACCCGAAACCTGGCTCTGGGCGCGGGTTTTATTAGGATCCGACGTAGCGGGCATAGAGACTTCTGGCTATAGTCTTATCGGTTGTACCCTTGATGATGGCACGGCCGTCAGGGAACAAAGTCATTTCATAGGGCTCGTGCCAGAACTTCAGGACGAAGTCGTTGTGGCGCACCGTGCCAAGAGGCTTGAGACGTTCGCTCATCTCGGCCAAATCCACCGGGCGATGTCGTTCATGAATCTGCACCGAGTTGCGTCCGCATAACGTAATATGCGGACGGTCTGCGCCAGCCAGGTGTGGGAATTTGTGGTCCCCGCAGGTGCGGCAACCCGGGATGGGCTTGTCGGTCGCAACCTCGGCGCGTTCATTCCTCCACACGTCGAATGAGAGGAGCGTGCGTCGGAGCCACTCATCGGCGCCAACCAGCAGTTTCACGGCTTCAGTAGCCGCGATCGAAGCGACCAAGTTGACCGCTGAGTTCAGAATTCCAGCGGTCTCGCAGGTTTCGAACGTTCCTTGGGGAGGATCGGAGAAAATGCAAGCCAGGCAGGCGGTTTTGCCAGGAAGCACGTTCAAGGTCACGCCATAGCTGCCTACGGCTGCAGTGTAAATCCAGGGCAGGGAATTCTTCACCGCAAAATCGTTGATAAGATAGCGAGTCTCGAAGTTATCGGTGCCGTCGAGAATTAGCTGTGCCCCTTCGAACAGAGCTTCTATGTTGGTTGGCGTCAGATCGGCGACGTGGGGCTCAACCACAATTTCGGAATTGAAAGCCGCAATTTTTCTGGCTGCGGCAATTGCCTTGGGCAGGGATTCCGCGGCGTCGGCTTCGTCAAAAAGGGATTGCCGTTGCAGATTGCTGGGTTCGACGTAATCGCGGTCGATGATTCGGATCGTGCCTACGCCTGCACGCGCAAGCAGGGAAGCGAGCACCGAGCCAGTGGCACCGCAGCCGACAATGGTAATGCGCGAGGCGGTCAGCTTGCGCTGGCCCTCAGGGCCGATGCCGCGGAAAAGCACCTGCCGCGAATATCTTTCGTCCCGTTCCAAAGAGGTCATCAGTTCTACGCGTACAAACCATTATTATAGGGGACACGCAGTTTTCAAAACGGAGTGGAGGCGGGTTCCAGTGCCTGCTTCAGGGTTTCGAAAAGAAGGCATGCCCTGAAGTCCAGGCGTGAAATACAACACTGTTCGGTACGGATTCATCGAACGGATTAGCCAACCGCACATCACAGAGGGAGCCGGTTTGCAGCTGAGGGGGACTTTGTCGACATCCCTGATTGCGCTGGCGCTCACGGCGCTGTGGGCCGTGCCAGCGTCTGCCGAATCCCCCATGCAAGCGGGAGGCACCCAAGGGCAGGGGCAATCCCTCGAAGCGCGCTCTCCAGCCATGGCCACCGAAGACACAATGGCGCGGTACCAGGGGCTTATCGTGGCGGAAATACGCTGGCCGGGCATCACGTCGGACGTGGATCAAAAGCGTTGGCGCGAGCTGATACCACAAAAAATAGGCGAGCCGCTGGACCGCGAGCTCATCCGCGAAAGCATTCATCGACTTCATGGCACCGGCCGCTTCGCGGACATCCTGGCAGAGGGTGAACAAACCGACGATGGCCGAGTTGTCTTATCGTTCTTTACCGCGCCGAACTACTTCGTGGGAGAAGTTGACGTTCAGGGTGTGCCAAACCGGCCGACTGCTGGGCAGGTGGTGAACGCCTCCAAGTTTCAGTTGGGAGAGCTCTTCACTTCCGACCGAGTCGATCGCGCTCTGGCCAATATCAAGCAGCTCATGCAGGAGAACGGCTACTATCGTTCCTTGGTGAATGAACAAGAGAGCAAGGATCCGGCGAGGCAGCAAATCGACCTCCTCTTTCAAATCGATCCAGGACCTCAAGCTCGCGTGGGAAACGTCACCGTCACGGGCAATCCGGGATATTCGCCGGGGCAGATTCAGAACATGGCGAAAATGCGCACCGGCGATCCCGTTTCTGTGCAGCGTGTGAGTAATGCGCTGGACCGATTGCGCAAGCGATATCAGAAACAGAATCGATTGCTGGCCCGGGTTTCGATGGCGAAAAAATCCTACCGGGAAGAGGCGAACGCGGTCGATTACACCTTTGACATTGTCCCCGGACCTAAAGTGCAGGTGATCGCGGAAGGGTTCAAGATCAAACGGGGGGTGCTCAAACAGAACGTTCCCATCTTCGAAGAGAATGCGGTAGACGAAGATCTTCTCAATGAAGGCCGCCGCAACCTGCTGAACTATCTTCAGAGTCGCGGCTACTTCGATGCCAAGATTGGAATGAAGGAACATCGCGACGCCGCTGGAAACGAGCTACAAATCATTTACGTGATCGACCCAGGTGCGCGACACAGATTGGTAAGGATTGAATTTACGGGAAACAAATACTTTTTGACCGACCGCTTGCAGTCCCGCCTGCAGGTACGTGCAGCCCAGCGCTTTCAATCTCGCGGCCGCTATAGCCAGGCGTTGCTCAGCACCGATATTCATGGAATCGAGGACCTTTATCGCGCCAACGGCTTCCAACAGGTCAAAGTCACCACCACAGTTACCGATGACTACGAGGGTCATGAAAATGATCTTGTCCTTAAGATTTCCGTGGATGAAGGTTCTCAAACCCTGGTGGGAGCATTCCACATGGAGGGCAATCAGGCTTTCTCTGAGAAACAGCTCGCGGCCGAGATCAATACGGCGGAGGGTCAGCCCTTTTCCGAATATGACATCGCGCAGGACCGCGACAATCTTCTGAACTACTATTTCAACCACGGATTCCCCAACGCCAGTTTCGAGGCGTCGGCCAAAGCCATGCCGGGCGAACCCAATCGCATGGACGTCACGTTTAAGATCAACGAAGGAGAGCAAGTCTTCGTCGACAAAGTATTCGTGTCCGGATTGAATTACACCAAGCCGTTCGTGGTGCAACGCGAACTGAAAGTTAAGGCCGGAGATCCGCTGAGCCAGATCGACATGTTGCAAACTCAGCAGAAGCTCTACGATCTCGGGATATTCAGCCAGGTGGGTACAGCGGTGCAAAATCCAAATGGTAACGAACCGGAAAAGAACGTCTTGGTGGATGTTGAGGAAGCCAAACGCTACACCTTCAGCTACGGCGTGGGATTGGAATTCCAGACCGGTCAGCCTTCGGCGGTCGGGAGCAACCAGGCCAAGGGCCAAACCGGAGTGAGCCCTCGAGTGTCGCTCGCTGTGACCCGTCTGAATTTCCGCGGGCGCGACCATACGCTCACCTTTAAGGCCGACGTTGGCAGCCTGGAACAGCGGGGACTGGTAAGCGCGACCGTGCCACGCTGGTTCAACAGTCAGAAATGGAAGCTATCGTTGACCGCTTTCTACGACAATACCATTGACGTCACGACGTTCACCTCGCAGCGCCTGGAAGGATCGGTGCAAGCGGAGGAGACCATCAGCAAAGCTACCACTATGGCGTATCGCTTCACCTATCGCCGGGTGAAGGCCACCGACATAGACATCAGCCCCGACCAGATTCCACTTCTCTCCCTGCCGGTCCGCGTGGGCGAGCCCGGATTCACCTACATTCGCAACAAGCGCGACAACAATCTGGAAACTACCAAGGGCAGCTATACCACTGTCGACGCTGGAGTCGCGTCCGGCTATTTCGGCTCGGAGGCAAATTTCAGCAGCATCCTGGCCCAGAATTCCACATACTACGCATTCGGCAAGAACCGCCCGCAAGACAAAAAATTCGTGTTCGCCCGTTCGTTGCGAGTCGGGTTGGAGAGTACCTTCGGCAACACCGTAATCCTCCCGCCCGGACAAGCCTGTCCGAATCCAACGCAAACCAGTTGCCCCGATACGACGGTCATTCCATTGGCGGAGCGGTTTTTCACTGGAGGCGGCAACTCTCACCGGGGATTCGGGTTAAATCAGGCAGGTCCGCGCGACCCTTTAACCGGGTTTCCCATTGGCGGGAGCGCGCTTTTCCTGAATAACCTGGAATTACGTTTTCCGCCAACGACTCTGCCTTACGTCCAGGACAACATGAGCTTCGTGGTTTTCGAAGATGCCGGAAACATCTTTACCAACGGCCAGAATATGCTGGACAACCTGCTGCGCTGGCGCCAGAAGGACCCGCAACTCTGCTTGCAGCAAAGCACCGCCAGCCAGTGCGATTACAGCTATATTTCGCACGCGACCGGGGTCGGGATCCGCTACAAGACGCCGATTGGGCCCGTGAGTTTTGATTTCGGGTACAATCTTAATCCACCAGCATTTCCGAGTACCCAAACGGTCACCAATAGCGCCGGGCAACAGACAAGCGTTTTCGTGCCGCAGCACGCGTCTCATTTCAACGTGTACTTTAGTATTGGACAGAGCTTCTGATGAACCAAAAAGGTTGGATTTTTACTTGCAGTATCGTGTTGCTCACGATTGCCTTGCCTGCCAGGGCCGGCGATGTCTTGGATCGTATAGTGGCTACCGTGAACAACCACATCATCCTGCAAAGCGAATGGCAGGATGCCGTGCGCTATGAAGCGTTCGTCGCGGGCCGCGCGCTTGACCAGGTGCGGACCGAGGATCGCAAAGCCGCGTTGGACCACCTGATCGATCAGCAGTTGTTGCGCGAACAAATGCGTACTTCGGGTTTCCCGCACGCCAGCAGCGAAGAAGTGGAGAAGAGCCTTCAGGAGATTCGGAAACGGTACGCGGCTGCGGACAGCGAAGCCGGCTGGGAGGCTGCGCTCAAGCGCTACGGATTAACCGAAAAGGAACTCAAGAAGCGAGTCGCTCTGCAGGTTGATTTGATGGGTCTGGTGGACTCCCGGCTGCGGCCCAATGTGGTCATCGATTCCAAGAGTATTGAGAGTTATTACAACCAGGAGCTTCTTCCTCAACTGAGGCAGTCAGGAGCTGGACAAGTTCCCCTCGCCGAAGTCACTCCAAAGATCAGGGAATTGCTCACCCAGCAAAAGATGAACCAGATGCTGGTTGCCTGGTTGCAGGATCTGCGTTCGGGTAGCCGGATCCGGACCGAAGCCGGAGCGCCGGAGTCCGGCTCCGAGTTGCGATGAGCGAGCCCAGCGCCAAGCCAGGTTGGCGCAGGCTCCGTAATTATCTGCTGCTCGCAGGATTGGTCGTTTTACTCTGCCTGGGTGGTCTGAGTTGGTACATGACCACCGACTCCTTCCAGGCCTTCGTCCGCCGCCGTGCAGTAGCTGAATTGGAGCGGGTCACCGGGGGTCGCGTGGATCTTGGCGGGATTCACACCGTACCATTCCGCTTCCAGATCGAGATTCGGGACCTCACCATTCATGGGCGCGAAGCAGCGGGCGAGGTTCCATATGCCCATGTGGACCGGGTAGTAGCGCGAGTCAAACTCATCTCGATCCTGGAAACTGAATTTGGCCTTTCGTCTCTCGTGCTCGACCACCCTATCGTTCACATCCTCGTTTATCCCGACGGCACTACCAATCAACCGGCCCCCAAGTCGAAGATGTCAATAAAAACGTCGATTGAGCAGCTATTCTCTCTTTCCATCAGTCAGCTTGAAGTACGCCAGGGAGAGTTCCTCTGGAATGACCAGAGAACACCGCTCGACTTCATAGCTCACGACGTGTCGGCGGATGCGAGCTACTCTCTGCTGCACCGACGCTACAACGGCAATCTCCTGCTGGGAAAAATCGATAGCCGACTCACAAAGTATCGCCCGGTAACGTGGATGATGGAGGTTCATTTCAGTCTGAGCCCGGACAGTCTCGAAGTTGAATCATTGAAAGCGAGCTCTGGACGTTCGCGGCTGCAGGCCACCGGACACTTGGTCAATTTCAACAATCCCAGCGTCGCGACGAAGTACGACCTGACTCTTGATCTTGGCGAGGCCAGCGCGATTGCGCGTCGCACCGAGATACGCCAGGGAGTTCTCGAAGCAACTGGGGAAGGCTCTTGGTCAGCGGCGGGTTTTTCTTCCTCCGGCAAACTTACGCTTAAGAACTTCGATTGGCGCGATAAGTCGGTCGGGTTGCGAGGCGTAGCGCTAAGCAGCGACTATGCGATCAACTCCCAACGGCTAGTGTTTTCCCGGCTTCAAGCGAAGCTGCTCGGAGGAGATTTAACGGGAGACGCCGAAATCATTAACTGGCTCAATTTGGCGCCGCCAAATAAAACGGCGAAGGCGAACCCTTCTGACGAGCAAAAGGGGAGCGTCCGGCTGCGGCTGAAAAATGTTTCCACCTCTGAAATAGCGGCCGCTCTTTCCACCTCGGCGCGGCCCTTTCAGCGCGTCAAGTTGGCAGGCGCCGCCAGCGGAAGCGTCGAAGCGAGGTGGCGGGGATCTGTTGCCAACGCGCAGACAGAAGTAGCTTTGGAGGTTGTGGCCCCGGCTCAACCGAAAACCGGAGAACTGCCGCTCAATGCCCACATTCGTGCGAGCTACCGTGCCGGCTCCGGTGACCTGCAAGTCGCGGAATTCAACGCCTCCACTCGCGCCACTCAGGTTCGCGCCTCGGGTACGCTTTCTTCCGCTGCGGCGCTGAATCTTTCCATCACGACCTCCGACCTCAGCGAATGGCAGCCGATTCTTACGGCCGTCGGCTACAAGCAACGAATTCCGGTCGTTCTGCAAGGACATGCATCATTCAGCGGAACCGCCACCGGCAAATTGTCTGCTATCGACTTTGCCGGAAAACTGCAGTCGGAGGATTTCGATCTGTTGATCCCAGCCACATCTCACGCGCCGGAAAAAAATGTGCACTGCGATTCCCTGGCTGCGGATATCCAGTTATCGCCCCATGCCTTTGCCGCACATCACGGTAGGCTGCATCACGGTGGGACGACCGTGGCCTTCAGCCTCAGCCTTGGCTTGCAAGACAGGCAGTTTACTGATTCGAGCCTGATTACAGCTCGCGTAGAAATACACAACGCCGATGTTGAAGAAATTCTCGCTCTAAGCGGATACGACCTCCCGGTCAGCGGGACGGCGAACCTCCTGGCACATATAGAGGGCACCAAGTCGGAGCCGCATGGAAACGGCCACATTGAGCTCTCCGATGCAGTGATCCGCGGCGAGCCGGTTCAGCATTTGGACTCCAACTTAGAGTTCAACCGCAACGCGATCTCTCTCGACGAACTTCATCTCGCATACTATGACGCCCATGTCAGCGGGGCCGGCACGTACAACCTGTCCACACGCGCCTTCCGTTTCAACCTGACCGGGAACAACTTTGACCTCGCCCGCATTCCGCAGCTGCAGAACAGCCGCGTGCGCGTGGACGGTCGCATGGACTTCACCGCCCAGGCTTCAGGCACACTCGAGCAGCCTGTGGTCAACGCGAATATTCGCTGGCGCGATCTTGCCTTTGACCACGAACGTGTGGGCGACTATACCTTCGACGCCGCGACCCACGGCTCCGACCTGCACGTGAGCGGGCGCTCTCAATTCAAAACCGCGGAACTGAATATCGACGGCGACGTTCAACTGCGCGACGCTTGGCCGGCTACGGTCAATCTTCATTTCAACCACCTCAGCGTGGATTCCGTCATCAAGGAATATCTGAAGCGGCGAGTGACCGGCCTATCGGCGATTGCGGGCGACCTGCAGCTACGAGGGCCGCTGCGTAAACCCAGGGAGCTCGAGGTATTTGGCAACCTCAACGATTTTTTCGCCGATGTTGAGAATATTAAGGTCCGCAACAACGGCCCGATCAGTTTTCTCATTGCCAACCAATTTCTTACCATTCAACAGTTCGATTTGATTGGTGAAGGCACTGACCTGACAATTGGTGGCAAGGTACAGCTGAACGGCGAGCGCGAACTCGACTTACGCGCCCAAGGTCACGCTAACCTCCAGCTTATTCAAAGTTTTAATTCCGACTTTACAACCTCCGGCCGAGTTGCGGTTGATTTAACGCTCGCAGGCACGGTCAGCAAACCCACGACCCAAGGCAGGTTGCAGGTCACCAACGGCTCAATCGCTTACAGCGATCTGCCCAGCGCGCTGAGCGCCATTAATGGATCAGCGGTATTCAATCAAGATCGGTTGCAAATCGAAACGCTTACGGCGCATGTAGGGGGCGGCCTCGTGACCTTCGGCGGATACGCCACTGCCTATAACCGCCAGATCAATTTTAATCTGACTTTGGAAACCCAGGATGTGCGCTTGCGCTATCCACCGGGGATAAGTTCCATGGCCAATGCGGAATTGCGATGGGCCGGTACTCAAGCGGCTTCCGTGCTATCCGGAGACGTTGTGGTGACGAGGCTGGCGATCACTCCCGGATTCGATTTCGGGGCAGCTCTGGCCGGCAGCGCACAGTCTTCGGCGTTGCCGCAAACCAATCCGTTGCTCAACCGTATCCGGATGGACGTGCACATAATTACTACACCGGAACTACAGATGCAGACGGCCGCAGTGCGGCTGACCGGGGATGCCGACTTTCATTTGCGGGGAACGGCGGCCAAGCCAGTTCTACTGGGCCGCGCCGACGTGACTGAAGGCGAAGTCACCCTAAACGGAACCAAGTATCGTATGGAGCGGGGCGATGTTACCTTCACCAACCCAGTTACAACTACGCCCGTACTCGATCTGCAAGCCTCTACCCACGTCCGCGATTACGATATCACGGTCAATCTCACGGGGGAGATCGATAAGCTTAATCTGACCTATCACTCTGAGCCGCCGCTTCCCATTTCTGACATCATCAGTTTGCTCGCGCTCGGCCAAACCCAGCAGCAGTCGGCTCAGCTGCAACAATCCGGGACATCGCCATTCGCTCAACAAGCGTCCAGCGCCATATTATCCGAGGCTCTCAACTCTGCCATCAGTAGCCGCTCGCGAAGCTTGTTGGGGAACGGCACCATCCGGATTGATCCTCAAGGCTTGAACACGGAAACCTCGCCTACTACCAGCACCCCTGCGGTCACCATCGAGCGGCAGGTGAAGGATAACCTCACTCTGACCTACACCACCAACGTTTCGCAGACTTCGCAGCAAATCATTCAGGCGGAATATAACGTGACGCGCAGCGTGTCCATCCTAGCGCTTCGCGATTATAACGGCGTGATCAGTTTTGAAGTGCGAATTCGGCAGCGCAGGAAATAGCCGCGACGCGCCCATGAGATCCTGAGCAACTCAAGAAAAATTCCGCAAGTTCTGCAGACCCTCCGCGTTCAGCACAACGAGAGGCATGTTCAGTGCCATCTCACAAGGAGCGGGAAAGGCGGATGAACAAACGACAAAGAGGTTTTTCTCTCATCGAGCTGTTGATCGTCGTGGCAATTATCCTGATCATTGCGGCCATCGCGATTCCAAACTTGCTGCGCGCAAGGATTTCGGCCAACGAATCGTCGGCCGCCAGTTCAATTCGAACCGTGAATACCGCCCAGGTCTCGTATCTGTCGAATTATCCAGGGGCGGGCTATTCGAGTTCCCTTGCGGCGTTGGGTCCGCCGGCTGCGACCGGTTGTCCCACGAGCGGCCCCGTCTCTGCGAACGCGTGTTTGATTGACTTCGGGCTCGCCAGCGCCAACTCTCCAGCAACCGCCAAGAGCGGCTACTACTTCGGCATAGGTGTGCCATCCGGTGGTCCTCCAAATCGCGGATACACGGTGGGCGGTGCGCCGGCCGCGTTCAACCACACTGGGGTGCGTGGTTTCTGCTCGAATGAAGACGGTGTGATCCACGTTGCGTCTTCGTGGAATGCCGCGCCTGCAATGGTCAACGCGACGTGCGTCAGCGCTCCTTACGTGCAGCTGCAATAGTCTGATGGTCGGAGTAGGAGGACGATAGCAGAAGCCAGCAAACTTCGCATAGTCATGTAGGGACAGCGCCCCCGGCTGTCCAGCGAACGCGTAGGAGTTTGGATATGTCTGGAAAAGACGTCATCCTGAACCCCGCGTTCTCCAGCAGGGTGAAGGATCTCGCGCGTACGATTTCAAACCGTCCCCACCCTTTTCCTCGACACCCCACTCCGTGATAAAGTGTTGCATCTCGGAACTGGCAGGCCTTAGAAACCATGCCAGAAGCCGCTCCGAAGGAGTCAGGTATGGGGCAGGTTTACGATATCGTGAAAGACCGCCGAGTCTACTCCATTGACGCCGACAGCAGCGTCCTCGAAGCAGCCCGCTTCATGATGGAGCACAGCATTGGAGCTTTGCCCGTGCTGCGCAACGGAGAAGTCGTTGGCATCTTCTCCGAGCGCGACGTAATGAACCGCGTAGTCGCCGCCGGACGCCTGCCCGGAACCACCAAGATTGCCGAGGTCATGACCGCCAACCCGAAAGCGATCAGCGTCGACGAAACCATCGAGAACTGCCTCTTCCTGATGCGCGAGTTCGGCTTCCGCCATTTGCCGATAACGGATGGTAAGCAATTGAAGGGGCTAGTGTCGCTGCGTGACATCCTCCTGCGCTACGTCTCCCAAAAAGAATCCGAAGCCCGCCGCGCCGCCAGCTAAACGAATCATCAGTAGCGCACGCTGTCATCCTGAGCGCAGCGAAGGATCTATGCATTTTGCCAGCAGCGCGACACTCGCCGTGCGCCGTTGGAATTCTATCGTGGCATAGCACTTACTGGGCAATCACGCACAGGGCCCAACTACCGCACCGCCGCCAACACATAATCTGTCAACAATTTCTCCGTCTGCTCATGCATCCCCCTTGGTGTTGTAGTTAGTGCTGGTGATCACGACCACCATATCCAGATCCGGAAGCACCACAACTTTGTTTCCGCCATTGCCTGACATGAAGTAAGCCGGATGCGCCTGCTCACCCGCCTTGAAAGTCTTCAACCACCAGAAATAACCATACAAAGTCTGATCGTCAATGCGGACATGAGGCTGAGTGGAAGCCTTTACCCAACTCGCGGATACAATCCGCTTGCCATTCCAGACGCCACCATTCAAATACAACTGCCCCAGCTTTAACAGGTCGCGACTTCGCAACCCCAATCCGCCGCCAGTCTGCGCCTCTCCTAAAGGCGAAAACTTCCAATCCGCCCTCTCGATTCCGAGCGTGCCGAACAGATTCTGCCTCGCAAACTCTTGCACCGGTATTTTCGCTGCGCGCTCCACCACCTGGCCGAGCAGAAAAGCTCCCGCCGTGCAATAACTGAAACTGCGCCCGTACGGAGAATCCTTCGGTTTCGTAACCCAGGGCGCAAATCCCTTGATCGGCAAATCGAGCGCGAACTTAGCCCAATCTTCAATCAAGTACATCCGCTCCTCATTGCCTCGTGAAAAATCGTTCCAGTCATCACACTCCAGCAGGGAACTCATGGTGAGAAGGTCTTCGACAGTAATCTTTTCCTTGCGCGGATCGGGATTTTGCAGC
Organism: uncultured Acidobacteriota bacterium; assembly: GCA_963762385.1. Lineage (GTDB taxonomy): Bacteria > Acidobacteriota > Terriglobia > Terriglobales > Acidobacteriaceae > JABDBE01. Next base: position 115,825 of record CAVXKN010000006.1, on the reverse strand, counting down.
GGCTGCTTATCCCGAAAGAATGGCAGGATTGGAATATCCACGCCAGCCAGCAAGCCTTGATCCATCGCGATCCCGACCAGCATGTCGGTGATGGACTTCGTTGCCGAGCGCGTCTCCATCAGCGTGTTGGCATCCGTCCCGCCGAAGTAGCCTTCGTAAGCCAGCTTGCCGCCCCGCGCAATCACCACGCTGGTAATCTTCTTGAACTGTTCGCCTCGAATCGCGCCTCCCATTTCTTGCAGCTTGCTTGCAGAAAGCCCAACCGCTTCGGCGTTGGACGTTGGCCATCCATCGGACCGTGAGTCCGCAACCGCTGTCGTCTTGGCCTCCTGGGCAACAACCGAGTCGGACAAAACAAAACAGACCCCCGCTAGGCAGATAACAAGAAACGCCGCGGGCACCACCGAATTGCGCACTCTAATCACGAATCACCCCCGCTACACAGACGTGTCAACCAACAATTCGTTAAATACGGTCCTGCCGTAGGGGTTCCTTTGTGAACCTTCGTGACCTTTGTGGTTGATGCCTTTGACGTTGCTCTGCCTACAAGGATCCCAACCACTTCACGGGGAGATGCGCAGCCAGCGCATTTGCCAGGCGTTCGTCAGCCGTAACCAGCTGCGACTTGGAATTGATCGCCAGAGCGACATAAAGCGCGTCGTACACCGTCCGATCGAAGGCCGTTGCAATGGCAAAAGCCTCCACCAGCAGAGTGTGAGAGGAGACGCTGGGAAAGTTGCGGTCTCGCAAGGCGTGAAGAGCGCTCTCAGCCGATGCCACCTTAACTCCGCCCTGCCGCACCGCCTTCCACAAAACATTGGCAAGTTCAGCCCAGAACAAATCCGGAACCACGAAACGCAGATCGCCAGCAACATAGCCCTTCAGTAATTCCAGCGCTTCCCGCGTAAGCGTTTCACCGCTCGCCGGAAGAATCCATTTGGCAGCGACGCTAGCGTCGACAACATAAGTCTTCACCGCCTGCGATCCTCGCGTTGCAGTTCTTCGCTCGAACGGAAAAGCAGCAGTCGAACGCGTCCGATGCGAGCGCAGAAGCTGTGTCCGCTTCAGAAACTGCTGTCTAGCTTTTCGCTCGGCCGCCGTGACCAAATTGTCCGCCAATAAATCGAGCACCTCCGCGGTAATCGACTTGCGGTGCTCGCGGGCCCGCTCCCGGAGCGCCTCATAAAGATCGCCAGGCACGTTTTCGACATAAAGTGTAGCCATATGAGACTCCTAGTAATAGTCTAGCATATACATAGACGATTAAAAACACTGTCATCCCGAGCGCATTAGCTGATTCACGAAGCCATCGGCTCCGGAGTGAATGGCAATTGACACTATCGCGGCCCTGCACAACAATAAGAACGACACTCAATCACCACCGGCGGAGAAAACCTATGGCTGACGAAGGCGAACACCTGGTCGAAGTGCCCACGGGCGGAGGAAACGCAGTCAAGTGGGTCGTGTCGTTGCTTGCCGTCATGTATGTTGCGGGCTCGCTTTACTTCTTGTTCAACTTGCGCGAGCGCATCGATCAGCTGGGCAAGGATCAAACCGCGAGCAACGCCCAGATCACCGAGCTCGGCAAGCGTATGCAGTCGGCCGAGGCCGACTCCGAAACCCTGGCCAAACAACTCGGCATGACCAAGAAGGAACTGGCCGACCGCTCCGCTCAACTGCAGCGCGAGCAAGTCGCGCAACGCGCGTCCCAGGAGCGCCTCGCCGAAGAGCAGAAGCAGCAGATCAGCCAGGTGAACGGCGAAGTCAACAACGTGAAAACAGATGTAGGCGGAGTCAAAACTGATGTCGCCTCGACCAAAGCCGAACTGGCTGCCGCGGAGGCCAAGCTGCAAAGCACTATTGGCGACTTGGGCGTGCAGAGCGGCTTGATCGCCAACACGCGCGGCGACCTCGAAGTGCTCAAGCATAAAGGCGATCGCAACTATTATGAATTCACTCTGGTCAAGGGCGCGAAGCCTCAGCCGGTTTCGACGGTGAGCCTGCAGCTGAAGAAAACCGATGCCAAGCGAGGCAAGTTCACTGTGAATGTCACCGCCGATGACAAGACCATCGAAAAGAAAGACCGCAACGTCAGCGAGCCCATCCAGTTCTATACCGGGCGCGATCACCTGCTGTACGAAATGGTGGTCTGGTCGGTGGACAAGAAGCAGGCGGTGGGATACTTGAGCACGCCCAAGAATGCTCCCGTGCCGGTGACGAGCACGCCGGCGGGCCAGTAATCGTGGTTGTGTTCCACGTGGAACATTTCCGCAGTTAGCTATAAGCTAATCTTAAATCATATCCTATAGAATCGTTGGGGGTTGCGCGGCTTAGGCGTGGTGGAGCTACGTTTCTACTGTTGGGGCCTTACTTTGTCAGGACCAGCGGGACGGGTTGGTCGTAGGGTTGGATTGTGACTTTCAGCGATTTGCGGTTGGCGAACGCGTCTGGGGTTACGGGAAAGGTTACGATGACGGTTCCTGCGATCCGGCCACCGGGAATAATCTTGGCTTCGCGCTCCAGAGGAGCGAGGGCATGTTGTTTCAGGACAGGGAAGGCCTGGAAGTAGCGGTCAAAGTCGGCGGGTGAAGCGGCGTCATCGGTGAAGCTGCCAGTGGTGGTATCGAGGTCGGCTTTGATGGTGTGAATCCAGTATGACTTCACGCCGTTGTTCTGGAACGAAACATTGATCGCGACCATCACCATATTTTGATCGGGAACTTCCACGGAGACTACGTCGTCGATCGACCCCGTGGTCGCAGAGTGGGGTCGCTGCAGCAAGGCCGCGACGATCGCGACGACTGCGACAACTGCAACTCCGATGATGACAATCTTTACCGGAGGCAGATTCTTCTTCGCGGTGCCAAATTCCTCGCCGATGCGAAATTGGGTTCCGGGTTGCGGCGTAGCCGATGCAGATGCACTCGGGGGCGCGGGCGGCGAAGGTGGTATTTCGTCAGGCATATTGCATTTCTGATTCTAATCGCTTTGCCATCGAAATTTCGCCCATGCGCAGAACCGGACAATAATCTGTCCCCGCATTTCGTGCAAAGCCAAAGTTCGTGGATTTGCCGCATGACGGATGCAAATTCATTGATACGAGGTAAATGTTTTGCGTTGCTCTGGAACGTTGAGTACGAGACAATTACCCGTTTTCGACTAAGACCTGAAGAATCGCAGTGAGACATTTGACACGTTCGCTCTTGGCTCTCGGACTCGTTGTTTTTGTGGCGATTCACTGCTGGGGCGCAGACCCTTGTCCGGCGCTACCACTTTTGCAAAGTGCGCCCGGAACTAACATGTTCTCCGATGAACAAGAGGTTGATCTCGGAGATGCACAGGCTGAAGGACTGCGCCAAACCATCACAATTGTTTCTGATCCTGCGCTTACGATGTACCTGACGAATATTGTCCAGCGGCTTTCCCAGGCCTTGCCCCCCAGTCGGTTACAGTTTCGAGTAGCGTTGGTTGAGGAGAGAAGAGCTGACGCTTTTAGCATTGCTGGAGGTCGAATCTATATCTCTCGAAAACTAGCCGTTCTCATGCAAAACGAGGACGAAATGGCTGGGGTTCTTGCTCACGAGATGGCACACGTAATCGCCCATCACGAGGCCATCCGCATGACGGAAGCGCTTCATCACACCCTTGGCATAACGCAAATCGGCAATCGAGAGGACGTGTTTGCGAAGTGGAACGAGTATCTTGACAACTATCGTCGCCAGCATCCCTCCGTGTCCGATTACTTGAAGGCTTGGAAGATCGAACAGCGAGAGCAACTAGATGCGGACAGTATTGCCCTTTACTTACTTGCGCGCGCTGGGTACTCGACAAGGGCCTACGCCGATGCATTCGATAGGGTTTCCGGATCGAAGGGCGACACGGGAAACTTTTGGTCAGACCTTTTCGGGGCGACACCACCAGATTCCAAACGACTCCGTCAGTTGCTTCAATCTACTCCGATTCTGCCAGAACAGTGCATAACACATCATGAAAGTTCCGAACCGAGTTTCATGGCCTGGAGGAATTCGATTGTCGAGTATTCAGGAAGTGATTCGGAGGAGAATTTGGCGGGCCTGATCACCAAGCGCGTCCTCACAGAACGCCTGAGGCCGGAAATCCGCCACGTGCGCATCAGCAGCGATGGAAAGTTCGTGCTGGCACAAGACGAGAACAATATCTTTGTCCTGACGCGCGCGCTATTTAAGTTTGTGTTCGCGATCGACGCACCCGAGGCGCGAGCCGCGCAATTCACGCCTGATTCGCAGGCTATCGTTTTCGACTTCACCAGCTACGGAGGATCGCCCCGAGTGGAGCGCTGGGATATTCCCACGCAGCGACGAATAGAAGTACATGAGATTTATGTTCGTGACGGCTGTGAGCAAACGGCGGTCTCGCCTGACGGCAAATTCCTTGGGTGTTTAAGTTATGGCGGCGCTCTGCAGCAGCTATTTGGAATTCCGTTAGTGCGAAGGCAGTCCGTTCTGACCCTGTTTGACACCACAACGGGGGCGGCAATTTGGGAGAAGAAAAGTGTCTGAGCGCTGCCGAGTTTTTCCCCGGATGGGCATTATTTGTTGGTTCACCATGGCAGTACCAATTTCTGTATGGATCTGACCGCCCGCAAGGAAGTGCGTCTTCCAGGTGGCATCGCGGAGCTCTTGGATTCGAACAGGTTTGCATTTGTCGGGAATGGCCGTCTTATCGCCGCCACCTCGTTCTTGAGTAGCCAAGCGGAACTAGTCGAGTTTCCATCCGGACGCCAGATCTCGAAGGACATTGGCGTCGGCAGGTCGCATTTCTTGCCAGTAACGCAAGGCGATTACATTCTGGTGGCGCCGATCAGGGACAACCCGGTCGGCGTACTCGACCTGAAACAAAAAAAGATCATTCTTGGGAGCAAGCGAGCAGCGCTGGATGTTTTCGACAATAAGTACGTTGCGGAGCGCACCGACGGAGACCTGCAGATATTCGACCTTGCTACGGCGAAGGGGGGCGAGCAGGTGGAATTGCCCGATGCTTCGCTCGGCTATGTGCGCGTGGCTGCCGTTTCCCCCGATCTAAGTTATCTCGCGGTATCCCAGAGATCTCGTGGAGCGGTCTGGAACCTACAGACGGACCAGAGACTTTACCATGTGCGGAGTTTTCAAGGTGCGTATTTTTCATCGGATGGTGCGCTGTATGCCGATTTTCCAAAAGAAGACGAGATTGATCGTTCTATAGCGAAACTGTCGCTCGGAGCTGCCGACATTGAGCCAATGCACAGTTTCGACAAGGCAGAACGTACACGCCAGGTTGGTAGGTATTTGTTAACGTTGGTTCCTCCGAGCCAATCGGAACATTCTTCGCCCCGCGCTTCCAGACATTCATCGTCAGGGATTGGATCGGCTTCCCGCGTGGAAGTACGTGATGTGACGAATCAAAACCTCCTTTGGACAAAGGATTTCGTCGCAGATTTGGGAACGTATTGGGCAAGCGCCGACACTAACACTCTAGTCCTCTGCTGGTTCGCTAACTCCAATAGCTTCGACGCCATGACGAAGCAAGACCCAGAACTTGCCTCCAGAGTCGCGCGCTACCCAAGTCGCGAGGGCATTGATTGGATGCAGGTTTTCGATCTCGATACCGGCAAGGCGAAGGGTGACGTTTTTATCGATACCGGGAAGGGCTCTTTTTATCCGATCCAAGCGCAAGCGATCGGAAACTCACTGATCGTGAGCGATAACAAAAAGCGTGTCCTTGTTTATTCCATGTCAGGTCAAATTGAGGGTACGATCGCCGGGCATTCTCCGGTGGTTTCTCTTCCGTCCCAGCTTATGACCGTGCTTACCGAGCGTCGCGCATTGGAGCTGTATGAACTGCCAAGTTTGAAACGACGTTGCATCTATGAATTCAATCACCCGGTGTCGTTCAGCCAATTTAGTGAGGACGGTAAACGATTGCTGGTCTTGACCTCCGACCAGGCTGTGTACACGCTAGACGTTGGAAATCCCCCTCATTAATAACCACAACGTCGAGGCTACCCCATGGAATGTTGCCAACTGTTACGGAGATAATTCGCGGACTGGACCCCGCATATACCCGGCCGACCGCACAGACATCTTACGCAATTCTTCGATTCAACCGGGCAGAGAATCGGACGGACGTAACGAGTGTTTCAACAGACCTGGATAATTTGGGGGCGATAATCCGGGGACGACGATAGTCCGGGGACCTGTCCGCGCATTTAACCTGTCGTCCCCGCATCTAGCCCCCGGACGGGCGGTCCGGGTCCTTCACGTGAGCATTCGTGTAACTTCGCGTCAACTTGTTGAACGGTTCGCCGCGTGCTGGATGAACGATTCCTGGCTGTTCAGCGCTTCAGCGCGGCCTGAGCTTCGCGAATAACTGCCGCTGGGTTGCATGTGGCGTGCCTTCACCGTGTCGGCCAGATAAGTGGCTAGAACATCGTCGCGGAGGTGACGAATTAATTTGGGATCACGTACGGGAAACACTACCTCGACTCTGCGGTTGAGGTTGCGCGGCATGAGGTCGGCGCTGCCGAGGTAGATTTCTTCCTGGCCTGCGTTGCGGAAATAGTAGATCCGGCTATGCTCGAGGAAACGCCCGACAATGCTGGTCACACGGATGTTCTCGCTCACACCTTTGATCCCTGGACGCAGGCAGCAAATCCCACGGACCAGCAGGTCAACCCTTACGCCAGCTTGCGATGCCTGATACAACAATCGGATCGCGCGCTTGTCCACGAGTGCGTTCATCTTGAAGATCAGGTGTCCCTGCTCGCCCTTGCGTTGATGATCGATCTCGCGCTGGATCATCCCTTCTAACTCTTCTCGCAGCTTAATGGGCGCTACCAGCAGTTTTCGGTATTCGGCCTTGGCAGAATAACCGGTGAGATAGTTGAACAGGTCGGTGCAGTCGGCGCCGATCTCTTCGTCACAAGTAAACATTCCGAGGTCGGTGTAAAGCTGCGACGTAACACTGTTGTAGTTTCCGGTGGATAAATGCACGTAACGCCGGATCACATTTCCTTCCTGACGCACGACCAGCGCGGTCTTGCAATGGACCTTCAGGTCCGGCAATCCGTAGACGACATGCACACCCTCGCGCTCCAGCCTTCGCGCCCATTCAATGTTGCTCTCCTCGTCGAAGCGAGCTTTGAGCTCGACCAGCACGGCAACCTGCTTATCATTTTCAACCGCTTCGAGCAAGGCCTCGACCACTGGCGCATTCCGGCCCACGCGGTAAAGAGTGACTTTGATCGCCAGCACGGCCGGGTCTTTCGCGGCTTGCTGCAGCAAGGAGACGACGGGCTGGAAGGAATCGAAGGGATGGTGAAAAAGAATGTCTTGGCGGCGAATGGCGGCGAATATATCGTCTCTTTCCTCTTCCGACTCGAGGGCAGCGGGGATCGCTGGTACGAACGGCGGATCTTTCAGTTCGGGACGATCCGCCGCCAGGAACCGCAGCCGGGCGAGCGCGAGGGGGCCAGTGATCTGGTAAACATCGTCGCGATCGACTTCGAGATTCTCCATCAAGATTTTGAGCACTACCGGCGGCATGGCTTCGTTGACTTCCAGACGGATGACATCGGCAAAACGCCGCTGCCAGACGCCTTCTTCCACCGACTCCAGCAAGTCTCCCGCTTCAAGTTCCTGGATGGCCGTGTCTGCGTCCCTGGTTACGTGGAAGGGATGCGCTTCGAGGACTTTCATGCCAGGGAACAGCAGCTTCAGGTTGGCAATGATCAACTGCTCCAGCCAGATAAAACATAGCTGGAGTTTCTTGGCGTCAGCGCCTTTTTTATGCGGAGGGGGTTTTACGGCGACTAATTGAGGAATGGAATTCGGTATCTTGACTCGGGCAAAATGTTCCACGCCTTCTTTGTCGCGGATCAGCACCGCCAGGTTCAGGCTCAAGTTCGATATATGAGGAAAAGGGCGGCCGGGATCAAACGCCAAGGGAGTCAAGGTGGGGAAAACTGTCTCGTGGAAATATTTGTTTAAAGCCGAACGCTGCGTGGCCGTCAATTGCGAATAGTCGGCAACCTCAATGCCGACTTTCCGGAGGGACGGCATGACCTGCGACTGCCAGCATTCATGAGCTTCCTTGAACAGGTTGGCCACGCGCTCGCGGATAGCGGCGAGTTGGGCCGAAGGGGTCATGCCATCTGGCCCGCACTCGATCACACCTTTCTCGACTTGCCGCTTGAGCCCCGCGACCCGAACCATGAAGAACTCGTCCAGATTGGAGCCGACGATGGACAGGAACTTCACCCGTTCCAGCAAGGGGACGGTATCGTCCTGCGCTTCTTCGAGCACCCGCCGCTGGAAATCCAGAAGACTGAGCTCGCGATTTATGTAGAGTTCGGGATCGTCGAGAGCGGAAACGGCTGGCTCGGTGGCTGCGTTGCTGGCGGTGCGGCCTCGGCCGTTGCGCCGTTCCGGCTGCTTCGCGGCGGTCTTCGCGGCGATTGCTTCTGGGTTGCGCGTCTTGGCCATTGGGCGTTTTAGGGAGCACGAACTGCAGGCCAATTGTAATTTGAAGAGTGTGGTTTCGTCTGTGATCTCGCCCGATGGCAGCCAGTTTTAACCGGGCTGTAACAATTGGCGAGCGTGTGAAGGGCTCAGGACTCGAGAAGCAAGTCGGCAAATACAAATCCATCGTGTTCGATTACTTCTCCGGTCTGAATCTCGATGGGGCGGGAGAAAACTGGCGCATCGTAGACGAAGGTGTGGAACTCTCCGTTCTCGCCACAGGGGTCGATTCCGGGAGGCAGTAATTGCAGCAAGCGCGAATCGTAGTCCTGACCGGCAAAGGATTTCGCGAGTTTCGAAGGGTCGACGCACGTGATCTTTGCTTTCATGCCGGCTGTGATCATGTCGCGAGACAATTGTTGCGTAGGAATTTGCCAGACCGGAAATAGCGGCTCGAGTCCGGTCCCTTGCAATTGCCGCACCCGGTAATCGCGAACGTCCTGAAGAAACAGGTCGCCGAATGCGATCGCTGTGATTCCTTCAGCGGTTGCGCGCTGGCACACGATGCGCATTCGATCTTCATATTCCAGGTTAGAGCACGGCCACGGCAGTTCTACCGGCCACAGGGGCAGTCCGGTTCGCTCAGCTTGTGCTTCGACTAGTGTGCGACGAACCGCGTGCATAGCCACGCGGTCGGCCTCCGAGTTGAAGGTCGTGATCAGCGCCACGACCTCGATGTCCGGCTGTTTCCGGAGGAGGTGCAACGCCCAGGCGCTGTCTTTACCACTGCTCCACGACAAGGCAACCTTCTTCAAGCTTGATTCACGGTCATGCGCCGCGCCTACCATGCGTGCTTCATTGCTTTGCTAAACGGTTGGGCCGGGAGGGTGTTGAGAACATCGTCTTTGGTCAGCCATGCGCGGCGGGCTTGCAGGATGCCGTAGCGGATCTTGTCAAGATGCGAAGTGTGATGGGAATCGGTATTGATAACGATCTTGACTCCATACTGTTTGGCGAGACGCAGATGGCGGTCGCACAGGTCGAGCCGGTCGGGATAAGCGTTTAGCTCCATTGCGACTTTGCGTTTGGCGGCGGCTTTCAAAACCGCGTCGACGTCGAACTGGTAGGCATCGCGACGCAGCAGCAGTCGCCCAGTAGGATGCCCGAGAAACGAAGTGTTGGGATTTTCCACGGCCTTGAGCAGGCGATCGGTCATTTCGCTGGGACTCTGGTTGAAATGAGAATGGACGCTGGCGATCACCAGATCCATTTGTTCGAGCACGGAGTCGGAGAGATCGAGGGTGCCGTCGGCCAGAATATCGACCTCGATTCCGGCGAAGATGCGGATGCCGTCGATCTTCGCATTAGCGGCGCGAATGCGCTTGATATGCTCGAGGGCGCGCTGGTCGTCAAGGCCGTTGGCGAACGCTAAATTCTTGGAATGGTCGGTGATGGCCATATAGTTGTAGCCGTGGGCGCGCGCGGCTTCGGCCATTTGTTCGATGGTGTTGCGGCCATCGGTCTCGACGGTGTGCATGTGGACGTCGCCTTGGAGATCAGGTTGCGATATGAGTACAGGCAGCGTGTGTTTTTCGGCGGCATCAATCTCTCCCATGTTCTCGCGGAGTTCGGGAGGGATGTAATCGAGTTTTAACTTGGCATAAATTTCTTCTTCGCTTTTTCCAGCCACGGCCTTTTCGTTGTCCAGTCGGGCCAGGCTGTATTCGCTTAAGGTGTAGCCCATCTTCAACGCGCGCTGGCGCAGGGCGACGTTGTGGGCCTTGCTGCCTGTGAAATACTGCATGGCTGCGCCGAAGGAATCGGGAGAAAGCAGGCGAACATCGACTTGCATTCCGCCGCGAATGCGAAAGCTGACCTTGTTTTCCCCACGAGCGATGATGTCCATCAACCCCGGCAGCTTGATGATGTGGTCAATCAGTTTTTGCCGCTCTTCGTCGTCGCAACAAGCTTTTCCGGTTACCAGAATGTCGAGATCGCCTACGGTTTCGCGTCCTCGGCGCAGGGAACCGGCGGGGGTGATGTTTTCGATACCGGGATAAGCGCGCAGGTGTTCGATGATTTTTCCGGCTTGCGCTTCTGCCGCGTCGAGAAGGAAGCGGCCAGCGATGCGGCGGTAGTCCTGAATCGATTTGAGCAGCTTCTGCTCCTGCTTTTCGCCCATGCGGGGCAGAGTGCGAATCTTACCCTCCTGGGCTAACTTCTCCACGCCCTCGGGATCGCAGACGTGATAAGCACTCCAGATCAGGGCGATGGTCTTGGGGCCGAGGCCTTGAATCTTGAGCAAGTCGAGCATCGAAGGGTGGTATTTCTTGAGCAGCTCGGCGTGCAGCGAAAGCCGGCCTTCTTTAAACATCTCTTGCAGGTTCAGCAGCATTCCCTTGCCAATGCCGGGAATGGCGAGGACCTTCTTGGATTCCCCGATCAGGTCTGCGATCTGCTGGGGGAAGGCTTCAATGGCCTCGGCCGCGTTGCGATAGGAGCGGATGCGGAAGGAATCCTGCCCGTCGATTTCGAGCAGGTCGGCGGTTTCATAGAGGATGCCAGCGATGGCCTTGTTGTCCATGAGGAATCAAGATTACAACCTTTCATTAGGCCGTTGACAGTTTTGCAGAAAGATGCGATTGTATTGGGAATCCAAGAGAGTATAGCTGGTAGAAACATTTAATATGAAGCGTCCCGTCCAAGCGTCGTTGTCGTCGTGGAAGCCGATCCTTCGGTTGCGGGCGGAGTTATTTCGGGTACTCATTCTGCTGGGGATTTTTATTATTACGGGTGTAGCTGTAACACCCGGAGCCAGCGGATGATGTAGCCCAGGAGATTCAAACTAGAGGCCATCATCCAGAAAAGATGATGGCCTTAAGTTTTTTGCGGGCATTTTGGCCGACCGAAGATGGAGCGCGGAATGAACGAAGCAAAACTCAACAGTGCAGCCCTTACGCAAGGCCCTAGCCGCGCGGGGGCCCGCGCCATGTTGAAAGCGGTTGGTTTCACGGACCAAGACCTGAAACGGCCTCTGATCGGAGTGGCCAACACCTGGATTGAGATCGGCCCTTGCAACTATCACCTGCGCGAACTCGCGGCTTCCGTCAAGCAAGGCATTCGATCTGCCGGAGGAACGCCGATGGAGTTCAACACGGTTTCCATCTCCGACGGGATCACGATGGGAACCGAGGGCATGAAAATGTCGCTGGTCAGCCGTGAAGTGATTGCTGACTCGATTGAACTGGTCGCGCGCGGCAATCAATTCGACGGCATCGTTGCGCTGGTGGGCTGCGATAAAACCATCCCCGGAGCAATTATGGCGCTGGCGCGGTTGAACATTCCGGGCCTTGTTTTATATGGCGGATCGATTGCCCCGGGCAGTTACCACGGCCACGACGTCACGATTCAGGATGTGTACGAAGCCGTGGGAGCGCACGCGCAGAAGCGGATGAGCGACGCGGATTTGCTGGCGATCGAAAACAGCGCGTGTCCGGGAGCGGGCGCCTGCGGCGGGCAGTTCACCGCGAACACCATGGCGATGGTTTGCGAGTTTCTCGGGCTTTCGCCGATGGGGAGTGCAAGCGTGCCGGCGCTAGATTCCAGGAAACCGGAAGTGGCTAAGGCTGCGGGTGCGAAGGTGATGGCGTTGCTAAAAGACGATCTTCGGCCCAAGCAGATTCTCACTCGCGAGGCGTTCGAAAATGCGATTACCAGCGTGGCTGCAACTGGCGGCTCGACTAACTCCGTGTTGCATCTTCTGGCCATCGCGTACGAGGCGGGGGTGGGCCTCTCTTTAGATGACTTTGATCGAATCTCGGAGCGTGTGCCTCTGCTGGCCGACCTCAAACCTGGCGGAAGGTTCGTCGCTACGGATTTGTATCACGCGGGCGGAACCGGGCTGGTCGCGAAGCGCCTTAATGAAGCAGGACTGTTGCGCGGGAACGCGCTCACTGTCAGCGGCAAGAGCATCGGCGATGAAGCGAATGACGCGACTGAGGCGACGGCTCAGGATGTTGTGCGTCCGCTGAGCAATCCTATCAAGCCGACTGGCGGCCTTGTCATCTTGAAGGGCAACCTCGCTCCGGAAGGATGTGTCGTGAAAGTCGCCGGACACGAGCATCTTCAGCACCGCGGACCGGCGCGCATCTTCGACAGTGAGGAAGCGGCGTTCGCAGCGGTGCAGCAGGGAGGCATTCAATCTGGAGACGTGCTGGTCATCCGCTACGAGGGCCCGCGCGGCGGACCTGGGATGCGCGAGATGCTGGGCGTGACGGCGGCGCTGGTAGGCGCAGGCCTCGGCGATTCGGTGGCGTTGCTCACCGACGGGCGTTTCTCCGGAGCTACGCATGGATTGATGGCGGGTCATGTCGCGCCGGAGGCAGCCTCCGGCGGTCCGATCGCCGCGATTCAGGATGGGGATGTCATTGTCTTTGACGTGGGGCGGCGCGAGTTGCGCGTAGAACTTTCGGACGAGGAAATTCAAAGACGGCTGGCGTCCTGGCAGCCGCCGGAGGCGCGTTATCGGACTGGCGTCATGGCGAAATATGCGCGACACGTTGCGTCGGCGGCGGTGGGTGCGGTTACGAATTAGAGCGCGAGGAACTCTATGAAAAAAACCGGCGGAGAGATTATCTGGGAATGCCTTAAGCGGGAAGGCGTGAAGCACATCTTCGGCTATCCCGGTGGAGCGATTTTGCCCGCCTACGACGCGCTGTGCAAATACCCGGAAATCCACCACGTGCTGGTGCGCCACGAACAGGGCGCGGCTCACATGGCGGACGGCTATGCTCGGGCCGGCGGGGGAGTTGGAGTCGCCATTGCCACTTCCGGGCCGGGCGCGACCAATCTGGTCACGGGCATTGCGACCGCGATGATGGATTCGTCGCCGATCGTGTGCATCACGGGCCAGGTGGGTAGCAAGTTAATCGGGTACGACGCGTTTCAAGAGACCGACATCACGGGCATCACGCTGCCGATCACCAAGCACAACTATCTCGTTACGCGAGCCGAAGATCTCGCCCCGGCGATGCGCGAAGCTTTCTGGTTGGCGAAGTCGGGACGGCCGGGGCCGGTGTTGATCGATGTCACCAAAGATGCTCAGCAGGCAAATTGCGAATTCGATTGGGATGCGGCCGAACCCCGGCACCGCAATTGTTGTCTCGCAGCCAGCTCGGCCGCGCCTCAATATGGTGAAGCGCTGGAGTTGATCAATCATGCCAAGCGGCCGGTGATCCTGGCGGGTCACGGCATTCTGCTCTCCGGGGCGATGGGCGAGGTGTGCGCCTTCGCCGAGCGCGCTCAAGTTCCGGTGGCGATGACGCTGCTCGGCATTGGGTCTTTCCCCGCATCTCATCCGCTGAACCTCGGAATGATGGGCATGCACGGCGAGGCTTGGGTCAACACGGCAATTCAGGAAGCGGACCTGTTGCTCGCATTCGGTATGCGCTTCGACGATCGGGTTACGGGCAATCTCAAAACCTATGCGCCGATGGCGAAGAAGATCCACATCGAAATTGACCAGGCCGAGGTGAATAAGAACGTCAAGATCGACGTGGCGCTCATCGGAGATTTGCGTCAGGTGCTGGGCGAACTTTTGCCGCGCGTCGATGCGGGCAATCGTGAGCCCTGGTTGTCGCGGATCCACGAACTGAAAGGCGACTCGGCGGTACGCGACATTCAGAACTTGCCGGACGACGGGCATCTTTATGCCGCGCACGTCGTGAACGACTTATGGCGGGAGACGTCTGGGGATGCGGTCGTCGTTACCGATGTCGGACAACACCAGATGTGGGAAGCACAGTACTACAAACACGACCAGCCGCGCACGCTGATTACGTCTGGGGGATTGGGCACGATGGGCTTTGCGCTGCCCGCAGCTATCGGCGCAAGATTTGCGCGGCCCGACGCGGAAGTTTGGGTGGTCGCCGGCGACGGTGGCTTTCAAATGACGATGGCCGAGTTGGCCACTATCGCGCAGGAGCACCTCGACATCAAGGTTGCGATTATCAACAACGGTTATCTCGGTATGGTGCGGCAGTGGCAGGAATTTTTCTACGAACGCCGCTACAAAGCTACGCCGCTGTATAGCCCGGACTTCGTGAAGCTTGCGGAGGCGTTTGACTTGCCCGGCGCGGCAGTCCGGCGGCGCTCCGAGGTAGTTCCAACCATCCGCAATGCGCGTGAATGTCGCGGTACGTACGTGATTAACTTTTGCGTGGAGCAGGAGGACTCGGTCTTCCCGATGGTGCCCGCGGGCGCTGACCTTCACGCCATGATTCGCCGTCCCAGTCCGTTGGTCGAAACTGCGCAAGACTTGTGAGGAAACATGCTGATGACACTGGTGGTGCAGGTCGAGAACAAGCCCGGAGTGCTGAACCGTGTGGCATCGCTTTTTCGCCGGCGCGGCTTCAACATCGAGTCGCTCACGGTTGGGCACACGGAGAAGCCGGGCGTCTCGCGGATGACCATTGTCGTCGACACCGACGAAGCTGGCGCTCTGCGGATCGAGGCCAACCTCTACAAGCTGGTACACGTGCAGCGCGTCGAAAATGTGACTTCGACTCCGTCGGTCTTTCGCGATCTGGCCATGATTAAAGTGGCCGCGACTCCGGAAACACGGGCCGAGATCATGCAACTGACGCATGTTTTTCGCGCTCGCATTGTCGACGTGAACAGCGAGTCGCTGGTGATTGAAACTACCGGCGCCGAGGACAAGATCGACGGCCTGGTTGAGATACTGCGAGGCTACGGGATTCTTGAGATGGCGCGAACTGGCCGGGTCGCGATGACCCGTGGCCCCAGACCCGAGGCTTCAGCGAACCCATCGGGTCAAGACGATTCGTTGGAGGACGAATCGGTGTCGTATTCAGTTTAGTAATCATTTGTGGAGGTAAGTATGGACAACCTGAAAGAGAAACTAGAAAAAACCCTGGAGGAACATCAACGCGAGAGCGGTCTGCACATGATTGGAGGGCGTGAACGGCTGGTGGCGCGGTTGCTGAAAGTGCTTGATCCACCGGCTCATGGCGCGGGAAATGCCGATCCCATTCCGTCGGATGAGGACGGGCGATGCTGTCAATAACGGATCGAGTGCGCCAGCAAAGCTGAGCGCGTCTCGAACGACAGAGTTTAAAGGAGAAACGAGATGGCAAAAATGTACTACGACAACCATGCCGACCTGGCGCTCATTCGAGGCAAGAAAGTCGCGGTCATCGGATACGGCTCGCAGGGTCACGCACACGCTCTGAATCTTCGCGACAGCGGAGTCCAAGTTGTGGTGGCGCTTTCCGAGACAAGCAAGTCACGCGCCCGCGCCGAGGCTGAGGGGCTTCGAGTAGTTTCACCCGCGGAAGCTGCGGTCTGGGGAGATGTCATCGTTTTCCTTGCGCCTGACACAACTCAGCCGGCCATTTACCGCGAGGCGGTTGCACCCAACTTGACTGCGGGAAAAACGCTATTCTTCGCCCACGGGTTTAACATCCATTTCGCGACCATCCAGCCGCCCGCCGACGTGGATGTAATCATGATTGCCCCGAAGTCCCCGGGCCATCGCGTGCGAGAAGTGTTCGTCGACGGCGGAGGAACGCCCGCGTTGCTGGCTGTGTATCAGGATGCCAGCGGATCGGCGAAGGCTTTGGCACTTTCCTACGCGAAAGCGCTGGGATGCACACGAGCCGGCGTCATCGAGACCACATTCGGCGAAGAAACCGAAACCGATCTCTTCGGCGAGCAGGCCGTTCTCTGCGGCGGCGTCAGCGCGCTAGTCAAAGCTGGTTTTGAAACCCTGGTCGAAGCGGGATACCAACCCGAGATCGCTTACTTCGAGTGCATGCACGAACTCAAGCTGATCGTGGATCTGATGTATCGCGGCGGCTTGAACTACATGCGGTACTCCATCAGCGACACGGCCGAACACGGCGATTACACCGGCGGGCCGCAGTTAATTACTGACGAAACGCGAAAGACCATGCGCCGCATGCTGGGCGAGATTCAACGCGGGGAATACGCTCGCAAGTGGATCGCAGAGAACGAAGCCGGACGTCCGTGGTTCAACGCCACACGCAAGAGCGAGCAAACTCATCCCATCGAGCAAGTCGGAGGACGTTTGCGCGAGCTCATGACGTTCCTGGACCCGGTGCGGATTACGCCGGATGGAAGCCCGGAGAAAACATCTCAGCCAGCCGCCGAGTTTGTTTCTAGCGGCGCTGACTGACGAGAATGAAGAGGTAAAACCCATGCAGGTATACGACTGGAATTTAATGCAACCGGAGGCGGTGACTGAACTGTACCGACGCACCGTCGCGCAAGGGGAGAAGATGAGCGTGGCTCGGCTCGAGGTCGCCAAGGGTTCGTCCACGCGAGCCCACCGGCACGAGAATGAGGAAGTCATCATTCTGCTGAAAGGATGTTGGCGATTTCATTTCGTGGCTGGTGACGTCGTGTTGCGTCCCAATCAAATGCTGACTATTAAACCGGGCACGGAGCATTCCTCGGACGTGCTGGAAGACGTGGTGGCGATCGATGTGTGCAGCCCCACGCGGGAAGACTGGCTCACCGGCGCTGACCATACGCTGCACAACGATCCTGACCAGTGTTTGTGGGGTGTTTAGGGAAGGCTGATCTGAATCTGAATTGACACTGGCACGGGCGGGACGCCCGCGCCCACATTGCAAACTATGTTCGAGCAAACACAATGGGTGTGGATGGATGGCAAGATCGTGGCATGGAACGATGCTACGGTCCACGTATCGTCCCACGCACTTCACTACGGCACGGGAGTGTTTGAAGGAATTCGGTGCTACGAAACGGAAGACGGTCCTGCGATTTTCAGAGTGGACGCGCATCTGGACCGATTTCGCGCCTCGGCAGAAGTGTACGGTCTCCGAATCCCGTTTCCCCCGGAAAAACTCATGGAGGCGATGTGCGTTCTCATCCGCTTGAACGGCTTCCAGAGTTGCTACATCCGGCCAATTTGTTATTACGGCAGCAAGAGCCTTGGCCTGATGCCCGATCGCTGTCCCGTACATGTCGGGATTCTGGTCTGGCCATGGAACACCATGCATGGGGATGAAGCGTTAACCAAGGGCGTGCACATCGGCGTGTCGCGTTGGACCAAGTTTCACTCCACCATGATGCCGACGACCGCGAAAGCTTGCGGGCAATACATCAATTCAATTCTGGCGTTGCGGGAGGCGGTGCGCGAAGGCTTCGATGAGGCTCTATTGCTCGATCTGAATGGAAATCTCAGCGAGGGCGCGGGCGAAAATCTTTTTCTGATCAAGGATGGCACTGTGCTGACCAACGACGCACGGCACTCGATCTTGATGGGAGTGACGCGAGAAGCTGTGATCGCGATCACTCGCGATCTTGGCATTCCCGTTGAGGTTCGTGAGCTTCGTCTGGAAGAGCTGGCGTCGGCCGATGAGGCTTTCTTCACCGGAACGGCCGCCGAAGTAACTCCCATTCGGGCCTTGGACGGCAAACCGATCGGCAGCGGCCGACGCGGGCCGATCACCGAAAAGATTCAGCAGAAATTCTTTTCCGCCGTTTACGGCCGCGACCCGGCGTACAGCAAGTGGCTGCACCAGGTTCCAGTTGGAATCGCCCAAGCTGGCTTCGCAGAACTGGGATGAGCACGCGATTGGCGAGTTTTATCACAAATGGTCACACTCGATGACATCCAGAACGCGCTTCGCCGGATTCGTCCGAGCATTGGCATTTCACCTGCGGCGCAGTCGCATGAGCTCTCTCGCATAGCCGGTGGTCCGGTCTTTCTCAAGCTCGAGAACCTACAGAGAACGGGTTCGTTCAAAGAACGCGGAGCCCTGAACAAACTCCTGATGCTGACGGCCGACGAGCGGGATCGAGGCCTGGTGGCCGCCTCGGCCGGCAACCACGCGCAGGCCGTGGCCTATCATGCCGGTCGGCTCGGAGTGAAGTCGCAGATCTGGATGCCGATGACCACTCCTCTGGCTAAAGTCTCAGCCACACAAAGGTACGGCGCCGAAGTCGTCTTGCACGGCACCAGTTTCGACGAGGCCTACGGGGCAGCCCGCGAACGCTGTTGCAGGGAGAGACGAACTTTCATTCATCCATTCGACGACGAGGACGTTATTGCGGGTCAGGGTACGCTGGGACCAGAATTACTAGAGCAACTGCCGCAGCTTGACGTCGCCATTGTGCCGGTCGGAGGTGGCGGTCTCATCGCTGGCATTGCCGTGGCCCTGAAAGAGATGCGCCCGCGCATACGGTTGATCGGAGTTCAAACTTCTTCGCTTCCGTCGATGTCTGCTGCTCTTCGCGAAAAGGCCCCCGTAGCTCTGCCAGCCGCTTCGACCATCGCCGACGGGATTGCAGTACGTTCGGCTGGCGAGAAGACGCTGCCTCTGGTGCAAAAGTATGTGGACGATCTCGTCTTGGTGGATGAGGAGGAAATAGCGAACTCGATTCTATTCCTGCTCGAGCGGGAAAAGACGGTGGCAGAAGGTGCGGGAGCGGTTGGAGTTGCGGCGCTTCTTCACAGCAAGATCAATCTCCATGGTCAAACTGCCGCAGTTCTGGTCTCGGGAGGCAATGTCGATGTCACCCTATTAGCGCGGATCATCGAACGAGGTCTGGTGAAGGATGGTAGGCTTGTCCGGCTGCGGATTCATCTTCCCGATCATCCTGGCGCCCTCAATCGCCTCACCGGCGTGATCGCGACGAAACTCGTGAACATCGTCGAGACCAGTTACGAGCGCGCTCATTATGGCGTGGGGCTGGGCGACACTGCGATTGACCTTACCATGGAAACGCGAGGTCCGGATCACTACGGAGAGTTAGCTTGCGCGTTGACGAAGTCCGGCTACGACTTCGAGAGAGTGATCTAATCGGTTGTTCCGCTAATAGCGAACCAGGGAGTGAAGTCATGATTATCAACATGCGGGAGCGCGCGACCGAGGCGGAACTCCAACACGTAATCGACCGCGTGAAGGAGGCAGGGTATCAGGCACACGTCACGCGTGGAGAGGAGCGCGCCATCGTCGCCGCAGTCGGCAGTGGCGGACGCCGTCACGAGCTCGAGGCGCTCGCGGCTGCGCCCGGAGTCGACGGCGTAGTGGCAATTGCGCAGCCTTTCAAGCTCGTAAGCCGCCAGGTAAAACCTCATCGCACTATCGTCAAGATTGGCGGAGTGCTGATTGGGGACGGAAGCTTCGTGGTCATTGCGGGCCCCTGCTCCGTCGAATCGCGGGAGCAACTGTTTTCAACCGCGCGTGCGGTGAAGGCTGGCGGAGCGCGCTTGCTCCGCGGGGGCGCTTACAAGCCGCGCACGTCCCCTTACGAATTTCAGGGGCTTGGTGTGGAGGCGCTGCGACTGCTCGCGGAGGCCCGGCAGGAGACGGGGCTCCCAGTAGTCACCGAGGTAATGAGCACGGAAGATGTGGATGTAATTTGCGAACATGCTGATCTCTTGCAAGTGGGCGCGCGCAATATGCAAAACTTCGCTCTGCTGCGCCGGCTAGCGAAAGTAGACAAGCCCGTGCTTTTGAAGCGCGGTCCTTCGGCGAGCGTGAAGGAGTGGCTGTTGGCGGCTGAGTACCTCGTGGCGGGCGGAAATCCTAATGTTGTGCTCTGTGAGCGTGGCATCAAGACGTTTGAGACGGAGACTCGGAACACTCTGGATCTGGCGTCGATCGCGCTGGCCCGGGAACTGACGCATCTGCCGGTGATTGCTGACCCTTCGCATGGAACCGGACGACCCAGCCTGATTGCCCCCATGTCTCGCGCGGCAGCGGCTCTCGGCGCCGATGGTCTTATGGTTGAAGTGCATCCCTGCCCAGAGCGCGCCCTTTCCGATGGGCCTCAATCGTTAGATCTTGCGGGCTTTTCGCAACTCATGCGCAGTCTGGCGGAGCCGTTGCGGGCTATTGAAATGTAGTCTAATTTCATTTTCGCTGCGCTGCCAAATTCAGCCTTCCGCCGCACCCATAGTGCCATTTGCTGCTCAATCCTGCGGCCGGGATGCGGCTTCCGATATACTAAGCAAGTATGCCAGTATTGAAGAATATTGCCGCCGTCGCCAAGGGCATGAGCATAACGTTCATGGAGATGTTCCAGCCCACGCAAGTGGAGAACTATCCCGACGGTGACGGGACCGCTTCGAGGCGCCAAGTTTCAGGAGCGTTTTCGCGGCGTGCACGTTCTGCAGCGTGACGAGAACGGATTGGAAAAGTGCGTAGCCTGTTTCCTGTGCGCGGCGTCTTGTCCCTCGAATTGCATTTACATCGAGGCGGCGGAGAACACGGCCGAGCATCGGGTGAGCGGAGCCGAGCGCTACGCCAAGGTCTATAACATCGACTACAATCGATGTATCTTCTGCGGATACTGTGTCGAGGCGTGCCCCACGGACGCGATCACTCACGGGCACGGCTTCGAAATCGCCAGCTTTAACGCCAGCAACTTGGTCTACCGCAAAGAGCAGATGCTGGCTCCCCGGCCAGCGCACATGGGAGCAAACGCGGTATTCAATCAAGCTGAGGTGGCGGGTGGCGCGCCGGCAGTGCCGGTTCCAGGAAGCTTAGTTTTTCAGTTTCGCTGCGACAGTCAGAAACGCCGGTCCCCCAACCGAGGACCGGCGTTCGTATATGCAGTTGAGGATGTTGGAACAAAGCCGGAAAGTTCGATAACCACAAAGGACACGAAGGTGCACAAAGGAATCTGAGAATCTACTCGACCAAGTGCCAAGTGCTAATTGCCCTGAGCCAGAAGCCAGTAACTAGAAGCCGAAATGTCTGATTTTCTCCAAACCGTTCGCGACCGCGTCGTCATCTACGACGGCGCGATGGGCACGAACATCCAGTTCCGCAATCCCAGTGTCGACGATTTCTGGGGCAAGGAAGGATGCAACGAGCTCCTGGTGCTGAGTCGGCCCGACATCATCAAAGACATTCACGCCGCGTTTTTCCGCGTGGGCTGCGACGTGGTCGAGACCGACACGTTCGGAGGCGCCCGCGTCGTTCTGGCCGAATACGATCTGCAGGACAAAGTTGCCGAGATCAACATTGCGGCTGCCAAGATCGCGAAGGAAGTTGCCCAGCAATTCTCCACTAAAGACAAACCGCGATTCGTCGCCGGATCGATTGGGCCCACCACCAAGTTACCGTCGCTCGGCCACATCAAATTCGACGACATGGTCGCAGGCTACGTCGAGCAAGCCGCCGCCCTGATCGAAGGCGGAGTCGATGTTCTGCTGATCGAAACTTCGCAGGATCTTTTGCAGGCGAAGGCATGTCTCGTCGGGGTTTTCGAGGCGATGCGCAAAGCAGGAAAACGCCTGCCAGTCACGATTCAGGTCACGCTGGAAGCAACGGGCACGATGCTTTTGGGAACGGAAATTGGAGCGGCCCTGACTGCGCTCGAGCCATTCGATGTGGACATTATCGGACTCAATTGCGCGACCGGGCCAGTAGAGATGAACGATGCCGTCCGCTTTCTTGGTGCGAACTCGACCAAGATCGTTTCCGTCCTGCCCAACGCTGGGCTGCCGCAGAACGAAGGTGGCCACGCGGTTTACAAGCTGACGCCGGAAGAGCTGGCGAAGTATCACAAGCATTTTGTTCAGGACTACGGGGTGCGTGTTGTAGGCGGCTGTTGCGGGACGACGCCCGAACACTTGAAAGCCGTGGTGGACGCGGTTTCCGGCGTCGAACCGGCCAAACGCGATGTCAAGCCAACTGCAGCCGCATCCAGCGCCTACACCTCGGTTCCTCTTGATCTCGATCCCAAGCCGCTGGTCGTTGCCGAAGAAATGAACACGACAACTCGGGTGGAGCATTTCCGCAACCTGGTGCGCGGCAAGAAGTACGACGACATTTTGGCATTGGCGAAGAAGTTGGTAAACGAAGGCTCGCACATGCTCGATCTGTGTTGCGCCATCGTCGGCGAGGATGAGAAGGGTTACATCACGGCCATCCTGGAAAAGGTTGCCACGCGCGTGCCTGCGCCGATTCTCGTGGATTCGACCGAAGCAGACGTGGTCGAAGAAGCGTTGAAGCGCATTCCGGGGAAGGCCATCATTAACTCCATCAATCTGGAGGACGGCGAGAAGCGTACTTCAAAAGTCTTGCCCATGGCGAAGCGCTACGGTGCGGCGGTGATCGCGCTCACGATTGATGAAGACGGCATGGCGCTGACTGCCGAGAAGAAGACGGCCATCGCTAAGCGCATTTACGAATTGGCAACGACGAAATATGGCATTCGTCCCGTGGATATTATTTTCGATGCGTTGACACTGCCGATTTCGACTGGGCAAGAGGAATACCGTTCGGCAGGGATGGAGACGCTGAACGCAATCAAGCGGATCAAGCAAGAGCTGCCGGATGTGAAGACGATTCTCGGGGTCAGCAATATTTCGTTTGGCCTGGATGCGTACCCACGGCGGGTGTTGAATTCGGTGTTCATGCACGAGGCGGTGGATTATGGCCTGGACATGGCCATCGTCAACTACACCAAAATCTATCCCCTATATAAGATTCCTCATGAAGAAGTTGAGCTGGCCCGCAAACTAATTTATCAAGACCGGTCGGACGGCGATCCGCTCCAGAAGTACATGCAGCACTTTGCCGGGACGAAGGGCAAAGTGCAATCGTCGACCACGGCGCACGTGGAAACGCTCTCCGTCGACGACAAGCTGAAGTTCGCGATTATCAATGGCGAAAAAGCAGTGGGTGAGGGCGCTCATAAGAAATCACTGGAAGAGCTGCTCGAGGATGCGCTGCACGAGTACACGCCGCTGGAGTTGATTAACACGGTGCTGCTCGACGGAATGCGAACCGTGGGCGAATTGTTCGGTGCCCGCAAGATGCAATTGCCTTCGGTGCTTGATTCGGCGGGCGTGATGAAGCAGGCGGTGGCGTACCTCGAGCCAAAGATGGAGAAAAAGGCGGGCTCGCAGAAGGGAACTATCGTGCTTGCGACCGTGAAGGGCGACGTTCACGATATCGGGAAAAATCTTGTCGACATTATTCTGACCAACAACGGTTTCAAGGTGATTAATCTTGGCATCAAGCAGCCGGGCGATACGATCATTAAATCGGCGCTCGACAATAAGGTCGATGCCATAGGCCTTAGCGGATTGCTGGTGAAATCCACGCTGGAAATGAAGTACGTCATTCAGGATTTGGAGCGGCAGAAGTTGGAGTTTCCCGTGATCTGCGGTGGAGCGGCTTTAACCAGAAAATATGTCGAGGACGATTTGCGACGCGAGTATTCGAATGCGGTGTTCTACGCCGACGATGCCTTCGCTGGTCTGCATATCATGGAAGATCTGGCCACGGCGAACGGCAAGAAGCAGGCTCGCCTGCAAGAGGGACGAACGGTGAAAGAATACGCGAAAGCGGCGGCGGTAGACGACGAGACTGGGCCGGTTTTCGCCGAGCGAAGCGCGGTAGTGAGCGATGCTCCGAGCATTCCAACACCTCCGTTCTGGGGAGTCCGAGTGCGGAAGGACTTCGATCTGCGGCAAGTGTTTCAGTACATCAACGATACCGCGTTGCTCAAGAATCAGTGGCAATTGAAGACGGCGTCGCAGGAAGATTATGCGCGGCTCGTGGAACAGAAATATCGTCCAATCAAGCTGCAGTTGCAAGAAGAGATTATTGCCAGCGGGATTTTTGAGCCTAAGGTCGTGTACGGATATTTTCCCGCGCAGGCTGAGGGGAACGACGTGATTGTTTATGGGCCGGAGTCAAACCCGGATAACCATCCTTCGGCTTTGCTCAGGACAGGCTCCGGACGCGAAGACTCACAAAGGAAGCCGGAACTGCTCCGCTTTACGTTTCCGCGTCAGAGGGAAGGACGCAAGCTTTGCATTTCTGACTTCTTTGCTCCCAAGAGCTCGGGAAAGATGGACGTGCTTGGGCTGTCTCTGGTGACCATCGGATCGAAAGCATCAGAAGAAACCCAGCGTTTGTTTGAAGGTGGCGAATACACTCGCTATCTCTATCTGCACGGGCTCAGCGTGGAGACGGCGGAAGCGCTGGCGGAATATCTACACAAGAAGATGCGCGAGGAACTGGGTATCGCGGGCGAGGACTCGCCTCACATTCGCGATTTGTTCCATCAGAAATATCAGGGCTCGCGCTATTCGTTTGGCTATCCGGCGTGTCCCAACCTGGAGGATCAGACCAAGCTGTTCACCCTGCTGCATCCGGAAGAAAACGTCGGCGTGAAGCTGACCACTGGATTCTTGCTGGAGCCTGAGCAATCGACGTCGGCCATAGTAGTGCATCATCCGCAGGCGAAATATTTCGTAGTCTAGGGACGTTCGCCACGGATCTACGCGGATTTGCACCGACCGGGTTCGCACTGGTCAAGAATAAGGCTGGGTCGCGGCCGGTTGGGAAAGAGACACTTGAAAGGCATACTCCTACGCGTTGCTGGCGTTGTGATTTTATTGGCATCGCTGATTTATGCTGGGGACTATTTCGTGGTCCGTTTCAAGATTCCCAACGGACGCGACCCGTTTTCTACCGTGACTATCCAACCCTATTACGCGATTCACGAAAAAAATGGCAGGACTGAGTACGATTATGCCCCGCCCGAGAACCAGGTATGCGTCCGTTCGCTGTTTCCTCACTTCGGCTACAGCCCTTGCTGGTATGTGAAGCGGCATACCGACAAGCGCATCGATATATAGGCCTTGCCGTTTCCTCTCCTTTTTCTTTCGTTTCCCGGTGGTACCATAGCTTTCTGTTTTGAGGAATCGCAGATAACTGGAATCGCCGATGAACACAGGATCCCGTGCAGTCGCGTCTCCCCGCGTGGTCAGCATCGAGGATTTTCGGCCTATCGCGCGCCGCCGCTTGCCGAAGGCCGTTTTTGACTATCTGGACGGCGGCGCCGAAGGCGAGGTCACGCTCCGCGAAAACTGCCGCGCCTTTGAGGACATAACCTTCCGCCCGCGCCACGCCGTCGTTCCCGATAGTTGCGAGCTGCGTACGCGCGTTCTGGGCTTTGATCTTTCCCTCCCGTTCCTGCTCGCTCCCGTGGGATACAGCCGCCTCATGCATCCCGGTGGCGAAGTCGTGGCTGCGCGGGCGGCCGGCGCCGCGGGCACGGCCTATATTCTGTCCACGATTTCCGGACACAGGCTGGAAGATGTGAAAGCAGCTTCGAGTGGCCCGGTCTTCTACCAGCTTTATCTGATGGGCGGTCGCGGCGCAGCCGAGGCTGTGATCGAGAGGGCGCGGGTTGCGGGATTCTCCGCCTTGGTGGTCACGATTGATACACCGGTATCCGGCATGCGCGAGCGGGATTTTCGCAATGGCACGAAGAACTTGATCAGTGGCGGCCCGTTCGCGAAAATCCCATTTATCCCACATTTGCTGATGCACCCTGGATGGCTGATCAGCTTCTTGCGCGACGGCGGCCTGCCCGGGCTTCCGAATGTCGTCATTCCCGGACAAGGGCCGATGACACTGGTCGACATCAACGCAGCCTTGGCCAGTTCGGCGGTTAGCTGGAAAGACTTGCGTTGGATTCGTGAGCGCTGGCGCGGACCGATCGTGGTGAAGGGCGTGCTTACCGGCGAGGACGCCCGTCACGCCGTCAATGAGGGCGCTGCAGCCGTCGTGGTTTCAAACCACGGTGGCCGTCAACTCGATTGTGTTCCCGCCTCTCTGCGGGCCTTGCCCGAAGTTGTGAAAGCGGTGAACGGTCAAGTCGAGGTGTTGATGGACGGAGGGATTCGTCGGGGCACGGATGTGGTCAAAGCCATCTGCCTGGGCGCGCGAGCGGTCTTGTGCGGCCGCGCCTACGCTTATGGTCTCGCTGCGGCTGGTGAGGCAGGGGTGGTGCGCGCGATTGAGATTTTACGGACTGACGTGGAACGCACGCTCAGGCTGCTCGGTTGCCCGTCCATTGCAGCCCTGGATCGTTCGTACGTGAATGTTCCAAGAAGTTGGGAGTGGAGTTGATTCGGTTCGGCAGGGAAGTTGTATCAGCGTTCGCGCAGAGCTAACTGTGCAGTTTCGATCAGGCACTGAACTCTCTTCAAAGGGAGCAAGTCATGCACTGGACCCAGGCTTACGATCCATTTGGTCATTGGTGGCTGTCGACGCTGGTAGCAGCGCTTCCAATCATCGTGCTATTTAGTCTTTTGGCCGGGTTCAAGGTCAAGCCACACTGGTGCGCCATCGCGGGCGCCCTGACGGCGATGGCAGTGGCAATTCTGTTTTTCAAGATGCCGTTGATCCTAGCCGCGATGAGTTTCGGCTACGGTGTCGCCTTCGGCTTGCTTAAGATCGCTTGGATCGTTCTCGCAGCCGTATACCTTTACGACATCTCGGTCGAGACCGGGCAGTTTGAAATCATGAAGGAATCGATCGCGGGAATCACCGCCGACCGCCGGTTGCAGGTTCTCTTGGTCGCATTTTGTTTTGGGGCTTTCATCGAAGGCGCAGCAGGTTTCGGCGCGCCGGTTGCTATCGCCGGGGCTTTTATGATCGGTCTCGGGTTCAGGCCGTTTCATGCCGCCGCACTCAACTTGATTGCCAATACCGCACCGGTAGCCTGGGGCGCGATTGGGACCCCGGTTCATACGCTCGCCGCCGTCACTGCGCTTCCCGAGTCCGATCTCAACGCCATGATTGGCCGCATCCTTCCGTTCACGGCGGTGGTTGTTCCGTTCTGGCTGGTCCGAACCATGGTGGGTTGGCAGGAAACTTTTGAAGTTTTGCCGGCCATTCTCGTCGTGGGTCTTTCGTTTTCGATAACCCAGTTCTTCTGGTCGAATTACGTCGACAGCAACCTGGTGGATATTATGGGCGGCGTGGTCTCGATTGTTGCGGTTGTAATCTTCCTTCGCTTCTGGAAACCGAAGAGGATCTGGCGTTTCGATTACGATAAGGCCGAAACCCCGCTGCCACCACCCGTCGCGGAGATCGCGGACCAGGTTGGCGGGGAGTGGTCCGCGGAGAAGTTTGACGGATATGTGAAAGTGCGTCCTTACAGCGCTGCACAGGTTTTGCGAGCATGGATGCCTTTCGCCATTCTGTCTGTCTTTGTGCTTCTGTGGGGGCTTCCTTCGATCAAGCTCGCCATGAACCGAGCGACCACGCCCGCTTTCCGAGTCGTGCTTGCCGACGGCAAAACTCGGCCCGGGCCGCCTGGGTGGGATGTCCCCTACTTGCACAATGCTGTTTATCGCGCCGCACCGGTCGTAACCAAACCGACTGCCGAGCCAGCGCGATACGATTTCAACTGGCTGTCGGCCACGGGGACCGGCTGTTTCTTCGCCGCCATTGTCTCCGGACTGCTGCTGGGACTGAATCCCGTTCAGTTAGTGAAAGTTTTCTGGCGCACGCTGGTCCGCATGCGGCTGGCTATGATCGCGATCTCATTCATGCTAGGTCTCGGTTATGTTACGCGGTATTCGGGTCTGGACGCTGTGTTGGGGCTCGCCTTCACTCGCACCGGTTGGCTCTATCCATTCTTCGGCACATTCCTCGGCTGGCTGGGCGTTGCGCTTACCGGCAGCGATACGGCTTCGAATGCGCTTTTTGGGAGCTTGCAGCGAATCACATCGCAGCAACTCGGCATCGATCCGATTCTTATGTGCGCTGCGAATAGCGCCGGCGGAGTGATGGGCAAAATGGTCGATGCGCAATCCATCACGATTGCTACGGCTGCCACTGAGCAAGTGGGAAATGAAGGAATTATTTTCCGTTTCGTGGTATGGCATTCGGTAGCACTGGGCGCTATCGTCGGAGTCATCGTAATGTTGTACGCATATGTGTTCCGCTCCTCGGTGCCGCATGGGTTGATGTTCGTGAAGTGAGAGCGTTGGGGAAGGTCCGCCGTTGGACAGGAGCAAAGCCCTGCGGAAGCAGTAACATGGATTTCAGAAAGGGATGTTCTGATGAGCACCAAGCCTGTAAGCAACAACCCGGTGAGCGAAAAGGCGTCGGTCGTCCCCATGCCAACGGAATCCGATGACCTTGCGAAAATTCGCCGCCAATATTTCGTTGGTCCGATTCACTTAACTGGCACCGAGAGCGCGCTTTACGAACGACATCTCCTGTTCGACAACGTCGTCGATCTGACGGTTGCCGATACGAGAGAGCGTTTTGAGGCCGTGGCTCACTCCATTCGCGATATCCTCTCGCAGCGCTGGATCTATACGGATAAAACCTACGAACGCGTGAATCCCAAGCGTGTCTACTATCTCTCGATGGAGTTTCTAATTGGCCGCTCCCTGGCCAACAATGTGACCAACCTTCTACTCGATCCTGTCATGAAGCAAGCCGTCAAGCAGAAGCATCTTGACTGGCCCGATGTGCTCGAGCAAGAGCCCGACGCGGGCCTGGGAAACGGCGGTTTGGGACGTTTGGCCGCGTGCTTCCTCGACTCCATGGCCACCATGCAACTGCCCGCCATGGGCTATGGTCTGCGTTATGAATACGGCATTTTCAAGCAAACCATACAGAATGGTTGGCAGCACGAACAACCGGACAACTGGCTGCGCCGACCGGACCCGTGGGAGGTGCAGCGCCGGCATGAGCATGTCGAAATCAAGCTGAACTGCTCGTTCGAAATGCACGGGGGCAGCTTGCGTCCGTTGGAGGGTCGTCCCTCCATTCTGCTCGGCATTCCGTTTGATCGGCCCGTCGTGGGTTACGGTGGCAAGAACATCAATACGCTGCGACTTTGGGGCGCGGCCGCTGCCGACTATTTTGACTTTCAGGAATTCAGCAGCGGCGATTTTGTCGGAGCGCTGGCCGAGACTCTCACCGCCGAGTCGCTTACGCGCGTGCTTTATCCCGACGACTCCACGGCCCAGGGGAAAGCTCTACGCTTCGTGCAGGAGTATTTTCTGGTCGCCTGCTCGTTGGGCGATTTGTTGCGCCGATTCCGGCGCGACAACTCCGACTGGAATGCGCTTCCGGAGAAAGTCGCGATCCAACTCAATGACACGCACCCGACCCTGGCGGTTCCAGAGTTGATGCGGATTTTGATGGATGAGGAACACCTGGGATGGGACCTGGCCTGGAACATTACGAACAAGACCTTGGCGTACACGAATCACACGCTGCTGCCTGAGGCTCTGGAGAAGTGGCCGGTCGTGTGGTTTGAGAAGATACTGCCGCGTCATCTGGAAATAATCTACGAGATCAATCGGCGTCTGCTGGCTGCCGTGCGAGCGCGTTTTCCCGGCGACGAGGGCCGAGTGCAGCGGGTGAGCCTGATCGAGGAAGGTCCGGTCAAACAAGTTCGCATGGCCAACCTGGCAATCGTGGGTTCGCACAGCACCAACGGCGTGGCCGCCATTCATACCCAGTTGTTGCGCACCATGACCGTCAAGGACCTGGCCGAAGTGTTCCCCGAGCGTTTCAACAATAAAACGAACGGCGTCACCCCGAGGCGATGGTTGCTGCTGGCGAATCCGCCGCTGGCGCAGACCATCACGGAAGCGATTGGCGATAAATGGATCACTGACTTAAGTCAACTGAGCAAGCTCAAACCACTGGCCGACGACAAGGGCCTTCGCGCCGCTTTTCTCAAGGCGAAGCGCGAGGCCAAGACTGAGTTTGCCGCTTGGCTCAAATCGACATCCGGGCAGATCGTCGACGTCGACACCATCTTTGATTGCCAAATCAAGCGCATTCACGAATACAAACGGCAACTGCTGAACGCGCTTCGGATTGTGGTGCTCTACAACCGGTTCCGCAAAAATCCGGATCTTACAATGCCGCCGCGAACGTTTCTGTTTTCGGGCAAAGCGGCGCCAGCTTATCAACTGGCGAAGCTCATCATTAAGTTCATCAACAATCTGGCAGGCACAGTCGACGGCGATCCGATCGTGAGGGGACGACTCAGGGTTCTGTTCTTGCCAGAGTACAACGTTTCGCTCGCGGAAAAGCTCATCCCCGCCAGTGATGTCTCCAACCAGATCTCGACCGCGGGATACGAAGCCAGCGGCACCAGCAACATGAAATTCATGATGAATGGGGCGCTGACGATCGGCACGCGTGACGGCGCGACCATTGAAATGGCGCAGCAAGCCGGGGAGGAAAATTTCTTCTTATTCGGCCTCACCGCTAAGCAAGTCGAAGATAGCGCCGGCTGGTACAATCCGCGCTGGCACTATGATCACGAGCCGGAGACCCGCGAGGCTCTGGACCTGATCTTCTCCAACTATTTCAGCCGTAACGAACCCGGTATCTTCGAGCCCTTGCGCGATACGCTTCTGATTCACGACCACTACATGCACTTGGCGGACCTCAAATCCTATCTCGAGGCGGACGCGCGGCTTCTCGAGTCATACGCCGATCCCGATGCCTGGGCTCGCAAGGCGGTCCTGAATGTGGCGGGTTCCGGGAGATTTTCCAGTGATCGCACCATTCACGAATACGCATCCGAGATCTGGAAGGTGGAACCATGTCCAGTGCCTTAGAGACAGGCGGCGAAGGGCTGGCCGCGGCGAAAAATCAACGGATACGAAGTGAACTTTGATAGTCGGGCTGGTGTGCCCTACGCCGCTACGTCACCCTGAGCCTATTCGCGCAGTATCAACATGCCGTGGCAGGTAGTCATCATCAAGCGACTTTAGCTGATTCTTACGGAGGAACTTCTATCGTAGCCGTCGCACGCTCTACTCATATGAAGATCTGTACCGGAAGCCATTCGCGAAACTCCAAACGTCCCGTCAGATCGTGACCGGGCGATCGGAGTCTTTTTGACCTTGCGCTGCTGACCGGGCAATTTGGACGGGTTCTCACTCGAATTTTGAAGCTTTAATTCCCCACACAGAATTCGGCGAAAACGGGTGTAGAATGTGAGCCGTTTTGTTCGCCTTCCCCCGGGCCGTTTCGCCAAGATCTTTTTGTTAGACGAGGAGGTAACCCAGATGAAAGCGCAAGAGCTCCTACACACTGTCACACGATCGCTCATCGCTGGTGTCGTGATTGCGATGTTCGCGAGCGCAGCTTTTTCCGTCACCCCCAAGGAGAGCGTGCTCTACCACTTCAAAGGTGGCAGCGACGGAGCTGCTCCTGCAGCGAGCCTGGTTGAGGACTCGGCGCACAATCTTTATGGCACAACCACCAGCGGCGGAACGTCAAATCTCGGTACTGTGTTTGAGATTTCGCCGCCCGGCACCGTCTGGACCGAGACTGTGCTCTACAGCTTCGCTGGCGGCAGCGACGGCGCCAATCCCTACGGCAACCTCATCTTCGACAAGGCCGGCAATCTTTATGGCACGACTTCTGCCGGCGGGGGAAACGCAAATTGCGGGGGCGGATGCGGCACCGTCTTCGAACTCTCCCCACCAGCCACCCAGGGCGGCGCTTGGACGGAGACAGTGCTCTACAGTTTCGCGGGCCAGAGCGACGGTGCCAATCCTTACGCTGGCCTGATCATGGACAAGAGCGGCAATCTTTATGGCACGACCCAAACTGGAGGGGGCGTGAGCTGCGGAGCAGCCACCTGTGGCACTATTTTCGAGTTGTCGCCGCCGGCCGCCCAAGGCGATCCCTGGACCGAAACCGTGCTCCACGCCTTCGGCAAGGGCAGCGATGGTACCCATCCCATGGCCGGCTTGACGTTTGGCTTGCGTGGCGCGATTTTCGGGACGACCCCAACCGGTAACGACAAGGCGACCTCGGGTATCGTGTTCAAGCTGAAACCGCCAGCGACGCAAGGTGGCGCCTGGACCGAGGGCGTGCTCTATCGTTTCACAGGCGGCACCGATGGAGGCGGTCCGAATGCAGCTCTGGTCGTCGATAAGACTGGCAATCTCTACGGCACAACCTTTGGAGGTGGAACGGGCTTTGGAACCATCTTCGAAATTGCCTTCGGCACCTGGACGGAAACTGTGCTCTACAACTTTGCCGGCGGCAGCGACGGTGCAAGTCCGGCCGCAGCGCTGCTACGGGACAAAACGGGTAATCTCTATGGCACGGCGACGTCTGGCGGCACAAATAGCAACGGTTCAGCCTTCGAACTCTCCCCGCCGGCCGCTCAGGGTGACCCCTGGACCGAAACCACACTCTACGACTTCGCGGGCGGTCACGATGGCAGCTTGCCTCAGGGAGGACTGATATTCGGCAAGGGAGGTCAACTCTACGGCACGACCTCGACCGGCGGAGGTCCCAAGGACGGCACGGTGTTCAGGATTATTCACTGATGGGTCTTGCGGTTCATCTCCTGACTTCAGTCTTCGACCGCTCTGTCACAACCCGACGGAGCGGTCGAAATCTTTTTGGTGTCGCAGCGCTGCCCGCCGGCTACAACTTTGCCACGGTCTCAATCATCATCAGGATCTAGCGGTACCGACTTGTCATTCAGGAAGTGGGCAGCGTCCAGCACTGCGGGAATGGTCTGAAACGTGAGCGGGGTTTGGGTAAAGTCGAAGCAATCCGATAGATCGCCGGTTTGGGTGAAGGTATCGGCGTAAGCTGGCGATGCTCCCGGCGCCACCGTGGACAAGCCGAAAGTGGCTTCAATGAACTTGAGGATGCTGCCGAAGTCATAAACCGTATGCGTGATGTATCCCGCCTTCGCATAGGGAGAGATGACCACCAGAGGTACGCGAAAACCGTATTCATACGAGTTGAGAATGGCGGGCGGCGGAACGTGATCGTACCAGCCTCCCCAGTCGTCCCAGGTCAGAATAATGGCCGTATTCGACCAGTAGGAGCTGTTGCCGATAGCGTTGACGATGGACGCGACCCACGAGGGTCCGGAGCCGTCATTCACTCCGGCATGATCGGATTCCTGCCCGTCCGGAGTTACCCAACTCACGCTCTGCAGTTGACCGCTGCTGATGTCGGTCAACACCTGATTCTGGTTGAGGGCGACGTTCTTGACCCAATCGGAACCGGTACAATTTCCGTTGCCGTCGGGGACGCAGATGTGCTGAATCGCGTTCGGCCCAACCCATATTGATCCCGGCCCCGAGGAGTAATAACGCCAACTGATTCCCTTGGCATTCAGCAAGTCGGTCAGCGTGGGATGTTCATAGCACGGATACTGCGCGGGAGACACATTGATCTCGACGTTGGTAGGGCCGTTCGCGTCAATCCACGCAGCCGTGGTGCCCGGGAGCGCGACACATCCGGCGTTCGTGTTGGTGCCGTGATTGGCCGGGTAAGTCATGTTCTCCGCGGCGAAGTAGTTGCTGTTGGTTTCGCCGGGCGGCACCGGAGCTGAAGTCCCCGAAATAATGAATTGATGCGCGGGAAAACTCGGACCCTGATTGGTTTGGAACATTCGGTCGCCGAAGGTATAGGTCTCGGCCATCTGAAAATAGGGCGCAACTTCGGACGGGTTCACGTAACGAAACCAGGCTGTGGGAGAAGGGCAGTCCGCTTCTTTATGAATGCAATCGATGGGGATTTGGTCGGCCCCATCCATCTTGCCACCGTCATACATCGAAACCCAAGCGCTGTGTGCATGGCTCAAATCATAGTCGGTCGCCAGCGACATCGCGGTGAGCGGAACTATCTGGCCTGCGGAAGTGAGTCCGGTGCTGGAAATGTCCGCACCTGCAGCAATCAGCTTAGGATCATGAAACAGATTGTCGGGAGTGCGATTCTCCTGGAAAATAATGACCACGTGTTGAATCTTCTGCGTGGGCGAACCCCCGCCCCCCCCACCCCCGTTGTTGGAACTGCTGCTGGTACCGCCGCACCCGTTCAAACCCAAAAGAAGACCCGCCGCACCCACAATCAGCGCCCAGAACAACAGCATCCTAGCTGACAACATGCACTTTCTCCTTTAGTGGTCTTCGGATATGAACCCGTGTCGCGAAGTTTTTACTCGCTGTGGTACGGGTAGATGCTGTTTTATCCCGTTGGGGTTTATGTGCGGATCGCTGGCTAAAACTCGATCGGACCTATCTCGGCTAAGTTTTTAGAACTGATAGCGTTTATTCGTAATTTGTGTTGCCCGCATTCTTGCGGCTACTTGGATTTCGGCCCCCCGGGACCACCGTGTTTCTCGGTTGTTCCAAAGTAAGCCTGATTGATTTCGGTGCTGATAGGCTTTTCCACCGATTGGATGGTTTCTTCCCGCCGTTGGTTTTGCAGCGTTTTGAGGATTTCGTGCTTCACCTCGTCCAGCGGTTCGGTTTCTTTGGCATCCATTTTGTAAATGTAGTGGCCGGTGGAATCGCTGAGGACTGGAGAGACCTCTCCCGGTTTAAGGTCAAACGCAGAAGCGTGTCCAGGTGGCAAGCCAGAGGGGCGCAATGGACCCAGGTTGGGATCGGGCGGAGCCTCGGTTTCGCCGCCCGCAATGAAAGCTTCTTTTTGTAGCTTGACGAAGTCTTCGCCTGCCGCCGCTCGTGCCCGCAACTGCTCGGCTACCTGAGTCATCGCGTCCTCGGCTGCTTTTCGTTGGGCCTTCACGGCTTCGGGAGTTGCCTGGTCTTTGGGCAGAGGGTCCATCAGCTTGCGGTTGGGAATCAAAATCCGTTCCAGCTTGGCTTGCTCGAAGGCAGCGGCGTGAGCGCGATAGTAGTCTTCGATATCTTTATCGGAGACGTTGGCGGACTCTTCGTCGATTTGGTGGACGAGTTCCTGGGAGAGGATCTGCACTCGCGCGAAGGCGAGGCGTTCCTCGAAGCGCGGACTCTTGTCCAGTCCGCGAGCCTCGGCCTCGCGCGCCATGGCGAGCAATCCGGGATACGAATTGGCAAGCTGCAGCTTCAACGAGGGCTTCATGTTCGAAAGAAGAGCGTCGGTCAGCTTTTCAAACTGGGCCCGGGTAATCACGGTTTGGCAGGGGGAATTCGAGGGGTTGGCGACGGTCTGAGCGCAGAGTCCTTTGATGGTAATGACAGCCGCGTCGGGCGCAACCTTGGATGCTGAAGCTGGAAGAGTGTGCGGGTCATCGTCCTCGCGAGTGATGGGCGGACGATATTGCGGCGGCACAGCCGATGGCGGCTGTTCTTGCGCCCCAGCTAAGCTTCCGAGCAGCAGGCAGAGAAGTGGCAGATAGCGCATGCCGGCGATTCCTCCCAAGGATAATTACGGGGTGTTCTTCGAAATCCTAGTATACGCGTTGGCCTGCGGCTTCTGGTGCGGACTTGATCGCTGCCCAGTTGCACATGTTCTGGTGCAGAAAATACATCAAAAAAAACTCTTGTTTTTACCTAAAATCCAGAAAACAAAGGGCTGGATTTTTTCTTGCCTCCTAGATCTATGGTTCTTAAGGTAGTTAGAGGCAAAATCTTGGAAACATGGGAGTTACGGTGCGCCATTCCGGCGCGGTTCCGTTTTGAACCGCGTCATTCATTGATTGTCAAGGACCTTCGATTATCTTGCAGATAATCTTAGCTCTGATATGTTATCGCAAGAGGAGGGAGGCGATCAAGAGAAAACCTGCCGCGTGGACGGATCGGGTTCTAATTTGGGACGGCGCGGAGGTTGTTCGAGACAGGACGAGGTGATCCTCCCAGTTCGTACTCGCGGCATTTCCACCTCCCACCATTTCCGCAAAGAACGCGGAAAAGGATGGGGCACCCGCTTTATATGTCATTTGGAGTTGCGCTGGAATGGGTGGGCCGCCCGCCTGCTTCATGAATGTTGTTCCGGGCAGCCCCCTGTGGCTTCGCGCTAATCATCGTCCGGACCTTCAAGTGGCGCGGTGTTACGGAGAAAATAGTTTGCATCGACGGGTGCACTGATCTTCTGAAACGGCCGGCCGCTATGATGGAACTCGAAGCAATCGAAAAGATCGTCGGCGGTCGAATCAGCGTAGCCGAGCGAAGGCAACTCAAAGACTTTCTCGGTGAACTTTAAGATGCTGCCGAAATCATGCGTCACGTGAGAAATGTAGCCGGGCTTCGCGTAGGTTGAGACCACGATCAGGGGTACGCGGAAGCCGTACTCGTAGGAATTGATGATTGTCGGCGCAACGTGATCGTACCATCCTCCCCAGTCATCCCAGGCGATCAAGATCGCAGTGTCGTCCCAATAAGCGCTGTTTCCGACCGCATTCACGATGGACGCGACCCAGGAGGGTCCTACACTAATCGTTGATCCCGCATGATCCGAATTGTCCCAGGTGGGAATCACCCAGCTGACAGCAGGAAGTTGGCCGTTTGTGATGTCGGTGAAGACCTGGGTGGGCTGCATGATGACGTTGCTCCAATCTGCCCCGAGACGAATGTGAGAAATCGCGTTCGGCCCGGTCCAGATCGAGCCCGCCGAGGGCGTGTAGTATCGCCAACTGATTCCCTGGTCGTCCAGCAAATCGGTCAGCGTGGGGTGTTCGAAACATGGGTATTGCGCGGACACGCTCCCCGAGGGATCGATCATTTGCACTAATTCAGCCGCTGGGGCCATGCACCCAGTGTTGTCTTCCGCGTCTGGCACGCCATACGGATTACCCTCGGCAAATAGGTCGCTGTCGGCCGTGGGCGCCGATGTTCCAGCGATGATGAATTGATGGGCTGGAAAGCTCGGCCCTTGATTGGTTTGGAACATGCGATCGGCAAAGGTAAACTGCTCAGCCATCTGAAAATAGGGTGCGACGTCGGCGGGCTTCACATACTTAAACTGCGGGTTGGCGGGTGGATGACAACTCGGTATGCCCTTTGCGCAGCTGACCGGGATCTGGTCGGCTCCATCCATTTGCCCGTTGTCGTACATCGCCAGAAATGCAGGGTGGGAGTGGCTGAGATCGTAGCTGCTTGCCAGAGGAACGGGGGCCAGCGGAATGATCTGGCCCTTCGAATTCAGCCCCTGAGTGGCAATGTCGGCCCCGGCCGCAATAAGCTTTTTGTCGTGGAACAGGTTATCTACGGAGCGGTTCTCCTGAAAAACCACGATCACGTGATGAATCGGGATGGTGTTCTGGGCCGGGTCGCTGACCTGCGCCCAAGCCTTGCCGCCCTGCATGAACGTCACGGCGAGGATTGCCAGAATTCCCACCATGATGCCTACGAACCTTTTATTTCGCATAAAATTAATCTCCTGACGCGACGTCACTGAAAACAAAGTTGAAGAAAGAGCCTCTCTCGGTGAGCAAGAACAAGCCTGCTGTGCGAGTGGAAATGGCGCGCCCACTCCCGGAGCCAGATCGGTTCGGGTCCAGGAAATAAATTCTCTCGACGCGTTCAGAAGCACGATCTTCGCGCTCCATGAATGTTGTCCTCCGTCACATCTCGTAAGATTGGTTGCTGTTTGGGTTTCGCGTCGGCCCGGAAAGCGATGGCGAGCATTGGACTAGGGTCGGAGGCGAACCCGAAATTTCTGAGTTGCCTTGATTTGGTCTTGCGGGGCCCAGTTGCGAATGAGGAAGGGCTCAGGGAACCTCAAGTGTGAGCTTCCCTGTTTTGGCTAAGCGGAGCAGTGACTGGCGTCACTCAGCCATGTGATTTGGATGGCGAGGCCGGTTTTAATTGCGGTTGAGTGCCGATTCTTTTCGGCGCCAGATGGAGAGTCCAGGGGATCCCGCTGCCAGTGCACCCAGCGTGGCGGGTCCAGCAGTGGGAGTGCTGAGAGATGCGGGATTCGGTTGTTTGGTGCCGATGCTCTCGTCGGTTCCTTTGGTCGCGCCTGTAAGGATGGGTTTGTTGGGCACGGTTTCGTATGCGTAGCCGGTAATGACCATCCGGTTGATGTGTGCCCAACCGAAGTGGGTTGTTCCGTTAA
This sequence comes from uncultured Acidobacteriota bacterium, assembly GCA_963762385.1. Taxonomy (GTDB): domain Bacteria; phylum Acidobacteriota; class Terriglobia; order Terriglobales; family Acidobacteriaceae; genus JABDBE01. The sequence continues at coordinate 77,709 of CAVXKN010000006.1, read as the reverse complement.
TGACAAACTTTAAGCCGAGGTAGCTGTCTGGCCGTTTGTCTTTTCCCCACCCCCACGGACACCAACTCCGGCCGCCGGCAGTGCCGACCCACTCCCCGGCGGCCATGGTGAGTCTGGAATAGCCTGGTTGAAATTCATTGGCAGGTCCGATTTTCGCCCCTCTCGGCCGAGCAGCCGCGCACAGCGAGCCTCCCCATCCTTCTACGCGGACCCGGTTTGCGCTCTGAGCGGGTGCGATCCACCAGTCGAACCAAACAAAGGGCCCTGCTTCCCTCCGAAGCCCCTTCACCGGTTCCGAGCCGCTGGTAGCACTAAACTCAAAATCGTTGATGCCATCGTGGTTCAAATCCAATTCGACGGGCCCGCCGTTCATAACAATCGGGATGTTCGTCGGGGTGTAAACGATCTTGGCCTCGGCTGGGTCCGCCAAGGCCAGCAGTCCAACTCCGGCTGCGCCGGCTGCGAGGGCGTACATGTTGAGATTGTGATGAGTTGACTCGGAGAGGTTAGCCGTCTTACGGAGCCCGGGGGAACGTCTCATAAGGCCTCCTCGGATTGGGAACTTCGGGCCAAGCTACTGCGCTTAGTAACGAGCCGCAATGACTGGCATCACAATTCCACGTGATGCTATGGCTGCCGGTATTTTTCACTCTGGAATCGACGGGCGAGGACGCCCGTCCTCCATCGTCCTGCGATGAACGCACGTGCTAGTGTGCAAGAATCTGCGGTTTCGGGCTATTCGTCGTGATTCATACCCTTGTAAGTGCTTAATTTTGCACTGAGTTGCTGGCTTTGATGATGGTACCCGGGGTGCAACTTAAGGTTCGAGCTGTCGTTTTTCCCGGGGGAAACTGCTGACGATGAGGAAGTTTGTTTTAATCGCATTGATGATTGCGCTGTTCGATCTGCTTTCGATGGGACAAAACAACTGTGATACCGCGCCTCCGACGGGAACATGCGCGGCTCCGGCGGCGCCGGCTCAAACTTGGTGCGCTGGAAATAATAGTGCCAGCACATGTCCGGGCGGTGCGACTTGGCTCGGCTTCAATACGACGGAACCCGCCAGCGGAAGCTGGTCGGGCCAATTGGAAGGTCTGGACGCGGCTAGCATTTTGGGTGCAGGGCTAACTCCGGGGCCGCAATCTGATCCCAACGGTGGGGTGGGGCCGACAAATTCGAGCGGTGTGGGACAGTACCTGGAATTCGCCGACAATTATTTGCAGGCGTTTGATCGAGCCACGGGAAACCCCATTTTCAGCCAGAAAGCGAACGGCGTGGCTGTCCCGCAGGGGATCGCGATATTGTTCGAGCCAGGCGGGAGTCCGTATTGCAAGAATCCTTCGCTGGACGGGGTTGCGACCTACGACCGCATCGATAGTGTGTTTGTGGTGGCCAATATTTTTCATCCCAACGGCTCGAATTATTATTGCATCGGAGTCAGCGCGGCTACGGGCTCAGCGTCCGCCAACAACTTGCAGGGAGTCAATGGCAAGAGCAACTGGAACGTTTACGCTTTTTCGCTGAACCCCGCAATTCCCATCAACGCAAAGGGCGATTTGTACTTTCCGGATTACGCGCGGTTCGGCAGTTGGTCGAACGGATTTTATGTGACCTGGGACCTGGAAGATCTGGATGCCAATTATGACATCGTGGGTTTTGAAGTGTGCCAACTGGACAAGGCGGACATGATCGCGGGGCTCTCGGCCAACGCGCCCACTTGTTATACCTACATTCCGGATTACGTCGCTTCCACCAACAACAGCCTGATCCATACTTTGATGCCGGCAGATTTTGAAGGCGGCAATCCAATTCCGAGCAACACGGCGGGAGAATATTTTCTCGCCCAGGTAAATCCCAGCAATCCGGGCACGAATGATCAGTGCTCGGGTACCACCTGCACGTCGAATCAGTTGGCATTTTGGACTTGGTCGGGATTCACCAGCGGAGCCGGGCCAACATTTATCACCGTACCTCACGCGTACACGCCAGGATGCTACTCCGCGGCCCATCCGTATAACACCATCTGCATTCCAGAGGCTTATGGCGGGGTTATCGATAGTTTGGGGGATCGGCTGAATTATCGGCTGGCGTACCGGAACCTGACCAGCGGGGGCACTGGCGAGTATCTTGCGGTGGCTCATACGGTGCAAGTGGGGAGCTATCGGCGCACGGGAATTCAATACGACAAAATCCATGCGAGCGCGAGTCCGACGATCGTTCATGACGGTGTGCTGCAGGACTCGACCAATAAATATTTCTGGTCGATGCCGAGCGTGGCCATGGATAAGAACGGCAATCTCGGCATCACTTACACGGTAACCGGCACCACGGCTCGAGGCAGCGTCAGCAATTATGATCCGTCTCCATTTTTCGTGACGGTGACGGCGAGCGGAACGGAAGGAACGCCGGTGGGTATTTTAGATAACAGCGGCGCCAGCGGCCAGGACGAATCAGACGATTTCTGGGGCGAGTACGTCAGCGTTTCTTCGGACCCGAATGACGATCTGACTTTCTGGGCGGTAAATGAATATATGAACGGAAACCAAATCGGCAATTGCTCTCGGGCCAATAATGTCGGGTCGGGTTGCACCTGGGCGACACGCATCTACACTTGCAAGAAAGGATCGGGCTGCTAAAAGGGGTTCGAGATCCCTGGCTCGCGATCGCAGGGCCGCAAGATGGATGCAGGAGAAGAGAAGTCAAATTCTCTTGGAGCTGCAAAGTCTTGCATCTTGACATGCGATCGCTTGCAGTTGAGAATCAGGTAATTCAGTCTTTAGTCCCCCTCGGATGGCACACTTCAGGACAAGGATTTAAATATGAATCGGAACATAGTTCAGGGATTAGCGCGTGCAGGAGCTGTCCTGACGCTGGCGATTAGCTGCCTCACACCTGCGGGAGCGCAAACTTTCACTGGTGTTCTGACGCAACACAACGATAACGGCAGAACCGGCCAGAACCTCCAAGAGACCATTCTCACTCCGCAGAACGTAAATTCCAAGAACTTTGGCAAGGTGTTTTCGTATTCCGTGGACGGCCAGATCTACGGCCAGCCGTTGTATCTTCCGAATGTAAGCATACCGGGCCAGGGCGTGCACAATGTGGTTTACGTGGCGACCCAAAACGACAGCCTGTATGCATTCGATGCAGACGGTCTCAGCCCGACCGCGCTTTGGCAGGAAAGCTTTATCGATCCGGCGAAGGGAATCACGCCGGTGCCGTGCGGAACCGACGGCAATACGGACATCAGCTGCGGCGTTTACCCGATCTACGGGATCAACTCTACACCGGTCATTAGTCTGAATACGAAGACTATGTATCTGGTCACGCGGACCGCGAACAACGGCCAGTACTTTCAAACCTTGCACGCGATAAACTTGGCTACGGGAGCGGAGAAGTTCGGGGGGCCGGTTAACATTTCGGGACAAGTGCCTGGGACCGGCGCGGGGAGTAATCACGGAATCGTCCCCTTCAACTCGCTGGCCGATGTGCAGCGCGCGGGATTGCTTCTGGTGAATGGCAGAGTCTACATCGGATGGGCCGGATCGCAGCATGGTTGGATCATGGGCTATAACGCGACCAACTTGAAGCAAGTTGCGATCTTCAACACTGCTCCCAATGCTAAGCTAGGTGGCGTTTGGGCCAGTGGCAATGGCCTCGCTGCAGACGATGCTGGAGACATTTACGCGGCAGTTGGAGACGCGCTGTTTGACGCGGATACAGGCGGTGTCGATTACGGCGATAGCTTGTTGAAATTGAGCTCCGGTTTGCAAGTGCTCGACTACTTCACGCCCAACGATCAAGCCTGCCGAAAGTTGAACGATAAGGATCTGGGGTCGGCCGGTCCGATCGTGTTGCCCACGCAGGAAGGCAACGTTCACAATGAGCTGATTATTTCCGGCAAGGGCGGTAAGCCTTGCGACTCAGATCCGGTAGCGGCACGCCTTTACCTTTTGAATCGGGACGATCTGGGTAAATACAATGCGACCCAGGATCAGGATGTCGAAGAAGTCATCGGTGCTCCATCCGGCTATTGGAGTAGCCCTGCCTATTGGCAAGGTGAAAGCGCAACCAACGTGTACTCGGGAGGTGTGACCTCAGAGGGCGGGGTCGGCGATTATCTGAAGATGTTCACCGTGACGGACGGACTTCTTTCGACTGCTCCGGCAGCTCAGACTCCGAATTTGTTCGCGGTTGGAACTACGCCGTCGATCTCCGCCAACGGCACTACGGACGGTATTGTGTGGGCAGTGGAGCGGCAAGAATCGTTGGGCACTCAGCCCGGCCAGAGGCCAGCCATCCTGCATGCTTACGATGCTACCAATATCGCGACTCAATTCTACAGCAGCGCCTCAGCACTGTCGCAGGGCGTGCCGCGAGACCGTGGCGGTTGCGCTAACAAGTTTGCGGTCCCGACCATTGCCAACGGCAAGGTTTACGTGGGGACGCAAAACGAACTGGACGTTTTCGGACTTCTTGGTTCCACAAGCGGTCCCGACATTTATTTGGCCAACCCCTGCTGGACGTACCCGGCCTCCAACGTGGGCACGCCCGTCCAGAAAGTGCTTGGGCTGACCAACAGCGGAAACTCTAATTTGACAATCAGTAGCGTTGCCGTCGCCGGGGGAAGCAATCCCGCTGATTTCACCCAGACCAATACTTGCTCGACCGTGGTTCCGGGCGGGAAGTGCAGCATCACAATTACCTTCACTGCGTCCCTGGTTGGGCCTGAGACCACCTACATCATGATCACGGACAATGCAGTGGGTAGCCCGCATAATGTCTACGTGCTCGGAGTAGGGCAAAACTAAGCCGCAGGTAACCAGCACGCTGTGAATGAGACCGCGACCCACAGAACGGGGTTGCGGTCCCGCTTTTTGCGGGTGGACATCAAACACGCGTCTTGACCGGAAGCCACTGTCGCGTGGCGGACCTCGACCTTCGGGTCGAGAGCTAGGCGGCGACTGATCGGCGGGAATTCTTCGTGGAAGTAACGATATCTCCGTAACTGAGGTAGCTGCTTCTTCCGCTCCAAGCGCCAAAATGTGTAGGGTCGGCCTCCAAGGAATAGCGGCTGAGCAGAGGTGCAACCGCGGATTCCTCGTACGCTACCGCAGTCTCTGGCGTGACCGGGTCGCTGGTCCAGCAACCGGGCAATTTGTACCTGAAATCAAACGCACTCTTTCCGCACTCCATGTCCTGCCGGGCTTCGTCGTCCAAAAGGAACGTCGTGTACAGGCACTTGCCTCCGGGTCGGAGAACGCGCGATACTTCCGACACATAGTGCTCCAGATCGCCCGGCAGCAGATGGGTAAAGACTGATATCAGGAACACTAAATCAAATTCTCCGTCGGAGAATGGAAAGCGGTAATCTGATGACTTCAAGCGGCCGCCGGGATTGTACATCTTGTTGTAAATATCCGCCACCTGGAATCGGAATCGCGGATACTTGGGCGTGATGTTCTTCTCACACCAGCGAACCCCGCTGGGAACGATATCCAAGCCTTCGTAAGAGCCGGCCGTAAGATACTCGGCCAAGGGCACTGCGACGCGGCCAACCCCGCAACCCATATCCAAAACTCTGTGGTTCGGTTGCAGGCCACACAGCTCTTTGAAGTAGTCGACGTACTCCTGCCCGGCTCCCGGGAAATTGCCGGCAAAGTCCAAATAGCGTGGCGGCGTGAGTCCAGTTCGTCTTCCAAGCGCCAGATCTACGCCGTCGAGCGCGAGCAGATAGGGAGTATACAAAGCGCGACGCCACCAAAACGGGACGTGCCTTCGAAACAAACTCAAGGCCCAGCTGGAGCGACGACGTTGCGCCGCTAACTTCCGTTGGGTGAGCTCTGCGGCGGCGTCTTTAAGCGCTTCGGTTTCCATAGTTGCTTCTCCAATCACCTCGTGCATCCGAAGGGCCTGCGTCAAATCTTGACTGGGCCGGGCAACGGAAGGCTATCGGACTCGGCATAAAAGGTCTGTTTCTTGGGTTGCCGTCGATTATCTATAACGCGGGCGGGAACTCCCGCCGCGACCGAATACGGGGGAAGGTCTTTCGTCACCACCGCTCCGGCGCCGATAACGCAGCCTGTACCGACATGCACGCCATCCAGAAATGTCACATTCGAACCAACCCAGACATCATCGTCAATCACGATACCCTTGTTGCTGACGCCCTGATCTCGGATGGGACGATCCAAGAGTTCAAAGTTGTGGCTTTCGGCGTGGAAGCTAATGTGTTGCCCCATGATCACTCGGTCGCCAACCCACACTCCTCCGCTTGCACCGACAAAAGAAAAGGCGTCAAGGGCCGAATGTTTTCCCAGACGAAAGCCCTTTCCTAAGTGACTGAGCAAGCTGGCCCGGATCACGCAGTAGGGACCAATGGTGACGTCGTCGCCTATTTCCACGCCTTCGGTTGAGAGGCCATCGATGGTTACGCCCCGTTCGATGGTGACGCCTCGACCGAAACGGATCATGGTCGCATTGCGCAGGTTCACACCGGGGCCCATGAACACAATGCCCACCCTGCGCTGCAAGAAGAGCAGCTTGACCAGTCCGCGCAGAAACCAAGACAATCGTCGCAGCGACACAGACAGCAGGGCTGACGCCGGTATGCCTGCGTCCACCGAATGCTCAGACTTTTTTAGTTTCCGGATCAGCCGGGTCAATTGCTGCGACAGCATGAATCGGAACCCCCTCCCGCGTCAAAACGGCCTTGATGATACACCCATCCCGCGTCTCGCCGACAGTGTGAAACAATTTTCATAGGGATGGTTCAAACTGTCGGACTGAACCGGCGATGCTGAAAATCGATGCTCGAAGGGGAGTTGAAGGACAGGGAACTCGGCTCAATCCCAAGACCGGACTTTCAAAAAAAGACCCAGCTAGAATCGAGCTGTGCTCTGTCTGACTATCTCATAGACCGATCCAGCCCAGTCCGTGTACAGCGCCTGAAGATAAAGCTGGCCGATAGTCCGCGAATCGTAATGATCACGAATGCGTTCGATTGCCTCGGCGGGCAGTCGCGGGCTTCCGACCAGGGTGTCAAGACGCGAGGCCCACTCCTCTACGTCCCCGGGATCGTCAACATAATGCGCCATTCCGAGTGTCACTTCCGGGAGGGAAGTACAGCGCGTGGTCAGGGTTGGCAAGCCGAACCCGAGAGCTTCTACCGCAGGCATGCCAAAACCCTCGAAGACCGACGGGAAGGCGAATGCGCTGGCATGGTGGTACAGATCGCCGACTTCCTGGTCGCTTAGATAGCCGGTAATGCAAACCCGGTCCTTCAGCCCGAGGTCGGTTATCAGGCCACGGAGTCCGGTAACGTCTTTTCCGATCGAAATGAGGCCTTCGGGTAACTGCCCGCACAGCACCAGCAATAGATCTTTGCGCTTCTTCGCAACATTGGCAAAGGCTCTAACCAAAACATCCAGCCGTTTATGTGGATAATGCGCAGCCACCGACAACACGTAAGGGCGATCGTTGAAAGGATGAGGGCCAGGCGTTTTGCGGAACCGATCCCATGAGATGGGATTCGGGATGACGATCGCTTTCTCGGCGGACCGGCCGAAGAGGCGGATCGCGTCCCGAACGCACGAAATCGGAGACGACAATCACTTTGGTCGAGGTGGCGAAGGCGCGCCAATGGCAAAGACGCAGCCAGGCACGCTTCATGGCGGAGAAATACTGGGGAAAGTGACGGTATTGGAAGTCGTGAATTACGACTGCCGCGTGTCCCAAACGTTTCGGAACGACTGGAGGAAGATAGTATTGAGGAAAGAGGATTGCAGTTCCGTGAAGCCGATGATCAAGACACGCTCGTTGCTCGCTGATGAAACGCGATCCCTTGCCGCCGCATTCGATGATGGCCCGGTGCGTGATGCGGCTGTCTTCAAGGAATTCAGGCGAAAGATTCTTTCGATCCGCGCAAAGGAAGGTGACATCGACACCTAAGTCGCTCAAACCCCGGGTCAGGTTGTACACCATATGCTCTGACCCGCCGACACGACCGGTGTAAATGAAGTGCCCGGCAATCAGGATACTCATCGCCCCGCCCACCTCCATTGAGTGTACAGCCCTGGTTCAGAGGATGGTAAGAGCTTGGGGAAGGCATCCTTGAGGTATGTAAGGTTTTCTGGTCCGACGTCCACCAAACGGCTATGCTCCGAAAAGCCAAAATCGCGGGGTGGATTAAGCGTCCGCTGTTTTTCAAGCACGATGTACACCACCGAGCGGGCAGGAATATACAAGCCGGAAAGCCACGAAAAAGTCTGGGACATTACTTGCTCTACCAAGCAGGGCGATGAGAGTTTTCATGCTAAGAGGGCGCGGCGCAAATGCGGTTTACCCGCATCAAATCGGACGTTAAGCTTATCCCAGCTCGGTCACATTGTCAACGAGAAACAAGGGAAAGACAGGTAATGGTATGGTGCTGACACTTGGGCTCGACTGCAAAGAGCGAAAGGGCTTAGCTCACTTTGGAGTGCTTCTTTACTCCGCAGGTTCTTCCCGAAATGTTCCTGAAATAGGGCCGAAAGTATAGTCGACAAATGTACTGAGACGTGTGTGCCGGCAATAGCCAGACACCTGCTGGCCATCAGAATGTCGTGAAATAATAGGTCGGAAAGGTGGGCGGCACCTGCGGCGGCACGATCACTGGATTGGTTCGCCCCGCACCGTTGATTGTGTCATTTGTCTGGAGGTAATCGAAGCCTGTGACTGGCGACCTGGAAAGCAAGAAATCGGTGGGAAGACCGGTTTTGCCAAACTCAGGATCGACGGTTACGGTTCCTTCCGCGTCTTCATTCATGGGCAACGAGTGTCCGTTCACGTGAGGGTGTCCGTTTTGCCAGGTCGAGAAGTCAAAGAACGTCCAGACTGTGCTCGGCACCGGAGGCTGGGTGCAGGAACTCGCCCGGTCAGGGGGAGGAGTCGTGGTCAAGACGTGAAACGCCTTGCTGTAGGTGGCGAACTGGCCGTCCGTTCTCCAATAAAGATTGCGAGAAAAGTTCTGGTAATCATTGAAGGACATGCCGCACGAATCGGCGCAACCTTCAATCGCGTAGAAGCCTCCCGTATCGTTCTGGTCGAAATACAGGATGTTGCTGATCAGGTTGACCCGGGTTGATCCACCACAGTTCTGGGGCCAGGATATGTTCTCCCGGAACATGGCCTTGCGAGCGTAGGCAAAGATGTTGTTCTGAAACGTGTTCGGCGGCTGCCCGTTGCTGGGACCCTCGGTGGTAAAAGCCGAGTCTTGCGAGGTGCGATAGACGACATTGTTTTCTACGGTCACGCCGGCAGACTGGCCATCCAGGTAAATCCCGTGCCCACCATAGCCGGTTCCCAGGATTCCCTTTTCGATAATAGAGGAATCGTTCACATCATGCAGAAGGTTGTTGACAATCTTGTTTCCCTTTCCGTTTTTCTGCAGCCCTCCGACCTGGTAGTAAATCGCAGACCCGTCCGAAGTAATGCCTTGCATGACGTTCCAGATACTGTTGTATTGGCTCACGATGTTGTTGCCGTTTCCGCCGGGACAAGCGGTTTCGCAGACCGAGATTCCGGAATGGTATCCGTCATCAATGTCATTGTGGAGATAGGTGATTGCGTCGCCGTTGCCTTGAGCAATGCCCTCGCCACCGGCAAAGACGCGCCCGTAGCCCTGGACGATGTTATTTTGCACCATGACGGAATGAATGACGTTGGCGGCCACGTCAGAGCCGCTCGGCTGGTGCCCGATATGGATGCCGCTGGAGCCCAGGTCGTAGAAAGCCGAGTTTTCGATCACGTTGTTGGCGCCCGGTGGACCGTTGTGTCCGTCCAGAGTGGCAAACTGAAGGCCCGAGGCAGAGGTATGCCGGACGGTAATGCCGTTGAAGCTGACGTACCGGCAACTCTCGCAGTCGATGGCTGCGGGCAATGTGTTCTCTCCGTTCTGGTCGTCGTTAAAGCCAAACGAAGGCGGGATAAAGTTGTCGATCTCGAAGGTGATGCCCTGGAAGGTTACGTCGCTGAGGTTGGCGGCGGAGAGTAGGCTCCCGCCGGTCGAAGTCGCAGGCTGAAGCTGCGGGATCACAACATTGTCGACATTGGGATTCTCTCCCTCGTTGGCAATATAAGACATCGTCCAAGATGCGCTGGAGCGGTCCAGGAACCAGAGTCCGGTCTGACCCGCTTGCTGCTCCTGCTGGAAAGCATCTTTGGCATTTTCGACGACATAACGGTGGCCCGCCGAGGGACCCAGACAGTTGTAGTCGCCAGCATTTCCCTGTGTGGCGCCCGTGAGGTAAAGGATGTGGTCCTTCGTGTCAACGCAGTCGATGCGCATGACGTCGACGGTCCAGGCATCGAAGAGAGTGAGCTCGAACGTCGCCGGCGGGATAGGGATTCGAGCCGTCTGCCCGGCATGGATTCGAAGGATCTCCCGTGTAGACGCCGTTCAAATTAGCCCATCGGGTAACGGGATCGCTGGGGTCATATTGGAAACGGTCGAGACACTTGGACTGACCTTCGTACGAAACGCTAGGGCATCCGGTATGGCCGGGAGGAACCGTCGCCGCGATGCGAAGAAAAGTGCCGAGATTGCAGGTTGAAATATTGACCGTCTGCCCGGTGACCGTGGAATAGCAGGCACCGTCTTTCATGTAGTAGCCAGTGCCGTTCGGGGACTGTAACCGCGAACGCAAGCGGCGGGCGCGCTGCGTTTTCTCGTAAAACAGGTATTCAAAAGGTTGGGTATTCGCGGGCAGTTTCACCTGCCACAAATTTCCCGAGACATTGGTCCACGTAAGCCCTAGCGCGCTGATTTGCTCTCCTCCACTCACTAGGGGAACTTCTCCCGGATAGTTTTCCCAGGTCACGTGCGCTTCAGAAGTTCCCGAGTCGCTGGAAGTGAAATTCAGAGTTCCTGGGTTGGTAGGGCTTAGAGGGAGAGAATAGTTCCCCTGGCGGATCATGACGATGATGGGCTGGGTAGGATGGTTTTGAAGAAGGTTCTGCACTGCGATCTGAGCCCTGGCGATAGAAGCAAAAGGTCCATCGGTATGTTGGGAATTGGGCGCGGGCAGAGTGCCACTCCACGAGTCCTTGCCATCGGTGGCGACGAAGAAATTCGCCGTGGGATTGTCAGGCCGCTTCGGCTTGCGCACCGAGGAGTCCACGGTGCGGTGTGCCGGGTCCGGCACTTCTGCCGCGCTCTTGATTGCGAAAAGGCTGATTAGAAGAAATATGGCGAATCCGAAGACGCCTGCCATGAGCTTTCGGTTCGACGCAACAACCAAACAGGAGCGCATCCGCGTTTTCTCGCAATTGGATTTGACTTCACTGACCAAGCTCTGACATGGGACCTTATTCCTGTTGCCACGCGGGACATAGATCACACTAGTACATCGCAAGAGTTATAAGTGAAATGCCCACAGCTTGCACGCCTGGTTTGTACACTCTGGTTCCGAGGTCTCCCCTTCAACTGGTCCGCCCCGTCGAACGAGAATTCCGGTTATACCAGATTCGGCCTTGATGGATTCACGGAAAAAGCTCCATGGCTGGGCCCAGCGCGTGTCTTCTCGCCACATCTGTAGCCAAACTTTAACAAAACATTCACGCACAGGTCATCGGGGTGTAACAGCCAGAGTGGAACCTTGAGGCCGCGATGGGAGTACTGGGATCGAAACTCCTGCGCTGAGAGGACTACTGAAATGACAAAGAGAGCCACGAAAATGGCAGCGGCGGTATCGCTGGCCTTGATGATGTTTATAGGAGCGAACTGCTTTGCGGCAGTCGCACCCTACTTTCTTGCCGCAGGATCGAGCGGCGCGTTCAATTCCTTCGGATTGGCTGCAGGGCCGGCAAGCGGCGGCAGCGCCTGCGGTGGATTTATTTGGACCTACAAAAACGGAGCCGAAGGAGTGGACAACCGAGGAACCGGCCTACTGGAAGTCGGGAATGTTTGGGTCGCCTGGGATAACTCCACCAACCCGACGCATGTTTGCGCTTACATCGCTGTGGACAGCATTATCGGGCAGCAGTTGTTCTATGCCGCTCCGGCGTCAACCTTCACTCTCTTGGAGCCGGCGGGGACGGCGGGAATGAACCTGATCCCGACGCTCACGGACACTCCAATTCCGGCGGCTGTGATCAATGTTATCCAAGGCAAAGCGTTCAATGCAGCTCCGACGGATATTCGCCCAGAAGACGGGTTGTTCGAGGAAACTCGTGTTTTGGCTCCATTGGATACCGTTCACTACAACGGCCTTGGCTACGGGCCGGGCCCGGTTGGAATTTCCATCAAGAGCGCTTTCAGCTCCAAGACATCGACCCCCGCTATTTACGCCCTCAGCGGCACCGACCCGATCACCGGTCAGACGATTCCGGCGACCAAGATTACCCCGGTTGGAGTTCAGGTAGTGGTGGCCATCGTGAACGCTCAACAGGGGAACGCGCAGAATTCCGGCCACTTTGGCGACTCGACATCGTTCTTCAATATCAACCGTCGCGATTGGGCGTTAGCCGTCAACGGCGGCTATGCATATACCAAAGACTTGACGTCGGTACCCGGACAAGGCACCGTGCCGCTCAATGTCGTAGCGCGCGAGCCTCTTTCTGGAACCTTCACTACGTTTGAGTTCAACATTCCACGCAACACAGAAATCGGTTCGACCCAGGAATTGAACGTAAATCCGGCGACCGGTCAAGGCACGACCTGCCCCGGAGCGCCTTGCGGTAATCCAATGTTTCTTTCAAACGGTGCCGGGTGGCGCAAGCGTGCAATCGGCAACGGCGAAGAGGTGAGTGAGATTGGCACTGCCGCCAACGGGGATGCGATTGGCTATGCTTTCTGGAGCGTGGGCAATCTGGCTGGCCAGTCGCCAGCCATCCGATACCTCGCGGTGGATGGTGTCGATCCGATCAATCTCAATTACGTTGACGGAACTCTTCCTAGCTGTACTGCACCGTGCCCAGGAATCGTCTCTTTCGCCAATGTCAGCGACGGCAGCTACCCGGCTTGGGAAGTTCTCCGCGTGATCACGCACTCTCCGGTCCCAGTCGGAGTCAGGGCCCTGATTTCGGGGGCGCAAACTCAGGTCGTCAGTAACCTCCCCGATTTCCTCCCGCTCGATTCCATCGGTGTGGTGCGCTCGCACTACAAGCAGGTGAATATCTACGGGAACAACGGATCCGGAGGGTCATGCAGCGCGACCGATGCAGGAGGCGATGTTGGTGGCGCCGTCCTTTCCATCCAGGGTGATCAGGATTACTGCACTGCTACTGGCATCCACGCTGGACGCACCGGCTTGAAACAGTAAGTCGGCGAATCGGCAATGAACGGTGAAATAGACCATGGAGGCAGACTGCTTTTTCGCGGCCTGCCTCCAGTTGCTGAAATTGTGCGCGTTCTGCCAAGGACCCCTTTGAGATTCGGGAGTGCGAAGTGGTCGAGATCGCTGATCTCGTTCTGCTCTTATAAATCGCGACTGGTCCTTGTCGTGAACGTCGGTTTCAAGCTCGCGTAGTATCGACTGCATCTAAGCCTGCTGCGAAAGCCTCTAAGGCCGAGACTATTCACAGCCGTGCCTCCAAGCCGCCTCGTGAGCGCGGAAGTGGAGATCGAGTCCCCGATTTTTCCAGAAAGAAGATTAAAAACTGGTAGTCAGGCGGAGATTGTAGCTGCGCGGGGGGCCAATGGCGTTGCCAGAAAACAGGCCGCCGAAATCGATGACGTCTAAAACGTTCGAAAGGTTCTGGCCGTCGACTTGAAACCGCACATTGATGTGGTCCGACTTGTAAATATCCGCGCCCGCCGAGGCATTGACCTGGAAGGACGGATAAATTCGGCCGCGGGCAAAGTTGATGCGATTCAGGACCTGCTGGCCGTATTCCGCGAGCACCGTGGCCGGGTCTCCGTCGAACTCAAAAGGAAGCCCGGTGTCATATTGAACTCCACCCGCGATCCAGAAGCGCGGGGCGACCTGGTAACGAACGCGTCCACGAACCGTGTTTCGCTGATCCTGCGAATCAGGGAAATGACCGGAGAGCTGCGATCCCGCCTGCGTGGCGTTGTCTCCCAAGAAGAGACCGCCCGTCACTGGAAGCCAGACATTGCCCACGATGTAAGAGTAACTAAGAAAGCCAGAAAAGCGGTGCCAGTCGGGAAGGGTGAGTTTCGCTTCCGCGCCATAGATGACGGCTTTGCGGAATGCGATCGGATAACTGATGGATGTATTCTCGAGCTGATCGTCATCCGCATAGTTGGCTACGAGGCGCCGGAAATAGTTGGCGTCCAGCTTAATCTTTCCGAGGAAATCCTTGGTCAGGCCCGCCTCGTAATAGTTTCCCTCGGAGGCTTCAACCGGCAGCCGCAGAAAACTTGGGTCGAGGGATTCCACGGCGGTTGAACTCGAAAGCAGGATGTTCTCAAAGGACGGCGTTTGAAAAACGCGATCATAGGAAAAATGCACGGCGAGGCCGGCGGATGGGAAATAGCGAGAAATCGCAAAACGTGGGTCGACCGCTTGCCGGTTCAACAAGAGCTGGTAGTGGTCCCAGCGCACCCCGGCATTGATCGTCCAATTACCCAAACGAATCAGATCCTGCACGAACGCGGATTGCTCGAGGTCTGGACGGTTTCCCTGGAAAGCAAAGGTTCGTGGAGTGCCGCTATCAAATTGGGTCGGATCGGTGATGATGTAGCTAAAGTTCTCGCGTAAGAATATGTTGTCCGACTCTATTCCGAACTTCCACTCATTCCGGCCATGATCGATGGTTGCGGTCCCTTTGAAATATGCTTCGCGAAACCGATTGTGCTGGAAGACCTCGATAGGAGTCGATTCGGGATTGGAATCGAAATCATTCGCGTTGTCGCGTGCCATGGAGCGAAAATCGGCCACAGCATTCGATGAGAATGTGTGCTGATAAGAGGCGATGCCCATGGTTTCGATATTATCGGCGGTTTGGCGCTGACCCGCGGCTTCCTGCACCTGTTCATTCGGAATATCGTAACGCGAGAGCTCATGGCGAACCACGAATCGCAAACGATCTTTCGAGGTTAAGTCGCGCTCGTAGTTGACGGAAAAATCGCCCAGCGTGCCGGTGTTCGAATAGTTTTGCGGAACCACGGGATTCAAATAGTGGCCGGTCATGCTGCCGCTGGCGCTGGCGCCGAACGTATTCTTGTCCCAGGCATACTGCCCCTGCGCCGAAGCTCCGGCTGAATCGAAGCTGCCGCCGGAGAGCACTACCTGGCCGTGGAGACCTGGTTGTGAATCCTGTAGCGTGTTCACCTCGACCACGCCTCCCATTTTCCGTCCATATTCCGCGGGAATGCCCGCCGTGTAGATGGTCAACGATTGCACATCGTCGGCGTCGATCGCGGGCCCAAAGCTGGGCGAGCGATTGTCGGTGAGCGGGATGCCATCGACCACAAACTGCGTCTGATACTCCGACCCACGCGGATGCAGCACGGCGTTGCCCTCATAGAGCCAACCGGGCTGCGAACTCACCAGATCCTGCAACGACCGGCCCGGAATCGAACTGAGCCGGTTCTGGATGAGGTCGGAGCCAATCTGGTTCACCGAGCCAGCTTGATCGGGGTCGATCAATGTGCTCGCCGCATTCACGGTTACCGACTGATTGACCGTAGGCAGCTTGAGTTGGATTGTATGCTCGGCCGGAATCTCGGAATGAATCTCGACAGATTCGGATACGGCGGCAAAGCCGGGCTGCTTAATTTCTAGTTGATAGAGGCCGTAAGGCAGGCGCTGCACGTCCAGACCACCCTGATCGCTGGTCACCAGAGTATTTCGATACTGATTGGCGTTGCTCGTGATCTGAACCGCTGTTCTTACGCCTAGCCCGCCCGGATCGATGACCTTGAGGCGCAATTCTCCGCTGTTGCTTTGCGCGCAAAGAGGAATTGCCCAAAGAATGAGGATGAGCCCGCTTTTTTTCGTCAACGCCTTATTCTAGGCGATTCGTGGGCTGCCTTGAATCAAACTGCAAGCTTCAGGTTCCCGCAAAGGCAAGCCCACGGAGTTTTAGCGCGTGAGAGGGAAGTTATTCTTTGGTGTCCTCTGGGCTCGATGCCTTTTCTGGCCGTAGCAGCGGGAACAGAATTACGTCGCGGATGGTGTGGGAATCGGTCAAGAGCATCGCTAGGCGGTCTACACCCACGCCACAGCCCCCGGCCGGGGGCATGCCATACGACAGCGCGCGGATGTAATCTTCGTCCATCTGGTGAGCCTCTTCATCGCCGCGCTCGCGTTCCTTGAGTTGCTGTTCGAAACGTCGGCGCTGGTCCTCGGGATCATTGAGCTCGCTGAAGCCGTTGGAAATTTCCATCTGTCCGGCGTAAATCTCGAAACGCTCCGTCCAGTCGGGTTCGTCGGCTTTTTGTTTGGAAAGCGGCGAGACTGCGGTAGGGAACTCGTAGATGATGGTTGGCTGCGTGAGGTGTTCTTCGGCCACAGCGTCAAACAGGTTGGCGATGGTTTTTCCCACTGGCTCGTTGGGGTCGTACGCGACATGCGCGTGCGCGGTGTTGAATCTTTCCACGAGCGCTTTCACTGATTCACGAGAGCCGAAGTCTTGCAGGGCTGGCTTCGCTCCTGCCGCGTCCGGCCAGTAGTGAATGATCGCTTCGCGCATAGTCATGCGGCGCCAGTTCGAGCTCGCCCAGTCGATCTCATGTTCACCCCACTTCGTTTTCGTTCCTCCGATGACGTCGACGGCGGCCTGCTCGATCAATTGCTGCGTGAGATCCATGATCCCGCGATAGTCGGTATAGGCTTGATAAAACTCGAGCATGGTGAACTCGGGATTCCAGCGCCATCCGAGACCCTCGTTGCGGAAGTTGCGGTTGATTTCGTAAACGCGATCAAATCCGCCGACCACCAACCGTTTGAGATAAAGTTCCGGTGCGATGCGCAGATACAAATCCATGTCGAGCGTGTTGTGGTGCGTGACAAACGGCTTGGCCACCGCGCCGCCCGCGATCTGTTGCATCATGGGAGTTTCAACTTCGATGAAGCCCTGCGCATCGAGGAACCGCCGCATGGATTGCACCAGTTTGCTGCGCTTCAGAAATACCTCGCGTACCTCCGGATTCATGACCAAGTCGACGTAACGCTGGCGGTATCGCAACTCAACATCTGTCAAGCCATGCCATTTTTCTGGCAGTGGCAACAGATCCTTTGATAAAAACGTAATCTCTTCGACGTGAATGCTGAGCTCGCCGGTGCGCGTGCGGAACAAGTATCCGCTGACGCCAACGTGGTCTCCGAGGTCAAGCAGTTTGTAAAGTTCGAAACTCTTCTCGCCGACTGCATCTTTCTTTACGTAGATCTGCAGTTTCTGACCGCTTTGCTGCAAGTGCGCGAACCCGGCTTTGCCCATCAAGCGAATGGCCATGATGCGTCCAGCCACGCGCACGTCGACTCGCGATTGATCGAATTCCGCCGCCGACTTTTGCGAGTATTCCGCCAGAATCATCGGAATCGTGTGAGTGAGTTCGTATTTGGTCGGGTAGGCTCTTTGTCCCAGCGCTTCAATCTGCTTCAGCTTGTCGCGCCGCAGTTCGTAAATTTTCTCGTCGAGTGCCAATGGGTTCCTTTGATTATTTTGTGGCGAACGAATCAGCGATTATAAACAATTACGATAGGGCGAATGTGGAGGACGCGAAATCTCACTCCTAGCGCGGGCGCGTGTTATTGAGTTTTCTCGCCAGAAAGTCTCCAAGTGCGTAGGCGACGGACATTGAGAAAAGTATAGTTATATTCAGTTGGTCGTGTCTGGATTCGGGCAATCGGCTCCAGAAGTAGTGGCGCCAACGGGATTCCGTCATAACGGAACTTGATTGGTAAGAGACGAGACTAAATGCGAGGTAAACTGTCGGGACAATCCATACCCACTCCGCACTCACATGGCCCCAGAATCGGCCCTGTTTTCTGGCAACCGCAAAGCCTACGAGAAGCGCCACGACGCTCTGGATCGGGAAAAAGGGAATCACCAGGGGCAGATCGCGTTTGAGAGCAAAGGGGGAAAGAAAAGGCGAGAGTGCCGGTTTGAATGCGTAAAACAACACGGCAGCAGCCATGCCGGCGCCCAAGGTAGAAATTGTGAGATGCCCAAGAAAGAAAATGGCCGCTCGGAACAGTCGCACTGGGGCATCGTTGAAAAATCCCCTTTGTGCATCGGCTGGTTCCGTCCTGTGAGCCTGGACGTCCAGATCTGTGGCGCCCCGCCGGTCCAATTCGTCGCGTAGCAGAGCTGCTGCCTCTGGCGTAAGTGACGCGGCCTCGCCTGCGAGTTTCAGTAGTTCATCCGTTGTAAGGTGAGAGTACTGCGACGACGATGGGCTCAACGGTTGCATTCGCCCGTATTGTAACGTCATTGAGCCAACTCGACCGGCAGTTCTCCTTGAAGCCTGGGCCTCTCGGCGGTACTATAAACTGCTTTAACATTTCAATCGAAGCGGGAAGCCGAGGCCCGATGCCGCAAAACTACGTTCCCATCTTCATATTTGTTGCCGTGGTGGGCGTGCTGATCCCGATCACCCTGTTGGCAGCCAAACTGATTCGGCCCGAGAATCCCAACCGCACAAAATTGATGCCTTACGAATGCGGCATCGATCCCATCGACAGCGCCCGCGGACGATACACCGTCCGCTATTACATTATTGCCATCCTGTTCGTGGTCTTCGACGTGGAGACCATCTTTCTGTTTCCGTGGGCGGTGAAGTTCAAGGCGCTGGGAACCTTCGGGCTGTTTGAGATGCTCATCTTCCTGGGGATCCTGATCGTCGGCTACATCTGGATCTGGGGCAAAGGGGCATTGGAGTGGGTATAGAGCAGCACTCAGCACTCAGCCGTTCGCATTCAGCCAGGAGAGATTGATGCGAGCAGCGCGAACTGCCAACCATTTATGACTGACACAACTCCCGCTGGAGAGATTTTTGTCGCCAGCCGCTGGACCAAAGGGAACTTATTTTTCCCGATTCGCATTGTGGTGAATTCGCTGCACGTGATCAAGGTCAAGCCGCGCTTTTTCGGCAGTAGCGAGGAAAGCATCGCCATCGCGCAGGTCGCTTCAGTGCAGATTTCAACCGGAATTGTATGGTCGACGATCCGTATCGACTCGTCGGGTGGTACCAGCCCGATCACCAGCAGTGGGCATCGCAAGGGCGATGCGCAGCGGATTCGGGACCTGATCGAGTCGTATCAGGCGGCAACTCGACGGACGTGAAGCGGCGCGGCAGCATGAAGTGATGCGTGTCGTTGACACCGTATCCGCAAGCTGTTAGAAGTTAACGTTCTCCGAACCTGTTCCCACGGGGAGGTCTGTGCCTTCGTAGCTATGCCCGAGGAGACTAAATCGCCCACTCCACCGCCGAGCGGTGAGAAGAAACCGGCCACCCCGGCTGCCGGTCATGCGCCCGCTGCACCGGCTAAACCCGCTGGTCCTGCTCCCATTCCTTGGGACTCTCCGATGGTCGCCACGCTCAAGAGCCAATATGGCTCCGGCATTGGCGAGGCGAACACCTATCTCGGCCAGAACTATATGGTGGTGGAACCCTCGATTGTTTCCGAGGTGCTGCAAATCCTGCGCGATCGGGAGCAATTCGATTACTGCGTCGACATCACTGCCGTCCATTATCCTGAGCGGGAAAAACAGTTCGATGTCCTCTGGATTCTCTACTCTTTCCCCAAGAACGAGCGCATTCGCGTGAAAATCATGATCGCGGACGGCGAAAGCGTCCCGAGCGCCACACCAATTTGGGCCACCGCCAATTGGCTGGAGCGCGAAGTTTACGACATGTTTGGGATTCGCTTCGATGGGCATCCGGACTTAAAGCGCATCCTGCTGCCCGATGGCTGGAAGGGTTTTCCACTGCGCAAAGACTACGGCATTATTCAACAGGATCAGGAATGGGTGAAAGCCAACCTGGGGATCGAGAGCGGCCAATAATCATGACCGACCGTACCATGACTGATCCGAAGCCAGCTGCGACGAAGACGGACGAGGCCACGAAGTATCTCTCTCACCTGGAGCTCGGTGAACCCGACAGAACCTTTCTCGACAGCAATGAGCTCGTGATCAACATGGGGCCGCAGCATCCGGCGACCCACGGAGTGCTGCGCGTAATTCTCAAGCTGGATGGCGAGCAGGTTCTAGGCACGGAATGCGTGATCGGTTACCTCCATCGCGGGGTGGAGAAGATTGCCGAGAATCGCACCTACACCATGTTTAATCCGTATGTCGACCGCATGGACTATGTGGCTGCGGTTTCAAATGGGTTGGGCTACTGCGAAGCGGTCGAAAAACTTCTTAATATTGAAGCGCCGCCGCGAGCGAAATATATCCGCGTGATTCTCACGGAATTAAACCGGTTGGCCAGCCATCAGCTGTGGCTGGGGACGCACGCTCTCGATATTGGCGCTATGACGCCATTGTTCTACACCTTCCGCGACCGGGAAGAGATCCTCAAGATTTTTGAGAAGTATTGCGGAGCGCGGCTGACCACGCACGCCTTCCGCATTGGCGGATGCCAATACGAAACTTACGAGGGCTTCGAACGCGACGTGATTAAGTTTCTCGACTTCGTTCCTCCGAAGATCGATGAATACGAAGAACTGCTTACCACCAACCGTATCTGGCTGGAGCGAACCAAGAACGTCGGTGTGATTTCCCGTGCAGATGCCATCGCGCTGGGCGTTACTGGCCCAGTGCTGCGCGCCAGCGGAGTGAAATGGGATCTCCGCAAAGCCCAGCCCTACGCGGGGTACTCCGACTTCGACTTCGAAATTCCGGTTGGCGCGAACGGTGACACCTACGACCGGTATACGGTGCGCATGGAGGAGATGCGGCAGTCGTTGCGCATCATCCGGCAAGCCGTCGGGAAGATTCCCGAAGGCCCGATCATGGCAAGAGTTCCCAAGGTGATGAAGCCGCCGGTGGGAGAGATTTACCACTCGATCGAGGCGCCCAAAGGCGAGCTGGGATATTTCATTGTGAGCGATGGATCGACGCAACCCTACCGAGTGCGCATAAGGCCGCCGTCATTTGTGAACCTGCAGGCGCTCGACATTATGGTGCGCGGAGCGCTGGTCGCCGACGTTATCGCCGTGATCGGCACCCTGGACATTGTGCTGGGCGAGGTGGATCGCTGATGCTCGACTACATTACCTCCTATCTCAGCAGCAATACGACGCCGGGGCAGGCGGGCAATGTGTTTTGGGCCACCGTTTATATCCTGGTGGTCTTTGGCGGAATCTCAGTCGCGGTTATGGCGATGAACTGGCTGGAGCGCAAAGCTCTGGCGCATTTTCAGATTCGCCTTGGCCCCATGCGAGTGGGCCCACACGGCCTGCTGCAGCCTATTGCAGACGCAATCAAGCTGATGACGAAAGAAGACATCATCCCGGCTGAAGCCGACAAGTTTGTGTTCTGGATCGCGCCGCTCATTATTCTGTGCGCGTCGTTCGCCGTTTACATTGTCATTCCCTTCGGTCCGACTCACGCGATTACCGATCTGAATATCGGGATTCTCTTCATGCTTGGCGTTTCTTCGCTTAGCGTGTTGGGGATCGTGATGGCAGGGTGGGCGTCGAACTCGCACTACCCGCTAATCGGCGCGCTCCGCTCCAGCGCTCAGATGGTTTCGTACGAAGTTGCCATGGGGATGGCCGTAGTCTCCGCGGTGCTGATGACCAGCCTGCACGGGCTCGGGCCTTACGGAGTCGGCGTGGGTACTTCGGGAACAGGCACGCTGAGCATGATTGGCATCGTCCAAGCCCAGCAGGAGCAGCATGTCTGGTTCCTGTTCAAGTTTTTCCCTCTAGGATTTATTGCGTTCGGTATCTTCGCCATCGCCATGGTCGCCGAAACCAATCGCGCGCCATTTGATTTGCCGGAAGCGGAGTCGGAATTGACCGCTGGCTTCCACACCGAATATAGCGGCTTGCGCTGGTCGCTCTTCATGCTCGGCGAGTACGCCGCGATGATCGCAGTGTCGTCGATTGCCGTGACTCTTTGGCTTGGCGGATGGTACCGGCCTTTTCCGAATGCATTAACGGGTGAGACGTGGGATCTTGTGTTTTCGCTATTTCCCGGACTCACGTTCTTGGCCCTTGCGGCTATCGCCTTCGTCGGCGTTCGTCGCATGCCGAAGCATCCTTACTTCCGGGTGCAGACGATTGGCTTAGCAGGATTCGGAGCCGTGCTTGGCTTGATCGGCTTGATATTGTTTGTGCCTCCGGTGCGTGACCGCGTTCAGGATATCTTTTGGTTCGTCGCCAAGGTGGCGGGCTTCATGTATCTGTATATTTGGTATCGCGCCACGTTTCCGCGCTACCGCTTCGATCAACTGATGAAAGTGGGATGGAAGGTGCTGTTGCCGATAGGAATTGGTGTGCTTATTCTGACGGCGATTTTAGGAGTGGTCCTCTAGCGTGCAGCAAGCTATTCAACCCGGTATGCAGCCTGTGGCGACGACGTTTTTCTTCTATTTCTTGTCCGGGCTTACGCTGCTGAGCGGGGTTTTCGTCATCACGCGCAAGAATCCGGTGCATTCCGCGCTGGCACTGATTTTCGGTCTGCTGGCGCAAGCCGGTTTGTACTTGATGCTCTATGCGCCGTTCGTCGCCGGCGTCCAGATCATTCTTTACGCGGGCGGAATTATGGTGCTGTTCCTGTTCGTGATCATGCTGGTAAACCTCGAGCGCTCGCAAAGAGAAGAGCAATTCAATAAGCAATGGATGATTGGGCTTGTCGCGGCCATCGCGCTGGGTGTGTTATTCGTGGTGGTGTACGTGAAGGGGAAAGCTTTATTCCCTTACCGTATTGCGCAGCCGATTGAGAGCAGCAACACGCAGCAGATCGGCGTAATGCTGTATGGACAATATATGTTCGCGTTTGAGATCGCTTCGCTGCTGCTGTTGGTTGCGATCATCGGCGCGGTAGTGATGGCGAAGAAGAGAATTTGAAAGGCGCTAGAAGCTAGAAGCTTTTTATGGCTCCAATCGGCACTCTTCATTATCTCGTGGTGGCTGCGGCCCTGTTCATCCTGGGCGTCATCGGCGTGCTGACGCGCCGCAACGTGGTCATTATTTTGATGTCGATCGAGCTGATACTGAACGCGGTTAATTTGAACCTCGTCGCCTTCTCGCGGTTGTGGGGATTGCATGGGCAAGTGTTTGCGATTTTCGTGATCACCGATGCGGCTGCGGAAGCGGCGGTGGGCTTGGGAATTTTGATCGCCTTCTTCCGCAATAAGGAAACCGTGAACGTGGACGAAATAGATTTGTTGAAATGGTAGGAATGCAGCCGTTAGTAATTAGCACTTGGCATTTAGTCCTTTGAGTTGCGCGACACGCCCACGGGCTAAATGCTAATTGCCAAGTGCAAAGTGCTCAAAGCTAGCTAATTCATGTTCTTTCTAGACCACATCTGGCTGATTCCTCTCCTGCCGGCTTTCGGCGCGGCGATGATGTTTTTCTTTGGCCGCAAACTGCAGAAGGCGACCGTCAGCGCGGTCTGTGTCGGGGTTGTGGTCTTGGCATTTCTGTTTGCTTGCGCCGCGGTCTGGCAATACACGGATTTCGCTCGCGATAATCCCGGCAAGCCCTATCAAACGATCGTCTACACCTGGCTGGGCAGCACCGATGGAGCAACGAGCGTCTCGCCCGTCGAGCCGGGCGCGGATGCCCGGCCTCCAATGATATTTGTCATGCGCGATGGGAAGCCGGCTCCATTCCAGGCCGATGTGGGCTTCCTGCTCGATCCGCTTTCCAGCATTTGGCTGTTGTTTGTGACCGGCGTCGGAGCCCTCATTCACATTTACTCGATCGGCTACATGGCGCACGAGAACGGGTACTACCGTTTCTTCGGATACCTGAACCTCTTCATGTTCTCCATGCTCACGCTCATTCTGGCGAACAATTACGCGCTGATGTTCGTTGGATGGGAGGGCGTGGGCCTGTGTTCGTATCTGCTCATCGGATTCTATTTCCACCGTCATTCCGCCAGTACTGCGGCCAACAAGGCGTTCATCGTGAACCGCATCGGCGACGCGGGCTTTCTGCTGGGCATGTTTACCATCGCCTGGTACTTCGGATCGCTGCGCTTCTCCGAGGTCACGCACCTGGCGCGCAGCGGGCATTTTGCCATTGGCGATCCAATCATTACTGCTGCGACGCTGCTGTTGTTCATCGGTGCCTGCGGAAAATCGGCGCAGATCCCCCTGTACGTTTGGTTGCCCGACGCCATGGAAGGTCCAACCCCGGTTTCCGCGCTGATCCACGCCGCGACCATGGTGACTGCGGGCGTGTATATGGTCGCGCGGTCGAACGCGCTTTTTGTGCTGGCACCTACGTCGATGAAGACCGTCGCCATTATCGGTGCGCTGACTGCGATTTTCGCCGCGTCGATTGGTCTGGTGCAAAACGACATTAAGCGCGTACTGGCGTATTCCACGGTTTCGCAATTGGGATACATGTTTCTCGCTCTCGGGGTAGGCGCATTTACCGCTGGCGTTTTTCACGTTTTCACCCACGCTTTTTTCAAAGCACTGTTATTCCTTGGATCAGGATCGGTGATCCACGCCATGAGCGGCGAGCAGGACATGCGCAACATGGGCGATCTGCATAAGCGCATCCCGATCACGCATTCGACGATGTTCATTGCGACGTTTGCGATTGCCGGCATCCCGCCGTTCGCGGGATTTTTCTCCAAAGACGAAATTCTGTGGCAGGCATGGTCGTCTGAAGGCGGCGCTTATCGTCTGCTCTGGCTCATCGGCTTCGTCACTGCGTTGATGACCGCCTTCTACATGTTCCGGCTGATGTTCCTGACTTTCCACGGCCGGCCGCGCATGAGCCATGAAGTCGAGCATCACATCCATGAATCCCCAAAATCGATGACCGTGCCCTTGGTAATCCTCGCTATCTGTGCTATCGGCGCGGGATGGCTAGGGTGGCCGCACAGTCTCGGAGGATCCGATCATTTCGCGAAGTTCTTGGATCCCGTATTCGCTCACGAAGCCCCGGTTTTCACCGAAGAAGGGAAGACCGCCCAGTTAGCTGCCGGCAAGAAGGAAGAGGAACACACCAGCCCAATCGAATACGGATTGATGTTTCTTTCCGTCGGTGCTGCGGTGGTGGGGTGGGGCATGGCTTGGCGCGCGTATCGCGACGCCGGCAAAGGTTACGTTGAGCCCATCGCGGCTGCGGCGCCACCGCTATACGACGTGCTTTACAACAAGTATTACGTCGACGAAGGCTACGATTACGCTTTCACTGGTCGCCGTAAGGTTGGAGACGTGCGTCTGGGCGTAATGGGGCTCGGCGAAGCATCGTCATGGTTCGACTCGCACGTGATCGATGGCGTGGTCAACGGCGGGGGATGGATCACGCGGTTCACCGGCACGCTCTCCAGTTGGTTCGACAAATGGATCATCGACGGCGTGCTGGTCAACGGTCCCGCGATCTTGTCACGAATGCTGTCATATCCAACGCGATTGCTGGAGTGGGGCCTGGTGCAGTGGTACGCGCTGGTGATGGTGATAGGGTTGGTAGGGTTTGTCGCCTATTATGCCTGGCGATAGATACGACGCGGACAAGAGTGTCCGCGCCATACAGGTTTTGACCTAATATGCAAAGCCATATTCTCTCGATCATTTTATTCACGCCGCTGCTTGGCGCTCTATTGCTCATATTTATTCCGAAAGAGCAGAAGGATGCCATTCGCTGGATCGCAAACATTTTCGCTTTGGCCGGCCTGCTGGTCTCGATCCCACTGGTGCCGTGGTTCTGGGCGCAGCGCTACGAGCCGGGATTCAAGTTCATGGAGGGGACGCCCAACAACTGGATTCCATCCATCGGCGCAGGATATGTGCTGGGTATCGACGGCATTTCTTTTTTACTGATCATGCTCACCACTCTGCTGGGATGGATCTCCATCCTCTCCTCGTGGAGCGCGATCGAGAACCGGGTCAAGGAATACTACATCTGGTTTCTGGTGTTGCAGACCGGGATGCTCGGCGTCTTCATGGCTCTAGATTTCTTCCTGTTCTTCGTTTTCTGGGAAGCCATGCTGGTGCCGATGTATTTGCTGATCGGCATCTGGGGCGGGCCGCGCAAGCTTTATGCCGCCATAAAATTCTTCCTCTACACCTTGTTTGGTTCTGTGCTGATGCTGCTGTCAGTCCTGTTCCTGTATTTCTACAACTTCCGCCAGACGGGTCAGTACACGTTCAGCATTCAGGCGCTTTATCAGACCGCGCCGCATATCTTCCATGACCCGGCATACGGTTCGACGTTTGCCATAATACTGTTTCTGGCATTCTTCGTGGCCTTCGCGATTAAGGTGCCGATGTTCCCATTCCACACCTGGCTGCCCGATGCGCACGTCGAGGCGCCCACGGCGGGCTCGGTTATTCTGGCTGGCGTTCTGCTGAAAATGGGAACGTATGGTTTTATTCGATTTGCCCTCCCCTTTTTCCCCGACGTAGTGATGCATCCGAAAGTGCGATTCTGGATGATTTTCCTTTCCATCATCGGGATCATTTACGGCGCTCTAGTTTCGCTGATGCAGAAGGATATGAAGAAACTTGTGGCCTACTCCTCGGTCAGCCACTTGGGATTCTGTACGCTGGGCATCTTTGCGCTGAATCCTGCCGGCCTGAGCGGGTCGGTGCTGCAGCAGATTAATCACGGCATTTCGACGGGAGCGCTGTTCTTGATCGTCGGCATTCTGTACGAGCGGCGGCATACACGCGAAATTTCCGAGTACGGAGGCATCTCGAATGTAATGCCGCTGTACGCCACGATTACCATGATCATGTTTTTGTCTTCGATGGGGTTGCCGCTGTTGAACGGCTTCGTCGGCGAGTTCACCATCCTGCAGGGCACGTTCATGGAGAATTGGAAGTGGGCGGCGTGGGCTGTGCCAGGCGTGATTCTGGCGGCGGCTTACTTGCTTTGGCTGTACCAGCGGGTCTTCTTCGGAACTGTCACCAATCCGAAAAACGAAAAACTGCACGATCTGACGCCACGGGAAGTGCTGACCTTCGCCCCCCTGCTCGTCATGGCATTTTGGATCGGCCTATATCCCAAGCCGTTCTTCCAGATTTTGCAGCAGCCGGTGAATCAGTTAGTGCTTACGGTTCGGCCTGATTATCCGGGGATCAGCGGTCCGGTGAACGCCTCTGTTCGACCTCAGACACCGAACACGGCCGCCGCCGCAGTTCCGCTCGCTGCCAGCCTTGCCAAGGGGACGAAATAAGTGCCTGCGTCACAATACTTCAACGGCACCGATTATCTGCTGTCGCTTCCCATCCTCATGCTCACCGTGTTTGCGCTGGGCATTTTGCTCATCGATTTGATGATTCCGCCGGAGTGGAAGTGGACCAATGCGGTGACTGCGTTTATAGGCGTGCTTTTTTCCGCAGCCGGAGTGCTAAAAATCCAGTACGCCCAATTCGAAGCGGCAAAGGTTGGGCGCTCGCTGGAAGTTGCTTTCATGCACTCCATGGTGCTCGATCACTTTTCGATTTACTTTTACTACCTGTTTCTCGCTGGAGCAGGTCTTTCCATCCTGATGTCGGTTCGTTACCTCGAGATCGAACACGAAAACCACGGCGAATTTTATTCGCTGATTCTGTTTTCGGTGATCGGCATGATGTGTATCACGTCGAGCTTCGACATCGTGCTCACTTTCATTGGCCTGGAGTTGATGGCGATCTCTACCTACGTGCTGGTCGGATTCCTGCGGACTGATAGGCGCTCGAATGAGGCGGCGCTGAAGTATCTGTTGCTGGGAGCATTCTCGTCGGGAATTTTTGCCTACGGCTTGTCTCTGCTGTACGGCCTTACCGGCTCCACCGACTTGCGAGGGATCCGGCAGGCGCTCTCGATTCAAGTAGCCCAGAACGCGAATCATGTTGGCCCGGTGGCGGTCATTGCATTATTGACCACGGCGACCGGGTTGTTGTTCAAGATCGCCGCCATCCCATTCCATCAGTGGCTGCCTGACGCTTACGAGGGCGCACCCACCAGCGTTACCGGATTTATGTCCGTGGCTGTAAAGGCGGCCGCGTGGGCGATGTTGTTGCGCATTTTTCTCTGGGGTTTGTATCCGTTGCGGTCGGTGTATGTGCCGCTGCTCATTTTTGTTTCGATCGCCACCATGACTGGCGCCAACTTGGCGGCGCTCACGCAAAACAATCTCAAACGGCTGCTGGCCTATTCTTCGATCGCGCACGTTGGCTACATGCTTTTGGGTTTGGTTGCTCTGGCCTCGGTGGAATATCCTGCGCCCGCTTTTTTTGATGGCTTCAAAGGCATTTTGTTGTATCTGCTGGTCTACACTTTTATGAACCTGGGCGCTTTCGCCGTGGTCACTTCGCTGCGCCAGCGCAATGTGATTGGCGACGAGATCGACGACATCGCCGGCCTGTTCTCGCGCGCCCCGACTGAAGCCGTCCTGATGCTGATTTTTCTTTTGTCGCTGGCCGGGATTCCGCCGCTGGCAGGCTTCTACGGGAAGTATTTCATTTTCCTGAGCCTGATTGAGAGCGGTCATTATGTTCTGGCGTCGTTGGCCGTGCTCTACGCAGTTTTTGGACTCTACTACTACATGCGGATCGCGAATGCCATGTTTATGAGTGAGGCTCTGGACAAAACCCGGCTCCCCATCAGCGTCGCGATGCGGGTTGCGCTGGGCGTAACCGCGTTTGCCACCGTCGTCATCGGCATTTTCCCTGAGCGTTTCATACGCGTAGTGACGTGGTCGATGGGCCTCGGTTAGTCTGTGGTCTATGCCTACCCGCGACAACGATCCTCCTGAAAAGAAAAGTGCTCTGGTGCAACTGGCGAACTATAGCCAGTTGGCATTCATTTTTCCGGCAGCAACGGTCGCCGGATGGCTGGTCGGCTTGGCGCTGGATCACTGGCTGCATACGACTTGGTTGTATTTAGCCGGGCTGATCGTCGGCATCATTGCTGGCTTCGTGGAATTGATCCGGACTGTTACTTCCTCAAAGAATTCATGAGCGAAGAGGATATAACCCAGGCCGATGCCTTCTATTCCGGCGCTTTGCAGCGCATCCCGCATTTCATGTTGGCTCTGGCATTGGTTCTCACCGGCGTCGCATGGTTGCACTTTGGCTGGCGTGTTGCCCTTGGATTCGCCTGCGGATGCGCCATCGCCTACCTCAATTTTCACTGGCTGGAGCGGGTTGTCATCGCCCTTGCGGACCGCGCTACTCAGACTGCTTATAAGCAATCGAGCGGTGGTGTCGTGTTTCGATTTTTGGTGCGCTACTTTTTGATGGCTGCGGCTGGCTATGCTATATTCAGTGTTTCTCCCGCGAGTCTTTATGGGCTCTTTGCGGGCCTGTTTCTGCCCGTAGGGGGTATCGCGTGCGAAGCAACTTACGAGCTGTACATGGCTTTGGCGCGCGGATTCTGAGCATCCCCGCAGAGCGTTTGCATCAGCCAGAAGCAGGAGCTAAAAGCTAGAATCGGTCTCATGCACGAACAACTCTGGTTTACCGCGTTCTTGAATCAACTTTTCGCCGGCCCGGTTACTGGGTTACTGCGGTTGCTTCACGTTGAACCGCATTATCCGGACGCACCCATCCCGAATTCGGTAGCGATGGAGGTTCTCGTATTTCTGTTTCTGGTCATCGTATTCGCCATGGTGCGTTCGCGGCTGTCGGTCGACAAGCCGGGTGCTCTACAACACATCTTCGAGGGCGCTCATGGATTCGTCGAGAACCAGAGTCTGGAAATTATCGGCCATCGCAGCGAGGGATTCACGCCCTTTCTGATGGCGCTCGGTCTTTTCATTTTGTTGTGTAACCTGATCGGGGTGATTCCCGGCTTTGAATCTCCGACCGCCGTGCCTGTGGTTCCATTGGGCTGTGCGATCTGCGCTTTTGTTTACTACCAGGCTCAAGGTTTCAAACACGCCGGAATCGGCTATCTGAAGCACTTTCTGGGCCCGGTTTGGTGGCTGTCGTGGCTTTTGTTGCCCATTGAACTCATCAGCCATCTTGCCCGGGTGCTGTCGCTGACCATCCGTCTTTACGCCAACATGTTCGCTGGCGACATGGTCACGTTGGTCTTCTTTTCGCTGGTTCCGATCGGCGTGCCGATCGTGTTTCTGGGATTGCACATTGGCGTGTCGTTGCTGCAGACGTATATCTTCGTTCTGCTGACTACGGTATATCTGGCTGGCGCTGTGGCCGAAGAGCACTAGAGAATATTGGTAGAGACGTAGCGAGCTACGTCTCTACAAACAAGTTTTTGTTGTAGCAGCTCCACCGTTCAGCGTGAGGGCGTCTGCAAGGTATGGCGTCAACCACCCACTGGCGGTATTTCATAGTCATGAGGAGAAACACGATGCGTAAACTGAGTAACCTGTTCATGGTCCTGTCGCTGTTGTGCTTTGCCGTTCCTGTGTTCGCGCAGGGCGGGGAAACCGCTGGCGGCGTCAACTGGGTGGCGATCGCCGCTGGATTTTCCATGGCATTCGCTTCCGGCATTTGCGCGCTAGCGCAGGGCAAAGCCACGGCCGCAGCGGCGGAAGGCTTGGCTCGTAATCCTGCAGCGCGACCTGGTATTCAGCTGGCGCTGATTCTTGGCCTGGCTCTGATTGAATCCCTGGCGCTGTACACGCTGGTCATCATCTTCGCCAAAGTGAAGTAGAACGTTTCCCGGAAATGCAAGAGCCCCAGCTCGAATTGAGCCGGGGCTTTTTTCTGCGTGCGATCTCAAAGAAGCGCGGAATCAGCCCTTGCGGTCACCCTGCCACTCAGTGCCTCGTATCTCTGGGGCGCGCTCCACCGCCTCCATCAGGATTCCGCGTAAGCGCAGGCGGCTTTCCATGTCAGTGTTCACAATTTCGAATCCGACTTCGTTGACCCGGGCGCGGCGCAGCAACACTTGCCCGCGGATGTGGCGAACCCCCGTCGAAATATCGATGTTCGCTTCAGAGCCCACGCGGAGGTTGTCTTCTTTGGTGCCCATCCCACCGCCCAAGCTCAGCTCGCGAAGCGAGATGCTGGACTTTCCCCACGAGCTACTGATAATGGCCGAGAGGCTTTTTCGCAACACGATTCGTTCGTAACGCCGTTGCCGCACCCAAGGACATGCCGGAGCGGCATCCAGCGGTGCAATGGCAAGTTCGCCCGGCGCCAGGCCGCTGTCCGACATTACCTGGCCCGCGTAACGCGGATCAATCTTGGCCAAAGCTTGTGCGGCCGCAATTCGCAACTCGCGATGATTCGCCCACTTCCACATCTTCTTGGTCTCAAGCAGATTGCGCAGCACGGGAATCGATTCCGGTTCGCGCAACCTTCCCAATGACTCCACTGCCTTGATCTGCACGATTGCGGAGCGGCCTTGAGATTCGCCGGCTTCCGCCATGACCATGAGGGGCGGCACCGTGGTGCGGTCGCCGCTCATGCCGATCTCATCAATGGCTTGGGGAAGAACCATGGCATCCAGATGTTCTAGGATCTCCAATAAAGTGCGTCCACGGTCCTGAGCCGCGCCGTAGGCTATTTGGCGAACCACGACATCGTGGTAGAAGCGGTTCCATTCCGGCAGCCGTACCGGCAACAACTCCAGCAAAGTTGGTACATCCAGGCGGCTGAGTAGTCCCACGACGGACGAGGCTTGCCGAACCGGTCCCATGCGAAGCATTTCGCGCGCCAGCTGCAATGCCTCCGGGCCGAGTTCTTGCACTATCTCGACCATCCGATCGCATTCTTCCCGGCGCATGCAACGGAAGAAGCGGTCGGCAAGATGTTCGACAGCGGCCTGCGAAGTCCGCCGCAGCACCAGGATGAGGTCGGGCGGAACCTGCGGCAGACGCAGCGCCTCTTCGATGAACTCAGGCAGGCGATTCTCCACGCCAATGCGCGGGCGCAACTCGTTCGCCATGGCGGGGCGTTGTTTCCCGACGTTTTCAATAGCGACGCAAACCTCGCTTAAGGCGGCAAACTGCTTGCGATTCCCAGCTTCTGAACTCAGGCGGACAAAAGCTGCGCTGAGCAAACTTTGTATTTCTGGATCAGGGTCCCGGACCAGAGCTTCGCCAATCTTGTGAACGATAGGGCCGATCAAATCAATGCCGGAGGCGGCAAACAGGTCGGCCAACTGACTTAGGCCGATAGCCGCTTTGCGGCGGGGGTCTGCATCTTTCGCGCTAAGGCAATTCGAGTAATTCTGCAGGATGGCGGTAACGCTTTCCAGGTCTCCACGCTCCAGCAAGACTTCGATGAACTGCCGGATATTGCGCGGAGGCACGCAGGGCGCTTCGCCCGAGAGCAGCACGCTTTTCTTTCCAGCCTCGGGTACTTCCGCCCAGAACATCCGGTCCAGAATGTCGGCGTGGGACTCTACCAGAATTCCCGCCTTGCTCATTTTGTCTTCGTGCACTCGCAGAATCTGGCGCAGAGTTTCCATCTGCCGGCTCATATGCTCGAGCATCTGGTGCACGGCATTAACCTTAACGTCTCCCTTCTGAAAGCGCTCCATGGCAAAACGGATCGCCATGTGTTCGGCCGCCTTCATCAAAAGAGGCGTATCGTTCTTTTCCGCGGGATTGTTTGCTGCCAGAGTTTCCAGCAGTTGTTGCAGGTTAAGTTTGGTATTCGGATCGGCTTGGGTCAGTTCTTTCTGCAGGGATTCGGTCTTGCCCCCGGGATCGGCGCCGACCTCTCCGAACTTGGTTAGCAGTCGAATGGCCTGAATGACTTCTTCTTCCTGCAGCGGCACGACCCCACCGGCCCAAGTTCCTCCGCCCCCGTCTCCGCCGGCTGCTTCGCTGCCGCTGCTCGGTCCGTTGGCGGCGACATTCGGAACACTGCCAATGGGTACGGTGCCTCCCGCGCCGCCGGAACGCGAGCCTTCGGCCGCGGCGATGAGTTGCAGCAGTTTCTGCGGATCGTTCAGCCATTCTTTAAATTCGGGGCCCAAGGTCTGGGCCGCAATCTGTGCGGCCACGGTGACATCGGCCGAGCCCGGATCAGCGGCTACAAACTTGACTTCGTTGATGCGGATCGTCGATTGTTTGTTGTCCCCGAACGTGTCTTTAATCTGCTGGACGACGTCTTGGGCTTTGGAACCGCCGACGGCAAAGGCTTTGATCAGCCGGGCGAAATCATCGACGGTAACGCCTTTCGAGAAGTGAATACTGGCCAGGCCGGCTGCGGTCAGAAGTTGAGCGAAGCTGCGTTCGGCCTGTCCCGATTCCAACGCCACTCCATCCAGCAAGAGCCGGTTTTCGGAAACTCCCAGGAGGAAACCACTCTCGGGCAATCCGTGCTGCAGCTCATTCCAAGTGATCTCGAACTGTCCTTCGGTGCGCTTGTGTTGAAAACCATAAAGCCGCACATATTTCACCAGAATGTTCAGGCTATGAATAAAGGCGCGAGCGGACGCATTCCGGTCTTCGCTCCTGGATGTGGCGGCAGTCGAAATACGTGTCTCCTAAGACTCCGATGTAAGGTTAATGCACAAGGTAAGTGGATGCATGTTACGGAGGTAATTGTCCTCTGGTTGCTAATCGGACCGCAGTTGGCGCCAAGCCGGACGTGAACTACTTGGTGCGGACCCGATTTGCAGCCCTTCGCACTGGAATTAATTCCCGCCAACAGCGAGAATGATGGAGGATGCTCCAACCTCAGAAACCACGATGCCTCTCTCGCTAGCCGTCGCCATAGCAAAGAAGCAGCAGAAAAAGACAGGCCTTGCCCTGTGGATGGAACGGGTGCTGGAAGAATGCGATCGCGCCAGCGTGGAGTTTGGCGCCGATCCTGTCCACGATCTGCGAGTGGCGCTACGCCGCTGCCGTTCCATGGCCGATGGCCTTCTCGTCATGGATCCCGACCCCGCGTGGAGAGAAATGAAGAAGGCAGGGAAGGAGCTCTTCCGCGAGTTGGGCGAGCTGCGAGACGCGCAGGTGATGGAGGAGTGGGTACGTAGTTTGGGCACGCCGGATGATCCGGTAACGATCGCGGTGCTGCGGTTCCTCGGTGGTCGTGAATCACATCTCAAACAACAGGCTGCAGTTGGTCTGCAGGAATTCGATCGTAAACAATGGAGGCGGTGGATCACATCCTTGCCTCGCCGTGCGGTCAAAATGCGGGCGGGAAGCGTTGTCTTCAAGCATCTCGCACTCGAGCGCTGGACCGAAGCCTACGAATTGCATCACCGTGCCCTGCGCAATCGCTCGCATGTCGCCTTTCACCGCTTGCGAATCGGACTGAAGCGCTTCCGCTACATCGTAGAGAACTTTTTGCCGGAACAACACGCCGCGTGGAGCGACGATCTCAAGCAATTACAAGATACGCTGGGCGAGGTTCACGACCTCGATGTGTTGTGGACGACCGCCCTTCAAGTCAACGCTTTTCCAGACGCCGACTCGCGCGCGAAGTGGCATTCCAGAATCATCGAAGAGCGTACCCGCAGGATCGAGAAATACCGTGCCAAGATGTTGGGCAAGGATTCACTGTGGCAGGTCTGGCGGGCACAATTGCCAGTCGGGGCGCAGATTGAATCGGCCGCGCTGAGCCGCCTTAAGCTTTGGGCTTCGTTTCCTCGATCCTGATTTCAAGCACTCGATTCACGTGGCTCGACTCGCCCTTCAGCTTTATGACGGATTGCCAGTCAGGCGGCCGCCAACGGATTTCGAGCCCACCGATCAACGCGCCATCTTGCAAGCTGCCGCTCTGCTGCATGAAGTAGGGCGTTCTAGGAAAGAAAAGAATCATCACAAAGCTACCTACAATCTGGTTCGACGCATGACGCCTCCCCTGAGCTGGACTGAAGAGAAGCTGCGCTGGGTTGGTATCGTCGCCCGCTATCATCGTGGCGCGTTGCCAAGAGTTGGGCAAAAAACGCTGATCGGATTGAGCGAAAGTCAGCGGCAGAGCATCCTGAAGCTGGCGGGAATTCTGCGCCTGGCCAACGCCTTTGATTCGGAGCGCGACGGGCG
This sequence comes from uncultured Acidobacteriota bacterium, assembly GCA_963762385.1. Taxonomy (GTDB): domain Bacteria; phylum Acidobacteriota; class Terriglobia; order Terriglobales; family Acidobacteriaceae; genus JABDBE01. Next base: position 42,714 of record CAVXKN010000006.1, on the reverse strand, counting down.
CATCCAGCGCCTTGAAATCCACGAGCAGGACGGTTTTCTTGAGATTGCCGCGCAGGGCTACTCTCCCGCGCGATCGCATGGCCGAAAGCATTGCCGCCGCGCGCCACCTGCTCGAAACCGTCTATCGCCGCCCGGTGATGGTGAAACCTCTAGGTGCCGTGAGGCTTAAGCTGGTAGCTAGTAGCTAGCGAGTCACTTCCGTCAGCGCTCCCCGTCCAGTACAACCAAAACATCCTATGACTCACGCCCAACTCGTTCAGAAGGCCGTCGCTTGGCTGCGCTCGTACCGCTGCGGAGTGGTTCTCTCCGAGCAGGCCTGCCTCAGCGGCGAAATGCCCGACGCCATTGGATGGAAACGAGCCTGCCACTCCGTCCTCGTCGAATGCAAAATCTCGCGCGCGGACTTTCTTGCCGATCGCGAGAAGCCCTTCCGCCAAAAGCGGGAACTCGGGTTGGGATGCGAGCGCTTCTATCTCACGCCCGGGGCCATGCTTCGTCCCGAAGAAATACCGACAGGTTGGGGATTGCTCGAACTGCACAACCGAAAAATTAAACTGCTTCGGCCTGCTGCGAAAAACCTTCGCACTGCGACCGGCTTTCGCTACGAGATGAATCTGCTCCTCGCCAGCCTTCGCCGCGTCGAGATACGCATCGAACCCCGGAGGCTCACTGAGTTTCTGAAATGGAAGAATCGTCTGGCCGAGTACAATCAGGGCGCATTGCCAGAAGGCATCGTCCCCGCCGAGGAAGAGCCAAACTTCTTTCTGGAGAGTGAAGTAGCCTCCAATTGAATGCAGCACTGCATTCCCTGATCAGTGAGAATCCGCGTGAATCCGTGGCTGATTTCTTGTTGAGCAGAAATAAGAAAACCGGGCTGGTTGGCCCGGCTTCTTACAGCGTCGAGTTGAGATGCGGTTACATCACCCTCGAGTCGTCCAAGAATTGCTATCCAACATCCGGAGAAGACGATGGCATATTTGAGGAGGTAAGTGCAACTTTAAGGCCAGCTTGATATGGCAAGCGTAACCTATTGACCTGCAATAAGTTTACGTGATGGTAGGGTTATCAGATGGCACAGGAAGATGTGCAAAGGTTTGCACATCTTGGAAAGCCGAGTTTCTATGGCCTACAGATGCCCCCGCTGCTCACAACTCGCGTCGTCCTTCCATTGACTTCAGCATGGTGATCTCGTCGGCGTATTCTATGTCGCTGCCCACGGGAATGCCCATGGCAATTCGCGTCACCTTAAGCCCCGCGCGCCGCAGTTTGCCGGAAAGATAGGTCGCAGTCGCCTCGCCCTCGACGGTCGGATTGGTGGCAATAATAACCTCGTCGACTTGGCCGTCCTCGACCCGCCGCATCAGATTGGAGATGCGTAGCTGCTCCGGACCCACGCCGTGCAACGGGGAAATCGATCCGTGCAGCACGTGATAAACGCCGTTGAAGTGTTTGGTTTTCTCGATGGCTCCAATGTTCGTGGGCTCTTCCACTACGCAAATCATGCGCTGGTTGCGAGTCGCGCTGCTGCAGTAGACGCAGGGATCGACATCCGTAATATTGTTGCAGATAGAACACAGACGCAGCTTTGCTTTGACGTCGAGGACAGCCGCAGCCAAGGCCTCCGCATCCTCATCATTCGAGCGCAGGATGTGAAACCCAAGCCGCTGCGCGGTCTTGCTGCCAATTCCTGGCAGCTTCTTGAGCTCGTCGATCAACCGCGCCATCGGCTCGGCAAATTTAGACATAGATCATTGGGTAATTGAGAAATTTGGTAATTGAGTAATTGTTTATGTCTTCAATTACTCAATTGCCAAATTGCGCAATTGCAAAATGCTTACATTCCTGGAATACCCAGCCCGCCCAGCATTCCTCCCATGGTCGACTGCATGGCTTCATCTATTTTCCGGCTCGCCCCGTTGATCGCCGCGGTTACCAGATCCTGCAGCATTTCGACGTCACCGCTCTTCACCACCTCAGGATCGATCTTCATGCTCAGCACCTGCTTGCGGCCGTCCATCTTAACCAGAACACTTCCCCCGCCGGACGAGCCCTCAACCACAGTCTCTTCCATCTTCTTCTGCAGCACTTCATATTGCCGCTTGGCCTGCGACATCAATTCCTGCAAATTGAATCCGCCCATTGCATCCTTCCCACTCAACTGAGATTCCTGAAGCCCGCGGCCTAGAGCCCGGAGCCTGCCTCACCGTCTCTCTTTGTAATCAATAATGGTCCGAATCTCCGCGCCAAACTTCTCCTTCATGCGACGCACAATCGGATCTTGTTCCGCACGGCTCCGACCGCCGCCATTAGAAGACGGTCGGTTTGTGGTCGTGCTCGCGATCGCGATACCAGGAATCACTTTCAGCCTGAGCGCGCGTCCCGCAACTCCGCTGGCAGTCGCAATCGCCAGGCGCCTCGCATCCGCTCCCAACGTCATGTCGACGACAGTCGCCGACGATGCAACCTTGATTACCAACTCGTTGCCTTCGACCTGCCATTCGCCGCCTTCCAACATCGAAACCAGCATTTGATGGCCGCCGCCGGCCAAAGCATTCAGCACCGGCTCGCGCAGGGCGTTGCGCAGATCATCCAGCGCCTGCGCCTTCTCTGGCACGCTCTCTGGTCCAACATGCGGTGCAGCCTCGACGACCGCCGCCGGAGCTGCTGCCCCCATCACTACACTTGCCATCGTCTTACCGGTCGCGAACACAGGCACGCCTGCTGCGGGGTCGTCGTCAGCCATGAGCTGAGGCTTCGATCCGCTCTTGCGCGCCGAATCCGCCGCAAATGGTGAAACCTGATTCGCACGAGCCGGCGCAGCCGATTCCAACTTCTTTGGATCGGGAACAACGGTCGGCCTCCCAGCCGCTCTCGGGGCAACTCCGCTTACGCCAGCCGCGCTCAATAGCTCTTCGATGGGCAGCAATCGTTGCGCGTGGCTCATCTTGAGCAGGCCCAACTCCAGATGAAAACGCTGTTCCTGCCGATATCCAAGTTCCCCGTGAGTGCGCAACATGATCTGCAAATGCCGCGCTAGATCCTCTTCGCTGAACAGCTCAGCGACGCGCGCTACCCGCGCCCGTTCATCCCCGGAAATCTGCAGCAGGGAAGAGTCCCCCCCGGCGATCTTGGCCACTACGCTGTTGCGCAGAAATCGAACCATCTGCCGCGCGAAATGCGTTGGACTGTGGCCTTCGCTAATCAACCGGTCCACCAGCCGCAAAACCTCTTCGCTCGAACTCCGGGCGACCGCCTGCATGACTTCTTCAAGCACCGTGGAAGGCGCAGCGCCAACCAGTTGCCGCACCGCGTCGGCCGTGAGGCGTCCATCGCAAGAGGCAATGGCCTGATCCAGAATCGAAAGCGCATCGCGGATCGAACCATCCCCGGCCTCACCCAACAAGGCGAGCGCATCTTCGTCGGCTTCGATGTTTTCCCGGCCAGCCAAGTCTTTCAACTGTCCGAGAATCTCCTCAAAGCGCACCGCCCGGAAACTGAAATGCTGGCAGCGCGAGCGGATAGTCTGGGGAATATCCTCCGGCTGAGTCGTAGCCAGCATGAAAACCACGTGGCTGGGCGGCTCCTCTAAAGTTTTCAACAGGGCATTGAAGGCCGCATCCGTAATCTGGTGAGCTTCATCGAGGATGTAAATCTTGAAACGATCGCGCGCCGGACGATACCGCGCCGCCTCGCGCAATTCCCGGATCTCATCGATGCCGCGATTGGTGGCGGCGTCGATCTCAATCACATCCACCGAATTCCCCGCCCGAATTTCCGTACAGGACTCACAAACCCCGCAGGGTTCCGTCACCGGCTTGTCCCCCGCCCCAATCGAAGACCGGCAGTTGAGGGCCATCGCCAAAATACGGGCCACGGTCGTCTTGCCAATGCCCCGGTGTCCGCTAAAAATATACCCGTGCGCCGTACGGCCCTGCTCAAGGGCATTTTTGAGCGTCCTCGTAACATGGTCCTGACCTATGACGTCGGAGAACTTTTGCGGACGGTATTTGCGTGCGAGAACCTGATAGCTCATGGGTCGGAAGCTCGATTATACGTGATGTCACAACCACGTAGGCCCGGACGCCTCGTCCGGGCGACCGAGCGAAGCAAGACTCCCGCCGGGGCACTGGTCTCGCCTCAACGAAGTCCTTGCGGAAAAGATACTCCTCAGAGTAGGCTTCTGTGTGGCTTTCTGGCCTAGGGGGCTTGCATGCAACTAAAACTGACTGTCCGTACTGTGGATGACATTGTGGTCGTCGACTGCGCTGGCCGCATTGTTTTTGGCGAAGAGTCCGCCGACCTGCGCGATACCGTGAGAATGGTGATCAATCAAAGCAAGCGCGTCGTACTCAATTTGTCGGGCGTGACCTACATCGACAGCGGCGGCCTCGGAACGCTGGTCGCTCTCTACACCACCGCCCGCAACAACGAGGGCTCAATCAAGCTGGCCAATCTGACCCAGCGCGTGGGAGACCTTCTGCAAGTGACCAAGCTGGTCACCATTTTTGATGTCTACGACAGCGAGGAGAAAGCCCTCGACTCATTCCGCAAGGGCGCCGCTGCCTAAGCTTCGTGTGGCGCGGGCGCCCGCGTTTGTTTGGCCTGCATTTTTCTCAACCAGCATGCGATCCCCCCAAAGCGCGGCCATCTGACATGAGGATCGACGCGCGCATTCTGGCCACCATCCGTAAGATCCCTCGCGGCAAAGTTTCCACCTACGGTGCCATAGCCCGGGCCGCCGGATATCCCGGAGCGGCGAGGCAAGTGGTTGGCGCGCTGCGCCGCTCTTTCGATTTGCCGTGGCAGAGAGTATTAGGCGCGGGAGGCGAAATTAAACTACGTGGGGATTCAGCCATCGAACAGCGGCTGCGTCTCGAATCCGAAGGAGTCACTTTTCGCGGACGCCGCGTGGATATGAAGCGACACGAATTCAAATTCGCGAAAGGGAGGACAACGTCCAAACCAAAGAAGAAACCAGCCCAGGCTAAAAACAAACGGCCAACGACTAACGGCCGGTCTTAAACTTGTCGTCGATTTCCACCTGGTATCCCGCACTCAGCCGGTTGGTTTCGTTCGCCATCCCCACCACCGCCATCAATTCTTTGAACATGTCGTCGGTCATGCCTTTCTTTCTGGCGGATACAGTGTGCGAGGCGATGCAATAATCGCACTGGTTGCTGACGCTGACCGCAACGTAAATCAGTTCCTTGGTCAGCGGATCGAGCGCTCCCGGCGCCATAATCTGCTTGATATCTTCCCAAGTCCGCTTAAGAGTCGCGGGATCGTTGGCAATGGCCTTCCAGAAGTTGTTGATCCAGTCGGTCTTTCGCACGTCCATAATGTCGTCGTAGACCGCCCGTACCTCCGGGCTCGCATCTCCGTATTCAACCAGTCCAAGCGTCGCCATTTCGTCTCCGAGTAGATTTTCTTCGCGCCCTCCGCGGATATTCTCCGCGAACTCTGCGATAAGCATTTGACCTAGCCCTTCGGCACCTGCCCACTCAACAATTTCCCCAACTCGCCCGACCCGCACCGCAAGCCAACGTAAAACGTCCCAAACAAAGCATAAACCGCGCTCACTTCATCAAACCGCATCTCGTAGATCAACTTCTTAAACACCAAAGGATCATCGGCAAACAAATCCACTCCCCACTCCCAATCGTCGAACCCAATCGAGCCGGTAATGATCTGCTTTACCTCGCCCGCATATCGACGCCCCACCAAACCATGCTCGTTCATCTGCCGCGCCCGCTCCTCGATGGGGACCGTATACCAGTTCTTGTCTTCTCCGCGCCGCCGATCCATGGGATAAAAGCAAAGATACCGATGCTTGGGCAGTTCCGGAAACAACCGCGGCCGCATAGCTTCTTTCTGCCGCTCCAGCGTGTCCTTAATCGCCCGATTCCATTCCTCCGAGTGTGCCTCGATGCCTCGTTCCGCCAATTCGGTGTAGACCTTGATCGTGGATTCATACAGCCCAAGCTCGATCACCGAAAGATACGAAGCGGTCGGCTCCAGATAATCGGTCAGCCGAAGACGCGCCATCTGCAATTCCGCCTGATTCAGCTCGTCGAACGATTGCCGGAAGTGGACAAACATGAGATCGCCCTTGTGTCCGATTAGAGAATAAAGCCCGGACCGGCCCGATGGATTCTGCTCCATCTTCGCCAGCAGACCGCCGGCCTCGTGGACGATCTTGGCTTTCTGTGCCGGGCGCAGCAGTCTCCACGCAGACCAGTGAAACCGCATCATCTGATGCAGCACGCTATATCCTTCGATGGTCAGCGGCACCGGCGGAATCTCGGTTGAGACCATGGTCGCGCGCGCGTGATCCGGCTGGGCTGTACGGGAAGCGGGCATGGCTTTCTCCTCGTCGAACCTATTGTACCCGCAGACGTTTAATGTAGGCGCGAGCGTCCGCGCCCGTGCCGTTCCAGCAGAAATCTATAGGACGATCAGAGTATCGCGCGATTTGTCCCAGAGCAAAAAGGCGCTGTTAGATGACAAACGGGGAAGGATTGCAAACTCAGCCCGCATTCAATGTACTCGGTTCGAAAGCACAGCCTCGACGTAAGTCACGGCATCGCAAATATCCAATCCAGAAGCCAGCAGGCCGACAACATCATCTTCCGTCAGGCCAGCTTGCTGCGACGCCTCCTGCAATCTCTCTACCGCAACAAAGATGGGCACCCGGTACTTACTCTCCATTTCAACCCTCCTTTTGTTGTCTATACCGTCTAAAACTTGGAACTCTTAGGCACCCGCACTCGCTTAACTCCGAAAATCCAGCAAGTTCAAACCCAGCGTGCGAGAAACTTCGTAGCAACGGAGCAAACGATGGAGGAGTGGATGGAAAACCGACCTTCTGTAAGAAAACACTACGCAACGAGCGTAGCACGCAATCCACGCGCGTCAATTCCACGAAAGTGCCACAGTTAACCGGACCCGCCAAGCCGAGCGAAGCCAGAGAAGGGAAGATCCCGCGAAAAATGGAGGACGGGCGTCCCCGCCCGTCCTTTCGAAAGACGAAGCACATGAGGGTGCCCCACCCTTTGTGTTCTCTGCGAAGGGTGGGAGCGTCGAGCTACACAAGACCAGCGCAAAGCCTACAAGGCCGTGCAAACCGCCTTGACTTCGGTGTACTGCTCCAACACTTCGTGACCCATTTCGCGACCCCAACCGGACTGCTTGTATCCGCCGAAGGGCAGGGCAGCGTCGAAAATGTTGTAGCAGTTGATCCACACGGTACCGGCGCGCAGTCGCGAGGCTAGACGATGCGCCTTCTGAATGTCGCGCGTCCAAATCCCCGCAGCCAGGCCGTAAACCGAATCGTTAGCCTGCGTGACCAACTCTGCCGGATCGCTAAACGGAATGGCTGCGACCACCGGCCCGAAGATTTCTTCCTGAACGACCTTCATCTTTTCGTTCGTGTTCACCAGAACCGTCGGCTTGACGAAGTAACCTTTATCGCCGTGCCGGCCACCGCCGACGACCGCCTTGGCGCCTTCGGAGAATCCTGACTCGAGATATCCGCAAACCCGGTTCAATTGCTCGGCGGAAACCAACGGGCCCATATCGGTGGAGTCGTCCTGCCCCGATCCCACGTTGATTTTCTTCGCGTGCTCGGCCACGCCTTCGACAACCTTGTTGAACACGCTGTTCTCGACATAAAGCCGCGAGCCCGCACAGCAGCACTGTCCATGATTAAAGAAGATGGCGCTGGCAGCTCCGGCGATCGCGGCATCAAGATCGACGTCTGCAAACACAACATTCGGAGACTTGCCGCCCAACTCCAACGAAACTTTCTTCAGGTTGCCCGCGGCTGCCTGCAGAATCAGCTTGCCGACTTCGGTCGATCCGGTGAACGCAACCTTGTCCACGCCGGGATGAGCCGACAGGGCGGCGCCGGCAGTTTCGCCATAACCCGGGACGATGTTCACTACGCCATCGGGAAATCCGGCTTCCTGAATTAGTTCGCCCAAACGCAGCGCCGTAAGCGGCGTCTGCTCCGCCGGCTTCAGCACAATCGTATTTCCCGTGGCTAACGCGGGACCCAGCTTCCAGGCCGCCATCAGCAAAGGAAAATTCCACGGAATAATCTGGCCGACCACACCCACTGGCTCGCGCAGAGTATAAGCCAGAAACTTCGCCCCAGGCGCATAAGGCACGGAAATCGGAATGGTGTTGCCCTCAATCTTCGTCGCCCAGCCAGCCATATAGCGAAATAAATCGACTGCCAGCGGGACATCGGCTACGCGAGCGATTTTCAGGGGCTTGCCGTTGTCCAGAGATTCCAGTTCGGCGAACTCTTCGAGATTCTCTTCGAGCAGATCGGCGAGCTTCCAGATAAGGCGGCCGCGCTCGGAGGGAGTCAGGCGGGACAATCGGCCGGTCTCAAAGGCCGCGCGGGCGGCATTGACGGCGCGGTCGATATCCTCGTGATTGCCCTCGGCTACGTGAGCAAGAACGTCGCCGGTTGCCGGGTTATACGTGGCGAAGGTTTGGCCGGATGCCGCTTCGACCCACTTGCCGTTGATCAGCATCTTGCGGGTCTGGGAAATAAAGTTGGAAACTTTACTTTGGGATGGAGCCATGTTCAAAACAGTTGCCATAATTTCCTCCTGGCGTGCGAGGGGTCGAAGTCGCCGAGCGGGTGCCCTTCTACACAATCGTTTGCGTACTCAGCAATAGTTGCAAATTGTAGCGCATTTCATTGGCTGACGGACGCTGCTTTCTGTCCGATCAGAATGGCTTCCTGCATCTGCCGGAACAGGTCGCCCATGGCTGCGGGCGAATGCGACACGAATATCGTATTGCTTTTGTCGTTGGCGCCAATTTCCTTCATAGTGTCGAGGTATTGAGTGACGAGTACCAGCATCATCACGTCGTGCGGGGTGGATCCTTCGACTGCCTTCGAGAAAGCCTCTACAGACTCTTTGAGTCCTTCGATAATCGCCTTGCGCTGGTTGGCGATGCCCTGGCCCTGTAAAGCTTTGCTCTGCGCTTCCGCTTCGGCCTGCTTCACCTTCAGGATTTTCTCGGCTTCGCCGCGCGCCGTGGCCGCGACCTGTTCGCGCTGGGCCGCATTGATGTCATTCATCGCCGCTTTTACTTTTTCGTCGGGCTCGATGTCGGTCACGAGAGCCTGATCGATGGCATATCCATAGGTCTTCATCACATCGTCCAAGCCCTCTTTGATGGCAATCGCAATGTCCGATTGTTGCAGGAAAGCATCGTCGAGAATCATCTTAGGGACGTGACCGAGAATTACGTTGAACACATAAGAAGAAATTTGCTGTTTGGGATTCGCCAGCTTGTAGAAGGCCTCGTACACTTTCTCGGGAATCACGTGATACTGCACGGAGACGGGAATCTTTACGAAGACGTTGTCTTTAGTTTTGGTTTCGACGTCGAGCGCGAGCTGCTGGACGCGCAGGTCGATGCGGCCCGCGATTTGGTCAAGCCAGGGCAACTTGAAATTGATGCCCGCGTTGGCTACGCGAAGAAACTTACCCATACGCTGGATCACGACAGCCTCCGCGGTTCTCACCTGAAAGAAGCCGCTAAGCATCGTGCCGACCGCGAAAAGAACCAACAGACCGTACAAGAAAACCTCGAAACCCGACGAAACGTCCATCCGTAGTCCTCCCCGACGTTATTACTCGTTGCCCTTTTACTGGCTCAACCAGCGGTTATCGCTGCTTTGCGTCATACTGTTTGTTTGAGTCGCAACCTGTTTTAATTTCATTTTTCGCATCATGAAGAACCAAAGTGCCACCAGCAAAACCAAGGGTGCGAGATTCGGGCAACGCAAGCTAGAACCGGAAGCATAATAGCGGTTGGAACGCCTTCCTACAATTGAATTGTCAGACCCACCAGAAGCTGCCGGACGCAAAGCTAATCGTGTTCCGCGGCTTCAGGGAAGTCGAACAGGTCGTTGATTTACAAGCCCCAAACCCGCTAGAGACCGGCACAGCGCCCCATGGTCCTGAGAAGCACCCTCGGCTTGCCATCGCTGTAACCCGGAGCGTGGCCGAACTTCCACGAAACAAGACCCGATTCGGGCACAGACATGTCCCTTTGAACTGACGGATCGCGGCGCAAGCCACAACCGCAGGTCAGCGCCTGCTAATAATGTTGTATGTGTGTTGGTGCACGCGCTCGACCCGAACAGAAACCAGCCCACCGAAGAGATCTCAATGAAGCCCATTCGTACGTTTAAGGTCCGCCCCGCGTTGCCGCCACCATTACTGCCCCTGTTAGGAATTGCATACAACCTGCGCTGGAGCTGGGACCATGGCGCCGTCGAGGTGTTTCGAAGGCTAGACCGTGATCTTTGGGAAACGTCTGGTCGCAACCCCGTTCTTCTCTTGGGAAGTGTCGATCAAGCCGCACTGGAGGCGGCAGCATCCGATGATTCTTTCCTGGCACACATGAGAGGAGTCGCCGAGTCGCTGGACCTTTATGTTTCCGGTGAAGGTAGCTGGTACCAGCGAGAGCACGGCAAAGGCGAACTGCTGGCGGCGTATTTTTCCGCCGAGTTCGGCATTACTGAGTGTTTGTCGATCTTCGCCGGAGGACTGGGCATACTGGCGGGGGATCACCTCAAGGCGGCCAGCGACTTGGGATTGCCGTTGGTCGGGGTGGGATTGCTGTACCAGCAAGGATACTTCCGGCAATTTCTCAATGGCGCCGGCTGGCAGCAGGAAGCCTACGAAGACAATGACTTCCACACCTTGCCCATCCGGCTGCTGCCGGAGGTGAGAGTTCAAGTCGACTTTCCCCATGGCCCCGTAGCCGCGCAGGTATGGTCGGTGAATGTCGGGCGGCTAAAGCTCTTTCTTCTGGATACCAATATTGCGCAGAACAATGCTGAAGATCGGAAGATCACCTACCAACTGTACGGAGGGGATCTGGAAATGCGGCTCAAACAAGAGATTCTTCTCGGCATTGGGGGCTATCGAACGCTCGAGGCGATCGGGCTGGATCCCACGGTTTATCACATGAACGAAGGGCACTCCGCTTTCCTCGGCCTGGAACGCGTAGTTCGCCTCATGGAGACCCGAAAGCTCTCGTTCCAGGAAGCAAAAGTCCTGGCCTCTGCGAGCCTCATGTTCACGACCCACACTCCGGTTGCCGCGGGCCATGATTATTTTTCCGCCGAGCTGATGGAACGTTATTTCAAAGCATACATCCAGCGCCTTGGAATCAGTTCTTCGGAGTTTCTGGGCCTTGGACGCCAAAATCAGGCAAACGATAAAGAGGATTTTTGCATGACTGTGCTAGCCCTGCGTCTCGCTTGCTTTAGCAACGGCGTAAGTAAGCTGCACGGGGAAGTCTCGAGGCGGATGTGGAACAATCTTTGGCCAGGGGTTCCAGAGTCCGAAGTCCCCATCCGGCATGTGACCAACGGAGTTCATTTTCGGAGCTGGGTCTCGTTCGAAATGAATCAGCTCTATGACCGTTATCTGGGGCCAAAGTGGCGAGAAGAACCCGCGGACACGGCGTTATGGGGACGCGCCCAATCCATTCCGGCGGCAGAGTTGTGGAGAACGCACGAACGCCGCAGAGAGCGGCTGGTCGCCCACACCCGTCAACGACTGCGGGCACAGCTTTTGAGTCGAGGCGCTTCTAAGGCCGCCATAGATGAAGCCGACGAAGTGCTCAGCCCCGATGCTCTCACCATTGGTTTTGCGCGCCGCTTTGCATCTTATAAGCGCGCCAATCTCCTGATTCGTAATCCCGAGCGCCTGGCCCACATTTTGAACAACTCGGAGCGTCCGGTGCAGATTATCTACGCCGGCAAAGCTCATCCTCACGACGACACCGGCAAGCATCTGATACAGGCAATCATCGAGCTGGCCAGGTGCCCGGAGTTCCGCAGAAAGATCGTTTTCCTGGAGAACTACGACGTCGCCACCGCGCGATACATGGTTCAGGGCTGTGACGTTTGGTTGAATACGCCGGTTCGGCCCTTTGAGGCAAGTGGAACCAGCGGGATGAAAGCCCAGGCCAACGGTGTCCTCAATTTCAGCACGCTCGACGGATGGTGGGATGAGGCATGGGAACTCGGCATCCGTCACAACGCCGAAATTGGTTGGGCCATTGGCAGGGGTGAAACTTACAGCGACTCGTCGCGTCAGGACGACGTGGAATCCGAGGCGCTGTATGGCCTTCTCGAGGGCGAAATTGTGCCCGCCTTTTATGAACGCCGCGCCGATGGCTTGCCCCGGAATTGGATTTCCCGGATGAAGGCGTCAATCGCCGTACTGTGCCCCGAGTTCAATATGCATCGCATGATCAAGCAATACACTAATGAATACTACCTGGTGGCTCACAACCGCTATCGCGAGCTGAGCGCGGAAGGTGAGACCAAGGCGAAAGCCTTTACCGGATGGCTGTACCGGGTCGAGGCTGCGTGGCCTGGTCTGCGCGTCGAGTCGGTGGAGGACAGCGTCCTCGAGGTTGACTTAGGGGGGCAAGTCAAACTGTCAGCCCGCATATTTCTGGATTCGCTGACGCCCGACGATGTTGTGGTCGAGAGCATGATGGGGAGAGTAGGCGCGGACGGTGACTTGACCGATCTTGCCGCGAGTCCGATGCAGGCAGGCGAGCAGAGCTCCCCGGGCACTCACCTCTTCCATTGTGTACTTCAGCCTAAGGCTCGGAGTGGATTATATGGTTACGCCATACGCGTCTTGCCGAGACATCCCTCCGCGCTAAGCTCGTTTTTGCCCGGCCTGATTCTGTGGGCGGGAAACTGCCCTTCATAACGCCCCTGATTTCGCGGCGACATCAGAAAGAAAATCGGGGCGGTCTTTCGCACTAATGGAGCTCTCCAGGATTGGATTGGCTGTCCGCCGATCAACTCGGAGTTCCGTCATTCCTACCGCTCCCGCGTCGAGGGTGGCTCTTGAAAGGCGCAACTATGCCTGGCTTCCTTGGCGTTCGCAGCCATGCTCGGACGCAACTGCTATGAGGACGCGCCTGTTGCCCTGGCTTTCCCCTTGACAATTTCGGTTTCAGCTTGCAGCCAATCGTCGAGTGCGTGCCCTTCTTCTCTTCCACGTTGTTCGTACAGTTCGTGCGCACGTCGGCAGATTTGTTCCTCCAGGTCAGCGATGGATCGAGGTCTTGGGTCCACCACCGTAAGAAGAGACCTTTTGGTTTTAGTAGATTTCATTGTAACCGGACCTCCTGTATCGAACAGACTTTCGAATCCACAATAGCGGCAAGCAATATGTAATGAAACTGATCTTTCGTTCCAGTAACGAAGGCACGCCAATTCGGCGTTGGGTACAGCGATACTACGTGTACGCGCCAAGTGTTCACTTCAATATATTCTTTTCCTGAGTCCCGTTCTGCGTAGCCCACGAACTTAGAAGCCAAAAGTCGGGCAGACGTCCCTTTTTGGAATGACCTTCGATCATCGTTCTATTTCACGATTGTAAGTTGGGGTTGCCTGCCGGAGAATCGAGCTATGAACGCATTTGCAATTAAACTCGAGTCGCAAGAAGAAAGTCTTAAACATCTTGGTCTGGCCAATCTCGGGCAGGTCTATTGGGATCTGCCGACGTCGGCTCTTTACGAGGAGGCCATTCGTCGTTATGAGGCGGCTTTGAGTCATCTTGGGCCGCTTGTCATGCGCACCGGGCAACACACGGGTCGTTTGCCGCACGATAAGTTTCTTGTCCGTGAACCTTCGAGCGAAAACAAAATCTCCTGGGGTAAAATCAATCGTCCTCTGGATCCGGACAAATTTGACGGCCTCAAGTTAAGGCTCTGCGCGTATCTACAGGGCAAAGATGTTTTCATCCAGAACTGCTACGCGGGAGCGGACGAACACTATCGTCTGCCTATTCGCATCATCAGCGAGCGAGCCACAGCCGCCTTGTTTGCCCGCACCATGTTTATCCGCGAACTGGACTTGGAGAAACTGGCGCTGCACGTCCCGGAGTTCACCTTGCTGCACGCGCCCAATTTTCACGCCGACCCGGACATTGACGGCACGCACTCCGAAGCGTTTGTGGTGATGCACTTCGGAAGGAAATTGATTCTCATTGGCGGCACGGCTTACGCCGGCGAAATCAAGAAATCAATTTTTACGGTGATGAACTACCTGCTGCCGCAGAAGGGTGTGATGGCAATGCACTGTTCCGCGAACTACGGCAGCGATCAGAATGACGTGGCCATTTTCTTTGGTTTATCGGGCACCGGAAAAACCACGCTGTCTGCCGATCCCGAACGCACATTGATCGGGGATGACGAACACGGCTGGAGCGACAATGGCGCCTTCAATTTTGAAGGAGGCTGCTACGCCAAAGTGATCAAACTTTCGCGCGAAGGCGAGCCAGAAATTTACGAAACTACCCGGCGTTTCGGAACGATTCTGGAAAACGTCACCATGGATATGCGCACCCGGCATGTCAATCTCGATGACTCTTCGCTTACCGAAAACACCCGCGCGGCTTATCCCATCACGCATATCCCGAATATGACGCGCACCGGCAAGGCGGGGCATCCCAAGCACATTATCATGCTCACCTGCGATGCGTTTGGCGTTCTTCCACCCGTGGCGCGCCTGACGCCCGCACAAGCGATGTATCATTTTCTTGCCGGTTACACCGCGAAAGTCGCGGGCACGGAAGCTGGAATCAAAGAACCGCAGGCGACGTTCAGTCCCTGCTTCGGTGCCCCGTTCATGGCGTTGCCGCCAACGGTCTATGCCACATTACTCGGCCAAAAAATTGCCCAGCACAACGTGGATGTGTGGCTGATCAACACCGGTTGGAGTGGCGGGGCTTACGGGCAAGGTCAAAGAATCAAACTCGGATTCACCCGCGCCATGGTCAAAGCCGTCCTCTCCGGTGCGCTTAAAGATGTGCCCGCGAAACCTGATCCGATTTTCGGAATTGCCGTGCCATCGTCATGTCCGGGCATCCCCGACGAAATCATGAACCCGCGCAACACTTGGAAGGACAAAGCTGCCTATGACCGCAAGGCGCGCGAGTTGGCCGTCATGTTCGAGAACAACTTCAGCGAGAGTGTCCGTGATGCCTCCGCGGAAATCAAGGAAGCTGGCCCGAAACACCAGAACTAGGTCTCGATCGCGCGCCCATTCAACTATGTTGAACAGAGGAGTGTCCGTTTTTTGTTCGGCGCACGAGAATGCGCTCGCGATACGGTAAGCTCCGTTTATGACCGACATCGCCCGTCTGTTTCAAGCATTCCTGGCTCCCGCTCTCTTTGTTTCCGCAACCGCTCTGCTTATCCTCTCGATCAACGTCAGGCTGATGGGTATCGTCAGCCGATTGCGGCAGTTTGTGCACGCCAAGCATGACGCTGCCAGGAATAACCGTGTGCAAGAAGCCGAGGCCTACACCGCGCAGATCGGTTTGATCGAGCAGCGGGCCGAAATGATCCGGCGGTGCTTCCTTCTGGTGCTTGTTTCCCTTGCTGGGACGATTGTGGCTTGCTTACTTCTGGGAGTCGGTCTCTACTGGAAAGAAGCTGCGGCGGCGGCGGTCGTCGTGTTTGTTCTAGCCATGATCTGCTTGCTGGCGGGAACCTTCTACTACATCCGCGAAGTTGTGGTGGCTCTCAGTTCAGTGCACAACGAGGCATGCGATTCGCGCTTTATGGACCTGGGGACCCCACCCGAGGTCCGCCGGCACACTTCGCTCTGACCTCTGCATGGATCGCGGTTTTCGGCAGACCGTCCTGCTTTATTTTCGTAATGACCAATAACCGAAAATAGCAGAGTCGGCTATTTTCGATCGCATACGCCCAACCCTGAAAGCGTGAATAGCCGGCTGAAATTACGATGCCAACAGCCAAAAACAGTTTCGAAAATGATCACGAGGGCTAGTACTAAGCGTTTAAATCGGCATCCCGTCCCGGCCGAGTGCTAACCGTACGTGAGGGTAGTGCTCTGTCCGACTTCGATGATATAGCCGTCAGGGTCGCGGATGTAGCAGCGTATCTCGCCGTACTTGGGTATGGGCGGCGTGATGAACTCTGCTCCTCGACTTTTCCACAATTCATAGCACGCTTGAATATCCGCCACGCGGAAATTCATAAAGCTGGTGATGTGATTCGGGTCAGGGACGCTGAGCGTTACCGTCGGCTTATCCGGGGTCGGCCCGCCCCCAACGTTCAGAATCATCCAGATATTCGCCAGCTGAAGGTACGGAGGCGCGTTGCCGTCACCCATGCTCAGAATGCGCGCGCCGAAGACTTTTTCGTAGTAGTGAGCCGACCGGTTGACGTCGGCCACGGTGAGAAAATGCGCGATGCTGATCCCCTCTTTCGGGGGCATCTCATAGCTCTTCTGGTCGATTTGTACGGCGTTTGTTACGGCGTTCATGGGTGACTCCAATTTCGATATAGTGTCCGCCGAATGTGGGATGCGGTGATTACGGTGCTCGCAATTGCACCTATCAGCGGCACCTCAATTAAGCCAGAAGGGCAACGATGAGTCTATTGGACGAAGGTATCGACCAACACCAAAGTAGGGATTGGAAATATGGGCAAAATAGAGGCTGCCCGAGCTTTCCCTACGTTGGAAAGCTGCGCGTCACAAACCGCAACCTCTACGGCGTTAACCGTACGTGAGGTCGGTGCTCTGTCCGACTTCGATGATATAACCGTCAGGATCGCGGATGTAGCAGCGTATCTCGCCGTACTTGGGGATCGGCGGCGTGATGAACTCGGCTCCTCGACTTTTCCATAATTCATAGCACGCTTGAATATCCGCAACGCGGATATTCAAGAAGCTGCTGACCTTATCCGGATCGGCGGGAACGCTGAGCGTGACCGACGGCTTATCGGGGGTCGGGCCGCCCCCGACGTTGACAATGAGCCACGTATTCGCGATCTGAATGTGCCCAGACGCACCCTTGCTGTCGCCTCTGCTCAGAATGCGGCCACCGAAGACCTTTTCATAAAAATCAGCCGATCGGTCGATGTCGGCGACGGTGATGAAATGTGTGACGGTGAACCCGTCGCGCGGGGGCATCTCATAGCTCTTTTGTTCGATTTGTACGCTGCTCATTGACGACTCCAATTCCGATAAGCGGTGCTCAGTCGCTGATTCTGGTTCTTCCGTGTTCATGAAATGCGGTGACGGACGGGACGTTCACTCATTTCCATTGTCGAAAAATGGAAAACGTCCCGCCTGTCCCCGGTTTCTCTCCGATTCTTATGCCGCTGAAACCGACTCCTTCCTCCGATTGAGTGCCGGTAGAAGAAGTTTCAAAAGCGCGTAATCAGAGAACGGGTTCTGACCTGAGATCACCTCGCGATCTTGAACGACATAGCTCGTCCATGGAGCGAGCACACTTACGTCAGCGCCCGCCGTGCTCAAGGCGAAGTCCGGGTAGAAGAGAACCTTACCACCAATCTCAAGCGGCTCCCGCTGCTGCTCTTCCGCTGTCGAAAAGATAGTCATCTTATATCCGGAATAGATCCAACCCTGCGCCTTTGTGTGCGCTCCGGCGGCATCGCCCGCACTCAGCGCGGCGACCACCTCCGTCGAATTCGGAAGAGCCGAGAGAAGTGAAATCGGGCCATGGCAGAGCACTGCCGTGGGCTTGGATGTTTTATGAAAGTGTCTCATCACGGTGCCAGCGTCGGGATCATCGAGAAGATCCATCATCGGGCCATGGCCGCCGGGGACGAAAACTGCGTCATATTGATCCAGGCCCGATGCGATGACATCCGAGATACGAGTTGGATTTTTGAGCCCAGTCAGGGTGTCGCGGAATTTTAGATAGTCCTGAAGCTTAGCCTCGTCCCCACCGAAGAACTGGGCTATCGCTGAATTGACATCCATTTGCGGCGTGTTGCCTTTGGGGTTGGCGAAAGTGATTTCGTAGCCCTCGTTCATCAGGGCGCGAACCGGAACCGTCAGCTCGTTGAGATAGTAGCCTGCGCCGGTATAAACCTTGCCATCTTTCAAGGGCAAGCCATGACCGCTCGATACTAGCACTAAGACTTTTCCTTTAGTTGTCATTGTTGTTCTCCTTTTTGAAATTGAGTCTGTTTCCGATATTGGCGAGTAAGTCCATCAGATCAAAACTGGGGACAGACTGGACGTTCACTAAATCCCATTCATTGAAGTTGGGTAACGTTCCGTCTGTCAACGGTTTCCTCCAAAGTGCGCAAGGACGGGGCACCGCGGTTGAATGTAGTTTATGGCTGCGGGAATCCGAACATCAACCACGACTGACTGGCTACCCAATGCGGGTATAGCTCCGTCATCTGATCGAACAGCTCGGATGTCGCGGTTTTCTGCAGCCGATCGAAGTCCTGCAGTAACGCTTGGTGTCTTGGGTCGCCGAAGGAGAGTCGGGCGCGCCAGGCTTCTTGGGACCGGAGACAACCTGGCGCAGCTGCTCGTGCCGGCGGAGTTCCGCGGACGAGTACTCTCTATTTATTTGGTGGCATTCCTAGGCGGCTCACCACTCGGTAGTCTGGCGAGCGGATGGCTGGTCACGCGAGTCGGCTCAGCGCCGGTGATGCTGCTGGTCAACGGTACGGCGCTTACGTTAGTGGCACTGTATTTCTTGATCTATAACCAGGGCTTCAAAGATATCTAGACAACGTGTTGCGGGAAGGAGCTATTCCCATGACGACCGAACCGGCTCTCGAACAACTCGACCGCCTGACGGTCCACGTATCCTCACGTCCTGGGCGACCGTATTAGCAACAGGAGACGTTTGAAACGTGAAGACACCAGGCACATACATGTTCCTAATTGCGCTCGACGCCCGAGCACTGGCAAGCTGAAACGATGCCGAGCGCGGAACAAAGGGTGGTTACTTCAAGCAGACGTTTTCGCAGGAGACAGAACACTATGAATACGGTGCAGGCATCGAAAACGGCTCCCTCGATCTTCATCGGCAGGTGGACGCCCATGGTTTTGTTCTCACTGAAAGAGCGGCCATATCGACACGGACAGCTGCGCCGCCAACTGGGGAACATTTCACAACGAATGCTCACTAGAACTCTTCGCAATCTGGAATCCGCGGGTTTAATCGCCAGGCAAGTGACGCAATCGAAGGCCATTGCTGTCGAGTATTCGTTGACTCAACTAGGAAGGACGATCATCGCTCCACTCGGAGGCATGTGCCGCTGGGCAAAGCGGTACAGCAGGAAGGTGAACGCTGAGGTGCGGCTTCGGCAAGCCGAATCAGGGTAAAAGCAAGATTTGTTCTTAAAAGACGTATCCTCCCCGCCGAGCGATGCGTAATAGCAAACAGAAGGTCAAAGATCGAAAGGAGAATGGTATGAACATCGAAAATAAGACAGTTTTGATCACCGGCGCGAACCGAGGCATCGGACGCGCACTGCTTGAGGAGGCCTTGAGGAGAGGCGCGAAGCGGGTGTATGCGGCTACGCGCCAGCCCTTTACACATTCCGATGGGCGCGTCATGCCCCTGACCCTGGATGTGACCAACAGTGCGCAGATCCAGCAGGCGGTCAGCGAGGTCGGCACGCTCGACCTCCTCATCAACAATGCCGGTATTTGTCTACCGGATGATCTGAGCAGCCCCGAGCTCATCGAGCGGCATCTGGCGGTTAACTTTTTTGGGTTGTCCAATGTGACAAGGGCTTTCTTGCCAATGCTGAAACACTCCAAAGGAGCCATCGGCAACATTCTGTCCTTGGCCGGCCTGGCTCCCGTACCTGTGTTCGCAGCCTACTCCATTTCGAAGGCCGCCGCGCTCAACATAACCCAATCATTGAGGGCATTCTTGACGCCCCAGGGCGTGAGAGTCCATGCTGCCTTGCTGGGGCCGATTGACACCGACATGATTCGCGACTTGCCGATACCGAAAGCCTCAGCCGAGTCCGCCGCTGTGGGCATCTTCGATGGGCTGGAGAACGGCGAAGAGGATATTTTCCCCGACCCGGTGTCCCAATCCATTGCGGAGTCCTGGCGTACTGGCCCAGACAAGGCGCTGGAGCGCCAGTTCGCAGCTTTCCTGCCGCAGAGTGTGGAGAACGTTGCCTGACTGCATCGGACGAAGTCAGACAACTGAGCAGCAACGTGCAGCGCCAGCACCCACGAGTTGATAGGGAGGCCCGCACTTACATCGATGCGACGAGATATATCGAAACGTAAACGATACCCAAAGGAAGGAGATATAGCGATGACGGCCATAACCACAGAGACACACAAGATAGGAACCCATGAGGAGTGGCTTGCAGCACGACTCGAACTGCTCAAAGCGGAGAAGGAACTCACGCGACGCAGCGACGAAGTGGCTCGTCAGCGGCAGGAACTGCCCTGGGTTCCCATTGATAAGGAGTATCGATTCGATACCGAGGAAGGAAGCGCCTCGCTTGCGGACCTCTTCTGCGGCCGCTCGCAGCTTCTCGTCTACCACTTCATGTTTGGGCCCGACTTCACAGTAGGGTGCCCCTCGTGCTCGTCGATTGCAGACGGGTTCAACGGCATCGTCGTGCACGTAGGAAAACATGACGTGATGCTCTGGGCGGTGTCGCGGGCACCGCTTCCGAAACTGGACGCGTACAAGCGGCAGAAGGGCTGGACGTTTCCCTGGGCGTCTTCCTTCGGCAGCGACTTCAACTTCGATTTCCACGTCTCGTTCACCGCTGAGCAACCGCGCGATGGAGCCGAATACAACTTCCGCCGCGATGACCCCGTGATGAACATCGGGAAGGCCGGAACGCCGACCTCTACGCCCGCTAAAAACGCGGCCACGACCGGGACCGATGTGGGGACGTATACGCGCGAGCGGGAGGGCATGAGCGCCTTCGCGCTCGAGGACGGCATCGTCTACCACACCTATTCCACCTATGCGCGCGGCGTGGAGGCCATCTGGGGCAAGTACCCCTGGCTCGACCGTGCACCGAAAGGGCGCAACGAGCGGCGTCTGGTAGCGCCGCCACGATGAGTTACTACAAGTGATGAGCGAAGTAGTGTTTCTAGCGACGCTTTTGCGGGGAAGGAGATCGAGACCCATGACTTTCGAGCGAACTTCACAGCCAGCCTTCTTCGGCACCTCAGCGCTGCTCTTTGCCGCAAGCGCGGCGCTGACGACCGTGTGGCGTGGCTCCATGTCAACTATGGGAGAGATGCCGATGCCAGGCGGCTGGACGATGTCGATGGCATGGATGCCGATGCCTGGGCATACATGGCTGGGTGCCGCTGCATCATTCATTGGCATGTGGGTCGTGATGATGGTGGCGATGATGCTGCCGTCGTTCGTGCCCACACTGTGGCGCTATCGCCAGTCGGTTGGCAAGGCGGGCGAACTACGTCTGAGCTGGCTGACCGCGGTAGTCGGCATCGGGTACTTCGTCGTCTGGACTGTGTTTGGAATCGCTGTTTTCCCAGTGGGCGCGGCGCTTGCCGAGGTCGAAATGCAACGGCCGGCGCTGGCGAGAGTTGTTCCGATCGCGGTCGGCGTGGTCGTCGTGATCGCCGGCGGACTCCAATTCAGCGCGTGGAAGGCGCATCACCTTGCCTGCTGCCGGGAGACATCGCGACGCGCACGTTCTTTGCCGGTGGACGCTGCCACGGCTTGGCGACACGGGCTGCGGATCGGCCTTCACTGCATTTACAGCTGCGCTGCCTTTACGGCGATCCTCCTCGTCATCGGGGTGATGGATCTGCGGGTGATGGATCTTGTCACGGCAGCAATCACTGCCGAACGTCTCGCATCGAATAGCAAGCGCGTCGCGCGAGCCATCGGGATTGTCGTGGTCGGTGTAGGGCTACTCTTGACTGCGAGGGCAGCAGCCGGGCTCGGGTAACGGCTAGTGCGGACAGGTGTGTTGCCGCTAGCGATTCGATCACAGGAGCCCACACCAGACTTCCAATTGCCAACTGGTGTCGCTCTTCCCGGCTACGTGGTGCGCTATGATGAGCGATTCGCCGGCGAGAAAAAACCGTTTTGATCCACCTAAGAATGTTCCTCAGAACGTGTGGTCTCGGTCGTTTCAGAAAACAAAGGAGAAAATGATATGGCAACAAGCAAAGAGAGAAACAACAAGCATCAGAAAGGGCATGTCGCGATGAAAACACCCCCGATCGTGTCGCAGCAGGAGTGGGAGGCTGCGCGGCAGCAACTCCTAGTGAAGGAGAAGGCTTTCACCCGCTCCCGGGATGCGCTGGCCACCGAACGTCGACGGATGCCGTGGACGACGGTGGAGAAGAAGTACGAGTTCGAAGGGCCCAAGGGTAAGGTTAGCCTGCTCGACCTGTTCGAGGGACGCAGACAGTTGATTGTATATCGGGCGTTCTTTGAGCCCGGCGTGTTCGGTTGGCCCGAGCACGCCTGCCGCGGCTGCTCCTTGGGCGCCGATCAGGTCGCGCATTTGGCTCATCTAAACGCTCGCGACACCACGCTCGCCTGGGCCTCACGCGCGCCGCAGGCGGACATCGCGCGCCTGAAGGAGCGAATGGGCTGGGAGATGCCCTGGTATACCATGACTGACAGCTTCGACAAGGACTTCGGCGTCGATGAGTGGCACGGCCACAACGTGTTCTTCCGCGACCGCGAAAAGGTGTTCCGCACATACTTCATCAACAGCCGCGGCGACGAGGCGATGGGAAGTACATGGAGCTACCTCGACATCACGCCGCTCGGGCGTCAGGAGACGTGGGAGGACTCGCCAGAGGGTTACCCCCAGACCCCGCCGTACAAGTGGTGGAACTGGCACGACAACTACGACGCCGAACCCTCGCCTCATCCGAAGTGGGTCGATATCATCACCGACCCTGAAGGAGCGGCCCGCCGAAGGCGCGAGGAAGAGGCAAAGGCAAGCTAAAACTAAGGGCGCCACTTCGCCATCTTCAAGCAGCCAGATTTTTTACTACAAAAGCTGCGCGAGATTCCAAAAGGCCCTTGCTGCTTGATACGCTTAGTTCGAACTCCCAAATGACTCGTCGTACGAAAAGGAGAGAAACGTGAAAATATTCAGCGCATGGCTGTTACGCTATGGCTGAGTCTGAGCCTAGTGGCTTCGGGGCTCTCGTTCGCGCAGTCCGCCCTAGGCTCGGGACAAGAGACAAAATCATGCAGAACCTGCAGTGCGAGGACTCCATGACTTCGATTTTTAGTGGGGCACTGGCAAGTTCATCATCGGAAGCTGAAGGCGCGCCTGGTTAACAGTCACAAGTGGATCGAATTCGAAGGGACATTGTTCAGCCAGCCATTGATGGGTGGCTACGCGAATGTCGACGATGACGTGTTTGAGGTTCCGGGCGGGACTTATCGCGGCGTCGCTCCGCGATCGTTCGGCGCCAAGTCAGGGCAATGGTCGATCTGGTGGATGGATAGTAGGACGCCGCTGGCGCCCATGGATCCGCCCGTGAGAGGAAGCTTCCGCGATGGTGTAGGTACTTTCTACGCAGACGATACTGAGAACGGGAAACCAATCCGCATACGGTTCATATGGTCCAAGATCACAGCCACCTCGTGTCACTGGGAGCAGGCGTACTCGCCTGATGGCGGGAAGACCTGGGAAACAAATTGGATACAAGACCTCAAACGAGTGCAATAGGGCTTTCGGAGATCTTGGCGCCGCGATCTCACCATCACGCGGAAAGTGAGGCCGATGACGAAGCATATGACAGGACTCGGGGATCGAGCGACCTCAGGAAGATAGAAGCAGCGCCCGAGTCGCGAACGGAGCGAACGATGACGTACTTTATGAAAGATGAACCCGCAGTTCCTAAGATCGTAGACCGGAGAGCTTTCGAAACCCAGCTGGAGGCACTACGGGTTCGAGAGAAGGCGCACACGAGAGAAGGTGACGCCATTGCGGCGGCCCGCCGGCGGCTGCCCATGGTCGAGGTAGATGGCAAACTCCAGCTGATCGGGCCACACGGGCCCCTTACTTTGCTCGACGCGTTCGAAGGCCGTCGGCAGCTCATTGCCTACTACTTCATGTGGCACACTGGCCATCCCGCGCCGGAGCAGTGCGAAGGTTGCACGTGGGTCACGGCCCAGGTCGGGGAGCTGTCCTACCTTCATTCACGCAACATCACTTACGCCGTCTTCTGCCAGGGGCCTTACGACGAAAGTAGCCGCTACCGCGACTTTATGGGCTGGCAAATGCCGTGGTACTCGGCAATGCCCTCCCTTGACACGCTTCTCGTCGGACGCCAGGTTGGCCTGTTCCACCTCGTGTGCTACCTCCGGGACGGCGACCGCGTCTTCGAAACCTACTGGACGAAACGCCGTGGCGCAGAGGTAATGGACTACAGCTACGCGCTCATGGACCTGACTGTGTATGGGCGGCAGGAGAAGTGGGAGGAATCGCCCTCCCGCTGGCCGCAACAGTGCACCTACACGCGGACTAGCAGCGGCTCGCCTACTTGGGAACCAGAGTGGCCGGGCGGACGCCCCATCGCCCAGTGGTCGCGACTCGAAGCTGGACGCTCCGACGACCTGGGCACCGGCAGGCGCTGAACCGAGGGTCTACGCGAATTGGCTTCAATGACAGGAACTACGTAGTCACCTAATTCCAGCTGTAGTCGTGGAGTAGAGGTCGATGGAAGGCGTGATGAACCGCATGGATAGCCGTGAATATATCGATGGTTCCGGCCGGGTCGAAGCGCGCTATCTGGCCTTCCTTGAGACGGTGTCCACACTTCGGCCGAGCCTGCACCGCTACTGTGCGCGCATGACGGGATCCGTCATGGACGGCGAAGACGTCGTGCAGGAGGCCTTGATCGAGGCGTATCGGAAGCTGGAACAGTACGACGAGAGCCGTCCAATGAAGCCATGGTTGTTTCGCATCGCCCACAATCGCTCGATCGATTTCCTGCGACGAAAGGGGGTGCGGGACGAAGCCGAGGCCGCCGCTGCCATGCCCGAAGCAGTCTCACCAGCCGAACCAGCCACACTAGGGATCGGCAAAGCAGTGGAACACCTCGTCGCATCCCTGCCTCCGAAGGAGCGCGCATGCATTCTTCTGAAGGACATATTTGATTACTCGCTGGAGGAGATTGCAGAGCTTGTCGATTCCACCGTTGGTGGCGTTAAGGCAGCGCTCAACCGCGGCCGGACGAAATTAGCTTCGTCTCCGGCTTCATCGCCTTCAGTTCGAAGTGCGGATCCCGAGCTAGCACAAATCATGCAGCTTTATGTGGATCGCTTTAATCGACGCGACTGGGACGGAGTGCGCGAACTGATCAGCGCCGACGCCCGGCTCAACGTGCTCGATAGGTTTGCCGGGAAGTTTGCGGACGCTCCATACTTCTTCAACTACGATCGATGGCCATGGCCCTGGAAATTGGCGCTGGGCGAGGTGGATGGGGAACCGGTGCTCATTGTCCTCCAACGCGGTGCCGACACATGGACGTCATACTCGGTCATTCGCATGAAGATGATCGGCCAAAAAATCGAGCAAATTGTGGACTACATTCACTGCCCATGGATGATCCACGCAGCCACCTCCATCTCGCCCGTTGGAGGTCGCGAGACGCGCGCGATTTAACCCGATGCCCTCGCCCCAATCGACACGGCTAATGGCTAGAATGACTGAATGACTGTGAGAACCGCGTTTCCAGGAATTCGCCCAACTTGGCGCTGACTTCGAGTGCTTCGCCAGCACCGGCGTGAACGCACCTCGGACAATGTTGCCAAACTTCTGACTTCAGTTTCTCCGGAACAAAACTTCGCGGCGGCGGCGCTTTTATCTTACGGCTATCAATTCGGGACTATGGGGCAAAACCGCGAGGAGTTTCCAGCATGCCACGAGCTATCGATGACGCCGACGTGATTTTCGTCGATGGTGGAAATACGTTTCGGTTGAAGGGACTCTACGATCACCATTCGATCCGATCCGGCGGAGAGTGACGACGGGTGTGCCCCACATCGGATCAAACGGAGGGGCTATCCTAGCCTGTCCGATGAGTTCGACGACGAAGGAGACATCCATGCTTGAGGTGATCTTAAAGAGATTTGACGAACCCGACGAGGTCCGAGATTTCGAGAAGGGCAAATTCGAACTCGTGCACATCGGCGGAATGACGATCGGTCGCGCGACCTATCTCCCAGGATGGAAGTGGTCCGTGCACGTGGGCAAAGCGCTTGGGAAAACGAGCTGCGATGTCGAGCATGTTGGTTTGGTGATCGCGGGGCGAGCTACCGCGGCTATGGACGACGGCCGGGTCATCGAAATGAAGGCTGGCGACATCTTCTATATCTCACCAGGACACGATAGCTGGGTTGTAGGCGAGGAACCGTACGTCTCGCTCCATCTTTTGGGCGCCAGCGATTACGCAGCCCACAAGCCGGAAGCAAAAGTATGAGACAAGGGATCGACAAATAATCTGGATAAGGTCTTATGCGATGACCTCCGGTTCGATTTCGAGAATCTTTGAAAGGTATGCGACGGCATCGCTGAAGAAACGAAACTCTCGAGGTTTTCGAGGTCGCCGATGTGCTGGCTCAGGAATGCGAGGTTCTGCCGCGTCAGGCAGATCGTATTTTTCAGTTGGCCGCCAACGGCAAGAATCTGCGGGAAGCGACGAGACGAAATCCTCGACCAGGTCTGGAGGGCCCTGAATTTCGATAGTAACTCCTGCGGGAGTGTTGCTTATGTTTCCGCCAAGCTTTCGATCCGTGGCAAGCCGATAGACGTACGGCCGGAATCCGACTCCCTGCACGATCCCGGAGACTCGGATTTCCTTGCGCACTTGCATGATGGCCTCAAGACGCCGATGCCACGGCTCTCGCGCTCTCACGCTTGCGATCCAGCCAAGCGAGCCATTCCGTCATTCCCTCACGCGTCTGACAGGATACTCGAACAATGTCCATGTTACGGTGGACACGGCGCGAATTCTCTTCGGCGGCAGCGATATCGAATGGCACATAGGGCAGCAGGTCGATCTTGTTCAGAATCAGGAGTTCCGACTTGAAAAAGATCGAAGGGTATTTGAGCGGCTTATCCTCTCCCTCAGTGACACTGAGGACAACCAGTTTTGCCGCCTCACCCAAATCGTAGCTCGACGGGCAGACAAGGTTCCCTACGTTTTCGATCAACAATAGATCGATGTCTTCCAAACGCCAGTCCAGAAGCGCTCTTTCGATCATCCGAGCATCCAGATGGCATGTTCCGCCCGTCGTAATTTGCTTGACTGGAAACCCAAACCGCGCCAGGCGTTTCGCGTCGTTTTCCGTCTGAATGTCCCCGGTAAGGACTGCAACGCGTTCCCCGCGGTTGAAGCTCTCAAGTGTACGTTCGAGCAGACTGGTTTTTCCTGATCCGGGTGAACTAATCAAGTTCAGGCACAGAATATTGTGTTCGGAAAAACGCGCCATTAGATCGCCTGCAATTCGGTCATTTTCGCTCAGGACTTTACGTTCCAACTGCACGCGTTCCATTTTCGACCTCCAGATAGGCAAGCTCCAGTTCGTCGCCTCCCAAGAACTTTAGTTCTGTCATCTTGCACTCCGGACATGCCGAGTCTTCTCTCGTCGCCACGTATGAGTTTCCGCAGGCTCGGCATTGATATCGGGGCGGGCAGTATTCGATATCGAGTGTGAGTGGCTCTAATTCCGTTCCGCGTACCAGAGCGTCAAAACAAAAGCTCATCGCATCCGGGTTAACACCCGCGAGTTCGCCGATCCGCACCCCCACCTTGTAAATGTGGCCCTCCGGGAAGCGGCGTGTTTCCGTGCGAACCGCATCGAGCACTGAATTGGCAATTCCCATCTCGTGCATCGCCCGTCCTCAGCAGATTCTAGGCAATTGATCTCCGGAGAGCAGATCGACGACCCTCGATGTTCCCAAACGGGTGCGAAGGGTAACCATCGCCGGATGCGAATCTGTGACCGTTCCGATGATCTGTGCACTGCGGCCCAACGGATGCCCCCGCATTGCTTCGAGAATCCGCTCCGCCGCCGTGGGCGCAACAATCGCGAGCAGCTTGCCCTCGTTTGCCACGTACAACGGATCGAGTCCTAACAACTCGCACGCGCCTCGGACTTCCTCACGGATCGGGATCGCGTCCTCTTCGAGCTCGATCCCCACGCGCGACCTCGCCGCAATCTCGTTCAAGGAACTCGATAGGCCACCGCGCGTTGGATCGCGGAGACAACGAATGTCACAACTCGCGCTAAGCATGGCGCCAACCAGTGTGTGCAGGGCCGCGGTATCGCTCGCGACCTCGCTTTCGAATTCGAGACCTTCCCGCTGAGACAATATCGTGATCCCATGATCCCCAATGGTCCCGCTTAGCAACACGCGATCTCCCGGGCGTGCCTGATCGGCTGAAAGCCGCACTTCGGGCGAGACAAGACCGATTCCTGACGTATTCACAAACAAGCCATCGCCGCTCCCTTTTTCTACGACCTTTGTGTCTCCCGTGACCACGACGACGTTTGCCAGGGCGGCCGCGACGCGAATGGATTCCACAACCCGGCGTAGGGTATCGAGCGGAAGCCCTTCTTCGAGGATGAGCGCAAGGCTCAGGAAAAGAGGTTTCGCACCGCCCATCGCCAGATCATTCACGGTGCCATTTACTGCCAGCGTTCCGATGTCGCCACCAGGGAAAAAGAGCGGCTTCACGACAAATGAGTCCGTCGTAAACGCAATTCTGGATTCTCCGAGATCCAAAATCGCCTGGTCATCCAAGCGTTCGAGCACGGGATTTTGAAGTGCCGGAAGGATGATCGTCCGCATGAGGTCCGCGCTCATACGGCCTCCGCTTCCGTGACCCATCAGGATCGACTCTCCGTCCGCGAGCGACACCGGACAATTCAAAACCACATCGAGCTTCGTGTCTTGCGGCATCAATGCCTCTCCGTCACTGCTATCGCGTGCCGGCGATACCTGTAGTACGCGGCGCACGCCCCTTCGGAAGAGACCATCGGGGCGCCCAACGGATTGTCCGGCGTGCAGCGGGTCCCGAATGCTGAACAATCTGTCGGCTTTTTCAGTCCCTGGAGTACTTCTGCACTAATGCACTCGGCGGGCTCATCCGCAGTCACTCCTTGTGTCCCAAAAATGCGGTCCGCGTCGAATTCAGCGTATTCCTCGCGGAGATTGAGCCCGCTTTCAGCGATTCCGCCGATCCCCCGCCATTTCCGGTCACACACCTCGAACACTTCCGCCAATATCTCTTGAGCTCGCAGGTTCCCCTCATAGGTCACAGACCGGACGTATTGGTTCTCGACTGCTGCCCGCCCTTCTTCGAGCTGCGTCACCAGCATCAGGATCGCTTCCAGCAGATCAAGCGGCTCGAATCCACCCACGACGATTGGCACATGAAACTGACGGACAAGGTCTTCATATTCCCGATAGCCCATGACCGTGCAGACGTGACCGGGGCCAATAAAGCCTTGCACGCGATTGCGGGTTGAACTCAAGAGCGCTCGAATGGCGGGAGGCACGAGGACATGGGAGGCGAGCATCGAGAAATTCCGAAGCCCCTCGCGCTTTGCTTGCCAGACCGCCATCGCATTGGCGGGAGCCGTGGTTTCAAAACCGACTGCAAAGAACACCACTTTGCGTTCAGGATGTGCACGGGCAAACTTAAGCGCCTCTGTCGGAGAATAAACAACCCTCACGTCTCCGCCCTTCGCTTTCACATGAAATAGATCGGTACGGGAACCCGGTACGCGAAGCATGTCACCATAAGAAATCAACGTCGCCTCAGGCCGCGAAGCAATCTCGATGGCCTTGTCGATCGTTTCAAGGGAGGTCACACACACAGGGCATCCCGGCCCGTGGACCAGCTCAATGCTGGCGGGCAGCATCTCGTCGATGCCGTAACGCATCAGCGTGTGGGTCTGACCGCCGCAAATCTCCATTAACACCCAAGGGCGCGTGGCGCGGCGGGTCAACTCCGCCACAATACCCTGGGCAATCTCCCCATTCCGGTATTCGTCCAAATACTTCATACACTCCGCTGCTTACGAATCTTCTAAATCGGACTGCAGTTCGTCCCTAAGCAATCCCATGGATTCGAGGGCCTCATAGCTCCTCTCCGCTTCTTCACGGTCCACGCGACTGATTGCGAATCCCACATGAACAATCACATAGTCTCCGACCGACGCTTCGGGAACAAAGTCCAGGCAGGTTTCGCGCGTGATACCACCGAACTGAACACGTCCCACGCGGATGCCGTTCTGAACTTCATTGGTGATGATTTTTCCGGGAATGGCAAGGCACATGTTATAAGCCTCCCTCCTCGCAACCTTTGGGGATTTTCCTGCCTAGGGATTGGCCTCGCAACGCTGTAGCGTGGCCTTTCAGACTAACGTCCAGCGCTTCCTGCCAGAGTTGCAGCTGAGCCAAGGCAGCATCCACTAAACCCCCGAGCGCAGCCTCCACGTCAGGCGATAAAGTCGTACCCCAATCAGTATTCGCGGGCTGTAGACCGAGTACAACAATTTCCTGAGGCTTAGTCGATGCCAGGGTCAGGGTTGCGATCAGGTCAGCAACGCCCAGCTGATGGACACTCCGTCCGCGTGGCGTGCCCAGCAAATCCCTCCCCGTCATTCGCGTAAGGGTCCCTGGTGCTTCACCCGTGTTCACCGCATCAAGGATCAGCACGCGAGAAGCATCCGAAACGAAAGGCCCCAATTCGAGACCCATAGTCCCGCCGTCAAGAATCGACACGCCTGCGGGCAGTCTCGGATCATCCTGCAGCCTTCGCGCGGCATGCACACCGACGCCGTCGTCCGCAAGGATAGTATTGCCAACCCCGATCACTACCGTCCCCGAAATAAGCCAGTCGTCCATTTGTCTCTCTCTGCTCGATCTCTTCGCGATTCTCGCCTCTATCCCCAAATTCCCGCGACCCCGGCTTTCGCACGCGCATAAGTGCGTCCCCGAGCGTCGACCACGTGGACCGCGCAAGCCAAGCAGGGATCGAACGAGTGAATCGTCCGAAGAACCTCAAGCGGGCGTTCCGGGTCTGCGATTGGCGTCTTAAGGAGGGCAGCTTCATATGCGCCTGGCTGGCCGTGGGCATCGCGTGGGCCTGCATTCCAGGTTGAGGGCACGACTGCTTGGTAGTTCTTGATCGCCTGATTTTCAATTTCCACCCAGTGCCCCAGCGAGCCGCGGGGCGCCTCGAAGAAACCGAATCCTCGCGCTGATTGAGGCCAAGAGTTCGGGTCCCATTTTTCGCCGTTGTGGATCTGCAGGTTTCCCGTTGCCAAATTGTTTCCTAGCTCTTCGATCCATCCCACCAACCGATCCGCCAGAAGCTGGGTTTCGAGAGCCCGCGCCGCGAGGCGTCCGAGAGTGGAAAATAGTGCCGTAGGCGGAGCTTTAAGCTTTGCCAGCGTGGAGTTCACCAATTGCTTTACGTCTGGCTGCCCGGAGGCGTATGCGACCAGGAGCCGTGCCAGTGGGCCCACCTCCATTGCTTTGTCTTCATAGCGCGGCGCCTTCAGCCAGGAATACTTCTGGTCGATTTCGAGATATTCGTACGGGGGCTTAGGCCCTGTGTATCGCGGGTTCGTTTCACCTTCGTAAGGATGCCTGGCAGTCTGGTCTCCACTGGTGTACTCGTACCATGAATGAGCAACATACTCGGTAATGTTCCCAGGATCCACAGGGTGGACATGCGAGAGGTCACGGCCGAGGATGATGCCCCGCGGTAGTAGAAAATCCGCCGTGTCTTTAATGCTGGCCCGAGGATAGGCGCCATAGGACATAAAATTTCCGAGTCCCTCGCCGCGTTCGAACCAATCGCGGTAGAAGCCCGCGACCGCCAGCACGTCTGGGATCAACACTTGACTTACAAACGGCTGGGCCGATTTTGCCACCTGCAATAAGAAATCTATTCGCTCAGGGTTCACGGTTGCGTTCGGCTCGTTGGGGTCGAGCGACGTGGCCATGCCTCCGACCAGAAACGTCTGCAAATGAGGATTCTTGCCGCCGAGTACTGCGTGAATTCGGATAAACTCCTTTTGGAATTGGAGTGCTTCCAAGTAATGAGCAACCGCCATGAGGTTGGCTTCCGGTGGAAGATGGTAGGCGGGGTGTCCCCAATAGCCGGCGCCAAAAAGGCTCAGTTGCTTGCTCGCAACCAGAGCGCTGATGCGCTCCTGAACACCCTTGAAATACGTCGTGCTCGACTTGGGCCAGTCGGAGATCGATTGCGCCAACTGTGATGTCTTCGCCGGGTCCGCCTTCAAAGACGAAACCACATCGACCCAATCCAATGCGTGCAAATGATAGAAGTGAATCACGTGATCTTGAATCGTCTGGGTGGCAGCAATAATGTTGCGGATCAGGCGCGCGTTGTCGGGAACTACGATGCCCAGTGCGTCCTCCACCGCGTTGACCGAGGCTAGAGCATGGACCATCGTGCACACCCCACAGATCCGCTGCGCCCAAATCCAGGCTTCGCGCGGGTCCCGGCCGCGCAGGATCAACTCGATTCCCCGGAACATCGTTCCTGAGCTCCACGCATCCGTTATGAAGCCTCCGTCTACTTGAGCCTCAATGCGGAGATGCCCCTCAATACGCGTCACTGGATCGACCACAATCCGCGCCATGCTGCCCTCCCTAGGCTTCGCTGCTATCCAGCGACGTGCTTGTAACCGGCCAGCACCTTCTTCATCCCGATCTTTTCGTACACCGTACTCGCGGTCGTCTGCGCAACCATTTCGCCGCCACCACTCCCGTCATGACCCATACGAACTCGTTCCATCAACGTCCAGCCCGAAAGGGTGACTTCGAAGCCGAGGCAATGCTACCGTTTCACCACTTCTTCTTCGTCAACCACCCGGTCCAGTAGCGCAGGCGGGTCACTTTTGAATACAAAGTTGTCAATCAACACCAGGATCCCGAAGATGACGAACCCCCATGCCGGGTGGCTGAGGATACCGACGCCGACCGAGATCGACATGAAAGCCACAACCCTCAACGCTCGATTTCCACTCATATATGCGTCTCCTAAGCTGCTCGTGTTCCTAAAATCTCGGCCACAGCGCTCGGGTGCGCGGCGTCCGGTGATCCCACTGCTCCGTCATACAACAGCAACCTCCCGATGCGTATAACGGCAATAGCGTGGCGGGGCGGATCAACTCCGCGGGACTCGCGAGGTTTGCAACATGAAACGGTCACAACGATCCTCCCGTATGGCAAGAACTGCACGGCTGCGACGCCCAAATACCGCCGATGTCGACCGGGTGTTTGAAAGGTAGACCTTGCGGCCCGGTGGCGTACTGGACGCTCCCTGTCTTGCCTTGTCCCAGAATCGTGTGACAGGTGCCACAATCGGAGGAAATGACGCTTCCGTCCACGCTCTTATGCTGGCCGTCGTGACAGCGGAAGCACCCTACCGAATAGAAGTGGGTGTCGTTGGTGGCATACGTGTCCCACCGGACCTTCATCGACGGGAAGAAATAGCGATCATAAGTGCCCTGCAGATACGTGATGGCACCCTCGATCGCCTGCTGCTTGGCTGCATACACCTGAGGGTAGCTCTTCCGATAAAAGCCGCGCAGCGTCTTGTCTATTCCTTGCATTGCTTGGTCCCGGCTTGCGTAACTTCCCGTAAGTGCCGCCACACTCTGCTGCTTAACAAACGGCAGCGAGGGATCGATACGATTATCGGCAAGCGCCAGATCTACGCTCCGGTCCGGCGCGCGGAAGATGTGGGTTGGACGGTTGTGACAATCCACGCAATCCATGGTTCGGATCTCACCGGCAACCGCCGCGTTTGCTGGTTGCGCCGAAGATGTGTACACCTTTGCCGTGCCGGTTTTAGGATCCACCGACCGCACCCACGTAATATCCTGTCTATCGGGATCGCTCGCTATGTACTCGACCTTGGTCGCGACATGCCAGTGAATACCCAACTGTGACGCAGCCGCGAGCGCGCCGCCGCCGCCGCCGATCGGGATCAACATGTCGATCTCCCAGCGCGTGTTCTGCTGGTCTGACAGGAAGTGCGACCAGTGCACCTCGCGCGAGCCGAAGAAATTAGCTGGCCAGTGACACCGTTCGCAATTGCCCCGCACGGGACGCAACGACTCCCCCCGGGCCGGAATCGGCCGCGGGTAGTCGTTTTGGACGGTCTCGACAAGTTCGACCATCCCACGCATCTTTGAAACCATATAGCCTGTGTTGCCCGCTCCGACGTGGCATTGTGAACAGGCGACGTGCGCGTGCGGCGACCGCTGATAGGTCATGAACTCTGGCGTCATGGAGTGGCAAGAAGCGCCACAGAATGACACTGCGTCGGTGTACACATAGGCCTGTTGCCCGCCATAAATTGCTGGAACGGAGATGATTGCCGCTCCGATTCCAACCGCCAAAAGCGCCTTCCTTTCAGCGGCCAGGTTCAGGTCCCATTTGGGGTAGCGCGCGAACGACAGTGGCTTGTGCATCCGCCACCGGATCCACTGAAAGTACATGCCAATCAGCACGACTACTACGCCAACAATCACGAACATCGGCGGCACAAAAAAGATGACGAGATCTCCATAAGGTTGAGTGAGCGCGCCGCCTCCGATGGTGTGATAAGCCGTCAGAACGGCGAACACTAGGACACCGACAGCGGCGATTCCGGTTCCCACATAACTGGTCCAGTTACGATAGAGCGTCAATGGGCCAGGACCGGGACGAGACTTCGCTGTCTTCCCTGTACGCTCCTCCTCCGGCGTGCCGCTGGGCAGCAACTCGTGGCGCTTGGCGAAGTTCCGGGCGTCCGGATTCTTCCTAATCTCGCGGCGCAGTTCGCCGGCGGCCACAAATTTCCATCCCGAGAAGATACTGTCCAGCAGTCCGCTTTGTTCTTCGAGCGAAACAAGAATCGACGCATAGACATGAAAGATGACAAAGGCGAAGAACACGAACATCAACGAGAAGTGAATCAGGCGAAGATAAGGAATTTCGACAAGCAGCGGCAGCCAAGCGATGAACTGGTGCAGGACGGGATTATGCAAAACCTGGTCATAGAGAGCGAGGCCCGTCAGGATCTCGACCCCGATCAGCAGGTAGATGACGAAATACGACAGCGCAGCAAGAGGATTGTGGCCCACGCTCATGCCCGGATCGAATCGCAGGAAGGAGTAAAACTCGAGCATGTCTCCGATGCCCTGCCATTGCTCGCGGCGGAGGGGAATGTAAGCCGACCACCTCGACCAGAAATTACCTCTGAAGAACCAGTAGAGCCGCAGAATGAAAGCTGCGATCAGCACGAACCCAGACACTACGTGAGCGAATCGCATCTTCGCCATCACGAAGGCCGCACTACCAGAGGAGACCAGAAATGGGCGGTGGAGATAGAAGCCGGTGAAGGAAAGCGAGATAAAGGCAAAGAAAATCAGCCAGTGAGCTACGCGAACTGGCTTCTCCCAGACATAGGTACGGACCAGTTCCGTTTTCGAAAGGCGTGACAAGCCCGACGCTGGTGACTTAGTTCTCCGCACCACCGTTTCCTATCTCGTCCCGGCGCGATGACCAAGCGCGGGAGCGGATTCTGGTTATGATTTTTCCGCTGGTCCTTCGCGCTCCACCAGACTGTCTCCCCGGGCGATCTCGGTTGGGCCGCCGCGCGGCTCCTCTCCGTGTGGTTGCATCTGCGCTCGGCCCATGCTGGCGATCCCGTGCAAGCCCACAGCGGTTGCCATGCCGGCCGTCAAGTAAAGGCCGAGCTTCCCCGCGTCCACGTCCACGCCGAATCCCGGCACCGATGGCAGCCGCTTGTAAAAGGGTGACTTTGTATCCCAGAAGCGATACGAAGCGCAGGCAATGCATCCATGGCCGGACTTTACGGGCCAGCTGGTTCCATCGTTCCAGCGGACGGTGGGGCAGTTGTAAGTAGCTTCGGGCCCTTTGCAGCCCATTTTGTAGAGGCAGTAACCCTTGCGGTGACCCTCGTCTCCCCACTCCTCCACAAAACGGCCCGCATCATAGTGGGCACGCCGCTCGCATTGGTCGTGAATGATATTGCCGTAAGCGAATAACGGGCGGTTGTACTGGTCGAGGGCGGGAAAGTCGTGGAACGTCAAATAATGCACAAGGACCGCCGCGGTATTGGCCGGATTGTGGGGGCACCCGCCCAAATTGATAACCTTCACGCCGGGCACCGCTTCTTGCAACCCGACGGCGCCGGTCGGATTTGGGTTCGATCGAACCAAACCTCCATCCCAGGCGCACGCACCAACCGCGATGTTGATTGCCGAATTGGTGCAAACGTGATTGGCGATTTCGAGAGCAGTCCTGCCTGCAATCGTGCAGTACACGCCACCGTCCGCGGTTGGAATCGCACCTTCCACTACGGCGATGTATTCGCCCTTATGCTCCTGAACGACTCGTTCGAGGGCGGCTTCAGCCTGTTTGCCTGCGCCCGCCATGATCAGTTCGTGGTATTCCCAAGAGAGAAGGTCCAGCACGAACTCAGTAACCGTGGGGTTGCTGGTGCGCAGCATGGATTCCGAGTTGCCGGCGCAATCTTGAAATTCGAGCCAGACCAGCACGGGACGCTTCGCTTGACTGAGAGCCGTTTCGACCGCCGAAAGGTATCGCGGTGGGAGTGCCAGCGTGGCCACCATCAACTGGCAGAACTTGATAAACTCGCGGCGCGATACGCCGCGAGACTTCAAAGCTTGAGGCAGTGGGTTGCGCAGTGTTGCCATATTCGCACCTTTTCTAAACCTCTATGCGTGTCCCGTCGGTGATCACGATCACGGGACGCTGTGAGTCGCGGCAAACCCTCCCAAAGGGTAACGAGGGTTAAATCGAAGGGGATGTGGCTGCCCGTGGCTCAACAAAACGAACGGCTTCGCTTCGCGCCAGAATTGGCTGTCCACCAAGACACTCACCCGACTTTGGACAGTCTGTGCATCGAGCGGAAGGCAGCGATTCTGGGTTCAAGCGCGGTTCGGCGCCGAGCCAGTAAAGTCCATTCGCCATCACACAAAACCCGGTCGCGGCAAACCACACCATTGCTCCACCAACGAAGGCCGTAAATGCAGTCGCCCATGGGCTGTAGGTGAGCACGATTATCGACGCGACGGAGATGTTGATTCCAACCCCAAGGTAGATGCGGCGCTCCAGATACCAACTGTCGGTCTGCATGAGGTAGAGGTTCCAACGGGTTGGTTTGTCTGACCCGAGCATTGGAGTGAAGCCAAGCCAACGCAAGACATTACCAACGGGGCAAAACCCCGTAAAGGCGACGTTGATGGAAACGACGCCCGTAGCGATAACGCCCAAGATCCACAACCGATTCACCAACAATGCCATCGCCGTGCTCGCCAAGAGCACCACTCCGGCGATCAGCCAGACGGTACGCTCGATGTACCACTGGTCCGTGGGGACCATATAAATTTTCATCGTCTGAGACTCCTTCTTGTTGAAGGTCTGCTCCACTCGTTCGGGGGTGTTTGCCGAGTCTGTCCGCAGCTGGCGTGATCACCCTTTGCCGTATGTTGAAAAAAAATAATGTCCACGAATTCAGCGATGGTCGGGTCGTTTGCGCATAGTTCGCAGGCATCTTACCAACCAGAAATTAAGAAATCATAAAGATAGAAGATAAGACCTTGCTCCAGTGCGGCCATGCCCACTGCTATGACTTCTCCTTGCGAATTGTGGAGAAGTGGAAAAAACAAGATTTCAGCTAGAAGCGGTGGCAGGACTCCGCTCTCAATCACCACACGAACCAAGCCCCCTAGGCGACTGGCGGACTCGTCCGGCCAAGACTGGAGTCTCGCGGCTCGGAGTCACGCTGTCGGGAGCATCGTAGGGAAAGCCGGGCTCCGCATCGCTGGTTTCCTGGATCTACTGAGCGCCGTAGTGGTTGATGACGTCGGCCTCAACCAATAGGGATTGCGCTTTTTCAGACTGTGACTTGCTTGTCATGTGCTCCTCCTGCCAGCAACTCGCCGAGAATTACCTCGCCACTTGCTGCAGAGTGTGAAGATATTTAACGATGTCGCCCGTCGAAAGCAAGCCGATGAAGTTGTTCCCCTGCATGACGGGCATTTCACTGATCGCATCTCGGCCCATCTTCTCCGTTGCTGCCCACAAATCTGCGTTTGGATCGATCCTATTTAGCTTCTCGACAGGTTTCATGGCCTGGGCTGCAGTGGTCGTGGGCCATGAGAGTCGAGGGATCTCCTTCATGTCGTGCAGGGTTAGCAAACCGACCACGCGATCTCCCCGGTCCACGAGAAAGCATTGTCGACCGTGTGTCAGAACTTCCTGATCGATCAGGTTTTGTAATGAGGCGTCTGCCGATACGTGGGTGCATGCATTTCCCATCACCTCCGATACCTTGTGCCCAGCCAGTAAGCCTTGCACCATTTGTTGTTGGACTTGCGACGCGGCTGCGCTTTCGAGGAACCAGCCGATGAAGGCGATCCACAATCCATTGATCACGT
This sequence comes from uncultured Acidobacteriota bacterium, assembly GCA_963762385.1. Taxonomy (GTDB): domain Bacteria; phylum Acidobacteriota; class Terriglobia; order Terriglobales; family Acidobacteriaceae; genus JABDBE01. The sequence continues at coordinate 4,372 of CAVXKN010000006.1, read as the reverse complement.
TTCCTCGCAGCGCCTGCCACACGCCGAAGACGATAAACAGAAAGCCGAAGAATCGGCCGGTGCTGGCGGCAATCAGAGTTGCGCGGCGGAAGTTCTTGTTCACTCCCCAAACGATGGCGCGAAAAACGCGGCCTCCATCCAAGGGAAATCCTGGAATGAGGTTGAACAGTCCCAGCATGCCGTTAATGAGCGCGAGATACTTGGCGATCGCCAGGGCAGGCCTGATGCTTACGAGCACCGACTCCGAAAGGAAAAACAGAGCCGCCAGCGCAAAGCTAGTGAGCGGCCCCACAATAGCAATCAGGAATTCGGCGGCCGCGCTCGGGGGTTCCCCAGCAATCTGCGAGACGCCGCCAAACAGGAACAGAGTAATCCGATGTACCGGTACCTTGTAGCGAAGAGCTACCCAGGAATGGGCCAGTTCGTGCACAACGATACTGGCAAAAAATAGAACGGATGTCACAGCGCCCATCAGCCAGTATTCGACGCTCGTGCCACCCTGAAATTCCGCCGGATAATAGTTAACCGCCAACATCCAAGTAATTAGGGCGGCGATCAAAAACCAGGAGAAGTCTAAATCGATCGGTATTCCAAGAATGCGGCCAATCGGAATCGTATGCCTAAACAAATCTCACCTCGCTCTCGCGACAGAACGATCCGATATCGGCACCGAGTGGTTCGTCGGTTGACGTACGCCGGAATCCCAAATTGCTTGAGCATCCTGGAATACGACGTTGGGCGGAGGCGCAAAACGGTAACCGACGCAATGCTCGGTAAGAAGATACCTGGGTCTGTGGGCATCGCGCTCGATCTTTCTTCGGAGGGAGTTGACGAATACTCGCAGGTACTCGATTTCGTGACTGTGGTCCGGGCTCCACACAGCCTGCAGCAATCGACGATGGGGAACCGCTTGACCGGCATGCAACACCATGTAGCGGAGCAGTTCGACTTCCTTCGGAGTCAGGTGTTCCTCACGGTCCTGCGCGGTAATTGTGCGCTTCTCCAAATCGATCCTTACGCCATCTAAAACCCAGATGTTCGACGGCCGGTTAATCACAGGTTTCCTTCTCGCTACAGCTTCGATGCGAGCCAGGAGTTCCGCCACCCGAAACGGCTTAGTGACGTAGTCATCTGCTCCAGCCTTTAGCGCAGCAACTGTGTCCTGCTCCGACTTTCTGATGGTCACAACCACAATGGGTACGTCCGAGCGCGCTCTGATCGCACGGCACGTCGCAATCCCATCCATGCCCGGCAAATTCAGAGCGAGAAGAACAAAGTCATATAGTTGAGCGTCAAGCTGGTGCAATGCATCTTCTCCGGACCTCGCCTCGACCACCTGATAATCTTGCGCGCTCAAGATGGCGCGCAATAGGCGCCGCATTTGCGGTTCGGCATCGACTACGAGTATCTTCGCAACGTTCATAGGAGAGTCCTGACAGGAACGACAGTGAGTAATGAAATACGGCTCCGGTAGGCAACACGCAGGTGACGCCGCTGCCCCACCACGCTGACAGTCGTTGTCAGACTGGTGCGGTCGCGTTGCTCATTCGAAGATCGGCACCCCTTCATCACATATTCATCCACCAACCACAGAATACTCTTTGCCATCTCGGAGTACGCTGAAAGCCCGATGATCGGCAGGCTGGGAACCCGCTGCTTGATATGGCGGGCTACGGCTTCGGCATCCACGCCTTCCCGTTTTGTATGCCAGTAGAACCGCAGGGCATGACAGCTTCTCCTCGACAATTACCCTTGGACTTGGGTTGCCGTTGCCCAACGGGAGGTAACGCGGCAAGAACCAAACCCAAGGAACGACCTTGCGCAAGTTGAAATAAACTTCGACGGGTAAAAATCTAAGGAACCAAAGAAAGTCTGTCTGTTCAAAATTGCACACTTCCCAAGATTCCCGTGGGGGTGTGCTGGAATGGGAAACCGACGATGGTTGCTCGGGGTGCCGGCACGCAACGCGGCAGGTATTGCCGAGGCTTGGTGAGTCGAGGCGGTCATAGAAACGCTTCACAGCCGCAAGGGGGCGACTCCTTGGCTGTGGAACGCTCACATCGCTCACATGCGAATCCTGGCGGCCTCCGCTTTCAGCGAGCCCGTCATTGCTCAGGCGCCGGGCTTGGCAAACTGATTGTAGAGCCAGGCAAAGACCGCGCCACCGATGAGTCCATCTACGGTTCCGTAGATCGTCCCGATGACAACTTCTGCAATGCTGCGAGTTGCATGGTAGCCGGGGTAGACCGACGACATTGTCTGAAGGAACTGCTGACCATAATTACCCCAGATCAAATTGGCTACGCCCATCACTAGCATCGCCAGTCCCCCCAGGATCGCCGATGTCAAGGCTAGGGCTTTGGTATTGAATTTCATCGCTTCCACCTCCAACTAGGTTGCGAGGCCGTCTACGGCCTTGTACGCGACGGTGGCAGAGAAGGGCCACCGCTGTTCTCTTGATCTCATGTTTATGGTTTCGCAAAGAGGGGTTGAGTGCTCGCCTCCATGCTCCGTTTTGCCAGTTCCGATCACGCTTCCGTGGCCTCAACCGAGTTAAGATACGGCTCAACCGGCCGACAAAGTCCCTCCCTTGAGGCCTGCGATAGTCATTTCTCCAAAGCTCAGCGTTCCTTTCCGCCGACCACGCTTGTTCCAGGGTGCCAGCACTTATCCAGCTCTTGCTTTCCTGAAAACTGTACCTAGGACCTCCGCTTCAGCACGCAACCAGTCTTGCTCCGCATGGCCGTCCTCGCGTCCCCGTTTTTCGTACAGCTCGTAGGCACGCTGACGAATGATTTGCTCAGCGGGCCTCGGCGTAGAAAAATCGGGGATAGCCTCATGCGAGGTGCTCGGATTGGAGGTAACGTTGGAACGTATTTCCTTCTGAGAGATGAGAGCCGGAATATCTCCTCGTGACGCTCTTTTCTTGTCATGTCTAGACATGAGTAGCCTCACTTTCGTTTGTCCAGTTAGATCGTGTTATTGTCCCTCGCTGGTAGCGCTAGAGGTCGATACTGCAATCAGTTCCTCCTATAATTTTATGCTTATCCTCACGCTATCAGCATTTCACACTGGCGGAGGCATGCCTCTACCAGATCCACATGGGGAAGAAGTTCGATCGGATGTTGCATCGTTTTATTCTTCGATCCGTCGCCAGTCCGCTCCGGATGCAGCGCCTCATTTCTCGAGTTGAGGTCCGCCCCGTATGACCAACACAGGACAGCGCGCATGAGAAACCACGTCGTAGGCTGTTGGTCCAGGCAAATGAGCAGCTACTCGCGGAAAGCGAGTACCGCGCACACCCAGCACGATCAGTTCGATCTGTAACTTGCCGGCGGTCTCCAAGATGAATTCGGCGGGCACACCAAACTCAACGTGGAACTCCGGTGCGGCCCCTTCTTCCAATGCCCAGTGTTTTTCCGTCAGGCGCAGGCGGAAAAAGTCGGCGGCCTGCATCCTGGTTGAGAGCGGCTCTCGCCAGACATCCTCGGCGACGTGTAAGAAGAAAAGCGCGGCGTTATATTCCTTGGCTAAAGCGCACGCATAATGCATCGCCGGCTCGGATTCCGGGGAGAAATCCGTTGCGTAAAGAATGCGCCTTAGCCGGGCCTCTGTTTTCGGGGCTACCGAACTTTCTGGCCCAACCATTAACACCGGACGTTGCGCGCACCGCAGGATTTCCTCGGCAATCGATCCCAGCAGCATCTTTTCGACACCGCGTCGACCGTGAGTACCGATCACAATCAAATTGATTTCGTGCTTTTCCGTCATTGCCGAGAGCACCGGCCAAACAACCCCGTGATCGACAAGCACCTCGTGCGAAAGTCCTGTGAGAAGCGGCGTTGCTCGCACCGCGGCCATCTGTTCTTCCGCGTGAGCCCGTATATTTTCCAGGGCAGGGTCTCGCTCGTCCACTGGAATCAAGTCATACGCATCCGGGGGAATCACATATGCCAGATATAGCTTTGCGCCAAAGTGTCGAGCGATGGCTGCGGCGTAGGGCAGCGCTACGGTCGAGGCTGGTGAAAAATCAGTCGCAAAAAGGATACGGTCAAAGGGAATTCGAGTCACGGGTCGGATATCCTTTTTTTGTTGAGAACCGCTGTCATACAGTTCTTGCATGCAGGTTGAACGTAAACGTTTTCTGCTTTGTGGGCTTGCCAAGATGTTGGGTCCATGATGCGCAACTTGGAAGCACGCCTCAACGGTAGCACGCCAGGGGAGAGTCGTCTGAGCAAGAGTGCTCACCCTGAGAGGCAGAGATTTCGCGGATGCGAGAAGCAGTCCCTGAGGACTGCCCTCGGCCGTATGGCCCGTATCCTTGAGGCCCTCAGGCTTCTCCGCTGAGATCGACAGTTGCGATATCGCGGAT
>CAVXKN010000005.1:0-141835 GCA_963762385.1 uncultured Acidobacteriota bacterium | reverse complement strand
CAACATATTCCTCGTGATCGGTATCGCGACCGCGAGCTCTGCCCTGTGCCGCCAGCTTTCGCACCATCGTCGGCTAGGGGCGGCGGGATGCTGTCGGTCTTACACCGCAACCGTGGTCACTGCTCGCTCGCGCGGGGTGAATTTCCGCTTGTAATAAGCCGTCGTCAGGAGGATGGCGGGCACACCGATGGCCGACGGCCAGATCCACAACCACAGAGTGTGGCCGAAGAGTTGCGGCAGCGTCACCGTGCTAAACGCCGTCCATGCCGCAATGTAACTGGCAATGAAATGCTGAAAGTGCTGGTACAACCAAGACATCTTGTCCGCGGGCTTGCGCACGAAGCTGAGCACGTGCATTCCTGATGCGCGCATGCCCAAGGCACCGAACAAAATCGCCACAATGCCCATATGCTGCACCAGCCCCGGACGCAACAGGGCTAGCAAGAACAGCGCCGCAGAAGAAAAGAAACAAGCACTGGTCACGATCCAATCCACAGGCTGCGCGTTGCCGCCGGCGAGACTCTTGAGTTTCAGCACGCGATAGCCAGTGAACGCGAGATAAAAAGACAGAATCGCTACCAGCGCCAGGAACAGCACCGGCCGGAACAATGCCATTGGCAGCGCGGTCACCGCCACCAGGCCCATGCACCACAGGTAAACCATTCCCCACTGCTTATGCTGTTTGCCGCCCTTGGCAGTCATCAGCGCTACGGGAGCAAGCAGAAAGGCACCGAAACCGGCCGTCACGTGGACCGCCAGCAGAGATTTCATCCAAATCGGGTCGCCCGTCACGGTGGTTCTTCTCCTTACTCGCTTATATCGTTTCCACTCTCATTTCCGTTCTGTCGAATCGACTTCATCCGTGGTCTGTTTGGTATGGTTCCATTGCTCAAAAGAGAGCACGAATCGTATTCTTCCGGACAAAACGTTTACTCTTCAGCGAAGCACTTTATGAAGAAGTTCCTCGCCTCCATCAACATCTGGTCACGTCTTTGAGGAGACGAGGTAACGCGGGCCATCATCAACACCCCCACCATACTGGGAAACAGCAACCTGCACTTCGTTAGTTGTTCTTCTCGCGTCTGACCAGGAATAAACGGCAATAGCCGTTCCCGATACTCTTCCAGCAACGCCTCAATCCGTTTCCGCACTGACAATGGCTTTCGTGCGAACTCCGGCCCGAGGGCGGAGAGCGGGCAACCCGTTCCCAGCGACTTCGCGTGGCTCGCGCTTAGATAGCGTTCGATGATGGCCCGCAGAGCCTGACCTTCGGGCGCGGACTTTGCAACCTCCACCATGCCCCTTCCCGCCTCGTCGACCGCTCGTGCCACCGCACCAACGAAGAGGTCGTCCTTGCTCCTGAAATGCCGGTAGAAGCCCCCTTTCGTAAGGCCAGTCTTCTTCATCACCGCTCCGATGCCACTGCTTCCGCCATGCTCGCGGAAGGAGCGAGCGGCCACGGAAAGAATATTCTCGTGGTTCTGCGCTTTGTGTTTCACCGAGTATCGCATGACGTTAGAGTACGACCGTACTCTAATGCCTGTCAAGACCACAATTGACCTTGTTAACCAGCGCGTCGCCCGATCAATTCTCAGCTTGTCGGCAAACAGGAAACGGGCTTGTAGTCGTTCATTCCCGTCTTGTCGGCAAGCCTCACCTAATCGGGTTGCGTCAGAGTTGCCCGTGATCCGACCAGAATCGCTCGCCAGCGTCACTGGAGCTTGCAACTTCCCAGAACGGGAATTATGACCCGCTGCTTAATGGGCTCCAGGCTAAGATAACCACCGAGCTAAACTGGGTGATCGATCACGCGAAGTGCTACCAGTGTCATGTCGTCGCTCTGGGGCGCGCCTGCGGCGAATGCGTCGGCTGCCTGCATGATCCGGGTAATGACGCCTCGAGCGGGGAGGCCGGCGCAGCCGACGATCGACTCGAGCAATCGCTCTTCGCCCCATTCGGCGAGATCGGGGTTCATCGCTTCACTGAAGCCGTCGGTGTAGATCACTAGCAAGTCGCCTGGTGCCAAGGAGGCTTCGGATTGTTCGTAAGCACAATCCTTCAATAAACCCACGACGGTTCCGCCTGCCTGATCGAGACGTTCCACACGGCCATTCTTCGAGGCGCTCCGGACCAATATCGGAGGGCAATGACCGGCGTTCACATACCTGAGGCTGCGAGTGACAGGATCGTACTGCGCATAGAAGAGCGTGGCATAGCGGCCTTCGGTGGAAGAGTCGTAGAGCATCTGGTTGACGCGAGTGATGAGTCCCGCGATATCGTTGCCGGCGCGCATGGCGTCCGCGCGCAAGCAAGCTTGAAGGCTGGCCATGGTGAGAGCGGCGGCGATGCCTTTGCCGGAGACGTCGCCAAGGGCAACGCCAAGCTTGCCATCCGGCAGAGCGAGGAAATCGTAGTAGTCGCCGCCAACACCGAGAGCAGTGCGGCAGCGGCCGAAGTAGTCGAGGCCGGCAATCTCCGGCAATCTCTGGGGGAAGAGGCGCTCCTGCACTTCGCGGGCAATTTCGATCTCGCGGTTCAACTTTTCGCGGCGACCAATTTCCACAGCGATAGCTGAGGTTAGTTCGGCATTCGAGAGAGCAAGGGCGGTTTGCGTGGCAACGGATTTCAAGAGACGCAGATCCGTGCCGGAGTACGGCGCTTCGGATCGCTTTTCGCCGAGGCTGATGATTCCGAGCAGATCGTGCTTAGCAATGAGAGGAAGCAACAATTGCGGCTGGAGAGAGATTAAGGTTGCGGCGCTCGTTTTCTGACAGCGCCGAGTCGTTCACCCAGGATTCTTCGTCGTCGAAATAAACACGCTCAGGTCCGGCCCCTTGTCTAAGGAGGCCAACTGTAGCGCCGGAATCGGCCAAAGCAACGTCCAGGGCACCCGCGAAGCCAAGCGCAAACGTCGGCCGGTAAAAACCCGCGTCTTCGAGGAGCACGGCGACGCGCGGGATGTGGAGAGACTCGGCAATTCTGGTCGCGACTCTTTCCAGGAGCGGGCGTTTTTCGACGATGGTGCGTACCTCATCGCCGAGGGCTTCGAGGATTTGCTCGGCATCATAGGCGTCCCGGAAGAAACGGTGGTCGATCCATTTGCGCAGACGAACGGCAGCACGCCTCAAGATGAGAACGAGGAAGACGCCCAAAGCAATCATTGACATCTTTTGTGCCAGGCCCCCGTGCGAGATCGTCAGGTCGATCGCGCCGAAGAGTATCCCAGCCGTCAAGGCCACCTGCAAGACGCGAATTCCGCCAGAGGCGAGCGCGTACTGCAATCCCTGGCGGATGACAACGCGCATGTCCAAGGCGCGCTGGACGACAATCACGTACGCCCGCGTAATAGGGAAAAGAAGCAGCAGCGCCAGCGAGACTAGCACCAGCCATTTCGGAAAAACCTGCTCGAGTTCACCGCTTTTGATTTGGGCAATGACAATCAAGATCAAAGCCGGCGTCAGGGAGACGGTCGTGCCGACAAACAGAAGTCGTAATCGCCGTTTCGCGTCCGGCGAAACGGCAGTCCCCGACTTAAAAGAGATACTCGCAAAAAAGCTGCCGATAGCGATCAAACCGAACCAGGACGGTATGGAACCAAACCTGTCCCAGAATACTGCCAAGCGGGAAACCGTTGCGTAGCTCTCCATTTCGCCCATACGGATTGCAATCGAGACGATGGCATCGACGATTACCACAGGGGCCACGACATATTTCGCCAACCGTACCCAGCCTTGCGCTCTGTTGTGCGGAAACGGTTGCGGGAAATACAAGCCGAAAAACAACATGCAAAATGGCCAGGCCCCGTTGCATGCCATCCGGTAAAACTCGGCCAAATCGCGAACCCAGCATCCCCAGCTTTCCGTTCCGGACGTATAAAAGCTGCAAAGTCCCAACAGAACTCCGATTAGCAGCCAGGCAGAGATGTCGCGCGGGCGCACGAAGGCCACCCAAAATCCCAGCAGAATACTGAATGCTGGCAGAACCACCTTGAGCATGATGACGACTGCAACCTTCCAGTTCATGGTTCTTGGGGAAGTGGTGAGCGGAATCGTCGCTATGCGCTCAGTGTCTGAACCCGGCGTCCGCGCGGTTATTTCGAGTGTATCTCCGGGCTTCGCCTTGGCTATGGCCTCGCCGAACACAGCCAGGCCGGTAAAGGGTTGACCGTTTACGCTTGTCACAACGTCATGCTCGCGGACGCCGGCGCTGTATGCGTCTGGCCCGACAAACTCCGCAGTTGGTTCCCCATGCGAATACCCGGGGATGAAGGGCCAATTTGCAACGCTCCTGTCGAGAACCCCAGGAAACGCGGCAATCGTGGCGCGCACTTGATAGGCGCACGTCTGCGAAAAACAGCAGTCCAAGAACGACGTACTGAGCAACCGGCGGTTTCTTCTTCATGGCACTCAACGAGTCGGCTTATCCTCGGCGCGATTTTCCGATTCGCATGCAACAAAGCAATTGGCTTGAAAAAGCCTATCATGCTCTATTCGCTAACTGCCGGTCATTCAGGAGTGACTGCAACCGCGGCAGCTATCGCGCTTTCTGTCTATCGTGTGAGCATCGCGAAGATTGCTACCTGAATGTTTAAGTCGCCCGCAATCGCATCGTGCTCTCGAATGGTCGGCAACTCGGAAACGGGGTTGTGGGAAACAAAGAATGAAGTGCTGGACGGATGGTCGGCAAACCTCACCTTACGGGTTAGGGAAGGTTTGCCCGTAATCGTTAGCGAGTGGATATCCATGCGCAATGATCGGTGAACAAGAGCACCGTCGAATGACTGTTTGGTACTAACGTGCAGCCACTGCAGCTTCGTGTACTCCGTTTTGGCTTGCTTCAGGATGGGGATGTCGGGGGATTGGGGTTACGGTAATTCCAGGTCAAGCGAGTAGATCTCATCGGTACTCAAGTCGCGAACGAAGAGGGGCGAACCGTTGGGGGCGGGACCGTCCCAGGTTCCGATGAGTGAGACGCTAAACCTGCGTTGATCCTTCAAGTCGACGACGAGTTCTGAACGAGTTTGTCCCACAGCAACACGCCGGTAAGTCGGGCGATCGGTAGAAATAGTGTCATAGTAAAGGTAGTTCCCCTCCCGCGACCAATTAGGGAACCCGATCGCCTCTGGTTCATTGATCCAATCCGACCACTTTCCCGTCTTGAAGTCGAAGAGCACCAGCTTCTTGGAATCCTCGGGGAGTGCAGCAATGTACCGTCCATCGGGGGACCAGCGCGGACTGAATAGGCCCTCCGAGCCAGGAATCATTGAAACCTGGTGGGCATTGATGTCCACAATCTGGATAGCCAATTTTTCGGTGCTTCCAACGAAGCCGATGCGGCCAAAAGCGATTTGTTTCCCGTCGGCCGACCACGCGGGATCAGTCTGATTGCGGGTTTCCGGCAGCAGTTCCTGAGGTGTTCCGCCCTGGGCGGAGACCAAGAAAAGCTTCAGCGGTTTGCCAATCTCCGAGTCCACAAAAGCGATTTGGGAACCATCCGGCGACCAGCGGGGAAGATCCGCTGCCATCGGGAGGAAGGTGAGTTGCAACGGGTCGCTGCCATCCACGCGGCTACGCCAGAGCGAATAGTCGGGATAGGACACATAAGTTACCCACTTGCCGTCCCGCGAAAAGTCCAGTTCGCCAGCCGAGATGCCGGAAAGGAACTGTACGAACTGATGGGATCGAGCGTCGTACCGGACCAGTTCGCCCCGGGCCTGCCGACCAGCCACAAACAGTTTCTTGCCATCCGGACTCTGCGCCAGGGCGCCAAACGACAGCGGCCCCGTAGTCAGCTGGAAGGGCGTGGAAGATCGCCTTTGAAAAAGGCCGGCAGATTCGCGGAGAGCCCAGAGATTGAACCCGGCCGGTGTGAAGTCGAGAAAGAAGTAGTAGCGCCCGTCGGGACTCCATACACCACAGCATTCGGACGGTACCGGATGCCAGTTCGGCAATAAGGGATGAAGCCCGCTACCGTCGGGGCGCATCTCCCATAGCGAGGTCGAGCTGCCGTCGACAGACGTAATCGTGAGGCCAAGGCGAGCGCCATCGGGTGAAAAGCGAAGATCCGAGGGAATACCGGAGACGGTGATTAGCTTGCGTGCGTCGGTTCCATCCGCATTGGCCAAATACAGATCGGAGCCTTTCGCAAACGCCAGCTTGCGGCCGTCGGGCGACCAGGCCCCGGAGTGACCCACAACATCGGCCATACGGCGCGGAGGACCAGATGGAAGAGGGAGAGCCCAGAACGGCGCTTCCGTAATCGTGCCTTTGAGGCTCGCCACCAGGAGCTGGGTATGATCTGGTGAGATATCGGCTAGGCCGACGCTCGTGAGGGGATTTGGAATGGCCGAAGTCTGTCCGCCCGCGCTCGATGCCTGCACCAGTACCTGACTCGCTCCACTCGTCTCCGTAATGTAGAGCCGCGAACCATCCGTCAGCACAGATACCTTCGGTATGCCGTCGTGTGTGAGCTGGGTGGTAGCGACGACCCTGGGCGGCGGAAGAGGGGAACGCAGCCAGACGATTGTCCCGCCAACCGCGATAATCGCAATCAACAGTCCCGCGATCCAGGGCCAGCGCGATTTGCCGACCATAGCCGGGGCGCTCGCAGCAGTTATCTTTCCGGAAGTTGTATCCCGCTTCAGTCGTTTCAGATCCGCGCGCAATTCCGCGGCGCTCTGATAGCGGACTTCGCGGTCCTTCTCCAGAGCTTTGTTGACGATGCGTTCGACTTCCGGAGGAAGTTCGGGATTGAGGCGGAGCAGCGGTGTGGGCGCTTGATTGAGGATGGAGTTGAACAGACCTGCGGCGGTTTCACCCCGAAAAGCAAGCGTGCCCGTTGCCATCTCGTAGAGTACAGCACCCAACGAAAAGAGGTCGGTACGAGCGTCGAGTTCCTTGCCGAGCGCCTGGTCCGGAGACATATAAGCTGCCGTCCCGAGGGCGCTGCCGGGGCTGGTTAGGTGCTCTTCGCTGAGGGTGGCGGTTGCCCCGGATTTCGAACTGGTCATCAGGTTGATCTTGGCCAGCCCGAAATCAAGGATTTTCGCGTGGCCCCGGTCGGTTACGAAAAGGTTCGCGGGCTTGATGTCGCGATGAACGATGCCCTTGGCGTGCGCTGCATCAAGGGCGTCAGCGATCTCGATCGCTAAGTCCACAAGCCGGTCGGTTTCGAGCCCCCGGCCAAGGATGGTTTCCCGCAGTGTCCGGCCCTCCAGGTGCTCCATGACAATGAACGGGCGTCCCTGGAATTCTCCGATTTCGTGGATCGTACAGATGTTGGGATGATTAAGCGCAGAAGCGGCGCGGGCTTCACGGCGGAAGCGCTCCAGCGCCTGGGGATCCTGGGCGACATCGTCCGGCAGGAATTTGAGCGCCACGAAGCGCCCGAGTTGAGTGTCTTCCGCCTTGTAAACCACACCCATCCCACCGCCGCCTAGCTTCTCAATGATGCGGTAGTGCGAGATGGTCTGGCCGATCATCAGAAGGTGCTTTCGGGTCGCTTCATCTTACGGACACAGTGGCAGCCCGTCAACGAATGGCGCCTCTGGTACGAGCGGGCGGAGCCTGTAGCCCTGCCTCAAGACTGGTTAGTGCAGACGATGACTCCTGGATAGTCGGCAAACGTTCCTTACAGGATTAGGGAAGGGTTGCCCGTTATCCGGAAACCGATCAGTGTGCCAGCAGAACGTGAGGGAGCACCGTCGCAGCCGGTGCACAGGGTGCACACGCAGAGTGTGCCTCCCGCAGCGAGGCTATTTTTTCAACTCCGCGGGCCAGTTGAGCACAAGCGTCATCGGCTCGGTGCCTTCTTTCAAATTTCCGCTGTTGAGCAAGAACTTCTTTCCGTCAGCGGTCACGTCGAAAGGTCCATACTCGCGCTGGATGCCAACAGTCTGAAACAATTCATGAGGCACCCCAAGTTGAACAGCGTTGCCCGAAGCAGTCACGTCGACGGCCACAATCTTGTCGGCAGGATCGAGAAAGAATAGTTCCTTGCCATCTCTGCGCCATTTAGCCGAGGTTCCACCGTTAGTCGAGACCTGCCACTTCGCGCCTCCGCCGGGAAAAGCGGTGATGTAGACTTCCCTTCGGCCGGACTCATTGGTGTGGTATGCCATCCATTTCCCGTCGGGTGAGATCTGCGGGTCCCTTTCTTCAAAAGCGGTTTGCACGATGGGAAATGGCTTGCCGTCGCCAAACAATGGAAGCACCCAAATGTGGTACGAGGTCTCACCTGACCTTTCGGGTATAGAGGAGATAGCGTCCGTCGGGCGAGGAGGCTTCTGGGTACTCGCTGACGTCACTGGTTTCCAATAGCAGGCGCTCGGCGCCACTGCCATCGGCGGACTTGGCGTAGATGTGAGACGCGCCCTTCGGATTCGATGAATAAAAAACCGTTTTCCCGTCGGGCGTCCATACCGGGGAACCCTGACTAGCGGGGCCGAAAGTGAGCCGTGTGCTGGTTCCCCGCGCCAAGTCGAAAATCCATATATCGCCCGTCCCATTAGTTCCGTTGAAGAGGTCCACTACGAGACGGTTACCGTCAGGCGAGAGTCTGGGCCCAACGTAGAAGTCAGACCTGGGGATAGAGCCGGTGGGTTTGCCGTCGCGATCGAACCATAAAAGATTCCAGCTGCCCGTTGTTTCACCCACCTGATAGATCAGAGTTCCGGTCTGTGATGCAGAAAATAGTGGAAGGCTCGTGGCTAAATTGATGGCTACGTGCTCCGCGACAGGCACAGGGTCGCCGTTCAGTTCCATGCGGCGCGAGTTGAAGTCTTGCGCCATGAGGGTCTGGTCACGCACGAACAGGAGATGGCCAGAGGCATACAGGCCCATAAACGGACTCTTCGCGAGCCGCTTTGCCTGCAAGGATCCCAGCTCACCGACATATAGCGCACCCTCCTGGGCGCCACGCGAACTGCGCGCCCAAAACAAAAAGTGTTTGCCATCGGGCAGGAAGGAGGGCCAGCGGTGGCTCGTTTCGCCGTTAGAGGCATCCAGCTTCGAGGCCGGTTCTGGAGTTCCGCCGGCTGCAGACACCCGCGAAAGTGGAGCCGAGGCGGACGGCGTAAACAGGATTATCCCCTGTTGACTCCACGCGCCTCCGCGCCCGTTGGCGGCATCGCAAACGTTTTGAGGAGGCCCTCCGCCGGCGTTAATCCTCTTCAGCTTGGCTGCAGCGAAGAAGCCAATCTCGCGGCTGTCCTGAGACCAGAAGGGATACATGGCATCGTCGGTTCCAGTCAGTGGCAGAGGGGTGAGAGAAGTCAACGGCCGGACGTACAACAGAACCTTGCCCTTGTCATCGCGCGCGGTAAAGGCCAGACGCGTGCCGTCAGGGGAAAGCACTGCCGGACCCGCGGTCAGCGACATGTTCACGAAGGACATCCCCTCCGGAGGCAAGATGGAGGCGCGCACTATGGGCATCGGCCTGGGTGCCTGGAATAAATACGCTGCCCCAACACTCACTGCGATGAGCGCCGCAATGCCCGCGACCAGCCAGGGCAGTCGCGTAGCGGACGGGGCCGGCTTCAATTGGTCTGCTTCTGCGACTGCAGCCTGCGGGCCCGCCTCCGCCAAGGCTTCCAGTTGAATCCTGACATCGTGCATGCACCCGTAGCGTTGCTCGGGATTCTTCGCCAGGCAGCGCCATACGGTTTCATCAAGCCGCGGCGGTGAACTCGGCATCACGACCGAAATGCGATCCGGTTCTTTATCGAGAATTGCTCCCAGCACACTGAACTGTGATTTCCCCACAAAAGCACGCCGCCCGGTGAACATTTCGTAGAGCACGCAGCCGAAACTGAAAATGTCCGACCGCGCATCGGCTTCCGCGCCCTGCAGCACTTCCGGCGCCATGTACTGGAAGGTTCCAACCACCGTTCCCTTCTGCGTCAGCGGAGAAGCGGAACCGCTGAGCGCAGCCACGCTCATGGTTGGCGTGCTCGGAGTTAAAGGGCTGGCATTGGACCCGGAACTTAGTCCCGGTGCTGGCTTCGCTAAGCCGAAATCCATGAGCTTGGGCCCGTTCTTGGTTATCATGATGTTGGCGGGCTTCAGGTCGCGATGCACGATTCCGCGGGCGTGCGCCTTGTCCAGAGCATCGGCAATCTTGATCGCGGTCTGCAGAGCTTCTTCAATCGGCATCGCGCCGCGGTGCAGCCGGTCGGCCAAAGTCTCGCCTTCCAGATGCTCCATGACCAGAAAATCCGCGCCATCCTGCGAGCCAATGTCGTGCAAGGTGCAGATGTTCGGGTGATTCAGCGAGGAAATCGAGCGCGCCTCGCGCTCCATGCGCTGCCTTAGATCAGGATTGGAAGACAAGTGGGCAGGCAAAACCTTAATGGCCACATCGCGCCCCAGGCGCGTATCACGCGCGCGATAGACTTCACCCATCCCACCCGCGCCGAGGGGAGACTGGATTTCGTAGGGGCCAAGTTTCGTGCCAGAGGTCAGAGCCATGCGTGGGCGCAATTATAGCCTGTGCAGCACGTTGCACGCGGATGGCAATAATTCTGGGTGTGTTGTCGGCAACTCTTACTTAACCGGATTACGGAAGGTTAGCTCGTAATTCACCAGCTATTTGCGGACGCATCAACACTTGCGAAAATCGCTTGCGTTACTGGACGATGGCTACAGCGAGTCGTAACGCGAAGTCGTCATCACTTCCGTGTAGCCAATGATCTATCCAGAAAATGATCATCCAGAAGTGGCGGATTCGAGTTACCAAGCGCAGCGCGCAGGCTATAATTGCGTGCACTCATGGCACTAACCTCTGGCATGAAACTTGGGCCCTACGAGATCCAGTCCCTGCTGGGTGCGGGAGGTATGGGCGAGGTGTATCGTGCCCACGATTCTCGGTTGAACCGCACGGTTGCGATCAAGGTTCTGCCCACGTCGTTCTCTGCGGATCGCGACCGCCTGCAGCGCTTCGCGCAAGAAGCGCGGGCGGCGGCGGCACTCAACCATCCCAATATTCTTTCCATTTTCGACATCGGCGAGGAGCAAGGCGCGCCTTATGTCGTCTCGGAATTGCTGGAAGGCGAGACCCTTCGCGAACGGCTGCGGAACGGCCCGCTGCCCATCCGCAGAGTGGTCGATTACTCATTACAAGTGGCGCGGGGGCTGGCGGCGGCGCACGACAAAGGGATCGTGCATCGCGACTTGAAGCCGGAAAACTTATTTCTAACCAGCGACAACCGGGTCAAGATTCTCGATTTCGGTTTAGCCAAGCTGACGGGACCCCAAACGAACGATGGCAGCGGAGACGCTCCAACCGTGCAAGTGGCAACCGACGCTGGCGTAGTCATGGGCACCGCCGGTTACATGTCGCCGGAGCAGGTCCGCGGAAAATCGGCCGATCACCGTTCCGACCTTTTTTCCTTTGGCGCGATCCTTTACGAGATGATTTCGGGCAAGCGGGCCTTCCACGGCGAGACGCCGGCCGACACCATGAGCGCGATCCTCAAGGAAGAAACGCCGGAGCTTTCCGAAACCGCGCGCAACGTTCCCCCAGGCCTGGAAAGAATTGTGCGGCACTGCCTGGAAAAGCATCCCGCGCAGCGTTTCCAGTCGGCGGGAGACCTCGCGTTCGACCTCGAAGCGTTGACCGACGTTTCCGCCGCTACCAAGTCTGGTGCGCAAGCTGCGGTACAACAAGCCAGCGTGGGGAGCTCGCGTCGTCAGTTAGCGGCCGCTGCGGGTGTGATCGTCCTCGCCGCAGCTATGCTTGGCCTGGGTTGGTGGTTGGGGCGAGGCAAGGGTGCCCCACCCCTAGCGGAGTACAAGCAGATCACATTCCGTACCGGTTCCATCGGCAACGCGCGCTACACGCCCGATGGCAGCATTGTTTATAGCGCGTCGTGGGATGGCGGCGACTTTCAGCTTTACCTGGCGCGCACGGATGACACCGTCTCCCGCGAACTCGGGCTGAAACAGGCAGAGCTGCTGGCGATCTCCAAAAGTGGAGAGCTTGCCGTCCGGCTCAATACCGTATTCCTTAATGGATATGCCCGCATCGGCACTCTGGCCCGGGTTCCGCTGGGCGGAGGTACGCCGCGCGAAGTGTTGGAAAACGTGCAGGATGCCGACTGGTCAGCGGACGGCGACAACATGGCCGTAGTTCGTTTTGTCCCCGAGAACAGCCACTGGCGCCTCGAGTATCCGATTGGCCATGTGTTATTGGACAGCATCAATTGGTTCAGTCATCCGAAAATCTCTCCTGACGGCCGGTGGATCGCCTTTGCCGATCACGAGAATCCCGCTGGTGATGACCAAGGCTCAATCGCGGTCGTGGACATGCAGGGACACGAGAAGAAACTTTCGTCGGGATGGATTTCTGCGCAGGGGATTGTGTGGTCTCCCAAAGGCGATGAGATTTGGTTTACCTCCTCCGATACGGGCGCGGCACAAAACCTGCGCGGAGTAACGTTGGCAGGAAAGCTGCGAACCATTACCAATGTTCCGGGAGGGATGTGGCTGCAAGACATACGTAACGGAATGCTCCTGATCCTTACTAATCAGAAACGCATTGGACTGCGTGGCGTGCCTCCTGGCGGTAAAGAGGAACGGGAACTGGGCTGGTTGGGATGGGCGATTCCGGGCGACATCAGCCGCGACGGAAAGAAGATTCTTTTCGACGAGGAAGCCGACGGAGGCGGTCCCAATTACACCGTATTTCTGCGCGATACGAATGGCTCGCCTCCAGTGCGGATCGGGGAAGGCAGAGGCCTAGCAATTTCTCCGGATAGCAAGTGGGTCATTACAAAGCCTGCCAAGGGTGGTCCGCTGAGCGTGGTTCCGACCGGCGCCGGTGAAGCCCGGCAGTTGACCCATGACAACGTCGACTACACTCAGGTCCGTTATCTGACAGACGGCAAACAGTTGCTGGCGGCGGGAATCGAGGCGGGACACGGAGCGCGCGATTACCTGGTCGATTTAAGCAATGGCAATGCCAAGCCGATTACGCCCGAAGGCGTTGCAGGGACGCTTCTATCCCCTGACGGCCGCAGCTTCGTGGTGCTAGGGCCTGACGGTAAATGGGGCATCTGGCCGTTGGAGGGAGGCGGCCTGCGCCCGCTCCCGGGAATTGACTCCCGCTACTACGTGACTGGCTGGGCGGCGGATGGAGCCTCAGTGTATGTGGTTGAAAGTCACTCCCACGAGCGCACCGTGAAAATCTTTCGCGCCAACGTGACCACTGGGAAAATGGACGTCTGGAAAACCTTTGGGGATTCCCTGCCTACGGGAGCGAATGCTGGCAGCATGCTTTTTTCCAGCGATGGAAGTGCCTACGTCTACCTCTATTCCCAAATCCTGTCGCAGGCTTACGTGGTCAAGGGATTGAAGTAGCCTGTGCGGAAGGATTTGTACTTCCGCGGAGCAGTTGCACACTGATCAACCTTCCCAACAAATTTCGCCTGAGGGCAAGCACTTTCCGGTGATAGGGACCTGGAAAACGCGCCTCCAACCACCAACCCATCGACTTCCATTGCTTGGCAGAAACGGGCTTCGGGGACGTTCTGCTTCACGCTTCCCTCCAGCGCCACTTATCATGACTAAGCGCGGTACGGTGGCATCAGCTCATTCCTTATTTGCCGACAATCCATTCAGCGGGTTCCCGATGCTGCTCGTGGTAGCTGAGCCGCAGTCTGGTCTAGCGACCACCCTCCCTATTCGATGTCTGAGGAAAGATTTCGGTTGACACTGCTTCCGATTGTTTTATAATGATTCTCATCCGATAATCATGCGCCTCACCCATGAACAGTTCCGTGAGCTGGCCGCGAAGCACGGTTTGGCGGTCACGCACCAGCGTCAGGTGGTTTATGAGGCCGTCATCGCTGCCCATGGACACTATTCCCCGGAAGACGTTTACGCCGCGGTCCGGCGCCGCGTTCCATCCATTTCTCTCGCCACCGTCTACAACAATCTGCGGCTTTTCATCGAGTGCGGGTTGCTGCGAGAGGTCACTCCGCATGCGCCCACGTTGCGTGTGGACGGCAATCTCGAACCGCATCATCACCTGGTCTGCTCCAGTTGCAAATCGGTGCAGGACATCGAAGGAGAGTTTATCGATTTCAAAAGGCTGTCCCGGCAACTGCCGGACGGCTTTGATCTGACGCAGCCGTTGATCGAGGTGTTTGGCCTCTGTCGGCGCTGCAGCGCCAAAAAGTAGTTTTTCTTAACGCAGTATCAAGGCAAGATTCAAAGGAGGAAATCATATGGAAAATACACTCGCAACTTCATCGGGGAGTGTTGTCCCCGAAACGAAAGACAAAAGCACCTTAGCCGAATCGAAGTGCCCAGTAGCGCACGGCGCTCGCAAATCCCACACGAACGTTGACTGGTGGCCGAATCAGGTGAACGTGAACATCCTGCACCAGCATTCCCCAAAGTCCGACCCGATGGGCAAGGAATTCAATTACGCGGAAGAGTTCAAGACGCTCGACCTGAATGCCGTGGTCAAGGACCTGCATGCCTTGATGACGGATTCGCAGGAGTGGTGGCCGGCCGACTTTGGACACTACGGACCGCTGTTCATTCGAATGGCGTGGCACAGCGCGGGCACGTACCGCATTGGCGACGGCCGCGGCGGTGCTGGATCTGGGCAGCAGCGCTTCGCGCCGCTGAATAGCTGGCCGGACAACGTGAACCTCGACAAGGCACGCCGGCTGCTGTGGCCGATCAAGCAGAAGTACGGGCGGAAAATCTCCTGGGCCGACCTCATGATTCTCGCCGGCAACGTCGGACTCGAATCGATGGGCTTCAAGACATTCGGTTTTGGCGGCGGGCGTGCGGACGTGTGGGAGCCCGAAGAGGAAATTTATTGGGGACCTGAAGGCACGTGGCTGGCGGACGAGCGCTATAGCGGCGATCGTGATCTTCAGAATCCGCTCGGTGCTGTGCAGATGGGCCTGATCTACGTGAATCCGGAAGGGCCGAATGGAAAGCCGGATCCGATTGCCGCAGCGCGGGATATCCGGGAAACTTTCGCCCGCATGGCGATGAATGACGAGGAAACCGTTGCACTCATTGCCGGCGGACACACCTTCGGCAAAACCCACGGCGCTGCCGTTCCCGCTCAGTACGTGGGCAACGAACCAGAAGGTGCCGACATCGAGGATCAAGGCTTGGGGTGGAAGAATAAATTTGGCAAAGGTTGTGGTGCTGACACCATCGGCAGCGGCCTGGAAGTCATTTGGACCACGACGCCTACGAAGTGGAGCAACAACTTCTTCACCAACCTGTTCAAATATGATTGGGAACTCACAAAGAGTCCGGCCGGTGCACATCAGTGGACACCGAAAAATGGCGCAGGCAAAGGTACAGTGCCGGATGCGCACGATCCGTCGAAGCGTCATGCGCCCTCGATGCTGACTACGGACCTCGCCTTGCGGTTCGACCCAGCTTACGAAAAGATTTCACGGCGCTTCTACGAGCATCCGGATCAGTTCGCCGACGCGTTTGCGCGAGCGTGGTTCAAGCTGACGCACCGTGACATGGGACCGATCGCGCGCTACCTTGGCCCGCTCGTTCCGAAGGAGACCCTGGTCTGGCAAGATCCTGTTCCCGCCGTGGATCATAAATTGATAGGGGAGAAGGACATTGCTGCTCTGAAGGCGAAGATCCTCAAGTCCGGACTGTCGATCTCCCAACTGGTCACGACAGCCTGGGCGTCGGCGGCATCGTTTCGCGGTTCCGACAAGCGTGGTGGGGCAAACGGGGCGCGCATTCGCCTTGCACCGCAAAAGGACTGGGAAGTGAACCAGCCCGCCGAGCTGTCGAAAGTTCTGCAGAAGCTGGAGACGATCCAGAAGGAGTTCAACAGCGCCCAGACTAACGGCAGTAAGGGAAAGAGGGTCTCGCTGGCTGACCTGATCGTTCTCGGTGGCGACGCAGCCATCGAGGAAGCTGCGAAAAAGGCCGGACACGAGGTGAAGATTCCCTTTACGCCGGGACGCACGGACGCCTCGCAGGAGCAGACCGACGTGCACTCATTCGCCGTAATGGAGCCGATCGCGGACGGGTTCCGCAACTATCTCCGCAGCGGGCAGGTGCTGTCGGCTGAGGAGTTGCTGGTGGATCGGGCGCAGTTGCTGACACTGACTGCTCCAGAGATGACAGTTCTCATCGGCGGGATGCGCGCCCTGAATGCGAACTTCGGGCATGCCAAACACGGCGTCTTCACCAACCGGCCCGAGACACTGACGAATGATTTCTTCGTCAACCTGCTCAACATGCATACGAAGTGGGAGCCCTCTACATCCGAAGGGGTGTATGAGGGACGCGATCGCGCGACCGGCAAAGTCAAGTGGACCGCCACCCGCGCCGATCTTGTCTTCGGTTCGAACTCTCAGCTCCGCGCCCTCGCAGAAGTCTATGCGTCTAACGACTCGAAAGGGGCGTTTGTAAAGCAATTCGCGGCGGCGTGGAACAAGGTGATGAACCTTGATCGCTATGACCTTGCCTGAGGTCGGCGAAAAAGAAAGCCGTCGACTTCGTGCTGTCGCGGTTGTTTGGATCGGCTAAACCGAAGTTGTCGGTCTTCCTGGCTCGTGGGGGCGGATCGCGCCCCCCCGATCTTGCCTTTGCTAAAAGGCGCAACACTCCGGAAAGCGAGCGCTAATACCGCGCGATTCCCACGCAGCCGAACTAATGAGCACTGGCAGCTCGAGGGGATGCCGGAACAGCCTGCGTGATCTCAATGGAGTCCGGTTGAGTCCAGACCGGCTTCCCGCTGCTGAGGTCGAGGCGATTCATGGTGATCTTCAGATGGTGTCGATCCACCTCGATAAGCAAGTAGTGGTAGTTGATCTCTTTGCTTTGGAAAGGGTCGCCGGGCGCACGCTCAATTGGATAGGCATGAGCTCCCGCTCCACCCGAAACAAAATAGGTAACACCGCCGTGCTCATGGCGTTCGTAATTATGTACGTGTCCGGAGAAGACAACAAAACGGGCATTCGTATGGGGTTGGCGGGTTTCTAACATTTTCCCAAGCATCTGCTCGGAATTGCGCGCCGAATGCCCTCCGCCATATTTTTTCTCGTCAGAGGAACTTGTGTATGGAGGATGGTGGAGCACGATGAACACGAAATCAACATCTGCCGGCAGCGTATCCAGTGCTTGGGCTAGCCATTGACCCTGCGGCCCGGAAGTTTCGTCGAGCGAGCTGTCGAGCACCAGCATCAGCGTGTTAGCTGCGCGCACTGAGTAGTACCGGCTGTTCTTCAGATCGGGAAAGCGCTGGAAGTAATTCGCCAGGGCGACGTTCTCACTCCCGTGCAGATCATGATTGCCCAGCACCGGGTAAACGGGAATCTTTTTCTCGCGCCAAATGCTGGTCTCACTGTCCCAGACTTTCCAGTCATTGACGTCGTAGCCGTTGTAGACGATGTCTCCCGTAAGGGTGATAAACGCCGGTTTAAGCTCCGCGATGGCTTGCACCAGTGCCTGGCGTACGGCAGGGTTGGCGGCTTCCGTGTCCTTGGGATCATGAAAGCGCGAATCGCCATAGGCGACGAAACGAAAGGGGTTCTCCACTTGCGCTTGCAGAGCAACCGGTTTATTTTCCACCGCCTGCATCTGCGAGTGGGATCTCGTACAGGCTACGCAGCCGAGAAAAACCAAGACTACCGAAAATCTGTGGCAATTCTTCATCGATTGTTTACTTTCCTACCACTAGCACTTCAAACTGACCCGACTCGGCAGTCGACAGAAATAGTTGATGCGTTTTTTGATCGAGGGCAGAGGTCTTGGCGCGCGGTAGAGTCTTCACTGTTTCGGCAACGGAATACTTGTCCGGACTCTCTTGGCGAATCACAGTCACCGTGCCTTCCCCGTTGGAATTGAAAATCAGCCGCGTCTCGCCGTCGAAAGCTGTGGCATCCACGTGATCGCCTATCGGTAGCGTTGCCACGACTTGGCCGGTGTCCGCGTTCATCACCGCCATGACCTTGCTGCGGCAGCCGACAAACAATCTGCGATTGGCCCGGTCGATCGCCATGCTGGAAGGCGAAGCGCACGGGGCCGTGGGCCAGCGCTGCTCAACTTTCAGAGTACGAGAGTTGATCTTCAGAACCAGACTTTGATCCTCGAGGTTATTGTAGACGTAGCCGTTGCCGTCCGCAGCCGCGAATTCGGGACCGCCGCCGAGATTAATCGTGCCTGCCACTTTTCCGTCCTTGCCCTCGATCACCGTAGCACTGTTGCTGCCTCCGTTAAAGGCGAAAACCCTGGTGGTCGCCGGATCATAGATGATTGCGTCCGGCTTTTTCCCAGTAGGTACTTCTGCGATCGTCTTGAGAGTTTTCAAGTCGAAGATCGTCACCGTGGAGGACTGTCCGTTGCTAACAAATCCACGGCCGATGTCCGGTGCGATGGCTATTCCGTGCACACCCTGCGTATTTTCGATTTTTCCGACGATCCCGCCGGAGTCTACGTCGAGCACCTCGACCTGAGTTCCGTGAGATACATATAGCCGACGGGCGTCTCCGTCAATCGTGAGATAGTCCCAGCTACCCTGACCGGGAATGGGAATTTTTCTGGTGACGGAGTATTCGGCGGCGCCAGCGGCAGACACCAGAAAGGCGCAACTCAGAATCAAAATAGTCGAGCGGTGGAGCACACGATTGAGCATGAGTTCATCCTCCGGCAAGGTTTTAAAGAAATCCCTGAAATTTACCTGCAACCGCAATCAGAATTTGAAGCGCACCATGAACTGCAGCTGCCGCGGCAGACCGGTACCGGTGTTCGGAGACGCGGCATTGTCATTGTTGTTGTTGAAGTTCACCGTGGTGCTGATAATTCCAAAGTTGCCGGGCGCCGTCAGATTCGTTGGGCCTGATCCAGGAGCGTAGCTGAGAGTAAGCTGTCCGGGATCGCCCAATTGAACATGGTTGAAAATATTGAACGCTTGCACGGCAAACTCCATTGCCACGCGCTCTGTAAGTTTTGTTTCCTTGGTCAGTGCCATATCGATCTGCCAGCTATCGAGAGCCCGAATCATGCCATTGGATTCATCGCCAAAGCGCGTGAAGTTGCCATTGGCATCGACTGGCGGAGCCTGAAAAGCGGCTGCATTGATAAGAGGCACACCATTGTGTCCCGCGCCCGGAAGGGTCAACGGAACTCCTGGAATAACATCCGGCCGCTGGTTGGTCTGGTCATTGCCGTCAGGCAGAAGGTAGGTGTAGGGGAGTCCGTTGAATGGTGAGGACGGATCGCTGATCGACCCGCTTAGGTCCATCTGAACGGTCAAGGGATGTCCGGTATGCCAAACACCGATGCTACTGAATTGCCAGCCTCCCACGATTTTGCCCAACGCGCCCGAATCGTTCAGAAAGGTCTTGCCCGGACCAAAGGGTAGTTCATACACAGCATTTACGGCGACATTGTGGCGAATGTCGAAAATACTGGGACCGTAATCACATGCCAAGCAATTCACATTCTCTGGTCCGGTTGATTCTCCGCCGCCGACTGACCCGTCGTTGATCGAGTGCGACCAGGTGTACCGGGCCTGAAAAGAAAAACCGTCTTTAAAGGCGCGCTCCAGTGACAAGTTCAGGCCATTATAGTTGCTGGCCCCAATGTCGCTTTTGTAATCGACGGAACCGAAAGGGTTTCCGGCTGGGTAATATGGGTCCAAGGTCCGGAAGCAGTCGCCGTCAGCGGGATTAAACGTGACCGGTTCGGTGCACAGGTTTACTGCGCCTCGCGAGAAGAGGTGCACGCCGTGGCTGCCGAGATATTGAGCCGAAGCCGTGAAACTCGCTGGCAACTGATGCTCTATGGTCATACCCCAGGTTTCCACATATAAATCTCGCCGTCCTTCACGCTGCAATGCCCGCGGGTGGTTGGCCTGCTTGCTGGCGCTGCTCAATCCCGAAAACGTGGGGTCCTGCTGTAAAAACTGAGACTCCAAGTTGGGGCAGGGGGTCGGACAAGATGGCGCCGGGTTGAAGTTGTTGACCAGAATGCGGAAGGTGTCGCTTTCCAGTCCGGCATTCAAATCATCATTCTGCGCTGCGCCATGATAGATGCCAAAACCTGTGCGAACCACCGTTTTCCCATGCAGCGCGCTGGGCGCCCAAGCCAGTGCAAACCGAGGATCAAAGTTCACGTAGCTGGGATTGTACAAAGATGGATTGGCTGGGCACGGCGGGGTATTAATCGGTCCCGGGCTCGGCGCTAGGTTAAACGAACCGGTACCCAGACACACGCCGTGAAACACATTGAGGTCAAACACGGTCGTACGGTTGGTCGCCTCGTGGGCTTGGCCGTAATAGTCATATCGCACCCCAGCCGTGAGAGTGAAGGTCGGAGTGACTTTCCATTCATCCTGGAAATACGGCATAAAGAAGTTGCGGCGCAGACCGTGGCAGCACCAGGGGGCGATATAGTTGATATTGCTGAGCGAGGCCTGCGCGATCGAATAGTCGTCCCCGAAGGTAAGAACATTGTTTGAGGTCTGCCCCTGATTCAGCCGGACCCGCCGATATTCCATGCCGCCCTTGAACGTGTGACGCCCGTGAGTCCATGTCAGATTGTCAACGAAACCGAAGGTCGACCCCACTTCGACATCCGTACTCGTATTGTTCAGTGTGACGAAATCGTTGCTGCTGACAGCGAACGGCAATATGCTTCCCCCCGGGTTGTGGAAGGGCGAGCGATTGATGTAGAACTTCCCCTCATTGAGCAGGGTTGGGGTGAAGGTGTGTTGCAGCGCGATCATGTAATTTGCCGGATGATTGATGATTGCCTGATTGTCCCCAGGGACGCTCCCCGAGAAACTAGCCGGCGCGTTCCACAAGCTGATATCACGCTGCGCCCGACCGTAAAGTAGAGTTTTGTCACTGATCTTGTGGTCAATCCGTACCAGCCAGGTATCTTCGTGTACGGTCGTTTGCCTTCCCACCGTGAGGAGGTCCTGATTGTTGAGATCGCTTGGATTGGTGGTGCTTCCCTGCCACTGAAAGGCGGCGTCGGGGAACACGAAACGCGGTGCGCAACCGTTAATTGTTCCTACCGATGCGCGCCAGGGAAACGCTTGCATGATGGTGCAAAGTTGTGGCTCGAAACCACTGGGTGCGTTGTTCAAAACGTACTGCTGGTAGCTTGATGTGATCGGTCCCGGCTCGCCCGTGCCGGAGAACGCACCACAGCAGACTCCCGCGGGCACGATGATTTGCTCCCCGTTCAACTGCAATTGACGCAATCCTTCGTAGTTGATGAAAAAGAAAGTCTTGTTCTTGACGATGGGCCCGCCAAGCGTCATCCCATATTGCCCCATCCGGAACGGCGGGACATAAGGGTTTCCGTTGACGTTAAAGTCGTTGAAATTTCGCGCATCGAAAACTGAGTTTCTGAAATAACCATATAGGGTCCCGTGGAAGTCGTTGGTTCCGTGCTTAGTTTCGGCGTCGATTTGTCCGCCAGCTTGGGTTCCATATTCGACGTCATACAGGGCGGAGTCGACACGGTATTCTTCAATCGCATCCTCAGAGATCTGCAAGCGCGTTTGCGACTTCTGCGCCTGTTCCTGAATACCGCCGGCGTCGACCCCGTCGATTGAAAAATTGTTGTCGTCGCGTGCGCGACCGGCAAAGCGAATCGTTCTTTGATCGCCGCCACCATCATCCTGCGCAAAAGGCGCTAGCAAGGAGAGGGTGGTCCAATCGCGCCCGTTGTCGGGGAGATTCGCGATCTGTTCGGCAGTGATGACCGTGGAGGCTTCAGCTGCCGTGCGTTCCACGGGAGTCGCCGTTGCCGTGACTTCCACTTTCTCGGCAATTGCACCAACGGCCATCCGAACATCCAAAGTGCGCGTTTGCCCAACCTGTACGATCACGTGTTCGATAACCTGGGTCTTAAAGCCAGCATCCGTGACGGTCACGGTATACCGACCAACCGCCAAGCCGGGAAAGCGGTAATAACCTCTTGAATTTGTCAGCTGCTCCTCTTTGATACCTGTGTCCACAGCCAGAGATACCACGCTGGCCCCAACGATAATTGCTCCGCTAGGGTCCGTCACCGTACCTTCAAGCACGGCCCGGTCCACTTGCGCGAACAATGACTTTGTTGCGAGTGGAAGCAGCAAACAGGCGACCAGAAAAAGAGCACCGAGCCATGAACGCATACAGGCCTCCTATGTCAACGCGCAAGAAACCACTCTCTTGCCGAGATGACTTTTGTGATTGCTGACGATCCTAGGAAAGCCCCGTGAAGCCGATGTTAAAGAACGGTTAATTTTTTTTCAGACTGCGCTTTCTAGCCCGTCGCCGTTCTACCCTAGGGTTAAGCTTGTACCTCCAGTCACGAATCATGTCCATGAGACTGCTAGTTGTGGAAGATGAGCCGCGGATGCTGGAATTGCTTCGGCGAGGACTCGTCGAAGAGGGACACTCAGTGTTCTGTGCAGCCGATGGCAATCAGGCTTGGTTCAAACTTCGGGAGCAGGAATTCGATGTCGTAATCCTCGACGTGATGATGCCGGGAATGAGCGGTTTCGAGCTCGCGTTGCAGATGCGCACTCAGAAAAACTCGACGCCGGTTCTCATGCTAACGGCAAAAGACTTTGTTGCCGATATCGTGCAAGGCCTGGATTTGGGGGCCGATGACTACATGACGAAGCCTTTTTCCTTCAACGAACTCCTGCTGCGATTGCGGGCGGTGAAGCGACGAGCGTCCGCGTGCCAACCCTCGGCATTTCAGGTCGCAGACCTATGGCTCGATCCCGCGACTCACCAGGTTAGTCGCGCTGGCGAACCGATCAACCTCACGCGAACCGAATACAGCTTGCTCGAGCGCCTCATGAGCAATGCCGGCAGGGTGGTTCCTCGCGAGATGCTGATTCTCTCTGTATGGGGACGCAAATCGGAAATTGAAAGCAATACGCTCGATGCCTTCATGCGCCTTCTGCGTAACAAAATCGACAGCAGTGATCGTGAGCGGCTGATTCACACCGTACGGGGAGTTGGATACATTATGCGGTCGGAGGTTTGATGGTGAAGAAATGGTCGATTGGGGTTCGCCTCACGCTCTGGTACTTGGTGCTATTCGCCGCGGCGCAACTTATTTTCGGCACCGGCATGTGGTTCCTCGCGCGACGCAGCTTGTACCGCATCACCGACGATGCTTTGCAAGGGCAAATCGACGATTTGACGAACTTTATGGAAGCTCAGAAGAAAAACGCTACCGTCGCCAAGCTGCAGGAAGAAGTCGCGGAAGCCTATTTACTCGAACACTCCGGCGACTATCTGCAGATCTATGACGAAAGTGATGGCGCTTGGATCTTTCGTTCTGATTTCCTGAAACAACATCCTTTGACGCCAGCAGCTCCTCACCGATTGATGCACTACCGCTATCGCGATGAGCAACTGGGCCGATCTCTCCGCTTTGTGACTCAAAGGATCGAGGCCAACAGCCGCGTTTTCACAGTGCAGACCGGACTCCCGCTCGATCAAGTCAATCAGATGCTGACTCTGTTTCGAGGCTACCTGCTTATGTTTGCCCCGCCACTGCTGCTTGCCGCTGCTGGCGTAGGCTTCTGGCTGAGCCGAAAAGCCTTATCGCCAGTGGACGCGATCACCCGAACCGCGCGAACCATCAATGCCACCAACCTGAGCGACCGGCTCGAGAAGCTGACCACCGGCGATGAACTGCAACGGCTATCGGACACTTTGAATGAAATGCTGGGCCGCATCGAGCACGCCTTTATCCGCGTGACTCAGTTCACGGCGGATGCCTCTCACGAACTGCGCACGCCCATCTCCCTGATTCGCACCGAAGCGGAGATCGCTCTAAGAAGATCCCGTGGCGACACCGAGTATCGCGAAGCCTTGCGGCACATTCTCCTGGAAGCGGAGAGAACCACAGCTCTGGTTGAAGAATTGTTGACCCTCGCCCGCGCCGATTCGGGGCGGGAAACCTTGCGCATCGCTTCGGTGGATTTATTTATGATCGTTCGCGAAGTCGGCGAACAATGGCAAGAATTGATGGCGACGCGCAATTTAGCCTTCATCCGCGAGATGACCGGCGATGAGATCGCCGTTCTCGGAGATTGTAATGCCCTGCAACGCCTGCCCACCCTGCTATTGGACAATGCGGTGAAATACACGCCCGTGCCCGGGACCATAGAGCTTGGTCTTGAAACCAGAGGTTCTTCCGCGATCATTCGAGTCCGGGACTCCGGCATCGGAATCGCCCTCGAAGAACAGCCCAGGATTTTCGAACGCTTTTATCGCGTCGATAAAGCCAGAAGCCGCGACTTAAACGGCGCGGGCATCGGACTCGCGATCGCTCAATGGATCGTGCAACAACACCAGGGATCGATTACTGTTCAAAGCTCTCCGGGCAAGGGATCAACCTTCCTGGTGGAACTGCCGCTTCAAGTAACGCAAATGGAAGCCGCTGGATCGTCAACCACAATCTTCAGCAGATGAAGCGTGTTCTGATCGCCAGCGAGTAATTACTGCGCATGCTAGCATCAATCCGCAGGGGCGGACATCGTCGTTCCTGGACCGTATTCCGATCGCAGAATCTGATGGAGACTTTAGAGGGTTGCGTTCACGTAGCTCGGAATTGCCGATGATTGTGATGATGGCGGGCCTCCCGGGTACGGGAAAGAGCACGATCGCTCGCTTGCTTGCGCAGCGGCTTCCGGGTGCGGTGCTCGATAAAGACATAATTCGGGCGGGCCTCTTCACGCCGGCACACGTGGAATATTCGCGGGTGCAGGACGATTTCTGTCAGGAGATCATGCTGCAGACGGCTGCGTATCTGCTGGGAAGGAATTCGTCGTTGTACGTTCTTTTGGATGGACGGACATTCTCACGGCGCTACCAGCGTCAGTGGGCGCTCGAGTTCTGCTCGCGATTGCAGACCGGGTGGGCCATCCTGGAGTGCGTCTGCTCTGAACAAACCGCGCTCGGACGCCTGGAACAGGCGGCAATAGAGCGGATACACCCAGCCATGAATCGAACGCCAGAGCTGTATCGGCAAATCCGAAAGACATGGGAGCCGATTGACAACCCCAAACTCGTTATCGACACAGAAGCAAGCTTGGACTCATGTGCCGAGCGCGCCACGCAGTACCTCGCCCAGATTGCCCGCTTAGACCCACTTCGTAGGATCGTGATCGAAAAGCCGACTCATTAGGACAAATCCGGCGCGGCCTTCACTTTGGATTACTCCCTGTCCGGCGCCTATTGCGGTTTGCGTTTCAGCGGTTTGCCAATCGCCAGCAGGAAGATGGCACTTTTGGCTTTCGCGTGCGGTGAAAAGAAATTAATCACGTCATCGTCGAAGAAGGTCAGCCCAGTGGCGCCCAGGTGCTGAGCATACGCAGTCAGATACATCTTCCCGCCAATTGCGCCCGCTTCCAACTGGACGGCGCGGTAGCCGCGGTTCCCGTATCCATCAAGGATGCGTTTCAAATCAGCGAGAAAAAAGATGTCTACGCAAGCATCCGCCGGCAGATCCTGCTCTAGTCCAAGATGGTGAGCCTCGGCGCGGAATTTCCCCTCTTTCAAAAGCTCCAGGGAGTTCCGCTCGCGGTGGAAGAAATAAGCGCCCTGCTCCAGGCCCAGCACCGAATGCACAATCAGGTAAAGATCGTTGAGCTGCGCGCCGGGAGGCTGAAGGAAGTCCGCGGGAAGACCTTTCGTTGCGCACTCGAGAGTAGTCGAGAATTGCGCCATCGTAATGGATGCCGACTTATCGAATTGCCGGGTAGAGCCACGGCGGAGAATCACTTGCTCGATTGTGTCCTTGGGCTGTTCCGCTTCCGGCAGTTCCCGCAGTTGAATTTCCTTGCCCGCTGGAGAGGACGATTCAAACAGGGGCCGCTTGCCGCGCCATTGAAGCACTTCCTCCTCCGACTCGAGTGAAGACGCGGCGTGCATCTCCAGCATGGCGGAGTACTCGACCTGGTGCGGCGACAGCGGGATCGTGTCCAAGCCGAGTGCTGGAGCTTCCTTCGGAGCGGGTCCCGAACTATGCGAGGTGTGCCCGACCGGCATCAGGCATAACGAAACTTCACGCCGTGTATCCAGATCCAGGAGACGGTTCGTTTCGGTGTCCACGAACCCGACTACGATCTCGGCCTGTAGCCCCGAAGCGGCAGAAATGGCCAGCAGATTAGCCAGCAGCGTGCCGTTGTCCCAACCGAAATGGCGATACGTCCGCGCTTGATATTTCCATGCGTTCCTCCAGTACGTTCCTGTACAGACGATGGTCGCAGGCGCGTGAACCACTGCCGGTTCCATCGCGGTCGCTTGAGCAAGGTTTCCCCGAAAATCACCTTTTCGCAGCAGCCGTAGCGATATATCTACCGGATTGAAGTGATACACGCCCGCGTCCAAGCCCGCGAGATCGCCAGTCACGACGTACAGTTCGATCTCGTAGAGAGCTCCGGTGCAAGCCGCGGCGCGAAAATAGATTTCTCCGCCCGGAGATGTGCGCTGTTTGGTAATCCCTGCCGAGAAATACAGGAGGCGTGCCAGATCGCGAAGGTCGGGGATCGAATCGGCCGGCGAGGAGCGCACTGGTTCCGAGATCGCGGAGAGCGCGGCCACCCCGGTTTGCGGTACGTCCCGAGGCAGGAGAAATGGCTCTATCCTCGGATAGATTTTGAAAGGGTGCGGCCGATTCGCCCAATCCAGGAAGTGAGGATTGTTGCGAATACTCCAATAGGAATGCTTCGTGCCATCGTGATACTTCCAAGCTGCCTGGGTGTCGCGGTTGTGCATCGGGTGCTAGGTCAGACTAGCACGTGTCCAAACCAACGTATGGATGATGAGGTTCCAAGATCTCAATATCTTCGCGATTTCCACGGCGGACGGCGGGTGGGAACGGGGCGAACCTCCGGTCGAGGTTTTGCGCTAGATGACGGGCGATCCGCTCCCTAGCTGCCATACCCCGTTGCCTGGAAGAGCCCCTGACGTATCCAAACGTCGGTAACTTGATTTTGCCTTGCGATCAAACGCAATCTGTAGTCAATGCCGCCAGGAGTTCAGCGTTATCAGCGCACCAAGATGGTGCTGCCGTTGCGGTTCTGGGCCGACGACGAGGATGGTCCGAACGCCCGGCCCCAACTTGCCCATACGGTGGACATCAGCCCTATCGGCGGACGGCTGGGGGGATTGTGCAACCCGCTGCAAACGGGTCAAACCATCATGCTGCAGCGGGGCCAAAACAAGTTTCGGTTTCGGGTGATCTGGACCGAGGAGATCGGCCCAGGCGAGATTCGGGCGGGCATTGAGTCGGTGGCGTTCGAACGAAAAATCTGG
Source organism: uncultured Acidobacteriota bacterium (assembly GCA_963762385.1). Classification (GTDB taxonomy): domain Bacteria; phylum Acidobacteriota; class Terriglobia; order Terriglobales; family Acidobacteriaceae; genus JABDBE01. The sequence continues at coordinate 114,546 of CAVXKN010000005.1, read as the reverse complement.
GGAGTCGATCTTCCCGACGAACCTGCAGTTCCTGGCGGTTCCCATTCGAGAGATAATCTTGCAATCCTGACTCCCCGCTCCGCGGAGCCGTATCAAGAGCCTCCCCAACCTCGTTCGATCCGTTCTCGGGTGGGCCAGCGCATGAATCTGCGGACGCGCTGTATCGCCGTCGCCGCCAGCCTGCTCATGGCAGTTTCGGCGCTGGTATTCGTCCGATCTTGGATTCTTAAGAACTCGGAGCAAGCTGCGACCATCCCTTTGCCAAAATCCGTTCCTGCTGCGGTTGTGCCTGTGGTTTCGACGAACCCGAGACCGTATGGCAATGTAAGAGTAATTTTCTCCAGGGAGGAAACCAATCCCGGCTCAAATCGTTTGCAAGTGGCGGAAGCGCCACAAAGCCATGTGATAATTCCGACCGCCCCCGAGGCCAACCTCGCTGGCAAGGTCGGCATGAACGTCGTGATCGCAACCGACGGCCGGGTGAAAGAAATTCACGTATTGAGTGGCAATCGGAGTTTGGCCGAGGCCGCGGTACAGGCCGTCCGGCTCTGGCGATACACTCGTCATGAATTGAACGGTGAAGCCGTCGAAGCCGAAACCCGCGTGACTATCGTCTTCCACGGGCAGGACGCTGTGTCTATCAGTTTTCCGTCCACGGTCAGCAACCATGGGCTTGCGCTGAGGCCAACTTCATGGCAGGCGCGACCGACCTTGGGGTAGAAGATGGCGGAGGGTTCTATTTCAAGCCGGTTACCGGGTAAGCATCCGGCGTCAGGTGGCTATTAGTCTTTACTCTTTGCGTCTTTTATCAGAACCAGGTCCGAGGGTGAATCGCCGCGTACCAGCGCGAGGCTCTTGCTGTCGGGGGACCATTGGTAGGAATAGATCTTCAGAGAAGTGAAATTGGTAAGTGGCCGTCCCGCGCTGCCGTCCAAGGGCTGCAGGTAAAGATCGTCGACGCCTTTGTCGCGGACGGGATAGACAAAGCCTTTTCCGTCAGGGCTGAACCGCAGGGTACCCTCGTGACGGGAATCATATTCGAATTTCTTAACCATTTGCCCGGTCTCCAGTGAGAACAGGAAAATCGTTGGCTTTCGCGCAGTGAAGTCGTAACTTCCCAGCACCGCCATTTTGCCGTCGCGCGATACGTCGAAACCCGCATTATTCTCTGCGGACGCTTTCAGCCACAATTCCGGCTTTCCGCCACTCAGCGGTACTTTCATAAACTCGCGGTCGCTCAGATCCATATAGAAGACCCACTTCCCGTCCGGGGAGCAGGCTGCCAGGTCGTCATATTTCCCGGTGGTAAGCTGGCGTAATCCGGTGCCGTCGACTGCGCTCACCCAGAGATTCCGCGTGCCCATCTTAGCGATGGATCGAGTGAAGACCACAAGGTTTTCACCGCAGCCATGCGGGTGTTGCGACGTCGTGTCCTTTTCCGCAGGCAGCGAATTACCCGCGCCATCGAGCCCCATCACTTTGATAGTGGAGTCCTGTTCGGCCAGGATCTTGCCATCCGCAGTCCATGAAACCGTCCACAGCAGTTCGCCGGAACTCACTTGCCTTGCGTCGGAGTAATCCGGCTTCTCGCCGCTGCTCAGGTAAACGTCCCGTGTAGGCTGGCGCATGACGCTGGCGATGGTGGAGCCGTCGGAGGAGACACTTAGACTCGAATAATCGTTCGTGTCGGCCGTAATCTGCCGGAACTGCGGCTGCGGATAACTGACGATGCCAATCTGTTGCTGCCGGAAAAAGGTATCGGGACCGGCGAAAATCACGGCCAGCCCGTTCTGCCGGGGCAGCCACGCCTGGTTGTTAATCACGAAGTCGCCCGCACGGTAAACGGTTTTCTGACTTCCGTTCGCAGGATCGATCATGACTAGCGAGGTGATGTCGCCTGCGGTCACCGGATACACCAGTGCAGCAATCACTGTCCCATCGGGCGACCAGACCGGCGCAAACAGCGGGACCGTCATCGAGCCGGTGAAGATAGTTTTCTCGCCGCTGCCGTCCGCGCTCGCGATCAGGACGAAGTATTTGCCCGGCTCCGGGTCGTTGGCCCGCAAAAATACAAAGCGTTGCCCATCGGGAGAAAAACTCGGAGTCGAATCGATATCCTTTAACAGGAGCTGCGGATTCCCGCCCAACACGGGGGTTCTGTACAGATCGTAGTCTTGCGATGCCGGACCGCTCGCCACCTCCGAGTGAGTGAAGTAGATGTAACTGCCGTCGAGGGAAAAGCACATAGCTTCGAAGTGGACGCGCTCCGGCTTGACGATTTGCACGTTGCTCTCCGTGGCCATGTGCCGCAACCACAACGATTCGTTCCCTTCTTCGTTAAGGACATATGCCAGATACTTGCCGTCAGGCGAAATCATGCCCAGGTGAGCATTGTGAGTGCCGCTGACTTTTGAAATCTTGATGCTTTGAAAGGGCACGCTGCGACGGGAGAAGAACAGCGAGTAGATTCCGAAGCCGGCGGCCGCCACTAACAACAACGCCACCGCAGCAATTACTCCCAAACCGGTCTTGTGCTCTCGAGCCGCCGTTGCCAGCGACGAACTGCTGGATGACGATGCTGCTGTCGTCGGCACCCTTCCGCTGACCTCTGCAGTTATCGCCGAACTTGCTTGCGCACTTTCACTTCCCGACGACGCCACCGAGCGTCCCGATTCCGTGTCGCGCTTGAGCCGCTTCAGATCGCTCCGGACTTCCGCCGCCGACTGATAGCGCAGTTCGCGATCTTTCTCCAGCAGCTTATTAATGATGTCTTCCAGCTTCGCTGGTAGTTGTGGATTCAATCGAACCGGTGGCACGGGATCCCGGTTCAGAATCGCGTCGAAGATGATCGCCGAAGTCTCTCCCTGGAACGGCACTCTGCCGGTTGCCATTTCATACAAGACTGCCCCGAACGAAAACAGGTCGGTGCGCGGGTCGAGTTCTTTTCCCTTGGCCTGCTCGGGGGACATATACGCGACCGTCCCAACCGCCGTGCCTGGGCTGGTCAGGAATTGCAAGTCGGGGCCTGCGGTCGCGGCCGTCATCCCATCCGCGGGGTTTTCCGGAGAGGACTTTACTTTGGCCAGCCCGAAATCGAGGATCTTGGCATGTCCGCGTTTGGTTACGAATATGTTCGCCGGCTTAATGTCGCGATGCACGATTCTTTCGGCATGGGCCGCATCCAATGCCTCCGCGATTTCGATCGCTAGCGGCAGAATGCTTTCCAGATCCATCGCCCGACCCGCGATCCGATGCTTCAGGGTCACTCCATCCAGGAATTCCATGGCGATGAAGGCATGGCCCTCATGCTCACCGATGTCATAAATGGTGCAGATATTGGGATGATTGAGGGCGGAAGCGGCTTGCGCCTCACGCTGAAAGCGGGTCAGCGCCAGAGAGTCCTGCGCCACCTCGTCGGGCAGAAACTTCAGGGCAACGAAGCGGTGAAGGCGGGTGTCTTCGGCCTTGTAGACCACACCCATGCCACCGCCGCCGAGCTTCTCGACAACGCGGTAATGCGAAATAACTTGGTCGATCATTCAGAAGATACGCGCAGACGATACGCGGCTGCGAGCCGCTCCATCTTAACGGCGGGGCATCGGCGAGTCAACGCAGGACGCTCTGAGGCAGCGGAACGAAGCTTGCCCACTACCGTAATTGCCGAAGCATCCGGCTCAGCCGTGCTACGTCGAATTACACACAGCGCGCGATTTGCGAACTTGCGCAGGTGACCCGAGGGACTACGACCTCGGAGAGTTCCATCGACGACGGCGTCGGCCATAGACTGAGTTCTGTTCGCGATGCCCCTGAACAACTACAACCCATTTAACGATCTAACCTCGGCGCCAAGCGGCTGTTACGCGAAGCCGGACACGTGGGCTCGGGGGGTCAATTCCTCAGGACTACACCTTTGGGCTCTGGTCCTTGTTCTGGCTGTTAGTGTCGGCCCGATGGGTTGCGGCACGAGTTCGTCGAGCTCATCCTCTGGAAAAGGCTCGCCGACGATCACCTCCTTTACGGCAAATCCGACCAGCATCAACTCCGGCGTCAGCAGCACGTTGAGTTGGGCGGCAACAGGAGCGACGAGTATCGCGATCGCGCCGGGGACATTTACATCCACGTCGGCAAGCGGTTCAACCAGCGTGAGCCCAACCGCGACGACCACTTACACGCTGACAGCAACCAATACCGCGGGGTCGGCGACGTCTACGCTGACCGTCACCGTAGGCACGACCAGCAAGCCGACGATCATCTCTTTTACAGCCAACCCCTCAAGTATCACTTTAGGTTCGAGCAGCATGCTGGGTTGGGCGACGAGCGGGGCAACGAGTATTGCCATCACGCCGGGAACTTTCACGTCTACGTCCGGAAGCGGTTCGACGAGCGTGAGCCCAACCGCGACGACTACTTACACGCTGACCGCAACCAATGCCTCCGGCTCGGCCACATCCTCCGCGAAGGTAACCGTAGGAGCATCCGGCGGTCCGTTGACGATCGCAACCACTTCGTGCCCCGGCGGAACCCAAGACGCGGCATATGCCGGGTGCACAATCGTCGCCAGAGGTGGCTTTCCGCCTTACACCTACTCCGTAAGCACGAATTCCAACTTTCCTCCATTACCTGAAGGGATCTCTCTCAACGCAACGACGGGGAACGTCAGCAGCTCTCTGATCGGCGGTCAAGGGACGTACGCGCCGGTATTTGTCGTGACGGACTCGACCAATGCTCAGGCGACTCAGAACATCAGTTTCGCCATCAACGGCAACAACGCGTTCCTGGCAACCATCTTTCCGTCCACTTCTATTTTTCACCATCGCGTGGACGCAGCCGCCACAAACTTGCCCGTGGATACTTCCCCGGCAGCGCCGATGTACAGCGGCTATTTGCCCGCGACGGTGAAGCCATTCTTCGGAAACAATTCGAATGCTCCCTTTCCGAACGGAATCCCAGCGATTGAAGTCCCCTACAACCAGGCGGACGTAGCGGTTGCCACCACTTTGTATCAGGCCTACTTCAACTCTGGTCCGATTCCCGCGAATGCTCCCGTGGAGGGTACCAGCAACTCGCAGGGAGATCGACACGTTTTGGTCTACCTGAAGGCGGGCGGCGGAAAAAATCCCGCCCTATACGAGATGTGGCAAGGAATCTACGAAGACGGTCCCTGGACCGATTCCTCGAATGCGCTCTGGCCCAATGTGTCTTCGAATAACCTCACGCCGCAAGGCAATGGAACGTCCGACGCCGCAGGACTTCCGGTAGGGCCGCTGCTCGCCAACGCCGACGAGGTAATCGGCACCGGCACACCCAGCTCACCGAAAGGTACGATTCAGCATCCCATTCGGTTCACACTCAATCACATGTTGAACTATTGGGTCTGGCCGGCTACGCAAACCGCGGGCGTGGGCAGTTGCACGGCCCAGGGAGGAGGTTCCATTCCGGTGGAATCGGAAATTTCGCAAGCTACTCCTCCCGCAAGCTGCACTATGTCGGGCCCCGCTGGTGAAATCTATCGACTGAAGGCTTCCGTGGCGACTCCCTCTTGTGCCTCGACCAGTCCGCAAGCGGCCATAATCATTACCGCGTTTCGCAACTATGGAATTATCCTGGCGGATAACGGAGACAGCGGCGGGCTCATCGGCACACCCGATGCCCGGTGGAACGATAACGATCTTTCATGCCTTACGAGTCTCACCCTCGGGGACTTCGAGCCAGTGAACGTCTCCAGCCTCACGGTCAGCAATGACAGCGGGGCCACCAGCCATTAGCGGTTACTCCACCGATTTCCACCTCACCCGGACCGGCAGAGAAGTGGACGGTCCATGGTTCACATCGTCGCCGGGAAATAAGGCGACGATGTGATTGACGCCGAGTTGAAGATCCGACGCTCGCAGACGCAAAGTCGCAGTCGATGTAGACTGCGAGCCATCGTGCAGGAAAGCCTCGCCGAGCAACTGGCCATCTGGGCTGTCGAGATAGAACTGCACTCTTCCGCTGGGGGCGTCAGGTCCGGTGCTTTTCACCGTCGCGGTTAAGAGGACGGCGGAGTCGTGACCACCATCCATGGTGCGAGCACGGGCGGAAACAGTTGAGCTAGTCCAGAAGCTAGGGCGTCCAGCCATTCTCCAGGAGAACATCAGAAACGACGTCGCGGTCAGATCGACGGCAGGTTCGGTGGTGCTATAGGACTGAACGTTATCCCGGTAAACCGCGACCTGCGAGCGTTCGTACTTGCCGTCGTTGCCATTAAACATCTTGAAGGTATCCACGCCGTTCGCCGGACAGAGTTTCATTCCCTCCAACGTGCCCGAAGTCGCCGCGCTAGCCGGGCCTTCGGAGGCAGCGCCCCACAAAATCGGCGTGCCGCCGGAAGTTCCATCAAGCGCGCCCACGAGGTTCGCCACCTGGTGCTGGATGCAATTGGGAAACGTGGTCCCGTCGCCCACGATGAACGACGACCCCCACGAATTCGCGCCGAGGATATTGCCCAGCCACTTCTGCGCGTGCGTGTCGTAGGTATTCGACGAGGTCAGATAATACAGTTCGCTCGCCATTACCGAGAGTCCCGCACCATGTGAGGTGGTGTCCCCGTACTGCCAGGGAATACCGAATCCCCAAACATCTTTTCCAGACTGAGTGACGGCCACGCCCAGCTGCTTCTCGAGAGCTTTGAGCATGGTCGCTTGATTAACCTCCAACCCACGAGGGTCGCCCGCCATACCCAACGCACGGTAGAGTTCGAAGTGTGCCAGCCCGCTGACGTCGTAGAGATTGAGCGTGTCTTCGTTGCCGGTGTCATAGATTTTGGTGATGTAGTTCGAAGCATAATGCGCCGCGTCGTTTAGGTATTTGTTGGGATTGGTTACGGGCAATCCTGCGGGCAGTTTTGCGTCTGCTGACGCCAAAGCAAAATAAAGTTCGGTTGCGCCCAGCTCCATATCGTCATCCCACACGGTCTCGGGATAACCGTCGAATGGCATGATGGTGAGCAAGCAGTCGGATTGGCAACTGCCGCCATTCACCGAATTAGCCGGATCGGGCAGTGAGGTATCGGCCAGCGCGAAAATGTCTTCCGCATTTCGCAGTGCCTGGTTCGCTGTCCTTGGATCCGTGGTTCGATAGAGCTGGTAATACTCGGCAAATGCGGCTGCGATTCGGCCGGCGAGATTCGGACTGATTCGCGAGCCAGCGGCTGCGGCAATAAATCCCGGTTGGTAGCAGATATACAAAAAGTCAGTCGTGCAGTGCTTGTAATCGTCGGCCGCCTGCGGCAGCGTCCAAATGTCATACTCGGTTTCGAGATTAGGAAAGTTCTTCCAGTCCTGACTGTTGTCGACTTGGTAGTAAAGAGTTTTGCGGCTGTCGTCCCACATCTTCATCAGCCAGGCGAAGCCGAATTTCGCCTCGTTTGAAAAATCGGACGATGTGGGAGCTCCCGACGCATTGCCCGCGTAAGAAACCGAAACTGGAGGGGCGGCGGGATTTTGCGGGGCATTCCGTCCCATCTGGTTGGGAAAATCGCGAACTCCAATTTCCATGAGAGCGGTCGTATAGCTCACGGTCTCGACGTATTTCATGTAATCACCCGCGTCCCACCATCCGCCATCGCCGTCAATCACCGCTCCCGTAGACGTGAGTGGCGTGCCTGTCGTCGTGATCAGGTCGTTGCTGTTCAGCGGCGGAGTATCGTAGACGGTCGTGTTCTTGTCGTTCAAGTGGCCGGGCGCGTTGCGCAGCGCGTTTGGGATGTAGTCGGGCCCATCGCGCTCGGTCTCATAAAACCAAAGCGTGTTCAGGAGCAAGCCGGGATACAGCGCAGCCGGCGCATCCACAGCGAATTGCGGCGATATGGCCGGTGCCGGGCCCTCCACGGAGATGGTGTAAAAATCGCCGCCGGGGACGGAAAAGTTAAGGGCGTACACGTCATAGACCAGCTTGGTGCTGTTGCTCCAGGTGCCCAGCCGCGCACCGATTGCACTCTCATGAGCAATGTGCCCTTCAGAATTAATGACCTTGAATGTGGCGAGAGACTCCGGGACTGTGGACATAAGATACGCGCGAAAAGGCGAGTTACCAGTTTCGTATCCAGCCTGATTGACGCGCACGTATGCTGAAGAAGCTGCTGCCGCCGAGACACAGACCAGCAGAAACACGGAGAGGGTGATTGCGGAAAGCCGCGGATAACGTGAGATGTCGTGGGAGTTGCGGGTCAACCTCATGTTCCACCCCACTCGGGACTGTAAAAGCATTCATTAAAACGAATGAATGCTGCTTTCGGGGTGAGAGCTTATAACATTACGCATGGATTTTCCAGTGCTAAAGCTGGCGGAAAAGTGGAGTCGCAAGCCGTTCGCCTGTGGCGTGGAATCCTTTGAAAACCGCGACAGCTAGGGGTTTCGCTTCCACAACTTTGACAAGGCCTCGGCGGCGTTTTCCAGGACGCGCTTCTGCCGGCATTCTGCAGTTTCGAACTGCGCACGCAACGGCATCCTGCGTTCCAGAAGAGCTTGGGCGCGGGTGCAGCGGTTTGAAGACTGTTTGCGTTCCAAAACTGTGAACGCGGCTGCGAAAACTTGCTGGGCGTCTGCTGAACTCATGAACGCTATTAGAGCCGAGCGCCGATTTCATTACCATACAGGCAGTTGCTTAGAGCGGCATCTCTAGGTCCCTAGTGCGTCGCGGAAGTTCTATTAGCCGGCTGCCAAAATATCAAGCGTGTTTTTACCTCGGCGGCTAAAACTCTGGACTTGAGCCTCGTCTTGCGGCGGTCTGAAGACGCGCCCTTTCAAAGCCGTTCACTTTATTTAACGGATCGTCGATTTAGATTACTTGCAGACGAAGTTGGCTGCGTCGTTGGTGTTGCCGCTGCCCTTATAGACAGCTTCTTGCGGATAGGAGCAGAGAGGACGGGTGAACTGCACGCCTTGAGTTGGATTGTTGTTGACGTAATGCGTCGCGATGATTCTACTTGGCGCAACATCGTCTTCAACCCACTGGACAAGTGGGGTAAGCATGTCGAATACGTTCGCGCCTGGGCCACCTTTACAGTGATTCATCCCTGGCACCATGAAGAGCCGGTAAAACTCCTGCGTCCACTGCATTGACTCGCCGGGAAAATTCACTACGCTCTCGAAGTAATTGATGCTGGTGAGCGGCGGTACCTCAGGGTCGCTAAATCCGTGGTACTGGATCAGCTTGCCGCCCCCCGCGTGGAACTTACTCAGGTCAGGGTCGATCGAGTTTAGAACCGACGCCAGGGTCTGCCCTGGAACCACCACCTTGTTGTCCACGTAAGCGGGGCCAGAGACCCAGTTGAAAGATCGAAAGTCCCAATTGGGATTGTCGAACACGAAGTACTGAAAGAAGGGAATGCCAATCTCAGCGTGATGGTCGGTTTGCTGGGCGGGCGGCGGTTGTGGAGAGATACTAAAAGGCCAGCCATCAGCTTCGCCGCCGCGTTCAAATGGCGGGTAGTAGTCGTGCCGGTGCACGATTTGATCAGGGCCAGTCCAGATGTTTCTAACTGCTTCCACCTGCTCTGCCGTCAGGCAGTTCGGAGGTTTTTGGGAGGCCTGGCACCGGAGTTTCGCGGGATCGAAGTGGCAGAGCCGGGGATCGTTCAACACGCCATCCACCACGCCATCAAGAACGTCGCACGCGGCGTTTACGGCGTTGCCAAGCAGCGTGTCCTGCGTAGTGAAAACAGTGCTGTCAGGATGGTTAAACATTTGCCGCGCCACCCACAGATTTCCGCCGACGTGATGATGGGTGTAGTAGGCAACAGGATCGCCAGCGATGATACCGTCGTAATCATTCGAGAAGCGCTGCGCTTCCATCAGCGCCTGTCGCCCGCCCGTCGAGCAGCCGTCGAAGTACGAATGCTGCGCATTCTCGCCATAGAAGGCGGCCGAAATCTGCTTGCCTCTGAGGGTCATCAGATGGATCGAGCGGTATCCGAAATCGATGATCTTTTGCGGATGCCCGAGGGCAAACGATCCATCGTAGGACGATCCAACGTGGCCCGTGTCGGTACTGACGGTGGCATAGCCAAGTTGCACGGCGGGCGCCAGGGCGCTGTAATCGATGGCTCCTGCGAAGCCGCCGTTTCCGACGCCCTCGAACTTGCCGTTCCAGATCGAGGCCGGCATCCACATTTCGATTCCGATATCCGAATCGCTGGTAGGCGTCAGGGTTGCTGCCACGCGACAGAATGCAGGCATATTGGTGAAGACTTGACCGTCAGGTGCGGTGTAACTGCCCGGCGGGATCGACTGGGCTGCTGTGATCGTGGTCTCTGGCAGCTTCAGGGACGACAGACTCTCGCATGTCGCTGCAGCAGCCTGACGGGCAGCGAGCGCGGCAAAGACGAGTGCCACCGCTGTCTTCAGCACGGACGTGTTGGCTCGTCCTTTATTCATCGCAATATTATAGAGTCGCGCCCATGTGCAAGCCAGAACAGCCTAATTTTGATCTCAGGTCGGACTTCCCTGCGCAGGCTGCAGCTGTTTTCAGCGTTCTCCGCGTTCTAAGGTTTTGATGCGGGCTTGGTAAACGCAAAGTCTTAAATCGCGGAGGTCGCTGAGAACGGCCGCGGAGCGCGCCGAGAAATACGGCAGAGACCGAACTGAGACGCTAGCCTAATTTTTCGGCCCCGGAAGCGCCCGGCGCTGCTCGGGAGCTTCTTCCGTGGTGACGGCGATCTGCTTCCATTTGCGATAGACGTTGGCCACCGCCAGCGTCCAGAAGGGAACCAAATCGGCTCCGGGCACGAGCTCGGCAAAGAAGGTTGGCAGAAATTCCCAGTGCCAGCCGAGCAGGTGGACCAGAACGGCTGCTACCGCAAAGTCGAGCACGTCATCGGCTGGGGACAAAGCGCCTTCGGCGAATAACGGGAACACAATGATTTGAAGCGCATCGGCCGCTATGGCCAGAATCATGGCGAGTCGAAAACGCGAGCGAGGCGAAAGCTGGATCGGGGCTTCGATTACGTCAGGGGCTGCTTTCATACTGCCTGTTTTGACCTATGCCTGCACACTTGGAATTCTATCAGTCTACCGGCGAAGCGATGCGGATCAGGCGGGCAATCGCCCCGGACAGTGCCCGAAATCACTACATGTGACAAGTATCACAGACTTCCTCGAGCACTTAATCCCAAAATAAACCAGCGACTTTTTCTTCAGCAGACTTTGGAGGCAAAATTCATGAACACTCAGCAAAGAATTGCCCTATTGACTTTGTCGTTGGTGGCTCTTGCGGGGTCATTTCTGCGCTCCGCGCCTGGTGTGGGGGCTACAGCAACGGGCCAGATCACCGGGACTGTGAAAATTGATGGGCAACCGCCCCGCCAAAAGCCAATTGATATGTCAAAAGACCCAAGCTGCGCGCAGGCGCGTGGCAACACTCCGGCTGCCTTGGAGAACGTTGTGGTCGGGCCCAATGGCGGATTGGCTAACGTGGTCGTCTACATTTCCCAAGGATTAACCGGCAACGAGACCACAACGCCATCGCAACCGGCGACGATCGATCAGAAGGGCTGCCAATATGTTCCCCACGTGGTGGCGATGAACGTCGGTCAGCACCTGACCGTGGTGAATGAGGACAAGACAGCTCACAACATTCACCCCGAACCCAAGCCAGGCGGTGGCAACAACTCGTGGAACAAGTCGCAATTGGTGGGCGGACCGCCGATCGACGTAACCTGGACCACTACCGAAGTGGCGATCCCGGTGAAGTGCAATGTTCATCCCTGGATGCATGCTTACATCGCGGTGGTGAAAGGGCCTTTTGGCGTCAGCAATGAGAGTGGTTCGTTCAAGCTCGCTAACGTGCCTCCGGGCACTTATACGCTGACGGCCTGGCAGGAGACGTACGGAACTCAAACCCAAACGGTCACGGTCGCGGCTGGCAAAGCGGCCGCAACGGATTTCACTTTCAAAGCAAAATAGAGGAGTGAGCGCAGTCCGCTAGGAATCTGCGAACAAGAACGGATCTTTGCTGCCTCGGGGGCTAAGACCCTCATTCACTCGACGGCCGTCATCCCAGCGCGGAAAAGCGCTGCGCCACCCAAAAGCGAATTTTCCCCGCGGCTCCTGGGGGACACACTCCAAGGTTGGTGGTCGGGAAATTGACGAAGTCGGGAGTCCGTGGAACCATTTCCGGCCCACGCACGTATACGACTATACTGTGGACCTGATGGAGCCCTCGACGACGGCAGCCGCGGCGCCACCGGAAACGGTTCGGAAGCTCGATGCCCGGCGAGTTCGAGAACGAATCAGGCGTTACGCTACCGCCTTTCGCGATCCTGCGTTCGAGGCTCTGGCAGCGCTGCGCGCGCACAAACTGCGTTCTGCGTTGACGCTGCTGGGCGTTACTTTGTCGGTATCAGTCCTCATCCTTGTCGTGTCAATCATCACCGGTGCGAACCTTTACATTCAGAATCGGGTTGCCAATCTCGGTTCCAATGTCTTTCTGGTGATGCGCTTCCCCATCATCACTAATCAAGAAGATTTCCTCAAAGCGATGCGTCGCAATCGGAACATCACTTGGGAGGACTACGAAGCTTTGCGGGACGGCATGAGGCTGCCTAAGGCCGTCGGACTGGAGACGCGAACCAACGGCAAGGTTCGCTTGGGGACGCAAGCGCTGGACGACATTAATATTCGTGGGGTGACGGCCAACATCGCTGACATGGATGTGGAGGAACCTGAAACCGGCCGTTACATAACCGACGCCGACAATGACGGCAGAGCGCAGGTCACCTTCATCGGACAAGACGTGGCGGAAAAGCTGTTTCCCACGGTTGATCCCATCGGCAAGACGATCTACATCGACGGTGCGGGCTTCCAGGTGGTGGGCGTAGCTAAGCCAATCGGAACCGTCTTCGGACAATCCCAAGACAATTTCACCTACATCCCGATCCGCACGTTCTTGAAACGTTACGGCGAACACGGGCAAGGTTTGGATCTGGCGATTAACATCCAGGCGCGCGGCCCGGAGTGGATGCTGGAGACGCAGGACGAAGCCCGTACGATGATGCGCGGCCGGCGCCACCTTGATCCCAAGGTTGATGACAATTTTGGCATTTTGGGGTCTGACACAATTATGGGCTTATGGAAGAACCTGACCGGAGCCATTGCTGCGACCATGGTTGGAGTGGTCTCGGTGTTCCTGGTGATCGGCGGCGTGGTGATCATGAATGTCATGCTGGCCAGCGTGACTGAGCGCACTCGCGAGATCGGCGTGCGCAAATCGCTGGGAGCGCGCAGGCGCGACATCATGATGCAGTTCCTGGTGGAATCCGCAGTGATGGCAGCCGTGGGAGGCGCGACGGGCATTGCCATTGCCTATCTTCTCTCTACGCTGGTGAGGCTGCTCACACCTGTGCCATCGCAGGTGCCGATTGGAGCGGTAATTTTGTCGCTTGCAGTGTCGACGATCGTGGGATTGTTCTTCGGGCTGTATCCCGCAAGCCGAGCGTCCAAGCTGGATCCCATCGAGGCTCTGCGCTTTGAGATTTAGTAACTGGTGGCTGTGACGAGGTTGAATCGTGCGACTTGAAATCAGCGAAAGCACGCGCCTGGCATTCGATTCGCTGCGCCAACACAAGACCCGGTCGCTATTGACTGTCTTGGGCGTGGTCATCGGAATCATGGCTATCGTGGCCGTAGCTTCGATCATGGTCGGCTTGGATGAGGATATTCGCGGATTCCTCGATCAATACGGCACCGACACGCTGTTCGTTTTTCGTTACGATTTCGGTTTTCGAGGTAACCTTACGGCGGAAGAACGCAACCGCAAGCCGCTGACCTTGGAAGACACTATAGCCATTCGCGACGAATGCCCTGACGTGAAGGATGTGACGGTGGAGATCTCTCCGCGGATCGAACCCGGCCAGCCCTTTACCGTCGTGCCGGCGCGCTACAAACGGAATGAAGTTTACGGACTTCAGTTTACCGGTACCATTCCGTCCTACGAATGGGTCTACAACGCGAATCCAGAAAAGGGCCGCTTCTTTACTGAGGCCGAAAACCTGCATCGCATGGACGTGGCGGTAATCGGGCACGACCTCGCTGAGGGACTGTTCCACGAGGAAGATCCGCTGGGCAAGTCGATCGAGGTCGGAGGCGCGTTCTACCAGGTCGTGGGCGTCTTGGAGAAGCGCAAAGGCCAGTTCTTCAAAGACCCGTCGGCAGACAAAGTCGTGGTCGTCCCGTACGGGGCCTACCGCAAACACAACCCGCAGGACGATGAACACTTCATTGGAGCGCAAGCGTACCCTGGCAGAAAGGCGCAGGCGGAGGACGAGATCATCGGCCTCATGCGCCGGCGCAGAGGAGTTGGGATTGATAAGCCGAATAATTTCGCGATTTCCAGTTCGGAGGGGATTGCGCGCCAATTCCGTCAGATCACGGGAGCGATCGCGATTGCTGTCGTCGTGATCAGTTCCATCGGACTCTTGATCGGCGGAGTAGGCGTGATGAACATCATGCTCATGTCTGTGACGGAACGCACCCGTGAAATCGGAGTGCGCAAGGCCATCGGCGCTCGTCGCCGGGACATCATCCGGCAGTTCCTCACGGAAGCCATAACCCTGACGGGCACCGGTGGAATTATCGGAGTCACACTGGGAGTAGCGATCAGTTTCGCGATCAACAAACTGCTGCCAAGCTTACCTTCGTCCGTGCCGCTGTGGTCGATCATCGCCGCGGTAACGGCATCGATGAGCGTTGGCTTGTTCTTTGGCATTTATCCTGCGATGAAAGCCTCGCGACTGGATCCTGTGGAAGCGCTGCGCTACGAGTGAACGATGAGCAGGACATTCGATAAGATTCTTGCAGCTTTTGCTCTTCTGTGTGTTGTGGCAGTTTCTGTTGCCGCGCAAACTAGAATTCTTGTGGCAAAGAGCCGGGTGCCCGTCAGCGTCGTGGGCGAGTATCACGGCGGCATTGCGTTTCCGACCGCTTGTGATCAACAGGGACGCTTCTACGTCAAACCGATCAAGATCGGTCCGGGTATGGTCGGTCCCCTTTTCAAGTTGTCGAGCAAAGGCGCCGTGGAAGCGGAGTTCGATACTTCTGGCGAAGTGATCAACCGCTACGCCGTGCGGCCTAATGGTGGCGTCATCATGTTCCGCATGGACGGAGGTAAGAAAGTCATCGACAACTTTGCTTCCGATGGGACACGTGAATCATCCGTGGCCCTCGATCGCCCGCCGATAACTTTCTTTTCCCTCACAACTCGCCGTATTTCACTCAGGCGAGATCCTGATATCCGGCTTGCAATATCATCCCGGTTACAAGGCATCGACTGCGATTTACGATCCCGCCGGACATCTTGTGAAGCAACTCAGTTTGGATGGAGATGCGGAGATCGAGCGCGAGATAGACGTCGGCGATGGTAAAGACGCAGCCGTTCAGGAACGGCACTCGCAGGCGGTTGATAAGTCAGCGGCAATCACCGGAGACGATGGTCTTGTGTACCTGATGAGGGCGACGTCTCCTCCGTCCGTCTACGCGATTTCAGCGGCAGGTGACGTGGTCCGCAAAATTGTGGTCAAAGCTCCGACTGCCACAAGCACACCCAATTTCGGGATTCGCGTGGTCAAGAACAGATTAGTCCTTCAGTTCCGTCGCAGTTGCAACACCAACGCTGATCCCGACTCTTGCCGGAGTTCGACCTACGCTGTCGTCGATGCCACAACAGGCCAGAAACTTGCCGCCTATGAAGCGGACAAGGAAGCAGCTGGTCCGATTGCGTGCTACGCTCCCGACCCGGACCGCTTCTTCATTTTTTCAGACGGGCGCGGCTTGGACATCGTTGAGGCGGAGCCGAAATAAAGCGCGCCAAGACACGGTGCGGTTCGTCGGATTTTGGTTAGAAGCTGATCTTGAGGATCTTGCCTCCGTTGCCGACAAACCATCCAGCTTGCGGACTGGCAAAAGCGACAGCCCAGTAGCCGCTCACTTCTTTGGGCAGATTGAACCAGGTGCGTCCTTCATCGGGAGTCCAGGCCCCTGATCCTGAGTTGAAGTCTGGTTCCGTCTCGGCGGTGATTACAACCGCGCGATTCCCGCGGCCGTGTCCTTCTTTAACGTGGCCGTGGCCCATGCCCTGCACATAACTCAGACAGAAAATGGCTCCGCTTACGGGGGGCGTGTTGGTCAGTTGCCAGGTTTTGCCGCCATCGTGCGACGTAGCCATGTCCGCGCTACTGTTTGAGGCCAGGTCACCGCCCCCTACAATACCGTTCTGCGAATCACGGAAGGCCACGGTGATCGCGCCCGCAGTGGACGAACTGACCAGCGGAGTGTCATACGCGTTCCAGGTGTCGCCCCCATCGGTCGTGGCGAGGACCCTTGCGATGGTCGCGCCGCCGGTGGCAATCCAGGCATTGTTTTCACCCTGGGTAGTGATGCAGGTTCCACTGGCCGCGAACGAGGCTTCCCCCGACAACGCCGGCGGCATATTGCCGCTGATGCTCTGCCACGTCGTTCCATCGGTCGTACGAATATCGGGGAATACTCCATTCACTGAGTCGCTCTGCGCAACGCCCCGGTCTGGAGTCCAGAAGGCGAAACAATCATAGAAAGCATTTTCAAGTTCGTTCTTGAACTCGATCGTCCAGGTCGCGCCGCCATCGACCGTTTTGTAGATACGAAAACTCCGGGTGTAGTTTCCGATGGACATTAAATACGCGACCTTATCGCTTACGCCCTGCACATCGCGAAATTGCAGATGTTCGGCTCCGGGCACGACACCCGCTTTCCATGTATTCCCGCCGTCGGTTGTAACCGTGTAGGTCCCGCCAGTACCAGCCGCCCAAACCACACGGGAGTCCACGGGACTGACCGCAATGAGCAACTGCGTAGTGCCGCTCTTTTGCGGAGTGAGTTTCGGTTGATGTGATTTCCAATGATCTTGCGCAAAGCCAAGGGTTGCGGAGGCGACGATCAGGAAAACAGCCAGCGAACGTTTCAGCATAGAAGTCTCTCCAGACGCGGGTTTCGCGGCGCCGAGCAAGTATAGGAGCCGTCGCAGGGAGTGTCAAACGGGTCGATTCTGAATGTCCGCCTAGCCGACAACGAATTCGTCGGCAACCAAGCGCCCTTCTGGAATGCGATTACACCAGCAGTTGCGGGCCTCAGATTTATGAGTCCCGCTTTTCAGTTCACGTTTCAGAGCGATTTGGCGGCGGGCTCTGAGTTCGCGCTTGCAGTTCGCGCAGCTTGTAGCGCTGCAGTTTGCCCGTAGCTGTTTTGGGGAGTTCGGGCAGAAACTCAATCCATCGGGGACGTTTATATGCTCCGATCCTTTGAGCCACCCAGTCTTGCAATTCCCGCGTCAGTTGCTGGCTCGCTCTGAACTCGTCGTTTATGACCACGTACGCTGCCGACTTCGTGAGTCCACTCTCATCGTCGCGAGCGATGACCGCAGCTTCCTGAATTGCTGGATGCGCGATCAATGCGCTCTCGACCTCAGCCGGACTCAACCAGCGGCCATTGACTTTAAATAGATCATTGGCGCGCCCGGCGTACCAGAAGTAGCCTTCTTCATCCTGGTAATATTTGTCTCCGGTGCGGAACCAGTGACCCTCAAAGGTCTCCTTGGTCTTCTCATGCTGATTCCAATAACCGGCGCAGGTGGAATCCCCTTTGATCAAGAGATTGCCGATTTCTCCCGGAGCTACCAATCGCCCATGGTCATCGACAATCCTGGCTTCGTATCCGGGAATGATCTTACCGCTCGATCCGGGCTTCACTTCGCCGGGACGGTTCGCGATTACCATCTGCAAAGTTTCCGTCGAGCCCAGCGAATCCAGGATCTCGACGCCAAAGCGCTGTTTGAAGCGTTCGAACAGCGGGACAGGCAGGGACTCGCCGGCCGAGATAGCGTGACGAACGCTGGAAAGGTCGAACTCTTTTCGATCTTCGTGCTGATGCGCAAGCAACGCGGCATAATTTGAGGGCACTGAGAAAAATAACGTCGGCCGGTAGCGATCGATGTCGGCGTAAATCGTCGCCGGCGTCGGACGCGCTGGCGAGAGAATGGTCGTTGCCCCGCAGCCCAACGGAAAATAACCGGCATTCCCTAAGCCGTAGGCAAAGAATAATCGCGCCACACTATAGCAGCGGTCGCGTTCATTCATGTGCAGAATGTTCCTGGCGTACAGCTCGGAACACACCACCATATCGTGATGCAAGTGCACGCAGCCTTTGGGAGCGCCAGTGCTTCCCGACGAGTAAAGCCAGAAAGCTGCTTCATCCTTGCTGGTGGATTCCGCTTCGAGTTGCGGAGACGCCGCATCCATCAATTCCTCGAGGCAACGATAGCGCGAGTTCGTTCCACCAACCACCACAACTTCCGTTAGATATTGAAGCCGTTCTCGCGGGATGGATTGCAGATGCGGAAGCAACGCTTCGCTCACCAATGCAACGCGCGCTCGCGTGTCGCTAAGAAGATATTCGTACTCGTGCGGTTTTAGAAGAGTGTTTGCGGGCACGGCTACCGCGCCGATCTTGATAGCTCCAAAGAATGAATATAGAAACTCCGGAGTGTCCAACAGCAAAAGGACGACTCGCTCTTCGGGGCGTACGCCCAGTTGGCGCAGCGCATTGCCGACGCGGTTCGTCCGCTCCAGCAGTTGCTGGTAGCTCACCTGTTCGTCGCCGCACTCAATCGCAATCTTTTCCCCGCGTCCTTCGTGGACGTTGCGATCCACGAAATAGGTGGCGACGTTGAACATCTCGGGTAGATTCGTCAAAGGCGCTGCAGGTTTCTCCACGGTTGGGCGAATCTGGACATACGAATCTGCACAACGGTGCGGGAGTATAACACGGGATTGAGCGCGATGTCGGGCCTCAATCGGCTGATGTGCAGGTTACTTATCGTACGTTCATGCCCAACGCCTACCCTAAAATGCGGTTTCACATCCCTACGGCTATGATTCTCGGATGAGCCAGGCAACGAGGTTCGCCGAGGAATTCCTCACACCGAAGAGCTCGGCGGCTTATCGCGAGAACATTGCGAAAGCCGTGGAAGCTCTGCTAGACGTATTTCCAACTCAGGCCTACAGCGGAAAGAGCCCTGCAGAACTGGCTGCGCTGCTTGACGGCGAAATCCTGCCACAACGCGGATTTCCAATCGATGAGGTTCTGGGAAAAGTCCGAACGATCATTGCGCATTCGGTCGCCCTTTCGGATCCCAACACCATCGCCCATCTGCACTGCCCGCCTCTTATTACTTCGTTAGCGGCTGAGGTCGCTATCTCCGCTTTGAATCAGTCGATGGACTCGTTCGATCAGGCTCCGGCCGCCACCATGCTGGAACTGGCGGTCACGCGATGGTTGTGTCACGAAGCGGGGCTGCCGCCGGGATCGGATGCGACCTTCACCGCAGGCGGAACGCAGTCGAACTTCATGGCGTTGCTGCTGGCGCGTGATGCGTGCATCAATTCGCGCTGGAACTGGCACGTGCAACGAGACGGCCTGCCCGCGGATGCGTCCCGGCTTCGCTTTCTTTGTTCGGAAGCCGCACATTTCACCGTCGAGAAGTCGGCGTACCAACTCGGCCTGGGGACGCGAGCCGTCATCCGCGTGCCGGTTGACCAATCTTTTCGTATGCTCCCGGAGGCCCTGGAGCGAGCGTTGGCGCAGTTAGAAGAAAGAGCATTGATTCCTGCGGCAGTCGTGGCAACGGCAGGCACGACCGATTTCGGTTCGATCGATCCGTTGCCAGAAATTTCTGCCCTGGCGCAACAAGCTGGAGCCTGGCTACACGTGGATGCAGCGTACGGCTCCGCTCTGCTGCTTTCTGATCTGCACCGCGGGCAACTGCGCGGGCTGGAACGTGCGGACTCGATCGGCATGGATTTTCACAAGGAGTTTTGGCAATGCATTAGTTGCGCGGCGCTCCTGGTTCGGGATGCCGGGCAGTTGCGGACTCTCAGAATCCATGCGGACTATCTTAATCCGGCGACCGATGAAGAAGCGGGCGTCCCAAATCTAGTGAGCAAATCGCTGTCGACCACACGGCGCTTCGATGCCCTGAAGCTTTGGTTCTCTTTTCAAGTTTTGGGGAGGGAGAAGCTTGGGCAAATGGTGGACCGCACGATCGAGCTTGCGGCACACGCTGCCCGGCTCATTCATTCCCATCCTGCGCTGGAGTTGCTTCTCGAGCCAGAGTACGGTTGTGTGGTGTTCCGCTATCGCCCCTCCGGTTCGAAGGTCGATGGGGATGGTTTGAATGTTGCTTTGCGACAACGTCTGTTGGAGCGCGGAGTCGCTGTCATCGGGCACACACGCGTGCATGACCGGCAATGCCTCAAGCTGACGTGCATGAACCCAACCACATCCGAGGCGGAGATCGAGGCTTTGCTGCGGTTAATCGTCGAGCAAGGCACACGACTGGAAACTGCATAGTCCGGCGCTCACATTAGCTAATACGACTATGGTATTATGACTATGATCGAGGATTCTGGAAATGAGAAAAATGGCCGCAGGGTCGTTCAAAATACATTGCCTCGCCGTGATGGATGAAGTCAAAGCGAAGCGCGAGACCGTAGTGATCACGAAACACGGCAAGCCGGTGGCGAAGCTCGTTCCCGCCGACAGAAACACAGACGACATTTACAATTTCCTAGCCGGCAAGGGCGCGATCGTCGGCGATATCGTTTCTCCAGCCCTCTCGGACGAAAATTGGGGAGAACTCAAGTGATTCTCGTCGACACCCATGTTGTGGTGTGGCTGGCATTTGACCAAACTCAGCTTTCCAAGAACGCGCGCGCGGCCATCAACCATGCCCGCGGGAACGGCGATGGACTCGCAATCTCCGACATCACCCTCCTGGAATTAACAACGCTCACAAGTAAAGGGCGCATCCGCCTTGATGTCAGCCTCGAATCCTTTTTGCGCGAAGTCGAGGCGCGGTTCATTGTTCTGCCAATCAGCGCCAGCACATGCGTTCGCGCTCTCGGACTTCCGCAAACCTATCCCAAGGACCCTGCAGATCGAATTATCGGAGCCACCGCCTTAATCGAGGGATTATCTCTGCTTACCGCGGACCGAGAGATCCGGCGGTCGCGGGCTCTTCACACGATTTGGTGAGAAAGCCTCGAGGCCACTCATGCGGAAGCCATGCGTGTATATTGCCTCGTAAATCCGAGCCAGCCGGGACGGCGACAATGGCTCGTAGTCGCGTCTACAGAGAGACGGCAAGGCCCTCCAATGCTCGCCACGAAGCCCCGGGCGTGCTGCTGAATACTAGTTGGAGTTATGCGGTAGCACGAGGGCGGTATCGCACTTCGCGACCTCGGCGGCAAGCTCGTCCGGCTTGGTCTTATCGTCCGTATCTAAAGAGCCCTGGCTGCGAATGACATTCCACGGATCGAGACTTTTGTGGTATTCACGCGAGCGTGATGGAAACAGAAAGCGCGGATCAGCAACCAACTGCATCACCATAGTTGCGCGCTGGATCTATGTGGCCGCTGTTTCAGGCGAAAGACAAAGGCCACGGTTAAGCGAAGACTGTCTTGGGGTTGCACCACGCCCGTAGAATCGTAAAACGATGTGCGCAGGTAATCTCCGTTGATGCGGAGAGCTAATTGTGGCGAAACGGATTGTTCAACTCCCGCCCCAAGCGCGTAGGACGGACGCACCAACCAGCCATGATAGTTCCGGGTTTCGGTAATTGGCACTGCGCCGTCGACCAGGCCCATCCCGGCCAGCCCGCGGACGAACACGCGAGTATTTCCGTGCGTAATCGGATAAAACACCGGACCCGTGTGGAGGCTCAAGACATAGCCCTGGTGGTGGGTGCTGAGGACGTCGGGCGTATAAAGATAATTGGAGTCGAGCGTCGCACCCCAGCGCTGGTTCAGACCGATGTTTCCACTAAAGTCCAAACCGTTGAAATCCGCATGCCCGGCAGAAGGAATCGGCATCGAGATGCGGCTATAGCCGGCGCTCAAATCGAAGGCTGGCCCAGCAACCGCAGGCGATGGCGCCGACTGCAGCTGGTTTTGCGCCAGAGCGGGCGCTACCATCGCGAATACGAGAAAATAGATCTTCCCAATCGTCCTCATTGTATTCCTCATTACGTCCTTTCTGAGCGGCGGTGCGAGTTTGGGGAGAGGTTTTGATTCCAACGGCCGACGGACGGCCAACATTGTCCGAAAATTGGCTTAGGGATTTAGCGCACCCTGGGCCACAAGTTTTCTGTCAGCCTGGCTGTAGCTTAGATAGGGGAAAAATGGCGTGACCTCGAACGGCATCTTCTCCCTTGGATACAAAAGAGCAACTGGCTTGGCATTCATCATCGTGAGTTGATTGCTCCACGGATCCAATTTGACCCGGCTCCCGATGGGAAGAGCGGCAATCTGATCGAGGCGCTGCTTTTCCAAAGCTGGAGCTGAGGTGAAAAGTGCCGCCATTCGGGTGGCGTTCCTGCTCGTCATTTTGGTGCCCAGCCGCGGGCTAATCAAGCTGGTGAGAACGGATGAATGATCGTGCAATGCCTTGAGGAACAGTCCTGCGTTGCTGAGCTTGTCCTTGTAGGGCGAGTTCCCCAGCAACTCTATCGCTTTGTTGTCGGCAGCCTGCTCGTCTGCAGCGTCCCGCTCAAAATGCAGATGTTGGAAGGCAGTTGCATCGGCAAAAAAGAAGCGGTCGGTGAAGGCAAGCTGGGTATCGACGTGATCACCCAAAACAATGTGGCCGAGTTCGTGGGCGAGGATCATCGCCAAAGAAGCTTCATCCGGCAGCACATCCAGCAAACCGCGGCTGACTACAATCGTATGCCCTACGGTGAAAGACTCCAGCGGCAGCGTCAGCAGTACGCGGCAGCGCACATCGGGCTCGATTTGCAGCTTGTTGGTGATGATGAGGTTATCGACAACGGTCTGCAGGATTTTGTCCACATCGCCCGCGGGCGCAAGCAGACCGATCTTCTGCAAATGGTCTAACGCATTGTCTTCCGCCATCCGTTCCCACATACGCTGCGCCTCGACGGGGCCATTGTCTTTGGCGACGGGACGGTCGTCCACCGAGTTGTCAACTTTAATTTGGGTAAACTCCTCGTTGCGACTCAGTTGCTCTGGATCGTAGCCCCACAGACGAGTCTGCGCCTTGAGATACAAATCGTGGAACACTGGGCTGCCGCGTTTTGCGCCAGACTCTTCCACGTAGATGTAGGAAGGCAGCCACACATCAGCTTGCAGATTAAAACGCCAGCTGTCGAAGTGCAGATAATGCGTGTACTTTGAATGATCGGAATAGGTCCCGTTGAAGCGGACAATATTGAAGTCGCGATCTTCAACCCAGATTCTCCCGGTAAACAACCCGGCTTTCGCTTTTTTCCCAGGTTGGACATCAATCACAATGCAGCGCGTTTCGCCAAGAAACTCACGGCGCACAAAAGTGAAGTGATAATTATTTTTCTGGAAGTTGCCATCGAGCACCACCATCTGCGCGAAACCCTGCGGCAAAAACTTGTACTCCAGAGCAGAAGAGATGGGATTCAAAACGTGATGCAGAAATCCCTCGCGCTGCCGCTCGAACACGGAATCGCTGATCCCATTATTCAGGTCAAGCCGCCCCAGGAAATACTGATCGCTAGCCGGCTCGACATTATGGTCGCTGTCTTCGTGGAGGTTCTGGATATAAGTTTCGGCCAGAGGGTGCATACGCTTCACGGTCGCGACAAACCCGCGTTCGCGCTCTACCACCCGGTCGACAGTTTGGTCGAAGGAGAGGGACGGCGACGAAGCTTTCGGGTTATCGGCCGCAAACCCTGCCGTCGCGGATACAAGCAGCAAGACAACGATGGTTCTGAAATTGCGCATAGCGCTCCTCATGAAATAAGTTCGAAAATGATGTGGACTTGAGCCATCGAATCAATGGGCTGGCCTTCATGCAAAGCCGGCTTGAACTTGATTTGCTCGGCAGCCTTTACCGCCTGTTCGTCCAGTCCGTACCCCAACCCTTGCACCACCCGTATCACGTGGACTCGCCCGTCGGATCTGAACAGCACTTCCAGGCGAACTTCTCCGTTAATCTTTTGCTTCCGTCCCTCATCCGTGTAATCGGGCTTGGGTTTGAAGGTGATTTCGACGGGTGCATTGGCTCCGTTGCTGGGCTGGTGCGATCCGGTTTTGGAATACATGCCAGCGCTGTTGAGATCAACGATCGCTCCGTTGCCGAATCCAGAGCTCGCCACCACAGTCGAGCTTGTGCTTCCGGTCCCATTGCCATGGCCCGATCCAGTGGCTAAGTCAAACGAGCCGGCCGCGCGGATGTTGGCAATGTTGGTGGCCCCGCGATGCTCGGACGCAGGCACACCGTTCGGGTCACTGAAGCCGCCGGTTTGCACTGCGGCGGCAGATTTACTGGCCACTTCCGTCACCGGTTTGCTGACGGAAAAAGTGCCCACGGCCACGATCTTCGACGCCGATGCAGCGGGAATCTCGGGCATCTTGCTGGCGAGTTTCAGCTCCGGCGCGGGGCGATCAGGTTCCTGCAGTTTGCGCTCGGGTACGACGCGGGTCTGCGGAGTGACGACAAGTGCAGCCACAGCCGGTTTGCTCTCGAGCGACGGCTTGCTCTCCGCAGGCGGCACGAACCGCGCCGGTACGCGTGGGATAACAGGCTGCGGCTGGTGGATTACCAGCGGTTCATACGACACGAGGTTGGTCACTCGATAATCTTTGGGCACGAAAATATCCTGGTGGAATCGGGCACTTACAATAAGAAGACCTACCAGCGAGAAAGCTTGCACGCCCCAGCCAGTCATGAACAATTTCCAGCGTGACTGCGGCGATGGCAATAATGTAAACAGGAGCCCCTCCACTTATGGTTCTCGCAGGTATGAGGGCAATCGCGATGCCACTGCCAGTCACGGGATGGCTGGCAACGAAGGGGTTACTTCCCGCAGCGCCGCAACATCAGAACTCGCGCCAGCGAAAGCAGTTAGCTCTCGGCATGAGCTGTTCGAGAAGATGCCTCTCGAAACTTTCTCTAGCACGATAGTAACCTTCATCGTGTTACGGATTATCCATTGATGCTAAGGAAGGAAGAACAAGACTGAAAGCGTCTTCACAGTGAAAAGATTTTCCCATTGCCCAGGGGAACAATTAGCTGTTTGCTCGGTCAACGCAGAAAAGCTTTTCACCGAAGCCGCCCGGGGACAGAACGGTGTTGCTCGGCGAAATTTACAGCACACCCATTATTTCCTAGCACATCTGGCATGTTGCAAAAGATTGCAACCGGTTGCAACAATTATCAGTCTTGACAACGCACTCGGCGAGCATAGACTCGCTGATAATTAGATTTGCAGTATGCGGGTGAATGTGATGAAACAAAGTTGTAAGCTCGCTGGCAGTTTCTTGATCTTCCTCCTGGCTGCGTCGCTAAGCGCGTCCGCGAACTCCAAGGACAGTTTCTCCGCAAGTCTCACGGGATTTTCTCCGGGCGATACGGTAGCGGGAACGTTTTCGTTCAATAGCAAGACGGATGAGTTTTCCAAAATTTCCGTTTCTTTTATGAGCAGCGTCTTCGGGGACGTAAAGGCAAGTGATCCCAACTCGGTGAAAGGGATTCGCGAAGGTAAGGACTGGCTGCTCGTTTGGTCCACGCAGAAAGGCAAAGACACGATCTGGTATTCCGTTCTATTCAATCCTGCCGCGAATCAGTTTCAGGCCAGCGGCTGGATCGAGAATGCGAAGCACCAGGGAGACTTTAAGTATCTGGCCGTTTCCGAAGGTGGAAGCCCGTTGTTCTACTCGATGCTGTGTGGGCTGGCCGTGTTTGCAGGAGTCCTGATATCGAGAAAACAGCGCCGTGCCGCACTTACTGCCGCCAGCTGAAATAGCAATCACTTCTGTCAGATCCCGAATAGATTCCTCAAATCTTTCTCATCCACTGGTTGCTCTTTTCGAGACCCGCGTTTGTGTCGAGTCAGGGACCGGGCCAGCCGCCTGAGCGCATAACACCTGGGGTTCATTGACGGGGATAGCTATAGAGGCCGGGAAAATTCCTACACCCGGTGGAAGCACGAATGCTGAGGAAGGATTAGGATATCTCGGCCCGCCCGCTCCGCGACCGGCTACCCACTCGCTCCCTCAACCTTTTCCGGGGCCAGGGCGGCAGGACGATTTCCGGGCATAAGCCGGTCCGACATTTTTTTCGTGAGCAGATCGGCAATTTTGGACAACTGAACTTCGGTATCTGCATTGGGGTCGAACTCTACGCCCCCAATGCGACTGGTCTCGTCAAAAATCCCAGGTCTTGCGGTTGTGAACCAAATTGGTATTACTGAGCCTTCTCCGAATCTGCTTTTGAATTGCTCCGACTCGAACTTCGTCCAAATTTTCTTCGGGTATTCGGGACCTAGGAATGCGACCACGTAGCTCGCTTCTGACTTCTAGATCGGGCCAAGATAGTCCTCTACATTTTCAGCAAGTATCCGAGATTGTTCATTAGCATCGTAGAAGACAGAGAACTCCTGTTCGGCAAGCAAATCGAACAAACGTTGAGCGAATGCCCGGTCCGCGCCCGCAAAAGAAAGTGCAAAATCGTACTTCGAGTCAAACCGTATATTGAGGTAGCCCACTCGCCCCGCAAACTTATTCCAGCTTAGTTTTCGCAGAAAGAAAACGAACTGTGGGTCTTCGACGGTCAGAATATGGGTTGCAGCCTGGTAATGAAGAATACTGGCAAAATCTTCTGGATTATCTCTCAAAAAGGCCTCTAGATAACCTTTCTCGATAACCTGCCCAGCGCTACCGCGTTGCTCTGGATGCATCGCAACTTCTCTATCCAGCGAAATCGACCATTCGTTCGCCTCGGCAAGCCACTTGAGTTTGTGTAGATACGGTGCACGCCCTCCTCTTCGCAGCCGGGGCCCACCTGCAAACTTCATTGCGGAATTCATGAACCGTCGTGAGAGATTATCCATGACTCGTGAGAACACGAGTTCAGAGCTAACGTCGAGTGTTGGCCTCGTCTGCTGCGCCTCGGTAATTTTCGAGGCTAGACAAGTTTCATGACATAGCATCTGGGCAATGTAGAAACTTCCGCTTGCTGCCTCGACAATCTCTTTGGGTGCTGGAATGCGAAGTGGCGACGCCCCGTCCCAAGCCTGATTGGTCCTTGATTCCAGCAATGATGCGCATGACTGTAAGCACTCCGTCAGTTCTCGGAATGCTGAAAGGATTTACCCGACCCTTCAATTTTGTTCACGTGCCACTATTGTTTCCAACTCTGTACCCTGCCGGAAGGATTCATCAAACTTCAGTCTTATCATGCCGTTCTCCAAGCAGCGGAACGAATGGTTAAACACACGAGCAACAGATACTCACAGTGGAAAGAGGCACCCCATCTGCCTTTTAGATCCGGAGGGTCGGACAAAGAAGGTTGAGGTTAAGTGCTACGGAAACATTCTCGGTGCGTATCGAGAACATCCGGAAGCCAAATTCTTGGGTCGGGACGGGAATCCCTGTGACAGCATTACCCGTGGGCTACTCTTTCGGAGTCATATTGTTGCCAATCGTCATCGTTATGTTGGCAAGGAGACATCTCGCCGCTGGGAGCAGGGAGATGACCCGAGCATGGTGGACTTCCGATGCGCGGAATACAGTGACGGCAAATTGATTGCCAACGTGCAGACTAGAGAACGAATCGCGGAGATGGGCATTCGGAAGACAGCCCGTACGACCCAAGTAGATAGCAAGACTATTATGGCAATCGTTCGTGGCGAAGCGGTGAAGCGAATCACATTCGCAAGGGTAGTCAGATTCATCAATGAGGCTACCCGTCGGAATGGAAGCAAGAAGAATAATAAGAAGACGGTTTAACGATTTGGAGGGAACACGATTTCGCCGTATTTGAGGGTCGTGCGTTTTCTCAAGAATAAGGAGAACAAACTCATGCCATACAAGGACTCGGAAAATAAACGCCAGACCGGCGTTCGCTTCGAGAAACGACAGCCAGTTGGCCGGTTGCGGCGGCAATTGGTGGAGTAATGCTCGCGGTCGGGATGGTTCTTCTAGCAGCTTGGAGAGGTGTGTCACAACCGAGTCAATGACTGTAAACGGCTTGGTTGCAACACCTGACCGGCCTGAGCGGATGACCCTAATTCCATCCTCACGATAGGGCGGTCGAGATCGATGGCGAATCCTATGCCGACACAGGGGTTTGAGTGTAACGGCCTGATTTCGCCAGTTGAGACAGACCTGCCCTACCAATTGTCCTTGTCGGTGCTGTCACTCTTCTCCTTCAACTGCGATTCGTACTGTCGAAGCCTTTCCTCGTATTCAGTTGCGTACACGAGCGTGCGATCTGGAAGACGCCGCATGAGTCCCTTGAAGGCAGTGAAATCGAGGTTGTTTCCGGCTCTCCGCCAGCAACTCAGGGCGCAGGGTTCGTCGCAATCCCTGCAATCCATCCAACTGTTGATAGAGTAGCTCGGCACGCCGATGCACGCCGGCATGCTCGATCTTCTGTAGCCACTCTTCCCGATACCGCGCGGAGCATACACCTGGGTACCTGCACAAGGAATGCTCCAGCCGCGATACAGAGCTTTGATCCGATTCATCACTCGGTTCAGGTCTTGGCTGAGGGTCTGATAGCTGCGCCCCAACTCGCGCAGCGTCCGCAGTCCGTGTTCCCCATGATAGACCGGGCGCAGCATTCCCGTGCGCAACAAGTCGGCCAGTTTGCGCGCGTCTACCTTGTCGCTCTTGCTCCCTTCCTTCAATAAGGCATTGCGCCGCGGATCGCAGACCAGCACTCGCGCCACTTGGGGTTGCAGCAGATCGTAGAGCCAAGCCGCCCAGGCCTTCTTCCCAGGTCACCTGCAACTCGCCCCGCAGACCGTCGATAAACTGCAGAATGCTGCTGGCTTTGGTTTCGACAATCGACTCCATGACCAGCTTGCCACCGCTATTAAGGACAGTGATCACCACCGCTTCCTTGTGCACGTTCATGCCGATATACTTGATGTCGCGACTCATGCAGTTGCCTCCTTGGGGGAAGATCATTCGTGCCAACGCTTATCTTCTCCCAAGGTACAGTGCCATTCCTCTTGCCGATCTGCCTACGCCCCCTTTGCTCTTCTTTCTCACCGCACCCACTTACTCTCTCGCCGCCGGAGCGGAGCGAAACCCTGCACAGCGTAGCGGAGCGCAGGCGGCTGCCATCCATTCGCCTCCCTCAATCGGGGCGCTCTTTCATAATGCATTGACCGGGCTGTCAAAACGTGAGTCCTCGGTCTGAAAAAATGCTACTGGATCGACGATAGATTCATTCACGAAGCATTGAAAAATGGCTGATGAATCGGTCCAAGAATCGCTTCAATGGATTGCTCTAGCTCCGCCCCAACTGAAGTTAATGGAATCGACTCCGTTCACGTTTCCTTTGCCGTCAAAACTGATAGCGGGAATGATGGTTCTGCAACTCATTTGGGTGAAGACCATGGTTCCGGAGACGAAGGGCGTGCCGCTGCAGGAAATTCAGAAACAGTTGGGGATCGCGTAGGATTAGAGAAAAGAGGCCCCACTTCTCGCAAAGAAACGCGAGAAATGGGGCACCCGGCGAGTTTTGCGAAATCAAGAAAGAGCCGGGTTGACACATATGCCACCTGTGCCAACCCGTACGTGGAAAAAAATCCCGGACCAAAGCCGATTACTGCCCGTTAGTGCTCCAACCCTTTAAGGCAGCTGACAGGCAGTCGCGCAGGCGCAGGACGCAAGAGTACCGCCGCTGTTGTTATATCCCATCGCGTGGCACGCCCCAGCGCCATCGTCAAGCGCGTTTAAATTTACGTTATTCGGATACACGATTGTCCCGCAGGAGGTGCTGCTTGCCCAATACGCGCTGCAGCCCGTCAGCGAATACCCGGGTGGGGCCGCGATTTTACCCGTGGAATAAGTTGAGGTGCCAGGGCTGGGGATGGAGCCTATAGCCCCGCAGTTGCGCGTGCAACTCAGGGCTCTCGACCCGCCGACAGAGATAACGCCGCCAACAACGCTCACATTGCCATTCACTGTCTGATTGCCCGTGAAGGTGTTTGCCGTGCCCAACTGGGGAACCACGGCAGTGTTGATTGCCAGTGTGCCGCTGGTCGTGATCGGTCCCCCCGTCAGGCCCAGTCCGCTCCCGACGCTGGTCACCGTTCCGGCTCCCGGATAAGTCTGCCCAGCGGCGAACGTGATCTGTCCGTTACTGGCGATGCTCAAAATCTCTGTTGGCGAGGAGGTTCCGGGGAAGTACAGCAGATTCAGCAATCCCGTTGCAGTGTCGGTGTCGTTGCCCACCGGCGCGGCTTGCCACTGGAAGTTCTGATTGACAGCTGCGCCAACGGTGCTGTTGAACACCGAAGCCGCCAGATTAATGGGCTGCGAGTTAAAGCCTGTAGTCGTCGTAGCCGTGCCGGTCGCCGGCAAGCTAAACAACCCGCGGATCGTGCCTCCGCCTTTCACATCCAGCGTGGATTTTGGTGTCGTGGTGCCGATGCCCACCTTGGCCTTGGCTCCCGCGCCCAACTGGAATAGCACCGAACTCCCCAGCGTCGTGCTGTTGGTCCAGATGGGAATGAAGTCCTTGGTGCCCGAGCCGCTGACGGTGGCTCCCGGCTCATCGGGACTTGCGGATTGCTGAGCGGCCATGGGCAGAGTACAAACGAGAAGCGCAA
Organism: uncultured Acidobacteriota bacterium; assembly: GCA_963762385.1. Taxonomy (GTDB): domain Bacteria; phylum Acidobacteriota; class Terriglobia; order Terriglobales; family Acidobacteriaceae; genus JABDBE01. Next base: position 83,868 of record CAVXKN010000005.1, on the reverse strand, counting down.
TCATACATAACCAAACGCTAATGCGGACCATAGAACCCTCCTTAGAAGCTAGTGTGCTAACAGCAGCCAGTCCGTCCCGCAAATGGCATCGGCCAAGCTTCGACGCGTGGCGAAAACTATGCGAAAGACGGAAACTGGTCCTCGAAATCCGGCACCACCCCCATCGCTGAAGGAAGCCAACCCCAGCGAATTGCCGCCATAGGCGTGGGTTCTCAGGGGTGTAGAATGTGAAGCGCCCGGCGCAATTAGCCCCGATCGGGTTCCCCCGTCGCGCCCTGTACATTAGCCGTAAAACCGTTTAGTGGTCTTTAGGCTTGCATAAAGTTTTTCTATAGCTTTTGTGAATGCCTTATGTCCGCGCAGACAAAGATGATCTTCGAGTTCGGCTCATTTCGCTTGAATCCCGCCGAGCGGCTGCTGCTTCGCGACCAGGCACCGGTACACCTACCCCCGAAGGCGTTCGACGCCTTGGTAGTTTTGGTTCAGAATCGAGGACACCTGCTCGAAAAAGACGAACTGCTGCGAAAGGTCTGGCCGGATACCTTCGTCGAAGAATCGAACCTGGCCCAGCATGTCTCGGTATTGCGCAAAGCATTGCAGGACGGAGAAGACGGCTCGCGATACATCGAAACTGTCCCCAGGCGTGGGTATCGGTTCATTGCGCAGGTTCGAGAGGTTGGCAGCATTGCCTCGGATACCAACGTTTTGTCAGCTCCGGGCAGCTCACAATCGTCTTCCGGGGTTCCTGAAAGTGCAGTTCGTGACAATGTCCCTCCCCGGCATCGCTTCCTGAGTCTGACCTACTCGATTGCCGTACTGTCTGTATTGCTGGCGGTTTTGATCTTGACGTGGCCAGTGTGGAAGCGCCTCCGCAGTGCCGGGGCCGAGCCCATACGGTCGCTGGCGGTACTGCCACTGCAAAATCTCTCGGCTGACCCTGCGGAGCAGTATTTTGCCGACGGCATGACCGAGGCTTTGATTACCGATCTGGCGAAGATTCCCGGTCTTAAAGTCATCTCCCGCACCTCGATCATGCGGTACAAAGATTCGCACGAGAGGCTGCCGCAAATTGCCCGGGAGTTGGGTGTCGATGGAATCATTGAAGGCGCGGTGCTGCGCTCCGGGGATCGAGTCCGCATCACCGCACAGCTAGTGCGCGCCGCAACCGATCAGCACATGTGGGCTGAGTCCTACGAACGCGACCTGCGCGACCTGGTCACCCTGCAAGACGAAGTTTCGCGCAGCATCGCAAGGCAAATACAGAAGGAAATCGCACCGCCGGTGCCGCAGCGGCTGGCGGCCTCGACTGTGGTCAGTCCCCAAGCTCGCGAGAACTACTTGAAAGGCCGGTACTTCTGGAATCTCCGCAGTGAGGCGGGATACCTCAAGGCGATCGAGTATTTTCAGGCGGCGGTCGCCGAAGACCCGAAATATGCACAGGCTTACGCCGGTCTGGCTGATGCTTACGCCCTGCTTGGTTCATTGCCCGACACGAGGATCCGCGATATAGCAATGCCCAAAGCAAGAGAGATGGCGGTTACCGCAATAAACCTCGACGATTCTCTCGCGGATGCGCACACTTCGCTGGCGTTTGTGGAAATGCATTACGAGTGGAAATTTCGAGAGGCGGAAGAGGAATTCAAACGCGCCATTGATCTCAATCCCAACTATTCCATTGCTCATCAATGGTACGCAATCGATCTGGCGGCACTGGGACAGATGAACGAAGCCGTGGCAGAGGTAAAACGTGCTCGTGACACTGATCCGCTTTCGGCCATCATCAATACGGATATGGCGGAGATGCTTTACTGGGCGCACAGGTATGACGAGGCGGTTCAACAGGCCCGCGCCACGATTGACATGGACCCAAATTTCGCCCACGCGCACCGTGTGCTCGGGCAGATTTACGCCCAACAACACATGTTTCCCGAGGCCATCGCCGAAGGAGAGCGGGCGGCCGCTCTCTCTGGTGACAATCTCTGGATGTTGTTGGATTTGGCAACCACATACATGCTGGCGGGAAAAAAGACCAAGGCGCAGGACTGTATGAGGAGAGCGGCCAAGAATAGCCCGGGCGGCGTTCTGCCCGACGCAGGATCTACAGCGGGTCTCTATGCAGCGATGGGAGACCTTGATCGTGCTTTCGAAGTGCTGGATGTCCAGTATAAGCACCGCGACGGCGGACTTATTCTTATAAACAGAACGCCACTCGAAGCTAGCATTAGATCCGATCCCCGCTTCCAACAATTGTTGCAGCGCATCGGTTTGCCTCGATAACAACCGCCAGCTTGTCGACAGGCGTCGGCGACGACATCGCTCCTCTCCGAAATTGTTGGCAACTCGGAAGTAATCCCGGCAGTTTCTAACGGCTCCATTCTCCCTTTTAGAAAACCTAGCAAATGGATAACTGTTGTAACATCCCGATTACGCTCAAAACCCCTCAACGAGTGCTAGGGCCTGGTTTCGACAGTTACGTTTCTATTCCCGTCTATACTTTCTGTGAGGAACCCATGTTTGAACGTTATTCCGAACCGGCAAGGCGCGTAATCTTTTTCTCGCGCTACATGGCACACCATCTCGGAAGCCCGGAAATCGAAACCGGGCAACTGCTTTTAGGATTACTTCGGGCTGATATGGGGCTCGCCCGGCGCTTTTTTGGTTCGCCGTGGGCTGCGGAAAAAGTGTGGGAAGGATCGAGCGAAGCAAGCCTGTTCATGGCATAGCTCCGGGCACCCAAGACCTTCCGCTCAGCGACACTGCCAAGTGTGTGCTGTTCCTGGCAACAGAAGAAGCGGATCAGCTTCCCTCCGAGAAGATTCGCACTGAGCATCTTTTGCTCGGCCTACTTCGCGATGAGAAGTGCCTTGCAGCGGTGTTACTACGGGAACGCGGTCTCGGTCTGCTCTCGACTCGTGAGGAGCTAAAACGAAACCCGCACGATGATTCCAAAACCGAGAAATTCGTCAGAGAACCCGGCCCGCGTCCTCAGGATGTGGTCGAATTGCAGGCCCGGGTCAGGTCAATCGTGAACCGCATGGAAGAGGCTATCGCCAACCGCGACTTTACCAAGGCTCGCTCGTGTTCAGATGAAGAGTGCATAGAGCGCGACAAGTTGCGTTTGCTTTATCAAAAACACGGACTCTCGGGCTGGATGTTCGAGTAACTTTCTCTTCGTTTCATCCGCGAGCGGCTGCCGGTTGACGCAACATCGCGATACACTCACCGGGGTTTTGAGGATAAATGGCCTGAATACGACAACAACCACCTTTTGTGGGAATCAGATTAAGCGCATGATTTCGTTAGCTAGCGCCCATACTAACGCTGGCAGCACCGTCCACCCTGCCAAAGCAGCTAACACAAGTTCCCAGAACATCTGAGTCATTCTCCCCGACGAAGTGGAGAATAAGGCGCTGGGGGGCCGGGCATGCGACGTCTGGCAACCGTGCAACCCAAATTCTTGGGGGAAGGGGCCGTCCAGCGCGGAAGCGAATCTACTGCCTGCACTAGTTTTGGTCAATACTCGGTAGTTCATGGCGAGAGCGTCCGAGCCTCCCCCGAGTCAGGGACGCTCTCCTTAACAGTTCTCCCCAGAACTGCTCACGCAACACAATAGTCCTCCATCATGAAGGTGGTAAATGGCACCGCTGAGGTAAAGTGCTTAGCACAGTTGAGGTAAGGAAAACCCTTACCAGTCCCCGATCTCCCAAACGCATTGCACCGTATGATCGGGATTGTTGGCGTAACATCGCGATTAATTACACTCATTGAGAATTTGGTGTCGTTCTCCGAGACGCCCTTCGCTAGCACTCGGTCCCATGCCCGTAAGAGTGTAGGAATTTTCTCGGCTCTATAGCTATCCCCCTGGGGTTCATTGACGGGCTGGAGCGGCGTCCGTAAGATGAGACGACCTGACAGACGGGCATTTCGAATGATCGACGAAAGATTGATTGGACAAACCATCTCGCACTACCGCGTCGTCGAGAAACTCGGCGGCGGCGGCATGGGGGTGGTTTATAAGGCCGAGGACATGCGGCTGCATCGCTTCGTCGCGCTCAAGCTCCTGCCCGAGCAGGTTGCTCATGATCCGCAGGCGCTCGCCCGTTTTCAATTCGAAGCCGAAGCCGCATCGGCGCTGAATCATTCGAATATTTGTACGGTTTACGACATTGGTGAGCTGGACGGCGAAGCCTTCATCGCCATGGAATTTCTGGACGGCATGCCCTTGATGCACCGCATTGCGGGGCGTCCGCTGGAAATTGACTTTCTGCTCGGGCTCGGAATCGAGATTGCCGACGCGCTGGACGCCGCGCACACGCATGGCATCATTCATCGCGATATCAATCCGGCAAACATTTTCGTCACCAAGCGCGGCCACGCCAAGATTCTGGATTTCGGACTGGCGAAGCTCACCGCTTGGAGACGAAGCCAGCGTCAGTGGCAATACGTTTGGCGGCGTGACGCAGTCGCCAGAAGATCTGGCTCGCATGGGTTCTGCTCTCGGAACCATTCATTACATGTCGCCGGAGCAGGCGTTGGGCCGGCCGCTGGACTGCCGCACCGATCTGTTCTCGTTTGGGATCGTGCTGTATGAAATGGCGACGGGGGTTCTGCCCTTTCAGGGGCAGACTACAGCTGCATTTTTCGACTCGCTCATTCACAGCGCGCCCGAGGGACCTCTGCGATTTAATCCGGCGACGCCTCCGGAGCTTGAACGCATCGTCACGAAGGCTCTCGAGAAAGATCCCAAGCTGCGATATCAAACTGCGGCTGAAATGCGCGGCGATTTGCAGCGCCTGCGCCGGGAGATTGAGACGGGATCAGGTCTCGCTGCCGGTTCGTCCCCGAGGCGGGTGCCGGATTCGAAAGACAGACTTCGCGCGATGTTTGCTGCGGCTGCCGCTACTCCTGAACCTCAACCTAAGGTAAGTATCGCTAGGTGGGTGACGTTGGGCTTGATCGCAGTCGCAGTGTTGGTTGCAATCTTCTTGTTCGCAAGATCGCCACAGTCGCCGCCGGCTGTGTTTTCGTCGTTGCAGATTACCAACGACGGCACATCGAAGCGCTCTCTAGTCACGGACGGCGCTCGGCTATATTTTTCCGAGCATCTGAGCGGTCACTCGCTCCTGATGCAGGTTTCGACTTCGGGCGGAGAGACAGCGCCCGTGCCAACCTCACTGGCAAGCGCCGACATTTACGATTTCTATCCAGGCCGTTCCGAATTGCTCGTCAAAGGCGTGGCGGAGGGTTCGCAGACCGAGTGGCCGGTTTGGGTTTTGCCGGTCCCTGCCGGGTCGATGCGGCCTGTGGGAGGCATTCTCGCCCACGCCGCCACGTGGGCGCCCGACGGCCAGCACATCGTGTATGCCAGGAATTCGAGTTTGTATTCGTGCAATGCGGACGGAAGCGATTCGCGCGAACTCGTCGCGGTACAGGGAGTTCCTTTAGCGCCTCGATTTTCTCCTGATGGCCGCCGTTTGCGTTTCACGATACGAAACACCAGCCAGCACACGTCATCGTTGTGGGAGGTCTCAGCCGACGGCAAAGGTTTGCATCCGCTGTTGCCGGGGTGGAACAAGCCAGCGCAAGAGTCCGGCGGGGCGTGGACACCCAATGGAGAATACTTCCTGTTCGAATCGACTCGCGATCACAGCGAGAACATCTGGGCTTTGCGTGAGGGTGGGTCACTCTTTCGCAAGCCTGCTGCGGAACCGACACAGCTCACGGTGGGACCGCTCATGTTCAGCAATCCAACGCCGAGTGTGGATGGAAAGAAGCTGTTCGTGATCGGACAGCAGCGCCGGTTCGATTTGATCCGACTGGATGGCAGGTCGCAGTTTTCCATCTACATGCCTGGCGTGTCGGCCGGCGAAGCCGATATCCAGCGCAAAGGCGAGTGGATGACCTACGTTGCGCATCCGGAACTCACGTTGTGGCGGAGCAAATTGGACGGAAGTTCCCGGACCCAACTCACCTATGCGCCGATGCAGGTGCATTCGCCGCGCTGGTCACCGGATGGAACTCAGATCGCGTTTATAGCATCGCGTCCGGGAAGGCCATGGCACGTATTCGTGATACCAGCCGAGGGCGGCACGCCTAGCGAAGTGACCGTTGGAGACCGCAACTATGGCGATCCGACATGGATGCCCGACGGAGATTCGATCGTGTTCGCAGGAATTCCCTGGCTGGAATACGCGTCCGCACCGGGTCCCAACATTCGCATCGTGGACTTGAAGACATCGCAAGTCTCGGACGTGCCTGGGTCGGAAAAACTGTTCAGTCCGCGCGTTTCGCCGGATGGACGCTACATGGCGGCGCTCTCCACAGATTCTACGAAGATGATGCTCTACGATATGGAAAAGAGGAGTTGGTCGCAGCTCGCGCAGTCTCTTTTCGCTTTCGAGAACTGGTCGCATGACGGAAAGCATTTGTACGCGGAGGATTATTCCGACGACATCGACGACCTGGTGCGCGTGAGCGTCTCCGATGGCAAAGTGGAGCACTTATTCAGCCTGAAAGAAATTCCACGCGGATTCGATCCGTGGGAGTTCTGGGTCGGGCTGGCCCCCGACGATTCGGCGCTTCTCATGCGGGATAGAAGCACACAAGAGATTTACAGCCTGGATGTGCGCTTTCCGTAGTGAGCGACGAAGGTGAAATGTTCAAGCCGTAACTGGATTTTCCACCAAGATTTTCGGCTCAAGTGCGACCGTGCAGGAAAGCGAGCGGTTAACCAGGCATAGCTTTTCTGCCTTCTCCAGAAGGCGCTGGGCGCGTTCACGCTCTTGTTCCGCGAAAATGATCGCCACCGGCTTCAGAGTGACTTTCGTAAAGCGGAAACCGCCGGGCTCTTTTTCAACCACACCATCGACGGCGATTTCGATACCCTGGAAATCCAATTTCGACGCGCTGGCCACGGCACGGAATGTTGCGGCAAAACAAGTGGCTACAGCAGTCAAAAAGAAAAGTTCCGGCGTCCAGAATCCGGGTTCACCGCCGAACTCAGGTGGGGCAGAGAAATTGATGAGGCGGGGTGCGCCATGCTCCAGTTCGACGACACCGTGATTGTGCTGATGCCACTGCGCGCTGGCGTGATAGTTATATTTCGTTTCCATGTTCGTCTCCTTTTATTATTGAGCGTAACAATCTCCGGACGCGCAGGCTGTGAATGCCGTCACGTCGTCCCGTGATGGGGATCGATAATCTTCTCCGCGACGCGAGAGATTATCGGCACTGCGTGGCATTCTCTCCACTAATTTGAAACAGACCCACGCGATTGCTCTGAGAATCCACCACGTAAAGACAATAACCCGCGTGAACCCACATGACTGAGGGGTGGCTAAAGTTCGCGTCTTTGGCCGTGCCTGGGTCAAACCTATACAGCGGCCGCCCCTCGCGACTGAAGACCTGAATTTGATTGAGAACGGGATCGCTGACGTAAGCGTTGCCCTGGTTGTCCACCGCCAATCCCGTGCGATGATCTGCATAGGGGAGGTTAATGGCCCGCCGGAAATGGCCCGCTGTATCGAGGATTTGAATGCGTGTGTTGCCTGCATCAAGCACGAACAACTCACCACCGGCCACAACCACCTGGCTCGGTAGTCTGAACTCGCCCGGCCGGTCACCGCCGCCGCGCTTTCCGACCGTGCCGATAATCCGCCCTCGGTCGTCCATGATGATGATCATATGGCGATGCCTGTCGCAAACGTAAATGTGTCCGGTCGTCGAATCGATTGCGATCGCTGCCGGACTCTCGAAGTACGACTCTCCTCCGCTCAACCGTCCGAAAGAGCGATGAAACTTTCCCGCCGAGTCGTAAACGAGTATTGTCCTGCTGGTGTCGTCGATGACATACAAATTGTCCCGACCGTCCACAGTGAGCGCGACGGGACTGCGCAGACGATCATTGCCTCTGTCTAGAAGACTGTATTTCGAATGAACAAAGTCGAACACGTGCACAGACTTCGCACCGGGATCGGCAACGAACACACGCTCGTTCGAGTCCGTCGTTAGTGCGATCGGCGATCGCAACACGTCCTCGCGCGGTACAAGGTCTTTGGGCCCGGCGATAATGTCGATCGTGCGGTCCAGAACGGGGTGTAACGGATCTCTTACATCGTCAGCCGCCGAAAATGAGCGCACAAAACTGAGGCGCACGGAAGCCTGTCGTGGAGCGGTTAGTGCTGGCAGAGAGGAAATTGCAGACGTCGTGTCCTGGGCCGCTGCAGAGGCGGGCACGATGCAACACGCCAGTAGTATGCACGCAGTTCGATGGAGGGATTTGCCGATGGACACAAGAACTCACCCTGGTTCAATTCCATCGCAAATCGGAAGAATGCGCGCGGTCCCGCGTCACGTCAGAATGTGAGCGCCGTCACAAAGCGCATGCGATATTTTCGAAAACGAAGGCAGTGAACGTGCAGCGACGGCCAATGCCAAGAACAGTCGTTTTCTAAGGCATGGCCCGACTTACACCTGCGCGGTCCGCTGAATCGCGCGGCAGATTCCAGGCCCATCATCATCAAAGCAACAATCGAGGGCGCCCGCATCGAGCGCAGCCGTCCACATGATTTCGTGGGGAGTGTGGTGCGTGCAAATGATTATGCGCAGCTGAGTGCGTAGGCCGACGATTTCCTGAACGGTGACCAAACCCAGATCCAGGACTCCGATTTGGATGGGAAACTGCGAGACCAGCGTCTGAAGCTCCAGCAGGGACCGCACGATGAACACTGCCTCGGAGACCGGCTTGACTTTGGAGACCAAATTCTCCGCACGCGCGGGATCGTTCTGCAGGATCACGATCGCATTGTGCATTTGGCAACTCCCTCCGCCTCGTCTGTGAGATTTACAGCGGATACGCTCCACTCAACTGCATCACCAGGAGGATCTCATCTCACTGGACGTGCCCCCGGCCGCAGGGACGTAGCATTTCAGGGTGTAATCCATCACCATGCGGTCGGCATTGAAACGCCAGCCGAGAGTGCGGATGGTTCGCTTCATGCGCTTGATCCAGCCGCGCGGCAGGCCGTCACGATCGCGCTGGTAATACAACGGAATCACTTCCTCGCGAAGCGCACGGCGCAAATCCTCAGCATCGCGGGTGTCGTGCACGCTCATGTTGGAGTGCGTTCGGCCCGTGCCGATGGCGAATCCATTCATGCCGTCGTAGGCCTCAGCCCACCAGCCGTCGAGCACTGAGAGGTTCAGTCCACCGTTCAGAACAACCTTTTGGCCGCTCGTTCCCGACGCTTCCTGCGGACGCCGTGGGTTGTTCAGCCAGACATCAACGCCCTGCACGAAATGACGTCCGACGTTGATGTCATAGTCTTCGACAAAGACGAACTTATCGGCGAACTGCGGATTGCGCATCAATTCCGCAATCTGCTGCAGAACGGTTTTGCCCGGCTCATCGTTGGGATGCGCTTTGCCGGCAAAAACGAACTGCAGCGGACGTTTGGGATCGTTCACCATGGACGCCAGGCTCTCGATATCGCTGAGAATCAGGTTGGCTCTCTTGTAGGTCGCGAAGCGGCGGGCAAATCCAATGGTCAGCGCGTCGGGGCTGAGCACCTTGCCCAGTCTCTGCAAGACCTCTCGTGGTTCGCCACGGCGTTCGGCTTGTTCTACCGCGCGGCGGCGCACAAATTCGAGAAGCTGCGATTTCAGGCTCAGGTGCGTCTCCCACAGCTCGCCGTCATCGATGTTCTCAATGCCTTCCCAGATGCGTGCTTCACTGCCGTGTTGATGCCAGTTCGTGCCTAGATGGCGGTCGTAGAGGCGAAACATCTGCGGAGCCAGCCACGACGGAACATGCACCCCGTTCGTGATGTGTCCGATTGGAACTTCGTCCTCCGGCTTACCCGGACAGAGCCCAGTCCACATTGCGCGGGACACTTCGCCGTGGAGCGCGGAAACTGCATTGGCGCGGCGCGAGAGTCTGAGGCCCAGCACAGTCATGCAAAACGTCTCGCTCTGGTTGTTCGGATCTTCGCGTCCCAATCCCATTAAGCTCTCCGGAGAAAGCCCCATCTGTTCGCGCAGAGGTCCGAGATGCTCTTCGATCAGGTCCGCGTCAAAGCGATCGTGGCCGGCAGGCACCGGCGTATGGGTAGTGAAGACTACCTCCCGAGAAACGCGAGGCACGGCGGCGTCGAACCCGATACCCTCGTCCTCCATGCGCATGTGGAGCGCTTCGAGCACCGCAAATCCGCTGTGCCCCTCGTTCAGGTGAAAAACGCCCGGCGTGATGCCCATGGCTCTCAGGGCGCGGGAGCCTCCAACGCCAAGCAGCAACTCCTGCCGGATACGAGTGCGCGCGTTTCCACCATAAAGGCGGGAGGTCAACTCGCGGTCATCCGGAGTGTTGCCTTCGACATCCGAATCGAGCAGGAACAAGTCGCAGCGTCCAACTTTCACCCGCCAGACTTTGGCATGAATCGAACCGCTGCGAGTTTCGATTTGCACCATGACCGGCCGGCCGTTCTTGCCAATCGCGACGTCCATCGGCAATTGATTGACGTCCGTCTCCAGATATTCTTCCTGCTGCCAGCCCTTGCGATCCAGGCGCTGGCGAAAGTATCCCTGCCCATAAAACAAGCCGATGCCGACCAGCGGAATGCCGAGATCAGACGCGCTCTTAATGTGGTCTCCGGCAAGAACTCCGAGACCGCCCGAATAAACCGGAAGCGATTCGTGCAGGCCGAACTCTGCGGAGAAATACGCAACCGGAGAGGGCCGCAAAACCCCGGCGTGTCTGGTTCCCCAAGTGCGGTCCGCCTGCAAGTATTCCTGCAACCGTCGAGAGGCATAGTTGATGCGGCTGTGCAGGACAAGTTCTGCCGCACGACTTTCGAGTTTCGCCAGCGGGAACTCTGCTAGCAGAGAAACCGGATTCTGATTCAGCTGCCTCCAGCGCACCGGATCAAGGTCGCGGAACAAACTCGCGGCATCGTGATCCCAACTCCACCACAGATTACGAGCCAGTGCCCAAAGGCGTTCCTGGGCGGGAGCGATGAAGCGATCCAGCGTTCGTGCTTCGCTGACCACCGGTGCCACCTGAGCCGCTGCCTCGGTCAGCATGTGAATCTCATCTTCGAGAAAAAGCCGAGGCTCCACAGTTTGCACTACCAAAACGCCCTGCAAAACTCCCCGGTCGATAAGAGGCACCCCAAGGAACGACTGATAGTCGTCTTCGCCGGCTTCACGGAAGTACTTGAAACGTGGATGACTGTGCGCCTGCTCCACGGCCACAGGCCTCACTTGTTCCGCTACCAAGCCCGCAAGCCCTTCGTTGATCGCCATTCGAAGATTGCCGATGCATTCCCGCCGCAAGCCGACGGTTGCAGCCAGCACCAGATTGGCGCGATCCGGCTCGAGCAAATATGCGGAACAAACCTCAGTCTCAAATCGCCTGGCAATCAAGGCGACGACGTTCATAAGGGTCTCGGCGGGTTGGCCTTCCGCCGCCGCAAGGTTCGCAATTTCCTCGAGAGTGAGGACGTGGGTGACACCGCGGGCATGTTCGGTCAGATCCAACTCTTGAACCCCGTTCTGATTCTCTTCTAATTCCAGGCTTTCTGGTTCCATATTTTATCCGTCACATCTGGTTGGAGCATCTAACTGGTCATTACCCCATCGGCGCGGCGCGGTCATCTGGTATTTTGATCACCCGAAGGCACACCTCTGCGATTGATGTAATAGCATGTCTGCGGATCTCATCCCCCTAGCAACTCTAGGTGCGCGGTGACCGGGAGTCCAATCGAAATTATTGATAGTGTAAATGGGTACGACCGGAGCGTTTTTCGATGGACCTATCCCCCGAGAGATAATGACAACTCCGCGCGGTTACGTGCCTAAACCGAAATCGATCTCATCTTGAAGCCCACCAACTACAGCCAGGAGGACGACGTGATAAAGGGGAGGCGACAGAAACCTAGGAACTTTCTAGGAAGTAGGAGTTTGCTTCGGACGCATTTACGTTAGATCGACCGAGCGGTAGGCGTGATACTTCTCTGCTTCTTGGAGATCACAATCCCAACGAACATAGCGAACCCGGACAGCGCCAGATAGGCCAACTGAGTGCCGCCTTCCGGAACCGCCATATAATTGAAGTTTCCCTGGTTCCACCAATTTTTAATCGATCCACTTGCGGTGAACTGATTCGTGTTTGGATTGTAAACGACGTTGTAAGTGATCAGATCCCCATTCTTAATGGTCCGCCACTGAAACGACCAATTGCCAGTCGCGTGGTTGTAAGTTCCGTATATCGAACCGAAGTCGCTCACATTAACGTCTCCGAAGACGCTGCTTACAAAAGAGACAGAGATATCGGAAAACTGATGGGTGCTACTGTTAAAGTCGAACGTGCCCGATACGTCGCCGCCGTGATAGACACCGGTCAGATTAGCGTTCTGAAAACTGTCGTTGGAGTTGGCGTAGGCGGCTAACGACATAGCCAGGAAGAACATTACGCAAACGGTGGCTAACTTAAGACTTCGCGGCATGACACTTCTCCAGCCTTAATCGAATACTCTGGCGAGTTTAGACCTCGCGGCAGCTTTGTCAAGACTGAGAATTCTTGCAACCGGTTGCAAAGCTCTGCAACATGTGCATAAGGCGATGATTAGTCGGGATTTAAACGCATTTAGCTGCGGGACCTCTGGTGAAACATTTTCGATCGGCTTTGATGTGGATTTTGCGTGCGCTCAGAGGGCAAGAATCACCCGCTGAGGCTAATGCTATTCGGTGACTGCTCCCCGACCACAAACATTTCATGACTCCAAGTCAATTCGCAACATCTGCGGTTACAGCCTTAATTTCATTTCAAATAATGAAGATTCTGCGGTAAGGTGGACTGCCCGACGACCAAGTGTGACCGCGAGATAACACAAGAGTGGCACGCCGTTTCCTATCGATTTACGACGCGATTGTTGTAGGTGGAGGACACAACGGTCTGACCGCCGCAGCCTATCTGGCGCGCTCCGGGATGTCGATCCTCGTTCTCGAACGACGTGAGATTGTAGGCGGTTGTTGCGTGACTGAGGAAATTGCCCCGGGCTGCCGGGTCTCCACGACTTCCTACGTCGCAAGCATGTTGCGGCCGGAGGTGATCAGCGATCTCAATCTGCGCGAACACGGACTTCGCATGGTGCCGTGCGATCCAGCCATCCAGGTCGCTTTTCCTGATCAGACAGTAGTTCCTTGGTGGGCTGATCGCGATCGCGCCGCCGCCGGCTTTCGCAGATTCTCTTCTAAAGATGCGGAGACATTTCTGCGGGTGGACGATCAGCTCAAAAAGTTAGCTCGCTACTTGCAGCCATTTTTCCTGGAGCCCCCGCCGGAGTTCGATACTGGCAGCGTGCAAGGCTGGTCCGATCTGTTTCGAGTGGTCAAACGATTCCGCTCGATTTCCGCTGCTGAAATTTCGCAGCTCATTTCGTTTCTCACCGGCAGCCTGGGAGAATTTCTTGATCGCAACTACGAGTCCGACAAGATCAAGACCCTGTTTCTCGCTAATAACGTTTATGGCAAGCACGGAGGCCCTTACCAACCTGGTACCGCGATCGGCCTTTTGTTCCATCTGTTGAGCGGCGGAGAGCACGAACTGCAGGGATTCTACGGGCACGTGATGGGCGGAATGGGCGCGATCACGCAAGCGCTTGCCGCAGCGGGACGCAAATTGGGCGTGGACATTCACACGGCCGCCCCGGTCGCGCAGATTGATGTGCGTAACGGCCGGGTTCGCGGCGTTGTGCTTGAAGATGGAACTGAGATTCGTTCGAGGTTCGTTCTTTCGAATGCCGACCCCAAGCGCACCTTCCTGAAAATGGTGCCATCGAGTGAACTTCCTGAAGATTTTGTGCACGCGGTGCGAGGCATCAAGATGGACGGTCCCTGCGCAAAGTTGAATCTGGTTCTTGCGGAAGAACCGCGGTTCACGGGAACCCCTGCAAACGCCACTCCGCTGGAACGCACGTTTTACACGCTAGTTCCCTCGCTCGAATTCGCGGAGCGTTGCTATAACATTGCCAGGTCGGGAGAGATTCCGGAGGAACTCTGGGTGGATTGCGTGGTTTCTTCGAATGCAGACGATTCGCTTGCTCCAGCGGGCAAGCACATCCTGACGTGCTTCGTGCAGTACGTTCCCTATCGCCTGAGAAACGGTTTGTGGGATGAAAATCGCGATCTGCTGGCGAATCGCGTGGTCAAGAAAATCAGCGAGTACGCTCCCAATGTGCCGAACGCAATTCTGGCGCAGCACATCCTGACGCCCCTGGACCTGGAACGAACCTATGGTCTGACGGAAGGAAACATTTTTCACGGCGACCTGACGCTAGAACAGTTATTCTTCATGCGCCCCGTGCCCGGTTGGTCGCGATACCGAACACCCGTCGCTGGACTGTATCTGTGCGGGGCGGGAGCGCATCCCGGCGGCGGAGTCACCGGCGCTCCTGGACATAACGCCGCTCATCAAGTTTTGCGGGATGCGAAGACGCGGTCCGCATCAATCTCAAGCACGAGAATAAAGATGACTAAGGAGCGGGCATGAAGAAAAAAGGCATATTGGAGCGTTTGAAAGAAGGACCCGTCCTAGGCGATGGCGGTTATTTGCTGGAACTGGAAAAACGCGGATGGGTGCGCGCGGGTCCGTTCACGCCCGAAGTGGCGTTGACTCATCCGGACGCGCTCCGCGAGCTGCACATCGAGTTCCGCGAAGCCGGAGCCGAAGTCTTGCAGGCGCTCACGTTCTATGCCAGCCGCGACAAAATGGCAACGGTTGGTCTGGAAGACCGGTTGGAAGACTTGAATCGCGCGGCTGTGCGCATCGCAAAAGATGTTGCCGGCGACAAATGTTTGGTCGCGGGGAATCTATGCCTGACGTGGATGTATGAACCGAACAGCCCATCGGCGGCAGACCGGGTTCGCAGAACATTCGACGAGCAACTCGGGATGCAAGTGGATGAAGGAATCGATTTCATTATCGGAGAAACTTTTTCCTGGCTCGGCGAAGCATTGATCGCGGTCGAGCAAGGCAAGAAAACCGGACTGCCAACGATGGTCACCATCTGTTTCGAAAACAAAGACGAGACAGCCGATGGGAAAACTGCGGCCGAAGCGGCCAAAGCGCTGTTTGACGCGGGGGCAGATATTGTGGGCATGAACTGTTTGCGGCCGCCTGAGCATATGTTGCCGTCGATGGAGCGAATGCGGAAAGCCGTGCCGGGTTACATTGCGTGCCAGCCGGTCGCTTATCGCACGCCGCAGTCGAAACCGGACTTCACCAGCCTGGCGGAGTTCCCCTACGGGCTCGATCCGTTACAACTGACGCGCAAGGAAATGGCCGATTACGCTCTGCGGGCGCGAGAGATCGGAGTCAATTACATTGGCGCGTGCTGCGGCGCCGTCGCCATCCATATACGCGAGATGGCTCGAGCGCTGGGTAAGGCTTCCGAAGATTCACGTTTGTGGAAAAAAGGCGGTGAGAAACCGATGTCGGCGTATGAGTATTACGGGCACGATCAAGTAGCCGGAAGCGAAAAAAGATAAACAGACCGAGCCGGGAATTATTAGAGTGGACAATCAACCGCCCTCGGGCGAACCACCAGAGATCGCGCTCGCCACGCCGGGCATTTCGCCTGCCGCCGATTCCCGCCGCCCTCGTCGCGTGCTCGGCTTCCGCGACCTGGTGTTGTTCTACGTGGTCACTGGCGTTAGTCTGCGCTGGATCGCCACTGCCGCTGCAGCCGGCCCGAGCTCGATCGTCATCTGGATCGGCGCCTGGCTTATTTTTTATACGCCTCTCGCACTCTCGGTGATAGAACTCTCCTCGCGCTATCCCAACGAGGGCGGCCTGTACGTCTGGAGCAAGCGCGCGTTCGGTGACTTTGCCGGATTTATGTCGGCATGGACATACTGGACTTGCAACCTGCCTTATTTCCCCGCAGTTTTGTACTTTGCCGCCAGCAATGCGCTGTTTATGCGACCGCGCGCATGGATGCATCTCTCATCCGACGCCAGCTACTACATTTGGTTTTCTATCGCCTCGCTTGTGATTGTGGCGGGTCTGAACATCGTTGGCTTGGAGGTGGGCACGTGGCTGCACAACCTGGGCGCGCTCGCCATGTGGATACCGGTCTTGATTATCGTTGGCATGGGATTGATTGCGTGGCATCGATTCGGTCCGGCAACTTCGTTCGCTCCTGCTGCTCTGGTTCCCAGCTTCAAGCTTAAAGACGTTCTGTTCTGGTCGGTCCTGATCTTTGCATTCGCCGGCTGCGAAACCGCTTCTTTCATGGGAGAGGAAATCAAGAAACCTCGGCGCTCCATCCCTCTTGCGCTCTTTACCGCCGGGCTGACGGTCGCGTTCTGTTACATCGTGGGAACTGTCGCAGTGCTGCTTGCGTTGCCTCAATCGGAAGTCAACAATCTGCAAGGGCTCATGCAAGCGATATCGGGCACTGCGCATCGTATTGGCTTTGACGGCATCAGTCCCTTTGCAGCTTTCCTGATTGCGTTGAGCAATCTGGGAGCGGCAGGCGCATTCCTTGCGGCTGTGGCACGACTGCCCTTTGTCGCTGGACTGGATCGTGCTCTTCCGCCAATTTTCGGTGCGCTTCATTCTCGCTGGCGAACGCCCTGGTTTGCGCTTTCGACTCAAGCCGCGCTGGGCGTCGTTTTCACCTTGCTGGGGCAAGCGGGCACCAGCGTGAAAGGCGCCTATGACGTACTAGTGAGCATGAGCGTCATCACCTATTTCATTCCGTTCCTTTATCTATTTGCGGCGATGTTCAAGTTGCAGGGGGAGCCGGCTGGGCCGGGCGTCATTCGTGTTCCTGGCGGCAAGCCGGTTGCCTTGATGATGGCTGCGTTGGGGTTCTGCACTACGCTGTTCACGATCGCCTTGTCTCTGATTCCGGCAGCGGATGAACCGAACAAAATCCTGGCGGTCGCGAAGATCGTCGGACTCACGGGATTGGTGCTGGTCGTTGGCGTGGTGTTGTATTGGCTTGGCAAGAGGGGCGCAAGGCAGGCGGGAGATTTGTTAGCCGTTGACTAAGCGGAGCGGATCACTGCCAACGCGGGTTGGTTCTATGCTAGCTCGACGTCGATCTTCTTCGCTGCTGGATCTAGTTTCGTGATTCGAAAACTGTGAACCTGCCCTGCCTGGAGTTCTTGCGGCTCCGCGGATTTCGCAACCGCGCCACCCTTCCAGCGCGCCTGCAACATCGAGCTCAGCGATGCCAGGTCCGCTTTTGTGCCAGCCGACTGATTCGCGCCGGAGGATTCCTGTTTCACTTTTTCCGCCAAGATCCGGCACGCTGCCTGGATTCCTTCACCCAATTCCACCCGCGCCGAGGCGCCGGAAACTTCCACGATGCGTCCGCTCACTACATCGCCTTCATGGTGCTCCGCGAGGTATTCATCGATGCTGGTCGGAACGAGTTGTTTGATCCCGAGTTTCAGTCTCCGCTTCTCAGTATCGACCTCGAGCACTTGCGCCTTCACCATTTGCCCTATCTTCAACACGTCCTGCGGATGATTGATACGTTTCTCCGCGCTCAGGTCGCTGACGTGAATCATGCCCTCGATGCCTTCAGCAAGCTCGACAAAAGCGCCGAACTTCGTGATGCTCACCACAGGGCCTTCCGCCACAGACCCAACCGGAAACTTCTGCGCCACGTCGGCCCAAGGATTTCCCAGCGCCTGCTTCAATCCCAAGGACATGCGCCGCTCACTCGCATTCACGCCAAGGATCACCGCTTCAACTGTCTCACCGGGCTTCACCAGATCGCTCGGCTTCTTTACTTTCTTGACCCACGACATCTCGGAGACGTGAATCAACCCCTCGACTCCGGGTTCGAGTTCCACGAACGCGCCGAAGTCCATCACGCGAGTCACGGTGCCGCGCACGCGCTCTCCTGTTTTATACTTGTCCGCTACCGCGTCCCACGGATGCGGCTGCAGTTGCTTCATCCCCACCGAAACGCGATGCTTCTCAGGATCGATTTTCAGAACTTTGACTTCGATCGGCTGTTCCACCGCGAGCACGTCCGCGGGCTTATTGATGCGGCTCCAGGAAATATCGCTCACATGCAACAAGGCATCCACGCCGCCAATATCGACGAACGCTCCGTAGTCGGTCAGGCTTCGCACCGTACCGCTCACGGTGTCGCCTTCCTTGACTTCGGAGTAGCGGCGATCCTTAGCTGACTGCTCTTCCTGTTCGGCGACGACGCGGCGATCCACCACGACGTCTTCGTCAGCGGCGTCGAGCTTGATAATGCGACAGCGAATTTCCTGCTCGATCAACTTCTCCATCTCAGCCGCATCACGCGCGCCACTACGGGATGCCGGCATGAAGGCACGCACCCCCACATCTACGCTCAGGCCACCTTTCACCACGGCAGTCACGGTACCGACAATCGTTGTCTTGTTGGCAAAGGCTCTCGCCAGCGCCGACCAGTCCGCAGGGCGGGCAGCTTTGCTGAGAGTCAGTTCGAAGTAGCCCTCGGGAGCGCGGCCTTTGATGGTGACTTGCAGCCTGTCGCCGGGCTTCACGACTTTATCGTTATTCTGCAACTCCGAAAGCGGCAAAACGCCTTCCGACTTGAAGCCAATGTCGATAAATACGGAATCCGCCGACACGGAAACAACGGTGCCTTCACGTGTGCCTTCGGTCCGCTGAACCGTGTGGCTGCGCTCGAATTGCGAAAGAATGTTCCCGAAAGAGTCGTTCTGCTCGTCAGTGGCGGGAGGCGCTGGGATATTTGGATCAGACATGTTCGACAACCTTGTGGAAGCGTAGCGTTTCAAGAATAACATCGGGCCGGAAACAGCGGTGACAATCAGATCCGAAAACGCTATGACTTCGCGCGACCTCTCGTTGCTTTCTCGGGTGCTTTTGTTCGCTTTAAGGATTTCTGCGCTTTCTGGGCTCCCGATACCGAGGCTCGCCGCGTGCGCGGCACTTTGCCAATTCGAGGATCCCGAGCAATGACCAGGTCACAAGCCAGCAGCGCTGCCTCCTCGAAATCTGATGCATCCGCCGGAAGGACTTGCCAGCCTGTTACTTTTTTCCCCAATATCTGAATGGATCGCATGTTCGGGAAGTCGCGGCGGAGACTTTCATGGTGCTCCTCGGTGGTGGCAAGCCAGACTCCGTTGTCTGCGCTATTGTCGCGCTTGTCACGGAGGATGAGGATGATCTTGTCCTCAACATAGACGGCGAGACAGCCGAACATGGGCCGCGTTACAGGTGACAGCGGAGCAATCGCATCGAGCACGAACTCATGCGGAACAGCCTTGCGCGGCCTACCACCGAAGAAAGTAGCGTCCAAGTTGGAAGAAACCGTATTGCGACGAGGCTTCGACATTGGTCTTATGATATAGCGCGGTTGCGTTAGTATCGATTACGTTTCTTGCAGAAACCGAGATTCGGATCGCTCGCGACAACCAAAGCGGGTCGCTCGCTTTCACGAGCGTATCTGCGATTGGTGGAAGCATTGGAACGCCGCGGCTGGTTGCCATCTGCTTTAGCGCAACACGCAAGAAGGAGGGCACGGTAGAGTGACTGACCTCGCGCTGGTTCGCCACGGCGAAACCATCTGGCACGCGGAGAACCGTTACGCCGGCAGCACCGACATTCCGCTGAGCCAGCGTGGTCTCGAGCAAGCCGAGCGGCTGGCAAACTGGGCAGCGATCGCGGATCTTGCCGCAATCTGGGTTTCGCCGTTGTTGCGAACCCGAGAGACGGCAGCGCCTTCGGAACGTGCCACCGGCATCGCGACTCGCGTTGATGAGCGACTCAGGGAGATTCACTTTGGTAAAGCCGAAGGGCTGACCAATTCTGAAATTCAGCATTCTTTTCCGGGTGCCTTCGCGGCATTTCAGGCCGATCCCGTCTCCCATCCCCTGCCTGACGGCGAGGACCCGCACGATGTCGTGCAGCGAGCGATCGCGTGTCTCAAAGACATTCAGACAACGCACCCGCGCGGCCGCGTTCTCGTCGTAACCCACAACACCGTGATCCGGCTTGCGCTTTGTCAGTTGCTGGGTGTGCCGCTTTCCAAGTACCGCACCGCGTTTCCTCTAATTGCCAACGGTGCGCTGAGCGAGATTCGTCTGCACGATGGCAAAGTCTCCCTCTTGAAGCTCAATTCGCCGCTGGAGTCCGACCTCGCCGCGCATTCGGAGGCTGACGAAGCGGATGCTCCCGACGGTCCGACATAGCAGCAGGCTGAACCGGCAGCGATGCTGTAGAATACGCGCCTGTCTCGGGCTTTCGGGTTTCGGCAGATATTATGACGCGAATTATTCTCATCGGAGCTGGGCGAGGTGGACGGGCGCTGGTGGAGCTTCTTCGCCAGGATCCGAGTATCGAAATTGTCGGCGTCGCTGACAAGGATGAAGGAGCGCCCGGCATCGTTCTCGCGCGGGAACTTGGCTTGCCAGTCGCCGCCAACTACCGGAAATTCCTGAAAGCCGATGCCGCCGACCTCATCATCGATGTGACCGGCGATCCTGACGTTGGCCGGGAAGTTTACCGCTTGCGACCTCAAGGAACAGAGGTTGTGGGTGGCAAGACGGCTCGCTTTATCTCGGATTTCGCCGCGAGCAAAAATCGCGGGGGCGCGCTCCAGGATCAATACCAGTTGGCCATGCGCGAACTGGAAGCGCGGTCGGAAGGCGAATTCATCATCGGCAGCAATCTGAAGATGAAGGAAATCTCGGGATTGATTTCCAAAGTTGCGCCTACACCTACGACCGTTTTGATTCGCGGCGAGAGCGGAACTGGAAAAGAGTTGGTGGCGCGAGCCATCCACCACAACAGTGCGCGCAGCAACCATCCGCTGGTCACGCTGAACTGCACTGCGCTGTCTCCGGCATTGCTCGAAAGCGAACTCTTCGGCTACAAGCGCGGCGCATTTACGGGCGCCTATAACGACAGCAAAGGATTGTTCGAAAAGGCCGAGGGCGGCACCATGTTTCTCGATGAAATTGGCGACATGTCTCTGGAGATCCAGGCCAAATTCTTGCGCACGCTGCAAACCGGAGAGATTCGCGCTGTCGGCGACATGCGGACGCGAAAGGTTTCCGTAAGAATTGTTGCCGCCACCAACCGGAATCTGGAGACCGCCATTCGCGAAGGCACTTTCCGCGAAGATCTGTTCTACCGGATCAATACTTTTTCCATTACGCTACCGCCATTGCGGGAGCGGATTGAAGATATTCCATTCCTCGCGGAATATTTCCTGCTAAGGGCGAGAGCTAAGGTGAACAAGAAAGTAGAGAGCATCGCTCCCCAGGCGCTGGCATTGCTGAAGAACTATTCTTGGCCGGGCAATCTTCGCGAGCTGGAAAACATTATTGAACGGGCCGTGGTGTTGACTTCATCCTCGGTAGTGGAAGCCGAGCACCTTCCGCTCCACGTGCAAGAGGTTGTGTCGTTCAAGCCTCAGATCGGATTCATGCCGAGCAAGGCCCACGCGATCGCGCAGTTTGAACGAGAAGCGTTATCCAGCTATTTGCTGAAGGCGGACGGAAACATCTCCAAGGCTGCGAAGTTAGCAAAAATACCCCGGCGTACATTTCATCGCTTGCTGGCCAAGCACAAAATCTCTACCCGCTCCTCGCGCGCGGCGAAATGAGACTTTATTGTCTCATATCTGTGACATTAGAGGCCGCATCGACAATATTAAGTTAAGTACCTTTTCATCAGATAGTTACAAATGTGCTCTCTTGTTACTAGTGAGACATTATTGTCACCTATGCAAGAAGCTGGGCTTTTCCTGCGCAGAATAATCCGCTCTCACGCGGCAGCCCAAGCAAAAGAAAGAACAACCACTTACGAACTCATGGCGTGCATAGCAGACCTCGCAGCATGCGTTGGAAGCGAAATTGCCATAACACAAGTCAATTAGTTAAGAGCCGGCGAAACAGCCGGAGGAACTTTGAAAGTGCGCGTTGTAAAAAGTATGAAGCAACGGACGTGGCCGGGCTAAACAGCCCGGCCGCACTCTGGAAGCGCGCGTCCGCTTACCGCAATCTGTTCAACCGCATTCGTCGTTTAGATCTGTCGTTGCGCGAAACGCGTCTCGGCCAGATCTTTTCTGCTCGTGTCCACAGTGGACAAATCAGTGATTCGTGAGGGAGAGAGAAATGGCTGGTAACAACAACTCCGGCAAAAAGAAGAGTCGATGGGCCGCAGGCATCACGCCCTACGCGGAAATGGGCTACTACGACGCCGACTACGAACCGAAGGCGACAGACATTTTGTGCGCCTTCCGTCTGGTTCCGCAATCGGGCGTGGATCCGATTGAAGCGTCGGCAGCGGTGGCCGGTGAGTCTTCGACGGCAACATGGACGGTGGTTTGGACCGATCGGTTGACGCCCTACGAGCACTACCAGGCGAAATGCTATCGCGTCGATCCCGTCCCCGGCACAGATCAATACATCGCCTACATCGCGTACGATATTGACCTTTTTGAAGAAGGCTCGATCGCCAATTTGACTTCTTCAATTATCGGAAACGTGTTCGGTTTCAAGGCGCTCAAATCTCTCCGCCTCGAAGACATGCGGATTCCTCCCCACTACGCAAAAACATTTCAGGGGCCGGCACACGGCATCGTGATGGAACGCGAGTACCTGAATAAATTCGGACGTCCGTTGCTGGGCGCTACCGTGAAGCCCAAACTCGGCCTTTCCGCCCGCAACTATGGGCGCGTGGTTTATGAGGCCCTGCGCGGAGGGCTCGACTTCACCAAAGACGATGAGAACATTAACAGCCAGCCTTTCATGCGCTGGCGCGACCGCTTTTTGTTTTGCATGGAGGCGGTGAACCGCGCGATCGCAGCTACCGGGGAGATCAAGGGACACTACTTGAACGTCACTGCCGGAACCATGGAGGAAATGTATGAGCGCGCTGATTTCGCCAAGGAACTTGGCACAGTGATTGTGATGATCGACCTGACCATCGGCTATACCGCGATTCAGTCGATGGCGAAATGGGCACGCCGCAACGGCGTGATTCTGCACTTGCACCGTGCCGGCCACGGAACTTATACGCGGCAGAAGACCCACGGCGTAAACTTCCGCGTTATCGCCAAATGGATGCGCTTGGCGGGAGTCGACCATATTCATGCGGGAACGGTGGTGGGCAAACTGGAGGGCGATCCCAATGCGATTCGTGGCTACTACAACACGTTGCGTTCGAACAAAATCGATGCCGACCCATCGCAAGGACTTTACTTCGAGCAGGACTGGGCGTCGTTGCCGGCGACCATGCCGGTCGCTTCGGGCGGCATTCACGCGGGACAGATGCATCAGTTGCTGCATCTTCTCGGCGAAGACGTCGTGCTGCAGTTCGGCGGAGGCACGATCGGCCATCCCGATGGAATTGCTCAAGGCGCGACCGCAAATCGCGTGGCCACGGAAGTCATCATTCAGGCCCGCAATGAAGGTCGCGACTTTCTTAACGAAGGACCAGAGATCCTGAGCCAGGCTGCTCGCTGGTCGCCCGAACTGCGCAAGGCGCTCGACATCTGGAAAGATGTCACTTACGACTTTGAATCAACCGATGTGCCCGATGCCGTCGGCACGGTCACCGTTGCATAAACGGCGCTTTGGGAATGGAGACGAATGATGCGAATTACGCAAGGAACATTTTCTTATTTGCCCGACTTCACCGAAGAGCAGATCAAGGCGCAGGTGCGGTATTGCTTCGACAATGGCTGGGCGTTCTCGATCGAGCACACGGACGATCCTCATCCGCGGAACTCGTACTGGGAAATGTGGGGGCTTCCCATGTTTGACATGCAAGACTCGAACGAAGCCATGGAGCGCCTCGACGATTGCCGGAAAGCCTTCCCCAACCACTACATCAAAGTAAACGGCTATGATCGCACCAAGGGCCGGCAAACCACGATGTTGAGTTTCATTGTGCAACGCCCCGCGGATGAACCAGGATTTTGCCTCGATCGCACGGAGGCGGCCGATCGGCAGATCCGGTACACCATTCGATCGAAAAGCATGTTGGCGAACTAGAACGAAAGAAGAGCCATGCACAAGTTGGATACAGAATCCGTCGTAGATGCGGCACCTGTCCGCGAGCCCGAGGAGAGGTTCGTGGATATCGGCGCAGCGCATCGCGATTCCAATCTCGACGCAATTCTGGATGAGCTCGATCGCGAACTGGTTGGTCTCAATCCGGTGAAGGACTATATCCGGCGCGTGGCATCGCTATTACTGGTAACCCGCTTGCGCGAAAAGGTTGGGCTTTCCACCGACCATCCCACCCTGCACATGTCTTTTACCGGACACCCTGGCACCGGCAAGACTACGGTCGCAATGCGCATGGCGAAGATACTTCATCACCTCGGCTACCTGAGGCGTGGCCATCTGGTGGTTGCAACCCGCGACGACCTGGTTGGCCAATACGTCGGCCACACGGCGCCCAAGACGAAAGAGATTCTGAAGAAGGCAATGGGCGGCGTTCTATTTATCGACGAGGCCTATTATCTCTACCGGCCCGAGAACGAACGTGACTACGGTCAGGAAGCGGTTGAGATGCTGCTGCAGGCGATGGAAAATCAGCGCGAAGACTTGGTTGTAATCCTGGCTGGTTATCAAGACCGTATGGCAACTTTCTTCCAGTACAACCCAGGGTTTCGCTCCCGGGTGGCGCACCACATCAGCTTTCCCGATTACACGCTGGAAGAACTGACAACTATCGCCGAGGTGATGCTGCGGCAGCAGAACTACAATTTTGTTGACGAGTCGCGACAGGCGTTTATCGAATACCTCGAGTTGCGAATCGCGCAGCCCCAATTTGCCAATGCCCGAAGCGTACGCAACGCGATCGACCGAATAAGACTGCGTCAAGCCAGTCGGCTGGTCCACGAAGGGGGATGCATCGGCAAAGAGGAATTGGCGCGCATCGCTGCTGTCGACGTGCGTCAGAGCCGCGTTTTTCAAGGAGGGCTGGACGGAGAAGCCGAAGCGGACACAGCAAGCGGCGCGCCATCGGTCCAGGGCAAGGAGGAGTGATGAGAAGAAGACCAATCCTGCTGGGCATCGTGGGCGACAGCGCCGCCGGCAAAACAACCATCACCCGAGGGTTGACCCGACTATTAGGCCCGGAGCGCGTGACCCACATCTGCGCTGATGACTATCATAAATATGATCGCACCGAACGGGCACGTTTGAACATCACTCCGCTGCATCCCGACTGCAACTTTCTCGACATTCTGGAACTTCACCTGGAACGCGTGCACTACGGGCAAGCCATGCTCAAGCCGGTCTACGATCACAGCACGGGCTCGCTAGTGCGGCCCGAGTACGTGGAGCCGCGCGAGTTCGTCATTGTGGAAGGGCTGCTAGGGTTTCATACTCCTGCGATGCGGCAATTCTACGACGTCAAAGTTTTTCTCGATCCTCCCGAAGACATGCGACGCCTCTGGAAGATCAAGCGGGATACGGCCAAGCGCGGTTACGTACCCGAGCAAGTGTTAGCTGAAATGGAGAGGCGCGAGCCGGATTCGCGGGACTTCATCCGCCCGCAGCGCGAGTTTGCCGACATCGTAGTGCGCTTCCATCCGGAGAGCGGCGTGGGATCGGATCAGGCCGATGGGCATTTGAATGTTCACTTGGTCCTGCGCCCAACCATTCCTCATCCCGATCTTACTTATCTGGTTAACCATACGAACGGTCAGCCGGCGGGCATTCGCCTTGAACTCGGACGCGACTCGGGACGCCCGGTCGAGTTTCTTGAAGTCGATGGAAACGTGAGCCGTGAGCACGCCGCCCAATTGGAACAGGCGATCTGGAAGCATCTTCCCGACCTGCGTCCACTGCGCGCCGATCAGTTCGGAGATTATAACGATGGCAGCGAAGTGCGGCATAGCGATCCGCTAGCTCTGACGCAGTTGCTCATTACTTATCACCTGCTGCGCGCCTACAGCAAGGACAGTCCCATGCCGTTCGCGCGGCCGGTTGCGGCCCTGAGCCGGTTGAAGTCGGTTCCGGAAGAATCAGCGGTTGAAGTGATTGCGAAACGCTAAGGCTGGCGGCCAGTGTGTTTTGTTCCAGCGCCAGATCTCGCCAACGGCAAATGATATTCCTGACCGGGGCTCTCCCGGTACGAAACTCTCTAGTCGGCGTCGCCGTGTTGGCGCTCGACCGACCAGATGCTCGCCTGATCCTTCTCGAAGGGATAAACGTGGATCATCCAGTTGAAGATCACGGGGTGGAATGTTCCTCCTGCCGCGTCGCAGGCTTCCTGGGTCGTGATTGATCCCCTGAGACCAAACTGGGGATGCAGCGACCTCATTTCGCTCCTCTTGTCAGCCGGAGGCGCACAGAAATTAACATGCTCGTGCCATTGGGCCACGCTGAGCGGAATGCGCTGGTCGAGTTGATCTTCGTCAAAGCGCTTGGGCGCCGTATACATGACGCCAATCAATTTGTAGTCGTCGCCGTGTTTCTCGTAGAGTAACGACGTAGGATGCTCGGGATTGAAGCGAAAAGCGGCTTCCATCGCATATCCGTAGTTGGTGAAGTGATACATCTTTTGCGGAACTTCCGCATGGAAGATCTTGTAACCATCGGCCAGGGCGGTGCGATAGTCCGTGTATTTCTCTGAGGCCTTGCGAGCGGCTTCGACGATTTGTTGGGAGCGTTCCGCGTCGCCGGGCTTGGGCCGCCGCAGCGCAGTCATCTTCATGTGCGGTCCCATGTCCATGTGACCTTCCATGGAATGCATCGCGTGCAGGCTGGCGTCGCTGTCGTTGTCGCTGGCGCCGTCAGTATCTTTGGCGGCGGCCGCAGGCATACCTTTCATTCCTGACATGTCCATGCCCGGCATGCTTTGTTGTCCCGGCTGGGCGATGTTCTGGGGCTGCTGTGCCCAAGCCACGCTTACCAATAAACTAAAGGCGACAAGAACTGCGAATCGGTTGCGCATAAGATCTCCCACACTCAATCGATTCTAACTTTCTCGCACCCGAGTTATTTCCGCAAGAAGTTGGTGTTACCGGCGATTACAGTCGTAACGGGCGGCGGTGGGTGCGCCTGGCCACAATTCATTGCTTTTGAGGCGAATCGTGATTCCGCAATAATCAGCTATGATGGCTTGCGATCCTAGGAGATAGAAATCGCTATGCGCGTTGGAGTATTCACGCCCCTGCTGTCGCAGCTTTCACTGCCCGCTGTCCTCAAGAAGCTCAAAACGCTCCAAATCGACACTGTCGAACTTGGCACCGGAAACTATCCGGGCGATGCCCACTGCAAGCTCTCAATGCTCGAAGATGCTTCTGCCCTGGCTGAGTTTCAAAAGGTTCTGGCCGACCACGGCGCTTCGATCAGCGCTTTGAGTTCTCACGGGAACCCGCTGCATCCGGACAAGACTCGTGCGCAACACGACCGGGAGGTAAGCCGCAAGACAATCCTGCTCGCCGAAAAGCTGGGTATCTCTGTGGTGATCGACTTCTCGGGATGCCCCGGCGATTCGCCGCACGCCACTGCTCCCAACTGGGTCACCTGTCCGTGGCCTCCGGACTATCTCAAGGTGCTCAATTGGCAATGGAACGAAGTGGTCGCGCCTTATTGGATCGAGCACGCAAAGTTTGCTGCCGACCACGGCGTGAAGATCGCCATAGAAATGCATCCCGGGTTTGTAGTTTATAGTCCGGAGACAATGCTTCGCTTGCGCTTGATCGCTGGATCCAGTGTGGGTTGCAATTTCGATCCCAGCCACCTCTTCTGGCAGAACATCGATCCCATCGCTGCTGTTCGCGTTCTTGAGGGCGCGATTTTTCATGTTCATGCCAAGGACACGCAGATTTACCCTGCCAATCTGCCGCGCACCGGCGTTCTCGATACCAAGCCCTACACGCAAGAGCGCGAACGCGCCTGGATTTTCCGCACTTGCGGCTACGGTCACGGCGCGGAGTGGTGGCGCGAGTTTGTCTCGACGCTGCGCATGTTTGGCTATGATTCCGTGCTCTCGATTGAGCATGAAGACAGCCTGCTCTCGCCGGAAGAGGGATTGACCAAGGCCGCCAACTTCCTCAACAGCATTGCGATTCGCGAGCAGCCGGGAGCTGCGTGGTGGGTCTAGCAAGGAGCGGATAGAAAACACAATGAAACCGATCAGAACGGCGATCTTCGGCACTGGCTTCATGGGCCGCGTACATCTGGAAGCAGTACGACGGCTGGAGTTTCTTGAGGCGGTTGGAATCGCAGGCAGGAACGCAGAGGCCGCGCAACGATTGGGCGCGGGCTTTTCCGTTCCGAAGATTACGACCGATTATCGCGAGATTCTGAGTGATTCGACGATCAATGCAGTTCACATTTGCACCCCCAACGCGCAGCACTTTTCCATGGCTAAGGATGCGCTCCAGGCGGGCAAGCACGTGATCTGCGAAAAGCCGCTGGCCACGAGCGTTGAAGAGGGCCAAGAATTGGTTTCCCTCGCCGGCGAGCGTGGAGTGCGCAACTGCGTTTGTCACAATTTGCGCTTCTACCCCATGGTGCAGCAGATGCGCGCCATGCGCGCAGCCGGCGACCTCGGGGAGATTCTCGTTCTCCAAGGCACATATTTTCAGGACTGGCTGTTGCACGAAACAGACTGGAACTGGCGTGTCGATGCCAAGGCCGGGGGCCCCTCGCGCTGTATGGCTGACATCGGTTCGCACTGGTTTGATCTGGCCGAGCACGTCACCGGTCTACGGGTGAGTTCTCTTTGTGCCGATCTTCAAACTTTCCATTCCACGCGCAAGCAGCCGAAACATTCGGTCGAGACTTTTGCCAATAAGCTGCTTGGCCCCGAAGACTACATCGAAACCGCCGTGGATACGGAAGACTTCGGCGCAGTCATATTCCGTATGGGCCCACACACGCGTGGCAGTGTCACCGCCAGCCAAGTCTCCGCCGGACGCAAGAATCGCTTCAATATTGAGATTTACGGGACACGAGCTTCGGTTGCGTGGAACCAGGAGCGTCCCGACGAACTATGGGTGGGCCACCGTGACACCGGAAATGAGATATTCATTAAAGATCCATCTCTGCTCAAGCCTGAGGCGCGCAGCTACGCTGACCTTCCCGGCGGACACAGCGAAGGCTACGACGATACATTCAAGCAAATCTTCCGCAGGTTCTATGCCTCGATCGGCACGGGTGCTCCACCTGAGTATCCGCAGTTCGTTGATGGCCTGCGGCAATTGATGATCCTCGACGCTGTGCTCCGGAGCCATCGGACGCGAGCATGGGTCGATGTTCTCGCACCTGGTTCCGAGAAATGAAACCGGCAATCGAAAGGAACGCTACCGCGTGTTGATCCTCGCCGCCATTCTCGCCATTTTTGTCTATGGGCTGATCGCCGCCATGCTCGGGACGATCCTGCCCGACCTGTCAGATCGCTTCCACCTTTCGCCGAGCCAGAACGGCACCATCGCGTCTGCGCAAGCGCTGGGGCTCATCCTCGCCTCGCTCGGCGTTGGCCCACTCCTCGATAACGAAGGCAAGAAGCTCGGCATGGTCCTCGGCCTTGCCTTCATCTCCATCGCGCTCTTCGCCCTGCCACGCTCGCCAGGTTTCCGCAGTGTTCTGCTCCTGATGTTTCTCCTCGGAGTCGGCGGTGGCACCGTTGTGACCGCCGCGAATGCTCTGGTCAGCGATGTTGGTGAAGCTCATCGCGCCTCTGCGTTGAACCTGGTCAACCTCTTCTTTGGCCTCGGAGGACTCGCCACCCCGTTTATCGCCGCTAATCTTTTTAAGCGGAATTGGGTTCGTCTTTGTTACACCATCGCCTCACTCACAGTCGTGACGCTCGTGATCGAGATGCTCACCAAAATGCCTGGGCCGACGGGTGCCGGGCGCTTTGTTCTTGCCGACGCTGCTCCGGTGCTTGGACGCCCGCTGCTCTTTCTGGTCGGACTCTTTCTTTTTCTTTACATTGGCTGCGAGGTGGGCGTCTGGAACTGGCTGCCACGACACCTCATCGCGCAAGGCATCCCCGAGTCACAGGCGCTCAACATTCTCTCGCTGGGATTCGCCCTCGGCTTGCTGATCGGGCGCGCCGGAATCTTGCCGATACTGATTCACGTGCCTGCCATTACTGTCACGCTGATCGGATCTATTGCGATGGCAGTTACGACTTTCCTGATGCTGCGGACCAACAAACCTGCGACCGCCTTGGTGCTGGTTTTTCTTAGCGGACTCTCCATGGCGCCGGTCTTCCCTACCACGATCGCCATCGTCGGCGATGCGTTCCCGCGGATGACCAGCAGCGCCATTGGCTTCGTCATCACTTGTGGATGGACCGGACTTGCCGTCAGCTCGCGCGTGATCGGAGCTATCGCCGGCGGCGACCCGTTGCGGTTGAAAAAAGCTTTGCTGGTGATCCCCGCATCAGCCGTTTTGATGGTGGGCTTGGACCTGGCGATCCGGAGTGCGTTGCGCTAACGGTTTACGGTTTTCTTTGTGAACCTTGGTGTCCTTTGTGGTTGATGAAGTAAAAAGCCATAACCACGAAGGACACAAAGGTTCACAAAGGAAGAGCATACCACTACACCTTCAGCCCTCGCATGTAATCCGCGTCGACTTTCAGTGCCTCCATCGCGGGCATGTCAAATTCTTCTTGTTCGACAAAGGCGTGTTCGATATGCGCCTTCTTGGCCGCTTCGAAAATAGGACGATAGTCGATCGTGCCCCGGCCCAGCTCGGTCGAAGGCGGAGCGTTGGAAGGATTGGTTGTGGCAGTCATCTTGAAATCCTTCACGTGCAGCATGGACATGCGCGTAGGATAACGCGTCAGCAAGTCCACGGGGTTCTGCCCGGCAATTGTCGCCCACCCGCAATCCAATTCCATGGCGACTTTCGACGGATCGGTTGAACGAAGTAGTTCGTCGTAGAACATTACGCCATTCTCCGAGCGGAACTCCGGAGTGTGATTGTGATAGGCAAACTTCATGCCTGCGGCGTGTACGCGTTCGCCGATGTGATTGAACTGCTCCGCATTCCAATGCCAATCGGCGAGTGTCATTGATTCCCGGGCCGCTCGGGAGACGGGGGCCTTCACGCCCGCCGCATCCTTGAGCCCCGGCGATGCGCAGACGATGTAATTGAGCCCCAAGTCCTTGCCGAACTGAATGATTTCGTCGAGGTGCGGCTGAAGTTGGACCATGGGATAGTGCGCGCTGACACAGCGTAGACCCGCCTGATCCATCGCGAGCTTGACTTGAGCGGGCGTGCGGCCGAAGAAGCCTGCGGCCTCGACCTCGCGATAACCAATCGCCGACAACTGTTTCAGCGTTCCTTCGTAGTCTTTGGGCAGGATGTCACGCACCGAATATAACTGCACCCCGAGCGGCAGCCCCAGAGGATCGGCCATCAGGCTGGGCACGCTGTTCCATAACGCCGCGCATACGGCTGAGGCTGAGGCGGTCTTTAAAAAAGCTCTTCTCGAAATGCCATGCATAAATTCAATCCCTCAATTCTGAGTTCGCTTAACCACGGATCTTCTTTGCGTCAGCATCCCAAGTCGCGATCGTGTTCTTGAAGTAGGCGTAATTAGCCAAGTGGCATCCGATCGCCGCATGATTGCCAAACACTTCGTTCTCCACGGTTGGATTGCGGGTTCGAACCGCGTTGAAGAAGTTTGCCTGGTGGGCCGACACGTCGCTGTAGCCTGCCGGCGCAGTAAAAGTTTCCGCCTCGTCGACTTGATAGTCGAGCGGCCCAGGCTGCGGATGTTCCGCCGTCCACTGCGCCAGATATTGCTTACGCAGCCGTTCCGGCCAACCCTTCGTCGAATATGTTTCCGGTTTGGGAGTTATATCCTGCGGGGTGAAGGTGAGGGTTTGCCCAATGATCTCCATGGTGCCTTTGGTGCCGTGGAATCTGATCGGCTCACCCCCTGCGTTGTTCAAATTGCAGCGCAGCACCACGCGGAATTTTGGATAGTCATAAAGCGTCTCGATCACATCCGGGAAGTCGCGCCCGTCTTTCCAGCGAAACAGCCCGCCGCTCGACTGCGCCCGCTGCGGCGCTTCACTGGTTCCCGAGACGAAGTAAATCCCCGAGAGCAGATGCACAAACAAATCGCCAGCCAGTCCCTCGCCGTAGTCGGAGTAGCAGCGCCAGCGGAAGAATCGCGTCGCGTCAAATGGCCGTTTGGGCGCACCTACGAGAAATGCATCCCAGTCGATCGTCTGCTCGCTCGCGTCGGGCGGAATGGGGTATACCCAAGCGCCGCTGGGCGAGTTGCGATCGGAGAAGCCTTCGATGAAGAACACATCACCGAGCGCGCCCGACGCGTAGATTTCGCGAGCCTTCTCGTACACGATGGAACTCACGCGCTGGCTGCCGACTTGCAGGATGCGACTTCCCTTCTGCACTGCTTCCACCATGACGAAGCCATCTTCGAGCGTATGCGACATGGGCTTTTCGCAATACACGTCTTTGCCCGCCGCGCAGGCATCGACCACGATCCGGCGATGCTGGTGGTCGGCGACGGCGACAATCACGGCATCCACATCCTTGCGGTCCAGAATCTCTTTATAGTTCCGCGTTGTCGGGATTTGCTTCTGCACCGCCTCCTGCGCCGCCTCGTGCCGGCTGTCGTAGAGGTCACACGCGGCGACGCATTCAACGCCGGGAACCGCGAGCGATGCCGCCAGCAACTCGCATCCGCGCGTGCCCGTGCCGATCGAGGCAAAACGAACTGTATCGCTCGGCGCCACTGGGCGGCCTTGGCCCCACAGTGCAGCCGGCTCCAGCAAGGTGATCTTTGCCGCCGCTACGGAGCCCGCGCCAATCCGCATGAAACTGCGGCGTGTCAATGAATGCATTCTGATTTCTTCCTCTCTTCCATCGACAACGAAATTTCCAACAAAATCTGGTGTCGCGCCATCGAAACGTTATGCAGCCTGGAGCACGCTGACGGGCAGTAACAACGTTATAACAGCGCCGCCACCCTCACGATCGGAAATTCTGGCTACGCCACCGTGAGCCTGGACAACCGCATCGACAAAGGCGAGCCCGAGACCGTGTCCGGGAGAATGTTTGCCCTTCACGAAGCGCTCGAAGGCCCGGCTGCCGATATCAGGTGGGAATCCTGGGCCGTTGTCTTCGATCACGAGTTCCGCGGACCCTTGAAGCGAACGTAGCCGAATGCTGACTCGACATCCCATCGGCAAGTGAGTCAATTCGTTTTCCAGGAGATTGCTTACCACCCTATTCATAAGCGGTAAGTCGGCATCTACGACCACATGCGGATCGAGATCGAGCGTCACTTCGAGATGGCGTTCGGCCATAGCTGGATGGTAAATATCAACAAGTTGTCTGACCACGTCGGAGAGGTCAACGGGGCCGCGATCCATGTGAAGCGCACCGGCCTCGGCTTCGGCGAGATCCAGCGTGGTGTTCAGCAACTGCAAGAGCCCATCCAACTCTTCGATCGCTTCTCCAACCGCGTCACGCCACTTCTCGTTTCCGTCGTTGCATAATGCGGACTCGAGCGTTCCACGAATCAAGGTTACCGGACTTTTCAGATCGTGGGCGACAGCGCCGGTCACGGTGCGCAGCTGATTCACTGAAGCCTGTAGCCGGTCCAACATATGATTGAAAGTCTTAGCCAGTCGCGAGATCTCATCCGAGTTCGCAGGTTCAGGCAATCGCTCCTGCAAATCCGCAGTGCTGATTTGTGCCACAGTTTCGGTAATACGTTCAACGCGGAGCAGAGTACGACGAGCGCTCCAGTATGAGATGACAAAGCCGAGCAGGAACATGCCGCCCCAGACCAGGAAAAAACGCCGTGCAAGGATGTGAAGCAGATATTTGGCGCCACGATCGGACAGTCCCAGATAAACAGTCCTTCCGTCTTGCGCCTGAACCACGACCCGGAAGGTTTGCCGCCATCCTTCGACCCTTATGGACTTCGGAGCGCCCGGAACTAGCTTCGCCCGTTGAATCGCGGCGACAAAAGCATCCCTTGAGCTCGGGCCCACCCAGAATGGAGATTCACTGTTGTTGGGATCTGTTGCCAGAAAAAAAACGGAATTCAGCCTTTCCCCGCGGGCGTTGCGCTCGTCAGGAACCTCTCGCGTAGCCAGCTCCGCTACCTCTCCGATGATCCGTTTGTGCAAATGATCTCTGGGAGTATCCGCCAGGACCTGAACCAGAACTTCGGCTTCGCCGCTGAGCCAGGTGTCGCTGCGCTCGCGGATGCCCTGCGCAACCAGGAAATAGACAATGTAAAAAGCCACTGCGGTTCCGAGCGCGAACGCCAGAGTCGTCCAAATCGAAATCCGCCAAGCTGCGGTAGCGCGTAGATTCCTAGGCATGCTTGAGAACGTAGCCAACCCCTCGAATGGTGTGGATCAACGGGCGCGGAGCGTCATGGTCCACCTTGTTTCGCAGACGATAAATATGGACATCCACGACGTTGGTTGCTGGATCGATCCGCATCCGCCAGACATGGTCCAGAATCATAGTACGAGTTACCACGCGACCTTCATTGCGGCAAAGATACTCCAGCAGTGAAAACTCCTGCGGGGTCAATTGCAGTAAGTGATCGCCCCGCCGGGCTTCACGCCGTACAAGATCGAGTTGCAAGTCGGCGGCTTGCAGGCGCACCGATTCGTGCGCAGGCAGCGTCGATCTGCGCAGAAGATTTCTCAGTCTTGCCAGCAGTTCCGGGAGTGCGAATGGCTTAGTAAGGTAGTCGTCCCCACCTTGTTCCAGGCCGCGGACACGCTCATCCACGGAGCGCCGCGCAGACAGGATTAGAACTGGGGCTGAACTGCCCTGCGCACGGCAATGCGCAATCAAGTCCAATCCATCCATGTCCGGAAGACCGAGATCGATGATGAAGGCATCGTGAATGCCTTCCAGCGCCATCGCTTCACCACTTTTCGCGTTGTCAGCAGTATCCACCTGGTACCCGGCTTCTACCAGGGCTCGTTTCAGGAACTGCTGAATGGATACGTCATCCTCTACTAACAGCAATCGCATAGGAGATTCCCACCTGCCCAAGAACTTTACACCTCAAGGTGGGATGCAGGAAACTCCTCAGGCGTTCAACGCATATCGAGGCAGACCCGGCTGTCCGGGCTGAGGCTGTACAAAATGACTCCCGCCAATGTTGTGGGGAATTTGCTGGTCTCCTCACTGCGGACGCCAAGTCATATCCACGCGTATTGGGATTTCGTTTTTGACTGGCATGGTTAGTAGCGTTGGAGGCTCAATCTTGAAATCGGTAAGCGTAGCTGGAATTGTCCCCGTGATGCGAGTTTCGCCGTTCTGCGTTTCAAGCTTGAACGGAACCTGCTTGTACTGGGCAGTCTGGCCGGCAAACTGAATCTCCAAATCGGCATTGATGGTCGACGATGTCTCGGCCGACTCAGGTAACCGGGTGCGTACGGTCACGATAGGAAACTCGGCGCCACGCGTCACCTGCAGCATATGAAGATCGCGGTTGCTGTCTCCTGAATCAAACGACTTGACCGGTACCGCGATCAGAAAATCGCATTGACCCGCGTGGCAAACGCCCTTCCCTTTCGCCGCATGGCTCACTCCTTCAGACTGATGCAGCGGATGCGACACGTGGTAAGTGAGATTACTTTGTTTCAGGATCCATTGGCTATCGGCGACCGCACACGTAGGGACTGCCGCGAGCAACAAAGCAATCAATATTTTCTTGTCCATAAGCTGTGCTTAGAACTTAACCGAAACCGACAGAAGAGCAGCCCCGAAGGCCCCGGCGGTCACGATGGCTACCGGTCCATGCGCGGAGGCGATGCCATGAACCTTTTCTCCGTTGCTCTTTTGGTCGAAAGCCATAATCCCCAGGATAGGCGTCAAAATCATCCCGGGTCCGTGAATCCAAGCCATAGCCTTGTGAAAGCGGATCGGACCCCGTGTTTCAGTTCCTGGAACTCGTGGCGCGCGGATTGCGTAGTATGCCGTAATGAAATACAAATCTCCCGTTACTCCGCCGAGAGCCGCATGCAGATAGCGCGAGGATGTGCTCGTACTCTTGCCTCCGGCGTTGAGAGAAGTGGCAACGGTGGCGATTAATGGAATAGCCGTGATCAGGCCCATCCGTTGATGGATCTTCAGCATGTGCGTGCGTTTATCCAGTAACGCTTGCTCGCGCGGGTTTCCCTGAGTTTGCTCCGGAGTGAGGCCCAGATCCGACAGCGAAGGTGCGGTCGTACTGCTGGATGGCGCATTCGGCAAATTCTCTTGCGGCGTCGATTTTCCATTAGCGACCTTCTCCAGTTTTTCATCCAGAACAGCGGTCACGGTTCCGCTGACGATTGTGGAGGGAATCTCGACCGGATTGAAACCAGCTGCCTCAAACTTCACGCGGTAGATGCCCGACGGGAGCAGGTCAAATTTATAAGTGCCGTCCGAGCCTGTGGTGGCGGTTCGCGACTGCCCGTTGTCTACGCTCGTGGCTGTGACTGTGGTATTCGCAATCGGATCACCGGACGCGTTTGTAACCTTCCCCGTCAAAGCACCGGCTCCGTTTATCTGGGCCGTCAGCGGTACCGAGGCAAAAAGCCAACAGACAACCACGGCCACCGGCATACGATGATGCCAGCTGCGAGAAACATTCCTCAACATCCCACACCTCTCCGCCGGAAGAAGTTGCCTCACTCCGCAATAGCCTGATGACTTCGCGCCACGCAGACGTATTAAATTACGATAGGTGCGGAACATTACCACGCCCTTTCTGAAAGATTACAATTTGTTCATTCGCTTGGCGCGTTCCCTCTTTGACACTTCCGGTAATTGCCCGTTGCGCCATGCGCCACTTCAACTTGAACTTTGATGCAAAAGATTCATGCGTTCGAACCATAAATTTCATAGGGAATCTTTACGGCTTCCTTATGCACTGCCCTCTATATTCCGCACGTGAGCAGTTCAGACCGTCAACCTAAAGGCCGCTCTGCTCGTGGAGGTAATACGTGCCCAGATTTTGCCTGCCTGCAACATTTTTCTTTGCTTGCATGCTTCTTTTCCCCACTGCCCAGGCCCAATCTACCTTTGGAAGCATTCGCGGCACCGTTCAGGATGCTTCAGGTGCGGTGATTGCTGGCGCTGTCGTGACTGTTCATTCGCTGGACGAGAATTTTGAACGGCAAGTCGCGACGGACGGCTCCGGCAACTTCGTCGTCGAAAATCTGAAAGCTGGACACTACAAGTTGACGGCGCACCACGATGGACTGGCAGATGCTGTCGTGAGTTCAGCCACGCTCGAAGCGCGCCAGGATCTTCGCATCCCGATCACGCTTACGATTGCGACCGCGACTACGGTCGTGGAAGTGAGTGACTCTCCCGATCAAATCAACACCGAAAATGCCACTCTCAGCGATTCCCGAGATAATCTGCAGATCACGCAGCTTCCGTTGAATAATCGAGCGACCACGACCAGCCCACTGGGAGCGCTCACGATTTTGCCAAACGTGCAACAGGACAGCTCCGGAAATATCGCGCTGGGCGGCGTGAGTTCGTCGATGGTGAACTTTTCTGTCGATGGCGTTTCCACCGTAAACGTGCGCCAGAATGGTGCGCTACAGGACGCTTATCCGTCGCAGGAGGGAATTTCTGCGGTAAAAGTGACGTCTTTCAACAACAGTGCGGAATTTTCGCAGGTAGGCGACGTCACCTTCACCACCAAGAGCGGCACGAGCCAGTACCACGGCAGCCTGTTTGAGTATCTACAAAACGACGCGCTTGATGCCGACCCCTACGGCTTTAATGGCAAGTCGCCAAAGCATTTCAACACTTTTGGTGGGTCGCTCGGTGGCCCGCTCAGCATTCCGCATCTCTACAACGGCAAAGACAGGACTTTCTTCTTCTTCGATTACGAAGGAAACCGGCGCTCGACCGCGTTTGCTGAACAGTTCCTTGTTCCCACGCAGGCGGAGCGCAACGGGGATCTGACCGCGCTTGGCGGCCCCGTGATTTCGGCGGGCAACATTAATCCCACCGCCAAGGCGTTGCTGAACTTCTATCCGCTTCCCAACGTCAGCGGCCAGCCGAACTATAACTACGAGATCTTTCAATCAACGCCCGCGCGCACCGATGGCGTGGATCTCCGCATCGACCAGAACATCACTCCCAAGCAATCGGTTTACGCACGCTTCAGCCGCAAGAACATCACCGAAGACTACGCCAACCCCTTGTTGCCGAATGACTCCGACAGCATTCACAATCGCAGCCTGCTGGCCTCCTACACTTACGCCATGACTTCGCGGATGGTAAATGAGTTCCGGTTCGGTTTCACCAATATGATAACCAGCGTGGGATTTCCGATTGAAGGCGCAGCTGCACTTTCGCAACTCGACCTGAGCGGAGTGAACATCAGCCAGCATCCCAGCACACATGCGTTTCCTACCTTTAATTTCAGTGCGGGAACAGGGTTCACCCCGATTGGCCGCGACAAGACTGGAGTAACGCAATCAAAGACGACTCAGTTCACGGACAATCTGACTTGGACGCTAGGCAAACATACTCTCAAGACTGGGATTGACGCGCGCAGGGTACGCTACGCCGACATCGAGACCTTTCTGCCTTCCGATGATTTTGGGCAATTCACATTCCAGCCCACATTCACCGGCAATGCTTTCGGCGATTTTCTGGAAGGATTGCCTACAACTATTTTCTTCGCAGTTTCGAGCCCAGACGTGGCCGGGACCGCATGGCAATACAGCTTCTTCGGCCAGGACGAATATCAAGTCAACAGCAGACTCACGCTGAGTTACGGATTGCGCTGGCAGATTCTTCCCGGCTTCACCGAGGACGGCGGCAATCTCGCAAACTTCGATCAGAGAAACAACTCCATCGTCGTGCCTAACAATCTCGCTTCCTATCTGGAGGCGCAGAACATTCAGGCCTCGAACCTTGCGTTCCAGCAATCGTTCAATGCCTGCAACCTCGGCTACACCGCGCTGCCCTGCACCAACTACATCACCGCCAGTCAGGATCACCTGCCACAGTCGTTGCGCAACATCTACACCGGCAATTTCCAGCCGCGGTTCTCGCTCGCCTACCGTCCTTTCAATGATACTAAGACGGTCATCCGCGCAGGCTTCGGGATCTTTACCATCACCAGTCTCGGCCCGCTGTCCTTTAATAACAGCGGCAATCCAACCTCCGCGTTGCATACTTATACCAACAGCCTCACGGCCAGTGGCACGCCGCTCATCCAGTTCCCTAACACTGCGCCACCCACGGTTGGCGTGCAATACGGCGGGGGCGGACTCGATCAAGGTGTCGACCCCAACTACCGCGATCCGCAAGCCAATCAATGGAACCTCACCGTGGAACGTCAACTCACCAATAACGACAGCCTCCGCGTCAGCTACGTTGGCATGCACACGTATCGCCTGAACATTACCGAGGATCTGAACCAGATTCCCGCCAGCACCACGCCGTATCAGACCACGGCTGCAAGTCCATACGTTGATCCGC
Organism: uncultured Acidobacteriota bacterium; assembly: GCA_963762385.1. GTDB lineage: Bacteria > Acidobacteriota > Terriglobia > Terriglobales > Acidobacteriaceae > JABDBE01. Next base: position 44,391 of record CAVXKN010000005.1, on the reverse strand, counting down.
GCGCGCCCTATCACAACTGGTTCGAACTCTACAGCACCTTCAACTCTGGCGAAGCCAACTACAATGCCTTTGAGGTCGAGGAGAGCCACAAGATGTCGCACGGCCTCTACTTCGACGCGAGCTACACGCTGGCGAAGAATCTCGCCGACAATCAGGGCGATACTCCGACGGCCTTCGCTGGTGAAGTCAACTATGGTATTCCCATTGCCAACCGCTTCGATGCCCACAGCGATTACGGCAATGTCGAAGGAACCCCACGTCACCGTTTTCTTCTCACCGGTCTTTACCAGTTACCGTTCGGACAGGGCCGGTCTTTTCTTAATACTGGAGGCTGGAAGAATACCGTGCTCGGCGGCTGGGAGTTGACCACCGTGACCCTGCTTCAAAGCGGCCCGTGGCTCACACCGAGCATCAGCGATTCTTTCGACCAGTCGAACACCGACGTCGTCAATCGTGGCGCTTTTCTTCGTCCCGACCAGGTCTCGACAAATTTCTATCAAGGTCAATCCCGCGCCCACTACTTCAATCTCGCAGCATTCGCACCGACGCCTGCCGGCGCCGGACGCTTTGGCAATGCCGGAGTTGGCATCCTCGAAGGACCAGGCACTGCCGCGGCCAGCCTCGGTCTTGCCAAAGTCTTCAATCTCACGGAAAAAGTAAGAATGCGTTTCGAATCCACCTTTACCAACGTGCTCAACCACACCAACTTCGCTCCGCCCGCCACGCAGATCGATAACCCAAGCTTCGGTGTTCTTAGTGCTCCGCAGACGGCGCAGAACGCTGGCAACCGCACCGGCCAACTCGCCCTGCGGGTCGAATTCTAAGATCGCGACAAGTTATCCCGGGCCGCGCATACAGTCCTGCGCGGCACGATGCACCGGTGCGTTAAGAACCCAATCGCGTGACGCTACGAAAGATTCCGGAATTTCTCCTCCGCTCGTCGTTGCTGACGAGGAAACCCTCTTTTCTCAAAGACGTGACCGTGGGATTTCATGCAAAGGGCCGGAATCCACTCTTCCGCAAGACTTCACCTTAATCTTTTCAGCGCTGAGAATTATCAAGAGCTTGCTGAAAAGGCTTGCATCTGCGACCCGATAGTTGCAGAATTGCGTCCCAACAAAACATGAAACGTCGCAACCGGCTCTGACCTGGGGTCAGCATTCTCCGCCTCACCTGCCGGTGACGCTTCAGGAGCCTCTATGACCTCGCTATGGAATTCGAGTGGGAGTTTTCCTAAACAATTGGCATCGCGGATTCTTTGCCCAGCCGTTTGCATTGTATTGCTGGCTGCGGGAGCGCAGGCTCAGCAAGCCTCCGCGCTCATCACCGGGACGGTCAAGGATCCGTCGGGTGCCGTGGTTGCGGGCGCGAAAGTGACTTTGAGAAATTCCAACACCAATATTGCCCGCAGCGTCACCACAAATAAGGATGGCTACTATTCATTCACGCTGGTGCCTATTGGTACTTACGAGCTCACGGTTGAGCAGCGGGGATTTGAAAAGTACGTACACTCTGGGATCACGCTCGAGATCAATCAGAATGCGCGGCTGGATGTGTCCTTGAAGGTTGGATCGATCAGTCAGATCGTGGAAGTGCAAGGCGATGTGTCGCAAGTGGACACCGTCAGCGCAACCCTTGGCAAAGTGGAGACCACGCAACGCATCCTGCAGCTTCCGTTGGTGGAGCGCGACACTCTGCAGTTGGGGCTTTTGCAGGCTGGCGTTTTTGCTCCCGACCAGGACGACGGCTCGGGCAATCCATATCTCGGTAAGCGGGCAGCGTTCGGAATCTATGACGTTCCTGCTCGACGGAGCCGACAACAACGATTTCCTGGGCAACAACATTGTTGTCGATCCCAATCCCGATGCCGTGGCGGAGTTCAAGATTCTGACCAACAACTACACGGCCGAGTATGGACGAACTTCCGGAGGCATCGTCAATCAGGTCATCAAATCCGGAACCAATCAGATTCACGGCAGCGCGTTCGAATTTTTCCGCAATACAGCTCTCGACGCCAGCGACTACTTCCTGCAAGCCGTGCCGGTGCTGCGCCGAAACATTTTCGGAGCGACCCTCGGTTTTCCCATCAAGAAAGACAAATTGTTTTTCTTTGCTTCCTATCAGGGGACGAAGCGCAGCGAAGGCCAGAACCCCGGCCCTCTGCCCGTGCTGAGCCCGGCCGAGCGCACGGGAGATTTCAGCGAACTGCTACCTTCGGTGCAACTGACAAATCCAGCCACCGGCAACCCGTATCCCAACAATCAAGTGCCGGTCGATCCGGTCATCAAGAACTACATCAACGCGTATCTGCCTTTTGCAAACCGGCCGGGCAACCTGTTTGAATCTGATCCGGTGGCCAAAATCAGCGACACGCAGTTTATTTTCCGCGTTGACTACAACATTTCGCCGAAAGATATCGTCTCGGGCGTTTATATTTTCGATGACACTCCGGATAACTATCCATTCCAAATCATCAACGGCGCATCGACCGGCGGCGATGTGCCGGTGGGATCCGGCTTCACCGACGCAAACCGTTATCAGTCCGGAAATATTACCTGGACACGCACTATTTCTTCGAATCTGGTGAATGAGCTGCGCTTTGCCGTCAACCGCTCCGCCACCTACGATGCCGTCCCGACTACCACCACTTCCCCTGCGCAGTTGGGATTCCTGACCGTCACTCCCGACGATCCCAAAGGCACGGGGCCACCTCTGATGACTGTTACCGGCAACTTCAACCTGGGTCCGTCGCCCCAGGGACCGACCAAGATTCACGATATGACGTATCAGTATCAGGACACGATTTCGTGGACTAAGGGCAAGCACGATTTAAAGTTTGGCGGCGACCTGCGTTGGGTACAGAACAATCTCACTTTCGACTTTTACAACAACGGCAGTTTCACCTTCGGACAGGGCGGCTCATTTACGGGGAGTACTCTGGCCGATTTTGTCGGCGGCTTCTTTGACAACTACTATCAATTTTCCAACGCGGTCTACGGCGTTCGCACTCACTCGCTGTACTTTTTTGGCCAGGATGCCTGGAAGGTTACCCACAACCTGACTTTCAATTACGGTCTCCGCTACGAATACAATTCGCCGCAGGAAGACCCGCACAACCAGATCATCGGCTGGTATCCCGGGCAACAGTCCACCGTGTTTCCCGCGGCACCCCAAGGATTTCTTTACCCGGGAGACCCGGGCACTCCAAATCGCGGGCTGATTTATCCCGACCGAAATAACTTCGCGCCGCGATTCGGTTTTGCATGGGACATGCTGAGTAACGCCAAGCTGGTCATGCGCGGCGGGTTCGGAATTTTTTATGACATTGAAGATGGCGCACTGAACGAACAATTTGGCGGCCAACCTCCGTTCGGCTACGTTGCCAACAACTTCCCCTGTTTTGGAGTTCAAGCCAATAATTCGGACGGCTGCCTGGCTGCGCAGCCCAACGGTTCTTACGTGGCTGATCCCTTTCAGAGTTTGTATCCCCATCCGTATCCATTCATTGCCGGGGGAAACTACGGCAAATTCTTTTCTCCAGCGCTGCCTTTCGCGTACGTGGTTTATCCCCACTTCCGCACTCCGTATGCCGAGAATTTCAATTACGGTTTCCAATATCAGGTGAGCAGAGACACCATGATCGAAGCCGTGTACGTGGGCAGCCTCAGCCGTAAAGCGATTGTTGACACGGAATTGAACTACGCGTCTTACACCGGGCCCAACGGCCTGCAGGCGCAATATCTTTACTTTCTTGCGAACGAGGGCAACACGGGCGAAAGCACGGCCTTCGAAATAAACCCGGATTGCGCCCGTCCTCTGGCGGCATGCACCGGCGGAACGCCCGCATTTACCGGCCTGCCTACAGGAGCTACGCAGATTTATACCAATTTGAGCGAGGGCAATTCCTCCAGCAATGAATTCCAACTCACCGTGGATAAGCGCCTGAGCCACGGATTGCAATTCCGCGTGGCCTACACCATTTCCAAAACCATTGACGATCAATCCGGCTTCCGAGCGCGTTCTTACACTTTTACCGATCCGGCTAACCCGGCATTGGACCGCGGACTAGCCGACTTTGATGCTCCTCAAAGGTTAGTCTTCAGCCCCATTTGGCAGATACCACTGGGAAACCACGGAAGCTCTTTCACGCGCAAGGTGCTCGGCGGCTGGAGCGTTGCAACCATCGCAAGTTTTCAATCAGGAAATCCGTTTACTTTCTTCTCAGAAAACAATTCCGGCGAATTGAACAATTACCTCGATCGGCCGGATGTAATTGGTCCGATACAGGTTTTCAGCAACGTGCGCCAGCAGGAGACGTTCTCTCCAAGTTCGAACGGGGTAAACGGAAGCTGTTTGCCCGGCACTGTGACTGGGCATTTCCTGATTAACCCCATGAATCTGGTTTGTTCGGTGGGCTCGCCGCTTGGCTTGCCAGCCGATCCTCTGCTCACTCCAGGTGGAGTGCCGCTCTTTACCCACGGCAACCTGGCGAGAAACGCGATGCGCGGACCGGGAATCAACAACTGGGACATTTCCATTCTGAAAGATTTCCAGTTTACGGAAAGCAGGTACCTGGAATTCCGCTCGGAGTTTTTCAACGCGTTCAATCACGTGCAGTTTTATAGTCCGACACTTCAGGACGGCACGATTGGAGGGGATTCACTGTTCGGGCAGATCAGCTCTGATCGTGGTCCGCGCGTGATTCAGTTCGCTTTGAAAATGTATTTCTAATGTATTTCTGAAGACGGTTAGATTCGGCTCGGGGAAATCAGAGACCGTGCGCCGGTCCGATCTTTAACCCCGGCCACGCGCCTTTTTGCCCACCATCCTTCGGCCAGATTCTGATTCTGAAGATAATCGATACTTACGCCGGTCCATCTTCATCTAAGATTTCGAGCGTATGGCAGACAGAGCTGAAACTCTCACTGACGCGCGGGCGAAGGGTGACGCAAGTGCGCGCGCGCGAACTCAGGCCCAGCAGTGGCGCCCCAAGTTCAATCCTTGGTTGATTGCGGTCGTGGTAGCGATTGCGGCGTTTATGGAGGTGCTTGATACGAGTATCGCCAACGTCGCCTTGCCGTATATTGCGGGCAACCTCGGCGCCAGCAACGACCAGAGCACTTGGGTGCTCACTTCTTATCTCGTCTCAAATGCCGTCGTTCTGCCAATCAGCGGATGGTTTGCCAGCGTGCTAGGTCGCAAGTGGTTTTTCATGACGTGTCTGGCGATCTTCACTGTTAGTTCTCTCTTGTGTGGGATCGCGCCGAGCCTCGGGGCGATCATTGTGTTTCGGATTCTGCAGGGCGCTGGCGGGGGAGGACTTCAGCCCATGGCTCAGGCGATCTTGGCAGACACATTTCCTCCTGAGCAGCGCGGCCTGGCCTTCGCGCTTTACGGCGTGACAGTCATCGTTGCGCCCACGGTAGGGCCGACTTTGGGTGGTTGGATCACTGACAGTTACACCTGGCGCTGGATCTTCTTCATCAATGTTCCCGTGGGAATTATTGCGCTGTTCCTGGTCTTTCGCCTGATCGAAGATCCGCCGTGGGCGAAGCGGGTTAAGGGCGCGCTGGCGAGGTTCGATTACATCGGAGTGTCCTTCCTCGTCCTCGGTGTGGGCGCGTTGCAAATCATGCTGGACAAGGGACAGGAGGACGATTGGTTCGGATCGCATTTCATCCTGACGCTCGCTGTTCTGACGGTCGTGGGCCTGGTTTCGTTGGTTATCTGGGAATGGTTTTATAAGAACCCGATCATCGACGTTCACCTGTTCAGGAATTTGAACTTCCTGGGCGCGAACGGAATGATGTTTGTGCTCGGGATCATGCTGTTCTCCAGCCTGGTCATGATGCCTCTGTTCCTGCAATCTCTGATGGGCTATTCGGCGGAGTCGGCTGGCCTCGTGCTTTCGGGAGGTGGGCTGGTGCTGTTGATTCTGATGCCGATTATGGGCGTTCTATCATCCAAGATTCAGGCCCGCTATCTGGTTGCGTTTGGCTGGTTGTCGCTTTCTTTAGCTATGTACTATTCGACGCAACAGCTCGACCTGCAAATCAGCTTTCGCAGCGCCAGCATATTGCGTATCGTGCAGGTGTTTGGGCTGGGCTTCCTATTCGTCCCTATCAATTTGATTTCGTACGTTGGGATGCCGGTGGAGAAGAGCAGCAGCGTCGCTGGCCTGGTGAATTTTATGCGCAACATCGGGAGTAGTGTCGGAACCTCGATGGTCACCACGCTGATTGCGCGCCGGGCTCAGTTCCACCAAGTGTATCTGGTCGCGCATGTCACGGCCGGACGGCCTAACACTGCGGGCGCGGCAGCCGCGCTGGCTGCGCATCTGGTCGCATCGGGCGTAGACGCCGAACTCGCGACCAAGCGGGCTTATGGAATAATTTATCGAACCGTGATCGCGCAAGCGAGCACTTTGGCGTACATCGACACTTTCCGGGTTCTGGCGATCGGAGCTGCGATAATGTTCGTAGTTTCTTTTGCGTTGAAAAAGAATCAACTTGGCGGCGGCCGCGTCGTATTGGACTAAAGCGATATGCGGGATGGATCTAAAACCCGAGTGATTACGATCGAGCGCGAATACGGCAGCGGCGGCGCCGATATTGCGAAGAAAGTGGCAGGCCGGCTCGGCTGGAAGCTCTGGGATCAGTTATTGACTAACGAAATTGCCCGGCTGATGGATTGCGACGACCGCGTCGTGGAGGAACGCGAAGAGAAAAGAGATCCCTTGCTCTATCGCCTCTTCAAAGCCTTCATGCGAGGCAGCTACGAAGGCAGTTTGAATGCTCCGCGGCTGAAGATGGCAGATACCGAGTGCATCCGGGAGGTCACTGAGCGCGTTGTGAAAGATACAGCCGAAGCTGGCAACTGCGTGATTGTGGGGCGTGGCTCCGCCTATTATCTGCAGAGCCGCCGCGATGCTTTTCACGTCTTCGTCTACGCTCCGTTCGACGCGAAAGTCCGACGGCTGCAAGCCACTGGAAGGAGCCAGAGCGAAGCCGTGCGTCTCGCCGAAACCGTGGACCGCGACCGGGCCGCTTTCATCAAGAAATACTTCGGCGTCGAATGGCCAGATCGGCACCGTTTTCATCTCATGATCAACTCTTCGATCGGGGAGGAAACCGCGGTTGAGACCATACTCGATAGCATCAACAGACTGGAAAAGCAGGAAACGGAATCTGGCTCTTTCGTTCAGCAACTAGAGGATAAGAGATGACCACAAAACAAATTAATGTGCAGCGGTTCAGCGTGGTTTCCGACAAGCCATTCGAGGATGTTGTCGCCAAGCTGCATGACAACATCGGTCATCCCGACATGAACCAATTCCGCAGAGAGACTTCGGCGGCGAAATCCTACGACGAACTGGAAGATGTCGTTCACAAAGTGGTTGGACCCTCGGACTTGATGGAGTTCGCGCGTTTTGACCTGGGAGAAATCCTCCGCAAGCAACGCGTGCAGGACGCTCCCAAGAGCCTGCGGCTGGTCGCGGGAAATCCCCTCATCATGAAACAGATGGTCGAGCATGTGCCGGACGCAGGGTCATACGCGCCGGTGACCATTCTGATCGACGAACGACCGGACGGCGTGCATCTTTCTTACGACCGCATGGCGAGTTTTCTTGCTCCCTACGGGAATCTGGAAGCCCTGAAAGTCGCAAGCGATTTGGACTCCAAAGTCGAATCGCTGTTAATGGCGGCGGCTGCGTAAAGCGCCAACCCTCCGGCTACATCTTTTCACTGCATCAGGCGTTTGAGGGCTGCACGAGCTTCGCCAACCTCGGCGAGGCGGGATTGGGAATTCTGGAAGTGCGCGAGAAATTCCTGGTATTCGTTAATCGCCTGATCGTGCTTGTTGGTTTTTTCGTAGAGTTGGCCGAGATAATAGTGGGAGAGGATTCCAACCACTGGAAATCTCTGCGTCAGAGAATTCCAGTTGGCCAATCCACGCCCGGCTCGTAAGGATCCGCGAAACTCGGTTTCGGCCGACGCATAGTCATTGATCAACAGATGGGCGCGCCCTTTGAGGTAAAGCAGATACGCGTCTTGAAAATCGGGAATGCTGGCGGCACGACTCAACACGGCCTGCCCATCCCCGTTGTGCACAGCAGCGCTCATATCAAAGTAGGCTTGATTAATTTCAATAGCCCGAGGCGCGATCCAGGGATGGCTGGACGCGAATCGCTGTAAACTTTGCTGCGCCGCAGACGGGTTTCCGGCCATGGTCTGCAAAAACGCGGCAGATCGCAGTTCGTAATCGTCCAGCTTCTGTTGTTGAACAAAAGAGAGAGCCGAGGCACCCTCCCCTAACATTACAGACAGGAGGGCAAACGGTCTTAGAAACCTCTCGGCAGCCTGGTTCTGCTTGGCGCGCCCAAGTTGCAGTACTGACTCTCGATAACTTGCGAGTGAGCCATCGAGGTCGCCCGCCGTCTGTTTGAACTGAGCCTCGAAGCCCGGAACGTAAAGGCGTGAGAGCGGAGTGGCGCGCTGAGTAAATTGCTGGAAGGCGGCGTTGGCCATGTCGGGTTTCTTCTGATCGGTGTACACAATCGCCAGCTTCAGGTACTCTCCGTAGTCGCTGAAATCCGGCTTCAGTTCGAGCACCTTGCGGTAAGCGGCCACGGCTTCGTCATCCCGGCCTGCTATATAGAGAACGTCACCGCGCGTGTCCAGCGGATTAGGGTCGCCAGGACGAATCGCCATGTAGGCATCGTTGGCCGCGAGTGCGCCAGCGAAATCCCCTCCAAAGGCCAAGGCGTAGCATTCAAAGTTCAAGAGATCTTCGCTTTTCGGATCCAAAGCGAGTCCCTGTTTGAAAAGCGCAAGCGCTTGCTCCTGCTTACCGAGGCCCGCAAGCATATTGCCGAGAAGACCGCGGTCCATGGTGCTGCGCGGGAATTCTGACACCAATTGCTGACGGGCCGCCAAGTCAGCTTCTGTGTCCTGAGAGCGACTGGCTTTCACCGCCTGCAGCGTCAGCTGCTCGTATCGAGGCAGGCGCGACTGCAGTTGCTCGACCTTAAGCTGAATTTCGTTGCCGCGGCGCAGATCGCCCTGAAGGCGGTACTCGTCGGCGAGACGGAGCATTGCAAGAGCAAACTGCGGGTCCAAACGGACCGCTTCTTCTAATTCACGGATGGCATCGGCCTCAAGATATCGACGGGCGTAGTCGACGCCGAGTTGGTAGTGCCGATAGGCCTCAACATTAGAGGTGGAAGACTGTTCGATCTCCGGCGCTTTCGCGGGCACGTCTGCGGCGGGCAAAAAGCTGCTGGCGATGGTCGCGGTAAGCCGGTCGACCATCCCGAAAATGCTTTGCACGTCCTGCCCTTCGAGTTTGTCGGAGAATAGAATCTGGCCGGTGTTGGTGTCCTGGGCGCGCACGTCGAGACGAAGTTGCGTGGGGCCGATCTTCAGCAACGCGCCGGTAATGTAAGCGTCAGCGCCGGCGTCGCGCGCGGCTTGTTGTGCCTGCGCGGGATCCATTGGCTGGCCATCTTTAGACTTGCCATCCTTGCTCGCGCGCTGCACCGCGCCCATCACTCGCTCGGTGGAGAGGACATCCAGACCTTTTACCTGAGCCAGGTTCGTGGTCAGCATGTCAGTCAGCCCATTGTCGAGCCAATTGAGAGACTGATCCTGCGAGAGATTCGAAAAGTACAGGACGGCGATGGACTTGTGGGCTTGACTTCCGATGGGATAAGCACTGCGTCCACGGAAAAACCAGAATCCTGCAATCACGACAATCAACGCCAGTGCGCCTGAGGCAATGAGCCACGTGCGCTTGCCCGCCAAAGCCGCGGCGGGCGCCTGACTCACCGGTCCGGAGGCAACTTGGGCGCCTGACGAAGAGGCCGCAGCACTCACCGGAGGATTCGCCGATTCCATTGGAAGAGGAGTGACGGGCGGCGGAGCAGCGACAGTGGGCGCGGACGTTGGCGCTGCAGGCATTGGAGGCGGAGTCTCGAACGAAGCAGTCCTCCCGGATTCAGTGTCACGCTTCAACCGCTGAAGATCAGCCCGCATATCGGCAGCGTGCTGATAGCGTAGATTGCGGTCTTTCTCCAGCGCCTTGCTGATAATCTCTTCCAGCTTCTGGGGCAGATCTGGATTGAGCCGGACCGGAGGCACGGGCGCCTTACGCAGGATCGATTCGAAGACTGCCGCTGTGCTGTCGCCGCGAAACGGGAGCGTGCCGGTTGCCATTTCGTAAAGCACGACGCCGAAGGAAAACAGATCCGTGCGCGCATCCAGTTCCTTGGCGCGTGCCTGCTCCGGCGACATGTACGCCACGGTGCCAAGCGTGCTGCCGGGACTGGTAAGATGCTCGTCGCTAAACGCGGTTGCGCTGGCGTCGATTGCTTCGGTTTTGCGGGCGACCACCTTTGCCAGGCCGAAGTCGAGCACTTTGGCCAGTCCGCGACGGGTGACAAAAATGTTGGCGGGCTTGATATCGCGATGGATGATGCCTTCACCGTGAGCGTTGTCGAGTGCATCCGCGACTGCGATGCCGATTTCAAGCAACTGATCGAGATCCAATGGCCGCCCGATGACGAGGTGCCGTAGGGTCTGGCCGTCCAGGAACTCCATGGCGATAAAGGGCTTATTTTCGTGCTGCCCGATCTCGTAAATGGTGCAGATATTAGGATGGTTCAGGGCCGAGGCGGCCTGCGCTTCACGCTGGAACCGGTCCAACGCCTGACGATCTCTGGAAAGCTCTTCCGGAAGGAACTTTAGCGCGACAAACCGGTGCAGGGTCGTGTCTTCGGCTTTGTACACCACGCCCATTCCGCCACCGCCGAGTTTCTCGAGGATGCGGTAGTGCGAAATGGTTTGACCAATCACTGGCGCAAAAATCTTACGTCTCCCAAACTGTCAAGTCAAATACGGCTACCAGAGCCTGAATTGCATTGACTATCAGCCCCGAAGCGGGTAAGATCGGCGGGTTCTTTCTCCCCCAGAGGAAGCGGAGGCAGCCAATCTCGGGCTTCCGTGCTTCGTCCCAGGTTTTTTCGTTTCGAGCCCAAGCGGCAAATCCCGCGAGGTGACGTGTGCCGGGCGGTCAGCCGGGCGTATGGACATTGTTGCTCGGAACTCAGAGGATGACATTCACACGAACGTCTGGTAAATCAGGTGTCTTAAGAAAGGGGGATTTATGAAAGCAGGAATCATTAGGTTCGTGGTCGTGGCCGCGTTCGCGGCTTTGCTAGTTGCCGGGGGGAGCACAGGCGCTTGGGCACAGAACTGTCCCACAGCTCCCAACTATGTTCCAGATTTCACTTCCAACCAGACTTGTCTGACGCTGAACGGCACCATGACAGGATACCCAGGTTTCTATACGGCGGTCTCCGGTTCAGGGACGGTCTTACGGCTTACGCCAAATTCGACAGATACAGCGGGGTCGGCCTGGTTCAACACTCAGCAGCCAGTAGGCACGGGCACGTTTTCCACGACCTTTACCTTTCAGCTGACGGGTGCTAATACCAGCTGGGGCCCAGCGGACGGCATTGCCTTTGTAATTCAGAATTCGCCGCCGCCGGGGACGAACGCATTAGGTCCGGACGGTTGCGGTATTGGGTTCGGCGATGACAGTCTCATCAATTGCACACCTTCTACTGGCGGTATCCCAAACAGTCTCGTCGTGGAATTCAACACCTTCTTTAACCAGGGTATTGACCCCAACAGTAACGATGTTACGATTCAGAACTGTTCAGGAACTCTTCCCAACAGCGTCGATCCATCCTGCACCGTTGCGGTCAACTCCAATTTGCCTAGCACCATGACCGACGGCAACATCCATTCCGTGACGATCAACTACTCGGGCCCGGCCACCAAGTTGCTGGATGTGACTTTGGATAATGTTGACCTGTTTCCTGGCGGTGTGGTCTTCGACCTGACCACACTGGGTTTGAATAGCGGGAGCGCCTGGGTAGGGTTTACCGCTGCAACGGGCGGCGGGGATGACAACCAAGACATCCTGAGCTGGACCTTCATACCGCAGGCCCAGACCGCGGTAATTTCGACCACCCAAACGGCCATCCTTAACTTCCCGAATGCGGCTGGGATGAACGTCTACGACTACAACGCGGAGCTGACGCAACAGTATCCGACACCGGTGATACAGATCCAGCCAATCCTGATGACGCAAGCCGCTTGCGACGCCCTGGTGCAGAAGAACTTCTGGCCGGCCCGTTGTTTTGTCTACGAGAATGCGGAAAATTCAGGCATGGACTCGTCTGTACTGTTCCAAGTTACGTGCCCCACTTCTCCGGGCGGAACTTGCGGCTCGGCCGCCGAACAGATTTTCTTCGCGGAGCTGGGTACTGATTTCGAGTACTTGCAATCTGAAAATCCGTTCTTTGTCTACCCGGGGATTTTCGGACCGTTGAACCCGTTCCCCGGTTGGCTTAAGGGAGGTTCGGGAGTCACGCCCTGCACTCCCACCACTGGCCCACTCTTTCAGAGCAACCAAATCGATACCTTCTTTATCGATACCGCCACGACCAGAGGAAAGAGCGGCGGAGGAGGCTCCTGTTGGGTAGCCACTTACGACACGCCAGGCGAGCAACCGCCGGGCATCAACATCACTACCCCGACCTTCACGACGTACACTCTAAACCAGGTGGTTACGGCCAACTATGCCTGCAGCAATCCGACTACCTCGAAGCCCGCTACCAGCCCGACGGGCCCGTACCTCACGGTCGCGACCTGTACGCAGAGCGAGCTGCCTCCAGCCAAGAACAACACCAACAGCTGCAGTATGCAAAACGGACAACTGGTATGCACAGGGCCCGTCGATACTTCTACTCTGGGGTTCCACACGTTCTTTGTTACCTCGGACGATTCCGGGGGAAACCAGAACATAGATGCGGTAATTTACAGAGTCGTGAAGTAGGAATCGCGAAACTCGAGTCGAAGGGCGCCGCGAAAGTGGCGCCCTCTTTTGTGCTGGCTGCCGTGGCTTTGCCGAAGGATTGCATAGGAGTCGTTCTGCTTCACGTAGGTTATCCCGGCGGGGCGAGGGATCTCGGTCTTTGTCGGCGGTTGCGACAAGCGCAATTTGGGGAGGGCAAGTCTATTGGGAACCGCAAGTCTACTCGGAAGGAGAAGCGCGTTTCGGTCGATCGATTTCGAGCATGTTCTATTTCTTAGCCGCTTGTGCCCTGCTGGTGGATTCGTCGTAGATCGCCTTGAAATCCGCGCGTTGCAGTAGCTTTTCGGCCCCGGGATCTTTCTTCATTACATCCAGCAGGCGGAGCGCCTCGCGGTAGTTATCATCAGCGTCGCTGCTACTACCGGAATTTTGCTCAATTTCCGCCAACAGATAATGCGCACGGGCACTCAGCGGTTGCATCCCCAGCTTGTCAGAGAGCAGCGACGCGGGCTCCAACTGTTGCCGGGCGTGGGCATAGTCATGGCTTTGCATCATGGCGTCGGCCATAAATATGGAGCATTCGGTCGAAGTGTACTTCAGCCCGACTTCGTTAGCTTTCTCGATCAGCAAGCGCAGACTGGAAACAGCTGCCTGACTGTGTTTTTCGCCAACTTCGACCTTCGCCAGGTTGGCTTTCGCCTGCAAAATCGTGTCCGGCTCTTTGCTCCGCGTAGCGGCCTGCAGCGCTTGCTCGTAGGAGGAGCGCGCTGACTTGAGGTCACCGGCGTAGAAGAACATATCGCCCTGGAATCCTAATGTTTCCCCTAAGATGCTGTCATTCTTCAATTCGCGAGCGAGGCTGAGCGCCTCATCCAGATAACTCTTCGCCTCGTCCCCCCGTCCAGCGAGAATCAGCGCTTCTGCATAGCCGCCCAGAGCCCTCGGCATCCAGGGCGTTCGGTCCTTGATGTCGCGAAAAGTCTTGAGGGCTTCCTGCCGGGAGTTGATCGCCGCTCCGAACCGCCCCTGGTAACCGAACAACGTGCCCAAGCTGTAAGACTCAATCGCCGCCCCACGCGGATCGTCCATGCTGCGTCGCAAATCCAACGCCCGCAGGTAATACGAAATAGCCTGATCGTATTGGCCCATCTCGCCCAGGGTATAGCCGAGATTGTGAACCGCCTCAACAATGTCCTGGGGCACTTTCGATTTTTCGCGCAACTGCAGCGCCTGCTGGAAGTAGGTGAGCGCGTCCTCGTATTGGCCCTGGTCAGAGTACACGCCTCCAATGTTGTTCAGGCAAACGGCCTGCAAACTTTCATTGCCGAGATCGCGCTCTAACTGCAGGGCTTCCTTATACATTTTCAGCGCCTGATCATGATCGCCGCGGTCATCGTGGAAGCCGCCCAGGTCGATTAGAGTGTCACCCAGGCCACGTTTATCACCGATTTCGCGGCGCAGCCTCAGTGCTTCCTGGTAATTCGCCAAAGCATCTTGAGGTTTGCCGAGCGAAGCTTGCGCCGAGGCCATCTCGTTCAAGCTGAGCGCGAGGCCACGCTTCTGACCGATGGCGCGCCAGATAGTCAGCGCCTGCTCTTCATTGCGCAAGTCTTCCTCAGGCTTGCTTAACATGCCGTAAGCCACCGCCATGAAGTGCAGGCTGGCAGCTTCCTGCTCCTGGTTGCCCATCTGGATCGCCAGGGTATGAGCGCGGTTCAGAGGGTCGAGGCTGCCTTGAGGGTCGCCGCTCTTGAGAGCGATGCGCCCCAATTCGAGAGTTGCCGCAACATCCTTCGGGTTGGTCGTTAACAGCTTCTGGTAGTATTCACGGGCCTTCGCGAGATCGCCAGAATCCTTGTACAGGCTGGCCAGCGCGAATTCTACGTCGGAGTTATCGGGCGAAGCCTTGGCCATGTTCTCGTAAGCCTTTATCGCCTCGGGATAGTTCTTCGTTACCTGAGAACGGATAGCCGAAATCAAGTACTTCTCGGCGTCGGGGAGATTCTGGCTCAGCATCACGGCTTTTTGCGCGGACTGCTCGGCATCGTTGTCGTAGCCCAGACTGCTGTAGGTCTGCGCCAGCCTGGAAAATGCCAGCGCGAAATTGGAGTCTGCCTTGGTCGCCGCCTCGAATTGTTTCTGCGCTTCCAGGTTCTTCCCGTCCCGCTGGAAGCCAATGCCTTGGTTATAGTCGCGCAACGCAACCACAGATTGTGAAGTCGCCTTGAATGAACTGGCCTTCAACTCCTTTAGGACATCATCCGGGAGTGCAAGTTTCTGGCGGATGGAATCTGACAGGCGATCGATCGCGCCCGGAATCTCCTTCTCGCTGGGGATGTCTGCCTTCAGCGCGACCGTGCTGCCGTTCTTGATGTCCTGCATGGTAGCGTCAATGCGGATCTGCTCGCCGAACTTCGCGTACTGGCCCCAAACCACGCGGTCGGCGGTGCTGAAATCGGCTACGCGGTGGATTACCGTCGGATCAAGCGCGGTGGTCGGAGTAATCCGCAGGTCCCCGAATATTTGGTGCAGACGGTCAGGGCTCACGGTGTGCAACTTCGAGGATTGCCCCACATCCGTGCTCAGCATCTCTGCCAGGCTCGAACCCAACCAGTCGAGACTCGGGTCTCCGGAAGCGTTCCTGAATGGCAGGATTGCCAGCGACACGGCCGGGGCGGTACTGGTTTGTGTCGGCAACGACGAAAACAGCTTGTCGCGGAATCGGTATCCAGCAATCGCGAGGATGACTACGATTAAGCCAGCGGTAATCGAAGGCCATGGTATGGTCCGGCCCCACGGACCGATCTTGGGCTCGAAGCTCAAAGTAGCGCCGGCGCGCTTACCCTGCCAGGTCTCCAAGTCAGCTAAAACCTCGGCGGCGGTGTTGTACCGCAGTTCAAGATCCCGCTCCAGGCACTTTTGAACGATACCGCTCACCGACCCCGGAATGGTGGCGTCGTGCTCCGATACTGGCGCAACCCGCTCCTGGGTGCGCTTAATCAGGCTGGCGAGGGTACTGTCCGCCTTGAATGGCATCTGCCCGGTGAGCATTTCGTAAAAGATAAGTCCCAGGGCAAAAATGTCGGAGCGCTGATCGAGAGGCTTGCCCAGCGCCTGCTCGGGGGACATATATTCCATTGTCCCCACCAAGGCTCCGCTCTGCGTCATGCCGTCGCCTTCGAGGGTGCGAGCCAGGCCAAAATCCATCACCAGGATTCGCCCCGTCTTATCCCGCATGATGTTCTGCGGTTTCAAATCGCGATGGATCACGCCCACTGCGTGCGCCGCTTCCAAGGCGCGGCAAACCTGCTGCATAATTTCCACGGTTTCATCGGGCGAAAATTTCTTCTTCTGATGGAGTAGGGTCAGCAGGTTCTCGCCCTCGACATACTCCATGGTGATGAACTTCATTCCGTCCGCTTCGCTCAGGTCATAAATACGGATGACGTTGCGGTGCGTCACCTGATGAGCCAACAGCAGCTCTTGCTTGAAGCGGTCTACAATGGCTCGATCGCGGGCCAAGTCGGGCCTGATCACTTTAATCGCCACAGTGCGATTGAGTTCGCGGTCCGTGGCCTTATAAACCGCGCCCATGCCGCCTTGCCCCAGAATCTCGACGATCTCATACCTCTGCGCAAGCACCATGCCCGGTTCCAGTGCGGCTTGCTTCGGATACGCGATGGACAAGCGTTTTTTGTCTTTCGCCGGGGGCGCCGGAGATCCCAGGGAAAAATCGACGACGGTCGGGGCGTCAGGCGAATAGTCGACAAAGGTGGGAGAATCGCCGGGCAAGTTTGCGTCAGACGAAGAACTGCTCCCCTCTGAAGGCGTGCGTATGCCCGCAGCATCATTTCTTAACGCATCTGGTTTGCTTCTAGGGTCGCGTTCCATCAAATCGTCTCAGCAATGGTAGCTTAAACAAAGCAGGGGAGAGGGGAATTCTTGCAAGATAACACAACCAGAGTGCCTTTTTGCGCAAATCTACTCCTGGCCTGAACTGGCTCCGATCGCACTTGTCGGTCGCCTGCTCGCAACCCGCAAAGGCTAGATCTCCCGCGCGCACGGGCGAAGTGCCACGACGATCGGATTTTGGTGATTTTATGGTTCGAACATCTCGGTCGCGGTTGACTGGTATCTCTGTCATCCTCTTAGTTTTCCTGGTTGTCTTCGCCTACCTCCCGGGCCCAGCCTCGGCGCAAGCCAACACTGGCCTCGGCCCGGTCCTGCACTACATCGCTTCGGATTGGGATGTGCTTACCCGCTCCATGACACGTTGCGACAGTGTCGTGGATCCAAAGTTGCCAGAGTCTGCCCTGCTCTATTTGCCAGCCAGCTTTCCCGAACCGGATTCCGTGAAGCAACTCGAACAGGCCTGCAAGGTACGCGTTGAACACTTGCCAGTTATCATTCGGCATCCGGGGCAGGCCGAAGTAGGCACGATTTCGCCGCCAGGGCTTCTGTTCCTTCCTAATAGTGACGTTGTACCCGGCGGCCGTTTCAACGAAATGTATGGTTGGGATAGCTATTTCCCGGGAGGGCTCGCCACCAGCCCGAATGAAACCGGTGTGCAGCGGGATCATCCGTATGGATGGGCCCCTCTTCAATTGCTCGCAGTGGAGGCCTGCGCCACTACGGCTTCGCCGACGATGCGAATCGAGTCTCGTATGAGTCTCTGTCTACGGTAGCGCAGAACTTCAAGAGAGGAGGAACCATCCGGGAAAAGTACAACGTGGTGATGCGGTCTTCGGACGTCCAGGTGAGCGCGGGATATCAAGCCAATGTGGTTGGCTTCGGTTGGACCAATGGGGTTTTTCTTCAGCTATTGCAAGAGCTGCCAGAGTAAATGATTGACCGATTGGCGAAGGAGCGGGACACGACACCGCCGCCGATGCGGCAGTGATCGAGTGAGTGACAGATGAAAAGGGGAGGGTATTTTGTTCTGCCTGCAGGCCCGGCAATCAGGCCATGCTGGAGTTTGCCGATACTGCCTGTCGCCGACGTCGTAACAGCATTGCTCCAAAGCACGATAGCCCGGCTAACAACAAGTACATTGCTGACGCACCGCCCTCGGGGACCATCATGAGGAACTCTTGGCCCGGGCAGGAACCTGGCCCATTGCTGCAGCCTTGCGGCGTCAATATAACAAAGTTGGCGAATTGGCCAGGAGTCAAGTTCGACGGAATTTTGCTCAGCCAACTGTTCACGCCTGCCAGTTGAGTCGAATTCAGTCCGTTGAGCGCGCCCTTGTCAAACAACGACCAAATGGCGTACGACAGATATCCGACTTGCGTGGCATTATTCGAGTTGCTGTTCAAGGAGAGCATCTGGAGAGTCAACCATGCCGCCGCCTCATAATTGTTGGTCTGGTTGCCCCACAATGCGCTGCCTAGAGTTGAAAAGTTGTTGCTCGTGATGTTCCACGAGCTGCCGATATAGCTTTCGTCCGCGAAGTCATCGCAAATGACCGGGGTATTGGCAACACCGTTGACCGTCGCATAATAAGGACCAACGTAAACTCCGTCCATGACGTTGTTTCCCGCACCGGTCATGGTCAGACTGCTATTGGCAAAAGCGCTGGGCGCAAAACACAACAATGCGATGGCAACTGCGCCCCACCACTTCTGGGTTAACCTAATCATTTTTTTCTCCTACGGTTTCTAACTGGGGGAAGTTCTGAGTTCGATCTTGTCTGGGGGGATTACTGAGTATCGGTGACCATCAGGAGGGGAACCCGTTCACCAAATCCGTAAACCACTGTAAGCAATCTAGCCCGTGGCATGAGCCTGGTCAAGACTGATAATTCTTGCAACCTTCGCAAGCGCTTGCAACCCTCTGGCAAACGCCTCTGAACAATGTAGATACGAGCAATCGCGCGCCTTACGCCTCCCAACGTGGTCTGGATTTTTATGGTGTCTGTCCCCGGAATCGGCCATGGGAGCGGCTTTTCGACCGATATCAACGGTAATATTAACTAGAAATATAATAGTTCAAGGAGGGTCCGAGATCGGTTCGGAATCAGGAAGCAGCGCGGTGTGATTGCGAATTTAGCCTCATGAAAGTGGCTGTGTCCACATCAAGCGCTTGTCCCGAAGAGCGCGACTCTACCGCGCGCAAAGTCGCCAGCGTGGTCGAAACCATCTCATCAAACGGAATTGGAAGTTCGCCTCGCCCGCGAAGCACAGCTGCAAAAGCCTCTAGCTCGCCGCGATGTCCTTTGTCCTGGCGAAAGCGTGAGCGAAATGTTTGCTTCCGGCCATGGCGCACGAGTTCCAGACGCCGAAAATCTTCCAGCACCGCGACGGCGGCTCCGCCGAAAACTTCCACTCGTTCCTTGGAGTAGGATCGGTCCCCGTTCGCCAGATAACTAATTGTGCCCTGCGCTCCATTCGCAAATCGCAGTGAAATAATCACATTGTCGTCGGAACGTTGTTCGAGACCGTTCACGCTGCGCGTCTGCACCTCGATCGGCAAAGCGCCGGCCAGAAAAGTCAGAAAGTCTACGAAATGGCAGACTTCCCCGAGGACACGACCGCCGCCCTGCTCAGGATCGTTGACCCAGTGATCGCGCGCGACAAAACCGGCGTTGACGCGGTAATGCAACGCCAGGGGCTCTTGCACTTGTCTGAGAAACGCTCTCATCTTTATTGCGATGGGAGCGAATCGACGGTTGAAACCAACCATCAGCAGGCGATCGCGGCCAGAGATGGCGTAAGCCCGAACAATTTCCGCCAACTCGATTTCGGTCAGACAAAGCGGCTTCTCACAGAAGATGTTCTTGCCGGCTTCGAGCGCCGCCAATATCTGGTTCGCATGCAAGTGATGTCGAGTAGCGATCACGACCGTGTTAACGTCCGGGTCGTTGAGGATTCTGTGCTCCTCGGTCGCGCAGTACTGAAATCCGAATTTCTCTGCCGCGTGACGCGCGTGCGAGCCATTGGCAGCACACACCCCAACCAATTCCACGCCGTGAATGGTCTTGATCGCGGGCAGGAGCGTGCTCATGGCAAAGTTCCCTGCCCCCAGAACTCCGATCGTCATCGACTGCTCGCCGGCACGAAGGGTCGCTGTTGCCTTCCCAGCCAATCGAATTTCGTGGCTGTGTTCCGCCTGCCCGGGATATGTAATCAACACACCCAGAAATGGATGGCCCACCTTTCCTGTAATCACATCATAAGCACCCTGAGCACTTTCGATAGGAAAGCGGTGCGTAATCAGCGATTTCACGTCGAGGTTGCCTTCCGACAACAGTTGGAGAAACGCCTCCATGTTTCGAGTCTCGGTCCAACGCACATAGCCGATGGGATAATCGCGACCCTTTTGCTCGTACGCCGAATCGTAACGGCCCGGCCCGTAGGAGCGAGAAACCCGAAAATCCAACTCTTTTTCAAAATAGAGCTTGCGTTGAATATCCATGCCTACAGTTCCGACCGCGACCACGACGCCACGGTCGCGAGCGACTTCTCCCGCCACTTCGACCGGTTCGCTGCTGGGCGTTTCTGCCGTGATTAGAACTGCGTCAGCGCCGTGTCCAGTGGAGTGCTGCAAACATAGGTCGCGCAAGCCATCTCTGGAGATGCTGACATCGTCCGCACCCAGGCGCAACGCAAGTTCAGCGCGCTCGGGAACAATATCCAATCCCAGCACGCGGCAACCGGCTGCTTTGAGTATCTGTACTGCCAACTGACCGAGAAGGCCGAGACCGATGACCGCGACGACGTCGCCCAGCTTCGCATCCGCCGTGCGAACCCCGTGAAGAGCCACAGCGCCCACAGTGGTGAAGGCAGCCTCCTCAAAACTCACGGCTGAGCCGAGGGGAATCCTTGCGGCCAGCAAGCGTGGAACACAGGCGAACTCAGCGTGCACCGCGTAACCTGCTCCGGCACAGGCGACACGATCACCCGCGTGGAGATCGGTAACGCCTTCCCCAACCCCAATGATTGTTCCAGCGCTGCTGTAGCCGAGCGCATTCGGCTGATCGAGTCGGTTGCGGACTGTGGCGACAGCTGAGAACACACCATCTCGTCGAACTTTATTGATGACTTCGCGCACCAGATCCGGGCGGGCCTTGGCTTTCTGTAGAAGGCTTTTGCTGGCGAATTCGTAAGAGGCCCGTTCCGTGCCGGCCGAAACCAGCGACGCCTCCATGCGGACAAGAACACATCCTGGCAGCAGCTTAGGAGCGGGAACCTCCATCACTGCAATCTCGCCCAGACGCGCCTGCTGCAAGACCTGTTTCATGCGGTAGCGGCCTGCGAGAGAACGATTGAAGCCTCAGATTGTCTTAGCTTCCGCGTGGGTACCATTCCGCTGCCATACTACTCGGAATCTGCCGCGTTTCCGGTTGACACAGTAGGCACGTCCATGACGCTGGAAACCGGCCGCCAGCACTGCGATTCGAAGGTTCGCGGCGTCCTGCCACGCGACGCCGTTTCATCCTGCTGAATCGTTGCTACAAGCTCTTTGCTTGGGATTCCTGAAGATCAAGCCGCAGTTGGCGAAGTCTGGTGGCCTTCGCCGGGTCGATCCCAGGCTGCAGATCGCTTTCTTCCAGGAAGTAACGCCAGCCTGCGCTTCGATCTTCCTGGCTTTGGCACCATTCGAAATCGTTGAGAGCCCGTTGTGCGCTCTCCGTCCCTTTGACCACGGCCACGACCCCACCCGAAATGTAGGTCTTCTCATTGAACCGAATGATCGCAAAAGTATGCTCAGCGTTATTGGTCATTTTTGATTTCCGAGTTGGAGATTCGGACGGGGCAAGCGTGTCGTCATTGGATGACGGTGCCGCAACCTCCTCAAGTCACGGACGCTTCATGAACGCTCTTGCCCAAAAACTCTTCGCAGTCAAAATACTTTTCTTAGCGGATTTGGTAAATGGCCTCTTGGTGGTAAGAGGTAGCACACATTGGGTACGGCGAACACGAAACGTCCGCCACAATCAATGGCTCGACCGGTAACGATTTTTGTTTCTTCTGCACAAAAAGGTATTGTCTGAAATTCCTGCACTTCGCCGGATGATCTTGAGGATGATCTTGAGGTGATCTTGAGGTTGACAAGAACGGTGTCCCGAGGTAGCCTCGGGCGGAAGTTCTGACGGCGTCGTCAATCCTGTCGAAAAGAGGTCGCATGAAGAACCTTAAAATATACGTTTTGGCGCTTTCAGTTTTCGTCTGCCTGCCGGGAACCAATGTGGTGACGGCTTCTCCCCGGCCGGGGCAAGCCGCGGGAGCGGCACAGGCGCCCACAGCGGCGCAAACGCCCGTGCCAACACCGGCGCAGGGCCGCAAGAAACGGGTGGCTGTTTTCGATTTCGACTACGCTACCGTGCATGCCGGTGTGTCAGGAATTTTTGGTCAGGACGTCGACATCGGCAAGGGCATTTCCGACCTCTTGGTGACATACCTGGTCAAGGATGGCAGCTACTCCGTGATTGAACGGAAAGCGCTGGACAAGATTCTTGCCGAACAGAACTTCTCCAACAGCGACCGCGCCAACCCCAATTCAGCCGCCAAGATTGGGAAGTTGCTGGGTGTGGATGCGATCATCGTGGGCAGCATTACTCAATTCGGCAATGAGACCAAGAATACGAACGTCGGCGGCGCAGGCGGAGGCTGGGCGGGCATGGGCATTGGAGGGTTTGGCCACAAAAAATCCAAAGCCATCGTGGCCCTAACTGCGCGGCTGGTTGACATCGACACCGCCGAGATTCTAGGCGTAGCGGAAGGCAAGGGAGAATCGTCGCGGGAAAGCACTTCCCTGCTCGGCGGCGGCAGCAACTGGCACGGATTTGGCGGAGGCAATGCGGACTTTGGCAGCAGTGATTTTCAAAGCACCATCATCGGCGAAGCCGTGAAAGCCGCCGTGGAGCAAACCAGCACCGAGGTGATCGCGGACAAAGATAAACTCGTCACTCGCACGATCATGGTTCAGGGCTTGGTCGCGGCCGTTGATGGCGGCCAGCTCATCCTTAATGTGGGCGCCAAGGCAGGGGTGAAGGTCGGGGATCAACTCAACGTGGAACGTGTCACCAAGGAAATCAAAGACCCTTCGACCGGGCAAGTACTCCGCCGCTTGAGTACACCGGTGGGAGTGGTGAAGGTCACGGATGTGGACGATGTTTCTTCGATAGCCACACCTGTTTCTGGATCGGGGTTCAAGACGGGCGATGCCGTCAAGACGGTGACGCAATAACGTGATGCTTCGCCTTTTCGATCTGGCCTAGGGGTGGGGCACCCGCTAGGTTATCGGATCCCTATCCGGTGGCCCTGTCAGTGTCCGAGGAAGTGCTCCAAAACTTCAGCATCGCCTTCGGCCATAGCCGCGTGTTTCTTGGCAGCTGCTGCATCTCCCCGCTGCATCTCGCTTTCCGCCCTGGACAGGTTTGTGTTCATGCTCGCCTGCTTGGCTGCGATGTCGCCGCGAAGACCGTATCCGGCAGCGGTCTGCTGTTGTTGTAGCCTGTCCAAACTGCCATTCACCGCGGCCGCCCGGTTGGAGACCTGATCGATCTGACGCTCCACTTCATCCCGATCAATCGCGGGTGCCACTTGGTCCGGGCTCGCAGCTTGATTGGCGCTTTGCGCAGGTGCGGGAGGCTGCTGCCTGGCGGCAATCGCCTGGGAGTTGAGTTTCTTTGGACGAGGGGCAGGTGGCGGCGGAAGAACTGGACTGCTCTGCACAGCATTCGATATTCCTTCTGCAGGCGCAGTCGCGGGCGGAGCCGTTTGCGTCGATTCGGGAGTCGGTGAGTTGGGAACGGAAGCCGCAGGCGCAGTCTGCGGTTGCGCAGCATTGGGGATTGCATTAGGCATGGCCGCGTTCGTCTGTGAAGCCGGAGGAGCGCTTTGCTGAGCATCATTCTGCCGGGCTTCGGTCTTGCTATGACGCGGCAAGTAGATTCCACCAGCGACCAACCCGGCCAGCACAATCAACGCACCGAGCGCCATGTACAAACCGCGGTGACTGCTTGACGGCGGAGGCGACTGGGCAAGAACGGACGCTGGAACTGAAACCGCAGCCGGCTTTGCAGCTGTCGGCGCGCGAACCGGCGTTATCACTTGTTTTGGAGGAGTGGCTGGGACACTCGGGGCAGCCACAGTGTACTCCGCGGTGGAAGCGTCGGAAGCGTCGAGTGCGGCAACCTTCTCGGTGGCGGCAGCCGCGCTCACACTGCTTAAGGCATTTGCGAAAGCGTCGGCGGACTGAAAGCGCTGCGCCGGGTCTTTCGAAATCGCCATCAGAATGATTTCATTCAGCGCCGGCGGCAGCCCCGGCTGCAGTTCGACCGGCGGTTTCGGCATCTCTTTAACATGAGCGGTCATCAGCGAAAAATCGCTATCCGCCCGGAAGGGCCGCTGCCCGGTCACCATTTCGTATAGTGACACGCCTACGGAGTAAAGGTCGGAGCGCGCATCCGTGACTTCTCCCTTCACCTGCTCCGGCGACATATAGCCCAGCGATCCCAGCGTGGTGCCGGTCATGGTAAGGCTGTGTCCGTCACCCGCGCGGGCTATCCCAAAATCCATGAGCTTCACCTCTCCCTGCGGCGTCACCATAATGTTGGCAGGCTTGATGTCGCGATGGATTACATGTTGGCCGTGCGCGTAACTCAGTGCATCCAGCACCTGGCCGATGTAATTCAACGCCTCGGGCACCGGGATCGGTCCATGTTTTTCCAGGCGGTCAGCCAGCGTGGTGCCTTCGACGTATTCCATAATCATCACCAGCTGGTTATCCGCGGTGAAGGCGGTTCGAAGCTGTGCGATATTAGGATGGTTGAGGCTGGCCATGAGCTTGATTTCGCGCAGAAAACGAGTGGCTAACTCTTGTCGTCCGGCAAGGTCAGGCAGCAAAACTTTCATGGCTTCGATGCGATCCGAAATGACGTTTCGCACCTTGTAAACGCGGCCCATCCCTCCGCTGCCCAACTCGTTGAGAATCTGGTAATCGCCAACCCGCTTGTTGATTTCTTCGCTCATGGATGGAACTCCTCTATTGCCTGCACATGGCCGAACTATGGATTTCAATCGCCGCCGCCCGGGCCGAATCGCCCACCTGCGTGACCAGCCGGGAACCCGGACTTCAGGCCCGTAATTATCCCCTGTAGACCCCTAGTGGTCAAGGTTTTCGGCGGGCTTGCGTCTGAAAAATGCCGATGCGAAAAGCGCAGAGAAATCACCGGGGGGAAATTCGGGGAAGACCGGACCTACCCCAATTTCCCCAATCTAATCGAACTCGCAAAAACGTTCCCTCGCTTATCCCACAACCAACTCACGCCTGCGCCGACTTCACATCCGTCCGCGAGAAGTCTTGCCCTTTAAACAAGAGCGGCTCTCCTTCGGATTTGGCCAGTGCGTAAGAGAAGCAATCTCCAAAATTCAATTTAGCGGGATGGCCGCTGGTTTTGCCGAAGTCGCGATAGGCCTGGCGGGCAATGCGAGCTTGCGCTTCGGTGACCGGCTCAATAGCGATTTGCGCCGCCTCGATCAATTCGTCGAAACGACGGCTGGCAATCGGATCTTTGCTGCCATCGATCGCCGCCCCGGCTTCCACATAACTCACGGCCGAAATGCGCGGCTTCGCGGCGCGCTCGATGATCCTGGCGAACTCGGGCGCTTCCGCTTCAAAGCGAAGAATGGCGATCAAGGCTGAAGTGTCCAGAATCATTTAGGCAGCCCTTTCTCGTCATAGAGAAGGTCGCCATGTTCGGCCGAGCGAAACGGTTCCTTCAGACGCGTCGCACAATCCCGGCCGATTTCGAGCAGCCGGTCGGAGAGCTTGGCAGCATGTTTGTCCCGCACCCTCTTAAGGCGTTCGCGGACCGCTTCCGTGACGGCTTCGGTTAAGCTCTCTCCGGTGAGCCGGGCCAACTGTTGGGCAAGCTTGTGGGCATCTTCGTTTTTGATGTTCAGACTCATGTTTGTATATGTCTACCCTCCGCTTCTACCATTCTACCATAGCCGCCAAACTCCTGCTTGTAGCGAGTGGCTGCTACACCGTCGTCGACTCCCATCGGGTTCGAGCCACATTCAGCTTGTACTTCGCAATGTTCAGATTGTTCGTGGCTTTGTCTTGCATCTCTTTCCAGCTTTCGGGCTTGGCGGGATTCCCGCTCCGCAAAATTCGAATGTTGGTTTCTGCCTCTCCGGCGTAGAGCGAGGCTGCCCCCATGTTCTCTCCCACAATCGGATCGATCGCATTCGCTCGTTGCGTCGCGATGCTGAAGTCAGTAGGGAGAATCCTGATCTCGTCCGGCAGTTGCGGCAACGCGACCGAACCGATTCGCTTAAGCCAGTCCTCAACCGTGTGAATCGCAACCTTCAACTGCAACCCTACGGTTGCCAGGTCTGCGGTTCGCTGCTGCTCAATCTGTTTGCGCAGGATCGAGAGGGTTTCCGCGGCAATTTCTCTTTGCTGATTCGATGTGTCCACTTGGGCGCTGCTCGCGTCCGCCTGCCGCTTGGCGTGCCACGCGTAATAAATGTTGATCGAGGTGAGCACCACGACCAGCAGCACATTGGCGACGGCCGCGTACGCCATCACCTCATTAACACTGAGTCCGAAGACCTTGTCCGACATGTGAGGCACCCTCAGCGAAAGTATAGATCGTACGCGCTTTCACGAATCCGAGGGAAGAACTGCGGTGGGAAATACGGGCTGGAAAAAGGTAAAGGCCGTGATCTTGGTTATGCTCTAGCCGCCAGCTCCTGCGAGGGAGCCAACTGCGTGGAGTATGCACCATCACGGCCCTTGATGCGATCACTGCTTTCGCAGTCCCAAACCCCAACTACCCCTCGCAGAGCAGTCGGTTTTTTCGGGTCTGGTCGTTCTCCAAGTCGCCCCAGCGAACGAATCACTCAGCTTACTTTGGACTGGCCACGGTTTATTTTGACCAACCCTTTCAGCCGTCGACGGGGGCAAAGGTAAACACTTAGAGGATAATTGTCAATGCCGATTGTTGGTGCAAACTGCGTGTGCAAAGACTCTAAATATGAGGCGCGCAGCCCATTGAGAAATTGACGGTTACAGAATGCCGAAATCGTTTCTCCTACTTTTCCACAACCTTATGCACAGTGACGCTCACGCCGCTTTTACAGCAAAAACCCAAATCACGGGACGCGAACCAGCAAAGCATCTTGACGTCGAAGCGACGCATCGCGCATGTTGGTTGCAGGAGGCGACACGGAATGTCAGATGTGGTGGCCTACGTGGACGGCGGCTCAATGGGCAATCCGGGACCGTCTGGAATTGGAGTTGTACTTGACAGTTCCGAGGGCCGCACCATCAGAATCGCCAAGTGGATCGGACACCAGGATAACAACGTCGCCGAATACGTCGCCCTGCTCGAAGCCTTGCAATGCGCCTTGACCCTCAAGGCCAGCAAGTTGCACGTCTACTCCGACTCTGAAGTCGTAGTCCGCCAGATGAAAGGCGAATACACTTGCCGCAGCCCGCGTCTCTATTCCCTGCACTGGATCTGCCGCAAGCTGGCCCACTCTTTCGATTTCTCCATCTCGCACGTCCGCCGCGAACACAACGCAGAGGCAAACGACCTGGCCAACTCGGCAGTTCGACAGCACCTCGCGTGACCCTTGTCGATGCACCGTGCAACTTAAAGTCGAAGGATTCGGCGTGGCGCTTGGTACGAAGACTCTCCCGTCTAACGCTTCCAGTTCCACACCGGATTGCCTTTGTCATCCCGCAACACCAGCGTGTCCGAGCCCTTCACAACTTCCCGCGCCAGGATCAGATAAGCTCCGCCGTATTTCACCTTTGATCCTGTAAAAGCTACTTCGTCGCCTTTGCTGAAGCTCACCCCCATGTCGTCCATAAACGATTTCGGGCAGAAGTACAGGTCGACCACCTGGTCACCGTTTTTCATCATCAGGTGGACAACATCCTTCCCATTCTCTTTCGCAGGCAGCTTGACCTCGTCGACTGTGGCCTTCAGCTTGATCTCGGTGTGCAGGTCGTACTTGGGCGGGCCGGTCTGCGCAACTAATAGAGCACTCGGGGTAAGCACGAGAGTGGCAAGAAGAACAAGAAGAAAAAGTATCTTGTGCCGGCAACCCGATAGGCCGGACTCACTTGAACGATGCATGGCTCCCTCCTCATGGACAAAAGAGAAACCGCTGCCCTACAAGGACAGCTTCTCAATTCCCAATTTTCGTAGAGGTAATTATCCCTTGACATCACGTGTAGAATCTATGGATGGCCCCTGTTGATGAAATCCGCCTAAAGATTCAACGGGCCAATAAGCACATCTTTGATCTCAAGAGTGAGATCGCACGTTTTTTCGCAACCGACCCATACAGAAGAGCTATCAAGGACGATCCGCAGACCGGAGAGCGCGTCTGCTACCTTAGCGTTTGTGATCCTGTTCCCTTGAGCGTATCTATCGTCGCAGGCGACGCCATCAGTAACATCCGCAGCGCTCTCGATCATCTGGCATATCAACTCGTACGCGTCGGAACCGGAAAGCCGGGACCTTTTCCTGAGGTCTCCTTTCCCATTGTCGATGCTCCCTCGAAACTCGAATCTGCCATTAAGGGAAAAGTAAAGGGCGCGCGGAAGGACGCTATAGAGGCGATCAGGACGGTCAAACCATACAAAGGTGGGAATGACACGCTCTGGTACTTGCACAAACTTAACATTATCGACAAGCACCGTCTGTTGGTCGCGGCAGGCAGCAATGCTTTTCGTAACATGAGTCCCAAGGACTTGGAAATGATGCGGGCGATATGGACCGGAAGTCACGGTTCCAAACCATTCCCGGTCTCGGTCAGTACTGGCGTCGGTGGTGCATTCATGGCCGTCAAAGATTTTCCTTTGAAGGTAGGCGACCCACTCTGTCATGGGCGGACCGACAGTGAATTGAATCAGGAGTATCGCGTCCATTTCCAGGTATCGTTCAACGAACCGGGGATTATCCAGCGTCATCCGGTTCTCGAAACGATTGATGGTATGGCGAATCTTGTTGACAACATCATTTCCGATTTCGCGCCGCTGCTCTGACACACTTCCGCCGCTCCGTTTTCAGTGTTAAACTAAAAACGTTTTGGCGGGCATACGCTCAACTCGGAAAACTGGAAGCGAACGACCCGTGGCGAGTCATCGTGTTTTGCGGCCTTCGCAAGAGGTACAAGCTAAAATGCGTCCGTTGGCGCGGGCTTCATTTGAGCGGGTACTAAAGAATGCGGCGCAGCCAACTCGGCAACGCGCTTCAAAAGCGAAGTGAAGATCAAATTCCCCTGATCCCTCCGGTTGTATCTAAAGCTGTACTCATCTAGGTAAGTCTGCAAATATTTCTGCGAAACCGAGTGATAGACTCCGCCGATTCCACGCTTCACCAAAGACCAGAATCCCTCAATCGTGTTCGTGTGAACATCTCCCATCACGTAAACCTTGGTGCTGTGATTGATGCGCTTGTGTTCCTTCACTCTGGCACCAAGGCGATCATAGATGATGTATTCATCGGTGAACACTGTGCTCTTGGGCAAAATGTGCTCATGCACGATTCCCATCACTCGCTCTGAGGTCACATCAGGCGTAGCTAAAGCCTTTACTCTGCCAACACCACGCTTACTGCTGCGTTCCACGATTCCGATTACCGGGGTTTTCTGTTTGTCGCCACGCATCGGGCGTCCGGTGTGGCCTTTGCTAGTTCCGCCGTAATACATCTCATCCATCTCCACCGCCGATCCCTCCAGTTGCATGTCAGACTCGGACAGCAACGAGCGAATCTGGCGAAACATCCGCCAAGCGGTTTTATAAGTGACTCCGGTTTCGCGCTGAATCTGTTTCGCCGAGATTCCGCAACGAGTCGAGGCCATCAGGTACATAGCGTAGTACCACAGGCGCAGCGAAGTGCTGCTGTGCTCAAAAATCGTTCCGGCCATAGGGGAAATCTGCGTCAAGCACTCATCGCAAGCGTACACAGGGCGACCCTTAATCCGATGGTGCTTGCTCTCCATTTTGCACGCCTGACAGAACGCCATCCCATCAGGAAAACGCGATTCCCGCAGATGCTCAAAGCAGGCATCGTCAGTCGGAAACTGACGGTTGAAATCCTCGATTGTGTACCGTAAATGCTTCGGAATCGTCTGTCTGCGGTTCATAATGACCACAGATTAGCAAAATACCAACGTGATGTCAAGGGATAATTACCTCGTAAAAATCCACCTCCATTCTCTTCCCAGCGAGCGCGCAAACGTCGGGGTGCCCTCGCTGATACGAGGATGATCGCCGTCCAGCACCGCACAGCTAAACCTTCGCGCCACCTCGATTCGCGTTGGCTCGCGCCTTGGCCGCATGATGGTCCATGTAGGTAATCACCATCGGGACCCAGTCGTCGTGCATCTTCATGCCACAACTGAACGCCCACAGCTCCATCGCGTCCCCGAGCAGCTCCAAGCGCTTTTTGTGAAACCCGATCAATGTGTTAAACCTGCGCCGATTCGCTGGGCTGGTCGGCCCGTGGTTCGGCAGGAACACTTGCCCCGCGAATGCTTCGTCGATCTGCTCACCGAGGCGCTGAATACGGCCAAACTCTATGATGAGCTGAAGTTGTGTCGCTCGCAAGCCTTCGGGTCCAATCTGCTGACGGTCGACGACCTCTTGCAGTGCCCGCTGCAATGCCCGCTGGATAGAAGACAGCTCCCGCCGGCATTCTTCGCGGGCGTCCGTCTCTTCGCGCGGTTCGCGTTTACCTGCGCATTTCGGCTCAGCGGTGGTTGTGGAGGAAGTCAATTTAGCGTCCCCCTTGCCATGGGTCTTCTTGCACCGCCGATTGTCCCTTGGTCTTGCGCGGCGACACTTCTCTCGCGTCGTTCGCGCTGCAGAGACCGAAGTTCCCCGAGGGTGCTGCGCAGGTCTCGGTTGGTGGCGGCTTGATAGCGCAGGATCGTGTCCGACGAGGTATTCAGCGTGGCCTCAATTTGTACATGCCCAACTTTGCCACTTCGCTCTTTGAACATTCCCTCTTTTTGCAGTTCCGAGGTGGCTGTGCCGGTTCGAACAACCAACTCCTGGCAGTCCCATCCGCACTGGAGGGCAGAACGCGTGCCGTCCCGCTCGGTGAAAAGTGAAAGCTGCTCGTCTTCATAATTCTCGGCCAAACGGCTCATAATCGCCTCTGCCGCCTTGCAGCGATGAACAAGTTCCTGCATTGCCAAGCCATTCTCCTTAGCCCCCATCCAAAAGTCGAAAGCAAGTTTATGGACGAGTTCCACCTCCGTCCGACCCTCAGGCTGATATTCATCCATCAGGTCATTCAGCAGCGCGTCATATTCCTGCCGCTCTTCCTCGGTTTCAAAAACCAAATGCTTCGATTGCAGACCATGTTTTCGCGCGTGTTGATTTCCAGCGCACGGATGGTCCGGTCCGTTGCTTTTTGGGCCATTGATTCGGTTTGCCTCGAGCGCCTTGTCGGTCATCGTCTTTTTGCCTTTCATTGTCTTCTCCTTGGATTCGCAATCCGGAATCGCCGCGGTGCTAGCTCGCACGGGTGCACAAATTCCGCTGCGCTAAATTTCCGAACTATGATTACCAATCAGGCGAGTTTATTCACCGTTCGTTCCCTTGTACTGCCGACCCTTTATGCTTCGCGGGTTACCACAGTGGTTGCTCGACGATCGCGGGTCGCCTAAGTCCCGACTGAATCAGGCCTTGGCTCATTCGGGGCTTTGCCGACCCTCGGCTGCATTCATTCGTCACCTCGCCACTAGAGCACGAGCGGGAGCATCACCAGCCACGGTTCATTAGGCGCACCCGATGCAAACGGCTGCGCGCGCTCACGACTCTAAATTAAGAATTGAATTGCTCTACCGACCAGGTCTAAGTCTATGGATACTATCGATGGGTCTTGCCGTCACAATCTCCGACGCTCGGCACATTATAGCTCCTAGCTCGATGACTGCTACAGATTTTTTTGAGCCTGCCGAAATCGACGAAAGAACCGCGAAATTGACCCATCTCGCGTCAGTTTCGAGATTAGGGCTCCGGTGGTTGTCCCTTTTGCGTAGCCTTCTTCTTCGCTTTAGCCCACCGCGCGTTGATTGCCTTTTTCGCAATCTCGCGACGATGCTCAGGAGTCAACTTCACCAATCGAGCCTTGGCCCCGAGATGCCCTAGTGCAACTGCGTGGGGATTCTTTTGTTTTTTCTTTGCCATTCCCTGATCAAACCTTAGCCCGAAGGTTGATAAAAAATCAAATTGCACGCCCTTGACAGACATACTAAGCGCTTAGTATACTGAACGCTTAGTATCGAAAACCCAAGGAAACATCAGATGAAACAGCGTTTGTTAGAGATTCGCGCGAACATCGAGTCTGCAGAGGCTAAATGGGGCCCTCTGTCTTCTGATTTAGTGGACGGCCTTAAGGGGTTGACAGCGAGACACCACTTCTCTGTAAACCAAGGAGACATCATCTGTCTCAACGGCGGTTGGTATATCACACATGCTGGACTCTTGAAATTGGCGAAACGAAATCGCTGCGCAGGCATGCACGTTCAACCGGTCCAAGCATTTTGCGATCCTCAAGCACAACGCTGGGCATTCGAGGCCACGGTCTATAGATCCAGAGCATGCAAAGGCTTCGTCGGGTACGGCGATGCTGATCCTTCCAACGTTTCTCCTTTCCTCCGCGGCGCCGAGCTACGGATCGCAGAGACACGAGCCGTCAACCGGGCTTTGCGCAAGGCCTACGGAATCGGCATCTGCTCGGTCGAAGAAATCGGCTCGTTCAAGGGCCAAACCGAACCGACCGGCGAATCAAGAAAAACACCGCAGCCTGCAAATGGGAATGGTTATGGCGGTCGCACGGTCCGCGATCATCTCTGCCAAATCATTCGGCAGCATCAGCTCGATCCCAATCTGGTCAAGGCATACGCTGTGAATTTCACTGGCACCAAGGCACTGCGTGATGCCACGCGGGAACAAGTCGAAGCTTTTGTCGCGCATTTGGCCGACTGGGCCGAGAAAGACCGCAACGCCCTAAACTGCCAGCTCAACAGCTACCTTGGCCAGAAAGAAGGTGCAGCGTGAGACGCCAGATCGCAGGCCTCCACGCCGCAGATCGGTGCGCGGCCGACCAAATCCTTGATGGACTTTTTCTGGTCCGCGTGCGAAGAGTCTGGTTCCGTCGACAAGCACAGAAACCCTATTTCACGCTCGCTCTGGCTATCCTGGAGCCCCGGCGATTTTCCGCTCATGTCATTTCCAGCCGGCTCTATTGCAACCCCAAAGCCCTGTGGAAGTTCAATTGGTTCCTGCGCGACTTTGGCTACGATGTCGAACTGCTAGGCCGCGATGAAGTGGATGAATCACAGATGATCGGCCTGACCGGTGTGGTGAAGATCAGTCACGTCGTCCTCAACGGCACTTGCCTGCTCCGCCTGGATGGCTTTGCCCCCGCCGGCCGCTGGGAGGAACTTTCTCCCTCCAATCTCGATGGTTCGCAGGTGGCGTGATGACATACAGCTACACGCAAGTCAGCCAATATTTGACCTGCCCGCGGCGATATCGCCACCGTTACCTCGATGGCTGGCAGGAAAAAGATACACGGGCGGCCATGCTCTTTGGGCGAGCCTTTGAACGGGCACTCGCTGCTTATTTCCAGCGCGAAGATGCAGCCGCTGTGTTGTTTCGCGAATGGAGCGCATGTCAAAACCAGGGCTTGCACTATTCGAGCGGAGATACTTGGGATCGCATGCTGCAACAAGGCATCCAGCTTTTGGACCGCTTCTGCCAGGACGACCGCATACGCATCGGCCAGCCGCGCCGCAACCTGCAAATCAAGTTCACGCGGCCAGTTTCGGGCAAGAACGATTTCGTCGCCTATGTCGATGCCATCGGAAAGCTGGACGGAAAGCGCTGCCTGCTCGAATGGAAAACCACTTCCAGCCGCTACTCTGAGGAGCCCGCAGGACTGCTGGCTCTCGATCCGCAACTGGTTTGCTATTCCTGGATGACGGGTATTTCTGAAGTGGCTCAAGTGGTCTTCGTTCGCAAGCGGTTGGTCGAGGTCCAATATCTGCACACCTCAATCAGCGAAGCACAGCGCCAGGAGTTTGGCCAGTTAGTCGAAGACACCATCCGGCGAATCGAGTCCGCACAGTTTCTCCCGCACAGCGGCATTCGCTTTCCGCAGAATCCTTGCAGCACTTGCCCGTACTTAGGACTCTGCCTGGGAAAGCAAGAGTTGGTCGATGCCGCTCTGGTGCGGCGGCCAGGAGCTGAGAACCTTGGTTGGCTTGACGAACTTACGTACTAGGAATCCGCCCATGCTGCCCAAGCTCAATCGTCGCCGAGCGATGTTCGTGCTCACTAAGATCGATGAGATTCTTGCCTGGGAAAAGCAGAAGGAAATCGAACGCGATACCCGGTTCGTGGAACTCGGACGTTATCTGTGCGAAGTTCGCGCGGGACAGTATTGGCGGGTGGAGGACGTGAAGTCCTTCGACGAATTCCTGGAGAGACGGTTTCCGGAGTCGCGCCGGAAAGCTTATTACCTGATGTCGATCCATGAGCACTTGCCACCCCAAGCGAGAAAAGAGCTGAAGGAAGTGGGCTGGACGAAGGGCTTGGAGTTGGCGAAGATTGCGAGAAGGGACCGGCAGCACTTCGATTGTGCAACCTGGTTGCACAAAGCCCGCGAAATGCCCAAGGAAGAGTTTAAGCAGGAAGTCGAGCGTGAGTTAACCGGCCAAGAAACAGAGCCGTGGGAGATGGTTTATTTCAAGCTGTACAAGAGCCAGATCCCCATCGTTGGGCAGGCGATCGAAACAGCCGCTGTGATGCTGGGCAGCGACAAATCCCGCGGCTACTGCCTGGAGATGATCTGCGCAGACTTCCTGGCGGGAGCGAATCTGGAGAATGAGAATCCGAACGTTCTCTTGCAGTCGGCTCTACGATTTTTCAAGTTTCTTCCGGGAGAAGAGAGGCAGACATTTCTGCACCACGTGACTGAGAAGGCGTCATGAATCGGATCCGGCCGAAGACTGCGCGAATTGCGCTCGATCCCAACATTTACGAGCAGCTGCGCCAGCAGATTCTCCACCGCGACGGTTGGCGCTGCCAATCATGTGGAACGATGTCCAACCTTGAAGTTCACCACCAAGAACTTCGCAGCCACTCCGGCGATGATTCAGACCAGAACCTGATTACGCTGTGCAATGCTTGCCACGCCAGGGTGCACCGCAGCTGAAAACTTAATCCTAACATCAGAATTGCGACACATTCGATGCTGTGCTCTGCCCTTCAGTCTTGCAGAGAGTTTCTGGCCCGCGGCATTGCCAAGCAAAACCCGGCAATGAAAGAAAATTGGGTGTTCAGGATTAAGTCGGGTTTACCATCGCCACTTACATCTTCCGACCGTAGGGCGGCGCCAGAATCCTGCCTGAAACGTTCCATCCCCATTTCCCGAGAAAGGTAAACCGTTGACTGATTTCTTGGTCGGCGATGATCAGGTCGAGCTTGCCATCGTTATTTACATCGGCGGCGGCCATATCGAAAGGCTGGGTTATGCCGGTTGAGACCATTGGCGACTGAAACGTCCCGTCTCCGTACCGGACAGAACAGCTCTGGCCTTGATATCCATCGGCGGTGGCGATGTCGACTTTGTCGTCCATTGAAACCGCGTGTCAGTATGAGGTAGGGGTTTGGTCCGCGGGATGAGCGACTCCAGGTTTGACAGTTGCATCGCCATTACTTACAAACACAACCACCTGGCCTTCCACGACCAGGCCCAATACATCAGGTTTACCATCTCCATTGACGTCGGCGACCGCCAGCCCGCCAAAAGAAACCCCCACGTTTGTGCTCTTGGCTGGCTGAAACGCGCCGCCACTGTTGCCCAGAAGAATGTCCAGAGTTGTCGGCTGCGTGCTTGCGATAAGCAGATCAGGATTCCCATCGTCGTTGAAATCGGCGTGGCAACCAGGTGTCCGGAAACACTCAAGTTGACGGGCGCTTTGAAAGCGCCGTCCCCCTTGCCTAGCAGCGGCCTCCCCGAAGCGGCGATGTCTAGCTTGCCGTCCCGATTGAAATCAGCGTCTACCTCGGGAGTACTGCCCTAGAAAGTAAGCGGCTGGAGAAACGAAGCCTGGGCTTGCGCCGACGACCGGACGTATGGCGAGAGCGGCCACGAGAGACCAAGACTTCATGATGCGTCCTCACTAAAAGATCGAACTGGTTGGGCCCCAAGCCGCACCGAGAGGAACTGGGCACGGATCTAATCAACGACGATCTTCACCCGCGAGAGACAGCTAGTCGCGAAATTTCTCCAAGAAATTGCGCGGCGAACTTCGTTGCTTCGATCGCACACCATCTCCGTCGCCTTCTCCTTAAATTACTGCACGACTACTGTCAGTGAGCTGTTCTCGCTCAGGCTTCCCGACTTTGCGGTGACTGTGGCTGTGTACGTTCCGGCCGGAGTGCCGGGCGTGCTTGTTCCGTGGGAGGAACTGCCGCCGCACGCTACTACGCCGAAAAGCAATACGGCCGTTATCGGGACCGCCAACGCGGGCATGCGCCGTCGGTATCCGACGACTAGCAGACAAGCAGACAACAAAAAGAACGTTGCAGCAATTGGCATCATCCCAGAAGGCAGCTTAGCCTGCGAAATCGATCCGGCGGTTCCTGCAGCGGTCGTCGATATCTTCGCCGTCACTGCCGCAGCCGTTCCTT
Source organism: uncultured Acidobacteriota bacterium (assembly GCA_963762385.1). Classification (GTDB taxonomy): domain Bacteria; phylum Acidobacteriota; class Terriglobia; order Terriglobales; family Acidobacteriaceae; genus JABDBE01. The sequence continues at coordinate 7,827 of CAVXKN010000005.1, read as the reverse complement.
GAGTCACATTGACCGATGCTGGCACACTGCAAACCGGCGCTGGCATGACTGCAGGCGTGATTGCGCAGGTCAGACTCACCGTGCCGCTGAATGATCCAGCCGGCGTAATCGCAAGATTGAAAGACGCCGTCTGTCCAGCAGCGATGGTCCCAGAATCCGAAGATCCCGAGGCAGGGGCGATGGCAAAACCCGGCGCCGCCGTGCCCGTCCCGGACACGACCACTTGCTGCGAACCTGCGCCTGCGTTGTCCCCGACAATGAGATTCGCGCTCGACCCTCCAGTCGCGGTCGGAGCAAATGACACTTTGATCGTACAGCTCTCCAACGGTTCAACCGTAGTACAGTTGTTGGTCTGCTTGAATTCACCCGCATCGACTCCGCCGAAAGACACACTCTTCACCGTCAATGCTACTGCCCCGGTATTGGTCAGCATGACGGGTGTCGGGTTGCTAACGGTTTCGACCGTCTGCGAGGGGAAATTCACTGAAGTTGGCGAGAAGCTCGCCCCCGGGACCGGCACGGTGGTGTTGATGAGGACGAAAATGCTGTATGGGTCTTGCGCCACGATCAAGTCTTGTTTGCCGTCGCCATTCATGTCCGCAGCCTGCACAAAATTTCCCGTATCGTCTTCAGAGAAAACGAAAGGCAAGAGTATATAGGGTCCAAAGGTACCATCCCCATTCCCAAGGAAAATGCCCCGATCGCCGCTCTGTGTCGAGATTTGCCGGCCACCAATTAGATCCAGCTTGCCGTCACGATTGATGTCGGCCAAGACACTCGCAATTACAGTTGAGGTCGATACTATCGGAATAGGGGCTTGGAACGTGCCATTTCCATTGCCCAGGTATACCTGCGCACCGAAGGTGCTTACCAGGTCAGCCTTGCCATCGCCGTTCACATCCGCTGTGAGCAGACCACTAAACGGGGTCGTAAAAGGAAATGTCGCAGCTTGGAATGTGCCATCGCCATTTCCCAGCAGGATTGCCAGACCAGCTGATCCAGGTCCAGCAGCAGCGATGTCCTGCTTGCCATCTCCATTAAGATCCGCGCTTACGATCGAACCTCCTCCTTCATCTCCTCCTCCATCAAAGAAGTACGCCGGCGCACCGAAGGTTCCATCGCCTTTCCCTAGCAACACCGCAGCCGAATTTCCAGCCGTAACTGCAAAATCCGGTTTGTGATCGTTATTGAAGTCGGCAATCACTATCGCGGGGGTTTCCCCAAACACGTTCTGTGGGTAAAACACCGGGGGTTGAAAGCTTCCATCGCCGTTGCCCAGCAGCACGCTGTAGCTCCAATTAATCGGATCGGCGCTGACGACTACCAAGTCAAGGTTGCCGTCTCCATTCAGATCAGCGGCCGCAATCCCGTAACCTGGCTCTTGCAAGGTGTAGGTATTCGCTAGGTTGAGCGCCCCGGTCCCATCGTTGATGAGAATGTATAGGTTCTTTGTGCTATTGGCCGAGAGCACCGCGACATCCGGAGCACCATCCTTGTTGAAGTCTCCCACCACGGTAGCCGGGGGGCCGTATTGGGGCAGGGAAAGAGCGACCCCTGATACGCCTTTAAAAGTGCCATCGCCGTTGCCAAGTAAGAGGTTCCCCGCCGCGATATCCAGCTTTCCATCCAGATTGAAATCGGCTACGGCAAGCCCTCCACCCCCGCCAAGCGACTGGTAACTGTGAGTATTGGAAAAGGTGCCGTCACCTTTACCCAGGTAGACCGCGACCACACCATTCAGCAGGACCAAGTCGAGTTTGCCATCACCGTTCACATCCGCCGTGGCCAAAGTTCCGCTGTTGGAGAAGAGCGTAGTTGGGGCCTGGAACGTGCCGTCTCCATTTCCCAGCAGAATCGACGTTATGTTGGAGAGATCTGTTTGGCCCGCGATTACGAGGTCGAGCTTACCGTCACTATTGAAATCGCCTGCGACTACCGCTGCGGCAAATTCAATTCCAGTTGAGGTCTTGCCAGACTGAAAGGTGCCGTCCCCATTGCCAAGAAAAACAACCTCTTGCCCCCCCACATTGACGGCGGAAAGACTTACCGCAACGTCGACTTTTCCATCGCCGTTAAAATCACCCAGAGTGATCGCTTGAAAGGATGACGACGTATTGCCCACGGAATAAGAAACGCCGGCGGCAAAGGTGCCATCGCCGTTGCTGAGGTAAACAACGAGGTTATTGTTGAAGAGTCCCAGCACATCTGCCTTACCATTCCCGGTCAGGTCGCCGACTATGACTGGGAACAAACTTGCGCCGCTATTCGTGATGATGGGCGGTTGAAACGTGCCGTCCCCATTTCCCAACAGCACCAGCAGAGTTCCAGTGGCCTGTTCCAGTACGTCGGGCCTGCCATCACCATTGAAGTCGGCTACTGCCAACGGCGTACCCGTTACCGGAGTGCCAGTGGTGAAAGTTCCGTCGCCGTTCCCCAGATTGAGCGTTCCGTCCGAAGCCAGAATGTCAGGCTTGCCGTCGCCATTAAAATCGGCCACAAAAATGGTCCCAACCCCCGCGTACGTCGGAGGCGTGAAGAAGCTGACTTGGGCTTGACAGAGGGGCGCGGAGATCGCGCCGAGCCAAAAAAGAATCGCGACTACACGAACAATCGGAGGGATAAGAAGCAACGAAACGTTCACGACGCGTCCTCCTGAAACTGCGTATTGCTAAGGTCCCAGGCCACACCCTGATGCTTCGTCGGGCACTATTGTACGGTCAGGGTAACCTTGGCGCTGTTCACTATCGACCCTGCCGATCCCGATATAGAGATCGAGTTGCTAGGGTCCCAATCCGCGCCGGGACGAAGCGGGCGCAGAAGTGCCAACGAGCATCCTAACCCACGGGGAGAAATTTAGTTGCGGGATTCGTTGAAAAGCAGGAGGGAGTCTACCGCGGTTTTACTAACGATGCTGTTCTCGTTGACGGTACAGTGACCGCGGGGCGCTGAGTGAAAACGCGACTTGCATCTCCGCCTTGCGCATCAGTGGCTCACGCCCTAAGCTCTGCCGGAGGTTGCAAGCCGCTCGCCGTTCAATGCTCTAATGAGCGCCGATTGCTTTGTCTGGCGAAGCACCAAAAAGCTCAGGGTGTAAATAGTGTCCTCGCTCCGCCGTGGGCTTCTCGATCTCGACTGGACTCGGGTGGGCCTCAGCGTAAGCGTCGTGGCGAATCCCCGTGACCTCCCAAGACACCTTCAGGCCCGAGATTCCTCCAGCGATGCGGAAAGTATTGTTCCGGATCTCCTGAGCAATGTACACGGGCGCAAAACCACCGATACAGCTGAGTTGATAGCGGAAGTCGCGATTCAAGGCCTCAAACCAATTTGGAAGCTGGATCTCGGCCTCACCATTCGCATCCAGCAGGGCGACGCCGTTATAGATATTCATCATGTCCGGAGATTCTACGGAACTGTGATAAAGGTACTTGTTGGCAGGATCCAGAGGATCGTCAATCTTGAAGTGCTTGGCCCCGGTTACGTTTATGTCTCCGGGAACTGCCACGTCACCGTCCTGTGTCGATAGCATCACGGTCCCGCTGGCGTCCGGGAATGTCCAAGTCCGCGACGCCCCCAGAGCCGCGCTGGTAATACTCCCGTGGATTGTCGGATTGCTTCCCAGTATTATCGGCCCACCAGCTACAGTCAGGGGCTGATACTCCCGAGGGTTCATAGTCACAAAGCTTGCGAACGTACCGCCAACCCATGCGGGAATGCTGTTCACTTTCTCAGCGCCTAAAACCGTAACCGCATTCGCGAGATTACTTGAATTGATAGCTTGAGGAATTGTCCCTACCGCAAGGTAGATCCCGCCCACAATCGTCAACCGCGATCCGCCGCCCATGCTGATCAGTTCCGTACGGCCGCCGGTGGTGCGGTCTTCAAGGATGTCGCTCCCGCTCAAGATCACATTACATGAAACACAATTGCTGCCAAGGGTAAGGAAATCGGCCGCAGTCGCGGCGCCAGGATTTTCGAAGTGACTGCCGCTGAAGTAAAACTGCTGGCCACCGGGAATGTTTAACGTGACCCCACATTGATCGAACGATATGTTGTAGAACGAAACCACGATGCCCTGTCCTCCCTCAAAGTCCACGCAGTTGGGGTAGAAGGGAATCGTTGAACCGCCGAACGTCGACTTGTTGGTGATAACGCCACCGAAGAATGCGATGTTTTCGCCCGTGCCAACGATTCCCGGCGGGCTGTAGATGGACTTCACATTATCAAGCATCTGGAGATTGTAGAAATACTCCAGATAGACATTACTACCGATCTGAATACCAACATTGAAGCCGGAAATAAACAAGTCTTTGTAACTCTGCCGGATATCGGAAGTGAGCGATAGTCCGACAGCCTTATTGGGCCCGTTAGCAAAACCTGGGCCGAATAGCGTAATTCCATCGATGCCGCTGCCCGTCCCGCCAAAAGTGGCCATCGTGATCGCGGTGCCGGAGCTGGCTGTGTAATAGAGTTCTGTCGTACCTTTCGAGCTCGGATACCCGTTGTATGTCCCGGTCTCCCCCGCGTCGCCTTCAAGAACAACAGGTTTGTTAGTAGTGGAAAAACTAATCGGCGTCGTGTACGGATAGACGCCAGCGGACACCTTTATCTTGCATCCGTTTGATGGGCACGACGCGTACGCCTGATTGATTTTGTCGCCGATGTCGTGGTTGCCAGTTCCGGGGAATTGGTCCGCGTACACGACGTTTTCCAGATTTCGAACTTCAAGATTCGCCATCCCCACTACATCGGTGAGGTCAGTTGGGGTGGAGTTCACGACGATCGGAGAGTTCTTAATGTCGGCGGGGTGGTCGAACTCTGGAATCACGCCAGCCTTCCCTCCGGGCGTAGTGACCATTTTCGAGGTAGGCGAGGAACTGCTTAACGTACCCAACTCCGCCGCGGGCCCTGAAGCCAAGACGGCAGCGCTAGAGTTGACGCCATTCGCTTGCACGAATGCCGAGGCTGGTAATCCGCCCAGAGTGTCCGCGTCCACGGCCTTCAAGGCGTAGGGGACACTTGCTAACAGCACTCTTGGCTGTTCTTCCTCGCCAGGTAACAATGCCCTGACTCCGAGCCAACGTGGTTGTCCGGAGACAAACAGTTCCGCCGGAATTCCTGTGCTTGTGGTCTCACCCAGAAGGGCGGTGTAGCGGCCTTGCGAAAACTGGACATTCTGTGTCTCTTGCCAGAGTGGCACTCCGCCGGTTTGCTCGCTATAGATGGCGAAGGTGACGCCGACAGTATTGGTTAGCAGGTTCCCCGAAGCGTCCTTTAGCAGGCCGCTGAACTTCACCAGGGGCGGCACACCAGCAGGGGTGCTCGGTTGAGTTGGGGTAGACGCATTCTGCCCAAGCGCGAGGACGGAAATCGTTAACCACAAAACCACAGCAAATGTGCAATACACACGAACGCGAAAGTGCTTCTCCAAAACGGCCTCCAAATGGCTATATAGCACAAAGAACCCGAATTATCTCACAAACCACTAACACGAATACGGATCGGCCAGCAGAAACAGTAGAGAGGGACCAAACACGAAACCCCGATCACGCATGGCTTTCACGAGCATCGCATGGCGAGCCGCAAAACTTTTCCGATTGACCAGGGTTCTTGAAAGGCGGGAGATCACCCAGGCGGGTTCCTCGGCCCGCTCAGCCGCGTGACCCAGGATCTTGATATGGCAGTCATAGAAGGGCCCTCATTCCAGGGCAGGAACGACGGGTCATTCCCGAGCGGCGGTCTGATTTTCGATTCCTCAGGAAACCTCTATGGCACAACACAGGACGGAGGCGGAAGCCAGGCGTGCAACAACTCTAGCGACGGCTGTGGCACGGTCTTCGAGCTGAGCCCCAGCTCCAACGGAGGTTTGGACGGAGACCATCCTCCATAGTTTCCAAGGCGGCAGCGACGGCTGGGCGCCGTCCTCCGGATTGATCTTTGATCATGCCGGAAATCTGTATGGCACGTCAGAGGCGGGTGGAGGGACGGGATGCGGTGGCGGAGGCTGTGGCACAGTCTTTGAGCTCAGCCCAAACGGAAGCGGGGGATGGACGAAGACCATCCTTTACAGCTTACGAGGCAGCCCCGACGATGGCGAGGAGCCACAAGGCTTGATTCTTGATGGCTCCGGAAATCTGTGCGGCGCGGCCCAGGCGGGGGGAACAGGGTGCCAAGGCGAAGGCGCCTGTGGCACAGTCTTTGAGCTCAGCCCAAACGGAAGCGGGGGTTGGACCGAGACCATCATTTATAGCTTTCCTTCGCAGGGCAGCGAGGGCTTTTTGCCTAACCCCGGCCTGATTTTTGATCAATCCGGAAATCTGTATGGCACAACCTACGAAAGGGGATCTGGAGACTTCGCCTCTAACTATGGCTGCGGCACGGCCTTTGAGCTCAGTCCCAACGGAAGCGGAGCTTGGATGGAAACTCGTCTTTACAATTTTCAGGGTAACAGCGATGGCTACGCGCCGACCTCCGGATTGATTTTTGATCAGGCCGGAAATCTGTATGGCACGGCATCGGCGGGTGGGGGAACGGGGTGCGGCGGCCCCGGCTGTGGCACAGTCTTTGAGCTCAGTCCCAGCGGAAGCGGGGGATGGACGGAGGTTACGCTCTACAGTTTCCAGGACGGCAGCGATGGCGGCTCTCCGGTAGCCGGGCTGATTTTTGATAAGAACGGAAATCTGTACGGTACTGACCTCGAAGGGGATACCGCATGCAACTCCGGCATCGGCTGTGGCACAGTTTTTGAGCTCAGTCCCAACGGAAGCGGGGGATGGACGGAGAGCCCCCTTTATAACTTCCAGGGCGGCAGCGATGGCATGTTTCCGTTCTCAGGGGTGATTTTCGATCGGACTGGAAATCTGTATGGCACAACCGTCTACGGCGGGGGAACCGCGTGCTTCGATGGCGATGGCTGCGACGTGGTGTATGAAGTGACCAGAGAGCCATTCGCGAAACTTTCACCTACAAGCTTGGCCTTCAGCCGATGTTGGCAAGAGTCGGCACCTGCGGACTGCTGGTGATCCCGACGGTCTCATTCCACTTATAACCTCACGGTGACCGGCACTTTCACATCCGGGTCGACAGCATTGAACCACAGCACCAAGCTTACGCTGGTTGTGCAGTAACCTGCGTTCCGCAGCTGATTGGCTTGGCGACGTTCGCGGCGCTTAATCTCAATCTCGTTTCGCAGCCAACGGACTGCATGGAACCCCTAACTCTTGGCACAGAAGACTTACGAGCTCAGCGCCGCACGCGGCTTTGACTTTACTTCTTCTGATATTCGGCGGCGTCGGCATCCTCGGCGGCAAGCTTCATTTCTTGGCTTGCTTGTACCAAGAACTGCCTCGCGTTCTTCGCGTGTCCGTGCATATCGTATCGGTTGTCCTTCTGCGCGTTGACCATGTAGTTGTCTGCTTGAACAACAAGACTTTGCGCTTGTGCCAAGTTCGGATGTTTGTTCTTGTTGATGTTCTGGACGGGCGCCTGAGCTAAGGTAACAACACTGCAGAACAATCCTGCGGTGAGAATCGTACTCGCCAGCAATTTTTCTTGTGTCATTATATTCAGCCTCCGAGGCTTATAGAGTTGGAGTGTCTTTCAGTCTAACGCAGTAACTCTCAGAAAGCGACTGTTGTAGTGGGTTACCTCGATCTTTCGCGCACACCGATCATACGACACTCTTCGTATTCAGGTTTGCTGCTAGTGCCGTCAATACAGCGGAGCGGTACTCGGGCACCATCATCGATGTCGGCTTGACCTGCTCCCCTGTTTCCGCACAAAGCTGAGTATGATTTGTGCGAAAGAAAGGGGAAGAGGGTATGTCGAAGT
>CAVXKN010000004.1:505000-2163931 GCA_963762385.1 uncultured Acidobacteriota bacterium | reverse complement strand
CAGCTCTTGAATTTAATTTCTTATTCTTATTCGCTCTGTGTTGCACGCGTTAAGACAGAAACGACCAGCTCAAAAAGGGCAGGGCTAATCGTGAACGGCGATGCAATCGATGGCGGCAAACGAGGATGGGGCCGCCGCTAGCGACCTTGTCTGCACCGTAATGGATCCAGTCGTCTTGGCTGTGACCGAGCCTAATATGGGGAAGTTCTTGTTCTCGCCGGTACCCTGACAGGAAACGCTATAATTGGCATCGGCAAACGGCGTGGCCCACATTACTTGGGTAGCACATTCACCGCCGACGGAAGGCCCAGTCGTGCATCCCGCCGTGCCCCGTTTAGCCTGGTAAAATGCTGGCCCTTTATTGAGAGTCAACCCCAAAACCCCGGTCGCGTTTGGCAATAGCCAGGTTTGCGAACTTCCCAGAGTTGATGAGCCCAAACATCCGTGAATGCTTCCGGGAAAAAACTGGATAGGACAAATGTTTTTTAGTACCAGCCTGCCCATATCAAAAACGCCCAATCCTAGCGTCGCGCTGTTTGGATTGAAGATGTTGCCGATCGATCCGCCGCCGAATGTCACCCCACAGCACCAGGTTCCGTTGGCGGTATTGTTGGTCAAAGTCGCAAATTGCGGAACGGTTTCAGCAGCAAAAATCTGCTCTCCGATGAACGAGAAATTTCCCGATCCGTGGATTGTGACAAATTCGGTTCTCGATCGATTGGGAGCATTTTCCACCCATTCGTCGTCGGAGAAGGTCACGTCGCAGGCTCTACAGTCAGCCGACACGACCACGGGATCTATCGCAGTGCTTCCCTCAGTCAGTTCGAAGTGAGACGCGATAAAACTATAGTGGGCATTCAGTCCGCCCAACAGAATAGGACAGCTATCGAAACTGACGTTGAGGAAATGCATCTCAAAATCGGAAATATTGATGCATCCGGCTCCGTAGGTTCTATTGAAGAATACGCCTCCCTGAAAGGTAACGTTTTCGTTCGACCCTCCCGTGGGTGCGGTGTACAGGTTCACGCCGTTCTCATGCACGTACATATTGTTGAACGTACCGATATAGACTCTATTTGCGTGGCTATTGATCTCAATCGCATTCCCAAACCCAGATATGTCCAAGTTCGAGAACACTCCTCCTTGAATGGTGTCGACGAACAGACCACGCGTCGAATTGGCGGATCCGCTCCCTTTAAGCGTGCACCCCTGTATCCCGCCGCCATTTGCACCCGCTGCCCAGCTGAGGGCTGTCCCCTTTTTCGGACTAAACTTGAGGATGGTTGTACCCAGGGTGTCGCTCGCGGCTGTGCCGCCGGCAGCACACTCTAAGGTGATTGGTTTCGGTCCGGGGATGACGATTGGAGTCGTAAAGGAGTAGGTACCGGGTAAAATGACAACCTTTGCGCCGCTCACACCAGCAGTGGCTATGGGAAGGATGGTGTTGATTTGAGATCCAATGTCGCCGCCGCCCCATGCCGAAGCACAGTCGCCACCTGCATAGTAGATGTCATTCGATTTGCAAGCTATCAGCTTGTGAAACGCACCCGTTGGCCCTTGCGAACCGGGAGCAACGTCACTAGAACGGGAGTTCTGTGCGCAGGAAACAGCCAGCAAAAACAAAACCGTAATCAGGCAATCGCCGAGCTGTGAGATCACTAGCGCGGCGTTTGAAAGATTCTCTATCGCGAAACCGGTTTCACCATCCACCGTACAAGTCTCTGGTATACGCGCGTAACCACATTTCCGGGAGGTCATGGACCATTCGATAGCACCGCATCTGACCGCCAGAAAAGGCGCGCTGTCATCACAATCGCTGGGTTTCAAGTGTCGCTCGTCGCGAGCGAACGGCGGCCATCTTGACTCTCAAGACTCCGCGCTGGCACGCGCTGCTATGACAGTGCGTCGCCAGTCCGCACGGTTGTCAGAGTCGAGTACCGCACGGCAGGTAGGAGTCGTCGGGAACCGCAGCCCGGTCGCCGCACACACCGCCGAATCTGGCGCATAGCCTTTGCTCTAGCCTATCGATCGACGCTTGCAATGACCATCTTGCGCGAACGTGTTCCACGGCCTGTTGGCTCAAGCGTTGGTAAAACAAATTGTCCTCCAGCATTCGCTCGATTGCCTCCGCCATACACTGGGGGTTATGCTCGACCAAGATACCGTTTACTCCGTTCTGAATCGTCTCGCGAACTCCGCCTTCCGCCACAGCGATGACCGGAAGCCCGCAAGCATTCGCCTCCAGTGGAGCATAGCCAAATGGTTCCAAGCGGGGAGCATAAAGCATCATTCTCGCTTTATTCAGAGTGGCGATGAGTTCCACATCTTCTATGAGCTCCTTCAGCTCGAATTCGACATTAAGCTGCGACGCCAGTTTCCGGATTTGATCTAGATAGCGAGCATCGACCATGTTCGCAATTAAAACCAACTTCGGACGGATTCTAGCGGAGACTTTTCCCACTGCCTGGACCAGAAACTCCGTATTCTTCGACGGCACCAGGGTTCCGACGGAAACGGCGAACGATTCCCGCCTCTGGTTTTGATTCGCGAATTTATCAGTGTCTACCCCCAAATAGCATACCGTCGAGTCGAGGCCAAAGGCGCGCAGGACGCTTTCGCGAGAGAAAAAAGAGTTGACCAGAATCTCGTCAAACGCCAATGCGTTTCTGCGCTCTTCTCGGCCCAGAACCCTGATTCCCGAGAGTCTCGCCCTGCGGATCGACGCTTCGCTCCAGAATTTAGCCCGCAATAAGTCTTTGAAGGTCCATGACATCGCCAGCCAGGGCAATTCAGGCAACGACTCATAGAAACGTCTGTTAGGCTCCTGTAAGTAAACGAGACTTGGAATTTTTACGAATCGGGCGATCGGTGGAGTGTGAAAGAACATACAGCAAGCAGCGAAGAGTAAATCGAATCCTCTCGAATTTATCTGCCGCGCACACTCTTGCGAGTGCCGATCTATCTCCCACAGTCTGGCTCTTGCACTCCAGCGTATGGGGTGCAACTTCCTCCCGAGACTAACTGAAGACGTTAAGTAAGGACCAAGTTTGAGAGGTACAACGTGCTCGGGCACTATCGCGCTCAGCGGCAGATAAGAACGATCAGCGGTCGGAGGACACCACACCTCGATTTCGTGGCCACGGGCTACAAGCCCGCACACCTGGTCGTAGAGAGCTCGCTTGGCACCACCGCTGGGCAAGTTTTGCCAAACCGCTATTCTCATCGTGAAGGATCCGGCGCAACCCGTTCCGGGTCGATTTGGATTTCAAGCATTCGTAGCCAACTATCGCTATACAAAGGTTGTACGGTTCCAAGATTCTGTTTTTCTAGAGTCTCCGTGTTAACTACCGGAAGCTCTCGGATCAAATGAGAACGTTCAAGCCCTCGGCGGAAAGACAGCTGTCCCGACTGATCTCGTGACTGACGAAATCTTGATGGTTGTGCAGTGGGATTCGCAAGCAAGGACTCAAATTTACTCGCGTAGTCTTGGCGGACAAAAAACGCGTTCACTCCTTCCGAATTGGTTCCAAGGAATCGGTACCCCTTGCGACTTGCCAGAGATTGAAGTGCCGCGATAGACGCTCCAAAATATAAATTGCTGAATTCAAGTCGGGTCCGATCAAAGTTCGGTTCGTACGGAACAGACAACGGCCACACGTCGCCGAACACCGCGTTGTACTCGCAGATGCAAATGACGGGATGAACCACGCTAATCGCTTCCCAGACCCAATAGTCATTCCCGTCAATGTCGATACTCAGCAGCCCTATTTCTCCGGAAAAACCTGCATCGACAAATACATCATTGATATTTTCCCGCGTCACAAAAGCTGCTTTGGCAGTTAAATCATACCCCCAGAATAATTCACCGCGCCTTTTTAAAAGGCGAATTTGCGCCGCGCTGCCATCAATTACGAGGCCGCGCCAGTTGCGATTCTGGAGAAGAAATCGAGTGTTGGCCTCCTCGTAAGATTCGACGCCAAACTCGATGAAGGTATGCAGATGAGACGGAATCACCGCCTGTTCGATCAGCCAGTCGATAATTCCATCCTCACCCCACTGGGAATAAACCTTGAATTCGACTTCGGCCAGGGAGCAGGCGGACTTTATCGAACGAACCTGCCGACTTGCCATGCGTCCGAGGAGCAGCAAGGAGTTGTCCGCAGTCGTTTGAAGGCGCCTGGTAAGGAAGTGCCTGATCCGATGCACCATCGGCATGTTCACAAACGGAATCCCCGGGGTTTCTTAGCCGAAACTTCTCAACCGCGACCGATAACGCTCTCGACCTCAAGGGTCTGAGGCACTATTACACACACGACGAACGCGCACACAGTACCCATGATGACGCCTGTCAATCCGATCTTTTGCACCAAAACGATGGAAAGACCGAGGTTGACGCCCCCGGCCAACATCGAGTAAATCATCTGCCGCTTGACCTTGCCTGAGCTCGCCAGGAGACAAGATTGAGCAGTCATCGAACTATAGATGATGCTCCAGATTCCCATCCACAGCAGAAGGGCCGACGAGGGAACAGCGACGCTGCCAGCCCACTTCTCGATAATCCACTTGCCAAAAAGAACTAGCGGAAGCGCAAGCAGCAAAGTCGAAGCAACGCTGAGTTTAAAGTTGATCCGAAAGCTACGGCGGACCCATGCCCGATCTCCCCGTGAAAACGCCTCTGCATACGCTGGCCAATAGGAAGGACTCGCCAAAATTTGAAAGAGTGCGGTGTAAGTGAACAACCTCCATGTTACGCTGTAGGGCGTTACCGCCGCCGCACCCAGGTAATGGGCGATGATCAGATTGTCGGTCTGGAAGAGAACAAGGGCCGCTATTTGAATGACAAAAAACATCCCTCCCAAGCCAGTCAATCTTTTCAGGGCATCCCAAGTCACACGGTCTAAACGCGGAATGAGCCAAGGTTTAGACCAGCCGAATATCCAAATCGCGCTCACCAGATTGACCAGCAACGCCGCACCGGATATGGCAATAACGAGCGACACCAGCCCGCCCTTCAGTTGAGTTACAGTCACTAGCGCAGCAAGGCTGAGAATACTACCTGCCGCGGTCCAGCTATTCGCCACCGCCGCTTCCTGGTAGGCACCGTAAATCTTAGAAGTCAGTGACAAGGGAAGATTCAGCGCAAAGATGGCAAATGCGATGCCAACAGCCGGCGCCACCTCTGCGCGCGTCCTCGGGCTTTGGACGTTGAGTAGGGCACCCCACGGCACCGTGTGCCAGAGGGAGAAGAATACAAGCGCCAGAAATGCCGCAACTCCGGCCAGCGACCAGAAAGCGGCAGCAACATAACTCTGGGCTAGATCGCGCCGGTTGTGTGCGTATCCTTCGGAAACGGCGTTCGTAAGACTGTTACTCAAGCCAAGATCAGCGAGCGCTATCCACGCCATCGCGGTGCTGATGGTTACCCAAGCGCCGTAACGTTCAGCGCCCAAATACCTCACGGTCAACGGAACCGAGATAAAACCGACTACCATCGCCACGCCGCGGCCTGCTAGCCCAGTGAATATGCCCTGGACAATTCGGACGTGGCGTCGCTGCGAATCACCTAGAACCTGAGCCTTACCAAGGGCCAGCCGGGTATAACGAAGCGTGGAAAGGAAAAGGGCGCTCATTCGCAGGTAGCCAGTTGTACCGAAGAATCGATCACAGATATCTTGGATGTGGCCTCACACTTCGACTTCCGCGCATGCATGGCGATACGTGCCATCGATGCCATTCTTCCTGCGAACTTCGGCAGCGAAAACAATGAGAAATTCCGCAGATCCCCTCTTGTGAAAGGTTCTTGTTTCGAGGCGACAGTTTCGGGTCCGCCGAATTCGACCAAAAATCCACGGGCCGAGCCTTGCTAACGAAGTGCGATAGCTAACGCGTAATCTTAACGATGTCTTGATAGTAAGCGCCTTCTCTACCGCACCACGATCCGCGCTCTGCAATGTCGGCATTTAAGCTCCGACGCTTGAACATGTCCAAGACAAAGTCTTCCTGGTGTCCGACGGCAGTTTCTAGGCCTTCAGGATCACAAGCCTTAGATCCATTTTCGTATTCAAACACCAAATTTAAGGTTGATCTTCCTTGAGCGATGAGCTGTTCACTCTCCTGATTAAGAAGCAAAAATGTGATCAGCCCCTTTCCACCCGGTTTGAGGACTCGGCCAATCTCATCTACGTAATGCTGCATATCGGCGCTGAACATGTGAGTAAATACCGAACCCAGGATAACGAAATCAAACTCCCCGCTCCTAAACGGGAAGATGTATTCCGATGGTTTAACCGAACCTTTGGGGTTGTAGTGTTTACTCCAGACATCAATCCTTTGAAAGTGAAAATTCGGATACCTCGGCGTGATTTTCTCCAAGCACCATCTGACTTGGCTTGCAATTGGGTCGATTCCCTCGTAGGACCCTCCGACCAAATAATCAAGCAGGGGAAGTGTCTTGCGCCCAATGCCGCTTCCAATATCCAAAATCCGATCCGTGGGCCGAAGTCCGAAATCCACGAACCTCCGAAAGGCATCCAAGCCGTTTTGCTTGAACTCCACATAGTCTCTGGCTCCATCTCGCATCAAATATAAAGGCGGGACCATGGGTGCCATATCGCCGAAGATGTTGTGCTTTAGACGCTGGCCGAGTATCGAACGAACCACATCCAGGGACTGCCTTGCGAGTATTTGTCCCTGGGGAGGGAGGGAATGATAGATCGAGTGAAAGACTGAGTCGTTGGCCATCGCCGGATTATACCAAAGCGACAGATCCCAAGTTCCACACGCGAAATGACACCATGTGGTTCAAACGGCCCGCACTGGCTTGCTCGCAAACGCGATTCGATCGACCAAGACCATCATTAAGGGCACGGTCCTCGCTTTTCGACATTTCACACGGCCAGCGCGGACACTTACGTGTGCCGTTGCTCATAACAGGGACAGTGTTTTTCTTCAGGGAAAACAAGAACCAGTAGGAGCAGGAGGCTCACGAGGAAAGGAAGATGAGTAACTCGAGATATCCCCAGGCTAGCCGACTCCAGATGCCAGTGCGAATGTAGCTAGATTCACGTCTTTCTGCTTGCGAAAGAGGGCTCGTCCTGACCACGGCTAACGAAGGTTTCATTTGACAGGAATCGTCACGCACTCCATACTGGAGCGAAACTGAATTGAGGGGACCCCAAGGAATGAAGCGATCCGACCTCGCAGTTATAGTCGTGCTTTTTCTGCTATCAGCGATACCGTCGTATGCTTATGGCGATCCGAGCGGCGGAACGTTGTTCCAAGTGCTGATGCCAACACTGGCGGCTCTCTGGGCCGTATGGATGATATTTGCGAATCGCGTTCGACGAAGTCTTTCGTTCTTCTATCGCAAATTGCGTGGGACCGAGCCCGACGAACCGACGGCTTGAATAGCCGTTAGTTTGTCGGCGACCCCTAGCTAGCTAAGCTCAGATATTGTTCCGGCCAGGAATAACCTTTCGCCTTGATGACGGCTCCCCAACAGTTATCGACCCGGGCTTTTTGCGTTGACGAAAGGGTGAAACGATTGCGTACATAGCCGGTGGCCGCGACTAGATACTCTTCGAGCGGTCTCCGTACCCTGTCAAAACTTCCAAGTTCCAATTCCTCGTACAGCCGCTGAATTTGCCCGATCGGGTTAGTTGCTAACGCTTCATAGCGGACCAGGGCCAGCCGACTCGTGTTGGCGGTCTTCATCCCCTCGGCAATCGCCTCTTCGTGCACCAGGTAAGCTTCGAGCACGAATTGCTCAATCTCATCCGATGACGACGATTCCACGGCATACATATTTAGCAGAGTGCGCCAAAGCTTGAGATTCGAAGCGAAAATTTCGTACGGATTACGTTCGATAATCACATACCGGGCCTGGGGAAACATGGAGAGCAGCAGCGGAAGCTTGAATCCATGCGGAGGAGATTTGAAGACCATTCGTTTACTCTGTTGGACAGTCAACAAAAGCAAGAAGCGCCGGAATGCCTCCGCCCAACGTTCTTGCTCCGTAGCACTGCGCTGACGCAGGTCGACGAGTTTTTGAGGATCGCGCATGAGGGAGGGAACAATTAACGACTCATAGGGTGAAGGTGCACCGAGAGCGAGCAGCGCAAATTCGTCCTCTTGCGGCGAAGCCCACGAATAGGACATATTGTCCATCGGACGAGTCGCTCGGGGCTGTGCTCTGGCTCCAGAGGCCCATGCTTCGGTAAGCAAGAAATGAGAAGGGTTCATACACGCATAGGTGCTGGGAAAGCCGAACTGGGGATCCCTGCATAACAGCTCGTGGAGCAGGGTCGTGCCCGACCGCCAAAAGCCAAGCACGAAGACCGGGGGGGGGGGCGGAGAGGACTCGCTCAGCGCATCCGCATGACTTGCATTCTGTAGTCGAAACAACAATGAATGACCAAGGCCACTAATCCAATATGCAAGGTTGCGGTGCAACCCTAACTGGCTGCGGTCATGATCCACCCTGGACGATAGCCGCCGCCATGTACCAAAAGACAAACGGAGTCTTCGCGTCATTTCACTGTCTGTGGAACTGATAGCATCACGGCTCGGGAATCACGCGGCTGTTGACCTCTTTCAGTTGATTCTCAACCAACGCTTTCATACGCGCTGCGACGCCGGGATCGGATGCCACCAGATTCTGCTGCTCTCGTGGATCCGTCTTATACCTGTACAAAGACCCTTCATGCGTCCCTATTTGATAGATGTATTTGAAATCTTTATCGATCAGCGCGATCGTCCCCTGGGCAATCGGCATGAACGAGCTATCCGATTCTAGATTCATGCTGTCAATTAATCTATCCGGAAGCGCTTTGCCCTCTAAAGCCGGTTTCAGCGATGTGCCTTCGCCCGCATTCGGGGCGTGTCCGCCAACTAAGTCAAGAATCGTGGGCAGCAAATCTACTTGCTCGGCAGACTGGCTAATAAGAAAACCTTGTTTTTGACCCGGAAGATGAATGAGCAATGGAACTCGGATGAGAGTGTTGTACAGATATGGCCCAGTGTGCAAAAGCCAATTGCGCTCAAATGATTCCCCATGATCCGCCGAGACGATTACGATAGAGTGGTCAAAGCGGCCCGTTTGATCGAGCCAATTCAGGAAATCCCCGACGACATGGTCTGCGTAGGCAATATTCTCATCATAGCGGGCGCGCAAGTCTTCCACCGAAACACCCCGTTGCGGCGAGTCGTTCCGCAATCCTAGAAAATCTACCCTATGCGTTAGCTTGCTCGAACTTAAGAAACGTCCCCGATATGGCAACGGCGGGAAATAAGGATCGTGCGGGGGCATTATATGAGCCCACACAAAACGCGGCTGTGAGATATCAGGCCGCTCAACAAGATCGCGTACCCAGTCGAAAACCGGCTCTGCCGGACTCGGATAACGGTCACTCCAAATCATGGCACCCGTATACACGCGCAGTGCCCCTAGGGACTTTAGCATTGTGTATGACAGAGTGTGCAGAGTATTGAGCCCCACCAAATTGGTATAGCGTGACCACGAACCATTTCCGTCTTGTGGTAACGGAAATGCGATAGCATCGTAACTGTTTTGTGTTCTATGTTGTGTTGGGCCGGCGTATGGATTCGAGGCAACCGAGGCAGTGTAATATCCGCGTTGACGTAAGAAGCCTGCCAAGGTTTCCTGTTGCGCCTGCCCGCGCAAAAAACCTCCCAACTGAAACACTCGGTGCGTCCACGGTAACTTCCCAGTTTCGATCGAGGTCGTTGCCGGCGTGGTGAAGTTCGAGTTCGCGAAAAAGAAATCGAAAGTATAGGCTTGCCGTGCAAATCGCTCCAGATTTGGGGTAGTGGATCGTCCGTAGCCGTATACTGACATATCGTCTGACCGCAGAGCATCGAAAGTGATCAGGTAGATATCGGGCATATTCGCCGCCGTGACTGCGGTCCCTGGATGGACAAAATCGTGAAAGACATGAACGCCGCGCGCTACAAGCGCTATCACTACTGCGGCAACGAGAACAAGGTGCACTCCACCGACTGGTGCCAATCGGACCCGGCAAAACCTTTGCAGCGTCGCCAGTTCAGTCAGAAAGATGCCAGCTATGCAAAACGCCATCAACGTCGGCAAGATCCATAGCCAGCCGAACAGCCCGGGGTGCCAGTGCGGAGAAACCCGTAAACGAGTCGAGTTAAAGAGTTCAAGTACAAAATAAATTAGTGGAATGACAAGGCCAAGGCGCCACAATACAGGGTCGCGACTGGAAGCCTTCCAACCGAGCACGGCAGCAATCTTCATCAACAAGATGAGACAAAGCCACCATCCCAACGCCATCCCAAACACTGGTATAAAAGCTGCGCCGACATCCCAGAGAATCTCGCGGACGGTCATGAATCGCATCATACCGTCGACCGCCATCAAAACCTCTAATTCCAGACCAGAGTACAGGAGGGCCACTATGCCTAGCAGCACCATCAACGCGCTTCCCTCGCCCCGGTGACGTGGAAATACTTTCTCTCCTGCGTTGTCCTCCGCAGCCGACGGTAGTTGGGCAGTGCTCATGCTCTCCTCTCTGTTACGTATTACGTTCGTGGGATCAGGCCGATGACTGTCGGAGACGAAATCCAGGTAACCAGCTAGACCAGATGGCGTCCGGAGCTTTCCCGACTGTTCAACTCTGATAAAGATTCAATCGAGAGATGAAGGAAATCTGGAACTACGAACTCGGCGCCGCATTGACGAAGCAACTCGGCTCGTCCATTAGTGCTCACCCCAATGCAACGCATCCCTGCAGACCTCGCTGCCTGAACGCCGCAAGGAGCATCTTCCAATGCGAGCAGTTTTTCCGGAGACAACTTCATGCGCTCGGCAGCGAGTTGGTAGACTTCAGGATCTGGTTTGCCTGCTTCAACATCGTCTCCAGTAACGATGACGGTAAATTTTTTATCCAACCGCAAGCGACGGAGAGTTCCCCACGTGCGCGCCGAACTGGCAGACGTCGCGATGGCAGACTTCAAACCCGCAATTCCCATTGACTCCAGAAACTTACGAACACCGGGAATTAACTTTACATCGTGGAAGTTCTCTTCGAAGAACAGGTCCTTTCGATGCCCGTACTCAGCGATCTTGGATTCAGGAAGATCCCCAAGAAAATGCCGCAATATCTCTTCGCGCCTCCGTCCCGCCAAGATAAAACTGAGACCCTCATCGGTAACACTTTTACCCACAGTCGCAAGGAATTTGCTCCAAGCCACCCGATGCACCGGATGACTGTCGATAAGAACCCCATCCATGTCAAAAACTATTCCTTCGATCATTCAGCTTTCCTTATGACGGATGCAAGCTAGGCCAAGTGCTTTGTGCCATTTCATAATTCTCCACCGTGCCGATGTCCAGCAAATAGGTGGAAATGGGATACGCAACCATTTTGCCCGCCAATCGTGGAAGAACATCAAAACCCAAATCGGCAGGTTGCTTCAGCGGGATGGCGTCGAGCAACGACTGAGTTCCAAGCAAGAGTCCCGAGAATGCGAGATTGCCGCGCGGGCGGATCGGCTTCTCAACGAAATCGACTACGGTACCATCTTCCCTTACATCTAGTATCCCGCAACGACTGGGGTCCGTAACGTAGTAAGCGCCGAGGGTCGCTGCCGGCATTCTCGCTTGGTGCACTCGCAGCATCTCCGAGAGATCTACTTGGCTCAGCACGTCAGCATAGAACACCCAGAAAAAATCTTCGGAACCAACCCAATCGCGGTTTTTCAGCAAAGTTCCGGCGCTGCCCAATAGTCTCTTTTCTTCCACCACCCGCACCTTACGGCCGTGAGGATGCGTCCGCAAGAACTCGTGTACGGCTCCTGCGTGCGCGTGAACGTTAATAAGTACTTCGTCTATACCGAAGCGGCTACACGACTCCAGCCAGATTTGCAGGATCGGCACACCACGAATCGGAAGCAAGCACTTTGGGGTTTTATCGGTTAAAGGCCGTAATCGTGTCCCGTGACCAGCGGCCAACAAGAAAGCTTTCAACTTGAATCCCTGGCCCCATAGCGACCAAGCAAAATTTTGGTCCTCATCATCGCGCACGCGCAATCGCAGGGACAAATGTCCAACGTGAACCACCTCGCTCGTCGCTGTCGATGAAGGGATCGTTCACAATCACCTGTGCACCCTGCATATCAAAAGAAAAGGCCATTTCGTGTACACCTTCTTCTCGTAAAGCTGCCCGTACCGCCTCCCGATGAGATCGCTCGCAATAAAGCAATAGAAACCCCCCACCTCCAGCACCCGTGATTTTACCGCCCATCGCTCCGTGCGCACGGGCACAGGCATAGAGTTGGTCAATTCTGGGCGTGGAAATCTTCTTGGAGACGCGCCTCTTCGCTTCCCAGGCAGCGTGCAGAAGTTCACCAAAGACTTGAAGCTGGGCTCGCCGCAAGGCGTCACGCATGCGAACTCCTAATGTCTTCACATCGTGGAGAGCTTCCAAGGTGGAACTGGTCTGCGCTCGTGTCGAGTCTTCCTGTTCTTGTAAAATCGTCCAGGAGTGGTGGGCAGCACCGGTGAAAAACAACATCAGGTTGGACTGGAACTCCTGCAGAACGTCGGCGTCTAAATCCATCGCCTCGACTTGAGTGCTGCCATCTCGGTTAAAGGATAAGTAGTTCAATCCGCCAAAGGCTGCGGCGTACTCATCCTGCTTGCCGACGTGCTTTCCTAAAACATTCCTTGCAATGTGGAACGCGCGTTCGGCGAGTTCATACTTGGAGAGAGGCGTGTGCAAATAGTTGGTCAGCGTCTGGAGGATGTTCACACAAACGCTAGCGGAAGATCCTAATCCTGTGCCTGGTGGAATTTCCGAGGCTAAGAACAAGTCCACTGACACTTTCGAACCCAGTTCCTTGAGTACTGCCAATGGGATCTCCAATTCACTGTTCCGAACCGGCATATTCGCAATATCTTGCCAATTTTCAAATACTCTGAGATCGGAGGAAATGACCTGCACGCGACCATCGCCGCGAGCCCCAAGGATGGTGTAGAAGTACTTGTTGATGGCAGCACTCAATACAGCACCGCCAAATTGCTCGTAGTACGAAGGTAAATCGGTTCCTCCGCCTCCAAAGCTAATCCGCACTGGACTGCGAACTATGAGCACTAGGCAAAACCCTTTCTACCAAGAAATCTGAAACCTCTGAGCTTCCCGTCGGGGCTTCTCGCGCACTCAATTTATTCAGGCGTAATAGCCTCCCCATTAGAGTCCATCCCGTCTGCAAAATCAATGAGATGTCAAAGAACATTGACGACTGCATCATGTATTGCAGGTCGAAACGAGCTTTCTCTTCGGACGAATGCTCCTCTCTCAATCCGCAAACCTGGGCTAATCCAGACATCCCCGGTTTAACGTTCAGTCGTTTACACTGCCACTCGGAGTAGTGCTTCACCCGGTCTGGCGATTCGGGCCGTGGACCAATCAAGCTCATGTTGCCGAGCAAGACATTCCAGAACTGCGGCATTTCGGTGATGCTTAGCTGTTGGAGGAGAATCTCGTAGCGGGATAATCCCTGGCGATTGCGACCGGAATTCAGGCGATACATCCAGAAGTGCTTGCCGAATTGCCCGCAGCGAAGCTCACGAGCAAAGGGGCCTCGTTTCTTAGTAAGCAACCCAATTGCGCCGATCGCAACAAGGGGAATCGAGATCACCAGGAGACAAGAACCAAAGACTACGTCGAGGCTGCGCTTGAGAGCGCTGTTCACAAACTTTGACTTGGCTTCGCGCAGCTGCAAGATGGGCAAACCTCCGAGGTCGAGCAGTTGCGGTTTCGAGAGATAAAGTTCGTAAGGATAGGGCACCACGCTCACTCCGATACCTTCGCGTCGGCAACGGTCCGCGAGATTCATTACTTCCGGACTTCCAGGTTTGGACAAAGTAATAATAACTTCGTCCACTCGCTGCTCGCGGAGCAGGTCGATCACACCTAGCGTCTGTATCATCCTGGCTTGGCTCGCGGTACCAGGCAATCGGGTGTCAAAAGACGTGTCAGAGGAACAGAGAAACCCAACCACGTCGCAGAGCATCTCAGGATGCCTTTCGATTTTCGCAGCCATCTCTCGGGCCACTGGTCCGTTTCCAACAATCAAAATGCGCCGCACAGCTCTCGCGAGATATCGTGAACCCAGAATCGCATGTGCAGCACACCGGATTGACAAAAATCCAATGAAAAGCAGGACGCCGAAGTAAGACAGCGTCAATCGCGAAAGAAATATCCGGAGGAGATATGCCCCTGCCATCAAAACAGCCATCAGCAGGCACAATGCAAGAAATAGCTGAGAAAGGGTGGCGGGTAAATCCCAACCACGGCTAAACCCATCTAGTTTCATCCACAAAAAAATGAGTCCCCACACTGCGACAACCACCAGCAGCGGCGGAACAAAGGTAAGGAAAGTGCCGTTCGTCGGACCATACCAAGTAAGACCGTAACGCATCACGTACGCCAATGGGAGCGCGACCATCGCCCACATGATATCGCCAGCCAGAATCCAGTGTTGAAGTCGCTGTTTCTTCAAATATTCATCTCGCTCTCGATGCTTCCGGCAGTTGAAACACGGTCTAGGAAGATCACAACAGGCCGGTTCTGAGAATGTCTACACAAACATGCTCAGCAACCACGGACTAGACATTGATGTTCAGATTAAGGCAAACCGCTGAAAGTTCTCGTCCCTCGCTTTAGCCCCAGAAAATAGCTACCTTATGCTAGCGCCCGTCGAGCCTGCGGCGCGTTCGCGCTAAGTGTACATTGGCGAAAAGCGAGAAAGACGGCGTGCATGATGCAAAGGTGGGAATCCTCAATGTGTTGCATGTTCTCCGACGGAACTGCAACGCAAACATCGCAAAGAGCTTTCATCTTACCGCCACGAAAGCCGGTGAGACCGATCGTGGAAGCCCCGGCATCTCGTGCTGCGCACAATCCATTGAGCACATTGGGGGAATTCCCACTTCCGCTAATTGCGAAGGCAACGTCGCCCGCCTGAATGAATGACTCCAGCTGGGCGGCGAAGATGTTTTCGTAGCTGGTGTCATTCGCCCAGGCTGTCATGAGGGGGATATTGTCAGTTAAGGACACAACACGGAAGGGCTTTTTCCCGGCTCTGGTCGTTCCTTTTCCAAGATCGCAGGCGGCGTGTGAAGCGAGGGCAGCACTTCCGCCGTTTCCAAACAGATAGACCGCGCAATCCTGGCTATACGCCTGGAATAATCGATCGACCACCTCATCGATCGCGGACACGGGGAGCTGCTCCAAGACGTCTATAACCCCACGAAGGTAGTGATGGGGAGACGCGAGTTCCTTTTCCGCAGTGGCTCCAAGCATTGAGCCGGTCTTTACCATCCCGTTCGTCAAGGTTCGATATCTCCTAAATCTGCCCGAAGGGCGAAGATCAGCTACTTGCCCGAGCCGCGCAACACTTCCCCGACCGTCTTGAACAGAATCCGAATGTCCAGCCAAACCGACCACGTGCGTATGTATTCCAAATCAAGACGAACCCAATCATCATAGTCATTAATTCGATTTCGGCCGTTAACTTGCCATAGACATGTCAGGCCCGGACGCACCGACATCTTCTGTCTCTGATACGGCGTAAAAAGCTCATATTCATGAACTAGCGGCGGGCGCGGGCCCACCAGAGCCATATCGCCCTTTAAGACGCTGTACAGTTGCGGGAGTTCATCGAGACTGTGGCGACGAATCCACCTCCCCACAGGCGTAATTCTCGGGTCTCCGGTTATCTTGAACGCGGGCCCACGCATCTCATTAAGGTGCGCCAGTTGAGCCTTGATTTGATCGGCATTGGCGTACATGGAACGGAACTTGTAGCTCATGAAAGGGTGACCCCCTTCACCCGCCACATACCACCGGTAAAAGACCGGTCCCTCTGAGGAGAGTTTGACCAGAATTGCAATCACGAGCAGGAGCGGGGATAGAGCCACCAGGAGCAGAGCCGAACCCATGACGTCCATTACCCTCTTGATTCCACGCTGAGTGGGCCTGCTCCAATGGGGCGAAAAAACCAGTCGTTCCGATTCCCTGCCGTATGCGGTCAAAGTTGCGGAATTCATTGCTGACGCGCTACCTCCGAAATGCTTGCTTTTCCCTCGTTAGTGAACACATATACTGGGATCCTGCCTTCTGCGCCGATTTACAGGCCGATGACCTTGCAAATCGTAACGAAGTCTCTGTCAAGGGTCGATTTAGGTTACGCATATTCCACAGAGATTGCGCTTCGTCGTAAGCGCCGCGCGTGTTCCATATCAGCCTCGACCATCTCCACTACCAAATCTTTCCACAAAACCCGGTTTCGCCAGCCTAGGATCTTTTGCGCTTTGGAACAATCCCCCGTCAGGGCCTCAACATCGGCTGGACGAAAGAGTTTTGGTTCTATTTTTATCCACTCGTTATAGTCAAGGCCGACATGTCCAAACGCAACCTGACAAAACTCGCGGACCGAATGACTTTCGCCGGTGGCAATGACAAAATCGTCGGGTCGAGACTGCTGCAACATCAGCCACATGGCTTCGACATATTCCCGAGCGTGCCCCCAGTCCCGCATTGCATCAAGATTACCCAGGCGGAGTTCCTGTGCCAAACCCAGTTTGATTCTGGCAACCTGAGAGGTAATTTTGCGGGTCACAAACTCAAATCCCCGCCGTGGCGACTCATGGTTAAAGAGAATACCGGTACAGGCAAACGTGCCGTAGGCCTCCCGGTAATACTGGCAGAGTTGATATCCCGTCACTTTCGAAATCGCGTAAGTCGAACGAGGATGAAACGGTGTTTGTTCGTTCTGGGGAGTAGTGGGGACTTTGCCGAACATTTCGCTCGAGCCGGCAAAATAAAACCTGCATTCGGGAGATGTCTGCTTCAGCGCCGCCAGCAACTCGTGGGTGCCTTGAACATTGGACCGCATTGTTGAGAATTCGTCGTCAAACGAGTAACTTACATAGCTTTGGGCGGCTAAATGGTAGCATTCTTCGGGACGAACTTCCTGAAGCAGCGCACAAAGACTGGCATAGCTCTCCAGCGACGCACCATGGAGTTGAATATCCGGTAACAAGGGCTGAATGCGAGACAGCCGGTGCTCCTGGTTCTCGACGGCGGTACGCCGCACCATGCCATGAACTTCGTACCCTTTAGCGAGAAGAAGTTCGGCCAGATATGATCCGTCCTGACCCGAGATTCCCGTTATCAGTGCTCTACGTTTCATTCCACTCTCCTAAAGAGTCTCTTGAACTCTGTTAGATTTCACCGACAGCATCGTACATACTCTGATCGAACCGCGAACTCGTCCGGAGTCTTGATTTTGACAAGGCGCTTTCGCAAAACTCAAGAAACTCCCTGCGAAAACGGTCCACCGAAAAGCGGGCGGCATTCTTTCTGCACGACGAGGAACAGAATTGTCCCCGTTCCATTTCAAAGAGCGAAATAGCAGCCACAACAGCTTCGCACGAGTGTTCGTGAAAGAACACACCAGTAGGATCTTCCACGCCGAGCTCGCGAACTGTCTCCAGCGCCCCACCTTTCCCAAACGCAATTACTGGTGTGCCGCAGGCTTGGGCCTCAAGCACACTAATGCCAAAGTCTTCTTCCGCGGCGAACACGAAACCCTTGGCACGCTGCATGTGGTCGTGTACAACCTGCGAGCTTTGGTAGCCCAGCATCATAATGTTCTTTCCCGCGACCGCTTTGATGCTTTTGAATTGGGACCCATCACCAATCACAACCAATTTTTTCTCGGGCATTCCGCGGAAGGCTTCCACAATTAGATTCACTTTCTTGTATGGCACGAGTCGGGAAACAGTCAAGTAGAAGTCGTCCTTGCCCTCTTTCACCGCCAGCGAGTCTACGTCTACCGGTGGATAAATTACCGTGGCTTCCCGCCTGTAAGTCTTCCAAATTCGCCGTGCAATGAAATGAGAAATCGCGATGAACTCATCAACTCCGTCGGCTGTTCTAGCATCCCAAAGACGGGCCTTATGCAGCAGCCATCGAGCAGGCCACGCAAGAACACCCCGGTCCAATCCAGATTCCTGCAAGTACTGATGCTGGAGATCCCACGCATACCGCATAGGCGAATAACAAAGGGATATATGTAACTGATCTGGGCCCGTGATCACTCCCTTTGCCACTGAGTGGCTGCTTGAAATGACCAAGTCATAGGACGAAAGATCAAATTGTTCCACCGCAAGCGGCATGAGAGGGAAATACTTACGGAAAGATTGGCGGGCGAATGGAAGGTGTTGGAAAAAAGACGTGCGTACGGGCTTGCCCAGGATAAATCCTCGCTGATTGGGTGGGAGAAAATCCACGAGGCTGAACAAATCCGAATCGGGAAAGCACGCGAGGATCTGCTCCAGAACACGGTCGGCGCCACCATACGTTACGAGCCAGTCATGCACGACAGCAACTCTCAACGATCTCTCCTCGGGCCCAGGAAAAGCCATACTTCCACAGTATTGTCACTCGAAACCCTAAATCCGCGCATCCACCACGCCACTCATCCGCACAAGATGTGTCGCCATCGCCTTCGTTTGAGCATCGCGATTTTCACTATACCTGCGAAACAACAGCGTCGCTTCCCTATCTAATCTATTCGTGCGAGAGGGAGAGCGTGGTTTCACGGGTTGAAATAATCAAGCGTTGGTTTCTTTTGGAATCGACTTCGAATCCAAGTGCTTGTCCAGTGCCGAACTCCGGAGTGCGACTGAATCGTGACTGGGTCTTGCACTTGTTAGGTTCTCGTAAAGGCCTACGTGAGCGTCCGATATGCGTTCCCAGGTGAACTGTCGGGCGTAATCGCGTGCTTTATCAGCTAGCATTATTCTCTGTCCGTGGTTCTGCACAAGATTGCGCACAGCAACTAACGCCTCCTCCGGATTGGAGCAAAAGCTCACAAGGCTGTCGAAACCGGAAGGGGTGTGTTGCCCACGAGTTGTGATTACCGTCATGCCGTTCAAAACTGCAGCCTTGAAACTGGCTCGTCTTTCAGAGACTCCGTCAGGGTAGGGGAGGTAGGCAATCGAACACGCTGCCATTTTCTTCGCAACTTGCTCCTCGCTGAGCCCATTATCCCAAATTATCGGAAGCGTTGAGGTTATTGACTTCAACTTTTCATAATATGCCTTATGTCTCGTGGAAAACGAACCCATGATGCGTATCCGAAATGATAGTCCGGACGCCTTAATCAGCTCTCCCAGCGCAAGCACGCTTTCTAATCCTTTCTTCGGCATAATCAATCCGAAGTACAAGATTTCATCGAGGTTGCGGTTGCTCGACCCCTCAAAGGCAGGAATATTGCTTGGGATGGGCACAACACAGCTTACGCGGGAAATCCAAGGAACCCATTTTGTTGCGAACTGACGCTCATATTCGCTGGGGAAAACAAGTCGCCTGGGGCGAACGCTGAACGGCAGAAGGCCGATCTTTCTGAGAATATGTGTCCCGCTCGCCTCATGGATAGTAATTACACACTGCCGAACCAGGGCAAGCGCTTGCGCAGTCAAGGCCCATCCAAACCCAACCGTCGGATATTGAATATGCACCACATCAAACTTTGCCTTCCCCAATCGTTCGAATCGTTTTATCGCGCCAAGGAGGTTCGACTCGTTCGAGGAAATTATACGAGCCTCCACACCCTTCTGATTAAGCGCGCCTGCCAAACATTCGGTGTAGTCACCCACCCCGCAGGCACCAGCAGGGCAAGGTCCACAAAGAAGCGCTACCTTCACGTGGCAGCTACCCCCGAGCCGTAAGCATCCACTGGCGGACGCCGAATAGTGAGGGCTGAACGCAGTAACGGGACCGACATCGCGAGTCCAAGCAGGAACCAGAGATGTTCAAAAACAAAATCAAATCCGGTAGTTACATTCGTGAAAATCACAATCAAGTAGGCAGCCAACAGACACGTAGACCACAACCGCCACTCAGGGTTACCCATCCCAACGGTGGTTGCGCTACGCCAGAGCCTTCTGAACAAAGAGATCAGGAAAACTGAGAAGGCCCAAAAGCCCAAAATCCCAGTATTGGACAAGAGCTTGAAAACCAAGTCGTGCGAAGTCACACTTCCCCAACCAAGTCCCAGCACGGGGAATTGAAGAAAATATTGGGCTGCGAGCGCCACCGTGTAAGCGCGCGAGATTCCAGAGTAGCTTTCCCCCTTGCCCACGACCAAGGAGGTCGCGATGTCCCGCGCGGGAGAAAAAAGGAGGACCGTAAGCCCTAAGACGCCGGAAACCGCGAGAAGAATAATTATGTGCTTGCGGCTGACAACTCCCAAAGAGAAGAGTGAGAACAAGTAAAGGATAAGAACCACGACCAATCCGACATATGCAATCGTGGAGGTCGAAATCAGCAGCGCTCCAAAAATTATCGCAACCGCGAACCGGTCCCAGCCTTTCGAAATCACCGGCTGTTTTCTGGTAACCGCGAACAGGGCGAAAACGAGTGCGATCAACATACAACCCGCAAAGATTGACGGTTCGGTCGCCACGGAGGAAACCCTAGCAACTCCGATATCTTCAAGGGATTCCAGATAGCCGAGGGCACTTCCCGTGGCGCTGGTGTTAAATATGAACGCCGGATAGGTGAGGCTAAGCAAAGAGCAGAAAAACTGGACAAACCCCCAGATGCTGACGAAGATGGCGGAGATCAGAAAAATGCGAATGCTGCGGATCAATTGCCGCAGATCCGAGTTCCTGAAGGCCACAAGAATCGCCAGCAATACACCATAGACGAGGTAGAAAATCTGAGTAATGTTCCGGAGTCTGAACACCAAGGGCTCTGAATTTGAAAAACCAAAGGCAAATTCCGCATCGTCGATGTATATGCGTCCATTGATCCAAATCGGCATAATCAGCGACAGCACCGCCACCAGGACAAACCACCGCAATTGATTCGTAGGCTTACAAAGATTTCGTCTGACCTGTGAGCCCTTGGCAGCAATGAATCGTGGAAGCTCTTTTGCCATCCAGAGGGCACCGAGAAAAATCGGTGCTTGCACTCCTGAAGCCGAGTCACCCGATCCAATATTCACCACGGCCGTCGCCGAAAAGGGCAAGAAGAATACCATCAATGCATACAATCGATTGGGGGCGAAGAAATACAAAGCGATTCCGAGAGGTATTAATACCCAGCCAATGGGCGTCACTTCCAAGAGTTCACCCGGTGCGAAAAAAACCTCTTGTGGGCCAGGAACGTACTCATTGTTCCTTTACGGCTATCATAAAAAAGCGTGCCTTGGGCAACATCGACATAGGCTGAAATTGATCCCGGTACTGTGCGTCGGTCTGACAGTAGAGACTATAACCGTGATCCCGAAAGACTTGGACGACTCCTGCCGCAGATCCACCAAAGGACTCCAACCCGCATCCCGCGTGCACCTCAACATACCAGTCCGCATTTGAATTTAGGGCCGCTTTTGCCCCTTCCAAGGCTTGCGCTTCGTAACCCTCGATATCGAGCATGATGACATCGGGTTTGCCGAATTCGTCCGCTAACTCATCGATTGACTTAGCGCATACCGACTCCCCGGAAGCGCTAATCGACCCATTGATGCCGCCCGAGAACGACATCATGACTCCGCCCCTCTCGGCGACGGCCGCTCGGAGGATCGAAAGGTTCTGTACTGCGTTGAGATTTCTGTTCTCGTTTGCCACGTCAAAATTGTGCCGTCCTGCTTCGATCGCTATGACTCGTCCTCTGTCACCGACGATTTTAGCCAGTAGCAGTGCAATTACGCCGTGGTGCGCGCCCAAATCAAAAACTAAGGCTCCTTTCTTAAGCTGTCTTTGTTTCAAGAACGTTATTTCCGGGAGCTCATCAAAATCGCGGTCATACCAGCGGGCGGAGATTTTGTCCGCAATCCTCACCCGGAGTTCAATTCCTCCATAAATATGTTCCACGATCCTAGGCTCAAAAGTGCGAACGGCTATCTCATCTCTGACCGACCTGAGACTGCGTAGCACCGGGCTCGGAAGACTGCGCAATAATCCTCGGAACATAGTCTCTTAAGAGCCTCTCTCGCGGTTAAGGCCGGCGATCGTCGCGTGAGGCACTCCTTGCCTGGCTCCAAGCCACGTCGCACGCGCTCGCTCCCAGTCTCCCCTCAGCAATCGCTTGGCAATTCGCAGTGAGGTTCCGACCCAGACTGAAAGCAGAGGAGTAGGGGAGTGCTGCATGAAGAAACGGGCGGCGGATGCGTTAAAGAAGGCATCCGAACGCGGACTTATTTTCCCATAGGCAGACATTCCCTTGTGCCAAATCTTAGACTTTCCCGCCACCGCCAGCTTCAAACCTGCACTGCGCAGACGCCAGCAGTACTCTGGATCGTCCCAGTACAAGAAGTTGCTTTCGTCCAGCAAACCAACCGCATCGAGGGCACGCCGCGAAATAAGCAAGCTGGCTCCCATGATGTATTGAATCTTTTCATCAGCGACAGGCTCAAGAAAGTGCCGCGAACGTCCGATCCAGAAGTTGATGTATCCGCCGCCCCAAGCCTGCAGTTTTGTGGGTTCTTCCATGCAGTAGATAGCCGAGCCAACAGCTCCAATCTGGGGATCGCTTTCTGCCGTATCCACCAAGGCGTTCAGAGCCTCCGGGTCTACAGTTGTGTCATTGTTAAGCAGCCACACGTAGTCGGCGCTTTCCCTCAATCCTTGACGGATGCCGACGTTGCAGCCGCT
The DNA here is from genome assembly GCA_963762385.1 of uncultured Acidobacteriota bacterium. Taxonomy (GTDB): domain Bacteria; phylum Acidobacteriota; class Terriglobia; order Terriglobales; family Acidobacteriaceae; genus JABDBE01. The sequence continues at coordinate 2,141,220 of CAVXKN010000004.1, read as the reverse complement.
CGGAAACCCGAGATTCTTGCCAGCAAGGACGACCTCTGCCCACGGAAATCCTTCACGAATGCGAGAGGCGGAGTCGTCGGTCGATCCATTGTCAACTATGATCACTCTACGATTCTCATACTGAAGGCTTTCGAGCGAAGAAAGGCAGGCCGCCGTCTCGATCCAGCTATTCCAATTTAGCAAAACTATGTGGACTTTGGGCCTCAAGATATTATTACCCTGGCGAGAGATTTAGCCAGCTAGGCGTTTGGATTTGAATTGATCAAGTTGCGAATGATTGCAAAAGCCAAAAAGCAACCCATCATCCTCGTGTTTAAGGGGGTCCTGTTTGGCTCGGAAACGTGAAAGCACAAATAAGAACGGCGCCATTGAACTTGCGATCTCGATTCGCACGACTGCGATCGACCCTCTTCTTGGGGTTAAAGGTCGAATCGCTTGCCCATTCTGCCTCCGATTGCATCGGCAAGACCGAGCATAATGCTTTTCAATTTTTTCAACTTATCTTCTTCCACCAGCACAATCTTGATCGTTTCTGCAATGGCGCTTCGAGTCTCCTTTGGCGACCACGCCAAGTCTCCCAAGAATTGTCCTAAAACCCATAATCGGTTCCGAGTGATGTAGTAACGTCGCGCCGCACTGTGGTTCGTGCTCGCGAACCAACGTCCAAGAATGCGATGCCGAGTAATGCGGCCCAAGGAGTGATAAAGGACAGCGTGCGGCGATTGCACGATGCCGAATCCGGCTCTGCGGCAGCGCAGGCAAAACTCAATGTCGACGTAATCGATGAACAGTGCCTCATTGAAAGGCCCGACTTGATCAAAGAGCTTCATAGGAATCAGGCTACCGGATGTCATCGCGGATAGAACCTCCCCTGCCTTGGAACGCTGGATTGGAAACGTTACTCCAGTATTCGTGTCCAGATAAAGCGGACATACGACTCCGACCCGGGAAGGATCTCGAGCGTTCTCAAAAGTCGCCAGCATCGAATCAATAAAACCAGATTCGACCCTGCTGTCCTGATCGAATAATGCGACCCAAGGATAGGCTTTGGCTTTTGCCGCACCTACTCCGATGTTGAGTGCGACGGCAATGCCAAGATTACAACCGTTTTCCAGCAATTCGAAACCGACTTCGGATCGTCCACCTCGCAGCATCGCCAGATGTGATTCTGAGGAACCATTGTCAACAACCACAATGGAACTGACCTGCGAGCGGAGAGCCGCGAGGTTTGTCAAAATGTCCGCCGACGGATTATAGGAAACAATTACGGCACAAACTGAATGACGGACGTTTGCCTCCAGTCCACTGGAATTTGGGACTTATTCGGGCGGATTTTTTTGTCGTAAGAAGGGAAGAAGCAGTCTCGTAGCTGCAACATCAGGCATCCTGGCGTTCGGTTGATCGGCGAATTCGCGACAACATTTGCTGCCAGCCTCGGCGAATAGACGTTGCCTTCACCCTGAGCGAAGGTAAGATTTCGTGATCCACGAACGCTTTGTAAGGCTCGTTGGGGTCTACACCAGACCAATGCTCGATCCACAAAATCCAACCTGCTGCAGATAAGAAACCGAGGACCGCACCACCGAAAGCAAACCACACGCGTGGCGGCCAATCTGGTCTTTCCGGAAATCGCGGCGCATCGAGAACTTTGACCGTTGGCGTATCCTTTGCCTCCTCAACTTTCGCCATCTCATAAGACTCAGTGAGAAGCGTGAAAACGGCTTCGTCCACCTTTGCTCGGCGGTACAGCTCCATGTATTCCCGACCTAACACCGGCAATTGGCGCACGGAGGGATAGAGAGAATTAGGATCCAGCGTCGTTGACCCCGCATAACTCTTCCCGCCGAAGGCATTGAGTTGCTGCTCCAGTTCGGACACGTGCGCTTGGAGCGATCGGACACGCACATTTTGATCAGTATAGATTTGTTGGAGTCCACTCAATTCCGACTTGGCGGCAATCAACTGCCCTTCGAGCATCGCGGCGGAGTCCAGCATGGCCTTGCCTTGGTCTTGCGGATCCAGGGTTGCATTTCGGGAAGAAAACTCGCTCAAGTTCTTCGTGGCTTCTTGCAGGTCAATGTTAATGGCGGCAAGGCGCTTTTCGAGAAACTCGCGCTCACGGGAAGCGGCGGAATTATTGACATGCGCAATCAATTCGTTTAGTTCATCCACGTAGGCTTGCGCCATAGCGGTAGTTCGCACACGGTCACGATCATCCGTCGTAATGCTGATGATTCCAGATTTCTTGTCCTCCATGAAATTCACACGCGAAGTCAGCTTCTTGCGCGCCGCAGTATAGGTCTTGTAACCATAGACCTTGCGTAAATCAAAGCGATCAATGATGCGGTCCGAGATGGTACGGCTGCTCAATATTCCAATGAACAAGGGGCCGGGTTTCTGGGTTCCCAAAAGATCTCCCACGGCACCGGAGAGTCCGCCCCCGTTGCTGCCGCCCGGTGCGTTCGGCCCACCCAGCACAAGCCCCAGCAAGGCTGAGGACGATCCGCCCGAAATGGAGCTGCTGTCGGGAGGCATTAACCGAACCGTGGCTTGATAAGTATTTGGAATCAAGACCGCAACAATCGAGGCGAATACAAGGCCAACCAGCGATGCCTTACCTAATCCGAGGCGCCGAGGCCACAACAATCGAGCAACCCGGATCAGCTGCGGCTCACCGCTCTTGCTCGTAACGTCCGCATCCTGCATCTCGTCGGAAGGCGCAAGATAAGGATCGTTCAAACTTTCCAAAGTGGTTTGTGTTGAACGATCCACTACTTTTGCCTCCAGGGGACTCTTGGTCGCACTAAACGAATTCCTTCAGAAGTTGCGCTCATGAAAGGGAAGTCGAGTCCCTTCAGTGGGATTATAGAAGTTTGCGTACCGAAATCCAAAATGGGGCGACTGGTCTGGAGTCGACCAGACAAGATCGGACATTCTTGGACAACTCAGATCCTTCCAATTAGAACCGAGCAGATGGTTATCGGTTCGGTCAATGTGTGCGCCAGTGCGGGTAAAAGGTTAACTGTAAGGAAGCAGTCACATCCGACTGACCGGTTGGACTAAGCACGGGGAATTTCCATTGTTCGTACTGAAACAAACCTGAAACTGCAATACTGGGTCCGATCATAAACTCGCCTTGTGCGGAGTAGTCAGCCAGCCTGCCGCCCTGAATAAAATCGGGCGAGACCGTCTGCAATCGATAGCCAAGTTGAATTTTATTGCGCGGAGAGAGCCAGTAGGTCAACCAGCCCTGCCCACCCCTCCCCGCCCTGCCGATCCAGCTTCCCATCAAATAACCGTCATTTGTATAGCCACCAAGGAAGCGTCGGTTATCGGAATACACGAAGCCCGGCAAGAATTCCTTAGTGCGGGAAACGTTGAATCCTTCCGCCCGAAAATCCAACTTTGGAATTTTCGGAATATGCGGCAAGTAAATTCCGGGGTTTACGTTCGCGCGTGTCGAGCCGATCGGCGAGATCTCGTCGACGACTAGAGAGTCAAAATAAAAGGTCAACCAGTTCCTTACACCGGGCACGCGATACGCGAAGTCTGCTTCGGAAATCCGCTTTCCAGGATTATTGGCCGCAGTGTTGGAGTGAACGTAGTAAGTGCGGAAGAAATTACCGAAAGTTACCGGCAGACCTGGGCCACCGAACATCGCAGTAATGCCCATGCCAAACTCGAAATTTGGAGTAGGCTGAAAGCTTATCTTCTCTCCGTGGATGAAGGGCTGCGGAACAATATTTGGACCGACAACGCTCGGGGATCCCGGGTAGGTCTGACAGCTAGCTACGATGCAGGTTTCCCAGTGGTGACCGGAAAGCTGACCGATGAAGAATTCTGTGCGGAAAGGTCCTAAGATTCGTGAAATCCCGGGGATTTCATGCGGCTGAACGTCGTCGATCCTGAACATGGGAAACGGAGGCGCATTATTGGTCATCAGGAACGACCCGGATTCTCCCGAACCCAGCCACGCGCTCTGTTCTCCGAAGGAGAACTGCACATTATCAACGTTCAGTGACACCGTGCTATTGAGCAGCTGGAGTTGATTCACTTGTGCGGTGCCGTTGGCCAGAGGGGGCGTGCCATCTGCCGCGCCGATTGCCGATAGAACCGCTGGAGCATAGGACGGCATGGCGGGTGCGTGTTGGTACTCAGCTTGGAGGTTGAACGCCACGGGACCAGTTTCAGCCTCGGCACTCACGCCAGTTATATCGTTGAAGCCCGTCCAGTAAGGGCGGCCGTAGTCATTGACCAGCGTTTGGCCGAAGTGATAGCTGTCGCGAAGTGGCGTTCCTGAAATACCCGTCATTCTTGTGTATACGGAGTCAACCCGCGCTCCCAGATTTGGGGCGCCATCAAGACGGGCGATTTCTGGAGCAAATTCTTGAGCAAGTGACTTGTAGATTCTACCCGCCTCCACCGAATCATCTACATTATTTTCGAGCTTCTCTGCAGATTCGTCCACCATGCGGGCACATTGCAAACGAGTCCATGGTCGTATGCCCAGTACATTGGACTTCATGTAACCCAAAGCTATGAGACGCTCTAGCATGGGATAGATCCAGCTGTCTAACGGCACGTAAGGGGAAGCCATGTAATTTGGATTGCGAGTCTTGTCGCTGGTATTTTCGGGTAACAGGTCGCCCCAGGGAGAACCGCCCAGTTCTGGATCGTGATGAGCGCGGTAGACTTGGCGGCCGAAGTACCAGCCTAGAGCGCTGCCGACGATTACATCCGACGGGAAGTGCTGCTTGGCGGTGACGCGCGTGACCGTAATCGCGGAAGCCAACCCGTACGCTGCGGTTTGGCTCAGCCAGCCGGGATATTGATGCGCCCAAACGCTCGCGACAGACCACGCGATGGCTGAGTGCTCGGAAGGAAACGAGGAACCTCCTTTAAAGAAATCTCCATTTCCGTCGTCTTGGTAGGGGCGTTGTCTTTGCGTCATCTCTTTGAAAAGGTAGGCCACGCCGGTGGCGTTGATGGCAGCTTCTCCAGTCAGAAGTCCCGTTTCCTGCAGGTGGTCGTTATTGGTGATGTGACCGAACAGCAAAGACGCCCCGGTTAGCCCAATCATGGAATAAGTGCCGTAATCTGAAATATGCAAGCTGGTTTGCACGTGACTTGGATTCACCTGCTTCGACCACCAGCTATCGCTTGCGATGAAAGCTGCTGTAATCCCGGCGGCCGGCAGAATCCATTTGAGATCTTTTGTGCGAAAGCGCGCGGGACTGGTCCAGAACTGCTTTTGATCGCCGACCAAGTGCTTGACGAACGGCGAAATCAGCCGGTTTTCAGGATCCTCGCCGGGCTGCAATTGGTAAGGGTCCTCATGGATCTTCAATGACTGTGAGGAGCCGCTCGCTGCCGTAGCGCTTTTAGACTCTCCGGTCGAAGCAGAGGGTATGGCGGATGTACCGGTTTGCGCGACGGCATAAACCATCATGGCAAGTAACAGTATCGCGAGCTGAAAAATCGCGCTCTTAACCCGCGAAAAAGTCAAACGACGTCCTACTCACTTAGAAGTTTTTGGCGTATGAGGCGCTGATCGCGATTGCAGTTACGATCTGCGCGGCTGTAGCCGTGTTTTGCCACGCACGACTGATAGTGAATATCTTCTCCGGCACAACCACCATATCGCCCGGTTGCATCGCGGCACTCTCCGCCCCTCCCCCAAACAAACCGCTAGCACCGCCAGCCACTGAACCATCGGCCCGAATTACAAAGACACCTCTCTTATTGGCGGTACCCGTGGGCCCCCCGGCTTGGCTGAGATACCAGCCCGCGCTTTTACCGGGCTTGAATGTAACTCCAGTGGGGTTGTAAACCGCGCCATCGACTAACACAACACTGGGCCTCTTCGGAACAAAGATCGTATCGCCAGCTCGCACCTGGACATCAGCCGTGGTATTCATCCAATGTTTAAAATTGGTGGAGATGTGAATCACCATACGCCCTTGCGGAGGAGCATTCTGCAGCTTTTGCAACGTGGTCTGATATTGTTCCACGGCGGCTTGCTTGGCCAGAATGTCCTGCTGACTTTGTTCTGGAATACTCTTGATGTTGGCGGCTTCGCCTTGCACTCGATCTATCAAATCAGCCCGATTCTTCTCCTCCAGTTCTCTGATCTGATTCCGCTCAAACACCGCTCCGTACGGATAGGCATCGCTTCGGAAGCCGCCTGCTCTTTGAATGATGGAACTCAGCCTCTCGCCCTCCTGGATGCCGTAGGTGCCTGGGTGAACAACTTCACCCGTGACGGTGATCATGGCTCCAACATCTTTCCAACCGGTAAGCTGCTTGATCGCGAGAACATCCCCGTCGCGCAGGCGGACGTCAGCGTCTGGCTCATCCGCCATCGCTTTCGCAATTGACACGGCCACGTGGTCACTCACAACTTTGCTGCCTTGCTCTATTTCGTAACGTGTCAGGTCCGCTTCTTCCTTGTAGGCGCCACGTTTGAAGCCGCCGGCAAGACGGACCAATCCTGCAGCAGTCAAATCGTTGCCGAGTGGGTACTTTCCCGGACGGGCCACTTCACCTTCGATCGCAACGGTGGGTGGGTCAAGCTTGTTGAGGTCGCGGTGGATGAAAACTCGGTCCTTAGGCTCGAGAGCGATGTTGTCCTTAGCATCTCCTTCGAGCGCCTTGCCCAGATTGACGTTGATAACCTCCAATTCGCCGTTGCTGGTCTTGCGAAAGACTTGCGCATCAGTCAGCAGAGCATCACGAGTCGTTCCGCCCGCAAGATATAGTGCATCGCGAAGGTGGGCCACCCCATTGGTTAAATGGTCTCCTGGATCCCGCACCTCGCCTGTTACGGTGATCACTGGCGGATCTTCGAAATCGAATCTTCCAAAAATGCGAACGATATCAAACGGTTTCAGGACCAAGTCCTGGTCTTTGCCCGCCAGTGCATCGCCCAAATTGAACGTGAGTACCTCAGGTGCGAAGTCAGGCTGCGACAAACGGATGATCTCGGCGTGAGTGATTGACGGTTCGGGCAATACGTCTTTGTAGGACTTGATGAGATCTGTAACCTTCATGCCGTCCGTATAGGCAAACTTGCCGGGACGGGACACATGGCCGTCCAGGTAGACTGTCTTATCGGCGTAAGGCAGAATCGGCGTGATCTTGATCTTGTCCCCATCCTGTACTGTGAAATCTTCAAGCGCTTTATTAACGCTGGCATCGCTATCCGTTTCCGGAATGTCGAGACGTAACATGGTGCGAGCCTCGTGACTTTCCACGCGCTCCACATCCACGTGTCGCAATGTGCCGGAAGGTAAAACACCGCCCGCGAGCTCTAGGGCTTCTGCGAGATCCTTTTCGCCATTCAATTCGTAGATCGCGGGTCGGCGGACCATGCCCTCGATCGTGACTTGGCCTTTCAAAGGCGGAACCTGGATTGTGTCTCCGGCCTGGAGTCTCTGTACATCGCCACGAACGCCGTGGAGTAAGAGGTCATAAAGGTCGACTTCCTGAACGAGTTGTTTGCCCCGATAGTGGAGGGCAATTCGCAGCGAACCTTCTGAAGTAGGCCCGCCCGCGAGATAGAGAGCGTTCAGCGGTGTCGAGAGTGAACTCACGTCGTAAGGTCCAGGGCGCTCAACGTCGCCGGTGACATAAACCCGAACCGTACGAATACGTGAAAGAGAGACATCTGCATCGACCCCCCGGAACTGACCGCGCAGAACGGTCTGCACTAAATGTTGCACGTCCCCTAAACTGCGACCCGACACTTCGACGGCTCCCACCTCCGGCAAGGCGATGCGGCCTTCGCGATCCACTACGCGCTGCAATCGCTGCGAGATTCCGCCTGTGAGACTAACCGTTAGGCCGTCGCCTGGGCCCACTACGTAGTCTGGCCCTGCCGGCAGATCCATCGGAAGCTCATCAAAGTTCCCTGTGCCGTTCAGAAAAACATCCTCTCCGAAGCGCTCGAGCCTGGGCGAACGCCTCGAGTACTGGGCGTACAAATCGTAAAGCGAGGGCACATCAGCGTAGGGGTTGGGCCGATGGCGAAGCATGGGCTGCTGCGGCGGTTTGGGAAATGAATACTGCTGCAGTGGAAATCGGGTCTGATTCTCCAGGCGTGCTTGCTGAGGAAGTCCAGAGGTCCCGCTCTGACTTCCGAGTAAAGAGCCAATCGAGGAACCTAGAGCGGAGCCCACCGAACCCACGTCGGGTGCCATTGTCAACCCCGACGTTCCGGCACCGCTGGCGCCCATCCCCTTTTGCGAGAACGTTGAAGACCCACTGGTCTGGCTGGCGTTCAACAGACTTGGGAGCTCATCGGGCTGGATGCTCGCCATATCGCTCTGATCGCTGTCCATACCAAAGTAGCCTTGAGACGGCTGCATTTGCGTCAGCTCAAGCTGACGTCTGTAGTCGCTGGACGGCCCCTGATCAGGAGACTGGGATGGGGGATATTGTTGTTGGGGATACTGTTGTAGAGGGTACCGCTGCTGGGGATATTGCTGTTGGCCGGGATACTGCGACGCCGGGTTTTGTTGCGGCGAAAGAGCCTGGTTGTACTGCGGTTGTGAGGACAGGTAGGGGACTGTGCCGTAGGGAAGATACTGAGTCAGATAGCAATCTAAGTCGTCCTCATGCTTCCGCCAGTATTGTTCCTCCTGACTCGGAGATGTCTTCGTGTTCGTGTTTGACGCTGACTGATCCGGTTGTTTCATGGCGAGCGCGTCAGCGCCGGTTGGCATCGGCTGCCGACACGGCAAGTTTCGCGCCAGTTCTTCGCGCGTGGGTTTCGCTTTGATGTACGAACGGTCGACGATCTCGTGGGTTGCGATCACACGGATATTGTCGTCTTGGCGTATCAGAGTAAACAAAGCATCATCCGTGAGGTCATTCGGATCAAGTATTCTTCCCTGCTCAAACGCTTTTCGAACCAGCGCCTTCTTGATCTGGAGCAGCAATCCCGGTTCGTCGCGAAGGATAAATAGGATCCTGTCAGCCGAAAGCGACACCGTCTGTTCTGCTTCATGTTCCGCACGCGAGTTCGCTTGGTCGATCGCGGTGCTGCGGCTGTAGGCTGCCGGTTGTTGACTCCACGCAGCCGCAGAGAACGCTAGTCCGACGCAAAGCAAGACAAATTTCGAGCGACAATGAAAAACAGGGAAAGGTCGACTCATAACACCTCTACGCGGCTGCCAGCAGCCGGAATCTCTCGAAGTATTTTCAAGGGCACGACAACCCATTGGGTAAGATCCGCCGAAGCGAAAACGCGCAATCCGGGTCGCATTCGCGATTTGGTTTGCGAAGGGCGCCAATGGTCAGCAAGGCTCGACGTCGGCCTCATCTACTTCCACTGCGACCGAACGCATGATCAGATCGATGGAAAGCACGACGCGGAACTTATCTTTCCTGCGTACCAGGATGCCTTGTGCCCCCGCCAGGGGACCGTATTTCACACGCACGCGACGTCCAACCTTCAAATATGGGTGCGGTTCCGCGCGAACGCCGCCGGCTAACCCGCTGTTCAGGGCCTCGATCTCACTGTCGGGCAGCGGAGCCGGATGACCGTTAAAACTCACGAACCGAACTACACTCGGTACCTGCAAAACCCGCAAGCGATCTTTCAAATCGAGGTGGACGAAGACATAACCCGGGAACAACACCAGATCTAATTCCTTGCGCCGATCCTTCCACCGGCGCACGCTGCGATACACAGGCAAGAAGCAACTTACGCGTCGCTCTTCCAATTGCCGGGCGACTTGTTTCTCGTGACGTGAACACACATGCGCAGCGTACCAGTGAGATTGCAGCGGCGCTGCCGCGTCCGAGTGCAAGGATTCGGCAACGACAACGAGCTTAGAACTTTCCGTCAGACTCGGTGAGCCCCTGGATGCTAGTCAGCCAGCTACAGCTTCGCCCCCTCACTTACAGGGCATCTGTGAGTTAACCCGCATTAAATCCGTTGGTTTACTGATCTTGCGTGCTGCGCGGCACCGTTACACATTACGCTCAGCCCAATCCCTTACTACAACTAACGTGGTATCCAAACCCGTGTCAACGTACGAAGTCGCGGAGAAGCGAGCGCGAGCGGCTAACGACTCCGCGACCTAGAGAACTCCCGTTGGATAGCCACACATTGTGTGTGACTCCCTCGCCTTCTGATCCCGTTTTATTTGTGATCGGCATCCGCGCGTCTAGATCCCAACCAACTCCGGCTTGCTTCGCAAAACACCTAAGATGCCCTGCTCGGATGATTCGACAGGCATGGAACGGATATCGACAAAAGCCCAATAGAAGATGCCGCTGTTCCGCTCGGCGGCCAAGGCCAAGATCTTCATTTCCGGATAGCGGCCCAATAGAAACCCGCTTAAACCTGGCCGGACTTCGGGGTTTTCCAAGGCGATGATCAAATAGTCAGGACGCGTGCGTTCAACCAGTTCCGTGATTTCCGCCTCGTCCTGGGTTTCGCCGACCACTTCGATATCGGGTTGATCCCCAATTGTCGCAAGGACCAAATCCTTCATCAAGCGCGGCCGATTTGCGACCAACACTCTGATTTTTTGCACGATCCTCTCCGTGCCCGGCAGTATCTCCTGTTCTCCGCAAGAAAGTAAGGCTCAAATCAGGCCCAGAGATTCAAGAAACGTAGTACCAAGAAGGTCCTACGGCACGGGGCAATCGCGTCCGATTCCCTAACAGATGAGTACCGCAAAAGTACCAATGCCAACCTGCGGCATTGATCATGCGACTGCTCCAGGCATCCGGCAGAGCTCCACCGCCCCCAACCGGTCAGCCGCCCCGAGCTTGCGCAACATTCGATGAATGTGGTTCTTGACTGTCTGTTCCGAAAGGTTCAACTGCGAAGCTATTTCTTTGTTGGTGAGTCCATGACTAATCATTTGAACAAGTTGCTGTTCCCGGCGCGTGAGGCCGAGACTGTGTCTGATTACAAAGCTGGTGGGCTGGGCGTTCTGACTCTCATCGGCCACTCGCTCGAACAGTGCCATACAGAGGCCCGGAGGACAAACGGCTTCATCACTTGCCACGGAACGAACCGCCGCCGCCACTTCCATGGCGGAGGCGTCCTTCAGCACGAAGCCCACAATTCCATCGCGTACCGCGCGCAGAAAGATCTCACGGTCGGCGTCCATGCCGATCATAACTACTTTGAGGCCGGGGATCGCCGCACGTACTTCTGAAATCAGGCGCAAATCTGAGAGCGCGTTAGCAGCGGAATCGGATAGTAGAACCTCCGGACCGGCGCTTCTGATTTGTGTGACCACATCAGGCGAGAAGGCGGACGCCCCAACTACCCGGATGTCGCTTTTCTTGCTCAGAATGCGCGTAAGGGCTTCACGCAAAAGCCGGTTCTCCGCCAATATGAAAACCTGTACGTTCTCAGAATCAGACATAGGGACCTCTGCACTTTCGCATGCGCCCCCTCACGCGATGGTTGTGGTGCTCTCCGTTAGAACAAGCTGTTTAATTTCACCCAAGGATATATGGTTTCCTCGCAAAATGCGAGAAGGATAGCAGTTAATATTTGCATCCCTCCCATCGTCAACGTGGGGGCGAAAAATTCTGGGACCCTAACGCTGCCAGTTTGCATAAGGGAACTAAAAGAATCTTACCAATTTTAGGGTCCGGTTCGTCAAACCGGGCGTGATCGATCTGCGACATCGGTTTGTGCAAGTCGACGCGCGAAGGATTGTCTCCAATTCTCGCTTTAGATAGGACTAAAATCGCACGGCTATTCCCGAGGATAAGCGAAGGTTACGCCGCTCAAAGTCCGGCGATCCTGTTTTGATCTCATCAGCCTGAAAGCGCCAACCAAGCAATCGCATCAACCGAAAGTCCGCTCCCACACCTAGAGCTTCAGCAAAAGAGGTATCAGACTTTGGTGCGGGGCCGTCTTCGCGGGCATGTACCGCTCCAATCAAGGCCTCGGCGAATGGCCGCAATCTTCCAATCGAGGCTCCTCCGCGCAGACCGAACAAGAAATTGTTCTGGCTCACACCGCCGTACTGTCCGCTGAAATCAGCAACAGCTCCAAAATAGCGAAGGTACTTTTTCTCTATGGATAAGTTCCAGCCATCGAGATTTGAGCTCTTAGCTGACAGCGGATCGCAGACGACGGCCGTGCTTAAAAAAATTGCCTGGCAACGCGACGTCCCCGTGTGCGTGTATCCGAAAAATACATCTCCATGGTCGGGAACTTGCACTTTCGGCGCTTCACGCGGGGAGACCACCGTTTTCTGATCGCTAACCAAACTCATCCCTCCAGCATCGCGCGAGGCACGATACCAAAGTGGTTTTCCGTGAAGAACGTTGGCACCTCCGCGTATGGGATTGAGAGCAACCCGGACGGTGTCGATCAAAAGACGGTTCTGAGTAGAGTCTTCTACCCGTCGCACAACCTTGCTGTCCAAAAAGTCTTCCCCGATCAGCCAGCCCGTGCCGCCGAGTGGCGTCATCACAATGTCAATTTGGCCTACGCCGGTCAAGCAATGATGCGAACACGGGAACGATCCGTCGTAATTCCACGGCGGCCTGGTTTTGGTACCGTATTTTTCGACTGTGACCTCACTCAATGGCCCAAGATTCCACTGCGTACTGTAAGCGGCATTCCACAATCCAGCTTTCAGGCGACTCCACCAGTAAGCCTTGGTTTTGGAAAACTCCAACTTCTCCCCCTGTGGATCATTTTGGATTTCAATGAAGCCGGTCAAGGCTCCTTGAATCGGATGCCCCACATAGCCGAACCAATTGGGATCGCCGTCGTTCCAGCCCGACCGTGTCCACTCAGACAGAGACTGCATGTAATCGCGCCAATAGTGATTAAAAGGTATTCCGTTTTCAGACACCACCCAACTGAAGTCGGTGTGCACCACATATGCCTGCTCGATCACAAGAAAGGTGAAAGATTCCGTTAACGCTCGCCGCCAATGAAAACCTTCCTGCTTGGTGGGCTCAGGAGCGATCGTGGTCTCCCCGGAATCTGGTTCAGCGTCTGACGTGGCCCCGGAACTCTCGGCCAACAATGCGGGGCGATCGACAGGATTTCCTTGAGATGTGAGAAGTTGGTCTTGTGCACTCGGCGTTAGATAAACGCAGTCCTTAAGTGCACCCCGGGTTGAATCGCAACGAGATGAAGGCAACTGGCTAAAGCAGACAGCAGACAACAGCAGTACGAGGAAAACGGAACTGCCCAGGCTGACTCTCATCGTTCGAGAACCGCTCATCATATCAGAAGCATGGTCTTTCCAACGGCGGGCAACTCTATACTGGAATACAATCTGCAAGGAAAGGTTTCCAACGTGCTTGGAGAAATTCCGCTGCCGGACTGCGAGCCGTCGAATGGTTTTCGTCTGACCGCGTCCGGTGGAAGTTTATAATCGCCCGGCGATTGATATGGCGTTGCTGACACCGGCCCTAGTGGCCATCCTCGTGCCGTTGCTTATTGGCTCCTGGGTTTATTGTCTGCTCACGAGCGTCGCGGCGCGCCGTTATCTTGCCGTTTCACTGCCCGCGCTAAAGGAACTGCCTGCGATCAGCGTTCTGAAACCCCTTTGTGGACGAGACGATCACCTGGAGGACAATCTGCACAGCTTCTTCACCCAGGATTATCCAGACTACGAAATTCTGTTTGCCGTCGACCGAATCGACGACCCCGCGGTCGCAATCGTGGACAAAGTACGCGGTGAGTTTCCGCATGGACCGAAAGTTCATCTGGTCGTAACCGGAGATCCAACCGTCCCCAACCGGAAGGCGCACAGCCTGGGGCGTCTTGTACCGGAGGCTCAACACAGCATCCTGGTCATGAGCGACAGCGACGTTTACGTCCCGCCTGACTTGCTGCGGCGCGTGGCGGCCGAGTTCCAGAATCCCGCAGTGGCGGTCGTCACCTGTCCTTACCGCGCTGTGCCGGGCTGCGGCTTTTGGTCGCGCCTCGAGGCCATCGGAATGAACACGGAGTTCCTGGCGGGCGTGCTGGTCGCGTGGCTCGTCGGTGAGATGAACTTTGCCCTCGGCCCAACTCTTGCCGCGCGCCGCGAAGTAATCGAAGCCATGGGTGGCTTCGCCGATCTTGGCCATTACCTCGCCGAGGATTTCGAAATCGGCAACCGCGCACCCCGGCTCGGATACCGCGTTGTTCTGTCTTCGTGCGTGATTGAGCACCGCATCGGCAGCCAGACCCTAAGAACTAATCTGCAGCATCGCCTGCGCTGGGCGCGAAGCACCCGACGCTCTCGACCCATCGGCTACTGGGGACAGATCTTCACCAATCCTCTTCCCCTGGCCTTGCTGCTTTGGCTGGCGGTCCCGAGGCTGTGGCCGGTGGCGCCATTGACGGTCCTCTTTCGTGCTCTGGCCGCGTGGAGTACGGCAGGGTGGGTTCTGCACGACCCACTCACTCGTCGGAGATGGTGGCTCATTCCGATTCAGGATCTGATAAGCGCGTTGGTCTGGCTCTTAGGATTCTTTGGCAACACCATCAATTGGCGCGGACGTCGATACAAACTTTTGCCGGATGGCCGCTTTCAATTCGTGGCAAGCGCGCCAGAGACAAGCGAAGAAGCCCGACAGATCCGTCAACCACCCCCTGCGGCATTTCATCAGCCCGACATCAATCCTCACAAAACAGACCAGGGAATTCTGGGACGCTAGGAATCCCGTTAACGTTGCGAAAACGGCCAATCAGAAAAGCACACTCAGTTGCCGGCGGTGTTTGATACCCTTGTTGACTTGGACCAGTCGATGGAACGTGAAGCCGTCGCGACAAGAGATCAGAAAGCCAAGCCAACGTTTCGAATCTTTCGGCCTGATTGGATCGTTCTCGCCGTCGCTAGCCTTGTTTTTCTCTTAAGTATCGGCAGCCCTGCTCATCTCATGGACGACGTGGATGCGGTTCAGGCGCAAGCCGCCCGCAACATGCTGGCATCCGGAGACTGGGTCACTGCGCGGCTCAACGGCGTCGCATATCTCGAAAAGTCGCCTCTCAACTACTGGATGATCGCAGTCGCCTACTGGATCTTCGGCGTCCACGACTGGGCTGCTCGACTTCCCCATGCTCTCGCGGTGATGCTCTTGTGCTGGCTTACCTACCGCTTCGGGCGCTGGGCTTTTGATGAGACCGCCGGACTTTACGCAGGCATCGCCCTCAGCACTGCAGCCGGCCTATTTCTATTTACGCGGATCCTCATACCCGATGCCGCACTGACTCTCACCATCACCGGCGCCATCTGGGCATGGCTGCGTCTGCTCGAACCTGACGAGAAGTCTCGCCTGCGTTGGTCCATCCTGTTGGGCGTTTGCTTAGGCGCTGGTCTGCTGCTGAAAGGCCTGATCGCTGCGGTCTTTCCGGTGATGGCGGCCCTCGCTTACATGGCTCTTATCCGCAGCCTGTTCTCCGGGACGGCGTGGCGTCGTCTCCATCTGCCGCTCGCAATCGCGGTCGCCTTGGCCATCGCGGTTCCGTGGTACGCTCTGGCAACGCGGCGCAATCCGCCTTATTTTGTGTTCACGCTGCACAGTGGCCCCGGCGAGTATCACGGATTCTTTTGGTTCTATTTTTTCAACGAACACCTTCTGCGTTTTCTGGGATTGAGATATCCGCGCGATTACGACACTGTCCCGAGAATTTGGTTCTGGATTTTGAATCTGCTCTGGATTTTTCCCTGGTCATTCTATTTACTTTCCGCGCCGAGCCTCGACTACAAGATGGCTTCGTGCGCGGGTAGAACGAGATTGATGGCACTCTGCTGGATTGGCGTCGTGATGTTGTTTTTCACCTTCTCGACCACGCAGGAGTATTATTCGATGCCGATCTATCCCGCGCTGGCTTTGTTGGTAGGGTCGGTCCTCAGCAACGGTGGCCGCTGGGTGCGCGCAGGCACGTACGCTCTTCTGGCTACCTGTGCCATCCTGTTTGCCGCACTTTCAGTTTTGCTTGTGTCAGTCTGGCATGTCCCCGCGCCCGGCGACATCTCACAAGCTTTGACCCAGCATCCCGAACTGTACACGCACTCCCTCGGCCACATCTGGGACCTCACGCTCAATGCCTTCGCCTACCTGAAGTTGCCGCTAGACCTCGCGGCCTTCGCTTTCGGAGGATGCGCGGTAGTCTTGGCCTTCTCACGGAACAACCTCCGAAGAACTGTTCTCGTCGTCGCCGTCAGCATGATCGTCTTCTTCCAGGCGGCCCGGATTGCCCTCATCCGCTTCGACAACTATCTTGGATCTTATCCGCTAGCGGAACGCCTGCAGCAGAGTCCTTCGGGCGAGTTGATCGAAGCGGACGCTTACTATGCTTTTTCTTCCGTTTTCTTCTACGCCAATCGGACCGCGCTACTACTGAATGGTCGCATGACTAACCTGGAGTATGGCTCGTACGCTCCCGACGCTCCGCAGGTTTTCATTGATGACAACAAATTCGTATCGCTGTGGAAGGAAGATTCCCGCTTTTATCTTCTAGCCTACGGCACGGATATGCCGCATCTGGCGCAACTCGTCGGCCGTGAGAATCTGCACATCGTAGCCGAGAACGGCGGAAACTATTTGCTGACAAACCGCCCACTTCCTGATGCCGTGATGCCCTAAGCAAGATGACCAGGCTAACCACGAACCTCCGAGAAGCTCAGTTGCATCGGCTGAGATGGTGCCCGATATAATGCGTGCATGTACACGCCCCAGGCTGGAATCTTCGCTCTTGGAACGTCCTCTCACACGTACCTGGAGTTCGACATTCTGGACGCGAAAAAATGCAAGGAGTTCGCATCGACAATCTCCGCGATCCGTGAACCACGAACCACTACGGGAGGCGTGAACTTCGTCATCGGTTTTCGGCCCGAGCTTTGGTGCGATATTGTTCCAGACGGCGCTCCTCCGGGCGTCGAGGGCTTTAACCAAGAAATCCGGGGCACAGAAGGATTCGTTATGCCAAGCACACAACATGATGCGCTGGTATGGCTGTCCGGCAGTGCTTATGACGTTGTCTTCGATATGGCCCGGACGGTCATCCATGACCTCGCGGGCCAGGCCTCGCTCGGAGAAGAAACCTCGAGCTGGTCTTACCGGCACGATCGCGATCTTACCGGCTTCATCGATGGCTCAGAGAATCCTACGCTGCTCGACGCGCCAACCGCAGCACTCTTGCCTGAAGGAGTTCCCGGCGCTGCCGGCTCGGTCCTGTTGCTGCAAAAATGGAAGCATAAGACCGCGGAATGGGAAGCTCTGCCGGTTGATCAACAGGAACGCATCATGGGACGCACCAAGCGCGACAGTGTCGAACTTGAGAACAAACCGGCCGACTCGCATGTCGCCCGCACGGATCAGGATGAGTTTGGGCACATCTTTCGCCGCAACATGCCCTACGGAAAAGTCGACGACCATGGCACCATGTTTGTTGGATTCAGCGCAGACCAGAAGCGGCTTTCCAGGATGCTCGAGAGCATGGCGGGCCTTATCACCGGCACCCGCGACGCGCTCACACGCTTTACCCAGCCCTTAACCGGCTCCTATTATTTCGTGCCTTCCGTCGAGAGTCTGCGGCGCTTACAGTAAGGCCAGCCAGCAAACGTCAGCGGAAAACGCCGGGGTTTGAACTGATATATTGGCTTCAACAACTTCCCTGCCCGCCCGGGTGGCGAAACTGGCAGACGCACGGGACTTAAAATCCCGGGTCTCGAAAGAGACGTACCGGTTCAATTCCGGTCCCGGGCACCACTTTCAGTGGCAATACCAGTTCGCACCGTTGTTCATGAAATTCTCGTATTTCGCCCACATGGAGCCCGCTCCCGCTTTACACATGCAACCCGCCGGCGAGTTCGTCGAGCACGCTGAAGGTGTTGCGGGAACACAGTTGGTGCAGAATTGGGTCGTCCCGACTACTGGATTGGCATTCAAACGTGCGAATGGGACTCCCGATTGAACAAGATCGCCCTGCTGATCTAGTTGCGCCGTAGAAGCAAAGTCTCCAACGGTAATATTCCCAGGCATGGTGGTGGTAATCGCGATTCCCGTGTGCGGAGAGAGTGGATGGGTAATGCCATTCAAGTAAAGTGGTTCAACCGTAACCAGATTATTTCCACCTGCGATCTTGACCAGGTTAGTTACTGGGGCTTCGCGACCGGCATAGAACTGGCCATTTACGAGACTGAAATGCATCGTGCCTATCGTGTTGATGGAAATCATTTCCGTTCTGCCAGAACCGTTGAAATTTTCATAGATATCCGTATCAGTCAGGGAAACCGTACAACCAGCACAATTCTCGGCGATGGTAATGAAATCGTTCCTGGTCGCCGCAACAGGATTTTCTAAATGGAAGTCGGTGAAGCGCACATGGCTGTTGGGATTCGAGATGGTAATTCCACACTGATCCGCCGAACCACCGATGAAACTCACCTCCGTAGGATACACGTTGGCACCCGAACTATTTCCAAGCTGAATGCACGCCGTGTTAAAGCCGTTAGACTGATTGGAAAACAGCACACCCATGAATACGTTGCTCTCGTCCGATCCGTTACCGGTCACTAAGTTTTGGCCGTTGTCGTGGATGGAGCCCCCAATAAATACATGTTTGAAGTCCAGAATAGAATTAGGTGAGCCGCTTACCGGTCCCAGCTGAACCCCTACATTAAAGTTCGAGATGTCATTCATTTGGAACAGGTAGCCCACCGCACCCGCGATCAGTAACCCCGTCGTCGAGCCTCCAGTTCCTGGCCCAGTCAAGGTGCAGCCCTCCATCCCTCCGCCGGTGAATCCGCCACTGGCAAACTTTACGGCTGTTCCGCTTCCTGTATATCTTAGCTGGGTTGATCCTCTTGTTGAGGCGAGGCCGTTGGCCCCGCTGTCACATTCCAGCGTCACCGGCACAGCAGCGTCCAAAGTTATGGTTGTGCTGAAATTGTAATTCCCGGCAACAACGTGGATCTTGCACCCTGTGGTTGGGCAAGACCTGTAAACGTTTGTAATCTGCGCGCCGATATCGGTACCCACTGACATACCGGCGCCACCTACGAAAAGTGTATTGTTTATGCTGGGCGAAGTAATCGGGGTCGTATGTTGTCCAGGACTACACACGGAGAGCAATAGAATCACGGCGAGTATTTTCATGGATTCACCAATCCTCAATAAACTTGCGACGAATACGCTTTCACCCCACCAAACACCTGATCAATGTTCTACCGGATCATTCGGAGAAGACGACAGACTGTTTAAGTCCTAATGCGTTCGATTCGAGCCTCCGACATATTCGCACGGGCGTTACGTCTAACAAATGTCAGGATATTCTACCCGAGGGCGGATAGCCTAATGAGTCTTTTTCAAACGTCGAGCCACAAGGTCACGATTCGATCACGAGCGACTACCAGAAGTTTGAATATGCTTCAACGCTTGTCTTGGTTTGATTTTCGCCCAAGAACCGATTCAACCCACCCGGGCGCACAAATTTACAGCGTGTCAACCGGCGATGTTCTGTTCCGCGCACAATTCGCGGCTTCTCATTGGAGTGGGAAGACATCGAAAGTGAACAGGCAGGACTTAAAATCCCCGGGTCTCGAAAGAGACGCACCGGTTCAATTCCGGTCCCCGGCACCAAAGTTAATGGGGCTGGCCATCTGCCGCACCCGATGTTGGGGGTAATACGGTGCGGAATCTCTAAAATGATAGTCTTTTAGCTGACTGCCTATAAGTGTCTCTACCCGTTCGCTAGCGGCGGAGGTGTGCCCTTCCACTGCTCATGGCCGACTTCCTCGGAAAAGAGGATCAGCCATTTGTCGCTGCTCACCTTCCTCCAGCCGTCGCGAGTAATCCAAGCGGCGTACTCTTTCTCTGTTCTGCCATCGGGGTCCTTGCGGTCATATTCGATTTGCTTCGGAATTATCGCCACCCAGTCATCGCCGTTCGGTTCGACGGTGAGAACGCTGGCATCGAATCGCGTCAACGTTATGCCTGGCGGGTAGGACGTTATGCGGTCGATGAACTGTTGCCGGGTTAATCGGCGATCCGAAAACTGCACGTACAAATCGGGCGCCAGCATCCTCCCGAATGCGCTCTTGTCGATTGCGACTCGGGCTTTACCCCATGCAATATTGCCGTCTTGAATCGCCTTTCGTGCTTCGGCGACGACTTACAGTCTGGGAACTTTGTCCAACCAGTGTGGCGGGCATTGTGACGGCCAGAAGTGCGAACATCGAGATCCAACGAAGCAGCTGCATGACGGTTAGCTCCTTTTAAATCCAAGGATGCTCTGGCCACAAGCTTTCGAATCTTTACAACAATCAAATTCTGTGAGAGACTATACTTCGTCACTTAGCTAACTGTCGACATAACTGCGAGGAACAACAGATGTCGGTCTACGCGAGGCTTGACGCTCTCCACATCACCCTTCCGCAACTGACGCTGCCGGTGGCGGCTTTTGTACCCTTTCTCCGCACCGGCAATTTGCTTTTCTTGTCTGGCCATATTGCCAAAATCGATGGCCAACCCTGGGTCGGTCAGTTGGGCACGAATCTCACCACCGAACAAGGCAAGAAAGCTGCACATGCTGTAGCCATCGATCTGCTGGGCACGCTTCGCGCCGCGGTGGGTGATCTAAACCAGGTCAAGCGCATGGTGAAGCTGATGGTGCTGGTGAACAGCTCTCCCACATTTACGGAACAACACTTGGTCGCCAACGGCGCTTCGGAACTTTTCGAACAGGTATTTGGAGATACAGGGACGCACGTTCGCAGCGCTTTCGGGGTCGCTCAAGTGCCCTTCGGATCCTGCGTAGAGATCGACCTGGTCGCGGAGGTTAAGGATTAATGACCCGAACAAAATCTTATCGCTATGTCGTCGTTGACGTGTTCACGACGGAGTCCCTGGCGGGAAATCCGCTGGCGGTATTTCCAGACGCGTCTGAAATCGACGAAACGACTATGCATAAGATCGCCAGAGAACTCAACCTGGCGGAAACCACATTCGTGCTTCCGGCAACGCTCAAAGATTGCGCCGCTCGCGTGCGTATATTTACGCCCGCAAAGGAGATGGCATTTGCCGGGCATCCCACACTTGGTACTGCGTTTGTGTTGTTGCAGGAAGAAATTGTCCCGCGAAACAGGAGCGAGTTCGTTCTGGAAGAGCAGGTCGGCCCAATTCCGTTGCGAGTTGAAGCAGGCCAGAGGCCGCTTATTTGGTTACGTATGCCTCCAGTTCGCGAAGGACGAAGTTATGACGCCGCTCTCTGTGCAACAGCGCTGGGTCTGGAATCGCAGGATCCGCTTCCAATCAAGCCGCAACTGTTGAGCGCGGGCAATCCAACCGTAGTTGTTGCTGCGAAAGATAAAGCGGCAGTCGATCGGGCATGGCTTGACTTGGCGGGTCTGAAAGCTCTCAAGGGTACGGAGAACGAGTCCTTCTGCGTCTTCCTGTTTGCGCCGGTCCCTAGCGGCGCCTATTCCCGCATGTTTGCCCCTGAATACGGAATTCCAGAGGACCCGGCATCTGGAAGTTGCATGGGGCCTTTAGCAGTTTTGATGATGCGGCACAATCTTGTCTCGAGCGCTGCAGGCACGCGCTTCGTGAACGAACAAGGAACAAAAATGGGCCGGCGCAGCCTGCTCCATATAGAGATTCGCGGAGAAGCGGCTGCCGAAGGGATCTACGTTGGTGGTTACGTCACACCGATTGTTGAGGCTGTTATGACGCTAGATTCGCATTAGGACTCGGCCAGAATCGAATTCAAGTCGTCTAAGTGGACTATGACAACCGGGGCAAATCGACGCCCAAGCGATCACCGCTTCGACCATCTTTTTTTCTCCGGCATGGCTGCGGTGGCTGCCCTCGAGAACGATCCATTTTACCGCTCCATTTGCGGCCCCTCCGCGGCCGACACCGTCCGGCGGCGGGCCATTCTGACTCGATATTTTGCCTACTCGATCCAGGAAGGGAGAGACATCGGGCGTTGCGTTCATCTCGCCGACCGCACGCGCGGCGTTGCCGTGTGGGTGCTTCCTCAGGCTCCGGATGTGCAATCGCGCGCGGCGCACGAAAAGCGTGTGTTCTTGCAGACAACGCTCGATGCGGAAGGCTGCGCGAATTACTATCGCATCGTCAATTTCATGAAGGTGAAGACCGCCAGCGTGTTTAACGACTCTGGGTGGTATCTCTCGATTGTCGCTGTCGATCCGCACTTCAGGGTCAGGGGCTCGGCCAGAAACTCCTGGAGCCGACGATTGCCGAAGCTGATCGCGCCTTCGCGACTTGTTACCTGGAGACGTTCACCCCACGCAACCTTTCTTTTTACGAGCGCCTCGGCTTTGCTGTCGCGGCACGATTCGCGGAGCCGACCACTGGCGCGGACTACGCTGTGATGGTCCGCTATCCCAGAGCGCCGATGGAGGACCGAGATCCCTAACTCATCGCGCGTCCCAAACAAGTCATTGGGTTGAAACAAATTGCGGAGAGTCAGTTTCGAATCCGCCAGGCAAGAAAGCGGGAACAGGTTACTGCGAGGAGAGCGTCATAGAGACCCAGAAGCCGCTGCCTGCGCCGCCAGGGCAGGAGTATTTCTCTGCTTGCGAAGTTCGCTCTGGAAGCTTTCAGCTGTAAAGTCAGTGTTTCGCTGAAAGAGCTCAAGCAAGGGATCGTCTAGGTCATCCATCGCCGATGGCGTAGAGCTGACCGGTTCAGCGTCGTTCATGCCTTCAGGTTCTACCACCATTTCGGGTTGAGCCCCTTTGTGATTCTTGAGCGCGTGGATAAACTCTTCGAGATGCTTGCGCTGCTGGTTGGTCGTCCGCGTAAACTGCACTCCCATGCCGACTTCGGGGTGCATCACGCGCACCACGCCTTCCACTCGACTCTCCAGCTTTTTCAGGCGCATGATCAGGATCACCCTCGTATTCATGGGAAACGGTGAAGCCATCTCCAGGTAACAGCCACCCGAACTGAGATCGGTAAGCTGGCAAGGAGCCGGCGGATCCTCGAGCTCCATTTCTGGAGCGTGCCGAGCTAACCACACCTTGAGGTGGTCCCGTTGTTCGGAAGACAGATTCGCGAAGCGAATACCCGCCTGCGAACCATCCCCCTCCCACGCCACTTCTGCCGCACACTCGATGGCGTGGTCGGTTCCGGGCAGAACAAACTTGACGCGCAAGGGACCAGATTTTTGAGCGTGACGCGAGAGTTTGAGCGACATGCCCCCCTGACTGATGTCGGAGGTGACCGCCTTCTCTCTGACCGCTCCCTTCTCGCCGAGCAGCGCCACCGGAATCTGCATGGGCACGCGTGTATTGCGCCGGCGTTCGCACTTCATCAGAGCCCGGGCCGCGCGAAAACTGGTTCTGGCACGTTCCGCGGAAATGGGTTTATAGAGAACAAAATGCGCGCCCAACGCGAAGGCGCTGCGAACGGCGGTTTGACCGTCAATCATGGCAACGGCGATAGAGCGTTTGTTACAGGGAGCGGCGCGGACGCTCTCTGAGGGCTTGGGCAGCCATGTCCTCATCGTTGCAATCGACGACGACTGCTTCGAATCTCCGGCGAGTGAGTTTGCGAACAGCCGCATCGGCATCGCTGCAAAATTCGACAGCAATTTCCAAATCGCTGAGGATTCGTCGCAGCACCTTTGTCGTCTTGTCGTCAGAGCACAGAACCAGAGCTTGCAAATTCATCGCGGACAAACTCCGTTAAACCCATTCAGCCGCCAATCGCGGCTCCTTCCCCGTGGGCTTCTTCCTCGTTAAGTAAGTGGGCTACGCTGCGAAGCTGCTCAGCCGCAGTCTGCAGGGCTTCGATTTGTTTTCCCAGTTGAGCCTGCTCGGCTTGCTTCTTTCGGAGTACTTCGTAAATATCCTTCACGAGACTGCCTCCTTTCAGCACTGTAGGGTGGCGCCGTTTGGCGGTCAATGAGTCGGGCCTGTGGCCGGGTTACGGCGGTAATCTGGCCGAAAGGTCGTCCCGGGAGGCGAAACCATGGATCTGCAGCCGTGTCCGTATCTCGTACAGCTGTGCGCCGGTCCAGCGGCCCGAATGTCCTTAGCCATCACTTATTTACATCGAAATGGTTCAACCCATACCTACGATTGTTGTTGACTTTTGGGAAAAACACCCATAGAATCAAAGTCTTCCGGTTAGTCTAACGGGCGAGCTGTATGGGGCTGGATGTGATCTGTTAGCCGTCAGCAGAGGAGTGAATCCCTCTGCCCGATGAGTGAATCTAACTTTTTACCAGTGTAAGTTTATCTCACGTACGAGGCGTTATATTTATGGCTAAGCGACGCGGAAATCCGAACTGGGGGAAGCCGGAACCTATTGGGCCGATTACCCCAACCATCACCGAATTCGAGCAAGTGGTCCGTGAGTATAAACTTTCCCCGGACCAGTACCTGCGCTCCACCCGGTTGCGCGAGTGGGCTCGGCGGAATAAGAATTCAAAGTACATCCCGGAGCCTTTGCTTGAGGCTTGGGGTTTCGAGATCGAATCCACGCTCTAACAAGACAGGAATAAAAAGGCTGAGGGTCGCCCGCGGGCGACCCTTTGTTTCTCCTCACGCAACCGCGCAGTGTCCCGCAAGCGCTTTTGCTACAATCACACTGGAATGACGCCCCAATCGGCATTTACCGACGTCCCGACCGCTATCGAAGAGATTCGCTCCGGCCGCATGGTCGTGGTGGTCGACGACGAGGATCGCGAGAACGAAGGCGATCTGACCCTCGCCGCCGAGAAAGTCACGCCCGAGTCCATCAATTTCATGGCGAAATATGGTCGCGGCTTGGTGTGCCTGGCCATGACCGAAGAGCGGTTGGACCATTTGCGCATCGGTCCTATGAGTATCGAGAACACATCGAACTACGGGACCGCGTTCTGCGAAGCCATTGATGCCCGCGACGGCGTGACCACCGGAATTTCAGCCTACGATCGCGCCCGTACTATAAAGGTTGCGATCGATCCCGCCACGCGGCCTTCGGATCTGGCGCGTCCCGGACACGTCTTCCCGCTAGAGGCTCGCAAAGGCGGAGTGCTGGTGCGCGCCGGCCAGACCGAGGCCTCGGTCGATCTCGCCCGCATGGCAGGAATGGTTCCCGCGGGAGTGATCTGCGAGATCATGCGCGACGACGGCACCATGGCGCGCATTCCCGACCTGATTGAGTTCTGCAAAACCCACGACATGAAGATGCTGACGGTTGCCGAACTCATCCGCTACCGCATGCAGCACGAGCGCTACGTGCATCGCGTCGGCGAAGCGTTGATTGGCACGCGTTACGGAGAGTTCCGCCTGATTGCCTATGAGAGCGAAGTGGACGGCGGCGAATCGCACGTCGCTTTGGTGCGCGGCGATATTGAAAGTGGCAGCGAGCCGGTGCTGGTGCGCATGCATTCCCATTGCATGATGGGCGACGTTTTCGGATCGACAGCTTGCGATTGTCACGCGACCATTGAGGGCTCCATGCAGGTCATTGCGCGCGAAGGCCGGGGCGCGCTGATTTATCTGCATCAGACTTCGAAGGGCTTTTCGGTCGAGAGCATCGGCGAGCGAAAGATGCTCACCTTCCATCGCGACAAGCGTCTGCCGTCGCTGCCGGAAAGCGAGCGTAAGACGCAGCGCGAGATCGGCATTGGAGCGCAGATTCTCTCGGATTTGAATCTACGGCGCATTCGCCTGCTAACCAACCATCCCAGAAAAGTGCCGGCGCTCGAAGGATTCAACATCGAAATTGTCGAGCAGGTGCCGGTGCTGCTGGACCGAGCGAAATCGCAGCTTTGAAGTCACGCGCCGGGTGCCCCATCCTAACGTCGCAGAAATATTCCGATCCTATCCTCGCTCTGGTTCCGCGACGTTAGGGTGGGGATTTTGACCGTTGACCATCGGACGTCTTCCCCCAACTCTGTCATCCCGTCTCAACTCTGTCATCCCGACCGGAACAGATCATCGCAAAGCGATGATCTGTGGAGTGGAGGGACCTGCTGTTTAAGTGTGCATCGGGAGGCTGGCCCACCTTTGCGGGTTTTGCAAAGGTGGGGACCAATACAGCCAGCCTCCCGACTTTCCACCCGTGACCGCCAACCTCATCGTTCCCGCCTTTACAAGGAACGTAAAGGTGGGCCAGCGCCCAGGCTTGAATGCGGCACCCGTCCCATAGGGAATAGATGGCGAAGAGATGTATGATGAATTTTTCGCTATGTCAGCAACCGCAACGGAACCCGTGCCGAAAGGCTGCTGGGCAAAGTGCCTGGGCAATTGCTCGCAAAAGATGTCGCGCGAGCACACAATATCTCAGGGTTTGTTTAACACCGATGAAATCATGGTTCAGGGTTTCCCGTGGTGTTTGAATGAGCCAAAGTGCATCGGTCTCGCAAACCTCGTAGCAAAAATCCTGTGCGAGACGCACAACAATGCCCTTAACGAACTAGACGATGGCGCAAAGCGCGCATTCGATGTGTTCCGCGAGGCGATACGCCTGAATAATGTTCGGCCTTCACTATTTTTCAACGGGCCTGCGCGTGCCGAGTGATTTTGAGACTCAGATTTTTTATCAGCCGGACACAATCCTTGAGGACATGCTGAAATATGCACGCCACAGGGGACACTACGGCGACATATTTAGCTACGCGGGGGCGGTTTCGCCTGAGGGCGCTTCGATGTGGTGGATGTCGTTCTACGCCAGCGTGCTTTTCATCGTGATATTCCTGCTGCCTGACGACAGCAAGGAGCCGAAAGAGGTTGGGGCCGGAGAAAATGCCTAGCGGCGTCGAAACGTTTGTCAAGGCATTCGAGCGGATATTTCTATCCCCGCGGGTTGCCGCAACGGTTTTTCTGGTTTCCGCCACAATCCTCTTTGGGGCGCGCCTCCTTCCCGGTGTGTCACCGCTTGCCCAACAGTACAAAGCGTGGATTTGGGTGCTGCTGTTGCTTTCGGGCTTCTACACACTTACATTTCCAACTCAATGGGGCTATCGCGCAGCCAACGAGAGATTGCAGTTCTATCGTGGAAAAAGAGAATGCATCGAGCGTCTTCACTCGCTGACCACCGCGGAAAAGCACATCCTGCAATGGCATGTCGAGGCTGAGAATGGAGTGGAATCGTGGTCTGTGCGCCGAATGGAAATCAACTCTCTCGTCCACGATAGACTGCTCACGCCAATACAGCAGGTGGGCGGTATCGGTTATTTCAAGATGCCAACTGGCGTGCGCAAATATCTCCTAAAGAACCCCGAGTTAATCTCCACGCCTAACGACCCGAGGCCGCCACGCAGCAAGAATGAGTGGATGATTTGAAAGAGCAACCCTGGCGCCCAGGTCCGCGCCCGTTCCTTGTATATTCAGGCTCGTAACACCCGTTCTTCGGGCGCTAACCTGGGCTTCGCCATATTCCGAAGGAGACAGCCCCAGATGTCATAGCTATAGATTCGTCTTGCGCCATCAGACCCACATAGTTCGCGCACTTTACGTTTTCCCATTTCGGGAACTGTCCTCAGGCCCATCCACTTTCCCCTTGATCTCGTTCCCTCGCCCCTGATACTATGGAACAGCGCAGGTTATCTATGAGATAACCGAGTTCTTTGACAACCTGACCAGGGCGCAACTCTTGGCCACTGTGTTCACTCCATACGCCAACGGCTGAGCCTGACCAACAGGACGAAGGCGAAAACCTTCGTCCGGCGCTTTGCTGTCGTCCAGAGCGTAGGCGGAGTAGGCCGGACAGCAACGCTAGCCCCAATATTTAGAATATTTTGCCTGTAACTACCTTAAGAACCATAGATCTACAAGGCGGAATTTTTTCGGTCCTTTGTTTTCTATATTTTGGGCCGAATTGAGTGATTTTTTTGAGAGAAATTCTGCACCAGAACATGTGCAGTCTGCGAATAAGCCGTCAAAGGACCTGGACGACGCGCGGGGAGAGCAGCCGACAGCCATCCCTAATTCTGGCGGCGTCAGAACGGCTTTCGGCTCACCACCTGGCTGTCGTTGATGAAGAACTGCGCGGGGCACTGGCTGGAGCCGCAGATTACCGGCAGCAGTCCAGCGAGTTGCTTGCGCGTGATCAGGCCCAGCGTGCCGCATTCGGGGCAGGAAAGCACGGCCCAGTAGGGGTCGTCTTTTTCTCCGACGCGGCCGGCGTTTTCCAGCACGAAGATGGTGCCGGGGATCATCTGTTCAGGAATCCATTGGCTTAGGACGTCGAGTTCTCCAACCATTTTGCCTCCTTATGGGGCCACTATGTGGAACCAAACTTCCCTGCTTATGAAGCCTGTCTTAGCTTGCGCAATGAACTCGATCGACTCGTGCCACTATTTTTTTTAGCACGGATTTCGGCGCGCACCTGCCGCACCGTGTCGCTCAGACAAATCGTCAGCATGGGCTGGCGCGCGTTTTTCAAGATGTCCACAATCTGCCTGGGCGAAGTTTCGAGATACAAAGTCTTGCCGTCAGTGAGCAAGTGATATTCAGACGTGCCGCTGACGGTCTCAGCCAGGCGCTTGCCAAACTCCCGCTGCAGGAAGCGCATGACCTTGCGAACCCGCTGCAAAGAGAATCCCCGGCGCCGCAATTCGCAGATCACGGCAACCTCGGCGAGATCTTCCATGGAATACAGGCGACGCCGACCTTCGCGCGCCGGCACGACGATCCGTCGCTCATCCCACCACTGCAATTGCCGTGGGGTGATGCCGGTTAGTGAGACCACGTCGCGAGATGTGAACGATTGCTGCATGCCGAGACCGAAAATGTTTCAAACAATCCAGGAGCTATATGTTTGAAACATTCTAGGCATGGACGGGCGCGTGTCAACTGTGGATTTCTGCAACAAGGGGTGACTAGACGAGTTCCCTCGGCCGGATTTTGCTTAGTATTTGCTCAGGGGCTAAAGCGGGACGCAGCCAACGGAGTCTAAACCGTCCACTTTGGCGCAGGAATATTCGTTAAGCCACTATCGATAGAGGGCTTTCGAAGGCTGCGACTTCCGGTTGCCAGTTCTTGGTTCTCAGTTCTCAGGTTCAGAAAGCTTGCCGCCACCGACAAAATGCACGATCTCCAAGCGGTCACCTTCGGCCAAGCTGGTTTTTGCCCACTGATCGCGAGCAACGATGCTTCGGTTCAATTCTATAGCCACGCGATCCGTCTTCATCCCCAGTTGATCGACAAGACCGGCGAGGGTAAGTGGAGGGTTGAAATCCCGAGCCTCGCCATTGATTTGCAATTTCATGTTATCTGGGTTTTCGCAGTAAGAACACGGTGACGGCAAGCGAAGCGGGCAAACTACGCTTCTACTTTGCGCAACTGGAATTTGCGGGTTGCGGTGCGCCCGGAGTAGTTGGCCTGAACGAGCACGGCGGAATCCGGGAGTGAGGATTCATCGACATCGATGTTCATCTCGGCGTCGCCGTCGGTGCCGGTAACCACCTGCGTATAGAAGGGAGCCGCGTTAGGGCGGGCAAAGCGAACCGTCAACCGCGCGCCCTCGACTGCCGCGCCGCCTTCGGTGACGCGCAGGCGCAGAGTCAGATTGCGATCCGAATGCACCGAGCCCGCGTTGAGCCACAACACATCGAGTTCTTTAATTGCGGCCAGCACTTCGGGCGCAACACTCTTGTCGAGAACGCCCTCCACCCGTCCGTCGCGGACGGAGTCGAGCACGAGACGGTGCTGATCGCGCAGAATCTGCTCCTTCTGTTGGTCGGTAAAGCCGGACTGGGCGGCCTTGTCGGCGTAGGAAGTAGCGCGCTTGCCAATGCAGCGTCCGCGGACGAAGACCTGCGTCTGCAAGAGCAGTTCACTCTCGCGCGCTTCGCTCTGCACGTGGTAAACCGTGTCCTCGTGCTTGACATCGGTGTTGAAGCCAAAAATCATGCTGACCCAATCCTACTCAACCATCGGCAACAATCCGCAAAGTATGTTAAAAAATCATCACAAATTCGCGCCGTCGCTTGACACTCCTATCCGCGAAATCTACTCTAGAAGTTTAAAGTTAATGCTTGGCTGCGAATTATATATAGCTCTTTTATGCCCGACAATTACTTCGCTCGCTACCTGCCATTATTGATTCACTTCATCGTAGCAGGTGCTTTGGCTTCCGCCATTGTGTTGCTTTCCTGGTTTATTGGTTACCGTCGGCCTACGCGGGCCAAACTTTCTCCGTATGAATGTGGAATGACCCCAGTCGGGGACGCGCGCGAGCGCTTCTCGGTCAAGTTCTACCTGGTGGCCATGCTCTTTATTCTGTTCGACGTGGAAGCCGTCTTCCTATATCCCTGGGCGGTCATCCTGCGCGAGCTTAAGATGTTTGGTTTCTGGGAGATGCTGGTTTATATCGGCATCGTTCTGGTGGGCTTCGTATACATTTGGAAAAAGGGTGTGCTGGACTGGGGTACTCCGTCGACGCGGAGAGGCGAGGTTTAATGCCGCTGACTCCCGCCATCACCGACCTTGAGGCGCTGAAGGACCACCCCGCAGTGGTACGGCTACGCTCGTGGAACTCGGCTGCGGTCGAAGCGGCGAAGTTTGATCGCGACGAGATGACCATCTACATCGAGCGCTCTTGCATCCGCGAAGCTTGCGTGATCTTGCGCGACGATCCGACTTGTCCATTTAATTTTCTTTCGGATGTGACTTGCGTGGATTGGTATCCTTCGCAGCCATGCTTCGAGGTCGTGTACTCGTTACTGTCGATTCCCAATAAGGAACGGGTACGGCTGAAGGTGCGATTGGACAGCGACAGTCCGGCGGTGGAATCGGTCACCTCGGTTTGGCCAGCGGCGAATTATTTCGAGCGAGAGGTTTTCGACCTGTTCGGAATTCGCTTTACCGGGCATCCTTATTTGCGGCGCATTCAGATGCCGGAAGATTGGGAAGGTCATCCATTGCGCAAAGACTATCCGGTGGAGGGCTATCGCTAATTATGGCCCACATGACCTCCACGCCCGTGCTCGAACCCGGTCAGGATCGGACCATGATCCTGAATATGGGCCCTCAGCATCCGTCGACGCACGGAGTGTTGCGCCTGATTCTTGAGATTGACGGCGAAACCGTGGTGCGCCTCATGCCCGATATCGGGTATTTGCACACCGGGATCGAAAAGACTTGTGAAGCCAAGTTTTATCAGCAGGTAGTGCCGCTCACCGACCGCATCGACTACCTCTGCCCCATGACCAACAACCTTTGTTACGTGTTGGCGGTCGAGAAACTGCTCGGGTTGGAGATCCCTCCGAAGGCGCAGTGGCTGCGGGTAATGATGAATGAGTTGACCCGCATCAACTCGCATCTGGTGTGGCTCGGAACGCACGCCATGGATATTGGCGCGCTTACGGTTTTTCTTTACTGCTTCCGCGAGCGTGAGGATGTTTTGCGTTTGTTTGAGGCGATCAGCGGCCAGCGCATGATGACTTCATATTTCCGGATCGGCGGCGTGGCGCTGGAGCCGCCGCTGGGATTCTTTGACCGAGTGCGGGACTTCGCCAACCGCTTCCCTTCTAAGGTGGACGAGTACGAGAACCTGCTGACGGGAAATCCCATCTGGACCATGCGGACGAAAGGCGTGGCGCGGATTACGGCCGAAGATGCTATTGCATTAGGCGCAAGCGGGCCTACGTTGCGAGGCAGCGGCGTCGATTTCGATCTCCGCCGGGATATGCCTTACTCGGGCTACGAGAATTTCAAGTTCAAAGTGCCGGTTGCGCAGGAAGGCGATGTGTTTGCCCGATACATTTGCCGGGTGCAGGAGTTGCGCGAATCGATTGGCATCGTGCAGCAAGCGCTCGACGGAATGCCGGAAGGTTCGATCAAAGCGGATGCGCCGAAGGTTGTGCTGCCCGACCGCGAGAAGATGAAGACGCAGATGGAAGCTCTCATCTATCACTTCAAAATCATTACCGAGGGCTTTGCGGTTCCGGCGGGCGAGGTTTATCAGGCCGTGGAATCGCCGCGCGGCGAAATGGGGTATTACGTGGTAAGCGACGGAACGGCCAAGCCATATCGCGTGCATATGCGGGCAGCGTGCCTGGCGAACCTGCAATTGCTGCCGAAGATGTGCGAGGGGCGACTGCTGGCTGATGTCGTGGCGGCGATTGGCAGCATAGACATTGTGCTCGGCGAGATTGACCGGTAGACGATGAAATTTTCGGATCAATTCGAAGCGCGCTTCGCCGACATGCTGACGCACTATCCAACGAAGCGGTCTGTGCTCGTTCCGACGCTTCTCTACGCGCAGGACGAGGTCGGCTATCTGAACCAGGACGTCATCCATGAGATTGCGCAGCGGTTGGAGTTGACCGACCTTGAAGTGAACAACGTGATCAGCTACTACTCCATGCTCACGACTAAGCCTCGAGGCAAGTTCAACGTCCAGGTTTGCACCAACATTGCTTGCATGCTTCGCGGGGGCGAAGAGCTTCTCGATCACTGCAAGACGAAGTTGGGGATCGGACACAAAGGCACGACGCCGGACGGAATGTTCTCGCTCGAGGAAGTGGAGTGCATCGGGGCGTGCAGCTGGGCCCCGGCGGTGCAGGTGAATTATGACTTCCACGAGAACCTGACTGCGGAGAAGATGGACAAGGTCCTAGACGGATACAAAAAGAATTGAGAAATTGAGCAATCGGGTAATGTTGGAATTAATCACCCGATTACTCAATTACCCAATTACAAAATGGCATTCCTCGTTTCCCATCCCGACGAAGTGAAAGTCGTCTCCAAGCGATTTGGCAAAGGCGCGACCAATATCGATCGCTATCTGGAGCTCGACGGCTACAAGGCCGTCCAGAAGGCGCTGGGGATGCAGCCGGATGCCATCGTCAATCTGGTGAAAGATTCCGGCCTGCGGGGGCGCGGCGGGGCTGGATTCAACACCGGAATGAAATGGTCGTTCGTCCCCAAGCAATCCGCGAAGCCAAAATACATTTTGTGCAACGGCGATGAGAGCGAACCCGGCACTTGCAAAGATCGTCTGATTTTCGAGCACGATCCACACTCGGTGATTGAAGGCGTGGTGATCGCAGGAATTGCCACGGGCTCGCACGCTGGATACATCTACATTCGCGGCGAGTACCGCTATCTCTTGGAGATCATGCAGAAGGCGATCAAAGACGCCTATGCGCGCGGATTTCTGGGCAAGAACATTTTCGGCAGCGGTTACGACTTCGAAGTCTACTGGCACGGCGGCGCGGGCGCTTATGAAGTGGGCGAAGAATCGGCGCTGATGGAATCGCTCGAGGGTAAGCGGGGCATTCCGCGAATCCGACCGCCGTTTCCAGCTGTGGTCGGACTGTGGGGTGGGCCAACCGTCATCAACAACGCCGAGACGCTGGCCAGCGTGCCCCATATCCTACTTGGCGGCGCAGAATGGTTTGCCAAGTTAGGACCACCGAAGAATGGTGGGACCCGATTGTTCTGTTTGAGCGGGCATTTGAATCGTCCCGGCGTTTATGAGTTGCCCATGGGCTACAACCTCAAGAAGATGATCTACGAGGTAGGCGGCGGCATTTCTAATGGGCGCGAGTTGAAGGCTGTAGTTCCGGGCGGATCGAGCTGTCCAGTTTTGACGGCTAGCGAGATCGATGTCTCCATGGATTTTGATTCGATGATGAAAGCGGGAACGATGCTCGGTTCCGGAGGCGTGGTAGTCGTGGATGAAACCACCTGCATGGTGAAATTCGCTCTGCGGATTATGAAGTTTTATCAGCACGAGAGTTGCGGCTGGTGCATTCCTTGCCGCGAAGGCACGGACTGGTTGAAGAAGACGCTGACTCGATTTCACCACGGCGGTGGGGTCAAGAAAGACATCGACAATATCCAGTACCTGTCTGAAAACATGCTGGGACGCACCTTCTGTCCCCTGGGCGACGCCGCGGCGATGCCGACGATTTCCATCGTGAAGAAATTCCGGAAAGAATTTGAAGATCACCTGGAAGGCCGATCGTGTCCGTTTGAAAAGGCGCATGCGACTGACCGCGGCGAGGTCTTGGTGTGAGTTGATTGAGTAATTTAGCAATTGAGTAATTTGGCAATTTGAAACAGACGGCTTTTCAATTACAAAATTACCCGATTACTCAATTCCCAAATTTCTTATGGCTGACGTAAACATTACGGTAGACGGCAAGAAAGTCACGGCTCCCGCCGGGACGCTGCTAATTGAGGCCTGCAAAAGCGTAGGCATCGAGGTGCCCTCATTTTGCTACTATCCAAATCTGTCGTTGCAGGGCGCTTGCCGCATGTGCCTGGTCAAGATCGAAAAAATGCCCAAGCTACAGACGGCGTGTACGACGGTGATCGGCGAGGGCATGATCGTTTCCACCGATACGCCGGAAATTCATCAGGCGCGCAAGAGCATGGTGGAAATGCTGTTGGGCAACCATCCGCTCGATTGCCCGGTTTGCGATGCGGGTGGCGAATGCGAACTGCAGGACATGACTTTCTCCTACGGCGCCGCCGAATCGAAATACATCGACGCCAAGAATCATAAGGAAGAACAGCAGTGGTCGCCCGTGGTCTTTTTCGACCGGCCGCGCTGCATCTTGTGTTATCGCTGCGTCCGGGTCTGTGGCGAGAGCATGGATGTTTGGGCTCTGGGTGTGCAAAACCGCGGCGTGAGTTCGATCATCGCGCCTAATCAGGACGACCATCTTGAATGCGAAGAATGCGGCATGTGCATCGACATTTGCCCCGTGGGTGCGCTCACGTCCGGCGCATATCGCTACAAAACGCGTCCCTGGGAGATGAAGCACGTGGGCACGACTTGCACCCACTGCGCCGACGGCTGCAAAACGACTCTGGGCGTGCGCCGCTCCGATACCGGCATGGAGATTGTGCGCGGAGACAATCGCGACAAAAGCGGAATCAATGGCGATTTTCTTTGCATCAAGGGCCGTTACGCTTTCGATTTCGCGCATCACGAAGACCGGCTGACAGAACCGTTGATCCGCAAGAACGGCCGCTTGACGCCGTCGACCTGGGAAGAAGCCTTTGAACTGATCGGAAAACGGTTCAAGGAAGTCTGCGAGCAATCCGGTGGACGGGCCATCGGAGTTTTCGGCTCGAACCGCACCACGAACGAAGAAAATTATCTCTTGCAGAAGTTCGCCCGTGTAGTTCTTGGTACCAACAACATCGACCACCATCGTACAGCTGACTTCCCTGCTCTGGCTGCAGCGCTCGCGGGAAAACCAGAAGCAACGGCTACCATGCGGGACGTGTTCAATGCGCCCGCGATTTTGCTGATCGGCAATGACCCCACCGAGCAGCACCCTTTGCTGGCGTGGCAGATTCGGAACAATGTCCGGCTGCATCGCGCACGGTTATACGTGATCAATTCGCAGCCCATCAAGCTGCGCCGGCAAGCGGCCAGCTTCATCCAGATTTCGGCCGGGTCGGAAGGAAAACTCGCCGCGTTTCTCGCTGGCGATGACGCAGCTGTCGACGTAATCTCGAGCGAAGACGCGAGCCGCGACGCCTGGATCGCATTGCGCGACAAACTACGTGGCGAAACGAACCTCGTGATTATTTTTGGATCCGAGATCCGGGGCGCGGACATGGGTTCGGTGGTGAAGTTCGCTTCGGGCATTCAAGGTGCGAAAATTGCTTGCCTGAGTGACTACGCCAACTCTCGTGGCGCCGCCGACATGGGGCTCTATCCAGACTTGCTTCCTGGCTATCAGCGGGTTGCGGATGCGGGCAAGTTTCACGAAGAGTGGGCCACCATTCCGCGAGCACCCGGCTTGACTCTACCTGAGATGGTGGAAAACGCGAAAGCCGGAAATCTGAAAGCGCTTTACGTGGTGGGCGCGAATCCCGTCGAGCAGTCCGCTATCGATCCCTTTGTCTTCTCGAATGGTTTTGTAGTGGTGCAGGACATGTTCCTGACCGAAACTGCCGTGATTGCGGATGTGGTGTTACCTGCCGCGAACGCGTATGAGAAATCCGGAACCTTTACCAACACTTGTGGTGACCTGCAGTTGGTGAAGAAGGCCGGCGAAGTCACGGGCACAAAGTCAGATTTCGAAATGATCGTGCGTATTGCCGGCGCGATGGGTTTCGATGTTCGGCGGTTGGTGCCGTTTGGAAAAGGAGTCGGCGCGGACATGGGGCAATCACGCGGGGCGCAATCCGGGGAAGCCGACCGGCATGCGGTATGGCTTGAGGCCAACGGACTCGAACCGAAGATGAGCCCGTTCGATCCCATGGCAATTCTGGATGAGATTCAGCGCTTGGTACCCGGCTACGATGTTCCCCGGATGAATATTTTGGCCGGCAACGATCAGCATACGACTTTGTCCTCGAGTGGGCCCGGAGCTTTGCATGATCCGAAGTTGATTGTGCCGGCGCAGGATAATCTTTTCAGCTCGGGCACACTGGGCCGTTATTCCCGCACTTTGAATTCGGTAATTGAGAACCGTCACAAGCAACCGGCGGACGCAGAAGTTGCTGCCGACTGAACCTTGGTTGAAGCATTCGCCTAGACGGATTGGTGCGCGGGCGAGACGCCCCCGCGACTGCCGGGACTCCGGCGCTAGAGTTTTGCAAAATAGGTCAGGGAAACTACATCGTTGAGCCTAAGCGTATTCATTCTCGTTTCCGTCATTAAGATCGCGATCGCGCTCGGCGTCTTGCTCACGGCGGTCGCTTATACGGTTTGGCTGGAGCGCAAGGTCGTGGGCCACATTCAGAATCGCTGGGGGCCCACGCGGGTTGGCCCGTTTGGTCTGCTGCAACCGCTGGCAGACGGAGTGAAATTTATCTTTAAAGAAGATTTGCTGCCGCCGCACGTCTACAAGCCGCTGTACATTGCGGCCCCGATGATTGCGCTGATTTTCGCGCTGACCTCTATTTCGGTCATTCCCATCGGCAATTGGATTACGGTGTTTGGGATCCACACGCCACTGGAGATCACCGACGTCAACATCGGCTTGCTTATCGTGCTGGGCATCACCTCGCTAGGTGTGTACGGTGTCGCGCTGGCAGGATGGTCCTCGAACAGCAAATACTCTTTGCTCGGTGGATTGCGCGCCAGCGCCCAGATGGTGAGTTATGAAATCTCACTCGGCTTGTCGCTGGTGGGTGTGCTGATAATGGCGGGCAGTTTCAATCTGCGGGAAATCGTAGATGCGCAGAGTGGAACGTTTTGGGGTTTCATTCCACGCTGGAATATTTTCCAGGGACAGATCGTGGCGTTTTTTATCTATCTGATGGCGGCGTATGCGGAAACCAATCGTATTCCATTCGATTTGCCGGAGGCCGAAACTGAACTCGTAGCGGGATACCACACCGAGTACAGCGCCATGAAATTCGCCATGTTCTTCATGGCCGAGTATGCCAACATGATCACGGTGGCGTGTCTGGCGACGTTACTGTTTCTAGGCGGATGGCATGGGCCGCATCGCTTCGGACCGCCTATTCTGCAGGCAATCCTGCCGCTGTTCTGGTTTGCGGTCAAGATATTCGCGTTTCTGTTCCTTTATATATGGGTTCGCGGCACGTTGCCGCGCTTCCGCTATGACCAGTTGATGGCCTTCGGATGGAAATTTCTGCTCCCGCTAGCCATCGCAAATCTTGTGATCACGGCTTTGATAGTGGCATTGAGAGCGTAACGCAAAAACAAAATGCTTCATCTGCTCGTATTTTCGGTGTTTGGTTTAGTTTGTGTTGCCGGCGCGGTGAACCTGCTGGTGCAGAGGCACCCGATCAACAGCGCGCTGTCGCTGGTAGTGGTGATGGGTTCGCTCGCCGTGGAATATTTGCTCTTGGGCGCGGAATTTGTCGCGGCGGTGCAAGTGATTGTCTACGCCGGAGCAATCATGGTTCTTTTCGTCTTCGTCATCATGCTGTTAAATGCTGGCGAGGAAGAGCGAACTAAAGGCAGCCGCGTGGCAATGCTATTCGGGGTTCCGGGCGTACTGATCGGCAGCGTGCTCGTGGCCTGGGTTCTCGTCGCACGATCGGGCACGGGAAACGTCGCGGTCGGTGCGCTTCCGGGCCCTCCCAAAGTAATCGGATGGTTGCTCTTCCATGATTTTCTGCTGCCATTTGAAGTCACGTCGGTGCTGGTGCTGATTGCGATCATGGGCGCCGTAGTTTTGGCCAGCCATGCTGAGTCCAAGCAACCCGACAAGAGGGAGGGCTGATGGTACCGCTTTCGTATTACCTGATCCTCAGCGGCATTCTGTTTGCCTGCGGCGTCACCGGGTTTCTGATCAAGCGCAATATCATCACCGTCTTTATGTCGATTGAGCTGATGCTCAATGGAGTGAATTTGTCGTTCGTCGCATTCGCGGCGCAGTGGCACGCGCTCAGCGGGCAAGTCTTTGTCTTCTTTGTGATGGTCGTGGCGGCGGCGGAAGCGACGGTAGGGCTGGCCATCATCATTGCGGTATACCGCACGCGCGAGACTCTCAACGTGGATCGGATAAACCTGCTCAAACTATGACGCCGAACCTTTATCTCTGGCTGATTCCGGTGCTGCCGCTGGTCGGCGCTGCCATCAATGGCCTGTTCGGCAAGCGCTTTTCGCGGCAGACCGTCTTGGCAATCGCCCTCGGATTTTGCGGCGCGGCGTTTGTCATGGCCCTGTGGATCGCCGCTCAGTATTCTTCTTTGACTTTGCCGCATGTGGAGAAGTTGGCGCCTTGGATACGCGCTGGCGATTTTCAGGTCGACTTCGCTTTTTATCTCGATCAACTTTCGCTGGTAATGCTGCTGGTGGTAACGGGCGTCGGATTCTTGATTCACATTTATTCCGTCGGCTATATGTGGGAAGAGGGCGGATTCTACCGGTTCTTCTCCTACCTCAGCCTGTTTATGTTCTTCATGCTGACCCTCGTACTCGCCAGTAACTACCTGCTGATGTTTATCGGATGGGAGGGTGTGGGGCTAGCATCGTACCTATTGATCGGATTCTGGTTCACCAAAGATTCGGCGGCTTCGGCCGGCAAGAAAGCATTCATCGTCAACCGTATTGGCGACTTCGGATTCTTGATCGCGCTCTTTCTGATGATCAAGCATTTTGGCTCGCTCAATTTTGCCCAGGTGTTTCGGATCGTGGGCGAGATGCCCGCTGAAACCGCTGGGGCCGGCTTGTTGACTGCAATCGGGCTGTTGCTGATGGTGGGCGCAGCCGGGAAATCCGCCCAAATTCCGCTTTATGTCTGGCTGCCGGACGCTATGGAAGGTCCAACGCCTGTCTCGGCGCTCATCCACGCAGCAACCATGGTGACGGCCGGGGTATACATGGTGGCGCGGTCGCACGTGGTTTTTGACCGCGCGCCGCAGGCTTTGATGGTGGTTGCGATTATTGGAACGTTGACGGCTTTGTTCGCCGCAACAATTGGTATTTGCCAAACCGACATCAAGAAAGTTCTTGCCTATTCGACGATCTCGCAACTCGGCTACATGTTCATGGCTTGTGGCGTAGCCGCGTATTCAGCGGGGATCTTTCACCTCATGACTCACGCGTTCTTCAAAGGCCTTCTATTTCTGGCGGCTGGCTCGGTGATCCATGCGGTTGGCGGCGAGCAAGACATGCGCAAAATGGGCGGGCTGCGGCACTACATTCCGTGGACGTTCTGGACGATGACGGCGGCGACTTTTGCGATCGCGGGGTTTCCTCCGTTCGCGGGTTTCTTCAGCAAAGACGCGATTTTGTGGAAGGCTTTCTCGAGCCCTTATGGAAGCTCGGTCTATTGGGCAATTGGCGTGTTCACGGCTTTCTTAACATCTTTTTATATGTTCCGGCTCTGGTTTCTGACCTTTTTCGGGGAATACCGCGGCGAAGCTGAAGCTCACGGCGGCGATCATTTGCAAGTGGTCAGCGGCACGCAGGCGGGGGCGCCCGCGCCACACGAGCACGGCCATGGCGGCATTCACGAGAGTCCGAAGGTCATGCTCATCCCGCTGGTCATTTTGGCGGTGCTTTCGGTTTGCGGTGGTTGGATCGGAGCCGAGCGCTTCGACAAGTTTCTTTCGCCGGCGCTTCATACTGGCGTGACTGCGTATTCACCCGAGGACGTTGCCGCAGCCACGCCCGCGCCTGAACCGAAGGAGCAGGGTGGTTCTGAAATGCTTCTCACGGCCATTTCAGTTTTTGCTGCCGCCTCCGGATTAT
Organism: uncultured Acidobacteriota bacterium; assembly: GCA_963762385.1. GTDB lineage: Bacteria > Acidobacteriota > Terriglobia > Terriglobales > Acidobacteriaceae > JABDBE01. The sequence continues at coordinate 2,101,173 of CAVXKN010000004.1, read as the reverse complement.
TTCTGGCTTGGCTGTTGTATCTCCGGCGGCCGCAGTTGCCGCAGGAGATTGCGCACGCGTTGGGCGGTTTCTACGAAGCAGTCGTACACAAATACTACGTGGATGAGATTTACGCGGCTGTTTTCGTGAGGCCTCTCATCGACGGCTCGACGCGAATTCTATGGCAGGGCGTCGATCGGGATGTAATCGATGCGACCCTGGATAACAGCGCCGAGGGCGCACGCGAAGTTTCCGATACCATGCGCCACATGCAGTCGGGGAATCTGCGCTCTTATGCCGGATGGATCGCTGCGGGAGCGGCCGTGGTGATCGCGTACATGGTTTGGATGGGAACACGATGAGCACAGCGCTGGATAACTCGATGCTCACGCTAGTGACATTCATTCCCCTGACGGGCGCGCTGTTGTTACTGTTTTTTCCGCGGCGGGATCGGGATATTCGTCTGTTTGCGCTCGTGGTTTCGCTGCTCGATTTTGTTCTTTCCTTGCATTTGCCGGTGCATTTTCAGCGGGGGCAAACCGCGTTTCAGTACGAAGTTAACAATCTCTGGATTTCGAATCCTAATATCCATTACCACATGGGTGTAGACGGCGTTTCCATGTGGCTGGTGGTGTTGACTACGTTTCTGACTCCGCTGTGCGTGCTGATTTCGTGGAAGTCGATCCACGAACGAGTCAAGGAGTTTTTCATTCTGCTGTTAGTTTTGCAGACGGCGTTGATCGGAGTTTTCGTCGCGCTTGACCTGTTTCTCTTTTACTTCTTCTGGGAAGCCACTTTGATCCCGATGGCTTTACTGATCGGCATTTACGGCCACGAACGCCGCGTATACGCCGCCGTGAAATTCTTCCTGTACACCATGGTCGCATCGATGTTTATGCTGGCGGCGATCCTGTGGCTTTATGCGAAAACGGGAACGTTCGATTTTGTCAGCATCCAGAGCGCAATTCATAACGGTCAAGTTGACAACTTCTCCGGCGCGGCGATCTGGCTTTTTCTTGGGTTCTTCGTCGCGTTCGCAGTGAAAGTTCCAGTCTTCCCCTTCCACACCTGGCTGCCCGACGCGCACGTGGAAGCGCCCACGGCGGGCTCGGTTCTGCTGGCAGGCGTACTGCTCAAGATGGGCACATACGGGATGTTCCGTTTCAATCTCGGCCTGTTTCCTGAGCAGTCGCGGAGCAACGCTTCGTGGATCATGGTGCTGGCGCTGATCGGCATCGTTTACGGTGCGCTGGTCGCGATGGTACAGCCGAACATGAAAAAACTGATCGCATACTCTTCGATCAGCCACCTGGGCTTCGTGGTGTTGGGGATTTTCAGCTTTACCCAAGCGGGGTTGGACGGCGCGACTTTTGTCATGCTCGCGCATGGAGTTTCCACCGGCGCTCTGTTCATGCTGGCAGGGATTCTCTATGAGCGGCGCCATACTTACGAGATCTCGGAGTTTGGCGGCCTTGCCACTCCGATGCCCGTTTACGCTACGTTTTTTCTATTCATCGTGCTGGCATCCGTGGGATTGCCCTTGCTCAATGGTTTTATCGGTGAATTCCTGGTGCTGAGTGGCGCTTTCCGCGATCGCGCGGTCTACGGAATCTTGGGCGCGACGGGCGTAATCTGGAGCGCTTGTTATTTGCTCTGGATGTATCAGCGGGTTTTCTACGGCAAAGTCACGCACCCGGTCAATCTCTCATTGCCCGATCTTAGTGGACGCGAACGTGCTGCGCTCTGGCCGGCAGCGGTCGTCGCTCTGGTGATGGGCGTCGCGCCCCTGCTCTGGCTGAACGCGATTGATCCGGCTGTACAAACTGCATTGGCGCCCTTCACGCAATTCGCCAGCAAGATGGTGGGCCGGTGAACAGCGCCAACGACATGACGCAGGCGATTCCGCAGGCGGCGGACTACGTTCGCATCCTGCCGGAAATTGTGCTGGCGGTTTTTGGCATGATCGTGATGCTGCTCGATCCCTTCTTGGACGAACGCCGTAATCAAAAGACGCTGGGAATCATTGCGCTGGTCGGTTCGTTGGCAGCGCTGGTCGCGACGTTGTTCCAATCGCAATATCCCGGGCTGGGCTTCTGGAACATGGTGCGGGTGGACAGTTTTAGCGTGTTCTTCCATTTTCTGGTCGCGGCAGTAACCGCGGTTGTGATACTGACCTCCTTCGATTACCTGCAGGTGCAGCGGATTCGCGGTGGTGAATACTATGCGTTGGTGTTGTTTGGCGCAGTGGGCATGAGTCTGATGTCCTCGGCGGTAGAACTGGTTCTTATCTTCATTGCGCTGGAAATCTCTTCCATCTCCACTTACATTCTGGCGGGATTCCGCCGGCGCGCCGCCATCAGCAGTGAGTCTTCGCTCAAGTATTTCCTGCTGGGTTCGTTTGCCACTGCATTTTTTCTGTATGGAGTCGCGCTGATGTTTGGAGCGACGGGGTCGACGAGCATCACGATTATCGCCGATGCCCTCCACTCAAGGGATATCCCAGTCCTTGCATACGTTGGAGTGGCGTTCATGTTCGTGGGACTGGGTTTTAAAGTCGCAGCGGCTCCGTTCCACGTCTGGACTCCCGATGTATATGAAGGCGCACCCGCGCCAGTCGTCGGGTTCATGTCGACCGCTCCCAAGGCGGCAGTATTTGCAGTGCTGCTGCGAATCATGTTTGAAGCCGACGCGCCGGGGCGGCTTTGGTTGATCTGGGTCGTGGCTGCACTTTCGATGACTCTGGGCAACATCGGTGCCCTGGTGCAGGACAATGTGAAACGCCTGTTGGCGTACTCTTCCATTGCCCACGCCGGATATTTACTGGTTGCGTTTGCCGCGTTGCCGAACAACGGCATTCCTGCGGCGATGTTTTATACCGCCACCTATGCGGCAATGAACGTCGGAGCATTTGCCGTGATCAGCCACATCAGCGGCGAGGACGAGCGTTATGTCAGCCTGGAAGATTACGAGGGACTCGGACGGCGCAGTCCCTTGCTCGCGGCGATTCTGACGATTTTTCTCTTGTCTTTGATTGGCATTCCAATTACCGGCGGTTTCTTCGCCAAGTTCTACGTCTTTAGCGCGGCGCTGCAGGCCAATCTGGTCGGACTGGTGATTATCGGCGTGCTCAACAGCGCGGTAGCTTCTTACTACTACCTGCGGCTCATCGTCGTGATGTATATGCGCGAAGCGCGAGAAGACGTTCCAGTGTCGCCCATTCCGGTCGGACTTGGAGCGGCTTTGGCAATCAGTTTAGTCGCAACCATTTATCTTGGCGTCCTTCCTGGACGACTGCTCGACTATGCCGCACGCACCGCGGCTGAATGGGCACGCTAGCCATTCACTCAACCGCGACGGCGATATCCACGTAGGCAAAAATGCGTGCAGAAAGCAGCCAGAATGCTATCGTTTCTGTTCCCGCCAATGCGACAAGAAACCAGGAACCGGTTCGCGGAGCGTCAAAAGAAGAATTGATCACTGTAGCGCCGAGTTCCCACACCGGTATCACATAGCCCCATTGCCGCCCCAGGAGATGACCGGCTAGCGCCGGAAAGCCCAGCACAATTGCGGTGGCGCCGGCGGCGAAAAATGGGTTCAGGAAAGTAGAGAACATCAGAGCTACGGTTCCGGCCAACGCGCAGGCGGCGAGCAAGCAGATCATAAGAAACCAGACATGCGCGATGGAAAAACCTGCAGCCCCAAGTGTCCAACTTCCGGTCATGCCAAGGGCGAAGCAATAAACTGCGCAAGCGATGGTTACGCCAAGCACGAGCCCGGAAAGATATTGCTGGCGCCCTACTGCTTTAGAAAGTACTCCGAGAATGCGGCGGGAGCGGCGCTCGTTGTAGATGGCAGAGCCGCCGAAGAAAACGCTGAATGCCAGCACATATACGGCGTCCTGTTTGAAGACGAAGAGCAGGTCTTCGCGTTCGCGATGAATGTCCGTAACCAGCCCAAGAAACGCGAGCAGCAAGACCCAGAGCAGCAGGGTAAGAATCGGCCAACGCTGCTCGCGAGCGAAATTGATTGCGATCAGCAGAACCGGTTTCACTGAATACCTTTCGACAGCGGGGATGGTGGTTCGGCGGTCACTTCCAGGAAAATCTCTTCCAAGGAGCGGCGCACTGGATTCACGCTGATCACTTCGCCTTCCAAGTTCCAGATTTTTTCCAGGGCGGCACGTTGGGTATGAGTGGGCACGAGGAAGCGCACTACACCGTCCCGCGCTGTGGCGCCGTCGAACTGCGCCGGGGCGATGGCGCGGGCTACAATTTCGGTTTGCTCACCGGCTTGAAGAAGATCGGCCGTTCTCCCCAAACGCGCCAGTTTGCCGCGATGAAGCATGGCAACGCGGTCACACACCAACTCCACTTCGGAAAGCAAATGCGAACTGAGGAAAATGGTCTTGCCCGCGTTGCGCGCAGCGAGGAGCAACTCACGAACCATAACGCGCGCCAACGGATCCAGGGCTGATGTGGGTTCATCGAGAATCAGCAGTTCGGGATCGTTGACCATGGCCTGGGCCAATCCCACGCGCTGCAACATGCCACGGGAGAACTTTCCCGCATTACGGTTCGCGTGATCCTGCAGTCCCACGATTTCGAGGACCTCTCTCGCCCGCTTTTCAAGATCAGTTCCCCCCATGCCGTTAAGCGCACCGTAAAATCTGACCAAGCGTTCTGCACGGCGATGGTAGAGGGCAACGCTCTCGGCGAGAAAGCCCACGCGGCGGCGCGCTCCGGGATTGCCGAAGCGTTCTCCAAGCAGACGACCGCTGCCGCTTGTCGGCTGCATAAATCCCATGGCGAGGTGAATTGCGGTACTCTTGCCCGCACCGTTTGGTCCGAGGAAACCGAAGATTTCTCCCGCCTCCACGTTTAGGCTGAAGCTGTCGAGAGCGCGAAGGCGACGCTTACTGGCGAAGCTACGATACTCTTTCGTGACATTCTCGAACTCGAGCACGAAACGCATCGTCGTTTATTCTAAATGGCTTGCGCGATGAGCGCTGGCTGAGCGACAAGAATTAACACGGTGTGGATGCAACTTTGAATTGACAAGCGCGTGCCGTCCGGGCATTATTAACCCGCGCGCCACACACAATGGAGGCAATTAATGGAGAAGTTGATGAACCGGCTATGGTCTGAGGAACAGGGCCAGGATATAGCGGAGTACGCCGTGATGCTTGCCGTAATTCTTGTTCTGGTGGTTGGAACGATACGGCTTATCGGCGGCAGCTCAAACAATGTTTTCTCTTCGGTCGCGAGCTCGATCGGGCAGTGATCGCGTGAGTTGGCTGGCGGGCTGATTGCTTCGGCGCGTAGGGCTGCAATCAGCACGACCTTGTTTCATCGCCTTGAAGCGAGCGCTCTCTGGGCAGTCGGAGCGCTTCCGGTCGTCTGTGTCACGAAGCTGACTGCAGACGCGATTGCTCCATCTTGTACTGTTTCAGTTTGTGGTAGAGAGAACTCCGCGGGATGCCAAGCTTCCTGGCGGCGGATTGCACCCGGCCGTGCTCATTGCGAAGCACCTGCTGAATGTAATCGCGCTCCATCTCTTCCAGAGTTCCAAAGCGACCAATCCCCGATACATATTGCTCGAGCAGCACATCAAAACGAGCGTCCCGATCCGGCGAAATATCCGTTCCGGTGACGAGCAAGACGCGCTCCAGAACATTTCTAAGTTCCCGAATGTTTCCCGGCCACGAATAACCATGCAACGCTCGCAATGCAGCCCCGCCAAGTTCCAAGTTGGCGATCCCTAGATCCGCAGCCAACTGCCCGAGGATGTGGACACTCAGAATAGGAACGTCTTCCATTCGTTCACGCAGCGGTGGAAGGGAAAGAGAAGTCCAGCTGATGCGGTAATGCGAATCGTCCCGAAAATGCTTCCGCAACACATGCGGTTCCGCGGCATGCTGGGTGGCTGCAATAAAGCGAACATCCACTTTTCGATCACAGACTTCGCCGAGCTTGTGAAACTGTTTCTCATCGATGACTTTTAGCAGCTTCGGCTGGATCTGCGAGTCTACATTTTCAACCTCATCCAAGAAAACCGTCCCCCTGTGCGCAATCTCCAGCAAGCTGGCTTGCCTCTGCGGGGTCCCGGCAAGAAAGTGGTGCGCCTCTGCGAATAACTCCGTCTCAAGCAGATTACCCGGAAGCTCGCCACAATTCAGCTCGACAAAAAGTTCGCTGGCTCGGGAACCATTATGATGCAACCACTTCGCCATGGTTCCCTTGCCGGTGCCAGCTTCTCCCCGGATCAAGACCGGGCTATCGGCCAACGCAAGCTTATGAGCCACCTCAGCGAGTCTTCGCACGCTGTCACTTTTGCCTAGGAAAGGATCCACGATTCCCCGGCTGCTCCTGATCCGTTCGGCCAACTGCTGACGACGGTTTCGGCGATTCTCGAGACTGCGTTGGATCAGGAGATAGAGCGCAGACAACTCCGCAGGCTTCGGCAAAAAGAGTTCTGCTCCCAGCTTGAGAGCTTCCACCGCAAAGTCAATCGAGCCATATCCGGTAAGGACGAAAATGGGAATGGATGCATCAATGGCCTTCAGCCGAGGTATAAGCTCGAGCGCATTGCCGTCGGACAGACTGTAGTCAAGAATAGCGGCATCGGGTCGACTGGTGCGCCAAATTTGTTCTGTGAGCGCGCAAGTCTCGGCCGTCGTAATTTCATACCCTCGGTTCTCGAGATAATCGCGCAATACTCCGCGAGCCTCTTTCTCGTCTTCCACAATCAATATTCTTTCGCCCAGCACTCTTGTTCCCCGACTGAAAGCCGCTACCGTTCTCGAAGCAGAACTGGCTGCCAGCATGCCCATGTCGTGGCTCCTTTCGCGCCTCTTTCCGGTAAATCTCCCGGTAAATTTCTAACGGCGGGATGGCCTCGATTGGATCTGCGCTGCGATGGCCCGTTTACCGCATTCCTTTGTTAACACATGGAGAGTTGCTCTGCTTCTTAGGTGAGCGGCTGTTACAAAAACGGAACAGAGTGTCTTTCGAGCCCGGGCAGCTCACTCTGGTTGCCGCCGCGAATCAACTAACGGAGCGAAGCGGGAAAATGGCCTGGTTGGCAGGATTGCCCTACCGGTTATGACCCTTCCGGGCCCATCGATGAAGCTTGCAGTCTCAAATTCATATATCTTTAACAATCGTGTCACCGGCTCGAAATACGGACCGTCTAGGCTTCCTATTCCTCGGCAACTACCCGTTCAACGCTGGGGTGAGAATTGACCGAAGGAACGAGGAGGAATATGTTCAACCGAATCAGAGCATCAGCCACCCCCAGGAAAATGCTGGCTTTACTGACAGCATTGACCACAGCCCTGGGACCGAGCGCTTTGCCCGCATTGGCCGCTTCGCAACCGACTTCGAAAAACATGCCCATTCAGCACATCGTGGTCATTTTCAACGAGAATATTTCCTTTGACCACTATTTTGGGACCTACCCTGTTGCGCTAAATCCCAAGGGAGAACCAGCGTTCCACGCCAAAGCCGGAACGCCCACGGTAAACGGATTCACCAACGCGCTGTTGAACAACAACCCCAACTTGAATACGGCGAACGGAGCCGGCGCGTCGAACCCCTTCCGGTTGGATCGCTCCCAGGCAGTGACCGCCGACCAAGATCACGACTACACGGCGGAGCAACTCGGCTTTGATATGGGCGCGATGGATTTATTCCCGGCATCGATGGGAACGGCTGGACCGCCGCCTTCTGGCGGAGGCATCGTGGACACAACCGGCTTGACCATGGGCTACTTCGACGGCAACACGGTCACCGCTCTGTGGAATTATGCTCAGTATTTCGCCATGAACGATAACTCTTTCAGCAGCACGTTCGGTCCGTCCACGCCGGGCGTCATCAATTTGGTGTCGGGCCAGACCAACGGCGTCATCAAGACTCTGAACGGTACCGGCGATGAAGTTGATGGTGGAGATGGTTCGCTGACCATGATCGGCGACCCCGACCCGTTGAATGATGTCTGCTCCAGTTCGACCGGCGGCCAGGCACAGATGGGTTCCAAGAATATCGGCGACCTGCTGACCGCGGCGGGTGTGACTTGGGGATCGTTCATGGGCGGTTTCAATCTGAACATTAAGAACCCCAACGGCACCACCGGTTGCAACCGGAGCTCAACCGGGCTTGCGGGGACGACCAACGATTACGTTCCGCACCACTCGTTCTTTGAGTACTACGCATCCACGGGAAATCCGAAGCACACGCGGCCCAAGTCGATCGCTGAAATCGGACACGACGGTCCCGCCAATCACGAATACGATACCGAAGACTTTTTCGCCGCGCTCAAAGCTGGCAATTTCCCAGCCGTGAGTTTCCTGAAGGCGCCCGCTTATCAGGACGGCCACGCCGGATACTCTGACCCCCTCGATGAACAGCGCTTCCTGGTGAAAGTCATCAACTTCCTGCAAGCACAACCCGCTTGGGACAGCACCGCGGTAGTCATTCTGTATGATGATTCCGACGGCTGGTACGACCACCAAATGAGCCCGATCGTGAATCAATCCACGGGGCCGGCGGACGCTCTGACGGGTCCGGATGCCTGCGGCACTGCCACCAATTCCCTGCCCGGTATCAATTCGAAGAATGCACACGCACTCGGCCGCTGCGGCTACGGCCCGCGTCAGCCCTTGCTGGTCGTTTCTCCCTGGGCGCAAGAGAACTTCGTCGATCACACGGTGACGGATCAGACTTCGGTCATCCGCTTCATCGAGGATAACTGGCTGGGCGGACAGCGCATCGGTCAGGGATCTTTTGATGGGATTGCCAGCTCCATCAGCCAAATGTTCGACTTCAGCCGGGCGCGGAGAGATGGCCGTCTGTTCCTCGATCCGAACACTGGCCAACCGGCTCGGTAAGAAAACCGGCAGCGCCCAATTGGGTGAGGCCGACTTTGAATTGGCCAAAACACAAACGAGCATGCGAGACTTGTGGTTCGCATGCTCGTTCTTATTTAGTCGAGTCGCCACGGAAGAATCAGATTTCTTGCCGGGAGAATCCGTAGTGTCGATCACGCGCAGAAGGTTTCTCCAGCAGAGCGGGATAGTTAGTGCGAGTCTGATACTTCCGCAAGCCATGCGCAACCGGCAGATGCGGCCGGTGCGGCCACTCCTCGATCCCAACTCTCTCAAGCAGTTTGTGGATCCCCTTCCAATTCCCGAAGTCGCCCGCGCGAGCGGATATCGCCCAAGCCCGACGGAGCCGACTGCCAGGCTACCCTACTATCGCTTCGCCATGCGGCAGATCGAAAGCAAAGTGCATCGCGATGTGAAGCCGACGCGGCTCTGGGGATTTGGTTCCAGTTCTCCAGGGCCAACCCTGGAAACGCGTAGCGGTGAAGGGCTTTTGGTGGAATGGGCCAACGAGTTACCGACGGAACACTTTCTGCCCATTGACCACAACATCCACGGGGCGGAGGTTAACAAGCCTGACGTCCGAACCGTAGTTCACTTGCATGGCGCGAAGGCTCCTCCCGAGAGCGATGGCTATCCGGAAAACTGGTATGCGCCGGGGAAATCGGCGCTCTATCACTATCCCAATAATCAGGACGCCGCCATGCTCTGGTATCACGACCACGCTCTGGGAATTAACCGGCTCAATGTCGCCGCGGGTTTGCTGGGCGCGTTCTTCATTCGTGACTCGGTGGAGGATGCTCTGAATCTGCCCAGCGGTAAATACGAAATTCCGCTGGTGATCTACGATCGCATCTTCGATGCGCAAGGCCAACTTTACTACCCGGTTTCACCCGACCCTAAATCTCCGTGGATCCCCGAATACTTCGGTGACGCCATTTTGGTGAATGGGAAATTGTTTCCATATCTGGAAGTCGAGCCGCGCAAGTATCGTTTTCGTGTTCTCAACGGCGCCAACGGCAGGTTTTTTCACCTCTCACTTTCCAATGGACAGAGTTTTCACCAGATCGGCACCGATCAAGGCTTGCTGCCGGCGCCGGTTTCGCTGGATCATTTGCTGCTTGCGCCCAGCGAGCGCGCGGACGTGATCGTGGACTTCGCCGAGCACGCGGGCGAACAGATCGTGGTCAAGAACGATGCCTTTACGGTCATGCAATTTCGCGTTTCGCGGAACAAAACGACCGACACCAGTTCACTGCCATCGACACTGCGGCCCGTACCAAAGATTCCAGAAACGGATGCCACCAAAACGCGCATGCTATCGCTCACGGAAATCGATGACCGGGCGCAAAACCCAGTCACCATGCTACTCAACCGTGCTCATTGGAATATGCCGGTGACGGAAAATCCGGTTCTGAACTCGGTGGAAATCTGGAATCTGATTAACCTGACCGACGACTCCCACCCCATCCATCTTCATCTGGTTCGATTTCAGATCCTCGACCGGCGCCGCTTCGAGCCTTTCTTCTATAAGAACCAGGGCGTCCTGAAGTACACCGGTGCGCCGGTCCCGCCCGATCCCAACGAATCTGGATGGAAAGATACGGTGCGAGCCGATCCAGGAATGGTCACGCGGATCATCGTGCGCTTCGAAGGTTTTGTCGGGCGCTACGTCTGGCATTGCCACATCCTCGAGCATGAGGACAATGAGATGATGCGTCCTTACGATGTGATCGCCGCACGTTGAGCGCCTCATCGCTCACGGTAGCTACGCTGGATTACGAGCAATGCGGCGGCGGTCTTGGTTTTCGTTTCTGAAAGCCTAGGCGGGTAGGATGTTCCGAGAACTGGGCTTCGATCGAGATGCAAACGAACGTCAGGCGAGACAACGACACCGGCGGCCCGCCGAATGACCTAGGGGGTTGTCCCGAGACCCTTTGGCAGGTCCTGCGACCAGCGATAAGCACGCACGCCAAGAAACAGGTTGGCGCCAGTTACAATCGCCGCCGGGACATACCAAATGCTGTTGTGTCTCTTCTTCATATAGTAGGTCAGATACGCGACCCCAAGGTCCGCGGGAATCCCGATGCCGTAGAGTGCGGTCCGGCTGTGGAAGGACGCCGGGACGTCGTTGCAGTCCGGGTGTTCCTTCAAACAATGCAAGGTCATTTCCGCATTAAAGACACTTGCGCCGACCATCCCGCCGGTGAGCAGCAGGTAATTCCGGTCTGCAACACTGCGGTCGGGCGCGAGTGGGCCACCCATTGCCGCGGGAGGCGCTCCGTGCGACTCTTTCTTAACAGCAGGGGATGGCGCTGGATCTGCGGTTGACGAGTCGGGCTTGGCGGTGCTGGGGGCGTCGGGGAGATCGGATTCACTGCTTGCACCAAGTGCCGGAGCTTCGACGAGGGCAGCGGTAAGAAGCGGCTGGCCAGGATGGCTCGCCTTCAATTGAAAGTCTTCCCCCCGTTGACCGTACGCGCGATCGGACTGCGCCATCAGCGAAAGCGTCGATGCCAGCACGAAAGCGATACAGATGTAAGGCTTCTTATAACGGTTACGCACCCTTTCCTCCCGGTGCTCAAGCTTCGATTTCGCGAACCGCCGTTCTTCACCAGTTACGGAAACCCTGGGCGGGCCAAATTAAACAGGGTCCCGCAGCATTAGAGCACTTTAATCGCCGAGAGTAACCTGAAGTCGGCACTCGACACTAGTAGCTGAGGAACAAGCACTTTGGATTGCACTTTGTGCGGCAGGTCGTAAAGGATAAAACCTGCAGCTTGGGGCATTTACACGCGATGCTGCCTCTCGCTCGCAATTCAGAAAAGATTTCGCATTGCCGATTGATCGCCTATTCTGAAGACGATGTCGATGTCATTTTTCGTATCGCGAATGAGACGATTGAGATGCGATCGCTAAAGTTTTCTCTCGCTTTGAGACTCCCGGTCCGCACCGGTGCCGTTGGACGCACCGCAACTGCCCCCGGCATCAGTCCTCGCCGAGCGACGTAAGAAATGCAGCCCACGGCGCGCAAGCCGCGGGTCAAGTGGAAACGAGACAAGCCCCAGAGCGGCGAACGATTCGTTCTCAGAAACATCCGGTATACGGGTAAGCGTTCTCAAGTGCATGAAGGTCTTAGCGATTTGAAGCAAGAAGATCGAGTTTGTGGGCCGGTTTGCAATTCCGTTTCCAACCCAAGCCTCGAAGTATGAACCCGCGCCGAATTCAAACTCTCTCTCTTTTTGAGACGCCGACAGCCAGCGGTTCCCGAATCGGAACAGCTAAACACCAAAGAACCATCAAGTTAGCGAATATACCGAATTGGCATCCGCCATGCATTCAGGAATCGCGGCGAAGAATGTAGTCGCCTACTTACACCCAGCCGTACGAACTCGCGGTTGAGGAAGCGGTCTTCAACATCGGCCGCGAGCATCAACAAGACTTTCAGACCAAACAAAGCGCTATCTAAGCGACGGGGGCGAAGCCTTGTCTCAAGTGATGAACGACAGCACTTCAACGACTGCGAACTTGCCGCCCCCGCCATTCCCAACCGCCGAGCGCCCTCCCCATTGGTACGCTGTCTATACAAGTCCGAGACATGAGAAGCGGGTTCGCGAGCATCTGCGACACCGCCGTGTGGAATGCTTTCTTCCGCTATTTCGCAGCCTTCGTCGCTGGAAAAACGGCTGCAAGGCGCAAGTGGAACTTCCATTGTTCCCCGGCTACTTGTTCGTGAACATTCCGCGAACGGAACGCGTGCGAGTTCTGGACGTGCCCGGAATTATCTCGTTCGTAGGCCCCAAAGGTGAGCCTGCACAGCTATCCGATTTTGAGATCGAGACTTTACGTTCCGGTCTCCACTTGCAGAAATTTGAACCGTATCGCGGCCTCGCAATCGGCCGCAGAGTGCGCATCCAATCGGGACCATTGCAGGGACTGGAAGGTACGCTGATTCGAAACGCCAAAGGCGTACGCGTCGTGATTACAGTCGACCTGATTCAGCAAAGTGTAGCTGTCGAGCTGGCCGCCGACGCCGTGGAACCTCTCTAGTCGCACCGGCTCTTCTCCTTTTCGTCTCTCCCGCCACCGTATCACTACCGGACCCATGCCCGCTTCAAAAGCGCCTAATTCGAATGGCACCGCGAACCGCATCGTGGAAGCGGCCGTGCAGCTATTCTCACGCCAGGGTTTCGCCGCCAGCAGCACCCATGAGATCGCCCGTCTGGCAGGGGTTAGCGAAGTCACGGTGTTCCGTCATTTTCCGCGAAAAAAAGATCTCTTCTGGGCCGCCACAGAATCCCGTCTGCGCCGCCTTCGAATTAGCCGGGAGTTGCGCAATCGGCTGGATAGTGATGAAGACCCGCGAACTGCGTTGCCCGGGATTGTTGAGCTATTGGTCGAGACTCTGCATCACCACCCCGAAACCGTCCGCTTGCTCTACCTCAGCCTATTTGAACTGGACCATGGCGCGGAACGTATTTTGCGCAAGCATCTGATCCCACTGTTTCAACCTCTCCGTGAGTATCTCTCCCGGTGTGCTTCGAAGGGAGTCATTCGCGACCTCGAACCAGGAGTAGCTGCTCTGGGGCTTGCAGCTTTGGTCGCCGCCCACCAAGGATTGCGATCGGTTCTGACTGAGGACGAAGGCCCAGCCTCAAACACGGATGACGCAATCGCGACCTATACCACTTTTTGGATGACGGCGATGTTGCCCGAACCCGCTTTAGGAACAACTTAACTTAACCACAGACCTGGTTTTGGCGCGCCTCCTTTTCAGGCGCACATCACCAAAGGGCGAAATGAAAGACAACCAGTCGACAACGATAAGCAAAAATACAGAGTTAGAAAAAGTTACTTTCTCTGACATTTTTCCAGCGACCGTCGAATCTCGCGAGGATGGTGTCTCGATTGTCCATCTCTGGCGTGTGCTCCAAAAACGGCGCTGGTTAGTTCTGGGCAGCCTGGCGACAGTCGTTTTAATCGTCACTGCCATCTCTCTGGCGCTTCCCAAGCGCTATGATGCCTCCTCGCGCTTGCTGCTGGACCTCGAAGGTTCGCAAGATCTAGGTCTGGACCAGGTAGTGATGCCCATTGGCATTGACTTGGACACAAAACTACAAACCCAGATCCGCATCGTGCAGAGCGATACCATCGCGACCAGCGTCATTAAGCAGCTTGGACTTCAGAACAACCCGCTGTTCGCGGGAAAACAGGCCACATCCCCCGGTCGTGATTTTGACAGCCTGGACTTGCAAACCCGAGCCGCGCTCACCAACGGCCTGCAGAGATATCTCACGGTCCAACTGGTACCCAAGACGGAAATCATGGAGATTCACTTCCGCAGCCGGGACCCCAAGCTCGCGGCGGACGTCGCGAATGCCGTCGCTACTACTTACATCGAGCGCAATTTCCAAACCAAGTATCAAGCCACGCAGCAGACTTCGGATTGGTTAACCAAACAGCTCGAGGATGTAAGAAAGAACGCCGAACTTGCACAAGAAAAAGTGATTTCCTACCAACAGAAAACCGGCCTTTACGGAACCGACGAGAGCCACAACATCGTGATTGACAGGCTAGAACTGCTGAACAAAGCGCTCTCTGAAGCGGAAGGCGATCGCATTGTAAAAGAAGCCAAATATCGCATCGCGATGACAGAAAATCCCGATTTGATCGCGAACATTGCTCCGGAAAGCCTGCTGGGAGCCCTTTACAAACAACGGGTCGAAAGCAGGTCCGAGTATGCACAATTGGCAGCCAAGTATGGGGCCTCGTATCCACGAGTGATTCAACTGCAATCGCAACTGCACGAATTGGATTCCAACATCGCGGAGGAAATCACCAAAGTCAGCGAGACGCTTCGGGCGGAATACCGGGCGGCATTAAAGTCCGAACAGATGTTGCAGGCCAGCCTCGACAAACAGAAAGACGATGCGTACAGGATGAATCAAGATGCCATTCAATATGGCATCATGCGACGTGAAGTCGAATCCAGTCGTGACTTATATGAAGGGTTGCTCAAGAAGCTCAAAGAAGCCGGGATTCTGGCCGGTCTTAAATCGAGCGACATTAATATTATCGATCAAGCCAGCGTGCCAGTCGTACCGGTCGAACCCAGGATTCCGCTAAACATAGCCTTGGGATGTATGGGGGGACTCTTGTTCGGTGTGGCTCTGGCCTTTGTCGTCGAGAACGTTGACAGTTCCATATGTACGCCGGAAGACATCGAAACCTACTGCTCGCTTCCCTCGCTCGGAATCATTCCCAGCGTCGCTCTGGATGACAGTCCGGCCCAGAGACAGCTGACCCGGACCGGGGCACCGCAGTTAATCCTGCCCATTACGATGGAGCATCGCAATTCCGGCGGCGCCGAGGCATTTCGCGCCCTGCGGACTTCGCTGCTTCTGTCCTCTCCCGGTGCGCCCCCGCAGGTGATTCTCGTAACCAGCGCCATGATGCAGGAGGGCAAGAGTTTTACGTCCATGAACCTGGCGGTCGTGCTGGCTCAAACCGGGCAAAAAGTATTGCTGGTGGATTCAGACATGCGCCGTCCGGCGGTAAACAAATATCTTGGCATTGCCACCAACCAGGGATTGAGCGCCTGCCTAGCCGGCACCGAGGATTCGGCCGCCATGATCATCAAGATCGAGGAGATACCAGGACTTCACGTGCTGCCCGCAGGCCACATGCCACCTTATCCTTCGGAGATGCTGGCCTCAGAGGCCCTCCCTCAGCTTGTGCAACGCTGGCGTGAACAGTTCCGTTACATCGTCATCGACACCCCGCCAGTCCTGGCTGTTACTGACGCGGTTGTAACCGCCAGAGTCGCGGATGTAGTGGTGCTGGTTGTCCGCTCGGAAAAGACTGGCCGCCAATCTCTGTTGCGCACCCGCGATTTGCTGAAGAAGATCCATGCGAATATCGCCGGCGTAGTTGTAAATGACCTTTCGTTCAACTCCGTGGAATATCGCCAGTATTACGGCTACTACGGCAAAGATCATCAGGGCTACTACCACAGCGGAAATGGCAATGGGAACGGCAACGGAAGTGACAACGTCATAAATTGATTTGGGCGAAACTCTTGAGGATCTGAATGAAGCAATTGAATGTGTGTTCGAAGTATTTGATGTTTCCATTTTTCCTGCTCGCTCTCTTGACGCTGCCCTCGATTGGACAAGAGAGAGCTGCGGCGGGAAGCAATATCGGCAACAGTAGCACTGGTTTTGAAAGCGGAGCTGCCGGTCCGATCGGCGCAGGCGACCTGGTCGAAATGAGTGTTTTTGATACGCCCGAGCTCAGCGGCAAGCTTCGGGTGAGCAATACTGGCGATGTCATCCTTCCGCTGGTCGGGACAATTCACGTGGCGGGTATGAAAGCCAATGATGTGCAGAATCTTATTCGGCAGAAATTCATTGACGGTGGATTCTTGAAAGACCCACAAGTGACGGTTTTTGTCGCTGAATATGCCACTCAAGGAGTCTCGGTGCTCGGTGAGGTCAAGACTCCGGGCATTTATCCGGCTTTGGGTGCGCACAATCTGATGGACTACATTTCACTGGCCGGCGGTCTAACTCCGCTGGCGGGCACCAACATCACCGTCACCCGCTTAGCACATCCTGACGATCCAGAGCATGTGAAGATCTCGACCAGTGCAGCTCCCAAGCCGCTGAACAATCCGGAGATTTTGCCCGGTGATTCCATCTTCGTGGAGAAAACCGGGCTCATCTACGTGATCGGTGAGGTAGCACGCCCGGGCGGGTTCCCGATGGATCACGACGACCACCTTACAATCCTCCAAGCGCTCGCTCTGGCCCAAGGCACGACTTATACGGCCAAGAAGGGTTCGACAAAAATTCTCCGCACTACTCCACAAGGACACGAAGAGATCCCGGTGGACCTCAAAAAGATCCTGGCGTCGAAGGCTGCCGACGCGCCACTTCAGGATAACGATATCCTTTTCGTGCCCAGTAGCGCCGGAAGGGCAACCTTAAAGAACATGGAAAGCCTTCTGCCCATTGCCGCTTCGGCAACGATTTATCGCATTCCGTAAACCTATTTTTCCAAGAACACTCCAGCATGTCTAATACAGGAAATCGCCGGCGCATTTGCATCGTCGTTTCTGATTTCATCACGGTGCGGGCTTTTCTGCGGGATCAAATTCGGGCATTGAGCGAGACCTACGAAATTACGGTCGTGGCCAACACCGATGACCGAGACGCCCTCCATCGTCTCGGGCTCAACGCTGAGCTGGTTTCGGTCTCTATCCTACGCCCCGCTCACTTGTGGCGAGATATTCGCGCGCTGCTCAACCTATATTCGTTGTTCAAGAAACGAAAGTTCGACTTAGTCCATTCCATTACGCCGAAAGCGGGTCTCCTGAGTATGGCTGCAGGTCGGCTTAGCGGAATTCCTATCCGGATACACACTTTCACGGGTCAGGTGTGGGCAACCGCTTCGGGGTTGACGCGCCGCTTGCTGAAGTCGGCTGACCGACTCACCGCCTCTTGCGCAACCCAAGTTCTGGCAGACAGCCAATCACAGTTGAAATTCCTTGTTGACGAAGGCGTTGTCAGTCTTCGGAAGTGTCGAGTGTTGGCGAATGGATCCATCAGTGGGGTCGACCTATCGCGCTTTTATCCTGATGCTGCAGCGCGGCAGCGAATTCGGAACGGAGCGTCTATCGCGGAAGATGCTCTCGTCTTTCTCTTCGTCGGCCGTTTGAAAAAAGACAAAGGCGTGCTCGATCTGGCGACAGCCTTTGACCGCCTGGCTGCGCAAAGGAGGAACGCACACCTGGTTTGCGTCGGCCCTGACGAAGCGGGCATGGAAACTCAAATGCGCAGCATTTGTTCCTCATGCGTCGAGCGGCTTCACTTCGTCGGTCACACTCGAGTCCCGGACCAATACATGGCCGCTGCGGACGTTCTCTGCCTTCCGAGCTATCGCGAAGGATTTGGCAGCGTGGTGATAGAAGCCGCCGCAACCGGAATTCCCGCTATCGCTTCGCGAATTTATGGTCTCACCGACGCCGTCCAAAACGGCGTGACCGGCTGTCTGCACCAGGCAGGCAACTGGAAAGAGTTGGCCGACGCAATGGAATTGCTGGCCGCAAATCGCTCTTTGCGCGAGCGGTTGGGGCGGCAAGCGCGTGAGCGGGCAAATAAAGACTTTGCGGTGCACACAATAACTGACGCTTTGCTGGCCTTCTACTCGGAACAGCTTTCTGTTAAGGCAACCGCGTCAGCGAGCTTTGGCCAGATCATCAGACGTTCATTTGATCTGCTGATCGGAATCGTCGGTCTGGTGCTGCTGTCACCGGCGCTGGCAGCGATTGCCATAGTTATCCGGATCCTCCTCGGTTCTCCTATTCTGTTTCGGCAGTCTCGTCCGGGCCTGCATGGACAACTCTTCACCTGTCTGAAGTTTCGCACTATGACCCATGCTCATGACGCCGAGGGTCGATTGCTCCCGGACGCGCAACGTTTGACCGCGCTTGGCCGCTTTCTTCGCAGTACCAGCCTGGATGAACTCCCCGAATTGATCAACGTAATTCGTGGCGAGATGAGCTTGGTGGGACCGCGTCCCCTGTTATCTCAATATTTGAATCGCTACACAGAGGAGCAGATGAGAAGGCACGAGGTTAAGCCAGGCATCACCGGCTGGGCGCAGATTCATGGCCGTAACGACCTGGACTGGAATCAGAAATTCGCGCTCGACCTCTGGTATGTCGATCACCGAAGCTTTTGGCTTGATCTGACCATCCTCGCAAAAACTGCCAAGCTGGTTCTCAATCGAGAAGGAATTGTAAAACATGGCTATGCCACCATGCCGGAATTCATCGGCCCGAGCATCGAGCGAGAAAAAGGAAACGCCTGATGCAGCCCAAACGAATTGTCATTGTTGGGGCTGGGGGGATGGCAAGAGAAATTGCTTCCGCTTTGCGTTGGGTCAACCGCATCGATCGGCAATTTGAATTTCTGGGCTATGTGGTCAGCGATTTGTCTCGATTGGGACAAAGAGATAGTCGCGACCAGGTGCTGGGAGACTTTAGCTGGCTCAGCGCCAATCGCAGATCTTTGGATGCGCTAGCCATGGGCGTGGGCAATCCTCACCTCCGGTTGAAACTGGCCGCTGAACTACGAAACCTGCTGCCGGAAATGGAGTGGCCCGCGATCATCCACCCGACAGCGATTATTGATCTGGATTCGGCGCGAATCGCGGAAGGATGTTTTATCGGAGCGGGCGTCACTGCCACGGTTAACATTACGCTCGAGCCCTTCGCGTTGTGCAACTTTGGCTGCACCATCGGCCACGAAAGCCGGATGGGATCGGGATCGGTGGTACATCCGGGAGCAAATATTTCCGGAGGAGTAGTGATTGGCACTGGTGCGATGATTGGCACAGGGGCGCAGGTCTTGCAGTATTTGCACGTCGGTGCGGACGCTGTCGTCGGTGCGGGCGCCGTTGTCACCAGAGATGTCTCCGCAGGCACTACGGTCCTGGGTATCCCAGCACGTCCGGTGAGCCCAAATAGAAATCGGTCCGAATTGCAACGACTCAACCACCAAGCCTGACGCCAAACACGCTCGGATTACTCTCGCAACTGCTCGGTAGAGCCGATTTACGTATGCTGATTTTCGCCACTAGCGCTTATTCAGACCCGGAGCCGATCCAATCGTTTCTCCGCCTTGCCTCCCACGGCAAGCGGCACCGCCTGACGGCGAATGCAGACGAAGCTGATGCAATCTTATTCGTGGAAAATTCTCGATATCATGAAGACGCGTTCTTTTCTCGCCTCAAGCAGCATCCATTGGTCGTGCATCACCGTGAACGCTGCTTCATGTACAACGAGCACGACCGTCCCTGGTGCTCGCTTCCAGGTCTCTATTGCTCCATGCCCCGGCAATGGTTCGACCATACACGGCAAAGCGCGACGCGATACGTCAGATTGTTAAATCCTGTGGACACTAGCCCGTCCGACCGGCCGGATATTTTATTTTCATTCCTCGGCAACTCACAAATCCTTTTACGCAGAAAGCTCTTGGGGTTGAAGAGTCCAAGAGCGATTCTTGAGGACACGAGTTTGTTCAACGCCTTCTTCGTGAAAGAACATACAAACAACCACGCGCGGTATGCCAACGTTTTGCGACGCTCGAAGTTCGTACTCTGCCCGCGTGGTAGTGGAACGAGCTCGATTCGTCTCTTTGAAACTCTTCGCGCAGGACGGGTACCGATCATCATATCGGACCAGTGGGTCGCTCCCGAGGGTCCAGACTGGTCAAGCTGCTCCCTCCAGGTACGTGAGCGCAATATCGCCGCGATTGAAAAGTTGGCGCTGGAGATGGAACCACGCTGGTCCGAAATGGCCGACGCTGCAAGACAAGCGTGGAACGACTGGTTTTCTGATGAGGTGCTGTTTGACCGTTTCGGAGACGCGCTTGCCGCAATCTCGGAAAGAAGAGTAATCCCAGAATCCGTGGCTCAACGTATTCCAAGCATTCCCGAATGGGGTTGGCGGCTACGCCTCGCAATCCATCACATGAGTTCACGTTTGCGCCGGAGGCGTAGGACGACGCACAGAAATGTTTTGGCGGTCGGTGACAGAGTCACCACGTCGCACGCGACTCAAGCCGAATGAGTGAAATGTACAGCAGCACCGTGGAGGAAGCCGGAACAGCAACCGGTTTTGAACTTCCTGTCCAGTCTCACGTGTTGCAATTGGCACGCAAAGGGCTCAATTGGTCTTTCGTCCTTTTGCTGGGAAGATATCTGCTTTCGGTCGCAAGCACAGCGGTTCTGGCAAGACTACTTTCCCCCTCTGACTATGGTTTGCTGGGGATGGTCGTCACAATCACAGTTCTCGGGCAATCCATCTCGGATTTCGGATTGTCCTGGGCGACGGTGCAGCGCGAACGACTCGATCGCAACCAGATCGATGCGCTCTTCTTTATTAACGCCGCATTCGGGTTTTTCTTGACTGCTCTGTGTTTTCTGTCGGCGCCTCTCGTCGCAACGTTCTATCACCATCCAGAGCTCGCGAAGATTATTACTGCAGCCAGCGGAACACTCTTCCTGTCATCTTTGGCCGTGCAGCCAACTGCGTTGCTGCTTCGCCAAATGAAGCTCAAAGAGCTTAACTTGTCAGCTCTCTGCTCTTTATTGATTTCTGCGATCGTCACAATCGTGATGGCCAAGCTTGGGTTTGGATACTGGGCTCTTGTTGTTCAACTCGTTCTTCAGCAGGCGATCACCACCGTGCTGTCATTTCCGCTAAGTGGATATTTCCCAAAGTTCCCTGCGCACTTGCTCAACATTCGTACGCTTTTGACGTTCGGCGGATACTCGGCAGCTTACGGAATGGTCAATTATTTTGCTAGGAATCTCGATAACGTGCTGGTCGGCAAGTTCTGGGGCGCGGCTGCTCTGGGATACTATTCACGTGCCTACTTCCTGATGACTCTACCAGGCGTGCTGGCGATCAGTGTGTTCAGTGGCGTGCTGATTCCAGCCATGGCGTCCTTACGGAATGACCCGGCGCGGATGCAATCAGCCTATCTTCGTGCCCTTCGCCTGATCACGGTTTTGGGCTGCTCATTGGCTGTCGGATTAGCAGCCACGGCGCCGGAAATCGTGGACCTCGTTTACGGCCAAAAGTGGCACGCGGTTGTGCCCATCCTGCTATGGCTCTCGGCTGCCAGTATCGTTCAACCCATACAGAATACATCCCAGTGGCTATTCATCGTGGCGGAACGTGGCCGCGGGATGTTCCTCATGGGCCTAGTGGTTGCTGGATCGGCTACCTTGGCTTTTGCTTTAGGGATTCGCTCGGGACCCATTGGCGTGGCTCGCGCCTACGCTATTTCCAACACTATCATTGCCTACCCTGTTCTTGTCATGGGACATCGGGCTTGCGGCTTAGACATCAAGAAAACAATCGCCGAAAGCGCTCCTTTGTTGCTTTGCGCACTCGTTATGGGCGGGGCTGTTTGGCTAATTGGAGTTGGATCCGGTGCTGCGGGCATTGGTCCGCATGGCCGTCTAGCCATTAAAGTGATGGTTGGAATCGTCGTTTATTTGGGCTGCCTCCGGCAACTGGCGTACCCCACTTATTCCGAACTTCTGGCCCACATAAACCTGTAAGCCATGCTTCACGTTCACGTCATTGACGAGCTTCGCACCGGCGGCGCTCAAACTCATCTGATCACTATGCTGAGGGAAGCCGTCAAGTATCCAGGCATCGAGCATCACGTCGTGACCTTGTTTGGGAACGGAGAACTCGGCGGAGAAATCCGCGAACTCGGAATTCAAGTGCATGTTTTGGATTTGCGACCGTATTTTCGTAAGTGGGCATTCTTAGGTGCGATCGCCGAGGTTCAAACATTGTTGCAAAGCCTGCGGCCGGATTTGGTGGAAGCGCACCTGACATGGAGCCGTTTCATTGCATTGTTTGCGGCGTGGCGGGCAGGGGTGCCATTACGAATCGGGTTTGAGCAGGGCGATCTATACATGAACTCGTGGAAATTTCGCGCAGCAAACTTTTTCGCACAATCGCTCATGCATCGAATTGTAGTCTGCAGCGAAGCGCTTGGTGATTTGGTCCACCGCACGCATGGCATCGCTCGCTCAAGACTGTTAGTCATGCATAACTGCGTCGACTTAGCCCGCTTCAGCAAGAACGGACCAAAGGCAAAAGACATTGAGTTTTCCAAAGGAACTACCGTGTTTTGTGCAGTGGGCACGCTTGGCCACGGTGTTAACAAGCGCGTAGATGTTTGCATCCGTGCGTTAGCAACGGCGCGCTCGGCGGGCGCAAAAGCAGCGCTGGTGATTTGCGGCGACGGAGAACAACGGAGCGAACTCGAAAGGCTTGCGCAGTCATTGAACATCGCTTCGTACGTGAAGTTCCTGGGAACCCGCTCCGACGTGGCTCAGGTATTGCGCGCCTGCCATGTGTTCTGCCATGCCGCTCCGTTTGAGCCTTTCGGAATTGTGGCGATCGAGGCAATGGCAGTAGGGCTTCCCATTGTCGTGCCAAATTCGGGTGGAGTTCGAGAAACCGTGGAGCATGGCGTGAATGGCCTGCTCTACCCAGCTTTGAATCATCAAGCGCTGGGCGAAGCGATGGTCACATTTAGCAACGAGCCGGACTTGTGCGAATCCATGGGCTTGGCTAGCCGCAAGATCGTGGAAGAACGGTTTTCAGTTCAGCAGTATCTTTCGAGGCTATATCAAGTCTACGGCGTCGATGTTGCTCACAATACAGCAGTCGTAGGAGCTAGTGCGTGAAGCGCTTGGTGCTCATCGTTACACCTTTCTTTGCGCCTCAAAACCATGCGGCAGTGTTCCGTGCGTACAAATTGGCCAAGTACCTTCCGCAGTTCGGTTGGAAACCGATCGTTCTCACGGTCGACACGCAGTACGAATTCAATGAAGATGCTGGCCTGCTCACAGATCTGCCAGACGAAGTCGAAGTGATACGCGCCCGATATATTGAACCAACTTTGAGAGGCGTGCGAATGGCGCTGGGGGGGCGAAATAGGACATTCAAAGCTACAAGACCAGGAAACTCAGTCGGCAAGAACACCTATGCAACTGCGAGGCCTACTTCCACTGCCCGGAGAGCTTATCACTCTTTGGTTGTGACTTGGCTGCACGTCCCCGACGCCTATTGGACATGGGCGAATACGGCGATTATCGCTGGGAAGAGACTTCTCCGAGAGCGCGGAATCAGTATTGTGCTTACGACCGCCCCACCTTTTTCTTCATTCGTAGTGGGGAAAGCGCTGCAGAACGCCGGAGCGAAATGGATTGCCGATTTCCGGGATCCGCTTGCGTACACGCAAAGACTATCAAGCGACGCGGCTCGCGTTTATCAACAGCAACGGAACATTGTCAGAGATACTCTTGAAAACGCGGATGCCATCACTTTGGCCGCTTCCAGCTTCCAGAGCATTTATTTCGACATGTTTGGTAAGCGGGGTGTCGACCCCGTCTTCATCCCCACGGGTATGGACACAGATCTCGTGCCAGCAGTTGATGACGTTATGCAACGTCCATATCTCGTATTCGCTGGAGAGTATCTCTCAGACTATGACACTTCTTTTCTCGAAGCATTCGAATGCGCGGTGAAACAACCGGAGGTCGAGCGGACAGGGATCAAATTGTTGATCGTCGGAACGCTGGAACTGAACCGCACTCGGGTGATGCCCTTAATCGATAAGTTAAAACTCCAAGGCCACGTCGAGTTCGTGGACCAAAGCCCACAGCGTGAGGTGTACAAGTTGCTAAAGGGGGCACATGCTGGCGTTGTGATCCCGGGCGCTCGCGCTTACTGGTGGACGACCTTTGCCAAGATGACTGACTGCATTGGAATGCGCAAGCCGGTTGTGGCAGTTGTTCCTGACCCTTCCGAGGCCCGCACCGCTTTGACCCGCAGCCGGCTGGGCGTTTTTCTGGATGGCTCCCCAGAAAACCGGGCAAAGATTCTTACCGACTTCTTGCTCGGTAAACACAAATTGCCTGTTCCTGATGAGGACGAATGCGAGCGCTACACGGCTCGCCGTCAGGTGCAGTCTTTTGTGGAATTGTTCGAATCTCTGTCAGCGCGCGGCCAGGTTTGCGGGCAATGACTTGCTACAGACTTGCGGGCGCCGCGCTTCTACCTTGGATTGTCTGCAGCGCAAGTTTTGCAGTATCGACTCCCTCGGCCCCCAGAACCTATTACGTTTCCTCAACTTCGGGGAACGACACCAACGACGGCCAAAGTCCTGAGAAAGCCTGGCAGCATTTGTCGAAGATCTTCGTGAAATCATTTTCCAAAGATGCATTTCAACCAGGCGACAGCATCCGACTGAAACGCGGAGATCAATGGGATGGCCAGATTCGACTCCAAGCCCACGGCACCGCAGAAAAACCGATCACGCTCGGCGCGTATGGCGAGGGTCCGAAGCCGTTGATCTACGGCGACAACCAGGGCGCCCGCTGGGAGCCTGTGGCCGGCCATAACGGAGTTTTCGTCACCGACGTGGGGGAAGGAAGTGTCCTCGGATTCATTTTTCTGGACGGCAAGGCTTTGAAGACTGTCTATCCGACCGGATCATTGAACCAGAATGACAATATGGAAGCGTTCCTGGCGCGATTGCAACCAGGAACGTTGGCGGGACAGTTTGCTGGCAAGCTTTGGGTTCGAATGATCGACAACAGGCAGCCCAACGAAACAATCCGCATTTTCCGAGCCGCCGGAGTTTCTGTCGCCAACTCCAGTTATGTGCAGATTGAGAACCTGGACATCCAACGTTTTTATGTGGGCATCGACGTTTCGAACTCACAGCAAGTGCTCGTTCATCACAATGACATTCAGGATGTTCTCGGAATCGGCATCTATCTTCGCTCGGGAGATGTCGACTGCATGGTTGAAAGCAACACGGTCTTTCGCAGCGGTAACACGGCCTTGTATGTTTTGAAGGGCTCGAGCAATACATTCCGCGATAACTGGGTGTCGCATGTGGATACCGACATTTTGGGAATTCAGGTGAGCGGAGACGGAATGGGGGTCGGCCTGCAGGAATCGGAGAAGAGCCTCGTCGAGTACAACTACTTTTCCCATAGCGGCGGACTGGATTTCTATTACGAACGAGGCAGCACGGTTCGATACAACTATCTTTTTAATGTGCGGTCCGCAGGTGCGCCCCATGGAGTAAATCTCAGCGTCTACGGAAACATTTACAACCTTGGGGAACCGGCGGGACGGCCCGGATCCAGGGGAGTAAACGCAGTCGCTACAGGCCCGGGAACGATCAGCGTATTCAATAACACGATCTTCAATGCGTCCGGCTTTCTCCTGATGGGCTCTTCGGACAAGGGTGGCAAGGTCATATTTTCAGACAACATTGCGCTCTCGGCGATCCCCGGAACCGCGATGACAGTGTTCGGAGCCAATGTGGAGTCTGATCATAATTGTTATTGGGCGCCCGGCCAGACGGTTTTTCGCTTTAACCATGCCAGCTTCTCTTCCCTCAAGACGTATCAGGCACGGAGTGGCCTCGATCGCGATTCGATTTTTGCCGATCCGCGATTTGTCAGCTCACCACCGATTGCGCCTCTTGATTTTCGTATTGATCCAAGCTCAGCATGCGATTCGACAGCCGTGCATGTTCTCATACCGGACCCGGCGAACGGCCGTACGTACGATCACGATCATATCCGCATGGGCGAACCAGTCATCGGAGCCTTGCGGGTAGATAAGACGGCGAACCGGAGTACTCCTTCTACTCAAATATGCAACTCTCAATGCTTTCGACATCCGTTTGCCGTTGCCAACAGCGTCTATCTCGTGCGCATGAAGTTCGACGCCGGGGTGCTATCGAGGCAAAAGCATGGGTTCAGTTTTGTGTTAAATGGTAGGAAAGTGGCAGCCGATTTCGATCCCTCCGGAACTACCGGCACGGACGATAGTCTTCTTCAGTCCTTTCTGGTGCGTCCGGGCGGCGCATCGATTTTGCTACAGGCGGATGCAAATACCGATACATCTGCTGTCACCGAAGTAGAAATCGCGACATTCGATACGGTTCATGGCAACGGACCGCAAGTCATTCCCTGGTAATCCCGAACTTTTTCAATGACAGCGTCGAACCAAAGCGAACTCCTTCTCTTCGCGTTTGAATATCCTCCGGTTTCCGGTGGAATCGCAAGACTGTGCGCGGGAATCGGCGAGAGGTTAGAACGAGGCCGAGTCAATGCGCGCGTGCTCACCCAGGCTTGCGCAGTTGCCGTCCCTGATGCTTTTTTGCCGGAGATTCGTGTGGATTCCCGACGGCCCATTCGCGAGTGGCGCGCATTTCAATATTTGCGGAAGCAGATGTGCAAAGCGTCCAACATCCGCCAAACCACACTCTGTGGAGTGTGGTATCCCGAAGGCTTGATTGCGTACCTCGCCGGAGTCCGTCCACTAGTAGTTCTCGCCCATGGAGCAGAGCTGCTACCGCCTGTGAATCGTTGGAGGCGGCCGTTCTGGAATGCCTTGCAGCGTCTCGTGTTGGAAAACGCAGACCTGGTCATTGCCAACAGCGAATATACGCATCGGCTTGTGTCCAGCGTGGCTCCCGAAGCTCGGGTTAAAACTCTTCCTCTAGCGGTCGATCCTGATCGTTTTGCGCCGGGAGACCGCGACGCCGCCAAAACAAAATTTGGTGTGTCGGGCAAACGAGTGCTCTGCACTGTGTCCCGTATTCATCACTACAAGGCACATGACACTGTATTGCACGCGATTGCAAGTCTTGCGCCGGATGAGCGCGAACAACTTGTATACCTGGTCGTGGGCACGGGGCCTTATGAAATGGAATTGCGAAAGCAAGCAGTCGAACTGGGGATTGAGTCTCATGTTCGCTGGCTGGGATTTGTTTCCGAAGAAGAGTTGCCTCAAGTCTACTGGGCATCCGACTTGTTTGTACTCTGCACTCGCGATGCCTCCAAAGAGCGGGCAGTTGAGGGATTCGGTCTGGTATTTCTAGAGGCGCAATCGTGCGGTATTCCTATCGTTGGCACCCGGACTGGCGGTATTCCAGAGGCCATCACGGATGGTGAAGGCGGGTGGCTGATAGAACAGGATGATAGTCCGAAGCTTACCCAGATCATTCGCCAACTGGTGCATTCATCGGAGTTGTTTTGCGCGGCTGGAATACAAGCCCGGCAGCGCGTTCTTCGCGAAAGCACCTGGACCTTGTACATGCAGCGATTGCTGGCGCTTCTGCAAGCGACTGAAATCGCCGATCCCCAGACGCCAGTAAGGGCCGCCGCGGCTCACGGACTCTAGCGGCACTCGGAAGACATCTTATGGACCTGGTCGCTCACGAACTTTGTCGGGAATCTATCGACTCGGTGCGACAGCGCCTCGACTCGATTAGTTCGCTTTCCCGTCCGCAGTTGGACGAGCTTCACTTCGACTGGGAAGTTGTATATGCATCAGCCATCAAGAAGTCGTCGCCCGGATCCGTCGAACGCGAGGCACTGTTCACGGCTGCGTATGCTGGTCTGACTACGATTTTGCGTGCGATGCGCGCCCGCGATGGCCGTGACCTCGATGCGCCGATGGGCTTCAATTCACTGCATTTCGATAGCATCGTCGATATCGTTGGTCCACCGCCTCGGACCATGCTCGACATCGGTTGCAGCACCGGCACGCTCGTGCGAATGCTCATCGCGCATGGATACGAGGCATACGGCATCGACATTTCTGAGAATCTGGTGCGTAAAGCAACGGAGCTAGCCGCTACTAGTTTTGGGCAAGATCTTTCCGGAAGGTTCTCCGCGGGAAATTTTCTTCGTCACGATTTTGGCGATCAGAGGTTCGATTTTATCCACAGTAATGACGTGCTTGAGCATATTCACTGGGACGAAACAATCGATTTTCTCTCAAAGTGCCACAGGCTCATGCGCCCCGGCGGCGTTTTGTGGTTGATTACGCCGAATCGACTAACAGGCCCTGGTGATGCTACTACCCTGAAGTTTCCATGGGGCACTCCGGCAATCGGGCTGCACTTGAAAGAGTACACACTCGCTGAACTCTCCACCTTGTTGCGTCGAGCTAATTTTAGTCAGGTGGAGTCCCGGCTCTTCGGAGCAGGTAGAGGTCGCCGCCCAACCAAACCGAGAACTATTTACGCGAGCCTTAAACGAGCGGCAGAGCCAGTATTGGCCAGCATTCCGTTCCCTGTCCGGAAACGAATCATGGGAGTGCTTGACTACTCGCTCACCATTGCTCGGGCATAGCTATTACATCAGCGTCCACGAAATCGAAAGTCCTTATGGATCCACAGGTACCGGGAGTCACCGTTATCGTGCCAACCCTGAATCGCGGCCAATACTTGATTGACACCCTTCATGATTTACTCGCGCAGGAGTATCGACCGCTCGAGATTCTGATCGTGGATCAATCACGCGAGGAAAACCCGGCGCTGCTGGACTTGATTCTGGAACATTCGGACCTGCTTTCTCATCACAAGGTGCAGTTTCGCGGATTACCGCTTGCGCGCAATTATGGTTGGCAACGAGCAAAATACGAAGCAATTATTTTTGTGGACGACGATATACGATGCGGCCCTTCGTTGGTAAGCGAACATCTTCGCGGATTAACACGACCAGGAATCGGCATGGTTGCAGGCGGGATCGACGAGCGCATTTCTTCCAAAACAGTCAATGCAGCATCCGGACAATTCAATTCCTGGACCGCCTCCCCAATGCGTAGTTTCTCAGCGAACGGAGAATGTTTCGTCCAGCATGTGGCGGGTTGCAATTTTTCAGCTTGGCGCTCGATCCTCCAAGCAGTAGGGGGATTTGACGAAGCCCTCGCAATCGGGGCGGCGCTGTATGAAGAGACGGAACTCTGTTTGCGAGTTCGGAAATGCGGCTTTGATATCTATTTCAATGGAAGCGCCCGTCTTCAGCATTTAGCGGCCGGGAATGGCGGATGCCGAGTTCCCGACCTGCCGGAATACATGGGATCGCTGGCACATAACCGGGCCATCATGATCAGGCGGCATCTGCGATGGTTTCAAATTCCAGTAGCATACCTCCGGCTTTTCCTGCTCTTTATTTCCTATGCGGCTCACTATCACACTCTGCGTGTTTTCCGTCCAGGGATTGATGGATTCCTGAAAGGTGTGCGAACCGCCAAACAACCGCCGGTGTGCGGCCATTACACAGCCGAGGTAGCCTCGTGAAACGGCTCTGGCTGTTCTTTTTTCCGCTGCTTTTCATTCCCAATGCCGGTTTCTCACACCGAACCGACTTTGGCGTACTCGAAGTCTGCGACTGGCTGATTGTGCCATTCATCGTTTTGCTGTTTATCGCTCCTTCAGCCAAGTATGAGCAACGAGTCGCTAAATTGAATCCGCTGTTGTGGGGATTTTTGGTTTGGGCCTTGTTCTCGACATTGTCCATTCACTTTCGATATGACTATCTCGACGACGTTCCCATTCTCGTCGGATCTTGCCTGAAATTAGCCAGGCTCGTGCTCTTCGTAGTGGCGGGAGTTCTTATTGCCAGAAAGCTTGGGGATCCAAAAGCGCGAAGGGAGTGGATGTGGTCGCTGCTTGCAGCTCTGGTTATCCTTGGTGTTGGCCTGCTGGCAAGCAGCGGAAACCCTGATGTCCAGCCGACTGACGCCCTCGAAGGATACAAATCCTACAACGCCATTATCGTTTCGGTGGCGATCCTATGCGCTTACCTCGCAGGGTTGTGGATTGACAGTGTGGGCAGTCGCTGGTGGAGACGGTGCGCCAGCGTCACTATCGGGTTTGCCATATGCTCTGTCTTCGTATCCAGTTCGCTCTCGAATCATGGGCGGGGAGGATGGCTCGCCTTCGCCGCAGGCTTCAGTTACATCCTCTGGAAAAGAACTCAGACCCTGAAGACGACGGTGATCATTTTCATAGTTTGCCTGGCGTCCATCACCGCGTACGGAACTCTCCCCAATTTCCGATCCGTGGTAGATCTAACGTTGTCGCCTTCCAACGACGCGCCGCTACAGTCGGTAGACGATGGCTCCCGTGTTTCCACATGGGTCCACGAGGGCCCCAAGCTGATCAACGCGCCTCTGTTAGGAACGGGATTCTACCATCGAGGCGGGGCTTCGGGTTTGTGGGAGACTGGATCGCATAATTTCTTTCTTCAAATGTTTTTGGAGACCGGCATCGTCGGCGGCGTGCTCATGATATTGATCTTCGCGTTTATTTGGCGACAGGCTGGATTAACCGCGATGGGTCGAAACAAAATCAGCGTTTCCACCCGCGCGGCGTTGATCGCAGCGATCGTGGGTGGCATGAGCGGAGAGTACTATTACGGTGGCGTTAGCGTTCTCATCGTCCTCGCCGCCTTTGCAATGGCTGGCGCGCTTCCCGCCGCAGAAGTTGTGTTCATGACTGACAAGGCGCGCTCGCAAATCGTGCGATGGCGGCAGGTGGCCTCGTAATGCCTCTGATCTCGGTCGTAATGCCGGTTTTCAATGCCGCCAACACATTGCCGCTCGCACTCGCATCTCTCCAGGCCCAAAGCTGTGAGGCTTGGCAATGCATCGTCGTCGACGATGGCTCAACCGACAATCCCGAACAAGTCGTCGATGCAGTCGGCGACTCCAGAATCCATTGCCATCGCCTCGACCGCAACCGGGGCCGCGGCTACGCTCGCCAATACGCTTTGGAGATGGCGCAGGGTAAGTACATTACATTTCTCGACGCCGATGACTGGCTTTATCCCGATAAGTTCCGCGATCAAGTGGAGTTGCTTGAGTCTGAGCCAGACCTCGCGATGGTAAGCACAGGCATGGCGATCTCGGACACAAACGATGAGTTAGTCGGCGTACGAAATGCAAACTGCAGCGAGCCGCTTGTACATCCGCCCATGAAACATCCTGCCATGCCGCCTTTGGCATTTGCGCCTTCGATGATAATCGCCGACTTGGCGAAGCACACCGGCTTTGATACTTCATTTCCGATCGCTGAAGACGCGGACTTTCTTTTGCGAGCCTTGCTGGGCAAGCGGTACGCCGTTTTGCCCAGCTCGTTGTACGTTTATCGCGAACAGAGCGCGACCACGCTCAACAAGGTTAGCTCCGCTCTGGACTACTGTTGCACCATGTTCGAGAAACAATTTGATCGGTATCCACTGGATAGCGCCATCGAAATCGCAAAGGCCCGCGGAAAACAGATGATCTATCACTCGATCGCGACGCTTGGATTCTGGGATTACGTAACCGCGCGCCGCCGCTCTCGAGTTCCGACCGATGCTGATTATCAGCAATATCGTGATGCGTGGCAGACCGTCTCCAGCATTGTGGCCGGCTACGCGCTAACAGTTTGACCATCCGACCAGGCATCACAAATCTCATTACAACCATTACAACTCAATGACTACTGCGGCAGTTCATCAGAGAATGTTGTCTCCGACTCCGAAAAGCGTGTTGCCGTTCGCCCCATGGCCTCATTTCGAGGCCGATGAAATCGAAGCAGTGACCGGCGTCCTGCGTTCGGGAAAGGTGAATTATTGGACGGGCGAAGAAGGGCGCGCGCTCGAACGCGAGTTCGCCGAATCCGTGGGTACGAAGTATGCCGTGTGCGTAGCCAATGGCACGGTGGCGCTAGAGCTGGCTTTGTGGGCGCTTGGCATAGGACGCGGCGACGAAGTGATTACCACTTCGCGCACCTTCATCGCGTCCGCGAGTTGCATTGCGATGCGAGGTGCTCGTCCCGTTTGCGCTGATGTAGACCCCGACAGCCAAAACATCACCGCGGAAACCATACGACGCGCGATTACTCCAAGAACGCGGGCGATCATCGCGGTGCACCTGGCGGGATGGCCCTGCGATATGGATGAGATCATGCAGTTGGCAGCGGAGCGCGACTTGCAAGTGATTGAAGACTGTGCGCAAGCGCAAGGTGCGATGTATAAAGGCCGCCCAGTGGGTTCGCTGGGACACGTCGCAGCTTTCTCGTTCTGCCAGGACAAGATCATGACCACCGGCGGCGAAGGAGGAATGCTCACGACCAACGACGCCGCGACGTGGGAGCGCGCGTGGAGCTTTAAGGACCATGGCAAAAGCTACAATGCCGTTTACAACCGCGAGCACGGAGAAGGCTTTCGTTGGCTCCACGAATCGTTCGGCACCAACTGGCGAATGACGGAAATGCAGGCAGCGCTTGGACGTGTCGCCCTCACAAAAGTATCGCGGTGGATCGAGACCCGACGCCGTCACGCGAATACTTTAACCAAAACTCTTTCTGGCTTGCCCGGCCTCCGCATTCCGAAAGTTCCAGACAGCGTTCGGCACTCATATTACAAATATTATGCATTCCTCCGGCCGGAGTTTCTGCGCGACGGATGGCACCGCAATGCCGTTATGCAAGCCATTAATGCCGAGGGCGTACCGTGCTTCGTCGGAAGTTGCAGCGAGATTTATCTTGAAAAGGCGTTCCTTGCCCGGCGCAGGCATCCGAGTCTCCCCGTGGCCAAATCGCTTGGCGAAACCAGCCTCATGTTCCTGGTTCACCCAACCCTGTCTGACCAACACATCGCGTTTACCTGTCAGACAATCGAGAGAGTAATGGAGAAGGCGTCGAAGTAAAAACCGTCGCCCGACAGCCATTCACACACCCTCAACTCGTCGAACACAGAGATCACTTTTTTCGGATTACCCATGGCAAACGAATTGCGCAATCCACCGTCTATGCTCGTCAGGCAGCGATTTTGGGCCATCACCCTGTTCCATTTTCTGCTGATTGCAACCTCGATCGTAATTGCGTGGTTGCTTCGATTCGATTTTCGCATTCCTCACCCGTCTTTGCTCCTCGGCTGTGTGCCCGTATTGATTTCGTTTCGAGTCGCTGCGCTGGCGCGCTTCAATCTCTTGCACGGATACTGGCGCCACAGTGGCGTAGTCGATGTCATTGATATTGGCAAAGCGGTCGCTCTCGGCAGCCTGGCATTCTTCGTCACGACCCGCTACGTTTTTCAAAAATATGAGTTTCCACTTTCGATCTACATAATCGAAGCCATGCTTAGCGCAGCAGGGTTAGCAGGGGCGCGCTTATGTGCCATGGCTCTCAAGCCTGGGACATTCGGTCGTTCAACAGTGCAGAAGAAATGCCGGGTGATCGTCGCAGGGGCGGGAGAGGCCGCGAGCCTTCTGATACACGAAATGTTGAGGACCGAGTTCATTGCGGTGGCATGTCTCGACGACGATGCTTTCAAGCGAGGAGCAAGGATTCATGGCGTGCCCGTAGTGGGCTCGATTGATTCTATCCAGGCGACGGTAAAAACCTACGACGCGGAAGAAGTTTTCATTGCTATTCCTTCGGCCAATGGCGCTCAAATGCAGCGCATCAGCAGAATATGCGAGCAGGCCGGAGTCCGTTATCGAACCGTCCCCAACCTCCACGATCTATTGATGGGCAGCGGTTCAATTTCACAATTACGAGAGGTCAGCGTTGACGATCTTCTCGGCCGCGATCCGGTCCAACTCGACCTGAGCACCGTTCGCACTCAGATCGCCGGGAAAGTGGTAATGGTTACGGGGGCTGCGGGATCCATCGGTTCGGAGCTTTGCCGCCAGGTTTTGGCGTACTCTCCCGCTAAGTTAATTGTGTTGGACCAGGCGGAGACGCCGATGTTCTATTTGCAATTGCAGCTCACGAAACAGTCTGGAGGCGATCGAGTGGCATACGTGGTTGCGGATGTCGCCAACACCTCACGCATGCGCGGAATACTCAGCGAGGGAGCCGTAGACATTATTTTCCACGCCGCGGCTTATAAGCACGTTCCACTCGTCGAGCTCAATATTCGCGGAGCGCTCAACAATAATGTGCTGGCCGTACCTCCTTTGCTGGACGTCGCCGAGGAATGCGGCTGCGAAGCGTTCGTTTTGATTTCATCTGACAAAGCGGTGCAACCAACGAGTTTTATGGGCGCCACGAAGAGGTTGGGAGAACTCATCCTCGCGGCCCGGCCCAAGAAACACATGCGCTGTGTTTCCGTGCGCTTTGGGAACGTCCTCGGCTCGCAGGGCAGCGTGATTCCGGTATTCAAAGAGCAGATCGAAAAAGAAGGACGAATTACCATTACGCACCCGGAAATCACCAGGTTCTTCATGACCATTCCCGAGGCCGTGTCGCTCGTTTTGCAGGCATTTACTCTCGGTCAGCATGGCGACATTTTGGTTTTGGATATGGGCAATCCCGTCCGCATACTCGATCTGGCGCATTCCCTGATTCGCCAGTGTGGAAAGTCCTCCCGCGACGTAAAGATCGAGTTCATCGGCCTGCGCCCGGGAGAAAAGATGTACGAGGATCTGTTCTATCCGAACGAAAGAAAATTCGGTACCGGGAACCGAAAAGTGAAACGGACGCAGTCTGAGATCATCCCGTGGCCCGCGCTCTGTGCGCATTTAGAAGATCTGCTCGGGTTGACGAATTCTGGAACCGAGATGTCCATTCGCGCGAAGATGAAGGAAATCATCCCCGAGTATTCATACCAAATCGAGTCTGGGCATGTGCCGAACCAATCCGAGAATGCTTTCCCTGCAGTGATAAATATCGAGAGAGCATTTGCCACTGGCGCAGGCCAGGACTAAGGTCGCCCGCTCCGCATCGCCCCTACGTTTTTACTCACCTTCCTTTTTTGCACACCCACTTTGAGGCGGCCTCTTGGATTCAGTTGAGGCGACTGCCTCTTGCCAGCCGGATCCGAAACGCCTTCCTCGGGCAGAACCCCGCACACCACCCGAGGCCTTTCGCTAGCCCATCTCCGCCGCTTTGGCGGCATCGCTCAATTGTATTGATCCGCCCAGCGGCAACTCCACAGTCACGCGCGAGCCGTGCGGCTGCAGATTCGCAAGCCTGATCTCGCCATCGTGCTCTTTCACGATTCCGTAGCAAATGCTCAGCCCAAGCCCAGTGCCTTTACCCACAGGTTTGGTGGTGTAGAAGGGATCGAGCGCGCGATTCAAATCCTTGAAACCTGGGCCGGTATCCTCCACTTCGATGATCGCGCGGTTTGCCCGAGCAAAGGCGCGCACTGTAATTCGTTTCGGCCCTTCGATATTTTCGACCGCATCGATCGAGTTGTTGAGCAGGTTGAGCAGAATCTGCTTGAACTGATCTTCATCCACGGCCACTCGCGGGAGATTGGACCGAATGTCGGAGAGAATTTCCAGTCCTCGCGTATGGGCATAATAATCTCGCAACGCAAGAACGTCTTTGACAACCGGGGCTAAATCGACCGTTTGACGATCCATGGTGCTTTGCCGCGAAAACCGCAGCAGGTTTTCTACAATTTTCTTCATTCGCCGGCTCTCATTGACCAGTTTGTCCAGCTTGTCGCGCGCCGGCCCGGAGGGAACATCGTCGGTGAGCAGATCGCCGTAGCCCATTACCGCAGTGAGCGGGTTGTTAAGCTCGTGAGCAACCCCGGCCACTAATTGTCCCAATGCCGCGAGTTTTTCCGAGCGGATGAGCTGGCTCTGCAACGACTTCAGCTCGAGGGCGACCGCAAGATCAGCTGCCAGAAGCTCGATTCGCGCCAACTCCGGAGCATTCACCGCTTCTACATCGCGCGGATCATCCAGCGCGATGCATCCCAGGTAGCCACCACGCGCCGAACATAAGGGAATCAGAAGTTCATCTCCCGTATTCCAGTAAGGGTTGGGGTGGTAGCGGCGTGAACTTTTTAAGGGATCGTATTTCGCGGCCTCTGCCGCAGAGAGCAAAAACGAATTCTGCCCGATCTGCCGGCCGCGGCTGCAGAAATCTTTAATGTCGTCCGCCGTCCAACGGCACGCCTTTTGTTCCAACTGCGCCAATGCCGCAGGAGTTAGCCCACCGGCACCTGCCACACGCAAACCATAGCTTCCGCTATCGAGATGGATAACGGCGAGACGGAAATTGCTCACGTCGGTGATGGCAGAAGCGATTTCATTGCACAGCAAATCCACGGTCGCGCCACTCAACAGTTGCGAGGTAATCGTGGAGAATCGTTCCAGTTGATGATTGAGTGCGCGTTCCTTGCGCTGCATGCTCTCGATAGACTCAGACTTGTCTTCGACGATGGCCAGAATCATGCCGAACGCCACAAACAGCTTGGGGGTATTCCAGAGCTCCGCCGGGACGTTCGCATGGGGTGCGATGCGATCCAGCAGCATGCCTACCGGAAACACGGCGCCCCAACAGAAAAATCCTCCAGCAGAAGTCAGAATCCCGGGGGAAGCGCGCCAGTAGTTCCGGCAGAGAAAAACTCCTGGCAGCGCAAAGCCGAGCCCCAGGAAAGCTGTCAAACCTTCATCGAAGGAACCGCGCATTGCCGCCCGGATAGACCAAAGCGCTGCCGCCGAGCCTACCAGCGCAAGCGAAACAGCATATAGGGAAAATCTCCGCAGCCAGAAGAGAAAGACGATCCCACCTGCGAAACACATTAACAGGCAGAGGACGTAAGGCCATCGCGGGCGCAAGTCATAACTGGCCAGAATCGCGTAGGCGACGGAAGGTATGCCAGTTACGAAAAGCATCAGTGTTCGTTTGCGCTTATCCTCCGCAACCGCTGAGACGGAGACGACGAACGCCACAGCTGCGGCTTGCAGGGAACCTAGATCAATCGCCAGCAAGTACGGGCTAACATCTCCGGTCGCAGGCTCCAGCAGCTGCGCTACGAAGTGTGTAAAGATGAGGAGCCAGGCGACCATCCACAGTTGCAAACGCGCCGAGTGGCTATGCCGCTTCAGAGCCAGGAAAATGCCCACGAGCACGGCCACTGTCACCACAGTGGGAATTTTCTCAAGAAGCGTCATAATATAAGTAAGGATAGCTTGACCAACATATGTCAATTTGCCGAAACCGCCAAGCGGTTCGGGGTTACCAAAGTAATCAAGTCATAAAAGTGGGTGCACCGGCAATGCCGGCGCAACTTTCATGATGGTTTACGGGTTAGTTACATAGGTTACGATTTTTGTTCGTTACAATTCTTGACCCTTCTTTACATGGCGGTCGTGTCAACTGATGATTGAATAAACGCTCAGCGAAATTATGGGTATTTCAGCGAGCCGGTTCGGAATCTGGAGGACATCCCAGAATCCAACTTCGCGGGTCCGAGCTACATCTAATTCCTGCAGGTCTATTTGGAGAGAAAACTTGAAAAAGCTAACTTTGATTGCACTGCTCTTCGTATTTGCTCTTTTCGAAAGAACCGCGAACGCACAACAGATCGATGCAGCTTTTGGCATTAGCACCATCACGTCGGGCGCAGGCAAGACAACGAATGGAGTCTTCTTTCCCACCGTGGGAGGCGGCACATACCCCGTTATCAGTGCTGATTTCTTGCTAACTCACCATTTAGGAGTGGAAGGAGACGTGTCCTGGAGAGCGAGTCAGAATTTGTATGGCGGCTACCAGCCCTATCGTCCAATCTTTTACTCTTTCAACGCGATTTGGGCTCCAAAGCTCGCCACCCATGTGACGGCTGAGTTGCTGGCGGGTATCGGCGGAGAGAATCTTCGGTTCTACACTCCGAACCTCAGTTGTAGTTACGTGACCGGGTGTACCAATTACGTAACCAGCAATCATTTCATGGGAGACTTTGGTGGCGGCATTCGCGCCTACGTCTGGCGTAGCGCGTTCATTCGTCCGGAAGTGCGCCTGTACTTAATTAACAACAACGTCGAATTCAGTTCCTCTTATGCGGCCCGGTACGGGATTTCGCTTGGCTATAGCTTCGGCGGACGCTAGCGGCCGCCGCATCCGCTGAAGGGCATCGACTGGGAAAAGTAAAGCGTGGCTCTCGCTCGTCGCGGGGTGGGCCATGCTCGGGCATTTTTATCCGATTGCGGTGACCGCGGACGGAATTGGTTCTGTCGTCATTTCCCCGTCGACCATGCGCCAGATGTGCAATGGATTGGCGTCCTTTAACTCATCGGGGAGAG
Source organism: uncultured Acidobacteriota bacterium (assembly GCA_963762385.1). GTDB lineage: Bacteria > Acidobacteriota > Terriglobia > Terriglobales > Acidobacteriaceae > JABDBE01. Next base: position 2,062,864 of record CAVXKN010000004.1, on the reverse strand, counting down.
CTGCCTGCGGAAATCCCTGGTAGCAGACGGGACGGCAGAAGCGAAAGATCGCCTGACTTCCCACCGACGTCGTGCGTCCGTCGGAGGTTGCAGGATAGGGTCCTCCGTGCACCATGGCGTGGCACACTTCGACCCCCGTGGGAAAGCCGTTGAAAACCAGCCGGCCCACTTTACGTTCGAGAATCGCGACTAGGTCGCGGAATTCCTGCAAGTCTTGCTCCGTTCCGTGAATGGTCGCGGTCAGATGGCCTTCTAGATTCCGCGCAACCTCCAACACTTCATCCCGGTTCGAATGACGAACTAACAAAGTTGCCGGACCGAAAATCTCCGCCGCCAAGTTTTCGTCTTGCAAGAAAGTTTGCGCGTCGGTTTCGAAAAGAGCAGCGCCTACGCTCAATTCTTCGCTCCCGGATGAAGGCCTTTCAGCAACCAGCTTTACATTCTTTCTCTGCTTGCGGGCGCCGATCGCGGCGGCGTAGGAAGACCATATCCCGGGAGTCAGCAAATGGAATACCGCAGATTCGTTGATAGACTGCTGGAGCCTTGCTATGAATTCGGAAGTCTCCGCAAGCGCGGGCAAGAAAACCAGCCCCGGCTTCGTACAAAACTGGCCTGCTCCCTGGGTGAACGACGCATACAGTCCGGCAGCAATGATGTCCGACCGCTCCCGCAGTGCACCGGGCAGAATGAAAACGGGATTGGTGCTGCTCATCTCGGCAAAAACTGGAATTGGCTCAGGACGGGCGGCTGCCAAATCCATCAGCATTCTTCCTGCCGTCCGCGATCCGGTAAAACCCACCGCCTTCACCAGGGGATGCTTGATCAAGGTGGTACCAACAGCGTTGCCGCTGTCGAACAAAAGTGAAAAAACGCCTTCGGACAACTTGCATTGACGAACAGCCTGTTGCACGGCATGGCCCACCAATTCGCTGGTGCCGGGATGCGCCGGATGACCTTTGAAGATGACCGGATTTCCTGCGGCCAGCGCGGAAGCTGTGTCCCCGCCCGCGACCGAAAATGCCAAGGGGAAGTTACTGGCGCCGAAAACAACGACGGTTCCCAAAGGACGCAGCATCGAACGAATATCGGGTTTGGGAGCTGGCTTGCGCTCTGGATCCGCGCGATCGATTCGCGCTTGCACCCACGAACCGTCCTCCACAACTTGCGCGAACAAGCGCAGCTGCCCACAGGTACGCGCGGTCTCACCCTGTAAACGCGTCTTCGGTAGTGCGGTTTCCCGTTCGGCACGTTCGACCAATTCTTCGGCCATGGATTCGATATTGGCCGCAATCGTTCGCAGAAACACGCCTCGGTCCCGAGCCGGGACCCTGTCGTAAGTCGCAAAAGCCTCATGCGCCAGACCCACAGCGCGATCAAGCTCATCGGGCGCGGCTGCAAAAAACCCTGGGTCCAGACGTTCGCCGCTCTTGGGATTCGGGGCGTGGAAACATTCCTGCGTAGCCGTGCCAGACTGGAAACCGATTATCGACCTGCCAGTGAGTTTCATCTTTTAGTGCTCCGGACGCAGCTGATCGCACCTTGCGGCCGGGAACGCAGAGTGTCTCGAATAATGGTTCTGGTCTGCTCGAGTTCATCGCCCACCAACTCCAGGCGCGGCGGACGTACACGCGCATTGCCAATCCCAACTTCCGCTTGCACCAGCTTGATGAGTTGGACAAAGTTTGGCGTAGTGTCCATGCGGAGCAAGGGCAAGAACCAGCGATACAGATCAAATGCCTTGTCGCTATCCCCGTTCATCCCAAAGTTGAAAAGATCGACGGATTCGCGTGGCAACGCATTGGCCAAGCCGGCAATCCAACCGGTCGCGCCCACCCCAATGGCCTCGAGCACCGCGTCATCCACCCCGACAAATATTTCCAGACGGCGAGCGAGCAGCGCACGAATAGCAGACACGCGCCTGACATCGGTGCTCGATTCCTTCACCGCTCCGAAGTTTTCGTACTCCGCCGCGAGCTCTTGGATCTGCGCAGGAAGAAAGTCGGTGCCGTACGCAACCGGATTGTTGTACAACATGCAGGAAAGCGGCGTGGCTTTGAGTACGGCAGCGACGTGCGTCTTCATTTCGCGCCAGTTGCCCTGATAAACATAGGGCGGCAAGACCATCAGAGCATCGCAGCCCAAATCTGCAGCGGCGCTGGCGATGGTCACAGCTTCAGAAGTAGAGAGCGCCGAGACCGAAGCCACCACCGGGCTGCGTCCGTGCGCTGCGGCAACAACCGTGCGCAGAACTTGCAACTTTTCTTCGAAAGACAAGGTTGCACCCTCGCCCAGCGAGCCCAGCGCGACAACGCCTGCGCAGCCATTCTCCAACAGCAACCGGCAATGTTCTGCCATGAAGCGATGGTCAATTCGCAGATCCTCGGTAAAGCTGGTTGTGATGGCAGGCATCACGCCCTTCCAATTCATCAACGCCCTCCTGTGGTTTCGCAGAGTTCTTGCTTTGAGTCACCGATCAACCCGGCCAAGCTTTCGACGCGAACGGGAAAGATGGGCGGTCGCACCGAATCCGGATTCCACTTGAAAAGAAACTGCGTTGCCGGTCCGCAAATCCGTCCCTGACAAGCTCCCATGCCGCAGCGGGTTTGAAGCTTCGCGGCCCGCCAGCCCGCGTGGTCGCGAAGTTCAGAGTAGCGGACGTCCTCGCAGCGGCAAACAATCGTTTCGGGCTGGGGAAGGTTCCTGAGTTCCGAGCGCAGCCGAAAAGTACGGTCGAGACTTCTGGCGAAGCGACGCAGCTTTTCTCGTCTGCGGAATAGACCGCTGGCCTCAGCCATGCGACCGGCAGCTGCAAGCCCTGCGACCTCGCCCTCGACGAGCGATAACTCAATGCCTCCGATGCCTGTCGGTTCGCCCGCGCAGAAGACTTCCGCCACGGTCGTTCTTTGAAAATCGTCCACTCGCACGCAGTCATTTTGAATCTGACAACCGAGCAGTAGCGGCAATTCGATGTTGGGAACGAGATGAAAACCACAAGCCAGGTAATCGCATGGGATGGTTACCAACTTGCCACTTCGCGAAATCGTTACAGACTCAACTGCAGCCTCCCCGCTAGCGGCCACCGGCCAACTGTTCGCGCTCAATCTCGCCCCTGCAAGCTCTTTCTTCAGTTCGAGCCCCTGGAAAAGCTTGTCCGGCTGGGCAAGCAGCGCTATGCCAAACCGGGCCAGGTTCGCCCACGATGCCTGCTCACAAATAATCGGAATCTCCGCGCCGTGCTGGCGTAAATATGCGGCCACCGCGAGCAGTAGCGGGCCTGTGCCCGCAACAATGACTCGCTTGCCTTGGATCGGAAGACCGCACTTTACCATTGCCTGCAAGCCGCCCGCGCCCATCACATTCGGCAAAGTCCATCCCGGAAAAGGCAGAACCCTTTCGCGCGCTCCGGTGGCCAGAATCAGTTTCTCGTAATTCAATTCCAGAAGGCCGTCGTCGTTCTCAGCTAGCAATATGTGGGGTTCGGGTTGATGAAAAACCCTGCCACGAAGCACAATGGCGCCAGACGACCGCAACCGTTCGATCCATTTCGAAGCCTCGGACCCCGGCTCCGGCTCGCCCCGCCAAATTTGTCCGCCAAGCTTGACGTTGTCATCGACGATGCCAACCCGGTGCCCGGACTCCGCCGCCTGGACCGCCGCAGCCATGCCCGCGGGTCCGCCGCCGACCACGAGGACATCGAACTCCTGGCGCATCACCCTACTCATCGGTCCTCACTTCCATACCCTGTTTGCAAATAATTTGGCAGCTTGGGCGATGAGGTTTTCCATTGATGGCCACGCGACACTCAAAGCAAATACCCATCCCGCATAGAGGGCCGCGCGGCTCGCCGCTCACAGAAATTCGGCAAGCTTGTCGGGCCATCGCCATCGCAACCGCCACGGTCGTGCCCGGTGGCACGACGATCTGCGCTCCGTTTATGGTCACGGTGACTCGACTAGACATGCGCGTGTTCCTTAGCCGCTCGCGAGGGCAAGTACGGCTCAATGGGAATTTCCGGTTGCGCGCCCGTGATCTGATCGACCAGGATGCGAGCGGTCGCAAGCGACGTAGTAATTCCCAACCCCTCGTGCCCCGTCGCCAGGAACAAGGACGCATCTCCCGGCCACAAACCAATCAACGGGAGCTTGTCAGGCGTCGCCGCGCGGAATCCTGTCCAAGTACGTATCGCTGACATTTGCGCCAGGCCCGGCATATATTCCCGCGCGCGTTGCAGCATACGCGCCAGTATCCCGCTATCAACTCCCCCGTGGTCCGCCCCGTATTGCCGCGAAGACCCGATCAAAATCTGACCGGTGCGGCGCGGTTGAACGTTGAAGGCAACGGAATCACTAGTAACGGCGTGTGCACTCTTCAGGTAGCCGAGCTCTACCAATTGATGCCGCAGGAATCCCACATAGCGATCAGTGATCACCAAGTGCCCTTTTCTTTTTTTGATTTCGATTCCCGGTGTGAGCTCAGCTGCACCAGCTCCCGTCGCGTTGACCACGATCTTCGCAGTAATCTCGAAACCATCCGTCATCCGCACTCGCCCTTGTCCCGCCGATGCGACGGACTGACCGAGGTGAAGCTTTACTCCCAGTCTCTGTGCGCGCTCCATCAGGAAGCGCGCGGCGCAAGGCGGATACAGGACAACGTCTTCCATCACGAGCAGTCCGCCGAACAGCCCTGGCCGGAGGTTTGGCTCAAGACGCATTAGCGCTTGCGAATCCAAGATTTCGGTTGGAACGTCCCGCTGGCCATAGTAATCGCGCTTGCGTCGAACTTCGATCATCTCTTCTTCATCGGCCGCAACCCAAATTGTGCCGCATTGATCGTACTCGACATCCACTGGCAACTCGGGACGCATCTTTTGCCAGAGCTGCTGCGAATAACGCGTCAGCGCAAATTGGGCCTCAGAGTCATCCATCGTAACAATATGGCCCATGCCCGCTGCCGTCGCACCACCGCCGACCATCTCGCGATCGACGACTGCGACACGCATACCCCGGCGCGTGAATTCGTCCGCGCAAGCCGCGCCCACAATGCCCGCGCCCACGATAACCACGTCATAGGTCGCGTGGCTCATCCCCGAATGCCCATGCACAACGGATCGTCCGGATCAAACAACAGTTCGGCTTCGGCGTTCACGAATGCGGATCCCGTGATGCTCGGATATACCTTGCCATCCTGCGTTTTGATCGTGCCTTTGAACACGCTTCCGATAATGCTCTCCTGTATCCAGGTTTGACCTTCGCGAATTCTCCCGTCGGCATACAGACAAGCCAATTTGGCGCTTGTCCCGGTGCCGCACGGAGAACGATCATAGGCTTTGCCGGGACAAAGTACGAAATTCCTACTGTCGGCTTCCGCATTTTGGGGCGGGCCGAACAGTTCGATGTGATCGATCTCATGGCCCCCATCGCCGGAAATGCCATTCGCGCGGAGAGCCTGGCGAATCGCCCAAGTGAAGCCGGTCAGCACTTCAAGGTTGTTGAGCGTCAAATCGAGATCGCGTACATCATGAGTGCGAACCAAGTAGAACCAGTTTCCGCCCCAGGCAACGTCCCCTTTCACAGTGCCATAGCCCGGAACTTCGATCTCCACATTTGCCGCCAGCCGATAACTGGCGACGTTATTTACCGTAACCTCACCGTTTTCGCGGAGGATCGTGCCCACCGTTCCGACCGGAGTCTCGATTCGGTGCTCCCCCGGTTCGATGCGCCCCAGATATGCCAACGTAGCAATGAGGCCTATGGTGCCGTGGCCACACATGCCCAAGTAACCGACATTATTAAAGAAGATCACACCCGCGGCACACGCGGGATCCAGCGGTTCGCACAACAGCGCACCCACCATCACGTCTGAGCCCCTCGGCTCATTGACGACGGCGGATCGAAACCCATCGTGTTGTCCGCGAAAGCGTTCGAGTCTCTCCGACAAGGGACCGATGCCCAAGTCAGGGCCGCCGCTCACGACCACCCGCGTCGGTTCGCCCCCGGTGTGGGAATCAATAACTCGGACTTTCTGGCATCCTTTACTGGTCATTGCGCGTTCCGATCAAACCGGAGACTCTGTCGAGAAACCCCATTCTAGGCGATGCGAGGCCGTGTCTTGAAGTAAGCGATCGTAAACAAAATGCCAAGCAGCAAGTCGCTTCCGACGAATACGAGATCTGACGGATGCATGCGCCCCTGCAACACCAGAACCACCACAGGCGCGACGTAACTGACTTTTTCAAGCACGGAAGGAATCATCAACGGTCGATAGCGCGCCGGATCCGTTGCAATGACGAAAAACACGATCTGCCACACCAGGCCCGCACCCACGAATCCGTAGAAAAATCCTGGATGCGTGATGGGCGGCGGATCTTGTCGGCCTATCAGATCAAACATGAAGTAAAGCGGGGCGAGAACCAGCACGCCCCAAATCCCGGCAATCCAAAACACAACCTTGGAAAATTTCATGGCTACGCCTCGTACGCGTGTGCCAGAAATTCTATAGGAGGCCTAGTCATGAAACCTATCCTCTCTGCTCAGTTTCGTTACAATAGAACCCATGACCGACACTTTGATCATTGCTGGCCACGAGTTCCGTTCCCGGCTCATTGTGGGTACGGGCAAATACAAGTCCTTTCAGGAAACCGCGCGCGCCCTCGAAGCGAGTGGAGCAGAGATGGTGACGGTGGCCGTGCGCCGGGTCAATCTCGATCGCAGCAAAGAATCCCTGCTCGACTTCATTGATGCCAAGAAATACTTCCTGCTGCCCAACACCGCGGGTTGCTACACCGCCGACGAGGCCATTCGCGCCGCGCGTCTGGGACGCGAGGTTGGTCTGTCCGATTGGGTCAAACTCGAAGTCATCGGCGACCAGGCAACCCTCTACCCGGACGTGCAGGCCACGCTTGAAGCAACCCAAGTTTTGGTGAAGGAAGGTTTCACGGTTTTGCCCTACACTTCGGACGACATCGTGTTTGCCAAGAGGCTGCTTGATGCCGGTGCCAGCGCGATTATGCCTCTGGGGGCGCCGATCGGCAGCGGCCTTGGGATACAGAATGCCGCCCACATCCGTATCCTGCGCGAGATGATTACAGACGTGCCGTTGATACTCGATGCCGGCGTGGGCACGGCCTCGGATGCGGTGATTGCAATGGAACTCGGGGCCGACGCCGTCTTAATGAATACCGGAATCGCCGGCGCGCAGGATGCAGTGCTGATGGCGGAAGCTATGAAACACGCCGTGCTTGCGGGACGTGAAGCGTACCTCGCCGGGCGCATGCCGAAGAAACTATACGCTACGGCAAGCTCGCCGCTGGAAGGTGTAGTGCGTTAGCTTCTTGTCCAAAAATAAAGGGCGGCATCGAGCCGCCCGTTCAATTCCGTTGTTACAAATCAGAGCATCTTCACGCTGGAGATGTGAATGGTGTCTCCGGTCATTGCGCCCGTGACCGCCACGTGATGTCCTTCATGTCCCTTCAATACATCCGGGTTGTCGACGTTCACGATCTTCTGGTCACCGTCGGTGACAATCACAGCCTTGGCGCCCTTTCCCAGGCACTTGGTCATGCAGGCTGCGTGGCTCGTGTTGGCGCCTTTGGCGCCGCACATGGAATCGCTCACGTACCCATTGACGGTAGTGGACTTGTCCGCCGCCGAAGCTATCGCAACCATGAAGAACAGAATCGACACTGCAACACAACTCATCAATACCTTTTTCATAGCACACCTCTTCTAGCGGTCAGACCGCAGATTTTTGCAACCGATGTCACCATTCCGCTGCGCACGCGCAAATCACAAACAAGGTAGGAACCCCTGCCCGCCCTGCCTTTATCAAGGGAATTTACGAGAACTATATCACAAACGAATGATGCCAAGACTCGCGCAGGGGCACAGCTATTTCCGGGCGGCATTGGTTTCTGGCCTTGGGGTGTGCACCGCCGGCGGCGCGACGTAGACCACTTCGCCCGGACGCGCATAGTGCAACTGCTCCCGAGCCTCTTTCTCTATGGTGTCGGGATCAGGCGCCTGCAAAGACTTCACCTGCCGCGTATAGCGGTCATTCTCCTTTTGCAAAGCGTCAATTTCCTTCTGCAGACTTTGATATTCGGCCTTCTTCTGCCGATAAATCACCATCCCGTTGGCGCCAAACATTACATGTGCGAATAACCATACCGTGAGCACGACCACTGCAGCTGTAGCCAGACGGCGTCGCAAGCTGTAGAGCAAGGTCAGCGTGGGGCGCAGTTTCTCCATGCTCCGGTCGGCCCAAGCCTCGGCTTGCGGAGCTCGCTCTACTAAAGTCCGCAGGCGGTCTTCGGGACGCGGCAACACCCGGATTTTGGGAAGACGCCCGATTCGAAGATTCATTGCTTTACGGCTGCGCGACTTCCTTCGTCTTGCAGACCACGAGGAAGTCCCGAGGATTCCATCCCAGTTTCTCAGTGGACTTCTCTTCGGTTCCGCCGTCAAGCGGAACTTGTCTCCCTGTGGACAAAGGGAATCAAGTTTGACAAATTGCTCGGCAAATCGTCTGCATCCGGGCGACAATACTTTCGAAAGTGTTAATCTTTGATGCCGTACCCTGAATGCGGAAGGCTGATTTTATGACTGACAAGAGAATCGTCATGACTACCGCCGGCTCCGTCGATGAAGCGCGCCGGATTGCGGAAACATTGGTCGACCACAAGCTGGCGGCTTGCGTCAACATCGTGCCCAAGATCGTGTCGATTTATCGTTGGAAAGGAAAAGTGGAAGAGGCGGAAGAATGGCTGTTGTGGATCAAAACGGCGGCTCCCTTTGAGCGCGTACGCGATGCCATCCTGGAAATGCATTCTTACGAACTGCCGGAATGCGCGTCGATTTTGATTGAAGATGGCAGCCCGGAATATCTCAAGTGGCTAGAGGATTCCTCGAAGTGATATTCGGACAGTATCGCGCCAAATCGGTCAGTATTTTATTGTTGCCGTCATCCCGAAACCCGGCGCACCTCAACCGGGTGAGGGATCTCGCGCGTAGTGGGCAAATGACACGCACTACCGTAAGTGCGAGGGTTAGACGCTTTTGACGGATCGCCCGTGCTGGACATCAAGCCAGTCTTCGTGGAATTCACGCCAGAATCGAGCAGCAATCCGGCAGCCCGCGTGGTCGCGTGAATTGATGGCGGAATATTTTGCTTCTGAGAAGACTTAACTCATCCCGCACGGGCGGAGCACGCCCGCGCCTAGATTGCAGCCAGCGCCTGGTCGAGGTCGGCAATAATGTCTTCCACGTTCTCGATGCCGACGGAAATCCTGACCATGCCATCGGTAATCCCGATCTGTTTTCTTCCCTTTTCACCCAGGCCCGCGTGAGTCATGGTCGCGGGATGCGAGATCAGCGTTTCGACTCCCCCAAGCGATTCCGCTAATGAACAGACGCGAACTTTTCTCAGCATCTTGTTGGCATTCGACAGCGAACCCGTCTCGAACGAGATCATGGAACCGAAGCCAGTCATCTGTTTCTGTGCCAGCGCGTACTGCGGATGATCCGGCAAGCCGGGATAGAAAACCTTTTTCACTTTCTTATGTTGCGCCAGGAATTCCGCAACGACCCGGCCGCTGCGATCGTGCTGCTCCATTCGCACCGCCAGCGTCTTGACACCCCGCAACACCAGCCAGCACTCAAAGGGAGAAAGAATCGCTCCCGCAGCCTTCTGCACAAAGCCCAATTCCTCAGCCTGCTCGGGCCGGGTACAGACTACGACGCCGCCAAGTCCATCGCTATGGCCGTTGAGAAATTTCGTAGTCGAATGCACGACCATGTCCGCGCTCAGCGCAATCGGCTGTTGAAAGTAAGGCGACATAAATGTATTGTCCACCACCAGTTCCACTTTCTCGCTGCGGCAAACTTTGCTGATCGCTTCGATATCCGCGAGATCCATGAGTGGATTGGTTGGCGTTTCCACGTAGACCATGCGAGTCTTCCTGCGGATCGCACGCTCAACATTTCTCACGTCGGAAGTGTCGACGTAGGTGAATTCCATTCCGTAACCGGTCAGCACTTGGTTGAACAGACGGGGCACGCCGCCGTAAAGATTATGGCCACACACTACGTGGTCCCCCGACTTATACATCGTGCAGAGCGCGTTGATCGCGGCCATGCCGCTGGCGAAGACGCGGGATGCGATTCCGCCTTCGAGGGCAGCGAGGTTTTCCTCCAGACGCGTCCGCGTCGGATTGGAGACCCGGGCATACTCGTACCCTTTGTTCTTGCCAATCTCCTGCTGAACATAGGTCGAGGTCGGATAGATGGGCGCAGAAATCGCGCCGGTTTCAAGGTCAGGCTCTTGCCCAACATGAATGGCGCGAGTAGCAAAACCGGGGAGCTTGTTTTTATTCATGATGAATCTCGTTGATGGAGGGACGGGCGTCCTCGCCTGTCCAGCCGGGCGGGACGCCCGGCCTAGAAAGTGCTGACCACTATCAAATCCCGCCTTCAAAAATCTTCTTCGACAAATAGCGCTCGGCTGAATCCGGAATCATAGTTATAACGCGCCTTCCGGGTCCCAGACGACGAGCGATTTGCAACGAGGCGAAAACGTTAGCCCCGCCGCTAGAGCCGGACAGCACTCCTTCCAGCGCCGCCAACTCTTTCACCGTACCGAAGGCCTCAACGTCGTTCGCCACCATAACTTCGTCGCACACCGACGCGTCGAACGTCTTCGGAACGAAGCTCGATCCGATCCCCTCGACCTTATGCGGTCCAGCCTTTCCTCCTCCGAGCACCGAGCCCTGCGTGGTCACAGCGACGGCCAAAACTTTGGGCAAGCGCTGCTTCAGGTAACGCGCCACTCCGGTAAACGTCCCGGAGGTTCCGGCGCCGATCACGACCGCGTCGATCTGTCCTTCCATTTGCTCAAAGATTTCGCGGGCGGTAGTTTCGTAGTGATAATCAGGATTGGCTGGATTTTCGAACTGGGCAGCCATAAAGGCATTGGGATCGTGGGAAGCTAGCTCTTTGGCGCGATCAATCGCTCCTTGCATGCCCTCGGAGTCCGGGGTGCGGGTCACCTCGGCGCCGAGGGCCCGCATGATCATCACTTTTTCCTCCGAAAATGTTTCCGGCACGAACAGTGCAACCTGGTAGCCGCGATTCACTCCGATCAACGCCAGCCCGATGCCCGTATTCCCCGCCGTCGCTTCGACGATCGTCCCTCCGGGCTTAAGCAGGCCCTGTTCTTCGGCTCGGCGAATCATCCCAATGGCGGCACGATCTTTGACGCTTCCGCCGGGATTCAGATACTCCAGCTTGGCGTAAACCTCCGCCGAGCCGGCAGGCACAATGCGCTTCAGCTTGAGGATCGGAGTTTCGCCGACCAGCTGCGTGATGTCGTCAGCGACCAGCGCGTGGGAACGCTCGATCATTGTCTTCTGCACTCTACAGGGTACGGAAGCGGCGCGAGTGCGTCAATTGCACCAAAGGCGTAGCCGGTTGGTGCTCGTGATTGGACGCCGTCTGAAATTGCCGCACCAAATCGCCGAGCGATCCGCAGTCGAATTAGAATCGCCGTGACAAATCGAGAACGCCGCATTAAACTGCCGTCACCTTTCTGAAGGAGGCCTCATGAAGCGATCCTCTGGGCCCCGCAAAACCGCCAGCCTTTCTCAGTCAACCAATCACAAGCTCAACACGTACGCTCTCGCGGCGAGCGCGGCCGGCGTGGGGATATTGGCATTGATCCAGCCCGCCCAGGCGAAAATCGTTTACACCCACACCCACCAAGCGATTGGCGGCATTGGCCATGGCGTGAACATCGACTTTAATCACGACGGAATTGCCGACTTCAAGATTTCGGAAGGGATCTTGTACGACGATAGCTTCGTAATGGTCGCCGTTTCCCTGAGAGGCAATCGGGTTCTGGGGGAACGCGTGCTCAACGCTATAGGTGCTTCTGATCTGCCGGCAGGCTACCCGGTCGGTCCCAACAATGCAAAATTCAAGCCGGGCGATTCGTTTATTACGGATGAAGGACAGAGCGGAATAGGAAAGTTTCTTTACTTCTGTACCGTTGGCTCCGGTAACGGCCGCTATTGTGATGGCCCTTGGGCAACGGCCACGGGTGGCTACGTTGGGTTTAGGTTTTTGATTAAGGGAGAGGTCCACTACGGCTGGGCTCGATTCACCGGCTACGCCCTGCAATTTGGCAGTTGGTATCTGGATGGCTACGCGTACGAAACTATCCCAAACAAGCCGATCATGGCAGGAGAGACGAAGGGAGACGATGACGAGAGCATTGACGGACCAGATGCATCTCTAACCGTCCCCGCAGCAAAGCCCGCCACGCTGGGCTTACTCGCAATGGGATCGCCCGCACTATCCATCTGGCGACGCAAAGATGAACCAGCGTCGGCGCGATAGAACAGTTTCGCCCTGAAAGGATCACTCGATGGACCGCACTTGCGAGAGGACGCCAGCGAGTCTTTCCGATTCGGTCCAGCGACAGCTCAACATGTACGCCCTGGCAGCGGGCGCAGCTGGAGTGAGTTTACTGGCTCTAGCCAACCCGGCTGAGGCGAAGATTGTGTACAAGTACGTCAATCTGAGAGCTGTGAACTATCAATTGAGCCCTCTAGGCGAAGTTGTGGCGCCATTCGGAATTTACGAGGCCTTCTCCGCAGTCTCGACCTACGTCTATTGGGCTCGCGAGAGCTTTAACCCAGCGACTTTGGGGGCAAGGTTCATGCGCGGCGGTACAAGCAGTTGGAACGTGGCCGCGCTCACTAAGGGTGCTCAGATTGATTCCAAGGCACACTGGGGCGGTACTCGCGGACTGATGGCGACTTACGGTCCCTACGGCGGGGGAACATTCAAACATCACAGGGGTGGCTTTCAGTTCGGACGGCCCGCGTTCGTGGGCTTCAAGTTCGAGACCAATGGCAAGACGCACTACGCTGGGCCCGCCTTACCGTACGGGTCGGGCAAGGGGCCGTGGTCAAGTACGTATACGCAACTATTATCGACTACGCCTACGAGACGATCCCCAACAAGCCAATCGAGGCCGGGCAGACTAAAGGCATGCCGGACGATTACTCACCTGCCCGGGACTTGACGAGCAACAATGATCCCGGCCCTGGCGCTTCCTTCGCTAATCTCATCCCAAGCATTCCGCAACCCCCGTCGCTCGGCGTGCTCGCTGTCGGTGCCGGGGGTGCCTCGATGTGGCGACGCAAGGAGTCACTACAGCTAGGTATTAGGTAGCTAAAAGCCAATCAGATGTAGGCCGGGCATCGAGCCTACTGCGGGGCGTGTTCCTGCCCAGGATAGTACCCGCTCCGGGTGCGGACCACGAGCTTCCCATATCCCTTGGCCTTCGCCTCGACGCGGATGGCGCGGTAGCCGCCTACGCTCTTTGGCGTCGACGGCTTATAACCAATGGTGTACTGGTTTCGGATGTCGTGCGCCACGCTGCTGCTGATCGCGTCCACTTCATCCAGAGTGCGTGGAAAAAAACTAATTCCTCCGGTCCGCTGTGCAATTGTTTCCAGCGCGCGGCGGGCGCGACGCGCTTTCTCCTCGCCCAACAAGCCAATCGCGTAGACCGTGGGGCCGTTCTCTTCCTGCAGGCGACGAACCGCTTCCTCTAAAGACTCCCGGCTGGCGTTATCTTCTCCATCAGTCACCACGAACAGGACTTTCTTTTGCAGCTTGGCATGTTCCTTCATGTAGACGGAAGACGCCACAATCGCGTCGTAGAGCGCGGTCCCGCCTCGGGCTTCGACCTTCTCCAGGGCCTCACGCAACTTATTAATGTTGTTGGTGAACTCCTGATCGAGGTAGTACTCGTCGTTGAAGTTGACCACAAAGACCTGATCTTGCGGATTGCTGGATCGTACTAAATTCAGAGCAGCCTTGTTGACCTTGTCGCGCTTCTCGCGCATGGAGCCGGAGTTGTCGATCACGATGCCCATGGCGACCGGAACATCCTCGTGCCGAAAAGATGCGATCGTCTGCGGCTGATTATTCTCAAAAACGCTGAAGGCGCTCCTATCCAGGGTCGTAACCAAATGGTTCTTGTCGTCCATCACCGTAGCGTGCAGCACGACTTCTTCGACTTCCTTTTTGAAAACGAAGACTCCACTATCGGTCGATACTTGCCCTTGATCCTGGCTTGGTTGCGCCTGGGTTGTCTGAGACTGGGCGGGCTGAGTTGGCTGCGGTTGGCTGGGCGGAGTCTGGCTTTTCTGATTCTGCGGTTGCGAATCTTGCGATTGCGGGCTTGGCGTTGAATCCTGCGGCTGCGTCTGTTGCTCCGCAATCTTTGGTACTGATGATGCGACAGCCTGATGCCGACAGGCGATGGCGGTCAAAAGAAAAATAACAAGCAGAACCGGAACACGGCTATTCCGAAGGCGCATAGTACCCCGTCTTGGCGTACACCTTTAGCGGCGGCAATCCTTTGGGTGGAATCAACTTCACTTTTATCTTACGCCATTTGCCGTCGTGCCCGGGGTTCTTGGGACGGTATCCCAGTACATATTGGTTGCGCAATTCAATCCCAATCTTGGTGGCCACATCTGCCAAGTCGTTGGGGTTATCAATGGTGAAGGAACGCCCTCCGGTGAGTTCCGCAATTTCGCCGAGCAGCGCCGGCCCTAACGCTTCCTCAGGAGTCGCCATGTAGTGGTCGTAAATCCCGATCGCATAAATCAGCAGATCCGCCTCTTTGACCGTGGATTTAATTTCGCCTTCGGTGTAGCGGCTATGGTTGTCTCCTCCGTCCGAGATGATGAGCAGCGCCTTCTTTTGATATTTGGCCTGCCGCATTTTGCTGACGCCCAGGTAAATCGCGTCCAGCAGCGCCGTTCTGCCCTTCGGAACCGTATAAATCAGCTTGCCCTGTATGTCCTCGACCGAAGAAGTAAAGTCTGAAACCTCCTGCGGTTTATCCGCAAACGCGATCATGAAGAACTCGTCCTGCGGATTGGCGGTCTTGAAGAACTCCACCACGGCCTCGCGGGCACGCTCAATTTTGCTGACCATGCTTCCGCTCATGTCAAAGATCACGCCGATCGAGACGGGAGCGTCTTCGCTGGAGAAATGGCGGATATCCTGCTGATCCTTGCCTTCAAAGAGTTGGAAGTTCTCTTTGTCCAGGCCCGTGACCAGGCGGTTCATAGGATCCGTAATTGTCACCGGGACTAGAACCAGACTGACGTCAACCTTGAGGGGCTTGGTATGAGTTTTGAGCGATGGATCTATATTGTCAGTGGGATTGGACTTGGGCGGCTCTATCCGAGGCGTGACGTGGACGTCGTCGACCGGACTCTGGGCCAGAGCATTCGGCTCCAGACAGCAAATGACCGTCGCGACAAGAATCAGGCACAGAGCGAGAACATGCCCTCGCGTACACAGCACGCTCTCTCTTGGGATCCCGTTAGAATCCCTATCGAGATCGCGGCGTGTAGTTAGGCTGCAAGACGACCCGCGCCTGTCATAGCGGCCCACAAATACCTCATTGAGGCTGATCGTAACACAACCGAAACCTGGCGGCGTCAGCCTTTTTTTGGCACGCATCCACGATGTCGCATTTCACCCAACAGTTGCCTTGTGTCGATTCGTGGATGCGCAGCAAATCCGATTTAATCACCCGTGTTAGAACCCAGTTGTCAAATGTTCGTCAAATTCCGAGAGCTGCTTTACCCAATTCTTCAGGTATCCCGGAGCATTCGATTTCGAGCCAGCCCGCAAACCGAAGCCTCGGTCTTGTACAATTCACATTTCCAGTCTATGGCTTACATCGCACCATTCCGCGCTTTGCGTTATGACCCCGCCCGGGTCGATCTGAATCAGGTCGTGACCCAACCCTACGACAAGATCACCCCGGAGATGCAAAATCGCTACTATGATGCCGACCCCCACAATCTAGTTCGCATCATCCTTGGCAAGACGCAACCGAGTGATCATTTAGAGGAAAATGTTTACACTCGTGCCGCTGCGTCCTTCCGGGATTGGCGCCGGCAAGGCATCTTCCTGCAAGACCCAGAGCAATCTCTATACCAATACGTAGAGCGCTTCCAGCCGCCGGGCGGGGGAACTGAACTGGAGCGCCGGGGCTTCATCGGCCTGGGCAGAATTGAGGACTATTCGGCCGGTATCGTCCACCGCCACGAGCAAACCCTAGCCAAACCTAAGGCCGACCGTCTGCAGCTTTTGCGTGCCACCAAGGCACATTTCGGCCAGCTATTCATGCTCTACAGCGATCCTGCTGCCGAGATCGACGAAGCGTTGTCGGGCAGCTCCACAGCAGCTACGGAAAACAATATAGATATCCGCGACGAATATGGAGTTTTGCATCAGTTGCGACGGGTCTCCGATCCAGGCCGAATCGAACTTGTCTGCGGCAAGATGCGCCACAAGAAGCTCATCATCGCCGACGGCCATCACCGCTACGAGACCGCCCTGAACTATCGCAACGAGTGCCGAGCCCGCCACGGAGCAGCTTCAGCTTCCTCCGAACCTGCTCCCTACGAACTCGTAATGATGACCTTCATTAATATGGACGGCCCTGGCCTCGTCATCTTACCCACGCATCGCATGGTGCATGGGCTGGAATCGTTCTCGCCCGACACTCTGCGCGATCGTGCGCGATCCTATTTCAGCGTAGAAGAGGTCGATCCATCGATAACTGCGAATCGTGCCCTGGGAATCTTGCGCGCCGCGGGAAAGGCTGGCACTGCTCTGCTCGGAATCACGGCCAATCGCGCATTTCTCTTCGATACGCCAAGACCTGCCGCGACCAGCCTGCTTCAAAGCCTGCCGCTCTTGCAGCAATCCCTCGACGTGGTTCAGCTCCACAAGTGCCTGCTCGAAGGCGTTCTGGGAATCTCAGAGGAAGCCATTCGCGATCAGACCAACGTCAATTACGTTCGCGACGCAGAGGAGGCATTGGCCCGGGTACGCGCGGGAGCTGCTAACATCGCCTTTCTGATCAATCCAGTCCGCATGAGGCAGGTTCGCGATATCGCCTTTGCCGGCGAAGTCTTGCCCCAAAAATCTACCGACTTCTACCCCAAATTGCTCAGCGGCCTGACCATTTATGCGCTGGAGTAACTCGCGCGCGTCAGTAGCGTCGGCATCCGGCCGACCGTCACGGGGACGTCCCGTCCGCGCCGCCGGAGCGTTCGCAGCCGCCATTTTCCTTGCCTCCGCGCTTCTCCTTTATAGCGCTCCCGAAGAAAAGCGCATCACCATCTACTCCAACGCCGCCAACTATTCTCTGCCCATTCTCGAACGCAATGGCGACGAATACGTTGGATTGCTCGAAGTCTTCGAACCCCTCGGCGCCGTCAGCGCCAGAGCCAACGGACTCCGCTGGAAATTCCGCTACTACGAAGTGGAAAGCGAGTTCACAGCCGGCAAAACCCGCGCCCGCATTCGCGGCACCGACTACGATCTGCCCTCGAACTTCCTGCTGGAGAATGGCCGTGGCCTGGTCCCGCTCTCTTGCCTCGGCACTCTCATGCCTCGCATTCTCGGCGGCCCGGTTACATTCAACCAGAATTCGCGACGCTTGTTCGTGGGCAATGTAGCGGTGCATTTCACCGCTCAGGTTAGCAAGACCACTCCCCCGAAACTGGTGATGAACTTTACCGCTCCGGTGAACCCAACCATCGCCACTTCGCCCGGAGAGTTGCGCATGGCGTTCAACCACGAAGCCGTCGTCGCGCCCGGCTCTCAGGCGCTCACCTTCGACAGCAAAATCATGCCTTCCGCCAGCTTCCAGGAAAGCAACGGAGCCGCCGACGTAGTCGTCGCCGCTACGGTCCCGCTGATGGCAAGCTTCGCCAACAACGGACGCACCATTATTGTCGAACCCGTCCCGCAAGCTGCCGCGCCATCTCAGGCCGCGACATCCATTCCGCGCCCACCTGCCAATGCAGTCATCGCTCCGGCAACTTCAAGCACCGCGCCCACAGGTATTCGGCATTATTTTGCCGTGGTAGATCCCAGTCATGGAGGCGACGAACGCGGCGCTTCTCTCACCGATCAACTGGCGGAAAAAGATGTCACCCTCGCCTTCGCCCGCCGCCTGCGCCAGGAACTCGAAACTCGCGGCCTGGCCACGCTGCTTCTGCGCGATAGCGATACCACACTCAGCCTCGACCAGCGCGGCAGCCTCACCAACTCCGCTCATCCGGCAATCTACATCTGTGTCCACGCCGCATCCCAGGGCAGGGGCGTTCGCGTTTACACTGCGCTGGTTCCGGACGAAGCAGAAAACCGAGGCCCATTCTTAAGCTGGGATGCGGCTCAAGCCGCTTTCCAGCTCACCAGCCGATCGGCTGAAGCGAATCTAGTGAGGGACCTGCAAAACAAACAGATCCCAGCCCGCTCGTTGATCGCCGCGCTCCGCCCGCTGAATAACATCACCACCACGGCAATTGCGGTCGAAGTCGCACCTCCATCCGACGACGTTTCTCAACTAAACTCTCCCGCTTATCAGCAGCTGATCGCGAGCGCAGTCGCCGCCGGAGTCGCCGCCTTTCGCGACAAACTGGAGGCTGGCCGATGATCCCACGCAGTCTCGTCATCGGCGTAGCCATCCTGCTGGCCGCAACTCTGGGGATGAGCGTCTACGTCTGGCGGATGCGCAGCCGGGTGCATCGCACCGAAGTCTCCGCGCTGAACACTCAGCCTGTAGCACCGCCGGTTTCTGGCGCCACCGAGCGAGCTACTCTCTACGTCGCCTATGATGACGCCGGAGTTTTACGTCCCCAACCGGTTCACATCCAACTTCCCGCGGGACGCCAGGAGCGCGCCGCCGCAATTCTCCGCGCCCTGCTCACCCTGTATCTCGACAAATCTTCCCCACATCCCTTGGGAACCGGCTCGGAAATTCGCGACGTCTACCTGGTCGATTCCGGACTCGCCGTCATCGATCTCAACGCCGCCTTCGCCGACAATCACCGTTCCGGCGTCCTGGTCGAAGAGCTGACCGTAGTTTCGCTAATCCAAACGTTGTCGACAAACATCCCCGGCGTCACTCGAGTAAAGATTCTGGTAGAAGGCAACGAGCGCGAGACTCTAGCCGGCCACGCCGACCTCTCAACTTTCTACGACGTCCCCGCGATAACTCAAGCTGTCGCGCAACTCCAGAGCCAGTGAATCAATGTAGGCGCGGGCGTCCTCGCCCGTGCGTCGCACCTCTCCGCGTCCCCTGCGGCCGTTCTCGCGACCTCCGCGATTTAAGATTTCGTTCTTACCAATCCCGTCGAAACGCAAACCACCGAGAACACCCCAGCCTGCTACAATCGCCCCATGTTTTATCGCTCCGACAATCGCGCCCCCGACCAGATGCGCCCCGTCAACATCGTCCCCGGCTTCATCCACACCGCCGAAGGTTCCGTCCTGATCGAAGTCGGTAACACCCGCGTAATCTGCACCGCCTCGATCGAAGAAACCGTCCCTCCCTTCATGCGCAACACCGGCAAAGGCTGGATCACCGCCGAGTACAGCATGCTCCCCCGCGCCACATTAACCCGCACCCCGCGCGAAGTCACCAAGGGACGCTCCAGTGGCCGTACCCACGAAATCCAGCGCCTCATCGGACGCTCCCTGCGCGCCGTCACCGATCTCGTCCGCCTGGGCGAGCGCACCATCTGGATTGACTGTGACGTAATCCAAGCCGACGGAGGCACTCGCACCGCCTCCATCACCGGAGCCTTCATCGCCTTAGGATTAGCCCTGGAAAAACTGGTCGAAGCCGGAACCCTGACCTCAGCCCCGCTGCGTGATTTTGTCGCGGCGGTCAGCGTGGGCATCGTCGATGGCGAAATTCTCCTCGACCTCTGCTACGAAGAAGACTCCCGCGCCGACGTCGATATGAATTTCGTCATGACCGCCGGCCGCAAGCTGGTCGAAGTCCAAGCCACCGCCGAGCACCAGGTCTTCGACGAACCCCAACTCGCCAGGATGATCACGCTCGCCGGCCAAGGCGTCCAATCCCTGATCGCCAAACAACAAGCCATGCTAGGCACCCTGACCCTGCGCCAATAAACACGTGGGGACAGCCGCCTCGGCTGTTCGCCTGGCGTGACCAGCGTTTTTTCTTAACCCAGATTACCGCCGCAGAACAGCGCGACCTTTGCCGCAGCCAATCAGTGAAGCCCCACGATTGTGAGCCAGAGATCTCCCTGTTCGCCAAGCGTCCCAGATCCCAAACTAAGCGCGCCGGTGGTGGAGTTGATGTCGTAACTCTGAACCCCCTTGAACGTCCCGAGATAAAGGTATTTCTCAGAAGGATCGATCGCCAGCGTCCCGCCCCCCGAGCCAAAAGGCGAACCTGGCACCGGCGTAAGCTCCCCGCTGGCAGGGTTAATGCTATAGCCGGAGACGGTGCCGTCGCCCGCATTCACCACATACAAGAAATTGTGTGAGATCGCGAAAAAGGAAGCCCCGTTTCCCGCTAAAAAAGGAGAGCCTGGCACCCGAGTCAGCGCGCCGGTCTCGCTATCAACCGAGAATGCCGCGACATGGTTCGTACCGCTGAGTGCGACGTAAACGAAACTACCAGTGTCCAGAATGCCGTAGGGCTCGGTGTTGAGATTAACCCCGTTCGGACTCGCTATGACAAAAGGAGAACCTGGCACCGGACTCAGCGCCCCCGC
Organism: uncultured Acidobacteriota bacterium; assembly: GCA_963762385.1. Taxonomy (GTDB): domain Bacteria; phylum Acidobacteriota; class Terriglobia; order Terriglobales; family Acidobacteriaceae; genus JABDBE01. The sequence continues at coordinate 2,042,226 of CAVXKN010000004.1, read as the reverse complement.
GGAATCAATCGCGTAAGCCAGGACGCTGCCGATAACGTCGTCGTCGGTGGCATAGAGAAATTTGCCTGAGGGATCCACTACCAGCTGCGCATTCGGTCCCGAGGCGAAGGGCGAGCCGCGCAGCTCGGCTGGAACTCCGGTGGCTTTGTCCAGTCGAAACGCGAAGATGTTGCCGCTGGCATCGGCGCCGTAAAGAAACCGGCCATCCGGAGTTGTCGCCAGACCCTGAATCGAAACCGGAGGCGGAAACAAGAAGAAAGGTGACCCCGCAATCTGGGTGATTTTGCCGTTGGCTTGGTCAATCGAATAAACGAAGATCTGCGAGCCGTTGTTGGAGCCGCCATTGATGAAGCTGTTGGAAATGTACAGAAACCCAGCCTGGGTCGCGACCGCAAAGCTGTTGGCAAAGAAAGGAACAGGTCCCCCGGACGCCGACTTGAACCCTCCGGTGCAGACATCGATCGTGGCAATCTCAGAAAGGTTGAGGCGGGAGATCGCAAAGCCGTAGAGCACCTCGCGGCCCTTCTCGCGGCATGCGCCTCTGCGGGCGCCGTCGCCATCACCAACCGCAGTTGCGGCTGAACCGCGCCCGCACAACGTCAGCATGAGGGTCAGCGGCAGGACGTACCTTGCAATACTTCGAAGAGCACACATCGGCAGGAACCTACTTTCGCGGCGGCTTGTCAAAAGAAAAAATTATAACCGACTAATGCTGCGCCTTCCGAAACTCCGCCTCCAGGAGTCTGATCTCGCACGGACTCCGCCTTCTGCCTTAGTTTCCCGATCAGCCGCTCGTCTGGGGTGCGATTATTTTGTTGGACAGGGCCGCATCCTCCTTATGTCTTCCTGCATCTAAAACTTGACAACGATTCACTCAAGTCTTAGCATTGGATCGTTCGCAATCATGAATCAGTTGATTACACAGGACTTATTAAGCTCAGGAGGAGCCAGTTATGGCCAAGATTATAGGAATTGACTTGGGAACCACCAACTCTTGCGTCGCCGTGATGGAAGGCGGCGAGCCGAAGGTGATCCCCAATGAAGAAGGTGGCCGGACTACCCCGTCGGTCGTTGGATTTACCAAGACCGGCGAGCGGTTGGTGGGACAGGTGGCGAAGCGGCAGGCCATCACCAATCCGGAGAATACGGTTTATTCGATCAAGCGGTTTATGGGACGCCGCTTCGACGAGGTGACGGAAGAAATCAAGATGGTCCCATATAAGGTGGTGCAGTCGGGCGACCACGTCGCAGTGCTGGCGCAGGGCAAGGAGTTTACGCCTCCGCAGATTTCCGCCATGATTCTGCAGAAGCTGAAGAAGGCGGCGGAAGACTACCTGGGCGAGAAGGTAAACGACGCGGTCATTACCGTGCCGGCGTACTTCAATGATGCCCAGCGGCAGGCCACGAAAGATGCGGGCAAGATTGCCGGGCTGGAAGTAAAGCGCATCATCAACGAGCCGACGGCTGCGGCGCTGGCGTACGGTCTCGATAAGAAGAAGGATGAGACTATCGCGGTCTACGACTTCGGTGGCGGAACGTTCGATATTTCGATTCTCGAAGTCGGCGAAGGCGTAATCGAAGTAAAAGCCACCAACGGTGACACCCACCTCGGCGGCGACAACCTTGACCAACGCATCGTCGATTGGCTGATTGACGAATTCAAGAAGGACGAGGGTCTCGACCTGCGTGGCAAAGGCAACGAAATGGCGCTGCAACGTCTGCGTGACGCGGCGGAACGGGCGAAGATCGAACTCTCTACGACCATGGAGACGGAGATCAATCTGCCCTTCATCACTGCCGATGCCGGCGGTCCGAAACATCTGGTCAAGAAGTTGACTCGGGCCAAACTGGAATCGATGGTGGAAGACATCATTCAGCGTTCGGTTGGTCCTTGCAAACAGTGCATGAAAGACGCTGGCGTCGACGCCAGCAAGATCAACGAGGTCGTGCTGGTTGGCGGCCAGACTCGTATGCCACGCATTCAGGAGTTGGTAAAAGATCTGTTCGGCAAGGAACCGCACAAGGGCGTGAACCCGGACGAGGTGGTCGCGATCGGCGCCGCGATTCAGGGTGGCGTGCTTGGCGGCGAAGTCAAGGATCTGTTGCTGCTCGACGTGACTCCGCTGACCCTGGCGATTGAGACCCTGGGCGGCGTTGCGACGCCAATGATTCCGCGCAACACCACGATTCCGACGCGCAAGACGGAAACGTTCTCGACTGCAGCCGACAGCCAGACTTCGGTCGAGGTTCATGTGTTGCAAGGCGAGCGTCCGATGGCGGCGCAGAACCGTACCTTAGGCAAGTTCCACCTGACCGGCTTGCCGCCGGCTCCGCGGGGCGTGCCCCAGATTGAGGTGACGTTCGACATCGACGCCAACGGCATCCTCAACGTGACCGCAAAAGATATGGCCACGAGCAAGGACCAGAAGATCACCATTACGTCGTCTTCCGGTTTGAGCAAGGATGAAGTTGAGCGCATGGCGAAAGAAGCCGACGCGCACGCGGCCGAGGACAAGGCTCAACGTGAAGCCATCGACGCCAAGAACCAACTCGACTCCATGGTCTACGGCGTCGAGAAGATGCTGCGCGAGCAGGGCGATAAGATCTCCGGCTCGGAACGCGGCGACGTCGAGAACGCAATTGCCGACGCGAAAAAGGCGCTGGAAAGCGGCGACAAAGCGACAATGGAGAAGGCACGCGAGACGCTAACGCAGGCCTCGCACAAACTGGCTGAGCACATGTACAAAGCGGCTCAGCCGCCGCAAGGCACGCCGGGAGCCGGTCCGAGCGCTGGAGCGGGAGCAGACGCATCGTCCAACGGCCACGCCAAAAAGGACGAAGGCGTCATCGACGCGGAGTACGTAGATGTGGAAGACAAGAAGTAACGTGTAGCGCGGGCACTCTTGCCCGCGAAGCTTGGCCACGGATTGGCACGGATCATCAGGGATCTAAAGTCCAAGACATCCGTGAACTCCGTGGCTTGTTTTTTCGGGGCGTTTTTTTCGAACCAGGGGAGATTGAAAATTGCAATTTGAAGCGAACGGGCAAACATATTTTCTGAATTTCGCGGAGGACGAAGGGCGATGGTACGTCTTCGCGCAGACCCTAACCGGAGTGAACCGTATTCCGGTCTACGTGGATGCGCCAAAGTACGAGCGCATTGGCGTGCTTGAAGCAGGAAGACACAAGATCCAGAACTGAGGTGTGTTGCTGTGCTCTAATAACTTGTCATCCTGAGCGGAGCAGATTCTCCGCGAAGCGGGAGAATCCGCGGAGTCGAAGGACCCCCTGGTGATTCCGCAACAATGAACTCGACAGGCATTTCAACCGGATCTGGGTTGTGGAGAATTCCTTCACGCTTCTTGGTTGGATCAACAACTCGGGGGTCCTTCGACTGCAGCGTCGTTCGCTTTTGCGAACGACGCTTCCGCTCAGGATGACACTGTGTAAAGTGATCTCGAATGGACCGTACCTGCTGCACTTACATCGTCGCGAGCCGCTCGGGTACGTTGTACATCGGAATGTGTAATGACATCGAGCGCCGCATGCGGGAACATAGGAACGCTGAGTTTGATGGTTTCGCCAGCAAGTTTGCAAAGCAATCGACCGGGAAAAACAGTTAAAGGGCTGGCGACGGGAGAAGAAGATCGCGTTGATTGAAAAGCTAAATCCCCGCTGGCAGGATTTAGCCGAAAAATGGGGAGCGCGAATGGCATTCCCCACCCAGTCGATTAAGAACAAATGAAAGCGCCTATGAAAAATGTTGTCATCCTGAGCGGATTCCCCGCGAAGCGGAGAATCTGCGGAGTCGAGGGACCCCTAGGTGATTGTGCAACCGCAACGCGGCATCGTTCGCTTTCGCGAACACTGCCTCCGCTCAGGATGACCATACTTAGTTAGGATGCACGAGTAGAGATGGCTACGACCACCAAGAAAGACTATTACGACATCCTCGGGGTGAAGAAATCTGCCTCAGCCGAGGACATTCGCAAGGCATTCCGTAAACTTGCGCGCAAGTACCATCCTGACGTCAATCCCGGGGACAAGGGGGCCGAGGAAAAGTTCAAGGCGCTCTCCGAGGCTAACGATGTCTTGAGCGATCCCAAGAAGCGCAAGATTTACGACCAGCTGGGATTTTACTCTGACAACATCGATGCGGCGACGGCCGACGCCTACGCCCGCGCGGGAGGTGGAACTGGAGCATCTTCGTCTGGATTTCCGCCGGGGGGATTCCCGGGTGGCCAACCCAGCAATGCGGGCGGACAGGGCGCCAATTTCGATTTTAGCGGCTTCGATTTTTCCGACCTCATCGATGGCGCTGGTCGCGGACGCAAGAGCGGGAGCGGCGGCGGCTTCAAAGACATTTTCTCCGGCATGTTCGGAGGTCGCGGCGCGGCGACACCGGAAGTGCCCGAACCCGGTTCCGATCTGGAGTACCAGGTTAACGTGCCGTTCTGGACCGCGATCCGCGGCGGCGTCATGCGGCTGAACATCACCCGCCAGGAAGTCTGTGGAACCTGCCATGGCAATGGCTACACCGAGTCGCCGGGCAAGTGCTCCCAGTGCGGTGGCAGCGGCCAAGTCACCCAAACCGGCGGACGCATGAAATTCAATGTGACCTGTCCACGCTGCCACGGCACCGGCAAGAACATTTCTACCTGTCCCACTTGCCACGGTGTGGGCACTGTCGAGAAAACCGAACCGCTCGAGGTCCGTATCAAGGCCGGAACCCGCGACGGTCAACGCATTCGCATTCCTGGTAAAGGCAATGCCGGTTCTCACGGGCAACCAGCCGGCGACCTGTACGCCATTATCCGTGCGGGAGACCACCCCATTTTTCACCGTGAGGGCGACGACATTCACTTAACCGTTCCCGTGAGCGTTACGGAGGCGGCGCTCGGCGCCAAGGTTGAGGTTCCGACCATCGATGGCCGCGCCATGCTCAAGATTCCGCCGGGAACGCAATCGGGCCAGAAGCTGCGGCTGCGCGAGAAAGGCGTTCCGTCGGCCACCCAAGAAGGCACCCGCGGAGATGAGATTGTCGAGATCAAGACCGCCGTCCCCATGCCCCGTGACGAGCGCTCGAAGGAAATTCTGCGGGAGTTGGCGAAATTGAATCCCGAAGATCCACGCGCGGAGCTTTGGAAGAATGTCTAAAACAAACCTTCAACCACAGAGGACACGAAGGTTCACAAAGTAAGCCGCACCCTCTGTGGCTGTCTCCCACTCACTTCTTGCTGGGATCGTCCGCGGGGTTCACATAGTTGAACTGCAGCGGCGACATGCCATGCACCTGAACCACGGTTGGCCCCGAAGCCATCGCGTAGTGGTGCATGTCGGGATCCAGATAAGCGAAGCTGCCCGCGGGGAAGGTCCCCATTTTAGCCGCCTCGAATTTGTCCCCCATACCGACCTTAAAGGTCCCCGAGATTACAGTGACGTTCTCCCTCTTCGGGTGCCAGTGGGGTGCGATCTTGTATCCGCTAGGCATCTTCAGCCGGATCGTGAAATCGCCGGTGCTGGCGGTCGGATCGCCTTCGAGCACTGCGAGCTGCGCGCCAGCGGCCACGAACGGCGGAGGCGGTCCCCACTTGATTTGACTTGGCGTAAAGGTATTCTGCGGTTTTCCTGATTGGGCAAGCAGGACGATGGTGCTCATCAAGAAAGCAGCAACCAGCGTTTTCTTCATGGAATTTCCTCCTGAGAGAAACGGTTTTCGAAATCGCATTACTTATACCAGATCGTTCGACCGGGTTTTCTGACCTGCTTCGCCGGCGGGAGACGCACCGGGCCGTTACCTCCGTCGCAGCCCCTCCGAGAAAAAATATCGTTAATTCTCATCACTTTTTTTCCACAACGCATCTAATTTGCCGTATTCTCACTGCTGCGAACTAACTTCAGCGCAGCTTCCGGAATCTTAGTGCACCGGGAGGCCCAGAGCGAAATGTAGGCGCGACGGGGTGGCTGAGAGTGATTCGCCCAAGGGAGGAAGCCATAGAAATTGGCAACAGCTAGCGCGCCCCGTCAACATTCCAGCCACCCGCAATTGTCCCCCGCCGGAAGAAATCCGTTCGCCTCACCTTGTGGCCGCTGGTCGCCGCCACCTTTTTTATGGTTTCGGGCGGCACCTATGGCACAGAAGACATCGTGCGCGGAGCCGGCTACGGCAAAGCCATCCTTATTCTTCTGCTAACTCCGATTCTCTGGAGTCTGCCTACCGCTTTCATGATCGGCGAACTCTCAAGCGCCCTGCCTTTCGAGGGCGGATATTACGCCTGGGTACGCCGCGCCATGGGCAACTTCTGGGGATTTCAGGAAGCTTGGCTCTCGCTGGTGGCGTCGATTTTCGACATGGCGATCTACCCGACATTGTTCGTGCTCTATCTCACCCGCCTGTTCCCCTGGTTCGCCGAGGGATATCGCGGATGGATGGTCGGACTAGCTGTGGTCATCGTCTGTGCGTTGCTGAATGTCGCCGGTGTCCGCGTGGTTTCGACGACTTCGCTCTGGCTTCTGATCGTGCTGTCGGCGCCGTTCATCCTGATTGTGGCGATTGCGCCGTTCAAGATTGGAGCGCTGGCTCACGCCGTGACCAAGCCGACCACGTCCTCCGTGGACATTCTCACCGGCCTGCTCATCTGCATGTGGAATTACATGGGATGGGACAACGCTTCGACCATCGCGACCGAAGTCGAGCGTCCGCAGCGGACGTATCCTCGGGCCATGCTCGCTGCGGTCGTGATCGTGGCTTTGAGCTACATCGTTCCGGTAGCTGCGATGTGGATGACCGGGCTTTCCTCGAGCGCATGGGAGACTGGATTCTGGGCTGACATCGCTGGCCTGCTCGGTGGGCCACTCTTGCGCGTTGGCCTTGCACTTGGCGGGATGATCAGCGGCTTTGGCATGTTCAACGCGCTGGTCATGAGCTATTCGCGCCTGCCGCTGGCCATGGCTCAGGACGGCATGTTGCCCCGCATCTTTGGCAAACTGCATCCGCGATCGCGGGCACCGTGGGTCGCGATTGTGGTCTGCGCCATCGGCTGGGCCATGTGCCTTGGCCTGGGTTTTGAACGCCTGGTGACGATCGACATTCTTCTCTATGGCGCAAGCCTCTCGCTGGAGTTCATCGCGCTTATCGTGCTGCGCGTCCGCGAACCTGAACTGCATCGCCCGTTCCGCGTTCCCGGCGGAATGTTTGGGGCCGTCGCCGTCGGCATCGCGCCTATGTTGTTGCTTGGATTCTCGGTAGTACGCAGCGAGACCGAGCAGGTTCTGGGAATGAGTTCCTTCGCTTTCGGAATGTTGCTTATCGCCGCGGGCGTGGTGGCGTACTTCCTCAACCATGCTTTGAAACCTGAGGGCTGGACTCCGGCTGCGCAAGAGAAGCCGGAAGCAGTGGCCTAGAGAAACTGGGCCACGGATTACGCGGGTTGACACGGATCACGAAGAATCCGTGAGCATCCGCAAAATCCGTGGCCTCTTTCTCTTGTTGTAGACTCTAGGCAATGACCAAGCGCAAATCCAAGGGTGCGTACATGATTTCGGCGGTGGCTGAAATGTATGGCATCCATCCGCAGACGCTGCGGCTGTACGAGCGGGAAGGGTTGCTGAAACCATCGCGGACCGAGGGCAATACCCGCCTCTACACCGACGAGGACCTACAGCGCCTGGATTTCATTCTGACGCTGGCTCGCGACTTGGCCGTCAACATCAGCGGCATCGCCATCATCCTGCAGATGCGCGAGCGCATGGAAGAAATGCAGCGTCAGATTCAGGACTTCGTGAAGTATATCCAGGAAGAAGTACTGGCCCGAGCCAGCGCGGCTGCCGATCCTGCCCGTGGCGCGATCGTGCCGGTGCGGCGAGCCATTGTTGCGGCGCAGCAGCCGAACCGTAAGAAGTAACATTGCCTAGCTGAAACTCTGAATCCAGCGTAAGTTCTTCAGGACGACGCCCGCACCTACACTAGAAAGGCCGGCGGACGATCGCGCGGGCCTGCGCCGAGAAAGTCACGCACACTGGGCTGGGAAGTTCGGCTAAAGTGGAGGATCGATGAATTAGCTGGATTCCGCCTTAGTTAAGAGCACGCGTTATTCTGAAATGTCGGCGGTGCGTACTAATGTCGAACTTGGAACTTCTTCGTGAAAACTGCGACGCAGACATCGACCTTCTCGGCAATACTTCGCCAGATGTGTCCCCGATGCCGCGCCGCCAGAATCTTCCGCAAGTCGATCTTCACCGGATTTCCCCGCATGCAGGAACTCTGCCCGAATTGCGGCCTGAAGTTCGAACGCGAACAAGGCTACTTTCTGGGAGCGATGTACATCAGCTACGTTCTGGCTTTGATCGCCATCGTGGCGTTCGCCCTTCTGCTGTGGGCAGCCACTTCGTGGTCTCTACAAAGAGTGACGGTGTGGGCGATTCTGCTGTTCTTGCCGCTCGCGCCTACGTTGACGCTCTTCTCGCGCGTGCTTTGGATTTACTTGGATCGGGCGATTGACCCGGAATAGGGTCCGCCGAACTTCTGAAACTGCCGAAAAAAGAATCTAGGGCTCGTAAACTGAGCTGCCCAGTCCGGCTTTGCGGGCGGACTCCTGCATGTCCTCAAGCTTTTGCTTCTGTTCGTCGAGTTGTTTTTGCATGCGTTGGACTTCGTCCTGCTTTTTGAGTTGCCGCTCGTTGTACTCCACGCAGTGGGCAACACAATTCCCCGGAGCAAAACGGATTGAGGAATTCAACCGGTCGATTTGGCCCTGCAAGGACGCGATCGAGCTCCTTTGCGTTTCGATCTTCGCCTTCCACTCTTCGCCGGCATGGATGTCATTGGATGGAGGCGGCACGGGAGCGTTGTCATGCTCGGTGATCGAAGTGCTCGAATCCGGTTCCGTACTCTCAGGAAGGTCCTCGTTCGTCAGCACCTTGTGCGGGGCGTGCGCATCTTTAGCTTGCGCCTGCTTTTGGCGCTGCTCACGAGCCACATCCCCGAGCGATTGTGCGTAACCGCTCGCGAGTGCGAACACTATCACTCCGGCTACAACACTGACTTTGTACGATTGACGCATAGAAAATCTCCCATTCCAGAGAACAGACTGATCTCCTATGTTATCGCCCCTGGCTTCCAAGCACGATGTTACGGTCGTCTCGGCACCCTAGGGTTTCGGACTTGCAGAGCATAAAACACCGCGCAAATTTGCATCCACCCTACCGCTTCGAGTGGTACCATCCTTCCGACAACCATGAAAAAGCCTCAGCTCTTCCCTGCCCTGGCTGCATTCGTTCTGACCTGCACCATCGTCTCTGGCGCCCAGGCTCAGACCGAACCGTCGCACCCCATAGTGCTGCACGCCGCGCGGTTGCTCGACGTCGAAAGCGGGCGCATCGTGAAACCCGGCGAAGTCTTGGTGCAGGGCGAACGAGTCATTGAGGTGGGATCAAAGGTGGCCCACCCCGCAGGCGCGGAGATTATCGATCTGGGCGACACCACGCTGCTGCCCGGACTGATCGATGCCCACGTGCACCTGTTTCTGCATCCCGGCGCCGAAGATTTGCAGACGGTCGAAGAGTCGGTGCCGCAACGGACCATCCTTGCCGTTCTTGCGGCGCGGGCCGACCTCATCGCCGGCTTTACCGCCGAGCGTGACATGGGCACCGAAGGCGCCGGCTCAGCCGACACCGCCGTGCGCAACGCCATCGATCAGGGCTTGGTTCCCGGACCTCGCCTGCGCATCAGCGGGAACGCCGTCGACATTCTCGGTGGACACGAAGACGCCAATCACTTCAACCCCGCGCAGCATGTGCTGTCAAACGCCACTTACGCGAACAATCCCGCCGAACTGGTAACCGTGATCCGCGAGCAACTCAAAGAAGGCGCGGATTTCATCAAGATTTATGAGACCGGGCCGGACGTGATTCGCGTCGGCCGCTTGTCCACCATTTACCAGTACACAGAAGCCGAACTGAAAGCCGCTGTCGATGAGGCTGCCCGCTCGGGCAAGCATGTTGCAGTTCACGCTACGGGCGAACCGGGCACGCTGTATGCGGCGCAGGCCGGTGTGGTTTCCATCGATCACGCCAACCAACTCGGCGACGAGACTATGCGGATCATGCGCGAAAAGCAAATCTTCGCGGTGCCGACGTTTACCATCTTCGAATATTTCTCTGAACATGCCGATTCGCCGGAGCAGCGAGCGCACGATCGCCAGATGCTCGACTTGCACGCCATCGAGTTTCGCAAGCAGCTCGCGGCGGGAGTGCCCATGGCAGTCGGATCGGACGTCGGACCTTTTCCTCACGGCACCCAAGCCCGCGAATTGGAATTAATGGTGAAGTACGGCATGACCCCGCTAGCCGCGCTTCAAGCCGACCTGCTGAATGGAGCCAAATTGCTCGGATGGCAAGGACAGATCGGCGAATTGAAATCCGGCTACCTGGCCGACGTAATCGCCGTCCCCGGAGACCCGTCGCAGGACATCACCGTGCTCGAAAAAGTAAGCTTCGTGATGAAGGGCGGGGTGGTGTATCGGAAATGAGCACGCCACGACCGATCAAAAGGACTGTCAAGCGCGAGCCAGCGAGCGGCACTAATCAAGAAGGATTTTGGCTTGACAACTCTTCAATGTCCGACGAATATACCTCTCCGAGAAGCTTTTGGGTCCTATCCCGCCCGGGACCTCCCCCGGGCTCCATGTGGCGAGAGGCCAACCAAAAAGCCGGAGGATACAAGCATGCGATTCCTTATGATTGGTGTGTGTTTTTGCCTGTTTATGATCACGCTGGCAGTCGGTACAGCGTCGGCGGCGACCTGCTCTAACGCGAGCCTGACGGGAGTTTTCGGGTACGTTCACGGGCGCCCTGGTGCGAGTAGTGCGGCTGTGACTGTTGGGCAATTGACGTTAGACGGGCAAGGGAAGATTACGAGCGGATCGTGGACGGAGAGCTTGAATGGGACTATATCGGCCGGGACTACCACGGGCAAATATTCAATCGCAAAAAACTGCACTGGCACCTTGACCCTCGACGGTGAATCTGACGGGAACGACCATTACAACATCTACCTGAACGCAGGTGGCAAAATGTTCCAGATGATTGAGAACGACCCCGACTCTAATCAGCCCGGTTTTGCCCTCGCGGAGGGTACGGTCACGTGCGGACTGTCGGGAAAAAAGCTAGTGTTGACGACCAATCTCGTCGGGCTTACTAACGGCAACCTCACCGACACGGTTGGGCAGGTAACGCTGGACGGAAACGGAAACATCTCCGGCACTGAAACTTTCACGCTGAACGGTGTGGTTTCCAAGAACACGGTGACCGGCACCTACACGGAGAATTCGAATTGCACGGGCACGTGGCAGGTTACGCCAAAAGGTGGCACTTTGACACACTTGAACGCGGTAGTAGTGAACAGCGGGAAGGAACTGCTGCTGATACAAACCGACAGCGGCACGGTCACCGCTGGGAACGCGCAGGAATAAAAGGCGCTACGCGTCGTCAACCAATTCATCTGCGAGGTCGCGCTTTTGTCAGGCTGTCCCGGGGATTAGGAAGATGTGGAATTCCGAGTCAGCGTCAGTCGTCGGCAAACGGAGGACGGGCCTCGTGCCCGTCTCCGGAACCCCGGATGGCCGCTAGCCCGAGCAGCCCAGCACCTGGCGTAGGATCACATCAATCTCTCGGCGCGATTGACGGATCTCCTGAATCTCGTAGCGCCAACGTTTGATCTCCATTTCTTTTTGATGGAGGTAGGCCTCATGCCTCTTAAGGAATAGCGCCAAGGCTTCGTCCTCGCCACGAACCACGGGCGTAGCAAGAGAATTGAATCCCGCTTCGACTTCCCTCGGCGTCAATTCCGCTAATCCCCCGGCTTCGCTGGCCCTCCCGGCAGAATCTGATTCGGCATTTTCTGCATCTTCGTTCGGCAACAGACCTAGAAATTCGAGCCCGAAACAATATCCATTCCGATCGCGCACCGACGCGGCCACACGAAGGCGATTGAAAGTCTGGAACTCGACCTCCATCAGATCGCCCGGCTGCAGCGGTACTCCGCCGTAGAGGGCCATGCCACCGCGGCTAATCTCGGTGGTTAGGCCGGGTACAACAATTTCCGAAGCGTCATTAGGGGTAATGATGCGGACAGGCAACTTCACCTGGTGTCGCGGCCAACGGCGAGTGTTGGGGGGAACCATCGCTGTTTCAGTGCATGTATCGAATGAAATAAAAGGCGCAGCCCAAACCAAGCATTCCAACCGCAAGCGCTCCCGCGGCAAACTTGAGCAGCCGTCGGCGCGGCCGATTCTCGGGGTCCGATGCTGCCCTCAGTTTCTCCATCCACTTTTGCTCGGCCGCGTCCTTATTCAAGTTGTGCTGATGCAAAGTCGACTGAATGGCCGCGCCCAATCTGCGGCGGTCGTCCACGGGAAGCGAAACAAAGCGAAACGGCTGTTGCGTGCTGGTCAGCGGGCTAAGCATTTCCGCCGCGCCCAGCACCGGTCCCGTATGAGTAAGAAACATCACCTTCACTTGCGAGCCCTGATTGATCGGCCTTGGCAGGGAAAGCAATCCGCCGGTCACGGAAAGCACTTGGAGTTTGCCGGAAGCGCGTTGACCATCCTGGAATCGAAGCACCGCGGGAGTGAAGTCTGCGAGGTTGATTCGCGGTGCGCGCAATTGAGCGTGCAGTTGGGAGAGGCCGTCCATATTCCCTGCCAGTATGGTCCGCACTTGAGGGGAGCGGGAGATTACGAAAGGAGTTGTCCGGATTCCATCTCCCAAATTCGGACTCGCGGACTGCTTTCGTAATCTGCGCAGCAGTCGGGCCGCGTGAGATAGTGGAAGTCGTAATGGCTGACTTCCCCCACTCCAGAAGAAAAATTCGTGCCCCTCGCGTCAACCTGTGGGGAACTGTCTCCGCAAGCATTCAACTCGAAAATGGACGCCAATGTTGGGCCAAGACGCTCCGGCTTTCCACCACCGGCGGGCTGCTTGAACTGGCCAACTGTCTCGACGAAGGAGTCGCCGTCAACCTGACCCTGCACCTGGGCTCTCGCCCGGTGCGAGGCAAAGCGGCGATGCTGTTTCCCATGCGGGCTACGCAGGGATACTTGCAACCTTTCCGCTTTACCGAACTGCGCGACGAAGAATGTCGCACCCTCGACATGGAGATCCGGCAGCTACTCAGGCAAGCCAGGCCCTTGGCACCCGGTCGCCGCGGCTTCGGTTTACGCCCACCCCGGTTGCTCGAATCATCGTAGTCAAGGAACGCGAAGTACCCAAGCCGGATCTGCATACAATGGCGGAAGCGAGTGGGAGTCGAACCCACCGGCGACAGGAAAACCTGCCGCCCGACGGTTTTGAAGACCGTGACGGTCACCGGACCACATGCGCTTCCGTAGTGCTGAGCCAACGGAATAACGCTTCCATGTTAGCTGTGCCACGCGTTCGCTGCATAGGCCTGAAGGAAAGTGCTCGCCGCAGTACAGTTCTGCTTATTGAAGCGCTTTGCGCTGTGGAGCTTTGAACGTGTGGAACATTTTGTACTGGCGAATTTATATTTATGTCAGCTACAAACATACATCCGTATGGGACGAGCGGAAAGAATCCGAGGAGTGAAGCAGACCAATCGATCCCATCGCAGAATTCGAGGAGGGTCAAGGGCACGACTGGAGTTGTTCGCTTACCCAAGGACCTCTTGATTAATATGGCTATGACATTCGAGACCGTCCGCGAGATCGCACTTTCTCTGGATAGGGTCCGCGAAGGCACGTCCTATGGCACGTCGGCGTTCAAGGTCGGGGGCGCGTTGCTCGCGCGCTTGCGGGAGGATCTCGACTCGCTGGTCGTGCGCACGACTTTTGAGCAGCGCGAGGAGTTGTTGGCGGCCGATCCCGAGACTTACTACATCACCGATCACTATGTCGATTACCCGTGGGTGCTGGTACGCCTTTCACGCGTTCATGCTGACGCGATGCGGGATCTGATCCGGATGGCGTGGCGATTGGCGGAGTCCGAAAAACGGAAGCCACCCAGCCGTCGACGTGCAAATACGAAAAAAGCGGCCACGGATTAGCGCGGATTTTCACGGAGGTTGGCGCTGTAAAACCTCAAGCTCATCCGTGCTTATCCGTGGCGACAGGCCTCGCGGACAAGAGTGTCCGCGCCACACAATCCCAGCTACTTCGGCTGGGGCACGATTCGCAGATAGGGCTTGGGCGACTTCCAGCCTCCCGGATATTTCTGTTGCGCTTCATCGTTCGAAACCGATGGCAGAATGATGACATCACCGCCTTGTTTCCAGTTCACGGGCGTTGCGACCTTGTGCTTGGCAGTGAGCTGCATCGAATCGAGGACGCGCAGAACTTCGTCAAAGTTGCGGCCGGTGCTCATGGGATAGACGAGCATCAGCTTGATCTTCTTGTCGGGACCGATGACGAAGACGGTGCGCACAGTGGCGTTGTCGGCGGCGGTGCGGCCTTCGGAGGTATGCCCGCTTTCGGCGGGCAACATGCCGTAGAGTTTTGCGATCTTGAGGTCGGTGTCGCCGATCATTGGGTAGTTCACTTTGTGGCCTTGGGTCTCCTCGATATCGGCTGCCCACTTGCTGTGATTGGTCACGGGGTCGACGCTGAGGCCGATGATTTTGGTGTTTCGCTTGGCGAATTCTGGCTGCAGGCCGGCCATGTAGCCGAGTTCGGTGGTGCAGACGGGAGTGAAGTCTTTGGGATGCGAGAACAAGACGGCCCAGCCGTCGCCGATCCAATCATGAAAGTGGATGGTGCCTTGCGTGGTTTCGGCGGTGAAATCGGGAGCGGTGTCATTGATGCGAAGGGCTTTGGTTCCAGTTTCAGTCAAGGTGTCGGTGCTCATAATTTAATCTCTCCTTAGTGAATAGGGTTAGTCGAGACTCGCTCCGGCTTTGAATGGTGCGTCCCCGTCTCAGGCATAAAAAAGGAAACCCACCCTCATTTCGCCGGGTGGGTGTGAGAAAACCTGTCTGCACTACCCACACGCCCGGGCCAACGTACAACAACGGATAGACCGAGGCGTGGAGCGGATGCTCATACATTAGTCAGGATACCCGGCTGCTAGTATCCAGTCAAACGGCCGCGCGGAAAATCAATAACCACAAAGGACACGAAGGGTTCACAAAAGAAAGCCTTGAACGCCCAAGTCTAGATTCAGGTCAGACGATACAATTATCGAAACAATGGCTACCGAACTTCGACGATTTTTGTTCGTGCAATTAGATGTCTTCACCTCCCGCGCTCTGGAGGGGAACTCTGTGGCGGTTTTCCTCGACGGCCGCGGACTCAGCGACGAAGAAATGCAGGCGCTGGCGCGCGAGATGAATCTGTCCGAGACCACATTTATTCTGCCCCGTGAATCATCGATCGAACGCGAGCGCGGAGTGCGGGTACGAATCTTTACCGTGCAGGAAGAGTTGCCGTTCGCCGGTCATCCGACGTTGGGTACCGCATTCCAGTTGCGCGGTTCGGCGGGCTCGCGGGAAATTGTGCTCGACCTCAATGTGGGCAAGGTCCCAGTGCAGTTCGAGGAAAAACTGGGGCAGCCGGTTTTCGGAGAGATGACTCAGGTCAATCCCGAGTTCGGTCCGCGGCACGATCGCGAAGCGGTGGTACGCGCCTGCGGGTTGCGGGACGGCGATATCGATCCTTCTCTGCCTATTCAAACCATTTCTACTGGCCTGGCTTTCACCGTGGTCCCGTTGCGCGGGCTGGAGATCATTCGCAATTTGCGCGTGGACATGAAAGGCTCGGAAGAATATCTGGAACGTTCGGGAGGAAAGTTTTTCTACTTTGTTAGTCGCGAGACGGTGGATCCGGCAGCGCGCCTGCATGCGCGAATGATGTTTTATAACGGCGAGGATCCGGCAACCGGATCAGCGGCGGGGTGTGCGGCGGCATGGATGGTCGCCCATGGCGTCGCGCAACCGGACCAGCGCGTATTGATCGAACAAGGAGTGGAAATGAAACGTCCCAGCCGGATTTTTGTGCGCGCGTCACGCCAGGATGACAGAGTGGTTAATGTGCGTGTCGGTGGAAATGTTGTCGAGGTGCTTCGCGGAGAAGTTAGTTTCTGACCGCGTGGTGCATGGATGTGCAGGAAAAATGATGCCATGCATAATCACCGAACTTTTTCAATGGTGCGATTCTCCCATTAGCATCGGCGGCACTTTACATCGGCCGAGTTCACCGTTAGGATTCTTCTCGCTCTGAATTCTCTATCAAGAAAGTTTTCGAATTTCTCCCGGGTGTACGGGCTGGCCGGTAGGCCGCTTCGGAAACAACAATGAAGCCAAAAAGAACCATCCTCTGCGTTGACGATAACGAACAGGCGCTCTCCATTCGCAAGGTCATGCTGGAGACGCGGGGCTATCGCGTGGTCCCATGCACCGGTGGAGAGGAAGCCCTGGAACGATTCAAGAAGGGTGGAGTCGACCTGGTCCTGACCGATCTGATCATGCCGGGGCTGGATGGAAGCAAACTGATCGAAGAAATCAAGGGGATCTCGCCACAGACTCCGGTAATTCTTCTGTCGGGCAAAGTCAAGATCTACGATCGTGACAGCAAGGCTGATGTTTTCCTGCCCAAAGGAATGTACGCGCCGGCCGAACTGTTGGAGCGCATCCGATTGTTGCTGGTTCGGAAGCGCGGTCCGAAGCGTGCGCCCGCGCAAGCAGCGCAATCTCCTTCCCAAACCAGCGCGGCGTGATCGATTGAACAGTGAATAGGAGCCTGGTGCTTAGAGCGATTCTGTTAGCCACGACGTTTCTCTCTGCGGGCCTGGCCAGCACCCAAAAATACTCGGGGCCGCGATGCCTTGGGCCCTACTGCCTGGACCGAGACGCAGTGGTTAGCCAGTTGTTGAAACGGCTGGGACCCCCGCCGCCAAGAAGCTCGGAATTCGCGCCGTACTGTTACGAAACCCAGGATCATCGCGGGTTTCTGTACCTACAGTCCGCCGAGGCGGTCCCTCCGACTGTCGACGCCGCATTGCTCGGCGATTTTCCAAACTGCTTGCACATGCCGACGGCATTGACTGCGGACAATCTGAATGCATGGAAGACTCCGGAGGGAATCGGGCTCGGAAGTTCAGAGCAGGACGTCTTGCACGCCTACGGAAAACCCTCGAGGGAAGGAAAACCGGACTCCAAAACGTACCGAGAGCTGGTCAAAGGCTATCAAAAGGGCGACACGTTGCCAGATATAGGTGACAAAGAGTTGCAGTACGGCGCGGGCCCAGCTGTAGGCGATCTCAGCTTGGCCAAGTTCGGGATGCGGAACGGGAAGGTATCTTATATTTGGCTGTCGTATAGCGACTAAGTCGAAGTCCGCGTACTTCCCCCCACGACAAGTGTCCGAAATGCCGCACGATCTTCCGGGACGTTTGTGCACATCGCGAATCGCGGCCCTGCCGCGGGTCGAGGCTTCGTGTAATATCGATTATTTGGATGGCCGTTCTCATCGAAGCCGTGGATGTGCGCAAGACGTACCGCGTGGGCAAGGTCGAAGTGCCTGCATTGCGCGGGGTTTCTTTCAGCGTACAGAAGGGTGAGTTCGTGAGTGTCGTCGGCCCTTCGGGCAGCGGCAAGTCTACGCTGTTTTATCTCTTAGGCGGACTGGCTCGCGCCGATTCCGGTCACGTCATCATTGACGGAGATGACTTCGCGCAACTCTCCGACGCCGAACGCACCCGCATGCGCAAGCGCAAAATTGGATTTGTATTCCAGAAATTCAACCTTCTGCCAACGCTCGATGCGCATTCGAACATCAACATCGCGGTGGACATTGCCGGGGCAAATGGCAATCGCGACGCCGCGTATTTCGACAAAATCGTGGGCTTGCTGGGGTTGGAAAAGCGGCTTTCACACCGGCCTTCCGAGTTGTCCGGAGGCGAGCAGCAAAGAGTTGCGCTGGCACGGGCACTGATCAACAAGCCAGCGATCGTGCTGGCCGACGAACCCACGGGCAATCTGGATTCGAAGAACTCGGTGATTGTGCTCGATATGCTGCGGCACTCGAACCGGGAACTGGGCCAGACCGTGCTTATGATTACTCACAACCCCGAAGCGGCCAGCTATGGAGACCGTATTATCCACATGCGCGATGGCGAGATCGTGACCCCGGAAAAAGACCCGCAGTGGACCGGGGCAAAGAAGTAATCGGTTACGCGCTTTTGATTCGCCGTCATCTGGAGAAGAGCAGCATGGATGATTTGAAAAAACCGATTTTGCCGGGCAAGGGTGCTTCGGACTACGAGCGTTACCTGCACACCGACGAACTGCTGTCGCTGCAAAAGCTCCCCGAAGAATTTCTGCATAAAGATGAGATGACGTTTCAGGTCGTGCATCAGGCGTCCGAGCTGCTATTGAAGGGTGTGGCCTGGGAACTGGAACGCGCGCGCATAAAGATCGAAGAGGCTGACTTCTTGAATGCCGCGCGTTTGATTCGGCGCGCCAACCTGATGCTGGATTATCCGATTTCCATGCTGCATGTGTTGGAAACGATCACGCCTTATGACTATCACATTATCCGCGCGGGACTAGGGCACGGCAGCGGGCTGGATTCGCCGGGATTTCTTTCCATGCTTCATATTGGCCCTCGGCTGGGCGAAAGTTTCCACGCCCAGCTGCGCAAAGCAAACCTCAGCGTGGATGACCTTTACCGGCGGCATGATGAATTCTTCGGTCTGCACGATGTGGCGGAATGTCTCCTGGATTTTGACGAACGCATACACCTTTTTCGCTTTCATCACCTCAAGCTGGCGCAGAGAATCATTGGCGGCGGCGTGATCGGCACGATGGGTACGCC
Organism: uncultured Acidobacteriota bacterium; assembly: GCA_963762385.1. Taxonomy (GTDB): domain Bacteria; phylum Acidobacteriota; class Terriglobia; order Terriglobales; family Acidobacteriaceae; genus JABDBE01. Next base: position 2,023,402 of record CAVXKN010000004.1, on the reverse strand, counting down.
GGTCGAGGTTCTGCATCAAAGGATGGAGCACCTTTTTTACAAGGAGCTCTGGGATGTGCGGAATCAGATTACGGCCAAAGCGAATGAAGCCTTGCAGAGACCTAAGACAGGATGTGCCTACTGAGGCTGGGCAGGCGAATAGCGAGTTAGGTTCTTGATCCCACCTGAATTCGGTGGCCACGGTCATGGCGCGAATCGTCATCTTGGGTTGCGCTGGCAGCGGCAAGACTACCTTGGCGCGGCAGCTTGGCGAACGAACCAGCGCTCCCGTTATCTGTCTTGATGCTATCTGGCAATCTCATTGGGACGAGAAAGACGTTCCAACGTTCCGAGCTCTGCTGAAAAAGGCGCACGCGGGCGACGAGTGGATTAGCGACGGTAATTTTGCCCTGGCGACCTTCGATATCCGATTGCCCCGCGCCACCCTGGTGATTTGGCTCGAAGGCTCGAAGCTGTGCTGCACCTGGCGCGCTGTCACGCGCGTGTTCAAGAGCGGTGAAGCCCATCGGATCGGCAAACTCAGCGAAGCCCTGGCGTTCATCTGGAGATTCGACCGGGTCAACCGTCCGCGCATTGAGGCGGCTAGAGTTTCTCATGGCCCAAGCGTTCCGGTCCTGAGATTGACCGGTAACCGCGAGATTGCGGACTTTCTTACTTCTTATGGCGAAGGCGCTCAGTATCGAACTCTAAGCTAGAGTCATCGGAGCGTGCCCGCCGTTGCCGCAGGGTAACGGCTTGTTTATAATCGATGCTGCTGAGCGGGAGTAACTCAGTGGTAGAGTGCGACCTTGCCAAGGTCGAAGTCGCGGGTTCAAATCCCGTCTCCCGCTCCAGTTTTCCGTTAGCCCCCTACGTTCATCAACCACAAAGGACACGAAGTTACACAAAGGGTTGAGGCCTCAGCGTTTCCTTCCAGAGCTTGGGCCTGCGCAGAAAATCAAGTAACATAAATGTATGCTCAGTCGGTTTTGTTTCAACCATGCGGAGGGTGCATATCCCGCATGAAGTCCTCTGGCAGCCTGCACTTTAAAACCTACCTGTTGATCCTGCTGATGGTGATCTTTGGCCCCTTGGGCAACGTGTTGCTCGGCAAAGGCATGAAGCGGATTGGCGCGGCGAACATGGGAACGCTGGCGGAGGCGATTGACCTGCTTTCCCGCGTGCTCACGTCGGGCACGATTTGGCTGGGCATCGGATCTCTGATTACGTTCTTTGTGGCCTACATGCTGGTACTTTCGTGGGCGGATTACAGCTACGTGCAGCCCGCGTCGGCTGTGGCGTATGGGATGGTTGCGCTGCTGGCTCATTTCATGCTGCGCGAAGTGGTCACGCCGATGCGCTGGCTGGGCGTGCTGGTCATTTGCCTTGGCGTTCTGGTGGTTGGGCACACGCCACCGCGCACCACGGAGTCCGGTTAAGTGCGCGAGGTTATTTTTTATCTTCTGATCATAGGCGCCGGAACTGGAGGCGAACTCTGCATCAGCCGCGCCATGAAAGCGGTGGGCGAGGTAAAGGATTTTCGCCCGGCGGCGCTGATCGGCGTCTTCGCTCGCGCATTGCGAGTTTCGTGGATGTGGGTCGGGGTGACGCTGATGGGAACAGCGTTCTTCGCGCTGCTCGCTGTTCTTTCGATGGAAAACGTCAGTTTGGTGGTTCCGGTTACAGCCCTGAGCTATGCCGGCGGCGCATTGGGTGGGAAATTCTTTCTCGGTGAAAAGGTCACGCGGAGGCGGTGGGCGGGCGTGCTTTTGGTCTGTGTCGGCGTGGCTTTGGTGATCATGGGCCGGCGGTGATACGGGCGTGGGCTTTTGATTGTGCATCCTAAAAAAGGGTAGGATTGCTTTTCATCCCAAACAGTAGCGATGCCGCGGACCGCTGAGTAACAGACTCCGCGGGCCGATGTGCAGCTGATTTCAAGAAATGGGAAGAGGTGCGGGCACTTGTGTGGAATTGTCGGTTTCACCCACAAACGTTGGGCACCTGATCCCGATCGCATTCGGAAGGCCACCGCTACACTGATTCACCGCGGCCCCGACCAGCAAGGCGTCTTCCAGTCGAGCCTCTGCTCGATGGGCGCGACACGGCTCAAGATTATCGACCTCGGCTCCGGCGACCAGCCGATCCTGTCGGAAGATGGCGATGTGGCCATCGTGTTCAACGGCGAAATCTACAACCACCAGGAGCTGCGGCGCGAACTGGAAGAATTGGGCCATCGTTTTTATTCGCAGTGCGATACGGAGACGGTTCTTCGTGCATTTATCGAATGGGATACAGAATGTTTCGCACGCTTGCGAGGCATGTTCGCGATCGCGTTGTGGACGGAATCGACCAAGCGGCTGGTGCTGGCGCGCGATCGAATGGGGATCAAGCCACTTTATTTTGCACGGCGAGGAGACGACCTGTTCTTCGGCTCTGAATTAAAGGCGATCCTGATTCATCCTGAAATTGAGCGGCGATTGAGTTTGGACGGCCTCGATTGCTATCTGTCGCTGAATTATGTGCCGTGTCCGTGGACGCTGGTCGAGGGCATCGAGAAACTTCCTCCTGGACAATGGCTGGAGTGGCGGGATGGCAAGGTTTCTTCGCAGTCCTATTGGCGTTTGCCGCTCGGCGTGGTTCGCAATTGGATGCTGGAATCCGCGCGCGAGGAATTGGATGCGCTTCTGCGACAGTCGATCCGCGAGCATTTGATTTCGGACGTCCCGCTGGGCATGTGGCTTAGCGGTGGCATCGACTCTTCTACGATTTTGCACTATGCGGCGACTGAATCGAGTGCGCCGCTGAAGACTTTTTCGATCTCATTCCAGGGACGGAGTTTCGACGAAACCGCGTACATTCGCGAGGTCGCGCAGCGATACCAGACGGAGCACGAGGAGTTGGATCTCAATCCGGAAGTTGACCTGCGGAGTGCGATCGAAGAGTTTGCATATTACTCCGATGAACCGTCCGCCGACGCAGGAGCGCTTCCCGTCTGGTTCCTTTCCAAGCTGAGCAAGACCAAGACGACGGTGAGCCTGAGCGGCGAAGGTGCCGATGAACTGTTTGGCGGATATCTCACTCATCGAGCGAACCGCCTGGCTGCGCTCGCCCGGCAACTCCCTCGACAAGCTCTCCAACTGGGGTTCGGCGCATTACATATGTGGCCGGTTTCCGACGAGAAGATCAGTTTCGAATACCAGCTGAAACGATTCCTCGAAGGCTCACTCATGACGCCGGAGCGCGCCCACGTTTATTGGAACGGAACCTTTTCTGAACAGCAAAAAGCGAGTCTGGTGCGCTCGGAACTTCCGCCCGCGCTCGACCGCGTTCTCGGTGAACTCCGCGATCGATCTCCGGCGCACGATGACCTGGCTCCGTATTTGTGGTTCGATCAGAGATATTTTCTTCCTGACGATATTCTGAACAAGGCGGATCGCATGAGCATGGCACATTCCCTGGAAGTGCGGCCGCCGTTCCTCGATCACCGCATCGTGGAGTTTGCCGCTTCGCTACCCGCATCGCTAAAGATTCAGGGCTCGCGACAGAAAGTTTTGCTGAAAGAATTGATGCGCGATAAGCTGCCGGCCTCGGTGCTTCGAAGGAAGAAGGTCGGATTCGATATCCCGGCGCATGATTGGCTGCGAGGTTGTCTGCGCCCACTGATGCTTGAAGTTCTGATGGACGGTGCGTCGGTTCACGGGGAACTGTTCCGGCAAGATGTGATCGAGGCGCAGATTCAAGATCACCTGGAGAGACGAGCGAATGTTGGATACCACCTATGGGGATTGATGGTGCTGTTTCTGTGGATGAAAAAGTGGGGAATTCAGGCGGCGGCTCCCCGAGAGACGAGTGTTTGGATACAGGAAAAAACTGGTACCTATACCTAGGCGTGGTGCTGGTCGCGGCGGCTGTCTATCTGGGGTGTATTGTTTCTCCTCCGTCGCTTATGGACGACGTGGACGCGGTGCAGGCGCAGATCGCACGCAACATGCTGACTTCGGGCGATTGGGTCACGGCGCGATTGGACGGCGTCGTGTATCTGGAAAAGGCTCCCCTGATCTATTGGGCGATGGCGGTTGGCTACGCAATTTTCGGAGTCCACGACTGGGCCGCCCGCATTCCCATCGCATTGTCGGCCATTGCGCTTTGCTGGTTGACGGCGGCTTTCGGCGTATGGGCTTTCGGCAAACGAGCAGGTGTCTACGCGGGTCTATGCATGGCCACGTGCATTGGGCTTTTCTTGTTCACCCGAGTTCTGATCCCTGACGTCATGTTGACCTTCACGGCCGCGCTGGGCATGTGGGCATTTCTTCGCGCCTTGGATGAAGAAGAACCTCATCCGCGATTTTGGGCTTTCGTGTTGGCTGCGAACCTCGGACTGGGTCTGCTGCTGAAGAGCTTGATCGGCGTCTTGTTCCCGCTTGCGGCCGGCGTAATCTATCTTTGGATCACTCACCAGTTGTTTTCTGCCGCCTCGTGGCGGCGGTTGCATCCCTTCAGCGGATTGCTGATCGTTCTGGCCATTGCCGCGCCCTGGCACATTCTCGCTACGTTGCGCAACCCTCCTTACTTCGCCTTCACGCTTCATAGCGGGCCGGGGCAATATCATGGATTTCTTTGGTTCTTCTTTATTAATGAACAACTGCTCCGTTTTCTGAATCTGCGCTATCCGCGAGACTACAATACCGTCCCGCGCCTTTACTTCTGGCTGCTGCATTTGGTGTGGCTGTTCCCCTGGAGCGTGTACCTTCCAGCCATTGCCAAGCTTTCCTTTAAACCCGTCGATCGCGCTGGCCGAACCCGGCTGCTGGCGCTCTGTTTGACCGGCTTTGTGCTGATCTTCTTTACGTTCTCTACCACCCAGGAATATTATTCGATGCCTTGTTATCCCGCGCTGGCGCTGCTTCTCGGTTCGGCGATGGCGATGGGAGGCGACTGGATACGCTGCGGCACGCGGGTACTTACGGTGATCGCGGCCGGTGCGGGCCTGGCGACGGTGGCTCTATTTTTTCTCACCCGCAACCTTCCCGCACCCGGAGACATTTCGCAGGCGCTCAGCCAACATCCCGGCGCTTATAAGCTATCGTTGGGGCACATGCAGGATCTCACGCTGGCATCCTTCGCATATCTTCGGACGCCTCTGCTGGTCGCCGCGATTGCCTTTTGCATTGGCGCGCTGGCGATCTGGAAACTTGCCAGCCGGCGCGCGTTTCTAGCCGCCGCGCTGATGATGGTGCTGTTCTTTCATGCCGCCCGCATGGCGATGGCTATTTTCGATCCGTTCATGTCCTCACGGCCATTAGCGGAGGCGCTGCTAAAGTCGCCGGATGGGACACTGATCATTGATCATCACTATTACACGTTTTCTTCCATCTTTTTCTATACGAATCGCACCGCCCTGCTTCGCAATGGCCGCTTCTTTAACCTCGAATATGGCGCTTACGCTCCAAGCGCACCGGACGTGTTTATCGACGATGCGCAATTCAAGAATCTCTGGCTTAAGCCAGAGCGTTCCTATATCGTTGCCAAGCAGAGCGTAGTTCCTCAACTGGAATCCCTGGTGGGCGCTGCGGACCTGAACCTGGTCGCAGCCAGCGGCGGAAAAGTCGTTCTGACCAATCATCCTATCGGTATTTCTTGGCGCGAACCGCCAAAGATGGCCGCAGTGTTTTAAAATGTCTGTTAACCTCACGCGAAGGAAGCAGTGTGCCAGAACAAAAACTGTTCAACCAGAGTCGTTTCAAGTGCATCTCAGTTCGGTAAGAACGATAGATTTACTCAGGTCATTCAGTAAACATTACGGCAAGGGGGCCAAATGAGAGTTGCGGTGCTGGGAGGAGACGGCTATTGTGGCTGGGCAACCGCTTTATATCTGTCAAGCAAGGGTCATTCCGTTGCGATAGCCGACAATTTCTCGCGGCGGCAATGGGACCATGAACTTGGCGTGCAAACCCTGACGCCGATTCTTCCGCTTTCCGATCGTCTCAGAGTCTGGCACGAGCTTACCGGATATACCATCGAGCTCTTTGTCGGAGATGTCACGGAGTACGATTTTCTGTCCTCAGTCGTCAAGGATTTCGAACCGGAAGCCGTGATCCATTTTGCCGAACAGCGCGCCGCTCCCTATTCCATGATTGACCGCAAACACGCGGTCTTCACTCAAGTAAACAACGTCGTAGGCACGCTCAATCTGTTGTTCGCGCTGCGCGAATTTCAGCCCGATTGTCACCTCATCAAACTGGGCACCATGGGTGAATATGGCACGCCCAACATCGATATTGAAGAAGGCTACATCACGATCGAGCACAACGGGCGGCGCGACACCGTGCCGTATCCCAAACAGCCGGGCTCCTTCTACCACCTTTCAAAGGTGCACGACAGCCACAACATCATGTTCACGTGCAAGGCGTGGGGACTGCGCGCCACCGACCTCAATCAGGGCGTGGTCTACGGAACTATGACTGATGAAGTTGCTCTGAGCGAAGCGCTCATTAATCGCTTCGACTATGACGAAGTCTTTGGCACCGTGCTCAATCGCTTCTGCGTTCAGGCGGCCATCGGACACCCGCTCACGGTGTACGGCAAGGGTGGTCAAACCCGCGGTTTTCTCGATATTCGCGACACGGTTCGATGTGTCGAAATCGCCTGCTTGAATCCCGCAGCTCAAGGGGAATGCCGGGTCTTCAATCAGTTCACCGAACAGTTTTCAGTTTTGGACCTGGCTCGCATGGTACAAACCGCGGGCGAGAAGCTGGGTTTGACGGTCGAAGTCGATCACCTCGCCGACCCACGAGTGGAGGCGCAGGAACATTATTACAACGCAAAACACTCGAAGCTGATTGAACTTGGCCTGGAGCCGCATTTGCTTTCCGACTCTCTCCTGGACTCGCTGATGAATGTCGCACTGCAATATCGGGACCGCATCGATGCATCCGTGATGCTACCGCAGATCAACTGGCGGCAACCTCGCAACCAGCGCCGTGCGCAAACGAGTCGAGAACCCGTGGACGTGGTGGAACCCTCGCTTGAGATCGTGGGCGGATCTGCTGGGAAGAGCAATGGAAACCGTCGCGCAGCGAAGAGGTCGCGCGGCGAACTACAGAGCAAGGTAGGACGCTGACACGAGCTTACTCAGGCTGCCGGCTCAACACTGGTTGAATTCACGGGCACGAGCCGGCCGTCGCGGATGTAGTATTCGCCATCCCGCCAGCGAATGCTGTTGCGCGCAAAACTCGTCGTCCAAATAATAAAAGCGAGCGCGTCCCACAGGGGGATCAGCCCCAACTTCTTCCAAAGCGAATCTTGCTTTAGACCCCAGATGCCAACCATCCACGTCATGACAAATCGCAAGCCAAAGTACATACCGAGATAACCCAGCGCGACTCCTGCTGAGGGATGGATCGCAATCGCCGCCAAAGACCACGGCAAGCCCTGAGTAAGGAGCAAGCCGAGGTGTCCCCACGGACGCATATGCCGCATGACCACAATCCAGCGCAGGCGTTTGTGGAAAAGGTCGCGTAGCGACCCGTAATCGGCGACCGTCGCAATGGTGTAGGGCAAGAGTTCAACTTCGTAGCCCTGTTCGGCGATGAGGCGGCCGACTAATAAATCATCAGCGGGACGGTTTTCAATCGCTCCATAGCCACCGAATCCAGCCAACCGTGTGCGCGTAGTCGCGATGGTCGGGCCCAAAGCAAACTTCACCCCATCGAGCTGACGCGCAACCAGGATGCCGGCATAGAAATCGGAAAACATGCCAATCGTCTGCAGGCTATCGGTAAGTGTTTTATCTTCGATCGCCGCGTAAAAGCAGGTCACGGCGCCCACCTTTAGATCGGCCAAAGGCGCAACCACGGTGCGCAGGTAGTCGGGCCGTACGCGAACGTCGCTATCGCTGATTACCACCACTTCATGCTGAGCTTCGCTGACCAGCCGGGCCAACTTGACCACTTTGTCGTTCGATCCTCTTCCGCCCGAGCCGAACAATACCCGAATGCGACGCTCCGGAAAATCACGCGCCAGCTTCTGCAAAACAGGAACGACCGGGTCGTCCTCCTCGCCAACACAAAAGAGCAGCTCGTAATCGGGATAGTCTTGCCGGCAAAAGCTGGCAAAGTTTTCGTAGGCGTCGGGATCAAGGCCACGAATCGGTTTGAGAATACTCACCGGCGGAGTGAAGTTATGATTAGCGGCTCGAGGGCCGGTGCGACGAAAGAATTGCCACGAACTGAACAGCGCAATCAAATAATAAATAAAGGGGATGGCGGCGACGGCAAGAAGCACATCGCTAATACTGGGAATCATCGCGCTCCTCGCGCGTCGAAGACCGACCGCTTTGCCCACGAGACCGAGGGGGTAACCACGATTCGGACCCTAGCGCCCCTGCGGCCAGATATAAGGAGCAGGTCCAGCCTTCGTCGTGCTGCCTTGTAGTCTGAATATCTCAATCGCGAGCCGCGTTCCAACCGTTCTCCTGCCCAGCAAAGACACTTAGGAAAGCAATCCAGATCGTCCTGCCGTGAGTGAGACGCTCAATCCAGTTAAAGGCCCCGAAGCAAGGCAACTGTGCCCCGATTCTTCGCAATCGAACGGCGTGGACTACCAACTTATAACTATACAATGCTCTTTTGGATTAGCATATGATCGGGCGAGCTTAGATAGGATTCAGATGTTCTCGTTGTGCCGGTTCTCGATGGGTAGACTTTTGCAGCGCATCACGTTAATTTAGGTTATAGGGCGCGGTACCCAAGTGGTAAGGGAGAGGTCTGCAAAACCTTTATGCGTCGGTTCGATTCCGACCCGCGCCTCCATCCTTTTCATGCAGTTGTTAGCAGAGGCTTTGAGCGCGATCCGACTTTCGATGTGTGCGCGCTCGTGTCCGAGTCTTACCTTCGCAGATTAAGCCGCAAGTTTGTTTGAAGTGCCACCGCGACGGGGATACCGGCCAGTGATTTTCCGTATAAATCCATGAACGTGATGGACGGCTGCCGCATCGCGCCAGAACATGAACGGACACTGGCCTGGGACAACTTGAATCCCCCGCTCTTGGCAAAACTGGATGGCGTCCGTGCTGACTGCGCCTTTTCCTCCCGCCCGATACATCCAGATTCGCAGTATTCCCGCCTCAGCACAGTCCTTCACGACAGTATCTGTAACCTCGGGCGACGTCATCAGAAGCGCCGCTTGGACGGGCGGCTGGATGTCCTGCACTCGAGCGAAGCAGCGCTGCCCCAGGGATTCTGGCGTGTTAGGATTCACCGGCACCACGTCATACCCCTGGCGAAGGAATTCCTCGCACAGCTTCACGCTGAAGCTCGCCGGGTTCCGCGAAATCCCGACCATCGCAATCCGCTTCTGGGCCAGGAAGTCGTCAATGGTTTCTAGCGATACACCTTGAACGCTCATGCTTCCTCCATTCCGTGGGCGAGAGGCCGATTTGCGAGCTTGTCGAGTCGCTCCACGTGGTGATGACTGCGCTGGCGGCCAGAAAAGCGCTTACGCTGTGGACCTGTTACCGCAGATGCGCGCCCAGGCTCTCTACCCACAACGGGCTGCCATCCGGCTGCCGAAATGCGAAGATCTGATCTTCGCGGGTAATCTTGCGGGCGATCATTGCAGTGTGGCCTTCGTAAATTACCGTCGATCCCACTACGGCAATCTGATCCCCCTTGTTGAAGCTCACGCCATTGCCCTCGAGAAAACGGCGAGGAGCCACGTGCACCTGCAGAATTCCGGTGTCTGTTTTTAGCATTAGGTGCGTTCCCTCGTCGCCATTGATTGGACACCAGAACTGTTGCACCTCCGCGACCACGCCTTCCACCTTCACTTCAGTTGCCGCGTTGTACTTTGGCGCACGCTGTTTCGCTCCGCTGCCCAGGATCAGAATTACGACAAGAACAAAGGCTACGACCGTAAGAATCTTAAGCATTCTCATGGCTCTCTTCCTTTCGAATACGAATCTACCGGTTCAACCCTTCCATCGCCGTTCAGCTGCTGACCGTCAGTACTGCGCAATTCGAGTGGCAAATGACTTCGTAGGACACTGCCCGTAGAGCGTGGGCGGAAACCTTCGCGGAAACGGGCCGATTTGCCCCCATGACTATCAGGTCGGCGTTTCGCTCGGCGGCTACTCTCAAGATTCCCGCCGCCACAAAATCGAAGCCAACCACATACTCCGGTTCCGACCACAGCTTGAGGCTGGCTGGCAGCAACTTCTCCAGCTTCTGCGTGGTGCTTGCCGTTGCCCTGTCTCGCCATTCATTAATTGCCCTTCCGTCGAAGAAAAATAGTCCGGGCCCAGGCAAGGCGGCCGGCGGCATCAAGTGCAAGAGAATCAGCTTCGCCTGAGACTCGTTTGCCAGCAGCAGCGCATACTCAAGAGCTTTTGCAGAAGCGGGATGAAAGTCAGTAGCAAACAAAATTCGGTGACACTCTCCAGCTGTGCCTAAGGAAATATCGATGTGTGGCCCAACTGTGATCACGGGACACGCCGCTCGTCGCATCACCTCTTCGGCCACAGATCCTAGAAACAGCTTCTTGAATCCCCCGCGTCCATGGGTTCCGAGCACTATCACGTCTATGTTCTGCTCACGGACCATCGCAGAAAGCACACTCCACGCCGAGCCGGTTCGCAGCGCGGTTTCATGTGCGATCGGTTGGAGGTCGCTTCGACTGTCGAGGATTTCCATCTCGCGGTCCGCCTCGTGCCGCACCCAGTCGCTAGGGGGCTCTGGAATGAAGGAAGTAAAGTCGGGAGGTAATACGTGGACGACATAAATCCTAGAGCCGTGCAGGCGAGCAATGGCGGCGGCATAAGTGAGCGCTTTCTCGGAGGCATCAGAGAAATCGGTCGCCAGGAGGATTTTCTTAAATGAAACAGTCGGCCGCTGCTGCGGGACTTGCAGTTGCGGAACTTCAGCTAGAGTTGTCATAATGCGCCCCTTTGCGGAGAACTAAACTGCTAACTTCGCCGAGATCCCCGCATCTCCGGTTTGGATCTGCTTCCCCTCAAGTCTTTCGATGGCTGCACCCAACCACCTGCGAGCAGCCTCTTCCAGTTCCTGTTGCGTGCCGGTTCGATAGAGGCTGTCTATTGTCTCGTTAGCGTCGTTCAATCGGATGTGGCGGCACGGCGCCGGCTCAGAGCGACACTCTGCGGGTGCAAATTGCATTAGCGCACAATTCGGACAGGTCGCGGCACCGTGGCGTGGACAAGCTGGTGAATCTTCGAATAGCAGGAATGGCCGGCCCGGCGTTGGAGCACGGTATAGACCCAACTCGAGGAATTTCAGCTCGAGCCTTAGAATATCGAGTACGTTGTTTCCGGGCATCTATATGCCTCCAACAGCGGCATTCGACTCGTAGTGCGTCGCCCGGTCGCCTATCGTTTCTTTAGCACACAACCCAAACAGCTTTCAGTGATCGAACGCACATTCTCAAGTGACTGAAGCAATGGCGCAACGAATTCTGACAGAGAATGTTCGAGTTCCACCGCTTGTCGTGACTTACGTCACTGCCAAGGGACGACTGTCGGGGATATCAATGGGGTGAACTGTGGTGGAGACGGGAATATGGTAATTGCATCCGAGTTGAAATCCGGAATGTTCCTGCGCATCGAGGGACAAATCTACAACGTCCTCGAGGCGGAATCGAAGGCCGCATCTGCCAAGCTGGGCGGAGTGGTGAAGACCAAGCTGTGCAATGTTGCAAGCGGCCGCATGTGGGAGCCGCACTTTCGGCCACAGGAGCGCCTTGAAGACCTAATGGTCGAGCGGCGCGTGATGGAGTTTCTGTTTGCCGACGACGAAACCTGTACCTTCATGGATCCATTCACCTTCGAGCAGATTGCAATGCAACGCGTCATCCTCGGGCCGGCATTTGCGTTCCTGCAGTCTGGAATGGAACTGCCAGTGGAGTTTTTCGAAGGCCGGGCCCTTAGCGTCGTATGCCCTGACATAGTCGAGACCCGAGTGGCCGACACAGCGCCACCGGCGCACTCACAGCAGGCTAGCTCCTGGAAAGACGCCACGCTGGACAACGGCCTTCACATTCGGGTGCCTCTGTTCATTGGTTCAGGCGAGATCGTGCGCGTGGATGTTAGAGACGGCCGATACGTAGAACGCGCCCACGTGGAGCGCAAACGGATTGCGTAGGCAAGCTGCCCGTTTCGCCACATCGCTAAGTAGCACTGTCTGGTCTCGCATCCGATACGGGCCAGGCTATTTGGCTAGTTGCCAGCCATTCCCGTGACACTACCCCCCTAAAGTCCTTTCGCCTCGTGCCGATATATCCAAAAGCGAACGCTTTAGGGTGTTTCGCCAGGTACAGCCTTATGCCGATACGCGCTCTTATCATCGACGACTCCTCGGTCATGCGAAAGATCGTGGAACGCTCTCTACGCCAGGCGGGCATCGACCTAGCCCCGGTACTAGAAGCCGGGAACGGCGCTGAGGCGCTGGTTGTCCTCCAGGAAAACCAGGTCGATCTCATTCTTTGTGACGTCAACATGCCAGTCATGGACGGGCTGGAATTTATCAAGCAGCTTCCAGGCGTGCCGAACGCGAAAGACGTCCCCGTGGTCATGATTACCACGGAAGGCAGCGAGTCTCACGTGGTACAGGCCTTGTCCTCGGGCGCGCGCGGCTATATCCGCAAACCATTCACGCCGGAGCAGGTTCGCGAACATGTGGTACCGGTGCTGGCAGGTAAATCATGAACTCGCACACTCAGGTGCTGGCTGCCAACGGCAGCCACGAAAATTGGATTCCGCTGCTCGAAATGGCAGTGCGGGAAGTCTTCGAGCTCATGCTGGGCTGCCAATTGACCGCGCCAGCAGACGGAGCGGAAACAACTCCGGAGTACACGGCGATGGTAGGTCTGGCTGGGCAACTGTGCGGCCTGCTAAGCGTCCGCTGCAACGGGAAATCGGCCGCGCTGATGGCCTCCAAGATGCTGGGCGTGGACCTGGATAAGGTAGGTCCCGAGATATCAGACGCGCTTGGCGAAGTCTGTAATATGACGGCTGGCAACTTCAAGAACAAGATTGCCGGGCTGGCGGAGGGTTGCATGCTCTCGCCGCCTACAGTAGTCACCGGCAGTGACTATACTCTTCACTCCCTGGCTGACTCCCCTGCCATCGAGGCCAGGCTCGGCTTTGAGGGCATGCTCATCGTGATTTCCCTTCAGATCAACAGTTAAGAAGACTTTGGCTCAGAACGGAGAGTCAGGATGTAAGACTCACACCGCTTCAGATCTCCACATCTCACTACGTCCTCTCAGATGTGCTACCGCCTGATAGTCTGCTTGGCTTTTTCCACCACCAAGTCCGGCGGCGCTCCTTGAGAACCAAAACTGAGGGTGCTCGGTAGGCCTTCCTGGATTTGCTGTGTTTCGCCAGAGCATCCTCTGCCGATCGGACTCAGGATGAAAGCGTGAGGACTGATTGGGCAGATTTAATCACAATGATAATGATAATGTTGACGCCGGCGGAGTCAACAGCGCGCTTCTGCGGAATCCCAAACGTACCTCAGCGTGACGTATCTCAGCGTGCGATCCGGCCGGGAAAGAATCGTTTGCCAGCTCTAGGGATTATTGCCTGGATCGCGCCGCGACGAGGTCCTGACGACGGCTTGAAGCTTATGGCTCCGAAACCAGCGAGGGCGCGGCGTGCTTACGCGCCCGCATGAACTGCCATTCTCCTGGCCGCCGAATCTGTCCCCGCTTGGCCGTCGTCGATCTTGAATTGCTCGACCAGGCGGCGTAGTTCCGTCGAAGTCTCGACCAGTTGCTGGGCGGCTTTCTGGGTATCGCCAGCGCCCCGCGACGTGCTCTCCGCTGCCTCGGCTACGCCCGCGATGTTGCTGGTAATTTCGCCGCTGCCGTGGGCCGCTTCGCTCACGTTGCGCGCCATCTCGTTGGTGGTGGCGTTCTGCTCCTCCACCGCCGTGGCGATGGTGTTTGATATGCCATTGATCTGATTGATGACTTCGCTGATGGTGCCAATCGAATCCACCGCCGCTTTGGCGTCGACCTGAATGGTTTCGATCTTGCGACTGATGTCTTCGGTGGCTTTGGCGGTTTTCTTGGCCAGCTCTTTCACTTCGTTCGCAACTACCGCAAAGCCCTTGCCAGCCTCGCCCGCGCGGGCGGCTTCAATGGTTGCGTTCAGGGCCAGCAGGTTAGTCTGCTGAGCGATGGAGGTGATGACTTTAATCACCTGTCCAATCTCCGCGGAAGAGTCGCCGAGTTTGGACACCGTGGCATTCGCGGCTTCGGCGGCTTTGACCGCGGAGGTTGCCACCTTGGCGGCTTCGGTAGCGTTCTTGGCGATATCCTTTATGCTGATGCCCATTTCTTCCGCCCCGGTGGCTACCGTCTGGAGGTTCTGGTTGACTTGCAGAGTCGCCGCAGAAACCACTTTGGTCTGGGCTGAAGTTTCTTCAGCATTTGCACTCATCTGTTGGCTGACCGTAGTCAAACGTTCCGACGCTGTTGCCAGACTCTCAGCACTCGCACCGATGCTGCTCATACTTTGTCGCAGATCGGCGAAGAACTTTCCCAGTCCTTCTCCCATTTGCCCGATGGCATCGCTACCATGCACCTGGATCTCCTGAGTGAGATCACCCTGGCCCGCAGCTGAAACCACGGTCAGAATGCTGTCTACCTTTTGCGTCAGTTCTTCCGCCGCGACTCTTTCCCGCTCCGCTCCCTGAGCAACTTCGGCAGCGGCTAACTTCTCCCGGTCCACTCCTTGAGTAATGCTGCGGCTCACGGATGTGGCCAGGACCAATAACAACAGAAGCGATGTTCCGCACATCCCGAACATGGTGTGGGTGGCCCGTGCCGCCTTCTTAGTCGCGCTCACTTCGGCATCTTGCGCACTCTTTCCCAATTGGTCGCTGGTCTCTTCGATTTTTCCCTGGAGGTCTTTGTAAAGCTGCAGATAGGGGCCAAGCAAACCGGGAGCAGCACTAGGATTGTGAACGATTGCGTTGATCAGTGAATCGCCTGCGGTTACGTACTGGCTGCTCAATTGCTTCTCGTTATCGAGCATGGATTGGCTTGCGGGGTCCGTCGCAAAGTCTCGTGCTTTGGCAAGGCGATCTTGCAGAAGTTTGCTGTTCTGGGCAAATTCTTCCGCTTTATTCTGCTGCTCGTCCCCTTTTGCTGTAAACACGGCGGCAGTATCGGCGCGGGTGAGGTCGTTGTAGACTCCCGCTTCAATGTGGTTGCGAATGGCTGAGCCGGTTGCGGCCACCTCGGCGGTCGTTTTATGGACCGAGGTGATGCCCCAATATCCGGTCACACTCACCCCGGCCACGAACACCAGGCCACTGATGGTCAACCCGAGCAAGCGCGTCTTGATTGTCAACTCCATCTGGCATACCTTCCTGATCTTGAGCAGTCGTCCGTGTCCTACATCTTGATCTTGTAGCCGGGATCGCTGGCTGCGGTATCGACCTTCACTGCCTTGACCGAAGTATCGCCCGCTGGCAGATCGCTCGCCTTGAGGAAGCCGATGCCCCCGGGCGAACCAGCGACAAAGGCCTTTACCGCCGCCGCACTGCCGACTTCTTTCGGTGGCGTGGCCGATTTTCCCGTGAATGCCGCTTGCAAGAAATATTTGCTGAGATCTGCGTCGTTCATTCCGCACACGATCTTCAGAAATGCCGTTCGTTCCGGCGCGCCCGGTGCGAGCATAACCGGCGCCACCGCTTTTCCCGTATCCCAGCGGCTGCGGTCTCCCAGGAAGAGCTTTTTCAACTCTGCCATGCTCAAGCTGTCGACTGGATTCGCGTTGTTTACGATCACCACAATGGGATCGCCGGCCGCGTGTACCGGAGCGACTGAGGCCGTCCACGATAGGACGATGCCGATCACCAGGATCGCAAATGCGCGTATGACGCTGTTGGTTTTTTTCATCGTGATCTCCGTTAGAACGTGAACGCAATCTGAGCGGTCAGGCCGTTGACGGTCGGCAGATCCCTCTCAGAGATTCGGTCATACTGCAACTTGAACGCCGAGTGTGCGGTGAAGTCATAGCGAATTCCGACCGAGGGACCATTCACTCTGCCCACAAATGCATTGACGTAGGGGGGTGAAAAATTGTTTGGACTGGCGAAGACATACACCGGATCGTTGCTGGGAGCGTTGAAGTACTGGTACCGAAAATAAGGCCGGTACGCATGGAACGCGCGCGAGAACTGGGTGTAGAAGCCGGTGGTAGTGAAAACCGGCCCAAAGTCCTCGACGTGCCTCACCAGAATGCCCTCGTTCAGGATCTCCCAGTTGCTATTGATATATACTGCGTGAACCGTCGCGATAGTTTCGGCGACCGCTGGCCCGGGAACGGTCAGGTTGTCATGACGGACAGAAAATCCCATCTGCAGACCAGAGATCTTTTCCGGGCGAATGAACAGGCCTCCGTTAATGGACTTGCTGTTGTTAGCGTCCTGGTTGTTCTGCGCAGGCTCCGCATTCAGTCACCACGCACGGCCGTTGCCGACCTCCACTACATAATTCAGTCCCAGCTTGCCCGAGGGAATCTTGCCGGTAAAATTTACTCCAACGTCCTGCATGGGCAGAACGCCTCCCTCATCGTCAAACGAGTACATGAAGGGACGATCGATCGTGGTTTCCAGGAACTCTCCTTTGTTGAAAGCCGTGTTGTAGTAGCCGACCCAGGTGTGGTAACGCCCGACGGACGCCACGAAGTAGTCGCTCTGGCGGTAGGTCAATAACAGCCTCTCGACGTCCGGCGAGATGGAATTATCATTTTCCGCAGTGAACAGCACCTCTGCCAGGGTGGAAACCTTATCGGAGAGCCGGGCCGTCATGAACAGGTCCAGCGAGCCAAAGAGAAACGTGTCGGGAATGTGGTTGTATCCCTGGGCTCCCACGTCGCCGAAAACGTTGAGATGCAGCCGGGGGGCTACTTCATTGACCACGGGCGCGTCTATGGTTGGCTGCGCCTCGGGCGCAGGCGGCGGAGCCGGGGCAGGTGGGGTTGGCTTGTCTTCCAGCTGCTTAACCTTGATCTCCAGTTCCTTGATGCGTTGTTGCAATTGCTGGTCGGCATCGGCTTGAGTAGTGGAGGCACTCGTCGCCTGCTGGGCGTGAGCCGAAAGCGCAAACGTCATTATTAAGGCTAAACTAACGATCCGCGGCATTTTCAGAACTGGTGCGGAAGCTGTTTTCATGTCTCCCTCAAGGGTGGCCCACGTTTCGCTCACAGCAATGGGCCCAGATTGGTCGCCAATGTCAACTTCGGTAGATCGACTGGAAACTTTAGGCGGGATCGCCTCGAATGGCCGTAGAAGATGGGTGAATCACGGAAACCGGCGAAGCGAAGGAACATGAACCAAGGTTCTCCGCAGGTCCATTTGCGGAGCCTGCGGGGGCTAATTCAAGTCCTGAGTATGCCGGGGAGCTTACGAGCCCGCGTGGGCTCTCTTGCTGGCTTGACTAGGTGCGGCGTTTCTCTGCCCGTTTTCGCCGTCGTCGATCTTGAATTGCTCGACCAGGCGGCGCAGTTCGGTCGAAGTCTCGACCAGTTGCTGGGCGGCTTTCTGGGTATCGCCAGCGCCCCGCGACGTGCTCTCCGCTGCCTCGGCTACGCCCGCGATGTTGCTGGTAATCTCGCCGCTGCCGTGCGCCGCTTCGCTCACATTCCGCGCCATCTCGTTGGTCGTTGCGTTCTGTTCCTCGACGGCCGTGGCGATGGTATTCGAAATGCCGTTGATCTGATTGATCACTTCGCTGATGGTGCCTATCGAATCCACCGCCGCTTTGGCGTCGACCTGAATGGTTTCGATCTTGCGACTGATGTCTTCGGTGGCCTTGGCGGTTTTCTTGGCCAGCTCTTTCACTTCATTGGCAACGACCGCAAATCCCTTGCCAGCCTCACCCGCACGAGCCGCTTCAATGGTTGCGTTCAGAGCCAAGAGGTTGGTCTGCTGCGCGATCGATGTGATGACTTTAATGACCTGGCCGATCTCGGCCGAAGAGTCGCCGAGTTTGGTTACGGTGGCATTCGCGGCTTCGGCAGCGCGCACTGCGGCGCTCGCGACCTTGGCAGCTTCAGTAGCATTCTTCGCGATTTCCTTGATGCTGGCGCCCATTTCTTCCGCGCCCGTAGCTACCGTCTGCAGGTTCTGGTTGACTTGCACCGTCGCGCCCGAAACCACTTTCGTCTGGGCCGAAGTTTCTTCGGCGTTGGCGCTCATCTGCTGGCTCACTGTGGTCAACTCTTCGGATGCGGACGCCAGGTTCATGGCGCTGGCTCCGATGCTGCCGATGCTGCTGCGCAGATCGGCAAAGAATTTTGCCAGTCCTTCTCCCATTTGCCCGATGGCATCGCTGCCGTGCACTTGGATTTCTTGGGTGAGGTCGCCCTGTCCCGCAGCCGAAACCACGGTCAGAATGCTGTCCACCTTTTGGGTTAGTTCTTGCGCCGCGAGCCTTTCACGCTCCGCCCCCTGGACCACGTCAGCCGCTGCCAGCTTTTCTCGCTTGGCCGCGGCAGAAATGTCGCGGATGATGAAGAAGGCGACGACGATTCCGAAGAACACTCCCACGGAGGTGGCGACCGCCATCGTGATGGTCATGGAGCGCGTCTCCGCGTTCATTTGCTCCGTTTCTTGCTGCAGCAACTTGTCGTTGGAATCGGATACTTGGCCGATGGCTTTCTTGATGGCCTCGTTGGCGGGCGTGGCCTTGTCGGCAAATTCGTTTCCGGCCCGGCTGACAGCATCATGCTCGCCCCCGGCTGCGTGCTTCATGGCTGTCTCCTGGGCGTCCCGCAGCGCGGTGAGCTGCGTCTTCGCCTCGGCCAGCGCGTCGCGGTTGGCCTGCAACAACCATTGGGCGGACACCTGGTCCAGCTTGGCGATGTCCTTTCCAATGTCAGTCCAGGCCGAATCAAAGAGCTTCTTTGCGGCCTCCCAACGCGCGGATTCCGCCCCTGCGAGGACAGCCTGCCGACCTTTGCTCTGGGTCTGATTCAGGTCCCTCTGCAACTCGGCGATCGCTGTGGTCGTAGGAATCCGGACCGTTACCATCCGGTTTTGACCCTGCTTGACCGCACCGGCCTTTAGGGAAGTAAGCACAGCGCTAAGAATCATAAGGGCAAGGACGATTCCAAAGCCCAGTCCCAGTTTCTTTCCAGTTGTGAATTTCATTTTCTCTTCTCTCCGCTACAGAACAACGATCGCCAATCAAGCGTTTCATCGGCACCGCGCGCCCAGACTTTAGAAAGAAGCGATTGTTTCTGCCTTTGCGCTAAGTGCTGGATCACGTCTGCATCGACCCGTAAAGCCACGGCGGGTGAGACGTACGCTACGCCCGCGGACACTGCCGCTGACCGATTAGAAAGCCAGCCGCGAGGTGAAAATCAGCCCGTGGTTGTAGGTGTGAAACTGAGTCACGGCGATTTGTTCTCCCGCGCCGAAGGTCACCGACAGACGGTTGCTGGGATTGTGTTCGAGTTTGAACTTGCTCAATATCAATCCCGGAGTCACAAAGTCCTGAGACTTGCCGTCATGCGGTCCGCCGCGATAGTAGGTTGCATTGTTTTCAATCTCTGGCCAGAAGATTTTGCCGACCCGGTACTGCGCTACTGCGTTCCAGACTACCGGCCGTCCCAGCTTGGCGGTGTGCCCGGTGGGTAGAGTTTCTCCCACGCTGGTCTGCACATCGAGTCGCCGGAAACCCTTTCCGCCATAGAAGGTCGGGGAAATCGTTCCCGCCGTGCTTCCGTTGGTGTGGTTTCCAGTGGGAATGGTGCCGCCGGCGGAGAAGCTCATGGAATAGGCGTGCGCCTCGCCGTCGGCGAGGATTCTGTACTTCAACAGCATGCTGACGTCGCCAAAGCCGTCTTCGAGCTTTGGGGAATTGTGTTCGATATACGGGGGGATCGTGATATCGAATTCCGTTTTGTACCACGGAATAAGGTCCACACCTTTGCTGTTGCCATAGTTCCAGGTTGTGATCTCACTGGGCGTGATCTGGCGAACAAAGTCGGCGCGGAAGAGTTGGACCAGTCCGGCGTTGGCCGTAACCACTGGGGTGGGCCATGCTGGCTGTGCCGCTAGAGTAGCTCGGGCCCGGTCTTCCCAGGAAGTGAAGAACCCATCTTGCGCGTGCGCAAACGAGGCCAACACCAGCAGGCCAAATATAATTCTCAACACTCGCATTAGTTTCATTCTCTTTCTCCGTTGGAATGACCTCCGCAGGTTTGGGGCGACAATACTCACCTTCTGGGTGGTCACGCGTTCTTTGTCTGCCATGAACATCGGCTGGGAGCGCCTTCACTTAAGGCGAATGCCGAAACTAAAGGTGGAAGTCCCTTGGGAAACGGATGTCACCGCTCTGCCGCAGCGGCTTTTGGTGAGATCCGCCATGCGGCAGGCTTTTTCGATGTCGAGCACATGCATGAGGCGGTCGTTCAGTTTGTGAACTCCCACGATCATCGCGCGGACCGAACCGCGCAAGGTTTCCGGGGGCGGTTCGAAGGTGGCTTCCTCGACTTCGACCACGTCGCCGATTTCGTCCACCAGCAGGCTGACGGCGCCGTCCTCGGAGCGCACCACCACGTTCATCGGCTGTATGCCCGGCGGTGCGGGTTCCAGTTCCAGCCGCCGCCGCAGATCGACCGCGGTCACAATCTGGCCGCGCAGGTTGATCAGTCCGCTCACCACCTCCGGCGCCAGCGGCACCTTGGTCATTTCCAGGGTGAGGATAACCTCCTGCACACCTTTCAATTCCACCCCGAACAGCAGCTTATCCAGATAGAAGGTGCAAAACTGGGAAGTGTGGGCCATGGTTTAGTTCGCAACCTCCGCCGCTCTCGTGGCGGGGCCAGTTCGCGCAGCATTTACATCCACGCTGCGCAGGATGGCCGGAATGTCGAGCATTTCCGTGACCCGCTCCCCGATGACCACGGAGTAGAGCACCGTTGCCCGGGTCGCCGGAGACCGCACGTCTGCCCGGTCTTCAACGATGTCCAAGATCCGATCCACCACCAGACCAAACGAGCGTTCCTCGTGATTCAGCACCAGCACCTGAATCGGACCGGAATCCGCGGTGGGCGGAGCTTGCAAGGCGCGCAGTTTATTGCGCCGCTCTTCGAGCACCACATTGAGGCGTACCAGGGGCAGGATCTGCCCGCGATACTGCGTTACCCACTGGCTGCCCGACATCTCCACTTGCGCCACCGGAAATTCTTCCAGGCGGGCCAGCGTGCTCAACGGAATGGCCATGCGGGAATCGCCTGGCCCCGCGAACAGCAGGAAGGTTTGCTTCTCGCCTTCGGTCGCCGCCGCTTCCGCGATTTTTTCTGTCAAGGCGCGGTCCCGGCTTTCCGTGACCACGCCGGAACGTTGCGCCAAGCCCAGCACGTCCAGAATGAGCGCCACTTTGCCGTCCCCCATGATGCTGGAGCCGGCAAAGGTTTTTACCGTCTTGAGCTGTTTGCGCAGCGGCTTGACCACGATCTCTTCGGTGTCATTAATCTGATCGACCACCAGGCCAAAGCGCCGATCATCGGCTTGCAGCACCACGATGTTGACCGCGCCGTCGCTTTTCGCAGCCGAACGCGTATCCGCGGCCAGCTTCAGTTCGCGGCTGAGATACACCAGCGGCAGCAGACGTCCGCGCAGCCGGTAGACGGGCGCGCCATGAACCAATTCGACGCCCTTCCCCACTTCGTCCGCCTCCAGCCGCACCAGTTCGAGCAAGCTGACTTGCGGAATCGCATAGCGATCGCCGCCGCAGGTCACCACCAGCGCCGGGATGATGGCCAGAGTCAACGGAATCTTGACCCGCACCGTCGTGCCCCGCCCCAGCGTGGACTGAACCTCCACCGTGCCGCCAATCTTTTCCACATTGGTCTTCACCACATCCATGCCTACACCGCGGCCCGAGACGTTGGTCACCTTCTCCGCGGTAGAAAATCCCGGCAGAAAGATCAAGTTGAAGATCTCGCGCTCCGGCATGTGCGCCGCCTGTTCGGCCGTGATCAATGCGCGTTCCACCGCCTTCTTGCGAATGCGCTCCAGGTTCAACCCCGCGCCATCGTCGCTGATCTCGATATTGACCTGACCGCCCTCATGAAAGGCACGCAGGATCAGCCGTCCGGCTCGATCCTTGCCCGCCTTCACGCGCGCTTCCGGAAGTTCGATGCCATGGTCGACCGAATTGCGCACCAGATGCGTGAGCGGATCCTTGATCGCCTCGATGATGGTCTTGTCCAGTTCGGTCTCTTTGCCTTCCATCTCGATGCCCACTTCTTTGCCGCAACCGAGCGCCACGTCGCGCACGGTGCGTGGAAACTGTCCCCAGATATTCCCAATCGGCTGCATCCGCGTCTTCATGACTCCCGCCTGCAGTTCAGCCGTGATCAGATTCAGGCGCTGGGAGGCGGCCAGAAAGCTCGTATCCTTCGTGCGGTTGGCGAATTGCAGGATATGGTTGCGGGCCAGCACCAACTCCCCGACCAGATTCATGACTTTGTCCAATAATCCAACATCCACCCGGATCGTGCTGTCCGAGGCCGCCGCGTTGGCTCGGGAAGACTGGGCGCGCAGCGCATCCACGATGTCGGCCGGCTTTACCGAGCCCTGTTCCACCAGAATTTCGCCCAGGCGACGGGGATCGCCTGCGTTTTGTTTTTCCGCCGCGCGCTGGATCTCTGCCTGCGTGACTCCGGCCTGTTGCATCAGAATGTCGCCGATCGAAGACGGCGGGGCAGCGGCTTCGATGGTGGCGTCTGGCACGGCTGCACTCTGGCTTTTCGCCGGCGGTTCGGGCGGCTGCTGCAGGCGAGTCAGAGTGGCAATCAGCTGGGTGTCGTCGCGCTCTCCTTCACTTCCGCTCGCTTCGATACTGCCCAGCATCTGGCGGACCGCATCCACCATGCCCAGTAATGCCGTGGTAAGTTCCTGGTTGAGGGTGAGCTGGCCGTCCCGCAGCCGAGTCAGCAGGTTCTCTCCGACGTGGGCCACCTTTTCCAGTTTATTGAAACCCAGAAAACCGCAAGTACCTTTGATGGTGTGAATGGTGCGAAACACGCTGCTCAGCGCGTCGCGATCGTGAGGATTCCTTTCTAACCCAATCAGTTCCCGGTCCAGCCGGTCCAGGTTCTCATAACTCTCGACCAGGAAATCCTTGACGATGTCGCTGTCACTCATCGCAATCTTCCCTTTCCAAGCCGGGATCCTTCAATAGCGTGACTTGTCCAACCGCAGCTGCCTGCCTGCTTGACGCGCGTCGAAGCGACCCCTTCTTCGGGCAACATGCCATATCGAGAACCGCGATCGCTCCGTCGATCTTTACCTAGTTACTTATCGACCGTTCAGAAGTTTTCATTAGAGGCGTGTTTTACCTACGGATCAGAGATTGTCCCGCGGGGCCCTGGTCGCAACATTCGGACTGGGTTCAACATTTTTCCGACAGGAGAAAACGTTTTTGGTATAGTTCACCCCTGTTATGCCGCATCCTGCCGCGAACGAAGGGAACCATTCTGCGCCCGCCTTACCTTCACGTCTCACCCGAAATCAGATTCGCGGCTTCTGGGCATCGTGGGGCGGGTGGACACTGGATGGCATGGACTCCTTTGTTTACGCGCTAGTCCTCGTACCCTCGCTGCGCGAATTGCTCCCGCGCTCCGGAATTTCCGCTACCAAGGGCAACGTTGGACTGTACGGGGGATTGCTGTTCGCGCTCTTCCTGATTGGCTGGGGGCTTGCATTCCTTTGGGGGCCGATTGGAGATAAGTTTGGGCGCGTACGCACGCTCATGCTGACCATCTTGTGGTATTCGGCATTCACTTTCTTAAGTGCGTTCGTCACCGGGGTGTGGGAACTTGCGATCCTTCGTCTGCTTGCCGGTGTAGGTATCGGCGGAGAATGGGCCATGGGCGGCACATTCGTAGCGGAGGAGTGGCCAGAGAATCGGCGCCGCGTAGGCGCGGGCTTGATGCACACGGGATATTACGTGGGCATCTTTCTTGCCGCGCTGGCAAATTACGCGATTGGCAGCCGTTTTGGCTGGCGTGCCATGTTTGTTGTCGGAGGGCTGCCGGCACTTCTTCTGGCCTGGGTGCGGCACGGCGTGAGCGAGCCTGCGGCGTGGACTAACAAAGAAAAAGTTGTCCGCGCGTGGGCGGTTTGGCGTCCTCTGGCGACGCTGTTTTCCCGCGCCTGGCGCCGCCGTACGATCGTCAATTCTTTCCTCATGCTGGCTTCCATCTGCGGGCTGTGGGCTGGAACCGTGTATGTTCCCGCTGCCATCACGTCGGTCGCGGAAACGGGCGGTCGAAGCGGTCCGCAGGCTGCGCAACTGGCATCCTGGGGCATCATGTTGGTTTCGTTCGCCACGATTCTCGGCTGCCTGGCGATGCCATGGCTGGCTGAGCGGTTGGGGCGACGCGGAGCGCTGGCCGTTTTCTTCACGCTTATGATGGTGTTCATTGCGCTCACGTTCGGCAAAGTTTTCTATCTCGGGGCAACTGCACTGCCATGGTTCTTTGTTTGTCTCTTTTTTCTGGGATTAGGCGGCGCCAACTTCGCCGTCTACACGCTTTGGCTGCCCGAGCAATATCCCACAGAGTGCCGCGCCAGTGCCTTCGCCTTTTCCACCTCGTTCGCGCGATTTGGCGGGGCTGGCATTACGTTTCTGGTAGGCGAGGGCGTCCGGCATTTTGGCTCGCTCGGAACCCCCGTGGCGATGACTTCGATTGCCTTCCTGCTCGGACTGCTTCTGATTCCATTGGGCGCAGAGACCCGCGGCAAGCGCTTGCCCGCCTAGTTCACTGGCCGGCGATGACGCTTCTCTTCCGCCGTTCAGCCCACCGCCTCTAAAGCTTGTCTCGCACTGCGCCGATAAGTAGTCCATTAAGAACAAACCTCGTGCAAATCGTGGACATGGTGCGCGGCCGGGCAAGTTGTGCGCCACGATGGCAACGACGCTCTGATTGAGGAGAATCGGTTATGACCACATGGAAGAATGCGCTGACAGTGGGTTTGATGGTTTTGATCTGTGGGGTTGCAAGCGTTGGGCAAGCACCGCCCGAGATCAAAGCGAAGCTGGACATCAAGATCAAGCAGTTGGCAGCCCTGAGCACCGACCCGGAGGTTGTCAAAGCGGTGAAGGCTCACAATGCGACTCCCGAGAGCGCTGAGGCCGCAGCCATGACCAACGACAAGTGGCATAGCCTTACCGTACTCGATCCTTTTGTCCGCGCAACCGCGAAGACGCCCCTATCGGAATACCTGAAAACGAAAAAGAACGCGGACGACACCATCGCGAAAATCTTTGTCTCGGGAGCAGACGGTTGCAAAGTTGGATTCGATGCCAAGACAGAACACTGGACGCACAAAGGCATGCCCAAACACGAAGTGCCGATGAACGGACAGACTTGGATAGGTTCCGTTAAGGTCGATGATTCCACCGGCCAGCAACTTATCCAGGTAGGACTGCCGGTGCTGGATGCTGGCAAACCTATCGGATCGATCGTGTTCGGTCTGCGGGTCGACAAGCTTCACAATTAGACACTCGCCATGGAGCGTTTTTCCGTTATGCGAAATCAGGGCATCGCTCGCCGTCTGACCTTGGTGGTCGCGGCATCCGTGGCCATCACCGTGTCTGCCGTTTTGGGCTTGGCATATTTGCTCCAGGTTTCTGCTGGTTCTGCCCAGAGCGTGGCCGCCGAGGCGCGTGACCAGACGCAACGTTCCTTCGAGCTGTTGGACCTGGCGGTGCGAGTCCAAGGGGTCACCCAGAAACTGGTGCAGGCAACCGATCCCGACGTAATGGAAGCGCTGATCCAGCAGAACCAGTCACTGGTCAAGGATGCGCAGGCAAAAGTTGAGCAGGTTTCCACCGGGGACGGCGGCGTAAAGGCCGCATATCTTGTGCTGGTCCAGGCCAACCAGCAAGTCATCGATTTGGTGTTGCAGGCGCGCAACGCCGAGTCCCATCAAGCCATTATCGAAAAGTCGAATCCGGCGTTTGAGGCGTTGCTGAGGGCCATCAATAGCGATCAGAATCAAGTAGCCAAGAAACTTGGGGACGAGGCCGCCGCGGTAAGAGCTCGCTCCGCGCGACTTGAGTTCACCATTTTTGCTTCGGTGGTGGTCGGAATTCTCCTGCTGATTGTCTGGGGCCTAGCCCTGGTACGCAGCGTCTCCAAGGCTCTCCACAGCATGATCCGCATGGTCAAGGATCTGGCCCAAGGTGAGGGGGACCTAACCAAGCGACTGGAGATCGTCGGCCGCGATGAACTGGGCGAATTGGCGAAGTGGTTCAACACCTTCATGGACCAGATCCACCACATTATTTCGCAGGTGTCTGGAACGGCCGAACAGGTCGCCAATGCAAGCGAAGCATTGAATCTCACCAGCCAGCAGATCACCGCCAACTCTGAGGAAACCTCAGCCCAGGCCGACGTGGTTTCGAAAGCGGCGCTGGCGGTCAGCCAGAATCTTCAAACCGTCGCGACTGGGGCGCAAGAGATGGAGGGCAGCATCAAAGAGATCGCCAAAAACGCCACCGAAGCTGCGAGAGTAGCGACCTCGGCGGTTAAGGTGGCCGAAAGCACGACGACCACCGTGTCCAAGCTGGGCGACTCCTCGACCGAAATTGGCAAAGTCATTAAAGTGATTACTTCGATTGCGCAGCAGACCAATCTGCTGGCCCTGAACGCAACCATTGAAGCCGCCCGCGCCGGCGAGGCGGGCAAGGGATTTGCCGTAGTCGCCAATGAGGTAAAGGAGTTAGCGAAAGAGACTGCCAGGGCGACCGAAGACATCAGCCGCAAGATCGAAGCCATTCAGTCTGACACGAAGGCGGCGGTGGACGCGATCGCATCGATCAGCGGGGTGATCAACCAGATCAACGATATTTCAGGCACGATTGCCACGGCGGTAGAAGAGCAGAACGCGACCACCAATGAGATGTCGCGCAACGTGAATGAAGCGGCGCAGGGCGGTGGCGAAATCACCAGCAACATTGCAAGCGTGGCCGAGGCAGCGCAGGGTACCACGCACGGCGCCACCAATACTCAGAAGGCAGCACAGCAACTGGTGGAGATGTCTGCCAAACTACGCAGCCTGGTCGGCCAGTTCAAAATCAAGGCTGATCAATCCGGCGCAGAGCTGCCGTTGACCGCCAACCCATCCGTCAAGACCAGGGCAACTGCCGCCTCCGGATAGCTGGTGCTGGAGGTCTGTTTGAAAACAAAGCCTCCAGCGTTGCCTGCGGTTCGACTTGCGCTAAGCCACTACTCGGGTTTTTGTCGGCGTGCCAGTCACCGGCCCCGCAGCCGCGCGCTCCGAGGCTTTGACGGCGCGGAGCTGCCAATGGCTTCAGCCAGAGCAAAGCCATGAAAGCGGCAATCAGATCGCAGACAATCATCGCCCAGAAGACCTTACTCCAGGAGCCGGTCTTGGCGAACAACCACGCGGCGCCGGGGCCGGCAAAACCAGCAGCCACTCCCTTAGCCGTATACACGACTCCATAGTTGGTCGTCGCCCATTTGTTTCCGTACAGGTCGCCCGTGATCGATGGGAACAACGAGAAGATGTTACCCCAGGCGAAGAAGCATAGACCTGACAACGCAACGAACCAGACCGGACGGCTGATCAACTGGAGCAGCGCAAATACGGCGACTGCTTCCAGAACGAAGGAGGCGAAAATGGCGTTTTCCCGTCCGATGTGATCCGACACCCATCCCCAGAAGGGGCGCGTCAAACCGTTCAGGATCCGGTCGACCGTGATGGCCAGCACCAAAGCAGTCATGCCGAAGCCCACGATGACGTTATCCACGTGGTACGACGCAGCCATGGGTTTCAATTGCGCTGTTACCACCAAACCGCCGAAGGCCAGCATCGTCATCATCAAGTAGATGACATAGAAGGATGGCTGGCGCAGCATCTCCATCGGCGTCATGTCGACCGCCGAAGTGTTCACCTTGGCTTTGATCTTCGCTTCTTTTTCTTTCCAGTTGGGCGGCGTCCATCCTACTGGTGGCCTGGCCAAGAAGAGGGACGCGGCCAACACAACGACTCCCTGGATAATTCCCCAGACGATGAACGTATGCTGGTATCCCGAAATTTTCAGCATGTTGGCAATGGGAGCGATCGTCGTTGCCGTGCCGATGCCAAAAGCTCCGGCGGTCAGGCCAACGCAAAGTCCGCGATGATCCGGGAACCATTTCAGCGCGTTCCCAATGGCGCCCCCGTAGACGACGCCGGCGCCGATTCCGCCCACGCCGTACCAGAAGTACAGGGTATTTATGCTCTCGGCATAGCCGGATCCGACCCAGCCCAATCCGACCATGATTGAGCCCATTCCCAGCATGAACCGGGGTCCGATCTTATCGACCAGGTATCCTTCAAAAGGCACAAGCCAGGTTTCAAGAGCCACGAACAAAGTGAAAGTCCACTGCACCGCAACCAGCGAGACGTGCAGATGGGCCTGTATCGGCTTAGTGAAAAGAGTCCAAGCGTACTGCAGGTTCGCGATCGCCATCATCGCGACAATGCCTGCCATTAATTGGACCCAACGGTTGGGAATACGAGAGGGGTGAATCAGAGAGGCTGGAGATGCAGCCATTTAGGTATACCTCCGTGACAGCGCGTTAGAGTTTAACAACACCCAACCACAAACCTCAGCCCCCAGTTCTGCTTGCAACTCTGTTCCGCTGTGTCACGGGCCCCGACGTTCGCGCCAATATACTCTAAGTCGGTGCCGCGGCATCGGACTCCGCTTCTGTCCGGAACGGAATCACACCGGGAACTAGCACTCTTCGCAAACATAGGCTTCAAGCAGTAAGTAATCGATATCTTGGGCAATTGTGCTAAACTGGTCCAGTGATCGAACCACTTTGCGGCAGCGAACTTATCACCGTCCCATCTGAATGTCAAGGGCATCTCAACCCTCGCGACGTCGGTCGTCTCATCGAGGTGATTGAGAAAAGGCGCATTGCCGAAGAGGTTGCCGTTCTGATGTGCATATGTTGATCCTTAACCGCAGTTTCCCGCAGGCCCGGCCCCTGTCTGGCAATTAGTCCGAGACCCGACCGATGGATGAAACCCTGCAAGCCCAGATCAAAACCTACCTTACCCACCTCGATGGACTTATGCGCCGGGGACTTCAGCTTCGTGATGCATTGACGACTGATCCCTCCAGCCAATCGGCGATCGCAGCCACGCGTGCCTGGCAGGAGGAATGCGGTGTAACGATCAATCAATTGTCCGGAGGCAGCAAAGCTCATTGGCTTGCCCGATCGTTTAGTGATGCCTTTCTGATGCGCTCAGCGGCCGGTCGTGCGGTCGAAAGCGCAGCGCCCGCCGAGATTGTCAAACGACTGCTCGACGTGCTTGAGCAGGCGGTTGCCTCGCTCTCTGGAACGAACGTTGGCCCGATCATTTCTGCCTCATCGGCCGCGCCGCCTCCTCACCGCTTCGACTTCGTTCACAACCGTGAACTCCGACCGGTCCTCGAGCAGGCTTACGCCGACAGCCGCCGGGCCCTCGAAGAAGGCGACTACGATGCGGCCTTGCTCACTTCTTGCGGAATCCTGGAGGCCATCGTGACCGATGCGCTGGAAAACAAGGGGCTGTCCGCGCTGGTTGCCTCGGGAGCGCCCTCTGGAAAGATTGCGGATTGGCCGTTTGAGGCCCGGATCGCCGTCGCCGAGAAAACGGGGCTTATTCGCGGCGGATGCGCGCGTCTGCCAGCGGTCGCGTGGCGGTATCGAGATCCTGCTGACGACAATGGCAAGAGCGGCGCGAAAACAAGCGCATCTGAACGCGATGCGCGACGCACCGGGCAGGTGCTTCACGTCGTGATGAGAGATCTGGATCCCGGGCGCTAGAAACGCGAATCGTCGATGCGCTCTTACCATGAGTCAATCTTCCAGATCCGGCCGGAATACCGGTTGCGATGGATCGACACTGCCATCGATGACACTTATCAGGAGATTTTCATAGGCCTGCGTTGCCTCTTCCAGCGAACCGTAGCCACGCTCACGTTGTAGCGCTCCGCCGTCCGCGTAGACGAGCGTGAAATACCGGCCCGACGAATACTGAAGTTCGAGCAACTTGTTTGGCATTTCAGGATCGCCTTCCTGCCCTAGCACGTCCATCAGCGCCACAGTCCACTGCCTGCCTTTGGGGTCGGTGACGACCTCACGTTCGACGTACTGCCACTCGTCCATGCTCCACAAAGGCATATTTATTTCAGCAACTGATCGAGCGCGTTGGCCACCTGTGACCCGGTGAAGGGTTTCGGAACCAGCAAGACTCTTCGGGCTTTCCGCGAGCGGAGGCTTGCGTCAGCCTCTTCTGGCGTGTCACTGATGATGACGATGGGTAGATTGGCGTGATCCGGGTGATGGCGCACGGTATCGAAGAGCGACTCGCTCATGTTGAATACGGAACAATCAAGCACCACCGCATCCGCGCGCTGTTCGGAAACCAGTTCGTTGATGCTCTCGGTATATCCCGCTGCGGAGACCTCGTAGCCGTGGTCCCGCAGCGAGAAGGTCAGAAGCTCGGCGATCTCCGGCGTGTCGTCGATGAGCAGGATGCGGTGCAACCGTACTCTAATTCTTGCCAGCTCCACGAGGCAGTCGCGGCTTCTTCGAGTCGGATGGCTCCAGATCCATGACCCAGACGCGCCCGCCCGCCGTGTAGTAAGCACGGTGATCGTTCTCGATCATCGCGCCCCAGGCTTCGAGCGTGCGCATGGCAAAAGTGTATCCCTCGAAGTTGTTGCGCGCGTGATCGAGCACTTGTTTGGTGTGCCAGTTGTCGGTAAGGATTGCGTCACCGGCGTGGACGCGCAGAACCGTGTAGTAGCGGTTGAACGCCGCTTCCGCCCGGACGTCGCGCGTCGCTCCGCGCTTCTTACCTTCGGTGACGATATAGCTTTCCTGTCCCTCCGGCTCAACTTCCGGCGCGGACTCGACAGGATGAAAGGGAGCACTGGTTTTCGTGTTCATAAAGTTTGCGCCACCGCCTCGGCTTCTGCCGCGGCCGCCATATTGGTCAGGTTTTTCGCATCTGCCGCATGGATCAAAGCCTCGGGCAGCTGCACACCCATCATTCGCCATTGCTCATTGGCAAACATCTGCAATTTGGCGATGTGCTCGGCGTGCAGATGGCCGAAGCGTCCTTGCAACTTTAGATACTCGGACACAGGCCGCATACTGGCGGGGCGGAAGCTGTAATCGAATGCACGCTTCTCAGGATTCCACTCCCAGATCGGATAGAGGCCGCATTCGACGACCAGCCGGCCCAGATCGATCGAGCGCGGGGTCTCGTACACGAAACCCTTCTGGCAGGGCGTGTAGACCATCAGGTACGCAGCGCCTTTGTGGTTGAGTCCCTTGCGGACTTTGTTCATCAAGTCGATCGGGTAGCCCACGCTTGCGGTCGCCACATAGCAGTGGGGATGCCCAGCCGCCATCATGCGGGCGAGATCCTTGGGAAACAGCTTCTTCCCTTCTGGAACTTCGGGGCCGGGAGGGGAGAACGTCGTCATGCCGCCGTAGGGCGTGCGCGACGAGGCCTGAATGCCGGTGTTCGCGTACTGCTCGTTGTCGTAGCAGATAATCAGGCAATCATGATTGCGATAGAGTGCGCCTGAGATCGAGGCAAGACCGATGTCCGACGCGCTGCCATCGCCGGCTTCGCAGATAATATTCGGAAACTGGCCCTTCCATTTGCCTTTGCGGATCATGGCTTCATAGGCGGCGGCGACGCCTGCAGTGAAGCTGCCCGCGCTGCCAATCTGAGTGTGCGCCCACGGCACGTTGTAGGGCGTGCACAAATACGAACTGTTCGCGACGTACATGCAACCCGTCGGCCCGACCAGGATTGTATTGTCGCCCGAAGCTTTGCTGGTCATCCGGTATTGGATGGAAGGCCCGCAACCGGCGCAGGTGCGATGGCCGGGGACAAACGGCTCTGACGATGGTAAGTCCGGGTTGTAGAAACGTGCTCCCTGATTTGGACTACCGAGAATCGGCAGTATCTGACGTTCCACTTCAATTGCTGGCATATCCGTTCCTCCCAATGGCGGACTCTTGAGTCCGCGGTGACAAATTCTTTCTTACTCTTCGAATCCGACCCAATGCGTGCGCTTTTCGATCTTTCCGCGCTTTTGCGCATTCATCATTTTCTCGGTCATCCAATAGAATTCTTTCAATACGATGGCCTCGCCACCCATCCCCGCCATGAACGACATCACCAGCGGGCGCTTTTGGCTCTCGTACAGAGCCGCGACGGCCTCGCCGTAAAGAACGCCCCCGCTGCTCACGCTGCCCAGAGCCATATTAGTTTCGATTACGCCGACTACTTTGAACTTGCTGAGGACCTCTTTCACGCGGTCCGTAGGGTAGGGCCGGATAGTTCGCAGCCGCGCAAGGCCGACCTTCAGGCCTTTCTCGCGCATATGCTGAATTGCGAAACGCGCCGTTACCGCGTGGGCGCCCTGCATAAAAAAGATTACCTCGGCGTCGTCGGTCATGAACTCTTCGACCCAGGGATCGTATCGTCGACCAAAGATTTTCGCGAACTCGTCGTGAACCTGCTCGATGACCTCCATCGAACCTTCCATAGCACGCGCGCGCTCTAACTGAAGCGGCGGACCCTGTTCGGGCATGATCTGAGGACCGTGCGACACCGGATGTCGTGGATCGAGGGGGTAAGGATGCTTGTAAGGGGGGAGGAATTCCTTTATCTGGCCAGGGTCGGGCAAGTCTACGTCGCCGGTGATATGAGACACGAAGAAACCATCCTGGCAGACCATTTGGGGCAAGAGCACGCGCGGGTCTTCACCGATTCGATAAGCGATCAAGTGGTTGTCGAAGGCTTCCTGGGCATCGCACGACCATCCCATGAGCCATCCCATGTCACGCGTCGACAGCGCGTCAGTATGTTCAGAACCGAAATCACCGGGCGGGTCGAGCGTACGGTCGGCGATCATCATTTGTACCGGCATACGACTGCCAGAGATCGGCGAATATAACTCGTACGCGAACTGCACGCCGACGCCCGAGCTGCCGGTGAAAACACGCGCGCCGCTCGATGCAGCGCCATGCGCGATACTCAATTGCGAGTGCTCGCTGTCGGCCACGATGTACTCGGCGTCGAGTTCTCCGTTGGCCACCATTTGTGCGAGCGCCATCATCGTCGCGGTGTAAGGACGAATCGGGTAGGCTGCAATTACATCGACATCGGCGTACTTGGCGGCCTGCGCCGAGGCGACGCAGCCGTTGATCCTAACCGTTTTCTTTTTTCTTTCAGCAGTCGTTGCCATGTCTCACTCCGATTTTAAATGTTCTTCGCCGGCCGTTCCGCAAGATTCCTCAACTCGGCCGCTTGCCGTCCGTGCAGCCCGGGCGAGATGGCGAACGCAGTGTCCATCCGCACGACGCCGGTATCGAAGTCGAGTTCCGGCACACCCTCGAGGCAGCCCGTCGGACATTCTTCAATGCACACGCGGCAACCTTTGCAGTAGTCGACCAGAATCTTGTAAAGGCCGTTCGAACGTTCCGGACGCGCGATGCACGGCTCGGGACAAACCAGATAACAGTTATCGCAGGCGTTGCAGGTGCCACAACTGAAACAGCGGCTGGCTTCTTCGACCGCCTGCTCTTCCGAAAGCGATTGAATCACTTCGTCCTGCGTTTTGCGGCGGCTCGTCGGCGGCAGCAAGGTCTGCTGCACTCTCGGGAAGTGCGGGAAATACGTCATGTTCATGCGGTTCAGATCGACGATGACATCGATCGGAATCGTCCGCGGTTGTAACGCTTCGCCGCGCAGCACCTTGTCCAGATTGAAGGCAACGCGCTTTCCGTCGCCAACCGCGTTGACCACCATCAGCGGCTGACCTGACCCCAGTTGAACAATGTCGCCGGCGGCGAAGAAGTTGGTGTCGCCGAGACGCCCGAAGCGGTCGATCTTGATGGTGCCGCGTTCGGTCTTGAATTCGTCCGGCAACCACTTGAGCGAGGCGCGTTGCCCGACGGCAATAATCACGTTGTCGACGGCGAAGTGTTCGGGGGAGACTTCTCGATCGACGGTAATCGGCGAGGCGTTAATGGCGCCAGAGAAGCGCGCCGGATGCAATTGCAAAGCCTCAACCTTGCCATTGCCAAGCACCGCGGTGACAGCGCGACCGTGGAACAGTTCTACCCCTTCCTCGAGCATGTCGTGCAGATCTTCCGGCACCGCGGGCATCTCTTGAGGGCTGCCTTCAACCGTGATCATGGTTACTTCCACCGCGCCTTGGCGCAGAGCTTCGCGAGCGCAATCGATGGCAGTGTTTCCGCCTCCGATGACTGCGACGCGGGCTCCCAGCATCACTTTGGAGGTGCCCATGCCAATGTCGCGAAGGAACGGAAGACCGTAAAGCACGCCGTCTTTGTTCTCGCCTTCGGCGCGCACGCTGTTCGGCTCGGTCAGGCCCACGGCCAGCACGCAAGCGTCGTAGTTCTTTTTGAGCTCGTCCCAGGTGATGTCCTTGCCGACCTCGACGTTGGTCTTGATCGTGATGCCGAGTTCAACCAGGCGCTCGATCTCGCGATCAAGAACGTTGGCTGGGAGCACCCAATCTGGAATGCCGCCGCGATTCAACCCACCGGCTTTTGGCGATTTCTCAAAGATCGTTACTTGGTAGCCGAGGCGCGCAAGCTGGTAAGCCGCGCTGTGCCCGGCAGGACCCGAACCGACGACCGCAACTTTTTTGCCGTTGGGCGTCCCGGCTTTAACTACGTCTTGTTTCAGTGCCTGCCCCAGGTCGCCGAGAAAACGTTCGACCGCGCGAATGGAGATGGCCTCATCGTACTTTCCGCGGTTGCAGGCTTGTTCGCACGGGTGATAGCAAACCCGGCCCGTGACCGAGGGAAATGGCATGTCTTCCTTGATGAGCGCATAGGCATCCAGATACTTGCCGCGCTTCACCAGATCGAGATATCCCTGAATCTTCTCGTTGGTCCCGCATGCGTTGTTGCAGGGTGGCAACTTGTCTCGATAGACCGGCCGGATCGAGCGCCAGTTGCCGGTGGGAAACAGGTCCTGCCCCTTTTCCTGCGAGGGCGCGGGAGTGATCCCGGCAAACGGAACGGTAAGCCATTCGGGTATGTGCGTGCCTTTGGTCGACATGTAAATCCTTCCCTATACCGCCACTGGATTCAGTGACATGATGTGCAATTCTTTGAGAGCCGCGTGAAATGCCTGTTTGTTGGCAATCATCGGCTCGATCGTTTCCATTTTGACGATGCCCGTGGTTTTAACCACGGCTGCAATCAGCGGAGCTGCGATGTCGGGCGCGATGGATTTGTTTCGCTCGGCTGCGCCTTCGGTCGAAAGGCGATCGAGGCCCAGTTCGCCCAGCCGGTAATAGAGCCATTTGTGGTCGGCCAGATGAGCGGCATCCACACAGACCAACTGAGCCAGGCGCTCTGCTCCGGGCACGAACCGGATCATGTAGTCCGGGGTGTAGTGGGTATTAATCACCAGCGTGCCGCCGGGAGGCATGCCGCGCATGTAATCCCAACCCTTGACCATCGTTCCCTCGACCAGCACGACGATATTGGGGTGCTCATTTTCGTAGGTGAGCTCGTTTTCGAGCACGCTGTCGCTTACCCGACAGTATTTTCTAGTGGGAGCATTGGTGCGATCAGGATTGTCGACGTAGTTCTCCATCGCCTGCGCGTACTTGCCTTCGATGCGGGCAGAATTGGAGATGGAATTGACAATGTCGCGGCCCTCTTTGTCCATGATGATGCCGCGCGTCCAAACCGTAAGTTCCGTATAACTCATGATTAAACCTCGTTCATCCCTTAGTAGATGCGTCAGGGCACAAGTCCCCGGCGCGGTTGCTTAGACCGTTCGCTGTTTTCGATTGCTCGGGACTGCCTCGATCCGAATGAAGAACCGCCAGGAAATCGTCTGTCAAGACAACGAAAGGCGCGACGCGAGTGCCATCCTGAAATTTTGCAATCGCTAGCAGCGTGGCCTTCTTGCAGAGACTCTCGATATCGGCGCCTGTGAGGCCTTCCGTTCGACCGGCGAACTCGTCAAAATTGACATCGGGCGCCACCGGCACCCGCCGGCAGCAAAGCCGCATAATGGCGGCGCGCTCGGCAGCATCGGGTTTCGCGAACGGGAGTATATAGTCGAAGCGCCCGCTTCGCAAGAGCGCCGGCTCGATGCGCTCGGGACGATTGGTGGCGGCCAGAAGAATCACTCCCTTGACGTCGCGCAAGTTATCAATCTCACGCAGGAGTTGGCTGAGAATTCTTTGATAAACATCGCTGCCAAATTGATCGGCGCCAAACTTTGGCGCGACCGCATCAATCGTATCGAAGAACAGGATGCAGGGCGCGGCCCGTCGCGCCTTCTTGAAAACTTCGCGCAGCGCTCGCTCGGATTCGCCCAGCCACTTCGAATACAGTTGCGGACCTTCAATCGCGATCAGCGGAAGCTGCATTTCACCCGAGAGCGCTCGCGCCATCGCGGTCTTCCCGGTACCCGAAGGTCCGGTTAGCAAAATGCCTCGCGGTGGCGTCAATCCCACCTGCTCGTAGATCTCGTCGCGCATGTGCGAATGCTGAATTACAGCGTGGAGCAACTGCTTCACTTCATCGAGCCCGCCGAGGGATGCAAACGTCGATCCGCTCTTCTCGATAAAAAACTCGCGGGTTGCGCTCGGCTCGACTTCCTTTAGACCAGCTAGAAAGTCATCGCGCGTAACCTGCAGGGAAACTAAGTCAGGAGATGCAGCACCGTCAGCCCCAAGTGGGACGGCCGAGAGGAAACGGCGAAGCGCGATCATTCCGACTTCCTGTCCGAGCGCTTCAAGATCCGCGCCGACGAAACCGTGAGAATGTTCTGCTATCTCGGCAAGATCAACGTCGGACGCGAGCGGCATGGCACGAGTATGGATTCTCAGAATTTGCAGCCGCGCTTGCGTGTTGGGAACACCGATTTCGATTTCGCGATCAAAACGGCCGGGACGCCGCAGCGCCGGATCGAGAACTTCGGGGATGTTGGTTGCACCGATGACGATGACCTGGCCGCGCGCCACAAAACCATCCATCAAACTGAGAAGCTGTGCCACCACGCGCTTTTCGACCTCGCCGACCACCTCGGTGCGTTTGGGAGCTACAGCGTCGATCTCGTCGATGAAAAGGATCGCCGGAGCGTGGCGTGCTGCCTCTTCGAAAACTTCTCGAAGCTTGGCCTCGCTTTCGCCGTAGAACTTCCGCATGATCTCAGGGCCATTGAGATGAATGAAGTGCACTCGGCTTTCGGCTGCGACAGCGCGGGCAAGCAGCGTCTTGCCCGTGCCCGGCGGACCATACAAGAGCACACCCTTGGGCGCAAGAATTCCCAGCCGCTCGAAAATGCGCGAGTACTTCAGCGGCAGCTCAACCATTTCGCGCACCCGCGCCACTTCACGCTCCAGCCCGCCGATATCTTCGTAGGAAACCGCCGGAGCGCGAGCCGCCGTCTGTTCGCCTTCTACGACCCGGATGTCGGTTCGTTTCCCGATCACGACCGGTCCCGAGGGAATCGTCCGCACAACTTGGAAGTTCACTGCTTTGGCAAAGGTCGGCACCCGCACGGCGCCGCCCGCGATCACCGGAACGCCGACCAGATCCTCGAGCATTCGATCAGGTGCAATCGTCGCCGGCGCAGCCCCCACCCACAGCGGCGAGAGGCGAACCGCGACCGCCTGCTCGCTTTCAACTCGCATTACCGTCACTTGTTCCTGCAAGCCCGCACTGCAGTTGCTGCGGCACGTCCCATCGATCTGGATCATGCCTTCGTATTTTTCGTCCGAAAGCTCAGCCCGCGCAATCCCAACAGCGCCACCAGTAATCTTCAGCACATCGCCAGCTCGGACACCTATGCGCTGCAGGTCGGATGGGGCCAGTCGGGCAACGGCATGACCAACATCCTCGACACGAGCCTCGGCAACACGAAGTGTTAGCGTTGCAGGGAGCGGCGATAGAGGGATTTCCGGCATGGGGCGATTTGCAACCTGCTCCTGTCGGGGGAATCCGTCGAAGAGCTTTACCTTGGGCTGGTCCGTGTGATCCGGATCGCGAGGTGCGATGGCCGCGCGGCTCATGTCATTTGCCAGGTCAGTCAAACTGATCGTCCCCAGATTAGTGGGCGTCGTGGCCCACCCTTAGCCCTTGGCACAAGTAACCGCCATGTTCAACGCGGCGCGATTCGCGTCCCCCACGTTTCGCAAATCGCGAATGGCCGACCCACGGCGAGATTTCTCAGTGGGTCAGAACTTGTCAAGTACGATCTCTTCTACGTCCTCAATGTGCCGCCGCATCGCTGCCTTTGCGGCTTCGCCGTCGTGGCGTTTGATCGCGGCCAGGATGCGCCGGTGTCCAGCGAGCGATTTTTGCGGCCGACCTTCTAACTGCAGCGAACGCTCCCGCGTGTCGCGCAGCAGGTCCATGATAATGTCGAGCACTTTCAACACAACACCGTTCCCCGAAGCCAGAGCAACGCTGTAATGGAACTCCGCGTCCTCAGCGACGGCGGCTTCTCCTTGAGCCTGCTTTTGCTCTTGGCGTTGCAGAATCTCTTCCAACTCGGAAATTTCATCGGCGGAGGCGTGCGTGGCGGCGCGCGCTGCCAGCGGAGGCTCCAGCATCTTGCGAAAATCCAGAAGCTCACTCACCATTTCGTGGCGACGCTTCAGCGCGTTGGCGAAAGGATTAACTGGCTGGTCGGCTGAGGGTTCGCGAACGATCGTTCCCGCACCCTGGCGCGGCTCGACCAGGCCTCTCAGTTCCAAGCCGCGAATCGCATCCCGAATCGAGCTGCGGCTCACTTTTAGCATTTCCGCCAGTTCCCGTTCGGAGGGCAGTTTCTCGCCGGGGCGCAGCTTCTTCAGAATCAGACGTTCGATCTGCTGAGCGACTTCCTCATAGACCTTGTTCCTTCGAATTACTTCAAAGCCCGGGTTGGTCTTGGCTAGCGCCATAATTCCAAGTGGTCCGATAAGTGGACCAGCCACCGAACGGAGTATACGCCCGTTCTCCCGCCCATTGTCAACCCTTTAGCAAATATTTTTATCGAGGGGATTTAGAAAGTCTATCAGAGCTCTCTTGCGGCCTCGTGGAAAAGGACGGGCCGCTCATTTGGGCTGCCTCCCCAGCCGCACCTTCCGCCAATAACTTGGTACAACTGTACACGGTTCGCGTGATGGGCATTGGCACACCCATGCGTTCGCCGAGTTCCACAACCGCCCCGACCAGCGCTTCGAGTTCCATCGACCGGCCAGCTTCGAGGTCTTGCAGCATTGAGGTTTTGTGCTCCCCAACTTTTTCCGCACCCGCAATTCGTTGAGCGATAGAAACCGGTAATTCCATGCCCAACTTATAAGAGACCCCTTCCACTTCCTCCATGATATTTCGGATCACCGTACAAACTCCCGGATCGCGCACCATCTGAGCCACCGTGGCCCGCGTCAATGCGCTAACCGGATTCAAGGAAGCGTTGCCTAGAACCTTTACCCAAATCTCGTGCCGGATACGAGTGGTGACCGGGCAGCGTAAGCCGGAGGCAATGAGGGCTTCCGCAATTTGGCGGGAGCGATCGGAGCGTGTACCGTCCGGCTCGCCGAGAGTAATGCGGTTTCCCTCGATATGCTGAATGACACCTGGCGCGGTAATCTCCGTCGCAAAGTAAACGATGGACCCAACCACCCGGCGCGGTTCGATGGCAAAGGAAATGACGCCGCCAGGATCGACGCGCTCGAGGCGCATCCCTTCCCACTCGCCGCCGAAACCCTGGAAGTACCACCACGGAATTCCATTCTGCGTGCTGACGACTGTGGTGTCCGCACCGAATACCGGCTTCAACCGCGGAGCAAGTTGCGGCAGGCCGTGCGCTTTTACACCAAGGAAGACGACGTCGACCGGGCCAACCTCTTCGAGGGAACTCGCAATTGCGGGACGCGCTACAAAATCTCCATCGACACTCTTCACTTGCACGCCGTGTTTCTGCAAGGCGCGCAGGTGTGGGCCGCGGGCGAAGAGGGTGACATCGAATCCAGCCTGAGCCATGCGGGCGCCGATATAGGCTCCGATTGCCCCAGCTCCCGCGATCAGGAATCTCATGGCCGGTAGTCCGCGAGCGCGGAGGCCACGGCGCGCCGGCGAATTTTTCCGGTCGCGGTTGTAGGGATGCTTTCCACCAGATAAATCTTGGTTGGACATTTATATTCCGCGAGCGATTCACGACAGTACTTGATCAGGGCGGATTCGCTGGCTCCGTTAGGTTCGTGCAGAACCACGGCCGCTGCCACTTCTTCACCCAGCGTCGGATGCGCGCAACCAAATGTCACTACGGCCGCGACCGCGGGATGTCTCAACAGAACCTCATCGACTTCGTGCGGCGCGATGTTCTCGCCTCCACGGATGATGATGTCCTTGATTCGACCGGTCAAATGCAAATAGCAGTCTGCGTCGAGAAATCCTTCATCACCGGTACGAAACCATCCATTAACAAAGGCACGGGCGTTGGCCTCGGGATTGTTTTCGTATCCACGAAATACATTCGCTCCCTGAATGGCAACTTCTCCGCGCTGGTTGGTGCCGAGGTGATTGCCCTCCTTGTCCATGATGCTGATGCGCAGGCCGGTGCCCACGCCAACAGAACCGGCCTTGCGGTGCCGCGGGGGCAACGGATTCGATGTCATTTGATGGGCAGCTTCCGTCATTCCGTAGGCTTCGACGAAGGGTACACCAAAAAGGTCCTCGATCTTGCCGATGAGTTGCGGCGAAAGAGGCGCGCTGCACGAACGGATGAAACGCAGAGTTGCAGCTTCTACGGGTTTGTCGTGCGTTCGCGCCAGCAGGAGCTGATGCATCGTGGGTACTCCCGAATACCAGGTCACACGATGTTCACGAACTGTCCGCCAAAAAGATAGCGCATTGAACTTTGTCGGAATCACCACGGTGCCTCCGGAGAGCAGAGTTGCCATGGTTGAGCCAATCAACCCGTGAATGTGGAACAGTGGCATGATGCACAGCGAAACATCTTCTTCCGAGAGAGTGTAACTGTTCGCGATATTCGCCGACGAGACTGCGAGGTTGAAATGCCGCAAGGGCACGCGCTTGGGCCGCCCGGTGCTTCCGCTGGTGTGCAGGACCAGGGCAATGTCGTCGGCCGTGGGCTCGGTTGCCGACGCTCCCGTGGGAGCATTCGCTATGTGAACGCTCCCCTGCTCATTCATCTCGACGGAAAACACAGGGATCTTGCGGTCGGCAGCCGCTGCCCGCACGAATTCCGCGCCTACCGGCGGACAAAGTAAAATCCGAGCGCCGGTGTCACCCAGAAAAAAATGAAACTCTTCATAGGGGTAGGCCGGATTCAAAGGCGCCGCCGTCCCTGCGATCGACGCGGCCAGAAAACTCACGAGGGCCGGCAATCCATTCGGCAACGCAATGGCCACGGTATCGCCGCGACGGATGCCGAGCGAAGCCAATGCGTTTGCCATCGCCCAGACCTGCTGCCGGAGCGAATCGTAGGTGACATGGATTCCAAGCTCTGGAACGATAACCGCAGTGTGGCTGTCGGCAAAATGTAAGACGTCAAGCAGAGTCTGCACTGACTTCAGAGTCATTCGTTATTGCCCTTGGCGCGTGTCCTTGGATGACTCGCCGATTTCGTCTGTTGCTCGTAAAACCGGAGGAATATGGCGGCGCGTTTCAAACTCGCCGTCCTCTGCTCAAACAAGAATCCACTGGATTCAAATCGAGTAGCCTTCCGCCTGCAGCGCTTGGCTAAACTCTTTCAGGAAGAACTGCACATTCTCCTCGGTAGCCAATGGGCCCATAACGCCGATGCGGAAAACTTTCCCTGCGAGTGGGCCAAAGCCGCCTGCGATCTCAATGCCGGCGCTGTCGATCAGACGCTTTCGAACTTTCGCTTCATCAATACCGTCTGGAACGCGCACCGTGTTCAAGGTCGGAATGCGGTATCCCTCGGGAACGTGCATGCACAAGCCCATGGCCTCGATGCCTTTGACAAAAGACCGATGGCAACGGAGGTGCCGCTCCCATCGGTTCTCAATTCCCTCTTCCGCGATGACCAGCAGCGCCTCGCGCAGCGCGTAAAACATCGAAATCGGCGCGGTGTGGTGGTAGCGGTGCGATACGGTCGAGTAGTCATGAATCAGCTTGAGGTCGAGATACCAACTGCGTGGCGGAGTGGTTCGGCTGTTCAGGAATTCCATCGCCCTCGGTGACATGGCCATCGGAGACAGGCCGGGCGGACAGCTGAGCCCTTTTTGCGTGCAACTGTAAGCGACGTCAATACCTGTGCCGTCGAAATCGATTTGCAGGCCGCCCAGCGACGTGACGCAGTCCGCAATCACCAGTGCGCCGGCATCGTGAGCTGCGGCACAGATCGCGTGGCCTGATTGCAACGCTCCGGTCGATGTTTCGGCATGAACATAGGCCACAACCTTGGGCTTTTCACGACGGATGAACTCGGCTGACTCCTCATCCGTGAACGTTGCTCCCCAGGGTTTCTCGAAGCGCACGACATTCGCACCCTGGCGCTTCGCCATCTCGGTGAGGCGGTCGGAGAAATACCCATTGGCAAAAATCGCTAACTTGCTTTCAGCTGCAACGAAGTTGGCTACCGAGGCTTCCATGCCCGCGCTGCCCGTGCCGGAAATCACCAGCGTAGCGCCGTCGTTGGCGCCGTAAGCCATTTTTACCAACTGCTGGACGTCTGTCATCACCTGGATGAAGTAGGGATCCAGGTGCCCCACGATCGGCTTTGCCAGTGCTTCATAGACCCGGGGATGAACCATCGTCGGCCCCGGTCCGAACAAATAGCGGCGAGGCGGCTGCAAAGGAGGAAAGTTAAGTGCGGGAGCCTGCTGTTCAATGGCGCTCATAGCCCTCATTTCTATGACGGAAATAGTTCGATATTACGTGGGGAGACAATCTCCAGAATCCCATCCGAACCGTAAGGATCGAGATGCGATGCAGTATGCTAGTGGGCACTGATCAGGTATTCTTCGTCAAGCTGATTCTATTGATCTATTCGATCAGAGTTTTTTATCAGCACATTCAGGTCCCTCTGCACCGTCCTGTTCCGACTAAATCGGCGAGTGGTGCTCCTCTACAATCATCGCCTCGGCGATGCGTCGGGCTTCCGGGAGCGTCTCAGCGGCCTTGGAATCGATCTCCGCCGGCAGGTCGCGCTGAATTTTCGAGAGCTCCTCGTCAAATATCCGGGTGGCCAGCTTGGGGGTGTGCTCGACCAGTTTGCCGTCCTCGCCCGGAACTTTGACTTTGTGTCGGACACGCTGCGCAATCATCAACCGGTAGATGCGGTCAGTCGCCAGATCCTCCATATACCCGTCGAGTAAGCTTGCGCCCTTTCCGTTGAGCACTCCGTTGCGATAACGAATCACGGTACGCGCGGCCGCTCGGGTTCCTGCGAGCGTTGTTTTGCCCACGCCCTTTGGGACTGGCCGCAAGTCGGGATGCGGGTTCGCCTGCTTGGGCCGTCGTGCAATCTGATTGGGGAACGGAAACTGCGCCACCGCGATTTCGTTCTGATCTGGGTGACCGGTCCAGGCTCCATCCATCAGGCATTTGGCTTCGTTCTTTTTGTCTTCTTCCAGCACCTTTAGAGCGCGCTCGTTCAATTCAGCGTCGGTGCGGCTGGGATAGAGCGCCGTCATTCCGCCAATCGCGTGGGCTCCATGCTTGTGGCAGATCTCGGGCATCAGCATGCGAAAGTTCTGGAAGAATGCCACATCGTGCGGGATCTTATTCCGGTCCGGCAAGATCCAATTGGGATCCTCGAACATGAAATCGATCAGCGAGGCCATATAG
Source organism: uncultured Acidobacteriota bacterium (assembly GCA_963762385.1). Taxonomy (GTDB): domain Bacteria; phylum Acidobacteriota; class Terriglobia; order Terriglobales; family Acidobacteriaceae; genus JABDBE01. Next base: position 1,979,520 of record CAVXKN010000004.1, on the reverse strand, counting down.
TCCCATCGCCCCAGATTCAAACCCAGGCAGTGCTCGCGCAGATTAAAAAGGAATTCTTCCATCTGATAAGCAAGTGGGTGCGCCTCTACCAGGGCCATGCATTTTATGTAATCAGGGGACAGTCCCTTGTGTTTGGCCATAGCCTGGAAAAGATCGCGCCACCAGAAGGCCTCTTCCGCGGACTCGCTCTTGGGGATGTAAACGCAGAAGTTGTGCGGTAACCACGCGGGATCGATCTGGTACCAGATGAGCGCCAGATCGAACAGAGAAGCCGACAGGATCTCGTTCTTGATCACTCCGCCCTGGCTGATGTGCAGCCCTCGCGGCCGCACCCAGGTCACGGTTTTCGAGCGCTGAACGGTGACTTTCTTGCCCCGCTTCTTGTCGTCGTAACTCAGTTCGTACTTGTAGGCGGCGATCGTATTCGCAATCGCCAGCATGATGTGCTCCCAGATGTTGGCCGTGGAATCTTCAAGGTCAATCATGACTGCGGGCGATCCGGAGTTCAGTAGTTTTACGGTTAGTTCACCGTCGTCAGCCGGGCCAGTCATCTGGTTTCGTTGATCCACGCACCAGTCGGGCATCTCGATCCGCCAGTCGGACGTGGTGGCCTCGGATGGCGGTAAGTAGCTTGGCGGCTGTCCGCGATGCGACCGCTGCAGGACCTCAGCGCGCCTTGCGACCAACTTCTGTTGCCAAGGCGTGAATTGTTTGTGAAGCGGCAAGAGGAAATCGAAGAATCCCTTGGGAAGATCTTTTTGCGGATTCAAATCCGCGGGGGCGTAATTCATGCGCTGCGAAACGGTGGGTTCAGTATGCAATGCCATGGGATGAGTCCTTCAACGCACGCGACGGCAATCGAGCGGTCGAGCCATCGGCGTTTCCATGTGGGCTTCTTAAATTCTATCCGATAAATGCCGAAGCCCAGTTTGCGGGATTGCAGGTTTATCAAAGAGCGATCGAAAGAGGAGTGTCACTTACTTCATTCTCGCCGGTCACTGATGGCGACCGGCCAGCCCGCGCCCGGAACCTGACTCGCCAACATCCACATGCAGCGTTCCGTGGCTCGCGACGAATCTCTATTCTAAGATTCTTTCAGTAACACGACATCATTGCAGGGCATGGATACGGAGTCAAATGCTTTCGGCGTTTGGCGGAGTGGAGAACTGTGATGTGTGATCGCGATCACAGCAATGCTATTTGCCTTCCACCTAACATGTCCCGTCTCTTGCCTCATCAAGTGAACTGCATTCAGGATGTTGCATCGCGTGCAGCGGTCGAGGGCAAACTGATTATGTTTACGGTTGCTCCAACTCTTCCCGATTCCAAAATTCCGGTCGCTGCTCGTCTGACTCTTGTCGGAAATAAAACTTTACTTGACTCTCTTGAAAGATATGTGGTAAACAAACGCGCCAGCGGATTGGTCCGCTTTTCATACAAGTTATCGATTTTTCGAATAGGCGGTGTAGTGATTTGCGGCCTCGAGGCAACCCGCGTGTGAGGTTCTGCACGTGCACGTTCGCTCTGCGCCCAGGCCGGTTGGTCGCCAAATCATGGTCGGAGAGGAAAACATGCGCTCGCTAACAACGCTTTTCGTGCTTCTGGTTGTTTTCATGGCACCGGGTTCGCTCGCCCACGCTCAAACCGCAGAACCCGCGAGCAAAACCGCAGCGACCTCCGGCAGCGCCAGCAAGGAAGAGGTCAACCAATTGCGCAGCGAGGTCGAGGCGCAACGCAAGACCATCGAGGAGTTGAAGGCGATGGTTCAGCAATTGGTTGATAGCAAGACCGCATCGGTTGCAAGCGGGTCAGCCAGCGTGAAACCAGCGGCCGCGACCGACTCGGCAGGGACCATCCCCGTCGCAGTGACCACGCCACAGCCGGCAGACGGCGTCCATCTCATGAACACGCTTCTGGTCCAGCCCGATCCTGGAATCGAGGCGGGGATGATCGACCAGACGGCACCGGCCGCCGCCCCCAAGAAAGACGCACCCCTCACCGCCGGATGGAACGGAGAACACTTCTTCATCCGGAGCCCGGACGGACAGTTCAGCATCAGTCCTTACGGCTACGTGGACACCGACTACCGCGCCTACAAAGGCGATGGCGCGCCTGCCGACACGTTTGTTTTGCGCCGCGCTCGCTTCGGTTTCCAGGGTAATTACGGCTCCCACTTCGATTTTGCCCTGCTCACCGATGCAGCTTCGACTACCGGATCTGTAGTACGCGACGTTTACCTCAACGTTAGGATCCGCCCTGAGTTCCAATTCCAAGCTGGCCAGTTCAAAACGCCATTCGCTCAGGAGGCCGGAACCGGAGCAACCAATCTGGACTTTGTAGAGCGCGGATTCCAGGCGATCCTGTATCCATCCGCGGCATCAGCATTCCGCAGCCCTGGCGTTGCGTTGCACGGAGATATTGACGGTGGCGTCCTGCAGTACTGGGTGGGCGCGTTCAACGGCAAGGGGTATGCCTTGGTCAACACCACCAATCAACCGGAAGTCGTTGGGCGGCTTCGCCTCTACCCGTGGCGCAAATCCAAGAGCAACTGGTTCAAAGGACTTGCCGTTGGCGGAGCCATTGACCGTGCGCGCTCCCGAGGGCTTTCCGGCGATCAAAGCTTTAACGGCACTCTGCCCGGCGGAGTTTACGACTTTTTCCCGCAGTTCCCCATTAACGGACCGATCCAGCGTTACAACGGTGAGTTTACGTACGTGAAATCGGCGTTCGCTTTACGCGGCGAATTCGATCAACTCAACATGTCTCGTAACAACGTCGGCTCCGAGCAGGTGGGGGGGTTGGGCTACCTGAGTCTGCCGTCAATCATTGCCAAGGCGTGGAACATCAGCACAACTTACTTGCTGACGGGCGAAAAGCAACCGGAAAACGGAACGCCACGCGTGAAGCATCCGCTCTTTGGGCCCGACACTCCCGGCGGCCAGGGACGGGGGTGGGGAGCGTGGGGTGTCGCTTTCCGATACATGGGCATCCATGCCAACGAACCGGGCGCGGATTTCTTGGATTATTACACGCCGGGTTTTGTGCCTACGTATGATTACCGCACCGACGAGTTCACCATGGGGCTCACGTGGTATCCGAATTATTGGGTCAAGTACCAGGTTAACCTGGGCATTGATCAGCTCAAGAATCCCAGCACAATCGGCGCCGTACCGCAGAACTACTACACGATTTTTCAGCAGTTGCAGTTCAGGTTCTAGAGCAGGTCCGCTCGCAGGTTCGTAGCGGAGGTCATACGCTAGTGCAGAAGTCAACTAGTTAATCGACGCGGGGCTGGTCTGAGGCTGGTCCCGAAGGGAAATCGCAGGAGGGAATTCGAATGAGACCGAGGATTCTTGTTGTTATTCTTCTCACCGCGCTGTTTGTGATCGCGACTGGCTGCGGCACCACGCCGAATTGCCCGACCTGCGGCACTACGCTCAACGGCTCTTACACCGTCATTAACGTCATTCCCGTGCCCGAGCACAATGCCACCGGCGAGCCAGGCGGCCCCTTCAACTCTTTCGACATCAGCACGATAGCGCCAAACCCTGCGGTCCCGGGTCACTACCTCGATTACATTTCCGACCGCATCGGCATCGTCATGCAGGTGATCGACACGTCCCAGAATCTCGCAGTGTTTTCGATTCAAGGATCCAACGCCGTCGCGGGTGCGGGTAACGGTGCCAGTCCATGCGACCCCAGCATTCCACCGATCATCTCGGTGTTTGGCAATTTCACTCGCTTCGGTTGTCGGAATGCGCCCTTTCACCTCGACTCAGGTTTCGGCGCCAATGGTAATTTTGGAGGGTTCCCAGGTGCGCAGTGCTGCGCTTCCCGTGCCAACGGTGTGAATCCTATGTCCGGACCAGACGGCAATACCACCACTGCGGATGGTAAAGTCCTCTTTGTCGGTAACGGCAGCTCGAGCGTTGTGGCTTTCGATCTGACGACCATGAACTTAACCACGAATCCGCCGACGCCGCCGATGGTGCTCGCCGATTTCCCTACCGGAGTATCCGCTGATTATGATGGTCCGCTGGGCATCGCTCCCTGCGTGGCCTCATGGAATGGCGAAGCCGGATCGAGCGCCGATTGTGGAGACGATCGGGGCGACGAAATGGCGTTAGGTGCTGTTAAAGCAGTCGACGGATCAACCCATCAGGTTCTTGCGATCATCAACGGCGATCCGGGACTGCCGTTTGTCACTTTCTTCGATGTCACCAACGTGATCAGCAAAACCGGGACGCCCCAGCAACAGCATTGCTTGCCGATCGACTCGGCGTACCCTTACGGCCCTTATCCGGCCGGGTTCACTCTCGCTGCTTACACCGCCGGCACCTATCCTTCTCAAGGACTGTCGCAGACTACGGTGGCTCCAGCTGCCGGTGCTTCCTTCAATCCCCCCACCTGCGTGATTGGGCAAATCTACTATGACGGCGCGGGCGGCTCGGCTTCGGGCGGACTTGGACTCACTACGGGCGTTCCAGTTGACAACGTTGGCGGCACATTCCCATGCCCGGATCCCTCCAACCCACAGACGTTCGGTGGAATCTCTGGATCAGCGGCTGCTTCGTTGGTTCCGGGAATTGGCGTAACCCCGGTCACCGGCACGTTGTACACCATCCCATGCCATCACGGCCCCATTCTTAGCTACACTACTGGAACATTCTGCAGCCAAACCGCGCCCACCGGCAGTTGCGCCGGCGCCATTGCCCCTGCCGGGTTGGGAGGGATGGCTTGGGATCCCAACACCGGCCATTTGCTTCTGACCAACGAAAACTCCGTCGCCACCACCAACATTGGGAGCGTGGACGAAATCGATCCAAGAGTGGGCAACCCGGATGGCCCCATCGTGGTTAACAGCTTTGTGATGCTGAATTGCATGCCGACCAGCATGGTTCAGGGTCCGGGCGATAACTTCCTGGTGGGTTGCGCCGACCACGATGGTGAGGCATTCCCTCCCGTCGAGTACGTTATTAATGGAACTACGGGCGCGATCCTAGCCACCATCAACAACGTTGGAGGCGTGGACGAAACTTGGTATAACCCCACCGACAACAGGTACTATCTCGCAGCGCGCGACATGCTCCCCACTGCGGTTATGGGCGTCATTGATGCGGGAACAAACCAGTGGCTGGCGAACATGCCCACCGGGTCCAATGCACACAGTATTTCGGTCGACCCCAACACAAACCACGTTTTTGTGCCTTTTCAGGCTGGCGGAATCTGCGCGCCATACACTTCGGACGGTTGTGTCGGGGTCGTCGCCAGACAATGAGGCAGGGCGTCCGTTCGGTGGTATAGTTGGCTTAGACGCGAAACGAGAGGATAGTTTCGCGTCGGGAATTGTGAAGTGATTTATGAAGCGGCCTAAAGGTGTTCTGCGCGTTCTCGCACTCGCGTTCTCGCTTCTGGTGTTGTGTGCCACCTTGGCCAGCGCAAGCGAGCAGCCTACACCAAAACCAACCGACGTGCCCGCGACGGTTATTGCCCATCTCCCACTTCCCCAGGCGACGGGAAATCAGATGCTGCTGCAGAAGGAGAACGGAAAGTATTATCTCTACGTGCAGCAGGCTTCCAAGCAGGGTTTCATGATCGTGGATGTGAGCAAGCCCGAAAAACCGACCCTGCTGAAGCGCACCGCCGAGTCGAACCAAGCGACTGCGGGAAACCTGGAGATGGTCAGCCCAAACGTTGCCATCGCTGAATCGCCAGAGAAGAAACCAACTACTCTCGCCAGCAGCAACCATCCGACGGAAACCGTGCGGGTGCTGGATTTAAGCGATCCCCACAATCCCAAAACCCTTCAGGAATTCAATGGCGTCACCAGTCTACTGCCCGATGGCGGACACGGCTTGATCTATCTGACCAACAACGAGGGTTTGTGGGTCCTGCGCTACAACCGGCCAGCGTTGCTGGAGCCTGCCAAGAAGAAACGCCCGTGCGACTCCGAATCGGAGATCGAGTCCATGCCTCCGGAGTGCGATTAAGACGTTCCTTTATTTGGCTGAGGCTTCGTGACACTCCTTGTCGATGGTCCTGATTGAGCTGATCGTCAACGTCGTCGAAGCTGCTGAGCCCATTCTGGCCATAGCGTCAGAACTTGTGCTTAGCGACGGTGACTGAGTTCCGGTTACTTCCACTCGTTGCCCGAGGTAGTGGCGGAGTTTCGTTTTACCAGTGGCGTGAAGTTCATAGGTCATGGCTGGATCCTGCTTGATCAAAACGTAATCCCCGCTCGATCTGTCGACGCAGCCCTGCACAGTTACTTGTCCGTTGGAATCTTTTGAATTGTCCCGCCTCATAGCGTTGGAATTGCTGTCTTGCGCCAGAAGAAAGCTGCCCGAAAACAGCAGCAGAATGAACCACATCTTTCCCATTGGATGTCTCCTCTCGCTGCTTCGGATGGCGGCATGACTGCAAAGGTTGGCTTGGTTTCCAGCTTAGCGGAGACTTACTTGACGTGAGTTTCCTGATAATGCAGTTCCTTCCATTGCCCGTCGCGTTTCACCCAAAGTTCTGTGATATAGACTCTGGAAAAACGCACCACGGATCTCGGCGGGAACTGCAGTGTCACTTCGTAGATAACGAAAGCGGCGTCTGAACACAGCGGCATGAATTTGAATCCCCACAACGTGTAGTTGGAAACATTGCCATTCGCCAGTTCGTTGAGCGCTTGCATCTTGGTGCGCTCACCCTGGCCATCAACTTCGACGCCCTGGTAGTCGTCCGCCAACAATTCGCCATATGCTTTCTTGTCCTTGTTCTTCACCGCTTCCCACTCAGCCTTTATTCTCGGTTCGAACATTTCCTTGAGGCCCGAGTCGGATGCGACGCTGCCGGATTGGTGACTTTCGCCGGACTTAGGGGGTGCTCCGGGTTGTTGGGCCCAAGCCAGAACCGTCACTCCCACCATGCAAACTAAGACCAAGCAATGTCGCATAGTTCCTCCGAAGCGAGACGCCGCAAATCTCATCAGGTTTCGCATCACGTTTTGGGTGGGTGAGCGCTATTGCAATTCTCTGACTTTTTTTCTCACAGCCGCGAGCAACTGTGGGGGCAGTTCGGAATAACCTTCCTGGATTGCAAACTGCTGGCCATCCGAGTATATCCAATCCAAGAGATCGCTTAACGCGGCTGCGCGAGCGGAATCGGTGGATTTGGTCCGCAGGTAAATCCAGGTAAAGCTAGCAATGGGGAAAGAATCGGCACCGCTTGCATTGGTCAGCGAAGCGGAGAAGCTATTCCACCGCGGCTCTTCTACCGCCTTACACGACGCAGCAATACTCTCCGAGGAGGCTCGAACAAACTTACCGGCGGGATTCAGTACCGCTACTTGGGAAAGATTACCTTTTACCGCGTACTGATACTCGACGTAGCCGATGGACCCGGGGCTGGCTTTCACTTTGTCCGCCATATCCGAACTGCGTTCCGCCGCTATGCCAACCGGCCATTTAGGGGATGGACTGGTTCCCACTTCGGCGCGAAATCTGGGACTTGCCTTGGTGAGAAAGTCAGTGAAAACGAAATTGGATCCCTTTCCCGCGGGCCGGTTGATCACCTGGATGGAAAGATTCGGTAATGCCAGATCTGGGTTAAGCTTCGCAATCGGCGCGGCATTCCAGTTCTTGATATCTCCAAGGAATATCTCAGCCAGCACTTCCCCCGAAAGCCGGAGTTCCTGGTGGACATCGGGAAGGTTGTAGATGGGAACGATCCCGACGAGCACGATCGGCAACTCGATCAAACCGTCCTCCTTCCGTTCCTTATCCGTCAGTTGAGATTCTCCGGCGCCAAAATCGCCCACTCCACGCGAGATTTGCTTGATTCCTTCGCTCGTGCCCACCGGAAGGTATCGCATTTGAACGTGGGCGCTATGCTTGCCGTACTCCTGTGTCCAGCGGCTGTAAAGCGGCGCTGGGACGCTCGATCCGGAGCCCACCAGAACAACGGCGTTTTGCGCAGCGGCGGGAACGCCGCGGAATCCGAGCGCAAGCATTGACAACAGGCAGATATGCGACAGCAAACCGTGGCGGGGAACTCGCTGCAAAATGCTTCTTGGCGTTGACAGTCTTGCGGATGTCTTCATCGCTGTGCACCTCTTTGCATCGCTGTATTATTTGGCAATATTAGCCATCTTCCTTCTTGGCCAGAGTATTGCACTTGAACGACGATGATAAAGTTACCATCGTTTTGAGGTGGCCCGACCATCGGGCAACTGGAAGCTTATTGTCAGACTAGGAACGGCCATCGTTCTGAATGCGTCTGCATAACAGACTTAAGGATCTGCGCCTGGAGAGGCTTTCGCATGCCACTGGACTTCTAGTTGCGGCGTGGTAGCCTCGGGTGTCCACTAGCGACGGGTGTTAAGATGCAGAGCGTCGGGACCGCTCCTGATTCGCGATTACTGAAGAACGCGGCGGGCGAATAACCTATGTCACAGATCGACGTCGAAGGCTTGGCACGGGAGCTGTTTTCCGCACGAGAAATGGGCCAGATGGTCCCAGTCCTTCCCTCTGCGCGCCCCGGTTTCGATCTCAACACCGCTTATGCGGTAGAAGCAGCCCTCAAACGGTCTCGCGAAGCTGCGGGACACAGGGCCGTCGGCCGCAAGGTTGGCTATGCCAATAAGGCGATGTGGCGTGTGCTCAAGCTCGAAACTCTGGTCTGGGGCCACATGTACGAAGATACGGTGCACTACAGCGACAACAATTCCGCTGCTCTGACGTCGCCGCATCCCCGCTCACTGAAGATCGAACCCGAAATTGTTTTCGGCCTGAAACGACCGATCACTGCGGAAGGGCTCGACGCTACGGCTGCGCTTGAAGCCACAGAATGGTTGGCCATTGGATTCGAAATCATTGATTGCCCTTTTTCAGAATGGAAGTTTCAGCCCAGTGACTTCGTTGCATCCTTTGGACTGCACACTGCACTCGTCGTCGGAGAGCGGCTGCCAGTACGGCCTGACGCTATCGCCACGCTGGTGGATGAACTGGCTCGATTCAACGTGCGCATGTCGAAAAACGGAGAGTTTGTGGAAGAAGGATCTGGCAAGAACAGCTTGAAGAGCCCTGCTTCGTGTCTTGCAGAACTCGGCGCAGCCATCGTGCGCCGTTTCCCAGCTGAGCTGTTGAGCGCCAGGGAAATCGTCAGCTCAGGAACCCTTACGGCTGGACATCTCACCGAGCGAGGCGATCGTTGGACAGTTGAGGTCGAAGGGCTGTCTCTGCCGCCATTGACGCTGCAACTGACTTAATGCTCTCGCTTAGAATCTCTTTCCTTGCAAGAGTCAGGGACTTCTATCCAGCACAGTTGCGATGCATGCGGAATTTTATCGGGTTACTTTGTCTCGCCACTTCTGTCGCGTCCCGTCGTGAGCTTGAGGGCACCGCGCAGCCAAAGCAATGAATTCAGCGAATAGAGCGCCCGATCTAACGCTTGCCTTTCGTCGCGACTGCCGGCGCCGCTATGAAACAGTCTTCGAGCCTGTTGCAAGATTGCGGTTCGCGCCTCGGCGACCCGGCGCGGAAGCATCTTCCGATCATTCTCATGGACGGCAGCCAAGTACAGACTCCGCCAGCCAGCGTTTTCATTGCTCGATATACCCATTGTCCTCGTCAGCGTTGTCCGGTTTGTCATCTGTCACTAACTTCCAACCTAGTTTGGCGAAATGCCTTCTGCAATACAGCAATACAGTAGATACGGTAGCGTGCACTCGCGGCCTTCCTTTTTACGTATGTATGTAGAAAAACAAGGTCAGCCCTTTCCTCAATCGACAGCCTTAATGGGACCTGTTCAACAGCCGTGTAAGCATCGTCAATATTCACTCTGCCCAGGCCGATCAAGAACGGGTGATTGAGTTTTACAGCAAAGAAGTTTTGCCGCGAATCAAGCGCGGGTGAAGAAGCGCATTGACGGCGGAGTCGTCAGCAGCAACGCAAGATTTGATTGTTGCATCCTAGTTTGCCGGTTAGTGAAGCACGCTCATCAAGTGCAACTTCACCGGGAGGAAAATCAAATGGCCGCAAGAAAGAAATCCAGCAGCCGCAAGTATGGTAAAGCCGCAGGCAAGAGCGTCGAAAGTGCCATGCGTCGTGAGAAGAAGGGCACGCTTCGATCCGGCAAAGGCGGCCGGGGAGGAGTCGTGAAAAGTCGCAAGCAAGCGATCGCCATTGGGCTCTCGGAAGCACGCAAAAAGGGAGCTAAAGTTCCAAAAAAGAAGAAGAGCTCGTAATCCCAGACTTCCACGAGAAGTTTACAAATCTATCCAATCCGCCGAAGCATCGGCTTTTCGAAATCATGGAAATGGGAGTTTAGATCATGAAGGCAGTCAGCTACGAAGGTCCTCGTAAGATGTCGGTTTCAAACATTCGAAGCCAAAGATTAAGAACTTCACTTGGCAGGCAAGGCTGATCTGGCCCCTGCGAAGAACGCACGAAATCCCTAAACACAAACCGTTTGAAGCCGCTTGACTCCTTCACTTCTCGTTAATGCAGTACTCGCCCAGAACCTGGTCATGTTCGTCCACATTGGCAGATTGCGGATAGAGGTCCACATTCGAACAATCGTAAAGCCCATGGTTCTTGGGGAGCCGCACCATCCAGTAGTCGCCCGGTTTCGGAGCCTTGCAATATGAGGAATTTTGGTTGCATTGCAGCTCGTAACCCTTACCCGACTCGCTGATCGTTACAATTACGACGCCGTTGTTGACGGTTGAATCCCGAACTGTGATCGGCGATTTTTCCACCGCGAAAAGCTGTGCCGCCATCAGCAGAATGAATACGCAAGTCATCTTTTTCATTTGAACCCTCCCGCTGGGCTGTTCTAACCCAGCCCATTGACATTCGAGGAGTTAAGCCCAATTTGATTATGTGTCCCTCAGACATACCGCGCAGTGACGGATGTCACTGCCCGTGGCCCGAAGCCGTCGTGGTCTGCCGTCTGACTTATCTGGAAAATAATGTAGGTGCGCCGCAGAGTTGGTCACGATGAGGTGTGTCGTAGATCACAGACCGCGGTCGCATCGAGTGTTGTACTCGCTGCCGAGGAGAAGCCAGCGTGTGCCTTGCTATTCCAGGAAAGATTATCGAAATTCAGGAACAGCAACAGCTCCGTTCTGCTCGCGTGCAATTCGGAGGCATTGTTCGCCAGGTTTCTCTCTGCTTTGTTCCCGAGGCGGCGGTCGGCGATTACGTGATGGTTCATGTCGGCTTCGCTATCAGCCGCGTCGATCCCTTCGAAGCTGAGCGCACCTACAAACTGCTGGAAGAGATGGAAATGCTGGAGGAGGAGCTTGCTCCCACCAGTCCGGACTCCACGTAACCCACCCTGCCCCAAACCTGTGTAAAATCCAATCATTAAATCCGGCCTATTTCCAAGCTTTCACCGCTTATGCTCACAGCCTGCTGTGACGGAGATCACCGATGCTGGTTCACGCGGTCGTTAGAGTTCTCTTAGGTGAGGTTCGCCTTCAGGTCCCATGGGGGCAGCACGGCAGCATGAAATACCTCGACGAATATCGCGACGCACGGATTGCCCGGGCGCTTGCCGCTGAGATCTTCCAACGCGCAACTCAGCCGTGGGTGCTGATGGAGATTTGTGGAGGACAGACCCACACGATCATGCGCTATGGAATCGATGAACTGCTGCCTCGTGAAGTGGAACTCGTGCATGGCCCGGGATGCCCCGTGTGCGTCACGCCCCTGGAAACCATCGATAAGGCGATCGCTCTGGCGGGCCGTCCAGACGTGATTCTGGTTTCCTACGGAGACATGCTGCGCGTACCCGGATCGCATTCAGACCTCTTTCGCGCTAAAGCCCAAGGAGCGGATGTGCGGGTCGCGTACTCTCCCACCGAAGCAGTCAAGATTGCCCGCTCGAATCCGGGCCGCAACGTGGTGTTTCTCGCCATTGGTTTCGAGACCACCGCCCCTGCGAACGCGATGGCTGCATGGCAGGCGAGGCGCGAAGGTTTGACCAACTTTTCGATGCTGGTCTCGCACGTTCTGGTCCCGCCCGCCATCCGAGCATTGATGGCCGCCGAAAATAACCGCGTGCAGGGATTCATTGCGCCCGGACACGTCTGTACGATTATGGGTTGCAGTGAATACGAAGCGCTGGTACGCGATTTTCGTATTCCCATCGTTGTGGGAGGGTTCGAACCCGTCGATCTGCTGGAAACAATTCTAATGTTGGTGAAGCAACTCGAGGCGAAAGAAGCAAAGTTGGAAAACCAGTACGTGCGGTCAGTAAGCTACCAGGGGAATCTGCCCGCCCAGCAGATCATGGCCGAGGTATTCGAAATCGCGGATCAGAAGTGGCGCGGGATCGGCGCGATTCCGCAAAGTGGCTTGCGATTGCGCGAGGAATACTCTTCCTATGATGCGAACCGGATTTTTGATGTGGGCGAAATCACGGTTGACGAGCCGTCGGAATGCATCAGCGCGCAGGTATTGCAGGGTCTAAGAAAGCCGACGGACTGCCCTATGTTCGGGATGCGCTGCACCCCGGAAAACCCGATGGGAGCGCCGATGGTGTCCACGGAAGGGGCGTGCGCTGCCTACTATCACTATCGACGCCACGCCGTCGCCAGTTAGGAGGAAATGCGTGTCGAACACGACGATCACCGAGTTCGCTTGCCCTGTGCCGCTGCCAGCCAAAGATACCATCGTTTTAGGTCACGGCAGCGGCGGCAAGCTGAGCGCCGAACTTATCCGCGACATTTTTCTTCCCCGCTTGCACAATCCGGTTCTGGCCCGGCTCGACGATCAGGCAATCATAACCATTCATGGTCAACGGCTGGCATTCACGACTGATTCCTTCGTAGTCAAGCCGATGTTCTTTCCCGGCGGCGACATCGGTTCACTCGCGGTGCACGGCACAGTCAACGATCTGGCGATGGGCGGCGCAACGCCTCTTTTCTTGAGCGCGGCGTTCATTATTGAAGAGGGCTTCCCCATCGAACAACTCCGGCGCGTCGTAGATTCGATGCACCGGGCCGCATCAGCAGCAGGCATAGAAATAGTCACGGGCGATACCAAGGTCGTTGAAAAAGGCAAAGGTGACGGACTGTTCATCACCACCACCGGAATTGGATCGGTGCCCGAAGGCGTCGATCTCTCGGCCGATCGTGCGCTTCCTGGCGACAAAGTTTTGCTGAGCGGGTCCATCGGAGACCACGGCATCGCGATCCTGGCGCGACGTGAGGGTTTGGAATTCGAAACGACGATTGAAAGTGATAGTGCTGCACTTCACACCCTCGTCGCCGACATGCTTGCAGCCCGCCGCGAGATTCGCTGTATGCGCGATCCGACTCGCGGAGGTCTTTCCAGCTCGCTCAATGAAATTGCCCAACAGTCGCGAGTCGGCATCGAGTTGGAGGAAAGCTCCATCCTCGTGCGCGATGAGGTGCGCGGAGCTTGCGAGTTGCTGGGCCTTGACCCTCTGTACGTCGCAAATGAAGGCAAGCTAATCGCAATCGTGGCGGCGGAAGCTGCGGAGGATCTGGTGCAAGCGATGCGACGGCATCCCCTCGGAGCCGAAACGCGAATCATCGGCGAGGTGAACAAGAAAGACGCAGGGTGGGTAACCATGCGCACACCGTTGGGCACAACGCGAATCGTCGACATGCTCGCTGGAGACCAATTGCCGCGGATCTGCTGAACGTTATGCACGAAATGGGGATCGCCAATTCGGTGCTGGACGCGGTCAGAATCGAGGTCGCGCGCTATCCCGGAACCTATGCGGCAAAAGTCTGTGTGCGAATCGGCGAGGTCGCGGCCGTCGACCAGGACGCATTTCGATTCTGCTTTGAGGCGATCACCCGTGACACCGATCTGGAGTCGCTCGAGTTGGAAATCGAATTCTGTCCCCGCCGGCATCGTTGCACCGTGTGCGCACAGGAGTTCGTGGTGCGCGACTACGACGTTCGCTGTCCGCAGTGTGCGAGCTTAGCAACGACATGCATCAGTGGCGACGAGCTGGAGTTAGCTTATCTGGAGGTGGAGGAATATGGAACGAGTCTCGCTGGAACGAAAAGTACTCAGTGAAAATGACCGCATCGCGGCCGAGCTGCGCGCCCGATTTCAGGAGCACGGCATACTTTGCTTGAACATGATCAGCTCGCCCGGGTCCGGCAAGACCAGCCTGCTTGAGCGCACGTTGGAAAGCCTGCCGCGCAATGAGCGAGTTGCTGTGCTCACCGGAGACATTCAAACCGATAACGATGCAGCTCGTCTCCGCCGGTTCCATTTCCCGGTTAAGCAGATCACAACCGGCGGAACGTGCCACCTCGACGCGCGCATGATTGAACGTCACTTGTCAGATTGGCGGATCGAAGATTTAGATCTGCTCCTCATTGAGAACGTCGGGAACCTGGTGTGTCCATCGAGCTACGACCTCGGCGAAGCTGCCAAGATCGTATTGCTGAGCGTTACCGAGGGCGAAGACAAGCCGCTGAAATATCCGTCGATCTTTTTCAAGTCCGACCTGCTCATCCTGACGAAGACTGATCTGCTTCCCTACGTGCCTTTTGACATCGAAGCTGCCGCAGAAAATGCGCGCCGCGTACACCCGGAAATGGAGATCGTGCAAGTATCCAGCCTGACAGGAAACGGCTTGGACGAATGGCTGAATTGGTTGGCGCAACGGCGCAAAACAGTACGATCGCTTTCGCACGTGGGCTAAGGGATATGGAAGTTCGCCGGCAAATCGAAGTCTCGGGAATTGTTCAAGGAGTCGGCTTTCGACCTTATGTATTTCGCCTGGCGTCCAGCAGGCGCCTGAATGGAATCATTTGCAATACCTCTGCCGGAGTTACGATCGAGATCCAGGGTCCCGCCGAAACGGTTCAGGACTTTGTAGAACAATTGCCTGCGGAAGCGCCGCCATTGGCCCGGATCACCAGTTTCGTCGTACGCGAATTGCCGTGCAATGGCGATCAGGGTTTCCGCATCGTTCACAGTCAGAATGGCGCGGAAGTCCACACCCTGATCTCGCCCGACGTCTCGATTTGTCCGGATTGCTTACGCGAGCTCTTCGATCCGAAGGACCGACGATATCGCTACCCATTCATCAACTGCACAAACTGTGGCCCACGCTTTACCATCGTGCGCGATATCCCATACGATCGGCCTCGCACTTCGATGGCCGCCTTCCCCATGTGTCCGGTTTGCCTGGCGGAATATGAAGATCCGTACGACCGGCGATTTCATGCCCAGCCCAATGCTTGTTGGCAGTGCGGGCCTCAGGTGGAGCTCTGGGATAAGCACGGTCACCGAATCGAATGTCGCGATCCGATTGCGGAGGCTGGCGGTGTTCTGCAATCGGGCCTGATTGTCGCGGTGAAAGGCTTGGGAGGATTTCACCTGGCGGCGGATGCAACCAACGCCGCAGCCGTGGCGCGTTTGCGCGAGCGCAAGCGGCGGGTCGAAAAACCATTTGCGGTGATGGTACCTGATCTCGAAGCCGCGCACGAATTGTGTGATTTGGACCTGCCTTCACAAGCTGTTCTGGAGTCCGTAGAACGACCCATTGTTCTTCTCCCGAAGAAAGCAGGGGCGCCGATCGCGGAAGAAGTTGCGCCCTTCAATCGTTACCTCGGGATTTTTCTTCCCTACACTCCGCTGCACTATTTGTTGTTACGGGCAGGCAATTTCAAGGCTCTGGTGATGACCAGCGGCAACCTCAGCGAAGAGCCGATCGCGATTGACAATCACGAAGCAGTTTCGCGCTTGGGCAGTCTTGCCGATCTCTTCCTGGTGCACAACCGGGATATCTTATTGCGCTGCGACGATTCAGTTGTGCGAGTAAGCGGCGGAAGCGTGCGTCAATTGCGCCGTTCGCGCGGATTCGTTCCCGTGCCGGTTTTCTTGAAGAATGAACAGCCTTCTGTGCTGGCAGTTGGCGGAGAACTAAAGAATACGATTTGCCTGACTAAAGAGAAGCATGCCTTTCTAAGCCAGCACATCGGGGATTTGGAGAATGTTGAGAGCTTCAACTTCTTTCACGAAGCCGTCGATCACCTTGAGCAAATTCTAGAAATTCACCCCGAGACAATCGCTTACGACCTTCACCCCAATTACTTCTCGACGAAGTGGGCTCTGCAACAAGACGGCGCGCGCTTGATTGGAGTGCAACACCATCACGCGCACATTGCCAGTTGCATGGCAGAAAACCATCTCGAAGGCAGAGTGATTGGGTTTGCCCTTGATGGAACCGGGTACGGAACCGACGGCTGCGTTTGGGGCGGGGAAGTTCTGCTTGCTGATTATTGCGGCTTTGAGCGTGCCGCTCATTTGGAATATGTTCCTTTGCCTGGCGGATCGGCCGCGATCCATGAACCGTGGCGGACGGCCGTCAGCTATCTGGCCCACTATTTTGGACGCGACTTCCTGACCATGTCGATTCCTTTTGTGCAGCAACTCGATCCCCGCAAAACTAAGCTGTTGCTGCAGATTATCGACCACCAGTTGAACTCACCGTTAACCTCTAGTTGTGGCCGTCTTTTCGATGCGATCGCGGCGCTAATCGGAATTCGCCAGAAAGTAAATTACGAGGCGCAAGCAGCGATTGAGTTGGAGATGGCGATCGATCCGGCAGAGGGACATTCCGGATATCCCATGGAACTCGTGTCCGACGGCGAGCACTGGATCATTAGCAGCCGACGCTTGTTTGAAGCCGTTGTCAGCGATCTGCATGAAAATGTTGCCGTAGGTGTAATCAGTCGTCGTTTTCACCAGGGGCTCGTCGAAGGCTTCACGCGAATTGCCAAGACAATGCGCGAGAAGACTGGTTTGAACCGCGTTTGCTTGAGTGGTGGAACCTTTCACAACTTATATCTGTCCGAGCACTTGATAGCACAATTGCTGGCGTCGGGATTCGAAGTGTTCACCCACCGCGAGGTGCCCGCCGGAGATGGCGGACTTAGTTTGGGGCAGGCCGTGATCGCGGCGGCAAAGTCACACATTTAAATTTGCTATCGCGTCTGCAACATTATGTCTAACGGTTAGACGTTGCCGGCGAACGCCATAAATCAACATCCTATTTGAGCGCCTCGGCCAGCGCTTCCTTCGGTCGGACAGTTTCTGAACTCCTCCGCGAACTTGATCTGACTTTAGCCAACTCCACCGCTTTTTGGGCAATATGTTCAGCGCTGACCTCGAATTCTTTGATCAGTTCCCAAGGGGCTCCCGATTCGCCGAATCGATCGCGGACTCCAATAGCGCCCGTGATCACCGGCACGCCATAGAGGTCCTTTGAGCCGGTGATAATCCCGCTCACTCGCCATGCCAGTGCGCCAATCTGATGTTCTTCAGCCGTAATGACCATGCCTGTCTCTTTCGCCGCCCGGATTACAGCTTCCTGATCGATTGGTTTCAGGGTGTGCATGTTGATGACGCGTGTTTCCCACCCGAACTCCTGTTGCAGTATGTAAGCTGCCCGCATGGATTCGGGCACCATCGGTCCGCAAGCGATGATGGTCAGATCTTCGGACTCATTGTCGTAGTCGGCCGCGATGTACGTGTCAAACGCATCGGCAAAGTCTTTCGCTATATGACGCAGCCGGATAACGTTTGCCTTTCCAAAAACAAACGGGGTCTCTGGCTTGGTTACGATTGGCGTCGCTTCTCGCGCGAACCGGATGTACTTCGGCCCGACGTGCTGCAGCAACAAGTGGCTGGTGGCCTTCCTGGTTTCAATCGCATCGCAGGGCACAACCACCGACATGTTGGGTAGACCACACATGGCAAACAAATCTTCCAACGCCTGATGGGTTGCGCCATCGGGCCCGACCGACACGCCTCCGTGTGCGCCGGCAATCATGACGTTGAAATTGCCATAACAGATTGATGTCCGGATCTGATCCAGATTCCTGGCAGCCGCGAAGGTCGCGTATGTACCGAAAACGGGCAGCTTGCCTTCTTTAGCCAGTCCTGCTGCTACCGCGGTCGCCGATTGCTCGGCAATTCCCATGCTTAGCCAGCGCTTCTTGCGCTCGGGTTTGCCGGCGTAGAAATCGCTGATCGTGATCGAACCCGAGATGTCGAGTCCGAGGCATACGATCCGCTCGTCGTCGCCGTGCTGCGCCAGCGCCTGGCCGAATCCCTTGCGCGTTGGCTCCATCTGCGCGGTCATCACGATTAAACTGTTCCACCAGTAATCGCGGCTGAAGTGCGGCAGCTTGGCATGAAGCGCACGAGTGGCCTGCTCCTGATATTTTTCCGCGTGTTCCAGCAGGCTGGCGTATGGAACTTTTTCCACCAGCCCGAGTTCACGCAGCCCTTTGATCATCTCTTCGTGATTGGGAACTTTCCCATGCCAGCCCGCAACGTTCTCGATGAAGCTGACGCCTTTGCCCTTGACAGTTTCCGCCAGCAGCAGCAATGGCCTACCTGTATCACTTCTATTCACTGATAGTGCTTCGACGATCTGTTCCATATCGTGTCCGTCGATCCGAACCACGTCCCAACCGAAACTTTTGTATTTCTCTTCGAGAGGATCAATGTTCATTACGTCGGAGACCGGGCCATCAATCTGGAGCCGGTTGTAATCCACAATGCCCACCAGGTTTTTGAGCTTGTAGTGCGCAGCTTCCATCGCCGCTTCCCAGATCTGTCCTTCCTGCTGCTCGCCGTCACCCATGATGCAGAACGTCCGGTAGTTTTTGTTGTTGAGTTTGCCCGCCAGCGCTACGCCCACCGCGACGCTTAGCCCCTGTCCCAGGGAGCCTGTCGATACTTCCACCCCGAGCAGCTTCAACCAGTGGGGATGCCCTTGGAACGGAGACCCGAGTTTGCGGAGGAGTGCGATGTCTTCCAATTTGCAGAACCCGGCAAAAGCAAGACCTAGATAGAGGCTCGGAGCCTTGTGTCCTCCTGACCAGATAATGCGGTCCCTGTCTGCCCAGTTCGGATTCTGTGGATCGTGATTCGCGACCTTGAGATAAAGGGCCGCGGTGATATCCATGATCGAAAGCGTGCCGCCGGCATGGCCAGATCCCGCCGCGCAGAGCGCAACCAGATCGTAGCCGCGCATCAAGTTGGCTGCTTCGGCCAGTTCCTCGATCGAATAATCACGCAGAAGTTTTCCGGTTGCTGAGTCGAGCAGCGGCATGACATCCTCCTAGGACCAGCGGAAATGCACGTCGTAAAGGCTGAGAGACGCGGATGTTTCACTGGCCCACACGCTGCAATCTTCAGTCTTCAACAGGCGCTTATTCAGTGATCGAACTCACCGGGACCGGTGATGAAGGTCACTCCGATCTGGGGCAATATTCACGTGCAGTCGGCTTGGCCTCGAAGAGGAAGACCGCTTCTGAGAAATTCTTGCAAACGCCGGTCTACTCCAGCACAAAAATATTCTTCCTCGCGCACATCTCCTTCAGGATCTTGGGCCACACAGTTACGCTGACTTCGCCGAGATGAGCTTTCCGCAGCAGTAGCATCAGAGTTCGCGATTGCCCGATTCCACCTCCGATGGAAAGCGGAATCTCATTGTTCAGAATCGCCTGATGATACGGCAGTTTCAGGAAATCAAGCTGGTTGGCCATCTTCAATTGCTTTTTCAGCGTTTCGGCGGTCACACGAATGCCCATGGAAGTCAGTTCGTGACGCCGCTTGGTGACGTGGTTCCACACTAAAATGTCGCCATTCAAGCCGTGGGTGTCTTTGCCGGTCTGGTCATGCGTATCGGTAATCCAATCGTCATAGTCGGCGGCGCGCATCTCGTGAGGATAGCCGTCCTTCAGCGGCCAACCAATTCCGATAATGAAGATGGCCGGATATTTCTGCAGTACCTCGGTCTCACGCTGCTTACGCGGCAAGTCCGGATACATCTCAAGAATTTCTTCGGCATGCAGGAAAGTGATCTCCTCGGGCAGATCCGGATAGCGGAAATCTTTGAGCTGTGGAAACAGGGATTGCGCAAACTTCTCCGCACCTGCAAGAACCTTCCAGATTCTCTGGACGATCGCTTTCAGGAAGTCAAGATTGCGCTGCTCGGCTGTAATGACTCGCTCCCAGTCCCATTGATCGACGTAGGCAGAGTGGTCGTGGTCGAGAAAATAATCTTTGCGCACGGCGCGCATATCGGTGCAGATGCCGTCGCCGGCTTTGCACTGGAATTGCTTCAGAGCCACGCGCTTCCACTTGGTAGCGGCCTGCACGACCTGGGCGTCGATGGGATGCAGGTTGCGATCGTTGGTGATGTGGAACTGGACCGGAGTGCGGGAGCCGTCGCGGTCCAGCATGTCGTTGACGCCGCTCTCCACGTCGACGATGAGCGGCACTTCGACCATCATCAGGTTGAGTTCCTTGCAGAGGTTGTCTTCTATATAGCGCCTCACGTGGAAGATGGCGTGCTGCGTTTCTTTCGCAGAGAGAAGTGATTGATAGTTCTTAGGTAGAATCTTTTCCAGTTCGTTGTAATCGCCGATGCCCGGCCCGGCCAAGTCGGCTTTCTTATCCAGAACAAGCGCGCTCATAAGTTTTCTCCTCGCCGACGAAGTCGCCCGCCAGCGCATGATTGCTTACTGACATTGGATACGGAGAACCGCCGTGCGTCGGTGCGGGAGATCACAGCGGATGGTGAGGGGAATGCACAAGGATTCCCTCGTCGCCAACCAAAGTTCAATTCCCTGCCCCGACTAGTCTGGCGTACAACCCAGAAATTCCTCATAGCCTTCGAAGATTTTGCGCAAGACTGATTCGATCTGCTGGCTAGTGGGGTTGGGCTCATCCGTTTCTGAAACGGTTTGCTGCGCCGAGGCAGCATCTTCCACCGCAACATCGACGACAGGCTTTCTCGTGGAGATGTCGCGCGGAACATCCTCAACCGTTGCTGGTTTTTCCAACACGTCTGCGGGCATAGGTCTTATCCCCCGAACTTACATTATTGTTAGGGGTCTGTGAGCCGCAGTGACCAACGACGCACATCGATGTGATCAATTACGCCATTGCCTGCGAGCGCATCTCACACCGATGGGTGACTCAGATCACTGACTCAAAATATGAATTCGAGCGATAACAAATTTCGATCACCCGGGTTGCCGCCGGTCGGAAGAAAAGTGGAAACCACGGGGATGCAGAGTTGAAAGGAGAGAAACCGGGTATCGCACACTAATTTATTCGTTCTTATTCTTATATTAGTCGGCAGTGCGCGACCGTCAGGTCGTCCTCGGTTTCTTCCCCCACTCTTCCTCCCGTGATCGCCCGAACAGAAAACATCTCAGTTGGCTAGATTTATTTCCGGCTCAAGGGGCACCTCGGGGAAATGCCGTAACGCTAGGAAGGCGCTCATGTCTAAGCAACCGACCATTGCAGAACACCTGGAGGCTTGCGGAGTCTCCCGAAGAAGCTTCATCCAGTTATGCGGCATGCTGATGGCCAGTGCGCCGGTGGGATTGGCGCTTACCGGCAAGAACTCGGTCTTGCAGATGGCGGACGCCATCGGCAAAACCAAACGGCCGTCGGTGATCTGGCTGCATTTTCAGGACTGCACCGGATGCACCGAGACTCTGTTACGCACCTCGGCGCCCGATGTCGCCCACCTGATCCTCGATGTGATTTCCCTCGACTACCATGAGACCTTGATGGCAGCCTCCGGCGCACAGGCCGAAGCGGCGTTGCGCTCCGCCATCGCCGACAACGCGGGTAAGTATGTATTGGTGGTTGAAGGCGCGATTCCCACCAAGGACGACGGCGTCTACATGCAGATGGGCGGTCGGCCGGCAGTTCAGGTAGTAAGAGAAGTTGCGGCCCAGGCGGCAGCGGTGATCGCCATCGGCTCCTGCGCGTCGTGGGGCGGCGTGCCCTCGGCAGATCCAAATCCCACAGGCGCCGTCGGAGTTGATTCCGTGGTGTCGGGCAAGCCAATCGTAAACCTTCCCGGTTGTCCGCCGAATCCTTACAACCTGCTCGCGGTTGTTTTGGAATACGTCACCATGGGCAAGCTGCCTCAACTGGACGAGCTCAGCCGTCCGAAGTTCGCCTACGACCGCGTGATTCACGAAAATTGTCCACGGCGAGCGCACTTTGATGCCGGCCGTTTCGCGTTTGCTTTCGGCGACGAAGGCCACCGCAAGGGCTGGTGTCTTTACAAGCTCGGCTGTAAGGGCCCGGTCGCTCATGCCGCTTGTGCCACGCGTCATTTCAATGAAATCCCGGGCGTGTGGCCCATTGGCATCGGAGCACCCT
Source organism: uncultured Acidobacteriota bacterium (assembly GCA_963762385.1). Taxonomy (GTDB): domain Bacteria; phylum Acidobacteriota; class Terriglobia; order Terriglobales; family Acidobacteriaceae; genus JABDBE01. Next base: position 1,957,327 of record CAVXKN010000004.1, on the reverse strand, counting down.
GCCTGGGGTGCACGGAAAAAGGCGTGGTCTGGAAGATGGGGACATTCGAAACCGTTGCGATTCATCAGGCGACTCCGCCCGACACGTACCCGCCCATTTACAGTCCCGCCGGGCAAATCAAGGTGGGCGCAGCGGTATTGGTGGGCGCAGTGGCTGGGGCAATCGGCGGCGCTACCTGGGTTGCGACCCAGCGTTTCCAGAGCAGCCAGGAGGCCGGCGTCGAACGAATCATAGCCGACCGTGCCCAGGCGGAAAAGGCGTCGGGCGAAAGGCAAGTAGACAAGAAAGAGGACTGATGTGGCCATCACTCGGCGAGAACTATTTACCAAGGTCGCCAAGGCCGGGGTGCCGGCGGCCGTAGCAATCACCATCGGCTCCGAAGCGCTGCACGCCGAGAGTATCCCGGTTCCCAATGCCGCTGTCGGATTGCTCTACGACGCCAGCATCTGCATCGGTTGCAAGGCCTGCGTGGCTGCGTGTGCGGAGGCGAACGACACGGCGCCGGATACGCGCCGCGACGAACTGCACCAGTCGCCGTCTGACCTCAACGACCTCACCCGCAACATCATCAAGCTCTATAAACCGGAAGATGGCTCGGCCTTTTCTTATGTGAAACGGCAGTGCATGCATTGTCTGGATCCGGCGTGCGCTGCCGGCTGTCCATTCCAGGCTCTGCATAAAGATCCGGAGAGTGGCATCGTAACCTGGACCGCCGATAAATGTATCGGCTGCCGTTACTGCACAATTACCTGCCCGTATCACGTGCCGCGTTTTCAGTGGCAGGGCTACAATCCGCGGGTCACGAAGTGCGAGTTGTGCCACCATCGGCTGGAGAAGGGCCAGAAACCGGGATGCACCAGCGTGTGTCCTACCGGCGCGGTAATTTTTGGTCCGCGCACAGTCCTGCTGTCAGAGGCCAAGAAGCGCATCAAGAATAATCCCGGCCGTTACTACCAAAGCCGCGTGTATGGAGAAAACGACAACGGCGGCACGCAATGTTTGTATCTGTCGCGCGTCCCCTTCCAAAAACTTGGCCTGCCTGAACTGGGGCCGGAATCGGTGCCCGCCAGAACTCTGCGCTGGCAGCGACGCCTTTATCAGTACTTCGCGCTGCCTGCGGTTCTGTATGTCTCCTTAGTGCAGGTAATTCGCAAGAATCTGAAAGGTCATGAGCAGGAAGCTCATGAACGAGAAAAAGAAACCGGATTGAGGGCGCAACTATGAGCACGGCAACCATAAATAACGCGCCGATTAATAAGACTCGGTGGGAACGAGCGGTGCCAGTCTACGGCTTCCCGGTGGTGAACCGGCTCTTTCTCGTACTGTGCGGCATGACGCTGTTGGCGTTTGTGTTGACTGCTTACCGTGAACTGGCCGGACTGGGTCCGGTCAGCGGCATGAACGATGCATATGGGTGGGGCATCTGGAAGACTTTCAATGTGATGGTGCTGACCGCGTTGGGCTCGGGAGCATTCGCGGTGGGAATCGCTGCATGGGTATTTCGTCGCAAGAAGCTTCACGCACTGATGCGCATGGCTCTGCTCACCAGCTTTCTGGCGTATGCGTGCGGCCTGCTTTTGCTTGGCATCGACGCCGGTCGCCCATGGAATTTCTATTGGATCGTCTTTCCGTGGAAATGGAACATGCACTCGCCGCTGGCCGAAGTTGCGATCTGCATGTCGATCTACGCCATGATTCCGCTGGCGGTCGAAAACATTCCGCCTGTGCTGGAGCGGCTTTGGTACTTTGATTCTCGCCTGCGGCCTGGAGTGGAGCGATTTGAGCGCCGGCTACACTGGTTCTTCCCCTGGATTATCGCAGCGGCTTACCTGTTGCCAGGGATGCATCAATCGTCGCTGGGTGCGCTGATGCTGCTGGCGGGAGAACGAGTTCATCCCTTGTGGCAGACGCCGTGGTTGCCTTTGCTCTATCTGGGCGCGGCGACTTTCATGTCGTTCGGCTGCGTCGCCGGGACCACCATGCTGTGTTGCCTGGTATGGAAGCGGGCAATGGACATGGAAGTTCTCGACGAAGCCGCGCGCATCACCGCGTTGCTGATTTACGGCTGGCTCGCGCTCCGATTGCTGGACATCCTTTTCCGTGGAGTGCTGGGCACCGCTTTTCACTTCGATCGCTTTGCCGGCGTTTTCTGGCTGGAAATATTTCTGACTGCATCCGGTGCATGGCTGCTTCGCCGTTCACTGCAAACCCACGAAACGCGTTCAATGTTTTTGGGCTACGTTCTCAGTTCCTTCGGCGGCATGATCTACCGCTTCAGCCCTACTACGTTAGCTTTTCGGCCCAACCCCGAGTCGCTGTATTTTCCCTCCACCATCGAAGTCCTGGTGGCGCTCGGTTTCGTTTGCATGGGCATCGCAGGATTTCTTCTCATTGTGAAGCGGTTTGGCATTCTCCCAGCGCCGCTGCAGGAATGGCACGACATGGCGAGCTACTTCAGGTTCCGCAGGCCGTACATTCGCTGGACCGGATATTTCAAGTATGGATTTTTCGGCGAAAACGAACCAACAGACTCCGACTAAGAGTAGGCACTATGGCAAAACGAATCACGATTGACCCCATAACCAGAATCGAAGGCCACCTTCGCATTGATGTCGAAGTAGACAACAACGCGGTCAGCAATGCATGGGCTTCATGCACCATGTGGCGCGGCATCGAGAAAATTCTGCGCGGCCGCGACCCGCGTGACGCCTGGCTGTTCACCCAGCGTTTCTGTGGCGTTTGCACCACGGTGCATGCTATGGCCAGTGTGCGCGCAGTGGAAGATGCTTTGAAGGTCGAGGTCCCGCTCAACGCGCAGTACATTCGCAATCTCATCCTGATTGCGCACGCGCTCCACGATCACATCGTCCACTTCTATCAACTGTCCGCGCTCGACTGGGTCGACGTTCTGCAGATTCCCAAGGCTGATCCTGCGGCCACGGCGAAGCTGGCGGAAAGCCTTTCGCCCTGGACGCGCAATTCCCGCAACGAGTTCAAGGCTGCGCAGGACCGCGTGAACGCCGTCGCGAGTAGCGGGCAACTCGGCATTTTCATGAATGGTTACTGGGGCCATCCCGCGATGCGGCTCTCGCCAGATGTGAATCTGCTCGCTTTCACGCATTATGTCCAGGCGTTGGAATATCAGCGCAAAGCTCTGCAAGTGGTCGGAATTTTGGGATCCAAGACGCCGCACATTCAGAACCTGACCGTCGGAGGTGTGGCGAACGCCATCGACTTGGACAGCCCCAGCGCTCTCGGCATGGCTGGCCTGGAAAATATCCGCGTTCTGCTGGATGAAGTAGTGCGATTCATCAACGAGGTCTACTTTGTCGATGTCTGCGCCGTCGCCGCCATGTACCCCGAGTGGTTCAAAATTGGCAGTGGCGTGCGCAATTACCTTGCCGTCCCCGATCTGCCGCTGGACAGCACGAACACGATCTACGACCTTCCCGGCGGATATATAAAGGATGGAAACATCGCTGGGGCACATCCGTTCAAGACCGCATCCGACAGGGAGTTTCGCGAATCCGTCAGCGAAGATGTAACCCACGCCTACTATCAGGGTGGGCAACCCTTGCATCCCTGGGTTGGAGAAACCGAAGCTGATTTCACCGGCTGGAACGGCGACCAGAAGTACTCCTGGGTCAAGGCACCGCGCTTCAATGGCGAACCCATGCAGGTCGGCCCGTTGGCGCAGGTGCTGATCGGTTATGCGCAAGGCCATCCGCTGACTCGCAAGTACACCGATCTCGGTATCGGCAAGATCGAGGCCATCGGCGGGATTCACGTGACTCCAGACATGTTGCATTCCACGCTGGGCCGCCATGCCGCGCGCGCCATTCGCGCCGCCATGCTGGCAGAACTTGCACAGAAGCACTGGCAATTGCTGGTGGACAACATCTCGAAGGGCGACTACACCGTCCACAACCAGCCGGTATTTTCCGGACACGAAGTCGAGGGTGTGGGAACACACGAGGCGCCGCGCGGTACCTTGTCCCACTGGGTTGTGATTAAGGACGAAAAGATAAAGAACTACCAGGCGGTTGTGCCCTCGACCTGGAATGCCAGCCCGCGTGATGCCAACGGCGCACACGGTCCTTACGAAGCTTCGCTGCTGCACACGCCGCTTGCCCGTCCCGAGGAACCGCTCGAAGTTTTGCGGACCGTGCATTCGTTCGATCCCTGCATGGCTTGCGCTTGCCACGCCTTCGATCCATCGGGCCGCCAGATTGCCAAAGTGAAAGTGCTATGAAGAAGGTCCTGATCGGCGGGATCGGGAACGTCTTGCTGGGGGATGACGGCGTCGGCCCGTACGTCGCGCGGCTTCTGGCCGCTCATTACGAGTTCGACGAGGGCGTCGAAGTCGCCGACCTGGGGACCCCGGCTCTGGATCTGGTCGATCAGATCTCCGCGAAGGATGCCGTCATCCTGATCGATTCCATCGACACCGACGCAGCTCCGGGAACAGTGCTCCTCTACCGCAAGGCCGATATCGTTCGCCATTCTTCTGGCGTGCGAATGGATACTCACTCACCCGCCCTTGTCGACACGCTGCTCGGCGCCGACTTCTTCGGAATCGCGCCCCCCAGTGTGCTTCTCGTGGGAATTAAAGCTGGCTCGTATGAGGCAGGCTGCAGCTTGAGCGAGCCAGTGAAAGCCTCTCTCGATCGGGTGATCGCGGAAGTCTTGCGTGAATTGGATCGCTTGGACGTGGGCTATGTATCCCGGGAACATCCTGCCGAACTCCGCATCTGGTGGACAACCGACGATAGGATCGAATCTCCGTCGGTCTCACCTAGTATCTGACGACATCACAGGTCTCAGTGCGCACGGTCACAGTACGCGGTGTGCGATCGCTCGTATCATTCAACATATGTTTTCTCAGCGCTACGAACTCGCTTGCGAGCAGGTGTCTGACTTTTCTCATTCGCGACCGGAACCTCTAGACTCGCTTCTGCCCATGGTCGCATCTGACTACGCGCCTTTCTTGTGGAGCGAGGGATTCGGACAGGGCGATGAACTGGATCGAACTATCATCGCCCGTTCTGCTGAGATCAAGGCGGACCTTTACGGTGGCCGAGTCTTTGTAATCGTTCCGATTTATGTGACCAGCATCTGCGAGGAACAATGTCTATATTGCAATTTTCGGGGAGGAAACAAAGGGATCGGTGTCGAGCGCAGACGATTGACGGACGACGAACTCGAACAAGAGGCGAGCTATCTCGTCGAGGAAAAAGGCCAGAGAGTTCTTGAGTTGGTCTATGCGGCCGATCCGCAGATGCGAGTGGACGCGATGTGTCGTCATGTTGAATTGCTGCGGCGAGTGTTGCATCGTCATGGCGGCGGCCTCGTCGGACTAAGCGCCGAGGCATTGGAAGAAAGCGATTACCGTCGCCTGGTCGATGCCGGGCTGTGCTGGTCGGTGCTCTGGCAGGAAACATACGACAAGGCTCGATACCCCGAGCTTCATCCTGGCAAAACCAAAAAGACAAATTTTGAATACCGCCTGGACGCCTATGAACGTATGCTCGCGGCCGGGATTGAGCACGTTGGCGTAGGAGTGCTCTCTGGTCTCGCGGACTGGAAACGGGACTGGGCCATGCTGATGCTCCATCAGGAATATTTGCAAGAGCACTTTGGAGGCGGCGCCACCATTCTCGGCACTCCCCGTCTGAAGCTGGCTCCCGGAGCCATTCTTCAAGACTCTCCCTACACAATGACTCGCCAGGAGTTTCTCGCCACCGTCGCTCTTCATAACTTATTTTCGCCCACGACGGCACCGTTTGTGAGCACGCGCGAAGACTGGGACGTATGCGTAGAGCTGGCGCGAGGCGGCGGCTGTCTCTTCACGCTTAATTGCTCCACGACTCCGGGTGGTTATTCACTGCAACACGATGGATGCCAGTTCACGGCTCATTCCTACGATGCGCCCATCTACGCCAAGCAGCTAAAGTCCGAAGGGCTCACTCCCGTTTTCAATTGGACAGCCCGAGAACTCTGCGGCGAGTACCGACCCGATGTGTTCGTGCGTGGAACGGCTTCCACACGATAGACTCGCAACTTCTCCCCACAACATCCATTGGCGATCTTGAAAAATTCCAGCCGCCAACGCCGCACCCGCGATGGCATACGGGCCGAAGGTGTCGAAGAAATAGCTGGGGAGCTTCGTTGCCTGCGTCGGGCGCACGTACGTCAGAACAGTAGTGCCCATGCAGATCTGACTGAAGCAGTTTGTGCCCTCGTTGATTGCAGGCGTTGGAGTGCTAAAATCCCCTGGTAACCCTCGTAACCTGCGAGATTAAGCTAGTTTGGCTATATGCTCTGTCTAACGACAGGATAATGGTGAACCACCTCACGAAAACGGCTGGGGCGAAATGGCTGGCTCCCGTATGATCGCCCTGCTCCTGGTCGCTAGCGTGGCACAGGGCGCTCATTTCTGCGGTTTCCAGTCCTTAGACGTGGGCGGCGCGGCGCAGGTGCGAGCGGAATCACCGAACACCACGTTGTGCCTGACTTGCTTGATGGCTCAGTCGGTCGCGGCCCTGGTGTTGTCCATTATATTTTCTTCCGTCTTCCGCCGTCGCCTGCGCGTCTCACGGCTGCAAATACACACCCGTCCTTTTTTAGGATCCTTCCAGTTGTACGTACGTCCCCCTCCCATTTTCTAGCGTTTTCTTTGCCCCGGTCTGGTTATTCCCGAAAAGTGGTCCCCGTTTATTAGAACGCCCGCAGTCGCGATATTAGGACCGATCGCTAGCCAGCTTTGGTTGTGTTTTCGCGGAAGATTCTGGCGGTCCAGCAAATTGTGAGCAGGTTTGGAGTTCGCATTGTACTTACGACGCTCCAAGACGCTTCTCCTTCACGGGTATGTACCCGTCAGACTCGATCGTTTTGATGTGATGTCCAGGCGTTTCCAGCAATTTCTGGCATTTGCCATTCTGCCGGTCTTCGTTCTGCTGGCAGTCCAGGCTAGTAGGGGGCAAACGACGACTCTGATCAGTCTCGATCAGGCGATCGATCTGGCATTGGCCCACAATCATGCGCTCAAAGCCACGCGGACTCTGATCTTTCAAAACCAGGCACAAGAGATTACCGCGAACCTGCGTCCCAATCCTGTCCTCGGAGCCGACGCTCAATTCATCCCCATTTTTAGTCCGAGCGATTTTTCCAGCGACGACTTGGATCTGGCCCAGCAGTTCGACCTCGGTCTTTCGTATCTTTTTGAGCGCGGCCACAAGCGCCAAAGCCGCCTGCAAGCCGCGCGCGATCAGACCGCAGTTACCCGCGCGCAAGTCACGGATGCTGAGCGCACCCTCGCGTTCAATGTCGGCCAACAGTTCGTCAGCGTTTTGCTGGCCGAATCGACTCTGCAGTTCGCGCTGGAGGATTTGAAAAGCTTCCAGACGACGGTCGACATTGCAGAATCGCAGTTCAAAGCGGGCGCGATCAGCGAAGGCGACTACCTCAAGATCAGACTCCAGTTCCTGCAGTTCCAAACCGATGTATCCTCGGCCCGTCTGGCGAAGGCGCAGGCACTTATCGGCCTGAGAGAACTGCTTGGTTACAACGCGGTGCCAGCCGATTACGACGTCATCGGAGACTTGGCATATCAGCCGCTGAAAGCCAACTTGGAAGATTTACAGGCCAAGGCGCTCAAGCAGCGTCCCGATTTTCAGGCCGCTGTGCTCGGCGTAACCGCTGCCCAAAGCCAGATTCGGCTGGCCAAGGCAAACGGCAAAGTCGATGTAAACGGCACCTTCGACTTCACCCATACTGCGGGACAGAATACGGCATCGATCTTCGCCAATTTCGAGCTGCCCATTTTCAATCGCAATCAAGGCGAAATCGCGCGCACGGGCTACGCTCTCACCCAGGCACTGGAATCGCAGCTATCAGCCAGCGACACGGTGTTATCCGATGTTGGCAATGCCTATGAGGCGATCCGGAGCAACGACGAAATCGTCCAACTGTACGTCTCCGGATATCTGAAACAGGCACAAGACTCGCGCGACATCAGCGAGTACGCCTATAAGCGCGGCGCCGCCAGCCTGCTGGATTTCCTGGACGCTGAGCGCAGCTACCGGGCTGCCCAGTTGGCATACCGCCAGGCTCTGGCTTCTTACATGACGGCGCTCGAGCAACTGCGGGAAGCAGTAGGAACGAGGAACCTGCCATGAACATTGGCGAGAGTCGTAAACAACGATTGGCTACGCTGGCCGGCGCATCAGCGATCATCTTTCTGCTGGCCGGTTGCAGCGGAGCGGGAGAACAGGCCAGCAAGATGACCTCGTTCTCGACCGCGGAAAGTCGCGAGTCCAAGGCGGAACTGTTCTCTCTGCCCGCCGACCAGATGGCTCACATCCAGGTCGTGACGGTTGGGCAGGGACCGCTGGCGCGCGTTCTCCGCCTCACCGGCGCCGTCGAGTACAACGACTTCAAGACCACGCCGGTGATCACGCAGGTGGGTGGGCCAGTCAGCCGCGTCGTGGTTGTGCAGGGTGAGCATGTGCGCGCCGGTCAGGCGCTGCTTTACATCGCCAGCCCGGACTACTCTCTGCTCCGCTCGGCTTATATCAAGGCACGCGACGCCTTTCAGCTCGCGGACAAGTTCTACCTCCGCGCGCAAGACCTCTATGCGCACCACGCCATTGCCGAAGCAGATCTCGAGCAAGCTAAGTCGAACCGCGCGCAGGCGCAAGCGGACTTCGAGTCGAGTGCCGACGCCATTCGCGTCCTCGGCATAACGGACCCGGAAACGATTGTCACCAAACCTCCTTCACCGGAAATCCCGCTGTACTCACCGGTGGCCGGAGAGGTCGTGGACCGCCAGTGCTCCGCGGGGCAATTGCTGGCGGCCGGCGCCACTCAATGTTTCACGCTGTCGGACATGGGTTCGGTGTGGATTCTCGTCAACATCTACCAGAACGACGTAGCCTACGTACACGTCGGTGACCCGGTGACGATTGAGAATGAATCGTATCCCGGCGTGGTGCGCGGCAAGATTGAGTACATTTCTCCCGCGCTCGACCCGAACACGCGCACGCTGCAGGCGCGCATTGAATCGCCGAATCCCGGCGAGCGCATGAAGAAGGAAATGTACGTGACCGCGGAGGTCCAAGCCGGGCGTCATTCCCAACGCGTTGTTCGTTCCCAATTCGTCCGTGCTGCGCAACGATCAAAACATGCCCTACGTGTATCTGCAGACCGGAGAAAGACAGTTCGCCCGGCGCGACGTCACACTCGGCGAAACCCAGGAAGGGAAAACGCAAATCCTTACTGGGCTGCAAGCCAATGACCGCGTGGTCGGCGACGGCAGCCTTTTCCTGCAATTCCAGAATTCGCTTCAGCGCTGAGGACAGGATCACAGATTGATTCATCACATCGTCCAATTCGCCCTCCGTCAGCGCTTCCTGGTCCTGATGCTGGCAGCGCTCGTGGCCGTTGTCGGCACGATCTCGTTTCAGCAGATGCCGGTGGACGCGTACCCAGATCTTTCGCCTCCGCTGGTCGAGGTCATCACGCAGTGGCCCGGGCACGCGGCGGAGGAAGTCGAGCGACTGGTTACGCTGCCGATCGAACTGCAGATGAACGGCGTGCCGCACATGGTGTTCATGCGTTCGATCTCGCTCTATGGTTTGTCCGACGTCATTATGACGTTCGAGGAAAGCACGGACAACTATTTCGCCCGGCAAGTCGTGTTCGAGCGGCTCTCAACTGCCAACCTGCCACCAGGCGTGACGGGCAGCCTGGCGCCTTTGTCGAGCCCGTCCAATCTCGTCTATCGCTACGTGATCGACAGTCCGGACCGCACCCCGCAAGAACTGAAGACGTACGAGGACTGGGTGATTGAACGCGCCTACAAATCGGTGCCGGGCGTGGCCGACGATTCAGGCTTCGGCGGCACCGTGATGCAATATCAGGTGCTGCTTGATCCGGCCAAGATTTACAGCTACCACATTCCCATGCCGCAGGTGCTCAATGCCCTGGCCGCCAACAACGCCAACGCCGGCGGCGGCTTTTACTCGCAGGGTTCGCAATTCTTCTACGTGCGCGGACTAGGACTGGTGAGCAAGACCGAAGACATCGGCGACATCGTCGTAGGGAATAACAACGGTGTGCCGGTGCACATTCGCGACATCGGCGAAGTGACCATCGGCCACGCTCCCCGCCTTGGAGAATTCGGTTTTCAGAACGACGACGACAGAGTTGAAGGCGTCATCCTCATGCTCACCGGCGAGCAGACGCAGAATGTCCTCAAACGAGTGGAAGAGAAGACCAAGGAGATCAATCGCGACCTTTTGCCCCATGACGTGAAAGTCCGGCCCTTCTATGACCGTAGCGACTTGGTGCAAGTGACCATCGACACGGTCGAGCATAATCTGCTGCTCGGCATGGGCCTCGTCTTCGTCGTCTTGATTTTCTTCCTGGTCAGCGTGCGCGCGGCAATTATCGTCGCTCTGACCATTCCGCTGAGCCTGCTGTTTTCGTTCATTTTCCTGCACGCGCGTGGCATTCCGGCCAATCTGCTTTCCATCGGGGCCATCGATTTCGGAATCATCATCGACGGCACGGTTGTGATGATGGAAAACATTTACCGTGAGCTAGCCGCGCGCCACGGGCAGGAATATAAGCTTCATGAAGTGATTATTGCGGCGGCACACGATGTCGACCGGCCCATTTTTTATTCCATCGCCGTCATCCTCGCCGGCTACATTCCCATCTACGCGCTGAGTGGCCCCTCCGGCAAGCTCTTCCACCCGATGGCGGAAACCATGTCGTGGGCGCTGCTCGGCTCGCTCCTGTTCACCCTAACCTTGGTTCCCGTCCTCGCTTCCTACTGGTTCAAGAGCGGAGTGAAGGAAAAAGCGAACCGCGCCTACGAATGGCTCAAGGACGAGTACGCTGCGGAACTCCGCTGGTGCCTGGACCGGCCGAATCTTACGATGGTCGTGGCTACTGCCATTTTCGGCGCTTCGCTTCTTCTGATTCCTTTCATCGGCGGTGAATTCATGCCCCACCTCGACGAAGGAGCCATGTGGGTTCGCGCCACTATGCCTTACACCATCTCCTTCGAGGAGGCAGCGAAATTCGCTCCGCAGATCCGCAAGATCCTGATGGCCTATCCCATGGTCACCGAGGTCGGCTCGGAACTGGCCCGCCCCGACGACGGCACCGATCCCACCGGGTTCTTCAACTGCGAGTTTTACGTCGGGCTGAAACCTTATAAGGACGCAACGTGGACGCGGGGACCGATCCATAACAAGGCCGAACTGACCAAAGACATTCAGAAAAAAGTCGAATCGTATCCCGGAGTGATTTTCAACTTCACCCAACCCGCCGAAGACGCCGTGGATGAAGCGCTGACGGGCTTGAAGAGCGCGCTGGCGGTGAAAATCTTCGGCCCGGACCTGCAAGTGCTCGAAGACAAAGCGGTCGAAATCAAGCGCGTGCTGCAGCAGGTGCCCGGCTTCACCGAACTAACAGTTGTGCGCGAACTGGGGCAGCCCAGCGTGCAGATCGATGTTGACCGCGACAAAATCGCGCGTTACGGCATCAATGTCTCCGACGTCGAGGGCGTGATTCAAGCTGGGGTCGGAGGCCAGGCGGCTACGCAAGTAATTCAGGGCGAGCAACTGTTTGATCTGGTAGTTCGCATGAAGCCCCAATACCGATCGAGCGAGCACGCCATCGGCAATCTGCTGGTGCCGACTCCCTCCGGGCAGCAGGTTCCGATTTCCGAACTGGCCAGCATTCATCAGGGCAACGGCGCGTCGTTCATATATCGCGAGAATAATTCGCGCTACATCGGAGTGCAATTCAGCATTGAGGAGCGCGACCTGGCCCGCGCCGTGGACGAGGCGCAAAAGGCCGTGCAGTCGTCGGTCAAACTGCCGCAGGGCTACCGCCTGGACTGGGGCGGGGAATACAGCGAATACGTCGCCGCGCGACAGCAGTTTGAGGTGATCGGCCCGCTCGCGGTTCTTCTGATCTTTATCATCCTGTTCGCGCTCTATGGCAATTTCAAGTTCCCGGTCACCGTTGTCATCGGCGTGGTGATGACCGAACCGGTTGGGGCGCTGCTGGCACTCAAGCTCACGCACACGACTTTCAGCGTCTCCTCCGTTCTCGGCTTGCTTGTACTCATGGGCGTCTCGGCGGAGACCGCGATCATCGACGTTTCCTACATCAATAAGCTCCGTCTCGAAGGGCAGGGCATTCGCCAAGCCACGCTGGATGGGTCGCTGATCCGTCTCCGGCCCATCATGATGACGGCGCTGGTCGCATGTCTAGGTCTTTTGCCCGCGGCGCTTTCCACTGGCGTGGGCTCGGACTCGCAGAAACCGTTTGCCATTGTGATTGTGGCGGGACTTCTCTCGCGGCTATTCCTGGGCCGTATCGTAAGTCCCGTGCTCTACCAGATGGTGGCACGCGATGGCGACGTGCTGCAGGTCTAAAGTGAGGACGACCGCTTCGACTTTCGCCGATTCGTGCAGACTTCCATTACTGAAGGCGAGCAATCGTGCAGAACTACATCGAACGACGGCTGACTGAGCGATGGGTCGGATGGTTCATTATCCGGAATGAAGTAAGGCGGCAGTGTGGTCTGCCGCAATTTGTGGCGGTTTGCTTCTTTCAGCGCGCGGTGCGTAATGCGAGGGCAACAACGGAGTTGCTTTTATTCGGCTTTCTATTCGCGGGCAGCATCCTCTTGCTGCTCTTCAGACTTTTGCCAACTGGAATTGGGGTTGTACTCTTTCATGCCTTTGGCGAGGACACCAGTCTTCTTGCCGAGATCCTTTTCGTACACGATTCCGTCCTGATTAACGATGAATGTCATCACGCCGGACGACCTGTAATCCGCGGGATAGGCCACGAACGCGAATCCCCCGATCATCTTGCCGTTTACGATGTAATTCTTCGCGCCACCCGTAGCATTCTTTCCCTGCCGCGTCAGGATGAGGTAATAGTAACCGCGATAAGGGGTCGGAGCGCCTTCCAGGCTTTTGGGATAGCCCTTGGCAACAGCTGATGCCACCAACGGCCCGATCGGGCTCTGGGGCTCACCTTCAGCCGCTTTCCAATAAAGGCCATTGTGCAGCCCTTCATCACTAAAGATTTTTTGGGCGAACTCGTTGTTTTGCGCAGAGTATTCCTTTTGTGCCGCCACCAACTCCTCGCAAACCCGAATGGTCGACATCTCATTCCGGCCAATTCGCCGGTACAAGATTTCTTGCTTGCCTGCCTGGGTGTCGAAATACCACGAATTGCTATTCTTCACGAGCGGTATGGGAGTGGGCCAATTTTTCGCGCCGATATACAAGGTAGTGGTCCCATCCGGCTCCTTCACCAGACGATGCATTTCCCGATACCTCTCGACAAAATTTGCGCGGCTCTGGGTGTCCTCGGTTTCATCTCCCGAGGAGATAATCTGATTTCCGTCTGGTCCGAGGATATCGAGCAAGGCCTTCTCGTCGTTGTTCTGGGCTGCGTTGACGAGTGCATTGCTCGCCTCTTCCGCCGATGAAAATGTCTTCTGGCCAGTTTGCTGCGCCATCGAAAGCAGAGGAAAGCTCGCAGCCAAAAGGATAACGACCACGGCTAACGCAGGAAGATTCGTCGCATGAAATTTGTCGAAGTTCAGCTTGGTTCGCCGCATATGGCTTCTCTCCATTTCAAAGTCCCGCAAACTACTAGGAACAGCACTCTCGATTACCGACGACCGCCACCGCCATGCGCTCCTCCGCCCCCACCGCCGCGAGATCCACCTCCGCCACGGGCTGCTCCACTACCCATGCTCGCGCTTCCGCGCGACGAAAAGCTCCTGGCCTGTCCGCCATGATCGTAGCCGCTGAAGGCACCAGAGCGAACGCCGATCTGACCGCGGGGTTCCGCATACCCTCGAGCCGCTCTGGTGTTTCCGTTGAACGGCCTGGGCGTTGCGCCGGGACGGTTGTAAACGCTGCCACGCCCGCCGACGTTGCCGTTGGCAGGCCTGTTCCCCGCACTGGCGCGGGCAGCAACTCCCCCGCGGCCGCCATTGACTCCGCCACGCACGCCTGCTCCCCGGTAGAAATTGCTCCGGTTGTAAAAGGTTCTGCTCCCAGAGTAATACCTGCCGCGGTTAAACATTGCATAGTGGTTATGCCAATCGAATCCCCAGTGACCCCAACCCCATCCAAAGCCACCGAACCAGCCGATTCCGAAGCCGATTCCGAAATTGAGATACGGACCGCCAAACCAGATTCCAGGATACGGATACCAACCCGGCCACGCCACGATGGGGCCTCCGTAAACCAGCCACGGATCATAGGCAGGAACGTAAACGACAGACGGATTCGCGGGCTGAACGATGATCGACGGGCCCTCCGTGGTTACGGTTTGCTGCGGCGTACTCTTTAGGTTGCCGGCGTCCTCTGCTCGCTTGCGCATCACCTGTACGGCGTCCATCACATCCTGTTGTTGGTTGTAGTAAGCGTCGCCGAGAGATGACGTCCAGGACAGGTTCTTGTCCATATTTCCCAGGACAGATGGAAATGCGGCAAGCGCCTTGACGCTGGGGTCCCAGGGTTGCTGGTCCACAGCTTTACCTAGAGCATCACCCTGCAAGTCAGGATGCGCCTGCACCCATCGGTCGGCCTCGACGACCTGCTCGGGAAACGTGGCCCCGGCGAGAATCTGCGCCACCAGTGAATCCGGATACAGCGCAATCGGCGCGACCAACTGCTGCAACTGTTCGGGAGTCTGTTGCGTGTAGGGCGGCGCCTGCGCGGTTTGGGCCGAGGCCTGCGCGTCCTGCGCGGGGGTCTGCGCGGGAGCTTGCGCATCTTGATAAGCCAATAGGTTCTGGGGCCAGGTTGCAAACAACAGAGCCATTGACAACAGGGAAACCAAACTCTGCTTGCCCAATCGAGGTGTTGAGAACCTCGCGGCACGAACGAAAATGTTCATGTTCTTGAACCCTCCTCTTCAAAACCCTAAACAAAGCCCAGCGTCGCGACCAACAAGACGCAAAACGCTTATGCTGCTGCTCCGCTACGCTGGAACCGTCCGTCCGAACGTGGTGCATGCCCGTGCCGGCGCGTCGCTTGCTCGATGATCGGCACCAGCCGTTCCGGCAGTTCGCTCTTCATCACGTAGTCATCCACCAGCCACAGAATTCGCTCCGGCATCTCGTAGTACGCTGAAAGCAGGATGATCGGCAGGTTGGGAAACCGTTGCTTGATATGGCAGGCTACGGCTTCCGCGTCCATGCCTTCGTGTTTGTACTCCACGAGAACCGCAGCCACCGGCGCTTCCTCTAACATCTTCAGCGCGGTGTAGTCGGCCGAGGCGATCTTGACGCAATAACCATGAGATTCTAGAGTCGCTTTGCGAATCTCCAACACTTGTGGACGGTCATCGATGCACAACACAGTTTGAGCGTCCATGGCCTCACCCTCCTCTCGATAAATGTACGTATTTGGCCCACCGTCACCCACCACAACTTCCTCGCGCGTGAGTTGAAACAGCGGCCTGCTGAAACCCTTCATCCCAAAGTTAAGTAGCCCAAAGGACGCCTGTCTGTTCACAATTGACCACTTCTCCTATAGATGCATTTGCGTCGTAATTGGCGACATCATTCCGGAAGGCGGAAGCGTCCTGGGCCAATCGGCGCTGGAAAACGCGCTCACACATGTATGAGTTGGCTTGGGGCGTTCTTCTCGCCAGCCTGGATGGGAAACGCTACGCGGACAGGTTGCACGCGATTAGCGCAAGCGCGTGCGAAGGCCCGCGTATAAGACTGCGCTACCTGGCCCCAGACCATGCGGCGTGCATAGAGGTAAGCACGATTGCGCATTGCCTCGCGAGCCGCATCGTTGTCCAAAAGTTCAATCGCCGTATTTGCAATAGCCGCAGGGTCCTCAAAGGGAACCAACGCCCCGCGCCCATCAGCCAGGAGTTCGGCAGCGTGCCAGTACGGAGTCGAGATGATCGCCTTTCCGGCGCCCAAAGCATACGCAAGGGTTCCGGATACGGCCTGTGCCTCGTAGCGATACGGCGTGATGTAAATGTCGGCCGAACCAACCAGCGAAGCCATTTCCCGTGGGCTGAGGAACCGGTTATGGAAGATCACATTCTCCTCAACTCCTAGTTGCATGGCTAAGGCCTGCAACTGGAGTCGGTATCGATCACCCTCGCGTCGTCTGACGTGGGGGTGCGTAGCGCCTGCGATGACGTAGACAACGTTGTCGTGCCGAGACAAAATGCGCGGCAGAGCTTGAATCACGCTTTCGAACCCCTTATTTGGAGACAACAAGCCGAACGTGAGCAACACAGTTTTTCCTGTCGAAGATGAATCTTTGTAAGAAGCCGGTTCCGCAAAGGGCAAGTCGGGAATGCCGTGAGGAATCAGTTCAATCTTTTCGCTTGGGACCCTAAATACATCTTGCAGAAACTGAGAAGAGTGCCGGCTCATGACAATAAGACGATCGCAGCGCGCCGCGATTTCTTGCATGACAATTAGTTGATCCACGTCTGGCTCACGAAGAACCGTATGCAGAGTCGCTACAACTGGCATTTTGAGGCGCTGCAGCAGTCGCAAAACGTGGCTGCCGGCCCTTCCTCCGAAGATCCCATACTCGTGCTGCAAACACACCAGATCAACGTTGCTGGAATTCAGAAAGTTGGCCGCGGCTTGATAGGATGAGAGATCGCTTTCGGTTATCTCGAAGCGCACGCGCGCAGGGTAACGGTAGCGCGATTGCGGGTCATTGACGGCTATTACAAATACTCCAGCAGCGCCGTATTGACCAGAAATAGCGTCACACAAGTCTGTTGTGAAGGTGGCAATTCCGCACTGGCGGGGAAGGTGGTTCCCGATAACCGCTATCCGCAATGGAAGCAACGCTGACTTCTTTTCTATTGCGACAGGACCCGCTTGGCAGCACATCAGCGTGTTTGGTTTCGAACTCATGGAGCGGTCAGACTCGGACATTGCAGGCTCCTTAACGGTGTGGTTCGGATGGAAGGGGCCGAAAACAGGGTGTACGTGTCTAGAGGCCGCACCGGGAACTCCCGGTGCCTGGCTCGTACTGCCTTTCTTCACACCACACTTCGCCGTCCACTCAGCAGGTTAATCACCAGAATTACTAACCCCACAACCAGAAGCAAGTGGATGAGGGCTCCGCCGATATGCAGGGTGAAACCCAGAAGCCACAAAATAATCAGAACAACAAAAATCGTCCAAAGCATCTCAACCTCCTACGTTCGTTTGCGCTACGCGCTCGGAATCAGTCGGCACCCGACGGTGTGGCGACTTGGTTGGACAGATTAAGGTTGAGTCTTGGCGAAGAATCGGAGAGCCGTCGTCCCCCTCCGGATTCCATTCAAGCGATTCTCCAAACGGAACCATGTCGGCCCCTGCTCGGCGTTCAACCTCGGATTCATAGTTCGACATATGTGCTCCTTCTCCCAATGAACGTGTCACCGTCCATGACCCTTTGCTGCCTTCGAAGCTCTGACGCTATCTGCCTCGCTTTCCCGTCAGAACCTTTCAGCCGCCAGTATCAAACTTTCCGCTCAGGAAAACTGGTCAGAATTGATCGTTTGCAAAAATCAGGGTCATGGCTTTGTGGGCGCAAGCGTCTGCCGAGTGCAGAAGAGTAATCAGAGTGACTCACTCACAAGCAGACGCGAAACAGCCAAGTCGCGGATTGCGATTAACGAAGGCAATTCAGCGAGGATGTTTTCTCATGTCAAATCGAGCACGACTGGCGCGGTGCCGGGATCACTTCTTCTTGCGGGCCAGAGGGCTGCAACATTCCGAGGTGCGAGGGTGATACAATACAGTTGAGGTGGTTACCACCTTCTCCTCTTTCAGGTTCCCTGAACTAAGTCAGCCCATCTGAAGTTTTCTCTCCTTAGGCTTTCGAAGAAAGCCGTGTACCCCATGCATTCGAATGCGATCCTGTACGAAGTTCAGCAACTCTATAACGTGAGTGACCGCCTTGACTCGCTAGCGGGAGAACATCCTCTCGTCTCACAAGCACTGATCAGCATCTCAGGAAATGTTCGTAACACGGCAACTGTGTTGGAGGTGCTGGTGGCGACGAAAATGGCGCCGCTCGCGGGACTGGACCCAGCAAGTGCCTGATTTGTTTTACTCGCTGTGTTGAGGGGTTTAGCGTGCCAGCAGACACCAGCAGACAAAAGATAAGCCACAGCATACGGGTGCCGACACGAAGCCGTGACGCAATTGCCATGCCAGTGCCAACACCCGGAGTGCCAGGGTAAAGGAAGGTCGAGTCCGAAAGCCCTACTTTTTGTCGACTCTGGCCTCAGCTTTCGCTCCGCGAATTTCCTCCAGAAACGGCAGGGCGGCGGATGGAACCGCCACTTTGCCCAACAGCAAAGCCCGAGTTGTAACCTTGTCTCCGTACATCGCACGCCGTGAATCGTTGTCTTGACGCAGAGATGCGCCTTCCAACGTGAGTCCGGCGAACACGCCCTTGGCACGCGAGTAGGTCAGGATTTCCGTATCCATCTTCCAATCTGTACCGGCTTCGGCATGCCGTCCGACTGGACCCGCCGCCGCGGAGGCGTCCCCGCCAATTTGGAAATTGCTCGAGAGCAGCTTTTGCATCCCTTTGTCATTCTGAATGATCAGTACCACGTCCACAGCTTCTACGCCGATCTGCAGCCCCCAACTTCCACCAGAAATCGTGATGAACGCTGGCGCACTCCAGCCATCCGCGGTGCGGCACGTCGCTACGCCTTTGCCTCCTTTAGCTCCGAAAATAAAGCCACCTTTGACCATGTGTGGTATGACGGCCACGCACTTTGCATGCTCCAAGACTTCTTCCGGGATTCCCTTGTCTGGCATCCCCATGATCTCGTGCATCACTGAAGTGGCGTTGTCCAGCCGGTCGGTGGCATCTTCCTTCGCCGACCCCGCCCAGCACAACGTGCCGAGACCCAACATCGCAAGTATGAACATTACTTTCTTCATGGAACAGCCTCATTTCTGTGACCTGTGCGCTCTCCGGCTTCGTGCTGTGTGTTGCGCACAAATCCGTGGAGAACATTGGGACACCAAGATTCAAATCGACCTTAGCAAATAGGGATCAGAACGGTCTGAGCAATAGTGCTCACCTGGGGCCACATGGAATTGACGGCAATTGTGGAGTTCCAATGTGAACTCGTTGGGGACTCGCATTTTCATATTGCATCCCTGCGCATGTGTTTCCTTTTTGGGACGAAGCCGGGGCGAATGCCACAATGTTCAATTTTGCTCAGACCTGCGAAAACCGCGGGATTAGAAAAGTGACAGACCTCAAAGAAGCCAACAAAAACAGCGACCTGCGCTTTGCGAGGTCGAGGAGGAAATATGAAAACCAGCACGAAAGACAAGCTCGAGGGTAGCTTCCACCAAGTAAAAGGAACAATCAAGCAGGAGGTGGGCAAGGTTACGAATGACCGCAATTTGAAAGCCGAAGGGAAAGCCGAAAAGTAAGGAGGGCAAAGTTCAACAGCGGATAGGCCAAGCTAAAGAAACCGTGGCAAAGCTGAAAGAGGAGTTGGCAGAGGTAAAAGCTGGATAAGCCATTCTGAGTTATGTTCTGAAGTTGTACAAAGAGGGCCTCACGCCGGATCCAACGGGGATGAAGCCCTCGGGCAGCCGAAGTATCGGGCTCTGCGCCCTCTCCGACGGTTGGTTTCCTAAGCTGTTTTTCCGGGTACCCACTTCAGGCCACCGGGCAGGTCCTTGACCTGTTGATGGATCTCATTCACTTGCCCCTTGACCTGCGCCACGTCGTCTCTGAGTTCTTGCAGAGCTGTATTGATGTTCTTTAATTGCTCGGCCAATTGACCGTTTTCACTGCTTTGACTTTGCATACGGCACCTCCTGATTTCCTTGTTAGTCGTTGCCCGGCGGACGCCGGTTAGACTGAACCACTGTATGCCGAGCGACCCGGTTCGACTGGTCAAAATTGCTCACGTTTTGTCGAATCCCGGATGGTTCCGCTAGGAATCGTTGAACATGCGCGTGCTCTAGATGAATCCGCAATCCACAAGGCGCACATTGAAATGTCACTCCTCAGGGGGCAAGGCGCGCGAAACGGGACCGGCGGATTGTTCAAGTGAGATTGAACTTTTCCGAGGTTCGGTATTGACCGCTGTCATGGAAAGTGACAAACTGAAACAAGAGGTCTGTATATATAAAGATTGTGGGGTGGCAGTAGTAAGGAGGCTCTCATGTCCCCCGCTAGCGAACCCGACAGTTCTTCACCAAGAATCAAGATCCCCCACCACGCATCAATCGGCACGAAAATCCAGACACGCACCGCCATACGTTCAAGGGTAGCCGCCAAGAAGAGGAGCGACTTCAATCCCCATGCATTTCTTGCGACCCTCGGCGAAGGCAGGAAAACGGTGCTTTTCCCGAGGAACCGTTCAGTCTTTGCCCAGGGGGATACCGCCGACGCGGTGTTCTACATCCAGACAGGCAAGGTAAAACTCACGGTAGTCTCGAAGACTGGTAAAGAAGCAACCATCGGCATATTGAGTGACGGAGACTTTTTCGGAGAAGGTGGTCTTGCCGGCCAGCTCCTCCGCATGTCATCTGCAACCGCGATGACGGATTGCACGGTTCTGCGAATCGACAAGAAAGCCATGATGGAAGCGCTTCATCGGGAGCACGAATTCTCCGACCTGTTCGTGGCTTATTTGTTAGCGCGGAACATCCGCTACGAAGAGGACTTGGTCGATCAGCTGTTCAACTCCAGCGAAAAAAGGCTGGCCCGTATCCTTCTATTGCTGGCTCATTTTGGCAAGGAAGGTGTGCCCGAGACTGTCGTCCCCAAGATCAGTCAGGAGATGCTGGCGGAAATGGTCGGCACAACCCGATCGCGAGTCAGTTTCTTCATGAACCGATTCAGGAAAATGGGATTTATTCATTACAACGGCGGGTTACAGGTCCACAGCTCGCTGCTCCATGTGGTCTTGCACGACTAGTTGCTCTCCGGCGCAATTCCTCGAGAAAATTGATAGCAAGCGCTCGGGAGGAATTTGGCGTACGTAAGGATCCGTATTTCTTGTCCCTCGGTGGCAGCCGGGAAACGGATACACTAACTCTATTCGCTGCATCGAAACCGAGTGAGGAGAACACCATGCCACAGAGCCCGCACAATCGAGTCGCAGAGCTCCATAATCTTGCGGCCCACACCCATTCCGCCGCCGCCGTCGCCCACGGTAAGGGGGATCATCTAACCGCTCATGAGCTCAGCAGACAAGCGCTCGAACACTCCATGAACGCCCACAAGCTTAGCCAAGAGCTCAGCCGGAAACCCGCAAGCTCGGGCAAAGCCTCAAGGGCATGATCCCAACTCAAGTCGCTGCGCCCCGCTCGCCAGTCGCGCGCGCTCAACATGCGTTCGCCAAATACTTCCAGCACCTACGAAAGCAGACCGACGCCGCATCCGAACAGAATTAGCCCAGCCACGTCCAAAGCATCTGTGTGCTCGCGGAAGTCCGGCAGGTGAAGCTAGACGAGGTACAGACTGACTGATGGCAGACTCTTCACGGCTCTGATTCCTTCGAAGAATGGGCGACCTTACTGGGGTGCCTAGACAGGCTTTGCCCGAATTAACCAGTTAGGCACTGTGTGCAATTGTGTATGACCTAAATTGACCAGCCAAGTCACATTCCCGAACCGTATGCTTTAGCCTGTTTTCTGTGGGGGAGAGGACATTCCCGCTTGAATTGATCATGCCAAGGAGACAGGTGGCAAAACAAACTCTCGGCTTCAGTTCGGCAGTTTTCCGCAAAAAGTTTCGTTCCGGGATGACAGTGCGGAGCTACCGAGACAACGAGGTCGTGTTCTTGCAAGGGGATGCTGCCGATGCAGTTTTCTACATCCAGAGCGGCACCGTGAAGCTCACGGTGGCTGCCACGCGTCGCAAGAAAGCAATAATCGCCGTCCTGCTGCGGGGTAGTTTTTTTGGCGAAGGCTGCCTGGGAGGTCAAGCTGTGCGGATGTACACGGCGAGAGCAATCGAACACGCCAATGTCATTCGTCTGGAGAAGGAAAGCACGGCCCGGATTCTCAAACGAGACCCTCAGTTTGCGGCGTTGTTTAATGCATATCTGCTTTCCCGCGTCATTCGAGTCGAAGAAGACTTGGTAGATCAATTCTTCAATTTCAGCGAAAAGCGACTGGCACGGGTTCTCTTGCTGTTTGGGGAAATAATCAAGGAGTCAAAGCCGGAGCATCCCCTGAAGGTGAGCCAAGCAACCTTGGCGGAGATGGTTGGTACCACCCGCGCAAGAGTAAGTAAATTTATGAGTGCGTTCAAGAAGAAAGGCTTCGTCAGCTACAACGGCGGCTTGCAAATAAACAGCGCACTTATCAGCGCGTTTTTGCACAATCGGCCTATGTCCGTTGTCAGGAGGGCGTAGACGCGGAACTGGTTCGACTCTGACAACCCATTTGCACCGGGAGTTTGCGATGAAAAAGGAACTCAGCCCAAAACAGATACTCGCCCTCCGCTGTCCGACTTGTGGAGCTGCTCCGGGAGAGAAGTGCGAACTGAGCACTGGCCAACTCCGCAACACTCCGCATCAAGACCGCCGACTGGTCGCAGAAGATCAACACTAGCCAGCGGGACCCACGTCTGAAAGTCGGAAACAAACACCCCCCTCAACCTCCGTCGCGCCCCACTCGCTCTTAGCCGTTTACGGGCTACAACACTTCCCCGGGCTACCGATCCGGCTACCGCAGGGGTAATTAGAACACCCGGCGAGACTGGGAAATTCTGCCACTTTTCGGGCGGTCTTTAGAGGACAGCAATTTAGCCAGTGTTAATGGCATTTTGAGAAGTATGGCGGAGAGAGTGGGATTCGAACCCACGTTACCCTTTCGAGTAAACACGCTTTCCAAGCGTGCGCCTTCAGCCACTCGGCCATCTCTCCCGCGACGAATCTGCCGCGCCTGCGCGTTTGGTGGGAAGCTACTGCAGGAATCTCTCAATCGATGGCCCAAATGCGCCGCCATCGCGTGCCCTTTTTGATTCTATGGCCCGAGCCGCTGAAACTGCAAGGCGAAGACTTGGGATCTCATCGGGCAGAATGGTCTCCTGAGCGAGCAGAGCTCTCGCGAAGCGAGGGCTCTCAGCAATGCATCTACGCACTGGCCGAATGAAAACCGTGTGCAATGACTTTGTCGCGTCTCGTGCTCCCTGTGGCTCCGTGGTAGATTTGATAAAGCGCCATGAAAGACATCGCCTCCTGGGCCTTGAACGTCGCGAGACAACGCGGTGCTTCGTACGCGGACGCGCGCATTGCCGACGACCGCAGCCGCATGCTGTCGACCAAGAACGGCAAAGTCGGTGGCGCGTCCGATTCCGAGTCGTTCGGCATCGGCATCCGCGTCATTGCCGACGGCGCCTGGGGATTTGCCGCCTCTGACGATTTGAGCCGCGCCGCCGTCGAAGCTACAGCTGCGCAGGCCGTCGACATCGCAAAGGCGTCCTCGCGGGTGAAGCAACGCGACATTGAACTCGCTCCGGAAAAGCCCGTCAGCGCAGAGTGGACCACCCCTTTTCAGATCGATCCTTTTACGACTTCGGTCGAGCAGAACATCGATCTGCTGCTCAAGATTGACGCTGAACTGCGCTCGGTTGCCAGCGTAACCCTGGCTGAAACCAATATGAATTTCCGTCGCGAAGAACAATGGTTCGTTTCTTCTGAAGGCGCGAACATTCATCAAACGAAGTACACCACCGGAGTTGGCTACGCTGCCTACGCCTTTGCTGGAAGCGAGATTCAGAAGCGCTCGTATCCCAATTCTTACGGCGGACAGTGGCAGAACAAAGGATACGAACTGATTGGCGAGTTGAAGCTACTGGAAAACGCCCGCCGCGTGGGCGAAGAAGCGGTCGCGCTGCTCAAAGCGGAGCAGTGCCCCGAAGGCGTGTTCAGCATCATCCTCGACGGTTCGCAGCTCGGACTGCAAATTCACGAATCGGTGGGCCATCCTATCGAACTCGACCGTGTGCTGGGTATGGAAGCGAACTTCGCGGGGACATCGTTTCTCACTTTGGACAAACTACGCACTCTGCGTTACGGCAGCGACCTGGTAAACATCGTCGCCGACGCACGCCAGGAGCACGGGCCGGGCCTAGGGACCTTCGCCTTCGACGAAGAAGGAGTGCCCGCGCAGTGCACGCCCATCATCACCAATGGCTTGTTCACCGGCTATCTGAGTTCCCGCGAAACCGCGCACAACATCGGAATGAATCGATCGGGCGGAACCCTGCGCGCTGAATGCTGGAACCGGCTGCCGATTATCCGCATGACCAACATCAGTATTCTTCCCGGCGAGAAACCGCTGACGCGCGAGCAACTCATTGCCGACACCGATGATGGCATTTACCTGGAGACCAACAAATCATGGTCGATCGACGACAAGCGCTACAACTTCCAGTTCAGCTGCGAAATGGGATGGGAGATTAAGAACGGCAAGCGCACCCGCATGTTGAAGAACCCGTCGTATTCCGGAATCACAACGGAATTCTGGAACTCGATGGATGCGATCTGCTCCCGCGACGAGTGGGTAGTGTGGGGCACCCCGCACTGCGGCAAAGGCCAGCCCCAACAAGTAATGGGAACGGGCCACGGCGCAGCCCCCGCAAGGTTTCGCAGCATTACGGTAGGAAGCGCGTATAAGGGAACGTGAGAAGAAGCATTCGGCACTTAGCAATCAGCACTTAGCCCCGCGTCGTTATTCCGATACACACAATTTCAGGGCCAAATGCTAAATGCTAATTGCTGACTCTTGAATGCTTACTACAAATCAAGCCGCCGACATTTTCGAACGCATCAGGAAGCACTCGACCGCCGACGAAGTCGAGGTTCTCTTCTCTGGTGGAAAGAGCGCCCTCACTCGCTTCGCCAACAATATCGTCCATCAGAATGTAGCCGAAGAAAATTATGCCGTCTCCGTGCGAACCGTGTTTGGCGGACGCACCGCCCGCTCGACCACGAACAAACTTGACGATGAAAGCCTCAGACGAGTCGTGCAATCGTCGGAGAGGCTGGCAAAAGTCCAACATCCGGATCCCGACCTCTTGCCCGTCCCCGACTCGTATGGCGCGCCCAGTGAAACTTTGCCCACCCGCCACTTCGCGGAAACCGCTGCCATCACGCCCCAGCAGCGCGCCGAAACTGTCAAGAAAATTGTTTCGATTGCAGACCAACATAAACTCACCACCGCCGGCATCGTCTCAACTTCGGAATCAGTGGAAGCTGTTTTCAACTCTCGCGGCCTGAACCACTGGCACACGCAAACTTCTTCAGAGATTTCCATCACCATGCTGGCGCCCGATTCTTCAGGATGGCAGAAATCCAACTCCCCCAACGTCGCGAGCCTCGACGCCACTGCCCTTGCGGAAATCGCAGCCCACAAAGCAATTGAATCGGCCAAGCCGAGCGAGATTCCCGCCGGAAAATACACCGTCATTCTCGAACCCGCCGCCGTGCTCGACATCGTCGGCTTCATGTTCTTTGACTTTGGCGGACTGGCCATCCTCGACCAGCGCTCGTTCCTGAATAACCGCGTCGGAACCAAACTCTTCGGCGAGAACATCAATATCCGGGACGACGTGGCCCACCCTTTGCAATCCGGCGTTCCATTCGATGGAGAAGGCGTGCGCCGCCAGAAAGTGCAACTGGTCGAAAACGGCGTGATCAAGCGCCTCGTCTACGCCCGCGCCACCGCCCAGAAAATGCAGCGTTCGGAACACAAAGACAAAATCGGTCCCGTCGCGCCCACCGGACACGGCTTCCCCCTCCCCAACGAAATGGGCGAAGCCCCCATGAACATCGTATTCGGCGAAACGCCCAAGCCGACCTCAGTCGATCAAATGATTGCCTCCACCGAACGCGGCGTCCTGGTCACCCGCCTCTGGTACATCCGCGAAGTCGATCCCTACGAAAAAATCCTTACCGGCATGACCCGGGACGGCACCTTCTATGTGGAAGACGGCAAAATCCGTCACGGAGTTCGCAATTTCCGTTTCAATCAAAGCCTGATTCAAATGCTGTCCAACGTCGAAAGCATGGGCACTCCCGTCCGTGCCAGCGGCGAGGAATCCTTCGACATGGTCGTACCAGCCATGAAAGTGCGAGACTTTAATTTCACGGAAGTGACAAAATTCTAGAATCAGCACTTAGCATTCAGCACTTGGCACTCAGCCAGCAAGACGTTCGCTTTGTACTTTTTGGAGCAACGAAGTAAGCATTTTCCTCAGTTGCAACAACGCCGCCCGCAAGTCGCCGATAATCCACGTCGGAGAGAAATCCCAAGTCGCGTGCCAACAACAAATGATAGTCCAGTTCGCTAGCCGAGCCGGAGGAGATCTGCAAGTAGCGCTGAAATTCGTTGTTGACGCGTTTGCCACAGCCCTCCGCGATATTTGCGCCGACAGACGCGCCGCATCGACGCATCTGGCTAGTCAACCCAAAGAGTTCTTGCCGTGGAAATCGGACTGCTGACTTCATAGATTGCTAAAGTCAAACAATCGGCCTTCTCCCAAACCTTCAAGTTTCTAAGGTCCTTCATGCGGGAACCTCGCCTTAAGGGCCAAATGCTAACTGCTAAATGCCAACTGCTCTGTGACGGTGCTCACGAACAATCCACAACTCCCCCGCAAGTTCATGACCCAAAAGAATTTAACTCTAACAGTGCCATGACTTCGGTAACTTTGCACGGCTGGTTCCGGGGTGTAGTCTTCGCTCGTAATGCATAACATTGGCCCATTCGTCAAGAACGGGGATTCCGCCAGCCTCCCGGAAGAAAAAGACGCCTCGCCCACCTCGCAGGCCTCAGCCAAGGAAGCGGCCGACCCCAAAACCAACCGCGCGCATTATGAGGAAGTGCAGAGTGCGAAGCGCTTTCCGATCAAGCTGCCGATTTCTGTAAAATCGAAGACAGGCGAGAGCCATACGGAAACTCAGAACATTTCCGCCAACGGCGTTTTGTTTCAGATGGTCGATTCCGAAATGCCGATCGGCTCAATGATAGACTTCACCATCTCCCTCCCCGCCGATGTCGTCGGCGCCGAGGCCGATGTACGGCTGGATTGCCGCGGCCGCGTAGTTCGTAGTTTTGAAGACAGTGGCCGCCGCGGTGTTGGCGTGGTCATTGACGAGTATCGTTTCGACCGCGCCCAGCGAGGAGATTGATGGCAAGCACTCCGATGACCGCGAGAGTCGATGTCGAGCAGCTGCTACCAGCTGACGGCAGCGGCCAATTCATTCGCGTAATCGTAGCTGACACGCAGGCGATCTTTCGCGCCGGACTGCGCAAGATTTTCGCTCTGGAAGATGACGTTCGCGTCGTGGGACAAGCCGAAACCCTGGCCCAAAGCTTAACCGCAGCTAAGAAATTCACCGCTGATGTCATGCTCTTCGAAGCTGCCATCGCCTCGAACCCAATCGAAGCAGTTGCCGACCTGCTGCGCCAGACCCCGGCGCTAAAGCTCGTCGTGGTGACCACCGAACCCGATCAAGACCTCACTCTGGAGCTGTTTCGCCGCGGCGTGCACGCCATCGTCTCCCGCGAGGTTGAGCCCGAGCTGCTGGTTGACTGCCTGCGCAAAGTCTCAAAGGGTGAGCCATGGTTAGACGGCCGCGCCACCCAGTGGGTGCTCGAAGCCTATCGCACCCAAGGCTCGCGCGCCGGCGCCCCTCGGCCCAAAGTGCAGTTAACCCCCAAAGAAGCCCTGATCGTTTCCTGCGTCACCCAGGGGATGAAGAACAAGGAAATTGCCACCCGCGTCGGAACCACCGAACAGGTGGTCAAGAATTATCTGCGCAAAGTTTATGACAAGCTGGGCGTCGCCGACCGTCTTGAGCTCGCGCTCTATTGCCTGAACAGCCGCATCCTCGATACTTCGGTCAAAGATATTCCCGTAAAGGATGGCCCACCCAAGCCCGCAATCCCCGAAGCCACAAACGGCAACGCATCGGCAATCGCCCCCTTGATCCCAGACACCACAGAGAACATTTCCTAAGAGTGTGGGCGCGAGCGTCCTCGCCCGTGCAGTTGGGAAACCCGGTTTCCAGCCGTGCCGATCAAGCCAGCAAGAATTCCGCCTCTTGCTCTTGAGCGAAACCCAACTCCTCTGCGCAAGCCTCAATATCAACCACCGTCTCCGCTCCCCGCAGCAAATGCCACGCCTCCTTAAACCGACCGTATTTCGACTTCTTCAACTTCGGATAAAGCCCAACGCTCCCCCGCATCTTGAAACTTTCCCCCGGAAGGATGTACCAAATATCCAGCGGAATTAAATAAGCCGCCACAAAATCAAACGGATCTCCCGTGTACTTCCCTCTCCACCCGCGCACCGTAACCACGTAGCCTCCGCGATCCAGAAACATCGTCGACTTCACCTGCACCCGCGCAAAATGCCCCTTATACTCCACCGCAAAGTCATATCGCGACATCTCGCCCCAAGGCCGAGTCACGCACAAACCATGCTCCGCCGCCCGCGTCATAAAACACATCTCCGCCCATTCACCTCGCAACTTGGGGTGCTTGATCTTCATCCCGTTATTTTTCATAAGATATTCGCTACCCAACCCTTCCCCGTGCCAAGAAACTGTCTCCAAATAGAAACGCGGCCCGGAAAGGCCGCGTTCATTATTCTTCGACTCGATTTTAACTATGCCACACCGCAATCACAAAAAGAGCACTCTACAAAAGAAAAACATTCCCCCACTCCCATTGTGGGAATGTAGGCGCCAGCGTCCCCGCTCGTGCTCCCTCGCAACCGTCAGATGTCACAGACAAGAGCCGCGGCTGCTTGCGTGATGGTTAAAACCCAAAGGCCCGAAACACTGGCGCAAAACAACCCGCCCGGATGTGGTGGATTCTTCATCGCCATGGTTCAGCCTCCTCAGTGGTAATCGACATAATCCAGTTCCAGCGCGTCGCCCTCCGCCATGCCGAAAATCACGCTGCGAGTGGTACCGCTAATGACCGAGACACCTTTCCAGGAATTCCCCGCAGCGATACGATGGATATGGATTTGTAGTTCCGCAAGCGCAGCAGATGCCGATCTCCCGAAACTATGAAGGTCGCGCCTGCAGATAACGCACACTCAAGAATCCTGTTATCGTCCGAGTCGTCGAACACCGCATTCACCTCTTCTTGCGGAATTACTAGTCCGCCCATCTTCCATAGCCCCGGCAACACTTCGTCCACTTTCGCCTCGCTCCAGCCGAATTTTTCCAACAGCACTCGCCGGACCTCAATCTGAATGGCTTCCGAATAAAAAAGCTCACAGACCGCACTATCGGCCAACTCCAGAACCCGCCGAGGCACGCCGCCGAACACCAGCGCCGACACGATCACGTTCGTGTCCGCCACAATGCGCATCTATTTCCTGGCAGCTCTTTTTCCAGTGGCTCGAACTTCGTGTACTAGCTGGTCTACATCCTGCTCGCGAATGCCTCGCCGCTCCGCCCTTTCCCGCCCGCATTCATTGACCTCATCCCACCAGGATCGGCGCTCGTAGTGGCGCAGTGCCTCCCTGATCAGCTCGCTCATAGTGCGGCTCTCTTTTTTCGCAATCGATTGAGCCCGCTTAAACATATCCGGAGGCAGAGTCACCGAGAGTGTCTTTGTGCTTCTCATATATGCATATTATATAGCATGATTAAGCAATACTAAGCACGACGCGGGAGCGCGAGCGAGGACGCTCGCGCCTACATTAGACTCTCTCGTCAAAAACGCGCCCAAAAGCAAAAGGGGCGGCAAGCGCCCCCCCGGTGTGACTGAATGCTGAGTGCTAACTGCTAACTGCTGAACTACGTCCCCTCACTCCACCCCGCCAGATACTCTTCCTGCTCCGGCGTGAGCTTGTCGATCTTGATTCCCATCGACTCCAGCTTCAGCTTGGCTACGCGCTTATCCAGGTCATCGGGCACGCGGTAGACCTTCTTCTCGAGCGACTTGTGGTTCTTCACCATGTAATCGACCGAGAGCGCCTGGTCGGCGAAGCTCATATCCATCACGGACGCGGGATGCCCCTCGGCGGCGGCCAAATTAATCAAACGGCCTTCGCCGAGCAGATTAATCTTGCGTCCATCTTTCAGCGAATATTCTTCGACGGAAGTGCGCGTAGTGCGTTTCGACGAAGACAGCTTCTCCAGCGCGGGAATATCGATCTCGACGTTGAAGTGTCCCGAATTCGAAATGATTGCCCCGTCTTTCATCAGTTCAAAATGGTCTTTCGTGAGGACGCTCTTGTTGCCGGTCACGGTGCAGAACACATCGCCAATCTTGGCCGCTTCCGTCATCGACATCACGCGGAATCCGTCCATCACCGCTTCCAGAGCCTTCGTGGGATCGACTTCGGTGATAATGACTTCAGCTCCGTTGCCGCGAGCCCGGCTGGCCAGCCCGCGTCCGCACCAGCCGTAGCCGGCAACCACGAACTTCGATCCCGCCAGCAGGAAGTTGGTGGCACGAATGATGCCATCAATCGTCGACTGCCCGGTTCCGTAACGGTTGTCGAAAAGATGCTTGGTGTCGGCGTCGTTCACCGCGACGATGGGGAAGCGCAGCACGCCTTCCTTGGCCATGGCCCGCAGCCGGATCACGCCGGTCGTAGTCTCTTCCGTGCCGCCAATCACGTCGGTGAGGGCGTCCTGCCGCTTGGTGTGCAGAATAGTTACGAGGTCGGCGCCGTCGTCCATGGTGATGTGCGGCCGGTGATCGATGGCCGCGAGGATGTGGCTGTAGTAAGTGTCGTTGTCCTCGCCTTTGATGGCGAAGACCGGAATGTTGTGGTCGCGCACCAGGCTGGCAGCGACATCGTCCTGGGTGGAAAGCGGGTTCGAGGCGCACAGCACCATGTCGGCGCCGCCGTCGCGAAGGGTGATGGCCAGATTCGCCGTCTCCGCGGTGACGTGCAGGCAGGCCGAGATGCGGATGCCCTGCAGCGGCTGGTTCTTGATGAATTCCTTGCGAATGATCTGCAGAACTTTCATCGACTGGTTGGCCCACTCGATGCGTTTCTTGCCCAGATCGGCAAACTCAATGCCTTTAATGTCAGAATGCAATTGCGTTGGCGTGCTCGACATTACTTCTCCTCTGTGGCGCTGAATTGATCTCGATTCTAAACCCCGGAAATCTGATCTTTGGGAAACTTCCCTTGTGAACCGCGGGTGCCCCACTCTTTCGCGTTCTCTGCGAAAGGGTGGGACCAACGAAAATCTACTTGTGAGCCGCGACCGGCTGTCGCAGGCCGGCATCGCTGGCCAGCTTCGCCGCCTTGTCGGTTAACTCCCACGTGAAGTCGGGATCGCTGCGCCCGAAGTGTCCGTAAGCCGCGGTCTTGCAGTAAATCGGCCGCCGCAGATTCAGAGAATCGATGATTCCCTTGGGCGTCAGCTTGAAATGCGATCGCACCAGTTCCGAAATAATCGTCGGATCGACTTTGCTGGTTCCGAACGTATCCACCAACACGCTCACCGGATCGGCTACGCCGATGGCGTATGCCAGTTGCACTTCGCAACGATCCGCCAGCCCTGCCGCAACAATGTTCTTCGCAATGTGACGCGCCATATAGGCAGCCGAGCGATCGACCTTGGTCGGATCTTTACCGCTGAAAGCGCCGCCGCCGTGCCGCCCCATGCCGCCATAGGTGTCGACGATAATCTTGCGCCCGGTCAATCCGGTATCGCCCATGGGCCCGCCAATCACAAAGCGCCCCGTGGGATTGATGTGGTACTTGGTATCTTCGTCGAGGAGATGAGCCGGAATTGTGGCCTGAATTACGTGCCGGAGAATGTCGCTGCGAAGTTCGTCGTTGCCAACCGTCTCGGAATGCTGCGTAGAAACCACCACCGCATCGACCCGCACCGGCTTGCGATGCGCGTCGTATTCCACCGTGACTTGCGACTTGCCGTCCGGCCGCAAGTAAGGAAGCTTCCCATGCTTGCGAACTTCCGACAATCGCATCGTAAGCTTGTGCGCAAAAGAAATGGGCGCCGGCATCAATTCCGGAGTCTCATTGCAAGCATACCCAAACATCATTCCCTGGTCGCCGGCGCCTCCTGTGTCTACGCCTAGGGCTATGTCGCCGGATTGTTTGTTGATGCTGGAGATTACGGCGCAGGTGTTGGAATCGAAACCGTAGAGGGCGTTGTTGTAGCCGATGGCGGCAATTGTTCCGCGGACCAAGCTTTGGAAATCGACGTAGGCTTTGGTGGTGATTTCGCCGGCGATGACTACCAGGCCGGTTGCGGTTAAGGTCTCGCAGGCTACGCGGCTGGAGGGATCGTCGGTGAGGCAGGCGTCGAGGATGGCATCGGAAACCTGGTCGGCGATTTTATCGGGATGTCCTTCGGTTACGGATTCACTGGTAAATAAATGGCGGTTCTTGGACAAGCGTTTTCTCCTTGCAAACTATGGGCGTTACGTCTGGCGGGGGATCGATGAGCACGCGTCAGTCAGCCATGCTTCAAATCGGCATGCATCACTCAGCGCACAACGGCCACACGAAATGCGTTTCTTTTTTTGCGGTCGGTAAAAGGCTAACAGAGAACTGACGGAGGCGCAATCTTTTTGGATCGGACCGAAGGTACTAGCCAGTGAGTGGAGTTCCTTTTTTGGCAGAGGGTCGCGGAGAGGGATTCAATGGGAGATTGTAGGGAATTGCCGGGGTTGGTGCGGGTGGTTACGATTTGTCTTGGTGATTTGTGCGGGTTTCTTGTGGTATTGCGGGCATGCGGCTCGACGGCTTGCGCGCTGCATTCTTGCGCCGTCCTGCAGCTTGGCGATGGCTTCGTTTCTGCTGCAACTCGGAATCATGGCTCTAACGGGCAGACTGGAGCGCTTCGCGACGTAACCCCAGAGTATGGTAGTGGCCTCAGGCGCTGCGGAGCTTTGCTCCGCCTGGACGGGCGAGGACGCCCGTCGCTCCATCAGGACCGAATTAGTTTTCGGTGACTTGTGGGGTCTTCGGGGCGGGTGGCGCGTGCGGCGCTTTGGGGGGCTTGGGGGGCGCGGATTCTTCTGAGTTTTCTTCGGCGGACGAGGCTTTACGGATTTCGATGGTTCCGTGCTCGTTGTTGATTACGAGGCGTGGCCCACCCCCGCCGACGGTTCCGGTGGCGACGGCCAAGTCGTTCGAGTCGTCGACTTTCAATTGATCGAAATCAGTCTGGATTTCTCCATTGCGGGCGCGGGCGTCGACCTGAAAGCCGGCTTTGTCGGGAAGGTAAATCTGGACATCGCCTTTGCGGTTGTCGATCTGGGTGCTGCCAATTTTGTTCACGCGCAGTTCGATCGATCCATTTTCATCCTGCAGGCGTATGTCGCCGGAGACGCCGGTCAAACGAATATCTTTTGATCGGGTGTTGAGGCGGAGGGGGCCGATCACATCCGAAGCTTGCAAATCGCCGGAGTCGAGATCGAGATCGCCGTCGAGGCGGGAAAAATCCATATCGGTGCGCGACGACTTGAACATGACCGGTTGACTGATCTTCGAGAGCTTCAGGCTCTCCATGAACTCGCCGTCGAGGTGCAAAGCGCCCTTGACGTCCTCGATGGAGACATCGTTGGCGCGGCCTCCGATGGAGACGTCGGAAGAGACTTGCGAGATTCGGGCTGCGCTGTGATCCAGATTGAGGCTGACTTTGCCGTTGATGTCGGTGGCGGTGACGTCGGCGTGTTGACTGGTGATGTCGACGTTGCCTTCGCGGCCGATGACGCTGACATCGCCGTAACGGGTGGAAACCACGACGGCAGCCTTGCGGGGAAGAGAAATGTCGAGATCTTCCGCGACCCAATGATCGCCCGCGCCTTGATTGTTGGCATTCAGCGTGACCACGCTTCCGCTGACGGTAATCTGCGGCTTGGTGCCGGCGTTCCACTTATCGGCTTCGCTCTGGCTTTCCGCGCTGATGCGCTTATGGACCCCGACGCGAATCTGATCGTCCTCGGAAGCACTGACGTTCACCGCGCCGCGAGTGTTGGTAACGCGCAGGCTGGCTCCGGCGGGGAAGGCTTGAGTAAGCTGGTCGTCATAATTAAATTTCGATCCGAAGATGGGAAAGTCGTCGCCGTCGTCGATATTAATTTGATTTCCAAGCTCTCCCCAATTGACGTGGGAAGCCTGGGTGGCAATCAGCCCACAAATGATGATGCCGATGATCAGAAAAATTCCACCTGCGCTGAGCCCAGGAGCGCGAGCGCCCTGCCGTTGCGCCTGCTGATATTCGATCAGCTTGATCACGCCCGCAATAATGAGCAGCAGGGGCCAATAGTGGGCGAACCAGTGGCCAAGGTTGTGCCAGTCGAGCAAGCCCATCGTGCCTAGTAAGAACACAACGCCTACGGCGATGAGGATGATCGGACCCGACATCGAGCGCCGGTAGCGCGGCGGAGGAGGAGGCACTTGTACCGGGCTAACCATTGCGAACCTCGCTCGAGGGCATCTGGACGTCAGTGGTCAGCGGGCCGGTTGGTCCCGCTTCCGGTGGAATGGACGGCGGCGGTGGTGGAGTCTTGCTCTCCAGCAGCTTGGTGATGCCGATGGCGAGAAGCAGCACCGGCCAAGTGCGGTGCCAGCGGGGACCATTCATGTCCTCGAGAAGCGAAAGAAATCCCACGGTAACTAACACGACTGGACCGACAAAACTGTGTCTGCGACCGACTCGGTAGTACGAACTGCGCCGCGAATTAACCCAGCCCAGGCGGACGGCGAACATCCAAATTCCCAGGCCGATCAGAAAGAAGGGCCAGAGGCGGTCCCATCCGAATTGAAAGACGCCTGCGGTCTGCAGCAGGAAGAGGACGCCGAGACCGATCAGAACCACGGCTGTCGTGGGAATTCTGGAGGGGTGGGTTCCTTCTAGTGCTTGCGCCGGCTGCATCGCCGGTCCAGGCTGTGCTGGCTCGGCGCCAAAAGCCTGAGCGAGTCCGAACGGGTCGGGTGCGGGCTGCCCTATCTGAATGGCCTTGGCGGTACGGATCGAGTCGATGATCTGCCATACGTAAAAGAAAGCGATGCCGAAGCCAAGAATTGTATTCACGCCGGCGTTGTCGGTGACCGTCTCGCCCCAGATCAACAGGGTGAAGACCACAAGGTGCGCCAGCCCCTTGGCATATTGTCCGCAGTAAACCGCGCCTACGCCGAAGGGGAAGAAACCGGCGAGAATGCCTGCCACGGCCGGGTTCGGGCCAGAGCTTGGCACGATGGGCGCGGCGGTTGGAACGAATCCTGCTGCGGGTGTCACGGCTGCGGGCTGGACGCCTTGCAGGCGGTCGGCCAAGCAGTTCTCGCAATAGATCACACCCTTTACGTCGCGTGTACAATTCGCGCACAGCGGCTTGCCGCAAGTGCGGCAATACGCCACGGGCGCAATATCGGGATGGTTGGCGCAGTTCATGAAAACCTCCTGTGTGTGGCCAGTATCACTACAGGTGGGTCGTCGTTAAGGGAGGCAAGCACGACTTGGCCCCCCTCTTGACTGTAGTTGCGATCCTGTCTGGGTTCGGGCTGTCCACTGGTGTTGTCGTTCCGGCGATGCTTGTCCTTGTCTTCCTCTCGCTGTTGCTCTTGCTCTTGTGGTGCGGGTTCGGCGGGCATGGTGGCTCGTTTGAATTCACGCACGCGCGATTCGAGCTCGTAGACGAAGCGGATATTTTCGTAATACTTCACGAGTCTGCCGGAAGTCTCGTAATAGTCGCGCTTGATGGCGCTCGGCCGCAGATCGGCATGGCGCAGGTCGCCTAACTTGACGCCCGCCATACTCATAGTAATGGAGAGAGAAAAGAATGCCATGCCAAACGACATGGCAAAGCGTGGCTGCTTGGCAACGCCGAGGATTGTGCTGGCCACGGCACTCAACCAGGCTTGCATGCGCTCGAACCAGGAAATCTGAGTTCGAGCTGCCGCAGCTCCGTGCACGCGGGCGGTATCGAGGCCAGTGGTAGCGGCCAGGATGTTATCCATCAAGTTGACCGGAGGATCCACTTCGACGAGTTCATGCAACCAGCGCAGGCCGGCATCGGCTTCCGCGAGCAGCGGCCCACAGGTCGGACAGACCCGGGCGTGAGCCTGGAAGCGCTCCAGTTGGTCTCCGGTTAAGCGCTGGTCGAGGGCTTCGCTCAGAAGAGCGTCGAACTCGCTGCACTGCATCCCGTTCTTGTGATCAGCCGCCATTACATCACCTGTTTATATGTACGTTGTAGCAGGCGCGCAAGTTCCGCTCGCCCGCGGTTTATTCTGGA
This sequence comes from uncultured Acidobacteriota bacterium, assembly GCA_963762385.1. Classification (GTDB taxonomy): domain Bacteria; phylum Acidobacteriota; class Terriglobia; order Terriglobales; family Acidobacteriaceae; genus JABDBE01. The sequence goes on along the minus strand of CAVXKN010000004.1, from coordinate 1,921,041 downwards.
CTTCACGGTTCCTTCCGGAACCTTGAGTACGGTGGCAATTTCCTTGTAATCCATATCTTGCAGATCTCGCAGAATGACGGCCTCGCGCAGATCGGGAGACAGCTTCTGTAGTGCTTTGTGTACCGTCTCCTTGACCTCGCGGCTCTGGGCGCGCACATCCGGGGTGAGCGCATTATCGTGGATTTGTTCGCTTAACGGCATGGCATCTTCGTGCTCCGAAGCCGGCGTATCCAGCGAATCGGTCATGCGATCCTGCTTGCTCTTGCGAAAGTGATCGACCAGCAGGTTTCGCGTGATGGTGGTTACCCAAGTCATGAACGCTCCGCGGTCGACGTCGTAGGACTGAAGGGTACGATACATCTTGATGAAAACTTCCTGGGTGAGATCCTGGGCATCGTCGCCGGAGCCGGCAAAGCGATAGCAGATGTTGTAAATGCGGCGGTGGTAGCGCTGCACGATTTCCTCCCACGCAGAGGCGTCGCCCGCAAGACAGCGGTGTACCAGCATGGCGGCGACTTGCGCGTCTTCCAAAACTTTGCACTCCTGGAACTCCCGGCATCCCAGTTGAGGCGAATGGGCGTTCCGGAGCCTTGCGCCTCAACCCTAACACTACCTGACAGATACGTGTTTATGATCCCAAAAGTTCTTGCATTCGATGAGACTAGGCATTGTAACAGCGCTGTAAAGATAGCGAATAAAGAGCGAAGTTGAGGCGTTGGTATTGGAGTGTTTGCGAGAGGCTGCGGAGGTTTGCTCCGTGAGTGGACGGGCCCGTCCCTACACGAGCAAGAGCCGGCTTCTAGGGGCATCTACGGTGTGTACGGTATCGAACATTGCGGCGAGTTGTGGCATGGTAGCTGGACCGTGACCCTCTCCCCTTTGCAAGAACGCATTAGTCTGCTTTGCAGCAAGGCGGTCAGCGTCGATGACCCTGAGGAGTTTAATCGGGTGTTTTCCGAATTGAGGAACGCACTTCGCGGGCAGCTCGATCATTTGAAGGAAATGGTGGATGAGGCTAAACAAACGATCTCGCACCTTCCCAGGAAAGCGCAGATAGAACGTCGCGGAGTTGAGAGACGCAAAGGGGAAAGGCGGAAGCCGCTGCACGGAGGGTTAAACTAAAACCGCGGCGCATTTCCTCCCAAGCAACTGCAGAGCATTACTTCGCTGGATTGGGGAGATGCCCGTCGCTCCATTTTGGACCATAATTCTCGCCCGTCGTTCTATAACCCAAGGCTGGACGTGCCTTTACGGGTTCGGGTTACCTTGGTTCGTTGCCCGGCGTTCTGGAGGCCGCTTATAATTTTAATACTCCCGCTCTAGATGCGAGGTTGCGGTTGATGACCAGGGTCACCGAAGCCGATCACAATCGGCAGAGTCAAGAACTGACCATCTTTCACGATGTGGCCAAGGCACTGACCTCGTCGCTCGATCTCGACTCCATCCTGCAGACCATCATGGAAAAGATGGCGGAATATTTCCGTCCTGATACCTGGTCGTTGCTCATGGTCGATGACGAACGCGACGAACTCTACTTCGCGATTGCGGTGGGCACGGCTTCGGAGGCCTTGAAGAATATTCGGCTGAAAGTGGGCGAGGGCATTGCCGGGTATGTGGCGAAACATGGGGAGCGGCTGGTGGTTCCCGATGTGATGACGGATCCGCGGTTTGCCAAACGCATTGATGAGATGACGAAGTGGGAGACCCGTTCGATTGTGTGCTTCCCGGTGCAGTCGCGGTTGCGTGTGCTGGGGGTGATTCAACTGGTGAACGTGGACATGGAGCACTTCGGGGATCAGGAGATTTTCTTTCTGCAGTCTTTGTGCGATTACGCGGCCATTGCCATCGAAAATGCGCGGGCGGTGGAGAAGATTCAGGAACTCACCATCACCGACGATTGCACGGGGCTTTACAACGCGCGGCATCTTTATAAGACATTGGAAACTGAGGTTTACCGCTCGTCGCGATTTGGTTACGAATTTACAGTCGTGTTTATTGACCTGGATCATTTCAAGCAGGTCAACGATACCAATGGGCATTTGGTTGGGAGCAAGCTGCTGGCTGAAATTGGGTATCTGATTAAAGCGCAGTTGCGCTTGATCGACTATGCCTTTCGTTATGGAGGCGATGAGTTTGTGGTGCTGTTGCCGCAGACTGGGAAAGATTCCGCGTTGGTGGTGGCAAAACGTTTGCGCGACAGCCTGCGTACCAGCATGTTCTGCAAAGAAGAAGGATTGAATTTGAATGTGCGGGCTTCGATGGGGGTCGCGACTTATCCGCATGATGCCAAGACGCCGCACGATATTATCCGGCAGGCGGATGAAATGATGTATCTGGTCAAGAACACGTCGCGGGATAATATTGGGATTGCGCAGCGCGGGGTGATGAAGTAGAGGGGCAGCTATCAGCTGTCAGCTTTGAGGGTCTCGCGCTCTTCGTGCTTCCTTTGTATACCCTCGTGTCCTTTGTGGTTGACGCCTTTAAATGCCTTAACACAAAGGACACGAAGGAAACCCGGGGCGGTTGTTCCTGCGTAATTTAGTCCGCGGAGACTGTGGCGGGGCGGGCTACTCTTGCCGTCTTCTGCTGGGTTTCGGTTTGCAGCCACTTCCGGATCTCTGGAAGCGCGGCGCGGGCGGCTATTTCCCCGGCTCGGACCAGCGCGACGCTGTGTTCGAAGGCGTCGTATTTGTAACCGTTGACGTCAGGTTCGATCACCAGATCGGCCGCGGACTTCCACTGGCTGCTGTTCATCTCCTGGGCGATAGCGAAACATTGCCCGATCACATCGAAAAGATGGCGGGGGCCCTCGCCGTCGGTCCATTTGCCCTTCAGATGCACGGCCAGCACACGCTCCGCTCCCATCTGGCGCAGCGGCCGCGTGGGTACGGTGTGCGACAACATGCCGTCGATCAGGAAGCGCCCGCGAATCTTTACCGGCAGGAACATTCCTGGATAGGCACAACTGGCGCGCACTGGATCGATCAGCGGCCCGGAATGAAATACTACCCCCTCGCCAGTGGAGAAATCCGTAGCTGTCACCGCTAACGGGATGCGCAGCTCTTCGAATGTCTTGACTTTCAGGAGCTGGTTCAGGAAACCGATCATGCGTTGGTTGCTGGCGAAACCATAGCGCGAGAGCGTCCAACGCGCAATGTGTTTGAAGCGTACGCGGGAAGCGACTTGCTCCAGTTCCGCAGCCGAGATCCCGCTGCAGTAGGCAGCGCCGATGAGAGCGCCTACGCTGGTGCCAGCGATGTAGCGGATTGGGATGTTCTCTTCTTCGAAGACTTTAAGCACGCCAACGTGAGCGATCCCGCGGGCAAAGCCTCCACCCAGAGCTAGGCCGATCCCGACGCTGCTGTGTCGTGAGCCCAGGCTTGAGGGCTGCCCCGAAAGGCCGCGTCCAAACGCCTGCACCGAACGAATAATCTTATCCAGACTCTTCACAGGGACCTCACATCCATCCCGGCTCTGCCCGGCTAATTGTCTAAACCCAAGTCCGCCACATTCGGCCCAACACCCCAGGCCAAATGTGCAAGTAAGATGCCAGTTCAAGAGCAATCGTTTCATGGCCGCCGCGGCTGCGCCAGATTACGGATATTGGTTACCCCAAGTTACGAGGCCGGTCGGGGGACGATGACTAACTCCTGTGTTTCTGATAAGTTGAGAGAATGGTGCGAGAGATCTCCGCCGGTGGAGTGGTGGTGCGGCAGACGCCGGACGGATGGCAGTTGGCCGTGATTGAACCTTGCAAAGAGCTTCCCGCGGTCGGTGCCGGTTCCGCTAAGAAGAAAACAGCGCAAAAAATGTTACTCGCCTTGCCCAAGGGATTGGTCGACCCCGGAGAAAAGCCGGAGCAAACGGCTGTCCGCGAGGTGGTCGAAGAGACGGGCCTGACCGCCGTCCCGGTCACGAAGCTTGGAGACATTAAGTACGCTTACGTGCGCACCTGGGGAGGCAAAGAACGGGTTTTCAAGATTGTCAGCTTTTATCTGTTTCGCTATGAGTCTGGCGAAATCGATGAAATCGCCCCCGAGATGCGGATTGAGGTGAAGCAGGCGTTGTGGATTCCGCTGGAAGATGCGGTGCGAAAGCTGGCCTACCGAGGCGAGAAGGATATGGTTCGCCGGGCACAGGCTTATCTGGCGGGTCATCCGGAGTTTCAGTGAGGCCAGGCGCGCCCAGTCGTCACGCACATGTGTGATATCTAACCTTGACTCCACTTCGCACGGAGTCTATGTTGAACTCAACTTGATTGAGGCGCGTGCCGCTGCCATCCTCACCCCACATCTAATGCGGCACGCGCCAGCGGTATTTTTGGAGCCTTTCCAGTTTCCTCCCAGATGTTCGTGGTCCATCCGTATGATCAGGGTTGGCAAGAACGACGGGGTGCTAAATAAACTGCTTGCAGATAAACTGCTGGAACAAGTCTTTTTATTCTTTCGGTGTAGAGACTCAGCTGGCTGCGTCTCTGGGTTTGCCTGACTGCGTCTGCAGGATGGGAGTTTGATCGATGAAACATATTCATAAAGTTGCTGTCCTGGGCGCGGGAACCATGGGCGCCCGCATTGCTGCTCAGTTCGCGAACGCGGGTGTCGCCAGTTATCTGTTCGACATCGTTCCGCCCGACGCCGATGGACCAGCTCGAAACAAGATCGCCGCAGCCGGCCTGGACGCGGCGAAAAAATCAAAGCCCGCCGCGTTTATGGAGCCGTCGCTGGCACGGCTGATCACCATCGGCAACTTCGACGACGACCTCAAGCGGCTGGCCGACGTGGACTGGATCATCGAAGCGGTGGTCGAGAACCTCGATCTCAAGCGGGCTTTGCTGAGAAAGGTGGAGGCCATCCGCAAGCCCGGGACCATCATCACCACCAATACCAGCGGGCTGCCGGTGGGAAAAATTGCGGAAGGATTCTCCGACGACTTTCGCCGTGCCTGGTTTGGTACGCACTTTTTTAATCCGCCGCGCTATATGCGGCTGCTGGAAATTATCCCTACTCCGGATAGCGACCAGGCTTCCATCGACGCGGTTGCGCGCTTCTGCGACATTCATCTTGGAAAAGGCATTGTTCTGGCCAAGGACACACCGAATTTTATTGGGAATCGTATCGGAACTTTTTCCGTGTTGAATGTCATGCGGCTGATGCAGGAGATGGATCTGAGCATCGAAGATGTGGACGCGCTTACCGGGCAGGCTTTGGGATGGCCGAGGTCGGCGACGTTTCGCACCATTGATCTAGTCGGGCTGGATATTTTGGGGCACGTCGTTTCGAACATGACCCGTGTGGTGGCGGGCGACGCGCCCGTCCCGCTTGATGAGCGAGGCGACCTCAGGCTGCCGGATTTTTATCGACAGATGCTGGAACGCAAATGGCTCGGCGATAAAACCAAGGGTGGTTTCTATAAGAAGGTGAAGGGCGGCGGAGAAGAAGACGAACGCCTCGCGCTTGATTGGAAGACGCTCGAATACCATCCGCGACGAAAGTCCAAGTTCCCTGCCCTCGATATGGCCAAGAACGTGGAGCAGGCTGGCGCGCGGGTGAAGATGTTGCTGGGGCTCGACGGCGGCGCTCCGCAGAAGAACGACAAAGCTGGAGCGTTTCTGTGGTCGGCTCTGTCTGATCTTTGGACCTACTCCGCCAATCGGATTCCGGAAATTTCTGATTCGATTGTGGAGATCGATCGCGCGATGCGGCTTGGCTTCAACTGGGAACTAGGACCGTTCGAACTTTGGGATGCTGCCGGCGTAGAAGCCACGGTCGAGCGCATGAAGAAAGAAGATCGGCCGGTCGCGGCCAATGTCGAACAATTGCTCGCTTCGGGCAAGAAGACCTGGTATCTGGACGATCCCAAGGCTGCCTCGGGCCGCGTCTATTGGGATCTGAAGAGTGGAAACTATGAGCCCGTCAAGGTCCCGAGCGGTGTTTGGTCGGTTGAAGTGGCGAAGAAGTCAAATGGCGTGGTGAAGAAAAACTCCGGCGCGTCTCTCGTGGACCTTGGCGACGGCGTGGCGTGCATCGAGTTTCATTCCAAGATGAATACGATCGGCAGCGACATCGTGCAACTCATCTCGCAAACATTGAAGTCCGGCGGCCCGGGCGACGCCTTCGACGCATTCGTCATCACCAATGACGCCGCCAATTTCTCGGTTGGCGCTAATCTCATGCTTCTGCTGATGTCGATCCAGGAAGAAGAGTGGGACGACGTCGATCTCGCCATCCGCACCTTCCAGGGAATGACGCAGGCCATCAAGTTCTCTGCAAAGCCGGTGGTGGCCGCGCCTTTCGGTCTGACCCTTGGCGGAGGTACGGAGATTTCTTTGCACGCTCCCGCTCTGCAACCCCACGCCGAGCTTTACATGGGATTGGTCGAGGTGGGCGTCGGTTTGCTCCCCGGAGCCGGCGGCTGCAAAGAAATGCTGCTGCGTGCCGTCGACAGCGCGGAGTCCATTCGACCCGGCGGCCGAGCCGAATCTGTCGAACTGATGGAAGCCATGAAGAAAATCTTCGAGACGATCGCGACCGCGAAAGTCGCGACGTCGGCCCATGAAGCCCGAGGCCTTGGCTTCTTGAGAGATTCCGATACCATCACCATGAACCGCGAGCGTGTGCTGAGTGACGCGAAAGCCCGTGCGCTGGAAATGGTCCGCACTGGATACGAGCCTCCGCAGCCCCGCACCGACATTCCTGCGCCTGGAGAAAACATCCTAGCCGCGTTAAAGATGGGCGTCCATCTCATGCGGCAGGGCGACTACATCACCGAATACGAAGTGAAGCTCGCCACGAAAATCGCCGAAGTGCTGTGCGGCGGAAATGTGACTCCGGGCACGCCGGTGAGTGAACAATATATTCTCGATCTGGAGCGCGAAGGATTCAAATCGCTGTGCGGAGAGAAAAAGACGCAAGAGCGGATTCAGTACACGCTGAAGACGGGAAAGACGCTAAGGAACTAGTATGCGAAGGTTGATACACTTTCGCTAGTTAACCCTTCGAGGGCGCAGGGAGTCAACGGGGAAGTACAGCCGGGCTTTGCATGGCCAGCATCCGAGACCTGAGGAGCGAGAAGCTATTGGAGGAAGGCTATCGCAGGATGGCAAGTGATACCGAGCATGAATGGGAGGCGAAAGAGTGGTGCGAGGCGTTAATCGGCGACTCGTCCGAAAATACAGATTCCTCGCTTTGCTCCGAATAGCAAGGATTTTGCATGAGCGCTCGACGAAAGAGCACGGCCCCGGTGATAATTACTCTGATAGCTGGACAGGCTGATCCCCGGACCGGAAACGGTCCGCGTTTTGCTTTTTGCGTAAGGCATTGGTTCAGCCTTCGGCAACGTGCGCGAAGCGCCGCACTGCCGGTTGCCGGGCTTGGCGGGCGCGCCAGAGGTCGTACTGGGATTGCATGTTCATCCAGAGTTCCGGGGAGGTGCCTAGGGCAGCGGCCAGACGGAGGGCCATCGCGGCTGAGATTCCCGCCTTGCCGTTCAGCAAGCGCGACAGAGTGACGCGCGTGACCCGTAGATGTGCGGCTGCCGTGGATACAGCCGTTTCTCCCAGATATTCGCGGAGGACCTGACCGGGATGAGGCGGGTTGTACATGCGCATGGGTGAACTCCTCAGTGATAGTCTTGATAATCGACGAGAACTGCGTCCTCGCCTTCAAACTTGAACGTCAAACGCCAGTTTCCGCTGACGCTGACCGCCCAGTGATCTTTGAACGCCCCGGCTAGTGGGTGAAGTTTCCATCCCGGAGCGTTCATATCGCTGGGGTGCTTGGCATTGTCGAGTGCAAATAGTTGCAAACGGAGCTTGCCCGCATGCTTCGGCTGAATTCCAGCTTTCGATCCGGTGCGGAAGAATTTCTCCACGCCCCGATGGCGGAAGCTCTTGATCACTTGTATAGTGTAACGCTACATGTTACGGATAGTCAAACGTCGAAGGGTTAACGTCAAGTTGACTAATTAATCATTCAATCGAAAATCATCCATCAACGATCTAAAATAGTCTGAGGAGTTTTTTATGCGTGAAGTCATTATCGCTTCTTCCGTTCGCACGCCTGTGGGACGCGCCTTCAAAGGCACGCTCCGCGCCACCCGCCCTGATGAACTTGCCGCGGTCGCCATTAAGGGCGCGCTCGAACGCGTGCCGCAGGTTGATGCCAAAGAAATCGAGGATGTCATCCTGGGCTGCGCCATGCCCGAGGCTGAGCAAGGTATGAACGTGGCGCGCATTGCTTCCCTGCGGGCTGGTTTGCCAGTTGAGGTTTCGGCGCTGACTATTAATCGTTTCTGTTCGTCCGGCCTGCAGGCCATTGCCATGGCGGCGGAGCGCATTATGAGCGGTGGGGCTGAGATTATCGTGGCGGGGGGAACCGAATCCATGTCGATGATCCCCATGGGCGGTCACAAAATTTCGCCCAATCCTTGGCTGGTCGACCATTATCCCGATGCATATCTTTCCATGGGTCTGACTGCTGAGAGGGTGGCGCAACGCTTCGGCATCACGCGCGAGGCGGCGGACGAATTCTCCTATCGCAGTCATCAAAAAGCACTGGCTGCAATTCAGGCTGGCAAATTCGCCGACGAGACCGTCCCCGTGCCGGTGAGCTTCACTACGCCGAACGGCTCGAAACCGAAACGTCAAGAGATCACTTTCAAAGTTGACGAGGGCCCGCGGGCGGACACTTCGCTCGAAGCGCTGCTCTCGCTCAAGCCGGCATTCCACGCCAAGGGCACAGTAACCGCGGGCAATTCGTCGCAGATGTCCGACGGCGCTGCGGCGGCCGTGGTCATGTCTGCAGATCGTGCTAAGCACTTAGGGATCAAGCCGCTGGCGCGATACGTTTCGTTTGCTACCGCAGGATACAAGCCCGAAGAAATGGGTCTCGGCCCGGTCTTTGCCATTCCGAAAGCGCTGAAGATGGCCGGACTCAAGCTGGCAGACATCGACGTGATCGAATTGAATGAAGCCTTTGCCGCGCAGTCTTTGGCAGTGATCCAAGAGGCGGGACTCGATCCCGAGCGTGTGAATCCCAACGGCGGAGCGGTTGCGCTGGGCCATCCTTTAGGCTGCACCGGAGCCAAGCTGACCGCCACAATCATTCGCGAGATGAAGCGCCGCAACGCGAGGTACGGGCTGGTGACCATGTGCGTCGGCGGCGGCATGGGCGCCGCCGGGATCTTCGAGAACCTAAGCTAGAATCAAAGGCATTAACCACAAAGGACACGAAGGTCCACGAAGGAAAACCCGGTTTTGCCTTCACTGCCCCCGATTTTCCTTAGTGAACCTTCGTGTCCTTTGTGGTTAATGCCTTTTCTTTGTAATTGTGACATCTGACCTAGTAGTAGCTGGCTTCATTGATGACGATTGATGCATGGCCACAGCACCGATCAGACGAATTTCCGCTAATGAAGTCAGCCACTCCATCATCACCGCTGCCATGAGGGTTGATACTGAACTCGGTCCGGGCCTGCTAGAAAGCACCTACACAGTTTGTCTTCAGCATCAACTGTATGAGGCCGGTGTCCGGTCCGCGGCCCAGGTCGGCTTGCCGGTCGTTTATCACGGAGTCAAGCTCGAACTTGGATATCGCATGGATTTGCTGGTCGAAGAGTTGGTCGTTGTTGAAATCAAATCGGTCGATGCGGTATCGCCGGTACATCAGGCCCAGCTACTTTCGTACCTCAAGCTCAGTGGTAAATCCATCGGACTGCTTATAAACTTTAACGTTGTGCATTTGAAGGATGGGATTCGGCGCTTCGTAAACGGCACCGATTGGAAGTGGGGAAAAACCGAGGCATAAACCACAAAGGACACGAAGGTCCACAAAGGCATCGACTGGCCTGATTTCCCTTTGTGCACCTCTGTGTCCTCTGTGGTTAAAAGGGGTTGACTGAACATGGCGACGACGACCGCAGTTCCGCAAACCAGAATCTCTGGCGGCAGCTTTCTTCTCGAACAGCGCACGCCCGACGAAGTCTTCACGCCCGAAGATTTCACCGAGCAGCACCTGCTCATCGGCCAGACGGCGGAGGAGTTTGCCGTCAACGAGATCGTTCCCAACATCGAGAAGATGGAGCACAAGGATTTTTCCATCACTCGAGACCTGCTGAAAAAGGCCGGAGAACTGGGCCTCAGCTCAGCCGAGATCCCGGAAGCGTACGGCGGCCTTGAGATGGACAAAGTCACCGCCGCCGTAATCGCAGACCACATCGCCAAATATGCCGGCTTCGCGACCACCTGGGGCGGACACACTGGTATCGGCACGCTGCCCATCGTCTATTTTGGAACCGAGGAGCAGAAGAAGAAATATCTGCCGCGGTTGGGCGCGGGCCAGATCGTCGGCGCCTACGCGCTCTCCGAAGCCTCTTCCGGATCCGACGCGCTGAATTGCCGCGCTCGCGCCGAGCTTTCGAAAGACGGACGCCATTACATTCTCAACGGCGAGAAAATGTGGATCACCAACGCCGGCTTCGCCGATTTATTCACCGTCTTCGCCAAAGTTGACGGAGAAAAGTTCACCGCATTCCTGGTCGAGAAATCTTTCCCCGGATTTTCCGTCGGCGCGGAAGAGCACAAGATGGGCATCCGCGGATCGTCCACTTGCCCCATCATTTTGAACGATTGCAAAGTTCCGGTTGAGAACCTGCTCGGCGAAATTGGCAAGGGACACGTTATCGCGTTCAATATTCTGAACGTCGGCCGTTTCAAGTTGGGCGCTATGTCGGTGGGCGGGGCGCGGATGTCGTTGGAAAGTGCCATCGGTTATGCCAAGCAGCGCAAGGCGTTCGGCAAAGTCATCGCCGATTTCGGCCTGGTCCGCGAAAAGCTGGCCAACATGGCTGTCGGCATTTATACCGGAGAAGCTTTGGTCTATCGCACCGTCGGCATGATGGACGTCGCGCTCTCCGAGGTCGACAAGTCGGCAGCCGACGCAGCCAAAGAAACCCGCAAAGCCATCGAGGAATATGCGGTTGAATGCTCCATCATCAAAGTCTGGGGCTCCGAGATGGTCGGCTACGTCGTCGATGAGACGGTGCAGATCTACGGCGGTTACGGCTTCGTCGAAGAGTATTCTGCCGAGCGCTCTTACCGCGACGCGCGCATCAACCGCATCTTCGAAGGCACCAACGAAATCAACCGGCTCATCATCACTGGCTTTCTGCTGAAGCGCGCCATGTCCGGCCAGTTGCCGTTGATGCCGGCGATCAAGAAGCTGATGGATGAAGTTTTGTCCGGACCTTCGATCGGAGAAGAATTCGACGGACCGCTGGCCGAAGAACGCAAACTCGTAATGTCGGCTAAGAAGTTGGGCTTGTTCGTCGCCGGAGCGGCTACCCAAAAATACATGCAGGCAATTCAGGATCAGCAAGAAGTCATGGGCGCGATTGCTGATATGGTGATCGAAACGTACGCGATGGAATCTGCGGTACTGCGCGCCCAGAAGATTGCAGAACGTAATGGAGAGAATGCCGCTTCGCTGCCCATCGCCATGACTCGCGTCTATCTTTCCCAGGCGATGGAGAAGATCGAAGCCGCGGCTAAGAAAGTGATCGCCGCCGTGGCCGAAGGAGACATGCTGCGCACGCAATTAGCGATTTTGCGCCGCCTAGCCAAGCACGAGCCGTTCAACACCATTGAGTTGCGCCAGCAGATTGCGCAGAAGGTGATTGAGCGCGGGAAGTACACCCTGGCGTAGAAGCTTTCGCCGGACAGAAGAATTTGAACGATGGAGCACGGGCGTCCCGCCGTACGCTTTTCCGCGGGCGAGGGTGCCCGCGCGCACACCAAATCACGCGGTCTTCAACTTCTCCATCACGCTCTGAATCAACTCTTTCGCGTCCGTCAAATTCTTCATCACCATCTGAATATCCATCACCGGCTTACCCGGCCAACGCTGGCTTTGGCAATAGACACCGTGTTGTCCCACCAGCGCCATGGCGTCAGTGATCATGTCCATGGTCACGGCCAGGCGTCCACGGGGAACGCCCATCATGGTTTCGTAGTGCTCCAACTCTTCCTGCTTTTCGTCGAATACCGGCATGGTCAGATTGTAACGCGGTCTGGCGTGGCGCATAATTGTGGGGCCTTGCTGTCCAATTTTGCGATCCGTACGTCAAAGAACAATGGCAATTAGCACCTGGCATTGGTCCAAACAGGATTCGCCGTCGCTTGTCGCGAATTTAAATGCTGAGTGGTGAATGCCAAATGCTAAGTGCTAAACCCTCACCCAGGAGAAACTATGCGCAAACAAATTGTATTTCTAACTTCGCTGTTGCTTGCATTTGCCGTACTCGCCTCTTGCCAGGAAAAGAGCAAGCGCCCCAGTCCGCCGGCTCAGGCGCAATGCAGATTTTCGGACGGTAAGACGATTACCGTCGACTATTCCAGTCCGCGTGCCAAGGGCCGCAAGGTTTTCGGAGAGCTCGTGCCCTACGGCGAAGTCTGGCGGACCGGCGCCAATGAAGCAACTACATTCGTCACCGGCACCAACCTGAGCGTCGGCGGCAAAGATGTCCCCGCGGGCAGTTACACGATCTTTACCGTCCCCAACGCCGACAAATGGACACTGATCGTCAACAAGACAACCGGCGAATGGGGCATCCCTTATAAGTACGAAGCAAACGAGTTGGCGCGCGTGGACATGAAAGTTTCGCCCACGCCGTCGCAAGTCGAGAACTTCACCATCGCGCTGGCCCCAATGGGCAGCAGTTGCACCATGAGCATCAGTTGGGAAAACACGCAAGCTTCTGTGAACATCAACCAGAAAAAATAACAGGCAACACCATTGACCACAAAGGATCCGAAGGTACACAAAGGTTCCTATGTATCGGTTCCCTTTGTGTACCTTCGTGTCCTTTGTGGTTAATGAATTTGAGACATCGTCGGTGGATCGCTGACTACTGCGCCGGCTTCCACCGCAGGACGGGCTTCCGGGCGGCGGCAACTTCATCCAGACGCGACACGCGAGTAGTGTGCGGTGCGGCCAGCACCATCTGCGGCTCTTCTTCCACTTCTTCCGCGATCGACTTCATGGCATCGATGAACAAATCCATTTCTTCTTTCGACTCGCTCTCGGTGGGCTCGATCATGAGAGCCCCGGGCACGATCAGCGGAAACGCCGTTGTATAGGGATGAAAACCGTAATCGATGAGGCGCTTGGCGATGTCCATAGTCTTCACGCCTTTTTTCGCCTGCACCTTATCGCTGAAGACTACTTCGTGCATGGTGGGCGTGGAATAAGGTAAGTCGTAGACGCCTTCGAGGCCTTTGCGAATGTAATTGGCGTTCAACACCGCGTCTTCGGTGGTCTGGCGCAAACCATCCGGGCCATTCGCGAAAGTGTAAGCCAGCGCGCGGACAAACATGCCAAAGTTGCCATAGAAAGCCCGCACCCGTCCGACCGACTGCGGCCGATTGTATTCGAAGCCCAGCGTGCCGTCGGCCTTGGTGATGACCACCGGCGTAGGAAGAAAGGGCTCAAGCATTTTCTTGATCGCGACCGGACCGGATCCAGGACCGCCGCCGCCGTGTGGTGTTGAAAATGTCTTATGCAGGTTCAAGTGCATCAAGTCTACGCCGAAGTCTCCGGGACGCACTTTGCCCACCAGCGCATTCATGTTCGCGCCGTCCATATAGAGTAGGCCACCCTTCGCGTGCATAATGTCGGCGATCTTGTGGATCTCCTGCTCGAACACGCCCAGCGTGTTGGGATTGGTCAGCATCAGCGCGGCGACATCTTCATTCATTTGCGAGGCTAGCGCTGCAACGTCCACCATGCCCCGGGCATCCGATTTCAGATTTTCAACAGCATAGCCGACCATCGCAGCAGTTGCTGGGTTAGTGCCATGAGCAGAGTCGGGAATCAGAATCTTCTTGCGGGGAGCGCCTTTCGAGTGATGGTAAGCGCGCACCATCAGCAGACCAGTCAACTCGCCGTGCGCGCCCGCGGCGGGCTGCAACGTGATCGCATCCATGCCCGTGATTTCGATCAGGCACTCGCTCAGGGATTGAAGGATGCGCAACGCCCCCTGCGAAACTTTCTCCGGCTGGTACGGATGCCCGTTGGCCAGCCCATCCAAACGCGAAACTACTTCATTCACCCGCGGGTTGTACTTCATGGTGCAAGAGCCTAGCGGATACATGCCGAGATCGATGGCGTAGTTCCAGGTGGAAAGCCGCGTGAAGTGGCGGATAATTTCAATCTCGCTCACCTCGGGCATGTGACCGAGATCTTTTCTTTCGCTCGAACCCAAAAGCTTGGCGGTATCTACTTCAGGCACATCGAGCGGAGGCAGCTTCCACGCGGCTTTTCCGGGCGAGGATTTCTCGAAAATCAGCCCCTCATTCTGATTGACGTGTTGCGTGGCTTTGCGAATCATTGGCTTCATCGCACTACCTCCTGAACATCAACCGGTTCTTTGGAGGGTTTCGCCGAGCGCTCACCTTCCGCCACCGAGCTGACCGCGGCATCAATCGCGACGCGTGTAGTCATCTCCGTGCAGCACCACAGCGCGGCATTGCCCAGCTCGGGATAAAACTTCTTCAGCGGAAGCCCGCCGACCATCTTGCGGTCCAGAAGGCGCGTGTTGATTGCATAGGGATCTTCGCCGGTCTGCACCACGAACTCGTTGAAGCGCGGCGCTCCGGAAAACAGAACCGTTGCACGTTTGCCGAACTGCTGGGCTGCATAAGCGGCCTTCGCCAGGTTTTGTTTCGCCAGCTCCCGCAAGCCGACTTTGCCGTAAATTGTCATGAAGATATTGGCCATCAGAGCGATCAACGCCTGGTTGGTACAGATATTCGACGTAGCCTTCTCCCGCCGAATATGCTGCTCGCGCGTCGCCAGAGTCAGTACGAAACCGCGCTTGCCATTCCTGTCCGTAGTCTGCCCGACAAGGCGGCCGGGCATCTGCCGTACATACTGCTCGCGGGTAGCAATCACGCCGCAATAGGGTCCGCCGAATCCGAGAGGCACGCCAAACGATTGCGCTTCCATCGCGATGATGTCAGCTTGCCGCGGCGGTTCGACGATCCCGAGCGAAACCGCTTCCGCGATCGAAACCACCAGCAGCGCTCCGTGTTTGTGCGCGATGTCAGCAATGGCAGCCACGTCTTCAATGGTCCCGAAAAAATTCGGCGACTGAATCAGAACGCACGCCGTATCGGCCGTGATCGACTTTTCCAAATGGTTCAAGTCCAGCCGAGCGTTGTCGGTAAACGGTACGGTAGCCAGCGGCATTCCCTGATGGTGCGCATAAGTCGCCAGCACTTCCCGATACTCGGGATGAACACTGCGCGCAATCACCACCGAACGCCGCCCCGTCAAGCGCGAAGCCATCATCGCGGCCTCGGCCGCTGCCGTGGACCCGTCATACATCGAGGCGTTGGCGACCTCCATGCCGGTTAGCTCGCACATCATGCTTTGGAATTCGAAGATCGATTGCAGTGTGCCTTGCGAAATTTCCGCTTGATACGGAGTGTAGGCGGTGAGAAATTCGCCGCGGGAAATCAGCGAATCGATGATTACCGGGCGATAGTGATAATAAGCGCCAGCGCCTAGAAAATTGACGTAGCCGTCGGCGGTTTCGCGCGAGCGCTCGCGAAACCAGTCCACGATTTCGGACTCGGCCATCTGGCGGGGAACTTTGAGATCGCGATTGAGCCGGTACTCGGCAGGGATGGGCGCGAACAAGTCATCAATCGAGCGCGCGCCAATGGCTTTCAGCATGGCTTCGCGGTCGGCGGGAGATTTCGGCAAATAGCGCATAAAAATTAGATGATCGAATTCAAAAGCATGCACCACAAAGGACACAAAGGTCCACAAGGGAAAAATCCACCCCGAAGAAATAAACACAAGGGCCTGAACTTCCTTGTGTTAACTTCGTGTCCTATGTGGTTGAAGCTCTGTGTCGGCACCACCGGACTACCCGCCTTCTTCGGCGACAAACTTTTCGTAGTCGGCGGCAGAGAGCAATCCGTTCAGTTCATTCGGATCTTTTAGAGTCAGCTTGATCATCCAGGAGGCGTGCGCATCTTTGTTGATCTTCTCCGGGGACGTGGCCAGTTCGCCGTTCACCTCACTCACGGTGCCGGAAGCCGGAGCGTACAGATCCGACACGGCCTTTACTGACTCGACCGACCCAAAGGTTTTGCCTGCGCTAATCTCTGCGCCGGCTTTTGGAAGATCGACGAAAACGATGTCTCCCAGCGATTCCTGCGCGTGATTCGTGATACCCACAGTGGCGCTCGTGCCATCGGCTTTAATCCACTCGTGTTCTTTGGTGTATTTGAAGTCGGTTGGATAGGGCATGATCGCTTTTGGCTCCTGGCTTCCCGCGTGAGAACTGGTCTTTCGCCCTGGTGGGGCTTGTCTGTTCGCTGCTTCTCCCACGGCTTGCGCCGTGGGCTGCATTCTTGCGCCGCTACGCGGCTTCGGGCTTAGGTTTTTTTCGGACGCTTATAGAACGGTATTGGCACAACCTGCGCCTTCACGCCCTGGCTACGGCACTCCACCTTCACCGTCGATCCCACGTTCGCGAACTCGGGCGGAACGTAGGCCAGCGCGATATTCTTTTTCAAAAATGGTGCGTAGGATCCACTGGTGACGTAGCCGATCTCGCGCCCGCCGTCATCGAAAACTTTGTATCCGTCGCGTGCGATGCCGCGTTCAATCATTTCGAGGCCAATCAATGTCCGCTTCAGGCCTGTGGCCTTTGCTTTCTCTAACGCTGCGCGACCGAAGAAGTCCGGCTTCTCCATCTTACAGAATCGATCGAGGCCAGCTTCCCATACATTGATCGTATCTGAAATCTCGTGTCCGTAGAGTGACAGCGCGCCTTCGAGGCGGAGAGTGTTGCGAGCGCCGAGACCGCAGGGGAGGACGCCGAATTCTTTGCCCGCTTCGAGCAGCCCGTTCCATACGACCGCGCTGATGAACTCGTTCGAGGGGACGTAAATTTCAAATCCATCTTCCGCCGTGTAACCAGTCCGTGCAATGAGCACGTTGTCGTAATACTGGCGCACGTTGCCGGTCATAGACAAAATCATGCCTCGCGTAACCCAGTAGAACTTAACTGATCTGAAGTCTGCATCGATTCGCAATTTTTGAAACCGCGCTTGAACACTTTGGTCGCGGA
This sequence comes from uncultured Acidobacteriota bacterium, assembly GCA_963762385.1. Taxonomy (GTDB): domain Bacteria; phylum Acidobacteriota; class Terriglobia; order Terriglobales; family Acidobacteriaceae; genus JABDBE01. Next base: position 1,903,902 of record CAVXKN010000004.1, on the reverse strand, counting down.
TGGGGATGTCGACGAAACCTCCGTGCAGTTTCTCAAGCAAATCAACCGCTTTCGGCCCCTGGATCGCGATCTGGGTGAAGTCGTCGGAGAGATTCTCGACTTTGCAGGCAAACTGGCGCGTGTTGTCGCGCACCCAATTGAAATCTTTTTCCCGCGTTCCCGCGTTGATCACCAGCAGGTATTCCTCTTCTCCTAGACGATGCACGATTACGTCGTCCACGAACGTGCCCTGCGGATAGAGCAGCGCCGAATACTGGGCCTGGCCGATGGCGAGCCGCGAAGCATCGTTCATCGAAATGTGCTGAACCGCAGCCAACGCCTCGGGCCCTTGCAGCCGGATGTCGCCCATATGCGAGACGTCGAAGATGCCCACGCCGGTGCGGACAGCGTTGTGCTCGGCGATAATGCCGCCGACAGAAGGGTATTCCACCGGCATGTCCCAGCCGTTGAAATCGACCATTTTCGCGCCCATCTGCCGATGGACGGCGTTGAGAGCGGTCTTACGAATGGTCGGCGTGGTCGATTGAACAGCGGACAATGGTTCCTCGATCAGAGCAGTGGCTGCTGGGATGGTGAAACTCACTACCCTAACATGGGGATGGTAGGAGCATCAACCGGGGTGGGGCCGGTCCCGCGTCTGCGACGAACAAAACCCCGCCCAAGCGGAGCTTGAACGGGGCACCCTCAAGAGTTAATCAGAGGTTTAGGGCGGGCCAGCCCCCATGCTCCGGGGGTGTGTCTGAAACGTGCCTTGGTGGCATGAAGTTAAAAGAAAGCCTCTGGCCGTTCCCAGAGGCTCGCTACCTGCGGGTTTTGTCGAAGCACTGAAATCTCTCACGCTTGTTGTGCCGTCACACGGACTAATAGCCGAGAGTCCAATGCAGAGTCCAAATCGGAGCTAAGTCAGGACGGTTCGCATCGTTTGCCTAACGGTGCCGATCCGAATGCACGCGGTGCCTGACACTATCCGCTCAAGTGCATGTCACTCTGCATGGCAATCTTCACTTCAAGGGACTTTTCAGTACGTACAACCCAGTACCGCAGCCCTTGACCCGAGATCGCCTCAGTGATCCTTCGCGGGAGCATGCTTCACTAAATAAGCGAGAAGCTTATTCACTGGGGCACCTCCTTTTATCGCGGGTGCAACTCATCCGCGAACGCTCTAAGTTTACCAGAGAGAATTGCCGTCAAAGATTGGTAAAACCAAGTTCCTGGAGTTGCTGATATGTTGGCGGCGAGTCTAGGCCTATAGTCGATAGCGTACCAATGCGTGACAAATCGTCACAAAGTTTGGAAGTTGTTTCCTTCGGCCAAGCCAGCACGGACTCTAAACGCTGGAAAAGCTCTTCAGCGCTTATCGGTTCGATTCTGGGTGGAGCGCCGTTCCTGTAACCAAGGAGAAGGACCTTGTACTTGCCATGGGAATCGCTATCCACGGGAAGTACGTCAATGAATAACCTTTGGCTCATCATGACTGCTCTTGCTTGAGTTTACGCGTTGCGACTGCACGGCGGTCTAGGAGCATAAGCCTCCTCATGGGCGAAATTATACGCCTCAAAACCAAACTTGCCGGGTGCCGCGCCCCTTGCGCTTTTTGCAGGGGGCGGGAGGGTCCACGGCAGCATCTTCGGCGTGCTTTTTCTGTCGGCACATGCACCCGCCCCTTGCACAAACGCAAGGAGCGGGGCACCCAAAATCTTTTTTCTTTCTGGCTGGAGCATCGGCGCCCGGTAAACAACGCAAGGTCCCTCCACTCCGCGTCTCATCCCCTTTGGGGTGAGAAGCTCCGGTCGGGATGACAGTTTTTAGGATGTGCGTCCGCGATCATCAAGAATCAGGTGCTGAGATCCTCAACCCAGTGCAACGCGGATTGGTCCGGCGTCCTGAAGATTGGTCCTGGAGCAGTGCCCGGCACTATGCTACCGGGGAAGAGTGCGGGGTCGAGATCGACTCTCGCTGGACAGCGCGTCGGCGTGAGCAGTTTGGCGTGTATCCGGTCGTCCGCCGCCGCGATGTCAGCTAAGAATCCCGCCCTCTCGCAAAGAACGCGAGAAGGGCGGGGCACCCGCTTTTGCGTCGGGTGAAAGCGTGGGCCAGCCCCCCGTTTGGTTGCAAATGCTCAAGCAAGTTGTTTCGCAAAAACTAAATGAACACGCCACAAGCCCCTTCTGGCAGCCGCGGTACTATGACTTCAACGTTTGCCGTGAACGGAAACTGATGGAAAAGCTGGATTACGTGCATCGCAACCCAGTGCAACGCGGATTGGTCCGGCGTCCTGAAGATTGGGCCTGGAGCAGTGCCCGGCACTATGCTACCGGGGAGGAGTGCGGCGTCGAGATTGAATCTCGCTGGACAGCGCGTCGGCGTGAGCGGCTTGGCGTGTATCCGGTCGTCCGCCGCCGCGATGTCAGCTAAGAACCCCGCCCTCTCGCAAAGAACGCGAGAAGGACGGGGCACCCGCTTTTGCGTGGGGTGAAAGCGAGGGCCAGCCCCCTTTCTCAAGACCACTTACTTCTCAAACCGTTGTGGGATGGCTTCTCGTGTAAACGGATTCGGATTGCCGGAGCCTGGACGAGGCAGCAGGTCCCTCCACTCCGCTTCTCATCCCCCTTTGGGGATGAGAGGCTCCGGTCGGGATGACAATCTTTGAAAGGGCCTGCAGAGAGCGTGACAGAGCGTTAGCGTCCGGCTTTGGCGGCGCGGGACTTTGGCGGTTTGTCGCGGAGGAGGTGCCAGGCTTCGCGGTAGCGTCCGTATTTCGAAGTCTTGCGGTGGGGTGAAAGGCAGACCATGGCCTTACCTTGGAATGCGGCGTTGGGCAGGATGTACCAAACGTCGAGCGGAATCACATAGGCGGCGACGAAGTCGACCTGGTTGGCACGATAGGGTCGACTGGTTGAGGTAGTGCGGCAAATGTAGGAGCCGAAGCGCTTGTACTTGGTCGATTTGACCTGCACGCGCAGGAAACGACCCTGATACTCGATGGCAAAGTCATAGCGCGCGGAATCTCCATAAGGCTTGGCGACGCACAATCCGTGCGCGGCGGCTCGTGCCATGAAGCACATCTCCGCCCACTCGCCGCGCTGCTTGCGGTTCTTGATATCCATTCCTCGATTTGTCATGTAGGTGTTTTCCTGGGAAATGCTGGTTCGCGGTTGGGTTACGGCCAATAAAAAAGCGCGGCCCCGGAGGGTCGCGCTTCAGTTAATCAATCTGTTCTTATTATATCAACTTGAAATAGGTAAATGAGACATGGTTTCCGGATTTATTTTCTCAATGGATTCATGAGGATAGCCCGAATCAGGTGGGTTTTGCCTATTGACAAGAATTTGACGATTTCGGTTAGCCGGACCTCGCCCTAGCGGGCGAACACGATCGTGGCGTGGCCTTTGTAGGTTGTACGCTGGGATTCTTTGTAACCACATTTTTCTGCGACGCGTATCGACGCAAGATTTTCGGGACGGATTATGCAGACTGTCCGCGCCGCTCCAAAGTGCGCTTCGCCCCAGGCGACGACTGCACGAGCGGCCTCGGTGGCGTAGCCTTTGCCGTGTACTCTCGAAACGAGCGCCCAGCCCAGTTCGGGCACTCCGGTTAGGGATGGCACAATATCACGTTTGTAATCGGCAAATCCCAGCTCGCCGACAAAGCTGCCGGTATCTTTTTCCTCGACGGCCCAATAGCCGAAGCCCATTACCGCCCAGTGTCCTGCGTAGCGCAGGAACCTCGCCCAGGTCTCCTCTTCGGAGAATGGCTTGCCGCCGATGTGGCGAGTGACGATGGGGTCGGCCCACATCGCTGCGCAATCGGTGAAATCGTCAAGCCGATGGCCGCGCAATTTGAGGCGGTTGGTTTCGAGGACCGGAACTTCCCCGGCGGGATGACACGAAATGGACACGGCGCACCTTCCACAAGAATAAGTTCGAAGCCCTAGGTTACCAACGGAACTTTCCTGAACTCACTGGCCGCGCTACAGTTCGCCCATGGCTACCACCACTGCGAAGAAGTACCGCTGCATGCAATGCGAAATGACGGAAGACCGCTGCGACTGCGAAAAATACTGCTGCCTCTGCCAATCGCTGATGGAAGTCCGCCTGTGCGAAGACGGCTTGTACTACTGCAAGCCCTGCCGCGAAGCTTGTAATTATAAGGTTTCGGATTAGGGCGAGGCCGTGCAAACACCGGTCTTCAAGTTCCTGGCGTTGAGCGCGCGTAATTGCTAACTTTCCCGGCCAAACTTACGTCTCACCAAAGAATTAAAGTATAGTTCTTCTGGAGAGCCCGATGAATGTGTCGGCCAACTGAAATCTTAAAACGCAGAGCTCGCAGAGGCGACGGCGCAGAGGCCGCGGAGACTTGCCGGCCGAGCGAAAGCTAAATCACCACGGCTTCTTTGTATTCTCCAAACACTTTTCGCATGGTGTCGGAGATTTCGCCTACGGTGGCGTGGGCTTCCACGGCGGCGACGATGTGCGGCATTAGATTTGCTCCGGAGCGGGCAGCGTCTTCGACTTTATTCAGGGAATCTTTCCAGGATTGAGCATCTCGGCGGGCACGCAGGGCTTGTAGCCGTTCCACTTGCTTGCGTTCCAGAGCTTCGTCAATGTGCAGGGTGGGAATGGGCTTTTCCTCTTCTACCGTGAAGCGGTTTACTCCCACGACGACGGCCTCGGCGCGGTCAACTTGTTGCTGATATTTGTAGGCGGCGTTTTGGATTTCCTGCTGCACGTAGCCGCGCTCGATGGCTTTCAGCATTCCGCCGAGAGCTTCGATCTTGTCCAGATACTCCAGCGCACGCTTCTCAATTTCATTGGTTAACGCTTCGATGTAGTAAGAACCGGCGAGCGGGTCGACGGTCTGGGGCACTCCGGACTCGTAGGCGACGATCTGCTGCGTGCGTAACGCGGTGCGGGCCGCCTGCTCGGTCGGCAGAGCGAGCGCTTCATCGTAGGAATTGGTATGCAGCGATTGCGTGCCGCCGAGAACCGCGGACATGGCCTGAATGGCGGTGCGGACGATATTGTTTTCCGGCTGCTGCGCGGTCAGAGTGGAGCCGGCGGTCTGGGTATGAAAGCGCATCATCCAGGAACGCGGATTCTTGGCCTTGAAATGCTCGCGCATGATGCGGGCCCACATGCGCCGCGCGGCGCGGAACTTGGCCACTTCTTCCAGAAAATTACTGTGCGCGTTGAAGAAAAACGAAATCCGGGTTGCGAACTTATCCACATCAAGACCAGCGTCGATGGCGGCTTGCACGTAGGCAATGCCATTGGCCAGTGTGAATGCGACTTCCTGCACCGCGGTCGAACCGGCTTCGCGCATGTGGTAGCCGGAGATGGAAATCGTGTTCCACTCAGGAACGTTTTCGTTGGTCCATGCGAACAGGTCGGTGATGATGCGCATGGCTTGCTTCGGCGGGTAGATGTACGTTCCGCGCGCGATGAATTCTTTGAGCACATCATTCTGCACCGTGCCAGAGAGTCTGCGGATGTCAGCGCCCTGACGACGGGCAACTCCGACATAGAGCGCGAGCAGAATTGAGGCCGTGGCATTGATGGTCATCGAGGTAGAAATCTTGGTTAAGTCGATGCCGTCGAACAAGCGCTGCATGTCTTCGATGGAATCAATAGCGACGCCGACCTTGCCGACTTCCCCACCGGCCAGAGGGTGGTCGGAATCCAGGCCGATTTGCGTAGGCAGATCGAAGGCAACGGAGAGTCCGGTGGTGCCATTGGCCAGTAAATATTTGTAGCGCTTGTTGGATTCCTCGGCATCGCCCATGCCGGCGTACTGGCGCATGGTCCAGAGGCGTCCGCGGTGCATGGTGGCTTGCACGCCGCGCGTGAATGGGTATTCGCCCGGGTAGCCGACTTGGCGGTCGTAGTCCCAGGCTTCAAGATCGGCCGGCGTGTAGAGCGGCCGGACTGCGATATGGGATTCGGTCTCGAGGTCTGATTTCTTTTCGGTCATGACGAGAACCATGAACCACTAAGGTTCACAAGGGAAAGCGTCCGCCCAAGATTATGTTGGTGTATAAATCGGGATCTTCGTTTCTGTTTTCCTTCCCTGGTGTCCTCTGTGGTTAAAGGTTTTGGTTCCTTTTCCGCACTCTCCAAAACGAGCTTACGCCGAACCATCCAAATAGCCCAGCAAAGCACACGGCGAGGACGGCGCGGCTGGAAGTTGTGTGGCCGGCTTGATACTTTGCGTACTCGCGAAAGAAGGCGACGACTCCAATCGCCGCTAAGGCTAAGAAAACAAAACCTGTGACCTCAAGCCAGAGCTGTCCGAGCACGCGTCCGAAATGGGATGCGGTGGCGCGTACGCCTCTGGTTATCGCGCTGAAGCTTCGAGAGTTGCGGGCGTGCTGAGAGATCACTCGGCCGGCCACTCGTGCGGCTATGCCCAGCTTTCGACCGGTAGTGACGCTCGCCATTCCCATAATCTTATCAATATTTGTCGAGCGGGGTTTCGTTTGATGGACTTCAGGGGTACAATATCGCGGGCGCAGGAGTTCGGCGCGAAGCATTGTGACCCGTGACTGCATCTAAACAGTTAAAGGCAGCCGGGTGAGTTTCGCCCCGACCAGGGGTAAACTCAAGGGCATCAGTCGGAGCTTGCAAGGGGGTTACGTGGACCAGCAATTGAAGCAGTTGATGAAGGAACTGGGCGAGGCAATTAATGAGTCGCTGGCTGATTCCGAGCCCATTGCCGATGTCGTTTCCCGAATTAAAGAGGGCGGATACGATATTTTTCTGGTGCTGGAAGCCACGATTGGAGTCAGCAAGCCAGGCGAGAAGTCCAGCGAAAAGCCGTCGCTGATGACCACTGAATTCAAGATTAGCGATCAGGACCTCAAGTTCCTCAAGTCGCTGCGCATCAAGGTCGAGGACGACGCCGCGTAGAGATTCCGGCGATCAAACTCTAGCCATTCACGATTCCGCGAAAACTGAACTGAATTGTAGAGACGTAGCTACTACGTCTTTACCGCTATGTCGGCGGGAAGCACGAGCGCGGACGCTCGCGTCTACACTGGCTGATATTATTGAGGAACATGTATCGTCCTGTACCAAAAGTGCCTGACTTCCCCAGCATGGAGCGCGAGATGCTGCGCTTCTGGGAAGAAAACCGGATTTTCGACAAGCTGCGCGAGCAGAACGCGCAAGGCCCGCGCTGGTCTTTTCTCGACGGACCGATCACGGCGAATAATCCGATGGGCGTGCATCACGCGTGGGGACGCTCGCTGAAAGACATGTACCAGCGCTACCACGCCATGAACGGTCAGGCGGAGCGCTACCAGAACGGGTTCGATTGCCAGGGATTGTGGGTCGAGGTCGAGGTGGAAAAAAGCCTTGGACTTCAAACCAAGCGCGAGATTCGCGACTACGGCATTGAGAAATTCGTTCGGGCCTGCAAGGAGCGGGTGCTGACTTTCGCCGCGCGGCAGACCGAGCAGTCGATCCGACTGGGGTATTGGTGCGATTGGGACGATCCAACAGTTTTGCTCGCGTTACGCGACGCGCTGGCGGACGGAGATCGCGTTGTAACCGTGAAGCTTCCCAGCGGGCTCACTGAAACTGCGCGGGCCAGCGAGATTGTCCGCAAATTGGGTTCGGCCGAGTACGGCGGCAGCTACTTCACTTTCTCCGACGAAAACAACTACACGATCTGGGCGTTCCTCAAGAAATGCCACGACCAGGGATTCATCTACCGCGGGCACGACGTGATGCCATGGTGCGGGCGCTGCGGTACGGGACTCTCGCAGATGGAAGTGGCCGAAGGCCGCCGCATCACGACGCATACTTCGGTCTTCGTGCGTTTCCCTGTTAAGGGTCAGGAAAAGACCGCGCTCTTGGTTTGGACCACGACTCCGTGGACGCTCGCTTCGAACGTTGCGGTCGCGGTGAATCCGGAGATGACTTACCTGAAGGTCCGGCACGGCGATTGGATTTACTACGTTGCCAAGGCGAACTTCGAGCGCGACCGCGTGCAGGATTTGCAGGTGGAAGGCAAGCACGAGTCTCACAAGCTGCCTTCAATTCGTACGATCCTGAAAGGCAGCGGCACGATAGAAGTGTTGCAGGAACTTCCGGGACGCGAGTTGCTGGGTCTGACGTACACCGGGCCGTTCGACGATCTGCCGGCGCAGAATGCTCCCGGCGGCGTATTCCCATACGGTCAAACTGGGGCGGGTAAAAGTGCGGCCGAATCGCATCGCGTCATCGCGTGGAAAGAGATCAGCGAAGCGGAAGGTACGGGACTGGTCCACATCGCTCCCGGCTGCGGCGCCGAGGATCAGGAACTCGGCAGAGAAAATAATTTGCCGTTCATTGCGCCGCTGGATGAGAGTTCCGTTTTCGAGGATGGATTCGGATCGCTCACCGGACGCAATGCCAATGAAGTGTCCGACGAAGTAATTGCGGCGCTGAAAGCCGAGGGACTGCTGGTCGCGCGCGAAAAATATCCGCACGTTTATCCGCACTGCTGGCGCTGCAAGTCGGAACTGGTATTCCGCCCGGTGGACGAGTGGTTTATCCGCATGGACTGGCGCGACCGCATCGAGCGGACGGTGCCGACCATCCGCTGGATTCCGCCCGAGGGCGAGGCGCGCGAACTGGATTGGCTGCACAACATGCGCGACTGGATGATCTCGAAGAAACGCTTCTGGGGCCTCGCTCTGCCCATCTGGGTTTGCGGCGAATGCGAGCACTTTACGGTGATCGGCAGTCGCGAGGAATTGAAAGAGCGTGCGGTTGAGGGTTGGGACACTTTCGAGGGCAATTCGCCGCACCGTCCGTACATCGATGCGGTCAAGATTCGCTGCGAGAAGTGCGGGGGCTTGTCTACGCGAGTCGCGGATGTGGGCAATCCCTGGCTGGACGCGGGCATAGTGCCTTTCAGCACCATGCGCTACTCGACCGATCGGGCGTATTGGGAAAAGTGGTTCCCGGCCGATCTCGTGCTCGAAAGTTTTCCCGGACAGTTTCGCAACTGGTTTTACTCCATGCTGGCGATGAGCGCGATGATCGACGGCCGCGCTCCGTTCAAAGCTCTGCTGGGGCACGCTCTCGTCCGCGATGCGCGCGGAGAAGAGATGCACAAGTCGAAAGGCAATTCCATCGCCTTCGATGAAGCCGCGGAAGCGCTGGGCGCGGAAGTGATGCGCTACATTTATGCTGAGCAAAAAACCGCTCAGAATCTTAACTTCCCCGACTTGCATCCCGCGGGCAACGTGGGCCAGACGATCGATGGCGAGGCGCGGCGCAAGCTGCTGACGTTCTGGAATTGCTACAGCTTCTTCGTCAGTAACGCGCGATCGGATGGCTGGAAGCCGGGCACTCCGGTGCCGATCACGAATCAACTGGATCGTTGGGTATTGAGCCGGTTGCAACGTTTGGTGGACGCGGCGCGGAACGCCTTCGATAACTTCGAGCACTATCGGTTGATCGAGGCTTTTCAAATCTTCGACGATGAATTTTCAAACTGGTATCTCCGGCGTTCGCGACGCCGGTTTTGGGCGAACGAGGCCGATGCGTATCAGACGATCTATACCGTGCTCACAACCGTTACCCGCGTGATGGCGCCGGCGTTGCCGTTTCTGACTGAGGAGATTTATCAGAATCTGGTGTGCTCGGTTGATCCGGCGGCGCCCGCATCTGTCCATTTGACGCGCTATCCGCAGGTGGACGCTTCGCTGATCGACGAGGAGCTGGAGCACAGTATCGATGCGGTCATCCGCATAAAGAATCTTGCCTTGAGCCTGCGGACGCAGAGCAAGACTAAAATCCGCACGCCCCTCGGCACTTTGTACGTCCGTCCCAGAGACGCCGCTGATCGCCGTGTGCTGGAAAATCCCGAGTATGCCGCGCAGATTCTGGAAGAGACGAATATCAAGCAGCTGGTTCTCATCGACGACGAGACGACGCTGGTGAAGGTGAGCTTCAAACCGGATGCCAAGAAACTGGGCCCGCGTGCTGGGAAGTACCTGAAGGCGATTGCGCAGGCTTTGAGTCAGGCCGACCCGAACGCTGCGTCAAAGGGTGGGCCATACACGGTGCAAGTCGACGGGCAAAGCTTCGAACTGGCGCCGGACGAAATCCTCCCGTCCTACGAAGGTCCAGAGAATCTCAAGTGCATGATGGAGCAAGGGACGTTTTTGGCGCTCGACACCACGCTCACGCCGGAGTTGTTGCAAGAGGGGCTGGCCCGGGATTTCAACCGGTTGGTCCAGGATCAGCGCAAAGCCCTGAACCTGAATATTTCCGACCGCATCGCAGTCAGCTATTCCGCCTCGCCCCGCATCGCCCAAGCCATTGCGGCTCATGAATCCTATCTGCGCCATGAACTACTCGCGGAAAGCCTGGAGCCCGGCGCCACGCAAAACGGCGGGGCAAAGCTCTCGCTGAGCGGCGAAGAGATAGTGGTCACGATCACGCGGGCGTGATCGACCCCTCGGCGGCCCGGTTTTCCACTGTGCTAGTATTTAGCGTTTCCCGGTGCGGGGCGGGATTGGCGTGGTCCACGAAATCCACGATGCATCCAGAACGCCCGGAACCTTCATCCAAAGGCGCAGCCCGAAGCCGATGCCCATGAAAGACACGCTTGGAGTGCTATTAGCTGGAGGAGCCGGCGAGCGTCTTTATCCCCTGACTCGCGATCGCGCCAAACCCGCCGTGACCTTCGGCGGCATTTATCGCATCATCGACATCACTCTCTCGAACTGCCTCAATTCCGACCTGCGACGGGTTTACATTCTCACCCAGTACAAGGCTCTTTCGCTGAACCGGCATGTGCGCGAGGGTTGGAACATTCTTGGGCGCGAGGTGGGCGAGTTCATCGAAGTGTTGCCGCCCATGAAAAGAGTCAGCGAGGAGTGGTATCAGGGTACAGCCGACGCGGTCTACCAGAACATTTATTCCATCGGCTCGGAGCAACCGCAGCACGTACTCATTCTCTCCGGCGATCACATTTACAAGATGAACTACGGTCGCATGTTGCAGCAGCACACCGAGTCAGGGGCTGACGTTACTCTTGCGACCATTCAGATCGATCCCTCCGAGGTTGCCCGCTTCGGCGTCGTGGATATTGACCGCGATCATCGCGTGACCGGGTTCGAGGAGAAACCGAAGCAAACCGATTTGCGGTCGCCTTACAATCCGGCGAAGGTTTCGGCCTCGATGGGCATTTATCTGTTCAACACCGACGTGTTGATTCCCGCGCTGCTCAAGGATGCCGAAGATCCAGAGTCTAGCCACGATTTCGGCAAGGACATTCTGCCCAAGATGGCGGACGAATACCGGGTGTACTCCTTCGACTTCGTCGACGAGAATAAGAAGGAGGCGCTGTACTGGCGCGATGTGGGAACGCTCGAGGCCTTCTACGAAGCCAACATGGACATTATTTCGGTCTCGCCGGTGTTCAATTTATATGACGCGGAGTGGCCCATCCGCACGCACCAGCGGCAGTACCCGCCGGCCAAGTTCGTGTTCGCCGAAGCCGGGCGCACCGGGACTGCGCTCGACTCTATTGTCTCCGCCGGCTGCATCGTTTCCGGAAGCACGGTCAAGAACAGCGTGCTTTCTCCGGATGTGCGCATCAATTCCTACAGCGAGATCGACGACAGCATCCTGTTCTCGCATGTCAATGTGGGCCGTCATTGCCGTGTCCGCAAGGCCATCATCGATCGCGACGTGCATATTCCCGAAGGCACGACCATCGGCTATGATCCCGAGGCCGACCGGCAGCGCTACTTCGTCACCGACAGCGGAATCACGGTGGTGACGCGGGATTATTCGTTGTTCGAAAATCCAGTCACGGTGGATTATTTCACCAGCGAGTGAACTCGATCTTGAGCGGCGCTACAGCTACTCTGACGGCACCCATGTGCGGAATTAGCAGTACCCGCGATAGCTGTCGAGAACAGACCGTTACACTCATAACCTCGACAGTGAGTGCTAGCGATGTAGAGCAGGCTTAGGCAGCAGTTCGGCTGCGGCGGGGTTCGGCGCGGGGTACGCCCTTCGGCAGAACTGAAGCATGCCTTCCACTGCTGGTGTGGGCAGCGCAGACGAGGTCTTCGCTCCCCTGTTCGTTGATTTCTAGATAGTCGGCGATGCCTTCGCAATTCGAGCGATGACAAAGAATCAGTCGATCCGGTGGATGGTCAAATCGAAAGTATTCCATGAAATCCTCCGGGAGCTGAGTTCGTGGATTGGACATTCAAAGTCTGAGCCGGCGCAACCGCCGAGAATTCAAAGCGAAAGCTGGCCGTACTCTACCTGTACGGGAATCAGCTCTGGGATGCGCCGAGAGTTTTGGAGAGATTTGATGGTGTCTTCAGCCATGAATTTCCCCATCACCAGCGCGAGCTTCCGGTTGGTTGTCATTTGAATGGGAGTCCGATCAATCCGCAGCACGAACTCAGGTGCGCGGGTGCCGCCACGGTTCAATTTCACAACAAATTTAGTATTTTTCATAGTCTGGGACTACCTTCTGTTCTCCGCGAGAACGGTCTGTGAACAGCGGTTCATTTCTCTAGAATCGGGGTCACACTCACGCCTGTAAGAGACTTGCCACACTCCAAGCAGGATGGCTTCGATCGAGATGTGATCAATCCGCAAGACGGGCACATCCTTTGTGATCCGTATCCCGCGATCCGTGGCTTCAGCTTGTGCATTCGGTGGAGCAGCACAATCGTGAACAGCACAATCAGCACGCCGAAAGAAAAGCTAGTTAAATTCATAAACGTGCTCCTTGCCCGGCGATTTCCGATTCGAGGAGGCTGCGTCTGAATCGGCTTGCCGGCAGCCAATAAAGGGACGGGTTCATCAGCGAACCCTCATTTCTATCGATTGCGCAAAGAGACCGTCCGGGAGGACCAGGTGCCCGGAAGTGGCTACGGAGATATGCGGAAGGGACTCCTTAAGGCTAGTCCTTCGGGTCAGCAATAGCAATGAGATTCGGCAATGATGCGGATGATTGAGCCAAGCAAAGGACTTCCCAACCTGCGCATGGTGGCGCATTCACCCGTGTATTGAGGCGGGACAGTTGACGTAATCAGGCAATCGCGAATCCCGCAGTGAGCATCATCCCGATTATCGCCAGGGATGTCAGCGCCTGCTATGCAGGGCGGTTGTATGGTTGCGACCGCTTCAGCGGAAAGCCTGAAATGCCGAGGAGTAGGTACACCGGTTACCGAAGTAACTTTGGCGCCCGGTACCACTCAGGAATAATGACTTTCGGGAGATCCAACCTCCATCACCAACCCAGCGATTCGCAGTAGGAGTCGAATGTCCACAGGTGTTCAGAGAACGGCGAGCGAAGACAAATCGGGGTCGTCGGGAGCTCTAGCACTACTGAATGAGACCGTGTTGGGAATGATCCGGGCCCAGGCCCCGCTCCCGAAAATATTAGAAATCCTCTGCACGCATGTCGAGAAACAGCATCGCGGTCTGCTCTGCTCCGTTCTCCTGCTCGATACCGACGGTACAACTCTACGGCACGGTGCCGCTCCCAGCCTGCCCAAAGAATACACAAAGGCAATTAACGGAGCGCAGATCGGCCCGTGCGCCGGGTCGTGCGGAACTGCCGCGTATCGAAAGCAGGCAGTCGTCGTCAGAGACATCGCCACGGACCCTTTGTGGGCAAGCTTTCGCCATCTGGCATTGCCTCACGGTTTGCGCGCCTGCTGGTCAACTCCAATCGCTTCGCAGGATGGTGGAATTCTAGGCACCTTTGCCATCTATTACGGAGAGGCTCGCACGCCCGACGCTGAGCATCTGCAACTCATCACGCATGCCACTCATCTCGCGGGCATCGCGATTGAACACGACCGAGCCAAAGCCGAGCTTCGCGCGGCGGAAGCCCGCTATCGCACTCTGGTCGAGCGCCTCCCTGCGATTACTTACGTTGCGGAACTCGGCGCCTGCGGCCCCTGGCATTACGTGAGCCCTCAGATTGAAACTATGCTGGGCTTTTCGCCGGCGGAATGGCTCTCCGATCCCATGAACTGGATGAATCATATCCATCCCGAGGACCGTGAAATTGCCCTGGCAGCGGAGAAACTGTTCCAGGAAACTCACGAGCTCTTTCAGGCCGAATACCGCATGTGCGCTCGCGATGGCCGGTTGCTGTGGTTTCGTGACGAAGGCGTCCTGCTAGAGCAAACCGAGGGCGAAGGGCTGCTCATGCAAGGGGTGATGTATGACATCACCGAGCGCAAGCGCCTTGAAGATCAGCTTCGCCACTCGCAGAAAATGGAAGCGGTCGGGCAGTTGGCGGGAGGCGTAGCCCATGACTTCAACAACCTGCTCATGTTGATTCAGGCTCACAACGAAAATCTGCGCGAACGGCTGGCCCCGAGTGATCCGGCCCGTAAGGATGCTTCGGAAATCGAAAACGCGGTCAACCGGGCGGCTTCCCTGACGAATCAGTTGCTGGCCTTCAGCCGCAAGCAAGTGCTGCGGCCCAAAGTGCTCGATCTGAATGTGGTCCTCGAGGACGTAGCGAAAATGCTGGACCGTCTGATCGGGAAAGACATTGAACTGCGAGTGCTGCCGGCTTTCGGGCTGGGGCGGATTAAAGCGGACCCCAGCCAGATGGAGCAGGTCATTCTGAATCTCGCAGTCAACTCACGCGATGCCATGCCGAATGGGGGAAGGCTGACCATCGCGACCAGCGATGTGAAGCTCAATGAAGACGATTCTCGAAGCCATGAGGGACCGCCGCCGGGCAAGTATGTAATGCTGGCGGTCAGTGACACTGGCGACGGGATGGACACTGAAACTCAAGCCCGCATTTTTGAACCATTCTTCACCACCAAGGCGCCTGGTAAGGGCACCGGCTTGGGACTGGCGACCGTCTATGGAGTGGTCAAACATAGTGACGGCTGGATCTGGGTCGATAGCGAGCCGGGCCGCGGAACTACATTCAAGATCTATCTTCCGCGGGTCGAAGAATCCGGAGGTGAAGAATTTGGGATCAAAGAATCGAAGCCCCAGCAATCGCGGCCCGTGGTTGGGGTCGGGGAATCAAAGGCAACAGAACAGTCGTCAACCAAAACTGCGCCGTCGGTTGCGTCCAGCCCAAAGGGGACCGAAACCGTTTTAGTGGTAGAAGATCAAGACGGCATTCGCGATATCGTCAGGGAATCTCTCCGGCGCAACGGTTACAAGGTGTTAATCGCGGTCGACGGCAACGAGGCCCTGCAAATGGCCAGCAGCTATCCCGATGCGATTCACCTGCTGGTTACCGATCTTGTCATGCCCAATATCGGAGGCCGCGAACTGGCGCAACGGCTCACGCCACAGCGGCCAACCATGAAAGTCCTTTTCATGTCGGGCTACTCCGAACACTCCGCCTTGGACATCGAAGACACCGGCTCATCGGCCACGGTCCTGCAAAAGCCTTTTTCGCTCGATGCTTTGGCGCGCAATGTCCGCCGCGTGCTGGATGAGCCGGCATTGTAGCTTTTGACCGAGACGTTGCCGCCAATCTCGCGGCGCGTTTCACTTCTGTAACGTGTTCCCTTAGGCTTTCGTGCTTCGCGGATCCCCCGCGCGGTCGGGTCCTGAGTCCTTCGCGTTCTTAGCGGAAGCGTGGAATGCGACTGAAAGCCCGAGCGGCCGGAGAAGCCAGCTACGGCGTAATCTCATACACGGAACCGAAGGTCTTGCTGCCGTCGCCCTGGGTCGTGCCATACAGATTCCCGGCTGCGTCGAAGATCAGGCCGGCCCAGGGGTAGGCTCCTGGAGCGTCGATGAAACTGTGCAGCATGGTCTCGTTCCATCCACCGTTCGAGTTCGGCGACAGTTTAAAAACGACGCCATAACCATGCGCTCCGCCCTTGGTGGTCGTGCCATAGAGATTCCCTGCCGCGTCGAAGATCAAGCCGGCAAAAGGCACACCTCCGTCTTTGCCGCCGGTAAACTTGTGCAGCACATGCTCCGTCCAGCCTCCGCCCGCGTCCGGCGTCAGCTCGAAGACCACGCCACAGCCATATCCGCTGCAGAGGCTGAGATCGCCGCCCGCGAATGCAGTGCCGTAAAGATTTCCGGCAGCATCGAATACGAGTGTGCAAGTGGGACTCTCTCCATCCTTGCCCTGAAAGGTGTGCAACACCTTCTGCGTCCAGGTTCCGTCCCCGCTCGGCGATAGCTCGAAGACGACACCAAAGCCGTAACAGCCGTTGCCGTAAGGGCTGCAGCCCTCCTGGCCGCCGAACGCGAGTGTGCCATAGAGGTTCCCAGAGGCGTCGAAAATTAAACTACCTCCCGAAGGATACGACCCATTTTTTCCTTCGAACTGGAAGCCGTAGAGGACGCTCTCCGTCCATCCTCCGCCGGTGTTGGGCGTCAACTCGAAGATACAGCCCATACCGCAGCCCCACCCGGTTGTGCCGTAAAGGTTGCCGGAAGCGTCGAAGGTCAAGCCACCGCCGGGCCATTGTCCGTCTGCTCCGCTAAACGTAAAGAGCGTGTTGTCGGTCCAACTACCGTTTGCGCCGGGCGTTAGTTCGAAGACCACTCCATCTCCGGGGCCCCCGCCGCGATTCGTCGTGCCATATAGATTACCGGCCGCGTCGAAGATCAATTCCCCGCCTGGATCGGTTCCGTCGCTGCCGTCGAAGTTGTGGATGACCTGCTCAGTCCAGGTTCCGTCAGCGTTGGGCGTCAGCTCAAATACCGTGCCACAGGTGCCGAAGTAGCAGTTCTTGTACTTGCCGCCGATGTTCGTTGTGCCGTAAAGATTTCCGGCTGCGTCGAAGATCAGTCTCCCTCCAGGCTGCTCTCCGTCCGTGACGTTGAACGTATGCAGCGTTTTGAAATTGCTTTGCGCCCATGCACCGGGTGCCAGCACCAGAGTAATTACGATGACGATCATCAGAGCCGCGCTCGCGGCTCCCAAGAATTTCTTGTAGTTCATGATTTCTTCTCCTTTGCGTGATATCGCGGCCTCCTCCGGCCACTCGACACTCAAGCCCCGAGCGGCCTAGAGAAGCCGGGCTACGGTGTGATTTCAAACACCGACCCGAAGGTCTTGGTCCCGTCTCCCCAGGTCGCGCCATAGAGATTGCCAACCGCATCGAAGATCACGCCAGCATACGGATCGGCTCCCGGTTGATCTATGAATGTGTGCAGCACGGTCTCACCCCATCCACCCTTCGAATTTGGCGCCAGCTTGAAGACAATGCCATATCCATGAGCGCCCCCGGCCGGGACCGTGCCATAGAGATTGCCGCCCGCGTCGAAGATTACGCCAGCAAAGGGATTGGCTCCGTCCTTGCCTGAGAAGGAATGCAAAACTTCTTCGGTCCAGCCTCCGTTCGAGTTCGGTGTCAGCTCGAAAACGACGCCACAGCCGTAACCGCTGCAGTAACTGCGGAGCCCGCCGTACGTGGCCGTGCCGTAGAGATTACCCGCAGCGTCAAAGACAAGGGAGGAGTCAGGGTTGGCTCCATCTTTCTTGCCAGTGAAGGTGTGCAGCACATGTTCCGTCCAGGTTCCATCGGAGTTCGGGGTTAGCTCGAACACGACGCCCAACCCAAAACAGCCGCGGCCCGCTGGGTCACATCCCGGCAAGCCGCCGTAGGTGGTGACGCCATAAAGATTGCCAGCCGCGTCCAACGTAAGCCTGGTTCCCCACGGGTAGCCTCCGTCGCTGCCCAAGGTAAAATTACAGAGCGTGTGTTCTGTCCAGGTCCCGTCCGAGTTGGGCATCAGCTGGAAGACGGTCCCCCAGCCGCCCGAACCACCCTCCGCAGCAGTGCCGTAGAGATTGCCGACTGTGTCGAAGACCAAGCTACCCAGGATGTCGCACCCGTCTCCTCCTGTGAAGCTGTGAAGCACGCTCTCCGTCCAGGTTCCATTGGAGTTGTGGGTAAGCTTGAAAACCGTTGCGCAGCCTCCGTCTTCGCCCCCGTACTGGGTCGTCCCGTAGAGGTTACCGGCCGTGTCGAAGATCAAGCCCTGCGGCCCGCGTCCATCATCGCCGTTGAAGCTGTGGAGAGTTTGCTTCGTCCAGCTTCCGTCCGCGTTGGGCGTCAATTCGAAGACTGTGCCATCCCCATAGGCACCGCCAACATAAGTCCACCCGTACAGATTGCCAACGGCGTCCAAAAGCATGTTTCCGACGTTTTGCCCGCCAGGCGCGCTCTTGAAGGTGTGTAGGTTTTTGTAGCTGCTTTGCGCCCAGGCGCAGGGAGCTAACACCAGAGTTATTGCGATGACCATCATTAGAGCCGCGCTCGCGGCTCCCAAGCATTTCTTGTAGTTCATGATTTCTTCTCCTGCTCTTAATCGATGAAAGACAAGTCGAGAATGAATACCCTCGACGGGTTGCGAAGCCGATCTTCGTGGTTATTAACGTTGCTCTCCCGCCACATCTCGCGGCAGTCAGCACTCGTCAGCAGCTGAGAGAATGGCTTAACTGGCCTCACTGGACGCTGACCGTGACGTTGAAGCCTCCACCGTTGTCGCCGACCCAGTCGTCGTTGATGCCCAAGTAAAGGGTGCCCGCCTCACTCACAGGGAAGGTTTTGCCGGTACCGATAAAGAAGAGATTACAGGGCATAATGCCAGCTTTCGCCATGCCCTTGGTGCCGTCGATCGGGCTGAAGCCTGTTTTTTGAACCCTCGATTGGGGAACGAAGACACCGATGAGCGCATCAAGGTTCGTTATTTTCTTGACCAAGATGCCATGGGCCTCTTGCAGCGGTGCCTGGTAGCCGTCCATAACCCACGGCACGCCGTTCGGGCCAGTGTTTACGCCGCCAGCGTCGGTTACTGTCCCGCTAACATAGGTGACGGTAATTGTGCCGGGGCCACTAACTGCGATGGCCAACGCTAAGGGGTGGATCTGGTCCGCCGGGTTGCCAAAAAAGCCTGACGCATTTCCCGGTACAAAGACATTTGTCTGCGCAGCCGCAGTCGTGACCGCGACGATTAGAACTATGAGCAGCAGTGCCGCGCTGGGACACAACGCCATTACGCGACGAAAAAAAGCGAATTTCGTTCTCATATTTCCTCCCCGCCACATCGTGTGGCTATTTGTGAATCTCCAACCACATCCCGTGGCTGGTCAGGATTCATTACGGTTTGGGTTTCGCGGCGGCCCGGAGAGCGATGGCGAGCGTGGAATTCAGGTCGAGGGGAACCCGATATTTTCCGAGTTGCCTTGATTTAGTCTTGCGGGGCCCAGTTGCGAATAATGAGGAAGGACTCAGGAACCTCGAACCAAAGCTACGAGAGTCCGGAACCCTCTGCCGTGATCGGTATCACCGTTCTAGGTGACGGCATTGAAAGAGACGGCGTCCTGCACCCAGCCCGGATGCGCCAAAGAATTAATCCGGGACAATCCGCGACAATCCGTGGCCGAACTTTTTCAACCGAAAATTGCGCCACCCCGAACACTCGCATAACATATAGGTGAAGAATTGGCCCGCAGGAATTCCGCGGCGAGAGAGAACATACACGTGGCGACGTTCGGAGCCCAACTGAAACAGCAACGGGAGAAGCAAGGAGTCACTCTCGAGGAAATCTCCCTGTCCACGAAAATCGGCACTCGCATGTTGCGCGCTCTGGAAGAAGAACATTTCGATCAACTCCCCGGCGGCATTTTCAACAAAGGTTTTATCCGCGCCTATGCGCGCTGTCTGGGGATGGATGAAGACCAGGCCATCGCCGACTACCTCGCCGCCACCGGAGCGAGCCCGTCGGTCAAGAAGTCCGAGATCAGCGAACCGCCCCCGATCCTCGATCCTCCGTCGCGAGACGAGAACACCGCCGCTGGCCTTCCCTGGGGCATGTTCGCGGTCGTCCTCCTGATCATCGCGCTGGGCTTTGCGGCGTGGGGTTTTTATTCTCGCGAGTCGGAACGGGCGGCTCAGGACGCGACCAGACCTGTCGCCAGCTCTTCGAGCGCATCGCCGGCCGTAGTTGCGGAACCCTCCACGTCCGAGCAGAAACCGCCTGCACCGGCGGATGCGTCAGCTGCCGCATCGCAAACAGATGAGCAAGCAACTGCAACTAAATCCGTGGCTGAGTCGACTCCATCGGCCGCCAGCGTTCCTGCTTCAACTCCAGCGGCCACGCAGGCGCAACCCACGGCCTCCGCAAACCCGCCGCTTCAAGTAGTGATTCGGGCGCGCGAGGATTCCTGGCTGTCGATTTCCGTCGATGGCGAGATCATCACCCGGGCTCTTCTGACCGCCCCGGCGCAAAAATCGATTCGTGCGCAGAATAAAATCGTCGTCCGGGCCGGCAACGTGGGCGCGCTGGATTTTGAATTTAATGGCAAGAAACTGCCAACTCAAGGCGACTACGGCGAGGCGAAAACCCTGACCTTCGACGCCCACGGCCTGCAACCGCCCGCCCCGAAACCCGAGGCCTCTAAACCAGACGCTCCCAAGCCAGAAGCCCCGGCTCAATTGCCTCAATAGGCCGCTGAAAAAACGATTCGTAAACTCTAGGTTTACTTCTTCACCTGTATGCCCAACTCTTTCAACTGTGACTCGCTCACCGGGGTTGGCGCATCCACCATCAAGTCCACGGCTCGGGCTGTCTTCGGGAACGGAATCACCTCGCGCAGGCTGTCGGCTCCGGCAAGAATCATCACGATGCGGTCCAACCCCAAAGCAATTCCGCCATGTGGAGGCGTGCCATATTCGAGCGCTTCGAGAAAAAATCCGAAGCGGGCGCGAGCTTCGTCTTCGGTCATGCCGAGCGCGTGGAAGATTTTGCTCTGAATATCCTGGCGATGAATACGAATCGAACCGGATCCCAACTCAGTACCGTTCAGTACAACGTCATAGGCCAGAGCGCGCACCGAAGCCGGGTCGGACTCAAGCTTGTCCATGTCGTGCTCGTGCGGCGAGGTGAAGGGATGATGCGCGGCGGCCCAGCGCTTGCCCTCTTCGTCCCACTCGAACATGGGGAAATCGGTGACCCAGAGAAAGCGGTAGTCCCTGGCCGGATCACCACTCTTCTTGAAAGCACCGTGCCGGTCGGCATACTTCTGAGCCAGTGCGAGACGCAGCAAGCCCGCAGCGGTGTACACCGCGTGATCGTGCTGCTTAACTTCAGGCTTCACGCCGCCTTCAGATTTATGCTCCGCAGGCTTGCCGTCCCCGGCAACGACCACGATCAAGTCATCGGCCTCAGCAGCGATCTCTTGACGAATCTTGCTCGCAGCTTCAGGGAAGGTTTTCTCCAGGCGCTTGAAGTCTTCAAATAACCTTGTCCCGCCTTTCGTCGTAAACAGCGGTTTGATCTCGTCGCGATCTTTACGCGAAAGATCGCCGACCTTAGGAATACGGATGGCAACGATGGGAAGAGTCGGACTCACAGCAAGGGTCGCGAGATTTTCGGCGGTGAACGCGTCACGCACATCGGTCATCGCCGGCAAACGCATGTCGGGCTTGTCGCTTCCGTAGAGGCGAATCGCCTGGTCATAGCTCATCCGCGGGAACGGCGACTTGATCTCGTGACCAGCAGTCTTGAACGCCGCGGTAAGAAATCCCTCGACTACTTCCCACACCCGCTCGGGCTGCGGATACGACATTTCCAAATCGATCTGGGTAAACTCCGGCTGGCGATCGGCACGCAGGTCTTCGTCGCGGAAACAGCGAACGATCTGGAAGTACCGGTCGAAACCGGAGATCATCAGAATCTGTTTGAACAATTGCGGCGACTGCGGCAAAGCGTAGAACGATCCCGGCTGCACCCGGCTGGGAACAAGGTAATCACGCGCTCCCTCGGGCGTGGATCGCGTCATGAATGGGGTTTCGATTTCGAAGAATCCCTGCCCTGACAAGTAGCTGCGAATCGCGATCGCCACTTTGTGACGCAGCTCGATATTCTGCTGCATGGCATCGCGCCGCAAATCGATATAGCGATACTTCAGCCTCATTTCTTCGTTAGGCAAAACCGTGTCGCCCGGGAGAAACGGCGGTTGCTTCGATTCGTTGAGAATCCGCAGTTCTTCCGCGATCAGTTCGACTTCGCCGGTCGGGATATTCTTGTTGATCGTGTCGGCAGTCCGCCGCTTGACCTTACCGATCACGGCGATAACGTACTCGTTCCGCAATTGGCTGGCCTTTTCGTGCGCTGCCGGATCGCGCTCCTTGTTGAACACGACTTGCGTAACACCCGTACGGTCGCGGACATCAACAAAAATGAGGTTTCCAAGATCGCGCCGCCGGTTCACCCATCCCATAAGCACGGCCCGTTGGCCGGAGTCGGAAGCGCGCAGAGCGCCACAGCGATGAGTGCGTTGCAGGTCGCCTAAGAAGTCGAGCAAGCTATGCCCTTTCAAGTAAGAAGGAACTCCAAATTATAAACGGTGATGGTTCGAATTTGCCGGGTTGCTCGGTGAAAGGTCGTGTCTCAATGTGTTTCTGGCGGTTTTCTCCGCGCGCTCCGCGACCGTTCTCAGCGCACTCGGCGATTTAAGACTTTGTCTTTGTCGGGCACCAGCAAAACCTTAAAACGCAGAGACCGCTGAGAACAACCAGCGGAGCGCGCGGAGATGTCAAGCTCGCCTCTGCAGAATCTTCCCGTTTGCCGAAATTAAGCGTATCGGGCTAATTGTTCGATTGAATCTTCTGCACCAGTTCGGCGCGCGGGACGGACACTTGCTCCCCACTTTCCAGATTCTTCAGCGCGAAGGCATTGGCTTTGACTTCATTCTCGCCCACAATCAGGATGAAACGTGCGCCCAACTTGCTCGCTGTCTCAAAAGATTTCTTCAGACGAAAAGTCTCATCGCCTAGTTCGGCAATGATCTGGTGACGACGCAACTCCCGAGCCAGACGAGCAGCCTCGCGATCCATGCCCGCGCCGAGTGGAGCGATAAAAACATCGGGCTTGCGCTGCATCGCGTCCGCAGATTGCGTCAGCGCCAACACGAGGCGGTCCTCGCCAATGGCAAACCCAATCCCGGGAGCACTGGGCCCAGCAAGCGACTCAGAAAGACCATCGTAACGCCCGCCGCCAAGAATCGCATTCTGCGCACCCAAAGCTCCATGCGTGAACTCGAACGCCGTCCGGCTGTAATAATCCAAGCCGCGAACCAGGCGGTCGTTGAGCTGAAAATCAACTCCTACCGACTTCAAGATTTCTTGCACCTGCTCGAAATGCCGGCGGCAAGGCTCGTCGAGGAACTGGCTGATGCGCGGCAGCGTTTCGATAATGGGCTGATCGGCCGGAACCTTGCAATCAAATACGCGCAGGGGATTCGTAACGGCGCGACGCTGGCAATCGGCGCACATCTTATCTTTCACCGGTTCGAGCGCTTTGCGCAGGGCCTCGTTGTAGGCGGCACGATCGTTGGGGCAGCCCACTGAGTTCAATTGCAAGGTCCAATTTTCAATGCCAAGCCGGTCGAGCAGCGTCGCCAGCAGTTCCAGAATTTCCGCATCGCGCGCCGGCGACTCGCTGCCCGCACTGGCCGGACCGATGATCTCCGCGTCGATCTGATAGAACTGCCGGTAGCGTCCTTTTTGTGGCCGTTCCCGCCGGAACATCGGGCCGATCAGATAGAGCTTGTTCAGCCCACGCGCTTCGAGATTGTTCTCGATGTAGGCGCGGACGATGCCAGCGGTCGCTTCGGGGCGAAGAGTTAACGACTGGCCCTTTTCGCTTTCCGCCCGGGCGCGATCTTCCCAGGTAAACATTTCTTTGGCAACGATGTCAGTCTCCTCGCCAACACTGCGGGCGAAGAGCTGCGTCTCCTCGAAGATCGGCGTGCGAATCTCGTGGAAGTTGTAGGCGCGGAAAACATCGCGCACCGTGGCTTCGACGAAGTTCCACAGCGCCGTTTCTGGCGGGAGAAGATCGCGCGTTCCTCGGACAGCTTTGATCATGAGCTTCTTGGCGTTGCTGGCTGCTAGCTAAGAGCTGGTCAACGCTCCCGCAAGTACGACTCTTTGTATCCCAAATAATTATTGGCGTAGCGCAGGATGCTCGCTTGATCTTTCGCTTCCAACTTGCGACGGAATTTTCCCGGCGAGCCCATCCACAGCGATCCCGGCTCAACAACAGTGTTCTCGGGAATCAGCGTGCCTGCCGCGATGATCGAGCCGGCGCCAATGCGGGCGCCATTCATAATGATCGAGCCCATCCCGATCAGACAGCGATCTTCGACCACACAACCGTGCAGCGTTACCGAATGGCCAACCGTGACGTACTCGCCGACGAAGACTCCGTATTGCTCTTTCATACCGTGAAGCACGCTGCAGTCCTGCACATTCGAGTGCGCACCTACGCGGATGGAATGCACGTCGCCGCGAAGCACAGCATTCATCCAGACGCTGGCATGTTCGCCGAGAACCACATCGCCGATGATCTGCGCCGAGTCGTCCACATAACACGAAGCCGGAATTGTCGGCGCGATGCCCTTATAAGAACGGATCATCTGTCAGAGTGTCCCTTTACTTATGCCAAGTCGAAAAAGAAGAAATTAAACATAACACGGGTGCGGGTTCGGGCGCAGGAGAGCCTACTCATCCGTGCGAATCCGTGGCCGACTTTGCTTTGTCCGCGCTCATCTGCGAAACTTGCGACTGACCGCCAAACATGGGACGCATTCACGTTCTCTCCGAGTCCGTTGCCAACAAGATCGCCGCCGGCGAAGTGGTGGAGCGCCCCGCGTCCGTGGTCAAAGAACTTCTGGAAAATTCTCTTGACGCCGGTTCTACGCGGATAAAGATTCAGGTCGAAGCCGGCGGCAAAAAACTTATTCAGATTACCGACAACGGATGTGGCATGGTCCGTGACGACGCTTTGCTTGCTTTTGAGCGTCACGCGACTTCGAAAATCAAGAATGCCGAAGACCTGCTCAGCGTAGCCACTCTGGGATTTCGCGGCGAGGCCTTGCCCTCGATTGCTTCCGTATCTCGCCTGCACCTGGAGACGCGCGCTCCGGACGAGGATTCCGGCACTGTGATCGAAATCAACGGCGGCAAGATTTTTAAAGTGGAAGAAGCCGGGCTGCCGGCGGGAACTTCGATCACCATTCGCGATCTGTTTTTCAATACGCCGGCACGCAAGAAATTCCTGAAGGCTGAGTCCACCGAGCTTTCGCATATCGCTTCGCTGGTTACACATTACGCGCTGGCGCATCCCGACAAACATTTCGAACTGCATTCCGCAACCAACGCCATACTGGTTGCGCCGCCGGTCGCGGGACCGAGTGAGCGCGTGTATCAGGTCTTTGGGAAAGATGTTCTCGACCAGCTCATTCCCGTGGCCGCAGTGCAGCCTTTGGCGCACGTTGGCCTACCGCAACCACCGCCGTGGAGACGAGAGGAAGAAGACGATGAAGAGCAAGGTCCGATCGAGCCTGGTGAGATGCGGGTGCATGGCTTTGTTTCGAAGCCCGAGATTCAGAAACTCAATCGCAATTCGATTTATGTTTTTGTGAATGGGCGGCTGATCCGCGACCGGCTCGTCCAACATGCACTTATCGAGGCGTACCGAAACATCCTGCCGCCGACCGTGTATCCGGTGGTGCTGCTGTTCCTCGAGTTGCCGAGCGGCGAAGTGGATGTGAATGTACATCCGTCGAAAACGGAAGTTCGTTTCCGTCAGCAATCGGTCATGCATGATTTTGTGCGCGATTCGGTGCGCGCGACCCTGATGAAAGCGCGCCCGGTGCCGCAGTTCATGACCGAGATTGGCGCTCATCCCACGGCGAGTCCTTCGCTCACTCCAGGTTTTCGGACTGATGGACCTCGTTCGGACCCGGCGGATCCGGGTGCGTGGCGCGCGCTTCAAGCTCTTGCCCAACCACAGGCATTCGCCTTGCAAGCACCCATACCTCCGTCCATCAATGAACGCTTTCACTTTGGCGTTGACGGAATCGCGGTCGATGGCAACGCGGCTCTGTCGCTGGTTCGCGCGCCGCAAGTAGTGTCCGAGGTGATAGAAAACGACAGTTGCGCTCCGCCGCTTCCCGAAGAGTCTGAAAGTACCACCGATTTTGCGCCGTCTCTCGCCTCGCTCAAGCCGCTGGGACAGATTCGCGAGTCGTTCATTCTCGCGGTGAATCACGAGGGCCTGTGGATCGTGGACCAGCATGTCGCCCACGAGCGCGTGCTGTTCGAAAAAGTTCTGAAGCAACGCGCTGCGCAGAAAGTTGAAAGCCAGCGCCTGCTCATGCCGCTGGTGCTCGAACTCACACCCGCTCAGCAAGCCGTGTTTGCCGAAATCTCAGAAGAGCTGAATCAGAATGGATTCGAGGCCGAACCGTTCGGAGCCCGAAGCGTTGCCATCAAAGTGGCTCCGGCGGGCGTGGAGGCCGCGCAGATCGAGCACATGCTGCACGAACTGCTCGATCAGTTTTCTCGCGAAGAGCAAGCGCTGAACATGGAAAAAGTTCGTGCGCGGATTGCCGCGTCCATCGCTTGCCACGCCGCCATCAAAGTCAACATGCCGCTGCAGCAAAATAAAATGGAGTGGCTGCTGGCCGAGCTAGCTAAGACCGAGTGCCCAATGTCCTGTCCGCACGGCCGGCCGGTGGTTCTGCGATACTCGATCAAGGACATTCAAAAGGCGTTTAAAAGAGTCTAGGTCGTGATATAGACGCGGTAAGTTAGCGAAAACCGAGTTAAAGTGGCCAAGATTATCGGCGCATCCGTTCCGGTCTAGGGTTCTTTGCGCTCTCTCAAAAAAACTCTCGTTTCCCCGCAAAATCTAGAAAACAAAGAGTCGGAATTTTTCTTCCCTCCTAGATCTATGGTTCTAAAGGTAGTTACAGGCAAAATCTTGGAAACATTGAAGTTACGGGGTTTGTCGGCTCAGGAAAAGCTCCGGTTGCCTCGCAACATATAGAAAACAAACGATCCAAGTTTTACTGCCTCGTGTAGTTGGAGCAAAATATTGGAAACATGGGAGTTATGGCGATTGCGAGCCGCCCGCAGTTCCATTTTGAGAACAGCCGATGTACGTCAGATTGTCAAAGATCGCATATTATCTTATAGATAATAGTTTTTATATGATATTATCGCAACTGAAGCGATGAGGTCAAGGAGAAAGCGGGCGGGTTGCGGAGCCGGTTCCAAATTGGGAATTCAGGGCTTCGTCGAAAGGTGGTATCGACACGGGTCTCTTGAGTTCGTGCTCCTTGCATTCTTGCCTCCCACCCTTTCCGCAAAGGACGCGGAAAGGATGGGGCACCCCACATTTATATGTGACTTAGCGGGCACAAGGAATGGGTGGGCCACCCGGCCAAAACCCAAACTGAAAATTTAGTAGAGCGAGGCTGTGATGGAAACCAATTGGTCAAGCCATGCATTCAGGGTAGAATCCTCCTGCTCTGGGAATCACAAAGGTGGAGATATTGGATGAAATGTGCGAAGCGCATCTCACTCGCCGTGTTGTTCTCGTGTTGTGTGTTTTCATTTGCCCAGACGACGACTCCATCTGAGGCAGTGCCCGAGGCGCCACCCAAGGCGACGGCGTCTTATGGTCCACTTGAGGTTCTCACCGACACGACGGGCGTGGATTTC
This sequence comes from uncultured Acidobacteriota bacterium, assembly GCA_963762385.1. Classification (GTDB taxonomy): domain Bacteria; phylum Acidobacteriota; class Terriglobia; order Terriglobales; family Acidobacteriaceae; genus JABDBE01. The sequence continues at coordinate 1,876,397 of CAVXKN010000004.1, read as the reverse complement.
AGCCCTTACTTGAAGCGTGTCTTGGAAGACGTAAAAGTGAACTGGTATAACCTCGTTCCAAAATCAGCGAAGGCTCCGACGATGAAAAAAGGCAAGGTCACCATCGAATTCGCCATTCGCAACCTCAGGCGATGTTGCACTCGACCGTGCTGCATGGGGCGGTATCACCGCTTCCAATCCATTCCTACCATTGCCCTTCGAATTCCTCGGCGAGTACCTCGGATTGCGATTCACCTTCTGGTACAACCCCGACAAGGCCGACCTTGCAGGTACTTCCACAAATCCGCCGATGCTGGACAATAGCTCGATTGGCCTCCGTAACAGAGCATATGACGCGATGAAAGCGGGGAATTACAATTTGGCGATCGATCTCTTGAATCGCGTGGTGGAGGCAGATCCCAAAAGCGATGCGGCCTGGAATAGTCTGGGGCTGGCTTATCTGGACTCAAGGCAGAATGACCTGGCTATCCGTTCCTTCCAGAAACAGATTGAGGTCAACCCTTAGCAGGAATACGCCTATAACAATCTGGGACGAGTTTACCTGCGGGAGCGCGAGTACGAGGAAGCGATCAAGTGGTTCAGGAAACAGATTGAGATTAACCCGCTCGACAAATACGCACATTCCAACTTGGGCATCGCGTACCTGGAGCAACACAGGTACACAGAAGCCGTCCCAGAACTTGAGAAAGCCGCATCACTGACGCCTGATAACGCCGAATCCCAAGTGCGGCTCGGCACAGCTTACTTGAACCTTGGGCAGGATGAAAAAGCCATGGCCGCGTTTGACAAGGCACTGAAAATCTCCACCAAGCCGCTCGTGTGGAATAACATTGCTTATCAACTGACCCTCAAGAAGGCGCATCCTGACGTTGCCCGGCACTACGCGGAATACGCCGTCACAACAACCGCAGCAGAGCTACGAAACTTCTCGTTCGATCAACTCAGCCCCCAAAATATTGGAACAACGTCTTCCCTTGCGGCTTATTGGGACACTCTAGGCTGGGTCGAATTTACGGATGGCGATCTCGACAAAGCCGAAAAATATCTCTTGGCAGCTTGGCAACTGGACCAGAGATCTGAGGTGGCCGACCATCTGGGACAGCTCTGCGAAAAACGAGGTGAGAAAGATCGAGCCCTGCATTTCTATGCGCTCGCAATGAGTGCACGCCGACCAGAACCGGAAACCCGAAGTCGCCTGGCTGCCCTCGCAGGAGGGAATGACAAGGTAGACGCGATCGTCGAAAACAGCCGTGAGGAACTGAGCGCAGAGCGCACCATCAAGGTGGGTAACACGTCCAAACAGGAAGGGAAAGCCGAGTTCTTTGTCCTGTTAACTAGCGGGAAAGGTTCTCAAGCGTTAGTGGATGACGTCAAGTTCGTCAGCGGAGACGAAAAGCTGAAAGTCTCCACCGATGCCTTGCGCGTCGCGCGGTATGGTCAAACAGTACCCGACGAAGCCGGAGTCAAGCTCTTGCGCCGTGGAACGCTTTCTTGTATTGCCGTGGCCGATTGCACACTCTTGCTCGCATTGCCCGAGGACGTGAAGTCAGTAAACTGAAGCCGAGATGAGTTCTGTGGCAGCAGACTTGACTCTTTCTGTTGTGTACGTCCCCGCCAGAGTCTGCTAGCCTACACGAATCAATTTTGTTCCGCTGAAGTCTCACTTTCGAGCTAGTTCGTAGATTTGCTCATCGATTTCGTCATAAGCGTGGCGACCCCGCATTGGCGAATGAGGGTTTAGGAACAAGTGGGGAACTAACTCGCCTCCTCTATCTAACCTCCTCAACGCTTTGAGGCAACAGCCCACGGGCCTAGAGTGTGAGGTCTTTTTTCGGCTCCTCGGTGTTTGCTTGGCGCTGAGCGCCACGCCTGCGACGCTTCCCATACTACGAAAGGTTTTTCATCTCTGCTCTCTGTGGTCTAATGCTTTATGACCGATCTCGATCAACTGCGGCGGGAAAAGTGGCATTTGGACGGGCATGCGGTTCGCACGTTCGACGAGGCATGGTCGTTTCTTGAATCGGTCGGGTTTTGCCTGATGTATCCCATGCGGCAGCAGGCGTTGGTCCCCACATTCATTGGCGCGTGGGTTGGTTCGGATCAGCAGTTGCCCACCTGGCAGCACGCGTTCGCGGACCCGCGGGCGCAGGAAGCCACCGAGGTCATGGTTCGTCTGTTGCGGGAACGTGCGGCTTACGAGGCCAACCGGTTTGACGAGAACAACGCTTTCCTGATTGCCGCGTCGATCTTTCCTTATTTCTATGCGCTGGTCGGAGAACGCAATCCCAAGCAAGCGCCGAAACCGAAGCCGCATTCGGATTACTCGCAATTGGCCTGCGATGCGTTCGCATTGATCGACCGCGACGGTCCCATCTCCAAACAGAAGATGCGCGACGTGTTGGGCGGCAGCGTATCTTTCGTGGCGCTCGATCACGCGCTGGGTGAGTTGTGGTCGCGGCTGCGCATTACGCGGGTCGATTACAATCCGGCCGAAGGCGCGTTTTGGGATGTGCTGTATCGCTGGTCGCCGGATGCGGTGCGCGAAGGCATAAACCTTTCGGTCGGCGAAGCGCTCTCTGCGTTGCTTTCGAAATACTTGAGCTCGGTGATCGCGGTCGATCAGCAGGAACTGGAAGCATTCTTCGGCAACTTCGTGCCGCGCTCGCGGATCAAGGAAGCGGTGAAGGCCCTGCTGGCGGCTCGGGAGTTGAGTTTCGTTCGGGTGGGCAACCGATCGCTGATTGAGATCACGCCGGCGAAAGTAGAGGCGGCTGCTCGCGTTTCGGGACCACGACAAAAGCATGGGCCGCGGAAAACTTTTACGCCGCCGCGTGTTTGATGCATTTCAATCTTCCCGGCCAGTGTTGCGTCCTGCGAATTCGCTACATGAGTTTGAGCCGTTGTCATCCTGAGCGCAGCGAAGGATATCTGCATTCCTACGCTGCAGGCAACGTGCATAGATCGTTCGGTACGCTCAGGATGACATTCTCTGAAATGAGTGCCGTGCACCCGCTTGGAGAAAACGCTACATTCCCATTACCATGACGGGTCACTCGTTGACTCTTTCGCAGCTACTAAGTCCAAGGTAATTATGAAGAGAATCTCCTCGTTTAACGTCTTTCTGATCTCGCTCGTTTTGGTATCGCTGGCGTCCGCTCAGAACGCTTCGGGAATTCCCCCCAAGGAAGAACCGGCGTTGCCGTACATCCCCAGCCTCGATGTTTCGGCGATGGATAAATCCATCGATCCTTGCGTCGATCTTTATCACTATTCCTGCGGAGGCTGGCAGAAGAAGAACCCCATTCCGCCCGACCAGACTTCGTGGAGCGTTTACGGCAAACTTTACCAGGACAATCTGACATTTCTGCGCGGCATTCTGGAGCAGTCCGGGCCGAGCACGCCGCAACGCGATGCGGTAACGCAAAAGATTGGCGATTTCTACGCATCGTGCATGGACGAGAATACCGCCGACAAGCGAGGCGCAGCCGCGATCCAGTCGCAACTGGACGCCATCGCCGGTCTGAGGTCGGTGCGCGACATGGCTTCACTGATCGCTCACGTGTCCCTTCCCTTTGGCCGCACTCTGCTCTTTGCCGCTGGCTCAACTCAGGATCCCGACAACTCCGAGCAGGAGATTGCCGACCTCGATCAGGGCGGGCTGGGATTGCCCGATCGTGATTACTACACAAAAGACGATGCCAAGTCGAAAGAGATTCGCCAGCGCTACTTACAGCACGTGGAGAAGATCTTCGAGATGCTCGGCGACAATCGCGACGCTGCGAAGCAGCACGCGGGAACCGTCCTGCGCATGGAGACGGCGTTGGCCAAGGCGTCCTGGACTCGCGTGGAGCGGCGCGATCCCTACAAGCTGAAGAACAAAATGAAGCTCGCGGATCTCGATCAGTTGGCGCCAAACTTCGATTGGCAGACTTACTATCGCCAGCTGCAATACCCGAAGTTTGAAATCGTCAACGTCGACGCGCCGCCGTTCTATAAGCAGATGAACACGGAACTCGCCAGCGAACCGCTGGAGAACTGGAAGAATTATTTTCGTTTCCACGTGGGAGATCAGTACGCCCCTTTTCTGTCATCAAGCTTTGTGCAGGAGAATTTTGAGTTCTACCGCAAGTATCTTCGCGGAGCCAAAGAGATGCAGCCGCGCTGGAAGCGTTGCGTGCAGTACGCCGACTACAACCTGGGCGAGGCGCTGGGGCAGGTGTACGTGCGCCGCGTATTCTCGCCCGAACTGAAGGCGAGCACGCTGGATATGGTGAATCGCATCGAAACCGCCATGGGAGCGCGCATCCGCGAGCTTGATTGGATGAGTCCGCAGACCAAGCAACAGGCGTTGGCCAAGCTAGCGGCTATTCGCAACAAGATTGGCTATCCCGACAAGTGGCGCGACTACAGTTCGGTCAAGATTGACGCTGATGACTTCGCCGGGAACATCCAGCGGACGGGCGAATTCGAACTGCATCGCGACATCAACAAAATCGGCAAGCCGGTAGACCGCGGCGAGTGGGAAATTTCGCCGGCAACAGTCGACGCCTATTACAGCGCGCAGATGAATGACATCAACTTCCCTGCTGGAGTGCTGCAGCCGCCGCTTTACGATCCCAAAATGGACGATGCTCCGAACTACGGCGATACCGGCGGCACCATCGGCCACGAACTGACTCATGGTTTTGACGATCAAGGAAGCCAGTTCGACGCCCAGGGAAATCTGAAAAACTGGTGGACCAAAGAAGATCGCGAGAAGTTCGACACGCGCACCAAGTGCGTTGCCGATCAATACTCACAATATGTCATGGTCGACGAGGTCCACGTTAACGGCGAACTCACGCTGGGAGAAAACGTAGCCGATCTGGGTGGCGAAATCCTGGCCTTCATGGCTTGGAAAGACGCGACCAAGGACAAACCACTTCACCCGATCGATGGTCTTACTCCCGAGCAACGTTTCTTTGTTGGTTTTGCGCAATGGGATTGCGCCAACATGCGCGACGAAAACCTGCGGGTACAAGCGATGACCGATCCGCATTCTCCGCCGCAATACCGTATCAACGGCGTGGTGGTCAACATGCCGGACTTCGCGCACGCCTTCTCGTGCAAGGCGGGCCAGCCCATGGTGAATCCGCCAGAGAAAGTTTGCAAGGTTTGGTAAGTGCAGCCGCGGGCTTGCGTTTACCCCTCCCACCCTTTCGCAAAGAACGCGAAAGGATGGGGCACCCCCAGTGTCGGGGACCGCTAGCCTACCAGCCTTGAACCTGCACGTTCACTTGATAGGTGAGATTGTCGGGATTCGAGACCGGGATTGTGAGCGTCAAATGGCTGTTGGCCAGCACCCGGACAGGAAACGTGACCGCGAGCGGACCAGCGTTGGTTTGCGTTCCTGCCGTTCCTCCATAAGCCTGCAACGGCTGAAGCCAGGGGCCGAAGGTTTGGGCGACCGAGCATTTCTTTGGCGTGCCACTCTCATTCCAGGGGCAGAGGCCGTCGCCCAACTGCTCGGTTCCCAGGTCATCCGTCCAGGTGAAATAGGGGCTCACGGTGTCTTTCACACCCAGAGCCGAAGTCCCGGACAGTGAATAGTAAATCGTGATCAGGTAGCTCCGGTCAACGGTAGGAGGCGTCAGAAGATCCGTAGTGGCGAGAGCCGTGGTCCCGGTGAAGGTCTCACTGAAAACCTCGTGGATGGTTCCAGCCTGCAGCGGCGCGAATGCCAAAGTCAGAAATACGAGTAGTAAGGCGAATCGATGAAACATGAAGTTCCTTTTTTGCTCCGAAAATATCTGAGTGGAATCGAAGCTATCGCCGATTGCCCCCGCCCACAAGTCCCCGAAAGTAGCGCCCTCTTTCGCAGGTGGACGTCGCTCAATCCGTGAATGCGCAAGGATAGTCCGGCTGACTGGGAGGCCGAGACAGTTGGATCAGTTCCCCGCTGACAAACATGAAAGGCCGGAGCCGCGCGTCTTTGCCGACGCCGGCATTCCGGCCAGTTGCTTCGAATTAGCGACTGTTGGGGGACAGGAGCGCGATCTGCTGCCCGGGCGAATACTTCGCCAGTTGAATTTCGACGGGCGATTTCATCGTTTCCCATCCAACTTCACTTCCTGCTACCCACATCTGAGTCAGGAAATATCGACCGGCGTACCGGGTGAAGACCAACTTGGTTGAACTCGCTACGTCTCTGGATTGCACGGAATTCGTCCCCACGTAGGACAGGGTTTGCCCGCTCTGATTTTGAAGGGCAATGGCGTGCGGAAACTGCGGCATGGGCTGAAGTGTATATTCCCCTGCCGGATACGTCTGCCCGCCACTTCCGAAGCTGAATGGGACATTGACTCTGATCCCGGATTGGGCAAACCCCGAACCGACTGCCAGCATTAAGAACATACCCAGCATCATGGTTTTATGCAGAATGCAACCACCGTGTCTTTTCATACGACCTCCTGGTGCTCGTGGGGCGACCGGCAGAAACCGCCAGTCGTGAGGTGAATTCGAAGAACCGTGACATACCTTAAGAGCTGTCATTGTTCCAATTTGTTCGGACGCAGTAGCCTGCTCCGTTATCCAGTCATCGGCGGCTGCAGGACAAACTTTAGGACGCGTCCTCGCTCGCAGTAACACAAACTCATGCCTTGGAAACAAATGACTTGGGCTTTCCGCGGTGTCCTCCGCTTGAGGTGCGACTTTTTCTAAGCTGTTTGTAATCCGTACCGAACTGGTACTTATCCTCACCTTGGAGGTGCCTTACGATTGGAAGCGATTTACGCAAAAGCTATGGACTATGCCGATCGGCGACGACTGGAGGACTGAATGAAGTTCGCTTCGTTCTGCTGGGTATTGGCGATCTTCGCCCAGGCCACGATGTTCGCCCAATCCAACCCTGTTCCGTTTGTGGATCAAGTTCTGGATCCGGTCAGCGTCCAACCCGGGGGTAAAGAGTTCACCTTGACGGTGAACGGCACGGGTTTCGCATCGACGGCAGTTATCAACTGGAACGGATCGCCGATTCTCACCAGCGTAGAGTCCCCCCGCCGGGTGAAGGCAAGAATCTCCGCTGCCAAGATCAAGAACGTCGGCACCGTTTCCATCACGGTGATGAATCCCGCGCCGGGCGGCGGAACGTCCAATGTGGTTTATCTTCCGATCCGGCAGCTTTTCTCCACGGTGGCGATGGCCGCCTCTACGAGTGCTCCTTACGCGTACGCCGGCGCCGCCCTCACTGTGGGCGATTTCAACAACGATGGCAAGCTTGACATAGTTTCGGCGCAAGAGTCTCCGAACTACAACTTCGAAGTCTTTTTGGGCAATGGAGACGGTACATTTCAGAATCCCGTTTCTTCCGTTGACGGACTTGAGAACAGCTACGCACTGCTAACTGCCGATTTCAATGGGGATGGGCGACTCGATTTGGCTGCTTCCGACGGTAATAGGTACACATGTCCCTTTCTGGGCAACGGAGACGGGACGTTTACCCAGGTTTATGGCGGCTGCTTGACGGAGGTCAGCAGCCCCAGCTTTATGGCTGCGGGTGACTTCAACGGAGACGGAAAACTCGATCTGTACGTCGGAAGCGGGTACGGCCAACCCCAGTTCATGATTTATCTGGGCAACGGCGACGGCACGTTCCGGCCCACTCAAGTTGTAACCGCCCCGGGGACCGACTCCGCTACTCCCGCTGTCGGGGACTTCAACGGGGATGGATTTCTCGATTTGGCGTTGGGAGACGGCGCAGAAGGTTCCATCAATGTCTTTTTGGGAAACGGGGATGGTACCTTCCAACCCCCGGTGAGTTACTCGGCCGGATATGGGGGCGTATCCGTCACCGCCGCTGACATGAATGACGACGGGAAGCTCGATTTGGTCACCTACAGCCAGGACGGGGAGGCGGTACTGCTTGGGAAAGGCGACGGGACGTTCGCTCTAGCTGGAAACCTCCAATTCGGAGCCGGGGGAGACGCCCATAATGATGTCAAAGTCGGCGACTTCACTGGGGATGGGGTTCCCGACGTAGCAATATTTGGCTCACCCTTTGGTGTTCTGGTCTTCCCTGGCAACGGCGACGGCACGTTCCAGAACCCAGTTTATTTCGTGGGCTTGTTTCAAGTGTTGGGTGGCTTGGGTTTCGGCATGGGCGATTTCAACGGAGACGGCAGACTCGATCTCGTCGCAAATGACGGCACCTTGTTTTTGCAGACGTCAGTTGCGGCCTCCCCAACGCTCCTTATCTTTGGAGACCAGGAAGTCGATACCAGCAGTCCCCCGCAGACGGTCGTTCTGACCAACCTCAACTCCTCCGCGGTAAAGATCAAGAGCATCGGTATTGGCGGGACAAACTCTCATGACTTCTCGGAAACCAACAACTGCGGTACGAGTTTGCCAGCGGGTGCCAGCTGTCAAATACAAGTTACCTTTTCGCCCCAAGCGATCGGATATCCAACAGCTTCCCTGAATGTCGCTTACCAGGGCACCGGGGGTCCGTTAGGAGTGCCACTGTACGGAACCGGAGTGACGACGACCGTGACTCTAGTGCCATCAAGTGTCCGCTTTCCCACGCAACCGATTAGCTCCTCGAGTTCACCTCAACCCGTGACCCTGACGAATACAGGCACGCAGGCGGTCACCATTTCATCGATCTCGACCAAAGGCCCGTTCACACAGACGAACGATTGTCCTTCCAGCTTACTGACAGGCACGAAGTGCGACATCTTCGTCATCTTCGCGCCTCGGGTGAAGGGCGAAGCGAAAGGTACGCTTTCCGTCAGCGACGATGCTACGGGAAGTCCGCAAGATGTCTCGCTCTCGGGGGTTGGAACCGTGGTCACGTTCTCGCCTGAAGGCGTGAACTTCGGCGATCAGAAGGTCGGCACTTCCAGTCCTCCAGCCACGGTCGAACTGTTTAACAAAGGAGGGACCACCCTTTCGATCACGCAGATCACAATAGGTGGAACAAACTCCGGCGACTTCGCGCAGAAGAACAATTGCGGGCAAAGCGTCCCGGCCCACGCTCACTGCACGATCACGGTCACATTCAAACCCACTGCCACGGGACAGCGGTCGGGGTCAGTCTCCGTCACCGACAACGGAGGCGGCAGCCCGCAGTCGGTCCCACTAGCTGGTACGGGAACTTAGAATGTGTTTAGCAAACGCGGGAGCGGAGCGAGCACACAAAGGAACCTTAGTCTCTGGCGGGATTGAAGAGGCAGCGACCGAGGCAAAAGCCTGCCCCCTCGCAGCGTGTACAATTCATAGCTTCGCAATGAACGATCATTCCCAGCGCAAACTCATCATTGCCATCGACGGACCCGCGGGCGTGGGCAAGAGCACCATCGCCTCGCGCCTGGCCCGCAAGCTCGGCTATGCCAACCTGGAAAGCGGAGCCATGTATCGTGCCCTCGCGCTGAAGGCCATTGAATGGGATATCTCTTTCGACGACGAAGCTGCGCTGACCAAACTGGCGCATGATTCACGCATCCAGTTGGAGCCGACCTCGAGCGGCACGCGGGTGCTGCTCGACGGAAAAGACGTCACCCAGCGCGTGCGTGAGACTGATGTCACCGCCGGGGCTTCGCGCGTTTCCATTCATCCCAAAGTGCGCGAGTGGATGGTCGCCCGCCAGCAGGAACTGGGCGCGGGCGGCGGCGTAGTCATGGAAGGCCGCGACATCGGAACCAAAGTCTTTCCCAACGCCGACGTAAAGATCTTCCTCGATGCCGACCCCGTAGTCCGCGAACAACGCCGCTTGCAGCAACAGAATCTCCGCGGAACCGCCGCCGAAGCCACAGTCGCCGAACTGCGCGAACGCGACCGCCGCGACCGCACCCGAGCCGCCTCGCCCCTGGCGCCAGCCGCGGACGCAACCATCATCGACTCCACCAACTTGTCAGAAGAAGAAGTCCTGCACCGAGTAGAAGACCTAGTCCAACAAAAAATGTGACCGCAAATAATGGAGCGACCGGGCGTCCCCGTCTAACGTCACTCCCATGTCTTGTCATTCCGAGCGCAGCGAGGAATCTGCATTGCTCAGCGTCACGCCCTAAACTCACGCTGCTCCGACAGACCACACCGCAGAGTTTTTCATCCTTTATTTACACGCCAGGCGTTGACTTCCCAACCCACCCAACGCATAATGCTCCGGCGCGTGTGTGGGAGGACTTTATGAAGCACTCTCTCCGTCCCCGCAAGACTGCCATTCTTCCCGAGTCAATCCAACGGCAACTCAACATGTATGCCCTTGCGGCCAGCGCCGCAGGAGTCGGAATCCTGGCCTTGTCCCTGCCCGCCGAAGCCGCGATCGTTTACACGCCAGCTCACCACAGAATTCCCAAAGGTGGCAGTTTCAAGCTCGATCTCAATCATGACGGCATCATCGATTTCACATTCACAGATACCTTCATGACCAACACTTCTACTTTTCGTTCCAACCTCTCGCTGCAGCCTGTGGCAGGCAATGGCGCCGAAGGTTGGACGGGCTTCCGACCCTATGCCTCTGCCCTCAAGCCTGGCGCCGGCATCGGCCCGGCGCACTACTTCGTCGGAAAACAGATGGCTTCAGTCTCTGTCGGCCCGGCAGCCGTGTACTACAGGGGTAGTTGGGTGAATGTGAAGAACCGTTATCTGGGGCTGCGCTTCAAAATCAAAGGGAAAATCCATTACGGGTGGGCCCGGCTTAGTGTTCAAGTGCAAAATCATACGGTTGTCGGTACTTTGACCGGCTACGCCTACGAAACTATAGCGGGAAAGCCAATCAAAGCCGGCCAGACCAAAGAGGAAGACACTGCGACCATCCAACCCGCGAGTCTTGGTCACCTGGCGCGAGGCGCAAGTGCGCTATCGGCACGGCGCGGGAAAGAGCGCCTGGAAGCATACCGCCGCAAGCCTTACGCCGTATGAAGATGTCGCCATCGCGGTCATGTTTCCAGCTCAAGAGGTGCTTTATGCAAACTGAAAAACATTTAAAGATCTGGACTCGCCAACTGGCCATTCTTTCGATCCTTCTGGCATTGGCCCCTGTAGGCTGGGCGGGCAGCAAATATAAAGTACTGTACAACTTCAAAGGCGGAGACGACGGTATCGACCCGCATGGCAACCTGGTCTTTGACGCGGCCGGGAATCTTTACGGCACAACCGCCCAAGGCGGCGGCACCAGTGCCTGCCACGGCGAATATCAGGGCTGTGGCATCGTCTTTCAATTGAAACCCCGTTCCAGCGGACAATGGAAAGAGAACGTGCTCTACAGCTTTACCAACGGATCGACCGGAGGTGTCGGCTTGGAGGGCAACCTCGTTCTCGACACGGCGGGAAATGTCTATGGCACCGCGTATTGGGGTGACAGCGATTTTGAGGGCACCGTGTTTGAATTGACCCCCGGCTCCAATGGCTGGACCGAGAAAGACATCTATGCCTTCTGCCCGTCAGGATGCGACGACGGAGGCTCGCCTGCCTCGGGCGTGATCTTCGATAACGCCGGCAATCTCTACGGAACCGCGACCGCGGGCGGCGCAGATGGCGGCGGTGTGATTTTCAAATTGGCTCCCAGCAATGGATCCTGGACCGAGAGCGTGCTTTACAGCTTCTGTCCCTATAACTTCTGCCGCGGCGGATGGTATCCCTGGGGATTAACCAGAACCGCGAACGGAGACCTCTACAGTACGACCACTTATGGCGGCAATTATTTCTGGCCGTGCGTTCCCGGCGACGGCTGCGGGGCCGTCTTCAAGTTCGACCCCAACTCGGGCGACTATGCCGCCTTGCATCGCTTTGATGGACGCGACGGCGCCTTCCCCAACTCTGCCGTGGTCTTGGACGAGCAAGGCAATGTCTACGGTACGACTACAAACGACGGCGCTTTTGGATGCGGCACCGTGTTCCAGCTATCCCCCGAGGCCAAAGGCGGTTGGACGTATAACGTGCGGTACAATCTGCGCACCACCGCGAGCGTCGGCTCGATGGTGATCGATTCGGCAGGCGATCTCTATGGCGCGAGTTCCGGAGCCTGTCAGAATCAAGCCGGCGAAATATTCAAGCTGACGCACAGCGACAACAGGCATTGGCAATACACTCCTATCTACACCTTCGACACCGGGGCAGAGCCCAGCAGCGGCCTCATCTATGACAAGGAAGGCAACCTCTACGGAACCGCCGCGAGTGGAGGAACCTACGGCTACGGATTCGTATTCGAGGTCACCCCGTAAGCAACGCTTGCGGCTGGTCCGCCCCTGCGCTGATCGGCTGGCCTACCTTTTACGTTGCAAAGCCCCGCCGGCCGGGGCTGTTTTATTGCTTCGCCGTCTTGGGCAGGCTGGACAGGGCCGCTTGCGCGAGGCTGCTCATTTCCGGGTCACTCGATTGTGAGGCCGAAACCAGCACCTCGATGGCATTTTGCGTCTTCAGATGCGCCAGCGCCGTAATCACCAGCCCCGTAAACTCCTTCCGTTTCATTGCCTGTGCCAAGAACGGAACGGCGGATGAATCATGGACCTCGGAGAGCGCCTTTGCGGCGTTCAGGGCGTCCACATATGAATGTGAATCCAGCGCGCGGGCCAGAAGACTGTCGCACGCGGACACCAGAGACGTCTCGTCCCGTGGAAGAATAGTTAAGTTTAGCTTGGCATGCGCGTCCGCGACGCCATGGTAAGACAACGCGACGTCGATCTGGTACGCTCCAACTCTCTCAAGGCGGAACCAGTCATCCAAGACCACAGACCTGACGGACTCCATGCCGGGTGCAAGATGGACTGCTTCGCTGAACCGCATGCCCTCCTTTGGAACCGATCGTGACTTTCGGAATACCTCGCCATCTGGACCTGAAACCCTGACATCAACATTCTCGTTGTCATATCCGAGGTTCAAGTCGATACTCTGCCTGGTGGGGTTGTCGAAGGTGAGATCGATTATTGTCGGTTCGTGCTGTGTTATGACCCTCTTTTCGAGCGAGATTGCGACCGTTGCAGAGGCTGGCGCATCCTGAGCTTGCGCGATGCGAAAGGCCAACAGCAACAACTGGGCTATGAGGACCGCGACGACGGCCCGCTTTCCTTTTCGACTCATAACATTAGAGGCCTCCACGCCTAAACTGCCCTACTTGGGCTTTCATTGACCGGGTATGACAAACGGCGACGTCACTGACGTGTCACTCCTGGACACTGTTACAACCCACTTGCTTGAAGGGTTCGTAGACATTGATCTGGTTATAGTGATCGGTCCGTAGATGTTGGTCCATGTTGTACCGCTGTCACACGAATATTGAATGTATTGGGTGCTAGCAAATGAATTCGTCGAGTAGGGCTTGACAAAATTCAGGTTGGTGACCGAGTCGTTGTCGCTTGACGTGCCACCGTCAGCCGGCCCCGGCGTCGGGGAGGTCGGGTTTGGATACCCGGTGCCCGCGGCTCCTGCCACGGGCCATGGCGGGCTTGGCGGATAGTAGCACAGCCCGGCGGGACTATTGTTCGGACAGGCCGAGTTGTTTGTACTTGGATACGTAACGTACTCTCTCATCGAACAGTTTGACAGGTCTAGGAGATTTCCACTACTAGATTGCCAGGCGAAAAGATTGCCTGGAGAAGCGGGAGCGCACCCTTCCCTTGATCGCTCGCGCCCGTGATCGTAAGGTTAGTAGGCACCGCCTGCCCGCACTGTGGCCTGTAGTGTTTTGAGGGATAAATCCCCTCTTCCAGCAAAGGTATGGATCCCTTGCCGCCACCGCCCGCTATCACGAAGAAGACATCGTAGGCCCAGCGGCCGTCCTTGGATTCGCCCTGTGTATCGGGGTTTACGGCGTCCCTGTAGCGGAACTGATTGCCGAACTGATCGGTTCGCCTGGACTCCTTGTACTTGAGCGACAGGGAAACCACCCCCAACTCGGACAAAGAATGCAGTTCGTTGGGCTGGGATATGCCGTCGTGGTTCTCGTCAATCCAGAGCAGGAGATGCGGGAATATCGCATCTCGCCTGTCGATGATTCCGTCTCCGTTGCCGCCATTCGCCGGCTTGTCGAATTCGGCCAAAGCGCGGTAGCCGTTACGGCAGGCGCCGCCTCCGTCGGGGCACGGCGGCTGATCTGTAAAGTTGCCAAAAAGCTCTTTGCCGTTGTCGATCTTTCCATTGCCATTGCGGTCTAGGGCCAGGAAAGCGTTGCGCGAGGCCGATGCTGTCCACGCGAGCTGAACGGGTTTCCCGTCCCCGCGGATGTCAAATACGACGCCTTCGGTGGCCGAGGTCAAATGAAACCCCTCCCCCGTAGTATCGATGATGATTGGCGAGCCCTCGTTGGGCACGCAATCGCAGTCACTGTCACAGTGGTGCGTAATGAGATCGCAGGTCTCAATGCATTGGGTGCAGCCGCACTGGGCGTAAGCCGCGCCAGCCAGCAGGACAAGCAGAAGAGGTAGGAGGACAGCGAACTTAGCGAGGGGCAAGCCAGACAGCAAGTGAGCCAGGCTCACCTCCTAAGCCTCAGATTCCCCCTCGAAACTGAAGCGACGCGACGTTAGACCCTCAGTGTGACTTTGTCAAATGAAAGTTTGGTGAACCATTCCCGAGCGTTCATTCCTGAGCGCTCCTTAGAAATAAACATTCCCGCATCGGGACAAATCCAAAAGAAACACCCACCCCGCACAGACATCCGAACCCACGCGGTGCTATACAGAAACTGTCTCCCGTCGAGGCTGGACTCACCTTCGTCCGTATTGATTGCAGGTGACATCCCATGCCGCGCTGTTTTTGTCGTGCTTCGCTCATCTTCTTTTTACTCGCTATTCCTGCGTTGGCGCAGGACACCGGCGCGATTCGCGGCACGGTCAGCGATTCTACCGGTCGCCGCATTGTCGACGCGTCCATCGCCTTGGTGGATTCCGCCCAAGGCTTCACCTACTTCGTCACCAGCGATGCCGAGGGAAAATTCGTCTTCGAATTCCTGCCGCCCGGCGATTACCTGGCTCGTGCCGTCGCCCCAGACATGTCCCCGCAAATCACTCCCAGCCTGCACGTAAATGCAGGCGGCACCACCCAACTCGACTTCACGCTGCAGGTTGGCGGAGCCAAAGAAATGGTCACGGTTTCCGGCGACCCTCCCTTAGTCGAGACCCAATCCAACGCCGTTTCTTCGGTGGTCGACAAACGCGCGATCGAAGAATTGCCCCTCGACGGACGCCGCTTTACCGACCTCGCTCTCCTGACTCCGGGCGTAACCCAAGACCCGCGGGGGCTGACTTCGGGTTCGAATGGCGACTTGGCGTTTGGCGGCATCCGCGGATATCAGTCCAGCTATTTGGTCGACGGCGCCGACAACAACAACGCCTTCTTCGCTCAGGCTCGCGGCCGCTATCGCGCTCCCTACCAGTTCTCCGAAGAGGTTGTCGAGGAGTTCCGCGTCTCGTCGAACACCTACGGCGCGGAATTAGGACGAGCCGGAGGCGCGGTTATAAACGTGATCACGAAGTCCGGGTCGAATCAGCTTCACGGAACCGACTTTTATTTCCTCCGCGACAGCGCATTCGGCGCGACCCAGCCCGACCTCAATTTCAAGCCGCACTCGGAGCAACAGCAATTCGGATTCACCCTCGGCGGTCCGCTGCACCGCAACCGCATCTTCTTTTACGGCGGACTCGACCAGCACATCTATCACGTGCCCACGGTCGTGCGCTTTCTGGATAGCAGCGCGCAGGTTATCCCGCAAGCCGGCCAGGAACCATTGCACGCCGGCGACTACGAGTCGAGCGATCAGGCAATCGTCTTCGCCGCCGCTGCTCGGCTGTCCACGCTGGCTGGACAATTCCCGTCCACCATGACCGGCAACGCCGGCTTCTTCAAGTTGGATTTCACGCTTACCCCGCATGAATCACTCTCCACCCGCTTGAGCACCTCGCGCTACTCCGGGCTGAACAATGTTTTCCTTGATCCCTCCAGCCCGCTCACCACCAACGCCATCAGCGAAAACGGTCAGGAACAGGTGAACACCGAAACCGGATCTGCCGCGCTGACCAGTACCCTTTCCTGGCGGCTGATCAGCCACTTGCGTGCCCAATTCTCCCAAGATCTGCAGCAATCCAGCACCAATACCACCGATCCCTTGACCGTGGTCCGCAGCATCACCGACGGCTTTGGACGTTCCAACATCCTGCCTCGCCAAACGCGCGAGCACCGCCTCCAGCTGTCCGAGAGCATCAGCCTGGAAGGCAAACGCAATTCCTGGAAGCTCGGCGGCGACGCCCTGCTCACCTGGATCTATAACTATTTCCCGGCCCAGTCCGGCGGAGAATACATTTTCGATCAACTTAAAGTTGATCCCTTCACCTTCGAACCCCAGGAAGCAGGCTTGCAGCTCACGCCACTGCGCGCCTACGCCCACGATGTCCCGAAATACTACATTCAGAATTTCGGCAGCCAATCCAGCCATCCCGACACCAACGAATATTCCGGCTTTCTGCAGGATACAATTCGCGCCACCACTCACCTCGCCATCAGCCTCGGCGCGCGCTACGACCTGCAGACTTTCACCAAGAAGGGACTTCTAACCAATCCGCTGTGGCCCGATTCTGGCAAAGTTCCTTACAACCCCAACAACTACGCTCCGCGCGTGGGCCTGGCATACTCTGTCGGGAATGAACGCCCGCTGGTCGTGCGCGCCGGATACGGCTGGTTCTACACTCGCATTCCGCAGATTTATACTTCGACCATCGCGACTGACAACGGATACACCTCCGCCAACCTGTTCCTGGAAAATTCCAACTACTACGATCATCAAGTCTTCCCCCAATATCCCAACCCGCTGGTGAATTGCCCGCTCAACGCGACCTCCTGCACCTTGCCCTCAAACCTCGCCCAATATGCGCAAGCCGGAGTCTCCGCATTCTCGCCCAACTTCAAGACGCCGAAAGTCGAGCAGGCCAGCCTCGGCCTCGAGCGAGAGGTGGCCCACCGTTTAGCCGTGGGCGTTTCTTACATGTACGTCCATGGAGTCGATCTCATCCGCGCCCGCGACGTGAACCTGCCTCCGCCGGTCAACGTCGAGTATCCGGTCTACGACAGCACGGGCACCAACTTCCTCGGCACCTACTATGACGTGCAATCGTTTTCCACCTGGCAGATGACGTCATCATTCACTTGCCCCTATCCGCCCTGCATCAATCCCCTCGCCCGCCCCATCCCGCAACTCGGCGCCATCGACGTTTTCGAGAGTGCCGCATCCAGCACCTATAACGGCATGACCGTCTCCATTCACCGCCAGATGACCACTGGCGTCTACTTCCGCATCGCCTACACTTTCGCCAAAGCCATCGACGATGGCCAGGACGCCCTGATCGCCGGCGTCCCCGCCGTGGTGCAAAATTCCTACAACACCGCCGCCGAACGCGGCCTAAGCGTCACCGATCAACGTCAGCGACTGATGGTGGCTTGGATTGCCGATCCCAAACCTTTCGGCCGCGAACAGCCGGTGATGGCGCGGATGTTCAACGACTGGAAGCTGGCTGGAGTCCTCACCTACGGCAGCGGCCGCCCCGAAAACGTCATGGTTTCGGGCGATCCCAACCAAGACGGCAACGACACCAACGATCGCCTTCCCGGCGCAGGCCGCGATTCCTTCATCGGACCCGATTACGCCACCACCGACCTGCGCTTGACCCGCCGCCTGTTCATGCGCGAGCGCCTGAAGCTGGACTTGATCCTCGAATCCTTCAACCTGCTCAATCGCGACAACAAGCGCGTCCTGATCACCGAAGACGGCTTGGAGACCGAAACCGCCTACTTCGAAAAGATCAGCAACGAAATCGGAGTCAATTACTACCCCGGCCACTTCCAGATTCCGAGCAACCCGCTGCAACCCACCAGCTCGTTTTCCCCGAGGCAAGTGCAACTGGCCCTGAAAATGATCTTCTGAAAGGGTGGGCCATGCGGTAGTCCGGACCGGAAGCGTTCCGAATAATGAAGAGGTCAAGTTTTCATAATCAAAGACGTCATAATCTTTTATGAAAAGGACGTCATTCCGAACCCGGCGCAGCCGGGTGAGGAATCTCGCGCGCAGTGGCCAAAACCGCTTTTTGCCGAAATCTTGTCAAGCCCCCAAAACCACCCAGTTCCCGCCAACCCCATGATTCAACAAGGAAAATAAAGTTCAAAACCATAGCCCATTTACCCCTCCGACTTTGCTATGCTTGAAATAGAGCCAAAATTTGGCGCGAGCTTTCCCGCTCGCGCCTTTTCTTTTGCTCAAAGCTTTTCCTAACCGCGTTTCTTCCGACTAATGAACAAAACCAAGGGCGCTTCACCCCGACGCACTCCCGCGTCCCGGGAGAGCCGCGCCCAAAAAGCCGCCCGCGCCCGCGGCCTGGCCATCACCCGTCGCGGCGATCTCGGCGAAGTCGCCTTTGTCCACAAAGCCATGAGCCTCGGCTACGTCGTCGGCAAGCCCTACGGACAAATGCATCGCTACGACTTCATGCTCGAAGGCGGCAACAAACTCTGGCGCATACAAGTAAAAACCAGCACCTGCATGCGCGACGGCCGCTACCAGCTCTGCGTGCAGCGCATCACCCACCGCCGCACTGTCGCCTACAAGAAATCCGAACTCGATTTCGTAGTCGCCTACCTGATGCCCGAAAACGCCTGGTACGTCCTGCCAATCAGCGTGATCGCGGGACGCCGAAGCCTTCTACTCCCGCCCCCAGGATTCCGCGGCAAGAACCCATGGGCCCAATACCTCGAAGCCTGGCACCTCCTAGGCAAACCGGATGGCCGTCCGCTCTGATCCCCCAAGCGTGGCGCGGACACCCCCGCCCGCGAGCTTTGGGAAGGGCATGGCTTCAGCCATGCCACCACGACTCCGATTTTTATTTAGGCCCGCACGATTCGTGGGAAGGGCACGGCTTGAGCCGCGCCCCAACACTTCGATTCGATTCAGGCCCCGCAGGGACGATTAGGGCCAGCCGCAAAGCGGCGAAAGAGCGCAGCCCACGGCGCAAGCCGTGGGAAAATGTGAAACACAACCAAGCCCCAGCGGGGCGAAAGATGGGTTCCGGGCGAACCACTTCACATCAGGCCGGTCGCGCCGTGAGTCGACGCAAGCCAGCGCCGTGGGCGCACGCTTTATTTATGTTCGCCTTGTCTTCGCTGTTGGATTTATGCTACCCTGCCGTTACCATTTCAAAGACCAGACGGGCGGGAACGACTGAATACCCAGGAGAAAATGCGGAAGGATGCTCTTCGTCGCTACGTCCTTTATCGCATGAAGGCGTTAGAGTTGCTGCATTTCTACCTCCTGCACATCGCTTTAACCGAGCATGAATACATCCCTCCCAACGATCTAGGCCACGATGGAAGAGATTTTTCAAATTCCGTTCGCACCGCCAGCATTAGCTGGTTGTCTACGATGGTGGATCAGACCCGAGGCGGTATGAACGTCTTTCATCTGTGGCGACAGTTATTTCCCAGGCACCGGGAAGAAATTGAGCGGGTCTGGGCACAGTTAGAACCACAACTGGAAATCATCAGAACTTTTCGTGACAGAGTTGGCTTCCACGCTGACACGCCGTTGAGGTTTTTCGCGGCCCGAGACAGAGTACGGGGTCCAAATCCGGAACTAGCCGCCGCCTTGGACAGTTTCATGCGCCTGCAAATTCTATTGTTCAAGCAGGAGGACGAAGAACTACCGGACTTCGTTCCCGCAGTAGAGGAGCTACTTTTGGACATGGAACTTGAGCTGAAAATTTCGGTAGACCGAGAGTGGTTTAAGAAGGCGCTGATCCTTCGACGAGAGAGCTACAAAAAGGTATTCGGCTGACCGTGCGGACGGACGGCCTAGGTTAATCTTTCGTGAACCCTGCCGTTGAGCGGACAGGACGTGTAGGTGGCAATGCCGATTAAAGTGGAGGCGAAATCGAACAATAGTGCTCTCAAGGCCGAGCGCAGCGCGGCGGCTGATCGTGTGACAAAGGAGTTCGGTGAGCGGCTCCTCGATTCCAACCTCCTCTGCTTCTTTGACGACGAAGATTGGCGGGAGCTGAAAGATGAACGCGGGCAATCGAATCGTGGCTTCTACACCCCGCTCAATAACTTCACCCTCAACGGTAACGGAGATTGGATGCCCTACTTGCGGGAACGCATTTTTGCTTGGGATGAAGCTTCAATGCGGGAGAAGCGTGTCTTCGATCATTTGATTTACTTGCACGGCAGCACCTGCACCTCCGACACGGGTTTGGTAATGACCTTCGCGCATGAACTTCAGCATCTTACGCAGTACAGCACTCAACATGACGTATGGGCAGCGAACAGATTGATTCCGGATCTCCCCAAAACAGCGCTCACCGCACTAGGATTGAAGTGGGCTGATGTTCCGTGTGAGCGCGACGCCAGAATCGTGTCCAAAAGGGTTGCTGAAAAGTTGTGCAACGTCCGGAACGTGAAGGAATACATCGATGAGAAAATCAGAGAAGCCGAAGCCAGATGCGATCGGAGCGACAAAGACGATTGGGAATTCATTCGCGACCTGGACGCGTCCGCGCCCTACGATCTTGCGCAAGCGACAAGATCCATCTTCCCGCGACTCAAACAATGCCGGCCATCGTTTGAGGACACGCTCAATAGGTGGAAAAGCGACCCCGATTCCGAATGCATCGACCTAGATCTACTCCTCGACGGCGGGCAAGAATATCGATAAGCTACCACCTTGCGGGAGCTGGCCCACCACTTCGGGCGAGAGCTACACGATGGCGGAGAAAAATGAAGCTGTACACTCGTCTTTAGGGACGGTTTTCCGACCCGAGATATAATCCAATTCATGATGCAGGGAACCCAAGAATTGCTCAAAAAAGCCCTCGCCCTACCCGAGAAGGAGCGCGCGGACCTCGCCTGTACTCTGATCGAGAGTTTGGACGACACCGTCGACGAAAACGCGGAAGCCGCTTGGCAACAAGACATCCTCCGCCGCCCTCGGGCAGCATCACCTCATTCTTAGATCTTGATGTCCCTGGGATGAAGCACAATCAGGCCCGGTATCTGCTTAAAATCGTCCTTCTCGTCAAACGTTAGGATTTCCGTAATGCCGTTGTTCTTCATAATGACGCTATGGATGATGTCGCCCACCCCCGAATGATATTTGAGAATGCCCTGCCTGACATGCCAGAAAAACTCTGTGAAGTCATAATCCTTCTGAGCGCTGACCTCAGCGAAAAATATCTTTAGCTCGTTTAGCCGCCGCTCGCTTACAAGCTGACTCGCAAGCTCGGCAACTTCCCCGCGGGCGATTTTCTTATTCGAGACCAAAATATTCACCATTTCGGTTACGGCCCACATCGAGGTCCAAAGCTGTACGTCCTTGAGTTGGCCAAAGACGGCCAACGCGCTCTCCACCAGCTTCTTCTTCGCCTCTTCTGCCTTGTCCACCGAAAAATGCGCGATCAAAATATTGCTGTCTAAATAGATGCGCTTCATTTTCTCTTCGCGCGAGACTGAACCACTTCCTTCTTCTTGACAGTTTTCACCGCCTTGAAGGAAACTGTTTCACCCGACTTGGTCTTAAACTTCACCCTCGCGGGTTTTTGCACCGTCTTGACAGCAACAAATCTCACAGTCTGTCCGGCCATGTAAATATCCTAGTCCTCTGACAATCGGGGAAATTGACACCACTACTAGATTATAAACGTTGAAGTGGACTACGACAGGGCCGCGGGAAATATGGGCGTTGCTTGAGCCCGATTTTGTCATTCGTAGGCCTCGGGGCGATTCGCCCGCTCGACACCTGCGACAACGGGACGGGCGAGACGCCGGTCCTCCATTGGAGCCAGTTACTAAAGTCCCAAAATGGACCCAAAAAATGCGCTCCAGCGTTTGACGCTGCTCTCCTTTACTCTTTACACTCAGACTGTACGCCGGTGGCTTGGGGGCTGACCGAATTGGGCACGGCTCCGATCCGCGGGCTGACACCGAAAGGCTAACGTGAGCCCCACTGAAACTAGCAGCACGACCAAACGGGAGATCCAAGTGGAGATCCCGGCGGACGAAGTCGCCCGCGAAACCGACACCCTGATCCAGAAATACCAGAAACTTGCCCGCATCCCCGGTTTCCGCACCGGCCACGCCCCTGCCTCTATTATTAAGCAGCGCTTCGCCGAAGGCATCAAGAGCGATGTGGTCGATGCGCTGGTCCCGCGCTATTTCCGCAAGGAAGCCGAAAAACTAGGCCTGACGCCGGTATCGCAGCCCCAGGTCACCGATCTGCACGTGCACGACGGCGAACCCATGCGCTTCAAAGCCAGCTTTGAGGTAATGCCGACCATTCGGGTCGAAGACTATAAAGAGCTGCGCGCCGACAAACCGGATATTTCGGTTACCGATGAAGAAGTCGAGCAGTCGTTGAAAAGGCTGCAGGAGGAGCGCGCCACCTTCACCACGATCGAAGGCAGCCCGCTGGGAGATGGCGACTTTGCCCAGGTTTCACTGGACGGAAAACCGAAGGACGCTGAAGGCGCGACCCCGAGCCCAGTAAAGCCGGGCCCGACCGGATCGAATCCCGTTCACATGGATGACATCCTGGTCGAAATCGGCGGCAAAGGCACGATGCCCGAGTTTACCGAGAATTTGCGTGGCGCATCCGCCGGTGATGCGCGAACGTTCGACGTGCATTATCCCGCAGGACTTCTCCGACCAGCGCCTGGCCGGCAAGACCTTTACTTATGCAGTGCAGGTGAAGGCCGTCAAGCAAAAGACTCTGCCGGAATTGAACGATCAGTTCGCGAAAGATTTAGGAGAGTTTGCCGACCTTGCGGATGTGCGAAAGCGAATCCGCGAAGGCATGGAAGCCGAGAAAAAACATAACGCCGAGCGCGAAGGCAAAGACAAGTTAGTCGCTGAACTGGTAAAGCGCAATGATTTTGAAGTTCCCGAAGCGTTGGTCGAACACCAGATCGACATTCGTCTCGACCGCGGCCTGCGCGCCCTCGCCGCTCGGGGCATGAAAACTGAAGACATGAAAAAAATGGATCTCAACCGCCTGCGCGCGGGTCAACGAGATCAGGCCGTGCAAGAAGTAAAAGCAGCGCTGTTGCTCGAAAAAATCGCCGAGGAGGAAAAGCTCGAGGTCAGTGATGCGGAAATCGATCGCGAAGTCGAAGCTCTGGCTGAGCAGTCGAAACAAACCCCGGAAGCCATCCGGTCGCGTTTGACACGCGATGGGGCGCTGGATAGAATCCGGAATAGAATCCGCAACGAGAAGACCCTCGACTTTCTGTATCATCAGTCCGCGTAAGTCGCTTCCGATCCCCCAAGAAGCTAAAAGTGCAGGGAACAGAAGTGTGAAAGGCAAAGGTGACCAGTGCTCGTGCCCATGGTGATTGAGCAGACCGGTAGAGGTGAGCGGGCTTATGACATTTACTCGCGCCTTCTGCGGGATAATATTATTTTCATAGGGACGCCGATTGACGACAACATCGCCAATCTGGTGATCGCGCAAATGCTTTTCTTGGCGCAGGAAGATCCGGAGAAGGACATTCAGTTGTACGTGAATTCGCCGGGCGGTTCGATTACGGCGGGCATGGCGATTTACGACACCATGCAGTACGTGAAAAACGATGTGACCACGATTTGCATTGGCCAGGCGGCTTCGATGGCTGCGCTTTTGCTTGCAGCCGGAGAAAATAAGAAAAGACTGGCTTTGCCGAATTCGCGCATTTTGATCCATCAGCCCTCGATGGGTGGTCTTTCGGGTCAGGCCACGGATATTGACATTCACGCCCGCGAAATCCTGCGTATGCGCGAGATTACAAACCAGTTACTGGCCAAACATACGGGGCAAAAGCTGGAAAAGGTGGAGAAGGACGTGGAGCGCGACTTCATTATGAACGCGCAGCAGGCTAAGGAATATGGAATCATAGACGATATCATCTATAAGACCAGATGAAGGGTATGATCGGCATTCGCCGATCATATTTTAGGGAGGTCTCGGCACGGAACGATCTCTCCCGCTTCCCCCACGGGTATAGAGCGCCAAGGAGCCGGGAGGTTTTCAGGAAATATAAGGAGTTGAGCCGAGTGAAAAACAGAACAGGCACTGAGGAAATCCTACGCTGTTCGTTCTGCCACAAGTCGCAGGACGCAGTCGCCAAGCTGATTTCATCCCCAAGCGATTATCCCAGGGCCTACATTTGCGATGAGTGTGTGGCGGTCTGCAATTCGATCCTGGAAGATGACCGCGCTGCAACCCCTGCAGCGGCGACGCCCAACACGCTTCCCAAGCCGCAAGAAGTCAAAACGTTTCTCGATGAGTACGTAATTGGCCAGGAGCAAACTAAAAAGAAACTCGCGGTAGCTGTCTACAACCACTACAAGCGCATCTATATGAACCGTCAGCGCACCAGCGACGGAATCGAGTTGACGAAGTCGAACATCATGTTGATCGGCCCGACGGGGACGGGCAAGACCTTGCTGGCGCAAACTCTGGCCCGCATGCTGGATGTGCCATTCGCGATCGTCGACGCGACTACCCTGACCGAGGCCGGATACGTTGGCGAGGACGTGGAGAACATTATCCTCAAACTGCTGCAGGCGGCGGATGGCGATGTGGGCCGGGCGCAGACGGGCATCATTTATATCGATGAAGTGGACAAGATCGGGCGCAAGGATGAGAACCCATCCATCACCCGCGACGTTTCCGGGGAGGGGGTGCAGCAGGCGCTGCTGAAGATTCTCGAAGGCACGATTGCCAATGTTCCGCCGCAAGGCGGACGCAAGCATCCGCACCAAGAATTCACGCCGGTGGATACGACCAACATTCTGTTTATCTGCGGCGGCGCGTTTGTTGGATTGGAAAAGATTATCGGACGGCGGGCGGGCAAGAAATCACTTGGCTTCAAACTGGGAGAAGAGGCTGAAACGGAAGAGCCGACGGTGGCGCGCAAGCGGAATTTTGAGTTGCTCAGCGACGTGCAGCCCGAGGACTTGATCAAGTTTGGGCTGATTCCGGAGTTCGTCGGACGTTTGCCGGTGGTTGGGGTGCTGGAAGATCTGGACGAGTTTGCTCTGATTGAGATACTGACCCGGCCCAAGAATGCCATCGTGAAGCAATATCAGCGGTTGTTTGAGTTTGAAAATGTTCGCCTGAAGTTCAGCGAAGACGCCCTCAGGGCGGTTTCGCGCCAGGCTATGGCCCGTAAAGTGGGCGCCCGCGGTTTGCGAATGATTTTGGAAGAGCTGATGCTCGATTTGATGTACCATTTGCCGAGTCAGAAGAAAGTAAAGGAATTCGAAGTGACCCAGCAGATGGTGGAAAAGCATACGGCGTCGTTTGCGATGATGGAAAAGGCGGGATAAGAAGCTTTTGGCTATTAGCTTTTGGCCTTTAGCTCTTGCGGGCTCGCGTTTAAAAAGGCAGGGGACTTGGTTGGGCGGGAATCTTAACTTCGTTAACCACAAAGGACACGAAGGTACACAAAGGAAGATTGTTTTGGGCCGGCACGGCCTGAGGTTAGATTTGTAAGCAAAAGGCTAAAAGCGAAGAGCTAAGAGCGATTTTTGGGAGACTCAGTGACCACATCCAAGGAAAAATTCGAAACTAAAAAGTTGCCCATGATGCCCATTCGGGATGTGGTCATCTTTCCTTACATGATGACGCCGTTCGTGGTAGGACGGGAGTCGAGCGTACACGCGCTGGAAGAGGCGTTGGCCGCGGACAAGAAGATTTTTCTGGCCACGCAGCACGACGCCAGCATCGACGAACCCAAACCCAATGAGATTTATCAGGTGGGCACGGTGGTCAATATCGTGCAGAGCCTCAAGCTGCCCGACGGCAATATTAAGGTGCTGGTCGAGGGCATTGAGCGCGGCAAGATTCTGCAGGTCACCGAGAGCGAGGGTTTCATGCAGGCTTCGGTTCGGCTGGCGCGCTACGCCACGGAAACCAATCCGCAGATCGAAGCCGGGATGCAGCGGGTGACCGGTCTGTTCGAGCAGTATGTGAAGCTGTGCCAGTCGCTGAACTACGAAACCATGATCGCGGCAGTGCGCATGGAAGATCCGGCGAAGCTCACGGATACGATCGCCGCCAACCTGCAGCTTTCGATCGAAGAAAAACAGGAACTACTGGAAATTTTCGATCCCGCCGAGCGTTTGAGCCGGATTGGCGATGTGCTCGATATCGAAATCGAGAAGCTGAATATGGATCGCACCATCCAGTCGCGGGTGAAGCGGCAGATGGAGCGGGCGCAAAAAGAGTATTACCTCAACGAGAAGATCAAGGCGATTCAAAAGGAATTGGGGCGCGGCGAGAAGAGTGAGTTTGATGAACTGAAGAAAAAGATCGATGCCGCCGGAATGCCCAAAGACGTGCGCGACAAGGCGGTGCAGGAACTGAAAAAGCTGGAAGCGATGCCGCCGATGTCGGCGGAGTCGACAGTTTCGCGCAATTATCTGGATTGGCTGCTGGCGGTGCCGTGGAAAAAGCGGTCGAAGGAAATTCGCAATATCAGCCGCGCCGAAAAGGTTCTCAACGAAGATCATTATGGTCTGGAGAAAATCAAGGAGCGCATTCTTGAATTTCTCGCGGTCCGACAGTTAGTGAAAAACCCGAAAGGATCGATTCTTTGTTTCGTTGGACCTCCGGGCGTGGGCAAAACTTCGCTGGGCATGTCGATTGCGAAGGCGACCGGCCGGAAGTTCGTGCGCATGTCGCTGGGCGGGGTTCGCGATGAGGCGGAGATTCGCGGTCATCGCCGCACTTATATCGGCGCTTTGCCGGGACAGATTATTCAGATGATGAAGAAGGCGGGAACAAAAAATCCCGTTTTCATGCTGGACGAAGTGGACAAAATGTCGATGGATTTCCGTGGCGACCCGTCGGCTGCGCTGCTCGAAGTGCTCGATCCCGAACAGAATTTCATGTTCGTGGATCATTACCTCGATGTCGAGTACGACCTCTCGCAGGTATTTTTCATTGCGACCGCGAACGTCATTCATACCATTCCGCCCGCGTTGCAAGACCGCATGGAAGTGTTGCGCCTGCACGGCTACACCGAACAGGAAAAAGTTGAAATCGCCAAGCAGTTCCTGGTGAAGAAACAGATGCAGCAAGCGGGCCTGACCGATAAGAACATCAAATTTTCGGACGAAGCGATCGCCGGCCTGATTCGCTCTTACACGCGCGAGGCGGGGGTACGCAATCTGGAGCGGGAAATCGGCAACATCTGCCGCAAGATCGCGCGCAAGGTGGTCAAAGAGGGCGCAGATTACAACATCGCGATCGCGCAGGACAACGTGAATGATTATCTGGGCGTGATCAAATTCCGCGATACGCTGGCGCACGAGCGCAGCGAAGTGGGGCTGGTTACGGGCTTGGCCTGGACGGAGGTCGGCGGCTCGATTCTCAGCACGGAAGCGACGGTAGTCGACGGCAAAGGCAAGCTCACGCTGACGGGTAAACTCGGCGATGTGATGCAAGAATCAGCGCAGGCGGCGATGTCTTACGTGCGCTCGCGCGCGGGGCGACTGGGATTGCCGCGCGACTTCTACCGCAATATCGATATTCATGTGCATGTGCCGGAAGGTGCGATTCCTAAGGATGGGCCATCCGCCGGCATCACCATTGCCACTGCAATTTCCAGCGCGTTGAGCAAGATTCCGGTTCGCCGTGATCTGGCCATGACGGGCGAGATTACGCTTCGCGGCAAGGTATTGCCGATCGGCGGACTAAAAGAGAAACTGCTGGCGGCTCACCGGGCGGGGCTTTTCGAGGTTATTCTGCCGCAGGACAACGAGAAAGATCTTGCCGAAGTGCCAGAGAACCTGCGCAGCGCGATGAAGATGCACTTCGTCGATACCATGGACCAGGTGCTGGCTGTGGCTTTGGAGCAACCGCTGCCCGAGCCCATACCGCAAGTCGAGGGCGCGCAGGCGATCACGCCGCTGCCGCCTCCTGCGGAAGGATCCACAGCGCATCAATAAATAACATCAGTAAAACATAAAAGGGTGCGGCAAGAATCCTCGAGATTCGAACCGCACCCTTGATTCGTTCGAAACGGTTACGTAAGCCGTGGGAAAGTGCGAAGCTTACGGAGTGTTTAGCGGCTGCAGACGGTTCGCAGGTCGTTCGACTCCGTCGCGATCGCTG
The DNA here is from genome assembly GCA_963762385.1 of uncultured Acidobacteriota bacterium. Classification (GTDB taxonomy): domain Bacteria; phylum Acidobacteriota; class Terriglobia; order Terriglobales; family Acidobacteriaceae; genus JABDBE01. The sequence goes on along the minus strand of CAVXKN010000004.1, from coordinate 1,848,301 downwards.
GTATCAACCGTGGGGGCAAAAACATCGTCCGCGGTTTTTGTGGTGGCTTTGAAACCGAGGGTGGCTGCCGAGCTGTTCGTGTAACGCCCGACGATTTCGAGCGTGTCGTTGAGCCCGTCGGGTTTAGTGACGTTGTCGGCTTTCGGGTCAACGACGTCGTAGTACTTGCCGCCGTGCAGCAAGAAGCCAACTTCATCACTGCTGGAGTTGAAGTAGGCGCCGGCAACGTCGCCCTTATTGTTAACGATGCGGGCAATGGTCCCGGTTGAGCCCGCTTTGGGGTCACTGATTTTCTTGAAGGTCTTTCCGTTGTAAAGGAAGCTCTCGTAACCGCCGGCCGAGTTCACTGCAAACACGGTGATCTGGCCGCTGTTGTTGATTCCCCACGCCTCCGCAGCGGTATCGCCCTTTACGTCGATGCTGGTGTACTTGGTGCCTACCTTTAAAAAGCCGTGCTGAATGCTGTCGGAGTCCAAGTACAGACCTACCACGTCTCCCTGGTCGTTGATTCCCATTGCCTGGGTTCCATTCGAGTTTGGAAAGTTTATTGGCGTGAATGTTCCGCTGGCATACACGAATCCTTCGTAGAGGCCGGTCTTGGTGTTGGTGCACCAGCCAGCCGCCGCGCACGATTTATTGAGACCGTAGAACGCTATCGCACCAGAGGTGAAGCCACCGCTGGTCGTACAATTCGGATGATCGACCGTCTTTAGATATTTGTTGCCCAGGATCATCGCGTGCTGGACGCCCTTGGCGTCGACATAGTCTCCGCCGATCGAGCCGTATTTGTTAACGGCGAAAGTGTCCGTTTCCGTGGCTGTCTTGTTCGCGTGAACGTCCGAGAACGTAAAAGTTAACGGCGGCGCTGCCGCGATACCGACGGCAACGAACATGAGAACTACTGACACACCAAGAATGGATTTTTTCACAGATTTCTCCTGGAGAAGGTATGCTTGCCGTTCCCGCTTCGTGATGGAGATTCGCGAAGCAGTTCAGGCCGGGAGATTATCGAGGCCGCGAGACTGGCGGTCAAGATGAAAGGTTTTGCACCTTTCAGGGCTGGCGGGCCAGGGCGCAGCTTGACAGCGGAGCCGGTCGGCCCGTAGATTGGCTGCATTTCCAGCCTAGAATGAAGAAGGGCTTGCCGCCTTTCGAGATCAAGCAACACCAGGAGTTTTGCATCATGTCCAGTTCCGACGTAAAGGACAGTGAAGTCGGTTTGTTTCCCGAGTTGCCCAGCGCGCCAAGCGGAGAGCGCACGACCGGCATACTTCCGTCGCAGGCGATTCGGGAATTGATTGCTAGTGGGCGAGTCTCTGCCACCCCAGCCATACAGGAACAACATATTCAGCCCGCTAGTCTCGATCTGCGGTTGGGAGACGTTGCGCACCGCGTTCAGGCAAGCTTTCTTCCCGGCCTGCGCACCGTCGAGTCGAAGATCCAGGAACTACGGATGACGCGCGTTGATCTAACTAAGGCAGCAGTTTTCGAGAAGGGCTGCGTCTACATTGTGCCCTTGTTGGAAGAGCTAAATCTCCCGAAGAATATTTCCGCAATCGCAAACCCCAAAAGCACCACCGGTCGGCTGGACATATTTACCCGACTGATCACAGACCGGGGTGTTGCATTCGAATACGTGCCCCCGGGCTATACCGGGAAACTCTATGCGGAGATTGCCTCCCGCACGTTCACTGTCGCAATCCGCGCGGGGATGAGGCTCAATCAGATTCGCTTCGTCCGTGGGAATCCTAGACCCGCGGATGTAACAATATCTCGATTGGACGAGGAGGAGTATCTGGTTTACATGGATGAAGAAAGGACGGCAAGGGCGACGATTAAAGGCGGACTAAGAGTCAAGGTCAATCTGGAGGGTTCGCAGCCTTCCGAGGTGGTGGCCTACAAAGCGAGGAGACACGCGCCCGTGATCGAATTAGACAGAATCGATCATTACTCGCCCGAGGAGTTCTGGGAAGCTCGTACTCAGCCTGCCAGTAGGAGTTTGATTCTGGAGCCGGGTGATTTCTACATCCTCGCTTCTAGAGAAAGGGTTCGCGTTCCCCCCGAGTACGCCGCGGAGATGGTTCCCTTCGATCCCTCGGCAGGTGAGTTCCGTATTCACTATGCTGGCTTTTTTGACCCTGGCTTTGGCTACGGTTCCAGCGACGTAAAAGGTACCCGTGCCGTTCTCGAGGTTCGCGCCCACGAGGTCCCTTTCGTAGTCGAACACGGGCAGGTGGTCGGGCGGCTGACGTATATGCCGTTGCTCTCCAAGCCGGACAAAATATACGGCACGAACATCGGTTCCTCGTACCAGTACCAAGCGCTGACTTTGAGCAAACAGTTCCGGCGCCAAGCTCTGTAGAGACGTCGCTTGCCACGTCTCTTTTGCCTGGGCGGCGCGCCGCATTGCCAGCAAACCCAGACGTAGCCAGCTACGTTTCTACAGAAGTCGTTCTAAAATGGAGGCGTCAGTCACGGTGCTGTATGGAACCTGATCTTCAGCCTGCTCAGCACAAAGCCACCTTCAGCGGGACGACTGGTTTGATCGCTGCCGTCGTGGTGATTGGGATTCTTCTGATCGCGTTTCCCGCTTACCGCTGGTTTTTCCTGATTAGTCTGGGCATTGGGCTGGTGGTAGCGGCGATTCTATTTCTGTGGCACAAGTACCGGCCGATCCGGGAGGAAGATGTCCATAACAAACGGCCGCTCGGCTTGGGATAGATTCGCGGCCTGGACCTCATCGTGCCCTTGCGCTTTTCCCTATCGAAACCGCACACTGTTTCATGCGTGTTTTGGCTCGATTCATGATGTCGGCGATGGACGCCGGCCACTTCCCTGCCCCTGTGCTCCCGGAAGTTGCCTTCCTGGGACGATCGAACGTGGGCAAGTCGAGCGTGATTAATTCGCTGCTGGGAGCGAAGCTGGCCAAGACCAGTTCGACTCCGGGGCGAACCCGAAGCATCAATTTTTTCGAGCTGCGTTGGGCGGGGAAACCGCAACCTGAATTGATCTTCACCGATTTGCCAGGCTACGGCTATGCCAAGGTCTCGCGCGAGATTTCCGCGCAGTGGCCCACCTTTATTGAGCCCTACCTGCTGCATCGCCCTGTGTTGGCGCTTGTGTTTGGTCCTGGTGGATGTCAGCGTGCCTCCACAGGAGAGCGACCGGCAGTTGCTGGAATTTCTAGCGGCGAGTGGACGGCCATTTTTGATTGTTGGCACGAAAAGTGACCGTCTGTCGGGAAACCAGTTGCGCAACTCTCTGCAGACGCTGGGGCAAGAATTTCCGCAGGCTCGGATTGTTCCGTTTTCCGCCAAAAGCGCCGCCGGACGCGAGGAGTTATGGAAAGAGATTCGGACTGCGGTCGAGAATCAACGCGCTTAAATCAGGGCAACTGCTCGCAAGTCAGAGAGAACGTCCAGCAGCTTTCAGCCCCGGGCCGGCAGACACGGGGCCCTTCGACTTCGTGGGTCGTTCGCGCGCGAACGACCCACTGCGCTCAGGATGACAGGGTTAGGGGATGACGGGTGAAGCGGTGCTTCGATTTCGCAATCGACAGCTATCCGCTATCATCTAGCAATCCATGTCTACTTATTTGATTACGGGAATCGCGGGATTTATCGGATCGTCGCTGGCACGTGCGATTTTGGCGCAGGGCGACAACGTGCGCGGCATCGACAATTTCTCCACCGGAAAGCGCAGCAACATCGCCGAACTGCTGGATCGAATTGATGTGCGCGAAGCTGATTTGCTCGACCTCGAGGCCGTGCAGTCGGCGTGCCGGGGCATCGACTATGTTCTGCACGAGGCTGCGATTCCATCCGTGCCCAGGTCCGTGCTGAATCCTTTGGAGAGCAATCAGGCGAACGTCGATGGCACCGTGAACTTGCTGGTTGCGGCACGGGATGCGAAGGTGACGCGAGTGATTTACGCGGCCTCGTCTTCGGCTTACGGAGACACTCCTACGCTGCCCAAGCGCGAAGACATGTCTCCCAACCCGATTTCTCCGTATGCGGTGGCCAAACTGGCGAGCGAGTATTACATGGCGTCGTTTTTTCGTTGCTACGGCTTGGAAACGGTGGCGCTGCGCTATTTCAATATTTTTGGGCCCCGGCAGGATCCTACGTCTCCGTACTCGGGTGTGCTGGCCAAATTCATCACCCAAATGCTCAAGGGAGAGCAGCCAACCATCTGGGGTGATGGCTCCCAAAGCCGCGACTTCACTTATGTCGACAATGTGGTTCATGCAAATTTGTTGGCCTGCAAAGCGCCTGCGAGCGAAGTCGCCGGAAAAGTATTTAACGTGGCCACCGGCACGCGCATTGATCTGAATGAAATGTTCGGCGTGCTCAAGAAACTCACCGGCTATCCCGGCGAAGTGAAGCACGGTCCGGAGCGCGCGGGAGACGTGAGGCACTCGCTGGCCGATCTATCGCGGGCCGACAAACATCTTGGATACAAACCGCAAGTGAATTTCGAAGAGGGTCTGCGCCGCACCGTCGATTGGTACCGATCGCAAGAAAAATCAGCCAGGGCGTGAGGGGGCGGACTTCGGGCCGCAGGCTTCGGGCTTCGCGGGCGAAGATGGGCACCGCACGTGAAACCAGAAGCCTAGCACCTGAAGCCTGCTCCGTAATTACCTTCGTTATCTGTGGCTGGGTTAGGGGCGCGACTACAGTTGCGGTATGACACTCTCGTCTATGGTGGTCTCGCGCGATTGGGCTGAAGTCAGTGTGTTGGAGTGCATCCTCGGCGGCTTGCACATTGGTGTGGATGTCGAACCGGAACCGGTAAAGGCTCGCGCCAAACTGGCCAAATCGAAAATCGACGCCTTGATCGTGGACTGCGATCTGGATGGGACAACCAGTTTTCTGCGCGGCCTTGGCACTGGATTAAACGCAGTGCCGCTCGTCATCGTCAGCGGCTCGAACGGGCACACAAATTTGCAGGACACGGGCGCGACCTTTGCTTTCAAAAAGCCAATCTCAGTGGAGCAGGCAGTGCGCACGCTTTCCGCGGCACGCAACATGATTCTCGACGGCAGGCTCCGCTACAATCGGCACTCTCTAGATCTGCCCGTATGCTTGGGCTGCGGATCGACGAAGAAGGTCGAAGCCCATCTCATGAACCTCAGCCAGGGCGGGGTTGGCATCCGTCTGCCTCGACCGATTGCTTTGCGCGGTCCGGTACGAGTGAGCTTTCAACTTCCAGAAAGCGAAATTCAGCTGAAAGCTCAAGGCGAAGTTGCCTGGATCGACAAACTGGGCAACGCGGGAATTCGCTTCCTGCAGATGAGCCCAAGCGTAAAGCGCGACTTGCAATTGTGGCTGGCGCAGCAGTACCTCTCGCATTGAGAGCAGTCGTTGGTCGCTAGTTGTTGATCTGCATCGGCGCACCACCCCCGCCCCTTGTTTCTGCCGTTCAGAAGACTTGCAGCGCAGGAGCATTTTTCCTGTCGTGATGCGGCTTTACCACGATCTCAACATCCTGATCGAGCGCCACCAGGAAGCGCAGAAGGCGCTCAACGGAAAACTGCCGGAACTCACCCCTCAGCATCTTGGACACATCGGGCTGGCGCACACCAAATAGCTCGGCGGCCTCAACTTGTTTCAGGCGGCGCTTCTTCATGATCGCATCGATCTTGAATACAAGCTGCGCCTTGACCAAGTGCTCTTCTGCATTCGGCACGCCGATGTCCTTGAATACATTGCGGGCGGTTTCGTGTCCCTTCTTTCTCATGGCTTCAGCTCCCTGCAATCTGTTCCGCCTCGCGCAGCCGTTGTTTGATCAACTCCATGTCCCGACGCGGCGTCTCCCGTCCGGTCTTCGATTTCTTCTGGAAGTTGCAGAACGTATACCGCCCGGCGAACCGCGACGTATAAACCGCGCGGAATGTGTCGCCGCGATAGTCCTCAACGATTTCCACGACTCCGGCTCCGCCAAAGCCACCCAGCGCTTTCGCGTCGCGGTGCTTACCACCGGGCTGCGCGACGTACAGCCCATAACCCATGCGATCCTGCACAAGTTCGGGGAACTGGCGCAAATCTTTGCGGCTCGATCCGACCCAGATCACCGGCTTCAGAGACGGTTCATCGGTCATGAGCGATTATATTAATATAGTGAATTCACTATATTCCGTCAAGGGGAATCAGCGGAATCTGGCCTGATCTTCTTCCTCGCGGTACATTAAGTCCGCCGACTCGAGGCACGCCATCCTGGCCAGGTGTTCTCCGGGAGTGCTGCGGAACCAGAACACAAACAGAAACCAGTACGTTGCCCCGAAGACAGCCGCCACCGCGACGGCGAGAGGGATCGTGATCAGCCAGGTGGGAAGAACGTCGGTCATGACCATCGACATCACGGCGAATAGCAAGACGGCGCATAGCAGGATCAGTGCATCCAGCGTCTTCGCCAGTGCGCGCATCGAAATTGGAACCGGGCACCAATGCAGCCGCACTCGTTGCGGAGGATCTGTCGGAGCTGCGACCGAAGCAGCCGACGGCTCAAGCTGAATGGCTGGCCGCGGCGAGGCGGAAAAAAGCAGCTCGTTGGCGCCCTCCGCACGATTGCCTTCAACCGCGATCGATTCGCTCGGCGAGAACAAATAAGCGTTCGAAAGAATCTGGAAAAAAATCCATTCCTTCAGCGAGCGCTGCGAACGCTCCGGCAGATCGACAAACTGCACTCCCGCTTGTCCCCAGGAATCGGTCCAGGCAATTCGACCGGCGGCTTCGATGCGCACTCGCGGAGACGGCAACTCGAAACGCAGATGAACTTGTTGCTCGGGAGTCAGCGGAGAGACGGTTTGCATGGCGATCCCGAATTCGCTGAGATCGCGCAGGATGGCTCCGCTCGCGGCGTCCAGATTGACGTGCGATAAGGTGCGAATCTTCTGCCGATAAGGGCGCGCCCGGTTCCGTGCGCGGGCGACAACTCCGGCTCCCGGGGATTCGATCAGATTCGACCGAGCGTCCATACTAAATCTTAGCCTCGCCCCTGGAGGCGCCTCAGTAACCGTGCTGGTTCCGGTTTTCGGAAACTCAAGGGTCACGAAGCCGTGCGGTCGATGGCGGGCTCGGTTTCGGGATGAACCTCTTTGGTGCGAGCCCGGTCCTGCGCGACCAGTCGATTGAGATCGTAACTGTACGGTCCGTAGGCGCGGAAGGCTTGCTCATCAAACAGGCGTTTGATGCCACAGCCCAGGCAAACCTGATAGGAGTGATCCTGGAAGCGCACCGGCCAACTCATCTTGCTATGCCAGCAACCGCGAAAGATCACGACTCCGGCCGCTCCCAGCCCCGTCGCGACGACTCCGAGAGGCCACAGCCAACCTGACTTCTTTTTCACTTCACTCACCTGCCACAACCTGTAAGTCCTTCCAATGGCTAAGGATATGCTGAATTCGTGGGGCGTGCAACGATTTTCGGAAAGCTATGAATCGGAAAGGTTTGAGCAGCTTACGAAAGAGCATGGCCCAAGTCCTGACCTTCGTGCGCTGAAAATATTGCGCTTCCGGCCAAACCCTTGTAACTTACGAGTAATGCCTCGGCCGAAGGCAAGGGACTCGCAGCGACCATCCGCGAGCCACGAATCGATGAGCTGAAAAGTTATTTCTCCCCTAAGATTTACCATAGATTTGCCATCGGGTTAGCGGTGCGAGACCGGCCATCCCGAAGCAAACTTCTGCGCCACTTCCATGAGTGCGAGTTTGAACAATGCGGGACTGGAACTGCTAAGAGAAGAAACCGCATCCACTGCCGCACCCGCAGCTCGAATCCCATCGCCGACTGACAGCCTGGGCCACGAAGCGTTGCAGGCTCTGCTCGCCTTTGCTGCTCTGCACGAACAAGTACGTACCCGGCGGGCGAAGCAACTGGACGGCGGGCGCTCCAGCGCAGAAGAGGATTGGCAGGTCGAACACTTCCTGCTCGACGAAGTGCTGCAACTGGTTGCCGAGCGCGCTCTGGCCATCACCGGCGCTGATGGGGTAGCGATCGCATGGGCGGAAGGCGATGCCATCGTATGCCGCGCTTCGGCGGGAAGCATCGCACCCGACGCGGGCATTCGTCTCGATCCCAACTCAGGATTCTCCGGAGAATGCCTGGTCTCAGGGCGCATCGTTCGCTGCGACGACGCCGATTCCGACCCGCGCGTAAACCTGCAGGCCTGCCGCGTCTGGGCGTCCGTTCCATGCTGGCTGTGCCGCTCTCGGCAAAAGAAAATGTGATTGGTTTGTTGGAAGCGTTTCTCCAACGAACCCTACGGATTCAATGACAGCGACGTTCGCAGTCTGTGTCTGCTGGCTGAGTTGATTCTCTCCGCCATGAAGCCGGAAGAGGAAGATCGCCTGCGGGAGATTTCACGGCGCGTCGTTCCACCGGTCCCAGTCGAGCCCGAGGCGATTGCGATGACTGCGCCTTCGTCCGAAATCGCGAAGGTCGAGGCCGAACTTCCAGCGGTGGAATCCAGCCACAGCGCTCGAGCCCGCGATTCCCGCTAGCAGCCAGAGTTAGTTTTGCCCGAGAATTCAAAGGCGAGCGACGTTGCCCTGGCGGAGCTGACCGTCACAGACCATGCAGAAGTCAATCATTCCCGCCCCGGCCTCGCGGTTGTGGCAGCGGTCGTGATGATTGCCGTGGCTCTGGGCGCAGGAGTGTGGTGGAAGCTCGGTCGCAGCGCGCGCTCGGTAAGAGCGGCGGCTGCTCAAGGAGCGTCGCCAATCGTGCCGCCCGCAACCATTGCGAAGCCGGCGGCAACTGCGCCGCCAGTCGTGGAAACGGTTACGGAAACATCGCAAGCCGACGACGAGGGCGATTCTTCGCCCACTGCTCTCGAAGCGGCCGGCGTGTTGCCGCGAGTGACGGGCATCCGGCATTGGTCGTCGGCTGAATCCAGCACCGTCGTCATCGATATGCAGGATCAGGTTCAGTACGAAGCTCATCGGCTTCCGAATCCGGAGCGCATCTATTTCGACCTGCACGACACCACGCTGGCAGCGGCGCTCAACAATCGGATCATTCCCGTAAACGATGCGCTGCTTGAACGCATTCGCGTGGCTCAACCGCTGGCGGGAGTGACTCGCGTCGTGCTCGAAACCAACGGCGCATCGGATTTTTCGGTGAGCCTGGAGCCGAATCCCTACCGCCTGGTCGTCGAAGTTCGCAAGCTTGGAAGTAAGCCGCGCGCCCGGGCGAAGATCGATCTTTTCGCGCCTGCAAATTCCGCCGTGGATCAGACTGCGCCGAATCAAGTCGGTGCTAGTCAGAAACCGCTCGACGCAATTGCCCTTTCTTCGAAGTCGAATCCACCAAGCCCTACGGCGGCCAGCGGAAATGAAAAGCAACTAGGCGCAGCTTCAACCCCGCTCGACGGCGCACAAGCGCACACGGCCTACCCGCAAAAAGTTCGCATCGTGCTCGATGCTGGTCACGGCGGTTGGGATTTAGGAACGGTCGGGCGCAAGGGCCTGCTCGAAAAAGATCTGACGCTCGATATTGTGGAACGCCTCGGCCAGCTGATTGAGAATCGCCTGGGGGCCGAGGTCATCTATACGCGCAAAGACGACAGCTATCTTCCGCTCGAAAAGCGCGCCGAAATTGCCAACCTCGCGCAGGCCGGACTGTTCGTTTCCGTCCACGCCAATTACAGCGACTTCCCTTCGGCCCGCGGCGTAGAAACCTATTACACCAACACTTACTCATCCGAGAAAGCAAGAACCGAGGAAGCGGACGAAGCCGCGGCCGCCGGACTGAAGACTGTCAATTGGACGAATGTCGATATTCGCGAAAAAGTCCATGAGTCGCGCCGGGTCGCAATCAGCGTCCAGCGCGCGTTGTATGCGATGTTATCCGCGAAGAATCCCGGCCTTCGCGACCGCGGCGTCAAAGAAGCTCATTACGTCGTGCTGACCGGAACTTCCATGCCTGCAATCCTTGCCGAAGTTTCATTCGTCAGCAGCCCCACCGACGAGAACAACCTGCAGAGCTCAACCTACCGCCAGCAAATCGCCGAAGCCCTCTACACCGGCATCGCGCATTATCAAGCCTTGAATCACAACGTAAAGTTAGCCAGCACCTCAGCGAAACCAGCAGGAAGATAAAAACGTAATCCGTAGAAACGTAGCTTTGCGACGTTTCAAGCAGCAGAGAAAATTCGGCTAATTACAACTACGTCCCCTCCTCATTCCACAAGCCACCCTTGTCATTCCGAGCACAAGCGACGAAGAATCCTGCCGGTAACTCAATAGCTCAGACTGCTACTGTCCCACCGAGACCTCGCCATACTTCTCCAGCCACTTCAACTCTTCGCGCACTTTGATCTTCCCGTGCCACGGATTCTTGTCGAGCTCATGGCCTTCCCCCGGAAAAATCAGCAGCGTGCTGGGAACACCGAGGGCATGCAGCGCGTGATCGAGCACATACGCTTCCGCCACGGCGACTCGAATATCCTCCGCGCCGGCGACGATATGCGTGGGCGTGCGAACTTTATTCATCTGGTAAATGGCAGCTTCATCCCGATAACGCCGCGGCACCTCCCAGGGAAAGCCGCCGAGAAAATAGATGTCGTCAAAACTGGTATCGTCGTTGCCCCAGTTGGCAACGTTTTCCACCGCGCCACCACCCGTCACGGCAGCCTTGAAGCGAATGGTTTGGGTGATCAGCCAGTTGGCCATATAGCCGCCGTAACTGTAGCCGCCGACAGTAAGATGATCGGGATCAGCGATGCCATCTTTCACCAGCGCGTCCACGCCGGCAAGAATGTCTTTGCCCGGACGGGAAACAATTTCAGGCACGATGCCCGCCAGAAATTTGTCGCCGTAGCCAGTCGAGCCGCGATAATTCGGCTCAAACACCAGCCACCCCTGGGTTGCGGCCAGTCGGTCCCAAATGTACCAGTCCGCTTCGAAGTGATTGCCATCGGCATCGTCGGGGCCTCCGTGCGGAAACACAAACATGGGCAGATGCTTCGCCTCGAACTTTTCCGGCGGATACATCAGCATGCCTTCGATGGTTGTTCCGTCGTCGGAAGTCCAGCGATAAGGCTTGGCCCGGGGCAGATCGCGCTGTGTGAACATCCGGTTGAATGAAGTGATGGGGCGCGCCGATTGCAGCCCGTCGCGTCCGTCCGACAGGTAAACTTCCGACGGCTCTTCGATGGCCGAGTGAACAAAGGCGATCCGTTGCGAGTGCAGCGCCGCCGCAATGCTCCTGTAAGCGCCTGCGATGCCGGACAATTTGGAAAACGGCGCAGAAACCTTGGACTGGAAATAAGTCTGGGTCTCGGTGCCCAGCTGGCCGGTTACGAGCACGCCGTCATCGGGAGTAATCGCGTACCCTCCGACTGCGCCTTCGAAATCTGCCGCCCAGCGCTGGATTTCGGCGGTATCCGCATCAATCCAGTAAAGCCGCGTCTGTGTGTCTTTGTACTTTCCTTCGACCGAGCCGTACTCAACCTCGAAGAAAATATGTCTGCTGTCTTTGGCCCAGCGCAGATATTGTTCTTGCGCCTCATTGTGTGTGACCTGTCGCGGCGCGCGATCGACCGTCGCATTCGCCAACTCGACGGTATAAATCTCGTACTCACCGATCTTTTCCTCTCGCTCCGAAACCGACTCCGTCACAAAAGCCAGCCTGCGCCCATCCGGCGAGGCGTCCAATTCATGCGCTCGCCACGGCGTTTGTGCCAGTGCGCGGGCGCCCGAAGTTGCATCCGGTTCCTCGTCTGAATCTTGATCAGGTTTGGTTCCCTCAGCTGCCCGCCGGGCAATCGCATCTGCGACATCGATGCTGAAAATCATGTCGCCGCGCTCCGCAGCGCGATATTGCAAAACATCCTTCCACTCTTTCTTATAGGCATCTTTCTGCGCCTTCGTCCATGGCGTGCACGTGGCAAAGTACAGTGTGCGAGAATCGGGAGACCACGAAAACGAATGCACTTCCTCATCGCCGCGCGTCACCGGAAACGCTTCTCCGCCTTCGACCGGAATCAGATAGAGCTGCGCAACCGAGTCCTGTTTGGCATCGTCCTCTTTCGCGCTCTTGCGCTCCGACAGAAATGCAACCCATCTGCCATCGGGAGACCACTGCGGCTGAGTGTTTTCGCCAGATTGTGTGAGTTGGGTCAGCGATCCTTCACCGTGGCCGTGGTCGCGATAAAGCCATAAATCGCGGCGAAAGATGCTTTGATCCCAATCCGCCCGTTCGGTGTTGATGACAACTGAATTGCCATCAGGCGAGATCGCGACCGCAAAGATGTCGACATAGTTGAAGAAGTCGTCGAGCGTGAGCCTGGGTTTATCGGCGGCGTAAGCAAAGTTGAGAGCGAATACAGCCAGAATGGAGACTCGCAGAAACCGTCCGTTTGTCATGGGCCGAAACAGAGGTATATCGCGAGTGGGCAGCCCTTGTAAACCCGAATCGCCTGACGTGAACCGCGAGTCATATGCTCACGGCGCAGGTTCAGCATCCTTCAAGGCATCGTCGAGACCCTGATTGCTCCTGGGTGCGCTGCCTTCAATGATTCGCCAGCCGTCGTCGTATTGTCGGAACCCGACCGTGGATTTGTATCGCACGCCGCCCGCGTAGAGCGCGGCTCCAACTTCATTCAGCGGAACCCACTTCCACAGAAAGTCCACATCGGCGGCGTTGCCGTTTTTGCTGATCCCGCCGATTCCTGTAAGTTGTCGACGCGCCACAGGAACACTGAAGTATCGCGACTCCGTCTCGCCCCCCGGGATCAGGTCGTGAAAAGCCTCAACGCCAATCGGAGTCAACGCAACCTCCCAACATGGCGGAGGCGTAACATCGGGCGAGCAAGGGCTGGACGAACCCGTGATCCAGCCACGGCGCTGTAATACCAGATATTCCGGCGACACGTAATCTTTGTTCGAAATCACGCCAGTCCGCAGAAAGAACTGCTGCGTGCTCTTGAACGTCTCGGAACTGGCAATCAGATCCGACGCCAGGCGCCGCGTGAGAAAGTCGCGAGGCGAGCAGGCAGCTGCGACAAACAAAAGTCCCAAGGCGAGCGCGATTCGCAGTGTCCGCATGAAATTGAACGTTGAACCCAGAAACTCTCTGATTAAAGGCGCCAATGCAGGCGCCCCTGACCTCCTTCCTTTGTGTGCCTTTGTGTCCGTTGTGGTTGATGAAGTGCAAATGCTTGAACCACAAAGGACACAAAGGTACACAAAGGACGTGATGACGACGCGTCGTTCGACGACGCGCAGTTCAAGTTCATTCTTAAATCAGAGCTTCCCTAGTTGAGGATTGTAACCAAACGCGAGCCCCGCTGCGGCAAGAAAGGACGGTCGGCGATCTGTCCCTCGAATTTCGCCGACCAACGGCCCGGAATGGCGGTCTTGCAGGATGGACAACAGCCATCTTCACTCACGCGATATTCTTCGACGAAATAGCTGCGCCGCTTGATCACCGTTTCGCCGCAGTGGTGGCACTTTGTGTTTTCGTGATCGCCCACCATGCCCGGCAAGTTTCCCGCGTAGATGTAGCGCAGGCCCGCCTGCTTCCCGACTTCAACCGCACGCAATAAATCCCGAGGCTGCGTGTCATCGGGATCTTCCATCTTGTAATCTTTATGAAACGCAGTCACGTGCCAGGGAATTTCCGGTGAGACGCTGGCCAGAAACTCCGTCAATCCCCGCAACTCATGTTCAGAATCGTTGAAGCCGGGGATCAGCAACGTCACAATCTCCAGCCAAACGCCCATCTTATGCAGGCTGCGAATGGTCTCGAGAATCGGGCCAATGCGTCCGCCCAGTTCATGATAATGGCGGTCGTCGAAACTCTTCAGATCCACCTTATACAGATCGATCCACGGATGCAGATATTCCAGCACCTGCGGCGTGCCATTCCCGTTCGAAACGAATCCCGTGACCAAGCCCGCAGCGCGCGCCTCTTTAAACACAGCGACCGCCCACTCGCTCGTGATCAGCGGTTCGTTGTACGTGCTGACCAGAACCTTCGCGCCTTGCCGAAGCGCATCGCGCACCAACGCCTCTGGAGACGCTTCGAGCGGCGGCGAAACTGCATTGGGATCGCGCAACGCCTGCGACGTGACCCAGTTCTGACAGTAGCCACAGTGCAGATCGCATCCCAGCATGCCAAAGCTGTAAGCCAGCGCGCCTGGGTACGCGTGAAAAAACGGCTTCTTCTCGATGGGATCGCATTGCACCCCGCCGACATATCCCCAAGGCACATACAAAGTGCCGCCGCGGTTGTAACGCACCTTGCAGACGCCAGGCTGCCCCTCCGGAATCGGACAGCAATGCCCGCACGCATAACAGCGCACCCGGTTCCGGTCAAGCTTTTCATAAAGCTCGCCTTCGCGAACCTGCTGGTAAACGACGTCGCGAAGCGTAGGCACGGGGAATCCTCTAATCGATATTCTAAACCCCCGTGCGAAGATCCTATGGGGACGAGTGTCCGACTCGTACCGCTGAGCAAGGCTCCGCAGCAGGGCCGTCAACCTCAGCCGCAAGCCGCGCGCCCACCGAGGGTCAGACCCAAAGTCGAGTTTCTTGACGCAATCTGGCGATGTCCTTGGTCGGCGCATTCCCGAAGAAGCGGCTGTATTCGCGGCTGAACTGTGAAGCGCTTATATAGCCCACGTGCTGACTCGCGGTAACCGCGTCCATAATTGTCGACAACATGAGACGCCTCGCCTCCTGGAGTCGCAGCACCTTTTGATAGTGCAGTGGGCTCATCGACGTGACGGACTTAAAGTGCTCGTGGAAAGAAGAAACGCTCATGTGCACCAGTTCGGCCAAGTCTTCGACCTTCATGGGCTGGGAAAAATTCTCTCGCAGCCAGGAAATAGCCTTCGCAACCCGGTGCACGATGGATTCAGCAAAGCCCATTTGAGCGATGCGCACACCAATGGGGCTGCGTAGCAGACGGATCAGAATCTCGTCGATCACAAGCGGAGCGAGCAGTTCCGCGTCCCCGGGCTGCGCTAGACACTCCATTAGCCTCGTCGCGGCGTTGACAATGCTCGCGTCGACTGGCGTGATGTAAACGGCGCTTCTCTCCTGAGCCGGAGGCAGACCATTTGGAAAAACCTTCAAGACCAGTTCAGCAATCTTGCGGGGATCGAGGTCCAGCTTGAGAGAAAGGTAGGGCGCGGAATAGCTGGCATGCGTGACTTGAGCCGCCACCGGCAAGGCAACGGAGAACACGATCATGCGCGATGGATTGTATTCGTAGACCTCGTGCCCCACGATGACCGCCTTCGCTCCCTGTGCGGCGATGCACAATGAGGGCAACCGGAGCGCATGCACACACTCCTTGTTTGTTCGCGAAAAGCGATTCGCGTGCACACCGGGGATGCGCAGCTCGAAACTGCCGTCGTGCGGAGCATAGGCGGCAATCAAGCGCGCGAGCTTGGCCAGATCTGGTTCGCTCGGGACCGCTTCGTCTGCTGGCCGCCGCAAAGGCACTACTTTACCGCTGGTTTTCACGCCTTCCAGAATACCCTTTTTTGCAATCATGATCGCGCTCGTTCCATCTGCGCGAGGACGGCGACGTCGAACTTTGAATAGTACTTTTTCACGTCGCTGGCGCCGTACTTGGCGCGGAATTTCTCGGCCACGGACGACACCTGTTTGGCTTCAGTGATCGGAACAACTTTGAATTCAGCCTCTTCACTCCCGGCCTTGATGTGAATCGACGGGTGCTTGAGCACGTTCTTGTACCACTGTGTATCCGACCCTTGCACCGGCAGCAAGTAGAGGTGGTCATCGTCCAGTGCGAACCAGATTGGGATTGAGATGGTGCGTCCAGACTTTCTACCGATCACAGTGATGTGAATTTCGCGCGATCGGGAAAGGCGGGCTTTCAGAGTATCGTTCTGCGTTGGCTTAGTGCTCATCCGAATCTCCTTTTATTTTCCGGCGCGGTATTGTTCGTCGGTGACCTGCTCCATCCAGTCGACCACTTTGCCGCCCTTCTTTTCCTGAATGGCGATGTGTGTCATGGCCGTGGTCGGCGCGGCCCCATGCCAGTGCTTCTCGCCGGGCGAGAACCAGACCACATCGCCCGGCCGAATTTCCTCAATCGGACCTCCCCAGTGCTGGGCTCGGCCACAGCCTGCCGTGACGATGAGAGTCTGGCCGAGCGGATGCGTGTGCCAGGCAGTTCGCGCGCCCGGCTCGAAGGTCACACTGGCGCCCTGAACCAACGCCGGACCGGGCGCCTGAAAAAGCGGATCAATTCGTACGGTGCCCGTGAACCACTCTGCTGGCCCCTTGCCGGAAGGTTGCGTGCCAACTCTTTTTATGTCCATTTTCTAAAACTCCTAAAATCGGATCGGAAAGGCTGGGGAAGGGCTCGGCTTGAGCCGGGCCGTTGAGACCCGAAAATAGATTAGCCTTCAGGCCCTGATGTTTCCCTCCCTCAGAGGCTAATGCCGACTAGTCCGAAATCATCCCGATTGTCCGAAGCCACGTCTCCACCAGTTGAGGCCATCCTGTAATAGGTAGCTTCGTCCGGCGCAGCCCAAACGCGTGGCCGCCTTGCGCGTACAAATGCATCTCCACGGGAACTCCCGCCTTTTTCAGCGCAGCATAATAAGACAGCGAGTGCTCCACTCGGTCCACGGGGTCATCCTCGGCCTGCAGCAAAAACGTAGGCGGCGTCTCGCGGGTAACATGAATATCCGGGTTCAAGCCTAAACTGTTGGCGGCAAGCGACAGATGCCCCGGATAAATAGCCACTGCAAAATCGGGGCGGCAGCTTTCGTTGTCGGCCGCATCCACAGCCGGGTACAGGCGCTGCTTAAAGTGCGCGCTCGCCGCTGCCACCAGATGCCCGCCTGCGGAAAACCCAAGCACACCGATCTTGTTCCGATCGATATGCCACTCCGCGGCGTGAAAGCGCACCAGCCCCACGGTTCTTTGTGCATCTTCCAACGCCATCGGTGAGTTCGGATAGGGTCCCGATCTCGGAAATAGTCCCTCACCGGGCACGCGATACTTCAGCAACACACACGTGATTCCTCTGGACGTCAGCCAATCGCAGACCTCCGTGCCCTCAAGGTCGATGGCCAGAATCCAATAGCCCCCGCCGGGAAACACGACGACCGCAGCGCCTGTATTCTTTCCCTTCGGGGAATAGACCGTCATCGTAGGTCGCGAGACTTTGCCCACATAAACCCACGGCTTGCCGGCGACTAGCGGCTCCGTCGCCGTCTTCGTTTCGTCCTCGGGGCTGGCGACAGGCTGCCCATCAGGCGCCGCCCCTGGCCATATCGGCACTTGCGTATGTCCCGCGGACGGCTGCCAGGCTGGCGTCTGCGCGCTTGCCGTGCCAAATGCAAACAGAAAACAGAGAGCAAAGATCGAAGTATTCATCAAAATCCCCACAATCAATTACTCTACTCGCAGCTCAGGCCGACGATCTCATGGCCCGGAACAATCGGGTACACCGTGGGCATGAATTCGCTCCACTCATTACGCACCGAGTGAAGATCAGAATGGCAGATGCCGCAGAATAGAATTTCGATCTGCACATCGTTTTCGGTTACATCGCGGCGTGGGATCGTGTTCGAGGCCAGCGCCGATTCCGCACTGGCAGCGGAATAAGCTTTCGCTTTGTACATAGACTTTAACTTTCCTTTACAGACCGGTCATTTTCTCCAGGCGTTCCGGGTACCGCGCACCTTCAACCTTAATCTTTGAGGCGGCGTCATCAATGTCGCGGAGATCGTCGGCTGTCAACTCGACCGTGACCGCACCGATGTTTTCTTCGAGCCGGTGTAGCTTGGTCGTACCCGGGATCGGAACCATCCACGGCTTCTGCGCCAGCAGCCAAGCCAGCGCGATCTGCGCCGGAGTCGCCTTCTTCCGCTTCGCAATGCTGCCGAGCAGGTCAATCAGAGCCTGGTTCGCCTTGAGAGCCTCGGGCGTAAAGCGAGGGAGAGTGCTGCGGAAGTCGGTGCTGTCGAATGTGGTGTTCTCTTTGATCGCGCCTGTCAGGAAGCCCTTGCCAAGGGGACTAAACGTCACGAAGCCGATTCCGAGTTCCTCAAGAGTCGGTATCACTTCCTTCTCGGGAGTTCTTGTCCACAGCGAATACTCGCTCTGGAGCGCAGTGACTGGCTGGACCGCGTGGGCGCGACGAATCGTCTTTGCGCCTGCCTCCGACATGCCGAAGTGCTTGACCTTACCTTGCTGAATAAGTTCTTTCACCGCTCCCGCAACGTCTTCGATCGGCACGCTGGGGTCGACCCGGTGCTGATAGTAGAGATCGATGGTCTCGACCCTGAGGCGCTTGAGCGAGCCTTCGACGGCTTCCTTGATATGCTCCGGCTGGCTATTCACGCCTGCCGATCCCGGCCGATGATCGCTCCCACTCAGATCGAACCCAAACTTGGTCGCGATCACCACTTTCCCGCGAAACGGAGCGAGAGCTTCGCCTACGAGTTCCTCATTGGTGAAAGGGCCGTATACTTCGGCGGTGTCAAAGAATGTGATGCCGCGATCGACGGCGGCACGGAGAAGAGATATCATTTGCTGCTTGTCTTTGGGCGGGCCGTAGGAAAAGCTCATTCCCATGCAGCCTAGACCGATAGCCGAAACTTCCAAGTTGCTTTTTCCAAGTTTGCGTTTTTGCATTGTTTCTCCTACGCTGCGAAGTTCCTCTACTTCAAAGGCAGCGCAAGCCTAAGCATAGTTTCTCGGACCTTCGGCCGCTTGCCTATTTCGATGAAGTTCTTGCCAGATTCTCCGAAGTTTACCGGTAAGTCATAGTGTTCTGCGCACAGCGCAACAATCCCGGCTCCCCGGCGGAAAACTGACGCGACCTGAAGCCTAAAGCCTGGAGCCCGAAGTCAGATGCCCGCCCACCGAATTGCCATCCCTCGCCCGCCGGGGTTATCATTGTAAGTACACCTCTGCTCCGCTTATATCCTTTGTAATTCAGCGACTCGTTGGTTCACTGGGGCAACGAGTGTGTGCGATCCTGCATTGCGGCTGGGTGGCCGCACCATTCATGTTCCGAGGAGTTTGCATTTGAAGAAGGGCAAAGCTGCGGTCATTGTGGGCGCCCAATGGGGCGACGAAGGCAAGGGCAAGATTGTCGATGTGCTCTCGGAGAACTTTTCCATCGTGGCGCGTTATGCGGGCGGGCATAACGCCGGGCACACGGTCATCATCAATGGCAAGAAGTTCATTCTGCAGTTGGTGCCGTGCGGAGTGCTGCGTGCCGGCTGTCGCAGCGTCATCGGCAATGGGGTTGTGTTCGATCCTATCGCCTTCCTGAAAGAGGTTGCCGCCTTACGCGAAGCGGGAGTCAAGGTGGATGGCAGCCTGTTCGTCAGCAATCGGGCTCACGTGATTTTGCCTTATCACCGCATGATCGAGTTGGCGTCGGAAAATGCGCCGGGACGGGTGAAGATCGGAACTACCTCGCGCGGCATCGGTCCCACATATGAAGACAAGATGGGACGTCGCGGTCTGCGCGTGGCTGATCTGCTGGACCTGAAACTGCTCAAGACCCACATTCAGAATGCCTGCCACGAGAAGAACATGATTGCGCATGCGTTGTTCAACTCGGAGCCGCTCGATGCCGACAAAATGTACCAAGAATATGCCACCGCTTCCGAGAAAGTTGCGCCGTTCGTTTGCGACACCGCGGCGCTGTTGGGCAAGGCCCTGGCGCAGGGAGAATCGGTGGTGTTCGAGGGTGCGCAGGGCACGATGCTCGACATCGACCACGGCACGTATCCGTTTGTAACTTCTTCGAGCGCAACTTCAGGAGGCGCCGTCACTGGAACCGGCGTCGCGCCCACCGCAATTGATACCGTCATCGGCGTCAGCAAGGCTTATTGCACGCGGGTCGGGGGTGGGCCATTCCCCACCGAGGCGACCGATGCCAACGGGGACATGCTGCGCAAACGCGGCAACGAATTTGGCGCGGTCACCGGACGCCCGCGGCGTTGCGGCTGGCTCGATTTGCCTCTCTTGCGTTACGCTGGCATGATTAACGGAATCTCCTGGCTGGTGGTAACTAAGTTGGACGTGCTGGATGAACTGGAAGAGATTCCGGTATGCGTAGGTTATAAAATCAACGGCAAGGAAACCGAAGAGTCGCCGCCGCAGGACAGCGGCTACGCTCAAATCGAATGCGTCTATCGGAAAATTCCCGGCTGGCGCACTTCGACCCAAGGGATTACGAAGCTGGAGAAACTGCCGAAAGCCGCTCGCGAGTATTTGGATTTCGTCGAAAAGGAAAGCGGAGCACGCATCGGCATGGTCTCGACCGGACCGGGACGCGAGGAAACCATATTTCTGGATGAGTTTGCGGTCAAGCTTCGCGAGTTGACGGAATCGAGAACCAAGGCGCAGGCAAAACTTTAAGAACGGAGCGGGCGATGGTCGTTCTGGCTGTGACGTGGATGGCGAAGGTCGGTCGTGAAGCTGATGTGATCGGCGTTTTTTCCAAACTAACCGAAGAATCTCGCAAAGAGCCCGGATGCCTGGTGTATCAAGTCCACCGGCACAAGACCGAGCCGCGCCGATTCTTCATCTACGAGCAATACAAGGACGACGCCGCGCTTGAGGCTCATCGCGCCGCGCCCCACTTCCTGCAGTACGCTAAGAAAGAACTACCTAAGCTAGGAGAGCGGGTCGAGGGGCAATTGTACGAACCGCTGGGTTAGGTTGTGTGGCGCGGGCGCCCTCGCCCGCATTCTTTCCCTCAAGATAACGCGCGTTGCGTCACAAAGTCATTTCGCTTTGTCCGCCATTAACACCCCACCTGAAGCGTAGCTTTCCTTCGAAATTTCGTGAAATGCGACCACGACGGCTTCTCGGCGCGCTCCGGCTTCTTCCACCATCGCGTCGGTGATGCGCTGCGCCAGTTTGCGTTTCTGGTCGGCGGTGCGGCCAGTTAGCATTGTGATTTGAACTAGAGGCATAGTGTCAGCTTTCGCGGCGCATCACTTCGCCAATTCATACCCAGCAAAAAAATAGCTTAACTCGAAGCGGGCGGTATCGTCGGCATCCGAGCCATGGATCGCATTGTGTTCGATGTCACTCGCCCACTTCTTGCGGATCGTGCCTTCCTCAGCGCTGGCCGGATTGGTTGCGCCCATGAGCTTGCGCAAATCCGCGATGGCATTTTCTTTTTCCAGCGCCAACACGACGATCGGCCCGCTCGACATGAAATCGGTCAGCGAACGAAAAAACGGCCGGCTCGCATGTACGGCATAAAACTGTTCCGCCTGATGCTTCGAGATCTCAAGCATCTTCATGGCCAGTATGCGGAAGCCATTCTTCTCAAATTGCTCGATAATATCGCCCACAGCGTTCTTTTCAACTGCGTCCGGTTTTATGATGGTAAAAGTACGTTGCAGAGTCTTCATAGTTCGGTCGTTCGTCCTTGGTCGTTAGTCGTTAGTCGTTGGTCACTCGTCCTAAGCTTTCGCCGCCACGCCCATTGCCGCTACGACGGTTTCGCCGATTTCGGCGGGGGATTTGGCTACGCGAATGCCGGCAGCTTCCATGGCCTTGATCTTCTCGCCGGCAGTTCCCTTGCCGCCCGAAATGATTGCTCCCGCGTGGCCCATGCGACGTCCCGGAGGTGCGGTTTGACCCGCGATGAATCCGACCACCGGCTTTTTCATGCGAGACTTCACATATTCCGCGGCCGTCTCCTCGGCGTTTCCACCAATTTCTCCAATCATCACCACCACTTCGGTTTGGGGATCTTTGTTGAATAATTCGAGCGCGTCGAGGAAATTGGTGCCGATAATTGGATCACCGCCGATGCCAATCGCCGTGGATTGACCAATCCCGCGCGTGGTGAGCTGATAAACCGCTTCGTACGTCAACGTGCCGGAACGCGAAACGATTCCTACCGAGCCTTCGAGATGGATGCGCGCCGGCATAATGCCGATCTTGCATTTCCCCGGCGAAATGATGCCCGGGCAGTTGGGCCCGATCAGCCGCGAGCGACGATTCTGCAAATACTCCCACGCGCGGACCATATCCAACGTCGGAATGCCCTCGGTGATGCAGACGATCAATTCGACCTCCGCATCCGCGGCCTCCATAATCGCGTCAGCCGCAAACGGCGGCGGCACGAAAATCATCGACGCATCAGCCCCGGTCTTATCGACCGCTTCCTGCACGGTGTGAAAGATGGGCCATCCTTCGTGCGTGGTGCCGCCCTTGCCGGGAGTGACTCCACCGACGATCTTGGTTCCGTATTCGGCGCAGGCTTTGGCGTGGAATGTTCCTTCCCGTCCGGTCAGCCCCTGCACGATCACTCGCGTCGATTTATCTACCAGAATGCTCATAAAATTGTCTCTTCGTAGAGACGTAGCTTGCTGTGTCTCTACAGCGATCAGTTACGCCGCAGCCGCCGCTACGACTTTCTCGGCGGCGTCTTTCATGGTTTCTGCGACAATGAAGTTCAATCCTGACTGCTTCAAAATCTCCCGCCCGGCCTCGACGTTGGTCCCTTCGAGACGCAGCACGATGGGCAACCGAATGTGAGTTTTCTGCGCCGCCTCGACCACACCCGTGGCCAGCGTGTCCACGCGAAGGATTCCACCAAAAATATTAATCAGCACCGCCTTCACGTTCTTATCGCTCAGCAGAATCTCGAAGGCATGAGTAACCTGTTCGGAATTCGCTCCGCCACCCACATCGAGGAAATTGGCGGGCATTCCGCCAGCATACTTAATGATATCCATTGTCGCCATCGCCAGTCCCGCGCCATTCACCATGCAGCCCACGTTTCCGTCCAGCTTGATGTAATTCAGACTGTATTTCGAGGCCTCGACTTCGAGCGGATCTTCCTCCGTGATGTCGCGCAGTTCACGCAGATCGGAATGCCGGAACAGAGCGTTGTCGTCGAAATTCATCTTGGCATCCAGCGCAAACAGGCGGCCATCGGTGCAACTGATGAAGGGATTAATTTCCATCAGCGATGAATCCGTTTCCTGAAACGCACGAAACAGCCCAGTCATGAAACGCACGGCCTCGTTAATCTGCGTCGGCTTCAAACCTAATTTGAAAGCCAGTTTACGGGCCTGAAAAGCTTCCAACCCCATTCCCGGCTCGATGTACTCTTTGAGAATGGCATCGGGATTCTCGGCTGCCACCTGCTCGATTTCCATACCACCCGCGGCGGACGCCATAAAGACCGGCTTGGCTTCGACGCGGTCGATCACGATTCCAAGGTAGAGTTCCTTCTCGATAGGCAAAGTTTCTTCGATGAGGAGACGGCGAACCACGCGACCCTCGGGCCCGGTCTGATGCGTCACCAACGTCATCCCAAGAATCTTGGAGGCGAGTTCGGCGGCTTCATCGACCGATTTCGCGATCTTCACGCCGCCACCCTTGCCGCGGCCTCCGGCATGGATCTGAGCTTTGACTACAACCCCGCTCGCGCCCGCGTCAAACAGTCTCTTCGCAGCGGCTTCGGCTTGCTCGCGGGTTTCCGCCATTTCGCCGCGCGGCACCGCGACGCCATACTTTTTCAGGATTGCCTTGGCCTGATACTCATGAATTTTCATAACAATTCCAGATTCACTATGATTTTTTGGCAGGCTTGCTTGCAGCTTTAGAACCGCGGGCAGCAAACAGTTGATTCTATAGAACGGTTGGGCATTGGGCAAACGCCAAGAGCCATGTGGACTGGCAAAATCTGTCATCGCGGTTTCATTTCGGAGCGCGAGCCCTTCGCCTGCAATCAAGTCTGCACAATGCTACTCTAGTGTTCCACCGATGATCACGGACGCACTCCATCGCATCGCCAACCATCGCCAATCGCTCTCCCGCGACGAGGCGCGCGCTGTCATGTCGGAAGTACTTGCCGGCAAATGCACTGACGCGCAGATTGCGGCTTTGCTGGTCGCGCTGCATATGAAAGGCGAAACGGTGGAGGAGATTGTGGGTTTCGCGGAAGCCATTCGGGCTGCCGCCGCTCCGCTGGGGCTGCACCCGAATCACACGGTGGATGTCAGCGGCACCGAGCGCGACGCGCTGGTAGATACCTGCGGAACTGGCGGGGATGCAAGCGGCACCTTCAACATTTCAACGGCTACGGCGCTCGTGGTCGCGGGCGCGGGCGTGCGCGTGGCCAAGCATGGAAATCGTAGCGTGACTTCTAAATGCGGTTCGGCCGATGTCATGGAAGCGCTGGGCGTTAACATCACCCTGCCTCCGGCGCGGCTAGCCGCCTGTTTGGAAGAAGTGGGCATCGCATTTCTTTTTGCGCCGGCCATGCACTCGGCAATGAAGTATGTTCAAGCGGCCCGCCGCGAACTGCGCTTGCGCACGGTTTTCAATCTGCTGGGGCCGCTCACCAATCCGGCGCACGCATCGGCTCAAGTGGTCGGCGTGTATTCCGCCGCTCTTGTCGAAAAACTAGCCGAAGCGCTGAGCATGTTGGGATTGCACCGGGCTCTGGTGGTGAATGGGCTGGACGGCTTAGACGAAATCACGATCACTGGTCCAACTCGGATCGCTGAAGTGCGCGAGGGAACAATCCGCACCTATGAAGTCACGCCGGAAGAGTTTGGCATGAAGCGAGGCACGCTCGATGACATCTCAGGCGGAGATGCTGCGAACAATGCGTGCATCATTCGCGATATTCTCGCCGGCAAGAGATCCTCTAGGAAGGACGTGGTGTTGCTGAATGCGGCTGCAGCCCTGGTAGCAGCCGGCAGAGTAGACCACTTGGCCGATGCGCTTCCGCTCGCGTCAAAATCGATCGATTCCGGAGCCGCCGCTGAAAAGCTGCAAGGACTGGTGCAGTTCACCAATTCGCAGCTCTGATCTACTTTTCCGCTGTCTGTTTTTTCAGACGCTCAATTTGCGCCAGGTGGTTTGCACCATGAGTTCCCATTTTCTCTACGTACTCCGCGACTGTGACATCGTGTTTGAGTTCGGGATGGTAGGCAGATTTCTCCAGGTCGGTCGGTTTCAAGCGGCGCAGTAATTGCAGAGTGTAATGCCGGTTCAATCCGTAAAGTGCGATCAACTCCGGCGCGGGAGTCTCCATGTAGCCGAGATTCTGTGCCCAGGCATCTTGATCTATAGGGGCGATCACGGGTTTCTGGTCGCCGAGCATCTGCCGGAAGCGGTGCGCGTAAACGATTTCAATATCCGCCAGATGACCCATGACCTCGAGGATGCACCATTTGTCCGGCGAGGGTTTGTAGCGCAATGTTTTATCGGGCAGGCCTGAGACCGCCGCTGCAATTTGTTTGGGACTCTTCTCCGCTGCGTCAAGATGTTTTTTTAGTTCAGCTTCTGTCATGGCAACCTCTAATTTGGTAATTGGCTAATTTCGTAATTGAGTAATTGGAAAGACTTCATCCACTGTAGGCTCACCGATTACCCAATTGCTACGTGATCTGCACTTTCTGCATCCACTGAGCCGCCCGCACGTTCCAGCCCAGTTCTTTGATCATCGTATCGCGCAACTGCGCGGAGGCCGCGGGCTCGCCGTGTACGAGATAGGTCGCAGGGGGCTGCTTGGGAAAAGTATGTAGCCAATGCAGCAACTCCGGCGTGTCCGCATGATCACTAAACTGTTCGAGCGCTGCGACCTGCGCGCGTATCGGCACGAAGTCGCCGAAGATCTTCACTTCAGGTGCGCCACTCTTAATGGTGAATCCGCGAGTTCCCGGTGCCTGGAAGCCGATAAAGATCACAGTGTTTCTCGGATCAGGCAGCCTTTGAGCGAGGTGATGCAGAATGCGCCCGCCGGTCACCATGCCACTTGACGAAACGATGATCGACGGGGTTTTCACGGCGTTGATCTTTTTCGACTGTTCCGCAGTTGAGGCAAACGTGAAGCTCGGCCAGGTCAGCGGCGACCCGTGCTGGCCGATAAGCCGGCGGGTGTCTTCGCTATATTCTTCCGTGTGCTTCATGAAAATCTCTACCGCCCTGATCGCCATGGGGCTGTCGCAAAAGACGGGGATGGTTGGGACTTCTCCAGCTTGCCTCAGCTCTTTCAACATGAAGAGAAATTTCTGCGTGCGCTCGACGGCAAACGCAGGCACGACGATGCTTCCGCCGCGTGCAGCGGTCAGGCGAATCAGAGACGCTAGTTCCGGCCGCGGATCGGCGGTTGGGTGCTGACGGTTTCCATAGGTCGATTCCATCACGAGGATATCGGCTGTTTCGCCTTCTGTTGGCCCGGCACGCACAACTTTGCCAGGAGCGACATTCTGGTCTCGTACGCGGCCGATGTCCCCGGTGAACAGCAAACGGCGAGAGTCCCCATTGCGGCGTAGTGTGACCTCAACCATTGACGAACCCAGAATGTGTGCTGCCCGGACGAAGCGAAACGAAATTTCTGGGCAGAGCTGTTTCACTTCTGCAAACTGCACAGCGCGAAAATATCGTAGCGAATCTAGCGCTTCTTTCTCCGTGTACAACGGCAGAGCGGGATCGTGTTTTGATTTCTTGTGCTTGTTATAGAACGCGGCGTCTTCTTCCTGCAGGTGGCCGGAATCGGGCAGCAGGATGCCGCACAAATCTATGGTTGGCGGAGTCGCGTAAATCGGTCCGCGGAAACCTGCCTTCACCAAGCGCGGAATCCATCCGCAGTGGTCGAGGTGCGCGTGGGTCAGCACCACAGCGTTAATCTGGCGCGCGGGAACCGGCGGGTCCTGCCAGTTGCGCTCGCGCCACTCTTTCGGGCCCTGGAACATCCCGCAATCGATGAGAACCTGAAAGCCGACGCTGGAGTCCGCACCGGTGTTGATCAGATGCTTGGAACCGGTAACCGTTCCGGCAGCGCCGAGAAATTGGATGTAGGCCAAGAAGTTTCTTCCCCACGATTACATTTTGACAGTCGACAACTGGAAATCACTTCGCCGCGTCGGGCGGCGGAACTTTGAAGACGTTATTGCTCATATCGCTTTCCGGCACGCTGCCATCGTTTACGACTGCTTCGAGCGGCATGGACGCGGTCTGGACACGAACTGCGGCTTTGGACTTCGCGCGCACTTCAAGCCGCTTTATGATTTCTCCGCTTTCCGTTCGCAAGATCACTGGCACCTCTGCTCCGGCGTTTCCGAGATTCTCGATCGTTACCGTTACCATATAGCCGCCATCGACGATAGGGCGTGGGTAGACGGAATCCACGCGGAAATCCGGCAGTCCGCGGTCACGATAAACCCAATCATCGAAAAACCACTGCAAATCGCGCTGAGTTTCCTTTTCAATCACGCGCTGCAGGTAGTTGCCGTCCTTGTCTTCCGACGCGCGGTAATCGAGCAGAAACCCGAGCGATGGATTCGCCAACATGTCCCTCAACATCCACCAAACGTACATGGACTTAGTTTGAAGGTACAAATCATCCGGCGCATTAACCAGCGAGTGCGCTGTTTCTTCGCTGGCGGTGTGCGGGTTCGCTTTCTCAGCTTCAACCAGCGGCGTCCTATGCGCATTCAGGTAATCGAGCGCGGCCTGCCGGCCATCGTCATCTGCGATGAACGCGGCTTGTGCGAAATGCGCAAGACCTTCTTGGATCCAAGCTCTTGGGGATAACACCGCATGGCGGGCCTTGGCGTAAACGATGTCTAGCACTCCTTCATTTGTTATGGGAGATTTGAGCGGGCACAGCAACATCCCGTTGCTGACGAATGATGCGGCGTCGGGATCGGGCAGACCTAAAATCTGCAGGCTGCCCGAACCGCGTCCTATCGGCGGCAAGGTATCGATGTTTGCCGCAACTTCGGCGTACTCTTTCGCTCCGTCTTCCTGACCCGGCAAATACTGAATGGTGAGTAGATCTTTGGGCGCAAGCTTTTGGTAATTGGCAATCACAAAGGTCGGCACGCTCACTCCAAAATTGAACATGTGGAAAGCAGCGATCTTGACGACACCCGGTGGCATTTTTGCCAGAAATCCACTCGGCGTGCCGGTGAATAATATCGGCAGGTCAACCGTTGATTCGAACATCAGCGACATCGTGGCAGAAGCAAATCGCGCATTCCATCGGCCTATCGTCTCCGCTACGCTGTTCCCTTCCGACAAGTTCGCTGACTCCGTCGCCACCGGATACCACACCACATATCCAATTCCGCGCACGGCGGTGAACGACTTACTGATCTGGTCCCAATCCGCGTGCTTGGCTTTGTCTTCGGGCACGCCGATTCGGGTGAGTCGGGTGACATCGAGCGGGATCACCCCTTCATATCCGACGTCGAGATCGATTGTGCCCTTGGACGGAATTTCGCGGGGCAACGTCACGATTGCCTCGGACAGTGCGCCGGTGTGATCGATGTCAGAAGTGTATTCGTGAGACACGAACTCCAAGGGCGTGCCGGCAAGTTGAATCGAACTCCAATCCAGCGTAGACGAGATTTGCAGCGCAAAATTTTTCTGAGGTGCCGTTGAGTCATTGCGCAGTGTAATTTTGCCGCGCATACCCAAACGCTGTTGTTCCGGCTCAACCCGCACGTTTAAGTCATAGTTGGTAAATGTGAAAGCCTCGCGATCGAGCGCGACGCTCGGAGCAATCAGGACACAAAGCACACAGACGATGCGGAGAAACTTCATGCTGACTTCTTTCTCCGCTGCCGCACGATCTCATAGAGCATCACTCCAGCCGCAACCGAGACATTTAAAGACGGTACTTTCCCCAGCATGGGAATCGAAACCAGGAAATCGCACTTCCTGGCGACCAGGTCGTGCAGTCCTTTGCCTTCGGCCCCTAGAACGATGGCACAGTCCATGTTGTAATCGAGCGAGTCGTAAGATTGCTTGCCGCGTTCGTCGAGCCCGACCATCCACAGATTCTGAGCTTTCAATTCTTCCAGCGTGCGTGCAATGTTGGTGACCTTTGCGATGGGTAAATGTTCGCTGGCACCCGCCGAAGTCTTGGTCACGATCGCGGTCACGCCCGCGGCTCGGCGTTCGGGAATTACCACTCCGTCCGCGCCTGCGGCATCGGCAGTCCGTAGAATTGCACCGAGGTTGTGCGGATCCTCCACTCCATCGAGCACGACGATGAGAGAATGCTGCCCGCGCTTGGCAGCAACTACATCTTCGAGATCGTTGTACTGTTTCGCCGAAGTGACGGCGACCACGCCCTGGTGCGCATTGTTGCCGGCCAACTCGTCGAGCTCCGCTCGCGGCAGGACGCGCACGGCGACTCCCTGCCGCCGGCATTCATCGACCACATGCTTCAGGCGGAGATCGTGACGCTCTTTTGCGACTCCCACCCAAGCAAAGGTGCGTCCTCGCGCCTTCAGCGCCTCGGCCACCGCGTTAATCCCGTAGATGTAATTCATGCTCTGGTAGTTTAATTCAGTGAGCGAGTGAACGTCGTTAAGTGGAACGTGGCGGTCTGAAAAGGTTCGCGAATCGGCTAGACTGAACCCGTGTTTAGAACCAGATTCAAGAAGGAAATCGTGGCGGAATTCTTGCCTCCTGCTCGCCCGAGCAAACGCCAGGAAGTGATTATTCTCTGCGACGGCATGCCTTCGATTCCGAGAAAACAATCTCTTGTCGAGTTTCTGTCGGGCAGAGGGTATTGGGTTTTTTACCCGCGATGGCGAGGAGCATGGGAGAGTGGAGGCCAATTTCTCGGGCGTTCTCCGCACGAGGACGTTCTCGACATCGTCAGCGAACTACGCAAAGAAATCCAAGAGCTTTCGTTTGGTCGAAGATTCCGTTGTTCGCCCGATAAGATCTTCGTCATCGGCGGAAGTTTCGGTGGCGCCGCTGCCATTCTTTCCTCGCTGGACCCACGAATAACCAAAGTGATTGCCAACTGCCCGGTTGTGGATTGGGCGATCTTGCGCAAGGAGCAAAAGAAGGAAACTTCGAATCCGAGCTATCCGGCCTACATCCGCGCCGCGTTTGGCAACGGATACCGGCTCTCCACCAAGAATTGGAACAAACTACATGGCGGCGTATTTTACAACCCCGCGCATCATCTGAAGGAACTTGCGGCCTCCAAGATTTTGATGTTCCATGCGAAAGACGATCCCTATATTCCATGGAAGCTCGTCGATGGGTTCGCCAGACGCTCGGGAATAAAACTCAAGCTGCTCTCGCGAGGCGGCCACCTTAAAACCGAGTACGTTGTCCAGAAATATTGGCGCCAGATAAAAATGTTTTTCGATTCATAAACATAATTGGGCCGCGACGTCCTTCGAAGCTTTGCCTTCCGCCCTTGCATCAAATCTTTGTTTATCGAATGCTAGACTGAAACACGGAGGCTCCCACTGCGCGACGTTTACATCCTCTCAGCCGCACGAACGCCGATAGGTAAATTCGGAGGCTCGCTGGCCTCCAAGACCGCGGCCGACATGGGAGTCGTTGCTGCGAAAGCTGCCATCGAGCGCGCCGCCGTTCGTCCGGATCAGATCGAGGAAACCATCTTCGGCAACGCCCGTCAGGCAGGCGGAGGCCCGAATCCCGCGCGGCAGATTTCCATCCGCAGCGGCGTGCCACAGGAGGTTCCGGCTTACACGGTTAACAAGGCGTGCGCTTCGGGCCTCAAATCGATCGCCCTTGGATATCAGGAAATCGCCACTGGCAATCTCGATTGCGTCCTTGCCGGCGGAACTGAGTCGATGTCTCGGTTGCCCTATTATCTTGACGGTGCGCGATGGGGCTATCGTTTGGGCAATCAGGAACTGGTTGATGGCATGTACCGCGACGGCTTTTTTTGTCCCTTAGCGAAAATGGTGATGGGGGAAACTGCCGAAGTGCTGGCCGAACAATACAAGATCACGCGCGAGGAGCAGGATGAATATGCTCTATGCTCGCAGACCCGCGCCGCGGCAGCAATCGAGGGCAAGCGATTTGAAAATGAATTAGCGCCGGTCATGCTTGAAAGCAAAAAAGGCTCGCAAACTTTCAACCGCGACGAGCATGTTTTTGTCGGAGCCACGATGGAGAAGATGGCCAAACTCTCTCCCGTGTTCTCGAAAACCGGAACCATCACCGCGGGCAATTCTTCCGGCATTACGGATGGTGCCGCCGCAGTTGTGCTCGCGAGTGAAGACTTCGCTAAGAAAAATAACCTCAAACCGCTGGCTCGTGTTCTTGCCGTAACTTCTGTGGGCGTGGATCCGCGAATCATGGGAATCGGTCCCGTGCCAGCCTTACGCAAGATGGAGCAAAAGCATCAACTCCGCGTGAGCGATTTCGATTTAATCGAGCTCAACGAGGCCTTCGCGGCCCAAGTCCTGGCGTGCGACCGGGAGTTGCATTTCGATCACTCGAAACTCAACGTCAACGGTGGTGCGATTGCACTGGGCCATCCCATCGGCTGCACTGGAACGCGAGTCACGGTCACTCTGCTCCACGAAATGCTTAAGCGCAAAGCCAAGCGCGGTGTCGCCACGGTGTGTGTAAGTGGAGGCATGGGTATGGCGCTGGCGATTGAGAATGTTGCATGAGACCCTGCGACAACTCGGTTTGGAGGTCGCAGCTTGCGTCTTGATCGAAGGAGCATTGTGTACATTGGCGTTTTTGTTGGGCTCTGTTTGCTGGGCTGGTTCTCTCCGGAACTGCACAAGCAGCTCCCACCACCGGCTGCTGACTTAGTGCAATTGGCAATTTTTCTGGGTTTTATTGCGGCAGCTGGTTACGCGAAACTCAGAATGCGCTGAGGAGCTGCACGGGTGCCTCGCGCATTATCTTGATAAATTGTAAGTCTTGCAAATATAGCTATTTAACGCCGACAGGATGAATTTCTTCTTCACCGGCTGCATCTTTTTCCTCCTCCCGCCCGTATATCCGTTAGCATGAACGCCGCAGCCTGCTATTTCGTGAATGGGATGGAATCCGAGACCAGCGCGATCGCCCGTGGTCTTCGCCGCCGTGATCCCGGCTTGCTTGACCGTTTAATTGAGCAGTATCAGCACCGTCTGCTGCGCTACTTGATCTATCTGACTAGCAATCGCGAGCTCGCGGAAGACATGTTCCAGGAGACTTGGATTCGCGTCCTCGAGCGCGGCCACCAATACAACCCCAAGTACGAATTCAGTACGTGGCTGCTTTCCATCGCGCGCCATCTCACGGTGGATTATCTGCGCAAGAAAAAGCCAGCCAGCCTCGACGGATTGCTGGACGAGGACGAAGGAGTTTCGCTGGATCCGCCCGATCTTCGGCCTTCGGCTTTAGAACTGATCGCCCAACAGGAGCGAGCTGAACAGATCAGCGCCGCTCTCGTTGGCATCGCGGCCGAATATCGCGAAGCCATCGTTTTGCGTTTTCAAGAAGGTCTGGCGCTGGATGAGATTGCAGTCGTCACCGGCGCGCCGCTGGGCACGGTCAAATCACGGCTTTATCGGGGATTGAATGCGCTCTTGCCGTTGTTAAAAGGAGCACAAGCGTGATCCGCAATCCACATCAGCAAGCGCGCGAGTTCATTGCCTGCGGTTCACAAGGCCTTTCGGATTCCGAGCAAACCTGGCTGCGCACTCACCTCGACGCATGCCCATCGTGCCACGACTACGCCCGAGGTGCCGAGCACTTGGTCCGCTCGCTGCGTTCCGTACCCATTGCCGCCGATCCATCTCTTGTGCGCTCAACCCAGATGCGAGTGCGTTTACATGCTCAGCAACTGCGGCAAAAGCAAGAACGTCTGTGGTTCGTGTGCATGTCTTGCATTCTTGTCGGCCTGTCGGCGGCCATCACTACGCCGTTCTTGTGGCGGGGTTTTCAATGGCTGGGAGAGTGGGCGCGAGTCTCAAGTCCGGTTTGGCAAGTGGGCTTCATGGTTTTTTGGATTTCGCCCGCACTCGCCGCCAGCCTGATTTTTCTGGCTCGCGGGGTCCACTTAACTGACTCAAACGGAACGTCGCGGGGATAAGGTTTAAGGGAGAACTGATATGCAGTTAAGAAGTGACATACGAACCCAGTTTACCGAGGAATTGCGCCTCATCCCCAAATGGGCGTACGGAGTGGCTGTCCTGATCTTTGTGGGCGTGCAAATCCTCTTCGCGACCTTGATGGCGATTCAGAGAGATACCCCCTCGCCCCCTGTCCGGAGTCTTCTTGGTTTTTTTGCCGGAACCATACTCGGATGCTATTTCCTGCTCATAGTCTATGTCAACCGTGATGCCGCTCGCCGTGGCATGAACCGGGCGTTGTGGACGGTGATCGCGGTTGTGATTACTCACGGTCTGGGCATCATCCTGTACCTGGTTTTGCGGCAACCGCTGCTAAGTCGCTGCCCGCAATGTGACACGGCTGTGCAAAGCGGATTCAACTATTGCCCAAAATGCAATCATCAATTGCACCCCACCTGCCCCCATTGCCAGCATGCGGTTCAGGGCAACGACGTCTACTGTCCTTATTGCGGAGGCGCGGTCGCAGCCCCAGTCACCCAACTGCCAAATTCGCAAACCGTGGCGCAGAGCTAGAAGACGTGGCAAGCTACGTCTGCATCTTGCCGCCGGTTGCGCTCACGCTGTAAGCGCTCCTATACTTCTAAGTAGCGTAATGGAGCCTTAATGTTGCTATCCGCTGTAATCGTGGACGACGAGCAACTTGCCCGCGACGAACTTGCTTTCCTGTTGAAGAGTACTGGTGAGGTTGACGTCGTGGCCCAGGGTAAAAACGGCGTCGAAGCCGTCAATCTCATCCGCGAACACAATCCCGACCTGGTCTTCCTCGATGTCCAAATGCCGGGGCTCGACGGCTTTGGCGTGATCAAAAAGCTTCTGGATCGAAAAGTTTTGCTTCCGAAGATCGTATTTTCGACGGCCTTCGATCAGTATGCGGTGAAAGCATTTGAAGTGAATGCGGTCGACTACCTGCTCAAACCGTTTGACAAGAAGCGAGTAGCTCAGTCGGTAGAGCGGGCGCGAGCTAAAGTAGAAGGCAGTGGCCCATCGTCGGAAAAATTGGACACGCTGATGCGGATGCTCGAATCCCAGAAGCCGCAGACCTCTAAAATCATGCTGAAGGCCGCCGGCCGATTGTTCCTGGTAAATCAGAAAGACATTTGTTTCGCTTCCATTGAGGATGGCGTCATTAGCGTCGTAACGAGCGGCGCCAGCGGCATGGAAGGACAATCCAACTGCCGCACGTTGGAGGAACTGCTGGATAGCCTCGACCCTAATCTGTTTTGGCGAGCCCACCGTTCGTACCTGGTAAACATTAACCGGATCAAAGAAGTCGTTCCCTGGTTTAAGAGCTCGTACCAATTGCGTCTGGACGACAAGAAGCAAACCGAAATCCCGGTCAGCCGCGCCCAGACCAAGCGCCTGCGGGAACTGTTTCATCTATGACCTTTCGAATCTGGCAACTTGTCCTCCATGTGGCGCATCGTACGTTTAATTCGTGCTATATATAGAGTTGTGTTTGCAGTGGGGCGTTCCGTTTGACTTCATCCGGATACAAGTCGCACAAAGACAGGCCGATAGCAGCCTTGTCTGTGCTATGTATCCTGCTGGTCGCATTCACCGGCATCGTCCAGGCAGTCCACGTCCACACTGACAACTCCAAGTTGCCCAGCCACGAGTGTTCGATCTGCTCCGTGGCCCACGCCGGCGTTCTCGTCAGCACGGTCTACCGCCCGGTTCCGCTCTTTGTCCGCAGAGCTGCGCCGATATTGCCACAAGTCGCCCACAGCTCGTTGGGTTTTGTCTCCTCGCTTCGCATCCGTCCTCCTCCCGCAGTCTAGGGAATTCACTCACGAGAATTGATCTGGGCTTTTCAGCCCATTCGTCGACCCTAGCTCTCGTTCCTTTGGAGGAATCATGCTGGCTTCTTGCAAGAAGTCGCTTCCTGCGGCTTTTGTTGTGGTTTTCTATTTGGCATTCGGTACTCATGCCAACGCGCAGTCCAACTCAGCGTCCCTTAGCGGCACAGTGCTGGATTCTTCCGGCGCCGTCGTTCCCAATGCAACCGTTGAAATTCATAACCCGGTCAGCCACTTCGACCGATCGACCACCACGGATGGTGCCGGGCGGTTCAGTTTCGGAAACGTCCCGTTTAATCCCTACCATTTGAGCGTGGCAGCCACGGGGTTTTCTGGCTACGCGCAAGATGTTGACGTTCGCTCCTCTGTGCCTTTAGAAATCAAGATCAACCTGCAGGTAGCGGGGTCTGCGGAGACTGTTACGGTCCAAAGTGAAGCTGGAGAAGACCTACTGGAAAACGATTCCACTTTCCACTCCGATATCGACCGGAGCCTGTTCGACAAACTTCCACTGGAAAGCTCTTCGTCATCCCTGAGTTCTCTGGTTACTCTTTCCACGCCGGGAATCGCAGCCGATTCCAATGGCCTCTTCCACGGCCTCGGCGACCACGCCGAGAATTCGTTCTCGGTCGACGGCCAGCCGATTACCGACCAGCAGAGTAAAGTCTTCTCAAACCAGATCCCCCTCGATTCGGTGCAATCCATGGAAGTCATTTCTGGCGCACCTCCTGCGGAATTCGGAGGCAAAACCAGCGTGGTCATCGTGGCGACCACACGCTCGGGCCAGGGTGTTACTACACCCCATGGCAGCGTTAGCGCTTCATACGGATCATTTGGGTCATCCAACCTGGCAGCCGATCTTGCCTACGGGGGGAAGAACTGGGGCAATTTTATCTCCGTAAACGGTTTGAATAGCGGTCGATTCCTCGATCCGCCGGAATTCACAGTGCTACACGACAAGGGAAACGAACAAAACGCGTTCGACCGAGTGGACTACCAATTCTCAGCCAACGACTCGATTCATCTGAATTTCGGTTACAGCCGCAGCTGGTTCCAAACCCCGAATTCATTCGACGCCGAAAACGCCACGCCTTGGAGCGGACTGAACGGCGTCCTTCCATCAGTAGAAAACTACGGGGGAATCGCTCCCAACGGCGAAGTCGTTGGTCCGTCCGACCAACGCTCCAAGATTGGCACGTTCAACATCGCCCCCTCATGGACGCATGTTCTCAGTCCGAGTTCCGTGCTTACTTTGGGCGTATTCGTGCGCCGCGACGATTACAACTACTATCCCAGCAGCGACCCTTTCGCCGACCTCGGACCGCCGAGCCTTCAGAGACAATCAGTGGGCCAGAACCGAACCCTCACCAACGCCGGAATTCGATCCGATATCTCGTATGCCAAGGGCGTGAACAACGTCAAGGCAGGGGTCACATACGAACAAACATTCCTTAACGAAAATGACAAGCTTGGCATCGTCGATCCGGCCTTCAACGCACCCTGCATCACCGCATCGCCAGTTACTGCCCTGAACCCTTTCCCGTTCGTTGCCGTGCCGGGTTTCACCGATCCCTCGCAGTGCATCGGCGCCAATCAGCCGAACACGGCCGCGAACCTGAACGCTCCCAACAGTGCTTTGTACCCTAATTTCAATCCCACCCTGCTTCCCTACGACCTGACCCGTGGCGGGGGCTTATACACCTTCAACGGCCACACGGACGTGAAGGAACTTGCTCTGTACGTCCAGGACAACATCACCAAAGGAAACTGGTCCTTGAACCTCGGTATACGCGGCGATCTCTACAACGGTCTCTCGACTGCGCGCCAGGCTGAGCCTCGGGTTGGGATCGCGTACAACGTAAAGAAGACCAACACGATTCTGCGGGTTTCCTATGCGCGCACTCTGGAATCTCCGTTCAACGAAAATCTCATACTCTCCAGCCTGGGCTGCGCCAATCCTGTCTTGGATCCCCTGCTGCTCTGCACTGCACCCGTGGCCAACCGCTTGAGTCCCGGCTTCCGCAATGAGTTCCACGCCGGAATCGAGCAGGCTTTCGGGAAGTACGTGGTCTTTTCTGGTGAGTGGATTTCAAAGTACACGCACAATGGCTACGATTTCAGCGTGCTCGGCAACACTCCGATCACGTTCCCCATCGAATGGCACAACTCCAAGATCCCGGGATATGCGGGCCGCGTCAGCGTGCCGAATATCCACGGATTCTCCGCGCTCATGGTTTTCTCCAGCGTGGCGGCGCGATTCTTCCAGCCGCAAATCGGTGGAGCGGGCGCGACCGTGGCAACCGCTGCCGGCCTCCCGTTCCGCATCGACCACGACGAGCATTTCAATCAGACCACCCACTTGCAGTACCAACCATGGAAGCGTGGACCATGGATGGGCTTCAACTGGCGATACGACAGCGGACTCGTCGCAGGCGCAACTCCCTGCTACGGGACAACCCCCGACCTGAATGATTGCCCCGGATCGGTCCTCATCGGCGGAGTGCCGAACGTGAGCATGATCGCCTCCAACGTGGGCGGCGTCCCGCTTTCTGCCGATCAGGAGTACGAGGCCGGGTTCACCTGCAACGGCGTCCGCGCAACTCCCACTTCGCCGCTGCCTTACAATTGCGCCGCGTCGCAGTTCGGATCCTCTCTTATCAAGGTGCCGGCGCCAGGAACCGAGAACGATGACCGCAATCCGCCGCGCATCGCCTCCCGGAATCTGTTCGATTTATCCGTGGGCCACGACAACATTTTCCACGGCGACAGATACAAGTGGAGTCTTCAACTTACCGCCATCAACGTGGCGAACAACTATGTGCTGTACAACTTCCTTTCCACCTTCAGCGGAACCCATTACGTTACGCCGCGCACACTGACGGCGCAGCTCGGGTTCCACTTTTAGGAGAATATTTGCCGGGGGGGGATAGACGGCCGGGGAGGAGATCCGGCCGTCTATCGAGGCTGCATCCGTCACTATGCAGCCAGCGCTTCCAGCGCCGTTCGATTGCGGATCACCAGAGTCGAGCCGTCCAGGCGGATGAACTCCTTCTTCTTGAGATCACTCAGCAGCCGGGTGACCGTCTCCCGCGACGAGCCAATCATTTGCGCCATTTCTTCATGGGTCAGGCTCGCCCGGACGCGGATCTCGGGAGGCTCGAATTGTTCTCGAATCGGCGTCCACGAAAGCAGCAATCGCGCCAGTTTGCCGGCGGAAGAACGCGCCAGCACCAGATCATGGATGTCCCGGTACGCTGACTGGAACTCCCGGCTCAGCGCCTGCGATGCGTGCAACCCAAATTCTCCGTTCCTTTCGATCAGCCGTACCAGAGCCTCCCGTTCTACGAAGTTGATCTGGCAGGGTCCGGCGGTCTCGGCGGTTAATTCGAAAGGCTCACCCGCAATCACGGCGCTCAGCCCCAGCACTTCGCCAGCTTCGGCGATTTTCAAAATGAGCACCTTGCCGTCACGCGAGGTAGTCGAGAGCTTGGCTTTGCCCGAGCACAACACGAAAGCGCCACGTGGCGTCTGGCCTTCGACGAACAGGACAGCGCCGCCAGGATACGTGCTCAAATGGCTTGCCGCATTCAGCAATTTCAGCACGTCGCTCGAGAGTCCGCAGAACCAGTGATCCTTCCGCAGCTTGCAGGTCAGACAACTCTCAACGATTTCCAGCCCATACGGCGTATTCATTTCATCCACCTTGCTGGGCGTCTGCCCAGCGGGAAACCCGACGTTGCGCGTAACCGGCTTAGCGACATGAACCCGAACTCGACGCAAGTCCCGAACTAAAAGGCGCGCGTGCTCGGTTCTCGCGAGCAACGCGGCTGCGATCGCCCTTGAACCTTTGTCCGGCGATCGCAGGAATTGAATCAGTTCCCAGCCTGCGCTGGCATCGCGTTGCCGGTGCCACAGCACGCCGCAAGAAAACAGATATAAGGGA
Source organism: uncultured Acidobacteriota bacterium (assembly GCA_963762385.1). Taxonomy (GTDB): domain Bacteria; phylum Acidobacteriota; class Terriglobia; order Terriglobales; family Acidobacteriaceae; genus JABDBE01. Next base: position 1,809,703 of record CAVXKN010000004.1, on the reverse strand, counting down.
TCGACCGAGGCGCTGAATTCTTGCGCATGGTTTCCATTGGGCGCCGGACCAACCGGGGCTCCCAGTCCTGCTGTATCGGGTTGAAGCAGAATCGAAAACGATGGCCTCTGGCCGGTTGCGACGCTCTGCCGCCGCAGATTTCCGGCGGATATCACTGGTTCGACGCCCCCACGACATCTCGAAGCACCCAATTGGATAAGCAAAGGATTCTCCTCTTGCCTCCTCGAATCCTGCGCAAGCGTCCTTGGGGATAGACGCTACGCAGCCTTGCCACTCGAATTCTCTCGATTGCATTAGCCCTTGTTTGAACTTTGACGATCTTGGACTTTGACCATCTGAACTCTCGGCGACTTTCCAAATGAGAGAATTAATCAATATGATCGGTCCGTCCCTTCGCAGCCCGAATACCAAACTCGAATCTGGCTGCAACTACCGGCAAAGATTAGAGGCCGGGCATGAGATCGAATCCGGAGTGCACACTATTAGAGGCGATTCTGCCGAAACGGCGGCAGCATGCCGACATTTCGTCATGAAAAGCACTGAGACTGGTCGGGAGTAGTAGTGGAGGAGCCTTAGTTTTCGTAGTCTGTACGGGCAATGCCCATCTTTTGCATTTTGGACTGGAGCGTAGTTCGCTTCATGCCCAGCCGGCTAGCAGCCCCGTGTAAGCCGGAGACCACTCCGCCGGTTTCGCGCAGCACGCGGAGGATGTGGTCCCGTTCAAGATTCTCCAGGGTGGCATCGTGGCGAGCTCCCCCGTAGGTGAGCCTCAACTCTGACAAAGGTACGTTGAGAATTGTCCCCTCCGAGAGAATCACCGATCTCTCGATGAAGTTCTCCAACTCTCTCACATTCCCCGGCCATTCCCAGCGTGCCAAGGCGTTCATGGTTTCCGTGGGAATGGTTTCAATCTGCTTGTTCATACGGCGGGAGAAGCGTTGAACAAAGTAACGCACCAGCAACTCAATATCTTTCCCCCGATCACGCAGAGGCGGCATATGGACGGGAAAAACATGCAGGCGATAATAAAGATCGCTGCGGAACTCGCGCGCGGCAACGCTTTTGGCGAGATCCCGATTGGTAGCTGCGATCAGGCGTATGTTCACCCGGATCGTCCGCACCCCGCCCAACCTTTCGAATTCCTGATCCTGCAACACGCGTAGTAGTTTGGGCTGCAATTCCAGCGGGATATCTCCCACTTCATCCAGAAACAACGTTCCCTTGTCCGCCAGTTCGAGACGCCCGATCTTGGCACTGATAGCACCCGTAAATGCACCTTTCTCATGCCCGAAAAGTTCGCTCTCCAAGAGTCCGGTGGGGATCGCGGCGCAGTTCAGCTTGATGAAACTGCCATCTTTCCGTGAACTCATACGGTGAATGGCGCGGGCAATGAGTTCCTTGCCAGTTCCCGTCTCGCCTGGATCAGGACGGTGGCATCGAGCGGCGCCACCGTGTTGACCTGCGTCAGCACATGCTTAAGCGCCGGACTTTCGCCTACGATTTCTTCGAAGTTCAGCACCGAGCGGATTTCATCCTGCAGGTACAGCTTTTCCTTTTTCAGCTTGTCGGTAAGCTCCGCGATTTCTCGGTAGGCCCGTGCGTTATCTAAAGCGATGGCGAGCTGGGCCGCTACTTGTTTCAACAAGCTGATGTCTTGGGACGCAAACGCGTGGTCGGTTGCGCTACCCAGGTTCAGGATCCCCAGCTTGCCCTTCCTGGTGATCAGGGGGATCGAGCAAAACGATTGAATTCCCAGCTCCAGCATTCGCGTCACGACTGGAGAGCCTATCGCCACGAGATCCTCGTGATTGCAGACCTTGGTTTCCCCCTTCAGGAAAGCCGAGCCGGAAGCAGGCTCCGCGATGGGGAACACCGTCTCTGGGCTGATCAGTTCCTCCCCTAGCGGAGAATCCAGCGCATACACCCGGAGGCAGCGGTTGGTTTCTTCATAGAGCGCCACGCTGGCGTAGTCTTGCCGGATTACCTTGCGAATGAGACCTGAAATCGTGGGAAACAATTGCGGCACATCCAGGTTGGACATCAAGGCCGTACTAACTTCCAGCAGCATCTCTAGCCGTTGCTTTTCGTCGAGGAAAGCAGCCTGCGTCATCGCGTTTTCCAACGCGAACGCCACCAGTTCGGCAACTCGCCGCAGGAGCTCTACATCATCGTCGTTGTAGGCGTTGGGACGGAAACTTCCCAAGCCCAGCGCCCCGAACCGCTTTTGCGGGGTCGTCAGCGGCAGTTCGCAGTAGGAACGAACTCCTTTTTCTTTGAGAAGATTCACCGCACGCTGAAACCGCGTTTCCAGGTGCAGGTCCGGCAACACCACAGGCCGTTGTTTCTCCCAGACGAATCCACAAGCCGATTCTTCTACCGGCAACTCAGCCAGGTCCGAAAGGCGCTCATCGCCCTCCCAGAAGTGCATCCGCATGACATTTTTTTGGGGATCGTGAAGACAGAGACTGGCGATTTCAAAAGAAGCTACGTTGCGCAACCGTTGCGCGAGCTCCGGCAGCAGTTCAGCCACGCTACGGTGGTGAACCACGAGGTCCGCCATCTGCAGCAGCGCCTCGTAACGACCGACATCTCCCTCTAATTCGAAGTGGCGACCAGGGTCCATTTGCACGAGTCCTTAAGGAAGCCCCCCTCGAGCAAACCTTCCCAACAAAAATCCAACTTGACGCAAATGATAAACCCAAATCCCGGCGGGTAAGAAATTTTATTTTCTAACTCGGCACGATTCGTGCCAGGTTGGCACTTTTCGTGTCCTGAGCGCACGTTTCCCAACAATGGCGGACGATGTTTCATTTCACGCCCTTCACCCGTTGTCCATAAATTAGACAACCGTGTGTTCATGGCTTAAGCAGGTATAATTTCTGGGTGGCACGGGGATGGGAGAGTAAATCGGTGGAGGATCAGCAGGCTCAAGCAGTCTCCCCTCCCAGCCCAGCCAAGCCGCCCCTGACTCCCGCCCAAATCGTCCTCCAGCGTCAGCGCCAAAGCCTGCTTTTGTCTCGCCGGCATGTGCTGCAGCAGCTCGATGCCGCTCAGAACCCGCGCCACCGCGAAATCCTGCAAAACGCGCTGGCCGACCTGGATTCCCAAATTGCACGACTGGTCTAAGCCCGCAGCGCACCGCGCTTCGTGTCGGATCTGACGTATAATGGGGAATCCCCCATGAAAGCCTATGTCTATGTTTCGCTGAAGAAGAGCGTCTTGGATCCGCAAGGAAAGACCATCCATGGTGCTCTTACGAAGATGGGATACAAGGGTCTCGAGGAGGTCCGCCAAGGCAAGTATTTTGAACTCAAACTGGACGGCGGACTAACCCGGGCGGAAGCGGAAGCGGAAGTTGGCCGCATGGCTCGAGAAGTCCTAACCAATCCCGTCATCGAGGAATTCCGCTTTTCTCTTGAGGAATGAACCTGCCTGATTCCCTAGTTTAGGCGTCAAGGAGTTCCGCCAAGCAAAGCGCAGCGATGAGTCGACTCCCTCAAGAGTCAATCAGCATCGGAGTTTAATATGTGCGGCATTGTGGGATACGTGGGCAAGAAGAGCGTGGTGCCCGTCATCATCGACGGGTTAAGGCGCTTGGAATATCGCGGCTACGATTCCGCTGGTATCGCGGTATGCGGTAATGGCGATGGCCTGCAGATCCGTCGCGCCGAAGGCAAGCTGCGCAATCTCGAAGAAGTCATTCGCCTCAAGCCTCTGAATGGAACCTACGGCATTGGCCACACCCGCTGGGCTACGCATGGCCGTCCCACGGAAGAGAATGCCCATCCCCATCGCGATTGCACCGGGCGAATCGTAGTCGTGCACAATGGGATTATTGAAAACTACGTCGTGTTAAAGAAACAGCTCATCGAAGAAGGTCACAAGTTCACCACCGAAACTGATACCGAGGTGATTGCCCATTTGGTGGAAAGATATTTTGCTAAAGGCAACGGCACTCGGCCGTCGCTGGAAGAAGCCGTGCGCAAAACGGTCCGCCAGTTGACCGGCGTGTTCGCTCTGGGAGTAATCTCGGCCGACGCACCGGACACCATCATCGCCGCTCGCAACGGCCCGCCTGCGGTCATTGGCCTTGGCAAGGACGAATACTTCGTTGCCTCCGACGTGCCTGCGATTCTGTATCACACACGCGATCTATTCTTCCTCGGCGATGGCGATCTCGCCGTGGTCACGCCCGACGGAGTCAAGGTCACCGATTTCGACGGAAAGCCGATCGAGCGCAAGGTCCAGCACGTCACCTGGGATCCGATTCAAGCCGAAAAGGGCGGGTTCAAGCATTTCATGCTGAAAGAGATTTACGAGCAACCGCGGGCGGTTCGCGATACTACCCTAGGCCGAATTTCGCAGGAAACCGGACATATCTTCCTCGACGAAATGGAAATCAGCGAGGCGGAGTTCAAAGCCGCGAAGAAGATCAACATCGAGGCTTGCGGAACCAGTTGGCATGCGGCGCAAGCGGGCAAGTTCATGATCGAGACCCTGGCACGAATCCCGGTCGAAGTGGACTACGCCAGCGAGTGGCGCTACCGCGATCCCATCGTTGCTCCCGATACGATCACGCTGGTGATTTCTCAATCCGGAGAGACTGCCGATACGATCGCGGCCCAGCGCGAGGCCAAGGCCCGAGGATCGAAGACGCTGGCCATCTGCAACGTTGTCGGCTCAATGATCACGCGCGAGGCCGCGGGAACGATTTACACGCACGCTGGTCCGGAAATTGGCGTGGCTTCGACAAAGGCGTTTACCGCCCAGCTCACTGCCCTTTATTTGTTTGCGCTTTACATGGCGCAAGTGCGCGGCACCATGAATCAACAGCAAGCTGTGGAGGCAGTTCATGAACTCACGTTGATTCCGGGCAAACTCGAGCACTTGCTCACGCACGACCGGGCTTGCGAAGACTTGGCAAAGCAGTACGTCCGCGCTCAGGATTTCCTGTTTCTGGGACGCGGCATTCATTATCCGATCGCTCTCGAAGGCGCGTTGAAGCTGAAGGAAGTTTCCTATATCCACGCGGAAGGCTATCCCGCGGGCGAGATGAAGCATGGTCCGAATGCACTGATCGACGAGAACCTGCCCGTCGTAATTATCGCCACGCGTGACCCGAAGAGCGAACTCTCGATGATTCGGTACGAGAAAACGACCTCGAACCTGAAAGAAGTGAAAGCGCGCTCCGGCATCGTCATTGCGCTGGCCACCGAGGGCGATGAAGAAATTAAAGAAGCCGCGGACCACGTACTCTACATTCCACCCGCGCCGGAAGCGCTTTCGCCCATTCTCGAGATCGTTCCGCTGCAACTGCTGGCGTATCACATCGCGGTGCGTCGCGGCTGCGACGTGGATCAGCCAAGGAATCTGGCGAAGTCAGTGACCGTGGAATAGGGAGGACTCCAGAGACGCTACGCGTTCGCGCCGCAGCACTTCTTGTATTTTTTCCCGGAGCCGCATGGACAGGGATCGTTGCGTCCGATCTTGGCCGTGCCGCGAACCACCTGCTGCACGGTCTGCAAATCTCCGGAACCAGCCATGCGAGCCTGTTCCAGCTCGCGGCGTTTCTTGCGCTGGAAGGCTTCTTCAATCTCGTCCACGGATGTGGCTACCTGGCGCGCTGGTTTGCGCCCATTGCCATCTCCACCCATTCGCGGAACCGCCGTCGCCTCCGCACCGCTGCCATCCGCGGGTCTCGGGGGAGCACCTTCGCTCGGCCGTTCCAGAATTTGCATCAGGTAGAGATAGCGGACCGCCTCCTCCTGGGAGCGTTGCATCATGGCTTCGAACATATCGAAGGACTCGCGCTTGTACTCGACCAGCGGATCGTGCTGCCCGTAGCCCCGCAGACCGATGCCTTCTTTCAGGTGGTCCATGTCACGAAGGTGGTCTTTCCACTGCGCGTCGAGCACGCTTAACATGATCATGCGTTCGTGATAGCGCATGGCATCGGGGCCAATCAATTTTTCCTTGGCGTCGTAACGGGCTTTGAGTTTGTCGAAGATCGCGTCGCCCAGTTCCGCGCGGTTCAGGGTCTCGGGCTTGATCCCTTCCGCTAGAATATCCACGCCGAAGCGGGTAAAAACAGCATCCTTCAATCCTTTGAGATCCCAGTCAGCGGCATGAACCTTGACCGCGCAAAACTCATCCATCAAATCGCTGAGGATATCCGAAACATAGTCCTCGAGGATCAGTTCCTTTTGATCCACACCCTCGAGCAATTGATGGCGCAAGCCGTACACCGCCTCGCGCTGCTTGTTCATGACGTCGTCATATTCCAGCAGATGTTTGCGGGCTTCGAAGTTTTGCGCTTCGACCGCCTTCTGCGCGCCTTCGATGCGACGTGAGATCATCCTGGATTCAATCGGGACTCCCTCTTCCATACCCAGCCGCTGAAGCAGATTGGAGACCCACTCCTTGGCGAAGATGCGCATCAAGTCGTCTTCGAGAGAAAGATAGAAACGAGAAGAACCGGGATCGCCCTGGCGGCCAGCGCGGCCGCGAAGCTGGTTGTCGATGCGGCGAGCTTCGTGGCGCTCGGTGCCGAAGATGTGCAGCCCTCCGGCAGCTATGACTTCGTCGTGTTCTCTGTCGGTCTGGGCCTTGTAGCGATTGAAAACTCCCGTCCACTGGTCGGTGGGAACCACATATTCGTTACCCGCGTAATACCAGACGGTGCTCTTGGTATCGTCGACCACGGCCTGAACTTTGCCTTGCGCGGCGCGCAGCGGTTGTGCGATTCCCTTCTTCACGCACTCCTGCTTGGCCATGAACTCCGGGTTTCCTCCAAGCAGAATATCGGTACCGCGGCCAGCCATATTGGTGGCGATCGTGACCATAGCTTTACTGCCAGCTTGAGCCACGATCTCGGCTTCTTTCTCGTGTTGCTTGGCGTTCAACACCCAGTGCTTAACGCCTTTCTTTTTCAGCAACTCGGAAAGACGCTCTGACTTTTCAATCGACGTAGTACCGACCAAAACCGGCTGGCCGGTGGTGTGCAATCTCTGGATTTCGTCGGCAGCAGCGAAGTATTTTTCTTTTTCAGTGCGGTAAACAACGTCGGGATTCTCGACACGAAGCAGCGGCTTGTTGGTGGGGATGACCATCACTTCCAGCCGATAGATCTTGTCGAACTCGGGGGCTTCGGTTTCCGCCGTACCGGTCATGCCAGCCAACTTCTTGTACATACGGAAATAATTCTGGAAAGTAATGGTGGCGAGAGTCTGGTTCTCGCGTTCGATCTTGACGTTTTCCTTGGCCTCGACCGACTGGTGCAGACCATCGGACCAGCGTCGGCCGGGCATCAAGCGGCCAGTGAACTCGTCGACGATGATGACTTCACCATCTTTCACCACGTATTCAACATCGCGGTGATAGAGAGCGTGCGCCTTGACCGCAGTCTCCACGTGATGCTTGAGGTCCCAATTTTCCGGATCGGCGATATTGCCGATGCCCAGCAACTCCTCAACTTTTTCCCAGCCCACGTCGGTAACCGTAATGTTTCTATGTTTTTCATCGACTACGTAATCGCCCGTGTACTGCTTGGGTTCACCAGGAGCGACGTCAATCTCCTCACCTTTTTCAAGCTTGGAAATGATGCGATTGACCCTGGCGTACTTGTCAGTCGATTCTTCGCTGGCGCCGGAAATAATCAACGGGGTACGAGCTTCGTCGATCAGGATGGAATCGACTTCGTCGACGATAGAGAAGTTGTGTCCGCGCTGCACGCAATCGTGCAGATCGAACTTCATGTTGTCGCGCAGATAGTCGAAGCCGAACTCGTTGTTGGTGCCGTAGGTCACGTCGGCGGCGTAGGCTTCGCGGCGCTCCTGGTCGTCGAGGTCGTGAACGATGACGCCCACGCTCAGGCCGAGGAAACTATACAGCTTGCCCATCCATTCGGAGTCGCGCTTGGCCAGATAGTCATTCACCGTGACCACGTGCACGCCGCGTCCGCTGAGAGCGTTCAGATAAACCGGCAAAGTGGCGACCAGGGTTTTTCCTTCGCCAGTCTTCATTTCGGCGATCTTACCCTGGTGTAGAACCATGCCACCGATCAGCTGCACATCGAAATGCCGCATATTGAGAACGCGGCGGCCACCTTCGCGTACTACGGCAAAGGCTTCGACTAAAAGCTCGTCGAGGACTTCGTTCACCAGCTTGGTACGTTCGTTGTCGAGTTCTTTGCGGCGATCAATATCCGCATCCGGCTCGTCGGGAATACGGGTCAGGCGTTCCTGTATTCGCTGGCGGAATTCGTTCGTCTTGGCGCGCAGCTGCTCATCGGTGAGCTTGCGCATTTCGGGCTCAAGCGCGCTAATGGCTTCGACCCGAGGCATCAGACGCTTTACCTCGCGCTCGTTCTTGGTCCCGAAGACCTTGGCTACTAAAGCATTAATCAAATGAGGGTCCTTGGATGGACACTACACCCACTGTCCTAGAAGGTTAGTATATTAGATGCGTGCGCAGCGCGTAAGTCGCGGACGCAGCATTCTCGTAAACCATCTCTCCAGCCGGTCCTCTAGCTCACCGAGATCATTCAAACAGGACGTGAGACAACCCTGCAGCAGCATCTGCGATCACGGCGCCACGGCATGTTTTCAGGTATATTCCCTCTTCAACCAATGCCGACCTTCTACGATCTCTTCGGCGAATGTGCTGCGCAATGGCCTGATAACGTTGCGCTGGAGATTCAGCGGCATGACCGCGTTGAGAGCTTCACCTATGCCGAAGCGCGCCGCATGGCGGAGAGCATCGGCCGATGGCTGACAGAAAGTGGATTTCCGCGGGGCGCTCGGATTGCGATTTTGGCCGATAACCATCCGCGCTGGATCACTGCCTACCTTGGCATTATCGCAGCCGGTTGCGTCGCGGTTCCCTTGGACACCGCTTTTCATGCCGAGCAGGTTGCCAAGCTTCTTCAGGATAGCGGCAGTTCCCTGCTGTTTTGCGACGTGCGGCATCTGGAAATCGCACAGAAAGCTGTCGAGGGGCTGCAGGTGGAGATTTTGCTGACTGCCGAGCTTCGCTCGGAGGGAAAGCCGGGGGCGGCTGTCCTCACACGAAATCATCTCGACAGCATCTTCGCGGCGGGGGCGGGAAATTTTGCTCCTTTGCCTTCCAAAGAAGACGACCTCGCTTCGCTTCTCTACACCTCAGGCACCACCGCCGATCCCAAAGGCGTGATGCTCTCGCACTCCAATATTATGGCCGAAGTGCGGGCACTGTTCGGTTGGGCAAACATCGGCCCCGCGGATGCAGTCTTAGGCGTGCTTCCGATGTTTCACGTGCTCTCACAGATGGCGAACCTGCTGTTGCCGCTGGTGAAGGGCTCGCGTGTCGTTTATCTCGAAACTCTGAATACGACGGAGTTGCTTCGTGCATTGGCGGAGCGGGAAATCACAGCTTTTGCAGTCGTGCCGCAGTTTTTTTATTTGATCCACGAGCGCATTTTCAAAGAAGTCGCTAACCGTGGGAGATTGGCGAGTTCGGCGGTGCAAATGATGATGGCTTTCACCCGCTTCTGCCGAAGATTCGGATGGAATCCTGGCCCGCTTCTTTTTCCTAAAATTCATGACACTCTCGGCCGCAAGATGCGGTATCTGGTGACGGGTGGGTCACGCTTTGATCCACAGATAGGACGTGATTTCCACGCATTGGGAATTGACGTCTTGCAGGCATACGGCCTCACTGAGACCAGCGCGGCCGCCTTCGCTACCTCCCAAGATGACAACGTCATTGGCTCGGTCGGTAAGGCGCTCACAGGTGTAGAAGGAAAGATCGTCGATCCGCAGCCGCAAGAGCAAGGCGGGCAATCGGTTGGAGAAATCGCGATTCGCGGAGCCATCGTCATGAAGGGCTATTGGAATCGGCCCGACGCCACGGCAGCCGCTCTTCGAAATGGCTGGCTCCATACCGGGGATCTGGGTTATTTCGATAGCGCTGGAAATCTGTTCATAACCGGGCGCAAGAAAGAAGTCATCATCCTGAGCAACGGGAAAAATGTCTATCCCGAGGAAGTCGAGGCGCACTATCTGAAGTCGCCTTACATTGGGGAAATAGCGGTTATGGGGCTCGAAGGCCGTCCCGGAGAGGACCGGTTGCATGCCGTGGTAGTTCCCAATTTTGATGCGCTCAAACAACGGAAGATCGTCAACGTGAAGGAGGTCATCCGCTACGACATTGAAAACCTCTCGATACAACTGCCTTCGACCAAGCGGGTTGGAAGCTATGAGCTCTGGCAAGAAGCTTTGCCACGCACGACCACTCGAAAATTGAAGCGATTCGAGATAGAGAATCGGGTGCGGGCCAATCTGGCCAACGACCGCTTGGAGGATGCTGGAGTTGGCCCAGATAAACCTTTGAATGCGGAAGAGGCCGCCTGGCTGGAGCAACCCGATGTGCGGAGGGCGCTCGACATCGTTCGCGAAGCGTCACGGATCAAGCCTCAAACGCTTCGCCCCGGCGACAATCTGGAACTCGATCTTGGACTGGATTCGATGCAGCGGGTCGAACTGCTTGTCGCTCTGGAACAAGAGCTAGGCGGGAGCATCGAAGAATCTCGCCTGCCAGAGATTTACACCCTACGCGAGTTAGTGGATGCGGTGCGGGAGAGCGGAGCTGGCACGAAGAGTGGCCCACCCCGTGCGCAGTTCCCTGGCTGGAAGGCGGTGCTGGAAGAAGAGACTGCAGTACCTGAAATCCGCGCCCTGCTGCAGCCAGCGCCGCTAAAGGAAACGTTCTGGTATGTCGCGAGCCGATTCGTGCAGATCATGGCTCGCGACCGTTTTCGCCTTCGTGTTATCGGTCTGGAGAAACTTCCCATTCGCGGACCTTTTATTATTTGCTCGAATCACCAGAGTTTTATCGATCCGATCATTCTGGGCAGCGTTCTGCCTTGGAATGTGTTCCGCGACAGTTTCGCCGTCGGGACCAGCGAGATTTTTGGCCAAGGCTTCATGCGAACCCTGGCACGATGGCTGCGTGTGGTTGTGGTTGATCCGGATGCGAACCTGATTCCCGCCATGCGGGCCGGGGCCTACGGTCTTGGGCGCGGAGGTGTGCTTTTGCTTTATCCGGAGGGCGAGCGGTCGATTGATGGCAAGCCGAAGATGTTCAAGAAAGGCGCTGCGATTCTCTCCGTTCATTTGCAGGTGCCGATTGTTCCGGTGGCAATTGAAGGATTTCACGAAGCTTGGCCACGCGGAAAATCGTTTCAGAAATTCGCGCCATTGGAAATGACTTTTGGTGATCTGATTTATCCTCCGCCGGAAGCCGACGCGTCTGAGGCAGCGTACGAGCAGCTCACTGCCAAATTAAGGGACCGCGTGGTCGGGATGTGGGAGCATCTGCGAAAGCGCTCTCCTGTAGAAACGTAGGTCCGCTACGTCTGCGGGCTCAGATTTACGCCAGGGAGACGTTGCGAGCAACGTCTCTACAGGTCATTTAGCGCGTGGATGCGTCTGGTCGTAGACCTCGAGCACGTGCTTCATGGACAGTTGTGTGTAGCGCTGAGTGGTCGAAAGACGTTCGTGGCCAAGCATTTCTTGAATGGAGCGCAGGTCGGCGCCTTCCTCCAGCATGTGGGTGCCGAACGCGTGTCGCAGCGTGTGCGGATGCACGTCCGGGGACAACCCCTTGGCGATGGCGATCTTCTTCACGATTCGGCCTACGCTGCGTGTCGTGATCCGTCCGCCGCGCCGGTTGATCAGCAACGCGGAGGTATTTTTCCTTTGTTCAGCTAACATCTGCTGGCGCACGGGCAAATAAGCAGCGAGCGCGGTTTTCACGGAATCGCCGAAAGGCACATAGCGTTCTTTCTTGCCCTTGCCGCGAATGAGAATAGCCTCGGAACTCAAACGAATGTCGTCGAGGTTGACGCCAATCAACTCGGAATTGCGGATGCCGCATCCGTAAAGCAATTCGAACATGATGCGGTCTCGTTCAGGAAACGATGCCTCCTCGGGCATCTGACCATCGAGCACGATATTCATTTCTTCGATCGTAGGCACGCGGGGCAACTTCTTGGGCAGCTTCGGCGTGGAGACGAGTGAAGCAGGATTCTGTTCTACGACGCCTTCCTGGGCCAGCCAGCGGTAGAACGAACGAACGGCAGCGAGCGCGCGGGCTACCGAGGTTTTGCTGAGTCCTTTTTCATAAAGGCTGGACAGGAACCCACGGATCGCCAGGTGATCGAGGCTTCGCCAATTTCGCGGGCCTGCATGGGCAGCGAAATTCTCCAAGTCGCCGGTGTAGGCCTTGATGGTGTGAAAGGACGCGTTGCGCTGGCGCAGCGAATCCAGAAATTTGCCGATCGCCTTCTCGACCGGAGTTCGATTTTTTTGTGTCTTCATGAATGCCAGAACCTTTCTCGCCACCAGTCGCAGAAAACGATCCTGTTTTCTCTGTGACCTCTGTGGTGAAAAAATCAGCCTATCTCGCCTTTGCTCTCGGATGATGCTTCTGATAAACGCTCTTCAGGCGATCAAGCGCCAGATGCGTATAGACCTGCGTCGTGGCAATATCCGCATGACCAAGGATGGTTTGAACCGTCCGCAGGTCCGCGCCATTCTCGACCATGTGTGTGGCGCAGCTGTGGCGCAACATGTGCGGACTCGCGTTGCGTCCCATGCTTGAAGACGCGTGTCGAACCATCTGCCAGACTCGTTGACGCGTCAGCATGTGCCCACCGCGCCCAAGAAACAGTAGCGACGAAGTGCGCTCTCCCACCAGCACTGGCCGGGAATGCTTCATGTACTGTGCGAGCAAATCCTGTGCCGATTTTCCCAAAGGCACGATTCTTTCTTTGTCGCCCTTGCCGCGCACCAGCAAATACCCGAGGTCGAGTTTCAAGTCTTCAAGCTTGACGGCAACCATCTCCGAGACGCGCAGCGCCCCCGCGTAGAAAACCTCCAGCATGGCACGATCGCGCAATACAATCGCCTCGGCCAGCTTTCCCTGCGAGGCCGATTTTGGCACCCGCAGCATGATTTCCATCTCATCGCGGGCCAGTGATTTAGGCAAGACTTTCCATTGTTTCGGCGAGTCGATGTTCAGCGTGGGATCGTGTTGGATGAGCCTGTCGAGCAGCAGATAACGATACAAATGGCGCAACGCGGAGAGCTTTCTTCCGACCGATCTGCCATCGACCGAGTTGGCGAATAATTCCTGAATGAAATCGCGCACCTCATTGCGGCGCGCGTTCAGCAACGTGCGCTTGCGTTTCTTCAGGAATCCAGTGAACTGGCTGACGTCGGTGGTGTAGGCAGCGACCGTGAGCGGGGCCAATCCCTTCTCAACTTTCAGGTAATCGAGAAAACCGGAGACCACGCGAGAGTTCGCTTCTGAAGGCACAGTCGAAGTATGCGCGTTATCGGACGTTGGAGGAAGTGACAAAGACGGTGCCGTAGAGATGTAGCTCGCTACGTCTACCGTTGAAGCAGAAATCACGTCCGAGATCAAAATTAAATCGCGAAAAAGGTTCAACCTGGCGTCGGCCAGCCGAGACTTTGCAAGCAACGTCTCTACAGATTTACTTCCTTCAGCACTTCAACCGCGTAAATCGCCCCCTCGGGCGTTTCTTCATGCTTGAAATATGCGAACACGTTTCGGCCTTGCGACAGGTGTTCTCGAATGCGATCTACCATGGCGCGACGTTCATCGGGCGAATAGCTCGGTTTGCGGTAACGGTAGTAGCAGAAGTCGGCGGTGACAACGTCGGGTGTGGTGCGCTCTTCGGTTTCAGCAACGCAAAGCGCGCGATTACCGCGCTTGAGGATGGCAAAAATCTCGTCCGTGAACCAGGAAGCGTGGCGGAACTCAAATGCGGACGGAACCGCTCGCGGCAGAACGGTCAGAAATTCCTGCAAAAGCGTAGCGTCGGCCTTCATGTTCGGAGGCAACTGAAATAATAGTGGCCCCAGCTTTTCCGCACGCGCGATCGGCTCAATTGTGGTCAAGAATCGCGGAATGAAATCCTCGGTCCCCTTCAGCCGTTTAATGTGCGTGATGACCTGGTGGGCTTTGATGCTGAGACGAAATCCAGCGGGCGTGGCTTCGATCCACTTCTGGGCGGTTGTCTCCTTCAGCAGTTGGCGAAAAGTAAAGTTGACTTCGACGGCGTTCAGTTTTGTTGCGTAGTATTGCAGGAATTTTGTCTGAGCGAGTTTCGCGGGATAAAAGTCGGGTTTCCAACTCGGATAAGCCCACCCCGATGTGCCCGCATAGAGTTTTGCCATAATTTCGCTCGATAAACGTCAATCCGCTAAAGTGACGACCAGCGGATTATACCTTTCGACTCTTTTTCTTCGGAGCAGGGCGGCGGGCAGGTTTCTTGTTCTTCGTTGCTTTCGTTGCTCCACTCTCGTCCGCTTGCGCCGCCAGTTCCAGTCCCTCCTCCGCCGCGGCTTCCGCAATTCCAGCCAGCTTTGGCAGTTTCTGCTTGAGCTTGAGCACAGGTTCGAACAGGTCTCCCATCTTCTGTACGCGATCGAGAACCTGGCCGGCTTCAAATACCAGCAGGTCTGCATCTTTTTTCTTTAATGCCTGCTCGACTTCTTCCCATTTCAGCGGAGTCGAGACCGTAGGATGCTCGCGTGCCCGCAGCGAATATACGCTTACCGTAGTCTTGTGCTCGTCGTTCTGACTCCAGTCCACCAGCACCTTGCCCACGCGTAGCTCTTTCTTCATGTCAGAAACTACGAAGTCTCTGTGATCGCTCTCCAACAAACGGGCGAGCGCGTGAGCAAAGGGCTTGGTCACGTCATAACTGGTGGGCGAGTTTAAGGGAACATAAACCTGCAGCCCCTTGGAACCGGAAGTCTTCGGAAAACTCTGCAATCCGAAGTGCGCGAAAATGTCCCGCAGCCAGATTCCCACCTGACAACATTGCACAATGTTCGCCGGCGCTCCGGGATCGAGGTCGAAGACCATGCTGCGCGGCGAACCGATGTCTCCGGCCAGCGAAAGCCACGGATGAAGTTCAATGGCGGCGAGATTCGCGATCCAGATGAGGGTGGGCAAATCGTTCGCCAGAATGTAATTTACGTTGCGCTGATTACCTTCGCTCCAGATAGGCGCGGTCTTCACCCAATCCGGCCGATGCTTGGTCGCGTTCTTCTCAAAGAAATATTCTTTATCCACACCCTCGGGATAGCGCTTCAGCGTAAGCGGGTGATCCTTAAGATGCGGCAACAAAACCGGCGCGATGCGCGCGCAGTAGTCGATCACCTGTCCCTTGGTGAACCCGGTTGCGGGATAGAGAACTTTATCCAGGTTGGTCAAACTCAGGTGTTTGCCTTCGATTTCGACGACTTCCGGCTTGCTGGCCATAGTATTCAGGATTATAAGGGTCCATGAGATTGGCATGAAATGACCACACCGAATCTTAAATCGCGGAGACCGCTAAGAACGGCCGCAGAGAATGCAGAGAAAATCGGAAAGGAGCAGATGGGGCCCGATTCACCGCTTCCGTTTGACAACTTCCCCTTCCGCCACGTAATTTCAAACTTCTGCCCTTCATACACGTCCAACCTCACGGAGGTTCAATGAGCTACAAACGTTTCCTCAAGTCGTTCGCAATTATTCTTGTCCTCGCGGCGCTGGCTGCCGCGCAAGATCTGACTTCGTTCGAAAAGCGCACCACGGTCAAGACGCTGGACAACGGGCTGACCGTCGTGATCTGCGAGCGGCCGGAGGCGCCAGTGTTTTCTTTCTTCACCCACGTCGATGCCGGTTCGGTGCAGGATCCCCTCGGCGAAACCGGACTGGCGCACATGTTTGAGCACATGGCTTTCAAGGGTACCGACAAAATCGGCACCACGAATTACTCCGCCGAAAAAGTGGCTCTGGAGAAGGTGGAGCAAGTTTACGCAGCTTACATTGCAGAGCGAGACAAGCCAGTCGGCCGGGATGAGCAGAAAGTGAGAGAACTGCAAAAAGCCTGGATGGATGCCACGACCGAAGCCAACAAATACGTAAAGCCCAACGAATTTCCGCAGATCGTTGAGATGAACGGCGGCGAAGACCTGAATGCCAACACCAGCGACGACGAGACCAACTATTTTTACTCGTTCCCTGAGAACCGGCTGGAACTCTGGGCCTATCTGGAGTCCGAGCGCTTCCTGCATCCGGTCATGCGCGAATTTTATAAGGAGCGGAATGTCGTGATCGAGGAGCGCCGCATGCGTGTCGATAGCAACCCCATCGGGCGGTTGCTGGAACAATTCACTACCGCGGCCTTTCAGGCACATGAATACCATCGTCCGACGATTGGCTGGATGTCTGACTTGAACACGTTTTCCGCAACCGACGCCAAGAAGTTTTTCGACCGATACTACATTCCGTCGAATATCGTCGTAGCCGTGGTCGGCGATGTAAAGGCGTCAGAGACGATGCCGGTTATCGAAAAATATTTCGGACGCATCCCTTCGCGTCCCAAGCCGGATGAGCGCACAACCACGGAGCCCCCGCAGAACGCAGAGAGGCGCGTGATTTTGCAGGATATGTCTCAACCGCTTTACCTTGAGGGCTATCACCGGCCCGACTACCGCAGTCCCGACGACGCCGTTTACGACGCGATTGCCGACTTGATGTCGAACGGGCGCACTTCCCGGCTGTACCGAGCGTTGGTGCGCGACAAGAAAATCGCTTCCGATTCGGCGGGTTTTACCGGACTACCCGGCAACAAGTATCCCCATCTTTTTGCCTTCTACGCATTTCCCCTCCCCGGCCACAGACCTGACGAGATGGCGGACGCCATTCATGTCGAGATCGAGAAGCTGAAGAACGAAGACATCAGCGACGAGGAACTGAAGATGATTAAGACGCGGGCTAAGGCCAACCTGATCCGGAGCCTCGGCAGCGACGAAGGCCTGGCCAACAATCTGGCGATTTATCAGGCTCGATACAACGACTGGCGCGAACTGTTTCGCTCGGTCGACCGCATCGACAAGGTCAGCAAAGCGGACATTCGCCGCGTGGCCAAACAAACCTTTGTTCCGGCCAACCGTACCGTAGGAATTATCGAAACCAGGGTCGCTGCCCCGTCCGATCAGAAAGGAGGCGCGCAATGAAAAGTCAGATTACACGCATTCTCCTTTCCGGCGTAATTCTTGTCAGCGCCGCGGTTCCGCGATCCGCAGCGCAAGCGACCGATTGGCAGCAGATCTCGATTCCTTCGCTGCCCGCATTTCATCCGCAGGAACCTAAGCGCATCGAACTGCCGAACGGCATGGTGATCTTCCTGCAGGAAGATCATGAACTTCCGATCATCGATGGCGTCGCGCGCATCCGCGGCGGCTCGCGTTCCGAACCCGCGAGCAAGGTCGGAATGCTGGATATTTACGGCGAAGTCTGGCGTACAGGTGGAGCTAAGACTGAGACCGGAGATCAGCTCGACGATTACCTTGAAATTCGGGCTGCCAAAGTTGAAACCGGCGATACAGCGGACTCGACCACGATCTCGTGGTCGTGCCTCAAAGGCGATTTCGACGATGTGTTCAAGGTGTTCAACGATCTGCTGCGCGAACCCCAATTCCGCGCCGACAAGATCGATCTGGCACAGCACGAAATGGACGATGCGATTTCGCGCCGCAATGACGATGTGAGCGCAATTGCAAGCCGCGAGTCAAAGAAACTCGCGTACGGCGCTAACAACCCGTATGTCCGCGAGCCCGAATATGCCACGGTTGCCGCCGTCACTCGGCAAGACCTGCTCGATTGGCACCATACCTACGCCCAGCCCAACAATATTATTTTGGGGGTCGTCGGCGACTTTGATTCCGCAGCCATGGAAGCCAAGCTTCGCCAGGTCTTCGGCGATTGGCCGAAGGGGCCACGGGCGAAAGAGGACAAAATCGAATTCGATCCCGCTAAACCTGGTTATTACTTGATCCCGAAAGAAGACGTAAATCAGAGTTCCATCAACATGACGGAGCTCGGCATCCTGCGCAGTAACCCGGACTACTACGCCGCTCAAGTTTTCAATGAAGCTTTCGGGGGTGGCTTCTCTTCCCGATTGTTCAAGAGCATTCGGACCGCGCAAGGGTTGGCCTATGGCGTCGGCGGCGGCATAGGTTCGGCGTTTGATCACCCCGGAATCGTGCGCATCGCCATGGGCACTAAGAGCGCGACCACCGTGGAATCCGTCGAGGCCCTTTATAAAGAGATCGACAACCTGAAACAGAATCCGATTTCCGACGAAGAAATCAAAAGCGCCAAGGATTCCATCCTGAACTCGTTCGTTTTCAATTTCGATTCACCAGAAAAAGTTCTGCGCGAACGCATGGCCTACGAATTCTACGGATATCCCGCCGACTTCCTGGAACGCTATCGCGCCGGTATTGAGAAAGTGGGGAAAGAAGATGTGGCGCGCGTCGCAGCCAAGTATCTGCACAAAGACAAACTCGCGGTGCTGGTGGTAGGCAACACGGCGGATTTCGACAAGCCGCTGTCGTCTCTCGGCCCAGTCACCAACGTGGACATTACGATTCCCCCTCCGCCCAGTGAGAAGAGCGAATCTAAGGTCAGCCCGACAGGAGACGGCTCCTGAGCCCGCCTCATCTCCGTGCGGGAAAAGGATTTTCAATTTGGATTCCGGCGATCATCTGACGGGAGTTGAGGTCCTCGGAAAGGATGCGAGCGGCGCCGCACTTGATAGCGGAAGCCACAATCAGCGCATCCCAAAATCCGATGCGGCATTCGTCCTGCAGGCGAAAGGCTCTCGCAATTTCGACCGGAGTAGTCTCAATACACCACGCCGTGTAGCTCTCCACGACGGGGCGTGCCGCGCCCTTGGAGAGGGGAGACGGAATCTTGCGTGTGACGTTCACGTAAAACTCCTGGAGCACCTGCAGACTCAGCACGCCGTTTCGTCGGCTCCAGAGTTCGGTCAGAACCCCCTTCGCGATTTCGTGCTTGGCTTTCGCGTCAACATCGTGGGCATAAATCAGGATGTTGGTATCGACGAACGTTCTATCGCTCATGCCATTCGTCTCTCGTGCTATGAATTACGCCCCCAAGCGAAAACCCTTTGTCGAGCAGCGCCAGAGCCTGTCGCTCAGCCCGTTCGTACGCTTCGTCCTCGCCCACTAACGCTTCAATCTGGTCTGCGAGAAGTTTGCTGATAGAGGTAGCGCGGCGCGCGGCCAAGACTCTCGCTTTCCGCAAGGTCTGGCGGCTGAGACTTACAGTGACGTTCTGCTTGGATGTCTCTTCAGCGCCTTTCATAATTGTTCACGTCAATTACGTGTAACACGTTGAATACGTGCAAGTCAATGGCTAGCTACTTGACTAATAGTTGGCACCTCAAATAAACTCCATTATAGCGAATAAAAAGCGAATACGCTATGGCTTCTCTTCCCCTTCTCCCCGACTCCGAGCCGAAACTCATCGGCATCGCTCGCCTTGCTTCCGAGGGCGAATCCCTGCGTCAAGGGCACGACGTGGAATACTTCACCCTGCCCGTCCGGTCGCTGCTCAATCGTTGTACCGGAGTGCGCATGCCCTTCACCTGGACCATCAACCCGTACCGCGGATGCGAGTTCGCCTGCAAATACTGCTATGCCCGTTACACCCATGAGTTCATGGAAATGCGCGACGGCGTGGACTTCGAACAAAAGATTTTCGTGAAGCAACACGCCGCCGATTTACTGCGGCAGGAACTGCGCCGCGTCAAGCCGGGAGAGGAAATCGCAATCGGCACGGCTACGGATCCCTATCAACCGGCTGAGCGCCGCTTCGAGGTTACTAGGGCGATCCTCGAGGAACTCGCGCGACACAGCGGGCTCGAAATCGGCATCGTCACGAAATCCAATCTCGTGTTGCGAGATGTCGACGTACTCCGGCAGATTGCGGAAAACAATCGCCTGTTCGTCAACATCACGATCACCACTCTGAAGGCGGACCTGGCGCGCATTCTGGAGCCGCGCGCTCCGCGTCCTGACCTGCGACTGGAAGCCATGCAGAAGTTGAACCAGGCAGGCATCGCGGCGGGTGTAATTTGCGCGCCCGTGCTTCCCGGGATTACCGATTCGCCGCGCGACCTCGAGGCGCTCGTCCGGGCGACAGCCAAGGCTGGCGGAAAGTACATCTTCGCCAATTCCCTGTTTCTGAAACCTTGTTCGGCGGCCGTCTTCCTGCCATTTTTGGAAAAGGAGTTCTCCCAACTCGTCGATACTTACCGGAAGCGGTATAAAGACCGTGCGTTCCTGCCAGACTCGTATCGCAAACCGCTTTCGCAGCTGATGAAAAGGCTGCGCCAGAAGTATGGCATTCTCAGCGACTACGACCGTTACAGCCAGAAGACCCATCCCGCGGCCGAGCCCGAATCGGCCGCGCAAATGAAATTGTTCTGATGCAGGTTTACCGCACTGCTGACGCTGTCCGTCTCAAGACACATTTCTGATTCAGCTTGTAAAAGGTAGAATCATCCGGTTCTACGAACCCGCATGGAAACTCCACCTTTCACGACCAGGACAAAACCGCCAGTTCTCCGTTACATCTGTCTGGCAGTTCTGTTGCTCGGTGTGCTGCTCTACCAGGTACGGGTGGCGATCGACATTTTGCCCGGCGAAAAAGTAAGTGTCCCTTCAATCGAGCCCGCGACGGCCAGCGCATCTCTGGAAACGGTTTCTCCAGAGGCCGAGAAGGCGGGCCTGCACCGCGGCGACGTGCTGCTCGCAATTAATGGAAAACCCTACACCGGAACCGTAGTGCTCGCGATGGCTATCGCCCAGGCACGGCCCGGACAGAGTGTCTACGTAACCGTTCGGTCGGTGGCGGGAGTGCACACTGTCGCGCTACCGGCGATCCCAGGGCAGAACCGAATCTCGGACATGGTGCTGAATGTTCTGCTGGGAATCGTTATGCCAACGGTCTGTCTCTTGCTGGGATGCTGGGTGGTGCTCGCGCGACCGAGAGACATGCTGGCGTGGTTATTGCTCGCGGTGCTGCTCGGCTTCTCGGAACTTTTGGGGGCGCACAACATTGAAAACTGGGGCCCCGGATGGCGCGAGTTGGGGAAGTTTCAGACCTTAGGAATCGCTCCTTTGTTGGCGATCCTTTGGCCGGTCTCCATGTTTTTCCTGGGCATGTATTTCCCCGAACCATTCCCACCCGGGAACAGGATGCGGCGCATCTGGAAATGGACAGCGTGGGCTTTAGCCCTCCCATTCACCGCATTCAGCATAGCCGTCGTGGCGGTAACGGTGATCGCGGCATCCAACTACGTGGCGGCCGCACGACTCTATCGGATACTCCATCCCTTCTTAATCCCGTATCAAGCTCTGACGTACGTGTTCGTCAGCTCATTCTTTACGGCAATCTTCATGAAATCAGCGATGGCGATCTCGCAGGATGCCCAGCGCCGGTTGCGTTTGCTCTACTGGGGCACCACGTTCGCCATGACACCGGGACTGATCGTCACCATCGCCGACAAGGCTCTGGGACCAGCTTCCGCGACAGTTCCTAGTTGGCTGAATTCGTTCGCCCTCGTCATGCTGCTGATCTTTCCGTTAACGTTGGCTTACGTCATCGTGGTCCAGCGGGCAATGGATGTGCAGGTCGTCATCCGGCAGAGCCTGCAGTACGGCCTGGCGAGAAGCGGGATACGCATCTTTCAGTTTGTCGCCATTGCGGTCGTGGTTGGCACGGCTTTCGCGCTGGCGGGCAACTCCAATCGTCTGGGGAAAATGGTTGTGATTGCGGTGGCCATCACGGTTGGACTCGGCATCCCTCGCCTTGGCGAACAGCTGCGTACCTGGACCGACCGCCGTTTTTTTCGGGAAGCGTACAACGCTGAGCAAGTGCTGAGCGAACTTAGCGACCAAGTTCGCAGTATGGTGGAAACGCGTCCACTCATCGAAACCGTCGCCACGCGGCTCGCCGATACTTTGCACATTCCGCAGGTGGCGGTGCTGTTGAGCAACGGAGGAGCCTATCATACAGCGTACGCGCTGGGCTATGGCACTCTTCCCGAGGTTGTATTTCCTTCGGGTGAAAGTTTTGCAGAAACAGAAGGAACCAGCCCGGGTTTACTTTGACGATCCCAATTCGTGGCTTTATCGCGAACCGGAGGTGAGTGAAGGGGATCGTAACAACTTGTCGCAACTCCAAAGTGAACTGCTGCTCCCCTTGGGCGCGCGTGACAAGCTGCTCGGCTTCATCAGCCTGGGACCTAAACGCTCCGACGAACCTTATTCTGGCGCGGACGTGCGCCTGCTGAAGTCCGTAGCAGCGCAAACCGGGCTGGCTCTCGAAAATGCACGCTTGATGTCCGCCATCGCCGACGAAGTCGCCCAGCGCGAACGGCTCAACCGCGAAGTCGAGATCGCCCGCGAGGTGCAAGAGCGGCTTTTTCCCCAGACGTTGCCTCCAATCGATAGCATTGACTATGCAGGCGCGTGCCGCCCCGCGCTCGGTGTGGGCGGCGATTATTACGATTTCCTCGCTCTGCCCAGCGGTCGATTAGGAATTGCGATTGGCGATGTTTCCGGAAAAGGCATTGCCGCGGCCCTAACTATGGCGACGCTGCAAGCCTCTCTGCGTGGCGAAGCTACCCGCATGACCGATGATCTAGCGGCGCTGGTGAGTAATGTGAACCGGTTGGTCTATGACGCTTCATCGGCTAACCGCTATGCAACTTTTTTCTACGGACAATACAATCCGGCGTCGCGATTGTTGACTTACGTGAACGCCGGCCACAATCCGCCTATGCTCTTTCATCGCCCGGCAGGCGAATGGCAAATGTCCCGGCTCGAGACGGGTGGGACCGTGGTTGGTTTGCTCGAAAGCTTTCCCTACGACCAGGGAGTGGTAAGCATCGCTCCGGGCGATGTCTTCGTCGCCTACACCGACGGCGTCAGTGAAGCCATGAATAACGCCGACGAGGAATGGGGTGAGGAGAGGATGACGGACGCAATCTGCTCCTGTGCGGGCTTAAGAGCATCCGAAATGATAACCCACATCATGCGAGCCGCCGACGCCTTCGTTGCCGGAGCCAAGCAGCACGATGACATGACCCTAGTGGTGATTCATGCGCGGCCGGAAAATAGCCAGTAGTCTTTCCGCTTTCGAGATTTGCGAAGGTTCAGTTTCAGCAAACCGGAAACTTCCTGTAAAGCGATGTGCTATCTCCGCGTACTCTGCGGCGACCTCTGCGTTTTAAGACTTCGATGTGACTTGGGGAAAAACCCAAAGTCTTAAAACGCAGAGGTCGCGGAGAGCCGGCGAGTACGCGGAGAAGCCCGCAACAGCAGTAAGACACCACCAATTCGTCCTCCTTCAAGCGGTTTCCCCGACGAACTTCTATAATGGCTGTTCGCCGAGAGCGTAATGAATCCCCCGACTTCACAAGCCGCGCCAAGTCCTCCGCCGCCGATTACGGACCGCAGGCCTGAGTTCCTCGTGCATCTTGATCGATTCTGGCATCGGGTCACGGAGGGACTGGAACTCAGCCAACTGTGGAAGCAGTTCAGCGCCGACGCCCGCGCCAGCTACCGGCTCTATCACCGCGACTTTCAGGCCCGGGCTCCAGAAGTCCGCAAACGCGGCTTCTGGCATACGGCGCAGGAGTACGTCTGGGCGATCCTGGAAAAGCTCACGCCTGCGCGGCGCGTGCTGTTGCTGTTGGGCGTTCTACTCCTGATTTTTCCCGCCGGCGGCTATAGCTATACAGGAAAATCAGGAGAACTGGTCGTGCTCGAACTCGATCCTCATTTCTGGGGCGGGCTCGTGCTCTTCGTTCTGCTGATGCTCGAGGTCGCAGATCGCGTGGTCATGAAACGCGACCTTGAGATCGCGCGCGATATTCAGAAATGGCTGCTGCCGGCGAAGCCGCCGCGGGTACGCGACTTGGATATTGCTTTCGCCGCCCGTCCCGCGAATACAGTTGCGGGCGATTTTTATGATGTCTTTGCCCGGCCCGCAGTGGACTCCGCCGAACCTCATTTCCTGCTGGCTGTCGCCGATGTCGCAGGCAAGAGTATTCCGGCCGCGCTGCTGATGGCCACCTTCCAGGCCAGCCTCAAAACTCTATCCGAGACTCGCTGCTCCCTCGCCGATCTGGTGACAGGCATGAACCATTACGCATGCACTAACAGCCAAAGCGGCCTTCGCTTCACCACTGCTTTCTTGGCAGAGTTCGACCCAGCCACTCGCGCCTTGACCTACACCAATGCCGGACACAACGCACCCATTCTTCGTCGCAGCTCTGGAGCAATCGAACGTCTGTCGAACGGCGGACTGCCATTAGGAATGTGGGCGGATAAGACTTATGAAGCCGGTACTGTGATCCTGCAGCCGGGTGATTGGCTGGTGATCTTCACCGACGGCGTGGTCGAAGCGGAGAATGCGAGCAAGGATGAATACGGCGAACAGCGGCTGCTGAATGTTCTGAACGGCGCGGCCACAGCCACGCCAGACCAACTGTTGCGCCGCGTGATGGGCGATCTCGATACCTTCGTCGGTGCCACTCCTCAGCACGATGACATAACCTGCATGTTGGTAAAAGCAACTTAAATCGTGTGCGACATTTCCCCGCGACGGAGAACAGCCGTAGGTTTGGAGATTTCGCGGGCGAGGGTGCCCGCGCCACACAGACTAAGTCCCCATCACCTCCGCATACATCCGATGAAATGCGTGGACGCCCTTTTCCTGCTTCACGCTGTAACGTCCGCGCTCGTAGCTGCGTGAATGCAGATTCTTCTGCACGGTCTCGCAGATCGCGACGTCCTCAATCTGAATCTGGTCGCTGAACTCGACCGAATCACGTGCGGCTTTACTATCGAGGTCTTCCTCGCGCACGTACCATTCGAAGATTGCCAGGGAACGCTCGGCCTCCAGCGGCAGAACGATGTTCAGCGAAACATTGTCGGGATAACAGTTGAGCATCCAGTTAGGAAAGATCCAGAAATAATCCGTGGTCAGATTTTCACGAGCTTCCCGATACCGGCGCAGAGTCGCGTCGCCAGGTTGAGCACCGCGAATTGGACTGAAACTGCCGCACATGCCGCGCGTAGGGTTCCACCGTGTACGCGCCGTAGTCCAACTCACGATTCAGCTCCGGGTGCACACTGGGCAAATGATAGCCCTCCAGATAATTGTCAACGTAGGTCTTCCAATTGCATTTCATGTCATAGGTCCGGCGCTGAAAGAGCTTCATGCTGGCGAAATCGAATCGCTCCACTTGTTTCGGGAGATTGCCCAGGCTTTTCTCTAATGGCTCGGCATCGGGATCCAGGTTGACAAAGATGAGGTTAAACCACTGCGCAGCGCGCACAGGTCTCAGAGCGAAATCGCCGCACGAGAAGTCCTGCTGGCCTTCGAACTCGGGAGCGCTGATCAGGCATCCATCCAGCCCGTAAGTCCAACCATGGTAGCCACAGCGAAAGAGCTTGCGCGAGCCGCATCCCTCAGCCGGCGGCCCAGCGCGATGGCGGCAAACATTGTAAAAGCCACGCAACTCGCCGTCGGCTCCGCGCACCAGCAGCAAGGGCTCGCCTTGCAGTTCCGTGGTAAAGAAGTCCCCGGGATTTTCCAATTGGTGGCCGTGGCCCACGACCTGCCAAGTCTTTCCAAATATGCTTTCACGCTCCCATTCAACAACCGAAGGATCGATATAAAACGGAGCCGGAAGCGACCAGGCCCGTTCGATGTCCGCATCAATGTGCAGGGATTCGACGGAAATTGTCATGGAACGAACGGTCATTGGCAAGCGGCATTCTAAATGGGAACATCCCAGAAAGGGGAACCTGATTGACAAAATTTGTCAGGCTTTCCCCTCTTGAATGCCCTCCTCGAACCGGTTTCAACCCTCATGGTGTTTTCGTTCTTCCCTAGGTGTGGCAGGCGTGAGACTTATGGCGAATGATCCGGAGTCTTCATTGCGGTCGGTGATGGCAAGTGAATTGCCACGAGTCTAGAGTCAGGCTCGAAAAACTCACCCTCTTAATGGAGACATTGTGAAGAACACACGTAAACAAAAAGGCTTTTCACTGATTGAGTTGCTCATCGTGGTGGCGATCATTCTTATCATCGCTGCTATCGCCATTCCGAACCTGCTGCGCGCGCGCATTTCGGCCAACGAATCGTCCGCCGCCAGCTCGGTTCGTACCACGAATACGGGCGAGGTTAGCTTTTATTCCACCTATCCCGCGCAGGGCTATTCCACCGGTGCGACTGGCATGAGCGCACTTGGGCCAGGAGCGGTCACCGGTTGTCCAGCTGGCGGACCGCTGGTCACCGCGGCTTGCTTGATTGACTGGAACCTCTCGCAGGCCACCACGGTTGCCCTCGCCAAGAGCGGCTTCTACTTTGCAATCGGGAGCACTTCGGCTGCCGCCCCCTTCGTGCAGTACACCGTTGGCGGTTCGCCCGCTTCTTTCAACCAGAGTGGTGTCCGCGGCTTCTGCTCCAACGAAGACGGCGTAATCCACTACAACCCAACCTGGAACGCTGCTCCAGAAACGGTCAAAGCTACCTGCTCCAGCGCCGCGTGGCCGCAGTTGCAGTAGTTCGAGTTTGGCGAAGTACCTTGGGGAGGGTACGAGCCGGGGAGCAACGGAGAAATCCGTTGCTCCCTTTGCTTTTTCGGGTCAAGAAACCGCACGACAATTGGGATCAAAATCCCGGGAGGGCCGCACCCCGCCGGCTAGGAGTGAAAATGACACAACTTGTCATGCTGCCGACAAAATCTGCTAGATACTGCCCTTCCAAGTCTAACTGGCTTCGGGCACAAGGGTTACGGAAGATTGCTGAGTCCTTGAAAACACAACACAGCCCAGAATCCGACCCTACCCTATAGTAACTTCTGGTTCTGGCCGCTAAAATGCGAACATAATCGGCAATTGGGTCTACTGAGACCACATCTGATAACGGAGAAGAAGGGAACACACATGCGGAAACAGAAGGGTTTTTCACTGATTGAGTTGCTTATCGTGGTAGCGATTATTCTTATCATCGCTGCTATCGCCATTCCGAACTTGCTGCGCGCGCGTATTTCGGCCAACGAATCGTCTGCAGCTAGCTCGGTTCGTACCGTCAACACGGGTGAAGTCAGCTTTTATTCCACCTATCCCGCGCAGGGCTATTCGACTGGCGCGACCGGCATGAGCGCACTTGGGCCGGGAGCGGTCACTGGTTGTCCGGCTGGCGGCCCGCTGGTCACCGCGGCTTGCTTGATTGACTGGAACCTTTCGCAGGCCACCACAGTTGCCCTGTCGAAGAGCGGTTTCTACTTTGCGATCGGCAGCACTTCGGCTGCTGCGCCTTTCCTGCAGTACACGGTCGGCGGCTCTGCCGCTTCCTTCAACCAGACTGGTGTACGCGGCTTCTGCTCCAACGAAGACGGCGTAATCCACTACAACCCGTCTTGGAACGCTGCTCCTGAAACGGTCAATACGACCTGCGCCAGCGCGGCGTGGCCACAGCTGCAGTAAGTTGATTTGGCGAAGTACCTGGGGAGGGTACAAGCCGGGGAGCGACGGAGAAATCCGTTGCTCCTTATGTTTTTTGGGATGCTTTTGCCTCGCGCCTCAATACGCCGACTCCGCTAAGGCTAGCCGGACATCCAAAGAATCGACCGCAAGTCAATCGCAGCCCTTTTACTTTCGTAATCTAGTACCGGGCGCGGACTCTCGCCTGCGCGCCCATTTTGCATATAATTTTCTTAATACCCATGAAAGGAGGGCAGTTCAGTTCCGCCGCCATGACAGCAATCGATATTCTCGGCCTCGAAAAAACCTACAGCGTAGGTTTCTGGCGTAAGAAACCCAGGTGTGCATTGAAACCGCTGCACCTGAGAGTGGAGGAGGGAGAGATTTTCGGCTTTCTCGGCCCTAACGGGGCGGGTAAGACGACCACCCTCAAGATCCTGATGGGCTTGGTCTACCCCACCGCCGGATCAGCGCAAATTCTGGGCATGGACGTAAACGATCCGCGCATGAAAGCGCAGATCGGTTTTCTTCCCGAGCAGCCGTATTTTTATGACTACCTGACAGCCGGCGAACTGCTGAACTACTACGGACAGCTCTCCGGGGTCGCGCCCAAAGATCGAGGGCGCAAAGTCCGTGAAGTTCTCGATCGCGTAGGGCTGCCCGATGTCATGCGAGTTCAATTGCGGAAGTTCTCCAAAGGTATGCTGCAGCGAGTGGGCATCGCGCAAGCCATCCTGCACGACCCCAGGATTGTTTTCTTCGACGAACCCATGTCCGGGCTCGATCCCATGGGACGCCGCGAAGTGCGGGACTTAATGGAAGAATTGAAGCATGAAGGGAAAACCGTGTTCTTCTCCACCCATATCCTTTCCGATGCCGAGGCACTCTGCGATCGAGTGGCCATCATTCATTTGGGCGAACTGCGGAGCGTGGGCGCGGTCGCTGATCTCACCTCGAGCGTCGAAGGCAAAATCGAACTGGTCTGGCATGGAAACAAGATCCCCGCCGCGATGAAAGCGTTGGGCGCGGACTGCCATGTAACCGGCGACACCGTCCGTGCCGTGCTTCTCGAGGGCAATCAGGACGCTGCCCTTGAAGCGCTGCGGCGCGAACAGTTGCGCATCATTTCTTTAGTCCCAGTCCGCACATCGCTGGAAGAATACTTCGTGCGCAAGCTGCAACCCTCGAAGGCGGTTGCGGGGGCGACACAATGAGGCTGACGCAATGAGTGGGCGAATCATTTACATTGCCTCAAACACCTTCCGCGAAGCAGTACGCGATCGCGTGCTCTATAACTTGATCGCGTTCGCCCTGCTGATGTCAGGAGCGGCCATCCTGGTCGGCCAGATTTCCATCGGCATCGAGCGTTTAGTGGTGATCAACCTTGGCCTTACAGCGGTTTCATTGTTTGGCATCGTCATCGCCATTTTTATCGGCATTGGGCTGGTCTCAAAAGAGATTGACAAGAGAACTCTCTACACGGTCCTCTCCCGCCCAGTTCAGCGTTGGGAGTTTATCGTCGGCAAGTTCTTCGGCCTTGCAGGCACGCTGGTGGTGAACGCGTTCTTCATGGCGCTCGGAGTATTCGCTGCGTTGTTCTATGTGACGCGCCACTTCCAGGCGACCGACGGCTGGGTGCTGGTGGCATTGTATTTCATCATCCTCCAGTTCTTGATCATCACCTCGCTGGCACTTCTGTTTTCCTCGTTCTCATCTCCGTTGTTATCGGCCATCTTCGCTTTTGCCTTGTTCGTGATCGGCACTTTCGCCGAGGATTTGCGCGGATTCGCCGGCTTGACCAAGGGCATCGTGCGCTGGCTGGCGACGGGCGCGGCCTATCTGGTGCCAAATTTATCGGCTTTGAACGTCATCAGTTCGGTGGCCCATGAGCAACCGGTTGCCAGGCAACTCATCCTCTCGAACACGGCTTACGCACTGGTGTACGCCAGCATGGCACTGTGCGGTGCGGTGCTTATTTTCGAGCGCCGGAATCTGAAATGAAGCCGTCCCGTCGGATCACAATCGTGGCGAGTTCCCTGCTCGTGCTTTGCCTGACGGCGTCAGTGTTGTTGCTGCGAACCATCGATCGCGAGCGCACCGGAGCTACCCTCGAGGAAGTGCTTTACATCTCTTCGCCCAGGCTGCTCAAGCGCATGAGCCTGGGATACGATGGCTTGCTCGCCGACGTGTACTGGACACGCGCCGTTCAGTATTTCGGAGATAAGCTCACCAGAGGTTCCGAGCATTTCGATTTGTTGGCTCCGCTGCTCGAAATCACGACTACACTCGACCCGCATCTCCTGGTGGCCTACGAGTATGGCGCCAACTTCCTGGCGCCAAAGATACCGGGTGGGGCTGGCCAACCGCAACGCGCCATCGAGTTGGTAGAATTTGGGATTCGCAATAACCCCAACCTGTGGCGCCTCTACTACGACCTCGGTTTCATCTACTACTTTGACCTCGAGGACTACAAAAAAGCGGAGAAGGCCTTCGCCGATGGCGCCAAATTGCCAAATACCCATCAAATCATGCCCCTCATGGCTGCCAGGATGGCGGAGCATGCTGGCAACATCGAAACAGCTCGAATGATGTGGATTACGACTTATCAAACCACCCGCGACCCAAACGTCAAATCTAACGCAGTTGCCCATTTGAATGCGCTGCAAGTCGACGAGGACGTAACCATTCTGGAAAGGCTCGTATCGCGGTACCGCGAAAAGACAGGGCATTTGCCCCAGTCTTTTTCAGACTTGGAAGCAGCGAACTTGATCCGGGCCATTCCAGCGGACCCGCTTGGGCACACCTACAAGCTCATGCCGGATGGCCGCGTTGAAGTTCGGGTTCCCGATGATTTGCCCTTCATTGAAAGAGGAACGCCAGTTGGCTACATTCCACCCCGAGTCCCGAAGCTGCCACCGGTGAATTAAAATCCAAGGATGCAGGCGTGAGCATCCTCGCTCGTGCAGAACCAACCCCATGAAGACGCGTACGGCGCAGGTCGAAGATGCCGAGAACATTGCACGCCTGGTGAATATCGCCTTTCGCCCGGAACGATTCTTCATCGATGGCGACCGCACCAACCCAGAAAAAGTGCGCGCGCTGCTGCAGAAAGGCAAGTTCCTGCTCACCGAGGAAGTTGGGGCGCTGACTGGCTGCGTCTACGTCGAACTGCGGGAAGATCGTGGATATTTCGGCCTGCTCGCGGTCCAGCCTAAATTGCAACGTGCGGGCTTGGGATCTGGCCTGATTGCCGCTGCCGAGGAATATTGTCGCGCCGCGGGCTGCCGCTTCATGGACCTCACGATTGTGAATCTGCGCATCGAGCTGCCTGCGTTCTATCATCGTCTCGGCTACATCGAAAGCGGAACTCTGCCGTTTACTCCGGACCAAGAGCCAAACCAACCGTGCCATCTGGTGAAGATGTCAAAGCCTCTCGCGTAAAATTCGTGTGGCGCGGACGCTCCTGTCCGTGTGTCGGCAGCGGCAAGAACCACGTGGGGACAGCCGCCCTCGGCTGTCCAGCCGGGCAAAGCCTGGCAAATTCGTGGCACGATAATGAGAGATGACAGCCGAGCCTGATTCAGGTCCGAGTTTTGTTGCCAGCATTCGCCGTTGGTGGAAGGAGAACTCTGCGCAGGATGGGTTCTTTGCCGCCGCGAAGCGTTTCATCTCCACGTTGTGGGAGTTCGTTCGTGACTCGACTCCCTCGCGCCGCCGGCAGCGCTATGGCGACATCGAATATGACTGGGACTTCCGCGTGGACACGACCAGCGCGACAGTTGGCTGGCGCGATCGGTTGCTGGGAATGTTTCACTCGCCTTACCAACCAACCGAGCCCGCGCTATTTCGCGAAATGCTAGCGAGCCTGATCCAGGCAAGCACGAATATCGACTTTCGCGAATTTACTTTCATCGATATCGGCTCGGGCAAGGGACGCGCCCTGCTGATGGCTGCCAATTATCCCTTTCAGCGCGTGCTAGGAATCGAGTTGATGCCAGACCTCCACCGCGTGGCGAAAGAGAATATCGGAAAATACAAAAGCGATTCGCAGCAGTGTTTCGCCATCGAGTCAGTATGCGCTGATGCCAGCGATTTCGTTTTTCCGCCGGAGCCGACCGTGCTTTATCTGTTCAACCCTTTACCCCAGTCCGCACTCGCCGCGATGATCAGCAATCTGGAACATTCTTTGCTGGAACGCCCCAGGCCGGTGTTCGCGCTCTACCACAATCCGCTGCTGGAGGATGTGCTCACACGAAATGCTGTATTCACAAGAATATTAAGCACGTATCAATATTCAATTTTCACAATTGAAACGGCTCCTGCTACCGACGCTAGTGCAGACGATTCGGATCGTAGGAGAGATCCACCAATCCATCGCGATAGTCGATCTTGATATCGAGCAAGTACAGCGTGCTGAACCCCAAACCGCCGGAAACTTCAGTTCCCACGCCGTCGCTGATCGAGGTCATGTCGAAAGAGATAATGTCCTGATTCTCTTGTCTGAGGTGCCCGAAAATCAGCACCGCCTTGTCGGCGTTGTAAACGTTCTTCACCAATCCGCTGACGCCTTTGACTTTCGTGTAGGAATCGCCGTGCACCTTAGTGACTTCACGAGCCGCCGCCGGGTCGATCATGTTACCGAAGGCGCCGGTATCGATGATGAAAAGCTTCGCGGGAGCGTCGCCGATTTTGGTTGGAATCAGCAACTGATGCCCGAAGCGCAGGACTTTGGTGTAGGAGATCATCTCGGGACTGATGTAAGCATCAAAGGGGCCGACAGCCGATGGTGCGGTCGGCTTTGAACCTGGAGTAGAGTCATTCGTCCCAACTTGCTCGCCACCAGGGTCATCCTTGTCCGTCTTCAGCTTGATGTCCTGGTCGGCGTCTCCGGGACGCTTGGGCAACTCACTTAAGCGAAGCTTGCGTTCGGGAATATCAATATCGACAAGGAAGCTACTGAAAACGTCGGCGCCAATGAGCCCGTTTTCGTCGGCTACCGAACGCTTGTCCATAACCGTGACCGGGCAATTCTGGAACTCCAATTCCCCGATCTTGATGGAATTGGCCAGGCCGATCCACCCCGCATTGGAACCCTTATCGCCGATCCCCCAAACGCTGGTTTCTGAAAGCTTCGTGAGCCCGGATTTTTCCGCGATCCCGCGGTCGATCACAATCCCGCTGGCTCCCGTATCCAGCAGCAGGTTCGCCTTGGTTCCGTTCACAGAAACGCTCAGTCCAACTCCGCGCAGGTGTACCGCATCGCGGGCAAGCGACACCAAGCTGGTTTGCGTCGAGGTCACGTTGCCCATCAACTTGCAACTCCGTGGTGGTCCTTGCTGACGAGCTTTCAAGTAGTCCAGATAATGCTGAATGTTCTCGCGAGTCTTCGCATCATCGTTCTTGACGTGGGAAAGATAGTCCTCCAGGTTCTTGATGCGCTCGTTGCGGCTCAAAGTATCGATCCAGTACCGCTGAATATCGGGATCGTTGGGATCGAGTTGGTGTGCCTTGTCTATCTTATCTTTCGCCTTCTTGTACAGAGACATGGCCTTATCCACGCGCACCAGGCCGAGGTAGGCGCGGGCCTCAGCGTGACCAGAGTTGATCACATTTACCCACTCGCGCTCAGCTTCAGGAATCTTTCCCTGGCGGAAGTAGACTTCGCCCAAGGCGACTCGAACGACCGGACCGTCCGCGACCTGGACACCCTTCAAGATGGTTTCATTCGCCTGCTGGACATTTTTCTGTTTCAAGTAAATGCGAGTCAGGCTGGCATAGGCTTCGGACGAGTTGGCTTCTCAGCCAGGATCTGCTGATACTTTTGAATGGCAGCATCGAACTGACCTTGGCGAAAGAGATTGGCAGCGTCTGCCAAAGCATCGGGAACGACGTTCGAAGGCAATGCCGTAGCAGGTGCGGTTTGGGAACTTCTTTCACTTCCTGACCGGAGCCGAAGCCACCGGCAAGGAGCAGGCCAGCAACGATGAATCTAAACATGCGCACCCCTACGAGGGCCAGGGAGTTGTAGGGGAAGCCTTGGCCAGCAGAGAAGTCTGCCATGCCCGAGGTTGGGTTGCAAGTAATTCCACAACGCACCATGATGCAACATGGATGGGCCCGATTTCGCCTGAGGTCTGAACGATTCGCTATCTCGCCGACTTCGGCTTGATAGCGCCTACTTTGCGCTCATGACTATCTTGGCGATGGTGGCGAGTTGCATGTTCGAGGTGCCTTCGTAGATTTTGCCGATCTTCGAATCACGCCAGTATTTTTCGACGGGATAATCTTTGGTAAATCCATAGCCGCCATAAATTTCGATGGCTAGCGACGTGACTCGCTCGGCCACCTGAGAGCAGAACAGCTTGCACATGGCAGCTTCTTTGACGAAGGGGATGCCGGCATCTTTCATGCGAGCCGCGTTGTAAACCATGAGCCGGGCGGCTTCGATTTCGGTGGCCATTTGCGCGATCTGAAACTGGATGCCCTGAAAGTCGGCGATGGATTTGCCGAACTGTTTGCGCTCTTGCGCGTATTTCGCGGCGTATTCCCAGGCGCCTCGAGCCACGCCAGCCATCTGTGCGCCGATCCCAATGCGGCCTTCGTTCAGAGTTTCAATTGCAATTTTGTATCCCTTGCCCACCTCGCCGAGGACGTTCGACTTGGGCACGTGGCAATCTTCGAGGATCAATTCGCAGGTCGAGGAGGCGCGGATGCCGAGCTTGTCTTCTTTCTTGCCAACGGTGAATCCGGGAAATTCCTTCTCGATGATAAAGGCGGTAATGCCTTTGTATCCTGCGGCGGGATCGACGGTGGCGAACAGAATAAAGACGCCGGCTTCTTTGGCATTCGTGATCCAGAGCTTGCGACCGTTGAGAACGTAGTCGCTGCCTTTGAGTTCGGCTTTGGTCTGGAGAGCGAACGCGTCGGAGCCTGATCCTGCCTCGCTCAAGGCGTACGCGCCGCATAGGTCTGCAACCATTCGCGGGAGATAGCGCTTCTTCTGCTCTTCGCTCGTCCAGCGCAACAAGGCGTTGTTCACCAGCGTGTTTTGCACGTCCACGATTACGCCAGCGGAGGCGTCCACGCGCGAAAGTTCTTCGACGGCAAGGATCGCTTCGAAGAATTTGCCGCCTGCGCCGCCGTATTGCTCGGGCACTTCGATGCCCATGAGTCCGAGCTGGAAGAACTGGTGAATGAGGCCTTTGTCGAAGACGCCCTTTTCGTCCATCTCTTTCAACAGTGGACGGATTTTTTCTTCGGCGAACTGGCGAATGTTGTCGCGGAAAAGAATTTCGTCTTCGGTGAAACTGGTCAGAGGAGTGGGCGATGGAACCTGTAGAACATCGGGCATACAAGCACCTTCGGATGAGTATGACGAACCAAGAATTCTAGCATCTTTGCGGCTGGGATTTTGCAGCGCCGGCGTCGCTTCGACTTCGCTCAGGGCAGGCCTGCCCGGAACCGCGGCGCTACTTAGCTTTGCTTGTAGACCAGTTTGAGAGTGTCGGCTTGCAAGATGCGCTGGATCTGATTGCGGGCGTGAACTGCCCAGGGACCGCTGGTGTCCAACTTCACATACGCGCGCCAGTGCTTCAGAGCCTTACGGGGCTCGCGGATCTTTTCATAGGCCAGCGCAACATTGTAGTGAGCGTCGCCGTAGGTGGGCGCGAGTTGGAGCGCGGTGTTGTACGCTTGAATGGCCTCGGCTACGCGGCCGGTTTCGTCGAGCACATTGCCCAGATCGAAATAGGCCAAGGCATAGCGCGGATCAATCGCGATGGCGGCGCGGTAGTGCTTCTCGGACAACGTGTAATCCTGCCGGTTGTAGTGCAGCGTGCCCAGGTTGATGTGCGCGGCCGCGTGTCCGGGATCCATTTCCAGCACTCGTTGATAGGCCGTAATTGCTTGTGCCTGCGTATTAAGATCTTCCTCGAGGGCAATGCCTTGCGCGAAAAGGCCAGCCACGTCTGCGGGGATCGGCCCCGGCTTGACCAACGGAGTTGGGGCTTTGTGGATCGCGGTGCTGGCGACTACCTTGTCTCGCGCGGAGAAGTCGAACATGAACTGGCCGGCAATGGGTTCGACTAATTTGCCTTCGTGGCGAAACGCTACACGGCTTCCAGTACTGAAGGTACCGGCCTCGAGCAACGGATTTTCCATTCCTGCAGCCTGCTTCTGCATGGCATCGAGAGATTGCCGGATCACCGCGGGCCGCACCTTGTGAGCGCAAAGGTCGCGAACCTTCTTGACTTGCAGCAGATCGAAAAAGCAATAGCTCTCAGCGGCGGCTACCAGTCCGGCTTTTTCCCAACCTGCCAACTGACGCGCCGTGAGCCGAAGAATCCGAAGCAAGTCTGCTCGACTATAGCGGTACACGGTTATAGGGAACGTTCGATGTCCATTATCCGAACTTGCGCCAGTGTTGGCAAGTGGAAATAAGACTCTAAGGGAATCTGAAACGGCAACTTGCACAGCCTCCGGTGCAAAGCGAGCGTCCGCAAGTACATGGGGACACGTACCCTTTCGATCAATTCTGTCACAGGCTTTTAATATTCGTATCATCTGGCTGCAAACAGTTTGCGTTATTCAAAGAGTATGCCAAACCTCGGCCTGCTCGCGTCGGCGCCTTGTTTCGCTTCGATCCTCGCAATTCGCCGCCCTCTTCGGAGCGGTGAGCGTTAGCAACGGCTATAACCG
This sequence comes from uncultured Acidobacteriota bacterium, assembly GCA_963762385.1. Taxonomy (GTDB): domain Bacteria; phylum Acidobacteriota; class Terriglobia; order Terriglobales; family Acidobacteriaceae; genus JABDBE01. The sequence goes on along the minus strand of CAVXKN010000004.1, from coordinate 1,773,572 downwards.
ATGGTCACGCGAGTTGATCTTCCGCTTTTTTCAGAACTGCAAAGACAAAAATGACGATGAACTGCGCAAGCTGGTAAATGCTCGCTGTCCCTTTCGGCCGCGTTGGGGTTCGGATTCCCATGCGTTGAAGGGCCAACTTAGTGACCTCGAATGCCTGACCGATCCTATCGCGGACGGCGACGGCAAGAGCATTCCCATCTTGGTCAAGCATTACGGAAGCTCGGCGGACGAATGCTGAGTTTCAACGTCGACCGAAATTTTTCTGGCGTTCTCGACGGGCTCATCCTGGTTGACCTGCGCCGTTCTGACTGACGCTATTACGGCGTTACCTTGGCGACACTGGAATTGAGGCCTTTGTGAGTTATCATGGGCTTCGTCCGTCGGAAGAGCACATGATCGCCCTCAAACGTAAAGCCGCTCAGGATATGGAGTCGACGAAGGAAATGACCGGATTGGTCGAGCAGGCCTGCCTGGTCGCAAAAGATGCCGCTTTCAACCTGCGAGACTACCTCGAGAATTCCTCCAACATGGCGTTCATTGCGGTGAAGGACTGCGAAAAAGAACTGGACCGCGCGGAACGCAAGATCGATGACGGAATCACTCACGCTATCACTCAAGTGAGTGAGGAGGAAGCACGCGAACTGCTCGCCTGCCTGAAATTCATTATCGATCTGGAGCGCATTGGAGACTTGACGTGGTCGGTTACGCAACGCCTGCAGCGGCTGACTCCAAAACTCCTGCGCGACGACCGGCGTGACTTGATTGCGATGGCAGACATCCTGGAGAAAATGCTGGAAGTCGTACACAACGGTTTTGTGAATCGCGATCTCGAAGCAGCGAACTGGATACTGAAGACGGACTCCCAGATTGACCAGGTCTGTCGGGCGGTCTTTCAGCGGCGCCTTGAAAGTAAAGCCAAAGACCGTCCACGTGACTACAGCACCAATCTGCTGCTGATGGCCCAAGCGTTCGAGCGCGCTGGAGATCACACGAAGAATCTAGGCGAAGAGTTGGTTCACCTGGTGGAAGGCCGCAGCGTGCGCCACGAGCCGAAGCGGCCGAGAACTGCGCGCGCGGCAAACGAAGCGTAGAACTTTCACGGCTGAAGCGACGCCGGCTTGCAAGAATCGCCCTCTGCACTGAAACTCATCTTCTGAAAATCGAACGTGTAACTTTTGAATTGACCGAGAACCAGCTGACCTATGTTGCCGTAGAACTTGTCGTCCGATTGTCCTCGCGGTTGCGTGATCACGGGCACCTGGTTCAGCGAGACGCAGGCTCCGCCCATCTTCATATTCACCTTGCTGGTAAAGTAGGCGGGATAGGTGCGCACCCCGCCGGCACCGGCCAAATCGAAATTACTAATCGTTTGCGATGCGAAGTCACTCCTGTGATCGAGGTAGTATTGCATGGTGAAAAATGTTCCGGCGGAGCCGGTATCAATGGTGAATAGCCGTTCTGCGCCTCCGATCTCGGCAGCTACGATCGGCGTCAGTCTTTGCAAGAAGAGATTCTCTTCACCTCCGAGGGTTCCTGCCGTCAGGTTCGACCCCACGCCAAATCGGCCATCGGCGTAGAAAGTGATTCGTCCTAGCGCCGACAAAACCGGGAAGCCGATGCTGCCGGGAATGCGATAGTGCAGATAGGGAACGATTAGGTCTTCGTCGTTGATGACGATGACCGCAACGTTTCTTAGTTTTGCTTCGCCGAGTCGAAGTTCAGGAATCACTGCAGTGCGAATTGCCATTCTCCGCCCGGCGATCCCGTTGGACGTGGCCGATGCGTTGGAGAGCTTGAGACCCAACCGCTGTGCCAGGCTGAGGCTTACTGCCGACAGATTTGCTCCGGTATCGAGGATCAGTGATTCGTGGAATTTGCCGAAGTCCACCGACACTTCCGGAAGCCCGACTCTGTCTCTTCGGGTCGGCACAGTGAATGGTTCCTTCACCTCGACAGACTGCGGCGGCGATCCTCGCAGCAGACTCCATCGGGCAGCCTCTCGGTTCACTCTCTTGCGCTCGTGCTCGTCCATCACCAACCCAAAACGTCTTTCCAGTTCCGCGTAGGTGTTCGCCGCGTCCGAGTACCGGAAGGATTTCTCATAATCATCGGCTAGTGTGCTCAGCGTGATCACTGCGCGATCCTTGTCAGAGGTGGACAAGGACGGTACGAGCGGTTCCAGCATCCTGATGGAATCGACAACCCGATTACGCCGGTTTTCCATTACGCCTTCAAAGAAAGTGCGATCCGAAACCGGCAGATTCGATTTTGACGCAAGAACTCTGTCCAGCTCCAGATAATGTCGGTCGCGCAGGAGTTGATCCAAGTCGGTCGTTCCGGTCTGAGTAGTGGAGCCCGCGTCCTTTGACTGCGGCGACGAAGACCACGCGAGGACAACAAGAGCGCACAAAACAGCTGCGGCAAGGGGGGAAAGATGACGCGTAATCTTTCGGACTGTCTCCAGAGTAATTTTGAAATTCATAGGCCCCGCTCATTGGATGCACCAACGAGACTCTAGAGAGACAAAGTATCTTGCACCACGGCCGCTATAGCTAGGGCTGCAGGGGTTCGCCTGCCACCACCCCAGTTAGCTTGTGCTCGGGCATGGCCCGGTTGAAAGCTGCAACGTCAGTCTGAAGGATCTGATTGAATTTCTGGATTGCAGACTGGTACTGGGGTTCGAGTAGTTGCTTCTGCTCCAAAACAGCGGCGCTCGGGGCTTCATCTGAACCTTCCAAAAGGCCGTCCAGCGCGACCAGATGTTCGCGGATCTGGTTGGGCATCCGTAGAACCCCTTCGGCAGCCCCCGCGTTGCTGGTGATCTGCGCTTGCACCCCTTTTATCTGTTTCTCAAAAGCATCAATGGCGGTCTTGACTGCCGGCTCGTCCGGGGCGCCTTTCGCGACCACCTGCAACGCGTTCACTTGTGCAGACATCGCGTCCATGCGGTTCAGGGCCACATCGAGTTGCGACAATTCATGCAGCACGGACTGCGTGATTTGATAAAGCGTTTCCATTCCAGCCTGGTCCGCGCGCGAGCGTGGGTCGTTAACGACTACGATCTTCTGCGAGACAGTCTGGCCGACAACGGTCATGGTCGCTGTGTACTCGCCGGGAGGTACAAGCGCGCCGGATTTCGGGCCTTTGTTAAAGTCCTTGGCGCTCTCCCACCGCACGGGCCCGTCGGCACGCAGATCCCAGTACAAGCGCTGCAAACCCAGCTTGGTTGGCACCCAGGGAATTTTCTTCGGCTGTCCGGGTTCAGCTTCCTCCTCTTCGGAAGTCTTTGCGGGCGCGACCTGCTGTTGAGCTTGCGAAGGCGTGGCTGGTGCTGCCGGCTTCACCTCCTGCTGCTCCGGCCGTTGCGTCCTCTGGGTTTCCGGCGGCGAAGGGATATCTTCATCCGCAGGCGGGGTTTCATCCTGATCCAGTTCGCGCATTCCTTTCATAGTCCGCAGCGTGCGGCCTTGCGAGTCCGCAATCACGAGTTGGCCGGGATCTTTGACTTCGCGAGCAAGAAAATAGCTGAGCTGCGCGCCGTACGTCGGATTCTTTCCGTAGAACGCGGCGTCTCCTAAGCCTTCGACCTGCGACCAGAGCCAGAAACGTAGCGCGGAAGATGGCGGGAAGAGATGCACAGACGCCTGGCCAATCTGAGGATCGAACTGCTGGAATGGGGTTAGATCGTCGAGAATCCACACCGAGCGCCCATGCGTTCCCACCACCAGATCGTTTTCGCGCTGGTGCAGCGCGATGTCGTAAACCGACGTGTTCGGTAAGCCGAGTCCGAACAAGTACCAATGCGCGCCCTCGTCCCACGAAACGTACAGCCCATTTTCCAGTCCCGCGTAGTACATTCGAGGATTTTGCCGGTCGCGTTTCGCCACGTGCGCATACACCTGCGGCAGATCGCCGCTGATGGATTGCCAAGTCGCGCCGTAATCGGAAGTGCGATAGAGATAGGGCTTGAGGTCGCCATTGAAGTGGCGATCTACGGTGATGAGCGCCTCACCTGGACCCTCGGGCGACAGATCGATGGACTCTACGCGCCCCCACGAAGGCAGCCCGGGAATGTGCGCCGTCACGTTCGTCCAACTGGCGCCGCCGTCGCGGGTGAACTGCACCTGACCATCGTCGGTGCCAATCCAAATCACATTGGGATATTTTTCCGACGGCGTGATTCGAATGATCGCATCGTAAACTTCCGCGCCCGAATTATCCTTCAGTACCGGACCGCCTGAAGATTGCTGTTTGGCCTTATCGTTCAGCGTGAGGTCCGGGCTGATCGGCTTCCAGGTGCGTCCGCGATCTTCGCTCTTGAAAACCACGTTCCCGCCGGCATAAAGGACGGTGGGATTCTGAGGCGAAACTGCGAAGCCTGCATTCCAGGCAAAACGGTAAGGAAAATCGGCAACGCCGCCACCAACGAAGTCCCGTGGATAGGGCTCGATATCGTGCACCTGCTCGCCGGCGCGATCGAAACTCATGAACACGCCGTTCTGCGTGCTGTTGTAGACAAGATTTGGATTATCGGCGGCAGGAATGGCGTACATCCCATCCCCGCCATTCAGATCGAACCAGTGCCGGTCCAGAATCCCGGAGGCATCTTTGCTGCGACTTGGTCCGCACCAGGCGCTGTTGTCTTGTAGTCCGCCGCAGACTAAGTAGGGCCGCTCGTCGTTCGTGCTGACGTGATAAAACTGCGCAATCGCGATGTTGTGCAGGAAAGCCCAGTGCGCGGCATTATCGCGTGACAGGATTACGCCGCCGTCGTTGCCCTCAATGATGCGCCCGCTGCCGGCCGGGTCGATCCAGATGGCGTGATGATCCACGTGCACCTGTTTGCCGATGATGCTGAAATTCTGTCCGCCATCTTTCGATTCCATCAGGTTGTTGGACAAAGCCAGGATGTGATCCGCATTTCGCGGATCTACCGCGATGTGGGAGAAATAAAATGGGCGAACATCGACCTCTTCATCTTTGCTCACCACGCTCCAATGATCGCCGGAATCGTCCGAGCGCCATAACACACCCTCGCCCGAGGCCATGACTGCGTAGACGACGTTTGGAGAACTCGCAGCGATGGCAAGGCCAATGCGTCCTACGGGTCCTTTGGGAAGACCATGACCGCTGAGGCGCTTCCACGTCTCGCCTTGGTCGACAGATTTGTAAACCGCATCTTCGGAGCTGCCATCGGAGTAACTCCAGGGCGTACGGCGGAAACGGTAATCAGGGCCGAATCCTTGAACATCTCGCCGCCATGCACCACTCGGTGTCCTGCCGCATTTACATCAGCCGCACTCTTGATTTCAGAGACGCCTGATCGATCCGAAGCGATGTAGCGAATCAGGTATTCGAGTGCAGCCGCCACATCTCGCAACGGCGCTGTGAGAGTCTGCCTTGGATGGTTGCGGTACGTGATGCGAATGATTGCCTCTCCTCCTATGCCCTCAACGTCGCCCCGGCAGATGCGGTCGTCTTTATCTTGAGCGATCCGTTCAAGGTCTGTGGCAATCACTTGGAATTTCAGAGTGGAACTTCCCGAATTTAGAACCAGAACGTTCATTGCGTCTGCTGAGCCTGGAAGGTGGGAATCCTGTCCGACTTTACCGTGTTTAACCAACACTACTCCGAATGAGTGCTACTGATCCAGCAATGCAGATAGCTTGCCAACCCCATCGTCCTGTAACCAAGCCATTTCCGTATGTTCTCCGCGCTACTCTCCACTATACGCATGCCCTGCCTTGGGCAGTGCCTCAATCTGGGCAGAGGCTCGAAGGACAAAGATGCACACATTGTGCCGCTACACGGACATGCCGCCGTTCTCAATTGGCACATTGCATGCAGACTGTAGAAAAGTTCAGTGCGCACGCAAAGCCGTCGGTGAAGGGGTGCGCTGCACTTGATCCCATCTCTCCCCCAGCAGTCACGGATCGGGTTGCTCGCACCTCACCCGACGGTTGGCAAGAGCGGCGTTTAATTCAGCATGTCACACATCGCAGCGGCTCTGAAACCACGGTCGATATTGGTCGCAACGGATTTCTCCGAAGCTTCTGAGAAGGCGCTGCGCTATTCTTTGGCACTCGCGCGGTTCTATGAGTCGAAGTTTTGCTTGGCGCACGTGGTGTCCTCCCTGGGTCTGACTATGGCAGGTCCTGATGCGATTGCTGCCTGTGAAGAGGCAGCATCGCGCGAGGCCGCGGATTTGGAGGACTCGCTGATTCGAACCGGGGCTCTTACTGGCATTCAACACAAATTCCTGGTTCGGCAGGGTGAACTGTGGCCAGAGCTGCGAGAGATCATCTGGGAAGAGAGCACGGATCTCCTCGTCGTCGGCACACACGGACGACACGGCATGACCAAGCTGTTCTTCGGCTCCGCTGCAGAGCAGATTTTCCGTCAGGCAGATTGTCCAGTCTTGACCTTTGGGCCGCACACCGATGGCCGCCCCTGGTTTGGAACGTCCTCCACGCACCGTACATTTCTGTTTGCGACAGACTTCGGACCCGCATCTCTCCACGGCTTGCCGCAAGCCATTGCGGCTGCCAATCAGTTCCGAGCCAAGCTCGCTTTTCTCAGTATCGTTCCAGCCGTACCATCGAGCACCGGCGAAGCTATGACGGACTGGCAAGAAGATGTACACATGAGAACCCAGCAGCGCTTGACAGAACTCGCCGACAATGCCGAACTCGACCTGAGACCTGAGTTGTACGCGGAATTCGAATCAGGGCGGCTGGTAAGCGAGAAAATCCTCGAAACTGCTGACAAACTGCGAGCGGACCTCATTATTATGGGGCTCCATGACTCGGCCTACGCCGGAGTAATCTCGCACCTGGATCTTGCCACCACCTATGATGTGGTTTGCCAGGCTGGCAGTCCCGTACTCACAGTCAATTGTTTTTCAGGGTATGACGTTCGACCGCGACCGACCGAAGTGACAGTTTAGGTGAACGCCCGGCGACACATCGGCCACGCCTACACCACGAGGAAGCGCCGGGCGTGCGAGCGAAATCCTAGCTTATGTGCAGATAATTAATGTGCGGACGGCTTAGCTCGGCTCTTATCGCTGGTCGCTACTTGTGGGTTGTTTCTACCCAGACTAATCCGGGTGCCGGCTTCACGCGAATAGGTCAACGTTAGGACGTCGGGAGATTGCTTTCTTATCTCGCTGTTATAGTGGGCACGTGTAGCGGTCGAGTACGGGCCAGCCTGATCAGGTTTTGATTCACTCGCGCCCATCACGCTGATTGAGTACGTGCCGTTTTGCGTCGGCAGTACTTCTAACATATAAGTGCCGCTGACTGGACCGCAGATCTGAATATGAGCTACACAGTGTTCGTGGCCGGGCTCAACGTCAATTTCGTTGCACTCGACAAAACCCTCAGCAAGTGGCAGCTCCTGCCAAACTTTGGGGGCTCGCGGGTCATATCCGATTTTCCGGCCACGGGGATCGGTAATACGCAATCCGATGTTAGGCGGTCCGGCATTTCCGGTTTCATACATGATGCCGATTCGTCCCATCGATTCGCACGACTGCTGATCGGTGGGATCGACTTCATCGTGGATTTGGCGAAGAGGCGAAGTCGCTGAGAGGTTTGTCTTCGCGTCGAGTCCGGCCGCGTGAACCGATGTTACGCCAAAGTACAGAAGGGAAATTGCAAGTGTCCACAGCAAATATCTACGTTTCATAACAACCTTCGAGATACCACTCCAAAAAGGCTTCCCAACACACTTGTCTCACTCATTTTCCCGCGAGGCACACATTACAGCGCTGTAGATTCCGCCTCATTTATCTTCGGAGGCGATCTCTAACAGCGGACAATGTTGTCGCCGTGAATGCCTCTCATCGCGTTGCGCGTATCCACCACCAAAGATGCGTGCTGCGAGATCCACGCGTAATCGTAATCCGAATGGTCTGTGACAATGAGCACGCAGTCGTATTTGGAGACGTCGTCCACGGACACGCATTTCATCTGAAGATCGTAATGGCGCCCTTTCCCGATAAAGGGAAAATAGGGATCGTTGTAGCTGACTCCAGCACCATCCTTCTGCAACAGTTCAATAATGGTCAGAGCCGGCGACTCGCGCAGGTCATCGATGTCTTTCTTGTAAGCCACCCCGAGCACCAGCACCTTGACGCCTTTCAGAGCCTTCCCTTGTTGATTGAGAGCTCTGCTGACGCAAGAGACCACGTGATACGGCATGGCACTGTTGATCTCTCCGGCCAACTCGATGAAGCGTGTCTGGAAATCCCATGCCTTTGCTTTCCATGACAGATAATACGGATCGACAGGGATGCAATGTCCGCCCAAACCGGGGCCGGGATAGAAGGGTTGAAAACCGAACGGTTTCGTGGATGCGGCCTCGATGACTTCCCAAATATCCAATCCCATGCGCAATGACAAAAGCTTCAATTCATTGACCAGGGCGATGTTCACGCAGCGGTAAATGTTTTCCAGCAGCTTCGTCATCTCGGCGACGGCCGGTGAGGACACCGGGATGACTCGGTTGAAGATTGTTCCGTACAGCGTTGCGGCCAGTTCTGAGGCTTGGGAGTTCAGGCCTCCTACAACTTTCGGGATGTCACAACGCGCGATGCTGTCATTGCCTGGGTCCTCTCGTTCCGGAGAAAAGGCGACAAAAAACTCATTCTCTCGGTTAGCCGTTGCGTTGCGGGCGGCCTTCAAACCGCAGCCATTGCTTTCCTCCAAGATTGGAACAAGCACTTCCTCCGTGGTGCCGGGATAGGTCGTGCTCTCAAGCACGACCAATTGACCGGCACGGAGATGCGGTGCGATTGCCTTGGCGGTATTGGTAATAAAACTGAGATCTGGCTCTCGATATTCGTCCAGAGGCGTGGGCACACAGATGATGATGGCATCCATTTCGGTCAGACTCGAAAAGTCTGCGGTCGCACAGAAACCTTGCGAGCGCGCCGCCTGGATCTCGGTAGGTGGAATTCGACAAATGTAGGATCCACCGGAGGTGAGAGTTACGACCTTATGCTGGTCGATGTCAAAACCCGTTACTCGAAACTTCGCTTCGGTGTAGAGCAAAGCAAGCGGCAGGCCCACGTAACCGAGACCTATCACGCCTACCCGCGCTTGGCGAGTTTCAATTCTGGTTTTCAGCTCTGAGAATAGACTGGCGGTACTGCTGCAAGTATTCATGACGATCTCCTATATCGAAAATCGATATTCATCGCTAATGAGAGTAGTGAAAAGCTGTTGTCGCTAGCTTGGTGCACCTTAAAGTCCAACACAAAGATCGAGTAGAGCACGGGAGCAAGCGGCAAAGTCACAAAGACCCGTCCCATCCGACGTGGCTTATGTCTGCCACCCTCCACCGAGATTCCTGTATATGTCGACGAGTCCTAAGAGCTCATTCAATTGGGCCTGAGCCAATCCCAGTTCTGCGTTAAAGGAATTGGTTTCATTTGTGAGCACCTCCAGGTAGCTGGTAGCGCCGCCCTTGTAGCGCATTTCCGAAAGTTGCGCTGCATCCTGGGCGGCGAGCACAAGCTCCTGTTGCCGTTCCCGGAACTCGCGGTCTTTTTGATACTCCACCAGTGAGTCCGAAACACCGCGAAATGCTTGCTGGATGGTGCGTTGATACGTGAGCAACATTTCCTCTTTACGAGCCTCGCTCAGCTTGACGCCGGAACGAATCCTTCCTCCAGCGAAAATGGGCTGCGTTAGTGCTCCTCCGAAATTCCAGAACCCCGCTGGGCCGGTGAACAGGCTGGTTAGCGCCGAACTCAGGAAACCGCCGTTGGCGGTCAACGAGATTTGTGGAAAGTACGCAGCTCGAGCTACTCCGATCTGCGCGTTGGCCGCCATTAACTCTGCTTCGGCCGCACGGATGTCGGGACGACGCTCCAGTAAGCTCGAAGGAAGTCCCGCTGGCACGCCGGGCACATGCGGCTGTTCTGTGATTTTCATTCCCCGTGCGATGGGCCCCGGGTTCCTACCCAGCAACGTACTGAGGAAATCCTCCTCTTGTTGAATTTGTCGCTCCAGACTGGGTATGCTCTCGGCCGCGGTAGCAACTAACTGTTCTGCCTGGCGCACGTCGAGCATCGTGCCTGCTCCGCCATCCGATAATGTGCGAGTAAGTTGCAGCGACGCCTGCCGTGAGTCTAAAGTGCGGCGCGCGATTTCAAGCTGAAGGTCATATGCACGAAGCTGAAAGTAGGCAGCCGCAACGTCACTCACCAAACTGTTAGTTACCGTGCGACGCGCCCATTCTGTTGCTAGGAGATTTGCCCGTGCTGCTTCGGTGGCGCGGCGGTACTTGCCCCAGAAATCGAGGTCCCAGGCCATGGAAGCGCCCACCGCATTGAAGCTCGTTTCGGTTTCAGGAGAGAGCTTCGTTTCTGGAATACGATCATTTAGACCAGTGGCGCCGGCGCTAACCGTCGGCAACTGGTCGGCCCGCGTGATGCCCAACTGCGCTCGCGCTTCCATGATTCTTGCCGCCGCAATGCGAACGTCGTAGTTCTGTTTCAGGGCCGTACGAATCAGTTCCTGGAGTTGGGGATCCTGAAAAACCTCCCACCACTTCTGATCTCCAAGCGACTGCTCCGCAGGACTGCGACGCTTGCTGTGGAGTTTGCGGTGATTGCTGCGACAGATTCTGCGGAGCTTGCGATGCGTTCTGTTCCGCAGCTCCGCGGTACTCGCCCGGCACGTCGACCTTGGGCCGCTTGTAATTGGGCCCAACCGCGCACGCGGTGGTGAAGAGTATCAGGAATAAGAAGGGAATTAACTTTCTCACGTTAGTCTGCCTCCATCGGATGCGGCTCCGGAACAGTGACCGGTTGCGATTTACGACTCCAGCGCTGGCTTAGCGTCTCGACCAGCACATATAAGGCGGGAATGATGAAGATAGCGATCGCCGTGGCGGCCGCCATGCCACCGATGACCGCGGTTCCCATAATCTGACGGGCCACCGCCCCGGCGCCGCTGGCGGTCCACAAGGGTACGCAACCAAGGATGAATGCAAAAGAAGTCATCAAAATGGGCCGCAGCCTCAGTTTGGCGCCCTCTAAAGCCGCATCAACCAGCGGCTTACCATTGACTTCATGCTCCTCCTTGGCGAATTCCACGATCAAAATCGCGTTCTTGGCAGCCAGACCGATCAGCATGATCAAACCGATTTGGGCGTAAACGTCGTTCTCGATCTGCACCATGAAGGGCGGATAAATAAGGCCGAGCACTGCGCGTCGCAGCCATAGGATGGCGAAGGCCCCAAATACAGCAATGGGTGTGCTCAGCAACACGCTAAAGGGCAGCGACCAGCTTTCATACAGTGCGGCCAGGATCAGGAAGACGAACAGGAATGACATCCCAAAGATGACCCATGTTGGCACGCCTTCGCGCGCCTTCTGTTCCTGGAACGACATGCCCATGTAATCGAAACCCATTTCCGGTGGCATCGTCTGGTGGAAGACATCTTCCAGCGCCGCCGTGACTTGATCGGAGCTGTAACCGGGAGCAGCTATGGCGTTGATCTGTGCGGATCTGTACTCGTTGTAGCGCATGGTGAATTCGGGTCCGACACGCGATTCAAAGTTGGTCAACGCGGTAAGGGGGACCATGTCCCCATTCTTATTGCGCACATAGAACTGGCCGATATCTTTCACCGTGGCGCGATACGGCGCCTCCGCTTCCACATAGACCTGCCAGGTGCGTCCAAATTGGTTGAAGTAATTCACAAACAGGCCACCCATGTAGGCCTGGACAGTTTGATAGACATCGCTGATAGGCACACCCTGCTTCAGTACCTTCTCTTTATCAACCGTCAAGTATTGCTGCGGAACCCTGGGCACAAAAGTCGTGCTTACCATCCCCAGTTCGGGACGTTTCCGTGCCGCGGCCAAGAACTTGTCCACGTTGCTGGAGAGGAATTCAATGTCTTTTCCGGAGCGGTCTTCCAGGACGAACTGGGCTCCGCCGGAGGTGCCGACGCCGGGGATGGGGGGCGGTGAAAATGCAAACATCGTGCCTTGCGGCATCGCCATGAGCTTCTGGTTCAATCGCGCCCAAATGACCTTGTACAACTCCTCGGTCGTTTTGCGTTCTTCCCAAGGCTTCAACTGGACGAAATAGAAAGCGGTATAGCTGCTGCGGGTAAAACTGAGCAGACTGAAACCAATGACGCTGGTGTAATGATCGATGCCTGGCGTGGAGCCCAAGATCTTTTCGACCTCAGTTGAAGCTTCCTGTGTGCGCTCCAGAGAAGCGCCTTCCGGCAGTTGCATGTTCATGTACATGTAGCCCTGATCTTCATCGGGGAGGAAGCTGGAAGGGAGCTTGCGACCGAAAAATATCCCACCCACCACAAACAGCACCAGCACGACTAAGGCGAAGGCGCCTTTCCGGACCACGATGCTCGATGCATGAACGTAGCCTTTGGTGCCGGCATCGAATTTCCGGTTGAACCAGTCGAAGAACTTGGCGAGCGGGCCATGGCTTTCTTTCTTGGGCCGGAGCAGAAGTCCGGCTAAGGCTGGACTTAACGTGAGAGCGTTGAACGCCGAGAGAATCACCGAAATCGCAATCGTGATAGCAAATTGCTTGTAGAGCTGTCCCGTGATGCCTGGAATGAAGACGGTGGGAACGAATACCGCCGAAAGGACAAGGGCAATGCCAACGACCGGACTGGTCAGTTCCTGCATCGCCTTTTGCGCGGCTTCTTTCGGCGGCAGGCCCTCTTCGATGTGCCTCTGTACGCCTTCAACAACGACGATGGCATCGTCTACTACCAAGCCGATAGCCAGCACAAGTCCGAACATCGAAAGCGTGTTGATGGAAAAGCCAAAAATCGGAAATAGAATGAAAGTTCCAACCAGTGAAACTGGCACGGCAAGCAGGGGAATGAGGGTGGCTCGCCAGTCTTGCAGGAATAAATACACTACCAGGATGACCAGCGCGATGGCGATCACCAGCGTCAAGATGATCTCCTTCATGCCTTCCCTGACAGCTGCTGTCTGGTCGAGCGACACGACATAATCCATGTCTTCTGGGAATCTCTGCTTCATTTGCGTCATGAGCTTGCGGAGCCCGTCGACGGCTTGCACCGCGTTGGAGCCAGGCAACTGGTAAACGGCAATGGTAGCCGCGGGCTTGCTATTCAGCCGGCTCACCATGCTGTAATCCTGAGCGCCCAGTTCGGCGTGCGCCACATCGCCTACACGGACAATGCCGCCATCCGGATTTTCCCGGACCACGATGTTTTCGAAGTCCGCTGGCGACTGCAGACGCCCCTGGGCCAGCACCGACATGGTCAATTGCTGGCCTGGCACCGCCGGTTCGCCACCAACCTGGCCGACCGGGTTCACTTTGTTCTGCGCTTGGATCGCGTTGACCACTTCGGTGACAGTAATTCCCAATTTCGCCAACTTGTCGGGCTTGATCCATAGGCGCATCGCGTACTGTCCCGCGCCGAAGACGTCGCTTTGGCCTACCCCGTACGACCGTTGAACGGGGTCTTTCAAGTTGATGTAGGCGTAATTGGCCAGGAATTTCGCGTCGCGTGTGCCGTGCGGCGAATACAGGGAGATCAGCATGATTGGCGAGGTCATCGATTTCTTGATGTCGATTCCATAGTTGAGGACCTCTTGCGGAATTTGGCCGTTCGCCAACTGCTGGCGAGACTGGGTGAGAATCTGATCCATGTTGGGATCGGTGTCGAGCTGGAAATCCACGAATAACTGAGTATTCGAGTTGTTGGTGGCGTTCGTCGAGTACATGTAATCCATCTTGTCGACGCCGTTCACCTGCTGCTCGATCGGAGTGGCTACGGCCTCCTCGAGCGTCTTCGCATCGGCGCCTACATAGACCGCGCTAAGGCGGATCTCCGGTGGCGCGATGTTCGGAAATTGGGCGACTGGCAAACCTACAATTGTGACGACACCCACGATGACCATCAGGATGGCAATCACTAGTGCGACAATCGGACGATTGATGAAGAACTTCGACATGATCATTGCCCTTCCTGAGCTGGATTTGCCGGCTGCACGGCGACGAAACCTAGATTTGCGGGTTTCACAGCGACGAGACTTCCTTCGCGGACTTTATCTTGGCCTTGCACCACAACTTGCTCGCCAGGTTTGAGTCCCTCCTCGATGACCCACATTTGTCCAATCTTTTCGCCGGCTTTGACGGCGCGAATACTAACCTTGTTATCGCTGCCCACCAGTGCGATCTGGTAGCTTCCCTGCAACTGTGTCACCGCGGCCTGCGGAACCAGCAGAGCGTCTTTCTCGATGCTGGTCTGGATCCGTACACGTCCGTACAGCCCTGGACGGAGAATATTGCCGGGGTTCGGGAATGCCGCGACTAAACGAATCGTGCCTGTGTTCGCGTCCACTTGCCTGTCAGTCAGCAATACTTTGCCCTTGTGCGGATACACAGTGCCATCGCTCAAGATCAGCTCCGGTGAGCTGTCGAATAAATCCATTGGCTGTCCGCTGGAACTGATGTGCTTCGCCCGCAGATACTCCTGTTCGCTGACAGGGAAATAAACTTTGATCGGATCGACTTGCGAAACGGAGGTCAGGTGCGCGTTGGGGCCGACGAGATTGCCCATCTGCACTTCGCAGATTCCCGCAACCCCATCGACGAGCGAGGTCACCTTGGTCCAGCCGAGATCGAGTTGCGCCCGTTCCACTGCGGCTGTGGCTGATTGCACCGCTGCCTGGGCTGCAAGTTTGGCCTGAACCTCGTTGTCCAACTTCTCCTTGGGGACAGCTTTCTTTTCTGCTAGAGGTGTGTCACGCTCAACGTCAATACTGCTCTTGGCCAGTTGCGCTTCCGCCTGGGCAAGATCTCCCTTGGCACGGTCGAGTGCTGTTTGGAACGGCCGCGGATCAATTTCGAACAGGACCTGGCCTTTGCGGACGACCGAACCTTCTTTGTAGTCTTGGCTGATAATGTATCCCGAGACCTGGGGCCGAATCTCGGCATTGACGTAACCGTCGAGTGTGGCCACCCATTCGCCGTGCACAGGCACGTCTTGCTGAACAGGAGTTGCAACCAACACTTCCGGTGTCGGTAGTTGCATGGCTGCGTGGCCTCGCCCACATCCAACGAATGCCAAGCTGAAAGTGATGGAGAGCAGAATCACTGTGTAATGAGGCCATTTATTGGGACCCGTCTCAGCAAACTGCCGCCCGAGGCTGACGGGTGAAGCACTTTCATCGTTGAAGAATCTGTGAATATTCCTGCGAATTTCGTTAACCATCGTCATGCGATTTGCTCCTGTTCTAACCACTCTTCCTAAGGGACTGGGCACTGAACTTGGCCTCAACTGTGAAATTGACCGACTCATGCTGCTCGCTGTGCATAGCGATTGCAGGTTCTGTACCAACCTCGAGTGCTTCTAAGTTCTTGAATCAGAGATGCGAGCCGCCCGGCACGCTGCAACCTGCCCACATCTGGTCGATGGGCGCTGCCCTCATGCGGGCACCGGCCTCATCATTCCAGCATCTGTTGCGAAGATAAGTGGGCTGCGGTCGGGCAAGACACCGGTGTGTCGACGGAATGTCGGGAGCGGAATGGGGCCACGAAGTCGGAGGCAGGAATCGCTAGGGTTCAGCTGGGGCGGCGAACGCCTCGCGGAAACGGTGCAGGTTTGCCGTGAGGGTCGACAGTTCCTCTGAAGTGAAGGACGAAAAGATCCTACGAAACTTCACAAGGTTCAGCTGGTGCTGCTTTTTGATGACGGCCTCGCCTTTCGCGGTCAGTCGCGCGATCAGCTTGCGGCGGTCCTCGCCGTCTACCTGCGATTTGACCAAACCATCGCGCTCGAGAGCTGCCATGAGACCGGACACGGTTGCGCGCGTCACGCCCATAGCCGCTACGATGTGCTTGTGAGAAATGCCTTTCCCTTTGCTCGCCCACAGCGCCATCAGGATCTGGTAACGTGCGACCGATCCCACGGAGCCGGCCATCCACTCGCTGATCGCGTTGTCAACATGCTGAGCAGTCGCGCGCAGCGTGAACACCGTTCTCAGACCCTGCAGTTCGGGTTCCGAGAGGTGCTGGCGAAGCTTCTGCATGACCGCGGGCGGCGGTCCGGGAGTACGCTCGATCGACTTTAGAAGTCTCATGGCCTGTCTCCGGAATCAGTTTGGCACCTAACTATCCGACACGTCAATACATTCCAGTTGGCCGCTCCGGGACCCGCAAGCGGGCAAGTCCGGACCGCCAAAATTGTGCAACTATTGTTAGGAGTGCAACTATTGTTAGGAGCCTAACATCTATTCGTTTGGTGGCTAACTATTATGGCGGACTAAAAGGAGACTTTCCATGAACACCCAAATCGCCGTCCATCCCAAACTGCAGCATTACGGACTTACCACCGCTAATCTCGATGCCATGACTGACTGGTACCGCAAAGTGCTGGGCATGACCGTCAACCATCGTGCGGCGGTGCCGCCCGAGGCACAGGACCGCGCGCCGTTTTCGGCTTTTGCATTTCTCAGCAACGATCAGCTGGATCACCGCCTCGTATTCTTTGAAGTGCGTGGGGCATTCGTCGATCCCGACCAACGCCGCCACACCGGACTGCAACATGTCGCTTTCGAATGTGTCACCTTGGACGACCTGCTTGGCACGTATGTTCGGCTAAAGAATTTAGGTGTCTTGCCGCTGTGGGCTGCCGACCATGGGGTGGGAATCTCGCTTTATTACGAGGATCCCGAGCAGAACAGAGTCGAGATCAACGCCAGCAACTACAGCGATGCCTGGACCGCGACCGAGCACCTGAGAGTCTCGCGCGGAATGATGATGGCGCATGTGGATCCCGAAAAGATGGTCGCGGCACGCCGGGCGGGTGCGTCGCCGTGGGAATTGCACGAGCGCGCCGTCGCCGGAGAATTTTCTCCGGCCAAGCCCAACGATCCGAGCGCGCGGCCATGAAACATCCTCACGATGGACCCACAGCGTCAGAATGCGCGCCGACGGGTCACGCAACGGCTGGACTTGAGCGCCGGTTTGGCGTGCTAGTTCATCCGCGGAGGACGATGACCGTTTCCGTCTGAATCACTCGATACGTGCGCGTTAGGTTCTTGCGTGCCTACCAACGGGAGATAAAGCTGCTCGCAAACGTCCCGGGAATACGAAGTCTCGGCAACGAACTGGGCTCCGAGCTTCTTGACAAACAAAAGCACCTCTTCCCCGATGGCGTCGACAAACATCACGTCCGTAAGATCGACAACTAATTCCAGTTTGCTATCGCAGCGCGTGACGAGCGTGCGGACTTCCTCGGCTCCCTTGCCGGTGAATCGGCCTTCGAGCCGGCAAATCAAAGCGCCGTCTATTTCTTCTGTTTGGACACGTAGCATGATGGCCCCTCTTACTTCCGTTAGCAGCTTCAAATCGCTAGCTAGTTGGAATTGCAGGTCTAATGCCGGAGTTCGTCAACGCAACTCATTGAGATTTCGGGATCTTTCGAACAAGAGACGCCAACGGGAACGGGCAGTGCCAGCATGCGGGCAGGTTCGCAGGAAGTATCAAGGGCGGCTGAATCCGCCTTGAGGAGTTGGCCTTCGCGATCAGCCGCAGGCCGAACGCACACGCAAGCGAAAGATCGCAAACATCGGAACGAAAAGTGAGTCACTGCGACAACATGGCCGGAGTATCCGCGTTGCCGAGCATCGTTTTCGACATGAGTTGGAGCGTGTCAAATGCAACGCAATATGCTCGCTCGACGGCGCTCGGGCTCACTTCGAGTTGCGCGGCAACCTCTTCGCAGGATTCCTTGGCAATGCCGTGCATGATGAGCACGAAGCGACAAAGGATGTCGAGTCGAGCCCGCAGGCCGTCCGATTCTTCGACAAGAAGCTGAAGATCTTCCGGTGAAAGTGGCGATCGCTTCCCGTGAACGCCTTCGAATCTCTCGTACGTGGGAGCGAACTCGACGATGTCTGCCTCCTGCTTGTGGAGCGCGCAACGAAGGGTCGCTCGCGCGGCCCAGTGAGCGAGCCATTCATGGAACTCAGGACCTTGACGCTCTGCGATATTGCAAGCGTCAATGATGCACGCGGCGGCGAGCTTGTCACCAATCAAGAAACCGGCGAGCCAGTGCAGTGCATCATGGTAGTCCGCGAAGATCTTGCGGACGTCCTCCACGGTCGCATACCGGTGACTGGGACGGTCCAGGATGTCAAGGATGTCATTCCATTTCATCGCTGATCTCCCTCCGAAACACTAACGTGCAACAACGTGGCCAAAGACAATCTCGGGCAAATTGCTGAGTTCATTGGTTCGGTACTGAGGCAACCGTTCGCAAGTGCCCGCATCCGGGCACTGCGGCGATGAACGACCGAGCTGCATCAGGCAGCTATTTCAATTCGAAGAAGTAAGAATGCGGCTGGTGCTGGGGATTGCGAGGCATTGTGTTGCAAGCTTTTGGAGATTGGTTCGTGGAGAGGAAGAGCTCCGTCATCCGCCCTTATGTGGGCTCACGCACCGAATGCGATCAAGCCGAATAATCAGCGCGAGTGATACTTAGCCTGCGCATCTTGTTCTGCAGCGTAGTTCTCTTAAGGCCGAGGCGCTCTGCCGCTCCACCCTTGCCGGCAATTCTTCCGGACGCACCTTTCAAAGCATCGAGGATTGCCTGCCGCTCAGCTTGCTCGAAGGTCGACGCTGCCGCAATAACAGTGCGGCCAGCGGATCTCGTCAGCTCTGCTCGTGGGACATTCAATTCGTCTCCTTGCGTGAGAATCACGCAGCGTTCTATGAAGTTCTCTAGCTCGCGGATATTTCCTGGCCAATCGGCATTGATCAAGGCTTCCATCGCGGGTCTCGGGACAGACCGGATGCGCTTTTGCATACGGCGGGAGAGACGCGACACAAAAAAGTGGACCAGGAGCTGAATGTCTTCGCGCCGTTCGCGCAGCGGGGGGATTTCGATGGGAAACACTCGCAGCCTGTAGAAAAGGTCCTCGCGAAACTGATTATTGCGGATCATGCTTTCCAAATCGCGATGGGTGGCCGCAATCAGACGAACATCAACGTGGATGGTCTTGGTGCTGCCGAGGCGTTCAAACTCCTGTTCCTGCAGGGCACGCAAGAGTTTCGGTTGCAAATCCATGGTGATGTCGCCGATCTCGTCAAGAAAAAGAGTGCCGCGATCCGCCAGCTCAAAGCGGCCTCGCTTTTGTATGAGCGCCCCGGTGAAAGCGCCCTTTTCGTGGCCGAACAGTTCACTTTCCACCAGACCCGAAGGAATCGCCGCGCAGTTGAGGCGGACAAATGTGCGCTCCCGCCGCGGGCTGAGATTATGAAGTGCTCGGGCTACCAGCTCCTTGCCAGTACCGGTCTCGCCGTGCAGTAGCACGGTGGAGCTGGTGGGCGCAACGATCGCGACCTGGTCCAGCACCTTGCGGATCGCGGCACTCTTACCGACTATGTCTTCGAAGTTGTACTCCGATTCGATTTCTGATTCGAGGTAGAGGCGCTGCTCTTCCAGATCGTCGCGCGATGCCCGGAGCCGCCCATAGGCGAGAGCGTTCTCCAGGACCAGAGATGTTTGGGTGCCGATCTGTGACAGCAGGTCGCGGTCCGCCTCGTTGAACCCATCAGCCTTGCGACTGCACATGGTCAACAGGCCTAGGGGACCATCGGCTCCCATCAGTGGCACCAGGACGGCCGAGAGGAGGGATTCAGCTCGGGACGCCTCGCGGAGGGCTGGAGGTATATCTGCTTCCGTTGTGGAGTAATACTGTGGCGTGCGGAGGTGCGACCATTCGCTCCATAGCTTCGTGGGCTCGACGACAACAACCTTCTCGAGAAAGCCCTTTCCAGTCGGGAAATCGAGAAATCTACGTTCCAAACTGCCCGACTGCTTGTTAAAAAGCCACAATGACGTGAGATCGTTGCCCCAGTGCTTGCGCATCGACCCTGCCACGGCCTGAAACAGTTCCTCGGCTTCCAGCTTGCTGACAATATGGTTGTTGATTTCCAGCAACAAGCTGAGCCGATCTCGCTGCTTCACGACCTCTCGGTGGTATCGCTCCACGGTATCTCTTGCCAGTGCGCACTCGAGCGCCACTGCAACGTGGGAGGCCAGGGCACTGAGCATCTCGACGTCTTCGGGGGCAAATTGCTGGCTCTGCAACTTTGGCGTTGACAGAATTCCGTAGCGTTTTTGCGCGGTCGATACTGGGAACAAATAGGCGCTTCGTCCGGCAACTTCGGCTGCAAAAGGAGCCATGTCAGGATGTTCCAACATTACCGGCGACAGGTCTGGAATAAACACCGGTTTCTGTTCGTCCAGCACTTGCGCCACCAGACCAATGCGTAACAATTTGGCTCCACGTTTAATTGCGGGAGCGTCCGCGTCTCGATCAAATTCGAAGCTATACAAACTTTCGCCGTCATCGCTTAGCACGTAGAGTTCGGCGCCGTGCAATCTGGAAGTGCTGGACAGAACACCTCGCAGGCTTTGCAGGACGGCTTTTACCGTAGGCTGATCGGCTAGGGCAGTGGACGCGCCTAGCAGCATTCGATATCGATCTTCGGTGATGGTCATGACGCGTGTGCTCTCCGGAATTCTCGGTTTACAGATGCGAGCAACCTGGTCTTCGTACAGGATTCCGAGTACAGGATTCCGATTTTTGTGCTTTTAAGTATCTGCCAATCAATTTCCCACCGCAACGACATGCGGATCATTCCGCAAGAGATTTTAACCTCGGCGCTCTCATTCCACTTGATATTCCTATCTCTCACTCGCCAGCGGCGCCGGAACCGTAGAAAGGAGTTTGTTGATGGCTAAGTCCACTGTCCGATTCATCTCGGAAACGACCCCGGGTACATTTCGTTGGGACACCGGTCGAGTTTCGGAAACAGCATTGCTCCAGACTGTTGCACCGGTCGCGACTCGGGTGATTTGTGCGGAGATTGCAACCTCGACCTTGACCCCGGCTTGGTAATCCACCTCTTCCAGCTTTTCCAACCTGCCGCTGAAAACGTAGTCGTTGTTCGGACGGCCGTCATACATAGAGACCATGGAGAACTGACCGCCGGCGCGCAGATGATCGATGACGGCGCTAGTCAAAAGCGTACGCGGATCTGCCGCCCAGCGGTGATATTCGTAGAATCCGATTTCCTCGGGCGTTGTTCGATACACAATAGGTCCTTGCCTTAGATAATTGGGAGATTGGAATTCCCGTACCGCGATTGAGGTTCGGACGTTTTCCGCAGCGGGCGGATCCGGCGGAGCCGGCAAATTGAGCGTGTAATATGCGGGGTATCTCACTCTGCCGCATCCGGACAGAGCGGGTAACAGCGTCACCATCAATGCAAGCGCCACCGGAAGTTTTTTCATAATCGTTTCTCCACGTTGACCACTATTTCGGAACCTGGCGTTCCCCGGCTTGCTTAGTGCGTATCAAGCTCCAGGGACGCTGCTTTATCGAATTCGTAAACTGATTTAGGTTGTCGGCCGCGTCGCGCAGATTCTCTACCGTGTCGTCAATTTTGGAGTCATTGGCTCGTACTATGACCTGCATCGACTGCAGCAAGCCTTTGGCCTCTTCCAGCGTTGTCTGTAATTCAGCTAGGTCTTTCCGCATGGGAGCGCGCAAATCCGTCACCGTACCATTCACATTCTGAATGGTGTCATCCGCATGCTCGCTAACCCTGGCCAGTTGGTCTGTAAGGCGGTCAATCTTTGGGCGCTCGTCCGCTACCAATCGGTCAATGTTGTCCAGAATGGCTTGGACCTTTTTCTGATTGCGCGGTCCAGTCATTGTGTCCAGGTTGCCAAGCAGATGATTCACGTTCCCACTGACATCATTGAACTCCCCCTGTGCCTGCGTGATGAGCGTATTCGCGCTATCCGCAACGGTTGCCAGTTTCCCGGCGATCTCATCCAGGCTGGCCGCTTCTTGTGAGGCTATGGTTGACTCTGGAGGAAGACGCTTGGCATCAACGGTGCCGGTTGTGATCGACAAGGCCGCGCTGTTCATCACGCTGACGAAGCCAAGCTTGGCCACTGATTTCTCATTTAGCGGAGTGTCTTTCTTGACTTCCAGGAGAATCTCGATTCGGGTTGGATCCGCAGCCCCGGGTCGCACGGCTGTAACTTTGCCCACGTTCATTCCTCCATACAGCACGGAAGCTCCGGGCTCAAGCCCTCCGGCATATCGCAAGTAAGTGCGATAGTGCACGGTGCCGCCACTGTACTGCGCGTTCAACAGGTAAATCACAGTGAACGCGAGCACCGCGAAACAACTGAGGACGAACGCACCGACCTTTGCTTCGGTGGTCATGGTTTTGCCTCCTGGCTTTGCACATACCGTTCCAGATAGGAGGCCAATGCCGGCGTATGCACCGGGTTGGCCGGCACACGGTTGAGGAACTGCCTCACGCGTGGATTCTGGTTTGCGCGTATTTCATCTTTTGTGCCCACTGCGAGGAGCCTTCCATCGAACAGCATCGCGATCCGGTCGGCGATTCGGAAGGCGCTGGGCAACTCATGGGTGACGACCAGCGCCGTGATCTGGAAAGCCTCTTTGAGAAACAGAATCAGTTCGTCCAGTTCAGCCGCCACGATAGGGTCGAGGCCCGCCGAGGGCTCGTCCAGCACCAGGATTTCAGGATCCAATGCCAGAGCCCGGGCGACAGCCGCACGCTTCTTCATGCCTCCTGAGAGCTCCTGCGGGTGCAGTTTGCCGAAATCCGCCAGGCCCACCACCGCCAACTTCAACCAAACGATCAGGTCAATGATTGAAGGAGCGAGTGCAGTGTGCTCCCGCAAGTTGAGTGCGACGTTGTCTTCGAGTGACAGCGAATTGAACAAAGCCGCACTTTGAAAGGCCACTCCGATCGAGCGTCGGACCTGGTTCAAATCCGCCTCTGAGCAGCGCGTGATGTCTGTGCCTTTGATCGAGACTGTTCCCGACTTCGGATGCTCGAGACCAAGAATTTGCCGCAACAATGTGCTCTTTCCTGAACCGCTGCCTCCAAGCAGAACCGTGATCTGACCTGGCTCGATGTCAAGGTTCATACCATCGAGCACACGCCGGCCATCGTATTCCACTACCAGATCTCGCACCGAGATTATGGACATTTACATTTTCCCCGTGAAGTAAAAGATGGTAGTGAATACCGCATCGGCGATGATGACCAGGAACGTTGATCGCACGACCGCCGAAGTTGTCGAGCGGCCCACCGCGTCGGGCCCGCCGCGTACTCGAAGTCCTTCAAGGCATCCCACGTGGGCAATAATGGTGGCGAATGCCAAGCTCTTAATCATCCCGGCCACCACATCCCGCAACTCAATTGAGTTCAGCACGTATCGGAAATAGAGCAGGAGACCAAGGTGCGTGCTGAAGAACATAAATAGGCCACCGGCGAGAATACCGAAGAGGGTTGAGACGATGGTGAGACACGGGACTGCGACCAGTGCTGCCAGATACTTTGGCGCTAACACGAACTCTACCGGTTCGAAGGCCATGACCTTAAGCGCATCGATTTCTTCCGTCACCTTCATGGTGCCGATCTCGGCTGCAAATGAAGATCCAGAGCGTCCGCTCACTGCGGTCGCAGTCAACAGCGGTCCAAGTTCGCGCGTGAAGCCGACTGCGACTAACTCGATCACGTAGTGCAAAGCCCCAAACCGCCGCAGCTCAGATGCTCCTTGCATAGCCAGGATGAATCCGCTGCACATGGCCAACAGGGCAACCATCGGCATCGCGTCAACCCCGATCTCTAGCATCTGCTGAACGGCTGCTCGCCACCGATGTCGATTTCCTACCAAGGGCAAAGCCGCGCGCATCCCACGCAGGGTGGCCCACCATTGAATATTCAGACTCCCAACATAGTCGAGTTGACTAATGGTCTCTTTGCCGGCAATTTCGAGAAAATTGGCCATCAAGCCGCCTCGCACTCAGAGTGGTTCATTTCCCAATGCCTCATTGAACAGGGATAGAATGCCGGTCGCCTCGAACAGGCGCTGTAAGCGATCGTGCAATCCCTGCAACCGAAGCTCGGTTTTGCAGTTTCGTGCGATCTTTAACGCTTCGATCAAAGTGGCAACGCCAGAACTGTCGAGATGGGTGACGCCCGACAAGTCAATGCTCACTGTCCTCGGATGTGGCGCGTGCAAAAAGGCAATAAGCTGGTCTCGCACTGCTGGAGAGGAATCGATATCAATGCGGCCCTTCAAAGACGCCAGAGCGCCATGTTCGCTGGCAACAATATTGATGTCCGGCTTATCCACGCGCTTGCTGTTGTGATCGAGCAACGGAATCGGCTCCTCCTTAGCAAAATGTCCTGAATTTTTCATGACGGACAATTGCCAAGATCAAGACGAAACTGTTAGTGGCAAGCGTAAGGCCGTTAACGGGTAGTCGTAATACTAGACACGTCAAAGACTTGCGGCGGAGATGCTCTGATGATGCGGACCGTCTAGACACTATCAGGGCAGTCGCGCCCGAATACGGGCAGGTGAGGTCAGCTGTGCTTGGATCTTGACCCTATTGGGTCAGGACGGCCCGGGGTGGTTGCTTATACGTCAAGAAACCATGGACCCTGTTGGTAGTTCGACATCGTGTCTGAGAAAATTGCGTCGGGTCTTCAACTGAGCTTTACATTCTGGGCCAGCTTAAGCAATGCGGTCTGCGCGAGCGATTGGACCTGCGGATCGGCTCATGCGAAGAAGATTGCGTCAGACAATTTCGGCGCGGGTATCGAATTCTTGTGCTAGCGGCGGCGTCCACGAGAACGAGATCCCGTGTGGAGTATTCCTCTTACTAACTTCTGCAATTTAGCCTTTGCCCGAGCTGTTTGCGCTTTCACGGTTCCGGTGGGAACTCCCAGAACGCGAGCAGTTTCGCAGATCGAAAGATGATCCACAAACCGGAGCTGAAACGTCTTCCGAAGAGTCGGCGATAGTTGTGCCGCTGATTTCATCAACCTCGCATTCAGAGTAGACCTGTGGCACTCATCTTCGGGATTGGGTCGATGGTCCACCAAAATATCGGAGAGCGAACACTTCTGGTCTTCTCCGATTCGTGAATCGAGGGATACGTGGATGTAGCGTAACCGCTTGCGCAATTGCATTCTGGCACAATTGATGACAATAGTGGTCAGCCACGTGGAAAGTTGCGCCTCGCCTCTGAATTGGTCTAAATGCTTAAGAGCCGCCAACAGCGCATCCTGTACCGCATCTTCGGCATCATCTTTATTCCCCAAAAGCCTACAGGCGTACCGATGGAGAGACGGTAGGCCATGCGACAGAACAGATTGCATCTCTGTGGGTGAAGGCTTCGTCGAGTCCAGGGCGACGACCTCACTTAATTTCTCCAGGTATCGCATGCTATGTTTGCGCTCCTCTGTCCCCACCGAAGCAAGTGAAGTTCCATGCGACCCCGGCGAGCTGAAATTTCGACTTCATCTGTATGGAGAGACGGATCCCGGAAAAGGAACCACGAGAACCGTATCGGAGCTGGTCGTTTTCAATGAACTCTTCGCTTGCTGTGTTGCTTCGTCAATGTCATGTTTCAGAACATCATGGAGTGCGCTAAGCACTTGATATTGCATCATTGCCACCTGATAAGTTTGCTGCAGAAGATATTCCGCCTGTTCGCGGGTAATTTGATTTGCCTGTTGAGCCTGCACGATTACCGCGAAATCGCTCGATGTCTTGTCCGCTACCAAGCTCATCGCGATTTCGTATGACTTGAGAACGTCCTGTGGGCCCAAGGGCATTTCCGGGTTGAGCGCAATCAAATTGGATGTAAGAGGGTTGGACTGCATGCTGCTGCCCACCAGAATGCTCGCCGGCGGAAGCGCCTCCGCCTGGCTCTTCTTTTTCTTGGGCTGGGCGACCGCAGTTTGCCACATTGTGGCGAAAATCAGAATCGCAATAAAAACCTGTCGAGACTTCATCGGCTCCTCATGCGAGCTGCAATTGGTAATACACCGGCTGATAGCGCTTTTGAACGGTGTTTTGCAACTCTTAACTCTTCCATTTCAAAATTGCTGCCGAACCAGCGAACTTGTCGGTTCCGTGTGCGCCACGCCTCAGACGGCGGCAGCGCGAGCTATTTCGAGTGCTTAGGCTCCGTAGCGGGTCTTTGGCTTTCTATCGGCACTTGAAGCGAACGACCCAGCATGTCGTTGTAAGTAATTGCGTTTTTTTCGACTAGCACTAGCAGTTCGCGCCCTGTTGCGTACTTCGCGGGGATTTCGCCCAACAGTTGCGTGTACAGTACAACGTAAACTGTGTCACCCACTTTGACGGAAACGTCATAGCTGATGGCGTCAGATGCGAGATCTCCGGCACTTTGATGAGGCTTCACCTCAATAATGGTTGCTGTCTGGTACTTTGACGTGGATTGGCAAAGACCAGGAAATGTCACGAAACACAGTGCGATTATGGCGATTAATCTCCGCATGATTCACTCCTTCTATTTGCTCCTTTGGCTCCGCAATCAGTCGCCAGAAACCGACTGTACGCCAAGACAGGAGCTTGTCCTTAACATCCGCATTGGAACGCAATCTAGATGCCAATAGTCGACGCGCCAGGTAGAGTCTCGGCGAGTTGGCGTTTCATGTCTTTGCAGCGCGTCCGTTTCAGATGCGCCGCTCAGCGCGCAGGCTGCGCCCAAGTGGCGACCGCATCCGGGCACACATGCCTAACGCAGGGCAATCGCTGTGACATTCGAGATGCAGCACACGCAGGAACAGCTTCGTTATTGGCTCCCATTCATTAAATCGGCATTGGCATTGCACGTGCACCCTCACTGCTCAGCGAGGCGGCAGCCATAGGGCCAAGACGGACTCCGCAGCCAACCAGCTTGGAGGCCCGAGAGTGGAGAAGACCTGCGCGGCACATTTCCGTTCTTCGTGGCCCGTGCCTGCCCCTCGTGTTGTTTGTTGGATCTCTAGATAGGAGAGCGATTATGAGAAACGTTGACACACTACCGGGCGAATCGAACGCCCAGATCATTTCCTCGATCATCAACTTGGTCTGTCCACAATGCGGAGGAAGAATGTCTGAGTTCCAATGTGAAGGGAGATGCTGCAGAAACTGGCTTGCAGAATGGGAATGGGCGAACCAGGCGAGCTATAACTCCCCGGTCGAGCGCCACCGCGCCCGGTCGATGCGGTGAACTGGCTTGCGATGGCGTTCACGATCATGTCTCGCTGGATGGTCTTCGATCACACGTCAGCCACTCCCTCGATCGCTCGAGGTTAATGCTTACTGTCACGCGGATCTTCCGGCTTGTTCGCCCCATGCGGCACTAACACAAATGACACGCAAAAGTTTTCTTGTAAGAGTTCGAAAGATGCTAGTAGCCAGCTTGATGCTGTTTCTCGGCCGCGATCTTGCTCTGTGCCAGCAAAATCTAACGCTCCGGGATGCGCCCGAATCCCCGCAATGGAAAGCTGAACGGAGTTCCGGCGTGAGCGACTATGGACAGCACCACATCATGTGGGTAATTCCCAACTACCGTAGCGATGAGGGTGCGACTGAGTTCCAGCCGTTAACGCGGGACCAAAAATTCAAACTGGCTTTTGACGACTCCTTCGATCCGACGGCTTTCCTGGTTGCCGGAGTATTCGCGGGATCATCAATGGCGCAGGATCAATACCGTTCTTTCGGACAAGGCGCGAAGGGCTTTAGCAAGTATTACGGCGGCGCGTTTGCCGATCAAGCCATCGGCAATGTGATGACGGAAGGCATATTCCCTACCATCCTGCATCAAGATCCCCGTTACTTCACCAAAGGAGAGGGAGGCTTTCTCAAACGGACGGGATATGCCGTCAGCCGGGAATTCATCACCCGCAACGATGACGGCCAGAACCACTTCAACACTTCGGAACTCGTGGGAAATGCCGTCGCCGCCGGGATTTCGAATCTCTACTATCCGGCTGCTGACCGAAGCCTTGGAAAGACCGCGAACAAATGGGGTCAACAGATCAGCCTCGATACGGCCTTCAACATCATGAAGGAGTTCTGGCCCGACGTACGCCGCAAGTTCTTTGGTCATTAGGGGAAGATGCCATGTGGATGACGTTCTGCCGCGCATCTAAGCGGCTCTCGAGCAATTTGAAGCTACGCATATTTTGCTATCTGACCGTGATGGCAATGATTACGGTCGGGCTCTCCGCCCAAATTTCACCGGCAGTATCCGATCTCCCCTCAAACCAACAAGTGATTACGTTCTTGACCGAGTCAATCGATTGGTATCGCCATTGCGCGTTCGAGCGCCTGATTGCAACTGAGCCAGTCGATCTTGTGTTCCTGGAAGACAGTCGCCCGGGTGCAGCACAGATTGTCCAACTATCGTTTGATTTCGCTAAAGCTGACGCGCAGTTTTCCGCGATGTCCGCCGCGGATAGCAAAAAAGGGAGCACGGCGATTGCAACCGGCTCGCCGGACCTCGCACAGTTTGTGCAGTTGGAAAACAATACCGAGTTGCAGAGGCGTCAAGCAAGCGAGGAAATCGAGGTAATCAACAAAAACATCAAGACGGCGCTGGGTGCCCACCGTCATGAGCTG
Source organism: uncultured Acidobacteriota bacterium (assembly GCA_963762385.1). Taxonomy (GTDB): domain Bacteria; phylum Acidobacteriota; class Terriglobia; order Terriglobales; family Acidobacteriaceae; genus JABDBE01. The sequence goes on along the minus strand of CAVXKN010000004.1, from coordinate 1,745,045 downwards.
CAGGCCGCGCTGGATGCGACGCAGAGCCGACTGGATGTCTTGCAGGCGGGATTGGCCACCCTCCGGCAATTAGTTGAATTTATGCAAGCCTTCACAAGTCGCGAGACCGGAGATTTGGCATCTACTATCGACGACCTCGCCCGAACTGTTCCCGATGCGACCAGCCCAACGACCGTGGCATCACAAACGCAAGCTTCGGCCTTTTCTTTATCTGCCAAGTCGGGCGAGTCCGGAATCCTCGCCCTCAGCTCAGAAGTATCAGCCCTGGGAAGAAAACTTAGCATTCTGGACGACGAGATCCGCCGCACTGATGCTCTGAGGCAATCTTCTGATGCACTGCGGATTCCCTTCCTGGCCGCCATTAATAAACGTCTGCCAGCGGTCGCTGAGAATGCCCTTCAGGCGAGTGATCTCACCGAACTGCAGCGGCAGAAAAGCAGACTCGATGAGCTCGCAGCTTTGGTCAAGACAATGTCTCCAGCGATCGTGGCGTTGGACAAGCAAAGGGTATTGCTCGCTGCATACACATCGCACCTGAAAAGCTGGCGTGCCGCCGTCATTACTGAAGATAAGAAGACATGGAGGAACCTAATCTCACACGTCCTCGGTGCTGCCCTGGTGATTGCTGCGCTTGTGATCATCGGTGCGCTCTTGCGCAGAGTGACGCGGCGTCATATGCGTGACACTGATCGCCGCCACATCGCCCTGGTGATCCAGAGGGTTGTCCTTTGGTCCTCTATTGGAGCGGTCGCCGCGTTTGCCTTTGCGTCGGATTTGACCTCTTTGGCCACTTTCTTTGGGCTATTGGCGGCAGGCGTTGCGGTTGCACTTCAAAGTGTAATTCTTTCCGCCGTCGGTTACTTCGTGCTGGTGGGAAGGCGCGGAATAAGGATCGGGGACCGCGTGCAGATTTCGGGCGTGACCGGCGACGTTACAGATATCGGTTGGCTGCAATTCCAGCTGAAAGAGATCGACACTCGAACTCAGCAGCCCACGGGTAACGTGGTTACATTTTCCAATTCGTTTGTCTTGGCGTCGCCCGCCACTGGTCTCTCCAAGTTCAAGCGCAACGAGCTGAAGCCGGCGCAGTTGGAAGTCGCCGCGACGGCAACTCATTTCTAGTCGAAGTCCGCTCTCCCGCCAATTCGAGCTAGTCACGGCGTTGGCAACTTAACTCCCACGCGCCCTGCAGCGACTTCGGGTGCTTCGGGGGTCTTAGAAAGAGGGAGCCCCTGTTCACGCCACGCCTTGAGTCCACCTTCCAGCACCCATACATTGTTAACGCCTATCCGCTGCAACGCTAAGGCGGCTCGCGCGGGTACCGTATCGCCTCCCGAAGATGAATAGAGAATTATGTCAACGTTATCCGGAACAGTGATATGTGGAGACGTCCGCAAGCGAGAGGGGTCGACTCTGAGAGCGCCCGGAATAGCCTCCGGGCTTCCCCTGCCGGTTTGTGCTTCGAAGTCCAATAGGTCGAGCACCGCGACCTTGCTCTTGGATCTCAGTTTGCGGGCGAGCATCGCCGGACTGATGCTGCGCACCCGAAGGCGGCGCATCATACGCACCAGAAGCAGTCCGCGCCAACCCGCGTAGACGCTGATGGAAGCCATCATCACGATGCCGAGCACCGTGCCAAAGTGTTTGACCCAACGCATTGCAACATCCACTTCATTGGAGAACAGATAGCCCAGTCCTACGTAGAACGCTGACCAGAAGAAGGCACCTAACGCATCGAGGGGAAGGAAACCGGCGGGCGACACTCCTTCCGCTCCCACAAGCGGCGGCATTACGAAATTCAGTCCGGGGACAAATTTCGCCACACACAATATAGGAAGACCATAACGGCGAAACTTTTCAGCGACATTCTGCGAGCATCTTCGCGGGTCCGTCGTAAAGCGACAGAGTAGCCGGATTACCCGAGAACCCCAGCGGCGGCCTAACCAGAACCACATCCGTCCGCTGCGAGACAGCCCGAAACTCCCAGAAAAACAATGATACTGGTTCGCATTTGTCCCTGTGACGAAAGAGCACCTGCAGCCATGAGAAAAACTACTGACGGAATAGGCAGGCAGAGTTGTTCGGCAAAAACCGCAAGGAGCACTCCGGTATAGGTCAGATGTACGGATGCGGTCACGAGTACCTCACCTTGTTCGGCATGACGGCATGCCTTTGATCGCTCGCGCCCAGGTTAGAGAGGATACACTGGCCCGACTCCTGACGGTTTCCTCCATGATTGAGAGCTGGTCTGCAATTTGCTTGTCCGCACTCGCGGACGCGATCAGGCTAGTTCTGGTAATGCGCTTTTGTGATGCCGAGTCGCCGAATTTTATTTTGCAGCGTGGTACGCTTCAAGCCCAGCCGTTCGGCGGCTCCGCCCTTGCCTGCAATCCGCCCCGACGCGGCTCTCAATGCCTCAACGATCACACTGCATTCCGCTTGTCGAAAGCTAGAGGTCGACGCGGCAACAAAAGCCGCTTCAGAAGAGCAGCGAAGCTCCGCTACCGGCACCTCTAACTCTTCACCGCGCGTAAGAATGACCGCTCGTTCGATGAAGTTTGCCAATTCCCGGACGTTGCCTTTCCACACACAGTTCGTCAGGATCTCCATTGCTTGCCTTGATATCGAAACAATCTGCTTTCGCATCCGCCGAGATAGTTTCGAGACAAAATAGTTCACCAGCAGTGGAATGTCCTCGCGCCGCTCGCGAAGAGGAGGAATCTCAATCGGGAAGACGTTGAAGCGATAGAAAAGATCCTCGCGGAACTTCTCCTCCCGGATCATAGCCCCAAGGTCGCGGTGGGTCGCGGCAATGAGCCGCACATTGACCTGGATCGTCCTGGTGCTTCCCAGGCGCTCGAACTCCTGCTCCTGCACGGCCCGCAACAATTTCGGCTGCAGCTCCAGGCTGATGTCGCCGATCTCATCCAGAAATAGCGTGCCTCTGTCCGCGAGCTCGAATCTACCCTTTCTTTGCAGCAGCGCACCCGTAAAGGCACCCTTCTCGTGACCAAACAGTTCACTTTCCAGCAGTCCGGAGGGAATGGCCGCGCAGTTCATGCGCACAAAAGTGCGGTCGCGACGGGTGCTGAGGTTGTGAATGGCGCGTGCGACCAACTCTTTGCCTGTGCCCGTTTCCCCGTGAAGCAGGACGGTGGAATCGGTCGGCGCGACGATGGCGACTTGTTCCAAGACTTTCCGAAGAGCCGAGCTCTGGCCAACAATGTCTTCGAAGCTGTACTCAGGGCTAATTTCTGGTTCGAGATAGAACTGATCGGTCTCGAAGCCACTCACGTTCGGAAAACTTGTTCCTGCGAAGCCTTCGAGGTCTGTGAAAGCAACGGTCGCGCCCATAGTCTCCTCCATACTTTTACACGTAAAATGCTTTGCGAACCTTTGTACGAAGAAACTGACTAGCAGAGAAATATCCTCTTTGCGTTGCCGCAGTCACAGATCGGACGCGGTCTCCAGATACCAAGCGGGTAGTTTCCACGTTCATGGCCGCCATAGTGAGAATTTCCGTGAATGTGAACGCAGGGCGGGTTTCGGCAGTCATGCGAAACATAGCTGACTGCTCCGATCTGCGCTGTCCTGGGAAATCGGTTCCAGAGCTGGCGCGGGATAGCGCGGTTCCAGGCTGGGATAGTTCGGGAAGATCGCGCGTAACAGTTTTTCGGAATCTTCCAGACTCATAAAGCCGGTTTGTGTGGGAATGAACGTCATATTTCCTCTCAATCCGCAATGGTCGGTAGCAAGTAAGCTAATCTCCTCGTCTGTGGGCAAAACTCGATGATTTTTCCGAGTTGCGGCTGAGCCATCGTCCGCAACGGTTTCCGAAAGTTCTTGGGTATGTAAAACTCAATTACTTTTGCCATGACAATCTCCTAGATCCTCGTGAATCTCGATGCGCTCGGCTGTGCCAGATGGTTCGCTCGCCTTTCTCGGTCGCTATCAGTGCGGTTGCAACATTCATTTCAGCCATGATTAGAACTTCCTGTAGCGTGAAACCGCGAGTTGTGATCTTCCACATAAGCGCCTCCAACTCAAGTGAGGCTTGTTTATGCGGTGAGTGTGGAACAACTTGCGCCTGCTCACAAGGTCAGATCTGGTGATTGTGGTCTGGGAATATGGTGGCGTTCTCAGCTTGCACTTCCTGCAGAGGGAGATTGCATACTTTTGGAGGATTGAACGTTACGCTTTGGGGGGAATAAGCATTGGTACTTTTGGAGGATTGAACGTTGTCTAGTGTCGCGGGTCTTCGAGGTGCTTTCTGCCGTAAAGTCGGGCATCAATGGACCACAATCCGGGTCCGATCATCGCCACCGTGGCGCCCAGGCCAGCCAGCATGATTGCGGTCAGCGAATTGCCCAACGACGCCAAGAATATCCAGACCTCGACGGCAGCAATCGTGATTCCCGCGACTGGCGTCCAGAGGCCAAGCAGGAGAAATACACCCGCGACCGCCGCAATCAAATAAGGTAGGCTGGGCACTAATTTAGCGGTTTCAAGGACATGCAAGGCGCCGAAATATAGCAGAATCGTGCTCGCCAGCACGCGCTGAAGCAAAAGACCAGCGCCGGGCCAGCCTTCGGCGAATGTGGAAAACAGACGTTGCAGACACGTCCTCCGATTACTGATCTCATGCTAGTGATCCTGGAAAGACATCGAAAGGGTTAAGAGTAGGGTTTTTGAGTGCTACTTTTGGGGTACCTCTAGCTCGATGATCCCGCGCTGCAGGGCAATGGTGACGGCATGCGCACGATCGTTGGCGCCCAGCTTGGAGAGTATGTTGGAGATGTGATTTTTGACCGTGGTTTCTCCGATCGAGAGCTTGTCCGCGATTTGCTTATTCGCATTGCCTGCGCCAATCAAACGAAGCACATCAATTTCACGTGAACTCAGCTGATCGTCGGCGGCGTGCTCAGCAAGCTCCTCAGCGATCTCGGGCGGTATTCGCTTGCGTCCGGCATGGACCGCGCGAATTGCCTCCAGCAGTTCTGTGCGGACGTTCCCTTTCAGCAGGTAACCTCGCGCACCCGCTTTGATCGCCCGTAGGACTTGAACATCACCGGCATAGGTCGACAAGACCAGGATCTTGGCGTCGGGGAATTCCTGCCTAATCCGGCTGATGGCTTCGGTGCCATTCACATTCGGCATTTGCAGATCCATCAGGGTCACGTCCGGGCGGTGCAAGCGAAATTGTTTGATGCCCTCCTCGCCGTCACACGCCTCAGCTATCAGTTGCATATCTGGCTGCGTTTTGATGAGGGCCGCGATCCCCTGACGCAAGAGAGGGTGATCATCAACAGTGATGATTCGAATCGAACCTTTAATCGAACTAGGACCGGTGCTCATAAATCCTCGTTTTCCGGAACAGCTTAAATCTACCTCCATCGCCAGGTTTTTCATAGGCGATAGCGGCTGGAACCGTCAAACGCACTTCTGTGCCTGCGCCCGCTTCGCTCCAGATATCCAATCGGGCTCCAATTCCTTCTGCCCGCTCATACATGCCAGGCAGCCCCCAATGGCCGGCGCGACCGTGATCTTTCAACACTTCTGGATCGATCCCTTTTCCATCATCTCGTACGATTAACAGAAATGCATCATCATCGTAGCGTAGCTCGGCTTCAATGCTCCGGGCGTGTGCGTGCCGGTAAGCATTTCGCAGCAACTCTCGTGCGATTCGATAGATCTCTTCCCTGAGCATCGCCCGTTTCGCTCGTCGGTTGCCTTCTACAATCACCCGCAGAGGCAGGGCACTATCTCCGCCGTCCTGTGAGGACGCCAGTTCGCGACCCAAGGCCAGCAGCATCTGTTCGAGATTGCTTTCCTGGGACGACCCCGAACGTAGTTCCTGAATGGCGCTACGGCCCTCGGCGATTGCCTGATCTGCGGAAACTAGTGCGCTGTCTAGAGCGTCAGATGCTTCCTCAGGACGATCCGGGAGTTGATAGCGGGCCGCCTGAAAGCGGAACACCAAACCTTGAAAACTTTGCAAGAGGGTGTCGTGCAGGTCCCGCGCAATGCGTGTGCGCTCGCCGACGCGCGCCTCCAGCGTCATGGCGAACTTCTGATGCAATTGCCGGACACGCAACTGGTAGGCCGCCCACAACAGCGCCAAAAAGAGCCCCGCGCATAGAGCGCGGAACCAGTTCGTCTGGTAGTACGCGGGAGAGACGGAGAAATCCAGCTTGGCCGCGCTTTCGTTCCAGACGCCGTCACTATTGCATGCGATCACGCGCAGGGAATACTTCCCGGGAGGCAAATCGGTGTAAAACGCCTGCCGGCGCGTGCTGGCCTCGTGCCAATCACGGTCATAGCCGTCGAGCCGGTAGCGAAAATTTACCTTCTGCGGAATCGAAAAGGTGGGTGAGGTGTAATCAATTTGCAAGTCCCTCGGATTCGGCGGAACCTTGAGGTTGGGCGTTGCTTTGAACTCCTTTCGGTCAGCGACGAGCGATTCGATGTATGCCTGCGCCGGGAGCGCTTTTTGCGAGAGCCTGGAAGGGTCCACCATCTCTACCACAAACCCCGTCGCAAACCACACGCGCCCATCCGAAGAGTACGCCGCAGCATTGAAGGACGGCCCGCCTGCTGGCCGCGCTCCATCCAAGACGTCGTAAACACGAGTCTGAACGACCGATTCGGGCTTGGCCCGCCAACGCTCGAGCTCGGAATCTGGGACCTGCACGACGCCACAGCCGGTGTGCAGCCACAAGCCATTCTCTTTGTCCTCGATGAACGAAATTACCGAGTTGCAGGGCAGACCGTTCTTCGTCGTCATCCGGTGCACCTCACCCTGTCGCCATTCCACAAGTCCGTTATTGGAACCGGCAAGAATGGAACCATCTGCCGTGGACATAACTTGGCGATTAGACGGATCGCCTCCTGGGTTTAGCGGAAACTTCGTTTCCAAAACGCCGTTCCGGAACAGTGCGATATCTCCTTTCTTAGTAGCTATCCAAATTCCCCCGTGTGGATCCGAAGCGAGGCTGTGTCCAGGCGGGATTTGCGACGCAGGGAACTCTTCACGCACCTGGAAATCGCGGATACGCACCAGCTTTCGCGGATTGCTTAGGCACTCTGCCCAAATATTGCCATCGATGTCCTCAGTCATTCCAACCACGAGTCCCAGCGGCTGGTGATTCGGTTCGGGGAGCCGATGGAAGTGCCCGTTCTTGAACAGATACAGTCCGTCATCCACGCCCACCCACATGTTCCCAGCACGGTCTTCGAGTAAGGAAGAGACTTGATGACCGGGAAGGCCACTCCCTACGCGAATGGACGAGACTTTCCCGTCCTTGATCTGATCAAGCGATCCGGCGTTTGCAACCCAGATGGTGCCATCTCTGCTGGCCAAGACGCCTGCTGCAGCGTCTGTCCCCAAGCCTTCCCGAGCCGAGAAAGTGGTGACGCTCGGATCGCGGAAACGGTCGATTCCATTTGCAGTTACAGTCCACACGAGCCCTTCTCTGTCTTCAAAAAGAGCAAGTACAGTATCGGCGGACAACCCATCCATCTGTTGATAATGGTCCACAACGTTGCCATGGATACGGAAGATTCCCTTGCCCAAGGTACCCACCCAGAGATTGCCGTCGTGGTCGGAGATCATCGCATTGACGACAACCTTACTCCCATCGAAAGTGGGCGTCACAAATGGTTTGACGATGCCTCCAATCAAGCGACCAAGCCCGAGCCCGCGTCCTTCTGCTAGTATGCCGACCCAGAGAGTTCCCTCGCGGCCAAGTGCCAAACTCACTATCCCCAGTTGTCCTGCATTGGAGTTCAGCGCTTCGATTGGGTACGCCTCCGAGACGCCATCATGCCAGTGGACAAGAGTCGTCTGTCCTCCCAGCCAAAAGCCGCCTTTCCCATCGGCCAGTAAAGAATCGAGCGGGGCAATCGGTATTCCATCAGATTTTCCGAAACACTTGATCGCTCCGTCGGTAATACGGCAAAGGGGCGGGTCTGAGGCAGCGATTCGCCTTCGCACGAGCCACAAGGAGCCGTCAGGATCCTCGCTGATCTGTTGAAACTCCTGAAGCCCATCCAAGTTGACGTGAGAAGTGACGACACCACCCTTCAGGTGAACGATCTCACGCTCGCCTAACGCCCATAGCCCACCAGCGTGGTCTCCATAGACGTTCACAATCGTGTTGATGGTTTTACCGTTGGGGGACAAAGTCCACGGAAGAAACCGAACACCGTCAAATTTATACATGCCCTGGGCATCAGACGAAAACCAAAGATAGCCATCCGAGGTTTGCGTAATCGCTTCGATGCCAGACGGCGCGGAACCATCCTGGATCCGCCATGATGTATGCATGTACTGGGTGAGACCTTTGTTCGGATCGAGCGCGTGAACAGAGCCTGCCAGCAACAATACGTAGGCGAGACAAGAGCCCAACGTCACCACAATCGTGGCACAGGGCCAGTTAAAGCGAAGCGGAAGTGGTCGGCGAGAAGCTATGTTTCCCATGTTCGTAGCCGAACAGCGTTAGAGACGTTGGGACCAAGTCCGACGGGACTCGGCCGTCGTGTGCCTCAATAACGAACAACGGACCGTGATCTCCATCACGGAGCAGAAGAACCGAGATGAGCAGAACGAATGCATTGCCACCCAAGCAGCGGCGACAGCCCTTAAGCGACTTGAACGGGCGAATGCTCCGGTGGACCAACGCCTCCCTTGTGCGCACCTAATCTAGCACTCTCAGCATCGTACTCGTCAATGATTCTGTCAACGAGCTCTCAACGGAACGACCATTGTTTGGACCGAATCAATACAACTGTCGATCGCGGAGCTACTTGATAGCTTCGGCGCGACTCAATGGAACATCACCTGCGCCGCCAATTCCGCTTTACAGAAAAAGTTGCGCTTCAGGCGAGAAGCGATTTCTTCAATATCCTGAATCACCCGAACTTCGATAGCCGGGTCAACCACCTTAGTGCTCCGAGCACCACTCCGTTTGGATATGCGACGCAGATGCTAAACAACTACCTGAGTGGAGGCCTGAACGGTGGCCTCAATCCGCTGTACCAAATTGGCGGCCCGCGCTCGATCCAACTGGCGCTCAAGCTGCAGTTTTGAACCCTAATATTGAGCTTATTGGGGCTGATTCGGGCAGACGGATTCGTACAGGCCTACAACACTCAAGTCGTGGTCGAAGAAGGATGCCGGCCGATTCTTGCGCAGGCAGTCAAACATGAAACCCAGGCTGTTCGATAAAACTACGGCCTCGGTCTGGCCGAGAAAGTCACCACGGTATAGTGCTCGATCCGGCGCAGGGTGAACTCGCCGACGCTCCCGTGCAGAGAGAGGCCAGCCAACTGAGGGTGGGCCGCGTCCGGCGAAAGGACTTTCACCTCCCAGCGGCTCAGGTCCTTGGTTTCTGGCAGATGGACCAGCCCGCTCAGGTCCAACCGGACTTTCACGTTCTCTGCCGGGACCTGGTGATCGTAGTTGAGCAAGTGGAGAATGAAAGTCCGACCGTCGGGTTTCCGAGTCAACTGGCCCAGCACGTAACCGCGCGGTTCCAGGCTGAGGCGAAGCCCTCCAGCTGCGGTTTGGGAGCGCGTCGCAATTCCCGGCTCCGCCTTTCCAGCCCTGATGATGACGCCTCCGCGGGCGGTGAACGTATCCAACCGCGCCTTTTGCTCGGCGCTGAGCTTGGGCAGGTCGGCCGGCATCACCAGCACCTTGAACCAGTCCATGGGAACTCCCTTGTCCAGGTGCGCGAGCACTTTGGTCTCGAAAAAGACGCTCTGCTTGAGGAATTCATCGGCCAGTCGGTTCCGCGGCTCCGCGGAGATCAAGGCGATCCGCGCTGCCGGCACTACCTGGTGATACAGCTCCTGATGCTCCACCAGGAAATGGTTGCATTGGGCGATGGCCGTCCAAGCCTCCCGGGCCTGTGGCTCGCCGTGGATCAACCCCGAGAGGAATCGACCTTCGATGTTGCGCGAAGTGGCCGCGCCGAACGCGTAGGCCTCCGCGATGGAAAGCTTCAGCTCAGCTGGACTGGGGATGCAGACCTCGCGCGGGCCGCAGTGGTAAAGGTCGTTCTCGTACTTCAGGGGCTGCCAAAGCTGCTTCTCGCCGCTCAGGAATTTGATCTTGCGCGCGTTGCCCACCTGCCATTTACCGCCCCAAACGCCCGGAGTGTCCTTGCCGTCCTCCTCCCAGATCGCCTCGTTAATGTCGTTCATCCCAAACCTGTCCGGCGGAAAATGGATGTTCGCTTCAACCATGACTTTGGGCCGGCCGGTCTCCCGCGCCTTCCGCTCCGCCATGCGCTGCGTGTCATCGAGCAACTGGGCTAGGCCGTCGTTGTAACCGATCATGTTATCCCAGACGATCGCGTCCGCTCCCGCGTCCACCGCCAGCTCCGCCTTCTTCAAGAGATAGGCCCGCCAGCCGGGCTTGCGCGCGTCGGCCAGACGGCGGTCCCAGGAGATCTGCAGATCGGTCATGGTCGGGCCAGCGTAGAACAAGGGGATGCCATGCATCCACAGGCCGTAATTCTTCGTTTCTGGATCGTCGCGGTAGGCGCTCTTGCGGAACATGTTGGAAGCCGACAAGTAAGCCGAGACATGGATACCGTTTTCATGGCAGCGCACGATTACTTTTTTCAGGTTTTCCCGGTTCTCGTTCTCTTCCTTAAGCGACCAGCCGTTGCTCCAGGTGACCCAAATCCAGTTGAACTCGGCCTGCTTGAGCAAGCCGAGCATTTGCTCGAAATCGCGATCATAGATGTGGGTCAGCACGCTCTTTTCTTCGGCGCTGAACTTCTTGCCCCACCAGGTCCGCTCGGCCTTCCAGCTCTCGATTTGTCCGCCGTCGATCCGGATGAAACGAAAATTTCCCTGCTCGGCCCAGGGTGGTACGCCCTCCGGCTTGGCGCGATACAGTTTCGGTCCCGGTTGAAAAGCCTGGACAGAGCAGAGCAGCAGGGACGCGGCGACGAAACCAATAAGTGCAGTGCTTTTTTCCATTCGGACCCGCTGCTTGGTTTTTTTCCCACGAAACGCTCATGAACAGATCGCCGATTTGGGCGCCGTTCTCGATCTTATAGAAAAGGGCGTTCTTTCGAGTCGCCGCACGATGATTTGCCGTTGCCAAAGCGCGTCCTTACCATCGAACCGATGAGCTGAAAAATCGCCTCGCGGACGGTCTTACTCGGGATCGTTCCGGTATGAACGCAGACACCGCCAATCATGGTAGTGCGGTCTATGACCGCGACGCGTTTGCCCAGCTTGGCTGCTGCGATGGCGCACTTCTGGCCCGCGGGGCCAATGACCGCGAGATCGTATTCGGGTACGCTCACCATGTGTTTCTCCGGCGAATTGACATTGCTTCAATCGCTACGTTTGTCCGATCGTTCCGGGAAGTACAGGTCCGACCAGCCACGCTATAAGAACGGGGGATTTCAGTTTTGCTTTGGCTGGTTCGGCCAACGTTACTCATGCCCTCCTACAACTGCTGCGGGATGAAAGGGTAGCCGCAATCGCCCAATGGTCAAAGTAGCCGTTCACTGCATCAGCTCGAACGCGTGATAACTAAAGACGGCTCGCCTACAACTTCATCACCAGATAGCGCCTAACGGCAATCTCCAGATTGAAATGCATTCCTTCACGTCCCAGCAACTGTCCCAGCGGTGATCGTTGTACGATGGCCAAAACTCTGGGAGTCATGCCAATCAGCCACAGTTGAACGCCATGCTGGCTCTGCCTCTTCGCAAGTTGTGCGAACATTTTCACCGCGGTGTACTCCATGTCGAGGACTCCGCCAGCGTCGACCGCGACGACCTTCGGTTGCGCTTCCCTAACTAGCGGCTCAATCTTGTGTGCGATCTGTGCCGCATTAGCGAAGAAAATTGGGCCTTCCGGCCTGAGCATTAGGAGGCCGGGAAAAGTCTCGTCGTCGGGATGTTCCGGCGATTGTGGCCGGAACACGTTGGTTCCTGGCTTGCGGCGCAGGACATACACTGGAGGATCGGCTACCTGGTATGCCAGTGTGACCAGGGAAACTATTATCGCGACGATGATTCCCTTTAACGTGCCGACGACCACGACGCCTGCGAAAGCCACGATCGCCCAGGAAAATTCGGTCCTGCGAATTCTGAGAATGTCATGAAACTCGATCGGCTTGATAAGTCCGAAGGAATAAACAATTACCAGCGCTGCCAATGCAGATTGCGGCAACATCGCGACCAGTGGAGCGAGAAAGAACATCGTCACTAGCGTCATCCCCGCAGTTACCATCTCCGCTAATTGCGTACGAGCTCCCGCGCTGACGTTGACTGCCGTTTGCGTGGTGCCACCGCCGCCCGGCATCGCACCGAGAAGTGCGCCTCCGATATTGGCGAATCCTGTGGCAAGCAGCTCTGTGTTTGCTCGCGGCGCGGGCTCGTCCTTTCGCGCGAAGGCTTGGCCGGCCGCAACCGTCTCCGTGAAACTCATCAAAGCAATCCCGAGTGCCCCGGGCCATAGCACGCTTATCAACGAAGGGTCTGGCCTCATCAGGGAAGGAAGTCCTCGCGGTATGTGACCCACCAGTTCGACACCCCGAACCTGCAAGTTCAACAAGTACACGCCCGCGATCGCCGCAGCGGCAGCCAGCAGCGGCGCTGGGACCTTCGGCAGGAACCGTTCCATTCCCAGCAGAAACACGATTATCGTGAGCCCAGCGGCCAGCGTTGCTAACGACGTTTTCGGAAGATCGTGAACGATTGACAGGACGTTCTGAACGAATGTCCCTCTTGGGAAGTGGATGCCAAGGATTTTCGGGACCTGGTCGACCACAATGACCAGCCCGACGCCGGCTTTGAAACCAACGAGTACGGGCTCGGAGATAAAGTTCGTTACGAACCCAAGGCGCAGGAGGCAGGCCAGCACAAGTGCGGTGCCAACCAGCAGCGTCAAGGTCGCGGAGGCACCCAGCAGGGCTGCGGGATCGCCACTGGGCACGGCCTGGCCCAACTGAGCGGCGGTCAAGATTGCCAACGTTGTGGTGGTGCTGACACTGAGCACGCGCGAGCTCCCGAGCACTGCGTAGATCACCATCGGCAGCAAGGCGGTATACAGGCCTACCTGCACCGGCAGCCCGGCCATCATGGCATACGCCATCGCCTTGGGAATGATCACTGCGCCAGTGGTCAGCCCCGCGAGGATGTCGGGCTGCAGCCTGTCCCGCCGGTACGAGACAAGCCACTCTGGCAAGAGGCGAAACCTCGGATGAGTTATTGCCTGCGACGAGATTTCTGTGGGGCTCATGGCATGTGACTACAGTCGCTCTGACATGCTGCAGGCCTACCAGAGCTGCGGCACAGTTCGATGCGCCTGCTTCGGCTCTACGTACCCTTTCCGCTTTTGCCTTGGCGGAAGCTTAGGAGGCGTATAAGGAATCTCCTCGTACGGGATGCTGCTGAGTATGTGCGCAATGCAGTTCGCGCGAGCACGCTTTTTGTCGTCTGACGGAACGATGAACCAGGGCGACGCTGCCGTATCGGTGGCTGCCAGCATTGCATCCCGGGCGCGTGAGTAGTCGTACCAACGGCGGTGCGATTCCAAGTCCATCGGACTAAGCTTCCAGCGCTTGGAGGGATCTTCAATACGCGCGAGGAAGCGCTTGTGCTGTTCCTTTTTCGATACTTCGAGCCAGTACTTCAGCAGGATGATGCCCTGGCTGACCAAAAACCCCTCAAACGTTGGACAGTCCCTGAGAAACTGCCTGTGCTCTTCCTTGGTACAAAAGCCCATCACGTACTCAACAGCGGCGCGGTTATACCAGCTCCGGTCGAAGATGACGATTTCACCTCCAGCGGGGAGTCGTTCAACGTAGCGCTGAGCATGGAGCTGCGTCTTCTGCCTCTCGGTCGGCGCGGGGAGGGCCACCACGCGAAAGATGCGCGGGCTCACACGCTCCATGATGCGCTTGATCATGCCACCTTTGCCGGCAGCGTCTCGTCCTTCGAAAATGATCACGATGCGGGCGTTGGTGGCCTTGACCCAGTCTTGGAGCTTGACCAGCTCAACTTGTAACCTGAAAATCTCGGCCTCGTATTCTTTGTTGCCGATCTTCGGTTGGCCGTTGATGCCGGGCTCTTGAGTTTTGCTATCCGGCCGTGATTTTTGTTTCTTTGTGTTCTTGTATTTCTTGCCCATCGTTCTTTTCTGACTCCCTGGATCGGGCGCGCCTGTTTAAAAGCCGGCCTGTATTCCTGCGGGCTGAAGTACGCCAGCGTTTGTGGTCCTGTGTCTTCAGAAGGCAATATGTGGGCCACTCTGCACACCTTCGAGCACAACAACTTAGAGGGAATGAGGCTGATTCCTGCGCCCAAATACGGGCAGACACTGCTTCGATCATGGGCGCGAAAACATCGATCGGCGATCACCTTGTTCAAGAATAGCGCCGGAAATCGGTTTTTCGATTCAAGGACTTGGGGGGAAGGAGGAGTGAGAAGGAATCAGTCAAGCTCTGCACCAAAGGCACGATAAATAATCACCAAACGCACGATATAATAATTAATGACCGCACAGTCATTAAGTATGAGAGTCCCTGCTGGAAGAATGGTTCGCATGCCCAGAACGCCCGCAAAGCCGCAGCTTCCGACTGATTCATACTCAGTCGGTTCAATGCAGTGAGCGACCATCAGAAGTCCTGTGAGCCGCTGTCGGTCAACGAGGATCATTGGGTTTGTAAACCAACGACCAGCACCTCGGATTGAACACCAACATCACACAGCCGTTAACCCGATAACGAAAAGTGCGGCAAGATCACCGCAGGCCTCGTTCTTACAGCATTAAGCGCGGAAACTCAGCCGTTCACATTCTAGTCGCCCATCGCGGCCAGCGCGTTCTCGGCCGCCTTATCCAACATGTCCTGCTGCTTCGTCGTAAAGTGAGCGTAATACTTTTCAGTCACAGTGATTGACGAATGTCCGAGCGCTTTACTAAGCAACCGAATGTCGCCTCCCGCTTCCAAAAACGTCGCGGCGTACGTATGCCGCAGGTCATGGGACGTATGCTCGACGCCCGCCTTCTTGAACACTTTCCGATACAACTTCTGAAAGTACGACGGCGCATCCTCGGGAAGAGTGTTGCCGGAGGCGAAGAAATACTTGGGGTTTCCGTTCTTCACCTTCAGGAGCAATTGCCCCAGTTCTTCCGTGATGGGATTGTTGACAGAGGTCCCGGTCTTCTGACGGCTGGTCTTGACCCGGAATCGGCCTGCTTCTTTCGTCAGTTCGCCTTTAGACAAACCAACGGCATCGACAATGGCCAACCCAGCCTCGCGCTGCAATCGCATGCACGCCTTCACTCGCTCCCGGCTCTGAGGAGTCATCGGAACTTCGTCCACCGCCTTCATGATTCGAGCGTAGACCTTAGGGCGGATGATGCGGTCCTCGGAAACGTGCAGGTCGTTCGTGTCCAATTTCACGGACTTCCATGCTGAGATCGGATTTCTAGAGATGTACTCGTGATTGACAGCGAATCGGAAGAAGTTGCGGACCTTCTCCTGCCTACCTCGCTTCGCAGCCGGGGACTTCAGGGTCCAGGTGTGCTGCCAGTCGGTCACGACCGACAGCGTAATGTCTTTCAGGAGTGTGATGCCTCGGCCGGCACAAAAGTCCTTCAGCTGCGTGAGCACGGCTTCATGGCGATATAACGTGTCAGCTGCGACCGGGTCGGAGCCCTTCTCCTTGTCGGTCAAGAACGCTTCGATGACATCAGCGAACCCGGTGGCGCGAGTACCGTGAATGTTGTGCCCGGAAGCCTCAGCCTGCTCCAACTTCCGTGCCTTGCGTTCCGCTGCGTCCCAACTCCGCTCTTTGGAAGACCAGCGTTTTTGCTTGCCATCTCGGTTGGTTTGAAACCACACTGGGCAATGACAGCGCTTGTATTGGGGTTCGCCCTTGTGCTCGCAATCAGCAACGTGCCGCTTGTACAGTCCAATCATTTCAGGCTCCCCTTTGGGGGAGGCAACCTGAATCAACAGTACATTACCAGCACAAATCAGTCAATGGCTGTGTAAGTTGCTGATTAATAGTATATATTTATGGTGGCCAGGGACGGAGTTGAACCGCCGACGCCAGCCTTTTCAGGGCTGCGCTCTACCACCTGAGCTACCTGGCCACATTTTGCGGCTCCACTGCCGGATGGTTGCGAGTTTCGGCTACACCCACCTTGGCGAACTTGCCGGGAATCGCGGGCAGTCGAAATGCTAGGAGCGTGTGGAACAGCCCCGATTATAACAACCAAGCTGAATTCTCTCAACGCGACCGCCAGCATCATCGAAGACGAATCTCGTGGCAAGCGGCAGCTGGCTCAAACCGCCTTGTCACATTCGCGGGTCGCGCGAGTCGACTGGTTTGTTGATCGTCGCTCGCAGTGGTGAACGCTCTCACTCTCCGGCCGAACTGCCATGAGTTTGCAGCCAAGAAGCGAGTTGCGTTCCCTGCTGCGCCTTCAGATCGACGCAATAGTTTATGCGTTCTAACGATTGCTTGAGCGCGCGCTCGGCGGCGGGCGCATGATGGGTGGCGAAGAAATCTTTGACCTCGTCCCGCATGCCTGCGTCGCAGAAAGAGCTGGTATTCTCCACAATCATTCCGCCGCCAAATGCGCCACCCAGATTCGCTATCTCGTTCCAGTGCGCCCGTACAAAATCCCACGCGAGCTTGGTTCCGGCTGGATTTCGCATCACGCCGGAAATAACGATCAGGCTGTCTTGCGAGCGGACTTCGGGCGAAGTTGCGTACTTCAAAGTTCTCTCGAGCAGTTTGGGATCGCTGAAGCGGCTGAGTATTTGCTGATAAAGATATTCTTCCTCGGGAGTCTTCGCGGATTTCACGCGCGCCAGGACGGTGTCGTACAAAGCCGAATCGCCGTTGCGCGCCGCGATAGGCAACGCGGCAAACAAGAGTTCTCGATCCACAGACGATGGATTCTGCATTGCCTGATTCGTCAGCTTAAGCGCGACCGCTTCCACCTCGGGATCACGCGCGGTATAGCCGAGGGCATGCATAAGCCGAGCTCGCAGGCTTCTCTGATCGGGGCTTTCGCCGGGTTTCGGTTCCCACCCTACGTCCTTCGCCGCCGGCGTGAGAAGCTGACGAACCCAGAGATCGTACGACTCGCGATCGGAGTCATTCACCAGGTGTTCTCCGATGTAATCTAACTGGCTGATCATCTCGCTGAGGACCGCACTGATGCGATCCGTCTGCAGCCCCTGAGCCACAGCGAGGTAGTCACCAATCGGCTCGCGACTCACTTGAACGGACGCCCAAACATCGGACAGCAGCCTGATCCGCTCGGCCGGGGTCAACGCGGTTTCCACATCCTTCGCTATCGAACGCACCGCGTCGGACTCGTAGCCCGAGCGGTAATAACCTTTCGCACCGGCGTTGGCGAGAACCCAGGGCGAGCATCCCGTAAGCTTGAAAGCTTGCTCCTTCTGGACCAACAGTTCACATTTTTCTCCGCCCGTGGCCTTACTCGCTTTCAGGCAGGCCGGAATTTGCCACACTTCTTTGCCGCCCGCGCTGAAGAGAGCGCGGTCAAAAAAATAACGCTGTTGAGCCAAGCCCACGGCGGTTGAATTTCCTGAGCATCGGTTCTTCACGCTAACCAGCGGCGGCCCCGGTTGTTCGACGAAGGTGGGCATGATTTTATCCACCGGCTTCTGGGAAACCTGGGTTTGTGCGTTCCAGAAATCAGACGCCGTGGCATTTGCGTAAGCATGTTGTTTCAAATACGAGTTGACTCCGCCACGAAATGTTTCCGGACCGAGATACGCTTCTAACATGCGCAGCACGGCCGCCGTTTTTTCGTAAGTAATCTCGTCCGCCAATTCCAGGATCTGTTGCGGCGTCTCCGCCTGCTGGTGAATCGGGTGCGTGTTTAGCAGGGAGTCGGCATTCAAAGCGTCTCCCGTCTCCCTCACGTCATCAAGATCCACATTCCATTCCGGCTTCCAGGCCTCCACCGGCTTGCTCGACATCCAGGTGGCAAAGCCCTCGTTGAGCCAGATGTCGTCCCACCATTGCATGGTGACTAAGTCTCCGAACCATTGGTGCGCCATTTCATGAGCGATGACCGAGGCCACTTCCTTCTTCAGACTTAGCGCAGTATGTTGGTCATCCACCAGCAAGAGGATTTCGCGGAAGGTGATGCAGCCAGTATTCTCCATGGCGCCGGCTGAAAAGTCGGCGAGCCCAACCAAGTCCAGCTTTCCGTAGGGATATTTGATAGCGAAATAGCGGTTGTAATACCGCATGATATTCTCGGCAGCGTCCAGGGCGAACGTGCCCAGCTCTTTTTTCCCTGGGCTGGCGTAAACGCGAATCGGGATGCCATCGGCCGAGCCCTCGATGTATTCGAAATTCCCCACAACCATCGCGACCAGGTACGAAGACATCTTCGGAGTGGTTGCGAAGCGGACCGTGTGCTTGCCGTCGCCGGGCCCAGGTGTATCAGAGAGTACTTTCGTGTTTGAGATTACGGTCATTGCCCGGTCTGCAGTGACGACCACGTCAAAGATGGCTTTGTAAGCGGGTTCGTCGAACGAAGGAAACGCGCGGCGCGCGTCAGTGGCTTCGAACTGCGTGGCTGCGTACTTGCGGCCGTCGGAATCCTTGCCCATGTAGAAGCCGCGCAGTTGATCGTTGAGGATTCCGGT
Organism: uncultured Acidobacteriota bacterium; assembly: GCA_963762385.1. Taxonomy (GTDB): domain Bacteria; phylum Acidobacteriota; class Terriglobia; order Terriglobales; family Acidobacteriaceae; genus JABDBE01. Next base: position 1,726,366 of record CAVXKN010000004.1, on the reverse strand, counting down.
GTAACGGATCTGAATACTGGCCGGCCCCGGCTGGATTGCGTTCGCGACCGTTAGCGTCGCCATTTCTTTTTCTTTGTCGAGCGTAACTTTAGCCTTCTGGCTTGTGCCTCCGCTGGTGATGGTCACGGCGTCGAAATCAATTTCCGCGGCGTTGAGCACGATCTCCGCAGTGGGCTTCAGCACGCGAACCCGGATGGTCTCGTCGCCGGTGAAATTATTCTTGGTGAAATCGGGGACGAAGGCTAGCTTGTAATTATCCGGAACAGCGAGTTCCGGCAATCGTTGAGCCGCGCAGATGGAAGCCAGACACAGAAAAAGGCCAGACAGCAAGAAGATTCGTTTCATTTTTTCCTCGGTACTTGTAATAGCTCGGTGGAATCCGGCGATTGTTCGACTCGACTCTATACGCAATTCCGGAGCTGAAAGTTTCACCCTAAAACAGCCGATCCGGCCGACACAATCAGCGTCCCATTCAAAACTGTGAAGGCGCAACGATTGGAGGCAAACCAGTATGGGATCTCGCGATAATCATCGGCCTCGAATGCCGCCAGGTCCGCGTCTTTCCCCGGCTCAATGGAGCCCTTCCGCTCGCCCAGTCGCAAGGCCCACGCACCGTTGATGGTTGCGCCCGAAATTGCCTCCGCAGGCGACATCTTCATATGCGTGCAGGCCAGCGATAGTACGAACGGCATGCTGGGCGTGGGCGACGAACCCGGATTGTAATCGGTGGCCAAGGCCACGGGCACACCACCGTCGATCAACTTTCGCGCAGGAGGAAAGTCCTTCAAGCCGAGAAAATAGTTCGCGCCCGGCACCAGCGTCGCAATCGTGTCGCGTTGTGCCAGTTCTCGAATGTCGTCGTCGTTCACGTGATCCAGGTGATCAAACGACACTGGATTGTAACGCAATAACGACTGCAACGGAGTTTGGCTTAATTGGCATACGTGCGCCCGCACGCCCAAGCCGTGTTTTTCCGCCGCCTCAAAGATCCTGGTGGTATCTTCCAGGTTGAATGCTCCGCGTTCGATGAACACATCCACGAACCGGGCGAGCTTTCGCTTGGCCGCCTGCGGAATCATCTGTTGGCAGACCAGTTCGACGTAATCGCGGGAGCGACCCTGAAATTCGTTTGGCAGTACATGAGCACCGAGCAGAGTTGGGACGACCGTGCCGGACCACTGGCCGGCAGCGGTTCGAATGGCCTCGAGGGACTTCAATTCTGATTCCACGGTCAGTCCGTAACCTGACTTGGCTTCAACCGTCGTGGTTCCTTGTTCGGCCATTTCGCGCAGGGCCTGCAGCACCTGCTCGGCCAGTCGACTCTTTGTTGCTTTGCGCACGCCGTCCACACTCGACCGGATTCCGCCGCCCGCGTTAGCAATCTCTTCGTAGGTGGCTCCGCCAATACGTTTTTCGAAATCGACCAGGCGCGGCGTGATGAAAGCGGGATGCGTATGGGAATCGACAAAACCGGGCAGAACGACTTGGCGTTCGCAATCGATCTCGATGACCGTCTGGCGATTCTTCTTCAGCCAGGAATCGCGCAGGGCGTCTTTACTCTTCCCTACCGAAACAATTTTTCCGCCCAAGCAAAGCACGGCGGCGTCTTCGATCATGCCAAGCTCGTTGAGCTGGGAGCCGCGCCGTGGTCCAGGTTCGCGGGAAGAAGATCCCAATGTAAGGAGTTGGCCGATGTTGATCAGCAACAGCGCTGTCTGTCTCGGTTTTTGGGATGGCGGCACGCCGAACCAGTTTAGCAGCTACCGACACGAGGATGGGGTGTCTTCGTATGCCTGAATGTCAGGCATTCGGGCGGAGGCAAAACATTGATGGAATCAGCGAGAGTTGGAAAGCGCGGAGCAATCATTGTTCCTGCGAGGTTGCGTAAACGTTTTGGCATTGAAGAAGGCAGTATGGTGGTCGCTGAGGAAAAGGATGACGGCATCTTGATTCGCCCTGCTGTTCTCGTCCCCATCGAGCGCTACAGTCCCGAGCGGAAAGCCGAGTTCCTTCTTTCTACGGCGACGACCGATGCCGACTACGGCAGAGCTCGACGGGCGGTTCGGAAACTCGGCGTTGATCCTGATTCAGTTCCGCATCGGCGACCCTCATAGATGGATCGTTTGTTTCTTGACGCCAACGTTCTTTTTTCCGCCGCTTACCGCCATGCAGCGGGACTACTCCAACTCTGGAAACTTTCAGACGTGGGGCTGTGCAGTTCGCGTTATGCCTTGGAGGAAGCCAGGATCAATCTTACGGAGGATCAACAGCGGAGGCGACTGAGTAGGCTCTCACAGAAACTTAAGTTGTTCGAAGCACCACAGCGGCAACTTCCTCGCGGAATCTCTCTGCCTGAGAAGGATGTACCGATCCTGCTCGCAGCCATAGACGCCCGTTGCACTCATCTGCTGACGGGCGACGTTAGCCACTTCGGTTCATACTTCGACAAGAAGATTGAACGTGTTGCGATTGTCCTACTGGGAGGGTACCTCAGAAATCGGCACTCTTGAAATTGCTCTACATTGGCACTTTCACACCGCTCTTCTTCGCAAAATCCTTGGCTTCGTCATAGCCCGCATCGACGTGGCGGATCACGCCCATGCCTGGATCTGTCGTTAGCACGCGCTCGATTCGTTTCGCCATCATTTCAGTTCCATCCGCCACCGTCACCTGTCCGGCGTGCAGCGAGTAGCCGATGCCCACGCCGCCGCCGTTGTGGATCGAAACCCACGACGCGCCAGCCGCAGTATTCAACAGAGCATTGAGCAGCGGCCAATCGGCCACGGCGTCGCTGCCGTCTTTCATTTTTTCGGTCTCGCGGAAGGGAGACGCGACCGAGCCGCAATCGAGATGGTCGCGGCCAATCACGATTGGGGCCTTGATCTTTCCCTTCTTCACCAGATCATTGATGGCCAAGCCGAACCGGGCCCGCTCGCCGTATCCGAGCCAGCAGATTCTCGCAGGCAGGCCTTGAAACTTGATGCGCTTGCGCGCCAAATCAATCCAGCGCCGCAGAATGCGGTTCTCCGGGAACAGCTCCAGCACTAAATCATCGGTGACGTGAATATCGGAAGCCTCGCCCGATAAAGCGACCCAGCGGAACGGGCCGCGGCCTTCGCAGAACAGTGGACGAATGTACGCGGGCACGAATCCCGGGAAATCGTAGGCGTTCTTTACGCCCCTTTGGAATGCGAACGTTCGGATGTTGTTTCCATAATCGAAAGTGACCGCGCCCATCTTCTGCAGTCGGAGCATGCCTTCGACATGGCGCGCCATCGCATCGAGAGACTTTTCCTGATAAGCCTGCGGATCGCGCTGGCGCAGTTCCATCGCGGCTTCGAGCGTCATGCCGTTCGGTACGTAGCCGTTCAGTGGATCGTGCGCCGAAGTCTGATCGGTGAGGATGTCCGGCACTACACCGCGTTCGGCGAGTTCGGGGATGACGTCGGCGCAGTTCCCTACCAGGCCGACGGAGACGTTTTCTTTCTTGCGCACGGCATTCTTCAAGATGCGCAGGGCTTCATCAAGTGTCGTGACCATGAAATCGCAGTAGCCGGTCTTGAGGCGTTTCTTGATGCGCTCGGGGTCGACATCGATGCCGAGGAAAGCCGCGCCGGTCATGGTTGCGGCGAGCGGTTGAGCTCCACCCATGCCGCCCATGCCGCCGCTCACAATCAGTTTGCCGGCGAGGTCTCCGGCGAAATGTTTTTCTCCGGCTGCGGAGAATGTTTCGAATGTGCCTTGCACAATTCCTTGCGAACCGATATAGATCCACGAGCCGGCGGTCATCTGACCATACATCATCAGGCCGGCGCGCTCCAGTTGGTTGAACTTTTCCCAGTTCGACCAATGGCCGACCAGGTTCGAGTTCGCGATCAGCACTCGTGGCGCGTATTCGTGAGTCTTGAACACTCCCACTGGCTTTCCGGATTGCACCAGCAAGGTCTCGTCGTTTTCCAAGTTCTTCAACGACGCAACAATCGCGTGGTAGGCCTCCCAACTGCGGGCTGCCCGGCCGGTTCCGCCGTACACGACGAGATCGCGCGGCCGCTCGGCGACTTCTTCATCGAGGTTGTTCATCAGCATGCGCATGGCGGCTTCCTGCTGCCAGCTTTTGCAGGAAAGCGTATTGCCACGCGGGGCGTGGATAGGCGTGTAGGTCGCCTGGGTGATTTCTGTTTCGACCGGCATGATTAGATGTTAGTGCTTTGAAGACAAGTCTTCAAATCCGGTCTGATTATAAGCGTCGCCCTGGGCGGCTTGGCTCCCACCCTTCCGCACAGAACGCGGAAGAATGGGGCACCCCTCTTTTTGTATGCTATTTAGAGTCGCTACGGAATGAGTGGGCCACCCTCTATAACCGTGTCGGCGTTGTCAAGAGACACGTGGACCCGCGAGAGGTTTTGATTTTCCTCTTCGTGGAAGGTTTTGGTTTTGCGGTTGCTCTTGGTGTTGCTTTTGCTCTTTGCTCATGCGACCACGGCCCGCTTTCAGAATCCTGCGGTGGACGTTTGGTTCGACCAACCATCTATCCGGTCACTGACCTCCGACCATGATTCGTTGTTCAGACTCCCCGACCTGTTCAGGGAGGCAAGGCGCCCAATCAGCCCAACGATGAGTTACTCCTTCACCAGGGTGGCCCACGGGCTGCCTTGCATGCGAACCAGCTGCGCATAGCTGGCCTGGCCGCGCAGCATCCAGTACATCCGTACCGCCAGCTTTCTGGCGATCGCAACCTTGGCCACGCCACTGCCCCGGCGCAGCTTCAGTCGCTGATGGTCTTGCCGTAACTCGCTGTCCAACCTCGCGGCGGTGTGGCCAGCCTCGACTAACAATGAGCGCATCATCGGATTGCCTTGCTTCGAGATCGCACCTAACCGCTGCCGCCCGCCCGAAGAATGTTCGCGCGGATTCAGTCCCAGGTAACTCACCACCTGTTTGCTCCGCTCGAACCGCCCCACCGGGCCCACCCTTAGCACGAACGCCAGCGAAGTCACCGGCCCTACTCCCGGATGCGTCATGAGAAGGACAGCGGCGGCATTCTGTTGCGCTTGCTCCGCCACCGCGTGGTCCATTTCTCGCAGTGAAGCATCCAGCCGATCGAGCATCGTCAGCAACTCCTGCCGGCGATAGCTCGCCCAGACTCCCAGTCTCAACCCTTCCAACTCGACGCGGCCTTTCTTCGTGAACAACTTTTTCTTCCGGCACACGCCCTCGCCCATTGCCAAGGCGTGCAGTTGATTGCCCACCGCATTCCGCATCCACACCAGCTTCTGCCGATGCCAAACTAGCTGCCGCAGATCGCGTTCCGCCATCGTCGGCCGCCAGATACGCAGGAAAACGTTCGCTCAGCAGCAGCTCCAGTACGTGCGCCGCGTCGCGCGCATCCGTCTTCTGCTTGCGCACCACCGACGCCCGGATCTGCGCCGCATCCCCGATCCAGAGCTCGTGCCCCAACTCGGCCAGCATCCGCTCGAACCAGCGTGTGTGCCCGGTCGCTTCGATCCCCACTCGCACCGGGCTCGACAGCGCTGCGTAAAACGCCCGGGCTTCTCCGCTCTCGTGCTCTAACCGGCGCTCCACTAACTCGCCCGTCTCCTGATCCAGCATCGCAATCTGCTGGTAGCGCGTGTGTAAATCACAACCTACAATCTTCATGTGCTCGGCTCCTTTCCTCCGAGCCCTGGTTGCTTGAGCGCACCAAGTTTACTCGGCGGCTGGGAGCCGACACGGTTATCTAATCAGCCTGGGAGACGTTGCCAGTCTCTACCAGGTGTTGTAAGCGGTGCCGTCGCTGCCGACTGCGGTTGATCCGCTGTGGACATCGTAGATTCCGGGCTCTTGCTGGTCGACGGTCATGATGGTGTCGGTCTCTTCTTCGACCGTCCAAGTGTCGTTGCGGCCGGTCATGGGGTCGTTGGGGATTTGCTTGAAGTAGCCTGCCGAAACCAGATCCTCCAGGGACTGCGGGGCTTTCTGCTTATCGAGCGTGTACTGGGAGATAACGGAACGGAGGGCGAAGAGATTTTGTTTCAGCACGGACTCTCTGGCCCGCCATATCGATTGGTTGTATGCCGGGAGCGCCACCGAAACGAGGATCAGGATGACGCTGATGACGATCATCAACTCGATTAGGGTGAAGCCACGGCTTCGGTGTTTGCGAGGTCTTGCCATCTACCAGTCCTTGTACTTGGTCCCGTCGAGCGCGGTGTCTTGCGATTTGGTAAACACGTCGAAAACGTTCTGCTCGCCCCAAGAGTCGGAATCCGGGTCATCCTGCATGGAGTGCATCCCCCACTCGGTGCTGTTCGTCATCGGATCAATCGGAATCTTGCGGAGAAACTTTAATTTCTTGCCGCCTACATCCACGCCTTTTACCAGCGTGTCCAAATCGGGAGGGTAGTTTTCCGAGCCCACCTTGGTCTGGAATTTGCCCTGGTCAGCGGCGTCTTTGTAACGATCGATGGCGTCGCGCAGCTCCCACAAAGCCTGCCGCAACTGGTGTTCCTTTTCGCGCTTAATGGTTACCCGGACCAGCGGGATGGCGAGCGTGCTCAGGATCAGCAGAATCGCGGTCGCCACGATCAATTCGATGAGCGTGAAGCCGTGCGGCTTTCGTGCGACGTTTTTTCTGGCAATGGTTAACTGCATGTTCAAAATAATGGCGCCGGCGGAAATCCGGATTCACAACAGGGTTCTCGCCGCAACACTTGAAGTCTCGTGAAACCGTCTCTCGCCCTGTCTTTTTTGCCCTTTACCCTCATCGCTTATGAGGATGGGAAAAACCTATATTTTCCTACCTCGGGGTAAAACCCCCTTATTCACTCGACGGCGGTTATCGCAACGCTGAAGCGTTGCGCCACCCAAAATCGCAGGAAAATGCCAACTTTTTCCGCAACCTCTTACGCCGTGGGCGGCATTCTTACGCCGCTTCGCGGCTGGCTGGGGGAACTTGGTTCCGTTGCGTCGTTAGTTCTGTTGCGTCGATGGAGACGGGCGAGGACGCCCGTCATCCACGGAGAAATTCACTATTGAATCGTCACCGTCACATTCGCTCCGGCGGCTGGCGCAGCTTGCATACCGGGATCGCGCACGCTGCCCCTGGCAATGGTTAGCGAGGATTGTCCGGCGGCCTTGGCCACCAAGGTCAGGGTCACGATCGTGCCATCGCCAGAAATCCCGCTGGCTCCTGGTGGGCGGGTTGCTGTTATCTGCAGGGTACCCGTGCTGTCATCGTCGCGATGCACCAGCGCCACCGCCTGGCCATCATGGGACAGGAAACCTCCATTCGAAACATTGATCACCTGTAGCATCTTCGGATCGTAGCTGATCTGCAGGGGAACGGAAAACGCGTTCTGGGCTCCGGTGAGCATAACGTTGACGGCAAAAGTCGATCCCTTCGGCTGCGAAATGCTGGCCGGATCGAAGCTGAAGGTCGCCGGCCCGGCGGGTGTTGCCGCAGCGGACCCTGATGGCTGCGTCGCCGGGGCCGGCGCCGGTGTGCCTTGCGGTGGCACTTGCGGCCGAGACACAGGAGATTGAGCAGGCGTCGCCAACTGGTGGCTTACCCGGCGCAACTCGATGGCATTGGCTGTGCCTACGTCGATGGCCTCCTGATTCATATCGTTGTACTCGTGGCTGCGCACGATGTGCGGAATCAGGACGAAGACGGTCTCAGTTTCCGAATGGTCGGTAGTGGACTGCGCGAACAGGTATTTCAGTATTGGAATCTGGCCCAATCCGGGGATGCCACTCAGCGATTTGGTCTGCGAGTCTTCGAGCATGCCACCGAGCAGGTTGACTTCTCCTTCTTTCAGCCGCACTTCGTGTTCGATTTTCCGCTGCCCGATGATGGGCTGGCTGATGCCGCCGATGTTGGAGGTGCCGGTCACGGAGGAAATATCCATGACGACTTTGAGGGTTACCTCGCCGTTAGCATGAACTTTGGGCGTGATGTCGATGTTCACGCCGACGTCCAGATATTGAAATTGCGTGTTCACCAACGGGTTGATGCCGACGCCTCCGATGCCGGGCTGGAACGATCCGGTGGCGACGGGCACGCGGTCGCCGATTTTGAGCGAAGCCTTTTGTCCATCGACCGCGCGAATCTGGGGTTTCTGAATGAGCTTGGTGCTGGTGTCACTGAAGAGCGCGGTAGCGGTCGCCTGCGGAATGGTAATAGTGAAGTCAGTTGCGTTTAGATTGTTCAGCTGATTCAGGTTGAGCTGGTTGGGCGTGCCGGTGGTGCTTGCGGTCGAGCCGGTGGTTAAGCCGGTGGTGGGAGTGGTTCCGGTCGTGCTCGTGTTGGTGATGTTGTTCTGCAGGGCTACGGTGGCGCTGGTGGGTGGGCTGATGCCCAGGGTCTTGGACTTGTCGCGGTTGATCTGCAGTACGGCGACGTCGACGATGACTTCGGCTTTGGCTTTGTCCAGATCACCGATCAATTTTTGCGCCAGCGCGATCTGGTCGGGAGTTCCGCGTACCACGATTGCGCTCTGCGAGGGCAGGGGCTGAATGCGGGAGATTTCGAGAATCTGCCGCATGGCGTTCACCACGTCCTGCAGTTCAGTCGGCTGCGAGAGGTTGGCCAGATAGAAAGTCTTGATGACGCTCTGCTCGAGATCCTTGCGCTTGGCGGGGTTGTCGGAAGCGACGAAAATGGTGTTGGGCGTCACTGGGCGCCAGAAGGTTTTTGATTCCAGCGCGATAATCTCCAGCGCTTCTTCGAGGGAGACATTATTCAACTCAATCTTGATGCGACGGGAAGTATAGTCGGGATCGAACAGAACGTTAATGCCGGCGAGCTTGCCTACGGTCTCGTAAATGACCTTGGAGTCTTCAGTGATCTTAAGATTGATCGGGGTATTGGAAATCGTCGCCAGCTCTACCGGACCTGCGGCTTCCTGCAGGCGCTTCTGCACGCCACTTGGAGGAGCGGTTGACGCTTTTGGTCCCACGGCTTTGGCCGCTTCGATCATCTGTTTGGTGTGTTGAATTTCCTGCTGGGCGATGGCGCTGGAGGGGTCGATGTCAAAGGCTTTCTGGAATTCGGCCAAGGCAGTATCCAGTTGCCCGGCTTCACGCAGCAACTGTCCGCGATGCACGTGGGACGCGCCGGCTAGAAAGCGCAAGCGATCAAAGGCGGATTTGTAGGTGAGTTCGGTGGGCTTGAGGTCCCAAGCCTGCTTGTAATAATCGTAGGCCAGTTCGTAGTTTTCTCGAGCCTCCGCGTCCTTCCCTTTGTTGTATAAAGTTTTCGCCTTGTCTGCCGCGATGGCTAAGGTTACGGCCAGGATCAGCAAGACCATCGCCGCCGAGCGGATCAAGCGTTTCATCAAAATCCCTCTAAAAGCAGTTTTCTCCCGCTGGCCGGCCAGGACCTCGGGATGCAGCTCTAAATATTTGCCTAAGATAGTGTTAGCTGCGCGATTATAGCATCGCCTCGAAGCGTTCCGAAGTGATGGCTGTGGTGGCAGTTACACTCTTTGGTTCTAGTACCGAAGGTACCAAGCTCTCGGGTTCGCCCAATTCCATTTTCTGCTTTCTCTTTCTTCTTCTTCTTCCATCGCATTGTTGCGACTTGGCAAGCGTGAGACGTAGTACCGGACGTTGCTTGCAACATCTGTACCACCATCGACGCCGCAACTTTCACTGATGAGATAAGCTAGTAAGAAATCATGCCACGGCAGCCTGCACAACCAACCCGGCCGAATCCGGAGAAAAATCCCCGCCGTGATCCCACGGCAGCTGGGCAGCGCGATGCCTCCGTTAATAGGATCGCGTCACATAACTACTTCTTGCTGGAAAAATTTGAGGCGGGGGTCGCGTTAACCGGGACGGAGGTGAAATCGGTTCGAGCCGGCCGCACAAATCTGAAAGATTCGTACGGACTGATCAAAGATGGCGAACTCTGGCTCTTGAATTGTCACATTGGGCCTTACGAGCATGGCAACATTTTCAATCACGCCCCGCTGCGCACCCGCAAGCTGTTGATGCATAAAGAAGAAATCCGCAAACTGATTGGCAAAACCCAGCAGCGAGGGCTGACCCTGATTCCGACTCGAATGTATTTCAAGAACGGTAAAGTAAAGGTTGAGCTCGCACTGGCAAAAGGTAAGCAGCTGTGGGACAAGCGAGAGACCGAACGCCGCAGAACTGCGGACAAAGAAGCGAGAGAAGCGATTGTGAGATCGCGAAAGAGTTAGCCGTGAGCGTCCGCCGTTGGTCTTGGCTGCGGAATCCGTTGGTTCTACTTGGGTTGATTGCGGGGCTGGCTGCATTCGTCGTCCAGTCGGGGGAGCTGGGCTCAGCCGACACTATGCATCGTTTGCAGACCGCTCATTCCTTCTGGACTTCAGAGCCGCCGGTTTTTCCTCAGGAATATCCAGAGTTCGGGGTCCACGGCCGGGAAGGCAGACTGTTTGACTGGTACGGCGTGGGCCAGCCGCTGCTCATGTTGCCGGCGGACATTGTAGGAACTTACATCGAGCGGCTGCTGGTTTTTGAGAAATACAACGACAATGACCCGAGCCTGCGCGACATCGTGGTCAGTTACTCGATCAACATTCTGATCGGCGTTCTAACTGCTCTGACCTGTTTCCGCTTTCTGCGCCTGCTGAGCTTCAGCGTTCGCCAAGTCGCGGCCGGTGTGCTGGCGTTGCTGTTCTGTACCACGCATCTCCATTACACCCAGAACATGATGGAGAACAACTACATCATGCTTCTAACGTTGGCTGGGTTCACGTTTCAGTATGAGTGGCTGCGAACCGGCAGCCGGCGGGCATTGCTCATCGGCTCAGCCGCGTTTGGACTCAACCTGCTGACTCGCTTGACTACCGGCCTGGATCTTCTGGCGGGAGCGGGTTTTTTATTTCTAGTGCTTTGGTTTGAGCGGATGCGCGGCCAGGCATTGTGGGAACGGTTTGCCGTGTATGTGAAGATTGCCCTGCCGGTCTATGCATTCTTTGTGCTGCTTGACCGCCTCTATCAGTACTATCGGTTCGGATCGTTCTTCGATACTTACCTACATTACTTTGCCATCGAGCATCGGCGGCTGGATCCGTCGTTGCCCGCGAGTTATCCGTTCGAGACTCCGTTCCATGTGGGTTTTCTGGGGGCGTTGTTTGCGCCGGAGAAGTCCATCTTCCTTTTTGATCCCCTGCTGGTTTTGACGATTGTCATGGCTGTGCTTGCCTGGAAGCGATTGCGGCCGGATGCGAGGGCATACGTGATCGCGGCATCCCTCCTCCTTTTGGCGTACATCGGCTTTTACGCCAAGTACACGGTATGGAGTGGTGACTTCGCCTGGGGCGACCGCTATGTTTCAACTGCGGCGGAACTGGTGGCGTTTATTTCAGTGCCGCTGCTGTTACGTCATCGCGCGGATCTGGGGAAATTCGTCTGGACGCTCGGACTGGGGCTGATCGCGGTGAGCGCTGCGGTTCAATTGGCATCGCTCGCATTCTGGTTGCCGCTTGAGATTTATCAGATGGAGACGCTCGATCACCCCACCTTCGTGATCGCGCTGCGCTTTAAGAACATCGTCGCGTTTGCACTGGGAAAGATGGAAGCATGGGGGCTCACCAATCCCGCCATGGCCGAGGATCCGTGGGACTACGTTCACATCACGACCTGGAATGTTCTGCCATTTCTGTTGCGAAGGGTGGGCAGAACTCCGGGTTGGGTAGTTCAGCTTTGCTACTGCGTATGGATTGCCGGGGTAGGAGCCCTTGGCTGGATGCTATGGCGGCTTCGCCAAGTCCTGGCGTCGGGTCGGTTCGACCTCAAGGCCGAAAGGAACGCGCCTTCTGTTTCGATGAGTACTCCCCAAGGTATTATCGGACCATGAAAGATTTCGGCGGCATCAAGATTCTGTTCATTGCCGGATTTGGCCCCATCGTTCGCGATGCCGGCGCAAGCCAGGCGCTTTACCGGGAGACTCTCGGCATTGCCTTCGAACAGGAAGAGAACGGCTATCTTCATACCGGAGCTCTGGACGGGGCCAAGACATTCGCGCTGTGGCCACTGTCTCAGGCCGCGCAATCTTGCTTTGGCCAAGATTCCTGGCCTAACGACCTCCCTGTGCCCACAAGCCTGGCTGGAGTTTGATGTGGAGAATGTTGAGCAGGCAACGGCGGAGCTTGCATCGCGAGGCTATCGGATGCTGCTCAAGGCAAGAAAAGAGCCGTGGGGTCAGACTGTAACTCGTTTTCTCAGCCCGGAAGGTATCTTGGTTGGGATTACTTTCACTCCGTGGATGCGAAAAGAAAAGATGCAAGAGGAGAGCTGATAATCCTACGCGGCCCAGTTGCAGATGCTGATTGCCTACGATCTGTCGAAAATATGCCGCAACTTGCGAGAGTAGACCCAGGCTATGCTTTGCGGTGAAGAGCGCCTAGTTTAAGCCCGGCACACGGACAAGCTGGCCAGCCCGGACCGAGCGAATCGCGGCGTGGACGTCTGGTATTCGGGGCAGAGGGTCGGCTAGGCGGCTGGACTAGATCAGGATGACCGCGATTCCGCGTTGCTTCAGGTTCTGTCCGTGCTCCACTCCTCGGTCAAGCGTCAGAAAGATTTCAAAGCCAGACTTCTCCGCCAGAAGCAACAGCTCTCCGTTCTTCTTCCCTGCCCAACCTGCCTCAGGCGCAGTGGAGCATTCATGTCCAGGCAAAATGATTCTTGAGTTTTCTGGGGAGGCATTCGTCTAGCAGCAGCTTCATTGAAGTTGGCTGACGACGAGTGATTTGGCGCGTTTCAGGGCATCAACTGCGGTTTCACGACTAACGGTGGGGAAATCCTCAAGGAACTCATCCAGAGTTTGCCCGCCTTCCAGATAGTCCAATAAAGCCTGGAAGGGGACGCGCGTGCCTCGGAAGACAGGCGTTCCCCCGAGGATATCTGGGTCCTTGGCGATCACGTCATTGCCTTTAGTAAGCATGGTGATTCTCTCAAGTCTACTCCGAGTCGGCAAATCAAGCAGCGTTTTAGAAGACCGGGACGAGGTTGTGTTTTTTCTGGTAGAGCTGGCGATCGACGGCACGCAGGACATCTTCCACTTCGCTGCCGGTAACATAGGCAGCGAGGCCCCAGCTGAAGGAGAGTTGATAGCTCTTGCCGCTGCTGAGGTTCCACTGCTCCAGCGAGCGCTGCAGGCGGCGGATGGGAAAATCGGTGTCTTCCTCGCTGGTATCCGGCATCACGACAAGAAATTCATCTCCGCCCTGGCGAAAGACAATGTCGCCGCCTCGAAAAGTCATGGTCAGCAACTTGGCAAATTCTCTGAGCAGAAAGTTGCCTTCGATGTTCCCGAATTTGGAGTTGATGGCGCGGAAACCGTCAAGGTCGATGGTCAAGAAAGTCAGATGACTGGACAGCCGATTGGCACGCGCGACTTCCCTGGGAACCAGTTCGTTCATGGCGCGCCGGTTGAGCAATTGAGTTAAGGGATCGATCAGCGACAGGCTTTCCAGCCGCTCGTTCAGGACTAATTCACTGATCAGGGCTCGGCGGGTATTATTGAGCGTGATTTTTTGTCCGACCAGATAAATATTGAAAAGCAGGATCAGCGAGATCAATCCGAAGAAGAGTTGCGGCAGATAAATATGTTCGATGCGGATGACACGTTGGGCCCAGATCACATTTGGCAGAACCAGCGCCAGCATTCCCGCCGTGAGCACGAGAATGACGAGAATTACGATGGACCACAACTGCAGGTCGCGTCCCGAGAGCTGCTGAATCTCCCGCTGGATTTGTTCCGCGCGCGCCAACATAGTAGGCGGCGGCGCAACCTGTTCCTCTCTCGTCCGCTCCATTCCCCCTCCGCTTCGGACACAACTCATCCGGCGAATCCCGACGCTAATAATTCTCTACTGGAATTGCGCACTGAGCGAGGTGGAAGTCGAGTTGTGAGTTACGTTCGTAATCAGATGAATGGGCAGTGCGGATTGCGGCTCGAGACCAAGAAAAGCGCCGTGTGTGAGTAAACTGGTATCGACCTGGAGCTTACTTGTTCGTCTGTGCTAGAAAAACCGGTTGTCAGTTGCCAGTTCTCGGTTCTCAGTTAGCTTAGGCATTACTGACGTCTACCAGGACGTTCTTTCCGGCTTCTTTGCGCAGCGTGATCTCTAGCGTCTGGCCAACGGGAAGGGCGTTGCGAACGTCTCCTTCAAGGGCGAGAATTTGCGAAGCGCCGCCGCCATCGCCAGAAAGGGTAACGATGGATTTGTTGGGCTGCCCTACGTTGGACTCGAAGAAGACAACCTCTTTTACCTTGCCGCGGGCTTTCAGGCGGGAGCCATCGGAGACCGTCGCGATGCCGAACGTAGTCCGGCTGGGCAGAAACGCCGCCTTCCCTTTGCGCAGCTCAATCAGGACATTCAAGCCAACAATGGCCGAAATGGACAGCAGGATGAGGGACATGAAGAGCCCATCCACCGTGGTCAGCGAGCCGAATACAACGATATAAACGATACCGAGGAGAGGAATCAGCGCCAGAAAGAGCGAAATCACCAAGACCATAGTTTTCCCGGAAGCGGACCGGTTCAGACCCGGCTTATCGGGAACAGACTAGCAGAAAATCATGGAGTTTTGCAGAGACGGGTTCGATCAGGCGCATTGATCGCGCCAGTCGCCAATTTCCTTGAGGCCTTCGCGATGGCTTTGCTCGAAGAGGCGGACGCGATGGCGGACATGCTCAAATTCATGAATGTCAGCCCACACCTCAGCTTGCCAGTGTTCCTCGTGAACCGCTGCTTCGCCGCAGGTGGCGCAGCGGGTGTGAAGCTTGCGGATTACGGGGCCGGTTGGCGCCGGGCGAGCAGTGGGCAACTCGATGAAGATGCAGCGGACTTCCTGGATGTTCTCGTTGGCGTCGATGACGTGCTCGTAGCGCAGCAGAAAGCCGAATCCTAGCTTGTGCGCTTCCGCCTCGGCCTCGGCGCGGGTTTGGAACGGTCCGTATTCGGCTCGCAACTGTTCGATGGAGTCACACGCCATCCAGAAGCTTTCTTTTGTTGTCATTTCCTACCTCGAAGCGCGACTCTGGGGGGACGCAGTCAAACCTGGGCGCAACCCCGGTGCCAGAGCAATTGGAATGCCGCAGGGTTGCCGTCAAATGCCTGTAAAAGCGGACTTTGCGCCGTCAACGCCGAGGAACCGCGGGGCTTTATGCAACCTTTTGCAGCGTTTTCCCTTGCCCGGGTCGTCACACCGCCGGGTGGGGCCGTCCATGGTTGGTTGGGTGACGGAGCCTATCTGAAGTAAAATCGCATCACCTGGGCCCAAGCTTCTCGTGGAGGATTCTGGTCAGGTCATGGGTAAACGTCGCGAGCCCCGCAAGGAAATTAAAGTTCCCGTGCGAATTTTCGGGACAGACAGTGGTGGGCAGATATTCTCCGAAAAGGTATTCACCGTGAATGTCAGCAAGAACGGGTTGGAGTTGGAGGGAGTTCAGGCCCTGCCCAAAGTGGATGAGATTGTTGGCGTCACTTATGGCGCGATCAAGACCCATTTTCGGGTCAAGTGGGTAGGTCAACGGGGCACCAATAAGGCAGGACGTCTTGGTCTGCTTAACCTTTCACCGGAAAAAAGCCTTTGGGATTTCCCCTTACCGCCTCCTGGGTTCGATGAATCCGTGCGCGATGCGCGGGATCGCAGGATTCACGTTCGTATAAAGTGCACAAACTCGGCCGAGGTTTATCCCTCCGGCGCAGCCGCCCCCATGCGTACCAGAACCGCCGATCTCAGCCTGGGAGGGTGTTTCCTGGAAATGCCCAACCCACTGCCGAAAGCCACGCAGATCAGGATTGCCCTTTGGGTCAAGGATTTCAAACTGTGGGCCAACGGCGAGGTCGTATCCAGCACACCGGGTTTTGGAATTGGAGTGAAGTTTATCGAAATGACAGAACAGGACAGGAATCAACTCAAGCAGTTCCTGGAGAGCATGGTTCGAATCAGGATTTGACGTCGACCGCGCAGCGGTTCTCGCTTACATCGTGCCAGGCGACGGCAAAACGAAGAGCTGGGCTCCCATTGGCTCTGTCGGACGCTTTGCTGTACTTTCCATAAGGCACCGTTCTACCGCGGCCGAAAGATACAAGTGCTGGATAGGCTTTACCAGATAGCCGTGCGCGCCCAGCAAGACGGCCTCACGAATCTTGACGGGATCGTCCACACCGGAACACATGATGACCTTTGTATTCGACTGGAACTCTTTCAGTCGACGCAAAGTCTGCAAGCCATCCAGCC
The DNA here is from genome assembly GCA_963762385.1 of uncultured Acidobacteriota bacterium. Classification (GTDB taxonomy): domain Bacteria; phylum Acidobacteriota; class Terriglobia; order Terriglobales; family Acidobacteriaceae; genus JABDBE01. Next base: position 1,710,121 of record CAVXKN010000004.1, on the reverse strand, counting down.
CTGGCATCTGCAGGTCGAGCAAAACCAAATCGGGAGCGCAGGTGTGGCGCAGGCGGTATAGAGCCTCGTAGCCACTGCTGGCGGTCTCGACCTTGTAAGAATCCAGTTCCAACAAAGCGCGCAGGTAGCGTTGGATTTCGGGAGAATCGTCCACAACCAGAATTGCAGCTTTGACCGAATTACGTCCGACGTGAGTCATAGGGGGAGTGAGATAACCAACTGCTGGGTACGGTTAACAAATCTCTGATTTAACTTCCGGCATCAATTTGCTTTCAATTCTTTGCTGGCCAATAGCGTTGCCTCCGCTTTGGCGTGCACTGTGTGAACTGGTTCGGCGAAAGTGTCGCGCACTCAGGCCGAGCCATGGACGAGCGTCGTGCCCCACCCTAAAGCAGGACAGGATCAAACTGTTCTTTTCTTTTGCTCAATCTAGTTCCCGCCTACGGCAGGTCGCGGGAGAGCGCTCTGCTGCCTCAAACGCCAACATCATCCCAAATCGCGCAGCGCCCAACCTCCTTCCGTAAGCCAATGCCACTCAAAATCGCTGGAGGTGTGTACTCCGAAGGGTGGCTATGGTCAACTGATTTCAGTTCATTGTAGGGTATTTGTTTTCATAGACATGCTTCCTCTCCACAGGCGACTGCACCGATTTTGGTGCAGTCGCTGACGGTAGTTTAGCCGTACCCATGCGCAGGTGCGCACTAAGGGCAACCAGGCCCGCGCCTCCCGATCAGACCGCAGCCACGGGACGGATGCTCAGCTGTGCAAAACTAGGCCGGAATCAGTCGGGGCAAGCCCTTTGAACTGTTTCGCACCAATGGCGACCCTTGGTCATTTCCGTCGATAGCGGCATACACGCCCTGAGCAATCTGCGGCAACGGTGGGGTTGGAGCGGACGAGATAGGAGCCGGTCGCAAGGATGAGGGTTCCCGCCATTGCGCGCCGCCGTGTGCAGCGACATAGAGCGCTAATTCCAGGCGACTCCAGACGCCGACCTTGTCAAACGTGTTGCGCAAGTAATTCTTGATCACTTGCTCGGTCGTACCGATTACATTGGCAATTTCGCGATTGGTCTGGCCTTCCCAGACCAGCAGCGCGACTTGAATTTCTTTGGAGGTGAGACGATCACAGGGTTGCATGCGATTCCCTCTGCTCTCTTTGGAACACGGCGGTCGCGAGCTTCACGCGCTTGCGGCCATCTTTGATTCCGGCTCGGAGAAACAGGGTGCGCAGATGTTGTTTCACGGTCCGGGGGCTGATGTTTAGTTGCTCCGCGATTTCCTTGTTACTGCATCCTTCCACTAGCAGCTTCAACACCTGTTCATCGCGTTGCGTGATCTTGATATCGCTGAGATCCAACATGGGTAATTCCTTTCTTGCGTTGGTCGTTCGTCGTTGGCTGTTGGTCATTGGCCCTTCGTCGTTGGCCAGGAACTCAATTATGCGGAAGCAAGTGATTCGCCAAACTTTCGCCTGCGGGCACGGAGGGGTAAAGACCTTTGAATGCGGCATTTTGCTGAAATCTTTGAGCGAATTCTAATGATTTGGCAGAGCCAATATGGGAGAAGACGCACCGATTTCGGAATTGAGGAGAACAACCGATAGCCATCTGCCGGGTGCGCAACTCCCAGCACTTCCAACCGGGTTCAGGACGCGTTAAGGTTGAAAGGAGTAAGTACTGTGATCGGCCAGGGAGAGGTTGAAGTTGCGCGTTCTGATTATCGAAGATGAACCGCGGCTGGCGGAAAACATTGCCCGCAGTCTGCGCGAGAGCGCGGGGTACGCGGTTGATATTGCCCACGACGGTCAGGAGGGGCTCTTTCTGGCGGAGTCCAGTGAATACGACGTTGTGCTGCTCGATCTGATGTTGCCGCAGATGGATGGCATGCAATTGCTCGGTCGTATGCGGAAAGCCGGTCAGCGCACCCCGGTTCTGGTGGTGACGGCTCGCGACGACAAGGAGTCGGTGGTGGCGCTGCTCAACGCCGGAGCCGACGACTACTTGACCAAGCCCTTTGATCTGGGCGAACTTCTGGCCCGCACGAAAGCGCTGATCCGGCGGGGAAAAGGACAGCCTTCCCCGGTTCTCACAGTGGGTGATTTGGAGTTAAACACGGTGAACCGCAGCGTGCGGCGCGGAGCACGATCGATTACTTTGACCGCGATGGAATATCGCGTTCTGGAATACCTGGCCCACCGGCCTTGTGCCGTGGTCTCAAAGACCGAACTGCTGGAGCATCTTTACGACTATAACTGGGAGAAGTTCAGCAACGTCATTGAAGTGTATATCTCCGGACTGCGGCGCAAACTCGACGATGGCTCCTCGCGGCAATTGATTCACACTCTTCGCGGCCAGGGATATGTTTTGCAGGACGGAACCTCGCAGGGATGAAACATAGAATCATTTCCGCCGGGCAGCGTTGGGGGTCGATCCTACAGGGCTCGATTAAAGCCCGGCTGATTACCATCGTGGTGCTGTCGCAGACGTTGCTGGCGGCGGGCCTTTTGTTCAGCGGTGTCTTCTACACTCGCCAGCGGCTGCTTTCTGCTCTTGATGCGGGGATGCAGGCTCGTGCCATGAGCGTGGCTGCGCTGGTGCGTTATTCAGAGGACGCGAGCGGCAACGTTTATTTCGATGACAGCTTGTTGCCCTCGTCGCTCGATCCAGCCCATCCCGATCTATTCGCGGTTTGGGCGGAGCGATCTGGGCTTTTGACTCGTTCCGCGAATTGGCCGGCCGGTCTTGAAATTCCGCCCACCGGCCAGAATCGCTGGAGGTTTAAGTTTGCCCACGTTCACTACCGGGGCTTACGGGTTTCCCAAGTTCCGGTTCTCGATCGCGAAGAGGGCAAATCATTCCAGCCTCAGTCGTTGACCATTGTTTACGCGGCGCCCCTGAACCAGTTGGACGAGCAGGTCAAGCAAGCCGGCATTTCCATCGCACTCGCGAGTCTGTTGCTGCTGTCGGCAACGGTTCTGCTGGCGCTTTGGGGCATCCGGCGCGGACTCTTGCCACTGCAGGAATTGGCCACGCAGGCAGGATTGGTATCGGCTCATAATTGGGAGTTGCATCTGCCTGACGATGCTCAACAGATCAAAGAACTACGTCCGCTCACGCAATCGATGACAACGATGCTGGCGCGGCTGCAGCATTCGTTTGATCAGCAAAGAGAATTCCTGGGCAATGCCGCCCATGAATTGAAGACTCCGGTCGCGGTGTTGAAGTCCACATTGCAATCGCTTCTGCAGCGACCACGAGCCTCCGAGGAATATCGTGCCGGGCTCGAACACTCCCTGGAAGACTTGGAGCGGCTGGAGCAACTGTTGCAATGGATGTTGCGGCTGGCGCGGGCGGAACAGTGGGCGCACGGCGCTTTGCGTCGCGACTTGCAGGTCATTGATGTAACCGCCACTTGTGAAGAAGCGATTGAGCGGGTTCGCCATTTGGCCGAGAGCCGCAATGCGAAAGTTCGTCTGTCGAAGAATGGCCCCGTGCCGTTTCGCGCCGATCCCGAGGACCTACAACTCGTCTGGATCAACCTATTGGAAAATGCCGTGCGCTACGGTCCTGAAGGCGGATCGGTGGAAGTCACCGTCGCCCGCCGCCAGAGCGAACCGGCACAGATTATTTTCGAGGATCATGGCGCAGGCATTGCTCCTGCTGATCTGCCCCATATTTTCGAGCGCTTTTATCGCGGAGACCCCTCGCGCACGCGCGCTACGGGAGGCTTTGGCCTTGGCCTCGCAATCGCGAAAGCTTTAGTCGAAGCCTACGGAGGAACTATCACCGCTGACAGCACCCCCGGCAAGGGCACGCGCATGACGGTGGAACTGCCCGGCTCCAACGATGAATTAGAATCGGCTGCGCGCCTGTAAGCCCGGAGGCCCGCAGACTTTGTTCCTTTGTGTCCATCGTGGTTGATAAATGCAAACGCTAAACCACAAAGGACACAAAGGTACACAAAGGACATAAGGGGTAGTCTTCTCCGTGGCCAGTTGAACTTCATGGTTAATCAAAATTTTCCCTGGGGAGAAGCTGCCTTCGCCTCTTCAGCTTCGCTTAATCTCCCATTTAAGAATATCTACTCGTAGTTGACGGTCCCTCCCCCGTCGGGCTTCGCGTGAGGGGGCGGCCTGGTTGATTTGTGAAGCCGCACCCTCCGCGTCGCCGTTAATCGGTAAAGATCAGGCTTAAGCAGGCGCACAGGTGGAAAAGAAATGGCAACTTTGAATTTGCGCGTTCGCAACGGTTCGAGAACGAACATCGTGCTTGTGGTTCTGGGTTTGGCAGTTGGTGCATCCGCGCAGACGACGCCCAATCAGGTGCTGATGGGAAGTGGAAACCAACAGAGCACGAGCCGTGCTCCGAGCAACGCTCCTCTCACGTTGACCCTGCGGGATGCGCTGGAACGAGCGAAGAAAAACAATCCTGAATATCGCGCGGCGTTGATGGAATTTGGGCTGGCCAAAGAAGATCGCGTGCAGAGTCGAGCGGCTTTGCTTCCTAGTGTGAATTACAACGCTGCATTCCTCTACACCGAAGGCAATGGAAGTGCTTCCGCCCGGTTTATCGCCAACAACGGGGTGCACGAATACATCAGCCAGGGAAATGTGCACCAGGAGATTTCGCTGGCCAATATCGCGGACTACCGCCGCTCCTCGGCGGCTGAGGCGGTGGCCCGGGCGCGTTCGGAAATCGCCGCTCGCGGACTGGTCGTCACCGTGGTGCAGGCTTATTACGGCTTCGTAGTCGCGCAACGAAAATACTCAACCGAGCAACAAGCCACAATCGAGGCGCAGCGGTTCCTCGACATCAGCCAGAAGCTAGAGCATGGCGGTGAAGTCGCACACTCAGACGTTATCAAAGCGCAGATTCAGAGCAACCAGCAGCAGCGGGATTTGCAGGAAGCGGAGTTGGAGATGAATCGCAGCCGGCTGGAGCTGGCGGTTCTGGTGTTTCCTGACTTCACCGAAAATTTCTCCGTGGTGGACGATCTGCAGATCCCGGAGCCGGTGCCCGCGTTCCCGGAAGTGCAGGCCGCTGCCGCAAATAAAAATCCTGAATTGCGTGCTGCGCTGGCGGCGCTGCAACAAGCCAACCAGGAAGTGAAGGTCGCCTGGAATGGCTTTCTTCCCTCGCTTGGTCTCGATTATTTCTATGGCATCGATGCCAACCACTTCGCAATAAATGGAATTGATCCGGCCACGGGACTGCCGGTGCGCAATCTGGGCTACGCTGCAACTGCGACACTGCAGCTGCCGATCTGGAACTGGGGCGCGAATCGCAGCAGGGTCAAGCAAGCGGACTTGCGCCGGCAGCAGGCGCGTGTCGAGTTGAGCTTCACCCAACGGCAACTGCTTGCTAAATTGCAGACACTGTATGACGAGACACAAACCGCGCGAGTGGAACTGGAGTCGCTCGACCACTCTGCCGAACTCGCGGCGGAAAGCTCGCGCTTGACCACCATGCGCTATCAGGCGGGCGAGTCGACAGTGCTGGAAGTCGTGGACGCGCAGAATACGCTGACTCAGGCGCGCAACGCTTTTAACGATGGGCAAGTGCGCTTTCGTATCGCCATGGCCAATTTGCAGACACTGACAGGAGCGTTGTAGGAAATGAAGAAGGCGGCGACATGCATGCGTAGGGGCGGATGCCCTCATCCGCCCAGCGGGACGAAGCCCGGCAGTCCCGAGTCCTCACCCCGGACGAGGGCGTCCGGGGCTAAGTGGTCGATCGCGGGGCTTGGCATCTTGCTCGCATTCCTCGCGGGGTGCTCCAAGGAACCCGGCGAAAAGGAGCCGGTCGTTCCGGTTCAGGTCGTCGCAGTCGAGAAGACCACGATCCAGCACACGGTTATTGCAGAAGCAGTTTTATTTCCGCTGGCGCAGTCGGCGATCGTTCCGAAGATCAGCGCTCCAGTAAAGACTTTCCTGGTCACGCGCGGTAGCCGCGTGCGTGAGGGAGAGTTGCTTGCCGTGCTTGAGCATCAGGATCTCGCTGCCGCGGCGGTAGATACAAAGGGCACATACGATCAAGCGCAAGCCACCTACGAAATCAGCACAGGCGCCGATCTGCCGGCGGAAATGCAAAAAGCGCAATTGGAAACGCAAGCCGCCAAGCAAATGCTCGACGCGCAGCAGAAGGTCTACGACAGCCGCCAGGAACTGTTTTATCAAGGCGCGCTTCCGCGCAAGGAACTCGATCTGGCCGGCGTGGACTTAACGCAAGCGCGCAACCAGTACGAAATGGCGCAAAGGCATTTGGAGGCGATGCAGGCGATCGGAAAACAGCAAACGCTCAAATCAGCAGCAGGACAGCTGGAGTCGGCGAAAGGAAAGTATCTGGGAGCGACGGCGCAACTTAGTTACGCCGAGATTCGCAGTCCGATCAGTGGTGTCATCGCAGACCGTCCGCTGTATCCCGGAGAAATGGCCTCCGCGGGAACTCCTTTGCTCACCGTAATGGATGTTTCTCAGGTCGTCGCGCGCGCTCACATTCCGCAACCGGATGCTGCATTGCTCAAGCTTGGGGACAAGGCGACCATCGCTGCGCCTGGCGATGATCAGCCGACCGAGGGCAAAATCACAGTCATCAGCCCGGCGCTCGATCCCGACAGCACTACGGTGGAAGTTTGGGTTCAAGCGAAAAATCCTGAGCAGCGGCTCAAGCCGGGGACAAGCGTCCAGCTCTCCATGCTGGCGCGGACGATTCCCAATGCGCTGGTTATTCCCGCGGCGAGCCTGCTCACGGCGCAAGATGGAACCACTTCGGTGATGCTTGTCGGTTCTGACAACCGCGCACATCAGAAGACGGTAAAGGTTGGCGTTCGCCGAGATAGTCGGGTCCAGATCGTCGACGGCATTAACGCCGGTGATCGCGTAGTTGCATCGGGCGCCTACGGCCTGCCCGACAACACCCAGATCAAAGTGGAAGAACCACAAAAAGATCAGAACGAAAAGAGCGGTCGCGGAGCAGGAAAGTGAGTCAGCCGGAACCCTCATACTGGTTTTCGCACTATTCCAAACCGGTGATCTTCCTGATCCTCACGGTGGCGCTGCTGGGCGCTTATCTTGCCTTCACCATCCCGGTATCAGTTTTTCCGGAAACCAATTTCCCCCGCATCCTGATTGCGGTCGACAACGGCGTGATGCCCATCGACCAAATGATGGTCACGATCACGCGGCCTCTGGAAGAAGCGGTCAACAGTGTTCCCGGATTGCAAGATGTGCGTTCGATTACCAGCCGCGGCTCCGCCGAGATCGACCTGTTCTTTAACTGGAACGTGGATATGTTCCAAACGCTGCAATACGTCAATGCAGCGCTTTCGCGTGTGCAGCCGGAGCTTCCGTCCACTGCGACCGTGGTTGCGAATCGAATGACGTTTGCCAGCTTTCCGATCATTGGTTACAGCCTCAGCTCCGACACGGTGCCGCAAACGCAACTCTGGGAGATGGCAACCTACGAGATCAAGCCGCGGCTGAACCGGCTCGATGGAGTATCCACTGTGCTGATACAGGGCGGGCAGGAGCCGGAATTTCATATCACGCCGGATCCCGCGAAGCTTCTTACTGCAAACATCACGGTGACCGACATTCTGGATACCATACGGCGCACTAACTTGATTGATTCGCCGGGCCTGTTCGAACGCAATCACCAACTGGTCTTGGGTTTGATCAGCGGGCAGGTGCGGACGCCGGAGCAGATCGCGAACACGGTGGTGAAGTCCACTCCGGCGGGAATTCCGGTTCGCATCGGCGATATCGCGACGGTGACTCGCGCGGTGAAGCCCGTTTACACGATCGTGACCGCGAACGGAAAGCCTTCGGTGCTGCTCAATATTAACCGGCAGCCGGACAGCAACACCGTAGAAGTCGCCAACGAAGTTCATGCCGAAGTGGATCGCATCCAGAAGTCGTTGCCTCCTGGAATTCAGATTCAGCCGTTCTACGATCAGTCGATCATCGTCGGCGACTCCATCAAAAGCGTGCGCGATGCCATTCTGTTGGGCCTCATTCTGGCTTTGATCATCCTGGTTGTGTTTCTGAGGGACTGGGGCACGTCGATCGTGGCGGGTCTGGTAATTCCAGTCACGATTCTGGTGACGTTTGCTGCGCTCAAGCTTCTGCACCAAAGCTTCAACCTGATGACGCTGGGCGGGCTGGCTGCGGCCGTGGGTTTGGTGATTGACGACGCGATCGTGGTGGTGGAAAACATCGTGCTTCACCGCGATGCGGGGCAGAATCGTCTGCAAGCCATTCACAGCGCGCTGCAGGAAATCACCATCCCCTTGATCGGTTCTACCGTGACTCCGGTGGTGGTATTTCTGCCGTTGATCTCGATCACCGGAGTTACGGGAACATTCTTCCGTGCGCTGGCAGTGACCATGGCGATCGCCTTGTTCACATCGCTCGCGCTGGCGCTCACCTGGACGCCTAATCTTAGCCAATATTTCATCAAGTACAAAGCTGCGCAGGCGGATGGAGCGGGAACCGAGCCCGAAGAAGAATCGATCACTCGATTGCTGGCGGCCGAGGAAGCTTCGATCGGTGGTTTCTTTCGCAAGGTTGTAACCTTCCACGAGCACTGGCTGCGGCGCGCATTGGCGAAGCCTATGTGGCTGGCGGGCGGAGCGCTCGTACTGGTGATCGCCTCGTGTGTCTGCTACCAATTTTCAGGATCAGACTTGCTGCCCGCAATGGACGAAGGTGGATTTACGCTCGATTACTGGACGCCCGCGGGATCGTCGCTGGCCGAGACCAACCGCATGATCAGCCGCATCGAAGGAATCGTAAATTCCATTCCCGAGGTTGAAAGCTCATCGCGGCGAACCGGATTGGAGCTGGGCCTGGCTGCGGTTACCGAGGCGAATCGTGGAGACATCCTGGTTAAGCTCAAAAAAGATCGTAAGCGAAGTGTCGACGAGATCACCGAGGACATTCGTTCGCAAGTGAATGCGCAGGAACCCGCTGTCCGGGCCGAGTTCGTGCAGGTATTGCAGGACATGATTGGCGATTTAACCAGCGAGCCTGAGCCGATCCAGATTAAATTGTTCTCGCCGGATGCGGCCGCGCTCGAGCAGTGGGCGCCTAAAGTCGCAGAGGCAATTCAAAAGATTCCGGGCGTGGTCGATGTTTTGGATGGGATCGAAAATACGATCAGCGGTCCGACTGCTACTTTTCAGATTAATTCCGCTGTTGCGGCTCGTGCAGGATTCACTCCCGAAGAGATCGCGACCGATGCTTCCGCAATTGTGGAAGGCGAACCGGCCGCGACCCCGGTGGTCAGCAACGATCGTGCTTATACCGTGCGAGTGCGCTTCCCTGCTAGCAATCGCGCGTCGCTCGAGGCGATTAAAGATACCCTCTTGAACAGCGGCAGTGGAAGGACTGCCACGCTGGGAGGACTGGCCACGATCACTGAACTCTCCGGGCAAACCGAAATTCGCCGCGAGAATCTGCAGCGCGACGTATCGGTCACGGCTCGGCTCGAAGGGACGGACCTCGGCAGGGGCATGGGTGCCGTGATGAAGACGGTCGATGACCTCCACCTCCCGGCAAACATCCGCGTGGCTTACGGCGGCACCTACCAGGAGCAACAGAAATCATTCCGTGACCTGGTGTTTGTTCTGATACTCGCCGTCCTGTTAGTGTTCATCGTGCTGCTGTTCGAGTTTCGCACCTTCGCGGCGCCGCTTGCGATCCTTGCTTCCGCACTCCTGTCGACCTCCGGTGTATTCATCGCGCTGCTGATTACCGGCACAACTTTTAATGTGTCCTCGTTCATGGGAATGATCATGGTCATTGGCATTGTAGCCAAGAATGGAATTCTGCTGCTGGACGCGGATCAGAAATTCCGCAAGCTCGGTTTCTCCGCCGAAGACGCCATGCTGCAAGCCAGCCGGCGGCGCTTGCGTCCCATCGTCATGACTGCCATGGCAACCGTCGGCGGCATGTTGCCGCTCGCCTTCGCTCTAGGCGCGGGATCACAAATGCTCCAGCCTCTGGCGATCGCGGTGATCGGCGGAATCCTGATCTCGATGGTGCTCTCGCTCGTGATTACTCCTGCGGTTCACTATTACCTGAGTCACGAGGAAACTAAGAAGGAAGAATTGGCGCCCGCGCAAGCGTAGAGCTGGTCGATAGAATTGATCACTTCGCCGGGGACGTGATCACTGCGAAAGTGCAATATCTTGCACATCCCTCCAAGCCTCGCAGTGTTCTAGAATCGGTCGCACTCCGCCTTGTGCGCGGGGTAGGTTTCGCATCCAACGGTGTCGCTCGATTCGAGCTCATAATCGCAAGAAGGGCAAGCACTTGAGTGTATGGACTGAGGTCTGGTCCGGGCCATGGACGGCTGCTAGAATCAGGGTGTTGCAGGACTGAGCGCAGCGTTGTGGACGCGGAATTGCATTGGCCATGGCAGAGTCGCACAAGCCCGGAGCGCATCCGCCCTTGGAGCAAACAATCATAAGCGAACGGGAAAAGCCGGCGCTGGATGAAACAACATTCCAGCAACTCCTGGAAGCCGCCCACGTGCTGCAGGAGCAAAAAGCATTCGAGGTAGCGAACCGCCCGAGGCCCAATCCCGCCGAAGCGCTCGCTGAAATTGTAGAAACGCAGGAATTCCTCCGCTCGCAAGCCAGCGATTTGCAGGTCGCCGCGAATGTAATCGTCGAGCGGCTGCAGAAGATTACCCATGCCAGCGGGGTTGCAGTCGCGGTGGTGCGGGAGAATCGCCTCGAGTACTGCGCAGCCACGGGAGATGCCGCCAATCTAGCCGGGACCAGCGTGCCTACGGATTCAAGTCTGTCCGCGGAGGGCCGGCTCTCGACTGAGTTCAGCCGCGAGCACCCGGACAAACAATCCATCGCTTTGCCCCTTTATCACGAGGGCAACTTGGCCGGCCTGCTGGAAATCCGTTTTGCCGATGCTGATTCCGTTCAAGACGCCGAGATGCGGAGTTGCCAACTCATGGCGGGGCTGATGACGGAAGCAATCGCGCGAGCTGTGGACCGGGAGTGGAGGCAAACGCTCGCGGCGGAACGCGCCGCCATGCTGGAAGCGCTTGAGCGAATCAAGCCACAACTTGAGCGTCTTGCGGTGGAGCCGACGAGGAACGCTGAACCAGCACACGAAGTTATCGAACCGCAAGAAGATGATCTGGCAGCAGAGACCGCAGAACCACGCGTACAGATTCCGAGCAGCGAGTCCAGTGCGAAATCAGGACGAGAGACAGTTTGTCCGCAATGCGGATATCAGTTTGGCGAACAAGAACTATTCTGCGGCCGATGCGGGACCGCGCGACCGGCGGGATCTTCACCTTCGGGTGACTTGCAGAGCAAATGGGCTTCGATGTGGCACCTGCAGCAGGCGGCGGAAAATAAGCTGCACCAAGAAACGGAAGTAGCTCCCGAAGAAAACGAAATCAGTTTGCCGACGCTCGATGAAGATCGGCTGTCTCACGAGGCGTCTTCCGAACTTTCTCCTGAACTGCAGAAGATGTTGGAGGAATTGTCGCACCAACCGGGCGAACCGGAGGCGGCACCGGAAGCCGACTCGGGGTTAGTGATCGATGGTGAAGTGGCAGAGGATGCCCTTGCCACGGCAATCGTCGAGCCGGGGAAAACGCAATCTCCGTGGTCTTCGGCCACCAAGGCTAATAAATGGCTGGAGTCGCTGAATCAGAAATCGCCAGGTGGAATCTGGCTGGCGAAGCATCGAGCCGATCTTTACGTCGCGGGAGCGGTGGTTCTGCTCCTGATCGTGCTATCGGGATGGGGCATGCGTCCGGCCGAGAACCATGGCCAGTCGAAGAATCCACCTCAGCCCAATCTCACGCTCTTTGAAAAGATGCTGATCAATCTGGGATTGGCGGAAACGCCCTCAACACCGGTTTATCTAGGCAACCCCAACGCCTCGGTATGGGTCGACATGAAACACGCTCTTTACTATTGCTCCGACTCCGACCTCTACGGAAAAACTTCGGAAGGGAGATTTACGACGCAGCGCGACGCGCAGATGGATCAGTTTGAACCTGCGGCACGCAAGAACTGCGAGTGATTCCCCCCCTGCTTTGGGACTGAGCATTCGCCCCAAAAAGCGGACATCTTCCCTTCGTTGACAAACCAGTCAGCGATATTCGATTCCCAACGATCGAGAATTGCGCCGTACGCTTGCAGCTTTGGAGTTATCAGGCCTGAACTAGAGCTTCGTGCCGCCGCGCCTCATACCAGAGTGCGAGCTCGACCCGATTCCACAATCCAAGTTTGTCATAGATGACGCGAAGGTAATTCTTTACGACATGCTCAGTGGTGCCGATGGCTTCTGCGACTTCACTGTTCTTGAGTCCTTGGGCAACGAGTTCGATGACTCGCCGCTCCCGTTCGTTCGGAACTCGCTTTCCGTAGCGTTCTCCTCCAAACATAGCTGCCTCCGGTATAGGGTTGTCGCGAGTTTGACCCGCTTGATACCGCTGTCAATTCCAAAGCGCTGGAAGAGACGATTGAAGTGCGCTTTGACCGTGCGCCGAGCCATTTTGAGTTGCGCAGCAATTTCCGTATTGTCACAGCCCTGCAACAGCAGCTCGGCGATTTGCCGCTCGCGTGGGCCTAGACGAACCGGCTTTTCCTCCATGTCCTCTCTTCCTCGGGTGAGATGATAATCGACGCCGCCCAAAGGGAGTTTTCCACAGATCCCCTGCTGCAAGCGCCCTTCGCCGTCCAGCCACAAAGGGAAGCACAATTTGGGCTGGTCTCCAGAAATTCATAGCATTCACGCTGCCAAGTGGGCCGGATTTCCTCAGTGATTCCTTGTATCGGTTCTCACAATTGACTGCCGGAGCGACGAACTCCGCCGACCTGCGGGGACGCAGCCTTGATCCTTATCCTGGCCCGCCGATTGAGTTCTCCGCAACCATAGACACGAGCTGCGTAAGTAATAGAAACTAAAGTGCAAACAGGAATTTCAAATAACTACCGCTCCGTCATCTTTTCCTGTGAATAAAACGGAGGATCGAAAGCCGCTGCCGATCCATGCCGACCCGGCGGCACCAAGCTTCGTCACCCGGTTGCACTGGAGTGCATCTCGAACCCCGTTTAGGGCAAAGACCTTAGGACAAAATTCCCCGATCCTGGACGGCTCCTGGGAACTAATTACACTTCTTGACGATTCTTGCATGGACTTGGCCAAAGCTACTCGGTTTGGGTCAGGCCGGGAAAAAGTGAAGGCTCAAACCGAGGGATGTTCTACACTAAGGAAACTTTCGCACCATGAAACTATCGGTTGTCATGCCGGTTTATAACGAGCGCGCCACTTTACGACAGGTGGTGGAGCGCGTGCTGTCGGTACCGCTCGAACTCGAAGTCCTTTGTGTCGACGACGGATCGCGCGACGGTTCCCGTGAAATTCTCGCGGACTTGCAGCAACAGTATCGTCAGCTCCAGGTTTTTCTTCAACCACAGAACATGGGCAAAGGAGCGGCGCTGCGCCGCGGAATTCAGCAGGCCAGTGGAGATTTTGTGGTCATCCAGGACGCCGATCTGGAATACGACCCCGCGGATTATTCTCTGCTGCTCGATCCTTTGCTTCAGGGCAAGGCAGATGTAGTCTACGGCTCCCGTTTCCTGGGCGCCGCTCCTCACCGCGTGCTTTACTTCTGGCACTCGGTGGGAAACCGGCTATTGACGCTGCTCTCAAATTGCCTCACCAACATCAACCTGTCCGACATGGAAACTTGTTACAAGGTCTTCCGGCGTGAGGTCATCCAGTCCATCCCGATCGAGGAAAACCGCTTTGGATTTGAACCAGAGATCACGGTTAAAGTTGCGAAGCGTCGCTTGCGCATCTACGAAGTTGGCATCAGCTACTGGGGCCGTACCTACGAAGAGGGAAAAAAGATAGGCTGGAAAGACGGGCTGCGCGCCGTGTGGTGTCTGCTGAAGTATTCAATTAAGGAACCGGTGGCAGCGGTCCACGAAGTGCCAGCGGAATCGGTGCAGAGTTCGCCTGCCCAAAAGCGAGTTTCGGGCGGCAGTAGTTAAATCGCAGCACCAACGGCGGGAGAGGAACTGCATCTTGAGTGCAAAGGTTTTCACATTCTTCAACCATGCCGGCTTCAGAAATTGCGTGTCAACGCTAACTCTTCCGTTCAGAATCACATAGCGTCCTGACAAGTGCCCTGCAAAGGTACGCAAATTGCTCGTAGTGATGCTTGACTCGCTTTGATCAATCAGACCTTGCTGGGGCGCTGGTAACGGGGTATTCTGTTGCGTCAACCGTTTCGCTCCCCCCGCGAATTGTTAGTGGGCCGCAACTACCACCGTCATATTGCCTGCATGGCAAGCAGATACAACTGTTGTTCTAATTAACTCGTAATTTAAGGAGCTAGGATTTGATCGCTTCAATAAGCCACATTATTGCGCCGCATGGCGGAGAACTTTCCGACCTCATCGCGGCCCCAGAACGGATTGCAGAACTCAAGGCCCATTCGCGAGAGTGGCCATCGTGGGATTTGACGCCGCGCCAGATCTGCGATCTCGAACTGCTGATGAGCGGAGGGTTCTCACCTCTGCGAGGATTCATGACCCCGGGGGATTATGAGGGCGTCTGCCACAACATGCGGCTCAGCAGCGGAGTTCTTTGGCCGATGCCGATCACGTTGGACGTCAAAGAGGAATTTGCGAAGTCCCTGACGCCGGGCAGCAGCAAAGTTGCGTTGCGTGACGCCGAAGGCGTCATGCTCGCGGTTCTCCACGTCGAAGCCGTCTGGCAGCCGGACCGCAAAGCGGAAGCGCAATCAGTATTTGGAACCACCAGCGCGGTTCATCCGGGTGTCGATTACTTGTTGAACAAGGGAAACTCCTGGTACGTAGGAGGCCGTGTCGAAGGGCTACAGGCGACTTCGCACTACGACTTCCGGACGCTGCGGCTTACTCCCGCGGAATTGCGCGCCGAATTTGCGCGTCTCGGCTGGCGCCGGGTAGTTGCGTTTCAAACTCGCAACCCCATGCATCGCGCCCACGTGGAACTAACGTTCCGCGCCGCGAAACAGGTCGAGGCCAACCTGCTCATCCATCCTTCGGTCGGGATGACCAAACCCGGCGACGTCGATTACTTCACTCGGGTGCGTTGCTACCAGTTGCTGCTTTCCAAGTTCCCCACGGGCAGCGTCAGACTCTCCATGCTGCCGCTGGCCATGCGCATGGGTGGACCACGCGAGGCCATCTGGCACGCGTTGATTCGCAAGAATCACGGGGTCACGCATTTCATCGTGGGCCGCGACCACGCGGGTCCGGGAAAAGACGCCGACGGCAAGAACTTCTACGGCCCCTACGATGCCCAGGAATTGTTCAAAAAGCACGAAGCCGACATCGGCGTCACCATGGTTCCGTTCAACATGATGGTCTACCTCGAAGACAAAGATCAGTACGTACCGGACAACGAAGTAACCAACGGATCACGCGTGCTGAACATTTCCGGAACCGAACTACGGGATCGCCTCAACGAGGGACGTGATATTCCCAGTTGGTTCACCTATCCGGAAGTCGTGCATGAACTGCGCCGCAGCTATCCGCCGCGGCACAAGCAAGGTGTAACCATTTTCTTCACCGGACTTTCGGGTTCGGGCAAATCGACGATCGCCAATGTCCTCGTCACCAAATTTCTTGAATCTGGCGGGCGCCCGGTTACACTCCTGGATGGCGATCTGGTGCGTAAGCATCTTTCGTCCGAACTGGGATTCTCCAAGGAACATCGCGATATCAACATCCGGCGTATCGGCTATGTGGCTTCGGAGATTACCAAGAACGGCGGGATCGCGATTTGCGCCCCTATCGCTCCCTATGACGCGACCCGCAAAGCGGTGCGCGGAATGATCGAACCGGTTGGCGGCTTCATCCTGGTCCACATCGCGACATCCGTCGAGACCTGCGAACAGCGCGACCGCAAAGGTCTATACGCGAAAGCTCGCGCGGGCATTCTCAAGGAGTTCACCGGCATCTCCGATCCTTACGAAGAACCAAAGGATGCTGATGTCGTAATCAATACAGCCGAACTCAGTCCCGAAGAAGCAGCGCAAGAGATTATTCTGCATCTGGAGCGTGAGGGCTTCATCGGGGTCAACGGACAATCGGCCTGATCGCGAAGCGAAAAGGTCACGACAGAGTTGTACGGGATTCTGATGCTTATCGAAAAGATCCTGATCGGCTTCGTGGTAGGTACCCTAATCGGTATGACCGGGGTGGGGGGCGGTGTGCTACTGCTCCCCGTTCTGATTTTTGTTCTGAGGGTACCGGCGATTATCGCGGTTGGGTCTGATGCCCTTTTCAACTTCGTTACCAAAATTGGTTCGAGCTGGGTTCACCTCAATAAAGGAACGGTTCGAAAGAAAGTTGTTCTGGCCCTGGCCACGGGCAGCGTTCCCGGATCGATTCTTGGGGTAAGTTTACTCGGCCATCTTCGGACTGTCTACGGAACCGGCGTCAACACCTTCATTACCACGGCGGTTGGGATTCTTTTGATCTGCATTCCGACCCTTCTCCTGTTCCAGAGCCGGATCGAGGAGCACGTGGCTCATCGTGCTCCCACCCTGCAGTCGTTCGTCGGGATGTCGGCGATTGGGCTTTTGGCGGGCTTTCTGGTAGGCATGACGTCGGTTGGATCAGGCAGCATCATTATGATGCTCCTACTTCTGTTCTACAGCTTCTCGCCCAAGGTAATGGTGGGCACCGACATTGTGCATGCCGTCATCCTTACCGGCGTCACCAGCCTGCTGCATTTCCGGCTTGGCAACGTCGATCCTTATTTGGTGGGTCCTCTGTTGATTGGTTCCATCCCCGGAGGATTGTTTGGTTCGCACTTGAGCACCCACCTTCCTGTACCCTGGTTAAGACGTCTGCTTTGCGCCGTATTACTAGCAACCGGCGCCCGTATGCTGTGGGCCTGAGCCCATCTCGAAAATATTCATGACCAACAACTCAAACGACGAAACTCTGCAACGCATTCAGTCTGCCATAGAAGCGGCTCGCGAGGTCTTCAGCCGTTTCACCGCAGGCGCGATCGAAGCGGAATACAAGATTGGGCATGATCCCGTTACCGAGGCCGACCGGGCGCTCGACGCCGTGCTTCGCAAAGAACTGCTGCGCGATGGCGAGGGCTGGCTCTCGGAAGAAAGCGTGGATGACTATACGCGCCTGGAGAAGAACCGCGTTTGGGTGGTCGATCCACTCGACGGCACTCGCGAGTTTGTTGCCGGCATTCCCGAGTTTTGCGTCTCCATCGCGATGGTGGAAAACGGTCGCCCCATCGCTGGCGGAATTTGTAATCCGGCTACCAACGAAGTCTTTCTCGGTTCGCTCGAATCGGGTGTGACCTACAACGGAAAGCCTGCGCAGCCCAGCCAGCGCACGACTCTGGATGGGGCCACGGTGTTAGCCAGCCGCAGCGAAACCAAGCGCGGAGAGTGGAAGCAATTTGAAGGCGCAAATTTCAAAGTTCGTCCCATGGGATCGGTCGCCTACAAACTGGCTCTGGTCTCGGCCGGACTTGCTGACATCACCTTCACCCTGGTTCCGAAAAACGAGTGGGACGTAGCCGCTGGAGTCGCCCTGGTGACCAGCGCCGGAGGATTTGTCAGCACGCTCGAAAATGGTCCGCTGCGATGCAACCGCCGTAACCCGCTAATTTCAGGCTTGATTGCCTGCGGACCTAATTTGCATGAGCTGTTGCTCCAGTTGCTCGAAAATCATATGCAACCGGCAGGATCCCAGCCGAACCCAAGGTAGATGTTCAAGCGTGGCCGCTAGCAACTTGCTCCTCCATCAAGGCATCCGGCTCGGAGGCATAAACCTCTTTGCATCCCTCGCGAACAATCATCTCGTAACGCGCAATCGTTCGCTTACAGGTAAGAATTCGCCGTCCGTCGACCTCTAGATAGCTGCCATTACAGAAAATCAACAACTCTTCTTCACCCTCGCGTGTCTTTCGCCAGCAGACAAATTCGGCATCGCTCGCGATTCTGCCATGGTTCCATGGCCGTCCCGATTCCACGAAGAAGAACCGGTGTTCATCCGAGGGCGTGCTGTAGAGATACGCTTCGACGGGCGTGGCTGCAACCGATGTTGCGGCCCGTGTCAGCTTGCCCGGAATTTCCCGAGCTTCTGCCAACGGAACCAGCAAGGTAACGAACTCGGCTGGCAAAGAAATGTTGCTGCCGAAGGTGAGAACTGTGATCGGCTCTTTTCTGCCGTAGACCGGCGACCACATATCCTTGCAAACTTCTTCTGCCCATCCATGTTTCTCGGCGCACAGAATCGCCAATCCGCTGGAAGTTCCTTTTACGCCGAATAAATGTTCCGCGCGCAATCGCATTTCAGGCCCTAAGTGCCAGTCAATGTCGACTCGATGTTTGCCAGAACCCTGAGCGAGATCACGCACCAGAAACAAACCGGATTTCAACGAAAGGACCCACCGTCGATGCACCACCGGAGACGCGAGCCGCCCGTAGCCATCGTGGCTTCCGACGAAAAGATTGAAGTTTTCTCCCGTAATCCATTGGTCGCTCTTCGCCCGAGCGGGCTGCTTCCAGGCAAACGGAGCCGCTGTTTCCGATTGGCTTTGGCCGTCTACCCTGAGAGTGTTGTGCATCGCCGTGCTGCGGAACAAATCGCGCTCCTTGCCCTCGCCGACATACTCAAACGTGCCCGGATCAATGAGCAGTGCATGCCCCTCAGAATGCAGGCAGATGCTGAGTGCGCCAGCGTGGCCATGCCCGCCGCGCTGGATGCCGTGCGAGCCGCCATCGATCACGAGTTGGCTCGGCGGAGTTAGGGCGGCAAGGAAATGCAGACCCGCGGACTGCAAACTCGCAGAGGCCATGTTTGATCGCTGAGGCTGCAAGCGATCCCATTCGGCAACACTTTGTTCTCCCAACAACCAGATCGTTTCCTCGCGCAACTCTCCGGCCGCAGCCTTGAAATCTCCGCGACGGAAAAGCACGGCTCCTGTGGCAAGTGGATCCAACAGCTGCTGGCTTCGATTGCGCCTGGAGTCAAACAATCGACCTCCATCGTCGTCGCCCAAGAGCGGCGGCGCGCCTGCACGCCCAAGCAGCAACAAAGCGTCCAGCATCTTCTCGATAGTCTTTTCGAATTCAGCGGGGATCGCGATCTCATTGAGACTGGCCAGCACGGCCGCATGCAGAAAAAAATCGATCGCGTAGACGTGATAATACGTCGACCGCTCAAAGTGGAAACCGTCTACCTGGACCTGACGCTGCGCTTCACGCAAAACGATTTCCCATCCCAGCGATTTCCAATGTTCTGCTCGAGAGATCTCCGGGCACAACGTTCCAAGAAATAGGAGCGCGACAGCTTCTCCCAGCAGATGCGTATTCGGTGAAAAATAAGTCGAAAGGTAACGCTCAATGTGACGCCCATTCACCGCCTGCGCACGAAGCCATTCTTTCCGAAATTCGCGCGGCATAACGGGCGTACCTTCCAGCAGTTGATACATCCAAATCCACGAAAGACTGCGCAACGCCACCTCCAGGCTGCTGACCCAATTGATCCCTAACGCGTAAGGATTCACCGTGTGCCAGTGCCGCCACTGCTGAAATATCTCGTCTGCATACCATCGATCTTCGGTAAGACGGTATGCTTTCGCCAAAGTGACCAGATGTTGATGACGGTTCAATTCCCAGGTGACTTTCGAATCCCCAACCTCGTCGAAATCTAGATAACGGATCTTGTGAAAAGCCTTTCTGGGAGCCTGTTTTCTATGGACCGCGTCGAGATGCCAATCGATGGGATCGCCGTATTCCAAGTCCTCGTAGCCGAGAAGATCGAAGCGGTGGCAGCAGATTTTGTTTGCCTGGCGGACGATCTGCTCGGCTTGTTGCGGCAGCCGCTGACGAAGTAGTTCCAACACCGACGGAACAGACTCGGATGCAAAGAAAAACTTACCTGCCCTGACCTCCGAGGACCCGACTAAGCTTTGCGCAAAATCGAACCCGACACGAGAAAGAAAAGCGTCGACGCGTTTGGCGAGTTCCTGCCGGCTGCGATAGAGGAATTCATGCCGATCCATGCGCGCGAGCCGTGACAGGAGGTGACGCCAGCTTTCATCCGGCATGGCGAAGTCCGAGTTCAACGGCGTGCGGCACAATCATAAGTTCATCATCGCATAAGCCTCCAACCGTGATAAATATTAGCTATGTCGCCAGCCGCAAGCACGGCGAAGAATCCAGCCATGCCCCAAGACGGCGTCGTGTTCCTGATGTATCACGAACTGGAAATTCCAGGCCGTCCGCTTTGCCAATCCGAAGCGGGTTATTCGCGGTACGTAGTGCGGGAAGCGCAGTTTCGTTCTCAGATCCAGTGGCTGCAACAAGACGGATGGCGCGGCCTGAGCGTGAGTGAAGCGCTCGCATTCGCACCGTGGGACGGCAAGCCAAAAGCCGTCGCGATTACGTTCGATGACGGTTGCGAGTCTGACCTCATCGTTGCGGCTCACATCTTGAAGGAAGCGGGATGCAACGCGACTTTCTACATCACCGCCAGCTACCTCGGCCGGCGCGGGCACATGAGCCCGACCCAACTCCGGGAGCTTAGCACTTTGGGATTTGAGATTGGCTGTCACTCGATGACGCATGCTTACCTGACTGATCTCGACCAGCGAGGGCTGCAACGTGAAATCGTCGAAGCGAAAGCTGAGCTCGAACAGATTCTGGGCGGGCCAGTTGAACACTTCTCATGCCCCGGCGGCCGTTGCGACGCGCGGGTAATTCAGGTTGCCCGCCGCTCTGGCTACAGCTCTGTCGCGAACAGCCGAGTTCGTGAGAACCGGCCCGCGACGGAGACTTTTCATCTGGGCCGAATCGCGATCCTACGCGAAACTGAACTGCTGGCATTCCAGGAAATTTGTCGAGCCAAGAGTCTCTGGAAGATTCAGGTTCGCGACGGTTTGCGAAATGCGGCCAAACAAGTACTGGGAAACTCGCTCTACGATCGCGGCCGCGCGTTCCTGCTCCGGTGAAAGATGGCTTTCGATGGGTGCTAGACTGAAGCCGATGGAGACGTCGAGCCCGGAAACAATTTCGTCTGGCAACGCTTCGGCGATTGATTCGAAGATGTCTCTGGAATGCAGCCCGGTTGCCAAGCGAAAGGCGCGCCCCGTCTTCGTGATGGGCTGTCACCGCTCGGGCACCAATTTGCTCTACGACACGCTCCTCTCAGCGGGCGGTTTTGCCGTTTATCGGGGATACCTGCCGGTTTACAAAATGCTTATCCCCCGATTTGGAAGCCTTGCCAAGCCGGATAATCGGAAAAGAGCGGTGCAGGCTTGGATTCGCAGCAAGGGCTTTCGCCGGTCGGGCCTCAATGCAAAGCAACTGACAGACAGGGTGCTGGATGAATGCCGCAGCGGAGGAGATTTCATACGCGTTGTGATGAGTGAAATCGCTGGCGCTCAGAACGTCATGCGTTGGGCACTTTACGATCCGGATAATCTGCTTTACATCCCAACAATTCAGGCGGACATCCCCGAGGCTCTTTTCATTCACATCATTAGAGACGGGCGGGACGTCGCGCTGTCTTTGAGCCGGATGGGCGGATTCAAACCGTTCCCATGGAATCGCGAAGCGAAGGGTTTGTTGCCGACGGCGCTTTATTGGGAGTGGATGGTCCGTAAAGGTCGCCGGTACGGACTGCGCGTTCCATCTGATTATTTTGAAATACGATATGAAGAACTTGTGTCCAACCCACGCGCGACCTTAGAAAAGCTATCGGAGTTCTTGGAGCACGATCTCGACTACGACCGTATCCGGAACGTAAGCCTGGGTAGGCTTCGCGAGCCCAACTCTTCCTTTTCGCTGGAAAATGACCAACGCACACCGGTCAATCGCTGGCGAGAAAAACTCTCGAGCCGCGAGATTGCGTCGGTTGAGGCGATGGTCGGCGATTATCTTGAGGAGCTCGGCTATTCCTTAAGCTCACGCGAAGAAACGAGAAAGCCAGGGTCGCGGGGAAGGTTCATGCGAGCTTCTTATTTCAACCTGTTGAATGCGAAATTGTGGCTCAAGACCCGGACTCCGGCGGGCAGACTGGCTAACCTGGAAGCGTTGGAGCTATCCGATAACATCGAACCAACGGAAGCAGAATGACTGGCGTCTCTGCGCTCATTCTTGTGACCGCATCGCTCGTGCTGTCTTCGCAAACGAAGGTCGCCGCGCAGGTTGGTAGTGCCCCAGCAACAAAATGCGGTCCTCCGAATTACTGCGCTCGAACCGACCTACGGGTTGAGCCCTATCCAAAATCAACGCCAGCAATCGGACCAGCCGGTTCTATCCTCAGCGATCCGATCTTTGGTTCGCGCATAGTTCGCGTGACCGACGTGAAGACGGACGCGCGACAGCCTTCCGAGTCTTACACGACACCGTCATCCGCAGAAGAAAATTCATGGAACGCAGACGACACCAAGTTTTATGTGCGTAGCATCGACGGGGCCGTAGAATTGTTTGACTTCGATCCAGCCACGATGGCGGTTCACACAACAGGCACGCTCAATGCCTCTTGGATCGGAGAACCGCAGTTCAGCTATTCACAGCGAAACATTCTGTATGGGATCACACGCGGCCAGTCGACATTTCAGCAATACGACATCGCCACTCATCGAGCCACCGACGTGCACGATGCGTCCAAATGCCTGAAACTCAACTCTTCCGACGCCGGTCACGCTATTTCCGCGAGCGCAGACGATCAGCGGCTATCGATGGTGGTCGGCCCCGAACAAGACACCGACTACCTGGTTTACATTTACGACCGCGCCAAGGGTTGTCGC
Organism: uncultured Acidobacteriota bacterium; assembly: GCA_963762385.1. Lineage (GTDB taxonomy): Bacteria > Acidobacteriota > Terriglobia > Terriglobales > Acidobacteriaceae > JABDBE01. Next base: position 1,687,288 of record CAVXKN010000004.1, on the reverse strand, counting down.
TGGTACAACGCGCGGACCGGCGAAATTGGCGGGCAATGGGGCGCCAAAGGAATCGTCGCAATCCCTGAGCGGTTCCTGATTCACGACGCTCGCATTAACAAATCGGGGCGATATATCGAAATCACCAGGAGCGGAGCCCCGGTACGCGGAATCGTTCCGCCGCAGAACTCTGCGCCCTCGTTCATCTGGAACGTGGATACGATGGATGTCGCGCCCTGCGGCCCGAAGGGATGCAAAGGGCATCACGCGCTGGGCTATTCGCATCTGCTCAATCCTTCGGAACAGGAACATCCCATGGACTTGTGGATTCGTCCCTTGAACCAGTTGGACGCGCCGTCGCCATTGATCAAGCAATTGCCTCCAGTTCAAGGATGGTACGATCTGCATATTTCCTGGAACAATGTGGACGCGCACGATTCGAACCCGGCTTGTCTTTCGACCTACCGCCGGGACAATCCAAATTTACCGGGAGCGGCGCCTGGAGTCGTCGGCCCTTGGGAAAACGAGATACTCTGCGTGGAGACGGATCGAAAGGATTCCAAAGTCTGGCGGTTCGCTCACACCTACAGCACAGCGCGGAACGGATTTTGGTCGTCGCCCCGGGGAAACGTTTCCCAGGATGGCCGATTCTACATGTTCACTTCCGACTGGGAAGACCAATTGGGGCGGGCGAGCGGAACACAATCGTATCGCACTGACGTTTTCATCGTGGAGTTAAAGTAATCGGATGCGGCAGGATTCGACGTTCAACTCCCTGGAGCGGAAGTCGATGTTAGAAGCGCGGGACGTCGCAGTACCCAAGTCCGACCATCCCGCAGCGGAATTTAATTCCCTCACTGCCGAATCGACACGCCTGATGGATCGCTCCCTCGCCCACAGCCTGGCGTGGAGGGCGGGAGCGGACTGGTTCAGCCAAATCCTGAGTTGGAGTTCCTTTCTCATTGTCGTCCGGCTGCTCACTCCGGCTGATTTTGGCATCGTGGCCATGGCCATGGTGCTGTGGGCTTACTTGCGTTACCTGGGCGAGTTTGGCATTCCACAGACCATTGTCACGTTGCGTGACTTGACCGAAGATGAACTCGCGCAGTTAAACACGGTCGCTCTTCTGCTTGGATTGGGTTGCTTCGGACTAGCATCTGTGCTCGCCTACCCGTTGGCGGCGTTCTTTAAAACTCCGCAACTGGTATTGGTTGTGGTGGTGACTTGTAGCGGCCTGGTTCCCCTGGGATTTCGCGCGGTTTCGGAAGGCTTGCTAAACCGCGACATGCGCTTCCGAACGCTTTCGTTGCTCGATGCCACGACTTCGATCATCGCGGCCACCGCAACCCTGGTAATGGCTTTTCTGGGCTTTCGATATTGGTCGCTGGTTCTCGGAAATTTGGCCGGTTATGCGGCGCAATCAGTGTTGACCGTGGCTGCCAGGCCTCATCGATTCGCCTTTCCACGGCTAAGTACTCTACGCAGGCCACTGGTTTTCGGCTGGCATATTTTGGTCTCCGTAGTCGCTTCTTCGGCTTACGAAAGATTGGATAACGTCACGGCTGGACGGGTGTTGGGGCAGGCGGCGCTTGGAGTCTATGGCATGGCTTGGAATTTAGCCAACGTTCCCATGGAAAAACTGACTACGCTCGTGACCACCACGATTCCCACTTATTTCGCCGCAGTACAAAATGATCCCGCCGCATTGCGACGGTACTTGCGCACTTTGACCGAAACTCTGGCGATGACGACCTTCCCCGCGACGATTGGGCTGGCGCTAGTCGCACGCGATCTTATTCCTCTCGCACTCGGCCCCAAATGGAATGGCGTGGTCGTGCCTTTGGAGATTCTCTCGGTCTACGTGACTTTCCGCTCTGTCGTCGCGCTTCTCGGCAAACTCCTGACGGCGGTGGGCAATCCACGATTCGTTATGTGGAACGACTTGGCAGCTCTCATCATTCTTCCTACGGGGTTCTATATCGGCAGTCACTGGGGAACGCAAGGGATCGCATGGGGCTGGGTGGTGGCCTACCCTTTCGTCGCTCTGCCGCTCTACTGGAGGACTTTCAAGACGATCGAAATGCCGGTGAGAGACTACCTGCGAGCTTTGCGGCCGGCACTTCATGGCACGATGGCGATGGTTCTGGCTGTAACCCTTCTTAAATGGGCGCTTCTCGCGCAAGCACCTTTGCTCTTGCGCCTAGTCCTCGAAATTGCGACCGGCGCGGCGGCGTATATTGCAACGTTGCTGCTCTTGCACCGCGAACGCGTGATGACCTTCTTGCGCGCGGCGTGGAACTTTCGACAGGCCCTGGCATAGCAGGGCTAGGAACGTTTTCGCTCGCTTCGTAGCCGACCCAGGAATCTCTGCTTCCTCGCGAACATCTTTTTAGCCTCGTCGCGAAGCTTCGAAATCAACTCGAAGCGTGATTTCGTGAACCACGGCACTCGATGCGGGACGCATCCATATTTCTCCTTGTACTTTCCTTCGCCGCCCCAATCGTAGATTTCAACTCCACGGCGCTTCCAGTAGCGCATTGCGTACCACTGCATCAATTCATTGGGACGCAGGTTCTGGCTCGAGCGAAGGCTGGCGTTCCCCCAGAACTCGGCAATCTTGTTAAAACCGGGATAAATTCCCGTGGCAATGCAGTTCCCGTCTGAGTCCCGCGCTCGCAACAAAAGAATCCGCCCTGTAGGCTCCAGATGCTTGATTAACATCCGTACGCGATCGACGGCGTAGGTCGGAACCAGCTTCTGCTTGGCGAAAACGTCCACTAGTTGTTCGTAGTATGCGTCGGCGAAAGCGAGATCGTGCGCGTCTTCTATCGTGACCCCGTTTTTCTCTGCTTTTCGAATGCAACGACGACAGGCACTATCCATGCCGTCAAACAGATCCCCTTCCGATTTTGTTAGATCAGTTCGATAGGAAGTGTAAAACTCACCAGTGAACCCCAGCAACTTTCCATCCTCTGACGTGAAATAGGGATCGGACACTTCCATGTGTAAACACTTGAGGTCGCTCCAAGCCATTTCTTCCACGGCAGAGAGCGCCGCCGCTCGCGAGGCGCCAGGCTGGAGATTGAAGCCAATATAAGGAGTGGTCCAACCGGGAAACGAACTGCCCAGTATTTTTACTCCGAGACGGGTAAAGGTAAGTCCGGTGAAGTAACCGGCAACTTCCCTGCCCTCGCGCAATTCGGCAATGACAGGTGTTGCATTCTGAGCCTGACGAATGAACTGGACCCATTCGCGAGTCTGAAAAACGGTTCGATCCGCAAATCTGTCGAGAACATTCCAGTCGACCGCGTCAAATTCGAGGATGCGGCACTTCATCCGTTGTTTGATTCCATTTGCACCGGCCTACTTATCGATAAGACTGGCCGAGTAATCCACCATCAGACGCGATAGCGGCGTGTTGATCTTTGCCCACTGCTTGAAATCGTAGTAAGTGCGATACACCAGTCGCATTCTCTTCACCGCAGGAAAATGCTTTACCCCGGGGCTATTGTCGGAAAGCGCATAGCCCAATTGCTGCAAGTAATCGCCCACTAGGCACTCAAACACGATCAACTGGTCGGGAGGAAATGTGGCCTTATCCTTCCATCGCCCTACCGGCGTGAATTGCCCTCGCCTCAGATCCTCTTTAAACGACGTCAAGGGAATCTCAACCGAACCAATCCCGGCCTGCTGAATGCGCTCATAGTTCAAATCATGCTGAAGAAAATCGGCTACCCGGCGCAGAGTTCCAGCGGGATCACCGACCAGATCCTCGTATCTTACTTCCAAGTAATCCGGCTGCAGCAAGGAGCCGAGCTTTCGTCCTTTGCGCACAATCCACTCCCAGTAAAGCCCCGCGGCTAGCAACCCCTTGTTCCGGTCCCAGGGAAGCGGGCGACTCCAGCCGCGCTTGTTCAGAGACAAGGCAACGTCGCGACCGTCGCGAATTATGTGAATAATGCGCGCGTCCGGAAAATCGTTCTTGATCCGCGGCAGGTGGGGGATATTGGTCGGGGTTGAATCAATCCAGCGGTCGACTCCTTGTTTGCGCGCAATTTCCTCCATCACGATTCGCAGAAAATCGCATGTGCTGTGGCATTCCGATAAGACCTTGGCCTTGATTTCATCGGCCTGTAATCCTGAACAATCGAACGCCTTGGTTTGTAACCATGCGTTCATCATTCTAGTTTTGTTCTTAACTGCGCCCAGATTCCCATAAATAGGCTCCAGAACATCGAAGACATTCATTTGGGTGCGGAACTCGGCAAAACCGCCGGCGGAGAGCAGCAGGTGATAGAGATAACTCGTGCCCGAGCGCGGACAACCCACGATGAACAGCGGCGGCTTCATGGGAATGCAGTCACCAGCAAATCCCCTGATAGGATGCAGGTTTGTCGGGCCGATGGTCGCGATCCAGGTTAACCAGATCGAAAACGATCTGGCCCGGCTCCAGGTACTTGGCGAGATCTTCTTTCTTCTCCGACTTGTTCCCAATGATTATTACTTCTGCGTTTCGCACCACTTGCTCAAGATCGGCGGAGAGCAGTGAGCCGATGTGAGGGATGACTTCCTCGATGTACAAGCGGTTAGCGCCCGCGAGGCGACCAAGCGAAACATTGTGATCCCATATCCGCACCTGGCATCCCTCGCCGAGAAGCCGCTTTACGAGTTGCACTTGTGGACTCTCCCGCAGATCGTCGGTGCCGGCTTTGAAGCTCAAGCCTAGCAGCGAGACTTTTTTCTTGCCTGTGCGCAACACCATGTCCACGGCGCGATTGAGATGTTCGGCGTTGCTCGACATGAGGGCTCCGAGCAACGGCAGGTTCAAGTCGAGTTCCCTGGCTCGATACGCGAGAGCGCGCAAATCCTTTGGCAGACACGATCCCCCGAAGGCAAAGCCCGGCGAGAGATAGGCCGATGAGATATTCAACTTCGTGTCCGAGGAAAAAATCGTGCTCAACGTTTCCGTGTCAACTCCCAAGTGCTTGCAGAGTGTCCCCATCTCGTTGGCGAAATCGACCTTCACAGCGTGAAACACATTGGACGCATACTTCACCATCTCGGCAACTGGCAGGCTCGTTTCAAACTTGGGACCGGGCGTGCTCTCATAAATCTTGCGAAGCAGGGTCAAATGCTCCTGGCTTTGCGCGCCCAGAACCATGCAGGGAGGCTCAAGAAAATCGGCCACGGCACTCCCCTCGCGCATGAATTCCGGGTTGTAGCAGACCGCGAAATCCGCACCGGCCCTGCGTCCGCTCGCGCTCTCAAGCAGCGGAATGACTAGAGACTCTGTGGTGCCGGGAAGCAGCGTACTGCGGACAACAACCGTATGGTGAGATTTTTTCTGCTTGAGAGCCATGCCAATTTCACGAGAAACGTGCTGGATATGGCTCAAGTCCAGCTTGCCGTTGCGCAGACTGGGCGTGCCCACGCAGACGAACGAAATATCCGAATTGTGAACCGCAGCAATTCCGTCGGTCGTCGCACACAACCGAGACGCCTCATGGCCTGAGGCCACCAAATCGCTCATACGCGGCTCCAGGATCGGGCTGCGCCCCGAAGCCAGCATCTCAACCTTGGTGGAATTGACGTCCACACCGGATACGCGATGGCCTGCACGCGCCCAGCATGCAGCGCTTACCGAGCCCACATAACCCAGACCGAAGACGCTGATCGCCAGGCTCAAATGCTCGCTCTCCGTTTGCCCACACGGTTCATCGCTTCAATAGTACACATAGATAATTCAGCAGCACTTCCGATAAATCTTCAGCCACTGCTCTCGAACCGTCTCCCAAGAATAACGCCGCAACTCTTCGTGGGCGTTGCACGCTAAACGCGAAGCCAACTCCGGGTCTTTGAGCAGCCGCACGACGTTATCAGCCAGGGCCTGCGCGTCTCCTGGCTGTGAAAGCAGTCCCGTGCGCTCGTTCTGGATCAGATAAGACATACCTTCCGGGGCCGTTGTGACTACTGGTGTACCGGAAGCAAACGCTTCGAGGATTGACACTGGCATATTATCCAGACTCGAAGCGTTGATGAAAATATCGGCAGCATCGTAGTAGCGAGAAATCTCGAGATAGGGTATTGCGCCCGCGAAATTCACTCCGGACAGCTCCAATTCGTGTACGAGGTTTCGAATCTGCCGCTCCAATGGACCTTGCCCTGCCAAGTCGAGCGTAGCTTCAGGAAAACTTTTCTGAACTCGCTCGAAAGCGCGAACCACCAAGTCCAGGCAATAGTAGAGATGGAATCCTCGGGTGCAAAGCAGTCGCGGACGAAGCGGCTCGCGCTCTCGAAAGCAAAATTGCTTCAAGTCAACAATGTTCGGAACAACCTGGGACTGAAGCCCAAACTCGCCAAAGACATCCGCGAGATATCCCGACGGAACCACCAACCGGTCGGCATCCTCGAGCACCGAGCGGACGCCGTGAAATCGGCGCACATGATCCCGAGCTTCTCCGCTGTGATAGTGGATCACGGTTCTTGCTCCGCGGAGCCGGGCAACGAGCCACGCAGGGAACGGCGCGATTAGAAACGACCAGTAAGAAGCGGAGAAGATATGCGCGATCTCGACGTTTTTTAAACCTCGCCACAGCGAGACCAGATACACCGGTTCGCGGATCAACGTGCGAAGAAACGGGATGCGCTCAATCCACGCCAGTGGCGCCGGAAGCGGCGGATCGATAGGAACGAATTGCGCTTCAATCGCTGGATCGTCTCGCCAGTTGCGTAAAAGCAGGTTTGCCTGTACGGATTGTCCCCCGACGTAACGTTGCGAAGCGGCTACGAGCGCAACTCGAATGGTGCTTTCGTCGTTTCGAGTTGACGTGCTGAGTGACCGGTCGGTGTTCGCGGTCCAAGTTTTCTTTTCGAGCAGCTTGGCGTAGAGCTCCTCATAACGATCGCGCATTTGTTCCACCGTAAAGTTGGCTTGCGCGAATCGCTTTGCGTTGCGGCCGAAGGTTTGGCGCACGGTCGCGTCTCGAAGCAGGCGCTCGATGGCATCGGCGAGAGCCTGGTCGTCGCCGGGCGCAACCAGCATTCCTCGATCCGCACTAACCAGTTCGGGATTTCCTCCGACCCGGCTTGCAACAATGGGCACGCCCGCCGCCATCGATTCGAGAATTGCGTTCGAAAGACTCTCCGACATTGAGGGCAATACCGAAACATCCAACGAAGCCAGGATAGCGGGAATGTCCTGACGGTCGCCGAGAAAAAAGACACGATCTTTCAATCCCAAGCTCTCGGCCTCGCGTTCGAGTTCGGGACGAAGCAGCCCGTCTCCGACCAAAAGAAATTCCAGGCAGGGAAATTTGGGACGGAGTCGAGCCGCTGCACGAAGAAACACGTTGTGATTCTTAAACCGTGTGTTCATCCGCGCAACCATTCCAACCCGAAGAACTTCTTTGCGACGAGGCAGCGCGGGCAAAGTTTCGCCAAAAGCTGAAGCCGGCAAACCATTACCGATTACGGCAACGCGAGATTTCCTCAACCCTTGCTCAACCAGCCGGTCCGCGGCCGCGCGCGAGTTGCAAACCACCACATCGCACCAGCCAAAGATGGCCTGCTGTGCCCTTGATTTCGAGCGGCTGAGGAGATCGCCCAGTTGGCGCTGGCTTCCCATGACCACGGGCACACCGGCGAGCCGGGCCGCCGGAATCAACGTGAGGTTAGTGTAGAAATCGAAAGCATGGGCAACTGCGATCTTGTTCCGCCGCAGATACTGTGCCAGTCGCAGGCGAGTCCACAGTGAGGTCGCGCCATACAGGCTGCCGCCAAGCGGGAATTCCGGCACGCGATCTAAGCCATCGAGAAATGCACCGCGCCGCCGGATGCAACCCAAGTGAATGTTAAACGACCTTGGATTCAGCGACTGAGCCAACGCCACAAACTGATGTTCACTGCCCCCAGTTTCGAAACTGTCAGTCATCAAAAACAGCTTTGGGATCGGACTTCCTGGATAAAGGTGGCCCACCGCCCGTTCCGAACCCGATCCACTGTCGCCGTTGTGCTCGTCTCGGGTCATCCACCTCCGCGCAAAAAGGCAACTTGATCCGGGTACGCTCCGGCATTCGTCATTCCCACGTTAGCGAGAAAATTCCGATGCCACAATTCAAACATCAGGAACCGCCAAATGCGTGCCGAGTGATCGCGTCGTGCCTGAAAATGCTCATCCAGCAAGCGCTGGACCCCGAGCGGGTTAAAGTAACCGCGCTGGCAAGTGGATGAGTCCAACAGGACCGACATAATCAGGTCTTTCAACTCGTTGCGCATCCAATGCCGCAGTGGCAATGCGAATCCTTGCTTCGGACGCTCGAGAACCTTCCTGGGGACGCCCATCCTTTCCGCCAGCTTGGTAAATATGTACTTTTGCTTTTTCCCTCGCATCTTCCATTCTGCAGGCAAGCCAGTGACCCATTCAAGAAAAAGATGATCGAGAATCGGAACTCGCACCTCAAGCGAACAGAGCATACTCATCCGGTCAACCTTGGCGAGAATGTCTCCCGGAAGATAAGTTTTCGTATCGAGATAGAGTACGCGGCTCAACGGATCGCTGGCCGGGGCTTGGTCGAGATATTTTCGCAGCGTGCTCATTGGATCCACATCGCCAACTGCGGTCCGGAAGTCTTCCGATAGCAGCGCCATTTCGCGTTGGAAGGGCTGAAGTGAAATGCCCTCCAGGTAGCGCTCTGCCCACGGCAATGACACACTGTAAGCCAGATTCCGACCCGGCAGGCCAGAAGGCAGCCAGCCATGGACTTTCTTGCGATAAACATGCCCCACCCATTCCGGAATCCAGTTGGAGTTTCGACGCTGCAAATGAATTCGATAGCGCTCGTAGCCAGCGAACGTCTCGTCACCGCCATCGCCCGACAAAGCCACGGTAACGTGTTGGCGAGCCAGACGCGAAATGTAGTAAGTCGGCAGGATGGAAGAATCTCCGAAGGGCTCTTCCAGAGAATGGGTGAGGCTCTCGACGGTTTCCACTATGTTGGGCTCTAAGATCAGCTCATGGTGCTCGGTGCCAAAGCGTTCCGCTACGAGCCGCGCATATGGAGCTTCGTTGAAGTCGGCGTGCTGGAAGCCGATGGAAAACGTTTTGACGGGTCGAGTGCTGGCGCGAGCCATCAAGGCCACAATCGTGGACGAGTCCGTACCTCCGCTGAGTAAAGCCCCAAGAGGTACATCGGCGACAAGGCGAATGCGAACCGCTTCCGCCAGCCGCTCCTCGAGTTCTTGCAGACACTCTTCTTCGTCGCAAGGCTGGCGCGTGCCGTACTCAGGCAAATCCCAATACTGATGGACACTGACTTTGCCTTTTTCAAACTCGAGAACGTGCCCCGGCGGAAGTTTTTGAATTGGCAGGAAAGCAGTGGCGGGATCAGGAATGTAACCGAAATACATGTATAGCCAAAGGGCTCGCTGGTCGATGGCCGCGAACTCAGGCGCCACGGCGAGAATCGATTTGATTTCCGACGCGAACAGCAGGCGTCCGTCAGCGAAAGCGTAATGCAGAGGCTTAACGCCCAATCGGTCGCGCGCGAGCAGCAAACGCCGGGTGCGCGTGTCGTAGATCGCGAAGGCAAACATGCCGCGCAGCTTCTGGACGCAGCCGCGCCCCATCTCTTCGTAGAGATGGACAATCACTTCTGTATCAGTGTGCGTATGGAAGCGGTGACCCCGGCCTTCGAGATCCCCGCGCAGCTCGGGGAAGTTGTAAATCTCTCCGTTGCAGACAACGCAGATGGTCTTGTCTTCATTGAAGACTGGCTGGTGACCACTGGCCAGGTCGATGACGCTAAGCCGCCGCACCCCCAAGCCTGCCCCATCCTTTACGAAAATCCCTTCATCGTCAGGTCCACGATGGACGATGCTCTGGCACATTCGCTGAATTGTGGCCGCTTCAACTCCGCCCCCTTCCGAGTTGATCACACCTGCGATTCCGCACATGACTATCGCTTCACCACGGCCGAAGCAAGGTCAAGAGCCGACTCGGCAGATCTCGCACGTGTACGCTTGAAGCGGTAGTCCCTGTATTCTCCGGGGCTGCCTTCTCGTCCGTCGCAGGCCGCAAGAATGATGTTTGCCATCTCGCGTGCCGAGACAAAGTGGAGAACCTCGTCTCTTGCCGCCGCTCCCTTCACGAGTTCGCGTAGAAAGTCACGCATTGGTTCTCCGAGAACAACATCTCGCTGCGTTGGATCCATGCCGTGGCAATGGAGCTTGATGAACAACCAGTCCGGCTTTCTACGCACCGAAATCGCTGCCTGCTTCCACAATCGCAGCCGCAAAAGACAGAGCGGATTTCGCCTGGTGATCGCGCCATTTTCAATGCGGACCATCCGCGATCGCGACGGAGATGAGCGCAACATGAGTGGTCCTTGAACGATCAGGGGAAAAATCTCAGGGGGGTGTCCCCGTTCTAGGTCGCGGCCTCGACGATGCGGAGCTCGCTGGTTGAGCGGAAGCAGGCATTCATAAAGCGAATTAATTTTCGCAATCTGTGCCGGATGAAACGATGCAGCCGGTAGCGTCAGGTCGGCGTAGCAGCCGGTATCGGCGAGGATCTGCATCTCGTTGTCAACCCCACACAAGCGCCCGGCGGCCGAGTTTGCCAAGGCAAAGTTGCCGTGCACAAAAGCATATTTCGGAGGACCCACACCGTCGATGCAGGACAAGCATCCGTGCTCTGAGAACAACGCGTCGCGAAACTCTGTGAGCTGACGACGTGTATTCGCCGCCGTGTCGGGCGCAACCACTCCGTGATGCAGATGAATTTCAATCTCTCCCCAACCTGCGTGGCAGTGGTCCGCCAACCGCTGTATCAGGCGACGGTCGTACTGTTCGGCCGGGTAGAAATAAGTGTGAATAAATGGATGGCCATCGCGGTCGCGCCACGCATCAGCCAGCCGAGGATACTCGCGACACCAGAAATCAAGCCGGCGTTCCTGTTCGTCATAGGGGGCGCGCAACATCCCATTTTCCGGCACAATCGAAGGCTCGAAGTGATCGGCCATCGCAATCATCAAATGGACCGGGCCGCGCGGCACGCGCCGCGCAAGTCGCTGCCGGAAGTAGCCAGGGAGCATGCGACAACCATAGGACAACTTGTCGAGAAGACTCGGGCGCACACCCACGCCGGACCCAGGTTGATTGGCACACGGAGTTTTCAAATCACCAGGCATAAGTGAAACTTGGTTTTCGACGTCGTTCAGTCTCGCCGGCTCGACCTTGCAGTCGATTCGATCCTCTTCGCGACGATTCAGCCCCCTGTTCGATCGCAAGTAGAACCGCTGTGTAGGCAACTGCGAAGTACGGGAAATACTGATAGGCCTCCGGAGCAAACAAGGCTCCTACCAAAAAGCCAACGAGCGAACTGTGCAACGCGCCAGCAAACAGTTTCACTTCGGGGTCGGGATCGGTGACGCGCCTTAGCGCTCTAAGGTTGGAGAATCCTCGAGCGAGGAACAGGAGATAGAGAATCAGGCAGGGAATGCCGCCTTCCACCGCTATTTGGAGATAGGTGACGTGTACGTCTCGCCAGACACCCGAATAGGTTGAGAAGTTGTGCAATCCGATTCCGAGAACTGGGTAATGCTCAATTCCCTCCAGGCTCCGAGAAATGAGGATGCGACGCTGCTCATAAGATCCGTAGGCGCTGCTCTGCGAATCTGTGTCCAATCCTTCGCCAGACACGGCCAGCAGCCGATCCTTGAGCGGGCCGCCAACCGCAATTCCGACGACGACCGCAATCAGAAGCGCGGCTCCAATCAGGTACCCCCGCCGCCCTTTGATACCGAAATGCCACAGACTGATAGCGCCCGCCACGAGAAAAGTAATGAAGGCACCGCGCGAGGCCGTGAGAAACAAGGCGCTGACCATGAGCAGCAGAGAAACAGTCCAAGCCGCCTTGCGCACGACGCTGCCAGTCCTCAGCAGAAAGGCGAGACAAAAAGGAAGCGACAGGACGATGGCGAATCCCAGGTCATTGGGATTCGAATAGATGCCGCCCAGGACGCCGTCGAGGCGCGGATGGGAAGCGCCCTTCGCCATCGACACGATCGAAATCACAGCCACGGAAGCGGCTTGGATGAAGAGCACACGACGGAGCCTCGAGAGGCTGGTGACGGCCAGGAAGGTAAGAATCCAGGCCACAAACACTTTGGAAAAGTCCAGAGCGCGAAAGAATGCACCACCCTTCCACACCGGAGAGAACGCTGCGGAAAGGAAAAATATTCCGATCATAAGCAGCAAATACAGAGCTTCTCTGGGAAAGTCGCGAAGGCTGCGTTTCGAGCGGCCCACACTCAAAAGCAGCCCAACGATCGCGAAGACGCCAGAAATCTTGGCGAGCGGCACCGAATGCAAACCCGGAATCCAGTCTTCGGGGCGGAGGCAATACACGACGTAGAAGACTGTCAGCCAGAAATATGCGCCTTTCAACGGCTCGGACTCTTTAGCGGAGTCAAGGGGTGGAGACGAGATTTCCGGTGTTACCGCGTAACGATCGCGCCAACCCGCATCCTTCGGCGCAGCAGTTCGAAGTTTGTTGTTTGCAAACACCGCTTCCCTTTTCGCTCCTTACTATCCGCGAGCATTGGTCACGCAGGCAGGCTCGACTTCGCAGGAACTCTCTCGCGATGCAGTTCCCACCACGGTTTCCAGCACACGACTAAACTGATCTCCAATTGCTGCCCAATCATATTTTGCAGCGAGCGTCGCAGCCGCGCGCTCATAGCGCCTCCGGAGTCCCACATCTTGAAGCAGCAGGGTGACAGCTCCAGCGAAAGCAACCGGGTCGTCTGCCAGTACGATGTCCTGGCCGTGATGCACTTCGAGACCTTCGGCCCCGACGGATGTCGAAACTACGGCCCTGCCTGCGGCCATAGCTTCGTAAATCTTGAGGCGCGTTCCGCCACCCACGCGCAAGGGCACAACCACAACAGCGCTCTCTCGCAAGTGATCGATTACGGAAGGCACCGATCCGGCAACCTCGACCGAACTCGACGCTAGCTTATGCACGCGGCGAACTGGGTTGCGGCCTACGATGCGGAAGCGCGCGGTGGGAATTCTCGCTTGAATCGACGGCCAGACTTCGCGGCAGAAGTGCTCGACTGCATCGATGTTCGGCTCCCAATCCATCGCGCCCACAAAAAGCACAAGTGGCTCAACTGCTTCGGAAGGCGGTCCGGGACGGTATTGCTGCAGGTCGACACCCGTGGGCACGACTGAGATCCGCGTGGAGTCTGTCCATTCACTCATCAGATGCCGATCATGCTCTGAAACCGCGATGATGTGATGGAACTTCCTCACGATGCTCCGTTCGTAACTCAGCATCTTCTTGAATTCCAATTGATACAAGAACTCTTTGGCTGCATTTCGCTCGGTTGCAGCGTGTCGCCGCCAAATTTCACTCTCCACGTTGTGCTGAAAGAGAATTGCAGGAATTATCAAGCGGCCTGGGAAATTCACCGCCGCGTCGAGAAAGTCACAGACGGCAACGTCGAAGCGCTTTTCCTCGAACCAACTGTTCAGCTGTTCCTGAACCCGAAGCGATTTAAATCGGCTGACCGCATACGGAACTGACGTTGCCAACCGGGCGAGATAATCCAAGCCCCGACCGACCGAATTGAATCCGCGTTTTCCAGTGCAGAGGCAGACCGCCCCAGGAAACTGTCGAGTGACTTCCTTTTCGTATTGAGCATCGGGCTCGCCGCCATAGTAGGAGAAGAAGATGAGTTCGTGGAGCGCGGCTAATCGGCGAAGAATTTGGTAAGAGCGGATTGCGCCGCCACTGTGCGCCGGTAGAATCTTGTTCGCCTTGACCCAGAGGATTTTCAACCGGCATTCCCCAAACTTTCACCTCGCAAGATTTCCATGCTCTGGGCCCTTAGCGAATCCATGCCGCTTTGCGTCCGGAAACAAAGTTGACGAATGCCACCACAGCCGCAGTATTGAGCACAACGAAGGTGAAAACTGCCTCCGCCATCCGGGCCAATGGACCTTGCTTTACGTGCACGATTTCCAGAAAACCCAATGCGTAAAACGCGAACTGTAGAGCCAACGCGATTCGGTAAACCGGGGCGCGGAGAACCGCCGATGCCACCACCATACCGGCCAATGCGAAGGGCACGATCAATCTGAGCAGCTTATGACTGACAAATTCAAAACGAATCGGATTTGCACTCGTCACAAGCCACGGAGCAAGCTGCAGCAATTGGTAATTGCCGCTCAGCGTTCTGACTTTTCGCGCAAACTCGCGCTCAGCTCCGAGGTCCCCGTCCCACGCCCGCGCTCGGGAATCAAACACTACTCGAAATCCTTGCCGCGCCACATGCATGGGCAGATAGACGTCATCCAGGATCGTTTCCGCCGGCAACGGTGACAGCAAACCCCGCCGGATTGCGTAGAACGCGCCCGTAGCGCCGACCACCGATCCTGAAACCGATTCCAGTTCGCGAATTCGTTTCTCGACTCTCCAGTAAATCCCGAGCCCTTCGCTGGTTTCGCCCGTCTGCGGATTACCCAGCATCAACTCCCCGCTCACGCAACCTATCTGTGGGTCGGCAAAATTCTCCAGCAGCCGACGCAGTGCACCGGGCTCGATCTCCTGTCGCGCGTCGGTGAAAACTACGATATCTCCCTGCGCGAGTTCGAAAGCGTCGTTCAATCCCGAAGCTTTTCCTCGGTGAAGTTGGTTCAACACGACACTCACGCGGGGATTGCTCGCATATTCATGCAGGATGATTTCAGTGCCATCCGTCGATCCGTCCGAGACCACTACCAACTGCATCAGTTCCGCTGGATAGTCCAGCGTAAGCAGATTCTCCAACTTGGGTTCCAGCACCCGCTCCTCATCGCGGACCACTATGACGATCGAAACGAATGGCAAGTACGGGCCGCGCATTACATCTTTTCGTCGCCAGCGACTGCGCAACCAGAGCCATAGTGGATAGCCGAAGTAGGTGTACGCGATGACGGTAGCCGACCCCCAGAAAATTGACGTCCAAAACATGCGCGTCATTGCGCGCCTCGACCGAGGGTCACGATCTTGATGGTCTCGAACATGATCAGCAGATCCAGTCCCAGCGACCCGTTCTTGATGTAGTAAAGATCGTACTGTAACTTCTCGCGCGCATCCGCCAGCGTGTTGCCGTACTTGTATCGAACCTGCGCCCAGCCGGTAATGCCGGGGCGCACAGCGAGCCGCACCGGGTAGTAGGGAATTTCGCGGCTCAGCCACTCTATGAATTCCGGCCGCTCCGGCCGTGGCCCCACAAAGGCCATGTCCCCTTTCAGCACGCACCACAGTTGTGGAATCTCATCCAATCGCGAGATGCGAAGGATTCTTCCAATGCGGGTGATGCGCGGATCATCGTCCGTAGCCCACGTCGCGCCTGTATCGGCTTCGGCGTCGCGCCGCATGGTGCGGAACTTGTAACAATAGAATGTAGCGCCGGCACGCCCCATGCGTTTTTGCCGGTAAAGTACCGGGCCGCGTGAGTCCAGCTTGATCAGCAGAATTACGAACGGAACAATGGGCAAAACCAGCAACAAGAGCAGCGCTGCGGCGATCGTCGAAAGGAATCGCTTCATCATGCGTAGGCTGTTGCTGAAGCGGAATCCTTCGGTAAAGATCAGCCAACTCGGATAAAGCTGCTCGACTTCAATTTTGCCGGACATCCTTTCCAGCCACGATGTAGCATCTTCAATCTTTATGCCGTTCAGCCGCAGTTGCAGCAATTCATGTACGGGCAGCGTCCCGCGCCGGTCCGGCATGGCGACGATCACGCGGTTTACGCGCTGCTGTTTGATTAATTCCATCAGGTGGGAAGCCACCGAGTCGCGGGTGACTGCGCCTTCCACGTTGCCGCTCCAGCCGACCACTTCAAACCCCATTTCCGAGCGCGACCGCAGGCCGTTGACCAGGCGCTGAGCACGCTCGCCCGTACCCAGCACGTAAACTCGCTCTCGCAAATACGGCCATCGCGCCAACCAAGCATATGCGGCACGCCAGCCAAACATTGCCGCTGTAAGAATGACCAGTCCCGCCAGCGCGGAGTTGTTACCCGGCAGAAAACGCGGGAACACATATCCCACCGCTGCCAGCATGAGCGCCAGAATGCCCGGCACCAGCAGCAAGCGGAAATAGAGTTCGCCCTTTTCGTCGAAGTGGTTGGGATCGTAAAGATCAAACCAATGAGAGAAAACCAGCACCAGCAGCGTGACCGCGAGAATCTTGAGGTATCCGCCTTCGTAATTCAGCGCGACATAGAGGTCCTCGCGATGCTGCAGCGCCATCCCCAGCAGGAACGAAGTCCACACAATCAGGGCCTCGCCCACCAGCAGGACCAGCGTGCGGATCGGATAATAAACATTAAAGAGCCGGATCACGCTCTACCTCGAACCCTCTTTGCCGTATGCGCCGTAATATCGCCTGTACTCGGCGGAGTCGTGCTTCGTTCCGTTGAGCACGACACCCAACAAGAGTTTGTCATCAAATTCGGCTCGCGCTTTGCGCGCTATATCGGATGGCGTCGCAGTCGAGCGCACAACCATGAGCACGCCGTCACAGTGGTTGCTCATCAACCCGGCGTCGGACACGGGAACCGCCGGAGGCGAATCGATGACAATCCAATCGAATAGGGATTCCACGCGGCTGAGCAGAATTTTCAAACGTCCATTCGCAATTAGTTCCGCGGGATGCGAGGTCGAACGGCCGGCAGGAATGAAGAACAGATTTTCCATAGCGCCGCGCTGCATGATCCCAAACTCATCCACTTCGCCCAGCAGATATTCCGCAAGCCCCGGCGTTAAAGCAGTCCCCAAGGCAAGGTGCAGGCGGGCAGCGCGCAGATCACCGTCAATCAACAAAACCCGACGACCGTGCTGGCGGACCATGGCCTGTGCCAGATTCGCCGCTACAAACGACTTCCCTTCTTTGGGCAGCGAACTCGTCACCAGCACCTTTTTCAGCGGCTGCTTCTCGCGCATCTGGTAAAGGCGCGAACGTAACGTGCGAAACTCTTCCGTACCTGGTCCCTGCTCCGAGTTGTAGAAGAGCATGGTCTTTGTGTCCGGCGACCAGGTACAGGGAACGCAGCGCGACAACAAAGTTTCGTAGGTGAGCTGGTTGGAGAGCGACGGAACCGTCGGAATGATCGAGGGCGCGACCGCAACCGGAATCTGCGGTGAAACCTCTGCAATTTGCCCAGAATCAACGTGCCCCGCCTGGGCCGCGGCCCGGTCCTGTTCCGCGCGCTTGAGCGCCTCGTGAATTCGGCTCACAGTTTCCTTTCCTTAGCGGCTTCCTGTTCTGACTCTCGCAGGCGGTCCGCCAGGGTCACCAGGGTTTTGAGCGCTGCCACCAGATCGAGCTTTTCTCCAGACGGGGTGGTGAGCACGGTTGGCTGTGCGGTTGCTGCTTTGTTGGAAATGCTGGTTTCGCCCAAATCAAAATCGCGGGCCACGGCCTCCACCACACTGCTACCGATTACTTTTTGGTGATCCACGAATGCGCTCACTAGACAATGCTCGCAAATCAGATTCACCACGCGCGGAATCCCCGCCGAGTAGCGATGGATGACTGCCAGCGCTTCCGGATCAAATATCTGTTGCCCGTTCGATCCCGCGATCCGCAACCGTTGCGCTACATACGCCCTGGTCTCTTCCAGAGTTAACGGATGCGTCTTGGCCCGCAGCGTCAGCCGCTGCCGCAACTGCCGCAGATTCGGCTGCTTGAGCTTTTGTTCCAGCTCCGGTTGTCCCACGACGACGATCTGCAACAACTTCTCGGTGAAAGTCTCCAGGTTCGTCATCAGGCGAATTTCTTCCAGCACTTCGTCCGAAAGATTCTGCGCCTCGTCGACGATCAGCACCGCGGTTTCGCCCGCGCGATAGCGATCCAGCAGCCAGTTATATAACTTCAGCAGGATTTGGCTCTTCGATTTGGAATCGCACGGAATGCCGAAATCCGCCATCATATATTCGAGAAACTGCGGCACGTTCATCTGCGAGTTGAAAATGAAAGCCGTCGCCACCTGCTGCACCCGCAGCCACTCCATCAACTTGTTGAGCAGCGTGGTCTTGCCCGTGCCCACCTCGCCGGTGAGCAACACGAATCCCTTGCGGCTCTGGATGCCGTAGGTGAGACAGGCCAAGGCTTCTTCCGTATGCCGCGTCAGAAAAAGGTAACGCGGGTCTGGATTGACGTTGAACGGATTGGCCTTCAGTCCAAAAAAATCTTTGTACATCAGCTCTTAGCCTCTACCATCTCTTGCTTGTCTTCCTCACTCTTGTCTTTCAGAGCTCCCTTCGAGTCGCTCCGTGGCTTTCCATAACCGTTTCGCCTGGACATCTTCTCATCGATCCATGGGACCGACACCAGCATCGGCATTTCCAGCGCTGCCAGCACGTCGCGCTCGTCGCGGATGGACTTGTCCCGGACCTCCAGCCAAATTGCCAGGCCCAGTCCAAACGTCAACCCAGCAACCAGGCCTCCACCCGTAAAGAGGAGCCGGTTGGGGAAACTCGGCGAGTCAGGCGGGTTTGCGGGATTCAGTAAACTCATTTGTTCGCCCTGCTGCCGGCGCTCCATATCCGTTTGCATTTCCGATTCATTCTTCTTGGCCAGCAAATCGTTGTAAAACTTTTGCGCCGTTTCATAGTCCCGCATCAAAGCCTTGTACTGCTCTTCCACGCCGGGGCTCAGCGAGAGCCGCCCCTGATAAGTCTTGATCTGATCCTGCAACAGTTTCTGTTCTCGCGTCGCCTGCGCAATGGATTGGTCGTACTGATGGATTTGCAATCGCAATTGCTTGATCTCGGCCGGCTCCGGTGCGCTTCCTTTGTCCGTATTCCCCGCATCCGGCGCGGGCGCCGAATTCATTTCAGCTAACTTGCGCTTCAGTTCGGCAATGTCGCTCTTGGTCTTCACCACATCGGGATGGTCATCGGTATAGCGAGCCTGCAAACTGATCAGCTGGGTTTGCAGATCGGCTAACTGCTTCTGCAGGTTCTCCGGATTCATCGAGGTTTGCGACGAACTCCACGCCGCCAATTGCTGCGACAGCAATGATTGCGCATACGCCCGATCCTGCTCGGCGCGATTCAGCGCTTGCGTATAAGCATCGAGTTGCGAGTTCAGTCCTGCCAGCAGTTTCATGGTGTTTTCTTCGTCACCCGGCAATTGGCCCATGTACTGTTTCTTGAACGCGGCCATCTTGGCGTCCTGGTTGTCCAGGTCATGCTTGGCCAGATCGACCTGCCGGACAAGGAAATCCGTCGTACTCTGCGCCACCTGCTCGCGGGTCTTCAAGTTCTCCGCCAGCAGCATAGACGTCAATTCGGTGCAAATCTGTTGCGCTTCCTGAGGGTTGCTCGACGTGTAGTTGACGTAGAATCCGGGAATATCGTTCTGGCCCGGCCGGTGTTGCTTGACCGCCGCGGAGTCGGGAGACACCCATTCGATCAAGGGATTCTTCCGAACTTCCTCGCGGATATCGTCAATGGCTTCTTCGACGCTCCTGCCTTTCGCTAAGCCAAGCCGTTCGACCATCGCGTCTAATTCTTTCTGGCTGAGCACTTGCTGCTCCATGGTCGCAATGCGTTGCACAATGTCTTCTGTGACCACCGGCTGCACATAGCCTTCGGGAACTTTTTGCGTCTCTACCAGGATCAGCGATTGCGATGTGTACCGGGGCGCAAAGGCGTACGAGATCAGGAAACCGGCCAGCGGCGCCAGCAGCGCTGGTACGAGAATGATCTTTAGACGCCGGCGTAGCATCGCCAGATAATCGTCCATGCTCAATTCGCGATTTTCAATCATGCCGATGTCCCATCCCACTACCCGCGAAAAACCAAATCAATCGAGCCGGATCGGGCGCGGATTCCAATCCAAACCGACCGCGGCCACATTTCGCGGCACTGAGCCGCAAACTCCTCCCGTATTGCAGGAAGAGCCATTAAACCAAAGATCGTTGTATTGATAACTGAAAAACAAAGCGAAGTGCCTTCCCAGCGGGCGATGCACCGCCGCCCCCGTATACACATACTGGAACGAGGTGGTAGAAGCCGGTAGCGGGCCGTTTAGACTCGGCTGCAGCGCGCTGCTATACGCGTAGCCAATGTCCGCAGTCACGCTCCACAGGCGGGTGAGCGGACGCGAGACCGAAAAGCGCGCCACGTTGCTGACGGCTCCAGCAAAATAACCCGATCCACTTGAGTCATAGCGATCGAAGTAGATCCCAATCGAAGTGCGAGGAAAACGGTATCTCAACGTCCCGCGAACGCTCGCCGTAATCCGATCGCTCGAGCCCCCGAAAAGCGCAGAGTTATGGATGAATGTAAATTGCGGACCCGCGCCGATCAGAAAGTCCATCCGTCCCGAGATGCGGTAGCCATACATCAAATTCACGACCTGGGTGTTGAATGAACTCCCCGCAATGTTGGGATATTGAAAATCCTGAAATCCGTAAATCACCGCGACCTGGCTCCGCCGGCTCAGTTGATAATCGTACCCGACTTGCGCCGTGATCTGGTTGCTGTCGACGAAGTTGGCTGTGTTATTCGTGAAGTGTACAATCTCGTACCCGCCGGCCGCTGTGATCGATGATCGCGCCGACAAGCTCTGCACCACATCCGCGACCGACAGATTGTCGATGCGAGGCGCTTGACCCAGACTGCCGAACTCGCCCAATCCAAACAGCCCGCCCAGTCCCTGCCCCAGAGTTCCGCCGACGTATCCAATTCCGCCCAGGCCGAGGTTGTAAGCTCCCGACTCTCCGTAAGCTCCGAACCCGAACGATCCTTCCGGCAGATAACTGAATCGATCTCGCAACGTCAGCACCCCGCTACGCCAGAGAATTTTCTCCTCGGCGTCGAACTGTTGGATCTGGCTGACGCTGGGGCTGATCCCGCTGTAAAACGCAACCCCACCGACGTAGTCGAGCGCGGTCTCATAGCGGCCGCCAATCTTCTGCAGCATCAGGCTACCCAGGGCCCGCGTGACTCCGGTGACGGCCGAACTTCCCGAGCTTTCGCCCGCGTTGGTGTCCAGCGCTTCGCTCACGTGCGCGCCCGGAACCAGAAAGCTGCGGGTCGGAAATCGGGCGCCCAAGGAAGGTTGATCGAGCCCGGAAATCGGCGGATTCTCAGTCGGCTGCGCAGGCGGATTGTCTTGACTGTCTGGCCCTGTCCCAGCCGCGCCCGACGCTTGTCCGCTCTGGCCGCTGTCGCTTTGCGCCCAGCCGGCTTGCGCCAAACTAAAGAAAATCAGCGAACCAATCGAAATCCACCGCAACGCGCTTTTCTTCATCGATACTCCTCACGGGACAACAATCGTGTCTCCCGGTTTGAGGATGATGTTCTGGTCGATGGCCTGGCCCTTGACCAGGCGTTTGTAATTTACCGCGATCTTCTGTTGGCGCCCGTTTTCCTGACGCAACACATAAATGCCCTTAGTGTTCGCGAACTGCGTGAAACCTGCGTCGGCTAGCGCTTGCAGCACAGTCATGTTCGGCAAGAGTTGAATCGCTCCCGTATGCAGCACTTCTCCCGTAACATAAACTTTTTGGCTGTTGATCTGGGTAACGATTACGGTTACACGCGGATCAGCCACGTATTTCTTCAGCTTTTCGGTAATCGAAGCCGCCAGTTGCGTTGGCGAAAGCCCCGCTGCGGGCACGTCATTGAGCAGGGGCATCGAAATATCCCCGTCGGGACGAACCGGCAGCGTAATCGTGAGATCCGGTTCCTTCCACACCGAGACCAGCAGCACATCGTCCGCGCCGATCAGGTAGCTCGGCCCAGCCACCGACATTGGTCGTCCGGAGGAGGATTGGCCGGACGATGCCTGGCCAGACGATGAATCAGCCGCAGGTTTTTCTCTCCCTTTCGTAGCGTTTTGCGCTGCCACCGGCGTACTCGCCAACCCAAGCAGCATCGCGACTGCGACGACGATCATCGCCTTCATCTGTTCTCCAGTGAACATCGCGCCTGCAAAGTTCGCGTCATCCTCCCCCAAAATTCGCATCGTCATGCTGAGCGAAGCAAAGGATCTATGCATTCTGCCTACAAACGCACACACTTACGCACTGCATACAACAACGGCTGGGAAACAAGATTTCCGAAACCATTATCGAGCACAGTTGTCTCCTTCTCTACGCCTCATAGGGCACCGGAACCCAGCAAATACACTAGCCCGTGCTTTCAGCAACTTAGAGCTACCAAAATGGGAATGCCTGATTTTTTGTATTGCCCTACCCTACCGCAAATGGCACCCGCACCAAACCAAAAAGATAGCCTTCTTTCTCAATTCCTGTGCAAATCCCTATGGGTGCTCCTTGCGGGGAGTCGGAAAGATTTAGGAAGCGCGAAAAGCCTGGCGATTTACGGTTGGGCGTAGTAACCGGTGCGCGTTCTAGCCGTAATCCCAGGCTTGTCGATCTTGACGTCGATCGAGTGGTATTCATTCGCCTGGTCCGCCCGAGCGGCTTCAAACGAGAGGACATAAAAAGCATCGGCATCCGCGGTGCAACGCTCGATCTCGGCGGTGAGGTCGTTACTGGAATTCAAAACGCGCCCGCCACTTTGAACTACGAGTACCTGCAATGCCAGATTGCCGGGCCCTGCTCGCCGGGCTGCGGTCACGCCCTTCACAAATTCCTCATAGTACGAAATTCGAACGCTGGCTGCATCCGACAGGCCAAGCGGGTCGACGCTATAGAGAGTGATGCGGGCCTGCCTGAGCCCGGCGGAATCCGCCACGATGGAATTGAAAAGCTGCTGCTCATTTTTACTCGAAAGTTGAACGTTCGGTCCCTCAAGCAAGGGCCATCCCGGACTGAACCAGATCATCAGCTTTCTGCCCGGTCGCGGCCGCTCGTACTCGATCACTCTGGTCAAAGTCTTGAGCGACAGATCAAAACGATCGGCTGCGCCGTAGAAACCCTGAGACCGGTTAATCGACCGCAGCCCTGTGTCATATTGGTCGTAAAGCGCCGCTAGGGCATTCCCATCGCGCGAGGAACCATCCTGGATCTTCGTTTCAACATCGGTGAAGATGATGAGCGACACTGGCTGCGGCAGCTTGCCGCCATTTTGCAACAGAAACTTCTTGATTTCATTTCGTTCGTAGTTGACAGTCTGGAACGTAGCATTGACCGCGTCGACGACCAGAACGATTTCAACCGGCGGATCCGCAGTCGAGCCCGCTGCGCTCTCCACGGCATGAAACGAGAGGATGTTCTTCGCCAGTTTATCGTCGAGAAGAGTGAAGTCTGGCTTCTGTAGTCCGCGGATGGCGACGCCCGATTTGTCCATCACCTGCACGTCAAGTGTGATTTCCCGGTCCGTGGTGCTCGGCGGGGGAAGCGGTGTCGCGCCAGACCGGGTTTGGAGTTGGGGCGGGGCAGCGTTTTGCTGCGGCGGCGCGGTGTTTTGTTGGGGCGGATTGGTGTTTTGCGGCGGGGTCGTGTTTTGCTGCGAAACGGCAGCGAGTGGCAGAAGCAGCACCATAAACCATCGTAAGTGCCGACGCATCCTGACTCACCTCGCTGTGCAGTTCTCCGCCCAATGCCCGGGGCTGTTTCTCCGTCTACGAAGAAAGTCTAAGCCCGTGTCTCCCAACAAAGCAATCGTTGCATCCCCTGGCGCGGCACAAACGAGAATGCCCCTCGACAAAAGCGAAGGCTTTGTCGAGGGGCATCCTGATTTTTACCAGGCGGACAGTATGACTGCCAGCCCGTTCTTATTCGAGAGTTCGCCCCGACCCCTTTAGCTTCTGCCGAAAATCAACGCCATTCTGGGCACATACGCCATTAGCCGGCGTCCCGGTGCTTTTTGTGTAGATTGCGGTGGTCGAGCAAGAATAGCCACCAGCGATGAATTTGTTACCCCATGCGGTGCAATCATTCAAGGTACACATGGGACCGGTCGAGCCAGTATATCCACCCATGAGGGAGGCACACTGCGAAGATGATCCACAAGACCAGTTTGCCCAATAATAGGGTCCACCGGTACCACCTCCGCCGCCTCCTCCGCCACCACTGCCGCCGCTCACAGGGGTGATGCCGGTCAAGGTGAGCGGTGTTTGGGTTGGAGTTTGTGAGAAGTTATCCGCGTTCCCCCAGAAAATGCATCCGACGCAACCAAAGGTATACGCCTGGCTCATGGTGATTTGAGGCCAGGACGGCGGGGTCGCGGTCAGGGCCAGATTCGAGTCGCAAGGAATCGGCGCTCCCGTGGCAATGTCAGATCCACAAATGTTCGGGTTCGTGACTGTCTGTGTCCCTGGATCCGAATAAGCAACGCAGTTGGTTGTCTCTCCGGTTCCGCAAGGAGTAGCTGTCAAGTCGGCCATGAACACGGCGTGAGTCGCTGTAGTGCCGACGACGAGATTGGCATAAATCGAGTCGTAGCCCGTGCCGTTGACCGTAAACGCGGTCCCGATCGGCCCTTGTGTCGCCGCATATCCTGCTGCCACCAGGGTGGGGGCAAGCAATGTCTTTGTGTAGGTATCGACCGCGGTTAGGGAGGACACAATCGTTTGTTTGTTGGCCATGGCATTGAGGTCCTGCGCCTTGCCTGTGGTCGACAGCGCCGCCGCAATAGCCGTAGTCCAGGGCGTGATGTTGATGGTGTTGGTCGCGGACGCTGTGACCACATCTTCCACCGACACGACAGTGACCGGGGTGCTGCCAATATTGCCGGTCGCGGTCAAGACGAACGGCGCGGTCAAACTCGATACATCGATACTGTAGCTCCCATCGGTTGCCGTAGTTGTGGTTTTCTGCGCCCCGAGAGAATCTTCGATAACAACGTTGGCGTTGACCAACGCGGGTCCGTTGTCCACAACAACTCCGCTAACCAGTGTCGATGCAGCCGGGCTGGAATTATTGCTTCCAGTCGTGCCCACGCACGAAGAAAAAAGAACCGCCACCGTAATCAGAAACAAAGCCAGTGTTGTGCACCTTCGACAATTTTTCATAGTCACCTGTTTGAGTTTTGGAAGGAACCTGTGTCCTTATTTTTTCGCGGCGGTCCGCGAGGTCAGGGGACAACGTAGCAGCCCAATATGGGCCACGAAAGAGTACGTTGGTAACAACTACGTTAAAACCTAAACGTTAGTTTTGTCGGGAGGCGACGCGTGCCCCACCCTTTTGTTTTTTAAAACATGGGGTGGCCCAGGCTGGAAATTACGAGGATAGACTCCCCTTGACCTTCAACTCGCCGCCATCAGATGGCAGGAGTGCGTCTTCACGATCAGCCAGACTTCGCGGCCTGGTTGGAGTTGAAGCGAGTCGCGCGCGGCCAGGGTGAGGTGGACTTCCATCTCCACGCCGCAGTTCACCCGCACAACCACGATTACGTCGCGTTGCGCGAGCGAAAGCACGCGTCCGGGAAGGATGTTGCGGGCGCTTAAGCCGGCGGGTTGAACGGTAGCCAGCAAGATGTCGCCGGCCCGAATGCCAATCAACAGGGTCGACCCGGTTTCCGCGTGCACCAGAGGAGTTTCCAGTTCTACATCGCTATCGGCAATAAGGCATCGCATGGTGCCACGATTTTCGTGGATAGCAATCACGATCGCGTGGAAGATGTTCTCGAAGCCGATGAGTTGCGCCAGCGATTCCCGGCGCGGCGCGGACATTACTCCATGCGGAGTACCGTCAGCGATGATACGGCCATTTTCGAGCACGAGCACACGGTCGCCCAGGGCGAAAACCTCTTCTCGGTTGTGCGTAATGTAGAGAATCGGAATGCCGTGGGCCGCGTTCCAGGCGCGCAGGTCGTCAATGATCTTTGACTTGGTTGCCGCATCCAAGGCCGCCATCGGTTCGTCGAGCAGCAGAACGCATGGATCGGTCACAAGGGCGCGAGCCAGCGCTGCTCTTTGCCGCTCGCCGCCCGAAATCTCTCCCGGCTTGCGCTCGCGCAGAGGCGAGATCCGGAAGGACCCAAGGATGGCATCACTCTTTTTTCGCCGCTCGCTCTTGTGTACGCCGCTAAGACCGTACTCGACATTTTTCTCCACCGTGAGATGAGGAAAAAGAGCGAGATCCTGAAAGACGTATCCGATTCTTCGGCTTTGCGCGGGCAGATTCGTCTCACGGGCGTGATCGAAAAGAACACGGTCGCCGACCGCGATCTTCCCCGAGTCAGGCCTGGTCAAGCCCGCGACGCAGTCTAGCAGCGTCGTCTTCCCTGCGCCCGACGGTCCGAAGATAATTGTGATTCCAGGGGCGAGGGTGAATCCAACGTCGAGCGCGAAATTGCGCCCTGCGTCG
The DNA here is from genome assembly GCA_963762385.1 of uncultured Acidobacteriota bacterium. Taxonomy (GTDB): domain Bacteria; phylum Acidobacteriota; class Terriglobia; order Terriglobales; family Acidobacteriaceae; genus JABDBE01. The sequence continues at coordinate 1,661,024 of CAVXKN010000004.1, read as the reverse complement.
GAAAAGCGCTTGCCGACTTGAATGGTCAAAACATCCCGCAAAGCAGCGTCAGCCGGTATGTCGATCTTTGTCGTTTGTGCTGTCATGGGGCACAGTCGGAAAACCTTGAACCACTAAGGACACAAAGGTTCACAAAGGAAGACACTCGCCTGGGGACGCCGCTGGTTCGGACTATTTCCATGGCCAGACCGCTCCTACTTTCCGGTTCACGCTGTATACCAGAGACAGCACAGCAAAAGAAATCGCCAGCAGCACCAGCGCAGTCTGATTGGCGGCGGCATAGTCGAGCGCCTGAACCTTATCGTAAATGTCGATGGAGACAGTCTTCGTAATGCCCGGTATATTTCCTCCGACCATCAGGACCACGCCGAACTCGCCCATGGTATGGGCGAAACTCAGAGCAACTCCGGTTACGAGTCCTGGAACAGAAAGCGGCAGAATCACGCGGCGGAATGTTTGCAGCCGGGAAGCTCCCAAAGTCGCCGAGGCTGCAAGCAATCTTGGATCGACAAGTTTGAATGAGGCAGCGAATGGCTGCACCGCAAATGGCAGGCTATAGATTAACGAACCAATGACCAGCCCTTCAAAAGTAAACGCGAGCGTGTGTCCGGTAAACGCCTGCCACCAGCGCCCCAACGGACTATGGGAGCCGAGCGCAACCAAAACGTAGAACCCCAGCACCGTGGGAGGCAAAACAATCGGCAAAGCGACGACAGCTTCGACCAGAAACCTCCAACGCCGCCGCGAATACGCAATCCAGTACGCAATGGGCAGGCCCAGAACCACGAGCACCGCGGCCACCAACACCGCTAAACGGATTGTCAGCCAGAACGCCTGCCAGTCCATCCGTCTCCATCACACCAGGCAATAAACACAGGCCAGTATAGCCAAAGCCAAGCTTGCCCCGTTCCATTGTGGGCTAATCCAACGTGGAATGTTCATTGGTCACAAGAGCGCGGGCGGCAAGCCAGATACGATTCTTGCTGAGGTTGTGGAATGGAGATTCAGGCAGCCATTAAAGTAATCCGCGCACTGGCCGACGGAGTTCATCCGGAAACCGGTGAGGCGCTGAAAGAGGACTTAATTTATCGGGATCCGCAAGTCGTTATGGCGTTAAACAAAGCGCTGGGGGCGCTAGTCACGCAGGAGCAGCGCGAACTTAAAAAGCCCGCCAGCGCAGGTCAGTTCTGGTCACGAGCGGAGGATAAGCAGGTCTGCGAGGAATTGCGCAAAGGAATGAGTTTTGATGACATTGCGAAGACTCACAATCGAAGTGTGCCCTCGATCATTGTGCGCTTGGTCAAACTGGGAAAGATCGCTCCGGACAAATCAGGATCGCTATTTCCACCGCAGGTGGCATGAGGAAAACATCCGCAAGTGTCCGACACTACATCCCGTTGCCGGACAAATCTTACAGCTTGGATCGGAAGCACGGGCGAGGGCGCCCGCGACTACATTGGCTTCTGTTGTTCCTGTTGGCGTCGTTCCCCATTCGTGTTTGGGGACAAGACTCGACGCCATCCGAGCTCGCTGGGCGTGCGCAGCGAGCATCGCGCGAGCAGTGGTTTCTGCGCGGACGAAGCTTTCCGGGCCAATCGGGTGCAGCCGAGCTATATCGAGCTTATCTGCAGAAGATGCGCATGCGGGCTACGCGCCCGGCTCGGGCACAGAAGTTAGGGGACGCATTGCCTTCCGCCCTGGTTTGGAGCCCGCTCGGACCGGCTCCGTTAGCCTCGGACGCGAGCGGCATCGGAGACTACAACTACGGCTGGGTATCCGGACGGGCAACGTCGGTGGCAATCGATCCCGCCGATCCGACCGGCAGCACGGTTTACATTGGCGGGGCGTACGGCGGAGTATGGAAATCCACCAATGCCACGCAAGCCGTAACCCCGGATTCCCCAAACGTGACCTGGACTGCTCTCACCGACAACCAGGCCACGTTGGCTGTGGGTGCGATCGCCATCCAGCCAGGCAATAACAATCTGAGTAACAGTGTGATTCTGGTGGGCACGGGCGAAACCAACAGCTCAGCGGATTCTTATTACGGATTGGGAATCCTGCGATCCGCCGACGCCGGCACGACATGGACGCTGATCACAGAGGACAGCACCCAGACGCGGTCGTTCGCAGGCATGGGATTCAGCCAGATTGCCTTCAGCAGCAATGCTCCCAACATCGCGGTAGCTTCTACTGCAGGTGCGTCGGAAGGAATTATCGAAGGTCTGGCAAATCCGCTAACTGCGAATCTCGGACTCTATTATTCGAGTAACGGCGGAGTTTCCTGGACATTCGCAACAGTGAGCGACAGCGGCACGGCAACGGCGCCCGGCTCGGCGACCTCCGTCGTCTACAACGCGAGCGCGAGTGTCAGCCAATGCAACAATGTTCCCGGACTATTCTTTGCGGCGCTGCGCTACCACGGTTTTTACTCGTCCTGCGATAGCATCAACTGGACTCGGCTCGCGAATCAACCCGGCGGTGGGTTGACTGCGGCCGCGTGTCCGGCAAGTCCCAGTTCGTCGAGTTGTCCAATTTACCGCGCTGAGATTGCCGTGGTTCCCGGCCGCAACGAAATGTATGTCTGGTATGTCGATGCAAACGATTTCGATCAAGGCATCTGGGAATCAACGAATGGCGGCAGCTCCTGGACCGAGATCAGCGACGCGGGCATTATCAATTGCGGCGACCAGCTCGGCTGCGGAACCGAACAAGGCAGCTACAACCTGGAACTCGCGGCCGTGCCGAACGGCACCAGCGGCGTTACTGATCTGTACGCCGGCGCCGTCAACCTTTTCAAATGCGAAATTATCAGCACGTCGCCGACCTGCAGCGGCACCGGGGCGAACACGTTTCTAAACTTGACCCACGCGTACGGGTGCAGCTCGATCGCCGAGGTTCATCCCGCGCAGCACGCGTTGTCATTCCTCGTCAACCCCAACGCCCAGAACGTAGTGATGTACTTCGCCAACGACGGAGGAATTTACCGCGCACTCGAACGGCTACAACCTGCTGACGGGCACCTGCGGCGGCACCAATCCATTCGACAGTCTGAACATGACGCTGGGATCGATGACCCAGTTTGTTTCTTTTTCCCAATCGCCTACCGACGCCAACACGATTCTCGGGGGAACTCAAGGAAACGGATCGCCGGGCACGCAGTCGACGGGAAGCAGTTGGCAGAATGTGAACTTCGGAGATGGCGGATATACCCAGATCAGTCCGGTCAATGAACTTCTATGGTTCGTTTCCAATCCTCCCGACGCGACCTCGGGCGTGAACATTTTCAGTTGCGCCTCGGGAATCAATTGTCACACGCAGGACTTTCAGAACACCCCCGTGGTCACGAGCGCGACCGTCGGCGGGGACACAGGACCGTACTATCCGCCGTACATTCTCGATCCGCAGAACGCTGACGAACTGATGGTTGGTACGTGCCGCATGTGGCGCGGCTCCAGCACAGGCGGCGCATTCACAGTTCTCAGCCATAGCTTTGAAACCGGCGGGGACGGCATCTGCACCGGGGCGGAGATCAATCTGGTGCGTTCGTTCGCCTCGGGAGTGCTCGATACGAACACCGGTTTGTCCAAAGTAACCTACGCGGGAACGGATGGCGATGGCCCGCTCATTCCAACTACTCCGCCGGGCGGACACGTTTGGGTAAGCACGAATGTCGCGGCTGGCCCTTCGACTTGGATAGATCAAACCGGTTCGATCAATCCAAACAACTTCCCGATCTCCGGCATCGCCATGGACAGTTCGGATCGTCAGGGCCTCACCGCTTACGTCAGCATCATGGGGTTCAGCAGTCTGAGCTTCCCTACTTCGCATGTGTGGCAGACGACCAACGGCGGATTCTCCTGGACCGACTTCACCGCCAACCTGCCCAATGCGCCAGCCAATGCGGTGCTGGTCGATCCCGGTTCGGTTCCAACCAATGGAACCGTCTACGTGGGCACGGATGTCGGAGTGTTCTCCAGCAGCACGGCCGCGCCGAACTGGACCGAAGTCGGCCCCGCGCCAAACGGCGGCAGCGACCAACAACCCGGATACCTGCCGAATGTGGCCGTGACTGCGCTGGGCATGTTCATCGACACTGCCGGGAACAAGTGGCTTCGCGCTTCCACCTATGGACGCGGAGTGTGGCAGTTTCTCCTGACCACCATTCCGGATTTTTCATTGTCCGTCTCCAACACGCCGCTGACTGTGTTTTTCAGCCAGCAGCCAGCGCAATTCACCGGTTCCATTGTTGCTCTGGATGACTATAACTACCCCGTCACCATGAGCTGCGTCACGGCACCGCCTCCCACCTGCTCGGTTGCTCCCGGCAGCATAGTGCCAACTCAAGCGGGATCTCCGTTTACCGTGACCGCCAGCGGCACTCCCCAAAGCTACATCTTCCACGTTCAGGGAGTCGGCACCGACCCAGATACGCTTACGCAGGATTCTCCCGTGACCCTGAACGTGGTGGACTTCAATCTGACTGCGCCTGTGCCTGCGGCCATCACGATTGCTCCATTGAGCACGTCCGCACCGGTGTCGTTCCAGGTGACGGCGCAGGGGCCTTTCGATGACACGGTAAATCTGTCCTGCGGAAACTTGCCCTCGGGAGCGACGTGCAACTTCATGCCTTCCAGTTCGGTGAGTGTGACTTCCAGCCAACCCGCTGCGGTTACGTTGACGGTTAGCACAACCACGAACGCAATCGCTGGCACGTTCCCGATCACGATTAATGGGTCGGTAACGAACGGTCCTACCAAGACGCAGAGCTTGTCTCTGACGATCACGCTGGACTATGCGATCGCAATCAGTCATCCATCGCTGCAGGCCGTCGTAAACAGCAACGTGAAGTTTAGCGGCGTGCTGACCTCGCTGAACGGCTACAACAGCGCGGTGAATGTAACCTGCGGCGCGGGCGCGCCTCAGCCGCCGTCGGGCGTTTGCTCGACCTCGCCAGAAAATCTGACGCCGACCGCGAACGGTGCGCCGTTCATTGTGACCGTCGGCAGCGGCGTGTGCGGGACCTACAACTTCAACATCGTGGCTACCGGCACCGATGCGCAAAAGACCACGCATCAGTTTCCAGTAACATTCACGGCAACTTCGTATACCACGCCGAATTACGCTCTGGAGGTCACTCCGCAATCCCAGGGCGCTTCAGTGAACACCGCGGCGATCTTTAACGGCACTCTGCAAGCGACAGACTGCTATAACAGCCCGGTAAATCTGAGCTGCGGATCGAACCACCCCCCGAGCTGTGCGGTTTCTCCGGCGAGCCTGGTGCCCACCGTGAGTCCCGCGCTGGCTGCGCCGTTCACCGTAACCGTGAGCAGCAACGTCGCCCAGACTTACAACTTCAATATTGCAAGCGTAGGCACGGATGCGAATCAAACTACGCACTCTTTCCTTGCGACCTTTATCTCCACCGGCAGCGGCTCGGGCGCTGGTTTCGCTTTCACCATCACATCGAATCCCGATGTTGAGTCCGTTCCCGCCGGGCAGCCTGCAATCTATGATCTCAGCGTGGCCCCGACAGGAGGCTCATTTCCCACTAACGTGACACTCGCGTTCTCCAGCAATTGCCCGCCGCTGAGCACCTGCGTATTGAGTTCGGCGCAGGTAAGTAAAGGAAGCGGCGATACGCACGTGACCTTCACGATCACGACCACTGCGCCCGTGATCGCAACGCTGCGTCGGGCCCGCCGCGGGTCATTCATCTACGCGTTATGGCTCTCGTTTCCTGGGTTGATTGTAGTTCTTCGCGGGGCAGGGCAAAATCACCGAAAGCGCTTTGTAGTTTTCTTCGTGCTCATCGTTCTTGGACTCTGGCTCGAAGTCGCATGCGGCGGCGGATTGCAAGGGAACGGTAACGGAGGAAATGGACAGGCGGGCACGCCGGCGGGCACTTACACCATGACCGTAAGTGGCACCATGAGTTCCTTTCCGCAACAGACGGCGCAGGTGCAGTTGACGGTTAACTAATAAGGCAGGCTGCGGACTTCAGGCTTCGGGCTTGCTGAGCAGCGACCTCTATCTCCGCGCCGTCTGCGGGCGGTTCTCGGCGATCTCCGCGATTTAAGATTTGCCCCGCCCGAGCCTCAATCAACATATCGAACGCAGAGTCCACAAGAGAGGAAACCGCGCGTTACATTTCGCTTTGAGCCGCTTTACATTTATCTTGTTACCAGCGTCCAGGACATCGTGACCGAGGGCGCACTTACACTCATGCCTGATCAGAGTTTTGATATTGTGGTCATTGGCGGCGGAATTGTTGGCCTTTCCACCGCCATGCAACTCTGCCGAAATTTCCCCAAGCTCCGCCTGCTCCTGGTGGAGAAAGAAGACCGGGTAGCGCGTCATCAAAGCGGACACAACAGTGGCGTCATTCATTCCGGAATCTATTACAAGCCGGGCTCGCTGAAGGCAAAGCTGTGCGTGGAAGGCGCAGCCGCCATGGTGGCCTTCTGTCGCGAGCACGCGATTCCGGTCGAGATCTGCGGCAAGATCATTGTCGCGACCACTGCGGAGGAAATCCCGCGTCTGCAAGGGCTGCTCGAACGAGGGCAGGCCAACGGAATTACCGGCCTGAATTTATTGGACAAGGCGCAAGCGCTCGAGATCGAACCTCATTGTGGCGGTATGGGCTGGCTGCAGGTGCCGGGAACGGGAATCACCGACTACGTGGCCGTCTGCCAAAAATATGCCGAGTTGATTGTCGCGCAAGGCGGTACCGTGAACACCAGAACCGAAGTCACCGGCATCGCCCGGGGCAACGGTGAAACCGTGATCGAAACCAACCGGGGATCTCTGGGCACGAAATACCTGATCAACTGCGCCGGCCTGCACAGCGATCGCATCAGCCGCATGGTGGGAGAAAAAACAGAAGTCACGATCGTGCCATTTCGCGGCGAGTATTACGATCTGGTTCCGGAGCGAGAGAATCTGGTGCGTGGGCTGCTGTATCCCGTACCCGATCTCCGTTTTCCATTTCTCGGCGTGCATTTCACGCGTCGCATCGGCGGAGGCGTCGATGCCGGACCCAATGCTGTGCTGGCATTCAAGCGCGAAGGGTATCGGCGCACGGATTTCAGCCTGCAGGACGCGGCCACCACATTCGCATATTCCGGCTTCTGGCATATGGCCGCCAAATACTGGCGCAGCGGTGCGGGAGAATTTTATCGCTCCTTTCACAAACCAGCGTTCGTGCGCGCACTGCAAACTTTAGTGCCGGATATTCGCAGCGCTGATTTAGTCGCCGATGGTGCCGGCGTGCGCGCAACCGCCGTCACTCGCGATGGATCTTTGGTCGACGACTTTCAGTTTGTGTGCTCGCACAACATGCTGCACGTGTGGAACGTCGTCTCGCCAGCGGCGACGGCTTCGCTTCCCATCGGGCGCGAGATTGTGCGCATGGCACAACAAGGATTCGGATTATGAGTGAGGTCCCGCCAGCTCATAGGCGGACCGCTCCGCAAGACTCGACTGACCTTTGTCCCGTTTTTGGACTCTATACCGGACGCAAACCGTCGCGCCCGCGACTGGCCACACCGTTAAACCAATTATATTCAAACACTTAAGGCGAACCTAAGAGGTTACAGATTGGCTTTTCTTTTGTGGCACTAAAGTGCCATTTACCCTGTATAGTTATGAGAATAAAGTCTCGATAGACAGTCGCCGGGGTGGCGGCTGGTAAGGGTGGGGCATTCTCCTCCGTGCATTTGTGACCCGTCCCAAAGTGGTTTAACTTCTCTGGCCCAGTGAAAACCAGCCTCTGCGGGAAGAGTCTCATCCCGCGGAGTGTGATCAAACAAAATGGACAGTCTGGATCCGCTCCAGACACGTGGTCTGTACCCTTATGGCTTACGCGATTGCCTTACCTGATGTTTCTCAAGTGATCCGAGTGCTGGCCGCCGACGCAACCAGGATGAACAGCCAACTTTTGGCTGCCGCCTTGGAGCGCGATAAACGTTTTCACGTGCTGGAACCGGTGTCAGACGCGCGAGGAATTATTGCCGCCGTGGCCAAGGAAAAGCCTGCGGTAGTAGTGATCAGCGCCGAGCTCGACGACGACAAGCGCAAAGGCTTCGAGGTAGCTCGCGAACTTCATGCCTTGCACGGGGAAACCCGCGTGGTGATGTTGCTCGACAACTCGGAACGCGGCCAGGTTGTAGAAGCTTTCCGCACCGGGGCGCGCGGCGTTTTTTGCCGCAGTGAGTCGCTCATGTCGCTGGCGCGGTGCATCCAGTGCGTCAGCGAAGGCCAGATCTGGGCGAATAGCAAAGAGCTGCGCTACATTTTGGAAGCGCTCGGCGAAGCCCTGCCTCTGCGCGTGGTCGATACCCGCGGCGCTGCCTTGCTTTCCCGGCGCGAGGTCGAGGTGGTGCGCTGCGTAGCCGAAGGATTGTCGAACCGCGAGATCGCGCAACGACTCGGCCTTACCGAACACACGGTCAAGAATTATCTGTTCCGCATCTTTGACAAGCTCGGAGTTTCGAAGCGGGTCGAGGTCGTCCTCTACGCTTACAGCCTCGGAAGCGCGGCTGAAGTCGCGGGACCCAACAACGGGAATAGCAAGAAGCTCGCCCCGATGGTAACCAATCAGGCCGTGGGAACGCCCCAGACGTTGTCACAATTTCCCTCCCCAGCGGTCTCCAGGCTGGCGAAGGCGTAAAGGAACACTTACGACGTTTTCGTAGCAGCTCCCAGAACTAATCCCTGTGCGCGGCGGAAGCAACTCCCTCCGGGTGATCGTAATCACTGTTCTCGATCGGTTCGCGTGCGCACCTGGCGCCCGAGTCTAGAGTCGCTGATGGTTTTGTCCAAAGAATCCTGCCAGTTCTTCAGCTTCGCCGCCACCTGCTGCATGTAAGCCGCGGCTTCCGACGGACTCAAAATCTCATGATTGTTATTGTTCTGGCCGTTGGAAACCGGAGCAGACGCGCGGCTGCGCGGGTAGACCATGTCGACCGGTTCGGACGGAACGTCCGAGGTCAGTTTCGAAATGTCCAAATCGGCAATCACTTCATTCACGGTTTCAGAGTCGACCATTTTCTTTTGCAATGCGCAGGCAAGCGACAGCGCGTTAAAACAAAAGTTGTTGATGTTCCGGGGAATGCCCTCGGTGAATCTCGCGATATCCTCGTAGACCTCGGGAGTGAAAAGGGGTTCGCCCTCGTAGCCGGCAATGCGCAGGCGATGCTCGATGTAGTTCTTGATCTCCGGGGCGTTCAGCGGTTGCAGACCATGAACAATCGACACGCGTTGCCGCAACTGCGACAAGCCCGGGCTGGCTAACTTGTCCGCCAGTTCCGGTTGCCCCGCCAGGATAATGTGCATCAACTTGGCTCGCGGGGTTTCGAAGTCGGAAAGCAGCCGCACCGTCTCCAGCACCGAAGGCTCCAGATTCTGCGCCTCGTCGATAACCACGATAAAGCGATTGCCGGCGCGTGCTTCCTGCAATAACCGGCGGTTGAATTCTTCGTGCATGCGCACGAAATCATGACCGTCGCTTTCGTAGCCCAATTCAGCCAGCAGGAAGCGCATGAACTCGCGGGAGGTGCACTGGGTCTGGAAAAGGAATGCGGTGCGCGCGGAACTGCGGAATTTCTCCAATAGATGAAAGAGAATGGTGGTCTTGCCCATGCCGGGCTTAGCGATCAGGCCCAGAAACCCTCGATTCGCCTCTATGCCGTAATAGAGGGAGGCCAGCGCTTCACGATGGGCTGCGCTAAGGTATAGGAATCGCGGGTCCGGTGTTACACCGAACGGCTGTTCCCGCAACCCAAAATACTTCTCATACATGCTGCTCTCCTACCGCTTCAACGATACCCGCGGATGACGGTGCGCCGGAGCCAGAACCGGCTGACACCAAGTTTTTGATAATGAGCACAATAGATGATTCGCAGGTGAAGTCCGAGAAATCCTCGGACGGGGAGCATCCGAAGCGACCAGACTGAGATCCGCCTCTTTTACACTGTGCCCGAAAGACCGACAGGTGAACAAGAGGATAAAAGTCATAGAGCCAAACGTCTCGGTTGAGGAGCAGCTCATGAGTTCAGGCTGAACTCGAGTTCTTCATCGAGTACCAACTGATTCTACGGCAATTAGACCGATGCGCCAATATCGTCGTGCGAAATGCGCAGGAAAGAGCCGGACGACTCCTTGTGACCCGGAACGATTGCGGGTAGAATTCCCGAGTTCCTCCCCTGTTTTGCAGTGTGCATTTCGAAGTGTGTGTGTTGAGTTCAGTTGGAATCCGTCTCCAATTCGGGCCTCAGGACCAGAGTCCTGGTGGCAGATGCCGCTGCCATGAGCTGCCAGCTCCTGGTGGATGCATTACTGCGCAGCAAACGCTACGACGCGGTGGCGGCCACAACCCCAGAAGAGGTTGTGCTGGCCCTGGATCGCCATCAATTTGATGTTGTGCTGATCAGCACTGGCTTTTGTCAGGAGCCTCTCGATGGATTGCGCTTCGTCAGCGAAATCCGGGACCTTTATCGCGATGTAAGCATCGTGGTGTTGCTGGACACAATCGAGCGAAATCTGGTGGTGGAAGCGTTCCGCTGCGGAGCGTATGGAGTTTTCTCGCGATCGGACTCGTTCCAGGCTCTGTGCAAGTGCATTCTTTGCGTGCACGAGGGTCAAGTGTGGGCCAGTTCCGTTGAACTCCAATTTGTGCTGGAAGCACTGATCAACCCAATCCCCATCGAAACCCGCGGCCTGCCCAGTTCGCGGCCGCTCAGCAAGCGCGAAGATGAAATTGCCCACATGGTCGCGGAAGGATTCAGCAATCGCGAAATTTCGGAGCGGCTGGATTTAAGCGAGCACACCATCAAGAATTACTTGTTCCGGGTTTTCGAGAAACTCGGAGTCTCCACCCGGGTGGAACTTACGCTTTACGCACTCAAGCGAGGCAAGGTTCCACGAACTCGGCCACAAAGCGCCTCCAAGCCCGAACCGAGACTCGTGGGCAGTGAGAATTAAGCAAACTGAGAACTGAGAACCGGAAACTAACAACTGTTTTTTGATCTGCGGTTTGCTTAGATTTTTTCTCTCCTCTCTTCTTTTTATACCTGACAGTCCAGGCTTGACCGAGTTCTCCAAAGGATCTGCATCTCAGTCGCTATTTGCGACGCTCCTGAACCTATGTTAGTTATCCTCTGAGCCGTTCAGTGTGCGTCCGCGATGTCTTTCTTTACCGGCATGTCAAAGGATGTCATGGCGCGATCAATGCGCAGGAGCGTAAGCGCCTTTGCGTGCTTGTTGATGGTCCTGTCGATTCGGTCCGAGCAGTTCCCTCGGAGAAATCCCGACCGAATGAAAGTGATTCCCTCTTTCGTTCTCTGGGCATGGGAAAGGCCGGAAGACCTGCGCTTCATCGATCCTCATAACACCTCCGTTGCATTCCTGGCAGACACAATTCGCTTCCACCTCGAGCGTGCGATCGTGCGTCCCCGCCTGCAACCATTGCGGGTTCCCGAGGGAACCAAGCTTATCGCAGTGGTGCGCATCGAGCCTGACTCGGACGCCGAATTCAGCCACAGTCAGGTCAAGGATGCGGTTGCCGCGATTCTAAGCCGGGCCTCGTTGCCACGCGTGGCCGCCGTGCAAATCGATTTCGACGCAACCCGCTCTCAGCGGTCGTTCTACCGCGCGCTTCTTGTCGAACTCCGTGAAAGGCTGCGGCCAACCGTACCGATCTCGATCACGGCGCTCGCGTCCTGGTGTCTAGACGATGATTGGATCTCGACTCTCCCGGTTGACGAAGCCGTTCCTATGCTGTTCCGAATGGGCGCTGGCACAAACGACGTGGTCGCGCAGCTAACGGCGGGCCGGGACTTTCGCCCACCACTTTGCCAGGGCAGCCTCGGTATTTCCACGGACGAGCACTGGGCGTCGCTGCCTAGCGGGCGCAGGCTTTACGTCTTTCCATCTCGCTCGTGGACGGAGCAATCGGAATTGGCGTTCTTGGCGGAGGTGCGTCCATGGCGTTAAGGTCGGTGCGAGGCCTTTTGATGGCACTTGGGACTTTGATATTCCTCGTCACTCCCAGTGCCATCTACAGTTGCGGGCCATTCCTGGAGTCGGCGATTTTCTCGTTCGAAGATCATCCCGATTCGTCTGAGGAGAACTTCGCGTCGGGCACGCTCGGCATTATCCGGCCAGGCTTCCGCCAAGACTACTTGGTTGTGGCGTATCGCTATCTTTCTGGATTGAAACTGACAGATGAGCAGCAAAAAGCGGCGCTCGATGTCTGGAAACGCAACGTCGTTCCCGAAACCGCGGGAGATGATGCGATGGCTCGCTGGAGCGAGGCTCGCAACAAGATCCCAAGTCTTCCGCCCGCGCCCGAGATTTCGCCTTATGCCGTGGTCTCGAAGGACCAACCGTATTTTCAATACTTGAACTGCCCGAACGACGCTTTTCAAAACGCGATCAAGACCCTCGGCGATCGAACTTCTCAGTTCGGGCTTTTGAATGCCGATCTGCGCGAGTGGGCCTCCGCGCAGGACCAGGTCTTTGCCAATTGCGGAGGAGAAGCGCATGCAATTCCTGCAACTCTCAATTCCGGCAACGTCGTGTTGCGTGCCGATCGAAGTTATCAGATCGCAGCTGCTCACTTTTACGCGCGCGATTTCGACGAGGCAGTGACGCAATTCGATGCCATCGCAAAGGATCGCTCTTCGCCGTGGTCGAGCATCAGTGCTTATCTGGCAGCCCGCGCCTTGGTCAGGAAGGCCAATCTGGTTCGTAAAGATACCGAACAGTTCGACCGGGCCGTCATGTCCGAGGCGCAAAGACGCCTCGAAATCATTGTTGCCGATCCACAAGCCGGCGCGATTCACGAACCCGCTCTCAAGCTGCTCAACTTCGTGCGCTTTCGAACTGAACCCGAAAAGCGTGTCGTCGAACTTGATCGAGTGATTCTACAAGCGAATCCGGGAACAAACTTCAAGCAGAGTTTGTGGGATTACGTACTCTTGTTGTCGCGTGGCGAGCAGGGAGAGGATCCGAGCGATTGGCTGCAGACCTTCCATGGGATGCGCAGCAATTACGCAGGCGCGCTCCGCGATCAAGCCGCTAAACATTCGATCGCGCAATGGCAGGAAACAAGATCGTTGCCCTGGCTGATTGCCGCTCTGGCTGGCAGCGACTCTCATACTCCAAATCTCCAATCGATGTTGACTGCTGCTGGAGAGGTTTCCGGTTCGTCGCCGGGTTACTTGACGGTTCGTTACTACGCGCTGCGTCTGATGATCGCCGCAGGCCAATCGGACAGCGCTCGTCGGGAATTGGACAGCCTGCTCAAGAATTCTGACATTCCGCTGGCGGCGCACAATTTGTTAAATGAAGAGCGCCTGAAAATCACCACCAGCCTCGAAGACTTTCTGCAACATGCTCCGGAAGCGCCGGTTCCTGCGGAAGTCGATATGAACACCGGTGAGGAGGTTCCGAAGACTTCATATGAAGGTTATCCCAGCGATCCTCTTTTCAATCGTTATGCTGCCGAAGTGTTGGTGAAGCGTTTGCCGCTGGCTGTGTTGATTCAGGGGGCAGAGGCACAGGCGCTCCCGAAACATCTTCGTCGAGAAATAGCGCGCAGTGCCTGGGCACGTTCGATTCTGGTCGATGATTTGGATTCCGCCGACAAACTACAAGCTGTTCTGCAAGACGCCGACGCGCCGCTATGGAAGACCATGGAATCATTTCGGTCGGCAACGAATCCCGCCGAAAAGCACTTCGTGGCTGTCTTTATCATTCTCAATAATCCAGGCATGAAGCCGTCCGTCCGGGAAAGCTCGCTGCGAAGAACAACGCTCGGCGAATTGGATAACTACCGCGATAACTGGTGGTGCGCGAACATGAACGGCGGGTCGAATTGGGGGCAGAGTTACCAGGGATACAACCAGGACTTCAATCTGAAGTTTGTGGACCGCGATCCGGACTTTCCGTTTCCAGCGTGGTCAACAGAGTCCGAAAGATCCAGAGCGACTTCGCAGTGGCAGAAGCTCTCTGGCGTTGGCACTGCTCCCAACTATCTAACCAGCGAAGTCCTCGCCTACGCCACGCAGCACTCGGACAATCCTCTTATTCCCCAGGCCTTGCATCTCGCGGTGCGTTCTACGCGGTTCGGTTGCACCAATGTCGAAACCAGCAAGCTTTCGAAGGCCGCCTTCGATTTCCTGCACGAGCACTATCCGCAGAGCGAGTGGACTGCGAAGACGAAGTATTACTATTGACGCGCGACCAGTTCAAGGCAGCCTGAAGCTTACGGTGATTTGAGTCTGAAACACTTCGGGCGAGCCGTTGCGGAAAAACGGCTTGAATCGCCACTGCCGGACTGCGTCGGTTGCGGCAGCCGCCAATAGCGGATCTCCACTCACCGTGCTGAGCTTCTCCACCGTACCGTCTTTGTCCACGAGAGCATCGAGCACCACCGGACCTTGAATGTGCTGCTCTCTGGCTGATTCTGGATAATCAGGTTCGACTCGCAGCATCAGGTATTCGTCGGCAACTTTCGAAGGCACCGTGACTGGTCCGCTCTTTAGGGAGTGAGTCGAGCTTTGCGGTGGCGTCCGATAGATCACTTTTCCGTTTTCGTAAACCACCAGGCCGCCGGGCGCGAGCGCACCCGCTGCGCTTGATTGAGATCCGCCTTGTGGCGAAGCGTTTGGCACGGTGGTGGAACTCGCAGATGTGGGCTGATTGGGAACTGCAGCACTCGCGCCTGATGCAGTGCTCTCGGTTGGTTTGGTTTGCGCCGGTTGCGAAGCGGCTGCGGTCCTGGATTTCGTTCCGGACGTCGTTTTCGAGCTGGGCACGTACCCTATCATCCAACCCAGGAACAACGCGAGGGCGATCACCGTCAGCGTGAGAACGGTCATCCAATGGTCGCGGGGCTGAGTCTGGGAATCCGTCGCTGTTTCCGGTGAGGAATCGACAACGGGCACACGAACGTCCCTTTCAGTGTCGTCAACCTGTGCGGGCTCGACCTGAACCTGCGCATCCTCAACTGCGGCGGCAACCGGGATGGGATCAAGCCGGGCAGGATCAAGCTGCAAGCGATCGACGCTTTCGACTTCTGCCACAGTCGCGGCGGCGGCGGCTTGCATCGAAGCCGAAGGACGCGCGGGCGCGGGCGGCGTGACCACATCGGCCGCACGATCGACATTGTTCATGATGCTGCGAGATAGGGCTTGCAGAGTTTGAATCTCGCGATCGCTGAAAGCGTTGGGCCGAGGCGAGAAAATCTCGAACACCCCCAGCAGCTTCTCTTCTCGGACCACGGGAAACACCAGGATGGAACGCACGCCCAGATCCCGGCATACTTCGGCATCCACGCGCGAATCTGTTTCCGTGTCGTCGCAGCGCTGCCACTTCTTGCTTTGGACGCACGCGCCGGAAAGGCCCGAATGCACGTCCAGCTTGACTCCCAGGTCAGGAGCGTTGGCGCCGGTCGTGGCGCGGCAGACGATCTCATCGCCTCGCACCAAAGCGATCGCGGCCGCGGTCGCCCCCGTGGCTAAGCGGGCGTGCTCAACAATTTCATTCAGCACCAGGTCAAGCGCCAAGTCGGCAGATAAGGCTCCGCCGCCGTGCGCGGACAATGCCGTCGCCAACTCTGTCAGCGACAGCCCTTCCTCCAACTGCGCGTCTTCGTTCTGGCCCAGAGAGTCCTGGCCCAGGGAGATGGGCGCAGTACTCGACCGTAGAGGATCGAAGGGATCGGGCCGAGATATCGGATGATGAGCCATTGAACCAGCCCCAACAGCGAAGCGCGCGGACTTGTGGCTTCCCAGCAGCCATTCCGGCCTCGAGCCACTGCCAACTAGTTTAGACCTTGAGCGGAGTTTCCCGCGAAAAAAGCGCCTTGTCAACCCGAAATCGGTGTTGTTCGAGACTATTGCGCCGGCGCGGACTTAGGCTCCGGAGGTGCGAAGCGGGTACGCCTTGACTCTACGCCTCCTGGGCATTGCACACAATCTGGTGCAGAAAATACTTCAAAAAAAACGCTCGTTTTCGCGCAAAATCTAGAAAACAAAGGATCGGAAATTTTTTGTCCCGCTAGATCTATGGTTCTAAAGGTAGTTACAAGCAAAATCTTGGAAACATTGGAGTTACGTGCTCGCCTACGGTCCGCAGTTCCATTTGCGGAGGGGGTTGCGATTGGATTGTCAAAGAACACCATTATCTTGCAGATAACATCTGCGCTGCAATATTATCGTCGATGATGGACTGGGTTCAAGAAGAAAGTGGATCGATGGCGGGCTCGGTTCCGAATTGGGAATCTGTCTCCCACCCTTTCCGCAAAGAACGCGGAAAAGGATGGGGCACCCGCCGCGGAAGCTGTACACGAAGCGAGGTTAACTGAAAGCCACGCCTAGTTTTTGCAGGTCTGCGCGTAACTGTTCGGCGGTCTTCATTTGGATGACGTGCATTCCCAGGCGCGAGGCGCTGTCCAGATTCAGCGGGCGATCGTCGATGAAGCAGCACTCCTCCGGTGGTCTTTGCGTGATCTCGAGGGCGAGCCGATAGATTCCCTCCTCGGGCTTGCGCAATCCGACAAAACACGAGCTTACGAAGAGGCTAAAGATCTCACGCAAGCCGAATTTCTGGATGCGGTACAGATTCAGTTCCTTCGATTCGTTGTTAATCGTAGACATCAGGTAGTTGCACGATCGGCTGAGCTCTTTTGCGAGCCGCAAAGTCTCCTGATTCGGTTGCGACAGGGAGAACATGTGCTGGGTGAAAGCTTCGGCGGTGAAGGGCCGAGGGCGATAGAAAACGGTGCGCTCCAGATAATCCTGCAGGCTGATCTTGCCGCGCTCGAAGGAGGAAACCAGCATCTCGTGGCGGCTCTCGAACTCGGCGTCGTCGAGATCGAATTGTTTTAGCGTGCGCTGGCGCTGTTCGTGGTCCCATGCATTGCTGAGCAGGACGCCGCCGACATCCCAGAAAAGGGCAGTGATCTTTGCCAAGTCCATCCTCCGGATTGCGATTGGGATATCTTACAGGGGCGCCCGCGTCTAACATTGAAAAGCCCCGATCCTGGGCAGCAGGATCGGGGCGGTTGGAGTTACGGCTTGGCTTAGTAGCAACTAGTCAAGCGTGGTGTAAAGCTTTGCCGGTAGCTCAAGTTGTCGATGTCGCGGAACAGCGGCGTTCCTGGCGGCAGGTTTTGCGGCTGGGTAAAGAGCGGATCGAAAATGTAGTTTCGAGCCGGAGGTTCGTAGGTGGTGCCGCCGCCGTTTTTGTCTGTTCCCGTAGAGTAAGTGGAATAGTAGAGGCTGGCCATCGATCCCTTGTAATTAAGGGTCTGACCACCCCAGTTCTCCAGTTGGCGCAGGAAGTTGTGCAGACCGCCATCGGTGCCCCAGTCGCCCACCGCCCAAGCTGCGCAGCATGTGTTAACCAGGAAGTTTATGTTCTTTCCGCCGGAGACAGCTACTCGATAGTAAGTTGTTGCAGCCGGGCGTCCCCCGTCGTTGCTGGGAGAGCCCAGGCTGGCGAGATCCGACCAGTTGTTGGAGAGCATCGTAACCGCGTCCGCAATTACGCCAGACGCCGCGTGCAGCGGCTCCACGTAGGGCGGAGGATTCCAGGTTACGTCGTAATTGGGGTTGCCGGGGGTACAGCCTGCGCCGCCAGCACCGGTGCAGTTCGAGTTGTAGTTGCCCACGATGTAAACCGGATTCTCCGCGGCGACGGTGAAACCACCCGTGCCGGTGTCAGAGCGGACGGGCACATAGCCCAGCGAGCCGTCCACCAGTTTTAGGACGTGGCGCGCGCCGCTGATCCAGCCTTTCTGACCTACGCTGCAACTCGGGATGCGCCCGGCAGTTAGGTACGGATCGGGAGCGCCAGCAGCGTTAACGATCAAGCTGTTCACACTGTTGGCTGCGGCGTAGGTAGTTTGAGGGATGTAGCCCAGTCCCAGACCGAGGTTTCCTGCGCCCCAATTGTCCAACTTGCCGTTGTTGTTCACGTCTTCTGGAGACGGTCTTGGGGGCGCACCGGGGGGCGGAACGGGTATCGGCTCTAACGCGCCGTTTGGTTTACCGCTTTGGTTGGGAGTGTTGATGGAGTCTTCGAGACCCGAGTCGCCAGTTTTGGTGCCGACGGCATCCACTTGAGTGCCGTTGGGATTGGGCAACATGCCCCTGCGGTCAGAGAAGTACAAAACGTATCCGTTCTGAAACACAGGGTCGACCAGGAGCCCGCTGGCGCCAATCTTGCCAGCCAGCCATTGACTCAGGTTGCCCACATCGATTTCGACCGCGTTCATCACGCCAGCCGGTGCGCAACTCGCAGCAACTGCGTTTTGCACATCGCGGACTTCGCCTTCGCGCGCATCGTAGAGGTTAATGGGATACCAGTTGTACTGGGTTGGGCTTGCCCCACCTGGGGCGGTGCTGTCGCCGTAACGGGCGAACAGGTCGCCGGGAGTCGCGGGGTCCTTCGTGACCTCCGGAGGCTCGCCGTTGGTGCAGGTATAAGGGGCTTTCGTCCCGCTGCAGAATCCTGCCGCCCCATTGGGATCAGCTTTGCCATCGCCGTTGCGATCTGCAAGTTCCTGCAGAATCAAGATCGCGTTCGGATTGACGGGGTTGGTACCGGGAGCCGTGGGAGGAAGCACGCCTCGGGCAAATCCCAGTTGCAACCACTCCTGGGTAACGGGGTGGTAGGCGCCATTGGCGTCACGATATTCGACGCGCAGGTAGCCATCCAGCAGGTTCCAGGTGCTCATCTGGATAGTCGGCACAGGATACGCGGCAGGGGTGTAGTACGGATACACATTGTTCGTGCAGAGGCCCGTCGCGGTGCTGCACGTCGGCACAGCGATCGGCGCAGGCGCATTATTGAAGCCGTCCTTGCCCTGAACCAGCATTGGTGCGTTAGCGTCGAAAAGGGTCACATCACCAGCCGGCGGTGCAACCGGTGAAAACAGCTCGTCAGCGGGAAGGAAGGTTGTGGAGCCCGTCCAACTAGCCGGATTTGGAACTCCCGTCGAGGCGGTGGCGAAATATGTGTTATATTTTCCGCCGGTCGCCAATACCGGCAGCCCCGCTACCGGCGTGGCTGGCACTCCGTACTGGTAATTCACTCCGTTCGAGACATCGTTGAAATTCGCCAGACGAATATTGTTGGGGTCCGCAGCGCCGAGGGCAGAAAGCTCTGCCGGATTATCGGAGAGCATCACTCGAATTTCGGCTTCATTGTAAAGTCGCGACGCGCCGATAGCCGAACTGGCTAGTTCTCCCGGGGGAGGCCGCCGGATGATTTCAAAGGGTTGTGCTTGTCCCGCCAGTCCGAGCGCGTTGTTGATAAAAGGCAGCGACAGTTGGGATGCTCCGGTGCCTCCCGGGTTCCCATAATTTCCATCAATAATCCAGCTGTTGTAGTCTCCTATCGAAATAGTTGGATTCCAATTTCCATTCTGCGCGGAGGTCGGTCCGCCTACGACGCTGCCCTCGTTTGAGGCCATTGCCCGGCAGCCCGACACGGGGGGAGTACAGCCCTGAGACTTGGTAAGGATGTCTACGGTGCCGAGGTGAGCGGGGGCGGCCGTAGCAAGGTCCCCATTGGCGAGTTGGGTCCGAATGACATTTCCCCAGGCCGTGATTTTGTCTGCAAAGGTTGTTGTAGCCCCCGACCCGGCCAACAGATAGAGGTCTCCGTTGGTGTGCGTCCGGCCGTTGAAATCCAGGTCAACGCCGGCGAAGAAGCTGAGGTCGCTCTCGGAGAAAACGCCGAACTGAAACACCGGGATGAGCGCGACTTCCACGGTGCGCGACATGTTGACTTCATCGCCCACCGTACCCTGCCCGGCGGCTCCGGCAAAAGTGCTTGCGGTTACTTGCAGGGTGACGGGAAGGATCTGCGCGTACAAACCCTGGAAGGTTCCGGAAGAAATCTGCCCGAAATTGGTTGCCAGCACTTGCTGTCCGAGTGCATTCGTGGTCGTGGCCGGCGTCAAGCTATAGACAGGATAGCTCATGACTCCGGTGTTGGGAGGCGCATCCGCACTCAGTGCCTCAATCTCCGCTGGAGTGGGCGATTCGATGTTCTGAAACATGTTGGCCAAGTCCGAGGTCATGTGTTCAATGCCACCTTCGGCGGCGTGGAAAGCCAGATTGTTTTGTGTATCCTGGCCACCCACTTTGCCTTCGGTGTTCACCATCATGAGCAGACCAATCGCAATTCCCGACATAATCAACAACAGCATCAGGGTCGCAATCAGAGTGAATCCCCGTGAATCAAGTTTCCAGCTAAGCATCGTGTCGCTCCTTGGTGCCATACAACCTTCTTTGTGCCACTCCTAAATTTCTCCCCACTCAGCTCACGGAGTGAGGATGTAACGATTCTGATAACTCAGGTTTCGCGCGCTGATCGAAGTCTGCGTGTCGAAAGTTTGATAGCCTTTTGAAATCATGAGACCGCTATTGACGCCGGACATCTGGCTGCGCGTGGTCAAATGGATAACATTGATCTTGCGAATCAGATTGAAGGAAGTGCCGGTTGAATATCCTCCGTCGCCTAGGTTGTTGAGCAAGCCGCCGACAGCGTTGTAGGTGTCGTAGGTGAACTGCAGGTTCACCACGCTTTCTTGAACGGGTACAGGGGTTTGCCCGTTGACTTGCCGCATCAGGGTCGGTGTTCCCGGTCCAACGCCTAGCGGGTCCGGCATCATCCAGAGGTAGTAGCTGATTACGAAAATGCGGGTCGCCGTGGCGGTTGCGGGGCATGGGGTAGCTGGTGCCACCGGCCCACATGCCAATTGCACCAAATCGCCAGAGGCTGCACCAGGCTGGTTCAAGTTCAAGGGATCCCCGCCGGCGAAAGCGATAGCATAGTTGCCGCCCCCGGCGGATACGGCGCCAGTGACTTCGCCGATTGCAGTTGCGGAGTTTCCGGCGACCGTGCTTTGAATGAGAACCAGATCGCCAGGGACTAATTCCGGGGCGAGTGGAGGAAGAGTAGCTACTGGCTGAGGAGCTATCAGGGGCGGGGTTAAAATGCAACTGGCCGGGATTGGGACAGGGGCTGGGACGGGGAACGACACCGTCACCGCAGTACCAGTGATACTGGTTATCGTGTAGCAAGGCAGAGCAAAGACAGTGTCGGTATAGACCACGGTGATCACATCACTTGGCTTAGGACTGCCCGGCACCGTGATTCCGAATTGCCAACCCGGAATGAGTCCATATAAAGTTGGATTGCACGGAACTGCGCCGACTGACGTGCACGGGTAGGCAATGCCGTTCCCGGGAACGCAGTTGTTGGTTGCGCCACAACTGGGAGCGAAACCATAAATCGGCTTCGTGGCTGACTGAGGCAATGCTATGCCCGTCGCAGAGGGCAAGCCAGCGCCGGCTAAACTTATGTCTTTGATCAGCAAGTCGGAGCTGGCGCGCAGGTCTTGCTGCATTTCCGCTCGCTGCGAAACCACAAAGGTCGCGGCCATGGCCTGGCTGAATAACTTCACCGCAGCCCCGATCACGATAGTGCCCACGGCGAGCGCAACCAGCAGTTCGATCAACGTGAAACCGCGACTCGAATTTGCCGACTTCCGACTCATAGTTCTCCTCTTTTACCGATATGGCGAAATGAAGGTACTGAGGATGTATTGTTTGGGAACCTTAAACCCGGGGAGCGTGTACTGGATCGTGATCGTGACCGAATTCAGCGTCGTGCTGGGCACACCGCCGACGATAACCGGCGCAATCGAGATCTGGCGCTGGAAATTGGTCAAGTTGTTACATATGTCGGGCGGGCAGGTTCCGACGTAGATTCCGGTGGGTCCCGGCTGCTCCAGAACTTGCGCGCCGCAGGCCGCGTCGTCGGCGGTGCCGATGATTCCATCCGCTCCCGCGCAATCTATGGGCAGGAAACCGGGGAGGAAGATTCCGCCCGATCCGGTGTTGTTAATCTGCGCCCAGCTTATGTTGGCGGTTTCGCGCGCGGTTAAAATGCCTTCCATGGCTTCGTCGGCCAACAGCTTGGCCGTGGCGTTTTCCTGCGAGCCTTGCGTGACCGCCATGGCATACCCGAATATGCCCAGCAGACTCAGCAGCCCGATAGTCAGGAGGGCGATCGAAATCATGACCTCAACCAGACTGAAACCCTGATGGGCTTTTCTGCCACGCCGCCGGAAGCCGTTATTGATTTTAGCTTTCACTGTTGCCTCCAGTACCACTGTCCCGCGTTCCAGTAGATATGCCATCCCCGCAGACGGCCCGTAGCGCCCCATAGGGTGATGGCTCGCGAAGTACTGACGTATCCGGCGTTCCCCGTCAGAGCCAGATAGACTACCCCGTTGTTGACGTTGCCAACTGCGTCCTCGGCGGAGCCATCGGGATAGAAATAGATCACGTTTTTCACGCCGCCAGCCACGCCTTGGTCAAAGTCGATGGCCGTCGTACCTATACCAAAGCCATCCGGCGTCATGGGATAGGCAACTGGCGATGCTGGAAGGCCCGGCCAGGCAACAAAAGCCATATCGGTCGGTAGAAAATAAGTCGCCGTCACCGTTCCGGTCGACCCCTGAGTGATGGTGATCGAGTTAGGATTGACGGCGTTATTCAGAGTCACGAAATAGATCTGGCGCTGCGCCACCGAGATGTCTCGTGCTTGCCGCAATGCCATCAATGTCTGGTTGTAGCCCTCGGTCACGTCGTTCTGCCTCAGCGAAGGCTGGATCGCCATAATGGAGAAGGCCAGCACAATCAAGATGAGGGCCACCACGACCATCGTCTCGATCAGCGAAAACCCGCGCATTCTGCGTGCAAGCATGAACCCTTTCCTTCTCTGGGGAGTTTGTCCGAGGCCCGCCTTGAGGCAAAGGCTTTTCCGGCCTCGTGCTTACCTGCCATCTCGGGGTTGAGCCTGGCATCCTTCCATCGCGTGTTACGCCGAAGGAGGGCTTTTCCGCCTAAGGGAAAGACCGTTGGCTAACCCGCATGCATGTCATCGTAAGGAGGGGACGAGGGAGCGTCAAAGTACTAAAGGACGGGCCTGCAGGGCTGGACTTGCGTAACGTAATTTGGCCAGGTAACTCCAGTAACTTTGGCACTGCAGCTCGCGCGGAAGCGGGCCCGAAAACCATGAAGGCGGTTACGCGCCTCGGGCATGCGCCGCTGCGTTCCTGCCCGTCTTGCCGGTGGCCGTGCGGGTGGTCGGCAGGTAGACACAGGAGCGAACATCGTAGTGCTGAGCCAGACAACTTCCACAGAGATGAAGCTGGTGGACTTTGCATTGCACTGCTGGAGCTTCGGTGCCGCAGAGGTCACAGCCGCCGCGGACTCGCTGATTGGAGTTTGAAGATTCTTTTCGCGGTTCCCCAGATGCAATCGCGCTTTGTAGGGCTCGCGCCTTGGCATAAATACCGGCTGCGATGACCAGAGCGCCTAGCGAGAACTGACAGGCTCCAAACTCCAACATGTCGGCTTCGGGGTGTTCGCCGAAAGCGCCGGGCAGGAAGCAAAGTCCAATAAACATCAAGACTGCGCCGGCTGCCATGATCCAAGTGGCTGTCTTTGAGGACATGAATCTCAATCCTTTAAGGGAAGAAGAAAAGACGCCGCTACCGAACCGCGGAATCTCTTGACGACTCCACGCCGAACATAGCCGGTTACTCGCTGAAACTCCAGATGACTAAAGTCATGGCCGGCGCTGCGCGTGACTCAGGTAACTTGTGAGCGACGCACCGCACCCCTAACATGGCCGTGACCATGGCGCTAACGTCGCTACTCGTGTGCTCGGATGCCCAGGCTGGGCAGGTGCTCAGAAACATTCTGCAGGATATCGGCATCGCGGTGGAATCATGCGGCGACCTGCGCATGGCCCGAGCCCGGCTCGAGGACGGGCATTACGATGCCGTGCTGGTGGATTGTCAGAATGAACCCGCCGCGCTTGAATTCATTGCTCAGACCCGAAATACTCCCAGCAACAGAACGATGGTGGTCATCGGCATCGTCAGCGGGTTGAACGATGCGCGCGCTATTTTTGCGAAGGGCGCAAACTTCATGCTCTACAAACCGATTTCCCGCGAGCGGGCTGCCCACAGCATGCGGGCAGCGCGGGGTTTGATGCAGAGCGAGCGGCGGATTCGTCCGCGTATTCCGGTGCAGACAAACACTTCTGTCGCTTACGCCGGCAAAGAGAACGTTCCCGCGGCTCTGGTGGATTTGAGCGAGGATGGTATTGCTTTCCGCTCGGACGGCAAATTGCCTCCGCACTGCAAAGTCTATTTCCAGTTCTCTTTGCCGGGAAGCACTTCGCTCATTCGATTGTCGGGCGAGGTCATGTGGCAAGATTCTTCCGGCCGGGTTGGAATTCGTTTTTCACAGGTACCGCAAACCTCGCGGCGTGTGCTGAACGATTGGCTGCAAGCCAATATCGCTACGGTGCTAGAGCCGGTTCTGCCGGAGTCGCAGGTTCCAAGCAGTGGCGACGATGCCAGCCTGCGGCTCTCCGCCGGTCTCGGCTTGCTGTCGGTTTCCGCCGAGGATCGGCGCAACCTGTCGCGGCGGACCTGCTGCCTGGGAGCCGAAGTGTTCCGCGCCAACAGTAGGGCTGCCACTCGTTGCACCTTGATCGACATCAGTCCCGGAGGCTGTTACATCGAGACCATCGAGACTTTTCCCACGGGCACGGTTTTGGAGATCGTGGTGCGCACGCAGGATCTGCGATTGCGCATCCACGGAAAGGTGTTGAGCACGCACCCCGGATTCGGCATGGGAGTGGAGTTCAATCTGAGAACCGACGAGCACCGGAAGCAAGTGCAGCAGTTGATTGCATCGGCTCAGTCGGAGCCGAAACTACTCTAGTTCTACTGTTCATTCTCGAGAGAATGCCTTGATGCAGACCGAGCAATTTGCTTGAATAGGGATCCTTCGACTCCGCTCAGGATGACAGGTTCGAGGGGTTCAGCGCTGAAGAACTTTTTCTTCGAACGCCGCCTTCTTAAAATAATCCAGCGACATTCGCAGTCCCGTCTCGAGATCGATCTTGGGTTCCCAGCCCAGTAGAGCTCTAGCCTTGGCGATATCGGGCTGGCGTTGTTTGGGATCGTCCTGGGGCAGCGGTTCGTAGCGTATCTTGCTTTTTGAGCCGGTTACCGCCAACACACACTGGGCGCATTCGAGAATGGTGAACTCGGTGGGATTTCCGATGTTGACGGGTAAATGCTCAGAAGATTTGGACAGGCGTATGAAACCGTCAATCTCATCGCTGACGTAGCAAAAGCTGCGAGTCTGACTGCCGTCGCCGTAAACTGTCAGGTCCTCGCCGCGAAGCGCCTGCTTCATAAAGTTGGGGATGACGCGGCCGTCGTTGAGCTGCATGCGCGGGCCGTAGGTGTTGAAGATTCGCGCAATGCGCGTGTCTACGTTGTAATAGCGATGGTAGGCCATCGTCACGGCTTCGCTGAAGCGCTTGGCCTCGTCATAAACCGACCGCGGACCGATGGGATTCACGTGGCCCCAATAAGTTTCTTTCTGCGGATGCTCCAAAGGATCGCCGTAACATTCGGAAGTGGAAGACGTCAGGTATTTCGCCCCATACTTGCGAGCTACGTCGAGAGCATGAAATGTGCCCAGCGATCCGACCTGCAGCGTTTCAATTCCGTGCTTCGTATAATCGACTGGACTCGCAGGGCAGGCGAAATGAAATACGTAGTCCAATTTGCCGCAGTCGAATGGCTGGTTGATGTCGATCTGTTGGAATTCGAATTGTGGTTCGCTGCGGAGGTGATCGAGATTAGATTGCCGTCCAGTCAAAAGATTATCGACGACCACTACGGAATAACCTTCCGCCAGCAATGCGTCACACAGATGGGAACCGAGGAAGCCAGCTCCGCCGGTGACCAGGGCGCGCGGCTTGCTCATGAATGGTTGGCTTTCCTGGGCGGCGCGCCTGCCTCGAGGGGTAGAGTTTCGGGAATTGCCGCCGGTCGTCCGACGCTGTAATAAGTGAACCCATGGGCCGCCATGGACTCGGGATCGTACAGATTGCGCCCATCAATCACGATGGGATACTTCAACTGCCGGTGCAGGCGATCCAAGTCCAAGCTGGCGAATTCGTCCCATTCCGTAAGAATCAGCAGAGCGTCAGACCCGAGGGCCGCTTCATAGGCGTCATTGGCGTATTCGACACTCGAATTCAAAACCTCCCGCGCCCGCTCGTGGGCTGCGGGATCGTAGGCTGCGATCTGGCAGCCTTCCTGTAACAAGGTCTGCACCAGTAAAATGGCAGGCGATTCTCGGATATCGTCGGTTCCCCCTTTGAAGGCGAGGCCGAGCACGCCCAAACGCTTGCCGCGCAGGGTCCACAACGCGTTATGCACCTTGCGCAAGAAACGTTGGCGCTGGTCTTCGTTGATGCGCATCACTTCATCGAGTAGACGGAACTCGTATCCGCACTCGCGCGCCACAGAACGGAAGGCCATCAGATCCTTGGGAAAGCATGACCCACCATAACCGATTCCGGGGTTCAGGAAGCGCGGACCGATTCTGCCATCGGTTCCAATGCCCTGGCAAACCTGCTGCACATTCGCACCCACCGATTCGCACACCGAGGCCACCGCATTAATGAATGAAATCTTCATCGCCAGAAATGCGTTGCAGGCGTGCTTGATCAGTTCCGCACTCTTGGTGCTGGTAGTGATCAATGGCGGGGGAATCTGCGCTTGATCGGGGCGCGGGATTGCATCCTGCCGTTTGTAATAACTTCCATCCGTCAGCGGAGCGTAAATGGCGCGCAGCACGGCAGCACAGCGTTCGTTGTCAGCGCCCACCACAATGCGATCGGGATAGAGGAAATCGGTGACCGCTGTTCCTTCCCGCAGAAACTCAGGATTGGATGCCACATCGAAAGAATCCGGCGCCGCCGCATTGCGCAGAATGATTTTGCGGATCCATTCGCTGGTATACACCGGGACCGTGCTTTTCTCGACCACCACCTTATAGCCATTGATTGCCGACGGAATGATGCGGGCCACCGACTCCACATAGGAAAGATCCGCATGGCCCTGCTCGGTAGGCGGCGTTCCCACCGCAATGAAGACGGCAGCGCTGGTTTCCACGGCCGCGCGCAGATCGTCGGAAAAAGTGAGGCTGCGGCCGCGATGGCGCTCCAGCAGCTCGGGCAGAAATTTCTCGTGAATCGGGACCTGGCCGGCATTGAGCGCGGCTAGCTTCTGCTGATCGTTGTCAACCAGGATGACTTGATGGCCCATGTCGGCAAAACATGCTCCCGCCACTAGCCCGACATAACCCGATCCCACTATCGCGATGTACATCCAACTCTCCTGAGAACCGCATCAAGCGCAAAAAAACGACACGCAATTCCACCTGCAAAAAACTACTTTATCAGCTTTCTTCGCCAGAAAAGAAGATTGGCAGATAGGTTCCCCGGAATTCGATGCAGGAATGGGAAGACGACTGCACTGCCGCGGTGGCAGGGAAAACAGAGAGAGGACAATCTGACGCGATTTTCAGGCCTCGCCGTTTACTCGACCCGCACTCATAGGGTCTTGCGAGGTAGCTTCAAAGCCGGATTAGGCGGGGCCTGTACAGTCGGTTTAGGCGAGCCCGAGTCCACATTCACTCCCAGGCTCAGATCACTCGACCAGCAGTCGGCGAGGATCTTCCAGTCGCCCGCCTGTCGCGCCAGGGTCAAGAGATACTTTCCCCGTTCTTCGCGCCGTTTGCCCATGGTAAAGGGAACCAGCATCTTGCAACGGCCGGCTTCGTAGGCGATGTCCCCGAACACTTCCACGCGCAGGGGCTCCAGATCAACTTCCCCCAGTCCGGCGTCCAGCACTCCGAAGAAAAATTCGCGGATCGCGGCCGTGCCACGAACCGGCGGCACATTTGGCCGCAGCACAATGGCGTCGGCTCCATAGAGCTCGACCAGGTCGTCGAGTTGTTTGCTGTTACAGGCCTGTGCCCAATCCTGCGTGAGCTTGCGGACCGCAGCTTCCCCCCGGCTCAACGACAGCCCGCCCGCCGGGTTTCTCGGGCGAACATCGCGGGCGGCGGGCGCACTCGACCCCCGCACATCAGAGCCGCCGAGCGGAACACCTGCTTCGGACGCTGCAAAGTAGTGGTGATGGTAATGATGATGATAGTGATGCTGACCAGCCGCCTGCGGGGCCGGCTTCGAGAGCGGTGCGATGGGAGGGTCCAGTTCTTGAGGTGGGGCATCCTCCAGCGGAACGCCACAGATCGCGCAAAAGCGATTATCCGAAGGGTTTTGACTGCCGCAGGAGAGGCAGGTTCGAGACTCCATTGTTTCCGCAATGGCGCTGGTGGACGCGTCCGCATCCACCTGCGAAGCCAGTCGCTGCACGGCCTGCAGCGCAGCGGCGATGGCTTCTGTGCCAGGCTTGGGGTGATGCAGGTCCTGCTTCAGCCGCCGGAAGAAATCGTCGACAGCGGCGTTCTGAGCGAGCTCTCCCTCAGGTCCGGATGCGGGCAAATTGCGGATCGGCGGAGTTGGTTTTTCACGATCCATAGCGCTGGCTCACCAGCCGTCATTTTAGTCGAAAAGAATGCCTATTGGCTGGAGAACTCGATCTTGCCTTCGGTTTCCGTGGCGGCGCCGTTGCACAGGGCCGGACGATAACGCCAGGTGCGGACCGTATCAAGGATGGTTCGGTCTTCGGCAGGACCCGCACTTTCAAGAATGAGAGCAGAGTGAACCCGGCCATCGGTGCCAATGATGAAGCTGACACTGACTTTGGAGCTGGGCTCGGCAATGTCAAGCAGCGGATCCGGAGTGGCTAAAGGTTCAGGTGGCTGTGAAGCCTCGCAATTATTATTACCGGCGCTGGCACGCAACATCGCGGCGAATTTTGAGTCGCGGAGCGGCGAGGACCATATTTGACGTTCGCGAGCCGCCAAGGTTAATGACGTCGGCTGCGCCAGATCGGCCCAGCCGAGTCCGACGCTTGAGGCGAGACAACTGGCGGAGGCGATGGCCACCAGAAGAAGCGAACACAATCTGCGGACTTGCATTTCCAATTCCCGAAAGCCCGGCGGAAAAACCGCCACGCTACCCGAGTTCATAAAGGGCAATCCAGGTGCCAGCTGCGAGCAGATGCATGTTATTGATATAAAGGATATTTATCGGGCAACAGGGAGCTCAAGAGCTGAGCCGAGGTGAAAAGCATTGCAGCTTCGCATCAGAGATGTAGGAACGGAGGCAGTCGAATTCTTACGCACCTCTGCGCTGCCATATGCGCTCCTGCAACGAGATGCCCAGCTACGAGTCTGAGTAGCTGGGAGCCGGGTTTCCCACCTTCAGTGGCCACTTATTTTTGTGCAGGGCCGGGGTCCATGCCAGGTCGGGCTGATCCAAGATATGATCATCGCCAACTTCGGCATTCCGGTCGGCGAGCAGCGGGACGACGAACCGAAGCGCATCCACCTCGGTACGCAAGCGCGCCAGATGCATCTCTTTTTCTCGCAGCACTTCATAGACGTTTTTCATGGGCCGCCAAGCTGGGGCAATCAAGCCCCAAAATTGTTTTGCGTAGAAATGTACGCTCTTGCTCCGGCTGGATTGCGGCAATTCTAATACACATTTCGTCCAAACCGCCATGTTCAAAACCGTAACTTTGCAGCTTCCCCCCGTCCGTGATATCTAAGCCTGTGGACTCAGAAGAGTTGCTGCATCTCGATGGCA
The DNA here is from genome assembly GCA_963762385.1 of uncultured Acidobacteriota bacterium. Lineage (GTDB taxonomy): Bacteria > Acidobacteriota > Terriglobia > Terriglobales > Acidobacteriaceae > JABDBE01. The sequence goes on along the minus strand of CAVXKN010000004.1, from coordinate 1,631,333 downwards.
TTTTGCCGGACGATGAGGTCCACGTGTGGCATGTCGACCTGATCGCCTGGGATAAAGAAACTAGCTCTTTGTTCGAGCTACTCAATTCGGAAGAGCGCGAGCGGGCGGCGCGATTCCAATTTGCGGGGCCGCGCAATCAATTTGTTATCAGCAGGGCTTTGCTCCGGCGATGTCTTGGCCGGTATCTGCGAATCGACGCGCGTGAGGTCCGTTTCCGAATCACTGCAAATGGGAAACCTGAACTTGCCGGAAACACCGAGCTTCGTGCGCACGATCTTCCTCTTCACGATCTTTCCGGCGACGATCTTCGCGCCGACGATCTTCACTTCAACCTGTCGCATACGCAGGGGACGACTGTCTTTGCAATAGTCCGTCGTCGCCAGGTCGGCATTGATGTGGAGAGGATTCGCGAAGACACGAACGCATTGGAGTTGGCCGAGCGCTTCTTCTCTCGTCAAGAGGTGGAATGGTTGCGATCGCAACCGGTCTCGGAACACATTCCGTCGTTCTTTAGTTGCTGGACCGCGAAAGAGGCTTACATCAAAGCGCACGGACAGGGACTTTCCATGTCGCTGAGCAGCTTTGGTGTGCTGCCGGCGGTTGGAGCGGCTGGCTGCAAATTGCAGTTGAAGGTGTATGACGATCCGCAAGAGTCGCGACGTTGGTCAATCCGGAAACTGAACCTGGGAGCAAACTTGCGGGCCGCGCTCGCGGTGGAAGGCGAGAATTGCAGGGTGCGACTAGGTCAGTGGCCCGCACCGGACGTGGGCGCAGTTCCGCGGTAACAGCTCAGCGCGGAACAATTCCCTTCCGTGATTATACTGGCGCTGGCTTTCGCGTTCTTTCTGATGGCTTCATCAGATTGGCGAACGAAGGTTCTGGCGTCCAGATGCGCACACAAAAAAGCATGAGGATTCCCATGAAAAGAATTGTGATTACACTGTCGCTGATTCTTGCGTTCCTGCTGATCGCTTCGTCCGGTCGGCCAGCGAAGGCGACCGCTCAAATGCAAGTACCGTGCGTCGCCTACATTCCCCCCGACTGGGGCACGTACAAAGGCGCGTCGGCAACTTATGGTCTGGGTTTTGAGGACTCCGCGGGAACTTTGAGATTCGTGAATCAGTTCCCCTGCTCGGGCCTGCATCAGCCGCCAATTCCGGCGCTGGAACTTAGAAGGAAGTGAGCCCAGCCGGGCGTTCCCTTGATTTCCGAAACACCGTCTTAGTTTGCTAGACCGTTGCCTGTAATCGCTGCTGGAAGCGGGCCGGATTTGACATTTGTCGAACGGCAGATCGACGTTCGCCTTCACCGGCCCGCAGGAGCCCGGCCGAACTTGCCTAATAAGAAACAACTCCCACAAATCGCCGCGCTGACCGAGCCAGCGAGGGTTCCAATTTTGGACATGTCAAGCAGGGTCCCTTCTCCGAACGCTAAGGTAGCGATAAATAGCGACATCGTGAAGCCGATGCCGCAAAGCCAACTGGCCCCAAAGATCTGCCCCCAGGAGACCGCGGCCGGGCGGGTTGCTAATCGAGCCTTGGTCGCCAACCAGGCAAACAGCGAAATTCCTATCGGCTTTCCCAGGAAGAGTCCGAGGGCCACGCCTAAGCTGACTGAATTTTTCGCCGCCGCCGTAACATTTCCGAAAATGTGCACGCCTGCGTTGGAGAAGGCGAACACCGGCATCACAAAAAAACCAACCCACGGCTGAAGACGATGCTCGATGCGGTGCAAGGGCGATTCGACCAGTTCGCATTGCGCTTCCAGGGTGTGAATTGCCGAGTGCTCTTCAAGCGAGTCCGGAGGAGCGGCTTCAAACCGGTCCAGCAGCCAGCGGCCCTGCTTCAGGAAATGAGCCCGATCGATATAAGTCCGCGCTGGAATCGTGAAAGCAAACAGAACGCCAGCGACCGTAGCATGCACTCCCGATTGCAGCACCGCGCTCCAGACACAAATCCCAACGAATGCATAGATGGCCGGTTTACGCACACCCAGCAGGTTTGCCCCGAACGATACAGCGATTCCGCCAAAGGCCGCCGCCAAACTAATCAAGTGGATTTGCTCGGTATAAAAAAGCGCAATTACCAGAACGGCGATAATGTCATCCACGATGGCCAAAGCGGTTACAAAAACCTTGAGGGATGTAGGAATGCGATCCCCGAGCAAAGCGAGCACACCCAGGGCAAATGCTATATCGGTGGCCATTGGGATGCCCCACCCCGTGTGGGTAATGTCGCCACGGTTCAACGTTACATAAATGAGAGCCGGGACAATCGTTCCACCGATAGCGGCGATCAGCGGGAAAGCTGCCTGCTTCAATGAAGACAGTTCGCCGATCAGAACCTCGCGCTTGATTTCGAGTCCAACCAGAAAAAAGAAAACAGACATCAGCCCGTCGTTGACCCATTCATGACGGGTTTCCGATAAAAAGAAGCGGCCGAAGCCGACATCGACCTGGGTGGTCCAGATCGCATGATAGGCATATTCCCAGCGCGAGTTCGCCCACACGAGGGCAGCAAACGTGCTGGCCAACAGAAGAATGCCGCCAGCCGCCTCCATCCGCGCAAAGCGCACGAATGGACTGGTAATCACTTCAATCGGCAGAGCGTTCCTCGAAACTCCGGTATCGGTCGACACTTGAGTTCTCACCTGTCACCAATTACTTGCTCACCGACTCGCGAGTCAAGAAGTTTTGGCTTTTGAAACTCATGGTTGCTGAAACTTATCCATGCTAACCGAATCTCAGCGGAAAGATTTCGAATCACAGGCAATAAATGCAGGATCGAACTAAAATAATCGGTGGGGAGAATTCAACCGTCCAAACCCGTGCCTGTATTTCGACCGCGATGGCGTGACGGGACAACCGGTAGCCAAAATATGTATTCTCAGACGAGGATGTTTTTGCGGGCACGGAGCCCGTCAGCAACGATCCGGTGATCGCAAAAGCCGTGTACGAAGCCAACAGCGCCGGCAATGTGACATTCATGATGCAGCGGGCTGGCGAAACGCACGATTACGAATACGCATCCGCGATAGGGAAGGTGCAGCAATGTCCAGTGCCTTAGAAACCCGCTCACCCGGAACTGGCGCGAGTATGCTCTCACCGCTTGCAGGTTTGCCCGCGCCGAAGTCGATGCTGGTGGATGTAGCCCGACTGGTGCGCGAGTATTTCGAACGCCGGCCCGACCTCGACGATCCTAATCAGATGGTCGTCTTCGGCACCAGCGGGCATCGGGGCTCGCCCTTCCAAGGCACCTTCACCGAAGCCCATATTCTCGCCATCACGCAAGCGATCTGCGAGTACCGGCGCAGCCAGGGCACGGATGGCCCACTCTATATGGGCAAGGACACGCACGCGGTGTCTGAACCGGCGCAGCGCACTGCGCTTGAAGTGCTGGCTGCAAACAACGTCGAAACCATAATCCAGCAAGACGACGGAGTGACTCCGACGCCGGTCATCTCTCGCGCCATTCTCGTCTACAACAAGGGGCGCAAGGATCTTTTCGCCGATGGCATCGTGATTACGCCATCGCACAATCCGCCCGAGGATGGCGGCTTCAAGTACAACCCGCCCAGCGGCGGCCCAGCCGATACGCACGTGACTCAGTGGGTTGAGGATCGCGCCAATGAATTGCTGCGAAGCGGCAACGCGGGCGTCAAACGAATTCCCTTCGCCGCAGCCATGAAGGCTAGCAGCACGCATCAAGAAGATTTCGTTCTGCCCTACGTTCGCGATCTGAAGAATGTGGTCGACATTGATGCTATCCGTAGCGCTGGCCTGAAGCTGGGAGTTGACCCGCTGGGCGGCGCGTCCGAGCCTTATTGGGAGCCGATCAACTCGACCTATGGTCTGGATGTGATTGTCACAAACCCAGTCATCGATCCGACCTTCTCGTTTATGACGGTCGATCACGACGGCAAGATCCGCATGGATTGCTCCAGTCCGTACGCGATGGCTCGGCTTGTCGCCATCAAGGATCAATATCGCGTGGCCTTCGCCAACGATACCGACGCCGACCGGCATGGCATTGTGACGCCGTCTGCGGGGTTGATGAACCCGAATCATTATCTCGCAGTGGCTATCGCTTATCTTCTGGCGCATCGTCCCCGGTGGCGGGCGGACGTTGCAGTCGGTAAGACGCTGGTCAGCAGCAGCATGATTGATCGAGTTGTGAAAAAGCTTGGCCATCCACTCTGCGAAGTGCCTGTGGGTTTTAAGTGGTTCGTGCCTGGACTGCTCGACGGTTCGCAATGTTTCGGCGGAGAAGAGAGTGCCGGAGCGAGTTTCCTGCGTCTAGACGGGACAGTTTGGACAACCGATAAAGATGGTCTGATTATGGACCTGCTCGCGGCCGAAATTACCGCCCGCACCGGGAAGGATCCGGGCCAGCACTACCGCGAACTGACCGCGGAATTCGGCACGTCTTACTACACGCGCATCGATGCGCCCGCCACTCCCGAGCAAAAAGCGAGTCTGCAGAAACTCTCGCCCGAGGCGGTCAAGGAGTCGAGCCTGGCTGGCGAGCCCATCACTGCGAAGTTGACGCGCGCTCCGTGTAACAACGCCGCGATCGGCGGTCTGAAAGTCGTGGCTGGTAGTGGCTGGTTTGCCGCCCGCCCGTCCGGCACCGAAAACATTTACAAGATTTACGCGGAGACCTTCAAGGACGAGGCTCACTTGAATGCCATCGTCAGTGAGGCGCAGGCAATTGTAAGCAATGCGTTGAGGGGCTAGAGGCTTTGTCATGAAAGTGCTGGTGGTAGATGTTGGCGGAACTCATGTGAAGATCCTTGCCACGGGGCAGGACACGCCGCGAAAGTTTTCGTCGGGTCCAAAGATGACGCCGCAACAGATGGTCGCCAGCATCAAGCGGATCATCGGAACCTGGGAATATGACGTGGTTTCGCTTGGCTATCCCGGGCCGGTCCTGCACAATCGGCCGATTGCCGAACCTCATAATTTGGGAACCGGCTGGGTGGGGTTTGATTTCCGCGGAGCATTCAGGCATCCGGTTAAGATCATTAACGACGCGGCCATGCAGGCCTTGGGAAGTTACAAAGGCGGCAAGATGCTGTTTCTGGGCCTGGGCACAGGGCTCGGTTCGGCCTTTGTCGTCGATGGCATCGTGGAGCCTATGGAACTCGCTCATCTCCCTTACAAAAAGGGAACGTACGAGACCTATGTAGGACTCGATGGACTGGAAAAGCACGGCAAGAAAAAGTGGCGACGCCACGTCAGAGACGTAGTAGCTCGCATGATCGCCGCTCTCGAACCGGACGACGTGGTTCTGGGCGGAGGCAATGTCAAGAAGTTGAAAGAGATTCCTCCGCGTTGCCGAGTCGGAGACAATGCCAACGCTTTCAGCGGAGGGTTTCGACTCTGGGAGCACGCCGGGAATCAGCGAACGCCCCTTCGCGTAAGCACCGCTTCAGATAAGCACAACGGACGAAAGGAAAATGGACATGGCAGCACGCGTGGAATCAATCACCGCAAACTCGGTCGTCAAACGCCAAGCCTGGAAGGCTCTCGAAGTTCATTCTAAGGAGATTCAGAAGTCACATCTGCGCAATCTTTTTGCTGACGATCCCAAGCGCGGCGAACGGCTGACGGTCGAGGCTCTGGGAATCTATTTCGATTACTCGAAAAATCTGATCACCGACGACACGCTCAAACTCCTGCTGCAACTGGCCGAGGAATCCGGCCTGCGGGCGCGCATCGATGCCATGTTCCGCGGTGAAAAAATCAACACCACAGAAAAGCGAGCAGTTCTGCATGTGGCTCTGCGAACTCCACTCGGATCATCGATCGTCGTCGACGGCGAGGACGTGGTGCCCGAGGTCCACGCTGTACTCGATAAAATGACGGACTTCAGCAATCGGGTGCGGAGCGGCGCGTGGAAAGGCCATACCGGCAAACGCATTCGCAACGTAATCAACATCGGCATTGGCGGATCGGATCTTGGACCGGTGATGGCTTACGAGGCGCTCAAACATTACAGCGACCGAAATATGACGTTCCGGTTCGTTTCCAATGTCGATGGCACCGACTTTGCAGAGGCGGTGCGGGATCTCGATCCGTCGGAAACGCTTTTCATCATCTCTTCAAAAACTTTCACGACTTTAGAGACGATGACCAATGCTCACACCGCCCGCGATTGGTCACTTGCGGGTTTGGGAGGCGACGAGAAATCGGTCGCGAAACATTTTGTTGCAGTGTCGACGAACACGGCCGAAGTAGAAAAGTTTGGCATCGATACTGCCAACATGTTTGCCTTCTGGGACTGGGTGGGCGGGCGCTACTCCATGGATTCTGCGATCGGCCTGTCCACGATGATCGCCGTCGGTCCGGACAACTTCCGCGCCATGCTCGATGGCTTTCACCAGGTCGACGAACACTTCCGCACGACTCCGTTTGAACGCAATCTGCCCGTGCTGATGGGATTGCTCGGCGTCTGGTACAACAATTTCTTCGGCGCGCAGACGGTTGCCGTTTTACCCTACGAGCAATACCTGAAGCGGTTCCCCGCATATCTGCAACAGTTGACGATGGAGAGCAACGGCAAACATGTCACGCTCGACGGGGCGCGAGTCGATTACGATACCGGCCCGATCTACTGGGGCGAGCCCGGAACCAACGGCCAACACTCGTTCTATCAACTGATCCATCAGGGCACGAGACTGATCCCATGCGATTTTATCGGGTTCATGCGACCGCTCAACGCGCTCGGCCGGCACCACGACATGCTTCTGGCCAATGTGTTCGCACAGACCGAGGCGCTGGCGTTCGGAAAGACTCCGGAGCAGGTAAAGGCGGAGGGAACACCGGATTGGCTGGTACCGCATCGCGTTTTCGAAGGCAACCGCCCGTCGAACACGATTCTTGCGGAGCGGCTGACTCCGGAAACGCTGGGCAAACTTGTCGCTCTGTATGAGCATTCCGTCTTCACGCAGGGAACCATCTGGAACATCAACTCGTTCGATCAATGGGGAGTCGAATTGGGTAAAGCCCTGGCGCAGAAAATTATCCCAGAGCTCGAAAGCAAAACCGAGCCCGCGCTCAACCATGACAGTTCGACAAACGCTTTGATCCGTCGCTATCGAAAACTCAAAGAGGCGGCGTGACGGACATCTTTAGGAAGCGTGCATAAGAAGACGCGGCGTGCAGCGGGAATGAACTAACAAACTTTTCCTACAAAAAGGAGTTTTACATGCAGCTCGGAATGATCGGTCTCGGACGAATGGGAGCAAACATGGTGCGCCGCCTTCTCAAGAATGGCCACAGTTCCGTGGTCTTCGATAGGTCGCCGAAAGCAGTCGAGGAACTGGTCCAGCAGAAAGCGCTTGGCGCGGCTTCACTGCAGGACTTTGTGAAGAAGCTGGAAAAGCCGCGGGCGATCTGGTTGATGGTCCCGGCTGCAGTCGTCGATGAGACCATTGCCGGACTTCTGCCGCATTTGGAATCAGGAGACATCCTGATTGATGGCGGCAATTCGTATTACGTCGACGACATCCGCCGCGCCAAGGAACTCACCGCCAAGAGCATTCACTATGTGGATGTGGGCACGAGCGGCGGCGTGTGGGGTCTGGAGCGAGGCTATTGCATGATGATTGGCGGCGAGCCGGATGTCGTCAAACATCTCGATCCCATCTTCGCAACGCTGGCGCCGGGCGTCGGAAACATAGCGCGTACGCCCGGACGCGACAAGGTCAACGGCACCGCCGAGCAGGGTTACCTGCACTGCGGACCCAACGGCGCCGGCCATTTCGTAAAGATGGTACACAACGGAATTGAATACGGGATCATGGCCGCCTATGCGGAGGGGCTGGGAGTTCTGCGCGCCGCTAATGTCGGCAAGCAGGAACACGCGGCTGACGCTGAGACCACGCCATTGCGCGATCCCGAGCACTACCAGTATGACTTGAACCTGCCTGACATCACGGAAGTGTGGCGGCGCGGCAGCGTGATCGCGTCGTGGCTGCTTGATCTGACCGCATCCGCTCTGCTTCAGGATCCGGCGTTGTCTCAGTTTGCCGGCCGCGTTTCCGACTCGGGCGAAGGCCGCTGGACGATCAAAGCCGCTATCGATGAAGCTGTGCCCACGCCGGTTCTGACTACCGCGCTCTACGAACGGTTCAGTTCGCGGGGCGAAGCTGATTTTGCCAACAAGCTGTTGTCAGCCATGCGTTTTCAGTTCGGTGGACATCATGAGAAATCGGGCGAGAAATCGCAGGCTGCCTAGCGGAGATGGAGATATCCGTCATGAAAGTTGAAGTGTTTGCTGACGCAGACGCAGTCGCGCGACAAGCTGCCGGACTCATCGCTGCCGAAGCGCGCGCGGCAGTAGCTGCCCGTCGTCGTTTTGTCGTGGCCGTCAGCGGCGGCCACACTCCCTGGGCAATGTTGAGTGCGCTGAGCCGAGAGGACGTTCCCTGGCCAAATGTTTATGTGACACAAGTCGATGAACGTGTAGCGCCAGCCGGAGACCCCGACCGAAACCTTACTCACATTCGTGAAAGCTTGCATGCTCCGTTGCGTCCCGAGCAAATTCTTGCCATGCCGGTGGAAGCTCCAGACCTGCAAGCCGCCGTTGCACGATACGCAGCAACCCTTCAGGAGCTTGCGGGCTCGCCGCCGGTGCTCGACCTGGTCCATCTCGGTCTAGGGCCCGACGGCCACACTGCGTCACTGGTTCCGGGCGATCGCGTCCTCGAAGTTACGGACGCAGACGTTGCGCTTACCGGCATCTATCAGGGAAGACGTCGGATGACGTTGACGTATCCGATGATCAATCGATCTCGCCGCATTCTGTGGCTCGTGACAGGGAGTGAAAAGGTCGAAATGCTTGCGCGCTTGCGCAAAGGCGATGTGTCGATTCCGGCCGGTCGAGTTCGACAGGATCAAGCGGTGATATTTGCCGATCAAGCGGCCGCGCAGCAGGTGGCAGCGTAGGGAGTCGAACGAGATCCGCTCATTTGCCTATGATCCAGCCGAAGCTGAAGATTCTGGGGTGGGAGACGGGAATCGAACCCGCAACGTCCGGAGCCACAGTCCGGTGCTCTGCCAGTTGAGCTACTCCCACCGCGTAATAACGATTATAACAACTCGGACACAGTGCCGTGAGCGGTTGGGCAGGGCCGGCGGCTTTGGTACTGCGCGCGAGATCCTTCGGGACTGGCATCCCTCAGGATGACGGCATAGATAGAGACAGAGATTGAAGATTGAGAAATGGGAACCCTGGTTAGCCGCGGCCTACGCCGACGTATTCGAATCCCATGGCGCGGAGGCGGACGGAGTCCAGCAGGTTTTTCGTATCCACGATGAGCGGGTTGCGAAGCATTTGTTTGATGCGGCTGAAATCGAGTCCGCGAAATTCGGGCCAGCCGGTGCCGACCACCAAAGCGTCGACGCCTTCGGCCGCGGCATAGGGAGACTCACAATAGAACACAGAGCCGTTCAGTTCGAGGCGCGCGTCCGGGAGAGCGACGGGATCGTAAGCTCGCACCCGCGCACCTTGGGCAATCAGATTCTTGGCCAGCCGTACCGAGGACGAACCGGCCACGGAATTGGTGTTGGGCTTGAAGGCCAAGCCGAGAATTCCCACATCTTTGTTGTGCACCGACTGAACGCACTTTGAGATCTTTTCGATCACCTGATCGGCGAGGCCGTGATTCACTTCCCGCGCAGCGCTCAGAACCTTGAGTGAAACTCCGTTGCGCTGGGCCAAGTCGGCCAGCGAATCCATGTCGGACTCCGCGAACAAACCGCCCATCCCGGCTCCGGGCTGCAGGCAGCGAGGCGCGATCTTCTTGTCCAACCCTAAAGCCAGCGAGAGGCTGACCGCATCCGCGTTCACCCGTTCGCATAAGGTCGCCAATTCGTTGATGAAGGAAATCTTGGTGGCGACAAAAGCGGTCGCGGATTCACGCACCAACTCTGCCGTCTCATGATTCGTGACGATCACCGGAACACCGCGCATCACCAGGGAATGAAAAATCTGTTTGATGGCGAGTACGGCGTCGTTCGAATCAGTGCCCAGAATAATGCGATCCGGCCAGTTGAAATCCTCAATCGCGCATCCGGGAGTAAAAAACATTGGCTGCGAAACAATCGTGGCCCTCAAGCCGGCCTCGGCAATACGTTGAACGATTGCAGATGCAGTTCCGACTGGAACGGGCGTGACTAGGGACAAGATCGGAGGCTTGGCAGCGGCACGTGTGATGCGAATGGCCAGATCGGTCAGATGCTGCGGACTGTCTTCGGCCAGAAAGATCACCTGCGCCTTGCGAGCGAAGGATTCGATGTCAGTCGAATACGCCAGCCGCCCTGATCGCACATTACGCTTGATGACTTCGGTAAGGTTCTTTTCGTGAAACGGGACGCTGCCCTGGGCCATGGCGACCATTTGCGAGCTATCGGGATGACAACAGCTGACCGGGGTGCCGAAGTCCGCCAGACAGGCGGAGACGACTGTACCTAAGTACCCTGCTCCGTAGACCCCAATCTGCATGAAACCTCCCGAAACCCACTATGAACTCGCTGGGGGAAGGTGCCCGAGACGGCTTGCGCAGCGACTCCAACCTCTTGTTTACGCTAGCTTTCCACAGTTAGCAACGCACGGGAGGGATTTGTACTTAAGGACATGACCTGGTGGAGACGACGGGAATTTGGACAGCCGGAAGGTCACCTTGTGAAAGCATCGAGTCGTCGTTTCAGAGACGTGTCTTTCTAATGTTTGTATCTTTTAAGGTTTGACCAAGCTGCGGCCCAAGGGGATTCCTGCCAAGTCCACCCAACGATTCTGTTCCTGTTCGCGAACGAAAGTGAGCTCGTTTAGCGCGATCTGGCGGCCACCGTCGAACAGCGCCCAACGATCGCGGGCGAAAATATAAGCCCGTTGCGCCAGTTCTTCGGTGCTCACCTTCACAATCGTGAGATGCGGCATGTAAGGCCACTCTTCCGTGGAGGCGAGCGCCTGCGTGTTCAATCGATCATGCAGCTCTTGCATGCGGTGGGCCCCGCGGGCAACCCGAATGAAAACCGTGGGAGTCACGGGAACGAAGGTTTCAACATCCCCAAGAGTGACCTCGAAAGGCTCAGCTTGCCCGCAGATATCTTCGAGCGTTTCCAGTGCCGACAGTTCCCCGCCCTGCAATCGCCGGGGCGGAAGGATGGTCACATGTGCGGGCAGATGGGGTAGATCGGGATGCAGTTCCTTCCGGAGATTCTCAACAAACTCCCCGACGGCATTCCTCACGTAAGCCACCAGGGCGTAACGGGGATTTTGCATGTCAACCCGAAATTATACCTCCGCAAGCGGGCTGCATGAATTACTACGCTTGGGAAGCAGTAGAATTGGCGCGTGCCGTTGCCTGTAAAAACGCTGAACGAACTATATTCATCGCTCTCTGCCCGGCGCCGCTACGAAGTTTGGTTTCTTCGGCTGGGACTGGCGGATGGTTCCGGAGCGTGGTGGTTCCGGTATTTGCTGATGAATTCCGGCCGGGGCGGTTGCGTTGGTGATCCCCGTGGCCAGCCCGTGCAAGTGTGGGCGACCTGGTTTCCGCGGGTTGGGAAACCGCAAAGCTTCATCCAAGGATTTTCCTCGGAGGGCCTGGATTTGAGTGCCAGAGGACAAAATCCCTTCCACTTGCGGGTTGGCCAAAACGAAATCGGCGAGGATTCCTGCCGAGGCGCGTTGGAGGTTGAAGGGCACACGATTGCATGGGATCTGCGTTATTGTTCGACCTTTCGCGTTACGCTAAGCAATAAAGGCTGGATTGGATTCTCGCGAACTCCGCATTCCGACGCGGTCTTTTCGGGCACGATCACGCTTGATGGGCGGAGTTTTGAAGGCAGCCCTTTGGGCATCGGAGTTCAAGGACACAATTGTGGATACCGGCATCGCAATTTCTGGACTTGGACCCATGCGCACTTCCCCCGCGCTGGTACAGGCCCGAGCACCCTGGAAGCGCTCATCTACGAAATGCCATTCGGGCTTGTCTTTCGCAAAGCGGTGCTGTGGCACGACGGGGAGCAGCACGAATTCCGGAGTGTGCAAACCATCAGAAGAGATCCGAACGAATTCAATTGGAGTTTTCGGTGTTCCGCGAAAAATGGATTCCAGTTGGAAGCGGCCATCGATGGCGCCGGGCCGAGCATCCATCGTCTTCCCTATGTGAAGACCGATTGTACCGGCAGCTTTGAAGTTGCGAACAACAGCCTGGCGAAAGCGGTGCTCCGCTTGGAGCGGCGGGGCCGACCGATCGAAACATTAGAGACGACTACCGGAGCCGTTCTGGAGATGGTTGGCCGCTAAACTCGTTCGGAAGATTGCGCCATCGCAAGTCGCTCGGCAACAATGGCGTAGGCTGAGGGATTAAAAGCCATTCCAATGTGCGTGCCGGGGACCTCAAAGTCGGCTTCTGGATTCTTAGTCATGCAATAGCGCCAGTCCACGATGCCGTCGTCACGGGTGTAAATCGCGGTTTCGATCATCGAAGCCGGAACCTTGCGGCGCAAAGAGTCCACAAAATTGCAGGTGCAGCGCCCGGTGTAGCAGTCGGGCAGCACTCCCTGGCCATGCTCCTGCAGGATGCGCTGGCGAATGGCTTCGGCCGCGTGAAGAATCGTTCGACTGGTAGCGGTGCCGCGAATGGGTGCGGCCAGCGTGATGACGGAAGCGATATCGCGCGGCCTCTGACCTGCCACGGAGCGCGCGATTACCCCCCCGAGACTGTGACCAATCAAATGAATTCTGCGCCCGGTCTCAGCCAGTGCCCTTTCCATAGTGTCGTTCAGATGGCGTTGCACTAAGAGATTCGGGCACTCGGCGTTGATACCGATCCCGGAAAAGTACGGCCGGTATCCGATGCGCCCCAGCCAGGCGTGCAGTTCCATCAAATATAAATCGGTTCCGAGGAAACCGGGAATAATGACCACGGCGGAGCCATCCCCGCGGGGTACACCGAAGCCGTAGTAGACGGGAGTTGCGTGCAGCAAGAGAATCTCAGCTGCGAACAGCGCTTCTGTCCACGGGGAAATGTCGGCCTGCAAATCGGCCCTGTGAGTCTGCATCCGCGCCCCCGCCTTCGATGAACCTGCACTCTTTTTCTGTTTGCGCCGCAATTTCGTCCTGGGTCTGTCGAGCATTTATACATTACGCTGGCGCGCGTAGCCGGGGGGAACTTACGTCACGCATTATACCCTTCTCTTGCGCTTCCGGGTTGAGTTTTGTTTTCTACCCCCCGGTTTCCCCAGCCGGGCCTCCAGCTCCGCTACTCGCTTGCGCAAGGCCTCGAGTTCGGGCTCCGCTTCAGTTCGGGGCTGAGATGGTACCGGTGAGCCTATCAATTGCTTCATCATGTCCACTGGAGACAAAATGGCGGACTGGACTTCGCCTAGCCGGCTCTGCACCGCATCCTGCACCTTCTGATAAGTATCAAAGGCAGATTTCAAATACCACATCACGAACTCCTGCCGCACCTCGTCGGACGCGACAATAAGTTGGCGCAACAGCTCGAGCGGCAGGCCCGTCGGCTTTTCCTTGGCATCCTCGGTGATGATTTGGGTGAGAGTGACGCGGGTCAGATCCTGACCGGTTTTCGCGTCAATTACCTGAACCTCCCTGCCGTTCCGAATGAACCCGGCTATGTCATCGAGATTCACGTACTTGCTGTTGAAGGAATCGTATAGCCTGCGATTCCCATATTTCTTGATCACGACGGGCGGTTGCATTTCTTGATCCCTTGTTATGCTGCTCTGCACACAACGTAAATATATCTTGACACAAATTCGGCGCAGCCGTATAGTTTAGTTGATGCTGCAGTGCAGCAAATTTGGAGGTGCTAAATGGCAACAACGGTAAAGTCCGAATCCTCCCGAACTCATCATGGGGAGTCTTCCTTTGTATCTCTTCTTTCAGGTTGGGCGCAACAGGGAGTTCAGAGCTTCTTCGCCACGCAGCGGATCCTTTTAGATCTGGCCATGCGGCAGAATGCAAGCTTGATGCACTCTCTGCGCCAACAATTATCCGATCCTCAGCATTCCCCGACCGCCATTCTGGGCGAAGTGACTGCCGAGGGCGTATCCAACTTCATTGAGGGGCAGAAAGTCCTGCTTGAACTGGGACAGAAACAGAACGAAATCCTGATGTCCGGCGTCAAGGAACGGGTTGGAGAATGGCCTGCGGCGCAGGCGGTTACCGACCTGCTGCGGCGCAGTGTGGAGACTTTCATCCACATGCAACAGGAGTTCCTGAAGATTGCCGACAAACAAACCCACACTTGGGTGGAGGCAGCCAAGGCCGGGAAGCCGTACCAGAGCGAGCAACTGGTGGAGCTGGCACGCGAGGCCATGGAAAATTTCGTCAAGGCCCAGAAGCATTTCATGGACGTGATTGCTGAGGAGACAGCCAAGGCAACCGGCGGCAAGCACACCAACGGGATCAAGAAACTCAAGAAGACCGAGTTGTCCCAGTTGGCGCGCGAAGCCACCGAGTCGTTCATCGATGCGCAACGCAAGTTGGTCGATGTCGCCGGGCGACAGATGAATGCCAGCGTGAAAAGTGCGGGCAAAACTTTGGAACTCTTGCGGCCGTTTCCCTTCTTACCGCTAGCGGAGTTAACCCGGGAAGGCGTGAAGAGCTATGTCGACGCCCAAAAAGAGTTGATGGACGTCATGGTAAAACCGAACGGCGAGCACAAACGCGCACACAAGACTGAACCGCGCGCGAAGCGGTCGCCGAAGAAGCACGCGGCAGCAGCGGCGGCTGCCTAAGTCAGAACCACGCATCGAGCTTCATCCTGAGCGGAGCATGGCCCGTGCGAAACGCGGGCCATGCAAGTCGAAGGACTCCGCACGGCCGGGTGCCAAAAGCCGCGTTCTGCGCGAACAGCCCGCTTCGCACGTGTAAAACAGCACGGGAGAATCCTGCGAGGCCGGCAGCGGTAGGGCACACGGGAGTTCTTCGGCTCCGCTCGGGATGATCGTTAACCCAATTAACAATCCAGCCTACGTATCACGCTGGCAACACCCGCCGGCGATACGTGTCATCTTCATCGTCCGGAGGCAGACATGAACATTCCACTCACTCCCATCCGTTTTCTGCGCTATGCGCGCGAACAATTTCCGCACAAGACCGGAGTCGTGTGCGGCGATGATCGATTCACCTATGCGCAATTCGCCGAGCGCACAGCGCGGTTGGCGGGCGCTCTCATCGCCGCAGGGGCAAAGCCTGGCGACCGCATCGCTTTTCTGAGCACGAACTGCCATCGGTTGCTGGAGGCCTATTACGGGGTCCTCGAAGCTGGCTGCGTCTTGGTTCCCTTGAACATTCGCCTCGGCCCCCAAGAACTCGCGTTTGTTTTAAACGATGCGCAGGCAAGATTCCTTTTTGTCGAAACCGCGTTCTTGCCCCTCGTTGACTCGTTTCGGACGACCGTCAGCTCGATTGAGTCCTTCGTCCTGTTGGATGGCCAGCCGCAGGCCAGTTGGCTGACACCAAGAAACTACGAGGATAGTCTGTCGGTTTCCCCGCCGTTTCTGTGTGACTTCACGCAAGTCGACGAGGACTCGGTCGCCGAAATCTTCTACACCAGCGGCAGCAGCGACCGCCCGAAGGGTGTGATGCTCACGCATCGCAACGTATATCTGCATGCCTTGTCAGTGATTGCCGCAGGACAAACCTCCGCCAGCACGCTTGGAGAAATGTCGTGCAAAGCAGTATTGCTGCATACCATTCCGCTTTTCCACGCGAATGGCTGGGGCATAGCCCACATCATCACGCTAGTCGGAGGCACGCATGTGATGATTCACCACTTCAATCCGCTGGAGGTTTTCCGCCTCATCGAGCGGGAGCACGTAAGCAGCTGCGCTCTGGTGCCCACGATGGCGACGGCGCTGGTGAATTCTCCCGCGAGAGAACAATACGACTTGAGCAGCCTGCAGATCATTAATATTGGCGGAGCTGCTTCATCGCCCACGCTGGTCAAGGATGTTGAGGAGAAGCTGGGCTGCACCTGCATCTCTGGATACGGCCTGACCGAGACTTGTCCCACGCTCGCCAAGTCGCAAATGAAATCGGACCTGCCAGACCAAGGAGAACAACGCTACACTCGCCAGGCGATGACCGGATTTGCAATTCCCGGAGTTGAGCTGCGAGTGGTTGGCCCGAACGGCGAGGACGTACCGCACGATGGCACCGTGATGGGCGAGATTGTAGCTAGAGGCGACGTCGTCATGGAAGGCTACTGGCGCCAGCCGGAGGCAACGGCGGCTGCGATGGAGGGCGGGTGGTTTCACACTGGCGATGTGGCCACCGTGGATCGATACAACTACCTTCAAATTGTGGATCGCAAGAAAGAAATCATTGTCAGCGGGGGCGAGAACATATCTTCACTGGAAGTGGAGAAGGTGCTGCTTGCCCACCCTGATGTGTACGAGGCGGTCGTGATTCCCGTTCCTCACGAGAAGTGGGGGGAGATACCGAAGGCCATCGTGACCTTGAAGCCGGGATCGCAGGCCACGGAATACGACCTCTTGGAGTTCTGCCGCTTGCGGCTGTCGCATTACAAGTGTCCACGCTCGGTCGAGTTTCTGGAAAGCTTGCCCAAAACTGGATCCGGCAAAGTCCTCAAACGAGAGCTGCGGCAAAAATATGGAGCAGCTTTGAAGAGCACGGTTACTTAAGCTGAACGACATTCGATAATCGAGGTGAATTATGGCCACATTTACCGCGCCAAGCGCTATGAAGATCTCGGGCGGCAGTTTCCTGATTGAAGACCGCACACCCGATGAGGTATTCACTCCAGAAGATTTCACCGAGCAACATTTGTTGATTGCGCAGACGGCGGAAGAGTTTGCCATCAAAGAAATCGTTCCCAATGCTGAAAAGATGGAACACAAAGAATTCGCGGTCAGCCGTGAACTGGTGAAGAAGGCCGGCGATCTCGGGCTGAGCGGGGTCGATGTTCCCGAACAATACGGCGGCATGCAACTGGATAAAGTTACGTCGGCCATCGTAGCCGACCGTTTGGCAAAATACGCTGGCTTCAGCACCACCTGGGGCGCTCACGCCTGCATCGGAACATTGCCAATCGTTTACTTCGGTAGCGAAGAGCAAAAGAAGAAATATCTGCCAGGGCTGGCGAACGGCACGACCGTCGGTGCTTATGCGCTTTCGGAATCGTCGTCGGGATCCGATGCGCTCAATTGCCGCACCCGGGCTACACTCTCCGCCGACGGCAAGCACTATCTCCTGAACGGCGAAAAAATGTGGATTACCAACGCAGGCTTCGCCGACTTGTTCATCGTGTTCGCGAAGGTGGACGGAGAGAAGTTCACGGCGTTCATCGTCGAGCGAAACTTCCCTGGATTTGCGGTGGGTGCGGAAGAACACAAGATGGGTATTCGCGGCTCTTCTACTTGTCCGCTCATTCTCAATGACTGCAAGCTGCCGGTGGACAACGTCCTGGGAGAAATCGGGAAAGGGCATCACATCGCCTTCAATGTTTTGAACGTGGGCCGGTTCAAGTTGGGCGCAGGCGCCATCGGCGCGGCTCGCAATTCTCTGGAGAGCGCCATCGCCTATGCCAAGCAGCGTAAGGCATTCGGAAAAGTCATCGCCGACTTCGGACTGGTGCGCGAGAAACTGGCCAACATGGCTGCCGGCGTTTTCGTTGGCGAAGCCATGGCCTATCGCACCGTCGGCATGATCGACGCTGCCACTGAGCAACTCGGCGAGGCCCACAATGACATGGCCCAGGCTCGCAAAATATTTGACGAGTACGCGGTCGAGTGTTCCATTCTCAAAGTGTGGGGATCGGAGTTCATCGACTATGTAGTCGATGAAACTGTGCAAATCTACGGTGGATACGGCTTCGTGGAAGAATATCCCGCCGAGCGCGCCTACCGCGACTCGCGCATCAATCGGATTTTCGAAGGCACGAATGAAATCAACCGGCTGGTGATTACCGGCTTTCTTCTGAAACGAGCGATGTCTGGCCAACTCCCGTTGATGGGAGCAATCAAGAAGCTGATGGATGAAGTGCTCTCCGGCTCTAGAGACGACGGCGCACAAGGTCCGCTGGCGGAAGAACGGAAACTGGTGACGGCGGCGAAGAAGATCGCGCTGTTTGCCGCCGGAGTTGCCACCCAGAAATACATGCAGGCCATCCAGGATCAGCAAGAGATCATGGGAGCCATCGCCAACATGACCATTGAAACCTACGCCATGGAATCCGCTTTACTGCGCGCCCAAAAACTCGCAACGCGGAATGACGAGGCGGGCACAGCCAATGCCACCGCCATGACTCGCGTGTATATGGCGGGCGCACTCGACCGGATCGAGAGCGCCGCGAAAAAGGTTATTGCGGCGGCGGCCGAAGGCGACATGCTGCGTTCGCAGATGGCGATCCTGCGCCGCTTGTGCAAGTACGAACCGTTTAATACCG
Source organism: uncultured Acidobacteriota bacterium (assembly GCA_963762385.1). Taxonomy (GTDB): domain Bacteria; phylum Acidobacteriota; class Terriglobia; order Terriglobales; family Acidobacteriaceae; genus JABDBE01. Next base: position 1,612,883 of record CAVXKN010000004.1, on the reverse strand, counting down.
TGGCGCTCCGGCAGACGATCGCGCAGAGAGTGATCGAAACCGGCAAATATGTAGTTGCATAATCCTCGAAGGAGAAGAAGTTTGCTCGCTCTGTGAGCGAAACGCAATATTCTTAGTAGCGCCGCTATCCTGCTTCACTCGTGAGGACAACACCGTCCCGACGATAATCGCCGGGACGGTGACCCTGCGAAATCAAAGCAATTCCATCCCGCCTGTTCTCTTCACATTGTGACCACATCACAACGAAGCGTGACCCATGGTACGGACTCAGACCGATCCTGAGTGATGTAGTGAACTTGTATCCCAGATCGAGGACCGTGAGGAATTCCGATGGATTTACGCCAGTGGTCGAGATCGAATGCTGATTACGGTCGAGAGCTTTTGCATTCTGGCATAGAGGGAGCGCGTTCGGGTAAGGAATCATTTCTCCACGGAGAGTCCATTAGTCCGTTTCTTGGCGACTCAGTTCGAAGTGCCCTCAAGCCGGCCGCCATCGGGGCGTGTGTAGGTATCGTAAGCAGTTATCCAGCGTATCGGAGCAAATCAATAGTTAGAGCGCTGGCCTTTGGTTTACTGGGCGGTGCGATTGGTTTTGCAGCAGGCATCGCTTGGGAAAGCCGCCGCTTAACCGCGAGCGCTGCCAGTGGTGCTTTGAAGAGCATTGGCAAAGTGCGCGATGAGCACTGGCTGGCGAAGCATCCGATCGACTACGCGTAGAAACAAGCACGTCGACCACTGTCCTCAGGATCGCGGAGATCGAAAAACACCTAAGGGCGAGAGTTCGCTCTTCGTCGGAGCCTAACTTCGACAGATTTGTACAGGGGGCCGCGATGAACACGTGCGAAGCAGCACCGGAGCGGATTCAGATTCCGCTTGCGCCAGAAAGCCTCAGTGAAGAACGCATTGCCTACCTGGAAAGGCTAGTCAGTCAAGCCAGAACCGCCGCTGCCGTGTTTACCCAATTCACCCAGGAAGATGTCGATCGCATGGTCAAGTCGATGGTGCTGGCTGGTTTGGACCAAGCGCATCATCTCGCTTGCCTGGCAGCCGAGGAAACCGAACTTGGAGTCATGGAAGACAAAGTCATCAAGAACATGGTGGCTACGGAATTCGCCTACAACTACGTCAAAGACAAACGTACGGTTGGCGTCATTCGCGAGTTTCCGGAGCGCAATCTGGTGGAGATGGCCGAACCGATCGGGGTTATCTTCTCGCTCACGCCGATTACGAACCCCACGTCCACCGTGCTGTTCAAGTGCATCATGGCAATCAAGACGCGGAATGCGGTCATTTTCAGCCCTCATCCGAAGGCTTGGCATTGTTGCTCCGAGGCCGTGAGAATCATGTATGAGGCCGCGCTGAAGCAGGGCGCGCCCGAAGGAGTTCTTACCTGCCTGGAAACCCACACCCTGCAGGACAACGCCTACCTGATGCGGCACAAAGCTGTCGGTCTGATTGATGCCACCGGCGGGCCGGGCGCGGTGAAGGCTGCTTACAGCTCGGGCAAACCGGCCCTCGGAGTTGGGCCGGGCAATACGCCCGTCTATTTGGAAAAAACCGCGGACCTGAACACGGCCGTGGTGGACATCATTCTCTCCAAGACGTTTGATAACGGGACCATTTGCGCCTCAGAGCAAACCGTGGTGATCGACGACGAGATTTATGACATCGTGTTGAAGAAATTCGCCGAACTGCGCACCCACATCTGCAATGAGAAAGAGACAGAACTTCTGGCGCGCACGGTCATCGATCCCAAGACCGGATTCATGCAGCCTGCGGCAATTGGGCAGAAGGCTACCGTGATCGCACGTCTGGCCGGTCTTTCCGTGAAGCCAAATACCAAACTCCTGATCGCACCGATTCAAGGAGTGGGCCGAGAATATCCTTTATCGGTGGAAAAGCTGTTCCCGGTGCTCGCGGTCTATCGAGCAAAATCTGTCGACGAGGCACTAAAGGTCTGCGTCGACGTGAACCATGCCGGAGGGCTTGGACATACGGCGGTAATCTTTTCGCGCAACGACGAAATCATCCGCAAGTTCGGGGAGTTGATAAATGCAGGCAGGATCCTCGTGAACTCACCCGGCTCGGTCGGCGCGGTAGGAGGCATTTACAACGATCTGGTGCCCACTTTTTCTTTCGGATGCGGTACCGGCGGTGGCAACAGCACGACCGACAACGTAAACATTTATCACTACCTCAACATCAAGCGCGTGGCTCGCAGGACCCAGGCCCATATGTGGTTCCGGGTTCCCAAGGAAATCTATTTCAACCTGAACGCAGTAGAGAATGTGCGCCAATTCTCATCCCGCTCGACCATCATCGTTACGAATCCGGCTTTGGAGCAAATGGGCCACGTAGACCTTGTCCGGCGGCATATTCCAGAGGGAACCCACGTCCACGTGTCGGTCATTCCCGATGCGGAGCCCGAAGTCAACGTCGTCATGCAAGGAGTGGAAGCGCTCAATTTCTACAAAGCCGACCAAATCATTGCGCTGGGCGGCGGGTCGGTGATCGATGCGGCGAAGATCATGAAACTCAAGTACGAGTCGCCGGACGCTGACCTGGAAGAATTGGCAGCGCCCTTTCTGGATCTGCGCAAGCGCGTGATCCAATATCCGACCGAGAAAATCAACCGGGTGCGGCTGATTGCCATCTCGACCACCAGCGGAACGGGAAGCGAAGTCACTCCTTTTGCAGTGCTGACCGACAAAGTGCGCGGCCGCAAGGTGACCCTGGCTGACTACTCGCTCACTCCCGACGTCGCCATCGTCGATCCGCAATTTGTGATGTCCATGCCGAAGGGCCTTACCGCCGACACCGGCATCGACTGCCTGACTCACGCGCTGGAAGCTGCGGTTTCCAGTTTGGCTTCGCCCTACACCGACTGCAACGCCATGCAGGCGATCCGAATGGCATTCAAGTACCTACCCATCGCTTATCAGCATCCCGGCGACGAGGAAGCGCGATGCATGATGCACAACGCCGCGTGTATTGCCGCAATGGCGTTCTCGAACGCGGCGGTGGGGGTTAATCACGCGTTGGCGCATGCCTTCGGGGCGCGCTTCCATGTGGCGCACGGCCGGGCCAATGCGCTGATGCTGCCGCACGTTATTGCGTATAACGCGGCCGTACCCACAAAGTTCCTGCCGTCGCCTTATCAGAAGGGATATCTCGCGCACAAGAAATACGCGACCATCGCCGATTTACTCGGTCTGGGCGGCCACACCATTGAAGAAAAAGTGAAAAAACTGATTGTGGCGACAGAACAGCTACTCGATCAATTGGGATTCCCACGCTCCATCGCCGACCTGGGAATCTCGAAGGACGAATTCGAGCGGGCAATGCCTGAACTGACCAGGCTTGCCTTTGACGACCCGTCCTGGCGGTCGAACCCTCGTATGCCATTGATGAGCGAACTGGCCGAACTCTATTGGAAGGCGTATGAGGGTCGAGGCCAGGCAAAGGCAGCGAGCGCGTCGCAGCAAAAATCCGCGTAGTGGATGGTGCTTATGACAATGATCTCGGTGTGGCAAAGGATTGACGAAGCTGGCGTTGTGCAAGCCCTGCAAGAGGCCGTGGGAAAACTGGACGGCGCCGAGAGCGAAGTGGTTTTGGACTTCTCTTCCGTGAACCGGGTGGATGCGAGCGCTCTCATCGCCATGGAGCAATTCGCGAACACGGCTGACGGCAAGAGCGTCAAGGTCGCGTTACGCGGCGTCAACGTCAATGTCTACAAAGTGCTCAAGCTGATGAAACTGGCTTCGCGATTTTCTTTCGTGAACTGAAACGCGCGACGTTTTGGAACTTGGTCTGGCAACAGAAGATTGACAACTGAATAGGAGAGCAGCCGTGCAGAACCAACAACAGGGTGACCGCCTTTCCTGGGGAGATACTGTTTTCCTCCATCTGGAACGCGAGGGCATGCCTCTCAACGTGGCCTGTCTTTGTGTGTTCGAGGGCGAGGTCCCGTTCGAAGCTTGCGTCCAGTTTGTCGAGTCGAAGCTGCCGCTGATTCCCCGCTATCTCAAGCGGGTGGTGCCGCCGCTCCTTAATATTGGCCTGCCCAGTTGGGAATTCGACCCGACTTTCGACATCCGCAACCACGTCCGCGAAGCCACGCTCAAGCATGGTTCCGATGCGGAGTTGAAGACGCTTGCCGGGAAGATTCTGAGCACGGTGATGGATCGGCAACACCCGCTCTGGGATATGACTCTGGTGCACGGACTGAAAGGCAATCGCAGCGGGCTCATCTTCCGCCTGCACCACTGCCTGGCCGATGGCATCGCCGGGGTTGGGATCATGAATGTGATCATGGATGCGAGCCCCGTGGCGCCTCGCCTGCCCAAGCGAAGGCTGCGGCTCCGAGTCCCCGAGCCTCCCGGCGTCCTGACTTCGCTAACCAACGGATGCGTGGACACTTATTCCGAGCTGGTCAAACGAATTCTCGCTGCTCTGGCGGATGTCTCCAGCATGGCGGAACGGGCTGCCACCAATGGCGGAGACGTGGCTCCCGACGAGTTCACGCATTTGCTTCCGGAATTCTCGGTGTCGACGCAGCGCCTGCGCTTCAACGTTCTCTATAAAGGACCACAGAAATTCGCCTGCGCTGACGTTCCGTTGTCAGAAATCAAAGCTATCCGGCACGCCTGCGGAACCAGCGTAAACGATGTCATTCTTTCACTGGTCACCGCGACCATCCGGCGTTATCTCGAACTGCATGGCGACCGGGTTAAAGGGCGGCAGTTCCGCATGATGGTTCCAGTCAATCTGCGAGGAAACGAGCGCCCGGGCGAATTGGGAAACCGCATCTCTTTGGTCCCGGTCACTGTACCGCTGGATATTCGCAACCCCCGGAAGCTGCTGGCTGCGGTGCACAAGAGAACCGAACTTGTGAAACGCGCGCATACCGCGGAATTAGTGAGCTTGGCGGGTGGCTTGATCGGCATGTTCCCGAATTCAACCCAGGCATTAGCCGGCCACATCATTAGCAGATTGCCGTTCACGCCTTTCAACATGGTCTGCACCAACGTGCCGGGACCGCAATATCCGCTTTACCTTCTCGGCCACAAGATGCTGCATTGCTATCCGTACGTCCCGGTTGGCGGCGAGATGGCATTGAACTGCGCCATCTTGACTTACGACGGCACGGCATATTTCGGCTTCAGCGGCGATGTGCACGCGGCGCCAGATCTGCGTCGGTTGGAAGCGTTTCTGAAATTGAGTTTCACCGAATTGCGGGAAGCGGCCGGGGTGAATTCCCCACGAGAGAAGGAAAAGAAACAGAAGCGCGTTCGCACGAAGACACAGGTTGTAGCCAAACCGGCTCCCGCGCGAAAACCAGTTCAAACATCAATTCCGGTTCGACCTACGCAATCGGTCGAACCTGCAATAGTGGTGGCTCCACTTAAGCAGGAGCCACTTGGAACGCGATTGATCGCCTAGTCATTAGCGGGCGGAAGGACAGAAGAACGTGGCAGGTTTGCAAGCAAACTCGCAACTGATATCGGCCTTGGCCCAAGGGCAGGTTCTTTTCCTGTTCATTCATCTACTGGGCGTCGCGTGCTTTGCCTACATAGTGGCGAAACGCTTGGTGCCGCTGATTCGGGCGCAGAGCGATCTCCGCTTTGATCAGCCGTTGGCCCGACTGGGCAAGGTGTTCAAGTATTGGCTGGGGCAATGGAAGCATCCCCGCTACCGCCTTGCCGGAACTCTTCACGTTCTGATCTTTACCGGATTCATTCTGCTGGCCATGCGGGCGTTCACGGTCCTGATCGTCGGCGTGTCGCAGAATTTCGTGATGCCCGGCCTTTCGGGAAGAGTCGGCCAGATCTACGAGGCAACTACAGACTATGCCGCCACCGTCGTTTTCCTCTGCATGGTGTTCGCGATTGTTCGCCGGCTGGTCTTCAAACCTGCGCGGTACGCGGTCCCCGAACGCTACGGCAAAGCCCATACCGCGGATGCAGTCTTCCTGTTGGCGCTGATCGCAATTCTAATGATCGCAGACAGCCTCTTCGAAGGCGTTAGAGCTTCCGCTCAGGCTCAGCAAGGTTTGCCAGTCGAATTGGACACTGTGCTGTCGCTGCCTTGGATGGTAAAAAGCGCCTTCGCCTCAATCTCCCTGGTCGTACTTGGGAGGCTCTATTTCAGCGGTTATCTTCTCCATGAAGTCGCTTTTTACTTCCTGCTCTGCTACCGGCCCTTTGGAATTCAGTTCCATATAGAAACCTCGTTGTTCAATGTTTATTTCTCGAAATTAAACCGAGGCACACTGAAGCCGGTGCGATGGGGCGTCAGCGATGAGCATTTGGACCAGGTGAAATCCTTTGGAGTAAAGACCTTCGAAGATTTCACCTGGAAGCACATGCTCGATTTCTATTCCTGCGCCGACTGCGGGCGCTGCTCGGATAATTGTCCGGCCAATGCGGCAGGCAGGCCGCTGTCGCCGCGATTTATCAGCATCAAGGCCAGAGACTACGCCTTCCAGCACTATCCGATGTTCGGCCACGCGGGTAATGGCAAGCCACTGATCGGGAGCAAAGAGTCCGGAGGAATTTACTCCGAGGATGAAATCTGGTCATGCACCACCTGCGGCGCCTGCGAAGAGGAATGCCCGCTGCTGGTCGAGTACATCGACAAGATCGTTGATCTGCGACGCGGCTTGATCGACGACGGGAATGTGCCGCAGTCTCTGCAAAAGCCTTTGAAAGCGCTGGAGAGCCGCGGAAACCCTTACGGCAAGATGGAGAAGAAAAGAGGAGACTGGGCCAACGCGAAAGACTTCCGGCGAATCTGCGACGTTAAGACGCTCGACAAACAAAATGGCGCAGACACTCTCTATTTCGCGGACAGCATTACTTCCTACGACGACCGAATGCAGTCGATTGGGCGGGCCACGGCCAAGATTCTTGATCATGTCGGAGAAAAGTTCGGGATCCTGGGCGCGGCGGAAAGAGATAGTGGGCACGAAGTCCGGCGTTTCGGCGAAGAGACACTGTTCATGGCGCTGCGCGACCACAATGTGGAAGCGATCAAGGCCTGTGGTGTAAAGCGGATTGTTACGGCCGACCCGCACGCCTACAACGCGCTGAAACATGACTACAAGGATGTTGCGCCAGTCGAACACATCAGCCAGGTGATCGCCAGGGAAGTGAAATCCGGCAAGATCAAATTCAATCCTGTAGAAGATCAGAAGAACGTCTACACCTATCACGATCCCTGCTACCTGGGGCGGCACAACCAGATTTACGACGACCCTCGAGACGTCCTCGATGCGATTCCCGGATTGAAGAGAGTCGAAATGACCCGTTCTCGCGACCGCTCGTTCTGCTGCGGCGGCGGTGGACTCATGCTTTTCTACGAGCCCAAAGAGGACGAACGAATCGGAGTGAAGAGGGTCAGGATGGCCGCGGAAACTGGAGCTAACGTGATTGTGACGGCGTGTCCATTCTGCGTGGTGAATATCGAAGATGCGATCAAAGTCGCAGGTCTGGAAGGAAAGATGACTGCCATCGATTTGGCAGAGCTGGTGGATCAACAAATAGCGCGTGAAACTCAAGAAGTCGCGTGACAGGTTCTGGAGGCAAGTATGGAGATTTTAGTTTGCGCAAGACGAGTGCCGGATACTTCGGAAAACGAGATCGCTCTCAACAGCGCTGGAAATGACATCGAGCGCGACGAGTTGGTCTATTCGATCAACGAGCCGGACAACTACGCAGTCGAAGAGGCCCTGCAGATCGTCGCCCGAGTCGGAGGGAACGTCACGGTCGCCACGGTTGGTGGCGAAGATGACGAGGAGATCTTGCGCCGGGAAATGGCTATGGGCGCGAACCATGGCGTGTTAATTACCGACGAAGCCTTCGCGGGATCGGACGCTCGCGGCATTGCGACGATCCTGAAAGCGTTCGTGCAGAAGGGCAGCTACGACCTGATCCTGACCGGCGTCCAAGCCGAGGACGGTGGCGCACAAGTCGGCGGAATGCTGGCCGCGCTGCTCGACTACCCGTTCGCTTCGCTGGTTAATTCCATTGAAGTCGTGGACGGCAAGAAGCTGAAGATCAGCAGGGAAATTGAAGGCGGCAACAAAGAGATGAGCGAAATCGATCTTCCCTGCGTGCTCTCGATTCAAACGGGCATCAACGAACCGCGCTATGTCGGGATGAAAGGCATCCGTCAAGTCGCATCTATCCCCATTCCGACTTACGGCGCTGCTGAGTTGAGCATTGACGCAAGCACTGTGGGCGCAGCCGCGGCGAAAGTGACACGCGTAGATTACTTCGTTCCCACGCTGGGCAAGGGCGCCGAAATGCTCGAAGGCAGCCGAGAAGAAAACATCGAAAAACTGCTTGAGTTGGTCGCAGCCAAAGGGGGGCTGAAGTAATGCCGCAAATCTTCGCTTACATCGCACATAGAAACGGAGTGGCCGATGACTCCGCAGCCGAGTTGCTGGCCGCGGCCAGGAAGATCGACGCGGCTGCATCTCCGACGGCCATTGTCACAGGTTCGAGCCCGGATCTTGACGGCGTCTGCTCCGCCCTCCGCGCTTCATACAGTGAGGTTTGGAAAGTCGCAAATGAAGCTCTCGCCTATCCCAATGCGGAATTGATCCGCAAGGCTCTGGTCAAGATTGTGCCGGCCGGCAGCATCGTGTTAGTTGCCCATGAGCATTTCGGAATCGATCTCGCTCCGGGACTTTCCATCAAGCTGAATGGAGCCTTTGTCTCCGACGTATTGGCGATCGATGGCATCGAAGGCACCGATCTGAAAGTAGTTCGTCAGGAATTCGGAGGTCAGGTAAGCGCTCACGTCCGTTGCGACATTTCATCGGGCGCAGTTATCACGGTACGCCCGGGCGCATTTAAGCCGACGGAAAGCGTTGCTCTCGGCGGAACGGTAGTCGACAAGTCCTCAGAGATCGGCCCCCTTACAGCGGGCCGGCGTTATCTGCAAACGGTGGTCGCGGAAGCGGGCGATGTCGATATCACCAAGCACAATGTCTTGGTCTCCATCGGACGCGGCATCCAGGAGAAAGATAATGTCTCGATCGCCCAGGATTTGGCCGACGCTTTGGGTGCAGCGGTGAGCTGCTCGAGGCCGGTAGTGGATGCCAAGTGGCTGGAGAAGTCGCGCCAGGTAGGCTCGTCGGGAAAGACCGTTAAGCCCAAGGTGTATCTCGCATGTGGCATCAGCGGAGCTTTCCAGCATTTGGCCGGAATTAAAGGCAATCCTTTCATCATCGCGATTAACAAGAACCCCAAAGCCCCAATTTTCCAGGTGGCGGATGTCGGAATTGTCGACGACATCCTTGAGTTCTTGCCTGAATTCACCAACAAAGTCCGCGAAATGCATAGCGTTTCCGCAAAGTGAGGCAAGCACAATGATTACGAACAAGACGTTGAAGCTGAGTTTGAAATCCCTGCGGGAGTTCGCCAAGAAACGCCTGCCCGATCAGGAACTGATCGATCTGGATGCCCGCGACGAATGCCCGCTGGAAGTCGTGCGGCACATGTGCAGCCCGGACAAGCTGGGCATTCAACTCCTGTTCATCCCCGAAGAATTCGGCGGCATGGGCGGCGGCACCTTCGATGTGTATTGCGTGTGCGAAGAAATGGCGCGCATTGATCTCGGCGTCGCAACCGCCGTACTGGCCACGTTTCTCGGCAGCGACCCCATCACCGTCGGCGCGACCCCCGAGCAGAAGAAGATTTGGCTCACGCGCATCGCGGAAGAGGGATTGTTGTTCGCGTACGGCGCCACGGAGCCAGAAGCTGGCAGCGACCTCGGCGCGCTTCGCACAACCGCGGAGCGGGTCAGCGAGAACGGCAAAGTCGTTGGCTACAAAATCACCGGCAACAAACAATGGATCAGCAACGGCGGAATCGCTGGTGCATACACGGTATTGGCGAATACGCCCGGAGGGCCAACCTGGTTCATTGTAGAACAAGGCGCAAAGGGCTTCACTCACGACAAACCCGAAGACAAGCATGGAATCCGTCTCAGCAACACTGCAGCGCTCGCATTCGACAACGTTTACGTCGAAGCCGACCGTCTCATCGGTGGCGTCGAAGGCCAGGGACTCAATCAGGCGCAGGCGGTGTTTGGTTATACGCGCCTGATGGTGGCCGCGTTTGGCCTCGGCGCTGGCTGGTCCGCGCTTGATCGTGCCATTCCTTATTCCACTAAGCGCATTCAAGCCGGAGCGCCACTCTCGGAAAAGCAGGGCTACACCCACAAGCTCATCGTGCCCAACGTAGCGCGGCTAGAAGCCGCCCGCTCCTATATCGAGGAAACCGCGGAACGCATCGACGCCGGCGAAGGCAGCTTGAACACGGAAGGCGCGATTGCGAAATACATGGCGACCGAGGCCGGCAATCTGGCTGCCGACGCCAGCATCCAGGCGCTCGGCGGCTACGGTTATACACACGAGTACATGGTGGAGAAAATCAAACGCGACGTTCGCATCACCACCATCTACGAAGGCACCTCCGAAATTATGGAGATGACGATCAGCCGCGACCGCTGGCAGTCCCACTTGAAAACGCGCGGGCAGCATTATCACGAGCAAGCAAGAAAGTTGGAAGCATTGCACGCTCGCCATGCCAACGTGGGCGCGGATATTGCAGCGCTGGCTTTGCACGCATTGGCCGAGGTCATGGAGAAGGCCCGGGTTGCGCGCCTCACCCGTTATCAACACATCCTGCTGCGGCTAGGCGAGTTGATCGCTTATGCGGAGTGCGCCGGCAGCTTGGCTCGCCGTGCTTCGTTGCTGGCGGAAAACAAGTTAAACGAAAAGGCGAACCGGCGTTTCGATGCGACAGCGCTAGCAGCGATCAGTCGAGTCTTTGCGCGTGAGGCCGCGCTCAAGGTCGGCGAAGAGGGTTTGCGCTGGGTGATCGGAGCCGGAGGCGTAACCGACGCCGATATCCCAGCCTTTGAAGCGAGCTTGGGACTGCCTGCTATTCACCGTGCACAAGCAGACCTGATCTCGGACATGGATCACGTAGCAGACGTATTGTACGGCCGCGCGGCCAAACGCTTGGAAGCGGCTGCGTAGCTTTTATAGGTCGACATTCATAGGAGTCTCGTCATGGAAAATACTTCATACCGGGCCATTGCAATCGTGGGAGCAGGAGCCATTATGCCTGACGCCGCGAACGTTCCAGCGTTCTGGGACAACGTGAAAAACGGTCGCTACAGCATCACCGAGGTTGACCGTGACCGCTGGGATCCTGCGCTCTATTTCGATTCCGACCATAGTGCGCCGGACAAAACGTATTCAACCATCGGCGGTTGGGTTCGCAACTACGTATGGGATCCGATGAAGTGGCGTTTGGGTGTTCCGCCGCGCGTCATCGATGCCATGGATGAGGCGCAAAAATGGGCGATTGCCTGCACCCGCGAAGCGCTGGAGGATTACGGCTTTCCCAATCGGCCGCTGAACCTCGATCGTACAGCCGTGATTCTCGGCAATGCCATGGCGGGAGAAAAACATTATTTCACTGCATTGCGTCTGTACTTTCCGGAATACGCTCATGAACTCGCCGAGAGTACCAGCTTCGCCGGTCTGCCGGAGACGCTACGGCGCGACATTACTCGGGAACTGCACGACCGCATGGCCAGCCGCATCCAGGACGTCACTGAAGACACCATGCCCGGTGAATTGGCCAACTGCATTGCCGGCCGCATCGCGAACATTTTCAACTTCCACGGACCCAATTACGTTGTGGACGCGGCTTGCGCCTCGGCGATGGCGGCTATCAGTGCGGCGTCCGAGGGTTTGGTGGCGAACGATTATGATCTCGCGGTCACCGGCGGCATAGACCGCAACATGGGCGTCTCGAGCTATATCAAGTTCTGCAAAATCGGTGCACTCTCGGCGACTGGCACTCGTCCATATGCTGAGGGAGCCGATGGCTTCGTCATGGGCGAGGGCACGGCGATCTTTTTGCTCAAGCGCCTGGCTGATGCGGAGCGGGATGGAGACAAGATCTACGCCGTGCTGCGCGGCATAGCTGGATCGAGCGACGGCAAGGGAAAAGGCATCACGGCCCCGAACCCGATTGGCCAAAAATTGGCCATCGAGCGCGCTTGGCAGAATGCCGGACTATCGCCGGCGACCGTGACTTTGGTCGAAGGCCATGGCACATCCACCAGCGTAGGCGACGTGGTTGAAGTGCAAAGCATGATCGATGTGCTCAGCAGTTCCAATCTTCCTCCTGATTCCGTCGCGCTGGGCTCGGTCAAATCAAATATAGGGCACCTCAAAGGAGCGGCTGGCGCCGCCGGACTGCTGAAAGCCGCTCTGGCGCTTCGAGACAAGGTTCTGCCCCCGAGCGTGCACTGTGAGCATCGTAATCCGAATATTGATTTTGCCCACTCTCCGCTCTACGTCAATACTGAACTGAAACCATGGACCATGCCAGCCGACGGCGTGCGCCGGGCGGGTCTGAGCGCTTTTGGTTTTGGCGGCACGAATTTTCACGCCGTGCTCGAAGAATACATTCCCCACAGGCTGAACGGAAACGGCAAGCGCACGGTAGCAGTCGGTGAAATACCGTCGAACGGAAAAGAGTCAGTTATGAATGCAAAAGATATTTCCCACACTTCTTATAAAGCGCCGCTACGCGGCGCGCTGGTAATCGGCGCCGCTTCCGAAGCCGCGCTCATCGAGCGCTTACGCGCGGTAGAGAAAGCTGCTAAAGCGGGCACGGCCCCGGCGCCAAACGCACCGGCTGAATCCGACTTGCGTGCGCCTGAGCGTGTGGCCATCGACTATGCCAACGCCGCCGAACTGGCAGACAAGGCTGGCAGCGCACTCAAAGCGCTGACGGCCAATCAACCCGCGGTCTGGAAAGCCCTGCGTGCCCAAGGCATCTTCCGTGGTCGGGGCCCCGCTCCCAAGGTGGCGTTCTTGTATACCGGCCAAGGCTCGCAGTACGCGAACATGCTTAAGCTGCTCCGCGCGACGGAGCCGATTGTGGCTGAAACCTTTGCCGAAGCCGATCGCATAATGACGCCTTTGCTCGGCAAGCCCCTCAGCAAATTCATCTTCGTTGATCACGACGACGCCGACGCGGTCGCGAAGGCCGAAGAGGATCTGCGCCAAACCGAGATTACTCAACCGGCCGTGCTCGCCATCGACCTCGCCCTGACCCGGGTTCTGGCCGCTTATGGCATCGAACCAGATTTCACCATGGGACACAGCCTGGGTGAATACGGAGCATTGGTCGCCGCAGGTGGCCTACCCTTTACGGACTCGCTGGAAGCCGTCAGCGCGCGTGGCCGCGGGATGACCCAAGTGGCGATGGACGACAACGGCCGCATGGCGGCAGTGTTTGCTCCGCTCGAAGAAATCGAACGCATCCTGAAAACCGTCAACGGTTACGTCGTGATCGCCAACGTTAACAGCAACCGTCAGGGAGTTATCGGGGGCGCGAGCAAGGCAGTCGAACAGGCGATGGAAGCCTTCCAGAAAGCAGGCTATGATGTGGCCGCGTTGCCCGTCAGCCACGCCTTCCACACAAAGATTGTGGCTGGAGCCAGCGAGCCGTTGCGGCGGGTTCTGGAGCGACTGCATCTGCAATCGCCACGTTTGCCAATCGTCGCCAATACCAATGGAGAGTTCTATCCCACGGGGCCTGACGTTGTGCCGAAGATGCTGGACATTCTCACCCAGCAGGTCGCTTCTCCCGTGCAATTTGTTAAGGGCCTGCGGACGCTGTACGACGCTGGCGCTCGCGTGTTTGTGGAAGTTGGACCGAAAAAAGCGTTGCAAGGGTTTGCAGAGGATGTGCTCGGCGGCAACGGCGATGTGGTCTCGCTATTTACTAATCATCCGAAAGTCGGGGACATTGTCGCATTCAACCAGGCGCTTTGCGGCCTTTATGCGGCGGGACTGGGACGTGGGACCGCGGAAGCATCGCGCGAGCGCGCCGTGACAGCCGTTTCCACAGCGGCGGAAATCTCTAAACCAATTCTCGCGGCGGCTCATGCCACAGTCGCCACTGCGGCGACAGACTCCTCCGCGCCAGCCGTGCCGTCGAATGGCGATCACTACAACGAACTCGGCCGTCTTTTTGCTGATGTTCTCGATCGCGGGTACGAAATCTACCGCGGCAAGAACGGGCGCTCAACCTCTGATCCCGTTGTCATCACCGGAGCGGCGCTGGGCCTGCCCGGAACCGAGCACGTTTTCGACGATTCCAACATCGGCCGCATTCTGCAGGGCGAACAGTTCATCAATTTGATCCCCGCGCCCTTCCGCCAGGCTATGCTCGACAAACACATCACCCGCCTGGTGAAAAGCGAAAGTGGAGAAGCCCGGTTTGAGACTCTCACTGATGTCGCGGACGTGATCAAGCTGGCGGGCCGCGGAGGCGCTTTTAATCTGGAAGAGGAATTTGGAATTTCCGCCGAACGTGTAGGCGCCCTCGACATTGTCACCCAACTGGCCATCGCGGCTGGAATCGATGCCTTGCGCGACGCCGGCATCCCTCTGGTCATGCGCTATAAGACCACCAGCAAAGGAACGCAATTACCGGAGCGCTGGGGATTGCCCGATGCCTTGCGCGACGATACTGGCGTAATTTTTGCTTCCGCTTTCCCCGGGTACGACGCGTTCGCCGATGAGATGGCGCGCTACTACGCCGACCACGAACGCCGCCAGCAATTAGCCACGCTCGAAAGCTTGCTCGTGCGCGCGGTAGAAGGCAACGGTCATTCCACCTTGGTGCAAGAACTAAAGCGGCGTATCGACGAGACTCGCGCCGCGATCGACAAAGAACCCTACGTCTTCAATCGACGATTCCTGCTTCGCGTGTTGTCCATGGGGCACTCGCAGTTCGCTGAATTCATCGGCGCCCGCGGTCCTAACACTCAAATCAACTCAGCCTGTGCGAGCACCACACAGGGCGTGTCGCTGGCGGAAGACTGGATCCACGCCGGACGATGCAGTCGCGTGATTGTTATTTCCGCTGATGACGTCACCTCCGATCATATGATCGGTTGGTTTGGCGCTGGTTTCCTGGCTAGTGGAGCAGCGGCCACTGACGACGTAGTCGCCGATGCCGCTATTCCTTTCGACCGCCGCCGACATGGTTTGATCATCGGAATGGGTGCTGCAGCTCTCGTGGTCGAGAGCGCCCACGCTGCGCGTGAACGAGGAATACAGCCTATTTGCGAGGTGTTGTCCACTGTGACCGGCAACAGCGCGTTCCACGGTACTCGTCTGGATGTCCAGCACATCGGCAAAGTGATGGAGTCCTTGGTGGCTAAAGCCGAAGCGGGCAGCGGCATTTCTCGTCAGCAGATCGCGCCACAGACCATTTTCGTCTCTCATGAAACCTACACACCTGCGCGCGGGGGCAGCGCGTCCGCAGAGATTCATGCGCTTCGTGGTGTCTTCGGCGACGTTGCGGATCGCATCGTGATCGCCAACACCAAAGGTTTCACCGGTCACGCCATGGGCACCGGCATCGAAGATGTCGTCGCGGTCAAGGCGCTCGAAACCGGCTGTGTGCCACCGGTCGCGAACTTCAAGGAAGTTGATCCCGAGCTAGGACAATTGAACTTGTCGAAGGGCGGCAGCTATCCGGTCGAGTACGCGATTCACCTGGGCGCGGGCTTCGGTTCGCAGATCAGCATGATGTTGCTGCATTGGGTGAAAACGAAAGACGGAGTTCGTCGCGCCCCGAACGCTCTGGGCTATGCTTACCGGATCGCTGATGAGACGGCCTGGAGCGCCTGGCTAAACGGAATCGCAGGTCATCCCACTGCGGATCTGGAAACAGTCCACCGCACACTGCGCGTGCGGGATCATGCCGCGATAGCACGAGTCGCCGAAGTTGCTCAGACATCGCGCACCGCGCCGTCGACAACTCCCGCAGTCCGGATGCCGCCCGCCGCGCCCGTCGACAAGTCGAAGCCGGTGCCGATCAAGGTGGCCGAATCAAGAGTGGAGGTTCCAGTTGTTGCGTCGACTCCGCCTGCACAGCCGAAATCGGCGACGACGGGCGATCTGGTGAAAGAGAAAGTATTGGCTCTGGTGGCCGAGAAGACGGGATATCCAGTCGACATGCTCGATCTCGATCTCGACCTCGAAGCGGACCTCGGCGTTGACACAGTCAAGCAAGCCGAAGTCTTTGCGTCGATCCGCGAGGCTTACAACATTCCTCGCGACGATAACCGCAAACTGCGCGATTACCCAACCTTGGCACACGTGATCCGCTTCGTGTACGACAAACGGCCAGACTTGGCCGTAGCCCCTGCAGCGAAGAAGGAAGAAGTGAAACCTACGACCTCAGCTGTGGCGGCTGAGAAACCGGTGCCCGCCGCGGCATCTGCACAAGTCGCCGGTGGCGAAGACGTTAAAGACCGCGTTCTCGCGCTGGTCGTAGAAAAGACCGGCTATCCGAAAGACATGTTGGACCTGGATCTCGACCTCGAAGCCGATCTTGGTGTGGACACTGTGAAACAGGCGGAAATGTTCGCGGCCATCCGGGAGATCTACAGCATTCCGCGCGATGAGAACCGGAAGCTGCGCGACTATCCTACGCTGGCGCACGTAATCCGCTTCGTTTTTGAGAAGCGTCCAGACTTGGCGAAGCCAGCGAAAACGGCGGCTGAAGTTCCCGCAATCGCGACAGCACGTCAAGAAGTCCACCCCATCGCTGAACCGACGCCGGTGCCAGTCAGCGCGAAAGGCAGCGATTCCGTAAAGGATCGCGTGCTGGCTCTCGTAGTGGAAAAGACAGGCTACCCGAAAGACATGCTCGATTTAGATCTCGATCTCGAAGCGGATCTCGGCGTCGACACTGTAAAGCAGGCGGAAATGTTCGCGGCCATCCGGGAGATCTACAGCATTCCGCGCGATGAGAACCGAAAGTTGCGCGATTATCCAACGCTGGCGCACGTGATCCGCTTTGTGTTTGAGAATCGCCCCGACCTGTCGGGTGCACCGGCGATTGCGTCGACTCCGGTTGCTGACCCAGCGGTGCCTTCGCCTCAGCCTGCCGCAGCAGCAACGTCAAGGGACGATGCGATCAAAGAGAAGGTGCTGGAGATCGTGGCGGAGAAGTCAGGTTACCCGAAAGACATGTTGGATCTGGATCTCGACCTCGAAGCAGATCTCGGCATCGACACCGTCAAACAAGCAGAGATGTTCGCGGCCGTGCGAGCGGCGTACAACATTCCGCGCGACGAGAATCTCAAGCTGCGCGAGTTCCCCACCCTGGCTCACGTGATTAAGTTCGCTCGCGACCGGCAGCCTGGTGTGGCCAAAGAGCCCGCTGCGAGCTCGTCTGTCGTGCAAAAGAAACAAGAACCAGCACAGAAGAAACCGCCGGTGTCTGCCTCTTCGGATTTGAAGCCCATCGCCCAGCGTCCGCTCCCACTCAGTTTCGATGCCGCCAATCGCATTCCGCGGCGCGTACCGGTCGCCAATCTGCGTCCACCGCTTGATCTTTGCAAACCCACGGGGGTGACACTCGGTTCCGGCCGTCGCGTGGTTCTTATGCCAGACAAATCCGGCGTTGGAGACGCGCTGACGCAACGGCTGCAGGAGGCGGGCGTGGAGGTTTTGCGTATGGATCCTGCGCAAGCAGCAGACGCACTGGCTAACACTCTCAAGACTTGGCTAGCTGCGGGTCCGGTGCAAGGAGTGTACTGGCTGCCCGCACTCGACGACGAGGGGAGCCTCACGAATATGGACCTCGCCGGCTGGCATGAAGCCCTGCGAGTGCGTGTGAAATCGCTGTATGCCACCATGCGCATTCTGTACGAGCAAGTTGCCGCGCCAGGAACGTTCTTGGTTTCTGCGACCCGGCTGGGTGGACAGCACGGTTACGATGAGGCCGGTGGGGCAGCGCCGTTAGGTGGCGGGGTCACCGGTTTCACGAAAACCTACAAGCGCGAGCGGATCGACGCACTGGTCAAGGCAGTTGACTTCGAAGCAGACCGAAAGCCTTCAGAGATTGCCGGAATTCTGCTTGAAGAAGCTCTTCGCGATCCGGGTGCAGTCGAGATCGGATACAAAGCAGGCCTGCGCTGGACGATTGGGTTAGAAGAACAGCCCGCAGCCAATGGCAAGCCCGGTCTGACCTTGGACAGCAATACTGTGTTTCTCGTCACCGGCGCGGCGGGAAGTATCGTATCGGCCATCACCGCCGATCTGGCGACCGCTTCCGGAGGCACCTTCTATCTCTTGGATCTGGTGCCAGAGCCCGATCCGGAGAATCCCGACCTCAAGCGCTTCGCGACCGACAAGGACGGCCTCAAGCGTGATCTGTTCGCACGCATCCAGGCACGTGGCGAACGCGCCACGCCAGCCCTGGTTGAAAAAGAACTGGCGGCTCTGGAGCGAGCGTTAGCGGCGCGTAGCGCTATCGAAGCGGTGCAAGCCGCTGGCGGTACCGCTTATTACTTCAGCGTCAACCTCACGGACGCAGACGCTGTAACCAAAATCATCCGGCAAGTGCGCGAACGCAACGGGCGGATCGATGTGCTTCTGCACGCTGCCGGCATCGAGCGCAGTCATTTCTTACCTGACAAAGACGCGCGCGAGTTCGATCTCGTCTTCGACGTGAAGAGCGACGGATGGTTCAATCTTTTGCATGCCATCGGCGACATGCCCCTCGGGGCGACGGTAGCCTTCAGTTCGATTGCCGGCCGCTTCGGCAACGCCGGACAAACCGATTACAGTTCGGCCAACGACCTGTTGTGCAAGATCACGTCGAGCTTCCGCACCACTCGGCGAGGCACGCGCGGCATCGTGATCGACTGGACGGCGTGGGGCGGCATCGGCATGGCCACGCGAGGATCTATTCCCAAGATGATGGAACTGGCAGGCGTCGATATGCTGCCGCCGGAGGCTGGCGTTCCTCTGATTCGGCGTGAACTGACACTCGGCGGAACGCGCGGCGAAATCGTGATCGGCCAAAGGCTCGGCGTTATGCTCAAGGAATTGGACGAAACCGGCGGCGTGGATATTTCTGGCGCAACAGTTAGCGGCGAAAAGCGTTCATCCGTGCAAGGGCCGATGGTTGGCAAGATCGCGAGCGCCGGTGTTTTCGGGCCCTTGACCATTGAGACGACTCTCGATCCGAAGCTTCAGCCGTTCTTGCACGACCATCAAATCGACGGTACGCCGGTGTTGCCCGGAGTCATGGGCATCGAGGCGTTTGCCGAAGCTGCGCTCTCCTTACTTCCCGGTTGGCAGGTTGAGGCGGTCGAGGAAGTCAATTTCCTGGCGCCATTCAAGTTTTACCGGAGCGAGCCGAGAACCGTAACGGTCGAGGCACTGATTCATCCTCAGGGTGACCGCTTGGTCGTGGATTGCCGGTTGATTGGACGCCGGTCGCTCCCCAATCAAAATGAGCCGCAAATCACAACTCACTTCACTGCCCGCGTTCGGCTGGCGAAACAGCCGCCCAAGGCGGTGACTGTGCCTGCGTTGGGCACGCCGTCCGGAAGCGTCATCGATGCCGCCGATATCTATCGTCTGTACTTCCACGGACCTGCCTACCAAGTTGTCGAGCGCGCGTGGTGGGATGGAATCCGGCTCGTTGGATTGATGGCCGCGGGATTGCCCAATAACCATCATCCGGGCGAACTGCCAACCGTTGTTACGCCCCGGCTGATCGAGCTTTGCTTCCAAAGCGCTGGCTTGTGGGAGATGGGAATTCAAGGCCGCATGGGTCTGCCCCTGCATATTGATCGCGTCTCCTTATTGAAGCGGTCTGCGGAATTAAAACGGGCTGCGGAGTCAACCGAAACCCGGCTGTACGCCGTGATCACTCCCAACCCAAGTCAGGGAAGTTTCGACGCCGAGGTTGTGGACGCCAAAGGAAACTGTTACCTGCAACTCAAGAGCTATCGCACCGTGGCGCTTCCCAATGCCGTCGATGCCGGACGGTTGAAGGTATTGCAGGCTGCGATGACACCGGCCGCCGTCGCCGCATGAACTGATTGTCCTGACGATCGTTGATCGGAGGACTTATGGAACACGAATTTCAACGCGTAGCCATTGTGAATCGCGGCGAAGCCGCCATGCGTTTCATCCACGCTCTCCGAGATTTTAACCAGGAAAACGGTACTTCTCTGCGAGCGATCGCGCTTTTCACCGACCCCGATCGCCATAGCATGTTTGTGCGGGAGGCGGACGAAGCGGTGTGCCTGGGTGCTGCGCAGATTCTCGATCCGACCACCCGGCAACTGAAGAGCAGTTACGTCGACTATGGCCAGTTAAAACGGGCTCTTGCGCTCGCGCGCGCGGATGCAGTCTGGGTGGGCTGGGGTTTTGTTGCCGAGCACGCTGCGTTCGCCGACCTTTGCGGCGAGCTGGGGATCGTGTTCATCGGCCCGGAGGGCGATGTGATGCGGCGGGTGGGCGATAAGATCGCCTCCAAACAATTAGCCGAGCAGGCTCACGTTCCGGTGGCGCCCTGGAGTCATGGCCCGGTGGAAACACTTGATGATGCCCGGATCCATGCCGAGCGCATGGGTTATCCATTCCTTATTAAGGCTACCGCCGGAGGAGGAGGCCACGGGATTCGACTGGTCCGCTCCCCGGACGAACTTCCTCAAGCCTTTGCCAGCGCCCGCGCCGAGGCCTTCAAGGCCTTCGGAGATCCAACTATTTTCATGGAGAAATTAGTGCACAGCGCGCGCCACGTCGAGGTGCAAATCATTGCCGATCACTACGGGACGACGTGGGCCGCAGGCGTGCGCGATTGCACCGTCCAGCGACGTCATCAGAAAGTCCTCGAGGAAGCGCCCTCGCCGGCTCTTTCCGCGGAGCAAGACCAGGCGTTGCGTGCGGCGGCCGTGCGCTTGAGTCAAGCTGCGAATTATCACAATGCGGGCACGGTCGAGTTCCTTTACGAGCCGGAGATTAACCGCTTCTCGTTCATGGAAATGAATACCCGATTGCAGGTCGAACATCCGGTGACCGAATGCACTACCGGGCTCGATCTGGTCAAACTTCAGATCCACGTTGCCCGGGGCGGCCATCTTGAGGGCGAACCACCGCGTACTACCGGTCACGCCATTGAGGTCCGGTTGAATGCGGAAGATCCGGACAACGGCTTCGCTCCGGCTCCAGGCGCGATCGAGCGGTTCCGAATTCTGCCGGGCCCGGGGATTCGCATCGACACCGGGGTGGC
The DNA here is from genome assembly GCA_963762385.1 of uncultured Acidobacteriota bacterium. GTDB lineage: Bacteria > Acidobacteriota > Terriglobia > Terriglobales > Acidobacteriaceae > JABDBE01. The sequence goes on along the minus strand of CAVXKN010000004.1, from coordinate 1,591,725 downwards.
GGAAGGCGATGCCATCCCATCGGAATTTGACTCGATGATCGCCAAGATCATCGCCTACGGCCAGACCCGCAAAGAAGCGCTTTCCCGGCTGCAGCGAGCCTTGCGTGAGAGCGTAGTAGTCATCCGGGGCGGAGCCAGTAACAAATCGTTTCTGCTGGAATTGCTGAGCCGTCCCGAGGTGCAGAGTGGAGAATTTCACAACGGATGGCTCGACCAACTTGCGTCCACCGGTAAGCATCTCGCAAGAGGTTACGCCGATGTGGCCTTGGTTCAAGCCGCGATCGAGGCCTACGAAACCCAATTGGCGATGGAACAGAAACAGTTTTATGCGTCAGCGGTCCGTGGACGACCGCAGGTCCGGGGCGAGGTAGGCCGGACTGCGGAACTACGCTATCGAGGCCAATGTTATTCCCCTAAGATTTATCGCCTAGGTCCGCAACGCTACCGGGTGGAAGCGAATGGCTCCCGCATCGATGCCCAGATTGTCCGTTTGGATCAGTTCGAAAGTCGGCTCACTGTCTTTGGGCGGCGCTTTCGTGTTGTCTCGGTGGTCCAGGGTTTGAGCTACCTGATTGAAGTGGACGGTGTTTCGCACCGGATTGATCGAGACGATGGAGGCGTGGTACACGCGCCAGCGCCGGCTGTAGTGGTTTCCATTGCCGTCAAGCCAGGCGATACGGTTGCGGTCGGTGACCGCCTGGCGGTGTTGGAAGCCATGAAGATGGAAATGCAAGTCGTCGCCCCGTTTTCCGGGAAGGTCCGGCAAGTGATGACCATACCGAACGTTCAGGTGGACACGGGCGCGCCGCTGCTCCAAATCGATCCCGCCACCGATGATGAAGGCGTAGTTGACTCAGAGCGAGTGATCTTTGGTGCGTCTTCGACCTCGCAGGCTAGCGGACACGATGTTCAATCCACCTGCCGTCAGAGCCTGGATGAACTCCGCCAGCTCATGTTGGGCTTTGACGTGGATCCGAAGCACGCGGCCCGGCTATTCGCCGAATGGGGCCAGACCTGCCCCGTGGACAGTGATGAAATCAGACAGTGCGAGGATGAGATTCTCAGCATCTTCGTGGATATATGTTCCCTGTTCCAGCGCGAGCCGGAAGTGAACCATCGGGCTAGCGCTGAAGAGCCCAGCGCCGAAGCTTATCTTTTTTCCTACTTGCGCATGTTGGAAACGCGAGGCCAAGGACTGCCCCCAGCCTTTGTCGGCGCGCTTCAACGTGCACTTTCTCACTACGGAGTGCGCACCCTCGATCGCTCGCCTGAACTGGAACAGAGCTTGCTCTGGATTTACAAATCGCATCAACGCGTAGAACAGCAAATCGCTCCGGTTGTCGGCATCCTCGAGCGACGCTTGCGGCGTATTCAGAAGCTATCACCGCAAGCTGAGGAATCTTTTCGGATGCTGCTCGACCGTATGACATCCCTTACCAACGGGATCTTCCCAGCAATCACGGACCTGGCCCGCGAAGTGCGCTATCGCTATTTCGATCAGCCTCTGTTTAAGCGGGCTCGCAAGCAGGTGTACGAGCAAGTGAAGGCCCACCTCGCTTACATGGCTGCGAATCCGGATGCTGCGGACCGCCGCGAAAGAATCAACGCCCTCGTCGAATGTCCGCAGCCGCTGGCGAGCCTGCTCTGCAGCCGGTTCGCGGCCGCTGACACCGACATGCGCAGGCTGATGTTGGAAGCGCTCACTTGGCGTTACTACCGCATCCGGAAGCTCACGAACTTCCGCTGCGTGGCGGTGGACGGACATTGTTATGCATCGGCCGAATACGATCATGAGGGCAAGAGAATCCACGTCTTCACCACGCACGCCGAGTTTTCGCAACTCTCCGCTGCGGCGCGGACGATGTTTCCAATGTTCGCGGAAGTGCCGGCCGACCATGACATCGTCATCGATTTCTACGTTTTCCACGCCGCGCGGCTCAGCGACCCGGAGGCCACGCAGCAGGAAGTGTGTTCGGTACTCGGCCAGGCCAACTTCCCGCGCTCGATCCGGCGCATCGTCGTAACCGTTGCCGGTCCCAGCCACGGACAGGGTGTGGCCGCTACCCAGCATTTCACCTATCGACCCAGCGGGAACGGGTATGAAGAGGAAAAGTTCTACCGCGGGATCCATCCGATGATGGGGAAACGCCTGCATCTCTGGCGGCTGAGCAATTTCAAGATTGACCGGCTGCCGTCGGTTGAAGACGTCTACCTTCTGCACGCGGTGGCTCGCGATAACCCGAAAGACGAGCGGTTGTTCGCCTGCGCCGAAGTCCGCGATGTAACCCCGGTGCGGGATGAACAAGGCCGCATTGTGCAATTGCCCCACCTGGAGCGCATGTTAACCGAAGCTCTGGCGGGTATTCGCCTGTTTCAATCGCGACGGCCGGCCCATCAACGCCTCTACTGGAATCGCATCCTGCTGAATGTGTGGCCCCCTCTTAACCTCGGGCGCGATGAATTGCGAGACCTGGTGCGGAAACTCACGCCCGCGACCGAAGGCCTGGGTTTGGAACAAGTGGTCGTGCGCGCGCGCATTCCCAATCCCACGACCGGCGAGTTGCGCGAAATGGTGGTGCGAATTTCCACCCCAGGTGGCAGGGGTATGCTGATTTCCTTCCGCGCTGCCGACGAACTGCAGCCCGTAAAACCGCTGACCGAATACGACCAAAAAGTTGTCCGCATGCGCCAGCGGGGACTTATCTACCCTTACGAAATCATCCAAATGCTTACGCCCGCTCCCGAAAACACCCGGGCAGAATTCCCCGCCGGCGATTTCGTCGAGCTCGATCTTGACCCTGCAGGCCGATTGGTTCCCGTCGATCGTCCTTACGGACAAAACAAAACTAACATCATCGTCGGCATCATCCGCAACTTTACAAGCAAATATCCCGAGGGCATGAGTCGCGTTCTCCTAATGGGAGATCCGAGCAAGGACTTGGGAGCCCTCGCTGAAGCGGAATGCCGCCGCATCCTCGCAGCCCTGGACCTGGCGCAAGCGAAACGTGTTCCCCTGGAATGGTTTCCCATCTCGGCTGGGGCCAAGATTTCCATGGAAAGCGGCGTGGAAAACATGGATTGGATCGCCCGCGTCTTACGCGGTCTGATCAACTTCACGCAAGCCGGCGGCGAAGTGAACCTGGTCGTAAACGGGATCAACGTCGGCGCCCAGCCGTATTGGAACGCCGAGGCCACTATGCTCATGCACACCCGCGGCATTCTGATCATGACTCCGAAGGCGGCGATGGTGCTTACCGGCAAGCGCGCGCTGGATTACTCCGGCAGCGTCTCGGCTGAAGATAACCAGGGCATCGGCGGGTACGACCGCATCATGGGGATCAACGGCCAAGCGCAGTATTGGGCACGCGACATCGACGAAGCCTGCCACATTCTGTTGCGCCACTATGAGCACACTTACGTGGCGCCGGGCGAGCGTTTCCCCCGGCGGGACGCGACCATCGATCCCACTGATCGGGATGTGCGAGTGCATCCGCACGGCAAAAATGGTGATGATGGTTTCGAACTGGTGGGTGAAATCCTATCCGATGAAACCAACCCAGGTCGCAAGAGGTCTTTTGAGATTCGCAAAGTGATGACGGCAGCTATAGACCAGGATCATGCTCCCCTGGAGCGTTGGGCCGGTATGCGCGCGGCGGAAACTGCGGTCGTATGGGATGCTCACCTCGGTGGCTATCCCGTTTGTCTTATCGGTATCGAATCGCGGCCCGTCCCACGGTTAGGATTTGTCCCCGCCGACGGGCCCGATCAGTGGACTTCGGGCACGCTCTTCCCGCAATCTTCCAAGAAAATCGCACGCGCGATCAATGCCGCCAGTAACAATCGGCCCGTGGTCGTGCTGGCCAACTTGTCGGGGTTTGATGGGTCGCCGGAGTCGATGCGCCGACTGCAACTTGAATACGGCGCCGAGATCGGGAGATCCGTGGTGAACTTTAAAGGCCCCATCGTCTTCTGCGTGATCTCGCGTTATCACGGTGGTGCGTACGTGGTCTTCTCGCGAGCGCTGAATGAAAGCGTCGAAGTGGCAGCCTTGGAGGGAACGTATGCCTCTGTCATCGGCGGCGCTCCAGCGGCGGCGGTGGTTTTCGCCGGTGAAGTCGAGGCCAAAACTAAAAAGGATGTCCGCCTCCAGGCGTTGAACCAGGCGATGGCACAAGCCGAGGGTGCGGAGAAAGGCCGATTGCGTGCCCAGTGGGACGAGCTTTTCAAAGTCATCCACTCGGAAAAACTAGGCGAGATGGCTGCTGAATTTGACCGCGTACACTGCGTGCAGCGGGCTCTCGACGTGGGTGCACTCAACTGCATTATTCCGCCTGCGGACCTGCGTCCTTATCTCATTCATGCGGTCGAACGCGGCATCGCGAGAGAGCAGAAATCCGCGCAACCGGAAACCGGGGTTTCAGAAATATTGGAAACCGCGATCACGCAAGCGGCCTAGTCTTGGCCAAGAGGAGTCGGATGAACGTCTATTGGCTGGAACAAACTGACGCTGACGTACCCACTGAAAATGATTGGTTGAGTGCAAACGAGTCAGCCTGCCTGAAAGGAATGCGCTTCGCCAAGCGCCGCGCTGACTGGCGGCTGGGACGCTGGACGGCGAAACACGCGTTATCAGTTTGCCTGGATCTGCCGGCTCACCCTAGAATCTTCAAGAAGATGGAGATACGTCCAGCCCAGTCTGGTGCGCCCGAGGCTTTCTTCGTCAACCAGCCGGCCGGAGTCACAATTTCGTTGAGCCACCGCACCGGGGTTGCCGCATGTGCCCTGGCCATGTCTGACGCGGAAATGGGTTGTGATCTGGAAAGGGTCGAGCCGCGTAGCGACGCTTTTGTCGCCGACTATTTCACCAGCGAAGAACAAGCGTTGGTTGCGCGCGCCTCTGCCAGCGACCGCCCTCGGCTTTTGGCCCTGCTTTGGAGCGCGAAAGAGAGCGCGCTCAAAGCGCTGGGCACGGGGCTGCGGCTCGACACTCGATGCGTGGTCGTTGACCCGTTCGATGCCTCGTTCGACCTCAACGGCTGGAGCCCGCTGCGGGTTCGGTATACCGGCGGCGCCGTGTTCCACGGTTGGTGGCAACTTGCCGACACTTTAGTGCGAACTGTGGTCGCCTCGCCGTGTCCGAAGTCGCCGATCCCCTTAACTGTCCCAGCCCACTTTTTCGACTGTGCCTCTCACTGCGCGTAGTGAGTTGCGTGTGCGATGCGTATGGACCAGCTGAACCAATTCGATTTCGACTTCATCGTGATCGGTTCCGGCTTCGGTGGCAGCGTTTCGGCGCATCGCCTGGTGGAGAAAGGCTACAGAGTCGCAGTCATGGAAATGGGCCGGCGCTGGACGCCGGACAACCTGCCGCGCTCCAGTTGGTCCCTCCATCGTTGGCTGTGGCGTCCCAAACTCGGCTTGCGCGGTTTCTTTAACATTCAGTTCTTCCGGCACGCCACGATCTTCCATGGCAGCGCCGTCGGCGGCGGATCCATCACCTACGCCTGCACCCTGCTTCAGCCACCCGAGAAAGTGTGGCAAGCGGGATCGTGGACGGGCCTGTCCAACTGGAAAGCGGAAATGCCCCACCACTACGAAACCGCCGCGCGAATGTTGGGCGTGACGGAAAACAAAATCCTCGGCCCCGCAGATCATCTCTTGAAGAAGGCCGCAGAAGCTTCAGGCATGGGCCACACTTTCTACTGCACCAGAGTAGGCATTTTCGAGCCTGGGGAGGGAGAACCGGGCAATCAGACTTTCCCCGATCCATACTTCGATGGCGAAGGTCCGGCACGGACCACATGCATCGGCTGTGGTGGATGCATGATGGGCTGTCGTTACGGCGCGAAAAATACATTGGACCTGGGCTATCTATATTTAGCTGAGAAGCATGGAGCGCAGATCTTTCCAGAGGCCAGAGTGGTTGACGTCAAACCGCTGGACGGCGCCAGCGATGGCAGCGCCGGATATGAAGTGAACACCGTCAAATCCACGGCGTGGATTCGTCGCCATCCCCGCCGCTTCACCTGCCGCGGCGTGGTCTTCTCGGCGTCGTCGCTAGGCACGATGGAACTTCTTTTTCAGTTCAAAGAAAAAGGATCGTTGCCTGCGATCAGCGGCCAGCTCGGCCAACATGTGCGCACCAATTCCGAATCGCTCATCGGGGCGCGCACACCCGGTTATTCTCAGGACGTGTCGGAGGGCATTGCGATCGGTTCCGGCATCTACATTGACGAGCACACTCACATTGAAGCAGTCCGTTATCCACGGGGCTCGGATGCAATGGGATTTCTCACTACGATTCTGACCGACGGCCGTCCCGGTCCGCAACGTATTGCACTGTGGGTGAGGAACGTCGCAGCCTCTATGCTGCGGCACCCGTTTAAGACGGTGCGGGTTTTGCAGCCCCTAGGTTGGGCTCGCGAGTTTGTAATTCTGTTGTGCATGCAAGCGCTCGAGGGAGAGATCGAGATGCGCTGGCAACGCCCCTGGTTCTGGCCGTTCCGCAAGTTTCTGGTCAGCCACGGCGAGAAAGTCCCGACCTATATTCCGAAAGCCAACGAGTTTGCGAAGACGCTTGCGCAACTCACCGGTGGTTTTCCCATGAGCATGCTTCCCGAAATCCTCTTCAACGTTCCCGGCACGGCCCATTGCATCGGAGGCTGCGTAATCGCGGACGACTCCACCCACGGCGTGGTCGATTCTCGCCATCGCGTCTTCAACTATAAAAATATGTACATCTGTGACGGGTCTGTGGTGTCGGCCAACCTCGGAGTCAATCCCAGCCTGACGATTACCGCTCTGGCTGAACGGGCGATGAGCTTTATCGCACCAGCGACGGAAACAGACTGGGACGATTCCGCCTAGAGATCCTCGCTTATGCGGAGGCGTGTAAGGCTCTCGAACCGGCGGGCAACAACCGATCCAGAATCGCCTGCTCACACTGCAGCCACAAACGCCCGGTATAGAGCAAAGCGCTGCACTGAAGTGTAACCCAGTCTCTCGTCTTCAAAGGCGAACGAAACTCTTTACGATTCGCGATCCAATGCTGGGCCACGTGACGCGCAATCGTCACGCCGAAGCCCAAGCCGCTGTCGAATCCTCCGATGTCGGCCAGAATTCCGTCCAGCGTGAACATTACCTTGGACAACATAATCAGCGGTCCAGGAAACTTAACGCCCTTCATGGCAAGGCGTTCCAGCAGAAGCATCGCATCCACGCCGCTGGGCAGACGCACCACCGGCAGTTCGCCAAGAAAATGCGTGACAAACTCCGCAATCATTTTCCCCCTCGTTGAAGTGCTTCGGATATGCAGTTGGCTGAGCGCCAAGACTTCGTTGCAGGTGCCGACCGGATCGCGCAGAGTTACCATCAGAAACAAGAGCGCGAGATGCCGGCGCTGCTCGCGGCTCAATCGTTCGCGCAGCGCCCAGTCGATGATCGTCAACTCGCCGGTCCGGTTGTCATAAAGCAGATTGCCGGCATGGGGATCGCCGTGAAAGATCGCGTTTTCCTCCGACGACAAAAGCGGCACCGCGATCAAGGCTTCGATGAGCTGCTCGGCAACTTTTCTGCGCCGCGCCACGGGCAGACGCGCCGCCGCGTTCGTCACTTTGAGCCCACGTTCCTCGGTGAGCGCCGTGATTCTTGGTGTACACAGCGGCTGAATCAACCGAGGTACGCGAACCCCGCGCATCGATCGATACAGACTCCATGCTTCGAGCAGCGTCTTTTGCTCGCGAACAAAGTTGACCTCATGTCGCAGCAACCGCCGGACTTTCTTGAAAGTATCGGGGAGCAGCTTCGCGGGAAACCCGTAAGTGTGTTGCCGGTCGCTGAAGTATTGCGCCAGCCCCTGCAAGTAGTCCATGTCCTCGGCAAAATATTCGGGAATGTGCGGCTTCAGGACTTTGAAAACTCCTCGTTCTCGCTTTCCGCTCTCCGGGTTGCGCCAGGTGAAGCGCACCACCGCGCTGACACTGGCCTCCGAGAGGATCGCCGGCGCAATCTGCACCTTGTATTTTTCGACTCGTGGTCCCAGCTCTCGGTGAATGATCGCGACCACATCCTCCGGCCGGACATCGCGGATCCCATTTTCCAACCGCTCCAACGCATTTCGCAGCGCAGGACGAAGGTGCTGGTTGCGCGCAATGACTTGCCCCAGTTTCTGCAAGCCGGGCACTTTCGCGATCAACCGCAGCAACCGCACTTCCGCCGAAGTGTCCAGCGGAAGCTCAAGCTGCTCCAGAAGCTTGGGAGCAAGGCGTGCCGGCGAAAGCCGCGCCACCACGAACATCATCGCGTCCCGCACCGGAGGACGCCACTTCAGGTAAGCTTGCGGAACTAACCTTTCCACTGGAACGATCTCGTCGACAATCCATCGCGCCATTGTGTCCCGCATGGCTTGCCCAGCCGGGCTGCGCAACCCGGCTTCAATCGCGCAGACCTGTTCGGCAGCCGTAGCCCCTTTAGGCAGGAAATTCGCCAGGGCAGCGCGCAACTGCACCGGAGCCATCTGGCGCAAGCTATCTTCGATGCTCGACGAAGGAATGGCGGGGGAAGACATAAGGGTCACCCTTTATACGATAAACCCAGGGAAAGTGACCGCGATGTGATTGAGGTCACGGGAGCATGCATGATTGGATACAAAGCGATTTCTGGAATCACTTTTTCCAAGCGCAAGTCGTGCGCGGTCGAATTTGCTTCGGACTCTGAGCGGCGGTACAGGGAATGCAGGGCCCGGCCGTTCACCGTCGAGCGGCGGCTAAGCGAGTGTCCTCGCTCTTGTCATAGCCGGGCCCACTTTGCGGTATTCAGTTTTTAGTTCCTCCTGAATTGTTACTAAACCTTTCTGGCCTAGTCTGTCGGTGAGCTTCATCACGAATGCGGGTTCACTTTCATACCCGGATCTCTTTCGTAAACGACCGAATAAGCACGGCTTCCCTGGTTATTGCACCAGCAGAAGTTTGCCTTCGTTATCACGGAAAATGAAAGTCTCACTGCCGCGGCTGATCTCGCGTGCAATTACCCCTTTCGTTCCATTGAGCCGTAGCTTGGCGCCGACCACTTGAATCTGATCGCCCGGAGCGAAGCTCAGTTTCTGGCCTGACATAATCCGCACCGGAGCCAGGTGCACCTGTACCACTCCGTTCGCCGTTTTCAGCATTAAGTGAGTAGCCAGTTCACCTTCGCTCACCGGGCAGTCGAACTCCTGCACTTCTTGCACGAGCCCAGACACCACGACCTCGTCAGCGGCATTGTAGAGAGCTGCTCCCTGAGCTGAGACCGGACGATGGAAGCCGACGCCCATGATCAAAAGCAAGACAACAATAACTACAACAGCGAAGCCCATCCCATACAACAAGCTGGAGATTTTCATGGGTCCTCCTTACATCAGCAAGCCGGATCAGAACACACCTTAATTGTCTCTCGTTTGTCCACGTACGTTATGTGACCTGCGTCACCTTCTCATTGTTTATTCTCTGAATTGGCCCTGACCCGCGAGCGCGGATTGTCCGGACGCGCAGCTTTGACCGAGTTGTGACAAAATGCGAACGGTTCAAAAGTGGAGAATCGAATGGAACTCTACCGGTGGTTGCCACCTGAAGCAGTGAAAATCCTTCTCGTTCTTTTCCTGTCCTTTCTCATCGGACTGGAGCGTGAGGAGCACAAGGCTACAGCCGGGTACTACGCATTCGGTGGCGTACGCACGTTTCCGCTTATTGGACTAATTGGCTACTCGATCGCGCTTCTCTCGGGCACGCAGATGGTTCCGTTGACCCTCGGCTTTCTGGTAATTGGCGCCTTTCTCTCACTGTCCTATTGGCACAAACTCTCTACTGCCGAGGCTGCAGGTGTCACGTCAGAGATGTCGGGTCTTGCTACTTACCTGGTGGGGGCGCTCGTCTACTACGAGCATTTTTGGATCGCCACGACCCTGAGCGTGGCCAGTTTGTTGTTGCTGGAACTCAAGACAGGTCTGGAGAAGCTCGCCACCCGCGCGGCGCCGATAGAAATTCTCACGCTCGCCAAGTTCCTGCTTCTTACCGCGGTGATTTTACCCATACTGCCCAATCAGGAATTCGGGCCGTTTCACATCAATCCTTTTAAGACTTGGCTGGTCGTCGTCGCCGTAAGCACGATTTCCTATGGCAGCTACATTCTGCAGAAGCTCACCAAGGAACACGGCGGAGTGGTGCTTGCGGCCTTCCTGGGCGGCGCATACTCCTCAACGTTAACCACCGTGGTCATGTCACGAAGAGCGGCTCATGAGGAGCATCCGCACCTTTTCGCGGGTGGGATTTTGATCGCATCGGGAGTCATGTATCTGCGTTTAGTTGTCCTTCTGGCTCTTTTCAATCGCCATCTCTTGTCCTTGTTGGTGCTCCCCTTTTTTGTGCTTTCGGTTCTTGCGATCACCGTGGGATGGATTTGGTCGCGTCGGCCAGATGCGAGGACGGACGCGGTGAAGCGGGCGTTTGAACCGAATAATCCGCTCGAGCTTCTTGCAGCTTTTCTGTTTGCTCTTCTGTTCTTGGCAATGCTGGTAGCCACGCAGTTGGCCGTTACGTACCTCGGGCGAGCGGGAGTCAACGCACTGGCCGCGATTATGGGTGTCACTGACGTGGACCCGTTTATCTTGGGCATGACTCAGGCCGCAGGTTCGCTCACTCCTCTGAAAGTCGCGGGGGCAGCCGTTCTGATCGCTGCCGCCAGCAACAACCTCATAAAGGGAATTTACGCCTACAGCCTGGCGGATCGAAAGACAGGCACTCAGAGCCTTTCTCTTTTGGCAGCTCTTGCAGCGCTCGGTCTTGTTCCCTTGCTTTGGTTATGACTTCGCTCGCTGATCTGACGGCCGGTTAAACGTAGCGGGTGAACGTCAGTCGAGGGCTTTGTGGAAGCGGAGAACAGCGATTGTGAGCAGGCTGATTCCCAAGGCGCCCATGGCAACCATTTGCGGCCAGAGAATTTCCATACCCACGCCTTTCAGATAAGTACCTCGTAGCACCACCAGAAAATATCTTAGTGGACTGAGATAGGTGAGATATTGCAGCCATTGCGGCATGGTACTGATGGGGAAACCGAAGCCAGAGAAAGTGATGGCCGGCATAATAAAGAAGAAGGCCGTCACCATCGCCTGTTGCTGGGTGGAAGACACGGTCGAGATCAACAAGCCCACGCCCAACATGCAGAGCAAAAAAAGAACCGCACCGGTCATTAACACCACAATCTGGCCGCGAAAAGGCACTCGGAACCACAACGTCCCGACCGTCGCAATCAGTGAAACGTCAAAGAGACCAATCAGAAAAAAGGGCAGCGTTTTACCAAGAATAAACTCGGCTGGGCGGATGGGCGTGACCATAATCTGCTCCAGCGTTCCGATCTCGCGCTCGCGAACCACGGCAAAGGCCGTGAGAGTAACCACCAACACGAGTGTGAGGCTGCCGATCACTCCCGGCACAAAAAACCAGCGGCTTCTGAGGTCGGAGTTGTACCAAGGCCTCGGCTCGACCTGTACCGACGGGATCTCCTCCAACATCTGCGGAGAGATGCGGTAGATGCGGTCTTGCTGGTAATCTTGCGCGACACCGAGTGCGATCTGCGTGATGTATCCGGAGGCGATTAGGGCGGTATTGGAATTGGTGGCATCGACGATGACTTGCAGCGGCGCGGTCTGCCCCTTGCGCAGGTTCTGGGCAAAGCCAGCATTGATCTCGAGTCCGACCGTAGCCTTTCCTTCGTCGATGAGATCCCCAAGCTGATGTTGATCCGTCAGTTGGCGTTGTACGTCGAAATAGGGGCTGGAAGAAAAACGGGAGAGCAGTTCGCGACTCTCCTGGCTGTGGTCGAGGTCGAGCACAACCGTCGGAACATGATAGATCTCGAAAGTGGCAGCGTATCCGAAAATCAGCATCTGGATAATCGGTGGACCGAACAAAACGAAACGCGTGCGCTTGTCGCGGAAAACCTGGATAAACTCTTTGATCAGCATCTGCTTGAGGCGCGCATAACTTCTCCTCATGCCAACCTCTTGTGGAACGCATTGGTGGCGAGCAGTGCCAGCACGACGGTGAACACGGCCAGTGGAACCAGGTCGGTGTAAAGGAGAACCGTGGGCGTTCCCTTAAGAAAAATCTTCTTCAGCACCGAAACGTAGTAGCGCGCGGGCAAGATGCGAGTGATCCACTGGAGGACCACGGGCATTTGCTCGATCGAATATAGAAATCCAGACAGCAAGAAAGCTGGAAGGAACGTCACGAGCAGGGCGATTTGACTAGCGGCCAGTTGGCTTTTGGCGATCACTGAGATAAAGAATCCGAGGGACAGCACAACCACCATGAACATGGCGGAGCTGACCAGCAACGTCAGAAAAGAACCTCGGAAAGGCACATCGAACCAATAGATGGCGATCAGCGCGCAGACGATTACGTCGAACATTCCGATAATGAAATAAGGAACCAGCTTGCCAAGCATGATCTCAACCGGCGTGACCGGAGTTGAAATCAACTGCTCCATCGTGCCGCGCTCCCACTCGCGCGCAATGGTGAGCGACGTAAGGAACGCTCCGATCACCGACATAACCAGGGCAAGCACGCCCGGAACGATGAACGCGCTGCTATCGAGATCTTCGTTGTACCAAGTGCGGGTCTCGACGCTGACCGGCGCGGGCTGGAAGAGTTGGCCACGATCGCGCAGCCAATCAAGTTGCATATCTGACGAATAGCCCTGGACAACCGCTTGCGCATAGCCAATGAGGACATTGGCAGTGTTGTCGTCGCTGCCATCGAGGAGTGCTTGAATCTGGACTGGACGGCCATCATGCAGGCGTTGAGAGAAATCCCACGGGACGACGATCCCCATCTTCGCGTGGCCGTCGTCGATCGACCGCACCAGCGAGGGATAGTTATTCACGACGCGCACAACATCGAAATACTCGCTGGCCTGGAATCGCTTCAGCAGATCCTGACTCTGCTGACTGCCGTCGCGGTCGTACACATAAACCGGCAGCCCCTTCAAATCAAGACTAACTCCATAACCAAACAGCAGTACCAGAATCACAGGCATGATTAACACAATAATCAGGCTGCGCGAATCACGGAGGATTTGGACGACCTCTTTACGAGCCACTGCCATAAAGCGAGTGAAGCTCATGCTGTCCATTCCTTCCCCGAATCGCGAGCGGTGGTAAGAGAGACAAACACGTCTTCCAGTGTGGGATGTATTTTCTCCGCCCGGCTGACGGTGATGCCGTGATCTGACAGGTACTTCTTAATCTGCGGGATTGCAGCCTCGGCGTCGGGCACGACCAGGTGCAGAGCGTTACCGAACACCGCGGCATCGATCACGTCCGGGGCCGACTGCAGGACTTCTACCGCGTTGCCCAGCGGTTGGCACTCGACCACGAGCAGTTCACCCTTCATCGATTTTCGCTTTAGTTCCGACGGCGTTCCGAGGGCGACCATCTTCCCGCGAAAAATTAGTGCAAGACGATTGCAGTACTCGGCCTCTTCCATGTAGTGCGTGGTCACGAAAACGGTGACGCCTTCCTCGGCCATTTGGTGAATCAGGTCCCAGAACTGGCGGCGCGAAATTGGATCGACTCCGGAAGTCGGCTCATCCAGAAAGATGACGGGCGGTTTATGTAGCACCGCACAGCCCAGCGCGAGGCGTTGCTTCCACCCGCCCGGGAGCGTACCCGTGATCAGATTCTCCTGGCCTTTGAGGTTCGCCATCTCCAGCGCCCACTCGATCCTCTCTTTGAGTTGGTTTGAGGGCACGCTATAAAGGCCGGCAAACAGGCGGATGTTTTCGATTACTTTGAGATCGTTGTAGAGAGAAAACTTCTGCGACATGTAACCAATGTTCTGGCGGACGGATTCGGGCTGTTTTCCAACGTCATATCCCGCAACCCGCGCGCGACCGGAAGTGGGCGACAGCAGACCGCAGAGCATGCGGATGGTCGTGGACTTGCCGGCACCGTTCGGCCCGAGAAACCCAAATACCTCGCCTTTTCTAATCTCGAGATTGATGTGATCGACCGCGACAAAGTCGCCGAACTGCTTGACCAGGTCCTGGATCACAACAGAATTGTTTTCTTCAGGCACGGGATGACGCTCCACTACTGACCGCGTCGACGAAGAGATCCTCGATCGTGGGCGTAACTTGCTGAATTGCTTCGAATGGAATGTGCGCGTCTCTTAGTCGAGCCTCGAACTCAGGAATGCGGCGGGCAGCGTCGTCAACCACGACGTGCAGGCCATCGCCGGTTAGCACCAGGCTGGAAATCCCAGGCGCATGCTCGAGTTGGCTGCGCAATCTACGTGGTTCGGCCGACGTTACCGACAACACGCCCTTCTGCAGCTTGGCCTTGAGATTCGCAGGCGTGTCGCAAAACAGCAGCCTACCCCGATGAAGCAGGGCCACGCGGTGACAGCGTTCAGCTTCGTCCAGATAAGCCGTAGAGGTAAGTATCACCACACCCTCCGCGACCAATTCATAAAGAATGCGCCAGAAGTCCCGCCGCGAAACCGGATCGACACCGGTGGTCGGCTCATCCAGCAGAATCACCTGAGGACGGTGAATGAGCGCGCACACTAGCCCCAGCTTTTGTTTCATGCCGCCGGAAAGTTTCCCGGCGAGGCGTTTGCGGAACTCCCTCATACCTGCAGCCTGTAAGAGCTGCGTGGAGCGCTCGTCGCGCTCAGCCTTTTTCACCCCGAACAAGTCCGCGTAGAAGCGAATGTTTTCGTCAACGGTGAGGTCTTCGTAAAGCCCGAAACGTTGCGACATGTAGCTAAGCCGATGTTTCGCCCCTTCGGGATCGCGAACGACATCAAAGCCAGCGACGTTGGCCTTTCCCTCATCCGGCGGCATGATGCCCGCGAGCATGCGAAGCGTGGTCGTTTTTCCCGCGCCGTCGGGACCAACCAGACCAAAGATTTCGCCGGAGCGCACGTCAAAGCTCAAGTGATCGACCGCGCGCACGTTGGGAAAGCTCTTTGTGAGTCCCACGGCCACGATTGCGGATTGAGACCGCTCCATCATTGTGTTTCTGCGGTTCCCTGTTGGTGTGCATTTGCGTTGGCTGCGGCGAGATCGATGCGAGCGTCAGCAGGCATGCCAGGTTTGAGCTCATGATTGAAATTGTCGATATCGATCTTGATGCGATAGACCAGCGTGACCCGCTCCTTATAAGTTTGCACACTCTTAGGTGTGAATTCGGCACTGGAGGAAATGAATGAGATGCGCCCGTGGTACTGCTTGCCCGGGTAGGTGTCGGTAGTGATCGTTGCTTCCTGGCCCCAGCGAATGCGGCCCAAATCAGTTTCTGCGATATAGGCGCGCAGCCAGATGTGATCGAGGTCGGCGAGAGTGACGACCGGCGTACCGGGAACCACCACCTCTCCGAGTTCAGTCTCGCGCACGGTAATGACGCCGGTCGAGGGCGCGCGGAGAATTGTGTAGTCTAAGTTGACTCGCGACAGACCCAAATTCGCGTGGGCTTCTTTGAGGTTGGCGCGTGCGATCACGATATCCTCTTTACGGCTGCCTTCGACCGCTTCGTTGTAACGTTGTTGCGCGGCCAGGAAAGTCGCCTCTGCACGCTTCAACGCGGTATCTGCAAGATCGCGGTCCTGAGCGGAAACCTCATCCTTGCTGAACAGGCGCTGGGCGCGGTCGTAATCGATCTTCTTCTCCTGCAGATCCGCCTGCGCATCGAGCATGTTCTGTTGCGACGCCTTTACTTCCTGCTCGCGGGTTCCGGCAAGCGTGAGGGCGAGATTGGATTCGCGCACGCGAACCGTGGCTTCGTCGATTCGGACTTTCTGTTGGTAATCCGCATCATCCAGGCGCGCCAGCAACGCCCCTCGTTCAACCGACTGGCCTTCTTCAACCGGCAGATCGACGATACGGCCCTGAACCTTGAAGCTCACCAGGCTCTCGTGCGCTTCGATATTGCCTGACAGCGTGATGCAATTCTCGGGTTCCGACTTTTTGGTCAGACGTGGGTAAAGATACACTCCTGCCGCGACCACCGCGGCCAGGAGGATCAGCAGAGGTATGCGTCGTTTCATAGTCAAGCCTTTCGGGCGTAAACGTTGATCACGGCCCGGTCGACAAATCGCTCACGGGTTCCCGACATACTGTCCGATGTTCTTCTCCGTATCGCCGGCGGCCCGCGCAAGCGCGAACTTGGCGTCAGCGTGGCTCGAGACGGCAAGAATGTAATTCTCTTGTGCGCGGGCAAGTTCGTCTTGGGCGGTGACCACTTCCACGTTATTGGTCGTGCCCGATTGAAACCGATCGCGAGAGAGTTCGAGTTCACGTTCCGCGAGATCCTGGCCTTCCTTGGCGACGGCGACTTGCTCGCTCGCCGATTCAAGATTCAGCAGCGCCTCGCGTATTTCTTCTTCAATACCGCGGCGCAGATCGGCGATCTGGTCGTCGATGCGTTTAACGCGGCTGGCAATTTCCTGCGCCTCGCCGCTGCGATCACGATCAAAAACCGTAAAGTCAATCTGGCCTTGAATCACGCCAACTCCCTGCACGCCCCCGATGCTGCGGCCGAGCCCGCCATAATTTCCATTGATGCTGAGTTTTGGATAGTAGCGGGCGTGGCTTGCGCGTTGTTGCTCGACCAACCCCTCGCGTTGGCTGGCAAGGGACAAGTAATCCGGGCGCGTTAGGAGTGCACCGGGTACAAGGCTCTGGGCCTGAGGTTGGTTTAGGGGCTGATAGCGAAGCGACTCAGCAAGTTCCAAAGGCGTGCTCGGACTCATGCCCAGATTGCGTGCGAGGACAAGCAGCGCCTGCTTATATTGGTTCTGCGCCACCAGCAAAGCCTGCTTGTCATTCGCAAGTTGTACCTGCGAGCGCAACACGTCGACGCCCGTCGCCGTGCCAGCATCGTGCTTGTCTTTGGCGAGCTTGTACAAGGCATCCGAGTCGGTCACGCGAGTTTGAGCAGCATCGACGCGCGCCTCGGCAGATTGGGCGTTCAGATACAGGCTGGCAATCGAACGGATGATGAGATCGCGCGCATCCTGGTAGTCCATTTTGCCGGCATCCAGAGCATGTTCACTCGCTTTCCAGTTGCGATAGCTCTGAAGATCGACGATATTCTGGTCCGCATACAGACGAAAATCGAAATTCGAAAACGGACCAATCACTGCAGGGAAGCCGGGGGCCGTGATCCCGAAAGCGGCCAGGGAGCGGTTCTGGTAGTTGGCGTAGTCTTGCACGCGTGCTCGCGGAAGTAGTGCGGCCGACAAGCGGCGCACCCGAGTGCCTTCGGCTTCCTCGACTTGAGTGCCAGCGACCAGCACGCTGAGGTTGGCCTGTAGTGCTTTCTGAATTGCATCACGTAACGTGAGGCGGTAAGGCGTTGGTTCCTGGGCTGCGCTGATTGCAACGCAGATCAGGCTCGCTAGCGACAGGATGACGACAATACGGACACTGAATTTCATTGCGAATCACGCTTAATCGGAAACGGCGATTGCCCTCCAAAAGTGTTGGAAACTCTCTTCGATCCACGTGTCGAGCGCAGGCCGTCCGTGTAGCGACCAAAGCAGCAGCGTTCCCAGGACCGCCTGCTGGAGTTGAATCGCAACTTTCTCTTTTTTCACCCGGGAGTCAATCTCTCCGCGCTTTTGGCCCAGGGCCACCATCTGGGCGACCATCTTGCGGCCTGCGCACAAGTTGGTGTCGAGAAAGCGGCGGACCTCTTCGCTCGCCAGAAAAGAAGAGATCAGGGCTCGCGCGAGGTCGGGACTCCGCCCCGGTTCCTCGGCGACACGAAGGAACAGACGATGCAACACTGACTGAATGCTCTGCTTGCCAGATTCAGCCAACGTCAGGGCTTCTCGTACCTTGCCGAGCTGAATTTCTGCCATCACACCCAGGACGTGATCTTTGCTTTCGAAATAATTGAAAAACGTGCCTTTGCCTACATCCGCGGCTTCGGTGATGTCTTCCACGGTGACATTGGGCAAACCACGCTCGGCAAAGAGCTGAAGGGCGCAACGGAACAGGCGCACTCGGGTTTCCGCGGCGCGGCGCTGGCGGCGCCCCATGCCTTGCAAGTGAGGCAGGTTCTCGGAGGCGAGAGCTTCAATGAGAGCGACCGAGTGGGGCATGTGACCCTTATTCATAAACGACTAATAACCATAAATGACTATTAGTCTCAATTATGATGCTGCGACGGTGATTTGTCAAGTCCAGAACTTCCTCACAAAGCTCTGCAGTAAAAACCACGAAGCTCGGGAGAAACTTAACCGCCGGGCGAGCGAAATGGTGCTGGAGAGTGGTGAATCAATTGGCACGGTCACGGTGCAGTGAGCGGATTTGGCCCGGTTTTGACACGTTCGAGGCCGGAAATCATGATCCGGAGTGGTCACAAAGTTGGAAAGTGCTTTAGAATCAATTCTGCTAGTTATGTCGGGGCGTAGCGCAGCCTGGTAGCGCACCTGCCTTGGGCGCAGGGGGTCGTAGGTTCAAATCCTATCGCCCCGACCAATATGAATGAAGCCCAATTTCCTAAATCGATTCATGAAAGAACTGACTCGCGAACGAGTCGTGTGCCTATCATTTCCACCAGCGTCTCCTGACTGATCTTAGGAATTAGAGTCTCGGTGCGCCTTCCTTGCCAAAACGCGCGAGGAGAAGAAGAATCCGCACCAGCCTCTCGCTCGATTGAAAAGCTGATCGACCAAATCTGGCTTTGTAACGGACGTTTCGCGCGAAGAAAGCCACGATGAAAGCGCTCCATCGGGAACATGAATTTTCCAGCATGTTCGCGCTTATTTGTTGTTTCGGAAGATTGGGTCGCCGTTTTTCGCGCGGCGCGTGGCTTCTTCTGACGGTGGAAATTATGGCATTTCTTTCACGAGCGCTGCCAAGTCGAGGTCGAAAGTCGTTCCCGATGACATTGACGTCTTAGCCCCTCAACGTTTGCCCGGAAGTGTCCACTATTGCTCAGACCTGGTGAGTTGAGGATGAGAGAGTGGTGTGCTAGAGTTTTTGATGACGAGGAACTCGACCAGCCCCGGTCGCGACCTGCTCCCGCAATGACAAAGGGGTGCGTATGAAGTTTCGTCTTCTCTTCCTTCCGTTCTTGGCTGCAATCGTGCTGATTGGCTGTAACTCCGGTACAACACCGAGCCTAGCCGCCGCCAATCGCGCTCGTGTTACAGCAGCTGGCAGTTCGTTCGTCTATCCCGTCATGATGCAATGGGTTCAAGCCTATCAGCACAACCATCAGGGAGTAGAAATCAATTATCAGTCGATTGGCAGCGGCGGAGGCATTGAGCAGCTCAAGAACGGGATGGTGGACTTTGGCGCATCCGACGCCGCGCTCGATGACGAAAAGCTGAAGGAGATGCCTGCTTTGGTGCAGATCCCGGAGAGCGCAGGCCCGGTATGCATAACCTATAACCTGGAACAGATCAAAGAGCCGCTGAAGCTGAGCGCGAAGACGCTCTCGGGTATTTATCTCGGCACCATCAAGAATTGGCAAGATGCCGCAATCAAGAATGACAACCCCGGAGTAAATCTTCCCAAGCAGGGCATCGTCGTGGTGTATCGCACCGACGGCAGCGGCACCACGAACATCTTCACGACTTATCTCGCCGCTGTCAGCCCCAAATGGAAGAGCCAGGTCGGCCAGGGTCTCTCCGTGAAGTGGCCAGTCGGGCTGGGGGGCAAGGGGAGCGAGGGGTTGACCGGAGTGGTTAAGCAGAGTCCCGGCACAATCGGGTATGTGGAGCTGACTTATGCCGAGGAGAACCATCTTCCAGTCGCGCAGGTCCAGAACTTGGCGGGCAAATACGTGAGCCCGACGGCTGCGGGAACGAGCGCCGCTATCGATGCGTTTTCCAGCGAGCTAGGGAAAGACGTGCGCATGCCAATCGTGAATGCTCCGGCGTCCGCGCCAAATGCTTATCCCATCAGTGGCCTCACCTTCCTGCTTGTGCCAAAACACGCAAAGGATCCCAACCAGGCGGGGGCGATTAAGGGCTTCGTCCAGTACATCATCACGGGCGGGCAGGACCCTGCGGAGCAACTGCATTATGCAAAGATTCCAGCGTCGCTGCAGCAGATCGATGAACAGCTCTTGCAGCAGGTGCAGGGCGGATCATAGAGAAGGTTGGAAGCCGCTTCTGGGCTGGTCAGCCTCGGTTAGAGGAGTCAAGAGAAAGAATCAATATGCCAGCTAAAGAGCAAATAATCAGGGTTGATCAGGATACCGGCGGAAAATCACGGTCAAGGAATCTGGATCAGATTGCGAAGCCCGCTAAGTTTGTTTTCGATGCGGCTTTGTCAACCGCCGTCGCGGCAAATGGCCAAAATCCCAAAAGCGTGGCAAAACCCAAGGGTCCGCTGACGCCGGGCACGCTCGACAAGATGAATCGTTACTGGCGCGCCACGAATTATCTGTGCATCGGCCAGATCTACCTGTTTGAAAACCCACTGCTGCGAGAGCCGCTGAAAGCGGAACAGATCAAGCCAAGACTGCTCGGACACTGGGGAACTTCACCGGGACAAAACCTAATCTACATTCATCTGAACCGCCTCATTAAAGAGCACGATGCCAACATCATTTATATCGCTGGTCCGGGACATGGCGGGCCGTCGCTCAACGCCAACTCTTATCTGGAAGGCACTTATACCGAAGTCCATCCGGAGATCACGCCGGATGAGAACGGCCTACGACTTCTTTTCAGGAAGTTCTCGACGCCGGGCGGTGTACCCAGCCATTGCGGACCTCACGTCCCCAACTCCATGCACGAGGGCGGGGAATTGGGCTATTCGATGGTTCACGCATTCGGAGCCGCTTTCGACAATCCCGACCTGATCGTTGCCTGCGTCATTGGCGATGGAGAATCCGAGACGTGCCCGCTGGAAGGAAGCTGGAAGTCCGTCAACTTTCTAAATCCGGTGCGGGACGGGGCTGTCCTTCCGATTCTGCACCTCAATGGCTACAAGATTTCCGGACCGACCGTCCAGGGACGGACGAGCGACGAAGACTTAAGAGCTCTGTACATAGGACGCGGCTACAAGCCCTACTTTGTGGAAGGTGACGATCCTGAAGTCGTGCATCAACGCCTGGCTGGAACACTGGACGATTGCTATGCCGAGATTCAAGCCATCCAGCAGGAGGCGCGCCGGAGCGGGTTCAAGAAGCAGCCAATCTGGCCCATGATTATTCTGCGCACTCCCAAGGGCTGGACTTGTCCGAAAGAAGTGGACGGAATCCCGATTGAAGGCACCTTCCGTGCTCATCAGGTCCCTCTCGCTACGGTGCGCGAAAACCCCGAACATCTCGAGGTCCTCGAAGCCTGGATGAGAAGCTACAAGCCGGAGGAACTCTTCGATGAAAAGGGGAAATTCATTGACGAACTAGCAGAGCTCGCGCCGATTGGCGATCGCCGCATGGGAGGGAATCCTCACGTGAACGGCGGACGACTGCTGACCGCGCTCGACGTACCAGACTTTACAGGTTATGCGCTGGAGATCCCAGGACCGGGTCAAGTGGTCGCGGAAGCTCCACGCAAGCTCGGTGATTTTTTCAGAGACATCTTCAAGTTAAATCCGACAAACTTTCGCATGTTTTGTCCTGACGAAACGGACTCCAATCGCTTAAACTCCGTTCTCGAAGCTACCAATCGTTGCTTTATGGCAGAGACTGTTTCGATCGATGACCAACTGAGCCCCGATGGCCGCGTCATGGAAGTATTGAGCGAACATTGCTGCCAGGGATGGCTCGAAGGCTACTTGTTGACCGGGCGGCATGGCATGTGGTCTTCCTACGAAGCCTTCGCGCAAGTCGTGGATTCGATGTTGACGCAACATGCCAAATGGCTGGAGCAATGCCGCGATTTTCCATGGCGCCGACCGCTGGCATCGTTGAATGTTCTGCTGACAAGTCACGCCTACCGAAACGATCATAACGGTTTCAGCCATCAGGCGACTGGATTTGTAGACAACGCACTGGCGCGCAGGAGTGAAACTATCCGCGTGTACTATCCCCCGGACAGCAACTGCTTGCTGAGTGTCTTCGACCATTGCCTGCGGAGCCGCAACTACGTCAATATCGTTACCTGCGGAAAGCAGCCTCAGCTTCAATGGCTGAACATGGACGAAGCTCTCGAACATTGCTCGCGAGGAGCGTCGATTTGGAAGTTTGCCACCAACGACGGAGGTGGAGAACCGGACGTCGTATTGGCCTGCGCAGGCGACGTACCAACCATCGAAATCTGTGCGGCCTCATGGCTTCTGCAGAAGTATGTTCCCGGCATCAAGGTGAGAGTTGTCAATGTGGTTGATTTGAGCATCCTGATGAGCCCGGATGATCATCCGCATGGCATGGATAACATGTCTTTCAACGCTCTATTCACTAAAGACGCACCTGTCATCTTTGCCTTCCACAACAATCGCTGGCTCATTCACAGCATGGTTCATGGGCGTTCCAATGAAGCCCGCTTCCATGTGCGCGGTTACATGGATCAGGGCACGACCACGACGCCGTTCGACATGGTAGTGCTGAATAAGATGAGCCGGTTTCACCTTGCTATTGATGCACTGAAGTACGTCTCAAGGCTGCGCTCAGAGGTCTCAGACGTAGTCGACACGTTCAACCGGAAGCTGTATGAACACCACGACTACATTCGAGAGCACTTGGAAGATATGCCGGAGATCAGGAACTGGCACTGGACGGCTGATTTCACCGAGCCGAACTCTCCCCCGCCGCTGGCCAAAGGGCATCCTCGCGGAGACTTGTTCAGCGACAGCTAAACGAACACAAGCCGGAGGGAGTGGAGATTCGAATTGATGAATTCGAGGGCCCGCCAACATGTCTAAAAGAGCACAGTCTTCCATGCTCTGATAGACGAAGATAGGTGTCGAGCAACTCCGTGGAACGTGCGCCATTGCTTCTTCGCTCGTCGAACCGGCTGCAAATTGCCGGGCTTCCACTTCGCAATCCTGAACAGTCGTGGTAGCAGATACAGCGTTCACATAGCAAATTATGGCCGCACAAGTCGAAGTCGCGCCATCGGAGCCACCCGCAAAGCCGGTTCAGAACACTGCCCTGAACGGGCTCACTAGCGCTGAAGCACATAGCCGTCTTCAAAAAGACGGGCCCAATGCGATGCCCGATGTTTCCGCTCATCCACTTCGAAATGCATTGGCCAAGTTCTGGGCGCCCGTCCCATGGTTGCTCGAAGCGTCGATTGTGCTTGAGTTCGTGCTGCACAAGTACTTCGAGGCCTCGATTATTGCGGGCCTGCTGGTCTTCAACGCGGCGCTAGCCTATTTCCAGGAGGGCCGCGCCCAAGCTACCCTAAAAGCCTTGAACTCGCGTCTCGCCTTGAATGCCTCTGTCGAGCGCGATGGGATATGGAAGACCGTGCCGGCTGCGCAGTTGGTGCGTGGCGATCTCGTCAAGCTGTCGCTCGGTGGCGTGGTTGCGGCGGACGTGCATTTGGTCGGGGGATCTGTCCTGCTCGATCAATCCATGCTCACGGGCGAATCTCTGCCGATTGAAGCTGGTCCAGGCGTTGATACCTACGCGGGAGCGCTGGTACGGCGTGGTGAAGCGACCGCTGTGGTTACAGCCACTGGCGTTCATACTAAGTTTGGCCGTACGGCAGAGCTCGTGCGAGCCGCGCACGCTTCAAGTTCGCAGCAGAAAGCTGTGCTGCGCATCGTGCGGAATCTGGCTATCTTCAATGGCGTCGTCATCCTTACTATAGGGGCGTATGCCTATTTTCATGCGATGCCGTGGAGTGAGATCATCCCGCTTTTGCTCACGTCGGTTCTCGCGGCGATACCCGTGGCATTGCCGGCAACATTCACCCTTGCGGCAGCGCTCGGAGCGCGATCCCTGGCAAAGCTGGGCGTCCTTCCAACGCGGCTCTCCGCTGTAGATGAAGCTGCGACGATCGATGTGTTGTGCTCGGACAAAACCGGGACGCTGACCCGCAATGAACTATCCGTAACCAGTGTTAAACCGATGTCAGGGTTCGACGAAGCCCACGTTCTCGGCACGGCGGCACTCGCAAGTTCCGAGGGTGGAGATGACGCGGTGGATGCGGCGATTCGCTCTGCCTCCAAAAATAAGCCGGCATCAGACCTGCCAAAGCTAATCACGTTTGTGCCATTCGACCCGGCCAAGAAAACATCCGAAGCAACAGCAACCGATGCAAACGGTCGCGTGGAGCGCATCGTGAAAGGAGCATTCACGGTCGTCGCGAGCCTCACCGCCCCATCGCCCACCGCGGCCGGTTTAGCCAACGAACTTGAAAAGCAAGGCTTCAGAGTGTTGGCGGTAGCTGCCGGCCCCGCAGCATCTCTGAAGCTTATGGGCCTTATTGCGCTCAGCGACCCACCCCGTAGGGATTCGATCTCTCTGATCTCGGAGCTCAAGACCCTGGGCGTGCGCACGGTGATGGTGACGGGTGACGCTCCGGCTACGGCAGCAATCGTCGCTCACGCAGTCGGATTGGATGGTGCTGTTTGCCCGCCCGGACCGATCCCTGAAGACGTAAAACCGGAGGATTTCGCGGTATTCGCAAGCATTCTTCCGGAAGGAAAATTTAACCTGGTCAAGGCCTTCCAGAAGAACGGGCGCACGGTTGGGATGTGCGGCGATGGCGCCAACGATGCACCGGCACTCCGTCAGGCGCAGATGGGGATTGCGGTATCGACGGCAACGGATGTCGCCAAATCGGCGGCTGGTATTGTACTGACGGAGGCTGGGCTTGGCGGCATCGTCGCCGCGGTAAAAGAGGGCAGGACAACGTTTCAGCGCATTCTTACCTACACGCTGAACTCCGTTCTCAAGAAGATCGTGCAGGTGCTTTTGCTGGCAATTGGCCTGGTCATCACCGGACACGCGGTTTTGACGCCTATGCTAATGGTGATCGTGATGATCACAGGCGACTTTCTTGCCATGTCGTTGACCACGGACAGAGTGCGACCATCGCCGATGCCGAATTCCTGGCAAGTGGGCAGGATCACAACCGCAGGAGCCATTCTGGGAGCCTGCTTTTTAGCGTTCTGTGTAGCTGTCCTGGCGGTCGGCAAGTTCGAAATGCAATTCGGAATAGATGCACTCAGAACGCTTTCCGTTGTCGCCATCGTTTATGGCAGCCAAGCCACAATTTACGCCATGCGAGGACGTCGCCATCTTTGGGGACTGCGGCCGACGGTATGGCTGGTAGCGTCCTCTGTTGCCGACGTTCTTATTATTTCAACCTTGGCTATTCGAGGGATTGCCATGGCACCACTGCCCGTCCCCGTCCTGGCGTGTGAGTTTGGAGCCGCCATCGTTTTCGGATTGATTCTGGACGGAGTGAAGATCCCTGTCTTTGCTCGGCTTGGCATTTCGTGATGTGACTTCCTGCGAACACTGGCCGGTGGTTCACGCCTAGTTGAAAGAGAAATTTACCGAAATCTACGGACGATAACTGGCATCAAAGGGTCAGGCATGAAGGCTTTATTCGAGGGGTCTTGGTCAATGCATGGAAACTACCAACTCCAATCGGCACAATTCGGCGGCCATCAGGAAATGGCTGGCGCCAGAAACGGACGCGCCTGATGACCGCCTCTCGTTCTGACGCTCTGGTGCTCTTCGGCGTTACGGGCGATCTCGCTCACAAGATGATCTTCCCGGCGCTCTATGCCATGGTGAAAAGCAATGTCCTCGAGGTCCCCGTAATCGGCGTGGCCTTCCCTAAGTGGAGTCTTGAGCGTCTGCACAGACGTGTGACCGACAGCATCAAGCGATCAGGCGGGATCGATGACAAGCGTGCTCTCCACCGTCTTCTATCCTTGTTTAGGTACGTAAGCGGGGATTACAAAGACCCGCGCACGTTCGCGGCGATAAAAAAGGAGTTGGGTAAAGCTCGGCGGCCGGCGCACTACCTCGCGATCCCGCCCTCGCTTTTCGAGACCGTGATCAGAGGACTGGGCACCGCGAACCTCGCCGAGCATGCGCGCGTCATTGTCGAAAAGCCATTCGGACGTGACCTGGCCTCCGCGCGGGAACTCAACCGCGTAGCGCGCTCGGTGTTCCCGGAAGATTCAATTTTCCGCATCGATCACTTCCTCGGGAAGGAGGCGATCATGAATATCCTGTACTTCCGCTTTGCCAATTCTTTCCTGGAGCCCATTTGGAATCGCAATTACGTAGCCAGCGTCCAGATAACCCTATCCGAAGACTTCGGCGTCGGTAAGCGCGGCAAGTTTTACGAAACTGCCGGCTGTCTGCGCGACGTGATCGAGAACCATCTTTTCCAAATCGTTGCCCTGCTTGCCATGGAACCTCCGGCCGACAGGGATTTCGGAGCCGTGCACAACGAGAAAGCTAAGGTCTTCGAAGCCATGCGCCCTCTGAAGTCCGCCGACTTGGTGCGCGGCCAGTACGCTGGCTACCGGAAGGAGCCAGACGTGGCGAAGAACTCCGATGTCGAGACTTTCTGCGCCCTGCGACTCTTCATCGACTCATGGCGCTGGGCGGGGGTTCCGTGGTATTTGCGTTCCGGCAAATACCTGGCAGATACCGCGACCGAGGTACTGGTCGAGTTGAAGCCACCGCCGCAGAGGCTTTTCGACGACTCCGCGCCGACGACCGGCCCGGCCAATTACCTGCGCTTCCGACTCTCCCCGAACTCGGCCATCGCCCTCGCCGCTCGTGTCAAGCGCCCAGGCAAGCAGTTCGTCGGCGACCAGCAAGAGCTATACCTGTTCGAAGGACAGCAGGGAGAGGAAACACCTTACCAGCGGCTTTTGGGCGACGCCATGATCGGCGATGGAGCGCTCTTCACCCGTGAGGACGCGGTGGAGGCTGCCTGGGCGGTGGTCAACCCAGTCCTTAAGAACCATCCCCGGGCTCGTCCCTACAAGCGCGGTAGCTGGGGACCGAAAGAGGCCAACACACTAATCGCTTCAAACGGCCCTTGGCACAACCCCAAACCCAAGGAAGCATCCGAATGATGAGCCTCCTGTGGCCGTTGACCACACCGATCGAAATACCGAGGAGATCTCGCAGTTTTCGGATGCCATAAGCTTTATCGATGCCCGGCCTGGTTATGTCGATAGATGTCGAGCCGCCGGTTCGCACAGAGAATTCCGGAATAAACTTCTCCAGGATCGATTTGATCTCTCCCCGCTTGCTGACATCGGGGTCCCATTTGTCTTTTTCTTCCAAGGGGGCCTGCTGACCCAAGGCGGAAGGCTGGAGACGAATTGTTTTTCAAACTGCGGCCAATCGCCTTCGGAAATCACGGCCACTTTGATAACCGCGAGAAGGTCATGCAGCAGTGCTGACATTTCAGCATCCAGAGACGATCCACTTTCGGCAAGTGTGACGTCCAGATCGAACACAATTAGTTTTTTCGCTATGCATCGCCCTCTGAATTCCGTCGATTTCAGTCCGGCAGCGCAATCTCCAACACGTTCACTACGCCATGGGGCCGAAAAACACATGTTCCGATCGCCGCAGGCAAGACGAATACGTCGCCTTTTCCGACGGCATAAGTGGCACGTCCATGCTCAACTTGCCCTGCACCCTCGATGCACACCAGTATGCGCGGGACGCCCACGGCGCCGACGGTGAACGGCGATTGTCCGCGCAAGCGCCACAGAACGAAATGTTCACAGTTAAATAGTCTTTCGCGTTCAACGGGGGTCGTGGTCTCCACCAGGGGCGCCACCCAACCAATCGGGCCTTCCGCAAAATCAATGCAGGCCATCGCCTTATCGACTTGGAGTGCCCGCGGCTTTCCCGTCTTCGTGTCAATGTGATCCCAGTCATACAGGCGGAACGTCACATCGCTGTTCTGCTGAATCTCGAAGACCACGAGGTCTCCGCCAAGAGAATGCACCGTCCCAGCCGGCAGGAAAACAGCTTCGCCGGGCTTCGGGGTTAAGCATGAGAGGTGGTCCGCCACCGTGCCGCTGGTGAGCGCCCGCCGCAGATCGGCTTCAGTCGTATCCGGCTTCAGGCCCGCATAGATGCGGCTTTGTGTCCCAGCTTCCAGCACGACCCATGCTTCGGTCTTCGGGGTCTCGCCCGCTGGCAGCAGGTTCGTGTTTGCTTTGGTGGGATGCACCTGGACCGAAAGCATTTCATGTACGTCGAGGAATTTCAGCAACAGTGGGAAGCGGGAAAAGCGCCCGGCCAGCTTTCCCATTATTTGCTTCGGGAACTGCTGCAGCAATTGACCGATGGTCTGCCCCTTGAACGATCCATCAGCGATGCGGCTAGGATGGTCATCGCGGTCGCTAAGCAGCCAAGCTTCGCCAATCGGACCACTGGGCAGCGGAGCGGTGAGCAAACTGGCCAAACGCCGGCCGCCCCACAGCCGATACTGATAGATCGGTTCGAATCGCAGAGGATACAGAAGAGCTTGATTCAGTGCTCTTTTACTGTCGTCGACAGCCAGGCTTGCGGTATTGTCGATCATGACTGATCTGAGAATGACAGTGCATCAACAGGAAAACTGTTCCCTATTGCTCAGCATCGGTGGAGAATGCACGTGCGCCCTGATGACCGGCCACCCGAAATCAACCTCACCAGCGAGGGCCGCGACTGGACTGGATTTGGGCCCGACGGGGATGTAGGTAAATCTCCCGCCTGCTTTATTTTAAGATCAGAGTTAGTGGTGCTCCGTTCTCAGTTTGTGCCGCAGTCCTACGGGGCTTCGATCAGTTCCATCTTTCCGTCGCGGGTTCGGTGGAGGATCATGACTTTGCCTTTAGGATCGCGGAAGACGAAGACGTCGCGATCGCGGAAGTGGGCTTCCTTGATGGCTTCTTCGAGGGTCATGGGGCGCATGGCGACTGCGTCCTCCGATCGCACGAGGTGAACTTCGGTGGTGCGGGCAACGGCGGGAAATTTGTGTACGACTACGTCGATGGAAGTTTGCTCTGACAGGCCGACGGCAATTCCCACGGCCTCCTGGGACGCGTCCCCGTTCCATTTTCCGGCAATTGTGGTTCTGGAGCTCTGATTCTTGGGGTTCGGGCTCTTGTGATTGTGGCGTTTCTTGGTGCGCCAACGGGTCTTGTATTTGACCGCCTGTTTCTCAAGATGTTCGAGAGCTTCGCTGACAGCCGAAGGCATGTCACCGGCCTGCGCCAGTCCGACTAGCGGGCCGTTGCGTGGGCTGATGGTGATTTCGGCCTTGTGGCGGTGCTTCTCAACGGCGAGGACGACCTTGGTAGGAAACTTGTTGCCGAGGATTTTGCGGATTTTGATGAGGCCGGATTCGACCTCCTTGCGGATAGCGGGAGTGACTTCGTAATGCCTGCCGGTGTATTCCACGTTCATGAGCGCCCCTCCTTGGGTTTCGATCTTTGCCTTACCTGGGCACTACATTTGGAACCTTTTTCCTCAGGGGCTAAAGCCCGCATCTTTATTACTTCTGAGCGGCACGACTGAAGTCGTGCCGTTCCCAAAACATGCACGAGAGAACTTCTACGCATCATTTCTTTACTCTGCGCTGGTGGGTGCTCGGGATGCGCATATCCTCCCGATACTTCGCGACCGTGCGACGAGTGACTTGGATGCCCTGCGATTGTAAAAGGCGTGTGATCTGCTCGTCGGTCAACGGCCTGGCAGGATCTTCTTCCTCGATGAGCTTCTTGACGCGGCGTTTGAGGATGAGCAATGAGGTGTTGCCGCCTTGAGGACCATTCACGCTTTCGCTGAAGAAATACCGCAGCTCAAACACGCCTTGTGGAGTGTGGACATATTTGCTGGACACGGCGCGGCTGACGGTCGAAGGATGGACGCCGATTTCTTCGGCCACCTCTTTGATCATCATCGGCTTTAACTCGTCAATGCCTTTTTCCAGGAAGTCCTGCTGGCGGGCCAGGATGCTATAACAAACTTTGACGATGGTCTGCTTACGTTGCTCGATGTTCTTGATGAGCTGAATGGCGCTCTTGTAGCGCTCTTTCACATAATTGCGCGTGTCTTTGTCGTTCGTCTCTTTGGTGAGCAGGCGCTTGTAGGCAGGATTCAGGCGGAGCTGGGGAACGTCTTCGTCGTTCATGACGACCAGCCATTCGTCTCCGTGTTTGACGAAAGCTACGTCGGGTTCGATGAGGCGCGGCTGGGTTTTGTTGTAACGCAGGCCGGGGCGCGGATCGAGAGTGCGGATGTAATCGAGCGCCTGCTGTACGGCTTCGGCCGGACGACCCAGGGCGCGGGCGATTTCCTTGTATTGCTTGTTTTGCACGGCGCGCAAATGCTGATCGACGATGGCAATGGCGTCGGTGAGGGTCTGGGCGGTGGATTCTCCGTTTCCGTTTTTGTGCAACTCGAGTTGCCGCTGGTGGTAGCGTAGTTGATACAGCAGACACTCACGCAGATCGCGGCACGCGACGCCAGGCGGATCGAGCTGCCTTACGACTTCGATGGCTTCGTGGAGATCGGAGAGGCTGAAAGTCGTGGGGAACGTGGGACGCGGAGGTGGAGCTGGCGTCGGCTGGACCGCGGCTGGTTCGGGCGCGGTTGCTGGGGCGGCGGCACTTCCGGCAAGGTCAACGCCGTGCGAAGCTTCACTCCAGTCAGATATCTGAGGAACATCGCTGGCAGGATTGCTCAAAACAGATTCTGGTTCGAAGGAATCTAGTTCGGAGGGTGCCGAGTCAGGATGGCCCTGCTCGGACACGCTTGGTTGAGCCAACTTCTGTTCGGAACTGATGCCCAGAGCGGCGGCTTCTTTGAAAACATTCTCGACGACGGCGGCATCGGACTCGGGCGGCAGCCGGTGGCGCTACCCCGAGCAGTTCTTCGTCGCTGGCGATCAGGTATCCGTCTTCGTTGAGATTGCCGATGATGAGCTCGACGGCTTCTTGCACCTCGGGACGCATGGAGATGGAGCCGAGTTGCCATACCAGGTGGTCGGTCAGACTGCCGGGCTTGGAAAGGAAATTCTCGAACGAGGGACGCTCGATGTCCTCCATTTCGCGAGAGCTGCGATAGCCGGGATCGAGATAGTCCTGGAAGAACGAACCGAAATCGATTTCTTCGAATGGATCTTTCTTTCCCGCATCGGCAGCAGCTGTGGGACTTTCTTCGACGGGGGCATGGTCGCGGTCTTCTTCCCGGCGATCAACGTCGTCGAGCAGCGGTACTGACTCTTCCAGTTCTTCGAGGACCGGGTTCTCCACCATCTCGGCCGTGATCATGTCACGAAGCTCAAGCTTGTTGAGCGCAAGGACGCTGACCATCTGGACGAGGCCCGGGGTCAGGATCTGTCTCTGCGAGACTTTGAGGCTCAGTTTGTGCTGCAGCAACACCATGGTTCGATCATTCTTTCTGAACTACTACACAGCCGTTAAAAACAAAAAGCTTGAACCACCCTTCGACTTCGCTCAGGGCAGGCTCCGAACACGAAGGTTCACAAAGGAAACCTTGCGTCTCATGTTCTTCGCGGGACGGGCGGGGACGCCCGTCTCTCCACGTACGCTTACACCAGCGAGAAACTTTGGCCCAGGTACACGCGCCTTACTTCGGGGTCGCCGCCTAACTGCTCAGGTGTACCTTGGCGGAAAATCCGGCCTTCATTAATGATGTAGGCGCGGTCGGTGACCGATAACGTTTCGCGCACATTGTGATCGGTGATCAGGACGCCGATGCCACTGGCTTTCAGATCACTGATAATCTTTTGCAGGTCGAGCACGGCGATGGGATCAATCCCGGAAAAAGGCTCGTCCAGCAAAATAAATGTCGGGCTGATGCACAGAGCCCGGGCGATCTCGACCCGGCGACGTTCTCCGCCAGACAGAGCGTATCCCCGGTTCTGGCGGATGTGCTCCAATCCCAATTGATCGATCAGCTTTTCCATCTTCTCGCGACGTTCGTGCCAGGAGATGGACTGAGCTTCGAGAACGGCGAGAATGTTCTCCTCGACCGTCAGCTTGCGGAAAACCGAAGCTTCCTGAGGGAGATAGCTGATGCCATACTGCCGTGCCCGTAAATACATCGGGCACGTCGGTAATGTCGTCGTCGTCGATGAGGACTCGACCGGTATCAGGGGGAACCAGACCTACGATAGCGTAAAAAGTTGTCGTCTTGCCAGCACCGTTAGGTCCAAGTAAACCAACAACTTCACCCTGCTCGACACGAAGGCTGACACCATTTACAACCCGGCGGCTGCGATAAGATTTGCCGATTTCGTCGGTGGCTAGTGTACGCATTTATCGTGCCACTCGCGTTTGGGTGACGGTAGGGGATGAATTATTGCCTTCAACCAGCACCCTATCATCGTGTCTAAAGAAAGTCAACGAAACCCCGGTAATCTTGCCATGTTCGGCATCAAAAATGCTAGGCGGTCCGCCGGTCAGAACAAACTTGTCGTCCGTGGCGGTGTAAATAAGGAGATCGCCCGTAGCGCGACGGTCGGGCTGGGTGATCACAACTTGCTCCTGGGCGACGATCTTGTCGAGTTTCCCGGCTCCGGTAAGGGATTGGTTGGCGATGCCGCGGGCTTGCAGAAATGCGTCCATCTTCTTAGCGGTGATGGTGACGTCCGCTTCCTTGGCTACGACATCGCCTTCGAAGTGAGCCTTGCGCTCGTTGTCGGCATAGGTAAGGCTCGCGGATGTGATGGCGATCAGTGTTGCTTTCTGGGATCTTTCGCCTTGTGACTCGGCGGTCTGAACTTTGTCCGCTTGAATCAGGACTGTGGAAACAGTTTGCGACGCCGTTGATCCAATCGCGGACGCTCCCCCGGCAACCATGGAGCGGTGGTCGCGGTCGAATTCGATCGACTGCGCTTCAACGATGTTTGCATCTTGCCAGAGCCGGGCATCTCCGGCGTAAAGAGCGATTGCCGAATTGCCGTGGACACTCATCGATCGAGCGGTCACGTGGATTGGGCTGGAAGAAGATAGAAGCGCGCCGCCGGGTTGCGGCTTCAGGTCGTTGTAGGTCGTTTTGACGTTGCCTTCGGCGAGGGCGTCTCCGGTGGCGCGATTGAGGCGCATGGAGTTCGCGGTGGTGGTCATGCCGCCGTCGGTCACGCGGGGAGAGCCGGTGAGGATCAAGATTTGATCGGCTGGAGTATATCGGGCGTGCGTTCCCCAGGCTTTTCGCTCTCCGTCGACATAGGTAACGCTTCCCTGCTGCACCAGAGATTGGATGCCACCGCCGGGCTGAAAAGTCGCGTCGAGCATACGACTGGTACTGACGCGATCGGGCTGGTCGGGATTCTGGCTGACGATGCGCGCGTCCGGCGCGCCGTGGACTGCGGTGAGCTGTCCCGAGTTATCAAAGCGAGCGTCAAACTTTTCTGCCGTAACCAGGGTTTGCTGTCCTTTGCCGGCGGTGGGGCGAATGGCGATCTGGGCGGCGCCGGATGTTTCAGCGCGGTCGAGATGGCTCGCCTTGTTACCTCGGGGTGGATTCGCCGCAAGAAAGTCTATTCCTTGCGTGGTCAGTTCAAGATCCTGCGCGCTGGCTGAGGCGCTCGTTGGAGTCTGATGCTGAAGTAGCTTCACATGATCTTCGGCGTGTACTTTGGTCAGGAGATTTTTCCCCGAGAATTCGAGGACGACCCGGCCGGCTTTGCCTTGCATGGGCCACCCTTGTGGCGTTTGATCCGCGGGAGTGGCTGCATTCGTGGGATTTGACCGGCGAGGACGCGCGTCTTCCATGGGCCGTGCGCTTGCGACTTGGGCTTGGACATCGCCGGAAAAAACCGCGGTGCCCAGCGTCTCACGTTGCTTCGCCATAACGAGTTCGAGTTGTTCGGATCGGGCTTCTGCCGGCTGCGAACCTTCCGCTTTCACGTGCACGTTGCCGTGGGCTAGAACGCGGTCCAGAGTATTGTCGGGACGCAGAAAAAGTGTAGCTTCGTCAGCGTCGCATTGCCGCGCGCCACTATGCAAATGGGGATGATCGAGCAAGACCAGGTGCGGATCCTTGTTGATTGTCGCCCGGAGAGCCGTAACGGTTGCCGCAGTAGCGCCGGTGGACATGAGATTGACCTGCGATTGCAGGGTGAGGACGTTGGTCTTCGCAGCATAGTTGACGCCCACAGCCGAGCCGATGGCTTGCGCCAGATCAAAGTCGACCCTCTCCTTGGTGTGTGCGTCTCCGGTGTTCTGGTTGAATACCAAGCCGCTGGTTTTGAGGTGGATGGGATTCTTGAGGTTCGTGGGAGGCGACTGGTCAGGATTCAGCAAACCTCCGGGATTTGCCTGCAAATCAATTTGAACTTCGCCTTTGGCGATGACGTTCCCGGATTGCTGATCGTATTCGAAATCAGCGCCACGGATCTGATCGAAACGGCTGGAATCGCTTCCATAGAGTGTGATTTGCACTTCGTGCAATTCGGCGTGTCCCCCCTGCTTGAATTGCACCGCCTTGCTGGCCTGGATGGTGAACAGGGTGCGTCCTTGTTGAGACTTGGAGACGGTGAAGCCGGTCGCGGTTTGTTTGATTTCGAGGCCAATCTTTGCGGGCACCTGCTTCAGAGCGTTCTGCATGCGCTGACGAGCGTAGAAATAAACTCCTGCCACAACCAATACCGCGACGATAATGGCGCCAGCAAACCAGCGGCGCAGGCGGGATAGATGAGCGGGCATCTGAAGTTAGTTTACTTCAGGCTTGAGGCCTCAGGCTTCGGGCGTCAGGTTGTGCATAGCCCAAAGCCTGAAGCCTGAAGCCGGCCCTAGAAGCTTTCGTCGAGAGTAATCTGCTGCACGATCTGGTCGAGTTGGTTTCTGGCTTGGGTCTGTTTCTCCTGCAGATCTGATATTTCTTTGTTCAACGCGTTCAGTCGGTCTTCCTGGGAATCCAGTTGATGGGCGTAGCGCTGCAGCAGAGCCTTCTCTTCCGCGCTGCCTTTTAGCGCTTTCATGTTTTCGCGAACCCGCGCCTGATCCTTGGTGATGCTTTCGATCTCGTGCTGGCGGGCTTTGATCTGTGTTCCCAGACTGTCGACTTTATTTTTCTGATCCAGGACGCGATGAAAGGCTTCCTGCATCGCGGGCGTGATCTGCCTCTGCTGGGTGATCAATGCAATCTGTTTTTCGTCGAGATTGGTCAAAGCAAATTCGCTGCTCTCGGGATGATATTCCGC
Organism: uncultured Acidobacteriota bacterium; assembly: GCA_963762385.1. Taxonomy (GTDB): domain Bacteria; phylum Acidobacteriota; class Terriglobia; order Terriglobales; family Acidobacteriaceae; genus JABDBE01. Next base: position 1,556,620 of record CAVXKN010000004.1, on the reverse strand, counting down.
GATCTGAAGATTCGCGGTCTGCCCGGCTGGAACGGCCACGCGGAAGCGCAGATACGAGGCAGAAGTTTCCTCGGGCTTCGGGCCCTCGGACAATTTCCAGTTTTCCCGCGCCGGATGCTCGATGACCACCTCGCGAGGCGATGCGTCGGCATTGTGCAGGGTATATTTGCGGCTGTCGTTTTGCTCGCGAGTAAGATACATCAGGCCTTTCACAATGTGAATGCGGGTGATGGGTTTCTCGCTCGACTCTTGCTCCATGCTGACTCGCAGAGCGGGGTCGGCGGCATAGGAGATGAGGCGGCGCTCGGCGGGATGGACGGTCTCAATCAGGCCTTCTCCGGCAAAAGTATCGCTCTCGAGGATGTTGAAAGTTCCGGAGTCGAGCGTCAAACCGCTGCTGTTGGTGATCCACAGGGCTCGGCGAATTTCGCGAGTGTTTTCGTTCCAGATCGTGACCTTCTCCGCGCCGATGGGAGATTGCAGAATCGGCACCAGGGCGGACTGATTCTTGCCAATCGTGATCTTCTGCTTGAGGTTGTATTCGAAATAGTCGCCGAGGTCTTTGGCTTCGGCTTCTGCTTGCTGCTTGGCGACGGCGTCGAAGGGGGACTGGGCAATCCATTGTTTGAGATTGCCGTTCGATGCTTGAGCGCGGAACGCACCACCGCCGACACCTCCGCCATGTATTGCGGCGGGATTGCCTTCCACTGTCAATGACGTTTCGGCGTTAGCATCGAACGTCTGTGCCACCTCAGGTGCGGGTGTACTCATCGATGCCTCCTGAGTCTGCGGAGTGAGCATGGCAGCCTGGGGCAGAGGCACCACCGGCCTGCGAGTGTATAGCGGGCGAGAAATATCCTGGATAAAGGACTGCGGCGCACCCGCTATCAGCGAGAGTTGCACATCTCTCCAATCCTCGCCGACGGTGTTATCGACAATCGCCCAGCCTTGCAGCAGCGGCTTGTCGCCCGGCTTTTCCGGCAAGATGATGCGATAAGTGCTCTTCCAGACTGGAACTTCACTGATGTAGCTCACAAAAATCTCGCGATCGCCGGTGCCGATGTCGGAGATAGTCATGCGGCGCAGATCGCGGGCGCGCGAGGAGCCGATCAGGTTCAAATATTTGCCAACTTCGTCGCTCAGGTCATGGTCGACAAGCCGGACTGAAGTGCTGGGTCCGAGATCGAAGTTCCGCATGTCGCCGCCGTCGGATATGACCGAGAACTCGGTGACTTCGTAGGATTCTCCCTTCTCGGTGAATCTTTTTTCTTTCTCAACGCTCAGGAGCCGACCGGTTGCATTGTCTGAACCGTTGTGCACTTCGACGCGCGCGCCGCGCAGCGCGGCGAGGAAATCGACCTGAGTGAGCTGCTCGCCGAACGGCAGACGCAGCGCCTTCAGGCGTTCGTCGAGGGGCGCGATGGAGTTATAACGGACGCCCGAGATGCGTCCATCGCCCAGATCGACAGCGGTCAGCGACTTCAAAACATCGTTGAGTTGGCTGGTGGTGAAGTCGATGGCGAGATCCTGATTGCCGTGAACGCGGGCCGAATGCTCGAAGTATCCGACGCCATTCTTGTAGAGCACGACGCGCTTTACCGGCAGGCGACTGCTCGCGTCACTTTCAGTAGCCGAGGCGGATGCCTGCGATTCGTCCGGCGTTGGCTGGTAAGAATTGTTCTCTGCCAACGCGGTGACAAAAAATGAAAGAATGATAAACGTGACGAGAATGGATTTGCGCATCGACACCTCCCGCTCTCGCCGGGAGTGTAGCAGTGGTTCGGGGCAGGGGGCAGTGACAACTCAGGAGCGTTTCAGGAGGAGCGCTGCTGCTATTTTGAAGCGGTTACTTGATCCCGGTTGTCGGATATTAGTCCTCAGTCCCCAGTTGTCCTCTGGGCGACGGCTCGCAGTTTCCTCCCCGCATGTTCTGGGCTTTTGAAATCGCGAAGCGAGAGTTCCAGTCCGCCGAATTCGGTGTGATCGTTTTGATCGAGGGTGAAAGCAATATCCAGAGCATCTCCGGGGAGCAGTTCGGCTTGCTGGATGCGCTCGGCCATACGCCATCCGAGGGCGTCGTAAGTGACCGACATTCGCGAGTGAGCATTTGAACTCTGAGCGTGGAGACGCGGCAGAACGGACGAATCGGGATGACATCGAGGAGTGGCGAGCACGGCGGCTTCGCTGAGTCCTTCTTCGGGTGGCTGGGAAGCCAATTTTAGCTTCACGTGCTTCTCTTTCATCACGCGAGGCGGAGCCATTAAACGAAGCTTGCGGGCGGCGAAGACTGGTTCAGGATTACCCATGCCGAAAGGTTCGAGTCTCCGTAGGACCTGGAACAGGTCGGGGTTGATTTGATCGAATGGCAACTCGGCATCGAGATCGAGGATGGGTTCGAAGTCGGCCAAGGTTAAGTGCGTACGGGCATATGCATCGAGATGGATGCAGAGTTTCGGCAGATTTACCGCAGGCATGCAGAAGCCGACGGCATGCGCGTGTCCGCCAAAGCGGGTGAACAGTCCGGCGCAAGATTCCAGAGCATTCAGCAGGTGAAATGCGCGGATGGAGCGGCCCGAGCCGTGGGCTTCGTCGCCATCGCGGGAAACCACGAGGGTGGGCCGACAATAGCGGTCGACCACGCGCGTTGCCGTAATTCCGATCACACCGCGGTGCCATCCGTCACCGTCGATGACCAGGCAGAAAGAATCGAGCAGCGCGGGCTCTTGCTCGAATCGTGAATGGATCGCGTCGAGAATTCTGCGTTCTTCAGCTTGACGATCAGCGTTGAGCTGATCGAGTTTATTGGCAATCTCGCGCGCGCGCACTGCGTCTTTCAGGCTGAATAGTTCGATCACGTCGCGGGCGACATCCATGCGTCCGGCGGCATTGATGCGGGGCGCAATGCGGAATCCAACTTCGCCCGAGGTAAGCGGCCTGCCGCCGACCTGTGCGACTTCGAGCAACGCTTTGAGCCCGGGATTTACTGCCGAGCGCAAAGCTTCGAGACCGAGTTTGGCAAATACGCGATTCTCTCCGGTCAAAGGCACCGCGTCCGCGATTGTGGCGATCGCTACCACTTTCATGAAGGACTTCAGCAGGGCGGCCGGATCGCGGTGACTGAGGCGGCGCTCCATCAGAGCTTGCGCTAACTTGAACGCAACACCTGCGCCGCACAACGCTTTGCAGGGATATTCACAACCCGGTTTATTCGGATTCAGCACCGCGAGCGCACGGGGCATGCCGTCGGGGCCGGGAAGATGATGGTCGGTAACGATGAGGTCGACGCCCAGATGATGCGCGGTTTCAGCCGCGGCGAAGGCGCGAATGCCGGTATCCACGCTGATGATGAGCCGAATGCCCGCGGCGGCAGCGCGCTCGATCACATCGCCGCGAAGATCGTAGCCTTCCTTGATGCGGTGGGGAACGTGGAAGTCGGCAGAACCTCCGCATAGTTCGATGGCGGTTTTGAGGATGACGACAGCGGTGGTGCCATCCACGTCGTAGTCGCCATAAATCAAAATGTTTTCTTTGCGCTCGATAGCGGCGTCAAGGCGGTCGACGGCGGTTTTCATGCCGGACATCAAATAAGGTGAGTGCAGATGGGCCAAGGATGGTGTGCAAAAGCGTTCTGCGGTTTCGGAGTCGTCGATTCCACGCATGACAAGCAGGCGAGCGAGCGTCGAGGCGAGTCGCGACGTTTTGATGCCAAGACTGGCGTTCGAAAATAAACCTGCGGCCAGAAGATCAATCTGGGCTTCGTCAGCGGTTTTGGGGAGCCATTTCAATTTATTGTGAGCGGTTGGGGAAATTTGATTTTACTCGCATCGTAGGCGCGAGGTTTTAGCGAGGTTTGATATCGTCGCCACTTGGAGCTGCCGAGCTTCGCTGGGTATGGACGGAAACGACGCCCGTGCTTACGTGGAGCATTGCGGGACGGGTCAGAGCCCTTGCCAAACTTCATGAAGTGCAGCATTTAATAGGGCTTGTCGTCGTCCTGGTCGGGTTCATCGATAGAGAGGCCGGCGAAATCGTCGGCCATTTCGAGAATGTTCTGGTAACGGTCGTACCACGGCGTAGAGGCTTCGTAGACCATCATGACGCCCTGCTGGGCGAAGCCGAGTTGGACGAAACCGGTCTTGCCGACGTAGGTGCGCAGCCAGCGGGCATCCTCTAAGTCATCGTCGCTGGTAAACTCCGCCGTGCTCAGGCGCTGGATCATGGCGTCGAGTTCCTCGCGTTCCAGTCGCCACGAGTCCATGGTGAGGAACGGGACCGCCGCGGCTTTGGCCAGTTCGACGAAATCTTTCCAGCTGTCAGGATTGCCTTGCGATTTCCAGGTCACGCTCTGCACTTGCTCGTAGTCGACGAAGCCGGGAAAGCGGCGCATGCCGTGGCCTTCGATGAAGGCGACCATATCATCTTTGAGGCTACTGAGATCGTCGGAAACAGGAGGCATATGGGGCTCTGGATAATTGCATTGTATCGCTGAATCCAGGCAAACGGGAGACTGTGGGCGCTGGGCTTAACGCTTCGGGGTGCAGTCGTCAGCGTGAATGCCGTCACGGTTCTCCTGCGTCATATCGCCACGTGTAACAGCTGAAGCCTGACGCCTGACGCCCGCTCCCTTGTGCTACACTGTTTGTTTCACGACGAACCTCCGATCCGCACCATGCTTCTTTCCAAAGAATATGTGGGCTATTTGGCCCGCGAAGTCACGAAAAAACTGGTTGCTGGCAAGCTTATTGAGACCAAAGCCACGGCTGCGGTCGGGGAAAAAGTTCATGCCGCAATCTTGGAAGAATTCTCGCTCGAGGATCGCATTAACGACGAGGTGCGCGTGATCTTGGAAGCCTATTCCACCGAGATGCAGAAGACCGGAGCCAATTATCAGGAAATGTTTCGCAAAGTGAAGAACGAGCTGGTGCGCAAGTATAAGGCGGTGCTGTGAGAGTAAGCCGTGACAAAGTAAATAAGGTGGCGCATGTAGTCACGGACGCGCTGGCCGAAATGGATGATGTGGATTTCATCGAGGACCGGAATACGATCCGGTTGGAAGTGCGCAAGATTCTCGAGGACGTTCTCAACCAGGAAGAGAAGATTGATCAGGCAGCCCGCCACAAGATCGAGAATCAGAAGCGGACCATTCTCGAGGGCAGCCAGGAATGGGACATTCTTTACCGTAAGTATTACAACGAAGAAGTGAAAAAGTTGGGAATGTAGGGCCTCAGGAATCCGCGACTTAGCGGGTCGTGAATTTCCACACTGCCACAACCAGAAAAACAACTATCCCCAGCGCGTATCCCCAGATTCGTATTCGGTTCGCTTTTTCCTGTTCGATCAATGCAGCACCTCGCAAATGTCTATAACTATGCCACGAAGCTGGGACGAAAGCGAGGCTTTCGGTTGCTTCCACCAGCGTCATTCGAAGCCCCGCGCTTTTTCCAGCGGGGTGAGGAATCTCGGGCGGACCGTTTTCTAGCCGATGCGCGATCCTATCTTCCACAAGAAAAGACAGATTTTGGCACTTTCTAGGCGTAAGATTGTCACGGCACCGGGTGACACAGATCACGGCGGAAACCGGACCCTAGGCCTTAAATAGATCGTTGGCCAAGTTTTATGCGTGTGCCAAATTCAAACCAGCAAATCGTAAATTCTAAGAGCAGTCCCTACATTGGAGGAAAATCCCATGAGTGTTATGACACCGCCCGGAATCAAAACTCCGGGCAACTACATTGAAGATGTAATGACCACGGTAAAAGCGAAAAACCCTGCGGAACCCGAGTTCCACCAGGCAGTTCAGGAAGTGTTCGATTCTCTAAGGCTGGTGCTGCAGAAGCATCCGGAATATAGATCGTCGAAGATTCTTGAGCGCATCACCGAGCCCGAGCGCGTTATCATGTTCCGCGTGCCCTGGTTTGACGATCGCGGCGAAATTCAAGTAAACCGCGGTTTCCGCATCGAAATGAACAGCGCAATCGGCCCTTACAAAGGCGGGCTGCGTTTTCATCCCTCGGTCAACCTCGGCATTTTGAAGTTCCTCGCTTTTGAGCAGGTGTTCAAGAATTCGCTGACCACGTTGCCCATGGGCGGCGGCAAGGGCGGATCGGATTTCGATCCCAAGGGCAAGAGCGACAACGAAGTCATGCGCTTCTGCCAGAGCTTCATGACCGAACTGGCGCGGCACATTGGCCCGGACACCGACGTTCCTGCAGGCGACATTGGCGTAGGCGGACGGGAAATCGGCTTCCTGTTTGGCCAATACAAGCGTCTGCGCAACGAGTTCACCGGTGTGCTCACGGGCAAAGGCCTGAACTGGGGCGGTTCGCTGATTCGTCCCGAGGCTACAGGCTATGGCTGCGTGTACTTCGCCGCCGAAATGCTGAAGTCGCGCAAAGACTCGCTCGAAGGCAAGCTCTGCCTGGTTTCAGGCAGCGGCAATGTTTCGCAATACACGGTCGAGAAGCTGCTTGATCTGGGAGCGAAGCCGGTGACGTTCTCCGATTCCGACGGCGTTGTTTATGATCCGGACGGAATCGATCGCGAGAAGCTGGCTTGGGTGATGGAACTGAAGAACGTTCGCCGCGGACGCATTCGTGAATACGGCGAGAAGTTCAAGAAGGCGATCTTCATGCCCACGGACATCAAGCTGGAACACAGTCCGCTGTGGAACATCAAGGCCGATTGCGCGTTCCCGAGCGCCACGCAGAATGAGATCAAGGCGAAAGATGCCGCGAACCTCATCAAGAATGGCGTCAAGCTGGTGGCCGAGGGCGCGAACATGCCCAGCACCCTGGAAGCGACCAAGATGTTCCTGGATGCCGGGATTCTCTACGGACCAGCGAAAGCTGCGAATGCCGGCGGCGTAGCGACATCCGGCCTGGAAATGGCGCAGAACAGCCAACGGCTGAGCTGGACGCGAGAAGAAGTGGACGACAAGCTGCACAAAATCATGATCGCCATTCACAAGAATTGCTTCGAGACGGCCGAGAAATACGGCACCCCGGGCAATCTGGTGAACGGCGCCAATATCGGCGGCTTCCTGAAAGTCGCCAATGCCATGCTGGATCAGGGTTTGGTGTAGCACTGTTGTGTGGCTATGATGCGGGGTGGAAGAAGTTTCCACCCTGTGTTTTCCTTTCCAGAGTGCGTTTCACCCTATAATTACGGGATCGCTCGGAGAGATTTTGATGCGGCGCTGCCTTAAGTTTGCCGTTGCCTTCTTCGCTGTGGCTACCACGTGCGCTGCCCAATTTGCGCCGTGCAAGGTCAGTAGGCCTTCAGCCCTTGAACACCGCGACGGACTTACCGAGCTAAGGCTTAGCTTTCTTGAACCCTCCGGACCACAAGAAGCCCATGTGTTTGTGCCCGATAGCGACACCCCGATCCCTGGAATTGTTTTCTCCCATTCATCGATACACAGCGTGAATACCCGCGTGGAATTGCTGCGGTTTGCGCGAGGCCTCGCTCTCGCCGGTGCGGCGTCCATAATTCTCGACGGAACCATCGAGTGGGAGACGCCCAACAACGATTCGAAACAGGCTTACCATCTAACGGCGTGTGCGGGCCACTGGCTGCTCCAAAACGTGGACCTTGACCGTCAACGCCTTGCGCACGCTGGGCCTGGTGCTTGGGTCGGGAGTGGCGGCTACTATTGTCTGGAGGGAGAGTCGCCCTGCTACCACATTCACGCTGGGCTCCTCTTCGGACTAACGCCAGAAGGCGAGTTTCGTAATACTGAAGCAATGCTCACGTCACAAGGGCGGCTTCAGATGGCCCGGTGGATGCAACGCGAACTCGACCTAAAAGAAATTAATCCCGAGTGGTTCGATCCTGGATTGTCTCGCGGCAAGCGTTGACTCACGATATCTGTGCGTGGGTTTGCGAAATCGGGATGCGGAGTGAAAACCCGCCGAGTCGTTGTCGAACTCCGGAGTCACGGGTCCTTCGACTGCGTGATCGTTCGCTTTGCGAACGATCACTTCGGTCGGGATGACACTTTAGAATAGTTCGGTCGAATTTTCGCCGGATGGCCGTTACCCACACCCCCGACTCCATCGTCGACCCCGAGCGCCTCTTCGAGGGGTTTGAGAATCTGATGCCCTTCCGGGTGCAGGATATCCTGCTGGTCTCCAGCCTCTACGACTCTTTCATTCTGCGCGAGGACGGGCGACTCAATGAGTTACTGATCGGGCAGTCGCTCGAACTGAATCTTTCGCAAGTTCCCGGGATCACTCACGTTTCCCGAGGAGCGGAAGCGCTTGCCCTGGCCCGATCTCAGCCGCGCTTCAACCTGATCGTCACTAACCTCGAAGTGGAAGACATGGACGCGGCGCAACTCGCACGCGAGGTCAAAGCTGCGGGGCTCGATGTTCCGGTGGTTGTGCTGGCCTATGACTATCGCGAGATCAAGAAGTTCATCGCGCGCAACCCGGTCACGGAGATTGAACGAGTTTTTCTTTGGCAAGGCAACGCGCGCATTCTGATTTCGATCGTCAAGTACATCGAAGACAAGCGCAATGTTCTCCACGATACGCAAGCGATCGGCGTGCCGGTCATCCTGGTTGTCGAAGACAATATTCGCTACTACTCCTCGTTTCTTCCTACGATTTATACCGAGCTGATCACGCAGTCGCGGCGCCTGCTTAGCGAAGGATTGAACGTCGCGCACAAGTTGGTGCGCATGCGGGCGCGGCCCAAGATTCTGCTGGCGTCGAACTATGAAGATGCGGCACGGCAAGTCATGCAGTACCGCGACTATCTGCTGGGCGTGGTGTCGGACGTTGAATTTCCGCGCGCCGGGGCTTTGAACGTGGATGCAGGATTCGACCTCGCCCGCATGATTCGCGGAGAGGTGCCGGATGTGCCCATCGTGTTGCAAACCAGTCGAACCGAGTTCAGGGCGCGGGCACATGCTCTGGGATATTCGTTTCTGCGCAAGCGCTCGCCTACACTGTTGCGCGATCTGCGGCGTTTTCTTACCGAGCAGTTTGGCTTCGGCGACTTCGCGTTTCGTCTGCCGGACGGCAGCGAGGTGGCGCGGGCAAGTGACTTGAACGAACTCGAGGCGCGGCTTCACGAAGTTCCGGCGGAGAGCCTGGCGTATCACAGCGAGAGAAACCATTTCTCGCGCTGGCTGCGTGCGAGAACGGAGTTTGCCTTGGCGCAGAAACTCAGGCCGCGTAAGGTGTCTGATTTCGCCACGCTCGAGGACTTGCGGCGCGATGTGATCGAGTCCATCGCTGAGTATCGCAGCGAGCAGAGCCAGGTCTTGATCGGCGATTTCAACGCCTCGACTTTCAAATCGACCGAGGGGTTCTTTCTGCGTATCGGCGGCGGTTCCCTCGGCGGCAAGGCCCGCGGGCTGGCTTTCATCCGGCACCTGCTACACAAATATCAGACCGCGCGCCGCTTCGCCGATATCCGCATCGCCGTGCCTCCGAGCGTTGTGTTGGCGACGGACATGTTTGACCGCTTCCTCAGCGAGAACAATCTGCTCGAGTTCGCCATCAATAGCACGGATGATGCCGAGCTTTTGCAGCGCTTCCTGGAAGCATCTCTGCCGGCGTCGCTGCGCGACGATCTGCTGGCATTTCTGGCCGAGGTCCACTACCCGTTGGCGGTGCGGTCTTCCAGCTTGCTCGAGGATTCGCAATACCAGCCCTTTACTGGCGTTTACGAGACTTTCATGCTGGCCAATCAGAATCCTGATTTGTCGGTGCGTCTGGAGCAGTTGATGGAGGCGATCAAGCGCGTCTATGCGTCGACCTTCAGCCAGCATGCGAAAGGATATGTGCGAGCTACGCCTTACCGGTTGGAAGAAGAAAAGATGGCAGTGATCGTGCAGAAGGTCGTGGGCACGATTCATGGGTCGCATGACGGACAGCGGTTCTATCCCGATTTTTCTGGCGTGGTGCGATCGCACAATTTCTATCCGGTGCCCCCGATGAGTTATGAAGACGGGATCGCGGCGGTGGCGTTAGGACTGGGCCGGGCGGTGGTGGACGGGGGAAAATGCTTGACCTTCTGTCCGCGTTATCCTCGAAACATTGTGCAGTTTTCGTCGGTGGAAGATATTTTGGCGAATTCGCAGCGGGAGTTCTGGGCGCTGGAGCTTGATCACGTGGAGCGCCGCGATGGTTCCGCTTCCGATCCGCTGCTGGAACTCAAAGAAGCGCGGTTCGGGTTGGACGTGGCGGAGAACGATGGAACCTTGAACAACGTGGGATCGACTTACTCCGTCGACAACCATGTCATCTATGACGGACTGAGCCGGCCCGGCACGCGCATCGTGAGCTTCGCTCCGATTCTGAAGCACGGAGTCTTTCCGCTAGCTTCGATTCTTGAGCGGCTCACAAAAGTTGGCGAAGACGCGTTCGGCCGGCCGGTGGAAGTGGAGTTCGCAGTACGCCTCCCGCAGATGCCCCAGGAAGCGGCGGAGTTTGGATTTCTGCAAATCCGTCCGCTGGTGCTTTCGCGCGAAGGCGAAGAATTGCGGATGGAAGATGTGGACCCCGAGCGGGTTGTCTGCCACAGCTCTATGGTGCTGGGCAACGGCCGAGTCGGGGATTTGCAGGATGTGGTGGTCGTCGACTTTCACCGCTTCGAGCGGGCTCGGAGCAAGGAAGTCGCTGAAGGGGTGGCCCACCTCAATGCAAAGCTGAATGAAAATGGAACGCCGTATCTCTTGATCGGCGTGGGACGCTGGGGGTCAAACGATCCCTGGCTTGGAATCCCGGTCGAGTGGGACGAGATTTCCGGAGCCCGCGTGATCGTGGAGGCGGGGTTTCGCGACTTTCGCGTGACCCCGTCGCAAGGCAGCCATTTCTTCCAGAACCTGACCGCGTTTCAGGTGGGATATTTCACGGTGAATCCGGACGCGGGCGAGGGGTTGGTAGATTGGGAGTGGCTGGGCTCGCAGACAGCAATTGAGGAACAAGGGTGTGTGCGGCATCTGCATTTTGACGCGCCGCTGGTCGTGGTGATGAATGGGAGAACAAGCCGAGGAATGATCTTCAAACCAGAGGAACGGTAAACTTGGGCAGTCTCTCAATTCAACAAACTTCAGATTTCCAGCGATGTTGATATCGCGCACTTTGCGGCCGTTCACAGCGATCTCCGCGTTTCAAGATATTGATCGCGCCCGGCAAAACACAAATCTTTAAATCGTGGAGGTCGCCGAATAGCCGCAGAGTGCCCCGGAGAAACCATGCAGAACATTTCAGGCACACCAATCTTGACTATTCGCTTTTTATTCGCTACCATGCTATCCGCTGTTCAGGCCCAGAAAAATCATGAATGGAGGAATGCATGTCACTTAGTCAATCTCTTCTACCCGAGTTCGATCAGGAAATGGCCAACACCCGCAAGACTCTGGAGCGGGTTCCGGACGAAAAGTTCTCGTGGAAGCCGCACGAAAAATCCGGCACCATGGGCTGGTTGGCCGGGCATCTGGCCAACATTCCGGAGTGGGCACTTATGACTATCGCTAAAGAGGGCTTCGATATGAATCCTGGGGGCAAAGGATTTCAGCCGCCGCCGGTGCCCAAGACGCGCAAGGAACTGCTCGAGCTGTTTGACAAGAATGTGGCTGCAGCCCGTGCAGCTCTCGCCGGAGCCAGTGACTCCGACTTGGGCAAACCCTGGTCATTTCTCAACGATGGAGTGACGGTTTTCTCCATGCCTCGAATTGCGTGCCTTCGGACCTGGGTGATGAATCACAATATTCATCATCGGGCGCAACTAGGCGTTTACTTGCGGCTGAACAACATCGCGGTGCCAGCGATTTATGGACCGTCGGCGGACGAGACGGGGATATAGAAGAACGTGCGGCGAGTTTCATTTACAATCAGCATCCGGGCCTGTACTAAAACGTTTTAAGGAGCTCGTCTTGAAGAACCGGATGCTGGTTGTCGTGTCCCTGGTGGAATGTTTTTTTCTTTTGACTGTTTGCGCCGCGCAGACCATTCAAGTAGACATAACGCCGGCGCACTCCACCAACCGATTCGTGCCAAATGAAACCCTGGGCGCGGGGGTTGATCGCATTCCTGCTGCTGCCGTCGACAACGATCTGCTTGAGCCTACTCTAAAGCAGGTGTTCGCTTCGGGATGGCAGCCGGTGACCTATCGTCAGAATACGGAGCTTGCGATCGAGGCCTGGCATTGGAATCCGCAGGGCACGTGGAGCGATCTCAGCGGCAAGGGTTACTTCACCAGCTCGGCGGTTCCGACGGAGACGATTCGTTACTCCTACGGATATGCACTGCCACACCGCGGAACGACCCGCAATGATGGAACCGACAACGCCGGTTTCTCGCGGCTGACCGACGGTGATCCGAATACTTATTGGAAGAGCAATCCGTATCTCACCGAACGTTTCACCGGTGAAAGCGATTCGCTGCATCCGCAGTGGGTGATTCTCGACCTGACGCAAAATCAGCAAGTGGACAGTATTCGCATCGTCTGGGCGAACCCGTATGCGACTCAATACCTGGTGCAGTATTGGACGGGAGACGATCCCATCAAGGCGCAAACAAAAGGGGTGTGGGAGACGTTTCCGCATGGCACCGTTACGAACGGGAAGGGTGGAACGGAAACAATCCGATTGTCCGACAATCCAGGTCCGATCCGATTCGTGCGGATACTTATGACGAAGCCGTCGAACACTTGCGATTCTCATCAGTCACTTGATGCAAAACCCGCTGACCCGAGAAATTGCGTGGGCTACGCGATCCGCGAACTCTACCTGGGAACAACCACCGCCGACGGCGACTTCCACGACATTCTTCGACACACTCCAGACCAGGAGCAGACTGCCACCTACGCCTCTTCTGTCGACCCCTGGCATGAGCCCTCCGATCTGCTGAGCACTAAACAGGCACAGATAGGATTTGATCTGTTCTACACCAGTGGCGTCACGCGCGGGTTGCCAGCGATGATTCCGGTCGCGCTGCTGTATGACACGCCGGAGAATGCGGCGGCTGAAATCGAGTATCTGAAGAAACGCAATTACCCGATTTCCTACGTGGAAATGGGCGAGGAGTCGGACGGGCAGTTCATGGTTCCCGAGGACTACGGCGCACTCTATCTGCAGTGGGCTACCGCGCTTCATCGCATCGATCCGACGTTGAAGTTGGGCGGACCGTCTTTTCAGGGCGTGAATAAGGATATTGAGGTTTGGCCTGACGCTAACGGCAAGGTCTCATGGCTGGGGCGCTTTCTGGATTATTTGAAACAGCACGGCCGGATGAACGATCTCGCGTTCTTTTCCTTCGAGCATTATCCGTATGACGGTTGCAAGACGCCGTGGGGCACCCTTTATGACGAACCCGAACTCGTGAATCACATCATGCAGGTCTGGAGAGAAGATGGCGTGCCGCCGAGTGTTCCCATGTTCATCACGGAGTCGAATCTTTCGCCCGCGGCGAGTGAAACCTACATGGACATGTTCGCGGGGATTTGGCTGGCGGACTACATCGGATCATTTTTGAACTCGGGCGGAAACGGAGTTTATTTCTTTCACTATTTGCCGCTGCAGATGGAACATGGCTGCAACGATTCTCCGGGAACTTTTGGGATGTTCACGGTCGACGCCAATTATCAAATTCAGCAGCCTCTGTCGCAGTTCTTTGTATCGCAACTTATCAATCTGGAATGGGTGCAACCCGTTGCGGCGCAGCATCTGGTATTTCCGGCGAAAAGCGATATCGATGACGGTGCGGGTCATGCGCTGGTGACGGCGTATGCGGTGAAGCGTCCGGACGGCCAGTGGTCTGTCATGGCCGTGAATCGGGATCAGCAGAATGCGCATCGCGTGCGAATATCGTTCTTGGATCAGGCGAGTCAGGTGTCGAGCTTCTTCTCGGGAACAGTCGAAATTTCAACGTTCGGAAGGAACCAATATCAATGGCATCCCGCGGAAACCCAGTTCTTGGCGCACTCGGAGCATGCAGCCGAGCAACCTGTAATCGCGATCACGAAAGGTAAAGCGGATCCGGACGGACCGGTCATGCACTCCACGCAGACTGGAGAAAAGGATGCCTGGTACGATTTGCCAGCGGCATCAGTCGTGGTTTTTCGGGGCAAGCTGTGGCGATGACGGGATTGGAACGAAACTATTGTACGCTCGGTTCGGATGAACTCCGGTAAGGTTGTCGGGTTCGATTTGCGGCTATAATTGAAAAAAGTCATGAAGTCCCGCACCACCGCTCTATTTCTCGGCCTTTTATCTTTGTGCAGCGTCGGTTTCCTCTTTCGCGCTCAGGCGCAGGATGCAGGTCGGGCCGAACTGCCTTCGGCGCCTTCGGCCTCGCAACAACAGAACCCGTCGCAGGCCCCGGTGCCGCAACCGACGGCTCCCGCGCAGCCGTCATCTCAGTCGTCATCCCACGAAACCTCGGTTCCCTCTGATTCGGTCAAGCCAAATCCGGCCACACCCGCCGAACAACCTGCCGACGACAGTGGAAAGAATCCGCCAGCAAAAGCGGGAAGCGCTTCGACCTCCACCTCAGCCGCGGGGACGATTCTATCGGACGATGAATCGCTGACCACGATTCGCCACACGGTTAACGAGGTAAACGTAGTCTTCACCGTTACCGACAAGCATGGGCGCTATGTAAAGGATTTGAAGAAAGAGAATTTCAAGGTCGTCGACGACAATAAGCCGGCGCCGGATATACGAAGCTTTCACGCCGAAACGAATCTGCCTCTGGAGGTCGGATTACTCGTCGACGCCAGCAATTCGGTGCGGGACCGTTTCAAATTCGAGCAGCAGGCGGCGGTTGAGTTTCTGAATCAAACGATCCGCCCTAAGTATGATGAGGCTTTCGTAGTGGGTTTCGACGTGACCCCGGAAGTCACGCAGGACTTTACCGACAACACCGAGATGCTTTCGGTCGGAGTGCGTTCCCTGCGTCCGGGCGGGGGTACTGCGATGTACGATGCGCTGTATTTTGCCTGCCGCGACAAACTCATGAAGGCTCAGCACAGCGGGCCGGTGCGGCGAGCGATTATTCTGCTGAGTGACGGCGACGATAACCAGAGCCACGTCACGCGGGAGGAGGCCATCGAGATGGCGCAACGCGCCGACGTGATCGTGTACACCATCAGCACCAACCTGAGTGGTGCGGGGCATCACGGAGACAAGGTGCTGGAACGCATTGCCGATGCCACCGGCGGACGCGCGTATGTTCCCTTCCAGATCACCGAGGTGGCCAATGCGTTCGCCGCAATTCAGGAAGAACTTCGCAGCCAATATGCGATTTCGTACAAACCTGCGGATTTCATCTCTGACGGCCGTTATCGCAGCGTCGAAATTCTCGCCGAGGGTCAGAAGGGCTTACGGGTGCGCAGCCGCCGCGGCTATTACGCTCCCTCGCAATAGGTCATGGCATGGCGGGATACTCCGGGACTCCTCTACCCAAAAAGCTTGGCATCAAAGACGGGTACCGCGTTGTCCTGCTTGATTCGCCCGCGGATGTAAAGACCGAACTGAAGAACGCGCTGGCAAATTGTCACATTGCCAAGGATGAGCCGGTTGACTTTGCGATGATCTTCGTGAAAACCGCCGGTGAGCTGAAGAAACAATTCCCAAGATTCGCAAGTCGACTGGCTCCAGCCGGGATGCTGTGGGTGAGTTGGCCAAAAAAGGCTTCCGGGTTGGCTACCGACCTTAGTGAGAACGAAGTGCGAAAGATTGGGCTGGAAGCGGGTCTAGTGGATGTGAAGGTCTGCGCGGTGAGCGAGGTCTGGTCGGGGTTGAAGTTCGTGAGACGAGTGAAGGACCGCGCAAAAATGTGATTGCGTCCTGACCACGACAAACGTTCGCACAACTTAAACGCACGCGACGCCGGAATGGCGTCGCGTGCGATTGAGTGTCACTGCTTCGCCGCGGGCACCCAGACGCTATCTGCGGCTGAAAAGTCGACGCCGGCAACTTCAGTGCTGATCTGCACGCCCTGTGAACCAGCCTTATTTTTCGGCTTGGCAAGGAAGCCTAAAATATATTGGCTGTTGATCATTTTCTGGATTTCGTCCAGATAAGGTTTGAAGCTCACCGGGCTCTGGTATCCCAGAAAGTAGGACTCACCGCCTGTTTCGTCCGACAGTTTCGAGATGCCAATCTGCCCGTTATAGGCTCGCCAGAAGTTGCGGTGCCAGTGACCAATGCCGGGAGAGTAGACGGTGTAGATAATGGTTCCGGTGCGCTGCGCCACGTTGCTTGCGGTGTCCACGTCGGGATTGATCGTGGGGGTGCGGGTACCGATATCGCGCCGGGCACGGTCAATTCCATCCGTTACCATCACGACTTCGCGACGGTTTGGGTGCTCGGGCCAGCGCTTCATGAGATCGACTACGGAGAGATATGGGCTGCCGAAAGCGCCAGCAGTTCCGAGAGGTAACCGCAAAGCCTTGGCGGCCTGATCATGGTCGGCGGTGAAGTTCTGCACAATTTGGACGGTGGCATTGCTCATGTAGCCGACGCCCACTGACGTCGTCGACGGTTGCGCGGTGATGAAGGCTCGCAGGTCGCTGAGCTGGGAACCAAGACTGGTGTCGCAAGCCTCGTCGATCAGAATAAACAGATCCAGTCCCGCCTGATCGCCACGGGCAGGAATCCAGTCCGTCACCTTGAGGCGATCCTTCCCCTGTTTGACCATTACATCGTCGCGAGTTAATTCAGGCATGGCCTTATCGTTGAGGGGTGTTGCGGTAACGGTCATGCGAACGGGAACGGTTGTCGCGGGTGCTTTGTCTTGCGCTTGCAAGTAAAGCGTGCTGGTGAACACAATAGCCAAAACTGTGAGCACTGTGAGACGGGGGCTGCGTTTTGGCGTTTCGTTTGCCATTTTCGATCCTCCTTCTTCGGGGTGAGGTGGAAACACACAAGGCTATCCGGCTGTTTGAGCTTGGGATGTCGAATCAGAAATGCGCGACTATTTTATACCGAATCTGGTGCAAGGAAACAGAGTGGCACACGTCACCGAACTGAAATCGGAGACTCGACTTCCGTATCGCTTCGCAAACGATGCCTCCGCCCAGGACGACGGAGTGTCATGACGACGATTACGGTCGCAGTTATTCGCGTTTCGGAATGGCGTAGTATCCAGCGCGCGATTGAATCTTGTAGTCTTTGTTCGAGGCGTGGATTTCCACCTTGCGAAAAGTACCGTCGAGGGCCGCGTTGCTCGGCGTGTATCCAATGTTGTACTGGCTCCGCAATTCGTTGGCGATCTGATCGAAGCCCTCTTTCAGCTTTTCGTATTTGTTTCCGACATCGATGACCCGGCCGCCGGTTTCCTGCGTCATCTTCTTCATTTCACCCTCACCGGAGTACCCGCCGAACCCGCCATAAAAACCGCGGTCGGCGCAGAGCAGCACGTAAACGATGCTGTCGGCCTTCTGCGCAGCTTCAATGGCATCTTTGATCTTGAGCTGGCTGCCTTCATCCTGGCCATCGGTAAGCAGGATCATGGCCTTGCGTCCCACTTGCTGGGCTAGTTCGTCGTGCGAGGCTAAATAGACGGCATCATAAAGCAGCGTGCCGCGGGGCGCGCCCTGGGTTGGAACCGTGCCTCCGCCCAGACCTGGAATGCCCGTGCCGCTTCCACCCGCGGTGTTGATGCGAGCGCTATTCAGAGCGGTTTTGAGCAAGCGGACGGAACTGGTGAAGTCCTGCAATAATTCCACGTTCACATCAAAGTCGATGACAAAAGCCAAGTCCTTGTCGCGCAGGATTTGACTAAGGAATTCGCCGCCCACTTGCTTTTCCATGTCGAGCACGCGGGCCTGGCTGCCGCTGGAGTCAATCAAAATGCCGAGCGTGAGCGGGAGATTGGACTCGGCGGCAAAATACTTGATGCTCTGGGCCTTGCCATCTTCCAGTATCTGAAAATCGTTTTTGGTGAGGCTGGGGATGAGCGCTCCCCTTTTGTCCTTGACATTGAAGAACAGCTGGACAACATTTACGTTGACTTTCAGCGTCGCAGCCGATTGATCCTGATCTTGATCCTGACGGCTCTGGTCGGGTGAAGCGGTCGATTGCTGGGCGTTGGCATCCGGAAGCACCACGAAAAGGAACATGAGCATCAGGACGCGGAACACCGGAAGTCTACGGGCTTTGGGCATGAAAGTATTCTCTCGCAGTTTTTGTTAGTCTAGTCCTTTAGCGTTAGATGCACCAGACAGGGAGTCTTGGCATCCCATTACAAGGATTGTTGCCGTCGAGGCGGAGAGGGTTTCCCCAGTGCTGCGAATAACCGGTAGGCAGTGGACGGCCCGAGCCGTGGCAATCCCATTCCTTTTCCTGATTTTGGTGACTGCCGCGGCTGCGCAGCAAACCGATCAAAAGCAGAATATTCCTGACGCACCCTCCGCCAGCCGGCCTCCACAACCGTTCCCGACCGCTCCTCCGGCTGAGCCTCAAGGCCTGCCCCCAAGCGAAGCGCCGACGGCTGAGCAAGTACCCGGAAACGAGGTACCACCCTCGACTGCCAACCCAGCTCCGCCTAATGCCGCGAGCACTCCCAACCCGCCTCCGCATCCACTTGATGTTAAGACGGTTCCCGAAGGCGGCGCGACCCCCGACAACACGGGAGGCAACGCCCAAGACGAGCTTTTCAAAATTACTCGCAACGTAAACCAGGTGATTGTGCCGGTGCGGGTAACGGACGACTCCGGACGTTTGGTCAGCGGACTATTGCCCAAGGATTTCTCGGTCTTTGAGGATGGTAAGAAGGAAAAGATGAACTTCTTTACCAGCGATCCGCTAGCCATCTCGGCGGCGGTGATCTTCGATCTGGGTATGGCGGATATCAATGTGCAGAAGGTAAATCAGACGTTTCCGGCGTTGGAGGGCGCGTTCAGCCAGTTCGACGAGGTCGCGATCTACACCTACAGCGGTACGGTTGGGAGAATGGCCGACTTCGGAGCCGTGGGCAAGCGACTGGATGCGGTACTGAACCAGCTGAAAACCGACCACGGCGAGAATAGTGGAGTGCCGGTGCTGGGCGGTCCTTTGGGCCCGCAGGGTCCGATGATCAACAACATTCCCGTGGATCGCAGCATACCCCCGGCGATGTCCCCGCCGAAGCAAGCGCGGGTTCTGAACGATGCCATTCTGGCCGCCGCCCTGGATCTGGGCCAGCGCGAGCGTAGCCGCCGCAAAATCATATTTGTCATCAGCGATGGCCGCGAATACCGAAGCACCGCCAGCTATAGCGACGTATTGAAGGTGCTGCTTTCGAACGGAATTCTGGTATATGGCATAGGTGTTGGAAGTTCGGCGATTCCGGGCTACAAACAGCTGGAAAAATTGCACATCCCAGGGCAAGCCTACGGCAACATCCTGCCCCGGTATGCGAGCGCAACTGGGGGTGAGATCTTTAGCGAATATTCCAAAGACGCCATTGAAACCGCTTACCAGCGCGCCATTGGCGATGCCCGCAATCAATACACGCTGGGCTACGCCACCGCCGCTACTCCTAGCAGCACCTATCGGGAGATCGAAGTCAGGGTCGGACGGCCGGGCTGCAAGAGCTCGGATCTGCGTCCCTGCGTCCTGGTCTATGCCAAGGCAGGGTATTATCCCTTGCCGGTCGGCCGATGAAGTTGGCTGGTTTTCTGCTTGCCTGCACTACACTCACCAGCGCAGCCCATTGACGGACGACTGTTCGGAGAACATAATGTGTCCCGTCGGTCGGAGGACGTTTATGGGCCATTCTCGCCGATTATCCGGACAACCCTCCAGCCTTTCCAATTCTTGCCGTCGACGGCTCGACGCGTACTCTCTTGCAGCAGGCGCGGCGGGTTTGGGATTGTTGGCACTCGCACCTCCGGTCGAAGGAAAGATCGTTTACACTCCGGCAAACTTGCCGCTCATGAACCAGCAGCAAGTTTTTTTTGATCTGAACCATGACGGCATCAATGATTTTTCGTTCTACGGTCAATCCATTTCACGAAGGTCAGTCTCGACTTTCTTTTTTCGCTTGACGGTATCACCCGCCCAGCAAGGGAACGCGATTTGGGGAGTCGAGAGTCACGAGCATGCTTCCTGCGCTGCCGCCCTGCCTCAGGGAACTCGGGTCGGACCAAAGAGGCCGTTTCAAGCAAATCGCATTGTTCTCCTTGATTGGAGTGGCGGACCGGATGGCGGAACGGCGTATTGCCCATTGACCGGGAAAACAGGCATAGCCTATCTGGGCTTGAAATTCGAAATTAAGGGTCAGACTCATTTCGGCTGGGCGCGAGTGAAGGTTTTATCAATTTTCCCGTACAAGGTTTCCCTGACTGGCTACGCCTACGAGACCATCGCGAATAAGCCCATTGTTACCGGAAAAACTAAGGGGCCGGGCCGGAGCGCCAGCCTCAGCCAGTCAGCGCCTGCAGTTATCAATACGCCGGTTCGCAAACCAGCTACTGTGGGTATGTTGGCGCTGGGTTGGCCTGCTCTTTCTATTTGGCGCCGGTGGGACTCACTCTAACGAACCCCCGAGGACAATTAGTAACCAGGGTAACCTGCCGGTAGAGCACGGCTGTGTGGTATAAAACCAGCAGTACCAAGCCAAAACCACAGGTGGAGGCCGCTCGGGTTTTGAGCGCCTGCCGCATGTCTTGAGGGAAGTCTTTGAGTTTCATCAACTTTGCAGCCCGCGAGATTAACTGCAAGATCGTGTACTATGGCGCCGGGCTGGGCGGGAAAACCACGAATCTACAGTACATCTTCCAGAAAACTGCCGAGCAGCAGAAGGGGAAGATGATCTCGCTGGCCACGGAGACGGACCGAACGTTATTCTTCGACTTCCTGCCTCTCGACTTGGGCTCAGTGCGCGGCTTCAAAACCCGCATTCACCTGTATACCGTTCCCGGCCAGGTTTTTTACGACGCCAGCCGCAAGTTGATCCTGCGCGGAGTGGATGGCATTGTTTTTGTCGCCGACTCCCAGCAAGAGCGCATGGACGCCAATGTAGAGGCGCTCGACAACTTGATGGACAACCTCAAGGAACATGGCTACGACTTCAAGAAGATTCCCTACGTGCTGCAGCTGAATAAACGCGACTTGCCCAACATCCTGCCGGTAGATGCTCTGGCCAAAGAGTTGCGACGCAAGGACGAGCCGGTGATGGAAGCCATTGCCTTCCAAGGCAACGGGGTCTTCGAGACGTTGAAAGAAATTGCCAGACAAGTGCTGCTGGAATTGAAGCAGGGCGGGTAGGAATTAAGTCGGGCTTTAGCCTTCAGGTTGTGTCTGATTTTGCAGTCGCTTATTTTTTCGGGCATCGTTCTAGATAACCAGCAAGCGCCGGTTCATTTGTGTTCTCGCTAACAACCTCAAACGGGCCGTCCTTCATCGTGCCAAGAATAGTCTTTCGCCCCGCTGGGGCTCGATCGTTCCTAACTTGCTCCCCACGGCTTGCGCTATGGGCTGCATTCTTGTGCCGCTCCGCGGCTCTTGTCGGCGTCCTCACCCTCATTAGCGCGTCCGGTCTATCGGCCGATGAAACTCATCACCACCTTGATTCGAACCAGAAGCTGGGGACGGTTTCGTTTCCCACTTCGTGTCCAAGTTCGGTGCAGAAGCCTTTTGAACGTGGCGTAGCTTTGCTGCACTCGTTCTGGTACGACGAAGCTTACAAGCAGTTTCAGTCGGTAGCTGCTCAGGATCCTCAATGCGCGATCGCCTACTGGGGCGAAGCGATGAGCTTGTTTCACCAGTTGTGGGCTCGCCCAGAAGAATCCGATCTGAAAGAGGGTTGGGATCTAGTACGCAAAGGCCAGGCGATTGGTGCGAAGACGCAGCGCGAACGCGACTACATCGATGCGCTGGCCGTTTTCTATCGCGACTATGACAAAGTTGTCTACGAGCAACGCTGCATGGCGTATTCGCAGGCCATGGAGAAGGTTTATCAGCGATACCCCAAAGACCATGAGGCGGCTGTGTTCTACGCATTGTCTTTGCTGACGTGGGCCCCTGACGCCAACACCGCGTTGAACAATGCAAGGAAAGCGATCGCCATCCTGAGCCCGCTGTTTGCAGCTGACCCGGACGATCCGGGCGTCGCCCACTACCTGATCCACGCGGCGGATGATCCGCGACTGGCGCAGCTCGGTTTGCAGGCGGCGCGCCGTTACGCGCAAATTGCTCCCGCGTCTCCGCACGCGCTGCATATGCCGTCCCACATTTTTGCCCGGCTGGGCTTGTGGCAGGAGGATATTCAATCGAACCTCGCGACTATCGCGGCCACGCAGCAGCCGTCTGCCATTCATTTTGGCGCGGAACATCAGGTCCATTCGATGGATTTCCTGGAGTACGCCTATTTGCAAATCGGAGAGGATGGCAAGGCTGAAGCTATTGCGAATGGATTGGGAAATGTGCGCGAGCAAGACATGGACAAGGGCCTCGACGGTTATCTCAATCAGATGCGCGCGCATTTCCCGGCCATGTATGTTCTCGAAAGACATCAGTGGAAGGAGGCGATAGCGTTGCAACCGCCCTCGGGGGCTGATCCTGAAAACCAGCAGATCACTTTTTGGGCGCGGGCTGTTGGCGCGGGTCATCTACGCGACCCGGCTGCGGCTCGGGATGCTGTGAATCAATTTGATGCGATGCTCGACGCCACGCGAAAGGGCAAGCATCCTTATCGCGCCGATCGCATGAGTACGAACCACGATGAAGCGCATGCCTGGCTGGCATTTGCTCAGGGACGAAACGACGATGCCTTGAAGTTGTTCCGCGCCGTCGCGGATCAGCAGTATGCCGTGGGCAAAGGCGAAGTCGAACTGCCCGCGCGGGAAATGCTCGCGGATATGCTGCTGGAAATGGGACGCCCAGAGGAAGCGCTGGTCGAGTACGAGAAATCGATGAAGACCGATCCCAACCGGTTCAACGGCTTGGCCGGAGCGGCTCGCGCGGCTAAGTTGGCGCACCAGTCGGAAAAGGCTAAAACCTACTACGCGCAGTTGCTGAAGAATTGTGACAACGGAGCGCATTCGGATCGTGTGGAACTCGCCCACGCGCGCTCGTTCAGCCAATAATGTTGCGGTCAAAGAAAAAAGCGCCGCGGGTTAGCGGCGCCCTTTTCCTGTCCGGACGTACAAACTTATTTTGTATCTGCGGTTGGGGTTGCTCCGAATTCGCGCCGTCCAATGGTGCGCGCGGTGCGCGCGGCCATGGGAGGCATGCCTGCCGCTGCACCGTAGCGTTCCATGAGCATGGGCACCATCGCGCCTTCGGCTTCTTTCACAAAAGTCAGAGCGCCTTCGGCAGCCATATCGATGCGGATGAAGTCCCCCAGCCTGACCTGGCCGGTGGCCACCAGATTCGCCAAAGGAAAGACCAGATGACGTTCAATCGCCCGCTTCAAGTGCCGTGCGCCGTATTTCGGATCCGTGCCCTCATGCAGTAGGAAGCTCTTCACCTTGTCGGCGCAGTTGAACACAAACTGGTTTGCGGCTGAAGCCATGAGAATGCGCTGTTGCACCATGCCGAGTTCAATGTCGAGAATCTGCTCAAGGTGCTCCGGTCGAAGAGTCTTGAAAACTACGACCTTGTCGATGCGGTTCATGAACTCCGGCGTGAACTTGCGTCGCGCGGCTTCGATTGCGGTGCGATCGATCTTATCGTCCAGGCTCGAATCCACGAGCTTCGGCTTGTGGGTGAAACCCATGCCGCCGTCGACCAGGTTGCTCATTTCGCTGGTCCCCAGGTTCGAGGTCAGGATAATGATGCATTGAGAAAGATCGACGCGGCGATTGTCGCCCAACGTCAAAGTCGCCTTATCCAGGATGCCGAGCAGTAATTGCCAAAGCGCGTCGGAGGCTTTTTCGATTTCGTCGAACAGCAGAATCGAGAGCTTGAGCTTCTCGGTATGCCATTGGTTCAGCGCTTCCTGAGTAAGCAGTGGATGCGTCTCGCGATGACCCAGGTATCCGGGAGGCGAACCGATCAGCTTGGCGATTTCGTGGGAGTGCTGGAACTCGGCGCAATCGATCTTGATGCAAGCTCGCGCGTCCCCGAACAGAGTCTCAGACATGGCCTCAACCACCCGGGTTTTTCCTGAGCCTGTGGGCCCCAGAAACAGCAGGTTCCCGACCGGCCGTCCCGGAGGATTTAGTCCTGCTAGAAACATCTGGTAGATTTCGACTACCTTTTCCAGCGCGGCGTTCTGGCCCACAATCTTGCGGCGCAAGGTCGTATCAAAATCCCTGGCGTCGGTACTGCGGCGGGTGGGATCGAGCACTGTGTTAAGGACGTTTTTCATTCCGGGCGGTTCCCTTTCCTGGCTTTCCGTTGACTGCGCGAGAGTGCTGCACTCTGCTACTTCGGGAGCGACAAATTCTGTCACTCTCCGAGCTGTTTGTCGATACCCTCACTTACCGCGCTGTCCCTTAGTGCAAATCGTTCGCCATCCCCAGCGAACTGCCAATTGCTTATTCCTCCACAACTTAGATGCTTATTAATGGTAGACGGAGGTATTTCCATGGCAGGGAGAAATCATGGAAAGGGAAATAGTTTGCGCACGCAGGAAATTCCCCTGGCAGGTGGCAGAGGGGAGGAATCCACCTCCACGGCCTTGACCACACGTAACTAGCGCAGAAATTGACCGCCCGCTAGCATCCGGAGAAAGCGCCACACACGGTTTTCACGGAGAAAAACTTGCGCCGCTCTAGCTCAATTCTCACCATAGTTTTGTCTTGTCTGGCCTTAGGATTTGTTTCCTGGCGATTGGCATTTGAAGTACCGGCGTCGGCCGCCCAGGCCGGGCAAAGCCCCGAGCTGGTGCGTACATCGAATCCGGTGCCCCGCGTCTCCAAGCCGGGGGAACCGCCGGCTCTGACTCAAATTGCTCCTCCGGGCAACGCCATGTATGTAGCGAAGCGCGGAGACACGGTCACCTCGGTTGCCCACCGTTTTCTGTCGCAGACCTCCTACCTGACTTCCGGCGAGTTGGCCGAAGCCATCCGTCAGGCCAGTGGAAATCCGCAAGGCACTTATCTTAAATCTGGCCAGGAGTTGGTTGTGCCGGGAATTCTGCCTGCGCCCATCGTGGAAAAAACCATTCCCGTGCCTCGCGATTTTGAAGTGCGCGCGGTGTATTTAACGGGAGTGATGGCGGCCAGCGACCGCGGGCTGCGCATTATCAAGCGCTGGCGCGAGTTGGGCGGAAACGCCGTGGTTTTCGATGTGAAAGATAGCGACGGTAGCGTCAACATTCCCTTCGATAACCCGCTGGCGGGCGGACACCACATTGCCATTCATGATCTGCCTAAATTCACTCATTTCCTGCATTCGCAAGGTATGCACGCAATTGCTCGAGTGGCCATTTTTCGCGACGAGCGGTTAGTAGTTGCGCATCCGGAACTAGCAGTAAAGTCCCATAAAACTGGCCAGCCCTGGCGCGAAAATGGCAAGCTGGTATGGACCGACCCCTCGCAACCCAAGGTGCAGGAATACGATATTGCGCTGGCCAAGAAGGCTGCTGAAGCGGGCGTCGATGAAATTCAGTTTGACTACGTGCGCTTCCCGGCGGAGGGCGATCAAAAGGATGCGAGTTTTGTATTCCAGACCGCGCATCCCAACTGGCATCGTTCCGACGTGATTGCGGATTTCCTCAAGCATGCCTACGCCGAACTGCATCCCACCGGCGTGCTGCTTTCGTTGGACGTATTCGGAATTATGGCCTGGCAGCGGCCCGTCGACCTGGCGCACACCGGGCAGGATATTGTACAGATGGCAAAATATTGCGATGTGCTTTCGCCGATGATCTATCCTTCGCACTTCTTCGGTATGGATGGAATCGCGCATCCGGGCGACGCGCCCGAGCATTTTATTGGCGAATCCATGAAGCGCTTCGAGCTGATCACCAAAGGCAGCGACGTCGTGATTCGTCCGTGGCTGCAAGCCTTCCGTTGGCGCACCAAAACTTATTCTCCGCAGTACATCGAAGTCCAGGTGAAGACAGCAAAAGACACCGGCGGAATCGGCTTTCTGTTCTGGAATGCCGCCAACGACTACAGCAAGCCCTACGCCGCCATGCCGGAAATGCGGGCTGCTAAAGGCCAGTATTTTCGTGGAGATGAGCTGCCGGCACTCACTGAAGCTGAACTGGCGCCCGCTGCCAACAAGTCCGGGATAAACAAGTAACAAAATTTGTCACAAAAACGTACCCTGCTTGTTTCGTTCTGGCTGAGAGCCGCGATTCCCGCGGCTAAAGTTTTTTCTCTCCGCTTCGCCGGAAAACGTCCTGCACCTTCTCCTTGCTAGGTTATAATGCCTCGTAGTTTGCTTAGCCCTGCCTCCCTCGTGTACCGTGCTGCCTGTCATGACTGCCAACAGGCGGGTCCGCCCACGGAAGGAATTTTGGCATCTAACCGACGAAACTCCCGGCTGTACGCGTGAATCAAATTCTTAGGAGTGCTCATGGCGATTCAGAAGACGGAGAAAATCTGGCATAACGGCAAACTCATTCCCTGGGATGATGCGCAAATCCATGTAATGTCGCACGTAGTAAATTACGGCTCGTCGGTATTTGAGGGCATCCGTTGTTACGCCCCTCCCAGGGGTCCCGCGATTTTTCGCGCTCAGGAACACACGCAAAGGCTGTTGGATTCAGCCAAGATTTACCGCATCGACGTCGATTTCACCCGCGAAGAACTCATCTCCGGGATGCTCGAGCTGGTGAAAAACAATGGCGTGTGGCCATGCTACATGCGCCCGATCATTCTGCGCGGTTACGGCGAAGCAGGAGTCAATCCTTTTAATTCGCCCACCGAAGTCTTCATCTGCAATTACCCCTGGGGAAAATATTTGGGTAGCGACGCCGAGCAGGGAGTGGACGTCTGCGTCTCTTCGTGGACGCGCATTGCGCCCAATACGCTTCCCGCCATGGCCAAGTCCGGCGCGAATTATATGAACTCGCAGCTGATCAAGATGGAAGCCATCATCAACGGCTACGTCGAGGGCATTGCACTCGATGCCAACGGATACGTCAGCGAGGGCTCAGGCGAGAATGTTTTCATCGTGCGCCACGGCGTTTTGCAGACCGCGCCGTTGGGCAACTCTGTGCTGCCCGGAATTACGCGGGACTCGGTCCTGCAGATTGCTCGCGGCTTGGGGATTCCCGTGGCCGAGCAGGGCATTCCGCGCGAACTGCTTTACATCGCAGAGGAAGCCTTCTTGACCGGAACCGCGGCTGAGATCACGCCGATTCGCTCGGTCGATAAGATCAGCGTCGGCAAAGGTGTGACCGGCGCCGTGACTAAGGCCATTCAGAAGGAGTTTTATGGCATCGTGCATGGTGAAAAGGCCGATCGGTTCGGTTGGTTGACGCCGGTGCCGGTGGGCAGCAAACAGCCAGTCAGTGTGTAGGTAGAATTTGAAATTTCACAGCCGGGGCGCATTCAGCGCCCCTTCTTAACGACAGAAAAACTCACAGAAGCCTAGGAGGAGAAAATGGCAACACCCCAGCAGGGTCCCACTCCGGAATTCGCCATCGCCTATCGCGAAGTAATGCTCATGGGCCTTACTAACGAACTAAACGCAACGAAGAAAGTTCTCGCCGCGATTCCCGACGCGAAGCGTGATTACAAGCATGATCCCAACAGTCGCACGGCTTGGGAACTGGCGTGGCATCTGGCATCGGCGGACGTGCAGATGCTAGATGAGACGGCCGATCGCAAGTTCGCCATGGAGCCCCGCTTCAAAGACGAACCCAAGACTGTCGCTGAACTCGTTTCTTGGTACGAGAAAAACTATCTGCGGGCGATTGAGCGGGTACGCGCAATGTCGGCGGAAGAGTTGCTTACCCCGGTAGACTTCTATGGCGCTTTTACTCTACCGGTCGTCTTCTACCTCGGTTTCGTCAACAATCACAGTATCCATCACCGCGGCCAGCTTGCCACCTATCTGCGTCCCATGGGATCCAAATGCCCGTCTATTTACGGAGGCAGCCACGATGAGCCGTGGCAGGGAACTCCGGCGGAGAGCAGCGCCGCTTGATTGGCTTTTGAAGTAACTTGGAAGCCGCCCCGCGGGGCGGCTTTTTTCAATGTCCAGCCCAGAGTAGTTGTACCGGATATCGGTCGAACATTCGGTCAGCGCTAATGAGGGTCATGGCTTCCACCTTGGCTTGCGCGATCAGCAGGAGAACCCAACTGAGAACCGAGAACTGGCAACTGACCACTGGCTTTCCTCGTTTTGTTTGCGCCGGCGCTATCCAGCTTCTAACTTTCTTGCCTGCGAACAGCAGCCGGCTTGTCTCGCTTCTCCACAGGTTCGCGTCTGCTTCGGCGCCCCGCCAGCACGCCTAGCCACTGCCCAAACACACATTCCTCCATTACTTAGGTCATCTTGGGTCAAACGCGATTTGGGTTCATCATACGAACTGATCCCTGAGGACTTATCCAAATGAACATTGATGATCTTCTTCGCATCGCCATGGAGCGGCGCGCCTCCGACTTGCACCTCAAGGTTGGCAATTATCCTCACCTGCGCATTGATGGCGAACTCACCCCGCTGACCGACCAGCCGCGCATCAGCGCGGAAGATATGCTGACCATGGCTTTTAGCATGATGTCGGCAAGGCAAAAGCAGAAGTTCAAAGAAAGCACTGAAATCGATATGGCCTACGGCGTAGCCGGACTGGGCCGCTTCCGTGTGAACGTTTTCCAGCAGCGCGGCAACGTCGGACTGGTCCTGCGCGTGATTCCGACCAAGATCCGCGCGCTCGACGAACTCTATTTGCCCAAGATCGTGGAACAGGTCTGCGACATGCCGCGAGGCCTGATTCTCGTCACCGGGGTCACTGGTTCCGGAAAGTCCACGACTCTGGCCGCCATGGTGGACCGTATCAACTCCACCCGCGCCGAGCACATTATCACGATCGAAGACCCCATCGAATTTCTGCATCGCGACAAGAAAGGTTACGTCAACCAGCGCGAGATCGAGGTCGATACACCAACGTTTTCTTCCGCGCTGCGTGCTTCTCTGCGTCAGGATCCCGACGTCATCCTGGTCGGCGAAATGCGCGATGTCGAGACCATCGGCACCGCGCTGCACGCTGCTGAAACCGGCCACATGGTTTTCTCAACCCTGCACACACTGGACGCGGTCGAAACCATTAACCGTATTATCGCGGTCTTCCCCCCGCCCGAGCAGAAGCAGATTCGATTGCAGCTTGCGGCTGTGCTGCGAGCCGTGATCAGCCAACGACTGGTTCGCCGCTGCGACGGCGACGGCCGCGTGCCCGCCGTTGAAGTCATGATCAATACGGCGTACATACGGGAATGCATTCTGGTGCCGGAAAAAACCCGCGCGGTTCGCGACGCCATCTCAGCCGGAACTTCACAGTACGGCATGCAGACCTTCGATCAATCTCTCTGGGACTTGTTCCAGGCAGGGCTGATCAATTACGAAACCGCACTGGAGAGCGCCTCCAACGCAGACGACTTCAAGCTGCGCATGCAGGGCATCTCTTCCACTAGTGACATTTCCAAGAACGCAATGCAACAGACCGGCTTCGGTGGCCGCTGATCTATCTCCCGAAACACTTAAGGGCGCGCCAGAGCGCGCCCTTTCTTAATTTCGGAGGGGGCCGGAACCTGACTTCGACTGTCAAACCGACAGCCGAACCGACGAAAAGTTCCGGCCCAGTGAAGAGCAGTTGCGGCTAGCAAACCGCCGCGTATTTCAAGTGCCGACAATCCGGCGCGCCGAGAACGAAAAGCGCGTGCTCGAATTTTGAAATCTCAAACACACGATTCAACCCGGTGCGCGTCAATACCTCGCAGACAAAGTGAGACGGATTCACCAGCTTTAGTTGAACATTGCGGCTCCACGCCCACTCCTGCAATGACAGCAACGCCGTCAGACCGCCCGCATCCACCGCTTCGACCTCGGACAAATCAATCACCACAATGCGAGTGTTCTTCTCCGCTAAGACCGCGTTCCGAAGCGTGCATACCTCAGCCCCGCGAACGATCCGCCCAACGCATCTCACAACCGCTACATCGCCCGTTTTTTCCACATCGATGGTAAGCATAACTTTCATCCTCATTCATTAACTATCTACGCAAATAGACGGCAAGAAGTTCCCGATGTCACCACAATCAAGGTAAAAAGTTGTAACGCGCTCGCACACGAACTTTTCTCGCCCGAGGAGCACCCGGTACGGTAACTTGTTACTAGCCATGGCCTTTGCCCGCCCGAGAAAAACCGACTCGGAAAACGAGCTCTACGAGTACGCCGTTGGTGCACTTGGCCGCCGCATGCGTTCTGTCGCGGAACTCAAGCGTCTGCTGCGGCCGCGCGTGGAAGCTGATACGGAATATGGACAAACGCTCGTGGAACTTGTCATCCGCCGGCTGAAAGATCGCGGCTATCTCAACGATGCCCAGTACGCGGCGGCGTATTCCTCCTTCCGCCGCGACAATGAAAAATTTGGCCGCCGCCGCGTGATCACCGATCTCAAAGCCAAAGGAGTCCACGGCGAAGTCATCGATAAAGCGGTCGGCGCAGTTTATGAAGAAGTGAGTGACGAGAAACAGGCGCGCGAATATTTGAAGCGCAAACGTTTGCTCAAACCGAAAGATCAAAAGCAGGCGGCGCGGATTTTCCGCCAGCTCATGCGCGCCGGATTCGCATCGAAGACGATCTTCGCCATCCTCAAAAAGTGGGAGGTTGATGACGAGACGTTGAGCGCGCTCGAAGGGGAAGTTGAGTAACGAGTCTGTCAGCACGCGTTCCCGGTTCGCTGTTGCATTTTGCGGGCGAGTGCTATACTTCCCAAACTATTTCCATCAAACTAGACGGAGGCCATATGAAATCCAAATTGGCAGCAATTCTTGCTGCCGGGATGTTGTGCTCGGCATCGTTCGTGTTCGCGCAGGATGTCGCGCACGACGTCGATAAGGGAGCAAAGGACGTAGGCCACGACACTAAGGTCGCAGCCAAGGACACGGCGAAAGGCACGGAAAAAGCCGCCGACAAAACCGGACACGCAACCAAGGACGTTGCAAAGAAGACGGGACACGTCGTCAAGAAAGGCGCGAAAGATACAGCCAAGGGAACAGAAAAAGCCGCCGACAAAACCGCAGACGCCGTGAAGTAAAGGTTTTCGAACGACAGACGAACCGCAGAGTACGCCGAGGCCGCAGAGTCCTGCTTTGCAGGATCTAACTGCGAGACCTCTGTGGCCTCTGCGTTTTTAATTTAGAATTGATTTTTCATGCTCACCGGTTCTCAAATTCGACGTAAATTTCTGGACTATTTCGTGCAGCACGGACACAAAGAGGTCCATTCCTCTTCGCTTGTTCCGGCCAACGACCCCACGCTGCTCTTCACCAACGCGGGCATGAACCAGTTCAAGGACGTCTTCCTCGGCCTCGAAACTCGCGACTATAAACGCGCCACGACCTCGCAAAAATGCGTCCGCGCCGGGGGGAAACATAACGATCTCGAAAACGTCGGTTTCACCAACCGCCATCACACCTTCTTCGAGATGCTGGGCAATTTCTCTTTCGGCGACTATTTCAAAAAGGACGCCATCGCCTACGCCTGGGAACTGATCACGTCGAAAGACTGGTTCGCCATCGATAAAGCCAAACTCTACGTCACCATCTTCGAGGGAGCAGGACCCGAACTTGGATTCGTCCCGCGAGACAACGAAGCAGAAGAAGCATGGCTCGAGCAAGGTGTCCCGAAGGAACGAATCTTTGAGGGCGACGCAAAAGACAATTTCTGGCAAATGGGCGACACCGGCCCCTGCGGCCCCTGCAGCGAAATCCATTATGACATGGGCCCAGCCGCATCCGAAAAAGGACACGCCGATTGCCGCTTTCCCTGCGACTGCGGCCGCTACGTCGAAATCTGGAACCTCGTCTTCATGCAATTCGACCGCGACGCCAGCGGCAAGCTGAATCCGCTGCCAAAGCCATCCATCGATACGGGCATGGGATTGGAGCGGGTGACGGCAGTCTTGCAAGGCGTAATTTCGAACTATGACACAGATCTGTTCATGCCATTAATAAGAAAGGCGGTGGAACTCACAGGGATCATCTATCAGCGTGGAACCGCGAGGACTGACGCGTCACTCCGAATAATTGCGGACCACTCGAGAGCATCGACATTTCTCATTTCTGATGGAGTCCTACCATCCAACGAAGGCAGGGGGTACGTACTACGAAAGATTTTGAGGCGAGCATTTAGACATGGCAGGGCCCTGCGTTTCCCATTTGAAGGAGAGCCCTTCATGGACAAAATGGCGATCGCAGTCGTCGGGTTAATGAAGGAGGCGTACCCGGAGCTAGCCGAGAATGTTGACCTTATTACGAAAATCGTGCGTAAGGAAGAGAATCAATTCTACGGCGTTCTCGGCAAAGGCATGGACTTTCTTCAGCAACTAGTCAGAACGGCGAAACGGAATGCTTATGATTCTGCGATAAGAGAGACGGCTGTCTCCCACCGCATTCTCCTTCACGAAGGAAACATCACCGCCGGTGCGGATCGATTCTCGATTGGGGACATACTTACCCCGGAAGCACGGCAAAAGGCTGCGGAGGATTTTTTCGGGGGTGATTGGAAGGTGATACTGCAGAGCATCGACGTAACGCACCCGGCCTTGCAGGGTGAATCTGCCTTCCAGCTCTATGACACCTTTGGACTACCTCTCGACTTTATCCAAGACGCTGCCCGCGACGCCGGAATGATTTTTGATCAGGCGGGCTTCGACCACGCCATGGACGAACAGAAGTCGCGTGCCCGCGCCTCCTGGAAAGGCGCAGCCAAACAAACTGCCAATCCTGCTTATCAGCAGCTGCCGAAATCAGAATTTGAAGGGTACCGCCAAACTCGCTCTGACAGCTGCGAAGTCCTCGCCATAATCCACAACGGCCAAGGCGTGCAACAACTCAAGCCCGGCGACGAAGGCGAAATCATCCTGGACCACACGCCGTTCTACGCCGAATCTGGCGGCCAGGTCGGCGATCGCGGATGGCTCTACTCCGACGATCACAACACCGTCGTTGCTGAAGTAAAAGGATGCTACTCCCCGATTCAAGGCGTCCGCGCCCACCAAGTCATCGCCAAGCAACTGATCCGCATCGGCGACAAAGTCGATGCCGTCGTCAACGCTGAACTTCGCGAGTCCACTATGCGCAATCACACGGCCACGCACTTGCTTCAAGCCGGACTGCGCGAAGTTCTCGGCAAGCACGTAAAGCAGGCAGGGTCGCTGGTCGCGCCCGACCATCTGCGCTTTGACTTTTCGCACTTCACCGGGGTTGCCGACGAAGAACTGCAAGACATCGAAGACCTGATCAACAAAGAAGTTCTGCGCAATCAAAAGATCGAAGTCATCGAGAACGTGCCCATCGACGTGGCCATCAACGAATACAAGGCGATGGCATTGTTCGGAGAGAAATATGGCGACCGGGTCCGCGTGATCAAAATCGGCGACTTCTCGACCGAACTTTGCGGCGGCACGCACACCAAAGCCACCGGAGAAATCGGTCTGATTAAGGTTTTGAAAGAAGGCAGCGTTTCGTCGGGAGTCCGGCGTATCGAAGCCGTCACCGGTGAAGGTTCGTTGTACCACTTCCAGAAAGATCACAAACTGGAAAGCGTAGTCGCAAGCTTCGTTGGTCCCACCCTTTCGCAAAGAGCGCGAAAGGATGGGGCACCCGCCGCTACGGAGGACTTAGCTTCGCCGGCTGAGGCACTCAAACTTGAACTCGAAAAGAAAGACTCCGAGATCAAGCGGCTGCAACGCGAGCTCGATCAGACGCGCATGAAGTCGGCGTCTTCGACCGTGGCCTCGGTCACCGACAAAATCAAAGATATTCACGGGGTCAAAGTGCTCGCCCATCGCGTGGACAATCTCGAACGCTCGCAGATGCGGACGCTGGTCGATCAACTCCGAGATAAACTGGGCTCGGGCGTAGTCGTGCTGGGCTCGGCCACGAACGGCAATGTCTCGCTGATCGTGGGTGTGACCAAAGACCTCACCCAGAAAATTCAGGCCGGCAAAGTCATCGGACCGGTGGCACAACAAGTCGGCGGCAAAGGCGGCGGGCGTCCCGATCTGGCCGAGGCAGGCGGCAAAGATCCCGCCGCACTGGACGCGGCCCTCGCCGAAGCTTATAACGTAGTCGGGTCGCTGTTGAGTTGAGGGCTTCTGAACTCTGAGCCCCGCGCGCGACCGCATCTCAGAGTTCCTATGGAAGACCGCATACGGCTCATCACGCACCAGGGCAAGGCGATCCTGCTGGTAGATCTGTCCCACTGTACGGCTGCCGAACTTCTGAAGTTGGTCCGCATGGTTCCCCGTTTTGTCATGCCTGAGCCGCGCCGCTCGGTCCTGCTTCTTGCGGATTTCACCGGGACCGAGTTCGATCGCGAGGCCATCACCAGCCTGAAAGAGAGCGCCGTCTTCGACCGGCCGCACATAAAAAAGTCGGCCTGGGTGGGAACGGAAAATCTACCCCGCGTCTTCTACGAGCACATCAGGAATTTTTCCCAGCGGGAATTGCCCACCTTCAAGACGCGCGAAGAGGCCATGGACTGGCTGGTGAAGAACGACTAACCTACCGCCCCGACGTAGCCAGCGAACCTCGGAAACAGCCGTGATTCCGACTAAGCCATTTGTTCGCGGCCGTCGCGCTTGCCCAACGTTTCAGCGAACAGTTCCGAGAGCTTCTGAAAAGCCCGCTCCGCCTGCGGCGCGTTATAGACAGGACTATCCGGTGACGTCCAACTGTGATATGCATCCGGGTAAACTTGGCTCTCGAATTTTCCGCCCCACGTTTCCAGAGCGCGGTCAAACTTCACGATCGCCTCTGCCGGCATGGCGCGATCATTCGTGGCATGCGCGAAATACAAGCGCGCTTTGATGCGAGGCAACGTCAGGTGGGGACTGGCTGGGGCATCGGTAAAAAGTCCCCCGCCATGAAAGGAAGCGGCTGCGGCGATTTTATCGCGCAGCGCGGCAGCGGTGTGCAAAGCCATTTTTCCTGTGAAACAATATCCCACCACGCCCATAGTGCCTGGGCGAACGCAATCCTGGGACGAGAGAAATCCTATGTAAGCGGCCGCATCCTGTTCCATGGCCTCGGGCGTCAGCGGTTGCGACAACTCGGCAAGGCGCTGCTTGGCTGCGTCCCCGCTCAGCGATCGAAGCGCCGGTTGCAGCGGCGTTCGGCCGGTACGATAGAAAACGTTCGGCATGAGGACAGCATAGCCCTCATTCGCCAGTCTGCCCGCAGTCTCCCGGTTGGAAGCTCGAATGCCTCCGATGTCTGTCAGATAAAGAACCCCGGGCCAACTCCCGTCGCCATCGGGGCAATATAGAAAACCCTCTGAATATCGGTCCCGCATGGGAATTTCAACTTTGCGCTCTTTCATCTCTCGCTGATTTCTCTTTTCGCAAGTCGGCATAACGACGATTAGATGCCACGTCCGCGCGACTAGCTTCTCCACTTCAGCGTAACCGGCCCGTTCATGGGATGACGCATTTCCGCGCCTGCACGTAGCGACTCCAGATACGCCGCCTTCAACTGGAAATACCATTTCGCCGGACGATCGGCGTCGTCGATCAACATGAGATGCGGATTGTGTTTCAAACCTTCCGACTGGTTCTCCATCGTCTGCCGGTCTTGTTCGACGAACTTTGCAAACACAACTTTCAGCAACTCGGGTCCAAACGGCATCCAGCGGAAAATGTTCCAGCAAGCCACTACATCAATGCGGCAATGGCTGCGCGTTATCGGCGTGACCGTGGTCAGGCTGGAGAACCAGTACTTCCCTGCCCGAATAGTTTCCAGGCGCAAGTTTGGCAGAACAAAATCAATAGTGGTCGTAATCGAATCCGCATCCGCATAAAGCCGCAACAGTTTGTAAGGCGCGCTGTTCGAGCTGGGCGTGTGCGCGCTCATGCGGAATCCCATGGGAATCGGCTCGAAATTCTTCTGCTTCTCGTGAATGCTGTGCCGGCTGCGCCACCACCAGGCCTGATGCACAAACGGTCCATGCGCCGGATCCATCAGCCCAATGATCCCATGGTCCACGCTGCATGGAAGGTCAGCAGTCAAATACGCGATTTTGTACTTGCCCTGAAAAATTGGGACGCGGGGAGCAGGAAAAAACGGTTCGACCGTTTTTGAAAAACCAGCTCCCAGCGGCGGCGGTTCGGGAATGAAAACCCAAATGTAATCGTCGTGCTCAGCGCAAGGATAACTCCCGGCATAAATCCGATCCACCTTCAATTCCTGACCGGAAGTCAGCGAAGGAATCAGTTGGCACTGACCCGAGTGGGCGTCGAACTTCCAGCCGTGGTAGCTGCACTCCAAACTCTGGCCGTCAAACTGCCCGCAGGAAAGCGGCATTCCGCGGTGCGGGCAAGCATCGCGCAAAGCGAAAGCCTTTCCTTGCCGGTCGCGTCCGATCACCAGAGACGTCTCCAGCAGCATGGCTTTATGCAGGCGGTTGCGGGAGACTTGTTCGCTGGGCAGGGCACGATACCAGAATCCGAACAGCATCAGCGAGTCCGGCGTCTGGCGGAAGGGAGTTTCGAGTTCGGGCGTTTCGAGTCGCTCGCTCATGAGGAATCACAGGCAGCCTACTACACCCACCAAAGTTTGTGGAGGACGGGCGTCCGCGCCGGTCCCACCAAAACGTTCCGTCATCTAAACCCCGCGCAGCCGGTGAAGGATCTCGCGCATAGTGGGCACACTCCGACCGGAAACAGGGACGCAGGCGTTACCACCAAGCAAAACATTCAGTATCAATAACTTACGCATATTACCATCGTGGTTCAATGCTCCTTTGGTAAGTTGCCGCCCACCCCCCACCCACCTATAATTGGTCCACTCTGGTTTTAGGATTCTCCGTCAGGTTCCGGGTAGGTAGGCGCGGATCTTTTTTCTTCGCGTCGAGCTTCTCCGCGCGGATGGCCCTCGGCCATTGTGTGCGGTGATTCAGTACCCGGCTATGCGAAAACGCCTGCAACTCGCCCTGATGGCTAGTCCCGTAATCGCGACCTTCCTTTCGTTCACCATGCCATACGTGCAGGCAGAAACCGGTGCTGCCGCAGTTATCACCAGTACCGACGACAACGGCCGCAAGGTCTATGTCAACGAATCTTTTCCGGTGGCGAGCAAGCGCTCCGAAGCTCCCGCGCAACGCAGTTCGCTGGCATTCTGGAGCTCCACGGAGCATCGCTGGAAACCGGTTCCTTCCGCCAACATCCGCGCAGCCCGCTCGGCCGCGGCGGAGGTCAACCATTACCTCGGGGAGCAACCGCCTATTCCAAACGTGGTCCCCGGAAAGTCGTTTTCTCCGCAAGAAATCGACGCCGCCATCGACCAGGCGGCCTCGCGCCATAACGTCGACCCCAACCTGGTGCGCGCCGTCATCAAGGTGGAGTCGAACTTCAATCCCAATGCCGTTTCCCGCAAGGGCGCAATGGGGCTGATGCAACTGATGCCGCAGACCGCACGGCAGTTAAACGTGGCAAATCCCTTTGATCCGCAACAAAATGTGGACGCCGGGGTTCGTCATCTTAAGCAGCTTATGGAGAACTACGGAGGCGACGTGAAGCTGACCCTGGCCGCCTACAACGCGGGTCAGGGAGCGGTCGCGCGCAGTGCCGGCGTTCCTCATTTTGCCGAGACCCGCAACTATGTAAAGCGGATCACGCAGCTCTACTACGGAGGATCGGATCCGGGCTCTCATTTCCCGGAGAGCCCCATGCACGATCCCATTCATGTGGAGCGCGACGCCAGAGGCGTGCTGCACATCAGCAACACCGAGTAAGCGCAAGAGCATCTAAGAGCAAAGCGATTACGGGCAGTTCAATTGAAGACCCTTCAATTCCGACGCGTGCTGCGCTGGAGTGCGGCTGTGTTCGCGCTGTTGCTCCCTGCGATGGCCCATGCCCGCGTGCACAAATCGGGAAGCTGGGCTGACTCGCAATTTGCCGCCGCTGAACAAATGCAGGAGACCCTGGAGGGTCGTCCCCTCGAGGATCGTACCCGTCACGATTATGAACGTGTGATCAACGCCTATCGCCGGGTTTACCTCGAAGCGCCGAGTTCCGGCCGCGCCGATCCGAGCGTGGTCGCGGCCGCCCAGATGACTGAAGAAATGGGCCGCCGCTTCAACGATCCCGACATTTTGCGCTCGGCCATCCAGCAATACGAATTCCTTCGCCGCGAATATCCCGGCAGCAAGTTCCGCTTCGACGCGCTCTTCCGCATTGGCGAGATCTACAAAGACGACCTGCACGATAAGACTCGTGCCGATGCCACCTTCGAGGAATTCCTGCATCGTTATCCGCGCAGCCAGTTCGCTGAAGCGGCGCGCCATGCCCTGGCCGAACCGGCGCAGCAGGCCAGCCTGAAATCGAAAGCTACGATCAAAGTCGCCAAAGAGTCCCAGCCGGGCTCCGGCGCTAGCGACGACAAAGACGCGGATAATGAGGCCGGCCAAGACAATTCCATCAAGGAAATCAATCTACCTGCCGAAGCCGACAACGGAAAGCCATCGCGCGTGCTCGGAATCCGCCACTGGTCTACTCCCGAATACACGCGAGTGGCCATCGATCTTGAACAGGGCGTCAAGTATCAGTCGCAGCGAATCGACAATCCCGACCGCGTTTTCTTTGATCTGCTCAATACCAAGCTCGATCCCAAGCTAGCCAAGACCTTCGACGTGAGCGATGGCCTGCTAAAAGATATCCGCATGGCGCAGTTTGCGGCGGGACGCACTCGCGTCGTGCTCGACCTCGATGAGCTTTCCGAGTTTCAGGCTTCGCTGCTCTCGAATCCCCCACGGCTGATTATTGATATTCGCAATTCCGGCACTCATACCGCGGATGATCGCGGAAACGACCTCCACAGCCCTCAGCCAGCTGTAATGCCGGTCGTGAAGCAGGCAGCCTCGGTCACAGAAATAGCCGAGGACGACGCCAGCGACGTCGCGCCCAATTTGCCTAACCACGCTGAGGAATCGCTAACCAAGGGTGCCGCGGAGAAACCGTTACGCCGCAACACAGTAGTGATTAGCAACGGCGTGAAGAAGACCATCGTCGATGCCGATGATGACGAGCCTGCGCTTAGAAATGCCACTGCAAGAGATGTCACGGTAAAAGATAAAGACGCGGCAACCAATAACAATAACGACAAAGACGTCGTTGCCAAGCTCGATCGTCCAGCACTCGACACAGGAAAAGCCGACTCCGCGGCGTTTAACGAAGAAAGTCTCAAGCCGGCAGCGACAACCCCAAGCACTCCTTCTGATTCTGAGGCCAAGACCAACCCTTCTAAAAGAAAGCGCAAGACTCAAACCGCCGATCCCGACATGCGCGAAGCTCAGCCAACCGCCAACGGCGAACGTTCTCTAACCCGGGTGCTTGGACTGAAGATCGGCAAGATCGTCATCGATCCCGGCCACGGAGGCCACGACACTGGCACGATCGGGCCGAACGGACTGGAAGAAAAGGATCTGGTGCTCGACGTGAGCCGACGCCTGGGCAAGCTGCTGCAAACCCGCCTGGGCGCTGAAGTCATTTACACGCGTAAAGACGACACTTTCATCCCGCTCGAGACGCGGACTGCGATCGCGAATCAGGAAGGCGCCGATCTTTTTGTTTCCGTCCACGCCAACTCGAGCCACGACCCGGATGCCCGTGGAGTCGAAACTTACTATTTGAATTTCACCTCTTCGCCCGACGCGCTTGAAGTCGCTGCCCGTGAAAATGCGGTCTCGGAAACATCGATTCACCAGCTCCAGGACCTGGTAAAGAAGATCGCGCTAAAAGAGAAGATCGACGAATCGCAGGAGTTCGCCACCGACGTGCAGAATTCTCTGCACAGCGGCCTGGCCGCGAAGAACCCGGGCGAGCGCGACCGCGGAGTAAAAAAGGCTCCATTCATCGTACTGATCGGCGCCAATATGCCCTCGATCCTGGCCGAAATTTCTTTCGTCAGCAATCCGGGCGACGAACGCCGCCTGGGAACCTCCGATTACCGCCAGAAGATCGCCGAATCCCTCTACCGCGGCATCGCCAAATACGTCAGCGGCCTGAGCGGGGTAAAAGTTGCTAGCAAGATCGACAAAGACCCATCCCGCTAATGCAGGCGCGAGCGCCCCGCGCGTGTTTCTCACGACCCAACGCCGCCGTCGTCCTGAGGAAGCGCAGGCCTTCGCAAAGCAAAGGCCTGGCAACGAAGAATCTCTGCACTCATCCGCAACAACGGCGGGCGCTCTATACGAATGAAGCCTGTTCCCGGCGCGCGATTCGGAAGTAGTGAGTGTGGTGGCCTTGATTACGTCAGTGACCTACCTGAAACCGAACAGAACATGGACAATTTCCCGATGGGAGTCTTCTTTTATCAGCTCAAGTCTTTCCTGAAGCAATTAATCCTTTTGGCAGTTGGAATCAACACGATGTTCTGCCTAGCGGCTCCTGCTCAAACGCAACCCGAGCGGTTTTGGCTAGCCGGTCGGTACGACGGGAATCGGGTGATCGTATATTTTGACGCCGTGAAGTTCAATGGGACCCTGCCCCCTACCGCTAAAGTAATTGCAGACCCGGTCGCTGGCGGGTTCTTTGCGCCCGTCGAGCTCACGCCCAACTACCTCGCTCGATTTCTAAAGGCGCCCGGTGCTGAACGCTTTGCCTTGGGTGACAAGTTCGACTTGCTCCAGGATTACGGCGCGGTCGCGATCGTCACAGTGACGACGCTGGTCGGATTCGAAGGGGACGAAGGGACCGGCAACGATTCCTACATCGGTGCGTTGGCCACGGTTAACGAGCAGGACCTAATCTACTTCAGCAAGGACATTTACGTGTTGCGGCCGCATCGAGCACTGCCGCCGCAGGCGAAGTTAAAAACCCCGAACCCAAATGCGGTATACGTCGGTCTTCAGGGTGAACCGGTGCAATTCGACATCCAAGAGCAGATTCTAGCGCTTCTCTACGAGCGCATGAAGACCAAGGCAACCCAGCCCGAGCGGCAGCAGACAGAGAACATCTCGCCGACATTTGCAGCACAAGCATTCCGCCTGGCAGACGGGACCCTGAGATATTATGCCCGAGCGGCCTGGAGTTCGGGCGAGGAACAGACCGCAAACTGGAAAACTGTCTACGCTCTTGGGGCGTGGATTGCTTCGTCCCCAACGCTACACATACTAGCGATGGAAGAACGGACCTCTCCATACGCTGGTCTTGGGAGCGTACTTCCTAGCCTAATAAACGTAGTTGATCTTGGCGATGGGAAAATCGGCATTATCGCCGAAACCAACGGTTTGGATGATCACTCCTTAGACTTGGTGGAGTATCGGGAGGGGGTCAGTTTGCGTGACATGCGCCGCCTACAATCCATTGGTTCCGGTGAATGATTGTCGCAAGATCGCGTACACGTGCAATTAGAACCTCTAAGCAGCATATTCGGGGCGCGATAGGCGGGAACGCCGCGCCTAGCTCTTTCTCCTTCCATACGCTATGATCTCGCCTTGCTCATAAAAATGACCCCGGCAAGTCTCTTGGTTATGCTGTCCTTGTTGCTCTCCGTTTTCCCTCCGTCGTCGAGCGCGGCGGACGGCGACCATCCCCCCGGCCCCGCCGCTCAAGCTGCATTCTCGGCCGACAACTTCGACTGGCGCGACATTGTTCCCTATCTTTTCGATGCGGCTGGTCTGCCCGGAGAGCAAGGCATCCAGGCGGTGCTGGAAAACTCCAAGGTGCTGCGTGTCTACATCAGCAACGAGGTTCGAACCCAGTGCAGCCCGCACAAAGATCCCTGCGCCACAACCGCTGACACCACTATGCTGGACAAAGAAGTGAGCAAACGGATTGACGAGATCGTGCAGGAAGGAATGGTCCATCGGAACAAGTCGGCAGGCGTGGACTACCAACTGACGCGCCAGCCTTTTCCTTTCTCCGAAATTGCGGCGGTCAAGAGCGAGAAAAAGCAGGACACCTACTTCATGCTTTCGTTTTCCGGCCGCAGCTACACCGCTGCGGACGTCCAAGCCAAATACGGCGCCCCGTATGACACCGACGTTGTTCAGTGGTACAGCGTTTTCAAATACCGGCTGGACAGCCCGCATTACACCAGTAAGGCCGTGTTCGAGATTGATCCCGTCGATGGCGCAGTAATAAAGATAGCGGTAAGCCTGAAACTCAAGAAGCCCAAGAACCGTCGCTAGCCTCGCGAGCCGGGGTGGCTCCGCTAATCTTGCACAACTCGCGCCGTCATCTCTTCCGGCGGGTCGCCAGCGACCATGCCTTGCGCAATGATTAGCTGCCGCGCTTCGACTCTGATCTTGGGCAGTTGCAGTCCAAACAAGGCGGCCCCACCAATGCAGGCGACCGCGCCCATTGAAACCGTGAGTGGCGCGCCCAGACGATCCGCCAACGCTCCTCCCAGAAACGCGCCGAATGGCGCCATGCCCATAAACATCATCGAGTACACCGCCATCACGCGCCCGCGTAAATGGTCGGGCACCATGGCCTGGATCAAAGTGTTCGACGCCGACATTTGCAACATCATGCCAAAGCCTACGGGAAGCAACAGGGCGGCGGAAAGCCAGAAATTCCGAGACAGGGAAAACAGAATCAGACTGACTCCGAAGCCTCCGCAGGAGAATGCTACCCATCGGCCCAATCCGTGGACTCCCGTCCGCGAAGCCAAGGTGAGCGCGCCCAGC
This sequence comes from uncultured Acidobacteriota bacterium, assembly GCA_963762385.1. Lineage (GTDB taxonomy): Bacteria > Acidobacteriota > Terriglobia > Terriglobales > Acidobacteriaceae > JABDBE01. Next base: position 1,513,923 of record CAVXKN010000004.1, on the reverse strand, counting down.
AAGGCTCCGACCCCAGTCGCGCCCATCAGAATGCCCAAACCGCGCACTCCGCCGTGCAGAATCTTGTCGGCGAAGATCGGCATAAGAATCGTGTAGGGCATCGCCACCAGGCTCACCAGCCCCAGCAAAAAGAGGATGGCGCGGATTGGCGCGGTTCGCTGCACGAAGCGGAAGCCTTCGATGATGTGCGCCCAAGGCGAGGCTGCGGGTGCGCGGCGAGCCGGACGCTGCACGCGCATCATCATCAGTCCTATAATGACAGCGATGTAGCTCACGCCGTTCGCGAAAAAACACCAGCCTTCGCCAAGTTTCGCCACTAGGATTCCGGCGATCGCCGGACCGATAATGCGCGCGCCATTAAACATCGACGAGTTCAGGGCGATGGCGTTCATCAGATCTTCTTTGCCCACCATGTCGACCAGAAAAGCCTGCCGCCCAGGAATATCGAAAGCATTCACCACGCCCAACAGCGCGGCCAGCACAAAAATATGCCACACCTGCACCTTCCCAGTCAGAGTCAGGAGCGCAAGGATCAAGGCCAGAATCATGGACGCGATCTGAGTTGCAATGACCACCCGCTGGCGGTTGTGGCGATCGGCCACGATGCCACCCAGCGGGGCGACCAGGAATACGGGGAACTGGCTGGCGAATCCCACAGAGCCGAGCAATAGCGACGATCCTGTGATTCGATAGACCAGCCACGCCTGGGCCATGCTTTGCATCCAGGTGCCGATCAGTGAAATGAGTTGCCCGCTGAAGAACAGCTGGAAATTACGATGGCGCAATGCCCGCAAGGTCGCGGGCAGCCCGATTCCTCGTGCCTCAGAACTGGACAGGGCTTGCGCTTCAGAACTTGCTGGGGTTGGTGAATGGCTCAAGCTGAATCTTTCAACTCGTTCTTAGGATGAGGGCACTTCATGTCTCGATTCAATCCGGAGGTCTTGATTCCGGCTCTACCTCGCGCTCCGTTGCCTTCCCAATTTGGGACTTCCCAGATGTCGCGAGACGCGGTAAAGTCGGAGCGCCCACAATCCGAGCCGCCCATCTAGTATAGAGGCAAGCCGTCAGTTCGGGTTTGCGGAGAAGCCATGAGCAGCGATCAGGTTCAACTCGAACGCCGGGCCGCACAACGCTTTGAGGTTCACCTTCCTGTTTCCGTGCGCCTTGCTGGCAGCGACCGGGAGGGTTCTGGCTTCACCCAGAATTTGTGCGCGCGTGGCGCCCTCTTTCACACCGACCTGCCACTTTCCGAAGCGGATGCCATCGAACTCACTCTGGTCATGCCTTCGGAAATCACTCTGGCCGAGAACATGCGTGTACGCTGCCGTGGCAAGGTTCTGCGCGTGCTCTCGTCCGCAGTGGGCAGCCGGTCCGTGGTTGCCGTTCAGTTGGCGGGATACGAATTCCTCCCAGAAACCGATGGCGCATCATCCGACTTCGCCCGGGTGTCGGCTCTGCACGAACACCATCATGACGACGAACCCGTCGCGCGCAAGCCCGTGGCCCCGGGGCAGATCTCTTTGCGATCCTGACCTACTTGTGTAGCGCTGACACTCTTGTCCGCTTTTTGACCTCAGGCTCTCGATTGTGGCCGATCCAGAAACCACTCTCAAAATCATAGGCGGCGGACAGGAGTGTCCGCTCTACACTTGGCTTCTGGCTTGGCTTGCAATCGGCCTACTTTTGCGTAGAATGTTCCTAGGGACACTCCTTCACTCTGCGGTCTTTCCGCCGCTGTGTACGTCCTTAAAGATCTTGGGAAACTGGCGCGGCATATTGAGGGGAAACTTCTGTGCAAGCTTCCGTTACGATAGTCACTTGGCGAAGTTCTGATCTCTTCATAACATGCAGTTGCCGGGTACATAATTGAGGTTCCAGCCATGCATGGCATAGCGGTTACCCTCCTTACCGAGGACAAAGAACGGCTTACGGTGCTCCAGCAACGCCTGGAGAGCACTCAGATGGGCCGCAATGTCTTTGGCCACGTTGGGTTTCCTGCGAGTCCGACCGACGCCATCCTGCGCCAGATTCAGGACGTGCACGCCGACGTCGTATTAGTCGATATTGATCCGCAAAACGTCGAACGCGCCATGCACGCGATCGAGTTAATCCACTCCAACACCAGCGAGATCGTCATCTTCGCCGTCGGCCCCATGACCGATCCCAGCACCATCGTTTCCGCCATGCGGGCTGGGGCTCGCGAATATATGGAGCGCAACGCGACGGCGGAAAGCATGGTCGAAGCTTTCACCCGTTTCGCCGCTTCGCGCGGTCGCACGCGTACTTCTTCAGGCCGCGCCCGGGTGTTCGTGGTCGCCAACGCCAAAGGCGGAGCGGGCGCCACCACCGTCGCGGTGAATACTGCAGTCGCCCTGCAGGAATTGCACGGCGGAGTGCTGCTCGTCGACTTCGCGCTCTTGGGCCACGCGGCGCTTCACCTCAACGCCCGGCCGACCTTTGGTCTCACCGATGCTCTGCAGAACCTGCATCGCATGGATACTTCGTTGCTGCAAGGCCTGATGACCACTTGCAAGAATGGCCTGCAACTGCTGGCGGGTCCGCAGGAACCTCAGCATTCCACACCGACCGCAGCCGAACTGGCCCGCCTTTTCGATCTGCTGGTCTCGCAGTTTCGTTACGTTGTGGTCGACTGCTCCAACCGCACCGATCAGACAGCGCGGCTGCTCTGTGATTTGTCCAATGCCGTGCTCTTAGTGGCACAGTCCGATGTAGTCTCTCTCTGGAGCGCGGGCCGCTTGCGCTCTTTCCTCGAAGAAGGCGGAGGACGCGACCGGGTCCGTCTGGTGCTGAACCGGTACAAGAAAATACCCGGCTTTGGGGATGAAGACGTCGAAACCGCGACCGGCTGCAAGCTGCTTTGGAAAATCCCCAATAACCATCAGGCGATCGCACCCGCCATAGATAAAGGCGCGCCCGTGGCACTCCATGAAAGCGCAGATGTGGGACGCTCGTTCCGCAGCTTGGCGGCCACGCTGGCCGAAGCTTCTCCCACGGCCGAGGGTTCTCTCGATCTGGTCTATCAACCCGACAAATCCGATGCCAAGAAGAAGTCGACTGGCCGCTTGTTGATCTCACCTTTACGCGCCGGCCAATAACCTTGTCCCAAAATAGTTCGGCCTTAAAAAGACCTGCGGTCTATTACGTTCGTTACCTATCGCGGTAACTGGACGCGGGCTAGAATCACGCCATTGTGATAAACCAGCGACGAGTCTTCGTGTTGTTGATGTGGGTTGCGATCCTGCCCTGCGCCGTTCAAGCCAAGCAATTCGCGATCGTCGCCGACAAGGCAAACTCCACCTCGAACCTTACTGCTGCCGAGCTGGTGAAAATCTTCACTGCGCATAAACAGAATTGGCCGGATGGAAAAGCCATCACCGTCGTCATGCGCGACCCGTCTTCCGCGGACATGCAACTGGTTCTTCGCAAGCTGTTGAACATGACGCCGGAGCAGGCGCATGCCTTCGTTCTGGCTCATCGCGAGGTAATCATGGTCGCCGACACCGACGACGCCGTCCTCCGCTTTGTCTCGACCTCCCCTGGAGCCATCGGCGTTGTGGACTTGTTTTCGCTCACTCAGGACGTCAACGTGGTGAAGATCGACGGCAAGCTGCCGGTCGAGCAGGGCTACTTTTTGAGGGGAAACTAGCCGGGGGGGAAAATAGCTATGATCCGCAAAACATCGATCTGCAAAATAATGATCTCGGCCATCTGCATGAGCCTCTTCTCAGCCGTCGCCATGGCGGAAGAAACCGCGTCCGCGTCGACCAATGCGCCCACAGCCGTGTTCCCCCTGACCACCAAATCTCCCGAGGCGCGCCGTCTGGTCGAAGAGGCCCTGGACCTGTACCTCGACAAAGTCGAACAGGAAGAAGCAAACGACATTCTGCGCAAAGCGGTTCAGGTCGATCCTGACTTCGCCATGGGTCACGAATTTCTGGCGCAGATCAGCCTCGACTCCGCCGAGCAGGTTGTCGAACAACAAAAGGCATTTACCACCAGAAGTCACGCCACCAACTCCGAACAACTGGTCATCGAGTGGTATCAGGATGCCGCCGACCACAAGCTGATTTCCGCCATTCCGAAGATGAACGACGTGCTCAATCAATATCCGAAAGACAAGTGGGTGGTTTGGATGACCACTTGGTGGCTTTTCCAGCAGGCCCAGTTCGAGCGCGCAAGCGCCATCTATGAGAAATCCGGGATCACAGATTCTCCCGGCCTGATCAACAACATGGGCTACAACTACGCCGCCCTCCGGCAGTTCGACAAGGCATTCGCGATGATGGACAAATATGTCGCGTTGCTGCCCAACGACTCCAATCCGCAGGATTCTTACGCCGAGATTCTGCGCCTGGCAGGGCGCTTCAATCAATCCATCGAACACTACCGGGCGTCGCTCGTGATCAATCCTGAATTCTATTCTTCGCAATTTGGCACTGCCGATACTTACTCGCTCATGGGCGATCAAGCTCAAGCTCGCAAAGAATACGAAATCGGTTTCAAGAAATTTACTTTGCCCGAGCTGCAACAAATTCTCTGGAAGACCCGCGAAGCGACCACCTACGTTCGCGAAGGCGATTACGACGGCGCCGAGCACGCCTTCCAGGCGATTGCCGATTACGCGCACACCAGGCACAACAGCCAGGCCGAAGCCGACACCTACCGGCAGATGGCCATGTGCGAGCAGAATCCGAAGCAGGCTCTGGTCTATTTAGACAAGGCCGAGGCCGCCGCGCAGGAAGGCCAGAACGCTTTGAAGATTGCGCTTACGCAGGAGATGGCGCAGATTCTGCGCGCACGCGTGGAAGTCGCTCTGAAGATGGGCAACAAGCAAATGGCGAACTCAACCCTGGCGCGACTGTCCGATATGGCAGAAAGCTCCAACGACAAACTAAGCGAACTGGCCTACCACGGCGCCGCCGGCGAAGTCTTATTCTCCGAACGCAAGTACGATGAAGCCATTTCGCACTTGGAAGAAGACACCAGCAATCCATTTTCCCTGAAGCTACTCGCCGCCGCCTACCAGAAAATCGGATACAGCGCCGGAGCCAAGCGCACCAACGACACCCTGACCAACCTGAACGATCCGACGCTGGAGCAAGCATTAGTCGTGCCTGCATTCCGCAAGTGCAGCGACATGCCGTCGTCGTGTGTTGCGAACTCGAAGAGCGCCGCGCTCAAGCGGTAGCCCAGCGTTTTGAGCCGCACTCACTGATTCAGGGTCAGTTTCAGTTTTTGCCGGAACAGCACGCGATCAGACGTATTGTTGTTATTCAGGCGCACATAATACACGTAGGGATGGTCCCCGATAATCGAAAAGCTCAAGTCCGGAGCGTTCGGATCGATCAAGGAAAAGTAAGCGTACAGGAAGCTCCCCTTGGGATCATTCTTACTGATTTCCTTCACCGTAACTACCAATGTAGGTTTGGTCCAGTTGACCAGATCGGTTGACGTGGTCAGGTACAAACCCGGAGGCCGCAACTCGTTGTCCCAGTAATCCCACAGCGTGGCAACGACTAAATTCGCAGACTGGTAAACATTGATCCCGCCCACCGCAAACATGTACGGAACCGGCGTGTAGATGTGCTCTTTAGGGTGTGAAACGGAACCCAGATAAGGATCGACGAACGATACCGAAAAGTCTGTGCCGTTCCAGCCGCGCCAGGAGGACGGATCAAAAACGTCCTTGGTGCGAATGGGCGCGCCGCCAGTGGGCACTCTACAACGGCGCGGCCCTTTGTCGCCGGAACAGTTCGGAGGCCAGGTCCAATCCGTCGCTACCGCGTAATACCAGCCATTGAATTTCACGACGTTAGTGTCCACGCTGTAACCCATGGGACCGCCGTCGAGCTCATATTTGTAGGGAATCCCGGCTAGAAAGTTTGCCGGCGCCTTGAACGATTCGAAGTGATAGCCACCATCCTGTGAAAGATGGTAAGTGTCGGAGTCATACTCGCACTCGCCGTAGTTCGGCGTGTAACACTCGCCGTGGTGCGCCCAACCGTGATATTCCGTGTGGGATAAAGCGGCGATCGTCTTGCCGTCCAAAGTGTAGAAAGAATCGAGCCAGGCCTGATCGTTGAAGTCCGCCGGATTAGGATCATTGGCCGAATGGAACGCCGCGTCGCAACTGTGCTCGAGTGTCTCAAGCGTAAGACCGAGGCTTAGGAACATCTCGGAACTCGCGGACACGAAATGGATTGTGCCGGTGGAATCGCGAAATGCCCGGGCCATTGCGTCCGGAATATCGTTTTGGTTGCAGGAGTCCTGCGGCGTCTTGAAAACCGCGGTGCGGGAGCCTTCGAGTTTGCCTGTAATCGTTGGAGTCGTCGAGGCTGGCTGGCCTTCGGCTTCAAAGCTACTCTGGGCCTGGGAAACTGCGATTAGGGCCAAGCCCCACAGAATGGGAAGCATGCTTCGCATCGTTGTACACCTTCTCGCTCCTTAACCCTACTTCCGACGGATCCACTCGGATCCTGAGATGATTTTTCATCTAACACTATGCCCGAGTCACGGGCTAAGCAGCAAGCAATAGCCCAGGGCTCGTGTGCCCGCATCGGGGGCTACAGTGGTATCGCGAGAACGCGGGCGAGGGCGCCCGCGCCACACTGGCCTCACTTCCCTTCGACGAAATTTTCCATCGGAATCGCTCCGGAAATACTCTACAGAAAAGTCGCAAGCACTTAACTCCGAATAGCTAGAAGGACGCTCTTCGATGCGCACGCCGATCTTCCAGATTGACGCCTTCACCACTCGCCGCTTCGGGGGAAATCCCGCCGCCGTGATGCCAATGGACAGCTTTCCGGCTGACGCAGTATTGCAGGCGATTGCCGCCGAGAACAATTTGTCGGAAACGGCTTTTCTCGTCCGCGAAGGCAGCGACTATCGCTTGCGCTGGTTCACGCCCGGCGTTGAAGTGCCGCTTTGCGGCCACGCCACTTTGGCCAGTGCAGCCGTAGTCATGGAGCGGCTGGAGCCCGGACGCAAAAGCGTAGTCTTCCACTCCGCAAGCGGACCGTTGACGGTAAGTCGGTCTGATACGGGTTACGTGATGAACCTCCCAGCTCGACCGTCCGAACTGATCTCGACTCCGCCAGGGTTGGCAGAAGCGCTGGGCGTCGTTCCAGTCGAGGTGTTCGTGAACGCGTTCAACTACCTGGCTTTGCTCAAGAGCGTGCAGGCGTTGCGCGAGCTTGCTCCCGAGATGGCCGCACTCGCCCGCATGGATCGGTCCGGCGTAATCGTGACCGCGCCAGGAGACGCAACTTACGACTTCGTCAGCCGCTACTTCGCCCCAGCCAAGGGCGTCCCCGAAGATCCCGTGACCGGCGCCGCACACTGCATGCTGGCGCCCTATTGGGCCAAGCGACTGGGCAAAACCGAGTTTCGAGCTTTCCAGGCCTCGCGCCGCGGCGGCGAGATCGTCTGTCGGCTGGCCGGCGATCGCGTCGAACTGGAAGGCTCTTGCGTTTTCTACCTCGAAGGCACGGTTGAATTTTAACGCGGAGATCTAACGTCGAGATCTGAGAATCTTCGCGGGTTACATCAAACAAGGAATATTGCAAGGGCACGGGCGAGGACGCCCGCGTCCACACTGGCCTCACTTCCCGGCTGCGGCTTTGCCTTCGAGCTTGGCATCGATCGCTGGGTTCGAGCAGACTTCGTAGTACCAGCGTTCGGTCCAGAGTTGGACCGAGAAATTGTGCGGATCGATCTGGGGCATGCGGCTTCCCCGCACAACGATTTTGCGGAAGATGTCATTGCCCACCGGCACCAGCCCGCTCCACAGATGAAACTCTTCGCCCTCCCAGACTTTGGGTAAATCGAGCGGAGAAAGTTCGAGCGAAATTTCCTGCTTCAGTCTCTGAAATGCGGCCTCGCTGATGCGGATGCCGTTCAGGTTATATTTCAGAATGAAATCGTCGGGACTGTCTTCGACATCGGCGTCGCTCACTGTCTGAAATGCGTAGACGTTGAACGGAGTCTCCATCGACTTCATCGATTTCCGCACCCGCTTGCTGCAGGAAGACAGCCGGTCGCTCTCGTTGAGCGCGTCCGAAATCATGATGCGCTGCTCGCCATCCATCAGATACATAGGAGCGGAATCCTGGTAAGAAATACCGACGCCCAATTCGATGCCGGGAAGTCCAGCGCGCTCGAGCAGTTGGTTATAACCACGCACGATTTCGATAATCTCGCGCGCCAGCACCGAGGCGCGGCCAACCGCGAGTCCCGGCTCTCCCTCGCGTTCGAGGATGGCTAGAATGATCGCGTCGCCTTCGAGAAAAACTTTGCTGGCTCCGTACTTCGACAACAGCTTGTTGACCGGATCGTAGAAATTCAAACTGAAGTAGGAAGCCGGATTCATGCCGCGTTCAAGCAGCGATCGCGTAAGCCGCGACGAGTCGCGCACATCGGCCTTGATAATCACGTGACGCAGCACTTTCTCTTCCGACGGCTTTTGTTCCTCGGGCAGCAGAAACTCGTACAGCGTGCCATTCATGGAAGAGAGCTGCCGCATTTTGTCATTGGCGATGAGATTGACGTTGTCCATCGCCGAGCGCAGCGTTTCCAGATTCCGCAGGTCGCGGTGGTAGCGCATGAAATCGTGCAGGAATCTGGCCGCAATCTTGCCCCGCTCCGCTCCCTTGCAATTCGCCACTCGCTGCATCGCGGCTTGCAGGCTGTCGCGCGAAACCTTGCCCTGCTCCAGAATCAACTTTTCCACTCGAGTACGCTCTTCGCGCGAGATCAGCGCATTCTTCAATTGCTGCGCGTTGATGCGGGGCGAATACTCGGCCAGCAGCGGCACCGCTTCATAAGAAGCCACCACGTACTCCATGAGCTTCTCGCGATCGAGCAAGCCCAACCATGCAGCCAGACGGTTCTTTTGGGCTCGCTCTTCGGGGGTGGAGTCATCCGGAGTCCCTGAGCCGATTAGTTCTTGCGCGTTCTCCGGCACATTCAGCCAGGCATTGATGGCGCGCTCGGGGTCGGCCTCGAGCCCGAGATTCAGTGACTGCAGGAACTCATAAGCAATTCGGCGAACGTTGGGGAAGCGGTCAGGATCGCGATCGAAATTGCCCAGCATCACATACTGTTCGGCGTTGACATAGGCGTCGCAACCATCGGCGGTGAAAATCAGCGGATTGAGGAACAGCTTGTATTGCTCATCGTGACTGCTTCCGAACAACGACCGCCGGGTACGCGCCAGGGTTTCTTTCTCGATTTCGCGCAGAGTGCGAAACAACTCTTGCCCGGTCTTGCGCAGAATGACTTTCTTCGCCACCTGAAAAGCCGCCACCCGCTCGCGATATTCCAACGCCTTCTGCGCCCGGATGCCTTCGTAGCTCTTCAGGGTCATGCGGCAGCGTTCCAGAATCTGGGCGAACTGCAGTCCTAATTCAATCCGCAGAAACTTGATGATCGCCACCCGAGCCAGCACATCCAGCGATGGATTTCCTTCCGCCTTGGCGCGATTCAGCGCGGCGGAATGTATTTCCGCTAGAAGCGGCTTCAACTCGAAACCGATGGGCTTGACGTTGCTCTTCGGACCGGCATTCGATCCGATGAAGTGTCCGCCCTGCCGCGGCTGCGGCGCTTCCGCCGCCAGCAATCCTTCGACGTCGCCGTGGCGCACGATCAGGCGTGAAATCTGCGAACGCGTCTGCACCACAAACTTGGGACTGAGGTGGACGTCGTGCCGCAGATTGTCCACGCCCAATTGCAGGCCTTCGAGCGAGAGGGAAGGCGTGTAGCCGGTCAGGCGCGGAAGTGCCGCCTCCTGCTCTGCGTGTCCGAAACTGAAGATCGGGATGCGTGGCATAGCTGGGAGTGTTGTCGCCCTACGGTTGCTCCGCTCGACTGATCAGGCTCACCCGGAATTGTGGAACCACCAGCGCCTGCTCGACCGTAGGCAGATTCAGCGATGCCAGCCTGGAGGCAATCGCCTGAGCTTCGGACGCAGCTCCCGTGCTGTTATAAGCGCGCCACAAAAGTCGCATCGATTCCGGATCGCTCGTGCCTTCTTCTAAGTGCGGAATCGCTTCCGCAAATTTTCCTTGCGCGACCAGAACCGCTCCGGCGGCCCCGTGATAACAAAGCTGAATCATCTGGCTGCGGCTGGTGCCTGCCATGGTCTCGAGTTGGTTGACGGCTTTCGTAGCCGAATCCATATCCTGGACTTCCGCCAAGCGCGCAGCCCGGACCCGCAGGATTCGCGCCAGCTCCTCGTCCCGGTCGCTGGCCGAGATCTCATGCTCTTCTCCCAGCACGTCCTGAGCAGCCTGCAATTGCTTCATCGCCGTCTTTGGATCGGGCTCGTACATGCCCAGAATCCGATGAGACTCGGCTTCAAGCTGCGCCAGTCCTGCGGCGTGCGCGTGCCTGGCAACATCGTTCAGCGCCCGCTCTGCCTGCTTGCGATTGTTCTCGCGAATCCAGGTCACAGCCGATTGCAATTCCCGCTGCACCTTGTCCGCATTGCTGGGCGCAAACACAATGGCCCGGTCATACTCTTCGCGAGCCTCCAGTTCCTTCCCCATCAGCGCATAGGTATCGGCTACGCCAACTTCCGAGCCAAAGTTCGGATCGATGCGGATGCTCATGCGGTACTGCTCGAGCGCAGCATCGAGTTTTCCCGCCATGCGGAGAATCTCGCCGTAGGAATCGTGCGGATTGGGCTGGTCGGGTTCGAGCGCCACATAACGGTTCATCGCCGCGAAAGCTTTTTCGAAGTTTCCCGTATCCGCGTATCCGTAGGCGACGTCATTCAGCGCTGCCGCATAATTCGGGTTCAACGCCAGCGCACGTTCCAGAACCATGACCGCTTGTTCGTAGCGTTGCTGTTGCATCAGCCAGTCGCCAGCAAGGTAGGCCAGGCGCTGGTCGCGCGGATACTTCGCCAGCAAATCATTCATAGCGGCGATCGCGGGCAGATTATTGTTCTCCTGCGCATTCGCCAGCCAGCGGATCAGCAACTGTTCGCCCGCGCTCACCTTCACCGCCAACTGCAGGGCTCGCTTGCGCGTGGTCGCCTGTTCCGCCGGATCCTGGCTCAGGCGGGAAATCAGAATGAACGCCTGCGCGAAATTCGGATCCGCCTTGGTCGCTGCCCGCAAATCCTGCAGCGTCTGTGGAATGCGGTATTCCTCGAATTCCTGCATTGCCTTTTCGAAACTGTTGCGTGCCGGCGTGGAGGACGTAGTGACCGGCAGTTTCGCGGACGCATTCTTCTGCCTGGGCTGGACCGCATTGGATTCAGCCGACGCAGCTCCATCCCACAAGGCTAAAGCTAAAGACGAGAGCACCAGCAGGTAGAGACACCAGCAGCGAAGCATTCGTCCCCCGGAAACCGTTGATTTCTTGCTTCTTATCGGACGAGCGTATCACGCAGTTTCGACCCTCGAAAGTTACCTAGGTTACCGTCCAAACGGTTGATTTTCCGGGCAGTTTCGCACGGTATCCGGCTGGTCGGAAATCGTGCCATATCCACGGCGAAACCAGCTTCCAGCTCAACTGCATCCCGGGGTTCCTGGTTTTTCTGCTGCAGAAGTTCAACCCGGAGGGCCGCTTGATTTGGTGCGGATGAAATTGGCTCAGGGACCCTCAGTTCGCAGTGGCAAAACTGGACCCGGCGAAAATGGGGAAGGACAGATTAGGAGGATTGTAGGAGGTTGGTAGCGCTACCGGGAATCGAACCCGGGTTTGAAGATTGAGAATCTTCCGTCCTAACCCCTAGACGATAGCGCCATCAAGTAGACGCTGATTATAACAAAGCCCGCGGGCTGGAGCATTGCTCCGGCTTGGCATTCCTTGTAGATAGCGGCATTGAAGTTCCTGCCTTTTTGAAGCTGGCATTCCCGCCGCTCTGTCATGAATTCTGTGCGCAAATTAATTTTTAAATGCTTGACAACCTCCGCCCGCAGTAGAACAATTTAGTAGCGAACAAAAGGCGAATATTAATTGCCTGCTCAGCGCCGGGCCGCGGCCCTGACGTTCCCTGAAATTCTGAGGTCTCCAATGTCGTCTTTACCGCTGGTTTCGACCGCGGCCGTTGGCCGCTCTGTTCTCGTTGCTGCTCCAACTTGGTCCACGCTGGTTTTCCAACGCTTGTCGGCAATGCCCAAGCTTGCTGGGGTGACTCCCGCGTCGCGATTGGAAGTGCGGCCCACTCCGCAGATGATTTCGAGCGGCGTCCGCGAGATCGATGCGCTTACCGGCGGCCTGCCGCGTGGATGCCTGACCGAGATTTGCGGACCAGCCTCGTCCGGCCGCACCAGTATATTGTTGGCCGCATTGGCGGCGGCGACCCGCCGGCAGGAAGTGTGCGCTCTGGTGGACATCAGCGATGCTTTCAATCCTCCCTCGGCCGCGGCGGCGGGAGTGAATTTCGAAAGATTGCTTTGGGTGCGGTGTGGAGGAACTAAACAAAAGGCAGGTTCACCACGGAGACACGGAGGCACGGAGAAGACAGAGAAGAATGAAAATGCCCGGTGGCAAATCGAAAAGCCCGTCGAACAAGCCTTGCGGGTCACTGACCTGCTCTTGCAAAGTGGCGGTTTTGGATTGGTGATTATCGATCTCGGGGATACTCCGTTGAAAATAGCACGCCGCATTTCCCTGACTTCCTGGTTTCGTTTTCAACGCGCGGTAGAGCACACAGCCACGGTGTTGTTCGTCATTAGCCAGACACCATGTGCGTGGACCTGTGCCTCGCTGCTGCTGAAAGTCTCGGGGAAAAAGCTGTCAGCTGTCAACTCTCGACTTTCAGCAGAAATTTCTCCGGCTCACGCCCAGCTTCTGGATGGACTTCAAGTGCAAGGAGAACTCTTGCGATCCCGTCTGGATCGCAAACCAGCAGGATCTGTTACGGCTGCATTCGCAACGAAAGTGGGATGAAGAATTGAGTCAATGAGTCATTGAATCAATGAATCAATATTTTGCCTGCATCTACGTTCCTGATTTTCCCGTGGAAGCGCTGGTACGCGCTGAAGCGGAGTTGCGCTCGCAGTGTCTGGCTGTGCTCGAAGGCAAAGCTCCACTGCAAAAAGTTTTGGCGGTGAATGAAAACGCGCGCCGCGCCGGGGTGAATCCGGGGATGACCACGTTGCAGATAGAGGCCTGCACCGGCTTGGTGTTGCGTACCCGCTCTCTGCCACAAGAAACTGCCGCTCATGCCGCTTTAGTGGATTGCGCACAATCGTTTTCGCCGCGAGTGGAAGCCGTGGGCTGCGACACCGTCGTATTGGATCTTGCTGGACTGCAGCCGCTTTTTGGCCCACTGCCCAAGATTGCGCGCGCTTTGTCACGCCGCGCTGCCGATCTCGGACTCGAGACCAGCGTGGCCGTGGCGGGCAATCCGGATGCAGCCGCACTGGCGGCTCGAGGATTTTCTGGCGTGACCGTGATTCCGGAAGGAAAAGAGGCGGAACAGTTGGGCAGTTTGCCGGTGGAAGTATTGTTTGGGAACTCGGCGCGGGAATCCGAGCAGCTCTTGGAAACCTTCAGCCGCTGGGGGATTCGCAAGCTGCGCGATTTGGCGGCATTGCCCGAGGTCGCACTCAGTGAAAGATTGGGGCAGGCCGGAATTCACTTACAAGCATTGGCGCGCGGCACGACTTCGCGCCCATTGGTTCCAGTCGAACCGCCGCTGGTATTCGAGGAAGTGATCGAGTTGGAATATCCGCTGGTGCTGCTGGAGCCGTTGGCATTTCTGCTGGGCCGGTTGTTGGAGCAACTGTGTGCTCGTCTGGAAGCGCGTGCGTTGGCAACGCAGGAACTCCGGCTATGTTTGGAATTGCAAAATGGCTGGCAGACCGAAGATCTCTCGACAAATACAAATAATGGAGGGACGGGCGTCCTCGCCCGTCCGGGACGAGCACAAGCTCGACTATTCCAGCGCACTCTCCGGCTTCCCGTTCCCTTGCTTGACTGCAAAACTTTTCTCAAACTGTTGCAACTGGATTTGAAGGCGCATCCTCCGGGCGCTCCCATCGTCAAGATTCATTTAGCGGCAGAACCGGTGCGGTCGCGAGCAGCACAGAACGGGCTTTTTCTTCCTCCTTCGCCGGAACCGGAAACACTTGAGCTTACGCTGGCCAGGATTGCGGGCATTGTCGGGGAAGAAAAAGTGGGATCGCTGGAACTGCTGGACACGCATCATCCCGAGGGATTCAGAATGCAGCGCTTCGCACCCGAACCGTTTTCACCACAGAGGCACCCTTCGACTGCGCTCAGGGCAGGCTCCGACCCAGAGAAGAACAATTCTTATTTCTCAGTTCAACTGTCTTCAAAGATTTCCTCTGTGCCTCTGTGTCTCTGTGGTGACGATCTGGTGACCGCGCTGCGCATCTTCCGTCCGCCAGTTGATGTCGTAGTGAACCTGCAGGACGGCAAACCTGCGTCTATCGACTGCCCCAAGAACAAAGAAATGCAGGGAGAAATTCTCTGGGCCGCTGGACCATGGCGCTCGTCCGGCGACTGGTGGAAACAAGAGGGCTGGGCGCGCGACGAATGGGATATTGCGGTGCAGGGAGAAACTGGCATCGCTTTATATCGGCTGGTCCGAGATCGGCTCTGCGGACGATGGGTTTTAGAGGGAACGTATGACTAACCTGCACAAAACTCACGTGGGGACAGCCGCCCCGGCTGTCCGAGCGGAGCGAAGCTCCACAGTCGATTGCTGAATGTACATCGAGCTTCACTCTCGCTCCGCTTTCAGTTTTCTCGAAGGAGCTTCTCTACCCGAGAACTTAGCCGCAGCCTGCGCCAACTTGAACATGCCGGCGATGGCGCTGCTCGATCGCGATGGCGTCTATGGCTCGCCGCGTTTCCACATGGCGGCGAAGCAAGCGAAGATTAAGGCACACATTGGAGCGGAGGTAACATGCGAACTGTTTTCACCACAGAAATATCCTTCGACTTCGCTCAGGACAGGCTCCGACACAGAGAATGTCAGTAATCACAGATTCATAATTACCAAAAATCAATTAGACCCTCAGCAATCCAAAGCCAAAGATTCATCTGTGCCCCTGTGTCTCCGCGGTGAATTCCGCCTTCCACTGCTCGTCTCTTCCCGCATCGGATATCAAAACCTCTGCCGCCTGATAACAAAAATGAAGCTGCGCTCAGCCAAGGGCGAAGGCGCAGTACAGGAAGAGGAATTAAAAGAACACGCAGCGGGATTGATTTGTCTTACCGGCGACGACGACGGTCCGCTGGCTTTTGCTCTCGCTCACGGTGGCATGGAAGAAGCTCGCAGTTGCGTTGATCGGCTGATCAACATTTTTGGCCGGGAAAACGTCTACGTAGAGCTGCAGCGGCATTTCCATCGCGACCAGGAAGCGCGCAATCACGCGGCCATCGAAATTGCCCACTCGCTCCAGCTTCCTTCACTCGCGACCAATGGCGTTTGTTATGCCACGGCTCGGGAGCGTGAACTTTGTGACGTGTTCACCGCCATTCGTCACCATCGCACGCTAGCCACTGCCGGACGCCTGCTGGCGCGCAATTCCGAGCGCCATCTGAAATCGCCACAAGAGATGCAAACGCTCTTCGCCGATTTGCCTGAGGCGATTGCGAACACGGCAGAACTATCTTCCCGGCTCGCATTCACTTTCAAAGATCTGGGATATGAATTCCCCAAGTACCCTGTGCCTGAAGGCGAAACCATGATGTCGTTCCTGCGGGAGCGCACTCGGGAAGGATTTCAGCAGCGCTATGGCCGAGCTGCTTCATCAGATCTGCAGAGCCGCGCGCACTGCCAGATTGAACGCGAACTAAAACTCATTGAGAAGCTCGAGCTCGCCGGTTACTTCCTGATTGTCTGGGATCTGGTTCGCTTCTGCCGGGAAGAAAACATCCTGGTGCAGGGACGCGGATCGGCAGCCAACAGCGCGGTCTGCTATTCGCTTGGCATCACCGCAGTCGATGCCGTCAGCATGGAGTTGCTTTTCGAGCGCTTTCTTTCTGAGGAACGCGGCGAGTGGCCCGACATCGACCTCGATCTTCCCAGCGGCGATCAACGCGAACGCGTGATTCAATATTTATACAAACGCTACGGCGAACGCGGCGCTGCCATGACTGCCAACGTCATCACCTATCGCAGCCGCATGGCTTCGCGCGAAATGGGCAAGGCTCTGGGTTTCGATCCCGAAACTCTCGACAAAGTATCGGCCGCCGTTTCCACCTGGGAATATCGCGACGCCAATGACACGTTCGATCATCGCTTCCGCGATGCTGGGTTGGATTTGAATCATCCCCGGCTGCGCAAATATTTCGAGCTGTGTGTTGCGGTGCAGGATTTGCCGCGACACCTCGGCCAGCATTCCGGCGGCATGGTGATTTGTCAGGGACAACTCGACTCAGTCGTTCCGCTCGAGCCCGCATCGATGCCGGGCCGCGTCGTCGTTCAATGGGACAAGGAAGACTGTGCCGATTTAGGCATCATCAAAGTGGACCTGCTCGGCTTAGGCATGATGGCCGTGCTTGAGGATTCGCTAAAGCTTATCCACGACCATCACGGCGAAGAAGTAAACCTCGCCCATCTTCCGCCCGACGATCCTGCTGTTTATTCCACGCTGCAGAAGGCTGACACGATCGGCATGTTTCAGATCGAGAGCCGGGCGCAGATGTCATGCCTGCCGCGCCTGCAGCCAAAATGTTTTTATGACATCGTGGTGCAAGTTGCCATCATTCGCCCAGGGCCGATCGTGGGTCAGATGGTGAATCCTTATTTGCGGCGTCGCATGGGTCGTGAACCCGTCAACCATCTGCATCCTTCGCTCCAACCTGTGCTGGCCCGCACTCTGGGCGTACCTTTGTTTCAGGAGCAATTGCTGCGCATTGCAATGGTGGCAGCCAATTTCACCGGAGGCGAAGCCGAAGAACTGCGCCGCGCCATGGGATTCAAGCGCTCACAAGCCCGCATGAAAGATATCGAAGCCCGGCTTCGCAGCGGCATGGAACGCAACGGCATTGCGCGCGAAGCGCAGGAGCAGATCATTCTTTCCATCACTTCATTCGCTTTATACGGATTCCCCGAGTCTCACGCCGCCAGCTTTGCGCTCATCGCCTACGCCAGTGCATTTCTGAAATGCCATTATCTTGCCGCCTTCACTGCCGCCCTGCTCAACAACCAGCCAATGGGTTTTTATCGTCCAGCTACGATTGTGAAAGATGCGCAACTGCACGGGCTGAAAGTGTTGCCAATCGATGTGATGAAGTCAGAATGGCAGTGCACGTTGGAGCACTCGGCAGTCAGCACTCAGCAATCAGCCAGTGCGGTCGCCCTCCGCCTCGGTCTCCGCTACGCCCGCGGATTGCGCGAAGACGCTGGTCAGGCAATAGTCCTGCAACGCGCTCTCGCTCCATTTGTTTCTATTCGCGATCTGGCCCATCGTGTACCCGAGTTGCGCAAAGATGAATTGAACACCTTGGCGGAAATTGGCGCGCTGAATTCAGTCGGGAATTCAAATTCACCACGGAGACACGGAGGCACGGAGAAAACCGATAAACGTAATAAGAAAAATATTTCAATAAATGTCGAACCTCCAGATACTTCTGTGTCGAAGCCTGCCCTGAGCGAAGTCGAAGGGTGTCTCCGTGGTGAGTTTGCTCTTCATCGCCGCGATGCCCTCTGGCAAGTCGAACGCGCCGTCCGTAATTCCGGCCCGTTGCTCGACGAACTATCTGAGCTCGACACCAACTCCCCGCTGCGTCCCATGAATCCTGAAGAACGCCTGGTCGCCGACTTCCGTGGCACCGGCATGACTGTCGGTCCGCACCCCATGGCTTACCACCGTGCACGGATGGAAGCGATGGGCATCCACAAAGCCAGCGACCTTAGCCACATTCCCGACGGACAATATTTACGCATTGGAGGATGCGTCATTTGTCGCCAGCGCCCCGGCACTGCCAAAGGTTTCGTATTTCTCAGTATCGAGGACGAGACCGGCGTGGCCAATGCCATCGTAATGCCCGATCTGTTTCAGAAAAACCGGTTGTTGCTGAGTTCCGCGCAGTTCCTCATGGTGGAAGGAATCCTGCAGAATCAGGACAACGTCATCTCTGTGAAAGCCGAGCGCGTTTCACCGCTTTCCATCACTCGCGCCGAAACCACTTCCCACGACTTCTACTAACGGTATCCATAAAATCAATGTTTCAAAGAGATTAATTCTTTTCACCTTTCTTACAAATCCACAGTCTCTCGGTTTATGATTACTACATACTCACTATTTGTGGGGCTTAGTAGGCGCGCAGTCAATGCGCTCAATTATAAAGCTGTTCTAATTCATGGACTTAGCAGTCCCAAAGGAGTACGAACATGGCTAAAGCAAAGTCTCTCCGCACCCCGAAGGCAACCAACAATCAAGTCATCACCATGCCCGAAGCCGGCTCTGTAACTCTGGTTCGAAAGACCTCACCGGCAAACAGCTCTTCAGCCGATCTGGAAGTAAAAATTCGCGAGCGCGCATACCAACTGTACCTCGAGCGAGGAAGCACTCCTGGCAGCGAGAATGAGGACTGGCTTACCGCTGAGCGCGAAATTCTCGCCAGCAAGAGCCATCAACAGAGCGCATAGGCGCTAGAGTTCCGCCAGCACTACTCAAGTTCTCACCATGCGCACGTAGCCCGGACACCTTCGTCCGGGCGGCGGAGCCAAACTTCGCAGGCCTACGAATGCGCCCCGCAAGTCAGGGGAAAATCCGCTCCTCCGGGCTTCGTGGTTGCTTCTATGGATGGTTTCTGAAAAAATACAAACCTAGGTTCCCCCCATGTCGCAAATAGGTAGTTTTGCGCTCCTCCTCGCGCTGGCCCTGTGCACCTACTCCTTCTTAGCGGGTCTGCTGGCACTCATCATCAAGGGGCCCGGATCCGGACGGTTGGCCGAAACCGCGCGCCGCGCTGGCATTGCCAGCTTCGCAATCGTCTTCCTTGCGGCTGTGGTGCTGGTGGTCGCAGCCTTTCAGAATGATTTTTCTATCGCCTATATCTTTCATCACAGCAATCGCGATCTGCCCGCCCCGTACAAGTTCGCCACGCTTTGGTCAGGACAGGAAGGATCGCTTCTGTTCTGGGCGTTGCTGCTCTCCGCCTACGGACTCGTCCTTAGGCTGCGCTACAAGACAGACGTTCGCCTGTTCGCCCACGCTTCGGTCATCATCGCCGCCGTCCAGGTCTTCTTCTTATTGCTGCTGAACTTCGCCGCCAACCCTTTCGGCGTGATGCAAGGCGCATTGCCCGCGGACGGCACCGGACTTAACCCGCTATTGCAGTATCCCGAGATGGTGATTCATCCGCCGATGTTGTATTTGGGATACGTCGGGTTCACCGTGCCCTTTGCCTTCGCACTGTCGGCACTGATCATGCGCTACCCTGGCGAAAAGTGGATCCAGATCACGCGCCGCTGGACCATGGTGACTTGGGGATTTCTAACTTGCGGAGTTTTTCTCGGCGCGCACTGGGCCTACTCGGTTCTCGGATGGGGCGGTTATTGGGGATGGGATCCGGTCGAGAACGCCTCGCTCATGCCGTGGCTCACCGGCACTGCATTCCTTCATTCCGTAATGATGCAGGAAAAACGCGGCATGTTGAAGACCTGGAACATGTGGCTGATTTTTTCCACATTCATGCTTTCGATCTTCGGCACTTTCCTGACCCGCAGCGGGGTAGTGAGTTCGGTTCATGCTTTCGCGCAATCTTCGATTGGCGACTGGTTCGTTGCATTTCTCGGGATTATTTTCGCGACCTGCCTCTTCTTTTATATAAAGAACCGCTCGCACCTCCGCACCGAGCACAAGCTGGAGTCGCTGATCTCACGCGAATCCAGTTTCCTGTTCAACAACCTTTTGTTGCTGGTCGCGTGTTTTACGGTGCTTTGGGGAACGCTCTTCCCGGTGCTGTCAGAGTGGGTTCAGGGAACCAAAGTCACGGTCGGACCTCCGTTCTTTAATCGCGTAAACATTCCGGTGGCTTTGCTGCTTCTTCTGCTGACGGCAGTCGGCCCGCTGTTGGCGTGGCGCCGGACATCTATCGAAAGCTTGAAGCGCAACTTCCTGTGGCCGGCAATCGGCGCCCTCGCCACGGGCGTTCTGCTGGTAGCGCTCGGCATGAAGCCGTGGAAAGACGTTTCCTATTTCTACTCGCTGATGACCATCATGTTATCCGCGCTAGTAGCCTTTACCGTGATCTCCGAGTTCGTTCGCGGGGGCCGCGTGATTGGCCGTCACACTGGCCAGAATCTTTTAGCCTCCATGGTGCAACTCGCGCATCGCAACACCCGCCGCTACGGCGGATACATCGTTCATTTCGGCGTGATCGTCGTCATGATCGGATTCGCCGGCTCGGTGTTCAATCAGGACAAAGAGCAGGAGATGGGCTTCGGCGACAAGATGACCATCGGCGCTTACACCCTGGTCTGCCAGTCTTACACCCAGGATGACAATCCGAATTACGGCAGCGAGTGGGCGGTGATGAACGTTTTCAAGGGCGGAAAACAGATTGCCACCCTCAACCCCGAGCGCCGTTTCTATAAGGCAAGCCAGCAGACTTCCACCATGGTCGCCAATCGCTCGACTCCGCAGGAAGATCTGTACGTCGTGTATGAAGGCCAGAATCAGGAGACAGGAAAACCTATCATCAAGGTGCATTTGAATCCGCTGGTCATGTGGATCTGGATCGGCGTGTGGATCATTATCGCAGGCACGGTTGTGGCACTGATCCCCAATGCAGTACCGGTGCGGGTTCCAGCTCCCGCTCGAATGCGAGCCGAACCCGTGGGAGCGGGCGACTAATGCGGGTTGAACGAAATGCCGCTCCCACACTAATGCGAGACGGGAAGGGCACGGCTTCAAGCCGTGCCGTCATGGCCGTCCTTCGATGCATTGCACACTTCGATTTCGCTCAGGACAGACCGTCGGACGCCGAGCCCGCCCGCGATCGCCGAGCAATTATTTTGAGACGCGTTGCTCAGCTAATCTTACTTACACTAGCCCTGTTCACACTCCTCGGCGCAGGCGACGAATCGGCCCGCGTCAACGACCTCGGCCATCGCATGATGTGCGTCTGCGGATGCAACCAGATTTTGCTTGAATGCAATCACGTCGGCTGCGCCTACTCCGACCGCATGCGCGCCGAACTCGTAGCCGCCGTGGACCGCGGCGACAACGACGACCTGACATTGCAGGGATTCGTCCAGAAGTACGGCACAACCGTGATGGCCGCCCCGACCAAGACCGGGTTCAACCGTGTGGCCTGGATTATGCCATATTTGGTTTTGGTGCTCGGATTGGTGATGGTCACGCTGATCGTGCGCGCCTGGAGATCGCGTCCGCTGGTGCTGCCGATCGGTGCCGTGGCCGCGGTTCATGGCGCCGAGCTTGAGCGCTTCCGCGATCAAGCCAGGAAGGACACCGAAATATGAGCATCGAGCTTCTGACTTGTATCCTGATAACGATCGGCGCGCTGGTCTACGTATTTTATCTGCCGGGCAAGCTGTACATGGGACCGGAAAAAACGCGCGTCATTTATTTGCGCGAACGCAAGGAAGCGATTTACGAAAACCTTCGCGACTTGAATTTCGAATTCAAAGCCGGCAAGTTTCCGGATTCTGACTACCAGACTATGAAGACCTCTCTCGAAGAAGAAGCGGCCGCGGTTCTAGCCGAGATTGCGCGCCTGGAAGAAGCCGCAGCAAACCCGCCGCTTCGCCCCCGCAAAGGAGTCGGAGTTTGAAACTTGGTATGCAAGAAACCGGGTGCCCCATTTCTCGCATACTTTGCGGGAAGTCGGGATTGTTCCTCTTATTTTGTACGCTCCTCTTAGCGTCCGCCTCCGCCCAAACTCTAACCGGGAAAGTCACCAATGGCACCACCAAAAAGCCCGCAGCAGGCGACGACGTCGTGCTCCTTAGTCTGGGCCAAGGGATGGAAGAGTCTGGCCGCACTCAGACTGACGCCAAGGGCAACTTTAGCGTCAAACTCGACGATGCCAACGGTCCCCACCTGGTCCGCATCATTCACCAAGGTGTGACCTATCACCGCATGGCTCCTCCGGGAACGACTTCGGTTGAGGTGCAGGTTTACGACGTCTCGAAAAAAGTCGAGGGCATCAGCGTAACCGCCGACGTGATGCGGTTCCAGGCGCAAGGCAGTGAGTTGCAAGGCATCCGTCTTTTCGCGGTCAATAATACTTCGGACCCGCCGCGCACCCAGATGAGCGATCAGAGCTTCGAATTCTATCTCCCCGATGGCGCCCAAGTTGACCAAAGCATGGCGATGACCGCCGGCGGCCAGCCCATCAACTCGGCTCCGGTGCCACAGAAACAAAAGAATCTCTACGCTTTCGTGTTCCCCTTGCGTCCCGGAGAAACTCAGTTCCAGGTCAGCTATCACATGCCGTATAGCGGCGAAGCCAGCTTCGATCCCAAGACTCTGTACGGTGCGCAGCACTTTGTAGTGGTGCTGCCCAAGACCATGCAGTTCACTGCCGGGCCAGGTGCGGCGTTCCAATCGATGCAAGACCCGCGGCAGTCGGACGCGGTTGTGCAAGTCGCTTCCAACACCACGGCGGGTCAGCCCCTTGCCTTCAAAATCTCGGGCACCGGCACGATGTCGGATGAGCCAGAGGAAACTAAAAGTGCCGGTAACCCGGTTGGCGGCGGTCAAACCAGCGGCGCGGTCGCCGGACGCGACTCCCGTCCCGGCGGCGGACTTGGCCCACCCATCGACGCTCCCGATCCGCTGGAAAAATATCGCTGGTACATCCTCGGAGGCTTTGGCATCGTGCTGGCCGCAGGCGCGATCTACATCGCTACCCGCTCGAAAGCCGCGACCATCCCCGATTTCGGCCCGACCGATGCAGAATTAGGCATTCCCCCCGCGCCGAAACCCAAGCCCGCAGATCGCTCCGCATTATTGCTTGAAGCTCTGAAAGAAGAGATCTTCCAACTCGAAGTCGAGCACAAGCAAGGCCGAATCTCCCTACAGGAATACGAAAAAGCAAAAGCCGCGTTGGACCAAACGCTAGAGCGCGCGCTAAAGCGAGGCGCGGTCAAAGTCAGTTAGAGAAAATTGAGGGCGGGTCGCCCGCGTGGCTGGAGAAGAGCTCACCAGCTTCATTGCGCCGGCTTTCCCGCCAACTGAATCTCCCGCGCATGACCCACCAACTTCTTTAACTTGCCCTCGATTGATGCATCGCCGATGTGCTCGTCCTGCAGCACGCCATCCGCATCAATAGTGAAAGTATGTGGTATCGCTTCCACGCCAAACATCTTCGCCATGGGACCGGTAAAACCAGGGTCGCGGTACTGCGGCCAGGTCATTTCATTCTTGGCGATGAAGTCCTTCCACTTCCGTTCATCGGTGTCAAGGCTTACGCTCAGCACCACCAGGGGCTCGCCCTGAAACTTTTTCGCGATGTCCCGCACGTGCGGCAAAGCCTCCCGACACGGCTGGCACCACGTTGCCCAGAAATCGATCAGCACAACCATTCCTTTTAGATCGTCCAGCGAAACTCGCTGGCCATCGATCGTCGTGACGGCGAAGGCCGGTGCCATCCTGGCCCGCGCCAACTCGGGGTCGCTGATATATCGCAGCGCGCGTTGCCGATTCGGGTCGTCCATGGGAGTCATCTTCACAAACTGCTCAAACTGCGCTTTGGCGGCATCGTCCTGCTTCAGGTGCGCGAGCGCCCGACCATCGACAAACATCGCGTCCGGGAATTTCGGGTAGGCCGCCAGCGCCTTGGTCATCTCGTCGTGCGCACGTGCGAAGAGCTCATCCTTGCGCCGGTTCAACCCCTCATCCATCAGGACTATGCCAAACTCATAGTGCGCAAGCGCCAGATCCCTCTCGCCCTTAGCCTCCGCCACGATCTCCGTGGCCGCGGTTTCGGCGGTCTTCCAGTCACCCAGTTCAACTCCATACTTGATCATCTTCTGCTGACATGCCGCGCAGTGCCCGCCATCCTGCTTGTCGGCTTTCTTGAAGCTCTCAAGCGCGGCCTCCGTCATGCGTTGGTGCAGATAGTCCAACCCTTCCTTATAGGTCTTCTGCGCCTTATCATGTGTCGGCCCTTCCGTCTTTTCTTGCGCTGGCAATGACGTCACAGCGCACGCCAGCAGCAAAATGATCCCAGCGTGGCGCATACCAACCCTCCTGATACTGCGAATCTGCGTCCAGAAGCTACCACGAATCCGTGCATCCCGCGAGGATTTCTGACACCGGACATTGTGATGTCTCGCCATACCCGCCGCCATCCCTGGTTGAATCCCCTAGCTGGGCGTACCATCTAATTGGGTGGGACTTCTATGGGAAACACCTTCAAAACTGCGTTCCTGCTCACGCTGCTTACGCTGTTGCTGATGTTCATTGGCCGAGCTTTCGGCGGGCAGAACGGCATGCTGTTAGCGCTGGCGTTCGCCGCCGTGATGAACTTTATTTCGTATTTCTACTCGGACAAAATTGCCCTGGCGATGTATCGCGCTCAGCCCGTCACGCGCGAGGAATTGCCGCGTGCCTACGCCGCAGTTGAGCGCCTCACGCAGAAGATCGGCATCCCCATGCCCAAGATTTACGTGATTCCTAACGAATCACCGAACGCCTTTGCCACCGGGCGCAACCCGCAACACGCTTCGGTGGCCGTGACCCAGGGCATTCTGAACCTGCTTACGGACGAAGAACTCGAAGGCGTCCTGGCGCACGAACTGGGACATGTGAATAACCGCGACATCCTTATTAGCTCTGTCGCGGCGACCGTCGCCGGAGCCATTACCATGCTGGCCAGCATGGGACGCTTCGCTATGATTTTCGGAGGCATGGGTGGCGATCGCGATGAGAATCGAGGTGGCGGAATCGGCGCGCTGCTCATGCTGATACTCGCACCGATTGCCGCATCATTAATTCAGCTTGCCGTGTCGCGCTCGCGCGAATATCAAGCCGACGCCACGGGCGCGCACTTCACCGGCAATCCGTACGCCCTGGCCAGCGCTCTGTCGAAGCTCGACACCTATTCACGCCGCTTGCCCTTGCAGGCTACGCCGTCAACCGCACACCTATTTATTATTCAGCCATTCCTGGGGATGAACTTCGGCAACCTGTTTTCGACGCATCCTCCGATTGCAAAACGGATCGAACGTTTGACTGGAAGGCCGGCAGAATTTACGCAGTAGAAGCTGTTGGCTTTTGGCTCTTAGCCATTGGCTAAAGATCGGCATCCTCTGGAGTTTCAAGCCAGCGGCTAAAGGCCAAGAGCTAAGGGCTTTTGCGATGTCAGGAGTTTCAAGCCAACAGCTAAAGGCTAAGAGCTAAAAGCTTTCTTTGTAACCTCCGTAACCGCTGCCCATGGCAGCCGCATAGTAGAATCCCAGTAATGTCTCCTGAAACCGCCAGCGCCGTTTCGCATCGTGCGGCGCAACTGGAAAACGCCCTCCGTACGGTGATTCGAGGCAAGGACGACATTCTCCGTCTGGCCGTCGTCTCCCTGATTGCTCGCGGCCACTTGCTCATCGAAGGCGTCCCTGGAGTGGGCAAAACCACTTTGGGACAGGCTCTGGCACGGGCTCTCGATTGCACTTTTCAACGAGTACAGTTCACCAGCGACATGCTCCCATCGGACGTGCTGGGCATTTCGATTTACTCCGCCGTCGAGCAACGGTTCGAATTCAAACGCGGACCCGTCTTTACCAACGTGCTGCTGGCCGACGAAATCAATCGCACCACGCCCAAGACCCAATCTGCGCTGCTCGAAGCCATGAACGAAAGCCAGGTCACGGTGGACGCGCACTCCTATCCTCTGCCGCAGCCGTTCCTGGTCATTGCCACGCAAAACCCGGTTGAACATCACGGAACTTATCCGTTGCCCGAATCTCAGCTCGATCGTTTCCTGATGCGCGTAAGGATGGGCTACCCCGACGCCAGCGCCGAGCGCGAGATATTACGTTCGGAAGCAGGCACGACGCAATTGGAAAACATGAAGCCCGTACTCACCGGCGTGGACGTGCTCGAAATGCAGCAAGCAGTTACGCAAGTCCGCGTAGACGAGTCGCTGGTCAGCTATGCCCTCAGCATCGTCAGAAAAACGCGGGAGTCGGAACAGTTCTCTCTCGGAGTCTCGCCCCGCGGTTCACAGATGCTCTATCGCGCCGCTCAAGCCATGGCCTTTCTCGACGGCCGCACTTTCTGTACGCCCGAAGATATTAAGCCCCTCGTCGTGCCCGTGTTTGCCCATCGGGTTGTGGTCAACGGACTTTACTCTTCCACTCTGAAGAAGTCGGAGCAGGCGGAACAGGTCATCCGAGAAATCGTCGACGGCACGCCCGTCCCGGTTTAGCCTTGGCTCGACCTTATTGACCAACCCAGAATAACCAACCCAAGCTCGCACCGTTACGTCTCAAATCAAGACACGCTTGTAACTTAGCCGCTGGACTCAATGAATCACATTCAAGTAGAATGTTGGCTCTGAAATTGTTGGTATAAATATGAAGGCCTGCACTTCTTTGGAATTGTCTTCTACAAGACTTTGAGAAGAGCGACGGTCCTAATGGTTTCCCATGCAGTGGATTCCCAATCTTGTACGTGCATGGATATACAAAGCTGATTAAATGAGCTTCGGAGGACGATATGTTGTTTCATCCCAGGTTAAGAAGTATGCGTGTACTGTGTTGTAGTTTGTTGCTGATGTTAACTGTCGTTCTGCTCTCGGCCGTCACCCTGGCGCAGGACGTGGAGACCCCCAAGGACGAAATCTTCGTCGGCTATCAGTGGCTGCATCCCGGCGGTACTGTTCCCGCCCCGTTTGGCAATTTCAACGCGCCCACCGCCATGAAACTTCCAGATATGCCCGCCGGCTTTGGCGCCGCTTACACCTACAACTTCCAAAAGTATTTCGGATTGGAAGGCGACTTCGGACATAACTGGGATGACTACGAGACCACGGTTTCCATCGGTCCCAAGGCGACTTACCGGACGGAGGACGCCAACTACTTTTTGCATACCCTGTTGAGCTACAACCGGCTCGGCGTAAACGGCCTGCCCAATGGGAATGGCATTGGCGCGATTCTGGGCGGCGGAATGGATCTGAAAATAACTCATCTGTTCTATCTGCGAATCTTTGAAGCAGATTACGTATGGGCCCGGCAAAACTATTCCTCGGTCGTGTCCTCGTCATTCCCAGATCTCCGGCGAGTCTCGCTTGAGGGAATACGTTTGCGCACCGGTCTCGTCTTTAACTTTGGCTATCCTGCGGCGGTAACGCCGAGCGCGAGCTGCTCCGTGCAGCCCGGCGAGGTCATGCAGGGCGAGCCCATCACGGCTAACGCCACTACGGCCAACTTCAATCCCAAGCACACCTTGAACTACGCTTGGAGCGGTACGGGCGGAAAAGTTACTGGCAAGGACAATACCGCCAGCATCGACACCACCGGAGTTGCCGGCGGCACCTACGCTGTCACTGCTACAGTCACGGATCCCAAAATGAAGAATGGCGGGCAAGCCACCTGCACCGCGAACTACACGGTGAAGGAACCGCCGAAGAATCCGCCGAGCATGTCTTGCTCGGCAAGCCCAAGCTCGTTGCAGGCGGGTGGAAGTTCGACCATCACCTGCACCTGCACCAGTCCGGACAGCGTTCCAGTCACAGTAGGCAACTGGACCGCGACCAGCGGCACTGTTTCCGGCAGCGGCAGCACCGGAACCCTCAACACGGCGGGCGCGTCTCCTGGTCCGGTCACGGTGAGCGCGACTTGCACGGATTCGCGTGGGCTAAGCACACCAGCTTCCACGCAGGTGACGGTTGAAAATCCGCCACCGCCGCCGCCGCAAGCCAGCAAGCTGACGGATTGCGACTTCGCGAACATGGCCAAGATCAAGAAGCCGTGGCGCGTGGACAATGAGTGCAAGGGCAAACTGGACGACGTGGCCAAGAACCTGCAGCAGAACGCAGACAACAAATTGGTCATCGTCGGCAACGCTGAACCGACCGAGAAGCGTCCGAATTTGGCGGCGGAACGTGCTGTCAATTCGAAGGCCTATCTCACCAGCGGCGAAGCCAAGCTGGGAATCGATCCCAACCGCATCGAGTGCCGGACCGGAAGTGCTGGCACAATGTCTGCGGAATACTGGATCGTGCCCGCCGGAGCTACGTTCTCCGAAGCTGGCACGCAGCCCGTGGATGAATCGGTCGTGAAAGCGGTTCCCGATCATCCCCGCGCAGCGCCCAAAAAGAAGGCGAAGCCCGCAGCTCAGTAAGCAGAGCCAAGGCTAAGCCCGTCGAACAAAGGCCGGTCGAGCGCAAGCTCGACCGGCCTTTTCTGTTTTAGTTCCGGGAATGAGTCACAGGATATAACGAGTTCCTTTCGTGGCGAAGTCGTCGTCCGGGCGCACGACTGCCCCGCATGCACGTGGTTTCGAAATCGGGGGAAGAGTATGATCTGCGTAAACAGCCTGGGGGCAATCTATGACGCGGCTTATTCGTACCCTCTTTGTGCTCGCGGCTGTCAGCCTTATTGGCGCTGCCCAAGACTCCCAACCCGCGGCTGAGAAAGAAGCCGCCCTCCCTGATGCACGGACCCTCTTGAAGGAAGTAAGACAGCTCTACGAACATTCTCAGTCTTATGACATTGCGGCCACGGAAACGTGGCAATCGGACGGGGATTTCTCACACGATTGGAGCAAGTCCGTCATCACCGCGATCGTTTCGCCCGGCAATCGCTATCGTTTTGAAGCGCACGCCCGGGGTGCGTGGTGGATTCAGGTTTCGGATGGCAAGACCGAGTGGCTTTATCAACCTGCTTCACACCAATATACCCAGCAACCCGCGCCATTCAGCGGGCCGAGTCGCAAGTCGATGTTGTTCTCCCATCAGTTCTACGAACTTGTTCAAGCACAGGATACCGTTAAAGATCTCTCCAGATTCCCGCCTCCATTGGTCTCCGCTGCATATCTCCCCGACGAAACTTTGACGCTGAACGGCCACAACATAAGCTGCTACGTCATTCAGGCCGTGCCCAGGCACAGGAAAGGTTGGGCAGGGGATACAACTTCGGTGCTAACTCTCTGGATCGACAAAAGTAAACATGTGATCCGCAAGTCACGAGAGCATATGGAGGGAGCCATTGTATTTGGCGAACCCCATGAACATTACGTGAGCGACCGGGTGACGACATATGATGTGGCCGATCTCGACCCCACTTCCATTCCGCCGGATATTTTTGCCTTCACTCCGCCTCCGACCGCAAGCTTGATCAAAGAGTTCGAGGATCCCATGCGCTCACATTCGACCACCACCGACGCGCCTGCTGCGCTCGTGGGAAAGCCAGCTCCAGTCATCAAGCTAATATCCGCCGATGGTAAGACAATCTCCCTTACCTCCTTTGCAGGAAAGCCAGTCCTGATCGACTTCTGGGCAACGTGGTGCGGAAGCTGCCTGGACGCGATTCCCTCCCTCGAGAAACTCTATTCAAAAACTGCCGCCAAGGGACTGGTCGTGCTCGGCGTCGATCAAGACGAGGAACCCCAGGATGCATCTGACTACCTCGCCGAGCACAAGGAGCCCTGGCCCAATTTTCATGACGGCGGCGAAATTACCAAATCGCTCCCTCACCAGGGCATCCCCTATTTTGTCCTTGTCGATGGAACTGGTAAGGTTGTCTACGCAAGCAGCGGCTTCGACGAATCCAAATTGACCGCCAATCTCGCAAAACTCGGCCCAGCGTTCGCCACCCTCCCCAACGGCGCAGAGCCGTAGCAGGCACGAGCGGCGCCACTGCTAGGGAAACTGTCTCCCTTGTGACCTCTGCGACAGAACGTCGGTCCCTGAGTTAAGCACCAACTGTACTTCTCCTTCGGTAACTTGCCCGCCTCGACTTCCCCTGTCAATCTTGCCGCGAACGGATTTTCTTCCGTTGGGGGCGAACCGCTATATGATTTCCGCATCAAAGCAGTTTCTGAGCAGCAAAGCGCTGCTATTTGTTCTACTTGCGCTGTGTTGTGCCAGCGCCGCATGGGCCGGACAGTGGACTGCGTTGGGACCAGACGGGGGTGATGTTCGCAGCCTGGCCTATGATCCGCAGAATCCGGATCACATTTTCCTGGGCACCAGCACGGGAACTCTTTTCTCTTCGACCGACGGCGGCAAGAGCTGGGCAAGATTCGCCCACTTGGGCAGTGGCGATGACTACGTGATCGACCACCTCGCCATCGATCCCCAGAGCCCGAACAAAATGTATGCCGCAGCCTGGAGCGTGGAAACTCAGCAAGCTGGCGACGTGTTCCATTCTGAAGATGCCGGCAAAACCTGGGAAATCCTGCCCACCATGCACGGCAAGTCGATCCGAGCTTTGGCCATTTCTGCTTCCGACTCAAAGACTCTGGTTGCCGGAGCAGTCGACGGCGTCTTCCGCAGCACCGATAGCGGTAAAAATTGGCAGAAGATTTCCGCCGGTAATTCGGAGATCCACAGCATTGAATCCATCGCCGTCGATCCCAAAAATCCGGATGTGATCTACGCCGGCACCTGGCATCTGGCGTGGAAGACCGACGACGGCGGCGCTAACTGGCACCACATCAGCAAAGGCATGATCGAAGACTCTGACGTCTTCTCCATCATCGTCGATGCGACGAATCCTTCTGTCGTATTCGCCAGCGCCTGCTCGGGTATTTACAAGAGCCAGAGCGCGGGCGAATCCTTCCAGAAGATTCAAGGCATTCCGTTCTCCGCGCGTCGCACTCGCGTGCTGAAACAGGATCCCACCAATCCCGCGATTGTGTACGCCGGAACCACGGAAGGCCTTTGGAAAACAATCGATGCCGGCAAAACCTGGAGCCGCGCGACCGATTCTGACGTCGTAGTCAACGATGTGATGGTCGACCCGCGCAACTCGATGCGGGTTATGCTGGCGACCGATCGCGCTGGCGTCTTGGCTAGCAGTGACGGTGCCCACTCTTTCCTTACCACTAACCATGGCTACACCCACCGCTACGTAACTTCTATCCTTGCGGACAAGAACGATCCCAACACGATGTTCGTGAGCGTGGTCAACGACCGCGAGTTAGGCGGAGTATTCGTTTCCCACGATGCCGGACAACACTGGATTCAGAACAGCAAAGGCCTCGATGGACGCGATGTGTTCACCCTTAAGCAGACCAGCAATGGCGAGCTCGTAGCGGGCACCAATCGCGGCATGTTCGTCCTGGCCCGTCATTCCACCGAGTGGAGTCCGATCAACGACATCGTCGAGCGGGCTTCCTCGCGTAGAACCAAGAGCGAAGTTCATTCCATCCTGACCGCGCGCGTGAGCGATGTCGAGATCACGCCCACCAGCTGGATGGCCGCAACCTCCGCGGGACTGTTCACCAGTTCCAACCAGGGTAAGAGCTGGACGGGCGGCGCGGTAATGGGCAAACAGGATTTCGTCTCGGTCCGAGCCGATGGCAACCTGATCGCCGTCGCCACTCGCAGCGACGTTCTGGTTTCAAAGGACGGCGGTTCGACCTGGCAAGACTCCAGCTTGTCCGCTTCCATCAGCAGCATTCGTGGCCTCACCATTTCGGATGGGCAGATTATGTTCGCTTCGCGCGAGGGCGCATTCCGCAGCCCGAACGGCGGAGCTGGATGGGAGCACATGCAGAATGGTCTCCCCGACAAGAACATCAGCTCCATCAGCTACGATCAGAATAATCAGCGCCTGCTGGCAACCAGCACGGAAACCGGCGTGGTCTTTGAGAGTCAGGATAACGGCCGTACCTGGACCCGCGGTCCTGACACGGGCTTCCCCTTGCGCAACATCAGCGTGGTGCAAGGCCGCTTGATGGCCGCCACCCCATTCGACGGTGTCGTGATGCAGCCGGAGAACGAAGATCACAGCGCATCCAACGGCGCGGCAACTCGACGCACTAACTAATCAACCAACCACTCACCCGACAAACCACCGAGGAGCGGCATCACCCGCTCCTCGGTTTATTTCGAAGTCATCCCGATAAATACATTGTTCTTTTATTCTTTCACTAGCTTTGTTGGCGGAGGTTTTGAATTTGCTTAAGGTGATGGCGGCCGTGGACCCAATGAAACTTTCGCCACTGGCGCCCGGTCAACGGTCCGAGGATGGGATGATCGAGCAAACGGTTTTGCTCCCCGAAACGGGCCTCGCATTGCGAGATCGCCTCATCCATGGCTGAGATGCTCGAGCCGATTTCGCGCGCGACTTGCTCCGGCGCCATCCCCCGAGGCAGGGCGTGTTTCGGCGATTTTCGGCCCTCCGGCATGTATCCCAGTCCGAGGACGACGACCGTTTTCGCGCGATCCCTCAGCACCCGCGTCCGCACCTGCGGTTGACCTGCTTGCAGGCAACGCTCGAAAGCCTTCGTAGTTCCGGTGTAGGTCAGATAGAGGTGCTCCAGAATTTCGCCCGCGCACCACTTCCCTGCCGGATGACGGCGCAGGTCTTCACCGGTCATGCCGTCGGTAGTGGAGGCGATCGCATCCTGTAACCTTTGGAGGTACGCATCCATCGATGAACCTCTTCGCTCTTCTAGTAGAATCGATGGCGGCATTGACGGTTGCAAAATTTCTCCCTACGGATGGTGCTATGAAACAGTTGCTGATGGCGATGCTGGCGCTGGCGTTATTCACCGTGGCAGGATGTTCGTCGCAACCCGCAACCCCTACCCAGACCGAGAAACCGCTGCCCAAAGCAGCAGACCTCGAGACCGGCCGCTATGCCTTTCAGAAGCTTTACATCGCGGCGCGCGGCTGGGCGCGCGATGCGCAACCGTTCCGGCTGGAATCGCAGCCTACAGCGGACTCGAAGGGGAAAGACGGCAAGTCGGCGGTGTGGCGCGCCTCCTTCGCGTCTCCAGCGGGACGCGGCGTGAAGCCCTATGTGTGGTCGGGCACCGACGTGCAGGATGCTCCTTCGCGCGGAATCTCTCCCGGCAACGAGGACAGCTACAGTCCGACCAACGCGTCCACCCAGATTTTCGACATCGGCTTTCTGAAGATCGACTCGGACAAGGCTTTCGAACTCGGCCAGCAGCACGGTGGCGACAAGTTGTTGGAGAAGAATCCTGACACTCCGATTCTCTACGTGCTCGACTGGAGCCACGCCACCAACCTGCTCATCTGGCACGTGATTTACGGAACCAGCCGTGACGATGCCAAACTCATTGTCGACGTGAACGGCACCACGGGCGAGTTCATCCGGGTGGAGAAGTAAGCTTACGGTTTGGACTCGGTCTTCGCCGAGGTTTCATTCTTCGCTTCGGCCCGCTTTAGTTTCTGCAATGCCTTGCGCGCTTCCTTCGCGTAGGGGCCTCCGGGCAGAATCTTCAGATACTCCTCATAATGAGGGATGGCCTGGTCCGGCTGATCCAGCTTCTCGTAGCATTGCGCCATGCGAAAATTGGCGACTGCATCTTTTTCTTTCCAGATCAGCGCATCCTGATAGCGGGCCAGGGCGGCTTTGTAGTTTTTGAGTTTGAAGTAATAGTCTCCAACCTCATCATCCTTCATCGCACGGTAAGGATTCCAGGGATGCATCTCCTGCACGTCTCCGGCGGGCTCATCTTCAGGATTGGTATCGACCACGCCGCTCCCGGGGTGATTCTTGGCGTCATCCTTAGGCGGGCTTATGTCGCCGCGGGTATCGCGGCTGGAACTCTGGCCTGCTTCAGTCGGCTGGGCTGACCGCGGAGGAGCCTGGTTCTGCCCAGGCTGGTCTTGATCTTGATTAGAATGCTGTTGGGCAACCGCCCAGCCTCCCAGGAAAAGGGAGATCAGGGGAATAAAAACAAACCTACGCATGCATACATTTTAACGCGTCGCGAGGGCGAAAATCTCCGGGCGGGAATCATTAACCACAAAGGACACGAAGGTACACAAAGAAAATCAAGAGCCGCTAGTCCGGCTAGTCGATTCGGTGTTGTGACCTGCTTTTCTTTGTGTACCTTCGTGTCCTTGTGGTTTGCGGGTTTGACCTCAAAAAAACAGGCCGTTCCGGGGGATGGAGCGGCCTGGGTTGGCGAAGTCCTCCGGGGAGGAGGGTGAAACTTGTTTATAACGACGGCCCAGTCGGCTGGTTCGTGGCTGAGGTTGGGCTTGTGCCCGCGCCCGTGTTGGTCATCAAGCGCACATCCACGCGGCGGTTCTTGGCCCGGCCGGCTGCCGTCTTGTTGGAATCGACTGGCTTGTCCTTGCCCAGCCCGATCACATAAATCTTGTATGCGGGAATGTTGCGCTCCGAGGCCAGATACTGAATCACGGCATCGGCACGGCGCTGGCTAAGCCCGTAGTTGTATTCGGAGTCGCCCACGGAATCGGTCGCGCCTTCCACGGTCAGGATGTAACCCTTGGTGTTCGAAACATCGTTGGCGAGCTGATCCAGCGAGGCCTTGGCGTCTTTGGTCAAGTTATCTTTATTGAAGCCAAAGTGCACCGCGGTCTCGGTCACGACCTTATAGTTGTCCAGGTTGGCCACGGCGTCTTGCAGGGTATCCACGCGGTGAACAGCGTTGTTCGCCAGGGTCTGAGCCTGGTCGGCCTGCTGACCGGCGGCCTGCGCCTTCTGGTCTGCGTTGCTGGCTTGCGTTTGCACCTGCTGGATTCCGGCCTGGGCGCGCGCGTCGACGTCCTTGATGTCCTTCGAATTCTTGGCGGTCAGGTCGTCCAGTTCATTGGTCTTGTTGATCAGCGGCGTGGTCTCTTGACGGACGTAGTTCTTGCTGGCGCATCCGACCGAAGCCGCCATACTCATTGCCAGTAGAACGGTTAACGAAGTGCGATTCATATTAGGAAGGCTCCTTTTCTCTCATACAACCGGGACTCTAAAATCTGATTCTGGGCTTGTTTGGTGCCTTGCTGAATCCCGGGGTTCGAACCTGTGTTGATCTAGACGCAACCATCGTCAGATTCTGCCGTGCGTCCGCATTGTACTTGAGCACGAGCGGTGCCAACTTGGGACGGGAAGCGATCGCTTCGTAAGTGATTGCTGTGGCATGGCTTATAGGTTTGAGATCATGAAGCGAGAGACAAATGAGGAAACAAAGGAATCAAAGACTAAGGAAATTTTATACGGTAATGGCCGGAGGTGCGCTTTTGATCATGGCCCAAGTCGAGGCAGGTTCGCTCTAGCCTACAGTGATTCCTGTATACAGTAATTGGTGCGATCTCTCATCTGCGCGAGAAGCCCTTCCGTGAAGACAAGTCCTGGGGCCGTTGATCTTGCTGCCCGCGAGGCGAAGTACACGATGACTCGCGGTCTGCGCCTGCAGCCAAGCGAGAAGCTTTCTTGCTAAGCGAGTTGTGCGCGCATAAATCATCGGCCGCTGTTTCTTAGTCTAATCCTTCGGAACCGGATCGCACCGGCAAACTCTAATAAAATAGAAATACACCACCATCGATGGATCTCGCTGCCAAAATCCGCACTCTCCCCGCCTCGGCTGGCGTGTATCTGTACAAGAACGCCGAAGGTGAGGTCATTTATGTGGGCAAGGCGAACAATCTGCGCAGCCGCGTCAGCTCATACTTTCGCGAAGGGCGTCTCGAGGATGCGAAAACCGACACACTGGTGCGCGAGGCCGTGGATGTTGACTACATCGTCGTCGCCAACAACAAGGAAGCGCTGGCGCTTGAGAACCACCTCATCAAGCAGAAGCAGCCGTGCTTTAACATTCTGCTGCGCGATGACAAGACTTATCCCTACGTGAAGCTGACTTTGGGTGAGCGTTTCCCGCGCGTTTATGTTACGCGGCGTCTTAGAAAAGACGGCAGCTCGTACTACGGTCCTTATTTTCCTACAAGCCTTGCCTATCGCATCGTAGATTTGATTCACCGCCATTTTCTGATCCCGTCGTGCAAGGTTGATCTTGGACACTTTCATCCGCGGCCATGCCTGCAGTACTACATCGGACGTTGCCTGGGACCTTGCGTACAGGGGCTTACCACGCCCGAGGCTTACCAAGAAGCGGTGCGGGACGTGAAGTTGTTTCTCGAAGGGCGTCCGACGGATCTTTCGCATTCGTTACGTGAGCGCATGGCAAAGGCGGCCGAGGCTGAGGAATACGAGCGGGCGGCGAAGTATCGCGATTTGATTTCGACGGTCGATCAGTTGCAGGAGAAACAGCGGATCGCTGCCGTCGAGGGCGACGATGCCGACGTCTTTGGCTATCACTACGAAAACGACATGCTGGCGGTGAACCTGTTTCACATGCGCGGCGGGCGTGTTCTGGACCGTCGTGAATTTTTCTGGGAAGAACTGCCGGAGTTTGAGACCTCCGGTAGAGACGTGGCTTGCCACGTCTCCTCCGAAAACATTGCAAGCAATGTTTCTACAAAGGGATTTCATCCGGGCGAATTCTTCTCGGCCCTCTTGAAGCAGCTCTACATCGGACAGCCTTACGTGCCGCGGAACATCTACGTTCCGGTGGAGTTCGAGGATCGCGAAACGCTGGAGGAAGTGTTATCCGAACAAATCGCGGCCGAGGGCGGCCGCGCCACTCGGGTTCACATTGTCGTCCCGCGGCGGGGAGAGAAACGATCATTGCTGGATCTCGCCGGCAACAACGCCAAGCAATCGTACGACCAGCGCTTCCGGGTCATGAAGCCGAACGCGAAAGCGATTCAGGAAGCGCTACAAGACGCGCTGGGCGTCCCGGAGCTGCCGCGGCGCATCGAGTGCTTCGATATCTCGCATATTCAAGGGGCGGAGACGGTCGCTTCCATGGTGGTCTGGGAAGACGGCCGCATGAAAAAGTCCGGCTACCGCAAATTTATTATCCGCAGCGTCGATGGCGTGGATGACTTCGCCTCCATGCGCGAGGTAGTGACACGCCGTTACAAACGGCTGCAGGAGGAAAAGAAGCCCATGCCGAGCTTGGTGCTGATCGACGGCGGACTCGGCCAACTGCACGCCGCCGCCGAGGCGCTGGCGTCGCTTGAGATTATCAATCAGCCGCTGGCCGCGATTGCCAAGCGCGAAGAAATCATTTATGTGTTCGGACAAGAAAGTGAGCCGGTGATTCTCGACCACCATTCTCCGGTGCTGCACTTGATTCAACTGATACGCGACGAAGCTCATCGCTTCGCCGTGACGTTTCATCGCAAACGCCGGCAGATGCGCGATCGCTCGACGGAGTTGCTGGAAATTCCAGGTGTCGGCGCGCGGACGACACGGCGATTGCTGGAGCATTTCGGAAGCGTGCAGGCGGTGAAGCAAGCCGAAGCCGCGGCCCTGTCTTCGGTAGTCACGCGCGCTCAGGCAGAGGCGATTCTGGAACACTTTCGGAAGTGATATCGATCTCTTAAGCCGCGGCCTGCTACCCCGTATTACCTATATTTCCTCCCACCAAACGGCGGGATTTCGACGGCCCGCTTCCAGGAAATAGACGACGATTTGCCTCACTTCTTCAAACGGCAAACAGTAACGTCCTGCCACAGGCGTAGGCGTATTACCGGTCAGAAACTCGGTATATGCCGTCGTATGCGGTGCCCCATTCGTCACGGCCATCATGTACGGCGCCCTTCCATCGCCGTTGCCATATTGCGCACAGCCAATTTTCCCTCCGAGGCCGATCAGAAGGTTGTAGCCGTTCTCGCAGATAAGCTCGCAGAAGAACGGGTCCCGGTTCCGCAAATCTTCGAGGACCTTCAGCACATCAGCACTATCGTTCATTCTCGCACCGTTAAGCCGGTTCGAGTCTTCCTGTCGGTCAAAGAATTCAACTATCGTAGTAGCCTCCCAGCGAACACGTGACTTCTGAACTGTTAAGGCTTCGGATTAGGCGAAGAATTTCCCATGTCCATCACGACTTTCCAACTCCCATCTTTTTGCTTTTTCCAGATGCTGGCGTACTTGCCGTACTCGACCGTGGGTTTGCCGTCTTTGTCTTTTGAGCGAAACTCAAAAGTCCCGTAGGTATAGCCCAGATCGCCTGAGGCGGCCATATCGGCCTAGACCGGGGTCCAGGCCAGGTGGTTGTTCTTGTCGTCGAGAAAGCCCATGGTCTTCGCAATATTTTCCTTGCCGCGAAACATATCGGCTCCGTTGGGCAATTCAGCGGCGTCGTCCGCGTAGTAGGACATGTATCCTTGCGAGCCGCGCTCAGCCGCGGCTTTCATGAAGTCGGCATCGAGCCGGATCAAAGTATCGGCGCCGCCTTGGCCGTTCCCGAAGCCGATGTTGGCGCAAGAGAAAAGACGAAAACCGTAAGAAGCATGGTGGCAAAGACAAGCAGCAGGGATTTCATGGCGCCTCCAGGAAAAAGCAGCGACAATTTTACTCGAGCCGTGATCGACCCGCGATACCTTCATCCTGCTAAACTAGCCACTCGTCCCATGAAAACCCTCTTTCTGGCTTTGACTCTCAGCGCCGGGTTAGCAATGCCCCATGCATTCGCACAAAACTCGGATGTTCCGACCCCACCTGCTCCGCAACCGAATCTCGCTACTCCGCAAGAAAAGCATCTGCGCAACGTTCGCCAGCTCACCTTCGGAGGACAGAACGCCGAAGCCTACTTCTCGGCCGGCGGCAAAAAGCTTATCTTCCAATCGACGCGCGACAACCTGCAGTGCGATCAGATGTTCACCATGAACATCGACGGCTCCGACGTGCGCATGGTCTCGAACGGCAAGGGTAAAACAACCTGCGGATACTTCTATCCCGACGGCAAAACCATTCTTTATTCCTCTACCTATTTGACTGACGCGCAGTGCCCGCCCCGGCCCGATTATTCCAAGGGATACGTCTGGCCCGTGTATCCAGGATTCGATATCTTCGCCGCCAATCCGGATGGCTCCGGCCTGATGCAACTCACCGACGCGCCGGGATACGACGCCGAGGCGACCATCTCAAGGAACGGCAGGCACATCGTCTTCACCTCCATGCGCAACGGCGACCTCGACATCTACGTCATGGATGCGGATGGCAAGCACGTAAAGCAACTGACTCACGAACTGGGATATGACGGTGGCCCATTCTTTTCACCTGATGGAAAGCATATCGTCTATCGTGCCTACCACCCGGTCGGCGCAAAGGAAATTGCCGAGTACAAAGACTTGTTAGCGCAGAACTTGGTCCGTCCGACTTCGCTTGAGATTTGGGTTATGGCGCCCAGCGGACACCACAAGCGCCAGGTTACGAAGTTAGGCGCGGCCAGTTTTGCTCCCTCGTACTTCCCCAATGGCAAGCGGATTATTTTCTCGTCGAATCTCGGTTCGACCGGCGGGATGGGAAACTTCGAGCTTTACGCCATCAATGTGAATGGCACGAACCTGGAGCAAATTACTTACAGCCCCGGCTTCGACGGCTTTCCCATGTTCAGCCGCGACGGCAAAAAGCTGGTGTGGGCCTCGAATCGTAATGCCAAAGCGCCGCACGAGGCCAACATCTTCATCGCCGACTGGGCGCCGTAAACAGTAAGGCTCAACGACTGCGGGACGGAAGTTCTCGGCCTTCCGATTGCCGTTCCGGACACTGGCACGCGCATGGCGAGCCGTATAATAGCGCTTCGCGCTATGCAACCTTGGATGAAATCCCGCCACGGGCTGATCACGCTGGCTCTGCTGGTCCTGGTGCTGGCTGCCGTGATCGGTTTTGTACTGACCGGCGATCTGGGCGCACCCGAGGCGCAGAATCCGCATGCCCGAAAGACTCCGCTGGTGGATGAAAGACCGCTGCAAACCGCCCGCAACGTTTCCAAGCTGGCTGCTGGTTGGGACGAAAAGCGGTTCGCGGATCAGGCCCTGCGCCTGTCGGATAACGAAGTTGACCTCGCTTTCGAAGACGCGCTCCGTGACGCTGCCGATCACCCCGCTCAGCCCACTCCCGAAACCCGCGAACTTTACGCGCATGTAGCCCAGGCCGAAGTAAACGTTAAGGCCGATCAGGATCATCTCGATCAATTGAAGAAGGCGCTTGCCGCCGCCAGCAGCGCGCATCAGGATGCCGCGCAGCAGCAAGTTGACTTGGCCCAGGCTCAACTGGAGCTTGATCAGGATGAACTGGACGACGCCAAAGAAGATCTGTCCAGGTCGGGCGCCGATCCGGTCAGCCGCATTCAACGCCAATTGAAACGGCACAAGGAAACCGAGCACGGAACCGCTTCCGCGACTGCGGTCACTCCTGAAACCGTCTCTACGGGCTCGAGCCTGCTCGCCCACTTGAACCGATGGCGTGCCCTCCGTGGAATCGGGATGCCATTGCAAGAGGCCAGCGACGAAACGGTAAAGACCGAGGCCGCACTCAGCCACGCTC
Organism: uncultured Acidobacteriota bacterium; assembly: GCA_963762385.1. Classification (GTDB taxonomy): domain Bacteria; phylum Acidobacteriota; class Terriglobia; order Terriglobales; family Acidobacteriaceae; genus JABDBE01. The sequence continues at coordinate 1,473,659 of CAVXKN010000004.1, read as the reverse complement.
ATGATTCCTTGGAAAAACAAGTCAATGCGGAGAAGGCGAGCAAACACGCGATGGCAGCGCCCACCGGTGCTTCGAATCCGAGTTCGTCCACAGCGAATCCGGCTCCAACTGCGACCGCTGACGTTGCATCGTTGCGCCGCTTTTCCGACGATCAGAAAAATCTTTCCGACTTCGACAAGCGCATTCAGGACGAGCAGGAGTTGGGAACCAACTACGGTAGCTGGATCGCGCTGGTCCGCTCGCAACAGCGCGCAGCTTTGCATAACATGATGCAGTCGACGCTGTGGATTCTCCTCATCATTCTACTTGGATATCTCGCCGATCGCTGGATCGAGCACATGCTGACCGAGAAAGTCGCGGAAGGCACGCGCCTGCACACGCTGCGCGTGGTCATTCGCTCTTCCTTGCAGGCCATCGGCTTGCTGCTGGTGCTTCTCGTCGTGTTTGGCGTTCCGAGCCAGATGCCGACCATCCTTGGCCTGGCCGGCGCGGGCATCACCGTAGCCATGAAGGATTTCATCGTCGCGTTCTTCGGTTGGTTCGTGTTGATGGGAAAGAACGGACTGCGCGTCGGCGACTGGGTCGAAATCAACGGCGTAGCCGGCGAGGTGGTTGAGATCAATCTGCTGCGCACCGTGCTGCTCGAAACCGGCAACTGGACCGAGACCGGCCATCCCACCGGCCGCAAAGTCGCCTTCGTAAATAATTACGCGATTGAAGGCCACTTCTTCAACTTCACTACCACCGGCCAATGGCTCTGGGACGAACTGAAACTTTCCGTGCCTGCGGACCAGGATCCCTACCCGCTGCTCGATGCCATTCAGAAGGCCGTCGTGAAAGAGACAGAAGCCAACGCCGCCGCTGCCGAAAAAGAGTGGAAGAACAGCGCCAGTCAATACAAAGTGAGCTCGGTATCAGCCGCGCCAACCGTCAACTTGCGGCCAACCCCTGCGGGCGTGGAAATTCATGTCCGCTACATCGCGCGCGCGCAGGAGCGCTCCGAGATTCGCGCCCGCCTGAATCAGGCTCTGGTAGAACTGCTTCATCACCGCGACGGGGACAAAACGGAAAGCATGTCAGCAGCGAAATGACGGTGTCGTCGCGTACGGCTTTGTCAGGTTCCTTTTAGACATTCACCATCCCCCAAAGAAAGCTAAACCATGCGAGCGCATAACATTCTTCAGATCGCGCTTCTACTCTTGCCTTCCTGTGGAATGGCGCAGATCAATACTGCCGGCCAAATCGGATGCCGGCAGGAACAGCGAGCAAGTGTTGATCGTCCGGATTTGCAGTTCGTTGTGATCGCCGCGCCCGATGCCATCAAACAATGGAAAACTCGACCGGTTGTTGCTTTTGCCGGTTTCGACGCAGTGAAATACGGTTTCACTCGGGCAGAATTCTATCGCTGGCACTTGCCGGTCCCTGGACGCGAGGATTTTGATGGCACAACCACCTCAAAAGACCAGTTGGCGCTGGCGATTCGAGTGGTGAACTCTGGTGGTGAACGCTGGTTCGAACTTACCGCTCGCAGAAAGGAAACCGAGGATCAACTCTATATTCAGCCGCTCAATATGAATGATGAGAGCGATGCAGAAGATACGAGTCAACACGTCCCCGAATCCTGACGAAATGGCCGGATGGATTAACATCCAACTCGCCACACCCGAAGCGGGGTTGCCACTGTTTACCCTGAGCTATCAGCACCACGAACTCGGAACGTACCAAGCGGTATCGTTTGAGAGCAAACTGCTGGTCGACTTGCGCACAAGCACGCCACAGACCGTCAACTCGGTGAGTTGCACGGTTTTTGAGCCAATCGGGGGCGCGTGCTCAGCCCAAGACGAGGCCAACGAGGGCAGTGACACATTGCAATGTCAATGGGAGCCCAAGGCTAGCGACTTCCGCTGCACTATGACCACTCCTTACGGCAGCCCTTATGCGGAGCGCCGGGCGCAAGGAGATTTTTACTTGCTATCGGACAAGCCGGCCAGCCCAACTTCAGAGTCTGCGGAATCAGTCCAAAGCCTGCGCGATCTTGCGTTCCTTATCCGCAACAACAATACAAGCCAGACAGAAGGAGTGCGGGTCTCTGGTCTTGGTCCTACAACCATGCTCGAGCACTTCAAAGACCTGCTGCCTGAATCCGACGTATTTGTCTTTGCCAGCCCAGGTGCGGGTGAGATGTGGAACGCACACCTATCATTGGTCACCATCGATGCCAAGGGAAAATTCGATCTGCAATCAATCCCCAAGTGGGGCGTTGCCGGTGACGAGACCGACGAGTACAAGACCAATGAGTTCAAAGATCTTGTTCCCATCAAAGCTGGTGATTTGTGTTGTAACGATAACTTTGTTCCCATCGGTGCCGCTGACGCGTATCGCACGCACCTCTTGGAGCAACGACCGGGCTTTCGCGCTCTCGACGCAATCTTGACGGTTGGATCGGAGCAGTCGAACCCAGTCCATGTTGTTTACTGGGTCGGGCTCGAAGTCGTCGATGGGAAAATTGTGGCCAACGCTGTGCGCCTCGCGGGTGAGAGTTGGATGTACGGAGGTTGCGGCCAGGAGTATAGGGAAGGCACGGCCAGGTTTATTCGAAGGAAAGCAGGAGCGGCTGAGGCTACCGTCGGGGTACAAGGGCCTTACAATCCTGATAGTTCAACCGCTTTCCCTCCTGATTATCCCACCGAGGGGCCAAACTGCGTGTGGACCGATTTCTTACATTGGAAAGCGGGCGCAGGCTTTCGCGTGCGCAAGGTGAGCGAGGATTGCAAGGCGCCACACCAGGAGATCAAGATCAGCGAGGATGGAAGCCTGACAGTGGCAACGAAGAAGTAACTGCACAACGCGGAGTCGTCTAGTTTACTTCGTCAAACACTTCTGTCGCGCAGACTCCAGCGGCGGTTTTCAGCAATATGCGATAACTCAGCTGATGTTTGCGCCAAAATTCTCGCGGCAGCCATGCGCGCAAGTTGGTTTCTGAAATGAATTCGGTTTTGAGCGGGCTGTACTCGCCCGGGCTATCGGGATCAAGCACTGCAACTACGCGATCATCGGGTCTGAAGTTTTCGCCTTCAATCTCTACTATCTGATACTTCGGGCTGTGGGCGTCCATGAGCGGGATTAGAAATGGAGCGACGGAATTGATGGCTGCCGCCTTGGGGGCAACTTTTTGTGACGGAGCAGGTGAAACCTGAATTTCTACGGGCTCGGAAACCTTCAGAGTGTTGTCATCCGTCACCCACACGCGAATGGGCTCGTTGCTTGCGAAGAGGCCAACGGTCAGCAAATAATACGGAATTTTCGCCTGTAATTCCTGCGGCGAAATGAAGTCAGCGTCGCCACCGCCCAGTCCCATTTGCACCGTGGTCGCAGTGCCAAAGACCGCGAGTGATTCTTTGGTGAACCCTCTGCCTCTCAAAGTGACTTCCACATCATCGTTCTTCGCGGCGTCTGAACGCACTGAAGGCGGTTCAACCGAGCTGATGACCGGACTATCTTTGCTCGCAACATAAAGTTCCTGCTCAGGCGTTAGCTTCGAGAAGGCGATAGCGTCCATCTCGAACGACGCGTCTTGACCCACTAGACCGTAGACGCCAGGCTTCAGCAAATATGCAGATGGAACGACGACTTTAATATGCCTCAGGTCGACAGCCTCAGTGTTCAGATAATCGTGAAAAATCCAGCGGTAGTCTTCGGTGGTCTCGTCCTTTTCGATTAATATCACCTTCATATCAGGTGGCAGGTCCCGACCGGTCGCGATCACATCGGTCACATCGCCACCTTCCTGTAATCGGATCGGCGCCCCTTCCAGCTTGGCATTGCCTGATGATTCGCTGGTAGTGTTGCCGACCACCACTGGAGAAACGGTGCTTCCAAAAGAGGGTCCGGAACAAGGGTTGTCGATACAGAACTCAGGCAGTTCGGCATCGTAGATTGCGAGACTGAGCATCTCTGGCGTAGTCGGATAAGGTTCGTCGGGGTCCCAGATGATCTGCCCGTCAGTCTTCACTGGCACTGCGGTCCGGAAAAGCCGCTTGGGCCGGTCCCAGACTTCCAGCCACGCCGAGCTAATACCGTCAACGCTAGGAACGTGGTAGATCAGCCTCATGCCATTCGTTGTATCTTCGAAGTCGAGTTTAGGATTAAGTTTGGCGCAACTGTTTCCCGCCGACTGCGCCGCCAGCGGGCAGGCTGCTGCGAGAATCAAGATCAACCGCGCCGATCGACGGAACATACCAAATTGTAGGAGCGCAAGAATCGCGCCGTCGAGGACGGTAGTTTACTACTGCGCACCGAAGTAATATGCTCGGGCCGGTGTTGCTGATCTTCCCTGCCCCTCTACGCATTCTTGCGCGCCAGCGCCAATGCGCCCCTGACTGGGTCAATCACTGCCGTGTTCAGCGAAGCCTGTGGGTAAGCGGAGCGAATGTTCTCGTCGACAACCTGCCGCACCAGCGCGGAGTTACAAAAGACACCTCCCGAAACGGCTACCGGAACAGCGCCAGCATTGCCAAACAGTCGAGCGATCACGGTTTTGGCCAAGGCCCCCAGCTCTGCTCCAGCCTGGGTCAAAACGTTGCGAGCCCTTGCATCGCCTGCGTCTGCTGCAAACAGTACCGCTGGGACCAAGGCTGCGAAGTCCGCAGACTTGTTGGCAGTCAGGACCAACTGCTCGCGCGAGTCCACACTCCATGACTTCATGATGTTTTCAAGCAATGCGCCAGCGGCTTCAATTCCGTCTTCGTCATAGGCACGCATGGCCGCCGCGACTGCGGACCGGCCGATCCAGTGCCCCGAGCCTTCATCGGAAATAGCAAAGCCCCATCCGCCCGCTCGTGCGGTTTCACCTTTGGCATTCCGGCCATAAGCGATCGACCCAGTGCCCGCAATGACGATCACGCCCGGTCCGCTGCCGAATGCGGCTTCCATCGCGATCACCATGTCACCCACAACTTCAATTTCTCCGGAAACAAACTCGGAGAGCAGCCGCCGCACCACATCGGCGATTTCAGGTCGTGCCCCTCCAGCGATTCCCGCGCAAGTTCGAACGATCTGCTCTGGAGTAATCCGAGCTGCGGCGCAGGCCTGCCCGATGGCAGCTTCGAAAGATTCTCGCACTTTAACTTCGCCAACTCGGATCACGTTACTGCCGCCAGAAGTCCCGGTACCCAGCAGCGAATGCTCGTCGCCGATAACGCAGGAGGTCTTGCTACCGCCGCCATCAATACCAAGGAAGATAGCCACGAGCGTATTTCTATCACAATCAGACTGGTGTAGAGCGGACACTCCTGTCCGGTGCTTTTGGCGTCTGGATTTCACACCTGGACCCTCGTATTTACCGATGCCATTGGCGGACAAGAGTGTCCGCCTTCCACGTTCGCCGGGTTATGAGGCAGATACCTTGGCGTGCAGATAGGCCGGCGCTGCGGCAACAAAGCTGGATACTGTGGAAGGTCACCGTCTGCGCATATGGGCTTGGACAAACTCGATCTGACGATTATTGCCCTCTACCTCGTCGGGATTACTTTGTTCGGGCTCCGCTTCCGCAAGCGCCAGCGTACCTTGCGCGATTACTTCCTTGCTGACCGTAATATTCCCTGGTGGGCCATTGCGCTTTCGATTGTCGCTGCCGAAACCAGCACGCTTACGATCATCAGCATTCCCGGCCTCGCCTACGATACCAATCTCACGTTCCTGCAGGTCGTTCTCGGATATCTTGTAGGGCGCGTCATCATCAGTTACGTTTTGCTGCCACAATACTTTCGCGGCGATCTTTACACCGCGTATGCACTGATTGAGCGCCGCTTCGGCCGTGGCCTGCGATCCCTGACCGCAGGCTTGTTTCTCGTGACCAGAGCGGCAGCAGAAGGCGTGCGCGTGTATGCGGTTTCGATCGTTGTTGCGATTGCGCTGGGCACGGGTGAGATTGCATCGATCGCCATTATCACCGTATTGACATTGATCTATACCTTCGAAGGCGGTCTGGCTGCCGTGATCTGGACCGATGTCGTGCAGACTGTGATTTATGTGGGCGGAACGGTCGTAGGTCTGTTCACCATTCTTCATCTGGTTCCGGGAGGGTGGGCCACCATTCACAGCGTGGCCGACAATGCGGGCAAGCTACGAGTCTTCGACTTCGGATTCAACTTCTGGAAGCCGTACACATTCTGGGCGGGGGTTGTGGGCGGAACTTTCCTGACCACAGCCAGCCACGGCACCGATCAGCTCATCGTGCAGCGATTACTGGCAGCCCGCAGCGAACGCCAGTCCGTGACCGCCCTGCTCTCGAGCGGAGTTGCGATTTTGTTCCAATTCGCCCTGTTCCTGATGGTCGGCGTGATGCTGTTTGCCTATTACCATGTGCCTTCCGCGAACTTCGGCACGGCGGACCGGATCTATCCCAAGTTTATTGTCAGCCAGATGCCGCACGGCATTTCTGGCCTGTTGATCGCTGCGATCCTGGCCGCGGCAATGTCGAACTTGAGTGCGGCACTCAACTCGCTGTCTTCGACTTCGATGATTGATTTCTATCTTCAGCGCAAACCACAGACCGACGAACGTCGCCGAGTGCAGCTTTCGCGCGGAGCAACCTTTGTTTGGGCGCTGGTGTTGTTCTCGTTGGCTGTGCTGTCGCTGCACAAAGTAGGACGCGTCATCGAAGTCGGATTGCAGATCGCGTCCGTCGCCTATGGAGCTTTGCTCGGCGTGTTCCTGCTAGGAGTGCTGACCCGTCGTGCCAATCAGAGCGGTGCGATGATTGGCATGGTGTGCGGCTTGGTCGCCGAACTCTACATCTGGCTCGGAACTCGCGTGCCTTGGACGTGGTACGTCGCGATTGGAACCGTCGTGACGTTTGCTATCGGATACGCGGCGAGCCTTATGCTCGGAGAAGCAAAATCTTAGAACGCTGAGAACGGCCGCAGAGATCGCGGAGAGGTTGTCTCTGCGCTCTCTGCGAGACCTCGGCGGACTCTGCGTTTTAAGATTTTCGCTTATACTTTCCACTCCATTATGCCAGTGCAAGCCGTAAAGGCCCGTCCCGAACTCGCTCGCGATCTGGGCGTGAGCCATGCGGGCGCGATCGTGGTCGGCACCATCATCGGCAGCGGCATCTTCCTGGTTCCGGCGGAAATGATGCAGGCCGTCGGCTCGGCCAAGCTGGTGTATCTGGCGTGGCTGGTGGGCGGGCTGCTCTCGTTCTTTGGCGCGCTCACCTACGCGGAACTGGGATCGATGAAGCCGCAAGCGGGCGGCGAGTACGTCTACGTGCGCGATGGCTACGGGCCGCTGGCTGGATTTCTTTATGCCTGGACCTGGTTTGTTATCGCCAAGCCCGCGTCGATTGCGACGGTGACGATTGGACTGGTACGCATCCTCGGAACTTTTTCGGTGTTTGCGTTCTTCTCCAATCACGTTATCAATCAGCCGTTCGCCATTAGCTACGGACAACTGGTTGCTATCGCCGCTGCCATCTTGATTTCTCTGCTCAACTATCTCGGAATCAAGAAAGCGGGCGAGTTTCAACTGGTGTTCACGCTCTTGAAAGTCGCGATCATTTTAGGCATCGTGGTCATCGGCTTCAGCTATCGCGACGGAAGCTGGAGCCACTTCGCCGGCCACTTTGCTGGCGCCAAGGGCGGGCTTGCCGGATTCATGGCCGCGCTCGTCGCCGCCTTATGGGCTTATGACGGATGGAACGATCTCAACATGGTCGCCGGAGAGATTCGCCAGCCGGAGCGGAATATTCCGATCGCTCTGATCGCCGGGGTAGCCACGGTGGCCGCGCTCTACATGCTGGTCAATGCGGCCGTGCAATTCGTTTTGCCTGCGAGCGCGATTGCCATGTCGCCTCGGCCGGCGTCTGACGCTATCGGACTGGTGTGGGGCACCCTTGGCGCCAGCGTGGTTTCGGCTGCGATGGCGGTTTCCATGCTGGTCACGTTGAACGGCACCATCATGAGCGGGGCGCGGGTTCCGTATGCCGTGGCGCGGGACCGGTATTTCTTCTCTGCTCTGGCCGAAGTTCATCCGCGGTTTCACACGCCTTCGGTTGCGCTCGCGGTGCAAGCGGCTCTCGCCATCGTGTTGCTGCTTCTCGGGGGAAGCTTCCGGCAATTCTTTTCGCTGGCGATTTTTGCGGAGTGGCTGTTTTACATGATCGCCGGAAGCACGGTGTTTATCTTTCGGCGACGCGATCCGCAAGCTGTCCGGCCTTATCGGGTCTGGGGATACCCCGTGGTCCCGGCTCTGTTCGTGTTGTCCTCCGCCCTGCTTCTCTACTACACCTTTACCGATAACCTGCGGAATTCGGCGCTGGGCTGTCTCGTCATTCTGGCCGGCATTCCGATTTTCTATGCTTTTGCACGGCGACGGTCGCGCGAGAATTAGTAGTCGTGTCTTCGACCGCTTGGGCGGGCGACCAAGCCTTTCGCCCCTCTGACCCTGGTAGCTTTGCCGGGCAGTTGGAGAATGTGTAGAATAGCGCGGCACCACAACTTTGTTAGTTTCCACGGGTTCAATCAGCGTGAAATTCATCCCTGAGGAGGGTAGAGATGCAGAAGAATGCGGTTTTAGGAAGTATTTTGAGCGTTGGTTTGCTGTTTGGAGGCATAGTTTACGGGCAGATGGGAAATCCTGGCGGGGCGGTCAGCGGAAAAAGACACCCCAACCTGGCTGCGGCGCAGCGGCTTTGCGATCAAGCCTTCGAAAAAATCCAAGCTGCCCAGTCGGCCAATGAGTTCGACATGGGAGGACACGCCCAGAAAGCCAAGGACTTACTCGAGCAAGCCAGCCGGGAACTGAAGCAGGCTGCCGAAACCGCCAACAGACACTAATCGCTGAGTAAGCTTCTCTGTGAAACGGGGAGGCTCAGCTCAGATCACGTGGCTGAGTCTTCCTGATTTAATTGGCTGCTTTCCTGGACGTTGTGCTTCTTTATCCCCAACGCTGGTTAAAGCACGCCGGATTCACCGTGAGCTAACCTCGGGAATCCCCTGCACCAATTCCTTTAGGAATAGCGGTCCTTCGACTGCGTAGATGATTCGCTTCGCGAAGCATCTACTAGGCTCAGGATGCCTGGGACTTTGGGCATATCAATTCCCCTGGTTCTGCCGCTTTGGGGCTTTATCCACTTTGGGCTTCCATCCGTTACCTAAGTACGTGTGCCGGAGGCACGTTTACCCCTCGCCCGCTCTCCCGTAAGTTAGAAGCTCTACCCGCGCACTCTCCCCATGGCTCGGGTTCCCATAATTGGAGTGTGTGGATGGCTACGCCTGACAAGCTTAATTTCGGTCTTCTGCCGGAGCGGCGCATCGATTGGCGCACCTTGGCCACCAGCTATGGCATTGAGGTCTTTTTTATCTTGTTGCTGCTAGGGGCTGGGTTTTTCTTTCCAGACACGCTGCGGCTGAGGCAGAAGTTCACCGTCACGGAACTGGTTCCGAGGCCGGATTTAAAGCCGGAGCCGGTCAAGCCCAGGGAAAAAGCGCGGCATCCCGTGGTCGTTCCCAAGGTAGCGCCGCCGGTGTCGTTCCCGACCGCGAAATTGTTTGTGCCCAAAGATATCCGCACCAAAAAGAAGAAAGAGGAGGAAGAGAAGGCTCCTCAACTGGAAACCAAGTTCAAAGCGCCTGAATTGGCGCCACCGCCCAGCGCCATGCCGGCGAGGATTGTGTATACGGGCGCGTTCGGCAGCTCCGCCGCCGCTACCCTGAATGCTCCCATTCAGAAGGTGCAGACGGGAGGATTCGGCGATCCCGACGGCCTGAAAGGACAGGGCAAGGACAATGCCCATCTCGCGGCCGCGAAGCTGGGTTCGTTTGATTTGCCTCAAGGCCAAGGTCAGGGAAACGGATCGGGCGGGGCAAACGGCCTGAAGGGCACGGTTGCCAGCGCAGGCTTCGGCAACGGGATTGCGCAGGGCGACAATCGGAATCGCGGGGGAGCCGTGCAGACTGCGGGATTCGGCGCGCAGGAAGTTTCTCACAACGGACCGAAGATCGCCCAGGCGGACAGCGGTCCGGCGACGACGCAAGTAGAAATTATTTCGAAGCCTAGCCCGGTTTACACGCAGGAAGCCCGTCAGCTCAAGCTGGAGGGAGAAGTTCTGCTCGAAGTGTTGTTTGGCGCGAACGGGCAGCTGCATGTGAATCGCGTGGTACGAGGCCTGGGTCATGGGTTAGATGAAGCGGCTGTGACTGCAGCCAGCCAGATGCGATTCAAACCGGCGCAGCGTATGGGCACGCCGGTGGATTCAACGGCAATCGTTCATGTGGTTTTCCAGTTGGCGTATTGAGTTTAGAGACAGAGAGGAACAGAGTCATGCGTACTTGGAAATGGATGCTCACCGCTTTTCTGCTGATCACGCTGAGCGCGATGGCACAGCAGAGCGCGAATCAATCGTCGTCGAATGCTGCCCCAGCGAATGCGGCGTCGCAACCCGCGACCACGCCAGCGCCGGCGGCTCAACCGGCTGCATCGCAGCCCGCCAACTCAGGTTCAGCGCAATCGGCCGCGGCGTCGGCTGCCATGGCGCCGCCCACGACCATGGATCAGGTGGTGGATCGCACCATCCTGCGCGAACATGGACTGATGGAAATGCTGAAGACGCGGACGCCACTGGTCGAGACTTATTTGCAGAACCTGAAGGCGGATCCGAAACTGGGCGCGGTGCCCAGCGAGGACCACTACTTTCTCGGCCGTCTCGACTTGGGCGACAGCATTGACCGGCGCGATTACCTTTCCCGCGACGAGAGCTTCCAGAAGAACCTGCTGGGCGGAGTGAGCAAGCTGTTCAAGTTTGAATACAAGCCCATGGGTTTCTCGTGGATGATTTTTGCCGATCGCGATGACTTCGATCGCGGTCACTATAGTTTCAAGTACGTGCGCCGCGAGTTTCTGGGCGACGTACGTTGCCTTGTCTTCGACGTTACGCCCAAGAAAGATGCGGGCAAAGGCCGCTTCCTGGGCCGCATCTGGGTGGAGGATCAGGATTACAACATCGTCCGGCTGAACGGCACTTACGCGCCCCGGCCGAGAAACGCTTTCTATTTCCACATGGATAGCTGGCGCTTGAACTTGATCCCCGGCTTCTGGGTTCCGGCTTACATCTATAGCGAAGAAGGCGACTTCAGCTACGGGGCCAAGGACAAAATGGCTTTCAAGGCGCAGAGCCGCATCTGGGGCTATGATCTGAAGAAAAACGCGAAGGAAGACGAACTCACTTCACTGCGAGTTGACTCGGTGAAAGACGAAACCCCGTCGACCACGGATGCCTCTCCGCTCGAAGCTCAGCGGGAATGGCAGCAACAGGCTGAGGACAACGTGATCGAGCGTCTACAAGAGTCGGGTCTGGTGGCTCCCGAGGGAGAAGTCGACAAAGTTCTGCTGACCGTCGTCAACAACCTGATCGTCACGAACAATATCGACTTGCCGCGTCCGGTGCGGACTCGGGTCATGATTACTTCTCCGCTGGAAACCTTCAGCGTGGGTAACACCATTGTGGTGAGCCGTGGTCTGATCGACGTGCTTCCTGACGAGGCCAGCCTGGCGATGGTGCTTTCGCACGAACTGGCGCACATTGTGCTGGGACACAACCTGGGCAGCAAGTTCGCCTTCAATGACCGCATGTTGTTCTCCGATGAATCGACCTACAGCAACTTCGGCTTCCGGCACAATCCCGATGAAGAAACCGCTGCAGATGCCAAGGCCATGGAACTGCTGAAGAACTCGCCCTACGCACAAAAGTTGGACGTGCCTTCGCTGTTCCTCAAAGAGCTTAGCGAACGGGCTCCGACGCTCTCGGCATTGTTGACGGCTCACCTGGGCAACAGTTTCACCAACGACAAGGGGCAACTAGTAAGGCTTTCGGCGCTTGCCACCACAGGGCCGGCGCTCGATCCAAACAAATTGGATCAGATTGCGGCGCTTCCCATGGGTGGACGCGTGAAACTGAATGCCTGGAGCGATCGCGTGGAACTCACCAAGTCGGCGCCGGTGGCGATCACCTCGGCGCGCGACAAAATGCCGTTTGAAGTAACGCCGTTCTTCCCGCGTTTGAGCCGCCTCAACAGCGACGCCAACGTGGGCAATGCGACGTCGGCATCGAACACGGCGCCAAGTAACTAGATTTGGGGAGGACGGGCGTCCTCGCGCGTCTAGCCTGACTAAGATTCTCAACGAGTTGATGGAAGCGAGGCCGGGACCGGAAGCAATTCCGGATTTCCGGCCTTCGTCTTTATGGCAAATGAGAAGTGCTTTGGCTTGTCTCCTTGTGCTCTGCGGCCGTCCTCCGCGATTTAAGACCTTACTTTCGCACAATCAAATCGGAAAAATCAAAGCATTAGAATGCTGAGACCGCTGAGAACCGCCGCAGCGGGCGCGGAGATGGCAAATGGCTTCTTGAAAATTACCCTTTTGATTGCGACCGATTTTTGTTAGAGGGATACTACGCGTCAAAGTGTGTGGACAACTCGGTCGTCAGGCCGTGCGCCTGGAATATCGGTGAATCATCGTCTTCGAAACGGCCCAGCAGCTCATCGAGCAACTGCTGCGTGGATGAGGATCCTCCTACAAATGGGCTCTGATGGGATTCCACGAGCTCTTGAGCCGGATCGAGGGTGAGGACTCGTTCGAGATCTTCTTCGAGGTTCATCGCTGAGTTCACTTCGTTTCAACCTCATGCACTCCTCGATTATGTGGGAAGGCGCTTACTTTCGATAGATTACCAACGGTCGTGATCTTATTCTGCAGTCTCCTTATGTGTACCGGAGCCCACTAATGTTGCCCTTTGCCTTTGCCCGGCAGGCCTGCGGGGTTCTCATGGGTGCGTTCGCGGAAGCCACCTTTCAATCCCGTGGCCAGGGACACGCTCGACTCGCCGAATTTGTCGCGCAGGCGATCGGCGGCCGAGAACACTTGCTGCCACCGTTGTCGCCGTGCACTTTCGATTAAATCTTCCTGTTTCGATTCGCTCTGGAATGATGACGCATGGACTCCCAGCAAACGTACCTGCGCGCCCTTGCGCCAATTCTTGCGAAATAACGCGCGGGCCTGCTCAAAGATTTCGGTGTCGAGTTGCGTCGGAGCTGCCAAGCTGTGTGCGCGCGTGATGGTGGTGAAATCTTTGTAGCGAAGCTTGAGTTGAATTGTGCGCGCGTGCAATCCATGTTCGCGCAGGCGGCGACCGACCATCTCGGAGAGCCGCATTAGCGTGGATTCGATTTGCTCAGGACTGGCAGTATCTTCGTTGTAGGTGTGTTCGTGGCTGATGGATTTGGGATCGGTGTCGGCGCCGACTTCGGTGTCGAACCATCCTCCAGCGTCTTCTCCGCGCGCCTTGCCAGCGAGCGCCAGACCCCATTTGCCAAAATGTTCCTGAAGAAACGCATCGTCGAAGCGAGCGAGGTCGCCGACGCGCTGAATGCCCAAGGCGTGCAGGTTTTGCTCGGTGACTTTCCCCACGCCGGGGATATCGCGCACGTCGAGCGGCGCGAGAAACTTCGCCTCCTGCCCGGAAATGACCCAGAGAATTCCATGCGGTTTGGCCTTGGCAGAAGAGACTTTGGCGATCAGGCGCGAGGTGCCAATACCGATCGAACAATTGAGCAGCGTATCGGACTTGATTCTCTGATGAAGCGTGTTCGCCGCGCATAAGGGTGGGCCATGCAGGCGCGCGGTGCCGGTCATATCGAGGTACGCTTCGTCAATCGATGCCATCTCGACCAGCGGCGAGAAGGAGTTCAGTACTCGATAGACTTTCTCGGAGCACTGGCGATACCGCTCGGGATGGCCGTTTACGAAGATTGCGTGTGGGCAGAGTTTGGCCGCAGTACGCAAGGGCATGGCCGAGTGCACGCCGAATTTGCGGGCTTCGTAGGACGCAGCGGAGACAACGCCACGCTCGTCGCGCTGGCCTCCCACGACCACGGCTTTGCCTTTGAGCGAAGGGTCGAACAACTCTTCCACCGAGACGAAGAACGCGTCCATATCGACGTGGAAGATGGTTTTGGCCGGTGCGGGCATAGGGAGACTGCAGAGGATTGCTGGAAGGATTGTATCAGCGAAGATTCTTCGAAGCGATGGCTCAGAGACCGCGTAAAGTCACTCACGAAGATAGCGGAACCAACGATGGCGACTCCAGATCCGGCTGCTGCGTTCCAGGGACTTCGAGATCCGGCATTGGACTACCGGCGAAGAGATGTCGACAGGGCTTAGCCATCCACCGCGTCCAGCGCCCGGACCAGGAAACGCGCGCGCTATCCGTGGCAATGCCGGTATCGGCGTACATCATCCGATAAATTCTGGAGATGAGCACAAATGCCAACCGCCCACGGCTGGACTTGATAAATTTCGACCGCTTCCAGATGGGACCCCAACTGTAGAAGCTGTCCCACACGCCTTGCGTGCGGGAACGGATTTCCTCACCCGACATCACAGGATGATCCCAGTACAGCTTGGGACGAAGCGCCTGCGGGATGAGCCAGCGCCGGGTTAGCGGAATTCCGGCCACGGTTGGTGGATGATCGCCGAGCGACTTTTCCCAACGATTGAAATCCACGGTTCCGGGATAAGGGCTTAGCATTACGAATTGCGCAAAGGTGCATTCCGCGCTGATCGCGGCAGCGGCCGTCGCTGCGAAGGTTTCGGGACGGTCGCTGGGCAACCCGAAGATAAAAGAGCCAAGCACATGAACCCCGTGACGCCGGAAGGTGCGAAGTTGCTCGGTAAGCTTTTCGCCGGCTAAGTTGAAATCCTTGTAGACATCCTTCAATCCTTCGGGAGTAACCGATTCCACGCCAACCAGCGCGCCCTTGATGCGCGCGGCCTTCATAGCATCCAGAAACTCCACGTCCTCGGCCGCTTCCATCGTGATCTGTGTAAAGAAAACCATGTCATCCGGAAGTTTCGAAAGACGAGACATCAGTTCGAATCGTTCTGCTCGTATGGATTTCAGTTCATTCAGCCGGGCAGTGTTTTTTTGCTGAGTCGCGAGGCTAAGGTCGGTCAACGTGACGGGATAGAAGTTATCGTCGGCCAGCGCGATAAAACGAAAGCCGAGACGGCGCAACTGCACGATTTCCTCGATCACAACATCGGATGCACGCTGCCGAGGCCGCTGTCCATCGGTGCGCCAGACCGAGCAAAAAGAACAATGCTTGGGACATCCGCGAACCGTCTGCACCGAGGCCCACATGTACCGATTGCGAGGAACCAGATCCCAGCGCGCGGCGACAAAATCGCTGGCCTCGATCTGCCCGCCTACGTAAATAGGCTTGGGAACTCCTTCGCGGCAATCGGCAAGCGCTTTTCCCCACGCGATGTCGCCGTCCCCTTTCACCACGGCATGCGCTTCTCCCAATTCGAGAGCCTCTTCTGGATACAGGGTGGCGTGAATTCCGCCAAAGATTACATACGCTCCGCGGCTGCGCGCCATCTTGCCAATTTCGTAACCGCGCAGCGCGTTCGCGGTATGAATGCCAATGCCGACCGCATCCCCGGCGTCAATCGAGTCAGGACGCACCTGCACCAGGGTTTCGTCGACCAGCACAGGGTCGCCGAAGCTTTTCGGAGTCGCTGCCGCCAGCACGTATTGCCAGCGCGGAGTAATGACCGCGGTCCCAAACGACACACCGCTCGGATTGATCAGGTGAACCTTCACGACGGGAGACTCCTTGGCACCGATTGCCCTCGAGCAGTCGCGATGGGTTGCGTCGTTGCTGCGCGAATTTACAGGCTCCGCGTCGTTTCATTGACTCTGAAAGCCGCGGGATTTAGATGTGGCAGGGAGTGAAAGCGGACGGCCTGTCTACTCTCTCGGCCTGAAAGAAACCCACAAGATTAGAAAGCACCGCAAAGATAGGCCAGAAACCGCGGCGATTTGTAGGTTAGAGCACGAGTATGGCGTTGTCAAGATTCATGACAAAAACGTCATATTCGATGGCCCATTTTTGAACTTGACTCTTGCGGCACAGCCGAGCAGGACATGGCCGCAGCTTACACTGCGGTCAGTTCTGGGCTGTGAGTCGAACGCGCCTGCCGCACTCGTTCGTAGATACGCGCGTATTCCTTGGCCGAGGCATTCCAGGAGAAGTCCTTATTCATGCCATTGCGCATGAGGGTCTGCCAGGAAGATTGGTCGCGAAAAGCCTTCAGCGCTTCTTTAATGGTCAGCAACAAGGCCTCGCCGCTGTAGTCAGTGAACTTGAAGCCCGTCCCCTTGCCCGTGCGCGCGTCCCATGGATCAATGGTGTCGTCGAGCCCGCCCGTGGCTCGAACGATCGGAACAGTGCCGTACTTCAGGCTGTAAATCTGGTTCAAGCCGCAGGGCTCGTATTTCGAAGGCATGAGGAACATGTCGCTGCCGGCTTCGATTTTGTGCGCCACTGCGTTGTCGTAGGCGATCTTAACCGCAATCTTCTGCGGGAACTGTTTCTGCATGCGCGCGAACATCTCTTCGTATTGCTTGTCGCCATTGCCCAGCGCGACGATGATCATTTCCTCACGCGCCAGCCGATCCATAATTTGCGCGATCAGGTCAAATCCTTTCTGAGCCGCGAAACGGGAGACGATTCCAATCACGGGTAGATGCAGATCTGCCTTGGCCACACCGAAAGCCGCCAGCAGATCCTGTTTGCACTTGGCTTTGCCGGACAGATCCTGGGGCGAATACTTGGCGGCAATGAACTTGTCGGCCTGCGGACTCCACTCGTCGTAGTCGACGCCGTTGAGAATTCCGGTGACGGTTGCGGCCCGGTCGCGTAACACGCCCTCTAGTCCAAAGCCGAATTCCGCCGTCTGGATTTCATGGCTGTACTTGCGGCTCACCGTGGTAATGAAATCGGAGTACACCAGCGCGCCTTTGAGGAAGTTCACTTGCCCGAAGAATTCCATCTTGTCAATGGTCAACAAGTCCCAGGGCAAGGTAAGAAGCGGCAAAGTGTCAGGCGGGAACAAGCCCTGGTATCCCATATTATGAATCGTGAAAACGGTGCCCACATCGAGGAAAGCGGGATCTTCGGCGTATTGCGTGCGCAGCAGCACCGGAATCAACGCCGACTGCCAGTCATGACAATGAAAAACATTTGGAACGCCTAGGATTTTCGAGGCTTCAAGCACCGCCCGCGAGAACAGCGCAAAGCGTTCGGCGTTGTCGGGATAGTCTCCCGCGGATGTGCCATATAAAGCTTCGCGATCGAAATATGGAGGATAATCAACAAAATAAAAGCGTACCCCCGAGTGACTGCCACCGGTGACGACGGAGCAGAATCGGTAGTGATCGTCAAAGGGAACGGTAATGCTGCGGACCACCGTCTGGGCATCGGAAAGCTTGGTCTGGCGATAGCGCGGGACGTATACGCTGACCTGGTGCCCGGCGGCAACCAGGGCTCGCGGCAATGCGCCGACCACGTCGGCCAATCCGCCGGTCTTGGAAAAAGGGACGCACTCCGAGGCAGCAAAAGCGATATGCATGAAGGCTAACCTCCAGATGATGACCCGAGCTTCGGCGCAAGTTATGATAGAACGGCGCTGCGCCGTTCCTGCGCGCGAAGAGTCGCGGGGATGAGAGTCCAGTGTAGTCGTCGGAAAGAAAGAGGGTCAATGTGCCGAAGGTATCTGCTGCGCGTCCGACGCCTAGAAAACCCAAATTGGGCCAGCATTTTCTCACCAACCCCTCTGCTGCGCTGCGGATCGCCGAAGCCTTCGGAGATCTTTCCCAGAGCACGGTGCTCGAAATCGGCGCCGGACGCGGCGCCTTGACTTCCCTGCTCGCCCGGCGCGCCCGGCGGCTCATCGCGATCGAACTGGATCGCGTTCTGGCCGCCCAGCTACGCATGAAGTTTTCGCTGACGCCGAATGTCGAGATCATCGAGGGCGACATCCTCGCCATCGATTTCGATACGCTCTTCGGACCTAAGCCCGGCAGCACGCGTCCGGGAATGAACCATCAACCGGAAAAGGTGCAGGTGGTGGGCAATCTTCCTTATTTCATAACGTCGGATATTCTACTGCGGCTGTTCGCCTACCGGAAATATTTCGAGACCATCGTGCTCATGGTGCAGAAAGAAGTCGCGGACCGGCTGGAGGCGCGTCCGGGAAGCAGCGAGTATGGGCTTCTCTCGGCCACCGCTCAGCTCTATGCACGGGTTGAGAAACTGTTCACCTTGCCCCCGGGTGCATTTTCGCCGCCGCCCAAGGTGTACTCCGCCGTGGTGCGGCTTGTGATCGCGTCTCGCATCGAAGGCTTGAATGTGCCTGAGGCCGGCTTCATCGATTTTCTAAGAAAGTCCTTCGGCCAGAAGCGCAAGACGCTCTGGAACAATCTGAAGTCAGACTACGAACCCGCAGCTCTGCGTGCGGCCTTGGAAAAATCTGGAATAAAGCCGACAGTGCGGGCCGAAGCACTGTCGTTAGAAAAGAACGCCGCGTTATTTCGAGCTCTGCTGGAAACCGCAGGTCCGTGATTTCCTTTGTGTACCGCAGTGCCCTTTGTGGTTATGGCCTTTTCTAAATCACAAGGAGATGCAAAATGGATTCAATAGTTCGCCATCCCGCGGTAGCCGGGCGCTTCTATCCACGCGATCGCGAGACCTTGCAAAGAGATCTCCAGTCGTACCTCCCAACCCAAGCGGCCCCGACCCCGGCATTAGGATGCGTCGCCCCACATGCCGGATATGTTTACTCGGGCGCGGTAGCGGGAGCGGTCTTCGCCCGGCTGGATTTGCCTCGGCGCATCGTCATCCTTTGCCCCAATCACACCGGCAAAGGACGTTCGCTCGCTATAATGAGCAGCGGCGCTTGGGAAACGCCTCTCGGCCCGGTGCCAATCGATTCCGGGCTGGCCGAAGCGCTAAAGAAGAGATTTCCCCAGTTGACCGAAGACTCCGATGCCCATCGGAGTGAGCACGCCATCGAAGTCGAACTGCCGTTCCTTCAATCCCGGCGTCCTGATTTCGCCTTCGTCCCGATTGCGCTAGGTACAGGGCAGTTCGACACTTTAGAAAAACTGGGCGAAGCCGTAGCCGACACCGTGCAGGCGGAAGACGAAAGAATTCTGATCGTGGCGTCGAGCGACATGAATCATTACGAGAGCGACGCCGTCACTCGAATAAAAGATCACAAGGCGATCGAGCGGATGCTGGCGCTCGATGCCCGTGGCCTATTCGACGTAGTCATGAAGGAAGAAATCAGCATGTGCGGCTTCGGCCCTGCCATTGTGATGCTGACCGCTGCCAAGCGCCTGCGCGCGACGGCGGCCGAACTGATCAAGTACGCGACATCGGGCGATATTTCCGGCGACCGAGAAATGGTAGTAGGCTATGCCGGCATCGTGGTGCGATGACCTGGCGCCCTCGCAAGCAGCAGTCGTGTCCGTATATCACTTTTGGAACCAGGCAGGGCCGGTCGCAATGGCATGATCTTTAACGCAAACGGGATAAGAAGCCCGTTGTCAGTTGCCCGTTCTCAGTTCTCACTTCGTTCTTAAGACGGTTGACGCGGATCTAATCTTCGACGGTCGTGTTGGAGGCGGTTACTTCTTCCGGATCTTCGTAATCTCCAGCCAGGCTGAAATCGTTCTGTCCGAAGTCGTCATTCTCGCCGGGTGTGCCCGATTGTTTTTCCAGTTTTCGTTGCTGTCTTTTTTCTAATTTTTCGCGCTGCTTGTCCTGACGCGAGCGCTCTTTCTGGCGTTTGTTAAAGCTTGAGCGACTTCGACCAGCCATACCCACCTCCCGGGATGATTTTGCGGGTTGCGATCCATCCGAAGAAATCCTCAACTCCGGCGCACGAACTAGGCCGTAGTCGGCGCGGAATGGACGGTGGATTTCACCTGCTTGCGCACACCCGCTGGTTTAGTTTTGGCAGCCTCCTGGAGTAGTGCGTGAGCTCGTAACCGGCGCTGAATGTTCTGCTTCCGTGTACGATTGGCTCGGGACTTGTCTCCATTAATTAACGACATAGATATCTCCTGCCACACCCTGGCTTTTGAGTCTTCTCAATCGCGAAGGCGCAGGGCTGGTTGCGATGATCTTCGTGGTTAAGGGCTAGATTTAGTATACGCGATAACTCTCAGCGGGAGAACATTACATAAGGGCACCGGCACGACGACGTCGGTTCAGCCGTGGGTAAATTTCGCGTTTCCACACAAATACGGAACTATGAATCCGATTCTAACGTCTACCCATATGAGGAGGACGTACGCATGCGCACTTGTATTCTTCTTTGGTTGGCTTTCCTGGCTCCCGCGCAGTATGACTCAAAGACGGCAGCGACAGCATCAGGGGAAAGCGCCTCGCCTACGCAAACGCCCACATACACGGCGGATGGCCGCCTGTTGTTTCCGGCAAACTATCGCGAGTGGGTGTATCTGACTTCGGGTGTCGACATGAGCTACAGTCCCAACGCGACGGGGATGGACCACTCGATGTTCGACAATGTTTTTGTTAGCCCCGACGCTTACAAGTCGTTCCTTCAGACCGGAACCTGGCCCGACAAGACCATGCTGGTGCTCGAGGTTCGAGTGGCAGGGACCAAAGCGTCCATCAATAAGAGCGGTCACTATCAGACATCGGAAATAATGGGCCGGGAAGTGCACGTCAAAGACGAATCGCGCTTCGCCGGCAAGTGGGCGTTCTTTGGCTTCGACGAAGACGGCCCAGCCAAGCAGGTGCCCAAGGAAGCTTCGTGCTACTCCTGCCACGAACAACACGCCGCGGTCGATACAACGTTTGTGCAGTTCTACCCCACGCTCATTGAGCTGGCAAGAAAGAAAGGCACGCTCAGCGCCAACTACTTGAAAGACGAAGCAACTGCAAATAAATAAACGATGGGTAACGAACGTCCTCGCCTGCTTGGGCGGGGACGCCCGGCCTCCATTTATCAAATCACCAAACTCGGCAGGCGTTCTCCCGCACCATCGGTTGTCCTTTGTGGCAGCCGAATGCTTTGGCGAACTCCGGCATGTTCGACACCACATTGTTGACCCGGTATTTGTCCAGCGGATGCGGGTTCATGAGCAGGATGGTCCGCATCATCTCCGGACGCAAGTTGCCGCACCAGATGTTGGCGTAGGACAGGAAGAAGCGTTGCAGCGCAGTAAGGCCGTCGTCTCCTTTGGTATCCAGGCTTTGGCCTTTCGCCTTGAGATCCGTATCCAGCGCGGATAGCGCCAGGTGGATTCCGCCGTTGTCGGCGGTGTTCTCGCCCTGAGTTAGACGGCCGTTCTGCTGCACACCTGCTTCGGGGACGAACTCGGTGTACTCATCGGCGATGCAGTCGCCTCGTTTGTCGTAGGCCTTGGCATCGTCCGCCGTCCACCAGTCGCGCAGATTTCCATTCTCGTCGAACTTGCGCCCCTGGTCGTCGTACCCGTGGATGGTCTCGTGCCCAATCACCGCGCCGGCAGCCCCGTAGTTGACTGAGTCGTCTTTCGCAGCATCGAAGAACGGCGGTTGCAGAATCCCAGCCGGAAAGTTGATGGTATTGGTCTGGGCGTCCTCATAAGCGTTCACCGTTGGCGGCGTCATTCCCCACTCGGTTCGGTCAAGCGGCTTGCCAATCTTTTTGAGCTGGCGATCCATTTCGAATGCTGCAGCGCGCTGCACGTTGGTCAGATGATTGTCCGCCTCAATTTCCAGAGCCGAATAGTCGCGCCAGTGGTCGGGATATCCGATTTTGTCAATTTGGGCGGCTAACTTAATGCGCGCCTGCTTCTTGGTTTGCGGGCTCATCCAATCCATCGTATCGATTTCCTGGCCCAGAGCGACTTTGAGCGCGTTCACCATCTGCTGGACTCGCGCTTTGCTCTCCGGTGGGAAAGCACGCGCAACATAAGCCTGCCCCAGCAATTGCCCGATGTCGCGGTCTTCCGACTGAATGCATCTGCGCCAAAGCGGTTGAAGCTCTTTCGCGCCAAACAGGGTTTGCGGGACAAAGGTAAAATCCTCGTTTACGAAATCCTCGCTCATCGCGCCCGCCAGACCGTTCAGCAACTGCCATCGAAAATATGCTTTCCAATGATCGAGAGGCTCGCTTTGGATCAGTTGCTCGGTGTTGCGAAAGAAATCAGGCGAGGTCACGATAAAGGTGCCTGTCGTTGGGCCATGCACGATTTGCAAATAGCGGCTGAAGTCAAACGATGGAGTCAGTTTCTGAACCGCGTCCAGACTCATTTCGTGATCGATGTTCTTGGGATCGCGCCGTTTGACGATCTCCATGGCTGACTTCGCCATTGACGTTTCCATCTGCAGAATGACGTCCGCGTCCGACTTCGCTTTGGCAGCCGGCACGCCGGAGAGTTCCAGCATGCGCGCGATGTGAGCAACGTATTTGGTTCGGATCTCGACCGACTTCGCGTCATCGTTCAGATAAAATTCCCGGCCGGGCATCGCCATTCCGCCTTGATCAAATTGCCCGATGACGTGGCCGGTGTCGTGAAAATCAGGCTGTGCGCCAAAGCCAAACAAAGCGGCATAGGTTTCGGGATCGGCGGGATTCGATGCGCCGGAAATCGAACGATGGAGATCGGCCACCACGTCGACGATTTCGGTCTTGCTCCGCATACCCTCGATCCGCTCCAACTTGGGCCGCAGAGTGGGGAGGGCGTTTTCATTTCTCTGTTTCTGATCCGTGCAAGCCGACCAGTAATCTCCAACCTTCTTCTCGACGGGCGTCCGCTCGGCGGCCGGCTTCGCTGCCACTTCGAGTACGGTTTGGTGGAGAAAAGTCTCGTTCCACAACTGAAGCTTCCCGAAGGAATCCCAGAAAATTTCATCCGGAGGCACGGGATTGTCCGCGATCCAGCGATTGCACGAGTACGCGTAGAAATCGGTGCAAGGATCGACGGACTTATCAACATTCTTTGCGTCGAAGTGATCAAGCTGAGGAGCCGGTTTGCCGGGGTCTCGCGCGGTCGCGGTCTGGGAAAATGCAGGAAACGACAAACAGCCCAACAGAAAAATCGCCAGAAGAAATGATCGCATATTAAAAGCCTCGGAATTCCGCTTTACGGGGACGGACAGAAAGCTTACCACGCGAGGATCGTTCCGGCATCGGACAAACACATCGTTAGCGGGACTCCCAACAAAACACTGCCAGACAGTTTTGCTTTGGAACCCCGCAACCAATCTTGTTGAGGAACTGTGCAGTTATGAGTGTAATGGCGATTTCGCGCCAATTTCGAGCGGCCTCAGTCGTTCCAGCGCTCTCGCCATGTGCTGGGTAACTCATAGAAGACAAGAACTCCGGGTATCGGAGCAATCGTGGCCGCACCACACACGTTTTGACTCACTATTCCGAGGCGCAGTATTTCAGCAATGGAATAGAAGGCGGGCGTATCGTCCTTCCCGCGACATTCATGTCCCCAGTTCGGCCCTATCCGGAGTTGAGCAGCGGCGCTGGAAACTTTGATTATGGTCTTCCCGTGAAGATTCGTGTATGGATTGATGCGCGGTTCTTTGTCAATCCAGATGTTAGGAGACTCCCGCCAAACTGCCTTTCCCGTTTTCCCGTTGAGAACCTTGATGGTAATGGACACGGTAGTCGTTTCCTGCGCGGCGAGACCAAGTGGGTAGTAACAGAACAGCACTGCGATGGCTAAGAAACGCCTCACATAGCTCAGTATAACTCTGAATTTCGCCCACCTTCGAAGCAATTGTTATAGCTAAGCCATAGCACTCGTCATGCCGCCCTCCTCGATCGACAGATGAGTCTCGCTGCAAAGAAAAAAGGGCGACCAAGGCCGCCCTCTTACTGCAAAATTATCTTCCGTTCTAACGATGACTGCCAGAATGGCCCGCGCTGGAATGCGCGACCGACGAGGCGCTCGCGGTGCTCCCGCTTTGCCAGGGCCCCATCTGCCCTGGCGCATAAGAGCCGCCGTGCCACCAGCCGACCCCGATGGGCGCGGTATGCACTTTTGCGGTGGCAAATCCCTGCTGCTGCACCGTGCCCGACAGTTGGCTCAGGTTCTTGATCCCGCCGCGCGGAATTCCGAGTCCAGCCGAGTTCTTCGTAATTTGCATCTTGTTAAACGATCTTCCTAATTCAATTGGCGCGGGGCCACGGTTCACAACGACCGTTCCCTGGCCCGAACTCGGAGGCTGCGGCAGAGCGTAGTGCGTGGGCGCATTAATAACGCGCGGAGTGTTCCATCCAATATACGACCCGCCGGGCTGCCAGCCCCATGCGCCCGTAGGCAGATAAACCCAGTTGCCGGAGTGGTACGGCGTCCATCCCCACGGATACGCAGACACCCAGCCATAACCAAAACCGGGAGCGAATGCCCAAGCGCCGTTCATGAACGGATCCCATCCCGCGCCGGCAAAGTAAGGCTGCCAAACGTTGCCGTAGCCCGGATAGTTAGAAAAGCTCCCGTAATAATTCAGATCGCTGGTGCCGTACGCGTAGGGCGAATAGCTGCTGGAGGAGTTGCTGGCGTACACCTCGTGATATTGATTCTGCTCTTTATCCCATGCGTCAAAAGGATCCGGCTCCAGATCCTTAGCCAATGTGTGCCGATCGTCATCCGTCAGGTCGAAGGTCGCAGTATGGTTCTTACTGACGGCTATCGTTCCCGAATCGCCTGCGACCTGCGCATCACCGCTGAAGACGGCTAAGGTCGCAGTGACATCAGCCATCTCAATTCGCAGATGAGCCGAATGTGCCAGCGTGAGCTTTTCATGAGCAAAAGTCAGCGCAAACTCATCGTCCTTCGCTCCTGAGAAGTTGAGGTAAGCAGTGCCTTCCTGCAAATGAACGGTCGAAACTTTCGCCCCGGAATCGCGCAAGGAGAGTTGCGGAAACTCGATCACCGTCCCTGGAGTGACGCGCAGCGTACTGCCGTCCTCGAACTCGACTTCCGCGCGGCCGTCGTTTCGGGTCCGCAGCTTAACGCCCTGGGTAATGGGTAAATTCAGGAATGCCTTCTCGTAACCCTGCCCGGTGTTGCGGTCGACCTGGACGTCGCCCTGAACCTCGCTCAACCGCACCATGCGGACTTGCGAATCGGCAACGGCAGGAACAGTGAAGGAAAGAATCGTGAGAATCAGAGAAGAAGCTGCGGCCGCTTGCATCAGCAGCTTGATGTTTATCCTGGACATAGAACACCCCCGGAAAGGCCCCTCTTGCGCTATTAGAACATGGTTTGGGCTATTTTGTTGCCCGAACATCAGATATATTCGGCTGCCTTCGACCGCTCACTTGCCGCCGGTTCCGGCAAGCTGCAACATGCGCTGAGCTCGGGCTCGCACTACCTTAATCACGGCCGGGTCATCCGCGATCTTTTTCAAGACTGGAGCGACCGCCGAAATTTCCACCAGTCCGCCGCTATTCGAGACTTCTTCCATGTTCTTCAATTCCTCGTCCAAGGCAAGCTTCTGATAGCGAAGGTGGTAATCCAGCCGATGTCCGAACTCCAGGGTCGCCGACAGGGACTGGAAGAAAGTCGTCAGATCCTCGACCGACGGCACAGGCGAATAGTTGTAGGTGGCAGTCGTGCTTTTCTGTTCGTCCTTGTAGGTCAGGGTTTTGGTCCCAGTGGCAGCCAATTTCTTGTTCTTGGAATCAACCTGCCCCTCGAAATAATGAGCGCGCCTGGCCAGGTCGAAAACACGAGCCCGTCCGGCCTGGGACACGGTGAAATCTAAATGAAAAGTATCCCCGCCGTCGGAGTCCGGGCTGAGCTTGCCGTCGGAGTCGTAGGAAGCGGAGCCGTTTTCGGACACCGAGATGACGTAGTGATCCGGTTCGGAGCCCGGAAAATCACAAGTAAACGTGATGGTTGGGACGATCGTCTGCTGAGCCTGCGCGAGAACCAAGCAGAATGGGATTAGGCAGACAGCAACCGAGAAGCAAAGATTGCGCCAATACTCAGACGATTCGACGGGTGGGAACTGAGCGGAAAACATGTACAAGGAATTATGCCAAATTGTTCCTGAGACGTGTAATCCTCTCATGCCTGCTGGCGTTCGAGCGTGGCCGAAGTGTGCAAGTGGCAAATCGCAATCGCAAGGGCATCGGCGGCGTCCGGCGGCTCGGGAATCTCAGCCAGGTTCAGTAGCCGCGTCACCATGTGCTGCACCTGCTGCTTTTCAGCCCTGCCGTAGCCGACGACAGCGGACTTAATGGAGAGCGGCGAGTATTCCGCGACCTCCAGACCCGCCGAGGACGCGGCCAGCATGGCGACGCCGCGCACTTGTCCCAGCTTGAGCGCCGACTTCACATTCAAGGCATAAAAAACGTCTTCGATCGCAACCCGGTCCGGCCGATGTTCGACGATGACCGCGCCCAAGCGGTCGAAGATCGTCGACAAGCGCGCGGGCATGGAATCGCGGGCCGAAAGTTTGACCGCACCGCAGGTCAGGCAAATCAATGTGCCGTCGTGACTAAGCTCGACCACGCCGAACCCCGTGTACTCTGTGCCGCAATCAATGCCCAGAACCCGCATCCACCAGAGTCTAGCATCCGGCGCAAGGGATTTTGTTTACTCCTCCAGCTAGCCGTGTGATTTCGGAACCTCCGCGCACTCTGTGTTTTGAGGTTTGGCGCAACGCCGGCAAATGCAAAATCTTGAATCGCTGAGGTCGCTGAGAACAGCCGCAGAGTGCGCGGAGAAATCCACGAAGAATTTGGGACGTTCGCTGATTTGTTATTCCTGATTGAAAAGATCCGAGCGGTCGAGTTGCTCGCCCTTGAAAAAGACGATTGAGATGCGCTCGACTGCGCCGATGTCCTCAAGCGGATTCCCATCAACTACCAGCAGATCGGCATCATTGCCCGCGCGAATCGAACCAATGTGATTTTCCGCGCGCAGTAAACGAGCAGCATTGTAAGTCGCAGCCTGAAGCGCAATCGCCGGAGGAATCCCCGCTCGCACCCACAGTGCAAGTTCATGTTGCACGGTGGGACCGTGAAGTATGAGGAAATTGCCTGCGTCACTGCCGGTCACGAGCATGACGCCGTTCTTATACGCCCGCAGCAGGTTCTGCGTTCCCGTTTCCAGGTTGAAGGGGAACTGCGCGATGCTCTCGCGGATTGGCTCAACGTCCTTCGACGCCATTTCTTTCTCGGTATTCTCGATCAGATCCGTAGGCCCCACTTGCTGCACCAGCGAGCGCTTCAGCAGGTCGATATTGCCAGCCGCAAAGTCTCGAAACGCCTCACCCACACTCAGCGTCGGATCGTAAGAGATTTTCTTCCTAACCATTTCCTGAAACAAGGCGTCAGGAATGGCCTCGCGGAACGAGCCATGCTCGATGGAATCGGCGCCAGCCTGCACCGCGTCCGTTACATCACGAACATCCCCCGTATGCACAGCCAGAGGCAATTGCTGAACATGGGCTTCCTGGGCAATGGCCTGAAAAATCGCGCTGTCCAGACGATTAAACACCCGCGAACCTCCTCCCGCTTCCAGGATAGCTTTGATGCAATCGACGCCCGAGCGCTTGAGTTCATCAACTTGATGGCGCGCTTCATCGGCGGAAGTGGGAAGGCGCGTGAACTGCGCTTCCGCCTGCTTTTGAATATTTGCCGGCATGCCCTTGAAATATTCCGTGCCGTGTCCACCTTGAGCGGTAAAAAGTGGCCCACACGTGAAGAGTTCGGCTCCCAACCTTTGGCCGCTATTCACGGTTGAGCGTACCTTGAGGACAACGTCCAAAGGGTCGCCCACGCTTCTAACAGCAGTTACGCCGCTGTAAAGGTAAGAGGCCAGATTGCGAAGCATGTGGGGTTCCGGGTTGTACTGGCTCATGTCCGCATAGAAACCACCCGGCGCCACGAGGTGCACGTGAACATCAATGAGCCCGGGCAGAAGGGTCTTGCCCGCGGCCTCGATGGGCGTGGCTTTCACCGTCCTCGGATCCGGTCCTTCCCCTTCATAGACCTCGGCGATCTTGCCGCCGCGAATCAGAATCGCACCCGACTCAATCACCTTTCCGTCACCAACAAAAATGCGCGCTCCGCGAATCAGGTAGGTTTCACCCCGCGCCAGCTCCCGGTTCAGCATCTTGGTCTTGGCGACGTTCTGTTTTGTGTGCGCCTGCCACAAGCCGAGCACGAGGAACGGCAACATCACCGCGCCCACCCAGAGTTTGGCCGAGCTGCGAATCTTTTCCTCTTTTTCCCAGCGGAAAAGCTTGTACGAAATAAACAACCCCACGAAAACCGTGATCAGCAAAGCCAAGGCCGGAAACCCATTCGCCACCAGGCTCTCCTGACGCAGCATCATTCCTTCGAGTCCCGAGACGAGGTAGGTCGCCGGCAGGAATTGGGTCACGATCAGCAGCCAGGACGGAAACATCGAAGTCGGAAACGTAGCGCCGCTTAGAAACAGCATTGGCAGGTAAACCAGTTGAACCAGGATCTGGCTTTCCTGCATGGAATTCGCCACTGCCGCGAGAATCATGCCGATGGCGCGAAAGGCCAGAATGCCCAGGGTCGCAAACAAAAGAATCGATCCCATCCTCTCCGGCCACGGCATGCCGTACCCGAAGTGCGCCACGCAAAACATGAACAGCACCAGGGGCATAAAAAGAATCCAACCTACGACAGTCGCCGCAATCAGAATGGGTGCCGGGGTAATCGGAGTCACTTTGTACCGCCGCAGCACGTTGGACTCGCGCTCCTGCACCGCGCGCATGCCCGCCCCGAAAAGCCCATTGCCCAGCACGCCGATGATGATCACCATGGTCACGATCTGGGTCATGGCGTTGCCGCGGTCTCCATGCAGCGCCTGCGCGAAGACCACAAAGAAAATCAACGGAAACATGTAATTGAAAAACAGGACAGACTTCTGCCGAAGCGCGAGCTTGAGATCCAGTTGGATGAGTGCGATGTAACTCTTCATTTCGTCCGTTTCAGTCGCGAAGCCGCTTGCCGGTCAATTCGATGAACACGTCCTCCAGCGTAGGCTTCTTGAGATGAACATCCACCAACTCAAGACCGCTCTGGTCAATCCACTTGATCAAGTCCACCAGCGTAGCAGCGGGACGCCGCGAAATCACCGTCAGGGTATGGCCGGTCGAATCCGCGATGCTCTCGACTGACTCGACCCAGACTGGATGCTGCGCCCGAATCGCTTTGTCGCACGTCACCACGATGGTCGAAGCCGAGCGGCTCTGCTGCTGCAGCTTGTGTGGAGTGTCCATGGCGATGATGCGTCCTTGATCGATAATCGCGACCCGATCACAAAGACGCTCTGCCTCTTCGATGTAATGCGTGGTCAACAGAATCGTGCGTTTTTCGTCGCGCAATTGCTCGAGCAGCCCGTGGATCTCCGCCCGAACCTGGGGATCGAGGCCGGTGGTCGGTTCGTCAAGAAACAAAAGCGCAGGATCGTTGACCAACGCAAGCGCCAGCGCCAGGCGCTGCTTCTGACCGCCCGAGAGTGTGCTGTAGAAGGCATCGCGCTTGTCCTCAAGCTGCAACCGCTTCAGGATTTGGTTCGCGTCCACGTTGCGGCTGTAAAACGACGAAAACACGTGCAGGGCCTCGCGGACGCGGATCTTATCCGGCAGATTCGTGGCTTGCAGGCAAACGCCAATACGATCCTTGAGTTGCTGTTTTTGCTTCTCCGGATCGAAACCCAACACCAAAACCTGTCCTCCACTGCGCGAACGCAAGCCCTCGAGGATTTCCACGGTCGTCGTTTTGCCCGCGCCATTCGGGCCAAGCAAGCCAAAGACTTCTCCGGTCTGGATTTCAAAATCGAGGCCGCGCACGGCCTCAACCGGCCCGTAGGCCTTACGTAACTCTTGGACGGAAATGGCGGGCTCGCTCACGGGAGGAATGTACAGGCTATTCGAGGACGTCCTCCGCCGTCAAAGCTAGCAGCACTTTGGGCGACGCGCTTTGATCCCTTCTTGTTCGTGCAGGAATGCCGCATAGGCGCTCGGACCAGAACTCATCCCGTGGCGAGTAAGAAAACGTATGTAGGCAGACTCATCGAAAATCTCGCGCAGCGTCGCAACGACCGTCCCAAGAATTTTCCGCATTCGTGTCACCCCTGTTCCTCCGCGGCAAAGCGCGTCACCACAAACGGCGCTTCCCTGACTCTCGCTTGCATACGGCCGGAGATGACGCTCACCCACAAGGAAATCGATTCCAGTAAAATGAGCGCAACCATACAGACCAAGGCGCCGGCGACTGCAGCGTCCAGACGGTCATTGAAGATCAGCCGCGAAATTTCATGACTGGGCGCGGTGGAGGAAGCAAGCTGGCGCGCGTGTGCCAGAAAGCCGATGCGCGGATTGAGATCGAAAATCTTGTGCCATGATGCCGTGAACGTCACCGCAACCAACCAGACAAGCGGCGCTAGAGTCACTGGCGAATACTTCGCCTTGCCCATCTTAACGATGATGGTCGTGGCCACGCAGAGCGCCACGGTCGCCAGCAGCTGATTGCATATCCCAAATAGCGGCCACAGCGAATTGATTCCGCCCAGCGGGTCTTTCACTCCTTGCCATAAAAACGATCCCCACGCAGCCACGATTAAGGCGCTGGTCGCCAGAATCGACGGGTACCAACCCGTCCGGCCGAGAGGCCTCCAAACGTGGCTGAGCGCATCCTGGACCATGAAGCGACCCACGCGCGTGCCGGCATCGAGAACAGTCAGAATAAATAACGCCTCAAACATGATGGCAAAGTGATACCAGATGGCCATCACCGCCTGCCCGCCCAGGCTGCTGGAGAAAATGTGGGCCATCCCCACGGCAAAGGCCGGAGCGCCTCCTGTGCGATTGAACAAGGTCTGCTCGCCCACGGCCCGCGCCAGGGAATGCATGCTGGCGGCCGTAACCGGGAATCCCCAGCCGCTGATGGTTGCGCTCGCCGCTTCAGGCGACTGGCCCACGATTCCCGCCGGACTGTTGATGGCAAAATAAGTTCCCGGCGAAAGCACGCAGGCGGCAATCGTAGCCAGAATGGCCACCATGGATTCGCACATCATCGCCCCATACCCCACTAGGCGGGTTTCGGTCTCGCGCCGAATGAGCTTCGGAGTCGTACCGCTCGAGATCAGAGAATGGAATCCGCTGATGGCCCCACAAGCGATGGTGATGAAAGCGAAAGGAAAGATCTTGCCGGCAAAGATCGGTCCCGATCCATCGACAAACCGCGTCAGCGGCGGCATATGCAGCGTCGGGCGTACGGCGACGATTCCCAACGCCAACAGTGCGATCGTTCCCAGCTTGACGAAAGTGCTCAAGTAGTCGCGCGGCGCGAGCAGCAACCAGACCGGCAATGCCGAGGCGGCGAATCCATAAATGATGATGATGATAGCTAACGCGGGGGCGGTCAACGTAAACCACGGAGCGACCGCCGGAGTCTGCGAGACCCACTGTCCGCCCCAAATCGCGAGCATCACCAGAATGAACCCCAGGGCCGAAACTTCCAACACCTTGCCGGGCCGCAAGTGTCGCAGATAAAAACCCATCAACAACGCGATAGGAACGGTCATCGCGATGGTGAAAACGCCCCAGGGACTCGCCTTCAACGCATTCACCACGATTAGCGCGCCAGCGCCCAGCAGAATCACGATGATGCTGATAACCGCTGCGTAGGCGACGAACCCGCCGACGATGCCGATTTCCTCGCGGGCCATCTCGGTCAGCGATTTTCCGTCTCGCCGCACCGAGAAAAGCAAAATGACGAAATCCTGCACGCAGCCGCCAAACACAGCGCCGACCAATATCCAAAGCGTCCCGGGAAGATAGCCAAACTGCGCGGCGAGAACCGGACCTACGAGCGGCCCCGGCCCGGCAATGGCGGCAAAATGATGCCCAAAGAGTACCCACCTGTTAGTGGGAACGAAATCGCGGCCATCCTCCAGCCGCTCCGCGGGAGTGGCTCGTTGCGCATCGAGCGCCAACACTTTGGCCGAAATGAATTTGCTGTAGAAACGGTAACCCAAAGCGTATGCGCAAAACGCCGCGACCACCAGCCACATGGCATTGATTTCCTCGCCGCGGTGCAGCGCAATCGTGCCCAGAGCCAGCGCGCCCAGAACGGCAGCGCCAAACCAAATCAGGATGCGGATCGATTTTGTCATCTTTCTTATTGAGCCGAGGTCCCCTCGTGGTCGGTTGTCACGGGAATTTTATCTGCAAATAACTCCGCCCGGACAAAACCAAAACTTCGCTCTTCATATTCGCTGAAATGAGCTTTCAGCGCCGTCTCCGTGGGAAGGCTGTGCTGATTGGGCTGAAAGGCAGTGATCACCCACACGCGTTTGTATCCGGCCACAATTTCATTCAGCAACTGAGGGCTTGGCCGGGACGGACGCAACCTCAGTAATTCTAAATCCGTCTGCTCCGGAAACTCGTGGATAGGAGAACCAGACAGGTGAAACTGCCTCTGATATTCATCGAAAGCAAGTCTCTCTTCACTGTAGCTAAAGAGAACGGAATCGCTTGCTCGCTCCTGCGACAAGACATAGCGGGTCGCGTTTCTCCAGTCGTCAGTGTGTTCGGCATCCGCGCGACTGCGATAGTACGAGTACGTGCCGCTCAATGAGAGGCCGAGCAGAATCATCAGAGCAGCGGCAAAGAGAACGCTCGAACGAATGCGGGCTAAAGTGTCAGACGCGAGCAAGACCAGCGGTGGAAGGCAAAAAATCAGGAAGCGAGGCTCGAAAACGGGCCAGCGGAGGGAAATGACCAGAGCCAGTGCCACAGGCAGAATCAGCCACGTCAACAGAAACCAATATTTCCAGGAATCTGCGGAAGCGGAATGCGATCGCAGACCGACGCCGGCGCCCACTCCGATCAAGGCCAGCGCGCCATACGCCAATAGAAGCAAGGAACCACCGTTTCCGGTCATGTCCAGAGCAAACTTGCACGCGTCTTGCAAGGTCGGCCTGGTCAGCCAGTAGAGTTGAGTCCGGTCAGAAGCAAATAAAAGGCAATAGGCCAAAGGAGAAATCAGCAAACAAATCATCGCAGCACTGCAGAGGAATTGTTTCCAGGCAATCTCGCTTCGCCGGAAGAATAAGGAAGACCACTGCGCCAACAGCATCCAGGCGCCGAACGCCTGGGCGTACACCATCAGAGTGCTCGTCAAAACGTACGCGGCCCAGTTCTTACGCGAGGGTTGTTTGAGACTCAACAGGAACAACAAACAAGACGTCACCGCCAGAAACATCAACAGGCTGTAAGCGCGGGCCTCCTGCGAATACCTGATGTGAAAGGCGTGCACTGATAGCAACAGCGCTGCCACTCTTCCCGCTCTTGGTCCGAAAAGACGCGTGCCTAGCAGATAGATGGCTGGGATCGCGGCCACGCCAGCCACCACCGACAGAGAGCGCATGGCAAACTCGCTGCTACCCAGCTTGATCCAGCCACGCAGAAGAACGTAATACAGAACCATGTTGGCCTGGCGGTGGGTGATTGCGATCCAAAAACTCTGCCAGTCGAGCCGCGCCAGTGTCACGCTCGCGGCTTCGTCGAGCCAGAAGCTTTTGGTTCCCAAGCGGAAGAGTCTGAGGAGGGTTGCCAGGACGAGAGCGATCATCAGCCACAGGTTCAAACCAAAGGCCGACGCCCGGCCCGGCCCGATCGCGTCTGCACTACTCTGGCAAAGTTCACTTCTCACTGCGCGAGAGCATACCGCATCGCGATCACCCAGGCAAAATAGCAGCCTTAATTGACAATGCTGCGTTTGCAGTTAAGAATCTGCTATTCATGCCTGCCTTTGAAGAATTCCTGATCCGATACGCTGTTCAAGTCATCGAATTTGTCTTGGTGCTCGCAGCGGGCACGCTGATCCTGCGGCCGCGCCCAGGCCGCACCACACCGTCTGGTCTTCTTTGGCTGGAGAAACAGTTCCTCCGTCTGGCACGCAGAAAAAATGTTGCGGTCGCTGCCGTAGGTTTGATGTGCATCTTGATTCGCTCGGCGCTGATCCCGATCCTTAGCATTCCCCAACCTTTCTACCACGATGAATATAGCTACCTGCTGGCGGGCGATACGTTTGCCCATGGCCGACTTACCAATCCAACCCCTCCGATGTGGATGCACTTCGAAAGCTTTCATATCATGCTGCGTCCCACCTACATGTCGATGTACCCGCCCGCCGAAGGCGTGGTATTAGCCGCCGGGCAACTGCTCGGACATCCCTGGATCGGTAACCTTCTCGTAACCGCTCTCATGTGCGCGGCCTTGACCTGGATGCTGCAAGGTTGGCTTCCACCTGGCTGGGCGTTGCTCGGCGGCTTGCTCGTTTTGCTCCGGCTGGGAATTTTCGGCTACTGGATCAACGGCTACTGGTGTGGTTCGGTGACGGCTCTGGGGGGAGCACTCGTGCTGGGCGCATTGCCGCGCTTGAGGCGCCGCGTACGCGTGCGCGACGCGATATGGATGGCCCTCGGTCTCGGGATCCTAGCTAACACCCGGCCGTACGAGGGACTCGTTCTGGCTGCCACTATCGCGGTAGCGATGGGAGCGTGGCTGGCCAGCCCGTCGCGCCCGAGGCTTGGAACTGTTTTGAGTCGTGTGGTCGCGCCGATTGCCTTGATACTGGCGATCACAGCCGTCGCGACCGGCTACTATAACTATCGCGTGACTGGCAGTCCATTTCGCATGGGCTACCAGGTTGATCGCAGCCTCTACTCGCGCGCTCGATACTTTATTTGGCAAGATCCTCTTCCGAAAGTTCAATACCGTTATGCCGTCATGGAGAACTTCTACGAGGGAATAGAGTTCAAGTACTATCAGGACAATCGCACCTTTGCAGGATTCATAAAGCAGGGCGCGTCCAAGATAGCCTGGTTCTGGCGATTCTTCCTGGGCCCCGCTCTGACCGTCCCTTTGCTAGCGCTTCCTTGGGCATGGCGTGATCGTCGAATCCGATTCCCTCTGCTGGCCCTCGTGGTATTTCTGTTGGGCCTCGTGGTTGAAACTTGGTTTCGTCCGCATTATTTCGCGCCGGCGACGGGCCTCCTTTACATTGTTCTGCTTCAGTGCATGCGGCATCTGCGGCTCTGGCGCTGGCGTGGGAGGTGGCTGGGGCCCTCTGTGGTTCGAGCGATTCCGCTCATCTGCCTGGCAATCGTGATCATCCGAGTGACGGCGATTCAGGCGCACGCCACCATTGAGGAACTGTGGCCGCGTGGCAACCTACCTCGCGCCGAACTCCTGCGTAAACTGGAGAACACGCCCGGACAACACTTGGTCATCGTGCGTTACGCGTCGACCCATCTGCCGGATCCCGAGTGGGTTTACAACAAAGCCGATATCGACGCCGCGAAGGTAGTGTGGGCGCGAGATATGGGTGAACAGAATAACCAGGAACTGTTGCAATATTTCAAGAATCGAACGGTGTGGCTGCTTGAGCCTGATGACTCCCCGCCGAAACTCTCTCTATACCCCGGGATCAATCAAGAAGAGTCGCCGAAGTCCCACGTAGATGTCGGAGCTTTCGATCGAGGTAGTTCGGATTAAGCGCCTGCTGAAGTAGCGAGTTGCGAAGTGTCTGTTGGTTTGCCCAAAAGCACGAGATGACTTAAGTGTCGTCGGCTTTCCCAAACAGAAAACTCAAGGCATCCGGAAAGCGCTTGGCCCACTCGCTTTCGTTGTGGGATGCGCCCTCGACGATCTTCACCAGCAAGCGGCTATCGTCCAGACCCGCGCGGCGCAGACTTTTTTCCAGCTCGCGAACGTCTTCGACAACCTGTTTATCTTTATCCTCACGACCCGCCTCCCGCGTGCCTATTGCCAGAAACACTCTGTCGGGCCATCGGCGAAAAGCACGGCTCGATCTCAAAATCCTTCGATTGGAAATAAACAGCGAAGGGCTTTCCAACAATAGGCGGCCAAACACTCCAGGCCGTTCGATCGCCGTATACAACGAAATCAGCGCGCCCAAGGATGACCCACCCAGCCCCGTATTTTCGGGACCTCGGGCGATGCGATAACGCTCATACACGAAGGGCACGATTTCGTTCATCAAGAAGCCGGGATAACGCTTCCCTTGCGGCCGAAAAACCGGAGGATGAAACGAGCGATAAGGCAAGAACTCCTTGATGCGGTCGCTTTGGGCATTGTCGATTCCAACGATGATCAGCGGCGGAATGACCTCTTGCCGGATCAAGCGGTCGGCAGTTTCGTCGACTTCCCATTCCACGCCAGCAAAGGCCGTGGCGCGGTCGAAGAGGTTCTGGCCGTCGTTGAGATAAAGCACGGGGTAGAGTCGAGCGGCGTTCTCGGGCGCGTCGTATCGCGGCGGGAGCCAAATCCGCAGCGTCCGCGTGTTGCGAAAGATGCGGCTGCGAAATTCGTGCAACCGAAGGTCGCCGGTGACCGATTGGTTCGGTGGCACAGCTTGCGCTGGAGTGATTTCTTCCATTGTGAAATGCAGGCGCGGGCATCCTCGCCCGTTCGAGCGCAGGATCAAAAATCAGCTAATTCCGGCGCACAGTAGCCGCCACCGAGAATGACGAGAGCGCGGTAATCAGCACAATCAGTGCCAGCGACGAAAGGCACAAAATGCACCAGGTCGCAAGCACGAACTTCTCGATGTAAGTCAGATAGAGAGCAAAACCCAATCCCGCCGTGGAAGCGATCAAGAGCATAAAAGAAGTTCCGGCTTTCGTGCGGTAAAACGTTGCCAGGGCGAGAAGCAGGCCGTAACCCAGGATGCCAATCAGCGCGACCGGAACCCCCAGCACGGTCGAGTAAATACTGCGATTGACGATGTCACAATTAAAACTGGCCCCGAAATCACAGTAGTTGGTTTGCGAAGTGCCGTAGTGATGATGCAGCGAAACGGAGGAGACCACGATTCCGGCCAACGCTAGAAGAGCAATCAACTGAAACACCCGCCGCGTGGCCGAGATCATGGCAGGCTGCATCCCGTCGCGTCGGCCAGGAACTGCAACTCGTGCTCGCCCTCCACCCGCGTGCCATCGGCGAAGATCCACGTGGGAAAGCGTTTGATCCCAGCCTGCGTGCACACCGGTTCGATGCCTTTCGAGCCTTTGATTCCGCACTCAATATAAGGTGCGTACTGAAACGACGAGCCGAACTTCTCTTTCTGCTCTTCGCAATGCGGACACCAAAAAGCGCCGTACATTTTCGCTTGCTTCGCGGTCAGGCATTTGGCAAAAGCGTCCAGGCGGCTGGTACGTCGGTGCCAGCCGAAGTAGTATGCGGCCGCAAACACAATGACGATCACGGCGGCGATCATTATGTAACGCCCGCGGTTTGGATTTGGTTCGTGCCCCTGCCGCTGCTGTTGCCGTTGTCTGCGCTCTTGTGACATAGAGATAAATTCTTATACCACGACGCGTAGAGCCGATGGCAGCACATCCAAACTCTGGCATTGCAATGTCAGCACTTCGCCATCAACCATCACGTCCACCGGAGCGTCCAAGTAAAAATCAATTCGCTTCGCTTCCCGCCTTTCGGCCAGAGGATGTTGAATGTGCGTTCCGTCGTAAAGCGTCGGCAAATTGCGAATCAGTCCCAGGCGTCCGATGGGCCCCCAGCGCACATATTCGATGAGGCCATCGTTCACCTCCGCCTTGGGCGCGATCATCATGGTTCCACCGGTAAACTTACTATTGTTGAAGGTCAGAAACAGGCAGCGACGGCGGTCGATCTCCGCTTCGCCGTCCACTCGCAAAGGAAAAGGCCGCCGGCGGAAACGAGCCAGCGTAATGAAGATGGACGATTGATAACCAAGTTCTCCCCACCCGCTGAAACGCCGCGCCCGCAAAGTCGCCACGTCCGCGGCGAACCCCATAGACAGCAGATTAATGTAGTGCAGAACCCCTTGCGTATGACGCAATCGCAGAACATCGCATGGCTGAGACCGTCCAGCAAGCAATGCCTCGATCGGCGTGTTCCACGCCGCGGTCGGTAAATTCGCGCAGAAACGAATTGCCAGTTCCCAGCGGAAGAAATGCCAACTCGACGGGCTCGTCAGAATCACGCCGCGGAAAAAGTCCATTGACGATTTCATACGACGTGCCGTCGCCTCCCACGGCGATGAACTTGCGATATCCGCGGGCGTAGCCGTCTCGCGCGAGATTGATTCCCTGGCCGGGGCCGGCGGTTTCGACCACATCCAGCTTGATTCCGCCCGCTCGCAAACGATCGAGCGCCTTTGGAACGAGTTTACGACACCGTCCTCCGCCCGCAGCCGGATTCACTACGGCAAGAAAACTCTCCGCGTTGCTCACAGTTCGACCACAGCCGCGCGGCCGAGAACTTTGCGCACATCCTCGGCCAGTTCGGTGCGCTTGATTTTCATGGACGCGGTTCGAGGAAAATCTTTACCGCATAAAAGGTATCCGCCAACCCGTTTGAAGTCGGGTAGACGCCGGTTGCGCGAAATGATCTCCTGCTTCAAGGCATCAGTGAATTCCTGGTTCTGATCGAGTCGAAGCAGAAGAACCAGCATCTCGCGACCGAGACTTTTCGCCGGCCACAGATAGTTTGCGGCGAAAATGCAATATTCTTTCACCGGCAGTCCGTCGAAGGCATTTTCAATGTCTTCGGGATAAATATTCTTGCCGCCTTCGGTCACAATCATGTTTTTCTTGCGCCCGAAAAGCCGCAGATGCCCGTCGCCATCAAAGCGGCCAAGATCGCCCGTGACCAGCCAATCATCCACGATGGTCTGCGCGGTCAACTCGGGATCATCCAGGTAGTGCGACATCACCGTCTTGCCGTGAACCGCAACTTCGCCGATGCCATCGGAATCAGGATTGAGAATACGCAGCTCGACCCCCGGCAACGGCCTGCCCACGGTGTCCGCACGAAAAGGCTTCAGGTCATTCAGGGTGAGCGAGGTGCCGGCCTCGGTAAGCCCGTATCCGTTGGCGACGGGAATGCCGAGATCGTAGAAAAACTGCAACGTCGAAGGCTCGATGAAGGCTCCGCCAGTAAACATCGCTCGCAACTCTCCGCCGAACCCCTGATGAACCTGCGACAGAAGTTTGCGACTCAGGCCGACCTTGGGGTGCGCGCGAGTAAAAGACTTATTCAGCGCGATCATTCGATGGAGCAGGAAAAGTTTGCCCGCGGACAGTTCGTCGAACTTCGCTCGCAGACCGCGCTCCAGATTCTTCAAGATCATGGGAACCAGCGCGACGTAGGTAATTTTGTAGCGGACGAAAGCATCGCGCACAAACTCTGGCCGCAGGGTACGCAAATGCACCACGCACGCGCCGCAAACGAACGGGCCGATGAAGCCAACCATGAAATCAATCGCGTGGTTGGTGGGCAGAATGCTCAGGTAGCGCACCCCGGGCCAGAACGGATACCACGCCGTCAGCGCCTTGCACTGCTCCAAATAATTCTCATGCGTAAGCACGCATCCT
Source organism: uncultured Acidobacteriota bacterium (assembly GCA_963762385.1). Lineage (GTDB taxonomy): Bacteria > Acidobacteriota > Terriglobia > Terriglobales > Acidobacteriaceae > JABDBE01. The sequence continues at coordinate 1,434,340 of CAVXKN010000004.1, read as the reverse complement.
TTGGGCCGCCCGCCGGTGCCGGAGGAATAGACGATGCAAGCCACGTCCTCCCGCTCTCGCGGGACAAACGCGGGATCGCCTTTGCGGCGAAAATCTTCCCAGCGATAAGCCCCGGCAAGATCGGCTCCCAGCGGCGCTTCCGTGACCAACACCTTCGTCAGTTTGTGATTCTTGAACTCCGGCGACTGCGTGATAGCGCGCCAAAGGTAATATTCAACAATCAAAAACTTCGCCTTCGAGTGCGCCAGCAATTGCAGATGCTCAGCCGCCGTCAGCTTGTAATCGAGCGGAACCAGCACGCCGCCACGATAAAGAACCGCATAGGCCGAGATCAGCCACTTCGACTGATTCGTCATGATGATCGCCGCGCGGTCGCCGGAATTAAACCCCGTATCCTCGAGAGCGCGCGCCAGCGGCAAGGCAACATCTTTGAAGTCAGAATAAGTGAGCCGCGTTTTTTCTCGATCCCGGTCCGCTTCGATCAGGCAAGTTTCGTTCGGCCAGCGATCCAGAGCATCCCGCAAAGCAGCGCCCAGACAGCTGTATTGGTCGAGATTGAGCATTAAGAATAGAAAACCACGTTGATCAGCTTCATCACAGATTGAGAACTGAGAACCATGAACTGAAAACTGATTCTTCCACACACTGGCGGATCACAAGCGAGTCTGGATCCGCTCAGCCAGCGTTCTGAAATCCGACACGCCTTGCAATTCGTAGTCCGGCAACTCAATATGAAAATGATGCTCCAGCCGGGTCAGCAGATCGAGTGCTTGCAAGCTGTCAATCCCGAGCGTCTTGAAGAAGTCATCGTCCGGGGTGAGCTTCTCTCGCGACACTTTGAAATGCGCAGCTGCAAGATTCAAGATTTCTTCGAGCGTCTGTTTGGGTGCTGTCATTGTTTGAACCCGTAGTACACAAAAATGTCATCCTGAGCACAGCCAAGGATCTATGTACTCAAGGACCACGAGAACGCCTACGGCAAATACGGCTGCGCATCCTCGCTCTCCGCAAACTTCTTCAGACCAGCCTCCACCGCCGGCTGGACAAAGAGTTCGCAGAAAATGTCGATCTCCTCTCTCAACTCTTCATACGGGATCGGTTTGATAAACCGCTTTGCGGCGACCGCAGTCCGTCGATCAAACTTTCCGAGCTGAGCAGCAGTCGCGCGCGCTACCCGCAACGCCTCGCCTTCCGCGACCACTTGACTCGCCAGTCCAACCTGCTGAACCTTGGTCGCATTAAAACTGCGCCCGGTGAGCAGTAGATCGCGCACTACAGCATTCCCCAGATCGCGCTTCAGACGCGGGATCCCACCGAAGCCGGGAATCAATCCCAGTCGCAGCTCCGGGAAACAAAATCGCGCCATCTTATCGGCGATAATCAGATCGCACACCAGCGCCAGCTCAAAACCGCCGCCGAACGTGACTCCATGCACCGCGGCGATCGTCGTCAACGGCGAGACATCGATCGCGTTTAACACCCGATGAATGCGCTCCAGATAATCACGAACACCCTTGGCGGCATCCCGCCGATCCATCTCCTGAGAGCGGCGATACAATTCCCGCAGGTCCGCGCCAGCACAAAACCCAGCCTTCACCTCGCTATAAAGAATGAGCGCGTGAGCTGTATCCTCAAAGCCGCTCAGAGCGTGGACGAACTTTTCGAGCTCTTCTAATGTGAGCGTGCCAATTTCGTTGCAGGGCGCGTGATGCAGCGCCAGTTCAACCACTCCGTTCTCGAGCGACCACGAAAGAGCTTCGCCGTGAAAAGATTTCATTCAATCGACCAAAACGTAACGTCCAGCCCGCTTCCTTTGTCAGCCTTCGTGCCCCTCGTGGCTAACGCCTTTGACCGGAATCCAGCTACGAAGCCTGCTTCACTCCATACATCTCTTCAATCTCTTCTTTCAAACGCGCCGCAATTAAATCGCGCTTCAATTTCCCGTTCGCGGTCAGCAGACCATTCTCAATCGAGAACGGCTGCGTATCAATATGGAAAGCCCGAACCTGCTTGTAATGCGGCAAGCCCGGATTCACTGCGTCGAGCGCAGCCTGCACCCGTTCCCGGGTCACGTCCCCGGTCACAACCGCGGAAAGATATCCACGCCCGTTGCCCACCAGCACGACTTGCTGCGCTCCAGGCAAATTCCGCAGAACTTCCTCTTCGATCGGCTCGGGAGCGATGTTGTGACCCGAGCCCAGAATAATCAGATTCTTGATGCGTCCCACAATCCGCCAGTTCCCGGCTGCATCCACTTCACCCTGATCGCCCGCATGAAACCAGCCGTCGCGCAACGCCTTCGCAGTCTCCTGCGGACGATTCCAGTACCCGGGAAAAACATTCGGCCCACGCACGATAATCTCATCGTTATCGCCCAATTTCATCTCTACGCCTTTGATTGCCGGCCCCACCCGGCCCGGCTCGACGCGATGCGGATCATCCATGGTGCAGATGGCCGTAGTCTCAGTTAGCCCGTAAACTTGGAGCACCGGAAGACCCAGCATCATGAAATAAAGTTGCGTCTCCACACTAAGCGGAGCGGAACCACAGATCAGAGCTTTCAGCTGGGAACCAATCATCTTCTTGCGGATGGTCGGAAACACCGCGGCCCTGGCCAACCCCAGCCACATCGAATCCGCGAAGCTTGCCCGTCCCTCTTGCCGACGCATCCACGCGCCTTTCGCTCGACTGTAAATATTTAAAACCACGCCGCCGGTCTTCCAAAGCTGTTCGTCGACCGCTTTGCGCATCCGCTCGAGAAGCGCCGGGACGTTAAGAAAATAATCGGGCGCGACCCCCCGCATATCGCTCGCGATCTTGCTCAGGTCCATGTTAAGCGACAGCGAACTGCCGCGCAGGAGACAGGTCAGCAGCATGATCCAGGAACCGGCAAAACAAAACGGAAGATAATGGAACACGCGATCCTGACCCGCTTGGTGCTGCATCAGCGCATCCAGCCGCCCCGAAGTGCAACCCAGCATGTGGCCAACGTTCCCCGCAGTGAGGACAACCCCTTTGGCTTCACCGGATGTGCCCGACGTATAAATAATCGTGACCGGATCAGACTCATCGTGAGCCGCGGCCGCCCCCGCCCGCGGCTCTTCCGGGTGCCCCATCCTTTGCGTTCTTTGCCAAGGTTGGGAACCAACGTCGAACACATCATCGAACAATGCTTGCGGCGGCGCCTCCGGCCAGTTCTCCATGATCGCGTCACGCAGCATCGCATCCCCGCAAACAATCAACGCCGGAGCGCAATCCTTCATCATGGCCACGAGTTCCGCCGGCGCCTGCCGCGCGTAAAGCGGCACCACGATCAGGCCCTCGGCCATGATCGCCAGGTCCATTGCAACCCAACGAATGCTGTTATGCGCCAGCAAAGCGCATCGGTCACCCTTTTTTAAGGGCGACGCCGCAAGGAAGTCCCGCGCCCCAGCGATCAACTCGAGCAACCCACTCCCGCTCTGTAGAGACGCAGCTTGCTCCGTCTCCCCGCCACGAAGCTCCTGCAAAAGAACTTTCTTCCCCGCCAATTCAAGCCGCGCAAAAATGTCGTCGAGAAACCTCACTCGCAAGCTTCCCCTCTGTGTCCCTGTGGTGCAAAGCACTTCAGCTATAAGCCTCAACCAAACTGTGCAGCCCCGCACTCATCGGCGGCAAATAATCTTCCCAACTCCATTCTCCCTTGCGCGTCGGAAACTCCGGATACCGCCTCTGCACTTCTTCCTCGAAGTACACGCCCATGCGCGCCATTACTTTTAAATTCCGCACCACAGTCCGCCCGATGCCATCGGAAATCCTCTCACCCTCATGGCTCAGCTTGATCAGGGCCGCCAGCAGCTTCGCTTCCAGATCGGCGTCATCCACATTCATCAGCAGATCCTCATGCCCCCGCTCGCGCATAAGATTGCGAATGCGCTCATCCATCGTGATCCCCGCCGACGGCACCAGCGCCGGCATCGACGTCACAATCCCGTGATAGCGCGACGATGCCATCATGTGGCAAGCCCGCAAAACGCTCACCAATTCGTACATGTTGTAATCCTCGGAGCTGAACACGGGCACGCCGCCCAGCTTTTCTGAAATGCGCGAGGACGGGCGCGCATCCAATCGCTCCGTCGCCGCTAAAATCACAAACACCTTGCGCTGCTTGCGGAATGCATCCACCGCATTCGCGATCGCCGTAAGATAGTGCTCGTAAGCGCGATCCGCCTCCGGCCCCGAATTGTGGAAATACACCGAGCGGTAGTGGCTATCCTTATACGCTCCCACCAGCCCGTGCAGCGCGAACTTGGCCACCGAAGCCTTCACCGGCCACTCAAAAGGATTAATCGGACACACCACCAGCACTGGCGTGCTTCCATCCCATCCCACTTCGCGCAGCACCTTCCTGCCAAATTCCGCGGGATGCGGTTCAAACGTCCAAGCCGTATCCGTGCCCAATTCGTTGGGCACTCCCAACTCGCGCAAAATAGTCCGCGATTCTTCGTTCCGGGTAATGACCAGCGAGTTCTGGCAATACCGCGCACACATCTTCGCCACGAGCGGATCCATGTGCCCAGCTTCAGCCCCGTAGCCCACCGAGAGCTTGTTCTGCGCCGCCGCAATGCCCAGCGATCCAATCATCATCGTGGTCAGCGCATTCGCAAACTTGCTCTTGAACATCGATCCTTCGCACGCCACTACCCCGTGATGCTTGGGCACTTCATCCGACAAGAACGGCGGAAAAATATCCGGCAGATGCACTTGCACCGTGCTCTCGAAATATCCCCGAGAGAATTTAGGAACCTGCGTCATCACGCTGAACGCGACCCGCTCCGCGCCGAGAATGTAGCGCAACTGCCGCAGCATCTCCTCCACGCGCACATCCGATCCCATATTGCGCGTTCCGTTGTACCCCGCAAACAGCAGCCTCAGCTTTTCTCCCGGCTGCCAGGGCTTCCCTTGGCCCAGCATCCACCCAGCCTTCGACTTTTCAATCAGCGCGCTAACCCATGCTTCGAGCACGAAGTCCATCATGCCGCGGACCCTCCAATCTTGGCCGGCCACTCCTGATACTTGTAAGAAAAATTCGTCGCCCGGCTGAATTTCAATAACGGATAACTGTATTGCGAAAACGCCGCCGGCTTCCGGCCCAACTCCGAGGTCACGCGCGTATTGTCGAACACAGTATTCCAGATCAGATAAGGCATGAATACCTTCATCAGCGAAGCTCCATGCGCAACCGCTCCCTTTCGATTCGCCAACGTATTCACGGTCCCCGAGAAAGGCCGCTCCAGCAAAGGCATGAACACGGGCGCGCGTTTCTGTTGGGAAGCCGCCAGCGCGCTGGTCAATTCGCGAAAAGTCTGTGACTCCCGCCCCGACGAAAGATGATAGGTGTCGTACTGCGGATTATCTTTCTGATGCAGCTTCGCGATCGCGTCCGCCACAAAATCCACGTTCACAATATCGATTTTGTCGTTCGGCCGAAACGGAAGCACCGGCAAACCGGCCAGGAAAACGAATGCTCTCACCATATCGAACTGCGTAGTCTCCGCGCGCCGGCTGTCCCCGAGCACAATGCTCGGCCGGAAAATCGTGATCGGCACTTCAGGCAGAAGCTGCCGGATCATGTGTTCACAGAATTTCTTCGTCCGCGCATAGGGGTCATAGTCCGACCGCTCCCAATCGATCGACTTGTCCTCCGTGACCACTTCATTCTTGCGTTTCCCTGCCACGGCAACGGTGCTCACGTGGCTGAAACGACGAAGGCCGTGATAGTGATGCACTCGCATGGCAAGCTGCAAGACTTCGAGCGTCCCGCGCAGGTTCACATTCAGACAACTCTTCTCCGATTTCCGATTCAATGATGCTGCGCAATGAATCACCGAATCCGTCGTGTGGATCAATCGATCGTAGTCGTCACGGCCGAGCCCAAATTGCGGCCCAGTCAAATCGCCGCGAAAGATCCGAATCCGCGTCTGCAGATATTCGTAGAAGCGCGAAAAGTCCAGATGCAATTGCAGCGCATGCCACAATCGGACCTCCGCTTCATGCGGATCACGCGCCCGCACCAGCACGTTCAGCGAAGCCCCGTGCTCTTCCAGCAGATTCGCGGCCACGTGCCCGCCGATGTATCCGGTGGATCCGGTCAGGAATATCGCCACGTTGCCCCGTTTGTGCCGGTTTTAATGGTTTCGCCGTTGCTCTCCGCCTCCGCCAGTTGGAAACTCCGCGACGGCCGCGCCTCCAGGGGACGCCCTTCAATCAACGGATACGTCCATCGCCGCAGCGCCGGAATATGAATATTGATCCAGTACTCCCACCAATCGATGCTGCGCGTATCGTAGCCAAAGTGCGCTCTCTCTTCCGGCACCAGCGCATGGGCCAGTTTCTCCACATTCTCCGCCACGAAGTCATGCTCGTTCAGAAGAATAAAGGGCTCGAACAGTTCAATCAGCTTTTCAACTTTCTCCAAATTGCGTTCCGCCCGTGCCAGCGGCGTCTTGCGCAGGGGCAGCGGCGACATAATCCGCTGAATGGACTTAATGATCGCCTTCTGCGCCGGCGCCGACATACGCTCGTAGCGCTGCTTCGAAACCGGAATGGCGTCGAAGCGCAAGCGCAGCCAGCTTTCCAGACCTTCCAGCGCGCGGTAATGCTTGCGATGCGCCAAAGAAGTCAGTTCAATCGACCGTCGCATATCGCACGGATTTGTCACCGATGTTGCCAACTGATAAATCTGCGCGCTCCGCCGCTCCACGATGGCAGCCGCGATCAACGTCATCCCGCGGCAAACCGCGTCGACTGGAATCACGTCCAAGCGCTTATGCTCGTTCGACGGCAGTTGACGAAAATACGTTCCCAGCAGATAAGACAGCGCCGCCGAAGTATTGATGCCTTCATTCCAGCCGAGGAACGGCTTCTTCACCGAAGTTTCCACAATCGCCGGCCGCACGATTGCAATCGGCAACCCAGCACCATACTTGTGAATCAACGACTCCGCCAGACTCTTGGTCAGCGTGTACGTGTTCGGCCAGCCCAACTCGTTCGCGCGCTTCTTCCCCGCTTCTGTCAAGTAATTTCGCAGCCAGCGCACCCGGTTCTTGCGAATCTGATTTTCCAGCGCCGCGCCTTTCAGATCTTTCGACGCATGCTCTTTTTGCAACGCCTGCCGCCGCAATTCCTCCGTAACCTCGTCGCTTTCGGCTGTCTCCGCCGCACGCCTGACTAGTTCGTGCAGCGAACGCCACTCCGCATCGGCATCGAAATTCGCCACACCGGCCGGGGCGTAATTCGGCCGCAGGGTTTCGCTGACTCGCCCATCTCGCGTCCCCGCCACGTAGCACGTCGAAAGGTGCAACAGACCAGCATGATCGGAGCTGCGCACAAATTCGACAACGCTTACCGCCGCGTCCACGTTGCTCAGCAAAGCATCCCGCAAGTCAGGATTAAAATCCGTTAAGCCCGAACTGTTGACGATGAGATCCAGATTTTTTCGCAAACGCTCGCACACATCCGGTGCTAAACCCAGATTCGGCGCCGACACATCGCCTTCGACCACTTCCACCCGCTCCCGCAGGAACCGCGCCAACGCCGCCCCGTAACGCTTGTACAAGGGATCGAAGACCGGCGACTCTTCCACCAATTTTTCAAACCGGCCTTGCGCCGAATTCGATTTCTGCCGCCGGATCAGCAAATAAATGCGGCCGATTTCCGGCAAATCCATCAGCAGGTTGACCAGCCAAACCTTTCCGATGAACCCGGTCACGCCAATCAGCATCACGCGCTTACCCGCCAGAGCCGATCGAACCGAAAGCGGCTCCGCCGAGCGCCCGCCATCGAAGTGAACAATGGGACGCTCCCGCACCGGCAACTGCCGCTCCGCGGAAATCACCGCCGCCTGCAATGCCTCAGCCGCAGGCGCATCGGATCCACCCAAACTCAAATCGCGAATCAATCGTTCCGGAGCACGCGTTCCGTCAGGCCCCGCTCCCGTAATCCGCGCAAACACTCCGCGCGGACGAATCACTGGATCGAGCAATCTCCCCGTCGCCATACCATCGCGAAACTCCAGCCGGTTCGCAATCACCCACTTCGCGCCCAGATGCCGCGCGAGCGGACCCATCACGTGATCCAGTCCCTGGCTGACCAGCACCACATCCGCGCCCGAATCGATCACTCTTTTAAGCCGTTGAACACCTTCAGGCTTCAACTGCGGCTTCAACTTATACTGGAAATATTCCTCGCCTAGCAGATCCAGCCGGTCGCGGCTAACTCCGCGTAGGACGGTGTGAACCACCCGCGTAGCAAACACCCGGTTCACCGCATATAAGAAAGGACGCAGCAGCGCCATTACCAAAACCAGCCCCCGCCGCATCCAGCGCTCGATAAACGTCTGCCCGTTCCAAGTAAAGAACGCAATCGGACGCACGGTAGTCAACTCCAAAAGACTACCCTCTACCCGCCAGTACACCCGGCCGCCGCCGTCCGAATTGTGATTCGACCGTTTCAAAGCCGCGATTCGTCCTCAGCACCCAAGGGTGCCAGTCCGTTCTCTACATTGTGGACAAACACCCTATTGTAAACAATAGCGGCCAAAGGACGAAGCTTAAGAAGCACCCGGTACCCCAATCATTGAGATTGCTTCGATGTAGGCGCGAGCATCCTCGCTCGTGCTCCCACCCATCGCTGTCATCCTGGAAGCGCAGGCCGTCGCAAAAGCGAAGACCTGCCGACGAAGGACCTATGCACTTTCCGGGCGGACGGCCAGGCGATGGGGTTCATTTTGCTCCCGAGGGTGCCCCGTCCAAGCCCCGCTTTGGGGGGAGTTTTCCCCGATAGCCTAGCGAATTCTACCGCAGGGTGGCCCATCCTTTCCGCGTTCTTTGCGAAAGGATGGGAGTCGACGCTGCATTTGGTGCGAGAAGTGAAGAAGCCCCGCTCGAAACAAAAGGCCGCCAACCCTGGCGGCCTTCCATAAGCTCTTCAAGCAACTAGGATCTTCGAGAACTTAATCCCCGAGCACCGGCTCACCCACCTCAGGCCTCGGCTTCGAAGCCGTCAAAGCCCCCAGCGGAATAAATCCGTTCTCCGTGACCACCGGCTTCTCCTGCAACACGACTTCGCGGTAAAGCGCAGCCATGCGCGCGTTGTAAGCCGCATCGTCCTTCTGCGGACCACGTGCGGCCGCCTGCTTGGCATCGCGCGCCCGCTTCTTCTCTTCGCCAGAGTTCTTGGCAATTCCCAGCTTATCGAGATCGTGCTGCTCTTCGTTGGTCACCAACTCATCCTTAAGAAGCAGTGAGTGCGCTGTCGATTCCATCTTCACATTCTTCCCGCCCGCGAAGATTTCATGCCGCCCATGCTCTTCATACCACTTGGTGAGCGTAGCCGTCATGTGCATCTTCTCGATAATGTTCCGCCAACCCACGCCAGTGTTGTATGCGCAGAACGAAATCTCGCCTTCCTGCGTGGCGTAAGGAATAATGCACTGCTCGGTCCGCCGGAAATCGTAGTTAAACAAATCCTGAAACCACATGCCCGCGATGAACAGGAAATTCCACCGGTCCTGCCGCCGCTTCATCACGTCTTCAATCGTCCGGTCCGGGCCAACCTTTCCGTAATTCTTCCCCGTCGCGTTGAAGTTCTTATCAAATTTCTTCAAAAGATCCATCAACTTGAAATGTCTCGGCGACTGGAACGGATCGTAATTCTTCATCAAACACAAAGCCATCCCCACAATCGTAAGAAACTTCCCTCGCGCCGCATCGTTGACCTTCTGAATGTCCTTAGCCAACTGATCGCCCTTCAAGAAAGCCGTGACCGGAACCGCCTCCTTAGTCTCCTTATCGATCATCACCGCCATCCCCGTCCCGCAATTCGGATGGCAACCACATGACAGTTGGCCCCAGTTGTTTTTGGGGTCGTCCACGTGCATCAGGTCGGCCCAGTCAGAGAAGGTTCCCATGAACGAGATTGGGAACCAGTCGCGGCTTGGTTCGCCGAGGCCGGTTTGATTTTTTACGTCGTGGGCAAGATGAGAGAGCGTGTAACGCTGGGCCTCGCGACGGTCATCGGTTACGGCTTCGTCGCGGCCGGTGAAGCTTACCGGTTGGAAGGACAAGAATCCGATTCGCTTGGGATTGTCTAAGGCGAACTTGATGATGCGTCCTACCTGCTCGTTGTTGATCCCGTTCACGATGGTTACTACCGGAACGATCTCAACTCCGGCGGTGTGCAGGTTCTCGATGGCCTTCAACTTCACATCGAACAGGTTGCCGACTTTGCGGTGAGCATTGGCGGCGTTGCCGATTCCGTCGAATTGCAGATACGCGTAGCGCATTCCCGCTTCGGCGGCTTGCTGCGCGAATTCCAGGCTCTTGGCGAATTCAATTCCGTTGGTCGCGGCTTGCACGCTGTTGTATCCAACTTTGCGGGCGTAGCGCACGGCATCGAGGAAGTACGGCGACAAAGTTGGCTCGCCACCAGAGAACTGCACCGACATCTGGCGCCTCGGCTTAATCGTAATCGCGTTGTCGAGCATGGTCTTGATGTCTTCCCAGCTCAACTCGTGGACGAATCCAACCTGGTTGGCGTCCATAAAGCAGGGATCGCACATCATGTTGCAACGGTTGGTGAGGTCGATGGTAAGAACCGACCCGCGCCCGTATTTCACCGTGCTCGATCCGTGGTGGTGGAGCTTTTCATCGTTATGCGCAACGATGTCGCGGCCGGGGAACACTTCTTCGAGGTGGCGCGAGAAATCAGTGTCAATCGACATCACGTCTTCGAAGTGGCCGTGTTTCTCGCAATCTTTCACCATCAGGATCTTGCCGTCGCGCTCAATGATCTGGGCTTTGATCTCGCCCACCTTTTCATTGGACAGGATTTCGACCGGGAGTTCGCCATCGAGAATCTGCTGCCGAATTTCGGGAACGCACTTCGGACACAGTGAGTCAGTAACGCGGGGCCAGCCTAGGGGCGGCTTGGTCTTTTCATACGACTTGAGCAGAGGCTTGTCAGACCACTTGGGCTTGGGAGACGGATTCTGTTTAATCCGGTTCAGGCGCTCGAATACCGCCCATGCGCCCGTGGCGGCGACGGTAACGGCTTTCTCCACATACTTCACTGGCTTGTGCATTGTCCTCTCGCTTTCCACTGCTTGGGATTATGGCAAGTCGGGCATCTGCCACTTCTCCCGAGGTGAAGCTTCCAATTCAATTCTGCAAACGGTTGAACCTGTAGAGCCTAACCTTACTGACCTTCACTCCCGAACCTTCACTGCTGAAATGTCAACCGAAAGAGGCCTTCTCGATGGACCCCTCCCTAGGTTTCGTTGTGTAACTATCCTATTGAATACAATGCCACCCTGACACGCACAACCCAATGAAAGGGGCAAAATTGAGGTTTAGCGGTGGAATGGTGCATTGGACGGGCGTAAGTGATTGAAAAAGAAAGGCAAGTCTGGCAGCATGGAGATCAGAGGGGCGCCGGCTTAGACACTAGAGGTAATCTCCGCGAAGAACCGGGGACTGGGAAAACTAACGAAAGACCTAGGGATTCGCGAGCCCAGATCCTATCCTGGAGGGTGAACAATCTAAGCAGTCAGACGGTGCTGGGAACCAGGCCCGACGAGCACCAAGTCTTTGGAGTGCAATCATGAGCGTAACAGCAATTAGTCCGGTTTCTTTCCTGAATGCGCCGTCTTTGATCAACATAGGACAACCCCAGGCACAGATTCCTCCGCAAGAAGACACTCAGAAAACGCAGGAGGATGCCTCGAATGCGTCGTCGCCCCAGGCATCGTCGCCAACAGGCAACGCGATAGCCGTGCAAGCCTTCACCGCGTTTGCACCCGCCGTCCAACCGATTGCCAGCCTGATCCCAACGACCGATCTGCCACAGACTTTACCGGCTGACCTGGGGACCGATTCCAGCGCCTCCACGCCGCAATGGTCCGCAGTCGCGCTAGATGTGTACGCTTAGGGTCGGGGCTCGGTGCCCGAGATTCAACAGTCAGCCGCGTGGAAATCTCAATCGCACATACTCATGTAAAGCGGACACTCCTGTCCGCCGCCTTTGATTTTGCCGATAGGCCCCTAGTGAGCTGTCGCAGAACAATCATTACGAGAGCGGGCTATCGCTTTATTTGCTTTGGGGAAGGGCACGGCTTCAGCCGTGCCGCCCGGAGCTAATAATGACGCGGGCTTTAGCCCCTGAGGGATTCTGGGACCGGTAACGAACTCACCGCGACAGACCGTTAAGCCCCTGCCCCACGGTCAAAAGGGCCGTCTGTGGCTCTTCCTTGCGGTCAGAATAGTACGCGCAGCAATGCTTTCACGAGCGGCAGCAAACCCCATACTGCTGCCAAAGCCGAAACCACGGACTATGCGCGAGCATGTCGTCGTGCCTTCGATTCGCGGCCGAGATGTCGCTTGCGCTCAGCGGTCTGGTGTCCGGCACCGCATAGACGCGCTCTAGCCACTCGATCTCGGTAATGGTCCGTTCAGCGTCCATCCCTCCACAATATCTACCAGAAAGGCAGGAAGGTCAATTCAGATCGGCATCTCCAAAGACCCTGACTGAGAGATTTGTCATCCTCCACCCGGCGTAGGGGAAGACACTCCCGTCCGCCGCCTTTGACCTCAAAACGAAAAAGGGGAAGGCTACGACTCCAGATGTCCCGAAAAAACTCTGTCATCCCGACCGAAGCGAAGCGCAGTGGAGGGACCTTGCGTTTTCATCGGACTTGCATACCATGCAGGGCGGACACTCCTGTCCGCCTCTGACCTTCGTCTGTTAAGCCCGACTCCCGCCGGCAGCGCCGCCCCGACAAGAATTAACTTTCATCCTGGAGCGAAGCGGAGGATCCATGCACTCTGCTAGCAGCGCCGGCCATGTCGTCGCTCCGCTTTGTAGTCATACGTGGGATCAAAGTCGACGGTGCCGAAGGCCCCGAGAATGCGAAGCCGCTTGCGGCGCCGAATGTACTCGACGAGGGCAGCAGTGACCGCGTCTTTCTTAGTCCTATGACCGCCGACGCGGCGAGCCTCCTCGATCAGTTTGTCGTCGCATTTCAGATTCGTGGGCACGTGTCGACTATTACACACACGAGTGTGTAGAACAAATGGGAGCAGTTGGGCTACTTCTCCGCGACTTTGCCACCTCCCAGCTCCCGCAAAGAATGCGGAAAGGACGGCCCACCCTTGTGCGCATTTAAGAATCACTCGGAATTTGAGGTTTCGGAGTCCGACGCGCAGCCTTGTGCGGTTTCCTCTCGTCCAGCATGCGCCTGAGCATGTGCTCAAGCATTCTGGGAAACTCCATCAGGAAAATGTGCGACTCTTTCCCCCCGAGTCCGAACTCCTCCATAAAGGGTCCGCGCATTGCGAATTCCGAGAAATTGCGAAGTCGCGCCACCTCGCGTTCGATGGCCTCCGGGTTTCCGGACTTGACCGCCCTATAAACCTCCATCGCAAGCTCATAAAGCCATGGGGCGTCATCTCGAACGAGGCTAGCCGCCATGAGAATCGTGACAGGATCGCCCGGCACCCCTGACATGTGCACGAGGTCTTCAAACATCATCGGGTGGAAACGGCGCATTCTTCGGCGACGGAAAGGGTCGCCCGCCTCCGCAAGCCTCTCTGCAACGCGCGACGGAAGTGCCTTCATTTCTTCGACAAGCTTGGCAACAGGGCTCTCGTCAGTTTCCTCTGTCGGCGCTTTTTTGCCACCGCCCGTAGTGAGTGTTTTTAGGATCGCGGCTTCCGTGGCCTTGAACGTCGTGACCTGGACCTTGACGACATCGCTGTCGAGTTCGAGGCTGGGAACGCGGCGCGCCAGTTGATGCATCAACTTCGTCAGGTCGTCCTCGCTGTCGTCCATGTTGTTGAACTGATAGAAAGGGCCGGCGCTCACTCGACTCAGGGGCACGCCGAGCGCCACGCCAACAACTGGTGTGCTTAACTTGCCCTTAGCGACGCCCGCCTCGAAGAGGATCCATGGACGATCCAGACTCCGTTCGGTAAAGAGGCAGACAACATCCGAAGTGACCTGAAGTTTCGCCATCAGCCGCTTGTACCACTCATCCCCGAAGTCAATTCCCTCGGTCCCTTTTTTGTCGGAGGAGCGAAACGTCTTAATCATTCCAGCGCTGACGCTCTTGAGTAGCTTACTAAACGCCTCGGCGAGCTGCGCATCCCTGGCGTCGTGGCTGATGAACACGAGCGGTCCCGTTGCGGTTGCGGATAAAAGATCCACGTCGGGAGATGCCTTCGGCTTTTCCGAGTCAGTCACGTTGCCTCCTTAGGATATGTGCTCCCCGCGGGCGCGGGCGCCTTCTACTTCGCCTCGGGTTCTAGCACAGCGTTCACGTTTACCTGACCACTCGAAACCGTAATCTTCCGCTCCCAGGCCTTGAACCCGGCCTTTTTCACTGACAACTGGTGCTGGCCCAACGCGACCCCCACGGTTGACGGCGTATCGCCGACAAAGCCACCGTCGATTTCGATATCCGCCCCGCCGGGCGTCGAAGTCACTTGGAGTTGGACTTGCGCGCTCGGCGCCGGCACAGAACTGACTGCGGCAACGGCTGGCGTGGCCGAAGCGGGCTGCACTGGCTGAAACCTCGCAAGGTCCAGCTTCATGTCTCCATTCACGTAGGCCGTGATCTCGGTGCCTTTGGGTATGCTGATGTCCTTGCCGTGCATGAACAAGAAAAACGGCGCGGCTGGAAAGAAAACCAGGCTGGTGGCAACGATGCCCCCGGTCATTGCTCCCGTGTGGCCACCGCCCTTGTTCTCACTAACGGCGCGAAGAGCGGCCTTCTCGTCGTCGATTAAGCGAACGTAGTCGATGTTAATGTCGAGCTTGCCGCCGCGCGCCATTCGTCGTTTGGCCTGTGCCTCGGTGACGGTGGCGTAAGCAAGTCCGCCTTTGGGGACGACAAGGACGTTGTTGACCAGCACCTCCTCCAGGACCTCAAAGTCAACCGTATCCCCGACATGTGCGTCAGCCGAAGAGATCGTGCGATTGATCCTGAGTTTGACGGGCGTTGAATCTTCGAGGACAAACCCCTTCGCCGAGGTCGGCGACTGGCTCTGTGGCTGCACCGGCGCCACCGGTGCCATGCTTGATTGAGACTGGTTATTTGGCTTGGAACGATCCTGAGCCTGCATAAAGAGCGCAAGACACAGGAATATGGCTAGACGAGCGAGTTGGCTCATGTCTCCTCCGGATAGACTACGATTTGAGGGACACCCTGGGGTCTGATTTCTGGGGGAAGACGAAACATACTCCCGGGAGTTTGTGGGAGTCAAGGGAATTTGGGACCCAGAGGGAAACAAGATTTTGGGTGGCGCAGCGCTTCCAGCGCTGCGATAAATTCCGCCTCTCTCGACGCTGGCCCCGCAGGGAACAAACACACCCCACTGGGGCATTCCCAAATTGGAACTGGATCAGCAGCCCCATCGCTTTTCCCTTGATCTGACCTTCCACTTCCGATAACATACAAAGGCAACGATTATCTACAAGATAATCGTGATCTGAGAACTAACGATCCTTGACAACTGACAATCTTTCGCAAGCCGGTCGATCCTCGTAAAGACAGAATGCAGTCGAAACCCGAGATAACTCCAATGTTTCCAAGATTTTGCCTCTAACTACCTTTAGAACCATAGATCTAGGAGGCAGAAAAATTTCCAGCCCTTTGTTTTCTAGATTTTGCGGGGTATCGAGAGTTTTTTTATTTGGCTGGCCGCAGGCGGCTTGGGAAGCTCTAACCGGGCAACACGCTGAAACGAAAGCGACTTAGGGCGGTGCACCAGTTTCCGGGCACAGCACCCAAATGGGATCGCAGATGCCCAGAAACCGCAACAACTCCAATGTTTCCAAGATTTTGCCTCTAACTACCTTTAGAACCATAGATCTAGGAGGCAGAAAAATTTCCGGTCCTTTGTTTTCTAGACTTTAGGCAAAAACGAGAGTTTTTTTTGAAGTATTTTCTGCACCAGAATATGTGCAACTCTCGCATTCAATAAATCATGTGCCCCGGCGCGGAGGTCCGCACGTCCGGCTTCGATGCCATCAGCAGCAACGCGCCGATGCGCTTGAATGCACGCAAGTCCTCGAGGCTGTGAAAGGACTTCGTCTGATAGTCATCCGGGGTGGGCGTGTCGTCAGGAATTCGGCGGGCTTCGGCGTTTTCGAATCCGTGTTTCTTGAGCAGGTCAATGTACTCCGCTTCCGACCGCACGTGTACCGGGACTTTGAGTTTGTCGACCCATTGCAGCGAGTAGGGATTGTCTTTATATAGGTTAATCAGAATGAAGAGGCGCCCGCGCGGCGCCATGACGCGGAACAACTCGGCCAGCGCGCGCTCCTGATCGGGATAATAGTAGAACGATTCGACGGAGAGCATCTTGTCGAAGAAGTTTTCTTCCCACGGAATCTGCTGCGCCGATCCCCACGCGTACAGGATGTTTTCGAAGTCTTTCGAGGCAGCCCGGGCCTGACGAATCATCTCGTCCGAAACATCGACGCCGACCACTTGCCCGAAGCCCTCGGGTCCCTCGGTGACCAGCCGCGCCAGCAGCCGGGTGGCCCACCCCGACCCGCAGCCCAGGTCAAGCACGCGATCGCCGGGACGAAGATCCATCAGACGGATGGTCTTGCCAGTGATGTCGAAGTGATGGCGCTCCATCTTCTCGCCTTCACCGGCGTCGGCCCAGCGATTGAATTCCTGCTGAAGGATCTCGTCGGAAGTTGCGCGCTGGTCAGCCAAGTTGGTTCTCCTTTGTGTACGAAGGATATGCTACATTTGGCTTCCTCATGGCTTCAACTCCGCAGCCACCGATCGAACCTCCACCTGAAGTTCTGTACTGCCCGACATGCGCGGTTGAAGTTTCCGATCCTCTTACTTGCGGCGATTGCTCCGCGGTCATCTGCCGCCGCTGTGGTACGCCGCTCGAATCGGCTGATGAATTGGGGATGGGGGATTGATGGACGTTCCCGTCGCATCGCCGACATTGCCTGAGAAGTCTGAAGCCGCGCCCAGCCTGGTGCGCGGGCTGTCGCTGCTGGATTCAGTTTTGCTGCTGGTGAGCGGGATCATTGGATCATCGATCTTCCTGACTGCCAAAGACATTGCGGGCCCGCTGCCGCAGCCCATGCTGTTCCTGCTGGTTTGGCTTCTGGGCGCGGTAATTTCTTTGTTTGGCTGCGTGGCCTTTGCCGAGTTGGGATCGATGTTCCCCGATTCCGGTGGCCAGTACGTTTACCTGCGCGAGGCGTATGGCGACCTTCCGGCGTTTCTTTACGGCTGGATGCTGTTCAGCGTCGCCAACGGCGGCTCGATTGCGGCGCTGGCCGTCGCCGCTGCGGCTTACATGGGACAAGTTATCCCAGTGATTTCGCAGGAGCACGTTGTGCTTTCGTTCGCGGGCATCACGTTGACCCGAGCGCACCTGGTTGGGTTGGTGTTGATCGCTGTGCTGACGGCCGTCAACGTGATGGGGCTGCGATGGGGAGCGCTGCTGCAGAATGTTTCTACCTGGACCAAATTCGTTGCTATGTCGGCGTTCGTGATTTTGGGATTTGCCATCGGCAAGGGACACTGGTCAAATTTCAGCTCTCATCGCGTCGGGCTGACGATGGGTCTGGGGCCGTCGCAATTGGTCTCTGCGCTCGGAGTCGGATTGATCGCCGTGTTCTGGGCTTACGACGGATGGGTTTATATCACGTGGGTGGCGGGCGAAGTGAAAGAGCCGCGCCGCAATGTTCCGCTGGCGATGGTGTCGGGCACGCTCGCCGTGGCCGCTATTTATCTGGCGATGAACGTCACCTATATTTATGCGCTGCCGCTCAGCGAAGTGGCGAAGCATGAGACCATCGCGCACGCTGCCGCGGCCGCATTGTTCTCGCCTCACGCTGCAGTTTGGCTTTCAGCGATGATCGCGATCTCATGTTTTAGCGCTGCCGCCACCTGCACGCTCTCCGGCGCGCGCGTTTGTTTGGCGATGGCGCAGGATGGAGTTTTCTTTCGCAGCATGGCGAAGATCCATCCCAAATGGCGCACGCCCGCGTTCGGCTTGATCGGGCAAGGAATCTGGGCGGCAGTGCTTGCCGTCAGCGGGCGCTACGATCAGCTTTACACTTATGTCATCTATGGGATGGTTCTGTCGTACACGCTGACCGTGATCGGATTGTTCATCCTGCGCTGGAAGCGTCCGGAGATTCCGCGTCCGTATCGTTGCGCGGGGTATCCGTGGATTCCGGGGATTTACGTGCTGATCGGCGCTGCCTGGACTTTGAATACGATCATCACGCGGCCTAAAGAGGCGCTTGCGGGGACGCTTATTGTCCTAATCGGAGTGCCGGGATATCTCTATTGGAAGTGGAGCGGGCGCAAAACTGTTCCTGCGGAGTAGGCGGCTCGGCTGGACGGGCTGGACGCCTGTCGCTCCCTTCTGGCTACCCTGGAACTGCGGTCTTCCTTGCGGGATTGAAGAAAGGCATCTTCACTATCTTGGCGGTCACTTTTTGGCGGATGGCTTCGATGGTGATTTCCATTTGCAGCCGGGTGCCGAGTTTCGAGTGTGAAGTTTCGATGCTGGCTAGCGCTATCATCTTCTTTAGGACCGGCGACCATGTGGTCGACGTTGCTTTGCCAACTTGTTTCTCGCCGCAGTAGACCGGGACCGCTACGCGCGAGGCCTGGCTGGGCGCGGCGGGCGTGAGGCCGAATTTCTCGTAACGGTCTTCGACTTCTGTCCAATCGATTTCGAGTCCGACGAATTGCCTTGCGACTCCTTGTTTCTGGTCTTTTTCCAGAGCTGCTTTGCCAATGAAATTTTCTTTGTTGAGATGGACCATCTTGCCAAAGCCGAGTTCGAACGGTGAATACTTTTGCGACGCGATCAGGGCTTTCTTGCTGCTGGTGTAATCGACTTCGATCAGTAACAATCCAGCTTCGACGCGAGCTACGTCGAGCGCCAACATGCCGGCGGCGTGGATGTCGAAACGTTTGCCGGTTTCCATTACGGCGTCCCAGACTTTCACCGCGTCGTTCCACGGCACCCAGATTTCGTAGCCGAGATCGCCGGTGTATCCGGTGCGCGAGATGTCGACGGGAACGCCAGCGATTTTGCCGTGGGTCACGCGGAAGTATTTGAGATTGGCGATGTCGGCTTCGGCTGCGGCCCTGAGCAGTTTGGCGGAAGTTGGTCCCTGCAAGGCGAGGGCTGCGACTTTTTCCGAGATGTCTTCGACGTGGACGTCCATGTTGGTGCCGTTCTGGCGAAACCAGCGCAGGCTGGGATCGGCGGCGGTCCAGCGATATTTGTTTTCTTCGAGACGGGTGACGGTGCCATCGTCGATGACCTTGCCCTGCTCGTCGCACCAGCAGCAGTAAATCACCTGACCCACGGATACTTTGCCGATGTCGCGTGTGATCACGCGGTTGACCAGTTTGGTCGCGTCTTTGCCAGTGATCAGATATTTGTAGAGCGGCGTGATGTCGATGAGGGCCGCGGCGTTGCGAATCGCGTTGTACTCATGCTCGTGATGCACTTCGTAAACGCTGACGGTGTAGTATCCCGACCACTCGCGGTAGTTGAGGCTATGGCAGAGCGGGAAAGTTCGTTCGTGAAACGCGGTTCCGATGGGCAAGAGATGGCCTCGAGGAAAAATCGCTCGAGCCGCATTATATTTGGGTATTTCTCATGCGGCAAATCGTCGGCCCTCCGACTTTCGATCAAAGATGTAGCCGGGAACTGTCGCCGATGTAAAGTAAGGCATGGCAAAAGTGGTTCTAATCACCGGCTGTTCCGCTGGCATCGGACGATTGACGGCAGAACTGTTCGCGGCGCGCGGGTGGAGCGTTGCGGCCACAGCACGTTGCCCCGAGAAAATCTCTCTCGATAATGTAACGCCACTGAGACTGGACGTAACTGACGAAGCCAGTATCGCATCCGCGGTTGCGTCCACCGTCGATCGCTTCGGCGCGATCGATGTCCTGGTCAACAATGCAGGATACGGGCTGTTTGGCCCGCTCGAAGGCGCGGGTGCTGGCGAATTCGAAGCACAAATCAGGACTAACCTGTTGGGAGCGGTTTCCGTCATTTGTCACGTTTTGCCCGTGATGCGCGCGCGTCGCAGCGGGGTGATCGTGAATGTCTCGTCGCTCGCGGGACGGGTGGCGACACCGTTCATGTCCGGCTACAATGCGTCGAAGTTTGCGCTCGAAGGGCTTTCCGAATCACTTCGCTACGAGTTGTCTCTTCATGGCATCCGCGTGAAATTGGTCGAGCCCGCTCAATTCAAGACCGGGTTCATAGAGCGCTCGCTTAAGCTGACGTCGCACCCGGCCTATGATGCACCGTTCGAAAACTTCATGGGATGGGTGCGGAAAGGAGATGCGAAGGCTCCGGAACCCGCTCCGGTCGCCGAAGCCATTTACCGCGCGGCGAACGATACATCGCACCGTTTGCGCTATCCGGCAAAAGGAAAGCTGATGCTGGCTTTGATTGCCCTGTTTCCCGACTCGGTGTGGCGGTTGTTAAACGAGCAAGGAATGAAACGGCCGGCAAATTGACATGGTCAGACCTTGATCTCAGGGACTTGTCAAAAGCATAAAGACAAAATTTCACGTTCCCGATAGAATGTCGCTGCACGTCATATGCGCCCTATCATGCCATCGTTGTGGAGTGTACTTCGCAGCTGGTCGGTCCTTCCTAGCGGCCTCTAATCCCGGCTGTCCACGGCCCTGCTCGCGCGCATCATTGTCGCGCGCGGCATTGTCGTGCGTATCTTGGTCGTGCGCATGATTGCGTTTCTGATCGCGCTTTCCTTAATCTGTAAGCCAGGACTCAAAGCTAAAAGCTTATGCCCAACTCATACGACGTGATTGTGATTGGCGGAGGCCACAACGGGCTGGTTAATGCCGCTTATCTCGCGCGGGCGGGCAAGAAAGTGCTCGTGCTCGAACGCCGCTATGTCCTGGGCGGCGCTGCCTGCACGGAAGAGGTTTTTCCCGGCTTCAAGTTTTCGGTTTGCTCTTACGTAGTCTCGCTGCTGCGGCCGGAAATCATTCGCGATCTTGACCTTCCTCGCCATGGATTGGAAATTCTTCCTCTCGACGGCACTTTTACGCCCATGCCGAATGGCGATCACTTGTGGCGGGTGAACGACCACGGCAAAACCCATCGCGAAATCGCGCGCCACTCCAAGACTGACGCCGAGGCTTACGACGAATTCGGTAAGGCGATGCAGGCCATGTGCCGCTTCGTGAAGCCGATTCTCAGCATGGTGCCGCCCGATCCGTCCACGCTGAATCCGAAGGAACTGATGAAGCTGCTCTTCCTTGGACGCCGTTTTCAGGGCCTCAGCAGCGAAGACAAATACAACCAGGTGCAGTTGATGACCATGAGCGCCATCGACTTCCTGGATCAGTGGTTCGAGACCGACGTGCTGAAAGCCACGATGTCGGCCTCCGGGATCATCGGAACTTTTCTCGGAGTGCGCTCGCCGGGAACGGCTTACGTTCTGCTGCACCACTACATGGGTGAGATCGACGGCGCGTTTCGGTCGTGGGGATTTGCCCGCGGCGGCACTGGCGCCATTTCCAATGCGATTGCGGACGCGGCGCGCGAGGCTGGGGTGGAAATCCGCACGCAGGCGGCGATTGCGCAGATCATTGTGAAGAATGGCAAAGCGAAAGGCGTGGTGCTGGCGAGTGGAGACGAAATCTACGCTGACATCATTTCTTCGAGCGTCGATCCGCGGCTGACGTTTGTGAAGATGATTGAGAAAGGAAATTTGCCGGACGATTTTCTCGAAGAGATCAATCGTTACAAGTTCCGCGGATCGTCTGGCAAAGTGAATCTCGCGCTCGATGCTTTGCCGAACTTCAAAGCGATCCCGGGGCCGGGCGCTCATTTACGCGGCGCGATTTCGATTTCGCCCAGCGTCGAATATATGGAGCGGGCTTATGACGATGCCAAGTACGGCAATTTTTCGCGGCGTCCGTATATCGATATGGTGATTCCCACGCTGACTGATCCATCGGTCGCGCCGCCGGGGAAGCATATTCTCTCCTGCTTCGTGCAGTATGCGCCCTACAAGCTGCGCCCAGGGCTCAACTGGGACGATCAGAAAGAGGCTTTCGGGGACAACGTGATCAACACCATTGCCGAGTACGCGCCCAACATCCGGGATATCATTTTGCACCGGCAAGTGGTGACGCCGCTCGATCTGGAGCGCGAGTGGGGCTTGAGCGAAGGCAACATTTTTCAAGGCGAGCTTTCGCTGGAACAACTTTTCTTTCTGCGGCCGGTGCCTGGATACGCGCAGTTCCGCACACCGATCAAGAACCTCTACATGTGCGGATCGGCCACGCATCCGGGCGGTGGAATCATGGGTGGGCCAGGACGACTGGCGGCGCTCGAAATCCTCAAAGACTTCAAGGGAGCGGCCTGATGCTCCTACAGGAAGACCATGCCTGACGCGCGTGATGTCGTCATCATTGGCGGAGGCCACAACGGGCTGGTCACCGCTTTTTACCTTGCCAAGGCGGGATATAAACCGCTGGTGCTGGAGCGTCGGGCGCAACCCGGGGGGTCTGCGATTACGGAGGAATTCCATCCGGGATTCCGCTGTTCCACACTTGCGCACGCGGCGGGGCCACTGCGGCCAGACATCGTCCGTGACATGCAACTGGAGAAGCACGGGCTCAGGTTGATCATGCCGGACGTGGGCGTGGTTTCGCTTTCGTCGGACGGGCGCGCTCTGGTTCTCTACAACGACGCGAAAAAATCCGCGCAAGAGATTGCCAAGTTCTCCCAGAAGGATGCGGCCAAGTATCCCGAGTTTCAAGTGTCGCTGTCCAAAGTGGGCAAGGTGATCGGCGAGGCCCTGGCGCTGGCTCCGCCGAACATTGACCATCCGAACCGCGGCGATTTGTGGGGCATCCTTCAGACCGGTCGATCGATCCGGAACCTGGGCAAGAAGGATATGTACCGGCTGCTGCGCTGGGGGCCGATGGCGGTCGCGGATTTGGTCGCCGAGTATTTCGACACTGAACTACTTCGCGCCACCATCGCGGCCCGCGGAATCTTTGGAACTTTTCTTGGTCCTTGGTCGGCGGGCACGAGCCTGGTACTTCTGATTCGCGGCGCGGGGGATGCGCATCCCGCGGGCTCGGCGTATTTCGCGCAGGGCGGAATGGGATCGATCGCCGAGGCTATGGCCTCGGCCGCGACACATGCTGGCGCAGAGATTCGCAGCAACGCGGAAGTTATCGAAGTTCGCATAAAGGACGGTGCAGCTACCAGCGTTGTGCTTTCGACTGGCGAGGAGATTAGCGCGAAGGCAATTATTTCGAATGCCGATCCCAAGCGGACTTTGTTGAAGCTGGTCGATCCCATTCATCTCGCGCCGGATTTCGTGATGAAGCTGCAGCACTATCGCATGCCGGGGACGGTGGCGAAGGTGAACCTCGCGCTCTCGGGCCTGCCCGAGTTTACGGCCTTGAAGGGCGCGAATGATGTCGACGCTTTACGCGGGCGCATTCACATTGGGCCGGAGATCGATTATCTGGAGCGCGCTTTCGATGAGTCGAAGTATGGGAACTTTTCGAAGCAGCCTTATCTGGAAATTGCGATTCCTTCGGTGACCGATCCGTCGCTTGCGCCGGCGGGCAAGCATGTTATGTCGATTTATATGCAATACGCGCCCTACAAGCTGAAGGGCAGCGATTGGGACAGCCAGCGGGTTGCGCTCGGCGACACCGTCGTCAGGACGCTGGCACAGTATGCGCCGAAGCTTCCGGAACTGATTCTGACGCACCAAATTATTACGCCGCAGGATCTGGAAGATACTTACGGGCTCACCGGCGGACACATTTTCCATGGTGAACTGGCGCTTGATCAGTTTTTTACTATGCGTCCCCTGCTGGATTGGGCGCGGTATCGCACGCCTATTCAGAATCTGTATTTGTGCGGATCGGGGACGCATCCGGGAGCGGGGTTGACGGGCGGCTCGGGGGCGAATGCGGCGCGCGAGATATTGAAGGATTTGAAGAAGTAAGCCTTGCCCTCTGGCTGCGCTCAGAACAAGATGCATTTCTTTGTGTACCTTCGTGGCCTTTGTGGTTGATGCCTTCGCAAAGCCTTAACCACAACGGACACGAAGGTACACAAAGAAAACCGGACCTACGCCGGCATCTGAGCCGCCGGGGAAGGCGCCTCAAATGAAGAATTCTGCCGTACTTTTGATTAGCTGTCCCGACCGGAAGGGCATTGTCGCGACCATTTCTGACTTCGTTTTCCGCCACAACGGAAACATTCTTCATGCGGACGAGCACGCGGATGAAGAATCAAATTTGTTTCTGATGCGGGTGGAATTTGATCCCGCCGAGTTTGATATCGATCTGGCTGACTTCTCCCGGCATTTCACGCCCATCGCCGAGAAATTCGAAATGCAATGGCGTCTGGCTCGGTCGAATTATCGCCCGAAGATGATTATTCTGGTTTCGAAGTACGACCACTGCCTGGTGGATTTGCTTTATCGTCATAAGAGCGGCGAGTTGGCATGCGACATTCCGCTGGTTATTTCGAATCACCCGGACAATCAGCCGATCGCGGATTTCTATGGCATTCCCTACATTACGATTCCGGTTCCGAAAGATAACAAGCGCCAGGCGGAAGAGAATATCCTAAACCTGATCGAGCAGCACAATCCTGATTTCATGGTGCTGGCGCGCTACATGCAGATTCTCTCCAATGAATTCGTGAACCGATATCCGCAGCGCATTATCAACATTCATCACTCATTTCTGCCTGCGTTCGTCGGTGCCAAACCCTATCATCAAGCGTTTACGCGGGGGGTGAAGCTGATCGGCGCGACCAGCCACTATGTCACCGAGGCACTCGACGACGGCCCGATCATTGAGCAGGACGTGGTCCGCATCTCGCACCGTGATTCTCTCGACGACCTGCTGCAGAAAGGCCGCGATCTGGAGAAAGTTGTGCTGTCGCGCGCGGTGCGCTGGCATATCGACAACCGGGTTCTACTCTACGGAAACAAGACGGTGGTTTTCGACTGAGTTGAGCAATTTTCAGATCGGCTGAACTTCTCAACAGTTTTCACACTCCCGTAACAATCCTTGCGTATAGTTGCCAGCTTCGGGCGGTTCGTCTCCGGCCGAATTCATTCCTTTTTGCGCGAGGAACCCAATGTCCACTGCGGCAACATCGGTCTTGGATTCAAAATTGCAAAAATCCCCGGGAAAACTGGGGATGGCAATCTTCGGAGCAGTGCTGCTGGTCGGCGTCGCCTACAGCGCCATCAGCTTGGTCTCTGATCTATCGGGCTATCACACTACCTCTATCCTGCCTTATCTTCTGCTCACATTGGCCTTGTTAGTTGCCCTGGGCTTTGAGTTTGTCAACGGATTCCACGACACGGCCAACGCCGTAGCCACCGTGATCTATACCCATTCTTTGGAGCCTCATATCGCCGTCGTCTGGTCGGGATTCTGGAACTTCATCGGCGTGCTTACATCGAGCGGCGCGGTCGCGTTTGCCATTGTTTCCCTGCTGCCAGTGGAACTGATTCTGCAAGTGGGCAGTAAAGGCGGCTTTGCCATGGTGTTTGCGCTGCTGGTGGCCGCAATCATCTGGAACCTGGGAACCTGGTATTTCGGTTTGCCCGCGTCCAGCTCTCACACCATGATTGGTTCGATCATCGGAGTGGGCATCGCGAATCAGCTGCTCTCGCCGAAGACCGGGACCAGCGGCGTGGATTGGAGTCAGGCCAGCAACATTGGCAAGTCGCTGCTGCTTTCACCGCTGGTCGGTTTCGTCATGGCTGCGCTACTCCTGGTGCTCTCCAAAGTTTTCCTGAAGAATAAGAAATTGTACGAGGCCCCGGAAGGCACGGAACCGCCGCCGTTCTGGATTCGCGCCTTGCTGGTTCTCACCTGCACGGGCGTAAGCTTTGCCCACGGATCGAACGACGGACAGAAGGGCATGGGCCTGATCATGCTGATTCTGGTGGGCACGGTGCCTACAGCGTACGCCTTGAACCATGCCGTGACTGCCAAGCAATCGGAGGACTTTATTGCGGTATCGCAACAGACTGCGGGAACGCTTAACCATTACGTGTCGTCGGACGCGGTGATTGGCGACCCTCGCGACGAAGTGACCGATTATATTCGTACCAAAACGTTCACTCCCAACACCATGCTGGCATTGCGCGAGTTGGTCACCGACATCGGCGACGAGATGGCGCTGTTCAAAGATCTTCGCAGCGTGCCCCCAGACCGGGTTCGCAACTTCCGCAATGATATGTACGTGGTCAGCGAGGCTCTACGGTTGATGAAGAAGTCTGGACAACCGCAGATCTCCGCGACGGACGAGTCTGTGCTCGTCAACTACAAGAAGCATTTGGATACGGCCACGCGATTCATTCCGGGATGGGTCAAGGTCGCGGTCGCGATGGCTTTGGGTCTGGGCACCATGGTGGGCTGGAAGCGAATCGTGGTCACCGTGGGAGAAAAGATCGGTAAGGACCATTTAACATACGCCCAGGGCGCTGCTGCGGAGATTACGGCGATGTTCACCATCGGAGCTGCGGATTGGTTCGGCCTGCCGGTGAGCACCACGCACGTGCTGTCCTCGGGTGTCGCCGGCACTATGTATGCCAACCACTCCGGTCTGCAGTGGGGGACGGTGCGGAATCTTGCGCTGGCGTGGGTGCTGACGCTTCCCGTGGCAATGATGCTTTCCGGCTTCCTCTTCTGGGGATTCCGCCACATTTTCTGAGGATCATGATGATCCTGGCTCAGGTTGGGGGGGAGGGTCAAAATCCCGGCGACGATGGCGTCGGAAAATTGCCGCTTGCGTTCCGACCTATCATTTGTGTTATACAGGTGTCCGCATTCCTTACAGCCTTACGACTCTAGTGAGGAGAAGAAAGTCGACATGGATCTCTTCCATCGCGAATCACTGGGTAAAGACACCCCCACTGGCCGTGATTGTCAGTTCTGCCGCCGCGCCGACCCTGATTTTGCCAAGCGAGACCCCATGGATCGGTTAGTTCTGTCGATGTTGGATGACACCGCCGCCGCACATATCACCGAAGACGGGTACGTCAAACATCGAATCGCCGAGTTGATGAAGAAGCACCCTTTTGGCACCATCGATGCCAGTCTGCCGAAATCGGCTTGATGCCGATATTTCGTCAATAATTAAGAAGCTGAAAACAAGTGACTTAGGTGGTCACACAGATCGGTGATGCCTGTGGAAGACGACATTCCGGCATATCCGGTACAATCGTAACATTGTGAATATCAATATTTCATCGCCCAGCCAGCAATCTATCGAGCTTCTCGAAGTTTGCGTTCAGCTCCAGAAAATGGGCTACGCCGAATCCAAGCGCATACGCATTTATGGTCAGGACTTTGAGGCCGTTTCGAATCCATTCCCCAATGGGGACGGAATCGCCATCCGGGCATTTTCCAAACGGGAAACGCAGGAACGGACGCTGCAGCTACCCTTGCCAGTGGTGCAAATGGTAACCAGGCAAAAAAAGAAGAAAGCCGCCTAGCAGATTCTCAGGCGATGGTCTCAGATCCACTTCGGGGTGCATATCTCTGCATGGCCATGTCCACGATTTCGCCGATCAGTTGTGCGTAGGATCGGCCTGATGCCTTGGCGGCCATAGCAAACTCTTGTTTGCTCGAAAGCCACGGATTGGGATTGGCCTCGATCACGTACACTTCGCCTTTGGGCGTCAGGCGCATGTCAATGCGGCCGTAGTCTCGCAGCTTCACGGCGTGATAGGCGGCCAAGCCAGTTTCCTGCAGCCGTTTGGTGGTCTCCTCGTCGAGATCGGCGGCGAGGTGCGACTTGGTCAGCTTGTGGGCTTGTGTATCTTTTTCGAACTTCACGTCGTAGCTGGCAATCTTCGGGGTGCCCTTCGGCAGACGCGAGAGGTCGAGTTCGACCAGCGGCAGAGTTTGAGCATGTTCGTAGCTGCCCAGGATGGCCGCATAGATCTCGCGCCCCTCGATATATTCTTCGATCAACGCCGGTGAATCGAACTCGTTCTGAATGTATTCCACCCGTTCCATGAGTTCTTTCACGCTATCCACGACTGCGTCGGCGCTGATTCCGATGGAACCATCCTCCGAGACCGGTTTCACGATCAGGGGGAACGAGATGTCGTGGGCATGCTCGATTCGGCCGCGATACGAAGTTGCAAAGAATGGCGTCTTGATGCCGTGAAACTCGAACATCTTTTTTGCAGTGCCTTTGTCCTGCGCCAGGAAATGCGCATGGGGACCGCCGCCGGTGTACGGCATATCCAGCAGGTCCATATATGCCGCGACGTTCATTTCTTTGGTGTCGTCGCCGGCGTAAGACTCGGTCAGGTTGAAAACCAGATCAGCGTCGCACTTCGCCAGCGCAGTCAGACACTGCGGACGACCGTCCAGCACTTGATAGAACGGTTCATGACCAAGCTTCTCGAGCGCTTCGAAGATTTCTTCACGATCTTCTTTTTCGATTCGCGGCTTGCGTTTCGGTTTAAGTTTAGGCTTGCGTGCCGAAGTCTTTTCCTCTGCGACGACTTCGGCAGCCGCCGTCTCGTCTTCCCAGACGTCATAAAGCACGGCGACTTTCAGCTTCGCGCTGGTCATTGCGGCCTCCAGCTTCTGCCAGAATAGTCCTTCATTTCTTTCGCACAAAGTCTTTGACTTACAAGAATCATGGATGCACGAACTTTCCCCGTGCCATGTAATTCATGGCGAGAGCTGTCACATAAACGGTGATCTGGATCAGATGTTCGGACTCGCGCGCCGTGTCGGCAAATAAACCGAGTTCCCCGATTCTTTTCTCGATCACCTCGAGCAATTTCTTGATCAGTGGACGCTGCGCTCCGGTCCAGTAGGCAACTTTGTCAACGACTGCCTTCCGCTGATCATGCAGGAATTCGCGCGCGGGCCTCGCCGTCTTGCGACGTTTGGATGCGTCGAAAATGTCGCGCAAGTCGGTGTCCAGCGCCAAGTCCGCGAGCGGGATGTCGTCGTTGTTCCGCTGGTAGAACTCGGCGACTGTGGCGTCCATTTCGTCGACCGTAATGTCGGTGCGCCCGCGACGCCGAACCGGATCTACGTTCCCCAGTTTTCTGGCGATCCGGTTCATGTACTGCAGCTTCGCCATCGCGCCCCAGCCGCGGTAGCGCTCGCGCCAGGCGGAACGCGGAGTCAGCCACACCGCAAAGGTTTCAGCGAAATCTTCGTCGGGGTGTTTTTGCGCATACCAACCGGCCAGGTGACGCACAAAGTTTCGCGAGAATGGAATGGGCCGATAGTTGTCGTGATAAGGCCGGCGAAACGGACCAAAAAGCTGCTTCCATTCCGGCGTCCGGTGAAGTTTGTAGGCGTAGTTAAACGCGTGCCCGGCTTCGTGGCGAAGATACATCATGACCTCGCGAGCATCCTCGAGGTCATTCATCTCTTTTTCCAGATGAGCCAAGTCTGCGTTCGCCAGATAGAAAGGAATACCAATCACCGGCTCTCCCGATGGACAGCCCCATTCGTCGGTGAGATAACAGAGCGGGCGGAACTTCGTCAACGCTTTTTGTTCGAGCTCACGATACAACTGTTGCACCAGGCGATGCAGCGGCGAGCCTTCGATCGTCAGACCGAGGTCGCGAATGGGTTTGTTCAGGAGATCCTGCAAACCGGGCCGGGATTTTTCGAGTTCCTGCACGCAATCTAAGATGTCAATTTAGATGAAGTCGCGAAATAAAAGGGGGAGAAGGAAGGGACAGTCTGCGCTCATTCTAAACATTATCAAATTGTGTGACGTGGTTCGTAGGTCACGACAGATCAAGAGCTAAAGATTAGTCGATCCCAAGCAGACTTCGGGCTGCACCGCAAGTTATACCTCACAACCATCATGTTATCAATCGATTCCGCCACAACAAACACCCAGGCCTGGACGCCTTGTCCGGGCAGCCGAACAAACCCGCAGCAGCACTCGCGGGGCAGACCACCAAAATAGTTGCACCGCATCTTCGGGTGGACGCATCTGTTGTAGAGATGCGCGTTGACAGATTCACGAGCGCACCCTAGAATCGACGACATAATGTCAGACCAGTACCAGAAGAGTTTCGACTGCATGTGCTGTTGTACTTGTTGTTGCGCAGTCGTGTCTTCTGGCGCCGGGAGGTTGCTGACTTAGAAATTTCTTAGACCCAGCAATTATTAAGCCCACCGCCAGTAGAAAGCTGGCGGTGGGTTTTTCTTTTTATGGCACAAACTGGAACTGCAAAAGAGACGAAGGCACAGCGAGTCGAACGCCTGAAGCGGGAGAAGAATCCGTGGGAAGCGCTCGACGAGATTCGAGGCTTCGCGCGGACGGGCTTCGATTCGATTCCGCCCGAATGGCTGGGCACATACTTCCGCTGGTGGGGCGTTTACACCCAGGGAGACGGAGCAGGCGTGGTCGGCGGAAAAGGCGGCGAGGGCAAGGCGTTGCCGTGCTTCATGCTTCGCATCCGCATCCCCAACGGCATTCTGAATTCGTCCCAACTGCGAACCATCGCTGAGTTGACGCAACGTCATGCTCGCGGGATCGCCGACTTAACTGTGCGCCAGAATATCCAGCTTCACTGGATAACCATAGAAACGCTTCCGGAGATTCTCGAGGCACTGTGGCAGTGCGGGCTGAACAGCATGGGAGCTTGCGGCGACGTCACACGAAACATTACCGGTTGCCCGGTGGCGGGCGTGGATGCCGACGAAATCTGCGATGCGTCGCCGCTCGCGCTAGCTGCGACTCAGATGCTCGCGGGCAATCCCGACTTTTACAATCTGCCTCGCAAGTTCAAGATTTCGATTACCGGCTGCCGCGTTTGGTGCGCCTATCCGGAGATCAATGATGTTGGTTTGACTGCGATCACGCGCACGCTCAATGGAAAGCAGGAAACTGGCTTCTCGTTGCGCGTAGCCGGCGGACTTTCGGCAGAGCCTCATCTCGCAGCCCGTCTGAATGCGTTCGTTCGCCGGAACCAGGTCGAGCCGGTCATCAAAGGCGTTACTGAACTGTTCCGCGAATCGAGCGAATTGCGCGAGCATCGCGAACGGGCGCGGCTCAAGTTCCTGTTTCTGCGGCACGGCTGGACCGCCGACGACTTCCAGAAAGAACTCGAGCGGAGGATTGGATTTCGTTTGGATCCCGCGGCACCAGAGGAAGCGCCGGCTGACGTTTACCGCGATCACATCGGAATCCAGGCGCAGAAACAGCCTGGCTATTGCTACGTGGGAGCTACGGTATTACGCGGACGAATCACGGGCGAACAAATGCGCAACGCGGCTGATCTCGCGGATCGTTTCGCCAACGGCGAATTGCGAACCACAAACATGCAAAACCTGCTGGTGGTGAATGTACCGCAGCTGCAAGCCGAGGCGCTGGCGAAAGAACTCGATGCGGTTGGACTACGCGTAGGCGGCTCGCCTTTCTGGCGTGGAGCCGTCGCCTGCAGCGGCACAGAATTTTGCAAACTCGCCATCACCGAGACCAAGAGCTTTTCGCGATGGCTGGTCGAAGAACTGGAAGATCGGCTCCCTGGCTTCGAGCAACATTTGAAACTGCACGTTACCGGATGCCCCAATAGTTGCGGCCAACACTGGATTGCCGACATTGGGATCGAAGGCAAAAAGCTGAAAGTAGATGACCGCATATTGGACGCGTATTACTTCTGCCTGGGAGGTGCGGTTGGGCTGCATCAGTCGATAGCGCGTCCGGTTGGCTATCGCTGCCTGGCCAGCGAAGTGCCGGAGGCGATTGAACGCC
Organism: uncultured Acidobacteriota bacterium; assembly: GCA_963762385.1. Taxonomy (GTDB): domain Bacteria; phylum Acidobacteriota; class Terriglobia; order Terriglobales; family Acidobacteriaceae; genus JABDBE01. The sequence goes on along the minus strand of CAVXKN010000004.1, from coordinate 1,402,499 downwards.
TTCTGCGTCGCTATTTGCTCGATCGTTCTGGCAGCGAGAACCTACGACAGTTTTTCACACGCCACGGCGACGCCGAACTGCGGGCGTTTCTAGCTGGAGAAATCGTAGAGCCAGTTCCTCGCGATCTATCGCCGGGGCGAGTGCCACACGGAATCGAAGGCTAGTCAAAGGTTAGAGGTGCGATGCAGTGAAGAGTCTATTTCCGATGTTCGTGAAACTGGATGGCCGCCACGTGCTTGTCGTCGGCGCGGGACGAGTCGGCGAGCCCAAAATTCGTGGCCTATTGTCGACCGGAGCCAGGATTCGCGTGGTGGCGCACCAAGCCAGCGAAGCCGTGCAGGAGTGGGCGCGTGCGGGCCAAATCGTTCTCGAAGAGCGCAGTTTTGTTCTTTCGGATTTGGACAATGTCTTTCTGGTCGTCGTGGCCACATCTTCGCGTGATCTGAATGAGTCTGTATTTGGTGAAGCAGAATCTCGCCGGATTCTTTGCAACGTGGTCGATGTTCCTGAGCAGTGCGATTTCTATTATCCGGCGGTGGTTCAGCGCGGCGACCTGCAGATTGCAGTTTCGACCTCGGGGCAGAGTCCATCGCTGGCGCAGAAAATCCGCCAACAACTGGAGCGCCAGTTCGGTCCGGGATACGCGCATTGGGTCGCAGAACTGGGTGAGACTCGCCGAAAAGTTCTCGCCAGCAATCTTGACCCAGAGCGCAAGCGAGATCTGCTGCAATCACTGGCCAGCGTCGACGCATTCGAGGCCGCGCTCGCAGCGGACTCGAACACCAATAAAAGGGGCGCTGCTGTATGACAGGCAAAGTTTACCTTGTGGGCGCTGGACCTGGCGATCCCGAATTGCTCACGCTCAAGGCTGCCCGCGTGCTGAAACTGGCGGATGTCGTTTTGCACGACGACTTGGTCAGCGCACAGATTCTCGAACTCGCTCCGGACCACGCGCAAATTCGCAATGTCGGCAAGCGTTGCGGGAAAAAGAGCGTCACCCAGGAAGAGATCAACTTTCTCATGGTCACTTTGGCGGCATCGGGTTTGCGGGTGGTGCGCCTCAAGGGCGGCGATCCGCTCATCTTTGGGCGCGTCGGCGAGGAAATCACAGCCTTGCGTAAAGCGAATATCGAGTTTGAAATTGTTCCCGGCATCACGGCCGCGTTGGGGGCCGCATCGACGGCGCAAATTCCGCTGACCCATCGACAATCTTCCCACGCCCTGGTTTTTCTGACAGGACATTCGGCCAGCGGCGCCGATCCAACCAATTGGCCAGCTCTGGTTTCGTTAGGGGCGACGGTCGTGGTTTACATGCCCGGGCACCACTACTCAGAAATTGCCCGCAAACTCCGCGGCGCCGGACTGCCGGCCGAAACATCGTGCACGATTGTTTCACGGGCTACAACTTCGGAAGAACAAATTTTTTCAACTGATGTGGGCAACCTGGCTGATGCACCACGCCTTCCCGCGCCGACGCTGCTGGTGATCGGAGAAGTTCTGCGCCATGCGGGCGATCGTTTTTCAATCGAAGGACTTAGATCCCCGAGTTTCAGATACTGGAACGGTTGGCCCCTGAGCGAGCCTTCTCCGTTGATGCATACCGATCCAGAACTTTCACGCAGTTCGAGCGCCGCACTCGGAGATGAGGAGCAGGGAGCATGAAAAACGGAGTGGAAAGAATTCATCAGCTAGTCGAGCAGTGGAGTCCAGAAGACTTGCTGCGCTGGGCTTTCGTAACTTTCGGAGGCTATGTCGAAATCGCATCGGGCTTTGGACCAGAGGGCATGGTGCTTATTGACATCGCTGCCCGGGTGCAACCGGCTTTCCGCATTTTCACGCTCGACACCAACTTTTTATTTCCTGAGACCTACAGCTTGATGGAGCAAATTGAGAAACGCTACGGCATCAGAGTGCAGAGGCTCAGGTCAGCGTTCACACCCGAAGATCAGGAAGGGTTGTATGGGCGGGAACTCTGGGGACGCGATCCGGATGCTTGCTGCAATCTCAGAAAGGTCGAACCACTGCGCAAGAAGTTGTCGGAGTTGCGGGCTTGGGTAACCAGCATCCGTCGTGAGCAGACCGCGGCCCGGGCCGGCGCGCTCAAAGTGGAATGGGATGCCAAGTTTCATCTAGTCAAGATTAACCCGCTCGCCGATTGGACCACGGGAAAAGTCTGGCGATACATTCATGACCACGACTTGCCCTATAATCCGCTGCACGATCGCGGCTATCCCAGCATTGGCTGCACGCATTGCACGCGAAGTGTGCTGCCCGGAGAAGATGCGCGAGCCGGGCGCTGGTCCGGTTTCAACAAGACGGAGTGCGGGTTGCACACTCCAGCGCAAAGCAGCCTGGTGTTGATCAGTGACCCGACACCGGGTTAGCGTGCTACCGAGGCGTCATCACTCTCAATCGTGTTTGAGCAATGCCCCGAGCATACCAATCAAGACGACTTCCGCGCTGTCCGCTCTTTCAAGTCTTGCCACTTCCCTGCCGATAGATCCCGAAGCGGACCTATGAGCAACCAGCAGCCTGCCGAGGCAACCATGAAGCCGTTAAATGAGTCGGCCACCACGAAAAACGACCACAGCGAGTGGCTCCCGGTAATGGAATTGGCCACGCGCGAAGTATTCGAGATGATGCTGGGCTGCCAATTGGCAGTACCGGAGCTGGCGGTAGACGGTTTCCACGATACGACGTCTATTGTAGGGCTGGCCGGAAAATTGTGTGGCACAATGACGGTCTCTTGTGGGGCAAAGTCGGCGACGCTCATCGCCTCCAAGATGCTTGCCGTGGAAGCCGTCGACGGGAGCCGCGAGGTGTCCGATGCCCTCGGCGAAGTCTGCAATATGGTGGCTGGCAACTTTAAGAACAAGATTCCCGGGCTGAGCGACGGCTGCATGCTCTCTGTGCCCATCGTAATTACGGGAAAAAACTATAGTACGCACTCTCTGGGCAATGCTGCTGTCCTTGACCTCAAGCTGTTGTTTGAAGGCGCGCCCTTTTTTGTCCGCCTCCAGATCCGGGGCTAAGCAAATCAAAATAATAAATCAGGGCAACTCAGGGTTCAGCTGCGCGCTGGCGCTCAGCCGAACACTGTAGCGACCAGGGTTTGGATCTCCTCGACCGCTTCGTCCAGTTCAAAGGTGAATCGCACCAGATCCACCCCTTCCAGATCGCGGTGTTGCTGCAGAAGGATGGCCCACGCCGGGTCGGATACCAAGTCTACCTTGTGTCGCTCGTAGTATCCGTAACCCAGGCCGCGCATGCGGCAAAGCAGGTCGCTGAGGTGAACCAGCGCGGCCAGCGGCTGTGCCTTCTGGTTTTGTTCGACGGTGTGATGGTGCGCAATCACATCGACGACGTCGTCCGACAGCGTCCATTTTTCCGCCAGCGCCCGCCCAGTCTCGCAGTGGGTGAATCCCATGGTGGCCTGTTCTGCCTCGCCCAGCGGAATTCCCTCCTGGCAGGCGTGCTCCATCGCCCTGGCGAACTCCTGAGGAAAAACCAGGCAGTTCACCATGAACCCGATATCGTGCAGCAGGCCGGCCATATACGCCTTCTCCTGGTCGGCAGCCGCCAGCTTCTCGCTGAATTTGCGGCATACCAGGGCGCACCCCAGAGAGTGCCTCCAGAACACAGCCGGATCCAGCACCCACTTCATGGCCGGGAAAGCTTGCCCCATGCAGCAGGTCAGAAGAATGGTTTCGACCCGCCGCAGGCCCAGGCTAATCACCGCTGCCTTAATGGACTTGGGCGGCTGTGCCATGCCGAATAAGGGCGAGGCCGCTACCCGCAGGCATTGCGCGGCCACGGTGTTGTCATACGACACCAGACGCACCACCTCGTCCACCTTCGCGTCCTCGGCCGAATTACTGAGCAATTTCAGCAAGGGCACAAACACGGCGGGGATCGCCGGCATGGTTTCGATCTGCTGCACGCGCTCACGGATGCTTGCGGTGAAGGATGCGGTCATAGCTTGCCACTACCCAGGGATGGTTTCCAGTACGCGATGGTTCCAGGAAAATGAACCAAATGAAACTGCTCATTCAATTTCATCAGCGATTCCGAAGTTCCGAGAAAAAAGTAACCGCCATAATTAAGGTTGCTGAAAAAATGACTGATCACTTTCGACTTCGAGACTCCGTCAAAATAAATCAGCACGTTGCAACAGAAAATCAGGTCCATGCCCTTCATGAAAAGCATCTTGGAATCATCCTGCAGATTCAGCCGGCTGAAGGTGATCAGCTTTTTCACCTCTGGGCGGACCTGCAGTTTCTTATCGTCGATAGTCACAAAGTATTTCCGCTTGTAATACTCCGTCGTATTGCGCACCGCGTAGTCGCCATAGATTCCGGCCTTGGCGGTTTCGACGGAACGGTCATTGAGGTCGGTGGCGAGAATCTCCACCGTCCAGCCTTGGAGCAGCCGATCTTTTTCTTCGAGCATATTCATGGCCAGGGTGTAGGACTCCTCGCCGGTAGAGCATCCCGCGCTCCAGATACGCAACCGTTTTGTTGTCTGCTTGACTTTCTCTCCAACGATCTCCGGCAGGATGACTTTCCGCAGCGCGTCGAGTTGCGGCTGGCTGCGGAACAGGCAGGTCTCGCCGATGGTGATTTCGTTCAGCAGTTGCCGCAATTCTCCATCGCGGCTGGGCTGCGCCGTCAGCTGGTCCCAATAATCGCGCGGAGTCCGAGACCCCAGCTGTTTCATCCGCCGGCCGCAGCCATCGGCCAAAAGATAAAGTTTGTCCTCGGCTTTGTAGATGCCCGAAACCTTGTACACCAAGTCGCGGATCTGCCGGTACACCGGGTCGACGACATCGGCTTTGTTCGCCCCCGGCGACGCAACTGCGGGTTGAGTGACGATGGTCATTTTGCGGTCCGCTCCAACCTGGCGAAGTTCTTCAAGCCCGCCCCAGATTGCGAGGCGCGGCTCTGCAGCACACGGCGCGTGATCTCCGGCGCCAACTGATCGAGCGGATAGGCAGCGTCCGCCAGTCCCGAGGCGTGCACCAGACCAGGCATGCCCCACACTACGGAAGAATTCTCGTCCTGGATAATGACGTCGCCGCCGGCGTCGCGAATGTCCTGCGCTCCGAGCACGCCATCCGAGCCCATGCCGGTCATTACCACTCCCAGAACGTTGGCACTGTAGGCGGCGGCTACCGAGCGAAAAAGCACATCGACGGCGGGGCGGCAAGAATTTTCCGCAGGTCCCTGATTCAAATTCAGCCGTGAAGTTAAACCCGTACGTATCACCTTCATATGAAAATTCCCCGGCGCAATCCAGGCGTGTCCGGGCGAGAGAATTGCCCCCGCACTGCCCTCTTCGACAGGAATCGCAGAGCGGCTGGCAAGCCGCTCTGCCAGCAACCGGGTGAAAATGGGCGGCATGTGCTGCACCACAACGATGGGAACGGGAAAGTCGCTCGGAATCCGCGGCAAGACTTCCGCCAAAGCATTCGGACCACCCGTCGAAGTTCCGATGGCCACAATTTCGATCCGCGAGGTGGACTTGACCCGGGCTTTCAAAGCTGGCCGGGATCCCGGTAGCGGCAGAAGTTTCAGAGGGGCAACGCCGCACAGCGCCTTGATCTTGGGGATGAGCTCGGCGCGAATGCGTTCGATCGCAACCGCGGGACTGCCGGTATTACTGGGCTTGGTGGCGTAGTCCGATGCTCCCAACGCGAGTGCATCGAGGGTTGCCGCGGCGCCATTCTCGGTAAGCGTGCTGAACATGATAACGGGGAGTTTGGGATACAGTTTGCGCACTGCCGCAAGAGTTTCCAAACCGTCCATAACCGGCATTTCGACGTCGAGCGTAATCAGGTCGGGTTTAAGCAGCGGAATCTTGGCCAGGGCAATGCGTCCATCGCTCGCCGTGGCAACCACCTCCAGCGCCCGGTCCGCGGACAATGTGTCGGAGAGCACCTTGCGGATTACGATGGAGTCGTCCACGACGAGGATGCGAATGGGTGTCATATCAATTCGTGTAGATCCGTTTCATGGTTGAGCCAGCGGCCACGAGAACCATAATCGCGCCGAGCTTAAGCGCCTGCATGGGCCACCCTTCCCTTCTCTGGTTCGTGGGAGGTTGCGCCCATCTCGTCATCTTTGGCCTTGAGATTGAATTGCGCGACCAAGCCGCGTAGTTGCGCGGACATTTGCACCATAGCCTCTGCCGCTTTCTGGGTATCGGTTGCGCCTCGCGTCGTACTTTGCGCCGCTTCCGCCACCCCCGCAATATTGCTGGTGATCTCGCCGCTGCCCTGCGCCGCTTCTGCCACGTTGCGCGACATTTCGTTGGTGGTTGCGTTCTGCTCTTCCACCGCCGTGGCGATGGTGTTCGAAATATCGTTGATCTGGTTGATCACTCCGCTGATCGAGGCAATGGCGTCCACCGCTGCTTTGGTGTCGCTCTGAATGGCTTCGATCTTGTTGCTGATGTCTTCCGTGGCTTTCGCGGTTTCTTTGGCCAGTTCCTTGACCTCGTTGGCCACGACGGCAAAACCCTTGCCGGCTTCGCCGGCGCGGGCGGCTTCAATGGTCGCGTTCAGGGCCAGCAGGTTGGTCTGCTGCGCGATCGAGGTGATGACCTTGATGACGTTCCCAATCTCCGTCGAGGAATCACCCAGCTTGGAGACAGTTTCGGTAGCAGTTTCGGCGACTTTGACGGCGGAGGTCGCGACTTTGGCGGCTTCGGTAGCGTTCTTGGCGATCTCTTTGATGCTGGCGCCCATCTCTTCGGCGCCGGTCGCGACGGTCTGCAGGTTCTGGCTGACTTGCCGGGTAGCATTAGAAACCACGTCGGCCTGGGCCGAGGTTTCCTCGGAGTTGGCGGTGATCTGCTGGCTCGTGGCACTGAGCTCCTCACTTGCGCTGGAGACGTGCTCTGCGCTGTCGGCGATCTGGGTCAAGAGGTCGTGCACCTTCTCGACGAACAGATTCAAACATCTGCCCAACTGTCCGATCTCATCCTGGCGCTCCTGATCCACTCGGGCGGTGAGGTCGTTGGCTTCCGCCATCGCCTTGAATTTGCTGGAAAATAAGTCCAAGGGGCGGGTGATACTGAATCCGACCCAGGTGGCGATTGCCAGCAAAAGCAGCAGCGAAAATCCGCACATCGCAAACATGGCGCGCGTAGCCCGCCTGGCTTTGCCGGTTGCATTCATTACGGCTTGCTTTCCGCTTTGTTCCAACTGGTCGCTGCTGTCCCCAATTTTTGCCTGGAGGTCTTGATAAAGCCGATAGCACGGTCCGGAGTCAACTTTGGATGGATCCCGCACGATGTCTTTGGAGAGTGAATCAACCGCGCTCAGATATTGTTGGACCAAGCGGCCCTCATCGTCCAACGCCGATTGAATGGCGGGGTCCATAGCCGATTGTCGTGCTGTGGCAATACCTTGAGCCAGCATTTTAGAGTGCAGAGCCAGGTTGTCCACGTTGTCTTGCTGCTCTTGCCCCTTTTTCGCAAAGATAGCGGAAATATCCGCCCAGGTCATGTCATTGAAAGTGCCGGCTTCGATGTGACTGCGAATCGCCATGCCAGTGGCTGCCACCTGGATGGTGGCTTTCTCGACCGAGGTGATGCCCCAATATCCGGTCGCACTGACGGCAGCTACAAATACCAAACCGCTGATGGTCAGGGTGGCTAATCGCTTTTTGATCGTCCATTGCATTGCGCTTCTCTCTGTACTCATCGTCCATCCCGCCCCGGCTCCGATCGCTCCCTAGGCCTCATCGGCTCTGGCTGGGCGTTCTTACGCACCCGCGTGGGCTGCCTTGTGCCGCGGTTGATCCTGCGCAGCGCGTTCTTCGTGGCCATTGCCGGCCGTGATCTTGAACTGCTCAACCAGGCGGCGAAGTTGCGCCGACGTTTCCACCAGTTGCTGCGCTGCCTTTTGAGTATCGGTGGCGCCTCGCGTCGTACTTTGTGCCGCTTCCGCCACACCCGCAATATTGCTGGTGATCTCGCCACTGCCCTGCGCCGCTTCGCTCACGTTGCGTGACATCTCATTGGTGGTCGCGTTCTGCTCTTCCACCGCCGTGGCAATCGTGCCCGAAATGTCGCTGATTTGGTTGATCACTCCGCTGATCGATGCAATGGCATCCACCGCCGCTTTGGTGTCGCTCTGGATAGCTTCGATCTTGCGGCTGATATCTTCCGTGGCCCTGGCGGTTTCCTTGGCCAGTTCTTTCACCTCATTGGCGACGACAGCAAAACCTTTGCCGGCTTCGCCCGCGCGGGCGGCTTCAATGGTGGCATTCAGCGCCAGCAGATTGGTCTGTTGTGCTATGGAAGTGATGACTTTGATGACCTGACCAATCTCATTGGAGGATTCGCCCAGCTTGGACACGGTGGCAGTCGTCGCCTCAGCGACCCTAACAGCGGAGGTTGCGACCTTCGCGGCTTCGGTTGCGTTCTTGGCGATTTCCTTGATACTGGCCCCCATCTCTTCGGCCCCGGTCGCGACCGTCTGGAGGTTCTGGCTGACCGCCTGTGCGGCTTTTGAAACTACATCGGCTTGGGCCGAAGTTTCTTCCGAGTTGGCGGTGATCTGCTGGCTGGTGGTATTCAGTTCCTCGCTGGCGCTGCCGACTTGAAGCGCCGAACCGGCGATGGACTGAATCACCCCATGAAGATTGTTCTTCATCTTGTTCAGAGCTGCTCCGGCGTCGCCAATCTCATCGTGAGCACGAACCTCGATGTCAGCCGCGGTCAGGTTGTTGTTGGCAATTTGATTTGCCAGAGCCGCAGCCGCCACCACGGGTCGAACGACGACGCGTCGAACTAGGAAAAAGACGACTCCCGCGGTCAACAACATCGTCACTGCGCTCAATAGCAAAAGTGCTAAGCTGTTGCCAGTAGCTGCTTCCCGCATCGCCGTCAGTGGAGCGGTAACCACAAACGCTCCCCTCAGATCGCCTACTTTCATTCCCTCTTTTGCGTAGCCGAACGGATCTTTCGCTCCCGCCGGATCGCCATGACAAAACAGGCAATCCTCTGTCAAACGTACCGGCTGGGCGTAGCGCATTACTTCCTGACCGTCGACAAGCGTGCGCTTGAAGTACTCCTTCAGTTCGCTGTTGCTTTCGAATCTTGTGAGGGCCTCGCGTTCGAAGTCGTCGGGCGCGTGCTGCGGGTTGCGGGGATGCAGCGACGGCGTGGAGAATTTCATGCCTTGAGACTCGGCATAGTCACGAGCAATGCTCCAGGCGACAACAACCGGAACCTGCTTCACCTGCTTAAACTCGTGATTAGGAACATAGACGTCCACGTTCGAGGAGAAGTACGTGCGCACCGCACCCGCCATCCCGTCTGTCTTTCGCAGCTTGTCGACGAAGGCGTCCTGAGCCTGCGTGTTGATCCGGTTTTGCGTGATGAAGAAGCCTACGATCGATGTGACCAGCAGGGTGATCGCAATTGAACCAGCGATCTTCGGCGTAAGTTTCATGTGGTTAAGCATCTTTCCTGGTTCCTGCCCTAAACCGAGAATCGGAACGCGTTTCCTTCTGGCTATGCCCCAACACAAAGACCATCAAGGCGAGGATCACGCCCAAGCCCAACCCTTGTTTCGTCCCCAACGTCACTCTCATTTTCATTGTCCCCAGACTTCCAAATTCACAACCACAACGCTCCCAGAGTGCGCGGCTATCGGCTCACTGCCACGGTCTCCGCCACTTCCGCCATGCGGCAGGCTTTTTCGATGTCGAGCACATGCATGAGGCGGTCGTTCAGTTTGTGAACTCCCACGATCATCGCGCGGACCGAACCGCGCAAGGTTTCCGGGGGCGGTTCGAAGGTGGCTTCCTCGACTTCGACCACGTCGCCGATTTCGTCCACCAGCAGGCTGACGGCGCCGTCCTCGGAGCGCACCACCACGTTCATCGGCTGTATGCCCGGCGGTGCGGGTTCCAGTTCCAGCCGCCGCCGCAGATCGACCGCGGTCACAATCTGGCCGCGCAGGTTGATCAGTCCGCTCACCACCTCCGGCGCCAGCGGCACCTTGGTCATTTCCAGGGTGAGGATAACCTCCTGCACGCCTTTCAATTCCACCCCGAACAGCAGCTTATCCAGATAGAAGGTGCAAAACTGGGAAGTGTGGGCCATGGTTTAGTTCGCAACCTCCGCCGCTCTCGTGGCGGGGCCAGTTCGCGCAGCATTTACATCCACGCTGCGCAGGATGGCCGGAATGTCGAGCATTTCCGTGACCCGCTCCCCGATGACCACGGAGTAGAGCACCGTTGCCCGGGTCGCCGGAGACCGCACGTCTGCCCGGTCTTCAACGATGTCCAAGATCCGATCCACCACCAGACCAAACGAGCGTTCCTCGTGATTCAGCACCAGCACCTGAATCGGACCGGAATCCGCGGTGGGCGGAGCTTGCAAGGCGCGCAGTTTATTGCGCCGCTCTTCGAGCACCACATTGAGGCGTACCAGGGGCAGGATCTGCCCGCGATACTGCGTTACCCACTGGCTGCCCGACATCTCCACTTGCGCCACCGGAAATTCTTCCAGGCGGGCCAGCGTGCTCAACGGAATGGCCATGCGGGAATCGCCTGGCCCCGCGAACAGCAGGAAGGTTTGCTTCTCGCCTTCGGTCGCCGCCGCTTCCGCGATTTTTTCTGTCAAGGCGCGGCCCCGGCTTTCCGTGACCACGCCCGAACGTTGCGCCAAGCCCAGCACGTCCAGAATGAGCGCCACTTTGCCGTCCCCCATGATGCTGGAGCCGGCAAAGGTTTTTACCGTCTTGAGCTGTTTGCGCAGCGGCTTGACCACGATCTCTTCGGTGTCATTAATCTGATCGACCACCAGGCCAAAGCGCCGATCATCGGCTTGCAGCACCACGATGTTGACCGCGCCGTCGCTTTTCGCAGCCGAACGCGTATCCGCGGCCAGCTTCAGTTCGCGGCTGAGATACACCAGCGGCAGCAGACGTCCGCGCAGCCGGTAGACGGGCGCGCCATGAACCAATTCGACGCCCTTCCCCACTTCGTCCGCCTCCAGCCGCACCAGTTCGAGCAAGCTGACTTGCGGAATCGCATAGCGATCGCCACCGCAGGTCACCACCAGCGCCGGGATGATGGCCAGGGTCAACGGAATCTTGACCCGCACCGTCGTGCCCCGCCCCAGCGTGGACTGAACCTCCACCGTGCCGCCAATCTTTTCCACGTTGGTCTTCACCACATCCATGCCTACACCGCGGCCCGAGACGTTGGTCACCTTCTCCGCAGTAGAAAATCCCGGCAGAAAGATCAAGTTGAAGATCTCGCGCTCCGGCATGTGCGCCGCCTGTTCGGCCGTGATCAATGCGCGTTCCACCGCCTTCTTGCGAATGCGCTCCAGGTTCAACCCCGCGCCATCGTCGCTGATCTCGATATTGACCTGACCGCCCTCATGAAAGGCACGCAGGATCAGCCGTCCGGCTCGATCCTTGCCCGCCTTCACGCGCGCTTCCGGAAGTTCGATGCCATGGTCGACCGAATTGCGCACCAGATGCGTGAGCGGATCCTTGATCGCCTCGATGATGGTCTTGTCCAGTTCGGTCTCTTTGCCTTCCATCTCGATGCCCACTTCTTTGCCGCAACCGAGCGCCACGTCGCGCACGGTGCGCGGAAACTGTCCCCAGATATTCCCAATCGGCTGCATCCGCGTCTTCATGACTTGTGCCTGCAGCTCGGTGACGATCAGGTTCATGCGTTCGGAAACCGCTTGCAGGCCGGTGTCTTCCAACGCATTCGTGAGTTGTACGAGTTGGTTGCGGGCCAGCACCAGTTCGCCGACCAGCATCATCAGCTTGTCCAGCAGGTTGACTCCCACGCGAATGCTTTCAGGACCGGTGTCGTGCGGCTTGGCTTCCAGAGTTTGCTGGGCTGCCAAGACGTCTTCCGGCTTGGCCAATCCCAGGGCCACGAGAATTTCGCCGAGACGACGATCCCCGTGTTCCTGCTGTTCGAGCGCCCGCGCGATGTCGGCAGGTTGCACCTGCCCGCGCTCGACCAACAGGCCGCCGATTTTCCCGCGCGCGGGTTTGCGCGGCGAATCATCTTTCTTTTTTCGAGGCTCGGCGGTGGTCTGCTGGGCGCGCAGTGCGTCCACGATATCGGCGGCCCCGGCCGCGCCGTGTTCCACCAGAATCTCGCCCAAGCGACGTGGATCGCCGTCGTCCTGCCGCACAGCCGCCAGATTGATCTCCGCCGAAGTGACGCCAGCCTGTCGCATCAGAATGTCGCCGATTAAAGGCGGCTCGGGTTTTTCGGGAATAGCTTTCGGCAAGGGTGCGGCCTTGGTCTTCGCGGCCGCTTCGGGCACTTGCTGCAGGCGGGTCAAGGTGGCAATCAGTTCGCTGTCGTCGCGCTCGCCTTCCGCCCCGCTCACTTTGATGCTACCCAACATCTGGCGGACGGCATCCACCATGCCCAGCAGCGCTGTGGTAAGTTCCCGGTCGAGCGTCAGTTGCCCGTCGCGCAAGCGGGTGAGAAGATTCTCGCCGACGTGCGCCACTTTCTCCAGTTTGTTAAAGCCTAAAAAGCCGCACGTACCTTTGATGGTGTGAATGGTACGAAACACGCCAGCCAGCGCGTCCCGGTCCTGCGGATTCTTCTCCAGGCCGACGAGATCCCGGTCCAGCCGGTCCAGGTTTTCATTGCTCTCGACCAGAAAATCCTGGACGATATCGCTGTCGCTCATGACTGCCGTTCCTTTCCAGCTTCGGGGATTCCCGCGGGCGTGAGACGGCTGTCGTGGCCTCGCGTGTTCTGGAGCGTGTCCCGCTTCAGCAATCGAGGTTCAAGGTTCGCCAAGGGCAGGGTCCCTCCGCTCTAATGACATATCGTCCGTTCAGCGATTTCCATTAGCAGGGCTTCTCGCCGGAAAAATAGAAGGGCTGCGCGGAGGGCCTAGGCACCAAGCTCCACCTGGCGATGGAGAAAATGGAATGATGCGCCAACTGCTGGGAGCGGGAACTTTAAGGCGCGAAGGGCACTGCTCTTACGCGGTCCCACGAAGGCAGGTTGCTTGGATCACGAGGGCTAGCAAGCAAGATCTCTCGACCCGGATCTTTTGAATCCGCTACGAATCCGGTTGCGCCAATGGAACCAAAAACCGACGCCGAGCCCTATTTAGGCTCGACGTCGGCGGGATACCGTTCCCAATACAACTGCTCCAATTCAAGCGAAACAATCTCGATGCGGTCTCAGTTTCCTAAAACGGCGTAGCCGGGCAGCGGATCGCCGCTCTGACCGACCACCCACACTCCACCGTCGCTGCAGTATGTGTCTTTTGGTGAGCACCAGCTTGCGACTTCGTGCGATCTCATGTCAGTGCTGTTGAAAGCCCAGCCACCCGCTAGGGTGGTTTGCTTTTTGGAAGTGGTAACGGCAATCCAATACTGCGTACCTGCGGTGACGGCAATACCAGCCTTGTCGTTGCCTACATCAAGAGTGCAGCAAGTTCCATAGATAGGCTCAGTCTTGATATCGAACGTCTTAATGGCATCTCCAGGCGAGTTATTGTTGTCAGCAAGAAGTTGAATCTGAAATGCACCCGCATCTGCTGTGTCAAACGCGCCAACCGAAACTTCCATGCGAGTTACAGTGGCATCGGCTGCGGGCGTGAACGGAATGGCCTCCCAGAATTGAGTACTGAGAAAGTCCGACCCGCCGCCAGAGATGGTATTGCCAAAGCAGCAGAAGTACGTGCCGTACGGGTAGGTGCTGAGGTTGCCTGCGATTGTCTTGAGACCCGCGTCCGATTGGGGGCTCCTTGGCGTGACGACGGACGGCCCTTTGGTGGCGACTGCGGTTCTTCCGTTGTTGGTTAGGACGTAGTTAGGCTTGGTTCCCAATGCCAGCGCGGTGACGCCGACGAGCGCCAAAACTGCCAGGCAAAGTAGTACGCGTACGAGTGGTGACTTAACCATTTATCTCCTCCAGTTTTTTGGTTGGTTCTGATCAGGCTTACTCGAAACCCTGGTTCGAATCCGTGGCGTTTTGCACTGCCTCCTGCCGCAGTAGTTTCCACTGGAATTCTTCCCGGGTGTTGATGGTCAAAGTCCGGGTCCTACCCCGTGGCTAGAATCAGCCGCTCAACTTGCAGAAGACGGTGGAAAGTTGAGAGCTGGAAGCGGGAGAAATCTTACACACCGAAAGGACCATGTCAAGCAGAATCCGCTTCTGGCGCGTCATTTCAGAAAACGGGCTGCAACTTTCTGCGCACGGTATGCAAGACTTTCGTGCGTCGGATCGGGCCTTACTTTGCTTTGCGCTTCGAGGCGCTCAGGCTGGCTGATTGACGAACCAATCGTTGGATAGAAGACAAAGGATAGAAGGAAAAAACCGGCGACGCCAAGTTCTTATTCACCTGGGCGCCGGCGGAGTTTGCTAGTTTCTTAGATCACGATGCACAATCGAAAGCTCAGCTTATAGGGGCCATTAATCGCTTGCCAGCACAGCAAAGGCCAGCCCCGGCTGGTGACGAGTCAACTTCAAGCGGCACAGATAAAATCTGCGCAGGACTCGCAAAAGTTTGCGCGACACGGCGATTTTAGAAACTGGCCCGATGAGGTCAGAACCTTCCGCGCCCGACGCTTCCGACCTTCTTGACTACTGACCGGCTGGAGCAGCGAATGTCTCTGGAGGATCGAAGAAGCAGCGCCGCCAGAAGGCTTGGTCCGAGAGCGTGCCCGCTTTCCATTCCTGGAGAACGGGCAAGGTCGCGGCCGCCATTCCGCCATCTTCCGAATCGAAAATCAACACCACGCCCGCTGCAGCGGTGGGAGCTTGCGTCAACTCAGCGTATTCTTTCTGAAACAGAGATCTTGCGAATTCCAACTTTATTCGCGAACTGGTGTCCGACGCGACTCCGCTTGCTCTCTGCACGGTTACAATCTTCACGGTTTGTCCGCGAAGCGGCTGCCAGGTCCCAGGGAAAGACGCGATTTCCTCGTTCTTGACTTGAAATTGTTCCGCGTTGGCCGCGGCTGAGGGATTTTCAGGCTTCGCATCGGATGCGAAATCTTCCGGTACCTCGAGACTCGAGCGCCGAATCCATCCCCGAGAAAGTCCCGAGATCCGCACGTGAACCCAGTTCGCGTTCAGGTCGAGAATCTCAAATTCATCTTCGGCAGTGGCAAGAAACAAGACTTTGGCGCCTTCGACTGGGCTCACCAGAACTGGAGTGTTTGACTTCTTGACTGCGACCAGATTTTTGGGGTGGGCCTGGTTGCGGAGAATTTCATCGAGTCCCTTCGCTTCTTTGGTGAGCTCTTCCATATGTTTGTCCGCAACCGCCTTCTGGGTAGCCAAGTCCGAGTTGGCACCACTTCCCAGTTTGAAGGGCGAACTCGCCGTCTCCACAGGGAGCTTCGAGTTCGCTATCGAGTCTCCGGGCGGTGCGCTGCTCGGCATCGGCGCTGGGATAGCAGGTGTTGGTGCGTCGGGTGCGTCCTTAGTTCGCGAAGGCGCCGAGTCCGCAGTCCGCGCAGGGGTTGAGACCGGAGGAGCGGCGGTGGCCGCGGATATCGGCTTGCTGCCGAGCGCATCCGTCAGGCGGTCCAGAAAATCGTTCTCCAGGCGGCCGTTGGACGGCAGCACCTGATACCCGGAGTTCGATGAAGCGGGATCGGCATACCATGCGGTAATTTTGGCGCTGACCCGCACTAGCGCGCCTCCGGTGGGCGTCGAACTCACCTGGATGGCGCACTGATAATAGCCACGCTGGAAGTGATCTAAGGGACGATCTCCAGCAGATGCGAAGCCATCCAATACCGGCAAGCGCCCGGAGGCCGAGGTCTGTACCTGCTTGATGGCTCTCTCCACCGTTGCCTTCGATTGGGCAAATGTGCGTTCGTAAGGAGCGCTCTGGGCATCGCTGAACTGCGCCAAGATGATCGGGATGGCGAGGCAGAATATCAGAAGTGTCGAAGCCGACTTCAGACGCAGAGGCCTCACGGCAGCGGCTCCAGCTGGTCGCGATGAATCCAACCGTGCTGCCCATCCTCGGTTTCGATGCCAAACCAGTATGGCGTGGCAACGACAATCACGACTTCAGTGCCCGCATCGAGAGACTTCAAATTCGAGGCAGTGCGAAAGGGAGCAGACTTGAGTTGCGCGCCCGGAACTCTAATCACTCGCTCCGCCTGTCGCCGGAGATCCTCAACATGCTTTTCCAAAGCCTGCGCGGAGCTTTGGGCGGCAGCGAGTGCGACCGCTTCATCCTCTTCGCTCTTGCGTTCGAGCGCCTGCCGGGCCAGCTCCTCCTGACGGTGTTTCTCGCCCTGCCGCGCCTCAGTCCTTTGTAATTCGAGTGCGTCGACGTGATCCTGTATGTCTTTGTACTCGGCGCTCTCAACGCTGCCATCCGAAGCATGCACGGTGCGGCGGAAATCTTCGACAAACACTGCGTCGATGCGCAAAATCGTTCGGTTGGGGTCGCGGCTCTGCACTACGTAGCGCACCGCGAGCGTGCCTTCGTCTCTGGTTTCCTCGAAATTTGCCGGCGCTAAAACCTGGGTCCGAACCTTGTAAAAAACGGTGCCTGGTTCTTTCCATTCCGGAAACAACGCCGAGGACGCCACCGCGTTCGCTTTCTCGATGTACTTGTCCTTGTTGTATTCGAAGCTCCCCTGAATGATTCCGTCGTCGACCACAGCCTCGACTGCCTGCAAGACTTCATTCTCTGGAGCTGAGACTTCCGTGGAGAAGCCCAGACCAAAATCTTCGTGCTTCTTGCGTCCGCTCGCGGAAGGAGGAGCCACCGCGGAAGCCACGAAAAAAAACAGGAGCACAGCGCGCGCAAGCCTGCATCCAGGGGCAGGAGCGCAGATTCCAACGAGTAAATTTCCCTTGGCACGGACGGACTTTATTGTTTCCGCCCTTTTATCAATATTCCGCATGCACTCCAACTGCTGGCCGGGTCTTGGATCTTTTGGCAATCGATTCTAACGCCATCTCCGGTTTCTACCTCTTACTCTCCACTGAGGGCGGCTGTCAACTTATTGAGACTTCGGATTCAGCGGCCTACACGGTCTTGGTGACAAATTGTTGACAATTTTTTTACAAAATATAGACGAAGTTGTCACACTCGAGTGAGACAGCAATGGTACTGTCGCTGGCAGGATTGGTCAGAAGCTGCCGGGCATGAATATCTTAACAATGCGGAAGCACCAAGCCTCGGCGCGGGCGAAGCTCGCCCTTGCTGAAACTCGAAACGGCAATGGTGCGATCCCCAGGCGAGCCCGGGATCAGGCCGCCAAGAAACAGGCGCTCATTCAGGCCGCCTTGGGACTGTTTGCGTCCAAGGGATTCGATGGAACCACAACTCGCGAAATCGCCGCTTCCGCCGGCTGCGCGGAAGGCCTCATCCACCGCTACTTCAAAGGGAAAGCGGGTTTGCTCGCGGCCATGATTGAAAATCGCATCTCCAAGGAAGCGCTGGATCTTAGTCAGCAACTGCGACCGGCCGCCAACTTCGCGGATGAATTTCTGCGCTTGGTCGATCGCGAAGTCGAGCGGATGTGGGAAAACCGCGATTTCCTCCGGGTATTCATCCCTCGCGCCATCGTTGATCCATCCGTCGGCAGTGTAATGAACACGGTCCTCCTCTCGGTGCGTGCCAAGGCGATCATGGAACGTCTGAAACACTACGAATCTTGCGTCACGTTGCCGCAAGACGCGATCGAGGCATTTACCCAAGCTGTGGGAATGCTCGGCCTGGTGTTCGGCTTTGTGCGTCCCGTCCTGCTTGGACATGATCGCATTAGGGCGAAGAAAATGGCGGCCATCGTCGCTAAAATTTTTGTAGGCAACCCCGCAATTTCCTCGGCCATCTGATCGCTTTTTCCGATTTTGGCAATTAGGTTTTCTTATTTTTTCTTGACACCGGTCTAACGAACATGATAATTAGTGCGTCCACGCGCACTTACAGGTAGTTGTCGCAGTTTGAATTAGACTTCGTGACAGAGGACCAGATGACCGCTCCTGCTGTACGTGTCTTTCTCGGGGTGCTGCGGAGTCACTGCGCTTCCTGTCGTGAGGCTTGCTCCAGAACCAGCATTTTCAACGAAACTCTAAGCGATGGCGTTTTTGTGAATTCCGCGGGCATTCTCAATACCTGAGAGTGTGCTGCCCATGAATTCGCCAATAGTTTTGCCTTTGTGAATTCGTATTTAGGAGGGCTGGATGATCTCATCCCGGAGAAGTCTCGCGGGTTGCCTGCTGATGCTAATTCTTGTCCTTGGCTGCTTGCCAGATGCTTATGCGTTACCCGCCTTCGCCCGAAAATATGGCCTTCGTTGTTCAGCCTGCCACGAATCCTGGCCGATGCTGAATTACTTCGGGCAGAAGTTTAAAGACAACGGCTATCAGCTCATGAACGATCGGGATGCTCCGATCTGGCAAAACCCATCCTACTGGCCGGTCACCTTCCGTATCACCCCGATCTGGCACCGTGTAAGCACGGGCCGAGTAGCGGTCGACGAAGGAGGCGGCACGAACAATGCCGAGGCCAGGATCGAAAGTTCGGGCTTCGACTTGAGCGGACTCGACTTCCATACCGGCGGAACCTTGGAAAAGAATATCTCGTTTTATGTGCTGCCTTCTTCCGACGCCACCGCAAGTTTCCACTTTGAGACAGTCATGGGCCGGTTGGATAATTTATTTGGCAGCCCGTGGCTCAACGTGAAGCTGGGTAAGTTTGAGCTAGATAACCTGCTTTCCGAAAAGCGCATTCTGACCCTGACGGGCAACGGCGGGATTTATCAGACGTATCACTTCATCCCGGTCGGCGATAACAACATCTTTGGGCAGATCGGCGATAACCAACTCGGTATCGAGTACATGGGGCATTCGGTGGATGATCGCACCCGGATCTCCGCCGCCCTTCTCAGTTCAAGCGACGGCAACGTAGGTTTGATCACTGGAGCCAACTCCTATACCGGATTCTTCACCGGTAGCCAGGCTTTTGACGCGGGCAAGCTGGGCGTCGAGCGTATCGGATTTTATGCCATGGTTGGAGAGGCGGCGATCACCTATCGAACTTCTGCCGGAGTTCCCATCCCTGGTTCGGGCCTTGGCAACAAGGGATTCAACCGCGTGGGCTTCGTCGGTCAATTCTACCTCGGTCCCCACTTCGATCTGCAAGTCGTGACTCAGCATGGGTCGGATAACGTATGGTTCGGCCAGGGATTTGGCAACGCATCGGACCCAAACAATGGAACGGCGCTGAACGATCTTCCGAACGCGACTCCAGGGACGGTTCTTCCCGCGGCAGCGCGCGCGCCCAGTTGGAACGGCGCAACCTTCGAAGCTCACTACGTCTACAGTCCACAGCTGATCTTCATCGGCCGCTATGAGTTGGAGCGAATGTCGCAACAGGCCACTGCGGGGAATCCCTCTAACTTCGGGAACATCAGCACCTACACCATCGGCTATCGCTACAACCCCTTTATGACCAGCCGAGCGGGGTTCGCCTGGCACAACGAATACAACTGGCTGCATCAGGACGGGACCGGCCCAGCACCCGGAGAAAATTTGAACTCGAGCGAATTGTTGATCGGCTTTGACTTCGACTTCTAGGAGAGGACCAGCAATGCGTACGAAATCGTTCTTACAGTGTTCGTTGTTGATGAGCGCAGCCGCTGTTCTGGCGTTTTCGCTGCCCGCCAGCGCCCAGGTCTCGACCGTTCAGTTGCAAGAGTGGCTGAATTTGCCGACATCGACCAGCCACATCGGCAATATCACGGGAAATGCAAAGGCTGCAGCCCCACTTTATCGCCGATACTGTGTTGGTTGCCACGGAGATCTCGGCGACGGCAACGGCGAGGTTGCGCAGTGGCTTGCACCTCCCATGTGGCCGAAGCCGCGCGATTTTCAGTTGGGGATATTCAAGTGCCGCTCCACGCCCACCGGTACCTTGCCCACCGATGAAGACCTTTATGACACGATTGCCCGTGGGTTAGACCGCTCGAGCATGCCTGTCTGGAACACTTTTACCAAAGATGAGCGCGCGGATCTCGTAGCATGGGTCAAGCACTTCTCTCCCCGCTGGCAGAAAGAAAAGCCAGGAACACCCATCCAGATTCCTCCCGAGCCTGAAGTAACTCCCGAGCGTGTCAAAGCCGGACAAGAAGTTTTCGGAAGAGTGCAATGCTGGAAGTGCCACGGTGTTCAGGGCATGGCCAATGGTCCTTCCGCCTCGACGCTTACCGACGATCTTGGAGCACCTATTTGGCCCTACAACTTCACCGACGGATCTCGACCCAAATGCGGCAGCAGCGATCGTGATATCTACAAAATCTTCATGACCGGCCTGGATGGCACGCCAATGCCGTCGTTTGTTGACAACATCAAGCCCGACGAGGCGTGGGATCTAGTGTTTTATCTGCGCACTTTGCAGCCACACAACGCATATAACGCAAAGGAAAAACAAATCGCCAAGCAATTAGGATTGAAGCCGGTGGCTGCACAGTAGTCTCAGACCAAGCGGTGCAATTCGTTCTCAGGAGAGAGTAATGAAAAAACAATACGGTTCGAAGTTCGCAGCAATACTATCGGTGCTAGTACTTGTAGGCCTCGGCGTGCTGAGTCTGAACCAGGGGGTCAGCGCTGCTGCAGAAGGTTCAATTACCGGGACGGTGAAACTCAGTGGTACTCCTCCGCACATGAGGGGCATTGATATGTCGAAAGACGCGTACTGCGTGAAGCAGCACACCACCCCGGTGATGCTCGAGAACGTCGTGGTTGGGTCAGGCGGAGGTCTGCAGAATGTTGTTCTCTATATCTCCGAGGGTCTGACCGGTAACGAGGCCAGCGCAGTGCCTTCAGACCAGCCGACTTTTGATCAGAAGGGCTGCCAGTATATCCCACACGTCCTGGCCATGGACGCTGACCAGAAATTCCAGGTCATCACCAGCGATGCGACCACCCACAACATTCACCCGTTGCCCAACCCGATGACTGGGAATATCCCGTGGAACAAGTCCCAGCCGCCCGGAGCGCCGCCCATCATAACGAGTTGGAAGGCAACGGAAATGATTTCGGTGAAGTGCAACATTCACCCTTGGATGCACGGCTACTTCGCTGTGGTGAAAGGTCCCTACGCGACCTCCGACAAGAATGGCGCTTACACAATCCATGGCGTCCCCGCGGGTAGCTATACGGTGACGGCGTGGCAAGAAGATTTGGGAAACCAGACCCAAAAAGTAACCGTGGCTGGCGGCAAACCTGCAACGGCGGATTTCACTTTCGCGGCGAAATGAGTCCGGGCAGCGACGAAAGCGGTTCATTTCGGGAACAAATGAACAATTATTCATAAAGAGTTCACCCAACGTTCAAGTTGTTCAGTTAAGATGGCGCGGGTTAAACCCGCGGCCTGCGTCATCGGCCCTGGCTTTGCGGAAGGTGATCAGCCCGTATCGGAAAAGGCAGCAGGAGGCGAGAAATCGTGGCGAAATTCTTTGCGGCGACCATCATCGTAATTGCGATAGCTTCTGCCATCCCGATTCTGCGGCATACATGGGAAATGCCGGAGGACATCTCTACCCACGGCGCCTTGATTGACCGGCAGATGGAAGAAACCATGGCTGAGGCCGGAATCGCATTCCTGGCTTCGCAGTTCATCCTGGCTATTTTCATCTGGAAGTTTTCCGGGCGCGACAAAGACGCTAAGATAACCTCGTTTCCTGGCGGTGCCACCGGGCTGGTGATCGCCGCATTCCTTCTGGTCGGCACCGAGGTGCTAGCCCTCGGTATCTTCGGAGTGAAAGCTTGGGCGAATGTTTATTTCGTGCCACCGTCGGCCAGCGCCATGCCGATTCAAGTCCAAGCTGGACAATTCGCGTTTTATTTCCGCTACCCCGGCCCCGATGGAACCTTTGGGCCGCTTCATCCCAATCTCATCAACGAGGCCAACGAGAATTTCTTTGGTCTTGACACCACCAACGACCCGGACTCCAAAGACGATATCGTGACTGCGGAAATGGCGGTTCCAGTAAACCGCGAAGTCCATCTCCTCATGCACTCGAAGGATCTCGGCCACTCCTTCTACGTGCCCGAGTTACGCGTCCAACAGGATTTTGTACCGGGATTGGATCTCTCTTTGCATTTCACCGCCACCAAGGTCGGGAAATACGAAATTGTCTGTACCCAGCTTTGCGGTTTGGGGCATTACAACATGAAGGCATATCTCTACGTTTATTCCCAGGAAGATTTTGACAACTGGCTCAAAAAAGAAGCGGCAATGCAGTAGGTGAACTCTTTACCCGCTTCGAATCGGGCGGGCTTAACGCATCTCTTTCGAGGTGAGTGTATGCACGACATGTCTACCCATGCGGCACAACATCACGAGCCCACCACTTTTATTCGGAAGCACGTTTTCAGCCTGGACCACAAGGTCATTGGCAAGCAGTACTACGCCTTGGCTCTGGTGGCAGTGATTTCGGGAATGGTGCTTTCCTGGATCATGCGCCTGCACTTGGGCTGGACGAACCTCGCCATTCCAGGTCTGCATTTTCTTTCAGCCAACGGTGCGCCCGGCGACGTGATGACGCCCGAGTACTATCTGCAGCTGATGACTATGCATGGCACGATCATGGTCTTTTTCGTGCTCACCACGGCGCCGTTCGCCGCCTTCGGCAATTTCTTCCTGCCCATCCAGGTGGGCGCGGAAGACATGCCGTTTCCTCACTTTAATATGATGTCTTTCTGGGTCACGTTCGTGGCCTTCCTGGTTCTGGTCAGCTCCTTTTTCGTAGGAGACGGACCATCTTTGGGCGGCTGGACCCAGTACGCGCCGCTCAGCGCCGTGGGTGCGGTCGGAGGTCCCGGCGAAGGTTTAGGCACGGCTCTGTGGGCAATTTCGATTGCGATCTTCTGTGTTGGTCAGTTATTGGGCTCATTGAACTTCATTACGACCACGCTCGATCTCCGCGTCAAAGGTATGAGCATGTTGCGGCTGCCACTGAGCGCGTGGGCGTGGTTCATTACTTCCTGCATGGGTCTCACCGCTTTTGCGGTTTTGATGCCAGCCTGCATCCTGCTTATTCTGGACCACGTGGCGGGTACGAGTTTCTTCGTCCCGTCCGGTCTCGTGATCAACGATCAATTGCAGCCGCATTCCGGCGGATCAACCCTCCTGTGGCAACACCTGTTCTGGTTCTTCGGACATCCGGAGGTCTACATCGCGATCGTGCCTGCCATGGGCATCGTCTCCCATGTCCTGATCACCAACATGCGCAAGCCGCTGCTCAGCCATCGAGTGATTATTTACTGCATGGGATCGATTGCGGTACTCAGCTACATGGTCTATGGGCATCACATGTTTGTTAGCGGGATGAATCCGTTTTCCTCGCTGGCATTCTCCTTCCCGACGCTGGTTATCACCATTCCGGCCACCATCATCGTGCTGATCTGGACTGGCAGTTTGTACGGTTCCAAATTGCGAATCAATACTGCCTCGCTGTTCGCGCTGGGCTTTGTTTCGATGTTTGTCAGCGGCGGCGTTAGCGGTTTTTTCCTGGCGCAGCCTTCCTTGGACATCATGCTGCACGCAACCTACTTCGTCGTCGGGCACTTCCACATGGTGATGGCGGTTGCTGCAATCTTCGGAATCTTCGCCGGAACTTACTTCTGGTTCCCCAAGATGACCGGACGAATGATGAACGAGACCTGGGGCAGGATACATTTCTGGCTTACTTTCGTGGGCGCATATTGTATCTTCATGCCATTCCACTATCTGGGAATGGCTGGAAACGTCCGCCGCTATCAGGCCTTTGTCGCAGATTACCTGCAGCCGCTGATTCCGGTACATCGCTTCATCACCGTCGCCGCACTGCTTACCGGTGCCGCCCAGTTTATCTTTCTCTACAACTTGATTCACAGCCGGTTCTGGGGTAAGCCGGCGCCGGATAATCCGTGGGAGGCCACGTCGCTGGAGTGGAGCACGGCCACGCCTCCGCCTCACAACAATTTCGGCGATCATCTTCCGGTGGTCTACCACGATCCATACCAATACGGCGTGAAGAGTTCGGTTGGCGACTACGTAATGCAGGCTTCGCCGGAGCAAGTTGCAACTGTAAACGAAGAAAAGTAATCCACAGGTAGTAGTGGCATGGGGAGTGTGGTGCATTATGGCAACTACGGTTCATGAACCGCCGCAAATAGATTCTCGTCGTCTGCCCGGGACGAGTCATTCCGGGAACGGCGGATGGCGCAACCTGGTTCCGGCGGATGGTGAACTACGTGTAGCGCGTGACTATTCGCCGCCGGCTGCATCGACCGGCATCTGGGTCGTGCTTTTCGCCGTTACCATGATGTTTGCTGCCTTGACCAGCGCTATGGTTGTTCGCAAGGGCGCGTCCTTCGACTGGCGCCATTTCACTTTGCCATCCATCCTCTACTTCAACACTGTTCTACTCCTGGCCAGCAGCGTGACTCTTGAAATTTCGCGTCGCCGCGTCGCTGTCTTCATGGGGGGTCTGAAAAGTCAGGCTCAGAGCCCGGCGCGCTGGCTTTACATCACCTTGTTTCTCGGCCTTCTTTTCTTGGCCGGGCAGTACGTGGCATGGCTCCAACTGCGTGGGGAAGGCGTTTTCCTGGCGACCAATCCCAGCAGCTCATTTTTCTACGTGCTCACCGCCGCTCATGCCCTGCACATATTGGGCGGCTTGGCCGGAATCACGTATGTCATTCTTAAGCTCAGCAAGTCGGTTTTGCGGCGGAGCACGATGGATGCGGCCGCACGCTACTGGCATTTTATGGATGGCCTTTGGGTGTATCTGCTGTTGTTGCTTTGGATGAAGCTTTAACGCACTGAACGACTAGGAGGCGCCGTGAGCCACGCCGATTTGACCATGGAAGGACGCTCCGCAGACTTGGTGGCGAGAACTCCGTTTTCCATGCCCACAAAGAAGCTCGCGATGTGGCTGTTCATCATCGCCGACACCATGACGTTTGCCGCGTGCCTGGTGGCCTACGGATTTCTGCGCAACGGCACCGCCAACTGGCCAAGACCATTCCATAGCATAACCAACGTCGCGATAATGACCTTTATTCTTCTGACCAGCAGCTTGACTATGTTGATCGCGGTTCAGGCAGCGAAGGCGGGGGATAAGGCAGGGGCATTCCGATGGACGATGATCACCGCGGCGGCGGGCATTTTATTTGCCCTCCTACACGTGCGGGAGTGGCTGGAGCTCATTGACCAAGGTATGACGATGTTCAAGAATCCCTGGGGAACCGGACTTTTCGGAGCCTCATTCTTCAGCATTACAGGTCTGCACCTGACGCACGTTACCTGTGGCATCGTGGCTTTAATCGCCGTGGGGGTGCGTTACAAAGGTGGCCGTTATAACGCCGACGACATCGAGGTTGTGGGACTTTACTGGCACTTCGTGGATCTGGTTTGGATGTTCGTGGTACCGCTGGTCTATCTCTTAAATCTCTCCCACTAGGTCGAATGCTGGAGCAAATCTTATGGCAAACGTGGAATCGCACAAGAGTGGTGGAATTGGCAAAGACATAGGCGTGTATGTTTGCCTGTTGGCACTCGCGGGCTTGCAATTCATCATTGCCTATCAGAATATGGACGCATCGCGAATGCTCTCACGCATGCTGATCGTTGCCTGCGCCGAGGCACTGCTGGCGGTCTTGTTCTTTATGCACCTGTGGGCGGAAAAAAGAGGCTTTCTGCTGTTTGTGGCCGTGTTCACGATTTTTGTTCTGCTGGCGATGCAATATGGATGGACCGACAGTTTTCGCATGGAGATGGGCGCGCCGTTTTCCAGTTATTCCAAGTAGTACGCAAGAGGAAGGATGAAGATCAAGAGAACGCATCTGCTTCTGGGCACTGCACTGGTGGGACTGGTCACGCTTGCCGTTCCTCTTCCAGCGTTCGGTCAGAGCTGCGCGCTCTGCTACACTCAAGCCGCTTCCGCCGGCGCACGAATGATTCAGGCCTTGCGCAGTGGCATTCTGATCCTTATTATTCCTCCCACGTTCATGTCGGTGGGAATGATTTTCATTGTTCGTCACAAACGCAATCAGTTCAAGCGGAGCGAAGCAGCAGACGAATCTGGGCAAGACTGGTAAAATGGCGACCACGAACCTCATGGCAAACTCCATCTCTCCGCAGGCTCTCAGCTCCAGGCTCAGGGATTATTACACTCTGACCAAGCCCGAGGTGAACCTCCTTATTCTGATGACCACGTCGGCCGGTTACTACCTCGCCTCGCGTGGACCCTTCAGAGTTGCGGGCTTGATTAACACGCTGCTGGGCACGCTACTCGTCGCCAGCGGGACCGCGACCCTGAATCAATGGATGGAACGGGTTTGGGACGGTCAAATGCGCCGCACCGCGAATCGGCCTTTGCCTTCCGGACGCATCAGCAGCCGTGAGGCGCTTTGGTTTGGCGTCCTGTTGAGCGTGGCTGGCGGGGTGTACCTCGCGATTACGGTGAATTGGCTGTCGGCGCTTCTGGCAGTGTCGACGTTGCTTTCTTACCTCCTTATCTATACGCCGTTGAAGCGGAAGACGCCGCTGTGCACGTTGCTCGGCGCATTCCCGGGCGGTATGCCGACTTTGATCGGATGGGCTGGAGCCTCGGCTGGAATTGACCGGAATGCCTGGTATCTTTTCGCAATTTTGTTTCTATGGCAGTTCCCGCACTTTCTCGCGATTGCCTTGATGTATCGCGAGGATTATTCGCGCGCGGGCTATCAGATGCTGCCAGCGTTTGATCTCGACTCTCGCTTCACTCGGGCGGAGATTGTTGGCTTCACCCTGGCCCTGATTGCAACCACGATGTTGCCTCTGGTAAGTCGCGGCGGCCCCATCTATCTGGCGGGTATGCTCCTGGCGGGGGTGTTCCTGCTCTATCACGTCATCAAACTGGCGCAGTCGGGTTCGAAAGTGCTGGCCAGCCGTTTGGTTCACGCCTCGGTGATTTACCTGCCTGTGGTTCTTCTGATCATGGTCGGTCACAAGGGCTAGGATATTCCACTTCTGCCCGGCAGGAAGCACCTTCACAATTACGCAAAAATAGATTCGTTCCCACCGCTGGTGGATCGCTATGACCTGCGGGCGGCTGACTCGTTTCAGTTGGCGGCGGCTCTGGAGTGGTGTGAATACGCTACGCAGGGACACATTTTTCTGACTACTGATCAAAAACTGAGGGAGGCAGCACCACTGAGCGGCTTCGACGCTAAACCGATGTGAGTCTCTGAAGCATGTTCATTGCTCTGCATTCATGGCTGGAAGGAGCCAGTCTTTTCCCATTACGCTCTTGAGGCGTCACAAAAATTCTGGCCTCGTTCAGAGCGCGGCAGAGACGCCTCGCGTGGGATATTGCAAACACCCGAGCAACACGACCAGTCGGGTCATCTGCTCGTAACTTTCTGCGATCCGCACTGGAGAGATGTGCGTGCCGGGGAGAATCATGCCGAGGTAGAGGCGCGGGATCGCGTGCAAAGCATAAAGCCGCAGACGAAGTGCATTGTTGACCAGCTTTTCGGCCGCCTCCGCAGTTCCGGGATCGGAACTACGACGGCCAGCATCGGCCAGACGCAATAGAACCCCCGCATTCTGGGCTGCACAGGAGACATACTCCACTGCCGCACGCAGACGTTCGCGCTGAATCCTGCGGAATTCCGCCGGAGCAAGATTGGCCCGTAGAAACTGCTCCTCAGCGGGATCAACCAGGTTCCGAAACGCCTCTATGTCCACAGACGAGATGTGCTCGGTTGGGTTCTCCAGCACCTCAGAAGCGGAGGCGCGGCCCTTGGCCAGCCTGATCAAAAACGCGATGGCCAGAAATGAAATAACGACAAGAATGATTGTGATCGTCATTGTTGTAAGAGACGCTGCAGTTCCTGATTCCAGATATCCAGATTATGTTCCGGCAACGGTTGCAAGGTCTGAGATCTAACCCTCTCCGGCTGCGCCAGGTAAAAGATCCAGATCACGACGCAGCAGTGGTAAGTTCCCATAACTACGAAGTCGAAAACGGTGCCGCTGATTACCCCGTAAAGCCGCACAGCGGACATCGCCAATTCTACACTCGAAAGAATTCCCAAGCCCAGAGCAATTCCGAAGGCTTGGTTCCGCCACGACAGGGCAAAATAGCGGGAAAACACGAAGAGCGAAATCAGCAGACCAGACTGCAGAATACTGGCGACGCGGTCTAAGGCGTAGGTGAGATTCAAGAGGAACTCCGCACGGTTCCCGGGGGCGGAGGCGGCCACGCCTAGGGCAACCAGTAGAAGAACCGCTGTCGCACCACGCAGCAATGACCTTCCCGGTCCCGTAAGTGTGGGATAACGGGTGAGCAACTGGCCGAACAATTCGCAGATGACGGCAAATCGGATCGCGGCACTCAGCACCAGCCCTACCGAGTACAAGTGAAAGTATCCTGCGCCGAAGTGGAGAGCAGACAAGGACGTCGCCCAGAGCACACCGAACTGCCAAAGCTCAAATCCGATGTAAAGCAGAAACATCGGGAATTGCCGGTACAACCTGCGACGGACCATGGCAAACAAAATAATTCCCTGCAGGAGGTGCGGAGCAATCCACAAGTAATACCAAAATATGCGCAACGCAGGCATGGGCTACCGCGCAAAATATACACCCTTTTGCGGCAGCCCACAACAGCAGCTTCGACAAAGCTTTACCGTGGCACGGTTCGTTCGGGTCTTACCGGCGGCGGGCCGCTCGGATTGCCATCGGGCGGGAGCGGCGAAGGGAACACAATCGGCGGGGGACCGCTGGGGTTGCCGTCAGGGCCGCTGCCGGTGGTAGCCAACAGACTTGCTGGAGCGGAAATTGTGGTCAGGAGTAGCGCAAAAGCCAAGCAGCGTGTGCTCATTTTCACGATGTAAATTCCTTTCGAGTGTGGGATTACCTCGTGATAATGTATTAGCGGGCGCCATTTCGAACAGAGCACCAAAGTAATTCCCTATTTCCAAAAATGTAACAAGCGACAATGACACTCTATTCGGCACTGGAAGACCTGCAAGAAACCACGCTGAGAGCCTTCGCGGGCTGTCTGAACCGACTGGAATATCTTTCAGGCTTGCGGGATAAAGGGGGAAGCTACGAGCATTGGGGCCTGGCTCGCGTCTACGGCGATTTGGCAGCCAAGAAAGCGCTGGCGCGAGCCCATCGCTCGCTGCTCTCCAAAGTACTGGCTATGCCAATCCGGAATTTAGTAGAGGATGCAAAACAATCCAGCGAGGTAGCTGGAATTCCGCCTGACGCCTACGTGGAACGGCTGGCGACCACAACCCCGAATCTATTACCCCATGGACCGGGCGCGGGATCGGCGCGGCATCTCAGTTCAGTGCTTCACGCGCTTTCAAGCTTGTTGAAGAATCCAAAAGGGGACGCCAGTCCCCGAGCCTGATCGCCACTCCTACAACCTGACCAATGATCTCTGCCTCTTGCGGATAGCGCAGCGCGCGTGCCGCGACCGGCGATAGCGGGTGGGGCTGGAGAATAATTTCCTCCCTCGTCATGGTGCACCAGCAACAGGTATGGCCGTCTCGCGTTTCCACGAAGTAGATGGGGCGCTCGTATTCCGACCTCCATCCCCCCTCTTCCGCCTTGTTCTTGGACTCATCGATCTGCACAAAACTGCCGGGAGGCAAAATCGGATACATGGTCAAATCGTCACTGCCGATATAGCCATAGGTGTACTGGCAGGTGGCGAATTGGGCCAAATACGCGAGCGGAACCTGGCCCCACTGCTCCACCATTCGTCCAAAGTTTACGGTGCGACGGGGATCGAAGCTGGGATCAAGTCGAACCGGCATGTTAATGCTGGAGAGATTCGCCAGGGCTTCGGAGACATGCGATTTCGGAGGAATAACGAAGTCCAGATCTGTTGCCATTCCATTCAAATCGACGCCATACCACGAGAGTAATTCGCGAATGTCCCTGCGATAGATCACAGCCAGCGAGTACAACCGGTAGATGCTGGGGATCACTCCTTTCGTCTCAACATCCGAAAGTCGACTCGGGGGGATGGCGAATTCGTCATTCGCACGCTTCTGCGCGATCCGTGCGCTGGCGTTTTCAACATCCCGCATGGTTAATCCCAGTTGCTCGCGCAACACGCGCAAGTTCTGTCCGCCTGGAAACATTTGCCCCCCCTCCGCCACCCATACAAGTAATGTAATAATAGCAACTTAGAGGCATCTCCGGCACCAGGAATTTGCATTTATTATTTGGTGGGCGACGTGGAACCGCAACCTTGACAGGCCAGTTTCGAGGCTAAGCGTTTTGTTCCGAATTCGTAAATAATCCGAACCTGCTATTGCGTGCTGTATACGCCGCTCCCGAACTTCCGCCTGTCTTGACCGCGAGTTTCGATGAAGGAAAGGGCATCAGCGCGTGTAGTAAGAGCAAGAAATAAACAATAAATAAGGGCTGGCCCGAGAGGCCAGCCCTACTATCAACCGGGATAATTCAAATCAATCCGCAGCGGCAGCGCTGTCGACGGCTTCCACCAGCGGCATCGACACCAGATGCTCGCTTACGAACCAGACTTGCAACTCGTTGGTCCGCAACACATCACTGACGACCAGATCGTTCGTCCCGTCATCTCCCAGCGTGGAAGCCAGTTTCGCCAGCTCGCGGCAGTCACGGATGATAAGCTGATGCGCATCCAGCAAGCGCGAAAGTTGCACCGGGACTTCCTCCCTACCCTTAGGTGGCCGTTCGATTCGGGTCGTTTCCGCCACGTCGTGCGCCATCGCAATGCTGAGGCCGCCGAGCAATTGAATCCGCTCGGCGATTGTGTCGACAAGCTCCGACTGCTCACCGAAATGCTTGTCGAAAAGCAGATGAAGCTGATAAAAAGTTGGACCGGCGACCTGCCAATGAGACTTCTTGTACAGATCGCGGAGGGTCATAGTGTCGGCCAGTAATGCGTTGAGTCGTTCCGTCATTTCCAGACGCACTGGCTCTTCGAGTTCCAAAGGTAAAGCATGGCTCACGGTGCCATACTCTTGAATTTCGCCAGCCCTTTGGTGAATGTGCGGCTGGGCATTAAGTTTTGCAGCAGGTTTTTTTGCCATGGGGAGTCTCCTATTTAGATACGAGGTCAAATGCGTTGTTTGCTTCCGGCTGAGTTGGATGCAGCCTGTCTTTGGATCCGGTACAGCTGATCAGTACCGCTTGCGATAAGTGAAACTCGGGGTCTCTCAGTCGCTAGTATGGATGTTTCCGATGGACCGAAGGATTCCTGTTTCAGCACAAATATACTCCGCCAATGGCCTCTCCAGAAAGTCTGTCAGCAAAATTGCCTGCGATTGTCTATCATGGAATATTCCTACTCGACACATGGAGAAACTTGACGTGGCTGAGACCCAGACGAATGGATTGGAAGTGCTTGAGACTCGGGAGTGGCTCGATTCCCTCGACTATGTGTTAGCTGAAGGCGGCCCGGAGCGCGCCGGACGACTGCTGCAGCAGTTGTCGTTGCACGCCAAGCGAGCAGCGGGGGTGAACCTTCCCTTCACCGCGACGACCCCCTATCAGAACACCATTCCATCGATTCAGCAGGCGCCGTTTCCCGGCAGCCAGGAGATGGAGCGCCGCATCAAGAGTTTAGTGCGTTGGAATGCCTTAGCAATGGTGGTGCGCGCTAACAAACTGCAAGAAGGCATTGGCGGGCATATTTCGACTTTCGCGTCGGCGGCAACTCTTTACGAGGTAGCGTTTAACCATTTCCTGCGCGCTCAAACGGAAACCGGTGACCGTGACCTCGTCTATTTCCAGGGGCACGCTGCTCCCGGCATTTATGCTCGCGCCTATCTCGAAGGCCGCATCCCTCGACAAAAGCTGGAAAACTTTCGCCGCGAACTGATGCCCGGCGGCGGCCTGTCCTCTTATCCACATCCGTGGCTCATGCCTGATTTCTGGGAGTTCCCCACGGTTTCCATGGGATTGGGCCCGATCCAGGCGATCTACCAAGCGCGGTTTATTCGCTATCTGGAAAATCGCGGATTGAAGCTGTCGACTGATGGCAAAGTGTGGGCCTTCCTGGGCGATGGCGAAATGGATGAGCCCGAGTCTCTGGGCTCCATCACGCTGGCTTCGCGCGAACGGCTCGACAATCTGATTTTCGTGGTGAACTGCAACCTGCAGCGCCTGGATGGTCCGGTGCGCGGCAACGGCAAGATTATTCAGGAACTGGAAGCCATTTTCCGCGGCGCCGGCTGGAACGTGATTAAAGTGATCTGGGGCGGCGATTGGGACAGCCTCATCCGCAACGATCGCGATGGGCTGCTGGTCAAGCGCATGGGCGAGATCAGCGACGGGCAATATCAGAAATACTTCGTCGAAAGCGGCGCCTACTTCCGGCAGAATTTCTTCGGCACCGATCCCCGGTTACTCAAGATGGTCGAGCACCTCTCCGACGAACAACTCGCGCGTATGCGGCTGGGTGGCCACGATCCCATCAAAGTGCACGCGGCTTACAAGGCGGCCGTAGAGAACGTCGGCTCACCAACCATTATTTTGGCCAAAACCATCAAGGGCTATGGCCTCGGTGAAGCAGGTGAGGGCAAGAATATTACTCACCAGCAGAAAAAGCTCAACGACGATGAGCTGGAAATGTTCCGTTCACGTTTCGGGATTCCGATTCCCGACGACGAACTCCACAACGCTCCGTTCTATCGGCCGGCGGATGACAGCGCGGAAATTGCCTACATGAAGGAGCGGCGGAAGCAACTCGGTGGCTACCTTCCGGAACGCAAGATGCGAGCCAAACCGATCAGCCCGGTCTCGGAATCGCACTTCGAAGAATTTTACAAAGGCACCGAAGGCCGCGACGTTGCCACGACCATGGTCTTTGTCCGCCTGCTGGGGAAATTGTTGCGCGACCCGGAGATTGGCAAGCTCATCGTGCCGATTATTCCGGATGAGGCTCGGACTTTCGGCATGGAAGCGCTGTTCCGCCAAGTGGGCATTTACTCCAGCGTGGGCCAACTTTACGAGCCGGTCGACATGGACACGCTGCTCTACTACAAGGAAGCGAAGAACGGACAAATCCTCGAGGAAGGCATTACCGAAGCGGGTTCGATGTGCTCGTTCATCGCGGCGGGTACGGCGTATGCGAATCATGGAATCAACACCATTCCTTTTTTCGTTTATTACTCCATGTTCGGCTTCCAGCGTATCGGCGACCTGATCTGGGCGGCAGCCGATATGCGCACGCGTGGTTTCCTGATTGGAGGCACGGCTGGGCGCACTACGCTTGCTGGCGAGGGTTTGCAGCACCAGGATGGCCACAGTCATGTGTTGGCACTTTCCGTGCCCAATCTTCTGGCCTACGATCCGGCCTTCGCCTACGAAATCGCCGTCATCATTCAGGACGGTATCAAGCGCATGTATGTCGATCAGGAATCCATCTTCTATTACTTGACCGTTACCAATGAACCGCTGCCTATGCCCGAGATGCCGCACGGCGCGGAAGTGCGGGATGGCATCCTTAAAGGTCTGTATCGCTTCAAAGCCTCCTTGAAAAAGGACGCCAAGCTGCGGGCCCAACTCTTCGGCAGCGGAACCATCATGTTCGAAGTGCTCAAGGCGCAGGAGATTTTGGAAGAGAAGTATGGAGTCGCTGCGGATGTATGGAGCGTCACCAGCTACAAACGCCTTTATCGCGATGGCAACGATTGTGAGCGCTGGAACCTGCTGCATCCGCAGGAGACGCCGCGCGTACCTTTTGTTACCCAGTGCCTAAAAGACGCACCCGGAGTGTTCGTCGCAGCATCGGATTATATGAAGGTGCTTCCGGAGTCGATCGCACAGTGGGTACCGCGGCCGCTGGTGGCTCTGGGCACGGATGGTTTTGGTCGCAGCGAGAGTCGAGCTTCGCTCCGTGACTTCTTCGAGGTGGACGCGAAACACATCGTGCTGGCGACGCTAACTGCGCTCTCGCGCGATAAACAGATAGCTCCCGGGATCCTTCAGAAAGCAATCAAAGACCTGGGCATTGATCCAGAAAAACCGAACCCGGCCATTACCTAGTAGCGCCGCTACAATAACGGAGAGAAAGTCACAGTGACAGAATTCAAACTACCGGAACTCGGCGAAAACATCGACCAGGGAGATTTGGTCCGGCTGATGATTTCTCCCGGCGCCACCATCACCGAAGGCCAAGCCGTGATGGAACTCGAAACCGAGAAGGCAGTTGTCGAAGTTCCATCCACGGTGAGCGGGGTTGTGAAAGAGATTCGCGTTAAAGAGGGCGAGAAGATCAAAGTCGGGCAAGTGATCTTCACCTTCGAAAACGGGGCTGGCGGTGTGGCGCGGGCGCCCTCGCCCGCGAAAGAACCCAAAGCACAGCAAGCCGCAGCGTCGGCCTCAGCCGTGAAAGCAAGCCCGGTCGAGCCACCGGCGCAAACGACTGCGACAACAATCCAGCGAGAGCGGCGCGTTACTAACTCGCCCGAAACCGCCGGTCCCACTGAATTCAAATTACCCGAACTCGGAGAGAACATTTCCCAAGGTGATCTCGTGCGCCTCATGATTTCTCCCGGCACGAAAGTCTCCGAAGGCCAGCCGGTGATGGAACTGGAAACCGACAAGGCGGTGATCGAAGTTCCCTCTTCGATCAGCGGAATCGTCAAAGAAGTTCGCGTAAAACAAGGTGACAAAGTTAAAGTCGGCGACGTCATCTTCACCGCTCGAAGGCACAGCTGCCACTCAAACGGAACGCCCCAAGCGCGGTCCGGTAGAGCATGTCTCCGGGCAGCAAGGAGCGCGTCTCGCTTTCCAGGCTGCGATCCACGCCGAAGGCAAAACCGAAGAGCAGGCGCTTCCCCCCGATCATCCCCAGACAATTCTCCCTAGCTTTGCCATGCCGGCGCAGCTCGAAAAGGTGGCGGGCACGGAGCGTGGAGAACCAATACCCGCAGCCCCGCACGTCCGCCGATTAGCGCGCGAGATCGGCATCGACATTCACAACGTGAAAGGCGCAGGACCGGGCGGGCGCATCAGCGAAAATGATGTGAAGGCGCATTCGAAGGCGCTGCTCACGTCCATGGCAGCGGCTGCTCAAGCGCCGCGTGGTCCTCAATTTGCCCAACCGGAATTGCCGGATTTCACCAAGTGGGGCAAGGTCGAGCGGGTTTCGATTCGCGGCGTCCGCCGCAAAACCGCCGAACATTTGTGGCAGGCCTGGACAACGGTCCCCCACGTCACGCAAAACGATAAGGCCGACATCACGGAACTCGAGCACTTGCGGGCGCGTTTCGCGCCCAAGGCAGAAGAAGCCGGCGGCAAGATGACAGTTACCGCCATCGCACTAAAGGTGTGCTCGTCCGCGCTGAAGATCTTCCCCCAGTTCAACGCCAGCATCGACCTCGCGAAAGACGAAATTGTTTACAAGCAATACATCAACATCGGCGTTGCCGTGGATACCGACCGTGGTCTGCTGGTGCCAGTGATTCGCGATGTCGATAAGAAGAATATCGTCGAACTCGCCGCCGAACTCACGGAACTTTCCCGCAAAGCAAAAGATAAAAAGCTCACCCTCGCGGAAATGGAAGGCGGCACATTCACCATCACCAACCTCGGCGGAATTGGTGGCACCGGCTTCTCTCCCATCGTGAATTATCCCGAGGTCGCGATTCTGGGTCTTTCCCGCTCCAGCATGGAACCGGTGTGGCTCAATGGAAAGTTTGAACCGCGGCTGGTGCTGCCAGTGTCATTGTCCTACGACCACCGGTTGATCGACGGTGCCGATGCAGCTCGCTTTCTCCGCTGGATCGCGGAGGCCTTTGAGCAACCGTTCTTGCTGTCCGTGCAGGGATAGAAGCCGTAAATCTGGAAACCACAAAGGACACAAAGTTACACCAAGGAAAAACTGAGACGAGGCTGACCAGCGCGCATTCCTTTGTGAACCTTTGTGAACCTTCGTGTCCATTGTGGTTAATGGTTTTTCATGGCAGACACTTCGAATCTACACATCGCAGTAGTCGGCGCAGGCCCCGGCGGCTACGCCGCTGCCTTCCTCGCCGCGGACCTCGGACTGAAAGTAACGCTGATCGACCCAGAAATAAATCCCGGCGGCGTATGTCTGTATAGGGGATGCATCCCGTCCAAAGCACTCCTTCATGTGGCCAAGCTGATCGACGAAACCCGCCACGCAAAAAACTGGGGCATCGACTACGCCGATCCGAAGATCGATTTACCCCGACTGCGTTCCTGGAAAGAAGGCGTGGTCAAGAAACTCACCGGCGGCTTGGGACTGCTCTCGAAACAACGAAAAGTCGAATACATCCAAGGCCGCGCGGCGTTCGAGAACTCAAACACCCTGCGCGTCAGTCGCACAAACGGCAGCGAAGATTCTCCGACTTTCGACCGCATCGTCATCGCCACCGGATCGCGGCCGGCGATCGTCCCCAGCCTCAAACTCGAAACTCCGCGCATGATGGATTCGACTTCAGCCTTGGATTTGAGCGAAGTGCCCGGCACTCTGCTGGTGATCGGCGGGGGTTACATCGGCCTCGAACTCGGCACCGTCTATGCCGCGCTCGGTTCCAAAGTTTCGGTCGTCGAGATGCTGTCCGGACTCTTGCCCGGGGCGGATCGCGATCTAGTCCTGCCGCTGCATAAGCGTATGGAGAAGGTTTTCGACGCCATCCTGCTCAACACCACCGTCGCGGCGGTGAAAGAAGAATCGAACGGAATCCGCGTCACCTTCGACGGTCCCGAGGTAAAGGAACGCGAAAAGCTGTTCGACAAAATCTTAGTATCTGTCGGACGCAAACCCAACTCCGAAATCCCCGGCCTGGAAAAAACTCAAGTCAAAGTCGGCCCTCGCGGATTCATCCAAGTCAACAAGCAACTGCAGACCGACGATCCCGCCATCTATGCCATCGGCGACGTAGTCGGCGAGCCCATGCTGGCCCACAAAGCTTCGCACGAAGGACGCACCGCCGTCGAAGCCATCGCCGGACATAAAGTCGCCTTCGAGCCCAACGCGATCCCCGCCGTCGTCTTCACGGATCCGGAAATCGCCTGGTGCGGCCTCACCGAGACTCAGGCGCAGAAAGATAATCGCGAAATCAAAGTGGCCAGGTTCCCCTGGGCAGCCTCAGGCCGCGCTATGACCATCGACCGAACCGAAGGCATGACCAAGCTACTGATCGATCCTCAAACCGAGCGCTTGCTGGGCGTCGGAATCGTCGGCGCCGGCGCCGGCGAACTCATCGCCGAAGGAGTGCTCGCCATCGAGATGGGCGCGCTCGCCAAAGACATTGCGCTCACTATCCATCCTCATCCCACGCTCTCGGAGACTCTAATGAATGCCGCCGAAGTCTTCTTCGGCACCAGCACCGATATCTACCGGCCCAAGCGTTAGTGAGTTGAGACTCGATACGTCTACCGGATTTTCTCCGCGTGCTCTGCGGCGGTTCTCTGCGACCTCCGCAATTTGAGATTTGTTGTCGATTCACGTAAGCGCCCTAAGCTTATGAGCACAGCCCCTGAGCGCGCAAAGATCGCATTTCGGTACAATGAACTCTCGTTCCACAGCGCGTCATTCGCGGACGCATGTTTGTGTGCAATTCGCGCCCTCCTCTGGAGAAGGAACCATGTCTTCTTTCTTTAAACGAGTTCATTGGCTGCTCTTGTGCGTAACCGTTTCCGTGACCGCCGCCGGACAGCTGCCAGGAGAGCTGAGCAAGGCCTCGACCGCACCCACGAACCAGGCCGCACCCGATCCGCTGGGCCGCGACACTCCCAGCGGCACAATCTACGGATTCCTCCAGGCGGCTCAAGCGGGGAACTACTCCATCGCTGCGCAATATCTGAAGATGAGCAATGCCGAACGCGCAGAGCGAGGTGAAGAACTCGCGACCAAGTTGAAAGAGGTGATGGACCGAGCCTTTTCTGGAAACCTCAGGCTGATTAGCAATCGACCCGAGGGAACACCGCAAGAGGGAACTTCTCCCCACCAGCAACGCATCGGAGCCTTGTCCGCCGGAGATGTTGATGCCGATCTGACTCTCGTCCAGGTCTCCGGTCCCGCCGGAGGGCAAATCTGGCTGATCTCCCCCGAAACCCTGGCCAAAGTACCCGACCTCTACGACCGTCTGGAGGTCCACCAAGTCGAAGCCCATCTCCCCAATTTCGTGGTGCGGTGGCAATTCTTGGGGTTACCCGCGTGGCAATGGCTCGCGATTTTGCTGGCCATACCAATCGCCGCAGGCTTGGGATGGCTGTTGGTCTCGATCGTTGGGCTCTTTGGCAAATTGCGCCGTGGCCAGCCGCCTCGGACGGCAGCCTGGCATTCGATCGCCCGTCCTCTCTGGCTTTTATTCGGTACCGTAATCCACGTTCTTTGCGTCCGGCGGCTCGGCTTACCACTGCTACAGCGCCACTACTACCAACTGATAATCGGCGTAGTGTTCATCATTGGATGGACCTGGCTACTCTGGCGCATCCTGCAACAAATAGCGCGGCGGCTCCGAGAACGCGCAATCTATGCGGGACGCAGAGGCACGGGATCGCTCTTGCTGCTCGGCGAACGCGTCCTGAAAGCCATCATTTTCATCGTTGCCGTCTTTGCCATACTCAGTTCTCTCGGCTTCAATATGACGACTGCCCTCGCCGGATTGGGCATCGGCGGAATTGCCATCGCCTTCGCAGCTCAGAAAACCCTGGAGAATCTTTTCGGCGGAGTTTCCTTACTCGGCGATGAAGTCATCCGCGTGGGAGACGTGTGCCGTTTCGGCGACAGGGTCGGCACCGTCGAAGACATTAGTCTGCGCTCCACTCGCATTCGCACTCCCGACAGATCCGAGCTTTCCATCCCGAACGGCTCGCTGGCCACCATGAATGTCGAGAACCTGAGCCGGCGCGATAAAATCCTTTTCAATACTAAGCTGGGCCTGCGCTACGAAACCTCGGCCGACCAGTTGCGCTACGTCCTGGCCCAGATTCGCCGCTTACTCTATGAGCATCCCAAGGTCGAAACCGCCGGCGCACGCATTCGATTCATTGGATACGACAACAGCTCGCTGACTCTCGAAGTATTTTGCTACGTGTTGACCCGCGACAACAACGAGTTCCTCGCAATTCAGGAAGATCTTCTGCTCAGAATCATGGACATCGTCGAAGCCTCGGGCACCGGCTTCGCCTTTCCCTCCCGCGTGCTGTACCTGGGCCGTGACTCTGGCTTGGATAAAGAGAAGACCGCAGCCATCTCGCACGAAGTGCAACAATGGCGCGAGAATAGTAAGCTTCCCTTTCCCGACTTCGCGTCTTCGGACATATCCGAGTTCAGCAATTCATTAGCTTATCCGGAACCGGACTCGGCCCTAAGAACTAAGAAATGAAGAGGAGCAGGAAATGCAAATGAAAGACCGTCTTCGTGTGACGCTACTGCTGACTGCCATCGTGTGCGTCGCGCTTCCACTTTGTTCAGAGGAGATCTCGATGCAGAACGCCACCACTGCCGCTAAAACATCCGCCGCCGTTACACCCTCGTGGATGAACAACTCAGCTGCCAAGCTGCAAAGCGAACTGATCGCCAAGTACGGCGCACAACAAAAACTTCGCCTCGACCGCGGTCTCCACCAAGTTGCCGAGTTCTGGCGCGCGGACGACGGCGATGCGAGTGTATTCGAAGACTTCGTCCGCACCAACTTCGCCGGCGACCCAGCCACGCTCGACACCATGTTCAACCGCTTCCAGAGCCTGCTCGAACAGCTCGATGGCCACATGCACGAGATCAATCGCGAGTTCAATCAGCAATCCGATCTCGATCTCGGTCCCGTGCTTCCCTTCGACGAAGTATTCGCCGGTTACGATCCTTCCGCCCACGTACTCGATGACTTTTTCAATAACAAGCTCACGTTTACGGTTCTGCTGAACTTCCCCCTCACCACGCTCGACGAACGCCTGAAAGAGGGGCCGACCTGGAGCCGCCGCCAATGGGCCGAAGTCCGCCTTGCACAACGTTTTGATAAGCGCATCCCAGCCGACGTCCAACTCGCCATCTCTCAGGCGGGAGCGCAGGCCGGACAGTACATCGCGCAATACAACATCTGGATGTACCACGTCGTCGATTCCCAGGGCCAGCGTCTATTCCCACCCGAAATGCGCCTGCTGAGCCACTGGAACCTGCGCGACGAAATCAAAGCCGTCTACTCCGACCCGCAAAGCGGCCTCGCCAAGCAGCGCATGATCCAGCAGGTGATGGAGCGCATTGTCACGCAGACAATTCCGCAAGTTGTCATCAACAATCCCGCCGTAGATTGGAATCCGTACACCAACGAAGTCAAGCCCGCAGCCGTGAAAGATTCAGAAGCCAGCCCACCCAACGACCTCCCCATCACAAACGCACCCGAGCCCGATACGCGCTATGCCAAGTTGCTGAAGGATTTCCAAGCCTCACGCAAAGCTGACCCATACTCGCCAACCGCGCCCACGCTGATCGATCGCCGCTTCGACGAAGACCGCGAGATTCCCGAAGCGCAGGTAAAAGCCATGCTGGAACAGGTGCTGAGTTCCCCGCTGGTCGCTCAAACTGCGCAATTGATTCAAGTCCGGCTCGGCCGCCCACTCGAGCCCTTCGACATCTGGTACAACGGCTTTCGTCCCGGCAGCCAATACACCGAAGCGCAGTTGGACGAGATCGTGGCGAAGAAATATCCCACCGCCGAGGCCTATCAGAAGGACATACCGAACCTGCTCATGAAACTCGGGTTTGCGCCCGACCGCGCCCAGTACGTCGCCAACAACATTATCGTCGATCCCGCCCGCGGCTCCGGCCACGCCATGGGATCGTCCATGCGATCCGAGAAAGCCCACCTCCGCACGCGCGTCGAAAAAACTGGCATGAACTACAAAGGTTTCAACATCGCCGTGCATGAAATGGGACACAACGTGGAGCAGACCTTCTCACTCAACGACGTTGACTACACCTTGCTGCAAGGCGTGCCCAACACGGCGTTCACCGAAGCCCTCGCATTCGTCTTTCAGGGTCACGACCTCGAACTGCTCGGCCTTCCCGCGCCCGATGCCAAGAGCCAAGCCGAAAAGACCTTAAACGACTTCTGGGGAACCTACGAAATTGCCGGCGTCGCGCTCGTCGACATGAGCGTCTGGCACTGGATGTACGACCATCCCCAAGCCACGCCGAAGCAACTCGACGCCGCCACCGTGCAAATCTCGAAGGACATCTGGAACCGTTACTACGCTCCCGTCTTCCACAAAAACGACGTTGTGCTGCTCGGAATCTATTCGCACATGATCGATTCGTTTCTGTATCTCCCCGACTACCCCATCGGCCACATGATTGCATTTCAGATCGAAGAACAAATGAAAAAGTCCGGCAGCATCGGTCCCGAGTTCGAGCGGATGGCGAAGATGGGCCGCATCACTCCAGACCTCTGGATGGAACGCGCCACCGGAAAGCCAGTCGGACCGGAAGCGTTGCTCGAAGCCACCCAACGAGCTTTAGCCTCCCAACACTAAGACGCGGCTAAACAATTACTACTCGTCATGCCGTCATCCTGAAGCCCTGCGTTTTCTCCAGCGGGGCGAAGGATCTCGCGCGTAGTGGATCGCGCCCTCCGCTGACCCAACGCTAGTGGCCGCGCGACAAGTCCTCGGTACGACGCCCACGGCCCACCCACCACCGCAGAACCAGATGCGTAGGCCAATAAACCACCACCGGCACAATCACCAGATAAACCGCCAAATACGCAATCCCAGGTATGAAATGCTGCTCGCGAAAGAATGGCCCACGCGCCCAGTTCACATCGTACTGCGGCCGCCAGAAATAACTGATCGGAACTACAACCCATGCTGTAACCGTTTGATACTTCCATCCACGCCCGTCATATCCCAACCGCCAAATCGCCCACAGCAGCAGCGGCGGCACGACAATGTGAAACAAACTGAGCAGCCGGACTAAAAGCGGAACATGCGGATCAAACATATATTCCGTCCCGCCCACAATGTGACGGCCACTCACCACCGCTCCGATCAAATCCATGGTGTAAAGGGTTTGAAAAAGCAAAAGCCCGCAGGCCTGCCACGAAAACAGCAGCGGACTCTCCAACCACAGCGCCGCCGCAATCAACAAGTTTCCCAAATCACAGAAGTACAGGAAATTCTGCAATCCATACTGATGCCAGTAAACCGGTACCCACACCAACACCCACAAGCTCCAGCCAAGCTTCAGCCACAGTGGGATGCGCATGCCCGCCATTGTACCCGTCCTGAATCGAGACGCGGCCCAGCCGCACTTGACACGCTACTGTATTTCTGCAATTATCGAATCATGACGCCAGTCCAATCCAAGCGCTCCGCCGAGCAGGTGGCCAAGTTCGCGGACATGTTTTCGGCTATGGGAACCGAGCCTCGCCTCCAAATCATGCGACTGCTTCTGTCAGCTCATCCTGACGGTCTTGTGGTCGGGGAAATTCAAGAGGAACTCGACATCCCAAGCTCCACTCTGTCTCACCACCTGGACAAGCTGAAGGCGGAAGACCTCGTGAACGTAAAACGAGAGAGCACGTTTCTGCGCTACACCGCAAATACCAATGCCCTGCAACAGCTGCTGCAGTTCTTGTATGCCGAGTGCTGCACCCGCAACAAAGCGCTCAAGCCTGAGTCCATCGTTCAAATCTGCAAATGAAGGAGAAACCATGAGCACCACTGACATCAAGCAAGTCGTCAAACAAAAATACGGAGAGGCCGCACTCCGGGTCACAACTGGCGGCAGCTCCTGCTGCGGAGCGAGCGCGAGCTGTGGCGGCGGCGACCCGATTACTTCTAACCTCTATGACGCGCTCCAGGCAGGCCAGATCCCCGAAGAGGCTCTGCTGGCTTCGCTCGGCTGCGGTAACCCCACCGCTTTGGCCGAATTGAAGCCGGGAGAAGTCGTTCTTGACCTCGGCTCCGGCGGTGGCATCGACGTTCTGCTTTCCGCGAAACGAGTGGCACCAACTGGGAAAGCGTATGGCCTGGATATGACCGACGAAATGTTGGCGCTGGCGAATGAGAACAAACGCAAAGCCGGAGTCGAAAACGTCGAATTCTTGCAGGGCGAGATCGAACACATCCCCCTGCCCGACAATTCGGTCGATGTCATCATTTCTAACTGCGTCATCAACCTGTCCGCCGACAAAGACAGCGTCTTGCGTGAAGCCTTCAGAGTTCTCAAGCCCGGAGGCCGACTCGCCGTGTCCGATGTTGTCACTCGAGGCGAGATGCTTCCCGAGATTCGCAAGAGCGTTCTTCTGTGGGTTGGCTGCCTCGCGGGTGCGCTCGAAGAAAACGAATATCGAAGCAAGCTCGCCTCAGCCGGATTTGAGCAGATCGACCTTGAACCAACCAGAATCTATCGCTTGGAGGATGCCCGCGAGTTCCTCTCGGGCCAGAACATCGACGTAGACGCGATCGCGCCCCAAGTCGACGGCAAGTTCATGAGTGCCTTCGTGCGAGCCGTGAAGCCCCAGCTAGCGAACACTTGCTGCGGCCCAACCTGCTGCAACTGAGAAAGTCACCATGCAAGGACATTACAACATCTTGTTCCT
This sequence comes from uncultured Acidobacteriota bacterium, assembly GCA_963762385.1. GTDB lineage: Bacteria > Acidobacteriota > Terriglobia > Terriglobales > Acidobacteriaceae > JABDBE01. The sequence goes on along the minus strand of CAVXKN010000004.1, from coordinate 1,358,937 downwards.
GTGTACAGGAAACTCCGCCCGTTCCATCATGGCGGAAGCAATCCTGAACCATAAGGGTGGCCCACGTTTCACCGCTTTCAGCGCCGGCAGCCACGCATCGGGAGCGGTTCGGCCGGAGGCCGTGAGACAACTCGAAATCGCGCATATTTCAACGGCGGGACTTCGCAGCAAGAACTGGGACGAGTTTGCCGTGCCCGCCGCTCCCAAGCTCGATTTTGTTTTCACCGTCTGTGACAACGCCGCGAAGGAAGTCTGCCCCATATGGCCGGGCCAGCCCATGACTGCGCATTGGGGCGTGCCTGACCCCGCAGCCGTTCGAGGAACGGAGGAGGAAATTCGACGTGCCTATCGCGACGCTTTCTTTATGCTCGACCGCCGCATCAGTTTGTTCCTGAACCTCCCCATCACCGCCCTGGACCGTCTCGCAATCCAGCGAGAAATCAACCGTATCGGCCAACCATGAAATTCGATCTGCGGGTCCGCGTCGTAGCGGAATTTGTCGGAACCGCTTTCCTGGTTGCCGCCGTGGTCGGCTCCGGCATTATGGGGGAGCGCTTGGCCGGGGGAAACGTCGCCATCGCTCTACTCGCAAACACCATCGCAACCGGAGCCGCTCTGGCTGCGCTGATTCTGACCTTCGGCCCGATATCCGGCGCGCATTTCAATCCCGCGGTCACGCTCGCGGACGCGCTCGAACATGGGATTCCTTGGTCCGAGGCGCCAGCTTACATCGCCGCCCAATGTACGGGTGGAATTCTGGGGACGGTTGTCGCCCACCTGATGTTCGGTCTGCACTGGATCTCACTGTCGTCCCATAGCCGGCAGGGATGGAATTTAGTGCTCAGCGAGTTCGTCGCCACCTTCGGCCTGCTCTCAGTTATCTGGGGATGCTCGCGTTTGCGGTCAGGTGCGATTCCCTTCGCCGTTGCAGGTTACATCACGGCCGCGTACTGGTTTACCGCATCAACTTCCTTCGCCAATCCAGCCGTCACCATCGCGCGATCGTTGTCGGATACTTTCTCCGGCATCCGACCTGCCGATGTTCCTTTATTCATTGCAGCGCAAATCGCCGGGGCCCTGGGCGCAACCTTGCTCTTCCGCTGGCTCATACCAAACCTGCCAGACTCTGCCGACGAACTGCTCCTCCCGCACTAATCCGCAAACAGAAATTGACGACGCAAATGACAAGAGCTAGGGAGCGGTCACCTCCGCAGAATCCCCGGTACCATGATCTTCGATCTGGAATCGAAGAAAGTCGTGGACAGCATTCAGCGTATCCACTGAACTGGTCCTGATTCGCACCCTGCCGCCTGACGGCAGTTCTTCAAAACTATAAGAAATCTCGCTACGTTGCTTCTTCATTACGTCGACACCCGGCGGGACCCGGTCGTGCACGAACATCGGGATGGAAAAATCCCCAGCCGAAAACATCGCAACGATGTGCGCCAAGTGGGAGCGTATTGCCTGAGTGTCCGCGGTATCCTTCGCGTCATTCGCTGTGACCTCAATGGCGCCGCCGTCGGCGTAGACGCGGAAGTGATGCGTTGTCTTGTCGTGCGCGAACCCCATCGCTTCGTCGCCATGTTTCTCGACATCGGCCTGGTGTTGGGACGAAGCATTTCTGTGCTGGTCATGCATGGGGCAGTTCTTCATCGTCTCGTCTTGCTTTGTGTCTTGGCCGACAATTGGCGAGACCAGCAGCGGCAACAATAGGGCAGTAACCAGTTTCATGGTTTTGATCTCCTCTTGAAGTTCTTTGCGGAAGACTTCGTCCCGAGCTTAGGTTTTTCGGCGAGGGAATGAAGCAGCATCGCTTTGCTACCCGCTGGGGTTTGCTTCAGCTTCTTCCGCCAATCACGAACTAGCCGGCGCATGTAGCTTTGGGTTCGCCGGAGTTCTTTAATCTGCCGTCCCAGCGAGCGCAGCTTTTCCTCAGTCAGGTTGAGCACACGATGACAGGGGATGCCGCCGTTATCGCGTGTACGGAGAATTTCCGAGAGCTCGGTCAATGAAAAGCCAAGCTGGAGCGCGAGATGTGCAAGGCGAACCCGCTCAACCGCAGCCGAACCGTATATGCGATAGCCGCCCTCGGTTCGCGGCGACTTCGGAAGAATCTCCAATCTCTCGTAGTGACGAATTGTGTCCGCACTCACGCCGGTCAAGCGGGCAAGCTCTCCCGAGCGAAGGGATTTGGAGTTAGCACTCACGGCATCCAGTATGAACCCTTGAATCGGTTCCAGAGTCAAGCGCAAAGTCGGCAGAACGGTTGATCCCCTCTGCCAGCGTGACGTCATCCTGAAGCCCCGCGTTTTCTCCAGCGGGGCGAAGGATCTCGCGCGGACTATTTCAAACCGATCCATTCATCGGACCATAGTGTCGGGGATGGAGCTTCGTGTGCGACGAGGCTTTTCCGGCGCCCGTGAACCGCAGCAACGTGCAATAGCCGGGGGTTTTGAGTGTAATGGCCTGGTTACGACAGTTGGCCGAGGTGAGGCTTGATTTTATTTGGTCCGATTCATTACGGCCTAACCTCGAAGACGACACCACAACCATAGCCATAGCAGCCTTTAAGGTTGCCCCCGTTTTCCGTAGTCCCATACAAATGTCCCGCTTTGTCACGAACCAGACCGCTCCAAGGGTACGCTCCGTCGGTATTGCTGAACTTGTGCAGTACGGTGTCAGTCCATCTGCCGTTCGCACCTCGCGTCAACTTGAAAACTACGCCGCACCCACTATTGCCGTCCTGGTTCGGGCACTGCTTGGTGTCACCGCCGGCCCATGTTGTGCCATAAAGGTTCCCTCCGGCGTCCAAGATTAAGGAGTCAAGAAGATCGGCTCCATCGCTGTGGTTGAACGAATGCAGCACCCTCTCGGACCACTTTCCTTTTACGGTGGGTGACAACTGGAAGACCGTGCCATAGCCATAAACGCCACCTCCTTGGGTTGTGCCGTAGAGATTACCCACAGCATCCAGGATCAGACCTGCTGGGAACGAGACACACCCGTCGCTGCCTTCGAAGCTGTGCAACACGTTCTCCGTCCATTTGCCTTCTACCGAGGACTTCAGCCTGAAGACGACCCCGCAGCCAAAATCCCCTCCGATCAGCGTTGCACCGTACAAATTTCCTACGTTGTCAAAGGTCAGATTAGAGGGTGCCTCCCCGTCGGTACCATTAAAGTTATGTATTACTGTCTCAGTCCACCCACCGTCGCTCCGGTGTTTCAGCTTAAAGACCACGCCGCAACCGTCGGGATTATCGGGACACCTACTGCTTCCCCCCTGACCCGCTGCGCCATACAGATTCCCAGCCGAATCAAAGATCACGCTGCCATAGGGGATTCCCCCATCGTCGCCGTTGAAGCTGTGCAGCAACTTCTCCGTCCAGCTGTCATCCACGTTGTGCACCAACATGAAAACCGTACCGTACCCAGCGTCGCCCCCGAACGCCGTCGTGCCGTAAAGGTTCCCCGCTGCATCGAAAATAAGGCTGTCTAGCGGATCGGCCCCGTCGTTTTGGTTAAAGCTGTGTAGGACTTTCTCACTCCATTCCCCCTTCGCGTCTGGGGCAAGTCTGAAGACTGTCCCGAAGCCAAATGTTCCCCCATTCTCAGTAGTGCCGTAAAGATTCCCGGCGCTATCTATGATCAGGTTGGCGGACGGGTAGGCTCCATCGCTACCGTTGAAACGGTGCACCACTTTTAGTCGATCCCCTGCCCAAACTGCGGCCGGTGCATACAACAAGCTCGAAATTAGCGTGAACACGACAAATAGCGTAATAGGGTGGAGTTTCTTGCCTGGCATCGTGACCTCCTCGATAGCTGGGCTTTGGACGGGAACGCTGCGTGGGAGCACCACTTTGAGCGCGTCCAGATTGTATTACATCCAAACGGGGAGAGAAAATCCGCACGACTGAACTATCTTACGAATGGGGTCAGTGATCGTTGGCGTAACATCGCGATTACACTCATTGACGGTTCGTGAGTAATCCGGGCCCGTTCGCGCTCTCCCCTGCATCGTTGGCAGCGTCCCGAAGTCAACCCTTCTCCATCCCGACTACTCCCCGATTTGATTCGGGCCCCGCGGAACACGGGCCGGTGCGTCCTCGCACGGGTGATCCCCCCGGGTTGTGTTGCGCGTGATTGTGGGCACCCGCCGGACACCAACTTTCGTAAGTGACGAGAGAATCAAGGGTTTTTGTTGGCCCTCAAAGTACCTACGTAACTTGATGCTCCTCACCACAGTACCTACGATTCCAATATGAAGTACACCGCCCTTTTATTCTGCCCTGACGAGAAAACCGCTCGCGTGGTCACCCAGGTCTTGAATGACCTGGAGTTTCGAGTTGAGCCCTGCAACGAGCCTTTTGCCGCAGTCAAGAGGCTGATGGCGGAGCACTTCGACGCAATCGTGGTGGACTGCGACAGTGAGCAGAATGCGGCCCTGCTGTTCAAGAGTGCGCACAATTCCGGATCCAATCAGTCCTCGCTTGCCGTTGCCGTCGTCGAGGGACAAACTGGCGTTGCCAAGGCATTCCGCATCGGCGCCAATCTGGTTCTGACCAAACCGATTAATGTTGAACAATCCAAGGGCACGTTGCGCGTCGCCCGCGGCCTGCTGCGAAAAACCGATGCCGCCAAACCTGCGAGGACGGCGCCGGCTGTTCAACCACCCCCGAGGCCCGTTACCAGTATCGACGCGAAGCGTCCGCCGGCACCACAGATTCCCCAGGCAAAACCAACATACTTACCGGTGCAGCCGTCGCCATCTCCGATTCCGCCAGTGAGCGCCGCCCTGTTCGAGGTTGAAGCCGACCCCGGTCCCAAGCCCGAGCCGACCGAAGCTGCTCTGCTCGAATCAATGCCAGATCCGCTAACCACATCTGCGACTACGAGGGAGTATCCCTGGCAGCCGATTCCGAGGCCTTCAATCGAACCAGCGGCTACTCCTCTCCAGCACGCAGCCGAGGTCGCAGAAAGGCCGGAAGTGGATGCTTCCGTGACCAGGAAAACTCTGCCTTCGATGGCGAGTGTTTCTGACGGTCCCATCAGTTCTCACAGCATCAGCATGTCGTCCGGTCAAGCCGCAGCGACTGCTCCAGCCAAAACACCGCTGAAGCCACACTATGATCCCGAGCCGGCAGAAATGCCGAAAGCAGAGATGCCCGAAGTGGAAGCGCCCGCCTTTGCTTCGCTTGGCGGCATATCGACCGAGCCTGCATCCGGTGGTGGTAAGAAGACCATTCTGATTGCGGCTGCGCTTCTGGTTGCAGTCGCGGCCATCGGCTATGTGGGCTGGACGAAAATGCAAGCTCCCAGCGCGGCCTCTGTCACTCAGACCGCTCCCCCGCGGACCGCACTGGCTCAGCCTCAAGTTGCAGCGCTTCCACCTTCGCAAAGTCCAGCGCAAGCTGTAGCTGCCACGACAACGCCATCCCAGCCAGCCAGCGCGCTGCCCATCGAGCAAGGCCCTGACATCACTCTTTCTACGGCCGATACGCGCCCTCCAGCTGCGAAGAAGTCCCCCTCTATCGTCGCGCCGAACACTGTGATTAGAGCCCAGCCGGATACCCAAGAGACCGCGCCCTTAGTAGTAAAGAACGAAGCCCCCACCCCAGTTCCGCCGAGTCCAGCCGAGCAGGAACCGGTACAACCACCGGCTCCTGGATCCCTGGATACTTCGAACGCCAACAATCAAGCCATTTCTGGAATCATGAGTGCGCCCGCGGCAAGCCTCCCTCATCAGGCCCCTCAGCAATTGAAGGTCTCGCAAGGCGTGTCGCAGGGACTGCTGATTAAGAGCGTTCCGCCCGCGTATCCTGCGCTAGCCAGGCAAATGCGCGTCCAAGGATCGGTCGAGCTACTCGCGATCATTGGCAAAGATGGCAGCATCACTAAGGTGTCGGCGCTCAGTGGCGATGCGGTTTTGGCGCGCGCCGCAATCGACGCCGTCAAGCAGTGGAAATACAAACCTTACTACCTCGACGATCAACCCGTCGAAATTCAAACCCAGATCACAGTAAACTTCAAACTTCCGTAAACCTTACCCAGACGAAGTCTAACCACGGCGCGAGGATCCAATCCTCGCGCCGTTTTTCTCGTTAGATCGGAAATCGCGCCGCTGATTGCCGCTCCTCCGCCACGTTATAATAGAGAGATGCCCACTAGCCGAAATCCCGTTCTGTAGTGCTGGGCCGAGAGGAATTCCGCCGCAACCGGCTGATAGCTGAGCTTCCATGGACTTCAAACTAGTAAGCGATTACAAACCCAAGGGCGACCAAGCCAAAGCCATCGAATCCCTAACCCGAGGTCTGTTCGATCGCGAACAGCACCAGGTTCTTCTGGGAGTAACCGGCTCCGGCAAGACCTACACCGCAGCCAAAGTAATCGAGCAACTCAATCGCACTACGCTGGTCATGGCCCACAACAAAACCCTGGCCGCCCAGCTCTACCACGAATTCAAAAACTTCTTCCCCCACAACGCCGTCGAGTACTTCGTCTCATACTACGATTTTTACCAACCGGAGGCTTATGTGCCTGCGGCGGATCTTTATATCGAAAAAGAGGCGACTATTAATGATGAGTTGGACAAGCTGCGGCTTTCGGCTACGCGGTCGCTTTTCGAGCGGCGCGATTGTTTGATTGTGGCATCGGTCTCGTGCATTTATGGGTTGGGATCGCCTGAGGCTTATTACGGGATGATGTTGTTCTTGGAAAAGGGGCAGAAGATCAAGCGCGAGGACATTACTCGCAAGCTGGTCGAAATTCTTTACGAGCGCACTGACGGCGATTTCCGCCGGGGAACTTTTCGCGTGCGCGGCGACGTAATCGAGATCTTCCCCACCTACGATGACATGGCCTATCGCGTCGAGTTGTGGGGGGATGAGGTTGAAGCGCTTTCGCAGATTGATCCGCTGTTTGGGACTGTTAAGCAGAAGTACATGCGGCTGCCTATTTATCCGAAGACGCATTATGTGATGAAGCCGGAGACTCGGTCTCGGGCCGTCGATTCTATTAAAGAAGAATTGAAGTGGTGGGAAGCGGAACTTGAGAAGCAGGGGCGGGTGGTCGAGGCGCAGCGGGTGCATCAGCGGGTGATGTTTGATCTTGAAATGATCAAGTCGATGGGCTACTGCCATGGGATCGAGAATTATTCACGGCACTTTACCGGGCGGCTTCCGGGTGAGCCTCCGCCGACGTTGCTTGACTACTTTCCGCGCGACTATTTGATGTTCGTCGATGAGTCGCATCAGACGGTGCCGCAGTTGCATGGCATGTATCACGGTGATCGCTCGCGTAAGGAAACTTTGGTTGAGTACGGCTTCCGTTTGCCATCGGCGTTGGACAATCGTCCGCTTACTTTCGAAGAGTTCGAGCATCGTATGGGGCAGATGATTTATGTCTCGGCAACGCCGGGCCCGTATGAGCTGACCAAGTCGGCGGGCGTGGTGATCGAGCAGATCATTCGGCCCACGGGCCTGGTCGATCCTCCTGTCGAAGTGCGTCCAGTCAAGGGACAGATTGACGATCTGCTGCACGAAATCCGCGAGCGAACCAGCCGCGGCGAGCGCGTGCTCGTGACCACGCTGACCAAGCGCATGGCCGAGGATCTGGCCGAGTACTACAGCGAAGTGGGCGTGAAGTGCCGCTACATGCATTCCGAAATCGAGACGCTCGAGCGGGTGAAGATCCTGCGCGACCTGCGCAAAGGTGAGTTCGACGTGCTGATCGGCATCAACCTGCTGCGCGAAGGACTCGACCTGCCCGAGGTTTCCCTGGTGGCGATTCTCGACGCCGACAAAGAAGGCTTCCTGCGATCGAGCGGCGCGCTTATTCAGACCATGGGCCGCTGCGCCCGAAATTTGAATGGGAGGGCCATCCTTTATGCCGACCGCATGACCGACTCGATGAAGAAGGCCATGGGCGAGACCGACCGACGGCGCGCCATCCAGGAAGCCTACAACGAGGCCAACGGGATCACGCCCGAGTCCATCGTGCGCCCGCTGGATATGTCGCTGGCCCGCATCATCGAGGCCGACTACACCGATTTGACCGGCGGCGAGTCCGAGGGCATCCCCGAGTTCAAGTCGCAGGAAGAACTGGATGAGTACGTGCGCAAACTGGAAAGCGACATGCGCGAAGCGGCGAAGCGATTTGAGTTTGAGAAGGCGGCGAAGTTGCGGGATACGATTAAGGAGTTGCGGACTAAGGAATTTTTGTTCGCGTAAGGCTGGCAGGGCGGACAAATTGGAGTTACGAGTATGTCAGAAGACGACAGCATAGTGCTCAAACCGCATGAGCTGTTCAGCGATGCCATCCTGACTCAAAATGCGGATGAGTTGGCGAGGTTCATGGACGAGCCTCTCACAGCCATAGCTGAGACGATAACAGGTGCTCTAGCCGTCGAGCCGAAGGCATGGATGGGGATGACCGGCCGCATTGTCCAGGGAATATTGAAGGCCAAACTCTTTCAGCAGGTCAGTCGCGAACTCAAAGACTTGAGGGAGAGAGGCAAGATCCCGGATGACTTCGCAGACGAAGAGCACAAGTACGGTTTCAAATCTTGGGTAGAGCTTCTTACGATCATTGACGAGGAGACGCCTGACGCAGACCGCCTGGAGGCCCTCAAGGCAATGTTCTACGCCGTAAACAAAGTGAACGTGAACGACGGCGAGAGAATCGCGGCGTATCAGCTTTTTCAGATCGCAAAGAAGCTTACATCCGGCCAGTTGATCTATCTAAAGGCTTGCTATGAGCTTTACAAGCCGGGTTCGTACGGTAATTCTGGCAACGTGCCTGAGCGCCAGTGGTTTGAGCTTGTCAGCAGGCGCATGGGCCATGGGGTCCTTGGCTTACTAAATCTGGATGATGCCGCTTTGGCGGAATTCGAGCTACTGACTCGACGATATCGGGATTCAGGTGGCGTTAACAATCAAAACGCTCGTCTCTCTGACCTGGGGATCAACTTCTGCAAAAACATCGAAACTTATCAGCTTGAAGCTTCTCCCGCAGCCCCAGAATAGAGCGCAAATTACATCCTGTGTTCTCAGCGATCTTAGGGGCCCTACCCTGTCTTTCCGGGGCCATTTTCGCCGGTTTGTCGCGAAAGCGGGCGCGGGCGCAGAAGCGGTTCGGCTAGGACTTTCACCGTCATCCATGTGACGGTGTCACCATTGTCGGACGTTTTCTGCATTTCAATCCCAACAAATTCGACCGGAAGGGGGCCATCCCCGTAGCATCGGCCAAGCGCCTTCTCGAACCGGGTGTAACTGCCTCCGGTTTCGTTGAGGAGGCGGCCCATGCGGTGGCCCAACTTATCGGCGATGTCGATCCCACCACTCGGTGACTTCACCGTCGACAAGACTTCTCCGGGTACGAGGTCTTTGACGGCGCGGTCGTGGGGGTATAGATCACCGGTTGACGTTCCTGCGGTGAGCCGAAGGCCTTCTTGGCGACGGTGTTTCCGTGCCAGCGATCGCGCATCGCGCTCGACGGATTCGCTCGTCTGGTCTTGGATCTCTGCGACTAGCTGGAGTCGCGGTGGCAAGGTACTTTGGATTTTCGCAATGGCGTTTTCGATGTTCTGCAGCGACGTGCCGAGCTCGCTGCTGATTTTCGGCGATGCCTCGATGTTGTCCTTCTGCAGAAGCTCCTTTTCGTGTTCTAGCCTCTTGATTCGCTCAATCGCCAACAACTCTTCGCCGATCACATCGGCCCAGTCGGAGATCGACGAGCGCACGAGTTGACTTGTGTCGGACACAATCGAATCCACGATTCGCAGGTTAGTGATCTCCGACTTGGGCGCATCCAAGATCATTTCGCGGACCTCGCTGTGGAGACGATCGACCATTCGCTCGATGTCGGCTATCCGCCTGTAGGCGCTGATCGCGAACTTCTTCAGGCTCTGTTCGAACTCAAGGCGGCTGGCAGCGCGGGTGCTGAACCACGCGAATCCCGTGGTTAGAAAGAACTGCAGACTGTTGAAGAGGAAGGTCTCGGTGGCCGTACTATGGGCCCCGACGGTTCGAACTTGCCACGTAAAACAGAGTAGGGCCAACGCGCCTAGAACAACGGCCATAACCAGTTCGACGTTCCTCGATTGTCGACTTTTCGGCTTAGGCTCTTGCGTCGCCGATGCACCTTCGGCCATAGTGCTCAGATTGTAGCGGCGTCCGAGCGTTTGTGCCAGCGCGACCCGCGGGGTGGCCCCTCCAAGCTTCGCTTGGGCGGGATTTTCCTTGGCTGAACGCATCCATACGGTAGGGAACTTGCCTGCCCGCTCCCGGCGGCGTAACGTCCGCTGCGATTCGATTTCTGGCGCGCTCGTTCTCTCCGTCGCCTGGCTGGTCCCTGGGCACCCCTCGGTTTGGTTTGGGTGGGAAAGAACCTAGTGCAGAGATCCTTCGTTGGGAGTCTCCGGCCTTGCCGGAGACTCCGCTGCCTCAGGATGACGGCGGGGTGGGGCATTCTTTTGTTTCTATCTTCTTAGTTTGGGTGGGGGGACGTAGTCTTCGATTATTCCGTAGAGGTCGATCTGGCCGCGCTTCAGGAGTGGGGCTGGGACGCGGTCGTGGAGCAGGTGCCAGGCTTCGCGGTAGGGTTCCCATTGATTTTGTTCGTCGCCGGGGCAGACGCGGATGGCGTGTTTGCGGGAGGCTGCCTCGGACGGGATAATGTACCAGACGTCTATCGGAATGCAGTAGACGGCTAAGTAGTCGAAGTCGGATTGCTCGTAGCGGTGGTTGGGGCCGTTGACGTGGAAGAGGCTGGCGACGAAGTTTCCGGGCTTCAGGTTGCTGGCTTGAAAGAAAGTGGATTTGATTTGGACGCTGATGAAGCGTCCTCCGAGGTCGAGGACGACGTCGTATTGGGCGGTGTCGCCGCGAGGCTCGGCGATCTGGAAGCCGAGTTCGGTGGCTTTGGCCATGAAACGAAGCTCGGCCCATTGGCCTCGCTTTTTGTGGTTGCGGATGTCCATGCCGGAGGTTTTCACTGGTTCCTTTATGCTCCAAATAGAAAAGGCGCGGCCGGTGGGCCACGCCTTATTTTGTCTCTATATCTAGCCTAGCATTTTTGAGGGGGTAAATAGGCTATGGTTTCGAGATTTATTTTGTGAATGGTTTCATAGGGTTGAAAGGAATTGGGTGGTTTTGGGGTATTGACAAGATTTTGGGAAATCGGGCGCGCACCGGTCCCTCCACTGCGCTTCGATTCGGTCGGGATGACAGGGTTATTTCGCTACGGCGGGGGATGACACGGTTATTTTGCTACCGCCGCAGGTCGCCTTGGCAGCATCGGCTCCCACCCTAGCGCACAGAACGCGCTAAGGGTGGGGCACCCGCAGTTTGATTTGGGTAAGAAAGAACCGAGTGCAGAGATCCGCTTGGCAGGCTCGGGCCATCCACTTGGACAACCCCATGGCAGTGATCCCGGTCATTGACAGGTAGGGAGTCGAACTGAATACTGGCGGCGAGTCGGTGGGCCGATTGCAATTCACGGTTCTAACCCAAGAGTCACATCTGCAATCATGCGCCGAAGAAGTATTGATATTCGATTCGAGAGGTGAGGTGATGAGAAAAACGCATCTGTACGTATTGGCGGCTGTGGTAATGCTTGTGTTCGGTTTGCGTCTATTGGCGGCGCAATGGACTGGAGCGAGCGCGGGTCCGGCGGATTCACCGGTCAACTTCAATGCAGTGGCCATCCTTCACTGGTATCAGGCAAACCAGACGACCAGCTTTTCGGTCGGGACCGGGCCCATCGGCGTGGCCTTCGACGGGGCCAACCTCTGGATAGCGAATTCCAAAAGCAACAATGTGACTGAACTGCAGGCAAACAATGGCAAGCTACTCGGCACCTACGCTGTGGGGAAAAATCCCAGCGCTGTGGCCTTTGACGGGGCCAACATCTGGGTGACAAATGGAAGCAGCAACAATGTCTCCAAGCTGCGGGCCAGCGATGGAACGGTGCTTGGCACTTTTGCCGTAGGCCACTTCCCGGTCGGTGCGGCCTTCGACGGGGCTAATGTCTGGATCGCGAATTACAACAGTAACACTGTCACCAAACTGAGGGCGAGCGACGGAGGCGTGGCCGGCAGTTTCGCCGTCGGGACGAAACCTATCGCGGTGGCGTTTGACGGAGCCAATGTTTGGGTGGCGAATTACGGCAGCAGCAACGTCACCGAGTTGCGGGCTAGCGATGGCTCGGTGCTTGGCACTTTCGGAGCCGGAACGAAACCTCACGGCGTGGCCTTTGATGGAACCGATATCTGGGTGCCAAACGACGGCAGCAACAACGTCACCGAGTTGCGGGCCAGCGACGGCTCTTTGCTAGGCACTTTCGCGGTAGGGCGGACGCCGGTCGGGGTCGCCTTTGATGGGGCCAACGTTTGGGTAACGAATTTTAACGGCAACAGTGTGACTGAATTGCGGGCCAGCGATGGCGCCGTGCTCGGGACCTTCGCGGTGGGAACTGAACCGCGCGGCGCGGCCTTTGACGGAGCCAATATCTGGGTAGCAAACAACGGCAGCGGTACGGTGAGCAAGTTGTAGCCTGCTCCATTTCTGCGCAGCCTCAAGTCGGTGTGGTGGGAGAAGATTGGAGGGACAAGCGACAAACTTGCTGCTGCGGCTGAAGGCATCCGTACGGCGGGAAAGCGCCAGCCTGATCACGACGACGCGGCGTCCGCTGCGATTCGATTTCTGGGGTGCTCGTCTTTTCCGGTACATAAGCTCGTACCTCAGGGGCTAAAGCCCGGTGTTCATGGGGATCTTGGTGGCCCGGCTGAAGCCGGGCCCTTCCCAGGAGCTGTTTCGTATCACGTCGCGCAAAATCAAAGTCCCCACCCTCTTGCTCCTTTCATCCCCGGGCGATCCTGCGGAATACAAGGTCCCTCCACTGCGCTGCGCTTCGGTCGGGATGGCAGAATTGTTTCGCTATGCTTGGTGTCGCAATGGCAGTGTCGCCTCCCACCTTTGCAAAAAACGCAAAGATGGGGCACCCCTCGGTTTGGATTGGGCGAGAAAAGAGCCGCCGCGTTGCTTCTATCTTCTTATTTTGGGTGGGGGGACGTAGTCTTCGATTATGGCGTAGAGGTCGATCTGGGCCCGCTTTAGGAGAGGGGCTGGGGCGCGGTCGTGGAGCAGGTGCCAGGCTTCGCGGTAGGGTTCCCATTGATTTTGGTTGTCGCCGGGGCAGACGCGGATGGAGTGTTTGTTCGAGGCTACCGCGGACGGGATGATGTACCAGATGTCTTTGGGAATGCAGTAGACGGCCAAGTAGTCGAAGTCGGAGGGCTGGTAGCGGCGGCCGGGGCCGCTGATGTGCAATAGCCTGGCTATGAAGGTGCCGGGCTTCGTGTTGCCGGCCTGGCAGTACGTGGATTTGACTTGGACGCTGATGAAGCGTCCGCCGAGGTCGAGGACTACGTCATATGGGGCGGTGTCGCCGCGAGGCTCGACCAGCTGGAAGCCGAGTTCGGAGGCTTTGGTCATAAAACGAAGCTCGGCCCATTCGCCTCGCTTTTTGTGGTTGCGGATGTCCATACCGGAAGTTTTCACTGGGTTCCTTGAGTTGCGACAGAAAGGTATAGCAAATAGAAAAGGCGCGGCCGGTGGGCCACGCCTTTATTTGTCTCTATATCTAGCCTAGCATTTTCGAGGGGGTAAATAGGCTATGTTTGGGAGATTTATATTTGGCATGGTTTCATAGAGTTAGCGGAATTTGGGTGGTTTCGGGGTATTGACAAGAATTTGGGGAAAAGTCAGGTTTCGTTGGGCGGCGCTAACGACGCGGAAGCAGGAACGCGAGCGGGTTGGCGAGGACTTCCCGCCCGACTTCGCGCAGAAAGCGGCGAGATTGTTTTTCTCCGATGTTGCGGGCACGCACGGCCAAAAGATAACTCAGCGCAAACGAGGTAAAGATATTCAGAAGGCCGACCATTGCGATGCCAGAGAAGGCCAGGATCGCGTCTCGCCAATCCAGTTGCCCATACACGCGCGCGCCGTCAAGAGCGTAGCCGAGACTGGCCGCAGCCAAGGTGACGTGGCGAACTTCGAGAGGAATTCCGAAGAGTTCGAAAATTACCGGCACGCTGCCGAGCAAGAATCCCAGGACGATGAATCCGACCGATCCAGCCGCATGATGGCCCACCCAATTCGCGAGTTTCGCGGCCCCCTTTGGTCCAAACCGGTATCGAATGCGCAGACTGTTCGAGATTGCCGTAGCCATACTGTGCAGGGCGAGGTAGTTGGCGGTCCATCCGGTGGCCAGCGAGGAGAGCCAGAGAAAGCCGCCGGTCACGATGGCGAAAACAATCGTCATCGAGGTGTGGGGAAAAAGCATGTGCACACCGTGTTCAGCCTGCTCCGGATTGAGAAAAGGATGTCCTGTCGCCGCGATGAAAAGCCGATCGACAAGAATCGAGACCGGCACTGCGCCAATCAAGTTGCTGATGGTAACGATGAACTGGGTTTTGGAAATCGCTTTCAGACTTGCCATGTGATCTTTTGCGGGATCCTCCATAGCGTCGACCAGGGTGGCGGCGGTAGCGGCAGGCATTTTCGATGCCAGCAAAAATCCGCCGGCCTGCATGAGCAAAAAGCTCACGACATAGTTCATGGACAGAGCGAAGGCCAGAAGCATGGGTGCGTGAATGGCCGAAGAAAGCGCGTATTTGAATAAGGCGGTGAAGGACGTGATGACGCCGGCAAGAATTGCTCCCTGGCCCATGGCTCTCCATTGCGCGGCATTGCGTGCAATGTAGTGCTTGCCCGCGCGTCCGGTTCGCTCGACGACGCTGCGCGCGAGACGGCGGGTGCTGGCGCTGAGCACGGTCCGAATGCGCCGTTGGGAGGCGAAGCCATGCACGATGACGACGGCGAGTTTACTCGCGTCCGAACCGGGTTGCTGGAGGATGATGACTTGCTGAATTCTTACCAGGAGCGAACGCAGCAGGCGAACGCGAAAGACTAAATCCGCGGAGGAACCTTTTTCCTCGATCTGTCGATTCACGGACTGTAACTGTGCGTCACAAGCGGCGCGCTGTTGTTCCCAGCGATGGAAGTCTTCCGGATGACGAACCACATGCTCCACCTCAGCGGGAAGATTGAAAAAGCTCGACTTGGTAAAGTCCTCGTCATCGGCGAATTCGATCAGGTCGCGGGAGAGCGCGATGTTCGCGGCGCGCAGTGCGAGGATTTTGCAGCTGGCAAGAATAGAAGATGGGGAGGGCCGGAAGATATCGGCCCACGAAGCCACCAGCGAATCGGGCAAAGTACTCAGCCAACGCGCGTCGGATTCTTTCAAGTTTAAAGAATCCATCAAGACGTAGAGATCGCCTTCGACTTCATCCACGGGCAATAAGTGTCTGAGAGCTCTCGCCAGTAGTTCGCGCAAGAGAAACGCCTCGTTGGGGAGGCCGGCTTCTGAAATTACTCGAACATAAGAATGATGAGACCAGAATTCGCGCAGCGCGGAATGAATCGCTTCGCGGTCCGGACGACTCTCGATCGCCGCGGTGAGGCGTGAAAGCGCTTCGGTTCGCTCCTCGGATGGAATGTCGAGAAACATGCGAAGCAGTTGGTAAACTCGCGTAGCCTGCTCTCGCGAGGGCAAACCCTCAAGCGCGATAAGATCGTGGACCGCGAACGAAATGGGAGCACCTCGGCCCCGATGGAGTGAAACTAGAATACAAGGTTGCGGTCCTCTGGAAAACCAGGGTTGGCTGGGATTCAAGCCATCTTGCTTTTTCTCCTGGCTGACGATCCGGCGCGCAAGCGCTCCGAATTTGGGACATTGGCGGTGCAATCCTGACGAACCTAGTTTTTTCCACAGGATGGTGAGTGGAACCGTGACAGACACAGTTTTGCCCGTTTCGGCGTGTGCATATCGTCACGCTTAGAGGTGACCCTGCTCATAGACCCATACTCTGCAGATGCCTAAACTCAAGCCAGCAGATATTCAGAGAAGCTGCCGAGGGATGGTCTCTGGCGGCAATTTTCGTCTGCACGAATGTCGGTGGGCTTCTGCATTTGATGCCAGCGCTTTACTGGCACCGGCATGAGGGCCCCCCGTAGCAGCGACTAATTGCGAAGGTCTCCTGCCCGGCAGCGCAACCGGGATACTCATCCCTCGCGGACAGCAAGTGCGCGCCCGCTCGCTTGAAGAACCCAGCCCCTCAGTGGGGTCGACCTACCGCAACGCGACTATGGGCAACACGCGATCCAATTCAAATGCACGAATACGACCAAGGAGAAATCATTCATGACCACTTTAGCAACAACTCCCTCCGTTCTCGAGCCACAAACTACTCCCTCAAACATTTCCGCTCGTGCCAGCTTACTGAAAGAACGCCTACTGACTTTCACACCGGAAATCTGCCCCGAGAGGGCGGAATTGATTACGGAGTCCTATAAAGAGACCGAAGGTTTGCCGATCATTCTGCGGAAGGCAAAAGCGCTTACGAACATCCTGGCGAAAATGACCATTCGCATTCAACCAGATGAGTTGATCGTCGGCAACCACACTCCCAAACCCCGCAGTTCACCGATCTTTCCGGAGTTTTCCTTTAGCTGGATCGAGACGGAATTCGATCGCCTGGCCCAGCGCAAAGGAGACGTGTTCCTGATTTCAGACGAGACGAAGAAAAGGCTCAGCAATGTATTCAAGTATTGGCAGGGAAAGACGTCACAAGAATACGCGGCGAATCTCATGCCAGCGGACGCCAAGGCGGCCCAAGCCAATGGCGTGTTCACGGTCGGCAACTATTTCTTCCTGGGTGTCGGCCACATCAGCGTGGACTACGGAAAGGTGCTCGACAAGGGCTTCCTGGGAATCAAGGAAGAGATCAGCGAGGAAAAAAGCAAACTGGATCTGACCAAGCCGGAGGATCTCAAGAAGTCGCAGTTCCTGCAAGCCGTGGAAATCGTCTGCGACGCTGCCATTCATTTTGCCGAGCGGTTTGCCAGCGAAGCGCACAGATTGGCCAAAGCCGAGACCAACAACCTGCGCAAGCAAGAACTGCAAGAGATCGCCAAGAACTGCCGTCGGGTTCCAGCGCACGGAGCGCAAAACTACTACCAGGCGCTGCAATCTTTCTGGTTCGTGCAGTTGATGATCCAGATCGAGTCCAACGGCCATTCCATCTCTCCGGGACGCTTCGACCGTTACGTCTATCCCTACTATCAGGCAGAGACGGCGGCGGGCAAGCTGACGCGGGAACGCGCCTTGGAATTGCTCGAATGTCTGTGGGTGAAATTTAACGAGATCAACAAAGTACGCGACGAAGGATCCACCAAGGCCTTCGGCGGGTATCCCATGTTCCAAAACCTGATCGTTGGCGGACAGACGCCCGACGGTCTCGACAGCACGAACGAGCTTTCCTATCTGTGCCTGGAGGCTACCGAGAATGTGCGCATGCCGCAACCATCGCTATCGATCCGCTTTCATCAGGGAACGCCGCAAGACTTCCTGATCAAGGCTTGCGGGACGGCGTCTCTCGGTCTGGGAATGCCTGCGGTGTACAACGACCACGTCATTATTCCCGCCCTGGCGGCGCGAGGAGTGACGCTGGAAGATGCCCGCGACTACTGCATCATCGGATGCGTGGAACCGCAGAAAGGTGGAAAGACGGAAGGTTGGCACGACGCAGCTTTCTTCAATCTGGCAAAGTGCCTGGAGCTGGCATTGAATGATGGGCTCGATCCCAAGACGGGCATCCAATTGGGACCGCACACCGGAACGCTGGAGTCGATGAAGACCTTCGAGGCGGTGGTGGAAGCCTATCGCAAGACAGTTACTCACTTTGTGAAACTGCTGGTCATCAGTAACAACTGCTGTGACATTGCTCATGGCGCTATCAATCCTCTGCCATTCCTGTCCTCCATGGTCGATGATTGTGCGGCCAAGGGCAAATCGCTGCAGGAAGGCGGCGCTCATTACAACTTCACCGGACCGCAAGGAGTCGGCGTGGGCAACGTGGGCGATGCACTAGCCGCGCTGAAGAAGGTCGTTTACGGCGACGGCACGGTGGACACAAAAACCCTGGCTGACGCTCTCAAGAAGAATTGGGAGGGCCATGAAAAAGTTCGCCAGACCATGCTCAACCAAGCGCCGAAGTTTGGCAACGACGATGACAGCGCGGACGAACTCGCCCGGCTGGCAGCGCGCATCTACTGCGTAGAGGTGGAGAAATACACCAATCCGAGAGGCGGCCGCTTCCAGGCAGGACTCTATCCCGTCTCGGCCAACGTTCCGTTTGGCACGACGGTAGGCGCACTGCCCGATGGGCGGCAGGCGGGCACACCGCTGGCCGACGGCGTTTCTCCGGTTTCCGGAAGAGATGTTCACGGCCCGACGGCAGCGGCCAAGTCGGTAGCAAAACTCGATCATGAGATTGCTTCCAACGGCACGCTGTTCAACCAGAAATTCCATCCGACGGCATTACAGGGCGAGTCTGGCCACGCGAATCTCGCGGCCCTGATTCGGACTTATTGCAGTCTGGGCGGGATGCACGTGCAGTTCAACGTCATCAGCAAAGAAACTCTGCGCGACGCGCAACGCAATCCCGAGCAATATCGAGGATTGGTGGTTCGCGTAGCCGGATACAGTGCTTTCTTCACTTCTCTCGATAAGAGTCTGCAAGAAGACATTATCGCCAGAACCGAGCACAAATTCTAACCGTAGGCTTAACTCGGAGGGGCGGCTCATCCGCTCCTCCGCTTGAATTGCGACCATCCACAAACGGGCTTGGTTTCAGCGAGGAGACAGCGTGAAGCTGAATGGAGAAGTGAAAGGGACTGTCTTTGATATCCAGCGATTCACGGTGCACGATGGGCCGGGAATACGGACTGCGATCTTCCTGAAGGGATGCCCGCTACGTTGTCCCTGGTGCCAGAACCCAGAATCGATTTGGAAGCGGCCTCAGATTTCATATTCGCCGGCGCTCTGTATCAGCTGTGGTAGTTGTGTGAAAGCTTGTCCGGAAAAGGCGGTGCGACCGGCGGGCCAGCATTTGATTGAGAAGGTGAGCCTGGCGATGTGCACTCATTGCGGGAAATGCGCCGAGGCGTGTTGTTCCGGCGCCCTGCACATGATTGGCCAGTCATACAGCGCAAAAGAAGTCGCGGATATCATCATGCAGGACGTTGCGTTCTATCGCAACTCCAATGGCGGCGTGACTTTCACGGGCGGGGAACCCACTTACCAGCCCGAGTTTCTCACTCGCATGGCCCAGGCTCTAAAGCGTCTTGGACTTCATCTGGTGATAGAAACCTGCGGTCTGTTTCAATGGTCAGACGTGTCGGAAGCGCTCTCGCTGATGGACATCTTTTATCTCGATATCAAGCACGCCGACGCTGAAAAGCACGCCAGCTGGACGGGAGAAGACAACGTCACGATCCTGGAGAATGCGCACCGTATCGATGAACTCAACAAACCCATTCGCGTCCGCGTTCCGCTGATTCCCGGATTCAATGACAGCCCGGAAGAATTTGCCGCCATCCTGCGGATTGCTTCCCAATTGCGCAACGTCGATAAGGTACAGATCCTGCCCTACCACAAATTTGGCGTGGCCAAGTTTGACCGTATTGGCTGGGGATATTCCTTAGCCGAACTTGAGTCGCCTTCGCAGCCTGCGGTCCAGGAATTGCTGCACATAGCCGAACGCGAACACGTCGCCTGTACGCTGTGACCGGCAAAAAGGCGATGGCAGCGGAGGTCTTGCGGCGTCGATTCCGGCCATATGCTCTGTGTTGAAGCAGTAATTTCCAAATCGGCAACCATCCGGCGCGAGCCACACCGCGAGAGAAATATACGCGCTGCTTCGGTAAGAAGCTCACTCGCGATTACCAACCCATTTGGCGCATCCGCTCAAGGATGAGCGCGCTGTAGTTATTCATGCGCTCGGGCCGCCGCTTCAGGGGCGCCGGCAGAATCGCGGCGAGGCGCGCCGCCTGTTCCCGGCCGACATTCCGAGCTTCGATTCCGTCGTAGTAACGACACGCCGACTCTGCACCATAAATACCGGGACCCCATTCGACCACGTTGAGGTAGATCTCTAGAATGCGCCGCTTGCCGAGCACCAATTCGGCCACCGGTACCAGCGTGAACTCTGCACCCTTGCGTAGAACTGAGCGGCCCGTTCCGAAGAATAGGTTCTTTACCAGCTGCTGCGTAATGGTGGAAGCTCCGCGCGTGCGACCGCCTTCCAAATCGCCTTCGGCAGCAATTTGGATCTGGTGCCAATCGAACCCATGGTGCTGGTAGAAGCGTGCGTCCTCCGCAGCGACTACCGCGTGCTGGAGATCGGGCGAGATTTGGCTGAGCGGAATGAACTTGTAGCGTTCGTGATACGGAGTGTGGTGAATCCAGGCCTGCAAGTGGCGCTGCATGTGCACCGCGGTTGACGGTGGGTCGACCCAGCGGGCGGCCAGAAGGGTTAGAGCTGCAAGCGACCAAACCAGCACCACGCCGATGGCAAGCCATCGAGCAAAAGATCGGAGAAAATCCTTGCGAAGCGGTGTCTTGAGATGTGTGTCTGGCGTTTTGGTCACATTTCAGAATAATAGCCCGGGCCGGGTTGCCGCTGATGACTGATTTCGCGCGCGTCGCTAACATTCGAAGCCGATTTGCATACCCTGGAACTCCGGAGGCATCGAGTCAGGTTGCGACTTCCGAATCAGTCTTTCCTGGTCTTATACGCGCTCCTTGACCCGGCCCGGGTCCTCGGCTGCGTTTTCCCGTGTTCTTTGTTCGTCGACATTTTCATTTCTCCTTGTTATTTAAAGTCGGGATGATTTCTCCTGCTGCGTTCTTTTTGCGAGAACCTCTGCCAGACCGCCGGTAGAAACCGCCCCGGCGACGACTAATCCTACGCTTGCCAGACAGAATGGACACATCGTGCACCTCCTCGGTGGCTTCACTGCTAAGCCGCTTCTATAGGGATGACGAGTAGGGCGAGGTCATTTCGACAGAAAAATAGGAAAAATTAGCGCGATAGCGCACAGTTGATTCTCGCACTCCAGGCTTCCCCGCCGATTCGGGACGTCAGATGGTTGTCAATTTCCGAGTTGCCCGCGACGACAAAATTCGTAAGCGCGGCCCAACAACGTGTAGCACGGAGTCGTTCTCAATTGACAACTACTGACACGGTCGCAGATACTGCAACTTGCGCATGTAGGATGCAACGGCACGTCGCCGAAGGGCAATGCCCACCTACGATCTCATCGTGGAGGCCACATGCCCAATCTAGAGAACCTCAAAAAGCAAGCCAAGCGCATATTACGGTGGCATCGCGAACGCCACTATCCCGTCGCCGCACAAATCCGCAGGCATTTGCCTGGTTTCCTGAATATGCCCGACTCGGAGATTCTTGCGGCGAGCTTTAAGCTCAGCGATGCGCAAGAAATGGTCGCAAGACAGCAAGGCTTCGATAGTTGGCGAACCCTGAAAACTGAACTTTCGACCACTCCGCTCAAGCTGAAATCATCGGCATCCAAAGCGACGATTGTCAGCGCAGAGCCGCAACTGTTCGTCACGGATATCCAGAGATCGTGCGAATTTTTCCGTGAGAAGCTTGGCTTTTCGCTTGTATTCAGCTACGGCAAACCTCCCTACTACGCACAGGTGGGTCGCGACGCCGCGCGTCTCAATCTAAGGTCTGTCGACCGACCGGTAATCGAGTCGACGGTCCGCGATCGGGAGGAACTGTTGTCGGTATCTATGACCGTCGCTACAGCGGACGAGGTCAAGCTGCTGTATCTTGAGTTTCAGTCCGCCGGTGTTGCCTTTTACGAGACGCTGAAAAAGCAGCCGTGGGGTGCCAAGAATTTCGTCGTCAAGGATCCGGATGGGAATCTGCTGCTGTTTGCTGGACCTGCAAACTAACCGCTACCAATCCGAAGTGTGCTGATCGAGCATGTATCGTCGGCAAACCTTACCTTGACATTACTTCACGTTTGCCCGTCATCCGCCGACATTCGTTTCCGTGACAACTCTATTCAAACTTGAAATGCGTCACTACACCGTCACCAACGGCAAGCTGCGGTAACGCTTGCCGGTCAGCCGTGACAGAGCGTTGACGACAGCGGGCGAAATCACGGGGACAGGTGGCTCTCCCCACCATTTGCTCAGGGGTGTGAGCCACAAGCGAACTGATATCGAAGGGGCGATGGGCCAAAACATCCGCCGCTGCGGCACTTATGTCCGCATCCGCGAAGCGATCAAAGCTGCTTCGCCTGTCCGGCGAACCGGAAGCTATCCAGAAGCGTGTTTATGAAGTTTTCTATACTTCCCGCAAGATTACCAACACGGAAGCTTTACCCGTGACGCGGCCGCAGGCGGATTGCCATCAACCTATTCAAGCCATACCGTCTCGAATGTGCGGTTCAAGTGGATATCGATTTGCCGGACTGGGTTGTCGTCCGCGCTAATAAACTTGTGAGGTTCGCCCGCTTTTACCACCAGGACGTCACCGGCCACAGCGTCCCGCTCCTCATTACCAACAATCCACCTGGCGCGCCCCGCAATCACGTAGACGATTTCGTCATAGTCGTGTTTGTGAAGGCGCGTTCCGCGACCCGGTTCGCCAATCACTAAGAAGAATGAGATGCCGGCGCCACCATGATCGGCACCGATGAATTCATACGACATGCCAACGAACGGTAGTTGCGATTGATTGATCAATTCCATAATGTGCTTCCCCCGAATCCGTCAAATACTTAGATTTCCTAGCCCGTTAGGAGAAGCGTCAGACGGGGCTCACTTTTCTTCGTCGGTGTGCCACCCCGGATTGGTCCAACGGCCATGCTGCCAGACAAAAATCTCTGTCACTCGGCTTGAGCCTGCCGAGCGTTTGCCGCCAACTTCCGTTTCCAGGACATAGCTGCTCCAGACGATGGCCACATCGCCAAAGTGCTGCACTTCGGTGCGGGGGAACTCAAGACGGACCAGTTTTCCACCTTGGGAGTGAAATGCGGCAGCGGATCGAAGCACATCCGACTGGTGTTTCCATTTGTCCTCGCCGCCACTCATGACAATGGTGTCGCGAGGCACCAAATCCTCGAGCGTCTTTGTGTCGCCGGCAAACCATGCGCGCCAGACGGTCTCGCGCGCACGCAACAACTCGTCGTCATTCTGCTTTTGGGCGGGCAACCTTGCGGTACCCAGAGCCGCGATACAAAAGGCCGCGACGATTGCGACCGATTTCCATTTTCGTCTCATAAATCTTCTCCCGAACGAGCTATCGCGAAATCGTCCTGCTGGTCTGCCTGAAAGCATGCAGCGCCAGCAGGACTGCTGCGCCTGACGCCGAGTAGACGGAATAATCCATCGGAGACTTGAGCCCGAAAGAGATGGCCATGGCTGTTCCAAACATGGCCAGCAGAAATGCGCTGCCGAGCGAAACCCATCGCGGCCAGAATCCCAGGATCAGCAGGATTCCGAACGATGCCTCGCAGAAGGTGGCAGCCCACGCAAGGTACGGAATGGTGGCCTTAGGCATAAACGAGAGCACCGCGCCCGCGTATTCCAGGAAATTCGCAAACTGCTTCGGATCGAAGGTTCCGTGCCACAGACCGAAACGTCCGGCTGCGGCGGACAGAAACGCGGTGCCCAGCGCAAACCGCGCATAAAGGACTCCGATTCGTTTCCAATCCATCGTGTGCAGTTTGTCGCCGATGCCGACGAGCGTGCTCTCCGAGGTAAACTGTGCATGCGGGTTCAATTTGCAGCTCCTTTCTGGATGCTCTTCGGCACATCCACGCTAAGCGGAGTGTCGTGATCGCAGATCAAATACGCAACAAGTTTCGCCGGCTTCGTGGAGCTGGCATTGGCCGAGACGAGATGAACACCATTGGGTGCCTCGTAAAAACTCTCGCCGGCTTTGTAGATCGCCTCTGGCTCGCCGTTCAGTCGGGTTCGGATGGCTCCCCGGACGACGTAGCCGACGACAGCGCAGGGATGCGAATGTGGCGGCGATGCCTCACCTGGACCGTAATTGACCTCCACCAGAAATGCCTTGAGATGAGTGCCATCCAGCCGGGGCAACTCCTTGGAAAGAACGATGCGGGCTCTCTCGTTGGCCTCGCCCCGAGAAGTGGGCTTGGATCGCTGACACCACGCGGGATGCCTCACCACGATCGCGATGCAGAAAATGACCGCAGCAATAACTCTTATGCATTTCCCAAAAGAACTCATGACTCATCCCTCACGAAATTTCCCGAATCAGATGCGCCCACTTGCAATCTCGAAAATCGGGCGGACCCAGTTGAGAGCTCTGAAAAACTTGCGGCCCGAGCTCGGAGATCGCGGCTGCTTTCACCCTGATAGGAGTTCTGGGCGCGCCGCATGACCCATGCTCCGCCGACGCTCACCACGCCTCCCACGACGGAAAGCAGTGCCACTCTTTCGCCGCGGACAACAACCCCCAGGACAAGCGCTACTGCAGGTATGAGAAGCGTCGTGCCGGAGGCGCATGTTGCACCGAGCCTTCCCGCTGCAACCGACATGACCACATGGGCCAATCCCGTGCCCAGCGCTCCCAGCGCGATCAGTGCGGCCACAGAGCCAGGTCTCCAGCGTGCGGCGATCACGTCCGGCAATCCCAACGGTGCGGTCAAGACCAGCGCAACCATCTGAGCGCGCCAGATCACGGGCAATGCCCCGTTGCGCTGCTGCAGCGGTCTCGCAATATTGAGCGCAAAACCATAAGAAACCAGGGCAGCCATGATCATCCCGACGCCTGCGGCGCTATTGTGCCCCGCGCCGATTGTGGGCAACGCCATCAACACTGTTCCGGCCATGCCTACGGCGACGCCTGTCAGTATCTGGCGCGCTGGCGCGCGTCGCGCAAGGACGGCGGCAACAACCACCGTGAACAGGGGATTGGCACCGTTTAACATTCCAGTGAGCGCGGAACTCACGCGCTGTTCGGCGAAGGGGAACATGCTGAGCGGGAACGCCAGCCACAGGATCCCCAACCCGGCAATGCCAGCCCAGTCGGAACGCATGACAGGCCTTCGCGCCGCCGGGAATAACGAGAGGGTCGCGAAGCCGATGAGAATCCGGACAAAGGTGACTCCGTTGGGACCGATAGAGCGCATCGCTTCAGCGATGAACAGGAATGACGCGCCCCAGATCGCGCCAGGAAGGACGAGCAGGAACCAGTCCGCGCTTTCTGCAGATGACACCGCCGATGACCGCACAAGCTTCGCTTTGTCTTGCATAAGCCTTGACTACGATAAAAATAAATGGACCTCTAGCCAAGGTCCATTTAGAGTATTCTTCCTGTACCATTATTATGGCGAAGAGATCGGCTTCTTACGAACTAACCCTGCCGCGCCCCAACCCAGAGGTCCCCGCCTACCAGTGGCTCTATGAGGCGGTGCGCTCCGAGATCCTTGGTGGCCGTCTGCGTCCGGGTACGCGCCTGCCTGCGACCCGCGATCTTGCCCGGCAGTACGGATTAGCGCGCGGCACGATCGTGAATGCTTTTGATCAGCTCGCTTCCGAGGGCTATGTGGAAGGCAGCGTGGGATCGGGCACGTATGTCAGCAAGGTGTTGCCAGAGAGATTGCTTCAAGTCGCGTCCAGACGGGCTGAGAAGCCAGCGATGCGTGGGAAGGGCCCTCCGGTGGTCTCCCAGTATGCTCGACGAGCTCAGTTATTTAGAGGCTACGAAAATCGGCCGACTCGCGCTTTCCGCGCCAACTTGCCGGCGTTAGACCTGTTCCCCACGACGCTGTGGACAAAAATTACGACCCGCTGTCTGCATCGAATTTCAAAGCGAAATCTGATGGGGTGCGATCCTCTTGGCTACTCGCCTCTTCGGCACGCGGTCGCCGAATACCTGGGTCGGTCGCGTGGCGTGAGGTGTGTGCCGGAGCAGGTGGCGATCGTCTCCGGCGTGCAGGAAGCGCTCGATCTGACTGCCCGCATCCTCTTGGACGCGGGAGATCGGGTGTGCGTGGAGAATCCCGGATACCCCGGCGCGGTTCTGGCATTTCTGGCATTCCGGGCAAGAATCTGTGCAGTCGGAATCGATAACGATGGGCTCGTAATCCGCCAACTGCCGTCGCGTGGAGTTCGACTGGTGTATGTCACGCCTGCGCACCAGTTCCCCTTGGGAACCACCATGAGCCTGGCTCGGCGCCTCCAACTGCTGGAGTGGGCGCGGAAGTCGGGTGCCGTGATTTTTGAAGACGACTACGACAGCGAGTACCGCTATTCGGGTCGGCCGATTCCAGCTCTGCAGGGGCTCGATGACCGTGGATTGGTTCTCTATGCGGGCAGTTTCAGCAAGGTACTGTTCCCCGCGCTCCGCGTGGGTTACATGGTGATTCCTTTCGACCTCTTGAATCGGTTCGAGGCGACCCTCTCTCTGACCGTCCGGCACGCGCCACTGTTAGAGCAACTTGTGCTCACTGATTTCATCGCCCAGGGCCACTTCGGGCGCCACTTGCGGCGGATGCGCGAGGTGTATGCGGAGCGGCTCTCCGTTCTTTTGGAAGAAGCCCGCCTGAGACTCGCCGGTTTGCTGGAAATCTCAAGCGTCGAGGCGGGGTTGCAGACTGTCGGATGGCTATGTGGCGGGATCGAGGCTGAATCAGCAGCCACTGCCGCAGCAAAGCGCAATGTGGACGTGACTCCCCTAGACCACTATGGCCAGGGCAGAGTCAAGCCAGAGGGATTGCAGTTGGGATTTGCCGCGTTGGATACGAAGGAGATCCGCCGCGGCGTGGCGGAGCTCGTGATCGCACTCGAAAGTGAGCGAAAGACCTCTCATCGCAGCTCGAAGAAGTCTCAGCCGTGACTGCCGCACGAAAGCGAGGCGCCTGCCTGTAACCGTTTCAGTTTCCACAAGCCCGTTTCTGTTTACGATTGCGGCTGTGTCAGAAAGAGAAGAGAAAATCGCACCGTGAAGTGCTGCATCTAGTAACCCGTACTCAAACCGTACCGGGCAGGAATGAGGAACTTCTGCAGGTGCCCGATTTTGTTGGCGTCCCCGACGGGATTTGAACCCGTGTTACCGCCGTGAAAGGGCGATGTCCTAGGCCAGGCTAGACGACGGGGACCTGAAAGGCGGGAGCCGAGGGCCAATTCATCGATGTTAACAGTGCGTTTACACAGTGTCAAAAACGATTTCGATTTAGTAGAACCTTCTCATCGCTTTTTCGACGAATAGGTCGAGTCAAATTTGCCTCCCGTTGGAAGCGCTTTGGTCTTATTCCTGAGTCAACGCGCACGGGCCGGGCCGCTTCAGTGTGAGACGGAGCCGCCCAGACATTGCTCACGTTTCATCGTGCCTCGTTTCATGAGCTCCCAGGATATTCTAGAATCACTACGAGCACGCCCCACGCTGGGGCAGGAGCAATCTGTGGCCGATGCGCTTTTTCTCAGCCTGTGGTATCCGAGTTTCGAATTGGACGAAATGTTGCCGCGCGCCTTGGCGGTGATGCGGCAGTTTCCGTATTCTGCTGCGCAGCCCGGAATCACGTATGTGGCCACGCATCCGGTCTCCTGGAGCGAGCCAACGATTCTTGAACAGCGCTTCCGATCTGGCATCCCCCCCGAGCAGGCGGTGCTGGTCGCAGCTGATTTGCTTCACGAAGATTACGCCTATTTGTTCGAAGCGTTCTGGGATCTTTGGGTGCTTTCGGACCAGGGCGAGTGGGTTCTGCAGCCGTCGCTGGTGAGATTCCTGGTCCACGGGGTGGAGTTTGAGGAAGGCGTCTATGAGCACGAGGGTCACATCGAGGTAGATTTCGGCATCGACTCGCGGTTCCTTCAGGACGATGTGCAACTCGACAGCGAAACGGAAACTCGAGTTCGCGCCAATGTGCAAAAGCTCGTGGAGTTCACCAACAAAGCGGAGAAAAGTTCCGGAGCGAGTACACGCTTGCTGTGGTCAGAGTCAGAGGAGAGCTTGGCTGAGAAATTGATCGCTCGCCTGCAGAAGGTGCAGTAAAGGAGGGTCGCCTCTGCGACCCCCTGAAGAGGTTCTTCTATTTTGTTCTTCCGCCCTCGATTTTCAGCTTATCGCTTGCTCCGGCTTGGGCCGCAGCGAGCCGCGCCGTCAATACGCGAAAGGGCGAGCAGGCCACGTAGTCCATTCCTACTTCATGGCAGAACTTCACCGAGTCGGGATCGCCGCCGTGTTCTCCGCAGATTCCCACCTCGAGGCCGGGGCGGGTCTTGCGTCCGCGCTCGATGGCGATGCGGACCAGTTCTCCCACGCCCTCGCGATCGATCACCGCAAAGGGATCCTGTTTGAGGATGCCTTCTTTCAAATAGGTTGGCAACACTTTGTTCACATCGTCGCGCGAAAAGCCAAACGTGGTCTGGGTGAGGTCGTTGGTGCCGAAGCTGAAGAACTCAGCTTCTTTGGCGATCTCGCCCGCCAGCAGCGCTGCTCGTGGCAACTCGATCATGGTTCCAACCAGGTAATGCACCTTTTTGCCCTTCTCGCGGAAAACTTCTTCCGCCACGCGCCGCACGATCGCTGCCTGGTTCTCCATTTCCTTTAGCGTTGCGATGAGCGGAATCATGACTTCCGCATGGGTCTTGATTCCTTCGGCCTCGACGGCGACTGCAGCTTCGAAGATAGCGCGGGATTGCATCTCGGTGATCTCGGGATAAGTAATGCCTAAGCGGCAGCCGCGATGCCCGAGCATGGGATTGAACTCGTGCAGTTCTTCGACCCGGCGGAGCAGTTTTCTCAACTCATTCAGCTTCGGGGAGCGCGGCTTGGTAGCTTCCAGCACCGCGATCTCAACCATCAACTCTTCGCGCTTGGGAAGGAATTCGTGAAGCGGCGGATCCAGCAAGCGGATCGTGACCGGCAGACCATCCATTACACGAAGTAGGCCGATGAAATCCGCGCGCTGCATCGGCAGCAGTTTTTTCAAGGCTGCGCGGCGATCCTTTTCGTTGTCCGTCAGAATCATGGCACGCATGTGCGGGATTCGGTCCTCGGCGAAGAACATGTGCTCGGTGCGGCACAGGCCAATGCCTTCGGCGCCAAACGCGCGTGCCTGCTTCGCATCGCGCGGAATATCAGCATTGGCGCGCACGCCGATTTTGCGGAACGGTTCCGCCCAGCCCAGGAACTTCATCAGTTCAGGATCGTCAGGCGCGGCGTCGAGAGTATCGAGCTTGCCCTTGATCACGCGGCCGGTGGTTCCGTCGAGCGAAATCCAGTCGCCCTCCTTGAAGATCTGGCCTTTCACCCGCATCTCGCGAGCGTGCTCGTTTACTCCTATGTCGCCCGCGCCGGCGACGCAACACTTTCCCATGCCGCGCGTGACCACCGCGGCGTGGCTGGTCATGCCCCCGCGCGAAGTCAGAATTCCCGCGGCGACTTCCATTCCATGAATATCTTCCGGAGTAGTTTCCGCTCTGACCAAGATCACGGGATTTCTCTTGCTGCCGTGTCCGGCCTTTTCCACGGCTTCATCCGCGGTGAAAACAATCTGACCGACGGCAGCGCCGGGGGACGCCGGCAAGCCGGTTGCCAGAACTTCGATCTTGGCTTTCTTCTCGTCCAACCGCGGGACCAGAAAATCATAAAGCTGATTGGGCTCGACTCGGAAGATTGCTTCTTCTTTGCTGATCAGGCCTTCTTCCACCATCTGAATGGCCACGCGCACAGCGGCAAGTCCGGTGCGCTTGCCATTGCGCGTTTGCAGCATGTAGAGCTTGCCTTCCTGAATGGTGAATTCGAAATCCTGCATGTCGCGATAATGTTTTTCCAGTCGGGTGGTGATCTCGCGCAGCTGGTTGTAAGCCGACGGCATGATCTTTTCGAGGTCGAGGATCGGTACCGGCGTGCGCACTCCTGATACCACATCTTCGCCCTGCGCATTCAGTAGAAACTCGCCGTAAAACTCTTGGGTTCCGGTAGCAGGATTTCGCGTAAAACCAACGCCGGTTGCGCTGGTGTCGCCGAGATTGCCGTAGACCATGGCCTGCACGTTCACGGCTGTACCGAGCATGTCGTCGATGTTATTGATGCGGCGATAGTGCTTGGCGCGATCGTTCTGCCAGGAACGGAAAACGGCATCGCGCGCCATGACGAGCTGATCGTGAGAATCTTGCGGGAAGTCATCCTTGGTGTGCTTCTTGACGACTTTCTTATATTCCACAATCACCTCTTTCAACGCTTTGGCGTCGAGGTCGGTATCGAGCTTGGCTTTTTTCTGTTTCTTCTTGGCATCGAAGACTCTGTCGAATTCTTCCTTCTCAATCTCCAGCACTACGTTGCCGAACATCTGAATCAGACGGCGGTAAGAGTCGTACGCAAAGCGTGGGTTGTTGCTGCGCTTGGCCAGCGCTTCAACACTTTGATCGTTCAAGCCGAGATTGAGAATCGTATCCATCATGCCCGGCATGGAAAACTTCGCACCCGAGCGAACGCTTACCAGCAGCGGGTTTTCGCCCTTGCCGAGCTTCTGGCCTTGCAGCTGCTCGAGATGGCGCAATGCTTCTTCCATCTCTCGGTCAACTTCTTTCGACACTCCGCCGTGCCGCATGTATTCGCGACAGGCTTCGGTCTGGATCGTAAAACCCGGCGGCACGGGCAAGCCAGCGTTGGTCATTTCGGCCAGGCCCGCGCCTTTTCCGCCGAGCTCGTCTTTCATCTTGCCGTTGCCGTCGGCCTTGCCGCCGCCGAAAAAGTAGACGTATTGAATGGTTGGTTTCTTGCCGGTTACCGCGATTTCTGCTTCGGGGAGAGTTTGCGTTGCCATGACATTAGTCCTTTAGTGTTTCGAAGATTCCTTGGATTCCTTGCCCTCTGTCACTATCTCTGAAAAATCGGCGATGGTGGAGAATTCCTTTAACAACGACTGCAGCAGCCCTAACCGGTTCGCACGAACGCGTTCGTCGTCGACCATGACCATGACTTTGTCGAAAAAATGGTCTACGGCAGGCCTGAGTTTTGAAATTTCCAGGAGAGCGCGCTCGTAATCGCCCTGCGCGCGAAGCGCATTGACCATTTCAACCGCGCGTGGAATTTGAGTGGCCAAATCTTTCCCCGCCGTTTCCTGAAACGCATCCACATCGATGGCAGGCGCCACTTGCTTTCCGGTTTCGACTGCCTGGCGAAGAATGTTCTTGATACGCTTGAATGCGATCGAGATCGACTCGAAGTCGCCAGACGGACGAACTTTGCTCACCGCTTCTGCGCGGGCGATCGCGTCCACCACATCGTCAGATCCTGCGGCCAGCACGGCGTTCGCCACGTCGTACTTAAACCTGAGCACATCGCGGAGATAAAACTCCAATCGCTCGCGGAAGAAAGTTCGCACCGCGCCGGAGTAATCAATCTCGCCCGAAAACTTTCCTTCCGCCGACGACCCACGATAGACTTCGCGTGCATCACCAAACAATTGAGTCAAGCCGAGCGGCAGCTTCTTCTCTGCAATCGTCTTTACAATTCCATTTGCCTGCCGCCGCAGTGCGAACGGATCTTTCGACCCCGTGGGCTGCAGGCCAAGCGCAAACATTCCGGCAATGCTGTCCGCCTTATCGGCGACGGAGAGCACCGCGCCCTCGACTGACCGTGGAACTGAGTCCTCCATGGATTCCGGTTTGTAGTGATCATAGATTGCCTGCGCGATCGCCTGACGGGTTGCATCTGGCATGCCGGTGTCGAGTTCCTGCACGCTGGCGTACAATCCACCGACGATCCCCTGCAGTTCGGTAAACTCCTTCACCAACTCAGTCGTGAGATCGGTCTTCGCCAGCGACGCCGCTTTGTGCACGATCCCGGGACGAACTTGCAATCCGTTCCCGCGAACTGTTTCGCAAAGCCAACTGCACAAGCGCTGCACACGCTTTGTCTTCTCGTAATAGCTGCCGAGGTCTTTCTGAAAGGTAACGTGTTTCAGCCAAGCCGTGCGCTCGCGCAGCGGATGTTTTTGATCGGTCTGCCAGAAGAACCGGGCATCGTTGAACCGGGCGCGGAGCACGCGTTCGTGTCCATGACGAATGATGCCGCGTGGGTCGCCATCGGTGTTCAGCACCGCCAGAAAATGCGGTAGCAGTTTCTCGCCTGCATCTTCGACCGCGAAGTACTTCTGATGGTCGCGCATCACCGTGATCAGGACTTCCTTCGGCAGTTTCAAGAACTGACTGTCGAAACTTCCCAAGATCACCGAAGCCCACTCAGTCAGATTGACGACAGTTTCCAGGAGACTCTTATCTTCACGCCAGCGCGCGCCGGGAATGGTGCGAGTGGCGGCATCGAGTGCCTTGCGAATTTGCTGCTCGCGCTCGCTGCGGCCAAGTACTTTCGCTGCACGCAGGGATTCAACGTAATCAGAACCGGCGCCCGGAATAAGAATTGGTCCCTCGGCCAAAATCCGGTGCCCTCGCGATTGATTCCCGGCACGAATGCCATCGAATTCCAGCGGAATCACTTCCCTGTCGAGCAAAGCCACAAGCCATCGTACTGGCCGGACGAACTTTTCGCTCGGATTGCGCCAATACATGTTCTTCGGCCAGTAAATCGAGTTGATCTCCTTGGGAAGCAGTTCGGACAGAACCTCCGTCGCCGGACGGCCTTTCTTGGTGATCTTTGCCGCCAGGTATTCGCCTTTGGAAGTTGTCACTCTCTCCAACTGAGAAACGTCTACGCTGGCTTTTTTCGCGAAAGCAAGCGCGGCTGGCGTGGGCTGTCCATCTTTGAATGCCACATTTGCAGAGGGCCCGGTGACCTGCTCGGTGACATCAGACTGAGCCGCTGGAATTCCAGACGCGAGAACTGCCAGACGACGCGGAGAGTCGAGGCTGGAGATTGCTGCCGGTGGCGGAGAGATGTTCCCGTTCCAGCAATTTCTGTACTCTCTCACGCAACTCAAGTGAAGCGGCGTCGATCATCCGCGCCGGAATCTCTTCGCACCCGATCTCTAGTAGAAAATCTGGCATCGAGAACCTTTTATTAATTTGCGACCTCAGCAAGATTACGAAGCTGCGGGCACCAACTCTTTTTTCGCCTTCAGCTGCTTGCCCGCAGGTTCCGCCTTATCCGCGCTCGCCGATGTCTCGCCCTGTTGCTGATCCACATACGCCTTCGCGATCCCCACGGCCAAGGCACGTACGCGAGCGATCACGCCCACGCGCTCGGTGACAGAAATCGCGCCGCGGGCGTCGAGAATATTAAACAGGTGCGAACACTTCAGGCAAAGATCGTAGGCAGCGAGGACCGGGAAACGCTTTTTGTTGCCCTGCCATCCGTCACCAGCAGCCTTCTCTCTGCTCAACGCGGCATATTGATCGAGTAGCGACTTGCATTCCGCTTCACACAACTCAAAGTGCTTCCATGCTTTTTCGACATCGGCCAATTCGAAGTTGTACTCGGAGAATTGAAGTTCTTCAGCCAGGCGTACGTCGCCGTAGGTCGTAACC
Source organism: uncultured Acidobacteriota bacterium (assembly GCA_963762385.1). Classification (GTDB taxonomy): domain Bacteria; phylum Acidobacteriota; class Terriglobia; order Terriglobales; family Acidobacteriaceae; genus JABDBE01. The sequence continues at coordinate 1,325,535 of CAVXKN010000004.1, read as the reverse complement.
TTGACTGTTTGCGGATCGCGCGCCCACACGATGTCGTAAATCGAATCCACATCCTGAAGAAAGGCCGCGATGCGTTCCAGGCCGTAAGTCAACTCCGCCGATATCGGATCAAGATCCACTCCGCCACACTGCTGGAAGTAAGTGAACTGGGTAATCTCCAGTCCGTCGAGCATCACCTGCCAGCCCACGCCCCACGCGCTAAGTGTCGGTGCCTCCCAATTATCTTCTTCGAACTTGATATCGTGCTGGCGCAGGTCAATCCCCATCGCTGCCAACGATTCCAGGTATAAGTCCTGCACATTCTCCGGCGGTGGCTTAAGGATCACTTGCAATTGCGTGTGCTTGTAAAGACGATTTGGATTTTCCCCATAGCGTCCGTCGGCGGGCCTGCGCGAAGGCTGCAGGTAGGCAACCTTGTAGGGATCCGGTCCCAGCACGCGAAGAAATGTTTCCGGCGCCATGGTTCCTGCGCCGACCTCGACGTCATAGGGCTGTTGCAGCACGCATCCTCGCTCCGCCCAGAAGGTCTGGAGGCGCAGGATGAGTTCCTGAAACGTAGGCGGATTGGAGTCGTATTGGGTCACAAAGCGAACTCTTGGCGTTTCACTCTCAGCGCAAACTCCCTTAAGAAAAGCTAAGAGGTGATCCTCTCGAGCATTCCTGCGGTCACTAACTTTTTTTCCATGTGCCGCTGGAGAGCCTGCAGCAGAAACTTGCGTAAGTCGGCAGCTTGCGCTTTGCGCCCCGGCATTGCCGCAAAACTCTCAACGGGTGCGCGTAACATTTTGCTGGCTAGCGCCCGCGACTCTACAGAAATTTCGGACGACGCCAGGCGCTTGTCCTCGGCGCACATCAACCCATCGCTCAACGCGTGAAAAAATGCCCTGCTCCCATTCAGCGTCCGCCCGCATACGATGCACTCGGAAAGCTCCGGCAGGTAGCCCATCAGCCGGGTCATCCAGAGCTCGAAATAGGTGATCGGCATCCAGACATCAGTCCCGCGCAATCCTGCCAGCACCGCGAGAGCAAGCCGGAACACATCATCGTTGGCTTCGCGATCCGGAAGCAACTCGTCCAGTAACTCAGCTACGTGACCCAGCGCGATCGCCCGCGGATAACTCACTTCAAATGCCAGCGGTGATTCCAGCACTTCGCAAGAATCTAGACGGGCCAACTCCTGCCCTTCACGGTCCTCGTAATAAGCCCGGACGTAGGTCAAAGGCTCGAGCGCTCCACCAAACCGCCGTTTGGACTTCTTGGCCGCGCGCGCGACTCCCTGCACTTTCCCTTCCAAACGCGTAAACAGCGTGACCAGCAGGTCGGCCTCGCGCACCGGGTACGTCCGCAAAACAATTGCTTCCGACTCCTTCAGCGCCATGGAAGCTCAGCAGGTATTCTTTGATTGTAATGGAGCCGTCGGGAGATGGAAAGGCGGGGAAGATTCTCAGATCTTATGCCCGTCCCCAACTTCCGAAAAGGAAAAGGCGCGCGTCTAGAGATTAAAACGCGCGCCCAGCCCAAAATGGGGATTCCGATCCTAACGGCCAAAATACTTGGCGTTCCGCTCAGTGAAGGCTTTCCACTTTTCCGGCAGGTCATCCAGCGCGAAAATCGCGGACACCGGGCAGACGGGAACACAGGCTCCGCAATCAATGCATTCGACCGGGTCGATGTACAACATTTCTTCTTCGGCGAATGCCGGGGCATCCTTCTTCGGATGGATACAATCCACCGGGCATGCATCCACACAAGCGGTGTCCTTAGTGCCGATGCACGGCTCTGCAATTACGTATGCCATAAAGTCTCTGTCTCCCTGAGATGTTTGTGGAACTTAACAGAACCGCTAATTCTAACAAGAATGCCGCCTGTGGTACAGGAGTCAGCGGGGTTTTCTACGCACCGACTAACTCTCGCTCCGCACTTGGCTCATACTCGACAATGTGCCCCGCCACGGCGCTCGCCGCCACGGTCAGCGGACTGGCCAGGTACATCTGCCCCGGCCCACTGCGGCCCGGGAAATTCCGGTTCTGGGCACTGATTACCACCTGTTCCGGCCGCGTGGTCACGCCGGGTCCAGCGTTAATGCACGCACCGCAGCTCGGCTCGATTACATCCGCTCCGGCTCGCTTGAAAATATCGAGATAGCCTTTGCGAATACAGTAATCGCGCGTCTCCTGCGAACCAAACTGGATGTAGAACTTCACCGAGTCTGCCACCCGCTTGCCATGCTTGAGCGCGTCGTTAAGCACGAGCGCGTACATGTCCATGTCTTCGTTCTTGCCCGCAGTGCAGGTGCCGCCATACGCGAGTTCCACCGGCACCGGCGTGTTCAGTTCGCGAATGTACTTGCCATTTCCCGGATCGCCCGGCGTAGCCACCATCGGCGTAATCTCTGCGGAGTCCAATTCGATCACATGGGCATACTGGGCATCGGGATCGCTGTACAGACCCTCGATCATCGCTTCAGCGTTTTTGCGGTCAATCCCGCGGCGTTCCACCAGAAAATCTACGGTCTTGCGGTCGGGCGCCACAATCCCAGTGAAACCGCCGATTTCCGCAGCCATGTTGGTCATCGTGGCTCGTTCGTCGACGCTGAGCGCATCGATCGCCTCGCCCGCGTATTCCATAACCTTAGCCAGCGCTTTGCCGTGACGGACATAGTCGAGACTGAGAATCTTCAGAATGAAATCTTTTGCCGTGACGTTCGGATGCTTCTTGCCGCGAATCACAATCTTCACCGACTCTGGCACCTTCACCCGAACATCCTTGGTGATCCACGAGTTGAAGACGTCCGTTGTGCCGATGCCGAAGGCCACGCATCCGATTGCGCCTACGTGGGGCGTGTGCGAATCGGAGCCGATATTCAACTGTCCCGGGAGCGCGTAGCTCTCGAGGACAATCGAGTGACAGATCCCTTCCGAACCCTTGCGGTCTTTCAATTCACCGTGCAGCCTGATGCCCTGCTTGGCTGCGAAATCCTGCTGCTTCAGCTTGAGCTGAGTCGCCAGATCGAGCAATCCAAGCTTCTTTTTCTCTTCCGAGATTACTTCGTCGAGAAAGGTCAGGTGGTCGCGGAAAAACAAAATGCTCGCGGGATCGTTCACCCTAGCATCCTTGCCCACGTAACGCTCGAAGAAAATCGCTGCCATCGGCGTCACGTATTCGTGGCTGAAACGAAGATCGGCGCGCGCAAAGCCCGTGTCGCCAGGCTTCACAAACGGCACGCCAACATTTCCTTTATCGTCGAGCATGTGTCGTGCGAAGATCTTCTCCGCCACGGTCATCGGCCGTGTTTCCGTCTTTATCGGCGGCAGAAAAACCTTCTTCTGCATGCGCGCGACGTTGAAGGGAAACAGTCCGCCATACTCAATCACTTGTCGCGTGATCTCATCTTCACCAGCGGTGAATTCGCTGAGAGCAATTTCCTGGCCGCTGCGAATCTGGTCAATCAGGGAGAAATTGGTTGAGGTCAGCAGACCAAGATTCTGGCAATTCTGCTTATAAATGCGCTCGATGTTCTCTGCGATGACGATGCGAATGCCGGCACACATCTCCGCGTAAGGCGACTGTTCCCGGCTCGATCCCTTGCCACGCCGCTTGCCGCTTACAGCGCAAACGAACCCGCCCCTTTTTACGTCAGAACGCCCGATGGGAAGCACGCCGCCACATTTGAGACCAAGATAAGGGATTTCGCCCAAAGTCTCGTCGAAATAGAAGCAGTAGTGGGCTGGAGTAATTTCGTCCGTGGAGATATCGTCTCGCAGCTGGGGATTGTTAGCTGGATTCTTTGTGTCCCAAGGCAAGTCTTCCCCAGCAAGCTGCCGCTTGATGAGTCCCGGATCCTCAGTGAGAAAAAGAATGCGCCCCTGCAGACGAACCTTGTGGTGTCGCTTTTCGATTTTGCGTTCAAGAAGTGAGCTGTTCACGGTCTATATCCTGCTAAAGATAGCGAGCCATCCTGCTTCTATTGTAACGCGGCTACAGGCCCTTCCGTTTGCGTAGAAGCTTAGCCTTAAGGAAGGGCACGACTTCAGTCATGCCGCCCGGAATCAGGAAAGACGCGGGCTTTTGCCCCCTGAGGAAACCGGTGTACACGGTTCATTCATGAGATGGCTTTGGGTTCTAGTGGTGGCCGTGCGTCCGATCGTATTTCTCCCCAGCTGGGATGGCAACCGCCAGACGATTCTCTTTCGGTGCAAGCGGGCACGTCGCGTAGGGCGTGACCGCGCAGGGCGGATTGTAGGCCCGGTTGAAGTCGATCACAACAGTGCCATTCACGACCGGATCGGTATCGAGGAAGCGACCTCCGGGATAGGTGTCGTTCTGCTTGGTTAGATCGTTAAAAACGAAAGAAAGTCCTTTCGACGGATTGCCGCCCAAGGCCGTGAGTTGCAGCTCTTGGCCATTGATCTTGAACACGACGGTTCCCGCTACGGGGACCGCCGTAGTGTCGCCCAGAACGTTCGGCACTTCTACCGTTTTCTTGCCGTCGGAGGGCACCCACGTCGCGGTCGCGCGATAGGACAAGTCAATCGGAAAGAAAATCGGGCCGCGGTAATTCTTGGCCTGCTCGCTGTCGAGGTCTTTTAATCGGATGCCGATGCGCCGACCACGCATAATGACCTTCATGCGCAAATTACCCAGTTCCACGACTGTCGGATTACCCGAAGTATCGGGCTGCAGCTTGGTTTCGGTCACCGGCTTGCCATCGATGGCGGCGTGGGCGTCGGGAGAGAACTTCACTGTGACATCCGTTCCCTGCAGTACGAAAACGCCTGTGTGCGCCGGGCCCTTAGGAAAGACAATGGCATTTCCCGCGTCGCTTCCGAAACTGCTCTCGCCCGGCTTGAGCCAGAACAAGCCCGCCAAGCACAACCAGTTCTCTTTGAGGTCGGCTACGAGTTCGGTCTTCCACTTCTCGTAGGACTGGACGTATGCCGCATCGGGCGCAGAGGGCGATGGGTCTAAGTTTGCCGAAGCCATGGAGGCGAACAGCGCCACTACCATGGCCGCCACAAACAGAAAGTACGATCTTCGCTTCATAGCTCTTGGTCTTCTAAGGCTCCTGCGGTCCAACTATCTTCTGAACTCGTGCAGATCGGGCAACGGCTCCAAGTCGTGTCCGCTGAAAACCTGCTCGAACTCAGTCAGCAATGCCGGATGCACCAATCCATTAGAAGCCAGAGTTTCCCGGCCGTGCAGTTGGAATGGCCCACCCTCAAAGTCGGTCACCGTTCCTCCCGCTTCCTCCACGATCAGCACGCCCGCCGCCGTGTCCCACGGGTTGAGGTTGAATTCCCAGAATCCATCGAAGCGTCCGCAGGCGACGCAGCAAAGGTCCAGCGCCGCCGAGCCCGCTCGCCGCACCCCGTGCGTGTGCAAGGTGATCTGATGGTAGAAAAAGATATTTGGGTTCTGGTGGCGCTTATGGCTGGGAAATCCCGTAGCCAAAAGGCACTCCGCCAAACTGGCGGTCTTCGAAACATGAATACGCTGCTGATTCAAATAAGCGCCGCTTCCCTGCTCCGCCGCGAACAACTCGTCTCGTGTTGGATCGTAAATCACGCCAGCGATCCGGCTCCCTTTGTAGTCCAAACCCATCGAAACGCAAAATACCGGGAAGCCATGCGCGAAGTTCGTGGTCCCATCGAGGGGGTCGACGTACCAGCGGTAGTCGCTGCCCGTGTCCAGCAATCCGCCTTCTTCGCCGAGTATGTCGTGGGTGGGCCAGTGCTGGCGAAGCCGCTCCCGGATCAGAGCCTCGGAGTTGCGATCCGCCACCGTGACCAGATCCGCTTCACCTTTGTATTCCACTTTGACGTGCTGGTTGAAGTAGCCCATCAGCAGCGCACCGGCCTCGCGTGCAATCTCCGCCATGCGCGGCAGGAAGTCGTGGCTATTCGAGGAAGATGTCATTCGGTGTGAGCTGTTCTGCGCAGGTTGCTACCCAGTCATCTGTGCTTGGAGCCGTCCTCTGCGATGTACATGATTTCGTGTTTAAAAATGAAGAGATTCGGTTTGTCCTCGCGCGTCAGCCGGACCATGTTCCTGTCGTAATATTCAATCCAGCCGTTGACGATTTCGCCGTCCACCAGCTTGATGCTGACCGGCTTCTGCTTTTCGCCCAACGACTTCAAATACGCGGCCTCCTGCGAAGTTTCCTCGGGAGGACTGATCTTCGCTTTCCGCGGCGCGGCAGAACCTGCTTGTCCGTTAAATGCCATACTTAGCATTCTACATGCGCCCGCGAGGCAACGCCGCGCCGCGAAAAGGTGGAAGCTGAATCCTAAATAAAAGTCATCCCAGCTTCGCAGATGCGGGTAAAATACAAGCGGTTTTCTCACCTGCCGGGAGGTTTGCCATGAGAACCTCAACTCTTCTGTTCGCTCTCCTGCTTTCCACGTCCGTAGCCTTCGCGCAACACAACGGCCCCAGCGGCCAGCGTCAAGCTGACAAGGCCGAGGACCAGTTCGAGAAAAGCGTGCCTCCTCCTGCTCATCAGCAATCTTCGGTAGATCTCGCAAAACTGAAGAGCGATGCCGACGAACTGGTCGTTCTGTCACAGTCGATTCACTCCGGGATCGGCGATGTCGAGAAGGGTATGCTCCCAAAGGATCTAACCGAGAAGCTGAAGCAGTTGGAAAAGCTTTCCAAGCGCCTGCGCAACGAATTGGCGCCTTAGACCTTGGTTAGGACAACAAGAAAACGCCAGCCCCGAGTGAGGCTGGCGTTGGCAGTTGCCCTAGAGTTGTCTAGAAGTTCAGTTTCAACCCAAATTCGATTTGGCGCGGTGACCCCAGCGTGTACACGCCGGTTCCGACGCCAACCCGGTTTACGAAGTGCCCGCTGTACGTGGTGCCGTTGATGTTCCCCGGCGAGCCGCCCAGCAGACCGGACATCATGCTTTCCGGCAGATCGAAATTGACGAAGTTGGGAAGGTTGTAGAAGCCGATTGACGGTTTGATCGTGAATCGCTCCTTGATGGTGTAAGTCCACGCTATGGTGGTGTCGAGTGTCCGCAGCCACGAAAGGTCGACTTGGCCGGGAGGCGCCAAGGGTATCGTCGGAGCCACGCCGCCCAACTGCACCAATTCGGCTTGGGTCATCAGGCCATTTTGGATCAGCACTTGGCCTGCTGGCGTCGGCTGTCCCGCCACCGTGTTGTTGTAATTGCTGAGTACGGCGTTGATGTTGCCGGCGTTAACGCCACGATCAAAGCTGCCAACATTGGTTCCCGGAACCGGATCCTGTGTGGTGCCGTCTCCCGTGAAGTCGGTGCGGAAGATTTCGCCAGCGCCAGAGCCGGTATTGGGAACAGTAAGCGTCGTTGAAAGCGGGCTGTAGAAATGCGCCATCATTCCGATCTGGAACCCGTAGCGCAGATCCAGGTAGCCACCAAAGGATATCTGGTGAGTGCGATCCAGCGTCGAAGGACCAAAATATCGGTTGACGTTGGAGTTGTCCAGCGATGGAACGATGAAATCCTGGTCGCCGCTGGATGCCGTCACCTGATTGTCGGCTGCTACGCCTCCACCCGTGTTGTCGAACCGAGACAAGGAGTACGACACCGTGAAGTTCAAGCCTGTTGCTCCCTTGAAGGGAGCCTTCACGTTATCGGTCCACTTCATCTGCAGTCCGTCGTAGGTAGAGCGCCCAACCGGCGACAACATGCCGAGAGGTGGCGCATTGGGGTTGATACCGCCGAAGGCGCACGGGTAGCCGAGCGCGGCAAGACAACTGCTCCCGCCCATATCAGAGGAAGAACCCAAGCCGAAACCGGCATAGTCGCTCATCGTTGCGCCTTTAGCGATCGCTTGATCCACCGTCGCAACGCCGAATTTCGCATTGGTAGCGGCGATGGCAGCTTGCGCGCCAGCAAGGTTGAAGTAGTTGATGTCGCCGGCGTGGTTCAGATCCACGCCCAATAGATAGTGGGTCTGCACGTTGCGAACATAATCCGCGCTGAACACCATGCCTCGGCGGAGTTCGCGCTGAATACCAATATTCATCTGCACCGAGCGAGGTGATTTGTAGTCAGGGTTAAACATGGAAAGGCTCGGCGGGAAGAAGCATGGCGTGCCGCTTGTAAAGGCAGCAGCACCAGAGGGGCAGCCGACCAGGCCAGGTTGCACATAGGCCGGGTTGGGTGCAGTCAGGTTCAGCGGTGACCCCGCCACATAGGCATTCTGCAACGCGATGATCGACGGCAACGCCGTGCCAATCAATGGGAAGCTTGCGGCGCCTGAAGGGCCGCACACTGCAACTGCCAGCGGGCTCCCAGGAGTGTTGATCGGACCATTCGCCGTCTGCAAGGTTACCGGTGATCCCGGAGAGGCGCAGGGTGAGAAGAACTGTAGGAATGCGCCCGTAGGCTCGCGGTTTGGACCGTCAAAGAGCACGTTGTTCCAGATCGCGTTTTCGAAGAACAAACCAATGCCGCCCCGGATCGAGGTCTTTCCGTCTTTCAACGGATCCCACGCAAAGCCCAGCTGCGGAGCCCAGTTCTGGTTCGGTTGGTTCACCGGGTTTCCCAGTCCAGGGACCAAGGCATTGAGCCCCGGAATCGCCGGATACTGGCTGTCGGTGCGGCCAGTGTCGCGGTTCCACCGGATTCCGTAGGTGAGGGTGAAGTTCGGAATGATTTTCCAGCTGTCGCCGAAGTAGAACAGCACTCGGTTATCGGGCCCGAGGCCGCCAGCCGGGAAACCGAGCGCCGCTTTGGTCGTCGAAAAGCCCAACCCGTTGGCCACGGTGACAGAGTCAGCGGGATAGTTGAACGGATTAGAAGCGCCGCCTGGGAAAGGACCGGTTGCGGCGGACGTGATCTCGCCCTGAGATACCGCCGATATGATCTGCGGTCCGTTCTTGAAGAACGAAGCGAACCCGCCACCTTGGATATGGTTGAACCCAAACCCATAACGCAGGACGTGTGAGCGAATGATCTTGCTGCCATCGTACTTGATTTGATGGTCGCTTTGCGGGGTGCTCTGTGGGGCCAAGAGGTTCGGTCCGGCCGTCAGCCCGCTCCCTCCCATGAAGATTTCCGCGCCGATGTTGGCAAACGGCAGCGAAGTGCTGCCTGTGGTCGCGTCGACAATCTGATTCTGGAATTTCAGGTACGAGAACCGAATCGCATGGCTGAAGCTGCCGGTGTTAAAGTCGATGCCGCCCACAAAGTTGCGGGTGATGTCCTTGTTGTCATATACGGAGTATCCGAACCCGAAAGTGGCGCCCAGAAGGTTTTGGAAATCCGAGAAACGAAAGAATGCACGCGCGTTTTTCGTGAGCTGGTAATCCACGCGTCCCAGCAAGTTGCCTTCGTGGAATCCATCCTGAAATGTACCCGAGAACTGGGAGAAAGGAGCAGAGATGGGCACGGGGACGGCCGTGTGCTGAATGGTTCGCTCGCCGTCCAAGAAGAAGAACAGCTTGTTCTTGATGACCGGTCCGCCAAAGCTGCCACCGTACTGGCTGCGCTGAAATGGCGCAGTGAATCCAACCGGCGTGGGCAGCGCGGCCGCGAACGAACTATCGCGGAATTGCCCAAAGGCCTCGCCGTGGAAGCCATTGCCTCCGGATTTCGTGGTCACGTTCACGGCGCCGGAAGAAGTCAGCTCCGTGGACATGTCAAGGCTCGACTGGCTGATCTGAAATTCCTGAATCGCGCTGGCCGGGATGTCGGTCGTAGTCGTTCCCACAGTCTCGTCAGAGACGTCCACACCGTCAACCTCAATACGGGCGGTACGGCCGAAACGGCCCCCGAACGAGATTGAAGAATAGCCTGCTTTCGTGGGGTCGAAGTTCTGGCCGTCCTGAATCTGCACGCCCGGTTCAAGCTGAGCCAGATCAAGGAAGTTGCGGCCGTTCACCGGCAGATTCTCAATTTGGTTTTCCGTGATGACGCCCTGTACGGTCGCCTGCTCAGTGTTCACCGAAACCGTGCTGGCCTCAACCTCAACCACCTGACTGGTTTGGCCGACCTCTAATTTCATGTTGGCACTGGCGGTGTTGCCGACTTGCACGTTGACCGGCACCTCGCTGGCTTTGAAGCCGCTGGCTTCCACTCTGACGACATAATTGCCCGGGATCAGGGCGCCCGAAGTATACGCACCCCTGGAGTCCGAGGTCCTGACGATCGCTGAGCCTTTGGATTTCTCCGTAATAGTTACTTTCGCGCCGCTGACCACAGCGCCGGAAGGATCGGTGACTGTTCCCTGGATACTGCCGTTACCGACGTTGGTTTGAGCTAACAGAAACGAGGAGAAGAGAAAAAAGGTTATCGCCAGAGCGAGCCCTACAAAAATTCCGGCGGGACGGAGGGGGCGGTTGAAATTCAGGGACATCGTCCACCTTCCTTTCAAGGTCTATTTCAGAAACAGTGTTTTGCCAGTCGAATAACGCTCTCGCGGTCGATGAAGTGGGACAAGTGTCTATTGTTTGTTCACGGCATGTCTTCCAACAATTCCCGTCAGCAAACAAAAGCTCAAGTGTCGCCTCACACGGAACCCGAACACGATTGGTTAACAGCAGTGCAATTGAGCGACCAAGACAATGAGAGCAGACACTTTGTCATGTCGACCCAACTCTGTCAATAGGTTAGTGATTTGTTTTGTTGGTTGCGCTCCGTGCTGTCGAGATGACGGATTCCATATTCTGTAGATTGTTACTGAAAATGAAATAAGGGCGGATATGCGAAAGCTGTCATCAGAACTTCGACTTGGTTGTGTAATAACCCGTCCGATGGCGCACCGTTAATGGGGAACCCGCTGATGCTCCGTCCACTTTCACTTCAATCCGGCGAAAGCTGGAATCGGAAAGCCGCTGCGCAGGATAGTACGCCAGCAGGTATTGCGTGCGCAGCTCATCACTGATTTTCCGGAAGGCGTCGTCGAGGTCGGGCACCGAGGTGGCGTAGAAATATTTCCCGCCAGTGTCTTCGGAAATCTGAATCAAGGCATGCTCGCCGCCCGTGTCGCGCCCCGCGCTGGCTTCGATCGGAACCACGATGATGCTGTAAACGATGGCTTCGGCCTCTTGAGCCGAACGGACCGCTTCCTTATAGTCCACGCGACTTACTGTGTCACCGCCGTCGGTGATCACCACCAAAACCTTTCTTCCCTTGCGCGGTTCGAGCGCTTGGGCTCCGAGGTAGAGGGCATCGTACAAAGCGGTGGCCGAGCCCATGCGAACCCGATCGACCCCGCGGTCGATCGCTTTGAGGTCGTTGGTGAAGGGCACCACTTCACTGACGATCTCGCTGAAACTGTAAAGAGAAAGCGCATCCACGGGCCGCAGGATGGCGTGTGCGAAGCGGCGCGCGGAAGACAGTTCCAGCGGCAGATCCCTGCGCGTGCTCAGGCTGGTGTCGATGTCGAGGACAATGGAAAGCGGCAACGCCGACTCTTTGTCGAACACTGAAATGGTTTGTGGGTTTCCGTCTTCCAGTAGTACGAAGTCTTCTTTTTTCAAACCAGCAACCGGAGCACCGTGCTCGTCGGTAACGGTGACGAACACGTTGACGAGCTTAACGTCGACCTTCAGCGTCGTACCGGAATTCTGAGCTGTCCTGGTGTTGGTCTTCGAATTATCAGTAGCGGCCGGCTTTGCCGGCGCCGTTCCCGCAGAGGCCCAGGGCGGTTTGGGCACCTGAGCCTGCGAGACCGCGACTACCGTTAGCAGAGCAAACGCGAGTCGAATTGCGAGGCGAAGACTCTTGCGTATGGCTTGGGATTCATCGTCGCCAAACTTGCGGATGGACTCCTTCCGAAAAAAGGATCTTAACTGCAAGGTCTGCAGAGAAACTCGGGCGCGGCTGCGAAGAGACAATCTGCTCACTTAGATGCAGACCTTCCCGAATGGCTGCCTTCGACCGTGGGAATCGCGGATGGAAAGGGCTCGCCATCGGCCCAGACTGCGCCATCCGCAAAATATTCCTTCTTCCAGATGGGCACGGTGCGCTTGAGTGTGTCGATCAGCCAACGGCAGGCATCGAAAGCGGCCGCCCGGTGTGCCGAGGCCACCACGATCAGGATGCTGGTCTCGCCAATCTCCAGCCGGCCCAAACGGTGCACCATAGCCACGTCGCGCACGGAAAATTGCTGAAGCGCTTGCTCGGCCAGCGCGTCCATCTGCTTCAGAGCCATCTCTTCGTAGGCTTCGTAGTCTAGGTAGAGAGTGCGCCGGCCTCGCGTGTTGTCACGAACGATGCCTTCAAACACAACGGCGGCGCCGTCCGCAGGCTGCTTCAATTTCGCGAGCAACGTCCGCGTGTCGATTTTCTCGCGCACAATCGAACAATAGCGCCCACCTGCATCGCTCCGCAGATCCATCGATCCCCCGCTCACCGGAGGCAGGAATGCGACCTCGTCTCCTTCCTTTAGCCGCGAATCCGGCCCGGCAAATTCCCGATTGATAGAGGTCGCAACCGACGCGGCAAGTTTCCCGAGCCGGGGATTGATCTCTTCATAATGTATGAAGACGTCGCCGAGAGTGGCTTGTTCTGGCAAGTTGAGGAAATCACTGTCTCGCCCCGCCAGATCCTTCAGCACGCCGAAAAATAAAACGCGAACCTGCATGAAATCCCAGCCGTCGTGATTGTCAGACAGTCGCCAGTAGTGTAACCCGGCCGCCCTGTCATAAGCTTTCTTCGGACAGAAAAAAGCCAGTTCCCTTTCGAGAACTGGCGGCTGCGCGTAAAGCCATCAGAACCTCATCATTTGTGAGGTCTCTCTTCGTGCGCCGGAGGTTGTGGATGCGCCGGCGCTGCAGGATGCGGCGCGGGTGGTCGAGGCGCCGAAGTCTGGCGCTGTTGCTGCCAGGCGTTGAACTTCGTCTGTTCATTCTGCTGGTGCTGAGCGCTCTCCTGCACCGGCGGAGCCTGTCTTACCAGCGGATGCGCGTTCCCGCCCGCAGGCGGTCGCGGTATTGAAGGTGCCGCTGGGCGCGGTGGTTCTTGACGCGCCGATTCCTGCGGCGGAAGCGTCGCAGTGCGCGGCGCGCTCGGTGCAGGCGCGGAATGGTTGGCCGCCGCATTCGCCGGCTCTTGTGGACGCGAAGCCTGATTGGCTTGTGGAGCGCGCTGCTCAGGCGTTCGGGCAGCGGTTTGCGGTTGTGCCGGAGCCTCGGTGCGGACGTTTGGCTCTGCGACGTGGCCTTGGCCCAAAGGCGCACGCGGCGCAGGCGGCTGCCGGACCGCGATTACCTGCCGATTCACAACCGCGGCAGATGGCCTTGCGTTCACGGGACGACCAGTTCCCATCACACTCTGGCGGCTCGGCTGCGCTGCGATGTTGTGGGAGACCGGAGCATTTGCGATCTCCTTCTCATCCACCCGTGCCAGGTTGGCCTGGACCGGACGCGCGTTCACGAACGTGTCGTGTGAAACCGCGGTTACTGCGTTGGTCACGTGTTGATTGGCGTAAGTAATTCGAGTCACGTTGGTGGTGTGGTTGTTGATGATGGTGGTGTTGTAAACGTTCGTCACCTGGGTCACGTTAACCCGCGTGTTAGTGATGTTTACATTGTTCACGTAGCCAGGGCTGGTTCGATACCAGGGCACGTAAACTTCGCGCGGAGCTAGTGGGAACCAAGCCACGCCAGCACCGATGCCAACTCCGAAACCAAAACCGCCTCCGCCGACAAATGCAACCAGGGCTGGCGCATATACCGGGCGGGCGTAAACCGGACCCGGTACCCAGCACCACGAACTCTCCACAAATGCCCAACGTCCATAGTGAAAGGGAGCGAAGCCCCAGGGCTCGTCTTCCACCCAAGTCCAGCCCCAAGGCGCGACCCAAACCCAGTGGCCATAACGATACGGAGCCCATCCGGGAGCGACACCGGCGGGAGCCCACACCGGGCCGTAGTCCGCCACGTAGCGCCAATGGCCGTATTCGTCGAGGTCGGATGCGCCGGTCATGTCGGGCGAAACGTAATTGGACGATTCGGCATGATCGTCGCGTTGGTCGCGGTCGAATGCGAACTGATCAAAATCGTCATTCGCCGGTATCTGATCGATTTCGTGATCCAGTTGATCGGTACCCGTGAAGCGGGCTCGCTGACCTGCAACCACGTCGAAAGAGTTTCCTCCGCCGGTGGCTTCGCCGCGGCCCCGCCAGACCGTGGCATCGGTTTCATTTCCATCGGCACTTACATCGACGCGATATTCGCCAGTGCGCTGGATCTGAAATGCCAAATTCGGCGTGTCGATTTCGAACTGATCGTCGTCATCGAGGTGGCGCACGCGCACGATAATCGAACCCTGCGACAGCTTCAGCTGGGTCGTGTGGTCATCAATATCAAGAAATGTCACACTGGTTTCCGAGTCCATGCGGATCGAAGTCGAACCCGTTTGCAGTTCGGCTCGTGAATCCTTGTCCGCCCACAAATTGTCGCCAGTGGTCAGCGGACGATTGGCGACGGCTTGCACCCAATCGCCTTCACCGCCGGGCTGAAACGAAACTGATCCCACCGAATAACTCAGGCGCCCAACGCGGCCTGGAGGATCTTGCGCCGGCCCCTGCGGCTGTACCTGATCCTGCGGCGGCGGTTCCTGCGCCGCCACCCTTTGCGGTGTTTGCAACATCAGCAACATCCCCGCCAGGACAACACCCACTGCCAAGATTCCGTGCGTCTTCATGAGTTTATCTTCCTCTTTTGCAACCTCTATCGGCATTCCCTACATTCTCTATTAACCCCGAACCGGGCGATAAGTTCTATGCCGCAAATCCTGCACGGAAGTAACCTTACGCCCAAAAAACATGCCAGCTTTCGCTTTCGGAAGCTGGCACCTGATTTGTTAACGTTGCTTTGCCGTTACCCGACGGGCTGCTCGCTCAAGACTTTCTCGCGCTCTTCCGCGTCCTGTTTTTCTTGCCGCGGCGAGTGAGGCAGCGCCAGGTCCAGGACCTCGCTGATCGTCTTGACGTAATGAATGCTCAGGTTCTCCAGTTGCTCTGGCGTCAAGTCCTCTTCCACATTCATCTTGTTTTCCGCGGGCAGGATGACATCGTGGACCCCGGCCCGCTTGGCCGCCAAGACTTTCTCTTTGACGCCGCCGATCGGAAGCACATTCCCGCTTAGCGTGATCTCGCCCGTCATCGCGGTCAGCGGACGCACCGGACGTCCGGTGAGCAACGAGACCAGCGCCGTAGCCATCGTCACTCCCGCGGATGGGCCATCCTTTGGAATCGCTCCCGCCGGCACGTGGATGTGAATGTCGTGTTCCGCGAAGAAAGTCTCGGGAATTCCGAGCTGCTCCGCGTTCGATCGCACCCAGGTCAGAGCCGCCTGCATCGACTCCTGCATCACCTGGCCGATCTGCCCAGTCATGGTGAACCCGCCTTTGCCTTTCATGGTGTTGGCTTCGATGAACAGAATGTCGCCGCCAGAAGGAGTCCACGCCAAGCCAACCACCACGCCGGCGCGCTTGGTGCGTTCGGCGATTTCGCCTTCGCTGCGAACCTTGATACCGCCCAGAAATTCCTGGATGATCTCAGGCGTCACCACCAGCTTTGCAGTTTTACCTTCCGCCAGACGGCGCGCCTGCTTGCGGCACACCGTACCGATGTTGCGCTCCAGATTGCGCACGCCCGCTTCGCGAGTGTAATGCCGAATGATGTTGCTGACCGCTTCTTCCGGAAACTCGATCTGCTCCGGCGTGATTCCGTTTTCTTCAATCTGCCGCGGAATCAGATACTGAAACGCAATGTGTACCTTTTCTTCCTCGGTGTAGCCCTGGAGTTCGATAATCTCCATGCGATCCCGCAAAGGCTCGGCGATCGGATCAAGCATGTTGGCCGTAGTAATGAACAGAACCTTCGACAGATCGAACGGCACATCGAGATAGTTGTCACGGAAAGTGGCATTCTGTTCCGGATCGAGCGCTTCTAGCAGCGCCGAACCGGGATCGCCACGGAAATCGCGGCCAACCTTGTCGATTTCGTCCAGCATGAAAACTGGATCTTTGGTTTCCGCGCGGCGAATCCCTTGGATGATTTGCCCGGGCAACGCCCCGATGTAGGTACGCCGATGGCCGCGAATCTCAGCTTCGTCGTGAACCCCGCCCAGCGAAACGCGCACGAATTTCCGTCCCATCGCTCGCGCAATGGATTTCCCGAGTGAAGTTTTCCCCACGCCCGGAGGCCCGACAAAGCAAAGAATCGGTCCCTTCATCCCGGGCTTCAAACGGCGCACGGAAAGATAATCGAGAATGCGATCCTTCACTTTTTTCAGATCGTAGTGATCGGTGTCGAGAACTTCTTTGGCTTTGATGATGTCCACGTCGCCGCCCGAAGTTTTCGCCCACGGAAGCACTGCCAGCCATTCGATGTAATTGCGCGTAACCGAATAATCCGCTGCCATGGGGGACATGCGCGAGAGCCGCCCCAATTCCTTTAGCGCCTCTTTCTTCACCTCATCGGGCATGCCCGCGGATTCGATCTTCTGCCGCAGTTCTTCGGTGTCGCGCGCGCCTTCATCCTGCTCACCCAGCTCTTTCTGGATGGCCTTCATTTGCTCGCGCAAGTAATATTCGCGTTGCGTTTGTTGGACGCGGTCTTGCACTTCCGACTGAATCTTGTTTCGCAGTTGCTGGACTTCCAACTCTTTCGCCAGATGTTGATTGATCTTCTCCAGCCGGACTCGAACGTCGGTTGTCTCGAGCGTGTCCTGTTTATCCGCGGTGGAAAGAGACGGCAATGATGAAGCAATGAAATCCACCAGCCGGCCCGGCTCTTCAATATTCATCGCCACCGTGGAAAGCTCGTCCGACAAGGTCGGCGAACCCGCCACGATCTGCTGAAACAGAGTCAGGACGTTGCGCTGCAAAGCCTCGACTTCAGAACTCTTCGGCGGAATGGCTTCCGGGACCGAGTCCACTCGTGCCCGCATGAAAGGCGCGAGTTGAGCAAACTCCGCCAATCTCACCCGCTCCAGGCCTTCGGCGAAGACAAACAGGCTCTGGTTGGGCATCTTGACTACTTTGTGCACGACGGCCAAGGTTCCGACCGTATAAAGGTCCGTAGGTTGCGGCGTGTCGACGCGCGCTTCCCGCTGCGCCACCACGACGATGGTCTTGTCTTCGCCCAGCGAATTGATCAGCTGGACAGAGCTTTCCCTGCCCACCGTAAGGGGTAGCACCGCATGGGGAAACAGCACCGTATCCCGCACCGGCAGAACCGGCAGCGCCCGCTCTTCGGGCTCGCCATTCCTTGTGTTTTCTTTTACTTCTTTGGTTTCTTTCACTTCTTTTGTGCGCTCGGAGCGCGACGGCTGTGCCATGATTTCACCTTGAGTGTAATATGCTCAAGTTTTGATGACATTAGGACGCCGGAAGATGCAAGCGCCCCTCCAAAATGATCCCTGTGGGCTCATCGAATTCTAAACCTTCTGGCCCCGGTTTGCACTAAACCGAACGTACACCGCACGTTTGCGCGGAATCTGCCTGCCCGAGGGGGAAAGCCTTAACTTTTGATTGGAAAACACTAAGCCCCGTCCCGTCCAACCTGAAGAACCACCGTCATTCTCGCGTTCTTGGCTCTTCCCAGTCTGCCGGGCCGTCTTCCATTGAATGAAAGTAACCTTAAAACACGTGCTGCGCCGAATCGCCTTTAAAGATTAGAGCGCGCAACACTCGCTCATTGGCGGCATTCAGCACATAGCTGGTCTCTGTACGCTTGGCCTGTTTCTGCAGCGGAACCAGGTGGCATTGCACGCGAACCTCAGCAGTTTTCTTGCTATTCAATCGCTTGAAGACCATGACGTGCTGCTCTCCGTTCATGGTATGCAACACCTGGTAATCCCCGCTGGGCAGCAACGTAGTGCCTACCCGTATCGGCTCGTCAAAGCTGACTCTACTGCTGTCGGCAACTCCAAACTGATTCACGCCGGCGCTGCTGAGCACGCCCAATCCCAGCACGCACATCGCCAGTACAGCCAGAACGTTCAAGAAGCGCATAAACCCTCCGTTTCCAGACGTCCATTTGGACGTCGCCCTTAGCATAGGCCGGAGGGCACAGACATGCCGTGCCCGCACTCACCTCTGTCTGTGATGTTCCACGAGCTGCCCCCAGAAAATACGCTGCCGGCGCGGTTACGCCGCAAGGTACACTCCCAGCACCTTCACCGGACTCGCGCTCTCGGCCAGATGCCGTAGCGCGTTGCGCGCAACTTGGTCGTCTCCGCAAAGCAGGTCAGCATAGAACACGTACTCCCACGGCCGTCCCCGCATGGGCCGGGATTCGATCTTGCTTAAACTGATATCTCGCAGCGCAAATACGCTCAGGGCCTTGAATAGCGCACCCGGCACATTCTTCACCCGGAAAGCAATCGAGGTCTTATTCGCGCCGCGCACCATGCGCCGGCCCTTCCGGATGAGAAAGAATCGTGTGAAGTTCTTCTTGTCGTCCTCAATGCCCGCCGCTAATATCCGGCCCTGGTAAACCGTGGCCGACTGGCGCCCCGCGATCCCGGCCGCATCTTCTAATCCATTCTCCACGACGTGCTTCACGCTGCCGGCCGTGTCATAAAACGGCATCGCCTCGATCTTCGGATGCGCCCGGAAAAAATCCCGGCATTGATCGAGCGCCACCGGATGCGAATAAACTCGCCGGATATCGCGCATCTTCACTCCCGGCGCGGCGATCAGGTTGTGCACGATCCGCAACCGGTATTCCCTCTGAATAGAAACATTCCGCACTAACAACAGATCGAAGTGCTCCGCCACCGAACCCGCCAATGAATTCTCAATAGGAATGACAGCCGCGTTAACGGAACCACCTTCGAGCCGATCGAAAACCTCCACCGAACGTGTGCAGGGCACGATCGTCCAACCGCGAACCATGCGCTTCGCCGCTTCATGGCTGAACGAACCCGCTTCCCCTTGGATGGCAACTTTCATGGAATCAACCACACGCTACCGGAACTATCTTACGACGTGGCCGACTACCGATGGATACGGCCTTGTTACAATCTGCTACCGGAGACGCCGTGGAAAACAAACCACCCATTCAAATCGCTCTCTCCTTCCTGGATAGCATCAACGCCCATGACGTCGACGCAATCTGCGCCTTATTGACCCCCGACCACATCTTCGTCGATGGCCTGGGAAACAAATTCAGCGGCCTCGAGAACCTGCGTAAAGGGTGGGCCAGCTATTTCAGCTGGTTTCCCGACTACGCTATTTCGCACGAAGATGTCCTCGGCAGCGGGCAGATCGTGTTGCTCACGGGAAGCGCTCGTGGGACTTATGCCGTCGACGGCAAGCTTCCCAAGGAAAATCACTGGGAGGTTCAAGCCGCGTGGAAAGCCGTGGTCCGAAATGGCCAGATCGCGGAGTGGCATGTTTACGCCGACAATCAACCTGTGAGGAAGATCATGGGGCAGACGAATCCCTGAAGCCGCACCGGTCGTCCTAAAGCTCTTTCTCCAGCACAAACGCATCCACTCCATTCACGTAATAGCGGGGAATCGTCTTCACCACGCTGTACTGGTGCCGCTTGTAGAAAACCAGAGCCCCGGCATTGTCCACAGCCGTTTCCAGTTCGACGCTGTGGCAGCCCGCCGCCTGCAAACGCTCCTCCGCCGTTGCCAGCAACTTCGAACCAACCCCAAACCGCCGGCTCGCCGACGGCACGTCAATCGTCAGGACGTGCCCGACTCCACGCCGCGTGACCTGCGCCACGATGAAGCCTAAGACCTTCGCCGGGTCATCTGCTACCGGGGCTACATCGGTGCCAGTCCTCTCGCGCCTGCCCGCAACCGACTCGGCGACCACGGTGAAAGCCCCCCGCAATCGAATGTAGGCGGCCAACTCTAATCGCGAGTATGCGATTCCCGGCGCAAAGCATTCCTGGTCGATGCGCCACAGACTATCAAAATCCTCGCGCCGAAAGTCTCGCAGTGCGAATTCCACCCCGTTATTGTAGTCGCGCAGCCCTCGCAGATTCTGGCCCTCGTACCTACCCCGTAAGGGCTAAGTTTTCCTCAAAAATAGTCCACGAAACTGTTGCCTCCCCTGCACCCCAAGACGTACCATTCGCATCAGAGACATTTGTGGGCCGCCTGCTCCTCATCGACGCTGTAGCCGCAGTCGCCCTGGTCGGACTCTGGTTCTTGTGCCTCGCCAGCTACAATCGCCGGCGGGGAGCAAGGGCCTTGCACTGGGTCGAGGCTGCCTGCTCGCATCGCGGTCAACTGACCGAAGCTCGCTGGGTCGGGACTTCGAGCCTGCAAGCCCACTTGCGATTCGCTACCCACTGGTTTGAGAACGCCCGCGTGACCATCCGATTGCTTCCTCGCCCCCTGCCTATCCAATGGGTGTTGAGCATCTGGCATAAACAAAGGGAGACGCTGACCTTTGAAGCCGATCTCGACTGCGCCCCCGGCATTCGCCTGGAAGTCTTGCGCCACCGCTGGCTCACGCACAACGACAACAAAGTCATTCGAAAATCGCGCAACTGGACGCTCGTGCGTCCCGGCCCCGTAGTGCTGACCACTTGCACGCAGTGGAAACAGGAACTCCCACCGGTGATCAGCACACTGATGACCTCTCGCGGGCATAACCTCGTCAGTGTGCGCTTCCGTCCCGAGTCCCCGCATCTGGCCGCCACCATCGACCTGGAAGCGCTCTCCGACGAACGCGCCGCCGCCGGTTTCCTAGGCGTGCTAAGGGACCTAGCCGCAGGCGCCTCCACCCACCGCCAATAGGAATCGTGTAGGGACCGGCGCCCTCGCGAGCCTGCCCTGAGCGTAGCCGAAGGGTCCAAGCGGAGCAAAGCTGCGCAGCGCATTCAGCCGGAGCAACATCACTTTCCCACCCGCACATTTCCCTTGACTTGCTCACCAGCCAATCCCATATTCTGCCATTCAAGAATCCTACCCAGGTTTCGACCGGTCAAAGCGAGGGAGGAAACATGCAGTTCAATGGCGCCGCCCTGTTCGTGACGGCGTTGATCGCCGTACTCGCGCCGCTGATTTCCGAAATACCCATCGGACTGCGCCTGCCCATGGTTGTCGTCGAAGTCGGACTCGGCATCATCGTAGGCCCGCACGTCCTCGGCTGGGCTTCGGACACGGGCATGCTCGGCATGCTGGGCTACCTCGGGCTAATTTTTCTATTCTTCCTCGCCGGAATGGAACTCGAACTCGATGCCGTGCGCGGAAAGCCCCTCAAGCTTGCGACTGCGGGATGGGCTCTCTCAGTCGCAGTAGCTTTCCCGCTGGCTGCTCTGCTGGATTGGTTGCACCTCATTGATGCTCCGCTTTTAGTCGCTGTAGCTTTGACCACCACCGGAATGGGTACCCTGATGCCCATCCTGCGCGATTCCGGCGAACTGGGCACACGCTTTGGAACCTACGTAGTCGCGGCTGGAGCCATGGGAGAATTTGGACCGATCATGCTGCTGTCTTTGCTGCTGACTCGTGAGCACACCCGCTGGCTGCAAACCGCGCTTATGCTGTTTTTCGTGCTGCTGGCTCTGCTGGCCGCCGGGATCGCGTTGCTGCCCAAGCCTCCGCGCATCGTTTCATTTTTGGCAGACACCATGAACTCCGCCAGCCAGTTGCCGGTTCGCATTGCGATACTGGTGCTCGCGCTGCTCATCGCCATCGCCGAGAAGTTCGGCCTGGACATGATTCTGGGCGCCTTTACCGCCGGCATGATCGTCTCCCTGGGCAGCAAAGGAATTCAAGGCACCAAGCTCGTCCATCGCCTGGAAGCCATCGGATATGGTTTTCTCATCCCCATGTTTTTCGTAGCCAGCGGCATGCACTTCGATGTTCGCGCGCTGGCGGCCAGTCCTCGCGCCCTGTTGCGGCTGCCGCTGTTCTTGCTGTTGATGTTTGTCGCCCGCTCGGCGCCGATTGTTTTCTACCGTTACGAGCTGGCCAAAGAAGACCGCATTCCGTTCGTGTTCTACTCGGCGACATCTCTGCCATTGTTAATCGCCATCTCCGAGATCGGCGTCCAAACCGGCCGAATGCTGCCCGACAACGCCGCCGCCCTCGTAGGCGCTGGCATGTTGTCGATTCTTCTCTTCCCCATCACCGCCCTGCTCTCCCGCCGCTACGCCACCGTTCCCCCCGCAATCGCAACCACCAGGGTTCAGGGAGAATAGAAGAAGGGTGGCCCGAACTGTTGTACCGCTTCGGTCTAAAGGGTGCCCCATTCTAAATTTCGCGTTCTTTGCGAAATTTAGGGTGGGGATTTTCGTCAGGGCTTCCTCTTGTTCTTGCCCTTGAGATTGAGCGCCACGGCAGCCCGGATGAGATCCTTCAACGCCGCCTCATCGACCTTGTCGCCTTCGTGGATGTCGATGGCGCGCCTCACATTCCCCTCGAGGCTGGAGTTGAATAGACCTGCAGGGTCCTTCAACGCAGCTCCCTTGGCAAAGGTCACCTTGACGACGTTCTTGTACGTCTCTCCCGTGCAGACGATGCCGTCGTGGGAGAAGACGGGAGTCCCCGGCGAGTTCGGCTTGACCCACTTCCGCTCTTCGACGATCTCAGGGTCTGCTTCGTGTATGATCGCGCGCACTTTGGCGAGCGTCTTCCCGCGCCAGTCCCCAAGTTCCTTGATCCTCTCATCGATGAATGCAGAAGCCGAGATGAATGCAGAGCCAGATTCCACCGCCACCGGCTTTTTCATACAAACCTCCAACTCTCGCACCTAATTTAGCTGCGCTCAGCCTAACCTGCAACCTCCGCCAGTGGAAGCCTCTTCTGGTTCCATAGCAGTTCGGAAAGATGGTGGCAACCCGCTCTTAACGATGAAATGTAAGGTGATAAATCAACAGCGCGATAAAAGCAATTGCGCCGAGCAGAACAATCGCGAAAATAATTGCTAGAGGCCAGAAAACCCAAGACCATGATTGTCTTTTTCTGATCTGTTGTATGGCGTTGTACAGTGAGAAAGCCGTAGCGATTCCGCCAAGCGGAGTAAGAAAGAAGGCGGGCATAAAAGCATCGCCCTTCGGTCCCCTGCACCCATGCCGGAGACAGTAAATAGACGGCAACAGAATCGACAAGAGGTAAACGATGGCGATGAAATACGAAATTGCGAGGCCCAGTTTGCGTAACATCGACATCTTATTCTCGTTGGTGTACAGAGAGCCACGTTAGCACAGGGCGCCTTAGCACTTCCGTGAGGCCGCGATACTAGTACGACGCGCTCCAAACCTGTCATCCCGACCGGAACAGATCATCGCAAAGCGATGATCTGTGGAGTGGAGGAACCTTGCGTTGTGACACTTGCATTAGGACGGTGGAGATCGAGTCAGAATCGACGACGCGAAAACCACGAAAGAGCAGCAGGAAAACTCCGCCTTTGAACTGCCCACTCAAGCCAAAACCGGGCTTGAGAGGGCCACCCGTCCCAGCCCCCATCCCATGGAAAAAAGCCGCTGACGGCGAAGCGGAGGTTTGTGGGATCGGCTGGAGCGCATGGTTAGGCACGCGACAGCGCGATGCTGGCAACATAGCAGGCCAAAGAAATGCTGACGCCTGTTAAAGGCGCACGGAAAAAATAAAGCTTACAGAGCACGACAAGGCCGCCAAGCGTTGCCAGTCCGACAGCGAGCAGGAACGGCGAATGAAAGAGGAGTTCAGCGTGTGCCATTGCGAGAAAACCGAAAACCAAGCCGAACAAAATGAGTCCCATGCTATGGGTTGCATTGAAGCCCATCCAACACCGCCACACGGTCGTTTCGTTAGTAATGACAGGTGACGTCTGCCTCATGCTGATTTCGAGCGCGGGGTTGCGGGGCGTGAGCATTGGTCCCCAGAACGTATAGACGAGGTGGACGACTCCGAGCGTAAAGATAATGCTCGCACTAAGAACCATGAACATTCTTGCGGCCAAGATGCTCTCCTTAATCATTTTGTCGGCGGCTGGCCCACCTTTGCGGGGGTTTTGCAAAGGTGGGGACTAATGCAGCTCGCGTCCGATTTTCCACCCGTGACCGCCGACCTCATCGTTCCCACCTTCACAAGGGACGTAAAGGTGGGCCAGCCCCGAAAGGGCGGCAGCAAAACTCTGCCCGGCTCTGAACTGCCCCACTCAAGCCAAAACCGGGATTGAGTAGGCCACCCGTCCTTCGGTTATGCGACAGAAATTCACAACTTAGCCATTGCGATCTTGAGGCCTTGCTTCTCCATCTCTTTTGCAAGCTGTACCTTCACCTCAGCCACGTCATCCGTGAAGGGCAAGTAGATAAGACCCTGAATGTCAGATGGACGCTCCATTTTCTCCTGGTTCTTGAGTAAAATTGCAACTTTTGGTCTTCCTAGTTTTGAAAGCAACTGCCCGAGCTCAAGAACCACATTCTGCCTCGCGCGAAATCTTTTTTCGTCCTGTTTGCCTGATGCGTTTCCTTCGTCGTCGGGAGTCGCCAGCACAACGGCAAAACCAACATCTTGCTGCGCATATCTTTCGAGCTTTTCGATGACAGTCTGACCCTCTGATGGAAGCTGGTCGAGTATCAATGGATCGAGATCCCAACGACGTAACATCGCCTCCAGCTGCGTCTTTGCCTGATTGTCGTGCCCGTACACCACAAAAACCTTACGGATCGAGTGCTGTCCGTCAACCGCTCCCTCAATATGGGCTGCCTCAATGCCCAAGATTTCACGGACGCGACCTTGATTCTTGCCTTGCGGCGTAATGGTGCCATTGTCGAAGACGTTTACGATTTCGCCCGTCGTGCAACGCAGCTGATAGCCCGTGTCATTTCCGTTTCTCTTCTTGTCCTTTACCTTCAGGCCCGCTGATTCGAGTTTAGCCTGCACATCCTCAATTGACATCTGGACTCCTAACGCGACCAATATCCGGGAACACCAGGATTGTAGCCTCTGAAGCTCTCTCCCTCAACGACGGCGGCATCCCTCCGGGCAACGCCCACAACGTCGACATGGCCTCGCTCCTGCGGCCAGTGCGTAACGCCCGGCGCGCCTCAGGTGGCTGGCCCATCTTTGCGGGTTTTGCAAAGGTGGGCCAGCCCCCAGCCTTGAGCGCCTTGATCTCATTCCCTCGTTACTGATATTATGGAGCAACACAGGTTATCTACAAGATAACCACGTTCTTTGACAACCTGACGAGGGCGCAGCTCTTTGCTATTGCCAGCTGCTGAGTCCGGCCAACAAGACGAAGGCGAAAACCTTCGTCCGGCACTTTGCTGCTGTCCGCAGCGTAGGCGCAACCGGCCCGACAGAAACGCTAACTCCCATGTTTCCAAGATTTTGCCTCTAAGTACCTTTAGAACCATAGATCTAGGAGGCAAGAAAAATTCCAGGTATTTATATCTTTGACACACGTTGCAATGTTTTGCAATACTGCTAATGCCGTGACAGGGCTAGTCTGCCCTTTGGGGACTCAATTCATTGCCGAGGGGAAGCTTAATATGCATTGTTCGCTTGGGCGCAAAACCTAGTATGGTGAATGATCTTGCGCCCTTCATCCAAGTAGCCTATACACCCAGCCACGTAGATAGTCGTAGTTTCCTTGTGGGAAGATTCGGAATTAACTTCCGGGGAGAGAATCAATTCTCTGTCGGGAAAAGTATAAGACCCAACCTCGGCCCGGACATCGTCGTCAACCAATTTACAAGATGCATCCGACAACGATTCCCACTCTTTATCATCAAACATTGGCAGGGCTTTAACCGCTACGTCAAAAGCAGGAGTTTTCCCGTAGTTCTTAGCCCACATTGCAAGTTTTATATAGATGCGGGACGGTTCCACGATGGGGATGGTTTCGACGATAATGGGACGACTTATTCCCATCCATGGACGATTTTCGTTCTGCAATTCTGTAAGTTGGTCTCTCATCGCACACCACTGGAGGGCGGCAATTGTGGTGTAAATAGCTACGATGAAGAACGTAGACCACTGCGCCGCAAGGCTCCAACAGTGGTACTTGCTGTCGGACTTCTTTTCTGTTTCTGGCTTGCGGGTTTCTATGCTGCTTACAGAGTCAAGTTTGGTGACTGGCGGTACGGTGGACTTTTTGTTTGCGGTTTGGCTCTCATTGGAACATCGGTTGTTTTTGGTTTGCTGATGGAGTTCCTTGTAGAGTGTTAATAGCGCATCACGAAATTCCTTGCGAGTAATGTAGTCCATATGAAGCAACCGGAATATACGGAAGGCCCGAAAGCGCTTGAGAACTTTAAGCGGGGGATGGAAGACCTATTCAGAGTTCCCAAGACTACGGGACCGAAAAAACAAAAGCAGGCCCGCAAACCTGCTACTGTACGCAAAAATAGCGACCCAGACAAGAGCTAGAACGGGATTTCCGTTTCCCGCGCCCTTGTCTCCGACGTGTGAAGCGAGTCGGTATCCTTGCCAGTCAGCTCGCTGTAGGTAAGGCGGCGACCAGCGATTTGTGACATGGCACGCGCGAAGCGATCCGCATCGGTTAGTTTGTAGTCGCCATCTTTGCGGTTATTGAAACGGAATACTTGCTCATCGACGTAGCGAAACAAATGAAATGGCTCTACAGCGACGTAGGTTCCCTTGAGGCCGCGCTTGAGAAGCGACCAAAAATTTTCCATGCCGTTAACGTGTATCCGACCGCGAACGTAGGTCTCAGTCTTGTTAACAAATTCATGCACGAAGCGCGACTGCATTCCTTGCTCGTACGCCACGGCATCGTCGGTGTAGACCTTAGTGCCATATTTCACCTGTTTCAAAATCTGAGACTGCAAGGTCTCGCGCTTTACGTTCGGCACGACTGTGGCCCGAACTTGGCGGAGATTACGGTCAAGTATGCCCTGCACAATCGCTTTGCCAGTTGCCGCTCCGGTGAATCCTTCTTGTGCGGCAAATCGCTCCCGGCGCGAACGGTGCATATTCTTTACCTTGCCACCAACAAAAGTCTCATCCACTTCGATTTCAGTGTCGGGTCCACCAATCTTTTTAGTAAAGCCGAACGTCCGATTGTGCAGCGCAGCGCGAAGCCGTTGAAGCATGAACCATGCCGTCTTTTGCGTGACACCAATCGTGCGGTGAATCTCCATGCTAGAGACGCCGTTCTTACAGTTGACCAGCATCCAAAATGCCGTCATCCACTTGTCGAGTCCGATGGCCGAATCTTCAAAGATCGTGTTTACCTTGAGCGTGAATTGCTTATCGCAGCCACGGCAGAGCCAGAGCTTGCGCGTCTTGATGAAGTAGTGCTTGGCGGAACTGCATCGCGGGCAGATGACCTTGCCGTCCGGCCAGCGCAGCTTGACGGCGAACTCAAAGGCCCGGTCAGAATCGGCGAAGTAAACAATGGCTTCTTGCAAAGTCTTTGGCGGCTTCATGTTGAAAATATACGCCCATTGTTCGCGTGTGTCAAGTATATATTTGCCAAATTCCAGTCCTTTGTTTTCTAGATTTTAGGCAAAAATGAGAGTTTTTTTTGAGGGAAATGCTGCACCATAAACTGTGCAACTGGACCGACCGTCTCAACTAGTCCCGGGCTCGGGCACGAAGCGGTATCCCACGCCGCGAACGGTTAGCAGGTGCTTGGGCTTGGCGGGATCGTCTTCGATGTAGCGGCGCAGGCGGACGATGAAGTTGTCGATGGCGCGCGTATCGGTGTCTTCGTGCAGTCCCCAGACTTCTTCCAGAATGGCTTTGCGCGAGACGATTTTGCCGCTGTTGCGGACCAGATGACGCAGCAGGTCGGTCTCCATCAGGGTGAGCTGGATGGTGTTCTGGTTGACGCGCAATTCGAGTTTGCCAAAATCAATGGTTCGCCTGTCGAAGGAGAAAGCGTCGGCGGCCGGCGCGTGGCTGACGCCCATCCACTCGCGGCGGCGCAGCAAACCCTGCAACCGCGCCAGCAGAATGGGAAGCTCGAACGGTTTAGGAAGATAGTCGTCGGCCCCGGAAGCAAAACCCTTGAGCACATCCTCGGGCCGGCCGCGGGCAGTCAGCATCAGCACGGGAACGAAGTTCTTCGCGGCGCGCAGCTCGGTCGCGACGGCGAAACCGTCCTTGCCGGGAAGCATGACGTCGAGCACAACGGCATCGAACTCTTCGTGGTGCGTGCGTTGCTTGTGGCCATTTTCTTTATGGCCGAGCAGCAACTCGATGGCGCGTTCGCCGTCGCCCGCCACTTCGACGCTGTGGCCTTCGGCTTCCAGATTGAAACGCAGACCTTGAGCGATGTGCGCTTCGTCTTCGACGATCAGCACGCGGCTCAAGCCCGCTTCTCCCGCACCGCGCTCTCGGCGTGGCTTTCCCGAGCTTTGTTCTCCCGAGAAATGTTGCGCGGCAGTTCGACGACCACAGTCGTTCCGTGGCCTTCTCCCAGGCTCTCGGCAAAGGCGCGGCCACCATGCTTCTTGGCGATGGCGCGCACGATGAACAGCCCCAAACCGGTTCCTTTAATGTGAGCCATGGAACGATTGGAAACGCGATAGAAGCGCTTGAAGACGCTCTTCAACTCCGCCGGAGGAATGCCGACTCCGTGGTCGCGGATGCTCAACCGCACATGCTTCTCGTCGGGGGCTTCAATGCGGACGGAAACATCGACCAGATCGCCAGAATACTTGATCGCATTGTCCAGCACATTCGAAATGGCGGTGCGCAACTCCGCCGGATCGCCGATGACGATGGTTCCGTCCCCAGCAACCACCGGCTCGAAGCGCAATGCCTGGGGCTGCAGATGATGGCCGGTGCGGGCCACGTCGACGCAGTCACGAACCAGATCTGCGAAGTCGATCGGAACACGTTCGCGGCTGCTCTTCTTGTGCCCGGCGACGCCAGCTTTCAGAACCTGCTCGACGGTGCCTAGGAGCCGGTCGGTATCGTCCAACATACGGCGGTAAAACTCGCGCCGCTGGGCCTCGTCGACGTCACGATGCTGGAGCGTTTGCAGGTACAGACGGATGGAAGCAATCGGCGTCTTGAGTTCGTGGGTGACGGCGTTGATAAAACTGTCGTGCTGCTCGTTGCGGCGAATCTCGCGCAGCAAGAAAATCGTATTGAGGACCAGGCCTGTGGTGATGGCGCCAAAGAAAATCACGCCCAGGAAAACTTTGATGCCTTCCCGCCAGTTGAGGATGATCCAGCCAAATCCGACGGCGACGGCCACGCCAGCGAGACCGACGCCTAGAACGAGGAAGGTGATAGTCGCTTTGCGCCGGCTGGTGATGCGCATGCAACGATTCTACCGCGAAGCGAAACAATTCGTTCCAAACCGCTGTCATCCTGAGCGTAGTGACTGCTTCGCAACGCGAAGCTGTCACGAAGTCGAAGGACCTTGCGTTCCTTGGGATGGAAAAGATATACCAAGGAATTCTCACAACAATAAGTGGCGAATTCCCTGAAACAGTCTATCGAGGATTGGCGGGCGCGGGGTCCTTCGACTTTCGTCGCCGTCCGCTTTCGCGAACGACGACTCCGCTCAGGATGACAGTGCCCTTAGCTCTTTAAACCGAAGCCAATTCGGGAGCCGAGGTTGCGGCTTTTGCTTCTTGCTTCTGTTCCAATTCGTTCAGCTTCACGCGATACACTTGGCGCGCCAGGCCCAATTTCTTGAGCGTCCAAATGCCATACCAGTTCATATCAATTTCATACCAGCGCAGGCCGTGCCGGGCGGAAACCGGGTGCGCGTGATGGTTGTTGTGCCAGCCCTCGCCGAAGGTCAGGATCGCCACCCACCAACTGTTGGTCGAAAGATCCTTCGTAACAAAGCGGCGCGAGCCCCAGCTATGCGTCGCCGAGTTCACCAGCCAGGTTGTATGCAGGCCGACGACCGTGCGCATGAAAACTCCCCACAGTAAGAAAGGCCACCCGCCGATCGCAAACAGGATCACACCCAAAACAATCATGGGAACATAATGATATTTCGTGATCCAAACGTGGAATTTGTCTTTGGCCAGATCAGGTACATAACGCGCGAGCGTGGTCGTGTCGTGGTGCATGGACTTTCCGGTCAAAATCCAGCCCATGTGCGCCCACCATTTGCCGTCGATCGGGGAATGCGGATCGCCTTCCTGATCGGAATACTGATGATGAATGCGATGTGTGGCCACCCAGAAGATTGGTCCGCCTTCGAGCGCCAGAGTCGCGCAAGTGGTCAGGAAATACTCGACCCACTTCGGAGTTTTGTAGCCGCGATGCGTCAGCAGGCGATGATAGGCCATGCCAATGCCCAGGCTTCCCGAAACCCACCATAGAAACATGGACACGAAAAAAGCTTTCCAGGTGAAGAAGAAGAGCGCGGCAATTGCCCCGACATGAAAGAGGCCCATAAAGGTTGCGGTTACCCAGTTGATTTCGTTGTCGGCGGCTGGCTCACGGTGTAGCGCTTCAAGTTCCATTGCGGGGGTCCCTGTATTCGTTGTGGGTGCTATAAAACTAACCTAGCAGGGACCGTCCGCGCCGTGTGTAATAGTTCTGTAATAAGCAGGTGCGATTGCCATTACGGAAGTACTCGCGAGTAACTTTGTCGAAATGGCTAACGATTTAGAACGCGACCGCGGGTCATGCCGACGCACCTTTCACTTCGACTCCCGCCCATTTTTCGAGCAGAGTTAGCGTGGCGGCGTAGTCAAGGTCGCCGTGTCCATCTTCGTCGGCGACGTCGTAGATTTCTTCTACGGTCTCAAGTCCGGGCAGTCGGACACGGAGTTCTTTCGCCGCATCGAGCGCTAGCTTGAGGTCTTTGTGCATCAGGCGCAGAGGGAAGTTCGGCGAGAAGTCACGTTTCATGACAAACGGAGCTTTGTATTCGACCACGCCCGAGTGAACCATAGAAGCCTGGATCAATGGCACGAGCGCTTCGATATCGACGCCAAGTTTCGTGGCCAGGGTGAGGGCTTCGGCGAAGCCTTCGTAGATGAGCGCGATTTGCAGATTCATCACCAGCTTTGCGGCTTGTCCTTTGCCGGTTTCGCCCATGCGGAAGATCTTCTTGCCGGTGGCGGCAAAGAGGGGCTTCAGTTTCTCGATGGCCGCTTCCTCACCACCTACGATAAAAATCAGCGTGCCGCTTTCCGCTCCAGCTTTGGAGCCGGTCATGGGCGCGTCCACGTATTGCACTCCATGCGCACGCACCCGCTCGGCAAACTGGCGAGTGGCCGAGGGCGAGATGGTGCTTGAGTCCACAATTGTCATGCCCTGGGTCAAGGATTCATGCACGCCTTGCGGCCCGAACAAAACGCTTTCGACCGCTTTGGTGTCGGAGACGCACATCCACACGATTTCGGCGTCACGGGCTGCCTCTGCCGGAGACGCAGCGCTGCGCGCTCCTTCCACATCTTTGCCCGCGGTACGATTCCATACTGTGACTTCGTGACCGGCCTTCGCCAGGTTGGACGCCATCGCCCGGCCCATGATTCCTAATCCCAAGAAAGCGACCCGCATTTTGGCTCCTGTATTTAGTCCTGAGATTCCCCACCAAGGGATTAGAACTGACTGCCGCACTACGGTCAAGCAATCGCCAGCGAATTGTCTTAGAATGTTGACAGCTCTCGCGCCCAAACGTCGCAAACGTGCTGGATACGTTTTGTTCCAGCCTTTCGGCCGCTGAGGCAGTTGTACCCGAAGCCGTCACTTCGGCCAGGAGCAGATGTTAAAGCCAACGCTTACGAATCCCGTTCTCCGCAAACGCGCGCGTGCGTTTGGCACTCTGGTGCGGCACTCGGCCGTGACTCCGCGGACCGGCCAGGCTTACAAACCTAAATTGATCAGCAATGGAGAGTTGGGATTAACCTTCATCGGACATGCCAGCTTTTTCGTGCAGATCGGCGGGCAGAACGTCATCATCGATCCCAATTTTGCCCGCTGGTTGTTTGTGCTGAAGCGGCTGCGGCAGCCAGGAGTGCGGCTGCGCGATCTTCCCCCTATCGATTTGGTGCTGGTCACGCATGCGCACTTTGACCATCTGCACCGGCCATCGTTGCGCGCCATCGTGCAGCAGGCGCGGATTCGGCGCGCCGACCCGCCCACAATTGTGGTGCCGCATCACGTGCTGGATCTGGTCTCCGACCTGGGCTTTGGCGATGTGATCGAACTCGACTGGTGGAACAGCTACCGCCATCGCGGCCTGACGGTCACACACGTGCCTTCGCGGCATTGGGGCGCGCGCATCATCAAAGATTCACATCGCGGCTACGGCGGCTATGTGCTGCGCGACAGCAAGCATTCTGTGTATCACGCCGGCGATACGGCGTATTTTTCTGGCTTCCGCGAGATCGGGCAGCGTCTCGCGCCCGAGCTGGCGCTGTTGCCCATCGGAGCTTATAATCCGCCGTCCTTCCGCAACGTCCACGCCAATCCCGCCGACGCCACCCGCGCCTTTCTCGATTTGAAAGCCCGCTGGATGGTCCCCATGCACTACGGAACCTTCAAACTCTCTCACGAACCCATGGATGAGCCCTTGCAGTTGCTGGAGCAGGAAGCCAAGGCGGCGGGCATTCAGGATCGCGTGCTGGTGATGGAAGAGGGCGTGACGCGGTTTTTCTAAGAGAGTCCCGTCTCATTAAAGACGTTTGGCGTAGTTGGCGTGAAGGCGTTCCCGGCAGATACCAGGCTACGCGCGTCGGTCAAATAGAGCTTCCGGCTATTTTGTGCTGGCAGCTTGAAATGCCATGAAGAACGCAAATGCAATCTGGACCACGATTAATCCGATCATGACGCTCGACACTCGCTGCAATCCAGTTTCCGTGTCTATATCGTTCCCCTTAGACAGTAACCAGAATGCGCCCAGGTAAATCACGGCCAAAGAAAACCAGGCCGCCCTTCACAAGCGCCCGTGCATATGGAAAAGTCCCAAAATCCAGAAAATAAACCACGTTCCCGCTATCCATCGCACTTCGGTTCTGTTTTTCCCTGCCATGAGGATCGAGGTCTGAGAGATATGGCTTGGCCCGAACAACGGTCCGGAAAAGGTGTCACTTGACGGTTGATGATAGCGCAATTCGCGAACTGCTGGCGCCATTGCACAAGTAATGCTCTCTGACCGGCACATTCTATGCGTCCAATTTAGGATAGACTCTACGAGAAAAAGGGAGATGCGCGGCCATGATTGAAAGACTGAAGGAGAGCTTTGGAGCGGCCATCGGATTCAAAGTTGTGGGAAGGATTACGGCCGACGAAGTCAAAGCATTTGAACCGCAAATTGAATTCGTCATCGCACAACGGAAAGCGCGGCCGATCGGAATCCTTGCGGATCTTTCGCAAATGGAGGGTGCGGATTGGAAGGCGCGTTGGGATGAAATGCGCTTTCTACAAAAGTACACCGACCATATTGCGCGAATGGCGGTCGTCGGGGCCGACAAATGGGAAGAAGTGGTCGCTATGGTCCTGGCTGGAACCGCCGTTCTTCAGGCTGAGACTCGCTATTTCACGAGCGCCGAGATCAATGCTGCCTGGGAGTGGGTCCGAACCAGCAAGAACGCAGATCGCGTCCCGGTAAGAATCATGTATGAAGGCAAGGGTCTGTTTAAGGACTACATCCCCGAGTATACGGGGCTGTAACCGGCACGATTACACTGGCAATTCCCAGTTACAGAAATGTTTGATGTCGAAACCCAATGATGATTTTGATTGCTGGTCCTTACCGCTCGGGCACGAATGACGATCCGTCCTTGATCAAAAGAAACGTTCAGGAAATGGAATCTTATGCCCTGCCCATCTTCCGCGCTGGACACATTCCGGTTTTAGGGGAGTGGCTGGCGCTCCCGCTGGTCGAGTTGGCCGGGTCAAGGCAGATCGGAGACCAAGCTTTTAATGAAGTATTCCATCCCATTGCGGTTCGGCTTCCGGAAAAGTGCGATGGCGTGCTTCGAGTCGGAGGCGCTTCGGCGGGAGCCGACGAGATGGTGCGCGTCGGCAGGAGTTTGGGGCTGAATATCTACAGCGCTCTCGACCAGATTCCCAACGCAGGTTGATCGGTGGGCCGCTCCTCCCGCTGAGATAAATTTCTCTTCTTTTTAACAACTTTTAACATGGGTTGGTCTAGACTCTTCTGCCGGAGGATCTTTCATGACTGACAAAGTGAAAGCTGTACCTGACGGATTCCATACCATCACGCCGCATCTGACGGTTCGCGATGCCAAGCGCGCCATCGAGTTTTACCAGAAGGCCTTTGGCGCCGAGGTTCTCAGCGTCGCCCCGGGTCCGGGAGACAAGGTGATGCACGCTTCGCTGAAAATCGGAGACTCCATACTCATGCTGAACGATGAGTTTCCGGAGTTTGGTGGTCAGCTCGGGC
Source organism: uncultured Acidobacteriota bacterium (assembly GCA_963762385.1). GTDB lineage: Bacteria > Acidobacteriota > Terriglobia > Terriglobales > Acidobacteriaceae > JABDBE01. The sequence goes on along the minus strand of CAVXKN010000004.1, from coordinate 1,291,331 downwards.
CCTCGGCCACGACTGGCTCCTCGGTCGCGCTGCATATTTACCTCGATAACGTGGACGCTGCATTCCAGCGCGCCGTTTCTGCCGGCGCCACGGTGAAGATGCCGTTGATGGACCAATTCTGGGGCGACCGCTATGGCGTTGTGATCGATCCTTTCGGACACCGGTGGTCGCTGGCCACGCACACCCGCGACATGTCTCCGGAGGAAATGGAAAAAGAGCAAGAGAAGGCTTTCAGCAAGATGCCAAAATCAGCTTAGTAGGCCAGCAGGATTCTCAAGTCTCGCAGGTTGTTGCCGGTGGGCCCGGTCATGATTGTGTCGCCTAACGCGTCGAAGAACGGATAGGCGTTGTAGCTGGAAAGGCCGGCCGCCGGCTCCAATCCGCGAGACTTGGCGCGATCAGCGGTTGTTCCGTCCACGATTGCGCCCGCGGCGGGGCTGTTGCCATCGATTCCATCGGTACCTGCACTCAACACGGTAATATTGTCGCCTGCAATTTTCTGCGCGCAGGCCAGGGCGAATTGCTGGTTGCGTCCGCCCACGCCTCCGTTCGTAACCTTCACCGTGACTTCTCCGCCGGAGATGAGACAAACCCGCTCCGATTTCTTTCTTAATTCACGCAACCGGGCTAACAGATAATCAGCCGCGCGCATGTAATCCCAGTCGTCGCAAGTGTTATCGACTTCCACGGCGAAGCCATGGCGTTCGGCTTCTCGTTTGCCGGCCTCGAGCAAAGTTGAATTCGAAAGTACCGTCCACCAACGGCTGCGATGGAAGGCCGGGTCGTCGGATTTCGGAGTTTCATCGAGAGCATGGCGCTGAAACAATTCGCGCACCGAGGGCGGAAACTGTTCCAGCATCCGATGCTTCGCCGCAATCGCGTAGCAGTCTTCGACGCTGGTCGAGTCGGGCATGGTTGGACCAGAGGCTAAAGCGTCCGGCGTGTTGTCGGGCACATCCGAAACCAGAATCGACACCTGCTGCGCCCCCGTGGCCGCCTGCGCCAATCTTCCTCCCTTGATCGCGGAGAGATGTTTGCGAATAGCATTGATCTCCGCGATGGGCGCGCCGCAGTGTACCAGCACGCGGTAGGTTGCGATCAGGTCCGCCAGGGAGATCTCGCCATCGATCGGCTTCTCGGCGATCGATGACCCGCCGCCACTTAACAGGAAGATCGCCAAAGACGACGCGCTCTGCGCGCTCAGCGACTTCAGCATGGCGTCAGCGGCGCGAATCGATTCTTCATTCGGCATGGGATGCCCGCCGTGAAAATATCGAAAGCCGCGAGCTTGCGAACTCGGCTGCACGGAACACGCGACGATCCCCTCAAAATTATTGCCAGCTTGAATTTCCAAAGCGTTCACCATCGTGTGCGCGGCCTTGCCGATCGAAATCACCAGCACGCGGTTGTAAGAATGCAGATCGTAAAGATCCTCGCAGACGCGCAACACGCCACGTTCGCAGGAAACGTGGCGCTCGAAAGCCCGATCAATGCTGGATTCGCCGAGGGCGTGTTCGAAAAGATGCCGCGCTGTTACCCGCATCTCGATGGCGATTCGCTCGCGGTTAGCCGCTGCCGAAGACATGGGAGGAATTATAGAGGGACGTTTCGTTCGTGCGGGGACAGCCCCTGGCTGTCCCACGTGTGTTTCAGGAAGGCGTTTCTTTTGCCCAGGCCTCAATCGCCTCCCGCATTTCCCGCAACCGCCCTTCAAAGAAATGGTCGGCACCTTCGATGATGACCAACTTTTTTGGCTCGGGAAACAACCGGACAATTGCTTCAAGCTTCGCGCGCGGCCCAAACTGGTCGCGATCGCCGCTTACGAACAGCTTGGGCTTCACGCAATTTTGGAGATATTCGAAATCATAGGTGCGATCGTCGATCGCGCTCACCGGCAAACCAAGCCCGATCAGCGCTCGCACCCGTGTATCCGGACACGCCACGCGCAATCCCACCGCCGCTCCAAACGAAAATCCGGCGAAGATCAGAGGCAAATGAAATTCACGATTGAGCCAATCCAGAGCGGCGCGCACGTCCTCCGCTTCACCCTCGCCGTGGTCGTGCTCGCCCTGGCTCAGTCCCGCGCCGCGAAAATTAAAGCGCAGCACCGGATAGCCAAAACTGTTCAGCGCCTTCATCGCGTGAAACACAACTTTGTTGTGCAGAGTTCCGCCATAAAGAGGATGCGGATGGCACACCAGCGCGGCATGAGTGGCGTTCTCCGCGCCCATATTCAGCAGGGCTTCCAGCCTGCCAGTGGGGCCGTCGAGGAACAGAGAGCGGATAGAGCTGGAATGCGCGTTCATGCGGTGCGGTTTAAACAGAATACCAGCCCACACCACCCCCCTCTGTACAGACGTAGCTTGCTACGTCTCACGGTTGTGGCTCAACTCTGCCTGCGAAAAGACTGCCCATCTCTACCTGCGTTATTCTCTTCTCCATGGATGTCGTCGCCTTTACCCGTCAACTCGTAGACATTGAATCGATCACCGGCAACGAATCCCCCGTCGGCGATGTTCTTCACGGCGAACTCAGCCGCCTGGGATACCAGGCGGACAAGCTACCCGTCGAAGGCGCACGCTGCAACGTGTACGCAACCTCGCCGCAGCAGCCTAAGCCTGACATCGTTTTCTCGACTCACATGGACACCGTTCCCCCGTTCATTCCATCTTCCGAAGATGCCACTCGGATCTACGGCCGGGGATCGTGTGACGCCAAGGGAATTATCGCCGCACAGATCGCGGCAGCCGAACGTCTGCGCGCAGACGGCATTTACGTGGGACTTCTTTTCCTGGTGGGCGAGGAGCGCAACAGCCTGGGCGCACAGGTGGCGAACCGGCAATCTCCCGGCTGCAAGTTTTTGGTGAACGGCGAGCCTACCGAGAACCGAATGGCGACCGCATCCAAGGGCACGTTGCGCGTGAACGTGATTGCTGAAGGAAGGATGGCCCACTCTGCTTATCCGGAGCTGGGCGAATCGGCGATCGACAAACTGCTGGAAGCCCTGAACCGGTTGCGCGCCATGAAGCTGCCCGCCCAGGAAGGCATCGGTCCTTGCACCTTGAACATCGGCGTGATCGAGGGCGGCCGCGCTCCGAATGTGATTCCCGACAAAGCCCGAGCGCAGTTACTTTATCGTCTGGTCGGGCCCACCGACGGACTGCGGCGAGAGATTGAGCAGGCGGTTGCGGGTCTGGCAAAGATCGAGTTCGTTTTGGAAATCCCCTTTCTCCGCCTGCGCACATTGGACGGCCTGCCCACCATGGTCGCCGCCTTCACGACTGATATTCCCGCGCTCACCAACTGGGGCCAACCGCTGCTGATCGGCCCGGGATCGATTCACGTGGCCCATACCGAAGGCGAATCCATCGAGAAAAAGCAGCTGATTGACGCGGTCGATTTGTATTGCTCGATCGCCAAGAAGCTGGGGAACTGAACGTGCATTGGCACCCGACCAGTATCGTTGTTGACATCGTTCCTTAGGGCACGTAGAATAGTGCTGCACGTAGTTATGTGCTAGGACATGAAGGCAAACATCACCCTCAAGTTGGATGCGACTCTCCTACGTGAGATTCGGGTGCTGGCGGCCGAGGAAGGTACGTCTGTCAGCGCCCTGCTTGCCGCTCGCCTCGAACAAATCCTGCGTGAGCGCAAGACTTACGAGCGTGCTCGCAAGCGAGCTTTGGCCCGGCTACGCGAGGGATTTGACTTACGCTGGACCCCTCCCCGTTCGCGTGACGAACTTCATGAACGATGAACCATGGCGGAGAAATACTTCGTCGACACAAACGTTCTGATTTATGCGCATGACCGCTCCGCGGGCTTAAAGCACGAGCGCGCCAGCCGCCTTGTGGAGCGTCTATGGATTTCCGGGCAGGGCGTGTTGAGCACGCAAGTGTTGCAGGAACTTTGCATCAACCTTCGCCGCAAAATTGCTCGTCGGCTCCCCGTGGAAGAAGTCCGCAGGCTCTTACAGGACTACCTAAGCTGGGAGGTCGTCGTCAACACCCCAACATCGGTCCTGCAAGCGCTGGAAATCGAGGTGCGCTACAAGACCTCCTTCTGGGATGCTCTTGTTCTGCAAGCCGCCGAAAGCTCAGGCGCCGCAGTTCTCTATTCCGAGGATTTAGCGGCTGGGCAAAAGTACGGTCCGCTTCGAGTAATCAATCCGCTAGTAGATCCGTCAGCCTTTTCTTGACCAGAACTCCCAGGGGCGGTTGAAGAGGCATACACGAACTTGCGCACGCAAAACAGTTACACTTAACTCATGACTACCGAGACGCTCAACTCCCTTTCCAAGGCGTCTTCCGCCTATCTCCGTTCCGCCATGCACCAGCCCATCCAGTGGCACGAGTGGGGCGAGGAAGCGTTTGCCATCGCGCAACGCGAGAACAAACCCATCCTGCTGGACATCGGCGCGGTTTGGTGCCACTGGTGCCACGTTATGGACCGCGAATCTTACGACAATCCTGAGATTGCGGAGATCGTGAACCAGCATTTCATCGCCGTGAAGGTCGACCGCGATGAGCGTCCTGATATCGACAGCCGCTATCAAGTTGCCGTCAGTTCGATCAGCGGGCAAGGCGGCTGGCCGCTAACCGCGTTTCTCACTCCCGATGGCAAACCTTTTTATGGAGGAACCTATTTCCCGCCGGACGATCACTACGGACGTCCCAGCTTCAAGCGCGTGCTGCTTTCCATCTCGAATGCCTATCGCGAAAAAAATGACGACGTGGTCGAACAAGCCAAGCTGGTCGAGGGCGCAATTTCCCACGCGGAGTCTTTCGCTGGGAAAAGTGCCGAGTTTTCGCCCGCAGTCATTGACGCGATCGTCAAGTCCGCGTTGAAGATGTTTGACCCGCAAAACGGCGGCTTCGGGAGTGCCCCAAAGTTCCCGCATCCCGCTGCCCTCGATCTCCTAATCGATCAATATGTGCGTTCGGGCGATGAGACGATACGCAACGTATTTGTCACCACGCTTGAAAGGATGGCCCACGGCGGCGTTTACGATCAACTGGCTGGGGGATTTCACCGCTACTCCGTCGACGAACGCTGGATCGTGCCGCACTTCGAGAAGATGTGCTACGACAACTCGGAGTTGCTGAAAAACTACGTTCACGCCTATCAGGCCACAGGGGCCGAGTCCTTCGCCGCCGTAGCTCGCGACATCATTCGCTGGATGGACGAGTGGCTCAGCGATCGCGAGCGAGGCGGCTTCTACGCCTCGCAAGACGCCGACTATTCCATGGACGACGACGGCGATTACTTCACCTGGACGCTGCAGGAAGCGCAGGCTGTTCTTACCGAAGAGGAAGCGCGCGTAGCCTGCTTGCACTATGACATCAACGAGATTGGCGAGATGCACCACAATCCCGCGAAGAACGTGCTGTACCAGCGCGCCCCGGTGGAGGAGATTAGCAAACGCCTGAGTCTGCCGAAGGAACAGATCCAAACTCTACTGCAATCCGCGAAAGAGAAGCTCTACGCCGCCCGCTTGAAGCGCCCCACTCCCTACGTCGACAAGACCGTCTACACGGGCTGGAACGCGCTCTGTGTTTCGGCATATCTCGAAGCGGCGAAGGTGCTGCAACTCGAAGCCGCCGAACACTTCGCCCTGCGCTCGCTGGATCGCATTCTGGCCGAGGCATGGCACGAAGACCAACTGCTGCACGTGCTGGCTTACTCCGACGCGAACACGGAACACCGTCAAATCCCTGGCATGCTGGACGATTATGCTTTCACCGCCGTTGCCTGCCTCGACGCTTACGAAGCGACTGCCGACCTCAGCTACTTTAATTTCGCCAAGCGCATCGCTGATGCCATGGTCGAGCAGTTCTTCGATCCAGCTTCGGGCGGCTTCTTCGATACCGGAAAGGCGTCATCCGACGAGAAAGCGCTTGGCGTTTTGGGCTCGCGGCGCAAACCATTCCAAGATTCCCCCACTCCTGCTGGGAATTCGGTTGCCGCGATCGCCCTGCTTCGGCTCAGCGCTTATACCAACGACGCAGGCCTGCGCGACAAGGCGACGCAGACCATCGAACTCATCGCGGGACTAGCCGGGCAGTACGGATTGTTTGCCGCGACCTATGGGATTGCCGCGGTACATCTCTCGCATGCCCATACCCAGATCGTGATCGTCGGAAATGACGAACTCGCGAACCAGCTTTACAGCGCCGCCGTCGCGCCTTATTCCGCCACTAAGGCTGTGCTGAGACTGGCGGCCAACAAGGCGGTTCCGCAAAATCTTCCGCTGGTCCTAGCCGAAACGATTCCGCAGTTGCCGGCGATCCAAGAAGAAAAAACCGTAGCCGTCGTTTGTTCTGGATTCACCTGCCAACCCCCGATCTCCAGTCCGGACGAACTGACGCGATGCTTGCAGCAACTTTCGCCGACCGGCCGCTAATCCAGTCGAGAGCTTTCCGCGAAAAAAAGAGGCTGACGATTGCTTCTGCAATCGCCAGCCTACTGAATTCGAAACCTGCGTAGAGGCAGTGCGTTAACTGCCTCAAACGTCCTATCCGCAGTGTCCTGTGCATGCCGGCAGCGGCGCGCCATCTTCCGGCGCAGGAACTACCGGAGCGGCAAGCGCTGTGTATGCACATACCATACCTACCATCAGGAACAACATCCTGATCGCACGTTTCATGGGTTGTTCTCCTAGCGGGTCCCCTGGGAGCGGCGACCCTGACTTGGCAGGGATTATACAAGGTCGTGTCAAGTACCTTCATGGAGAAAATTCCTTAACAGTAACTTTTAACGAGATTGTTACATTCGCGAAGGGCTTCCCGAAAGTGTTTATGCCCGATTTTCAAGCAGATAAAAGGCTTTGAAGTAAAACGATTAACCCCTGCATTGTCGCTGAGTCGACAACTGGTTTGTCCAAGGTTGAGACAACTTGTGGGTTGAGAGAACGCGTGTCAGCGTACGAGGTTCTTGGTCAGAGGGTGGGGAGAAAACGAAGATGCAGCTTTTCCGGTGACAGACATCTTATGGACGATGTGTTTGTCTTTGACGTCTTCATGCTCCGCCTCTGCCGGAGTACGCGAAAAAGCCCGGTCTACCATGCTTTCGAACATCGGAATCAAGGAATCGCCCGCATCGGGATAGCGCGCTTCGTTAAGACCGTAGTCCCAACGCTGGGACATCAGCAGTTTGGCGGAGGCTTCCCGCGAGGTGGTCTTCAACAAGGCGTATCCCATCCAGGTCAGAATGGCGAGACCGTATGCGGTGGTATTGACCAGATTGGCCGTAGAGGTATGAATTTGCCCGCCGGAAATCAGCGCCAGGCCCACCAGTTCTACGCTGGCGAAACTGCCGAATCCCAGAGCAATGCCGAAGCTGAACTGCTTCCGGGAAACGCCCAGGTGCCGGGAAAAAAACAGAAGAAATAAGATCAGGCCGCACTGAATCACGCGCACACAGCGTTGCACGATAATCACGGCCTGGCCCAACGGCGTCTCGGTTCCCGATTGACTTGCCGCCGTCACCACCATTGCCACCAAGAACATCACCAGGGCTGCCCACTTGAACAACAGGGTTCCCAGGTCCTTCAGGTTTGGGTAAGGACGAAGCACATCGAGAAAAATCTCGTGAATGACCTTGAACCCGATGGCCAGGCTGATCGCGGCGCTGATCCAGTAGGCGTAAAAATAGGGCTTGCCGCTGTCGAACCGGTAGATCGGGAATATGATCAGAAATTCACGACCTGAAAAACAATGTAGGCGAAAAAGACTGGAAAGGTGCGATGCAAACGGCGCCAAAACATGATTCCCGCCAGGGACAATTCCAGGACTGGGTGGGCGATCCACAATGCGAGCTGGATATTGGCATTCATGGGGTCTGGCGCATTACCGCAGCTGCCGCGGTCTCCTTCACCCGCTTTCTCGCTTCTTGACCTTACCAGTTCTGGCGAAAGGGTCAATGGACGAAAGTAACCAAAGGTAATAGTTACCCCACCGGTCCTCGTAAACAGTTCTTGCGGCTAACGATAGATTCGCAGTCCCACAATGGAACCCGGGAACCCCGCACTCCCAGGTGGTTACTATCGGAGACAGATCTTCTTGGGTTGGAAGCGACTCAGCCAGCGGCGCATCGCTGGCCAGGTCTCGCCCTAGAACTAAGCCTCATTCTTGGGCTGAGCCGAGGGCTACGGGCTAAGGGGTAAACTTGCCCTAGTGAGGGGAAGCAGTAACGCGTTGGGAGGCCCGCAGCGGCCTAAGCCTGCCCCTACAGTTCTGGAGACGCCTGAATGTACGCGCGCATCATCCGGACTTCGTGATCTTTTTCGTTCAGATCATGCAGGAGGATGTCTCGCAGGGAGACAATTCCTCGGAGTTGCTGGCCTTCGCATACCGGCAGGTGGCGGAAACCGTGGCGCCGCATCAGGATCATGCAGGTCTCCAGGCTCTCGTCAGGACTTACCGTGAGCGGGTCGTCGGTCATGACCGCTTCGACCCGGGTGGTGCGAGGATCGCGTCCTTCGACCACCACGCGTTTCATCAGGTCGCGCTCGGAAAAAATGCCGATCAGACGGCCTTCGCTGAGTACGGGCACGGCGCCGATGTTGCGGTCCACCATCGCCTGGGCTACGTCGAGCACCATCTGATTGGCATCCGCTTGATACGTATCCTGTGTGTTAATTAAATCGTAAACATGCATTGGATCACCCCCTGGAAATTCACCCAGAAGCAACGCGGGCGCGAGTATATGCCGAAACGAAGCTAATGAAAAGAGGAAGAATCATGTATTCAAATGGTGAGTATCGCGTAGGTCCCAGAATGGGACGCTGAAAGAAAGGGCTAGACTACTTTGGACCGAGGAAAACGAAGTACGAACACGCCCAGAGCGCCGTCGGAATGCCGCCGCGGGGCCGGGTCGTAAGAATAATGTTGTAATCATCCGAAGGCTGGAGTCTTTCGACCATGGATGGCAGGGGCTGGGGCTGGACAACTGCCAGATGGGAAAGGAATCGGTAAATGTCGGGCTCGCCGGCGTAGCCTTGAGAGATGAAGGAGATGTCCGTATTCTGACCGGCAAAGTGCCAGCTCAGCGACGCTGCCAGCGCAACCGCGTCCTCATAAGCCTTTTCCGAAATTACCCCCTGGCCCGGATTGTCGAACACGATTCGCAGCTTGCGTTCGTCTTCGCGGCTGAACTCCCGCACTTTGAGCGACCCTGACTTGGCCGTCGCTTTCCAATCCACATGGCGGGCCGAATCTTCCGGCATGTACTCCCGAATCAGATACAAGTCGTCGCCCCGGCCGCGGGCGAAGGTTTCGAACTCGCCCGTGATCATCGGCAGAACCTCGAAAAACTCGTCGGCGGGTTCCACTCGCGGATAGACCATGATTTCGCGGGTCAACGGCACGTGGCGGGTCTTGGTCAGAAATGCGAAGGGAAAGCGGGTCGCAAGGCCAAAGGTTTTCTGCTGATAACATCCGCGACGATCAAAACGCAGTTCGAGGTCCGCTTTCAGTTCGCTGCCGGCAGGAACATAGGGGAAGTACGCCGCACCTTCGAAAATACTCGGCGGAGCTTTGATTTTCGGAACCCGCCGCAGTTTGTAATCCCGAAAATGCATCCACTGCTTATCTGGCGGACGCCCCGGCGGGACCGCGAAGGTTGCAGGCGTCCAATGCCAATGTTTGCCGCCGCTGTCTTTCTTGACCGGCACCACATTCACGGAAAAAGACGGGAGCCATCGGCGAGGGTTCCGCAACACGATTCGACCCAGCATGGCACGGTCCGCAAACACGTGCTCCGGCAGGCGCACATCCAGTTCCAGATCGCGCAGGACTAATGCGGACGCAAAACCCGAAACCATAATCGCGGCAAGCATCGCGGCCACGACGATGTAAAGCAGGTTGTTGCCCGTGTTCAGGGCGGCGATTCCGATCACCAAAACGATGCCCACGTACACGATCCCGACCCGGGTAACGTCGTAATCGAAAGCATCGCGAATGCCGGCACCAGCGACGCGGCGAGCAAGGTACGGCACCGTGGTCAATCCCACGATGACGGCCAGCAGCAGGGCAGCGGAGGCGAGCACGAGAGTTGCCCAGAGATTTCCCGACTCGCGCGACACGGTGGAAAAAAGCGCAGCTCCGAAGGCTAAGACCAAGCCTACAATCGCCAGCAGGAAGCGTACCCAGACTTCGGGGATATCGAGGTGCAGAAAACGAGAGAGCCGCTGGACAACGGAAAGCTGCGAAGTGTTGGCCGGCTTCATCTTCGAGTCTTGAGCTTTTTCGGGTGCCCGGCTTCGAGGTTAGCACCGAGTTGGCCGAGCATCAATCGTGTCCGCTGCGGGACATGCGCTGGAGCCAACCCGCGGCCTTCGCTGTCGCTTCATCGGCAACGCGGCCTAATTTAGGAAAGCGTTCCCGTAATCGGGCGATCAGACGATGCGCCCAAACATACTCCGAAGAAAGAATAACCAATCCAACGAGCAGGAATAAGACGCCTTGCAGGATGGGCAGAAACAGACCCACGATCCCTAGCAGGATGAATCCCCAGCCGGCGAACAAAACCGCGACTCGCTTGACGTGCGCGTTCATCGCGGCGATTCAGACAGGAATTTCATCACCGCACGATTGAATTCCTCGGGCACTTCTTCGTATGGAAGGTGTCCTACACCCTCGAACAGCACGAGTTGGCAATTGCTGAACCGCTGCTTCAACGGCAAAGCTGAAGCGGGATCTACGGCGGTGTCTGCTGTGCCCCAGATCAGCAGAGTTGGGATGTTCTTGATGCGCGGCAACACCGATTCCAGTTCTTTTAGGTCGCGGTTCCACGATCGGGCCACAGCCAATGCATATTCCCAGGAGCCGGGCGTGCGCATGGGCTTGCGGTATCCTTCAAGACTGTCCGCGGGGATGCGCCGCTGATCGCCGAACATCCCATGATGATAGTGCTCGTGGAGCATGGGTAGGCGAGGCCCTAGACCTGCGAAAAGCGGCGCGATGAGAGGGTTACTGAGAAAAACCGTCAACCGCTTTCCGTGCGCGGACCAGGGATTGACCGGATCGACGAGAATCAAACGCCGAATGCGATCCGGCGCCAGAGCGGCGGTCATCATCGAGACCGCTCCGCCGTGAGACGTGCCCAACAGATCGCAGGACGACAGACCGGTTGCATCCATGAAACGCAGGAGGCGCTCAGCGCTTGCTTTGAAAGAGCAATCCAGGCCGGGCGGTCGGTCGGAGAAGCCCGTTCCCATGAGGTCAACTGCGTAGACCGTCGCGTGCTGCGCCAAGGTGGGAATGGCAAAACGCCAGGAGAAGGAATATCCAAGCAACCCGTGGACGAGCAGCAACGCCGGCCCAGAGCCAGCGCGCAGGTAGCGCATGCGGGCGCTGTCCAGCGTAACCCAGCTTTCCTCGACGGAGAATGCGGGCTGCGGATTAATTTCCGCGTCGGATGAGCTTTTCACCGTAATTTCCTGGTCGCGATGAGACAACTTTTCCTCGAATACGGCCTTCTATACTAAGAGTATCGCCTCTGTCGCTTTTGTGGAGGGAGAGTTTCGGCTCTCCCTTATTTTTTTTCGGCCGTGGGTCGCGAAGCCTAGGGTTTGTTTGAATCGTGGTTAAGCTTCGGCGTCAACTTCCGAATGACAAATTCTTGCAGCAGATTAGTGACGGCGGTTCCCCCAATTCCGAGGGCTGCGTTTTCGAAAGTTAATTCTGCACCATCTCGATCCTGGGCTGGATAGTAGAGATTCGAAATACCACCAGCAGCCAAGCTCCCCAGAACGTTGGAGTAATTCGGCTGCCAGCGCCGATTGTCGCCTTTGCAAATCACCGAATTGGCAACCGCGTACAGGAATCGCGATCGCATGCTGCCGGTCCCCTTATAGAAATAGCGTGGATCTTGTTTGAACAGAGATGGCAGTATGGCAGATCCGATAAACGTGCCGGTAACCGTGTCCGCATAGCCGGCGCCGAAGCGCTGCGCATAACCTTCTGCTCCCTGCCCATAGTCCCTGAAGTGATCTTGCGCCTGCTCCACTCCCGCCGCGCCTCCGACAAACACGAAGGTAAACGGATCCACCACCGTCTTCCAGGCCAGCTTGAACTTTTGTTTCGAGGTCAGTGGAACCGCATTCGGGATGTAGGTGACATAGAAATTTGGAAGGACGCCAAGCACACGCTGCTTCTCTTCAATCTTGATCTGCTCTTCCGCCACCTCGACGGGATTGACTCCGACCTGCACCTCTGTGACATTACTGGCAACCGCCAATACGATTGGCGGAACCGAATCGATTTCCCCCGAATGCAGGACTCCGGAGAATGTCTGCGTCGCAAAACCTGCCGACGTAATTGCGAGCTGAAACGGTCCGGGAGGAACATTCGCGAAGGAGAATTGCCCATCTGCGCCGGATACCGCCTCCTGGTTGAGCGAGTGATCCTCATTGGTAAGCGTCAACCGAGCTCCCGCGATCACAGCTCCGCTTTGATCCATGACCGTTCCGCTGACGCTTCCGAACCATCGTTGAGCGGATTGCTTGCTGTCCGAAGCGGTCCCCTGGTGCTCCGGGCTAGCCACGGGCGTTGCCTGTGGGATCTGTCCTAAACAGAACGGCTTCCAACCCAGAGTGACGAACGCAAGGACCATGAGTCCACACTTGAATTGGAAAGTCATGAATTAGCTTAACTTTATCCTCTCACGTAGTTCCGGTTCAAATCACGAAAGGCGATCCACTTCTGCGGCTCGGCGCCGAAACCGGAATGCCTTGCAGGGCACGCCCCCGACTGACAGGCATAGGTTGGAGGCCACAACTTTCCTGAGAAGGGAATTTTATAAGAGGACCCTTCCACTTCGCTCAGTGCAGGCTTGCGGGGGCGCCCGTTCCCACACGAGCTAAACGCAGATTCCTACAGCTTTCTTAGCAGTTTCTTTAGAACGCGTATGCCTTTGTCTATGTGTTTTTCCTGGAGCAGGAATGGTGGGAGGAAGCGCAGAACCGTGTCTTGGGTGCTGTTGAAGAGGACGCCTTCAGCTAGAGCCTGTTCGACGATGGGGCGGGCGGGAACATCGAGTTGCAGCCCTTGAATCAGGCCACGGCCACGAACCTCGCGGGCTACCGAATAGCGATCTGTCAGAGCTTTGAGTTGTTGCTGCAAATATCCGCCGACTTGGGTAACGTGCTGTAGCAAGTTCTCTTCTTCGACGATCGCCAGATACTCGAGTGCGACCCGGCACGCTAACGGGCCTCCGCCGAAAGTGGTTCCGTGTTGCCCGGCAGAGATCGCTGACGCGAACTCTTCCTTCGCCAGAAATGCTCCGAGTGGGATGCCGGCAGCGATGGGCTTAGCGATGGCGACGATGTCAGGAACGACACCGAAGGTCTGGAAAGCGAAGATGGTTCCGGTGCGACCCAGGCCGCATTGAATCTCATCGAAAATCAGGGCGGCGTGATGACGATCGGAAAGGATGCGGCACTCCTTCAGGAAGTCCACCGAACACTCGTAGATTCCCCCTTCGCCGAAGATGGGTTCAAGCACAATCGCGCAAGTGTTGTCGTTGACTGCGGCGCGCAGGGCTTCGACATCGTTGCGTGGAACGAACTTCACATCTTCGAGCAGCGGTTCGAAACCTTTGCGGTACTTGTCCTGGCCAGTGACGGACATCGATCCGAAGCTGCGCCCATGGTACGAGCCTTCGAGAGCGACCAGTTGGCTCTTGGCGGTTCCTCCGACGCGATGTCCGGCGAGGCGCGCTAGTTTTATGGAGCCCTCGATGGCTTCGGTGCCGCTGTTTGAAAAGAAAGCACGCTGCAAGCCGGATAGGGTGCAGAGCTTTTCGGCTAGGCGCCCCTGATATTCGTTGTAGTAGAGATTCGATAGGTGAATGGCGCGCGCCGCCTGTTCGCGGATGGCCTTCACAATCCGCGGATGAGCATGGCCGAGCGCATTCACTCCCAGGCCCGCGACGAAGTCGAGATATTTCTTGCCATCGAGATCGAAGAGGAAAACTCCCTTGCCGCGCTCGATGACCAATGGGTAGCGGTTATAGGTTTGCAGCAGGAATTGCTTTTCGCGCTGGATTACTTCTTCGGTGCTTGTCATCGAATATCTCTACAATGCGGAGACGCACACGTTATTTACAAATTTTTCAACCTGTGACGAGAGCGAATCACGGTGTAATTTCATGGCGTGACTTCGAAGATCACGCCATTATTTCCACTGCCGCCTACATCAGTTACGCCGTAGAGGTTGCCCGCGGCGTCTTCGGTCAAGCTGCCACTCGGAAGTCCACCATCCGTTCCGCCGGTAAAGCGGTAGAGCACGGAATATTTGCCCACTGTTGCTGACTCGATAAACAACGCCGCAACCGAAAGTACAAGTCGAGTTCACGGTTCCACCGTAGACGGTCACCCCGTAGAAGTTGCCCGCCGCATCGAGCAGTCCGCCAGACGGCTCTTCTCCACTACTGGCCTGCTTGCCGAACGTGTGCAGAACGCGCTCTTTGGCCGAAGCATTTACCGTGAAGACAACTCCGCAGCCGGTCGACGCGATGGCGCAGTTGGTAGTATCGCCACCGAACTGCGTAACGCCATGAAACGCGCCGCTCGCACTTCGGAGCAGATGCCAGCGTGGGGAAACGCCCTCCGCACCGCCGGGGAATGTGTAAAGTGTCGTGAGCTTGCCGGCTGTGTCCAGTTGGAAAAGTGTTCCAGCGTTTCCTGGCTTGTAGCTTCCGCCCGTGGCGCCATAAATGTTGCCTGCCTGGTCGATGGTCAAATCCTGGGGAAATGCGCCGTCTGCTTGCCCGGTAAACCGGTGCAACACCGTCTCCTTGCCGGACTGAGCGACCTTGAAGATCACTCCGCAGCCCAGGCTCCCATCACAACCGGAGACGCCGCCAAAGCTGGCGGAGCCATAGAGATCGCCGTTGGCCATGACCAAGCCAAGCTCGGGCTGCCCCTCGTTCTGAGCGCCATCCTTGCCGCCTTTGAAGCTGTGCAGCACCTTCAGCGATCCATTCTTGGCCAGTTTGAATACCGTCCCGCAGCTGCAGGTACGATCACCGCCAAGCGAGGTAATTCCATAGAGGTTGCCTGGGGTATCGCGAAGCAGGCGGCCAATGGGGATTCCGCCGTCGGATGCGCCGGTGAAAGTGTAGAGGATCGTTTGCTGTCCCTTGGCATCCAGCTTGAACACAATTCCCCGGTTAGACTTCCCTCCGAACTGGGTTGTGCCGTAGAAGTTGCCGGCCGACTCCCGGACTAGGCCCCCGTTGGGACTGCTTCCATCCGAGAAGTTGAAGGTGTAGAAAACTTTGAAAGTACTGGCGGCCGCACTGACTGTAAACAGCAACGCCATCATCAAAAGCGGGAGGGTTTTCATGGATTCCCCTGAGATTGGTGGACAGTATATACCGTTTGCTGGTTTGGCTTACCCTCCCTCAGCCCCCGAATTGATAGACGTCCGCCACGCGAAGCCTGCCCAAATTGGGTTACAAAATACCACATGGGCTATTCCAAAAAGCATACTCCTGCTATGTCTAGGCCTCTATAATATTGGAAGCTATTGTATTAAGGCGTCTTAGAGGCAGCTCCATGCTCGCGTTGATGGCAGTGAAAATGCAGAACAGAGAACAAGGTGTTTTGTCCCTGCGGGCGGCGGAGCCTGTGCGGCGCATGAACAGGGATTTTCAAATCCGATTTACGGCCATCCTGCTGGCCTTGCTAACCACCGCTGCCGTGGTTTATGCCGGTTATAACCTTGAGGCTGAGAGTCAATTCCAGGTTCCAGACGACGGAGTGTGGTGGGTCGAGCATCAGGGCAAGCTTACCGCTGATCGAGTCGAGGTTGGCGGACCGGGAACCCGAGCCGGCGTCAAGGTGGGTGATCAGCTCACCGCAATCGATCAGCGGGAGGCAAATACCGCAGCTGCTCGGACCCGCGAATTGTATCGCGTAGGCGCTTGGTCGAAAGCTACGTACTCGCTGGTGCGGCAATCGGTGCCGGTAGATGTGGTGCTGATTCCAGTTCCGGCCGACCGCTCTCAGAACAACTGGCTGCGCCTGATCGGTCTTATCTATCTTGGCATTGGGCTGTACGTTCTGCTGCGACGCTGGACCGCGCCCGGCTCGACTCACTTTTATATTTTCTGCCTGGTTTCGTTCATTTCCTACTCGTTCCATTACACCGGAAAACTGAACGGGTTTGATTCCACCATTTATTGGGGCAACGTCGCGGCTGGATTGCTTCAGGCAGCTCTGTTTCTACATTTCGCACTAACCTTTCCCGAGCGCCATTGGTTCGTCCGCAGGCATCGCTGGGCCATTTTCGCGATTTACGTTCCAGGACTGCTGCTATTGAGTTTGCATGTTCTGGCAGTCTCGTTCCTCAAAAGCAGCGAAATGCTGCGCTGGAACCTGGACCGCTTGGAGATGGGCTGTCAGGCGCTGTTCTTTGTCGCCGCGGCAGGAGTGCTGCTGTACAACTACCGCCGGGCAAATACGCCGATCCTGCGGCAGCAATTGAAGTGGGTGACCCGGGGTACGATTCTGGCGATCACGCCGTTCACGCTGTTCTATGTGATCCCTTATCTGATTCCGGCTGCGCTGCCCACGACGGCGACGAAGATTTCCGTGTTGTCGCTCGGAATCCTGCCTCTTACTTTTGGTTACGCCATCTTCCGCTACCGGTTGATGGACGTGGATCTGATCTTCAAACGCGGCATGGTGTACACGCTGGCTGCGGGCGCGATTGCGGGCGCGTATTTTGCCGTAGTGGCGGGCGTGGCCGAGCTGGTCCATCTGCAGATACCCAGTTCCGGACCGCTCGGGCTGGTGCTGGCCATCGTGGTAACGGCGCTGCTGTTTGATCCGGTGCGGAAATGGATCCAGGGGCGCATCGACCAGGTCTTCTATCGCACGGGCTACGATTACCGCAAAACGCTGATCGAGTTTGGACGCGAACTGAGTTCGGAAACCGATCTGGACAAAATGCTGAGTGCGGTCGTGGACCGCTTGTCGCGGACGCTGCTGGTGGACCGCATGGCCGTTTTTCGTGTCCGACGGGGAAACATCTCAGCAATTTGTCGTGGCCAAGTCGTTTGGCATGACCCAGACCAGGGGCTTGGATTTGAGCTTCCTGGGCACGCCGCGACCGGAGGACGCGGTCGGCCATTTGTTCTTCGACAACACTCACCAGGTCCCACGAGAGACTGTGAATGCGCAGCAGGCCATCGCCAGGCTTGATCTGAACTATTACATTCCCTGCCGGGCGCAGAAGCACACCATCGCGGTCCTGGGCTTGGGCAAGACGGTCGATGGAGATTTCCTAACCAGCGAGGACGTGGAGTTGCTGGAGACGTTGGCCGGCTACCTGGGAATCGCCATACAGAATGCGCGTCTGTATGCCTCCCTGCAGCAGAAAGTCGCCGAATACGAGCGCCTCAAAGACTTCAATGAAAACATTGTGGAGTCGATCAACGTGGGCGTGTTGGCCGTGGACTTGGCGGATCGCATCGAGTCCTGGAACTCGCAAATGGAAGTGATGTACGCGTTGCCCCGATGGCAGGCGCTGACCAAGTCTCTGGCCGAGGTTTTTCCGGCGGCATTTGTCGAAGAGTTCTATCGGGTGCGGCAGAATCCGGGCATCCACAACTTGTACAAATTCCGCCTGGGAACGCCGACGGGAGAGAGCCGCGTGGTCAATGTCGCCATCGCGCCTCTGGTCACGAAAGACTTCAACGTGATTGGCCGGCTCATCATCATGGACGACATCACCGAGCGGGTTGAGTTAGAAGCACAGCTTTCGCAGGCCGACAAATTGTCATCGATCGGGCTACTGGCCGCGGGCGTAGCGCACGAAGTGAATACTCCGTTGGCAGTGATTTCCTCCTACGCGCAGATGTTGTCGAAGCAAGTGCAGGGCGATCCGCAAAAGGGCGCGCTACTGGAAAAAATTACCCGCCAGACTTTTCGAGCGTCCGAAATCGTTAACAACCTGCTTAACTTTTCACGCACTAGCGGCACGGAATTCACCGCGATTGATATCAACAAAATCATCTCGGATACCTTGGCGCTTCTCGATCACCAGTTCAAGGTCACGAAGATCAAAGTGCAGGATGAGCGGAGCGCGCAGATCCCGCTGATCACGGGGAATGCGGGGCGGTTGCAGCAGGTGTTCCTGAACTTATTCCTCAACGCCAAAGACGCCATGAGCAATGGGGGAACGCTGCGCATCGCCACCACCAATGGCGACAGCGTCGGGGTAATGGTCTCGGATACGGGGACTGGCATCGCGCAGGAGCACATTCATCGAATTTACGATCCATTTTTCACCACCAAGACGGCGCCTCGGGAAGGACAGGCGCGGGGCACAGGACTCGGGTTGTCCGTGACCTACGGCATCATTCAGGAGCACGCCGGGAAGATTCGAGTGGAGAGCCGGTCCGGCGAAGGCACGACCTTCTACCTCGATTTCCCTTTGACCAAGAAGGCTGTCAATGTCTGAAGCAGCGGTGATCGCGCGGCACAATTCGGCGGAAGCGTCGTTGCCCACGGCGGGCTCGGTGTTGATCATCGACGATGAGGCCGCAATCCGCGAATCGCTGGAAACATTGCTGGAACTCGAAGGCTACAGGGTGGAATCCGCCGCGAGCGGCGAAGAGGGGCTGGTGCGCATTGGCGAACGCAGCTTCGATCTGGTTCTGCTCGACTTGGCGCTGCCCGATCGCAATGGCATGGACCTGTTAGCCGAAATTCACCTGCAGGATCCAGGCCTCTCGATCATTATGGTGACCGCCTACGGGACGGTCGAGAATGCGGTAAAGGCCATGCAGGCGGGCGCGGCAAATTTCATCCAGAAGCCCTGGGACAACGAAAAGCTGCTTGCCGATGTGCGCGCTGCGGTTGCTCGGCATCGCGCGGAAGAAGAAAACGTCCAACTCAAACGTGCACTCAAGCAGCGCTACAACTTCGAGAACATCGTGGGCAAAAGCGAGCCCATGCTGAAGATTTTCGATCTGGTCGCCCAGGTCGCACCTAGCCGCTCCACGGTGCTGCTGCAAGGTGAAAGCGGAACCGGCAAGGAACTCATCGCCAAGGCCATTCACTTGAACTCGCCGCGCCGCGAGCGTCCTTTCGTTCCAGTCAATACCGGCTCGATGCCGCCTGATCTGCTGGAATCCATTCTGTTCGGGCACGTGAAAGGAGCGTTCACCAGCGCCGTCGCTTCCAAGAAAGGCTTGTTTGAAATTGCCGACCGAGGAACGCTCTTCCTGGATGAAATCGGCACCATGAGCCTGGACACGCAAAGCAAGATTCTGCGCGTTCTGCAGGACAAGAAATTCATGCATCTGGGCGGCATCCACGAACTTCAGGTGGACGTGCGAATCATCGCCGCCACCAATGTCGACCTGAAGCAGCAGGTCCGCGAAGGCAAATTTCGAGAGGATCTTTTTTACCGGCTGAACGTCATCACCATCGATCTTCCACCGCTCCGCCAGCGCAAGGAAGACATCCCGCTGCTGGCAGGGTTCTTCCTGAATCGATATTCGCAGGAAAATGAGCGCCCGACGCGGCGGATCACCCCGGAAGCACTGCGGCCGCTGCTGACCTACTCCTGGCCGGGGAATGTGCGCGAACTCGAAAACGTGATCGAGCGAGCTGTTGTGCTCTCGCCCGGAGTGGAGGTAGGTCCTGAACTTCTTCCCGATCAGATTGCGGGCCGGGCAACCGCATTTTCTGCATTGGAGCGCCGCACCGACGCGTCGCTGTTCGACATCATGGAAGATTGTGAGCGGCAGATCATCGTCGAGATGCTGGAAAAGTGCAACTGGAACCAGACCGACGCGGCGGAACGTTTCCACGTCCCGCTTTCCACCTTGAACCAGAAAATCAAACGCCTGAATATCGATATCAAGAAAAAGACTAAAGAATAAGCTTTCAGCTCTCAGCCATCAGCTTTCAGTTTGCAACTTCTTGGCTGAAAGCTGACGGCTGATAGCTGAAAGCTGCTCTCGCCTCTGCTATAGTTCGAGAATCGCGCCACACGATTCCTGAATCGCATGGAACTGATATCTCCCACGGAATTCGTTAAAGATACCGTCCAGACTGTGCAGGATTATTCCCTGCTGGCCGGACAATCCATTACCAACCTGTTTCGTTATCCTCGCTACTTTGCCGATATGCTTCAGCAGGCAGACCTCATCGGCGTGGGATCGCTGCCCATCGTGGTACTCACCGGTTTCTTCACCGGGGCGGTTTTGGCTTTGAACAGTTCCAGTACCCTGCAGCGATTTGGCTCCCTATCCTTGCTCGGACAATTGGTCTCGGTCGGCATGGTTCGCGAATTGGGGCCAGTATTGACTGGACTGATGGTGGCGGGGAGAAACTCTTCGGGCATGGCTAGCGAATTAGGCTCGATGGTCGTAACCGAGCAAATCGATGCCATGCGAGCGCTCGGAACCGACCCGGCGAAAAAACTGATAACGCCAAGAGTAATCTCTACCGTATTTATGCTCTTTTTCCTGACCATTATCTCTGATCTTTTGGGAATGGTCGGGGGCGGTGCGGTTGCCCGATTTCTTCTCGGGATAAACTCCCACCAGTATTGGAGCACAGCCTGGCAGATCCTGACCTTTCAAGACGTTTTCATGGGTCTGGTGAAACCCTTGCTGTTCGGATTTATTATTTCGACGGTAGGTTGCTATTACGGGATCTCGGCTCGGGGTGGAACCCAAGGCGTTGGCAGGGCAACGACTCAGGCGGTGGTTGCGTCTTCGGTTTTTATCCTCCTGGTCGACTTCTTCGCGACCAAGTTATTGATGGCGATCTTTGGTTATCGCTGAGTCATGGCTGCGCCTCCTACAGAAATCGCAGAGCGTGCTCCCTCCGAACCGGAGGTTGCAGCCAATGTCATCGTTTTCGAAGATGTCTTCATCGCGTTCGAGGACAAACCCGTCCTCGACGGAATCTCATTTCGCCTGGCCAAAGGAGAAACCAAAGCCATTTTTGGCGTCGCCGGTTCTGGCAAAAGCACGATCCTTAAGCTGGCGCTCGGTCTGTTGAAACCGGACAGCGGACACATTTATGTTCTCGGCGAAGACGTGACTCAGATGTCCGAAAACGCCTTATTCGAAATCAGGCGGAAGGTCGGTATTGTCTTCCAGGAGAGCGCGCTTTTCGATTCGCTCACGGTGCGCGAAAACGTTGCCTTTCGCTTGCTCGAAGAGGGCGACATTTCCGACGATGAAGTCGAAAAGCGGGTGCGGGAAGCCTTGAGCTTCGTGGAACTCGAAAACACGGTGGACAAGTTTCCCGCAGAGCTCTCGGGAGGTATGCGTCGCCGGGTCGCGATTGCGCGCGCCATTATTACCCAGCCGGAAGTCTTGCTTTATGATTCTCCGACCGGCGGCCTCGACCCGGTCACTTCGACCACAATTATCCAATTGATTGTGAAACAGCGAGATGTGTACAAAACCAGCTCGCTGCTGGTCACCCACCGACTGCAAGACGCCTTCATCATGGCCACGCACTACTTCGATCGCAAGGCGAATGAAATGCGGCAACTGCCGCCGGGAGCCCGCGGCGAAGTGCCCATGGCATTCCTTATCCTTCGCGATGGGAAAGTAATCTTCGACGGGGATGCGCACGAGTTAGCGCAATCGAAGGACGAATACATCCGGGAATATATTTCTTAGGACTGTATTTGTAATCGAGAAATTTGGTAATCGGGTAATTGGAAAACCAATTTCTCAATTACCCGATTACAACAATTACCAAATGAAGTTTGCTAGCTGGCCTTCGCCATTTTCATTGCGTCACGGCGCGCCGCCACTTGGCCCTCCACGTACTTCAACCAATCGCGTCCCTGCTTCGAGCTGTTAATCAGTTTTTCTATGTTTGCGAACATGCGCGGGTTCTTCGACTTCGTTCGCAGATCCGCCAGAAATGGCTTTACCTTGGCAAAAATGAAGAACATCTCTCCGCTGACGCTGGGGTCAAGGAAGAGTTCCTGACTGACGCTGCCGGCAAGCGCGAGCGAAGCGGCCATACTCCAATATCCCGCCACCTGGCGCAGCCAGTTGTTTTCCTGGGTTCCCATCGCGGCGCCTATTTTCATGAAATCTTCGGCGCTTTCGGGCCAGAAAGTTACCAGCCACCAGTTGCGCGCCTTTCGAATTTCGGCTTCGCGGCGAAGATCGTAGAGCTGCAGAATCAGTTCGGCATCGGCAGCCGTGGGCTTCTTAGGCATGAAAAACCTCCAAAATATTCGGGGATTATGTAACGGAAAGCCGGAGCCATTTTACCATCAGGAAAGTCGACTCTTGGCGCCTGATCGCCCGATTGCTCAATCTCCGCCCACCGCAGCAGCCTCGACTGGCACCGCTCGTTCGTATTCACACTCTTTGTTTGGGCAAGCAATGACTGGACCTGACTTCAAGAATTTCTCGACCAAATAGTCATTCCCGCAACTTGGGCATTTCTCCGGAATCGGCTTATGCGCCGAGGTGAACTTGCACTTGGGGTAGTTTCCGCAGCCATAAAAAGTATTCCCCTTGCGCGCCCGCTTTTCGACCAGATCGCCTTCTTTGCACAGCGGGCACTTTACTCCGATGTAGTTCTGCTTCACGTACTTGCACTCGGGATATCCGCTGCAAGTAGTGAACTCACCATAACGGCCGTGGCGAATCATCATATTCCGTCCGCACTTGGGGCAGACTTCGTCCAGCGGAATGTCCGGGACCTTTTTGCCTTGATCGAGACGGCGCGTGGTCTTGCAATCGGGATATCCAGTGCACGCCATGAACTGTCCGAAACGGCCGCGCTTCAACACCATCACACGGCCGCAGTTCTCGCAATACTCTTCCTGGGTCGTCTCCTGCAGATCGGCAGAATCCAGATCCGGCAAGTTGATGGGATTTTCTTTGGTGAAAGTGCAGCTGTTCGGATCTTCCTTATCGTAAGAACTGCAAGCATAGAACGAACCGTGCTTGCCCCACTTAATTACCAGCGGCGAACCGCAGCGTTCGCACTTCTCGTCTGTGGGCTTCTCCATCCGCTTGATGTTCTCCATGTGCTTGGAGGCGTAGCGGAGATCTTTCTCGAACTTCTTGTAGAAGTCCCCTAGCGCGTCGGTCCACTTCTCTTTGCCTTCTTCGATCTCGTCCAGTTCTTCTTCGAGACGGGCGGTGTATTGGATATCGAAGATGTCGGGAAAGTTTTCCACTAGCAGGTCGGTTACGACCAGACCGATTTCTGTAGGCGTAAACTTGCCGCCGAGTTTTTGAACATATTGCCGCTCCTGGATCGTGCTCAGAATGGCGGAATACGTTGAAGGGCGGCCGATGCCTCGCTCTTCCAGTTCCTTCACCAGCGACGCTTCGTTGTAACGCGGCGGAGGCTCGGTGAAATGCTGCTCTGGCTTGAGCGCCTTGAGCGTTAAAGTCTGGCCCGGTTCGAGCGCGGGCAACTTGTGCTTGAGCTCCTCGTCTTCTTCGTCTTTGCCTTCTTTGGATTCTTCGTAAACTTTGAGGAAACCATCGAACTTCGGCACCGAACCCGTGACACGGAACCAGAAAATGTCCGCGCCTGATTTGGCATCGATATCAACCGTAGTTTGGTCAAAGACCGCTGGCGTAATTTGCGACGCCACAAAGCGCTGCCAGATCAGCTTGTAAACTTTGTATTCGTCTTCTTTCAAATACTGTTTGATCTGATCGGGATGGCGCATGGCCGAACTCGGACGGATGGCCTCGTGAGCCGCCTGGGCAGCTTTCTTCTCTTTATAAACGTTGGGCGCTTCGGGAAGATATTGATCGCCATACTGCTGCTTGATGTATTCCCGCACCTCGGCCAGCGCTTCATTCGAAACGCGCACTGAATCCGTACGCATATAAGTAATGAGGCCGACCAGGCCTTCCTCACCCAACTCCACACCTTCGTAGAGCCGCTGCGCGATCATCATGGTCCGCTTTACGCTGAAACGCAGTTTGCGGGAAGAATCCTGCTGCAATTTGCTGGTGGTGAATGGCGGAGTCGCATTGCGCCGCCGCTCTTTGCGATCGACCGTACGGACGAGCCAGTCGGCTTTTTCCAGAGCAGCGCGGAATTTTTCCGTGTCTTCACCGTTAGTGACTTCGATCTTCTCTTCGCCCTTGCCGAGGAAACGCGCGTCGAATGCCGGAGGCTTAGGGCCTACGAGAGTCGCATCGATCGTCCAGTATTCTTTCTTCTCGAATGCCTTGATTTCGCGTTCGCGCTCGACGATGAGCCGTAATGCAACTGTCTGCACGCGTCCGGCAGAAAGACCACGGCGAACCTTATCCCAGAGCAGCGGGGAAACTTGATAGCCTACGAGGCGGTCAAGAACGCGGCGAGCCTGCTGAGCGTCCACAAGATTCTGATCGATGTCACGCGGATGCTCGAAAGCTTCGCGCACGGCGCGCTGCGTGATCTCGTTGAAAGTAACGCGCCGTATGCGCTCCGGTTCGTCGGCTTTCTTCTTTTTCTTCTTCTTGCCCTTAGACTCGTCACCGAGCTCTTCCGCCAAATGCGCGGCGATGGCCTCCCCTTCGCGATCCGGATCGGGCGCGAGGTAGATGGTATCCATACCCAGCGCGAGCTTCTTGAGCCGGGCGACCACTTTCTCTTTGCCCGGAATGACGACGTATTCGGTCTCGAAGTCGTTGTCGACATCGACCCCGAGCGTGCTCTTGGGCAGATCCTTTACGTGGCCGAGCGAAGCCTCGACGGTGAAGCCCTTGCCCAGATATTTCTGGATGGTCTTCGCCTTGGCGGGCGACTCGACGATAACTAAACCTTTGGTCAATGTGTCCTCAGTCTTGGTTTTGAAACTAGCACGAATGCGGTCGCGGCAACAAGCCGACCCGTCGCTGCTCTCAGCTTTCAGCCGTCAGCTCTCAGCTTGTGGATGAACGAGGCAAGCATGCGTTTTACCTCGACAGTCCCTTCCAAAAGTCGCTGATAGTCAGCCGTCCGTAAGAGCTCCAGATCACGCGCGAGCAGCAGGTGATACTCAAGTTCGCTGGCCGAACCCATCGCAATCTGCAGAAAGCGTCCGAATTCGCTGTCACCCTTTCGACAAGATCCTTTCGCGATGTTGGCACCTATTGAAGCTGCCGACCTTCGCATCTGACTAGTCAACCCATACATTTCGTCGCGTGGGAAATATTTGCTCGACTTGTATACATCAAGCGTAAGGTGCGCTTCTCCCAGACCTTAAGACTCTTGAAGCTCTGCACGATAGCTCTCCTGCGGCCATCCGGCTGATAGCTGATAGCTGATGCTGACAGCTAAAAGCTCTTTACAAAATTCTTCCCCGGCAACTGCTTCACCTTTCCCGCCAGCTCCAGTTCAAACAGAGCCGCGAAAATTTCGGAGGAGGACAGCGCCGGCTCCAGCCGTTCGACAATTTCATCGATGTGCGTGGCTTCGTCGGCCTTGAGCAGCGCGAAAATCTTCTTTTCGTGGGGCGGCAGCTCCGTTTCCCCGAATAGAGATGCGGTTTGCTCGGTCTGCGATTCATGGCCGCCCTCGGGCTGGAGCGTAAGTCGCACGTCTGCCGGAAGTTCCTCCCACACGTCCTCCCATGTCGCCACCAGCTTCGCGCCTTGTTTGATCAGGGTGTTTGGGGTCCATGAGCCTTTGTTGGTGACGTTGCCCGGCACGGCGAAGACCTCGCGGTTCTGCTCCAACGCGCAGCGCGTGGTGATGCGCGTGCCGCTGTATTCCGCCGCTTCCACAACCAGAACTCCCAAGGAAATTCCACTGATGATGCGGTTGCGAATTGGAAAGTTCTGCGGCGCGGCAAACGTGCCGATCGGAAATTCAGAGATGACAGCGCCGCCCAGCGCGAGAATCTGTTCCACCAACCGCTTGTTTTCCTTGGGATATACGACGTCAACGCCCGTCCCCCACACCGCCACCGTTTTCCCCTTTGCAGCGATGGCGCCGCGATGCCCGGCGGTGTCGATGCCCCGCGCCATGCCGCTGAAAATCACCAGACCACGGGCTGCCAGGTCACAGGCCAGCCTCTCAGACATGCCTGATCCGTAGGGCGTAGGGTGACGTGTGCCGACCAGCGCAATTCCCGGCTGCGAGATCACCGCGTCGTTCCCGCGCACGTAAAGAATCAGTGGCGGATCATAAATCTGCTTCAACTGCCCCGGGTACCTGGGGTCGTCTAAAGCAACGATCCGCGCACCGGCAGCGAAAGCCTTCCCCAGTTCGTCCTGCGCCAGTTCCAGGGAGCCCCCGGTGGCAAGCGATTGCGCCGAAACTGCGCGTAGTCCAGCCGCTTCCAGTTCCGTAAGGGAAGCCCGGAAGAGCGCTTGCACGCTACCGAAAAACTCGATCACGCGGCGCGCTTTGGTGGGCCCCAATCCGGGCGTAAGCGCCAAAGCCAGCCACTGCGTAGACGTTTCGCTGGTTTTGCAAACTGCGGCGACGGCTTCGGACACTGCGACCTCCAAAGGGTCTCTCGCCGCATCTATACACGCCAGGAAAGCAGTGTCAAGGTAAGATGAACATTGGTTTTGTTAGAATCGATTAGTTCCCTGATGAAACACCTTCGTATTTCCGCCATCTCCTACCTTAATACTGCGCCCCTGATGTGGGATTTCGAGCACGGAGAGTCAGGCGCTGACTTCGACATTTCCTACACCCTGCCCTCGCAGTGCGCCGCGAGTTTGCGCGAAGGCTCTTCGGATATTGGCATCATTCCGGCCGCGGCTTACGCTAGCATTCCTGATCTCGCGATTCTTCCCGGCGTGGCCATCGCTTCGCGACGCGCGGTTCGCTCGATTCTGCTGGTCAGCAAAGTTCCGCTGGAAGAGATTCGCAGCGTCGCGCTGGATACCTCGTCCATGACTTCGGTCGCGCTGACCAAAGTTCTCTTTGAGAAATGGTGGGGAGGGGGCAGAACATTTACGGCCATGGCACCGGACATCGAACAGATGCTGAAGAAGCACGACGCCGGCTTGGTGATTGGAGATCCAGCGCTGCGCATCCATCGCTCACGCTATATCACGTATGATCTCGCCGAGGAATGGATACGCCTCACGGGTAAGCCGTTTGTCTTTGCCTTCTGGGCGGTACGGCAGGCGGCCTTGAAGGACGCGTCCCGCGATTTGGATCTTGCCGCAGTATTTCAGGAATCACGCGACCACGGGTTACGGCAAATGAACATTGACAGCATGGCTCGCGAGTGGGCACCGCGTTTAGGCTTAAGCCAAGAGAACGTCAAAAGTTATTTGACTGAGAATATTCATTATTTCCTCGATGCGGCTTGCCTGCATGGCATGCAGCTGTTCTTCCAATATGCACGGGAGTGTGGGGCACTTCCATCCGCGCCTCCGTTGTTCTTCCTGCATGCGGCGAAGGCGGCAGTGATTTAGTCATTTCTTCCCTGCCTTACGATTCTGCACTGTAAACTACCTTTCACCACAATCGAATGCTGCCTCATCTCCAGTTGTTGCTCGCGGTTTCCACCTGGGTACGGCTCCGGCGGCTCGGCGGGGTGGGGTTGGTGTTGCTGGGGATCGCGGACAACTCCGTCATCCCGCTGACCGGCAGCATGGACGTGCTGACCATCTGGCTGGCTGCCCGCGATCGCGAACCCTGGCCCTACTACGCGCTTATGGCAACTGCCGGTGCAGTGCTTGGTGGTTACATCACCTACGCTTTGGCTCGAAAGGGCGGCAAGCAAGCGATGGAACGCAGGCTCTCGAAAAGACGAGCCGCGAAAGTTTACAAGAGATTCGAAAAATGGGGTTTCGGCGGAATTGCGATTCCAGCCTTGCTGCCTCCACCGTTTCCTTTTTTCCCTTTCCTGCTTGCCGCCGGCGCCATGCAGTACTCGCGAAAGAAATTTTTGGCTGCCCTCGTGCTTGGTCGCGCACTTCGCTATTCAATCGATGCCTACCTCGGAGTGCGCTATGGCAATCACATCGTCCGCTTCTTTGCCCGCTACGACAAAGAGGCCCTAGCCATACTCATCGGCTTGGCAGTCGTGGGCGGAATTCTTTCGCTGATCCAATACCTTCGCTACCGATAAGAATTCAACCATCCCCCAAAAAACTGCCCTTTTTGTCTCCTTTGTGCACCTTCGTATCCTTTGTGGTTTACGCTGCTAAATGCCTTAACCACAGAGGATTCCAAGGTACACAAAAGAATGTGCGACTCGTTAGCCAGCGACTTGGAGCCAGTACCTTGACTCCGCTACAATTAGTCATCGCCAATGTCCCTAACCAAGCAGCAAGCTCTCGACCTGTTTCGCTCCGATGATTTGATTGGCATCGGCATGGAAGCCAATTCCCTCCGCCGCAAGCTTCATCCCGAGGGCGTGGCCACCTACATCATCGATCGCAACATTAATTACACCAACTACTGCACCGAGTACTGCACCTTTTGTGCTTTCTATCGACCGCTGAAGGGACCCAAAGCGCAAGAGGGATACATTCTCGACTTCGACACCATTTACGAAAAGATTCGTGAGACCGTCGAACTCGGTGGGACGGGAGTGCTCATGCAGGGCGGCTTGCATCCCAATCTGAAAATCGATTGGCACGAAAAGATGCTGCGCGGCATCAAGCAGCGTTTCCCCAAGATTCATCTGCACTGCTATTCCGCTTCAGAGGTTATCGCAATTGCGGAGTACAGCGAGCTGAGTATTCGCGACGCAATCGCAAGGCTAAGGGACGCGGGCTTGGATTCGATCCCCGGCGGCGGAGCGGAGATTCTCGACGACGAAGTGCGCTACAAGATCGCGCGCCTGAAATGCCTGACCGAAGATTGGCTCAACGTGCATCGCACAGCGCACCAGTTGGGGATGAGAACCACCGCGACCATGATGTTCGGCGTTGGTGAGAACCACGAGAACCGCGTAAACCATTTCCAGCGGCTCTACGAACTGCAGGAAGAGACCGGCGGCTTCACAGCGTTTATTCCATGGAGCTTTCAGCCTGCGAATACGGCTCTCGGCGGACGCCACTGGGACGAAGCCACAGCGGTTGAATATCTGAAAGTGCTGGCGATCTCCCGGCTCTATCTTTCGAATTTCCTGAACGTGCAATCCAGTTGGGTGACCCAAGGACTCAAGGTCTGCCAACTCGGCCTGCAGTTCGGCGGCAACGACGTAGGCTCGGTGATGCTCGAAGAGAATGTAGTGCGAGCTGCCGGCGTGACCAACTGCACGACGGAAGAAGAATTACGGCGAATTATACGCGACGCCGGTTTCAAGCCGGTGCAGCGCGATACGCTTTACCGGACGTACTTCCTTAATTAAGCGGCAGAAAATGAAAACGGCCTCCGAAATAGAGGCCGTCTTAGGATGCACAGTACTCCGTCAATATCGCTTAAATTATCTACCTGCATCCACGTGAAATCAAGTAACTTTGGGGAGTGCCGAGGCTCCGTCCCGCCGCCTCTCCCATTCCGGCACTTTGAGGCTAACCTTCGCCAAGCAAAGAGAGTGGACCTGGCGGGATTCGAACCCGCACTTGATACTTTGACGGAGTACCGTGCTGCGGTTACACCACAGGCCCACTGTATCGAACGCTATTCTCTGTGCAACTCAAAAGCATGGTCATCCATCACATCAACGCCGTCCGTATTCCCGATTAGGGAGCCTTCGATCAGGTAGAATGAAGGTTTCAGACGGGCTCACCTTGAGTCACTGAGAAATCTCACCCAGAACCGCATGTTCTTCCCCTGCCAACTGCTAGCCGCGCTCGTAGCTCCGAAAGGCATCGGGCAATACATCCGGCAGCATTTTCTCGACAAGACTTTCCAGGGGCTATATCACCCTAACGCTTTTGACACGGCGTTGCTGATTCCTTATTTCATTGTGCTGATCCTGCTGGCTTCATACGGCGCGCATCGGTACGTCCTGGTTTATCTCTATTACAAGCACAAGAAGAATCGCACGACCGAACCCGCCGCGCATTTTTCAGACCTGCCCCGCGTTACCGTCCAACTCCCAATCTTCAACGAGCAATTCGTGGTTGAGCGGCTTCTGGATGCCATTAGCCACTTGAACTATCCGCTCGACAAACTTGACGTTCAGGTGCTCGATGACTCGACCGACGAAACCGTCGCCGTGGCGCGCGGGCTGGTCAATCACTATGCTGCCCGGGGCTTCCCCATTACTTACCATCATCGGTCCAACCGCGAAGGATTCAAGGCGGGCGCACTGTCCGACGGTTTGAAAACAGCGAAAGGCGAGTTTGTCGCGATCTTCGACGCAGACTTCGTTCCACCGGAAGACTTTCTGCTGCGCACCATTCACCACTTCACCGATCCCAAAATCGCAATGGTGCAAACCCGCTGGACTCACATCAATCGCAACTACTCCTTTCTAACCGAGGTTGAGGCCATTTTGCTCGACGGGCATTTCGTGCTCGAGCACTCGGGACGCGCCCGCAGCAATGTATTTTTCAACTTCAACGGAACTGCCGGCGTGTGGCGGCGCTGTGCGATCGACGACGCTGGAGGCTGGCAGCACGACACCCTGACCGAAGATACCGATCTCTCCTATCGGGCCCAACTGAAAGGTTGGAAATTTATTTATCTGCAGGATGTGGAGTGCCCGGCGGAACTGCCGGTAGAGATGACCGCCTTCAAAACCCAGCAGGCCCGATGGGCCAAGGGATTGATTCAGACGAGCAAGAAGATTCTGCCCCAGGTGCTCAAAAGCGATCAGCGGTTCCACGTGAAGCTTGAAGCCTGGTATCACCTGACCGCGAATCTCAGCTACCCCTTGATGATCGTGCTCTCAGTGCTATTGTTGCCGGCCATGATCATTCGCTTCTACCAGGGATGGTTTCAAATGTTGTACATCGACCTGCCGCTGTTCATGGCGTCGACTTTTTCGATCTCGAGCTTTTATCTGGTCTCGCAGCGGGAGTTATTCCCCGGCAAATGGTATCGCGCCCTGCTTTATCTTCCCTTTCTAATGGCGTTGGGCATCGGCCTCACCGTAACCAACACGCGAGCGGTGCTGGAAGCGCTGCTGGGAAAAAAGTCCGAGTTCGCACGGACTCCGAAATATCACGTCGAGTCCAAGCAGGACAAAGTGCGCGCCAACAGCTATCGCCGCAGCCTCGGTTGGGTTCCGTGGGTAGAGTTGCTGATCGGTTGTTACTTCGCCACCACGGTGTACTACGCAATAGACAACGAGAATTACATCACGGTGCCATTCCTGATCCTGTTCGTGGTGGGCTATTGGTACACGGGACTAATGTCTCTGTTGCAGGGGCGATTCGCGGGCATCTCGCTTAGCGCCGAGACCCATACCAAGCCGTTCCCTGTGGGAGTTTAAAATCTCGGAAGAGGCGTGTGTTGCATCAACGACATCATCGCGACCGGCACGCGCCTCGTCGTTTTGATATCCTAGGGCATTGTGCGGATGATGTGGTTATTTCTGATTCTCGCCTGCAGCGGCGGGGCCGTGTTGTGGGCGGGCATAGCAGCTTATCTTCGTGTGCGACGCCACCTGAAGGTCACGGCTGAGCAGAGAAAGAGCGGGATACATCGCGAAGTAGACAGCCTCTAGCAAGGCATCGCATACAGCGCCCGGGGAGACGTAGCTAGCTACCCCTCTCCAGAATGGAGAACCACAGCCATGAGCAAGCCAGTTACCGATATCCTCGGAACTCAAGATCATGTTCTCGAGGGCGCAAGCCAAGTGGCAATTGTGATTGGCGCCAGCCTGTTTGTGGCTCTGTGCGCGCGCATCACGCTGCCTCTGCCCTTCACTCCCGTGCCCTTGACCCTGCAAAATTTCGGCGTTCTGCTCGTAGGGCTCGCGCTTGGGCCCCGTCGCGCCTTCGCCGCACTCGTTCTTTACCTTGGGGAAGGCCTCATGGGAATGCCGGTATTTAATCCCATGGGACCCGGCGGTCTGGCTCAGTTACTGGGTCCCACCGGCGGCTTCCTGCTGGCCTATCCATTCGTCGCGGGTATCGCCGGTTGGGTTTTCGAAGCTAAGAATGAAAAGAAGGGTTTCGCCCGCGCCGCCATGGCTTGCGTTCTCGCGGAGATTTTCTTGTTTGTGTGCGGACTGTCCTGGCTGGCCGTCCTTACGCATTCTGTCGCTCTCGCAATACGCTTCGG
The DNA here is from genome assembly GCA_963762385.1 of uncultured Acidobacteriota bacterium. Classification (GTDB taxonomy): domain Bacteria; phylum Acidobacteriota; class Terriglobia; order Terriglobales; family Acidobacteriaceae; genus JABDBE01. The sequence continues at coordinate 1,259,233 of CAVXKN010000004.1, read as the reverse complement.
CCTCTATTGGTTTCTCTTCGCCGAAGTGATCAAGATTATGTCCGCCGCCGCGCTGGCCAGCGGTTGGCAGCGTTTCCATAAGGTTCAATCATGACTCTCTTCGCCGCCGCTTCCGAACACTCGCCCACGCCCATCACCGAAGGCAAGCGCGAAATCACGGTCGCTCACAGTCCCGACTCCGACGATGCCTTCATGTTTTACGGACTGGCCACGAACAAAGTTCGCGTCCCCGGCCTGCGTTTTACTCACACGCTCTCCGACATTGAAACCCTGAACCGCAAGGCCATGGAAGGTGTCTACGACGTGACTGCGATTTCTTTTCACGCCTATCCCTACATTCAGGATCACTACGCGTTGCTCCCGACCGGCGGCAGCGTGGGCGATGGCTATGGCCCCATGATCGTAGCCCCGCGCGCGTACTCGGTCAGCGATATCAAGCACAAACGCATCGCCGTCCCCGGAACCTTGACCACTGCTTATCTCGTATTGAAGCTGTTCGCTCCCGGAATCGAAACCGATGTTGTTCCTTTCGACCAGATTATCCCGCAAGTGTTGGATAGCAGGCAGGAGGCTGGCCTGATCATTCACGAAGGTCAGTTGACTTACGACAAGTCCGGTCTGCATCGCATCGTGGATCTCGGCAAGTGGTGGCAGAAAGTGACCGGCCTGCCGCTGCCGTTAGGCGGCAATGCGATCCGTCGCAGCCTGGGACCCGAACTGATGACCAGCGTGGGTAACGCACTTCGCGAGAGCATTCAATATGCCCTCGATCACCGCGAAGAAGCGCTGTCCTACGCCATGCAGTTCGCCCGCGACCTCGACTCCCAACTCGCTGACAAGTTCGTCGGAATGTACGTGAACGAACGCACCCTCGACTACGGCCCCGAGGGCCGCGAAGCCGTCCGCCGTCTCCTCGACATGGGCCACAAGGCAGGAATCATTCCGCAAGAGTCCAGAGTGGATTTCGCGGCCTAGCCCAACTCGAAATCAGTGAAGCGGCGCCGCTTCCTTGGAACTAGCGACAACCGAGCCTTCATGCAGCAGCAATCGATCGCTCTGCGAATCGTAGGTGAAAATCTCCGCGTATCGACCCCAATTCAACGCAGTGTCGACCTGGCGCTCCACATCTTCCTGGGAGAAGTGCTTGTCGAGAACGTCGCGGAAAAATTCCAAAGGGACGGCCCGGTCCGACTTCCGCTCCAGCGCGTTTCGAATCTGTTGAATCAGCGTGACGTGACTAAGAACAGCGTCGCGAAATAATTTCTTTCGCGTGCCGATATCTGCGTCCGCAAATTCCTTTCCCACCGGAGTAATCTGAACGTCGCCTTGAGTTGAGTCGGCGAAACCGAGCATGACTGCTTCATCCACGATGGGAAACAGATCATCCACTTCCATCAGCAACTCTTCCGCGAGGTGATACAAATCCTCCCGTCCTCCGCGATCGTTCAAAAACTCCAGCAGTCCAGCCATCCCGCCGGCAGTTGCATGGGGCAATACTTGGAACGAGGGCTTGCGCGCGACCGGCAACTTTGTGACTGGGCCCGCTTCCAATTCGGGTTGTGTCATCACCTTGTAGATGTAATCAACGTAAATAAGAAACTCGGCCGTCTTGCGATCGCGCGGCTGAGGCAATGAAACGCGGAAATCCGCCCGAATCTTTGCCGGATGCGTTCCCAGAACCACAACTCGATCCGCCAGCAAAACCGCCTCTTCTATATTGTGAGTGACCAGAAAAATACTTTTCGTGGGCATTTGATCCTTCATCCACAACTCCATCAGCTCGCGGCGCAGGCTTTCGGCGGTAAGCACATCCAGCGCGGAGAACGGCTCGTCCATGAATAGCACTTCGGGTTCTACTGCGAGAGCACGCGCAAATCCCACTCGCTGCTTCATGCCCCCCGAAAGTTCCTTGGGATATGCATTTTCAAAACCTTTGAGTCCTACGATGGCGAGCGCTTGCACTGCTTGTCGATGCCGCTCCGCGTGCTCGAGCCCTCGCGCCGCCAGCGGAGCCTCAACATTCTCCAACACCGTTAACCACGGGAATAAGGCAAAACTCTGGAACACCATGCCGATGTTTGGAGTGCAGCCGTCGAGTGGCTGACCGTGTACGAGTACCGTGCCGCTCGACGGCGAGGTCAATCCCGACAGAATTCTCAGCAACGTCGATTTTCCCGATCCCGAAGGCCCAAGCAGCGCGCAAATAATGCCCGACTCGACCGACAAATCCATGGGAGCGATGATTTGAATTTCCCGTCCATCCGGTTGCGTGTAAGACTTCTCGATCTGACGTCCTTCGATGATCGTTTCCCCAGGCTGCGCTAGCTGCGGAGGCTGCGGTTCTGGCTCCCGCGCTGTCTCGGGTTCGTGCTGAGCCTCTGCAGGCAGCGCTCCCGAAAGTTCATCCATCATCCGCTGCCAGGCTTCTTCCGGAAGTTCGTCGAACAAACGCATCCGGTCGTCGGGATTGATTCTGTCAATCAGCGCGCGCATTTCTCCCAGCGGCAGCGAGTGCAGCAGCACGTATTGGTGATAGTAAGGAAATTGAGCGACAACGACGGCGGCAAGATCGAGGGGCAAATGACGGAAAAGAGATTGTTGCTGCTCGAAAGGAAGGGCACCCAACGCGTTGCCCGCATGCACTACATCGGAAGTCTGCAGCAGAGCTACAGCCTCATTCCAATGGGCCTGCGAAACCGCATCCCTGAGCCTTTCAGCAAGTGGTGAAGTCATCGGAGTTACCGCTCCAGAGTGACGAACGATCCCTGGATTCAGCCCGCGAGAAGCGTTCACAATATATCGCAGTGCGGGGTCAGCGTGCTGATAGCTGATAGCCGACAGCGGACACCTTTATCTCGCCAACGGCGTTCGCTCCAGCAGCTTTATCAAGCTATAGAGAGTCTGGTTGACGGGCGTGGGCACGCCCATTTCAGCACCCTTGCGAACCACAAAGCCGTTCAAGGAATCAATCTCCGTCGGCTTTCCGCGGGCAATATCCTGTGCGGTGGAAGAAAGCGCTTCCGGCACCACACGGCCGAGCTCCAGGACGGCCGCGATCAGCATGTCTGCAGGCAGGTTGACTCCAGAAGCGTTGCCCACCGCGACTCCCTCGGCCACCACTTGCTTCATCACCTCAACCGAGCCGGCATCGGCGACGAGACGTCCGTACCTCGCGCGCGAAAGCGCTGACAGCGCGTTGTAGGCACAATTCATGATCAGTTTTTTCCACAGTTCGAGCGTGATGTTTTGGGAAACGCGGCACGGAACGCCGGACCGCGTGAAAATCTCCGCAATCTCTGCCAGCTCCGATTCACTCGCACCCTGGTTCGGCAGCGGATTTCCGATCACGAGATCGCCCCGTCCCGAGTGCTTGACTTGCCCCAATCCGCTCATCTCCGCGGCGATATAGACCACCGCAGATATCGCCTGGATGCCGGCTGCGAAATCCATTCGCTCGGCATTGTCGACCCCGTTCTGAAGAGAAACCACATTGGTATCCGGCGCGAGATACGGCGCCAACAGTTTCGCCACGGGTTCCGTGTCCACGGTCTTCACCGAGAAGAGAACCAACTGCGCATCGCGCACCGCTCCTAACTCAGTAGACGCAGAAACAGAAACGCGCTCTTTGAAATGAATACTGTCGATGAAAAGGCCATTACGATTGATTGCTTCGACATGCGGCGCGCGTCCGATAAGGGTGACCGGAGCGCCCGCGCGTGCCAGCATTCCTCCGAAATAACATCCCACAGCTCCCGCGCCGACCACAGCAATCCGGGGCCAGTTTTTTTCCGGCATGTCATCTCCAAAATCTTATTCCGTCATCCCGAAACGAAGTGAGGGATCCCTGAATGCCCGCACTACCTTCGCTGTTGCAGGGAGTTTCTACCACGAACTCGGAGCGACGATTCCAGGCTAGAAGCTCTTCTTAAACGAAAACACGGGATCGATATCCACCGGCACCGACGCCGCCGACTTCAAGGAAACCTGCAGTTCTGCCGGCATGGTCCCATATTTCTTGAACCAATTCTCTGCCCGCGTCCTGTCGCCGGTCGCTTCAATCTCCAACAATTCTTTCGCCAGATCCCTGATGCCTCCGGCCATGCGCCCATACTCGATCGCGTACCGGCCCGAGGATTGCCTTTGTATAGCACCACGCTCAGAAAGATAATTGAACTCCATCATTTCCGCCTGCCCATGAGCCTCGGCGACGCCGAAGCGAACCGTACGAAAAATTCCCGCGACATACGATGCGTAGTATTCTTCCAGCTTGTTCTTGGGCAGAACCTCGTGGTCGACTAGCCACTGCAAACCAAACATTCCGACCACGTCTGCCTTGGCTTCTTCTAAAGCACTGTAGGCTGGACCGACGGCCTCGCGGATGTCCACCTTGCCCGCCTCAGTCCGCGCGAACGCTGGCCCCAGGCCGTGTGACATCTCGTGCATGATCGTCGCCAAGAGATAACCCTCGCCCGTCGCTTTATCCGCCTGCGCCGGCAACATCATATGCTTCGCCACCGGCAGAACGACATAAGTCACACGCGCATCCATGAAGTTCTTGAAGAAGAGTTTCTTGCTTCCCTTCTGCTCGTGTACGCGCGGATCGTTGGGCAGATTGTCGGCGACGGCTTGATATCCGTGGTTCAGATCGCCTGCGCGAAATGGAGTGTCCATCACTTCCATCGGAGTCTCAAGGCCATGCTTGGAAGGCCGATCCTCCGGCGCGAGCGGGAGAGCATCCTGAATGTCCGCAACGTACTTCTGGAACATCTCAAGCTTGCGGCTCTCTTCGCTGTTGCGAACCATTACCGCCGCGCCATAGGTCGCTTTGACGCCAAGCAAACCGTCGTCGTAAGTTTCGTCAGGAGCAAATGCGATGTCGAATTTCGGACTCTTCAAATCCAGCCATGCCAGGTTACTCTTGAAATAATCGTCGGTAAGTAACGCGTCGGCCCGCAGGAGCAGGAAATTTGCGAAAGCCGGATCATCGCTCAGAGCGGCAGCTTCGCGCAGGTCTTTCGCGGCAGGCTCGAGGAACGAAATGTACGCAATGTGGTACGGAAGCCCTTCAAGTTCATTCCCGTGCCAGCGCACCACCGTGAACGAACCATAAATCTCATTCTTCTTCTCCGGATGCGCCTTCACATACTGCTCGATTTGTTCGCGAGTCAGGTTTTGCGGATAAAAACCTCGTCCCGGCGACATGCTGGTTTCGCCAACAAAAGGTTTGTCATCGTCGAGTAAATCGAAGCGGGAGGCATTGATCCACAGGTAGCGCCGCAGCGTTTCGTCCTTCGGATTTCTGCTTGTCGCCAACGACTCGTAAAGCGTCAGTCCATCAGGATCGAGCTGGCGCCAATAAATCTCCTCGAGATAGCGCGAGGCATCCACCAGTTTCTCCACCAACTTGACCTCACGAGCGGTAAGTCCGGTGGAATGAAACGGCATTTCTACCCGGCGGAACTTGGTGAGCCGCTGGTCCAGGTCGGGAACCACCTGCATGCCAGCCGACTCTGCCCCTTTCGCGGCGGAGCCCGTCATTGATTTATTCTCTCTCTGTGCTGAAATAGGAGTAGGAAGGATAAAACAAGCAGCCAGCAGTGCAACCCAGGGGCCCAGTTTCATGAACATGAATGTTGTATTCTAACAGAGCATTCTGCACTTAATCGTTTTACTTCCCGCGAATCAACACTAACATCACCGTGACGTTATGACCCAGAGTTCTAATTCGAACGGCCCGCAGACGTTGCTCATCGATGCCGATGACACGCTCTGGGAAAATAACATTTACTTCGAACGCGCCATCGCAAATTTCATTTCGTTTCTCAACCATCATGAGTATTCGCCCGAGCAGGTGCGCGAGGCTCTAAACGATGTCGAGCGCGAGTGCATCGTCACTCATGGTTACGGGCTGCACAGCTTCAGTCACGCACTCGCACAGACTTTCGAGCGTTTGGCAGTGGAACCGCTTACTCCCGCGCTGCATGAGACCATTAGCGGATTTGCTCACACCATCGCCGAACACCCCGTCGAGATTCTGCGCGGCGTCACCGAAACCCTTCAGTATCTCTCCGAACGCCATCATCTGATGCTGCTGACCAAAGGAGCCATCACGGAGCAGTCCGGCAAAGTGGAGCGCTCGGGCCTGAAGGATTATTTTTCGGTGGTAGAGATCGTCGCCGAGAAAGATGTGTCCACCTATCGCACGATCGTATCGAAGTACGATCTATCCAGCGATTCCACCTGGATGGTAGGAAACAGCCCGAAGTCCGATATTAATCCCGCCCTGGCCGCCGGACTGAACGCCGTCTTCGTTCCCCACGGCCAGACTTGGATTCTCGAGCACGAGGACGTCGCCGAGGCCCAGCCACCAACCAGGTTGCTGGTAGTCGAAACCTTCGCAGGATTGAAAGATCACTTCTAACCTTGACAGTAAGGCAATAATGCCTTACAATTGTTGGCTAGGAACATATGACCACGCTTACCGTTACTGCCAAAGGTCAGATTACGCTGAAACAGGATTTGCTCAAACATCTTGGCGTCGGCCCTGGAGAGAAAATTGAGGCTGACAAACTGCCTGATGGACGGATCCTGGTTAGAGCTGCGGCACAGGATGGCACGATTTCTGATTTCATTGGCTGCCTGGCACAACGAGGCGACCCGAAACTCACCATCGATGAAATGAAGGAGATCGCAAGCGAGGGATGGGCAAAAGCAAAATGAAAATCACCGTCGATACCAATGTGCTGGTTCGAGCGGCTGTTCAAGATGACCCACAGCAAACCCGGAAGGCGGCAAAGATCCTGCAAGGAGCCGATTTGATTGCTGTGCCTGTTCCGGTCCTTTGTGAATTTGCGTGGGTACTTCGTCGAGGATATAAGAAATCCGTCCCTGAAGTCTCGGATGCGATTTATCGGCTTATGAAGAGCGCGAACGTGCTGATGAATCGACCTGTGGTAGAGGCGGGCCTTTCCTTGCTCGATGCCGGCGGGGATTTTGCCGACGGCGTAATCGCTCATGAAGGCAATTGGTTGGGAGCGGAAGAATTCCTGTCTTTCGACTCGAAGGCTGTCTCTGTGCTGCAATCGCAAGGGATACGTGCTCGTTTGTTGTCATAACCAAGCCGAGGGCTGACGCCGCCGTTAGACCGCTACCTGAACACTATTGGCGGCGACGTCCGATGGCAGCGGCTCTACCGACTTTCAACACCGCAACCTGTCATCCGACAGCCAGCACCCCACGAGGCGCCCCGAATTCGGCAATGTTCGCTAAGGCTGATAGAGGAAGCCGCCACCCGCCCCCGTGCCCACCCGGTAGCTGCCCGTAACCGTCCCGTTGGTATTGATGCCAGTGGCATTCATGAAGCGGGCATGGGGGATGGAGAGCAGGGTCACCGTGTTGCTGGCTGTGTCATAGGTGAAGCTGGCTGTCCCGAGGCCCTTCTTGGTCCAGTAGTATCCGGCCACGACTCCCGAAGCGTTAATGCAGGTCGGAATCGTGTGGGTGGTGTTTTGCACGGCGTCAAACGAAGTGAAGCCGAGTTTCTGATTCCAGACGAAGCCATGAACGAAGCCTAAAGAATCCGTCCACGATCCCGCGATTTCGCCGCTGTCGTTGATCGCGTATGGAATCGTAGAGACGGCGCCGGGATAGCTAATGGCACTATTGACCGTGCCGTCTGTGTAGACGAAGCCCTGGTACGGCCCTGAGCCACCGGTCCAGAAACCGACGACCTGGTTGGCGTTATTTATCGCAGTCGCCTCAGCCCCGCCTTTGGGAGGGGCGAAGATCGTGCTGATCTGGCCTTGTGGATTCATTAAAAAGGCGGCAAATGTGTTGTACTGCGCGTCGGTGCGGTAAGAGCCTGTGACATAACCGGTGGTGTTAACTGCGACCGCCTCGGGTTCGGAGCCGCGCAGGAATTGCACCATCTTTCCGCCGGACAGCCAGTAGAAGGCGGAGATGTGATAGGTGCCCACGATTTCGTCGGAATCGTTCAGCCCCAAGGCATCGACACCGACGCCGAGATGTTTGCTGACGCCGGTCGATCCGTTCCGCAGAAAGCCGCAATAGGTTTGTCCGCAAACATAGAATCCGACCACATCCCCGTTATCGTTGATGCCGGTGGGACCAGCTCCGCCTTCGGGGTTCACCACGAATGTGGTGACAGTCTGGGCCGCCGCCGCAATCGAGAGGCTCACCAAAAGACAGAAAGCTGAGAGGAAGCGCATGGGATTTTCTCCTTCTTGGGGGGAAGGCTTCAGTGCGCGCCCGCGAGTGTAGCACAAAGCGAGGGATCTAGGTTCCTCGCCCGCCCGCCGCGGCCTACCCTCGCGCTGTCACTTACCCGCCGGAACCGCACAAAACTTGTCATACACTTTCTTGAGTTCCGCCGCGATGTCCACTGCCTCGCGATGTTCAATGTCGCTGCGCTGCATCATGTGAATCAGCTTCCCATCGCGAAGCAGAGCAATCGAAGGTGACGACGGCGGATAGCCAGTAAAGTAGCTGCGAGCGCGGTCGGTGCCTTCTTTGTCCTGTCCAGCAAACACCGAGAACATCTTCTCCGGACGCACGGAATTCTGCAAAGCAATGCGAACCGCCGGACGCATTCGTCCGGCCGCGCAACCACAAATGGAATTCACCACAACCATCGTCGTCCCCGGTTGGTCGACGATGGCGCTGTCAACTTCTTCTGCCGTACGCAATTCTCGAACCCCCATGCGGGTAAGCTCTTCGCGCATCGGGATCACCATAAGCTCTGGATACATTTCTTCTCCTTGAGAGGTTTTTAATAGCCTAACAGAACTGTCAAAACACCGTGCCCAGCAAGCCCTTCCACGGACGTAACGCCACAGCCCAAAACCGTATTTTTCATTCGTATATAGTGGGAATAACCGCCAATGATCATCACCGAAAACGTTCCCCTGGCCCCGCTGACCACTCTCAAGGTTGGAGGTCCAGCCCGCTATTTTATTGAGGCAACCAGCACCGCCGAAGTATCCGAGGCGGTCGAATTTTCGCGAATGCGTAGTCTGCCTTTGTTCGTCCTCGGAGGTGGAAGCAACCTCGTAATATCCGACGCCGGATGGCCCGGCCTCGTACTCAAAATCGGAATTACCGGAATCAATCATCGCCACGGCCGTGACCAAGTCGTTTTCGAAGTTGGTGCCGGCGAAGACTGGGATAAATTCGTCGGCATGGTCGTAACCCACAACATCGCCGGCCTGGAATGCCTAAGCGGCATCCCCGGAACTGTAGGAGCCAGCCCCGTCCAAAATATTGGCGCTTATGGAGAAGAGGTCGCAAATACGATTGAGTCGGTACTGGCTTTGGACCTTGAGGATGGGCAAGTGCGCGAACTGGGCAAAGAGGATTGTGCTTTCAGTTATCGCACCAGCATCTTCAACACGACGGAACACGGGCGATACATTATTCTGCAGGTGAATTATTCCTTGAAGCATGGCGGTGAAGCGTACATCGCCTATGCCGACCTTAAGAAATACTTTGCGGGATGGAGCGAAAAGCCGACTCTGGCCAACACTCGAGACGCTGTAAAAAAGATTCGAGCGGGAAAAGGCATGCTCATTACTTCCGGCGACGATGACTGCCGCAGTGCTGGATCTTTCTTCAAGAATCCTATTCTTTCGGCGGATGAGTATGAACGGCTGACGGCGCGAGCTGCTGCCAAGAATCTGCAAATCCCCAGTTATCCGGCACTCGCTACGCAAAAGAAAGTCTCGGCTGCTTGGCTGGTTGAGCATTCCGGCTTCAGCAGAGGATATGGCAATGGATCCGTCGGCATATCGCGCAAGCACGCGCTGGCCATCGTGAATCGCGGGAACGCGACTGCGGCGGATATTGTGGCTTTCGAGGAAGCGATTCGGCAGCGGGTGGAAGAAATATGGGGCATCCTTTTGGAGCCCGAGCCTGTCTTCGTGGGATTCTAGTTAGGCGAGCGCTCTTGCTCGTTGGCAAAACATAGGCGGCGTCCGCCCCAGATTGCGCCCTTTTTTGGTATGTCCCCGACTGTGGGGAGGGTGAGCTTTCCGGCCCCGGCGGCCGCCGCCTCAACTTACTCATCGGCAATTTTTGCCGCCTCTTTAAAGATTGTGACGAACATCGGGCGGGTCAGTTTTCCGGTTTGGGTGTTCTGGTTCGAGGGATGGTACGAGGCCAGTAAGATCTTTCCATCCGGCAGTTTGTACTTGGCTCCGTGCTGAAAAATGTAGGCTTTCCGGCTGGGGAGCTGGCCGCGTCGTTTCAGGTAATTGAGATACGCGTCAAAGCCAATTTTGCCCAGCGCGACTACGACTTTCAGGTTCTTGAGACACTCGACTTCACGGTCGAGATAGGGAGCGCAGTTCGCCAGCTCTTGGGGAAGGGGCTTGTTATCGGGCGGAGCACAGTGAACCGCGGCTGTGATGTAAATATCTTTCAGCTTTAGCCCGTCGTTGCGATCGGTCGCATTGGGCTGGTTGGCAAATCCGGTCTCATACAACACCGGGAACATAAATTTGCCCGACGCATCTCCGGTGAACGGACGGCCGGTGCGATTGGAGCCGTGGGCTCCGGGAGCGAGGCCGAGAATAAGAACTCGCGCGTCGGGATCGCCGAAGCCGGGCACCGGTTTTCCCCAGTAGTCACAATCGCGATAAGCGCGGCGCTTTTCGCGCGCAATCCTTTCGCGATACTCGACCAGGCGCGGACAGCGGGTGCAGGCTACGATCTCGGCGTTGAGTTCGACGAGCCAGTTGCTCTTTGGTTGAGGGGGCATTGTTACAACTCTACAACGGTGGGTCGCAGAAAATCTTTTTACCGCCGAGCTAATCGGGAAGGGCCCGCGCGAGTCCTGAACCCAGGTCCGCGTCCAAAGAACGGACGCGAACCTGGGACATCGGCACAGGGCTTAATCGTGGAAATGGGAACATTTCGCCTGTCTGGCGTTCCTTACATTCCGGGAGACCTCTTACATAAAATGAAGCAGCAGTCTGATCTCGCTGTTAACCAGGTCTCGGACGTACGTTGCTAGCCATAGGTGAGCCTGATCTCCAAAGTGCGACTCGCTAAACCTATTTCGCGCCTTGTCTACCGCGTGTCCTGTATGATTGATGAGATTTAGAACTTCGACCGGGCAGTTCTTAATATTCGATTTCAGGTAGTCGCGGACGTGACGGGAGAGTTCGATAATTTCCTTGCGATAGGAACTAAGCGTGACGTTCGCACGTAGGAAGGCTTCCAGAAAACCTTCAAGGCACGTATAGGAAAGTGTTACGGCCCTATCGTATTCTTGCACCTGAATTGCCGCGTCAATATCGGCTAGACAGCTATTTAGTCGCTCCGAGTTCCATGTTTCCGCGGGTATCGAGGCCGTCGGTGCCACCGTGCCGCCGCCGAGTAGACTTCGGATTTCGGCTGCAGCTTCGAGATTGCCATCGACTTTCGCCAATTCGTCTAGGAGCCTTGCAACAGCTCTCACCCTATTAACTTCTGTTAGGTTTTCAAGGATATCCTTAAAGAAGTCCCTCCGGGTGGTACTCTTGCCAGCGCGCTTCCGCTCTTCGATGTAATCGGAGTAGTTGAGAAGATCCGGGTCGAATTCCTGCGCTACGCGGATGAAACGCGAGCCCGAGAAATAGGAGTCACCCGCCTTGTCGAGTAGCGTTTGGAGTCTCCTAAATACTGCAGTCCACTTGATCATTTGGTTGAATTACTGGTCAGCGGCTAGGCTAAGGCAGCCGTGCACGGCGCGATGCCTGCGTTGGGCTCTTACATTCATTATGATCTCGTTTGCTCACTAGCTTCTGGGCTTTACCGAGAATAGGCTAGGTTTATATTCACGAATTCGAGCTACAAAGTCATCCTGAATCAAATCGTACCTCGCCGACTCGCCGATGTATTTGATAAACGACATAATCTCAGGGTCCGTCTCGGGGAAGGCGCACACCTCATTGCTGCAAACAACCAGGGCACACGGCTGTGCAACATCGAGGCAGAGTAGAACAGTTGAGCGCAGCTGTTTTCGTTGGCTTTCGGAAGTGAAGATGTAGTTCGCGTTTTTGTCCTGTGTATCGGGCAAAACTCTGGGGTGTGACGTGGGAGCCCGCAGGAGCCTCGTAACTTCGTAATCCTTATCGACGTAGAAACGCGGGTTGCGCTCGCGATCTTGCATCGTCCGAGCTGTCGTGTCGTGGTTGGAATCGAAGTACGCGAACAACAGGGGTTCCTCCGGATCAACGAAAACACACAATTCGAAGTGTGAACCCAGAACCCAGCCCCTAAAGCATTCCTCAGCAAATCTCAATGTGCTCGTGAACAAGGTTCTGACGGGTCAAATACGGATTCTGGTCCGCTCTCATCGCGTTCTCAATGATGTCACACCGTTCCGAAGTGAATCGGTGAAGTCTGTAGGGAGAAATTGAGCTCACTGAAGTGGAACCTTCCGGCCCGGATAAACTAAAGTCTTCAAGATATCTTATCTGCTGACAAGAAGCGCTGCACCGTTTCGAGGCTGCAGGTCGAGTTATCAAGCGTTAGGACACTCTCGTGTCGGGTCGACAGCCATTCGTCGTAAAGCGACAATTGCCGATCTAGGGTTTCGACAATTGCGGCTGGATGCGATCGGCTTGTTACGCGCTGCGCGAGTATCCGCCTCTCCGGGCATAAGAAGACAACCAGGTCCGGTGCGGGCATCATGCGTTGTAAATCTCCAGCTAGGACCTCGAGAGACCGGAACTCCTGATCCGATAGGAGGCCGCATTCTCGATGCATGCGGCAGAAAACGCGTAGGTCTTCATCAATGGTGCGATCAAAGATTATGTTGGGGGCGCGTGTCGCCGCCCGCCAGCCTGCAAACCTTGACCGCATGATTTCTTCCTGGAGCGTTGCACAGTTTCTGGCCGGATCTACCGCAAAAGCTCCAAACAGGCTGGTCGGAAGCGCTTCCTTCACGATTGAATACCCAAGCGCCCGGAATATGGCGGCCAGTGAACTCTTCCCAGCGCCCGTTGGGCCGGAGATCCATACAATCATGCAGGCCCTCATGTCAATGTGACCGGTCGCGAGCTGACATCGCTGCTCAGTTGCGACCATGGCTGCCAGCTTAATAAGATTTTCGCCACGAAACAACTCCTTGATTTTAAATTCTGCAATGTTTGCCAAGTTGTGGAAAAGTCGTTGAGGACGCGAAAAGCTTTATCTCAGGCGCTAAAGCTCCTTCACACTTTCGGTGGCTTTAGCGGCCCGGCTGAAGTCGGGCTTTCCCCAAAACCTGCCTCAGTGCATTTTCGCCTCCCACCCTGTCGCAACGTGCGCGACAAGGATGGGGCACCCCCAGCGTTAGTTAGGTAAGATTTAAGAACCGGCGAAGGCTGGGGCCAGCCGCCGTGTTAATCTGCCGGCGAGCTGGCAGAACACAAGGTCCCTCCACTGCGCTTCGCTTCGGTCGGGATGACATGGTTGAAATCGCATCCGAACATCATGGCCGCTTAAGAGTCAGTGCCGAAGCTGGTGCCGAAAAGTTGTCAAGCCCCCTGAGCGGGCCAATTCCCGCCAAGGCAATGATTCGGTGGGAGAAATAAATCTGGAATGCATGTCTCATTTACCCCTCTGGATCTGCTAGGCTAGAAGTAGAGATCAAGTTTGGCGCAAGCTTCCTGGCTTGCGCCTTTTCTATTTTCCGAGATTTTCCTGGGACATTTTGTCGATACCCATGAGCAAAGCCAAGGGCGGTTCAGACGGGCGCACACCAGCGTCTGGCCAGATCTGCGTTCCGAAGGCAAACGTGTGGAGGGTGACGAACAATTGGCGAGGCGACGTGGGCGAGGCTGCGTTCGCTTATAAGGCGATGAGGCTGGGTTATGCGTTGTCGAAGCCATTGGGCAACATTCAACGCTACGACTATGTGCTCGAGGGCAGCGGGAAGCTGTGGCGGGTGCAGGTGAAAACCACGGCCCACATGGAGGCAGGCCTTTATGCGCTGCGTACCCGGTGCTTTACGCATCAACGTCATGGGGCTTATACAGCGGCGGATATTGATTTCCTAGTGGCTTATGTCATGCCTGAGGATTGCTGCTATATATTTCCCGTGAGCGTGGTGGAAGGGCGCACGAGCATTATGCTGCGTCCCAAGGAGTTCAAACGCAAGAGGTACTTTCACCGCGATCCTTACGCACGCTATTTGAATGCATGGCACGAATTTGGTGAGCCGAGCGGGCCGGAGTTTTGAGTGTGTTGTGGGGGACGGAAAAGCTTTTACCGCCGAGACGCTGAGAAACTCTCTTGGGTTTAGAACTCGGCGCCGAAGCGGAAGACATTGGGCTGTCGGCAGCGAATCCGCAGCTGCACTAAAGTCAACGGGCCGCCGACAGTAGTGTCCGCGCTACACAATTTAGGATGCGCGATTCACCACTACTCAACATAGTCCTTGACTTGTGGTCAGAAGCTTGCAATAACTATGCAGTCCCATTTGGACGGGTTTGGGGGTGTAGTTCCGTTGGCAGAAGTGAGATTGCAAGAAGGCGAGTCCCTTGAAAATGCACTGCGGCGCTTCAAGCGCAAGGTGCAACAGGAAGACATCATTAAGGAGGTCAAGCGGCACTCCTTTTATCTGAAGCCCGGCGAGAAAAAGCGCGTGAAGGAAGCATTGGCGCGCAAACGCAGCCGGAAAAAAGCTCGGAAAGAGCAAGACTGATCGAAATCGGGCCGCTCCTCCTCGTGGGCGCGGCCTCTTCCCTTTTTCGCAGCGCATTTCCTGGTCTGGGATATGCGTAATCACGGGGTTTCCAGAGTGTTCGTGCGTCATGAGTATCCATGTCCAGCCAAGGGCGTGGCGGGCCGAATCCAGGGGTAGTTCAATTGAGGGGGATGAATCGAAAATCCTGCGCACTCGTGCGCGGGGTGAGGCTTGGTTTGCTCATCCGACGCGGGAGTGGGGGCGGGAATGGGCCGAAGGAGCATCCTCAATGGAATTCCAGGATAAGATGTTGAAGTGCGTTGACTGCGGCACGGATTTCGTCTTTACCTCCGGGGAGCAGTTGTTCTTCCACGACAAGCAGTTCAGGAACGAACCCAAGCGGTGCAAGACCTGCAAAGCGAAGCGGGTTGCGGTTCTGGGATCCGCCAACCCAGGGCATACTGGTTTCTCGAGAACCGAGACGCGAGCAGTGTGCTCACAGTGCGGCAAAGAGACCACGGTGCCGTTCAGGCCGACGCAGGGACGTCCGGTGCTATGCCGGGAATGTTTCCAGCAGAGGCGGCCGGCAGCGTCAGCGTGATCTCGAGTTTCTGGGGCCAATTCGCAAGACGCGAAAACTGTCAGCGATGCCGCTGAGTCGGCTAACTGAACTTTCTCCTGCCTTCCCGATTCAAACCTTCGGAGTGTGCGCCCGAAGTGTATGTGAACCGTGAGAAGGGCGATTCTTGCTGCGCGTCTTGGCAGCTGCCCGAAGGGGAAGCACCGTCGTGGTGTCGTCACCGTAGACGCCAGTGCCGTCGGGGCGAGCTTTTCATACACAATTCAACCCCCGGCCTGGCGCAGGTCGCGAAACAAAACCAGAAGATTGCGCTTATGCTGCAATTACTTTCACGTTTCTGCGAAGCTTCTTCACTATTCAGCGTTTGTGAAACATGAAACCACGAATTTCGTTGAGCCAGCGTCTGCTTCCGTGATACCTTCCGCTCTCGTTGTTTCTTCAATTTGAAGTTAGTTGGAAAGAAGTTTCACAAAATTAAAAGGGGACAAACCATGAGGGGATTCACGAAGTTGATTTCGATGTTGGCTTTGGTGGCGTTCTGCGTGGCTAATACATTTGCGGCTACCAAATACGTAGTTGACAATGACGACAATCCAACCGCTAATACCGCTACTTTCTACACTGTTGGTGCCAGTGGCAAATTGACGCTGAAAAAGACCGTGGCTACTGGTGGCACCGGATTAGGCGGCGGATATTTCGCCGACGTCCGAGTCAACGTATCGCACAGCAAAACTGAACCTTGCGTCTATATCTCTAACGCGACATCAAACAACGTTTCGGCCATCAATGAAAGTACGTTAAAGAGAACAGGGCCGTTCAATGCCGGCAAAAATGACAGCGGCGCATCGGGTGGCATCAGCCTAATCTCGACCAAGAGCTACGTCTACGCTGGCTTTAGCGGCGCGTCGGCCGGGGCCGGGCAAGGCACCATCGCGACCTACACGGAAGAAGCGGGTTGCAAGCTGAAGTATGTGAAATCGATTCCTGCGGTTGGCTTGGGCCAGGGCATATTCGGCATCGGGCAACCCACCGGCATGGACGTAACTCCGGATGGCAAAACCATGGTTGTAGGATATGACGACGGCTCCGTTCGAGTCGTTCAACATTTCCGCGGGCGTGCCAAAGCCGATCGGAAAAGCTGTAAACACCACTGGATTCGCCGATGGCGACTACCCGGGCAGCGTGGACATTACCGCGGATGGCAAATATGTCGTCTTCGGTGACATCCCGACCTCCTCCACCAGCGGAGCCGTCGTTGAGGTTGGTTTAATCTCTACCCTGAAGACTGGGAAGACCAAGGTTTACGGTCCCATCCAAACTGGCTTCAATTCCAACTTCATCACCCTGAGCCCTGACGAGTCGCTACTCTATATCAGCAACAACCAGGGAGGCACGATTACTGCCGCCCATTTCAATAAGACTACGGGTGTGGTTTCTACAACCAAGTCTTGCATGTCGGCGGTGCTAAATGGGTTCAGCACCAACTGGTTTTACGTTGGGGGTCTTACCACGGAAAACACTCAGACCGGCAATGGAACTGCGGTCTATCTTGCCGAACTCGGCTTTCCCGGTGAGGAGGGAGCGTCCAGCATCGGCCAAGTCAATGTAACCACCACCACTTCGGGCTGCAAGTTCACCGAAGCAAAGGCTTCACCCTATGCCAACCCCACCGGCTTCGTGTTTTCGGTCGGGTCGATTCCTCCTCGCCCCTTCTAAGAGCGGCGGCGAATCGGATCACCAAACTAGGGGCACGGCCGGAAGCCGTGCCCTTTTTTTGTCTCTAAAAATCGATGCTTTGCGAATCGTCTCGCCGCTTCTTGCGAGACTCATCGTTGGGTCGCGGATTCGAGAAGAAAGCGTGTCAGGGCTGGGACGGGGGAGATGGGACCGGCGTCGGTTCGGCAATCGGCTTACATGAACAGGCGCCCAATTCCTCGTTCGAGCGCCACCTGGCGCCCATTTCGAGGCGCATCGCAAGTTCGTCGTAGTCGTCCCAGATCTCTGCGATCTTGCCGTCTCGGATCAGAAACATGACCATCTCCAGGGCGCGGATTTTTCTCGGCGCGGCCTCCGGCGCGGCGGTATCGGCAAACAGACGCTGCTTGTAAGATCCGGTGAACGTCAAGCGCATTGCCACTCGATCACCTTGCACAATCGTATCTTCAATCTGGAAATTGAGATCCGGCATGGACTTGCGCCACGACAAAATCACTTTTGCCAATGTCCCAGTGTCAAGAAACTTTCTTTGGCCGTGAAAAGTTATAAAGGCTGGATGAGTAAACATCGTAGCGATAGGATGAAGATCGCCAGTGTTCCACATTTCGACGTAGTGACGTGGCATAGCTTCCGGCGGTTGGTTTTCCGGAGGCCGGTTCTCCGCAAGCCCCCCGGCTGGCGGCGGGGTCGGAACTGCTCCGTCGACAGGTCTCGACGGCTCGGTAGCAGTTTGTGGCGGTTTAGCTTGGGAAGCAACTGCCGAAGCGGGTTGCGCTCCATCCTGGGCCACCAACAGGCATTGCCAGAGAGCTGTCAAGCAAACCGCAAGCGCCAATTTCGTCAATCTCACTTTTTTAAACCTCCTCGAACCAGGTCAGAATATCGCACCTTGACGCCTTCCGATCGAAGCGCATGGACTTAGTCCCCAAAAGCTCACTGCTTTGCGTTGATCAGGTCAGCGCTTCGCCTGCATGGCGTTTATTATAAAATCACGGTTCTGGCGGACGCGAAGCCATCCGCAACACTACCGAGGGAGAAACCGTGACCCGTTTCTATGTAGAGAACTTTGGCTGCCGGGCTACGCAGGCCGATGGCGCTGCCATTGAGCGCCAGTTCGAGGAGCGCGGTCTGGCACGAGCCGACGCGCCCGACCGATCGGAAATCGTGGTCTTGAACACGTGTACCGTTACCGCCTCGGCGGATCAAGATGCGCGCGCGGCGATCCGCCGCATCCGTCGTGAGAATCCGGACTGCCAAATCGTCGTGACCGGATGCTACGCGCAGCGTGCGCCTGCCGAGGTGGCATCCCTTCCTGGCGTGGCTCACGTCATCGGCAATTCCCACAAACATCGGTTGGCGGAAATCGTAATTGCCTGCCCGCGCGATGAAGTCGAAAGGATCACCTCACAAGCTGGCTTTGTCTCCCTGTCAAAGTTGGTGCCTGAAGCGCGAAGCGAGATCTTCGTCTCCGATATTTTCGCTCACACTGAACTGCTGGCTGCGCCCGTCTTTGACGGACTCGGAACGAGTAACGACCGCACTCGTCCCAACCTGAAGGTGCAGGATGGCTGCGACAACCGCTGCTCTTTTTGCGTGATTCCCCACGTGCGCGGGCAGAGCCGGTCTTTGCCGTTGAGCCAAATTGTTAGCGAAGTGAGTGCCCTGGTCAATGCCGGCTATCGCGAGGTCGTGATTTCTGGAATCAACTTAGGCCGGTGGGGGCGCGATCTCGACAGGCCCTTGCGATTCGAAGACATGATTCATGAGATTCTGGATCGAACGAATCTGGAGAAGCTGCGCATCTCGTCGGTGGAACCAATGGACTGGAGTGACGAGCTGATTAGCCTGATGGCTAAGTCTCCGCGCATCGCCAAGCATGCTCATGTGCCCATGCAATCGGGCAGCGATCGCGTGCTCCGGGCCATGCACCGCAAGTATCGTCCCTGGCATTATCGCGGGAAGCTCCAAAGCATTCGCGCGGCCATGCCCACAGCGGCCATCGGCGCAGACGTGATGGTGGGATTTCCCGGCGAGAGCGAAGCCGATTTCGAGGAAACCCGGCGGTTGATCGAAGAACTTCCTTTCACTTACCTGCACGTGTTCACGTATTCTTCGCGTCCGGGGACGCCTGCAGCAGCCATGCGAGATCAGGTCCCGGTACGAGTGGCTCGTGAACGCAATCGGATTCTGCGCGAGCTGGCCACGGGGAAAAAACTGGCATTCATGCAGGCTTTTGTGGGAAAGACGCTGGAAGCGATCACTTTGAATGTATGCGATGGCGAATCTACCGAAGCGCTGACGGATAACTATCTGAAGCTGCGACTGCAGGGCCAGCACCAACCAAATCAGTGGGTGAAAGCCAGGGTCGAGCAAGTTGCCGATAGCACGTTGATCGCGACCCGCGCGGCTGCATAGTTTTCTGTTGTCTTTCGTCGCCACAGTTTCACGAACTGAACCCAGATTTGCCTACCCTTCTGGAATGCCGACCTCAAACTTTTCGGACTTCCTAGGCTGATCGGAAGAACCAGGTCATTCCCCAGGAATAAAAGGCGATGATGATCAGAATGTTTACGGGCATGCCGAAAACAATATAGAGCACGGGCATGAACAAAACCGTTTTTTGCAGGAAGAGAGCTTGTAGAAGAATCTGCAAGGGCAGAAATAAAGCCAGGTGAACCATGGTGATGGCTGTGAGCAAGGCCTTTTTCGGCAAGCCGAAATCGAAGATGTAATAGGTCAGTCCGAATAACAAAGGAACGGTCGAAATCAATGCGATTCCCGCGGTGACTAGCCCTTGCATATAGCTGTCGGGTGTGTGCGGAAAACGGGCGGGCAGAAGCGCGAAATATGCCAGAGCTGTCGCAGGTACAAGCAAAATTCCGCGCAGCAAGTACATTACGGGGATCATCTTGCCGGACAGCAGAAAGCTGGCGGCAAACAGTGCCAACGTGGCGGCAAGGGTGAACCACCAGGCCTGAGCGCTGGGTAGCACAGGTTCCATGCGGAGGTAAGGGATGTCGAAGCGGATGAAAGGCAGATGGTGTTCGGCGAGACCGAGATCGGCACGCAAGGGCAAAACGCGAATCCCCAGCGTTAAAACTCGATTCCACAAGTGGCACACTTTCGGCAGAAATATTAACCAGATCGAGGTGAAGAATACAAAAAGAAAGATGGCGGTAACCAGATTCATGGGGCCGAGACGGAAGTGGGCAAGTGCCCGATGCATGGGAATGACACCGCCACGGTGTCCTCGAGTGGGGACGGGGGCAGCTGCCTTGAAGGCATCAGCCGATTTCTCACGCAGCTTAAAACTCCCGAAAGAATCCAAGGCTGGCTCCGCCTCTTTCGTAGTAGGGGCTGTGATAGTAGTCTCCCACCAGATTTACGCCCCAGTTCTTACCCAGCCACTGGCGCCACGTTACGGTGAAAGTCTGACTTTGAAAATCAGTAAGGGTCACGGTCGGCCCCACCAGTTGGTACGCTTCTTTGCCAAAGCCCGCACGAAGCGTGAGGTAGTGCTGCTGGTTTCGTCCCTGAGTCACGGCCACAAAAGCGGCCGGCGAGAAGACCGATCCTGGATTGCTGACGTTAAAGCGAATCCCTTCTTCTAGAATCCACGGCTTCGTGAAGTAGTAGGTGCTGCCTACAAAAAAACTATGATCGCGGTGAACGTCCTTCGCAGCGTAGTAACCGAAACCGAAAGTTGTGATCAACTGCTTGCGAGCCATCCATTTCTTATTAATAAATGCGTCGCCCCGGAAGCGCGGCCAGAAGAAGCCTCCGACGCTGGAACCGACCGTCAGCGAACCATACCAATCCGGATTGAAGTTGTAGGTATCGCCGGCAGCGAGGTATACGCCAGCGTCGCCGAATTCGTGTTGACCATTGACCTCGGCATTCCAGATGTTGTTTCCTTGCGTGACCACGCCGCGAGCGTATCCGCCCGCCCAGTAGCCGTAGCCGTTGGTCAGAGTCAGATAGTCGCCGCCGGCTTCCACATAGTTGGTCAACTGCTTCGGTCCGGGCTGCGGCGGGACATCCGCGCCCGGCTGTTGCGGCGAAGTTTGCTGATCGCCCAATGAACCAGGGCCGATTAAGGCGGAACTGGATGAAACCGGGTTGATCGAAGTGGCGCCTGATGACGCAGCGCCGTCCTGGGCCCGTGCGCCCGGAACCATCGCACAGCTCCAGAGCAAGAGCGTTGCCGCGAACCGACGCCGTCGATGATGACGAATCGTCATTTCGCCAGCGCCTCAGTCTCAAAGCGGAGATCTTTTCCGTCCCCGGCAATGACCATCCACGCGTCTTTATCTCGAAGCACTTTGGCGGAGCCGGTCACGATTTTCGGCTGGGCAAAGCTGTTGGCCGGGAGGCTCCAAGTTTCGTGATCAAGGGTCTGAGGATGAGTTGCTTCAAATGTAATCAGCCCACCGTTGTCCGACATTTTCCATTTCACCTGCTTGCGCGAGTTCAGGAAGTCGGCGAGTTCCGTCATGGTGTACCAGCGAAATCGTCCGTCGGCTTTCAGCCGGCCGGTCTGTTCCATCCACCGATCGACCACATCGTGGTATTGCAGAATTCCGGGCGGATGGAAATAGACCAGCCTCACCAATTGGCGCTCGGCCGCGAAGTCCGTGATCGCCGCAAGCCAGCGGTCGATCTCAGAGCTGGAATATCCTTCGGTACTCATCTCCTCGAAGCCCGCCGCCCGATCCAGATGAGAAATCGGAAAAGCCCACACGTTGCGGGCTTCGCGTTCGCCGTTGCGGTAGCCTTGCGTCGGACCCATTCCGGTATCGCCGGTGAAGTAGTAAGCGACGAAGCCATGAGCCTCCAGCCAGTGCGTCACCCATGGCGGCTGATTGCCATTCGGAGCGGAATATTCTTCGACCGGTTTGCCGGTGGCTTTCTCTAAAGAATTCTGGTTCAAAGCGAGAAACTGTTCCAGGTCTTTCGGATTATCGGTTTCGACGTGCGCAGAAAAATAGTCATGAATCCAGCCGCCGTGGCTGCCGACTGAATAACCCAGGTTCACGAATTGGTGGATCAGGTTCTGGCTGACGGGATTGTGATCCACGTCAAAACCCTTTCTGTCTCCAAACTTGCCCGCATCGGGTCCGGCGGTGATGTGAATGGAGTATGGCCCCTGTTGCAGCAGAGTCCACGAGCTCATCTCCTGCAGCGGCTTGATGGCGGCGTTCGAGTCGATGTGCCAGTTCAGCACCAGCCCGCCGACTCCATCCGGCACAGACATCAAGTAAGGCAAAGCCAGCGCATGACCGGCGAAATATCTGAGAAAAGCGTGCAGCAGTAAGCCGTCCGTGCTGCCTTTCAGATATCCCAGAGGCAGATTCACAAACAAGACGGAACCTTTTTGAAAGGGCTGTTCACCGGCCACGAGTCCGTTGCTGGAGCGAAATAAAACCTCGCCGCCGTAGTTGCCGGAAGTTACGAAGCTGGGATATTGCAGCTCGCCATACTTGTAGCGCCTGAGCTCAACTTCGAAGTCTCCGGCGGGAGTAATTGGTGGACCACCCTTCTTAACGGAGGCGCTGTTTTCCGCATGGAACGGATAGTATTTTCCCGGAGGTATTTCCATCTGGCTGACCATCGCATGGCTGCTGGTGACCTTGCTCCATTGGATCGTCTTGTCGCCAAGCTTGTCGTAGAAAGCGTAGTCCACGCCCGCCAGGTCTGACAGCCGGGAACGTCCGCCCGCATAAGTGCCATTCAGAGAGAACGTGCCGGCATCGTAGACCAGCATCAGTTTTCCGCCGTCGCTTACGAATCGGTGGAGCGTAGCGACAAACAGGTCGCTGGCCTGCTGGTGGATGGAATCCGGCAGAATCACTCCTGCGCACTTCGACTCTCCCCAAAGAGGACGAAGAAATTCAGAGTCATGAACGGGGACAACATGAAGTCCTTCTTCACTGCCAGCGTCAAGCCACATGGTGACTTTAGGATTGGAGAAACTGGTGCCGTCGGGCACCAGCAAGAGCAGTCGATCGGCAGTAGAACGAAAGCGGTCGTGGGTTGCCCACGACCATGCGATCAGGGCCCCGAGAATAAGACAACCCGTCGCGACGACGACCCGCGTGCGCGTCATTGCCTGGCCACCATCGGGCCGGTAACCACCTGGCCCTGTTCGCGCGCCCACAAGGTGCCAAACACGGCCACACCTTCTTCAACTTCGATCTTGGGCGCACTGACCGTCGTGGGATGTTCAAACGTACCGCATCGGGCTCCGGTTGCGATCGCCAGTTCGTGTTCGGCAATCACCGGCCCATGAATCGCGCAGTGCTGCCCAATGCGCATTTTTTGCGCGCTGATCAGGCTGCCTTCCACCACGACGCCGTCCGCGATCACCGCATCGCCGACGCTCTTGACGCTACCGCAAATTCGCGCGCCCGAACCAATGCGCAACTTGCCTCGGATCAGGATGTCTCCAACGACGACCTGGCCGGCCTGAACCTCGAAGTCGCCGTCATGCAGAAAACGATGCGGCATTGCCGCGTCTGGGAGATTCGGCTGCGGCGATGGTGCCTCTGAGGAGATGGCAACGCCCCCGATTTCAATACGCGGAGCATTCAGCCGTCGAAAACTGCAGCCGGCCCGCAGACGTATGCGCGAGTCGGAAGAAATGCGCCCGTAGAGATCGCAGCCGAGGTCGGCCGTGAACTCGCCTACGGCATGAACCCACCGCAGCACGCGGCTGGCAGCGCCCAGGTGAACGTTTTTTTCTCCCAGGATCGCGCGGAAGTTGTTCTTCACTCCGCCAATGAATTGGCCGCCGGCATAGATGTCCTTTGAAAATATGGCTTCAGCCGGCAGGATGAGGTCAACGTCCGCTCCCATCACCAGGTGGGTTTTGTCTCGTTGTTGCAGCGCAAGCAGCAGAGGCTCGTCGACGCGGCCGAGCACAACATATTCCTCGCCGTCGGGAAGCACGCCGGTTGCCGTGGTCCCAGCCATTACGCAGCCTTGCATGGTGGGTTCGAGTCCCTTGATGTAGGTCCGAAAGCTGTCGGAAAAATAGCGGATCTCGCCGGCATTTTGCTGCACTACGCTGAGCGGCAGCGCGTCCGACTTGCGGCGCAATTCCACCAACGCGGGCAAAAGTGGCAGCACGAACATCAGGCTGACCATACCAACCAAAGCGGCCACTGCGAGGTACGGATTCACAAGACCTTCCGAAAGCGCTCAGTTTTGTCCCAGTGGAACTCAGCCCCAGTCACCAGATCGCTGATTTGAACCGCCGCGGCGCGGGAGACGGAGAAAATGCTCACCGCAAATCCCAGAATGAGGAATGGCAGCAGGCAAATTCGCTTGCGCGTGCCATCCAATCGAGCCGCGGCGGCGATCTCGAAGAAAGCCGCGAGATTGCCGATGGCGGCGTAAGCCGTCAGAGAAAGCAAGGCGATCACCCCATGCAGCGGAGCCACGCCCTGGTAAAACACTCCGAGCGCCAGCGCCCAGCCGATAAGCGTGACCGGCGCCATGGCATACACTCCCAGCAGCAAAGTTCCATCAATCCGTTCCCGCAGGGTAGCGCGATGCTTGCCCACCAGCAGATGCAGCCCGTAAGTCGCCATGGCCTGGTTATGGCCCTTGGCCCAGCGCATGATCTGCTTGATCCGCACCGGCCACACTTCGGGCACCTCTTCGTAACACTCCGACCGATTCTGGTATGCGGTTTTCCAGCCATTCAGCAGGAGCCGATAAGTCAGGTCGGTGTCTTCGGTCAGCGAGTTCTCATTCCATCCGCCAATTTCCCGCAGCGCGCTCAATCGGACTCCCGCCACCGTGCCGCCATGTTGAGGCACAAGCCGCAGGTTCATGCGCGCCTGCTGATCCACTTGATAACCGCCCGACCGTTCCAGATCCAAAAGACGTGTCAGCAAATTCGTGCCCGCATTCATGGGCACGACCCGGCCCATCACGCCGCCGACTTCGATATCGAAGAACGGCGCAACCAGCTGCTTGATCAGCCCGGCCCCCGGGATGTAATCCGCATCGAAAATCAGGATGACCTCGGTGATCACCAGTTCCATCGCATCTTTTAGTGCCGCCGCTTTACCGCCCTTGCCCGCGACCCGATGAAAGGGCTGAATGCGCCCCGGAAAGCGCTCTGACAAACTGGTCGATGATCTCGCGGGTGCGGTCCGTCGAACGGTCGTTGACCGGAATCACCAGCATTTTGTCCGCGGGATATTTCACCGTCATCAGGGCATCAAGAATGTGGGCGATGACTTTTTCTTCATTGTGCGCCGCCACCAGCACGGTGACCGGAGGCCAGTCGGCGGTGTCGATGTCGATGTAAGGATGCCGCTGGAAACCGAACAGCCGATTCAGGGTGAAGTAGTAGTGCCGGCCGGTATAGACACAAATCGCGAAAACAATGATGTAGAGAACGTAAATCATGGCGCGCAACCACAGCCCAGACGCAGGCTTTGCGTGGTCACTCCTTACCTGCCGCGGCTTTGCGAGCGTTCTCTTCGGCGTCGCTCTTTCGACGCCGCGGAATCGGCCGGGGGGCCAGCTTGAATTGCTTGTCGGCCTCGAGCAGCGGAGTCTTCTTCGCATGCCAGCGGGCCACCGCCTCCACAATCCGCTCCGAACTGTGACCGTCCCCGTAAGGATTCCCGCCCTCCGACATGTCCTGATACGCTTCCGCATCGTTGAGCAGGTGACTGGTCTCGTTGACGATGCCCTCGCGCGACATGCCGATGATCTTGGCCATGCCAAACTGCGAAGCCTCCGGACGCTCCGTAAGTTTGCGCAGCACCAGCACCGGCTTCCCGAACGTGGGCGCTTCTTCCTGAATCCCGCCCGAATCGGTGAGCACCAGGAAACAACGCCGCAACAGGCTGACGAACGTGATGTAGTCGAGCGGTTCCGTCAAATGGATTCGGTCCGTGTTCTGCAGCAGCCCATTCACCGTAGCGCGCACGTTGGGGTTCAAGTGCACGGGATAAACGATCCGAATATCGGGATGCAGCTGCACCAGATCCTTGAGCGCCAGGCACATATGCTCCTGATCCGCGCCCAGGGATTCGCGCCGGTGAGAAGTGACTAGCACCAGGCGGGAATTGTCGTCCGGAATGCCGGCCAGCGGCGTGTTCTCCCAGGAATGCTGTAACACGCTCAGAGCGCGCAAAGTATCGATCACGGTGTTGCCCGTAACCACGATTTTCTCGGCCGGCACGCCCTCGGCCAGCAGGTTGTCCCGCGCCAAAGCCGTGGGAGCAAAGTGAATTTCGGTCAGCACCGAAGCCAGCCGCCGGTTGGCTTCTTCCGGAAAGGGGTTGTATAAGTCGTGGCTCCGCAGGCCTGCTTCAATGTGGCCCACAGCAATCTTGCAGTAGTAAGCCGCCAGCGCGGAGGCAAACGCCGTGGTGGTATCGCCCTGGATCAGCACCATGTTCGGCTCAAAGCGATGGCAGGCATTCTCCACCGTATCCAATACGCGCGCGGTCAGGGAGTTCAGCGTCTGATTCGGACGCATGACATCCAGATCAAAATCTGGTTTGATCTTGAAAAACTGCAGGGCATGGTCCAGCATCGTGCGATGTTGACCGGTGTGAACTACGGCTGTTTCGAACTCTTGCGAACGCTGACGTAATGCATGAATCACCAGCGCCAATTTGATTGCTTCCGGCCTCGTGCCGAGGACCGCGATGATCCGACACTTCATGGAAATCGCCTGCCGCTTCTTCTACGTTAGGTTCACTATCCAAGCCATTGAAGCTGGTTCCGGCACGGACTCGTGGGACAAGATTGGACTTGATCCACCGCTGTACTCTCATTCTGTATTGCGTGTTGCAGTTCGTGAAAGATTACGAAGGTCACCGAAGGAATGTAACCGCAGACAGTCCTCGCTCGGGCCCCAGAATGTAGGCGCTGGGTGCTCGTCCCTCGTTTTCGACCGACACCTCGTACCGCGTCGAATCTCCCCAAGGCTTCGACACGTTGAACCTATGCCCCGCCGCCCGCGTCATGAAAAGAAGCTCCACCCACTCGCCCCGCTGCTTGTAAGTCTGGAAAATCCCCGGACTTGTCATTCAATACGTCCCCAGCGCAGAATTTGGCCCAAAGAAAAAGCGCGACCCGAGGGGGCCGCGCTTGAGTTATTTCTTACATTTCTATTATATCACCCGGAAATAGGCAAATGAGACATGGTTTCCAAAAATATATCTGCCCAGCCTGCATAGACATAAGCCCATTCGTGTAATTTCTACCTATTGACAAGAAATCGGGTGCCCCGCTCCTTGGGCTTTTTGCAAAGGGCGGGTCTGGACCGATCACACCGCCGGTCTCTCACACCCATCCGCATCAGTCCACCTTCCGAAATATCCGCCAACCCGCGTTGCCCTTTTTGGTTGTTTATCGTCTAATCCTTCTTGGCTGCGCCTCACCCGCAGCCGGTCTGGAGCGCTACCAAAAATGAGATTCATCCTTAAAATCCACCCAGCCTTCATCGCAGCCTGTGCTCTTTTAGTTCTATCTCCACTCGCCATGAACTCCCAGGAAGCACCCAAACAGCACGGGATCTCCATCGAAAACATGGACCCGTCAGTCAGGCCGGGCGACGATTTTTACGATTATGCCAATGGCGGCTGGATCAAGCGCACCCAGATTCCACCCGACCGCAGTCGTATTGGAGTCTTCACTGCCTTGGACGACTTGAGCAACAAACGTACCCTCGGCCTGATTGAAGAAACCGTCAAGGCCAACGCGCCTGCTGGTTCCAACACGCGCAAGATCGCCGACCTCTACACCTCATTCATGGACGAGGCCACCATCGAAGCCAAAGGCCTCGCGCCGCTCCGTCCGCACCTCGACGCCATTGCCGCCATCCACGATAAGCGCGAACTGGCTCGAGCTCTGGGCGAGAGCCTTCGAGCCGACGTCGACGCGCTCAACAACACCAACTTTCATACTCCAAACCTTTTCGGAATGTGGGTCGCGCCCGATTTTAACGATTCCGACCACTACGCCCCCTACTTGCTGCAAGGCGGCTTGCAGATGCCCGATCGCGAATACTATCTCGCCGACACCGCCCGCATGCGCGACATCCGCACCAAATATCAGGCCCACGTCTCCGCCATGCTTAAGCTTGCCGGATTCACCGACACCGACGCCCGCGCCCAGCGCATCGTCGAACTGGAACATGCCATCGCGGAAAAGCACATCAGCCTGGCTGAAAACGAAGACATCCAGAAAGCCAACAACCCGTGGAAACAAGCCGACTTCACCGCTAAAGCCCCCGGCCTCGATTGGGCGGAATACTTTCGCGGCGCCGGCCTCAGCAAACAAGCCAGCTTCATCGTCTGGCAGCCCACGGCGTTCACCGGCGAATCTTCTCTAGTGGCTTCCACCGACCTCGAAACTTGGAAAGATTGGCTGGCCTTCCACGTGATCGAAGCCTATGCTCCCGTGCTGCCCAAAGCGCTATCCAACGAGCGCTTCGCCTTTGTGGGAAAGACACTCTCCGGCACAACGGAGGAGCGTCCGCGCTGGCAACGCGGAGTCGCGATGGCCAACCTGTTGCTCGGCGACGCGGTCGGAGAAATCTACGCTCGGCGCTATTTCCCGCCCGAAGCCAAAGCTCAAGCAGACGCCATGGTCGCAAACATCATCGCCGCCTTCCGCAAACGGATCGAAGCTCTCGACTGGATGAATCCCGCGACCAAAGCCGAAGCCCAGGCCAAACTCACCACTCTTTATGTCGGAATCGGTTACCCCGAAACATGGCGCGACTACTCCGCTTACCAGGTCAAGGCCGACGACATCTTCGGCAATCTCTGGCGGGGACGCCTATCTGATTACCACCGCGATCTCGCCCGCATTGGCCATCCCGTCGACCGTAAAGAGTGGTCCATGCATCCGCAAACCGTGAACGCTGTCAACCTGCCGTTGCAGAACGCGCTCAGCTTTCCCGCAGCAATTCTGCAACCTCCGTTCTTCGATCCGCTCGCCCCCGCTGCCGTAAATTACGGCGCAATTGGCTCGGTCATCGGACACGAAATCAGCCACACCTTCGACACCGAAGGCAGCGCCTTTGACTCCAAAGGCCGGGTGCGCGATTGGTGGACTCCCTCTGACTATGCCCATTTCAAAGCCACCACCGCAAAACTTGCAGCGCAGTATGACACCTACAAGCCCTTTCCCGATATTTCGGTGAACGGCAAGCAGACGCTCGCGGAAAATATCGCCGACAACGCCGGCATCTCCGCGTCTTACGACGCCTATCGCGCTTCATTCAACGGCAAGCCTGCGCCCGTACAAGATGGTTTCTCCGGCGATCAGCAATTCTTCATCGCCTTCGGACAGAACTGGGGATCGAAGGAGCGGGAAGAAGCGCTCCGTCAGCAAGTGATGACCGATCCGCACGCGCCTTCGGAATATCGCGCAGACGGAGTCCGCAACGTGGACGCCTGGTACCCGGCCTTCAACGTCCAACCCGGAGAAAAACTTTACCTCGCCCCGCCAGACCGCGTGCAGATCTGGTAGTTTTCATATTGCCTTCGCCCAACGTGGTAACATTTTGGCCATGCCCATCAGCGACACAAGCCCTTCAG
Organism: uncultured Acidobacteriota bacterium; assembly: GCA_963762385.1. Taxonomy (GTDB): domain Bacteria; phylum Acidobacteriota; class Terriglobia; order Terriglobales; family Acidobacteriaceae; genus JABDBE01. The sequence continues at coordinate 1,229,685 of CAVXKN010000004.1, read as the reverse complement.
CGCGAGCTCTCCAGCTTCAAATTCAGCGGGCAATGACAGGAGAACAGCGTCTGCTCATCGCCTTTGAGATGAGCCTGTTTGCCCAGGAATTGGCCAAGGAGCGGATTCGGCGCGAGCACCCGGAGTGGCCAGAAGCACAGGTCGCACGAGAACTCGTGAGGCTGGCGCTCCTGCCTGCGCCGGTACCCGCACGGCTGCGATGAGCGTCCCGGAAGTCTTCCAAAGAATTACCACCGCTCTCGATCAGGCTGGCATTGCGTACATGCTTTCAGGATCGTTCGCCAGCGCCTACTACGGCGCTCCGCGGTCAACTCAAGACATCGACTTTGTAATCGCAGCCACTCCAGCGCAGTTGCGAGCATTCGTCACGGGTCTTTCGATTGACGAATATTACGCAGACTTGGATGCGGCGCTCGAAGCTCACAAACGGCAATCCTTGTTCAACGTCATAGACCTGGGAAGCGGTTGGAAGGTCGACCTCATCATCCGCAAATCCCGAGCCTTCAGCCTGGAGGAGTTCCGCCGTCGCCAACTCGTCAAGCTGCAGGATGTCTCTCTTTTTGTCGCCAGTGTCGAGGACGTAATTGTCTCCAAGCTCGAATGGTCAAAGCTGGCACAATCGCAAAGGCATATCGACGACGTGGCGGGAATACTGCGGATGCGATGGGAGTCGTTGGAGCACCTCTATCTGGGAAAATGGATCGTTGAGTTGGGGATCGAAAAGGAATGGCACGATGCTCAGCTTGCGGCCGGCGTCTCTGAATTGGAGTGATGTGCGTGCGGCATAATCCGACGCGCACAATCCGGCATGTTATAATCTTTCATCTTGCACGCTGCTATAGCTGACGGAGGATTGTATCGATAAACGCTTTATCCGCACGAACGACCGTATTCGAGCGCGTGAAATTCGAGTGATCGGGGACGAAGGCGAACAGATCGGCGTAATGCCCCCGTACGAAGCGCTCAAAATGGCCCGCGAAAAAAACCTGGATCTGGTTGAGATTTCGCCCACCGCAGTTCCTCCCGTGTGCCGCATCATGGACTACGGGAAATTTCTCTACCAGCAGGAGAAAAAAGAACGCGAGGCCAAGAAGCACCAGAAGACGATCACGGTCAAGGAAGTTAAGTTCCGCATCAACGTGGACGACCACGACTACGAGACCAAGAAGAATCACGTGCTGCGCTTCCTGGACGAAGGCGACAAGGTCAAAGCCACGATCTTTTTTCGCGGACGCGAAATGACCCGCACCAACCTCGGTCGCCAGATTCTGGAACGCCTTATAAAAGACGTAGAAAGCCAAAGCATAGTAGAATTCCGCCCCCGCCAGGAAGGAAATACACTTCACGCGATCCTGGCGCCGAAGAAGGATACGGGGCAAAAGCCGCACGCAGCGCCGCCAGCCCAGAAAAGCGCGGGGCAGGCGTAGAGAAAACAAGCGCTCAGCACTTAGCATTCAGCCCTTAAGCATTTCATGCTGAGTGCTAAATGCTGACTGCTGATCTAGAGGACTTATGCCAAAGTTGAAAACCCATAAAGGTGCCGCCAAGCGCTTCAAGAAAACTGCCACGGGAAAAGTTAAGCGCGGGCATTCGCATTTGCGCCACATGCTGACTTCGAAGTCTCACAAGCGCAAGAAGAAGCTGGGCCATGCCGTACTGGTCAGCGACGCGGATACCCCAAAGATCAAACGGATGATTCCGTACTAGCGTAAGCTAGTGTGGTAGCGGGCGACGTCCCGCTGTTTGTGGGCTGCGAATCTTTTGGATTCGACGGCCCCCGGCGTGTGAAGAGGTGATAAAGACTGCTTCAGTCTCCTACCTCCAGCCGCCGTAAATCGAAATAAAAAAGGAGCAGATCCATGCCTCGTGTAAAACGTGGAACCAAGCGGCGCGCCAAGCGCAAAAAAATATTAGACCGCGCCAGCGGTTACTTCCTGACAAAATCCAAGCTCTACCGGTCGGCTAAAGAGGCCGTCGAGCGCGGTCTGAAGTTTGCCTACAGCGGGCGCAAACAGCGCAAGCGGCAATTCCGCTCGCTGTGGATCGTACGCATCGGCGCAGCCGCTAAGCTGAATGGGATGAGCTACAACACCTTCATCCACGGCCTCAAGAAGGCCGGCGTGGAACTGGATCGCAAGATTCTCGCTGACCTGGCGGTGAAGGACGCGGCCGCGTTTAAGAGCCTCGCCGAGCAGGCGAAGGGCGCTCTCGGCGGGGCGGCGTAGTCACGGAACCAGCATTCAGCGCTCAGCATTTAGCCAAATCAGGATTCTCGTTCTCCCCGTGGGCCTTATCCCGCGAGGATGAAACTGTCGATTCAGCTGTCAGCATTTTGATATGACTCCGAAGAAAAAATCTGCCTACGCAGTTCCCAAGCTCAAGAGTTTCTCGGCCGCTGCTTTGGAGAAAGCTGCAAAGGACCTTCTGTCTGCGCTTGAAGCTGAGTCTAAAGCAGTCGACAGCGAGGCCGAAGGGAAGATATTTCGAGACCGTTGGATGGCGCGTGCGAATGGCATCCTGAACCAAATCAATGAGACTTGGCTGAAAGCCGCGCCGAAAGATGCAAAGCGCGACGCCGGACAGTGCGTCAACCAGCTCAAAGCCAAGGTCGAACAGACGGTCGATGCGACTTCCGATCGCATCCTACGGGAAGTCCATTCGAAAGGTCAGCCTGTCGGGCGCGCGAAAGTTCGGGATTCTGCCTTTCAGGCGGGCAGCGGGGCAGAATCTGGCGGCGACCGCATTGACATTACCCTCCCTGGCATTCGGCGTCCTCTTGGCGCGGAGCATCCTGTCATCAAGACCATGAATGAGATGGTGGGAGTGTTTCGCAACCTCGGGTATTCGGTTGAAGAAGGACCGGAGATTGAGACGGATTATTACAACTTCGAGGCGCTGAATTTTCCTCCCAACCATCCGGCGCGCGATACGCAAGACACGTTGTTCATCGCGAATCAGGAATCGAAGCCGCTGCGGGAGCGGTTGCTTTTGCGCACGCACACTTCGCCGGTGCAGATTCGCACCATGGAAAAGATGAAGCCTCCGGTGCGCGTAGTCTGTCCGGGGAAAGTGCATCGCAACGATGCGCCGGATGCTACGCATTCTCCGATCTTTCATCAGATCGAAGGGTTGGCGGTGGATACGAATATTACGTTCTGCGATTTGAAGGGGACGCTCGATTACGCCATGAAGGCTATGTTTGGGTCGAGCGTGCGCACGCGGTTTTATCCGTCATTCTTCCCTTTCACCGAGCCCAGCGCGGATGTGCAGATCAGTTGTATTTTCTGCGGCGGGCGAGGATATCGCGACGGCGGCCCCTGCCGTAACTGCAAAGCCAGCGGCTGGATTGAGTTGCTGGGTTGCGGCATGGTGGATCCGAATGTGTATGGGTTCGTGGACTACGACGCGAAGAAAGTCAGCGGGTTCGCGTTCGGCATGGGCGTAGAGCGGATCGCGATCTTGAAGTACGGCGTGGATGATATTCAGTTATTTTTCAATGGGGATGTGCGGTTTTTGGAGCAGTTTGGGTGAAGCGCTTCTAGCTGCTGGCTCCTGGCCAAAGCGGGCCTGGGATGCCTGAAGCTAGAAGCCAGAAGCTAGAAACTACTCATGAAAATTTCCCCTCAATGGCTCCGCGATTTCGTTGACCTCAGCGTCAACTATCATCAGCTTGCCGATGATCTGACCCTGGCCGGGATCGCTGTAGAGTCGATTAGCGGCGAGGGTGATGAAACCATCTTCGAGATGGATATCACTACGAATCGTCCGGACGCGATGAATCATTATGGTGTGGCTCGGGAGTGTTCGGCGATTTATGACCTGCCCTTGAAGGCGATTGAGCCGCAGCTGCCCGTTCCGGCCCGGCCGGGCGGGGACGCCCGGCCTTCATTCTCTATCGATATTCAGGACGACCAGGGTTGTGCGCGTTTCACCGCCCGTATCCTTCGCGATGTGACCATCAAGGCTTCGCCCGCAAAGATCGCGCGGCGGCTGGCGCTGCTGGATCAGCGGCCTATCAACAATGCTGTCGACGCTACCAACTACACGCTCTGGGAAATGGGCAAACCGACGCACGTGTTCGATCTGGATTTGCTCGAAGGCCGGAAGATCGTAGTGCGGCGGGCGCGCGATGGCGAAGTGCTCAAGACGCTGGATGGAGTGGAACGCAAGCTCACGTCCGAAGATCTCGTTGTGGCTGACGCCAAAAAGCCAGTCGGACTGGCGGGAACCATGGGCGGCTTCGACGCCATGATCACGGAAAAGACGCGCAACATTCTGATTGAATCGGCGTGGTGGGATCCGGTGACGGTTCGCAAAATGTCGCGGCGGCACGGGCTGCATACCGATGCATCGCATCGCTTCGAACGCGGTGCGGATTATGAGTCGACGGTTGTTTCCTGTAACCGCGTTGCCGAACTCATTTTGCGGTGCGGCGGCGGTGAACTCGCTGGAGAGCCTATTGATGTCGTCGCGCGGGCCCTTGATCAGGCTCCTGTGGCATTGCGCGTTTCTGAAGTTCATCGCATTCTCGGTGAGAAGTTGGAGCCGTCAGAGATCCTGCGCGTTCTGCGACGGCTGGGTTTCGAGTTGATTCCGGAGCCCGGCGACGAACTCGAGTTCACGGTGCAGGTTCCGAGCTGGCGGCTGGATGTGGAGCGCGAAATCGATGTGATCGAAGAAATCGCGCGATTGCACGGGTACGATAAGTTTCCGAACACGCTGCCGGCCTATGTTGGCGCGGTGGTCGAACTGCCCGATGCGCCCAAGGAAAGGAAATTGCGGACTTCCCTTTTGGCGTTGGGTTATGACGAAACGATTTCGCTGACGTTTATTTCGCATCATGATGCAGAGCAGTTTTCGTCGGTTCCCGTGATCGAATTGGCGAACCCATTGAGCGAGGAAGCTTCGGTCATGCGCACCTCGATGGTTCCGGGCATGTTGAAGATGCTGGCTTACAACTTGAATCGGGGAAGTGCCAATGTGCGCCTGTTCGAAGCTGGGAATGTGTTCGAGGCCGCGGGCCACAAGACGGCGGAGTTCAAGCGCATCTGCATGGGCGCGACCGGCAGTGCTTTGAAGGCGAGCGTGCATCGGGCGGCGAGGCCGATTTCTTTTTTTGATCTCAAGGGCGATGTGGAAAGTTTGTTGGCTGTCTTCCAGCATGGCGAGGTCCAGTACAAAGCGGATGCCGCGGACCATTACCATCCTGGGCGGTCGGCATGCGCGGTGATAGACGGCGAGGTTGTGGCTCAGTTTGGGCAGATCGATCCGGCGATTGCTGCGGGGCACAAGCTCAAGCAGGACATTTTTGTGGCTGAGCTTTATCTGAATCGGTTGTTTAAGCGTGGGCTTCGTGCAGTGCGCTATGAGACATTGCCACGATATCCGGCGGTGGAGCGCGATTTTTCTTTTATTTTCGGCGATGCGGTTGAGTTTGCGAAGGTCGAAAAGGCCGTCGCGGGATTGGGATTGAGCGAGCTGCGAAGTTTCGTTCCGGTGGAGATTTTCCGGGGCGGTTCCATTCCAGTGGGCAAATATTCTTTGCTGCTTCGGGCTACGTTTCAATCTGGCGAGCGGACTTTGCGCGAGGATGAAGTGGGGCGGTGGTCGACGGAGATTGTGAAAGCTCTTGAGGGTTTGGGCGGAACTTTGCGGGCTTCGTAGGCAATCGGGCCGGGTATGCAGTTTGTAGACTATTGTTGAAATTCCCTTTTATATTCTTGCCGGCGCGAACGGCGCTGGGTCCTTCGCCTCCACCATCGCAATCGCTCCGCGATTGCCATGGTTCCGCTCAGGATGATAGTTTTGTTTTGCGGTCAAGAAAAGCCGAGCTTTGCTCGGCTGGACAGCCGGGGGCGGCTGTCCCCACGTATTCTCAGCGGTTCCTTCCTGTGCTAGTCTGAGCCGACTATGGCTGATGTGGTTATCCAACCGAAGCATTTTCTCAGCGATAAAGTTGAGCACTTTACTGAGTCCGTCATTCGCGAGATGACGCGGCAGGCGATGCTGCATGGAGCGGTAAATCTGGCGCAGGGTTTTCCCGATTTTCCTGCTCCGGCGGAGATCAAGCGGGCCGCGCAAGAGGCGGTTGCGGCGGATGTGAATCAATATGCAATCACCTGGGGCGCGAAGAGTCTGCGCAATGCGATTGCGCGGCAGATGCAGGAATGGCAAGGGATCGCGGTGGATCCAGAAACGCAGATTACCGTGTGCTGCGGCTCGACCGAGGCGATGATTTCGACCCTGCTGGCGGTTTGCAACAAGGGCGACGAAGTGGTGGTCTTCGAGCCGTTCTACGAGAATTACGGGCCGGACGCTGTATTGTCGGGAGCAAAGCCGGTGTTTGTGAAACTGCGTCCGCCTACGAGGGCGGACGGCGAGTGGACGTTCGATGAAGGCGAGCTGCGCGCGGCGTTTCATCATCAGACCAAAGCTATCATTCTGAACACGCCCAACAATCCTACTGGGAAAGTATTCACGCGTAGCGAACTGGAACTCATTCGCGATCTGTGCGTTGAGTTCAATGTTCTGGCCATCACGGATGAAATTTACGAACACATTCTTTACGACGGCACGCAACACATTTCGATGGCGAGCCTGGACGGGATGAACGAGCGGACGGTTACGATTAATGGCTTGTCAAAGAGTTATAGCGTGACTGGGTGGCGCGTGGGGTGGGCGGTGGGGCCTCCGGCTGTTACGAATGCGATTCGCAAAGTTCATGACTTTCTCACCGTCGGCGCTCCGGCTCCTTTGCAGGAAGCGGGTGCGGCGGCGCTGGGGCTGCCGCGTGCTTATTACGAAAACCTCGCCAATGGATACTGTGCGCGACGGGATCGTCTGATACCGGCGTTGACGGAGGCGGGGTTCCGGTGCTTTCGTCCGCGTGGGGCGTACTACGTCATGACGGACATCAGCGCGTTTGGATTTGCGGATGACGTGGCGTTCACGAAATATCTGGTGAAAGAAATTGGCGTGGCGGCGGTTCCGGGATCGAGTTTCTACAACGATCCGAGGGATGGGGCGAAGCAGGTGCGGTTTGCGTTCTGTAAAAAGGATGCGACCTTAGATGAGGCGGGGAAGAGGTTGAGGAAATTGCATCCAGCCTAGCCGACTTCGCTCGGCCGGGCAGGCGGGGGCGGCTGTCCCCACACAGGCAATGGCGGCTCGATCTCTGCTGATATCTCCACAGGGTTTGTGCGGTATACTGCGCTGAAGATCCAACCAAATCTTTCGGGGAAGAAGTGCAATCATGGCGGTGAGAATGGCTGAAGAAGTATCGGCGCAGGTTCCTGCTGACGATTTTCAGGCTCTGGAACAAAAAGTTTATCGCACGATTGAGATGTACAAGGCAGCACGGGAGGCTCGAGCAGCATCCGAACGCGATGCGCAGCGTCTGCGCGAGCAACTCGAAGAACGCGAAGAAGAGGTCGAAGGCCTCCGCCGCGAGATGGTGCAACTGCGCCGGGAGCGCGAGGAGATTCGTGGCCGGGTGGAGAAAATGCTGCAGCAGATCGACACGCTGGCGGAAGAGCAGGCTGCGAGCTGAGTTGCGGGTTCGACACGACAGTAATTAGGAGCGGAATAAGTCATGGCGAGTGCCACCAAGCAGACTGCGGCGAAGAACGCGGATGAAGGCAGCGTGCGCGTGGAAATTTTTGATCAGGGATACAATCTTCGCGGGTCGGACGCGGAGTACATCCTCAAGCTAGCTGAGTATGTGGACGCCAAGATGCGCGCGGTCGCGGAACAGACGCACACGGTAGACACCGCACGATTGGCAGTGCTGGCTGCGCTCAATATCGCGGATGAATATCATCTGCTGAAGCGCAATCAGGATGTGGGTGCGGTGGAATATCTGAAGCGGGCGCATCATTTGGCGGATGCGTTAGATGAAGTGCTGGAGGAGAAGCGCCGGGCCGGGTAGCGGCTTGGAGTTTTCGAGCTTCGCTCGAACGACAGCCGGGGACGGCTGTCCCCACGTGGTTTCTAGCTTTTTCCCCTTACGAAAGTTGCTGGCAAACCGAGTGCCAACTATTTGTGCCGTCCCCCTTGCGCATTGGGCGGGATTTGCCTAGGATTCGAGATGAAAGCCGACCTGCGAAGTTGGTGATGGTGGTAACCGATTTTTGAACCAACACCGAATGAACGGGGGCCTGACTCGTACAACTAGATCCGGTGTGCGATGCTCCGCCATGCGGAGATGCCTAAAGGGTCGCGGCGGGTTCCCAACGTCTACCGACGGGTTCATTCTCGGCCTACCACACGGCTAGGTGGGTCGGCTTGCTTCTTCTGCTACGCCTTTCCCTGCTACACTGGCGGTTACCAATTCCAAGCAGTCTGCATCTAATCAACCGTGTTCCCTCGACTCTTTCATATTGGCAACTTCAGTTTGCCCACTTACGGGCTTCTAGTCTCATTGGGCGTGCTGATCGGATTGTGGATCAGCGTGCGCAACTCGGAGAAGCAGGGCATCAACGGGGACGATGCGTGGAATCTGGGCATTTTGGTGGTGCTGTGCGGGATTCTGGGCGCCAAGATTCTCTACATCGTCAATGACTGGACTTACTACAGCTCTCATCTGGGAGAGATTTTCACCTTTGCCACTTTGCAAGCGGGCGGGGTTTTTTCGGGCGGGCTGATTGGTGGATTTTCGGCGGCGGCCTGGTATGTCCACAAGCGCCGCATGCCCGCTCTTGCTACGTGTGATGCGTTCGCACCCGGGTTGGCATTTGGACACGCGCTGGGACGCGTGGGTTGTTTCGCCGCAGGCTGCTGCTATGGCAAGCCGACGACGCACTTCTGGGGCGTGACCTTTACCAGTCCTATCGCACAAGCTTGGGTAGGAACGCCACTCGGAGTTCCGCTGGAGCCGACGCAGCTTTTTGAATCGGCGGTCGAGTTGGCGAATTTTTTTATTCTGATGTGGCTGTTGAAGCGGAAAAAATTCGACGGGCAAGTTCTCGCAGCTTATTTTTTCCTGTATGGCGTAGCGCGTTATTTTCTTGAGTTCCTGCGCGACGATCCTGGGCGGGGATCGGTGTTTGGCGGATTCATGACGGGGACGCAGTTGATTTCGATTGGATTGGTTCTCTTGGGCGGGCTGATCTGGTGGCTGCGGCCGGGGTTGAAGACCGTTGCAGCGCAGGCTACGCGATAAATACTTCACAACCGAGTCACAGAGACACAGAAAAGAAATTCTTCTTTACTTCTTCTTTGACTGTGCTATCGGGCGAACGCAGCGTAAACAGCGTGACTTCGGGACTGCAGTTCAAACGGATGGGCAAGCGAATTGTGCCCAGTCCCATGTTGGTGTACAGGGTTAGAGGACCAACGCCGTACATCCCGCGTGGATACTTTTGGGCAAACATCGGGAGCCAGGGAGCGCCAATGCCGGGAAGCCAGATTTGGCCGCCGTGCGAATGTCCCGACAGCTGAAGATCGACGGGGTAGCGAGCGGCTTCGTCGGCAAAGTCCGGTTCGTGCACCAGCAAGACAACCAGTTCATCGCTGGGCACGCCCTCTAAAGCGCGATCGATGTCGGGATCGCCTTCCACTACGGAGTCCAAACCGGTCAGCCAAATTCGCGATCCTCCCTGCTCAACGGGGGTGGAACGGTTGCGGAGAACCGGAAGGCCATGGGAGTCGAGAGTGTCGATAATCTTATGGACGTCCGAAGCTACATCATGATTTCCGAGAGTAGACACTCTCAAGATTCGCGACTGCAACTGCGACAGAAGGTCGGCACAAGGTTCAATAACTTTGGCAGCACCTTTTGCGGTGTGGAACGTTTTATGAAGGACTGGAACAGTAACAAAGTCGCCGGTCAACACGATCAAGTCTGGGTGCAGGTGGTTGACCATTTCTATGGCAGCTTTGATGGGCACGGCCGCGCGTTCGTCGTAATGAAAGTCGCTCAGTTGTGCGATAGTGAAGCCGTCGAAAGCTACGGGCAACCTAGGCAAGAGGACTTCCTGCGCGATCAGAATGGGATGATTCGGTTCAAGAATTACGCCGTCTTCCGCGAGGGCTAATGCGCCGGTCGCGGCGACTCCGGCGGCAACTTGAAGAAACCTGCGCCTGGTTAGAAATGACAATCGAAGTGTTCCCCCCTCACGTTCCTGCGGCGATCTCGGTGCGTTCCGCACTGTTACACGGACAAAATCTCCCTCTTTAGAATTGTATCGGACCGCGACTGCGCAATCGTGTCCGTCGCCCATTTTCTGGCTGCATTGCTCAATAAGCCCGCGGCATTAGCTCCTTTTGGACTCTCCCGCGCATCCTATGTCAAACTTGGGGAGGATCGACATGCGATTTCGGGTGATTGCGACGGACTACGATGGAACTCTGGCCAGAGACGGACAGGTCGACAAAAATACTTTAGAGACCTTAACCCGCGTGCAGGCGTCCGGACGCAAACTTGTTCTGATCACGGGTCGCGAACTGGATAGCCTCCGAAGCGTCTTTCCGGAGCTGGATCGGTTCGACCTGATCGTGGCGGAGAATGGGGCTCTGCTCTATGACCCATCCACCGGAGAGGAAACGGCTCTCGCGAGCGCTCCCCCAGCGGCGTTTGTGCAGAGGCTTCAGCGCTCCGGCGTGAATCCTCTCTCGGTTGGCCGCTCCGTCGTGGCAGCCGTGAGACCTTATGAGGTAGAGGTTGGCAAGGCCATTCGGGAACTCGGACTCGACCTGCAAGTCATCTTCAACCGGGAGTCAGTTATGGTCCTTCCGGCTGGAGTGGATAAAGGCACGGGATTCCGGGCGGCCATGGCTGAGTTGCGCCTGTCCGCCGCCAGCTTTGTAGGAATCGGCGACGCGGAAAACGATTATGCGTTTTTGAGTCTTTGCGGATTTTCCGTGGCCGTCGCCAATGCGATTCCAAGTTTGAAAGAGCGAGTTCATGCGGTGACGTCTGGTGACGATGGAGCAGGTGTAGTTGAAATTCTTCAGAAGCTGCTCACCAAGGAAGACTCGTTTGACATGGCCCACCCCAACGTCAGTGACCGGTTCCCGCGCTGAATCCCCTGAGCCCGGTCATGGCTTCAATCTTCCGCGGCGCGAGCCGGACATTGCTGAGATCGGCGATCAGATTACCCGCCCATCGAAAGATGTTGTGCTCTTGCACCACCTGCCGCATTCTGTGCATTCGCGCCTGACGTTCCTCTGCGGGCAATTCCAACGCGATACGAATGGCTTCCGCCATCTGCTCGACGTCATACGGATTGACGATGAGGGCATCGTTGAGTTCGCGGGCCGCTCCCGTAAAGCGACTCAGGATGAGCACCCCCTGTTCATCGTCGCGCGCGGCAATAAACTCCTTAGCAACCAGATTCATCCCGTCGTGCAGGGATGTAACCAGGCACACGTCCGCCGCGCGGTAGTACTTCTGGACCTCCTCGTGGCTGAACTGCCGCTTGAGGTAGACAATAGGTTTCCACGAACCATTCTGAAAGCGCCAGTTAATGCGGTCGGCTTCCGCTTCGACCTCTCCCAGCAGATCGTGATATCGCTTGATGTGGGTGCGGCTGGGGGCGCCGATTTGCACGAAGCTGAACTTCTTTTGATAGGCTGGATACTTCTCGAGCAATCGTTCAATGGCGAGGAACCGCTCGAGGATTCCCTTGGTGTAATCTACCCGATCGACGCCCACGCCCAGAAACGATGCGTTCACGCCCAGCCCTCGCAACAGGTTGACGCGTTCGGTGTACGGCGACTCATTCGATCGAGGGCTGGCGGAGATTTCCCGGAAATCGACGCTGATGGGAAACGGTTTCACCACGGTGCGATGGTCCTCGCGATCGATGGCAAAGTGTTCCCAGTCGATTCGCGACTCCAGAGTGCGGTCCACCGTCTGCAGAAAATTATTGCAATGCGATTGGATATGAAATCCAATCAAATCGGAGCCCAGCATTCCGTCAATTAATTCCCGCTGCCACGGGCAGATGCCGAACGCCTCGGCGTTGGGCCAGGGAATATGCCAGAAAATTGCGACCCGCGCGTCCGGACGTTGCTTCTTAACCAGCCGCGGCACCAGCGCGAAGTGGTAGTCTTGCACCAACAAGAGAGGCTGCTCGAAATCAGCCATCTCTTCGAGCGCGGCATTGGCAAACTTCTCATTAACCTCGCGGTAAGCCTCCCAGTCCGACGTACGGAAGATCGGACGAGTATGCGCGATGTGACACAGCGGCCATAATCCTTCATTGGAGAAGCCGAAGTAATAACCTTCCTCTTCTTCTTTGGTCAACCAGACTCTGCGCAGCGTGTACTTGGGATCGTCTGGTGGAACTCGCAAGTGAGCATTGGCGTCGACGGTCTCCCGATCGGCGTCGCCACTGCCATGGGCCACCCATTTGCCATCGCAAGCGCATAGAATCGGCTCGAGAGCCGTGACCAGCCCGCTGGGAGGAACAACAACTTCGAGAGACTCCCCTTTTCGGGTGTGCGAATAAGGTTCGCGGTTGGAAACTACGATGAGGCCGCTGTCTCCAAGCTTGCTGCGCACATGCACGGCGAGACGTTCCGCGGTCCAAACGGATTCGGCAGTTTCGCGCAAGTGGGCTTCGACTTCCGCCGCTGAACGAGCGGCCATCAAGCTCGCCGCGAAGGTCTGCATTTCCCGTGCCAGCGGGCGTAGCACATCCAGGTCGGGAGCTGCGGGTGGCGTCCCTTTCCCCGTCCTGAGCGCTTTCATCCACTGCGCCGCTTTCGCGATCGGCCCAACAATACTCCAACGGACAATCAGCAGCGTAATCAGGGCAATCAACAGAACCTGCACTAACACGCTTCGGAAAGCTTCTCTCCACATGCGCGTGCTCTGCGTGTTGATATAGCTGGCGTCGTGGACGATCACAAGCCCTCCGACGACCTCGTCATGCTGCCGCAGGGGAAAAACGTAGATGTGAACGGAAGCCGTCCCAAGGCGGCTGAATTGGCCCGAACCCTGGTTGGTCGAAATCGCTTGAGTCACGAGCGGTGGCTGTTTGCCAATGCGGTCTGGCAGGGCGGACGTCGCTGCAAGAAGAGCGCCGTCTTTGCCATAGATTGCCATCCCCTCCAAACCTTCACGGTTGCCAAAGCGATCAACGATCTTCTGAAGCTGACGGGGAGATTGCTTTTCAAGGTAAGTCTCGATATAAGTCGCCAGGGTCTCGGCGAGGTCGGCGTCGCTACGCTCCAGGTCCTTGCGCAGGCCTGATTTCTGGCGCTGGACTTCCTTGTAGGTGAACACGAGCGAAACCAGAGTGATCCCCACAATCAGCGAGACAATGAGTCGAACGCTTAGCCAGCGCATGATTTTTAGTTACGTCAACGACTCTCGGAGTATTGGATGCACGTCTGCTTGCTTCCGGCAGAGTACAAGTTCGAGATTAGGAGTTCAAGAACACCCCACTCAGTATAGGTCTTTGTACCCGGTAGGTATATCAGGAATAACCTGTATATCCTGGACAAGCCGTCAGTCGATTTGGGCTGACAGGAAGCTCGTGAGCTGACGTTATTTCGAGCCCGCCGCGTCCTTGACCAGCCGATTCATGGCGTTCTGTTCAACGTGGATCAGCCCGGTAGAGGGGCTATCAAGATCGGCGATTAACGCCATCACGACGGCGATCACGATCGGCGTCATCACCAGAGAGAACCAAAACTTTCGCTTCAGACTGAATCCGGCGGCAAAGCTTTGAAAGACCGCGACGATCGTGATAATCATCCACACCGATTTGGGGACACGATTTTCGAAGGCGGCCAGTCGTTTTTCAGAAATGTCAATCGCCTCGTTCAGAGTTTGCATGTATGCCACGATGACTGGCGTCTGACTCTGTTGCGTGACCGCAACGATCTGTTGCCACAGTTGGGTTTGAAGAGCCTTGGTCGGCTGCAGAGACTCTTCCGGTCCCACGACCGCAGAATCGTGCCGCACAACCGCATACTCGCGCAGCAGTTCCAGACTCTTACTGCGCTGCGGTTCGGGTAGCGTTTCTGCCCGCAGCATGGTTGTTCCGATCGCGTTGGCTTCGTTGATGACCAGGGCTCTTCTTTCGTCGAACCGCGGCAGCACCATGGCAACGGTAAATCCCAGCAACAGTCCTAAGAGGACGAAGAATCCTTCGCGCAAACTGTTGAGCTGCTCGTGATAATGGCTATCTTCGTTGATGTGCGTGGTGGAAGCCAGCCCGTAGCCGGCAACCGCTGACGCAAACAGCACGATACTTGCCGCCGCGAACAAAAGCCACGGTTGGTTGAGAAGAAAAGTCATGCTCCGGCCTGCTCCTTTTCTGGGGACTCGGACCCTGAATATCCCGATCAGCGTTTGAAAATCTTCGGATTGAAGCCTTCCGATTATGGCTCCCACGTTTGGACAACGCAAGGCGCAGACCGTTGCGCGGGTTTCTTCTTTGCGCCAACGCATCTAATAAGATGTGTTGCGTGGCGATAGAATTACTCGACTGGAGCATCCGATGAAAGCCGCCTTCCTCGATTCCCCGCAAGACGTTTTGAATTGTCCTCTTCGGATCGTTGACGTTCCACGTCCAGAGTTGGTTCCCGGACACGTTCTGATGCGCGTCCGTGCTTGTGGCGTCTGCCGGACCGACCTGCACATCGTCGAAGGCGAATTGCCGCCGCGTCGCAACAAGCTGATTCCGGGTCATCAAATCGTGGGTGACATCGTCGATGGGGCTACGCCAGAGTTTCCGATTGGAACCCGCGTGGGCGTCTCCTGGATGGGTGGGATCGATGGCACGTGCTGGTACTGCAAAAAGAACCTGGAGAATCTTTGCGACAATCCCATCTTCACCGGATACACAGTTAACGGCGGCTATGCCGAATACGCAGTCGCGTGTTCTGATTTCGTGTTCGCACTGCCTTCCGCGCTGGATGATTTGCAAGCTGCGCCTCTTTTGTGTGCCGGCATCATCGGCTTTCGCAGCCTTCGAGTGGCCGGCGTCGAAGAGGGCGAGCGAGTGGGTTTATTCGGCTTCGGCGCCTCGGCGCATCTGGCCATTGCCGTCCTGCGAGCCTGGAAATGTGAGGTGTACGTTTCCACGCGGGGAGATTCGCACCGGCAACTGGCGAGATCGCTGGGAGCTACGTGGGTTGGCAACGAAGTGGACAAACCGCCCGTCGAACTTGACCGTGCGATCACGTTTGCTCCGAGCGGAGACGTCGTAATTGCCGCTTTGGCCAGCCTCCGCAAAGGCGGCGTGGTCGCCATCAACGCGATTCACCTGGACCGTATTCCTGAGTTCAACTATGATCGACTGCTCTGGGGCGAGCGTCAGCTTCGGAGCGTCGCGAATATGACGCGTTCCGATGCTCGAGACTTCCTGCAAATCGCTGCCGCCATAAATCTTCGGCCCAAGATCACCGTCTTCCCGCTGGATCAGGCAAACGAGGCTCTGGCCGCGGTTAAGAGCGATTCGATAGACGGCGCGGCCGTCATCCGGCCGACGTAGAACTCGTAAATGCAAAGAAGGAATTCGTATTCGAATACCGTTTAGGGAGTGGAAACATGCTTCGACGTCATGGGAGTGCCGCAGCGTTCTGCGTAGCTTTCGCGCTAAGTTCTTGGGGCAGTTTCGCTCTTGCTCAGGCTCCCGACAAACCTTGGACGAACACCCATCTTTCATCCGACGAGCGGGCCGACCTGGTCGTGAAGCAGATGACGCTCGATGAGAAAATTCAGCTCGTCCACGGAAGTATGGCCATGCTCGGCCGGAAGATCCCGGGCGCGCTCGGCGGAGACGGATTTGTTCCTGGAATTCCACGCTTGGGAATCCCCGACCTCAACCTGATCGGCGCAGGTGTTGGCGTCACCAACCTCGGGAAGCGCACGAACGGCCAGGCGACAGCGCTGCCGGCATCGCTCGCCGAAACCGCAACCTGGGACCCGAAACTGGCCTATGAATTTGGAGCGGTCATCGGTCGCGAGACCCGCGACCAAGGCTTTAACGTCACGCTAGGCGGCGGCGATGACATCATGCGCGAGGCGCGCAATGGACGCAATTTCGAGTACCACGGCGAAGATCCAATCCTAGCGGGAAAAATCATTGGGCAGGAATTGAAGGCGATCCAAGATCAAGGCGTGATCGCCGACATCAAACACTATGCACTCAACTGTCAGGAAACGGACCGCATGGGCGTCAGCTCAAATCTCGACAAGCGTTCCATGCGCGAGCTTGACCTGCTGGCATTCGAAATTGGCGTTAAGGATTCCGGGGTTGGCACCGTAATGTGCGCCTACAATCGCGTGAACGGCGTTTATTCCTGCGAGAACGATTATCTTTTGAACCAGGTGCTCAAGAAGGATTGGGGCTTTCAGGGCTGGGTGATGTCAGACTGGGGCGCAACCCACAGCACGGTGAAGGGCTGCCCTAGCGGGTCTGGACCAGGAATTTTTTGAGAACAAATACTTTTCCGCTCCGCTCAAAAAAGCAGTAGAGAACGGAGAAGTGCCAATGTCGCGGCTCGACGACATGGTCCATCGCATCCTGCGTACGATGTTTGCCTTCGGAGTGATTGACAATCCGCCGGTGATCAAGCCAATCGATGCCGAAGCAGACGCAGCCGTGGCGCAACGGGTGGAGGAGCAAGGTGCGGTTCTGTTGCGGAACGAAGGAAATCAATTGCCGCTGAAAGCGTCAAGCCTTCACTCGATCGCTGTAATCGGGTCGCACGCCGACGCGGGCGTGCTCTCGGGCGGCGGTTCGGCCCAAGTCGAGCCAGTCGGCGGAAATGCGGTTCCTCCCAAGGAAATCCCGCCGGGACCTAATGGTTTCCTGGCAGTGCTGGTATGGGACCCGTCGTCACCGCTGCGCGCAATCCGCGCCAAGGCGCCGAACGCTAAGGTCAACTATGACGATGGGACGGATTTCGCAGCTGCCGCTAAGCTGGCCGCTGGTTCTGATGTCGCTATCGTTTTCGTCTATCAACACACTCACGAAGGTGCTGACTTGTCGAATCTCTCGCTACCTGACCATCAGGACGAACTGATCAAGCAAGCGGCGGCCGCGAATCCTCGCACTATCGTCGTGCTCGAAAACGGAGATCCCGTTCTCATGCCTTGGCTGAACAGTGTGAAGGCAGTCTTGGAGTCGTGGTATCCAGGCCAGCGCGGCGGAGAAGCGATTGCCAATATTCTTTTCGGTGACGTAAACCCTTCCGGAAAGCTGCCGATCTCGTTCCCCAAGAGTGAGGCGGATCTGCCGCATTTGACCATCCCAACGCCGCCTCCATCCAATCAGCCGCCAAATTCCGACCTGCAGCCGCCCCCGGTCTTTATTGACGCCAACTATACCGAGGGGCTGAAGGTTGGTTATCGCTGGTACGACGCCGAGAACAAAGAACCGCTGTTTCCGTTTGGATTCGGACTCTCGTACACCACGTTTTCCTATTCCCAACTCAAGGTGACACCGGGGAAGCCCGTGCAGGTGAGTTTTACGGTTACGAACACTGGCACGCGTGCCGGAGCCGAGGTAGCCCAGGTTTATCTGGGTCTGCCGGCAAGGGCGAATGAACCGCCAAAGCGCCTAGTGGCTTGGGAAAAAGTGCAACTCGATCCGGGCCAGAGCCGCACTGTCACTGTTTCGATCGAGCCCAAATCCATGTCCACTTTCAACGTCGAGAAGGATGCGTGGGAGCTCATTCCCGGCGACTACGTTGTTTTTGCTGGAGGATCCTCTCGCCAGACGCCGCTGACTGCGACGTTGCACGCGCCGTAAAGGTCCGATGGAAAAGTCGGCGTCGGATAGCTGCTGGGCTAGCGGTCTTCCGGTTTGGAGCCTGGCTTCAACCCCGCACCTGGAACTCGCAATGTCGAGGCTTCGGTCAGAATCACCGACCGCTCGATCAAGTTTTCCAACTGCCTGACGTTGCCCGGCCAATCGGAATTCGTCAGGAAACTGAGAGTCTCGGCGGGAATGGTTTCTATGTTTTTCTTCAGCCGGCGAGCGAACTTCTGCACGAAATAGCGGGCCAACAACGGAATGTCGTCACGTCGCTCGCGCAGAGACGGAACCGGGATGGGAAACAGGTTCAGTTGGTCGTACAGATCGCCCCGAAACATTTCTTTTGCCACGCGTTCTCCCAGATCGTATACGGTGGTCGCGACCAAACGCACGTTCACTGCAGCGCTGTGCGTGGAACCCGCTCGCTCAACTTCCTGGCGCTCCAGCAACCGAAGCAGCTTGGCTTGAAGCTCTAACGAGAGAATTGCGATCTCATCCAGGAAGAGTGTTCCCTGGTTTGCCAATTCAACGTTTCCGATCTTCTGGCCCTGTCCAAAGAGGTCGTTCTCCAACACACCCGCACTCGCTTCCGGCGCGCAATTCACCTTGACGAAACTCTCTTTCTTTCTGGCACTAATACGGTGAATGGCTCGGGCTATCAATTCCTTGCCCGATCCGGCTTCGCCCAGAATCAACACGGGCGCATCGCTTCGCGCAACTTTCATGGCTAGCTTCAGCATCCGCTTCAGGGCTGGACTGTCGCCTACGATCTCTTCAAAGCCATCTTCCGGGCGTTGATCTTCCATAGAGAACCAGGATGCTTGCCAGCAAGAGAAATTGAGTTCGTGATGGGCCACGGCACACCGAGACGTATGGCGTTCTTGATAACGGATTTCTCGCTACGGTCGTGAAAATACCATCGCGAACGGTGACGAATCCATACCGCGTTCGTGCGGATAGGTTCTACTTTCGCAAAGAGAGCTTTACGAAGGTTTAGGCTATAAGCAACGGAATCAGGCGCCCACTAAGCTATCTTGGCAAGAAGAAAGTCTTGACAACTCAAGCTTTAGGTGTAAATTAGCGGCACATTCTTGGGCAACCAGTAACTTGCGTTCCCGGTTCGATGGGACATCTGAAGCAGCGCTGGTGTACCGTACGGTTGCCACGAGGGGGAGAATGGCTTCGGAACCATGTCAGCATTCCAAAAGGGTCAGTGGTTTGGTGAGATTAGACTTTGCTCGACAAGATGCTCCCGAAGGTCCAATGTACTCAGGGGCAGTCTCGGCGAGTGTATGTGAAGATTGCGGACACATTGAACTGTACGCGAAGATCCACCACTTGCTCTGTGATTGGCTACAAAAGACCTGAAAGTTGACACGTCAGTGCCACTCGAGCCGCAGATGCGGTAGTGTGCCTGTCGGCAGGAGGTCGCATGTCAACCCCCGCAACCGCCTCTGGAGTGTTTGAACCGCCGCAATTCCCCACGCGTCGAGTTCTTCATGGGATCGCCGTGCTGCTAGTGGTCACGAGCGTCCCATTCATAATTTGGCCGGCTCTTGCGCATCGCATTCTAGCTACAAATTTCCTGCCTCATCAGTATTGCTACCTTGGCAAGCCGGGATTGGTGTGGACTCATGTGATTGCTGACTCCCTCATTGGTCTGTCCTACCTCACGATTTCCGGAACGCTTGTTTATCTGGTTCACAGAGGACGCCGCGACATACCGTTTCACTGGATGTTCCTGGCGTTCGGCTCGTTCATAGTGGCCTGCGGGACCACCCATTTCATGGAGGTGCTTACCGTCTGGGTTCCGGTTTACGTGCTTTCCGCAAGCCTCAAGGTGGTCACGGCTCTGGTATCGGTGGCTACGGCCGTTCTGCTGCCCTTCACGGTTCCACAAATTCTCTCTCTGATACAAACCGCGAAGGCTTCGGAGGCGGCGGAAGGCAGATTCCGCGGGTTGCTGGAGGCGGCCCCAGACGCAGTCGTGGTCGTGAATCGAGAGGGCAAGATCGTGCTCGTCAATGCGCAAGTACAAAGGTTGTTCGGGTATCGACGCGAGGAACTGTTGGAGCAAGAAATTGAAATGCTGGTGCCAGATCGCCTCCGGGGTCGGCACCCGGAACACCGAACGGACTTCTTCGCCGAGCCTCGAGTACGGCCAATGGGAGCCGGTTTGGAGCTCTATGGCTTACACAAGGACGGGCACGAGTTCCCGGTAGAGATCAGCCTGAGCCCGCTGGAAACGGAAGAAGGTGTGCTGGTTTCGAGCGCTATCCGCGATATCAGCGAGCGCAAGCGCATAGAACAAGCACTGCGCGAAAGCGAAGATCGCAGCCGGCGAGTGGTGCAATGCTCCAGTGTGGCAATGATTCTCAGTCGCGGGTTGGAACAAAAGGTTGAGCTGATAAACGAGAAGTTCACCGCCCTGTTTGGTTACACGGTCGACGATATGCCCGACGTAGCTCATTGGTGGCCTCTTGCTTATCCGGATGAAGCATACAGACAGACCGTCAGAACCGAATGGCAGACCCGTGTGGAAAAGGCCATCCGGAATGGAACTGACATCGAACCAATGGAAGCCACGGTCAGGTGCAAGGACGGCTCCAACCGCCATATTGAGGCTCACCTTTCCTGCATGGGAGACTCAAACCTGGTCACCTTGGTTGATCTGACGGAACGAAAGCGGGCAGAACAATCCCTGCGGGAAAGCGAAGATCGTTATCGCGCCCTGGTGGAAACGCTCCCCGACGCCATTTTTGTTGTAAGTGAAGAGCGAATCGTTTTTGTCAATCCGTCTGCTGTGAAATTGTTAGGGGCACAGCGGCCAGAGCAGATCGTTGGGAAAGATGCCTCCGAAATCGTTCATCCAGACTCCCTGGCGTCCATGAGAAGCCGTGTGAGCAGCTCATACCAGACCGGACTTGCCACTCCTCCGAAGGAACACGTCCTTCTCGCCCTCGATGGCTCACCAGTCGAGATCGAGTCGGCTGCGATTCCGATAACTTGGGAAGGATTGCCAGCCATAGAAGCGACCGCACGCGATATACGGGAGCGAAAACGTACTCAGGCCAGGCTACAGGAATACGAAAAGGTCGTCGAAGGTCTGGAAGAGATGATCGTAGTGGTTGACCGCGATTACCACTACGTGCTCGCCAATCGAGCGTTCCTCAACCGTCGCGGCCTGGCGAGAGAACAAGTCCTGGGGCGCTCGGTCAGAGAACTAATCGACAAGGACGTCTTTGAGACGGTTGTCCAAGGAAAATTGGAAGAATGTTTTCAGGGTAAGGTGGTCACCTACGAGTTGAAGTACAGCTATCCCAAGCTGGGCGAAAGGGACCTGCTGATAACGTATTTCCCCATTGAAGGCCCGAATGGTGTCGATCGAGTCGTTTCTGTTTTGCAGGACGTCACCGAGCGGAAGAAAGCCCGCGAGGAACTGGTGCTGCTAAAGGATGAATTGGCCGCCGAATTGGCCGCCATGACCCGGCTTCACGAGTGGAGCACCCGGTTGATGGCGAGCGCTGAACTCGAGCCACTCTTGGAGGAAATCCTCCATGCGGTGATTGAGCTCCAAAACGCAGACTTGGGCAATGTCCAACTCTACAACCCACAGAGCCGGACATTGCAAATTGTGGCACAACACGGCTTTCGACCGGACTTCCTGGATCAATTCCGTGAAGTGCGCGACGACAGTGCCCCTTGCGGCCAAGCTCTGTCGCGAGGGTCGCGCATCATCGTTGAGGACATTCAGACCGATGCAGCCTTTGAGCCACATCGGCAGATCGCTGCCTCCGCCGGTTTCCGCGCTGCCCAGTCTACGCCTCTCTTTGGTCGGAGCGGTCAGCCACTGGGCGTCATTTCCACTCACTTCCGTTTCCCCCATCGCCCGTCAGAGCGCGAATTGCGGTTGACCGATCTCTACGCCCGGCAGGCGGCTGAAATGGTCGAGATCAAGCAGGCGGAAGCAAGGCTTCGAGAATACGAAAAAGTCGTCGAAAATTTAGAAGAGATGATTGTCGTGGTTGATCGGGAATACCGCTACGTGCTCGCGAACCGCGCGTTCCTGAGCTATCGAGCCTTGGAGAGAGAACAGCTCATCGGGCGTTCATCGCGGGAGATGTTGAACGAGGGCGTCTTTGATACGGTGATCAAGGAAAAATTGGATGAGTGTTTCCAGGGTAAAGTCGTCAAATACGAGTTGAGGTACAAGTACCCCGAGCTCGGTGAAAGGGAGATATTCATATCATACTTCCCCATCGAAGGCCCCACTGGCGTCGAGCAGGCAGCTTGCGTGATTCAGGACATCACCGAGCGCAAGCAAGCAGAAGCAGCCCTGCAGCGCAGCGAAGCCGAGGCCAAGGCCCGGGCCGAAGAATTGGCGGCAATTCTGGATGCCGTGCCCGGGATGGCTCTCATTTCCCGAGACCCGCGGGGCGGGAAGATCACCGGCAGCCGCGTCGCCTACGAGTTACTACGGCTACCGTACGGCGCCAACATCTCCAAGTCTGCTCCGGAAGGAGAGCAGCCTCTAAATTTCCGCATAGTTAAGGACGGGCATGAGCTTGCTCCCTGCGACTTGCCGGTTCAGAAGGCCGCGGCAACCGGACAAGAGGTCCGCGAATCCGAGATCACTCTGGTATTCGACGATGGAACCGTGCGCGACATGTTTGGCAATGCCGCTCCGCTTCTGAACGACGAAGGTGTGGTCCGGGGAGCTGTGGGTGTTTTTGTCGACATCAGCGAACGCAAGCGCGCCGAAAGATCGCTCAGGCTCTTCCGGATGCTAGTGGACCAATCTAATGATGCCATCGAGGTGGTCGACCCGGAAACCCTGCGCTTCATTGACATCAACGACCGGGCCTGCATAAACCTCGGCTACACCCGCGAAGAGCTTCTGGCGATGAAGGTTCACGATGTCGACCCCAACGTCGACGAATCTTTGCACGCCAAGATTTTTGAAGAGTTGCGGGCTTCGGGATCCGCGATTGTCGAGAGCCTCCATCGGCGCAAGGATGGATCGACATTCCCGGTGGAAATCAGCATCAAGCAAGTTCAACTGGATCGAACCTACATCGTGTCCGTGGCCCGCGACATTACCGAACGCAAGCGGGCGGAACAGGCATTCCAGGAGTCTCAGGCGGCACTGACCCGCGTGGCTCGAATCGCGACCATGGGTGAGTTAACGGCGTCGATCGCGCACGAGATCAACCAGCCGCTTGCCGCGATGGCCACCAATGCAAGTGCCTCCCTGCACTGGCTCGCCATACAGCCGCCCAATCTGGCCGAGGCCCGCCAGGCGATGGTCGGCGCCATGCAGGAAGCGAATCGGGCGAGCAGTGTTGTTTCGAGAATTCGAACACTGCTGACGAAGGCTAGTCCCGAGCTGCGGCCACTGGATGTGAACGAGGTGATCAGAGAGGTGTTGGCCCTCACCCACAACGAGCTCGTGACCACAGGGGTTGCCCTGCACACTGACCTCGCTTCCGACATTCCCACTGTGCTCGGCGACCGGGTTCAACTCCAGCAAGTAATACTTAACTTGATCATGAACGCCATCGATGCCATGACCGTCAACAACGACCGGCCACGGAGGCTGCTCATTAAGTCCGCTCGGGACGCGGAAGGCGTGCTGGTTCGGGTCGAGGATTCCGGCCGAGGAATCTCTGCGGAGGAGCTGCCTAGGATCTTCGACCCTTTCTATACCACCAAACCTCAGGGGATTGGCATGGGATTGTCGATCAGCCGTTCCATTGTTGAAGCTCATGGCGGCCGCTTGTGGGCTACTCCCGGGTCCGCACACGGGGCAGTTTTTCAATTGATTTTGCCGAAGGTGGAAGTTTGCGTGAACCAAGTCGCATAAGCACCGTGGTACGCCAATGCGCGCCGCATGAATTCGCAACCGGCCTGAGATTGTCGCAATCCGATCTCGATCATTCGTGTCGTCCGTCACAAAGCGTTGTGATACGGCTCACTGCCGACACCATTCCGCGAGAGCAGCATAGCGCTCAATGAGGGAATCTATCGTGTTTGTCGTCGACGATGATGCCTCACTGCGCGAGGCACTGAAGAGCCTGATCCGCTCGGTAGGCTTGCAGGTCGAACTCTTCGCCTCGACCCAGGAGTTCCTGCAAAGGAAAGCGCCGAATGTGACCAGTTGCCTGGTGCTCGATATCAGATTGCCAGGCACCAGCGGGCTTGATTTCCAGCGCAAATTAGCCGAGGCCAAGATTTCCATTCCGATCGTCTTTATTACCGGGCACGGGGATATCCCCATGTCGGTCCGAGCCATGAAGGCGGGAGCGATCGAGTTCCTTACCAAACCATTCCGTGATCAGGATCTTTTGGATGCAATTCATACCGGGCTGGAGCGCGACCGGGCTAGACGCCAGCGAGAGTCGGAAGTCGCCACCCTGCGCGACCGTTTTGAATGGCTGACGCCTCGGGAGCGCGAAGTGCTGCCACTGGTGGTTTCCGGCCTCCCCAATAAGCAGATTGCCGCACAAATTGGAACCAGCGAAACCACGGTTAAGGTCCATCGCAGTCAACTTATGCGCAAGATGGGAGCAAATTCCTTACCCGAGTAGTAAGAATGGCTGAGAGACTAGGAATGCCTGCCACAGAGCCTTGAACTTCGCGAGTCAGACTTTACGAAGGTAAAGACGGTCTTGACCAACATCTAGTAGATTCGCCCTTCAGTCCAATTACTTTTCTTAGCACGGGAGTAGCAGAATGTCGCTAATCAATAACGGGGGCTATTCACAGAAGTATTATGCCCGTCCTCCAGCCCGCCGCAACCCCTCACGGCGGGCTGTTTTATTGCGGAGGGCCAAAGTTGTGTTTCCCAAATAGTAAGTATCGACAGATTTACTGCTTCCCTGCCTTGAATCGCAACCTGAGTTTTTGTTATAACCAGAATACGAATTGCCAGTGGGGTCCTGGAGCGGCTACCGATGGGTTTGAAAACGTGGCAGCTTTGCTCAGTAGCCTAGTCGAGACGAGCCGAGGCGTTCGATCCGCGTCAGCCTGCAGTTGGGAAACGTGTAGTATCGCTCTTGTAAGGCGCTCGCGAGAACTACCCAAGTGGTTCTTGCCGGCGTAAACATCGAACCTCCTTGTCCCGAGCTGTGAGGAGTTTCCGGTGCGCTGCGTACGAAGATCCGATGTGCTCCGCACTTGCCTCGAGTGCACGCAGCCGGTGAAACCTGCATTCTGCACGAATCTGTCTTTCACGAATGGCAGTCCCGCCGTCCGTCCTATCTCATCAAGCTTTCACAAGTCTGCATACGCCGGAGGAAGATAATGGCGACGAACCTCATTAACATCGAAAACGATCAGGAAATCAAACAGCGGTTAGCGGCGGAACGCGCCCGATTGCGCAGGATCGCCGGGTTGGATCAGCCCACTCACTTCCACCGCCCGGTGGAAAGAGCTTTCACTGCCGAACAGCGCAGCCAGGTCACGATCTTGTTCGGAGGCTTCACCTGGAAGCACGAGGATTTGATCCGGGCCGTGTTCCAGGGCTGCGGTTATCGCTGCGAGAAGCTGCCCGTGCCCGACGTTCCCGCGTTTCAGATCGGCAAGGAATACGGCAATAATGGCCAGTGTAACCCCACCTACTTCACCGTCGGCAATCTGGTGCAATACCTGCAATTCCTGGAAAAAGAGGGCGTCTCTCGCCAGGATATTCTGGACAAATACGTCTTCTTTACTGCCGGTTCCTGCGGCCCGTGCCGCTTCGGCATGTACGAGGCGGAGTACCGTTTTGCCCTGAAAAATGCTGGCTTTGATGGCTTCCGCGTGCTGCTGTTTAAAGACAGCGACGGCATTAAAGCCGCGTCGGGCGAGCCTGGACTGAAGTTCACCATCGACTTCGGCTTCGGCATGTTGAACGCCATGCACCTCGGCGATGTCATCAACGATTTGATCTACCAGGTCCGTCCCTTCGAGGTAAAAAAAGGCGAGACGGATCGCGTGTTCCATGAAGCAGTCGACGGGTTGTGCGAGGATCTGCGGAATCGCGATTCCTTCGAGATCGAGGAACGTGCTCCGGAATGGGCAAAACCCAAGTTCAAGAGCAACAAGATTCTCCGAAACACCTTTAACGTCTTTGGCAAGTGGCACGAACACATGTGGGGAAGAGATTATCTGAACGCTCTGGCCTCGGCTCGCGAGAAGATGAATCGCATCGAGGTCGACCGCACCAAGGTGAAGCCAGTGGTGAAGATCACCGGCGAATTCTGGGCGCAGATCACCGAGGGCGATGGCAACTTCCACATGTTCGACTTCCTCGAACGCGAAGGTGCGCAGGTGGTGGTGGAACCAATCGCAACCTGGGTGGCTTATCTGATGTATCAGGCCAAGGCACACGCCATAGCGAAGTGGCCGGTGAACCGTCCGCATCGCAACCCCGAATGGTACGAGCTGAAGAAGCAGATGGCGAATTACTTTGGCTTGCGCAAAAAGTTATGGGGCATTGGCGCCGGCGAGCGCATGTGGAACTTCTTCTATCATCGGACGATCAAGAACATGGGTGACATCACGCATCACCTCGTTCCGCAAACCGATCTGGCCGAGATGGCCCATCCTTTCTACAACCAGTTCGCTCGCGGCGGCGAAGGCCATCTCGAAGTCGGCAAGAACGTTTATTACACGGTGCATCGCCTCTGCCATATGGTGTTGGCGCTCAAGCCTTTCGGCTGCATGCCTTCGTCGCAGTCGGACGGCGTACAATCAGCCGTGGTCAACAAATTCAAAGAGATGATTTTCCTGCCCATTGAAACTTCTGGCGAGGGCGAGGTCAACGCTCACAGCCGGGTGCAGATGGCTTTGGGCGAAGCCAAGGTCAAGGCCAAAACCGAATTCGAGCAATGTCTGAAATCCACCGGCAAGACCATGGAGGAAATCAGGGAGTACATTGCCGAGCATCCGGAACTGCGTCGGCCCTTCTATCACGTCCCACATCGTGAAGGCGTTACTGGAACTGCCGCTCAGTTCGTGCTGCACGTGAGCGATCGCATAGACAAGAGCACGAGGCTCTGGAAGCGCGCGCGCGTTCCTGGGATCGCCGTGCCCAACGCCGCTTAATCGCGGTAGCGATCGCCGTCTTGTTCGTGATGTACATCGCGACGAGACGGCGGTCACCGCAACTCAACGCGCTTCTTGCCATAATTGGAGAGACAATGCACGACCATCTGGGCCAAGCACCGAAGCCGCAACTATTTCAGATCGCTCCCGCGCCTACACAACGCGCGCACGATCACCATACGGAATTTATGGTCGGACTGGATGTGGGCTCGACCACAGTCAAAGCCGTCGTGGTGGACGCGGTTACCGATAAAGCCTTGTGGCAGGACTATCAGCGACATGAAACCAAGCAGCCGGAGAAGACGCTGGAATTCCTGCGCCGCATCGAAAAGGAAGTCGGCATCAATCGCCACAATACGCGCATGTTCATGACCGGATCCGGCGGCGGAGGGATTGCCGAGCAGATTGGCGCCAAATTCGTGCAGGAAGTCACGGCGGTTTCGCTCGCGGTCGAGAAAATGCATCCCGAAGTATATTCGGTGATCGAACTCGGCGGTCAGGATGCGAAGATCATCGTCTTCAAAGATGATGACGAGACTGGGCGCAAGAAAAAGATTCCGTCGATGAACGATAAGTGTGCGGGCGGCACTGGCGCAGTCATCGACAAGATCAACGCGAAGCTGAAGATTCCGGTCGCCGAGCTTGCCCTGCAGGGCTACCACGGGATCAAACTGCACAAGGTCGCCGGAAAATGTGGTGTGTTCGCCGAGACCGACATCAACAGCCTGCAAAAAGTAGGAACGCCGCCGGATGAGTTGATGGCTTCGCTCTTTGAAGCGATCGTTTTGCAAAACCTCAGCGTTCTGACCCGCGGCCACACGTTGCGGCCGCACGTTTTGCTGCTCGGTGGTCCGAATAGCTTCATCAAGGGGATGCGCGAAGCGTGGCAGGCGAATATTCCGCGCATGTGGCAGGAGCGCAAGGTCGCGGTTCCTGATGGAGCGAAGCCGGAAGACCTCATTAAAGTCCCGCAAAATGCACAGTATTTCGCGGCTCTGGGCGCGATTGAATTCGGTAAGAGCGAAGAAGACTGCGTGGGTTGCTATCAGGGATACGAGAAGCTGCTGCACTACATCGACTATGGACGTCAGGAAGAAAAGGCCAAAGCTGGTGCCAAGGGGCTGACCGCCAGCGATAAAGAGTTGGACAACTTCAAGGTCGACTATCGTCGCAAGAAGTTTGTGCCTGCGACTTTCCCCGCGTACAAAACAATCGGCGGATTTATCGGTATCGACGGTGGTTCCACTTCCACCAAGGCCGTACTGGTCGACGAGCACGGCAACATTCTCTGCAAGTCGTACCAGCTTTCGAACGGAAATCCGATTCAGGACACGATTGAAATGTTCGAGAATTTGCGCGGCCAGGTGGAAGCGCAGAATGCGAAGCTGGAAGTCTTAGGAGTCGCCACCACCGGCTACGCGAAGGACATTCTGAAAGACGTTTTGCACGCCGACGTGGCCTTAGTGGAAACAGTGGCCCACACCGAATCAGCGCTCAAATTCTATGAGGACCCCCACGTCATCGTCGACGTAGGCGGGCAAGACATCAAGATCATCATCCTGCACAAAGGCCGCGTCAAAGATTTCAAACTGAACACGCAATGCTCCGCGGGAAATGGCTACTTCCTGCAGTCGACCGCCGAAGGCTTTGGGCTGAGCGTAGAACAATACGCCGATCTGGCTTTCTCCGCCCAATCCATGCCGGTCTTCGGCTACGGATGCGCCGTCTTCATGCAGTCCGACATCGTGAATTTCCAGCGCCAGGGCTGGCGCGCCGAGGAAATTCTGGCGGGGCTGGCGGCCGTGCTTCCAAAAAATGTCTTCCTGTACGTCGCCAGCATTCCCAACCTCGCGGCACTGGGCACGCGTTTCGTCCTGCAAGGTGGAACTCAAAACAACATGGCCGTGGTCAAAGCGGAAGTCGACTTCATCCAAAACAGCTTCCGTGCCGCCGGGAAGAAACCGGAAATCATTGTCCACGAATTCTGCGGCGAGTCCGGAGCCATCGGGGCTGCGGTGGAGTCTGTTCGCCTGTGGCGCAATGGCCAGCAAACAACATTTGTGGGCTTAGACGCGGTGCGCAAAATTCAGTACCGCACCACGCGCAACGAAGCCACGCGCTGCAACTTCTGCAAGAATAATTGCCTGCGCACGTTTATTGACATTCGAACCGCTCCCAAAGATGACCTGAGCCTTATTCCCATTCAGAAGGTCACGAAAGTTCCTTTAATGTACGGCGAACAGCGTTTGATTATCGCGACCTGCGAAAAAGGCCTGGTCGAAGATGTCAATGACATGAAAGAGATCAAAGCCGGGATTGATGAGATCAAAGACAAGTATCCGAACTTCGTAGACTTCGCTGCCCGTGAGGTTTTCCGGCCAGTGAACCCAAAGACTGTGGCGGATCCCATTCCGGTGACGAAATTCTGGAACAAGTCGGCAAAAGAGCGCGTTCCGCTCATGGAAGCCCGCAAAAAGCTTCGCGTCGGTATTCCTCGAGTCCTGAACATCTACACCTACGCGCCGCTCTTCAACGGATATCTTGAGAGCCTCGGCGTGCAGCCAGAAAACATTATCTACTCCGACTACACCAGCTCCGAACTATACCGTGCGGGCGCAAGCCGCGGTGCGATCGATCCCTGCTTCCCGGCGAAGATCGGAATTTCGCACGTCTACAACCTGATCCAGGAAAAGCACCGCAAGAAGCCTTTGGACGTTATTTTCTTCCCCATGTACGACGTGCTGACTTCCCCTCTAGTCAAAATTGTTGGCGCCAACGCTTGCCCGACCGTCACTGCAACGCCCGAAACCGTGAAAGCAGCCTTCACCAAGGAGAACGACGTTTTCGCGGAGAACAACGTGAAGTACGTCGACCCCATCCTTAACTTCGCTGATCGCAAATTGTTTGCGCATCAGATGCTGCAGGCGTGGCAACCCATACTTGGACTGTCGATGGAAGAAAACGATCGCGCAGTCGAAGTTGGCTTTCAGGCGCTAACCGACTACGAGACGAGTATTCGCAAGCGCGCCCGCCAGGTGATGGACCAACTGGAACGCGAAGATCGTATAGGTATCGTGATGCTGGGCCGTCCGTATCACCACGATCCTGGCCTGAATCACGAAATCATGGAGGAGTTCCAAAAGCTTGGCTATCCCATCTTCTCGCAGAACACTTTGCCTCTCGACGAAGATATGCTGGAACGGCTATTCGGAGACGAAGTTCGTGCCGGAGTGATCAGTCATCCTCTCGATATTACGGACGCCTGGAAAAATTCTTACTCCTGTAGCACCAACCACAAAGTGTGGGCGGCAAAGTTCACCGCTCGCCATCCCAACCTCGTTGCGCTTGAGATCTCCAGTTTCAAGTGCGGCCACGACGCGCCTATCTATGGGGTCGTCGAAGGCATTATCGAGCAGTCGGGCACGCCTTACTTCTGCTTCAAGGATCTCGACGAAAACAAGCCCACGGGCTCTATCCGTATCCGCGTGGAGACCATCGATTACTTCCTGCGCCGCTACCGCGAAGAGGTCATCAAGAAGCGCAAAGCAAGCCAAGAGATCGAAGCGCAATTGGCCGCCCTCGAAGAACAGCTCCGAGGCCAGTTCGAGCGGGAAGCTCAAGGCATGGCCGCCGACTGAGCCGATAGGCACTTCAAGGCATCTGAGGCGGATTAACTCGTTCGGTTGATCCGCCTCGATCATCTGCAAGAGCCGATCCCAACCTCTTCTTCAAAAGAAACGCTGATAGGATTAAACCAGCCTCGACTGGAAATGTTTTTCCGCGCCTATGCTCGCCGTCCGCGACAACCTGGCCGAATGCTTTGACGCCTTGCGCGCCCACAAGCTGCGCGCCTCGCTCACCATGTTGGGTCTGACCATGGGTGTCGCAACGCTCATCACGGTCATGACTCTGGTGCAGGGAGCAAACGTTTATGTCGAGCAAAAGATTGCGAACCTCGGAACGAATGTCTTTCAAATCGCGCGCACGCCATTCGCAGTGACCGACTTCAACATCGTCATCAAGGCGCTGAAATACAGGAAGATCGAGCTTGACGATATGCAAGCCATCGCCGACCGCTGCACCGCCTGTGAAGTGGTCGGCGCCAGCGCCAGCGGCACGGTACGAGTGCGATACGGCAACAAGGAAGTCACGGATGTAAATCTCGCCGGCCAAACCGCAACCATGGCGGACATCGATACGCGCACCGTCGAGCGCGGCCGCTATTTCACCTCTTCCGAAGCCGAACATCGCGCCAACGTCTGCCTGATCGGAGACACACTGGTGCAGCAGCTGTTTCTCGGCGTGGACCCCATGGGCAAAACCATGCGCATAGGGAATGACGAATTCACCGTGATCGGCACCATGGAGAAAATCGGCAGCGTGCTGGGCCAGGATCAGGACGACTTCGTCATGATTCCGCTCTCGAATTTCCTGCGCATGCAGGGCGCGCATACCAGCCTCACTATCAACGTCAAGACGACTGCGGAGAAGTTCGAGCCGGCGCAGGATCAGGCGCAGCTTACGTTGCGCGGACGGCATCACCTCGCGCCGAACATGGAAGACGACTTCTTCATCGGCACCAAGGAAAGTTACATGGCTTTGTGGCGCAGCATCAGCTCGGCATTTTTTGCTGTGTTCATTATGGTAAGCGTGATCTCGGTTGTGGTCGGCGGCATCGTCATCATGAATGTAATGCTGGTCAGCGTGACGGCTCGGCGCAGGGAGATCGGCGTGCGCCTCGCCGTAGGCGCAACCAGGTTCGACATCGTGCGGCAATTCATCGCCGAGAGCGTCACCATGTGCATTGCCGGCGGACTGGTCGGCATCGCTCTGGGATTTCTGGTCGCCATGCTCCTGCGATCGTTCACTCCTTTCCCTGCTTCGGTACAAAGCTGGGTCGCGGTGTTAGGAGTGTTTCTTAGCTCGGCAGTCGGATTGTTTTTCGGAATCTATCCCGCTGTCCGCGCGTCCCGGCTGGACCCGATCGTCGCATTGAGGTCTGACTGATGCCGATCATGACCGCTTCACAAGCTCGGGAGAATTGCCTGACCGCACTGGAAACGCTGCGCTCTTCCAAGGTGCGCTCCGCGCTGACTGTCCTCGGCATCGTGATCGGCGTGTCCTCCGTGATTTCGATGGCGAGCATCATTCAGGGTCTGAACAAGTTCGTGCAGGATAAAGTCGAGTCTCTTGGCTCGCGCACATATTTTGTCTCGCGATTCCCGCCGGGCTCCGACCCATCCCGCTGGCCACAGAGCATTCGCACCCGCAAATATTTCGAATACGACTATGCCGACTTCATCCGGCAAGCCGCTCCTGACGTGCAGACTGTGACCACGTTTGGCACGCGCGGCTTTTTTTTCGGCGACAGCAACCTCATCAGCAACGCCAACCGCAGCGTCGAGCAAGTCATTGTGCGCGGCGTCGAACCCGAATATGCCGAGGCGATTCCACTGTTCACCGTAGGTCGTGGCCGCTTCATCAGCGCCTTCGATCAGGAACATGCGCGGCCGGTCGTAGTTCTGGGTGCGGCGATCAATGAATCAATTTTCCCTTACACGGATGCGGTCGGTAAAACAGTACGGATCAACGGCGACCTCTACGACGTCATCGGCGTCTTTGAACACGATCCCGGCCTATTCGTAGGTCCGGGGGTGGACGCATTCGCCGTCATCCCGCTTAGCAACTTCAAGAAGATGTATCCCGAGGCCAAAGAGCTGGTCATGGCTTTCACCGTCCCGGAGAATGTCAGCCGCCAAACGGCGCAGGACGAGGTGATTCAGGCCATGCGGCGCCTGCGGCATGTTCCGGCCAGCAAGGACAATGATTTCGAGATAAGCTCACCTGACTTCCTTAGCAACCTATGGAATCAACTTACGGGAGCGCTGGTAATTCTGACCAGCGTAATCAGCTCCATCGGATTGCTCATCGGCGGCATCGGAGTGATGAACATCATGCTCATCTCCGTGACCGAGCGCACTCACGAGATTGGGTTGCGCAAAGCCATCGGCGCGCGCCGTGTCGATATCCGCCTGCAGTTCTTGCTGGAAGCAGTCGTCCTCACGGTGGTGGGCGGAACGATTGGTATTTTGATCGGCGCTGCCGTATCGACACTGGTGCGCACTTTTGTGCCTTCGATTCCCGCAACATTGTCGTACGTATGGGTGGCGATCGGGTTCACCATCTCGGTCGCAGTCGGTGTGTTTTTCGGCTTTTATCCCGCCAATCTTGCGGCGAACCTCGATCCCATCGTCTGCCTGCGTTACGAATAAAGTCCGCTCAGAAATTCCTGCCAAGCCGATTAAATTTGGATCTTTCTTAAAACCGCTCGATCTAACTCCGACACAACTGGAATTGCTCGAACTTGTGCAAAGCGGCTTCCACCTGCTGCTGATGGGCGCGGGTCTTCTCGCGGCCGATCCAGTGCCAGCGCTGCATCAGAAGTTTTTTCTGCGACCGGTCGGTTTTGAGGTCGAGGGCGGCAACGATACGATCCCCGATCAGGACTGGACAAACGAAATAGCCAAATACCCGCTTGTGCTTGGGAACGTAAGCTTCGAAGCGGTACTCGTAATCGAAGAAGAGCCGGAGTCGCTTGCGCTGGATGATCAGCGGGTCGAAGGGGGACAGGATATGAATCTGTTCCTGCGCCGCATGGAGAACGGCATCGAGAGTCTCGGGACGGACCCAGTGAAGCCATCGGGCCGCTCCTTCCAATTGCACAGGTATCAGCTCCTTTCGACGGACTCGTGACTCCAGCAGACGCCTCATCGCTACTTTGCGTGGAGCGTCCAGATAACAGATCGATTCCACACTCACGATCCCCTGCGATTGCAGGGCACGATCAAGCAGGTAGTTCAAAGTTTCCCTTTCGGTCGCTGCGCGTGGCAGACGGCTCCAACCGAAATGTCGTGTCATGAGCTCATACGTCTTCAGCATTCCGACCCTCTGACTAATCGTCACCAAGCCCTTGTAGAAGGCCAGCTCCAGAACGCGCTTGGAAGGCTTGCGGCTGGCCCAAGCGTAGTCTTTTTCGACTGGCTCGTCTTCGATGTCGCGGATGGTGAGTGCGCCGTGCCTGCGGATGCGCGACAGCACTCGGCGCAGGTCACGAATTGAAACCTTGCCGAACCAGCTGTTGCGATCTTGCCAATCCTGGTGCGCCTGGCGCATATCGCGCACATAAAACCGCAGACTGTCCGTCGGCACGTACGACAGGGCGTGCGTCCAATACTCGAAAACGGTCTTGTCGATGCTCTGTGCCTGATGCAGATGCTCGCGCCGATACGTAGGGATGCGCGTGTAGAGGATATGGTGATGGCTGCGCTCGATGACGTAGATGGTGTCAATCTGCAAGTAGCCCAGGTGCGCCACCGCTGCTGGCGTGGCCTTCGGGCCCGAGCCGAAGGGTTCGGTGGTGTCCAGGCACTGGGCATGCAGCCAGATTCGGCGGGCCTGGACAGAGGTGAGTTGGACGAGCGGATTCTTCAACAGGGGTCTCTGGGCAAGAAAAGAATGCCTTCAGCGAAAAGCGTTATAGATCACGCCGCTTCGGCAGTCAAGAGTGACATTGCTATAGGACCTACCAGCATCATCCGTTCTCTTCGAACTCCCGGAGAATCGGCAAACTGCTCGGCTTTCAGTGAAGTTCTCCCATGCGGTTCTGCACCTTAGTTAAATTTCCGAGCGCGATTTATCGCGTGCCGAACTGAAACACAACTCCCGCGCCAAACCGGAAGTTATTCTGGCGGTCACTTGCACCGTCCGAGAACTTCGTCAGGAAGTATTCGGCCTGAACTGGTCGAATCGCGAAGTGTTGGGAGATTTTATAGTCAAGCCCTCCGCCTACGGTCATCGCGAAGGCGTTCAGGGGCGAATTGTCGATACTTCGGGCTCCCCCCAACAGGATCTGTGCAAACGGCGTCATCTTTCCATGACCGCGAAAATTGACTCGTGGTCCGGCCATGTAAGAGAGAACTCCCGCATGGAAGCCATCGCTGGTGTAGTAGCCGCCGAAGTCTCCTACGATCCCGAGCCAGCGGTTGACATTGTAGGCGAGCTGACCGCTGCCACCGTTGAAGTTGTAGGAAATGCCGAGGTCGCTCACTCGAACATAGTCGTACCCTGCGTACACCTCCACTTTCGGCGTTTCGTCCTGCGCTTTAGTTGGCAAGGCTATTGCGGATATCGCCAGCAAAGCGGTGAGAATACGGACGAGAGATCGAGGTGCAACTTTCTTCAACCAGAGACGAGGTCTTTCCATCCGTCAATCTTTCTCAGCGCAACGGAGCCTAGCAGATCCTGGCGGCGATTTTGTCAGCAAAATGTAAATTCTCGCGCTGCAGCGATTGGTGGCTTTCTCACAGACCGCTAAGCGGCGGGAAGCGGCTTGCTGCGGTACACCTGATATCCGCGCGGCGTGAGCCGGACCACTCCCCTCACCTGCTCCTCGACATAGCCTTCGTTGCGCAGTTCGGCGACTGCGATCCGCGCAACGGACGAATCCACGGTCTGCTGCGGCAGCCTCACGAATTCGCGCGGATCCTGCTCGTAGTGTTGGACCAGGGTGACGAAAAGCTCGGTTTGCATCGACGCTTGCGGCATTGGATTGTCTCTGCAATCCAGTGTGCTCCTCTGCACCAATACAAGGAATGGCCCATCCGTGCCAGACTCGGTAACCATGGTCGAGTGTACTAACGCGGCAGAACTGGCCCGGGCAGACTCTATTCACGCCAGGCGACGCGGTGGCGTAGTCGATGGAAAGGGATTAATGCCGTTGCCGGTAGTCCCGCAACGGCGGGTGACGACGAGACCGGCGGATTCTCCAATGTCCGGTTGCACGGTGTCGCTCGAAAATCGAGTTCTCGCGTGCGCATCCAGAGAACTTACTGCAACCCCGACTGGGTCAGCTTCACCGCACAATAGGGATTCGCAGTTCCGCCGGATACATTGCACTTCTGGCCGTTCACGGACCCCGCCGCGATGGTCGAGAAGTAGATGTTCGCCCCACCGTTCGACACTTGGTTATCGATCACGATCCCGCTGGTTCCTCCGAGAGCGCTCGGAGACGCCACGCAACTGGATGTCGGCAGGCCTGTGCAGTTCGGTGTCGTCAACGAGGTGGTAATGGTGGAACTCTGCAAGTATCCGTCGGTTGTGCCGCCCGCTCCGAAGAACACCCGGTCGGTCGTGCCGTCGTAAAACTCGGTCAAGGGCGAACACTCGTCCCCTACCACCGTCTTGTTCACCACAAAGGTAGACGATCCCGTGCTGGTGATGACGTGACTCGCGAAGGGGAAGAAATACATCTTTGGATTCGACGGGATAAGCGGTTTGCTCGTGGTCCCCGACACGAATCCGCATGCGATCAAGTGCCCCGACGTCGACCCATTCAACCAGAAGGCGTTATCGAACGCACCCGAATGGGCGTTATCCGTCGTACAGTCCCCGTCCCCGCTGCCCGAACCCAGATCCACGGTGTTGCTGGTGGTGAGCGTGGTGGAACTTGTGAAGTTCGCGGGAATCTGGCTGACCGCCCCGCCAATGCCCAGCACTGTGCTGCATCCTGTAAATACGAAAACCTGGTCGATGGCGGGGCTGGCGGGATCCGTGACCGCGAATGGCGGGTCTACAACCCCCGTCCCGGCGCCGTGCCCCACCCACCCCACCGTCACCTGCGCCATCGATGTGCCCGGATTGGTCATGTTGATTCCGTACAAATAGCCATATCCGTCTCCAATGAAAATCCTGGCTGCATTGTCGTCGACAACCGGAGCGG
Organism: uncultured Acidobacteriota bacterium; assembly: GCA_963762385.1. Lineage (GTDB taxonomy): Bacteria > Acidobacteriota > Terriglobia > Terriglobales > Acidobacteriaceae > JABDBE01. Next base: position 1,193,100 of record CAVXKN010000004.1, on the reverse strand, counting down.
TCAGCACCTTGGTGGTCTGAGTCGAGACCGTGACTGGCCAGCCCCCGGTGGTGACGAGCGCCGGCGCGCCGTTCCCGAATACCGGAGAGATCTTGTAAAGCACGCCATTGTCGGCGCCCACGTATGCCGCATCCGCGCTGTAATCCACCCAAGGTGAGGAATTCGAATCGGTCGCGCTGGTCTGGATGGCTAGTGTCGTCATGCAGCCCGGCGTCGTCGGGGTCGTGCATGAAGTGGGAGTCAGCGGACTCAACACCGTGCCTGACTGCGACGGCGGCGTCGGAATCGGATTCGGCAGCACCAGGACGTGGAAGTAAGAACCTCCGCTGGTGCTCTCGACGAACGCCACCTTCGTCCCGTCGGTCGACAGCGTCGGCGACGTCCGGATCTGCCCTCCCGTTTGCGTAACCGTATTGTAGGCGAAGGCCACCCAGGGAGCCCCGCCATTACACGGCGAAGTTCCGGTCGTGTATAGATTATTGATCCCGACCAGGTTGGCCTGCGTCCCGGTGGTGACGGTCAGTCCAAACAATGCGTAATCGGAATTGCAATTCTCCTGCCCTATGCCAAACTGGTATTTCGCGGGAAACTGGTTTTGCGGCACGTAGCCGTTCTCTAGCGAAACCGACCAGTCGATCTTGATTCGCCGTCGCGGCCGCGGCCGTGGCCAGCCCCAGCGTCCATTTTCCACCGCCACTTGCCGCATCACCATGTTGTAAACATGCCGCGGGTCGCGTTCTCCCGCCGCCATGACATCCTCGGCTCGCAGCCCCGGCATCAGCAGGTGCCGCGAACTCCAGTCCTGCGGATATCCCAAGTGAGTCGTCTGGTTGCTCGCGTCGCCCGATGGGGCTCCGTCTTTCACTGCCTGGGCCGAAAGAGGAATGCCTAGCAGGAGCAACCCAGCTGTGACGCCGAACCAACGGAATGAATACCCTCGCATCGTCTCGGTCCTCAAAATTCCAGCATCGTTCCATTCTTATCTTCGCTTAGGTTTCGGGAATCTTCATCCTTACTTTCGTAACCCACAGTGACCAACCGGATTCCCGCATGGTGACCGAGGTGCAATGGAAAAAGCCCGCGGGGGAAAAGATCGTGCGGGGACGGCAGGAAACTACACGGCCGCCTGAATCTGAATCAACGAAGCAGCAGAAGCCACTCGCGTCCGTGACAACATATTCGCAGCGGCGATACCCGTCCGCTGAAACGATTTCTCACAATCGGCGGTCGACGGCCCACGCATGTTCCCTTCCATGTACGCCAGCCCTGGACAACGCGTACACGTTCCCACGTGGGCGCAACTCGAGCAGATCGGCAAATCGCGGGCCCGGATCGAGCGGACATCTTTCAGTTGCGACGAGTTGTGCCAGATATCGACAAACCTCTGCCGCCGCACGTTGCCGCTGGGAAGCGGAAACTGCACACAAGGAAAAACGTCGCCATACGGAGAAATGTAACAAGCGGTGTGGCCGGCGCTGCACGGCAAACCGTCCATAATGTCTTCGCCCGGTGGAGGCGGCGGAGCGCAGAATTCCTCTACATCGCCCACCAATCCCTCGCTGCGGAAAACTTGCTTCAACTCAGACCCAGGAATACGCAGCGCCAGAATTGACGTGTCTCCGTCCATTTTCGGCGTGATGGTCGGGTCGAGCGTGAAAGAAACTCCCAACTCTTTCGCCAAGGCCATCACTCCCGCGTTGTCGAAGAAATTGCTGCCCATGAGCACGTTGGCAATCACAACCTTGAGGCCTTGCGTCTTGAGAAAGCGAATCGCTTCAATTGTCCGCTTCAGCGATCCCGGCAACTTAGTGATGGCGTCATGGATTTCGGGACGGTGCGAATAAACGCTGATCTGCACCTGCTCCACGCCCAACTCGCGAATTCGCCGGGCTTGCGGCTCGCGAATCATCACTCCGTTCGTCTTCACCTTGACGTTAAACAACAACCGGCGCGCGTGTTCGACGATTTCAAAGAAATCACGGCGCATCAAAACTTCTCCGCCGCTAAGCGTAAGGAAGAAGACTCCAGCATCCGAGAGCTGGTCCAGAACGTCCTCGATCTCGGCGGTCGTCATCTCGCCGTGATCGTCGTGATCCAGATAGCAGTGCACGCAGCGCTCGTTGCAACGATAAGTAATGTCGAGATGCACGCTGATGGGAATGCCCAGCCCGAGCGCCTTCTGATTCATTTCCGCCAAAAGACTCATTGCGCCTCCGGCGGCGACGCCGGCGTGATGGGCGTTTCTGCTACCAACAAAATACCGTGTTGCGAAAGATCGCTCACGAACTGCTCAGCGTCGCGCCGCGCCTGCTCGGGATCGACCTCAAACTCCGGGCAAACCCTGCTGGCCACAATATCCGACAACGGCGTGCAACCATCCGCCGCCTGCCAGATTAACGTGGCGACCTCGTTCAGAGTGAAAAAAGTCGAGTCCACCGCCGACATAATCATCATTTCGCCGCCGATCAGGCGGGCAGCAATGGCCGAACTTCGCGCAATGTACTTCTCGGCGATGACGTCGTCTCCAGTGCCTAGCGTACTATCTGCCACACGCTCTGATCGGGAACAAATATCAATCGGCGCACAGGTACCTTTTCTACAAACTCACACGCCGAACGGAAGACTAAACTCACCAGCTCCGGATCCTCGGCAAAAAACAAAATATTTCGCAACAACAACCGGACTGCTTCCGCTGCAGTGACCTCCTCGATCCGGTTTTCCGGACCTTTCTCCAGCAAGAAAAGCGTGCTCAAGGGCGCTGCCCGGTTTTCACCTACTCTCGCTAACTCGCCCGCGAAGGGCGTGCCCCAAGCCTCGTACGCGTCCCCAGCGCGCCGCACGTAGGAAATTTCGTCGGTCAGCAATGTGGTATCGGACGGCGCCAAACGAGAAATGGTTGTCTTGCCCGCGCCCGATACGCCGGCAAACAAGAACGCACGTCCGTAGCGAATGGCGCTGGCGGCGTGGAGCAGAAATCCTCCCTGCCGAGCCAGAATCAGCGTGTGAACGATCCGCAGCACCGAGTCGATGGCGTACGGGTTGCGTGATTGCCGAATGTGACCGCGACCCGCAGATGCATCCCACCGCGCGTGGAAGTCGCCGCGCTTCAGCAGCCACTGTCCGTCCTGCAGGCTCACCTGCACATCGTCGTCAGCGTGCTTTATTTCCGAAGGCTCGAACTGGCCCGCGGGATCGAGTAGATCAATATCGAATTCGAATTCAGGACGAGCGCCAGCCTCTATAAATCCCGCATAGCGATCTTCGAGCAGCTGACGAAACGCGAGGTCCTGTGTATGCAGCGCGATCGCCATCCCGCCAATCTCGATGGCAACCGGTTCACTCGCCGCGATCTGCGCAGTATGGCTCATGGGCACGCGAGGCGGGCGCGCAATAAATGCATGCGCAGGACGACGTTCCGGAATAAATCCCAACGGCACAGCATCCATGCCAGCCCGCGATTCAGCCACGAGAGCGAAGTCGGAACCGAAGCTCCGGTCTTCCGCTGAATAACGGAAACCTTGCCCAGCACTTGAACCTCTTTCACGAGAGGATCATTTTGGGGAAGAGAATCTCCGCGCGTAACCCACCTTGACTCGTGCTTCTCGATCAGACGATGGATGAAAAACCGTCCATCCCGCGCCACCACCACAATGTCTCCCGGAACGATCTCTTCCGCAGACTTGGGCTCGATGCAGAGAACATCACCCGGCCAGATCGACGGAAGCATGCTGCTTCCCATTGTCTGCAGGCGTATGCCGCCGCCCGCGCGGAGAACTTCCGCCGCCAGATCGAGCTTATGATCGCCGCGAGCCTCGGTCATGACCGCCATGGGATAGCTATGAACTCTTCCGATTGAAGCGGCATTGCAGTTCGGTGGGGCTCATTTTGCCACAGGCCAAAGCCATAGTTTCGAAGACCCGCTCGTACCGGAACTCCGGTTTTTGATACGGCTTCTTCCCCGCACGAGCGCGATCGTTTACGTTCTTGTCATCAGCATTCGCGTCTTTTTGCATAAAGTCCGCGTGTCCTCGACCGGCTGTGGGGGCAGCTCGCGTAACGTCTTAGAATGTGTTTGTCCGCAAGTTTACAACAAGATAACCAAGAAGTGGTTGGGATTGTTGGTTCCCGCCCATTGTTATGCTGTTTGCTTTGAGCGTCCCATGTTCCTCCCGCGGTGAGGACTCAGGACTCGAGCGCGAAGGCTGCGGATTCCTTCTATTTTCCTTTCGGTTCTTTCGGCAAAAGCGTGACTCGCGCGGTGACGTTCTGTCCCTTCTCCATGCCTCCGATCAGAACCAGACCTTCATGCGTCACCAGCAATCCCCGATGATCCATGGTCGGATCAGGAGTGTTGTCGTTAATGGTCTCCCATTTCTTGGTGCGCAGGTTGAAGTCGAAGGTCACCGGCGACGGCTCCGCCGGTTTGCCGTCGAAGCCAATGCCGTTGTAGTCGTAAGGATTGTCGGTTCCACCCGCAAAATAGATCTTCTGATCGGCTTCGGAACCACCGCCAGCGATGCGGTAACGGGCCGCGCTCGGATGATTGGGCAACTTGGTCCATTCAATCTTGGTCCGGTCATGATGGTCAATCTTGCCCATCCAGCACCCGTCGGACGCAACGTAGCGCGGACCACCGGATGGATTCGCGCGAGCTCCATCGACATAAACGATGGTCTCGCCGACCAGACCGCCGGCATGGCCGAAGACCGCAGGTCCCGGAATTGGCGTGGCTTGCTCCCACCTGTCTTTCTCCACGTCGTACACTTGAACGCTGTTGACCGCACCCGTGCTCGAGCGGCCGCCAACCAGGTAGACGTAGCGATCGCGATAGACGCCAATCACGGAGTCAGCAACCGGCTTGGGAATATCGGCGCTGCGGAACCAGCGGTCGTGCGAAGGCTGATACGCACCCACGTCAGGGACGACCATTTCCCCGCCTTGCGCATCGACCACGTAGCCGCCAAACAAGTACAACTGATCGCGCACCCCCGCAGCCATTGCCCCGATCCGCCCCGCCGTTCCAGGAACAGGATGGATCGCCGACCAGTTCCCTTCCGTCGCGTCCAGGGAAAAGGCGGTGTTCGTGATTGCGTCCCCATTCTTCTTCGCACCCATGCCCATGAAAGAGAACAGCAAGAGCTGCCAATGAACTCTGAGTGCAGCGACAGCGTTGTTGGAGATGGGGTCGGGAAGCGGGTCGACCTGAGACTTCGCCTGAGACTGCTGGGACTGCGCCTGGGATTGCGCCGGGGACTGTGCCAACGAGAACCCGCTAAAGAGAAGCAAAACAAGCAACGCGAAAAGCTTTTTCATGTTCTCCCAGTCAACCATACCGCAACTTTCGAAAGCAAACTGAACAATATACTCCTGAGAAGAAGGCGGCGCATGGATACGAGGGAGGGTAGAATGCAAACGTGAAACTCGATCTGCTCGGGCGCGACCGGTCGTGGCTTCTGCTCGCAGCCTCACTGCTGGTCTGTTTCAGTGTGTGGCGGTGGGCGGAAACCCTCCTGGTGCCCTCCAACACCTTTTTTGCCCAGGCCAAGAAAATTCCGATTGGGAACAACTCCGATCTCTATCCCCGTTGGTTGGGAGCGCGTGAGGCACTGCTTCACCATCGAGATCCTTACAGCAAAGAAGTGACCCGCGAGATCCAACTCGGCTTTTATGGACGGCCACTCGATCCGAACAATCCTTCCGATCCAAAGGATCAGGTTGCATTCGCCTATCCCTTGTACGTCATCTTCCTGCTCGCGCCCACCGTCGATCTACCCCTTCAAACCGTACTTGAGATGTTCCGCTGGCTGGGATTGCTGAGCCTGGCGCTTTGTGTTCCTCTCTGGATGTACGCGGTCGGATTCCGCACCAGCCTAAGGTTCAGGGTTTCGGGGATGGTGCTGGCGCTCAGCACTTCCGCAGCCATTTCTGAGTATTTTCAGCAGAACCTCGCGACCCTGGTGGTCTTTATGCTGGCGGCGGCAGCGGCAGCGACAGTCCGCCGCTGGCTCGTGCTGGCAGGATTTCTGCTGGCGCTTTCCACCATCAAGCCCCAGATTTCGGGACCGTTCATCTTCTTTTTTATGCTGTGGACGATCGCCCGCTGGGGAGAACGCCAGCCGATCGTTTGGAGCTTTCTCGGAAGCTTTTTGGCGCTGGTCCTCGCGGCGAATGGAGTCTCGCCCGGATGGGTGGGAAGATTCTTGCGGGCGATCTGGGAATACAACCAATACGCAGCTGATCCATCGATTCTGCAGGTCCTGCTCCCCGCCTGGCTGGCAAGAATGGTGACGGCAGCGCTGGTGGCAGCGCTCGTTCTCTATTGCTGGCGGTGGCGCAAAGCGGCCGCAGGCTCCGAGCATTTTGGCTGGGCCCTGGCGTGGGTAGCAACGGTAACTTTGGCGGTGATTCCCAAGCTGGCTGCATACAACCAGCCTCTTCTTATACCGGCGCTGCTGGTTCTGCTGGCGCACCGTGAAGCCATTTTCAAGGCTGGGGTTTTTCCGCGCGCGCTAACCAAGGGAGCCATGGCGTGCCTGCTGTGGCAATGGGGAACTGCGATCATTCTCGCATTCAGTTCATTTCTGGTCGGAGCATCACGAGTTCGCATAGCGGCGGGCGTGCCGGAGTACACGCTGCTCGCTCTGTCGCCACTCACACTTCTGGCAGTTGTGGCGGCGACGTTCTCCCTCGGAAGCCCCAGCCGTCAAAATCCATCCGCTGGTTCGCCTATTCTACAAACCCCTGCCGGACGGCGTGAATGAAGTCGGTGTAGGGCGGAGTGAATCCGGCGGCGCGCATATCCGCGGCAATCTGCCCGCGATGATAGGCCGAATGCATGACCACGTGAAGCAGGATGTCTTGCTTCCTGGTGGTGAAGGTCTCGCCTTTGGTGTTCTTGTAAGTGCGCGACTCGGAGAGGCCAGCCTCGCCGAGCGAAGCCAAATAGCTCTTCCAACGTCCGAGCAATTGGTCGATTTCCGACTTGCATTCCCCAGGGGTGAAGATCGGCCAAACTGGGAGCGTCTGCTTCTGGGCAAGTAGGCGTTCGAGCCACAACCTTTCGGCGGAAAGGATGTGCGCCAGCAACTTGATCGAGCGTTCGGGCGGCGCATTCAGGGCTTGCAGCGAACCTAAGACTTCGCGATTCGCCCAGTCGTCGTAAGAAAACAGGTTCCCAATATGTTCCAGCATCGACACAGGATTTCTCCGTTATGTTTACTTTAAGTCCGTCAGCGCGATTCGGACAACTTCCGACGAGGGGTTGGGTTTATAACTCGCAGCTTCATCTTTAATTAGTATTGGAGACTTGCGTGAAGAGCATTCGAATCAGGGTTCTGTGCGTGTTGCTATTGAGTGTTGCGGGGGTGTTGATGGCGGGATGCCCGCCGCGTGAGAGCATTGCCAAGATCAACCAGGATCCAGGCCGATTCGCTGGCAAAGAGATCTCGATAGCGGGACGGGTGACCGATTCATTTGGCGCGATGGGGAGCGGCGTCTTTCAGCTCGATGATGGAACTGGAACCATGTGGGTCTTCAGCGAAAGATTCGGCGTTCCCGCCAGCGGAGCCAAACTTGCAGTCGTCGGACGCATCGAGCAAGGGTTCGCGTTCGGCGGCCGCAATTTCGCAATTATCCTGCGACAGACCGAGCGCCGACACTGACGTCCGACCGCTCGGTGAAGCGGACAAGAACCCAGATCCCTCGCCCCGCTCGGGATGACTGTCTCTCTGATTGATTGTGAAAAATGTAAGAGCTGAAAAAACCGGAAGACTAGGCTTCGGCTTCGCGAATCTCTAGACGGGATTGGCGAAGAGCCGTGGCCTCGACGGGATCCATCCCCGCCTTCAGGTCGGTCTTTTCGAGGAAGTAGCGCCAGCCAATATGACGATCCTCGGAAGTCTGGCTCTGTTCGAACTGCTTGAGAACGGCTTCGGCGCTTTCCTTGCCTTTAATGACGGCCATAACGCCGCCGGATTCATAGGTGCGCAAGTTGTAGCGGATAACGGCGAAAGAACCTTTTGATTCAGCCTGCATGCAGAGGACTCCATCCCGGAGTGCGAATTATATTTCTGTAGAACGTGCCCGCCCCTTGTTGCGGTTGACGGGCACGGATTTTTAGTTAAACGTCGCCGGTTTACAGAGGGCGAACGTTCTCAGCTTGCCAGCCCTTTGGCCCTTTGGTGACCTCGAACTCAACGCTCTGGCCCTCCTGCAGGCTGCGAAAACCACCCGCCTGGATAGCCGAGAAGTGCACAAAAACGTCTTCGCCAGTCTGGCGGCTGATAAAACCGTAGCCCTTGGCGTCGTTAAACCACTTTACTGTTCCTTGTTCTGCCATTTTGTCGCTTGTATCCTTTTCAGATTATTTACGTTGGTGCGAGTCGGAGGTACTGAGGGCAGGACTAGCTAGTATGCAAGAAGCTGCTCGACAACCGATTTCGTTCTAACGCAAGTACATTATAGCAGATCAGTCAACTTTGCCCGCGGCTGAGCTATCTCCAAAGTAATCTCCGTGTCCCGTCGACGGTTCACACGACAGCCTCGAAACGGATGCCTGCCCAGATCTCCCAAAGCCCGATTTTCATATTTTCCCTTGCTTCCGGGGGCAAGCGGGTATAATCAGTGCCGGACTTCAGCCGCGAAAAAGAAGCGCTCCCAGGATTCCGCGCGTGCCTTCGCGATTGAAAGAACCAACTGGCTCCATTGAGCTGCGAGGCAACACGCTCTCCACTGAACCGCGCGCCCTGCATTCCGACGCGACTCACTCAACGAAACCCGCCGACGAAACCTGACGTCTCGCGTTGGCTCACAGAAAAAGGAAATCCATGAAGAAGCTTTTTGTTGGCAACCTCCCGCACAGCACCACCGAAACCGAACTGCGCACTTTATTTGAACCCCATGGCAAAGTCGATCAAGTCAGCGTGGTCACCGATCGTGACACCGGCCGTTCCCGAGGATTTGCGTTTGTGGAAATGTCCGACGCCGGCGAAGCCGAAAAAGCTATCGCAGCGCTGAATGGAAAAGAGGTGGGCGGCCGTGCATTGAATATCAACGAGGCGCGTCCCAAGACCGATCGCGGCGGTCCTGGCGGACCGCGCGGCGGCGGACGTCCCGGCGGTGGCGGAAGGCCCGGCGGGGGTGGACGTTCGAGCGGGGGCGGCGGTGGACGCGACGACTATCAGGGTCATGCTCGGCAGCCGCGCGAGCCGCGCTGGTAGAAAAGACATCTGGGGCGGTGCCTCGAACGACCAGGCGGCCTAGCCTTTTGCGTTCTATGCGAAGGCCGGGGCTTTTAGTCCGGCGTCTGGTTGGATAGATTTAACCTTGTTCACGTTTCCCGCCCCGTCCACTGCGAATCAATCTACGGAGCCCTCCTCGCCCGTCACATAGTGTCGATAGTTCTCCTCGTGCAATCCTGCGTGAAGACGCCACCATCCGATGTCGCATGCGGGTTCCGATGCAAATAGCGCGTATGGTGCGTCCGCCATGCTGGTGAGCTGAACACCCCAGCCTCCGCAAAGTGCGCGAAGGGCTCGGCCACCCAACGGGCGCGGCTACATCTTCGATTGTCTCCCCGCATTGATTTCAACTCGCACACCCGCACGGGCGTGGACGCCCGCGCCCACACTCGCAATCGTGCATTTCCTCTAGCGCTCTCAGCCTGAACAGATAGAATGTCCCGGTCAACGGAAAACTCATGCCTCTTACTTCTACAGATTGGATTGTCATCGTCGGCTATTTGCTGATCAATCTGCTGATTGGCCTTTACTACCGGCGGCGAGCTAGTGGCAACACCGAGGAATTTTTTATCTCCGGCCGCGATGTTTCGTGGTGGCTGGCGGGGACTTCGATGGTAGCCACAACTTTTGCCGCTGACACGCCTCTGCTGGTTTGTGGGCTGGTGGCGCGCCAAGGAATTGCGGGAAACTGGATCTGGTGGGGATCGTGCGTCGGCGGCATGATGACCGTTTTCTTCTTCGCGCGCTATTGGCGGCGGGCTGAAGTATTGACGGACGTCCAACTGGTGGAGCTTCGTTACGGGGGAAAGCCGGCCGCGTTTCTGCGCGGGTTCAAAGCTATTTATCTTGGGCTTTTCATGAACTGCTTCATCCTGGGATGGGTGACGCAGGCCATGGTCAGCATCATCACGGTGCTGCTGGGTCCAGCGATTGCTCAAGGGCGCGTGGTACAAGTCGCGATTGGCGGACACATTTTTCAGCACGCCCTGGGCGATCCTCGCTCGACATCTTTGCTGATTTGCATCTTCGTTCTGATTCCGTTTACTGGGCTCTACACGTTTATTGGCGGGCTTTGGGGCGTTCTGGTTACCGACCTGTTTCAGTTTGCTTTGAAGATGGCCATGATTATTGTGCTGGCGTGGGTGGCCGTCGCGAAGATTGGAGGGATGCAGGCGCTGCAGATGCATCTGCAAATGATCGAGAACAATGTTCGCGCGACGGGAGTGCAGACGGCGGATCCCGTGGCGTTCTTGCCCGATTTTCATCTTGGCCTGACCACGAATGCGCTTTGGACTTTGCCGGTGCTGACTTTCATCGTTTATCTCGGCATGCAATGGTGGTTGGCGTGGTATCCGGGGGCGGAGCCGGGCGGCGGCGGATACGTGGCGCAGCGCATGTTCAGCGCCAAGGATGAGAAGAATTCGCTGGGCGCGACGCTGTGGTTCAACATTGCGCATTATGCTCTGCGCCCGTGGCCTTGGGTGGTCACGGGGCTTGTGGCCATCGTCGTTTATTCGCCGAATGGTGGGCTTCATCCCAGTGCGGCTTTTGTGCAGAATCCGGAGCAGGGCTACGTGATGGTGTTGCGCGATTATCTTCCGCCGGCTTTGCGTGGGCTGATGGTTGCGGCGTTTCTCGCTGCTTTCATGTCCACCATCGGAACCCAATTAAATTGGGGCAGCTCGTATCTGGTAAACGATCTTTATAAGCGATTTTTCGTGCGGGGCGCGAGCGAACGGCACTATGTGCTCATCAGCAGGATTTTTACTGTGTTGCTGGTGCTCGGAAGCGGGTACACGGCGATGCAGTTGACTTCCATCAACCAGGGATGGCAATTGGTTTTGAATATCGGCTTCGGAACGGGCGCGGTTTACATCCTCCGCTGGTACTGGTGGCGAATTAACGCATGGAGCGAGATTTCAGCAATGGCCGTCGCAGCCGCGATGACCATCGCGCTAAGTCGCGTTTCGATTTCAGGTAACAACGCCCTGGTTTACGCGAAGACCGCACTCATCACCGGCTTCGTTACCACAATCGCCTGGCTGATCGCGACCTTTATCACCGAGCCCGAATCGCAGCAGACTCTAATCGGCTTTTACAAGCGGGTGCATCCGACGGTGTATGGCTGGAAACATATCGCGCGCCTGGTTCCCGAGTTGCCCGAGGTGCGAGACGTGGCCAGCAACGCGTTCAACTGGGTGATGGGTTGCGTGCTGGTTTATGGATGCCTGTTCGGCATCGGCAAACTTGTTTTCCAACAGTGGTTCTGGGGAATCTTCCTCTTATTGATTGCCGCGATTGCCGGCTATCTGATCTTTTGGGATCTCTCGCGGCGTGGATGGGCCACGCTTTCCGGGGCAGCGGTTCCGGCCGCACGGGCGGGCACGCCCGCGTCTACATTAACTCAATGAACCGTTACGGCTTCTTCGGAGTTAGATCACAGGCTTTCTTTACCCGAGCCAGGTCGAGGCCGGCGGGAGAAAAGCTTGCGATCTGGGGACCCTGAGGGGTCGCAACTTCGACCTTGAATACTTGTGCGCCGAGCATCTCACGCACGGTTCCTTTGTCCATGGACAGGAAGTGGCCATTCACCCAATTCCATCCGTGATTGCTATGGGAGTTATCCACCCGGACGGTCACCTCCATTTGGGGCTGCCCCCAAAAGCCCGGGCGGTTCGGAGGTGCGATCATGGCGTTGGGGCGAAAGTCGCCCAAAGTCAGTTTGCCGCCGGTACAGAAAAGAATGACTTTGGGATTAGCTTCGCTTCCCGGTAACGAATTGTCGGCGTCGAGCTCGAATCTGGCCGATTTGACCAAAGTCATTTCATTCTGGGATTCGTATGCCATCCATCTTCCGCCGGCACTGATGCCGGTTTCCTGCGCACACAAAATGACTGCCACACAAAGCAGCATGACAACCGCCGCGAGCACTTTTACCGGAAACCTAGAGTTCGTCTTCCATCCGTTCGTCATCTTCGACCTTTTGCCTGCCCGTGCAATAACCTCAGCCCAGCGAGCCGAAATCAAAGCGCCCTCACAAATTCACTGATCTTCACAGATATAAAACCTACGGCCGGTTGAAAGTTGCGCCGGATTTGGGCTGGCTCTATCCGAACCTAAACCGTAAGTCAGACTCGTTCCTGAAAAACCGAATCGGGAAGATGGGAGTGCAGCCCGCAGGCTGGGATAACTTCCGTAACACCAGTTAGTTACTGGTGGGCGCTATAGGATTCGAACCTATGACTTCCACCGTGTGAAGATGGCACTCTACCGCTGAGTTAAGCGCCCAACCTGAATCAGCCGCTATATTGTAGCAAAGAAACAGTTTTTCGTGGACCTCGTCCGTGATAGCCTAAGCCTTGACGGCTCCGGAGCGAGCCCTGCGAGACGACCCTCCGAAGAGCTTCCGCCAGTGCCGGATGCCAAACCGATCCATTCCCGCGAAAGTACCCCCATTCCCCTCTGCTGACGGGAGTTCCGAGCATTTTCCTGACTCCGCCGAAGCGCAACTTTCAGACCCCGGAGGGGTTCACTCCAATGTGAGCAGTGTAGCCATGAATCGGGGGTTCCTGTCGATGGCGGGTGTCCCGTCTCATGCGGGGGCAAAGCTCGCGGGCGAGCCCACCAGTGAAGGACTGAGCGACGCCCAGATCATGCTGCGGGTGAAGGCTGGCGATGAGTCGGCTTTCGAGTATCTGGTGCAGAAATATCGCCGGCCCATGCTCAGCTTTATGTATCGCATGGCGCACAACACTGCGGTCGCTGAGGATCTGGCGCAGGAAGTATTTCTGCGAGTGTATCGTTCGCGTGAGACTTACGAAGCGAGCGCGAAGTTTACGACCTGGTTGTATCGGATCGCGAGCAATCTGGCGGTGAATCACGCGCGCGACACGCGCCACCAGCGTCCGGAAAATACCGTCAGCCTGGACGAGCCGGATCAGGAAAGCGGGCTGACCATGGACGTGCCCGACGACTCGCTCACTGCGGAAGAGTCGATCGTCAGGCGCGAGCGCCTGGCGGCCATCCGTGAACGCGTGCAGGCGCTGCCCGAACGGCAGAGGATTGCAGTCATTATGCACAAGTATCAGCAGATGGACTATCGCCAGATTGCGGAAGTTCTGAAGCTGAGTGAGTCCGCCATTAAGTCGCTGTTGTTCCGCGCCTACGAAACCTTGCGCGTGCAACTGAAAGAGTTTGTATGAAGGATGTCGTCATGAAATGCAATGCAGTGTGCGAACTGATGCCGGAACTGGCCGCCGGCTTGGACGCGGTCACGCCCGAAGTGAATAAACATCTTGAGACCTGCACTGGCTGTGCGGACAAGCTGAATGAGTTCCGCCGGACCATGGCGCTGCTGGACGAGTGGCAGGCGCCGGAGCCCTCGCCATACTTTGACGTGCGGCTCCGCGCGCGTCTGCGGGAAGAGACGGCACGGCAGCCGCAGGGCTGGTGGCAGTGGGTTCGCAAGCCGGCATTGGCGGTGTCACTGGCCGTGCTTATGGTGATAAGCATCACTTTGTTCCGCACCGATGCTGGCAGAAATTCTACGCCGGAGGGACCGAGAGCCATGATGGTGGCGGAACCGGGCACGGCTGTGGGGGACTTGCAGGCGCTGGACAAAAATAACGAACTGTATTCCGATTTCGAGATACTCGATGATCTGCAAGTGCAGAAGGACGTGGAGGCCAACCCGTAGGTGATGTCGACCACAGCGCGGCTACGATCGCATTACAGGAACTGAACGGGAGTTTGAAGAGAGACACCGGGGGGATACGAGTGCGGGTGAAGTCCATGACGGAATGGGTGGGAATTGCCGCCCTGGTTTTGGGGCTCGCAACCTTGTCTCCGTCGATGGCCCAAAACCGCCGGGGTCCCGAGCCGCATCCGCAGAAACAACAGCAGCAGCATCACGCGGGAGAGTGGCTGCGCCAGCACCGGAACTTGCCGCCGGAGCAACAGCGAAAGGCGCTGGAAAGCGATCCGCAATTCCGCAATCTTCCACCCCAGCGCCAGCAACAACTGCGCAACCAGCTGCAGCGCTTCAATAACGTACCGCCGGAAAAGCAACAACAAATGCTGAACCGGATGGAAACCTGGGAGCACCTGACTCCGGCCCAGAAGCAGCAAGCGCGCCAGATTCACGATCAGATGCAGCAGCTTCCGCCAGCCCGGCGCCAGGCAGTGCGCAATGCCATCCAAGCTTTGCGGGCGATGCCGCCGGAGGCGCGGCAACGCGAGATTGACTCTGACAACTATAAAAAGCAATTCTCACCCCAGGAACGCGACGTGCTCAATGGCGCTTCCAAGTTGCCGCTGGCGCGGGCTGAACCGAGCGAGGCGCCGGAAGAGTAGCACTGCGGAAAACGTCCTCAAGTTGTATTCCCCGGGGGGCTTGTCTGGTTCGCACCTTCGCCCACGGCGTGCTCGCTGAAACCATGTACGGCGCGGCTTGAAACCGCGCCCCTTCAAGGCTCTAATCGCTGATTTCGGCGTTTTCCGCAAACTGTTGAAGCCGTGCCTCTTCAAAGCTCCAGTCGCCGACTTCGCAGTTTTTTCGCATGCCTGGGAGGCCGTACCGTTTCAAACTCTGCCTGAAAATGCAGGCCCGAAAAGAAAATCGCCGCCGGAACGTGAAGTCCGGCGGCGAGAAAGTACATACAGCGGAACCTGCAGCGTGCTACTTAGCCGCTGCTTTGGGAGCAGCTTTCTTAGCCGCTTGTCCGGTTCCGGTCATGGGCAACTTTTGCGGGCTGCCGAGGCTGTTGTCGAACAACTCGTAGGTTGCCGACTCCTTGCCAACCTTGCTGGGATCGAAGCAAACGTTGATGTTGCAGTTTGCTCCGGAGAGAAGAGTCCCGCCGTGAGTATTGCAGCCGTTGTCTTGCTCACCGAAGTCCGGACTGTTGGCGCCAACTATGTCGGACCCGGTGAAGGTTACGGGTGCGGGACCTGAGTTGGTAATGGTCTCGGTGTCGCACTTCGTCTGTCCGTCGGTTATGGTGCCGAAGTTTACGGATATGGGCGTGAATCCGATAGAAATACCGGTTCCGCTCAGAGCCGCGCTTTGTGGGCTGGTGGTGTCGCTATCGGCTACGCTCAACGTGCCTGTGGTATAGCCGATCGCCGTGGGTTTGAATTGAACTCCAATTACGCAGTCGCCACTGGCAGCGATTTGCAAGCTGTTGGTGCAGGTTGTTACCGACTTGTTAATCACGAAGCCCGCGCTGATGGTCAAGGCGGGATTGCCCAGAGTCAGCGTGGTCCCCGTGTTGTTGATCAGGGTAATGTCGGTCGTGGCACCCGCCACGCCCACCGGTTCAGTGCTAAAGGCGACGGTGCTGGGGCTGAGGATCACGTTGCTGGTACCGGTCCCGCTCACGCCCGCGATTTGCGGACTGGTGGGATCGCTATCGCTGATGAGAACCGCACCCCTCTTCGCGCCTGTAGACTTCGGATCAAAGGCCACGCCGATCTTGCAACTCGCTCCACCACCCAGTGTCTTTCCCGATGCCGGGCAGGTGTTGGACTTGATGGCGAAGTCCTTGGTTTCGTTCAGAACAATGGTTCCCATCGTGATTGCGCTGGTGCCAGTGTTCGTAACCGTGACTGTCTTGGTCGCGCTGCTGGTGTTGACCAACTCCGAGCCGAAGTTGATGGGGACACCAGAGAGCGTAATGGCGGTCCCAATGCCGGTTAAACTTACCGTGGAAACGCCGTTGAAGAAGCCGTTGTCGTTGATGGTGACGCTACCGTTGGCCGCGCCGGAACCGGTCGGTGAAAAGTAGATGTACACGGTGCAGGCCGTGCCATTGGGCAGGCTGGTCGGACAATCGTCCGACTCACTGAAAGGTCCGCTGGTCTGGATGTTGTTGACGGTTAGCGGACCCAGAGCGCTCAGCGTAACCACTTCCGGATTGCTGGTTGAGCCTACCGAGGTCAGGGGGAAGCTAAGGCTGACCGGGGCGACGCTCAGCGCGGCGAACGCGGATACTTCGCGGATACGCAAGTTGTTTTGGTCCGCGACCAGGTAGTTTCCTGACGGGTCCTCGACGAGTCCGGCAGGATAGTAGAGTTGGGCGCTGGTGGCCGGTATGTCGTCACCGTTAAACCCGGCACTCTGGGGAATGCCGGCGATGGTGGTCATGAGCCCGCCCGCACTTACCCAGCGGACGAGATGGTTGTTGGTGTCGCTGAGGAAAAGGTTATCGTTGGCATCCACAGCTACGCCCTGCGGATAGTTGAGTTCTTCCTCCGTGGCTGGGCCGTCGCCGCTATAACTGCAGCCGCCATTGCCTGCCACTGTGCTGATGATTCCGGTGGCCACGGTAACTTCGCGGACACGGCAATTGTAGGTGTCGGCGATGAAGACATTGCCCGCTGGGTCCGTCGTCACTCCCTCCGGGTAGCAGAGGAAAGCATCGACCGCCAGGCCGCTGTCACCGCCGTAGGCGCACTTTCCTCCGACGCCAGCGATGGTGTTGATGACCCCGCTCGAGACTTCGCGGATCACGTGATTGTTGCGATCGGCCATGTAAACGTTGTTTTTGCTATCCACGTAGACGCTATACACGCCGCTCAGTTTGGCGCTGGTGGCCGGGCCGCCATCGCCATCGTAGCCGCACTCCGGGTTGCCGTTGACCACCAATCCGGCAAACGTGCTGATGGTGCCGCCGGGGGTCACCTTGCGGACCAGACAGTTGTTGTAGTCGGCGATGTAAATGTTGCCGGAGGAATCTTCAGCCGAGCCGAAAGGAGTCCTCAATTCGGCCTGTTTAGCAGGCCCACCATCGCCGCTGTAACCGTATACGCCGTCGCCAGCGAAGAAATCCACCAAATCGCTTGAGTGCAGCAGTTCGCGCACCATGTTGTTGCTAGTGTCGGAGATGAAAACATTCTGCGACTTGTCTTCGTAGACACCATAGGGATAGTTGAACACCACGCCCGACGGGGGAGCGCCGGTAATCAAAGTCGGGAACATGGTGCTGCCGTTTCCGGCGATTCCGTTGATGTCGCCGTTCACGGTGAACTCGCGAATTCGATTGTTATCCAGGTCCGCGATGATGAACTGGTTGGTTTTGCTGGTCGCGGTGATGCCTTCCGGATAGTACAACTCGGCGCTAGTGGCGACGCCGCCGTCGCCGCAGGCGCCCTGGCACGCCGTGCCGTTGCCGGCCACGGTGTTGATGTCTTTTCCTACGGTGAATTGGCGGACGCGTTGATTGCTTTGATCAGGGAAGGTCACTACCGTGCCGGCGCTATTGACCGTGATGTTCACGGGAGTATTGAGATGGGCATCCACCGCGAGACCGCCGTCGCCGCCGAAGCCGGCGCTGCGGGGAGTTCCAGCGATGGTATTGATTTGGCCGTTGGACTTCGTCACTTCGCGGACAATGTAATTGGTGGCGTCACCGATGAAAATGTCGCCCGCGCTGTCAATCGCGACG
This sequence comes from uncultured Acidobacteriota bacterium, assembly GCA_963762385.1. Lineage (GTDB taxonomy): Bacteria > Acidobacteriota > Terriglobia > Terriglobales > Acidobacteriaceae > JABDBE01. The sequence continues at coordinate 1,175,417 of CAVXKN010000004.1, read as the reverse complement.
CCGTCGGGATTCCACAGTTGGGCGCTGGTGGCGGGTCCGCCATCTCCGCTGTACCCGCAGCTTCCGGCGATGCCGGCCACGGTGGTCATGGCCCCGGTCTTGAGAACGAGTTCGCGGATAACGCAGTTGTTCATGTCGGCGATAAACAGATCGGTGTCGGTGCTGTTGAGCGCGATCTGAACCGGGAAATTCAGGTTCGTGGAGTTGCATTGTCCCGCCACGCCCGCAATCGTTGTGATGGTATTGGTTGTGTCCACCTTGCGGATGACGCAATTGCGATAATCCGAAATGTAGACGTTCCCCGCGGTGTCCACGGCAACATCCTCCGGGTTATACAAAAATGCCTCGGCCGCGCCGCCTTTGACGCCGTCGCCGCCGTAGCCCCCGACTCCTACTCCGGCCAGCACCGTGAGCTCTTTCGTCGAAGCAGTCACCTTGTAGACGCGGTTCGCGGCGTAAGCGGCGATGTAGTAATTGCCGGCACTGTCTACGGCGACTCCGGTGGGCTGATTAGTGTTGGCATCCAAGGCGGTAATGTCATTGGGCCCGCCGCCGATTGCGGTACTGATTATGTCCTGAGTCTGCTGCGCCAGCGCGGAAATACTCAGCAGCAGGGCGGTCAGCAGCAGTGCAAAAGCTGCGATGAAGCGACGCATAAAAATTCCTCCTGAGAAATGGTTCGATCGAGACGTGATTGGGCCAGGCAACCTAAGGATCCCCACGGCTAAAAGTCCCTGGCGGACATCTGTATTGGTCGCTCCCACGTTTTTCCCTTGGCGCGATAGATGATGGACAACCCGGGCTCTGACCCGTTATGCCACTTCTCGTACTCGCGTCGCGAGACCGTGAACTGCTGACTTAGGTTGACGTGGTCGTGGACGCGCAAGAGCGCCACGGGCTTGGCCGCGCCCACGAAATCGAGGCCAGTGTTTTGGCGCAGCGTGATGATCGCGTGGCTCACGTCAACATCGCCGTTGTTATGGATTTGCAGATTCAACGTGAGATGTACCTGATCGCCCTCGATTATGGTGTGGCTAACTTTGTAGAAGCCGGCGAAGTCACGCCCGCCGCTGGCAAAGGCTGTGACCGTGATTAGCAACAAAGTCGCGAACAGCGCAGCAATGCACGCCCGCGAAGAACGCATAGACCGCATAATTCCTCCTTAGAAGGTGCTTCGGATTCTTTTCCCCTGGAATAACAACAGGCCGCAAACTCGCCGTTGGCGTTCTGACGACCGTGTTTCTGCGCTGGCTCCGAACCGAGAAATTCCCTTAAATCATGATCCGCCGGTATCTCGGTCCGATGGTTTTAGTCCAGCCGAACTCTCTCTCTCAACATCCGAAAGTGGAACAGCCTTGCCTGGGGGACGGCAAAAGGGAGGGAGGCCTTTCCACAATTCGCTCTTCGGACGCCTAAAAAAATGTCGGGACATTGTGGGTCAGCGGCGGACGGCTGTCAAGATGAAAGATTTTGCAGTTCATCGGTCACACGGCGGAGGGTGATCGGCTCGCAGGCTGTGAAAACTTCAAGCGACAGTCGAAGAGCCGGGACCTAAGCTATTCGGTCAGTTTGATACATCTGGGCCGGTACATGATCCAAAAAGAAGAATCGCCGCCGAGCCATGAGACCCGGCGGCGAGAGTTTTAGCGATTCAACTGTGGAAGACAGAACTACGGTTTGATCTCAAACACGGTGCCGGCGCCGTGACTCCCTCCCGCGTAGGTCGTGCCGAAGACGTTCCCCTTGACCAGAATGACCCCCCCGCGGGGATAATATCCATCACCGGTGACGGTGTCGAAAGACCAAAGCAAACTCTCCTTATAACCGCTGCCTGAGACCTTTAGCTCGTAAACGGTGCCGGCGTTTTCCGTACTTCCGCCAAAGTAGGTTGTACCGTAGAGATCACCGTTTGCATCCAGGGTTACGCCAGCGCCGTAGTAAGGATTTTCGCCATCCTTGACACCGGCCTGGAAGCTGTAGATAACGCTCTGCGCGTATGTATTATTCTTACCCAGAGTCAGCTTGTAGACGGTTCCGCAGCCGCCGCTGCACGCCTCACCAGCGCCACCATAGTAGGTCGTGCCATACATGTTGCCCTTTGCATCCATGGCCAGGCTTGAATCAGGGTAGATTCCGTCTCCCCCTTCGAGAAAGTAGAATACGTTCTGGGTTACCCAGGAATTCCTGGCTAGAAACATTCTGTAGATGGTGCCGGCGTTGTAGGCAAATCCGCCGTAGTAGGTCGTGCCGTAGTAGTAGCCGTCTGCGCCCTGCGTGATTCCGCCGACCGGGTAGTAGGCGCCGCCGTTGGTAGCGCTAAAGGAGTGGATCATTTTATACTTCCAGCTGGTTTTCGACGGCTGCAGCTGGAAAACAGAACCTTGGTTGTTTACGCCGCCGTACTGGGTTGTGCCGAAGAGGTTGCCCGTGCTATCCAAGGACAGTCCAGCTTGGGGGAAATATCCGTCTTTTTGTGAGGAGCCGAGGAAGGCATGGAGAACGGTTTCCTTCCATTTGCTGCCAGACTTGGTCAACTCAAACACGGTGCCGCAATTGCAACTGCTAGAGCCCCCATATTCGGTTGTGCCGTACAGATTCCCGCCCGCGTCGAAGACCAGTGGAGAATATACTGGATACTCTCCGTCCGTTGTGCCCCCGGCAAAAGAATAAAGAAGGGTTTCACTCCAGACGCCGCCCGACAACTTCAACTCAAAGACCGAGCCCAAATTGTTGGCGCCGCCCTGGTAAGTCGTGCCATACAGATTCCCCGCCTTGTCGGCCACCAGGCCAGCATAGGGGTAAAATCCGTCGCCGGTGTAGTTGTCGAAGCTGTAAATCAAAGTCTCCTTACCGACGGCCCAGGCAGAAGCTGCGAAGGCCAGAGTCACCGCAAACAACACAAGCGCTTTCATGCGCATAAATCCTCCTAAATTTTGTCAGCAAACGTTCGAAAATATTGACCATCGACATCCGAGAATGAGGAAATGAGGAAGCCCTTGCCCGGGGGGACGGCCTAAGGGATACGGGCCTACTACAACTCAGTGATTCGGATGCCTGGGAAATGCCGGAGTATTTTGGTCCCCGGGCGGAACCCTGTCAAGATGAAAGATTTTGCAGTTGTCGAAGCGATTCAGTGAGCGAGAGCGGCTCGCGTTAGTTCATCAAAGCCAGCATCCTACGAATCGACAATGCGGTCTGGCGGATTTCATCGGCGTCAGAGGCGTCAGGCGACATCTTTAGATACTGTTCCAGATCTTCGGCCGCGCCCGACATCTGATCGAGGCTATAGCGCAAAAGCGCACGTTGTTTGACGTCTTCGGGAGAGCGCGGATAGATCACCAGCACCAGATCCACCAGCGGCAGGGCCTTGCGGAAGTTACGCGCGGACAGGTGAACCGTCTTCAGATTGTTCAAGATCCGGGTCAATATCTGGCGGCGGCTGACGGCGAACAGGAATTCCGGGCGCAGAGTCATTTGGCCGGAATAGATTTCGTCGAGCCGGCGCTGGCAATCCCGCGGGCTGAGGATATCGCCACCGTTGAAGCAATCTACCAGGGTCTCCCGGCCGTCGATGTCATAGTGTTTGAGCAGAAAATGTCCGGGCATGCCCACTCCGAACAAGGGGAACCCAAGACGCCGGCCGACCTCCATATAGATCAAGGCCAGGGTGATGGGAATGCCGAGTCCGCGGTCGAGCACATCGTTTAGAAACGAATTGCGGGGATCGTAGTATTCCTCGCGATTGCCGCGCAATCCAGCTTCGTCGAAAAGGGTGCGATTCAGAGCGGCGATGGTCTGGGCAGCGTCCCCAACTTCAGAGATGCGTGCCTCAGCCATGCGCGCCAATTCATCAACACGGCCGACGTAGGATTCGATGTCGAGATCGGGATATTCGGTCAGGGCAACGGTCAAGGCGGCGCGAACTAGGTCAATATCCTCATCGCCGACCTGGGGGCCAACTAGAACGGCGAATGCTTCCGCAATCGCAGTCTGGCCGTGGTTACCCATGTATTTATGCTAGCAGAAATGAGGCAGCAATAACCGCCGGAACACGAAGGCAGCGCCTTAGTCTGTTAACTGGCGGGCGTCTCCGCATACTCTGCGAGTGTTCTCCGCGAACTCCGCGATTCAGGACTTTGATTCTATGTTTCGCGAGCGTCCCCAGAAGTCTTAAAACGCAGAGAACGCTGAGCACAGCCGCGGAGAGGGCGGAGGCTATCGCCGGAACAGGTTCTTGGCGATGAAGAAAACGTTGGCCGGGCGCTCGGCCAGACGCCGCATCAGGTAGGGATACCACTCTGTTCCGAACGGAATGTAGACTCGCATTCGCCAGCCGTCGCGCACCAAGCTCTGTTGCAGATCGCGGCGGATGCCGTTGAGCATTTGGAATTCAAACGCATCGCGTGAAATTCTTTCCTTGGTCGCGAAGGCCTTTGCCTGATTGATAATGTTTTCGTCATGCGTGGCCAGCCCGTGATACACGGAACTCTTCATCAGGATCTTCATCAGCTTGACGTAGTTGGCGTCGACTTCGGACTTTTGCTGAAAGGCAATCTCCGGGGGCTCTTTGTAAGCGCCTTTGCACAGGCGAATGCGAATTCCTTCCGCCAACAACTTCTCGACGTCGCTCTCCGAGCGCCGCATGTAGCTTTGAATGACCGTGCCCACGCATCCCCGATTGCCGGGCGCACGGTGCAGCTCATGGACGAAATCTAGAGTGCGCTGGGTGTACAGCGAACCTTCCATGTCGACGCGAACGAAGTTGCGCGGGTTCATGGCAGCGGCCTTGGCCACGAGTCCAGCGACCTGGTCGTGGGCCAGTTTTTCATCCACGTCGAGGCCCATGTGAGTGAGCTTCAAGCTGATATTGGCGTTTAGCTTTCGTTCGGCGATGTCGTCCAGCAACTGGTGATAGAGCTGCGCGCTGGCCCTGGCTTCGTCGGCGTTGGTGACGTTTTCGCCGAGATTGTCGATGGAGACGCTCAGCCCAGACTCATTGATGGCGCGCGTGGCTCGAAGCACATCTTCGACTTGAGTGCCGGCCACAAAGCGGCTGGAAAATTTCTGCCCGATGGAGGAACGCTCGGCGACGGCGCGCAGCCAGTGGCTCTCCGACAGAGAGATGAAGAGCGCTCTTAGCACCGTAGGCCTGCGCAGGTAGAGAAGATGGAGTTAGAACTACCCAGCACCTGTATGAAGATCACAGGAATTTGTATCACATGTGGGGTGAGCTGCGGTGTGACGGCGATCATAAGAACGACTGAATATTAAGTCAGAAACACCTCGTCTACATAGCACCAGCGCCAGTTTTCTCCGCGCTCGAAAGACTGCATGATCGGGTGCTTGGTTTGGTGAAAGTGTTTGGTGGCGTGCTTGTTCTTGGATGAGTCGCAGCAGCCGACGTGACCGCAGATAAGACATTCCCTCAAGTGGACCCAGGTATCGCCCATTTCCAGGCATTCCTTGCAGCCGTTACCACTCGGCTTGACCTGACGAATTTCTTTTGCGTGTGGACAGGTTGTTTGTGCGTCTGGCATGCATCACCTCCGAAATCCTTCCTTTGTGTACCTGTGCGTCCTTCGTGGTTGATGAAGTTCAAATGCTGAAACCACAAAGGACACGAAGGTACACGAAGGCGTTAGTCGAAAGTTCATGCTTGAACCGGAGTTTTGTTCCAAGCGTGACATTCAGATTGCTCCGCGCGGGCGGGACGTACATTCATTCTTCCAGAAATTTTTCCGCTTCCAATGCGGCCATGCATCCCGAGCCAGCGGCCGTGATCGCCTGACGATAGCGCCGATCTTGCACATCGCCACAGGCATAGACTCCGTGCATGCGGGTGAAGACGTAGTTCGTAGTTTTCAGATAGCCGTCCTGATCCATATCGAGCTGCCCATCGAATACCTTGGTATTGGGGATGTGGCCAATGCCAAGAAACATCGCGCTGGTGGGGAAATCCCAGACCTTGCCCGTCTTGAGATTGCGCAGCGTCAGGCTGGTGACCTCTTTCTTGTGAATGTCGTTTACGTCTTCTACAACCGTATCGAGCAGGAACGCAATTTTCTCGTTCTTCTGGGCGCGATCCAGCATGATCTTCGAGGCGCGAAAATCTTCCCGGCGATGGATGACCGTGACTTTGGTGGCGAAGCGAGACAGAAAAATCGCTTCTTCCATGGCCGAATCGCCGCCCCCGATCACAGTAATTTCTTTGCCCGAGAAAAAGAAGCCGTCGCAGGTAGCGCAGGAAGAAACGCCGTGTCCGATCAACTGCTGCTCGTGGGGCAATCCCAGCCAGCGTGCCGAAGCGCCACTCGCGATGATGAGCGTGCGGGTGTGAATCACTTCGTGGCTGACATGGAGCTTGAAGGGATTCTCGCTGAGGTCAACGCTGGTGACGTGGCCATGTTTATATTCTGCGCCGAAGCGCGACGCCTGCTTGCGCATGTTCTCGATCAACTCCGGTCCCTGAATGCCTTCGGGGAAGCCGGGAAAGTTTTCCACCAGAGTAGTGAGCGAGAGCTGGCCACCCGGTTCGTGGCCTTCGAGCACCAGCGGTTTCAGATTCGCTCGCGCGGTGTAGAGCGCGGCAGTGTGCCCGGCGCAGCCCGACCCGATGACGACGACGTTGCGAATATTGTCCATGGCGTAACGATTTAGATTACGAATTTCAGATTTCGGTTCAGCGCGCGGAATTACTCACTCGTTTTGCGACACGGACTTTTCTGACACAGTCTTCTTTGCCGCCGCCTTCGCAGCGGGCTTTGCCTTGGTCGCTGCCACACTGCTGACCCGCGCCAACTCCGCGGGCACGGTGCTCCGCGCCGCCAGAAGATTGCGATAGTTGCTCACGATCGCGGTTGCCCTCTGAAATAGCGGCTCGTAAGCGCTTTGATCCGGCGCAGGATTTCCTTCCGTTCCAGCACAGCGGCCCAACACCACCGACGACTTCCCGAAGCGCTCCAGCTTAATCCGGCTGGCCGGAGTGCTGGTGGAAAGCATGGTCGCGGGCGTGGTCACTGCAGAAGCGTTGTCTTCGATAGCAACCTGCATCAAGTCTTTGGGATCGCGCACGTGAAAGATCAAAGTCTCGACCATATTCTTAGGGTCGCGGCTAAACGAATATTGCACCGTTGAAAACAGAGCCTGCACGGAGAACTCGCGACGAATGCGCACCCAGTCCGCGGTTCCAGAGTCAGACGAGAATTGCGCGCTCACTCCCGCCTTAAGAAAATCTGGGCTCTGATCGAGCGTCGAGCGTCCGCGATCGACCTCAAAGTCCGGACTGAAAAGCGGTTGCTTGGGAATCCGCGCCAGCGCGGAAGCAATCTCCTGCTGTTCTTCCGGCGAAGGCGAGCAGACATTCAGCATGTTCAGCTTGACCTGCGGCTGTGGAGATTGTTGGGCGCTTGCCAGCTGCACTAAGCTGACGCTAAACAAAATTACAAAGATGTTTCGGAGCACGTGGGCATTCTAAATGAAGATTGCGAAAAATCTTAAATCGCGGAGGACGAAGAGGAGGGGGGCTTCCGGCGTCTACATTCCCAACGCGGTAAAATCCCTCCATGGCAAATTTAACTCTGGTATACGGGTTGCGACTGCTGCCGTCCGAGGAAGTTGCGGAAGTCGGGGATGCGACCCTCAAGCTCAAGAACGGCCGCGAGGCTCATGTGACTATGCACCTGCTCGAAGGCAGCAAAGATGATATTGAAAAACAGCTAAAGACCAGCCTGGATGCGTTCTTCGATTTCTATCCGGAGATTTGAAGAAGCAGGCTGCAGGCTCTGCGCTTCAGCGTCGTCGAATCCTAACGCCGGCCTGATGCCTGATCTTCTATAATTCGGTTCTACACCATGGCCTTGTTCTATCGCCATCTCCGGCTGCGACTTCACGAGGCAGGATTGCTGCCCGCCAGCAAAGTAGCGCAGATCGTGTGGTACTTGCTGGGCCTGGACCTGCTGCTGTATGCCCTGCAGAAGGTGTTTGGTTTATTTCAGCTTTCTTATGGGGACAGTCTCGGAGGATGGGTCAGTTTCCTCAGTTTCCTCGTCATTGTTCTTTTCTCCATCCTGGCATTTCGCTGGATAAAGGCAAAGGCGCTGTGGCGACTGCGTAACCGGCTGATCGTCACTTACGTGTTCATCGGTGTAATTCCAGTGGTCATGCTTATCACGCTGGCGCTGCTTTCCTTTTATCTATTCGCGGGACAGTTCGCCACCTTTATTGTGACCACTAGTTTGACCACCGAACTCAAGAGCCTTCAGGCCACGAATTCCGCAATCACGCACCAGTTTGCGTCTCAAATACAGCGCGGCGCGGGCACCAGCACGGCCGCCATCGAAAGCTTACGCCAGACCGACAAGAGTTGGGCACGCCGCCAGATCTGTGTTTGGCTGGATAAGAAATTAATTCTAAACAGCACCCCGGGCGGGTCGACTGCGCAGCCTCCTACAATTCCTTCGCACCTGAAGAGCCCTTTCGGCGGCGTCGTGCGAGATCAGAGTCAACTTTTCGTGCGCGCGGTGGAGACCACCCCCGTGAGCGGAGAAGCGCTGACGGTACTCTCAAGCGAACCCTTCGATCAGCAAATGCTGCAGGACTTGGCTGCCGACCTGGGCCAGGTTGCGCTCTATGCTACCGGCCTCAGTCTGCAGAAAATAGACCAGTCTCAGACGAAGTCCGGTGTGCGTATCGGCGATGCAAGTTCTCAGAACATGATCGGCGTGAGCAAACCTGAGGGAGAATATCTGCTCGATGTGGGCAATGGACGCCCGCCAACTTACATCGCTGGAACTGTCCCTCCGCCGGCGGCGAGTGTGGACCGTCAAGTCACCTTTCCCACTACCGTGCTCGTGGTCAATTGGGATACCGGAGACACTTTTAATCCAGCCGCCATTATCGTGCAAACCCGCGTGTCCAAGTTGTATGACAGGCTGTTTGGCGCGCTGGGAGATTTCGCTCCCACCGTGGAATTCGTGCTGCTGTTCGTCGCCATCATCTTCGGCATCATCGAGCTCATTGCGCTCGTCATCTCTTATTGGCTTACTCGCACGGTGACGGGCGCGGTGGCGCAACTCTACGAAGGCACTCAGCACGTCAACCGCGGCGACTTCAGCCACCGGATTCCGGTGAAGTCCAACGATCAAGTCGCGACTCTCGCGAACTCATTCAATTCCATGACCGCCTCGCTGGAAAAGCTAATCCAGGAGCAGAAGGACAAGCAGCGGCTGGAGAACGAGCTTGTCATTGCCAAGGAAGTTCAGGCGCAGTTGTTTCCTCAAGATAGTGTTCAACTCGCATCCCTGGAAGTACACGGGTTTTTCCGTCCCGCGCGGACGGTCAGCGGCGACTATTATGACTTCCTGGCCCTGGACGCGGATCGCCTCATTCTGGCTGTCGGCGACGTTAGCGGCAAAGGAATCTCTGCCGCTCTGCTGATGGCAACCATCCACGCCGCAGTGCGCGCCCTTAGTATGCAGGACGTTCCCGTCTTGCGCGAGCCCGCCGCCGTGGGCGCGGCGAGTGGGCCCGATGTCATGCTCGCCTCGGGATTGCGTGGCGTTGATCTGTCTCCAGGCGCTTTGCTCTCCCTGCTAAATCATCAGCTCTACGAAAGCACGCCCGCCGAGAAGTATGCGACGTTGTTCCTGGGGATCTACAATGGCGTAGAGCGCAAGCTCACCTACAGCAACGGAGGCCACCTGCCGCCCATCATCATGAGCGAGGACGGCTCCATTCGCCGCCTGGAATGCGGCGGCACCGTGGTCGGCTTGTTTGATCAGAGAAGCTACAACGAGGCTTCCGTCGAGCTCCGGCGGGGCGAGATTTTCGTGGGTTACACCGACGGCGTAACCGAGCCGGAAAATGATTTTGGCGAGTTCGGCGAAGCCCGGCTGATCGACTTGCTGCGAGAGAATCGTGAGTTACCGCTCCCCCGCATCAGCGAAATCGTGACTGCCGCAGTGGACGATTGGATTGGCCCCAACGAGCAGCCCGATGATGTGACTCTCGTCCTGGCCCGAGCGAGATGATTTTGCGGGAGCACGGGCGAACACGCCCGCGCGCTTCCGTCGAATTCAGATTGATCAAAGTCTGGTTAGCGATGGGCGAAGCTGTAGGCTACCCCGTATGCCGAATCGCCGCTGGCATAGACGGGGAACGCGCGCTCTAGTTTATGGTGTCCGGTTTTGTGCAACATATAGCTGATCGCGATCACACCGGCCATCCGGCCTCCGAAGAAAACCAACTGGCCGGCAGTTCCACCCTCGCACAGCGCCTTTGCCATAGGATCCAATTCCCTTCCTCCGTCGCTCAAGTTGTGATGCGTAATGCCAAAGTCGATCGCCTCCAACGCGGCATGACTGGAAAAAAGAATTTTATTCGCTCGATCCCAAAAGCGGGGTGGAGTCGGAACCTCGGGCAAACCCTGAGCAGCGGCCGCCACCGAAATCAGGACAGCGAAGATCACGAAATGAAATTTCCCGTGCCCTCGCATGGGCCCAATCTAACGGTCGAAACCGAGCCCGCCCAGATCACCTAGGTATGCGGCGAGGTTTCCTGATTCAGAATCGGGAAGGATGCGAAGAGATTCCCTTTTCCGGTTAGGGGTTTGGTACGGCCGGATAATTACGTTGACGCGCATGTTGCGCTCCACGATAATCGGCCCATCCGTTTCACCCTTCCCCTGGCAGTAGGTACATCCCTGGGCACGCGAGTTGAGTCGCTGGAGGAGATGATGATTTCTGCAACGCCGAACCGCAGCGCTGTTCCCCGCCGCTCTGTGCAGGTGTTCTACTCGTTGTGCGTACTTCTATTCGCCTTGTGCCTCGCGGCCCCTGCGCAGAACGCAGATCTCGTGCGTGCTCCCGTCAACCCTCTCAATCGCGTCCAACTGACGGGCCATCATCCGGCGTGGGCAAATGCCCAGAACGACGCTGGAGCGGTTCCCCCCGACCTTCCGATTGAGAGACTCACACTCGTCCTCGCCCGCCCGCCGCAGGTTGAGGAAGCGTATGCGCAATTTCTGAAAGACCAGCAGGATCCGAGCTCGCCCGAGTACCACCATTGGCTTACGCCGGTGCAGATCGGCAAGCGCTTCGGGGCCTCCGCGCACGACATCCACGCGGTTACGATCTGGCTGCAGTCGCAGAATCTCCACGTAGACTCCGTCGCGAATAGCCAGCAGAGAATCACATTCAGCGGTCCGGCCTCCGCGGTCGGCAGTGCCTTCGGGGCCGAGATGCGCTACTTTATGGTCGGCGGGGAAAAGCGCATCTCCATAAACGCCGAGCCGCAGATACCCGCCGCGCTGGCTGCTGTGATTAAATCCATAAGCGGTTTGTACACGGTCAGACTCTATCCGCAACACGGCGCCGAGATCGTACAGTCACCCGCGCACGATGTGGCGTCGAATTGGCGAACGAGCGTAGTTCCCGATGGTACTTTCTGCAGTGGCAGCGTCTGCCAGAACGTTATTTTTCCGGCGGATTTTGCCACCATCTACAATCTCAACAACGTCACCGGCGGGATCAACGGAGCAGGCCAGACCATCGGCATCGTTGGTCGCTCGCGGGTCTGCACAGCAGATATCACCAACTTCGCCACTCAGGCCGCGGTGACGGCGAACCTTCCCACGGTCATCGTCCCGCCGCTCGGCGTCGACCCTGGGGCGGCGGCCTGCAGCGGAAGTGCTTCCGGAGATCAGAGCGAAGCAACTCTCGACGTCACCCGCTCCGGCAGCGTTGCTCAAGGCGCAGCGCTCAATCTGGTGATCAGCGCAAATACCTCGACGATGGATGGCGTAGCCATCGCCGCTACCTTCGTAGTTGACACTCCGCCGACGCCCGCTCCAAAAATTATGAGCATTAGCTTCGGTGGGTGCGAGCAACAGGCTGGCGCATCCGGCGTCCAGTTCTGGGACAACCTGTTCCAAGAGGCCGCTGGGGAAGGTATTTCGGTATTCGTATCATCCGGAGATTCGGCCGCGGCCGGCTGTGATACGGCTTTCACCACACCGCCTGCAAACCAGTTCCTCAGCCCGAATGCCATTTGCGCCTCGAGCTATGCCACGTGCGTGGGCGGCACCGAGTTCGCTGATACGGCCAATCCCAGCCTGTATTGGAGTTCGACTAATGGCAATGGCTTCGAATCGGCCCTGGGCTACATTCCGGAGGGCGCATGGAATGAACCGCTCAATGGGAACGGAAAGCCCCAAGTCGCTGGGACTGGTGGCGGAGTGAGTAGCTACATTCCCACGCCGTCCTACCAGACCGGCACCGGCGTTCCCCCTGCGCGATCTGGCCGTTACACCCCGGACGTTGCCTTTAGCGCCTCCGACCATGATGGCTATTTCGGCTGTCTGGCGGCCGGTGGAGGATCTTGCGTCGTGAGCAACGGCATGTTTAGCTTCGAAATTTTCTCGGGTACTTCGGCAGCCGCGCCGGACATGGCCGGCATCGCGGCTCTCCTGGATCAGAAGGAAGGCTCCGCCCAGGGCTTGCTCAATCCCGCCCTTTACACCCTCGCTGCAACCCCGACAAACGCTGTTTTTCACGACGTTACGGTAGCCACAAGCGGCGTGACCGGCTGCGTGATCACGACGCCGAGTATGTGCAATAACAGTACCGCGGGTCCCACGGGGCTTACCGGTGGTCTCAGCGGATACCTGGTCACTGCGGGCTACGACGAGGGGACCGGACTTGGCTCCATCAACGTCGCCAACCTGCTCACCAACTGGACTTCTACCACCACGGCCGCCACCACTACCACGTTAACCGTCTCCCCCGCCTCGCCGGTGAATGCTGGAACTAGCGTGACTCTTACCGCAACCGTGAAGCCGTCCGTTGCCTCCACCAAAACACCTACCGGAACCGTCACTTTTTCCGACGCAACCCTGGGCAAGCTGGGCACCGGGACGTTGAATAGCTCAGGCGTGGCTGCGTTAACCAGCACTACTTTGAAAGGGGCTTCATACTCCATCACCGCGACTTACGGCGGAGACACGAACTTCTCCGGATCGACCTCTTCGGCCCTCCCCTACAACGTGCAGGATTTCCAGATCGCGGCCAATCCCACGACCGTTACCGTGGCCGCTCCTGGAGGGAGCGGGACGACGACGCTGACCATCACTCCACTCGGCGGGTTCAGCCAGACAGTAAGCTACAGTTGCACCGGGCTCCCCCCAGAAGCCAGTTGCACCTTCCCGACTGCGGCGACCGGCGGGACGCTGACCATCACGACCACTGCGCCGTCGTCGAGATTGGACCAAAACCCCTTCGGGTGCCGCAGCGGAATCTTCTATGCCTTGCTGCTTCCGGGATTCCTAGGCCTCGCGATCTCGACGGGGAATCGCAAGCGAAGATTGCGCGGTGTGCGATTGTTGAGCCTCATCGTTATCCTGGCGGTGTCGACTTTGTGGATGCCAGCTTGCGGCGGCGGCAGCAGCAAACCAAGCAATCCGGGAACTCCCGCCGGCACAAGCACCGTGATGGTTACGGCAGCCACGACGGGAAGCACTCTTACGCCGCATAACGTAACGCTCATGCTTACGGTGCAATAGAATAATAGAATTAGGAGCGAGGGATTGTCTTCCCCGATTGGGTGCTACTCGAAAGTGTCGACCGAACTCGTCACGCTGCAGCATTTCCGCGATGTTCCCGAAGCCTTGCTGGCCAAGGGAAAACTGGAGTCGTCTGGAATTGCTTGCGCCTTGGCCGACGGCAACCTGGTTCGCATGGACTGGCTGCTCTCGAATGCGATCGGCGGCATTCGCCTGCAGGTCCATGAGCAAGATGCCGAGACCGCTCGCGCCATTCTCGACGAACCGATCCCGCCGGAGTTCGAAGAAGAAGAAGTTGGCGAGTCGTATGCGCAGCCACGCTGCCCGCGTTGTTATTCGCTCGACATTGGATTCGAAAAACTTAATCGCTTCTGGACTTATGGTCTGTGGCTGCTTTTGTCTTTTCCCATTCCTGTCCGCAAGAATAAATGGAAGTGCTACACCTGCAGCGTCGAATGGGATGAGGAATAAACAATGCCACTCCAGCCGTGGCGCTTTGCTCGTTCCAAGTGAACAACTTGACCCGGTTAATCTCTTACGGAGTTGTGCCGATATCTAAGGAGTGACTGCCCCTACTTCTGCGCTCAACTCGGACCAAGGCAAAGCGGCGGCCAAGCCTGGAATTCAGTTTGTTGCTCGCCAACCAATCCTCACCGTGGATGAGAAGGTTTTCGGCTATGAACTCTTATTTCGCGATGGCGTAGAGGATTTTTTCCGCCACGAGGATCCGGACCTGGCTTCGCGCAGCACCTTGAACACCGCGATGTTGCTCGGCCTTGACGTTCTATGCGACGGGCGTCGAGCCTTTGTCAACTGCACGCGCGACGTCCTGCTCAAGGATTACATCACCCTGCTGCCTTCGGAACAGGCCGTGGTCGAGGTTCTGGAGACGGTTCCGGCCGACGATTTGGTGGTGGCCGCCTGCCGCCGCCTGAAGGAAGCCGGATACACGATAGCGCTGGATGACTTTGCGGTGAACGACCCGCGCGAAGCGCTAACCGATATCGCCGACATCATCAAAGTGGATATCAGAGAGACATCGGCTGCGGACGCTGCCTTAATGGTCAAACGGTACGGACCCTGGCGCTGCCGCATGCTGGCCGAGAAGGTGGAAACGCACGGGGAGTTTCTCGCCGCCAAGAAAGCTGGTTTCCTGTATTTCCAGGGATACTTTTTCCGTCGTCCGGAGGTACTCGCCGCCCACGAAATTCCGGCCAACCGGCTCAACTATCTGCGCATGTTAAAGGCGGTTTCGCAGCGCGAATTGGACGTACGCGAGATCGAGAATCTAATTAAGAGCGAGGCGGCGCTATGCTACCGCTTGCTGCGCTATTTGAACTCCGCCGCCTTCGGATTCGCCAACGAAATTCACTCCGTCCGGCACGCTTTGTCGATTTTGGGAGAACGGGAAGTCCGCCGCTGGATCCGCTTAGTGGCTACCCTCGGCGCGGGACAAGGCAAGACCAGCGAACTGGTGCTCTCTGCCATGGTCCGGGCTCGCTTTTGTGAACTACTGTCGCCCAAGATCCCGCATGGCGATTCCGACTTGTTCCTGATGGGCCTGCTCTCGTTGATGGATGCCATTCTCGAGATACCCATGTCCCAGGTGCTCGACCACATTCCCATCGATCAGGAAACCAAAGCCGTGCTGCTCGGCGGCGCCAGCCGCCTGCGGCTCTTTTATCAACTGATGTTGGCCCAGGAATCCGGAGAATGGAAAACCGCCAGTGACTTGACCAGCCAGCTTCATATCACCGAGAGCGAGGTCGCGGAATGTTACTGGCAAGCCATGCAATGGGCGCGCGAGGTGAGTAGCGGAACGTAAGCGCTCCCGGTCGTCGGTCGGGCGCGGACTGGGCCGAGAAACAATACAGTTACTTCTGTGCAAAATTACCGTCAGTTAGCACTTGCGCTCCATCCGCCGCGAGAGATACCATCAGAGTGTTCCCAAGCGGCCATGCTCCCTAGCTGGCCTCCCGCGCCCATTAGCTCCAGGCGCCTAGACGGACAAAGATCATTCACGGATGAACTCCAACCGCATTGGGTATCCACGCGCTCCCGGTGCATGTGCGCGAGGCGAGGCACCTGCAGAATGCGGTTGCATCAAAGTAGCAAACAGGTTCCGCCTTCGGGTGGGCTGAAACGCAAGACTACACAAAGAGAAACAATATGAATGTTGGACCCGGAAATCCCTCCGGAGGTGGAGGGCAACGCCGACGGCGGCGCGGACGTCGCCCGTCGAATCGCGCAGGGCACCCTGGCGGTCGCGACCGTCAGCCAATGAGCGGTATCTACAGCGCTCCCATGGATCACAGCTATCGCGGCGCGCTTGGCGGAGACAAGGGCCAGCGCGGGCGGGGTGGCCGTCCCGGCTTTGCCCCGTCTTATGCTCCCGTAGAGCCTGAGCCCCTCCCGCCCAACGGCGATGCCAATTCGCGCATCTTTGCCTTCGTCGATGATTTGTTTTTCCAGGCCAAGATTCAGGAGACAGCCCGCAAGCTCAATGTCAAAGTCGAATTCGTTAAGAACGAAAAAGACATGCTCGAACGAATCAAGCAAAACGGCGAGGAGAAACCTTCGCTGGTCATCTTCGACATGAACAACGCCAACGCCAAGCCGCTGACTCTCATTCCCAAGCTTAAGAGCAAGCTGAAGAAGACTTCGATCATCGGATTTCTTTCGCACGTGCAGGGCGACTTGAAGCAGAAAGCTCATGAAGTCGGATGCGACATGGTTCTGCCGCGCTCGGCCTTCTCGCAGAACCTGCCGCAGCTGCTGCGCCGCCACGGCGCCCCGGAAGACGAAGCCGCCGCCGAGTAAGAATGTAGGCGCAAGGGTTCTCGCGCGTGCGACTCCGCAGGCCGTCATCCTGACGAGCGGAGTTCTGTAAAGCAAATGCCGCAGTTTCCGTCTTATCCTTCGATCTTCCGGCGCGCGAGGCCAGCGTCGGGGATACCTGGCAAGAGCGTATACAGCTTCCTCCAACCCTGCGTACCATTGAGAGGCAGTTTGCGACTCCGCAGCGTTCTTTTCCACATAAAGGGTTTCAAGATCGCGGGCCGCGCGATTGGCAAACTCAATGAGATATGCCATGTTTGCGGCGGATCTCATCGAATACTTCTTTCGCCGGACGGGTGCGCCCGTGAGCCATGTCATCAAGCCCCTGGCGGATGCCCTCTTCCGCATCGGCACGGGCGGCGATGTCCAGCAATCGCTGATAGGCTTCGGCATCCTGCACGATGGCCGCAGCTTTCCCCTTCACTGTGAGCACCACCGGACGCTTGCTTTTTCTTAACTGCTTGATGAAGTCGCCTGAACGACGGCGGAAAGTGGTTAGCGATTGGATATCTTTAGTGATATCAAGCATAGGCTCATGCCTCTTAAGGCACCTTTTTAGGTGCTCTACCATAATACGTCTTTCGAGAGCGGAAAAGATGCCAAAGAAATCGTTAGACTACCGCGTCGGCTTCTTGGACCTATCCCGGAGGCCATTGCAAATTTCGTCCTCCTAGCAGATGCACGTGCAGATGGAAAACCGACTGTCCGGCGCGTGGGCCGACGTTGAGGACGGTTCGATAGCCATCCTCGATGCTGCGCTGGCGTGCGATATTGGCGGCGACGAGTTGGCAGCGGCCAATCAATTCGGCATCCTCGGCCGCAGCTTCCTTCAGCCCGCGCACGTGCTTCTTGGGAACAACCAGCACGTGCGTCGGAGCTTGCGGATTGATATCGTCGAAGGCGTAGGTGTGCTCGTCTTCGTAGACTTTCTTGGAAGGGATTTCCCCGCGAATGATGCGGCAGAACAGACAGTCGTTCATGACACCGTCCATAGCTCAGAATTAGGAGACACGCCGCGCCATAGCACGAGTGTCGCCGGGACGGGGAAGGCGCAGAGCTACTATATCCGATCGGAGAGCCTTCTTGCATTGCGGTTCTTGGTGCTCAGTCGAGCCTGACCAGAAAGATGGAACCCTGCGGAGTCTGGGTTTTGCGTGCAACCTCTTCCGCAAGTTTGCGATCGTCATCCTGTACGCGGACTCGCACCCACCAGTCGCCGACGGGACTGCTGAAACATTGCACCTTCGCAGTCTGATAACGATGGGACAGATGATCGGCCAACTTATCGGCAGAGTGTTCTTTCTCGAAGGCGCCGATCTGGACCGCCCATCTCCCGCCTGTTTCCAGGGAAGACGGCGCGCGCATCACTTCAATGCGTACCATGGCAACACCCGCTTGCCAGACGTCGACTTTCTTGGCCGCGGCCTGCGAGAGATCCAGAACGCGGCCTTCCACGAACGGTCCACGGTCGGTAATTCGCACCAGCGCCGAGCGTCCGGTCTTCAGATTGGTTACCCGCACAATCGAGCCCAATGGAAGCGTGCGATGGGCCGCGGTCATGGCGTGCATGTTATAGATTTCGCCGTTGGAGCCGCGGCGTTTGTTATACGGGCCTCCGTACCAACTTGCGAGACCCGTTTCCACGAAAACTGGTTTCGCATTGGCGGGAATTCGGAACGCGTCTTCTTCTGACTGTGCGGGGACAGTAGTTTTGGTCGCCGGCTCAGCGTTGGCGGAACTGGTTTGCGATTCGGGCGTACCGATTGGCGGTGGAGGCGGAACATTCACCTGCGCCTGTTTGTGTTCACCGCATCCGGTCAGCAGGAAGGAAATAAGACAAACAAAAACAGCAATCGCAAGGGAATTGTTGCGATTGTCAGCGCGGCCTTCGTGATCACGGCATGCGCCTACTTGCGGGGAGGCTGGTTCTCCATATAGTCGGCGAGCTTCGCGAGTTTCTCCGCAGCGATTCGCAGCGCTTTGGTGGAATGCTGGCGGACCACCGGCACTACCTCGTCGTTCAGATGAGCAATTAATTCCGCCGTTTCCTTCTCCACCGTGGCGGCGACCTCGGCCACGGATTTGTTGATGCGTGCGGATGCTTCTTCCACCTTGCGGTTGAAGTCGTTCATGGAAGTCCTTCGATTTCGTGAGCGCGTAAACCGGCACTCGTAGATTGCGGACACCAGGCTCAGCCATTATTCCCTGCCCGACAGCGAAGGTCAACGGGGAGGCATCCTGAGTCAAACCCCTAGTCGCGGCGAAAGTAGCGCGACCAGCCACTTCGGTCGACTCAGGCTCTTTGCAGTAAAATCGCGCCATGTGACCGCGTCCTCCGAAATAGCCTCTTAAGTTTGTAGGATTTTGGGACGTGCAGGTTGTACGGTCTCGATAAATGACCCTAGAACAATCCAGAGAAACTGAGGACTCGACCGGCGGCGGACGCTTTCAGCAGCGCCTGCTCGGCTGGTTCGACCGGCACAAACGCGACTTGCCCTGGCGGCAGGATCGCGATCCCTACCGGGTGTGGCTTTCGGAAATCATGTTGCAGCAGACTCGTGTGGCCGCCGTCACAAGTCACTACGAGAGATTCTTGCGGCGCTTTCCGAGCGTCGAAAAGCTGGCTTCGGCGCGGGAGTCGTCGGTGTTAGCCGCATGGAGCGGGCTGGGATATTATCGGCGAGCCCGCATGTTGCATGTAGCGGCGAAAAAGATTGCGAAAGATTACGGCGGAAAGTTTCCCGGGAACGCAGAAGCTTTGCGCGCTCTGGCTGGGATTGGCCGCTACACTGCAGCGGCGATCGCGAGCATTTCTTTCGGGCAACCAGTGGCCGTGGTCGATGGAAATGTAGAGCGCGTTTTGCAGCGTGTGCAGCGGAAAAACCTCGCAGGCGAAGAGTTGTGGCGCGCCGCAGAGGAGTTGCTCAGTCGTGAGCGTCCGGGCGACTTCAACCAGGCCATGATGGAATTGGGTGCGATCGTATGCCTGCCGCGGCAGCCCCAATGTCTGTTATGCCCGGTGTCCGATCTGTGCGCGACGCGCGGAGAACTGCAACGACCAACCAAGGCAACTCGCCAGACAAAACGAACCATCCATTACACGCTGGCTTGGCGGAACGGATCGATCTTCCTGGTTCAGCGTTCGAAGGCCGCATCGCTAATGTCCGGCATGTGGGAGTTACCGGAGACTACCGCGAACGAAACGACATCCGCGTGGCTTACTGTGAGGCATTCCATCACTGTGACCGACTACGTGGTTCGAGTGCTGCGCGGCCCCGCTCCCAAGGACTCAAACGGGCGTTGGGTGCGGAAGTCCCGCGTTACGGCTCTGCCTCTAACCGGTCTGACGCGAAAAATCCTGCGCGCGGCCAAGATCATCTAAATTAATCCTGGCCTAGAACGGAGACGCTTATGAGAAAATCCACGCCATCAAATAGCGCAAAGATCAACGCCGAACTTACACGCCGCCGGTTTCTTGGAGCTACCGTAGGCACCGTAGTGGCGGGAAGTTTGTTGCGAAATGGATGGTCAGCCGAAACCAAAAACGGAGTTCCCTACCGCACGCTGGGAAACACCGCCGAGAACGTATCCTGCATCGGCCTCGGCGGATTTCACATCGGCATGCAGAGCGATGCGCAAGAGAGTATTCGCATTATTCGCACCGCCCTTGACGAAGGAATTAATTTTCTCGACAACTGCTGGGACTATAACGGCGGCGAAAGCGAAATCCGCATGGGGAAGGCTCTGCGCGACGGCTACCGGCAGAAAGCATTCTTGATGACCAAGATCGATGGCCGGACCAAGCAAGGATCGGCCCGGCAGATCGACGAATCACTGCGCCGGCTGCAAACTGATCACATTGACCTTCTGCAGTTCCACGAAGTGATCCGCGATACCGATCCCGACCGAATTTTTGTCGTGAATGGAGGGATGGAGGCGGTGGTCGAAGCCAGGGAAAAGGGCAAGGTTCGCTACATCGGATTCACGGACACAAAAGCCCGGAAATCCATCTCAAGATGCTGGACACGGCGTTCGCGCACAAGTTCACTTTGAATACGGTGCAGATGCCGCTGAACCTGATGGATGCGCATTACGACAGTTTCGAGAAGAAAGTTCTGCCCGTGCTGGTGAAACACAACATCGGCGTGCTCGGCATGAAGCCCATGGGTGACAGCCTGATCCTCAAGAGCAAAACGGCCGAACCGGTGGAGTGCCTGCAGTACGCGCTGAATCTACCGACTAGCGTTGTGATTACTGGCTGCGATTCGCTCCCGATCCTGCAACAGGCGCTGAAGGTTGCACGCGGCTTCCGTCTTCTGAGCCAGGAACAGGTGACCGCTCTTCTGGCAAAGACGAAAAAAGCTGCGCAGAGTGGAGAATATGAGCTCTACAAAACAGCCCACAACTTTGACGGAACGTTTCACAATCCCCAGTGGCTGGAATGAACCGTGCGCACGGCCTTGCGGCTTGCCATTTGCAAGGCCACGTTAGAATAGAGTCAGCGGTGAAATGGTTTCGGAACATTTTCGGAGGAGACAGTATGGCTGCTTTGACCGCGGAAACATCCGCGCCGGATTTCGAGCTGCAAATGATGGATGGAAAGCAATTCTCCCTGCGTGAGGCGCTGACGCGCGGCCCGGTGGTCGCAGCTTTCTTTAAAGTGTCCTGTCCGGTGTGCCAATACACGTTCCCGTTTCTTGAGCGGGTTTACCAAGCTCACGGTGGGAAGAACGTGACCATTGTCGGCGTCTCCCAAAACCAGAAGAAAGATACAGCTGCGTTTATCAAAGAATACGGACTGACTTTCCCTGTGCTGCTGGATGACACGAATACCTATCCGGTGTCGAACGCCTATGGCCTCACCAACGTGCCGACGATTTTCTGGATTGGGCAGGATGGAGAGATTGAAATTTCCAGCGTAGGATGGGAGCGGAAAGCGATCGAAGAGATCAACCGCAGAGCCGCGGAACTCAATGGCGGCGCGGTAACACGGGTCTTTCATGCGGACGAAGTTGTAGCTGAGTTCCGCGCTGGTTGAAGCTCGAAAAACTAGCCCGCGGTCGCGGGCGCAGCCGAATGAACAAGCTAACTCAGGCGAGTCGAAACCGAAGGGTCAGTCCACTGGTAACAACGCGTTTCTGTTACTTTCCCGTACAATAAAAACCTTATCCGACATTCTTGTTTTCTGAGGAGCCTCTGAGGATGCGCACTGGCATCATCGTGCTTTTCGTGGTTCTTGTGTTCTCAAGTTTTTCCACTGCGCAGTCCTCGCATAACCACACTCGGACGGCGACGGATTCCGTTCGGCTGCCAGGCGCCGCCTTTGCGGCCATGCAGAAAATCGATCCCGAGCGCATTCGGGCGCACGTCCGTTACCTTTCGCACGACTTGCTCGAAGGCCGCGGTACGGGACAGCGGGGCGGGGACATTGCGGCGGAATACATCGCGACTCAATTTGCTCTGTATGGTCTGAAACCGGCTGGCGATTACGGGACTTACATGCAGAAGGTTCCGATGGTGGGCATCACGCCCGCGCCCGAAACTACGTTTTCACTGGTTTCATCGAAAGGGGCGGCTACGGATCTGAAGCCACTCGAACAATACGTGGCCTACGACCAGACGCAACAACCGCTGTCCGATGTGGACGCGGAAATTGTGTATGTGGGTTACGGAATCGAAGCTCCCGAATATCAATGGGGCGACTACAAGGGCATCGATGTGCACGGCAAAGTTCTACTGATGCTGGTCAACGAGCCCCCCTCCGACGATGTGAATTTCTTCAAAGGGAAGGCGCTCACCTATTACGGACGCTGGACCTACAAGTATGAAGAAGCAGCGCGAAAGGGCGCTGTTGGCGTGATTCTCATTCATCAAACCGCGATGGCGAGCTATCCCTGGGAAGTGGTTCGCAACTCGAATTCGGGAGAGAAAGCGTACCTTAAGCTCGACAGCACGCCGAAGCTCAAGGTTGCGGCGTGGGTGCAGTTCGAGGTCGCAAAACAAATGGCCGCTGGCGCGGGCATGGACCTCGACAAGATGATGGCGGATGCGCGCTCGCGTGATTTTCATCCGGTGACGCTGCCGGTTAAGTTGAAAGCGCATATGGTAAGCAAGATTCGCCCGTTTGAATCGAATAACGTGCTGGCCGTGCTGCCGGGTTCAGATTCCAAACTCAGGAGCGAAGCTGTGATGTACACCGCGCACTATGATCACCTCGGCATTCGCCCCGACATGCCTGGCGATAACATCTACAACGGCGCTAACGATAACGCCACCGGCTGTGGAATTTTGTTGGAACTCGCGCGCACGTACGCCGAAGCATCGCAGAGGCCGCGCCGATCCATTCTGTTTGCATCGGTAACGGCGGAGGAGCAGGGTTTGCTCGGTTCGGAGTACTTGGGCAAGCATCCGCCGGTGCCAGCAGGCAAGATCAGCCTTGATCTGAACTACGATGACATACCGCCCCTGGGCTCGCCCGAAGAGGTAGAAGTTTCTGGAGCGGAACGCACTACGTTCTATCCCGAGGTCGAGGCAATGGCGAAAACATTTCGCCTGACCATTCGTCCCGACTCGCGCCCCGAGGCTGGACACTATTATCGCTCCGATCATTTCAGTTTGGCGCGGGTGGGCATTCCATCGTTCTCGATCAACGAAGGCACAAAATACAAGGGGCACGATGCCGCCTGGGGCATGCAGCAGGCTGAAGAGTACACCTCGAAGCACTATCATCAGCCGAGCGACGAATATCATCCGAGCATGGATTTCACTGGCGATGCGGCCATGGCGCGATTCGGATTTGTGTTGGGATGGGAAGCTGCGTCGCAGACCAAATTGATTGGCTGGCAAAAGGGTGACGAGTTTGAGGCCGTACGAATGAGCAGCTACGCTGGAGCGCAGTAGGGGCTAGGAGACCGGTTCAGCCCGCCATCGTCTTGAGATTAGGGCTGAGCATCAGCGTGGGTTCGGTGACGCGCTGCACGTCATTCGCACTCAGGCCAGGCGCGACTTCTTCCAGCAACAGGCCTGAAGGCGTCACGTGAATGACTGCCATTTCCGTCACGATTGTGTTCACGACTCTGACACCGGTCAGCGGCAGCGTACACTTCCTCAGGATTTTCGGCTGAAGATCTTTGGTGGTGTGTTCCATAGCAATGATTACGCGGCGTGCGCCCGCCACCAGATCCATGGCGCCGCCCATGCCTTTCACCATTTTTCCTGGGATCATCCAGTTGGCCAGATTGCCTTCCTCGTCGACTTCCATGGCGCCGAGAACGCTCAGGTCAATGTGGCCGCCGCGAATCATGGCGAAGGAGTCGGCGCTTGAAAAATAAGCCGTGCCTGCCATTTCACTCACAGTCTCTTTGCCAGCGTTGATGAGGTCGGAATCCTCCTGGCCTTCGATCGGATAGGGGCCGATGCCTAACATGCCATTTTCGCTTTGCAGGATTACGTCGATGCCAGCAGGGACGTAGTTGGCCACGAGCGTGGGCATGCCAATGCCGAGATTCACGTAGAAGCCGTCCCGCAGCTCTTGAGCGATGCGCTTGACGATGCGCTCGCGTTTTTCAACATCTTTGCTCATCGTCGTTGGTCGTTCGTCTTTGGTCGTTGGGCGTCGCACGGCCAACGACCAACCACCTACGACGCCTTTCTCGTCGTCCTTTTCTCGATTCGTCTTTCGTACAAGTCACCTTCGAAGATGCGATTCACATAAACGCTGGGAGTGTGGATCAAATCAGGTTCCAACTCGCCGACTTCGACCAAGTGCTCAACTTCCGCGATCGTAATTTTTGCTGCGGTTGCCATCATTGGATTGAAGTTGCGCGCCGTCTTTCGATAAATGAGATTGCCCCACTTGTCGCCCTTCCAGGCTTTCACGAGTGCAAAGTCGGCTTTCAGAGCGTGTTCCATGACGTACATGCGGCCGTCGAATTCGCGAGTCTCCTTATTTTCAGCGACCATCGTGCCTACGCCGGTGGGCGTGAAGAAAGCGGGGATGCCCGCGCCAGCCGCTCGCATGCGTTCCGAGAACGTTCCCTGCGGCACCAGGTCCAATTCGACTTTGCCCTCCAGAACCATTCGTTCGAGCAGCTTATTTTCGCCAACGTAGGTTCCGATGTGCTTGCGAATCTGTCCTGCGGAGAGCAGAAGGCCCATGCCGAAGCCGTCCACGCCTACGTTATTGCTGATTGTGGTCAGGTTCCTCACGCCTTTGCGAACGAGGGCGCGGATCAAGTTCTCGGGAATGCCACAGAGGCCAAAGCCGCTAACCATGAGCGTGGCCCCATCGGAGATATCGCGCACCGCCTCGTCGGCATTGGCAACGACCTTGTTCATGAGAAACAGTTCCAACAGCTATCCGTGATTACATCACGATCATTGAGACGAGGCTACCGCGCTAGCGGGCGTGCGATGCCGCCTCTTCGATCAGCGCTGCGACCTCCTTCGGCCGGGACACATAGACCGAGTGACTGGCGCCTGCGACCTCGACCTTGTGGCTGTTGGCTCGTGTGGCATACCAGCGTTCGAGGTCGGGGTTGATAGTTCTGTCGGCTCCGGCTACCAGCATCCAGCTTGGCTTGCTTCTCCAAGCGGGAGTGGTGATGACAGCCTTGAAATTGACGGCTGCGTTCAGCACTTGCGAGCGGGCCATGAAAGCGGCCTGCTCAGCGGGCAGATCGGCCGCAAAGTACTCATGAAACTGCGCTGGATCAAGATAAGTGAATCCATCTGACGTCTTCTTTATCGCATTAGACTTGCTGAGGTCACTGGGAAAACGCTTTCCGTCGTCAGCCTCATTCTCTCCCGCATCCGGCATGTGAGCAGCGACGTATACCAAACCGGCAACTGACGGTTCCGTCCCCGCTTCAGTAATTACGGCCCCGCCATAGCTGTGGGCGACAAGAATGCACGGTCCATCCTGTTCAGCAAGAATGCGCTTCGTGGCAGCAACATCCTCCTGAAAGGACGTCTCAGGCTCTTGCACGATGCTTACTTTGTAGCCATCCTTGACCAGGATGTCGTAAACGCCTTTCCAGCCCGAACCATCCGCCCAGGCACCGTGAACCAGAACAACATTTCGAACGCGATGATCATGATTATCATTCTGCGCGTTCAGCGCGCGGCAGGCCATCAGTAACAATACGACGCAGAGGCAGTGTGACATTCCTCGTACTATGCGCATGGCCAACTCCAACGACTCAGGATGAGTTCTGATTCTAAATGAGAATTGAATTGTTGAGCCATCGGTCATTGTGTTATCGCCGATCCGACGGCGATCAACCGAGTTGAAGCACGAAGCATAAGGTCTAAAGCCTAAAGCCCGACCTCAACGTTTGACAGCAAACGATGCCCCTGTAGAATATCAGTTGTGGTTCTCTCCTGAAGGTGGCCCCCAATGGGTAGCCCCGTAACGAATCACTTTTTGCCATCGTGGCGGAATTGGCAGACGCGCATGGTTCAGGTCCATGTACCCGCAAGGGTGTGGGGGTTCGAGTCCCTTCGATGGCACCAACGGTTCTCTTCGTCCGGTGTTCTCGCCTTCCTGACGAGTGTTTTCCTCCTTTGACCAGCTAGTGACAAAGGTTTCGATACCCCTCCCGTATAATTGTTGCGACTTGCCATGCCTGCCAGCCTGGATCAAATCGTTGCGGCGACCCGTAGAAAAGTGGCCGAGAGCAAGCCTGCAGCGGATCTGCGCCAACTCGAGCGGCAGGCTGGAGACCATGTCCCGCGCGGCTTTCGACGCGCCTTGGAATCGGCCAGCGGAAATGGCATAGCCGTCATCGCGGAACTGAAGCGGGCATCGCCTTCGCGCGGGTTGATTCGCTCGGATTTCGATTCTGCGAGTCTGGCGAAAGAATTCGAGGACGCGGGCGCCACCGCGTTATCAGTGCTGACAGACACAGAATTCTTTCAAGGATCGCTGGAAAATCTGCGGCGGGCATCAGCCGTGACAAAGTTGCCCTGCCTGCGCAAGGATTTCATCGTCGACGAATTCCAGTTGTTGGAAGCCCGAGCCAACGCCGCGGACGCAGTTTTGTTGATTGTGGCTGCGTTATCTCCAGAGGAGCTGAAGCTGCTGGCTCGCCGAGCCGCTGAGTACAGCCTTGACGTTTTGTGCGAAGTGCATGATGAAGAGGAATTGCGTCGAGCCCTAGACGCAGGGTGCACGCTCGTCGGCGTAAACAGCCGCGACTTGCGCACGTTCAAGGTTGATCTCGAAACCGCATTTCGATTAGCCGACTCAATTCCAAATAATGCGTTGCTTGTAGCGGAAAGCGGGATCCAAAGCGGCGCGGATGTCGCCCGTCTGCGTGCGGCCGGTTACCGGGCATTTCTGATTGGCGAATCGTTAATGAGGGCGAAATCACCCGGTGAAGCATTGAAGGCGCTTCTGGCGGAAGCGCAACGCGACTTTTTAGTCAAAAGATGAATCAAGACTGTGAACTGGCAACGAGAACTGGACTTCATGACCTGGGTAAAAATCTGTGGAATCACGAATCTCGAGGATGCGCGAACCGCGGTTGATGCTGGCGCGGATGCTTTGGGATTCGTTTTCTACGAGAAGAGCCCGCGAAACGTGGCGCCGGAGACGGTGCGCGAGATCGTGCGCCAGATGCCGACGCATATTGAGAAGGTTGGAGTGTTAGTCGGCGATAATCCGAAGCATCTGCCCGAATTCGCACACGATTTAGGCTTGACAGGATTGCAACTTCACTTCGGGCCGGACTTAGGCTCTGTGAACGAAAGGGTGGTGCACGGTTTGGGGTGTTTCCCGCGAGGGTTCAAGCATTACCAATCCATGCCCGCGCAGTGGTTTATTGAGTCGGAAGATTCCGCGAAAAGGTTTCTCGCCAGCACCGCCCAGGCGTTGCAGTCCATGCGCTCCCTTCCGGAAGCGGATCGACTGCGGAACTTCTTTCAGACAATTTTTCTCGATTCCGGTAGCCTTCAGCAACCTGGCGGAACCGGTACAGTATTCGATTGGAAGAAAGCAGCACCCATCGTGGAGCACATGCGACAAGTTGTGAGGGTCGTGGTCGCCGGCGGCCTGAACCCCACGAATGTTACCGAAGCGATCCAAATCCTGAAGCCTTGGGGTGTGGATGTTTCCTCGGGCGTCGAATCGAAACCGGGCAAGAAAGATTCAGACAGAGTCCGGGCGTTTGTCGCTGCCGTTCGTCAGACAGAGAGGGTCGCATAGATGGCAACCGCAACCGTGGCGAAAAACGATAACCGTGTACCCGCCAAAGGGCGCTTCGGCGTTTACGGAGGGCGCTATGTCCCTGAGACGCTGATGGCAGCGCTTGAAGAATTAGAGCACGCATACGACAAAGCGAAACGCGATCGCGAATTTCAGCGTCGTCTGGATGAACTCCTGCGCACCTACGCTGGTCGACCGACGCCATTGTTTTTCGCGCGGCGGCTCACACAAAAACTTCGGGGTGCGAAAATCTATCTCAAGCGCGAGGATCTTCTCCACACGGGCGCGCACAAAATTAACAACTGTCTAGGGCAGGGCCTGTTAGCCGAACGTATGGGCAAGCGCCGTATCATCGCCGAAACCGGAGCGGGACAACACGGCGTCGCCACTGCAACAGTTTGCGCCCTGCTCGGTTTCGAATGCATTGTTTACATGGGCAGCGAGGACATGCGGCGCCAGGAACTCAACGTTTTCCGCATGCGGCTGCTCGGTGCGGAAGTGCGCAGCGTGGACTCCGGTTCGCGCACCCTGAAAGATGCCATCAATGAAGCCATGCGCGATTGGGTGACCAACGTTCGCACTACCCATTATCTTCTGGGCAGCGTGCTGGGTGCTCATCCTTATCCCACGATGGTGCGCGACTTTCATAAGGTTATCGGCCGCGAGGCGCGCGCGCAGATTATCAAAGCCGAAGGCAAGCTGCCCACTGCGATTATCGCCTGCGTCGGCGGCGGCTCGAATTCGATTGGTATTTTCTATGAGTTCATAAAAGACAAGCGAGTGAAACTCGTCGGCGTTGAAGCCGGCGGACGCGGCTACAATCTCGGCGAACATGCCGCGCGCTTTCACGGCGGTTCACCGGGAGTGCTGCAGGGAACCTTTTCCTATTTGCTACAGGACGCGGCGGGGCAAGTTGCCAACACGCACTCGGTGTCGGCTGGACTCGACTATCCCTCCGTCGGCCCGGAGCACGCTGCGCTTTATGATTCGGGCCGCGCGGAGTACGTTTCTGCGTCCGATGCGGAAGCGCTGGACGCTTGCACGCTGTTGGCTCGGACGGAAGGCATTATTCCCGCGCTCGAGTCGGCGCACGCGGTGGCGGAAGTGATCAAACGCGCACCAAGAATGAAGAAGTCAGACATCGCGATCGTGAACGTCTCCGGGCGCGGAGATAAAGACATCGGAATCTTGAGGGAGAACCTGAGATTAGATGGCTAGGTCAGCTCAGGATTTTCGCTTGGCCAATCGCGAGCTTTGACCAGACGTTTCAAACCATGCCTATTTTCTTTCAACATCGTCCCGCTCTTGTCGCCTACGTCACCTGTGGCGACCCGAATCTCGCAACCACTCGCGATGTCGTTCTGGCTGCCATCGACGCTGGTGCCGATGTGATTGAACTGGGCGTGCCATTCAGTGATCCCGTCGCCGACGGTCCCGTAATTCAGCGCGCCAGCCAACGGGCGCTCTGCCAGGGCACGACGTTGGTCGATGTTCTGAAGTTGGCGGCGGAAGTGCGCCAGCATGCGCAGTCAACCGGGCTCATCATCTTCTCCTACTTGAATCCGATCCTGCGCATGGGATTAGAGAAGTTTTGCAAGGTCGCACGCCACGCCGGTGTTGACGGGGCGCTGCTGACAGATCTACCAGTGGAAGAAGCGGGCGACTATCTGCGCGAGATGCAGCGAAACGATTTGGCAACTGTGTTTCTGGCTGCGCCCACTAGCACGGACGAGCGCTTGAAACGCATTGCGAAAGCCTCGAGCGGATTTGTCTACGCGGTCTCGCGAACTGGGGTAACTGGAGCCCGCCAACAGCTCACTCAAGATGCACAAAAACTTGTTCGTCGCCTGCGCAAATTCACGAAACTGTCGATTGCCGTTGGCTTCGGCATTTCCACTGCGGAGCAGTTCGCGGCAGTGGGAGAATTCGCTGACGCGGCGGTCGTCGGCAGCGCCATAGTCGAAACCATCGAGCGGAATCCCGGCAGAGAAGCCGAGTCTGTGGCAGAATTTATAAAACAGCTTTCAACCGTCAGCTCTCAGCTTTCGGCACAACAACGATGAGTCTTGCATTCGAGAGGCTGGCACATTAATGTTCCTGATCTCGGTCAAGAGGTTGAGCTGAGAGCTGACGGCTGAGAGCTAATAGCTTCTATGGATATTTCGGATTGGCGCAAGAAAATCGACGAGCTTGACCGCAGATTGGTGGAGTTGCTGAGCCAGCGCGCGCAAGCCGCCCACGAGATCGGAAAGTTGAAACGGGGAATAGGTATGCCCATCTATGAGCCGGATCGCGAGCGGGCGGTGTTCGACAACGTGCGCGGCATGAATCCGGGGCCACTGCCGGATCGCGATCTCCTCTGCATCTACGAACGCATTATGGACATCATGCGCCAGATTCAGCAAGAAGAGATCGGTCCGAAACCGAGAACGGCTGAGGTTCCTGGGGATACAGAATTGGATTCCAAGGTGAATGACTGAATCAGCTTTCAGCTATCAGCTCTCAGCAGACGAGCCGACGGCTGAGAGCTGATAGCTGACGGCTGAGAGCTTTTCCCATGATCGTCGCAATGCAAGAATCGGCAACTGAGAAGCAGATCCAGCGGGTGGTGGAACACCTGATCGAGATGGGCTTTTCGGTGCACCGCTCTACCGGCGCGAGGCGGACCGTGGTGGCTGCCGTCGGTGCGCGAGTCGATTTTGATATTCGCAACCTCGAAGTCTTGTCCGGAGTCGAACACGTTCACCGCATCAGTGCGCCTTACAAGTTGGCCGGACGGAGTTTCCGCCCGGCAGGCACCATAGTCGAATTTGCCAACGGATTAAAAATCGGAGGCGAGCAAGTGGTCGTGATCGCGGGCCCCTGCTCGGTCGAATCTCGCGAGCAGCTTTTCACCACGGCCGAGCGTGTGGCGAAGGCCGGCGCGCGGGCGCTTCGCGGCGGCGCCTTCAAGCCGCGCAGTTCTCCTTATTCTTTTCAGGGACTCGGTCTGGAAGCTTTGAAACTTCTGCGCGAGGCCGGCGATCGCTTTGGGCTGTTGGTCATCAGCGAGGTCATGGAGATTTCGCAAATCGCCATCATGCTGCCTTTTGTGGACATTTTCCAGGTGGGCGCGCGCAACATGCAGAATTTCAATTTGCTGCGCGAGTTGGGTAAAGTCAAAAAGCCGGTCCTGCTCAAGCGGGGCATTGCAGCAACTTTAGAGGAGTTGCTGCTCTCGGCCGAGTACATTATGGCTGGCGGCAACTACGATGTCATTCTGTGCGAGCGTGGCATTCGCACTTTCGAAACCTACACTCGCAACACGCTCGACATTTCGGCCATCCCGATCATTCATAAGCTCTCCCATCTGCCCATGGCTTCCGATCCCTCGCACGGCACGGGGATTCGCGACAAAGTCGCCCCTATGGCGCGCGCGTCCGTCGCGGCAGGGGCAGACGTGCTTTTGATCGAAGTGCATCACGATCCGGACAAAGCGTTATCAGACGGTGCTCAATCGCTCTATCCCGATCAGTTCTCCGAACTGATGGATCAGCTGCGAATGATCGCGCCCGCAGTCGGCCGCAAGATTGCTTGAGAAGAAGCACACCACGGAGACACGGAGGCACAGAGAAGAAAAGCAAATGCTAGAACGTTCTTTTCTGGTGACTCCTCGTATGACCTTGCGTTTTCTCTGTGCCTTCGTGTCTCCGTGGTGAAATTATCTGATGCCTATTCGCCAAATCACGATCGTCGGCACCGGCTTGATTGGCGGATCGCTTGCGCTGGCTCTGAAGAAGCACCGGTTTGCCGGACGAATCATCGGCTGCGACCGGGCACCTGTCCTCGAGCGTGCGCGAACCAAGGCCGCGATTGATGCCGGCCACACTAATCCCGCCGACGCAGTCCGCGGCAGTCAAATCATTGTTCTCGCAACGCCGGTAAGCGGAATCATCGATTTGATCGAGCGACTGGGCCCCGCGCTGCCCCCTAAGACTTTGCTCACGGACGTCGGCAGTACCAAAGCCTTGGTCCTTGAGAAAGCTAAAACGATCTTTCGCAAGGGCACCGGCCTCCGTTTTCTCGCCGGTCATCCGATGGCGGGTAAGGAACAATCTGGCGTGGAATATGCGGACCCCGATCTTTTTCAGGGTGCTGCCTGGTTTGTCACTCCAGTTCCGGGGCAGAAGGTTTATGACGATTTGAGCGGAGAGTATTTGGAATGGGTGGAGAAGATCGGAGCGCGCATTGCCAGCATGGACGCCAATGATCACGACCAGCTTTGCGCCTGGATCAGTCATCTGCCTCAAATGATTTCAACCGCGCTCGCCGCCGCGTTGGTCGATGAATATGGCGCAGATGCACCGCTCCTTGAAGCCGGCGGCCGCGCCTTGCGTGAGATGACGCGCATTTCGAGCAGCCCTTATTCCATGTGGCGCGACATCGCCCTCACCAACAAAACAAATATTCGCACCGCACTTTTAAGACTGGAGCAGCATCTGGCGCACATCCGCGAAAATCTTGACACGCGCGAACTGGCCATGGAGTTCGAGCGCGCTCACCAGTTGAGGAAAACCACGGCGGCGAAGAAGAAACAGGCTTTAGGTAGCTGAGCCAGAAGATTCCACACACTTCGTGACTTTGAGTCGGAAGATGAGTCCAATATCCTGGAACCCGAAGCTCGAAGCCTGGAACTCCCTAACCTTCCAGCTTGGCGCTCATCGTGATGTTCGCCTTTAGTGCCTTTGATACGGGACATCCGCTCTTGGCATTCTCAGCCGCCTTCTGGAACGCAGCCTGATCCGCATTGGGTACGTGGCCGACAACATCCAGGTGAACCGCAGTGATGGCCCAGCCGGAATCGAGTTTTTCCATGGTGAGCGTGGCGGTGGTCTCGATGCTGGATGCTGTTAGATTGGCGGCGCCCAACTGCCCAGACAGTGCCATGGAGAAACATCCGGCATGTGCCGCCGCAATGAGTTCTTCCGGATTCGTGCCGGGAGTATTTTCGAATCGTGTGCTGAAGGAATACGGGGTATTGTTTAGCACGCCGCTCGATGACGATACCGCGCCCTTGCCGTCCTTCAGTCCGCCTTTCCAAACTGCGCTTGCCTTGCGTTGCATTTTTTCTCCTCAAATTATGAAGTCTTTTGCCTAGCTATTGTAGATGGAAGCGAGCGAACGTGTCAGGTCCGACGCATCTAGCTCTTGGCACTTGGCTGCAGGGCGTAGTTAAAGATCGACGAATGCTCGACGCTCAACCCTGGTCGACTCAGTAGAAATCGGAGCAGCTCAAATAAAAGCCGCAGCGGGGACAACTCAGTTTGCAGCGATTCAGCTGCAATTCTGCCGAGCAGTTCGGGCAGAAGCGCGATGCCGCGTCGGAATCGGAATTGATCGCAGCAGCACTCACCTTGGAACTTCCGGAAGCCATGGGATCAGATTCAGTGCGATTCATAGTTGCCGAAACTTATCATTCGAAGCCGGCGCTTGCAATTACAATTCCCGATTCCTCAGGCAACCCTCGCGTCCTCGCCATGTTTGATTTCATGGCTGGCAATGGGCACACTGCTGCTCCAGGAATCACCGACGATGCGCCAAGCGCCCAGGCGACGCCAGGCGCGCAGGAACTTTCCGGAGTCGCCGACGGTTCTGTTCCCTGGGTCAAATGAAACCGTGTAGCGGCCCATTTCAATCGCCATGTCGCCCGAGTAATCCACGCGCGTGGTTTCAAAGCGCAGATTCTGGTATCCGGAATCGCCGTACTGCCGCAACGCGCGCTCAATCCCTTTCGGTCCCTGAGACGGCTCACGATTCGAAAGCATCAACACGCCGTCAGAGGCGAATAACGCCCCCACCTGGTCATAGTTGCCTGTGTTGAAGGCCGTGCAAAAATCCTGGGTGAGGCCGCGAATGGTTGACTCGACGTCAAGCGGTGGATTCGATCCACTGCTATTGGGGGGCCGGTACATCAAACTACCTCCTGGGGGGAACAGGATACTGCATACTTTGAGTCTGCATTGTAGCGCAGAAATTGAAGTGAAAAAACCTTAAGTTTTCCTCTGCCAATGTGATTTCAACAGCGCAATCTTTGTTCGCTTTGGGAAGTTCCCAATCCATGCACCTTGAGATTATGATGATCCGGGCTGAGCTATCCGTCATCCTTTCAACTCTCGGCTGAGGCGACAATCATGTACTTCGAACAGTTTTACCTGGGTTGTTTGGCGCACGCTTCCTACATGCTGGCGTCACAGGGGGAAGCAATCGTGGTCGATCCTCAGCGAGACGTGGACATTTACCTGAAGGCCGCGGACGAACACGAACTGAAGATCCGCCATATTTTCGAAACTCATCTGCACGCCGATTTTGTTTCCGGACATAGAGAGCTGGCCGCGCGTACCGGAGCAACAATCTACATCGGAGCCAACGCTCGCGCTAAGTTTCCCCACGTTGCCGTGCAAGATGGTTTCGAGTTGCGAGTGGGCAAGTTGCTTCTCACAGTGCTGGACACACCCGGACACACTCCTGAAAGCATATGCCTGGTAATCACGGATGAAGAAAAATCAACCAATCCCTGGGCAGTTTTAACCGGCGACACGCTATTCCTCGGCGATGTCGGACGGCCTGATCTCTCGACCACGCACACGCCAGCGGAACTCGCGGGCATGCTCTACGAGAGTCTTCATCGCCAACTGCTCACGCTCGGAGACGAAGTGCTCGTCTATCCGGCACACGGAGCCGGTTCTCTCTGTGGACGCAACATGCGCGCCGAGCGTTCCTCCACCATCGGCACCGAAAGGCTCACCAACTACGCACTTCAGATAAAGAGCAAAGAGGAATTCATTCGACAGCTGACCACCAACTTGCCCACGCGTCCCGAATACTTTTTGCAGGATGCGGAAATTAATCGCGAGGGCGCGCCCACGCTCTCCGACCTTCCCGAACTACCGCCAATTTCACCAGCTCAACTGAAGTCGATGCTCGACGACGGAGTCATTGCACTCGACGTTCGCCCTGGCGATCAGTTCGCTCAGCAGCACGTACCCGGGTCGATCAACATTGCCCTCTCAGGCCAGTTCGCCTCGTGGGCGGGAACCGTCCTGGGCTTGACTGCTCGTCCGGTTTTAATCGCAGACTCGCCCGAGCAATTGTCCGAAGCCCGGCTGCGCTTGGCGCGAGTGGGCCTTGAAGATCCGCGTGGATATTTAAACGGTGGCGTCGAAGCATGGAAGCAGGCTGGGTTTGCACTCGCTGAATTGCCTCAAATCAGCGTGCAAGCTTTGCATGATCGCTTGCAATCGCAAGCCTCCCAAGTCCTCGACGTGCGGAGTGAACCGGAGTGGCACGCCGGACACGTTGAGGGCGCAACCTGGTGGCCTCTGGACAATTTAAAAGTTTCTCCGCCCGAGATCGATCGCGACCGGCCCATCGCCGTCCACTGCAAGGGCGGATATCGCAGCATGATCGCTTGCAGCCTGCTGCAACGAGCCGGATTCAAAAACGTCACGAATGTGGTAGGGGGCTTTGACGCCTGGCAGCAGGCCAAGCTTCCAGTCCAGACTGAAACCGCAGTCGAAGCCTAGAAACGGCGCGGTTGCAAAGGTGCAGACAGTCCGTTAAGCTACACTTCTGCGCAGGCAAGACCCCAGGCCGGGATGGCGGAACTGGCAGACGCAGCGGACTCAAAATCCGCCGGGCTTCGGCCCTTGGGGGTTCGACTCCCCCTCCCGGCACCAGCACTTACGGTGCTGACAGACGAGGGTTTAGTGCTCAGGAACTGCCTCGTGATATCCCTCGTATGCTTTCTGACTATGCCCGAAACTATGCCCGTCTCGTCGTTGCTCAAGCTTCCGAATGGCGTCACTGATGTCCCCCTGGGAAACGATTGCATAACGCTCAAAAACACTCCTTGTCCGCCATCCTCCGATTTTCATAATGACACCTTCCGCAACTCCTGCGCGCCTCAGGTTCCTCGCTGCTGTCCGACGTAAGTCGTGAAACAACAGTCCCGGTACTCCTGCTGCCTTGCGCGCCTTGTCCCAAGTTCCCCGAAAGTCTCGAACGCGTTTCCCATTTCGTCGAGTGAAGAGGAATGCGCCTGCCTCTTTGCCGTGAGCACAATGCTTGAGCAGTTCATACACACGGTTTGTCATCGTGACTTCGCGTCCGTCTTTGTTCTTCGTGGTTCCCGGTTCGAGCCGGATCGTCCGAGCAAGAAAGTCAATCTGCACTACTCTCATGCTTTGCAATTCGCTGATCCTCCAGCCATACGTTCTAGCGACCTCGACGAGAGCAAGAAACCATAGCTCAGGACATGCGGAGAGCACTTTCTCGTATTGTGCATCTTCTAAAAATCCTTGCCTGATGTTGTTTTCAGCTAATCGAGAAAATGCTGGCGTACGGTAAACCTCGGGAGGAGTTGAACGCTGACCAAGGTGAAACACCCTTTTAAGACAAGCCAGTTCGCGGTTGATCGTGGCATTCTGACCAACCTCTTGCTGCCTGGAGTCCACATAACCCGCAACCAAATCACTTGAGACCTCCACAGCCCGGAGATTGCCGAAGAACGGCTCAAGATGAAGCCTCCATCGCGCCTCGGCATCGGGCAAAGATTTCCTGCCGTTGATGCGATAGTCACGCAAAAAACCCTCCGCAAGTTCATCGACTCGAATTCGCTCAGCCCGAGGACCACAAAAGTTCCCTGTGGTGATTTCTGCTAGTCGCCGTTTCAAAAAGTCCTTGGCCTTACTCTCGTTTTTTTCGTGAGTACTCTCCCGATAGGCTCTTATCATGTTGGTGCTACATTTCATGATCCTCTGCAACTCCTACCTCGCGATCCGTGATGCGGCGCTGTTGCGTGCCGAAAGGCCATACGATCGGGAGAGCTCCCGGGAGTATATTCTGGCCGTGGGATCTCTCGCTCTTTACGCAAACCTCACAATCAATGGCATGTTCAACGTGACCTTCGGCGGAAGGCCAAAAAGCCCTTTCATGCTGTTCATCGCATTGTTCCTGCTTGTCAATTTGTTGCGCCGATACATTGCCAATAAACTGGGCAGCGAGGCGGCTGATGAAAGGTTGGAACCCGCATGGGTTCCCGTAGGAGCACCGGCGAGGTCCTGATGGCGGTGCACTGGGTCGTCTCGTTTCCAGCCGCTCGGGAAATGATTTCTGCGCGTCCACTACTGTGAAGATCCTTCTCGTATTCAACTCGTACCAGGAACCGGGCGGAGAAGACGTTATATTTAGTTGCGAAGGTCGTTAACTAAAACGAGAAACGAATGGGCGCGCCATGTCAGTAACGGAGGTGACGTCGCGACGTGCGTGAGGGCGAAAGGCCACAACTGTTGAAACATCTCTATATCGTTCATTGACCAGCCTCGACAATTGGTCAATGAGTGTAACGGGGATTCATCGTACTCCAGAAGCTGCTTCGACAGATCCTCTGCGTTCTCCGTGGCTCGACTCAGGAAGCAGACGGCGCGCTCATCGGTCGATATCGCGCGTCGCGGTATTTCAAGCTGAATACGATGGCCACGATGGCCAAGACGATCGGGCAAAAGATGCTGGCCTCAGGGCCGACCGTTCCGCCGGTCAGCCAGCGCGGCCCACTCAACGATGCGTTGAGAAGATTCTGGGAGGGTAGTAAGCCGCTATTTGGAACACCGTACAAGAACGTCTGACCCCAGTCATATCCCAGGTGAAAGCCGACCGCACACCATAGATTTCCCGTCCGGCGGAGAAACAGGCACAACAGCAAACCGAACGAAACCACCGACAGATCTCCCAAAACGGCTTCTCCGCCATTGCTGGCGTGAACCAGCCCGAATAAAGCCGAGAGCAAAAATGCGGACGGCCAGAATCCCATGCCAGTCGTCAGCGTGAACTGCGCGTATCCGCGAAACAAAAATTCTTCGGCCAAGCCGGATAGCAAAAATGCCAGCCCCCAGGCGGCGGCTGCGGTCAAAATCGCGGTGCCATGGAGCGCCGCACTGGTGAACCGCACGCCATGCAGGGCGAAAATTGCAAGCACCGTGCCGCTGGTAGCGAGCAGGCCTATCAGTAGTCCTACCCGAAAGTTTTTCCCCAGCGCTTCGCTCCCGGGAAGGCCATATTGGCCCAGCCTGCGCCCTTCAATCTTGCTCATGATCCCGGCCGCGACCGCCAGAATGACGCAGAAAAGTAGATCCGGTGCGATGATTCTCATCGGTGTCAGTTGCGTCGGATCCAGCGCTGCGGGGAAGAAGCGCGTAATGATCATTTGCGCTACGGTCGACATTGCCTTTACGATCGCCATGAAGATTAGCAGGCGCCATCCCGCGCGCAAGCCATTCGGACCAATGAAAATTCGCTTGGTTGTCGAGTCCGCTGGCCGTGTCTGCGAATCATCTCGTATTGTCATTTCTTGAGCTGTCATTGATGCCCCCCTGCTTTTTACGCAACAGGGCTTCCATAAGTTTCAATGGAGAAAAAATCGTGGGGCAGAAGACTGGCGTCGTTACCGACCGGCCGTGACCACGGTGCGCGAGGGAGCTGACATTGTCATGCAATTAATAGCACTCCTTGACGTGCCGCAACCCACCAGCATTTCGCGTCTGACTCGCCCCGAGGGCGAGCCGCCCACCGCTTGATGTCGATCATGATCGAGCCGAACAAAGCAATTTGGCGAAGCCAACC
The DNA here is from genome assembly GCA_963762385.1 of uncultured Acidobacteriota bacterium. Taxonomy (GTDB): domain Bacteria; phylum Acidobacteriota; class Terriglobia; order Terriglobales; family Acidobacteriaceae; genus JABDBE01. The sequence continues at coordinate 1,137,162 of CAVXKN010000004.1, read as the reverse complement.
GACAGAGTGCTACATTCAGAGCGATGCGGTCTGAGATAGAACAAGCCGTGCACCTATTGCAGCGGGGTGACGATGCGGCGCTGGAGCAGGCTCTGGCTCTGCTCCAAAATACCGTGTTCTCCTTCAGCATGCGCGTCTGCGGCCAACGCGAGGACGCGGAAGATACCATGCAAGAAGTGCTGCTGAAATCGGTTCCGTTCCTGCCCAAATTCGACAGTCCCAAAGCGCTCGCGGTGTGGCTTTATAAGGTGGCAAAAAACCGCTGCCTGATGAGTCGGCGCCGAAGCAAGTTTGCTCCCAATCCAGATCTCTCTTTGGAAGAACTCATGCCCGATCGGAAGGAACTTGAGCAGATGGGAACTGACGGGAGCATTAACCCGGAAGCGTTTGCCATTCGGAGTGAGGAAGCGGGACGGTTGCGAGAAGCCATTCAGCGGCTGCCGCCACAATACCGGATCGTTTTGGTGCTGCGCGATATGGAAGGGCTAACCGACGAGGAAGTGGCCGAAATCACAGGGCTACGTTCTGGAACAGCGCGGGTTCGTCTTCACCGTGCGAGGTTGTTTGTCCGGAAGGAATTGATGAAAGGGTCGAAACCACGCTCCAGGAAAGCAGCCGTCGCATCGCGGCCGTCTTCCCAAGAACAGCTGAGCACCGAACAGCCCAGACCTGCCCGCTGCAAGGCCATGTTCGCTGAACTCTCGAACTATCTCGACGAACAGTTGGATGATTCTCTTTGTGAGGAACTGGAGCGGCATCTGAACGGCTGCGAACCCTGCCAGGCGTTTCTTTCCAGTCTCAAGGCCACTATCGAACAGTGCCGACGATCACCCGCAGAGCCCCCTGACCGCGAGAAGGCAGTCGAATTGCGCATGAAGCTGCTGGCCGATTACGAACGCATGGTCGCTAAGAACATCCGCTAGTAGTCGCTGGCTACGAGCCTAGTGATCCGGAACCAGTTCCGCTTCGGAGTAGATTCACGATCTCTTTTTCAAAGACTAAAATGTCGGTTGCACCAATATGCTTGGCGCTGATCCGGCCGTCCCGCCCGATCAGGAACGCGATCGGCAATCCGAGAACTCCACCGTAAAGTTCTCCCGTCTTTGCATCGCCCATCACCACTGGGTAGTTCATTTTGAAGCGCTGATAGAAGTCGCGTACAGGTTCCGGTCCGTCATCCATGGAAACGCCGATGATCTGCAAGCCTTGGCTTCTGTATTTATTTTGCAGTTCGACGAAATGAGGGATTTCGTCCCGGCATGGATCGCACCAGGTTGCCCAGAAATCCAGAAGAACGACCTTGCCCCGATAGGATGAGAGATCGAATTTTTGTCCCGTTAAATCGGGGAAGAGAAAAGTCGGGGGCTAGGGGACGTTCAATGGCTGCGCGATTCATGCCGCCAGGCACAGGATGATGCCGACTCACGAAGTAAAGCCCCGCTGCAACCGCAACCAACGCCAAGCCGCTGGGAATCCATTTCTTCAATACGCGACCTCAATCAGAAGGCGGGTTTTCTAATCTCCCTTAGCAACCGGATAGCCCTTGTCAACCCAGTCCGTCCCGAAGTTGTTCGCGATATAAAGAACTTTTACATAGCTGAAACCCATCGCGTGTAATGTCTCGTCGGCAGGCTTGACGTTGGGGCAGTGGCTCCACGGACAACACCCGCAATAAATGACGATGAACTTGTTTCGCGGCAGAGGGTCAACGCGCTTACGCAGTTGCTGTAGGCCGCTTTCGCTGGAAGCCGGACCAATTTATTCCGACCCGGGAATGTGCGCCTGCTGATAAAGCACATGGGATCCGACCTGGATCATGAGTGGCTTTTCACCCTTGGGGGAATGAAGAATGTTGACGAGCTCTTCCGGGTTGATGAGCTGCGAACTTGGCAAAGATGTTGCCTGATAAACGGGAAACATCGCTCCGGACGCGACGCCTAAGCGGACTTGCGTATTCGCGCGAACGGCGCAAACCGATGCGGCAGTCCCAACCAGAACAATGGTGATTGCGCGTTTCATCGATGAACGATTCATTTGACTCCTTGGGCATTATCAGCGTTGATTGCATGACTCGCAAGGCGTTTTAAGTCCGGGTTTTGGGAAGCGAATCAGATGGCGATGATTCCATAGCGGATGAGAACAATAGAAGTGACTGCCACAATCGCCCACAGTAAGAGTCCCTGCAGCGGAGGACGCACGCCGACTTGTTTCAAAGTTGACTTTGAAATCCCCGTGCCAATCAGAAAAAGAGTGACTGTCAAGCCAGTCTTTCCCAAGGCGCTGAGTTTTGGATAAACCGCGCCGAACACCGGCAAATACGTGCTCGCCACCGCAGCCAGGCAAAAAAATAAGATGAACCAGGGCCACTTGATCCGGCTCTTGCTTTTTTTGAAAATTGCCAGCGCGAAGGCCACAGGAACGATCCACAGCGCTCTAGCCAGCTTGATCGTAGTCCCGATCATTAATGCCTGCGGACCGTATTTCGCGGTTGCGCCCACCACCGAACTGGTGTCGTGGATGGCGAGCGCGGACCACAATCCGAATTGAGATTGGGTGAGGTGAAGAGCGTACCCGATCAACGGAAAAAGAAACAGAGCGACCGAGTTCAACATGAAGATAGTCCCGAGCGAAACGGCCATCTCCTCTTCCCCAGCGTTTACAACTGGTCCCACAGCAGCAATCGCACTGCCGCCGCAAATCGCAGTCCCGGTGCTGATCAGCAGCGACGGTATGTGTTGAACCTTGAACAGGCGTCCAATTCCGAGGCCGAGGAGCATGGCAAAACTGATGCTGAGCGCGGTGTATGCAAAACCGCTCCGGCCGGCACGTACGACCTCGTGCAGATTCATTCCAAAGCCCAGCCCAACGATGGATGCTTGCAAGAGAAACGCGGACAGCTTTTTGGCGTCGATGTGATATGGGTGGGCGAACGACAGACCGTAGATCAGCCCGGCTAACAATGCCAAAGGAGTCGAAATGAGGCCGCTGGCAGCGATTACAAGGCCGACGAAGAAAATGTTCTTGGTGTTTGTCACTTTCCAGTGTCGCTGCGCCAACGCCTGCCTGTCCAAGCAGTAATTCTTATTCATGCGCGCGGCTTATGGCTTTACTATGCTCTGAAGAATCTTACGAGCCTTGAAACGAGCCGCTGCTGGCGGGGACGACTTACTTCGAGAGTTTGACCTTTGTCGGAATCATTACATCGTGGCGAGATCGCAGGAAGTGGAGGAATGCCAGTGCAACCCCTTGCGGTTCCTGGCCGACGGAATACGCCACCCGGAGTGGGCGTTTGATGCGCACTCCGTGGATTGGCACAACTCGAAGTGCACCAAGCTGTAGTGCTTTGCTGATGGACCAGAGCGAGGCAAAACCGATCCCAAGTCCGGCTTCGACGGCTGTAATAATGCCTTCGGTGGAGTCGATTTCCATCGCCAGGGTGAGGTGCTTAGCCTGAACGCCACCCTCCTGTAGGGCCATTTCGACGACGCGACGTGTTCCCGAGCCGCGTTCCCGCATGATCAGCCGTCCTTGCTTCAATTCCTCGGGCTCAACGAAGCCGCGTTCACTCCATTCGTGGGCGGGAGGCACCATCAGAACAATTTCATCTTCGAGGAAAGTCTCGGTATGCACGTCGCGGCGCAGGGCGGGCCCTTCGATGAATCCAACCGATACGTCGCGCGCCACCAATGCTTCGAGCACACGCTCCGTGTTGCAAGTGACGACATGAGGCCGGACCTGGGGATGCTGCTGCTGAAACGCTCCCAACAGATGTGGAAGGATGTACTGCGCAATCGTCAACGATGCACCGATCCGCAAGTCGCCGCGGTGCTCGCCGGCAAGCTGTGATAAGCCTGCCAGCGCTGCAGTTTCCAACTCCTCAATTTTGCGGGCATATTTCAGGAGCATGGTGCCGGCAGGGGTAAGCGAGATTCGAGCCCCGCTGCGATCGAATAGTTGCACTCCAAGGTACTGTTCCAAAGCTTTGATCTGCAAGGTAACGGCAGGCTGAGTCAGGCAAAGTTCCTCCGCTGCCTTGCGGAAGTTCAAGTGCTTGGCCACAGCTCGAAAGACTTTAAGTCGGAAATTCTCCACGCGGCTCCTTCGGCATTATCGGCGGTCGATTGCCGATCTCGCAAGGAGGAAGCCAGTTTGAGGCGTTCCGAATCGGCGCCGGTTTAAAGCGCGCGTCCCATCATGCGGTAGCCGCATTTTCTCTGTAACAAAATCCGCGGGAATGCATTTATTCGTGTGCTTGGTCGATAGAACAAGCAGGAGGAAATCATGATCACAGCCAAAGTCGAACTGACTCAACCACTTAAACAGCAGCGCCAATTTGTGGCCCAGACCGGAAGCAGCCATCACTTGTTACTAGACGATGCCGCCGGAGGCAGCGGCCCCAAGCCGATTGAACTGGTTGCGGCCGGACTAGCCGGGTGCACGGCGTTCGACGTCATCACCATCCTCCGCCAGAAGTATCACCAAAAAGTGACCGGATACGAGGTGCGGGTCGAAGCCGATCAAGCGGAACGCCCGCCGCAAGTGTTCACGGCAGTGCGAATCCACCATGTGGTCACTGGCTTTGAACTTGACGTGGCCGCGCTGGAGGAAGGTATTCGTCTTTCCGAGGAAAAGTATTGCTCGGTGGGGGCCATGGTGCAGAAGACCGCGAGTTTTCATACAACTTACGAAATCGTTGAAGACAAGACCGTGTGGGCAAAGCCGACTCAGGCCGTTGGAGTGCACGGTTGAAAAGCTGGTTCAAAGAAGTTTTGGTTCAAAGTGGTTCTGAGCGTCGCTGCGCTGTGGCTAACTTGTATGTCGGCTTTGGGCTCAGCAGGAGGTCCGGCCTTTCATCCTAACTCTGTAGCAGGCAGTCACGATCGCACTGGAGAAAAATCCTCTGCGCAAGGTAGCCATCGCAGACACAAAAGCTGCCTCCGCCGGATGGCGGCGCGACAGCAGGAAGTGATCCGGGCCAGGAAACGCCCTGGAAGCGGCGCGAGCACAGCAGACCGACTACTGGGAAGCCGTTTATCACTTCTAGACCAGCTACGCCAACCTGGAGTTGGCGAGCGGAAGCTTGAATCCAGAAGCTGCTGCCCCAAGGCCGCAGCTTTTCGCACCCTGTAGATCATGGGCTACGAAGCGCCCTTCACGAAAGCGAGTGTGGTTGTGGGCATGGAGGCGGTGACCTCCGCGCCAATCGCACGCCTGGCGTGGAAGTTCTTGAGTTTGAGGATGAGCGGCGGAGTGGCCTCCTGACCTTTAGAGACCAGCAGCGCCCCCTCATGCGTGCAGACGTCTTGCTGAATGAGCATGCCAGGCACAAGCTCTTCAACCCGGCACTTGCGAATCTCTCCTTCTTCGGCGTTCGGATCCAATGCCACCAGAGCATAGAAGAATTCCGCGCTTAAATTCTTGTTTTGCAGAGACAGAGTGTGGGCCGCCTCGGTTCGCGAAGTCCCCTTTTGAATGAGTCTTTCGTAAGCCAAGGTCAGCCGGAGTATTTCCGCCCCCTGGTGCATGTCTGCCATCTCCGGAGCGTCTAATTCCGGAACTCGTTGGTTCTGGTTTTTGATCATCCACGCGATGGGTTCCAGGCGGGGGATTTTCGAAAGCAGATCATAGGCCACAGCGGGATGGGCGTCGTATTGCGCCTGCTCGTTGGCTAGGAGCTTCTCACCGCTGTAGACGGCGTCGATGGTCTCGGGAGCCAGCGTTACACAGCCCAGTTGAGACATCATGGCTGCAACTTCGTATTGCCAGGGGTTGCCTAATTTCATCGCGGTGACGATGTGGTGAATGTAGCGGCGGGCGCGCTCGGCACGGCTGAAAGCTGCGGGATTGACCAGGCTAAGCACCTCGGTCAGAACTTGAATGCTGCCGCTCAGAGTTTGTTCCAGAAGTTGCTTTTCAGCGGTAACCAGGCGGTACTGCACCAGCGCCGCCGTGAGCGTCTTCGCCATGACCTCCCTGCTGCAAGGCTTGGTAAGGAAACGAAAAATGCTGCCCTCGTTGATGGCGTTGATGGCGGTGCCAATCTCGGCATTGCCGGTAAGCATGACGCGAATGGTTTCGGCAGATAGGGTCTTGATTTTGCTCAAGAGCTCGATGCCATCCATTCCGGGCATGCGCATATCGGAAACCACCACCGCGTAGGGGCCGTTGTGAGTAGCGAGTTCGAGGGCTTGCGGCCCGCCCGAGGCGGTCTCCATCACAAACTCGCGGCCCAAACTGCGCCGGTATCCATCCAGGATGTTCTGGTCATCGTCTACCAGCAGGATTTTCTCAGCCATGGTGTTTCCTCTTTCTCATAGATCTCATGACAATGTTGTGGTCCCGGTCATTGTCCATCTGCCTCGATTTTGCTGCGCCAGGCCTGCTCTCGATCGGCGCAACCGATTGCGGCCAGGAAGGCCGCGTCGACCGGAGTTCGGTCGCGCAGCCGCGAAATGCTTTTTTCGTCGTGATACACGCTGCCTGCGTGCACCGCGGCCAGCGGCGAAAACTTCACGGTCATGCTTTCGGCGGGCTCATGGTGCCAGGCAACGGCTTCAACGATCGTTGCCGGCAGCCCCCAAGCTCCAAACACGTAAGCCGCTATTTGGCCATGGCTGCACCCCAGAAGATCGCGCTCTGCCGCGTACAGCCCGATGTCGGCCCGCTCGCTAGACTCCAATACCCTTCGGTACTGCTCGGGCAGGGTGCAGGCCAGAATGAGCTTGCCCGCATCATGCAACAGGCCGGCCGTGAAAGACTCATCCTGAGTGGGCTGATCGGCGTGTTCGAGAAGCGCAATCTTCCGGGCACTATTGCTGACCGCCAGAGAATGGTCCGAAATCTGTTGCACGTCGTCAGCGGTCAGCAGATGGCTTTCGAATCGCTCGAAGACATGCGCCGATAGCACCAGGGCCCTCAATGTATCCAGACCGAGTAGTTTGACGGCGTGCGAGGCTCGGGAAACTTCGCAGGGCAAGCAAAAGAAAGCCGAGTTCACTAGCTTCAGAATCTTCGCGGTCATGGCCATGTCGGCGCCAATCAGTTCGTCGATCCTCTGTAATGCGGGTTCGGGGCGACGCAATTCCCGGTTCAGTTCCAGGAAAACATGCGGCAGACTGGGCAGGCTATCGAGCTTGGTCACCAACTCTCGCAGAGCAGGATTTTGCAGAAGATCTTTAAGGGCAAAGGCTCGGGTCAGCCTCGATTTCAGTTCATCGGCTTCGCAAGGCTTGGAAATAAATTGATGAGCAGGATTGACCGAGCGCAGAATGGTCTCCCGATCCGATTGCCCCGATAGCACCATACGCAGAGTGCGAGGGGAGCGCCTTTGCACTTCTTCCAGCAACTGCGCACCGTCCATTCCCGGCATCCGCATGTCGGTAACAATAATGTCGAACGGCTGCAGGTCCATCGCTGCTAGGGCTTCGGTCCCCCCTAGCGCAAAAACCATTTCCCACTCCGAGCGCATGAGCCGCAGACTGCGCTGCAGACCGCTGAGCACCATGGGTTCGTCATCGACAAATAGAATTCGCTTGGCCACGATTAGGCTTCTGACGATTGCAATGGCATGCGGATGTAGAATGTGGTTCCTTTTCCCATTTCAGAGTCGAACCATATCTTTCCCCCGTGCCGCCTGACGATGGCCGTGTGCGCCAGGGCCAATCCCTGGCCGGTTCCTTTTCCCACCGGTTTGGTGGTGAAGAACGGCTCGAACACCCGGGAGCGCACCGCCTCCGGGATTCCCGTCCCGGTATCCGAGATGGAGATTTCAGCCCAGCCTTCGGCATGACTGGTTGAGACCACAATCTTTCCTTTTCCCTGAGAACCGTCTCCCACCGGCTGCTCAATTGCCTGCGCCGCATTGATCAGTAGGTTGAGAATCACCTGGTTGAACTCGGCGGCATGGCACAGCACCAAAGGCAGATCGGGGTCAAAGTGAGTTTCCACCTCGGCCACATACTTCCACTCGTTGCGCGCTACGGTAATGGTGGTCTCGATGGCCTTATTAATATCGATCGACTTCTTTTCTTCCGACCCGGGGTGAGAAAAATCTTTCATCGCTCGAACGATCTTGCCCACCCTCTGAATGCCTTCCAGGGACTGTTCGATGGCACGGGGAATTTCAGCCTGCAGGTATTCGAAGTCCGCGGTTTCAGCCAAGGCGTCAAATCGCTGCAGCGCCTGGGACGAAATCGGCCCCGAGGAGGCGGCTTTTCTTATTTCCTGGGTCACGACGACCAGTTCCTGGAATGAGGGCCAGGATTCCTGCAAGAACCGCACGTTATCGCCGACGTACTGAGTGGGTGTATTGATTTCATGCGCAATGCCAGCCGCTAATTGGCCAATCGCCTCTAGTTTTTGTGCCTGGCGCAACTGTTGTCCCAGAATCTCGCGGTCGGTGACATCGGAACCGATAATCAGCAACTCATCGATTTTTTCTTCCGGTGCAATAATCCAATTCAAAGTAAGGCCCAGGAATCGGGTTTCTCCATCGCTTACGAACGGGAGGGCCTCGACCCGCCGCGATTCCTGGCCCGCACACCAGGAACCAATCTCAGCTTGGATATCCGGGCGTACCCAACGAATCCCGCAGTCCGCCAGCGGCTTTCCGGCCACTTCGGCCTTGGCCAGACCAAAGACTTTCTCCGCGGCCAAATTCCAGCGTTTAATCCGTGAATCCCGGCTGATTCCGATAAGAATGGAGGGCACCGAATTGATGAATAGCTCCGCTTCTTCATGCGCCCGGCGCAATGCCTCCTGCGCCGTTTTTCTCTCGGTGATATCGACAAAGGTCACCACGCAACCCACAATCTGGCCATCATGCTTCACCGGGTGAGACCAGTATTCGACGGGAAGCCAGGTGCCGTCGGACCGCCACACGACTTCGTCGTCCACGTGGGTTTCGACGCCCGCCTGGAAGGTCTGTAACACGCGGCACTCTTGGGCTGGGTAGACGGATCCATCAACTCGGCTGTGGTGGATGGTCCGGTGCGTATTTTTGCCCAGCAGTTCGATGGCGCTTTTGTAGCCCAATGTCCGCAGAAAAGCTTGGTTGCAGAATGTACAGTTGCCGTTCAGATCCAGACCGTAGATAGGCTCTGCGGTGGAATCGAGCAGCAGTTGCAGCCGCTCTTCCCGGTCTTTCACCTTCTGCCGGGCAAGGATTCGATCGTCAATGATGCGAGAGATCACCACAATGCGTTCGAGGTCGCCGCAGTTGTTCCGCACCGCACAGCCATGAGCCTCCACATAATGCCAATTACCGTTCTTGTGGCGGTAACGTAGTTCCACGATGACCCCGTTTGTTCCGTTCCCGACCATCTCCTCGGTTGCCTGTTGAATGAGTGACAAATCGTCAGGGTGGACCACTGCCAGGGCGTTGCGATCCTGGAGTTCGTTGACCGAATAGCCCAGAAGCTTCTGGTACGCGGGGCTGACATAGAGCGTATTCATCCCGGGGTAATCGACGATCAAAATCAGGTCGCCGGCATTTTCTGCAATGGTTCGAAACAGGGCCTCGCTTCGCTGGAGAGCTGCCTCCGCAGCTTTGCGAACGCTGATGTCCTGGATCAGTGCCACTGCGAGGTCAGACTGCTGTTGATCCGCGCGCGGGATCGATGTCGCCGTCAGCAGCACCCACACGGTTCGGCCGGTCTTGTGGATATATCGCTTTTCTATCTGGCAACTCTTTATCTCTCCGCAGATCAACCGGCGCAGCGCTTGCCCACTTGCGGCGACGTCATCCGGATGGGTGATATCTGGGGAAGTGCAGGCCAGCACTTCTTCTGCGGTATAGCCGATCAATTCGCAGAAGGCGCGGTTCGTCCAAATACATTTGCCGTTCGCGTTCAAAACCAGCATGCCCACCGCAGAGCGCTCGACGATAGACGGGAAGAAGTGGGCGTACCCTGGCACACCATCGGCCGAACCGATGCCTGTTGGCGCAAGCTCTGGTGGAAGGCCGGTGATGGAATTCACGCTCACTCCTGTTTCGGCTAGAAACGCAAACCGGCCCATGGCTAGAGCGGACTGGAAAGGGACTGTGGATGCTCTATCCTCGATCTCGCGCACTATGCCGTCCTTCAGATCGTCGGCAGAGAGGGCAGTTAACTTGAGCAGCGCCGTCGGGGTCGGCAACCTTTCGCGTATCCTCGACCGTGAGATGAAAAACGGACACCCGGCAATCGCAGCGCAGGGTGATGCTGAAAGGGCATCCGATCGCAGCTTAGCTCGTCGGCACGGCAGCGGGAGGTTTAAATCTTCCCGTCAGAAAGCATTGGTTCATGGAAGCGAACCAGCCTTGGGTAAGCGCATGAAAACCTCGATGACGGCGGAGTCAAATTGCGTTCCAGATCTCTGTTTCAGGATGTCGAGCACTCGTTGCTTGGGAAGCCCCTTTCTGTACGGACGATCCGAGACCATGGCGTCATAGCAGTCGGCAACGGCAAGAATGCGGGCATGCGAACTAATATTCTCCCCTGCCAAGCCTGCGGGGTAGCCGGAACCATCGAACCATTCATGATGTTGGGCAACCATGGGCAAAGCTTCGCGGAAGCAGGGGATGGGTTCGAGGATACGAACTCCAATTTTCACATGGTCTCGCATGATTTGCATTTCCTCAGGTTCGAGCTCGCCGGCCTTGTCCAGAACGGCTGCGGGCGTACCGATCTTTCCGATGTCATGCAACAATCCCCCGCGATGCATGATCGCCAAACTTTTGGCGGGCAGACCCATGGCGTGCCCGATCTTGAGCGCCAGTTGTGTGACCCGCTCGGAGTGGCCGGCCGTCCACGCTGATTTCGCGTCGATAGCGCGGGCCAGGGAGTCAGGGTCCCCAAATCCAGTTGTTCCAAGGCGTCGATTGTGATCTTCAGTTGTTCTTTTTCGAGACGAGCGGCGTGATACTGTACGACGCAGGCGCGAAGCGTGGCCAGCAGGGTATCCGAGGGCACGGGCTTGGTGAGAAAGCGGAAAATTTGTCCCTCATTCACCGCTCTGGTGGCTGCTTCCATGTCATGGTAGCCAGTCAGCATCACGCGGATAGACTCTGGTGAAATAGTGCGCACCAGGGCCAGGAACTTCGCGCCGTCCATGCCCGGCATGCGCATATCGGAGACTACGATGGGATAGGGCCCGTGCTGCTTCAGCTTGGTCAGACCTTCTTCAGGACCGCTTGCCAGATCGGCGACAAATTCCGTGTAGACGATACGCCGCAAGCCCTCGAGCACTAATGGTTCGTCATCGACGAAGAGAATAGTGGTCTGGTGATGACCGTCGATCTCCGAACTGGTTCTCTGGTTCATTCCGAACCTTCCCATGCCAGATTTTCCGCGAATAGTTGCCCTGGAAGAATGGTCTGCCGCATCAACCTCACTTTCATCGGCACTGACGAGCGATTCCTTTAGTCATTTGGACTTGAGTTGCAGAGGAAGCGGCGACCAAGTAACCGGAAGGGCTTGGACCGATCCTCCGGGCGGTTGGCAGGAACTAACTCTTAGTGTGCACCGGTTCGGTCCGATCGTTATCCGATTGCGAAATATCCTCGGCTTCAGGCGCGGTCAGTGGCAGACGCAGGAAAAATGTTGTGCCTTTTCCTACTTCACTCTCGAACCATATCTTTCCGTTGTGCTTTTTCACGATCACCGTATGGGCTAAGGCCAAGCCTTGTCCTGTACCCTTGCCGACCTCCTTGGTGGTGAAAAATGGTTCAAAAATCCGGGCGCGAACGTTTTCCGGAATGCCCGCCCCAGTGTCCTGTATCTGGACTTCCACCCAATCCTCCTCGCATTTCGTAATAATCGTGATCGTTCCTTTCGATGGGAAGCCGTTTTTTACCACATCTCCGATGCTGTGAGCCGCGTTGATCAGCAAATTTAGGATCACCTGATTGAACTCGCTACCCAGGCAGCGTACGGGAGGTAGATCGCCGGCAAAACAAGTCTGAACGTCGGCCACATATTTCCATTCGTTGCGGGCGACGGCGATGGTGGTCTCAATCGCATGATTCAGGTCGATTGCGGATTTGCCTTCCGATCCGGGATGGGAGAATTCCTTCATGGCTCTGACGATTTTCGAAATCCGGCCCACGCCCTCCAAGGCCTGGGCGATCGCCTGCGGAACTTCGTGAACCAGGTACGCCAGGTCTGCCTCTTCGGTGCATTGCCGCAGCTCGGCAATCGTATCCGGAGCCACCAATCCTGCCCGCGACTGCTCACGAAGACGCAAGCACAGTTCCAGGATCTTGCTGACCGCTGGCCAGGTTTCTTGCACGAATTTCGTGTTGTCGCCGACGAATTGAGCTGGGGTGTTGATCTCGTGCGCGATCCCGGCGGCCAGTTGTCCGATGGCCTCGAGCTTCTGGGCCTGGCGCAGTTGCTCTTCCAGGATTTTGCGTTCCGTTATGTCGGCGCCGGTAATCAGAAATCCTTTCCCTTTCGCGCCGGGAAACAGGTTGGCCTTGATGATGGTCAGGCCGAGGAAACGCCTGTGCCCATCTCGCTCAAACATCACATTCTCGTGCTTCTCCGAGGTCCCAACCTTGAACCACGAATCGACATCTGTGCCCATCTGCGTGGGCAGCCAGCGAATTTCGCACTTCTGCAGCGGCTTACCCAGGACCGCGTCCCCAGAAAGGCCGAACGCAGTTGCCGCCGCCAGGTTCCAGCGCGTGACCTGGCCAGCGATGTCGGTCCCGATCAAGATGGAAGGAACGGAATTAATAAAGAGCTCCGACTCCGTGTGCGCGGCTCGAAGGGCGGCCTCTGCAGATTCGATTTCTGCCAGCATTTCATTGAAACCGTCCACCAGAAGGCCCACTTCATCGTCCGCATACTTGGGTGCGCGGAGATGGAAGTTCTTCTCCTTAGAAATAGTCTTGGTGGTTTCCACCAGGTCCAGGATCGCCTTGAAATAATGCGCTTCAGCAGCACAGCCACTATGAACCCGGCCGCGGAAGAAGCGGCCATCAGAATCAGCACGAATACGACAAAGCGCCGCATGCGCCCCATGATCTCTTGTAAGTCCGATACCAGATACACGGATCCGATGGATTCTCCGTCGAAGACGATGGGATCGCATTCGGTTACGTCGTCGCGCCGCAACTGGCTGCCGTGCGCGGGCGAAACCCGGGGAAGCGGGGCTAGGGAGCCGGAGATGCGATAGTAGGAAACGAAGGCTTGACCGCGGCCATCGTAGATACGCGCGGCAACGATGTGCGGCTCCGACTGAAGCGCCTGAAGTACAAGATCAGCGCTCTTGGGATCGTTGAAGGTCAGGGCGGCCGCAACGTTGGCTCCGGTGATGCCTGCCAGACTACGAAGATGGTCGACAGTGTCGTTGCGTAGAGTGATGAAGTCGTAGCTCAGGAAAAAGATGCACGCTACCAGAAGAGCAGCGACGCTGGTGGCCATCATTACTAGAATCAGTTTGCGCGTTAGCGAGAGCTCGCGACGAAACTTCATCGCTCGCCTCCGGCCTGCGGCACGGCCTTGACCAGCCGAGCTACCACCAGAAGCCGCGAACTGATCTTCAGGCCCACGGCATTGGAAGCCTCGGGATCGATCTCCAGCTCGATGGTAGCGTTGTTGAGCGCCAGATTGATCATTCCCCCGAGCTGAATAAAGTGACCGCTTTGTCCGACGGTGAGAACACTCGATCCGTGCAGTCCGTCGAGCACCTGCGCGATGCGTTCTTTATCGGAAAACCCGATGAACAAGACCTGGCAGGATTTGAATTCCGCAGAGGATTGCGGAACCCGAGCTTCCACCGGGCGCCCGTTCGCCTTTTTCCCGATGACCGCCGACTCCAGTACATCCCGGGTGCGTTCGTCACCCACTACGCAGATCACTGCAGGGTCGTTAGGATTCCGGAAAACTCCGGAAGGCCAATCCACAAACTTGGCGAAGTTATATAGGTAAGCCGCCTTGACCCGGCTCTCCTCGACGGTTTGGGCCGACGTCGGCGCCGATAAACTGAAGCAGACGTTCGTGATCAGAACCCCAATGGCGAATACTCGTTTGATGCCGGCGAGTTTGCGGAAGTCAGGCGCGCCTTTGGCAGTTTTGCGGCAAGGCCGGCGGCTTGGGGTATCGCATGCGAGATGGTGGTGGGTTGACATTGCTTTCCAAGCGCTCACTGAAAATGAAACGTACGACCAAGTTTTATGCGGAAGTCCCGGCCGTTCTGCTGCACGGTAGAACCTACGATCTCGGTTCCCACCGGATCGCTATACCGGCTGTTGAAGACGTCATAAACACTGGCGGACACGCGAAATCCTCGGGCGAACTCGCGGCTGGTTAGGGTCAGGTTGGACACCGCATAAGCGCCGACCGGCGAACCGGCCAGAGTTTTTCTGGAACTGGTGTATTGCATTTCCAATCCAATCGTCAACCTGCGCCGAGCCAGCGGAAAAATGATGTTCGCTTTTGCCAGTTGGGCGGGCGAATCCGATAGCCAAAGGCCGGTAGCCTGGTCCGCTGTCTTCTGTAGGGTGTAACTCAGTCGGCCTTCGATGCCCGAGGGTATCTTCCCTCCCAACTCGACCTCCAATCCCTTGCTGTGGACGTCTTCGGAGTTGTTGAAGACAAGCAAACCGGTTTTGGGATCCATTTCCTGGTTGATGAGATCGGCGAATTGATTGCCATAGCCGGATGCGGAGATTCGGAAATCGGCGCCCAAGTCCTGCTCCCAGATGAGTTCTTCGGTTCGTATGCTTTCAGGTTCTAAATAGGGATTGGGTTCCACACTGACGTGATCGCCGTAGTAAAGCTCGTAAACATTGGGAGCCCGAAAGGCTTGACCGTAGATAAGCTTGAGCGTGCTTCGTCGCAGGGGGCTGTAGATCAGCGCCAGACGCGGGTTGGTGGTTCCCCCGAAGGTTTGGTAATAGTCGTCGTGGCGCAATCCTGCATTGAGGATCAGGCGTTTCGTAATGGTGAACTCGTCCTGAACGAAAGCCGCCCACTCCTGCGAACTTCTCAGATCGTCCAGCACGGGCTCGAATGGGTTTAAGTTATAGTTGATCTGGTCCTGGCGCAGGTTGTCTCGGAGCTCCACCCCAGCGGTCACTTTGTGCTTGCGCCACACAGTCTTGGTAACCCGGGCATTTGTCCCGACAACGTCGCCACGCGACGCGTCCTCGTTGAGCACATCCCCCACCTGCCCGGCGAACGGCGAATAAACGTAGACTCCGTGGTAAACTGCGCGGTCAAAATAAACGTCAGCGGTGAATTCCGCGTCCTGGAAGACCTGGCGGCTGTAGCCAAGGACGAGATGCCCGCTTGAATCCCTGGTCTGGCTGCGATTGTCATTGAAGACTTGCCCGAATGACGCCGTCGGTATGCCCTTCTCGCGTGTCCCGCCCAGAGCCTCCAGAGTAAAGTGGCCGTAATGGAGACTGCCGTAAAAACTTCTCGATGAGTCGCGATCTGCATCCTGGGCAATTCCGTAGTTGGTTGCGGGGCTCTCAAATGAGGGGAAAAAGAGGCTAGCGGAGCCAGCGCTGTCGTAGATCGTCCCAGAAAACGTTCCGTCCACTCCGTGATAGGTTCCGCTAACGGTGGAGCGTCCCTGATAAGAACCGAAACCGCCAGCTTCGCCGGAGAATTCAAGTCCGGCGTCGCTCTGAGCGGTCTTGGTAATCACATTGATGACGGCGAGAAAGGCACTCGTGCCATAGAGAGAAGAACTGGGCCCGCGAACGATCTCAATCCGCTCGATCAAGTCGACGTCAAGGGGAAAATCAGTACCCAGCGGCGCCTGATCGTAGACGTTGTCGTTGATGCGGTGCCCATTGATGAGCAGCAGAATCTGATCGTTATACCCGCCGGGACGGGAAAACCCGCGCACGCCCACATAGTCGTAGTTCCGATCATAGGTAATGTCGAACCCTCGCACACTGCGCAAAGCATCCGCCAGCGTCCGGTAGCCGAACTGACTGATCTGCTCGGCGGTAATGACGGTCACGGAAGACGGCGCCTCACGGTCGCTTTGCAGATACATCGAGGCGCTATAAACCTGAACACCTTTGAGTTCCGCGGGACTCAGGTCCATGACGTCTTTGGTCTGTCCGCCCGCCACTTCGAAAGCGATCAGTAGCATCCAGAGAAGCGACGAAATCCGACAGCGCCGCCCGGGAGACTGTCGAAAGCGGTCCATCGATTTCCAACCCCTGGGTAACGCCTTCATGAATTTATTTTTCAGTGGCGATGGCGTGACATGCCATCACTCGAGGCAGACAGTCCAGCTAAACCTACTTGTGCAGACACACAGCCTATCTATCCATCGGCACTCTCGGCCGAAACCTAATCAGCAATACGTTTTTCCAAGGTTTTGGGAACGAATCAGGAACTTGGGTTATGGGGAAAGAAGAATCCGCCCGCCAGGACGGCGCGACTGGGATCGTCTCCCAGTGACTGTCGGAACGTCCCGTGGTAGAGAGTGGCACGGGCGCGAGTCAGCTAAGCGTATTCGATCAAAGAATAGTTCATCGTCCGCGGAACACTCTCCGGTAGCTCGGCGAAGCGGACTGCAGTTTGAGAAACGTAGAGTGACGGTTAGAAAGATCCTCCGATCCGCTCAAGAAACCCGCCTTTGAGGAGCCGGCGCGCATGCCGCAATTGCGGTCCGGGTCGCCGCTGGTTCGGTATTCCTCAGCAGGATTGCGAGCCCCCGCGCACCCTCCATCTTGCTTTCCACAAGCAGGGCATGGGCCTGAGCGAGGAAGTCGGGATGATGTTCGAAGTGCCTGCTGGCGGCTTGCACCGTGTGCACCACGTGCTCCGGGGAGAACGCCTCGCGATGACAGCCGGCCACGCCGATCAGCAATCCTTTCATCAAAGCGAACTGGGCCGTCAGCAGGGCATACTCGTGGGCCAACGAGGGCCGTGCCCCGGCCCGCATTCCTTCGCGCAACGGAAACTGGCAGCGCACCATGGTATTGATCAGGTAGTTTTCCAAAATGTGGGGATGACGATCGAAAAAAGGCGCGTAGAAGCGGTCGTGCGCCAGAGCGTAATGTGCGGCGAGGGATTCGAATGTCGCTCCCGGCCCATTACCAATCCCGGCGGTAAACGCCCGCACACATTCGGAGAAGCGAGGAAGAGTATTCGAGTGCTTGAGCAGCATCCCAGCCAGCTTTAGCACGACCTGCAACTGCAAGGCGTTGTCAGCGGGGAGGGTTTCCATGGCTTCTATCGCCGTGCGCAACCTGCCGGAGGCAATCGAGGCTTCAAACTCGCACAAGAACGCGGGAACTGCAATGCTGAATTCGCCCTGGGCAATGCCATCCAGCCTCCGGCAAAAGATGCCGAGCAAAAACAGCCGCTGCCACAGTTCGTAACTTCGGTTCCTCACCAGAGCCAGGATGCATTCCCGGATGGACCAGAACCAGGACAGCAGCGAGCCGTCCCGCTCGGGCGGATTGTCTTCCCGGCGCGGGTTGTAGAGCGAGTCCGGCGGCGTGGGCGGTATCGCAAGCGGCTGAATCGGCGCGAACAACCATGGGTCGAGAAGGACCAACCGCGCCGCCTCGGGGCAGGAAAGCGCAAGCGCCTTCTCCTCGATACCGTCGATCGAATGAACAATGCGAGGATACGAAGCGCAGGTGTGAGGGAGAAGCTCCACGCCGTACTCAGTCTGAATGCGGCAAAGGCCGTCAGGGTGGAGCATCGGACAGTAATTGGCGTCCGTCATTCGGATCTTGGCGAAAACCTCCGGACGGGGGACGATTTGCCCGGAGCCATCGACACAGACTGAATCCTTCGGCGTGATGAGACAGCTGATTTGAATCAGGTTTCGCAAGGGACTCGGAGGAAGGTTTCGATACTTCCCATAAGCATCCCGGTCAATCGGAATGCCCCAACCCTTGCAGCAAGTGTCCTCGCAAGCGGAGCCAATGCAGAGAAACCTCTCGGCGTATTCGGGGCGAACGAGTCTAGGCTCGGTCAACTGGCTCTCCTGCGGATCGGCACATACGCTTTCTGTCTTCGATGAGATAGACGCACGGAGTCTGCTTGCAATCCGGGGGCCGAGTCGATCGCGTCGAATCGGAGCGCCATTAGCAAGGCTGCGGATGCTCGCCAATCACCACGCGGACAACCGCGCCTAAGCGAAATGGGCAGCCTTTGCCCGGCACGGCAGCGTGGTGGGTCTCAGTTCACGATGGGAACCTGCGGCTGACGAAAAGGGGCGACGCTGGCGAAGGAAAAGGACGAGCACTTATACAGCACTCACCGTCATCAATGGGAGCGGGACAGCAGCAGAAAGCCAAGCGTACCGCTGGGGAGCGAACCATATTCCAAACTGAGGTAACTATTTCGCTGGGGCTTGGTCCGAATCACTGGTTAAGCCAACGAATGTTGACCGATACCGCCGCGTGACCTTTCAGCTCGGCCTGCAGTTTTCGGCACTGCCGCCCTTCACCATTCCTGTGATTATTGCTTGGTGATACTTGGCTCAGCCATCGACGGATTACGCGCTGACGCTTGGCGATAAATCGCCACAGTGCTCATTGGCCAGCGGTCAAAACCTGTAATCGCTGATTTCGTGATTTAGCCACGGGCGCTGGTTTCAAGGTTAGAATCTTGACGCTCAACCAGGCATCGCTGGGCTGGTGAATGCTGTTTTGGAGTCGGAATGACCACGTGGATTCGAGTTCCCGCACTGTCGGACTCGATGCTCATCGTTCCCGACAATTGGAGAACCCGTTCTCTCATGCCACGGATCCCTACACCCGAACCTCTCGACTGAATTTCTGCCAATCGTTCGGCGGGCATGCCCTTGCCTTCATCCCGAACCTCGAGGACGAGCGCTTCTTCATCCTGGACGACGCGGATGCTGGCCGTCCTACTTCCGGAATGGCGATGAATGTTGGTGAGGCATTCCTGGATAATGCGGAACAACGACAGCTCATAGTCGCGATCCAAGCGCGCGATCGCGACGGGAAGCTCTAGCGAGACCTGAATCCCGCTTCGTTCCGAGAACCCCTTGACGTATTCCGTAAGCGCGGATTGCAGGCCAATGTCGTCCAGGAGGGGCGGATACAAAAGGTGTGACATCGTACGGATGTCCTGCGTCATCTGTCCGACCAGCGACTCAATGTTGTCGAGCGACGAGGCGGCGCGCGAACTCAGCCGGTCGCGCTCCGTGGCTAAATTGGATGCCTCCATGCCGAGCGCGGCAATAAGTTGTCCGGCGCCGTCGTGGAGTTCCCTCGCGATTCGCCGTCTCTCCTCGTCTTGGGCTTGCAAAATGCGGGCCGACAGCTCCCGCAGTTCCTGGCTCGCATTTAGCAGTTCCTGCGTGCGTTCCTGAACTCTCCGCTCCAGCTCTGCCTGGTTTAATCTGAGTTGCGATTCTCGATCTCGTTGCAGCCGGGCAATCTCGAGTCTGCCGCTGACGCGAGCCAGCAGTTCGCGCGCCGAGAAGGGCTTTATCAAATAATCATCCGCGCCCGCTTGGATGCCTTCCACCCGCGATTCTTCACCGGCACGGGCCGAAAGAAGGATGACTGGAATGGTACGAGTCTCCTGATCTGCCCGCAGTGCCTTCAAAAGCTCAAAGCCATCGAGGATCGGCATCATCACGTCGCTAACGATGAGGTCCGGGGGGTATTGATGCGCAGCCTGAATGGCCGCTTGGCCGTCAGCAACCGTTTCTACTTCGTACTGTTCCGACAAGAGACGGGCCAGATACTGGCGCATGTCGGAATTGTCGTCAGCGATTAGAACGCGAGGACGGCCGGCGGCCTCGGACACTGGCGGACATGGGATGGGCAGCAACTCGTCGTGCACGGAAAAAACTTCGCCGCTTCTATCCGTCGTGTCAGGGAGCCACCTGAGGGCTTCCTCCACGAACGGCTTCGCACCCACGGCGGTCGAAGACAAGCTGCGGGATCCACCCATCTGGCCGGACGTGAGGTGATCTTGCCCAAAAGGTATGCTGACGAAAAATGTAGTGCCTCGCCCCAGAGTACTTTCAGCCTTTATAGATCCGCCATGCAGTTTCACCAACTCATGGACTAAAGCCAAACCGATCCCACTGCCCTCGTGGGTTCGACTCCGCGTGTTGGGAACACGATTGAATCGCTCGAACAATTTGGGTATGGCTTCAGTGGGGATTCCCACTCCTGTATCCCGGACGCGAAGCTCAGCCGTGCTCCCGACTCGATGGACACTGACAGCAATTTCTCCATCAAAGGTGAACTTGAAGGCGTTGGAGAGCAAATTCAGAACGATCTTCTCCCACATATCGCGATCGACGTAGACTGGTTCCCCAAGGTCGCGGCAATCCACTACCAGTCGCAACCCGGCTTTGTCGGTGGCAGAACGGAATACGCTGGCGAGCTCAGAAGTGAAACTGGCTAAGTCGGTGGCTTGATAGACGGCCTGCACTCGTCCGGCTTCAATGCGCGAAAAGTCCAGCAGCGTATTAACCAGGCGCAGGAGCCTTGCGCCGTTGCGATTCACCAAGTCGAGTTGTTCTTTGGCGGTCGGAGAAAGGTGAGTCTGGCTTCTGGCAAGCAGGTCCTCGAGCGGTCCCAGCATCAAAGTCAGCGGAGTGCGAAACTCGTGGCTCACGTTGCTGAAGAATGCTGTTTTGGCGCGGTCAATTTCGGCCAGAGCCTCGGCACGCTTCTTTTCCGCCGAGTAGGCACGGGCATTAGCGATGCTGGCGGCGATCTGGACGGCGACGAGATGGATGAATCCTGCGTAGCTGACATCCAGGGGGCGGAATGGATTGAGGGCGGCGACGAGCACTCCGGCGGGCTGGTCTTGCCCCTGACTAGTAATGGGGAGGAGGAGCGCTCGCCAAGGTGACTTGTCCCAGGAGCCAGATGGGACCGACTCGAATCTTTCTGGCAGGTTCTCAACGATGATGGAATCTCTCCCATTAAGTAGGTCGCTGATTGGCCAAGGTTGATTCTTTTCGGTCAATGGAATCGACTCTGGGGCGGCCGGATGACCTTCGACCATTCCGGTTTGGCAGGCAAGACGAGCTTCGTTCCCATCTTCGGTGAAGAGATACAGGAGGGTAAACGGTAAGTCCTTTTGATTCTCGCCGAGACAGCGGGCGATACAGGCCACCACTTCCTCTTCCGTAATCGTCTTATTCAACTCTCCTGCCAGAGAGCGCAGTGTCTTGAGCCGGCGTTCACCGATCACGCGATCTGTTTCTTCTGTTACTACGCATAGAACTCCGGCAACTCTGCTGTCGTCTCCAAAGAGAGGACTGTACGAGAAAGTGTGATAGGTTTCCTCGCGATATCCGCTCCGCTCCAGAAACAAGAGCAAGGCTTCATCCCATGTCGCCTCGCCGGTGTCCAGAACTCGCCGAATGCGCGGAGCAAGGTCGTTCCAGATTTCCCTCCACACCTCGTGAAACGGCTTCCCCAGTGCCCATGGGTGTTTCTTCCCAAGAGTCATCCGGGCGTAGTCATCGTTGTAGAGAAAGGTGAGTTCTGGTCCCCAGCCCATCCACATGGCGAAGCGTGATGTCAGCAGGGTGCGAACGACAGTTTTCAGGCTTTGTGGCCATGCTTCGATGGCCCCGAGCGGGGTCTTGCTCCAATCGAATGCACGAACCAATTGGCCCAGCGCGCCCCCTCCACGCACCCATCCTGGCGGAAGGACGGTTTCTTCTCTGGTGCTTTCGATAGTTTTCGAGGCCGGGTTGTCGAACAGCTTCTTGATGGTGGTGGGCAACTCTTGGGCAAGTTCCGACTTCGTCACCGAGCCTTTCGCATCGACCGCGGCAGCTTGCTGGCGGGCGATGGTTTCGTGATTCTGGGTGACAAGGATCACGTTGCAATCAGGAAGCTCCCGCCGAAGAATTCGTGTCGCCTCCAATCCGTCCATGCGAGGCATGTTGATGTCCATCAGGATGACCTGAGGACGCAGTCGCTTCGCCTGTTCGATCGCTTCGATCCCGTCGCCGGCTTCGCCGCAGACCTGCCAATTGGGCTGAGATTCAATGAAAGATCGCGCGGTGCGCCGAAATAACTCATGATCATCGGCGATCAGAATTTGGACGACACTCATCTTCTTCTAACCTTTCTGGCGGCTAAGATTCATGGAATCTTGTACAGAGTTAGTCAGGTATTATCCACTGAACCCAAATATGTTGGCTTTACCGTCTGCACTGTATTACTTATTAGTTAACCCCGCTGGGTGATTCGTAAGTGTCAGACAAATCAGATAGAGTAGAGAATTTTCACAACGGTTCAGAACTCACCTGTGGACTCAAAATCCGCCGGGCTTCGGCCCCTAGGGGTTCGACTTCGCTCCCCGCGCCAACACCTAACTCTCGCCGCTCCACCCAAAGCTCGCTGGTGCCGGCACACCCCGCGAAGTCACGCAAACAATCGTTGCTATCTTCGCACAAATTTGTTTTGACAATGCCTGATGTCTTCGTTATCGTAACTTCGTGAACAGTCTGGCTCATCGTCATCATCACCATCATCACGCGCACAGCGCGTCGGCGGGGGTGTTCGGCTGAGCTAGCGTAACACCCAAGAGATTCAAGCCCGCTGATGCGATTCAAGCTCAGCGGGCTTTTTGTTTTTGTTTAAGGCGAAATTTATGAACCAGGAAATTAGTTTTGACAAGATGCAAGGCTTGGCGCCGGCCATCGTGCAGGATGCGGCGTCGGGCGAAGTTCTGATGCTGGGCTTTATGAATCGCGAAGCCTGCGAGCGTACGTTCTTCACCGGCTATGTGACGTTTTTCAGCCGTACTCGTAACCAGCTTTGGACCAAGGGCGAGACTTCGGGCAACCGGCTCAAGTTAGTTTCCGCCACCATCGACTGCGATCGCGACACGCTTCTGTTGCAGGTCGAGGTCGAGGGAGCAGGGCTGGTTTGTCATGAGGGCACGCGATCCTGCTTCACCCGGCCAATTACGCAGAATGCGGCTGAGAAAGAAGGGATCAACTCGCAGGCGGTGCGATCATGAAGATCCGTTTGGGCATTCCCAAGGGCAGTTTGCAGGAAGCCACTCTGCAACTCTTCGCTCGTGCCGGCTTACCCATCTTCACAAATGGCCGCTCTTATTTTGCCACCACGCGGCGATCCTGAAGTGGAATGCATGCTCATTCGCGCCCAAGAAATGGCCCGCTATGTCGAGCACGGCGTTCTCGATGCCGGGCTAACTGGCCTTGACTGGGTGGTCGAGAGTGGGCTCGAAGTGGTCACCGTTTCTGACCTTATTTATGCCAAGCAGAGCCGGGGCAAGGTGCGGTGGGTGCTGGCAGTGCCCGAGGATTCGCCGTACCAGCGGGCCGAAGACCTGGCCGACCGCATCGTCGCAACTGAACTCGTAAGTGTCACGCGGAAGTATTTCGAGAATAAAAATGTAGCCGTGCAAGTTGAGTTCTCCTGGGGCGCTACCGAAGTGAAACCTCCGATGCTGGCCGATGCCATCGTGGAGGTCACGGAGACCGGCAGTTCTTTAAGAGCGAATCACCTCCGCATCATTGACACGGTGCTCGAATCGAACACACAAATTATCGCTAACCAGAAAGCCTGGTGCGATTCGATGAAGCGCCGCAAGATTGAAAATCTGGCGCTTATGTTGCGTGGAGCAATGGATGCCCAGAACCGCGTTGGGCTGATGCTGAACGTTCGCAAGCAGGATCTGGCGGCGGTACTTGCGGTGCTGCCTGCGCTCAAGAATCCCACCATCTCCACCCTCAGCGATGGAGACTGGGTGGCGGTGAACACGGTGATCGAAGAGTCGACCGCTTGGCAAGTCATCCCTCGGTTGAAAGAAGCCAACGGACAAGGGATCGTCGAGTATCCACTCAACAAGGTGGTCTTGTGATGCGCATTCTCTGTGGAGCTGCGGCGGCTGCGAGAGTGCGCAAGATCGCGGCACGTGGGTCGCGATATACGGAGGTCGAGCCGGCCGTGCGTCGTATTATTGCCGACGTCCGCAAGCAGGGCGATCGCGCTCTACGCAAGTATGCCGAACAATGGGATCGTCTCGGGCCGCAAGAATCTCTTTCTGTGTCCGAGCCAGAGATTCGAGCTGCCTGGGAAGCAACGGCTCCGGAACTGAAAGCTTCGTTGCGCACTGCGGCGGCGAACATCCGGCGCTTCTGCGAATGGCAGAAGCCGGTGGAATGGACGCGCACTCGCAAAGGGGTTGCTGTCGGACAAATCGTACGGCCCTTGGATTCAGTGGGCTGCTACATTCCCGGGGGACGCTATCCGCTGGTCTCGACATTGCTGATGACGGTTATCCCGGCTCAGGTGGCGGGAGTGCGGAATATTCGCGTCGTCTCGCCGCAGCCGAGAGCTGAAGTGCTGGCAGCTGCCGGAATGCTCGGACTGCGCGAAGTCCATCGCGTCGGTGGAGCGCAGGCGATTGCCGCACTGGCATACGGAACACAAAGCGTTCCGCGCGTGGACAAGATCGTCGGCCCCGGAAATCTTTATGTAACTGCGGCCAAGAAGCTGGTTTCTTTT
Source organism: uncultured Acidobacteriota bacterium (assembly GCA_963762385.1). Lineage (GTDB taxonomy): Bacteria > Acidobacteriota > Terriglobia > Terriglobales > Acidobacteriaceae > JABDBE01. The sequence goes on along the minus strand of CAVXKN010000004.1, from coordinate 1,112,699 downwards.
GACTGTGCGATCGATTTCCTGGCCGGCCCAACTGAGGTGGTGATCGTCAGTGATGCGGGAACACCGGAGTTTATCGCGGCCGATCTGGTTGCGCAGGCAGAGCACGATCCGGAAGCGTTCGCAGCTTTTATCACAACTCGTGACGATCTGGCGCGCCGGGTAGCCCGTGCCGCAGACAAGTTAGCCAAAGGCAATGTCGCGGCGCGCGAATCGCTGCGCCGGAATGGGATCGTTCTCGTTTCCGCTTCGCGTCGGCAGAGCTTGGAGTGGGCGAATGAGCTGGCAGCGGAACATCTGACAGTCGACGCGGGGGACGTTGCGCTTGTCCGTAATGCCGGATCGATTTTCATTGGCGACTACTCCCCGCAGGCAGGCGGTGACTATGCGTCGGGTCCCAATCACGTTCTGCCAACGGGTGGCGCTGCCCGCTTCCGGGGTGGGCTGAGCGTTTTGGATTTCGTAAAGCTCATCAGCATGCATCGGCTTTCGCGGATCGGTCTAAGAGGGATTGCACCGGTCGTCGCGTGTCTGGCAAATGCAGAAGGGCTGCGCGCGCATGCGGAGTCGATCCGCGTAAGGGTGGGCCATGCTTGAAGCCCGTGAATCGGTACGCAATCTGCCGACGTATCATCCACCTCTCGGTGGACGAGAAGGTCTGCGCCTGGACTTCAACGAGAATACAGTGGGCTGCTCGCCGCGAGTTCTGGCGCGATTGCGGGAAATAACGGCAGACGAGATCGCTTGCTATCCCGAGCGCGGACCCATCGAAGCTGTTGTTGCCGACTTTCTTGGAATCAATCCCACCGAGTTATTGCTGACGAATGGCGTGGATGAAGCCATCCACCTGCTCTGCGAGACGTTTCTGCGGCCTGGCGACGAAGCGGTCGTCGTTGTGCCCACGTTTGCCATGTACGAGATTTTCGCGGCGGCGACTGGCGCGCGAGTTATCAACGTGCCTGCAAGCCCAAACTTCCAGTTCCCAGCTTCTGACTTGATCTCTCAAGTCACGCCGCGCACTCGTTTGATCGCGGTTGCCAATCCCAACAATCCGACGGGAAGCGTAGCAGAACCAGCAAGCCTGCTCGAAATCGCCCGCCGTGCGCCCCAAGCGGCGATTTTGGTGGACGAAGCCTACTTTGAGTTCTACGGAGAAACCCTGCTGGGGCAATGGCGTAGCCTTCCGAACCTGTTCGTCGCCAGAACATTTTCCAAGGCTTATGGACTGGCCGGCCTGCGCGTTGGCGTGCTCACCGGAAACGCGGAGCACATTGCGATGGTGAACAAGGTTAGTTTCCCTTACAACGTGAATGGTGTGGCGCTCGCCTGCTTGCCGATGGCGCTGGCAGACCAGGACTACATCAGGCAATACGTCAGCCAAGTTCGCCAGGGACGGGACGAACTCCAGCGGGAGTTTGCTCGGTGGGAGATTCGATACTGGCCGAGTCAGGCCAATTTTGTGCTAGCGAGTTTCGGTCCATTGAAGACCACGTTTATTCAGTCGATGCGATCGCGCGGAATCCTGGTACGCGACCGCTCCCGCGACTATGGCTGTGAAGGCTGCGTGCGCATCACAGTCGGAACCACCGAACAGACTGCACGATTGGTCCAGGCACTGCGGGAAACGCTGGCGGAAATCGGAGCGAAAGAGGTAACCGCGAAATGAGGCGAGCCTCGATCCAGCGCGTGACTAAGGAGACCGACATTCGTGCGGCGCTCGTCATTGAAGGCCACGGCCGCTACAAAGTTTCTACCGGAATCCGTTTCTTCGATCACATGCTGGAACTGTTCGCGCACCATGGCGGTTTCGATCTCGAGCTCAAGGCTAAGGGCGACCTTGATGTCGATCAACATCATACGGTGGAAGACGTGGGCATCGTGCTGGGTGAACTTTTTGACAAAGCTCTGGGCACCAAGCGCGGAATTTTGCGCGCAGGTTATTTTGTGATGCCAATGGACGAAACTCTTGGCCTCGCAGCCGTGGATTTTTGTGGACGGACATCCACGACGGTCGATACCAAGGTTCGCGCCCGCCTGGTAGGCGATCTGCAAGCCGAACTGGTCCACGATTTTTTCGACGGCTTTGCGCGGGGCGCTCGCGCCAGCGTGCATGCTCGTGTGCTTTACGGCCGGTCGAGCCATCACAAGATCGAATCGTTGTTCAAGGCTTTTGCCCGCGCGCTGCGCGCCGCCTGCTGGCGCGATCGCCGCATGGCGCGCTTACTTCCGAGCACGAAAGGATTGCTCTGATGATTGCGGTGGTTGACTATCGCGCCGGAAATCTTACATCCGTGAAAAAGGCGCTGGATCATCTGCACGCGGATGTAATCGTGACCAGCGACCCGAGTGTGGTCGCGCGGGCAGACAAGATCATTCTTCCGGGGGTGGGCCACTTTTCGGCCACGGCGATCCTAGAAGAAACTGGGCTACGGACCGCCGTTCTGCAAAGAATTGCGCAAGGAGCGCCATTCCTCGGCGTCTGCGTGGGAATGCAGTGGATGTTCGAATCCAGCGCGGAAGCGCCCGGAATCCAAGGTCTGGGATTGTTCTCGGGAGCCTGCGGACGCTTTACCGAAAGTGTCAAGTCACCGCATGTCGGCTGGAATTCTCTGACCTGTCACGAGAACTCGCGGCTGCTTCGAGGAATTCCTTCGGATTCTTTCGTGTACTTCACTCACTCGTATTCCGCGCCGGTGGTGAAAGCGACCGTGGCACGATGCGAGTATGGCGGAGAGTTCTCCGCTGCTGTCGAACAAGACAATTTGTTCGGTGTGCAATTTCATCCAGAAAAGTCCGGGCCGATTGGGCTTAAGCTTCTCGAGAATTTTTGTAGCCTGTGATGCTGACAAAACGAATCATCGCGTGCCTGGATGTCAGCGCTGGACGCGTCGTAAAGGGCGTGCAATTTCAACAATTGCGCGACGCTGGTGACCCCGCCGAACTGGCCGCGGCTCACGGTCAGGCAGGCGCAGACGAGATAGTGTTGCTCGACATTTCCGCTACGCATGAGAAACGGGCAACTCTGGTCGATACGGTTCGCAGAACCGCGCGACAGTTGTTTATTCCTTTCACCGTTGGCGGGGGTATCCGCTCACTGGACGACGCAATGGCGGTCTTCGATGCTGGCGCCGACAAAATCAGCATCAATTCTGCCGCACTGGCTAATCCGTCTTTGATCGCCCGCATCGCCGAGCGCTATGGTTCGCAGGCGGTCATCGTCGCCATTGACGCCAAGCGCGTTAACGGAGAAGCACGATTCGAGGCTTACGTCAGCGGAGGCAGAAACCCTACCGGGCGCGACGCGGTGGCGTGGGCGCAGGAGGCGGAGGAGCGAGGCGCTGGCGAAATTCTTCTCACCTCCATGGATTGCGATGGCACCGGCGCCGGTTTTGATTGCGAGTTGACCCGCGCGTGTTCCGAAGCATTGCACATCCCGGTCATCGCCTCGGGAGGAGGTGGAGACACGCAGAGCTTCGTTGACGTCTTTCAGCGCGGTAAGGCCGACGCAGCGCTTGCCGCTTCCATCTTTCATTTTGGCTTGCATCGTCTTGCCGACCTCAAGCAGAAATTACAGAGCGCGGGCATCCCGGTACGATGGCCATGTTGATACCGTCGATCGACCTCATGGGCGGAAAGATCGTTCAGCTTGTACAGGGGGAGCGCAAAGCGCTCCAATTCGACGATTTCGAAGAGTGGATCGCGCGCTTCTCCTCGTTCCCCTTGATTCAACTCATCGATCTGGACGCTGCCATCGGCACGGGCAACAATCGGGATCTGGTGCGCAAGTTTGCCCACAGTCTTCCGTGTCAAGTCGGCGGAGGAGTGCGTTCCATCGAGACCGCAGAGCAAATGCTGTCGATTGGGGCGCGGCGGGTAATTTTTGGATCGTCGCTCATTCGCGACGGTAAACCCGACACCGTGTTTGCGGAAGAAGTCGCACGCACAATTGGGCCGGAGAAGTTGGTTTTCGCCATCGATTCCAAGCAAGGACGAGTCGCGATTCGTGGTTGGCGCCAGCTTACAGCCATCACGCCGCTCGAAATGATTGTGGCGCTGGAACGCTGGTGCAGCGCATTTCTGTATACGAATATCGATACCGAAGGCCTGATGCAGGGCATCCCGCTCGATACTGTGAGCCAACTGCGAGCCTCAACGGCGAAGCAACTGATCGTAGCTGGTGGAATTGCCAGCCCCGAAGAGGTCGATCGACTGGATGCTCTGCGCATCGATGCAGTAGTAGGAATGGCAATCTACACCGGACAATTGAAACTCCCGCCTGCGCGAAAGAGTAATCGAATGACCTCGGGCTGAGGGTGGCGAAACTTACAGCGGCGAAAGATCGTCTTGTTTCTGCTCCTGCTTTTCCTTGAGGAATCTTCTTTCCAGAAATTGCTTTGCCAAGTCTCGGCCCCCGATGCCAAATGCAATGGCCAGACCGAGCATCAAAGCGCCGAAGGCGATGGCGAAAGCGATCAGAATTGTCCTCTCCGCCAAGCCAAGTTGCTCGAATGCCATGGTCACAGCAAAAATAACAATGATGGTCCGGATCAAGGTTGCTAACAGTCCAGGCGAGGGGGAGCCGGCGTTGACCGCCGCTAACAACGTGGCCCGCGAAAAGAAACTTGCCGCGACTAATCCGAAGAAAAAAATAAGCAGGGCTACGAACAATCTGGGCAGGTACAGGAAGATTCTCGCAATGTGCTCTTGGAGGCCGACGATGCCGAGCACCCGCACTCCAAGCAAAATGAAGCCCAGCCACACCACCCAGAACACAACCCGGCTCAACAGTTCGCTGGACGAAGGCAATGCCAATTTGTTCAGCAGTTGAGTCGCGCCAGCATTGTCGGAAAGCTTGTCGAACTTCGCGATCCGTAGAATGCCCCGCAGGCTGATTTTCAGCACGTAGGCCACCACCCATCCCAAAAGCGCGATGATCAGCATCGCCAGTAGACGGGGCAGGAAGTGCGCGAAATTCCTGGCAAGCTCCTGCATCGCATGGTCCAGTTCTCCCATGATCATTTCCCACATATTTGCCTCACTCTCTTGCACTCCATAAATCGAGCAAGTACGGTTTCAAGCGCTCAAATGTCAGGCAGAGCGTTTCGACGTGTGCTTCTATTTCCTCTCCCGAAGCGTCGCGGTTTTCCAGGAGAAAGGTGTACACCTTTCCGCGATAAAGGGGTGCCAGAGCCTGAATAATGTGGTCGCGATTGATCACCGATTTGTGATACGAAGCGGCGAACTCGTAAGCGGTTCTCACCCAGAGTTCGTGAGAATATCGAAAGTTATCTTCCCCAAGTTTGGCGATGCCTTGTATTTCCGCCAGTGTCTGAGCCGAAAGAATTGATTTAAGAACCGGCTCAAGTTCACTGACGCCGGAACTGAACAACTGATAAAGCCGCTTGCGATTCACGCGAATCGGTTCCGCGGTCAAGTCATGTTCGGCGCCAAACGTGGGGATGCTTTCGGTGGCGCGATTCGCGCTCCAAAGTTGAAAGTTGGGTTCCAAGGACCAGAAAAGCGTTCCGACCGTCTGCCGCATCGCGGACACGAGGTCGGCCGAACTACGATCCACATGCTGCTTCGTCCCCAAGAACGTCTGGCCGAGAAGGAATTGACCGGCCATCGCGGCAAGGGTCACTCGCATCTCCGTGCCGACGCCGCCTGCCCCGTGATCCCAAACCTGCTGTTCCAAGAGATGACTGCCCAAGCGTCCGGAGAATGCGAATTCAACGGCGTAAGGTTCGCGCAGTCGTTTTGCGTACAGAGCTCGGGTCATCGGGTACACCAGGTTTCGCAGAAGCAATCCATCGAACTTATGCCTTCGGTAGAGCGGAGTGACAAGATCGAAATCGTCCCGGTACACGGGCCGAAGAAGGCGGTCGATCCAGTCTGGTGTGATGTTTGTCGATTCCGGGGAGACGATCGCGCATGCTTTGGCACGAACTAATTCGGCGGCAGCGAGAATGGTACGCAAGGCAACTTCGGTCGCGGGGCCGCCGTCGTAGACTGTGCTGATGCAGTGCAGCGTGCGCAGAGCGTATAAGTCCGATGAATGTTGCACGTCGTTGATGGAGGCTGCGGCGACCACATCGCGCGTGCTGTCCTTCGACCCTCCGTCCGCGTTTACGATAACCACGCGCTCCCTGGGGAAATATTTCAGGAGTCCGGCTCGAATGGCCTGTACGATTTCTCCGACCGTGTCGGCATTGTTATGCGTAGGCACACCGACGAGCAGGTCTACCTCGCCAACGCTGATCAGTTCGCGAATAAAATCATCGGTAAGAACGCTTGTCTCTTCCAGACGAAACCCCTGTCACACTGGCTCAGATGATGCACTGCCTTTTCATATCCGGCGCAAACGGAACCAGAAAAACTGGTAAGGTCCCATGGTTAACAGATACGGCAAATCACCAATGCGTGGAAAGATATTACGACCGGACATTTCCACCAGAATGTTGCCTTTGTAGCGTCGCAGATCGAGTTCCACGGCCTGCGCGGAACTGGAGAGGTTATTCACCACCAGCACCGTCTCGTTCTGGAGTTGCCTGACATACGCGAGCACGCGATGGTTCGCGGGATGGAGGAACTCAATCGTACCTCTGCCAAAAACCTGCGTTGACTTCCGCGTTTGTATGATGCGTTCCATCCAGGCAAGAAGCGAATGCCCGGACCGTTTCTGCGAATAAACGTTCACCGCCGGATACCCGTAAACGGGATCGAGGATAAGCGGCGAGTAAAGGCTTTCGGGATCGGCCGATGAAAACCCCGCGTTCCAACCGCCATCCCATTGCATCGGCGTCCGCACTCCATTCCGATCGCCGAGGTGAATGTTATCTCCCATCCCAATCTCGTCGCCGTAATAGATAATTGGGGTCCCGGGCAGAGACATCAACATGCCCGTCATCAGTTCGACGCGACGGCGATCATTATCCAGAAGCGGCGCGAGCCGGCGGCGGATGCCAAGGTTTAACCGCATCGCCTTGTCGCCGGCGTAAGCATCGTACATATAATCGCGTTCGATGTCGGTCACCATCTCCAGCGTGAGTTCGTCGTGGTTGCGCAAGAACAAACACCATTGGCAGGATTCGGGAATCGCAGGGGTCTGCTGAAGTATATCCATGATCGGCTTGCGATCTTCGAGTTTCACGCCCATGAACATTCGCGGCATCAGGGGAAAATGAAAAGCCATATGGAACTCATCGCCGTTCGCAAAGTACGGTCGAAGATCAGCCGGCCATTGATTGGCTTCGGCAAGCAGCATCCTTCCTGCGAAATGTGTGTCGAGCTTGCTGCGCAATTCCTTGAGGACGGCGTGAGTCTCCGGCAGATTTTCACACGATGTCCCTTCCCGCTCGACCAGATACGGAACCGCGTCGAGTCGAAACCCGTCCACACCCATCTCCAGCCAGAACTGCATGATTGACCACATCTCTTCCCGAACGGCTGGGTTGTCGTAGTTCAGGTCCGGCTGGTGACTGAAAAAACGATGCCAGTAATATGCCTTGGAAACCGGATCGCGGGCCCAGTTCGAGGTTTCGGTATCGAGGAAAATAATCCGCACACCACGATAACGAGTGTCGGTATCGCTCCAGACATACCAGTCGCGCCGCGGGTTGTTCGTGGAACTACGCGATTCCTGGAACCAGGGGTGTTGATCGGAAGTGTGGTTCAGCACCATCTCGACGATCACCCGTATTCCGCGGTCGTGAGCAGCCCCAAGAAAGTTCTTGAAATCGTCGAGCGTGCCGTAACTGGGATGCACCGATCGGTAATCTGCGATGTCGTATCCGTCGTCGCGCAGGGGTGAAGGAAAGAACGGCATCAGCCAGAGCGCGTTGATGCCCAACTCCTGCAAGTAGTCAAGTTTCTCCGCCAAGCCACGGAAATCGCCGATGCCATCGCCATTGCTATCGCGAAAAGTCCGCACATGGACCTGGTAAATGATCGCGTCTTTGTACCAAAGCCCGTCCTGGGTCAATGTCACAACCGTGCTCCTCGTCCCCTAATTATGCACTGTAAGACCGAAATCGTTTGGACCTGGTCCTTGGCGTTGACTTGCGCGACTCGGCTACAATGAGCCGACCCTGAGGATACACAATGCGCGTCAACCGCCTGCTAATCCTGTCGATGTTCTTGCTTGCGTCTTTTTACGTCGGCGCTCAACAACCCGCCACGCTGTCCCCAACGGTGCAGAAATATGTGCGAGTGAACACGCCACGAGTGGTTCTCGAGCATGTGCGCATCATTGACGGCACGGGACAAGCGGCTGTCGACGACCAGAACGTGGTCATCGAACGCGACAAGATTGCGGCGGTCACTGCTGGCCGGGACATTCCAGCGGCCGAAGGAACCACGATTCTCAGCCTGCGTGGATATACGGTAATGCCGGGAATCGTCGGCATGCACAACCATCTTTTCTATGTCGCGCGGCCAAATGAAGACAGCCAGTGGAAATCCGAACCGCCAGTGCTGGTGCCGCAGATGACGTTCTCCGCGCCACGACTCTATTTAGCGGGCGGCGTGACCACGATGCGCACCACGGGAAGCGTTGAGACCTACGCCGACCTGAACCTGAAGCATGCTATCGACCAAGGAAAACTTCCCGGTCCGCACATCGACGTGACTGGACCGTACTTGGAGGGACCTGACAGTTACTTCATTCAAATGCGTCAGCTAAGCGGCCCCGACGAGGCGCGCCAAATGGTCGACTATTGGGCAGACCGCGGCGTGACCTCGTTCAAGGCGTACATGAACATCACGCGGGCGGAATTGAAAGCCGCGATTGAAGCAGCCCACAAGCGTGGCATCAAAATTACAGGACACCTGTGTTCGGTAACTTACAAAGAAGCTGCAGAGCTGGGCATTGACGATCTCGAGCACGGCTTCTTCGTGAACACGCAGCTTGATCCAGATAAGAAGCCCGATCTTTGCAGCGAAAGCATGGGAATTTACACGCTGGAACATATGCCTGCAGATGGTCCGGAGGCGAAGGATCTCATTGAAACGCTGGTAAAGCATCACGTGGCGGTCACCTCGACTCTGCCTGTGTTCGAGAGCGGCGGGATTCCGGGACGCCCTCCGCTGCGACAGCAGGCCCTCGATGTAATGACGCCGGAAGCCCGCGAAGCTTATCTGTACAACCGCGAGCGGCCCGCGACCATGAAGCCGCCAAAAGATGACTGGGCCATGCTTTTGAAGCGCGACATGGAATTGGAACATGCATTCGCGGAGGCTGGAGGATTGCTGCTGGCCGGCCCCGATCCCACGGGAAACGGAGGCGTTGTTCCCGGATTCGGCGATCAGCGTGAGATCGAACTGCTGGTCGAAGCTGGATTCTCGCCCGTCGAAGCCGTCAAGATTGCCACCCTCAACGGGGCCACATACCTCGGCAAGCAGGACAAGATCGGCACAATTGCCGCAGGAAAAAACGCGGATCTCGTCGTAATCAAAGGCGACCCGGCAAGTCGGATCTCAGACATCGAGAATGTGGAGATCGTCTTCAAAGACGGCGTTGGCTACGACTCGCAGAAGCTCATCGATTCCGTGAAGGGACGCTACGGCCAATACTGATCGCAAATCGGTCGAAAACCAAAACCGTTAACCACAAGGACACGAAGGCACACAAAGGGAGCTCAGTGGTCGCGAGCGGCACAGGGTTTCCTTTGTGGACCTTTGTGCCCGCTGTGGTTGATGCCTTTCACGGTTACCTCTTGAGCTCCCGAGTCCAGTTTGTGACTACGGTAATCGACTGGTTTACCTGCTGGGAGATCGCATCCAGAAGAATCTTTTTGCCATCCGGCGAGACGTCGTAAAAGAAATTCGGGCTGGACATGCTCGCCGTCGATAGGAGTTGCTCAGCCGTCCCGAATTGCAGGGTGTCGTTTATCTGCTTAACGGGTACGGCAAAAACACTGAATCCAAGATTGGAGTAATAGAGGGTTTTGCCGTCTGCGCTCCACACCGGCAGATAGCCTCCGCTCTGTGAGACCTGCCATTTCCCCTGCCCGCCACGGAACGGTACAACGTATAACTCCGGTTGACCGGACTCGCTAGACGCATAAGCCAGCCAGCGGCCGTCAGGCGACAAGAGTCCTTGCACGGCAAAAGAGTTCGTGCCGTGGGGCACGACGAGGAAAGGCTTGCGATCGCCTTCCAGAGGCAAAGCCCAGATCTCCTCGCCAGTGCCATACAAAGGGCCGCGCGAATAAAGCAGGTATTTGCCGTCGCGAGACCAATCGGTCGGGAAAACGGGCTGATCATCGTCGAGCAGAAGTTCCTCCGCGCCACTACCGTCGGACGGCTTGCGATAGATATGATTTCTGCCGTTGCGATCGGAGTTGTAGGCGATCCACTTGCCGTCGGGCGACCAGACCGGGCTAGCGTTGAAAACCGGACCGAAAGTGAGTCGCGTGCGTATGCCGCGGGCAAGATCGAGCACCCAAATGTCGTTCGCCCCAATATCAATCTGAAGCGCAACCCGGTCTCCCCGGGGCGACAAACGAGCGTATTGCAAGTTTGAAAGCTTGTCGGTGATAACGCCCACCCGCTTCCCGGTGCGATCCACCCAGACGAGTTGCCAATCCGGTGCCCCGCCACTCCCCATGACTAGCAGTCCGGGGCCAGAAGCGGAGGCGGCCATGTGCCACGTGCTGATATCATTCGCAGCCCCGTTGGCCACAACCTGTAACTCTCCGCTCAGCTTTCCGGAAGACGGATCGAATTTTTGTGCCATCAACTGGTTGCCGCGGGCGAACAAAACAAAACCGCCGGCGTAAACGGCGTTCGACATGGAGCGGAATAATTGCCGATTCTCTGCCCCATCGAGCGAAGCAAAGTACACGGCGTCCTTCTCGGATTGGGCTGAATCGTGGTTAATAGCGACATAAAGAAAGTGCTTGCCGTCGGGAAGAAAAAAGGGCCAGCGATGCGAGGTATGCCGGGAATGATCAACTTTTGTAACTTCGACTGGGGCTCCCCCGTTGGCGTTCACGCGGCTGATGGGAGCTTGTGTGTCGGTGGTCAGCAGAATCGTACCATCCGGTCCCCAAGAGCCTCCACGTGCCTGCGGGGCATCGCAAATTGTTTGCGGAGAGCCGCCGTTGAGGTCGATGGTTTTAAGTTTTCCATCGGCGAAGAAGCCTAGCGACTTGCTATCCGGCGACCAAAAAGGAAATGTTGTGTTCTCTGTACCCGGTAGAGAGCGCGCCTCCAGCTTATCCATGGGACGAACCCACAGCAGAACCTTGCCGTCGGATCCAGCAGCGGAAAACGCAACGGAGGAGCCATCGGGCGAAAGCTCCGGGGGACCGGCCAAGTCACCGGTCAGCCGGAACGCTGTGCCCTCAGGTGGAGAAATGACGGTGCGGATGGTGCGAGCGGGCAGGCTGGGGCGGGCAATAAGAATTCCGGCAGCGGCTCCGGCAACAATCGCGACGAAGACTGCGATTGCCCAAGCTAGACGCTCTCGGGGATGATGCGAAGCTGCCGGTTGAGCTGGCGTGGATGGTCCCGGTCGGTCTTCGGCGATCCATTTGAGCTGTAGCCTGACATCGTGGGCGGTTTGAAAACGATCTTCCGGATTCTTTTGCAGGCAGGTTTTCACCACATGCTCGAATGCCGACGGAGTCATCGGTTTGGCCGCGCTGATCGGCTCCGGATCTTTTTCCAAAATCGACGAGGCCACCGAAATCTGGCTCTTGCCCTCAAACGCCCGCTTGCCCGTCGCCATTTCGTACAGCACCGCGCCCAGCGCGAAGATGTCGCTGCGCGCGTCCGCTTCCTTGCCCTCGATCTGTTCCGGCGACATGTACTGGATCGTTCCAACGATGCTCCCCGCAGTGGTTAACGGACTTGCCGGACTCAGCCCGGTCATAGTCGCCACGGCGGTGAACGAAGGCGCTGCGCCAGACGCCGAAGCCGTCACGCCGAACGGCTTGGCCAAACCAAAATCCATCAGCTTCGCGCCCGACTTGGTCAGCATGATGTTTGCCGGCTTCAGATCGCGATGCACAACGCCAGAGCGATGGGCGACCTCCAATGCCTCGGCCACTTCCGCCCCAACTTTCAACACTTCATTCAAAGGCAGGGCGCCTTTGCGCAGTCTCTCGGCGACCGTCTCGCCTTCGAGTAACTCCATTACCAGGTAATCGGTTCCATCCTGCGAACCGATATCATAGAGCTGGCAAATATGGGAATGATTCAAAGCAGAGATCGCGCGCGCCTCGCGCTCCATCCGCTGCTTTAGCTCTGGAGAAGAGGAAAGATGGGCAGCCAGAACCTTGATCGCAACCTGCCGGTCGAGACGAGTGTCGCGCGCCCGGTAGACTTCGCCCATCCCACCTGCACCAAGTTCCGACTGGATTTCGTACGGTCCAAGCTTGGTGCCAGATGCGATGGGCATGCGCTGGCAATTATATCTGCATTCTGCTTCTAGGGCGTGTACTTCAACGCTGGGGAGCAGGCGGCGGAGATGGCAAGGCGTCGCCTGTGTCCGTGTTGAGCAGCGGTCCGGTAGGAGGCGCGTCGCTCTTAGCCAATTCCGTCTTAATTTCAACCTTCTGGTTAGCGGTCGGATTGATCTCCGTCTCGAACGTTTGATAGCCGGGAAGCGCAATTCTTATCCGGTGCGGTCCCGGGGCAACCAGCATGCCTCGACCTGCGCCCTCAAATTCTCCTACGTGTCCCACGAAAAGGCCATCCAAGAATACCGCTGCCCTCGAGGGATTCACCGCGATCTTTACTTCAGCTGTGACTTGAGGCAGCGGTCCCGTGGGCGCTTTCTGCATCAGCACGCTCACTACCTGCTTTTGTCCAGGCTCGATCATCACGCGCTGAGTAAAATCCTGATAGCCGTCCTGGCGTACGGTAATTGTGTGCTCGCCGGGCAAGAGCAGAACCTTCTTCGATCCCTTGAGTTCTTTCAAATAGCCCACGTACTGTCCGTCCACCCAGACCCCGGAAGTTTTTTCCACGCGGGATTTGCCTTCGAATTGAATCTCTCCCATGACCGTGTTTTCAGCATATGTCCAGGGGCACAAAGCGACGGCGAGAAGCAACACAAACACAGATAAATACGTTCTTTGGCGCGCATTCTTCATATTGACCTCCTCATCTTCGATGCAGATACAGCAGTGCGCGTGCCAAACCTTGTAAATGATTGAAATAAGGACGTTAACGGGAGAGCCGCGTCTAAAAAAACGGTACGAGATCGGGAAGAATGTTCCGCCTTGGGCAAAAAGTTCAGGCTCACGAAGAAATCGCCTGGCAGAACGCTGCACAACTCCGGTTTTGGGTAGCGCAGCGCTTCGGTTTCAATGCGGGACTGAAACATCATTCAGAAACTGGATTCACGGCTTCTTGCCACATCCAGTTTCAGCGGTATGAAGCTGGAATAATTTCTCAAGCTTATATCTCAGTAGGTCTGGCGTTGGATCTTCCGAATGGCTTAGCCGGGCGATCAGAACCACACCACACGCGGAGCAACGGCCGGAAATATCTCGTTCGCTATTGGGGCCGATTTGGCGAACGTCGATCAAGCGAGGAGAACGGTCCACAGTCATTTGCCCGCCGACCGTAGCGCTATTCAAATTGTGAGCCAGATGGAAGACGGACGCAATACAGGCTTTTATGTACGACTGGGGTTTGCCGCGAGAGGATGCTATGCTGTTGCACCGCGATAGCTCACGCGCGATGCGACAAAGTCCGTTCGCTTTTCCGTCGATATTTGCGCATCGTTCGCCGCTCAGATCACGTGAACGTCGGAGGCAGGTGTCATACAAATGGCCCGATTCTTCAACATCGCCGATGAGGAAAAGCGCCGCGGGCAATCTGGGAAACGCTACCTCGAGTTTCTGCGCGCCCCCGCCATGAGTGCCGGGGTTTACGTTCTACCCGCGGGCAGCACCGATCTGCAATCTCCGCACAAAGAGGACGAAATGTACTATGTGGTTCGCGGCTGCGCGCGGATGCGCGCGGGTTCCGAAGATCATGCCGTTAGCCAGGGCAGCGTCATCTTTGTTCCGGCGGGAGCGGAGCACCGTTTTTACGAGATCACGGAAGAATTGACGGTACTCGTGTTCTTTGCGCCCGCGGAAAGTGAATTAGGGTGAAAGCTTGTCTGGTTCGCCGCGACGTTTAGCATGGCCGGATCAAAGATCAATATGGACTTCGACATCAGGGCCATGCGAAATGAAGACTGGCCAGCAGTTCAAAAGATTTACTCCGAAGGCATCGCCACAGGTAACGCCACATTCGAAACCGAAACTCCACAGTGGGCGAAGTGGGATCAGGGGCATCTTCCGGACTGTCGCTTAGTCGCGGCGAATGGCGAACGGATTCTCGGATGGGCAGCGCTCAGTCCGGTCTCCACGCGACGCGTTTATGCCGGCGTGGCGGAAGTTTCCATATATGTCGCTGCCGAGGCGCGAGGTCAAGGGCTGGGCACGTTGCTGCTGCAATCGCTGGTCGAGCAATCTGAGCGCTGCGGAGTATGGACGCTGCAGGCTGGAATCTTTCCCGAGAATGTTCCGAGTGTTGCGTTGCATGAGTCCTGCGGATTCCGCGAGGTCGGACTGCGGCAGAGGCTTGGCCAACGAGGTGGAACTTGGAGGGACGTTCTTCTACTCGAACGCCGAAGTTTGCGGGTGGGTGTTTGAGACTACGTCCGCAGTTCTCAAGATGCGGGCCCTTTCTTTGATGGCACCCAATAGATTTCTTCTTTCAATTCTTCTTTGGCAAAGCCGATGCGCTTCAGAATTCCCTTGCTGCCTTCAACCATCCCCGGATGACCGCACAGGTATGCGACGGCATTCGCTCCGAAGCCCCACATGTCGGTGTACTTGCGCAGAATGTCTTCGACGCGTCCGGTCTCGCCTGTCCATTTTTCGTCTTCCCAAGGACGGCTGACGGTCGGCACATATTTCAACCAAGGCACTTCGTTTGCGAATTTCTGCAATTCTTCGAGATATCCGAACTCCCACGAGCGGCTTGCCCCATTCAGCAGGAACAGCTTGTGTTCGCCCGCAAACCTGCCTTCTTTCCAATCGCGATGCAGCGTGCGGATGTAACTGACGAAGGGTGCGACGCCGGTCACGGTGCACACCAAAAGGTGATTGGTGCGACCGCTCTTAGTATCGAGCATGAACCGTCCTTTGGGAACCTTGCGCATCAGCACTTCATCACCGGGCTGCAGGCGGTACAGCAGGGGAGTGAGATCACCAGGCGGCACGAGTTCGAAAAAGAATTCGAGTTCGCTCTCGTGAGGCGCAGAAACGATGGAGTACGGACGCTCGCGGTGCTTGTCTGGACTTTCAAGCCCCAGGGTTGCGTACTGACCGGGAGCAAACTTGAAGTCGCCGTGGGGCTCGATGCGGATCATCCACAGCTCAGGGGCGATGTCCACCCGTTTGGTAATCTTCGCGCGATGAAATTTCTCTGTTTCGTGGCCGCTCATGAAAGGTTTACCGGGAGGTTCGTGTCGCCCGGAGTTGGCATAGTTTACAGTAAGTGCGCGGTTGCTCAACTTCTGTTTGATCGAATTAATCTATTCAAACAATCGCTTTTCTCGATTCGCTTGCCCTTTGCAGTTCTTGCTCGACAGAAGCAGCCATTACTTTGCGAGAACCAATACTACGAACGTGTCCGGTAGAATCGAATGCCGGGGATGCGGCTGCTCTGTGGTCGGGGCGGGGGGTGGACCGAATTTCGCCGTCACCACGAAAACCTGATGGGTCTTTTCGTCGAGAGCTAGGGTACGGGCGCCTTCCTGCGTCTTCACATTCTCCGCGGCGCTGAACTTGCTGGGCGATTCTTCGCGCACGACGGTCAGAACGCCCTCTCCGCAGGAGGCGAACGCGAGGCCAGTGCCCGGATCAAATGCAGTTGCGTCGACGCCATCGCCGATCGCAGGCGTGGCAATGACTTTTCCGGTGTCAGCGTCGACCACGGCCATCATCTTGTTGTCGCAGCCGGCAAACAGGCGCCGGTTCTTGCGGTCGATGGAGAGGCCACTCGGTTCCTCGCAGGGAGCCAGCGGCCAGCGCGATTTCACTTCTAGCTTGGCTGGATCGATCGCGTCCAATTGGCTCTCGTCTTCGATGTTGACGAAAATCTCTCCCTTGCCGTCGCTGGCGGCAAATTCCGGCTTGCCCTCTAGCTTTATGGTGCCCAACACCGTGCCTTTGGCTGCGTCGAGGGCGGTCGAGTCGTGACTTTTTCCGTTGAAGGTGAAGACGCGTTTTGTGGCGGGATCGTAGAGAATCGCGTCGGGGTTGTCGCCGACTTTGACTTTAGCAATCAGCTTGAGCGTCTGGATGTTAAAGATCGTGACCGTCCCCTCGCGCCCGTTGCTGACAAAGCCACGGCCGAGTTCTGGAGCCAGCGCAATGCCGTGTACGCCGGGAGTATCCGGGATATCGCCGACGGGCTTGCCGGAATCCGCGTCGATGACGATGACGTGCGTGGCGCGCGAGATGTAAAGCCGCCGCGAGGAACTGTCGAGATTCAGATAGTCCCAGCCGCCCTCGCCGCCTAGCTTGTAGGTCTTGATCACGTGATAGCCAGGATCGGCTGCGGCGGAAAACGTTGCCAGGAGAGAGACGAACAACGCCAGACGAAGCCACGAAAGCGAGCGCTTCATATAAGTATGCCTCATTCTTGAAAGTCGGTTCCCAACGGACCGCTAATCGTATAGCCCGATACCTGAAGGCAAGCTTAACAGGGCTATTGCAGTTGGTTGTGCCCGGAATCGTGTTTCGCCAACCAGTGGTGCGCACCCTCGGGTAAGATAAAACGAAAGGCTGGAGTAAATTCCGGCTTCAACAAACCTGTCGGACGGGAGAACGAACGGTGCGTTTACGAAGAGTTTTGAGTCGGGTTTTCGCCGTGGCCGCTTTTAGTTTAGTCACGGCTGCCTCGGGAATGGCGCAGCAATACGAGATCCTTCGGGCGGACTATGGCTACGGCAACCAACGGGTGGACGTCACCCAACGGCTGCGCGATCTGGCTCGCTCGAACCGCACTTTTCGAATGGGCAACAGCACGTTCGGGATTGATCCTTCGCCGGGCAATAGGAAAACGCTGCGCATATTTGCGCGCGGGCCCGGCGGGCGGAGCCGCACGTTCGAGTACCCAGAAGGCAGCGTGGTCGATGGCTCGATGTTTTCCGGCTGGGGCGGCGGTAACTGGGGCAGCAGGGGCGGCGAATATGTAATCCTGAACGCTGAGTACGGCACCGGCGCAAGGCACGTGGATGTCACTCATCAGCTGCGGGACCTGGCTGCCCGGAACAGTTTCTTCCGCATGGGGAACAGCACGTTCGGCGTCGATCCCGCGCCGGGCCAGCCCAAGATGCTGCGCGTATACGCGCGCGGCCCCGACGGACGCAGCCACATGTTCGAGTATCCCGAAGGCAGCGTGATCGATGGTTCCAGGTTTTCCGGTTGGGGAAGCGGCAACTGGGGGAATGGCAACTGGAATGGCGGATGGAACCCATCGCCGGTACCGCCTCCGCTGACTCCTGCTCCGGTGCGTCCTCGTCCTCCGATCGGAGGAAACCCGGGCCAGTTGAATATTCTCTCGGGCACATATGGCTCCGGCAATCGCAATCGGGATGTCACTCGAGTTCTGCAGTCGATGATCCGGAACGGACGTCTGAACACGATGGTTAACAACACGACGATGGGAGCTGATCCCGCTCCGGGTGCGCCCAAGACTTTGCGGGTTACGTATACGGTGGGCCGGGCGGGCTCGCAGCAGGCTGTTGTGCAAGAGGGAGGTCAGCTCAATCTTCCATAGAGAGATTTTCGTTTCCCACCTCCGCAACGAACGCGGAGAGATGGGGCACCCTCCGTTCTGGTTGTGCCCTTCTTTCTGCGTGATTTGGCTTCGCTCGTCTCTTCTTCCGTCGCCGCAAGCAAATGAAGGTAGAAGCCTTGGATGGCTTTACATATCCCCGCGAAAGTTTTTACATCTCGCAGACGCAAGCGTGACACTTCCCTCCGGTTAGATCGGTAGCCTCCGAACTGTAAGCGAATGGCATGACGGACGCGTTCCGGCCGCAAGCAAAGCGGCGCCGGCGCGAGGACTCTACAGAGCCAAATCCCAGCTATTCGCAAGATCAGAAGAGGAAAATTATGAAGAAACAATTGTTGTTTTGCTTGCTCGCTCTGCTCACCGTAGTCGGAAGCCGGGCTGCTGTGTTTGGTCAGCAGACGCCTTATATGCAGACCAACCTGGTTGCCAACGTCTCAGGCGTCGCCAACCAGACCGACTCTCAACTTTCGAATCCGTGGGGAATATCCTTCCTGCCTGGTAATCCATTTTGGATTGCGAACAACAACGGCGGCACATCCACTCTGTACGACGCCCAGGGCAACAAACAGTCGTTGGTGGTCGGAATACCAAGCGCATCGGTGAATCCGTGCAGCCCGGGATGTCCAACCGGCACGGTGGCTAACAGCAGCAGTGATTTTAATGGTGGCGCCTTTATCTTCGATACCGAGGATGGCATCGTGGCCAACTGGACCGGTGCCAACAACGCAGTCGTGGCTTTCGACAATTCAGCGAATGGCGCAGTCTACAAAGGACTCGCTTTGTTGACGAACAACTTAGGGAGTTTTCTTCTGGCGGCAAACTTCCGCACGGGCAATATCGATGTGCTCGATCGGAACTTTAAAATCGCGACGCTTGCCGGGTCGTTCACAGATCCGAACCTGCCCAAGGGATTTGCGCCGCACGGCATTCACATTATCAACAACCAGATTTATGTCGCGTACGCGATGCAGGATTCGGCTAAACACGATCCCACGCCCGGTGCCGGGAGCGGAGTGGTCGACGTTTTTGATGAGAATGGAAACTTCGTCAAAACGTTGGCATCCGGTGGAAAGCTAAATGCACCGTGGGGTGTGGTGGCGACGCCAGCGACGTTCGGAACTTTCTCCAGCTCGATTCTGGTGGGGAATTTCGGGGATGGCACAATCAACGCGTTCGATTCCACGGGAAAATTTCTGGGTCAGTTGACCGACTCCGGAAACAACACGATTGTGAACCCTGGCCTGTGGGACATGGTTTTCGGCGTGTCCGGCACAGGCGATCCGAACACCTTGTACTTCACGGCTGGAGGCAGTTCGCAGACGAGCGGCCTGTTTGCGACGCTGGTGCCGGCGTCGGCTGCGACCAGCGCGGACTTTTCGCTGGCTCTTTCGGCGCAGAGTGCCACGCTCATACCGGGGCAATCGGCTTCGCTGACGGTCAGCGCGAGCGCAGTCGGCGGCTTCAATAGTCCGATTACCTTGTCTTGCTCGCAACCGACGGGTATCACATGCTCGCTGTCTCCGTCCACGATCACGCCCGGATCGAGCACGGCGAAATCCACGCTACTGTTCAGTGCAGCGTCGGCTCCGCCGGTGGGAGGCTACGGAGCGACGACGATGGGTTGGTTGTCGCTTTCCGGCGTAGCATTCGGATTGGTTTTCGTACCTCGTAAACTCGACCGCAAGCGAGCGGCGAAAACCTGGAAGGGCGGATTGTGGATTAGCAGTCTAGGGGTGCTTGCCGTTTGCCTGTTCACACTGGGCTGCAGCGGGAACAGTTCGACCCCAAACCATCAACCAACCGCAAACAAAGTCACGGTAATGGTGACGGGAACGTCTGGTTCGATAAACCATTCGACCGCTGTCACGCTCACTGTTCAGTAGTCTGCATTCAGAAGAAGCTCACCTTTGTCTCGACGGCAGCCAAACGAGACAAGGGTGGGCCCTCTGAAAGCCCCCTAGCTTGAGATCATTTGTAAAAAGTTGTGCGTCGTAAGGCTATTTGAGTTTGCGTCCGTCTAACCGGTCCAGCGAATTTTCACGGAGGGTCGGACATGAACAAAATGTTTCTGGCAGTATTGTTGCTTTTTGTCAGTGTAAGTGTTGGGGCGGTCGGTGCAACAGCGCAGAATGCGGATGCTGCAGCCAGCGCCGACCACACGGCTCCGAGTTATGACATGAAAGGTCAGTCTTTGGCCGACCTGCAAGTCGTGCAGAAGAAGTTTGTCGACCTTGCGAACGCTATCCCTGCCGATAAGTTCACGTGGCGTCCCTCGGCGGATTCGCGTTCGTTCGCGGAAGTGTTTCTCCACGTCGCCGGCGAGCGCTACGGAATTCTGGGACTTATGGGAGCTACGCCTCCCGCCGGATTCGACCGGAAGACTTTTGAAAAATCCACGACCGACCGAGCCCGCATTGTCGACGAGTTGAACAAGTCGTGGGAGTTCGCCCAGAAGACGATCAACAGCATGAGCAATGCCGAGTTCGCGAAGCTGCTTCCTAAGCTGGGGCCGCAGGCGAACGCGGGCGATGTCGTCTACATTCTTGTAGCCGACGCGCATGAACACCTTGGGCAGCTTGTGGCGTATGCGAGAGTGAATGGCATCGTCCCACCCTGGACGGTAGAAGCGCAGAAGAAGGCCGCGGAAAAGACGGCGGAGCAGAAGTAAGGTGGGACTTCGCCGTTCGGCAGGCTAATTGCCAGATGGACTCGGAAGTTTTGAGAGTCAAAGCTCAGCGATTGCGCGCCTCGCAGACCGGTGGCGCATTGCGCTGATGCCTGCTTGCGAAGGAGCACGGTCATGCACGTACATGCCAACCAACCCAATCCAAACATCCAACTGAATACTCTTTACGCTCCGGAAAAGGCCGAGGCGAAACGGGAGACTGAGCGCACTCGAAAGAAGCTGATGGAGTTCGCTTCAGTCCTCGCTGGCGAGGCGGGAGAAGCTTGCGTGGTGAAATTGGGGGCACACGATGAATCGCGGGAACAGGCGAAGCGAGATCGGCACAACGAAGATCATGGCCGAAAGAAACAAAACGAACGAGTGAATCCGGAGGCTGGGGATGGCTTTATCTCGGACTGGGCGTGAGCGCCACGGCGCTTTGTAGCCCCGATTTGCCTACGCCGCTGGGCACGGTTACTTTCCGAGTGGGCAAGTGTTGCCCGCTTCAGAATCTATGAAAGCGGACAAGGCGCTCCGCACTTTTTGTATCACCGATTGCCAGTCGCCGCGCTGGGGCTGGCGAAAGAGGCGCATTGTGGGATACCAAGGGCTGTCCTCGCGAACCTGGAGCCAACGCCAGTCGCGCGCGAATGGCAGCAGAACCCAAACCGGAATCCCCAGTGCGCCGGCCAGATGCGCCGTGGAATTGTCGATGGTGATGACCAGATCGAGGGCTGCGATCTGCGCTGCGAAGATGTCGATGTCAGCGAGTTGATCGACCGTGCGATCGATGCGGATGGACGCGCCGGCCGCTGTTGCCTGATTTTCCAGCGCGTCGTGATCGCCATACTGCAGGCTCACCCATTGGATATCAGTTCGCTCGAACAGCGGAGTCAGGAGCGGCAGTTCGATGGAGCGTTCGCGGCCGGTCTTTTGGTTTCTGGTATGCCAAGCCAGCCCAACCAGCGGTCGGCCGTCCGAATAGCGGCCACGAAACTGCTCGCGGGCAACCGCATCGCCAATCAGGTAGGGCGAGGTGGTAGCAGCAAAAGCGGTGGTGCTTGCTCGGAACAGAGCCCGCAGAGTGCCGCTCGGCAAGTGGGCGGCGATGTCCACTTCCGGATGATGCTCTGAATCGTTCCCAAGACTGTAGCCGGAAACCACGTGGACGCCGGGAAAAGATCGGGCAAACAAGGGTTTGAGCCGTGGATCGCAATCGAGCATGAACCGATTGCCGGTGCGGATCGCGTCCGGAATCAGTCCCGCAAACATGATTTCGTCGCCGACTCCTTGCTCGCCCCAGATCAGCACACGTCCCGATTCCAGCTTCTCTCCGGTCCACAGCGGTTGCGGATAGGCGCGCATTGGGGTGTCGTGATCTTTGGTCTGCCAACGCCATTCCAGGTGGGGCCAGCCGGAGGCGAAATCTCCTTTGAGCAGTCGAGCCAGGCCCAGATTATAGTGCGCTTCAGCCACGTCTGGCTTGAGGGCCAACGCCCGCTCATGACAGGCAATCGCTTCGTCCACTTTGTCCTGCGCGTGGAAGATGTTGCCGAGATTGGTGTGAATCTCTGGCGAGTTGGGCTGGAGAGCCAGAGCACGCTCATAACATGTCGCCGCTTCGTCCAGCCCTCCCTGGGACTGGAGCACGGTTCCCAGGTTGGCATGATAGGCAGCTTGCGTTTTATCGATCGCAATTGCGCGGCGAATCATGCGGACGGCGGCCGCATGATTTCCAGCCTGAAATTCGATCATTCCGAGCAAATGCAGGCTGTCTGCGTGGTTGGCATCGATGGCCAGGATTTGCCGGTAGATGCGCTCAGCCTCGCTGAACCGTCCAGCCCGGTGTTGCTGAAGAGCAAAGCCGATCATGCGTGCAATGAGTGCGGATGACGCGGGGCGATCTTGAGGGTTCGCGACACGAGGATGGTTGAGTTGTGGCACGACCGAAAAGTCAACTGGTGACAGGCTCGGTGAGAGCTTCTCCGGATTAGGCTCGCTTTGCATTTCGGGAGCAGAGGATTTTAGTGGCACGCTTCGGATCCGATTCGATTAGACCGGTGTAAGAAACGGGAGGGCTTGCACGCTTGCGAAAGCAATCTGGGGGCCACAGTTGGCAAACGAAGGTGAGGAGTTGCTAGCGAATGAAAATGCAGAGGAAATTGTCGAAGCTGACCGTCAATCCCGAGCATTCGGACAATGATAAGGTTAACGGCCAAACTGGTTGGCTTCCGAGACTCCTGAGCTGCTCACGGTCACTTGCGCGCTTGACAGCTCCGCATCAATCAGGGATGCAAGCTGATCCCATACGCGGGGATCGTTCTCGATTTCGTGGTGAGGCTTGTTGAAGGTCCGGGCGAACCATGGATAGTTGTCGCAATTGATGGGATGATTGCGATAGCGCATCTCGAAGTTCCCAATGATCTTGGTGCGTGCGGGATCGGCCGCAAGAATTTCCGAGCGTCCGTGAAGGAAACCTCCCGACTGATAAAAATTGACCGCGCTCGCCACGTTCGGAGGGATGGTGGAATCTTTCTGGCCTGGTTTCGCGATGCTATCCACCTGAATGGTGAGCAGTACCGGGATACCCTGCTGCCCTAACTCCCCGGCGAACGAGACCGTCTCCGAAGCGCCCCAACTGTGTCCGTAGATGATAATTCTGGCTTGCTGTTTCTCACTGGCTGAGAGGATGCCGTCACGATCGGTGTCGAGCAGGTGTGCGACTTGGCGGAGAGCTGCTCGCCCGGCATGATTGGAGAACACTTCGACATGGATTCCCGAAGCGTAATGGTCCCGGAGATACGCGGCAAACTGTACTTCAGGATGCTTGGCGTCATCGTGCTTAACAAAGCCTCCCACAAAGCCAATGATGATCGTGTTTCGAGAGTCAGCTATCGCCGCGGTCTTTCTTAAGCAGACCTGTCGCAGAGCGTCTTTCAGCGAAGCGAGTGCAAAAGTTTCTTGGCAAATAGTTGGGGTTGGGACCGCAGGCCGTTGGATGGTTTCTGCCTCGGTGAGGGACATCGACTGGCCGCGCGCGGCCGGGGACGTGAGGCACATTGCGGCAAAGACAAACACCGGCGCGATGAACTTCCAATACTGACGGTCTCTCATGCAACTTCGCCCGCTAACCGTTCCCCTATTATTTTAGTTCCGTTTCCCTTGCGCCGAAAGCACCGGTACCGCTGCAAGATGTTTGCCACATTTTCTGGGGTAAATCTCGGCAAAGTTCTCAACTCCCGCAAGTCCGAGAGTCTACCACTTTGAGCACATCGGCGCTGCTAAATAGCGGCTTTGGAGGCATTCTCGGCCATGCGGCAGCGGCTGGACATGTTTAGACGATAGTTGCTGCCTCTGAGCACTTGACGCGCATGGGTAGCTGTGTCGGGCTCCACGGTTGCAAGGTTTTGCACACGCACGGGCACTTTCGCATGCGGCGCCTACCGCGTGGACTTTCTTTTTCCCTTCGTCATTCTGCATCACACTGTCATAAGAGTTCTTTCGTCTACTGCGGCAGCCACTGAGGCTGAGAGTGGGACGATGAAGGGAATAAACAGCGCTAGACCTGCAATCGTCGCAAGCACTAGAATCGGGAGTAATAATTTGGAGCGCATTTGGCGTCTCCTCGGATTTCCAAGGACGTTGAAGATTCGGATAAATGGGCCCATCCTCAAGCGTCCTTCCTACCGTAAACAGTTGGCGGACGGCAAAACTCCAGTCGCTTGCGTCCAATAGTTGATAGCATCAGAGGCGTGTCCGTTATGCGCAAAGATGGTGTCCAATCCGTAGTGGATCTTTCCGCGGGGTTGGACTCCGTGATGGCGGAGATTTATGAAACGAGCCGAGGCGAAGAGTTTGGATTGACGCGGGCGCAGTTTGACGTCGTCCTGGGAGAGATTGCGCGGAAGTACCTGCCCGCGGACGCCACGCACCACGACCTGCGCGAGCTATATGCGAGTCTGAGAGTGGAAGAACTGGCGCTTGCCCGTGCTTGCGCTGACGGGCGCGAACACGCCTGGGAGGTTTTCCTGACCCGCTACCGCGAGAAACTTTACGACATCGCCGGTTACATCACTAAAGAAAGCTCAACCGCGCGCGAATTGGCGGATTCGATTTATGCCGAGCTCTATGGCACCGCAACACGGGACGGGCAACGCGCTTCAAAGCTGGCATCGTACACCGGGCGTGGCTCGTTAGAAGGTTGGCTGCGGACGGTCATGGTGCAGGAGCATGTCAACCGCTATCGCCGGCAGCGTCGTCTGGTCAGCCTTGACGAGGAAACTGAAGAGGGCGCGCAGTTCGCCACGCCTGAATCTGAACCGGCGATTGCGATCGATCCCAGAGTGGAAGCGGCCATTGACGAGGTTCTGGCCGCTCTGCCGGCGGAAGATCGGTTTGTCCTGGCGTCCTATTTCCTGGATGAACGAACTTTGGCGGACATTGCTCGCAGCTTGGGAGTACACGAGTCCACCATCAGCCGCAAAGTTGACAAACTGGCTAAGTTGTTGCGCAAGCAGATCTTGGCGGCTTTGGGTCGGCGCGGGATGAGCCGGCGGCAGGCGCAGGAAGCGATTGAGGTCGATGTGCGTGATCTGAGGGTCAACATTCGCAGCCGGTTGGCGCAAGAAAACGGCGGGCCGGCGTTCTCCAAGAAGAAGGCGGAAGCGCCGGCGGGTGAAGGATCGTAGGTAACACAAGCGGAAAATGGCAGAAATACCCAAGATCGTAAGTCAGCGAATGCGAACGATGGCTCAGCGTAAGGACCATCCTGATCCGAACTTGCTGAGCGCGTTCGTGGAAAGATCGCTGGGGAAGGGCGAGCGGGTTCACCTCCTCGAGCATTTGTCTGGGTGCGCGAGCTGCCGGGAAGTGGTCTCGCTGTCGGCGGCACCTGAGACTTCAGCTATTGTTTCGGCCGCGCGCGTTAGCTCAGGTTGGCTCTCGTGGCCCGCCTTGCGCTGGGCGGCAGCAGGGGCTTGTGTCGTCGTCGTGGGCGCGGCTGTCATGCTCCATCAGAAACAGGAGCAACAGGTCGCAACTATGGTCGCCCAGGAACAGCCGGCGGCGCAGATCCCCGCACGCAATGTCGCAACCGATAAGGGCTTCGATCGGGTTGATAAGAAGGCGGCCGGCCGTACGGACGAGAATCGTCAACTTGTTGCTCCGAGTCCGGTGGAAATGGCCGATGCCAGAGCCGGTTCCCCATTGGCTGAGGTCGTACCGGGACGAGCCAAGGAGGCTCTTGCCGAACCGCAGGACGATCAGCCTGACAACGTGACGAACCCACTCAAGGCAAGAAGCCGAAGCGTGGCGTTGGCAGGGAGTGCGAGCAAGGCAGCTATCCCGGCCAGCCTTGCACCTCGCTGGACGTTAAGCTCGGACGGCACGCTGCAGCGCTCGCTCGATTCCGGCGCGTCCTGGCAGACGATTGTGGTCTCGAGCGAGACCGTCTTTCGGGCCCTGGCAGCGAATGGTTTGGACATCTGGGTGGGTGGCTCGGCTGGTGCGCTCTTCCACTCCTCCGACGCCGGAGAGCGCTGGACGCAAGTGCGACCGGTAGCCAACGGCGAGGCTCTCGAAGACGACATCATCGGAGTCGAATTCACCGACACGCTGCACGGCAAGCTCACCAGCTCAACCGAGGAAATCTGGATCACCGCGGATGCTGGCCAAACCTGGCACAAACAGTAGGTCTACCCAACTGGGCTGTGCAAGATTTCAGCACACCGTGAAGTAACTCCGACGAGGATTTTATCCTTCCATTTTCTTCTTTGCTTCCAACCAATTAGGTGGGCCATCTTTTAGGTCGTCGGTTACCGGCAAGCGGCAACAGCATTACTCTGAATCGACTGTGTATTACCGAAGTGACGTTTACACGGCCAGGGGGGCGGGCTACGATGCAATTGTAGTTTGGCAGTTCTGGGGGAGGGCTGCCGAGGCGTCCTAAACTGAAAAGTTTAGGACGTTTTTATTTGCCCGGGTTGACCCGCAACCTTGCTTTTGCGACTTATGTCACAGCTGTGCATCCAATAGAAGTGTTAAGATTTGTCAGGCCCATCGTTTAACATGGATGGGCTTTTATACTGTTTCGCTGGGCGCGCTCAAGGCGCGCAGGGGGAAGGACTTATGGCGGGCAATGGAATAGTTGAAGTAACCGATTCGAATTTTGATCAGGACGTTCTCAAGTCAGAGACTCCGGTCCTGGTGGACTTCTGGGCAACTTGGTGCGGCCCTTGCCGCGCAATCGCTCCCATTGTGGAGGAGTTGGCTAAGGACTATCAAGGCAGGGTGAAGGTCGGCAAAATGGACGTCGACAACAACAGCGCGACTCCCATGCGTTATGGGGTGCGCGGCATTCCCACCTTGCTGGTCTTCAAAGGCGGGCAGGTGAAGGAACAGATTGTGGGCTACGTTCCGAAAGAGACCATCCAGAAGGCGATTGACAAGCATTTAGGATAAGTGGTCAGCACTCAGTAATTAGCATCCAGCGCCCGGGATCGTCCGGGCGTTTGCATGTTGTGGGGAGAAATGCGTAGTCGACTGTAGCTCAGGATCTTCGGCTGAATGCTAAGTGCTACATGCTGAGTGCCGTTTCAATACTTCCTCAACACCCCAATCACTCGTCCCTGGATCTCGACCGATGCCGCGGGCACAATGATGGGCTGCATGTTGGCGTTGGACGGTTGCAATCGGATGTTATCGCCCTCGCGGTGGAAGCGCTTCAGCGTGGCATCCGATCCTCCGACGAGAGCAACCACGATATCTCCGTTGTGCGCGGTCTTTGCTTTTTCGACCAGCACGTAGTCTCCGCTCATGATGTGTTCGTCTTGCATGGAGTCGCCACGCACTTCGAGCACGAATACTTCTTTGGAGCGGACGAAATCGGCCAGAGAAATTGTCTCCGGGTTTTCTACGGCTTCGATCGGCTGCCCAGCCGCGATGCGTCCGAGGAGCGGCAGCACCATCGTGGTATTCACCGACATTGCCTGCTTCAGGCGGCCTTTGGGCGGCAGCAGATCGATCGATCGGCTGCGGTTGTAATCGCGCGTCAGCAGCGCCTTTTTTTCCAGGTTGGATATGTGCTTGTGCACCGTGGCCAGCGAACTCAGTCCCAGGCCTTCTCCGATTTCTTCGAACGACGGAGAATATCCGTGCTTCTGCACGAACTCAGAAATGAAGTCGTAGACTTGCCGTTGCCTGCGTGTAATCGCCATGGCACCCATTGTAAGCGAATGAAAGGCGAAGTCAAGAACTTTAGAGGTGCAGCTCTACCCCAGACCACGAATGGGACATGGATGCTGAAAAAAGTTCATCTCTGTGTCTCCGCGGTGAAAAAGGATTTTCTGCTAGTCGTAACTTTTCGCGGCCTGCAGCAATCCAATGAGAAGAATTCATAAGGAGAATTTCATGTCTGAAAAAATCACCAAGCCTGAAGAAGACTGGAAGAAGCAGTTATCGCCGGAGCAATAGTCAGGTAACACGGAAAGCGGGAACTGAGCCGGCCTTTACCGGCAAATACTGGAAGACCAAGGACCCCGGCACTTACGCCTGCGTGTGCTGCGGGCAGCCACTGTTCAGCTCGGAAACCAAATTTGACTCAGGCACAGGTTGGCCAAGCTTCTTTAGGCCGATCGATCAGGCTGCGATCGCGGAAGACACCGACAACGCTTACGGCATGGTCCGAACTGAGGCGCGCTGCGCTCGTTGCAATGCGCATTTGGGACACGTATTTCCCGACGGGCCGGCCCCGACCGGTTTGCGTTACTGCATGAATTCGGCCGCGCTTGATCTGAAGAAGAGACGAAGCCACCAAGAAGTAGCGGGAGTTACTCAAGAAGAGTGAAATGGGCACTGGGGGAGCAAATTCCCAGTGCCCTTGGTTTTTGTTGGCGAGCTCAGTTCGACTCGTTGTACATGACCTTGCTGCCGTGCGACAGGGTTGCTGAAGTCCCAGCACCGGCTGCGGCCGCGGTGGCCTTCGGAGACTCCGTAGCCTTGGCGGTCTCGGACTTCGAGTGCGCTTTGTCATTCTGCTGTTGGTCGGCGCGGACTTCAACGGCGCCCTTCAGCACCGCTCCGTCTTCCACGCAGATCCGCGGAGTAACCACGTCTCCCGTGAGCGAGCCCTCGCTGCGGATGTCCAACCGATCGCTGCAATGGATGTTGCCGGTCACCGTGCCCATAACGACTACTTCCTTGGCACTGATATCGGCGACAACAACTCCGTTGCGCCCGACGGTGACGCGACTGTCCCCGAAATTGACGGTGCCCTCAATACGGCCGTCGACATAGAGCGATTCGGCACCGCTAATCTCGCCCTTGATGACTACCGAGCGTCCGATGGTGGCCTGCTCCACGGTCGAGTTCATGTTTTTGGGGGGTGTGTACGGGTTTGGATTTGGGGAATATTTTGGTGCATTGGCTGGGTTCTGTGTGGACTGCAGCATCGAGTTCGGCCTTCCTTGTTCCGTGCGGCTCACCGGGTTCTTACGGTCGAGCGCAGCCGCATGCGGCGCGTGTGAGATGGTGGCCATGGGCCAAATTGACTATCGCACGGCCTTTGGTAATAGAGGAGGTTACGGAAGAACAGGGCCGGGCGGCGGAAGCGTTTAGCCCGAATCTAATCCTAGTTCAGTGGTAGGAACACAATCGCCGATTGTCTGGCAAACTACGGACCGTTCGTGCCGAAAAACCCTCCGGGCGATTGATTGAGATAGGCAGAGAGCGTTTAAGTTTCCAGCGCCTGGCCCAACTCTTCCCATTCGGCCATGTGACTTTGCAGTTCGGTGCGGTGACTGGCCAGTTCTTGAGTGAGACGCGTCGTTTCCTCGGCGCTGACGAAAGTTTGCAGCCCGGCTTCGCACTCCGCGATGGCGGTTTCGGCACGTGAAATCGCGCCTTCGAGTTCTTTTACTCGTTCTTCCATCTGCTTGCGCTTGATGGGATTCAGACGCTTCGATTTGCCGTCGTCTGAGGCGGCCTCGTTCCTGTTTCCATTTACAGGCTGCGCAATGATCTCCGATCGGCTCACGGTTTCCTGCAGCTTCTCCGCGCCGCCTTCTTTTCGCCAGCGGTAGTCCTCGTAGTTGCCGGGATAGACTTCCACTTTCCCATCCCCAACTTCGAACACTCGGGTGGCGAGCTTGTCGATAAAATAGCGATCGTGCGAGACGAAGACAACCGTGCCGGTGTAATCCATCAGCGATTTGAGCAGTACGTCTTTGGCGCGCATATCGAGGTGGTTCGTGGGTTCGTCGAGCAAGAGAAAATTTGCCGGATGCAGGAGCATTCGCAGCAGGGCATAACGATTGCGCTCGCCGCCCGAGAGCACGCCGATGCGTTTGAAAACATCGTCCGCCGAAAAGAGGAAACAGCCGAGCAAGCTGCGCAGTTCGGTCTGGGTGGAACGCGGTGAGAGCTCGCCGATATCATCCAGAATACGCGCGTCCGGATTCAGTTCTTTATATTGGTCTTGCGCGAAGTAATCGGGCAGCACGTTGTGGCCCAGGCGGAATTCGCCGCTGCTGAGAGGTTCGGTTTCTGCCAGCAGCTTGATCAAGGTTGATTTGCCCGCGCCGTTCACGCCTACCAGCGCAATGCGATCTCCGCGCTCGATCATGAAGCTGACATCGCGAAACACTTCCTTTTCGCCGTAGGATTTCGCCACGTCAATAAACTCGGCTACGATCCTGCCGCTCGGTTTCGGCTGCTGGAAGGAAAAGTGGATTACCTTTTCTTCTTCCGGCAGTTCGATGCGATCGATCTTTTCCAGTTCCTTGATGCGGCTCTGCACTTGTTTGGCTTTGGTCGCCTGGTAACGGAAGCGATTGATGAATACTTCCAACTGCTCGATGCGTTCCCGCTGATTGCGATACGCCGCTTCGAGTTGCTCCATGCGCTGGGTTTTCGAGGCCAGATATTTTTCGTAGTTGCCGGAATAAAGATGGATGCGCTTGTTCCATATCTCAGCAATCTTGTTAACGGTGACGTCGAGAAAATAGCGGTCGTGCGAGATCAGCACAAAAGCGTTCGGATAATGCGTCAGATACTCTTCCAGCCAGTTGCGGGCTTCGAGATCGAGATGGTTGGTGGGCTCGTCCAGGAGCAACAGGTTTGGTTCCTGCAGCAACAGCTTGGCCAAGGCGATGCGCATCTGCCAGCCTCCGGAGAATTCTTCTGTTCGGCGATGCCAATCTTCCTTGCGGAATCCGAGGCCCATGAGCACGCTTCCGACCTGGGCCTCAATGGCGTATCCATCACGGGTGCGAAATTCGTGTTCCAGGCGCTGATACCGTTGTGCAACCTGCGCGTATTCGGAACAAGACTGATCGAGCTCCGGCATGCGGGAGGTCAGTTCTTCCATCTCCTGCTCCATTTCGCGCAGCTCGGAAAAAACCGCCATGCACTCGGCAAACACGGTGCGCCCGGAGAGCGCGAGCCCGTCCTGCGGCAGGTAGCCGGCGCTGATGCCCTTGGCCGTGCTGAAGGTACCGTAGTCGAGGGTCTCGATCCCGGCGAAAATCTTCATTAGCGTGGATTTTCCGGTGCCGTTCGCGCCCACCAGGCCGATGCGGTCCCGAGACGTAATCATCCAGTCGGCTCCCTCGAAGAGGAGCTTGTGACCGAAGCGTTTTCCGGCGGAGGACAACTGAATCATGGCGTCAATTCAATCGTCTCATGAGCGGGGTGGTTTGAAGAAGAAGCAAGGACCTCGCAAAATACTCAAGCAATTTTGATTTGAGTTCCACCGTTATCCTTTGCATACGTTCGTGTCCTTTATGGTTCCAGCATTTGAACTTCATCAACCACAGAGGACACAAAGGAAAGGAAGGGCTAGCGAGTATCGGCGGGATCGTTGAAACTTGAGTCTCTACTGCGTAGTCATTGCCTTCGCCGCGCCCAAGTGCTCAACGGCCCGGTCGACGACAGTCTGCATCTCTCTCGCGTACTTCACTTCGCGGCCTTTGGCCAGGATCTTTCTGGCGTCGTCGGGACCGAACCAGGTGGGGTTGCGCTCGGGTTCATGCGATCCGTCGATCAACTCAACTTCCATCAGGAAAGCCTTGATCACGAACTCGCGCACTCCCGGCGGTTTCCAGAAGACACCCTTCGAATGTAGATAAAGATGAAAATGCCGCGGCTCGATATGCCCGCGCACTCCGGCCTCTTCCCAGGCTTCGCGCTCTGCGGCTTGGCTGTGTGACATCGATGCCTTTGGGTCGCCTTTGGGAAATGTCCACTTGCCGCCGCCGTTGGTGTTCACCAACAGAAACTCGATTGATTCCCCTTGCCGCCGGTAGCAAACAGCGGCGACCTGCAGCGGAAGAGCCAATCGTGAAAGCCGGGGCGAAACCACTTTCCACTCCTCAATCGATGATACTGACCTCCTCATGATAGTTGGAGAATATTGCAGGAATGTTAAATTGCATCAAAAAAGGTGCAGGGCCAGGGGTTACGGAAGTTCCAATAAGGGAAGCGATGTGCAGTCTTCGCGCGCTGCCCACAGCGCTTTTTTGAGCCCTTAGATGAGCATGCCCGCGATTGACGCGGACATCAGATTAGCCATGGTGCCAGCGAACATCGCACGCAAGCCAAGACGCGCCAACTCCCCCTTTTTATTCGGGGCCAGCGCGCCGATACCGCCAATTTGAATGCCGATGCAACTCAGATTCGCGAAGCCGCAAAGAGCGAAGGTAGCAATAGTGAACGAACGCGGATCAAGGACGGCTTTCTGCGGTCCGAGCATGGAAAAAGCGACCAATTCATTGAGCACCATTCGCGTGCCCAACAGGTTGCCGACAAAGGTGCAGTCCTTCCAGGGGATTCCGATTACCCACGCGACGGGCGCGAAAAGCTTGCCCGAGATGATTTCGAGACTCGCGGGAAACCAGGGAAAGCCGATGTGGGCCAGCCCGCTGTGAATTCCGTAGAGGAGTCCGTCCATCAGTGCGATCAGCGCGAGGAACGAAATCAGCATGGCAGCGATATTTAATGCCAGGTTGAGCCCGTCGGTTGTGCCCCGAGCCACGGCGCCCAGCACGTTTTCGTGCTTCTCAGCTTGCACTTCCTCTTCGCTCATGACCACGCGGCCGGCAGTCTTGGGTTGCTCAGTCTCGGGCACCAGCATTTTTGAAATTAGAATCGTGCCCGGAGCAGTCATAATTACGGCGCTCAAAAGATGTTTGGGCTCGATGCCAAAGGCGATATAGGCAGCCATGATTCCACCGGAAACATGGGCCATGCCGCTGGTCATGACGGTCATCAGCTCGGAGCGGGTGAGATCGGGCAAGAAAGGCCGTATGGTTAACGGCGCTTCCGTCTGTCCCATAAAAATGCTGGCGGCCACGTTCAGCGACTCTGCACCGCTCGCGCCCATGACGCGGGTCATCACCCGTGCGGCTTGTTTGATGATGAATTGCATGATGCCGTAGTGGTAGAGGATGGCGAAAAACGCCGCGATGAAAATGACCGTCGGCAAAACTTGAAAAGCGAAATAGAAACCAAGATGGGAGCCCTGCTTACCCAAATCTCCGAAAACAAACTGCGAGCCAACGAAAGCGTAGCTGAGCAGCTTGTTCACGGCGTCCCCGGCATGCTGAAAAATACGACGGCCCAGGTCAATTCGCAGAACGAAGACGGCGAATGCAAATTGCAGGCCCAGCCCCCAGGCAACCGTTTTGCCACGGATGGCGCGGCGGTTGGTGGAGAAAATATAGGCTATGGTTAACATCGTTAGCAGGCCTAAGATTCCGGTGAATCGCCCCATATTTAGATCCCCGATCCTCGAATCACGCGATGTACCAGCTTTTTTTTCTGCTCCATGGGATCGTCGGTAATCCGATAGCTTTGCAGCAGCATCTTGATAGCGCGAGCAGCGCGAGGTTCAGAATTAAAATGCACGGTGCAAAGCGGCTCCCCGGATGCCACGGAGTCCCCCAGCTTGCGATGCAGAACAATTCCAACTGCCGGATCGACTGCATCTTCCTTCTTTTCGCGTCCGCCGCCTAGAACTACGCAAGCGGTGCCAACCGCTTCACAGTCCATCGACGTAATGTACCCGCTCTTCGGGCTGGTTACTTCTTGCGTATATTTCGCTCGAGGAAGGAGGCCGGGATCGTCGATCACGCGCGTATCGCCACCCTGCAGGGCCACCATCTGGCGGAAAGTTTCCAACGCTTTTCCCGACGCGATCAATTGCTCTGCTTGCGTCTTGCCTTTTACTACGGTGTCCGCGGCTCCGCCTAACTGAAACATCCGCGCTGCGAGCTCCAGGCACAATTCTTTAAGGTCTGCGGGGCCTTTCCCACGCAGAACCTCGATGACCTCGGCCACTTCCAGCGAATTCCCAACGCACAACCCGAGCGGCTGATCCATGTTGGTGATTAATGCGATCACCGACTTCCCCATGCGCTCGCCGGTTTCCACCATTAATGAGGCCAAGAATTCGGCTTCTTCGTCTTTCTTCATAAACGCTCCGCAGCCGGTCTTGACGTCGAGAACCAAGGCATCGATTCCCTCCGCCAACTTCTTGCTCATGATGGAAGCGCAAATCAGATAGGGGCTCTCGACCGTTCCGGTGACGTCACGCAGCGCGTAGAGTTTTCGGTCGGCGGGAGCGATCTCGGAAGTCTGGCCGATCATGGCGCAGCCGCAGGCTTTAAGGACGCGGCGAAATTCAGGCACTGACAGGTTCACGTTGAAGCCGGGGATAGACTCCAATTTGTCTAGCGTGCCACCGGTATGGCCGAGTCCTCGGCCACTGATCATGGGCACGATCAAACCGCCAGCTGCAACGAGCGGCGCTAACACGAGTGATGTTTTGTCGCCAACTCCGCCGGTGGAATGCTTGTCTACTTTTTTTGCGGGGAACTCGGACAGATCCAGTACGTCGCCCGAGTGCAGCATAGCGTCGGTTAGCACAGAAGTTTCGGCTCGCGTGAGTCCGCGCAGAATCACGGCCATCAGCCAGGCGGAAACTTGATAGTCGGGAATGTCACCGTCGGTATAGGCGCTAACCAAATATTCGATTTCGGCGCGGGACAGCTCTTGCCCGTCGCGCTTCTTGCGGATGACGTCGATGGCGCGAACCGTCTGGCCTTCCTGCAGCTGGGTCACTTGAGGCGGAATCCTTCCGGCAGCAGTTGCGTAATGTGGCTTTCCTTCCAGCCGTTCGAGCTCTGGAAATAAACGGTTGCGTTGGGTCCGAACTCGTAAATCACCTGGCGGCAGGCTCCGCACGGAGAGCACGGCACTCCCTGATCGTTCACCACTGCGATGGCGCGAATGTCCAACTCCGGCCCCGATGCAGCAATCGCTGCGAAGATTGCGGTGCGCTCGGCGCAATTCGACAATCCGTAGGACGCGTTCTCGACATTGCAGCCGGAGAAAACTTCGCCCTTCGAAGTCAGCATGGCGGCGCCAACTTTGAATTGAGAATAGGGAGCGTAGGCGTGCTTCATGGCTTTCCGCGCCGCTTGAAGCAGGCGCTGGTTCTGTTTGCCGGAAGCATCTTTTTTCGCTGCGGTCATCACAAATCCAGTCAGAGGGACGAATCGCGCCTGATTCTAAACCTGGATTTCGCTTTGCGCTATGGTTTTCGATGCCGGACGCATCAGGTGAGCTTCGCTCGGCAGGACAACCGGGGGCGGCGATCCCCACGTGATTTGGCTACTTCTCCATGAGAAGAACTTTTTCTATGCCGTCGATCTCTTGCAACTTTACTTCGATCACTTCGTTCATCGTGGTTTGAACCGTGCGGCCTACGAATGCAGCCTCGATCGGTAATTCACGGTGGCCCCGGTCGATCAGCACGCAGAGTTGTACGCGGCGAGGACGGCCTTGCGAAAAAAGAGCATCCATGGCTGCGCGGATGGTGCGGCCGGTGAAGAGCACGTCGTCCACCAGAACGATATTCTTGTCTTGTATGGCGAAACCGATTTCCGATTCGTGCACTACGGGTTTGGGTCCGACGGTCGAAAGATCGTCGCGATAAAAAGTAATGTCCAGCGTGCCCACGGGAACGCGGACATCTTCAATGTGCTCGATCGACTTGCTCAACCGCTCTGCCAGCGGAACACCGCGACGGCGAACGCCGATCAGACCTAAATCTTTCGTGCCGTTCTCTTCCACGATCTGGTAGGCAAGACGAACCAGGATGCGGTCCATTTCAGCCGCGGAAATCAGTTGCGCTTTCTGGCGAAGGCTGCTTTGTAGAACCACATTTTTAGTTGTCATAACGGTTGCATGATACGCAGGCGGTGGGCCGCTGGCAAGGCTCAGTTGGGGCTTTCGGAGTGATGGCCCTGAAAACAATAAATCACCGA
This sequence comes from uncultured Acidobacteriota bacterium, assembly GCA_963762385.1. GTDB lineage: Bacteria > Acidobacteriota > Terriglobia > Terriglobales > Acidobacteriaceae > JABDBE01. Next base: position 1,076,900 of record CAVXKN010000004.1, on the reverse strand, counting down.
AGCTTTTTTTGGTGCCATGTGATCAGGAGCGCCGATCCGATAATCATCAGGCCGCCGCACAGGCCGATCCAGATTCCGAGCACGCCCCATCCTAATCGAAAACATAGGACGTACCCCAAGGGAAGCCCCACCAGCCAGTATGCGAAGAAGTTCGCGAGCATGGGCGTTCGCGTGTCGCCCGCGCCGCGCAATGCTCCGGTAGCGACGGTCTGCAGGCCATCGAATAATTGAAACGCGGCAGCGACCAACAGCAGCTGTGCGCCTACTTGAATTACGGCGGGATTCGGGGTGAACAGACGCGCGATCAGTTTTGGGACGGAGACGAACACCGATCCAGAACAGGCCATGAAGCCGACGCCGATGAGGATTGCGGACCATCCTGCGCGGCGCGCTCCCTCGGGATCACGCCGCCCTAATTGCTGTCCCACTCGGACGGCGGCGGCGGAACTGATTCCCAACGGCACCATGAAGGTAAGCGCAGCGCAATTCAAGGCAATCTCATGACCAGCCAAAGGTACGGGCCCGAGCCTGGCGCACAATGCGGTTGCGGCGGAGAATGCTCCGATTTCGCAAAGGATTTGCGTCGCTGCCGGCGCTCCCAGCTTCAACAACCCGGACATTCTGCGGACATCAATTCTCAGCGTGCTGATCCAGCCCGGCCGCAGGCGTTTCGATTCCACCCACAAAAGCGTGATTGCCAGGCAGAGCGCCATGTAACCACGGGCCATGCAGGTTGACCAACCCGAGCCGGTAATGCCCATGGCGCGAAACCCAAAGTGCCCGTAAATCAGAGCCCAATTTCCAACAGCATTGACGATGTTCGCGGAGATCAAGGCAAACATGATGGGGTGGGCCACATTCACCGCTTGAAGATACCTGCGCAGTGCGAAGTAAGCGAGCAGCGGCAACGTGCCCCAATTGAGCGCCACCAGGTAAGGGCGCATTGGTTCGACCAGTTCCGGGCTGACACCCAAGCGCCGCATCAGCGCCGGCCAGAATGAAATCACCAACATCAGGACTGGCGTTAGCGCGAAGGCCAGGACCAGCCCATTCAACAGGGAGTGTCTAGCATCGTCTAAATCCTCGCGTCCGAATGCATGGGCGACGAAGGTATCCATGCCAAGCAACAGGCCTCCGCCGAAAATGGCCACGCTGTTGTAGAGACTCTGGCCCAGACCGGTGGCGCCAATGGCGACGGCGCTATTAGGCAAACGCCCGACCATGATTGTGTCAACGATGCCCATGCTCATCCAGCCAACCTCGGCAAAGATGAGCGGCAGGGCAAGGCGGAGGGTCAGGCGAAAGTCCTGACGCCACAGCGGCAGAGAAATTCGGTTGAGTTTTACGGACATTGCTCCTGGTCGTGACTATACCAATTCGCGGGTACAGCAGCGACGGCAATGTGGTAGCGGAGGCGGCAAATATTGCATTGACGATCTATCGATCTATCAAACAAATCCCACAACCGAATCGGCCGCTGAACTCGCGTCTGGTGGCGGGATTAGGCCTCTCGCAAGAACGACGTTCCTCGAATGAATCAAGCTGCGCATGGTGTCGAGGAGTTCATCCAACGTTGCTCCGCGACCTATATGAGCGTCTACGAAGATGAGTTCAAAGGGCGGCAGAGCCGAAAGGCCGGAGATCAGTACCACGGGAACGTTAGGCTTTAAACCCTTAATTTTTTGCGCCAACTGCGAGCCAGTCAAGTGTGGCATCTGATAATCGAGCAATGCCAGATCGAAAGAGATTTTCTTGATTCGTGATAGCGCTTCGATCGGATCACCCGCACTCATCACTTCGAAACCGCAACTCTTCATCACGCTCGTCAAAAGCCGCCGCGACTTCGGATTATCGTCGACATAGAATATTCTTCTGCGATTCATCATGACCGTAAGACTCCCATTCTGGTTTGCAAGGTTGATCGCCGCGCACATTAAGAAGAACGAGAAACTTCGGCTGAGCTTGCGGCGAGTGTTGTAAAGAGTCTGTCAATCTGGAGTAAAGCTTCGTAAAGGCGCGAGTTTTTCAGACGCCGGTGGGACATGGCTTCGGTATGCCCGATTGGGAGGCTTCTAGTAGGCACTTGCCGGTAACCTGGTATGCGGCGAGAGCCTTCGGTGACAAACGTCGCGGGCTGAGATAACATTCGCGTGTCAGTTCACCATCGAGTGCGCGGGAGACGGCCTTATGTCCAAGTTGACTGACCAGCGTTCGATTATTACGCCTTATCGGCGACACGAACCCCGCAGCCAGCCGCCTTCGTTGTATGAACCTTATCGCTCCACCATGCGGCGGGCACCGGCCAAGCCGCTGATCTTCCTTCCCCATACTTTGTCTGAGGTTACTGGTCCAATCTATGGGCATGGGGACATCGCGGAAACCGATAACGACCTTACTCGCCAGCATGCCGATGAGCCGCGGGGTGAACGAATCATCGTGACCGGACGTGTGCTGGATAGCAACGGTCGTCCCATACCGCGAACTTTAATTGAGATTTGGCAAGCGAACTCCGCCGGCCGTTATGTCCATGGGAAAGACCAGCACCCCGCGCCACTTGATCCCAACTTTACCGGCGCTGGCCGTACGCTCACCGACGAGAATGGCGCCTATCGTTTTGTGACCATCAAGCCGGGAGCTTATCCCTGGTTCAATCACTACAATGCGTGGCGTCCGGCACACATCCACTTCTCGATTTTCGGACGGGCGTTTATTACGCGTTTGGTCACGCAGATGTATTTTCCCGGCGATCCGCTATTTGCGTTTGATCCAATCTTCCAATCTATTCCGGATGAAAAGGCGAGGCAGCGCATGGTCAGCAAGTTCGATTTAGAAACCACACAGCCGCAGTGGGCGCTGGGCTATAAGTTCGACATTGTTCTGCGCGGCCCTGAGGCTACTCCGTTCGAGGCATAACATGAGCTTGGGTCCGACTCCATCGCAAACCGTTGGCCCTTTTTTTTCTTTTGGTCTGACGACTGAAAACTCGTCGGTCCGCTGTATTGCAGGTCCACAGGCCAAGGGCGAGCGCGTTCTGCTGACGTGTCGCGTGCTGGATGGCGACGGAGCGCCCGTTCCCGACGCCATGATCGAAATATGGCAAGCTGACGCCAACGGCAAATACAATCATCCCGACGACGGGCAAGATAAAGCTGTCGATCCCGCGTGCGCAGGTTTCGGGCGCAGGGGCACAGCGGACGACGGGAGCTGTGAGTTTGAGACCATCAAGCCGGGACGTGTGCCCGGACCGGGTGGCGTTGTTCAGGCTCCCCACTTGAGCCTCGCCGTGTTCGCTCGCGGCATGTTCAAGCAGCTTTATACGCGCTTATATTTTTCCGGCGACCCGGCCAACCACGAAGACCCGGTGCTTTCGCTAGTTCCCGAGGATCGCCGTGAGACCCTGATGGCCCACCCGGATTCGGCGCGTCTTGGCGTTTGGCGTTTCGATCTGCATCTTCAAGGCGAGGACGAGACCGTGTTCTTCGACGTTTGATGCGATGAAACCTAGCTAAGACGCCTTCGGAACCGCGATTTCAAAGGGATAGTGCCTGGCTTTGTGTTGCACCGAGACCCACTTCAACGTGGTGAATTCTTCCAGCGCCCATTTCCCATTGAGGCGGCCGACGCCTGATGCCTTTTCTCCTCCAAAAGCAATCAGGGGATCGTCATTGATCGTGCCATCGTTTACGTGGACCATTCCGGACTCGATCTGCTTGGCCAATTCGGCGCCGTATTCCACATCTTGCGTGTGAATCGCTCCGCTTAGTCCGTAGGGGCTATCATTGGCGATTCGGATCGCGTCTTGCGGCGTGTCAAAGGGCATGACGCAAACTGCGGGACCAAACATTTCGTTTTGCGCGATCCACATGTCCGGCTTCACGTCGGCAAAAACGGTCGGCGAAGCCACATTGCCCTCGATCTTCCCGCGCAGAACGGTTCGCGCCCCTTCGTCAATTCCCTTCTGCACTTGCTTTGAAAACGTCTCTGCCTGCCGCTGGTTGATGAGCGGACCAAGATCGGTTTGTGGATCCCGCGGATCACCCGCCTTCAGCTTGGAGACCTGGTTCACAAACTTGTCCAGGAATTTACTATAGATGCCGCGTTGCACCAGGATGCGGTTGGCGCACATGCAAACCTGTCCCTGATGAGCAAAGCGGCTGAACACGGCGGCGTTGATTGCGGTTTGCAGGTCGGCGTCCTCAAGTATGATCAGCGCGCTGTTCCCTCCCAGTTCGAGGATGGCTTTTTTCAAGGCTCCGCCTGCAACTCTTCCAATGTGGCGGCCCACGCCCTCCGATCCCGTAAATGAGATGATGCGCGGGATCGGATGCTCCACGAAGGCGTCGCCGATTTCGCCAATGTCGGCCACGATCACATTCAATAGTCCCTTGGGGATTCCCGCCTCTTCAAAGATTTTCGCAATCAGCGTTCCGCCCATGATTGGGGTGTCGTCGTGCGGCTTCAGTACCACGCCGTTTCCACAAGCCAGAGCCGGAGCAACCGACCGCATGCTCAGATTGAATGGAAAATTAAACGGGCTGATGACGCCCACCACGCCAGCAGGAATTCGGTAAAGCCGGTTTTCTTTGCCATCTATTGTCGAGGGAAGGATTTCACCCGTCATTCGCAGCGGATAGGTAGACGCTTCCTTGATGAAGCTTTTCACCAACATGATTTCGATGAAAGCTTTGAGATGCGTTCCGCCTAATTCGTCGATGATGATGTCGGTGATATCAGTTTCGTTTTGTTCGATCCAGGTGATCGCTTTTTCCAGAATCGCGCGTTTCTCGAACGGATTCACCTCGGCCCAGATCTTCTGTGCGGCTGCCGCCGAGCGATAAGCTTCATCCAAATCCGACAGGCTGGCCAGCTTGAAGTCGGCAATCGGTTTTCCGTTGTACGGGTTGGTATCCGTGAGCCGTTTCTTGCTCGACCCGTCACGCCATAGTCCACCTATGTACTGCTGGTTCAGCTTCGCGAATTGGTTCACGTGGAAGCCCCCAAACATCCAGTTTCAGCTGAAAAACCCTAACAGCCTACCACTGAAACTTATTTTGTGGGAGCACCCCTTGCTCAACCCTGCGATCTGTTCGATGAACTTCTTGAAGAAAGCCTCAAGGCCGCTTAAAGGTCTGATAGAAAATTTCGAATTGCTGTGCGGCCTGTCGATCGTATCTCGGTCTCAAAACCTCATAAGTCGTTTCTCCCTGGTTCCTGATTACTTCCTGCAAGGTGAGGGCGTGAGCATACAACTGCTGCGAAAAGTGCAGCAGGACGTCCACATCTATTTCACTCGACGAATGCTGCTTGGCAACCTCCCCACCAATGCGCTGAACTTGACTTGAGGTAGCAATTGCGGTTTCACGTCGAACACGTCGATGGCAGCCCTGTGCCATACGCGGAAAGGAAGGACGTTCGGATTTCATCATGGCTCCTCTCGAGGGCTCCAGGAAATTTCGGATGATTTCAACATAGCGTCTCCGCGGAGGGCGGTCCAACGCATAATTTGCGTTGGCCGTATCAAAGTGTTCGCTGCACCAATGATCATTCTTAAAGGAGGGTGGTGGCTCGCCAAGCGCTTGCAATACCGGCCACTCAGGTACCCCACAATCTTCAAAGCGCCGGCGGTTGAGTTCGACTGGGATTCCGCGTACGTTAACATCCAGGCGGTTCGCCCGGGCATGCGGGTTCTAAAGCTTTCCGCCAAGACCGGGGATAGGATGGAACAATACTTGGCTTTCTTGGCAGCTCGCCTTGACCAGTTACCCGCGCGGCAGCTGCAATCTAAGCCGGGGGAGCGCGCTTGGTGATCAGTTTTCTATCCATTATCGCGGTAGGATTTTTTCTCGGGATGCGCCATGCAACCGACCCCGATCACGTAATTGCGGTGACTACGATCGTAAGCCACCAGCGCAACCTTCTGAAGGCGGCGATGACTGGCATCTTCTGGGGCATTGGCCACACTCTGACGATTTTCGCCGTAGGTACGGTCATCATTCTTTTTGATGTGGTGATTCCCGCAAGGATCGGGCTATCCATGGAGCTGTCCGTGGGATTGATGCTGATTGTCCTTGGCGTGATGAATATTGCAAGCTTTCTGCGCTCTGCGCGTGCGATTGCTCCTCCCCTCAAGGACGAATCTGACGTCATTCATCAGCATCCTCACAGCCACGGGGACTATGTGCACAGCCACGCGCACGGACACTCTGCGGAGACCCATGCTCACAGCCACGAGCAAACCCCGTTGACCTGGCTGGATCGATTATTCGGTCGCATCGGTCTCTATCAACAGCTTCGTCCGTTGCTGGTGGGTATCGTTCATGGGCTTGCCGGTTCTGCGGCAGTAGCCTTGCTGATTCTCACAACCATCCGAAATCCGCATTGGGCGATCGCCTATTTGCTGGTGTTTGGAGCCGGTACGGTTGGCGGCATGATGCTGATCACGATGAGCATTGCCTCGGCGTTCAACTTCTTCGGAAAACGCCACGAGGGATTTTCGCAGCGGCTAGGGCTGGCTTCGGGCCTGGTGAGTTTGGCCTTCGGTGTGGTGCTCGCATATCAGATCGGTGTGGCCAACGGTCTCTTTACTGGTCATCCCCAATGGACGCCTCGATAACCGGCCATTCCGGAGGCGTCAGTCCTTTCTTGCTCGGTTTCTGGCGTCTTGGTCAAGCTGGTGCAGGCACCTCGATCTTCCCTCCAACGGTTGTCTTGACACTTATCGTTTAAACGACTATTATATTTGTAGTATGAAGACAACCATGGTGCCAGGCAAGGGCAGACGACGCGTCGGCTATCGCGAGGAGGCGGCGTTCTTGGACTTGCTACGCACTACGGATATGTTGTCACGGGGATTGGTGTGGGTTCTCAAGAGCGAGGAGGTTTCTCTAACCCAGTACAATGTGCTCCGAATCCTGCGCGGCGCACCCGACGGACTCCCCTGTGGGGAGATCGCCAATCGCATGATTACCCGGGATCCTGATGTCACTCGCCTGCTCGACCGACTCGAAAAACGCGGACTGATCTCGCGCTGCCGCGAAAGCGACGACCGGCGAACCGTGATGGTCCGGATCTCTTCGGAGGGCCTAAAGCTACTGGCCCGGCTTGATGAACCGGTGCAGGCGGTCCACCGTAGACAATTAGGCCACTTGGGCCCAGATCGCCTCCAGGCGTTGAGCGAACTATTGCGCCTTTCCCGCGGCCAACTAGCTTGATTTATTGGACTTATTATTCGTTGCAACGATTACCGTTATAACGCATCTAATCCAAACGGAAAGGAATTTACCATGAGCACATTGGCTACTCCGCAAACCGCAACCACCACCTGGAACATCGACCCCGTTCACTCGGTCGCCGAGTTCAAAGTCAAGCACATGATGATCTCGAACGTAAAGGGCCAGTTCACACGGCTCGACGGCGTTCTCGCCCTGGACGGAACTGCTTTAACCGAGTCTCACATAGAAGCTTCGATCGACGTCGCTTCCATCAACACTCGCGATGAACAGCGTGATGCGCATCTCAAGAGCGCCGACTTCTTCGACGTGGAGAAGTTTCCCACTCTGTCATTCAAGTCCACGCGCATAACCCGCGTTGCGAACGGCGAACTCGCCGTGGAGGGCGAGTTGACGATTCACGGAGTGAATCGGAACGTGACGTTCACCGTCGAAGGACCGACCGCGCCTGCCAAAGACCCATGGGGCAACACCCGCATCGGTCTTTCCGCAACCACGAAGATTAACCGCAAAGACTTCGGCCTGACGTGGAATGCGGCGCTTGAAACCGGCGGCATTCTCGTCGGCGACGAAGTGACCATCACCCTGGACGCACAGTTCATTAAGGCCTAATCATTCGCCGCGGGCACGAAAACGCCTTGCGGCGTAAGAAAGTAAAGGAGAGCTATGTCACTCCGACCCGTTAGACAGATTATTCAACCCAAACCGACGATCGAAGGCGCGGGCGTCAAACTGCAACGCGCCTTCGGCTTTGGCAAGACCAAGGAATTCGATCCGTTCTTGTTGTTGGACGATTTCCGCAACGACAATCCGGACGATTACAAAGCCGGATTCCCCTGGCATCCCCACCGCGGGATTGAGACCATCACTTATGTGCTTGCGGGTTCCGTCGAACACGGCGACAGCCTGGGCAACAAAGGCAAGATGACTGCGGGCGACGTGCAGTGGATGACGGCGGGCAGCGGCATCCTGCACCAGGAAATGCCGAAAGGCGACCAGCAAGGGCGCATGCACGGCTTCCAGTTATGGGCGAATTTGCCGGCGTCGCTGAAGATGACCGACCCGCGCTATCAGGACATTCCGGCGAGTGCGATTCCGGAGGTTACCGACGATGACGGCACCCGCGTACGCGTCATCTGCGGCGAATTCTGGGGTAAGCGAGGACCGGTGGAAGGCGTGGCTGCAGATCCGAATTACCTCGATGTGTCGGTCGCTCCGGGACAACGGAAGCGGCTTAAAATCGAGACCACGCGCAATGCTTTCGCCTACGTGTTCGCGGGCTCTGGCACTTTCCGAGATGCCTCGGATCCTCGTGCGGTGCTGACCGACCAAGCCGCGGACCCCAATGCGCCAGCCAAATACGACGCTGGCAATCACTCATTGGTGCTGTTCGACCGTGGTGATGAGATCGCGGTTCAGGCTGGTGACGAGGGCATCCGTTTCCTGCTGGTATCGGGCAAGCCGATCGAAGAGCCAGTGGCATGGTACGGCCCGATCGTCATGAACACGCAGGAGCAGCTACGCCAAGCGATGGCCGAACTGCACACCGGCGCATTCATCAAGCATCGTTGATCGCTGCCAAACAAAAGCTCCGCGCGGACCGCGATGCGCGGAGCGTATCTTTAGCTAATCCCGAACTAGAATGCCGTCGAACCAAGCGCCGAAATTCGGAGAGTTTTAGGCATATTTGTTCGCAATTCGGCACCAAATAGTTGGGTGCCAGGTCACTAGCGGCAGCAAACTCCGTACCGCTGCCAGAGCCGAAACCAAGGGCTGTGGGCGAGCAGATCGTCGTGCCTGCGATTCGCAGCCGCGACATCGCTCAAGCTCAGCGGCCGGATGTCCGGCTCGGCGAAGATGCGCTCTAGCCACTCGATTTCAGCAATGGTCCGTTCGGCGTCCATTCCCTCCCAATCATCCCGCAGCAGCGGCGGCGGGTCAATCGGAAACGGTCGCGATGTCATAGGCGGGGTGCAATGGATCGTTGACATGCGTGACCTACGGCGAGGAGAAGTTGGCGAACCGTCTTATAGCGTATCGCCAGGATTGTGTTGGTTCTCAGTTATAGTCCGAAATCACTTGTGAGAATTACTCGCCCCGGACCTGAAAGGGCGGCGATGATCGCGCCAGCGAGAAAGTGCTTACCCTGGTTGCGCGTTTACGTCAGCGATGATTCTTCGCACAACTTCCCCAACCGCACATTGGACCTCGCGAGAAATCTCAGCGCCGAGTTCGAATCGCCTTCCTTCTATTCCGTAAACCCGGAGTCGGGTTGGAAGGCGATCCAGAATGTGAGCCAGTTCGATGGTTTCGGCCACGCCAAGGCCATGGGTCGAAGCTGTCGTGCCGACGGAGACCCACAGCCGCCCGCTATCCCAGGCCTGCACTGTTCCGACCGCCGCGCCAGTCACCACTGCGTCAACCACGATCACATTGTCGGCACTCTTCCACGACTCGATGAGATCCACGGCTTGGCCAGTATGCACTTCTGCTTCTATGCCAAGCTCCCGCAGTCGCTCCGCCACCAGGATTCCGGCCCCGTCGTCGCAACGTTCCCGATTCCCGCAGCCGATGATGAGCATGCTTCAGTCCTTGGTATCCTCGCGCTCCATCACGACATTCATAAAATGGGTAGCGCAGGAAATGCACGGATCATAGCTCCGCACCGCCTGCTCGCATTTCCAGGTCGCTTCCTCGATCGGCCAAGCTACCAACTGGACTGCGTACTCGCGAAGGTCATCCTCGATCCGCTTCTGGTTTTGAGAGGTTGGCGGCACGATCTTGGCGGCAACGATCAGTCCGTTTTCATCCAGCGCATATCGATGATAGAGGATACCGCGGGGGGCTTCCGTGATCGCCTGGCCCACTCCTATCCGGTTGGGTACGTCGACTCGTGGCGCGGCCGGGGGCTCGTATTCATGAATGATCCGCAACGCCTCTGCACAGGCGAAGACGAGTTCGACCGCGCGAACCACGATGCTCCGGAAAATGTTCTTTACCGGCGGCCGCAGGCCCGCCTCGATCGCTGCCTTGCGAGCTACTTCGGGCAGTTTGTCGAAATTCAAATTGAACCGCGCCAGCGGCCCTACCAGGTACGAGCTTCTGCCTCGCACCACAGAGTGCAAGGCATTCGAGTGTTTGACTTGCATCTCGACAAAATGGTCTTCGTATTCCGCGGCGTCGATGTCCAGGCCGCGATTCGACACCACGCGTCCTTCGTTGAACGGATACTCGTTGGCATGACGGAGAGCCACGAACTCATAGTCCTGCTCGAAGTTGGGGAAATCCAAGCCAGCTGTCCAGCGCACAGTTTCGAGCGATGCTTCAAGAGCCCATTCGAGATCCTCCACCAAATCGCGCAACTGCTGCTTCGTGGGTGTCTTGGAAAAACCCCCGACCGACGCGGAGATGGGATGGATCTCGCGTCCGCCAATCACTTGCACGACGCGATTGCCAATCTTCTTCAGCCGCAGCGCCTTCTCCACCACGGACCGATGATCTTTTGCCATGGCGATCACATCCTGGTAGCCGAGGAAATCAGGCGCGTGCAACATGAAGACATGAAGCGTATGACTCTCGATCCACTCGCCACAGTAGAAGAGCCGACGCAGCAGGCGAACCGCCGGATCGACTCGAACTCCCAAAGCCCGTTCGATCGCATGCACTGCACTCATCTGGTACGCGACCGGGCAGATGCCGCAGATCCGCGCCGTGATGTCCGCAGCTTCGGAGAAGTGACGACCGCGGAGCAAGGCCTCAAAAAAACGAGGCGGCTCGTAGATCTTCAGCTTGACATCGGCCACTCGTTCGCCTGTCAGTTTGATATAAAGAGATCCCTCGCCTTCCACGCGGGCCAGCGCGTCGACACGAATCGTTCTTGCTCCCGGTCTGGTCATGTCCGCTCACACTCCTCACTGGCCTTGCGAAACTGCCACGCCCAGGCGTTAAATCCGCGGAATGCGCGGGATATCTGATTGTCCGTCTGTCCCAGAATCCGGAACTGACTGGTCAGCGAGGCGGTGTTGGGTGTCTCCATGGGTCCGTAGCAACCATAGCAGCCCCGATCGTAGCCGGGGCACAGCGCTCCGCAGCCCGCCTGAGTTACTGGCCCAAGACAAGGAATACCGCAAGCCACCATAATGCACACGTTTGCCTTGCGCTTGCACTCGATGCACACACTGTATGAAGGGACATTCGGCTTGCGCCCGGCCAGTATCGCGGTGATCAATTCTATGAGTTGATATTTGTTAATCGGGCAACCACGCAGTTCGAAATCGACAGGAACGTGCTCAGCGACCGGAGTCGAGAGTTTGAGCGTGCTGATGAACTGCGGTGCGGCATACACGACCCGAATGAACTCATCGACATCCTTCCAGTTACGCAAAGCTTGAATGCCACCCGCAGTCGCACAAGCACCAATCGTGATCAGAGTCTTGCATTGCCTCCGCACTTCCTGGATACGCTGGGCATCTTGATACGTGGTAATCGACCCCTCCACCAGACCGAGGTCATAAGGACCTTTCGACCTCGCGCGGGTGGCTTCAGGAAAATAGGCAATATCCACCGCTCCGGCAATACCGAGAAGTTCGTCTTCCGCATCCAGTAGGCTCAATTGACAGCCGTCGCATGATGCGAACTTGAAAACGCCGACTCTTGGCCTGTATTCCAACCTAGATCTCATATTTCTCCAGCAGGTGCCGAATCCGCTCGTAGCGGAAGACTGGCCCATCCTTGCAGATGAAGTATGGTCCATACTGGCAATGGCCGCAAAAACCGACGGCACACTTCATGTTCCGTTCGATTGAAAGATAAATATCGTTAGGGCTAAGGCCCTGCGTTTCCAGTTCCCGCGCGACGAAGCGCATCATGATCTCTGGGCCGCAGACCACCGCAACCGAACTGCTCGGCTGCAACCGGCAGTACTTGAACAAAGTGGTGACTACGCCGACGTGCCCTCGCCAGCCGATGCCCCCATAGTCGACCGTGATTAACACTTGAGTGTCGGGCTTGCGACCCCACATCGTCAGTTCCTTGCGATACAGCAGGTCGCGCGGGCTGCGACCCCCGTAAAGGATCACCAATCGCCCATAGTCTTCCCGGTTCTGCAAGACGTGATAAATTAGCGGTCGCAACGGTGCCAGACCGATGCCGCCCGCGACCACGATGACGTCCCTTCCCCGACCGGCCTCTACTGGCCAGCTTGTCCCAAACGGACCTCGTATACCCACGCTGTCGCCCAACTGTCGGTTCACCAGCGAATAAGTAGCCTGCCCGACTGAACGCACCGTGTACACCAGGCGGTCGTGCAGCGCTGAATCGCCGCTGATGGAAATTGGCAACTCCCCAACTCCGAATACCCACAACATGCTGAACTGTCCGGGCTGGAACCTACTTCCGTTCTCCGGGTTCTCAGGCTCGAGCGTCAGCGTAAATGTATCGGGCGTCTCCTTGTCCACCTCTCGTACCGAGTATGGGTGGGGAAGCATCGGGTCGATTGGGGTTGCTGTTGCCATGATCGTCATTTGACCGCGTACAGGTCGAGCAACTGCAAGCGTGTCGCCTCCAGCCGCTGCTCAATAATCTGGGCAAATCGCTTCAAAATCTCGTAGCCGAGATCGTGGTTCTCTTCGCACTTCGTTCGCAAACACTTTCCATCGAGCGCAATGGCGCGCACATCATCGACCGCGCGTGCATGGAATTTCCATTGAAAGGGAGGCAACAGCCACGACCATCCTAGAAGTTCCCCCACACCCACGGTCGAAATGATAATCGGCTTGTGCTGAGGCGCACGAACCTCCACGGCTACCTTCCCTTGCCGGATCAGATAGAAGGTATTCGCAGCGTCTCCTTCCTTAAGGATGTAGGTTCCGGTTTTGAAGCGCACATTAGAAGCACAGCTGACCATCAGGTTCGTGAAGCCGTCGTTGAGGCCCACGAAGAATGGGTGTTGCGCGATGATGTGCTCAAGCGTTTCCATTCTTGCCTCCTTCCCGAATAGCGCGGACCTCTTCGGTGATATCGATGCCCACCGGGCACCAGGTAATGCATCGACCGCAGCCAACACACCCCGAACTGCCGAACTGATCGATCCACGAAGCCAGCTTGTGGGTCATCCACTGGCGATAGCGTGCTCGGGCGGAGGTCCGAACGCTGCCTCCGTGGATATAGGAAAAACTTTGCGTGAAGCAGGAATCCCACCGTCGCCAGCGTGCGGCGTGATCCCCTGTAATGTCAGTCACATCTTCGACCGAAGTGCAAAAGCAGGTCGGACAGACCATGGTGCAATTGGCACAGGTCAGGCAGCGGCTTGCCACATTGTCCCAACGCGGATGTTCAAAGTTCTCGTAGAGAAGCTCTTTGATGCCCCTGGTATCGATGCTGCGAACCTGCTGACGTGCCGCGGCTTCTACGCTGGTTCTGGCTTGCTGACGGTCCTCTCCGGTAGCTGGAACTGAATCCAATTGAGCGAGTATTTCGGCACCGGGTTCGCTGCCAGCCGCCACCAGGAAGCGGTGCCCTTTGGATCCAAAGAGTTCTGTGAGGACTAGGTCAAACCCATCCGACACCTGTGGGCCTGTACCCATCGAGGCACAGAAACATGTTGCAGCGGATTGAGTGCATTGCACCGCAAGGATGAACCCACCTTGACGGCGCTGGCCATAGATTGGATCTCGATATTTGTCCTGGAGCAGAACGCGATCTTGCACTGCGATCGCCGCCAGTTCGCATGCCCGAACCCCCAGGAACGCAAATGGATGCTCGGGCTTGACCTCATTGTTCAGGATTCGGAACGTCCCGCCCTGCCGCTCGGCCGACCACAGTCGCAGTTCTGGCGGGTGCGTATATTTTTTCCAGCTCTGCGGTCCCACCGCGTATCCGAAAAGGGCGCCATCTTCACGGCGCTTCAGACGATAGCATCCGGGGGCCTGTTGGTCAGTCCATCCTGCAGGCAAGTCATCGACTGACTCAACTTTGGCGTAGACGATCGCCCCATCCCGCAGCGTGGGCGCGATGACTTCGTAGCCCTTGCGCAGCAATGCCGCAACCAGCTTTCCCAACTGGTCTGCGCCCAGAATGTGCTCCGATTGTTGAGTCACACAATCCTCCGCACAAAACCAGCACCGCAGCAAACAAAATCCTGGCCGACCTCGCAGGTCCCGCCACTGGAAAAGAGGCAACCCTGCCTCGGGTAGGCCCCTATTTGCCGGCTGTCTGCCGACAGCTAGCAATATTAAATCTCGGACAAACTATTAGTCTGTGTCGTGCGATACCTCGTTAAGTACATGCGCGCACAAACACCTGCCTCACCAAGCACAATCTCCTACAAAGCGCAGAGAGAGTGGACAGAACTAGATCATTGACTGCCGATGCCCTCACGCGACCGGCGTTGTTGGATCGCAGCCGGGATATCACGACCCGATTGATCGCATAATGCATCCAGCAGAATATCTGCCGGATGCATTGCCTTCACGCCGGCGCCGTGCTCGATCTGCATCTGGCAGGTGGCACACTCGGTGACCACTGCTTGCGGCGCGCTTGCGCGAATCACTGCAAACAGGTCCCTGCCTACTTCCATCGAAACCAGATGCTTCTCTTCTTTGAAACCGTAGGTCCCGGCCATTCCACAGCAGCCCGCGTTGAGGTCTTCAATCTCAACCCCGGGAACTTGCCGCAGCAGGTTGTACCACGGACGTCCGATACCCTGCGCCTTCTGGTGACAGGGCGCGTGATAAGCAAGCTTCAGCTTGTTGACCGCCGGTGCAAAATGAGTGTTGAGCTTGCCTGCGTCCTGCTGAGCCACTAGAAACTCGGCAAGATCGAAGGTGTTGGCGGCGATCTTGTCGGCCTTCTTCGCCAGCTCTGCGTCGCCATCCAGGATGTACGCGAATCTGGTCTTCAGCATGTGTCCGCAACTGGAACAGGCGGTCACGATACGCGCCCCGGCGTCCACAGCCTCCATCATGCTATCGACGTTGGCCTGCGCGCGCTTGCGGGCTTCTTCCGGATCGCCGTTCGCCAGCGCCGGCATTCCGCAGCAGTCTGTGTTCGCGACCTCTGGTTTGAAGTCGTTCAATTGCAGCAACTGCAGAACGTGACAGCCCAACTCCGGCTGGTTGTACCGAATGGAGCAGCCAGGGAAGAACACGACGCGCTCGCCTTGATTCAGTGCCGAACCGGGAACGCTCAGTGGGGACTTCTGATAGGCAGGGAACGTACGTTGCGGCTCAATCTTCATGAACTTTGACATCAGCAGGCGAACTGGCTTCATCCCCAGAAAAAAGTTGGTAATTCGCGGTGCGATTGTGCCCAGCTTGCCGAGCAATCCAGGACGGGCGAGCCAAAAGTCTCGCCATTCGCGGACGAAAGGTTTTCGGTGTGCCTCCTTGGCCCGCGCGATCAGTTCGGAAACGTTCACGTCATTCGGGCAAGCCAGGTCGCAACGATCACAGCTCAGACAATACTCGACCCAATCGGTGTCGCAATGAATGCCCCCACGCCGCAAGCGTTCCAACTCAGGACCAAGGCGTTTCGGGCCAGGAAAAGCGGGATGCGCCTGAACCACTGGACAAGCCAGGTTGCAGTCCGAACATTTCAGACAGTTGTCGAGCGAGACGTCGTCATTGCGCATATTGGACTCCTGTTCCCGCCGCGAGCATCCCGCCCCTGTAGCCGGTGAGAATAGCCGTGGCGTTGAGGTTGCGAGGACGGCAGTTCCGCAAAATAGCACCCACGGCGAAAAGGTTATCTGCAATGACCGCGCCCTTTGCGTCCACCGGGTGAAGTTGGTGGTTGACGCCGGCAAAGGCTGATCCCAGCAGCTTTCCTGAGAACGGCCCAGTAGCAAGAATCAGCGTCTCCGATGAAAGTCTTAGCGGCCTCGCCGGGGTATCCAGCAAAACGCCCTTGCAATGCCCGCTTTCAATCTGAAGCTGCTGAATCGGGAATCCCGTGAAGAACTCCACGCCGGCGCGGCGCAGATGCGCTTCCAGGCGATTGAACAGCCTCATACCTGGAATCGACGGCGGCAGTGTCGGCAGCTCACAAATCATGCAGCCCAGTTGCTTCTCCAGCCGTTCGATTTGGCTCCTTCCCGACTTAAGTCCGAGAATTCCCGGCAGGATAATGAGGTCTGCCTTCGCGGAAATGGGCATGAGGGCGTTCCACAACTCCCCGCGGAAGCGCGGGTCCCGGTCATAGCGATTGCCAAACTGCAGCGTGCCGGGAAACGTATCGACCGCGGTCGACAAGTCGATTTCATAAGCAGTGTAGTTGGGAGCCCGCTCAAGTTTCCCTGCGTGATAAGCAAGCCGCTCCGCGACAAAGTTGCTATCGAAGGAAGACAGCCCGCGAATCCCCACCACGGCCACTTGGTTTGCCGCCGATGGATCGCCGTTCCACATGAAGAACGGAGCCAGCGAAACCGTCTGGAAGCAGCCCAGGATGGTGGGGATGTATCGCTTCTCTTCGAGCCCGCCACGGAAGTCGCACTCTGCCAACTCTGTCAGCTTGCGAAAGAATTCCAGCGCTTCTTCGAGTGACGGCGTGTTGCGATCCATCTGCTCGACCTCGACACATCCAGCCCCAAACACGAAAGAGCCAGGCCCCGGGCTGACTAGCGCGACCTGAAGTCCCTGGCCGGCTGCCGCTGCCGCGCTGGTGATTCCAGACATTCCAGCGCCTGCCACGATGAGGTCAAAATGATTGCTTGCCACGGTTCTCACCTGCCTTCCTGACCGTGAAAGTTGTATTCGACACCGAACAGGTCGCGGCTAAGGTAGAGCTGCTCAACCTGCTTGCCTTGCTTGATCCACGACTGGCCCTTCCAGCGCTCATCGAGATAATGTTCAAACTGCTGTGCGGCGTCAGCGGCGCTCCAGCGATGAGTCTGGAAACCGGCCAGCATCGCTTTGTAGCCACAGAATGTGCCCTGGCAGGTGCCAAGACCCAGGCGGGTACGTCGTCCCGCGTCATTGATGGTTTTGGCGGGAACCGAAGTCTCGTTTCCAAGCACAAACTCCAACTCCGCGCGTGTCACCAGTTCGCATTCGCAGACCACTTCGGCCAGCTCCGGCCGCGTCTCAATCGCGCTGACGACCTTCGCCAGGTTCGGGCCGCGCCGTTTGGCTGTCATCTCCACCACCGGAAGCGGGAGCAACCGGTAGGCCCTGCGCAGCACCGCTTCGTCAAGATACGGACGCAGCGGTGTCTCGTGTGTCCTGCACGGCGCGTCCACTCCCAATTTCTTGGCGATCAGGTCGCTGACTGCTTTGGCCATCAACCTGTAGGTCGTCACCTTGCCGCCAACAATCGAGACAAATCCCTTCACCTGGTCCAGTGATTCGTGGTCCAGCAGCGCGAATCCGCGGCTGATCTCGCGTCCCCCGGCACCGCTGACGCTGGGAGGAACATATAACGGGCGAACTCCGCAGAAGATGCGCAGGATGCGCGCCTCCGCCAGCGCTGGCACAAGTTCGATTCCCAGATCGAGCAAGTGTTGGATTTCTTCCTGTGATGCCGTCAGTCCTTCCGGCCCCGGCACCGTAATGGAGCTCGTACCCAGAATGCAGACCGGCCCCGCGGGTACCAGGATGTCCGCGTCCCCCGGCTTGCGGCAGCGGTTGATGACCCGCTTCGAAAGGCGATGATTCATAACCAGCAACGTGCCCTTATCGCAGCGTACCGGGATTTCCACGCCCGCCAGTTCAGCCACTTTCTGCGACCAGCCCCCCGCAGCGTTGACCACCATTTCGCAGCCGATATAGCTTTCTTCGCCGGTCTGCGTATCGCGACAGCGTACGCCCTTTACTTGCCCGTTCTTGATGTCAATCGCCCAGACCTCGCAGTACGTCTTGAACCGCGCGCCGCGTGCCACAGCTGATTCGATGTTCGACAACGTGAGGTCAAAGACTTGCACGTGGGCGTCGGCACAGGTGAACGCGCCGAGAATGTCTTTGGGCAGATGCGGCTCGAGATCCAGCGCTTCGTCCGCCGAAAGCTGCTTGCTGGGAAGCCCGTTCTTTTCGCAGGCCTCGAACCACTGCTCGAAGAATTTCGGATCGTCCTGCCGGCACTTGACGAACAGCCCGCCGGTGTCCTGAACACAATGAGGCGCAATGCGCTTGATGATCTCGTTTTCGGCGTGGCACTCTTTTGCCGCTTCCGCATCCTTGACCACATAGCGTCCGCCGGAATGCAACAGGCCGTGGCAACGCCCGGTAGCTCCATTGGCCAGGTCTTTTTGTTCGAGGAGAATGGCGGGAATCCCACGCAGCGCCAGATCCCACAGGATGCCGGTGCCTGTGGCGCCACCGCCGATGATTACAACTTGCGTTTTTTCCATGACTTCCCCTTTGCAACCGAAGCCGCGGAACTGCGCGTCTTTGCCGGGACGAGGAGTGTGCGATGTTCGCTCTTCCAGCACCGTCGGCCTCCATCCCCTCCAGGCTTCGCGCCCAACGTCCTCGTCCTGCGGAGAGTTAATGAGTTTCTTCATCGCGGAGTGTGCATCGCAGTTTCTACTGTTCCACCTCCTGCGGTAATTTTGCGTTTGTTTAAATCCTGCGGCACCGAAGGCCGCGCGTTCTCGGCAAAAAGGGAGAAGCCGCCCAAAGTATGCCTTTCCCCAGCGTAAACGTGGAAGAATGGCCCACCTTGGGCGGCTTCTCTTAATCTCTGCCGCACCAAATAAAAGTTTAGCTCCGAAGCAAAATATTTGTCTGTGATTGGCATCACCGATCGTCGAACATACGACGTCAGCGAACGGCTGCCGCTCTCTTTTCTGTCTGAGCAGTCAGGACCTGCAGCACGCCTTTCATGAAAACTGGCAAATCGTCGGGCTTGCGGCTGCTGACAAATTGTCCGTCGACGACCAGCGATGAATCTTCGAAAATCGCACCGGCGTTCACTAAATCGTCCTTGATGCCGAGGCTCCCAGTCACGTGAATGCCGCGATATATGCCGGCCGAGATAGGAAGCCAGCCGCCATGACATATGGCGGCAACCATTTTGCCCGCTGCCGCAAAATCCGCAACCAGTTGTTTCACTTTCGGATCGCGCCGCAGTTTATCGGGAGCCCAGCCGCCAGGACAGATCACGCCGACGAATTCGGACGCACGCATTTCAGCGATCGAAGCATCGCTGGTGCACGGGTATCCATGCTTGCCCACATACCGTTCATTCGCTTTTGGTCCCGCAATGACGACACTATAACCCGCTTCTTCGAGACGATACTTCGGATACATCAGCTCCATGTCTTCGTAGCCATCTGCAGTGAAAATCAGGACAGCGGGTGCCACCTTGCTCATCATGCGCCTCGGTAGCCACAATTTTCTTACGACATGCAACAGTGCGCCGTGACTCGGGTCACGCACCTGAGTGCGGGAGAACGAAGTTGTCAGCGCTCGTGCCCACTGTTAAACTCGACCTAATCTCGTGGGGATCCACGTTTTGGAGTAACTAGTGACCGACCTGAATTCTGCAGAGCAGTCTTTGCCTCTTTCGAATGATCGTTCAACTACCGCATCCCGCGCGCGGATGAGCTCGGATACGAAGGGCCGGCTCGTTGGTCTTGTTGGTCTGGCGGCGCTATCCATCTGGCTTAGCGTGAACCTTTTTACCAACCTCTATTTTTCAGTGGTCAGTCAACACTGGCCAAGAGCAACCGCTCGGGTCACGTCGTCCGGGATCTACAGCAGTGGACTGGGCGTTGAAACTTCTTGGGCCCCCACGGTGGATTATTCGTACGAAGTCGGGGGCACATCGCATCATTCCTCAAACATTCGATACCTGATGCGTACTTTCTACGATGTGGATTCTGCCACCGAAGTACAGACAGTCTACCCGGTCGGGCGCATAGTTAGCGTTGCCTACGATCCGGGAAATCCCAACCGTAGTGTGCTGGAGCCTGGAGTGCCACCCGGCATGTGGCCACGAGCAGTGATTCCTGTTTTTTTCTGTGCTTTGTGTGGGTATATCTTTTTCGAGATCGTCAATCCGCAGAGCCGCATTCTGTTGCAGACCTATGCCCTCGGTGGTAACTGCGAAGATCAGGAAGAAGGCGGAGTTGCATGAATCTCCCTGCGCCGGTGCCACTCAATAGCAGCACCAGCGCAGGGAAGCAGTTCGCATCGGATTCGGGAAGAGGCTCAACTCTTCCCGTCCGTTTAGTTTTAGTACCGGAACAGATATACGCTGGCCGCTCCCAGGGCGCCACCAATCAAAGGACCAATGATTGGGACTATAGCGTAACCCCAATCCGACTTGCCCTTTCCCGCGATCGGCAGGAAGAAATGAGCCACACGCGGACCCAAGTCACGAGCGGGGTTCATAGCGTATCCCGTCGGGCCACCCAGACATAGTCCGAGCACCCAAACCAGCATTCCCCAGAGATATGGAGCAAAGCCAGGCGGCAACCCGGTCGGGGAAACCGACGAGGCGCCAAAGGCAAACCCCACTCCCACCAGGGTTGTCGTAGCGATAATCTCGGTCATGGTGTTGGCGGGAAGATTCCGAATAGCCGGAGCCGTGCAGAAAATTCCCAGCTTCGCACCTTGATCGGGGGTTTCTTTCCAATGAGGCAAATACGCCAGCCATACCAGGGTAGCGCCGACGAACGCGCCCAGGAATTGAGCTCCCCAGAACGGCAGGACATTTGCCCAGTTGTGTGACAGAAGGGCCACGGCCAGTGTGACTGCGGGATTGATGTGAGCGCCAGGACTTCCACACGCTAGCGCCGTGAAAATGCCTGCGGTCACTGCCAATCCCCATCCTGTAGTGATGACGATCCAGCCAGATCCTTCTCCTTTAGACTTTTTGAGTAGGACGTTGGCAACCACGCCATCCCCTAACAGAATCAGCACCATGGTTCCCATAAATTCACCAAATAATGGTCCATGCATAATTCCAGCTCCTTATAATCAGTTTGCGGCGCCCACGAGTTCTTTTTCGTGTTCATCCGCTTCTTTCCCAGCTTCTTTTTCAACCGCTTGATCGATCCAATCGAAGCTCTTGGTCACAGCTTTCTTCCACAGCCGATACATTTCATTGCGCTTCTTTGCCTCCATGTTCGGCTTCCAGGTCTTGTCCACCGACCAGTTCGCGCACAGGTCATCCAGATCCTTGAAGTAACCCACCGCGAGACCCGCCGCGTAAGCCGCGCCGAGTGCAGTGGTTTCTTTAATGACTGGACGAACCACAGGTTTTGCGAGGATATCGGACTGGAACTGCATAACCAGGTCGTTCTCGATCATGCCGCCATCGGTGCGGAGCACATCGAGTTCGATCAAGGAGTCCTTCTGCATGGCTTCGACCACTTCGCGCGTCTGGAACGCCGTAGCTTCCAGAACTGCCCGGGCGATGTGACCCTTGTTGGCATACCGTGTCAGCCCGCAAATCACTCCACGAGCGTTCGCTTGCCAGTAAGGAGCGAACAATCCGGAGAAAGCTGGGACGAAATACACGCCGCCGTTGTCTTCTACGGTTCGCGCCAGAGCCTCGATGTCGGAGCTCTTCTTGATCAGTCCCAGGTTGTCGCGCAGCCACTGCACCAACGCGCCGGTGATGGCAACGCTTCCTTCCAAGGCATAATGCGCAGGCTGTTTGCCCAGCTTGTAGGCCACCGTAGTGAGCAATCCGAAGTGCGATTGCACGGCGTGCGGGCCGGTATTCAGCAGCAGGAAGCATCCCGTGCCGTAGGTGTTCTTCGCCTGTCCTGGCTTGAAGCAGGCTTGGCCAACCAGGGCTGCCTGTTGATCGCCGAGATCGCCGGCAATGGGAACGCCCGCGATGGTGCCGACCTTCACTTCTCCGTAGACTTCGCTGCTGGAGCAAATCTTCGGCAGCATGGCTTCGGGAATGTTGAATGCCTTCAAGATCTCCTTATCCCAAGCTAGCGTTTCCAGATTCATCAATTGCGTACGGCTTGCGTTGGTGACGTCGGTGACATGAATCCCGCCATTCGGACCGCCGGTTAGCTGCCAGATCAGGAAGGTGTCAATGTTTCCGAAAATCACTTCGCCTGCTTCCGCAAGCTTGCGAACCCCAGCCACGTTCTCCAGAACCCAGCGGATCTTGAGACCGCTGAAGTAAGTAGCGAGCGGAAGGCCCGTCTTAGCGCGGAAACGATCCTGGCCGCCCTTTTTTGAGAACTCGGCCACATCGTCAGCGACGCGCGTGTCTTGCCAAACTATAGCGTTGTACACCGGCTTGCCGGTCTTGCGATTCCAGACCACGGTGGTCTCGCGTTGATTCGTGATGCCGACCGCAGCCAGATCGTCCGCAGTCAGTTTCTTCGCTTTCATGGCCTCGGCAATGACTTCTTGCGTCCGCTGCCAGATTTCCTGCGGGTCGTGCTCAACCCAGCCGGGCTTTGGATAGATCTGTTCATGTTCTTTTTGAGCGGTTGTGATGACGTGGCCGGACTTGTCGAACACCATGAAGCGAGTGCTCGTCGTGCCTTGATCGATTGCTCCAATATATTTCGCCATGACTTAGGACTCCTTTCGAATTGTGAATGTGCGTTATGTAAGATCAGCAATTTGACTTACTGCGAGAACAGCTCTCGCTTTGCAACGTGCATAATCGGCGAACGCTCAGAACGTTACCTTGGTCCTGAAACCAGCTGCCAGACCGGTTCCGCTCTTTGCAAAGCCGCCGAGGTCCTGATACAGCTGCACGGTTGGTTGAATTAACCAGTACGGTGTGGCTTGGAACATGTAATTAAATTCGTACGCTTTTTCTGAAGAGTAAGGCGGAGCCGTCGGATTCGCCAGCGCATACGCCACCGCATACTTGTCGCCCACGTGAGTGTACGACAGTCCGAAGTTAACCGAATCCTTGCGCCGGCTGGGAATTGGACCGTTGTAGGCCAGTCCCGCCGTCATGTTCCTATCTACGAAGTTGAACGTTGCATTCGGCGACTGAGTAATGCCGAACAGGACGTCCAGTCCGGTATTGGAGGCGGCTTTCGGACGATAGACCGCCTGGTTGCCCATGAAATAGACAACGTAGTTGCCCGTATCCTGCGACAGGTATAGGGGAACAGGGTTGAACGGATTGGTAAATTTGCCTCCGTTGTACGTCGATCCGACCTCATACTGGCCAGGATAGTATTTGTCCTTCGCAACCTTCCCCGTACCCGGTTGGTCGACCTTGATGCCCACTGCGTCGCTCAATACACCGGAGTCTTTCTTTACAAAATGGAAGCCGTTCGGATCATCCTGGTACGGGTTCCGGTTGCCCGAGGTGTAAGCCACGCTGGAATAAAAGAAACGGTTGGGATTCACCATCAACTGGACACCAGGGCCGGAAGCAGGATCGAACGAAGCGTAGTCGTTAAAGCGGTTTTGGAAGCCATAGTCCAGCGGCTCCATGAGGTAGTGGCCGCCGTAAGGCTGCAGGCCATAGTAGTCCATGCTGGCGAACTGGCCAGCGCGGATCGTAACTTTTCCATCCGCCATGGCGTAGGCCAACCAATAGGAGTCGAGCATCTCGGTGCGAGCACTCACCAGGCCGCTGGGGTTGGAGATGCTACCGAGGTAATTGGCGCCCAGATTGGGGCCGCCTTGCCACAGTCCTGTGACGTGGAAGCTCAGGCCCTTCAGGTTGTCGTTCAGCTTGCCGAAATCAATATCCATGGTTCCGCGTACACGGTTCCATGCCGCGCCACCGTCTCTGTACCTTCCGTTGTCAGCGTAAAGCATGTCGCTGACATAGAAGAAATCAAACTTGATGCCCTTTTCTTCTTCGAGGCGAGTGCGCGCTCCGCCCCAATCGCCAAAAAGGTATTTCTGGTTCATGAGGTTGAAAGTTGTAGGTTGTGGGGTTGTGCTCGCGTCCTGCGCCACGGTCAGAGTTGACGCGCAGAACAATACAACCAGGACGAGCAGCAGAAACTTATAAAAACGCGGAGACGTATCCATAATTTCTCCTTTTATGATCAGGTCGCGTACGATCGCAGAGTTTGTGGCAAAAAGGAAAACCGCCCAAGAGACAGTCCGGCAGCCAAAAATATGGCGGAACTGAATCTTGGGCGGTTTCTCTGATCTCTACCGCCACAGGTGACACATTAGTCTCTTTACCAAAGTGCAGTCAGTGATTGCTGTCACGCAACCATGTGCCTCGAATTAGAAGAAAGGTTGCGCCTGGCGAGGCTTCTGCGTGGGTTGGTTACTCGCGTCGCACGTCACGCGACCCATAGACTGGGCGCGCTTACCGAGACTGCGCTGGCGCCTTGTTTCACCAGGTCTTCCAGTTCGCGCAAGGTTTGAACCAGTCCGCCTGCGATCACTGGCAAATCGGGGAAGAGTTCCGAAAGTCTAGCTACCATCTTGGGGGCAACCACTGCAGGCAAAACTTCAAGCGCATCCGGCACAAACTGTTCGAGCGAATGCACGGCGCTCCGCAGAGCCGCAGAATCGAGCAAGAATGTTCGCTGGATCGCGAATAGTTTCAAGTGACGTGCGATCCGCAAAGGCTCCACATGGGTCGAAATAATGCCCTGCACTTTCCGGCGTGCCAGAAAGGCAATCGCCGCCGGATCGCGCGACAAGCCCGACACCAGGTCAAGATTGACAATCGCGATCTTGCCATTGGCCACAATCACGTCCACCATCTGTGGAATGTTTTCGGGCGTCCCGCAGAGAAGATAGACGATTCTGCCGGGAGCAGCCGCAGCCGGGATCAGAAACTCAGGACTTCTGACCGCGGGAATAATGCGCGTCTGATCCAGCAAATGAGCGAGGAGTTTTCTGCGGTCTGCCTGCTCTGGTTTTGGGAAGGACAAAGCCTGAGCAGCGTGCACCGATCCGTTTTCTCCTGGTTCCCCAAGGATGAGCACAGCGCCCTTATTTGTATCCATAAGATTCCTGGACAATGCTGACGGAGGCTTGCTTACCATTCAGCATACGGAAGGCCCGCGCGTTCTGATGTGACTGGAACCCCATCCCCGAGTGAGCCATGTCACTCCGACTGGCAGCACGATTCAGGACTCGAAAGACGAGTCTTACATTCATTCGCGGCAACTTTCGGTCTTGACCTGCAATCTAATTGGGTGGGCTTTCCTAGTCCGATTTCGCTACACTACTGTTTATGAAATTCATGCGGATTGCATTTGTCGTGGCCTTTACCGCAGCCCTTTGCGGCCCGATCTCGCTCCAGGCGTTCGGAGATGAGGGACCGCTCGATACCGCCCAGCCGAAGGGGGTCACGTCGGACGAAATCATCCAGCGCTTTGCGGCCAAAGAAAAAGAATTCAAGACGGCGCTCGACCAATACGGATATCGGCAGACGGTAAAGGTGCAGACCATTGATGGCGAGACCCCGGATGGCGAATATCAGCAGGTGTTCGATGTCTCCTTCGACGATCAAGGGAAAAAAGTGAAGAACGTGGTTTTTGCCCCGCAATCGACGCTGCAGCGCATCATGATGACGGAGCAGGATATCGACGACATCGAAAACCGGCTACCGTTTGTGTTGACCAGCGATGAGATTGGAGAGTACAGCATTCTCTACGTCGGACAGCAGCAGGAGGACGACCTGCACTGCTACGTGTTCGACATCGCACCCAAGCAGATCGAAGGCAAGAAGCGATACTTCCAGGGACGCATCTGGGTGGACGACAAGGATTTTCAAATCGTGAAAACCTATGGCAAAACCGTCCCTGACATTCGCAAAAAGCGGGACAATGAGAACCTCTTTCCCAAGTTCACCACCTACAGGGAGCAGGTTGTGGATGGTCCTTATTGGTTTCCCGTCTACACCCGCGCCGACGACACCCTGCATTTTTCAACCGGCGACGTGAAGATTCGCGAGATCGTGAAATACACGAACTACAAGAAATTCGGATCGAACGTGAAGATCACCTACGACGGCAAAGAAGTGCAAAAGGATCAGGGAAAAGCCGCGCCGCAGCAGCCGCAGAAATAGGTGTGAGCAGTGAACCGTCAGCACTCAGCTGTCAGCATTCAGCCAAAGCGTTGCCGACAGGTACGTGGGTCTCCGCGACGGATCTGCTTGGCTGAATGCTAAGTGCTGACGGCTGAGTCCTTCAATAAAAAAGATACTTCCGCCACTTGTCATCGGACCGGCCCATCAGGCGCATGATGTGGCGGCTGGTGTGTAGATTGAAGGCGCGCGGTTCGCGCATGAGCTTCATCCCCGCTTCTGCCGGCATTTGGTTTCCCTTGCGGCGATTGCAGGGATGGCAGCAAGCCACCAGATTTTCCCACGTGGAAGCGCCGCCGCGAGAACGGGGCACGACGTGGTCGAGCGTCAGTTCGCCCGAGGCCAACACTTCGCCGCAAAACTGGCAGGTATTGCGATCCCGCAACAAAATATTCTTGCGCGAGAGAGCGCGCGTCTGGTGCGGAATACGTCGATATTCGAGCAGCCGGATTACGGACGGCAAACGCATCGCGACCCGCGCGGCGTGCAGGAAGTGTCCGTTCTCCTCCTCCGTCATCGCAATGCCCTTGAGCACCAGCACGATGGCGCGGCGCGCAGCACACACATTGATAGGCTCGTACGAAGCATTTAGCACCAGCACCGGCGCATGCAGCACATGAGGGCCATCGCTCTCTGAACGCACGGCTGTGAGCAGCGGGGAAGGCAGGTGGGCCCGTCCCACGCCACTCATCGAATTGTTCCACTTCCCCGACATTTGCTTTTCGTACTGCCGAGCTTCGCTCGGTTGGACAGCCAAGGTCGGCTGTCCCCACGTGATTCTTATCCGGCGGCGGCCATGGTTAGCCGCGCCTCCTCTTCTGACTCCCGTATTGCATGCTGAGCCTCGGTCTTCAGCGTTCGGGCTACCGTCGCTACGAAAACTTTCGACGCTCCAGCACGCCGCAAAATGCGGGCGCATTCTGAAACCGTTGTACCGGTAGTGAACACATCGTCAACGACCAGGACCTCCCGTCCTTTTACTTCCAGAGGCTTTGCCACTACGAAGGCGCCGCGAATGTTTTCCCGCCGTTGATGCCGCGAGAGTCCGATCTGAGACTTCGTTTCGCGCTGGCGTTCGAGCACAGCCGCGCTGAGTCGCAATCGAGCAACGGACTTCAGCTTCAACGCAGCGCGAGCGATCAATTCCGATTGGTTGAATCCTCTCTGACGCAGCTTCTTGAAGTGCAAGGGCACGGGCACAACCAGAACTTCATCTCCAGAAAAAAGAGGCTGCAAATCTTCAATCGCCTCCACGAGCATGCGCCCCAAAACATTGGCCGCCGGTCGAACCTGGTTGTATTTCAGCAAATGAATCAATTCGCGCAGACCGCTGTCGTAGCTTCCGTAAGCTGTGGCCTTGACGTACGGAGGCTCGAGACGACGGCATAATCCGCACAGGACCTCTCCACCCTCGGAAGAGTGACTTTCAGCAGAGAATGCGATTGGGCTGATGAGTCGTTCGCCACAGATAGAACAGAGGCCGCCCGCAATCGGCCGCATGGCGCCAAGGCAGTCTTCACACACTGGAAGCCGTGAGATGTTTATTAAGGGAGCACCGCAGAGACGACAATCAGAAGGGAACAGCGTGGCAAATAGACCTGCGGCAATGCCGCCGGCCCAGGAGACCCATGGATTATCTTGCGCAACAACCCCGGTCCCGGTGGCCCGAATTGGGGTCCCGTTACTGCTGAAGACGATCCTCCCTCGCCCAGCCGTTGCTACGAGGGCTCTGCTGGACGAATCTTTTTCAGTATAGCGGTGCAGAAGGCCGCGCGCAACGAGCACAAAGGTACGTGCCATTTGGTGCAGATCGCGCGTAGGTGAGTCGTCGACGAAAA
This sequence comes from uncultured Acidobacteriota bacterium, assembly GCA_963762385.1. Classification (GTDB taxonomy): domain Bacteria; phylum Acidobacteriota; class Terriglobia; order Terriglobales; family Acidobacteriaceae; genus JABDBE01. Next base: position 1,048,891 of record CAVXKN010000004.1, on the reverse strand, counting down.
TCCATTTCACACGTTGAAGGGGTTTTGAGTGCCATGGCCTTGGTTGCGACAATTAGGTTCTTCGGACAAGAGAAGCGCTGTGTCGTGTCTTGCACATTGCGCCCAGATGTCCACGACCGACCCAGTGAGTTCAAACTTGAAACCCCTTATTCTCCTTCTCGTATGTGTGGCTTTTCGCGTGCTATCGTGCTAAGGAAATGAGGTGCTGCTCAGATGAAAGTGTTCATTGCACTCTGCCTTTGTGGGCTGTCGGTTGCGTTGCCTGCCAAACCTCACTGCAAACCTTTAACAGTCCGGATGGTGTTTTCCAGTTCACCTATTCAGGAATGCTCGTTGATTGCACAAAGAAAGCGCCGTCCAAGCCGATATCTTCTACCGTGCCAAAAGTGTTCGCGGGGAATCCACCGGCTGTATCTATTCCCGACTCATGTCAGAGTATGGCAGATGTTTGCAGTGATCTGGGCGGTCAGGTGAGCACGCTCGCCTGTTTCGCCTATCCGAAAGACAAATTCAGAGACAAGCCCGTGTTTGCTGCAGCCGCGTTTTTCGCGGGGAAGATTGAGGAAGCAACCACCGAGAACGCTTGTTTGCAGGGTTCACAAAATTGGAACCCCGATGAGATAGAGACTGCCAAACTCACCAAAATCAACGGTGTTGCATTCAAAGTTTTCGAAATTGGCGACAACTGGGCAGGGGGTGGACAGGGTGGACCTGTCTACCGGACTTTTCACGACAATGAATGTTATGAGTTGGGTATCCAAACGTCCGTGGAGAGAGCAGCCTACGACCCAGAAACTTCCAAGGAATTTACCCAGCAAGACTCGGACGAAGTCCAGCTTCGCCTGAAGCAAGCCCTTAACTCTTTCAAGTTCGTAACGTAAGAACCTTCCCTCCGTATTTGACGAAAAATCGCCGTATCGCACATTGACCCCGTCGCGAGCACTCTGGCTCCGTTTGCCCCAAATTCATCATGCTCCCTGTAGCTGACAAAAGTGTAGTGGAGCAAATTCCTTGTCCAGCCTCGGTTTTGGAGCTTTCTGCATGGCGTTCTGATGCTAAACTTGGAACCCCTGAGCGCGGGCGCAGTTAAGACCGCTCGCGTACAGGAAACAAACGAGGAGGGGGTTCTGTGAAAAGATTCGTCGGGATATTCGCGTTGGTATTTGCGCTGGCCCTGACCGCATGGGCAAGCACGGAAAAAGTGTTGTGGAACTTTGCCGGCGGCAGTGACGGTAGTCAACCCTGGAGCAATTATTTCATCAGCGACGCAAAAGGCAACCTCTACGCAGCAACAGGTTTCGGCGGTACCTATTCCGCCGGAGTTGTGTTCATGCTGTCTCTTGCCGGCAAGGAAACAATTCTCTATGAGTTCAAAGGTCAAGCCAACGGAGATGGCGCTTATCCTCATGGCCATCTGGCGTTCGATGCCAATGGCAATATCTATGGCACGACCCAGGGCGGCGGGACCAACGGTACGGGAACCGTCTATGAGTTATCTCCAAAAAGCGATGGTGGATGGAAGGAGAAGGTGATCTACACCTTCAGCGCCTCTGGCGCGGACGGAGCCGACCCGTCCGCCGGAATGACGATTGCTCCCGATGGCACCATGTTCAGTACCACGCCCGACGGAGGCGCCTATGGCGCAGGTGTCATTTTCAGTTTGACGAAGACGTCCAAAGGCTGGAAGCAGACGGTGATTCAGAGTCTCAACGGCTCGTCCAACGGCGGATATCCGTACGAAGGGCTAATGATGGACACCGCCGGAAACTTGTACGGAGCAGCGCCGACCGGTGGGGCCAGCGGACAAGGCATAATCTACCGCCTGAGCCACACCAAGAAAGGCTGGGTAGACACGGTGCTCCACAGCTTCACCGACCAGAACGGCGATGGCTCCGGCTTGTATTGGATTGATCTGATCAGTGACAAGTCCGGTGACATTTACGGTGCTACCTCGTTTGGCGGCAAAAACGGTACGGGCATGGTGTGGGAACTGGTTTACTCAGAAAGCAAAAAGAGCTATTCAGAACAGATTCTGCATGAGTTCGGCGCTAGTGGAAGTGGGGACGGCAACAACCCGTACGGGGGCCTTGCCATGGACAGCGCAGGGAATCTATACGGCACAACGTTGAACGGAGGCTCCAGTAACATAGGCACATCCTATAAGTTAACCAAGGACGGGAAGACCTGGAAGGAGACGATTCTACACAGCTTCGTCGGAGCAAATGACGGAAATGAACCTACCGGCAATCCCTATCTGGACGCAAAGGGAAGGGTGTATGGAATGACGCAGACGGGAGGGACCTCCAACTTAGGGATCGTTTATCGCATCACGCCGTAGCCAGACGGATATTTTCTTAAACTGCTGAGTAACAGGGCATAGCCCAGCGGCTGTGCCCTTTTTCCGTGGTTTGACCACCAACCGGTGACACTCTGCGCTTGTAATCCGGGCAGCCGACATGCTAACTTGCGCCGTCTCACTTATAACAACCAGTCCGAGTGCCTAGAAGGATCTTAGCTATGTGTCCTCAAACAATCGTTCCAATCGAACCTCCAAAAAAGTTCAAGCCTTACGTTCCCGAAAACATGGAAATGCGCGAGTTTACCTTTCGCGCGGTGATGCTCGGGCTAGTGATGACAGGAATTCTGGGTGCAGCCAACGCCTATCTCGGCCTGAAGGCGGGGATGACGATTGCCGCCACTTATCCCGCGGCAGTCATTGGCATGTCGCTTCTTCGGTTGATGAAAGGCTCGCTGCTCGAAGAAAACATAGCGCGAACTGTGGGTGCGATTGGTGAATCGGTGGCTGCTGGCGCGGTCTTCACCATTCCGGCGTTCGTTCTTGCGGGACTCTGGCCAAGCCTAGGGATGGAACGATATTGGCAATCCGTGGCGCTGATGGTCATTGGCGGACTGCTCGGGGTTTTGTTCGTCACCCTGCTGCGGCGCGTGATGGTCGAAGACGCGGAGCTGCCCTTCCCCGAGTCCGTGGCGGCGGCGGAAATTCATAAGGCCGGACAGCAAGGGTCGAAGGCGGCAAAAATTCTTTTCGCCAACATGGGCTTTGGCGGATTGATGTACTTTCTCTCGCAGCTCAACCTTTTCTGGTACACAAAAAATGTTCTGATCAACATTCCGAAAATGTCCACCGGGTTGCGACTGGGGCGCGGCACGACGGCCCCCATGCTGGCCACCGGCGGAATGACGCAATTCACTTCGCCGGCGGTCAGCCCGGCCTATTTGGGCGTGGGTTATATTATCGGGCCTCGGCTGGCGTCGCTGAACTTCGCGGGCGGCGTGGTGGCCTGGGGGTTGCTGGTTCCTCTCCTAATTTATTTCCTGGGGCCGACGCTGCCGCCGATGGCCGCCGGCGCGAACTCCGCAGCCTATTGGGGAGGCATCGCGTTCAGCGTTTGGTATTCGATCGTGCGTCCGATCGCGGTTGGCGGCATGCTCGTGGGTGCCGGTTTCACGCTTTTTCGTATGCGCAAGCAACTGATGGCTGGCATGAAGCGCGCGGTTTCTGATCTGAAGAAATCCGCCGAAGCGCATAAAGCGACCAGCCGCGTGGACCGCGACCTCAACGCGAAAGTAGTTTTTCTAGGCGTAGGGTTGGTGTTCCTCGCAATGATCGGTCTTTACTATTACTTCATCGCGGGCGCGCACAACTTGAGTGGAAGCAAAGTTTTGGCCGGAGCAGTGGTGGCCGCGGTCGTCATGATTGTTCTGGGCTTCTTCTTTGCCGCGGTTTCCGGAAACTTGGTCGGGATGATTGGTTCCTCCAACAATCCGGTTTCTGGGCTCACCCTGTGTACCCTGGTGGTTGCAGCGCTGCTCATGGTGGCGATGGGAGTCTCAGGCGTAGGCGGTGTGGCCGCCGTGCTCGGAGTAGCAGCCGTGGTCTGCGTGTCGTCCGCGGTCGCAGGCGAAATGTTGCAGGATCTGAAAGCCGGTCACATCCTGGGAGGCACCCCGGCAAAAATGCAGATGGGCGATATCTTTGGCACCATCGTGGCTTCGCTCGTTTTGTTTTTCCCGCTGATGATTCTGGATAAGGCGTATCACTTCGGCAGCGCAGCCCTGCCCGCGCCTCAGGCCGGGCTCATGGCGATGCTGGCCCAGGGCATCGTCGGCGGCAACATGGCTTGGCCTTTGGTGGTTGTCGGCATTCTTATGGGCTTCGCCATGATTCTTGTGGAAGTAAAAAGCCCCATGCTCTTTTCCGTCGGAATGTACCTGCCGCTGGAGACCACGTCTGCCATCTTCGTCGGTGGAGTGATTCGCTGGTTCACGGACAAGCTCCGCGACCGGCGTGGCTACAATGATGCACAGAAAGCGCGCGTCGACAACGCGGGCGTGCTGACTGCATCGGGATTGATTGCTGGCGAGGCGCTGTGCGGGTTGGTGATCGCGGGCGTAGTGGGAAGCAATCATCAGCTTTGGCATATCGGTATCGGAGATTTTTCCTTCTCTGGCTTGATCGGAATGGCGGTGCTGATTTTTGTCATGATGAAAGTGCCGCTGTCGAATGCCGGCAGCCCGGATGAGCCCGCGCCACCGACCGCGATCATGTGATTGAGAAGAATCCTTTTAACCACAGAGGACACCCATTCGACGTCGCTCAGGGCAGGCTCCGGTACACAAAGGAAATCGGGGGCATTCCGGTTTTCCTTTGTAAACTTTAGTGTCCTTTGTGGTTCACGCTTTTTCATGTCGATTGCAGAGAATCTCTTCCGGGTGCGTCAGCGAATCGATGCCGCTGCGCGGCGTGCCGGGCGCCGACCCGAAGATATCGCGTTGATGGCGGTTAGCAAGACCTTCCCCGCGGAACACATCAGGCAGGCCTACGACGCTGGGTTGCGTATGTTCGGTGAGAATCGCGTCCAGGATTTCGCTGGAAAAATTGATTCGCTTCGGGACCTGCACGACGTCGAATGGCACCTGATCGGCCACCTGCAAACCAACAAGGCGGCTAAGGCCGTCGAACTCTTCGCCGCCGTGGACTCGGTTGATTCGTTGCGCCTGGCACAGAAGCTCAATGCCTCCGCGCAGCAACTTGGAAGAAAGCTCAAAGTCTTGATCGAAAGCAATGTCGGCGGTGAAGCGGCCAAGAGCGGCGTACCCCTGGACTCGCACGAACTGGAGGAACTTCTATCGGCAGCAGCAGAGTTGCAACATCTCGAGTTTCGCGGACTGATGATGGTTCCTCCGTTCACTCACGATCCGCAACAGGCCCGACCGTATTTCCGAAAGCTTCGCGAATTGCGTGACCAGATTGCCGCGCGCCGACTCAGCGCAGTTGGTATGAGCGAACTTTCGATGGGGATGTCGCACGATTTCGAAGTTGCCATTGAGGAAGGCTCGACCTGCGTGCGCGTGGGGACGGCGATTTTCGGTGAGAGAACAAAAAGTACTCGATGATTCCTATTCGCGATTCGCCGGCAGGCGTTACTTTCGCGGTCAAGGTACAACCACGCGCTAAAAAGAATGCCATTATCGGGGAAGTCGGTGATGCGCTGAAACTGGCTCTGACCGCGCCTCCGGTAGAGGGCCGAGCGAACGAGGCCTGCATCGAATTCTTCGCGAATCTTTTGGAGGTTCCCCGTTCTTCCGTTACCATAGCGTCCGGCGAGACCAACCGCAGAAAAGTTATTCGGGTAACTGGAATATCGGCGGACCAGGTAAGCCGACGCATTGGAATGTAGTGCAAAGATGAGGCCTCGTCAGCCTGCGGAATGCCCTCGCGAGAGCCGGCAAGAGATGCCGGCCCTACAAGCATGGCCAGGAGCTGCATTTGACCTTTTCTGAGCGCCTGCAAGAAATTCGCACCGGCTTCGAGCGGCCCTTCTGGGTCGCAAATATTAGCGAAATATTCGAACGGCTTTCATACTACGGAGCCTTCGCATCTCTTGCCCTGTACCTGCAGGAGCGGCTGAATTTCTCTACCGAACAGACCGGCACTCTAACTGGCATCTTCGGTGGCATGGTATGGTTTCTTGCGATTTTCGGGGGCGCGGCCGCGGACCGCATGGGCTTCCGCCGCGCGCTTTCAGTTGCGTACCTCGTTTTATCCGTCGCTTATTTTCTAATAGGCTCGATCGGTGCGCCCTGGCTGGCACCCATACGCAATGCGGTGCCGATCAGTCTGTTTGTGGGATTTATTCTTATTCTTCCCGCGCTCGGCATCGCGCTTGTAAAACCCTGCGTGGTCGGTACCACGGCTCGCGCCTCGAAAGAAAATGTCCGCTCCATCGGCTATTCGATTTACTACACGATGGTGAATTTCGGCGGGGCGGCAGGCCCGCTCTTTGCATCGTGGGCCCATCGCCACTTGGGCGTCGAGAACGTTTATCGCCTGGCAGCGCTCAGCGTTTTCGCGATGTTCTTTGTGGTCCTCATCTTTTTCCGCGAGCCGCGCAAGCCCGGCGACGCGCCTCCGCCTTCGATCGCGACCGTCGCTCGAAATTTCTGTGTAGTGGTGGGAAATTACCGTTTGGTTTTGCCGGTATTGCTCGTCGCTCTCCTGCTTCGAATCGCGCTGTGGGTCTACCCCACCTTTAATATCCCCTGGTGGATCTGGGCTGGACTGCTAGGTTTGGTGCTGGCCGGTATCAGCCGGTTCATGTGGTTCCTCGTGCTCTTCACCGGCTACTGGGTTGTGTTCTGGCAACAGTACATCAGCCTGCCCGGATATATTCACGGGTACATTAATCCACACGCGGACGTCGAGATCATTCTGGTGACCGACGGACTCACCGTGATCTGCCTAACCCTCGTGGTAAATTACCTGACCCGCAGAATACCGGCGTTTCAAGCGGTGATTCTCGGCACCGTGATCACATCCGTCGCATGGTTGATTCTTGCCTTCCGGCCGACCATCTGGGCCGCGGTGCTTTCGCTGTTTGTCCTCGCGCTAGGCGAGATTATCCAGCAACCGCGCTACTACGAATATATTTCCCGGCTCGCGCCTCCGGGACAGCAGGGCACGTACATGGGATTTGCGTTTCTGCCCATTGGAATCGGTTCGCTGATTGGTGGCTGGTTTGGCGGAACGCTGGTTCATCATTTCGGCGAGGTCCTGCATCAGCCAGAACGGATCTGGTGGTGGGTAACTGCGGTAGGCTTGGCTACGTCGGCGCTGCTCTGGATCTACGACAAGACCGTGAGAACGGAAAACACCGTTCCAGAAAAATAGAAGATTACATGCCCAAGCGCGAGATCACTCCGGCCTACATCGCTGCTCACATCCGCCGAGTGCTTCAAGACGGAGGTACTGCGCCTCACACTGAGGAAGTGCAACGGTTTTTCAAGGAGGAGATCAAATCGCGGGGCTGGTATACCGCGGAACTGCGAAAGGTGGCCGTTCGCTTCCGGCGCGCGATTCTGCGCGAGCGAAGCCTTGAATTCCTGCTGCAGGTTGCCGACGAGCTTTTCTCGGGACGAATTCTTGAGGAGAAAATCTTCGCGGTATTCCTGATGGAAAAACTGACGGACGAGTTCGGCGACGATGAGTTCAGATTGTTCGAGTCCTGGCTGGTTCGGATTTCGAGTTGGGCTGATCACGATGCGCTGGTGCACTATCTGATCGCGCCGATGGTCGTTGCCAAACCGGACAGAGCCGGAAGAGTTTTTCGCTGGGCGAAATCGCCGGACCGCTGGCATCGACGCGCGGCTTGCGTTGCGCTCATCCAAGGAACGCGGCGGAAGATGTTTCCTTCTGAAATTGAGCGGTTGTCCAATCTACTGCTTTCCGATGAAGATGACATGGTGCAAAAGGGATTGGGCTGGCTACTGCGTGAAACGGCCAAAGCGGATGCGAAGCGAACAGTGCCTTATTTGATGAGCATCCGCGAGCATGCGCCGCGACTGGTGTTGAGGACGGCCTGTGAGACGTTGCCAGCGGGCGTTCGGAAGAAAATTCTAGCGAAGCCTGCCTGATCGCTGGTTCGAGCTTCGCTCGGTTGGACAGCCGGGGGCGGTCCCCACGTGATCGTCGCGGGCTCACTACGCAATTCGCCCAAAACCGCTGACGTTGTTAGAATGGTTGTTTGCCCATGAATCTTACCGCCATACAGGCTGCCCTGCGCGAGCGGAACATCGACGCATGGCTATTCTATGATCACCATCACCGCGATCCTATTGCTTATAGGGTGCTGGGCTTGTCACCTGATCTGATGGTCACCCGGCGGTGGTTCTACCTCATTCCGGCGGAAGGCGAGCCCACAAAACTGGTACACAAAATCGAATCGCGCCACCTCGATACGTTGCCGGGGAAGAAGCTTCTGTATGCGGGTTGGCAGGAGTTGTTCGATCAGGTGAAGGTGCTGCTCTCATCGCATCGCGACATCGCCATGCAGTATTCACCCAACAACGTGGTCTTCACTATTTCTCTGGTGGATGGCGGCACGCTGGAGTTGATCCGCGGCTTGGGGAAAAATGTGGTCAGCTCGGGCGATCTGGTTGCGCTGTTCGAAGCTACCTGGACCGACGAGCAGATCACGAGTCACTTCGCGGCGCGGGATGCAGTGGACGCGATCACCGCGGCGGCCTTCCAGGAAATTGGGCGGCGGGTGCGCAATGGCGGGACGAACGAGCATCAGATTCAGCAGTGGTTCATGGAAGCTTTCGGGCGAGAGAATCTGGTGACAGACGATCCGCCGATCGTCGGAGTCAACGCCCATAGCGGCGATCCGCATTACGAACCTCGCTCCGAAAACTCGGCGTCGATTCGCGAAGGCGATTTCGTTCTGCTCGATGTTTGGGCCAAGAAAAATACTCCCGGCGCCGTCTATTACGACATCACCTGGACCGGGTTCGTGGGCAAGGCGCCTTCGACTCGAATGCAGGAAGTCTTCACCGTGGTCCGCGACGCACGCGACGCCGGCGTAAAGGCGGTGCAGGAAGGCATTGCCAGCGGGCGCACCATGTGCGGATGGGAAGTGGACCGTGCAACGCGAGATCACATCAACAAGTCGGGCTTCGGCGACTACTTCATTCATCGCACTGGTCATTCGATTGGGACCGAGGTCCATTCCAACGGCGCCAACATGGACGATCTCGAAATTCACGACGAGCGCCGCATTCTGCCCAATTCCTGCTTTTCGATCGAGCCTGGCATTTACTTGCCCGAGTTCGGTGTGCGCAGCGAAGTGAACATACTGGTGCGACCCAAGGCGGCCGAAGTAACGGGTAAAATTCAACGTGAGATTGTAATCATCTGAATGGCACATCCCTCGACTACTAAAGAAACAGCACCTTCTCAACCTGTGACCGTCATGTCAGTGGTCGCGCCGGCGATTGGCTGGCTGATTCCGGGCGCGGGGCACTTGATCCAGAAGCGCTGGATCCGCGGCCTGCTGCTGATGGGCTCAATCGTGATCATGTTCTTGCTCGGACTGGCTATGCAGGGGCGTGTGTACCGGCCGAATGGCGGCGACATTCTCGACATCCTGGGATTCGTAGGCGATGTGGGTGCAGGCGGATTGTATATCGTGACTCGGGCCTTGGATCTGGGACAGGGCGCCATCGCCCATGCCACGGCCGACTACGGAACCAAATACATCATTGTTGCGGGCTTGCTCAACTTCATCAGCGCGGCGGACGCTTATCACATTGCGATCGGGAAGAAGCCATGAACCTGCAACTGTCCCACTTCAGCGCTGCTGTGTTATTTGGTGTCTTCGCTTCGGTAGTTTTTGGCATTACCCAGCGCAGCACCTCGCGTGAACAGATTCGCTACGGCCTGTATTGCTTTGCCATGTTCGTGGGCGGAGTCTTTGTGGCCGGTTGGGTGATGTGGCTGTTGCGACGTTAAGATGAAACTCGGTTTCGTTGGAACTGGCGCGATAACGGCGGCGATTGTAACCGGATTGAATTCAGTTCTTGGCGAGCAGCACTCCATCCGGCTGTCTCCACGAAATGCAAAGATCGCCTCCGATCTTGCAACTCGCTTCCCGGGCGTTTCAGTGGCTGCATCCAACCAGGATGTTCTCGACAGCAGCGACGTTGTCGTGCTTGCGGTCAGGCCCCAGGTCGCTCTGAGCGTGGTTTCGGAGTTGCGATTTCGTCCCGACCATCACGTAATCAGCCTCATCTCTACTTTTTCATTGGCGAGTATTTCTGACTTGGTCGCTCCCGCCACCAAAGTGACGAGAGCGGTGCCACTTCCATCAGTCGCCGACCGGCGAGGCCCAACCGCAATCTATCCTCCCGACCGGCTTGTTGCAGAGCTTTTCGATAATCTCGGCACTGCAATTGAGGTCGAGAGCGCGAGCGAATTCGACGCTCTCTGCGCGGCAACGGCAACGATCGCATCTTATTTCGCTTTTGCCGATGCCATTGCCTCCTGGCTAGCCGGGCATGGCGTTCCCGGCCCGAGGGCTCGCGACTATGTTACTCAAATCTTTGTCGGGCTCAATGTCGAGGCGACTGAGCGGAGTTTAAAATCGCTCTCTGAAGAGCATTCAACCCGGGGCGGCATAAACGAGCAACTCCTGACTCACCTAGTGGAACACCATGTGTTTGAGAACCTGTCCCAAGGGCTGGACGCAGTTCTGCGCCGGATCGTCTCAGCATCGCAGAAGTATTGATTTTCAGGCGCATCCCCGTCTAAATGCCGTTTTGCTTTTGTTGAGCGTGGTCGGAATGGCGATCAATGCTGCGAGCAAGCTTTTTCTTACCCCTCCCAAACGAAAGCATCGAAAACTCTCTTCGTGTCGAATCCCAAACGCAGATAAAGTTCCACGGCTCGGGCATTGGCTTCCGTCACCGTCAAAGACAGTAGTGAGAACTTTCGCTGTCGCAAGTCCGCTGTCGTGGCTGCCAGCAACGATTCGCCGATTCCGTGCGAGCGGTATTCCGGCAGCACGCATACCTGCGTCACATGGCCCACGTCCTGGCGGACACGCGAACACAAAATCAGTCCGACCAGGATGCGCGTTCGTTTGTGCACCGCTGCAAAGGACGACTCAGGATCAAATGTGCCGCATCCGGGAAAGCGGACAATGTTGTTCAGAAAGCGCAGCGAGCCGCTCAAGGTGCGGTACTGATCGTTGATCTCCGAATCCACATGCCCCCGATATGCCGTCGTAATCACGCCGGCGGCGGGTTGATAGTCCTGTTCCGACCACTGCCGAATTTCGATATCGGGATGCAACGGCGGCGCTGGCTTGCTTGCCTTTTCTAGTGGCAACAACATGAAGAGCCGCGCGTGACGGCTGAAACCCTGTTGCACAAAGGGATGAGAGACCACGCCCGCTTCGTGCATGAGCAACTGCGCTTCGACGCGATGAATGCCAGGGGACTGCTGCAGAGTTTCGATCACATGGGTGAGCAGCCGCGATTCTACTTCGTGAGGATCAGGCAGGCGGCCGCCGTTCGCGACAAAAAGATCTCCGATCACGCCCTTGCTGCCTTCGTAAACAAAGAACGCATAGCCGAAGATTCGTCCGCGATCGATGGCCGCATAACCTGGCAGGATCTTGGCATCCACGTAGCGCAGAATCATGTCGGCGGAGCCGCCGTAATCCCAGGAAAGCAGGCGGGACCACACGCTGATCTCGTCCTCCAATAAGGGACGCAGGTCGACGGAGGAAAAATGCCTGAGATCGAGAATCTCCACGCGGGCTCCTGGAGGGTGCGCCTCAACGGTGCGGCCAAATTGCCACCGCGAAAAACTGAGTGTATTAGCTTCGCACGCCGCGAGGCAAACGGGAGTATCTTGCGGGATTCACATAAGTGATTTCGGAAACTTGTAAACGGACTGGAAAGCTTTGACTAAACGCTGAGTGCTAAGTGCTGAATGTTTGCCTGCTAGTGACTCATCTGCCCCACCCCGACCGCCGCCACCCAGTAATAATCCAAACCTTGGGGCGCGAAACTTCCCAGATAAGAAACGCGGCGACCCGCAACTTGCTTTGCAATCGCAGTCTGCGATCCTTCGGGAGCCACCACCAGATGCTCCCCCGCTGGAACCTGTCCCGATTCGTATCGATCGATGATTTGGTTTCGATAAAACGCCAAGCCAAATTCGGTTTCGCGCGAGACGCCAGCTACAGCAAGTGGGAGAGGCTTGTTCTCGAGGTGGCCGATCTCATTCGCCAATGGCCGAACGGAAAGCGTGCTATCAAGCGCCGGGGACCCCAAGCGCAGCACCGCGGCAACGGCCAGCACGACCGACACCAGCGTGACAAAACGCAATGTGCCCAAGCCGAGTTTGGCGCGCAGCGTGACAACAATCCCGATCGCCAACACCAGCGCAAAGCCAAAAGAGATCACCGCTGCCCTGCCCCATGTAATCCGGTGCTGCATGACGATGTATTGGATCATAAGCGCCGGCACTATCGGAGACGCCGCAACCACCGCGTGCAACACGATCAAGAAGATGCTGGGACGCTCATCGTCTGCTACGCGACGGCGCACGTATTCCGCCAGCAAGAGCGTACCTGCGGGCAATGCCGGCACAATGTAACCGGGCAGTTTCGATTGGGAAAGAGAAAAAAATATGACTGGAGCAGCGAGCCAGATCACCAGGAATGCATTCAGAGCGTCTTCCGACTCCAGCATTTCTTTTCGTTCTGCCCACCACACGCGAATGGTCTCCACCAACGATGCCACCACGAATACGGTCCATGGAATTAGACCAAGCAGCACAACCGGCGCGTAGTACCAGAACGGCTCCTTATGACGATAGAGGTTGGTCCCAAAGCGCGCGACATTATGCTCAAGAATGAAGACGCGGAAAAATTCTGGATTCTTCATTTGCACAGCGATGTACCAGGGAAGCGCCAGCGCGCAGAACAGAAGAATCCCAGGAAGCCAGAGCGTTCTCCAAAGCAAACGATAATCGTTCTTCGCCACGGCAAAGATCACTACGATCACAGCGGCCAGCAGCGGCGCGACCGGCCCCTTAGCCAGAGTGCCGAATGCCAGAAAACAATAGAAAACTGCCAGATAGCGATACGATTTGCTCTGGTACCACGCATACCACGCGAGCATCGCAATGGTGAACATCGCAGCCAAAGGCATATCTGTCGACGCTGCCCGAGCCAAACCGATCACTCCTGCCGCGGACGCGGTCATCAACGCGCCATCGAGTTCGAAACCGGGCCGAAAGCGTTTCAAAAAAAGATAGGTCGCGACCACCATAAGGGTGGCGTCTACTGCCGATGGCAAACGCGCGGCCCAATCGCTCACTCCGAAGATGCTGTAGGCGAGCATCGCCTGCCAGTAATAGAGCGGAGGTTTCTCCAGCCACGGTTTGCCGGCCAGCGTGGGCGTAATCCAATCGTGGCGTGCGAGCATTTCGCGGGCGACTTGCGCATAGCGTGGCTCGTCGGCGCCGATCAGTCCGAAGTACGCGAGGCCGAAGAAAAACAGGAATCCGCAGAATCCGGCAAGCAGAAGCCAGTCGGCGGTTGCGCGCGAGATCTTCAATTATTTCCTCAGAGAGCTATTGTACGGAGGGATTGGTCCGAAGTTGGGTCATGATTCGTGCCACGGCGATCGACAGAGGGCCATCGAGAGAGCATCCGCTGGCACATGCGTGTCCACCACCGCCGAACTGCTCGGCGATCGCAGCCACATCCAACTGTCCTTTGCTGCGCAGGCTTACTCGGAATCGGCCGTCAGGCAGCTCGCGGAAAAATGCGGCTACCTCAACATCCTGAATGGACAGCGCGTAATTCACCAGCCCTTCGCAGTCCTCTTCTTTGGCTGCGAGGCGCTCCATCTGCTCCGTGGTAACCCAAATCCAGGCCAGCGGCCCTTCGCGATGCAAGTTCGAGAGCGCCGCGCCCAGCAGGCGCATCTTGGCGGTGGAATGTCCGAAATACACGCCGCGCGCGCAATGCGCAGGATCCGCGCCGGCCAGCACCAGTTCCCGCGCCAAAGCAAATGTATGTTCGTTGGTGCCTTCAAACATGAACGAACCTGTGTCGGTGAGCACGGCAGTGTAGAGGCAGGTAGCGATCTCAGGGGAAATTTTCACACCTGCTTCACGCGCCAGGCGATACACCATTTCGGCGGTGGCAACAGCCTTGGGGTCGATCCAGTTCACATTGGCAAACGGCCGCCCGCTGACGTGATGATCAATGCTGATCAGAAAGCGGTTTTCCAGTCCCTCCAGGCGGGTGCGTTGAATGCTGTCGCATTCGAGAATAATGGCAGCATCGTAGGTCCCGTTCACGCGCTCGGCGCGTACGACCGTGTCGGCAAAAGGCAATGGCTGATAGATGCGAGGCACTCCGTCGTGCAGAACCACATCGGCTTGCTTGCCCATGGAACGCAACACCTGGCAGCAGGCGAGCGCGGAACCGACTGCGTCTCCATCCGGACGCGCGTGCGAAGTCAGCAGAAAACGGTCGCGCTGCTCGATGTGTTTGAGAACCTCGTTCAACATTTTGTACCCGACACTCCGATCGACTTGATTGTGGAGGACTACCGGCTCCGTTTCTGATTGCGTCTCAACAGCTCATCGATTCTCTCTGCGTACGTGTGCGAACGATCCAGCTGAAAATACAACTCTGGTGGACGGCGCAGGTGCAAACGCTCAGCCACTTCGCGGCGGATGAAACCAACCGCCGCCGTCAACCCCTCTAACGTGCGTTCGGCTTCTTCGTCATCACCCTGAACCACCACGAAAATCCGCGCCGAGCGCGAATCGCTACCGAGCATCACACTGCTCACGCTGGCCAGTCCGATGCGAGGGTCGCCGAGCTCGCCCTCCACGATAGTGTCAATCTCCTCGCGCAGAGCCTCGCCCAACCTTTCCCGATGATATTTAGCCCCACGCTTTTCCACTGCTTAACCTCGGAGTAAAACGAATGAGAATATCAGAAAAACGGCATCGCGGCCTTACAATCGGCGAGCCTTTTAGGGTACTTTCGTGTCAAGCTGAAAGTGCCGTGAATGGAATGGATTACGACCAGCGAGGACTATAGGTATTCCAGAAACGAATCAGCGATATCAGCTCCGCCGTTGTTCGCGATGCGGGTTGCCTGGCGTTCCACGTTCTTCATCAGACCATCCAGATAGTCGCGCGAATCGGAGATGCTGACCACGCCCAGCGTCGCGCGATTCCACAATCCGCTCGCGTCCAGCTCGGCCACGGCAACGTTGAAGTGGGCGCGCAGCCGGTCTTTCAGGCTGCGCACGACTTGCCGCTTGTCTTTGAGCGATTGCGCAGCTTCGATGCGCAGTTCGAGGGTGAGAAAGGCAATCATTTGGTTGTTGGCCGTCGGTCGTTCGTCGTTGGCAAATCCACAGTCACGCCAACGACCAACGGCTAACGACCAACAACGTTCTATGCGATCGCTTCCGCTGCAACCTTTTCGGTGGCGAAGGCTTCGATCACATCGCCGACTTTGATGTCTCCGTAGTTGGCGATCGAGATGCCGCACTCCATGCCGTTGGTGACCTGGCTGGCATCGTCCTTGAAACGGCGAAGCGATCCGACCTTGCCCTTGAAGACAACGGTGTTGTCACGCAGCAGGCGCACTTCGGAATCGCGCTTGATCAGACCATCAATTACCGTGCACCCGGCAATCGTGCCCACCTTCGGGATGCGGAATGTCTCTCGCACTTCCGCCCGGCCCTGATAGGTCTCTTTGATAGTCGGTTCAAGCAATCCAGTCATGGCTCGCTTGATCTCGTCCTGCAACTCATAAATGATCGAGTGCAGCCGGATGTCGACTTTCTCCTGGTCTGCCAGTTCTTGCGCCTTGCGCTCTGGACGCACGTTGAATCCGATAATGATGGCATTCGAAGCCGAGGCCAGCAACACGTCGGTTTCGGTGATCGCCCCGACTCCGGAATGCAAAACCTTCAAGCGAACTTTGTCATTCGAAAGTTTCGCGAGCAGATCGCTGAGTACCTCGACGGATCCGCCGACGTCAGCCTTCAGGATAATATTCAGTTCCTTGGTGCCTGCCGTCTTAAGCTGTTCTGCCAGACCTTCGAGCGATACTCGCGAACTCTTGGCCAGCGTGGCTTCGCGAGTTTTCTGTTCGCGGTATTCGGAAATACCCCGCGCTTTATCGCGGTCTGCAACAACCACGAACTGGTCGCCCGCCTGGGGCAATCCTTCCATGCCGAGAATTTCGACCGGGGTCGAAGGCGGCGCTTCCTCGAGCGCGTTCCCGCGATCGTCAAACATGGCGCGAACCTTGCCGTAAACATTGCCGACCACGAAGTTGTCGCTATCGTGAAGGGTTCCGTTCTGCACCAGCACTGTCGCTACCGGGCCGCGGCCACGATCCAGTTTGGCTTCGAGCACCACGCCTTGCGCCGGACGCTCGGGCGTAGCTTTCAGTTCCTGCAGATCCGCCACTAGCACGATCATTTCCATCAAGAGATTCAGATTCGTTTTTTGTTTTGCCGAGACGTCGACGAACACGGTGGTTCCGCCCCAGTCTTCCGGCATCAGGCCGCGATCGCCCAGCTGTTTCTTGACGCGATCGGGCAGCGCCCCGGGCTTGTCAAT
This sequence comes from uncultured Acidobacteriota bacterium, assembly GCA_963762385.1. Taxonomy (GTDB): domain Bacteria; phylum Acidobacteriota; class Terriglobia; order Terriglobales; family Acidobacteriaceae; genus JABDBE01. The sequence continues at coordinate 1,032,414 of CAVXKN010000004.1, read as the reverse complement.
CTTGTTCACCGCAACGATGATTGGAACTTCCGCCGCGTGCGCATGATCGATCGCCTCAAGGGTTTGCGGCATGACGCCATCATCCGCAGCTACGACCAACACGACGATATCCGTCGCTTTGGCTCCGCGAGAACGCATGCGGGTAAAGGCTTCGTGACCAGGAGTGTCCAGAAACACGATCTGCCGGCCGTAGGCTGGAGACTGCGGATCCTGAACCGTGACCTTATACGCGCCGATGTGTTGGGTGATGCCTCCGGCTTCGCCTCCAGCCACGTCGGTGGATCGAATCGAGTCAAGCAGCGTGGTTTTGCCGTGATCCACGTGGCCCATAATCGTGACTACGGGCGGACGCTGCACGCCTTCACTGGCCGCGCCTTCCTCGCCCGCCGCAGCATCGGAAACTTCCTTAGCAGCTTGCTCTTCGAAGGTGATTACATTCGTATCCGCCCCGAAGAATCGCGCCATTTCGCTGGCCAGTTCGGCGTCGAGCGTCTGATTGATGGTGGCAAATACACCGCGAGCCAGCAAGCGGGCGATCAAATCCTTGGCACGGATCCCAAGCTTCTCAGCCAAATCCTTAACGCTGATTCCTTCCGTGATCGTGATGCTGCGCGTGATTGGCTGCGGCTCATTCGAAAGCGACAGACGCGGCGGCGGGACGAAGCCCTTCATCGGGCCTTCTTTTATGCCGCGGGGAACGTAGCGCTGACCGGGCCGACGCGCGGGCGCACCCGGACGGGCTCCGGGCCGAGTCGTGCCCGGCGGAGGCAATCCTGGGCCTACTCCTAGCGGCCGGGTGCCGGTCGGCGATTGCCGCGTGGGATGCATTGGCCGACGCTCTCCCGGGCGCAATGGAGGACGCGCACCGGGCGCGGTAGCACCCCCCGGACGAGGACGTTGAAAAATTGGCTGCCCTGGCACGGGGCGTCCAGGAACCGGACGCGCAGTCGCTCCCGCCTGAGCCGTCGGCGCCGCCGGCCTGATCGGCGCCTGGTACACGGGACGAGGCCCGGTATGCGGAACGATCATCCGTGGAGACGGCGTTTGCGGACGCGCCTGGACAATTGGAGCTGCTGGCTTCGCTGATACTGGAGCCGACGGCGCTGGAGCTGCGGCTGACGGCGGAATCGCAGTACTGGGCGCCGACGCTTGGGCCACTGGAGCTGTCGCAACCGGCGGACTAACCGGACGCGCAGGCACCGGCGGCGGTGTCACAGCAGAAGCTGGTGGCTGAACGACCAGCGGCGGCGGAGCGGAAAATGTGGGTCTAACAGTAGGCTGCGGAACAACGACTCTCGGCGGAGGAGGCGCAACAGAAGTGGGCGGAGGAGGCGGAGCTTTCACGGTCGAAGCGGGCGGCGCAACCGCTGGTGAAGCCGCAGCCACCGGACGAACGGAAGGAGCCGCCGCAGCCGCTGGAGCCTGTTGCCTGCGGATGGCATTCAGAACGTCGCCTGGCCTGGAAATATTGGATAGATCGATCTTGGTCTTAATCTCATCGCCATCGGCGCGGCTGGGACGCGATGGCCTGGCAGCGGAATGCGCCTCGCTGGCGGCGCGCAAGTAGGCTCGCACCTTCTCCGCTTCATGCTCTTCCACGGAACTGGAGTGCGTCTTCTTCTCAGTGACGCCTACTTCGGGAAGTGCGTCGAGAATCGCTTTGCTTTTGACTTCCAGCTCCCTGGCCAGATCGTTAATTCGAATCTTGCTCATCCGCTCTTTCTTTCCTCCGGACTGTCCCGCTAAGTCTTCATATCAACCTCACGGTGTCGGTTTTCGACTGCACGCTTCCCTGGTGCTTGCACGGTGCATAACGTTTTCATTGCTCTTTGCCTTCGGAAGAAGCAGGCTCCTCCGCCGGTTCTTGCGTGTGCTCTTGGTTTGGCGGCTCCGCCGATTCGATCGGAATCGCGATCTCCGCAGTTTCCTCGCCGGCGACATTTTCCTCAGCCACATCAGAACCTGCCGCTTCGTGAGTGCCTTCGATCGAAGCCTCCTGACCCGGCGGGACTTCGACCGTGGTCTCACCCTCAGGCGCCGCCACTTCCCCACCTTCAAGGCTGGAAAAGTAATTATTGACTGCCAGACTGATTTTTTCCACCGTCTTCGGACCGATGCCCTCGATGGCCTCGAGTTGCTCGGGCGTCATGTCTGCCAGAGCCTCGACTGTGGTGATGCCAGCCGCACTCAACTTCTCGATGAGTCCTTCACCCAGGCCAGGCACGTCAGCCAACGGAGTCGAAGCGGGAGCCACCAGCTGCGACATCTGCTGTTCGACTTCCTGGCGCTTCTCTTCTTCGCTCTTGATGTCAATCTTCCAACCCAGCAGCTTTGCCGCCAAGCGAACGTTCTGACCCTTCTTGCCGATCGCAAGGGAAAGTTGGCTGTCGTCCACCACTACTTCCAGATGTTTCTCGGTTCCCTCGAGCACGCTTACGCGACTCACTTTCGCGGGCTGCAAGGCCTTCTCAGCGAAAGTCACCGCGTCCTCGTGATACTCGATAATGTCGATTTTTTCGCCCCGTAGCTCGCGAATGATCGACTGCACTCGCATACCCTTCATGCCCACGCAAGCGCCCACCGCGTCCACATCTTTGTCTTTGGACATGACGGCAATTTTGGTGCGTTCACCGGCTTCGCGCGCAATCGCCCGAATGACCACGGTTCCATCATAGATTTCCGGCACTTCCGTCTGAAACAGATGCTGCACCAGTTCCGGAGCCGCGCGCGAAACCACAACCGCTGGGCCTTTCGAAGCTCTCTCGACTCGCGCAATCACCACTCGCACGCGCTCGCCGATGGCGAATGACTCCAGCCGCGACTGCTCCTTGCGCGGCATGCGGGATTCGGCTTTGCCCAGATCAAAAATCACATCCGGACCTTCGATTCGCTTCACCGTGGCATTGACAATCTCTCCGACGCGGCCGATGTACTCGTTGTAAACCGTATCGCGCTCGGCTTCGCGCACTTTCTGGAAAATCACCTGCTTCGCCAGTTGCGCCGCGATGCGACCGAGAATCCCTTCCGTCACTTTGGGAATCTGCAGTTCGCCGCCGACTTCCACGCTGGGATCAACTTTTCGGGCATCATCGAGTGTCACCTGCAGCAGCGGATCTTCAACTTGCTCGGGAGCTTCGACCACGGTCTTGACCGCAAACGCACGAATCTTGCCCGTATCCTTGTCAAGCTGCGCGCGCAGATTTTCTTGCGTCTTGTAATACTTGCGCGTGGCGACAACGATGGCATCTTCCACCGCAGTAACGACAATTTGCGGGTCAATGCCCTTTTCCCTGCTGAGCGCGTCGATCGTGTTGTAAAGCTCACTTGCCATAGAAAACCATTTAGTAATTCGGTAATTTAGTAATTGGGTAATTGAAAACCAAAACCCCGGCGGCTTGCGCTTTTCAAATTACTCAATTACTAATTTCCCAATTACTCAATCCCTTTAAATCTCCGGGACCAGGTTAGCCTTCTCGACGTTGGCCAACTCAATCTCCAAAATCTGCTCGGCTACTTCACCCTGACGAGCCTTCTTCCGCGATGCCCCCACTTCCAAAGTCAAACGGCCGTTGTGAAAATTCTGCAACCGTCCTTCGAAGTGCTGGTTTCCGTTAACCGGGTTTCGCGTCTTCAGCTTCACTCTGCTGCCCGTGAAGCGCTGGTAGTCGGATGCACGAAGCAGCTTGCGATCCAACCCCGGAGACGAAACCTCGAGCAAATACGAGTTGCCGGGAATCACGCCCTCCACATCGAGGATAGTCCCAACCTCCCGGCTCAAATTCGCGCAATCCTCGTGAGTCACTCCGCCCGGCTTGTCGGCGCCACTTGCGCCGGGCTCGGGGACTTTATCGATCACGATGCGCAGCATGCGCGCCTTACCGCCGCCGCGCAATTCCACTTCAACCACCTCTAACCCGCTGCCGGTGGCCACTCGCTCCACAATCGCGCGCACCTGATCGATCTCAAATCCCATGAAACCAATAAGTTATCGGGCTGTTGGGGCTTTCCGAAAGCACCGCAAACTAAAAAGTGGGCTTGCGCCCACTGGTGTGCTCCGCCAAAACCTGGTACTACACAACAGTTTCCAAGGACCAATATACGCCGCTCCGAGCCAAAAGACAAACCCGGACAGCCCGTTTTTCTCGTTCCTTCGTCGGCTAACCAAACTCGATTCGAGAAGCGCGGTGCGAACAAAGAATATCGCCGCATGGGCCGCCCCTCAGGTCATTTCCCGCATCACAACAGAGCACTTCGCTTGCAGCAATCGCGGCAAGCCTTAATAATGAGTAGTCTGCTGCCTGAACGACCCGGAATTTTATGAGCCAGGAAAAAGTACTGATTGTCGAAGACGAGGAGAACGAGCGCACCGGGCTGGCTGAGCTGGTCTCAGCCTGGGGCTATCGCGCTGAGACCGCCCGGGACGGGGCGGAGGGCCTCGACAAGGTTTCCAGTTGGGCGCCTTCCATCGTCGTGACCGATCTCAAGATGCCCCGAATGGGAGGCCTGGAACTGCTGGAGCGCATCGCCGATGACAGCAAAACCATCGCGGTAATCGTGGTAACGGCTCAGGGAACAATCGACAGCGCCGTGCAAGCCATGCGCATGGGGGCTTACGACTACATCACCAAGCCTATCGACACTGAGCGGCTGCGCACGATTCTGCAAAATGCCGCCGCCCTGCTTGGAACCCGGGTGGAACTCGAAGTCACACGGCGGAAACTGCGGGACGCGGGTTCTCTCGGCAGTCTGGTCGGGGCGTCGAAGAAAATGCAAGAACTTTTCCGCTTGATTGAGATGGTGGCGCCCAGCACGGCATCAGTCCTGATCACGGGCGCGAGCGGCACGGGCAAGGAATTGGTGGCTCGCAATATCCACGAACTCAGTCCCCGCCGCAACAAACCCTTCGTTCCCATCAATTGTGCGGCGATTCCGGAGACCTTGATTGAGAGCGAGATTTTTGGCCACGAAAGAGGAGCCTTTACTGGGGCTCTGGAAAGGCGCACCGGCTGCTTCGAGCTGGCCGAAGGGGGAACATTGTTGCTGGACGAGATTGGAGAAATGCCGGTCGGCACTCAAGCGAAACTCCTCCGCGTGCTGGAAGATCGCAAGCTCCGCCGCTTGGGCAGCAAGGTAGAAACAACGGTCGACGTCCGAGTTCTTGCGGCGACCAACAAAGTGCCAGAGGAAGCCGTCGCGCGGGGTGAGTTGCGCAACGATCTCTATTACCGCCTGAACGTTTTTAACATTCATATGCCGCCCTTGCGCGAGCATAAGGACGACATTCCCGCGCTGGTGGAATCGCTTTTGAAGGACATGAGCGCCAAACACGGACGCAAGGTGGCGGTGGTGAGCGAGGCTGTGCTGAACTTGTTCCAAAATTATTCATGGCCTGGAAATGTCCGCGAGTTGCGCAACGCGCTCGAACGCGCGGTAATTGTGTGCGACGGGGCGGTGGTTGAAACCAAGCATCTGACCCCCGGATTCGGTCAAACCACGATTCGCACTTCGTCGGACGATCCCGACGCCATCCACCTGGATGTAGGCATGACCGTGGAAGAAGCAGAGAGACGTTTGATTCTGAAGACCATCGAGTCCACCAGCAACAATAAGACGCGAGCCGCAGAAATTCTCGGCATCAGCCTGAAAACCCTTCATAATAAGCTCAAGGAATATGGCAACGCCGCAGCCGATGCCGCCCTGGCGAGAGAAGATTAACAGCTCGCACGAACAGCGTCCCAGCGACGGCAAATTCATTTGCTCGCCACCACGACAGCCATTTTTTCGTGTTGCTATTTTCGCGTGAGACTCTAACTTGAGAATGCGCCGAAAAACCCAGATCGTGCTCGCCATCACCTTCATGGTGGCGGCGATGGTGTCCGCGTTTTCCTATATCTACGTTTCGCAGATATTGCGCCAGCGGGTTACCTTCGCCCACGACACGGCAGGTTTTCTGAATTCACAACTGGCGTATCTGGCCGCCAACGCGATTCCAGATTTAACCAGCACCCGGGTCGATACCAGCAATCCCGCGCAAGTCCGCCTCGCCATTGCTGATTATCTGGCGACCAATCTCGATTTGAATACGATGCTGGAATCGGTTGTGACCGACTGGCCGATGATTTACGACGCCGCCATCGTGGACACTGATGGCAAAGCCATCCTCCACACCACGGCTGACCTGGTTGGAAAGACCGTGCCCGAGCGCCCTGACTTCCAGATTGTGCAGGATGCCAAGTTCCGCCGCCAGCTCCGCCTGGTGTACAACCAGCCCACGCTCTATGAAGTGCGTGTCCCTCTACGGTTAGATGGCGAATTGTTCGGCAGCATCCGGTTGGGGATTTCGACCGTATTCCTGAGGAGCGAAATTACCCCGCGATTGAAACATGCCGTGATCTTTTCCGGAATCTCCATCTTACTTTCTCTGGTTCTGGCCGCGGGCCTCTCGCAAATCGCTCTCGGTCCATTGGAACGCATCAGCCGCAGCCTGGATAGTGTCACTGCCGGTGAGGCCGACGCGCTCACGGAAAAGGAAGCCGGCCGCGATGAGTATGGCTTGGTGACGTTGAAGATTGCCCACCTGGGCCGACAGATGCGGGATGCCAGAGAAATCTTCTCCGCGCTGAAAGACAACGTGGACCAGATCATGGGAAACCTGCAGGACGGCTTGATGTTATTCACCAGCGATTCACGAGTCGTTCTGGTCAGCGCTTCGGTGGAGCGTTTTCTCGGCCGTCCCAGGAGAGAACTGCTGGGGCGGACAGTGAAGGAGATTTTCACGCGGGACTCGTCGCTGGGGGCACTCGTGCTCGACGGTTTTCAGTTGCGGAATCCCATCGCCCAGCGTGAAGTCGAATCCTCGAGCACGAAACGAGTGCAGGTCTCTCTCGATTTCATTCAGGAAAAAGGATCTCCGATCGGCGCCTTGTTGACGCTGCGCGATGCCGAATCGGTGCGGCGCATTCAGGATGAGATCGAACTGTCGCGCCAGATGTCGGCCAGCGGCCGCACTACGCGTGGCGTCGCCCACGAGGTCAAGAATCCCATCAACGCGATTGTGCTGCATTTGCAGTTGTTGCAAACCAAACTGCAGCAGATCGATCCCGACACGCGCCGTCACATGGATATTATCGGCAATGAGATTCACCGTCTGGATCGCGTGGTTCAGATCCTGGTGGACTTCACTCGGCCGCGCGACCTGCGTCTCGAAGAAATCGACCTGCGCCGCCTGCTCGAAGACGTGCTCATGCTGTCCGCACCGGACACCGAGCAACACGGCGTCACCGTAAAGCGAAGGCTTGGGACGGAGCCGCTGGGCGTGAAAGTCGACGTCGACGTGATGAAGCAAGCCATCTTGAATGTGATCATCAACGGCATGCAAGCGATGCCGCAAGGGGGAACGCTGACCATTTCTGCGCGCAGGGACGAGGATAACGTTATTACCGAAATTCGCGACCAGGGCGTGGGCATACCTCACGAATTGCAGGAGAAGATTTTCGAGTTGTATTTCACCACCAGAAAAGGTGGCAGCGGGATCGGGCTGGCACAAACCTATCAAGCTTTGCAGTGGCACTACGGCTCGATTAATTTCGAGACGGTGGAAGGCCAGGGCACAACTTTCCGGCTTTGCCTGCCGCTGGTCGAGATCCCAGCCGACGCCAACGACGAAAACGGCCGGGCCGTAGCACCCGGCTCACAATTCCGGATTCCGGAAGGGGCCTGAACGACAATTCTTCCGCTTCGGGGGTAGCCTTCGCTCTAAAGGGATAGAATTCTCCAATTGCCCGGATCGCGGGTCATCTGACTGCTAGCATCGAATAACCTAAAATGACTCTGGCCGCCATTCTCGGACTGTGTCTGCTTTTGCTTTCCTCGGAGGTGGGGATTGCGCCCGCCGCACCAGGAATGAGGATCGCGCAGTCGACACAGTCGCAGCAGAACGAACCGGGCAATTCGCCCTCGCAAAGTTCGCCCGTCCAGGGTGATCAGCAAAAAGCTCAGGACCAATCGGCCAAGTCGCCACCGTCAGCCTCCAAGCCGCCGTGTCCTGATCGTTCGCAGCCGGCTTCGGGCACGAAACCGGACTGCAAGCCGGCGGAGGCCAGCGGAGCTAAAACCAAGAAGCATCACCGAGTCCACAAAGCGGCCGCGCCCGCATCGACGCCTGCAGTAGCTGGTCCCACCAAGACCGTGGTTCGAAATGGGGGCACCGCCGACCCTACCGTGGATCTGTCTGCGGCCCCAAGCCCGCAAGAGGCTTCTCGCCTCGAAGCCTACACTCAACTGCTGGCCTCTACCGATACGAATCTGCAGAAACTCTCAGGCCGTCAACTCAGCCCGAGCCAGCAGGACACAGTAAAGCAAATCAAAAGCTACATGGAGCAGGCCAAGGAGGCAGCGAAGGACGGCGACGTGCAGCGCGCTTACAATCTCGCCGTCAAAGCCAATTTGCTCTCCGCAGAATTGGCTGGACCGTGAGAGGAGCAAAGTTTGAGCTTTAGGTTTTCAACAATCCTTGCCCTTGGATCCCTGAAATCCGTGGCCGCTTTACCTTCCTTTGGCGCGCGCGGCGTTCACCTTCGCCAATAGATCCTGCGCGGGTTGTTGCACCGGCCCTGAAATTTTTACTGCTTCTTGTAACACTTCCCGCGCTTCGGAAACCTTGCTTAACTTGGCGTAAGCAAAACCGAGGCGATACATGGCAATGGCGTACTGTTGATCGTCTAGTCCCTTTAACAGCGACGAAGCTGATTTCAACTCTGGAATCGACGCCGCCGTTTTGTCCTCTTTCATATAAGCGTAGCCCAGAGTAGAGTAGGCCACCCCGGCGGAAACCTTGCGGGAACGATCGGCATTCGGAGCATCAGCTTTGGCCGCCTCGATTGCTTTCTGCGAATATGTAACCGCCATGGTCAAGCTGCCCGGCTTGGGGTCATCGACGTAGGTGGTGGCCAGCAAGAGAAGCGTCGGCAAGTTGTTCGGATCTGCAACCAGTGTCTTCTCCCCATAAGAGATCAGCCGCGGCGTGTCCTTCAGTTCCGACAGAGACATCATCGCGTAGGATGCAACCTGCTCCTGAAAGCGCGAATTGGGGAACGCGGGCGTGAAGCGTTCAATGTCGGCCATGCGCTTCTTGGCGTCGGGCTCATCCACGATGGCATTGAACGCCGCCGCCTCAAGGAACTCGTAAGAGCTCTTGGCCGCGCTCTTTTCGTCGTCAATGCGTTGTGCGAACTCGGCGTCGCTCATTCCTTCGGGCTTGGCTTGCTTGCTAATGGAGTTATAGAGTTCAGCGCCCTGCGTCGAATAATCCATAACCTTGGCGTCATCTTTCAACTGCCCAGCAATGCCGGCTTGCGACACCAGAATGTCCAGGTTGTGAGGAGAACCGGCTAACGCCTTGTCGCCGTATTCCAGGGCTTTCTGCAAGTCTCCCGCCGTCTGGTAAGCTTGCGAGATTTGCCAGTTGCCGTAAGCCACGGCCGCCGGATTCGTCGAGAACTTCTGCAAGAAATCCTGATACATCGCCAACTTCTTTTGTGGGTCTTGCTGGTTTGAGATCGCCGTTAGCGCTTGATCTTCCGGCGTACCGGCGGGAATCGAGATTCTGTCGATCTGCCCTTGGGCAATAACAGAGAAAACCAGAGAGCAAAGAAACATCAAGACGACTAGCCGAGTGCGCGTCATAGTCACCTCCAAGCTTTCGCGCGGGAATCGTAGCTCCGAATGGGCAACCTTGCAAGTCTGAGATCGCTCAATGGAGCGACGGCTGTCCTCGCCCCTTCGCGAAATCGCATCGATACGTGGCGTCGGATAAGTCGATGCTGTAGTCTGAGCCGATGCGAGATGTAGATATCGCTGGACATTTCACACCAGCCGAGGCGAATCAGTCGCCGGCATCCGCGCGCCGGCCTCTTCATCACTCGATCCTCTTCATCGTTCTAGTTGCCTTGCTCCTGCGTCTGGCCGTGATGACCATCGGCCACACCTATCGGATCACGCCGCGCCGCGATCACTTTCAATATGGCTGGGAAATGGGCCGTCTGGCCCGCTCCATCGCCACGGGACAAGGATTCAGTTCGCCGACAGACCTGCCGACCGGACCCAGCGCCTGGGCGCCGCCTCTCTATCCTTGTATTCTCGCGGGAGTATTTAAGTTGTTGGGCGTTTATAGCGCGCTCTCGGCGTGGGTGATCCTAGCCTTCAACAGCGTATTCGGCGCCCTCACTTGCTTCACGCTGTATGGGATCGGCCAGCGAATGTACGGCACTACCGTGGCTCGTGCAACGGCATGGACCTGGGCTGTTTTTCCTTACGTAATCTACTGGCCGGTGCGCGTGGTCTGGGAGACAAGCCTCACCGCATTCTTACTAAGCCTCGCGCTGCTGCTCACGTTGCGCATGGCCAACGAGCCCCCGCGCCCCCGCATGTGGATTTTCTTCGGATTGCTCTGGGGCATAATCGCGCTCACCAACACCGCAGTCGTAAGCATGATGCCGTTCTGCTTGCTCTGGCTGCTGTACCGACTGCCTCGCCATCCCCAGCAATTCGTTGGAGCTGCCCTGTGCGTGCTCACGATAGCGTTAGTCGTGACCCCGTGGCTGGTGCGCAATTACCAGGTTTTCGGCAAGTTCATCTTTGTGCGTGACAACCTTCCGCTGGAAATGTATGAGGCCAACAACGATCAGTCCGAAGGCCTTTGGACACGCAACGAACATCCCGGCAACAACCCCGAGGCCATGCGCAGATTTCAGGAATTAGGCGAACTCGGCTTCATGGCCGAAAAAAAGCAGGAGGTTCGTCAATTTATTCGTGAACATCCCGGACGATTTCTATGGTTCACAACTGAACGCGCCATTTATTTCTGGATCGCGCCTCCGCAAGCGGCCATCGTCGCGGGCTACGATCTGATGATTTCGCGCCACACCAATTTCTTGCTCGGAGCAATATTCACCTTTGCCGGATTGTGGCTGACCATTCGCAATCGAAAACGCGGTGCATTTCTGCTTGCATGTTTCCTCCTCATTTATCCGCTGCCGTACTATCTGGTGATGCCATTCCCTCGCTACAAGCACCCCATCGAACCGGAGATGCTTCTGCTGATTGTGTATCTGTTCTGGGAGGCCAGCAAGATCCAAATCCACTGGCCCATGCGAAAAACGGCGTAGAGATCCGGCCGGGCCGGTTGGCGACTCCCTCCTCTTCAATTTAAATTAGATCATGCGGTCCATTCTGCAGAAACGCGCGCTGCGCTTCGTCTTCGCTGCCAATGTGATTTCGATGCTGGGCAGCGGCATGAACGCGGCCGCAGTTGCCTGGTACATTCTGCAGGCCACTCATTCTGAAATTGCGCTGGGAGAGTTCGCCGTTCTGCAAACTATTCCGGCCATGCTGATGCTGCCCTTCACCGGCGTCATCATTGACCGCGAAGACCGCCGCCGGCTGGTCATGATGCTTGACGCTGCTCGCGCCATCATCATTCTCACCGTCTCCATTCTCGCCTTCATGGGAAAAGCGAAAATCTGGGAGCTCTATTTGATGAACACGCTCGTCGCAGCGGGCTTCTGGATGTTCTGGCCGACGATTACCGCGTTGATTCAGGAACTCACTCCCGGCGAAGAGTTCGTTCATGCAAATACTTTTCTCATGGCGGGAGTTCAGGGAGGCTGGCTGATTGCGGGCTCGATCGTAGGATTTGTTTACAACCGCATCGGACTGGGCGGAGTGTTGCTCATCGATTTCTCCACCTACCTGGTTTCATTTCTCTGCTATTTCGCGGTTCGCAAGGGACGTCACGTGGTACCCCGGCCGGCGGAATTGCGCGCCGACATTGCCGCCGCGGAGACCGCGCTCGAAAAATTCGTACGTGAGATGCGCGAAGGACTCGAATTTCTGCGCCGCAGGCGGAGCCTGGTTTTCCTCGGAATCAGCTGGGCGCTGTTTCTCGCCGCGATGACGACCGGCGTTGTAGTCACACCCCCGTTGAGTGACAACGTGTTTCACGCCGGCGCCGTCGGCTACGGCTGGCTCAATGCGGGATGGGGCACCGGCGCTTTCGTGAGCGCCCTCTATGCGCCCTGGCTCATCGCGGGATTGAGTGCGCGGCGTTCGATCGCAATCTCCATGGGCCTGCTGACCATCTGCATGATCCTGGCACCGCTCTCCGCCATACTTGTCATCGCAGTCCTGATCTATGGGGTCATGGGCTCGGCCCGCGGAATCGCGGGCGTCGCCATGAATACCAGCATCATGGAGCAAGTGCCGCCGCATTTCATGGGACGCGTTCAAAATACGTTCTATTTCGCCGGCACTGCGCTGCAAATTGTTCTGGCGATCATAGTGGGCGAGGTGGCGCAGGTTAATCTGGTCGCAGGATTCTCTATCATCGGATTGGTATACGCCATCGCGTTCGTCAGCTCGAGTTGGCCAGTGCGAACTGCAGTGCCAATTGAAGAGGCTACCCCAGTGGAATAAAAATTGCTTCACCGCGGAGTCACAGAGACAAGGAGGAATCGCTAGTCCTTTGCGAACTGGAAAGGCAAGGCTTCCCTCTCTGGCTCTGCGTCTCTGTGGTAAATAAGCCTTTCCCGCTGTTATTCTTTCCCTTCAAATTCAAGGAGCCATATGTCCTCCAGCCTCGAAGGTCGAGTTGCGGTTGTCTTTGGAGTCGCAAATAAACGCAGCATTGCCTGGTCGATTGCGCAGGGATTGCACAACGCCGGCGCCAAGCTTGCCATCACCTATCAGAACGAGCGCATGGCGCTCGAAGCCAAAGACCTGATCCTTTCTCTGCCCGGCGCGGAGGCATTCCAATGCGACGTTTCGAACGACGCCGAGATCGACCAGCTTTTTACTCAACTCAAAGAGCGCTACGGCAAGCTCCAGGTTTTGGTTCATAGCGTGGCTTTCGCCCCAGCCGATGAACTCAAAGGGGATTTCGTTAACACCACTCGCGAAGGTTTCCGCGTGGCGCTCGACGTGAGCGTCTATTCGCTCATCGCAGTCTCCCGCGCTGTAGCACCGCTCATGGAGGACGGCGGATCCATCATGACCATGACTTACTACGCGTCGGAAAAAGTCGTGCCCCGTTACAACGTGATGGCCGTGGCCAAAGCTGGCCTGGAATGCACGGTGCGTTATTTGGCTTTTGAACTGGGCAAGAAAAACATTCGCGTGAACGCCATCTCCGCAGGCCCGATCAAAACATTGGCCGCGCGTGGCATCTCCGGCTTCAGCGATATGCACAAAACTCACGCCGAGCGCGCACCTCTAGGCCGAAACGTGGATGTCAACGAAGTAGGTGCCACCGGGGTCTTCCTCGCGTCAGACGCCAGTTCCGGCATCACCGGCGAGGTCATCTACGTCGACTGCGGCTACAACATCATGGGTTTTTAGAGCTCGCGTCGTGAATGGCTTTGTGGAAGGGCACGACTTCAGTCGTGCCGCTGAGAACTGCAGGCCCCGGGCTTTAGCCCCTGAGGCCTCGTGTCTGGATTGGAGAGAATCTGGTGCGCGACACCTTCACGGAAGGTGGTCAGCCAAAGCAAGAACCTGAATCTCTTCAGCCTTTGCTGATTCGTACCCGTCGCTCGTTCTCTCCCACGCGTTCCAACGCGATCTCCACATCGCGCTCTCTTTCGAAGCGAGCGAATTTCTCTCCCCACTCGATCAGCAGGACACTGTTTTCCGCAATGAGGTCGTCGAGTCCTAAAGTCTCAAGCTGCCGCGGAGTGTCCACGCGATATAAATCGATGTGATAAAGATTAGCTGACGGACCACGATATTCGTGGATCAGAGTAAAGGTGGGACTGGTCACATCTTCTTCCGAGGCCGCACCGAAACCTTCTGCGATGCCTTTAACGAGTGTAGTCTTGCCTGCTCCCAGATCGCCGCGAAGCACGACGATTTTCGGTGGCGCGAGCATCGCGGCCAGCGCACGGCCGAGAGCAATCGTCTCCTCCGGCGATTGAGTGATGAATTCTCGCGTCTCCATGAGAGTCTGGAGACCAGTATAGCGAGACTTCACAACGCCGCCCCGGGCGCCTGATGGGAGGGTCTGAAGGTCTTTACTTTCTTTTCGGCGCGACCCACTGGCTGGAACGAAGCCCGAGGAAGTCCTGATCGACGCGGGAGTCCAGTGCGTTCTGCAGGGTGCGTTGATCGTCGTCCTCAAGCGCGATAAATCGAAATGGCTGCATGATTTCGTTCTTGGATTTGCGCGTCGGCTGCAGGATCTCCGCCATGCCTTTTACCGTGCCCGATTCCGTCTGGAAAGCGACCTCGACCAGATTGCCCTGTTCGAGCGCACCGGCCAGCCGCAACATGCCACCAGTCTCCGAAATGGATTGCAGTTTCGCCCGGGCGCTGCGCCCGTCATTGAGCTTGATGACGACAGGGATTGTGTTTTCGAATTGAACTCGCTGAGCACGGTGCTGAGGGTGAGTCTGGGGGAAGTGTGTCATAGCCAGAACCACTATTGCATGGCGGGGGGATGCGAGGCAGATTACGGAAGCACTTGTCCAGATTCCAGCCGCGGCGAGCGCTCAGGGCCGGCGTAACTATCCAAGCGCCAATCAGATAGGCGATGTAGGCTGTCCGCCCGCAGAATTTACTTGTCGGGAAACTGGCCCACGGCATTGGTCGCTTGCGATAAGGAGATTTATCAATATCTTACCGCACAGTGAAGCTACCCGCTGCGTTGGCGTAATCCCTAACCGTTTTCAGGTGGTGACAAACCGGACTGTTCTTTCCGGAGCGACAAAAGGATTGCCAGTGCTGCGAGAAAAGCCGTCAGACTGAGCATTGTCTGCGCGATATGGACAAGTCCACCGGTGCTCGGGAACAAAGCCGCGACCGGAAGGAGCATGTAGCTTCCAACAAGTGAAACGAACAGGGCCTTCTCGTCCTTTCGAAACGGGGCACGGACAAATCCAATCCCGATGACGTAGATACCGCCCCACATCACGATGTTGAGTATCACCACCAGCCACGTTGGAAGGAATCCAAAACTCAGGAATGCCCAGGAAGAGGATTGCGCGGCTATCTCTTGATGAAACCGACGGCCAAGAACACTACCTGTAAACGCCAGAGCGAAAAACGCCACGAAGGGAGTAGTAACAACCTGAAGCTGACCCGGCATAGTTCCGACTGGCGTCGAAGGTGCGTCTTTGGGAGGGCGCCAGCATTGAATGATGCGATGAATTGCGGCCCCAGCCGAATACGCCAACGCTCCAACGAACAACTGTGTTACATAAAGCCTATCGAAGCACCTCGAAGCAAACCCTCCTTCGCGCCAGTTCTGGATTTGACAGTTTGCCGTGAAGAAATGCTCGATCACGGAGCCCGAGCCGACAAGCGCACTTCCAGATGCTCGCCAGTCTAAGACACGGAGAACGAAAACTATAGTGGCCGGAACCCAGACCCACAGGGCAGACCTGCTTGTGAAGGTGCCACTTACCGCATACGCGAGCAGTGCTCCCGCGATGACAACCAGAAATATCAAATGATCGGAAAGGAACTGCTGGGGCGTGTTAACCGAGGCAAGAAAAGGGCTGAACACACCGTACGTCAAGCCACCTGCCATGATTGTCAGCGGTGGCACGCCTAGTGTTGCAATGAGGACGTGCTCCACGTACGCCTTGGTGCGTTTCATCGTTGTCTCAGTTCGTTACGCCAGCCATGATACGCGAGGTGCCAGGGGCGGCCAAAGTGAAATCCGGCCTCAGGTGAGATGACGGTCGCTTACCATGCTGCTGCACTCACCACCGGGAGCACTAGCGTAATGGCAGAGACTACGTCAGCCGCGAATTTCCACCTTGGAGTTTTCCGCAGCTTCCCGCACGCGACGGAAGGCCTCTGGCAAGGCTTTCACCAAATCGGTCGCGACCAGCGAATGCTCGCCCATGCTTTCGCGCGCCACGTCACCGGCGAGACCGTGGAGATGCACCGCAGCGATAACTGCTTCGACGAAGCGCTCGGGATTCTGCGCGATCAAACCGGACACCATGCCGGTGAGAATGTCTCCCGTTCCTCCGGTGGCCATGCCCGGATTACCGCTGGTGTTCACCCAAACCGTGCCATCGGGCTGCGCGATCAGCGTGCGATGTCCCTTCAGCACCACGATCAATTCGTGTTCACGAGCAAACGTGCGAGCCACGTTGATGCGGTCTCTTTGTACAGCGGCAATCGTGGACCCGGCCAGGCGAGCCATCTCTCCGGGATGCGGCGTGATCACTAAAGCGCGTCCCTTGCCGCTGAGTTTGCTGGCTCGGCCTTCGAACGCATTCAGACCGTCCGCGTCAAGAACAAGCGGAGTCTTGCATTTCACCACCAGATCGCGAACAAATTCAGAAGTCGCGGGATTACGCGAGATCCCTGGGCCTACGGCTAGAACAGTCTTGCCTTTGATCAATGCGTCCACCGCTCCGCTAGCTCCCGTCGAGATCGTGCCAGCATCGGTTTCGTCGACTGGCTCGGTCATGACTTCAGGATGAAACCCCGCCACGGTGGCCAGCACCGACTTCGGTGTTGCCACCGTCGATAATCCCGCCCCCGTCCGCAGCGCCGCCATCCCCGCCATCGCGACTGAGCCTGCCTTACCTACGGAACCACCGATCACCAGCACGTGGCCAAAGTTTCCTTTATTCGCCGCCAGGGGCCGCAGCCCAATGAGCGGCCCAATTTCGCGCGCGGTGATCAGATTGAGTTGCAACGAAGACACGATCGCTTCGTCGGGCGAGCCAATCGGAGCAATCAGAGTCGGCCCGTCGGTCAGTCTTCCGAAAATGTGGGCCGGGCGCGGCGCAGTAAAAGTAACCACGGCGTCAGCCCGCGCAACCGCGCCAGTTTGTTCGCCCATGACATCGGCATCGGCGCCCGAAGGGATATCGACCGCAATCACCGGCACCGAACTCGCATTCAGCGATCGGATCGCCTCGGCGTACAACCCGCTCACCGGCGGCTTGAAACCTGTACCTAGAATCGCATCGAGCAGAACTTCGGATTCCAACACTGCCCGTGCCGGTTCCTGCTTTAACTCGTCACTCGATCTCACAATCACAGGTGCGACAGGAAGTTTCGCGAACATCTCCGCAGCATCACCCCGTAGTTCCGACGGCACGGCCAGCAGTACAATTCGCACTTCCTTGCCGGCGGCTTTCAGTTTCCGCGCAGCGACAAAACCGTCTCCCCCATTGTTGCCCTTGCCGCAGATCACGCCGACGCGTTCCGCGGACGGATATTTCGAAACCACAAACTCGGCGACGGCCGCGCCCGCATTCTCCATGAGCGTGAGTGAAGGTACGCCCCAGCGCTGGGTGGTGATGCGATCAATCTCGCGCATCTCGGCAGCAGTAACGATTTTCATGGTTGTTGGTCGTCGGTCGTCAATCAAAGGCCAACGACGAACGACCAAAGACTAACGATCAAAAACGACTATAAAACAAAAATGCCTCCCGTGTGCGGAAGGCATAGCTTCGCGGGCGAGGACGCCCGCGCCACTCGATCTAGTCGGCCATCGACGGCGCAGGTTTCGGTTCGTCCGTACGCATTTGTTGCACTTTGCTGTGATGGCGGCTGTAGGTGAAGTAAATCACCAGCCCAATGACCAGCCAAATGATGAGCCGCGCCCAGGTTTCCCAGCCCAGGCTGAACATCATCAGCAGCGAGACCGCGATTCCCATAATCGGAGTGAAAGGAATCCACGGAGTCACGAAGGCCCGCGGTACTTCGGTCCCCCGGGCACGCAGAATCCAAACTCCGGCACAGACGATCACAAAGGCCAGCAAGGTGCCAATCGAAACCAAAGAACCGAGAACGTTAATCGGAGTCAATGCGGCAACCGTCGCCACCACGACACCCACAAGAATCGTCGAGAGATAGGGCGTGCGGAAGCGAGGGTGGATGGCGCTTGCCCACTTGGGCAGCAGCCCGTCTTTGGACATGGAGAAGAACACGCGAGACTGGCCGAGCAACATGACGACCATGGTCGAACTGAGCCCGCAAATCGCGCCCAGCTTCACCAATTTGCTCCCCCAGGCCACGCCAGTCATGTCGATACCAATCGCAATCGGGTCGGGCACATCCAGGTTAGTGTACTTCACCAGCCCGGTCAGCACGCCCGCCACAAGAATATAGAGAATGGTGCAGATGACCAGGGAACCGAGAATGCCGATGGGCATGTCGCGTCTTGGGTTCTTCGATTCTTGCGCTGCGGTGGATACAGCATCAAATCCTATGTAGGCAAAAAAGATGACACCTGCGGCAGTCGCAATGCCCGACCATCCAAAATCACCGTAATGACCATTGTTCGGCGGGATGAACGGATTCCAGTTCGCGACCGCTTCGGCGTGATGGCCCATGATGTAGTTGATGCCCAGACCGATGAAGACTATCAAGACGCAGACTTTTACGATCACGATGAAGGAGTTGAAGTCGGCCGATTCCTTGATGCCGATCACCAGGATGACGGTGACCATCAGGATTCCGAGAAAACCGAACAGATTGAAGGAAGAATATTGGTGGGGCAGCGTCGCCGCATCAATGTGCTTCAGGTTCAGCGCTTTCTGAAACTGCGCGGTCAGCCGCTCCCAATGGTTGTTGTAAAACAGAAAGACCGTCCCCGGACAACCCGCCCATCTAGGCGAGAGCCGGATGCCAAAATCTCCCAGGAAGCTGAGCACGTAACCGCTCCAGCCGCTGGCCACAGTCGCCGCGCCCAGTGCGTATTCCAGGATGAGGTCCCAGCCAATGATCCAGGCGATGAATTCACCCAGCGTCGCATAGCCGTAGGTGTAGGCCGAACCGGCCACCGGGATCATCGAGGCAAATTCGGCGTAACATAACCCGGCGAATACACAGGCGACCGCGGCGAGACTAAACGAAAGCACAATGGCTGGGCCGGCATGATTGGCGGCTGCAGTCCCGGTCAGCACGAAAATGCCGGTGCCGATAATTGCGCCAATGCCAAGGGTGATTAAGTTTGTCGGTCCGAGCGCCCGGCGCAGGCTATGCTCGCCGGTTTCCGAGGCTTCAGTAAGAATTGAGTTCAGCGGTTTTCTGGCAAAAAGATCAAACATTTAACTCTCCCGATCGCTTGAGGGGGATCGTTTCTCCTCGCCGCGACCACAGATAGTAGACCGGAACTCCCAACAGCACGATGATCAATCCCGGCCAAGTGAATTGTGGTTTATAGCGCAATAGTACGACATCGATGAACAAAGCCATCACAATATACACCGCGGGGAGCACCGGGTAGCCGATCGCGCGATACGGCCGTTCTGCCTCAGGATGCTTGCGGCGCAGCACGAATAATCCGAGGATGGTCAGGATATAAAACACCAGCACTGCAAAAACAATGTAGTCGAGCAATTGTCCGTAGCTGCCGGACACGCACAGCACGCAGGTCCAAGCCATCTGCACCATAAGCGAAACGGAAGGCGTTTTGTAAGCGGGATGCAATTTGGCTACGCTGCGAAAAAACAGGCCATCCTTCGCCATGGCGTAGTAGACGCGCGCGCCCGCTAGAATGAGGCCGTTGACGCACCCGAAACCCGAAACCATAATCGCCGCAGCCATCAGCAGTCCGCCTGCCGAGCCAAACATTTGCGTCATCACGGCCGTGCCCACGCGGTCTTCGGTGGCATATTTAATTCCGCGTTCCATGATGGTCGCGCCTGTGGGCGTGCCATCGAGCGGCAGCACGTTCAGGTAGACGAAATTGCAAATGATGTAAAGCGTAATGACGACGCCCGTACCCAATGCGAGAGACAGCGGCAGATTGCGATTGGGATTCTTGACCTCGCCCGCCGTGAAGGTCACGTTATTCCAGGCGTCGGCTGAAAAAAGCGATCCCACTTGCGCCACCGCCAGAATCGTCAGCGTGCCAACCAGAACGACAGGCCCGCCTACTCCCACCTGCACCGCGTGCTGCGCGCTCAGTCCAGCATTATTCCAGAAGTTTGCATGGAAGTTGGCGGCCAGCGCCTGCGCATTTCGTCCAACGAAAAGACCGAGCAACCCCAGGGCCAGGAGTGCCGAGACTTTGGCAAACGTGAAAACGTTCTGAATCAGCGCTCCCGTCTTCAACCCGAAAACGTTGATTACCGAGAGTGTAACCACGACCGAGATCGCTACCAGATTCTGGGTGTTCAGCCCAACGTCCATGTTGCCCAGTACCATCGGTCCGATCCGAATCGGCGGGACTTTCCAGAAATGCAGAATCCAGTTCGAAGAAGAAATGGAGGGAACGAAGATCCCCAGAAACTTGCCGAAAGCCACGCCCACGGCGGCAATGGTGCCCGTCTGAATGACTAGAAACAGAGTCCACCCATACAGAAATCCCCAGAGCGGGCCGAGCGCCTCGCGCAAATAAACGTACTGGCCACCGGCGCGCGGCATCATGGCGGCCAGTTCGCCATAGCACAAGGCCCCAACGATGGTCATGAAGCCGGTTACCAGCCAGGCCGCAATCAGCAGCGCGGGAGAATTCACTTCTCGGGATATTTCCGAAGAAACAATGAAGATGCCTGAGCCAATCATCGAGCCCATCACCAGCATAGTGGCGCTGGTCAGGCCAAGTCCCTTCACCAGTTCTTTGTCCTGGTGGCTGTGGATTTCCCAGTCGCTGGCAATCGGCGCTAGTGGCTTCGTGTCGATGCTCAAAGGGCTCCTAGGAACTTGTGCGGCGCGGGCGCCCTCGCCCACGATCGGTGCCGTTACCTTATCCTAAGATGCGCAAGATTTCCTCTGCTGATTTTCGCGGTTCCCGAATCAGGTCGGATATTACCGCGACGGAGTCCGCCCCGGCTTCAATGACCGAGCGGCAGTTGGCACGATTAATGCCTCCGATGGCCACCAGCGGTTTTCGTGTCAGGGCCCGCGCCTTGCGAACGCCTTCAAGACCGACGACCGGATCAGGATTAGCTTTGCTGGGGGTCGAGAACACGGGGCCGATCGCAATATAGTTTGCATCCGTTTTTTTGGCTGCCTCGATCTGCTCAGGGTTGTGCGTCGACAGACCGAGCCATAGTGTCGCGCCGACCACTTTTCTTACGCCCTCCGGTGACAAGTCTTCCTGACCCACGTGGACGCCGTCAAAGTCGGCGGCTAAACAAAGGTCAGCTCGATCATTCATGATTAGTTTGACGCGCTCGCCGAGCCGGCGCTTTAGTTCCCGCGCCTGCTCCAACATCTCGCGAGCATTGCCGTTCTTGTTTCGATATTGCAACAGCGTAACGCCAGCAACGACGAGCTCCTCGGCGACGGCGAGCATTCCTTTGGCGTCGGGGAAACAGGCAGCGTCGAGAATCGGGTAGAGGCGAGGAAGTACCGTCGTCGTTTCGGTCATGTTCTATTAGCGAAACCGGTCCAGCATCGCCTACCGCCTTTCAAAATAATAAAATAACGTATTCGGACAGGTTTTGCTCAACGTCATTGTTGGACATTGCATTTTCTGCGAAGGTGAGGACCGCATGTACAGAGAGACCAGCGAGAAGTGGTACCGCGAGAACGGTTCGTGCCCCATTTGCGAATCTTTATGCTATGAAAACAGGGATGTAACGCCCGAAACAATAATCAGCCAGCCAATAATGATTGTCTGCCCGATATGCGGAAAGTTTAGATTTTCAACAGGGGCGAAATCTTTCTTTGACGACGCTCGGGCAAAACAACTCGGCTATAAGCTCTCGTTTTATCTAAGATCTATATCCGAGGGGGGCGCGGAAAGCGGGATAACTCGTTGTTCCCGATATACACCGATGACGACTTAAAAAGAATAGCTGAGAGCCGCGGCCCTTCGGTTAGTGAGAAACTTCGAATGTTGCTCAGACACCTTGCCGACCTGAGCGAATATCCCGGGGAGACAGTTAGATTCGACTCTAGACACGACTATTCTATTTTGGGTGCCAAGAACGAAGAGGAAGCAATCTTCTTCCTGAATGCGATCGAGTCACAGAGCTTGGCGTCGGTGGAACATTTGTTGGACGATCAAACACCCTGTATGTTGACCTCATTGGGGTGGCAAGAGCTCGAACGGATTGAACAATCAGGAGCAGAATCCTCAAATGCGTTCATCGCAATGTGGTTCAAACCTTCCCAGGACGCCGCAAGGATATCGATTGAATTAGCTATCGCAGCCGCTGGCTACAGCGCGACCCGCATAGACAAAGTGGAACATGTGAACAGGATCGACGATGAAATCATCGCGCGTATCCGCCAATCGAAATTCCTGATCGCCGATCTGACTGGCCAAAGAAACGGCGTCTATTTTGAGGCGGGCTTCATGCTTGGTCTAGGCCGACCGACCTGTAATCTGGTTGTGCGAGAAATCAGAACTTGGCAATGTTCACTTCGACACACGCCAGTACAACATGATCGATTACGAAGACGTCGAGGAATTGAAGTCCAGACTGCAGTTCCGAATTGAAGCGGTTATCGGCAAGGGACCACACGTTGCTGAAGTTTGAAAACACTTACGCTCCCGGCTTGCCCTTCCCATTCTTGGTCAGAAATCGCTCAATAAACGTAGTATCAAACTTGCCTGCGCGGAAATCCGGGTCGGCCAGAATGCGTCGATGCAATGGAATGGTCGTGAATATCCCTTCGACGATAAACATTTCCAGCGCACGTGCCATGCGCGAGACTGCCTCCGAGCGGTCTTTGCCGCGCACGATCAGCTTGGCGATCAGCGAATCGTAGTATGGAGGGATCACTCCTTCGGCATAGGCGGCCGTATCGATTCGCACCCCCGTTCCACCCGGTGGATTAAAAGCCGTGATCTTTCCCGCAGATGGCGTGAACTTCTCCGGATGCTCGGCATTGATGCGGCACTCGATGGCATGTCCGCGATGCACGATCGGGCCTAGCAGCACGGTCTCCATTCGCTCGCCGGCGGCCAGCAGGATCTGGCTCTTCACCAAGTCCACATCCGTGACCATCTCCGTGACCGGGTGCTCGACCTGGATGCGCGTGTTCATTTCGATGAAGTACAAGCGCCGGTCTTCATCCATCAGGAACTCAATCGTGCCGGCATTCACATAGCCGATATCAGAGAGCGTCTTCGACAGCACCTTCCCGATCTCATCGCGCAACTGGGGCGTCACTTGCGTCGATGGAGATTCCTCCAACAACTTCTGATGGCGGCGCTGAATCGAACATTCGCGCTCGCCCAGGCTCACGACGTTGCCGTATTGATCAGCCAGAATCTGGAACTCGATGTGGCGCGGACGCTCAATAAATTTCTCCATGTAGAGATCGCCGTTGCCGAAGGCTGCCGCCGCCTCCGACTGCGCCGCTTTGAACAAGGCGGGAAGTTCTTCTTCGCTGCGTACAATGCGCATGCCGCGCCCGCCTCCGCCCGCCGAGGCTTTGATGATCACCGGGAAGCCGATTTGTCGCGCCCACTCCATGGCTTCGCCATCGCTGGCCAGAATGCCGTCGGAACCCGGCAGAATGGGAACGCCCGCTTTCTTCATCGCAGCGCGGGCCTTTTCTTTTTCGCCCATCAGGCGCGTGATCTCAGGCGGTGGCCCAATGAATTTGATATTGCTGGTCTCGGTGACTTCAGCGAAATTTGCGTTCTCCGCCAGAAGTCCATATCCCGGATGGATGGCGTCCACGTTGGTGATCTCAGCCGCGCTGATGACTGCGGGAATGTTGAGGTAGCTCTGCGCCAGCTGAGGAGGACCGATGCAGATAGCTTCATCGGCAAACTTGACGTGCAGCGAGTGCCGGTCGGCTTCGCTATAAATCGCCACGGTGCGGATGCCCAGCTCTTTGCACGCGCAAATCACACGCAGAGCAATCTCGCCACGGTTCGCAATCAGGATTTTATTGAACATTTGTCAAACGAGTGTAGAACGGACACTCTTGTCCGCTGGTTTTTGATCTTGGTTTCTCAACATATAGGAATTCGAATCAAAACCTAACACCAAAGGCGGCGGACAGGAGTGTCCGCCCCACACGGTCAAACTCGTGGCCGAATCACAAACAATTCCTGTCCATATTCGATCGGTTGGCCGTTTGCGACCAGTTTCTTCACGATCTCACCAGCCACGTCGGCCTCGATCTCATTCATGAGCTTCATGGCTTCCACGATGCACAAGACCTGCCCGATTTCGACGATATCCCCGACCTTCACAAAGGGTGGCGATCCCGGCGAGGGGCACTCATAGAACGTGCCGACGATTGGCGAATGCACCGTGTGCAATCCTGCCTCTGGCGCTGGTGCGGCCGCAGCGCTCGGCGCGGAAGGAACCGGCGCAGCCGGCGCAGATGAAACCTCTCCAGCGGGGATCGGAGCCATCTGCACGGCAAAGTGCGGCGTCGCGGATGGGGCTGGAGCCACGTGCTCCACGCCACGCTTGATCCGCACTTTCACATCGCCGCGCTCCAACTCGAACTCGGCAATATCCTTTTCAATTAAGAACTCAATGAGTTCTTTCAGTTCTTTCTGGTTCATGGTTTGCGGTGGGACTGCTTCCTGCTTCTTTGTCGCCAACCCAGAGGCCGGGGATTACTCCCGGCTGGGAATCAAGAATAGCTACTCTTCAAATCGTGATGAGTTCCTTATTTGTCGGCGCGAGGACTTCGCACCCGCGCTCCGTCACTACGACCATGTCTTCGATGCGCACGCCCCCGCTGCCCGCGATGTATACGCCGGGCTCGATTGTGATCACCATCCCCGGGCGCAGAATCGCTGTCTGTCCCGACGCGATGCGTGGTGGTTCATGAATCTCCAAGCCTACACCATGCCCGGTCGAGTGTGTGAAGTGTCTTTTTAAGCCTCGCTGCTTCAATATTTTACGCGCAGCCCGGTCGACCTCGCTAACGCTCACGCCGGCTCTGACCGTTTCTATGGCCGCCGCCTGCGCCTCCCGCACCGTCTCATACATCCTGCGGGCCTCGCCCGTGGGACGGCCCACGTGCACCGTGCGGGTCCTGTCGGAACAGTAGCCGGTGAGTATAACACCGAAGTCGCAGACCACGAATCCCCGCGAAGGAATCGCAGCCGCCGAGGCGCGTCCATGCGGCAGAGCCGACCGCTTGCCCGCCGCAATAATCGTGGGGAAAGACATTTGTTCGGCTCCGGTCCGCCGCGCGGCATATTCCATCTCCGCCGCAACTTCATTCTCCGTCACACCCGGTCGAATCACCTCGAGCGCCCGGTCAAACAGGCTTGCCCCGAGGACGGCCGCCGCTCGTAGAAGTGCAATTTCGTCTCCATCCTTCACCATTCGGACGCGCTCCACCAGCCCTCGCGTCTCTCGCAGGCGGAAGTCAGGCCGCAGAAGGCTCGCCAGTTGCGAACGCGCGGCGACCGTTAAGTGTTCGCTCTCGATTCCAAGCCGGTGCGGTTTCTTGCCTTTGTTCCCGTTCTCCGTCAGCCATTCGGCGGCAGCGGCCAAAGGCGGCTTGCGGGCGATCACGACTCGCGCTCCCTGAACCTCGGCTCGGGCCTGTTCGCTGTAGCGCCCATCGGTAAAGAACACGCTGCGGGTCTCGAGGATTGCCAAAACCCCGGATGTTCCGGTAAATCCGCAGAGATATCGAAGGTTGGGGAGATGGGTGATCAGCAGCCCGTCTACCGAGTTGTCATCGAACCCAGTTTGCAGGCGCTTCACCCGGCCTTTGTGATCCATCTTGAAAGTTTACCAAGACGAAGAATCTTGAATGGCAGAGACTGCGGTGAGCGTGCAGACATGCGTCCCTTTTTGTGCGATTGCATTGTTTTGCCTAGATTCTGCAGGTCCAAAACAAAACCGCCGGTCCCTGACAGGTATTTCAGGGAACCGACGGCTGCCTTTACTGCTAACTTGTCGCTAGGTCTGGATGACCCGCGGAGTGATGAAGAAAATCAGCTCCTGGTTCGTGGTGCTGACGCTGGTGTGTTTGAACAGGTTGCCCAGCCAGGGAATGCTGCCCAGCAGCGGAACCTGATCCACGTTGATGGAGTTGTTGGTCTGGATGACGCCGCCGATGACCACCGTACCGCCGTCGGTGACCAGCACCTGCGTGGTCGCCTGCTGCGTGATCAAAGTGGGGTTGCCGTTGACCGTTTCGCCGAAGTCAGGCGTCGTGTTCTCGACGTCGACGTTCAGGAAGATCGTGCCTTCCGAGGTGATCTGCGGAATCACCGTCAGCCTCAGGAAAGCGTCCACATAGGTTACGGTTGGCGGGCCACCCAACTGGGCCTGGGTTACGATGGGCACGCGCACGCCCTGGCGGACCAGAGCCTGAATGTTGTTCTGCGTGACCACTCGCGGACGGGAGAGAATTTTCAGCAGTCCGCGCGATTCGTCCATGGTAAGGATGGCATCAAGCCGGACTGAAGAGCTGGCATTGAGAAACGAAAAGCCGCTGGTCGGGCCGGTTGCGCCCAAGTTCGAAAACAACGGGATTTGCACACCCGTGGTTCCCGTCGGCAGGGTAGTTCCGATAATCGGATACTTGGGTACGATGCCGAAGGTCGAAGTTGGCGAAGTGCCAACTGCAGATGAGCCGCCGACTGAAGTCGCGGCGTTGCCCCAGCCAAATCCTAATTGAGTACCGATTTCCCGCGCGAAGCTGCGAGTCGCTGCAACCACGCGAGCTTCAATTTCCACTTCCTGCGTCTTGCGATCGAGTTGCGTGAGTAACCGGTCGACGTTTGGCATCACCGCCGGGATATCCGAGATAATTATCGCGTTGGTGCGCTCATCGGCGACCGCGTCTCCACGCTGCGACAGGAACTTTTTCACCGTCAGCAGGACGTCTTTGGCGTGGGCATAACTCAGGAACCGTGTGACCGTCTGCTTATCGACTGCCAGCGCCTCGGCTTCCTGTTCCGCTCTGCGCGATTCAGCTTCATGGCGCAGCGTTTCGAGAGTCGCGATGCGCAGCACGTTGCCATCAAGCTGCCGGGCTAGATCGTTGTTCTTGAGCACGATATCGAGCGCCTGGTCCCACGGCACGTCATCGAGCACGATGGTCAGCGCGCCCTTAACGTTGGGATCGAGAACCACGTTCAGTCCGCTGATCTCGTGAATCAGACGAAAGAAGTCTTTCAGATCCACATCTTTCAAGTTCACCGAAATTGGTTCGCCCGTGTATTTGGGAGCGCTAATCGGGCTTACCAGGTGGCTCTCGCCTTTTCCTTCCGCTGCCAGATTCACCGCTGGTTGAATAGGTTGGAGAGCCTGACCAGACTGCGACTGCATGGCCGCGCTCGGGGTTGGCAACAAATCGCCCTCCGGCTTGTCTACGAATTTTGCCGCCGCGCCAGCCGCCCGGTCTGCGGGAGCTGTCTCGTCAGCGGTAGCCTTGTCATCCGCTTTCTTCGGCTGGTAAGTCGGCTCTACGAAAGCAAAGTTGGTGGCGGAAGCAGCCTGCTTCGAAGTCCCGTCTTCAGTTTGGACGGCGACCGGGGCTGCAACTGGAGATGCAGGCGCCGGGATTGGATTGTTCACCGCGAGCGCGGGCCCGACTAAGGCTGGCGCAACCGTCCAAGCCGTGGTCTGCAGCTTTGCTGGCGCCGGTGCCGTGGCGTGAGCGCTGGTCGTTGCAGTCGCGGGATGCAGCTTGACAATGATTCGATTGTCGCCGGCGGAGAGCAGTTCGAACCGGCAAGCCTGCACCAGGTCGATCACCACGCTGGTGGTCGGAGGCTCGTGGCCGTCGGTGCCGATGCGCACGCCCTTCACCCCGTCACTGCCCACGTTGATGTGGTTCTGAACGGTGGCTGCCACGGTGTTGGGCAGAGTCACGAGGACACGAGCGGGCGAGCCCAACGCGCTGAGCTTGGGCGTCACCTGTCCGCGGGCGGTGATCTCTACGCTGATTCCGTCATCCCCGTGCATCACGTCCACCTTTTGTACGGTGGCACGCGTGTCCGCGCCTGTGCTCGTGCTCTGAGCCTCGGCGCCTGCAACCAGGGCCAAGATCAGCAGCGGTAGCCAAACAGCCAGCAATTGCTTTCGCATTTCCCTTCTCCCCACGGGCGCGCGTTTTGCTCGCCGCGTGATCTGTCTCTCAAATTTCGTCGCCGTACGCGCCGGATCGACCCGGCTCCTCCACCCGTTAAACCGCCGGGGTGGAAATCTTCTTGGTCACTTCCCGCGTGAACGCTTTGCCTAACTTGTCCTGCAGGGTTTCCTTGAAAACGATCGAGTCGCCGGTGATCTTCACCACATATCCGTTGAAGACCGGATCGTTTTCGCGCAGGAAATATGCTTTGTTCATGGCATTGATCACCACCGCGATCATGCCTGCGTCAGATTTCACGATCCCGGTAAGGGCAATCTGGTCGACCGCCAGGCAGCGCTTGCCGGTGCTGCACCCCGAACCACCCACGCTGTGGTTCACCACCGGGCTTAGGAACGGATCGCGGCGTCCGCCGGCCATGCTGATGGTCGGGTGCGCATCCTTCTTGGGATCAACCGGATTCTTTTTGTCTTCGACCGCAACTGCTGGCTTTACCGGCTTCGGCTGATTCACCGCAACCGTCGTAGTCTTCTTTGCCTTAGCCTTCGATCCGACTGTTTTGGACGCCACTTTCGGAGCGACTCCGGTTGGCTGTTTAGCCGGTGATGCCGTCTGCGCTTGAGCCGGACTCGCGGACTTGCCAGCGGCTGGTTTTGCGGCCGCAGGTTGCGAGTTCGCGCTCGGCCCCTGGGAAGGTGGCAGCGCGGCGTTAATAGCCGCCGTCTTCTGCTGCTGCGCCGAGACCAGTTTGGCCTTGGTGGTGTCGATGATGCTGGGATTCTGCGCCCCCGCAGTTCCCAATCCCATTCCCAGTATTAAGATTCCAGTCGCCAGCTTCATAGGCCTCCCTTACCCTTGGCCGGTGCGCCCGCGGGCGGCGCCAGGTCATGACTAAAGAACGTCGTCGCTTCGCAAGTTGCTACGATGGTCTCGTTGGGCGCGTATTGATAGGTGTGCTTCACCTTGGCGTCACTCGGCTTCTTGGTGCTCGCAACCAGTAAGCCCGACATATTCACAATCCGCTCCAGCTTGCCTACCCGGTCGAAGAAGTTCAGCACCGAGTAGTACGGCCCATCCAACTCGATTTCAAACGGCACTTCGGTATAGAACTCCCGGCTCGATACCGGCTTGGCGGTATAGCGACGAATCTCGATTCCCGCCTTTAGAGCTTCGGCGTCCAGCATCTTGATGAAGCCGTCCACTTCTTTTTCGTCGGGCACGATGCGGCGCTCGATTTCCAGTTGTTGTTTCAGATTGGCCAGCTGCCGCTCCATGTCCTTGAGCTTGGGCGCGTAGGATTCGAGTTCGGCATTCTCGCGAAGCTTAAGGTCCAGGGCTGACTGCGCCTGATCATTCGCTGCCCGCTGCGACTTGAACAACGTGAAGTGCAATGCGGCGGTGATCAGCGCTGCCCCTAACACCAGGGCGGCCCACTGCTTGACACCCGATAATTCGCTAAAGTTGCCCATATTCCCCCGCTTTTAGGACTTCGCTTTTTCGCAGGTCAGAATGAATGAAAATGCCTGCATCTCTTTAAACGTCTCGTCCTGAAATGTCTCTTTGATTTCGATGTTCTTGAAATAACCCGTCTTCTGCAGATTCTGAATCAGCGAGGCGACGGCATCCGCGCTCAGCGCCATGCCTTCGATGTCCACGCTGCCACCCTGATCTTTCATGGTGTTCAGCCACACCGCTTCGGTGCCGTTGATGGTGTCTCCGATGGTGTTGAGCAGGTTCACCGGTCCGGACTGGCTGGCCCGCAGCTGGTCGATCACGTCGACGCGGCGCTTGTAGCTTTCCGCCTGACGCTGCCGTTCCAAGTAGCGCGCCTTTACATCGGCCAGTTCGCGGTTTCTCTGTTCCGCGACCACCATCTTCGTGGCAATCTGCTTTTTCTCTTTGTCGAGGCGATACCAGTACATCCAGTTGAGCGCTCCCGCCAGCACCAGCACCAGCACTACTTTCAGCTTCGGTGAGCCGACCTCGCCCATCTCCATCACCGCCGCTGCCGAAGCTGCGGCGCGCTTATTCTTCGGTCTGGGTTGTCCCAACAGGTTGATTCGGATCATAAGTTTTCAAAACTCCTTAAGGCCAAACCCACCGCAACTGCCAACTGGCCAGCGTTCTGCTCGATCAACTCCACTCCCGGTCCATCGACTGGCGGCGCGATCTTCTGGAAGGGATTGAAAATCTCCACCGGCAGCGAGAATTCCTGACGCAGCGCCTCAATCAGCCCAGGAACTTTTGAGGAACCGCCCGCCAGATAAATCTTCTCGATGTGTTCTCCCGCCGAGCTGGCGCGGAAGAAGTCGAATGTTTTCTGAATCTCCAGCACAATGATCTCGGTCACTTGCTGCAGGATCGGGGTCTTCGCATCCTCGCTCACGGTACCGACTTTGTTTCCCAGCTTCAGCGACTCCGCGTCGTCGAAGCTCAAATCCAATTCCTTCTGCAGCGAGTCCGTGTACTGGTGCCCGCCCACGCTAACGTCGCGCGGGAACAGCGGCGTGGTGCCCTTTACGATGTTGATGTTCATGACGCTGGCGCCCAGATTCAAAAGCGCCACCACCTGCCCAGGCGCGGGTTCATAGTTGTACTCGTAGCAGTTCTGCAGCGCGAGGGCATCGATATCCACAATAGCCGGAGTCTTGCCCGCCATCGAGAGTACGTTGGTGTAGTTCAGGATCTTGTCCTTCTTGACGGCGACCAGCAAAACGTCCATCTGCGGGTTGCCCGCATCTTCTGAGAGAATCTGATAATCGAGATTCACATCCGCCAGATCGAAAGGAATATGCTGGGCTGCTTCTTTCTGGATGGTCTCCGCCAACTCCTGATCGCTCATGGAGGGCAGCGAGATCTTTTTCACGATCACCGAGTGCCCGCTTACCGCCGTGGCCACGCTCTTGGTCTTGATCTGATTATCGGTAAATAGCTTGGAAATCGCGCTCGATACCGTGCCCGAGTCAACGATCATGGAATCGACGACGATATCCGGAGCCAGCGGTTCGAGACCGAGGTGCGCGACTTCAATCCCGTTGCGTCCCTTCCTCAACTCGACCGCCTTGATGCTCGAGGACCCCACATCCAGACCAACAATCGTTTTCGATCCGAATCCAAACATGTGCCCGCCTTTACTGTTGCCCGGCAGCTTTGGCAGCTGCCTTCGGTTTGTTTCTGCTCTTCGCTTCCATCTGGCTGGACTTCTCTTCCATCCACTGGTCGAGCTTCGATTTCTTGAAGCGCCAGCGATTGCCCAGTTTGAAAGCGGGAATCTTTTGCTCACCTACATACTTGTAGAGCGTGTCCGGACTCACTCCCAGGTACTGCGACGCCTGGCGAATATTCATGACTTCCCGCGAGTCGGCCATAGTTTCCAAACCCTTTTTCGTCCAACTCACCCCATGCCGCTTGCGGGCTATGAGCTAAGTTGGAAAGAATTCACCGCACAAAAACGCGTTCGAGTGAATTCAGGTGTCCCGAGCATATATCAGCCCTGAAAGCACTTGAGCTAAAGGCGAATCTCCGAGATTTTCCTTGTTTTATGCCCGTTTTATGGAAAGTAACCAAAAGGCAGTTAGAGGGTGTGTCTATATGTAGTATCCAGAATGCTTGATGACACAATAGGAGGTAGCGGACCCATACGCGAAGCGAGCTGGTCGCGGGAACCGTAACTAAAGTACAACAGACGGTACGAAGGTCTTGGGACAGGCGGAGAAACGGCCTTAACCGACGGGCAAATCTGGGCAAAAAGCCAAACTACAGTCAATCTGCTATAGGAACCGCAGTCGAAGTTCCGCCGTGGCGCACAAATACGGTAATCTATTCAGCTCTCCCTGGAGGAAACATCTTGCGCTTTCTCGATCGTCTGCAGCCTCTGGCTCTTCTCGTTTTGCGCCTGGTAATCGGCACCATCATGATCGCTCACGGCTACAGCAAAGTATTTGGCGGATTTTCCCATGTTCATGACATGGTGCAACATCTCGGATTCCCCGGCTGGATGGCCTATCTGCTGGCGGGAACGGAATTTTTCGGCGGCATCCTGATCATCGCCGGCCTGTTGACCCGTTTCGTGGCTGTGGCTATGCTGATCGACATGTCGGTCGCAATCTGGAAGATTCATTGGCATAACGGCCTCAAAGGGCAGGGCGGATTCGAGTTTCCGATTGCCGTAGCGGCCATTGCCTTCGCGCTGATATTTTTCGGCGCGGGTCCGATCGCATTAGACGCGATCCGCAAGGGCGGTGGCAGTGGAGGCAGAACGAAATCAAAGGCGGCCTAGGACGGGACCGTTTGACCGTCTGGCCCTTGCAACAAACGCGAGGAGCGGGACACCCTCAAGCCCTTGAAAACCGTAACTGCAAAGGGAGCGGGAACCGTCAAGGAGGAAAAAAAATCACCCTATGACAAGACGACGCATGCTCACTCTACTAGTGGTTGTCGCCCACTGGATCGTCGCGGTCGGGCACCTGTTCCTTGCCGCAAAGGTTCTGCCAGCCCCAAACAACAACGTTAGTTGGCTGGCTATCACTTTAATAACGTTCGGGCATTTGGCCGTATCCATTGCGTTATGGATGCTCAGCGATAAACTCGCTGGGTTGGTGTCGTTGATTTTCTTTTTGGCTGCTTCAGGTGCCGATCTTTATGAACACTTCCTGCATGCATCGGCCAATAATGTTTTCACGGTGGCACCCGGTAGTTGGACTCCTGGGTTCGACGCAAGTGTGTTCGTCCTTCTAGCGCTCGAGATCGCGGGATGCTTGCTTGGAATTCTGTTGCTCGGCGGCAGGACAACGAACAACCGTCAACCCAAGTTCGCCCATTGAGCGGCACTGGCGCGAACGGCCTCTAAGGGCCCCCCCTCTCGCAAAGATCGCGAGAAGGACAGGGCACCCGCCTTTTGTGCACAGGGAAAAGCATGGGCCAGCCCCGAATAGACGAGATCACGATCGGTGTTAAACGAGCATCCGCCGGATGCGTGTCCGGGGCCTTAAAATCGTTAACTGAGGGATGGGGGGCTGGCCCACCCGTTTTTTTGTTCGGGTGACGTCAGCGGCTCCTGTGATTGTTTCGCAGCGCCGCAAGCGCTGCGCTACCCAAGATCAAATGCAACGTCGAGTTTTTCCGCAGCCTCTCAGAGTCCGCAGCCTCTCAGGGGATGATCTCAAATATCACGCCCTGACCGTGCGCCCCGCCCGCCGCAGTGGTGCCGTACAAATTACCCGCCTGGTCGAGCGTCAGTCCGTAGTAAGGGTTGGCTCCGTCGTGATTGTTCTGGAAACGGTGAACCACGGTCTCCCTCCATTTGTCGCCGGAGGTTGGAGTTAATTTGAACACGGTTCCATCGCCATTGGCATCGCCGCCCGCCGAGGTCGTGCCGTACAGATTGCCTCGTCCGTCAAAGACAAGCGTGGAAGTCGGAGAATTTCCGTCCGTTCCGGTCTTGAAGCTATATAGGACGCTCTCGCTCCATTTGCCGTTCGCACCCAGAGTCAGCTTGAAAACCGAGCCCAGCCCGTTTGCGCCGCCGTAGTATGTCGTGCCGTAAAGACTGGCGGCCGGATCAGAAATCAATCCGCCGTAGGGAAATCCGGCGTAGGGCATGCCCTTGAAACCATCTAGCACACTGATTTTCCACTTGCCGCCCGAGGCCGGCGAAAGCTTGAATGCGGTCCCAGCTCCGTGTGCGCCACCCAGTTCGGTAACTCCGTAGAGATTGCCAGGCTTGTCCACGAGCAGCAAACCGAGCGAGCCCGTCGCCCCATCATTGCCGCCAGTGAATCTATGGATCACTCTCTCGTTCCAGTCGCCGCCCTTGCTGGGACTCAACTCGTAGACCACGCCACAGCCGCTGCCGTCGCAGCCATTCGCACTGCCACCGTCCGGAGTTGTGCCGTACAGGTTGCCCTTCTGATCAAAGACCACGCCGCCGCCGGGACCGAAACCATCGGTTCCGCCTTTGAATCTGTACAAGATGCTCTGCGTCCAACTATTGCCGGAGCGGGCCAGCTTGAAAACCGTGCCGCAGCCATCGCCGGCGCAGGCTCCGCCGCTGCCGCCCGCAACCGTCGTTCCGTAAAGGTTTCCTTTGGCATCCATCGTGACACCGCCGTAGGGATTCCTTCCGTCGTTGCCTCCGAGGAAGCTGTACAGGACAGTTTCGGTCCATTTGCCATTCGGGTCGTGCGTCAGCTTGAAGACAGTACCAAAATTGGATGGTCCGCCGACCACAGTCGTGCCGTAGGCGTTGCCGGAGTTGTCGAAGGTCAATTGGGCTGCGGGATCTCCGCCGTCATTGCCGCCGGTGAAGGTGTAAAGGACCTTTTCTTCGTTCGCCGCCCAAGCACTGCTCGCGAGAATCAGAGTGACTGCCGCAAACCTACTCACGAAATACCAAAACCGTTTGCTACCCATTTTCGTATCCCCTCAAGATTAGATTCCGTTCGAAAGCCATGTCAGTCAGACTCGGGGCGGCTGGAACTATAGCACTGAATGGTCGGCAAGACACGCATTGGGCGCGGTTCTTAGCCCCAATTTCGGTAAGGTCAACGGTTCGTCAGACGAACTTGCTACTCTCGGCGTACTCCGCGGCTGTTCTCAGCGGTCTCTGCGTTTCAAGGTTTTTCTGGACTTTGGCAAACCCAAAATTAGTATTCTGCCAACTCTTTCATAGCCCGCAACAGATCCTCAGCCTGGGGCAGGATGGCATCTTCCAGAATCGGCTGATATGCAACAAAGACATCTTTCGCGGCCACGCGACGCACCGGCGCATCGAGATGATCGAACAACTGGTCGGCGATGCGGGCTGCGATCTCCGCGCCGTAACCCCAGCTCAGCGTGTCTTCATAAGCCACGATGGCTCGGTTAGTTTTGTTGACCGAAGCCGCGATCGTCTCCCAGTCAAACGGATTCAGGCAGCGCAAGTCGATCAACTCGACTTTGACTCCGTGCTCGCGTTCGAGCTTCTGCGCCGCTTGTAATGCCCGGGGAACCACGGCTCCGTAGGTGATCACGGTGAGATCCGTTCCCGCCTGCACGATCTTTGCCTTGCCGAACGGGATGGTGTAATCGGGTCCCGGATATGGTGCGCGGCCGTAGGTCTCGCGATAAAGCCGCTTGTGTTCCAGGAACAAAACCGGATCGTCGCAACGAATTGCGGTACGCAGCAGACCAGCCGCGTCCAATGCGTTCGATGGAAACACGACCCGAATTCCGGGCGTGTGGGTGAAGATGCTCTCCCCACATTGCGAGTGGTAAACAGCCCCGCCAGTCAGATATCCGCCGATCGCGACGCGAACTACGCAAGGGGAAGAAAATCCGTTGTTGGAACGCCAGCGGATCAGTGGCAGCTCGTCGCGCAGTTGCATCATCGCGGGCCAGATGTAATCGAAAAACTGAATTTCCACTACCGGCTTCATCCCGCGGGTAGCCATGCCAATCGCGCGGCCCACGATGTTCGCTTCCGCCAGCGGCGAGTTAAAAACGCGGTCGGAGCCGAAGTCGTGCTGCAATCCGTACGTCAACTTGAAAACGCCGCCCTTGCCCTTGATGAGCTTCTCTTGCAGATATTGTTCCCGGCTGGCGTCGGCCACGTCTTCGCCGAAAATCACAATGCGCTCATCGCGCCGCATCTCGTCGCGCAGCGTGGCATTGATCAGATCGGCCATGGTTTTCGGAGCGACCTTCTTGCCGTCCGCCGCCAACGCGGCGGATCCCGGTTCGGTCTGGAGCTCCGAAGATGTGGGATCCAGATCAGGCGAGTAGATGAACCGCATAATCGTGTCGGGCGTGGGCGGAGTCGCATCCAACGCCTGATCCACGGCGACCTGCAGGTCGTCTTCTACTTGCTTTTCCAGCTTGTTAATACCCTTTTCGTCGAGGATGCCTTCGCGAATCAGGAACATCTGCATGCGCGTAATGGGATCGCGCGCTGCGTCGCGCTCGCGTTCCGCGTCCGGCCGGTAAAGCCGCTCGTCATCGGAGAGCGAATGCGAATACGGCCGAATCACATGGGCATGGACGAACCCCGGTCCTTCCCCTGCCCGGCAGTACGCCGCAGTGCGCGCGAACGCACCGTAAGAGGTCACCGGATCGGTGCCGTCGATCTCCTCAAAATGGAAATTCGGAAACCCGGAGACCAGCCGCGAAATATTTCCCCCCGCGGTCTGCACCTCGACGGGCACCGAGATGGCGTATCCGTTATCCTGCACTACGAACAACACCGGCAGCCTGCGATTGGACGCGGTGTTCATCGCCTCCCAGAACTCGCCTTCGCTGGTGGCTCCGTCGCCCAACGAAACGTAGGTGACTTCATCGCGCTGGAACTTTACGTCTTTAAACTGGCGGTAGTCTCTCTCACTTTTCTTCGCGGCTTCGGGATGACTCGCGAAGTAGCGGCCGCCTTCCGCGCAACCCACCGCCTGCAGAATCTGCGACCCGGTGGGAGACGACTGTGTGACCACATTGAATTGCGGGAAGCTCCAATGCGAAGGCATCTGCCTCCCGCCCGATTGCTTATCTGCGCCCGCACCCACAGCCATCAGCAGCATCTCGAGCGGCGTCGCCCCCAAAGCGAGGCAGAGCGCGCGATCGCGGTAATACGGATAAAACCAGTCGTAGCCCGGCTTCAGAGCAAAGCCGGCAGCCAAACCAACGGCCTCGTGACCGGCGCCAGAAATCTGGAAGAAGATTTTCTGCTGGCGCTTGAGCAGGATCTCCCGGTCGTCCACGCGCCGGGAGGTGTACATGATCCGGTAGGCCTCAATCAATTGCGCGCGCGAAAGACCTTCGTAGGTCTTGTCCGCGCTTCTGATTTTCTCGTCCGCCACCCCGGCCGGTTTAGGATCTGTCTTGGTCGCCATCCGTGGTCCATTGTAAATCGAGATCGACGGTTGAGAGAAGCCGTCAGCTTTCAGCTCTCAGCTTTCAGCCAAAACCGCAATTTGGCCCTCAGCGATCAGATGCTAACTGTCAAGTGCTCAACGTCGCCGGCTGAGAGCTGACAGCTGAAAGCTGATGGCTCCGATCATTTATCCTGAAAGCACATGATCAAGTTCAACCGCCAATTCGATCCCCGCCAGATCAAGCTGCTGATCTTCGATCTCGACGGAACTCTGATCGATTCGCGCCTCGATCTCATCCATTCGGTGAACGCGATGCTCAGGCACCTCGGGCGCAAAGAGTTGCCCGGCGAAGTGATCGCCTCCTATGTGGGCGACGGCGCTCCGATGCTGGTTCGCCGCGCCCTCGGCGACCCACGCGATGAAGCCGTTATAAAAGAAGGGCTGGACCATTTCCTCGCCTACTATCGCGTTCACAAGCTCGACCATACCCATGTTTACGATGGCATCAAAGAAATGCTCACCGTGATTCGCAATTCCGACGGCATTCGCCGGAAGATGGCTGTGCTTTCCAACAAGCCAGTCATTCCCTCGCGAGCCATCGCAGAAGCGCTCGGCCTCGGCGAATTCTTCACCCACATTTATGGCGGAAACAGCTTTGCGACCAAAAAGCCCGATCCGCACGGTGCACAGACGATTTTGAAGGAAACGAAAACCCACCCCGAAGAAACCCTGATGGTCGGCGACTCTTCGGTCGACGTCATCACTGGCCGCAACGCCATGCTGTGGACGTGCGGCGTAACCTACGGCTTCGCGCCGCACACGCTCTGCGAAGCCCCGCCCGACGTAACCGTAGACAAACCCCACGAACTCGCCGAGCTATTCGCCTGATTTCCGCCGCATTCCTTTGTGAACCTTAGTGTCCTCTGTGGTTAACGCTCTCTCCCAATTCTCGCGATAAACTTCAATTCGAGAATGAACAACTTCACTCCCGCCGAATTACGCAAACTTCGCAGCCTGAAAAGCCCGCACGGTATCCAGCGCTTCCTCGACAACATGCCCTACCATCTGGCTAACACCGCCTGGTCCCCACGCCGCGTCCTGCGAGAAAATACTTCGCACTGCTTCGAAGGCGCAACCTTAGCCGCCGCCGCCCTGCGGGCCAACGGATTCCCTCCGCTGGTCATCGACCTCGAAGCCGAGCACGATACCGACCACGTCGTGGCCGTCTACCGCCTCAATGGCCACTGGGGCGCCATCGCCAAATCCAATTACACCGGATGCCGTTACCGCGAACCTGTCTATCGCACCCTCCGCGAACTCGCCATGAGTTATTTCGACGTCTACTTCAACCTC
This sequence comes from uncultured Acidobacteriota bacterium, assembly GCA_963762385.1. Taxonomy (GTDB): domain Bacteria; phylum Acidobacteriota; class Terriglobia; order Terriglobales; family Acidobacteriaceae; genus JABDBE01. The sequence continues at coordinate 994,267 of CAVXKN010000004.1, read as the reverse complement.
CGCCGCGAGCGCTCTCTGCGAACGTTCTCCCGCCCAGTCAATCTCGCCCGCTTCGACGCCCGTCACTGGATGGACACCGACCAGCACCTCTGGTTCATCGCCGAGCATCTATTCACCATCCGCCATTACCCGCTCCTGCGCCGCGGCATGGCTAACCGCCTCCATCGCCTGGACGACCGCTCCTTCCGCGCCGGCTGCCTGGACCGGGCCGAAAAGTGAGCAAACCTCAGCGCCCTCTGCGGCCGTTCTCCGCGAACTCTGCGATTCAAGCTTTGGACTTCCCCCGCTCCAGAACAAAAACGACGCAACTGCCGGGAACCGACCGTGTTCTAATCACGTAGCATGAGCATGCAGCTCAAGCCCGCGCTCGTCCTAGTGCTCGCACTTGGCTGCGCCCTCGCCCAGAACAACCCTCCGCCGACAACCATCTCCGCGCCTTCGCTTTCTGAAGACCAGATTCGCGATCTCATTCGCCAGACTGCCGAAAATGACATGGAAAATGACAAGCGGCAGCGCGATTACACCTACATCCAGCGCGAGGAGCAGCACAGACTCGACGGCAAAGGCCAGACAAAGTCCACGGAAACGAAAACCTCCGAGATCCTGGAGTTGTACGGCGAACAAGTCGAGCGCCTGATCGCGAAAGATGACAAACCACTCCCCGAGAAAGACGCAAGAAAAGAAGAAGAAAAAATCCAGAAGCTGATCGACAAGCGCAAGAACGAATCCGAAGAAGAACGCAACAAGCGCGAGAAAAAAGCAGAAAAAGAGCGCGAACAAGGTCGCCAGTTCGTCCGCGAAGTGGCCGACGCCTACAACTTCACCTTCGCCGGCATCGAGTCACTTTCCGGACGCGACACCTACGTCATCGACGGCGAACCTCGGCCAGGCTACGAGCCGCACCTGAAAGAGGCCAAGATCCTGCCCAAATTCCGCTTCCGCGCCTGGATCGACAAAGACGAATCGCAATGGAAGAAGCTCGACATCCAATGCATCGACACTATTTCCTTCGGCCTGTTCCTCGCCCGCGTCCACAAGGGGTCGCGCATCATCATCGAGCAAACCCGCATCAACAACGAAGTCTGGCTGCCCCAACACATCAATGTAAAGGTCGACGTGCGCCTGGCTCTGCTGAAAAACTTCGACGTCGAAGACGACCTCACCTACCGCGACTACAAGAAGTTCCGCACCGACACCAAGATCGTCCCCATCGGAGAAGTCCAGCAACCACAGTAAGCCGCTGCCATAAACACGTAGCCCCAAAACGCCCTCGTCCGGGGACCGAGCGAAGCTCGGCAGATTCAAACCCCCGTGGGCGCCAGAAAACGACCCCCGGAAAATTCCCTGACCAACAAAAAAGCTCCTCCCGCAAAACGGGAGGAGCCAAATTATCCGCAGACTAGAACCTGAAAACCGCCGCTAACTGAATCCCGCGCGGCCCCCCACCACCCAAAAATGGATTGCCAATGCCCACGTCACCGGTCGCAGTGATCGGATACCCGCCAGTTCCCACTTCGCGGTTTCCTGCGAGTTGAAACCCATTAATTCCCGGATCGGCAATGAACGCCGGCAAGAACGGATTGGCAAAGTTTGGATGGTTGAGCACATTAAAGAACTCCGCCCGCAACTGCATGCTCAGCCGCTCCGTGATCGGGGTTGTCTTATAAACCGCGAGGTCCCATTGTTTGAATGTTGGCCCGTGCAAAGAGTCGCGTCCCTCATCGCCGAAGTGCCGCGTACCCGGCACGCAGTCGGACGCCGCCCCGTTTGCTCCCAGCGTCGGATTCACGGTGCATGGAATCGCAAACGAGCTGAGGTCAACGTAGTTCAACGGTGTGCTCGGATGGTAGACAATGGGTCCGACCACGTCCGGACGGTCCCAACCGTTGCCGCTTCCGCTGAAGTCATCCTCGAAATTGTAGTTGAACTGGAACGGCTGACCACTCTGCAGCGTCACTGAGCTGTTCATGCCCCAGCCGTTCTTCAAACGCTTCCAATCGCCACCCATCGTGGGCAGGTCGTAGGCAAAAATCCAGGTGAAGCGGTTGGGCACGTTGAAGTTCGACGGAGCATACTCGAGCTGGGGATGGGTGCTGTCATTCGGCTGCGCCGCGTTGGGTTCGAAGTCATCGCTGTCGCTTGAATTATCCATCGATCGCGACCACACATAATTCACAATCGACGTGACCCCATGCCATCCGTTTACCCGGAAACTAGTCTGCAACGAGTTGTAATTGGACTGCCCGCTGTCGTTCTCCTGCAACACGTAAAACGAGTCGTATGGATTGTTGTTGAATGGCCGAGCTGCGCCGCTGTAGTCGTTAATGCAATTGCAAGCCAGGTCGGCCGCGTTGATTGCTGTCTCGCTGGGCTGACTGATATCGAAGAACCGCCATAGATGATGGCCTTGCGATCCTACATACCCGATCTGCAGCACCGTCTTGCTCGTGATCTGCTGCTGGATGTTCAGGTTGTAGTTTTCCATGTACGGCGTCCGGATATTTTGCTGGAAGCCGAAACTGTCGCACTCAAAATCGCACGTCGTGGTTGGCGGGAATATCGGAACGCCAGAAGCGATAGGCCCAGTCGTTGCACTCTGCGAAAGAATCGGATATGGTCCCACATTGTTATAGGCTGGGCCCGGGTCAAAATAGGGCGAATACGGCAAGTGGGCCAGAACTACGTCCTGAGAGAAGGAGTCAAAGAAGATGCCGTACCCGGCACGGAGCACCGTCTTGCCTTTCCCGGTCACATCCCACGCCATGCTCACGCGGGGGGCGATATTCTTGTAGTCCGGCTGATATAGGTTGCTTAGCCCGCCCTGTCCCACCTGCGTGAGCGCAAAAGTTCCCGTCCCTGCTGCCGGAGCTTCGCTCGTAATGTTGCTGAACAGGTTGTTCTTTTCGCTCACCACGCCGAAGTAATCCCAGCGCAACCCATAGTTCAATGTCAGCCGTGGCGTGACCCGATAACTGTCTTGCAGGTAGAGGCCGTAGCTCCTTTCGGAAGTGTGACGCAGCGAATTTCCGAAATATTGAAAACCGCCGTCTACGTAGCCTGCGAGGAAGTCTTGCAATGGAGTCGAGTTGGCATTCAACCCGCCTCCTTCGAAATCCAACACCCCGCGGAAGTCCTTGTCGAAGTACTGCTGAATGGTGGTGCGGTGAAAATCGAAACCGAACTTCAGATCGTGTCCGTTCAGCTTCCATGAGAAATTGTCGATTAACTGATCATTGCTGTCCACACGATGCCGTGGGACGCTGCCCGTTGAGCCGAGCTGAGCGTACCCGCTCACGTCCATGATAGGCAAACCCGCGTTGGCGGCTCCGGTATTCAGGCCAATCGAGCTGGGTTGAAAACTCTGGTCTGCAGGGAAGAATCCCTCTGCGAACCGGTTCCAGCCGTACCGTATTTCATTCACTTTGTTCGACCCAATCGTATGCACGTAAGAAATGGAAACCAGTTGCACTCGCGTGGGCGTATACGTGTTGAAGCCCGGCAACTGACCACCGCTAGCCGTCAGCGACAACGGAAATGACTGAACGCTGTCACCGAAGAAATAACGGCCCGTCAGAGTGTTATTCGTATTGAAGCTGTGATCGATTTTCCCAATAAAGCTGGTTAACCGGTTAAACGACGGAGACACAACCGAAGAGTTCGGGCAACTGCCGCTCGCCACGGCGGAGCTGAGGTTGGGCGCAGGCCAGGGATTCTGCGCGATCAGCGCAGCGATCACCGGACTGGTCGCTTGACTGGGACTCAGCGCACCGTTTGGTCCAGTACCCACCGGGACGCAAGCCAGCGTCACCACCCCCACCGGCTCTTGCTGGCCTTCGTAGTCGGCGAAAAAGAAGGTTTTATTCTTGATGATCGGTCCGCCCAAAGAACCGCCGTACTGATTGTTATGAAACTGCGCCTTCGGTTCGCTAACGGGATTGAAATAATTGCGCGCGTCCAGCGCATCGTTGCGGAAATATTCAACCGCGGTTCCGTGGAGAGAATTGGTGCCGCTCTTGGTGACGATATTCACCACCGCGCCGGCATTCCGCCCGTACTCGGGCTGAAAGTTCGAAATCACATTCACTTCGGCAACGGCGTCGATCGGCAGGATGGCTGAGGGATCGCCAAAAACACCGGCCTCATTGATCGCCGGATCGTTGCGGTAACCGTCATTCATGTCGGTCCCATCGAGCAGATAATTGTTCGAGCGCCCGCGAGCCCCGTTCATCGAAAACTCCCCGTACGATCCCGGAGAATCGGAGATCTGGTCCGGCGAACCGGCAACCCCTGGGTTGAGGTAGATCAGCTTGGTATAATCCCGACCGTTCACCGGCAAGTTTTCCACGTTCTTGCTGGTCAGCACGCCGCCCAGGTCATTGCTCGTAGTTTCGATCTGGGGCAGGCTTTCACCCGAAACCTGCACCTGCACCGCCACTTCTCCGGGCTTGAGCGCAGCATCCACGCGGCGCTCGACCGCCACGTCAACTGTCACACCGCTGGTCACGGAGGTCTGGAATCCGGTCTGCGAAACCGTGACCGTGTAAGTCCCGATCTGCAGTTCGGACACGGTATAACTTCCGTCCGCGCTAGTCTGCGTGGCTCGATCCTGCCCGGTGTTCACGTTGTGTATCTTTACCGAGGCACCGGAAATGACCGCACCCGAAGTGTCGGTGACCGTCCCCAAAATGGTGCCGCGAAACGTCTGGGCAACCAGCCCCGTTGCCAACAGAACAACCAAAGCAGCCAGGAACATCCGCAATCTCATGATCGTCCTCTCCTCCCACGCCAACTGGTTTACTGTGACGCCGTTACCTGTGACCGAACATACTACCCGGTCCAGCCCGGTTTTGCCGGACTACCGTCAACTAAATTCTTCATCCAGACCATCGGAATTTCAGCAAGATACCCGAAAACGGCATCCCGAAGGAGCCATTTTCAAGAACAGGCATTGTAGCGCAAGCAGGCCACAATACAAGTGTGAAGCAGGTATACCACCCCACTATGGCATTGGAGGACGGGCGTCCCCGCCCGTCACCCGGAGCGAAGCTCCGCAGCGGATGGTTCAGGAGGAGCCCACCACTGTGAAAATAGAACCTTGGTGTCGCAGTGGACTCGTCCTTCGATAGGGGGGACGCAGCCTATGAAATCCAAAAGCAAACGCCCAACCAAGAAGCCGGGCGTTTCGGGAAATGCTGAATGCCGAGTGCTAACTGAGTGCTGACCTACCGCTTAACTTCGTCCTTCTCCACCACTCCATCCTTGATATAAACCACGCGATGCGCATATTCAGCAATGTCGTGCTCGTGGGTCACCAGGACAATCGTGTTTCCCTGCGCCTGCAGCCGATCCAGCAGCGCCATGATTTCGTTTCCCGTCTGCGAATCCAGATTCCCCGTCGGCTCGTCCGCCAGAATGATCGACGGACGATTCACCAGCGCCCGTGCAATCGCCACTCTCTGCCGTTGCCCGCCAGAAAGCTCATTCGGCTTGTGCGTCATCCGCTGCTCCATGCCCACCGAGGCCAGCGCCCCCTTCGCCCGTTCCGCGCGTTCTTCCGCCGGCACACCTGCGTAAATCAACGGCAGCTCCACGTTATGCAGCGCAGTCGCGCGCGCCAGCAGATTAAATGTCTGAAACACAAAACCAATTTCTTTATTCCGGATGCGCGCCAACTCATCATCATCCAGTTCGCTGACCTGCTGATTATTCAGCCAGTACTGCCCTTTACTGGGCGTGTCCAAACACCCAATCAGGTTCATCAAAGTAGATTTCCCCGACCCGCTCGGCCCCATGATTGCCACATACTCGTTGCGGCGGATGTTCAAATTCACTCCGCGCAACGCGTGTACCTGCTGCTCCGAGCCCATGTCGTACGTCTTCCATAAATCCAACGTGCTGATCATGAAGTTTTCGGGCGAGAACGACACTGCGGGTTGCGGCATGTTAATTACTTCAGCGGTAGCCATTCTTTTCTCCGTTTCCTCTGGGGACACTTGCCCGCGCTCCGATCTTTGCTCCTACTCCCTTCGCCGGCTCTCCATTGGACGCTCCATCGCCGCGAAGGTTAGAACCAACCTGCTAGCTGCTCTCTTCTTCCTTCTTCGGCGCGGCGTTATCCACCTTCACGCTGCTGCCTGGACGCAGTGTACGCAACACCTTATAGCTCCCGGTCACAATCTCGTCGCCCTCTTTGAGTCCCTTGAGCACTTCGATATCGGTCGTGCCTGCAATCCCCGTATCCACCGGCACAAACTCGGCTTTATGGTTGCGCAGAATGAATACGCCCTGAATCTCCTCCTTATCTTTCGCCGGATCCTTCACGGGCCCGGCCGCCTGCACCGAACCCTTTTCATCCTTTTGGATCAGGTCCGACTGACGCCGCACCGTCAACGCCTGAATCGGAATGGTTAGCGCGTTCCCCCGCGTCGCCGTCGTGATCTTCGCCGTGGCGGAAAGACCCGGCCGCAAATCATCCGGCGGATTCTGCAACGTCACCACAACTTTAAAATCCTTCGCCTCCTGGCTGGTCGATATCTGTTGCGACGTCGACACGCCCGTCGAGCGCACAATCGCGTTATCCCCAATCTGGGTCACCACCGCCTTGAAACTCTTCTTCGGAATCGCATCAATCGTCACCTGCACCGGCTGGCCCATCTGCACATTCACGATATCAGTCTCATCCACTTTAACCTCAGCCGTGATCACCGACAGATCTGCCAGCGTCATCAGCGTGCTGCCCGGAGCATTCTGAATTCCGATGACGACCGTCTCCCCTTCGCGCACCGGCAAATTCGTGATCACCCCATCAAACGGGGCCTGATAAGTCGTCTTCTTCAAAACATCCGCAGCGTGCGTCAGATTGGCGCTGGCCTGTTCAATGCGCCCATCCGCCGATTCCTTTTGCGCTTTCGCCTGCGCCACCCGCGCCTGCGCCTGCGCCAATCCGGCTACAGCCGTTTGGTGATTCGCCTTCTGCATGTCGTAATCCGACTTCGCGATCAACGCGTCCTTATACAAGCCCTGGGCCCGAGCCCAATCGAGGTTCGAGCGCTCCAGATCCGATTTCGCCCGGTTGAGATCAGCCGCCGCGGTGTTCAGCGCAGCCTCTGCCGCCACCGCATCCGTCCGCGCCGCCTCAAGCGACGCCTGCATCGCATCCATATCCGCCTCAGGTTGCACGTTCTCCAGCTGCACCAGCAGCTGTCCACGCTTCACCGGGTCGCCTTCCTTGACGTAGAGCTTGGTAATCTTGCCGAAAGCGTTCGCCCCAATATTCACGTACGTCTTGGGCTTGATTTCACCGGACGCGCTCACCACCGCAACTAGATCCTCCCGCTGCGCCTTGCCCGTCTGCACCGTGACCACATTCTTGTGGCTTTGATAAACCGTAAAACCCACGATGGCGCACACCACCACCGCCGCCCCAACCCCAATCGCAACTTTTTTCCATGTCTTCATAAATCAGGCGCTCAAAAATCAGACATTACTGGACCCCGCCTTGAAACGGCGCGGCTTCAGCCGCACCAGAAAGCCCCCTCAACAGTTGGGCTTCCGGCCGACCATTAGACCTCGACCGCTCCACCTGCCGATACACCAAGCCCATCAAGCTCCAGAGGCACATCCTCAGATACGGGTACCCCCAAGCAAAAGTTCCCAAAGGGCAGAAAACAACCAGGCAGATGCCGGAGAAGCCAACCATCCCAAAGAACAACGCAACATTATATCTTGCCCAGCCAACCGGGAAGTAAGGAGTTCTTCAGCAGTCTTTCGACGGCGGTTGTACTTCGGAATTCCGAGTGGTCACTTCACAAATCGAAATGGAGATAGGACGAAAACCCGCCAACTCGCGGCGGGTTCCTCGAGTCTGCGCTGCGACTTCCGATCAGGCCTGACAGTTCGAACTCGACCTTGCCGACAGGGTTGACAAGCCTCCACCTATCGCACACCGACCAGTATCCGAATCGCTGGATTTTGAGCGTTATCGCGATATTTCGACAGCTAAGGGGAGACGTTCGTACTTGCTGTCAGTAAATACTCCATACACCGGGAGTTACGACTTCAAGGAGATGGCCGTCTGGGTCGCGGAAGTAGAGCGCCTCAGCCCCGTATTTCCAGGTCTTCCTCAGCTCAATCAAGATACCCTGTGCTGCCAGCCAGTGTTCCCAGGTCGTCAAATCAGAACGAGCTATGGCAAAGGCGACGTGAATTGCTCCAGTGGCGTCAGTGTCGGGCGTAGTTCCTTTCTTGAACAGCAGCAACACGCTGCGGTCACCCGCACGCATTGGACATAAACGCGTTTCATCGTTCAGTGGTTCGTCAGGTTCCAGCGGCTCGAAACCGAAAACACGGCGGTAGAACTCCGCCGACCGAGCCGCGCTCTCAACATACAACGACGTTTCCAGAATTCCGTTAACGTGGGGCGGAATGGAGATAGTTTCACGCATCGGTCCCTCCAACGTCAGAACGAACCGTATAAATAGTTTTCTGATGCTCGCAGTGCACCTTTCGACGCAATTCGTGGCAAACAAGATGTCGCGACGCGGGAGGAGCACTCAAACCCTCAATGAGTTCGCATGGGCCTGAGGCCCACCTATTGATATGAAAATGGGGTTGAGTTTGTGCGTGTACGCTCATGGGAGCGTGGACGGCGAAGGTCTGTTTACACTCTGGATGAAGTGAGGCCGTCAATGAGTTTGATCAGGAACGCGCGTTGTGAACCAATCTGTGTCGCGCCACCTATCGAAGTCAGACAGGTGGTAGCACGTGACGGTGTATAACCTTTTTCGCGTGCGTTCTGCCGCTTCCACGCCAGGACGAAGCGATGAAGGTCGCGGGGATTGACGTACACAAGAAAGTTTTGATGGCGGTTGTCGTGGATGCGAGTACGCCGGAACAGAAACCAGCGCGGCGGCGATTCGCCACCATGCCGAGCGAGTTGCACCGCCTGTTGATGTGGTTGCGTGAGCAAAGGAGTAGAAGAGGCGGTGATGGAATCGACTGCTGAATAAGCAGCGCACGCGGCGGTGGCGAAGAAAGGAAGTCATTTTCAGGCCGTCTTCCGGCGTCTGCTGCCCCGCCTAGGCTATCAGTCCGCCATCTGGGCCGTTGCCCATCGGCTCTGTCGCGTAGTTTGGAAAATCTTGCATGAAGGAGTGCGATTTATCGAGCAAGGCTGCGAAGTGGATCCCCGAGAAAAGAAGAAACGCGCCCAAGTGCTCGCGCGAGCGCTTCGCAAGCTCGGCTACGAGGTCACCATCACACCCATAAACCAAGTTGCAGCCAGGACTGCTGTCCAGATCTAGGGGAGGATTTTCGACGGAGTGTAATCGAGCTTTTTCCCCAACTGACTTCCAATGTGTCGTGCAAGTCTTTTCGCTGCTTGACCTGACCTATCTTCCTGCCGAGAAACCACCCATAGCAACGCATGGCTGCTTCCACTGATTTGCTAACTCCCCCCCGCAGCTACAGAGAAATTGTTGCCCTAAGGTGTCGCCTTCTGCCCGCCATTTCCGATTTCTTCAGTAGGAGGCACGAAATTTTCCTGTCCGGCGCAGTTTTGAGGGTTTCGGAGGCGACAAGCAAGGGGATTTCGAGCGATTTAACGGCAACCATGTCAGTGGGCTTGCATCACTTCTCTGACCAAAGCCTAGCTTGACTTTGCCGAAGCTGATCGTATCGTGGTTCCGTTCAGCGGATTCACTTCGGGCTCGGTTCGGTTGGTTTTCCCACCGAATGACGACCGGGCGGTTGAACTGACGTTCGGTTGATATTTCCAACTTAAGGAGGCCACTATGGCAGCAACTCCAATTCCAATTCCAGAATTGCAACTTGAGACAACGAGAACTCCTGAAGAAACTCTCGTACGTTGCATCGGAAGAATCACATCAACCAGTTCGGCGATGCTCCAGACCGCGGTGCGGAATCTCATCCCGGAAAGCAAGCGCGTCGTGCTGGATTTGACTGATGTCACCTACATGGATAGTTCCGGTCTCGGTGCGATCGTAGGCATTTACCTGTCTGCGAGAAGGCAACATCGCGAACTGAAGCTCATCAACCTGAGCCAGCGTGTGAAGGAACTGTTCCGAATCACGAATATGGCGAAGATATTCGAAGGACACGAGGAGATGTTGGGGATGACCCCGGATTAGTTGGCAGCCCCCGTCAACGGCCTTAGAATCGTCGAAAAGCCGGGCGGTGACGGGAATATTTTGCCCTGCCACACCCCGCATACATTTCCTTGCATTGCGAGACAGTCACGACTCGCGGCAGTCGGACAGTTCACGCCAGCTGCGTACAGATCTAAGCGTACAGATCGATGAGCCGCCCGCTCCAGCCAGCGGGACCGGCCGCATAAAAAAGGTAATGGGCGATCGCCGTGAGTTCGACAGAATGGCTCCAGGCCCATCCCGAGAGATGCTCCCAGCCCGAGCCTCCCGTCTCATCGCTCTGGGAATCCTCTACCGGGGTTCCGTCGATGCGATTCCCCCCGCCCCGGCGCGTCGAAGACGACCAGGCGAAAGCTTCGGCGGAGGGAACAAGACTAATCTGGCCGGCCCGCGTGCTTATCGCTCTCTGAGTCAGAGGCACGAGGCTGGTCGACACATCGGGCGCGTCGACCGGATTCACCGACGCCGGGAGCAGTTTAATCGACATGGGGAATCAGTTTGCCAACTCTCACTCCATCGGCAGTTCCGGCCCGATCTAAAGAACACGTCGGTACTTTAGCGCCGCGCCGTGAGGACTCATCCCCACCCCAACCTTCTGTCCTCCCGGCCGAAGCGCAGCCAAGCAAGCCAGGTGGAGAGCCTGCCCTGAGCGTCTTTGAGGCTCCTGCTTTGATCGCCACCCGTTACACCAGGATGCGAACTGGTGAGGACTTCTCGTGCCAGTTAGCGCGCTTGATTGAGTAAAGAACGTGCCGCCGCAGGGAGCTCAATTCTGGAATCGACGGGTGATCGAAATTGCAGTCATGGACCATTCCGACCTTTTCCATGACTCTCCGCGAACCCGTGTTCGCCTCCACAGCGAATGCGACCACGGTGTCAAGGTGGAGCTCGCAAAAACCAAACTCCAGCGCTGCAAGCGAGCCTTCGGTGGCCAATCCTTGACCCCAAAAACGAGGAATGAGGCGGTACAACAGTTCGACAGCCGGCGCGAACGGCATGTCCGGTGGTACCCATTTCAGCCCCAGAATACCGGCAAAGTCGCCTCGTACGTCGAGAGCCCATGGTCCAAATCCGTGGGTGTCCCAATGCCGCCCGATGAGCGTCATCTCGCCCAGGGATTCCTCCGGAGTGAGGAGCCCGGGAAAGTATTTCCTTACCCCGGGATCGCGGTTCATTTCTACGAATCCATCGCGGTCCTCGGCCACCAAGCGCCGGAGCACCGCTCGCTGCTCTGCGCGGCTCACCACCCCATGTTACCGCTCAATCCCGCAAAACGGCGCAGCGTTGACTAATCGTGTCACCCCCAATCATTCCCCGATGGCTGTCGCTATCAGGCCTTTTACACAACTTTGCGCCCCAGGCCGCGTCGGTGATCGAACAGACAACGACGACACGGCTGGGAAGGGGCCGCGGAAAAACTCCGATTTTGGGTGGCGCAGCGCAACACTTATTCGATTGGGCCGCCCGGACTTCGGGCGTCATATGATGCGCCGACGATAGTTGAGCAGCAGCCCCCAAGCCTCTTTGTAAGGCGTCCAGTCATTCGCCACGCCGTCGGCATACAGCGTGATCGAGGTCCTCTTCGGGCGGACGATCAATCCCCCCGGAATGATGAACCAAATGTCCAAAGGAATGAGGTAAGCCGCCAGGAAATCAAAATCTCCCCGCTTGTAGAGTTCGCTGCCAGGGCTCGGATGGACGCCGCAAACGTATCCGCCATTGGGCTGGCGGTTTGCAGTTGATTTGACTTGCACCCGCAGAAAGTGTCCGCCGCTTTCGACCACCACGTCGTAGCGCGACGAATCTCCCCAGGGCTTGGCCATGCGTAGACCCTCTTTCGCGGCTCGCGCCATAAACTGCAATTCCGACCACTCGCCTAGGCGTTTGCAATTCTTTATGTGATCCTTTGATCTCTTGGGTGATTTCATTTTGGGCAATAAAAAACGCGGCCTGGAGAGGCCGCGTCCCTTTCTTTGACTGTCTGCTCTTATTATATCAATCTGAAATAGGTAAATGAGACATGTTTGCTGAAATTATATTTGGATTCGATGCAACGAGTTAAGCCCGTTCGTGTAAATTTTGCCTATTGACAAGATTTTCCCGACTAACCACTTTGGGTCGGTTGCCGTTTCCATCGTTGACAGCGCCCCGGGCCGGGAGTAGCGTTGCGCGAAGCCTGCAGAATTCTAAGCTCACGCGCACGGGAGGACAGGAATGTTTTCCAGGCTATTTTGGGCGGTGCTGTTCGTCTGTCTCGGTATCCACGCTGTTCTGGCACAGGATCCCACCAAGGTCGAACCCCAGCATTACAAGTTGGCATTCGAGAATGAATGGGTGCAGGTGGTCGATGTCCACTACGGCCCCCACGAGAAGTCGGTATTGCACGACCATCCCGGCGGGGTCGTCGTCGTGCTCACTGCCGGACACCTCCGCTTTACCGATGAGAATGGGAAAATTAAAGAGGTCTACGCCAAACCCGGCGAGTCGCGATGGTACCCGGCGTTTAAACACAGGGTCGAGAACCTGGGCGATACCGCCTACAACGCCGTCTACATTGGCGTGAAGACCAAGGGACTGGCCAAGAAGGGCGGACCGGAACCGGGGCAGGCGGGTCCGGATGCGCAGACGGCAAAGATCCTGGCAGAGTATGCGTCGGCTTTGGCAAAGCGATAGATCCCGTTTTGAGCAACGGCAGGCACAAACCATTATGTGCTTTCCTTTGTGGACCTTCGTGTCCTTAGTGGTGAGTGCTTTTTTTCAACCGCGCGAAAAGCCGAGTCGCGCCTGGTAAGACCCCAAGACGCCGAACCCGAGCCCCACTGAACCAGGCACCTTTCGGAGGGGTTGCCTGCATCCTACAATCTGTTTAGCGCGTACGGGTTAGCCTTGCCTTCGGGTACCCGAAGACATAGAATGTTATTCGCGAGATAGTGTGTGAGGAGTACCCCCTCTATGTTCCAGGTAGGTTTACGTCGCGGCCTTCTTTCATCCTCCATAGTTTTAGTACTGTCCCTTTTTGGACTTAGTGTGTCCGCAGTGGCCCAGCAGGATGCCAAGCAAACTGGCGGCGATCAAGCCGCTCCCGCAACCGCTCAGACGAATTCAACCCAGACAGGTCAGACAGCCGATCCGCTAAAGCGTCCCATCAGCGAAAAGCAAAAGAAAGAAAACGCCAAAGCCCTGAAGCAGGAACTAAGCAAGACCTACAAAAAATGGCTCGACGAAGATGTGGTCTACATTATTTCGGACGAAGAGCGCAAAGCCTTCAAGCAACTGTCCAACGACGAAGAGCGTGATCAGTTCATCGAAGCCTTCTGGCAGCGCCGCGATCCCACCCCGGACACCGAAGAAAACGAATTCAAAGAAGAGCACTACCGCCGCATAGAATACGCCAACGAACACTTCGCCGCCGGCCTCCCCGGCTGGAAAACCGACCGCGGCCGCATCTATATCATGTATGGGCCGGCGGACGAGATCGATTCACATCCCAGCGGGGGGACTTACGACCGTCCCATCGAAGAAGGCGGGGGGACCACATCGACATTTCCTTTTGAAGACTGGCGCTATCGCTATCTCGAGGGCATTGGGCAGGAAGTGGAAATCGAATTTGTCGACACCTGCATGTGCGGCGATTATCACATGACCATCGACCGCGGCGAGAAAGATGCGCTGCTGCATACGCCCAACGGCGGAGAAACGCTTTACGAACAGATGGGCATGGCGAGTAAAGCGGACCGCTTTACCAGCAACGGGCTCGAGACTTTGGGACCGGGGCCGGACAGCGCGTCGCAGGCGAGCAAAGAATTCGACCGCTTGGAGCGGTTTGCCAAGCTGACGGCGCCGCCGCCGGTGAAGTTCAAGGATCTGGAGGAAGTGGTCAGCCATAAGATCAGCATGAATTTGATGCCGTTCGATGTGCGCGCGGACTTCGTGAAAGTGACCGGCGATACCGTGCTGGTTCCATTTACCGTGCAGTTGAAAAACCGTGACATCACGTTCGTGAATAAAGACGGCGTGCAGCGTGGTGTGGTCAACATCTTTGGACGCGTTACCACACTGAGCGGGCATATCGCGCAGACTTTTGAAGATACGGTGCAGGCGGATATTCCGGCTGAGTTACTGGCCAAGGCGGCGGAAAATTCGCAGGTGTATTGGAAGGCGATACCGCTGCGGCCGGGGCGCTATCGGGTGGATATCGTGGTAAAGGATGTGAACGGAGACCGGGTGGGAACCTGGAGCAAGGGCATTCAAGTTCCCGATTATGCGGATGACCGGCTGGACGCGTCGTCGCTGATCGTGGCGGATCTGGTCGAACCGGTAGCCGCCAAGAACATCGGTACGGGAATGTTTGTGATTGGCGCGACCAAAGTCCGGCCACGGGTTCCTCCGGCGGACGGTAAACCGATGACATTCAAGCGCAATCAGAAGCTAAACTTCTGGATGCAGGTTTACAATTTGGGCGTGGACGACAAGACGCATAAGCCGTCAGCCACGGTCGAGTACAATGTGGTGAATGCGGCAACGAATAAGAACGTGGTTCATACCGTAGAATCGACGGAAACGATGGGCAATATTGGCGACCAGATGACCCTGCAAAAAACTCTGTCGGCCGCCAATCTTGATCCTGGGGTTTATCGCATTCAGATCAAAGTGAACGACAACATCTCCAAGCAGACATTGGATCCTTCGGCGACTTTCGCCGTAGAGTAAACTGACGCGCTTGGTCTCCCTTGAGGTGGTGGGTTGTCGATACTGCGCAAGCTTGGGTTCTCGATTCTGGTGCTGGGTCTGACGCTTCCGGCGTGGACTGCGGACAGGCCGGGCACGATCTCGGGATACGTGCGCGCCGCCAGCGGCAGTCCGCAGATGGGAGCTGCGGTGGAAGTGCTGGGCGCGGCTGCGCAGGGCCTCAAAGTATTCACCGACGAGAACGGTTTCTATACCGCTGCCGGTTTGTTGCCTGGAATTTACAACCTCAAAGTTTCCGCGCCTGCTTTTCTCCCCGCCATTCGCGAGCATATTGGGCTTCATGCAGGCGGCAATACCATAGTTAACGTGACGCTGAACACGTTGTTCGACGCAATTCAGGTCACTCCTGCCCACACCCCCGCTGAAAGAGATGATTGGAAGTGGGTACTGCGTTCGGTATCGAACCGGCCTATTTTGCGGCTGGTCGACGATCCATCCGCGGATGATCAATCGCTGGCCGTATTTGGCGATGCCGGAAAGGGCGATCGCGATCTGAAGGGGACGTTGTCGTTTGTCACCGGGGCGCCGTCGGAAGGATTCGGCAGCGTAGCCGATATGAGCACGGGCTTCTCGGTGGAGAAGTCCATTTTCTCCTCCGATACGATTGGCTTCCGCGGCAACGTAGGATACGGCACCAATTCTCCGACTTCGGTTCTGCGCGTGTCCTTCCAACACAAAATCGGCGATGACTCAGGGCCATCAATCGCGGTGACTATGTGGAACGCACCCGCACCCGATTTAGTTCTGCATAATTTTCAGGCGCTGGCGCTGACCAGTTCGGACGATATGAAGTTGGGCGATCGTCTGGAAGTGAAGTTCGGCAGCGAACTGGAGAGCATCCAGTTCATGGGAAGGGTGACCACGTTCCGTCCATTCGGAGCGGCCGATTTCCATCTCTCGCCGAACACAGTGCTGGAATATGCCTACACTACATCGGAACCGGATAGCCGGCTGGAAAAAGGCTTTGATTCGGTGCCCATGGATCCGGACGAGTCTACGCCGCGGGTGAGCATGACGGCGTACTCGCCGACAGTGGAGCACGCGCATCACAATGAAGTTTCGATTTCGCGGCGCATCGGCAAGGCCAACCTGCAACTGGCGGCGTACATGGATCGCGTATCCGATCCGGCGCTGAACGGGGTTGGGGAATTCACCACGGACAATGGAACGGTTCTGCCCGATGTGTACTCGGGAACGTTTACTTATCAGGGAAGCAATTTTCACACGGAAGGGGTGCGCCTGGTGATGCAGCGCCAGTTGACACCGAACGTGACAGCCGCGTTCGATTACGCCTACGGCGGCGTGCTGGATTTGGCCCAGCCGAATGTGAGTTTGGCGAACGTTTCACAATCGAGTGTGTTGCGGCAGCGGCAAAGTGCGGCGGGAAAAATTAGCGGCACGATTGCGAAATCGAAGACGCGCTGGATGGCGTCGTATCGCTGGGTCAGTGGAGAAGCTCTCACTCCGGTCGATATGTTCAACGCGTCGGCGGGGCGCGCCGATCCTTATTTAAATCTGTTTTTCCGCCAACCTATTCCTGGAACCGGGTTCTTCCCCGGCCACATTGAAGCCATCGTCGACCTGCGCAATCTTCTGGCGCAGGGATATGTTCCTGTCCTAGGAAGCGATGGGCATACCGTTTACCTAGTGCAATCGGCACGAGCGGTCAGCGGTGGCGTGGCGTTCACTTTCTAGCAGGCTCTCCCATAAATAGGCGCTCGGAGTGGTTCGCTTCTTGCGTTGTTTGCAAAAGGGCGGGCCAGCGTCGTGATGCCAGCACCCGCCCCTTGCGAAAAAACCGCAAGGAACGGGCACCCCAAGCTTAATTTTCATCGACTAGGGTCGGGGGCACCCGGCGTGGCGTTCACGTTCTACGACTGTCTGCTGAGTGGCCCGCGGGTCGGCCTATTTCTCAACGAGTGTAATCATCTGTGGGTGTTGAAAAAGTCATGTCGATTAGCGGGATGAGATTCGACGGAAGCATGTTAGAAGAAAGCATCCGCCCATGCTCTGTTTGATTCTGATCGTCGGAGGCCTGCTGATCATGATGGGGCAACACGACCGCTCCGAAGCGCTGTTCTACTACTTCCGTCTGGAAGATCAGGTTCCTGAAACCCACCTGCTGCGGCTTATTGAAAAGCACATCAGCTTTGCTTTCGTACGCGAACAACTGAAAGGCAGCTACAGCGAGACCGGACGACCGTCGATCGATCCCGAGCTTCTGCTGCGCATTCTCTTGATCGGCTATCTGTACGGCATTAGCAGCGAGCGCAAACTGGTGGAGGAATTGCGCATGCACCTGGCGTGGCGCTGGTTCACCGGTCTGGGCTTCGATCAAGAGATCCCGCATCACTCGACTTTCTCCAAGAACCGTCATGGGCGGTTTCAGGAGTCGAAGCTGTTCGAGCAGTTGTTTGAACAAATCGTGCGCCAGTGTGTGGAAGTGGGATTGGTGCAGGGCAAGCACCTGTCGGTCGATGGCAGTTTCGTGGAAGCTAATGCTGCCAAGGAGAGCCGCATTCCACGGGAGCAGTTGGGGGAAGCGGCGCAGGTCCATCACACCGTGCGCCAGTATCTGAAGGAACTGGAAGAGCAGAACCCGGTGGAAGAACCGGTGCATGAGCAAGACCAGGTGTCGACCACGGATCCCGATTCGACCTATGCCACGAAAGGTGGTACACCAGCGCGGATGGGGTACTACGACAACTATCTAGTGGACAATCACAGTTGCGTGATCGTCGGAGTGCAGGCCACGGCAGCGCGCATGAGCCGGGAAACCGTGGCCGCGCAAGACATGCTCAGCCGTTTCGCGCAATGGCAAGGACGAGAGCCGGAATCGGTGGCGGCCGATACGACCTACGGCAACGGCGAGTTCTTGCAATGGCTAGCCGATCGCAGCATCACTCCCTACATGCGGACCCGTGACAGTATCCATCGAAAAAGGAGCCCGTTCTTTGGCCCCGAGCGTTTCACCTACGAACCGGAAAACAATCGCTATATCTGTCCCGCCGGCAAGTTCCTCAACTACGGCGGCCGAGTTTATCGCAATCGAGCCTTCAACTACATCGGGACGCGAAAAAAGTGTGGCCCGTGCTCGCTCCGGCCACAATGCACCAGTGCTGCCTTCCGGGGTCTTATCATCCACCAGAACGAACCCGCCCGACAACGTGCGCGGGAGTTGCTCAACACGCCAGAGTTCGCCAAAGCACAGCGGCAAAGAAAAAAGGTGGAAGCCTTGTTCGCGGAACTGAAGAATCAGATCGGATTGCGGCGCTTGCGTCTGCGGAGACTCAGATTCGTGCGCGAGCAGTTCTTCCTGGCAGCAGCGGCGCAGAACATCAAGCGACTGATGCGATTCCTCAGTCAACCGACAACGCCGGTTCTAACAGCCACCAGTTAGTCAAACGGAGACAACAAAACCGGAATGGCATACTCCCCGATGAAAAAGCATTCCGTTGAGGGACTTTTTCAACACCCACATCTGTTAACAACCGGGGGGCGACTATTCCCTGACGGCGGTAAGCTTCCGGCCAAAGGCATCCCAACCGCGTCTCATACGCTTCGCCCATACTGCTTGCATTCTATTACCGCCAAGTACTACAGTCTCGAAAAGCGGTTGCAAGCCACAAGCGGAAGGAGCCACTCGTGCTGAAACAGGTCGCGGAGGGTGTTCTGATCCAGCAGAGCGAGTTCTGCCAGACCAACACTATTGTCGTGCAAGGCCGGGCTGGTGTGTTGCTTATCGACCCCGGGATAGTCGGCCACGAAATGGCCGCCCTCGCGGACGACCTTCGCGAGTTGGGTCAGCCCGTTGTGGCAGGGTTTTCTACGCATCCGCATTGGGATCACCTGCTCTGGCACGACCGGTTCGGCGCAGCGCCGCGTTACGGCACGGCTCGCTGCGCGGCCACGATCCGAGATCGGCGGCTGACGGACGCAGATGCGAAGGCCCGCATCGCCGCCGTGTTTATACCGCCGGACATCGCCCCGCAGGTATCGCTGGACCTGCTCGGCCTCATTGCCGGCCTGCCCGCCGGAACGGCGCAGATTCCTTGGGATGGCCCTCAAGTTCGGATTATCGAGCATCAAGCGCATGCCCCGGGCCATGCGGCGCTGTGGATTGAGGAACGCGGGGTTCTCGTCGCCGGCGACATGCTCTCTGATATCTTGATTCCGTTGCTCGACTTGAACGACACCACTGACCCGATCGAGAACTACCTCGCCGGCCTGCGGCTACTCGAGGGCGTGGCGGGCGACGTCGATGTCTTCATCCCCGGGCACGGGTCCATCGGCGGAGCTGATCAGGTTCACGCACGGATCGACCAGGATCGGGCGTACGTGCACGCCTTGCGTGACGCCCATGTTGCCAGCGACGTTACCAGCGACCCGCGGGTCGGCCCAGCGGCCACGTACGATTGGGTGGCTGGCGTGCACGCAGGGCAACTCCAGCGTCTCGCCCAAAGAAGCGAGCGCAACGGGACGCTCGGCTAGCGATCGCTGTGCGACATAATGATGAAGTGAAGCAGGTTGACGAGGACCCGAAATCAGGTCGTTCGAGAAGCGCCCGTCGCGATCATTCACGAAGTGCTCAAGCACCCGCGACCATGAACCTTTAAGGCAGTGGGATACAAGAAAACCAGTTGCCAGTTGTCGGTTCTCGGTTCTCAGTTGTGGATTGGAGGGATTCAAGGCGTGGGGAAACTTTGCCTTTGATTCGGTGCCCATGGATGCGGATGAGTCTACGCCGCGGGTGAGCATGACGGCGTACTCGCCGACGGTGGAGCACGCGCATCACAATGAAGTTTCGCTTTCGCGGCGCATGGACAAGACCAACCTGCAACTGGCAGTGTATGCGGATCGCGTATCCGATCCGGCGCTGACGGGGTTGGAGAATTCACCACCGACAATGGAACGGTTCTGCCCGATGTGTACTCGGGAACGTTTACGTATCAGGGAAGCAATTTCCACACGGAAGGGGTGCGCCTGGTGATGCAGCGCCAGTTGACACGGAACGTGACAGCCGCGTTCGATTACGCCTACGGCGGCGTGGTGGATTTGGTCCAGCCGAATGTGAGCTTGGCGAACGTTTCACAATCGAGTGGGTTGCGGCAGCGGCAAAGTGCGGCGGGGAAAATCAGCGGCACGATTGCGAAGTCGAAGACGCGGTGGATGGCATCGTATCGCCGGGTCAGTGGAGAAGCTCGCCAGTTGGACGTGTGCCCATTCGACGACAATTGACATTGGCAAGGGGGGATTTGGCAATGGGGAGGCGTGGCCTGGGTATTTAGTGTCCGGCCCAGGCGAGGCCGTCGGGTCCCTGACCGGCTTCGATGCGGCCCACAACTTCGAGCGAATGTAAATCGATTACGGCGACGTACCCATCGGGCGAGCAGGCCACGTAGGCGCGCGACCCGTCGGGTTGCATAAGAATTCCGGCAGCGCCATCTCCCACTTTTATAAGCTTCGCCACTTTTCGGGTAACCCTGTCGAAAACGGTGACATTGGGCTTGCTAAGGCTCGAAATAAACACCAGCTTGCCATCCGGGGTAAACTTCAGCCGATTCGCTCCCTTGACGTTCGCGGCCAAGGTGTCGATGACCTTCTTGCTCGCCACATCGATGATAGAAACCGTACCGTCGTCGGCGTTGGCGACCCAGATTTCCTTGCCATCGGGAGATACGTCAAATCCCTCCGACCCGCGACCGACAGGAACGACGGTTTCGTTCCAGTCTCCACTCGACGGCCCGGTCGCCGCGCCACCGCCGATCTTTTCAATGATGCTGACGCTGGCGGAACTGACGTTCGTGGTGAAAATCTGGTTGAGGTCGGGGGAAACGTAGATCATGTGGGTGCGATTCTGCCCGATGCCCATGATCCAATCGACCCGCTTGGTTGCGGGATCGTAGCTGCCGATCGCCTTGGAAGCCTCGGCGGTAAACCACACTCTGCCGCCGGCGAACGCCAACCCGTGCGGGCCGCGCAGAGCGCCGAGATCGATGGTCGGCAAGACTTTTTTCGCAGCGAGATCAACCACGGTGAGCGTGTTGTACGCGCCGCCGCCGTAGTTAGAGATGTATGCAGTGGTTCCGTCGGTCGAGGCAATCACTTCGTGCGGATCAGGACCGACGGGAAACTTGGCGGTCACTTTCAGGCTGGCAGGGTTGACGATAAGAAGTGCGTTGTCGTCATTAGCAAGGATGAGCAGAGCACTGTCGGGCGCAGTTTGTGCATCGAGACCGCGTGCTCCAAGCAACAAGGCGGCGAGAATGAATAGCAAGGTTTTGATCTTCATGACTATAGTCTGGGAACACTTTTCTGGCCCCGGATCGTAACGTGCTACGAAGGGGTGAAAGTTTGACCCTAGCCTACCGATTGTCAGTGGCGCGCGCTTTCGATAAGGCGACAATGGATGTCGCAAAAGCGCCAAATGGGATTTTCGATCAGTCGGGCGATCGTAAGTCAGCAATCACGACTCTCACCGCAGCGTGGCAAGCGTTCCTCTGTAATCCCATCCTTGCGCGCATGCTTGAGGTCTGTCGCATTCTTGGCTTGGGCTCAGCTATTGTAACATCGCCATAGCGCTCATCTGGCGTTACGGGCCGGAGCACTTGAGCGTAAAGGTCTACAACAAAGTCCGCCCCTTACCTCTCATAATCGCTTTCAGAGAGAGCGCGGTTGAAGCCATGCCGTGAGTGAAAAGGCATCCTCAAAATTCCGCACGCGATTTTGTGGGGCTGGCCAGTTCCAGAATCGGTTATGTGGTCGGCCGGATAGCATTGCGATGCGACAGAAATCCCGCCATGAAAAAGAGAAGTCCTGGCGCCGCGACTAAGAAGCCATAGGGGCCCCGAGGCCAATGTCCGGAGCGGAGCAAATTCCAAACGTAGAATGCAATCAGAGATCCCAACGCGAGTATCCCGCCAGGCTCCTCACGGAACCAAGCCACGGCCAGCCCGACGCCAACTCCAATGGGAAAGAGGGCGAGACCAACCCATTCCCGAAGCCCCGGTCGTGGACCGCCGCCTGCCATGCCTTCGCCGACGGCGAACACCAGAACAAAAACTATGCTGAGAATGCTCCATACGCGAGCAATCCAGCGGGTAATGAGTGCGATAGAGCCTGTTGCCATAGTCTTCCTCCCACTTTGACTGCAACGATTGTGTCGTGATCCTTGGCGAGGCGATCAAAGGTCGAATCGACAGACTGCGCCTCTGAAAGAACTAGTAACGCTGAGTGTTGTATTTGTCAGTGATTGTGGTCACGCCACTAAAGCCGTCTGAGAAGTCTGTGGGATGCCAACTGTTGCAAATCGTCTCTCTGTGCCGACATTGCTGCTATTTGTGATGGCATCGGCCCCGTGTGTCCATCTGGTTGGGGTCGCAAGCGCATTCGAAAGCGGTATACGGATAGCATGGGCGGGCGCATTCACACTGGCTGCTCATCTGTCGGACGGGTTTCGAGATGTACACTCGCTCCTAGTTGGCGAAAAATCGCGGTTACGCTCATTGAGGGGTTTTGAGCGTAATCGTGTTTTCGACAATTTGCGCCAGCTCTCAGGGCCTTTTACAACAGTTTTACACTCCGATGACAACTGGCTTAGTCTTCCTCGGTTATGTTTCAGGGCGCGAAGAGAAATCTTCGACTCCCATTCCGAGGTAGCAAAATGACTAGACACATCGGGTCCATTGCAACGGTCTTTGTGGTTGCAGCCTTCGCCTTCACGACCAGCGCTGCCATGGCGCAGAGCTACACCGGCGATTGGCCGGCGACTGTGACCCACTCGCAGCGGGACAACGGCAAGAACTGCATATCTCTGACCGACGATGGCAGCTACGGCTTCCGTCATAGCGGCGAGGCCGTGCTGAACGGCCAGAACAACGGGTATCCCGGCTATTTCACGGTCGTCGAAGGACTCATGACTGTAACTTTCACCTTTCCATCGGGCGAAGGCGACTGTTGTGACTTCGAGATGTTCACGGCTCCCGCCAGCAAGGGTCAGATCGGCAAGGGCGTTTTCAATTATCTTGGCCTCACCGACATTGGTGTAGTAACGTTCGGCAAGAAAGACGGCTGCAGCAACTAGAGACTGGATTCGTTGATTGAGCGCTCGTCGCCTGCCGCCGGAGATGGTTGAAGCCATCCTCAAATGTTGTGTAACATCCCGATTTCACTTATCTCCGGCGGAGCTTGCGAATGTCCGGCGGCAGTGACCAGTAGCTTTAAGGCGGCTAGACCAAACGTCCAGTCAGGGCCTCGCCCGGCACAAGAAAAGTTCTAAAATCGTCTGCTAAGGCCGACCAACTTTTTCGTTTCTCCATTTCAGGGACTTGCAGACGTAACCATCCTTCACTTTCCGCGAATCCGCCGCGATGGCTCCTTCGCCGCCCCCGGGCTGAGACGTTTGCTAAAGAGGCATACGCCCAGCTGCGCGGCATCTAAATGCGCCGAGGGCGGGTGCATATCAATCAGTAGTGACTCTACGCACTGAACGCTGACACAGGCGCGCTACTGTGGAGCTTCCCCGTCGAGCTGTTTACCTCACCCGCGGTCGCGGATGGCGTGGTGTACGTCGCCGCTTGGTTCGACAAGTTATACGCGCTGGAGGCAAGTACCTTATGCCTCCATAGCAGAGTGCCGCTCCGAGCATTGAATGCGTAAACGTAGTCTGAGTCCGAGCCGGTATAAACGATTCCGTTTACCACAGCAGGTGAAGAATCGTCGTAGGTGCCGGTGAGGTATTTCTTCCACCTGATACCCAGGTTGCGCACGGTTCGACGATCGAGCACGTTCTCATAAGGATTCAGCCGCGTGCCGTCGGCATCGAAGTGGAACTGGCTCCAATCGGTTTGCACGAGAAACGGCTCTTGAGCGCCTTTGTCGTTGTTCCGTTCTAAAGCCGTGATCCAATGTTGGCCGGGATGTGCGCTACGGGGAGCGAAGATTCTTGCGTCGTGGAATTCTCCCTTTGCGTTCGTGACCACGAGCGCTTTGTCTTTCGTGTCAAAGAAAATGTCTACGCCTACGTTGGGCGCGAAGCCGTGGCCTGAGACCAGAATCCGGCTGGTCGGCGGGCCGGATTTCTTGGAGAGAGTGATGGAAGGCGCGGCGCTGGCTACGCCACAGAACAGCGAAGACGCAACGAGTAGACAGGCAACGGTGGTGATTGCGCTAGAGCGTTCCCGAGGGTCGGACATGCTCCCTCCTCATTCAAGCCGCGAATCGTTTCAGGCTGGACCTGGCGTTACCTGAAATGTGCGGACCATCTTGTTCGCTTTGCGTTGGTTTGTCAATTGCGCAAATCGTTGCAGGTCTGGCGCACGGCGAGCGCTGGGACTCCGGAATCTTAAGAAAACCAGTTGGCAGTTGGCGGTTCTCGGTTCTCAGTTTTTGGATTGGAAGGATTCGGGCGTGGGGGACTTTGACGATTGGCGGGGATTTATCCGTGGCGTTGCGCTCGTTTGGCGGCCTTGCGTTGGGCCTTCTCGGATTTAGCGATTGCTTTCTGCTGTTTCCTGGCGGCCTTGTTTTGCGCTTTTTGCTGCTTCTCGCCCGCCTTCTGGGCCTGCTTGGCGCTGTTCGGACCCATGAAGATTTGAGCGCCGGCGGGTAACGACGATGCGACAGTCAAAGCAACCAGAAGGATGAGAGCAGGAATTCTTTTCATAGTGTCTCCGAAAGGGAATATCCTATCCCTGATTTTACACCGGAGGTGCGGAGCGGTGTCGTCTATGAATCCATTGCGGAATATTACGCTGGTAACGCTCAAGAAGTGGCCTGGCCGGGTGAGGCGGTTTATTGTTGCGTGCCCAGCGGACTGAAGATTGCGGTGTTGGACGGCAGTGTGGGCTTCGTCATGAAGAAGTTGTGATCGTAGAGATTGCGATACATAACTCCGGCAATTTCCGCCGCCTTGGGGCCGAACGTCGGGCGTCCACCTTCGAGGAAAACAACCACGACAATGTGACCAACGTTGGTTTTGGCGTAGGAAGCAAACCAGCCGAAGCGGGTGCCGGCGTGAGAGCAGGTTCCGGTCTTGCCTAGAACTTCTTCTTCACTGAAGTTGGTGCGGAGGCGGCGGGCGGTGCCGAATTCTACAGCGCCTTCCATGCCGTCAGAAATTTCGGGGATCAGCGGAGCGATGTCCAAGCGACGCTTGACCACGGGCTGGAAGTCTGCGATCTCTTCAGGCTTGGTGGGGTGCTGCAGGTAGTAGAGCGTGCCGCCGTTGGCGATGGCTGAGACCAGCGCGCCAAGCTGCAGCGGGGTCACGGAAACGCCTTCGCCGAAAGAGCACATCTTGCCGACGCCGCCGAGTTTGGACGAGATTTCTTCGTTGGGATAAATTCCCAGCTGTTCGCCAGGAATGCTGTAACCGGCCAATTCGCCGAGTCCGTATTGATGGGCGTAGTAACTGACTTTCTCGAATCCTAGCTGACGGCCGAGGGCTTCAAAATATGCGTTGTTTGAATGGGCCAGCGCCATGGTCAAATTCATGTGATAGCGGCCACCCAAACGGACTTCGGTTTCCTTGGTGATAATGCCTTCATTGAGAGCGGCGAGAGCGACAGAAAGTTTGATGGTGGAGCAGGGTTGCGCGCCACTCGAAAGCGCGAGCTTCTGATTCACCATGGCGAGAATGCGTCCGCTGGTGGGCTCGATGGCCACGACCGTACCATTCATGCCGCCGAGCGCGTCGATGGCGGCTTCGCGCACGACCGGATCTTCGCCGGTGGTGACGTCACCTTCGGTAATATCTTGGGCGAAGGAGCTGGTGTAGAAGCGTTCGTAGTAGCGATGCCGAGTATGCAGCGTGGTATGCGTAGCCGTGGTTGTAGCCGTCGTAGCGCGGGCGTGCGCCAAGTGATGCATGCGCCTGCGCGCGTGCTGAGTTTCACTAATTTTTTGCTTGGGTTTGTGCGGCGTCAAAGAATGCGTGCTGACGGTGGCGGCGATGCCAGCCTGGCAAAGCACAAGAATAAAGATGACTGCGAGAAAAAGGCCGATGCCAGCGAAACGCTTCCCTGAATTCAATTTCTTGTCCCCGGAGATCACTGTTATACGTAGCAAGAAACCGGCCAATGATCGACGCCACCGGCTAAGTCCCCACTGATCTAGATGTTATGAAACTTCGTTAAGATAAGCAATCCAAAACGTAAGTTTCGCAAAACCGTCGCCAGGTAATCTAACCCTTTGCCAATAAAAGAGTTGCCATGCATTCCAGGCACCGGCACAGCCCTTTGGTAACATCCCGCAGTTACTGGAACGATACTGCCCCTTAGTGGAAAGTATTTTCCTCTTATTCCGGCGCTACATGGTTTCACCCCGTTTGCGCAGGAATGCTGGAACGTCCAAATCGGACTGCTCGAAATTCGCGATCATGGCGTTGCGCATGCTGTCGACGGAGATGGATTCGTTTGAAGCCACAGCGGCGGCATGCGGCGCGGATTGTTCCATCACCATCGGCGGAGGTGGTGGCTCGGGATCAAACTCGCGTTCTTGCCGAGGCTCGTCGAAAAAATCGTCGTGGCGCGAATCGTGCTCACGCGAGACGACAAAGCTTGATCGCTCTTCCTGCCGCCGATGGCGCTGATCGGAGTCTTTGAATCCGGTGGCGATGACCGTGATCTTCACCGCGTCTTTCATCTTTTCATCCAGCACAGCGCCAAAAATAATGTTGGCATCTTCGTGCGCGGCGCTTTGAATGATGGTGCAGGCTTCCTGGACTTCGGCGAGTTTGAGCGAAGTGGATCCCGTAATGTTGATCAAGATGCCGCGAGCGCCGTCGATGGCTCCAGCTTCGAGCAGCGGCGAGGCAATCGCTTTTTGTGCGGCTTCGGTCGCGCGTCGTGCCCCGTTGGCCGTGGCCGCGCCCATGACGGCATAGCCCATGCCGGCCATGATGGCTTTCACATCGGCGAAGTCGCGGTTGATGATCCCCGGAATGGTGATGATGTCGGAGATGCCCTGCACGCCTTGGCGGAGGATGTCGTCGGCGATGCGGAAAGATTCGAAGAAGCCGGCATCCTGCGCGACCGCCAGCAGTTTTTCGTTGGGGATGACGATGGTAGTGTCGACGGATTCCATCAGTTCAGAGATGCCGCGTTCTGCCTGCTGCATGCGGCGTTTGCCTTCGAAGGCGAATGGCTTGGTGACCACCGCGACAGTGAGGGCGCCCATCTCGCTGGCGAGTGACGCGATGATTGGCGCTGCGCCAGTCCCGGTGCCACCGCCGAGGCCGGTGGTGACGAAGACCATGTCGGAGCCTTCGAGGGCTTCGATGATTTTGTCGGAGTCTTCGAGGGCGGCTTTGCGTCCGACTTCGGGATTCGCGCCCGCGCCCAGGCCGTTGGTGAGCTTGACGCCCAGCTGAATCTTCATGGGCGCGCGCGACATGCGCAGGGCTTGAAGGTCGGTGTTCGCGACTACAAACTCGATGCCTTCCATGCCGGCATCGATCATGCGGTTCACGGCGTTGCCGCCGCCTCCACCTACGCCGATGACTTTGATTTTGGCGTCGTTGCGGGCTTCTTCGTTAAAGCTGATGCGAATGTCGTTTTCATTTTTCATGGTTACTGCACCTCGATGGATTTTCGTTCTGCCCTGCTAAACCCGTTAACCACTGAGGACACGAAGGTACACAAAGGAAACACGACTAACAAAAACCTTTGTGAATCTTTGTGTCCTTTGTGGTTGAAGCTTTTGATTTTCATGC
Organism: uncultured Acidobacteriota bacterium; assembly: GCA_963762385.1. Taxonomy (GTDB): domain Bacteria; phylum Acidobacteriota; class Terriglobia; order Terriglobales; family Acidobacteriaceae; genus JABDBE01. The sequence continues at coordinate 966,640 of CAVXKN010000004.1, read as the reverse complement.
TCCCTTTTTTGCGAATAGTCCCATCAGGCGTGAACTCCAGCGGGTGTCTTGCAAGCCGCGGGCGATTCGCGAGCGATGGCCGTAGAAAATCATTCCCAGAACCGTAGCGTACTCGGGCTCGGCTAATGTCGACGGCATTTTCGCCAGCGCCGTCGGCCAGGATAAACGCAAGGGGCGCCGCAACACGGATTCCGCGATATCGAGAATCCCTGCCAGACGCGACGTGCCTCCGCTCAACACAATGCCGCCCACGCAAACGTCGAGCATGCCGCTGTGCCGCAAATTGTCGCGGAGCATCTCGAATAGTTCGCGGGCTCGCGGCTCGAGAATTTCTCCGACCATGCGCTGTGAGATCAACCGTGAGGGCCGATCGCCGACTGATGGAACTTCGACTTCGTTGCCTTCGGGAATCAGAGTCACGATCACATTGCCGTAGAGCTTCTTGATTTTTTCCGCTTCGGCGAGCGGAGTGCAGAGCCCGACTGAAAGGTCGCTGGTGAAATGATCGCCGCCGATTGGAATCACGGCGGTGTGAATTACCGCGCCTTCCTGGAAGACGATCAGGCTGGTCGAGCCTGCGCCCAGATCCATCAGGCATACGCCGAGTTCGCGTTCGTCGGCGCGTAATACAGCATCGGCGCAGGCGAGCGGCTCGAAGACGGTGTCGTCGACGTGGACGCCGGCGCGGTTCACGGCTGTGACCACGTTTTGGGTCGCGCTCGAACCGGCGGTGACCATGTGTACGCGGACTTCGAGGCGCATGGCCATCATGCCCAGCGGATCATGCACGCCGCTTTGTTCGTCGAGAATGAATTCTTGCGGCAGAAGGTGCAGAATTTCGCGGTCGGCGGGAAGCGGAATGGCGCGGGCTTTGTCGACGGCTAGGCGGATTTCGTCGCGCGCAATTTCGCGAGCGCGCGTGCCCAGGCTGAGTCCGCCGTGACTGTTCATGCCGCGAACATGCGATCCGGCAACGCCCAGCAGCGCATGCTCGATGGGTGCGCCGCAAACGTCTTCCGCCTGCTCCACCGCTTTCTGGATCGACGCAATCGCTTTTTCCAGATCGACGATTACGCCCTTACGAGAACCGCGCGATTCGGAAATTCCGTGTCCGCGATAGCGCAGGCCGGAGTCGGCGACTTCCGCCACCAGCACGCAGGTCTTGGCGCTACCTACGTCAATCGCCGTCAGAAAATTGTGCTGCGGATTCGCCATGCCTATGGATGATCTCCCTTGGCAATCGCTGGACTCGGTTTGGTTCCTGGTTTCACCGCGACCGTCCCCGTCGCCGGGGGCGCGGCTGAAGTTGTTTTTCCTGATGCGCTCGGTGATGGTGTGCTGGGCACTGATGCGCTCGGCGCCGAGGGCGATTGCGTCGCCGGAGGATTGGGCTTGACTGCGCTTTGGTTCTGCGCCAGCACGCTTGGTTTCGGTGTCATTTTTGCTGCCGTTTTGTGGCGTGTTTTTTTTGCGGTTTTCTTGGTGGCAACTTTTGTCGGCGAGGCCGGGCTTAGAGCGGGCATCGATTTTAAGTCGGGAAACTGGCGCGTGATTAGCGCCGCCGGTTTCATCCCCGCCGCCATGGCAATCTTGGCTGAGGACTTTGAAAGCGGCGGTTGCTTGATCGTCCCTTGCAAATCCGGGTTCACGATAATCTGCCCGTCATAGCGCAAGTCGACCGATTCCAGTTTGTCGAACTGCTGCCGCCACTCGCGCACGTGGCTCACGTAAACCTTGTAGCGCTCGAGATAGTTGGACGATCCCAGATGCACCAGCACTTCGCCTTGCGGGTCGCTGGGAAGCACTTTGACATCCTCGGTGTCGGAGAGATCAACTTCGCTGAGATCCTGTGAATAGTGTGCCCCACCCGCATCCAGTTGGCTGACCAGGTCGTTATAGATTTTCATGCGCGCAGCGCGCGTGGATGCCGGCTCGCCCGAATTCATTCCGAGGATCACGGGGAATGAATACTTTTTCTTGCCCGCCGCGGGCAGATCCATCAGCGTGCCCACCGGGTCGATCAGCATGATTTTGGATCCAACGCGAGCGAAAGCCACCGGCGTGCGCTCGTGGATTTCAATCTGCAGGTGGTTGGCGACAAAACGCATCACGCTGGCCGATTCCACCCAGGGAATTTTTTCCAGAGTCTGCTTTCGTTCGGTCAGAGGTACGAAGAAGATGTTACGTCCGATGTCGCCGCCCATGACTTCCAACACTTGATAGCGAGTGACGTTGTGCAGTCCCGTGATGTCAATGTCATCGCTGGAGTCGACCCGGAAACGCCACGAGCGTTCGCCGTAGTGATACAAGCCCGCAACCGCCGCGCTACAAACGAACACGACACCCAAGGCAAGGATGCCCCAAGTCAGACCAGTGGCAGCTTTTTTGGGTAGAGATCCCCGGCGAACCGAGACGCGCTTTTGTCCGCGCAGGAAGGGCGATTCCTGTTCCACCTCCAAGTCGAGCATGCGCGCGTCGTCGAGTGCGCCATCGGGCGCTGGGCGCGCCGGCTCGTGGGCCGGTGGATACAACTCCTCCTGCGAGATGGTGGAACCGCTTTTTCGCGCCATCAGAACAGGTCAGTTGTCGTCAGTGAATCGCTGAGCGGAAATAACTATAACTGCTTTTTGCGAATTGAGGTAGATGAAAGTTGGTGCATTGAACAAAAGAGTGCTAATTCGAGTCCGTCCCTCTGTGCTCCGAATCGGAGACCGGGCTGTATCGTTGTAGAATCGGGGTCCAATATTCGCGCTACCAGATTGCAACGGAGGCTAGCAAATGAAATTCCGACATTTATTCACAAGAATCGCCGGATTCTCGTTGGTCGTGATGTCGCTTTTGGCGACACCGGCTGCGACAGCGCAAGCGGTCATCAGCAACGAAACCCTGGTGACCACCACCTGCGGCCTCGATCCGCTCGTCGCACCAGCGCGGACGCTCGGGCCTACGTAAAGATCACGCGGCCCGCTTGCTTCGGCTCTCTTTCGCGATCCTCTCCACTTGCCCCAGGTGGTTCAGATCGTGGCCGGCGAACATGCGGACGATGTGGGTGATCGTCTCCTTGCCGCGCTCCTGATGCATGCCGTAGTTCTCCCACAGATTCTTGGGCAGCGTCTTCAGCATGGCCAGGTTGTTCTCCCGCAGGACGCGAAAGGTTTCGATAGAGGCCGCGGGATCGCGTTGCGAATAAGCAAACGTTTCGGCCCAGACATCCTGATCAAAAGGCTGCACGGACACGCCATTGCTGCCCAGGATCAGACGCATGCGCCATCCGCCGACCAGTTCCGCGTCGGCCAGATGAGCGAGAATCTCCGCGATCGACCACTTTCCTGGTTCCGGCCGTTGGGTCAGTTGCTTCTTGCTCAGCGGTTTGATCAGCTTTTGCAGCTTCTTCGGAGTATCGCGCTGGACCTGCAACGGGTCTTTGCCATCGATGAAGCCGAGAATGCGCTGTATGTACTGCTGCGGGGTTTCCTGCATGAAGTCCTCCGGTGGGACGTTTGATTGGACTATGAGAGGCGAGAAAAGGAAGCAGAAAATTTGGGCCGTTGCAGTGCGAGGCCGGTTTTCGATCTTAAATGGTTCCATCCCCGTGCAACCGAGGCATGGCTATCCTTAGATTCTGCCGCGGACAAACGATCGTGCTTCGTAGCTGTTGCAAGTTCATCAGTTGTTCGCGCTCGGCTTGAATCTTTGCCAGATCAGCCTCGTGGCTGGCGAGCGCCGTCTCGACGGAAGCCAGCCGAGTCTGAGCACAAGCCGTCGCGTTCTGCGCATGAACGAAGCGGGTTTCGCCGCCGCCAAGCATCATTTCCGCGGTGGCCATAAACCGAGTTGCTTGGCCGGATATCCGCTCAGCTACGGCCAGTGACCGGCTGGCAAGGCGGCCGGCCTCATTCTCATAACGGGTCGCTAAATGATTGCCGAGGAACAAAGCCAGTACACCCACCGCCATCCAGTAGCTTGCTTTTGCCGAAATCATATGCCTGCTCCCATTCGCTAATACGAATCAGTTACTGGTTAGACGAGGCACCGTAAAGATCGTTATCCGTGCCCGAACAAATGTTATGTACGACCTGAGGATGCGGAAAGTTCCCCATCCGCAGGAGTGTGGGTCCGGGTGTTTGACCCGGACCTGGGGCACTACGCCAGGCGGCCGGGCTTTGCTCGGCCTGACCGGGGTTCCAGCGTGAAGCTAACCCGCAGGCCGCGCATCTATAAACCATCGCGGCACTTCAGCAGCGAAAGATTCACGGGAGGTAGCATGGAGAAAGTGAACATTGCCCAGAAGTTCGCACAGATTAATGAATCCTGGAAACCGCACATCGCGGCCGAACTGAACGGCCAAATGGTAAAGCTTGGTAAATTCACCGGCGAGTTCGTCTGGCACCATCACGAGAATGAAGACGAAATGTTTCTGGTAGCGAAAGGCCGTTTTCGGATGGAGTTCCGCGACCGCCAGGTATGGCTGGAAGAAGGCGAGTTTCTCGTGGTTCCGAGGGGAGTCGAGCACCGTCCCGTAGCCGAAGAGGAATGCTGGGTTGTGCTCTTTGAGCCGGCTTCCACGCTGAACACCGGGAACGTGGTGAACGAGCGCACGCTGCATGAGCTGCAGCGGGTTTGAGCGATTATCGTGTCAGTGGTCCTGGGAAGTCTGTTTTAGCTATGGCTCGCACAGAGTCTCGGCACTCCGCGCGAGATCCTTCACCGGCTGGCGCCGGTTCAGGATGACGTCGGTTTCTTGCTTCGGCTTTCAGGATGACGTCGGTCTCAGGAAAGTTTGCTGGTTACATGACGTCATCCTGAGTAGCCGCCAGGCCGCAAAGGATCTCGCGCGGGTTGACAGGATCTCGGAGTCGCACGCTGCCTAAGCGGTCGATGAACTGGTTGGGGCGCCGTTGCTTGAGGCCGATTGGAAATCCTGCTGCAATGTTGTGTAAGCCTGCTGCGCCGCCGACAGATTCCCGGACTGCAACGCCTGCCCCAATTCGGTGAACAACTGGGCGACAGGATTTTGCGCCGCGCTCGAATCCTGTGCATGGCTGTGGTGGTGGTGCCCGCCGCCGTGGCTCTTAGTATCTTGCTGAATCGTCGAAAAATCCTGCTGAGCCCCCGAAAGATTTCCCGACTGCATATCCTGGGCCAACTGCTGAAAAGCCTGAGCAATGGGATTGTTGCTGGTTGACGATGTTGCGGTGCTGGCTTGCGGATCATTCTTCTGTAAGGTGGCGAAATCAGCTTGCGCGGCGGAGAGGTTTCCCGCCGACAAGTCCTTCCCCAACTGCTGGACTTCTTGCTGCACCTGCTGCTTCTGGCTCTGCGCGCTGGCTGACTCAAGCAGATCGAAAAGACTGCTGCTGGAAATACCTGAAACGGACATAAAGAATCTCCCTTTCCTAAAGACGCACCCAATGCGCCTCGAATTCAACTTGGCAGAATAGATCGGCGCCAGCGTCCTAGACTTTAGTTTGGCGGGGCAGCGCTATTCTGTATGATTCTGTGAGCAAGCCCCCAGCCACAACCCGCGCGATACGCCCCTTAGTGCACGCCAAATTGATTGGCCAATGTAGGCGTGGACGTCCACGCCCGTGCGGCCCGGCCGAAATTCACAGTTAATAAGAATCTCCAGAGAAATACGCCCAACTCGTCCGACGCCGAGCAAATCTCGATGGAAAAGCCCAATCCCACTGGGCAGATCTTGCCTACCTTCGAAGGCCTCGGACGGGGCGTCCGGAGCCACGTATGCATCGTCAATGCCCCGTCCAGTTCTCTTGTGCGAGAATAACTATTCTTGCCGAACTCTAAGGAATTCTTCATGAGCCTGTATCGCATTTTCCTGTCTCTGGTCATCGCGGTGTTCTCGATCGGTCCGCTAGCCGCACAATCGAAACCACAATACGAGATCTACGCCATTCGTTACGCCACGCTGCCCGGCTTCCCCGTTTCCGAGTTAGTCCCCGACGTCGATCCGTCACGCAAACTCGATCTCGCCATGATGATCTGGCTCGTCCGCGGCAACGGCCGCAATATTCTTCTCGACTCCGGTTTCTATCACGATCGCTTCTTCAAGGATTGGCACGTCAATGATTTCGTCAAACCCTCCGACGCGCTGAAGCCGCTCGGCCTCAAGCCTGAGGACATAACCGACGTCATCATCAGCCACATGCACTGGGACCACGCCGACGGCATGGACCTGTTCCCTAACGCCCGCATCTGGATTCAGAAGGATGAGCTGCAGTACTACGCCGGAGAAGCCTGGCAAACCAAGGAAGCCCACGACGGCATCGACGCCGACGACGTGCTCACACTGGTAAGGCTGAACACGCAGGGCCGCGTAGGCTTGGTGAACGGCGACGCCCAGGAAATTCTCCCTGGCATCACTTGCTACACCGGCGGCCGCCACACCTACGCCTCGCAATACGTCGGCGTGAGCACCCGCGCGGGAACGGTCGTGCTGGCCAGCGACAACATGTATCTCTACGAAAATCTGGAAAAGCACGTGCCCATCGCAGAAACGCTCGATGCCGCCTCCAACCTTCGCGCCCAGGATCGCATGAAACAAATCGCCAGCAGCCCCGGCCTCATCATTCCCGGACACGATCCCGCAGTCATCGCCAAGTTTCCCAACGTCGCGCCGGGAATAGCCAAGATTGAGTAGATCGATAAACACGTAGTGCGGTCATCCGGGGAGAGCAAAGCGAACTGCGACTTTCCGCCAAATGCCAGCATCTAGATGTGACGATGCAAGTAACCGTTTACTCCGCTTTCTGGTGCCCGGACTGCCGAGAAGCCAAGCGCTTTCTGAAAGAGCACAACATCGCGTTTCAGGACATCGATATCGAAACCACCCCCGGAGCTGCCGACGAAGTGGTGAAGCGGACCGGCAAGCGTGCCATCCCGCAGTTCGTTATCGACGGCGAATGGGTCCAGCCTTATCGCCAAGGCGAAGGCTTCCTCTACGAAGAGATGGCCAAACGCCTGGGCATCAAACAGACTTAGCGAGTTATCAGATTCATAGCCGGGGGAGGTAAATTCCCAGCTCGTGCAGCCCGTCCGCTCCGGCGACAGTTACTTCAGTTCTCCGAAGTGCGGTACTTTCTGGCCATTGGTGACCTCTGTGGACAGCTATACCATCGAAGTATCGATGAGGCGCCAGACCCGATTATCCGATTTGCTCGCCGACCGTCGTCGTACCCAACGGTATTCCTGCAGCGGTCACGTCCGAATCGCAAGTCTGCCCTTAAGCGGAAACCTCCTGAGCGGCACGATCCGCGACCTGGGTCTGGGCGGATGCTGCATCGAAAACATCGAAACTAGTTCCCCGTTCGACCTAGGCGATAGGACCGAGATTCTGGTGAAAGTGAACTCATGGTTTTTCCGCGCCCTTGCCCACGTCAAGGCAGTTCATGACCGTTCTGGAATCTCCTTGGAGTTCCTGCGTATGAGCGCCGGCGCGTCCAGCATGCTTCGCGACCTCATCGCCGACCTGGGGAGACCGCGACCTTGGGCGACCAGCCAGAAGCGCGATGCGCCTCGGCCTATATCGTGGAACTCGAACCCGGTAGCGGAACTGAACCAATGTCGTGCGCTTGTCGGAACCATTGTGCCTGCGGAATCCGCCGAGACTGCCCTGGCCGCGAATCGCCAGTCCTGGGATCGGTACTTGCATCCTAAAGCGACTGCCATAGATCTTTTCGCCTAGCTCGTCGCTTCGAATCTTCTCTCCATGGTGGGCATCGCACATTCGTAATTGCCGTAAGGTAACCCATGCGTTCGCTGACCTGCTCCGGTTGGACATCGTCCTCCGTACCGTAGGAACCGTACGACTCGAGGCGCAGAATAGAGCCTCACACATCCGGCAAACTGGCCCAAAATTCTCCCCTCCAACTCGCCGCGGCAGCCGTGTGAAAAGGGATGCATGGCCGAAAATGATTCACAAGTTCGCGAAGAACGAGTCTGCACCGACTGGCAACGGATGCTCGAAGCTGTGCTGGGAGTCTGCCTGGTCGTCGGGCTGATTTTCATGGTCAGCTATTCTCCGGCTGCACACCCGCGCGATCCCCAGAAGACCGGTCTTCAGAAGAGCGCACAACAAACCAGCGAACAGCAAGACGATCTGCAACGCCAGGTGCTGAAGCTTGGACACCAAGTGCAAGAGCTTGAGCAAGAGCAGGCCATGCCCGCCCTGGTCCTGCACCGGTATCGTAATTCCATTTGCTTTATCTTCGGCGTCTATCGTGTTGGATTCCCCGGCCACCAGCCGGAGTTTCGCGCGCGCATCTCCGGCACCGGCTTCGTGGTCTCCGAGGGGCTGCTTGCGACCAATCGTCACGTGGCCGAACCTTGGTACGAAGATTCTCAGTCCGCGTTGTTAATTCGCAGGGGCGCAACCCCGCGCCTGGAAAAACTGCTAGCTTTCTTTCCCGGACTGCCCACGCCGTTCGACGTCACTCCGGCAGTCCTGTCGTCTCAGGGAGATTTGGCCGTTCTCCGCATTGCCCCTCTTCACCTCGAAGATATGCAGGCTGTGCACGAGCTTCAGCCTCTGCCTTTGGCCGCCGATATTCCGAATCCCGGCGAGCTGGTTGCCGTAGTTGGATATCCCATGGGCGTGGTGGGTATGGTGGCGAAATCGCCGCCCGCCGTCTACGAGCGCCTGGCCTACCGTCGGGATGATCAGGGAGCCGCGGACGAACTGGCCGCGCTCTCGTTAATTCGCCCGTCCTCGACCTGCGGACATTTGGGAGATGTGGTCGGCGACAAACTTATCTACGACGCCCCCACAGCCCACGGTGGAAGCGGCGGCCCAGTCTTCAACTCGCGAGGCGAAGTGATCGGCGTCAATGCCGCCTATATCGACGGCTTCTCCGGAGGCACGCTAGGCGTTTCGGTGCGCGCCCTGAAACCGCTGATCGAGGCAGCGAAGGCCGCCTCAACCTCTCAACAAAGCAAATCACCGCTGGACGACGCGCCTGTTTCCACCGATCACTGATACGAAGATTTCCCAACAGATATTCTTTCCCGGACCGGCGCAGCCGGTGAAGGATCTCGCGCGGATTGGCCACACTCTTTGCGAACCGACTAGAACCCTTTGATCCAACCCGGCTCCCGCACATGCTCTTCGTCCAGACGGCGCAAGCGCGCGGCCATGATCCCAGGCCGACCCAGATAACCAACCACTTTCCGTGGATCCTTGCGATCCACGACGGGCAGACGACCAATGTTATTGCGCAGCATCTTGGCCGAAGCATCATGCAGCATCTCGTCGGGAAAGGTCACCACAACGTCGCGCGTGCCGGCATCGAGCACCGTCAACGCCCCGCTCGGGTCCGCATCGAGGGCGCGCATGACATCGCCACGAGTGATCACGCCGGCCAGCTTGCCTTCGGAATCCAGAATAAGCATTCCCTGATGTCGAGTGACCGCGGGATCACGTCGTGCAATGAGGTCTGATAATTCGCTGACTTTCATGTCGGCGGGCAGCGTGGGCGCATCCCGCTCCATGGTCTCGGAAACCCTGACCTGCTGCAGCACGTCTGCTTCGTACTCCTGATGGATGTGCAACCCGCGCCGCGCCAGCTTCTCCGTCATGATCGAAGCCCTCGGCATGAGCCACATCGCAATGCCGTCGGCAATCACGCTCACCAGCATCAGCGGCAGCACCGAGTTGTAATCCCGCGTGATTTCGAACGCGAAAATAATGAATGCGAACGTAGCCCGCGACGCCGCCCCGAAAACCGCGCCCATCGCGACCAGCGCAAAAGCGCCCGCCGACAGATTCGCCGCCGGAAAGATTCGATCCATGCCCGTGGCAAACACACCGCCCAAGGCCGCGCTCGACATAAACATAGGCGCGAGCAGGCCGCCCGATGTTCCCGATCCCAGAGAGATGACCAGCGCTACCGCTTTCGCAACCATCACGACCAGCAGCAGCTTCCAGGCCAGATTCGCATTCAGAATGTCACCGATCGTGTCATAGCCCACGCCGAAAACTCGAGGCACGAAATAGCCGATGATCCCTAGGCCCAGCGCTCCAATCGCTGGCCACCAGAGTTCGTCCATTGGCAGTTTTTCGAACTGATCTTCTGTCCAGTAAAGCAACTTGCTGAACCCAACCGCAGCCAATCCGCAGACCAAACCGAGCACCAGATAAAACGGCAGGGCTTGCGGGATCCCGAAATCCATGGGCGTAACCTTGAACATCGGACCCGCTCCCGACAACTGCATATGAACCGCGGTGGCAAGCGTGCTGGCAATGACGAGAGGAATAAACGACCGCGCCTTAAATTCAAACAAAAGCAGTTCGATCGCCAGGATCACACCCGCGATGGGTGTGTTGAAAGTGGCCGACATGCCCGCAGCCGCGCCGCAAGCCAGCAGTACCTTGCGCTCGGAAGCCGTAGTGTGGAACGCCTGCCCCACCAGCGAGCCAACCGCACCTCCAGTTTGAATAATCGGTCCTTCCGCGCCGAAAGGGCCCCCGGTGCCGATTGCAATCGCCGCCGAAAGCGGTTTCAGGATTGCAACCCGCGGCTCGATGCGGCTGCGGTTCAGCATCACCGCTTCCATGGCCTCGGGAATGCCGTGCCCCTTAATCTTCGACGACCCATACTTCGCCATGAAACCAACAATAATTCCGCCAATGACCGGAATCGGAATCACCCACAAGCCAAGCTGGTTATGGCGCGCGCTGACGAAGTCGGCGACGAAGCGGTGGTAAAAGAAAATGTTGGTGAAAAGGCCAATCAGTTTGTACAACACAAACGCGATCAGACCTGCGACCAGCCCAATCCCTGCCGCCAGAAATGACATCAGCACCATGCGGAACTGCGCCGGTTCCGCCATTCTTATGTCTCCAACTTGTCCTCCGGTCACCGCAATCGTGGCCGGACGTGAAGTTGCGTTGTTGCTGTTTTCTTGCATCCTTCAGTTCTTTCTCGTCCTCTTGAGGCGCGTCGCGACGACGCCGTTCCCGCTTTGCATGGCGCGTTTAAGGGCGGCGACCAACGCCGGCCCTCGCATGCACAATTCGGCCTTGTGATGGAGCGAAAGCGTGCGCAAAATACTCTCGCCCTTTGGAGTCAGCGAAAGCAGGACCTCGCGCCGATCCTCGCCTCCGCGATGACGTTTCACATAACCGCCTGCGGCCAGCCGGTTTACCAGTTCGACTGCGCTGTGATGCTGAATTTGCAGCCGCTCCGCCAGCTCGCCAATCCTCGGTCGCGTTCCCGCGGGCAGACCTTTCAAGGCCAGCATCAACTGGTGCTGCCGGGGCTCAAGCCCGGCTTTCCGGGCAGCCTGCTCGCTGAAATGAAGAAAACGGCGGATCTGATAGCGCAACTCCGCCAGTGATTGATAATCAGCCAAGTCCAGAAACCTTTTCATGGAGAAAAATTATATCGTAGCAAGACCAATGTCCGAGACCCAGTTATATCGTATCACGATATATATACGCAATGAAACCTAACTGCAAAAGGTGGACACCTCGCACCGCCTCGGCAACTTTCCTGGCTCGATCGGCAGCCGACTGGCCAGCGAGGTTCCCCACCGTTTAGAATCCCTAGTCCCTTAGTTTTGCCTAGAACCAACAAGAGGTGATGCTCCGTGATCCCGCGCTACACCCGCCCAGACATGGGCCGCATCTGGAGTGACGAAAACCGCTTCCGCACCTGGCTGACGGTGGAAGTCGCCGCCACCGAAACTTTGGCCGAGGCAGGCATGGTTCCGAAAGATGCCGCCAGGGCCATTCGCAAACGAGCCAACTTCGACCTGCAGCGCATCCACGAAATCGAAGCAGAGGTGCGTCATGACGTAATCGCTTTTACCACCGCAGTGGCCGAGATCGTCGGCCCCGAGGCTCGCTGGTTTCACTACGGCCTCACTTCCAACGACGTGGTCGACACCGCGCAAGCCCTGCTGATCGGCCAGGCATCTTCCATCATCGCTGCCGATCTCGAACGGCTCTCCGAAGTCCTGAAGCGCCGCGCCTGGGAGTTCAAGGACACGCCCATGGTCGGCCGCACCCACGGCATCCACGCTGAGCCCATCACCTTCGGATTCAAGCTGGCCAACTGGTATTCCGAAACGCAACGCAACATCGAGCGCTTTCAGCGCGCCTCCGAGGACATGCGCGTGGGCAAGTTTTCCGGCGCCGTGGGAACCCTGGCCCACCTCAGCCCCGAGCTCGAAGAAAAGATTTGCGCCCGCCTCGGATTGAAGGCCGCGGCGGTTTCCTCCCAGGTGATCCAGCGCGATCGGCACGCCTATTACCTCGCCACGCTGGCGGTAATCGCCAGCACGCTAGACAAAATCGCCACGGAAATCCGCCATCTGCAGCGCACCGAGGTCCGCGAGGCCGAAGAGTTTTTCAGCGAGAAGCAAAAAGGCTCGTCAGCCATGCCGCACAAACGCAATCCCGTCACCTGCGAGCAGATCAGCGGCCTGGCGCGCGTGGTGCGCTCGAACGCGCAGGCTGGTTTTGAGAACGTTGTGCTCTGGCACGAACGTGACATTTCCCACTCGTCGGTCGAGCGCGTCATCATTCCCGACTCCACTACGCTGGCCGATTACATGCTGCAAAAGACTTTCAGCCTCATCGACACACTGTTCGTCTATCCCGAACGCATGAGGCGCAACCTCGAAAGCACTGGCGGTCTGGTGTTCAGCGGGCAGCTCCTGCTCGACCTGGTCGAACACGGAGTCTCGCGGGAAGATGCGTATCGAATGGTTCAGACCAACGCCATGCGCGCCTGGAAAGAAGACTTGAATTTCCGAGACCTGGTGCTGAAAGACAAAGAGATCACCCGCCGCGTACCGCGCCAGCAGATCGAGTATGCGTTCGATCTGAAGCGGCAACTGCGCAACATCGACAGGATTTTCGCGCGCGTATTCGGAAATGATCGCGCCCGTTCAAAACCAAGCCGCAAGCGAAAACGCTAGCAGTCCCGTTCACTCGAGGGAGACTCCAGAGCACGATGTTCAAAATCACATGCACCCTCCTCCTCGCAGCCTGCTTCTCCTTAGCGGCCGCAGCTCAGACTTCGCCCTCAACTTCGGACAACGCACCTGTCCATTCCAAATCCGTCGCGGAACAAACGCCGGCAACCACGGAGCAAAGTGCGACTCCTGCAAAGCCCCTGAAAGATCAGGCCTGGGACCTGCTGCTGGCCGGCACCAAGGAGGACAACACCAACAAGCGCGCCACCGCCGTGCGCGTGCTGTCTCTTTTGACCGGCGAAACTCGAGCCGTGACGCTGGCCAGCCAAGCGTTATCCGACGCCAAGCCTCCGGTGCGCGTGGCCGCAGCCATAGCGCTAGGCGAGTTGCACGCAAAGTCGGCGATCCCGAAACTCCAAGCCGCACTCGACGACAAGGAACCAACCGTCGCGCTCGCCGCCGCTCACTCTCTCGTCCTCATGAAAGACGAACTGGCTTTCGAGGTCTACTACGAAATTCTCACCGGCGAGCGCAAGGGCAACAAGGGCTTAGTGGCGGGACAACTCGACACGCTCAAGGATCCGAAAAAAATGGCCGTCCTCGGTTTTCAGGAGGGCATTGGTTTTGTCCCCTTTGCCAGCATGGGATACACCGCCATTCGCACCATCGTGAAAGACGACAGCTCGCCCGTCCGCGCCGCGGCTGCCAGGGTTTTGGCCGATGATCCAGACTCTGACACGGAAAATGCCCTGGTCACGGCAGCGACCACCGACAAACATGAACTGGTTCGAACCGCCTGTCTTGATGCGCTGTCACGACGCGGCGACCCCGCGGTAATCGACCGCATCGCGTCCGCCCTGTCGGACGACAAAGATTCGGTGAAATACACAGCGGCAGCGGCGATTGTGCATTTGAACGATGTCGCCGAGCGCAAGAGACGAAAGAAGTAGCCTGAGTGCGAAGAGATCAGGGAAGATTTTAGGACGAGTCGCTGGACAATCCGGTTCGTCTAGGGTTCGACTTCGAACACGGTGCCGCAGCCACCCTGACATGACTGGCCCGAACCGCCGTAGAGGGTTGTGCCATGTAATGCGCCCCCCGACCCGAAAGTAAGGCCAAGTGGGGTGCGGCCATCTGCAGGTCTCTGAAACTCGTAAAGCACGCTCAGGGTCCAACGGCCCCTTTGCGTTGGCGGCTTTAGGCGCACGATTGATCCGCTCGAACAATATAGGTTGCCTCGTGCGTCAAACACTAACCCCTGCGGGTCGCTCTCGTCCTTGGTCCCCTGAAAACTGTGCAACACAGTCTCCGTCCACCGGTTGCCCTTTTGGGTGAATCGGAATACAACTCCGGAATCCTGAGCTCCACCTGCTCCTCCCGTGCCATAAAGTGACCTCTTGGCGTCGAGGATGAGCCCACCGTTGGGGGCCGCTCCGTCGTTACCGTCGGTGAAGCGGTGCAGTATCCTCTCTTTCCATGCGCTGCCTGCCTTCGTAGGGGCTTCTAACTCAAAGGCCGTCCCGCACCCCACTCCCTGGAATTGCGGGCAGTTGTACCCGCCGATGGAGGTTGTTCCGTAAACCGTGCCTTTGCTGTCAAGGGTCAGCCCTCCATTCGACTCAGCCCCATCGCCGTCCTGCCTGCCCCATGCGATTCCGGCGAACCTATGCAATATCTTCTCCGTCCACTTGCCGCCCTTCGTCTTTGGCGGACTCACCTTGAACACTGTCCCGCAGTTGCCGCCATAGAATGCATCGCAGGTTGTGCCCTTGCCCCCGCCGAACTCTGTCGCGCCGTACAAATTGCCCGCGCTGTCGAACACCAACGGTCCCGTGGGAAGATCGCCATCGCTCCCACCCTGAAAGTTGTATAGCACCTCTTCCGTCCACGCGCCGTCCTTTGTCTTTGGCGGAGTTAGTTGGAACACAGTGCCGCATCCGGTTGCCGTCCCGAACAACACGCACGGCCCGCTGCCGCCGTAACCGGTGACTCCGTAAAAGTTCCCCGCGCTGTCCGCGATCAGGCTACCGGACGGACTCGATCCGTCGTTCTGGTTGTGCCCTTTGAACACGTACAGCACCGTCTCCGTCCAAGCACCGACCTTTTGTTGCGGCGGACTCACTTGATAGAACGTGCCGCACCATCCCGGAGGACAAGCCGTCGAACCGCCATAGATAGTTAGACCGTAGAGGTTGCCCGCCTTGTCGAAGATCACGCCGCCTGCTGGAGTTGAGCCGTCTGTCCCACCCTGAAAGCTGTACAGGACTTTCTCCTTCCACTCGGCCAAAGCGCTCGAAGCGAACAGAGACACGAGCATGACCAACAGCAGCGGACGAGTTGCCAGACGGGAGCGAACTTCGTGAGCCATCGCAAAATCTCCGGCGCGCCAAGGCACGACCAGCGCGGGTTCCGGCGATCATAACTCCGATTCCTACCGCCCGTCCACGAGAAAATCCTCCCGGCGCGGGTCCGCCCGGATTGCATGCAACCACTGGCCTGTCGCAGAACGATCATTATTAGAGTGGGCTATAGATTCAATCGCGTTGGGAAAGGCCCGGCTTCAGAGGTTCGGGAAAACTCCAAAATCGGTGACTGGAGCCTTGAAAGGGCGCGGCTTGAAGTGCATGCGTGAGAACGAGGATTTCAACGACCCAGCGGAACACCAGCCGACGATTTTAGCCGCGAAGCGGCGTAAGAATGCAGCCCACGGCGTAGCCGTGGGTGAAAGTGGGAAGCCGACCAGCCCCAGCGGGGCGAAAGACTAGTTCTCAGACACACACTTCAAGCCGCGCCGCACCCCGCCTTGAAAGACTAACGGCACGGCTTGGACGCCGTATTCCTGCAAAACTCCGACGTGCGAGAGTTTCCCGCTGCCTCCTCACCCGTGCCAGTAACGACCCACCATGACAGGCCACTATAGGGGCTACAAATCTTTACGTTCTGGCTCGCTTCTGCCGGCATCTCATCATTTAACTAACCAGTTAGTAAGTTGGCAAGGAGAGAACGATCATGACAACTTTTCGCCGCAAGCTGGGTTTCTTCCTTGCAGAGGATCGGAGGGTCCAGTTCATGAAAGCGTTTCTTCGGAGTTTCGGTTGGTTTGTTGGCTTGGCCGCGTTGAGCCTGAGCATGGTCGCGCAAACCACCAGTGCGAGCCGCTACGACGGCGCCATTCAAGCGAAAGCCGCGCAGCAGCTCGCCAGCAAAAAAGAATTTCACGACATCAAGGCCACGGTTGAGGATGGCATCGTCACCCTGAGTGGCAGTGTGGATCTTTATCAACAGAAGCTGGATGCGGCCAAGAAAGTCCGCAAAACAGAAAACGTCCAGGGAGTGCGAAACCTGATTGCGGTGAACGGCAAGAGCGTTCCCAACGCCGAACTCACGGCGCAGCTAGATCGCAAGCTTTACTACGATCGCCTGGGATACGACATCGCGTTTAATTTCGTGACTGCCTCGGTTGAGAATGGCGTGGTCACGCTCAATGGCGACATGCGCACCGAGGTTGACCGCGACTCCGCCCTGGCGGTTGTGAACAACACGGCTGGGGTGAAGGACGTGGTGAACAACATGAAAGTCGCGCCGGTTTCTGGCTTCGACGATGAAATCCGAATTCGTGCGCTGCGGGCGATCTATCACGATCCCGCGCTCGGCCAGTACGCGATTGATCCCGCGCGGCCGATCCGCATCGTCGTTGACCGCGGCACCTTGAGCCTCTACGGCGTAGTCAACAGTCCGATGGACAAAGAGATCGCGGGGATCCGGGCGAATCAGGTCTTCGGCGCCTTCACGGTAAAGAACAACCTCGAAGTAGCCGGCAAATCGTAGCCCAGGATTCGAATGAAGGACGGGCGTCTCCGCCCGTCCTTCGATGAAGACGTTTGTGTGGGGACGGATCTCGGACCCGTCCCGGCCGAGCGAAGCTCGGCAGCCATTTACAACCGGTTAATCAATGCCGCCACATACCCTGCCCCGAATCCATTATCAATATTCACCACGCTGACATTCGACGCGCACGAATTCATCATCCCCAACAACGCCGCCACACCTTTAAAAGCCGCGCCATAACCAACGCTAGTGGGAACCGCAATCACGGGAACCCCAACTAACCCGCCGACCACGCTGGGCAGCGCACCTTCCATCCCCGCGCAAACAATGACGACCCGAGCCCGCATCAACGTCCCGCGATTCGCTAGCAAACGATGAATGCCGGCCACGCCCACGTCGTAGAGAGGTTCAACCTCGTTGCCCATGATTTCAGCGGTGACGACAGCTTCCTCCGCGACTGGAATGTCGCTAGTCCCAGCCGAGACCACGGCAACGATTCCCTTGCCATATTTCTTTTTGTCGCGTTGCAAAACGATGGCCCGCGCCGCCTCCCGGTACTCCGCCCGGCGCACTTTCTTTTTAACCGCGGCGAATTGTTCTTTACTCGCCCGCGTCGCCAGAATGTTACCTTCATGCTGAGCCAACCGCAAAAAGATCTGCGCCAATTGCGCCGGCGTTTTGCCCTGTCCAAAAATTACCTCGGGCATTCCCGCGCGCAGCGCCCGATGATGATCGACCTTGGCAAATCCCAGATCTTCAAATGGCAAATGCCGCAGGCGTTGCACGGCTTCGTCGGGAGAAATCTTGCCCGCACGCACCTGCTCGAAAAGTTTGCGAATGGATTCAGAGGTCAAAGGAGCACTCGGCAGTCAGCACTCAGCACTGAGTTAGATTAGCATTCCTCCGAGGAACTATCGGCCCGACCTAGGATTGCTCAAGATTTATTTGCTGAACGCCAAATGCTAAGTGGTGACGGCTGGCATCACTCAGCCGAGGCGCACGGCTTCTTCCGGCTGCCGCGAATTTTTCGCACAACTTCAAAGCAGGCTGTCCGCGCTTTCCCCGGCTCTTCGGTGCGCGCAAGGAACAGATGTCGCAGCACGCTCCGGCTTGCGCTTCCTCGCAGATACGCATCGTAAAGTTGGCTGCCCAGCGTGTAGCCCAATGTTTGCGCGGTGCGGTCGAACTTGTTTCGATCGCCGCGTAGCGCCTCGTGCATCAGTCTTTCGCAAGCCGCCCGCGAGAATTCGCAGGCCTCCTGATCGCTGATCGCAGGACGCGCGGGATACAGCACTCGTGACCCAAAGTATGCCAACGCGTGCTCCACCGTCCGCGCATAGAACCGGTCGCTGGGCTGGAGTTCGGACTGGCGAGCCGCGACGGCATGGCTAGTGCGGCGCAATGGCAACCCACGACAAGCGTGATGCAAGAAACGCGAAGCCTCCTCGGCCGCGCACGTCATCTGAAATTCGCGAACATAAAACGCATTGATCGCGGGCAGATACACGCTGCCTCGCGATTCGACCCTCTGCAGCATCGCCTCGATTCGCTCCGCTTCGCCCGTCACGCGCGAAAGGAGGCGGCGCAAGCGCGCATCGGAAGATCCGCAATGGACTTCAGGTAACAGATCGACCAGAAACTTCGGCTGCGTTCCATTGTGCGACGAATAGCGGTTCACGTCCAGAAAGCGCAGCAAGCTATCGATCAGGTTGTAAATCGTTGGAGCAATGTCGGGCGGCTGCTCGTCTTCCTGATTCCAGCGCGCCAGACAGAGGCGATAGCTCTCATATTTTTCCAGCGGCGTGGAATTAAAAACGCAGACCACGTCATCGCTCACCCGCACCGCTTCAACCCGTTCTTGTTGCACCTCAGTTGCCTGCCAGTAAAGCGAGTCCACGTTTTGCAGAACAGTGAGCACATGTTGCCCCGGCAATCGCCCCCGCAGCACGCGCGGAAGGTGTTGCGGCGCGAGGTGCGATTCTCCGAACAGCACCAGGATCACCGCGTTGGGATGGCGCTGACGAATCTCAGCAATCTTGTCAGCTGCATGCCGATCGCGGGCTCCGATTTTGCGCAAGTCCTCCCTGGGCATGCAATCTAAACCATAAACGGCGTCGGCGTGTTCGCGAGCCGTTACCAGCAGTTCGTAAAAGGGGGGCCACTCATAACTCCAGTCGAGGTCGAAGCGGATGCGCTGGCGAAGCTCCTCTTCGTCGATCTCCCGCCGCCACCATTCCTCGAGGATGTGCTGATGCCGCGAAAAAATCGTCTCGACCCCGAGCACCACCGGACGGTCGCCCGGCTGGGCCCGCTGTTCGAGCAGAGTCGCGGCAAAACGCTGCGCCGACGGCAGCGCGTGATAATCGCCAATCAGAATGACGTCGGGCGCTCTAACCATCGCGGTCAACTGCTGCGTATCGATAACCGACTCGTAAGAACGAAACGCGTCGCTGAAGTCCCGCAGATACTTGCGCCGCCCGCTGGAATCATTGGCCCGAACCTCGCGCTCGACGCAGGCCACTGCATGCATCTGCGCGGCGTTGCGGCGTGATCCCAAATTGGTTGATGTCGCCATGTGTACGCTTGTGGAAAACGGGCGTCCTCGCCCTTCCAGCCAAACCTCAATGCCGCGACTGCCAATCCTTGACTTGCCCGCCGCCCGCTCCCTATGCTCAGCCTGTAGAGCGTAGCTGGCTACGTCTCTCCAGAAAGTTCAGGGGAATCATTGCCGAACCTTCCGCCCGAAAACCTGACCATCGCCACCACCGGCGCCAGCGGGGCTTTGTTTCTAAAACATCTGCTAGCGACAGTCGAACGCGATCCGCGCATCCGCACCGTGAACTTCATCGCCTCCGACAGCGCCCTGCGCGTCATGGCCGAAGAACTCGGACTCCGCGGCCGCAGCAGCCTGGTCAGCCAACTTCTCGGCAAAGCCTCGCGCAAAATTCACCAGCAATCGAACGCCGACATCGGAGCCAACATCGCCAGCGGCTCCTATCCCGCCGACGCCATGGTCGTCATCCCCTGCAGCGTGGGCACGCTCGCCCGCATTGCCAACGGCATCGCCTCGCATCTCATCGAGCGCGCCGCCGACGTTTGCCTCAAAGAGCAGCGGCCGTTAATTCTTTGCGTGCGCGAGACCCCACTCAACAAAATCCACATCCGCAACATGTACCGTGCCGCCGACGCCGGAGCTACCGTCTTCCCCCTAATCCCCACCTTCTACAACCGCCCGGCCAGCTTGGATGCCATGGCCCGCGAGTTCGTCAACCGCGTCCTCGCCCACGTCGGCCTGCCCCAGTCCAACGCCTACCGCTGGAAGGGCTGAGCTTTTTTAGTGAACGGTCATCAACAAACGATCGTCACTGCAGATCGTCAATGCAAGACATCGGATACTTTTCGAGGGAGACTTCAAGTGTAGAAACACAAAGGTACGGGGACGAGATGACTACGGGACATGTCCCGCGGAGCGGCGGCAATCTGGATTGTGTAGGACGGACACTCTTGTCCGTCGCCTTTGACTTGTTTCGTCAAACTGAAACAGCGGGTACCCCAGGTCTCGCGCCTTTCGAGACCCTGGGCTCCGATGCCTCTTGAAGAAGGGACGAACGAACCTAGACAGTCGATGGAAAACTAGACATGAGCTTGTTCGATCTTTAGCTTGGGCAAGGCACGGATGGACTTCCCCGATCTCTGCTTCGCCAGCCGGATTTCATAAAGACTTTGCAGGTTCAACCAGAATTCTGCACTGGTGCCAAAGAAATGAGCCAGACGCAGTGTAGTGTCGCCAGTGATGGACCGCCGCCGATTCAGAATTTCAGTGATGCGATTGGTCGGAACCCCCAGTTGCCGCGCCAGTTCCGCCGCGCTCATTCCCAACGCGCTGAGCTCCTCGGCCAAATGTTCTCCGGGATGAATTGCAGTCCGTGCCATGGCATTCTCCTAATGGTAATCGACAATCTCCACGTTTTCGGGACCTCGGGCGTTTTCCCTAGGAATATCCCGCCTGTCCCCAGATTCTCCCCCCGGATTCTTAGGTGCATTTTGTACGGTGGAAGGCCGGTGCCATCTCCTCGATCACAAGAGGCTCCTGAGATCGTCTAGCAATTGTCGCCGCAAAACCTGATCCTTGATCGTCCTGAACTCCTCGCGCACTCGATCCGCCCTCACCCGATCATCGATATCGTAGAGTGAAATCAGATAGGATCGGCGTTGCTCCTCGTCAGGAGGCACCATCCGCACCGCTGCCACGAGCAGTTGCCGGACCAGATCCTCAAACTTTAGCCAGCACTCTCGGTCCTGTAAGAACGACAGCATCCTCCCGGTCGGAAGTCCACCATGTGCTAGCGTGGACCGCACATCATAGAATTTATTCAACAGCTTTTTCGTCTCGCGGGCTGCGTCCCCTCCGAGGTCGAGCAGTTTCACCGCTCGTTCGCGGAGCCGTCGCGAGACAAACTCATCTTCTGGAACCAGCGTTGCTTCAAGCGCAGCGACATAGTCGGCTACACGGTCAACCTCACTGGGGAAGTTAGGGTTAAACTCATCGCTGCTCCCGTACAGAAAGAAGTGCCGAACCACCTGGAACCAACTAGAGTCCCAGGACGCCGAAAACCTCAGAGAAGCCGCGAAGGCTTCCCACCGCGAGATGTCTGCCTTGTGGAGCGCGAACTGCCGCGTTGAATCGGTTCCGATAGGCGAGATCACGCGGTAAGGTTGCTGCTTGAACAACTCGTTCCGCCCTCGCGCTGTCATGAACTTCTCGATGCTAACTGAGAGAAAAACGAGGTCGCCTGGTTGGAAGAGTCTCAAGAGCAGGAGAAGCTCTTCTGGCTCCTTCGTGATAGCACCAAAACCGGAAAAGGCATCAGGCATTGGCGGGATCGTTTCATAAGGACGCTCGATAACACAATCACCGTACATCGCGCCGTCGAAGAAGTTCCTTGCGTCCTTAAGCCTATGGTGACTCGACTGGGAGAGGTACTCCACAGAGAAGCCCGAGAACTGAAGCTTCAACGGAGAGGCGAAGTCGCCATCCTTCCGATTGAACGCGTCCGATTCAAAGTTGCGAGCTAGGATTCGAAGGGTGGCAGCAGGCACACCGCAATTTTATATTGTGGTCGATAATCGTCTCGCACCAGATCACCGAGCGACAGCCTTCACGCCGAGCCCGTCGAAGACATCGAGATAATTTTCGCACGCGATGTGGGTGCTGGCCCATCCTTGCGTTTTCTGCAAGGGTGGGTGACGACACTCTGACCTGTCACAGCATTCAGTCTTGGAAACGAAATGAGCCCGTTGGCTGCGGAGTTTGACGCTCCCACTTTCGCAAAGGGCGCGAAAGTTGGGGCACCCCGCGTTCTTGGTTGTGTCGGTGGAGTGCAGAGATCCTTCGTTGGGAGTCCTTGGCTTTGCCAAGGGACTCCGCTGCCTCAGGATGACTTCGGCGGAGTGAGTTGCGGGACGATGTGTTGCTCTATTGTGCGATACGGAGGAATCACTTCCCGCTCGATTTTGGAGCGCGTGAAGGTCAGCGGTCTGTATCTGGCGTCTTCGCTCCGGTCCTTCAGGTTTCGGTATTCGATACTTATCCCGCGCAAATACCACTTCTCTCGAACGTAGGCCCGGCGGATTTCGTGGTTGTCTGGGTTCAAACCATCTTTCTCAAAGAGAAGCGCGTCGACCCAGTGAAGCGCGGCGTAAAAGTAAGCGGCAACCACCCAATCCAAGTATGGGGTAGTGTCCAGGTCGAATGATTCAGCGAAGCGAAGATTCTGTTCTGCTCGGGCGCGATGTTCGGAGTCGGTCGGCACTAAAGCGTGGGTCGTTGGAAAATAGGCTGGGCGGCAGAGATGAAATCTTCCATTCTTCGGCCCGCAGGAACCGGAACCACATGGAAATCAAACAGCACCTGGGGAAACCGTTGGGAAATGTCGTCCTCGAAACGATAGATGTTGGTTCGCGTGGCATCGTCGTCTTCGCTGAGACCCACCCAAACCGACAAGACCGCGTCGGTCCACAGAAAATGAACGGAGGCGACAGCGTCCATGGTGGACAGTCCCGCTTTCAGCTCGTGGGTAATAAGGTAATCAGGGTAAACGGGCGCGGTGGCCATTCGATGATCCGTAAAATCCGGAGACATGTCAGTTTAAACCCCCGTGTCAATGGGCAATTCGATGACCGATGTTATTTTGACTGCTTTGAAGGCCAAGTCCCACAAGACTAGCGACTTAGCTCCCATCAGGCTATTGGGCAAGTAATTAAACTTGTCTCACAATGAGGCCGTAGAGCAAGTTTCGCCGTCAAATAGTCTCATCCGAAGGTTAGGCCGTCGGGTTGGCGCAGAAGGTGCCAGGCTTCGCGGTAGTGGGCGTAAAGGTCGCCGCGAGGGTCTCCCTCGGGACGAAAGTTGAGGTTGGTGTGTCCTACGACCTCGCGTACCGGCAGAATATACCAGGTTTTTAGCGGAATTATGTAGACCGCGACAAAATCGATCTCGGATTCGGTGTAGGCGACCGCGACGCTATCCTTCCTATGGCGGATGCACACCCGATATAAACCGTGCCTCATGCGGGCGCAGGTCTTTACCTGTACGCTCCGGAAACCGGCTTCTCCCTCGATGATGAAATCGTAGCGATGGTTGCGGCCACGAGGCTCGGCAACCGCCAAGCCGAGACTCATGGCCTTATGCAAAAAGGCCACCTCGCCTAGATCGCCTCGCCTGAGGACCTCGAAGCCACGCGCCCGCTCAGCCTTCTTCTGGGCAGAGCTCCGCTTGGACGCGGGAGTGCGTCCGGGCGAAACGGCCTTGCCCATGGCTGAATGAAATCTCCGGCAAAAGAAAAGGCGCAAGCCCGAGGCTTGCGCCAAATTTGATCTCTATATTTAGGTTAGCAGATTCAGAGGGGTAAATGAGACATGGTTCCCATATTTATTTTGTCTGCGGAATCATGGGGATGGCGGGAATTGGGCCTCGCAGGGGGCTTGACAAGATTTCGGCAAAACGACCGATGGCACACTCGAAGACCGAATCAAACTTATCCACCGTGGGAAGTTTCTTCCCGGTTGACCTGACGTGGGATTTTGTACTAATGTCGGATTACACCGGAAAGGAGGTGGTCGAATGACAAGTTCTGATTGTAGTAACTGTAGTGGGAGTCTAAGACCAGGTGAGGTGGCTGAGACTTAGAGCTGGTTGCTCTAAGCGGGGCTGCCGGGCGTTCGAGCCAAGCAGCTACAGTCCGCACACTTACCGGTGAGTTTGGATTCGTCTCGGCGTCAGGTCGCGCCGGGGCTTCCATGCTAAGACCCGGGAGTTGCCGTAGAGGCCACGTTAGAGTGACCACCTCTTGGTCAATCCCAAACAGTCCACCGGGCGGCCCGTGCCTTCAATAAGCGCGGGCCGTTCTGTTTTTTGCGGACGATCTTTTTAGGGGCGATCTTCGGTCAGCAGCCGATCCACGGAGAACGCGCCTGATCCCTTGAATAGAATCAGCAGTCCGATCGCAATGGCCAGCAGGTGATATTCGAATCCTTCTCCTTTTTGATTGCCGGCCCAGTTCATGAAGAAGCCGTTCTGTCGATGCACCATCATGATTGCCACGAACATGTTGCAGATGATGCCGAGGGCGGCGATGCGGCCGAGGAATCCGACGATCAGGCCCAGGCCGCCAAAGAACTCGGCGCAGATAGCCAGAAAAGCGAAGGGCGCGGGAATTCCCATCTGGTGCGTGAAGAAGCCCATGGTGCCGCTGAAACCGTATCCGCCGAACCAGCCCAGCATCTTTTGCGCACCGTGCGCGGCAAATACAAGCCCGAACGTCAGTCGAAGAATCGCTATGGCAAAGTCATCGCTCGTGTTGACTATTTTGTGAAACATGGTCGCCTCGCTTTCAGAATTTGTACGAATGTATTGTGAGCGCTCAAATCTGAGGACTACCACTGGACTTCTCGAAACCTAACTGGATCACCTCGGCGGTGTCCTTGGCTAAGGAAAGACCGCCGATCTCGCCGCGATTAAACCAGCGCGCCTCGGCTGCGTCTCCGGCTCCCTGCGGCTCTCCCGCGATTCTGCGGCAGAGAAAATCGATTAACACGTAATGGTAGCGAATGCGCTCGTCCGCATCTCGCACGATGCGATCATACACACCGAGCAACTGGCCCACATTGACGGTCAGACCGGTTTCCTCCAGAGCCTCGCGAGCCACCGCCTGGCGAAGAGTTTCGCCCATTTCCAGCACGCCCCCTGGAATCGACCATGTCCCTGCCAAAGGGGGATGGCCGCGCTTCACCAGGACTACGCGGTCTTGCTCGATGATGATTGCGCCGACGCCTACCAGGGGCGCATCTGGATATTCACGTTTCATGCTGTGGGGAATCCGCCAGCAACCTTAAATCATGCAGGGGATTCTAAGCAAAAGTGCGGGATCAGGAAGCAGTTCTCAGATATCAGTTCCCGGTTCTCGGTAGAATAGCTCGGTGGCTTTAGAAGAATACAAACGCAAACGCCGGTTTGAGGAAACGCCGGAGCCTCCGCCGAAGGTGGAGAAGAAGAGCGGGCACCGCTTCGTGGTGCAGAAGCATCGGGCTACGCGGCTACATTACGACTTCCGCCTGGAGATGGAGGGCGTGCTCAAGTCGTGGGCTATACCGAAGGGTCCGTCGCTTGATCCCGCCGACAAGCGGCTGGCGATGCAGGTAGAAGATCATCCGGTTTCTTATTTTGATTTTGAAGGCACGATTCCGGAGGGCAACTACGGCGCGGGCACGGTGATGGTTTGGGATGTGGGCACGTGGGAACCACTCTCGCCACAGCCGGTGAATGGAAAATATGTGCCGGGAACTGATGCCGAAGCGGTTGCCATGTTGCAGAAGGGAGATCTCAAGATCCGGTTGCATGGGCAGAAGCTCAATGGCGACTTTGCATTGATCCATATCAAAGGGCGGCGTCCGGGGAGCAAGGGAACGGAATGGCTGCTGATCAAAAAGCACGACCAGTATGCGGTTGAGGGTTATGACATTGAGCAGTACGACAAGTCGGTGCTCAGCCAGCGTTCCATGGCTGAGATTGCAGGCGACGCAGGTTCGGCCCAGTGGACCAGCAGCCCTCCGGCGTCGCGGGGGAAGGTGAAAGCGCCGTGGCTGGCTGAGACCTTGGCTAAAGTCGAAAAAAAAAAGCTAAGCGCCGCGAGCGCTGAGAAGAAAACCAGCAAGACAGCCTCCCGTCGAGTTGCATCTTCATCTGCGGTTGCTAAGCAAGCATCCTCTGAGAGTGGGACGATTCAGACGCTGCCGGGCGCAGTGCGGAAATCCATGCCTTCGGCCATTCATCCCATGCTGGCTACCTCAGTCGAGGACCCTTTCGACGATCCCGAGTGGCTGTTCGAAATCAAGTGGGACGGGTATCGCGCAGTTTCGTTTCTGCAGGACGGCAAGGTGCGGCTAGTTTCGCGAAACCAGAACGAACTCACCGGAGAATTTCCTGAACTGCATGAACTATCGAAGTTGATCAAAGCGAAGAATGCGGTGCTTGACGGTGAAGTTGTTGCACTCGACGAAGAGGGCCGGGCTTCGTTCAGTTTGATGCAACAGCGCACCGGCATTCGCAAAGGCGGGCGCCGCGTCGGCGCGCGGCGCGAATTGCAGATCGTGTATTACATTTTCGATCTGCTTTATCTCGATGGCTACGACTTACGCCACGTCGCGCTCGAGCAGCGCAAGCAAGCTCTGGCCCAGATTATTGCTCCCGGCGATCTGGTCCGTTATTCCGATCACTTCCCGCACGGGCTGGCGCTATTCGAAGTCGCAAAGAAAAAGGGGTTGGAAGGGATTCTTGCGAAAAAGCGTCTGAGCCATTATGAAGAACGACGCAGCCGGGAGTGGCTGAAGATCAAGGTTACGCAAACGGTCGATTGTGTAATTGCCGGCTACGCCGACCCGGAGGGCAGCCGGCAATATTTCGGATCGATCGTGCTCGGGCTCTATGACAAGAAAGGCCGGCTCATTCACGTCGGGCAGGCGGGGACGGGATTCAACCAGGCGATGCTGAAGGAAATCTGGCAAGTGCTCAAAGAACTGGAGACGAATCGGAATCCTTTCTACGGCGATGTCGATGCGACGCATGTGCATTGGGTGAAACCGGAGCGGGTCGCCGAGATCAAGTTTACCGAGTGGACACACGAAACCGTGGAAGGCGGAATGAAGTTGCGGGCGCCGGTATTTCTGGGCCTACGAGAAGATAAGGATCCAAAAGAGTGTACGTTCGCGGAGCAAACCTGACCCTTCACTCTCAATGAGTCTCCACCATCGTCTGCCCCAGCTTGTGCAGCCCGTCCTGATTCACCACTCGGGTGTAAAACATGTGGCCACCGGGAAACTCCTGCACCTGCACCCGGCTCGCATCACCCATCACCGGCATCTGATCAACCGTCAGCACGGAGCCCATGAACGGGCACGACAGATCGTTCCATCCATGCAGGATCAGCACCCGCAGCTTGGGGTCGGCGGCCACCGATTCACGCAGATCCGTCACCGCGCCCTTGCGGAGGTCGTCTGTCTTCTGGTCCCATTGTCGGTTTACGTCATACGACAGCGCCTCGTAACGCGCATCGTTCTTCCACCCAACGGTCCGGGTGATGAAGTCCACCATGGCTGTGGTCGTCGGCGCAATAATGCTCTCCAGAATGGGATCGCCGGTCTCCTGAGTCGGCGCGTAGGGAAACGGATCGGGCGCGGTCACGTTCGAATCGTAAACGCTCCCGATCAGCCCTTGCGGGCGGCGCACTTCGCGAACATACGCGCCGATGTCCAGCCGGCCGCCGGCGAACTTCACAAACTTCGGATCCAGTCCCGTCATTTCGGTTACATGCGCAATCATGGCGTCGGTAGCGGCCGTGTCGCTGCGCCCTTTCAGCAACGCCTCCGCGTAGTCGCCGCGGGTGTAGGCGACGACCTGCTGCATCGCTGTAGGCGTCAGTTTGCCTTCAGCCTCGAGGTGCGCGGCCGTAATCGACGGCAGCGTAATCATCCATGGAATTGGCGATAGGTTCCCGTCGCCCATCTCGGGGTTCAGATAAGGGCTCACCAAAACCAGCCCGTTCATGGCAACGCCCAGCCTCGACTGAAGGTAGTGCGTAATCCGCGGCCCACGATATCCGCCATAGCTTTCGCCCACCAGATACTTTTTGTCGAGCAGCCGGTTGTTCTGCACCAGCCATTTGTAGATCACCAGCGAAAGGTATTCGATGTCCGGCGTCGGCGCATAAAACAGCTTCTTGGTCTGGGCTTCATCGACCAGCGACCGTGAAAATCCGGTGCCGATCGGGTCGATGAACACCATGTCCGTAAAATCAAGCCAGGTTCCGGGATTGTCGGTCAGGGTCGCCGGGTCCGAAGGCGAGTCGCCCTCATTCGCAAACACGATATGCTTTGGTCCGATTGCACCCAGGTTCAGATAAACCGACGAAGCTCCGGGTCCGCCGTTCAGCGCAAAGGTTACAGGGCGATGCGTGGCCCCTTTGTCGCCCTTTGGTTCATCCAATGTGTACGCGGTATACATGACAACGCCATTCGACTTTTCGTCGTTGCCCTTCAGCGTGATCGTGCCCACGGTTGCAGTGTAGTGAATCGTCTTGCCGCCGATCGTGATTGTTTGTGGAGCAGACTTGTCGGCTGGCAGCGGATTCTTCATTGGCTCCCCCGGCTTGGCGGCAGCAGGGGAAGCTGCGGCGGCATCTGCTGGAGGAGGCGTGGCCGGTTGATCGCCACTCTGAGCGAACGCAGGAAGGACAAACAAAAGGAGTGCAGCAGCGAGGTTTCGCAAAATCATAGGGGAATAGTTTAACCCGAAGCACGGGGCAGGGAGAGCGATGAGGCAATCGCGGCTCGCAGGGTGGTTGGTCTTCAAGATCGAACTTTGTTCCGACGAGGTGTCCGGGGCTACTTGATATCTTTCATTGGCAGGAGCGAGCCGTAGTCGCGGCCGCTGGGTTCGACGGCGCGGGCTACTATGCCATCGAAGGCGTCGCGGAACTCTGGATACTTCGCCACCAGCGCTTTCATCACCGTCGTGTTGTCCTGAAAGGTCTGCGCAGTGTTTGAAATGTCTGCCGACTGATACTTCACGACCAGATCGAAATCCTGTCCCACGGCGAGGGGAAACAGCGCGGTCAAGCGAAAGGTCTTGCCTGCAGCCGCGAGTTCCACAGTGCTACCGTCGGCGGGCAGGTCCGTGGGCTTCACCGTTTCTGACTCATCTGCCAGCTTATCGGTCACCTGGGTATACATGAAGCGCACCGGGACCGCTAGATCGCGCGCTTCGAGGTAATAAAACCATGCGTCGCGGTTTTGGCCTTTGGTCTTGAAGGCGCGAGCGCGGTCGGCAAACCAGTTCGCGTCATGGCCTGCGATTTGGGTTTCTTTGATATACAGGCCGCCAATTTTCCAGTCTTTACTTTCTTGTTGCAGAACGAACGACACGGTATCCGGTTGTTTGGCGGATGGAACATCCAAAATCACGACTGCGTAGTTTCCGGGAGGCAAGTTCGGGATCACGAATACGGCGCTGTCCGCAGTCTGGCCGGTTCTGCCAAACACACCGCAAAGAAATTCGGCACGGGCGAGGGGCGCGGTTCCCTCGATCTTCAGGAGAAACGGAGAACGCGGAGTGGCTTGCGCTGCTGAAAAGTTGGCTTGATTATCTTTCACCGCGGTTTCGATGCCGGAGAAATCCGAAGCAACGCTGGCAATCGAATTCTGCCGCAGAGTTGCGGAGTCGCCGCGAGCCACCATGTCGAAGTAGCGTTTCGCGGTACTCACCAGGGCGGCGCGTGTGGGCTCGTCCATGTCACTGGCGGTCAAACAGGTTTGGGCGTGGGCAAATCCGGCGCAGAAAAGCAACGGCAGTAAAGAAAGGCTCGTCCACAAGCGAGTTGTCGACGGCTTTCTTCGAAGTGTGCACATGGGCGTCTCTATTCTACGACGCGAACGCGCGGAATTCTCGTCGAACGCGTTTTTAGCTGCGTGGCGGCGTCGCGTTTAATTGCGCTCCCTCCGCCCTTATGGTACCGTCCCCTTGATTCCCATTCTCCGGAAAAGGAAACCTTCATGGCCTTGATTATTTTAGGCGTTCTGGTGGTCATCTTAGTTGTCCTGATTGTGATGTACAACAGCCTGGTGCAGTTGCGTGTACGCTGCGATTCGGCCTGGTCTGACATTGATGTGCAGCTCAAACGCCGATATGACCTCATTCCAAACCTGGTCGAGACGGTGAAAGGTTATGCCGCGCACGAAAAGGGGACGTTCGAGAACATTGCCAAGTTCCGATCGCAGGCGATGCAAGCGACCTCGCCCGCTGACAAGGCCGCTGCCGACAACCAGCTTACCGGCGCGCTGAAGAGCTTGTTCGCCGTGGCCGAAAATTATCCTCAGCTGAAGGCTTCCGAAGAATTTACTCAATTACAGACTTCGCTGAGCCAGACCGAGGACACGATTCAGAACGCCCGCCGTTATTACAACGCGGTGGTGCGGGATTTGAATACCAAGATTCAGTCGTTCCCGACGAATATTTTGGCCGGGATGTTCGGCTTCCAGGCGCGGCAGTTCTTTGAAGCGGCGGCCGCGGACCGCGAACCCGTCGCGGTGAAGTTCTAGGCTCGGGTCAGCATGATCAAACTTGTTTATTGCATCAGCAAGAAGGCGGGATTTACGGACGAGGAGTTCTTTCGTTACTGGCGAAATGTTCACGGCCCCATCGGCGCACGGATTCCTCGACTGCGCAAATTGGTGCAAAGCCACCGGCTGACCGTCCCCGGAGACGCGCGACAACCCGATTACGAGGGCATGGCCGAACTCTGGTTTGATGACATGGAAGCTTTGCTGGCCGCGCGTCAGTCGGCGGAATGGAAAGCCTCAACTGAGGACGAAGCGAATTTCATCGACCACAGCAAGGTTGCTTACTTTGTCGCAGAGGAGCGGGTTGTTTTGGACAGGTTGAAATGATAATTCGCGCTATCGGGAAGAACCTAGATTCCTCGTCGCTTGCGCTCGTCGGATTGACAGAGGATGGTTTTGTCGCTGGTCTGAGACGCAGCAAGCTGCTTCTCTACAGAACGATTGTTCTCTGCGTTTCGCTGCTCGTCTTCGCTTGTCCGCTCTTTGCTCGTAGCTGGCGCGTTGCGGATTTCAACGACACCATCTCGGTTCATGCAGACGGCTCGGCTTTGGTGCGTGAGCGCATTACGCTGGCTTTTGACGGCGAATGGCATGGAATTCACCGCTTCATTCCAATCGAATATCCGGGAGAGCGCGGAACGAACTACACGCTCTTTCTGAATGTCACCGGCGTGACTGATGGTAACGGCAACAAGCTGAAATACGAATCGTCGACTTCGAATGGCTTTCGCGATCTGAAGATTTACATTCCTGACGCGGTCGATGCCACCCGCACGGTCGAGATCGATTATACGGTTCGCAACGGCACGCGCTTTTTCGAAGATCACGACGAGTTTTACTGGAATGTGACGGGCAATGATTGGCCGGTGCCGATCGATCATGCTTTGGCGCTGGTCAGCTTTCCGGCCGCGGCTGCTGGATCGCTGCGCGCGCAGGCTTTCACCGGAGCTTACGGCTCGGCGGAACGCGGCGCCAGCGCTGAAGTCAAGGGCTCCGAGGTTTCATTCGAGACCAATAACCCGCTGCCCATGCGCGGCGGGATGACCATCGATGTTTTCATTCCTAAAGGCATTCTCACGGAGCCGGGCGGGTTCACTCGGCTGATGTGGTTCTTGGGCAGCAATCCTATTGTGTTTCTGCCGCTCTGGACGTTGGTCGTGATGTTCACGTTGTGGTGGTACAAGGGGCGCGATCCTGACCCGGGGCTTTCTGTCGCGCCTATCTATGAGCCGCCCGCGGGTATGACTCCTGCCGAGGCTGGGGCGCTGCTTGGCGACGAGGTTCATCCGCGCGACATCACCTCGACGCTGGTGGATTTGGCGGTGCGGGGATTTGTGAAGATCGAAGAAGTCGACGACAAGGGCATCGTGTTTCATCACAAGGATTACATTTTTCATCTGCTGAAGCCGCGCGATCAGTGGAGCGGACTGGCGCCGCATGAGCGCTTGATGCTGGAAAATGTTTTTGCGAGCGGCGAGGACACTCGACTGTCCAGCTTAAAAAACCGCTTCTATACGGCGATCCCAGCAATACGGCAAGATATCAAGTCCGCGCTCAAGATCAAGGGCATGTATCTGCTCGATCCCGACTCGGCGAATGGCTACAGCGTGTTGGGCATTGTTGTCATTGTTGCGCCGTTCCTGATGATGCAGTTTCTTTGGCACAAAGACGTTTTCAGTTCGATCGGATTGCTGATTGGGTGTGGGATTGTTTCTGCGATTATCTGGTGGCTGTTTGCGCGGCAGATGACGGCGAAGACAGTGCAAGGCGGACGCACGTGTGTAGCGATTCTAGGTTTTCAGGAGTTTATGAACCGCGTGGATGCGGACCGGATTAAGCGCATGCCTCCCGATACATTCGAAAAGTATCTGCCTTATGCCATGGCGCTGGGGGTCGAGCATCATTGGGCGCAGGCGTTCGCCGGGATCGTGAAAGATCCGCCCAGCTGGTACGTTTCGCCGAATGCGGCGGTAGGATTTAATCCAATATTCTTTTCAGGCGCGATGCACAGCATGGCGACGGACATGAGTCAGGTATTTGTTTCGGCCCCGCGTTCCAGTTCGACCGGATCAGGCTGGGGCGGGGGTGGTGGCGGAGGAGGGTTCTCGGGAGGCGGCTTCGGTGGAGGTGGGGGCAGCGCGTTCTAGCGATTCGGGAGGCGGTTCCTTTGTGAGCCTTCGTGTCCTTTGTGGTTGATGAAGTGGAAAGCTATAACCACAAAGGACACGAAGGTACACAAAGGAAGACTTTAGGACTTCGAACGTCCCGGCAGATGCGGTGCGATGGCGTAATTCAGTTGCACGAGCACGATGAAGGCGATGCTCCAATAAGTACTGATGACGCAGAGCAAGGCGCCGAAAGCGTAGAGCGCTTGCGCGATCACCATGCGGCTTTTGATCGCGGCCGGCACTTCACGCGGCAGATCGTCCTTCACCAATCCTTTCTCGGTCGCGCACATCCAGCTAAAGTAGAGGGCCGATCCCAGAAGTAGAATGTTCAGCCAGTATGCGATCAGCGCCAGACGATAGGCGATGAACTCGGCCAGCAGCATGGTCGAAAACGGAGTGATCGAAACCGCGAACAGAAACACGATGTGGATCCACGAAAGACTTCGGTCGGATCGGGTCAGGTGGTTGAGCTGGGTCTGCTGGCCGACCCAGAAAATGCCCAGCGTCAGGAAACTCATCAGGTACATGAGGAGGCGCGGAGAGAGCGCGACCAGCGCGCGCCACAGATCGTGCTCGCTGTGCACGGCCTCCGCAGCGGGAACTCGGAGATCCAGGACCAGCAGGGTCATCGCGACCGCAAATATGCCATCGCTGAGAGCCGCAAGGCGCTCCACGCTTTGGCCCGCGATCTGGTTGTAGGATGTGGTCATTGGCTGCGAGTGTAGTTTCTCTACTCCATCTCGAACGCCAGCCATTGCAACTGACCGTCGCGTTCCACCTGGAGCACGACGGGCGCGCCGGGTTTGAGGTCATGCAGGGCAGCGCGCAGTGAATCCACCGAATCGACTGGCGTTTTATTCACGCTATGAATCAGGTCGCCCGACTTCAGGCCGGTCTCGGGGCCGATGAGGTCGGCAGCGCGGGCAATTACAACCACGCCACTCGGAATGCGCAAATCGCCGACTATAGAACGCAGTTGTTCGTTCAAATCAACTGCCAGGATTCCCAGGCGCGCCACCAAGCTTTTGTCGGGATCAACTGCGTCGAGGAGCTTGTCCATCTGATCCCGGTGCTCGCTCGCTGTAACGTACAAAGTTTTCTTTTCGCTCCCGCGCAGGACAACCAGTTTCATTACCTCGTCCAGAGGATGCAGATACAAGGCGGCTGTGAGGGCGGGCAGGGTTTCGATGGGCCGGTCATCGGCACTCACGATAATGTCCCCCAGTTTCAACCCCGCAGCTTCGGCCGACCCTCCGGGAGTGACGTCGGCCACAATCACTCCCCAGCTCCGGGAGAGCCCGAGCCCATCGGCCAAACTCGGAGTAATATTTTGCGCGATCGCTCCAATTTCGACTCGATGCACATGGCCGTATTTCCGCAAGCTCCGATAGACAAAGCGCACGATTCGGGCGGGAATGGCAAACCCTAAGCCCTCACTGCCTCCGCCCTGCGAAAGAATCAGCGTGTTGATGCCGAGCACATAACCATCCATATCAATCAAGGGGCCGCCGCTGTTTCCAGGATTGATAGGAGCGTCCGTCTGGATATAAACCATGGGATGATCGGGATCGGGCTGCCGGCCGACCGAGCTCACCACGCCCATGGTGACCGAGTTCTGCAAACCTTCCGGACTGCCAATGGCAAAGACCAACTGGCCTTGATGAATGCGGCGAGCGCTGCCCAATTCGAGGGCGGGCAAGTTCTTCTGATCGATCTTGAGCAATGCCAGATCCGAGTCTTTGTGAATGCCAATCAGCTTTGCCTCCACCACGTGCTCCTTGCCGACCGGCTCAACCTGCGGGAAATCGAGCGAAGGCATGGGCAACACCACGCGGATGCGATGCGCTCCTTCGACCACATGCGCATTAGTCATGATGTAGCCGTCGGGATCCACGATTACGCCTGAGCCGACCGCGTGCTGGCGCGCGATCAGCGCGGTCTGGCTGCGATTGCTTTCTTCGATGGGTCCGTAACCGGTGACGAGAATCTGGACGACGGCGGGTGAAACTCTGGCGACTAGACTTTCCAGCGCGGAATTAAGATCTTTCAGAACCGCCGGAGCTTCTGGGGGACGCGAGCCTACGGCCTTCCCCACTTCGGCCTCAGGATTCGCCTTCGGCGGAACGCTTCCTTTTGCGGGCGCTGCGGGCGCAGGATTCGGCGCCGCTTGTTGAGCCCGGCTCGGCGTTGCAGAAAGAAGAAATATCACAATGACAGCGAGACTCAGCAAGAAAACGCGGGAAGGATTCTTCGATGTACCGGCTGGAACGAGCATGGAATCACCTCCTAGGAAACAGTGACTAGTTTATCGGAACAGCAATGGTGCAAATTCCGCCAGATTGCGACGCCATACCATCCAGGTGTGCGCCCCCGGAGTTTCGATCTCGGTGGCCTTGACTCCCTTGACGTTCAGCCACTGGCGCAGACTGCGGTCCACGGTGATCAACGGATCTCCAGTGCCACATGAGATCCAAAGCAGACGAAGCTGCTGATTTGCTTTTGCGTCGAGAGTAGGAAAATCTTTTTGAAAGTCTTCGGGAATTCCGCCCGAACTAAATGCGCCAACCCAGGAAAACCTATCGAGGTTGTTCAAACCGGTGAGCAAAGATTCTGCGCCGCCCATGGATAATCCGGCAATCGCCCGCGCATTGCGATCTTTCTTGATCCGGTACTGACCCTCGACCTGCGGCATGACCTCGTTGAGCAAGATCTCGCGGAAGTTCTCGAAATTACGATCCCGCATTTCGGGGTGCGTCCACGCGTCCCATCCCAGATGCACGAACTCCATTGTCCCGTAGCCAAGAGGCATGATTATGATCATCGGCTTGGCTTTGCCCCGCGCGATCAGATTGTCAAGGATCACGTTCGCGCGTCCGACTGCGGTCCATCCGCTGGCGTCGTCACTAAAGCCGTGCAGCAGATAAAGCACTGGATACGTCTTCTTCGCCGCGGGATCGTAGCCGGGCGGAGTGTAGACATAGTAGTCGCGGTCATCGCCTGCGACCGCAGACCCGTAGAAATGATGATGGATCGCGCCGTGATGCACATCGTTCAGCTCCCAAGGCAACGATGAGGGTCCGGGAACATGCACTAGATTCTGCGTAGCCACGAGATTCGGTTTCAGCAGCGGGTTCCCCGGATTAATCAGGCGTGCGCCATCGGCGATGAAAACATAGCCGTAATAGTCGGGAGCTAGTGGAGCGGTCGTCACGCTCCAAACGCCGTGGTCATCTTTCTGCATCGACGTTGGCTCTACTCCCTCAAGCGCGAGCCTCACATCCACCGCATTCGGTGCGCGAAAACGGAAGGTAACGCTGCCGTCTGCGTGTACGTCAGGCGAGACCAGCGGCGCTAGGTGTGCCGGTGGCAAAGGATGCGACGGTTTGTCCTGCTGCGCAGTAGACATGACTCCAAGCATCAAAACAGTCCAGAAACACGAGTGAAGAAAAAATGAGATCGATCTCACAGAGCGTATCCTCGGGGTGGAGCCCAATTGGTGGGCTTGATTTTACTGATTTTATTTTTCTTAAGGAAATCCCATGGACCGGATTCCACCGCTATCGAGTATGGAAATCTACGCGGGTTGTCTCTCCCTGCCAACTGCTCCTCCAGGGGGAATCTAGTTTCTATCATGTTACGTTGGTAACTCAGCCCTTTGACTGACGTGCCTTCCGTGATATAAGGGCGAATAAGTAGAAATCAGCAGAACCCTGGAGTTGGTCAGGAGACGCCACAATGGATTTGGCTTTTGCACGCCAGGAAGGCCAGGAACTAGGAGGGCTTGTGTCCGAAGCGCGGACGGGAAAACGGTTCCCCCTGGAACTGCCCATCAAGATTCATAAGGCAGACGAGGGCGAACAATCAAGTGGAGTAACCGGAAATCTTAGCGCCGCCGGAGTTTATATTCGGGCGGATGCGGCGCTGGAAGTGGGCTCCAACGTGGAGTTCGAGATTGTTCTGCCGCCCGAAGTCACCGGGGCCAAGGAAAACGTTACGGTGCAATGCAAGGGACGGGTGGTACGCACCGACGAGCCTGCCACCGGCGGCAGCAGTAGTCCGGCGGAGGCTCGAGGTGTAGCCTGCGTGATTGATTCGTACGATTTTGTTCGCCACCCGTAAGGTTCGTCACTCGTGTCGTGAATTGTAATGAGGTGCTGAAGCGATGCTTAAATTGATTCTGGCCGACAATCAGGCAATCTTCCGCGCGGGAATCGCCAAGGTCCTGGCGGTCGAGGACGAGATGCGCATTGTGGCGCAAGCGCAAAACCAGGAACAGATGTTCATGGCCCTGGATAAGTTTCGCGCCGCCGTTCTGGTAATCGCTGGCGGATTCCACGGCGACTTTCTGGCCGTGTTGCAAGCGGCAAACAAAGCCAAAACCCGAGTCGTGGTGCTCGCCGACACCGGCGAAAGCACCCAACGCTACATGGCGGCCGGCGCGCATGGAGTCATCTATCGCAACGTGACCAGCGCAGCCCTGGTCGACTGCGTACGCAAAGTGGCTCGCGGCGAAACCTGGGTGCAGGACATCGCCGTTCCCAGCGAGCTGACTGAAAACGACATGGTCGGGGTGCGGGTGCGCGATCGCTTGACCGCGAAGGAGTTGCGGATTGTCGCGCTGATCGTCCAAGGCTACAAGAATAAAGAGATCGCGACCCAGCTCGGAACCACGGAGCAGGTGATCAAGAATTATCTCCGCAACGTGTATGACAAGATCGGAGTATCTGACCGGCTGGAGTTGGCGCTGTTCACCATCCACCACAGGATTCTGAATGAAGCCGCCGCCGCGACCGCCGCGGCAGCACCGTCACCGCAAGGACAGGCCGTACCGTCGTAAGACTTTGGTAGACTCGGCCCTTCGGATCGGCGTTCTGGGCGAACTGTCGTTATTCGGATAGTAATTTCGCAAGTTCCTGCTCTTTGCCGCTTCCTAACCGCTTCAATATCCGGCACTGTTCGCGAGCATCGTCAAGGTTACCCAACCGGAAGTAGGCGACGCCCAGCAAGTAGTGAACTTCCGGCTCGTCGGGTCGCAGCTCAAGGGCTCGCTTAAGCGAAGGCACGGCATCGCCGTAGCGTCCCATTTCCACGTATGCGTCCCCGATGTTCGCATGGGCTTCCATCATTTGCGGGCTAATCTCGGCGGCGCGTTTATAGCAAACCAACGCTGAATCGTATTGCCCCATCGCACCTAGGATGATTCCCTTCATCACAAGTGCCTCCGCGTTGTCGGGCTGCACCAAAAGCGCTTTCTCGACCCAGCGCAGACCCTCTTCGTATTGCTTAACTTGGTAGTAGCACCAGGCAATATGGCAATTGGCGTCAGGATTTTCCGGCAGTAACGAAGGAGCTTTCAGATAGGTCTCAATGGCTTCAGCGTAGCGCCCTTGCTGGCCGTAGACGTAACCCAAGCTTACTAAAATGTGGAGATCGTCAGGCAGCAGTTCCTGTGCCCGCCGAAAGGCTCCGACGGCAAGATCGTATTGCGCCAACCCAGAGTAGGACACTCCCAAATTGCTCCAAGCTTTGCCATCCAATGGATTGAGTTCGACGGCCTTGCGATACGCCTCTCGTTCTTCCTCTTTCTTGCCAAGCTCCCCGTACGCGACACCCAAGTTGAAGTAGGCGTTAGCGTAATCAGGTCTGAGCCGGATCGCCTCCGTGTATGCATCAGCTGATTCTCGAAACCGTCGCAGCCGGCCCAGAACCGCACCAAGACCAAAGTGTGTTTCGGGGTCATTCGGGTCCACTGAGACGGCCTGTTCCATACAACTCAGAGCCTCTGTGAACATTCCTAATTCCACTTCCGCCATAGCGGTACTGCACAGAGCCTTCGTGTGTTTCGGGTTTAGCCGCAATGCCGTTTTCAGGGATTGAATTGCATCTTCGTGACGTCCTAGATTGCAAAGGGCCCAACCTACGCCGTAATTTGCCTCAGCGTCTTTTGGGTCGAGCTTGACGGCCTCCTCGTAGGCTTGGAGGACTTCCTCAATTCTCCCGAGTTTACCGAGCACCGAGCCAAGGCTGCAGTATGCGTGCGCGCTAGGCCTTATTTTGATTGCCGTTTCGAAAGATTCCGCGGCCTTCTGCAGATCACCTAATCTCGCCTGAAGGTACCCGATGTGCTCCAGCCAGGCCCCAAGGTCCGGTAGTTTTGAACACGATGTTCTGGCAATTCGTACGGCCCGACTTATCGATTCTAGTGCCTCTTGATCATGGCCTAGCTGCTGATGGCAACGGCCGACATACGCATGAGCCCATGCATAATCCGGCTTTGCCTGAAGGACGCGATCGAGCAACCCGAGAGCTTCTTTGTAATGCCCTAGCTGGCAGTGGCAGTATGCAGCATTAGCCAGCGCGTACGGGCTACGGGCGTCCGCGCCCGCGCCAGAATTCAATACGTTTAGCGCTTCTTCATACCGCTTCCGTCGAATCAATAGGCGCACACGTAGCCGGGCCAACCTGTCGGCGAGCCAATTCGTCATTAAAGGTTCCTGTCCGAAAGAATTATTCGGCCTCGCGCCAAAAAAGACCGGAGGCCGAAGCCTCCGGTGGTGGAATCAGGAAAATTCTACCTGATCTTTTCTGCCACCGACTTGGCCTGCGTAAACAAGTACAAGTAGTCCGGGCCGCCGGCTTTTGAGTCAGTGCCGGACATGTTGAATCCGCCGAAGGGATGCGCGCCGACCATCGCGCCCGTGCACTTGCGATTGATATAGAGGTTGCCGACATGGAATTCCTGGACGGCGCGATCGATCTTGTCTTGCGAACCGGTGTACACCGCGCCGGTCAGGCCGAATTGGGTGTCATTGGCAATCTCAAGCGCATGCTCGAAGTTCTTCGACTTGATCACCGCCAGCACCGGGCCGAAGATTTCTTCCTGCTCGAGTTTTGACTTGGGTTTGATATCGGCGATCACGGTGGGCTGGATGAAATAGCCCTCGCCCGCGTTCTTGGCCGGACCTCCTCCGGTAATCAGGCGTCCGTCTTTCTTGCCATACTCGATGTACTCAAGGATCGACTTCATAGATCCTTCGTTGATCACGGCGCCCATGTTCGGATTCTCGGCGGGATCGCCAACCGTGATCTTCTCGACGCGAGCTTTGAGCTGGTCCAGAAATTTGTCGTAGATGCGCTCATCAACGATGGCGCGAGAGCAGGCCGAACACTTCTGGCCCTGGAAGCCGAATGCAGCTTGGGCAACACCTTCGACGGCGGCGTCGAAATCACCATCGGCGTCGACGATAATCGCATCTTTACCACCCATTTCAAGGACGGTGCGTTTGATCCAGAGCTGGCCGGGAACTTTGTCGGCGGCGCGCTTGTGAATGTCGAGGCCAACCTCGCGCGAGCCAGTAAACGCGATGTAGCGCGTCTTGGGGTGGGCCACTGCGGCATTTCCGAAGGTAGCGCCGGCTCCGGGACAGAAGTTGACTACACCATCGGGAATGCCGGCCTCTTCGAGTAGTTCGACGAACTTCGCGGCGATCGTCGGCGAGTCGCTCGACGGTTTCAGAATGACGGTGTTACCGGAGACGACCGAAGCCATCGTCATGCCCGCCATAATCGCGCAGGGAAAATTCCACGGTGGAATTACGGCCCCAACGCCGAGAGGAATATAGCGCAGAGAATCGTGCTCGCCGGGCATTTGCACGTCGGGCTTGACTTTCGCAAGCCGCAGCGCTTCGCGGCTGTAATATTCGCAGAAGTCGATGGTCTCAGCAATGTCGGCGTCAGCTTCTGCCCAGTTCTTGCTGACTTCAAACATCAGCCAGGCGCAGAACTCGAATTTGCGCTCCCGCAGCATATCGGCAACGTGGAACAGCAGGCTGGCCCGCTCCTCGATCGAAGTGCGACTCCAGTGCTCAAAGGCGCTGAGCGCGGCTTGCATAGCCGGCTCCACTTGTTCCTTGCCCGCCTTCTGGTGCAGGCCGACAACCTGCGACGGCTTGGCCGGGTTCAGCGATTTGATCTTGCCTTCAGTTTTGATTCGCTTGCCGCCGATGATCAGATCGTACTCGCGGCCCAGCTGACCGCGAACTTTCTCGATGGCGGCACGCATCTTGCGCGTATTCTCTTCCTTGCTGAAATCGGTCAAAGGCTCATTGACGAACGGGCCGTGATGAAGGCGAATCTGGGGTTGTGTGGGAGCTTCAACGGTTGCCATAAGTCCACCTCGAAAGCTATATGGATGCTGCGCGGAGGGGCGCGGAACTACTTATTCTAGCACCGGGGCGAAGGTGTTGAAGATCGTCGTCCTCTCGTCATTCCGAGGAGCGAAGCCACGAGGAATCTCGGCTTTCGCTGGACCCGCGAAGCCCATCCCTCGCGTTGCGAGGGATGACAACAAACGGGACGTTATCGAGATCTAGGTCGAGCTTTGCTCGA
This sequence comes from uncultured Acidobacteriota bacterium, assembly GCA_963762385.1. GTDB lineage: Bacteria > Acidobacteriota > Terriglobia > Terriglobales > Acidobacteriaceae > JABDBE01. The sequence continues at coordinate 925,649 of CAVXKN010000004.1, read as the reverse complement.
CCGGACAGGCGGCTGTCCCCATGTGAGGATGGCGTTACTGGATTTTTCGGTTGGTGAGGGCCTTTAATTCTTCGACGATTTGCTCCAGGCGGCCACGGCGCTGGGCGTGATTCTGCTGCGCTGGCAGGGTTCGTCTCTGCTGGGCGTATTGCTCGTTGAGTCTCTGGATGTCACTGATCTCGGCCTTGAGCAGGTGGACACGACTAAGAATCGCTTCTCTTCCATTTAGCAGCATGTCTCTAGCATACCCTAGTTCCTGAACATGCGCTCGCCATTGTTGTGTGACTTTCGGCATCAGCAGCCCGATTTGGAGCACAATTTTGTCGGCGTGAGCGTTTCTGGGTGAGGTCAGAGAAATGACAAATTACGGCACTTTCACCGAGTCATGAGTCTCGCTGGTCCGGAAACTCATTTTGGCGGTGCGTTCCAGCTTGTCCCAAGCGAAGCGCTGGCCTTCGATGGCGCGCTTCACGGTCTTGAACAGTACCACCGAGAACAATTGGCGGTACGCGAAGCGTTGCAGCCATACCTGACTGAGCAGCCAGGCATCTTCGCGGGCTTCGGGTTGGCGGCGCTCGAGGGCAAACGCGATGGAGGAAGTGATGAAATCGATGATCAGAAAAGCAGCGAAGAACAGTACGAGTCTCTGGATATCGGCCGGGTCAGTCGAGTCCGGATGAAAATGTTTTTGAACGAAGTACTTGATCGCACCAACGGCGAACATGAGATCGATAAATGGTGAGACCAGCGGCAGCAGGATTTGGAAGATGACAATGTTGGGTAAAGCTACCCAGCCGAGAGCTCCCTTGCGGGCGAACACCGACCGATGTTTCCACACCGATTGCAGAATTCCGAATGACCAGCGGAAGCGTTGCCGCATCAGGCCGTTGGCATTAACCGGTGCCTCAGTATAGGCGAGCGCCAAGTCTTCGTACTGCACGCGGTAGCCAAGCCGTAGCAACGCCATGGTCAGATCGGCATCTTCGGCCACGGTGTCGGTGTGGTATCCGCCGGCTTCGCGAACCGCAGACGTTCTCCACGCGCCGATCGCGCCCGGCACCACGCTCACGGCTCCCAGAACGTTCAGCGCCCGACGCTCGAAGTTCTGGCTGGTGATGTATTCCAGCGCCTGCCAGCGCGTCCACAGGTTCACGCGATTGCCAACTTTGGCGTTTCCCGCGACCGCTGCGACTTTGGGATTGAGGAAATGCGGAACCAGCCGCGAAATTGCGTTGCGGGCGATGACAGTGTCGGCATCGATGCCAACAAAGATTTCTTCGTTGCTCAAGTGCTCGAGTCCGAAGTTGAGCGCCTCCGCTTTGCCCGAATTCGGCTTGGTCAAAATCAGCACCCGGCCCGAGGCTTCTTCGTCAACAAAAGCCTGGCGCGCAACTTCCAGAGTGTTATCGCTGGAGCCGTCATCAATCACAATCACATGAAGACCGGGATAATCGGAGTCCAGCACAGCGCGCACTGTGCGCTCAATCACCTTTTCTTCGTTATAGGCAGGAATCAACACTGCGACCGCAGGTTTGTAAGACGCCACCTCACTCGGACTGCCGTAAGGTCGCTGCCGCAAGCGATCGAACAGCGCGAAAGCTCCGACAAACAGCAAGCGTCCAGTCATGAGCAGGTCGCCAACGAAGAAGATCCAGGTGATGGCGCTGGTGCTGAAATTCCAAATTGCGAATCCCATCCAGTCCAATCGGGCAGCCCAGCGCTCGTTATACGGAATCGGAGGCATGACGTCAGCCTTGGTCTTGCCGATCAACTCGCTCAACGGGACAATTTCATCCCCCTTCGAACGCACACCCTCGATAATCATGGGCAAAGCGCGAACAGTCTCGCTGCGGTCGCCGCCGCCGTCGTGCAGCAGAATGACACTGCCGCAGAGCCGGTCCTTGGGATCGCAGGGTGGGATGTGAGCAAGCACCACGGCCGCGATATGCTCAGCGGGGTTCCCTGGTTCTTTCCAGTCATTGGGATCGATCTTGTTGCCCACGCTGATGTAGCCCATATCCTGCACGACCTCGAGCGGCCGCACCTGGTCGGCGGTATCCGGCTCTTGATCGATGGAATAGGGCGGGCGGAAAAGGATGGTGTGGATCCCCAAACGACTGGCAAATAGCTGCTCGGTGAGGCTCAACTCCACCTTCATGTAGCTGTACGAAATATTGCTGATGTCGGGGTGAGTGAAGGTGTGGTTCCCGATTTCATGTCCCTCGCGATAAATGCGCGAAGTGACGCTGCCGAAATCCTTGGCCTCAAGCCCGATCAGGAAAAACGTTGCAGTCGCATTTTCTTTCTTCAGCACGTCCAGGATTTTCGGGGTCCACGTCGGGTCAGGGCCGTCGTCGAAGGTGATGGCAACCGCTTTCGGATTGTAGCCATAGCGAGCGACGCGGTAAGGTTGCGGCAGAGGGTCGATGTTCTCATCGCTGATGATTCCGTCGGGGTCCACCGTGATCTGGCGCGTACCGTTGGCCGGACGATCTTCGATGCGCAGAATTTCGCCCTGACCCTCCATATCCACATCCTGCCCAGGGAGAACGTCTTTTAACTTATCGGGAGCGCCAGGATCTCCGGGAACATCCCAAACTCGCCATAGGGAGCGATCTTCAGCGCCCAAGCGCCAGAGTGCGAAAGTCTCAATCCCCAGCCGTTGCGCTGCGCGCATCTCGTTGAGCGCGGTGACTGCGTCCAGGTACCAAATGTCATGGCGCCGGTTTTGCTCGTCCATGTAACTGAAGTGTGGATTGCTGCTGTCGCCGTCGAAATCGATATCTTCTTCCGAATCGCGCGCGCCCAGCCATGCTTCCTGCACTGAGACGTTTGTGTCGCGTACATCGGGAGGCAGTTTCCCGTGTTTGGGCTTGCGCACCCAGTCATAACCGTAATTGCCAATGGCGCAGATCAGTTTTTCCAACGGAACCGCTTTGCGGGCGAATTCCAGGTTCGCGACAAACCAGTCCTGCGACGCGACCGGCCCCGGGGTTCCTTCGGGATAGTGCTCGTCATAATTCATCAGCACCACGCCATCCACTCGGCTGGCCACGGCGGGATAATTGAAATCCTCATTGTGCGGCGGCACGCTCACGTACAGCTTCATGCCTCTGACATGGAGATCATCGGAAATCTCCTGCAGCAAGGCCATATAACCCGGCTGAGCTTCAGGCGCAATCTCCTCGAAGTCGATCATCAGGCCGCGGTACTTATCGGTCGCGAGAAACGCATCTACCTGCTGCCGGAAACGCGCGCGAGCGTCCGCGTCATTCAGGAAAGACGTGATATCGACCCAGTTCACGCCGTCGGAATTGTTCACCATGGGGAACACTTCCATGCCGGTGTCTTCGGACTTCAGAAATTTCATGACCTTGTCGTCCACCGGGTGCACTCGTCCCCCCTGAATCACATCGAAGTACACATTGGTCTGGTCGTCGACGCCCTGCAGATGACCATCGGGGGTCAAAACGTGAAGCCAGTCGGGATAGAGCAGGTCAACTTGCCGGGCGTACTCACGGAGCGAGGCGTAACTGGCCGCATCCCACGGGGCATAGAAAGCGGCGCGAATGCCTTCGTCGGAATTAAGCTTTACCAGTGACGGATTTGCTTTGCTCTTAAGGCTCCCGCGCAGGGCGGCTTGCTTTCGCCGCCGTTCTCTGGCCTTCTCTTTTTCGTTTTCTTTCAGCGCGTGGTAGGGCTTTTTCTGGGTTTGCCAAATCAACTCCGGCAATTGCTCGCCGCGCAAGGCGTTATAGACGAAGAAAATAACCAGCAGCATGACGCCGATGCCAAGAACGTCAAACAGGCCTCGTAATCGCTTCCAGCGGGCTTGTCGAGGATCGTAAAAAACCGGTTGCGCCATGGGTGAGTTAGAACCATCCTAAGCTGTGGAGAAAGTCGGGTCAAACTTTGAAGGGCAGGCTTCTGGCTCCAGGCTTTAGGCTTCAGGCTTTCGGCTGCTAGCTTCTAGCTTAGATCTTGTGCTCATGCCAGAAGCCTGAAGCCTTCTGTTATATTTCCCCCGTGCGCGAACTGCTGCGCAAACATCTTCGATTTTTTCTTTGGGCCACCCTCGCTGGCGTGGCGCTGCGGCTTTTATTCGTTTTCCGTTTTCCTGGAGTCTCGACCGACTCGTTCGTATACGGCGACATTGCCAAGAACTGGCTGCAGCACGGCATTTACGGCCTGAGCGGAATCAATGAGGTTGCCCCGACCTACATTCGCCTGCCGGGATATCCCGCGTTCCTGGCTGCGGTATTCGCGATCCTTGGCATGGAACACTACCGGGCAGTGCTGGTCGTGCAGATATTCGTCGACATCGGCACGTGCTTCCTCATCGCCGACCTGGCCCGCCGTTTGATTTCTCCTCGTGCAGCGCGCGTTGCCTTTCTGTTGGCAGCCCTTTGTCCGTTTCTGGCCAACTACGTCGCCAACGCGCTCACCGAAACCTTGGAAGTCTTCTTCACCATGCTGGCTCTGGACTTGGCCCTGGTGGGACTCGATAGTCTCAATGACTCATCTCTGAAACCGTGGACGGGATGCGGGCTGGCGATCGGAGCGGCCATCCTGCTGCGTCCTGATGGTGGATTGCTTTTGCTCGCCGTGGAAGCATATCTTTTCGTGCTTCTAGTCCGAAGTTGGACGAACAAAACGCGCACAGGAATACCCGCGACACACGTTCTTCGCGCCAGCTTGATTCTCGCGGTCGTTTCGCTCCTAACCCTCGTTCCCTGGACGGTGCGCAATCTGCGTGTATTTCAAGTGTTTCAGCCACTCGCGCCCCGCTATGCCAACGAAGAAAATTCCTTTGTACCCGCGGGATTCAATCGCTGGGTAAGAACCTGGATCGTGGAGTATGCCTCGGTCGAAGAGATCTACTGGGCAATGCCGGGCAATAAAATCGACGCCGAGAAACTTCCTTCGCGCGCCTTTGATTCGCCTGCGCAGCAAGAGCAGACGCTGCAATTATTGCAGGATTACAACGACACGCTGCACGTCACTCCCGATCTCGATGTGAGGTTCACGGCACTGGCGATTGCGCGCGTGCGTCATTCTCCGTTCCGCTATTACGTGGAACTCCCGCTGCTGCGCATCGCCGACATGTGGCTGCGCCCGCGCACGGAAACGCTACCCTCGGACACGCGATGGTGGGAGTTCAACGACGACCCAGAATGGCTGGCTCTGGCGGTGACCCTGGGGATCGTCAATCTTGTCTACCTGGGCGCGGCGTTCGCGGGCCTCTTGCGAGGACGATTTGGGCCTCACCTCGGATTGCTGCTCACATTCGTCCTTCTGCGATCAGCGTTCCTCGGCACGCTAGAAAATCCGGAAACACGCTACACGCTGGAGTGTTATCCAGTCGTGATCATTCTCGCGGCTGCATTGTTCGAGAAGAAAAGCCAGCGCGCAGACGCTTGACTTTCAGTTTAGGAATCAAATTTTCTGGAGCTTCCAACCAGAGACGCGCAGTTCTCAGCCCAAAGGAGAATCGGTCATGCGGAAACGAGTGCGCACATGTTCGGAAAGAAGTTCGATCGCCTCACGGTTCGATACCGGATCCGCTTGGGCCAGGTATCTCATGGCTTCGACCAATTGCCGCTGCCCGTCAACGTAGCGAGGATCCGAAGTCCGCTCGCGTCGCTTGCGCCCTATCTGAGGAGGGATCGGGATGGTGAAAACCTTAGCCATAAAAGAGTGTGCTGTGCAAATCGGAGTCTTTTTGCCCTCTCCTCTCTTCTCTACGAGTGGCTTGCTGGCAGTATACCGTCCTGCTCCAGGTTTTTCAGCTTTTATCTTTCCACAGGAAATGACTGGTCGGACAACCATACATTTAGCTGCCATCCCGGCGCGCTACCCCTGCGGCGATACAAACTTGGTCTTGCTCGTCGTCTTCAGCTTGAAAACGGAATCCGGAATCTTCTGATTCAATTGAATATCGGAGTATTTGGCCAAGCGGTAATCGCCCGAAGGATTGAACAGTTGCTGCTGAACTGAGACTCCGCGAGAGATGTCGACCCACATCCAGATGTGATCGAACATGTTGCGGCCTTTAACCGATTTTGGCACCAGTTCCAGTTTCGCGGTATCGATGCCATTCAACTTCTCGGCCCCGAGGTACTTCACATCGAAGGACTTAAGCATATCCTTCCCGCTGCCGCCGAAGCCCAGTACAAGAAAGCTCTCCACGGCTGCGCGATCTTTGCTGGTATTAAACGTGGTCACTTGATCCATGCTCGGCTGATAAAACTGGACCTTCCCCTCGGTAAAGACCACGTACTTCAACGCGGGCTCCCGGATGTCCGCGGCCATTTGAATTTCATTCCCCGCCCGGCGAAAATACACCGTGCCTTTCTGTATGTCGTGGTCATCGACGATTTTCGTATATTGGTCCCAGACAAAGGCGGCTTGAGCAGCGCGGAAGCTTGCTGCGGTCTGATCCATCTGACTGAGAACACGCTGCAGTTCGTCCGAGTTCGGCGTCTGGGCAGACGCCACCAGCACGGAAACAACGACTGCGAAAGCCCAGCTCATCTGGCGGCACCAGCCCAATATCAGCAGAGGATTCATTCCAGTTTCACCGAGCCGCTACTCACGCGCCACCCAGACGCGGTAGCTAAGCAGATGTCCCGAGCCATCGCGCACCGGCTCAATCTTCGTAATGCTGACTTCGCCAGAAATGGGCTCGATGATTTCCAGTAATTGGTCGCGGATCGCATCGTCATCTTTGCCCGCGACGGCAGCCGCTTCAATCTGGTAAATCAGTCCGCCGTTGCCGTCGGGCACCACCGCGACTCCCGTACGATGCGGATTATGCTCAACCGGTTTGTCTTTGAAATTGATTAACCTCGGAGAAAGAAACACAAACAGCAGGATCAGCGTGACCATCACATCGTACTGGATGGTACCGCGCTCGTAGGACCAGAAAATGTAATCGCGGATTGTACGCCATATCCCACTCATGGGAACAGTGGGAGCAGCCATAACCGTCGCATTCGCTTTTGCCCTGTCCAAGTCTATTTTTTACTCCCCGTCTTTGCAACGCGGCAACGCGCACGAGCAAAAGAAGCGCTATCTACATCTTCCTCGGCGTAAGCCGGTCCGTTCCCATATACGAGCACAGGGCTTCGGGAATCAGCACGCTGCCATCGGCCTGCTGGTAATTCTCCACGATCGCCACCCAGGTCCGACCAACCGCCAAGCCGCTGCCATTCAGCGTATGCAGGAACTCCGTTTTGTTCTTCCCCGCAGGACGATAGCGGATGTTCGCCCGCCGCGCCTGAAACGACTCGAAGTTCGAGCACGAAGAAATCTCACGAAACAACTGCTGTCCCGGCAGCCACACCTCGAGGTCATAAGTCTTGGCTGCCGAGAAGCCTATATCCCCAGTCGACAACGCCACCACGCGATAATGCAGGCCGAGCTTCTGAAGAATTTCTTCTGCGTCATGAGTGAGCTTTTCCAACTGCTCGTAAGAATCTTCCGGCCGCGTGAACTTCACCATTTCCACTTTCTGGAACTGATGCTGCCGAATAATCCCACGCACATCTTTGCCATAAGATCCCGCCTCGCTCCGGAAACACGGCGTGTACGCAGTGAGCGACACCGGCAGTCGCGCTCCATCGAGCACTTCATCACGATACAGATTGGTGACCGGAACTTCCGCCGTCGGAATCAGCCAGAGATCTTTATCCCCGTGCGGAACCTTGAAAAGATCGGCCGCAAACTTCGGCAATTGCCCGGTCCCGTACATCGATTCAGAGTTCACCAGGTACGGCGGCAACACCTCGGTGTAGCCATGCTCGCGAGTGTGCAGGTCGAGCATGAAGTTGGCCAGCGCCCGCTCCAGGCGCGCCCCCAGATCCCAATACACCGCGAACCGCGCACCAGAGATTTTCGCGGCTCGCTCCAGGTCAAGCACCCCGAGTTGTTCCCCAATATCCCAGTGCGGCTTGGGAGCAAAGTCAAACGTCGGCGGCGTGCCCCAGCGCCGGACTTCCACATTGTCGTCCGCGCTCTTGCCCACCGGAACGCTTGGATGCGGAATGTTGGGGATGCCGACAAGAATCTGCTGCAATCGGGTTTCGTACTCCTCGGCGGCTTTTCCCAATTCCTCGACATGCTCGCGCAATTCCTTGGTCTCGGCGATCAACGCAGACGCATCCTGCCCACTCTTCTTCAATTTCGCGATCTCTTCCGTGGCGCGATTGCGCTGCGCCTTCATGGTCTCGGCGCTGGTGATCGCTTGCCGGCGCTGGGCATCGATTTGCGCGAAGTTCTTGAGAACCTCAGCCGGCTTCATGCCGCGCTGGCGCAGCTTTTCCTCGACCAGCGGCAGATTGTCGCGGACAAAACTCAGATCAAGCATGGGAATAAACTACTGTAACGGAAAAGGGGCCGCCAATGCACGCAGCCAATTTGCAGTCGGCGTCTCAACTGTGGCAAACCCAAACTTCAGAATGGTTTTGGACTCGTCTGCCCCACGGGTTACACTACAACCGCGATGACCGCTTCCCCCGCCACCGTCAGACGCACGCCCGACCTCTCCGTCAGCTTCGCTGGCATTGAACTCAAGAACCCAGTAATTGCTGCCAGCGGCACTTTTGGTTACGGCATCGAGTTCGAAGACGTCGTCCACTTGGACAAGCTCGGCGGCTTCGTCGTGAAAGGCCTGTCGAAAGAGCCCATGGCCGGGAACCCGCCGCCGCGTCTTTACGAGACTGCCGCAGGCATGCTCAATGCCATCGGCCTGCAGAACATCGGTGCCCGCGCCTTCGTCGACGAGAAACTTCCCAAGCTGCGCGAGATCAAGAATATCGTTGTCATCGCCAACGTGTTCGGCTACACCCGCGAGGATTACGAGCGCACGATTCAAATCCTGAATGAAGGCGAAGGCATTGCCGCCTACGAGTTGAATGTTTCTTGTCCGAACACCGCCCACGGCGGAATTCAATTTGGCAGCGATCCCCGTTCGCTCGACGAAGTCGTCGCTACGGCCCGCCATTTCTCGCAGCGGCCTTTGATCGTGAAGCTATCGCCCAACGTGACCAGCATTGCACAAATGGCCTACGTGGCGCAGGAAGCCGGCGCCGACGCGGTTTCGCTGGTCAACACTTTCGTCGCCATGGCCATCGACGCCGAAACTCGCAAGCCGCGCATTGCCAACGTGACTGCCGGCTTGTCGGGACCGGCCATCAAGCCGATCGCGCTGCGCATGGTTTGCGATGCGGCCAAGGCGGTGAAAATCCCGGTCATCGGTATGGGCGGCGTTTCGACCGCGGTGGATATCATCGAGTTTATGCTGGCAGGCGCCACCGCCGTGCAAATCGGAACCGCCAGCTACTGGGATCCCGTAGCCACGGAGAAGATCGTGAACGAACTGCAGAAATGGTGCGAAGAGCATCGCATCGACCGATTAGCCGATCTCACAGGCGGGCTGGTGCTGGAATAGCTCATCCCCTCGCACCCATCTGGAGGAAAGGAGCTCGAGCATGACAACTGAATCGCATGCGACCGACCCGGCAGGACCGAAACCTCCCTCGTTCGGATTTGGACAGATCGTGTTTGCAGTCGTTTTGCTGGTTATCCTTCTCTTGCTTGGCCGGAGTATGGTGCATCACCGCTTCTTTCGAGGCGGCCGATATCACCAGAACGGCTCGGTCGGACAATAAGCAGGACCGGACGTGAGCCGTGGTTTCCTTTCCCAAACAGAACCGCAGGTGGCCCATCCTTGCCCTCTTTGCAAGGGTGGGAGCGATGCTACCGTTGAGACCCTTGCAAAACGTAAAGGTGGCCCACCCTAGCATTGAAGGCTACTCAAGATTTTCCTAGCGGAGCGGCTTTATGTGCTGCCGAATCCAGTCGAGAATCTTGGGGAAGCGAAACTCTCCGCGATCCATGGAGCCATAAATGAATTCGTGGCCTGTTTGTGCATCGACTTCAAGGTAGAAACCGTTGCGCCGCAGAAAGACATCAGCGGCCGTGAAGGCGATCCGCTTGTTGCCGTCGAGAAAGCCATGGTTGTTGCCGAGCGACTCCATCAGCGCGGCCGCCTCTTCTTCGAGCGAGTTGTAGTAGCCCGTCTGCGGACGGAAAACGGCAGCCTCAACCGCATTCTTGTCGCGAACGCCGTGCAGGCCGCCGAACCTGTCGATCAAGAGGTGCTGCATCTGATATACCTCTGCGACGGTTAGATAGTCCGCCATTTACTTGGCGAGTCGCTCCAGCAGATCGCGGTTGCGGTCGACAGACTGCTCGAAGGCATCGATCACCTGCGGACGAACCAGGTGTTGCGACGGAACCACGTTGTGCAGGTAGTGAGCCAGGGCCTGCTCAAGCACATACCGCTGCGACTGTCCGTTCCGCTTGGCGACGGCAACCAGCTCGTCCCAGAGCTTGGCGTCGATTTCAGGAGCGATTCTCTTGGTGGTGGCGGATGGCATGGTCTTCTTCCGGGTCTACGCTTATTCTAAGCTTCGATCTAGTAATGTCAAGACTAATCTAGATAGATCAGTAATGTCGCACTGAAGCTTGGCCGACCGCCCATGGATGCACAGATTCTGGTGGAGAAAATGCTTCAAAAAGAACGTTCGTTTTTACGCAAAATCCAGAAAACAAAGGATTTTCTGCCTCCGAGATCTATGGTTTTAAAGGTAGTTAGAGGCAAAATATTGGAAACATGGGAGTTAGCGCGATCTCCGACTGCCTCCGGTTCCGTTTTGGAACCGCAGTAAGGCTGACCGAGGGTGTTCATCTTCGCCATGATTGCGCCGGTCGTCAAGGATCATTAACTCATAGATAATATCTAAGATCTTATGTTATCGTGAATGGTAGGCGGAGTTCAAGAGGAAACTGATCGGGCGCGGAGCCGATTCCCAAATTGGGAATTAGAGAACGGGGAGGGTGTGGGCGCGGGAGCACTCCATGCGTCCCGGTGGGAATACATTGAAACGCCAGGTTAGCGTCCAAGGCACGGATGCGAACTTTGGGCAGCGGGCTAGCGAAACTCAGGACGTGTACAGAGTCCTTAGATTCACATCCTCTCCCACTGCTAGCCGGTGAGCAGTTTTGCGCAGGTCCTGTTTGCCCTTCTCGTCAGGATTGAGTAGGTAAAGAATTGCAAGCTCATGGACGTACTGACGAAATCGTCCTATATCTGTGATCTTGTATTTCGTCCTTGCCCGACCAAGGAGCACATTGTCAATGCGCCCGTGTATTACTTCATTCCGAAGTGTGTGCATATCCTTTACGAAGTCGAAAATATCTCCCGCCTTTAGTCCTCGTCCCTTGTGAGTTGCACCGAGTAGAACCGCCGCGGAAAGCGCGATTTGATAGCTCCCTTCGACTGGAATTATTGCCTCCAGTGCTTGAAAGTAGTCAAGAAGTTGGTCAATGGCGGGTTTCGTTGCGACACCATCGAACGGGGTGCCTCGTTGCTGCTGCCTTCTGAATGCGTAGTCAATCTTGTCATACACGACTGCAATGCTGTCCGCTGGGGCGGCGAGCAGAGGCGGGAACAATCGCTCCAAACCGTGGCCCCACGACTGGGCATCCGAACCAAAGCCTCTGTCGATCCGTTCTCCTGAATAGTTCATAAGGGCCATTCCGCTGCCGCCGCCGCTGTAGTGCCCCAACGCCCGAAAGCCCCGATACTCGGCATAAACGGGTGCACTCGTCAGCAAGCGCAAACCCAAGATGGTTTTCTTGGTAATCTCTTCCGATCTCCGATATGCCGCGGCAAGCCCGCCTCTCTTCTTCTTCCGCGTTTCCTCGAACATCATCATAAAAAAGCTATGGCTCGTGCTGATATCTGTGCCGCCGAACAACGGGTGCGCGGATTTCCTAATTTCCAGAAACGACACAGCGCGATTACGAAGCCGCGACGAGTTGAGGACGAGACGAGGGTCGCTGTCAGCCCAATAGAAGCTAAGCCCGCTCGTTGGGTGAAAGTGGCCTCCGTGGTCGTAGGCGTTCTTAAGCAGAGCCATGACAATCAGCGTGTAGGAATCCGTGAACAAATCAGTCTCAAACCGCCGATACAAATCGTTGAACAGCGCGTCCTCATCGGGCAAGCCGAAAGACCGTGGTAACGCATAGTTGAGAAAATCGTCGATTAAATCTAAGAAGTAGTATTCTGGAGTTCCGCCCGCGTGATTCGCATAAAAGATGTCGATAACCTCTTCCGTTCGGGAACGGAATTCCCCAGAAAAAGCCGCTCTTACAAGGCTTCCTCTTATTGGATCAGCAGTTGGGTTTTCCCCGTTGATTCCCTCCACGAAGACAAACGGGAACCGCGCAAGGAATGCTTCAGAGTTCGGGTCAGCGCCTTCCGCCTTGAATTGCTGGACGATAGACGCCCTGGCATCGAGAACTGCTGCGTACAAACTCGGATTGAGGGGAAAGGCTGATTCGTTTCTGCTGCCGCCCCGTGAAGCCTCCGAACACATTGTCAATCTTCTCCAGGATTGCTTGTGGCCATTGTACGGAATGCGGATAGGTTTCTTTGAGTGTCTTAATATCCCATCAATCGACGCAGCTACTGGTGGCTGGCCATCCCTGCGTTCTGCGCGAGGGTGGGAGGCGATACTGCCGAGTTCCGACCTCGCCGTTCCCACCTTTACAAAAAGCGTAAAGGTGGGCCAGCCCCGTCACAGACGCAAACCCAGCGGCTTGAGGGGCCAGATCTTACCGGCCGTTGCTGTACCAGATTGAGCCTGGGGAGCGGAAGTTTAGGCCTTCGCCCCAGACGGCTTGGGTGCGGCCCTGGTTGTCGATGCCGATGCCGAAGTAGTCTCCGAAGGGAAAGCTGAAGCCGCCGAGGCGAATGTAGTCGTAGCCGGGCACGTAGCTGGACATCTTCGACTCTGCAGACCAGGTTGCGCCGCCGTTGGTGGAGCTCCGGTAAAATGTGTTCCAGAGCGCGTGGTTGCGCGGATCCATGTTTCGCTGATCCCAGTAGCGCGTGTCCATCCACGCGATCCTCACATCACCCGCGTCTCCGGCGACGAGTGCGGGAAAGGCGTGTTCCACGTTTGAAGGCGCAGTCGAGGTATTCAGCTTTGACGACCAGGTATCACCGGCTGTGGTCGACGAGGCGAAATAGATGCGCGCGGGGATCTTGTCGGCCGCGCCGGAATTCCACAGGGCGTATAAGGTGCCGGCGGCATCGGAGGTCATCGTGATCTGCGCACCCAGGTAGCCCCACTCGCAGCGATAGGCTCCGCAGTCGGGAGGCGCGCCAGAGACATCCATCAGCCGGGTGGTCCAGCTCTTGCCGCCATCCGACGACTTGCTGATATACAGATTCTCGCGTCCCTTGGCTCCGTCGCGTTGCGTGTATCCCGCCCAGGATAAATAAATCGAGCCGTGGGGATCGACGGTTGCCCCGCCGGCCAGCGCCCGCATCAGCTTGGATTTCGGGCTCACGTTGGCGGAAGTAAAGGTAACGCCACGGTCGTGCGACGAGGCCACCAGGATATGTCCGTCGCGATTGAACCCGATATAAACGTCTTCACCACGCACCGCGAGCACGGGTTTGTCGGCGTCGGTAGTTCCGCGATCAGCCACGACAATGGACCAGCTCTGACCAAAGTCGACCGACTTGGCCACGACCATGTCGAGTTTCCTGCGTTGCAGCCACGCCGCATAGACCGTGCGGTGGTCGGCGGGATCGACCACGATCTGGGGATCGTACTGGCCCGTCCCCGGCGGCGTGATCTCGCGCGGAGCCTGCCAGGTCGTGCCATTGTCGTTGCTGACCACCAGAATCATGGAAGGGAGCGGGCATGCGCGGCATCCCGGCACCCGCCCGTACTGTGGATAAAGAATGTAAGTGTGTCCAAATCCATCGCTTGCGATGGCCGGCTCCCACTGATCGCCCAGGGTGAAGCCGACCCGGGCCTGGGGCGTGAAGCCCGCTTTCGCGGCAAATGCGGCGGGAACGATCAGGCAAGCAACTAAGATCGCGAGAGCAAGCCGGGAACTTCTGTGGGTGCGGTGGAAAGCCAAGGTAACGAAACCTCAGGCGAGCTGGGGGGCAAAGCCGCTAAAGCAATCTATCGCGAAAAACCGGGGTGCGTCAATCGGGAAGTCGGCTGGAGGGCAGTTACTCGGGTTTGGATCCCCAACAGCCGGCGTCCTGCCACTTTCCTTGGCTTGGCGCATCCAATAGAATCGCTACATTCTAAGAAATGGAGTCATCGATATGGCTAAAGCTACTTTTGCCGCGGGCTGTTTTTGGGGAGTCGAAGCTACCTTCCGCCAGTTGCCGGGCGTGATCTCGACTCGGGTTGGGTACACCGGCGGCCAGACCGCGAATCCGAGCTACAAAGAAGTTTGCACAGACCGAACCGGCCATGCCGAAGCTGTGGAAATCGAATACGATCCGGCGAAGCTTCCTTACGATAAGCTGCTCGAAGTCTTCTGGGAGAACCACGATCCCACGCAGCTCAACCGGCAGGGGCCGGATTGGGGGACGCAGTATCGCTCGGCCATCTTCTTTCACACCCCGGAACAGGAAGCTGAAGCCAAGGCTTCGAAGGAGCAACTGGCGAAATCGCGGCGCTTTAGCAAGCCCATCGTCACTCAGATTGTTCCCGCGGTTTCTTTTTTCGAGGCTGAGGATTACCACCAGCAGTATCTGGAAAAGAAGGGTTTGGCGTCCTGCCACATCAAAGCCTAGTTGGAATCACGTAGGCCCGGACGCCCCCGTCCGGGCGGCTTTCGCGATGCTCCCCAGGGATGGTCGCAACTGCTGGGCGGATGAGGCGTCCGCCGCTAAGGGTTTCGAATGCGGCGCGGGCTGAAGAGCAGCACCAAAACGAAACCGACAACGTAGAAGGGCGCAACTTCGGAAAGCGTAAAGCCCATAAAGCACAGGACAAATCCGAACAAAGCCAAAGTTTCGCACAAGCCATAGGTGAAGATGTAGCCAGTCCGCCAGCGCTTCAGGGCTGCGGCGTTGTCGGGCTGATCTGCCAGTATCGCTGCGGAACGCAGAACGAACAGCCGCCACACCGCGAAAATCATGCCTACGATCGTGATGGCGACCAGAGTGATGGCGAAGTAAAGGTTGCGATCCGGCGCGCCTGGCGTAGCTAGACGTTCGCCGACAAAAACATATAACGCAATACTCACCAACAGGGCAATACGAAGCGTTTGCAACACCCTCCGCTGGGGCTCCATGCAGCAATTGTGCGCGGATTGCGCGGGGCTTGAGGGCAGAAATGTTGCATGTATTCGAATTGACAACACAGGGATCGCGGGTTAGTGGCGGTGTGTCATCGATCCCGGACGCACGCGAATGAACACATGGAAGGACACTGGATTGTCTCCATAAAACGCGTCCAGGACCGCGGGCTTCGAATAAAAAGTTACGTCGCCACCTAATCCAACCTGCCAATGCTCATTGTGCACGAAATCGCGCACGCCGCCGAAGGTGTATGCGCCAATGCGATACGACGGCTGGGTCGCGGCCTCTGGAAACAATTCGTCTTTGTCCACCAATTCGAGGCGAGTGTAGGCGTAATTCCGCGCGAAGAAGTTCAGAGTCGATTCCAGCAGATAACTGTTGAGGGGAAAAAGCTCGAACTCTTTTTGCACTCGCCCCCAAATCAGCGACGTAGCCCAGTACCCTTTGCCTATCCCTGCTGAAAGCGATCGATTGTATTCGAGTGACGCGGTCTGTCTTTGCTGGTCGCCCGGTTCCGCGGCCTCGGGATGCGACAGCCGTCCGTAGCTGTATTGCGCGATCCAGTTGCGGGTGGGCGCTGCACTCACGCGGAATGACCAGGAATCGAGCGCCGCCAGTTGAATGCTCCAGCGCTCTTCATTCGGTTCGTGTCCGTTGAAGGCTGAACCTTCAAGCTTCAAGACGCCGAGCTTGGACAAGTCCGGCTTCGACAGATCTAGCTTTGACAAATCAAGAATGAAGCCGGTCGTCACTACGCCAAAACTAGTATGCGTGGAATCCTGCAAATGATGGCCGAGCGGCGCTTCCGGATTCTCCGACGCCGATTGGCGATGCATAAACGTAACCGGTCCCAGCGCGGGCTCGGCCGATGGGCCTCCATAGAGCAGCCAGGTCACTTTGTCGTTGATAGGCGTCGTGTACAACGCAGCCAGTTCGGCGAAAACGTTGTGCGGATGCTGATGATCGACCAGCGGCTGGCCATGATAGGTTTCGCCGGTCTGAAAAAGCTCGGGAAAACCCGGATGCGGCGAGGTCAGCGATTCCGCTGAAAACATCTGCCGGAGCAGAAGTGTGCCCGAGCCCAGGCGATGCTGCTGCATCGTCATTAAGTAATTCGTCGATTCTGCTTTACCCTCGCCCCGTGGCCCACCCTGCTGGTTGTAGGTGATGAAGACGGTGCCGTGAAACATGAACTCCCAACCACCCCGCGAGATCATCCACATCGGGTCCGTCACCGAGGCCGGCTGCCAGGCCGTACCGGATGAAGCGTCAAAGGAAGGCATCAACGACAACGCAGCGTCATTCATGTTCGTGCCCGACATGTTCGGCATGGTTTGCGCAGACTGGTTCTGCCCAGACGTGTCCATGCCGTGATCTGTGTTTTGGGCCAGGGACGAAATCGCCAGAAGTGCAATCACTGGAAAACACAACCCTGCTCTACGCATGAATCACTCTCGTGCCGATCCGTTTTCCTTTGTGTAACTTCGTGTCCTTTGTGGTTGAGGCTTTTAAAGGCGTCAACCACAAAGAACACAAAGGTACACGAAGGGGAAAATGCTCTCAAATAAATGGGTTTTCGGGAGAGTTTGAGCCGAGCGGCTAGCAATCTAGACGCGCAGAGGAGACAGCAGCGGTGGACCGGAGGATATAGCCAGGAAACTTGGGAGATAGTTGGAGGCAGCGACTGCACAAGCATCCTGAAAGCAATCAACCTGGGCCGAGACCTCGAGCGACGGTTGCGAGGAAGAATTCTGCGGCAGAATTGCGGGATGATGTGCGCCCTGACAGCAGCTATGGCTGATGGGTCCGGGCTCGGGGACGTTCCCGCTATTGCCATGATCGGTCGAAAGATGACATCCCGCTGGCCGCTCGTGGGTCGCGGGATCAGGATGAAAATCCAGCGCCGCCAGAGGAGCGTTAATTACTGCCGCCAGCAGCAGAAGCACCAGCATCTTGGAAAAGGCTTGCATTGGCTATGAGCCAGTGATCTTCAAACGCAGTTCTTCGGGAAGCCGTTCGCGAATTTCCGCGGGCAGATGGTCGTGCACATGGCGCGCGCCAATCCTGGCCACGTCCACTACTGCCATGGGCGCGGGCGTAGCCACCGCTACGATCAACCAAATCAACGCCGATAATGCGAAACCCGCCAGCGCCGCAATCTCCAACCAGAAGGCATTGCGCGGGCCAAAGTGGCGAATCACTCCGAACGCCAGCAGAAACATGCCTGCAGACACCGATGCCAGAGCAATCAATGCGATGTCAATAGTGCGGTGCAGACGCTGCCGGCTGCGGCAGTGTTCACAGGCCTCGAAGTGTTCCTCGTAGTCGCCACCCATCTCGGGCGCCAGGCCGGAAATGTCATAGCGCCAGCCCGCCAATATTTTGCCTACGATGGGATCGATACACTGACTCATATGAACTACGGATGCTCTTAGTCTTACCTACTACAGATCAATTTACAACCGGATTGGTTGCATTGGTTCGGTTTGCATCGCCAGCATGACCCGATTCTGCAATAGTGTCCGGCGGCCCGCCAGAGCTTTTTCCGCCTCCCGCAGAGCGCGTTCGGGATGGTTGTTCTGCTCCGAGAGATGCGCCAGCACTATATAAGATGCATTTCCATCGTAGCCGGAGGCAAAGAATTCTGCGAGCTTCTCGTTGGATAGATGCCCGGTAGGACTGCCGACGCGTTGTTTCACCGACCAAGGGTACGGCCCGTTGCGCAGCATTTCCAGATCGTGATTGGATTCGATGACCAGCACATCGCAAGCCCGCAGGTTATCCTTCACGTTCGCGAGCAGACGCCCGAGATCGGTGGCAATCGCGATTTTGATGCCCTCCGCCCGGAAGGTGAAGCCCACCGGATCCACTGCGTCATGAGGAATGGTGAAGGGAGTGATCCCGATGTCGCCGATGTAAAAGCTGTGCCCGGAGGAAAAGAATTCCAGCCGCGCCAGCACGGGACGCTCGCCCACGGCATCGCGCATCGACCTGGACCAAGCCTGGTGGGTCGCGCCCGTCATATATACAGGAACTTTCAGTTTTCGCGCCAGCACCAAGAGACCCGACACATGGTCGGCGTGCTCATGCGTAATCACGATGGCGGAAAGGGAGTGAGGGTCGTCTCCCGCAGCCTTCATACGCTTGAAAGTCTCGCGGCAGGAAATTCCCGCATCGACCAAAATCCGCGTCGACGAACTTTGCACAATCGTGCTGTTCCCCCGGCTGCCGCTGGCCAGCACCGAAACCGACACACCCATGGGCGCAGCATACTCCCTCGCGCTGTGGAAACAGAAGTAACTTTCTGGACAGCCGATACCTTTGGGTGGAGCAGCCATCAGCACTTGGCACTGAGCACTTAGCCTAGAACTCTCTAATGTTGGAGCTAACCGCAAGGGCTAAAGGCTAAGTGCCAATTGCTAAGTACTGTCCTTCTACAAAATCACTCTCTCGTCGCCTACTCGGCGCGTCACATGCTCGCGGTCCAGATATTCCAGCAAAGGAATTGCATACTTGCGGGTCACTCCGGTCAGGTCTTTGAAGCGCGCCACGTCCAGCTTTGGCGACTTTGCTTTTTCCGCGGCCATCCGTTTGCGGAGATCCAGCAGCGCATCGCGATGAAAGACCAGGTCGTCGGAAATCTTCGCTAAAATCTTGTCGCGTAGCAGCAGCGTGACGATCTTCTGCGCCCGCGCCTGGTCGACCTTCAGTCCGGCGAGCACATCTTTCAGCGCCGGCACTTTGAGGCCAGCGTTGGCGAATGCGGCCTCGATGATCTTCTTCGACTCGGCTTCCTCGTCTTTCATCACTATGCCGCGTCCGGGCAAACGTACCAGTTCGCCAGCCACCTCGATCTTCTTGGCGCGCGCCGCCTCGTTGAGCACGCTGTCAAAGACCTCGGGCGCGACCTCGGAAAAGCCGGCGCGCAATTCTTCCTTGCTCATGCCAGCCACCAGAGGGTTGCGCTCGTGGAAAGCGTCGAGTGCGGAAATGAGATCCTTGCGGACGACATCCAAGGCTGACAAGCAGACGAAAATGTCACCGATGCGGGCGACTTCCGGATTGGCGAACGCTTGCGAAATAATTTGTTGCGGCCGCCAGCCGGTGCGGGCCACGGCTTCTGCGAGACTCAAGCCCCGCGCGCCACTCGCAGTTACTCGGGCGCGCAAAATCCCAGCCCGCGATTCTGCGCTAAGCGTCTTGAGAAAAAGAGCGTAATCAGCCGCGTTCTTGACTCGTTTCGGCGGAGCATTCTCAACTACCACGCCCCCGCCGATCGTGATCACCGGCGAAAATTGCCGCATGATGAAGCGGTCTCCCGGGATCAACAACGTTGGCTCACTCAGCCGCAGTTGCGCGAAAGCGGTTTCACCTGGCCCCACTTGCCGCTTGCCATAAAGCACGACACTAGCGATGGTTTCGGATGTGTAGGAGTGGAAGTGTACGCGGGCGCGGTCTTTCAGGGGCTTAGCGGAAGGCAGCAGTGACAGTTCGGCGTCCCCGCGCGAGGTTGCCAGAAAAGTTGAAGCCGGAGCCAGCGTCATGCCTCGCGCCAGGTCTTCCGTGGTCGCCCCTGCGAGGTTCAGCGCGGTCCTTTGTCCAGCAACCGCTTGCTCAGCCGATTTCCCATGCACTTGAATTCCGCGTACTCGCACCCGTCGCCCGGTAGGAAAAACTTCGAGTTCATCTTCTTTGTGGACGGCACCGAAAATCAAAGTACCCGTGACCACCGTGCCAAAACCCTTCATGGTGAAAACGCGATCGATGGGCAGCCGCGCAATCGCGTTTGAATCTTTCGCTGGAACCTCGGCGGCGACGCTTACGAGTTCGCGCTTCAGATCGTCAATTCCCACGCCGGTCAGCGAACTCACCGCCACGATGGGGTTGGGGTGACCAAGAAATCCCCCGCGTAGGAAATCTTCGACTTCCGCGCGCACCACGGCCAGGGTCTCCGGATCGACTGCGTCGGACTTGGTCAACACCGTGATGCCGCGCCGTACTGAGAGCAGGCGGCAAATGTCGAAATGCTCGCGGGTTTGCGGCTTGATCGATTCGTCGGCCGCAATCACCAGCAGGACCAAATCGATTCCGCCCACGCCGGCCAGCATGTTGCGCACAAAGCGTTCGTGTCCCGGCACGTCGACGAAACCGAGCCGCAAAGTTTCGCCACCGGGCGTGGGCAACTCAAGATTGGCGAAGCCGATATCGATGGTAATCCCGCGGCGTTTTTCTTCCTCAAGGCGGTCGGCGTCGATGCCGGTCAGCGCTTTAACCAGCGCGGTTTTGCCGTGATCGATATGGCCTGCGGTGCCGACAATGACGGACTTCATTGGGGACAGTATAGCTGCGTACTTCAGCTTGAATGTCACTCAGCGTTCTCTGCGATCCAAGATTGATAGGCCAACGAAGTCTTAAAACGCCAAGGCCGGAGAACGGGCCGAGTGCGCGGAGCGGACCAAAAAAGCTTTTTCTATTCAGCCGCCCTGCAAAATGCGACAATAGTATTTCCTCATGACCACGGCCTTCACTCTTGCCATTACTCCAGCAATCGTCCGCGAACACGGCCTCACGCCGGAAGAATACGAGAAGGTCAAACAACTTCTTGGCGGACGCGAGCCCACCATCACCGAACTGGGCATTTTTAGCGTGATGTGGAGCGAGCACTGCTCCTATAAATCTTCCCGCGTGCATCTGAAGCGGTTGCCAACCCGCAGCCGTCGTGTCGTGCAGGGACCGGGCGAGAATGCCGGCATCATTGACATCGGCGAAGGATGGGCCTGCGCTTTCAAAATCGAATCGCACAATCATCCTTCGTTCATCGAGCCATTCCAGGGAGCGGCGACCGGAGTGGGCGGGATCCTTCGCGACATTTTTACTATGGGCGCGCGGCCGGTCGCGGTAATGGATTCGCTGAGGTTCGGGCCGATTGTTCCGTCAACAACGGCGGACAAGAGTGTCCGCCCCACACAAGCCAATTCCACGCAAGCCGAGATTCACAAGAATCATTCGCTGCTCGAAGGCGTGGTCAGCGGGATTGCATCTTACGGAAATTGCTTCGGCGTGCCCAATCTCGGCGGTGAAACTAAATTCGAAGCTTGTTATTCCGGTAATCCGCTTGTCAATGCTTTCGCTCTGGGACTCGTCCAGCGCGATCAAATCTTCTATGCGAAAGCCTCAGGCGAAGGCAATCCGGTCATTTATGTCGGCTCGAAAACCGGACGCGACGGCATTCACGGCGCAACCATGGCCAGCGAAGAATTCAGCGAGGCGTCCGAGGCAAAGCGTCCCAACGTGCAAGTCGGCGATCCGTTTCTTGAAAAGCTGCTGCTCGAAGCTTGCCTCGAAGCCATGCAGACGGGCGCCATTGTTGGCATTCAGGACATGGGCGCGGCCGGCTTGACCTGCTCCACTTGTGAGATGGGAGCGCGCGGACACGTCGGGACTGAGATTGAACTCGATCGCGTACCACAACGCGAGACCGGCATGACTGCCTACGAGATCATGCTGAGCGAATCGCAGGAGCGCATGTTGCTGGTAGCGCAAAAGGGTCGCGAAGACGAAGTCTTCCGCGTATTTGAGAAGTGGGGACTTGACGCGGTAGAAATTGGCCGCGTTACCAGCGATGGCAAAATGCGCGTGCTGCATCACGGAGAAGTGGTCTCTGAGATTCCGAACGAAGCGCTCACCGATGATGCGCCAGTTTACAAGCGTCCGCTCGAACGATGGGAGCCGCCGGTGCCGCGCGAGATGCCCGAATCGATCAAGCTGGCCGAAGCCGGCGATCTAACTGGCAATCTCAAGCGCCTGCTGGCTAGTCCAAATATCTGCGGCAAGCGCTGGGTGTGGCAACAGTACGATCACATGGTCCAGACCAACACGGTTGAAGGTCCCGGAGCGGGTGATGCGGGCGTGATTCGCATAAAAGGCTCGCAGCGCGGGCTGGCGATGGCGTTGGATGGCAACGGGCGCTGGTGTTATCTCGATCCGAAGCTGGGAGCGATGCATGCCGTCGCCGATGCGGCTCGCAACGTAGCCTGCTCGGGCGCGACGCCGGTGGGCGCGACCAACTGCCTGAACTTTGGCAATCCCGAAAGGCCGCAGATCATGTGGCAGTTCTCGAAGGTGATCGATGGCATCACCAAAGCCTGCGAAGAACTCGATGTTCCAATTACCGGCGGAAACGTCAGCTTTTATAACGAAACTCTGGGCGAAGGAATTTATCCGACGCCCGTGATCGGAATCGTCGGCATTCTTGAAGACGTTCACAAGGCTCGGTTCCCGCACTTTCGCGAGCCGGGACAGGTTGTCGTTCTGCTGCGCGCATCGGAACCGGGCGATCTCACCGATGCGGAATCTGAGTTTGGCTCGTCCGAGTATGCCAAAGAGATTTTGGCAACGATGTGGGGATTCCCTCCGGCGCTCGAACTGGAACGGGAGGCGGCGTTGCAGAGAGCTCTGGTCGAAATGATCGGGGCTGGCTTAGTCGACTCCGCGCATGACTGCTCGGAGGGCGGCATCGCGGTCACGCTGGCGGAATCGGCTTTTTCTAACGGCGTCGGAGTGCGCGTGAATCTCACATCCTTGGGATTGCCGCCGGAGTTTGTTCTGTTCGGCGAGGACGCCAGCCGGGTCGTGATCTCGTGCGACTGGAGTAAGCTCGGGGGAATCCAACAGGTAGCGGCAAAATATCGGCTGTCTGCGGAAGAGATCGGCGAGACGGTTTCCGAACAAGTGGAGATTGCGCTGGACGGCCGCGTCGTTGTGTCTGCGGCGATCGGCGAGTTGCGCAATTCGTTCGAGGGTGCGCTGGAGGCGGCTTTGCGGGCTGATCCGGAATTGGTTGGGTGAAAAGCTTTTAATCGCAGAGCTCGCGGAGAAGTTCCGCGGAGGCGCAGAGACAAGCTGTCGAGCTTTGCTCGGCTGGACAGCCGGGGGCGGGTGTCACCAGGCGAGTCTTGGAGATGCAAGCTAAAGGCTAAGGGCTAAGGGCTAAGGGCTAAATGCTAACTTCCGACAAATTTCGCGATGAGTGTGGAGTGGTGGCGGTTTATTCGCATCTTGAGGCGGAGAAGCTTGCTTACCTTGGCCTGCACGCTCTGCAACACCGGGGTCAGGAGTCGGCCGGCATTGTGACTTCCGATGGCATGGCTCTGCACATGCACAAAGCCATGGGCCTGGTTGCCGACATTTTTCAGGAAGCCGTTCTGGCCAAATTGCCAGGCACGCTGGCCATCGGTCACACCCGCTATTCGACTGCTGGCGATTCGGCGTTGCTGAACGCGCAGCCCATCATGGTGCAATCGAACAAGGGCATGGTGGCGCTGGCGCACAATGGCAACCTGGTCAATGCGCAGGATATCCGCCATCGGCTGGAGAGCCAGGGCTCGATCTTTCAGACCAACAGCGATACTGAAGTCATCGTGCACCTGATCGCGCTCTCAAAAGAGCAGACGTTGCCGGAAGCCATTGCCGATGCGCTGCGCCGGGTCGAGGGCGCGTTCTCGCTGGTCATGATCAGTCCCGACCGCATCTTTGCAGCGCGCGACCCGCGCGGCTTTCGGCCACTCGCCATGGGAAGAATTCCAGCCGTCGAAGGCGAAAAGCAGGACACTATCGTGTTTGCCTCCGAGACTTGTGCCTTCGATCTGATCGGCGCCACCTTCGAGCGCGACGTAAAGCCGGGTGAGTTGATCGTGGTCGGTCCCGAGGGAATTACTTCGCGGCTGTACACGCCGGCGCTGGCGCAATCGAGCTGCATCTTCGAGCACGTGTATTTCTCGCGGCCGGACAGCCGGGTGTTTGGGCGGGCGGTGCAGGAGAGCCGCGAGGAGCTGGGCCGGCAACTGGCGCGCGAAGCTCCGGCTGAAGCCGACGTGGTGGTTCCGGTGCCGGATTCCGGTGTCACTGCGGCTGTTGGCTACGCGGCGGAGAGCGGGATTCCGTTTCGCTTCGGCTTGATTCGTAATCACTACGTGGGACGTACCTTCATCGAACCGCGACAGAGCGTGCGCGACTTTGGAGTGAAGCTGAAGATTAATCCGGTGCGCAGTTTGCTCGAGGGCAAGCGGGTCGTGTTGATCGACGACTCGATTGTGCGCGGCACCACCAGCCGCAAGATCGTGCGCATGGTCCGCAGCGCCGGAGCCAAGGAAGTGCACATGCGCATTTCGTGTCCGCCGACGATTTCACCGTGCTTCTACGGGGTGGACACGCCTTCGAAAAAGGAACTGATCGCCGCCAACAAGTCGGTGGAGGAGATTCGCGAGTTCATCGGAGCGGACTCCCTGGCCTATCTCTCGCTCCCAGGGCTGAAGAAAGCCTGCGGCGATGGCGAGAAGACCACGTACTGCTCGGCCTGCTATACCGGCGTTTATCCCACAAACTGGGTGGATGTGGAGGAGATTCAGCCCGCCAGCGTGGGCAAGGTGTAAAGAAGTCAGGCTTCCGGCTCTCGGCTTCAGGCGCTATCATCTGGAGCCCTACGCCTGAAGCCTAGCATGCACAAAAGAACGAAGGCGTCAGCTCCAGCGCTAACGCCTTCGGCAAAGCAACATTGTTCTCTACTTAAAATCACCTCGCATAAAAAGCTCGCGTACGAAGAAAGAGCTTCCAAGCGGTGCGCCACCTGGAAGCTCTCTGGCGTGATCAGGGTTAAAGAATCTGCTTTTGCCGTCTAGTTTGTGCAGGCCCCTTGCGCTGACGTAAAGGTGCCGTTATCGGAGAACTTCTTGCCTGCGCCCACCGACGGCGGACCGTAGAACCAGGAGTAGAACGCCAACTCTTGGAGGTGATAGATGTAGCCGTTGGGCATCTTCACATTGGGGAAGTTCGTGCCCGTCAGCGGATCACCCACCTCGAGGTTGTTCTGGCAGCCCTGCACCTGACCAACGTTTCCCCACGCCGGGGTTGCGTTGGTGCCGAGCGGATCATCCTGCCATTCGTCGACCTCATGGGCCGCAATGTCAGTATCCTCAGTGCCAACTCCGAAAGCCCCGGTAAGGTCGAACAAGAACGGCGAGTAGGTTTGCACGGGAGAACCGTACGCACCGTGGTAGCCTCCGACGCAGCAGTCGGACGTGTTGCCGATGTACCAGGCGACGTTGTAGAACATGAAAGTCGGGAAAGTGGTTGGGCCAACGCCTTGCGACTTCAGTTTGGGAATGATCGTCGTCGTAAGATAAGCGTCCCACCAGTTGATCTCGACGCCTCCAAAAGGCCCGCACGACTCGTTGGCAAGGATTGCTGAGTGCGCCGCCCCTGGGCTTACAGTAATGGGTTTGAGGGTCACCACCTTCAGCTTGTTGTGGTAAGTTCCACCGTTCTTGTTCACCGAGGTCCAGAAATTGGCGCGCTGGAAAGCATCGCTGTATTGCTCTGTGCCCATGCTGACGCCATTCACTTTGAAGCTGTGGGTCAGGACCATGGGCGACTGTTGCAGCAGCGTCAGGGGCACCTTGCCGGATGCGCAGGGGCTAGCTTTGGTGGGATCGAAAGTGTTGCTGCCGATCTTGATAATTACGGGAACGATCTGCATGGTAGTTGTGGTCGTACCGTTGGTGGTAAGTGGGCTGGCGCCTACCATGACACCGGTGAACTTCTGTCCTTTAGAGCCGGCGCGAGTGGAGGTGGCGTGGTAGGTCCACATTTTGAGTCCGCTGCCGGCGTCGGATTGTTTCTGGATCAAGTCCAGATCGCCCCCTGCCAGCGGCTTTACCAGGAAATAAAGCTTGCGACCGATGGTTTCATCCTGACCCAGCATTTTTGGCGCGACCGCAATCAGCGCGACTACGACACAGGCGAGAACAAATAAAACTGTACGCTTCATTGACGCTTCTCCTGTACTCTTTCTTGACTTTGATTCTCGATCGATTTGGATAGGTCCCTCATCGGTATCCTAAAGACAATCGAAGCCACCGACTTTGCGGCCGAGGCCTGCGGGAGAAAGAGCTTCCAAGTCGCTGACGACCTGGAAGCTCTGGTGATCGAATCTACGTCGTTCCCTAGCTATTCGGCGCACTTGCTGTGTTCGTTGGTGCTGATGTTCTTAAACGTACCGTACATCGAGTACCATTTGTTTACCGAGGTCGATTTGCCATTGGCGACCAAGGCAAACCAAGGCTCGAAGGCCAAGTCTTGAACGTAATACTGATGCGAGTTGCCGGGGACCGTGACCGGTTCCGGCAAGCCAGCCAGAGGATCGCCAACTTCGAGAACGTTACTGCAGCCGTATTGCGGCGCAAACGACGACTCCCACAAGGGAACGCCGTTGCTAATGTACGGATCGTTGATGGTTTCGCCGATCTCGTGGCTGATGGTCACCACGTCAGTAAAGCCATGAGCGAACTCGAAGGGCACATCGCCATACGATCCGGTACCGTAGACGATGCCGCTGTTTGTCACGCTGTGATAGCCAAGCACGCAGCACCCGCCGTTTTCGGTTTCGAAAACATCATAGGTCATAATGTACGGAAACTCGTTGGCGGTGATCTTCAGCTTTGCAATGATCGACTGCACGGCGCTGTCAAACAGATTGATGTCAACCCCGGCGTAATTTCCGCAGGTTCCCTTATTAAGCTGCCCGGCAGAATCGCTTAGCGTCTGGGTCGCGGCGATCTTGTATTTGAGGAGCACGTGATAGTTCGGAGCCTTCGTGTGCACGGAGCTCCAGAACTCGGCTCGCTGGATGGCGTCTTCGTACTGCGTGGTGCCTACGTTGGTGCCGCCCTGGGTGTACTTCACCTTGTTTGAGAAGATGGGCGACGCTAGAGTCAGGCCTTCGGCAGTGCCGGTTCCGCAACCCTTCTGGATGGCCTTAGTGGGATCGAAGGTTTGGCCTGGAACTTTGACAATGAGCGGAATGATCACCATGTTTACGGTCGTGCTAGCCGAACCCTTGGCTGGATTCGTTCCGAGCATCGTATAGGGATATTTCGTTCCCTTGTAGGTAAAGCTGCTTGACCACGTCGGCAGGGCGGCGCCGGTCTTAGCAAGTTCTTGCATTTTCGCAACGTCCACCGGGTGCTGAGGAGGGAGAGCGCGATACTTTGGGGTCGCGTTTACGTTGATATCCTGGGCAAAGCTTGCTCCGGCGACGAAAATTGCCACCAGCGCGATCGCTACGAGGGTCCAGCTGATTTTGGCTGCTAAAACTGAACGCTTCATTGACACATCTCCTTTTCGTTTCTTGATCGGAATTGGATTTCGACTCTGAACATCAGTTCTGCCCCATAGTGCGCGCCATAGAAGGGGCGTTACAGGTTTCGAGTCATGGCGTAGAAGAATCCCAACAACTCCTTCTCAGGTTCCAGAATGACGAGCCGCGTGGGGGAACAACAAAGGGCGAAGCGATTCTCAACGGCCCCGAAGTGGAAGTCAATCTGAAAGTTGTCAAATCTTTGGCAGTAGGCAATGTCTTGCAGCTAGTGTGCAAGTTCGTGCGAGGTTTGAGCAGAGCGCAGTGTCAGGGGAAAGATAGGGGAGCGTGGTAAACATGCGGTCATTGCGCCTCGGGTGGGCAGCGCGCAGCACGCTCGGATCCTTCGCCCTGCAAAAGGCGCCGGGCTCAGGATGACAACGATAAGCCCCAAAGAACAGATCCAGAATTCTAAAAGGTAACGCGTATTCCGAGTTGGGCGGCGAACGGAATGCCGACGGTGGTGCCGGGGCCGAAGAAATCTCCCAGGGCGCCCTCGGGGATCTCGAGTTGCTTCAGGCCGGTGATGGGCGTGGTTTGAGAGCAGCTTGCATTCGTGCAGATACTGGTCACGTTGGTGATGCCTTGTGCATTTGGCACCATTTGGGCGGCCGGGACCGGAAGCTGCACAACATTCACGGCGAAGTTCGCGCCGGGATTGTTGCGGTTGAAGAGATTGAAGAACTCGGCAAAAGGGATCAGCGACCAGCGATCATGGAAATTAAAAGGCCGGCTGACGCGCAAGTCGGATTGGATGTAAGGCGTGCCACGGAATTCGTCGAGGCTGGTGTAGGCTCCATTCACATAGATGCGTTGCGCATTGCCAGCGTCCGTGATGGTGATGGGGCGGGCGCTCTCGATCTGGGTGACGGTACTCAATTCAAATCCACCCGGAATGCGTACCGTGCCCGCCAGCACGAAACGGTGCGTGACGTCTTCGCCCGATGGTCCATAGTCGCCCGGTCCAAAAGCATTCAGCAACGGCGGATTTGGCGGTTGCTGCGGGCAGACGCCATCCACATAGTCAAATAGCTCGCCCAGCAGGCATCCCCAGGTCTTCGCCTTGGAGAGGGTGTAGTTCGCGACCAGATTGAAGCGGTGCATGTTGCCTTGCAGATGCAGCATCATCGCGTTGTAGCTGGATCGGTTGTCAGACTCGAAGACATTAATGTTTGGCACCACGCTCGCCTGATCGGTCGCGTAATTTGGATCGGTTGTCGGAATGAGCGGAGTGAATAGGTTAGTGCCGCCGGCATACGGGAAAGCGCGATATCCGTGATTGCCCTGCTCGTGTACGTAATCTGCGCTCGCCAGCCAATGCGAGTTGAAAGCGTGCTGCACGCCCCCAGTAATGTGAATGGCGTAGGGAGTTTTGTAGCCGGAGCCAATCAAATTACCCGTGGCCCCGGCGCCGCCTGTCAGGCAGCCCGCGCCGACGAGCGCATAGGTGCCTGGCCCTCCAGTAAGGGCGCACGGCCCGGTGGTGAAGTTCGAGTTGTTGACGCCCTGGAATGCAGTCGCCCATCCGTTCTGCGCCAGATCGTCGTAGTAGATGCCAAAGCCGGCACGGATCACGGTCTTCTCGCTATCGCCGGGAGAGTATGCGATCCCAAGGCGGGGAGCGATTTGTTTCCGGTAATCCTGCGGAAGGCTGGGCACAATCGGAATCTGCAACGCTCGCAGCGTGACGTACGCGGCGTTGTCGGCCTGGCTTCGTCCCGAACCCGTGAATAGCCCCCACGTCGACTGATAACGCAAGCCGTAGTTGAACGTGAGTTGGTGCGAGATGCGCCACGAGTCCTCGGCGTAGAACGCGAGGCGTTGGACACTCTGCGAAAAGGCGCCGTTGCCGGCGGGAGTGGTAGAGGCTCCAGCCGCCAAGTCAATGGGAAACTGCGCCAGATTCGTAGGACTCGCAGTATAGAACGTTGGGTTATTGGGCAGTGAGTAGAGTGTCTCCTGATTTCCGGCAAACGCGCCACTCAGCACCGGTTCGTGAATAAAATCGACCCCGAACTTGAGCCCATGAGAACCCGCAACATGGCTCAGGTCGTAGCGGAATTGATATTTCTCCTGATTGCGCAGGTCGGGGAAAAGGGTAATTGGGGTGGCGAATTGGTTGTCGCCGAAAGTCTCGAAGCCGGAAATAGTCAGCGCTGTGGAACTGAAGGGAAAGGCCAGGGCGAAGCCGAGATCCGAGTTCCGCGTCTGCGTGAGATGCAGCAAGCTGGCGTCGAGAACCAGATTGCCAAGCCAGGTCGAATCGAAAGTATAAGTATTGCTCAGCGCCACATTCCAGTAATTGTTGTGCGTGGTGAGGCCCGTCGACGGCAATGTGCCCTGCTGCACCAGGGCGTTGTGCGTGAGGTAGCTGTCCGCGGATGTACGCAGGAACCAACTCGACTTCGGCGATTGCGCCCAGTCAAAGCGCAGCGAAGCGATGTAGTCGCGAAAGGGAATCGGAACGTTAGCGGGGACGGGAATAGAAGGAACGCCGGTGATCAATCCCTCGGATGCTAATTGTGCCAGCGCTTGAAATTGCGCAGTGCTGGCCGGGCTGTAGGCGATGCTCGCATCCTCGTGCACGGCTTCGAATGAGGTGAAGAACCACGCCTTGTTTTTCGCGATGGGACCACCGACAGTAGCGACATAATTCTGGCGTGAAAATGGTTGCTTGGGATTAGGCGCGGGATTCTCAATTGGAAAGCGGGCGTTGAGCGCTGCCGCGCGCTCGTAGAAAGCCCCGTCACCGTGCCAATCGTTGGTGCCGTGCTTGGTAGTGATCACGACGGAGCCGGCGGTGGTCCAGCCGGTATCCGCTTCTTCATTCGAAGTGCGCACGGCAAATTCCTGAATGCCGTCGGGCGAGAAGTTTTGCAGAAAGCCGCCGATCCAATCGTCGGAGTTGTCGGCGCCATCGACTGACAGTTCGTTGTTCAGGCCGGAACTGCCGCCGGTGGAAACCGCGGTTATGCGCGCCTTGGTGGGGTCAGAAGGCTCGACGGGTTCGGTTCCGGGCACCAGATAAGCGATGTTGGCGAAACTGCGCGCCGGCAACGGCAGAGTTTCGAGATCGTGGCTGCCCACTACTCCTCCGCGGACTGCGCTCGACGTGTCAATGGTCTGGGTGGTAATCGAGGAAGGAGTCCCTTGCACATTCACCGTCTCACGCCCTCTTGCGAGGTTGAGCGTAACCGCAATATCGCGCACCACGCTGACTGCGACATTCACATCGGCCGTGGCTTCGGCGAATCCTTTGGCGGTAACGGCTACGTGATAAGACCCGGGCAGCAGGCCCTCAATACGAAATTCTCCATGATCGTTGGCTACCGCTTCGCGGGTGACGGACAATGCCGCGGACTGGACGACGATGCGAGCGCCGGCCACGCGTGCGCCGCTGGCGTCTTGAACTTCTCCTCGAAGAGCGCCGTTCGGATTCTGGCCATAGCCAGCGACCGGGAGCAACATGGCGCTGAGAAAAACGACAGCGATCCTGCCAAGCAACGTTGCGGCTCTTAGGTTCGTCAGCATGATTGAATGCTCCCGACGTGCAGGGTATCGCCTGGGAGTAGAGGCGAGTGGCCCGAGACTAGCGTGTGCGGCTTGACTACTACCAGGGCCCGTAGGAACGGTTGAGTAAACTCGCGGGCGGGGGCGCCCGCGCCGCACATTAAGTGTTTTGGGCGAAGGCGACGCGCGGAATGTCCCGCAGATCATTAGTAATCTGAACCTGGCGCCATTGGCTGAGTAGGCCTTTTACTCCGTCCGCGATAGTGGCGCTGATCTCGATGACCAACCAGCCACCGGGGCGCAGAGTGGCGCGCGCTTGCGGGATCAGGCGCTCGATCACTTCCAGTCCCGTGGGCCCGGCGAAAACCGCATTGCGCGGTTCGAACTTGCGGACTTCGAGTTGCACTTGGTCTTCTTCTGATTCGCCGACGTAAGGAGGATTCGACACCACAAAATCGAATGTGCCTTGGTCGAAGCCTTGCAGCAGATCGGTTTGGTAGAAATGAATCCGGTTTTCGAGTTGGTGGCGGGCAGCGTTGGCGTGGGCCACCTCGAGCGCGGCGCAGGAAATTTCGGTTGCGTGGATCTCTGCTTGCGGGAGTTCTTTGGCGAGAGCGAGCGCGATGGAGCCTGATCCGGTGCCCACGTCTACGATGCGGGCTACCCGGCCGGGCGAGGACGCCCGGCCTCCATTGTTCTTCTTAACCAATTGCAGCACGGTTTCGATTACGTGCTCGGTTTCTGGACGCGGAATGAGGACGGCGGGTGTGACGATGAAGTCCATGCCCCAGAATTCCTGGTGTCCAGTAATGTATTGCGCCGGGACTCCGCGGGCGCGTTGGTTGAGCGATTCCTCGAAGCGCGATTGTTCTTCGGTCGTGAGTTCGCGTTCGGAGTGAGCGAAAAGATAAGCTCGGTCGCAGCCTAGAGTGAACCTCAGAAGCAACTCGGCGTTCATGCGAGGCGACCCGACCTGGGCTGCCATAAGATGTTCGACCGCCGACATGAGTGCGTCTTTAATTTGCACGAGACCATTGGAACATAAGACCTTGGCCGGTGCGTCTTGAACCCTTCCTCTCGCGGCCTTAAACTTAGTCCAGATGCACATGCACAGCCATGGCGCGGGCGAACGAACCTCCAAGGTTCTGCGGATTTCGCTCGTCGTCACGCTGGCCTATATTGTGCTGTTGGTGGTTGCCGGCATCCGCGCCCATTCTCTGGCGTTGCTCTCCGAGGCCGGGCATAACCTTTCCGATTTTGTTGCGCTGTTGCTCTCCTTGGTCGCAGTGTATTTGGAATCGCGTCCGCCGAGCGCAACCAAGACTTATGGCTGGCATCGCGCCGGAGTGCTGGCGGCGTTGGTGAATGCGGGCTCCCTGGTTGTGGTTTCGTTCCTGATTTTCTACGAAGCCTTCCGGCGGTTTCAGAATCCGGAGCACGTGCGCGCAGGCGTGATGATTTGGGTGGCGGCGGCAGGCGTGGTGATGAATGGCGTGATTGCCCTGCTTCTCTACCGCGCGGGCCGGGACGTCAACATTCGCAGCGCGCTCTTGCATGAAATTGGAGACACAGTTTCAACCGCCGCTGTCATTGTTGGCGGCTGGATGATTCTGGCGACGGGCCAATATTGGATTGATTCGGCGTTGTCGTTTGGCATCGGCGCGCTGATTCTGTGGTCTGGGTTCGGCATCTGCCGTGAGACCCTCAACATCCTGCTGGAAGGCACGCCACGCGGGATAAAGTTAGACCGAGTCGAAGCTGCGATGCGGGCGGTCGAGGGCGTCAACGATGTGCATGACCTGCATGTGTGGAATATTGGTTCGGAGACGCGGGCTTTGTCGTGTCATATCTCCATTGAAGATATTCCGCCGTCGGTGAGCGAGCGCATTCTGCGCGATGTGAAAGAACGGCTGCATGCAGAGTTCCGCATTGACCACACGACTATTCAGTTTGAGCACGTGATCTGCGAAGTGGCGCATGGCTGCGTGATTCCGGTGAGCGAAGGAGAACATCAAGGGCACGGTCACTGAAGGCAGGACTTAGCAATTGGCATTTAGCAATTAGCATTTAGCACTCAGTCCTCTGCCTATTTGCGAAGGCCGAATTGAGGCCGAATACCAACTGCCAAGTGCTAAGTGCTCGTTTCGTGTTTCTGCGTTTCGTAAATTTCTTGCGCCCTCTCAATCGTGTCCGCTTCTTCTGGCGGCTTGTCTGTTCGTATGCGCACGATTCTTGGGAAGCGCAACGCGTATCCGCTTTCGTGGCGGTCGGAGCGCATCATGTTGTTGAAGGCCACTTCGAGCACGATCTTGGGCTCGACTACGAGCCGAAAACCTTGGTCTTCAATCGTGTGCTCGAGAAACCATTTGGTCATTTCGGCGATCTCGGCGTCGGTCAGGCCTGAGTAGGCTTTGCCGATATTCACCAACCGCTCGCCGTCGCGCACCGCGAAAGTGTAGTCGCTGAGAACGCCGATACGCTTGCCGTGCCCGTATTCGACAGCGGTGACGACGACGTCGAGCGTGGCCAGTTCGCGTTTAAGTTTTAGCCAGGATTTTCCGCGGCGCCCAGGGGTGTAAGCCGACTCGGGATCTTTGATCATTAACCCTTCATTGCCGCGGGCCTGGGCTGCTTCGAAAAGTTGATCGAGTTCCAGGGCCGTTGACGCACGAAATACTGGTGCGCGGAAGACTTGAGTTGTGATTGCCGGGTCGTTTGTGTGCACGGGCGATTCCAGCATCAACTGGCCCTGCGCTCGAGTGGATCGCGCACGGGTCGAATTTCTGGGAGCAGCCAGCAACTCATCAAGCCGCTTGGCCCGCTCGCGCAGGGGACGATCGATCAGCAATTCCCCTCGCGCGTAGAGCACATCGAAGACGAGATAGACGACTGGTACTCGCCGCATCATCTCGTCGCTGACTTTTTTCCGGCCGAGCCGCTGCTGCAATGCGCTGAATGGCAAGGCGCGGCCACTCTCGCTGGATTCGGCTCCAAGATAACTCCAAGCCACAATCTCTCCGTCTAGAATTGCGTCGTAAGGAAGCCCGGCGAGCGCGTCTGGCAACTCGGGGAACGATTCCGTGATTTCATCTCTGGTGCGCGAGAAGATGCGTACGTCGCCGCTCGAGCAATGTGCCTGCGCGCGGATGCCGTCGTATTTATCTTCGACCAGCGCGTTCTCGAAATAGGTGAGAGCTTCCTCGGCGGACTGCGCGGGGCTGGCCAGCATGAATCCCAGGGGATGAAAAAGACGCATCCTGGCCTGGTTCAGCTTTCCTGTGGCGGCGAGGCCGAGGGTTTCTCCGATATCGCCGAGCAGCATGTTGGCTCGCTGCACGTCTTTCGCCGAACTCCCATAGGCTTTGGCGATGGCTTCTTCGACCAGGCTTTCCTTCAGCCCGATGCGCAGGTCACCGGTGATGATCTTGATGATGTACTTGGCCTCGAGCGAGGTCGGTTGCGAGAGCAGCTCGCGAACGAGAAGTGCTTTGGCAGCAGAGCCGCGAGCCGCAGCGATGCTTCGAAAATCTGCCTGCACTTGTCGCAGGCTCGATCTCGACTCATCGGTCAGGTCTGGGCCGTTGTTTCCTTCTGCGCTGCCGATCCCTGCTCCCGGCCGGGCGAGGGCGCCCGTCCCTTCACGAGCTCCGGATAGAACTTCTGCTGCGGCGGCACCCAAGTCTCCGTGCTTGCGGTAAGCGGCGGTCAGTTCCTGTTGGCTTTTTCCGGACAGTTCTTCAACCACTTGCCATAGCAGTCTTCCTCCTACTTGTAGCGTGGTTTCCTCCCACGCCGGAAAAGGTCTGCCGGAGAGAAAGACCGCGGCGACGGAGGCTTCCTCCGGCGAACGCGATTTGAGGTATTCCGCGACGATGGCGATTTTTTCCAGCTTCTTGGTCGTGGCCGCGATGCGTTCGGCGGCTTCCGCGAATTTACGCATACTGAGTGCTCGGGACGGAATTTGATTTGGATCTACCGTCGAAGTGCCGAGCTTCGCGGTCAGAGATCGGTCCCCACCCAATCGCCCCACCCGATTGATTCCGCGACGGCGGCTGAGTAAATACCCGCGAGCCCATTACTTAGGGCATCGGCTAACCCATCCTAAATCAGATGGCACTGTGATACTCTTAGCTTGGTACTTTGTCGCCGGAAAGACATCCAATAACCATGCGCTTTTTGCGAACATTGTGGCGCTTTTTTGTGGCCATCCAGCTGCTGCCCGCACTCGAGGGCGGCGAGGAAACCCTTGTCGGCGGCCAAGCCGTGCTCGAAGGCGTTATGATGCGTTCGCCGCATGCCTGGGCCATTGCCTGCCGCAAGCCGTCGGGCGAGGTCTCCATTCACAGCGAGCCGCTGGAACGGCTGTCCGAGAAGCATAAATGGATGGCTTGGCCGGTCGTGCGTGGGGTTATCACGCTGGGTCATGCCATGACGCTGGGCTTCCGCGCGCTGAAGTTTTCCGCCAATGTCGCGCTCGACGAGTTGCGGCCTGAGCCTGCGCCCGGCGAGCCTGAGAAAAAGAAGCTCGAAATCAGCGGGTGGATAGCCGCTGTCAATATCGTCTTTTCGGTCGGCTTCTTCATTTTCATGTACAAGTTTCTGCCTCTGCTGGCGACCACGGAATTGAAGCGCGTGAATCCCGTTTTCGGCGAGCAGATTGTCTTCAACCTGGTGGACGGCATCATTCGCCTCGCCTTGTTTCTACTATTTATTTGGGGAACGTCGCTCTGGAAAGACATTCGGCGGGTCTATGAGTATCACGGGGCCGAGCACAAAACCGTATTCGCGTTCGAGAACGGCGATCCGCTGGACACGGCTTCGGTGCAGAAGTATTCGACCTATCATCCGCGCTGCGGAACCAGCTTTCTGATGACCGTGATGATTATCTCCATTTTCGTTTACATGCTGGTGCCGGTCACAACCTTCTGGGCGCGCTTTGCGGTTCGCATCGCCCTGCTGCCGGTGATTACCGGGCTGTCTTACGAAATCATTCGTTTCGCCGCCAAACACCGCGGATCGCTGTTTGCGCTGATAACCGCTCCTGGATTGTGGATGCAACGCATCACGACTCAGCCTCCGTCAGACGAGCAGGCCGAATGCGCGATTGTCGCATTGGACCAGGCGATGTCGCTCGAGAAGCAGCGTGGCGGCGAACTCGTTATTGCGTAGCGGCCCCGCCGCGAAACTCTTTCTGCCTCATCTCCTTTCTACAACTAGAATAATAACGACGTAGAGACGCAGCTTGCTGCGTCTCTCGTTGGCAGCCGAAACGTAGAAGCTACGTCTCTACAAGGAACTCTATGTTTGAACGCTTAGACCAAATCGAAGCGCGCTATGAGGAACTGACGCAGACGCTGGCCTCGCCGGATATTATGAATGACTCGGCGAGATATCAGAAGACTGCTAAGGCGCATAGCGAAATCAGTCTCGTCGTGGAGCGGTATCGCGAGTTCAAGGATTTGAAACGGGGCATCGCCGAGAGTCGCGCCGTGCTGGCGGACGAGAAAGATCCCGAGATGCGGGCCTACGCACAAGAAGAGTTGGATAAGTTAGAAGGCCGCGTCGGCGGGGTCGAGGAAGAGCTCAAAGTTCTGCTCTTGCCTAAGGATCCTAATGACGAGAAAGATGTGATTCTCGAAATCCGCGCGGGCACTGGCGGCGACGAGGCAACTTTGTTCGCCGCGGAAATGTTTCGCATGTACACGCGATATGCGGAAACCCAAGGTTGGAAAGTCGAAGTGCTCTCGACTTCCGAGTCTTCGGCTGGAGGGCTGAAAGAAGTCATCGCGTTGATTGAAGGCCAGCGGGTGTTTTCGCGTTTGAAGTATGAGAGTGGTGTACATCGCGTGCAGCGCGTGCCGGCCACGGAGCAGCAGGGGCGAATTCATACTTCGGCAGTTACGGTTGCGGTTCTGCCGGAGGCGGAAGATGTCGACATCAAGATCGAAGCCAAGGACCTTCGTATTGATACATTCTGCTCGTCGGGGCCCGGCGGGCAATCGGTGAACACGACGTACTCGGCGGTGCGCATTACGCATATTCCGACGAATACCGTCGTAAGCTGCCAGGACGAGAAATCGCAGATCAAGAACCGCGAAAAAGGTATGCGCGTGTTGCGCTCGCGGCTTTACGAGATGGAGATGCAGAAGCAGCAGGACGCGCTCGCCAAGGAGCGCAAGGCGATGGTGGGATCGGGAGATCGCAGCGAGAAGATCCGGACTTACAATTTTCCTCAGAACCGCGTCACCGATCACCGCATTGGCTTGACCATCCATCAGCTTCAAGAAGTAATGGATGGGAAGCTGCAGCCGCTGATCGACGCGCTAACTGCACACTATCAAGCTGAAAAAATGAAGCAGGAAACGGCTGGTGTCGTCTGAAGTCGTGCGAATGTAGGCGCGAGCGTCCTCGCTCGCGCGGGGGCCGGCTCAACTTAAGCGGCGCATCTTACACCAGAAGGAAATGTCGTCGGGCAGCGCGAGGACGCTCGCGCCTACATCTTTAGCATAGGACGGTCAGCGTGCACAGGGCATTGGCAAGAGACCGCCACTTCTGCTAACAAAAAAGCCTCCTGCTTGCGCAGGAGGCTTTTCTGGGGGGAGGGCGTCCGAGTGCTGGTGCCCGTCGTCCTGAAAACTATTTCGCTGGCGATTGATCCGGCGTGGCCGACGTGGCCGTCAACTGTTCCAGATCATTCTTCAGCAGGCTGATTTCCACGCGGCCGCCGCTGGTTCGCTTGGTCTTGGATTGGTCATCGGCGCTGGCGCTCGGAACTGGAGCGTTGCCCATGCCAACCACATAGATCCGGTAAACCGGAACGTCGTGGTTCAGCACGAGATACCTGACCACTGAATCCGCCATCTTCTGCGAAGTAGCGATAGCGGCCTGGCCATGGCCCGAAGAGAATCCCTGCACTTCAATGATGTAGCCGCGCTGATTCTTTAGCGGGGTTGCCATGTCATCGAGAGCGGTCTTGGCGTTCTCGCTCAATACGCTCTGGCCGGGACGGAAGCGGATTTCGGTCTGGTTCGTAGCCTTGTATTGATCGATGTTGCCTACTACCTGCTCAACTGTGGTGAGACGGGTGTTGGCTTGCGTCGCCGTCTGCTGGGCCGCCTGAGCTCGGTTGCCGGCATCGACGGCATGCTGATCGGCTTCGCTGGCCTTCGCCGAAGCGAGCTGGATGCCTTGCTGAGCGCGCGCATCCACGTCCTTGATCATCTTGCTGTTATTCGCCGTCAATTCGTCGAGCTCATTCACGCGGTCGCGGATGGGCTGGGTCTGGCGCTGCACATACTTTTTGCGGGCAAAAGGATTCATCTTGCCCCAGAAGCCTTGGCGAGTTTCAGGCTGCAAAGGCTGCTTTCCAGTAGCGCCGACGGTCTGCGATGACGTTGAAGAAGCCTGGTCGGTACTTGACGAAGCGGCAGGCGCGGTTTGAGCCTGTGCGGGTTGGCTGGTGGTCGATTGATCCTGGGAGCTCGAACTCGTCTGCGCAAAGGCTGGCAGAGCGAGCACGACTGCAACGAACAGCGCTACAAGTACACGGTTCTTCATTTTCAACATCCTCCGACGAAGGGAGCATCCTGGAGGCCCCGTTCGGCACGCCTTACGGGCGTGCTGCGTGATTTTTGATTGCGTCCGCTAACCGGCTCACTGAAGGCAAGCTCACTGCGCATTGCCGGCCAACGCTGACGCCGCGATGGCCAAAATCAGAAATCCTTGGGCCGCCGTTTGACTCCGGCACCCACAGCTCTCTATAACAGTTCGATTGCCAAACTGGCGTAAGCCTAACCCCTTGACTTGCAATAACATTGTAGCCCCGCCGCGTCAAAGGCGGAGAATAATGTCCGCTTCCAGGGTAATTTTGGCAAAGCTGGTATAAAAACTGCGTGCCCAGAGACTTGAATATCACAGGAGATTGGATGCCCAAAAGGAACCGGAGAGTTTGTTTGTTCGGGTTCGTCTTTGCCGTGGTTGCCACACTCGGCTGGTCGCAAAGTGCTTCCGCGAGGCGCGGGCTCGCCTCGGATAGCATCCCTCCGGAACGTCTAAAGCAGTACGCCGACCTTTCGGTGCAGTGGCAACGGGAATACCTTCGGATCGACACCACGAATCCTCCCGGCAACGAGATTCGCGCGGCGGACTTTTTCAAAAAAATCCTCGATCAGGAAGACATTGAGAACCGGGTGTTCAACTATGCTCCGGGACGAGCCGATCTGTGGGCGCGCATTCCGCACACCACCGCGTTTGCTCAACCGCCGATCGTTCTGCTCAACCACATGGATGTGGTGACCAGCGATGCGTCCCATTGGAAGGCTCCGCCGTTCAGCGCGGAAATCGTGAATGGATCGATTTACGGTCGCGGAGCGCAGGACATGAAGAACGAAGGCCTCGCGCAGTTCATGGTCATGGTGATGCTGAAGCGCGAGAAAATAGAACTTGATCGCGACGTGATTTTTCTGGCCGTCAGCGATGAAGAAGTCGATGGCACGGGCAGCGATTGGTTTATCGAACATGAGCGCGACTTGTTGGGAAATGCCGAATTCCTGATTAACGAAGGCGGCGAGAACCTCCTGGAAGACAACGGCCA
This sequence comes from uncultured Acidobacteriota bacterium, assembly GCA_963762385.1. GTDB lineage: Bacteria > Acidobacteriota > Terriglobia > Terriglobales > Acidobacteriaceae > JABDBE01. The sequence continues at coordinate 886,163 of CAVXKN010000004.1, read as the reverse complement.
CGTGAAATACGTGGGCGTGGATGTCGGCGAGAAAGCGGCATTCTGGCTGCACATGGTGACCCATGGACGCGCGGGACATGGCTCCCTTCCTATCGCAGACTCGGCGCCGAATCGACTGGTGCAGGCATTGAGCCGGATCATTGCCTATCGCACTCCGCTCAAGGTGCTCCCGGTCGCGGAGGAATTTCTGCGCGCGATGGCGCCCTACGAGTCGCCGGAGCGGGCGGAGAAGTTTCGCGATATCCGAAAGGCACTGGAGGACAAGAATTTTCAGCGCGAGGTGGAACAGGACGAGTCTCTGAACTATCTTCTGCGCGACACGATTGCGCTGACCATGCTGGGCGGCTCGGAGCAGACGAACGTCATTCCGCCGGAAGCCTGGGCCAACCTGGATGTGCGGCTTCTGCCGGGGGGTGATCCAAAGCAGTTTCTGCAGACCATCCGGCAAGTGGTGAACGATCCGAATGTGAGCGTCGCACCGCTGAGCCCGGATTTCCGCCTGGCTAACTCTTCGCCCACGAACACAGCATTGTACAGTGCGATTGAGAAAGTGTCGGCGATCTATTTTCCGGGAACGCCGGTGGTGCCGCGGCTGGACAGCGGCTACACGGAGAATCAACGCTATCGTCCTCTGGGAATCAACTCGTATGGATTTACTCCGTACACATCGACGGACGAAGAAGGCAGCACGGAGCACGGCAACGACGAGCGCATCCGGGTGGAAGAGGTGCGGCGTGGGTTTCGGGTGTTGTATGACGTGGTCATGACCGTCGCGACCAAGTAAGAAAACTTGATCTTTAGATTATCCGCAGTACTTCTCGTACTGCTCGTAAATGTAGTTGTCCGTCATGCCGGCAATGTAGTCGCAGACGATCCGCGCAAGCGGCTCTTGCGTGGCTTTCTCCTGGTAACTGGCCGGCAGATTTTCCGGCTTCGCCATCCATAACTTGAAGAGTTCGCTGATCACTCTGCCGGCGTCGTCTTTTTCCGGGTTCAGAGTGGCGCTGAAATAGAGATTCGTATAGAGAAATTCCTTGGCCGATCGCCGTTCCTGCTCGACCGGCGGACTTAGCGTAATGAGCCGATGCGGGCAGCAGCGCGCGTCTTCCAGATTTCTGACGCCGGCCAGCCGAATTTGTTCTTTGGTGTGCTTGATTAGATCTCCGACCCATCGATCGAGTACGCGTTTGACCGTCTCATTGAATTTCAGCTTGTCGATTGCGTCCGGATAGATCGATTCGACCTCGCCGTAGAAGTGCTCGAAGACCGGGATGCTTTCGCGAATTTGTTCGAGCGTGAGCAGGCGAGATTCGTAACCATCGTCGAGATCAGCCGTGCTGTAGGCAATTTCATCGGCGACATCGATGAGCTGGGCTTCGAGCGGCGGACGAAGGTCGAGCAGATATTCAGCGAGCTCGGGGAACTTTTCAGCAGCGTAATCGTGGGAATGTTTGATGATGCCCTCGCGAACTTCGAAGGTCAGGTTGAGGCCGCGGAAAGCGGCGTAGCGCTGCTCGAAGTCCTCCACGATGCGCAGCGCGTGCAGGTTGTGGTCAAAAAAATAGCCGTGCTCACGCATCGCGATGTCGAGGGCTTTTTCCCCGGCGTGTCCGAAGGGCGGATGACCGACATCATGGACCAAAGCCAGCGCCTCGACCAGGTCGACGTTCAGACCGAGTTGGGCCGCAATGGTTCGGGCGATCTGCGCGACTTCGATGGTGTGAGTCAGACGATTGCGAAAGTGGTCGGAGTAGCGGCGAGTGAAGACTTGGGTTTTCGCCTCAAGCCGACGAAATGCTCTGGAGTGAATGACGCGATCGCGGTCACGCTGAAAGTCGTTGCGGTAGGGATGTTGCGGCTCGGGATAACGGCGTCCGCGGGATTGCTCCACCCGCACGGCGTAGTCGGCGAGCATGGAGAAAGTTTAACAGAAGCAGCAATTGGCAATTAGCAGTTAGCAATTGGCCATCCCAGACTCTCGCTGCGTCCCGCCATGCAATCGAGTGCTAATTGCCAAGTGCTAATTGCTGTCTTACTTATTCCCCGGATCTTCCTTGGCCAGTTTCACCTTGGCGGACTCGAGCTTTTGCGTTACTTGGGTGAGGCTATCGGTGTCCACTTCCGCGGGGACAGTTTTGTTCCACTCGTTGACGGCTCTTTCCCAGTGCGCGGCGGCCAGTTTCAGACGCCCCGTTTTTTGATAGAGGTCGCCGAGATGGTCCTGGACAGTGGGGTCTGTTCCCATGCGCTGGGAGGCTTTCATCAGGTTGTCTTCCGCGAGTTCGTACTTCCCCAATCGGAAATAAGCCCAGCCCAGCGAATCGAGATATGCGCCGTTGGCCGGCTCGAGATCGACTGCCTTCTTGATCATGATGAGCGCTTCGTCCAACTTGGCGCCGCGATCCGCGAGCATGTATCCCAGATAGTTAAGCACGGCGGCATTCTGAGGATCGGTGGCGAGCACTTTGCGAAACACTTCCTCCGCCTGATCGTATTTCTTCTGGCGCTCGTAAGTGGATCCCCGCAGAAACTCGACGTATTCCTTGTCCTCATCCCTGGTGGAGAGCTGCGCTGCCTTATCCAGAGCCGTTTCCGCCTCCGGCCAGCGCTTCAACCGGGTGTACATCTGGGCCAGGTTAATGTAGACGTCACGATCATCCGCGTTCCCCTTGAGCAGGGACTTCACCTGGTCGAGTCCGGCGTCCACTTGCCCCATGTCGGCGAGTTGGGCTGCATAAACCATCTTCAGGCCGCGATCATTGGGCAGTTTCTGGGTCGCTTCTTTGGCGACGTCGGTGGCTTTTTGCCACTGTTTGGCTTCGCGATACGTGTCAATCAGTTGCTGGTAGCCGCGCTCGGCATTGTCGTCGCCCAGGGGCAGCATTTTCTGGAAGGTCTCGATGGCAAGCGGGTCGTTGTTGTTGTCGCGATAGACCGTACCTAAGCGCTCGAGAAACACAGCCCGGTTGTTCTTCTCGCTCTGGCTGTAGCTGTTATCGGGTTTGTCGGTTTTCTTAACCAGGTCTTGAAGAATTTGAGCTGCTTCGTCGTAGCGACCCTGCGCCTGGTAGACGGCAGCGATGTTGTAAGGCACTTCCATCGAGTCCTGCACCATGGACTCAGCCTTCTTCAAATTGTCCAACGCCAGATCGAATTGGCCATTCCTGCGGTAAATCTCAGCCATGCGCAGGTAGGTCTGCGCGTCCTCAGGATTCGAGTCGGCGATGATCTTGTATTGCTCGAGCGCGGCGTCGGTCTGACCGTCATTCAACAGATTCTGGGCCAGGCCACGAATGGCGTCGAGATTGTCGCGATCAAGTTCAATCGCCTTTCTGTACGCGGTAATCGCCTGCTTGTATTCCTTCCGCTGCTCGTAGGTGTAGCCAAGCGCGGAGTAGAGTTTCGCGGAACGCGCCGCGTCTGGAACCGCACTCAACGTCTCGGCGGCGCGAGCGCTGTCGCCTTCCTCGTTGTAAAGATACGCAAGGGTGGTGACAGCTTCCTCGGAATCGGGCTGCAGCTTGACCGCGATCTTGAATTCGCTCTCGGCCTTTCGCAAATCGTTATTCAAGCGGTACAGCCGGCCCAGGAGCAGGTGGTTGTCTACATTGTCGGGCTCGAGCTTTATGATTTCTTCGTATTGCTCGATGGCCAGCTTGAGCACGCTATCCGAACCGGTTCCGCTCTGAACATCTCCCAAAGAGCGGAGGTAAATGCGGCCCAGCAACTTGTGGGCTTCAAGATTATTCGGATCTTTCTTGAGAATATCCTGAGCCTCAAGCACTGCGTCACGGATTCGCCCGGTCTTGGCATACAACTCGGCCAGACCCGAAGTCAGGTACTCGGAAGCGGGGTCGGCGTCAATTGCCAGCCGATATTCCTCGATGGCTTTAGTCGCAAGATCACTGCGGTTGTAGACCGCGAACTGATCCTCGTACATATGCGCCACGGTGTAATGGTAGTAGGCAGCCGCTCGATCCACTTTTCGCGGAGCGGGAGCGGGAGCGGGCACCGTCTTTGCAGGTGTGACGGGGGCAGTGGACGAGGCGGGAGCTTCCTGCCCTACGGCGGTGGAAGCCAAAAACAACACAAAAATAGACCAGCGCATACTTTTCATCGAGGACCTGTCGGATTCCCAAACCTAACGCCTTTAGATGCCGGAGCGCAGTAGGTGGGTGCTCTGTCTTATTGTAAACCTTCGTCAACCAGGATAGCGAAAAAGTCCCCGTTGATGGCGCACGAAAAAAGATTCGGAGGTACATGGGCGGATGGATTGGAAGGACAGCACTTAGCACTTGGCATTTAGCTCTTAGCTTTCAGCCTCTGCTGTTCTTTCTGTTCTTTCTGTTCTTTCGGGCCTCCCCGCAATGAAACCTCGTCGCTGAATGCTGGTGTTGACCGCTCTTTTCAATGCCTAAAATGCCTGACCCCGGTGAAGATCATTGCCAGGCCCAACCGGTCGGCAGTTTCGATTACTTCAGAATCGCGGACGGATCCGCCCGGCTGAATGATGGCAGTCGCACCGGCCTTGGCGATTTCTTCGACTCCGTCGGGGAACGGGAAAAAAGCATCCGAGGCGGCGACGGTACCCTTCAACGGCAACACTGCCTTCATGGCTCCGATCTTGCAGGAATCCACGCGGCTCATTTGTCCGGCGCCGACGCCCGCAGTTTGACCGTCGCGGGCATAAACGATGGCGTTCGACTTCACGTGTTTGCAGACCTTCCAGGCGAAGAGCAGCGCCCGCGTTTCTTCCGCTGTGGGTGGGCGCTTGCTGACGACTTTCAGGTCGCTTTCCGTGAGCGAGCGAGCATCGGCATCTTGCAGCAGAATTCCGCCAGAGACGTTTTTCAGCACCCACTTCTGGCGAGCGTCATTCACCTCCACTAGTCGCAGGTTCTTCTTGGACGCGAACTTAGTGCGTGCGGCTTCGTCGAATGCGGGCGCGGCAATCACTTCAAGGAATAGCTTGGCCATTTCTTCGGCAGCCTCGCCGTCTACCGGCCGATTCACGCCGATAACGCCTCCGAAAGCTGAAACCGGATCGCATTCCAGCGCCTTCTTGTAAGCTTCGACCAAGTTCGCGCCCGTGGCAGTCCCAGCTGGGTTCGTGTGTTTGATAATCGCGCACACTGGCTCTTCGAATTCCTGGGCCAGATTCCAGGCTGCTTCGAGATCCACGATATTGTTGTAGGAGAGCTCCTTGCCTTGAATCTGGTGTCCATTGGCGACGCCTTGGTCGGAGCCGTCGGAATACATGGCGGCTTTCTGGTGCGGATTTTCGCCGTAACGCAGATCCATGACTTTCTTGAAAGACAGGCGCAGGGTTTGCGGGAAGCCAGTTTCTTCATGAAATTCGAAACGGCCGTTGGCGCTGACTCGTTCCAAGGTGGATGCAATCGCCGAGTCGTACGCCGCCGTGGTCGCGAAAGCTTTCTGTGCCAGACGCCATCTCGTCGTTGAAGACAATTCTCCGCCGGACCTGGTCAGTTCCTCCGCGATTTGGTCGTAGTCGGCGGGTGAAGTAACAACAGCAACGTCCTGAAAGTTCTTGGCGGCGGAACGAATCATTGAAGGCCCGCCAATATCGATGTTCTCGATCAATTCATCGAAGTGTACATTTGGCTTGGCCGCGGTCTTTTCGAAGGCATAGAGGTTGACGACTACCATGTCGATCGGAAGGATTCCGTGCTCAGCGACTGCCGTTCGGTGGGCTGGGTTTTCGCGGCGGTGCAGGATTCCCCCGTGCACCTTGGGATGCAGAGTTTTGACCCGGCCGTCTAGCATCTCAGGAAATCCGGTGAGCTCGGAAATGTCTTTCACCGGGATGCCGGAATCGCGCAACAGTTTCGCCGTACCGCCAGTCGAGATCAGTTCCACGCCCAGGCTAGAGAGCTTGCGAGCGAACTCGACCAGTCCAGTTTTATCGGTGACGCTGAGAATGGCGCGCTGAATCTTTCCGGGGCGTGGGGACATGAAGGCCTCTGATATAGCAAGATGGAGTGAAAGGAAAGTTTATCAGTAGAGAGCCTGGGCGGGAAAAGCGGCCCCGACCTTCGCTCGGCCGCCCGGACGAGGGCGTCCGGGCCTACGTGGGCATCACTGTTTTAACCCGAGGCTTCAGGCTTTGGCTTTTGCTTTCAGGCGCACCTGCCCATCCTGCATCTCAACGCTGTATTCCACGGATTGGCAGCCGTGCTGCTTTCGAATTTGATCGGTTTTCTTTTGCACAAACGATGTGAAGCTCTCGATATTACCAGTGACCGACTCGCCAGCTTTTTTCTTTGCCTCGGTAAGCGCGTTGTAGAGTTTTTCTACCTGATCGTGTTCGGCGCGGGCATCGGAACACTGGATCGTGAGCGGCCCATCGTTTGTTCCCGCAACTGCTGCAGCGGCCGCCGAGTGGCTTAATCCGTATGCCGGACGGTGCGCAGGTTCATGTTCCTCCGCGGGGCGCACACCTTGCACAGAGAGTAGCGCATCCTGCGGACGCCGGTAGCCCTCTTCGCGAATGCGTGCCTTTTTGCGCCACAGGTCGCTGTAGATGGCATAACGTTGCGCCATCTCATTGTAGCGGAAGCGCTGTTGAAAACTCATTCGTCCGCCATCGCTAAACTTGCGCAGCAGGCTCAGCACTTTCCACTCGATATCCGTGGGCGGCTTCTTGGTAGGGTTGCTGAAATAAACTTCGTACTCAATCTTGAGCCGGCGCAATTGGCTTTCAAGAAGAGTCAGTTCTTCGTCGAGAGTCACCGAGAGTTCTCCAAATCACAATATAGGGCGTACGCGGCGGGCGAGCGAGGTACCCATTGGTCACGGGAGGGATGGAACGGAAGTAACTGAGCTTTTAGCTACCAGCTCTCAGCCTTCAGCTATCGGATGCTGGTTAAGCGGTTTCACGGCAAGAGTTAGTATTTGGGGGTGGAAGCTGAGTTTCAAAAGCTGAGAGCGGACGGCTAATAGCTGACAGCTTGTTTTAACTACTTCGCATTCGAGGCCATCTTCTTCACCATCGCCAGAACCAGCTTGCGATCGCTGTCGTTGAGGCTCACGGAGTAGCGGCGGATCTGGCTGAGGAAGCGGACTTCATCATCGGAGAGTTGGGGCAACCCCTTGCCTCCGTTGCTGTGGCCGGATTCGGCAAAGAACTGCGATAGCGGAAGTTCCATCGCTCCGGCGATCTTGGAAAGCGTGTCGAGCGAAGGGATCGTGTGACCGTTTTCCACACGAGACAGGTAGCAGCGCAATAACCCGGTGCGCTTTTCTATGTCGCCCTGGGACATACCTTTCCCCAGCCGGTAGTTTCTGATGGTCTCGCCGATGTTCATGGAAAAAACGGCCAAGTCGAGTTCTCCGAGATGGTGAATAGTAACCAGAGTAGTACCGTCTGGCAAGTGGAAATTTTGCTGCACAAGGGGCAGTGCAGTGCGAAATCAGCACTCAGCATTTAGCGTTCCGCTGCACTGCGGCTTCGGATACGAAGAGGGATTGAGGATGCAGATTCTCAAGTCTCGCGCGTTTCGCTTTTCCAATTCTTACAGTTGAGCGCAGACCGCCTTGGTTTCCGTATATAACTCCAACGCGGCATGACCCATCTCGCGCCCCCAGCCGGATTGTTTGTATCCGCCAAACGGAAGCGCAGGATCAAACACGTTGTAGCAATTGATCCAGACGGTCCCAGCGCGAAGTTTGGCCGCCATCTTGTGGGCGTTGCTGATGTCACGGGTCCAGACTGCGGCAGCAAGGCCGTAAACCGTGCGATTCGCGGAACTCACTACTTCCGCTGGATCACTGAACGGAATGGCAGTCACGACTGGGCCGAAAATTTCTTCACGCACAACTTTCATTTCAGGCTTCACGTCGACCAACACGGTGGGTTCGACGAAGTATCCACTCCCGCCGCGTTTGTGTCCGCCGACCACGGCTTTCGCGCCTTCCTTGATGCCAGACTCCAGATAACCGCAGACCCGGTCGAGTTGCTCTTTCGAAACTACGGGTCCGAGGTTCGTCGAAGGATCAAGTCCGGGTCCGATGGAAAACTTCTTGGCTGCTTGAGCCACTCCATCCACTACTTTGTCGAAGATGCTCTTGTGCACGAAGAGCCGGGAGCCAGCAGTGCAGCACTGCCCCTGGTTGAAGAAGATGGCGTTTGCAGCGCCTGGAATCGCGGTTTGCAAATCGGCATCGGGGAAAATGATGTTCGGAGACTTCCCGCCCAGCTCTAGCGAAACTTTCTTCAAGTTTCCGGCGGCCGCGGCCAAAATCAGTTTGCCCACTTCGGTCGAGCCAGTGAAGGCGATCTTGTCCACGTCAGGGTGAGCTGCCAAAGCTGCGCCCGCAGTTTCGCCGAAGCCAGTCACGATGTTGATCACGCCATCAGGGAATCCCGCTTCCAGAGCCAGTTGGCCCAGGCGCAGCGCTGTGAGTGGCGTCTGCTCGGCGGGCTTCAAGACCACAGTACATCCCACCGCGAGCGCAGGCGCCAATTTCCACGACGCCATAATCATTGGGAAATTCCACGGAATGATCTGGCCGACGACACCCACCGGCTCACGCAATGTATAGGCAAAGTACTGACCGCCATGCGCCGAGATCGGAATCGTGCTGCCCTCGACCTTAGTCGCCCATCCGGACATGTAGCGAAAAACTTCTATGGCGCTGGGAATGTCGACGATGCGCGAAAAAAATACTGGCTTGCCGTTGTCCAGAGTTTCCAGTTCGGCGAATTCTTCCAGATGACTCTCCAACAAGTCAGCGAGTTTTGAGAGTAGGCGTCCTCTCTGCGAAGGCGACATTTCCGGCCATGGCCCACTTTCAAAGGCTTTGCGCGCCGCTTTGACAGCGCGGTCAATGTCCTCGCGATCGCCCTCGGCCACCCGAGCCAGCACTTCGCCGGTCGCCGGATTGTAAGTCTCGAAAGTCTTGCCAGCAGCGGCTTCCACCCATTTTCCGTCGATGAGCATCTTCCTCGGCTTGCTTAGAAATTCGGTGACGCTCTTTTGCAGGTTGGGCAGTGCTGCGGTGGTCGACATATTGTCTCCTTCGATTGGTCGCGAGAAATCAGAGGCTCGGCCTGATGAATTCCGCGCTACTCTTCAGCAATTTTAGGCGAAAGTTCCGTTATGGCTAGTAGACACTTGAAAGTAACTTAGTACCTCAACCCGCTATATCGATGGTAAATCAATTGCGATACCGGGTTACATAAAGGTGCCTACTAGCAATAAAGATACTTTTGCCTAAAATCGTTCAGGGCCATCAGGGAACCGCGGAACTTCGACTCGAGTGCGGCCAAAGCAGACGCGCCGGCGAAGTGTTCTGGCCTCCCCCGAAGCTGCCGAACCGGTGATCTCAAACCCGCGAGTGATCGCACATGAGGGGTAGGTTCGGCAGCATTAAAATTTCGGTTCGCTGCGGGACGGGAAATCCCGAATCATTGCGCCTTACCTGATCGGCGGCCGTTTAGTGCCACGATGGGTCAATCCGCATTGCACGAGAGGACGCTGATGGACAGCAAACGATCGGTGGTTTTGTATGGAGCCAACGGTTTTTCCGGGCGCCTGGTCGCGGAGTTTCTGCGCGAGTATAACGTCCCTTTTATTGCTGCCGGTCGTAGCAGAGCCAGAATCCAGGAAGTGATGAACCGCGTCCCCGGCATCGAGACTGCCAACTATGAGATCGTCGAAGTCGGCGGCTCGGTGGATGAACTCACCGCGCTGTTCACCGGGTCCAAAGTCGTCTGCAATACCGTCGGTCCATTTATTTATAACGGTCCGCGAGTGCTCGAAGCCAGTTTGAAAGCGGGGTGCCACTACGTCGACATCAGCGGGGAGCAGGTGTGGATACGGGAGGTTGCAGAGAAGTGGGGCGCGAAGTTCGCAGCCAAAGGTCTGCTTGCCGCGCCGGGAACGGCTTTTATGTCGGCCGTCAGCGACGCGGCTGCCCGCCTATGTCTCGAGTCGGGAGCGATCGACACGCTCGAGACTCTGACCATGTTCAAGGGCATTCCCACCTTCGGCTCGACGCAGACCATTTTCGCGGTCATCCAAACTGACGGATGCTATCTGGAACAAAATCAGTACAAGCCATGGCCTCGCGCCACCCGCTACGATGCCGCGGTTCCAGGCTACATTCAAACGCAGCTTGCGCTGGCATGGGGCGGATTTCCCCAGCCTGTTTGGTTCAAGGATCACCCGCAGGTAGCAAATGTCCGATCCATCGGCGGACTTCTTGATCGGCAAATCATGGAAGGGGTCGCGGCCACTGAGAAAATGTTCGAGGAACAGATTCGCCCACTACCCAAAGAGGAGCGAGAGCGTAAGCTGGCGGAAATGGCTAGTTCCGTGCAGGGCAGCACGCCGCCGCGGGAGAACGCGCGCGAACAACGCACCATCGACGTTGTCGTCGGACGCGGCAGCACCGATTTCGTGCAGTGCGTTATCTTCGGCACTTGCTGCTATCGGCAAACCGGATTGATTCAGGCGTTCGCTGCGCACAACCTGGTGCACACCCAGCCGCGAAAAGTGGGCTTCGCTTCCGCGGCGGAGGCATTTGGACATCGCGAACTGCTCAAGGTGGTCGAGAGCCATGGATTGGCCAAGGCGAAGATTTACTCGTAAACGACGAAGGAAAAGTTCTCGCCATGAGAGCCATCGACTACTTCGACAAAGGTGCTGACGCTCATCCCGATCGAGCCGCAATGGTCGATGGCAGCGCGCGCTATTCCTACCGAGAAACACAGGCGATCACCCATCGCATCGCCCACGCAATGTGGGCAGCCGGACTGCGCGGCGAAGAGTGCGCCGCAATTTATTCGCACAATGACGCCCGAATTCTGTTCTGCATGTTGGGCATCATGCGGGCTGGCGCTGTATGGATCCCGATCAACTATCGCAATGCCATCGACGCCAACGTTGAGTACCTGAATTACGCGAAGACCGGTTGGCTTTTCTATCACAGCAATTTCAAAGACAGCGTCGCGGAGATTCGCGCGCGTGTCCCGTCGTTGCGCCATGTGGTCTGCATCGATCGCGTCGATGACGATGCCCCATCGTTGGAAACATTCATGCAACGCGGAACCAAGGCGGATGAAATCGACTGGGCGGACGCTTACGGCAACTTGGATCGTCTGGTAGGTCTCGTTCCCACCGGCGGCACAACTGGACCCGCGAAAGGCGTTAGGGTAACCAGTCTGGCTTGGGGAACGATGACCGAGATGGCGTCGCACTATTGGCGAGGTGACGCCACCGACCCGGTCTGTCTCAACGTCGCGCCACTTTCTCATGCAGCTGGCGTAGTCGCATTTACCATGTCTACCTTGGGAGCAACCAACGTCATTCTTCCGAAGTTTGACGCTCTCGAAGTTTTGCGCAGTATAGAACGCTTTCGCTGCACGCATTTGTTTCTGCCACCGACCGCTTTCTATGCCTTACTCTCGCATCCCGAGGTCGGCAAATTCGACTACTCGAGTTTGCGTGTGTTTCTACTGGCAGGATCGCCGGTATCGCCGGACAAACTAAAAAAAGGCATCGAGATTTTCGGGCCATGCATGTGCCAGTCGTACGGCCAGACCGAGGCGCCGATGTTGCTTACTTTCCTCGACGCAAAAACCCTTTCCGCTGCCGCTGCTGGAGACCATCCCGAGCGATTGCGAAGTTGCGGCAAACCAACTTCCGCAGTTCGTCTCGCGATCATGGATGATGCTGGAGATATCCTTCCGGCCCGCACCTGTGGTGAAATCGTGGCGCGCGGCACTCTGGTCACGGCAGGCTACTACAATCTCCCCGAGGCGACGGCCGAGATACGAACTTACGGCTGGCATCACACCGGCGACATCGGCTATATGGACGAAGAAGGATACGTTTATATTGTCGATCGCAAGAAAGACATGATCATCACCGGCGGCTTCAATGTGTATTGCGCGGAGGTCGAAGCCGGAATCATGGCGCTGCCCGAAGTCCACGAGTGCGCGGTGATCGGAGTTCCCCACGACAATTGGGGCGAAGCAGTGAAAGCGATCGTCGTGCTGAGGGAGGGCGAATCCTTGACTGAAGATGCGGTGCTCGCCCATTGTAAGGCGAAACTTGGCGGCGTGAAATCGCCGAAGTCCGTCGAGTTCCGCCCGGAAATTCCGAAAACTCCCGCAGGCAAGACGGACAGAAAGTCCCTCCGCACTCCTTACTGGGCTCATGCCGACCGGGGCGTTCATTGAGTTGCTGGAATGATTTCCTGGGTATGAGCTTGTTGCAGATCGAAAAGTTCGCAGACAACATTGGAGGAATTGTGGGCAGGGGGAAGATGCTATTCCTCGCCAGTTTCTTGCTGGTGACGTTCACGGGCTGCCGCCGGCAAGATCAGAGCCACCGAGCAAGCGGTAAGCCTGCAGACGTCAACGGCGCCCGCATCGTCGCCGCCGATCGCGAACCGGAAAACTGGATGGTCCACGGACGCACCTATAGCGAACAAAGATTCAGTCCTCTGAAACAAATCAACGATCAAAATGTCTCCCAGCTCAAGCTGGCATGGTTCTTCGACCTGGACACCCGGCGCGGCCAGGAAGCTACGCCGCTAGTCATCGATGGTGTCATGTACTTCACCAGCGCCTGGAGCAAAGTTTTCGCGCTGAATGCGGCAACCGGGGCCGAGCTTTGGTCCTACGATCCGAAAGTCCCTGGCGCGTGGGGAGTGAACGCTTGCTGCGATGTGGTCAATCGCGGCGTAGCAGCGTGGAACGGGAAGGTTTTCGTTGGAACCCTGGATGGTCGCTTGATTGCGCTGGACGCGGCAACCGGCAAACCTCTTTGGGAGACGCTCACCATCGACCGCAATTTTCGTTACACCATTACCGGCGCTCCACGCGTGGTCAAGGGCAAAGTAATCATCGGCAATGGCGGCGGCGAGTTCGGCGTGCGCGGTTACGTTTCCGCGTACGACGCCGAGACCGGCAAACTGCTTTGGCGTTTTTATACCGTGCCGGGCGATCCTTCGAAGCCGTTCGAGAGCCCGATTCTGGAGCGAGCGGCCAAAACCTGGAGTGGCGATTGGTGGAAGGCTGGCGGCGGGGGAACGGTTTGGGATGCGATTGTTTATGATCCCGAGCTCGATCTGCTTTACATCGGTACCGGTAACGGCGGTCCGTGGGGTGAAAAATATCGCAGCCCGAAAGGCGGCGACAATCTTCTTACCTGCTCCATCATTGCGCTGAAGCCGGACGCGGGCGAGTACGTCTGGCACTATCAGGAAGACGCCGCCGATGACTGGGACTACGATTCCGCAGAGCAGATCATTCTGGCTGATGTATCGATCGAAGGTCAGCCGCGGAAGGTACTGCTGCAGGCGCCGAAGAATGGATTTTTCTATGTGCTGGATCGCACCAATGGCAAGCTGATTTCCGCCAAGCCTTTCACCTACATCAACTGGGCCACCGCAGTCGATGTGAAAACCGGCCGGCCCATCGAAACTGCACTGGCGCGATACCCTGGAAGCAATCCTGCGCCGGTCGTTCCCGGGCCGCTAGGAGCGCACAGTTGGCAGCCCATGTCTTACAGCCCGCTCACCGGCTTGGTCTACATTCCGGTGAATGACGTGGGTTTCAAATACAAATCCGCCGACAACTTTGAGCCTAAGAAATTGGCTGCAAACTACGGGATCGACGTGGTCGCCGCCGGAATGCCGCAGGATCCGAAGATTAAGAAGGCGATTCTCGATACGGTAAAAGGAAAGCTTGTAGCGTGGAATCCGCTGCAGCAAAAACAAGCATGGGCAGTGGAACGGCTGGGGCCGTGGAATGGCGGGACGCTTTCGACCGCTGGAAATCTGGTCTTCGAGGGCACAGCCGCCGGAAATGTTAAAGCCTATCGTGCCGACACCGGCCTGGAGCTGTGGTCCTTCGCGGCGCAGACCGGCGTCATGGCAGGGCCGGTGACTTATGCCATTAATGGCGAACAATATGTTGCAGTCCTCGCGGGCTGGGGCGGCGTGTTTCCACTCGCCACCGGAGAGGTCTCGTTCAAATCGGGCCGGGTTAGAAACATCAGCCGCATGTTAGTTTTCAAACTGGGAGGCACGGCGAACCTGCCGGCGTTCGAGCCGCTTCAAGAACCTCCCGTCGTGCCGCCGTTACCAAACCGTGCGAGGGCGGCAGCGATCCACAAAGGCGAGCAATTGTTTCAGCGTTATTGCGCCGCCTGCCACGGCGACGTAGCTGTTAGTGGCGGAGTGCTGCCCGATCTGCGTTACTCGTCGACTCTCGAAAACGACGAATGGTTTTCCGATGTGCTGGCAGGAATGCTGCAGTCCGATGGCATGGTTTCCTTCGCCAAAGAATTATCACACCAAGATGCTGCCGACATTCGCGGGTATGTGATCTTTCGCAGGAACCAGAGCGTGGCGCAGAAAAAGTCCGCTGCGGCAAGGAATTAGGCGAATCACCTCTGTACGCTTTGCTCCGACTCCCGCTGGATGATTCTGCGGGCGTGAACGCCGCCAGCGTCGATCTTCAAATTCAGTAGTGTGCGGTCGGGTCGCCGTAGAAGGTTTTCTTGCTGCGCCTCAAGAATTTCTAGGTCTTCGGCAAAGACTGCGGCTTGACCATCGCGAATGCGGAATGTCAGCCCACGATCGTCGGTTTGGAAATTTCGCGCCATGCCCCAGTGATACCAGGTGGAAGTTTCCGTTTCCGGCGTCATCAAACTCACAACGATTCCCGTGACTCCCTTCGAGCGGTCGCCTTGCGGAGCGCCACTTCCAGCCAATGCGACGCCAACGTCGATCATCACATTGGCCGGCAGAGAGAAATTACAAATCTGCCAGCGATCGCATTTTTCAAATGACCGAAGATTCGACGCCCAGAAGGGAGGCGGATCGATGTTGAGCATCCATCGCGTGACCGTCACCGAGCCCTCAGCCGACGTCACTTTGATCGGCGCCTCCAGAATTTCGTGCTGGCCGATGCTGGAAGGGTGAACGAAAGTCTCGTGCGACAAGTCCATTAAGTTATCCACCAACAGCTGATAATTGCACTTGATGTGGTAAGTGCTGCCCTCAAAAACCCAATCAGGATCTGAGCACCAATGCAGGTTGGGAATTCTGTCTTCGCTCGCCAGCGATGGATCGCCGATCCACACCCAAACGAAGCGGTGCTTCTCGGCCACGGGATAAGTTCTGATCTTCGTGTCCTTGTGAATACCTTCCTGTCCAGGCATCCAGATGCATTCCCCGCCCGGGTTGAATTTCAGCCCGTGATACTTGCAGACCAGAACGTCGCCCTGCAGAAATCCCTTCGACAGCGGCAACAGACGATGAGGACAGCAATCCTCAAAAGCCGACAACACTCCGCTGGTTTGGCGATAGAGCACGATCGGCTCACCACAAACGACTCGGCCAAAAGGCGCCCGCTTGATTTCGTGATCCCAGGCCACCGCGTACCAGTAATTCCGCAGAAACATTGGTAGTTCTCCCTCGATGCGGTTCTCTTAAGCCGGCGGGCTTGTACTCGTAAAGAAATTGACGCTGACTGTCGCCAACTCCGACGGCGGAAATTTATGTTGAAACCGGACGTTGGCGTGCAGGCCAGCCTCGCGGGCGCAGTCCAGAAAAATCGACAGCTCAACCAGATATTGATCGGAAAATCCGTGCGTGCCGTCGTAGGCAACCGCGGGAGTTTTTTCCAAATTTGCGGCCGTCAACGATGGAGGCAGCGTGTGGAGCTCAAGTACCAGCAGACCAAACCGTCCGACGTACGGAGCCCACCGCCGCAAATGCCGAACTAGATTCTCTTCCAGTTCATCGGCCGGAATTTCTTCGCCGAAGTGCGCGAATGCGCCGCTCGATCGTCCCGCTCGACTGCGCTTGGCATGGTTCGCGAGGGAAACGTATGGGCGGTTGTGATCGAGAAACGAACGCACGTGCAGCAAATCGTGAATATCGAGTCCAAGTTCCTCGAGATCACCAGCTAGCTGTGCGGGACGATTGATGTCTCCGCCAATGACGTGAAAAGTCGGAATGCCCGCTTTCCTCAGCGTCTGTTTCGCCACGCGGCGCGCAACTTTGTTGAAATCAGCACCGACCAGAATCAGCGGATGCTGATCGAGCACAGCGCCCCGAGCCGTGTGGTTCTTGACCACGAAATAGAGATGCTCCAGGAAGCTGCCATCGCCACATCCCATGTCGCAGATGCCTTGCGGCTGCTGGTTTAGCGGGCGGTTGAAGATCTCAACGATGATCTCATCGACTTTCTTGAAATAAGTCTTGTGTGCTCCGCCGCTGCCCCAAACGTTCATCCCACGGTTGACCAACAGTTCGACTCCGGTCTCGTCCAGCCGCGGAATCCGGGGATTGCCGAACAACAGAGTGTTCACGACTTTGAAGGTGGGAAGATACGAAACAGTGACGCCATACGATGTCGCAATCTGCGCCGCGTACTTCCCGCAAGCGGTGAGCCACACCCGATTGTGGTCGTGCGCGATCCAACCCTGCGTTGCGAGCAGATCAAATACGCAGGAGAGGCTCTCATGGTTCGCGGCGATAGAGTGGAAGTCCACGGCTCCCTGTTCGAGTTGGCCAAGAATTCCGCCGCGGGCGAGTGCCACTATAGCTGGCCCGACAAGCATTCCGTCGAGGTGTCCGCGAATCTGTTGATGAGTCTTGGCGGTGAGGGGATCTTCTGTCGAGCCCAAATCCCATCGCGCCTGCGCGCGAGAAACCAGCTCACGAAGAGAAGCGCGAACCGGCTCGTCGGAGCTGCCGAAGAGAAAATCTTCCAGGTAAAGCGCTTTCGGTATAAACGAAACAACCTCTCGGTATAACGGAGGAGCAACGACGGTTGCCAACTCTCCCTCGCGAGTTAACGCGTAGGACGGTTGAGATCCCGAATCGCCGATCCGCTCCTCCATCCAGCCCGCCGACAGCAACAGCCGAAGCGCCACTCGCAAGTAGCCGCGGTTGCCATGCGTGTGTTCCACGACTTCGTCGAGTTGTACCCAAGGTGAAGGACCGCGAAAGAGATCGAACACTTTTCGATCCCAGAGCGCTTTGACGGTTGGAGCCAGGACGATTCCGGCGAGATGGTTGAAGACCAGAGTTCGAACACTGGCTCTTTCGTCATTCGCCGGTGAGCTTCCAACCATGAACCGATTCGGTACCCGTAAAACTAAGTCGCTATTCCCGTCCTTCGAACAGATCTCTTCCTTCCACCAGAGCGCGCATCTTGCGATCGGCCACACTGCGCTGCAGCATCCAGAATCCGCAATCGGGATGAACATACCGGATGCGCTCTGGCCCCAGGACGTTCACCGCGTTGTCGATGCGCGAAGCGATCAGCTCGGGAGCTTCTACTTCGTTGTCCTTGATATCGATCAACCCAATGCCAAGATGAATCTTGGGATCGAGATCGTTAAACAACCGCAGGTCGTCGTAGCCGTGCCGCGCGAATTCCAAAGCCAGGTGATCGGTGCGCAGAGAATTCAAGAAAGGAATCAAGTCCCGCCAGAAGCCGCGCAACTGGGACTGGCCGCCATAGTTGCCGAAGCAGATGTGCACGGCCTTTTCGTTCAAGATTCCATCGAGTATATGGTTGATGGCCTCCGCCGCCCAGGGCGCATCTTCAGGATATCCAGCGATGCAAGCCTCATCCAACTGGACGACATCAGCTTCGATGAATTCGAGCTGCCGGCGCAACACCGCGGCAATGTCCATGGCGAGGTCGGCGGTGTTCTTATAGAAACAATTCGTTAGCACGCGCGCCAACATATGCGGACCGGTGCAGGTGAACTTCAATGGGAGCTTGGTGAGTGTGCTTACCAATTCGTAATCGCGAGGCAAACTGAGTGCGCCATCTTGGATCTTGGAAACGACCATTCCTGCGGTTAGCAATCGATATCCGGAAGCGTGATCGGAACGGAAGCGATCAAAATCTGAAACTGAAAAATGTTTGCGAATGCCATCCATTCGCGAAGCAAAATAGTCAACCATGCCGTTGGTCTCGGGATGGCTGGGGTCAAATCGTATCAGCTCTCCATCGGTCACCAGATCTAGGCCAGCCAGTTCCTGCGTCTTCAAGACCGCCATCACTGCGTCACGCAACACCAGGCGCGACGTGTTTCCGACCAACCACGAGGGAACTGGATAACTGCCCACCACGGTTGTCTTGATTCGTGGGGCCATGCTTTCTCCTTCCGCACTTCACGGGAAAAGATCATACTCCCAGTTTGCAAGTTGGAATTTCATCGTTGTTCGAAAAACTTTTGTCGCCGGTCATTTTGCGAGAAAATCGCGCGCTGTAACTGGCTGAGGTCAAATGGTTACATGCCAATTTCGCAGTCTGCTGTTCGAATTTCTCCCGCACATTTCGCTTGTGGCCTGCACTTTCCGGGAGTAATCTGATGCGCGCTCAAGGCAATTGGGTTTCTTAAATTCGTTTTCGCTTGAGTTCTTGCCAGTTGTGAAATGGAATCCTACGGAGTTAAGGAGGCTCAGGTGTATCGAAGCGATGTAGTAGGCAGTCTCTTGCGCCCGACCTATTTGAAAGAAGCTCGCGACAGTCATGAAGCACGCCAACTTACCGAAGCAGAGTTCAAGCGGATAGAAGACCGCGCCGTGGATGAAGCCATTGCTCTGCAGGAGCGCACCGGCATCGAGGTGATAACCGACGGCGAAGTGCGGCGCTACGCGTTTTACGGTCACTTGATTGACGCCGTGGAAGGCTTTGACAAGTTCGGCGGTTGGGCAATTCCATTCCGCAACGAGAAGGGTGAAGAACTGGTTTTGCCGAGGCCCGTCGTCGTTTCCAAGCTGCGACGTAAACGACCGATGTGCGCCGAGGAATTTACTTACATGCGGGCGCGCACGAATCATCCCGCGAAAACGACCATGATCAGCGCACAGCAGGCGGCCGCTTACTACGACAGCAAGAAATCCGCCGGAGCGTATCCCAAAATCGATGCTTATCTCGCGGACATTGTCGACATCCTCCGCGATGAGGTCCGGGAGTTGATCCGCCTGGGCTGTACCTACATTCAGATCGATTCGCCGCAATATGCTGCTCTGCTCGATCCGCAACTGCGAGAAGGATATCGTCAAAGGGGAAATGATCCAGACCGACTGCTCGATCTCTCGACCGAAATGGACAATGCGGTGATCGGAGATTTTCCCGGCATTACGTTTGGCTTGCATCTTTGCCGTGGAAACAATCAGAGCAAGTTTTATGCGTCCGGCGACTACGGTCCGATCACGCGGGTTTTTCGCCAGACTCGCTTCCAACGATTCCTTCTTGAATACGACGATGAGCGCTCCGGTGGTTTCGACCCGCTGCGTCAGGTGCCGGAAGATCGTACTGTTGTGCTCGGACTAGTTAGTTCGAAGAAGGCTGCGCTTGAAAGCAAGGCGGAGTTGAAAGAGCGCATCGAGCAGGCATCGGCGGTAATCCCCCTGGAGCGATTGGCTCTGAGTCCGCAGTGCGGATTCGCCTCAACCATCGAAGGCAACCTGCTAACGCTCGCCGATCAAGAAGCGAAGCTCCGACTGGTGGCAGAAACCGCAAAGGAAGTCTGGGGCAAGCCTGTGGTCGCGAGCCGCGTGCCCGCGTGAACCTGCATGGAAATCCATTTTCTAAAGATGCGGCAGTCTGTCGAAAGAATTGCTGGCTGTTCCGGACTGCCTGCGAAGTTGGCGACAACAACTAAGAAATCGATTTTTGTCTTGACAGTTGACCTGGATTGTGAAAAATATTCGGGCTTAGGTGAGTGAACGGACGTTCGATAGGTATCAAAAAGGGTACCTACTCAAGCGCCGTTCGGACACCAGGGATCAAACTGCTTTATCGGTGATGAGTAGAACGGACGTTCGCTCCGGAAAGGCCTACTATGACACCGCGCCGCGATTTGATTATCGTAGCTTTCTTGCTGACCGTTGTTCTTCCGGTCTCACCTGCGTTCCCACAAGCCACGGTCAGCTTCGCTCAGCTGAATGGCACAGTTCTCGACTCCAGCGGACGAACCATCGCCAATGCAGCCGTCACCGTCAGAAATGTGGAAACGAATACTACCTTCACGGCCACCACCACGGGCGACGGCTATTACGTCATACCAAATCTTCCTCCTGGAAAGTATGACGTATCGGCGGTGTACAGTGGGTTCTCGAAGACTACGCAGACGGGCATTGTGCTGACCGTCGGCGAAACCGCAACTGTCAATTTGACATTAAAGGTGGCAGCTCTCGGAGAGACCGTCGTGGTCACCGGCGAAGCTCCAATCATTGAGCCCACCAAGACCGAAATCA
Organism: uncultured Acidobacteriota bacterium; assembly: GCA_963762385.1. Taxonomy (GTDB): domain Bacteria; phylum Acidobacteriota; class Terriglobia; order Terriglobales; family Acidobacteriaceae; genus JABDBE01. The sequence goes on along the minus strand of CAVXKN010000004.1, from coordinate 865,892 downwards.
GTCAGGTGATCGCGACCCAGCAGATTCAATCTCTCCCCATCAGCGGCCGCCTATTCACCGATTTTGCTCTTCTAACGCCGAGCGTCGCTAAGAGCCGAACCAGCCTGGGCACCACGTTCACCGAGTTCGAAGTCACGCAAATTTCTTTCGGTGGGATGCGGTCGTTCAGCAACGAGATCACCGTCGATGGCGCCGATTTTGTGAACACCATTAGCGGCGTGCAACGCGCCACGCCCCCCCAAGATTCGGTTCAGGAATTTCGCGTGGTCAACAACAGTTTTGGCGCCGAGTATGGTCGCGCCCTCGGTGGGATCGTCAATATCGTTACGAAATCCGGCACTAACAGTCTTCATGGTTCGATCTATGACTACCTGCAGAATAGTGCCACCGACGCACGATCTCTTTTGCAGCCCGCGCCACTGCCACATGCTCTGCGGCAAAATCAATACGGCGGTACTCTCGGCGGACCAATCCGCAAGGACAAGATGTTCTTCTTCATGAACTACGAGGGTAGGCGAACCGGCGAATCTCCAACTTACGCTCCTGACCTTTTTAGCAATATTGCAAATATCGATCAAGCCAAAGCCTACCTGGGACTGTCCCCGGAAGGCTGCCATCTTCCTCCCGCGCAATGCACGCTCTCGCCCACCCAATATCTCCAGTCGGTTCTGAAGACAGTGAACAACGACTACGGTTTCGCCCGATTCGACGACCAAATCAACACCAACAATCGTCTTGCGCTCCGCTACGTCGTGGAGGACGCTCGAGACACCGGTGAATTGATTGGCAATACCGAAGACGGCGGCGGCATCGGTAGTCCGAGCGGCGCTCGCGATCTCTTTATTCGCGATCAATCTGTGGTGGCGACCGAGACCGCAGTGCTTAAACCCAACTTGGTCAACACAGTTCTAGGGCAATACTCCAGGCGACACTACAATTTTCCCGGAGCGACTGGAGAGCCCGATCTCAGCGTCGTGAATGACCTGGAATTCGGACACAACTTCGGCACTTATGACGCGATCTACGAGAGCCGTGCCCAGGCCTCCGATTCAATCGCCTGGGTCAAAGGCAATCACGTTGCCAAGTTCGGATTCGACGGGAACTACGTTTGGAGCTACAACAACTATCCCGGGTTCACGCCTGAGCGAATTCTATTTCCGGACCTCAACTGTCTGTACGCATTTGCCGATGCGGTCAGCTTGTTGACGACCGGTTCGTATGGAACGGTTCCTGGGGCCTCGAACTGCCCGCTCGCACCCCAAGCCGACGGCGTGTCCTTCATCTACTGGGGTGTGGCGCTTCCGCGAACTGGTTTCACCAACGGTTATGTTCCTTCCCCCGCAACTGGTGGCGGTTTCGGCAGCGGCTGGCCCAATGCATTTCCGACCAATCAGTATTCCAATTATGCATACAAGTTGAATCACGGATACTGGGGCGTTTTCGCGCAAGATCAATGGCGCGTCACTCACAGCTTCACCCTGAACTATGGACTGCGCTGGGATTTCGAATCCGGCCTCGGAAGCACTGTCAATCCCGACTACCGCGCTTTCCAGCCGCGAGTTGGATTCGCCTGGTCGCCCGATGCCAAGACCGTCATCCGCGCCGGGACCGGAATATTCTTCGATCGCAACAACCTGACTTTCTTCTTCACCACCGGAAACCAGAAGACCGTTCCCGGATACTTCTGCAATCCCCCAACCGCCGGGTGCGCTGGACTTACGCCCATCACGGTTCCCATGATTCAAACTGGCGCCGCCAACGGTGGCTGGCAACTGGCCGCAGACCCAGGTTATCCCGGCACGCCTGCGCTTCCCTGTCCGCCTCTGCCGGCAGCCTATTGCGCGGGCGCTCCCGGCGGAGCTGTAAGCTTCGCCGCGCTCACGGCGCTCGGCATTCTCGCCAACAATCCCTATCCAGCAGTCAGCCTCACCGGGCCTTGCGTACTCACAGTGACTGGACCGTCCGGCGCTTGCGGCGTCGGCTCGGGAGGAATTCAGCGTAACGGTCGGCTTCCCTACGCGGAGCAGGCAAGCCTCGAGCTTGATCGTCAGTTCGGCAAAGGACTCACTCTCGAGCTGGGATATCTTTTCGTGGGCGCGCACAAACTTGTGCGCGGCAATAACATAAACGTCCCCTGCCCGCTCGGCACGAGCAAACCCGGTAATCCCGCGGATGCCCAGGGATTGCTCGATCCCGGCGGCACCCTCACACCTTGCTCGGGAACGCCGACTCTGGGGCCATTCGGGCTGGGACCATTTTTTGGAACCCTGACCAATCCCTCCGGATTGGAATTTGGAGTGCCCAGCGCCGCTAACCCTGCGCCTACCATCAGCGGCGGCCTTCTGGACTACAACAACAACGTGGCCGACTCCAACTACAACGGCCTGACTGTCACCGCGATCGAGCGCCTGGGCCAGGTGTTCAACCTCACCGCCAATTACACTTACTCTCACACCATCGACAACGGCAATTTCACGACGTTCATCAACCTGCCGCCCAACCAGTTCGATTACGATTCGGAGCGTGCCAACTCCAACCAGGACATTCGCAATAACCTGGTGGTGAACTTTACGGCGACGGCACCGCACGACAGTTTTGTAAGGAACTTCGAATTCAGCAGCATCGTCACACTGCAGTCCGGGCGGCCCTTCACCTTGTTCGCTGGACAGAACACGTTTGGAGACGTGGCTGGCCTGAGTACGGATCGCGTTGGCGGCGCGCCCATTCAGAGTTCGTGCCCCACCGTGACCAATTGCACCACGACGATCGGCCGGAACACCTACGTTGGCGATTCCCTGTATGCGTGGGATCTGCGTTTGTCCCGATATTTCCAGCTTACAGAGCGCTACCGGCTGGATTTCTCCGTAGACGCTTTCAACGTCCTCAACCGGCCAAACGTCGACGAAGTCAATTCTATCTACGGCTCCCCCGTATTCTGCGGGAACATTCCCCAGCACTACCGAGACGCCACCTCGCGAGCCATTCAGAGCGGCGCGGGTTCTGTGACTTGCCCAGCAGCGCCACCGCCAGTGTGGCTGGCCGACGGACTTCTGCCGGTAACCGTTCCCGGAACGCCGAATCCAGTTTTCGGTACGCCGAGGACCATGCTGAACCCGCGGCAGTTTCAGTTCTCGCTGAAGTTCTCGTTCTAGGGACACTCCGGTCAATGTGGGCGCGGGCGTCCACGCCCGTGCGGGGAACGCCTGATTTGGAGGTGGCCCATCCTTTCGGTTCTTTATAGATCCTGTTGGTCGTGCCATTCAGCGCCGGAGTAGGCCGTCACAGATCAGATTCGCTACCTTTCTTGCGACCTCCTCGGTGCTCAATTGCGGGGTATCTGCGATACCGTCAATCGTCAGCATCGTGAGCCCGTGCACGGCCGACCAGGCAGCGAGGACAGAAACGCGCAGCACGTCGTCTCTGCAGAGAGCGGTATCGAAAATACCCATGGCCGCTCCGCGTCGAATGATTCCTGCCAATATAGCTCTTGTAGCAGCGCCCGCAGCCGCGACCGATTCCGGACGGCCCTCCTGCACCGTTACCAGAGCCGAACTAAACATCAAACGATAGTGCGCGGGATTTTCAACGCCGAAGCTTACATACGCCCGAGCACTCTTCACCAGGGCAGTCTGGGCATTCTTGATCCCTGAAATGGCGGCAAGGATTCGCTCACCAAGTTGGGCGAACCCAGTCGCAGCCACAGCCGCTAACAAGTCCCGCTTGTCTGCGAAGTGATTGTAAGGGGCATTGTGACTCACACCCGCCCGGCGAGCGACCGCCCTCAGAGAGAATGTCCAGTCCTGCTCTTCGGTAAGCAAGGCCAGAGCCGCGTCGATGAGGGAACGGCGAAGATCGCCATGATGATAGGGGGGCGGCGGCTCGCTGATTTTGGATGGTTTGGGCTTCACAGAGATATTTTCGCAAATGGTATTGACATTGTCAACATTCCCAGTTATATTGACAATGTCAACATCGACCAGCGCCTTCCAACGCTCGGTCCTCAAAATAAGGAGATTTATGCCCCATTTACAGCTTGATGTACCAAACCACTATCCTCTTTCCGTGAAGCGCGATTTGGCGGGCCGCCTTGGCCGCCACTACGCCGAAATCATGCAAACCACAGCCGACCTGGTCCATGTGACCTTTCGCGAACTCGGCGAAGGCGGGGTTTGGCACTGCACTGCCGGTGAGCCCGTTACCCCCGCAGCTGTATTGACTTGCGACATCCGCCGCGGCCGCACGCCCGAGCAGCGGGCTCGCCTGGGTGAAGCCCTCCTCAATGCCTGTGTCGAGGCCCTCGGGCTCGATCCACTCCTGATGAACGTCGAATTTACCCAGCACTCGGGTGACGAAATCTACGGGCAGATCCGCGTGGATGGCGTGCTTCTGGGAGGCCTCGCCAAAGACTGGTCGCCAGCTGAAACGGAGACGTCTCTCCTGACAACTCTCGCAGCCGAGAACAGCGGTCGGAGGTAGGCGCGATGCGCCTTACCCTCGAGGGTGGCCCGTCCAAGCTTTCGCTTGGGCGGGCGTTCGTCGTGGACGCCGTCCAGTCACCGCTCCCACGACCAATCCTGGTAGCGCCGCCGCAGCTCCGCTTTGAGAAGTTTCCCGGTGGAGGTGTGGGGCAACTGATCTACGAATACGAACGCATCCGGCAGTTGCCACTTGGCGAATTTTCCGCCGAGGAACTCGCGCAGACTTTCCGAAGATATTTGGACTCCTTCTTTGGCGACGACCACTGCGATCGGCCGCTCTTGCCACTTGGGGTGGGGCACGGCGATGACTGCGGCTTCGCGCACGTCGGGGTGGGCCACCAGAGCGTTCTCCAGATCCACGGAACTGATCCATTCGCCACCCGACTTGATCAGGTCTTTCGTCCGGTCGACGATCGCCAGATATCCCTGTGGATCAATCGTGCCCACATCGCCGGTGCGGAACCAACCGTCCTCGGTCCACTTGTCGTTTTCTTCCGGCAGCTCGTAGTAAGAAGCAGCCACCCAGGGCCCGCGCAGCTGCACTTCGCCCATAGTCTTGCCGTCGCGTGGAGCCTCCAGGGAGGCGTGGGCGGAAGCGTGGACCACCCTTAAGTCGACGAGTGGGACTGGGATGCCGGCCATGGATTGCACCTCCTGCTTCTTCTCAATGGGCCAATCCTTCATATATGCCTTCAGTTGGTTAGTGGTCGCTTGCGGACTGCTTTCCGTGAGGCCCCACCCTTGCTGCACTCGCAAACCATATTGTTGCAGCTTCCTAATTAACGCAACTGGTAGCGGCGCGCCCCCCATGATGATCCGCATGCGAGGCAGCTTCCATCGGCCGGGATGCTTCTCCAGACAGTCCACGACATTGAGCCAGATCGTGGGCACGCCTGCAGCGGCGGTGGTGTTCTCCCTTTCAAATAGTTCGAGGAGACTCTCGGCATCGAGATAAGGGCCTGGAAGCACGAGCTTGCACCCCACCATCGCCGCCGCGTAGGGAAATCCCCATCCGTTGACGTGGAACATCGAGACCACCGGTGCAACCACATCCGCATGACTAACGGCGAAATTGTCCGCCGTAGTCAGAAGAAATGTGTGCAGGAACACGGAGCGATGCGTATATGCCACGCCCTTGGGCATTCCAGTCGTGCCCGAGGTATAGCACAAAGTCGCAGCTTCGTTCTCGTCAAGCTGCGGATGTTGGAAATCACCGCTGGCCGTGCCGAGGAAATCTTCGTAGTTTTCGGTGCCCGGCGGAATCGCATTCTTGCTCAACGCCACCACGAACACGCGCTCAAAGTGAGTCGACTCGCGGATCTGTTCATAGAGCGGCAAAAGCGAATCGTCGACGATAAGAAAACGATCCCCCGCATGATTGGCAATGTATGCGATCTCTCGCGGCGCCAACCGTAGATTCAGCGTATGCATTACCCCGCCCGATACCGGAATGCCCAGGTACGCCTCCACGTGCGCATAGTGGTTCCACATCAACGTGGCCACGCGATCGCCGCGCTGAAGACCGGCTTTCTGCAAGGCTTCGGCCAGGCGGCGCGCTCTGCGGTAAATGTCGGCATAGGTGCAGCGATGCAAGGAATGATCCGGCAGGCGCGACACGATCTCTTCTTCAGGGAAGATCCGGCCCGCGCGCTCGAGAATATGTGTGAGCGTCAGCGGGTAGTTCATCATTGTGCCTTGCATCGAGAACCTTTCGCGATCCTGTAATTAAGGATGAGACCACTTTTCGACTTGCAAATTATAACGGACGTTCGATAGTGTATTACGACGTCGCGGTCGGGAAGCGGGTGAGCCCCCGTGCCTAGACTTCATGAAACACTTGCTCATCCCACTTCCTTTTGGCTATGATTAACGAACGTTCGATAGATGAGCAACGGCCCTGTCACCTCCGACTTGCCCAACTCGCGCGCGGCTACGCGCTTCGACCGGCGCCTGTCCAAAATCCTCGACCATGCCACCGCCGTGTTTTACGAAAAGGGTTATGAGGGCGCTTCCATGCGCGATTTGTCGCGAGTGACCGGCCTCTCGTTGGCCGGGCTGTACTATTACTTCGAGTCCAAGGAAGAGTTGCTCTACCTGATTCAGAAACACTATTTCACTGTGGTTGTAGAGCGACTGCAAAAACGTCTGGAAAGCATGAGCGATCCCGAGGCCCGGGTGCGGGCTTTCATCCTGAACCACTTTGAATATTTCCTTGCCGAGAATTACAAAGCGACCAAGGTGCTGTCCAAAGAAGATGACGTGCTCGCGGGCAACCTCGGCACCGAAGTGACGGCCCTCAAGCGCCGCTACTACCGTTGCTGCGCTGAATTGGTGGAATCGCTCAAGCAGCAAAAGGGATTGGAGTTCAACACCCGCGTCGCCGTGCTCGGTCTGTTCGGGATGATGAACTGGATCTACACCTGGTACAAGCCGCAAGTTGATCCCGACGCGAGCGCCCTGGCCCGCCAAGTCGGCGACATATTTTTGGCGGGCATTAAGTCCTCGGTGAAACGACACTGAACGAAATGTTGTGGGAGTTGCGTTGGAGCAGACCCAGCTTTTGAATCGTCTGCTCAGAGCTGACGACGAATTTGATCACGGACTGCCACATCCACATCGCGCCGATGGAGATGTTCCATCCCGACGCTCTGGAATTGATCCGGCGCAAGCGGCACAACTATGAGCAGATCGCCGAATTCTGCCGCTCGCCCAAATCGTTTCTCAAACACATGGATGCCTCTGGCATCGATCGCGGCGTGCTCATCAACTACGTCGCACCCGAAGTCATCGGCTTTACGGCTCAAGTCAATCAGTGGATCGCCGATTACGTCAAGGAAAACCCCAAGCGATTGATCTCGTGCGGCGGCTTGCACCCGCGGCATAGCCAGAACATTCTGGCCGATGTCGAGCAGCTTTTGCGGCTCAAGATCCGCATGATCAAGATTCATCCTCCCCACCAGCTTCTGTTTCCCAACGACTACCAGAACGGCGTAACTGAACTGGAAGTCATTTATCGGGCTGCCGAGGCCAACGGAATTCCGGTCATGTTCCACACCGGCACGTCGATTTTTCACGGCGCCCGCAACCGCTATGGCGATCCCATTTTCATTGACGACGTCGCCGTCGATTTTCCAAAGATGAAGATTCTTCTCGCTCACGGCGGACGTCCGCTGTGGATGAACACTGCTTTCTTTCTGCTCCGCCGCCATCCCAATGTCTATCTCGACATCAGCGGCGTCCCTCCCAAAACCTTGCTGAAGTATTTTCCGCGCCTGGAAGAAATCGCGCACAAGACGGTATTCGGCACGGACTGGCCGGGACCGGGCGTTCCTGACATCAAAAAGAATCTCGATGATTTTCGTGCTCTGCCCCTGAAAGAAGAAATCAAGCAGCAAATTCTCAGCAAAACGGCGCTGAGCATCTGGCCCGCATAGCGAGATGATTAGGTCGAGCAGTATCCGGCATTTGCCCCATGCCTTTCCGTGACGACCACAAATTTCATGGCAGCGCGCCTCCGATCCCTGCATTTTCCACCAGCAGCGCGATGCCTTGGCCTCCGCCGATGCAAGCTGAAGCGATCCCATAGCGTCCATTCGAGCGTTTCAGTTCGCGAGCTAACGTGACCGCCAAGCGCACGCCTGTGGCCGCCAGAGGATGGCCGATCGCGATGGCGCCGCCATTGACGTTCAGTTTGGCGTGATCCAAGCCAAGTTCGCGCTCGCAGGCCAGAGTTTGCGCCGCGAAGGCCTCGTTAATTTCGACGCGATCGATCTGGTCCAAGCGCAGCCCGCTGGTTTCGAGGACGGCGCGAATCGCGGGAACCGGACCAATTCCCATAATTTCCGGATGAACGCCTACGACCGCTCCCGCGAGCACTTTGGCTAACGGGGGCTTGTCGTGTTTGCGTGCGAATTCGCTTGAAGCCACCAGAGTTGCAGCCGCGCCATCCACAATGCCGGAACTGTTCCCGCCGGTCTGCACGCCGCCGAAAGCGGGAGGAAGCTGGGCGAGCACTTCCAACGGTGAAGGTCGAACATGACTATCCTGACTGAACGATTCCACTTTCTTCGGAAGGCGGATGCCGCGCCGGTTGTATTCCTCGCATTCGAAGGTTTCATTTACTACAGGAACAATTTCTCCGCTCAAGAAACAGCTTTTCTGCGCTGCTATCGCGCGGCTAAAACTCTCGGCGGCGAACCGATCGGCTTCTTCCCGCGAAATTTTGTAACGTTTGGCCAGCGTTTCTGCCGAGCCTCCCATGGTCACGCCAGAACAAGTATCCAGCAGCGCCTCCGATAGGAAATCTTTGAATTCCACCTGGCCCATGCGGAACCCGCCGCGGTGCGTGTAGGCGGCAATCGGATTTCTCGACATCGATTCGGTTCCGACGACCAGGGCCAATTCTACTTTGCCCAGCTTGATCGCATCCGCCGCCTGTAGAATGGCTTCGATTCCAGTTCCGCAAACCCGTTGCACCAGATGCGCGGGCACGTCGATGGGCACTCCGGAATAAATGCCGATGTGGCGCGGCAATACGTAGACATCAAAGCTGGCTTGCGCCATGTTCCCAGCCACGACCGAACCAACCGACTCCGGCGAAATACCGGAGCGGCGAAACACTTCTCGTGCGACCTTGATCCCCAAATCAATCGGAGAGATCAGCCCGAGCACCGTGTTGTATTCGGCAAAAGGTGTGCGCACACCATCGATAAGCCAGGCGTCGTCGTATTGCGAGATCAAGCCTTTGGCACGACTGTTCATGTGAGTTCTTCACTATGCAGCTGCAAGAACTTCTTGGCAAAAAATCAGCTGGCCAGCGCCTGCTCTACAGATGATGGCAGCCGCTTAATGGTCGCGGAACTCTTGGGCGTACGGCTCTGAGCCTTCGGAACTCCGTACCGAGCGCGGTGTTTCGTGCCCCACGCCGACATCAATTTAAGAATCGGCTTGAGACTTTCTCCGTGGCGGGTCAACGAATATTCCACCTTGGGAGGCACGACGGCGAACACCTTTCGGTGGACCACTTGGTCGCGCTCCAACTCCCTGAGATGTTGCGTAAGCATTTTTTTGGTCAGGCCCGGAATTCGTTTGCGCAGTTCGCCAAACCGCTTCGTGCCGCCCTCGAGATAAAACAGAATCAGCGGTTTCCATTTGCCGCCGATGACATCGGCGGTCAACTTTACCGGACAATAGAATTCTTCCATCCCAAGCCTCCAAGCCAATGCCAGGTTACAAAAAGGTGCCTACTAGCAATAAAGATACTTTAGCCTAAAATCGCCTCCGGGCACCAGAGCCTGATTTGCCTGTTTGTGGAAGCAGGGCTTTAGAGGTTGCGGCAGAAGTTCGAAATCGGCGACTCCAACGCCGTGAGTTTTTCCGCAACCGCTTTAGGCGTGCCGATCGAGGCCCAAGAATACGGGCTTTAGCCGGAGCGCGCGAAGGATGCGCAAATGACTGCGCTGACCACTGTGATAGTTCCGAAATCGGGCGGGGTCACGAGCACCAAAGCTATTGTCGTGCGATGGCTCAAGCGCGAAGGGGACAGCGTTGAGGCGGGAGATCCCCTGGTTGAACTGGAGACTGAGAAGATCAGCTACGAACTGGAATCGCCGGCGGCGGGGACGTTGCTGAAAGTTTTGGCGCGAGAAACGACTGAAGTACCCGTGGGCGAGCCGCTGTGCCACATCGGCGAGCAGAATGGATTTTCGGCTGGGTCGAAGAAACCTCGGTCAAGCAAATCTGGGCCCAAGAAATCTAGAAGGAAATCGCGATGAAAAAGAGAAAAGCGCTGGGAAAAGACCGGCTGGTTTGGATGTACACACAAATGGTGCGCATCCGCGAATTCGAGGAAGCGGTCAAGCGGGCTTTCATCGAACACCCAGGGGCGATTCGAGGGCACGCACATCTCGGCGATGGAGCCGAAGCCAGCATTGTGGGAACTCTGTCCACGCGCAATGACACCGACTTGGTGATGCCGAGCTACCGCTGTCATGGCTATCCGATTGTGTTAGGCACGCCACTGCGAAAAATGATGGCGGAGATCTTCGGCCGCAAAGACGGGCTGTGCAAGGGTTTTGGCGGATCGATGCATCTGGCCGACCCGGCCAATCACTTTCCAGGAACCTCAGGCATCATCGGTCAAAGCATTGCCCATGCGACCGGCGCCGCGCTTACGGCGCAGGTCAAGAAGGCCGGCCAAATCGTTTACTGCTTTTTCGGAGATGGAGCGGCGAAGCAAGGGGCGTTTTTCGAATCGCTGAACATCGCCGCGGTGTGGAAGCTGCCCATCATTTACATTCTCGAAAACAATCAATATCAGGCCTACACACATTTCAGTCTCGAGGATGCCAACGCCGTTGCCGGAGATCCGCTTTCGAGGAAAGCGCAAGCATTCAGCATTCCAGGCGTGACCGTGGATGGCACCGACCCTCTCGCCGTGTATAAGGCGGTGGGTAAGGCAGCGGAACGCGCACGTGCTGGCAAGGGACCGACTTTGATCGAATCGAAGTTTTACCGCCTGAGCGCGCATGGAAACGTGATCACGGTTCCACCGTTGCCCACACAATTTCCCGAACACGAGGCCATCGCGGTTTACGGCAACAAAGCGGAGTTCGCGAAGTGGAAGTCCAAAGATCCAGTGGCGAAGTTCCGGGCAAAACTGATAAAGGATCGCGTCCTGACTGAAGTCAACGCAAAGCGCATCGAGGATGCCGCTCGTGGGGAGGTGAAGGACGCCGTGCGGTTCGCGCTGGCCAGTCCGCTTCCAGCGCCGGAAGAAGCGACGAACTATGTGTACGCGTAGGAGGAAAATATGGCGCGCGAAATGATGTATGGGGATGCGATCGCCGCAGCAATCATCGAGGAAATGCAGCGTGACCCGAATGTTGTTTTCTACGGCCAGAACATGGCGATGACCGAGCGCGATCCCATGCTCAAGAAGTTCGGCAAGGACCGCGTGCGGCTTGCGCCCATCTCGGAGACGGCGGAAATCGGGATCGGAATTGGCGCAGCGATGACTGGCTTGCGTCCCATTGTTGAGTTGTGGATGAGCGAGTTCATGCTGGTGGCTTTCGATCAGGTAATCAATGAGGCTCCGCGGTTCCACTATATGTCTGGCGGTCAGGTGAAGGTGCCGGTGGTGCTGAAAGCGGGCTACGGTTTTTGCGCCGGCTGGGCGGGGCAGCATTCCAATTGCATCTACCACAGCATGATGGGCATTCCCGGCTTGAAGGTTGTTGTGCCCTCCACTCCCGCCGATGCGAAAGGTCTGATGACGGCTGCTATTCGCGACGACAACCCGGTGGTGTATCTGCATCCCTACATGCTAACGCTGGACAAAGGCGAGGTGCCGGAAGGTGAGTATGTCGTTCCCATAGGGGTTGCCGACGTCAAGCGCGCGGGAACCGACATCACTCTGGTTGCGGTGGGATGGATGGTCAAGAAAGCCCTGGCTGCGGCCGAGCGTCTGGCGGACGAGGGCATCAGCGTGGAAGTCTTGGACCCGCGCACGCTGGCGCCGCTCGACGTGAAAACGATCATCAATTCAGTGAAGAAGACTGGGCGATTGGTGCTCGTCGACCAAGCTCCTCGTCATTCTTCCGCAGCCGCCGTGATCGCGGGCGAAGTCGCTGAACACGGATTCGAATACCTGCGTGCGCCCGTCCGGATGGTGACTGCGCTCGATACTTCGGTTCCGTACAGCGAGCCCATGGAAAATTTCATCTTGCCGAACGAAGACAAGATCATTCAATCGGTCAAGTCGGTGATGGCGCACGACGCGGTTGCCGCCTGAAACAGACCATGAAATCAGACGTCGAATTGCTGGCCTCCTACTGGACAATTTCAGCGGGACTGCCACACACCGATCGGGAATACAGTCCTTATGCCTTTAGGGACAGAGTTGAATCCGCAGCCAGAGCCGGTTTCAAGGGCTTCGGACTTTGGCATGCAGATCTCGATCACATCCTTCAGTACATAACTCTCCGCGAGATGAAACAGATCTTCGATGACAATGGCATCCAGCACATCGAATTGGAATTTCTGACCGATTGGTTTCTCGACGGCGATAGAAAACTCAAATCCGACATTCAGAAGAAGAAACTTCTCACGGCCGCTGAAGTGCTGGGAGCAAGGCATGTGAAGGTGGGCGATTTCCATCACGAAAAGACCGCGATGCCGCGCCTGACTGAAGCGTTTGCCGAGTTGTGCCATGAGGCGGCGGAGCACGGCACCAGGATCGGCTTTGAACTGATGCCCTTTGCGATGATCGATACGCTCAAGGATTCTTTAACCATGATCCAGGGCGCGGAGGCGAAGAACGGTGGCATCGTCCTTGATCTTTGGCACATCGTCAAGCTACGCATCCCTTATGAAGAAATAGCTTCAATTCCGCTGCAGCATTTGGTCAGCGTCGAACTGAACGACGGGACTTTCGAAGCACCCTGGAGTCTTCATGAAGACACTGTAAATCACCGCAGGTTGTGCGGTGACGGTGAGTTTGACGTTAGAGGTTTTGTCGACAGCGTGCGCGAGGCCGGATATCAGGGTCCTTGGGGGATCGAGGTTCTGTCAGAAGAATTACGCCAGCGGCCGTTGGATGAGCTGACCACGCGCTCGTTCAATACCACGATGGCGCAATTTTGATCCCTATCGCAGCGGCGGTGCGAGCAGTCCCAGGAATGTCGTCCCAAGGAATTTTCCCTGGGCATCGAAGTTCCAGTTAAAGAGGGCAGATCCGGCGCTGGCACAGGAGTGGCATCCGTTGCGCAGCGGATAGCTCACCACAAACTGGATTCCGCCATTTGGCCCGGCCTGTGAGTTGGGCCAGGTCTTTCCGTCACGATCGCCCGGCCATAAATTGGCTTGGGGAAATTGATTCTTTAAGTCTTGAAACTGGAAACTGTGTTCCATGGTTTTGGTGTCGAGCAGCCGCAGATCCTCGACGTCGATAATCGGAGGTTTTCCATTCACGAACAGGAGTCCGTAATTGGTGTTGGCGCGCAGGGGATAGTTGATCCATGCGAAGGCGACCGGAGCCTGATTCTGGAAACCGGTCATGACGCCAAAGTCCCCATGACTCTGCTTGTAAAGTTCACGCGTAAAGCTTACGGCATCGGGCGGGGCTCCGGCTTTCGCCATTTGGTCGATCATGCATTCCGCGCCTGGGGAAGATTTGTCGCAGGCAGCATGAGCAGTGGCGAGGAACTGCGCCGATACCTGCCACACAGCCGACGAACCGATCTTGGCAGGGCCGTTCTGCGACTGTGCCAAAGAGCATCCAGCCAAACATGCTACAGCGAGAAATAAATGGGCACGACGCATGTTCTTTCCCCTTCGAGGCAACATTCTATACGTTCCCCAGCAGTTCTCGTATTTCGTACGAGCAGGGATAACAAAGAATCAGCTGTCAGTTGCCTGTTCTCAGTTCTCGGTTTATTCCTCCACTTTGTTGGTCTACGCCTGCCGCCGCAGACAATTGGGCTACGGTCTCAGCGTCGATGGTGTATGTCTTGGTTAGTCGGTGCTGAGTCTGGAAATCGGCGAGCGCTGACAGGGTGCGAGCCCTCGCGATGCCGTCGACGTTTCCCGGATGGAAATGAAGATAGGTAAGGTAGAGCTGGGCGGCACGCACATTCAGATCGGGAAGAACTCCGGCGGAATACTTCTGGAATTCGGCATTCAATTGAATGTCATAGCGATTGATGGCGTAATTCGGGCCATTGTAGCCACGAGCGAACGAGGCCCAATCATGCGCCCGCAGGGGAATGTCGAGTCGAGAACTGACCAAGAAATTAGCCATCGCGGCGAGTTGTTGGTCTTCGGACTCCGACATGGCTGCGACCATGTGTTCCACTTCCGGGAATCCGGCCAGAGCATAATTCTCGCCCATAATCTGGCCGATACCCCAGGAGCAGCTCTGCAACGCGGCGGTCCGGTTCTTCGCGATGGCGAGCGCCAGGCGATCATATTGATGTGCGCCGGATTGGCCGTATCCTCCGGCGGTTGAGTCGCTGATGTCACCGTCGTCGAACTTGCCCTTAGTCAGGCGGTGGAAGATATGACGCTCATAGAGAATTTGCGGCCGGTGGTCAGGGAGGTAACCGCAGCCTGAGGTTTCGACCGCGAGCACGGTCCAAATTTCTGGCGCAAGTACGCCTAGCTCGTGGCTCGCGGTGCTCAGCCCAACGGTAGATAGCGGTCGCCCTATTCCTTGAAACGGAAGCAGCGGCATACTGATCGTCCTTTCTTCTTGCTGTATAGAGACTGCAACCCAGTCGGGGCTCTCACGCGACTCAGGCTCCGAGCACGAGTGCATACCCCGAAAAAATGCTTTTTTCGGGTAAATCTCTTGAAATTGATTGGGGTTGGAACGCTGAACTTAAAACATCTCTCTTAGAGGACGAGAGAGTCGGGTCAACTTGGCAGATTTTTTCTAGCTCCTTCTATGATAGCTGATCGCAAAGGGTAAATGCACCAACTTTGCAAAAATATATTTGCTTTGAATGCAGCGGGATGGGAGGATTGCGGCGGCTTAGGGGGGTTGACAAGAGATTCGTGGAACGAGCGGCGCTGGCCGAATCACGACCCTATGGTTCCGTTTTGGGACGCGACCGCTCCGCCACCATGACCAAGTTTCGCGGGTAGCTAGCCGACTTGTTCCGACGCAGCTCTTGCCGGGGCCTCGGCTGGAGGATACGTCTCGAGTACACCTGTCCGGTTGGTCAATTCCACGTAGGAGTGTCCGATCTCAGCTGTGATGCGTGGCCATAGATAACGCTCTCGAACTCGTGCCTGCGCATTTCGTCCTGCGACGGCTCGGGTTCGCGCGTCGGAGAGCAGAAAGCGCAACATCCGCGTTAGGTCGCTAGCGTCTCCCGGCTGGAAGGTGAAGCCAGTGCCCTCGATCACTTCGCGGTTTTCGGGGATATCGCTGGTCAACACGCAGACGGCGGCGCCCATGGCGTCCAAGAGAGCCAGCGAGAGGCCTTCGAGGTCGGAGGGCAAAACGAAGAGGGCAGCATTGGTCAGCAATTCATCCAGTGCCGTGCCGTGAACCCAATCGAGAAAGACGATCTGCTCACATTGGTGCTTGCGCAATTCCTCGACGTACGCGTTCGTGTAACTCGAGCCCCCAGCCAGCACCAGCTTCGCGGATGTGTCGAGTTTTTCGTAGGCCTCAATCAGCAGATGGCAATTCTTCTCGGGCGAAAATCTGCCTAGAAACAAAACGTAATTGTCCGGTTCGAGCCGCCACTCTGGCATTTGCGATGGAGCAACGCGTTTGCGAAGCACAGAACCATTGGGCACGTAGGTGGTCTGGACCCCGTAGGTTGTCTGGTAATGCCGCTGCAGAACCCGCGATACGACCATGGTGCGGTTCGGCAGCCGTGCGGAAGCAAGTTCTCCGAGGCGAAGAGTGAGGGAGGCAAAGCGGCCCCACTTCTTTCGCTGCCAATCCTGTCCTTGAACAGTGACGATGGTCTTTTTCCCAGCCAGGCGGGGGAAAAATGAAAACAGCGCGGGACCCTGCGCATGGTAGTGCACGATGTCGCATCCGCTGAACATTACGTGGACCGTGCTCAACCAGGTATGCACGAATGTCTCGAGGTGCTTAGAGCGGAAGGTCGGCAGGCGAACTAGCCGCATACCTTCGTAATTCGGCACAGCGGGAGTGAAGTAACTTCGGCAGTACACGGTCACATCGTGCCCCATCTCCACGAGCCGCTTGCCGACTTCTTCGTAATAGGTTTCGATCCCGCTGTACTTTGAAATGGTGCCGCGTCCGCCGATGAACGCAACCCGCAGCGGTGGTGCGGCAGCGGGCAAGGCTGCGGTTTTCTTCGCTTTCGGCGGCCACGGCTTCATCTGGGTATACAGGCGCATCAACGCACGATAGTGAGCTTCCGGAGCGTGTTGGGTTTGCACGAATTGGCGTGCTGTGACCCCCATTTGAACGGTCAACTCGGGCCGCAGCGCGAGAAACGAGATGGCTTTCCCCAGTTGCTCCACGTCTCCCGCGGGATATAAAAGCCCGGTCTCACCCTGGTCCACTAGTTCGCGCCGTGAACCGAGATCGGACGCGATCACCGGCCGCCCCCATGCGTAGGATTCGAGAATAGTCTTGCCGAGGGTTTCATAAGCTCGGGAGGGCAGGACTGTAAAGCGGGATGAGGCGATCATGTAGTCCAAGACTTTGCCGCCCACGTGGCCGGCAAATTTCACGTTGCTCAGACAGAGGTCGCGAGCCAGGCCTTCCAGTTCGGGTCGCTGTGGCCCATCGCCGGCAATCTGGAGTTGCACCTGCGGCAGATGTTTCATAGCGCGCAAGAGGTCGGCAACCCCTTTTTCGGGGGAGAGGCGGCCGAAGTAGAGAATGGGCGCGTTCGATGCGGCATTTGGCGGAGCTTGTGCCGGCAATTTCTGAAAATGGGGGAGCACAGCGATCTTCTGCGCGCTGAATCCGTTTTGCACAAGTTTGTCCCTGGCGAAACGGCTGGGAGTCAGGAACTGATCGATGCATTTCCGGTACGTTCCCAACCAACGATGGAAATAGGCTTCGGCCATTAAGAGCAACGCTGAACCCGGCGGCCCGGCATAACAGCCTTCGGTGAGGACGTGCCCGAACTGTCCGCCGCGACAGCGCTCACAGGCTCGGCCTTTCGACACCATGTTGTACGTGGGACAGAGCAGCTTGAAATCGTTCAAGTGATAGAGCACAGGCACGCCCTGCGCCTTGAGCTCCCAAAGAATCGACGGGGACAAGTGATGGTAGATGTTGCGCACGTGGGCGACGTCCGGACGAAAAGCGGCAATGACCTTCCGTAACCTCCTCCGAGCTTCAGTGGAATAGATGGCGTGGGCTGCGAGATTGGCACGCGCCATCCATCCCTGGGGAGGACTCTTGAAATCGATGTGTGGCACGAAATACTGATCGTAGGGTGTGGGCTGGCCACGAGGATCCGCCATGGAAAAAAGCGCGACTTCGTGGCCTTGCGCTCGCATCAGGTCCATGAGCTCGAACATGTAAACCTCAGTACCACTGAAGGGAAAATTGTATTTATTGCAGTAGAGAATTCTCATAGGAGGAGTGCTCCGTAGTTCCGCTGATATGGGGAGGGCTGATATGCGTAAGAATGAAATCGCAGAAGGCTGCAAGGTTTTTTTCTCGGTTGAAATGCTGAAGCACATGCTGTCGGGCTGCCTGGCCAAGCGGGCCTAGTGTGGATCCGGAATGGTGGATCAACTCAACTCTTGCCACAAAGTCTTCCATCGAACCGGGGCGAAAAAGAAAGCCGTTCTTGCCGTTTAGCACCAGTTCCGGAATGCCAGTGATCGCGGGTGCCAGGACGGGTTTGCCGCGCACCATGGCTTCCATTAGCACTAAGGGAATACCCTCGCTGCGGCTGGTGAGCAAGACCAGATCGGCGGCGGCGTAGCGGACGTCGAGTTGGTGGCGCGACAGATGGCCCAGGAGGCGGACCTCGTCTCGGAGATCCAAGTCGCGAATCAGCGCTTCAATCGATGCGCGCTCCGGACCGTCGCCTGCGATCAGGCATATGAAGGGGACGCCGCGATCCTTGAGCATGCGGCACGCTCGCACCAGGAAGGCGTGGTCTTTTACTGGGTGCAGGCGCCCGACCGAGAGCATGGTCAGGAGATCTCCGCGGGGAACGGTGATGTGATTGCCGCCGGAGTCAACCCCCATGCGTCGAACTATGATTTTGGCTGGTTGAATCTCCCCATAGCGTTCGAGAATATGCTGTCTATTAAATTCAGATATGGTCACGCAGAAACTGCAGTGTTTGAGCTTCACATCGAGATACGCAGGGTGCAGCAGTAAGTCCGACCCATGCAGAGTCATGCTGAAGCCGATTCTGAGCAGCCGGGCGGCAACCGTTGCGATCCACGACGAAAAATATCCGTGGTGCACGTGGATGTGAGTGGGAGAGGATCTCTTGATCAGGAGCGCGTAGTAGAGTCCAAGCCAGATATGCAAAAGCGCGCGCAACCGCTGCCGGAGGGGCTCGCTGCCCTGAAAAAGTACGCGATAGAAGAAATCTTTGAGCAGGGGCAATTTCAGAGCGCACAGCAAAGTGGCGTAGATTGCTAACCTGAGCCGGAACGGTTGCAGGTACAGAGTTTCGGCGGTAAAGACTCCGAGGTCGGAATCGAGGGCAGTGGAGGCAGGGCGCGCACTGCATGGGATCACAGTGACGCCACGTCTGCGCAGTTCACGAATTTCGTCAGTTACGTAGGGCTCGACCGGAGAGGGGAATTGATTCGCGAGGTAGGCGACAGCAAGCATCAACGCGCCAAAGCAGTGAGCCGGACTTGTTCGTGGCGGCGGTTCTGTGCGGCCAACAGGCCGGCCAGGGTGAATAGAAGCCCATTCACGAATTGGTAATTCATGACGACAAATGAGGCGTTTAGCAGGTACACGCCCAAAAGCATCGGCCAAAGCGTCGAGCGGAATTCCTGATCGAGGAAACTGCTGGGTGTGGTCGCGGTGGACCGATTCGGGCTTCGACTGAGCTTGAATAGATCGACCACAATCCAGAGGTACAGGGCCAAACCAACGAGTCCGTATTGGACGAGGATTTCAAGATAGGTGTTGTGAAAAAAGAATTGCTCCTGATGGAAGTCGCTGATTCTCTTGGAGAGTTCTGTCTGCATGTCGTCCGCGCCCCATCCGGCGAGCGGTTTCTGCAGGAACATCTCCCAACCAGCTTGATAGATTTCCATCCGGAAGATCACAGGGCCTCGTTCCTCCAGTCGATCGGTCAGGGAAGCATTGCGATCTGAAAGAGTGACGGCAGCTGCGAGTGCAATGCCGCCTGCGAGCACGAGACAGAGGCAGGCCCGCCGAAGCCGCCGGCTTGATGAGAAGAAAAGCAGCCCTAGAATTGACAAGGCAAAAGATAGCCAGACGGCGCGGGTTTTGGTGGCAACGATGGCCAGAGGTAACGTCGCTAGGAAGAGAAGCGCCAGCCCGGCCCGCAGCCGTTTGCGCCGGAACGAATTCAGGGCCAGCAAGCCGAGCAAATTCAGCGTAACGCCGTTTGCCACAGCCTGCAGAAATGGTCCGCGCGCGCGGTCGGCGTGATAGCCCAAGCTTTCGTCCAGAATGTAACGGGGAAAGATGAATTGCTTAGCGTCGATCATGAAGAATATCGCGGTAAGGCTCAGATATCCGAGCACGATCAGCGAGAACGTCTCGAATCTGCGCAAAGATTGAGCGTCATCGAAAATATAGGCAGCCAGCTGGAACAAGGTGAAGGGCACCAGCCATTTGGCCGCGAACAGGCTCCAGGTCTCAGCGTCGTTGGGCTGCGAGACCGCGCCGCAGAAAGCCAGCAAAAGCATTGCCAGCATGGGCCACGTAATCGGGCCGCTGAATCGGAGCGGTTGCCGCAGCACACAGGCGCGCAGCAGCACCACCAGAATCAGCAACCCGAACGCGAATCGATCCATGGAATGAAAATTGAAGTCTGGCGGATGGAAAAGCATTAGGGTCAGCGTTGCTAAGAAGAGCAGCGACGGCGCCACGATCAGTGGGTGCAGCAGCCGCAGAGAACCGCTGACTCCCCACGCGAGGACACTACCTGGAACTCGAGTCACCGGATATGTGGTTGTGGACATGACTATACGCCGCTTCCGTGGAGAACCACGGAAACTGTCTTGTACAGAATCTGGACGTCTCTCCAGAGGGACCAACTCCTTATATATTCGAGATCGAGCGCCAAACTGCGCTCAAATGACGGATCACGACGTGCCGTAACTTGCCATAGCCCGGTCAGCCCCGGGGGAACATCTAAACGCTGCAAATCGCCGAGGTCGTAGCGCTCGAAGTCGTCGAGTGGATGAGGCCGCGGGCCCACCAGGCTCATTTCACCGCGCACTACGTTCCAGAGCTGCGGCAGTTCATCCAAGCTGTAGCGGCGGAGAAATCGTCCTGCGCGGGTAATCCTGGGATCGTCGACCATTTTGAAAAATGGCCCCTGCCGCTCGTTGCTGGCCCGCAGATGTTCTTTCAGCCTGTCCGCGTCGGCGTCCATGGTGCGGAACTTATAGCATCGGAACCGTCTTCCTTTTAAGCCCACTCGTTGGGCCTGGTAGAGCACGGGCCCTGGAGATTCGGTCTTAATGACAAGCGCGATGATCGCCAGCAATGGCGAGGAAAATGCCAGGATCGCCGCGGCCGTCACCGTGTCGACTATCCGTTTGAGGAACAGGCTGAACGCCGGCATTCGTTCCTCCCGCAAGGTCAGCACGGGGATGTTGCCGAACTTTTCAAACACCAGCGGATCATCGGGCTCAAATCCAAAGAGATCGGGAACCACTTTCACGTCGATCTGGTTGCGCCGCGCCTCTCGAATGACCCGCCGTGCTAAGTCGGGCTGGCACGGGGTGGTAAGGATAATTTCGTCCACGAAATTGATTCGCGCAATCCGAGGAAGATCCTCGCCTCGCCCGTGTACTTCTCCTCCGATGGGCTCATTCTCGTCGAGAAAGCCAATGACCACCCGCCTGCAAGCGAGGTCCTCGCCTATGTGGGCTGCAAGTTCGCGGCCAACCTGTCCCGCTCCTATGACAAGAACGTTCCGAACATCGCGCCCGCTTTGCGGCTGTCCCGCCGGCATTTGCCGCCACCACTTCCTCCATGCGAGCATGATTAGGAAGTTAACCGGAGCGCTTGCGGCTAGAGTTGTGAGGGAGATCAAGTGAGGTCCCGACCATCCCACCGCTGCGACAACCAATGCGGCAGACCAAAAGACAACTTTAGCCAGCACCAATCGTTCCCGGTGCGGTATTTGAACGGTTTCAGGATGATAGAGGCGTTCGGAAAAACCCAGCAAGGTGAACAGGGCTGCGTAGAGTACGAGCAATCCCGGGCCGGCGGTGGGAAACGGCTCCGGACGGAGCAACGCCGCCGGGTCGTGATAGATCGCGAACTCCAAGAGCAACATCAGATGACCCACCGCGGCGAAGCCAAAGATGATCAGGAAGAAGTCCGCACTTACTTGCCGCGCGAGATTCCAGCGCTGGCCGTGAACCGAAAGCCTTGGAAAGAAAGCCTCCGCCAGGACCTCAGAGAGGTGGCGCTTCCGCGGTTCTCCGAGACCGTCCTGGCCTTGCCATTCCCAGAATCGCCCATCGACGGTGACAGAGGATTTCCTCCGGGGGACTTCGCCGGGCGATGCTTGCGCTCCCGGGATCAGGCGGGAGGGAGACGCAAATTTCCGGATCAGGTTGACGGGCTTGTTTGTCAGGGGGGAATGCACTTCAGATCATTTCCAGTTCGTATCCTTCGATAGTGATGGCGACCGCGCGCTGGATGGATTCAAGGGAGATCACCAGATTCTTTTGCCCGCGCTGCTCCAGAATTCCTTCCAAGCCATCGAGGCAGCCACCTCGAATCCTTACCTTTTGTCCAACCCTCAGAAAAGCGTGGAGGGCGCATGGGACCTTCCGGGACAGGAGCTTTTGCAGATCCTCAATTTGCTTGACCGGAATCGGAATTCCTACCCCTCTGAAACTGACCAAGCCAATGACCCCTTCGGTATGCAGAAGTTCCATTCGCGTGCCCGCTGACAAATCAAAATGCGCGAAGGTGTAACCCGAGAACAGCGGAACGTAGACGGGTTGACGGCGATCGCTCCAGCGGTGAAATTCTTCGAGCAATGGAAGGAATGTCTGCAGGCCTTTGTGTTGAAGTTGAGCGGTTACTTTTCTTTCAAAGCGGTAGCGGGTTTGAATTGAATACCACAGTTCTCCTTGCAGGGTGAATGGTATTAAAAGGTTGGGTACAGCTGTCATCAAGACGATTCTTTGAGCGCGGCTCCGCTAATTGAGTCCCGACTGATTTTTGGCCTGTTTTTCACGAAGTTTCTAAATTTCCTCCGACCAGAATTCTTGTTTCGCGCTTTGCTGCGCGCGGCCTTCCTACAACTTCTTATAAAGCGTCTCGGGGATCGGGAATGTCCGCTCACTGAGCACCGCTCCCAGCAGACGAGCGTTGGCGGCGTGCAGTTTTTCCTTCACCTTTTGGGCAGCCACGCGTCGGGTTGAGTTGGCCTCCACAACCAGCACCATACCGTCGCAAAGACTGGCCAGTAATGCTGCCTCGCTGCCTGCCGCAGCAGGCGGTCCGTAAAGAATTGTGTAGTCAAAAGTGTGGCGTAGTTCGGTGAGTCGTTCGCGCAGCCAGGATCCGGATAAGCCGTTTTCGTTTTCGCCAACGAAGGCGCTCCGCGAGATCAGCCACAGCTCATTGGAGAGTTGACGAGACGGATCTCGGAAAGCAGGCGTCCTTTGAGTTGCGATCAGATCGTGGCCATTTTTCTCGACGACCTGTTCCAATCCCGGGCTGTTTAGATTTGCCTCTACGAGGCATGTAGTTCCCCGTACTTGTGCGGACAGTGCCAGACCCACCTGCATGCAGATCGAGCTGATATCTGTTCCCGCATCAACGGGAGATAGAACAACTTGATGCGCAGGCTTTGGCCATCCGGGAAGAAATACCTGGCGCACCAAGCCGCGGATCTGCTCCTCGGCGAAGGACTCGGAATTCCAAACTGGCGGTCCGGGCTCGCGGTACTGTTCGCGTTCGACTTCGATGGTGCCAGGCTCGTAGACCTCATCCAACGTCTGCGGCAATAGATCGACAAATGTGCTCATTGTCCTTTTCCTCCATCAGATGTTCCTCCTGCGAATTCCCGCCCAGCCTTGCGACGAGTCATACGAAACTCCCGTGTACTCGAATTTCCATGTTACAAAAGCCCATCTTTCTATTCGTTTCTGCAGGGCAGAGAAGCCAGCACCGGACTTCCCAAATAGGCAACGACCTCATCCGGAGTTCGAAATGCTGGATTGAGATAGTCGGCAACAAAAGCCACGGTGATGCTCAGCGTACTTGCACCCGCCAGTCCGATGAACCCAAAGCCCACTGCGGAAAGCTCAGGCAGTGCGGGCACCGTTGATTGCTCGGCGATGGTCACGTTGAGGATGCCTCCTTCATCAAGCGCGTCTCCGATTCTTGCCTCCTCGCGCTTGTTGAGATACAAGAGGTATTTCTCCTCGGTTGCCTTCAAATCGTGCATCAGTTGTTCCTGCTCGATGGCGCGGTCGCCCAATTGACTCGCCGCTTCCCGGTAGTGCGCCAGCAAAATGTTCTCAGCCGCGGCGTGTGCGCTCATCGCGGTCAGTTCTACCTGGACCTTTAGTAATTCGCCCCTTGCCCATTCGTGATCGGGATGCTGGTCGCTGGTGCGTTCCCGGATTGGCGCCTTGTCTTCGGCCGCGATGGAAGCTTTGGTTTCCGCGATCTCCTGGTCGATCTCCTGAACGGGCCGATAGGAAGGTTCATATTTTGCAAGCAATTCGGTCCGATTGAGCTGCAATTCGAGCAGTTGCGCTTTCATTTTTTGCATCAGTTGGGGATTGTCAGAATCACGCATCACCGTGGTGATCCGCTCGGGCAACAGGGTCAGTTTCTTCTCCAAGATGCGAGCGCGCTCTGTCGACTCTGCGATCGATACCTGCGTCTGGCGAGTATCCGCATCTGCTTCGCTCAGCTTTTTAAGCGCCAAATCCCGTTCCATGGCGGCTGAAGTTACTCCTTCATCGGCCCCGAAGCGCATGAGTTGCAACTCTGTTTCCTCGAGAGCGCTACGCGACTGGACGACTTGCTGATCGAAGAACTTGAATTCTCCCGAGGGACGATGCAGCTGTTCGTGGCGCTCAAGATAGGCGCTGGCGAGGGCATGAAGCACCTTGGCCGCCTGAACCGGATCAGAATATTTGTAACTCACAGTGATCAGGGTTGCTTTTTTCACTGGTTCGACGGTCAGCCGTTTATCAATCTTGCGCACCGCCCGGGCCAGTTGCTTTTCCGGACTGTCACCGACCAGGCTCCAGAACCACGAATGCCCCTCAGAAATCAGGCCGGCTCTCCGCACAACCGTGCGCAGGATTTCGTCGTCGTGCAGCAGTTCCACTTCTGAGTTCAATTCTTCCTCGGTCACGCCATCGCGTTCGAATTCAGCCTGGCTCGGGGTCGAAGTGACCACGGGATCAACACGTCCGCGACGTACTAACACTTTCATTTCCGACTTGTAAGGGGGGGCGATCAACCCATAGAGAAATGTTGCAAGAAAAACTCCGACAAACGAGGTCAGCGCCAATCGGCGTTGCCGAAATACAACGGACAGTAGGTCGCGCAAGGTGGGGGAAGGCACGCGCGCCGATCTCGGAATGATTCGAAGTTCCTCCGGCATATGAAAGTCCAAATGGTCATTTCTGATTCTGTTGCCTCATCATCGATCCGCTGGTCATGAACAGTTCCTCCTAGAACTGTGTCGGACTGGCGTACACGCTCATGCTGGAAGTCGGCAAGTACTGTTTGATCTTGGAAATCAGATTTTGCGGTACGAATAAAAAATCGCCGGTCTTGAGGCGAATGTCTTCGGCCAAGGTTCGGGATTTCATAATCTGCTTCACATCCAACAAGTGGGACTCGACGAGATCATCGGAAACCCGTCGAAACAGCACGATCTGAGAGTGTTTGGCTCGCGGGGTGAGACCTCCGGCAATAGCTAGCGCCTCGGTGACGCTAATATCCGAGCGCAATTCGTATTTCGCGGGATGATTCACTTCGCCGCCCACGATGAAGAACGGCTTATCGAAATCCTGAAGCACGATCGTGACCTCGGGATCGTGCAACACGCCGGTGTAGGCGTGGCTAACGGCTGATTCCAACTCGGGAACGGTCAGGCCTTCGGCAATCAACTGCTTCACGCCTTTCAAGGTGACGTATCCATCCGGCTGCACACTCACGGTTTGATCGAACTCGGGCGAGAAGGTGAAAGAAATTGCCACCACATCACTTTTGCAAAGCCGGTAGAGCGGACGGCGCACCCCCGTCAGGGCTGGATTCAATTTAGGATTCCCAGCACCGTCCGCCACACCGGATTTCGTGGTTACCGCTGGCCCGGTTTGTGCAACAGCCGCGTTTGGCTGCTGTTCTTGAGCCATAGCTGCCACCAACCCCTGCTGCACAAAGCAGCAGTTGAGAGCGAGAACGCAATAGACCACGCTATGGTTGATCTTCATTTTCCGTTCAGGCCTCGACTCGCTACCCAGGAACTGCGACCTTTCTATTAGGATTGTCGGACCTCTGAAACTTATCGTGGCTCGGGAGAACTGGCAAGACATGGGAAGCCCCGTACACAAAAGTATGCAGTTACGACGAGGGCCACGCCGTTCTGCCGAGTAGCAATGCGAGCCACGACAGCAGGGACTTTGCTCAGCACAAAGGCTTGGCTCCCGCTGCATACGGGCGGTTCAACAGCTACTACCTTGGACGAACCCACTAAAGTGGACTTGACGAAAGTGCTGCGTGGAAAAGCGTCTACGTCAATTTTTCCGTCGCTCGGTCTATCAGCTCTATGAACCGCGCCGCCGTGCAATATCGGGCAACGCTGGATTCGTTCTGTGGACTCGGGCAAAAGGTTTTCCACACAAATAAGGTTCACGGGAACGTCGTAACGTCACAGCATTTCAGTCGATGCAAGCTTTATCATTAACGTCTCGGTTATAACGAAAATGTGACTTTATGGGGTCCACACAGGCTGGTGTTTCAAGTACGATCGGCGTTCTGGTCGCCGACTCCGTTCAGATGCAATGCCAACTGTTGGTGGGCGCCTTGCGCCGGCGGCCGGAGTTCCGCGTGCATTCCTGCGGCGTGGATATGAACGTCATCCTCGGGGCGATCGCAGACTTTCACGTCGATGTCATTCTTATGAATGCCGATCACCCCCAGCTGGCTGGCCAGGACATGGCCAACATTCGACGTTTGCATCTGGCTCACCCGCGAATCGCCAAGGTTCTAGTGCTCAGCGAGTCGAATCGCGATTCGGTGGTGAATGCCTTTCGCTCGGGCGTCAAAGGACTGTTCTGCTTTGCCGATTATCCATTTCGCCTGCTGTGCAAATGCATCCAGAGTGTTCATCAGGGCCAAGTGTGGGCCAACAGCCAGCAGTTGCAGTATCTGGTTGAGACCGTGACCCAAGTGCCTTCTTTGCGCGTGCTCAACGCTCACGGAGTTCGGTTGCTCACCCCCCGCGAGGAGCAGGTCGTAGCCTTGGTTGCGGATGGGCTCAGCAATCGCGAGGTTGCGCGCGAGCTCGGGCTGAGCGAACATACCGTAAAAAAATACATGTTCCATATTTTCGACAAGCTGGGGATTTCCAGCCGCGTCGAACTTGCCCTTTACGCGGTCAGCCACAGCGACATAAGGCAAGCCGAATGGGTGGCAGGGGAAGGTGGATAGAAAGAGTACCCGACGGTGATCGGGTTTGAATCCGTCCGCAAACCCCTGTATAAATGCGAGGAACTAATCCTCGTGGCCGACAGCCGATCCTATTCTCGCCGCTGGACCGTGATTGCTTCCGCCTTACTGTGCTGCGGGCTGGGTGTGGTGGTGCTGTACACCAAGCGCAACGCCTTCTTTAGCCCACTGGCGGTGGTAGTTGTGGCCGCGATTGGACTGGCTGCGGTTTTGCTGCAACTCCGCTTCTACAATCGCGGGCACAGCAACCCTGTACACGCGCCGGTATGGCTGAATATCCTCGGCGTGGGGTTTGCCCTGATTGCTTTCTTTGCCGACTTTTTAGGTTTGAGTGGGCAGATGGCCGAGGTGATGGCGCTGGGAGCCGTGGGCAGTTTCGCGATCAGCAGTGCGATGATTCTGCATGCTTTTCGCAAGAATCGGATAGTGTCCAAGTGACATTCACAACAAGGGCCTGCAACATATAACCTCTCGAAAGACGTCATCCTTCACCTGGCTTCAGCCAGGTGAAGGATCTCGCGCGTAGTGCCACGATGTGGGCTAGGCTTGCGCGAGCGCTCTAACCGCATTCCGTCAATCCACGCCAGATCCTTCGCGGCCTGACGGCCACTCTGGATGACGTCAACGGAAACGGCGACTTACGAATCGCCAACACAAAGGCTTTCAACAAATCAGTCTCGAAGACGTCATCCTGAACCTGGCTTCAGCCAGGTGAAGGATCTCGCGCGTAGTGCCACGATGTGGGGTGGGGCTATGCGAGCGCTTAGCAGCATTCCTGTCAATCCGCGCTAGATCCTTCGCGGCCTGACGGCCACTCAGGATGACGTTCAGTGAAGAAACAGCCCACCCCGACGTATCAACCGACGTATCAACTCCGACCGGCCACGGATGACAATCAACGGAACATGGGGAAGCGCAGTCGTCAATTCCCTCGGAATTCCACAGCTAGCTTGGTCTCGACTTCGACCGGCTGGCTGTTCGCCGGATACGGCTGGAAACGCCACCATTTCACCGCATCCACAGCCGCGGGCCTTAGATCGTCGGGACCGCTGATGGCATGCACGTCGACTACGGTTCCATCCCGCCCTATCACTGCGTCGAGGACCACGATGCCTTGTATGTTCGCTTGTCTGGCAGCATCAGGATAGATCGGCTCAATCTTGTGGATTAACAACCTCTCCATCACTTCCGCTGGAACAAAGGTGGGAGGCTGTTGCAAGGGCTTCTGGCTTGTCGGGATCTGCGATTCCAGTTCGCCCCACGCCTGGCGCCAGTGCCACCATCCGACGGCGGTGAGCACAAGCGTCCCCGCAAGCACCGTCCACAGGGCGCGGCTCAACATCGGTCGGGCGGGCTTTTGAACGGATATCCTCTTACCGATGACTTGACTGGGGATGGTGCGCGATGGTGCAGGCTTGACCGCGGGCTGCGACGCAATGGGTGGCGCGCCGGCAAGCGCCACGTCGGGATTGGCGACGGACCTTCGTCGCGTCCAGTGTTCGATCAGCGTCTGTTGTTCGGAGGTCAGATTTACAAATTCGAGACCACAATGAAACAGCGCCTGATAGCGCACCACCGCCTTCAGGCGGAACGGCCCTCCAGCATCGGGCAAGCGAAACTCAATGCCAACGGAATCGCCAGCATGAAGCTCCCCGGCAAGCACCAGGCCGACACCGCGCTCTCCCAGTGTGACCGAACGTCCGGGAATGGAATAAGGAATTCCTGAGCGTAAGACAGTAACGTCCGCAGGAACTGCCAAGGGGAAGCGAGGCACGCGGCGAGTGTTGGTGAACGCCCGAACCGGCGCCTGCGTCGCGGCCGTACTCATGGCTTAGCCTCTGCCTGTATCGGCACACAACCCTCGCCTCGCCTTTCGCTGAAGGCGTAATTGGGAAAATGATTCGGCCAGAGTTGTTGGGTGGAGTATAGCATCGCTGGATGGGAAATTTCCTCAGCGTGCCTTAATCCGTTAACCACAAAGAACACAAAGGATACCAGCGCAACTGACGAAGCGCTGATTTCCTTGGTGTACTTTTGTGTCTTTTCGAGCTTAATGCCTGACTTTGCCGACGAAGCGACGACGCTACGGCCAGCGCTTGGCAGTGTCTTCCCAGCCTGCGGCGCGCGCCGGCTGCGGGCTGGCATTGACGGCCGCCTGCGGGATGCGAATAGGCTGCTGCGTCGTTGTGGGACTGGCTAATGTTGGTTTATTGCTGGTGGCTTCCAGCATCGATTCTTTGTCATCGGACAACAGGGGGGCGGCTACGCGCAACGCCTCGACTTCTTTTTCCAGCCGCGCGAGTTCAAGTTCCTTCTGCCTCAGAACCTCGTATACATTCTTCATACCAGAGTCCCCTCTTTAAATGCTCTCGGGAGAAGCATTTTGCCGCACTCTAACAGGTATGTTGCTTTTGTCAAGGAAGAACACGAGGAAAACAGCAATTCATGTTGAAGGAACCGCTTCTCCCGCCCGTTGGTCCTTACCTTTCTGAGCTGCCGGTACATCTTCTTCTTGCCACGTGCGCGCCAGTTGGTCTAATTCGCCGAGCACCTTTTGAATATCCTTCATGCGTTTGGTAATGCCATAAGTGACGGAAGGCGGGATGGTCGATTCATAGTTGCGGTAAATGAATCCCTTTTGCTCGAGCAACCGCAGCCGCTCGGTCAAAACACGCGACGAAATGCCCTCAATCTGGCGTCGAAGCACCCCAAAGCGAGCCGGTCCGTTGGTAGATAAAGCCCACAGAATGTGCATCGTCCAAGGGCGGGTGAGCACTTCTAGTAACCCGGCCATCGGACAGGGCGTAGGTGATTGGGCGTGGCGGCGCACCTTATGACCTCACTAAGTTACTTTAAAGTTCCTACTTTACAAATACAAGTAGTTATTTAAAGTAACCTTTAAGTGCGGTTGTCATCTATTTGAGAACACCGGGGGCGTTTCGATTCCGAGAGTTTTTCAGGAGGGTTTTCGAATGGCCAGCAAGTCAGTTTCAGATTCATCGCAGCGTTCGCAAGCCGCCAGCGCACTGAAGAATCCTAACGTGAGAGAGCGATCATCCGCGGGCTCTTTCATCACGTTGGCGGGGCGAATCCTGTTCGCCGCCATTTTCATCTTGTCGGGATTCTTCCACTTTTCGCAGCAGGACATTGCGTATGCCGTACACGCGGGCGTGCCCGTGGCGGGTTTCCTGGTTCCAGCTTCGGGAATTCTGGCGTTACTGGGAGGCCTCAGCGTTCTGCTCGGCTACAAAGCTAAGATCGGCGCTTGGTTGCTCGTGCTCTTCCTGGTTCCGGTGACACTCGCGATGCACAACTTCTGGGCAGTGAAAGACCCCATGATGGCGCAGATGCAAATGG
This sequence comes from uncultured Acidobacteriota bacterium, assembly GCA_963762385.1. GTDB lineage: Bacteria > Acidobacteriota > Terriglobia > Terriglobales > Acidobacteriaceae > JABDBE01. Next base: position 835,709 of record CAVXKN010000004.1, on the reverse strand, counting down.
CCATGTTTATGAAGAACGTGAGTATGCTTGGAGGCGCTCTGCTCATTTCCCAATTTGGAGCGGGCCCGCTGAGTCTGGATGCGAAGCGAAACTCTTCGCGCTGACTTTTTACAAAGCTTAGCAATTAGCAGTCAGCACTCAGCACTCAGCATTTAGCCCTTGAAGATCTCTGCCACAACCGGCGAGCCACAGCGGACTAAGTGCTGAGTGCTGCTGAGCACTGCTTCGTCCTCGCGGAAGCAGTATTGGTCCGCTCATTCCGACCACTTGTCACATTCTTGTAAACTGCCTCACCTTTCCCGAGTCCCAACGTCAAACTAAGCAGTCAGTTTCGGCTTGGACGAATTCCATCTCGTCCCGGAAAACGAGCATGGTGACCCGCATGATCAGCTTTGCTTCTCGGATTTGTCTCCAAGGAACTTATGGAACTCCGCAGCATACTCCTGCGTATCTAGGCGCAGGAGTGGTGTGTAAGGGCTAGAGATTGTGGCACGAGACTGGTCAGGCAAGTTCGGAGGGTGGGGTTATGCAGCACGGAACGAATGGCAGTAACGGGACGGGCAATGGAACCCTTCTGCATACCGGGGATCCTCATGTCCAGGAAGTGGTTAAAACAGCCCATGAAGAACTTCGCCAGCTGATGCGTCAACGGGCCGAAATCATGAAACGCATTGGCACCCTGAAGCAGACAATCTCGGGCCTGGCGAATTTGTTCGGCGATGAAATCCTGGGAGAAGACTTGCTGGAACTGGTTGACCGTAAAGCTGGAGGGCGCCAGCCGGGCTTCACGAAAGCCTGTCGCATGGTTTTGATGGAGGCGGGACGGCCGTTGGCGGTGCGGGAAGTCTGCGAGCAGATTCAGCAGCGTCTTCCTACCATCTTAGTTCGGCACAAGGATCCGCTGGCCTCGGTGACTACTGTGCTCAACCGCCTGGTGGAATACGGTGAGGCCTCAAGCGTGGTTCGAGACAACGGCCGGCGGGCGTGGCAGTGGGTATCGGATCCAGCCCCGCCGGAGCAGCGCAGCGTGCCGCTTTCTCAACTGTAGAGACGCAGATGGCTGCGTCTGAGACATTGCCAGCAATGTTTCTACAGCTGCGAGTCTGTTTTTCTTATGCGGGCAGCAGCATGCCTTTCTCCAGATGCCGGGTCACGTGCGCATAAGAGGCTGCGTGCGGATCGTGCGTCACCATCACCACCGTCTTGTGAAAATCTTCATTTAGGCGCTTCAATATCTCCAAGACTTCAGTAGCGGAATGGCTGTCGAGATCGCCCGTAGGCTCGTCCGCAAGCAAAAGCGTGGGGTCGCTGACGATCGCCCGAGCGATTGCCACTCGCTGTTCTTGCCCACCGGAGAGCTGTTTCGGAAGATGGTTCACGCGTTCCTCTAAGCCAACAAGTTTAAGCGACGTCATCACGTGGTCGCGCCGTTGCTGCGCATTCAGCTTAGTGAGCAGCAGCGGGAGTTCAACGTTCTCGAACGCGGTTAGTACGGGAATCAGGTTGAATGTCTGAAATACGTATCCGATATGCACATTACGCCAGTGGGCGGATTGAGCATCGCTGAAGCGGAAGATGTTCTCGCCCAGCACCAGCAGTTCTCCTGCCGTAGGCCGGTCGATGGCCGCAATCATATTCAGCAGCGTCGTCTTACCAGAGCCGGACGGGCCCATCAGAGCCAGGAATTCCCCGCCTCCGATCTCGATAGAAACGTCATCCAGAGCCTTGACCTCGAAGGCGTCGCGCTTGAAGATCTTGCTGACGTTGCGGGCCTGTACGACTTTGGTTTGAACCGCGGTTTCGGGAATGGTAGCTGCGCTCATGACTGTCCTTTGATCTTGATTTTCTCGCCGTCTTTCAACTCTTGCGGCGCCGAACTGATCACGTCTTCGCCGCCGTTGAGGCCTTGCACCAACACGCCGCCGCTGCGTTGTGACAGAATTTTCACCTCGCGTAACACTGCCTTACCGTCGAAGGCGAGGAAGACGAACTTCTTGCCATCGCGATCATGAATCGCGGGGGTGGGCACAAAAACTCCCTGCGGCTGGCTATTGGTGCGCTTGCTATCGTCCGCCAGAAATTTCACCGTGGCATTCATGTCCGGCCGCAGATGAGCATCCGGGTTGAGAATTTGCACCTTGACCTGCACCGTGGCCTTGGCACGATTGGCTTCAGGAGAGATTTCGGCGATCCTTCCATCCCACTTGAGGTCAGGATACGCGTCCACGGTGACGATGCCCTTTTGTTTGGGACCGAGCCTGGCGAAGTCGTCCTGTGCGATATCGAGTTCCACTTGAAGGTCGTTCAGATCAGCCAAAGAAACGACCAGACCTTGGGGGCCACCCTCGGCGGTGCTGGCAAATCCCGAGGTTACAAGTTCACCTTTTTCGGCCGCGCGCTCGAGAATAGTTCCCGTGACCGGCGCACGGATCAGGGTTGCGTCGAGCAAAGATTTGGCATAATCCGCTTGCCCCTGAGCCTGTTCGAGAGCGCCGCGTGCCCGCGCAATCTCCTCCCTGCGAGGGCCCAGTTTGGCTAACTGGAACGCTTTGTCTAGAGAATTAACGCGTTGCTGGTCGGCTCCGAATTTGGCGGTGGCGTCATCCAGAGCCTGTTTGGATACCACGCCTTGGCCCCACAAATCTTTCGTGCGATCGAGGGTGAGTTGATCATCCGCCAGCGTGGCTCGGGCCTCATCGAGATTGTGCTGCGCTTGCTCAATTTCCTCAGGACGCGATCCGTTTTGCAGTTCCTCAAGATACGCGCGGGCGTTCTCGGCGGCGCCCGCGGCCTGTTCGTACTGAGCGCGGAATTCGTCGTCTTCGAGTCGCACCAGAACCTGGCCTTCTTTGACATGATCACCCTTTTCCACGCCGATCCACTTCACCCGCCCCGTCACCTTGGAATTCAGGTTGATCTTGTGATGAGCCACAATGTAGCCGCTGGCGGAAAGGACTACGCCGCCGACGTCGCCACTCTGGGCCGAGGCGCGAACCACTGCCACCTCGGGATCGTCGTGGGAGAACAGGCGATAGGCTATGGCCACCACGCCCAGCAGCACCAGTACTCCGATTCCGACCAGGATGTAGCGGCGTGCCCAGGCTGGAGGTTCGCCATCTCCGCCAGCGCGCGCGCTGCGATCGATTCGCAGGCTTTTTAGGTCGTCGTGTTTGGCATCAATCGGCATGGTGTCTAAAGATGATTCGCTCAGTATGGCTGATGCAAATTCCCTGTTGAAGTTTGGCCTGCGCTTCTAATCCCGCAGAGCGCTAAGTATGTCTCGACGCGAAGCGTGCCAGGCGGGCGCGAACCCGCCCACGACTCCCATGATCAGGGCAAACCCAATCGCGCTGATGACCACGACCGGCGTCATTTGCAAGCTGAACACAACCTCGCTGAACGTTACTTGATTTTGCGTTCCCGTGGTCATTCCGTTGAACGGCAACATTAGAAGGATACCGAGCGTCGCTCCCAACAGGGACAGCAAAAGCGACTCCAGCATGAATGAAGTCAGAATGCTGGGACGCGAAAATCCGATTACCCGCAGCGTGGCAATCTCGCGCCCGCGATAGGCTACCGCGGCATACATCGTGTTAGCGGCTGCGAAGCAGGAGCCGACTGCCATAATGAAAGCCACGATCCAGCCTACAATTTTAATCGGCGCTCCCGACTTGGTTTGCGAGGCATAGTAATCGGGCTCCAGTAGGCCATTGAGTTCCAGCCGCTGATCATCGTTCGCCCGATTTTTCAGCGCCTGGGCAGACACCGGGTCCGTCGCACGCACCAGAACCGAAGAGTACACCGTACGTTCAAAATCCGTGACCAGTTGGTTGATGTCGCCCCATATTTCAGAATCATGCGCCGTGCCGCTGCCGTCAAAGATGCCCACAATCGGCCAGTCGCCTTTGCCGATGTGTACGCTGTCGCCGATGTTCGCGTGCTCGAATCGCCGGTTGATCGAGCTGCTTACCACCACCTCCCGCTGTCCCGGAGTGAACCAGCGCCCGGCGACCAGGTGGATCTGCGGCCGCATTTGGATTCCTAGCGGAGTCAGGAAGCGGGTGGTGACGTTGGTCTCACCAGTTCCGCCCTTGCGCGGCAGCACCACCACCAGGATATCTTCTCCCGAAACCAGAGGCTCGCCTTGGCTATTTTTGGCGACTCCGGGTAGGTCTTTCAACACCTGCATTGCATCTCGCGACACCCCTCCAGCAGCCAGCTCCGAGTCCGACCCCTTGCGCAGCATCAGCACATTCAGAGGATCGCCGGTCGTGGCAAACGCCCTGCCCAAGCCCGCGAGCAACGCCATGATGAAGACCGCAGTGGCTACAGTCAGCGCGATTCCCAGCGCGGTCATGACGGTAAGACTCTTACGCAGCCGCAGATTGCGCACGTTATAGCTGAGAGGGATTGCCATTTCTATTCTCGCCCTTCAGATCTTTCCCTGACTTTCTTCCCTTGTGTACGAAGGAAGCTCATCCGATGTGACGCAAGCCGTCCACAATATTGACCTTCGCGGCGTGATACGAAGGTATAAAGGAGCTGGCAAACCCCACGACGGCAGCGATCAGCAAGGCCGCGACTATCGTCAGCGCAGTGACCTTCATGCCGGTGAAATAACCGCCCTGGGCCGCCATCCCGGTCACGATGAAGTAACAGAGCATCGAGCCGATGAACCCTCCGACCAGCGCCAGCGAAACCGCCTCGCCGACAAACAATCCCAAAATGGTGTTGCGGGTGAATCCGAGCGTCTTCAATACCGCGACTTCCCGCGTCCGCTCGCGAATCGACATCGCCATCGTGTTCGCCGATACCAGCAGGATGGTAAAGACCACTGCCAGGCAAATGCTCATGATGAAGGCCTTGATGTTGCCCAGCATTCCGATGAAGCCCAACTGAAAAGCGTGTTCGCTCTCCGTCTTCGTGGGACGGTCGGCGTTGCGGAATTCTTCATCAACGGCCTGCGCCACGCCAGGAACAGAATCGGGCGAATCGGCCAGAACCGCGAAGAATCCTTCGCTGCCTTTGAGCCTGGGAAAGCCTTCGTCAATATAGTCTTTGTTGAAATAAATCGACTGCGTTGGATCGGGCGGCGTGAAGATTCCGCGGATGGTCAACTCCAGATTGACCGGGAAAATCTTCCCCGTAATGTTCAGGCGGTCACCGACTTTCCAGTGAAACTTGTTCGCCAGCCCCACATCCACGACGGCGCCGGCTCGATCGCGCTGCCAGGCTTCGAGTTGGTCAGCAGGTATCTTGAATTCCGAATAGACCTTGAAAATTTCTTGCGGATCGGTGCCGAACTGGGCGAAGTAGTGCTCCGGCTTGTCGTCCATGTATTGTCCGCCGAACCATTGCTCATTCACCACTTCCTTGACGTGGGGAATCGCCTGAATCTTCTGCCGGTAATAGCTGGGCAAATTGAAAACCAGCGACACCTTATGGCGCACGATCAGGCGCTGCGCCGACTCTTCGCTGGGCTTGCTGTCGTAGAAGCTCCGCCAGATCGTGATCAGGAACGTGAGCAGCAACAGCGAGCCGCCAATACTCAAGATGGTCAAGATACTGCGGCGCTTGTTACGGAACGCGTTTTTCGTGACAAAACGGGTCAGGGTCATGATCGAACTCCGGGAGAAAACTTAGCCTGCCTGCGAAACCCCAAGGTTGCTTTAAGCATAGCCGATGGGCGCGGACCCGGACAACTCAGCGTCTTCCCAATCCCAGCATCGCTGACCGAGACCGCCGATGCCAGTGGAGATCGTCACCGGGATTCAATGACAAATGTCACCCTGAGGTCTGCTCAACAATTCTGCTTTAGTAATAACGGTGGCAGCCCGCGAAAAGTTACGGCCCGACCTGGGCTGGTGGAGAAACGCGCGTCCTCGCCCGTCCCGACCGAGCAAGTGCCCTGATCCACGCAGGTTGAGCCCACGCGGTTGGGATCCTGACGGTACTAAAGTTTCTTCAGCTCGCGGCGCAATCGAATTTACGAGCACTTTCGTAACTCCACTTCCGCCCTACTCCCGGACTATCCTGTTCACGTCTCCTCCCCCAAGGACGTGCCCGAGGTTTTCCCCACCAAGGGAAAGTCCCTGCTTGTCTTCATGAGGCTACGAAGATAATGTCGAACAAAATCGGGCGCTTCGAAATACTCAGCGAGATCGCGCACTCGGACACAATTTCCGTCTACAAAGCCACCGATCCAGAGAGCGGACAGACGGTGGCCCTGAAGACCGTCAAACTGGAAGCGCTGGGCGAGCAAGCGCCTGCTCTGGCGAAAAACCTTCTGGAAGAAGCGGCTGCCAGCAAGGTTCTCAACAGCCACAATATCGCTGTGCTCTACGGAGCCGAAGAAGTGGATGGGGTTTTCTGCGCCTCTTTGGAATATGTGCAGGGCAACAGCGTAGCCACGATGCTCGCCCGCAAGGAGGGATTTTCCATCTGGGACCTGCAGGATATCGCCCGTCAAACCTGCCAGGGCCTCGACCACGCCCACGCCAAGAACCTCGTGCATTACACCCTTGAACCCGCGAAGATTATGGTGTCATGGGACGGCACGGTGAAGATTTTGGGATTCGGAATTTCTACCATGAGCGCCTTCGCCGCCCAAGCCGCGGGCAGTGTTCCGGGAGTTCTGCATTACATGTCGCCGGAACAGCTACGCGGAGATCCTCTGGGCGCGCCATCGAACATCTTTAGCTTAGGCGCGATCTTTTATGAGATGGTCACCGAGCGTAAGGCTTTCGACGGAGAAGATGCGGATCAGGTTCGGCAATCGATCTCGGAAATGACGCCGGTCGCTCCCGATCAGGTCAATCGAAAGATTCATCCGGCGCTCAGCCAAGTGATCATGAAGGCGTTGTCCAAAGCGCCCGAAGAACGATACCAGTCTGGGCAAGATCTAGTGAACGATCTCGAGAGGTGCAAGGAAAGCGCCACCAAGGCCGCAGCTGCTGCCAAGCCAGGGCAGCCCGCGCAGAAGGCTCCCGTTGCCCCGGGACCTGCGTCAGCCGTGGCCGCAACGACGGCGAAACCAGCGTCGCCAGCGGTGACTTCGCAACCGAAGCCGGCGTCCAAACCGGCAGCGCCTGTGGTCAAGGTATCGCCACCAGCAGCGGCTCCGCTTCAAGCCCGCAGCCAACAAATTGCGCAACCGCCCGCGACGAACGCAGCGGCAGCCGGATGGGGCGCCGGAAATGACCGCGCCACCAGTGCCAGGGGACTCAACGCGCCAAACCTCGACCAAGCTGCTCCAGTCGTCAACGCTTCTGAAGCCGGCGGCGAAACCTTCTCCGTCGAATCGTTTTCCGGCCCGGCCGCGAACATGTCTTCGGCTACGATCATCGAGCCTGAGGTGGAAGCTCCGAAGATCAACGTCGATCCCATGATGGCCGAGGGCCCGAAAGCTGGCGCAGCCGCGACCCGCAGCTTTTCCGAAATCGATGAGTTGCCGCCTCTCAAAGAGGTACGCATCGCACCGCCTCCGCGACCACCCGTGGAGGAGATACCGGAGCCCGATGCCGTGCATGCCACGGTTTTCAAGGGTGCGGCCCCGGAAAAACCGAAAGTGCAGCCGCGCGAGGTCGCGAAAAAAGCGGTCTCGGAGATTAAGAAGACTCCGCCGCAACTCTTTGCGGTTTCGATTGCGGCCGCCATACTCATCATCCTGGTGATCGTGGCTGGAATCGCATGGCATATTCACACGGAGAATGCCGACGACGACGCCACTCCCGCGCAAACCCCGGCTCCCGCCGCGAGCACGCCAACTCAGTCGAGTGCAAGCCCAGCAGCCGAAGCGCCCAAGGCGAATCAAAACACGGTGCAAGTCGCTCCAGAAGCTGTAACCGTAGCGCCTCCTGCCGTATCGGTGCAGCCGAAGTACAACAACAAAAAGAAAGCCAAGCCCAAGCCTACGGCTCCTGCAATTGTTCCCGGACAGCTGAGCGTTACTTCAACTCCAGCGGGTGCGCAGATTCTGATCGATGGACAAAGCGATTCCACCTGGGTGACGCCTTTCAACCTCGCCGGACTCAATCCGGGGCAACACACCTTTACCATCAGCAAGCCCGGTTATGCGTCTGAAAACCGCACCATTGACGTCGGCTCGGGAAGCAAGTCATTTGTCAGCGTACAACTGGCACAGCTCACGGCTACGGTTTCAGTGACCAGCGATCCCGCCGGGGCTGCGATTTGGATGGATGGCAAAGATACAGGCCGAGTCACTCCTGCCCAGATCTCCGTGGACAAGGCCGGCAATCACAGCTTCGCCTTCAAGAAGCAAGGCTACCTGGACGAAACCACGACCGCGAATCTCCAGATTGGACAAACCTTCCGCATGGCGCAGAGTCTGAAGGCGCTGGGAAACACCGATGACATCAAGATGGGCGGCAAGTTCAAGAAGCTCTTTGGCAGCGGCGACACTGCCGGCATGGGAGCAGTCAGCGTCAAAACGTCGCCCAAGGGCGCACAAGTCGCGGTCAACAATCGCATTCTCGATAAGAATTCGCCGGTTGAGCTGTACCTCGATCCCGGCAACTATGTCATCGACATTACGCTGTCGGGATTCAAGAGCGTGCATAAGGTCATCACGGTGGAGAAGAGCGGTAAAGTCGCAATCGACGAAAGCCTCGACCGGCAATAAGCGAGGCACGACAAACTTGCTTTTTTTCGCAGTCACCCCTCCTCTCTGTTGACGCAAAGATGACTTTGTTCCGAAAGCTTAAGCGATGCGAAAGACCGAGCGGAAACCGACAGACCTGATCTGCAGGATTGACTTCACTGGTTTCCTCAGCATCCAAGTTGCCCTCCTTGCAATGTTCATTGCCGTGAGCGCACCGCATTTGCCGACCTTGCCAACGAGTAGAGGCGCCGATCTGGCAAAGGTCATCACGCTCTCCCGATGCCGGGTGCAAAAAGAGAGGATGCTTTGGTGGTCACGATCGAGCGCGACGGCCAAGTCTTCTTGGGCAACGATAAGGTGATAGTCAGCCAATTGCATACCAAGATCAGCGAAGGCCTCGACCGAGGTTCGGAAAGAAGGATCTATATCCAGTCCGACGCGCGCGCAAAATATGGCTCTGTGGTGGAAGTTTTGGACGCCGTACGCTCAGCCGGCGTGGAGAATGTCGCGTTTCTGGTTCTGGAGCGGAGCGCTCGTCCTTCGTCACTGACGCGCTAAAACGGTCGCCCTTACCGGCAACTCCAGCGCAAGTTACCACCGGGACCTGCCTCGCTCGTCTTCCCACCTAATGGACCATCCCTGAGGTGGTAGACTCTGAGGTTTTCCTATTACTTAGTGGAGAAGCCCTTATGAATATTCACCGGGTAGGAGTGGTCGGCGCGGGGACGATGGGCAACGGCATTGCGCATGTCTTTGCCCGCAGCGGGTACGGCGTCGTGTTGTGCGATGTGGAGCAGCGCTTTCTGGATCGGGGTCTCGATACTATTGGCAAGAACCTCGACCGAGAAGTCGCAAAGAACAAGATCACCGCCGACGACAAGGCCGCGACGCTCAAGCGTATTAATCCCGCGGTCGGACGCGCAAAGCTGGCTGATTGCGATTTCGTGGTGGAAGCAGCGACCGAGAAGTTCGAAATCAAGTCAGAAATCTTTCGCGATCTTGACCGGCTTTGCCCGCCCGAAATCATTCTGGCCTCGAATACGTCGTCCATTTCCATCACCAAGCTTGCGGCGTTGACCAAACGGCCAGACAGAGTCATTGGGATGCACTTCTTCAATCCCGTACCGGTGATGAAACTTGTAGAAGTCATTCGCGGGCTGGCAACGTCAAATGAAACTTTTCAGACCGTGCGCGAACTGGCGCTGAAGTTGGAGAAGACGCCAGTCGAGGTAAATGACGCTCCAGGCTTTGTCTCCAACCGCGTGCTGATGCCGCTGCTGAATGAAGCGATGTACGCAGTGATGGAAGGCGTGGCCACGCCCGAGGCGGTGGACGAAGTTTTCAAGCTGGGCATGGCCCACCCTATGGGCCCGCTGACCCTGGCGGATTTCATCGGCCTCGACGTCTGCCTCGACATCATGCGCGTGCTGCAAGACGGCCTGGGCGATCCCAAGTACCGGCCATGCCCGCTGCTGATCAAGATGGTGGACGCGGGCTGGTTGGGAAGAAAGAGTGGGCGGGGTTTTTACAAGTATTAGACTGGCCGATGGCTCGTCATTGAGAATCGGCGTAAAGATTCAGACGGTTCCGCTCCAGGAAGTCTAGCTTCTCCTGCAAGCGTGTCGCCTCCGGTTGGGGATAGATTTGAAAATGCGTTCGCGCGTCGCATTCGCGGATATCTTGTTGCGCCAAGTAGCACTCCCGCCAGGCGCGTCTGCCCTCACTCATTTTCTGCACGATCCAGGCGTCAGAGCGGTTTAGAGGGCGGGCGCCGAGGGCGGCGAAGATTAGCAAAACCGGAAGCAAATATAGTCGCAGGTTTCGAGCCTGATTCGACAAAGCATATAAGTACAGACCGAAAAATCCGAGAACCACGTAAGGCGTGTATCGCGAGACGCCTGCGTAGGCTAAGCCCAGACACAGCCGCCCGTAGGCAGTATTGAAGCAAAAGATCGCGCAGTAGCCCAATAGGGCAGCGATGACAGCATCGCGAGACCAAGTGTCTGCCGCGCCCGCGACCAGCAATTTCTTGACTGCACGCCACAGGCACGCCAAAAACAACAGCAGTGGGATGAAGCCAATCAACATTGCGAGCTTCATGCTCAAGATGCTGAGACCGGCAACATTGGCGAACATCAGGGCCACGAAGTAGAGATACAAGACTGGATTCGTGGGCATGGGTGAGAAGCAGTCCGCCGCAGGCTGAAACTTATACCCGACAAAGAAAGAAGCAAGCGAGGCAATCGAAACGGTCAACGCCGCAATAGCACTCCATCGATATCTACTCGACCGATGCCCGGTATGTCCGAGGTAATCAAGAGCAAGCAACACCGGGGTTATGAAACCGATAAATATTCCAAAACCGGTGTAGATCAAAAGAAAATTCACCAGCAAAACGCAAATGTATTTCCAGAAATAACTCCGGATCAACCAGCACAGGCAATAAAAAATCATCAGCAACAACGGCAAGGAACCATGCGCCGGATTGGTTGCCAACACCAGGGTTTCATATTGCCGCGGAGTGAGAAACAGCAAAGGGATAATGATGTCGCTGTAACTGACGGTGCCATAGAGACGTACTTTGAGAATCAGTGCCAACATCGCGGCCAAAAGGATAATGGCGCCGATGCCGAAAGCTTCATACCGGCCGTTCCAGTGAATGCTAGGCTCGATCAACTTCTGCAAGAGGGCGCCAAGACCCTGCCGGTGGGGCCCGTGTTGCCAGCTGAACATTTCCCAAACCGAGTGACGCTGAAACAGCGTGGCGTCGTCAAAGTCCCATTGATCCCAAAACAACAAATTAACGGCATAGCGCCAGATGAGGCGGAATAACTGCAATCCCAGGAGGAGATAGGCGGCAAGAAGGAGCAACCAGGACAGATAAGGTTGCACACCGTTCTCATTTTTCTGGCGGGCGACCTCGCAAGTCTTGATTTCCACTGGCGAAATCCTACGTGGGCAAAACCGGCGAGTCAATGAGAGCCGTGGCCAGGACTAGATCTTTTCCTCGGGGAATTCCAACTCCAGGCCCAGCGGATCGGTGAAGCGGTTGGTCAGATTGGCTAAGCCGACCAGCAAGTGCAAGTCGACAATCTCCGCGTCGGAGAAATGCTTCTTTAACTTTTCGACGTCGGCGTCCGTAATGTCGTGCGGGGTGCGAGTCAGTTTTTCCACGTAGACCAGGGCCGTCTGTTCTTTCCCGCTGAAGCTCGCGTTGTTGCCAGCTTTGAGCCCTTGCCAGTCTTCCGTTGTCAATCCGACCCGCTTGGAAGACGCTACGTGATGCTGTTGGCAGTAATGGCAGCCATTGATGAATGACACGCGAAGGTAGATCATCTCGTACAGTTTGCGGTCGAGCGACCTTCCCACGCTGGCGTAGAACGGCAGAAATGTCTTGAGCATCTCCGGACGATGCGCCAGCGCCTTTTGCGCATTGCCCGGTTTGCCACGCAGAGTCTTTTCGTAAATCTCTTTTGCTTCAGGACTGGCGTTCTCGGGTTCGACCAACATAATGCGTGCCATAAGAACCTCGCGGGAGAAAGAATCACACTCCGTATAATAAAACGGCGGTAGCAGAGAACGCTCTGTGAGTCCACTAGTCAAAATCATCGGCGCGGGTCTGGCGGGGTCGGAAGCGGCGTGGCAGTGTGCGCGCCGGGGGGTTGCGGTGGAACTTTTCGAGATGCGCCCGGTGCGTTCGACCGCAGCGCATCAGACCGCGGATTTTGCGGAACTGGTCTGCTCGAATTCCTTGAAATCCGAGACGGAGAACACCGCGCCCTGGTTGTTGAAAGAAGAGCTGCGGCGCGCGGGATCGTTACTGATCGGAATTGCACGGCAATGTGCCGTTCCTGCCGGACATGCGTTGGCCGTGGATCGTACCACGTTTGCCGTTCAGGTGACGGAAGCTATTTCCCGGGAGCCACTAATCACGATTCGTCGCGAGGAAGTTTCGCAAATCGACGAAGACCAGATCACAATTGTCGCGACCGGGCCGCTGACCTCCGATGCACTTTCGCTGGAAATCGGGCGGCTCTGCGCAGAGATCACTCCTGCCTGCCAACTGGAGGAATCCCGCGCAGCCAATTCTATGCCGGCTTCTACGCGGGCGGCGGCGCCCGCGCCACATACACTGTTCTTTTACGATTCGATCAGTCCGATCGTCGAAGCTGATTCTATCGACATGGCCAAAGTTTATCTGGCGGCACGCTATGACAAGGGCTCGGCCGACTACATCAATTGTCCGATGTCGCGAGAAGAATACGACCGTTTCTACGATGCACTGCTGACGGCGCAATCAGTCGAGGAACGCGAGTGGGAGAAACTGAATTATTTCGAAAGCTGCCTGCCCATTGAAGAGATCGCGCGGCGTGGCCGCGACACGTTGCGTTTCGGTCCCATGAAGCCAGTGGGGTTGAAAGATCCGCGCACCGGGCGCATCCCTTATGCGGCGGTGCAATTGCGGCAGGAGAATCTGCGGGCAGATTCTTACAACCTGGTTGGATTCCAGAACCATTTGAAGTTTGGCGAGCAGGCACGTGTGTTGCGCTTGATCCCAGGACTCGAAAACGCGCGCTTCCTGCGCTACGGGCAGATTCATCGCAACACCTACATCAATGCGCCGACCCTGCTTTCGGAAACTCTGCAGATGAAAGAGCATCCCCGCGTATTGTTTGCGGGACAGATTTGTGGAGTCGAAGGCTACGTCGAATCGATCGCCGCCGGGCTTATGGCGGGAATTCACGCGGCAGCGCTGACCGCAGGCGTTGAGCCGGTTCCGCCTCCTCGGGTGAGCGCGTTCGGATCGTTGATGAACTACATCACCCAAGCGGACCCTAGGAAATTTCAGCCGGCTAACATAACATTCGACCTTCTTTCGCCGCTGGATCGGAAAATCCGCGACCGCCATGAGCGGCACCGCCTGCAATGCGAGTTGGCGTTAAAGAAATTTGAGACCTGGGTTAAGAACGTTGGCTGCAGCCCTGTAGAGATGTAGCTTGCTACGCTCCCGACTAGTCAGTCGTACCAAGAGGCAGCCAGTTGCGTCTCTACAGACTCCCTGAACAAATCCCAAGCCCAGCGCGTATCACCGAACAGGACGTTTTGAACGGCTTACGTTCCGCCAGCAGGCGCGTCCAAGAAATCAGCATGGTCCTCGGCGATCTTATTGGCGACGTACTTCGGACCCTGTGGGCGCACAAGTTCCGAACCTTCCTCACCATGTTTGGCATTGCTTGGGGAATCGTTTCGATTGTCCTCATGGTGGCTGCTGGGGAAGGCCTGCGCAAAGGTCAGGAGGATCAAGCCAAAAACCTGGGCAAGGATGTGATGATTATTTTCCACGGTCGCACCAGCCTGCAAGCCGGAGGAACGCGCGCGGGGCGAATCGTGCACTGGGAAGACCCTGATGTCGCTGCGGTGCAGGCCGACGCGCCGGACTGCCAATACGCTATTCCAGAACTGGAGCAGGAGGACGTCCGGGCACACAGCAACTTCACCAATGCCGCTTTTCTAGTGACGGGTTCGCAGCCGCCGTTTCAGGAGATTCGCAGCCTCACGGTCGGACATGGGCGGTTTTACGACTGGGACGATAATCGCGAAGGCCGGCGGGTAGCGTTCCTCGGCAGCGATGCTTCGAAGCAATTGTTTCCCGGGCGCGATCCCGTGGGCGAGAACGTCTATCTCAATGATTTTCCCTATGTCGTAATCGGAGTCATGGCGAAGAAGAAACAGGATTCCAGCTACGACGGCTGGGATGTGAACAAGATCTTCATCCCCTTTGGCGCCATGCGACGCGATTTTCCGGACAAGCCTCCGGGAACTCCCACGACTTTTGACTATCTCCTGGTCACGCCTAAATCCGTCGAACAACACAAGAGTTGCAAGCGTGAAGTGCAGGTGGCATTGGGCCGTATGCACAATTTCGATCCCAATGACAAAGAGGCTTGCCCTATCTGGGACACGGTGCAAGAAGCGCAGGCATTCCGTCAGATGACCGATGGCATGAAGTATTTTCTCGGTGCAGTTGGCATCGTGACGCTGTTTCTGGGCGGGCTGGGGGTGATGAACGTGATGATGGTCGCAGTACGCGAGCGCACGCGCGAGATTGGCGTTCGTAAGGCTCTGGGGGCGCCGGCTCATACCATTTTGAGGCAGTTTTTTCTTGAGGCGCTACTGATCGCTGTTCTTAGTGGTGGGATTGGGTTGGGCGTGGCTTACGGAATTTGCTGGCTGATCGATCTGCTGCCGATGCCGGACTTCTTCGCGGGATTGCTGCCAACATGGAAGACGGGCTTGCTGTCCTGCGGATTGTTGGGAGGCATCGCCGTGCTTTCTGCGTTGTATCCCGCGCGCAAAGCGGCATCAGTGGATCCCATCGAGGCCTTGAGATTTGAAGCGGGCGGGTAGAGGGGCATGAACTGGTCCCGTGTGCGTGTCCTTTGTAGTCCATGTTTTTGAGGTGCTGGCGCAGTCAGAAGCTATGTTAATTGAAATCATTCGCGAAGCTTGGATCGCGCTCAACCGCAACACCACGCGCAGCTTGCTGACCATGCTGGGAATCGTTTGGGGCATTACGACGGTGACTCTGCTCATCGCCTATGGCAGCAGCTTCCGAGCAATCCTGGTGGGCGGCTTCGATGCGTTCGGCAAAAGCGCGGTCATCTGCTGGCCGCAGCAGACCAGCGAACAACCCGGCGGGCAGCGGGCGGGCAAAAAGGTTGTTTTCGAGCAGGCCGATGTTGACATGGTGAAAGAAACCGCGCCGCTGGTGAAACATGTTTGCCTCGAGACCCATTCCCGCCCCGGAATTGCATACGGTGACAGGTTGGTTGGGACTGCGGCCATCCGCGGTGTGTGTCCTGAATATGGAGAAATGCGCAATGAAGTTCCAGCGCAGGGACGCTGGATTAACGCCAGTGACCAACTGGAACGGCGTCGCGTCGCTTTTCTCGGCGGACGAGTTCGAGAGCAATTGTTCAGCGGGCGTCCTGCGGTGGCCGAGACGGTGAAAATTGGCGGCGTGCGCTTCAGCGTGATTGGCGTCATGGCGCGCAAGATTCAGCTCAGCAATTACTTCAGCAGCGACGATGACTCGGTGTGGATCCCGTATTCCACGGCGGGCGATCTCTGGAATACGCGGGACGCGGATGTCATGGTTTTTGCGCCGATTGCGCCGCAGTTCGAAAAGAAAGCCATGGCGCAAGTGCTGGCGGCGGTGGCAACACGGCAACAATTCTCCGCCGACAGACCCGAAGGCAATTCAGATGTTCGGGCGCGATGAGTTCCGTCCGGTCATTGACGCTCTGACGATTGGCCTGCAAGTGCTGCTCGCCGTTCATTGGAACTCTGACCCTTGGCATTGGCGGCGTGGGAGTCATGAACATCATGCTGGTTTCGGTCGATGAGCGCATCCGCGAGATTGGCCTGCGACGCGCCCTGGGAGCCAGGAAACGTCACATCGAATTTCAGTTTCTGGCGGAGACATTGCTGATCATGATGTTGGGCGGCGCCATCGGCGTACTCTTGTCCTACGCTATTGCCGCAGCCGTAGGTACGTTGCCGCTGATGGGTCCGCTGTTTGAAGACACTTCGGGCAAGGCCGACATCCATCTGCAAATCTCGTTGATGACCATAACCATTTCTACACTGGTGCTGCTGGTGGTTGGCGTGATCAGCGGGTTGGTGCCGGCATTGCGGGCTTCGAAGCTGGATCCGGTGGAAGCGCTGCGCTACGAATAGAAACGCGGACCACGGATTAAACGAATCTGCAAATCAAGAGAAGGAACTATCCGTGCCAATCCGTGAGAATCCGTGGCCGTCTTACAAATATCATTTGACCTCACTTGCGGTTAGCGGTACCTTGCTGCCAGTTCCTCAGGACTTCGCGAGGTGCTCGCTTGCCGATTTCCGCGATCGATGCTATTGGTCCCGCCTTCCAACACGCCAAGCAGCAACTGCTGCAGCCGTTCCGCATGGCGCAGTGGGTGAAGCTTGCGTTCGTGGGTTTTTTGGCCGGTGAGCTAAGCTCCGGGGGATGCAACGGCAGCAGTTTCCGATCCCCAACGCGTCCTACTGGCGGGCAGCATTTTCCGTTTCCCCACGTCAATCTCATGCTGTACGCCTCCTTGATCGCCTTGCTGATCGTGTTGGCGGTGGTCTTCTGGATCATACTTCTGTACGTGAGCAGCGTGATGCGCTTCATCTTGTTTGACAGCATAATCGCGAAGCGCTGCGAAATCCGGCGCTACTGGACTCGGCGAGCCGGGGCCGGCTGGCGCTACTTCGTATGGCAACTCCTTTTTATCTTGGCTATGGTCGTCGGCATGACGGTGCTGATCGGAGTTCCCGCCGCCTTTGCTCTCGCTGCTGGTTGGCTTAAAGATCCCCGGCAGCATTTGCTTCCCCTCATTTTGGGCGGCATGTTCTTGTTCTTTGTATGGGTGGGATTTGTGTTGCTCGCACTGGTGGTCCACGTTTTGACCAAGGATTTTGTTGTCCCGGAGATGGCGCTGGAGAACATTAATGCGATTGAAGGATGGCGGCGTCTTTTGCCCAGGTTGCAATCCGAGAAGGGTAGCTACGCCGGCTACCTGGGTCTGAAGTTCGTGATGGCTTTCGCAGCCGCAGTGATCGTAGGTATTGCCACTTTCATTGTGATTCTCATTTTGCTGATCCCGGCCGGAGGCTTCGGCGTCGTCGCCGTAATGCTTGGAAAAGCGGCCGGTCTTACCTGGAACCTGTACACAATTACGCTGGCAGTCGTCGTGGGATGCATCGTGCTCGCGGTACTTTTCTTTGTGATGTCGTTGATCTCCGTGCCAGCGATTGTGTTCTTCCCTGCATACTCTATTTATTTCTTCGCGTCGCGCTATCCGGCGCTCCAGGCGCTGCTGTATCCGCCAATGGCAGTGGCGCCGCTGCCGCCGTCGTTCTTGCCCCCGGAGCCGATCGGCTAAGGAAACGCTTGCAGGCGTGAGTCCTGCGCAATGTAGAGCACCGCCGCGCCGGCGCTTACATTGGCGAAGTTCAATGCTTGCTGTGGTCGCGTGTCCAGGAGAAACGGCGACCAATAATGCACTTGATGATCAGGTGATCAGTGGAAGCAGTCGCGCCCACGCCCACTCCAAAGTTGAACTCCCACTCCGGCCCCAGATCGAGATCAATGGCAGGAACGAATTCCTGTTGCTGATCGTGGAGTGGACTGAAATCCGTGATCGGTCCGTACGACGCGTAGTATTCAAGCCCGCCCGCGATTCTTCTCGTGAAGTCATAGCTGAACTTGAAATTGGGCGAGAAGACCACGCCCTGGTTCACGCTGGGGCCATGAAACGAGCGGTCGAGCGCAGGATTGAAAGCCAGGTACCAGCGGCCGATTTTCTTGTCCACGATGGGACGGATTTCCCAGGTCCAGGTGTCGCGTGAAAACGCGGCACGTTGGTAGCCGATTTCGTTCGACAAACTTACTCCCACTGGCCAGTGCCACGACTCCGGAACGCTGAAGCGTGGGCGGATGTGATCGCCCACCCATTGCCAGCCGCCATCGGACTGAATGCTGGTGAAAATGTAAAAGCCGGTCTCGAACCAGTCGGTGATGCCCTCAGTGATTTCCACCGTTTCATGCTCGGCATGGTTGGTGGGCAGAACGCCGTCGATCGTGGTCTTAGTGCCTTCAACCGTAAAGTTTGAATGTAGCTCGACCATGGTGTGATCGGGCGCAACCAGATCCGAACCATAGACCTGGATTTCATAGTTGCCTTGCGCCCACGCGGGGACGACTGCAGCGAAGAGCAGAATCACTCCGAAAGCGAACGGCGCAAAAACTATCTGCTGTCGAGTATGCATTTTTGCTGAGGAGTAGCTTGCACCGCGATTTGATTCTCTATGATGCACGGCTTGAACAAAGGCGTGCAACCATTCACGCTGAATCTTGAACTCTCCCGTGGAACTTACTCGCCAACCCGGGTGTCAAATCTTCTCAGACACGCGTGCCCGAGAGGAGCAATTCCCATGGCGTTTTCGATGGCAGGCGGTGGTCCGTCCAATCCGCAAATCAATGTTACTCCGCTGATTGATGTGTTGCTGGTGCTGATTATTGTCTTCATGTTGGTGGTATCGATGTCGAAGACAAAAGGGCTGGAGGCGCAGATTCCCCAACCCGCACCGGCTGACAAAAGTCAGCCCGTTCCTATCGACGGGACGATTGTGATTCAGGTGGCCTGGAACACGCAGGGCCAGACTCCCGCGCTCAAGATCAATCAGGAAGCCGTGAAGTGGGACGATTTGCGAAGCCGGCTGCATGACATCTTCAAGATTCGCGCGGAGCGGATAGCCTTTGTGCGCGGCGACGATGATGTTGATTTCGAGTACGTAGCCAACGTCATCGACATTGCACGGGAAGCCAGCGTGGATAGGGTGGGATTGCTGACGAGGGACCGTTAGCGATTAATCTCGCGCCCGGTTCTTGATCCAGATCGGCGAGCCCACAAATCCGAAAGCTTTTCGGAGCTGGTTCTCGAGAAATCGCTGGTAGGAAAAGTGCAGCTTTACTTTTCGATTTGTGAAAAGCACGAAGGTTGGTGGAGACACTCCCGCTTGCGTCATGTAATAGATTTTGACCTGCTGGCGCGCTGGCACCGCAGCCCGGTCGAAATCAATGTACTTCAGGAAACGGTTCATCTCGGCCGTTGGAATGCGTTTGCGGCGTTCGGATGCAACTTCTTCCAGCGTAGGAAAGATCTTCTCCACTCCTTTGCCGGTAGCGGCGGAGACGAACAGCACGGGCGCGTAGCTCAAGAATTTGAGGTCGTAGCGGACTCTTTGTTCGTACGCCACACGATCTCTCGGGGTCTGGCTCTCGCGAATGCGCGTAGCTTTCGACTCGCGCCCAGCTTTCTTTACGCCACCCGTCACCAGATCCCATTTGTTCACGATGACGATAACGGATCGGCCGCTCTCGTGGGCATAGCCAGAGATGGTGGCGTCGAGCGCGCTCACGCCCTCAGTGGCGTCGATCACCAGCAGAGCAATGTCGGCGGCGTCGAGATGCTTGCGCGCCATCACCACGGAAAGCTTTTCCGCCATGAGATGAGTCTTGCCCTTGCGGCGGATTCCGGCGGTATCGATAAAGCGGAACTTCTTGCCGTTGATCTCGACAAGCTCATCGACTGCGTCGCGGGTCGTGCCCGGAATCGGCGAGACGATGGAACGAGAGGTTCCGGTGAGCCGGTTTAGCAGCGTCGACTTTCCGACATTCGGATGCCCGATAATCGCAACTTTGACTTCCTTAGGTTCGGGAGCGATTTCGGCCTCAGACGCGTCTTGACTTCCCTCGCCGGTTTCGATGATCTCTGGTTCAGCAATTTCCAGCTCCGAAGATTCGGCGTTTGGAGTCTCAAGTTTTAGCGCTTCAAAAACCGCTTCAAGAACCTCGTCCACGCCGCGGCCGTGTTCAGCGGAAACCGGAAATATCTTTCTGATCCCCAAGCGATGAAATTCATCAGTGAGCGATTGTTGTTTGTCGCTGTCAATCTTGTTTACGGCCAGAAATAGCGGCTTGCCTCCGCGCAGCAATAGACGGGCCAAATCGAGATCGGGCGCGGTGAGTTCGCTGCGTCCGTCCACTACCAGGATGATGGCGTCGGCCTCGGCCAACGCGACTTTGGCCTGGCGAAAAATTTCTGCCGGTATCAAGTCTTTTTCGTCAGGTTCAATTCCGCCAGTGTCGACGATGCGCAGGCGATGTCCGCGAAAATGAGCTTCGCCGTAGAGCCGGTCGCGCGTGATCCCCGGCTCGTCGCCGACAATGGCGCGCCGTGAACCAACGATCCGATTGAACAGCGTCGACTTCCCCACGTTGGGGCGGCCAACGATGGCAATGGTCGGAACGCCAACCGTAACCGGAGCGCTCATCGAGTTGGAGTTGATTCGGGTCAAAGATTTCAGCAACGATCACGTAGTGTGCAGTGGCTTATTATAGAGACTCCGTGGCTCCGACCTCTCAGCCCGCATCTCCAGCCGTCTCCGGCGCCAAGAAACAGGAGGTCTCGCTCTACCAATTCTTCGCCCCCGGAGGCTTGCTATCGCGCACCCATCCCGCATACGAATTTCGCCGCGGACAGCTTCAGATGGCGCAATCGGTTGAGCAGGCTCTCGAAGAAAAACGTCATCTCATCGTCGAAGCCGGCACCGGAACGGGTAAAACGCTCGCGTATCTCGTCCCCGTGATTCGCTCAGGCAAACGTGTGATTATTTCCACCGGCACCAAGAACCTGCAGGAGCAGCTCTTCCACAAGGATATTCCTTTTCTAGAACAGGCGTTGTTTCCTGACGGCACGGGCCGGCTGAACGTCTGCTACATGAAGGGCCGCAACAATTATCTGTGCCGCAAAAAACTCTATGACCTGACCGGGCAGCCGGTGCTGAGCGGCCTGGAAGAAATTGAGCACTATCGCGCCATTGCCGCATGGGAAAAGACCACGCAGACCGGGGACCGCGCCGAGCTGGCGGAACTCCCCGAGGCCAGCGCGCTCTGGCATAAGATCGATGCGCGTTCTGATGCTTGCATCGGGCAGAAGTGCAGCTCGTGGGATAAATGCTTCATCACTGAGATGCACCGCCGCGCGATGGAGAGCGACATCATTATCGTCAACCACCATTTATTCTTCGCGGATCTTTCGATCAAGCAGCAAGCCGAGTATGCGCCCGACGCGGGCATTTTGCCGGAAGTGGGTGCGGTGATCTTCGACGAAGCGCATGAACTGGAAGATGTGGCCGGCAGCTACTTCGGCGTATCCGTCAGCAATGGACGGGTCGAGGAACTGTGCCGCGATGTGGAAGCATCGCTGCAGCGCAACCACATGCTTTCGGTGGCGATTTCGAGCGCGCTGAAGAGTCTGCGCGAACGCTCGATGTTTTTCTTTGCTTTGCTGCCACAGGGCGAAGGACGCTTTTCTTTTGAAAACCGCCGCGATTTCCTGGAAGAAAACGGCGATGAGTTCATGTCTCTGCAGCAATCGTTTACTCGCTTGAACTCGGAACTGGAAAACCTGCCGTCCAAGCCGGAGGAAGTCTTCAACTTTGCCCGACGCGCGCAGGAGTTGCAGGTACAGTTCGGTTTCCTGATGGAATCAGAAGACCACAATACCGTTTTTTGGATCGAGCGCCGGCGTGGTGGCCGGGACAAGCTCAACGTTTATTTGCAGGCCACTCCGATCGACGTGGCTCCGATCCTGAAAGCTTGCCTCTTCGACAAGCTGGAATGTGCTGTTCTGACTTCGGCCACGCTCGCCGTTGGCGGCGGCTTCGAGTACATGCGCCGCCGGCTTGGGCTTGAGCACACAAGAGAGTCCGTTCTGCCCTCGCACTTCGACTACGAAAATCAGGCGCTGCTCTATGTGCCGCCTGATCTGCCCGATCCACGCACGCCGCAGTTTGCAGCTAAAGCAGCGGATCGCATCCGCCGATTGCTGGAGATCACGCGCGGCCGGGCCTTCGTATTGTTTACCAGCTATGCGCAGATGAATGATGTCTACCAGCGGCTGTTGGGCGAACTCGATTTTTCCATGCTGTTGCAAGGCGACGCGCCGAAAAGCGCCCTGCTCGAGGAATTTCGCCTGACCCCGAACGCTGTGTTGTTCGCGACTTCGTCGTTCTGGCAAGGAGTCGACGTTCAGGGAGAACAGCTTAGTTGTGTGATCATCGACCGACTGCCGTTCGCCGTGCCCAGTGATCCGGTCGTGGCAGCGCGAGTGAAGTCCATAGACGCCGAGGGCGGCAATGCATTCTTCCAATATCAAGTGCCCGCAGCCGTGATTACTCTGAAACAAGGCTTCGGACGGCTTATCCGCTCGCTCCACGATCGCGGCCTGCTGGCATTGCTGGACAATCGCATCCTGAAGAAAGCCTACGGAAGAGTATTCGTTGAGAGCCTGCCGAATTACCGCAAGACCACGGAGCTGCGTGCAGTTGAGAAATGGTTCGGCGCAGCGCAGGATGAACCAAATCTTTAAAAGCAAACTGTCATCGGTCTTACTGGGACGCTGGCAATTCCCTGAATCTCGCGCGGGCTGTGGGCGAGCCAAGCGGCGAATCAGTGGAGGAGTTTCATACCCGCCACCCTAGCTGCGTTGCGGTCGAACGTGACTGTGTACTGGCAGTCGGCGGCGTGAGCGCAGCGCTCGATCAAGCAATCCGCAAAGTCTGCATGGCCGGCGCTGAATTTCCGCAACGCCTGCAAGACGACTTCCGCTCGTTCAATAATCAGTTCCTTGCTCCGCAGTAAGGTGTCCAAGACCTGCTCAACTTCGTTCTTCTTGAAACGGTAGGAAACTTCCAACACCCAAACTAATTCAGCAATGACGATCAGGGAAAGGAATCCGGGAGAATCCGAGGAAAGGGAATCCATCACTCTCACCGCCGCCGCCGTTTGAGCGGCATGGTCATGAGTCAGGTAGCGGACAACAACATTGGTGTCGAGGCCGATCATCTCAAGGCCGACCGCGGGATCCGGCTGCGCGCTTCGCAATGGCGGCGTTCATCTCTTCGATCGATACCGGCTTGCTTCGCTTGCCTTGGAACAGCCCTTTCAGTTCTCGTACGGAGCGAGTGGCCGCCACGATCGCGAATTGACCCTTGCTCTGCTCGACGAACTCCACCCGATCTCCCGCTTCCAACCCGAGGGCGTTGCGCACCTGCGAGGGAATCGTGATTTGGCCTTTGGAGGTGACTGTTGCAGTTGCCATACAATTTCTGATGGGCCTTACATTATAGTAAGGAACAGCCTATTGTCAAGGGACCATCCGGCGCCACGATTTCGCTGCACCTAGCATAACTAACGGCATCCCCTCGGGGCTGCTGCCCCGGCAGGAATCCGACTACGGTTTCTTCACGATACAATTGCAGATTCAGCGAAAGCGTCGACACCCCAGGCAGCGCAAGCTCTTCCGGCGGAGTCGCGCAGGCAGCAGGACAATATTTCGAGAGGAAACCGAATGCTTAGAAGATCGTGGATTGTGGTTGCGGCATTATTCCTATTTACGTCGCTCGGGCTCACTCAGGATGACGGTCGTTTCGACGTCAGCATCAACGGTGGGCCTATTCTCACCAAGTCAACCAGCGGAAACGGCATTCAACAAAGCGCAACCATCGGCTCGAATTTTTTCGGCACTTTCCGATTTAAATTCAGGCCCAAAGTCTCGCTGGAGTTCAACTTTGGCTCCGTTAGGAATTCTCAAATCTACCAAAGCAACGTTGACTTCCACACCTTAGACTCGATCCGGGAACTCAGCGGCACCTTTGCCTACAACGTGTACGAAAAGGGCAAATTCCAGACCTTCGTACTAGCGGGTGCCGGAGCATTAAGATTCTCGCCCAAAACCACATGGCTGATTCTCCCCGATTTTATCGTCGACGTTCCTAATCGCGTCCTGACCCCTCTCAATACGAGTAACCAGACTGGGGTCACGTACATCTTCGGTGGCGGAGTGGATTATAAGCTGCCTTGGAAATTCGCCCTTCGGCTGCAATATCGCGGCCTTGTCTACAACGCCCCGGATTTTAACGTGACCGCTGTTTCAGGAAGCTCCGTGAGCCTGGCGACGGGAACCAAGGCATTCATGTCGGAGCCATCAGTCGGTATCGTGTTCAAGTTCTAGCTCACGAGGAAACGAAGTCACGGAATGTGCGGGGATCGCGAGGGAAATATTTGACCCGCAAAATCCGTGGCTGATCTTATGAGTTGAGGGCTGCTTTACGTAGCTTCCGGCTCTCCGCCAGCAACGCCATCGAGTGCATCAGGTTCTGCAACGTAACAATACCAATCAGGCGTTCGTCCTCAACCACGGGGATAATGCTGAGATTGCGCGCAGTCAGCTTGCGGAATGCCGAGGCCAGCGATTCCTTCTTCTGCGCAACTTCGAAGATGCGGTTCATTACCGCTTGCACATATCCATTTCCCTCGGCACGCAGCGCCGCCAGAATTTTCTGTTTCGAGATCACTCCCACCATGTCGCTGCCGCGAATGACGGGGAAATCGTCCTGCAGGGAGTGCACGGCTTTCTCCAACGCGTCTTCCAAAGTATCCGCGGGAGAGAGCGTGGCGAAGTCGGTCAGCATAATATCTTCCAGTCGCACGGTTTCTAGTACCGACTGAAATACAGCCGAGCGTTCCTCGAGTTGCGCCGCAATGAAGAGGAAAAAACCAATCATGGTGAGCCAGATGTTCCACAACATGCCCACCAGCATGAACAGTGTCGCAAATGCCTGGCCAATCGAAACCGCGCGCCGCGTGGCCCGAACCGGGTCCATGGTGCGGCTGAACACGGCTCGCAACACACGGCCCCCGTCCATCGGATACGCAGGCAGCAGGTTGAATAGCGCTAGTCCCAGATTCGCCCAGACCAGGCTACGCGGCAGGTTTCCGGAGTAAACGTAGGGCTTCGTCCAGAGGTGAACTTGTGGCGCTACAGCGAGCAACACGCCGGCCGCGACTGCGGCAATGACCAGATTGACCAGGGGCCCGGCGACTGCGATACGGATATCTCGCTTCCACGTCAGGATCCCCGGTTCGAGGGGACGCTGGGTTTCGTCGAGCAGGGTCACGCCGCCGATGGGCAGCAGAATAATTGCCTTGGCGGGGATTCCAGCACGCATGCTGACCAGCGCGTGTCCCAGTTCATGCAACACGACACTGCCGAAAATAATTCCCACCAGAGCCAGACCGCGCCCAGCATTGGCCGGGCCGTGCGCCGTGGACTCGGTCAGCCACACGAAGATCAGCAGAAAAAAGAATGTCAGATGGACACGGAGTTCGACTCCGAATATCCGTCCTGCCGGAATGGACCAATTTCTCATGGGAAAACTTGCAACCCTCTCTTACCCTATTCTATCTAGTTTAGACGCTAGAGCGTGGCCCGGAGATGCGGCCGCAATAATCAAAGGTGCTGAGGCCGCCGGGATTGTGTGGACTATGAGAGTGATTGCAGGAAAATACCGCAGCCGACAGCTAAAGTCGTTACCCGGCCTGGATCTTCGTCCAACCGCTGATCGCTTGCGAGAGACGTTGTTCAACGTGCTCACGGCGGGAAATCAGGCGGCCCTCGAAGGAACGGTTTGGCTCGATCTCTTTGCGGGAACTGGAGCCGTGGGCATCGAAGCGATAAGCCGCGGCGCCGGCATGGTTCACTTTGTGGAATCGTCCGCACGCGCAGCCGACCTAATAAAACAAAACCTGGCCTCGCTTGGGATCAAAGCCGGTTTACAGATCCTGAAGCAGGATTCGATTCGCGCCCTGCGCGCATTGGACTCGACTGGTGCCGTCGCAGATTTTGTTTTTCTCGATCCCCCTTACGACATGGAAGACGCCTATCGGCAGACGTTAGAGGCGATCTCGAAATCGCGACTGCTGAAGCCTGAGAGTGTGGTTATCGTCGAACACCAGAAAAAGTTTGATCCTGGAGAGTCGTTTCAGATGTTGCGCAGGTACAGGAAACTGGGGCAAGGGGATGCGGTACTCAGCTTTTATCGTCTCGCTTCCACCCCATAGAAAACCGCCCGGACGAGGCGTCCAGGCCTAGGTGTCACTCACATCAGCAGTTCGTTAGTTCGCCGTACGATCGGGTGCTGCATTTCCTGCAGATCGTTCTTCACCTGGTTGAGCCCGTAAACGCACTGCTCGAAATGGCTCGACAAGCTGGCAAATAACGGCGCCACTTTCGTGTACTCGAAATGCTCGAACTTGGAGACGATGTAGTAGCTCTCCTTGCCAGCTTTGATCCAATCGACAAAATTCTCCGTCCGGTTGCGACGGAGGCGGAAGTGATTGATGCTCTCCGGAAACATGCCAGTAAAGAAGAGTGTGTAATCTCCGATGTGCTTGCGAACCTGGCGCTCGCGATCGAAAGAAGGCGCCGGGCCATAGACAGGATTGGACTCGATCAGCATCTCGCCCACATCGGTAATTGGCTGGTCGGCAGCGTTCCGTATTTTGAACAGCTGTTCGACCTCGCAGAACTCGGCCATGAGATGCGCGACGTAGTTCACGATCTGAGGGTCGCGAATCCCAATCTCCTCGGCGTAGTGCCTGCCAATTAGCTCAATAAACAACTGCTGCAGCGGATGCGATTCCGGAATCATCGTTTTAGGGCCCCCGAACTCCGCCTCCAAAGCGGGTTCCAATCTGTTGCGTGATGTTTTATCGCGATCACGCCAAGAACGCAAGTGACTTTTGTAAGTCACAGCTATCTACTTTTCTCATGGTGCCAATTGCGGCAAAAGGTTTCTTAGGGGATTATTGGCAGCCGTGGAGTTCGACTGCTGATCGCCCGCGTTAGCCTCAAGTTACAATCACGGACAGGGGGGATTTTCGCTTCTATGGAACGACGAAATATTTCCAGCGGCACACCTTGGGAGCCAATCGTCGGTTACTCTCGTGCAGTGAAAGTCGGTTCTTATGTCCATGTGGCCGGGACCACCGCTACTGGCGCGGACGGTAAAGTAGTTGGATTAGGCGATCCCTACGCCCAGACGGTGCAGGTCCTGAAAAACATCGAATCGGCTTTGCAGAAGGCGGGAGCCACATTAAAGGATGTGGTGCGCACGCGCATGTTTGTGATCGACATCGCCGATTGGGAGAAGATCGGCAAGGCGCATGGCGAGTTCTTCCGCGACATTCGTCCGGCAACGTCGATGATCCAAGTGAGCGCACTGATTTCTCCCGAGATGCTGATCGAGATCGAGGCGGATGCCGTGGTGGGCGCGGCCAAGTAAATCCCACTCCGCGAACTCTGCGGCCGTCCTCAGCGACCTCTGCGATTTAAGATGTGTATTTGCAAACCAAGATCCTGAATCGCAGGAGTCCGCCGAGCAGAGCCGCAGAGTTCGCAGAGATCGGCCAGTCGCTGTCTTCGAGCATCCTTGCAGTCAGTCGTGTGGCTCGGTTCTAATCGCAACTCAACGACAAAGTCGGGAGGTTACACATGAAGATCCGCCGATTTTTTCTGTTTCTCTGTGTAGCAGTCGCAGTCGCCGCAGCGCAGGACAGCACCAGCCCGGTCTTGCACCCGTTCACCGTAATCCGCGCCGGCGTGCTCATCGACGGCAAGTCCGATTCCCCGCGCCACAATCAGATCATCATCCTGCGTGGCAACCGCATCGAAAGCGTCTCCGACGCCGCCACGGCGAAGATCCCCGGCGGGGCAGATGTGATCGATCTATCCCACGCGACGGTGCTGCCCGGCTTGATCGATTCCCATACCCACATTTTCCTGCAAGGCGAAGATCCCGCGCAGGGCGGATACGACATCAACATTCTGAAATATCCGCTGGCTTTGCGCGCGGCGAGGGCAACAGTCTCGGTGCGACGCGCGCTCGAGCAAGGATTCACTACCCTGCGCGACCTTGAGACTGAAGGCGCGGGTTACGGCGACGTCGGCATCAAAGAAGCCATCGAGGGCGGATACATTCCCGGGCCGCGGCTCTTCGTCTCGACACGTGCGATTTCCACAACTGGCGGCTATCCGCTCGAGGGCTACGCACCGGAGCTCGACATGCCCACAGGCGCGCAACTTATCGACGGGCCGGTCGAGGCGCGCAAAGCTGCCCGCGAGCAGTTGTCTCATGGCGCTGACTGGATCAAGGTCTACATGACGCATCGCTCGTGGGTAGGAAAAAACGGCGAACTGGTTTCCCAGCCGACGCTGACGGTGGAGGAATTGAAGGCAATCGTCGATGAAACCCACGGCTGGGGAAAGAAAGTTGCCTGCCACGCTTACGGAGGAATTGGATTGCATCGCGCGCTCGATGGCGGTTGCGACTCGATCGAACACGGACTCGATCTGGATGACGCAGCCATCGCCCAAATGCTCAAGCAGGGAACCTGGTATTGTCCAACACTCAGCGCGTACTACCACGATTGGGCTCCCGCGGATACTCCCGAAGGCCAGCGCGATCGAAAGCGCGTCGCGGTGCACGAAGTATCGTTTCCTAAAGCGCTGCACACGGGCGTAAAGATTGTCTTCGGCACCGATATCGGAGGCATCCCGTGGACGGAGCCGATCGCGCAGGAATTTCCCCACATGGTTGACCTCGGCATGGCGCCCATGGATGCGATCAAAAGCGCCACATCGCGCGCCGCCGAGATGCTCGACATGCAAGGCGAGATTGGGGTGATCGCGCCCGGGGGCTATGCGGATATTATCGCGGTGAGCGGCGATCCTCTCAGTGACATCAAAAGCCTGCAAAATGTCCGATTCGTCATGAAAGACGGCAAGGTTTTTCGGACCGAAATCAAATAATCCGTTCTTCCCCAGGCTATTGTGATCAATCTCCTTGACACCGGCTGCACATAGGTCATAATGCCCGAATCGTTTCTCATCCGTCCCCGAACTCGAAAAGGGCAGCGCGAGTACGGCCCGGGAGGCCAGTATGAATGTGCTTGAACTATGCGATCCGGAAGCAGCAGCGGTTCCAGTAGAAGCCAGCGTGGCGGAAGCCATCCAAAAGATGCTCGATTTTCATGTCGGCGCGGTCGCCATTATTGACCGCGAGCGGCGCGTGGCCGGCATTTTCACCGAACGCGACGTGTTGCGCAAATTTTCTTTGAGCGGACGCGACCCCGCCCAGACGCCGGTCCGCGAGCTCATGACCACTCCGGTGGAACTGGCCACGTCACAAACGCGGCCGGGAGAAGCTTTGGTCACCATGGTCGAACGTCATTTCCGCCACCTTCCGGTGGTGGATAACAATGGCAAGCTCCTCGGTATGCTCTCTATTCGCAACGTTCTGGAGTGGCGGATCGAGGATTTAAGCCGCGAAGTCGGCTCCCTCGAACAATACGTTAGCAATGACGCTCCCGGCGGAGACTAGAGGCGCCTTTCTGGCAGAGCCAGTCCCCTACCCTTGCAATCGCAAGGATGGGGCACCCTTTCGTTGGGCGTGAGGAGAAAAGCGGTTCCGCAAGGCTGATGTCGCGAATACATAAGGCCGACCTTTCAGCCGGCCTTCATATCAAGCTTGCCCCGGTCACTACTTTTTTGCGGGAGGGGCGATCGCGTCCTTCGTAGCTTTCGCCACGCGGAATTTCACGACCGTCTTCGCCTTGATCTGGATCGGTTCGCCGGTTTGCGGGTTGCGTCCCATGCGGGCCTTGCGATGAGCCTTCACCAGCCGGCCCAGTCCGGGGATGACGAACACGCCATTTTTCTTGGTTTCTTTTACGGCAACATCGGTTAGGTGCTCAAGAAATGCGGCTGCGGTCTTGTTGTTGCTCTCAAGTTTCTCAGCCAGATGACGGACGAGTTGAGTCTTGGTCATGCCTGAAGCCATGAATCCTCCTCTAGGTGGAACTTTGAATTTTCCTGCGATGCGAGCATGTTATACCATGCCTCCTGTGGAAAAATAGCGTTTCAGCCCCATTTTATGCGGTTTTTTTCATTTGGGAACCTCAAAAGCCCACAAATACCGGGTTTTTTCGCGATGGAGCCTTGCCAAACCGTCTTGCTGAGCAGGTTTCGCCATCCTTCAGAAGGATGTCGGGCCCAGCCAGACAATCGATTTCGCATGGGATAATGATTTCAGGAGCCAGCACTTGTGAGTTGTGCGATCTGCGAAAAGAGAAAAGAGAAACGCTTTTGTCCCGCAGTCCACGGACGCATCTGCCCGCAGTGTTGTGGCGAGCAACGCGAAGTGACGCTCGATTGTCCCAGCACTTGCGTCTACCTGCAACAGGCTCGGCAGCATGAAAGACCGCGTCCCTTGCAGGATTTGGACCAAGCGTCGCTATTTCCGCAAGTCGAAATCTCGGAACAGTTTCTCTACGAACACGAACACCTCATCATGGGCCTGAGTTATGCCTTGGCGAAGAGCGCGCGGGCGGATCGCGGTATTACGGATGCCGATCTGATCACGGCGCTCACGTCGATGGCCAAAAAGCAAGAAACGCTGGTGAACTCGGGCCTGCACTACGGAACCCCGATCTCCAGCCTGAGGCAGCAAGCCGTTGTCGCCGAAGTCCATGAACTGCTGAAAGGGTATCGAGAAGAAGAACAAAAAAACCTCGGATACAGCCGGCTTCGCGATTCCGATGTGCTGGGCGCGCTGGTCTTTCTCTCGCGATTGGGACACGCTCGCACTTCAGGAAGGCCCAAATCGCGCGCCTTCGTGGACTTCGTCCTCTCACAATTTTCCGAGAAGCATTCGGCTGTTGCCACGCCACAGGAAGCCGGTAGTCGAATTATTATCCCCTAAAACTTCAACGTCAGTCGTGTATCACACGGATGACTGCGGATAATGACTAAGAATTTATCCGCGTGCATCCGTGAAATCCGTGGCTGGTTTTACTTGTTGCCCCGGCGGCAACGCATCGCGCAGTTCCCGAATCGTTCGGCCTAGCACGGGATGACGAACGTCGGGCGCAATCTCGGCGAGGGGTTCCAACACAAAGCGGCGCTCGTGCATAGCAGGGTGAGGGATCGCGAGGCCGGGATCGTCGACAATCAAGTTGCCAAATAACAGAATGTCGATGTCGATGATGCGTGGGCCCTTTTTCTGCGATCGGCGTCGCCCCATCTGTTGCTCAATCTCGAAAATGCCGGCGAGCAGTTGTTGAGGCGTGCTCTCCGTATCCAGTGCGATCGCACAATTCAGGAACCAGGGCTGCGCAGTAAATTCTACCGGTTCGGTCTCGTAGAAAGATGAGACCGCGACCACGTCGCCGAGCGAGCGTAGTCGGCCGATGGCAGCATCCAGATTCCCCGCCCGATCACCAATATTCGATCCCAGCGAAAGATAGACGAGATCGCGCACGCGATATGATTTCCAGTTTCCTGCCCCAGTTTACAGACAAACGTTTGGAATCAGGTATCGAGATAGAGACTTGCGGCCCGATGCTTCGTCCCGGCACGCTCTAAAGAATACGGATTATTCAAGTTTGAATTTAAGTGGCGACGCACGGGCGAGGACGCCCGCGCCTACATTCACAAGAGAGAGATCCCATGCTTTCGATTCACGCCAAGATCGACCGCACTCAGCGCTTGCTCCGGATGCTTGAAGATGATGCGCCGCTGCTCGCCGCTCGCGTGGCCCCGCTGACCCCGGAGCGCCAGCAGTCGGCGAAAAACTATGCCGCCCAGTTGACCGCGCACGCCCGCGCAGAGCTGGAGAAGCTGATCGAAGAAGGATCTTTCTGGGACTCTAACGATCGTACGCCACAAGCCGCCGACTAGCTATTTCTAATGAGTGAGGACACTCGCGGTTCGAATGGTCAAGGCGTTTTCAATGAGAGAACGATTCCCCGACGATCAGCCATTCCTAAAATGCATCCACGCGTAAGTGAAGAGGGCGAAGAGACTGAATCCGATCGCCGAAACAAGACATGTGGGTATCCAAAAAAGAAGAACTCTGAGCACTTTGCTGCCTAGCCGGCTGGCTGCGAAAAACAAGGCGAAAGACGAAACAGCCAGAATCCAGAACAGAGGCGTGACGATGGCTCCCGAAAACCCCACGGCAATTGCGCCGAATCCCGTTGCCGTTTGCTCACTGATACCTTTCAGAGCGTTCAGAAGCCCCGGCCCGAGTGAGGCGATAAATATCGCCGCCAGTCCGCTGAGCACTCCTTTCACATAAATCACGGCTACGCTCCCGTCAACCCGCGCCTCGGATTCTACTCGCCTCGCTCCCGCTTGTCTCGATAAGTTCGGAAAACACAGTGAGGAGGGTCCGATCTTGATAGAACGAAACCGACCGGGTCGATCAGGCCGTCTGTCCAGCCATGGCATGAAGGGCTTCAGCCACCGAATGGTGCTCGTCCTCGACCGTCGTTTCCTCCCACAACGTGTGATCACGCAGCAAGCGCGAGACTAGCGCCGTGTGCATGGCGTGGCCGGCGCGGTCCGCAACTACGTTGCCCAGAATCTGTTTCCCTAAAAGCGCGAGGTCGCCGATGAGGTCCAGCACCTTATGCCGCACAAATTCATCCGCGAAGCGCAATGGCGGATTCTCTATACCATCTTTGGTCAACACCACGCAGTTTTCTCGTGAGGCGCCTCGGATCAAGCCCATATTGCGCAGCGTCTTCTCGTCCTGGCGAGAACCGAAGGTGCGCGCCGATGCAATCTCGCGGAGGTAACTACCGTTCGACAGCTCCACGCTAAAGGTTTCCCTGCCGATCAGGGGGTGGGGAAAGTTAATGGTATAAGCCACGGAATAAGTGTCGGCTGGATACACTGCAATAAACTTGTTGCCTTCGCGCATTTCGAGTGCGCGGCGAATTCGAAGGTAAGTTCGGGGACGTCGCTGTTTCCGGATTCCCACTTGCTGAATCAACTCGACAAAAGGCTGCGCGCTCCCATCCAGGATGGGCAACTCCAGATTGTCGAGCTCGACGATGGCATTATCGATGCCGGTCCCGATGAAAGCGGAAAGCAAATGCTCGGTGGTGGAAATCAGTACGCCTTTCTTCATCAGACTGGTGGCGTAGCTGACGCGCGCAACGTTGCGGCTGATGGCTTCGACCTCAAAGCCGTCCAGGTCCACGCGGTGAAATACGATTCCGGAGCCCGCCGGGGCGGGCAGAATCCTCAAATGGACGGGAGCCCCGCTGTGTAGCCCTACGCCGGCGCACTCCACGGCCCCACGAATTGTTTGCTCGTGTCTCAGCCTTGAGTTCTCTTATCTGTTGTTAGATGAAGAGATTACAGCCCGCGGCCACAAGTCCGGCTGTGGTAATTTGACCACAGTTCGTGGGTTTTAGCCGACTGCGGATGCGGGGAAGTTGATCGTAAACCCAGCCCTCGCAGGAACTTAGCCTGTGAAAAAGCGAGCCCAGAACGGGTTAGTTTTTGGATGCGGGTTTGTTCGGATCATACGTGACATCGGCCGCGAACATCGAGTCGCTCAGTCCCTTGTTGTAGCTCACGGAGTTCAAGAAGCGCTGGCTGGACATATCCCCGTTGTAGAAACGCGTCACGCTGTAAGGAGTCATGACGCCTTGCACCGGTCGGTAGTTATCAAAGACTTCGTCTTCGACATTGCGCTGCTTATCCGTCGGATCGCGCCAGGAGTAAGTCTTTTTCACCGGGAGATGCGTATTCGTATCGATGCACAAGGTAACGCTCTGATCGTTCGAAGTCATGATCGTGACTTGCTCCGCGTCTTTCTGCGCGGCGATTGTATGCCCTTCGTAGAACAGCGCGATGCCGGGTTGGGACAGCCATTTGCGGACGACCCAGTCCAGGGAATATTGACGTCTCCGCAGATAATCGCTCACCGCCTTGGGCTCATCGGAGCGCGTGCCTTTGTAGGTGATCTCAAAACCCTTGTCGCCTCGGTAGACGTACACCACGTCTCGTTTCTTGGTCAGCTCGACGCGCTCCTTGTCAGGGAATTTGTAGAAGCGCCAGTACAAGACTCCAGTGCCCTCCGATTCCCCCAAATGAAAGCTATAGGTGCGACCTTCCTGGCTGATGTCTTCAATATTCAGGTAAGCATTTCCACCCAAAGCCTCGACCATTTGATCGAGCAGAGCTTTGGCCTTGCGGGCGTTTTCCTGATCAACTGGAATCGATTGCGCCGCAGTCAAGGGAGCAGCCGTGTTCGGGTTCGCTTGCCCAAGGGCCAGCCCGCTCAATAAAAAGGCGAATAGAAGATGCTTCATGCTTCCCATTGCTTAGACGCCGACATTGCCATTGTAGCTGCCCGCGTAGGCATTATCCCGCCAGCACGGCCCCGCCGTTCACGTTGAAAACCTCGCCCGTAATGAAACCTGCCGCGGGCGTACACAAGAACAGGATTGGAGCCGCAATTTCCTCCGGCTTCGCGACCCGTCCCAGCGGGATGGTCGCGAAAATCGCAGCCCGGCTCTTCGGATCATTCAGCGCGGCTGCCGACATATCCGTATCCACCCAACCCGGCGCCACGCAATTCACATAAATGCCGTCGCGCGCCAGTTCGGTGGAAAGCCCTTTCACCATGCTGATCAGCGCACCCTTGGTCGCGGCGTAGTCGCAATGAAAAGCTTCGCCACGCTGCCCGGCAGTCGAACTGACCAGCACGATGTGACCTGCGGCGGTGCCCGACTTCTCCTGCTTCTTCATTTGAGCAACCGAATGTTTAATCAACGCGAAGACGCTGTCCAGGTTGATGGCAACCGTCCTGCGCCATTGCGAATCATCCATCTGATCGACGGGCACGTCTTGTGCCGTCCAGATCCCATGATTGGCAACCAGGATATCGAGCCGGCCGAAACGCTCGACTGCGCCAGCCACCAACTCCCGCGCTGTCTCTGTTCCAGAAAGATTGCAGGCGATCGCCGCAGCACACTTGTCCCCGCCCAATTCCTCGACCAGTCGATCGGCCTGCGCTTTCGATTTCTCGTAACTAAACAGCACACGCGCGCCCGCTGCCACAAACATTCGCACCGCAGCTGCCCCGATGCCACGCGAACCGCCAGTGATGAGAGCAACTTTGCCGGAGACAGAAAGACGCATGCGCATAGTTTCAGGGTTCAAGTTCGAACTTGCAAGCGGGTGAGCGGAGGGTAAGGCTGAGCAAACCTGGACATCAGGATTGGATTTCGCGACAAAAAACAACCGGCGCCTATCAGAGCGTTGCGGCTCTAAAGGGCGCCGGTTTTTTTCGCGCCGAACGTTATTTCATTTCTTCGAGAAATTAAACGAATTAGTCAAATCGCCGATAGCTGGCTGGTTGCCCGGAACATCGGGCGTTGGACCGGCAGTCGGGTTGGGCAGGGATACAGGCGTGCCACAACCGGCTGTGGAAAACCGGCGCGGGTTCGCGGAAGCAACGCGTCCGACTTCTCACGGTTTTCTGCGACAATCCTCCGATACTCTTAGAATGGTCTTGCACGTTAACGGGGAAGAGATGGACCGCAGACAATTCCTGGAGTTAATGGGCGGTGCGGCGTGCTGGAGTGCCGCACCGCATCTGCTGGTCCAAGAATCGCCGCCAGTCTCGCCAGCTGACTTCACGCTGCGCATTTCGCCGATCGAGCTTGAGATCGCGCCTGGCCGCGTCATTAAGACCACGGGATATAATGGTTCGGCGCCGGGTCCAATCTTGCGCCTGCAAGAAGGCAAGCCGGTCACGATCGAGGTTCACAACGAGACTTCCGATCCGGAATTCGTGCATTGGCACGGTCTCTTTGTTCCCTCCAACGTGGATGGCGTCGGCGACGAGGGCACGCCTGTGGTTCCGCCTCACGGCAAGCAGCGATACTCGTTTGTGCCACGCCCTTCGGGAACCCGCTGGTACCACACTCACGTCTTCGCCGGGCGCGATCTTAAACGCAGTACCTACAGCGGCCAGTTTGGCGTCCTGTATATCGAGCCCAAGAACGAACCTGGCAACTACGACGCAGAGGTGTTTCTCACTTTGCACGGTTGGGATCCTTTCTTGAGCACGATGGGCGACGACGAAGGTTTTCTGGAAGTGGGTTACAAGAGCTATTCGGTCAACAGTCATGCGCTCGGAAGCGGCGAACCCATCCGCGTGCAAAAAGGGCAAAAGGTTATTTTTCGGATTGTGAACGCCAGCGCCACACTGCTGCACCGCGTGGCGCTCAGCGGACATTCTTTCACTGTCCTCACTCTCGACGGAAACCCTGTGCCTACGCCGCACACCGTCGACGTGCTCGAACTCGGCCCCGCGGAACGAGTGGACGCGGTCGTCACCATGAACCGGCCGGGCGTCTGGATTCTCGGCGAACTGGACGACAAAATCCGCAGCGCAGGGCTGGGCGTGAACATCGAATATGCCTACCAAAAAGGTCCGGCTCTGTGGCTGGCGCCACCCATCACGTCCTGGGACTACACGATTTTCGGGCGATCAGCCAGCACGCCGGTTCCCGACGCCGAAGTCATTCCTTTGGTGTTCCGTAGCAAGTTCGCCGGGAACCGCTGGGTTCAGCATTGGACCATTAACGGCAAGTCTTTTCCTAAGACCGATCCCATCCTAGTGAAAGCGAATCAGAAGTATCGGCTTCGATTTGACAATCAAAGCGACGAAGCCCATCCCATCCACCTGCACCGGCATTCATTTGAATTGACGAAGGTCGCGGGCAAACCTACATCCGGGATTCTCAAAGACGTTGTCATGGTGCCCGCACGCAACCAGGTCGAGGTGGATTTATTGGCCGACAACCCCGGCCCGTCGCTGTTTCATTGCCACATGCAACTGCACATGGACTTTGGCTTCATGACCATGCTTCGGTACAGAGATTAAAGCCTGCGGTCGTCAGTGTGGCGCCGGCATGGTGGGCATTTGCCGGCAGTTGTCCGGGTGGGTAAACAATGAAGCTTCGGGTTCGCTGAAGCTTATATCTTTATATTCGATCGTCACCGGGCCGCGGCTGGATTGCGTTTCGATCTTGATCGGAAATCCCTTCAAGTCCTGCGCTTCCCAGAGCTTCATCTTGGAAGGTTGGCCATTCTGAGGCGTGACTGTCACGTTTTCAACCTTGCAGGGATGGCCGTCCACAGTGTCCGTGCCCGCCGGCGAACGTTCCACGGTGGCGTTCCTGGCCTGACTAAAAGGATTTTGTTGCGGTTGCGGCGTCATTTGCATACACATGCTGGCGTTCATCACCATGTAACTCGTGTGCTGATCCAGATCCATGATCATGTAGCCCGCGCCGCCTGGCATGGACGTTCTCATCTTGTCGCCCGAGCGATAGACTTTCATGCCACCGCCTTCGCGGCCTGCCGGCATGGGGCTCATCACGATAGTGGCGGAAAACTGCTTGAACGTGTCAAACGGATTCTGCGCCTGCGCGACGATTGCGAGGCATAAGAAGATCGACAGCCCACAAAGGATTTCACGATTCCTGTTCATCCGAGTGTCTCCCGGCCACGAATTGTACAGCGAACCGCGAGCTTTGGGCGCAATATTCCGCTGGCGTGATCTTAGGTGCCTCTCGGCTGGGATCTGGTTTGGCTGGTTCTTTTTTCAGTTGACGTCATCCTGAGCGGCCGTCAGGTCGCGAAGGATCCAGCGCGGATCGGAGGAATGCAGTCATCGCAGTCGCGACGCAAGGCCTTTCAAGAAAATACTTTTGAAACACGTCATCCTGAACCCGGCTTCAGCCGGGTGAAGGATCTCGCGCGTAGTGTCGTGATCTAAGGGCAGGCGTGCCGCACCGACTGTCGGTCAGCGAGCTAGAGTGCCAAGTGTTACGGATTCAGGTTCTGCAATTGTTTTAGATTTTCACGCGCCAAGGCATGATCTGGATTGATTTCCAGCGCCCGCTCGAACTGCGCCTTGGCCTCGGCGAAGCGGCCCAACTCCGCAAGTGCGCTTCCCAAATTTGCATGCGCGTCGGCGTCGTCCGGTCTTAGGCGAACGGCCTGGGTAAACTGTTCTGCGGCTCCGCCGAGGTCTCCCTCCGACGCCAGGGCATTCCCCAGGTTGTAGTGCGCGTCGAAATAGCTCAGCGAACTTTGCGCGGCAGCCCGCAAATAGGGGATCGCGTGATCCGGTTCTCCTGCGGCCAACAAAGCAGCACCAAGTGCATTATTTACGGTCGCATCTTGCGGACGGATCTGCAACGCCGCTTCATACTGCGCAATCGCTTCAGCCGTGTTGCCACGCGCCATGAGCATCGCTCCCAGATTGTAGTGAGCCTCGAAATCCCCCTTATTGTTTTGAATGTTGTGCCTGGCCAGCGCCTCCTGCAGCACCATCCGCGGGTCGCCCGCCTTCGGGTCAAAATCACGCGGCAGCACTTGCAACCAGAGGTGAGCCATCTCGTCTTTCGACCGGTTGCCGCCCCGCACACGCTCCGGAGGATGATTGGGATTTAGCGCATTGTTCTCGGAGTTATCGTAAACGTAATGCATGCTGACGGTGGTCCCGCGTGGCAGAAACACAGGTTCCGCGTAGCGATAGACTGCCTGCCAATTCAAGTCCCATTGCGGAATGTGAATCAACGTGATCGTGCTGCCATCGGGCAACGTGGCGACCGCTTGCAGATCCTTGCCCAGGTAATGGGCATGCGGGTAAATGGCCAGCAGGTCCACATCGATGGGAAGCGTCAACTGATCGCTCACGACAAAGTCTTTTTCACCAGCCGGAATGTCCAGGCTGGCATCATTCTGTAATTGCAGGAGCATGGGAAACTTGGTCGCGGGTTGGTCAGTGAAGTAGAGGCCGATGGTCGGCTGAATCGTCTCCGGTTTACCTGAAGGCTGCAAGTGGACATTCAATACCAGGTCAGTTCCTTTGTCCAAACGCAGCGCCATGCCTTCCGGCTCAACGTAAGGAACTGTGCCCGGCTTCCAAAACAAAAAGTGGCTGTCGGGATCAAAAGCTTCCGATTCGATTTTGATCTCCATACCTTCAAAACCTGCACCTGGTTCGGTTTCTCTCTGCCGCGAATTCTGCAAACGGTCGACGAGAATGTTGGCATGATGGACAAAGCGCTTATCCCCGGGGTGAATTTCCACGGCCTTCACCCACCGGGTGCGGTCAATGGGCACAGGAAAAATGAAATTCCAATACATATCGGAGCCGCTGGCTAGCAACTGGTACGGCTTCGAGGCCTTGAGTACCAGATCAGGCTGACCGAGTTGCCAGCCTTCTGCAAATTTCGGTTGCGGCGGCAGGTCCGCGGGATTTCCTTCTGGCGCGCCTTCCTTTACCCATTTTTCTATGATTGCGATCTGCTCGTCGGAGAGCCGCCACTCGTCGGCGAACTTCAGGGCTTGGGGTTCTGGCAGCCACGGCGGCATGAAGCGCGTGCCAGTGACAATTTCGATCTGTCGTGCGTGCTTTTTTACATCATCATAAGTAAGCAAAGAAAAGGGGCCTGATTCTCCGGGTCGATGGCAGCGGGCGCAGGACTGGAAAATGATGGGAGCAATGTCGCGGTTGAACGTGATTTGCCGGTCGTCCTTTCGCTCAGGCGCCGACTGTGCATGGACGCCTGCACCCGGTCGGAGCGCCAGCGCGATGGCCAACCCCACACCGATTCCAGCGAGTGCATGGGACCGGTTCATTGCAGATCCGAAATGTAACAGCCCACGCCCGAGACTTCTTTCTTGGAAGGCGCACGACCTGCCAGGGTCGCCTGAATCGCGTCTTCCAGTTCGTGGGTGGTTGGCGCAGAGCGCGCGTGTCCGAAAGACTCGTAGAGATTGTCGATGCGCCCGTGATAGACAAGAATACCTTTGCCATCGAACATTGCTGCCTCAGGCGTGACCTGTACTTCCGCTTTTTTAACCAGCGCGTGTTCCGGATCGCGCAGGCCCGGAATCGAGTAATGGAAGTCGCTCAGATATTTGCGAATATCTGACGGCGATTCAGATTTATCGGGGAAGATGAGATAGAACCGGACATGTTTCTGATGTTCGTCACTGATCTGCTGAATCGTCGGAGCGTAACGTTGGGAAACGGG
This sequence comes from uncultured Acidobacteriota bacterium, assembly GCA_963762385.1. GTDB lineage: Bacteria > Acidobacteriota > Terriglobia > Terriglobales > Acidobacteriaceae > JABDBE01. Next base: position 795,687 of record CAVXKN010000004.1, on the reverse strand, counting down.
ACAGTCTTCCTGCACGAAAACCAGTACGACGGGCCGGCCAGCATTGGAGTTCAGCGGGCTCACACGTTTTCCGTTGAGATCCAGCGCAGTCTGGGCAGCGCAAACCGCGGGCGAAAGCGTTAGCAAAAGCAGCCCCAGAAACAAGTGGCCGCTCCAGTTCCCAGCTATGCGGAAACCGCAGGCCTGTAGCGTTTGCGATCGATGCGGAAAAACCATGAGACCCACATCTGGTGTTGCGTTCACATTGTAAGCTTGGATCCAGGGCGTCGCATATTCAAACATTTTGGCGCAGCTCCCTCTTCCCAGTATGCGGGTCGCGATGTAGGCTTAACCACCAGAGGATTCGAAGACTATGGTTCGAACGCGTCTGCCGAGTTTGACCCGTGCCTCTGTCATCCTCTCGATTTTTCTCTTTGCTCTCTACCCTCGCGCAGGGAGGGCATCCTCGGAACAGGCGGCCAGCGGCCTCGGTCCCGTCCTGCACTATATCGAATCGGACTGGGATGTGCTGACACGTTCCATGACACGATGCGACAGCATCGTGGATCCAAAGTTGCCAGAGGCTGCTTTGCTTTATTTGCCGGCAGGCTTCTCCGAGCCTGATTCGGTGAGGCAGCTCGAACACGCCTGCAGGCTGCACGTTGCACACTTGCCTATGGTCATTCAGCATCCCGGGCAGGCCGGTGTGGATGCGATTTCGCCCCAAGGTTTGCTGTTCCTGCCAAATAGCTACGTCGTGCCCGGCGGCCGGTTCAACGAAATGTATGGATGGGATAGCTATTTCATTATTCTTGGGTTGGTCCGCGCTCACCGAGTCGACCTGGCACGCGGAATGGTGGAGAACTTTTTCTTTGAAATCGAGCACTACGGAACGGTGTTGAACGCCAATCGCACCTATTACCTGACTCGCTCCCAGCCACCATTTCTGACTTCCATGATCATGGAAGTTTATAACGCGCAGAAGGCTGAGGGACATGAGGATAAGAGCTGGCTCGCTCGCGCTTACGGATTAGCGGCGCATGACTACGAGATGTGGACGCATGAGCCTCATCTGGCGGGCTCGACCGGGCTGTCACGCTATTACGATTTCGGCAACGGGCCGGCTCCTGAGAGCCTTCAGGATGAGACCGGACTCCGCCACAAAGTTATCGGCTACTTTCTCCTGCATCCCGAGTTGGCTCGAACCTATGTGGTAGTGAAAAACAGTGCGCAGCCGGGGCAGGAGACCGCTGGCCCTGATTACAACGTCGAAGTCTGCGATGTCAGCAAGACCATGGCGCGCCCGGGATGCGATACCGCCGGGACGGTTCAGTTGAGTGCGGATTACTACAAGGGAGACCGCAGCATGCGCGAGTCGGCGTTCGATATTTCTTTCCGCTTCGACCCCTACGGCGCGGCCACGCATCACTTTGCTCCGGTTTGCTTGAACAGTCTTCTTTATAAGACGGAGAAGGATCTGGAAGAGATCAGCGGGTTGCTGGGGAAGACCGCGGAAGCCGCGCAGTGGGGACAGCGAGCGGAACAGCGCAAGCAGAAAATCAACCAATATCTTTGGGACGATCAGCGGGGCTTGTTCTTTGATTACGACCTTCGCACTGGAGCCAGATCGACCTACGAATACGTGACCACGTTTTATCCGCTGTGGGCGGGACTGGCAAGTCCGCATCAAGCAGAGGCAGTGGCTCGAAATGTGAAAATCTTCGAACAGCCGGGAGGGCTGGCGACAAGTCCGATCGATACCGGCATGCAGTGGGATTATCCGTATGGATGGGCCCCTCTTCAATCGCTGGCGGTTGAAGGGCTGCGCCGCTACGGCTACACTGCTGATGCGGACCGAATTGCATACAAGTTTCTTTCCACCGTCGCGGAGAATTTCCGACGAGAAGGGACCATCCGGGAAAAGTATGATGTGGTCACGCGTTCATCGGAGGCGCGTGTGAGCGCCGGGTATCAAGCCAATGTGATCGGCTTCGGTTGGACCAACGGAGTTTTCCTCGAGTTCCTGCAGCAACTGCCCAAGGAAATGATCGACCGATTAGCTGAGGAACAGGACGCTCCATTGCCTTCAGGCCACCAGTGATCGCATGAGTTGCCCGGCTGTCATTGCTTCCCGCCGTCGCGCTCCTGTAGCTGCTCGGCCAGTTTCAATTCTCTCTCCGCATCTTCATTGCGGCCCAAGTCACGGTAAGCCTGGCCCAGCAAGTGATGAGTGATCGAATTATTTGGATCCATCGTAGCTGCGCGCTGCAGGGCACGGACAGCCAGGTCAAATTCACCCTTCTTATCGAGCACTTTCCCCATCAGGATGTAGGGACCGGTCGAGGTTGCGTTGAGCCATATGGAGCGCTGTAGCAGGCGTTCGGCGTCATCGAACTTCTGAATGCGTGAATAAGCGTCAGCCAACTTGTAGTAAGTCGGAGCATGCGCCGGGTTGATTGCCTTCTCCTTTTCGAATTCAGTGATGGCCTCAGGGATGCGCGACTTGTATAGGTAAAGTTCGCCCAGCAGGAAGTGAGCCAAGGGAAGCTTGGGGTCCAGTGCGACGGCCTTTTGGGCATATTCCTCCGCGATGGGATCGAATTCCTGTCGCAAGAGCATACGTGCCGTGAATAAATAGCTGGCGGCAGAATCTGCCGGCACGTCAAACATCCGCGCGAAGGCATTGCGAGCTTGCGGATAGTTCTTTGCCTGGATATAACAAACTCCCAAAATGTAAGCAGCATCGACATTCGCGAAGGAATACCAGGCCTGGACCTTTTCAAGAAATGGAATGGCCTCGTTTGGACGTCCAGCAAGATAATAAGAGAGACCCAGCAATTGCACGGCTTCGCTGTCCTTTGGATTTTCGTCGACCGCCCGTTTCAAAAATCCGGTGGCCTTCACATAGTCTCCTTTTTTGTAGTAAGCCGCTCCCAGTTCGTGAGATAACCCAGGCAGCTTTGGATTCTGCGTGGCGAGCGCTTGCAACTGGGAAAGCGCTTCATCGTACTTGCCCTCTTGCATCAGTTTGCGAACTGCATCGAAGGTTGAAGATGGAGTCTCGGGCGAGGACGGTTGTGCCTCTTTCGATGCATGAGGCGCCGGCGCTGCAGGCTCGGACTGCGCGAGGATCTGGTAACCGCTGCTCATCGTTAACAGAAGAATCGCGATGCGGATGAATGCGAACAACACGACCTCCAACCACCAAGCGCAAGTGAGATCGCGTTTTAACGGCCGGCTGCTGCGCTCTCTCACGCTATTGAAGGAAAGCAGCATAACACGTAACCTATGCTCACTGTGTTCTTGCCATTCGCCGGAAAGCGCAGCCGCGCTGGATTCTGCCTGGTTCTCATCGCACTGGAAGTGAACGTGTTTGTCTGGCTGTCACAGGCGCAGACGACTGCAGCCTCCGCCGCGTATCAACGGGGCCAGGCGGCCATGCAAAAGGGCGACACCGCGGGGGCGCGCGCGGCTTTTGAACAATCCATCAAACTCGATCCCCAAAAAGTAGACGCGCAGAATGCCCTTGGACAATTGATGCTTCTACAGGGCGATGTGGATGGCGCAATCAAACAGTTCCGTACCGTCGCTCGGCTCAGGCCGGGGTTGGCAATCGCGCACGCTTATCTGGCGGAAGCACTCTCGACCAAGGGATTGCAGGAAGAAGCAGCCCAGGAGCTACGTGTAGCGGTGCGCCTAGCCCCCGAGCAAGCCGACGCGCATCAGGCCCTGGCTCGTGTGCTCAGTCTGCAGCACAAAACGGACGATGCTATTTCGGAGATGAAAAAAGCGGCGGCGTTGCAACCCGCACGCGCGGAGTTGCACGATGACCTCGGCGTGCTGCAGGCTCAACAACTGCAAATGCAGGATGCCGAAAAAGAGTTCCGCGCGGCGCTGAAGCTAGATCAAAAATATGAGCCCGCGCAGCTTCACCTGGGAGTGGCGCTTTTAAATCGCGGCGAACGCGACCAGGCTCTGCCGTTTCTGCAGGAGGCCGTTCAACTGAATCTCAAAGACGGGACAGCCGAGTATTACCTGGGAACCGCACTCGAGGCAAAGGGCAATCTCGACGCCGCACTACAAGCGTACGAACAGGCGGCAGAATTGACGCCGAATGTGGTTGCGGTTCAAACCCGCCTGGGGTTGTTGCTCCAGCGTTCGGGTGATCCCGAGAAGGCCGCAACTGCGTTCGCAAGGGTGATTGAGCTAACTCCCAACGACCCCGAGGCGCACAACAACCTGGGTCTTGCCCTCATGCAATACGGGCAGGGCGATGCCGCTATCAAAGAATTTCAGGCGGCGTTGAGATTGCATCCGGACGATTCCGGAATTCGAGGGAATCTTGCGCTCGCGTATTTGCAAAAGTCCGACTTTGATGCGGCTTCACGAGAACTGCGGGACGCATTGAAAATTTCACCGGACAAAGCTCACCTTCACTACGACTTGGCAGTGGCATTAAAGTTCCAAGACGACTTAGCCGGGGCAGTCGGGGAATTGAAAGAGGCGATCCGCCTCGACCCTGAGCTGGCAGATGCTTACTACACCTACGGAGTTACATTGTGGCAAACCGGAGATTTTCCAGCGGCGGTTGAGCAGTTGCAGAATGCTATCCGGGTTAAGCCCGACTACGCCGAGGCCTTCTACACCTTGGGTGCGGTGCTTAAGCAAATGAACAAACTGCCGGGAGCGGCCAATGCACTCCGGGAAGCCATACGACTGCAACCTGATTTTGCGGGAGCGCATACCACTTTGGCTGCTGTCCTACGGCAACTCGGAGACACTCAAGCAGCAGCCCTTGAGAGCCGCGCGGGTGCCGAGATCAGCCAGCAAAAAACCAGTCTTCAGGCCGCTACCTTTACCACTAACTCTGGACGACGCCTACTTGAGGCTGGAGATTTGGAGGGAGCCATCTCCCAATTTCGTTCCGCGATCGATTCCCATCCAACCTATGCGCCCGCTCATTACCAACTTGGCTTGGCGCTAGAGAGGAAAGGAGACAAGGCGGGGGCGGCAATAGAGTTCCAGAAAGCGAGAGAGTTGGATGCCCGCTTCAAGTCGCCATCCGAGTGAGGCAATCTATGACGCGGTCTTGCGTAACGCAACCAGTTCCATCGCTACGGGCACACCTCGCGTAACCTTCACTCGTAAGACAGCTTCGAAAGGCTTGATTTCCGCCGCATTCGAAACGCCGAGCCGTTGCAGCAAATCCTCTAACGATTGCGGCGCACAGATGTACTCTGCCGCAGCTTGCGTGCCGATGGTGGTCGTCCCGGCCAAGATCATGACCGACTGCGTCGGGTTTCGTTCTCGCACTCGCGCGACTATAGAATACTCTTCGCTCAACGGCAGTTTGGCAGGGCTCGCCAGAAACGCACTGGGCTCGCCGGCTTGGGGATGTATGTTCACGATCGCCAAGTCGCCCTTGCGCGGACCGGATGTGAGCCGTTGAAAAACGAATTCCTGCGTGCTCGGAATTTCCCGCAGCGTGAGATTCTCGGCCGGTGAACCCAAGAAAATCAAGTTGTTGTGCTTGGCGTCGTCGAGCGAGAGCAGACTTCCACGTTTCACCAGGATCGGCCGGCCAAGCAAAGCGAACACGCGATCGAGATCGTGGACCGCGAGCACTTCGCCGACGCCGGTGTAGTGATCCAGAATCAGCTCCCTCGAATCGCGGGTAGCATCGAAGTAGCGCATTCCAGTCTCCGGCCGACCAACGAAGGCGCCATTGCTAAAGATCACCCACGGCTCTTCCGGTCCAGAGATGAAACTCGCCCAGAACGTGCGAAACGCGGCGGGCACCGGGGTGGCCGTGATGGTTTCCGCCGTGCTTCGGCCACCAACTCTGGTTTCAATCACGGTCACAGCCGCTGCCAACAAAATGACCAGCACGATGACGGCAATCGCCCAATTGCGCGAGGCATGCCCATTGGCCGCTTCTTGGTATCCGCTGCTGTGGGCAGCTACAGCGAGCCCCTTGTGTGCCCCAGATGTTCGATGGTGAAACGAAAGTACGTATCCCCCTTTCGGTAAGTCGACCAGAATGGGGTCTTCCGAACCTTCCGAGCCGTAATATTCCGCTAGCTTAAGACGAAGGCGTCCAGCCTGGACCCGGATCGTCGAATCCAATTGGGGATCGAAGTCGGCTGGGCGATGAAAGACCTGAGTCGCGATCTCGTATTCCTTCAGAGGTTCGCCGGGATGAGTTAGCGCGTGAGCCGCGAGATAACGAAGAAGTTTACAGAGCGATTCGGATCCGTGCAGAATATGGCTATTCACTAACCTGTCTATCTGTTCCAGGTATTGGTCCCTTTCCGCAAAATGGACCCGTGTTACAGCCATGTCACATAAGCGTAACAAGGGTCCCTATGTGCCTGCAAGTCTGGAATTTAGCCTCCTTGTCACGGTATCAAACCTCTTGACACTTCTGTGGCCGGTGCGACTAGTGGTTTTGTACTAGAGCGCAAATCTCGACAATATGTGGGAGCTGTGCCCTGGGATGGGGAGAGGCCAGTTACGCACTGAGTTCGAGAAACACTCGAACGTCGACTTTCTTGTGTTGAGGTGAGCGCCAAATTCGGAATCAAGATTGCCAGCACCGGGAGGAATGCAATGAGAAAGTCTTCCGTTTCGGCTCTTGTGGCAGTGGTTCTTCTTGCTCTCTGCGTCCCATCAGCGTCAGGTCAAGCCGTCTTCGGCAGTATTTTCGGCACCGTGACCGACCCTACCGGTGCCGCCGTCGCGAACGCAAAAGTCACGGTGACCAACGCTCGCAAGGGAACGACTGACGAAGCGACCACGAACGAAAGTGGTAACTACTCCGTTACACACTTGATTCCAGACACCTACAACGTTCGAATTGAGAGTTCAGGCTTCAAGGTGATCGAGGAGCAGGCTGTCGCAGTTTCGGCTGACGCCGCAGCTCGGGTCGACGGACAATTCCAAGTGGGCTCGGCGAGCGAGTCGGTGGAAGTGACCGGCGAAGCTCCCCAACTGAAGACCGACCGGGCCGACGTCGCCATTGAGTTTAACCAAAAGTATGTCGAAGATCTGCCCATCATGAACCGCAACTTCACCAGCTTCGAGTTGCTGTCACCTGGAACGCAGAAGATGGTTGGCTGGAGTCATGCCGCGACCGAAAACCCTCAGGGTAGCCAGCAGATTTTCGTCAATGGGCAGCATTTCAGTGGTACCGCTTTCGAGCTGGATGGTACTGACAATCAAGATCCAATCCTAGGCATAATCGTGGTCAACCCCAACCTTGACGCGATTCAGGAGGCGAAGGTTTCCTTACAGAACTACGACGCGGAATTTGGCAAAGCGGTCGCTGGCGTGGTGACCGTACAAACGAAATCGGGCAGCAATGAGTTGCACGGTAGCGGATTCTGGTTCCGCCGTACCGACGCAACTGCGGCCCGTGATCCCTTCACCCAATTCGCTCCCAATCCGATCACCGGCAAATTTATCCCTTCGGATAAATGGCAGCAGTTCGGCGGCACCATCGGTGGCCCGATCATCAAGAACAAATTGTTTTTCTTTGGAGACTATCAGGGCACGCGAGAAACTAACGGAACTACTAACTTGTTGACGGTTCCGACCACTGAAATGGCGAAAACTTGCAATCCCGCGACTAACGCCGCCAGTGCAACTCCGGGGTTCTGCGATCTCAGCCAGTACCTGACGGCCGGACTGCAGGGCGGTGGACAGGCTTATGATCCGACCACCGGCAATGCCTCAACTGGAGGCGGCCGCACTGCGTACAACAATAACCAAATACCCATCAAGCAAATTTCTCCACAAGCCGCCGCCATTCTCGCGCTCTTCCCCGTCCCCAGCAACGGAAGCGTATTCAACAACTACGTGGCCTCCGGTTCTGGAAATTACAGCCAGAACAGCTTTGACACGCGCATCGACTACAACGCGACATCGACTGTGCAAGTCTTCGGCAGATTCAGCCTAGACTATTTCAACGTGGCCGGGCAAGGGTCGTACGGTGCGTTGCAGGGCGTTGGCTTCGGCCCGGGTGGCTTGGCCGGCAGTTCGATCACCCACAACTACAGTTTGGCGTCGGGGGTAACTAAAACCATCAGTTCGACTTTGCTGGCGGACTTCCGTTTCGGATATTTCAAGTACAACCCAGAGGCTCGCAAACCCGACGCTGGAACTACTCCTATGACCAGCTTCGGCATTCCTAACGCGAACCTGACCGGCCCACAAGCGGACTTCACTTCAGGTCTCGGTGGTTTTCTGCTGAATCAAACACCGTCGAGTTCTTCGGCCAACAACGGCATCAACGGAAGTCCAACCGTCAGTTGGGGCGACGGGTTAGGAGTAGGCCGTTGCAATTGCCCGCTGAACGAAAGTGAACAGCAGTTCCAGTGGGTCACCAATTGGACAAAAATACACGGGAACCACCAGTTCAAGTTTGGCGCTGATGTCCGCTACGCGATGAACCTACGGGTGCCGAGTGATGCCGGTCGTACCGGCGACTATACTTTTGACTACCGCACGACGTCAGACGCCGGCACCGGCGGTCTCGATTGGGCAACCTTCATGCTGGGGGAGGTCACACAGGTCAGCCGCTATGTTAGCACCAGCCTCACTGCGGCAGAACGACAACACCGGATGTTCTACTACGGCCAAGACACTTGGAGGGTCACCCCTAAGCTGACCTTTAACTATGGCCTGCGCTGGGAAGTGTATTTCCCAGAGTATGTGAACGGTAAAGGCCAAGGCGGATTCGCGAACATTGTAGAAGGCATCGACCGTGTCGCCGGTTATGGACCGTACGGTCTCAACGGCAACATTGCCAACGATTGGCACTACTTCGCGCCGAGGATTGGTTTCGCGTATCAATTGCGGGAGAAAACCGTTCTCCGCATGGGCTACGGCCGCAGCTATGACATGGGCGTTTTCGGTTCCAACTTTGGGCACACGGCTACCCAGGCCCTGCCGGTATTGGCCGCTCAACTAGCTCAAGGCCCTACTCAAAATGTCGCCGCGTTCACTCTCGCGCAGGGGCCACCGATTTTCAATTTTCCAACCATCCCAGCCAACGGCGCATTCCCGGTGGCAGGGCCGAACTGTTATCAAAATCCCGTCATTGTGGGAGGTCAAAACACCCAGCTCTGCGTACAGCCGCACATCCGTCCAACCTTCCAACGCCTTCCTGAGCTGGATGCCTGGAATGCCACGGTTCAACATCAGCTCACCAATACGATGACTTTAGAGGTAGCCTACATCGGCAACAAAGGTACGCATGTGTTTCCTGGCGATGGGCCAACTTACAATATCAACAGTCCTTCGATAGTTGGGTTTGCTGCCGGCGTTCCCCAGGTGCAGCGTCGACCCCTCTATGACAAATTCAGCTATCCGGGCTACATTGACCCAAGCACAGGCACAACTTTGATGTGCTGCTCGACCGATCAAGGCAACTATTTGGGCAGCGACTCCAGCAGCAACTACAATGCCTTGCAAATCAAAGTGGAGAAGCGGTTTTCTCACGGTCTCCAATTTCTTTCTCACTACACCTTCGCTCACGCCTACAAGTACGACAACAACTACTACGCCGTTTCACCGGGAGTTGCCTATGGCCCGGACGACCAGGTCCGCAACCAGGTCTGGGTAAACAATGTGGTATACGCCCTGCCCTTCGGTCGAGGCCAGCCTTTCGGAGGCGGAGTGGGGCGAGCTGAGGATTTGATCATCGGAGGCTGGCAGATCAGCGGGACAACCACTTGGGGAAGCGGCTTGCCTTGGACGCCAAGCTTCAACGAATGCGGCCCCGAGGAGGATGTAGGGATCTGCCGCCCCGATAAAGGGACGGGATCCTTCCACACCGGGGCTGGATCGTTTAATCCCATTACTCACGTGGTGCCTTTCTTTACCCCTGTGCCCGATATCGCCACGACCACCGGGGGTCCCTTCGCCGACCCAGGAATTGGCAATCTGGGCAATATCGGTGTCTTCAGCTATCGTGGACCTCGGGTGTTCTACGCTGACGCGTCGATCTTGAAGAACTTCGGGGTTACGGAACGCGTGAAAATCCAATTCCGCATGGATGCTTTCAATGTGTTCAACCACCCTGTTCTCGGCTTCAACAACAATCAGGGCGGTAGCGGTCAATGTATCGACTGCGCTGGAAATGGAAACATCACCGACATCGAGCACGATGCCTCACCGGGTTCCGCCACCGGTATGCGACAGCTCGAGTTTGCGTTGAAGTTAATATTCTGAACGACCGCCGAAGTTTTTGACGGAAGGAGTCCTCGTAGACTCCTTCCGTTGTTTCTATTTCCGATTGGGATAGTCAGCTTGACCCGAGCAGCCCCGTCCCCTACCATGCGAAGAGGTCCTGCTCTCCGCTTGCGTAAAGCTTCCCTATTTCAGCGCTCCGCCACAATGCTCGTCTGGTTGGCAATTCTGCTGCCCGTAGTTTCCCACGCGCAGCAACCGCCGGCGCCGGTTCCGCCCCAGGCTAATTTTTCCGACATCGCCGAAAAGGCGGGGCTAACGTTCACGAATGTCTTCGGCGGTCTGCAAAGCAAGAAATACATTGTCGAGACTACTGGCACCGGCGTCGCCATCTTCGATTACGATAACGACGGATGGCCCGACATCTTCTTCGTGAATGGAACCACTCTCGAAGGCTTTCCCAACGGCAAAGGCCCAACCAACCATCTTTACCGCAACAACCACGATGGAACCTTCACCGACGTGACGGCGCAAGCGGGCCTGACAGCCACCGGTTGGGGCCAAGGCGTCTGCGTGGGCGATTATGACAACGACGGATGGGAAGACCTTTACGTCACCGCCTACGGGAAGAACCGTCTGTATCACAACCAGCACGGGGTGTTCACCGAGGTCGCAGAGAAGGCCGGGGTTGCGGGATCGGGCAAGGCCTGGGGCTCAGGCTGCGCTTTTGTAGACTACGACCGTGACGGGCTTCTCGATTTGATCGTAGCCAACTATGTGGATTTCGATCTGGCCACCGCGCCCGCCCCCGGAGAGCGAGCTTCCTGCATCTGGAAGGGCACGCCGGTGATGTGCGGCCCACGAGGCCTGCCCGGCGCGAAAAATATTCTCTACCACAACCGCGGCAATGGCGTGTTCGAGGACGTTACTTCAAAAGCGCATATTGACCAAACCAACGGTCATTATGCATTGGGCGTCTCCACGCTCGACTACGACGATGACGGGTGGCCTGACATTTATGTTGCCTGCGACAGCACACCGAGCATCCTATATCACAACAATCGCGACGGCACCTTTACCGACGTAGCCGTTACCGCCGGCGCAGCCTACAACGAGGATGGCCGCGAGCAAGCCGGTATGGGAACAACCATAGCGGACTACGACGGCGACGGCCGCCTGGACATCTTCAAGACCAACTTCTCCGACGACACCTCGACCCTGTACCGCAACAACGGCGACGGCACCTTCACCGACGCGACCTTCACCGCCGGCCTGGGCCTGCACACCAAGTATCTGGGATGGGGCACGATGTTCTTCGACTTCGACAACGACGGCTGGCCCGATCTGATTCTGGCCAATGGACACGTCTATCCCGAGGTGGACAAATATCACCTGGGTAGCAGCTATGAAGAGCCTCGAATCCTGTATCACAACAATGGCAACGGCACGTTCACCGATATCTCAGAGTCGGCGGGCGCAGGCATCACCGCCGCCTCGTCATCCCGAGGTCTCGCCGTCGGCGATCTCTGGAACGATGGCCGCATCTCCGTAGTCGTAAGCAACATGAACGCCCAGCCCAGCCTGCTGGTGAATCAGGTCCGCTATCCAAACCACTGGATCGCCTTCAAGACAGTAGGAACCGCTTCCAACCGCGACGGAATCGGCGCGCGGATCACGGTCCGCGCCGGCAAGCGAATCCTGGTCGACGAAGTCCGCAGCGGATCGAGCTACATCTCGAACAACGACATGCGCGTGCATTTTGGCTTGGGCGCTGCGACAAAGGTTGATTTGGTCACAGTACGCTGGCCGAGCGGACGGGTGGAAAATTTCGAGGGTCTGTCAGTAGATGAAATTCACACGTTGAAAGAGGGCGGCGGTACTGCGGCAGGATCTGACCCGAAAAAACCATGATGAGCTCGCGGAATCACAGCGAACCTATCTCTTAGCCCGGTCGAATTGAACCGTGCGCACAATCCCCTCACCCTCCTTCACGTAGACCAACTGATTGGGCTTGACGTCCTTCATCGTATCCACCTGTCCGCTAGGCCAGTGAATCTCCAGCAAATCCACCTTTTCAGCTTTGCCCAGGCCAAAGTGGATTCGCAGATCATTCTGCGAAATGTAACTGCCGCCGCTGCGTACTTCGTCGATCTGCTGATGAGGTTTGGTCTCGTCCGGCGGGTGGGTGACGCATTTCAGGCGAGCCCCGATGCCGCTACGGTTCGACTTGGTTCCGATCGTGCGGACCTTGATCCAGTTATGGCTTAAACGCGAGTCGCAGCGCAACAGCTGGGGCAGACCATTGATGGTATTGACCACGACATCGATATCGCCGTCGTTATCGAAGTCGCCAAACGCGCAGCCGCGCGAGGCGCTGGGCGCGGAGATGCCAGCCCCGGCATTGAACGATACATCCTCAAAATGCCCGTTACGCTGATTGCGATACAGCAACTTCCGCTGAGCGTAACCGGCTTCGGTCTGCAATTGTTCGACCTCGGGATAAACATGGCCATTGCAAATCAAAATGTCAGGCCAGCCGTCATTATCAAAGTCGAAAAACCCGCAGCCCCAGCCCAGAAACTGCGTGTGCATCCCCAATCCACCGGTGAATGTGGCATCGTCAAACTCCGCTCCACCGCGATTGTGGTACAGAGATGGCGTGTCACCCGCGAAGTTCGTCTTCACGATGTCCAGATTGCCATCCAAATCATAATCGGCCGCGGACACGCCCATTCCTGCCTGTGGTTTCCCGTCAGCGCTCAAGGCGCAGCCCGCCTCGATGGCAATATCTTCAAACTTGCCGTTCTTCTTGTTCTGGTAGAGAGCGCTCGCCGTCGAGTCGTTGGCTACATAAATATCCGGCCATCCATCATTATCAAAATCGGCGACCAGCACGCCGAGACCGTAGGTGCCATTGGCCCGCGTGATTCCAGCGGCTTCGGAAATGTCGGCAAAGGTCCCGTCCCCGTTGTTGTGATAGAGAATATTCTTCCCCCCGTTCAAGCCAGGCGGTCCGCAGGCCACCATCACGCTTTTATAGAGGCAGGGTCCCGACTCCGGCACTGGCGCGGTGGCTAGGTCAAGGTCAATGTAGTTGGCCACGAATAAGTCGAGCCGCCCGTCACGGTCATAATCGACAAACGCGCAGCCTGTTCCCCAGCGGGTCTTCTTCCCGCCAACCCCCGCCTTCTCGCTGACGTCGGTGAACGTTCCATCTCCATTGTTGTGGTAGAGAACGTTCTTGCCATAGTAGGTCACGAACAAATCTTCGAAGCCATCGTTGTCGTAATCTCCGACGCAAACCCCTTGTCCCCAGCCGCTATGGCTCAGTCCAGCTTTCGCGGTCACATCCGTAAATGTCCCGTCACGATTGTTCTTGAACAAATGGGAAGCCGGCTCATGTCCCACCGGAAAACCTTCCAGTCGCCAGCCGTTCACCAGGAAAATATCGAGCCATCCGTCATTGTCATAATCGTAGAAAGCCACACCGCAGCCAGTAGTTTCCAGCAGATATTTATTTTTATGCTCGCCGCCAAAAATAGTTTCTATGTTCAGACCAGCTTCGCTCCCAACGTTCACAAAGCTGACGCCCAGGTCAATATCCGGCTTCCCGTCCTTTTCTGAGGTGTTGGACAAAGCCTGGAGGCTAAGCGGACGAGCCAGAGAGAGCACATTTTCCAGAGAAAGGACCAACGCAGACCGGCTCAGTGATCGGATGAACTTGCGGCGTGAAAACTGCAAAGGGAGGTACCTGTGTCCGCTTAGCTCGTGCTAGAATTCGCCTTAATTCTCTAGGACAACCGCCCGATTTGCAAGCGACTCACCCCCAAACGAGGGGCGGCAACGGAGTTTCGAACGGCATATCCCGATCCTAGCAGCGCTCGCTGCAACCGACGCGAACCAATCCGCTGGCTGCAAGCAGCGCTGCTGATCGCTGTTCTGTCGATCGTAGTTCTGTCGATCTCGGCGTTCGCCGAGAATGCCAGTTTGTCTCTTTCGCGCCCGGTGCGCCCCTGGGAATTTCTTTCGGCCGTCGGGATGCGAGCCGGGATGTTCGGCAACGAAGCCGGAACCTTCGAAGCCTGGGTGTACCCGCTGAAAATCTTGCGCGATTTCCACCTCGTCTTTCACGTTGATGGTCGTGCGCTTCCGGCGGAGTCGTTGGCACGCACAGTTTCTGTCCAGCCGGAAGCCTGCACCATCCTTTATGCGAGTGACACGTTCCAAGTCCGAGAAACCTTCTTTGTTCCTGTACATGAACCCGGCGCAATCATCTTGATCGAAATCGAAACCGCGCACCGGTTAGAAGTTGAAGCCGTGTTTCAACGCGATTTTCAGTTGGAATGGCCTGCCGCGCTGGGTGGAACTTATCTCAACTGGGATCCGAACCTGCACGCCTTTGCACTCGGGGAAGAACAGAAAAAATTTGCCGCGCTGGTTGGATCGCCAACCGCTGCACTTTCCGTTCAAGAGTACGCCACCAACTATTCCTCCTCGTCGCAAAGCTCTTTTCTGCTGGGTCCGACTGCAAAAGGAAAAGACACGAAGGTGGTTGTGATTGCTGCTTCAGTAAACGGCCCCAAGGAAGCCGAAAACTCTTATCGCCGACTTTCCACCACATACTCTGAACTGCGACGGACTTCCTCTGACTACTACCACCAATACCTGAATGAGACCGTAAACCTGGCGCTGCCCGAGCCACAACTGCAACAAGCCTACGACTGGGCGCGCGTGAGCATGGTTCAGGGGATGGTCAACAATCCATACCTCGGCACAGGTTTGATCGCGGGCTACCGAGCTTCAGGTGACACCGCGCGGCCGGGTTTTGCCTGGTTCTTCGGCCGCGACGCGCTCTGGACTTCCTTCGCCCTCAACGCCGAGGGGGACTTCGCCGATACGCGTACGGCGCTGGATTTCGTTCGTAACTACCAGCGCACCGACGGCAAAGTGCCGCACGAAATCTCGCAGTCCGCAACCTTCGTGCCCTGGTTCACCGACTATCCGTATCCCTACGCCTCGGTCGACGCTACTCCCCTCTACATCGTGGCCACAGACGATTACGTCCGCGAAAGTGGAGACGTCGCTTTTGCCCGCGACAACTGGGATAGCCTATGGAAGGCCTACGAGTTTCTGAAGTCGACGTATAGCCCGCAAGGCCCGCCGCAAAACTTCGGCTTCGGCCACGGATGGATAGAGGGTGGCCCACTGTTACCGGTACAGACCGAGTTGTACCAAAGCGCTCTGGGCGCTGAATCCTTGCGCGCACTCGCAAATCTCGCTCGCCTGACTGGCAAGGACGACCTGAGCCAGAAATTGACCCAGGAATTTGTCCAGCAGAAACAATTGGTCGACCACACATTCTGGTCTCCTGAGAAAAAGACCTACGCCTACGCCCTCGACCAGAGTGGCCAACGCATGGAGACAGCCAGCGTGCTGGCCACGGTTCCTCTCTGGTTCGGCCTTCTCGATCAAGACCACGCACAGCAGATGATCGACCAGTTAGCCGATGCGGATCATCAGACCGACTGGGGCATGCGGATCATCTCGTCGCAAAATCCTATGTACGATCCTGGCGGCTATCACTTCGGCTCGGTGTGGCCGCTGTTCACGGGATGGGCTGCGGTTGGAGAATATCGCTACCATCGCGCCGTTCCCGCTTACTCTAACTTGCGCTCCAACGCGCTACTGGCGCTCGACGGAGCGCTCGGGCATGTCACGGAAGTTCTCTCCGGAGATTATTACCAGCCTCTCTCTACTAGTTCGCCACACCAGATATGGTCCGCAGCCATGGTGGTCAGCCCGATGCTCCGCGGCCTGCTCGGTCTGGAGGTTGACGCGACCTCGCACCAACTTCGCTTCGCTCCTCACGTGCCGGCGGAATGGACATCATTCGAGGTTCGTAACGTTCATGTCGCTGGCGCCACTCTTGATCTTAAATACCAGCGCACCGAGGAAGGCTTGACCCTGGAGATGCGACGTACGGGTTCGGGCGACTGCCTCCTGGAATTTGCGCCGGCCCTCAGCGCTCGTGCGGAGGTCTCAAGCGCGGAGATCAACGGACGTCCCGTTTCACTGCGCGTCGAACGAAGCCGCGAAGATCAACACGTAGTCTTGCGCTTCCCGGTTCCCGGTGGGCGGGGTACGCTCCGAATCCGCGCGCGTAACGATTTTGCGTATGATGTCTCCTCGAATCTTCCCCAGCCGGGAGAACGCAATCAGGGTTTGAGAGTTCTCTCCGAGTCTTGGGGCCCGAAATACCAAAGCTTGACCGTGAACGTGTCAGGCATCCCTGGCAAACAATATGATCTCAGCCTGTGGAATTCGGGACAGATAGTAAGTGTAGAAGGAGGCAAGTTTATCCGGGACGAAAGTGGTCAAGGGCGACTCCGCGTCGAGTTGCCGGGAACCGATTTGTACTCCTATGTTCATGCCACGATTTCGATCCATTTTGCGGTCGAAGGCAGTGCCAGGAAACAAGTCGCTAAACCAGCAAAAAGTGCCGACTGACCCTGCGGTTTTACTGGCCCGAGGTCGCGAGCTGAGCTAAACTTTCTGCTGTCGCCTCACAGCCGTTTCACGAAGATCCTCTTATTAGGAGGAAGTTAGCATGTTCCCCAAATTCGTGGCTTTCGTTCTATTCGTTGCTGGTTTCTGTTCTGTGGTCCGCTCCCAAACGCAGACTATTGACGCGGAGGGTCATCAGTGGTGGCAGCACGCTGTGTTTTACGAAATCTATCCTCGCAGCTTCATGGACAGCAACAACGACGGCATTGGCGACCTGAATGGCATTGCCTCCAAACTGGATTACCTGAAGAGCTTGGGCGTGGATGCCATCTGGATCACGCCCTGCTATCCCTCTCCACAGGTTGATTTCGGTTACGACGTTTCGGATTACGAGAATATCGATCCCATGTACGGAACGCTGGCGGACTTCGATCGGCTGCAGCAAGAGGCGAAGACACACGGCATTCGCATCATCATGGATTTCGTAATGAACCACTCTTCGGATCAGCACCCATGGTTCATCGATTCTCGATCATCGCGGACCGCTACCAAGCGCGACTGGTACATGTGGCACGACGGTAAAGCTCCAGGAGTGCCTCCGAACAACTGGATTTCAGAGTTTGGCGGATCTGCTTGGACATTCGATGCGAAAACCGGGCAATTTTATTATCACTATTTCTATGCGCAGCAGCCCGATCTGAACTGGCACAATCCCGCCGTGCACGATGCCATGTTCGACGTAACCCGCTGGTGGTACAAACGCGGAGTGGCCGGCTTCCGGCTCGATGCGGTGGATACATTGTTCGAAGATCCCGAGCTGCGCGACAATCCGGTCCTTCCGGGCTTAAACAAATACGGCGATCCCAACGAGCAAGATCTTTACAACACGAAGCTGCCTGAAGTCCACGTCGTTCTCCGCGACCTGCGTAAGGTTGCCGATGAAAACAACGCCGTGCTCATCGGCGAAACCTGGACCAAAGACGTCAGCGAGCTGAAACAATACTACGGCGACCACAGCAATGAGCTGCAGATGCCGATGGACTTCATGTTCACCAAAGTCGACAGACTGTCGCCAGCGGAATTCCGCCGACAAATTGCCGCGGTCGACTCAGCCGGAGGCTGGCCGGTATTCGTTCTCAGCAATCACGACATCGTGCGCTCCTACGTGCGTTACGGAGATGGGCAGAACAACCAGGCCATCGCAAAATTAATGGCGTCACTTTATTTGACTCTGCGCGGGACCCCGATCATGTACTACGGCGAAGAGATCGGAATGCAAAACACCGATCCGGTGCGGAAGGAAGATGTGAAGGACCCGATCGGGCGCGTGGGTTGGCCGCAGGAAAAAGGTCGCGATGGAGAACGCACTCCCATGCAGTGGGACGATAGCCCCAACGCTGGTTTTACGCGCGGCACTCCGTGGCTGCCGGTTCCGCTTATCTACAAAACCGTCAACGTCGCCAGCGAACTCAAGGATCCCGCTTCGATCCTGAATGTCTACCGCAGCCTGCTCACCCTGAGACATCAGAACCGAGCTCTGCTGGACGGCGACTACGTAGCTCTTAACGAAAACGATCCAAATGTGCTCTCCTACCTGAGGCGTTATAAGAATGAGGCGGTGCTGGTTGTGCTGAACATGTCCTCGAAGCCGCAAGAGGTGAGCTTCGATCTCGCACCCCAGGGCTTCCCGGCAAAGAACGCGCAGACTCTCTTGACTACCATGGCGACGGGATCGAAAGTGGACTCAGTTTCGCATTTGTCTCTGGAGCCGTTTTCCGTTTACATCGGTGCAGTTTCGAAATGATGGCTGGCTGACTCTCGGTCGATGGCGGCCGTGCTGCGGCGGACATGATACGAAAATCCCCGCTTACGGGACTGATCGCGACTCCGGTGGCTGTTCTGCTGCTGTGCATATTGGATGTATCCGCGAGCCAGCCTTCCGGCGGTCCCGCGACGGCCGATGCTGCAGGCTACGTGGGCAACGAAGCTTGCGCGAGGTGCCACGCCTCAATCTACGAATCCTACACACGTACTGCCATGGCGAAAGCCAGCGGTCCTGCCACGGAAAACCTGATCGTGGGCGAGCTCCACCACCAACCATCGGGGATGAACTACCGTATCTACTCCGAGGATGGCAAGGTGTGGCTGGCCTTCGAGCGCCCGGGCGATTCCAGTGTAAGCGGCAAGCGGCAACTCCTCTACTACATCGGACAAGGCCGGCGCGGCCGCACCTACCTGTTCTCTGTCGATGGCTTCGTGTTCGAATCCCCGGTGAACTGGTATGCCGACCGGCATATGTGGGACATGGCGCCGGCGTACGGTGGCGCCCGCGAGATGCCTCTGAACCTTCCGGCGCTAGTAAGTTGCCTGGAGTGCCACGTCAGCGGAATCCAGCCGCCGATCGATGGCACTGAAAATCGCTACAATCTTCCTCTGTTTGCATATTCGGGCGTAAGCTGTGAACGCTGTCACGGACCAGGCGCTGCGCACGTGAACGGCGGCGGCGCGATTGTGAATCCCGCGAAACTGCCAGCCGAACGCCGCGATGCCGTGTGCATGCAGTGCCATCTCGAAGGTAATGCCGCGATCGAAAGAGCAGGCAAGCACCTCTACGAGTACCGGCCTGGCGACAATCTTTCGGACTATGTCCGGTACTACATTCTGGCTGACAGCAAAGGTACGGGACTACGCGCTACCAGTCAGTTCGAAGCCCTCTCGCAAAGTGTATGCCAAAAGAAATCGGGCGATGCGATGTCGTGCACCAGTTGCCACGATCCGCACCTGCAGGTAAAACCCGAAGAGCGGGCTACGTTCTATCGCGCAAAGTGTCTCACCTGTCACGGAAAGCCCTTTGGTGCCAGGCACCATGCGGATCAACCGGACTGCATCTCGTGTCACATGCCGGCATCGTTGAGCACAGATGTCGCACACACCGAGGTGACCGATCACCGCATCCTGCGCCGGCCTTCCTCAACCCTGACGCTGGAAAACGCGTTTGCGCAACCTGCGATGCCGAAGCTCGTGTCGTTCCCGCAGCCCCGCGAGGCCGACAGCGATCTGCGCGATGAGGCGCTGGCATGGGAGTCTGTTGCGGAATCAGGATTGAAGTCGGCTGAAGCGCAAGCTGAACGGCTGCTCCGCTTAGCACTGCTGAAATCGTCTGACCCCGCAGTGCTGTCAGCGATGGGTTACGTCGAACAGAAGCACGGAGCCACTGATCGCGCGCGCACGCTGTATCAGAAGGCGCTCGTGATCGATCCAAATCTGATTGATGCGGCGACAAACCTTGGTGTTCTCGAAGCCAAGAGCGGACACATCCGCGAGGCCGTAACATTGTGGCAGGGATCGTTTCAGCGAGCTCCCGGTCGAAGCAGCATCGGGATGAACCTTGCTCGGACCTTCTGCGGCGTGGGGCAGTTTGACGAGGCGCGTACGTACACCTTGCGGGTACTGCAATTTAATCCTGACCTTGGAGCCGCAAAGAAGCTACTGAATGGGCTGAACGCAGACCCTCCGAAGTGTCGGATGTAATTCCAGCGCGAAAGCCGGAACTCAACGAGGGAAAGCTGCCCCGTGCTCCTCAAGGAAATGGTTTCGTCACGAAAGTCGGCAGCGCCTGCGCATGAAGAAAGAAGATGGCAGATTGTCCAAATGCCTAACGAGCCAGGCTGAAAAAGGAGCGCCACGACCAGTGTCGGAGACGCTAAGTTCCCTCCTCAAGGAGAGCTATCGATTCAAGCCGCATAAAAAGCCTGCATGTTTCCCAACTGATTCCACAGAAGGCGTTGCGTGTTCCCTTCGACTTGTTTGACGTGGTTGAGATCGTGGTAGAGCGACTCATGGAGCAGTTCACGCACAGAAATGATCCCTCGGGAATGCCCGATGGGTGACGAATGCCGATCGTGTGGCCGCATCTTTGGTCGGGAGGCAGCACTATATAGCCGTGGGTGGCAGCTAGTTCAGCGATCTTCGCAGTAAGACGAGAGACCGCCTCTTGGATGTGCGACACACCCCAGGCCACAATCTGATCGAGAGGGGCGAGATCGCCATCGGGGTCAACACGAATTGAGGCTCACACGAGCCGGCAGTGAAGACTTCACTCGACTGATTGACTACACCGCCGAGTATCGATCCGGTGGGCGTCGCTTCGATATGGGTGAGTTTCCGCTAATTCAACCTTCACCGCCAAGTGGATCTGTCCAAACTGTGGCACGACCAAATAGTTCCCGGGATAAAGGTCGGAAGTGTCTTGTCCGAGTCGCCTTCCGACCTATGCATTCGGAGGAGGTCGATGCGCGGTATTCGGAACCGCTTGATTACGCGGAGAATCCTGGTGGGCCCGGTAGGACTCGAACCTACAACCAACAGATTATGAGTCTGCTGCTCTAACCGTTGAGCTACGGGCCCCTGTGGCTCAATTTAGCACAGAGGGGAGGTCGCGTTCCTATAAGCGCATTGACTTAGGCAGAGAGCCAGGACGTCACGGCTGAAAAAACCCGAGCCCTCGCAAAGAACGTCAAAGGGTTGGTCACCCGTTGACTCACTTCGCACTCAGAACATCATTCGATATTTCGCGTCATGGTTGTCTTTGCAAAGCCCAGTTCCATGAGCGTTCACACCGACAGTAAACTCGCAATCGAGGACGGTGCCTTTGTCGCCCGTCAAGATCGCACTCCCATAGCGCTGCCCACGCATTGTGATCGAGGTTCCGGTGGCGCCGCCACTGCTGTACCCGCTAGGACCGGTTCCGCCTCCATACACCGAGCCCCATCCTACAGAGGCATTTTGCACCACGACGTATTCTCCACCGAGACGTTCTCCGGAGGGAAGCGCACCCTCCATAAGACCCTTCCCGGTGCCCTTAGATTTCGCCGAAACCTTGAATGATTCTCCGCTTGCAATGTTGTAGAGCCGGACTTCCCGAGTGCGCGCGGAACACGCTGGTATCAAGCTTACGCAGAGAATCAAAATAAGCACGCGTTTCATGCGTCGCACACTCTATCCCCAAATTGGCACCCGTGCAAGCGGATCGGGTTCGGACGCCGTCACGGTCGCCAGAGAAAACTATACCGGTACCGTCGATTAACCTACGGTAGTCGCATGGTTAGAATAACTGCTCGCTCGACTCCGACTCCTCCCGAGGTCAGCTATTAGCCATCGGTGACCTGCTAAGGGACTCCCACGCTTCCATCACATCCAGTTTTCGACCGAGTTCTTCGAGGTCTACAGGCTTGCCGTCTTTGACCCTGCCCCTCTTGTCGTCAACGATGGCGTAGGCGCCTCGCTCGAAACCGGGCGATTGCACGCTTTGCAGGAAGTAGAGCTTCTCTCCCTGGTGCGCGATTGCCCTGTTGATTCGCCGCACGAGCGCGTGTTGTGTGATCAAGAACTTGCCGTTCTGTTTCATGTTGCCTCCGATCGTGGAAACAGTATAGCAGGCAAGTGGGCAAGTGGAAACGATGGTAATGGTGAGTAATGTCACACCTTCGGCGGGGATTCGAACCCTAGCCTTTCCGCGAACTCTCGGCGTCTTTTCCCGCTAGACCACGTCGGTGTGACGCTATATAGAACCTCGCACGTAGGTCTGATAGCTGGTTTCTAGTGCCTAGTCCGGTGTCCGCTTTAGTGCCAAAACCTTACGACAACTCGTATTTGCAGGTATTTCGGATGATCCCGCGCACACCGTGAAGAATCGCTGGATACTCGGGTGGAGCTGTAAGTTTGGGTGGGTGAAATTCGGCGTTTAATTTTCCTCGCGCCGCCAGATCGACAGTCCACCTGCTCCCATTGCCAGTGCTCCCAGCGTGGCAGGTTCCGGAGTCGGCGCGGTGAGAGTCGCATTTGATTCTTCACCACTGGCATTGTCTGGCCCATCCGTCTTGCCGGTGACGATCGGCTTGTTTGGAATGGTTTCGTAGGCGTAGCCAGTCAGGATTACGTGCGATGGGTTGGTAAAGTTGATCCGCGCCCAGCCGAAGTGAATTTCTCCCTTGATGACAAACTTCAGACCGAGATAGCGGTTCTTAACACCTTTGCCCGTGCCCTCCCATGGTCCGCGAAAGCCATGGAACCCGCCGGAGGTTCCTGAACTCAAGCCCATCAATAGATTTCCAGGATTATCGAACTTTTCGTTCACTCCGACACGAACCCCGGCTTTCAGAGCGGAGGCGAATTGATCTCCCCATGCGCGGTTGTTCTTGGCGACAGGAGACACAGCCATAGCACTTTGAAAAAATCCAGAGTTAACGAAGCTACTCGTGGGAAAAGTAAAATCTGGAATCCCGTCATGGTTTAGATCGAGGGCAAAAGGAAAAGTGCCAACGTGCGACATTTTCGCGTGGTCCGGGGTGTAGACGATCTTCGCCGCAGAAGGTCCGGTCAGGGCCATTACGCTCACTCCCGCTGCTCCTGCCGCGAGTGCATACATCTTGAGCTGCCGATGGGTTGATTCAGAAAGGTTGGCTCTCTTGCAGGGCCCGGAGGAAGGTGTCATAAGGCCTCCCGTGGATAGGGCGCGATTATAAACCAGGCCCGGTGACGGGTCAGAATAAAACTTAAGCCTAAATCACTGAATCCTCGGAGAGTTTCTGAGCATGCTCCGCCCGCCCGCATCGGGCTTCTTCCGGTCACATCCGGAACGTTACCGAAGTTTCTGCGAAATCCCGTAAATCACTGTTCCTAAACACAGTTAGATGCTATTTCTATTTAGACAATCTGCTGTGCTCCCCCGAGACCGACAGAACCCGAATGGCTGCTCAGTCACAGTCGTGGAGAAACCTGACCGTCCCGGCCAAGCTCTTTATTGGCCTGGTTGTGACCGTGGGTACAGGCGTTCTGCTTTTCGGAGCCATCCACCAGAGCAGTAAGAACATCGCCCAATTTATCTGTTACCTCGGGATCGCCGTCCTGGCCTCGCGGATGAAAGTCAATCTGCCCGGGATTACGGGCACGATGTCGGTGAACTTCCTGTTTGTCCTGTTGGGCGTCCTCGAACTGAGTTTCTCGGAGACTCTGATTCTCGGCTGCGTTTCGATCCTGGTTCAGTCTTTGTACCCGGACCGGCCGAACGCGATTCAGGTCACGTTCAACGTTTGTGCGGGCGCGCTCTCGACCGCTCTGGCTTACTTTGTCTATCACCATCCATTCCTCAATCTGATGGTCGATAGCCGGCCGCTTTTGCTGGGGGTCGCAGCTTGCACCTACTTCGTAGCCAATACCGGCTCGATTGCGACCGTCATATCGCTTACCGAAGGCAAACGGCTCAAGAAGATTTTGGTGGAGTGCTATTTCTGGTCGTTCCCCTATTACCTCGTGGGCGCGGGCATTGCCGGGGCGATTGGCTGGTTCAACCAGACCTTCTACTGGGAAACGTCTCTGCTGCTGGTGCCCGCGATCTACGTGATTTATCGCTCCTACCGTTTGTACCTGGGCAAGTTGGAGGATGAAAAGCGGCACGTCGAGGAAATGGCGAGCCTGCACCTGCGGACCATCGAGGCGTTGGCCCTGGCGATTGAAGCTAAAGATCAAACTACGCACGACCACTTGCAACGAGTGCGGGTCTATGCGGTCGAAGTTGCGAAAGAATTAGGCGTAAGTGATGACGAGATGCAGGCGGTACACGCCGCGGCGCTGTTGCACGATATCGGCAAGCTGGCAGTGCCCGAGCACATCATCTCAAAACCGGGACGCCTGACGCTTGAAGAATTCGAGAAGATGAAAATTCACCCGGTAGTCGGAGCCGAGATTCTGGAGCGGGTTCGATTCCCTTACCCGGTTGTGCCTATCGTCCGCGCCCACCACGAGAAGTGGGACGGCTCCGGATATCCCATGGGGCTGAAAGGCCAGGAGATTCCGATTGGCGCGCGCATTTTGTCCGCCGTCGATTATCTGGACGCGCTAGCTTCGGATCGCCAGTATCGGCGGGCACTGCCGCTGAATGAAGTCATGCAGCGCCTGGCGGCAGAGTCGGGGAAATCCTTCGATCCGAAAGTCGTCGACATTCTGAAGAAGCGATATCTCAGCCTCGAGAAGATGGCACTGGCTCAGTTTGGGCGCGAGGTAAATCCGCTGCTCTCGACCGAGGTCAAGGTGGAACGGGGCTCGGCGCCTGCCGCGGGATTCGAGAACATTTCGGTGAAGGATGGTTTGGGCCACGAAGCCAACTTCCTGTCCTCGATCGCGGCGGCCCGGCAAGAAGCCCAAACGCTCTTCGAGCTCAGCCAGGATTTGGGCGCTTCACTCAGCCTGGTTGAGACACTCTCGGTATTCTCCGTGAAGCTGAGGTCGCTGGTTCCGTACGACGCCATCGCGATTTATGTTCGGCGAAACGATGAGTTGATTCCCGGGTATGTGAATGGCGACAACTTCCGTTTGTTTTCGTCGTTGCGCATTCCTCTGGGACAAGGGCTCTCGGGATGGGTGGCGCATAATAAGAAGCCGATCATTAACGGCAACCCGTCGGTTGAGCCTGGATATTTAAACGATCCTACAAAGTTCAGCACGCTGCGCTCCGCCTTGGCGATTCCGCTGGAAGGTGTAACCGGGGTAATCGGAGTGCTCGCTCTCTATCGCGGCGAACGGGATGCGTTTACTTCGGATAACTTGCGCATCCTTTTGGCCATCAGTTCGAAGATGGCACTGGCGATTGAGAATGCAGAGAAATACCAGCAAGCCGAAAACTCAGCCACCACCGACTATCTCACGGGCCTGCCCAATGCGCGATCGCTGTTCCTGCAACTCGATCGCGAACTGGCCCGCTGCAAGCGCGATAATTCGACGTTAACCGTGATGGTCGGCGACATGGACGGCTTCAAGCAGATCAACGACCGCTTCGGCCATTTGGAGGGCAACCGCGTTCTGCGCCTGTTTGCGCAAGCATTAAAAGAAAGCTGCCGCGAGTACGACTACGTGGCTCGCATGGGTGGAGACGAATTTGTGGTGATCGCTCCCGGCCTGCCCGCGGACGCGTCGACCAAGAAAGCGTATCAACTGCGCGAACTGGCCAAGCAGGCGGGATTTGAAGTCTGCGCCGAAGAGATTCTTTCCCTGAGTGTGGGCCAAGCCATGTATCCGCAGGATGGAAAAGACGCGGAAGAACTACTGGCAGAAGCCGATCGCCGCATGTATCTGGAGAAGCAGCAACAGCCATCCCGCAAGAACCGCCGGCTCTATGCCCGCATGAAATGCCGCATCACCATCGAGTTGCACCCAGAGAACGAGGGTGCCCCAATCTTTGGCAACCTGATCGATATCAGCATGGGCGGATGTTACATCGAAACCAGCGCCATCCTCACGCCCGGCACGAGTCTCAAGCTGGTCTTCTCCATCGATGACGGCAAGCTGCACGCCGACGGCACCGTGGCCAGAATGCATCCTGGTGCGGGCGTTGCCGTGCAGTTCAAGGAATTGAATCGCGAAGACAAAGTCAGAATGCATCGCATCCTGGAATTCGTTCAGAACTCCACCGCCCTCTACGACAACCGCTACTACGAAAAACTGAACCGCTGAACTCCAATGTAAGCGCGAGTGCCCCACGCGTGCGGCTTCCGCACGGCTTCAACACCCCCGATCTGAAGGTCCATCGCAAGCACGAAAGCACTTCCGAGAATCAGGAAGATCCTACGTATGTGCGTGCGGACTCTGGGCGGGATTCGGCTTGGGCGCGACCGGAGCCTTGATCACTTTGACTTGAAACGCAACCGGCAACTGTTTTGGCGGAAAGCAGGCAGCCTTGTCGCAGGCTTGATATCTCAATCGGCCACGAATCTCGTACCTGCCCGGGAGCACGCTGGATAGTGGACGCACTTGCACCGACAGGTTGAATTCTCCGCTATAGACGCTGATTTTTTCATCGGGAGCGAAGGCAAAGCTCATCTCCTCACCCGGCGGATAAGTGATTTTCCCCACCACAATGTCGGTGGGCACATCGAGTTTCAGCGTGGTAGGAATCAGGTAATCCGCGGCCGGCATGTTGGAGTTGATGTGGAAACCCGATCCGATCTGGAATCGTAGCTCCACGTCCGTAGCCTTGCCGCGAATCGCGGTGGTGACCGGCGGCGCAGACAGTGTAACCGACGGCGTTTTCCTGCCCAGATCATCCTGCGCCATGAGTGCCGCCGCGGATAACACCAGCAGGAGCGCGGTTTTTGTGATCAGTCTCAAGGTTTATTTTTGCGTCTGGGCCACGGCGCCCGGGCCAAGAATCTTCTTGATGGCGTCTTCGATCTCTGCGCGGCCTTTCAAACCGAATGCCTTGTCGACGACTTTCCCCTCACGGTCAATATAAAACGTTTCGGGCAGGAACTGCACTCCGCCGTAAGCATCGCCCACGCTTTCTTTGCCGATCAGGATGGGATAGTTGACCTTCATGCTCTCGGCAAATTCCGCAATGTCTTTGGTGCTGGCGTCGTCCATCGCCACGCCCAGAAACTGCAGCCCCGCCGGGCCATACTGCCTCTGCAAATCAACAAACCATGGCATCTCAATCTTGCACGGCCCGCACCAGGTTGCCCAGAAGTTCAGGACTACGGGTTTGCCACGGAAATCCGATAAGCGGACGGTTTTGCCGTCGAGGGATTGCAAGGAGAAGTCGGGAGCGATGCCGCTTTTCATTTGGGCATTGCCGACCATGGCTCCCGGCGACGGGCGGCGGGCCAGCTTGAAACCGAACACCAGCATGACAGCAACTACCATCGCCACCACGATGATGACAACCGGATCACGTTTCACAGAAAACTCCAATCACAGCGCAAATCGATTCAGGAACGACAAATAATTCGAAATGATAGTAAAGCGTCCCAACACTAACAATACGCCGAGCGCGATGAGCAGCGCGCCACTGGCTACTTCGATGGCATGCATGTGGGCACGGAAGCGGCTGTAAAACTTGAGAAAGCGTTCGACGCCGAGAGCCGTCAGCAGGAAGGGCACGGCCAGGCCCAGCGAATAAATCGCGAGCAGCGCGATTCCTTTTGTGATCGAGTCCTGGGCGGCGGCGAAAGTCAGAATGACGGTGAGGACCGGTCCCACGCATGGGGTCCAGCCGAAAGCGAATGCGAAGCCAATCACAAACGCGCCCCAAGCCGTGCTGCCGCCTTTCACGCTGTGCAGACGGGCGTCGGTGTATAGGGCTTTGATCTTGAAAACTCCGGTCAGGTGCAAGCCGAACAAAATAATGACTACGCCCGCGATCTGCGCCAGGGTCGAGCGGTAACGCGACAGCATCTGGCTGACTTCAGTCGCAACCGCTCCCAAGGTGATGAAGACGACGCTGAATCCAAGAATGAAAGCCACGGAATTCAGCATGACTTTCCGCAGCAGTTGGGATTCCTGCGTCTTGAGTTGTTCGACGCCAACGCCCGAGATCAGCGACACGTATCCGGGCACGAGTGGCAGCACGCATGGCGAGAGGAACGACACCAAGCCGGCGAGAAAGGCTGCAATGGGAAGAGGAAGAGTCGTCATTACAGGGCTATTCTACCTGCCGGGAGCGCATACGCTCCGGAATAAGTCCGTTTTCATGCTGATTACCTCGTGCTTATTGGACTCAGGTCAGGCGAAAAAGTTGCGGAACACAAATGTTCCCATGCGAGTGTTGAACTCCGGGAGAGCGGGGACGAATGGTCAGCTACTCCGCCAACCTGGCAGCATCCCGGTGAACCCGTTTCTCGATAACTTCCGGTTTGCCGAGCGAGCGGAGGGCCGCAGCGGGCGATCTATCTCTGAATCTGCGGCTCGCGATGCCGACGCGCGGGCTTCTTGCTTACGCAAAATCCTCGACAGTTACTTTTTCAAAGAGTCGAACAACTTCGCGCAACGCCTTGCAGGAGATTGTCAAGCCTATCCACACCAGCCACGGGAACTGCCAGCCGGAAATAAGTGGCCCAAATATTGCCCATGCTATCAGCAGGGGCAGTGCTGTTCCGGCCGACCAGAGGAAGGGTATTTGGACGCGCTGAAGCAATCGACCGGAGGCGGCACACGTAAAGGCAGCCAATGGCAGTGCCGCATGCTGTGGGATCAGCCAACCGAGAACCGCGGCCAGCCATATACCCACAGTGACGCTTGGTAAAAGCGTCCTCGCCAGAGAGGTCGGGAAAAGGCGCTCCCCAGCGTACAGACTGCAATACCCCGCCACAATCGCGCCGAACCCGAAAAATTCGCGATGGATATCCCGCAAGGTCGATACGATCGAGTTCGCAGTGCAAACCGCCGCAATCGACTGCACAGTGCCGACCACAACAACCACGGCCACTGTGGACGCAGTCACCAGAAAGGCCGACTGAAGAATGCGCCTTGCCAATCGCTCCGGCGCGTAAACAGAAGCGAATGCTGCGGCGACCTCCTCCGGTTCGCCAAACCGCATGCTGACGACCCGCTCGGTAGCCTCATCGTCATAGCCCTGGGATCGCGCCTCCTCAGCCAGATCATCCAGGTGAGCTCGCAATTCTTTCCCCACTTCGCACCGGCGTTTGTTGCCGGGAAGCTTCGCCTGCAGAATTACCCGGGAAACGATGCGATTGACGTGCGTCACGAGTTGGCCTTCGAAAGTATGGCGTTCACTACTTTCGTGAAAGAAAACCATTCCTGTTCACTGCGGCGTGCAGCTTTTCGGCCAGCGGCGGTCAAGCTGTAATACTTCCGTTGCTTCCCATTCTCTCCCATGCGCCATTCCGAGCGGAGATAACCACGCTTGTGCAGTTGGTGCAGGGCCGGGTACAGCGTGCCCTCCTTGAATTGAAACTCATCCTGGCTGCGGCGGACTGATTCCTGGATGATTTCGTATCCGTACATGTCGCGTTCGGATAACAGCTTGAGTATTAACAGCGCGATGCTGCCTTTGAGCAATTCTCGATCGAACGGCACTCTACCCACCTCGGGAATCGGTTACATCGGGTAAAGAGGTAGTGTACCTCGGCATCAGTTCTAAAGAAATGAATGAATTCTCGCACATGTGCGGTAGGTTATTAGATCGGTTTCGATGAGGTTTGACAACCAATTCTAGAAACGCGTAATCTTATACCTCGTAACACAGAGTACATAACAAAGGGGAGGAGATACCATGAAAAGTGAGAGGGTGCTGCGGGTGACCCTTTTCCTAGTCTTGGCAGACCTGCTGTTGGGCGGTCTGGCGGCTGCTCTGAATCGGACATTAGTGGAAATGCCCGCCTGGCACCATCTCGGGGCCGGAGCTTGGGCCACGTTCAGTCGAATGGCGGATCTCGGAAATGGCGAAATCCTGTATCCGCTCGTGGGCATCGGTGGAACGGCATCGATCTTGGCGGCTGCAATTGCCTTTCGCTTCAGTTCGCGAAGACCTTGGTCCGTGGCCCTCCCTCTTTACGGGACAGCCCTGATGGCGGTGTGTGGCTTGCTGATTACTACTCAAGCTGCTCCCATCATGCTGAGTCTGCATCGAATCAGCGACGATCCCGCAGCGCTGAGGCAAGCCTTTGAAGGTTTTTATCGATGGGATTCGATCC
Source organism: uncultured Acidobacteriota bacterium (assembly GCA_963762385.1). GTDB lineage: Bacteria > Acidobacteriota > Terriglobia > Terriglobales > Acidobacteriaceae > JABDBE01. The sequence goes on along the minus strand of CAVXKN010000004.1, from coordinate 765,532 downwards.
GAGCCGTTTGCGGGGCAATCGGCTACTGCGCAGAGATATGGGCGCTGGTCGCGCTTCTTTCCGTACCGGTTGGGAACCAGGTGCCGGCACAGCAAAACATCCTCTCATCCGAGAAGTCGTAAACAGCACGCGCTTCGATCGCCGGGGCTAGGGGCGTGCGCGGCGGACTGCCTCGCTAAGCGCTGTCGGAAGTCGACGGGATTGGAATGCTCTTCGAGTCCTCCGCTCTCTTCCCGATATTGGGAATCCATATTCTTGCCGGACTGGTCTGTGTAGTCACGGGAATCGCGAGTATGGTGAGCGCGAAGCGAGCGGGGCTGCATCCGAGATGCGGGACGATTTATCACTGGGGCCTGGCCGTCCTCGTCACCTCGGCAGGTCTTTTGGCGGCGGCGCACTGGACGGACGACCGCCTGCTGTTAGTCCTGGGGTTCGTTTCCCTCGGTGCGTCATCTCTGGGACGCACGGCTCGAAGACGAAACTGGCAGCCCTGGATCGACACACACATCATTTCTATGGGTTGCTCCTTCATTGCTATGCTTACGGCCTTCTGCGTCGAGGAAGGAGGGAGCTTACCCGGTCTGAGTTGGTTGCCCCGCTTAACTTATTGGTTCTTGCCCGCCCTGATCGGAACGCCTTTCATGGTTCGCGCACTCGTCCGCCACCGGCTGAGATATCGGCGTGGGGCAGTAAGGTCCTGAAAGCTCTGTATACCTTTGTAATACGATGCATGATGCGCAAGGAGCAACAGCCATAGCGACTCCCGCAGAGGGGCCTCTGGGCTGCCAGGACGGTTAAGTTTCTTTTATCGGTGGGCTTTCTCGTTTTTTGTTTTGCTCTTGCTGGCCGGAGAGGGCGCGGGGCTTGCCGGTGGTTGCGGTTCTGGGGTCGCGGACGTCGGCGCTTCGGCGAGGGCTTTGCGGATCAATCCCGTGGGCACGGTCGCAGTCAGGACGGCACGGTTCTTCTGCGCTTGAATTTTCAGGCTATCGAAAAATGCTTTGATGTCGGGGTCGGGTCCGGGCGTGGAGACTGTGCTTTCAGCGGTGCGAAAAAGATCTAAAAAAGTTTCGATCCGCCCAGCTAGTTGGCTGGCATCTTCGTCGCTGCCTGCAAATGCCTGAGCCTTGAGATGGACCGCTCCCAGATAGCGTACCGAGGCGACGACAGTCGCAGGTTTCTGAAACAGAAATGACCATCCGCTCGGGCCGGAAGCGGAGACATCTCCGGATGGTTGAATTTTGAAGACGGCCCAGCCGAGGCTAGCGAAGGGAACTTCTTTGTAATACTGGCGCAGCAGTGCGGGCCCACCGAAGGGCGATGCCAGTCTGCGAGAACGCGAAATGATTCCGCGGATGACGAGCGGGTCGTCGAGATTCGATGCCGCGACCGTATCCACGCCGAGGATGGCGACTCGCAGGGTGCGGCCTTCGAGCGGGATGTTGTAGATGTCTCGAGTCTCGTAGTTTTCGACCGAATTCGAGATCTGGCGCAGGTACGCCCGCAGCCGTTCGTCATCGATTTTGCCGACAAAGACTTCCGAGTAGCGGGGCGACGGCGTGCCGCCCAGTGTCGTTCCGGGTGGGTTTGCGGGATAGTGAATTGCCAGGGCGGCTTCATCCAGATCGCGCTCGAACTGAAATCCGGTCGCCTGGATGAACTTTTCGTAGTCTGGGTCGTGGGGCACAGGGGGGAGTTCGCCGGTGATGTTGGCTCGCCGCATCCATCCCAGGTTTATGTAGACGAAGCCATCCGCGCCCGGAAGCAATCGCGCCGGTTCGGGTGGGGCATGCTTACGCAGCACGACGGCCAGAGCAACGGCTGCTGCAATCAGCAGGACGGCCAGAACAATGGGGAGGCGTCGTCGTATTCGCATGTAAGCGCGGCCGCTCCGGCGAAAGCCCGTTCCCTATGACGCCGAGTGCCCAGGATTCGGTCATGATAGCACTCGCGGGCACGCGGCGGAACCGGAGGGGCTGTGTCGCGACCAGTGTTTCGCCCCGCTGGGGCTATCCTGGTTCCCACTTTTACCCACGGCTCGCGCCGTGGGCTGCATTCTTACTCCGCTTCGCGGCTGTTGTCGGGTATCCCGCAATCATCTTGCCCAGAATCTCTTTCAGGATCTTGGCGCACACCATCGCGGTCAGTTGCGATACGTCTTGCTTCGAGTTGTACTCCACGAGGTCGGCTCCGACTATATCGCCGGTGATCGCGTGTATGTGCGAGATGGCTTCGCGCACTGACATCCCGCCCGGTTCACGGTGCGAGACACCCGGCGCGAACGCTGGGTCGAGCACATCAATGTCGAACGAAACATAGACTGGCCCGGCAAGCTTCAGTTTGTTGAGTGCACGCAGGTCTCGCATCTCAACAACTTCAACTCCAAAGCGAGCTGCTTGTTTGCGTTGATGTGCGACCATGGTCCGGATGCCGAGTTGAATCAGCCGTTTCGCTAATCCTGCTTCCATGATGCGGGCAAACGGGCAAGCATGGGAGTGGCGATTGCCCTGAAATTCGTCGTACAGGTCAGGATGCGCGTCGAAGTGAACAATGGTGAGATCAGCAAAGCGCTTTGCGAAAGCCCGTACGATTGGATAAGTGATGGAGTGATCGCCACCCAGGCAAACCGGCCTCTGTCCTCTATCGAGCAACTCGCCGACTGCACTTTCGATGGCAGGGAATGCGCCATCCGGCGGTAGACTCAGGTCGCCTGCGTCCAATAAGGATTCCGCGCCCAGTTCGATCCCGTTCTCGGTGGACGAATTCGAGGAATCGCAGTGGAAGGCTTCGCGAATGAGGGGTGGGGCATCCGCGGCTCCGCGCAGGTAGGAGGAGTTCGCGTCGAAAGGGATCCCGAGCAGCGTTGGCTTGGAAGATTTTATCTGCATCTCAGTGGGACGGCCTCCGCGTTATCACATCCGCAATCAGCCCTTAACCGCAAGGTCAACGGCGGCGGACAGGAGTGTCCGCTCTACACTCGCCGAATCTGACGCGACCTGCCACTCATCCATTATTCTAGTAGCATCCATATGGCCCGACTGAAGACTGGCACGCAAACTTCCTCTGCAGCAGTATTGGACGCACCTAACGGAGAACGCGAACGCGTGTTCGACGCATACCGCCGTTGGGGATATCTCGAAGCCGACCTCGATCCCCTCGGCTTTATCCGCCCGGTACCGCATTCTGATTTACCCACCGACGGCGAGTTCGCCCAAGAGGCGCGCCGCATTTACTGCGGGACGGTCGGAGCGGAGTTCATGCACATTACCGATCCCGCGCGGCGGCGCTGGATTCAGGAGCGGCTGGAAGGCCCGCAGGCGGCCGTGGATCAACAAAATGCGCTGGACCTTCTTATCCGCGCAGAGGTGTTCGAGCAGGTGCTGCAGCAGCGCTATTTGGGCAACAAGCGTTTTTCGCTGGAAGGCGTCACCGCGCTGATTCCGTTGGTTGACGAAATCATCGAAGCGGCCGGGCAGCAGGGCGCAGTTGAACTGGTGATGGGGATGAGCCATCGTGGGCGGCTGAACGTGATTGTGCACGTCGCCAAGCGGGCCGCGGAAGAGGTTTATGCTGGATTCGAAGACGTCGATCCGCGTAGCGTGCTGGGCAGCGGCGACGTGAAATATCACATGGGCGCGACCGGAGAGTACGTGACTCGGAGCGGCGCCAAGGTTCACATTCACCTGGTTTCGAATCCCAGCCATTTGGAAACGGTTGATCCGGTGACCATTGGGCGCACGCGCGCCAAGCATGATCGCGTGGGAGAAGCGGGGCGAAAGAAATATCTGCCTCTGCTGGTCCACGGCGATGCGGCTTTCGCGGGGCAAGGTATTGTTGCCGAGACTTTGAACTTTGCCGATTTGCCCGGCTACACCGTGGGTGGAACGATACACGTCATCGCCAACAATCTGATTGGCTTCACCACCGTGCCGCGCGAATTGCATTCGTCGCGATTTTCGGCACAGTTGGCGCGGCGCCAGTCTGTGCCCATCTTTCACGTGAATGGCGAAGATGTGGATGCGGTGATTCGCGTGGGCCGCATCGCGCTCGATTATCGTTACGCGTTCGGCACGGACGTGGTCGTGGACATGATCGGGTATCGGCGGCATGGGCATAGCGAAGTGGATGATCCCACGATCACGCAGCCGCTGCTTTACAAGGCGATCAAAGAGCATCCGCCGCTGTGGGAAATTTATTCTGAAGACATTGGGGTCGAAGATGTGCAGACGCGGGTACAGGCTATACGGGCCGAATTCGAAGCTGCGCAGAAACAGGCCGGGGCCATTACTAAAAAGCCGACCCTGCGTGAACTGCCGAGCTACTGGGATCAATACACAGGTGGACGATACAAGCCGGAATATGACGTCGAAACCGGTCTTTCGGTGGAGGAGTTGCGGGAGATCACACAGCCGCTTACGACCTACCCGGAAGATTTTCATATCCATCCGAAAGTTAAGAAGCTGCTCGAACAACGTGCAGAGATGGGTGTAGGGAAGCGTTCCGTGGATTACGGCATGGCAGAAGCATTGGCCTTCGGCAGTCTGGTGAAGGCTGGCGTGCCGGTGAGGTTGAGCGGACAGGATAGCCGGCGCGGCACATTTAATCAGCGGCATTCCATGTTGCTCGATATCGAGAACGAGCAGGAATATATGCCGCTGCAGCATATTTCTGCGGGTCAGGCGCGTTGTGAAATTTTCAATTCGACGCTCTCGGAAGCCGGCGTGCTTGGGTTTGAATATGGCTACAGTCGCGATTATCCGGAAGCGTTGGTTCTGTGGGAAGCACAGTTCGGCGATTTTGTTAACGTGGCGCAGGCCGTGATCGATCAGTTCATCAGCGCTGGCGAAGATAAATGGAAATTGCTTTCAGGCGTGGTTTTGTTGCTGCCGCATGGTTATGAAGGCCAGGGACCTGAGCATTCCAGTGCTCGCATCGAACGATTCCTGCAGCTCGCGGCGCGAGATAATTTTCAGATCTGCCAGCCTTCAAATGCCGCGCAATATTTCCACTTGCTGCGACGTCAGGCTTTGCGGCACTGGCGCAAGCCGCTGATCGTTTTCACGCCGAAGAGCATGTTGCGGCATCCGGATGCCGCTTCGCCGATTGAGGATTTTGCGCACCCGCACTTCCTCAACGTGTTGCCTGACACGGAAGTCAGCCAGGCCACGCGTGTCCTGCTTTGCACGGGAAAGATCGGTCACGACTTACGGGACGAGCGGAAGAAGAGAAAAGATGATTCGACAGCGATTGTCTTCCTGGAGCAGATGTATCCGTTCCCTGAGGCGGAACTGATCAAGGAACTGGAGCGACATGCGAGCGCACGCGACATCGTTTGGGTGCAGGAAGAACCAGCGAATATGGGCGCGATGCCTTACGTGCTGCCGCGGCTGCGCCACATCGCGGGAGAACGCCATGTGCTTTCGGTAAAACGCTCAGCCAGCGCCAGCCCGTCGACGGGATCAGCCAAGGCGCACGAAATGGAGCAGAAGACGCTGCTCTCGTTGGCGTTTTCAACCAAGGGCTAGCGAGAATTTCTATGCAGGCCGCTCGGTGACTGGTTTGCCGCCCGACCCCGGCAACGGAGTTTTCGAGCCTCCCCCAGTCTCGCCTTTGAGCATGTCTTCTAGCGTGGCGTAGGCGTAAATTGTTGGCGCGTGATTTTGCATGAGGCCGCCTGTGTCTGCTGTGGGGCCGTAGTTGCTGTGCAAATCGCGTCCCAACATGCGAAGCATGGCCATCAGTTGGCCGCGATGATGCGAGGTGTGGGCGATGCGCCTCGTCATGACCCATGCGCGGGAACGCTGCACAGAGAAAAAGTTCGTGGCTTCCTCCCACCACGTCTCGTCTCTCGCTTCAAGCTGCGCTTGTCGTTTTCCGCTATCCTGCGCGTACTGTTTCATGAACTGCGGGCGAGCTTCCTGCTTGGGCAAGGGCGGCGCTTCGACGTCGATTCCGAGCATGGTCCGGAACCACAAGTCTTCGCTTACGCACTGATGTACCATCTGCTCATGAACACTGCGTCCCCGCGGATCATCGGGGCGGGGGCGGATCGGAAGATCGTCGTCACGGAACTCGCTCCACACGCTGATGACCTTGATTCGTTCGGTGGCATAGGTCTCGACCAGAAAATCGTATCTCATGGCAAGCTCCTTGCGATTGTGGGTATCTTCACTGGCATAAGCCCGTCTCAAAGATGGTAACCTAGCGTCCCAGCTTCGAATCGCATGGCACGCCGCCCTCGAACTCAACTGCTCCGCATCGCCATCGACACCGGTGGCACGTTTACCGACTGTGTGTGGATGGACCGCGGGCGTATCCACATGCTGAAAGTTTTTTCGACTCCTGATGATCCGTCGCGAGCGATCGCGGGAGCGATCGAAAAGATCGGCAGTCGTGACTCGCTCATCTTACTTCACGGCACTACCGTCGGCACCAACACATTGCTACAGCGTAAGGGAGCGCGCGTGGCGCTTGTCACCACGGCTGGTTTTGAGGATGTCATCGAGATCGGGCGGCAGGCTCGGCCCAAGCTGTACGATTTTTTCTTTGACCGGGTTGAACTTCTGGTGCCTGCCGAACTGCGCTTTGGAGTGGATGAGCGAGTCAGCGCGGACGGCGAAATTCTCCGAGAGCCTTCGCCAGCACATTTGCGGGACTTGAAAAATAGGGTGCGCGAGAAAAAGCCTGAGGCGATTGCGATCTCGCTGCTGTTTTCATTTGCCAATCCCAAGAACGAAGCCTTAGTTGCGGCTGGGCTGCAAGAGCTGGGCATGCCGCTTTCCGTCTCCCATGAAATTCTGCCTGAATTTCGAGAATACGAACGCACCAGCACGATCGTGGTGAATGCGTATCTGCAACCGGTGATGCAGCGCTATCTGGAAAGTCTTGAAGCTCGTGCGCGAGCGTGGAGCGGAATGGGCCAAGACGGGAGCGCTCGCATTTTTGTCATGCAGTCGAGCGGGGGAATCACTGCGCTACGTTCCGCCGCGCGGGAACCGGTGCGAACCGTGCTTTCTGGGCCTGCGGGAGGAGTGGTGGGAGCCGTGGCAATGGCGCGCCGCAGCGCATGCGAGCGCATTATTTCGTTGGACATGGGCGGCACTTCGACCGACGTGGCGCTGGTAGACGGCGGAATTCGTGGAGGCAATCAAACTGAAATTGCAGGCCTGCCGGTTGGTGTACCCATGCTCGATATTCACACCGTGGGTGCCGGCGGAGGTTCGATTGCGCGCTTCGACGCCGCGGGAGCGTTGCGCGTAGGGCCGGACTCCGCTGGAGCCGATCCGGGGCCGATTTGCTACGGTCGCGGAACGCAGCCGACGGTTACGGATGCGAATCTGATTCTCGGGCGGTTGCAGGTGCAGCGTTTTCTCGGCGGCGATTTCACGCTCGATCTAGAACGCGCTCGCCGAGTCGTGTCCGCGTGGTTGAAAAAGCAGCGTTGGAAACTTTCGCTCGAACAGTTTGCCGCAGGAGTTATTCGTGTGGTGAACGCGACCATGGAGAAAGCCATTCGCGTCGTCTCAATCGAGCGCGGCTACGATCCTCGAGAGTTTGTCCTGGTTGCCTTCGGCGGAGCCGGCGGGTTGCACGCCTGCGAATTGGCTGCGGCTTTGCACATTCCGCAAGTGATTGTGCCTGCGCGTCCGGGCGCGCTCTCTGCCTTCGGCATTCTGGTCAGCGATGTGGTGAAGGATTATTCGCGCACCGTGCTCTTACGAACATTGGACGAACTTCCGTTGAAGCGGCTGAACCAGGAATTCGGCAATTTGCGCCGCCGCGCCGAGAAAGATTTTCGAAGTGAGGGATGGCAGGGGTCCATCCGGCATCAGCTTAGCGTGGATGTTCGTTATCGAGGCCAAGGGTACGAACTCAATGTTCCTTACACTCGCAGGCTGCTCGCGGCTTTCCGTCAGGAGCATGAACGCCGCTACGGCTACAGCTATCCGGCCCGCGAGATTGAGTTAGTCACGCTACGCTTGCGAGCCATGGTGAAATCTCCACAGTCCGGCCTTAGCAGGGCCAGGGCAGAGCGAGCCCGACGCGACAGTTTCGATGCGGAGGGGACCTCGGTCTTCTTCGACGGCAAGAAAATTTCAGCCACAATTTATGATCGGGATTCCCTGGGAGTTGGACCGAAATATTCGGGTCCGGCTGTGGTCACGGAATACAGCGCGACTACGATTGTGCCTCCCCAAGGGCAGTTTTGGATGGATCGAACCGGAAACATGATCATTCGGACTCGGCCGTAGCGTGGTTTCACTCAACGACAGCGGACAGGAGTGTCCGCTCCACATTGGCGCCAAGCCAAATGTTTCAATCTGGTTACAATCGGGGCAATATTGTGACGGCCCGGCTACAATACCCGTGTGAAACCAAGCATCTTTGTAGTTGAAGACGATCCCGATATTTCCCGGCTGGTGCGCCATCACCTGGAAGGGGCGGGATTCGCGGTCAAAGTATTTCCAACCGGCAACACCGTGGTCGCGGAATCGGAACGGCAGCGGCCCACCCTTTTCATTCTCGATATCATGGTGCCGGGAAGGGATGGACTCGAGCTCTGCCGTCAGATCCGGCAAACGCCGCTGCTGGCGTCGAGTCCTGTGATATTTCTCACTGCGAAAAGCGGCGAGGCTGATCGCATCCTCGGCCTGGAACTCGGCGCCGATGACTATATTCCCAAGCCTTTCAGCCCGCGCGAACTGGTGGCGAGAGTGAAAGCCGTATTGCGCCGTTTCGAGCGGCCACTTTCGCAGTCACCCTTGAAAGTTGGAGAGATCGAAATCGATCCCAGCGCGATGACCCTGACGGTGCGCGGCCAACAGGTGGGGACGACCGCCACGGAGTTCCGCCTGCTGGATTATTTTGCCCGGCACATCGGGCGTGTATTTACCCGCGATCAGCTTCTTGATTCCGTGTGGCGAGATACGGCTTATGTCACGCCGCGCTCGGTGGATGTTTATGTGCGGCGCATTCGCGAAAAGATCGAGCCCGATCCGGAAAGCCCGCGTTATCTGAAGACGGTGCGTGGGGCGGGCTATCGCTTCGAGGCGCCTAAGTGAGAAGCCGGCTCTTCTTGCGTCTGCTGGCTGCCTTTGCCCTAGTGATCGCAGCGGCCACAGGGACGCTCGATTTCTCTGTTCGGCGCGCCTGGGAAAATTCGCTCCGCCAGGAAATCGATCGCAGCCTAAGACAGAAGACGCTGATGTTCGCGAATCGCGTGGATACCGACCGTGAACACAATCTTCAAGACCTTGTCTCCCAAGCAAGTCACGCCGCCGGCGCCCGGGCTACAGTCATCGATGTAACGGGCAAAGTCCTGGCGGACTCTGAAGCAGCCCCATCGGCGATGGAGAATCTTGGGCAGACGCCCGAGTTCGCCGCGGCCTTGAAAGGAGAAGTTGGAACCGATACGCGCGCCAGCCAGACCTTGGGAATTGATTTCCTTTATGTGGCCGCGCCGGTTTCCGGGGGAGCAGCCCGTTTGGCCGATTCGCTATCAGACCTCGGAGCCGCCTCATCGTCGCTTCGCAAGACACTGCTGACGGGTTCGGCGCTCGCATTTCTGGTGGCGCTGGTGCTGGCTGGAGTGTTGGCCCACTTCACCGCGCACCGGCTGCAGCGGATTGTGCAGTTTGCCAACAAGATCGCTGGCGGAGAACTGACGGCGCGCATCGCCGAAGCCTCGGGCGACGAAATTGGACAACTTGCCGCAGCGCTTGACAAGACCGCGCGTCAAGTGGAAAACAACTTCGCAGCCCTGCGAACCAGCCAGCGCCAGCTCGAAACCTTGCTGAACAGCATGGAGGACGCCGTCATCGCTGTTGGTCCCGACGAGCGCGTGCAGTGGGCCAATCAGAGGATGGATAGCCTGGTGCCGCAGCGCACCCGGCTGAATGTCCCGATCGTCGAAACGGTCCGGGATCCTGATTTCTTGCGTGCGGTGCGGGGAGCCAGCGTGACTCGCAAAGTGATCACCGCCCGAGCCACTTCCATCGTTCCCGCCCGCACTTTCGATGTGACCGCCGCTCCCATGCCCGGTGGAGGCGCGGTTGCCGTGCTGCGCGATTTGACTGAGACGGAGCGGATCGAGAAAACCCGCCGCGACTTCATTGCGAACGTTTCCCACGAATTGCGAACGCCGTTGACATCCATTCAGGGCTACGCCGAAACTCTGCTCGACAGTTCGCCGGAGAATAACCATTCCCGCGAGTTTCTCGAGATTATCCGCAAGAATGCTCATCGTATGTCCCGCCTCACCGAAGATCTGCTGACCCTGGCGAGAGTGGAATCGCGCGAGCAGCGTTTTGACATACAGCCAGTGGCGGCGGCGGAAATTCTGCAGGAAGCGGTGCAGAACTTCCGCGAACTGGCGCGCGCGCATGGCATCGACTTGCAGGTGGAAGATTCAGCGCCGGATTTGGTCGACGCTGATCGCGAGGCCATCCATCAGGTTTTTTCCAATCTCATCGACAATGCGCTCAAATACGCTGCATCAGGTGGGCGGCTGGTGTTGGGTGCGAGGCGTTCGGATCGTGGAGTCGAATTTTATGTGCGCGACTTCGGCCCCGGCATTCCGTATGAACACTTGCCGCGACTGTTCGAGCGTTTCTACCGCGTGGACAAGGCTCGCTCCCGCGAATCTGGCGGCACGGGGCTGGGACTGGCAATCGCGAAACACATCGTGCTGGCGCACGGCGGCACCATCCGCGCGGAGAGCGAGCTAAACCATGGTTCGGTGTTTTTGTTTACTTTGCCGCTGGCTACCGATTCTTCGCCCGCGTGACCGGGAGGGCGGCGCGAACGAGCGAGGGCGATAACCGCTACATCGATCGCTCGAACCCTAGAATTTACAAGCTTTTAACAACATTGTTGAGACAAAGAACCTATGCTTGTAGGGTGAGCATTAGTACAGGCCGGCAGCGAAGACGACCGAATGCGGTGCGGCCGCCATTCCGTAAGCCGAGGGATTTTGCGATGAGTACTGCTGCCATTAACACTCCAGTGCCTGAGCCTGCCTATTCGCACCTGGTCAAGCGAACGATTGAAGCCTGCGCGGTCGCCAAGGATGCCGCTGCGGCCGCCGCCGAGGGTATCGCGACCGGATCTTCGCCGCTGCTCAACACCATTCGAGAGCGCGAGAAACAACTCGACCTGCTGGACCGCGAAATCGACGACGGGGTTACGCTCGCCATCACGCAGGTGTCCGAAACCGAGGCTCGTGAATTACTGGCTTGCATGAAATTCATGATCAGCCTGGAGCGCATTGGGGATCTGCTATTAAGTTTTGCCAGCAGCGCGCAAGCGGCTGGGCCCCGGATTGATCCGCAGGATACGCGCGACCTTACGCACATGGCGACGGTGCTGGAAAAGATGCTGTCCGACGTCGGGGGCGCTTTTGCCACTCGTGACGTAAAGAAGGCCATCGACGTGTTGCGCGCCGACGCGGAGATGGACCGGCTGCGCAATCTGATCTTCCTGCGGCACATCGAGAACCCGGAAGGCTCGCAGCGGCAGGCCAGCTTGCAAGTCATCTTCATGACCCAATCCCTCGAACGCGCCGGGGATCACGCCAAGAACCTGGCCGAGGAGGTCTGCCACTTCGTCAGCGGCCATACCATCCGCCACGTCATGATGACCTACGACAAACCCATCGAGCAGATGTTTTTGGATTGGCTTCGCCACCGCGACGATCTCCACTAGAACGTTCCGCACTAGGACGATCTGCAGTAGAGCAATCTGCTCTGCGAATTTTTCCAGAAACTTCGACATTGCCTTGGTAAACTTTCTCGCGTTGCCCAACCATGAATTTAACTCTCCGCCAAGCCGTCCTTGCGGACACTCCCGCTCTTCGGGTGTTGATTGATGCGTCCGTGCGCGGATTGCAGGCGGCGGATTACGCGCCAGCTCAGATCGAGGGCGCGCTGCAATCCGTCTACGGCGTGGATAGCCAGTTGATCGCGGATGGAACCTATTTCGTTGTAGAAGCCGAGGCGACGATCGTGGGCTGCGGGGGATGGAGCAAACGAAAAACGCTGTTCGGTGGCGACCGCTGGACCGGCCGAGAGGATGCGTTGCTGAATCCTCAACTGGACGCCGCAAAGATTCGCGCCTTCTTTGTCCATCCCCGCTGGGTGCGCCGCGGGATTGGCAGCGTGATCCTCGAAGCCTGCGAAAAAGCCGCTGCCGCAGCGGGCTTCACTCGATTCGAAATGGGTGCGACCCTGACCGGAGTACCGCTCTACAGCGCCAGAGGTTATGTTGCGCTGGAAAATATCGAGGCTCCTCTGCCAAACGGGGAATCGCTCACGGTGGTTCGCATGGAAAAGCGGATGTTCACGAACGTAGGCGCCTGTTCTTAGCTTGAGCTTGCTACGCGATCCGTGGGAGCCTTGCTTAGTTGCCCGGACGAGGCCTCCTGGGCTACGCGTCGCGGGACCTGAGCCGGTGATTCCGTTCTTGCCTTCGGCCTGCTATTCTGCTGCCGACGACATGCTTCTCACCGCTTCCACCGCAGTGCCGGACGCACGAGTGTTCGCGGCATACATCATTTTTCTGGCCAGCTATCTGGTCTTTGCCATCGGGAAGTTTCCCGGCCTGAAGATCGATCGTCCGGGCGCGGCGATTATCGGGGCTGTGGCCATGATCGCCTTCCGCGTTGTGCAGCCTTCGGATGCGTTGCGCTTCATCGACTTCTCTACCTTGGTGCTTTTGTTTTCGATGATGCTGATCGTGGGCAATCTGCGCCTGGTGGGATTTTTCGAATGGAACGCGGAAGTCGTCCTGCAGCGATTGAAACCGACGCATCTGTTGCCCGCCGTGATTTTCACTTGCGGATTTCTTTCCGCATTTCTGGTGAACGATATTGTTTGCCTGGTAATGGTTCCCTTCGTGCTCGGCATTACGCGGCGCATGCGGCTGCACCCGCTGCCGTATCTGCTGGCGGTCGCAACCGCGTCGAATGTTGGCAGCGTGGCCACGATCACTGGCAATCCGCAGAACATGCTGATTGGATCGTTCTCCGGTATCCGCTATTCCGATTTTCTTTTTCATCTCGGGCCGGTTGCGGTCATAGGGCTTTTCCTTAACTGGGCGGTGCTGCACGGGATTCATATGGGCAAGATAAAAATGTCACCCGAGACGGCAGAAAAAATTCCATTGCCTGAACTTGATCTCTCGCACCTCACTAAGCCGGTCATTGTAGTGACCGCCGTGGTCATAGGATTCTTTCTCGGAGTGCCTCCGGCGATGATGGCAGCGCTGGGCGCGGCCGCACTGCTGATTACCAGAACGCTCGAACCCCGAAAGCTTTATCAGGAAGTCGACTGGGGATTGCTGGTGTTTTTTATCGGACTGTTTCTGATTGTGGGCGGAGCGGAAAATGCGGGAATTGTTCGTCAATTGCTCGGGCTGGCGGAACATTGGAATCTGCAGACGCTGGGAACGTTCACGGTGGTGGTTGCGCTGTTCAGCAATATCGTAAGCAATGTACCCGCGGTGATGCTGCTGAAGTCGTTGATCCCCGGCTTCAGCAATTCGCACACGGCTTGGCTGGCTCTGGCCATGGCTTCCACTCTGGCAGGCAATCTGACGATCACCGGAAGCGTGGCCAATCTCATCGTGGTTGAAAGCGCCAAGCCAGAGATGGAAATTGGTTTCTGGGATTATTTTCGGGTGGGTTTGCCGATCACGCTGGCGACTCTTCTTGTAGGATGGGGCTGGCTGGCTTGGGTTCGCTAGAGCTCACAGACGCTAGGGAAGGAACAAGCCGTGAGATTTTCTGAGCGATACGGGTATAAGACCGCCCGAGAAACGATACAAATTGACTCCATCAGCCAAGAGCTGAGGAACTCGATTAGGAGTCTCTTAAAGATTCACGTTTGGGACCACGTGTACTTCAGCAGGGGCGATGGGGCCGCCTTCCTCTCCCAGAACTCAGAGATCAAGGCATTCTGCGAACTGCTGTGGTTCCACCACTTTAAGAAGCCTCTGGACACCCTGCCTAACAATTGGTCGTTACAGGTCCTTCCCGGGCTTCGCGAATATTTCTTCTCATGCGGCTGGCACGAAGTGTATGACTTTATCGAGTTTGTCGCGGACAACTTCCCCTACCCGGACGGGAAAGAGGCGTTCGTCCAAGGCTGCAACTTCAGCTTGGAACGGGAGGTTTCTGCGTACAGGTTCGCGAACGGCCTGATCACACCGATCACCGATGAAGTGCAAATTGCTGAGGTCGACCTTGCACTTGTTGCGCCGAAAAGCCCCGTTCGAACCCACCTGCGACGAGCGCTGGAACTGCTTTCCGACAGGGCATCTCCGGACTACCGTAATTCGATTAAGGAGTCAATTTCCGCAGTCGAAAGTCTGGTCTCGACTGTCCTCGGAGAAAAGGGGACATTAGGGCAGTTGGTAAAGAAGCTAGAAGAGGAGATTGGTCTTCATCCTGCCCTTCGGACCGCATTCAGCAGTCTTTATGGTTATACGTCGGACGAGGATGGAATACGCCACGCGATCCTGGAGTCAAAGAATGTGGTATTCGAAGACGCTAAGTTCTTCCTTGTTGTTTGCTCGGCATTTGTCAATTTTGTCGAGGGCAAGGTTTCCGCGTCGGGCTGAGCAGCGATTCCGATTTCGTTTCGAGATTGGGGAGGAGGTGTTCTTGAAGAACTACATTCTGACGCTCCTGTTGTTGAATCTTTGCGCAGCGAACGCTCTGGCTCAATCCGCGCCCGGCGATGTCGTGAAGTATCACGCGACGATCAACGACGTGAAATACGTCTACGCTTCGGCAGCGCCCGTGGCTCGGTTGAAGCCGGGGGACATTCTTGACACCAATACGCTTGACTGTTTTGGCAATGCCATCAAGAAGCCGGGGGACACGCTCAGCATGAGCAAGGGCGACAATCCGCTGACCGGGCCTTTTTATGTTGAGGGCGCGGAGCCGGGCGACACGCTGGCGGTGAAGATTCTCGATCTTGAAGTCGACGGCGACCAGGGCGTGGGAGCATTTGAGCCGGGTTTTGGAGCGCTGAACGAGACTAACTACACGCCCATGCTGCATCCGCCGTTGCCGGAGAAGATTTGGTTTTATCCCATCGACCACGCGACCAACACGGCTACGTTCAAAGCGCTGGACTCGGATTTCTCAGTGAAAATTCCGCTGCATCCGTTCTTCGGGTGCATTGGGGTTGCGCCCGCCGGGGGCGAGGCGCGCAGCTCGATTGTGCCGGCGGAGTTCGGCGGGAACATGGATTCTCCCGAAGCCAGCGTGGGCAACACGGTTTATTTTCCGGTGAATGTGCCCGGAGGTTTGCTGTATATGGGTGACGGGCACGCCGCCATGGGGGATGGTGAAGTGGCGGGCACGGCCATCGAAGTTCCGCTGCGGGCACGGGTTCAGCTTAATCTCATCAAAGGCCAGAAAATCAACTGGCCGCGCTTCGAAAACGATGACGCGATTATGACCGTCGGGGCCTATCGTCCGTTGGATGATTGCGTGCGCATCGCTTTCACTGAGCTGGTTGGCTGGATCCATCAGGATTACGGATTGTCAGAATTGGATGCATATGAGTTGCTGTCAAAGGTCGCGAAGATTCATCTGAACGAAATGGTCGATCCGAATTATGTAGTCGTGGCGTCGATCGAAAAGAAATATCTGCCACCGAAAAAGAAATAATCCGAAACTAGTCTTTTTACCCAGCGTCTCAATTCCAGGTTCCTCACATGCGATTGCTTCCTCCGCGCACTCTGCGGCTGTACTCAGCGACCTCTGCGTTTTAAGGCTTCAAGCAGACGTTTGGCAATTTCAAAAATCTTAAATCGCAGAGGTCGCGGAGAAACAGCCGCAGAGTGCACGGAGAAAACCATCGTGGACCTAATGAGACATGACACTGCTCAGAACTCTGTTTGCATCCGGCCAAACTCGGGCGATAATACATAGACCTGTGGACCGTTACTCCATCTTCGATCCAAGTTCGTCAGGCGCGCCGGGAGCGCCTCCGCCGGTTTTAAATACGACACACGAACCGGCTTCGACCGTACAATCTCTGCGCTTGTCTGCGGATGACAGTGGCAAATCCTTAACCGAGATGGCGCAACGCGACCTTGAAGCCGCGCTGCAGTTGTTGGCGGAGCGGGCGCAATACATAACCGGGGCGTCGGGAGCGGCGATCGCGTTGCTCGAAGAAAGCGAAATGATTTGCCGAGCCAGCGCGGGCCCTTCGGCGCCAGCCTTGGGAGCGGAAGTACAGGTGAAGTCAGGCCTCACCGGTGAAAGCGTACGCACCCGGCAAGTCTTACGCTGCGATGACGCGGAAACCGATTCACGAGTCAATCGCGAGAGTTGCCGTTCTCTTGGCATCAAGTCCGTGATGGTGGTGCCTCTGCGTCGCGAACAGGAAGTGATCGGCGTGTTCGAACTGTTCGCGGACCGGGCAAACGCTTTCGAGGAGCGCGATGTCACGGCGCTAGAGCGCCTAGCCGAGATGGTGCAAACGAGTGTGGAGCATGCTCAGGCAGCCAAGCGGGCGCTGCAGGAAATTGCAGCCAAAAACGAACAGGCCGCCGTAGAACAGAAGCAATCCGAAGCTGCCCCGGTATCGGCAGAGCCAGAAAAGAGCGTACTAACGACCAGCGCGGCCGCCGCGATCGCCGACGCACCCGAAGCGAAAGCCCAAGACACGGCTGCTCTCAAGCCCGATGTGGCGGAGCCAGTTCCGCCGCCAGTGCTGGACAAGATTCGAAAATGCGAGGCCTGCGGATTCCCCGTCTCCGAAGGCCGAACGCTCTGTCTGGACTGCGAGACCGCTCGTTTTTCGGGCGACAGCGCCGCGCCCCTGGCGGGCGGCCAACCACCGGCCTTCCTTGCGAAGTTCGAAGCGCGCAAGCAGCAGGGTTGGCTCGGGTCTCACATCTACACCATCGGAACCGTGCTGATCATCGTGCTGACGGTCGTGCTTGTCGTGCTTCGACTGCGCTAGTCCTGAATCCATCGCGAAAGATGTGCTGCCCCACTCTTGTCCGCGGCCTTTCGATATAATCCGCCCTTCAGTGTCGGGGGTGGTTCTTGTCTAGCCGATATTGGGGGCATCTTGGGCTGCTCAACCTCACTCAACACTTTCTTATTCCGGGTTACGCGGCTTATCCCAACACTGCCGCAGCCAGCCTTTATCCCACCAATGCAGCAGTCGCGGATATGGCGCACCAACAAAATGCATTGGTTGGGTACGTTCATCCTTATGACACGTTTCCTGATCCCGCGAAAGATCCCGCGTTGACGCACGAGTTGCCGGGCGGCATCGGCATTTTGCCCTCCGGGTTAACTCGCTATCGAGGCGGAGTGAATATCTCCGATACCGGCAACTTCGTCCATTCGCCGCAGGACTGCTGAGAAATCATCTCCATGGTCGCGTGCCAGTTCGTCTGAGTTGACGCGAAACGCCGCTTCAGTCGCAGGCATGGGGATATGCGCTTCTGCTGCCGCCCTTAGAATCAACTGGAAATCCTTGTTCATCAGGCGAAGTGGAAATTGCGGAGTGTAGTCGTTGATCGCAACCCTGGCCAGCTTCCCCACGTGAGCAGGCGCGATGACAGCCGTCTTTGACAACACCTGAAGCAGGCATTCGCGCTTTAGCCCAGCTGTCTCCCCAAGGACCACAGCCTCTGCGATGGCCTGCATGCCAACGCCTAACAGCGTGTTGACGACCAACTTCATCGCCGTCCCGGAGCCAGGACCGCCCAGAAGAAAATATTGCTTTGCAATCGACTGGAATATTGGTTCGGCGGCGCGGAACAAGTCTTGGTTGCCGCCAGCCAGTAGGGTTAGGACGCCTTGCTCCGCGGCAGGAGTGCTGCCTGAAATGGCGACGTCCAACATCTCAATACCGCGCTTAGCACCAAGCCTGTGCAGTTCCCTCGAACTCTCCGGGGAGATCGTGCTCATCTCTAACACGATGGTTCCTGGCCGCGCCTCAGCAAAAACTCCCGCTGGCCCGGCATAAACGCTCTGAACTGCTTCATCATTGGGCAGGCACGAAAGAATCACATCGGTAGAGCGCACCAGTTCAAGAATGTTCTTAGCAGCGAAACCTCGCTCTGCTGCGACGGCCTCCGTTTTAGCGATGTCCATGTCGTAGGCGACGAGCGGGTATCCGTGATCGAGTAAGCGATGTGCGATTCGGCTTCCCATGTTGCCTAGTCCAATAAATCCAACTTTCACGTTGTCTGCCGCAAGAAGTTTCATAAGGTCTCCTCTTATCTCCTGAACTGCTGAATGCATTTCCAGTTCCAAAACTACAGAGCCGTGTGAAGGCCACGGTGAAAGTGCGCTTTGACCAAGGAACAACTGAGCACTTCGAGTTAACCGGCGCCTCCGCCGATGTTCACAGGCGTTGAGATTGAAATCGAGAACGCGAGTCGAGTCGAAATGCCGACGTTGGTGTCAAGCGGAGGACGAACATCTGATTGCCACAGCGCCGTGCCCAACCGACCAGTCGACTCATGTTGCTGAAAATGCTCGACTAAATAGCCTTCCGATTGATTGGAGATAGGCGTGCATTTTTTCCTCTGGACCGGGAGGCGAGACAATATGCAAGCGACCGGGGCATACATCGGAAACGAACAGCGCATAGACATTCCTGCCGCAAGCACAGAGACTCGCGAACCGCAGGACGATTTCTCGCGTTATCTGCCTTTGCTCCGTAGAACAGCGTATCGGTACCTGGGCAATGCGGCCGACGCAGAAGATGCGGTTCAGGATGCGCTCCTCTCCGCTTACAAACACCTGGATCAGTTCAGAGGGCAGGCGCAAATGTCGACGTGGCTGGTTGCCATCGTCAGCAATTGTGCTCGGATGCAATTGCGGAGAAGGCCACGGCAGATCCACGTGTCGCTCAACGAGCAATTCGGGGACGAACAGGGGCAGACACTGTCAGAGCGGTTAGTGCACCGCGGACCGAGTCCAGAAGAAGAGTATCGAAAAGCGGAGCTGTATGAGCGGCTCGTGCAGTTCGCGCAGGAGCTTTCGCCCCCGTTGCACAGAGCACTTAAATTGCGTGACTTGGATGGTCTCAGTACGAGTGAAGCAGCACAAGCCCTAGGGGTAGTTGAGGGCACGGTGAAAGCCCAGGTCGTACGGGCGCGTGCAAAACTCACGCGTCTTGTGCGCCGGGCACTCGATGCAAAGCCCCGTTCATCTGCGCCCCGCATGTCCTTGCAGGTTGCAGAAGGCAAGTAACTACGGTCGGCGGACCGACGACGTCGGTCATTGAAAAACCAGGGAAGATTCTATGTGGATTGTTCGACTAGCATTGCGGCGGCCCTACACGTTTGTAGTGGTGTCCATACTTATTGTAATCCTGGGTGGGCTTGCAATTGTTCGAACTCCAACCGATATCTTTCCGAACATCAACATTCCTGTGGTCAGCATTATCTGGAGCTACAGTGGTCTCATACCTCAGGACATGAGCGACCGGATTGTTAGTGTCACAGAGCGAGCGCTTACCACGACCGTTGACAACATCGAGCACATCGAATCGCAGTCGCTGTATGGGATCGCGGTGGTTAAAGTGTTTCTGCAACCGACCGCGAATATTCAGCAAGGTATTGCGCAGATCACGGCTATTTCTCAGACCCAACTCAGGCAGCTACCGGCGGGAACAACGCCGCCTCTTATTCTTGCCTACAGCGCATCGAGCGTACCCGTACTCCAACTAGCCCTTTCCGGGCAGAATCTATCGGAACAACAACTCAACGACTACGGTCTGAATTTCATTCGGACGCAGCTCATCACAGTTCCCGGTGCTTCTGTCCCTTATCCCTATGGCGGAAAACAGCGTCAGGTGCAAGTTGACCTCAACACAACTGCCCTGCAGTCGAAGGGGCTGTCTGCGCTGGATGTGGTTAATGCGCTCAGCCTGCAAAACCTGATCCTGCCTACGGGAACTTCTAAGATCGGCTCCAGGGAATACGACGTTTCCATTCCTAATGCAGCCCCGCAGACAATTGCCGACCTGAACCGCATTCCGATCAAGACGATCGGCAGCACTACAATCTACATAAAAGACGTCGCCTGGGTTCGCGATGGCTTCCCTCCGCAGACCAACATCGTGAAGGTCAACGGCCAGCGCTCCGTACTATTGACGATCCAGAAAGCGGGCACGGTTAAAGACTATGAGCAGGCCCTGGACTTGACTCAAAGTCGCTTCCAAGGCGGGATTGCATCGGAAGTGGAAGTCGAGCAGGCGATGACTCAACTGCAAACGGTCCGGGCAGAGGCAGTTGATGTGGGCGTGCTGCGAGCGCAATATGAACACGCGGTCGCGATTCTCATTGGAAAACCTCCCGCGGAGTTCAGCCTTCCCCCGCTACCTCTCACCGCGCCACCACCACACATTCCGATCGGCCTGCCATCGGATCTTCTCGAAAGACGCCCGGACATCGCGTCTGCGGAACGGCTTGTCGCGTCCGCCAATGCCCAGATTGGAGTCGCGAGGACGGCATACTATCCGATGATTAATTTGGGCGCCTCCGGAGGATTTGAAAGCTCTGCCATTACGACGCTTATTAACGGGCCGAGTGGTTTATGGTCTATTGGCCTCTCCGCAGTTGAAACGGTGTTCGATGCCGGAAGACGACATGCTCTTAACGATCAGGCACGCGCTGCTTATGACTATCAAGTCGCTGCCTACCGAGAGAATGTGCTGAGCGGATTCCAACAGGTGGAAGACAATCTGGCAGCCGTTCGAATTCTGGAACACGAAGCTCAGGTACAGGATGAAGCGGTGACGGCGGCACAAAATTCCCTGAACCTTTCCGTCATTCGCTACAAGGGCGGGGTCACAAGTTACCTCGAGGTGATTACTGCTCAAAGTGCGGCGCTTTCGGATGAAGTCACTGCGGTTAATATTTTGGGCCGTCGAATGGCGAACACAGTGTTGCTGATTCAGGCCCTCGGCGGCGGATGGGACCGATCGAGTTTGCCGGCGCGACCGGAGTGCTGCGGCCAACTCGTGAGCGACAATGCCCATTGACAGTGAACAAGTTCCGACTCCTGAGCCCGGCGAGACGACTCCTTCGACTTTTGGCGCTTGCAAGGAATTGTCAGTCGGCATTGTTGCCGTGAAAAGGAGGCCTCATGAAGAAGGGTTATTGGGTAGTTGCTTATCGATCGATCTCGGATGAATCGGCGGTAAAGGCCTATGGGGCATTGGCGCTCCCGGTGGTTGAGTCATTCGGCGTCCAGCCAATTCTCAAAGAGTCGCTTATCTGCCGCATTCCTTGGAGATGGTTTTGATCGAGCTGACCGTGAGCGTTACAGCAGAAGGTGACCGTCCGGCATCTGAGCTGTCGCTCAATGTCGGTGATTTCGTTCCGGTCACCTTCACTTGCTGACCAAGGTATTGGCCCGGCTTGATGTTATCGCCAGCATGAAGCACGTAACTGTTGCCTGGATCTGACTGCGTCAGTATGTAATCGGCACTCTGCCGAGTTACGCATCCCTGTACTGTCACTTGCCCCTTAGCCTTGGTTGACGGCTGAGACTGAGCTTGACCTGATTGTGCGATCAAAACAGCTACCCACAAACAACAGCACGAACACAGTTGTTTTGTTCATTAGTGATACCTCCCGGAAAAGGATTTCATTATCTGTCTGCTTAGGCGAGTAGTCAATTCTACGATTTCACTTTTTTGGGTGCTTTTTCCTGGTCATCGACCATGGAATCGCGCACGGACCGACGAACTGAGATCGCGCTCCGCATGGTTAATCAGTTGGATCGCTAGGCTGCCCAGCTTAAGCCGAGGCCAGAAGTCTTCGACGGCAACGGACAGCGGCGTGCGACCGTCGTCATTGGTACCGTTGCCATTCTGCACTTCACTTTGCACTACCGCGCCATGGTTGGCCGCATTCAGTTCGAACGTTTTGCGGTTGCGCTGGGTGAGCGCATCCTGAGCGTTCTTGCCGACTGACAGCCGAACCCGTACGCCATTCCTGCGCCAATCGAGATAGTACGCCCCCTCGGGATGGCGTTCTTCCTGGCCATTCACAATGACAATGTCTTGCTTAATGCGGCCATTCAATGTAATGACGGCGGGGCAGTAGCGCAACCCGGCCTCGGTGGCCACGTATTTGGTGAGATTGACTCTTACATTTCGCAACGGCTTCCTCCACTGGTATGAGTGTGTGGTAGGAGCCCTTGCAAGCGTCAGATAACAAAAGTAATGGCGGAGAGGGGGGGATTCGAACCCCCGATACAGGTGTTAGCCCGTATAACGGTTTAGCAAACCGCCGCCTTCAGCCACTCGGCCACCTCTCCGCGTAACACCTACGAGGTTCCCGGCAGTTTCTGGGTGTGCTGTTCGTCCTCAAGATTGTAGAGTGTGAACCCTAGCGAACGCAACCGTGCGATGACCGTCAAGGCTCCAGATTGACGTGAAATCCGAAGGCTTTCAGCAAGTCTGGAGGCACGTACTTGTGGTCTTTGTTCTGCAGCACCCATTCTCGGAGCTCGGTCGAGCTTTGATACTGTTCGGGCGAAAGCTTCAGGGAATCAACCACTCTTTCAAATGAACTTGCAGATAAAGGCGGCGTGTTAATTGCTCCCGGTCTTGAATTTGAGTTTTCGCTCTGGGGCGCCATCAAGAGCCTCCGTGATTCACAAATTATATCTGGCCTCGCATCCGTTCCATTCTGCCAGCAGAGCATACTTTTTGTCACCTGTTCTCGAAACCGCGCTTCGGCGGAGGAACATGTGGTCCGAACTTTCTACTGCTTGCGGTTTATCTGATTCTCAGGTAACGTCGCCTTCTGGGATAAGATGCGCGGGGCGTTGCCAATCGCCTTTCTTTCCCGGTGCACGAAAAAGAGGTTGGTTAAGGGGCTGAGAATGAAACGGATCTTCAACCTGCTGCGACGATCACCGAGCACTCAACTCGGGCCGCTGGAGCAGCAACTGCTGGTTGCGCTGTGGACGCGGGGAAGCGCAACCGTTCGCGACATACTGGATGCCGGCGACATCAAGCTGGCTTACACCACGGTGATGACCACGCTGGACCGGCTTTACAAGAAGCAATTGCTGAACCGTGTCGCAGAGGGCAGAGCGTTTCGTTATTCCCCTCGCTATACCCAAGAAGAACTCGAGAAAGCCGCCGTCGGTGAAACCATCCGGCAACTGCTTGGTTCGGGCACGGCAGCCGGGCTTCCACTTTCGTATTTGGTGGAAGCAGTCAGCCAGCATGACGCGGGTCTGCTGGACGATTTGCAACGATTGCTGGATGAAAAGCGTCGCGAACTCAAAAGCCGGGAGACGGCTTGATGTTTGCCGCGCGCTGCATCGGGGTTTCGCTGGCCGTTTTCGTGTTGCTGTATGTGTCACTTTCCCTGACAGTTTCTTGGGGATGGAAGCTTGTGCGGCGTGGGTTTGAACCAGGTTCAGCCCGCAGTTCGGCTGATTTGTTGTTTGTTCTGCGCATCCTTCCGTTCGCGTTGTCCTCGGTTGTAACGTTTGCGTTTACCTTGCCGTCTTTTTTGCTGCTGGAACCCCGCTCAACCAATGAAGCAATCGGTACCGCTCCGTTAGCTCTGGGCCTTTGTTGCCTGATCTTGCTTGCGGCGGGAATTAACCGTGCCGCGATGACTCAATTGAGGGCCTCGCAGGCCTTAATGAAGTGGCTCGACGGCTCCAGGTTGATGGAATCCCAACTTCTGGAGTCGGGCGACGCTGTCCCGATTTTTCGTACCGGCAAGGATGCCCCGAGTCTGACCGTGGCTGGCGTGTGCGCTCCGAAGATTTTGGTGTCGGAGGCTGCCGTGGCCGCCCTGAATCCGCCGGAGCTCCGAATCGCCCTGCGGCATGAGATTGCGCACGCGCTTCGCTATGACAATCTGAAGAAGCTGGTGTTCCGCTTTTCGGCGTTTCCTGCGATGGCGGAGTTGGAGCGCGCCTGGTCAGAGCAAACCGAGATGGCTGCGGATGACGCCGCGGTATCGAGCTTCCAGGATGCACTCGATCTCGCCGCTGCGTTGATCAAAGTCTCGAGACTGAGCCCGATGCAATCCTCCAGTGAACTGACCATGGCTCTACTGCACAGCTCGACTGCGCTCAGTGCACGTGTCCAACGGCTGGTCAGGTGGGAGCGGCAGAAGCCACAAACCGGAAGTAGAGGGTGGTACGTTTTGCCGCTGATGGCAGCGAGCGTGATCGGTGTGGCCATGGTCTACGGCTCGGCACTCACCCAGATGCACGCCGTAACCGAGTGGCTGGTGCGCTGAGACGGTTGCGCCAACGGCGCGGCAGCCACCCTTGCCTCTCGCCGGACGATGCTACACGGCACTCTCGCGGCTATTTTCCGGACAGCAATCCGTAAACAGTCAACTGCTCCACTGCGGGAATGTACACCTTGCCGTTGGCCACCGTGGGAACGCCAAATTTCACCGCTCGGCCTGGACTATCCCGCGAACCGTTCTGACCGCTATTGTAGAGTTCGGTGCCAAGGTCCGTGGCATCGTAGGCGTGCAGAGTCGCAGGGAGGGTCTTTTTTGCGTAAGTGTCCGTCTGCAGTGCCCAGACAATTGCATTGCTATCCCCGTTCGCGGAGATGGAAGGGGTTGGACCCGGAAAGCCAAAATAAGTTGACGATACGGAAACCGCCCCGTTAGAAAGCAAGCCAGAGGTCGTATCGAAAGTGTACTGCCTCAGATTATCGTTACTGCCACCGAAGTAGAGATTGTTGTTCCACCATGCCGGCGTGCCCCACAAACCGCCGATGGCGTTCTCCATGTCCTGCACAATCTGGTGGTTGTTATCAGAATTGAAGTGTCCCATCTGGTCGCGATCGATCAGGTAGATGGAACCTTCTTTACCCACTTGCACGAGTAAGTGCTGATGCAGAGCATTCGTACCCTGATCAGGCAACAGGAGCGCTCCGCCGGAACCCACATCACGGTCGTGGTTGGCGAGATCAAGCTGGTTGTACGGAGTAAACCAGTCCGCCAGTTGGAAGCGGTTGCCGACTGGCGGAGTGAGCTTCACAACCGTGTCACTGAAATCTTCTCCCCCTTTTTTGCCATCGTAAGTCCCGTTGCCGAGGGCGAAAAAGAGGTTGAAATCACTGTCGGCAGCCAAACCGGTGCCAGACTGCCAGACGCCTCCCTGTCCACCATTGGGAGTGGAATTCCAGACCGCTATCCGCTTTAGAGTGGTTTCGTCATAGGACATCACCCATCCGTGATACGGTACATTGTCGCAGCGCGAAGCCCAGCCAATGTACACGCTGCCGTTCTGCAGAAGCAGGCCAGGCCGCTGGCCTTGCTGGAGTGGATCGAAGCTGATTACTCCATTCACGCTACCCTCTCCGGTTCCCTTCACCTTCGCCTGAATGACTACTGGTGAGCCGGTTCGTTCCTTCCCGGTGGTGATATCCAAGGCGTGCAAACGCTGTATAAAGTTGCCGTTCTCTTTCGTCAGCGCGATGACGTACATCGTCCCCGTGGTGGTATCGATAACCGGGGTGCTGGTTACACCAATCTCCGGGACGATGTCGTCACAATTCACATCCGCATTCGATGCTGTGGTGATCCCGTGCTTAAGATTAATGAAACTCCGGTGCCAGAGCGGGGAGCTGTTGAGTCCCAGGTTGTCGTCAGCATCGAAGGCGTAAATGCTGTCATGCTCGGTTGCCACGTAGACGACGTTGTGAATACCGACGCCGGGAATGGTGACCTGGGGGACATACAGAGGTTGGGCGTACACCCAACCATCGACGGTCTGCGCAAAAAGCTTGCCAAAGCTGGCGGCGTTCACGTTGTCGGGCGTCAGAATAGTCTCGCTCAGATTTTGGCCATCACGGCTGTTGTCATTGCGAGAGGTTGTAACGCTCACTTGTGCGTGAGCCGAACAAAGGAATGTCGCGAAGCAGGCCAGAGCTTTCCAAACGAGTGGCTTCATAAGCCTCCTCAAGAGCCGAGAATCGGATCAATTTGCAGGGACAGGGACTTGTAACTAACGGCTACGTAGGGGAGAGGTCAGTTTCCTTCCGGGACAGTGAAATGTCAAGAGGTGGTTGGCTGGAGACTTTCTCCCCCTAAAAACGTCAAGCCCTAAAACTGAGGCCGTGATCCAAATTTAGGTTAGATGGAACCATATCCATTTCCCAACACGACAGTCTTAGAAGCTATCTTCTCGTCGCCGGGATTTTTGCCGGTTCCGGAGCCGCACTGGGCATGGTGGTCACGCGCGCAGTCTGCGGGACGCTTGGCGCAGGTGCCGGGACAGCGGTTGGGGCTACCGGCGGTGTCAATCCCAGCTGCTTGCGGACTTCGGCGTCCAGCTTCATCAGCGTGTCTTTGTTTTCTTTGAGGAAGGCGCGCGCGTTTTCGCGTCCCTGGCCGATGCGTTCTCCCTTATAGCTGTACCATGCGCCGGACTTCTCCACGATGTTATGAAGAGCGGCCACGTCGAGCAAGTCACCTTCGCGCGAAATCCCTTCACCGTACATGATGTCGAACTCGGCTTCGCGGAAGGGCGCGGCTACTTTGTTCTTTACGACCTTGATCTTGGTGCGTGAACCAGTCACAACGTCGCCATCTTTGATCGCGGCAATGCGACGAATGTCAATGCGCACCGACGAGTAGAACTTTAACGCGCGGCCGCCGGTCGTGGTCTCGGGATTGCCAAACATCACGCCAATCTTTTCGCGGATCTGGTTAATGAAGATCAAGCAAGTGCGCGACTTCGAAACCGTTCCCGTCAGCTTACGCAAAGCCTGCGACATCAGCCTCGCCTGCAAACCCATATGACTGTCGCCCATCTCGCCATCGAGTTCAGCCTTGGGCACCAGCGCAGCAACGGAGTCGACGACCAGCACGTCGATCGCGCCCGAGCGCACCAGCGCCTCGGTGATTTCGAGTGCCTGTTCGCCGTAGTCCGGCTGCGAGACCAGCAGGTTGTCCACGTCGACACCGAGCTTCTTGGCGTAACCGGGATCGAGCGCGTGCTCAGCGTCCACAAATGCGGCCATGCCTCCCATCTTTTGGGCCTCGGCGATGACCTGTAGCGTGATCGTGGTTTTGCCCGAGGATTCAGGCCCGAAAACTTCGACCACGCGTCCGCGCGGGAAGCCGCCGACGCCCAAAGCTGCGTCGAACGAAATCGCGCCCGTGGGGATCACGGCAATCGGGACGATTGCTTCCTTCGATCCCAGACGCATGATCGAACCCTTGCCAAACTGCTTTTCGATTTGTGCAAAGGCCAGATCAAGCGCTTTCATTCGTTCGTCGGCCATGAGGCGGCTCCTTTTGTGATGGCAGGATGATTCAGGCCGAATTATACACGCTGGTCTAAGCGAAGGAAAAGCGAATTCGACAACAATCGGTGGAAAAGTTCCCGAATTGGAGCGCGCAGTCGTCGCGCGTCTCGACGGATTTTACGTCGATTTGACAAAACCGCACCTATTTCCCAACGCACGAAACCGATTTTGTAGTAACATTTGCGCCATCAACACTTGCCTAGCGGCAGTGTGGGGTAAATGTGACGCCTCCCGCGCCACCACTTTCCGTCCTCGGAGGTTTGCGTGGAAAATCGGGCCCTGGGTAATTCCTCGACAGATGTACGCAGTTCTCAAGTCCATCGCGAAGGCCGCGGTGTTTGGGTTCTTACCGCATACGGCATTTCTGGACTGGCGCTGTTTGGAATACTGCTGTATTACTTTTCCAGCTACGTGACTCATTAGCGGGGAAGACTCAGAAGAGTCTGTTCCGGGCCGCTTGTGGGAACGCTCCTGTAGTTTGATTCGCGCTCGCGCATACGTTGCTGCGCTTCAGCTGTTAGTGTATCCAGATGCGGCGCTTCAGCGGTTTCGTCTTCCCTCCATTGCGCTCCGCAACGTCAGTCTCGAACATGCTACAATGAGCCGCACTTAAACGATTCTTTCGAGCACTACGCCCAGCGTTATCCCGCAACCTTTTTAAAGGCGGAGCCAACACCCGTGGCCCAGGATTCCTTGAATAGCACGCCCGTTACATATGCCGACGCCGGTGTCGATATCGATCGCGCCAATCGCACCAAGAAGCGGATCAAGTATCTCGCCCATAAAACTTTCACTCGGGGCGTACTCAGCGAAATCGGCGGGTTCGGCGGGTTGTTCGCGATCGACAAGACCAAGTATGTCGATCCGGTATTGGTTTCGAGTGTGGATGGGGTCGGCACCAAGCTGAAAGTTGCTTTCGAGATGAAGGTGCATCACACCATCGGCGCGGATCTGGTGAACCACTGCGTGAATGACATCGCGGTGCAGGGTGCGACTCCGCTCTTCTTCATGGATTATCTCGCGACCGGCAAACTCGAACCGGAAGTCGCGGAGAAAGTGATTGAAGGCTTGGCGGAGGCTTGCAAACACAACGGCTGTGCCCTGATCGGGGGCGAAACGGCGGAGATGCCGGGCTTCTATCCCGAAGGCGAGTACGATCTCGCTGGATTCATCGTAGGCGTAGTCGAGCGAGAGCGCATCATCACAGGAAAGAAGGTTGAGATTGGCGATGTGATCTTGGGTTTGGCCTCGAATGGCCTGCACACCAACGGCTATGCGCTCGCCCGCAAACTGCTGTTTGAAGTTGGCCATTACACGCCGGAGTCGTACGTCAACGAACTCAAAGGCAAAGTCGGCAACGAATTGATGAAGACGCACAAGAGCTATTGGCCGGCGGTGAAGCGCCTGCTGGCGGATGGCGAATGCGTGTCGGCGATGGCCCACATCACCGGCGGCGGCATCACCCACAATCTTCCCCGCGTGCTTCCGCGAGGAGTGGCGGCGGTGATCGAGATCAATTCCTGGCCGGTGCCGCCGATCTTCGAGCACCTGCAGCAATTGGGCAATGTGCCGCGAGATGAGATGCTTCGCACCTTCAACATGGGATTGGGAATGTTGCTGGTGGTTCCATCCAAGAAATTCAAGAAGGCTCAAACTCTGCTGGAGCGCGCGGGAGAGAAGGCGTTTACCGTGGGAAGGATTGTGAAGGGCGACCGGAAAGTGATGTACACGTAAAGAACCCTTCACCACCGAGACACTGAGAAACCTTTTTTCATTCTAATCGAAGCTAGCCACACGACCCGCTATCGCTTCAGCAAATCCACGGGCTCATGCACGTCCGTGACTCTCAAATGCTTCGCCAACGCGGGATATTTCCGTGTGACTGCTTCATACATCGCATAGGCCGCGTTGCGGTAGGAGAAATGTCCTGCGGGCCCCGTTCGCAACTCCGAGATGTAAACCACTTCGGCGAAATCCATCTTGAACAGGGTTCGCTTGCGGAATGCAAGCGGGATCGCGTACTGGGAATTCTCTTTTGCTTCCGCCCCCGGCCGGCCGGCCAGCTGTTCAACAGTTTCTGTGGTCCTCTTCATGACGGCATCGTAAGCTGCGCACGCTCCCGCCGCATTCACCTCATCCGGGACGTCAAAGCCGTGCTTGGTGGTGAAATCCTGTCCAATCTGGATGCAGCGGCGGTGCCGGTGCATATCGCGGAAGCCGCCCACGTCCATCAGGATGTCGAAGCGGAACTGCTGTCCGGCGCAGAAGGCGCGCAGCATTTCGTCATGTTTGCCGCGATGCCGCAATCCCAGATCGATGATCTCGCGGCGAATATGTTCACCGGCAGCCTCGATCGCTTGCCGGATCTGTCGATAGGGATAGTGGCTGTGTTCGTAAATCAGCGTAGTGGCGAGTTCCACTTCCAGCGGTTCTTCGTCGAGCAGATCCACCGTGGGCGTTGCCGCGATCTGTAAATCTCCCAACAACTCCGTCGCCACCTGTCGCAGCTCGCGCCGGGTTTCGATCTCATAGGAATTGGGATCGGCATACTTCACCAGCGTCGGAGCCACGCGCACCTCGCGCAACAACTCTTGCGCTGCCCGCTCGCCCAGCTCCGAAGAAACGGACCGGATTTGCTCCACCAATTCGTGCAGCGCCGCGTGGCTTGGGTTGTATGCTGGAGAGACCGCGGCCTGCTTCAGCAACTCGCCCAGATATCGAACTTCCTTATGCGTGTGGGATAGCAGACGCGAAACTTGGGTTTCAAGCGTGCGCGCGTTGACGATTTCTCCCAACGACGTGTTGGTCGAAAGTGGCAGAAGGTAGCGTGAGATGTCGAAAGCTCGAGCCTTTAAAGTTCGCTCATAGGCCTCCTGTTTCATCTCCGTTGGCTTGGGCGTGATGTCGAGCAAGTAGCGGAAGGTGCGCTCCGAAAGCGATTCGTACTCCGCAAACAGATTTTCGATCGTTTCCCGATAAAGAGCGCAGGCCTGCTGATCGTTGCCGAAGTCAGGAATGAAGTAGCCGCTCTTCTTGAAATCCTGGTAGCGGGTGGAACGTTCCTGCCCGTCCCAGCGTTGCTCGTCGGCCACGGCGATTGCCGCTAGAATGGAAAGTCTTTCGATGGCGAGTGCAACGTGCGCCAAATCCGCAATTGACCGGTGTCCGTACTGGAAATAGAAGGTGTTGAGAAACTTTTCGGCCTTTTGCTGACTGATCTCCTTGAGCGACTCCTTCATGGAAAGCGCCGAGCGGGAGTACTTGGCCATGGCATAGGCCTGAACTTCAGGCTCCACGCCGTACACCGCGTAAACTTCTACCGAGGGTCCGTCTGGAGATGCGTGGTTCCCATTCGTGGAGGACGTGTTAGCCTCAGGCATGCTGATCGCTTTACCTCGTGGGTTCAAGAGACATAAATCTTAACCGATTTCGGGGTGCGCGATACACACTTAACGCGGGACGAGATTGAAGTTTGATAAACATAACAAAAGGAAACACCCGATTTATCACGCAATCCAGCAAATCCACGATAGGTATCATTAAAGGCCCCACTCAAACGGATGTATCTTTTCTTCCACTCAGCGAATCATATATAAAGGAAGCAATCCCAATTATTCATGCAGCGAACTTTTCTTACAATCTTGTGTTTGTGTTTCTTGTTGACCGGATTCGTGACTGCTCAGGCTCCGCTGCTTGCGAAGCCTGGCGGCGATGCAGACTGGTTGTCCGCTGTCTCGCCTCTTGTGGCGCCATCGTTTGATGACCAGGCTTCGGGCCCTGTTGCCATCCCCGCAGCCGACCGAGTCTCGATGCCTCTGGTAGCGACGGTCGTTCTTCCGCGTATGGCTCCCGAACTTGCGCTCCAGGTTTGTCATGGACGTTCGGTCATACAGGCGGGGCAACTTGCTGCTTATTCGGCCACGACCGTGATCCGGGCTCAACTTCCTGACACTTCGCAGTACGGCGAATACGAGGTGCAACAACACTACCTGGCGCCGCGCACGCTGGCGTTCAAAGCGGTGAGCTTCACGGGCGATAGCTTCGTGAAGACCAATGTCATCACCCGGTTTCTGCAGTCCGAAGTGGATCATCTGCAAAAGGACGATCCCGCGCTGAACGCGATCAGCCCTGCAAACTACAAGTTCTCTTATAAGGGAACAAACGAGTTGCAAGGCCGCATGGTACACGTCTACCAATTGAAGCCGCGCCAGAAGCGTGTTGGCTTGTTCAAGGGCCGGATTTATGTGGACGCGTACAGTGGCAGCCTGGTGCGAGCCGAGGGCAGGCCGGTGAAATCGCCTTCGCTATTCATCAAGAAGATCGACTTCGTTCAGGATTACGCGGACATCGGCCCCTTCACTTTGCCGGTGCATATCCACTCGGAAGCCACGGCTCGCATCGTGGGCCGCGCCATCGTGGACGTTTATCAGCGCGACTACCAGCCCGTTGCCAATTCTGTGGCCAATACTGCAGTGAGTGCGGAACGGATTCCGGCTCTCTAATACTCCGCTTTCCTTTTCCAGTCTGAACATTTTCCTTCGTATACCTTTGTGTGCTTGGTGGTTGATGAAGTTCAAATGCTCGAACCACGAAGGACACAAAGGTACACGAAGGATGAGAGACCTAAGCCCGACCAGCGCGCCACCCTTGCCCATCTACGGCTATAATTCCGATTCAATCGATAAGGAGAAATCATGACCCTTTCAGGTCGGGTCGCGCTGGTGACTGGTGCGTCTCAGGGCATTGGTCGTGCCTGCGCTCTCAAGTTCGCGAAATCAGGGGCTACCGTGGCGGTGGCAGCACGCAATCAGGAAAAGCTGGTCGAGCTCGTGCAACAGATCGAGGCCAATGGCGGAAAAGCTTTCGCGTTTCCTGTTGATGTAGCCGACGAAGAGAAAGTCAAAACTGCGTTCAAGGCCGCGCTCGGACAACTTGGCAAAGTCGACATTCTCGTCAACAACGCCGGCATCACGCGTGACCAGCTGGTGATGCGCATGAAGCGCGCTGATTGGGATTCCGTTCTCAACACCAACCTCACGTCCGCATATCTTTGTATTCAGCAGGTGATTGGTTCCATGCTCAAACAGCGCTGGGGCCGGATTATCAATATAACCTCAGTCTTCGGTCAGACGGGCCAGGCGGGGCAGGCTAACTATGCTGCCTCGAAAGCCGGGCTGATTGGATTGACCATGGCCATCGCCCGCGAGGTTGGGTCGCGCAACATAACTTGCAACGCCGTGGCGCCGGGCTTCATCGAAACCGCCATGACTTCCGGATTCACCGACGAATTCCGGCAGAACGCGCTGAAGATGATTCCTCTCGGACGCATCGGAACGCCCGAAGACGTGGCGAACTCGGTTGCATTTCTAGCCTCGGACGAAGCTTCCTACATCACAGGACATGTTCTAAGCGTGAACGGCGGCATGCTCATGGGGTGACGAGCCCAATTGCTGGACTTGTATTTGTAGAGGCGGAATCTTCCGCGCGGATTGCCCAAGTGGGGGAACTTTTCCTCGAGTACGAGCAATCGCTCAGTGTGAAGCTCTGCTTTCAGAATTTCGAGCAGGAGCTCGCGGAGCTTCCCGGCCACTATGCCCCGCCTGACGGGCGGCTGTTGCTGGCGGAGTTTGAAGGCCAGTTGGCCGGCTGCGTGGCCCTGCGCAAGTGGGAAGTCCGGATTTGCGAGATGAAGCGGTTGTACTTGCGTCCATCATTTCGAGGAAAGGGATTAGGCCGGGCGATCGCGGAAAAGATTATCGCGGAAGCCCGCAACATAGGCTATGGACAGATGCGGCTCGATACAATTGAGCCGATTATGAAAGATGCGGTGGAAATGTACCGCAAACTCGGTTTTCGAGAGATCGCGCCCTATCGCGCCAATCCGATTGCCGGGGCGATGTACATGGAACTGCAATTGTAGCGGCGAGAATTCGGCGCTGCGGAGGACGTGCTGTGAAATTCCTTTGCTTAACATTCACTTTCCTTTTTGCCCTGGGCGCTTTCGCGGCCACTTCCAAGAATGTTTCCTACAAAAGCGGCGACGAAACCGTGCAAGGGCTGATTTTCACGCCCGAAGGCAAGGGTCCGTTTCCAGGCATTCTCGTGATCCACGAATATTGGGGGCTCAACGACTGGGTCAAGGAGCAGGCTTCAAAGCTGTCGGATCTCGGCTACGTCGCGTTCGCAATCGATCTTTATCGCGGCAAAGTCGCAACCACCCCGGATGAGGCTCACGAAATCATGCGCGGCGTACCCGAAGACCGGGGAGCGCGCGATTTGCACGCGGCTTTCGAATTCCTGAAATCGCAACCGAACGTGAAGAAAGACCGAATCGCATCCATCGGCTGGTGCATGGGCGGCGGCTACTCATTCGACGTAGCCCTGCAGGAGCCGACGCTCACCGCCGACGTGATTAACTACGGACACCTGGCGAGTGATCCCGCAGTGCTGAAGAAAATCAATGCCTCGATTCTGGGCATTTTCGGCGGACAAGACCTTGGCATCTCGGTGGACGATGTGAAGAAGTTTGAGCAGTCGATGAAGCAGTTAGGCAAAAAAGTCGAGGTTGTAATTTATCCGAATGCTGGCCATGCCTTTGAAAACCCTAACAACAAGGCTGTGTACCGCGCGGACGACGCTGCAGACGCCTGGAATCGAACCGTTACATTCCTGGCTCAAACGCTGGGAAAATAGAGTTGGCACTCGGCTAACACGCCGTTGCATAAGATGTTCACGCCGCGATAGTGGGCTCAAACGTTTCCCAAGTCACACGCTCGAGGCCTGCGCACTCTCGCTCGTTGACTTAGTACAGCCCCGAGTTCGTCCGCCATGCTTGCGTGGCTTGATACGTGTCCAGTCGTCCGTATCCCATTTGAGGGTACGGTCCCGCCTTGCGTGTGACCTGCGACAAGACTCTAGGCCCGCGCCGGATATCTGAACAAACGCCCGGTATCAGCTTTGTCATCACGACCGATACTGCCCCGACGAACTGGGCGTGCTTGAGCTACATCGTAAACGAATTAAGCAACTTGTGGAAATCCCGAAAGCGACATCAAACGCGAATGCGCTGACTGGCTTCTGGATATTTGGTCGGGGAGAGAGGATTTGAACCTCCGACCCCCTGGTCCCGAACCAGGTGCTCTACCAGGCTGAGCCACTCCCCGACGAAATCGAAGCTTTGCGCGAGAGGACGGGAAATGCAGGACGCAGACTTCGAAATACCGTGACAGCTTGCAATTATAACATTCAGTGTCCGCTCGCTCTCGCCCAGGTTGCGGGCGACCACAGGCTCGTCGGAAATGGAAAAACAGGCGCAGTGGGCGGAAATATCGTATAACTGGGTAGGATTTCCCAGGGTTTTGCCCCTTGGGCGGGCCTTGGCAATCGCATAAATTACCTTTAGAGTAACGTTTTAATTGATGATCGCCTTCACCGCAAGTTCTCTGTACACTCCGCTGGAGCGCGTGGAGCAGCCGCTGCTTCTGGTGGAAGACCGCGTGATTGTCGAGTGCGCCTCGCGCAGCGCGCATCCGATTCCGCCGGGAGCCCGCGTCGTCGATTTTGGCGATGCGCATCCTAGCTCCGGGTTTCGTGGACATTCACATCCATGGAGGTGCGGGTCAGGACGTGATGGAAGCCGATGCATTCGGTCTGGCTGCGGTGGAGCAACTGCTTTTCAAACATGGCGTGACCAGCTATTTCCCGACGACCGTGACCGCGCCTCTCGATCAAACCTGGTCTGCTCTTGACCGCTTGGCGAATGCGATTGAGGGTGCATCGCGAGACGACGATTCTCGCAAGGACCGGGCCCGGCCCCTCGGCATCCATTTGGAAGGACCGTTTCTCAGTCATGTACGTCGCGGCGTGCATCCGCCAGAAAACTTGCTGCTGCCCACGCTTTCGGCATTTGACCGCTTCTGGCAGGCGGCGCGTGGGCACATTCGCGTCATGACAATTGCACCCGAGCTGGAAGGCGCGCAGGAAGTAATTGCAGAGGCGGCTCGGCGTGGCGTCTGCGTCAGCCTGGGACATTCGGACGCGGACCTGAATTCGGCGCGGGCCGCAGTGGACGCGGGAGCGAGGCACGCCACGCACACCTTCAACGCGATGCGCCCGCTCGATCACCGAGCGCCTGGAATTATCGGCGAGGTGCTTACCGATTCGCGACTCTCGGCCGATATTATCGCCGATGGAATTCATCTCGATCCTGCCATCGTCGAATTGTTTCTCAAAGCCAAGGGACCTGACGCAGCGGTACTGATCACCGACGCGATTTCAGCCACCGGCATGCCGGAGGGGCGCTATCGTCTGGGGACCTTCGAAGTCGAAGTGAAAGATGGTCGCTGCCTCGTGGATGGCAAGTTGGCGGGGAGTGTGCTCACCATGGATCGCGCGGTGCGCAACGTGATGCAGTTTGCTCACTGGGATCTGCAGCAGGCTCTTCGCCTTGCCTCGCTCAATCCGGCGCGGGTAGCGGGATTAGCGAATCGAGGAAAGCTTGAGGCTGGAGCCGAGGCCGATTTCGTTGTGTTGAATCCCAGAGGTGAAGTGAGAAGCACAATTATTGGCGGTGAAGTGGCTGAAGCCGTAAACAGGAATTGAGGAAACGGATGGCAGACAAGGGCGGGTTTCCCCATCACATGTTGAAGGAGATTTTCGAGCAGCCGCAGGGCTTGCGCGACACTATCGCGCCTCGTGTGTCGATCGACGAGGGTCTAGTTCGGCTCGATGACGTGCGCATCACGGTGGACGAACTGCGTAGCGTCGAGCGGATCAACATCGTGGCCTCTGGAACCAGCCGCCATGCGGGGATGGCGGGCCAGTTCATGATTCAGGATCTTGCGAACGTGCCCGTGGAGGTGGATTACGCCAGCGAGTTTGAATATCGCAATCCATTAATCTGCCGTAACGAACTCACCATCGTAATTACGCAATCGGGCGAAACCGCCGATACGACTGCGGCTCAGCGTGAAGCCAAGGCCAAGGGTTCGCGCACGATTGCAATCTCCAATGTGATGGATTCCACCATTGCTCGCGAAGCGGATGGAGTGCTTTACACGCACGCCGGGCCCGAGATCAGTATCGCTTCCACCAAGGCATTCACGGCACAGATGGCCGTGCTTTTTCTGTTTGCAGTCTATCTGGGGCAGGTGCGTGGCAAGCTCACGAAAGCGCAAGTGCGACGATATATTCGCGAACTGCTGGAACTTCCCACTAAAACCGAAACTGTGCTCGAGTCTGCCTCCGATTGCAAAGCGCTCGCCGACCGGTACTACGAGGTGGAAGATTTTCTCTTCCTCGGCCGCGCCGTTCATTATCCCGTGGCCATGGACGGCGCGCTAAAATTGAAAGAGGTTTCCTACATTCACGCCGAGGGGTATCCGACGGGAGAAACCAAGCACGGCCCGAACGCGATGATCGACGAGAATCTGCCCGTGGTTATTATCGCCACGTGCGACGGCGATGACGCCGGTTCCGTGCTGCGCTACGAGAAGAATGTTGCCAATATTAAGGGATTCAAGCGGCAGTCTGCCCGGGTGATTGCGATCGCTACCGAGGGTGATGAAGACATGCGCAAACTCGCCGATCACACCATTTTTGTTCCCCAGGCGTCGGAACTGCTGTCACCGATTCTTGAAATCGTGCCTCTGCAGTTGTTTGCGTACTACATGGCGGTTCGAAAGGGCTTGGATGTTGACCGGCCGCGCAACCTGGTGAAGTCGGTCACGCTGGAGTGAGGCTTCGCTCCGCTCTTCAGGCGGCGAAGGAATCCTCGTCCGGGTCTGGAAGAGACGACGGTGGATCGCTCGCCGGAAACGTATCGGCTACGGTCTTATCCATCATTTTGTCTTTCTTTTCGACCGGGTTGTTTTCATCAATCTTGCGATCTTCCGGGTCCCTCGGTTGTTCGGTCGAACGTGCGTTCATGCGTTGTTCCTCTTACTGTGTTTATGATGCTGCGGACCCTTGCCTGGAAACAGAATGCTTGCGCGATTCCTAGAGATCCCTCGACTAAGCCAGAATTCACGCTCGCCCCGCACGGGCGAGGACGCCTGCGCCTACATACTGTTTCTTAGTGGGTGAAGGAGAAATTCAGCCCGGTGGTCAGGACAATGTCATTTGTCTTGAGCATAGGCGTGCCCGGAGGCTGCGGTGGCGGATTAGTCACGTAGATATCGCCGAACGCATTCTGCCATGCCAGCCACTTGCTGATCTTAGTCACGGTCCCAAGATTGAAAGCGGCGCGATATTGCCCGGTTTCGCCGGAGCTGAGGTCGGGGAAGAAGTATAACTTTTGAGTAAGCAGAGTCGTCGCGCCCAGTTTTTGGCTGAGCTCCTCGCCGACAGTAAGCGCCACGAAGGTGTTCGTGACCGTAGTGTAGTCTTCTCGCGTATAGTTCGGGCCAACCAGGAAGTCCAGCGTAGTTCTGTCCGTGTTGATGGCGTGATATCCGAGACCGCCTCCGAGAACGGTTCGAAGATTCAGATCCTGCAGAGCGTTGGTTTGGAAATCCGCGCCCACGAAGGCAAACAGCCTGGGGTTCAAGTTTCGAGAATACCGTGCGCCCCCCTGATTCGAGTCTGCGGTCGTACTTGGCGTCGTTCCAGGCGAGTTGTTCGTGGAATAAACCGTATTTTCATAGAGTGCGATCTCATCGTGCAGCGTCTTGCGATCGCCGGTGAAGGCCACGGCCAGGCTCTTGGTCTCACTGTTTCCAGCGGTGAGGGCAAATCCGATGTTCGCTCCTCCCACCCAACCCTGCGAAAGTCCGGGATGGAGCGACTTGTCATACGCTATTTGTTCCGCGTCGCTGCGCAATCCGGTCACATCGGCTTTGGCCACGGTTACCGTTCCGCTGGCCGAGGTGGTGACCGCGAGACTGCCGTCTGCCGTGGCCACTGGACCAACTACAGTCTTTCCGTTTGACAGCGCCACATGGAGCGGCTGAGTCGAAGTCACTTCCTGAACTGCGGGCCACTGAACAGTAACGTCACCCGCAAACTCCGTCTTAATCAGCAGAGTTTTGTCGTCGGATTTTGTGATGGTCCCGGTGAGTCGATCCCCATTCTTCAGCACTACCTGATCGGCGAAGAGCGCGGTACTGAAAGCCAATACTGACAACACTACACAGAGATGCAGCTTACGCATAACACTTCTCCATCATGAATTTGTACTTTCGTTTTGCGGGCCCGCTGGATGACAACAACGAAGAAATTAACTTACCGCAGATATCAGAATCGCGCCATAGGAGGAAACCCCGCTTGGCGTGTTCGCGAATGTATGAATCGAGCCGACGTTCGGTCTTGTCTCGGAAAAAAACTACGGACGGCGACGGACTAGACAATGAGGCAGTGCTTGGCGATCTAGCTCTTGGTCCGGTTGCTCTGCACTTCCGTCTCCGCGCTCTTCGGGGGTTCGGCAGACGAGTCCTTCATGCCCTCTTTCAAAGCGCGGATGCCCTCGCCAATTCCTTTGCCAAGCTCTGGTAGTTTCTTCGGACCAAATACCAGCAGAGCAATAAAGAAGATCACCAGAAGATGCATGGGTTGAAAAAGACCGTCCAACATACAATACCTCCCGCAGACACAACCACTCTCTTTAACCTTACTGAAGCCAGATTATTCCGTCAACCTCCGCTTTCTCTGGCAGTGTCTCAGATCGGGTTTGTCTGCGCACTCGGCGGCCGTTCTTTGCGTTCTCTGCGTTTTAAGGTTTGCAGTTGCTGGGCAAACCCAAAATCAAGACGCGGAAGTCGCTGAGAACGGCCACGGAATGCGCGGAGAAACAGGCACAGACAGAACATTTTCTCCTCGCGCAGCGAGCCGGACAAGGGTCGGCGTGGAGTGAAGAAAACGCTTGAGATCTAACGAATACGCGATCCCGCTCAGTCTCAATTTGGAAACGCGATCAGCCACGCGTCGCGAAAAAAGACAGGGTCTACTCTCATAAGCCGCTCATTGTAAAAGCTTTTGTTTGGTCGGGTAACTGCAGGTGAGGTTAGGCAGCCATTCAGACATGAACTTCCGTGCCGTCGAAAGGTGGCCCTGACGCTCCTAGAATGGCGGAGTCCCAAGTTTAAGGCGCGGCCCTTAAGCCGCCTGGAGTTTTGATTATGACTTCAACCCCCACAGCCCCGGTCGGGATCAAGAAACCCGTTTCTCCCGTAGTCCTTCCATCCAACAGCGACACCCAAATCGTCGATCGAGCGACGAAGGCGAATCCTTCGCTTGGGCCGCAGATCGTCCCCAAGCAAGCTGGCTACGGTATGCCTTGCGCAAATTGCAAGACCTACTACGCCGCCGATCTGAAAGCTTGCCCGGTCTGTAAGGCAGGAGAGCGCCTTTCACCGGCAGCGGTACCCATGCGTTCAACCATCTCTCCCTCTGAAGTATGCCCTGATCTGGTTGCACTGGAAGAAGAGCGGGAACGTTTCTTGCGCGACTTCAAAGCGCAAGTTTTCGCTTCCCAGTTGCCCATCAACGTGAACGGAAGTCTGCATTGCGCGCATGCGGAGAACCATCCCAGCAGCCCCGAGCCCGCAGCCGTCTGCCAAGGCTGTTTTGATCACTTGCAGGAACGCGTAGACGTGCTCGAAGCGGCCATGCATATGGACTTGAAGGAAGCAACGCAGATCGTGTACGACGCGGTGTGGGCCGATCCGTCCGACCCAACCAAGACTTACGAGAATGCCGCCCACGCCCTGCTGGCCGAACTGCGAAGACGCTCGGGAGTCACACAAGTATTCGGTCTGTTGCAGCCTTTGTCGGATTGAGCCTTTAACCGACTCACTGCGCTTTCAGGCTGACCCATTTCTTTCCGCTGTAAAGCCGGTAGGAACCCTGGTCGGCCACGATTTTCAGCGGCACGGCGCGGTGCAGGCTGTCGTCGAGATGAGAAGCAACGCTGAACAGGTCGTTCGCCCCTACGTCCATCACAAGAAACTTGCCATCCTTGCTAAACCCGAAGCCATACGCGCCTGGCGGCAGATTTGATCCCTCGATGCTCAGTTTAACTTCCGTAATCAGGAACCCCTGGTACTTCTGCGCGATATCGGTTGAATAACCTGAGGTGTCGACTAAACCCGCCAAGACCAATTTGCCGTCGGGAGTGCGGAATCCGGCCGAATTGCGTAGCTGCACCGATGCGCTCTGGCCGCGAAAAAAATAGCTTGGCGGAACGACTCGTTTGACATCTTCGACGCTCAGTACGCCGGGGCTGGGTTCCGTGGCCGAGAGCAACAGCGTGGCTAACAGGCAAACTGAAAAGGCTACAACGTGTACGCGCATGATTCCTCCGTTAACCTTGTACAGGATCGTGGATAACTTTACTCGGGTTCAATTCGTTTTCGCAATCAAACCCGAATCAATTCGCTGGCGCGCCAGCAAACCGCAGCTTGCCGAACGCGCTCGGGACGTGGAAATTCGGCTGCGGTGTGTTGGTGGGCTGCCACGCCAGATAAGCTCGTGGCTCACTCTTGCCTTCGACTCGGTAAAAGTTTGCCCGCCAAATCGCCGACGGATCAAAGGTCGCCGTAAGCGACTTCAGCGGGATTGCCAACTCCGCCGTCCAGGTGCGTGATTTCTCATTCGCCGCCACCGAGCGCTGCAACCCGCTTTTCAAATCCGCACGTCCGCCGGGAAAAATGTCGAGATCGACCCACATGCCATTCGGACTGACTTCAAATTCCCGGTAGAAACCTGCGCGCGAGGGATCGGGCTGCAGAAACCCCTCTGCGACGTCCCTGTCCCACAGATGATCGCGCCGGCCGTTAGGATCGGAGTCCTCGAACACGAAAAGCTCGCGGTAGCGGCACTCGAATCTCAGATAAAGATGTTGGCGCGACCACAAGACTCGTACCTCGGTCTCGCGTTCAAAATCAGCATTCTTGCCTTGCCAGTCATAAGAAAAAGTGATTCGACTGGCATTCCGCCATTCCTCCGCGATATGCGAAGCGTCGAGTCTGAGTTCGTGATCAATATATTTTGCAACGATCTCGGAAGCTGGCGCAATCGGGGCACTGTCTTTGCGCATCAACATAGCTGCGAACGGTGAACTGGGAACTGAGAACTGACTTGAATCCTGAGAGGCGAACGCACCAGCATAGCGCAGAAAAGTTGCTTTGACCGCAAGATCCGGATAGTCCGTCGGAAATCGCTGTCCTAAGCTGACAACATTATGACAACCAATGCGATACTCAGTCTGACGGAGACGATAGAAATGGCCCGCAGCCACCAGAGCCGCGACGAGAGAAATCCCGAAGAGAGAAAGAACGACAAGAACGACGCGAAGAGTCAAGACCCGCGCTGGCAGGCCGTTCTGGCCCGTGACGCCAGCCAGGATGGACGCTTCGTTTTTGCCGTGTCCTCGACTGGCGTGTACTGCCGGCCATCCTGCGCCGCCCGGCGTCCCCGCCGCGGGAACGTCAGCTTTTTCGCCCAGCCCGATCAGGCCGAGAAGGCTGGCTACCGTGCTTGCTTGCGCTGCCGGCCCCGAGCGATCGGCGGCCATGGCGCGACCGAAATGGTGAAGGCGATATGCCGCTATATTGAGCAACACTTGGATGAACCTCTCACCCTAGCCCGGCTCGGCTCGGAATTTCATCAGAGCCCGTTCCATTTGCAGAGGACCTTCAAGAGTGTACTCGGCATCACGCCTCGAGCCTACGCCGACTCCTGCCGCATGAACCAGCTCAAAGGCAATCTTCGCGCCGGTCACTCGGTCACCCGCTCCATGTACGATGCGGGCTACAGTTCCAGCAGCCGATTGTACGAGCGAACGGCGTCTCAGCTCGGCATGACGCCGGACAAGTACCGTCGCGGCGCGATCGCGGCGCCCATCCGCTATACCTTCGCCGACTCTCCGCTGGGACGCATGTTAATCGCGGCCACGGACAAAGGAATTTGCGCTATCCAGTTTGCCGACTCCGACGGCGAACTCGAGCAGGGATTGAGGCACGAATTTCCTTTCGCCATCCGCCGTCGCGACGACGAAGCCATGCGCTGTTGGAAAGAAGACTTGCTTCGCCAGATGCGCGGACAGCGCATGAACGCCGCTCTGCCCCTGGACATTCAGGCGACCGCATTTCAGCGGCGCGTGTGGACGCATTTGCAATCCATTCCCTTCGGGGCAACGCGTTCCTACGCGGCGGTGGCGAAGGCGATCGGTCAGCCCACGGCCACACGAGCGGTGGCCCGAGCCTGTGCGACCAACCCGGTCGCAGTCGCGATTCCCTGCCATCGCGTAGTCAGCAAGAGCGGAGATACGGGCGGCTACCGCTGGGGCGTAGAACGAAAGAAAGCGCTACTCGAACTGGAACGCCTGTAACTTAAATGGAGGACGGGCGTCCCCGCCCGTCTTCCCAAAGAAGCCAAGCCGTTCACTTCTGCAAGCTCACATAAACCGTTCGCGCCTGCTGCAACAGATCCAGCACGGATGCTTTTTCCGCCTCCGTGTTCCAATCCCGGTTCGATTTCGCGTCCTCAATCATGCGGTCGATCCAGGCGACGAAGTAGGCGGCATCCTCGGCAGGCTTTGCATTAGAGCCGGCGACCGTCACGTAGATTGGGCTGGTCGTCGCGTAAGGATAGTCGTCCAGCACCGGATGTTCAGCCTTGTCGCTCCACGCACGTAGCAGGCACCATCCGCTTTGCACAACCGGGATCGTATCCTCCACGTCGACGCTTTCACGATCGTCGCTTAACTTCAGCTCGCGCACCACCCGGCCACTGCAAACTACCTCCAGATGATCGATAGGAACAATGGAACGAAGCCACGCGGCGAACTTTACCTTGTTCTCGCCCGCTGGAAGCCGCAGGTCGT
The DNA here is from genome assembly GCA_963762385.1 of uncultured Acidobacteriota bacterium. Classification (GTDB taxonomy): domain Bacteria; phylum Acidobacteriota; class Terriglobia; order Terriglobales; family Acidobacteriaceae; genus JABDBE01. The sequence continues at coordinate 722,410 of CAVXKN010000004.1, read as the reverse complement.
CACCCAGGGCGCGGCCACCGAGCGTGAAACCAAGGAGCGGACCATTCGTAGCAAACGTGTGGCCCTTCTTCAAAGAACTCAACCATGACCCGATGTCGAGAGGACCGCGCGGAACGTTGGCATACACTCGATTGAGACCGACGGGCCCGCGCAGAGAAGCGAAGTTCGCCATAGCATCCGTGTCCGCCGCGGCTGGCAGGCGAAAGCCGCAGTTGAGCAGCCGATACCACACTGCTGCCGTGGACTTGTGATCGCTGAAACCGAGCACCTCGATGTAGTCCACTTTCCCAAGCGCAGCGTCAACAGGCGCCGGCTGACGGTCGAATCACATTGGGTCCGGGAGGCGTACGTTGGGATGTTTCGCTACAGCTTGTCGTCGGCGGGATCGGAAGCTTCTTCTCAATCTTCCGGATTTTCTTTCGGTGCATGCTTCCGGAAGGGAGGGACCGAGGACGCTGCGTTATCATGTTCTCCCGTTCAGGATTTGGATTAGAACACGCTGGACGAGGAGGAGGTCCGACTGTGATCCCGCATAAATGGCGAGAAGTCGTTAACTCTTTTGGCGACGGCATTGCTTTCACATTGCTCACCGAACCTCGAGGCGCGTGATGACGCCCCCAGCCGCACCCACGGTGTTCGTCGTCGACGACGACGACTTGGTGCGTGCCTCCATCCAAGGCATGCTGAAGTCGGTTGGCTTGCGGTCCGAGACCTTCGCCACAGCGCAAGAGTTTCTACGTAGCAAGCGGCCGGAGGGGCCAAGCTGCCTGGTCCTGGATGTGAGACTGCCTGGAGTCAACGGTCTGGATTTTCAGCGCCAGTTGGCTGACGCCGGTACTCGGATTCCCATCATCTTTATCACCGGTCATGGAGACATTCCGATGACTGTGAAAGCGATGAAATCGGGTGCGGTGGAGTTTCTGACCAAGCCGTTCCGGGACCAGGATTTGCTGGATGCGATTCATCAGGCTCTGGATCGCGATCGGATAGCGCGTCAGCAGCAGAGCGAACTTGGCGAGTTGCGAAAGCACTACGAATCGCTCACCCCACGCGAGCGCGAAGTTATGGCTCTGGTAGTTTCGGGCATGCTCAACAAGCAAATAGCGTCTGAACTCGGGACCAGCGAAATCACCGTGAAGATCCATCGGGGCCATGTGATGCGGAAGATGCAGGCTGAATCACTGGCGGACTTAGTCAGAATGGCGGCGAAACTTGAACCGACGAGCAGTCGCGAGTGAACGTCCCACAAAAATTCAAGGTTACGGTCTGGCCGCAATCCCTGCGGCGCCGCCGTGGCGGTTCGGCGGCCTGGGTCATCCATTGCTACGCCTCGGTACTGGGAAGTGTGAAGTTAAAAGTGGCGCCGCATCCGGAGTTGGACGTGGCCCACAATCGGCCACCATGCGACTCAACGATTGAGCGGCTGATCGGCAGCCCCATGCCAGTCCCGTTTCCCTTGGTTGTAAAGAATGGGTCAAAGACGCGTTCGGCCTGGCCCGCCGGCAACCCCGAGCCGGTATCGCGAACGGAGATGAGCAGTTGACCATCGCAAATCTCCGACCTGATCGTCAGCTCATCGCCGCGGTTCGAATCTTTGATTGCATCGAAGCCGTTCAGCATCAGGTTCATAAAAACCTGCTGTAGTTGCACACGGTCTGCCAAAACCATAGGCACATTCTCAGCAAGCTCAGTGCGAATCGAAATCGAGTGCCGGATCGCCTCGTTACGCAATAAGACAATCATTTCTCTGACGAGTTCATTTACGTCCAGCAACTCCCGTTGGAGAGCATCCTTTTTGAAGAACGAGCTGATTCTGCCAATGACGTCGCCCGCGCGCGTTACGGCCTGAACGACTCTCGATGCGGCTTCGCTTGCCTGTACCAAATCGGGGACATCGCGTTTAAGGCACCTCAAGCAGGTTCCGGCGCTTATACTTGCCGCAGAGATCGGCTGCTTGATTTCGTGCGCGATCGAGGCCGCGAACTCGCCCATTGTGGTCACCCGATTGATATGCGCCAGTTCGGCTTGAGCCAGGCTCAGTTGTTGATTGGCGGCTTCAAGCTCTCCGGTGCGCTGAAGTACACGCGATTCGAGCGCGTCATTCATTTTCTTGATTTCTTCCTTGGCCACTCTCAGTTCCGGAGTCTCAATCAGTTCCCAGGCGCCGCGTCGCCTCGCCGTTGCAAACTGGTGGGTGCCCACCACATCCAAGAGCTCATTCGCCCCGCACGAATTCAGAGAATAGGTACACAGCAAAACCATTAGCCGTCCGCCTACGCTGTCATTGACCACCTGTTCGTACTCCGAAAAGGCATTCCAGTCCTTCTTCTGCAACCAGGCCGTGTTTCCGGTGCCTCGAAGTCCCGCATATCCCCGGTCTAACGCTCGATCGAGTTTCTCATTCCACGAAGTCATGACTCGGTTTGAATCGAAGGTGCCACCTTTCAGGTACCAGTCCCGGCCATCGAAGATTTCGATGCTTCGCTTCGACCGATGGTGATCAAACTCAGGCACCGCCTCGCGCAATCCATCCCAGGCTTCCTGCTCGGACAGGGGTTCGGAGAGAACCCACACACAGAACTCGTTATCTTCCAGCCCGGCTTTGAAAAACGACAACAGCATGTCGAGCAAGTCTTTCTTGCTCTCGTAAAAGTTGCAAAAATGCGTTCCCCAAGGCCGGTCCCCCACTACGTCGATTCCTGATCTTCGGATATCGCCGGTTGACGTCATTGACGTGCCCCCCAGATTCGGCAAAAGTATACTCCCTTCACGGCCAATCTGGCCCCTATACCAAGGTATGATTGCGCCGCCACCTAAGCATGATTGCGCCATCTCCGATGGCGCTGCTAAGGTTGCGTCATGGTCGTCCGAAAGAAGGGGAAGATGGTAGCAATTGTTGATGACGATGATTTGATGCGCAGCGCACTGCAGGGTCTGATGAAATCAGCGGGCCTGCCGGCGCAAGTGTTCGACTCAGCGGAGGAATTCCTTAAATCCGGCCAACAGAACGAGGTTGGATGTCTGGTCGCGGACATCCGCATGCCGGGAATGTCTGGTCTGGAATTGCAGGCCAGGCTCAACGCAGATCAGCACAGGATTCCGACTATCTTCATCACGGCACATGGGGACGAGAAAATGCGGATGCAGGCCATAAGAGCAGGCGCAGTGGAGTTCATGGCAAAACCATTTGACGATGAAGCCCTGCTCGAAAGTGTCCGAGCAGCTCTGGAGCGTTGAGCCCAATAAAAAGCGTGCGTGGGGCACGAGGGGGTTCTCTGTGGCAGCTACCGAGATATTACGGACTACTGATCAATATTCGTACGAGCGCAGATTCGAGCAAATCATAGGCAATAGTCCTGCGCTGGAAGCGGTGCTCGAACAAGTCGAGCGCGTCGCGACAACGGGTTCCACTGTGTTGATTCAGGGAGAAACCGGCACCGGCAAGGAACTCATCGCACAAGCGATTCACAACATCAGCTCAAGGTGCGGGCGACCTTTCGTACGGTTGAATTGCGCTGCCATTCCACTGGATCTGCTGGAGAGTGAGCTTTTTGGCCACGAAAGGGGCGCATTCACCGGCGCCATCGCGCAAAAAATTGGCCGTTTCGAGCTCGCCGATAAAGGCACACTTTTCCTGGACGAGATAGGCGATATTCCGCCGGCACTGCAGCCCAAACTGCTGCGCGTATTGCAGGAACAGGAATTCGAGCGCCTGGGCAGCACTCGGACTCACAAAGTTGACGTGCGGCTGGTGGCTGCAACGAATCGGGATCTGATGGAGATGGTGAATCGTGGCGAATTTCGCAGCGACCTCTACTATCGCCTGAATGTCTTCCCCGTCCGGCTCCCACCATTGCGGGAGCGTCGCGAAGATATTCCAGCTCTAGTGGCACATTTTGTGGAGATTTTAGGCCGCCGTATGGGGAGGGAAATCGAACACATTCCTCCAGAAACGATGTCTGCGCTCAGTTCATATAAGTGGCCGGGGAATATCCGCGAACTGCAGAACCTGATCGAACGTGCTGTGATCCTTTCGAACGATGGCGTACTTCCCAATCCTTTGCCCACAGCAAAAACTGAGCAGCCCGCCGCTATCTTCCCGGGTGCAACCACGCTACGCGACTCCGAACGGACTCTGATTCAACAGACGCTGGAAGGAGTGAGCTGGGTGATCGGCGGCCCGAAAGGTGCAGCAACCAAACTTGGTTTGAAACGCACTACGCTGATCCACAAGATGCAGAAGCTCGGGATCGCCCGGCCCGGTCTTCAAAGCAGCGAGAATATGATGGGGCGCGCACTGCAGGCATAAGATTCTCGCCACAATCGCAGCAGCGGAGTAAGCCATTCTGTACCACTCCTTCGCATCAAACGACCTCCGCGACACTGTTTGATGACTCTCGGCCGGACCACCCGGTCCGGCGGAGGTCTTTCCAGGCACCGCCATCGGCGTAACGCTCGGGATGCAGTGTCTTCGAACGAGGGTCTTCCGCAGTGTCGAGCTGAAGGACCATCCACTTCGGATACGGAACGCCCGGATCAGAGGCCGCGTCAAGCAGTCGGGTGTCGTCTTCCGAGAGCTGAAGGTCTACGGCGCCAATATTATCCTCCAGTTGCTCGGGCTTGCGGGCAGCGATGATCACGCTGCTAATCGCCGGCCGTCCCAGCACCCACGAGAGCGCCACACGGGCCGGGCTGGCGTCGTGCCGTGCGGCCACTTCCTTCAGCGCGTCCACGACGCGGTAGCCCATCTCCTTATCGAAGGGCACGAAATTGCCCGCCTCGGCGAAGCGTGTACCGGCAGGCGCAGGGTTTGTGCGACTGTACTTCCCTGTGAGGAAGCCGCCTGCAAGCGGGCTCCAGACCAGGATGCCGATGTTGTAATACTCAGCGAACGACTGGAACTCGTATTCGAGACTTCGACCGACGAGGCTGTAGTACATCTGCGCCGTTACGTACTTCTCTAACCCCACGTGCTCCTGCAGCATTACCGCAGTGGCCGCCTGCCACGACATGAGGTTGGACAGCCCGATATAGCGAACCTTTCCCTGGCGCACAAGATCGTCGAGCGTCCGCAGCGTCTCCTCGAGCGGCGTGTTGCTGTCCCATCCATGCACCTGGTACAGATCGATGTAATCGGTCTGCAGCCGTCGGAGACTGCCCTCGACTTCGCGAATGATGTTCACGCGGGTCGCTCCGCTCCGATTAAAATTCTCGCTCATAGGGAGCCGCACTTTCGTGGCAACGACAATCTCGTCTCTCACGCCCTTCAAGGCATTCCCTACCAGAGTCTCGCTCTCCCCGAGGCTGTACACGTCCGCCGTATCGATGAAGTTAATCCCCCTGTCCAGGGCTAGCCTCACCATGCGCGTGGTGTCCTCCTGACCGAGGTTGCCCATGTTCATCTTGCCGCCGAACTGCATAGTGCCAAGTGCCACGCTGCTGACGATGAGTCCGGTATTCCCGAGCTTCCTATACTTCATCTCTCTTGCTCCTTCCTCTGCAAACGAAAATACCGATGGCAGATGATTCTCATCCACATAGACTTGGTTCTAGGATCGTGCGAGAACTGGTTCGCGCCTGTCTTTCCAGATCCCTCAAGTGACGCGCACCTTTTGCCAGCATCGCGCAGGCCAGTGCACTCATGTCCGGATCCCCAGACTTCGCGGCCCTCAGCAACTCCTTGCCGGCCTCTTGCTGTCCGAACTTGCACCACATCACTCCACAAAGGAACATGTAATTGCTGTCCATCTCGGTTTCCTTCTCTTCAGCGACTGAAGACCACTATCGGTATCCCAGAACTGTGTTGCAACCATCTCTTACTACCTCAAGTGCAATCTAAATGCCAACAGCGGCCATTTTCTGCACTCCAGCACCAAAGCCGAAATATCTCAAAGATCAGGGCGAAAGTCTTCGGTTCATCCTGAATTTGTTTTCCACCGCGTGCCGACTCCTTCCTGGACGATCTCAGACCCGAATAAAAAAGCTACGAAGCTCACTACTTCAAAGCTGGATCAATCAACGTCAGGTCAGTTGCCGGATCAAACCGCTTTTGCATCGCGATGGGATCGACCGTCACCATCACTTCCAGCGTCGGGGATACATACGCATCAAGAACATGGCCACCGCGCATTGTTCCATCGGAGTTTCCCACCACCATGTGCGTATGCACGACAGGCTTTCCTTGGTAGAGCGCGATATCACCGCTCATCCCAATCACTTCGTGCTGACCGACGATCGGAATCTTCTTGTACATTTTGCGCTGGGGGTCGAACCACCCCACCGTTGCTCCACTCAGCGCTCCGATAGCGGTGAAATGAGCACTTGTAACTTGATACTTCTCCGCAAACTCCAGTAGTCCGGAAAAAGCCTCGTCTCCCTGGTAGAAGATGACCGCATATTGCTTCGTGGGTTCTCCAGGATTCAGCAATTGAACCTGCATCTTGGGGGCTTTACCCCTCGGAACGGCTTCCGACGGCGAGACATAGTCGCTTGCCGTCCCCTGCGAATACCCAATCATGCTCGAGGCTCCAATCAGCACTAAGACACAAAAAGTTTTTCTCATCGTCTCCTCCTACTAATGATTTCGCAGTTAACAGTCCGAATACGTTTCGGCTACCTCCGCAAATGCATGCCGCTTTCCAATCCAACGCAACCCGAAGCAGCTTTGCATTTTCAGAGACATGAGTTGGCTAGATGGTTGGAGACGGCCCTCAGAAAGCCGGACAAGATGTTCTGCGGCTGACGCACTGTCCGCATGCCGACGGGCTTCGGATTTCAACCGGCCTCCGTTCGCTATCTGCTCTCAAACAACGGCGTCGACAAAACGTTGCTTAGGACTTTAAGTTGGCCCGCCAAGTGCTCTTAATCCAAACTGGAGATGAATGTCGCTTCAAACGTGATTGGTGTGCCATGAGTATAAAAGGAATGAAATCGTTCCCTTTTTGCCGGGAGGCTGACAGCACACCCCTTCGGGCTGGCATCCGGCACAGCCGCCATTCGTCGCAGTTGCTCAACTCCTTCAAGAACACAGCTATGATGGGTGGCTTGCTGTTTACCAGAGCGACGCGATCCAACCAAGGTTGCTTCCGCGTACTGCACAAAAAAGGGGTCCGGGATGGATAAGAAACGATAGGAACCTTCTCGCAATTCCGCACGAGCGTCTTGATAATGACGATGCCATTTGAGACACGATTGAGCGACTGGAGGTCACAAGGAAGGAGAGCCAACCATGAAAACGTCAGACAGTTCGAAAGTAATCCAAGGGGACGAACAGTGCCGGGATGGGCACTATCGCGCCAAGCAAGACGTGCGAACGCAGACCGTGACCAGCACAGGGGGAGGGCCCGCTGCGGAGCTCAATCCGAATGACCAGACTTCCCTGCAAGCGCAAAACCCAACCGATATGGGCAAGCTCAGGATTGGACGTGCCTCTGAAGAGGCTGCCGGCATTCCTGCCATCTGGAATACGATGGTATACGGCATTGGTGAAGCGGGTCCGCTTCGATCGTCCGAAGCTTTTGTGAAAATCAACCAGGTCACTGGTTTCGACTGCCAAAGTTGCGCGTGGCCGAGTCCGGACAAGAAGCGAAAGATTTTTGAGTTTTGCGAGAACGGCGCCAAGGCTGTCTCTGACGAGTCTACGAAGAAACGGATCGGGCCCGAGTTCTTCGCCCGGTATTCAATTACTGATCTGGCCGCACAATCCGACTACTGGCTCAATGAGCAGGGACGTCTGACTTCGCCGATGGTTCGGCAAGCGGGCGCGACGCACTATCAACCGATCACCTGGCCAGAGGCTTTTAAGATGATCGCAGACGAGTTGAATGGTCTGGATTCGCCCGACCAAGCCAGCTTCTACACCTCAGGCAAGACCACCAATGAGCCCGCCTTTCTTCTGCAGTTGTTTGCGCGGCAGTTCGGAACTAACAACCTTCCGGATTGCTCGAACATGTGCCACGAGTCGTCGGGAGTTGCCATGGTAGAGACGCTCGGTGTCGGCAAGGGTGCAGCCACGGTGGAAGATATGGAGAGCAGTGAGCTCATCTTCATCTTTGGAAACAACCCTGGGACCAACCATCCGCGAATGTTGACCTCGCTGCAGAAGGCCAAGGACCAAGGCGCTAAGATCATCGTGGTTAATCCTCTACCTGAAGTCAGTATGATGAGGGTAATTAATCCTAACCCCCAGGATTACCCGAATCCTTTGGAACTGCCCCTAGCGCTACTCGGTAAGGGCCAGGCCCTTGCCGATCTATATCTCCCCGTACGCGTGAATGGGGATGTAGCGGCAATCAAAGGCATTCTCAAAGACCTGTTCGAGCGCGAGCGAGCGGGACACATCTCGGCGATTGACCGTGAGTTTATTCAAACTTTCACTGAAGGTTTCGAAGCACTGCTGGCTGACGTGGAAGCTGCGAGCTGGGAAGAGATTGAGGAAAACAGCGGCCTGACTCGAAATCAACTGCGTGTTGCCGCCGATATGTACGCGGCGTCAAAGAAGACGATAATCGCGTGGTGCCTAGGCGTTACACAGCACCGCAACGGAGTCGACAATGTTTCGATGATCGTGAATCTTCTGCTCGTTGGAGGAAATATCGGGCGCCCCGGGGCAGGGACCGTGTGCGTGCGCGGACACTCGAATGTCCAGGGCGACCGCACCATGGGTGTGTGGGAGCGTCCGCCCAAACCTTTTCTGGATGCGCTCGGGAAGGAGTTTAACTTTGTACCACCCCAGAAGTGGGGGTATGACACCGTTGAGACGCTGCACGCGATGTTCGATGGAGACGTCAAGGTGTTTTTCGCGATCAGCGGGAATTTCGTTTCGAATGTGCCAGACACGGTCTATAGCGCGCACGCGATGCAGCGCTGCAAGCTTACCGCTCACGTCTCGACCAAACTAAATCGTTCTCACCTGATCACAGGGGAGCGAGCCTTAATCCTGCCTTGTCTGGGGCGGAGCGAGGAAGATATACAGGCGACTGGGAAACAGTTCCTCACGGTCGAAGATTCAATGGGAATTATCAACCCTTCTCAAGGCCTCTTTCGGCCCGCTTCACCGGACCTGCTGAGCGATGTAGCCATCATCGCAAATCTGGCGCACGCCACCTTGGGGTCTCGAACAACCACAAATTGGCTCGGCTTCGCGGCGGATTACAACCTGATCCGGGATGCGATTTCCAGGGTGATTCCTGGATTCGAGAACTTCAACCGACGGCTTGCCAAAGAGAAATTCTTCTATCTGCCGAATGGAGCGAAGCATCGCATCTTCAAAACGAGATCCGGGAAGGCGAAGCTAAGTGTTTGCCAAATCCCGATACATGACCTGAAGCCTGACGAGTTTCTTTTGACAACCATTCGCAGCCACGACCAGTTCAATTCCACAATCTATGGTCTGAATGACCGCTATCGGGGTGTCTTTGACGGTCGCCGGGTGCTCTTCCTGAATCCGCTTGATATGGAGGCAAGAAATCTCCAGGCCGGTCAGATCGTGGACATATACAGTCACTTCGAAGGACAGGTGCGGAAGGCGCCCCGCTTTGCCATCGTCCCCTATGCGATCGCTCGACGGAGCGCTGCCGCATACTATCCGGAGACCAATGTTTTGATCTCGGTCTGCAGCGTTGCAGCCAAGAGCAATCAGCCCGCCGCTAAATCCATTCGCATCACGCTGACTCCGTCGGATCAAAACGACGCTCTGCACTTTCCCAAGGCCGATCTTGCTCACAACCTCGGTCGCTCCGTCCCGCGTGTTCCCTGACGTGCTGGTTTCACAGGGCGTTTGCGAGGAGATCCGACAAAGATCGATGAGCTCCGGCAAGAAAGCTCGAGATGCATCGCAATCGCGCCGTCGGTTGCCTATGTCGCAGCGATTTCAAGAAGTGGAGTCTCCATCGGGCAATCCGATTGGCTCACAGCGGTAGCTCTTCCGACGGTGGATAACCGTGCTGCTCCCGCCCAACTTTACCGTCATATTTCTTTGTTGTTTTGAAAAGCTCGTGATGGCCATCCTCCGAAGAAGGTCTGCATCGCTCACGAAGGACCTGCATCTCTTCGGGCGACATCGGTTTGAAGCCGCGCGCAATTCCCACGTTCTGGCGCAATACGTCCAATGAGTCGACACCGCAAATTGTGGTCGCGACCGGCAGGCTCATCGCGTAGCGCAGCGCTTCTTCCGCCCTCACGACGCCGTATTGGATCGGCTGGCCATCGCCTCCCAGGCTCTTCATGCCAAGAGCCGCAATGCCCCGGCGCTGAAGCTCCGGCAGCACTTGCTGTTCGAAGCTACGATAGGTCGCGTCAAAACAGTTGAGTGGCATTTGGACGGAGTCGAATGGGTAATCGTGCGCAAGCATTTTGAGATGTATCGCCGGGCTTTTGTGTCCTGTGAAGCCAACAAAACGAACCTTGCCCTGTTTTTTCGCTTCATCCAGCGCTTCGACCACGCCACCCTTTGCGAAATGCAGGTCCGGGTCGTTCTCGTAGATGACCTCGTGAATCTGCCATAAGTCCAAATGGTCGGTGCTCAACCGCTTCAGGGACTCCTCCAATTGTTGCATGGCGACCTTCTTATCTCGGCCATGCGTGCAAACCTTGCTCATCAAGAAAATTTTATCGCGCCTTCCCTGTAAACCAAGCCCCATCCATTCTTCGCTGCGGTGGTCGTTGTACTCCCATGCGTTGTCAAAAAAATTGACTCCCGCATCCACCGCCTCCTGAACCAGGCGTACGGCCAGATCGCTCGATTGCACCGTCCCGAGATGATATCCGCCAACGCCGATGATCGAGACTTGTTCGCCCGTTTTTCCGAGCGGTCTGCGAGGAATTTGCTCGGCCGCGCTGTTCGTCGTTTGCAGTGGAACCGCAGCCGATACGATTTGGCTAGGCAAAACTGAAGTCGCAAGCACTGTCCCCGCGGACGCCAAGCCCGCTTGTATGAAAGACCGACGCTCGATTTCAGGAGTAGATTGGGATTCCTTACTCTGTCGATGTTGATCCACCATTCCTCATCTCCTCGACGTCTCCGGCGTTGTCTCTGGCACCAACCAGGGGCCGTCCGTCTTCTCCAACATCTCTGTGACTTCTCTTTGGGTGTGATCGAAGGGAAACCCATGAGGCATTCGAGTCATCGGATTGTCATACCGCAGCGATACTTTGTAGGGCTCGAAGCGCCCATCGGCGGCCGTCGGCGCGCAACGAGCGCGCAAGGCCTCCATCTCGATCTGAGTCATCGGCTGAAAACCACGCACGACGCCTAAGTTTTGGTGCAGCACGTTCAGCGAGTCCATGCCGCAAATAGTGGTGGTAACAGGCAGGCTCATCGCGTAACGCAACATTTCCTCTGCCTGGACAACACCGGCTTTTATTCCCCAGGCGGTTCCACCCATGCTCTTCATGCCCAGCGCCGCCATGCCTCGCCGATTGACCTCAGGCAAGACCTGCTTCTCAAAGCTGTGGAAGCCGGCGTCGAAGGGATTAAGCGGCATTTGCACTGAGTCGAATGGATAGCCGAGTTCGAGCATCCGCAGGTGAAATGCAGGATCCTTGTGACCGGTGAAGCCGACGAATCTGACCTTTCCTTCTTTTTTGGCTTGATCGAATGCCTCTAAGACACCACCTTTGGCGTAAGCCAACTCTGGGTCGTTGTCGTAGACGATGCCGTGGATCTGCCAGAGGTCCAGATGGTCCGTTTGGTAGCGTCGCAGGGAGTCTTCGAGCATCTGCATCGCCAGTTTGCCGCTTCGTCCGTGCGTGCAGACCTTTGTCATCAGGAACACCTTTTCCCGGCGCCCGTCCCGGAGCGCCCTGCCCAAGATGGTCTCCGTCTTGCCGTTGTAATACTCCCAAGCGTTGTCGAAGAAAGTGACGCCGGCGTCGATTGCCTCGTGAACGAGTTGCACCGCTTCGTCCAAGGTCGGCACATCGCCGAGGTGATGACCACCCACTCCAATAGCCGAAATGCGCGCATCCGTGCTCCCAAATTTGCGGTAGATCATATTGCCCGCTCCCCCCGCCGGCGCTATTGTTCGACCTTCTGATGCCGTAAAGGACGAGACCTCCTTCGAACTTGACGAGATGACGGACGTCCCGGCCACGGCACCCGCGCCGACTTTGAGAAACTCCCGTCGAGTCGTACTCATCCTACCCTCCAATTCCCCTCATCGGCTCGCACATCATCGAGCGATTGCGAGCAGAAGATCTCGCAGATGGTCGTCGAGCCCCGAAAGCGTCCTCAGCAAATCTTCACAGACAATAGAACCGTGCCGACAATACTGCCAACGCAAATAACGCGATGGCCCCCGGACCTGATTTTCTTCTTTGTCGCTCGCCACATCGAAGCCCCCAGAATTCTGGGATGAATTTTCGAAAGGATTGGATACAACAATTTTGCAGGCAGCCAGGGATAGTATCGGGCTGTAAGGTAAGAAAAGTCGGCGGATAGGTTGCCAATCTCCTTGATGGTTCTAGGTGCGGCAAACTGATCGACACCCAGCTTTGGCGGGTTAACCAACTGCTCGCGCACGCCAATGAAATTCCTGATTCGGTGAAGAGGGCGCTTATGCCAGATTTGGCGACAGCATCGACAGCTTCCCTTACGTCAGCAGCAGGAATCGCGTGGATCGGCCGGTGCCACAACCGAAATCAAGCGCCTTGGCGCCGGTCACATAGTCCGCCATGATCGCCGGAAGATCGCAGTAGGCGAGGTAATAGGTGTTGGCGAACTCCAGCGTGGCGTACGCGTTGGCGCGACTAACATCCTGGTAGCAATTAACGAAGTCCACCCCGTCCCTCAGCGCTCTGGTTTTTTCATCAACTCTGACCCATTGTGGTTATGGCACGAAGCGCGACTCGCGTGCTTCGATCCTCATCATTCTTACGTTCTCAAAATAGCCGCTACCTTTTCCCGTGCATTTTCTCTCTTTTGGCATTTTCTCCGAATACCGCTTGCCACGCCTGGGGCACGTAACCTGACAAGACTTTGATTCCGAGTGAAGTCATGCCACCAGGCACCGCGACCCGCCGGATCACTTGGTCTGGACTCATCTTGGCTTCCGTCATGAGCCGCATTGTGGCGGTGGCCGTTTCCCATACTGCCGATGCCAATGAAACCGGTATTCACAGTTAGGCTCCCGACCTTGGCTCTTTCGTCAGCGACTCGGTGATCGTGATCCCAAGCCTGGCTAACGATGTGCTGTTGCGCTCTCCTGCTCGGCTCCAGTGAGGCAATAGCGAATCTTCTCCAAGAGGTTGGGAAAGAGGTACCGCTTGGGAAGCCAGAGGGTTACGTGCTCGCAGTCTACAGGTTCAAACGCAGTCATAACAATGATGGGAAAATGAGGGTTGCGGTCTCGGACGGCGCGAGCTAGTTCGAGACCGCTCATGCCCGGCATCTGGTAGTCGGTAACCAGAAGATCGAATTCCTCCTCTTCCAAAGCCCGCAACGCTTCGGCCGCATTCGAGGCAGGAACTGCTCTGTATCCTTCCGTACACAAGATTTCGCACGCCAGGCGACAGAGCATTTCGTTATCATCCACGACAAGAATTTTCTTCATGGCGTACTCCTAAGCGGCAACAGATTCTGCGTTGCCCGTTCCCACGGTCTTTGCGAAAGTCAGACCGCCGTCGGCTTTGATACCGATCGAAACGCGATCGCCGCCCTTCACTTGGCCAGTAGCGACCAGGTTCGCCAACCCGTAAACAATGTTTTTCTCTATCACCCGCTTCAAATGCCGCGCACCGTACTTGGGATCCGTGCCTTCGCGCAACAGCCACTGTTTGATCTCGGGCGTGCAACGGAATGTGAAATGATTCTGCCCGACCGCACCCGCGATGCGCCGCTGCACCTTCGTTAATTCCAGCTCGAGAATGTGCTCCAGTTGGTCGGGGCGAAGCGTGTTAAAAACGACGACCTTGTCCAGCCGGTTCATGAACTCAGGTGAGAACTTTTTCCGCGCCGCTTCGGTTGCAGTACGCTTGATTTTGTCGTCGAAGTGCGCGTCCTCAACAGGTGCCTGTATGACGAAACCAAGACCGCCCTCGGCGAGCCGGCTCATTTCTGATGCCCCTAGGTTCGAGGTCATGAAAATGAGGCACTGGGAAAGGTCCACGTGCGTGTTGTCGCCGAGCGTCAGGCTGGCCTTGTCTAGAATTCCGAGCATAAGCTGCCACAACGACTCCGAGGCTTTTTCGATTTCATCGAAAAGCAGAAGCGTGAGTTTGAGTTTTTCCGTGTGCCAGCGGGTCAAGGCCTCCTGGGTAAGGATGGGCTGCGTATGCATGTGGCCGATATAGCCAGGCGGCGAGCCGATCAACTTGGCGATTTCGTGATGTTCTTGAAATTCTGCGCAATCCACCTTGATGAAGGCGTGGGGATTCCCAAAGAGCGCTTCGGCAAGCACCTCGATGACATACGTCTTGCCGGACCCGGTCGGCCCGAGAAACAGCAGGTTCCCTACCGGCCGGTCCGGCGGAGACATTCCCACAAGAAATATCTGATAGAGCTCAAGGACCGCGTCCACAGCCGCGTCCTGACCGACGATTCTAGAACGTAAGAACGCGTCGATTTCCCTGGTAGCCTCGCCGCGACGTGTAGCATCGAGTGGCTGGACAGCTGTTTCTTCGAGAAGGGCAGAATTATCTGCACTGGGCCCGCTAGACATACCCAGCCCCTTACTATCTGCTGCTTGATTTTTGCATCTTTCCCAGCGAAAAACCGTGACCTCGGGCACGTCTGATAGTGACGTTCTCACGACACGAGACCCATCCCTCGGCCCATAGGCAGCATGGAGATGAAGCGCTGTCGGATATCCTCATCCCCGCGTGCTGTTAATGCGAAATGAGTCTAGGCTCCCGCTCTTACCACGCTCTCGCCAATACTCCCAACCGGAGGGGACCATCCCTGTGTTTCTTCGTCACATCGCATTGTGTGGCGCGTCCTTGACAAGCGCCCGCAGCGAGCATTCCCTTATCCTGGAAGTCGGACAAGTCGTCTCCCCCAAAAGAAATTTCGTGCCCAGGAGGTATTTTGTGCAAATGTTCATCCGACGTTTTATGCAAGTTGGGGTTTTGATCTTCATCACAACCGTGCTTGCTTTGTCCGCGCAGGCTGCGACCAATGCAAGTCTGAAAGGCAGCTACAGTTTCTTGTCCAACCGGTGGACCGCCAATGTGAACACGAGCCAGTTTGCCAGGGTGGGAATCTGGACATTCGACGGCGCCGGCAATTGGACTGAGTCCTACACAGCCATGGCGGGCAGTCATGTCACTACCGGAAACGAAGTCGGGACATACACTGTGAAATCCAATGGTACCGGCACGATCAACGCGTCAAGCGGGACACAACTCGCAATCACACTGAACTCGACCGCTGCTGGAGTGGCTCACGGCGTGCAATTCTTGGTGACCAACGACACCAGCAACGAAGTCGAGTCCGGCGCCGCCGTGCTGCAGTCCACAGCCGCAGGGAATTACAGCGTGGCAAGTCTAGAGGGAAAATTCGGCTACCAGTGGAATGAGTGGACAGCCGACGTGACTGCACCCCAGGAGGGCAACATCGGAGTGGTTAGTTTTGACGGCAAAGGGAACGTCAACGTTTCAGACATCGACGTGGACGACGGCGCCGTTCGCAAGGGCACGCTGACTGGCACCTACGCCGTCAACTCGGACGGCAGCGGCTCGATCGTACTTAACTCGAAAAATGGCAGTTCTCAGTTTGCGTTGGTGTTGAACTCGGTGGCGGCGGGGCAAGCCAAGGGATTGCAGTTCCTTCAGACCAGCACAACCCGCAATGTAGTCGTCAGCGGGACCGCGCTGAAGCAGTGAAGGCGTTCGGCTAGCTGATCATCCGTAAGTCAGAAAGCGCTTGCTGGGCACATGCTCGAAGACATTTTTCGAAGCGGCGCAGCTAAATCCCCGAGATCCGATTGCAACTCCCATCGTGGCCGTGGGGCAAAGCATCGGGGTCTATTTCGCCAGACCGACAATCAGCTGGCTGGGGCCGGGTAGCTTGATTCGGGATATATCCACGAGTCCGGCATTCTTCATCCAGGCGGAATATTCGGTTTCGCTGTAACTCGCGCCGTGGTCAGTGGCTACGAGCATGTTCAGTGAAAATAGCGCGGCATGGAGCGGCCCTGTTTTATCGCTATTGAGGATGAAGTCTTGCACGACCAAGCGGCCGTTCGGTGCGAGTGCCTGGCGAGCACGGCGAAAGAGTTGCTGGTTCTGCTCCTCGGAAAACATGTGGCAGATCGCGTTCAGCATGATGATGTCGTAGCCCGAACCGAGGTCGTCCGTAAGCATGTCTCCAGAGCGAAGGCTGACTTGGGCTGAAACGCCGGCCTTATTTACGTAGTCAGTGGTCAGCGGCACGACCTCTGGTACATCGAGGATCTCGCACCGCACGTTAGTCGACGCCTTTGCGAATGCGATTGAGTATGCGCCGGAGCCGCCGCCTAGATCGAGGATGCGGCGAACGCCGGCGGTGCCCAGAGCCTGGACCAAAAGTGGAGCACGAGCCTTGGCGTTGCGATCCATGCCCGCAACGAAGTTCAGGGTCCATTCGGGCGTGCTGTCGCGGGCATTGTTGCGGGGGGCATTGTTGCGATGATCGAGGGGAATGCAAGTGCCCTGGCGCACGGCGTCGGTCAGCGTGCTCCAGCGATGCCAAATGTTCGCGGTGTGGAGCAGCCCGTTGCGATGATTGTCTTTCGAGTTTTGGACAAAGAAGCGCGCGGACTCGGGCGTGTTGCTATAGACGCCACCGCTCTTGGTGACCAGTCCGAGAGCGACCAGTGCATTTAGCAGCATCTCTGCGGCACGAGCGTTGGCGTGGATCCTCGTCCCGATTTGTTCCGCATTAGCCCCTTCGCCGATGGCCGTAAAGATGTCGAGCTCCAGCGCGGTAAGAATGCAGCGGCTCGGCATGTACCCGCGGACCATTTGATCCAGGCGGTCGGGCAGCGTGCCCGCTTTTTCACGAGCCGCCATGGCAGCGCGGAACTTCTCTCCGTGTTCAATTGACATGGCTCTCATCGCCGGCCCGTCCTTCCAAACCAGACGATTGACGGGCTTATCGTGGAGCAGATGTGCATCGACAATCTCGCTTACGTCCGACGATTGAACGCGCCGGTACCACACTCCCTCCGGATAAACGATCATCACGGGGCCTTCGTCGCACAGCCCCGTGCAGCCGCACGTGGTGAGCTGTACGTCGAGGCCGAGGCCGCGTTTTTGCACCTCACGATCCAGGCCTTCGAGCACAGCCAACGACCCACTGGCGGGGCAGGAAGGGACACCTTCGGGCTTTTGTTGCGTGCAGACGAAGAGATGAAAGCGGAATGGTTCCATTGCGTCCTCTTCTCCAGATAACGTTAACGCCTTCGACTTCGCTGAAGGCCTGGGGCTAACAACTGCATTCCCCGGTCTTTCCCCGGTTTGGGGGATTTCGGCATTCATTGTGACTGTTCGCGGGCCAAAGCACTGTGATCTACGTCATTGATCGATGTAAGCCGAAGTAGTTCACTTACAACGAAAGGAGGGGACATCAAATGCCGGCTGAATTGATCGACACCAAAACTCTTCCTGAAAATGCTTATAAACCCCTGCATGACGGCGAACTGTATCTGCCCATCGTTCCGGCGTCCCGTGAATTGCCCGAACTCACCTCGCGTTCAATCTTCTGGGGCGTCCTGTTTTGCGTGATCTTCACGGTGGCGTCGGCCTACTCGACTCTGAAGGTTGGCCAGGGAATGGAGGCGGCGATTCCCATCTCCATTCTCGCTATCGGTTTGGCGCGCTTGTACCCGCGACGCTCCTCGCTGCTAGAGAACGTGATTATCACCGGCATGGGTGGCGCTTCGGCCGCCGTTGTCTCAGGGGCTGTCTTTACGCTGCCGGCGCTTTATGCGCTCCACCTCGATCCGCATCCGGTGCAGACCATCTTTATATGTTTGGCCGGCGGATGCCTTGGCATCCTCTTTCTTATCCCGCTGCGTCGCTACTTTGTCTGCGAGATGCACGGCAAGTTTCCCTTCTCGGAAGCGACAGCCATCACCGAAGTTCTGGTGACGGGCGAAAAAGGTGGCTCGCAAGCCAAATTGCTCCTGCAGGCCACTGTCGTCGCCGCGATCTACGATTTTTTTGTCACCACATTTCATGTCTGGAGCGAGTACTTGAACTTCCAGTTTCTGCCGGTAGTGCGGTCACTCGCCGATCGCAGCCGCATGGTCTTCAATTTCGACGCGGTCGGCTTCATTCTCGGCCTCGGATACGTGATGGGCTTGCGCGTCGCTCTCATCTTTTGCGCCGGCGGAGTAACGGTGAACTTCGTGCTGGTGCCGGTGATCTGGTTTGTCGGCAGCCACATGGGTGATGTCACCGTGTACCCCGCCACCATCCCTATTTCGCACATGACGGCTGCCGAGATCTACCGCTATTACGTGCGCTTCATCGGCGTGGGCGCCATCGCCAGCGCGGGATTGGTTGGAATCCTCAAGTCCCTGCGCGTGGTTGCGGGATCGTTCGGCATCGCTCTGCGCGCCTTCCGCCGCGGCGGAGCGCCACAAATGGAACGCACCGATCGTGACATTCCCATCATCAGCATCCTGCTCGGAGTTGTGCTGGGCGCGATCGCAGTGGCCGCCTTCTTTGGACAGCTTCATGTTTCCTGGACCGTGGTTGGGCTAGGCCTGGCACTGACGCTGCTGTTCTCATTCTTCTTCACCACGGTGGCTGCCAACGCGATTGCTACCACGGCGAACAACCCGGCCAGCGGCATGACGTTGCTAACGGTGATCGTCTCGGCCGTGGTGTTGCTGAAGTTCGGGCTCTCCGGCACTACCGGCATGTTTTTCGTGATGGCCCTAGCTGGCATGGTCTGCGTAGCCCTGTGCGCCTCGGGACAGTTCATTACCGACCTGAAGGCCGGCTACTGGATCGGCTCCACGCCCGCGGCACAGGAGAAGGTGAAGTTCATCGCAGTCATCGCGTCGGCGATCACTGCGGGTTTCACCATCATCCTGCTGGCCAAGGCATTTCAGTTCGGAGAAGCGATGCCCGGCGATCCGCGGCAAGTCCTGGTCGCGCCGCAGGCTTCCGCGCTGAAGGCCGTGGTCTCGGGATTCATGAGCGGCCAGCCCGCCCCCTACATCTTGTTCGGTCTCGGCGCCATGGTCACCGTAGTGTTGGAGATGCTCGGCCTCTCCTCCATGGTCTTTGCGCTCGGAATCTATCTACCGCTGCAACTGACCACGCCGATCCTGGCTGGCGGATTCCTTTCGCACCTGGTGAACAAGCGCGGGGAGAAGATCGGCGGCGAGCACGGTAAGACCATCCGCGAGCGCGGCATCATTATCGCGGGCGGCTTGATGGCGGGCGGCGCACTTGGCGGAGTGATTGGGGCGGCGCTGCGCGTGCTGCCACACTTCAAAGAAGAGTGGATCCAGACGCCTTTCTACGCGAACGATGCGGTGTCGCAAAGCGTTTCCGCCCTGATGTTTTTTGGTCTGTGCGTGTATGTATGGTTCGGCTCGCTGAAGAAAGAACCCTTAGAAGAAAAGTGAGGAGCGATCAATGGATGCGTTAGGACGATTTGTCGCAGATGCAGTTCTCGGTATCGACACGCTTTGGGGTGGCGATGTCAAGTGTCCCTCGGGCACGGGACGGTTCATCGCTGACTCTTGGTTTTCGGATCAACCTCTGCCTGCAGCCTACACGGTTCCGGCAGCCGCGCGAGTGCGGGAAAGCGGTGGCGTAGCAAGCAAGAAGGTCGATCGAGCCGCAGTGGACGAGTATCTGCGTGAGGTGGATCTGCCGCAAGCCATCGCCGGGGTTCGCGATGAAGCGCGGAAGATAGGCAGCCTGCGCGGTCAATATTTGCTGGGTCTCGCCCTTAGTCTGGAGACAATGTGGGACCTTGCCATGGAAGTGCTCGGGAAAGGGAAACCTGTCCCGTACGCCCGGTGCGTTGAAGCCTCGACGGGCCAGCCGCCGGAACCCTCCAACCCGGTAGCAAAACGGGAGCGTGTGGCTGAATTGTTGGGTCGAGGGGGTTACGCAACTTCAGGTTCTGGCGGCCTGCTCGGGGCAGTCGATGCATGGCGACGCGATCGGTTAGTTCCGATGGCTTCTGTCCGCGCGCTCGGAGCGGCGATGATCGCGCACTTTGACCGCCTCAGCGGGGTCAGCTTGCTACCCAATCTTCCAAAGGATCTGGCACAGGTGCCTCGGGCTAACATTGAATTCTTGCCAATCAAGGAGGCATGGTTTTCCGGCTCGATGAACTACCTGGGGCGAGCGCGGAAGCCGGATGGGAGCCCGCAGTACGAAGCTACGTATGAAATTAACGCTTCGTTGCAAATCTCCGTGCCGGAGTTCGAACAACTGGTGAGCCACGAAGTCGTACCCGGGCACGTTACCACGTTTGCCTACCTGCAAAATCTTTACGTCCGTGGGAAAGCAGGATTCGAAACCACAATACCGACCATGAACACTCGCTCTGCCACTTTGTTCGAGGGAATCGCGAACAATGCCATTCTGATCGCCCATGGCGTAACTGAAATCGAACAACTCCCCGACGAGGATTTGCAAATCGGCGTGCTGC
Organism: uncultured Acidobacteriota bacterium; assembly: GCA_963762385.1. GTDB lineage: Bacteria > Acidobacteriota > Terriglobia > Terriglobales > Acidobacteriaceae > JABDBE01. Next base: position 701,811 of record CAVXKN010000004.1, on the reverse strand, counting down.
TGGCGTTACTGCAGGATGATGCCAAGAATCAGTCGTCCTATTTAACTTGGGGGGAAGGAGTGCAGCGCGAGAAAGTGGCTACCACTCTTCGCAAGGATTTCCTCGTCACCGAAGAGCGTGCGGACAAGCTTTCTGGCGCCTGGGGTCAACATCCACTTCTGGGCCGAATGTATCTTCCGGCTTATCGAGCAGGAACGGAGCGGGTCGCGCAATTGCGACGCGTCAACCCGGCGGATCGCATTCTACCAGCAATCTATGGCTGCTCTGGGCTGGCTGATATCGTGACTATCGACGAGATCTTAAAGTAAGAGTAGATCAGTCCCGTTCCGTCGGTGGAGTCCGCACAATACGTGGTCACGGAAGCGGTTACTGGCCGTCAGAATAGTGAAAGACTGAGCCAATCATTCTTGGCCGATGAACACGGCGTCGTTCGCTGGCAGCGCGGGGAAAACGGAAATGCGAGTCGCGATTCGATCAGGCTTTCATCGGTTCCCTTGCATCCCACATCTGGGACGTCCGCTGGGCCAAATTAGCCGTACGTCCGGACCGTGCGCGGTAGCCGAGCCACTGCACTACATTGAAACCGTCTCGATCGCTCGCTCGGATGTGATCCTTTGCGCCATCCCGATGAGCCACGCCTACGGCTATGCATGTGCTTCATGGTTCCGCTGCTTACGTCAGCCGACGTTCTGTTCACTCGGCACTTTAGTCCGGCGCTGGTGTTTCAGGCGTTACATGAAATGGATATCTCTGTCTTTCCCGCGGTGCCAGTTATGTTGGACTCCTTATTGGCGATTGATGCCACCTACCCGGTCAAGCGGCCGCGGATCGTGCTTTCGGCAGGCGCTCCCTTGAGCCCCTGTGCTGGTGCGGATGGAAGCCGGTCGGGAATGCTCCCGATGAAAGTCGTTTTACGGTGTCGCGAACATGCGAGACGGGTGTACTATTGTGCCGTTTTTGAGGCCAAAAAGGAAATTCCGGTTGAGGTGACGTCATGAAGTCCTCCAGCCCAGCTGTTTGTGTTTCCCGTTTGTCTCTCCTGATATTGGTTCTGAGTTGCAATCCCGTGGCGTTTTGCCAGAGTTTTGCCGGCGTCCTCACCTGGCACAACGACAACGCTCGAACCGGACAAAATCTTCAGGAGACAATTCTCACCACCACCAACGTAAATTACAAAACATTTGGCAAAGTGTTCTCGTATCCGATGGAGGGCCAGGCTTATGCGCAGCCGCTATACGTGCCCAATGTGAACATTCCCGGACAGGGGCTTCACAACGTCGTGTATGTGGCCACCGAGCACGACCAACTCTACGCCTTCGATGGTGATGGGGTGGCGTCGAAACCTTTCTGGCGGGTAAGCTTTATCGATCCTGCCAAGGGAATCACCACAGTTTCTACCGTGAAGAGTGGCTGTGGCGTGATCAAACCCGAAGTCGGAATCACGGCCACTCCCGTCATTGACGCTAAGGGCGGCACTTTGTATTTGAGCGTGGAGACAGACAATAATGGCACGATCGAGCAGCATCTGCACGCTCTGGATATCGCCACGGGTAGCGAGAAATTCAATGGCCCGGTCTTGATTCAAGGTTCCTTCGACGGCGTAGCCTTTGATCCCACTGAGATCCAGCGTCCCGGACTGTTACTTGAGGGCGGCAACGTTTATCTGGCCTGGGCATCGCTCTGCGATCCGCATCCTTATCACGGTTGGGTGATAGCTTATGACGCGCAGAACCTACAGCAGCAAAGCGCGATCTTCAGCACAACGCCCAAGGGCGACAAAGGAGGAATCTGGCAAACCGGCTGCGGCTTAGCGACGGACGGCGAGTCCATCTACTTCATGACGGGCGACGGAACATTCGACGCAAACACGGGTGGCGTCGACTACGGAATGTCGATGATGCGGATGACCATTAAGAACGCTGGACTAACCGTGGCCGATTACTTCACTCCGTTTGATTGGAAGCAGCGATCTGCTCTCGATCTGGATCTCGGATCAGGAGGCGTCCTGCTTCTGCCCAAGCAAAGCGGAGCCCATCCCGACGAAATCATCGGCGCCGACAAGACGTCTGACATTTTCGTCGTGGACCGTCAGCACATGGGAAAATTCCACGCCAAGACCAACGACGTGGTGCAGCAGCTTCACAGCACGGCGCAGGCCTTCATGAGTTCGCCCGCCTACTGGCAACAGAACATTTATTACGCCGGCGTCTTGGATACTCTTAGCATGTATTCGGTCACCGATGGCTTGCTCTCGACTTCGCCGGTTTCGCGAAGTTCGAACACTTTCGGCCATCCTGGGGCTACGCCATCGATTTCTGCCAACGGGGCCAGCAACGGAATTGTTTGGGTCCTTGAGGTTTCTGTCAATGGACCGGCAGTGCTGCACGCTTACGATGCCACTAACCTCGCGAAGCAACTGTATAACAGCAACTGGGCAGCCAACGGTCGCGACCACCCTGGGCAAGCGGCGAAATTCTCATTGCCCACAATTGCCGATGGCAGAGTGTACATCGCCACTCAACCTGAACTCGTTGCATACGGTCTTCTCAAATAGATCAACAGTTCGTTGGGTGAAATGCTTTTCACACTTAAGAGCTTCTTGCGCCTGAGATACCTGATTTTCTCACTATCCCCAGGTACGGGCACGCCGCATTAGCCGCTCGTTCAGTCCAAAGGTACAAGTAAATCCTGCGCGGAAATTCCAGTGGGGAACCGGCGACGGCTGCCGAACTCATAGTTTAATCGGATCCGTATGCAGGGGCGCGTGCGACCGTCGGGGTCGGAGTGGCCAGCCTTAATTGGTCCAGCGATGTCAGGACGCTCTGCCAGCGGACCGGGTCCTTTTTGGTCTCGATTGGAGCAGAGAGATCGGAATAAAAGTCGAGGATGTTGGCGCGCAGGTCTGGCGTCGTCGAATTGAAGTTCTTGGCTGACAACTGGGATAGCAACTTTGCGTAGGTATCGTCGGTTAGAGAGTATTCCGCTGCTTCGGTCCGATTACCGCTATCCAAGTCACAATTGGGAAGCACCACCGAGTCCATGCGCACTTCTTCGAGAAAAGCACGGTATTGATCGACACTTGTATTGATGCTCTTGAAATACAAGTCTTCCGTTTGCGGAGTCGGATTCTTGAATGCCATCGCTTTGAAGGGACCGATTTTCGGCACGTATCGCAAAAGAGTGGACAGCACGCGGGTGCCAAATCCGGGCTTCACGTAGTCCTTGCCCCAGTTCTTTTCATACTCCGAGCGGGAAAGGCGGTACAGAAATTTCCGCTTTGCGAAATCGGGCTGCTCACGCATCATGTCTTTCTTATGGGTCTGCAACGCGACCTGGGTCATCTCTGGAATCATGTGGCTGATCGAGTAACGATACGAACCGATCGCGAGGTCCTCGTGGGCCAGCACGTCTTTCAGTTCCAATCCATAGACGACTGGGAAAACCCGTTCCAGCAGAGGCTTGGACACTTCGAACCCGATGAAATCGTGGTATTGCTGCGACGCATAACGATTCTTTGCCACCTGCACCATGTCGAAGCCGAACTCGGTTTTCAAGTGTGCCGTTTTATCCTGCGCATACTTCACCGAGTTGCCAAACTTCGCTCGCAGCTTCGGATACTCGATCGCGACCGATTGGTTCACCGCGGGATGTCCGGAGATGTCAGAGGCATAGTGGGCCAGCGCGCCTAGAGCGAAGGCATACTCGTTCGCATCCTGACTCTCGAGCAGCAGTTCGCGAACGAAGTCTCCGCTGCGAACGTAATGCACCAGGTTGCTGAATTCTTTGTTGCCGAATGGATAGTAGCCCAGATCCTGGATGACCGCGCCACCGTAGGCGTAGGCGTGTGCCTCTTTGATCTGGTCGTCTGACAATCCCGGATATCGCTTGAGCAGCAGCGGCCGAATCTCATTGGCCCATAACAAGTCCACGATTTCCTCGTGGGTCAAAACGGAGTAAGCCGATGAACTACCGCTGCACATCAGCACGATGAGAAGAGATACCACTACGCGGATAGAAAGCAGGCGCCACCCTTTGGTTGTGGCGCCTGGCGACATCGACGACTGGTACATGGTTCAAATGCGACCGAGAACCAAAAGAATGACCACGATGCAAAGGACTAGTCCCACGCCACCGGTCGGGGCATAGCCCCAGTCCCGGCTGTGCGACCACCTCGGCAGCGCGCCAAAGAGTGCTAAGACCAAAATCACGATCAATATAGTTCCAAGCATGTTGTGCTCCTTATTTTCCGCAATTCAGCCGGCGCGAGCCCAGAAAGCAGGTCCGCGCCGGCAACGCTTAAACTGACTTGCTCCGCGGCGTTAGAGTGTGATGTTGAGTTCCACATTGACGCCGGGATACGTCGGGTTGCAAAGGTAATACACGCCGCCGATGTCGACCACAAAAACGTCTTGCGTGTACAGCCAGTTGCTAGGCCAAGGGGCGGCGAATCCGAACCAGTAGCCACCGTATTGGAAGCGGTGATTATTGAAATCGCCTTGGGTAACTCGAAACGTGTGTTCGCGTCCAAAGTTCGCCTTGTAACGATCGGCGGGAATGCGGCCGGCCTCGTGGCCACCAGCATTCTTCGCCGGCTGTGCGTGTTGCTGCTGCGCATTCTTTTCTTCCTGCTTGCCGTTGTTCTCTTGCTGCGCGCTTTTCTCTTCCGGCTTAGTGCTCTTCTCCTGCTGCGCGCCCTTCTCATCTTGCTTTGCGGACTTCTCCGGCTGCGCCTTTTTCTCGTCCTGCGCTGGCTTTGCTGCCTGGTCTCTCTGGTCTTTCTGTTCTTCCTGATCATGCTGCTCCTGTGCGTACACCGGAGCCGCAAGGATCAACGACAAAAGTACTGTGCCGATAATTCCTACTAGTTTCATGGGTAATGCCTCCATTATCGATGGTTACTTACGCTGCCTTACTGCAAGCTTCCTGTGGTCACGTTGGCCGGGTTGCCGATGGCGTCGCCGGATACGAGAAGCTCAACTCTCCGGTTCTGCTGGCGGCCGGCCGAGTTGTCGTTCGAGGCTACCGGCAAAGTGTTGCCGAAACCTCTCGCCGTAACTGAATTCGTCGTAACACCTTCTTGCACCAGATAGTCGCGCACTGCGTCGGCGCGATTCTCCGACAGCTTTTGATTCATGTCATCGCCGCCGACGTTATCCGTGTAGCCGCCGACTTCAATGTTGAGTCCAGGATAGGCAAGCAGAATTCCGGCAACTTTCGCCAGCTTCTCGCGTGCTCCCGGCTTCAAGGAATACTGTCCCGTGTCAAACAACACGTCAGACATGCTAACGATGAGTCCGCGTGCGGTGTCGCGAGTCTGCAGGATGGAATTCAACTGTTCTGACAAACGTGCGCGCATCGCGGCTTTATCGCTGTCCGCTTGCTGTGCAGCGAGACGAGACTGGTCGGCGTCGGCTTGAGCCGCGTTGACCGCTGCTGCTGATGCTGCCTGACTTGCAGCCATGTCGGATTGCGCCTTTGCCGCGTCAGCCTGCGCCTGATCCTTCTGCTGAGTCGCTTGATCGGCTTGGGCTTGCGCCTGCGCCTGCGCATCCGCCGAGTTCTGGAGGTCATTGGCAACGCGTTGATCGTTTATCTTCTTGACCGCGATAGCGCGAGCGTCTTCGGCGGTTTGAACCGCGTCCCGGGCGACTGCAATCAGCGGTTTGTCTTGGACATGCTTTCGCGTGGCATATTCGTCCGCGTTATTCATCAACTGGACGGCTTTCTGATAGCTTTCTGGGGCGTACTGCTCGGCCCCTTCTGACTTAGCGATGCGCACCGCATTGCGCGCCTCAAAGAATTCCAACGGCAGCTTGGCATTCAGAACCACGGGATCGAACTTGTAGCCGGTCGGAATGTAGCCGCCGCGCTCCATCAATTCGTACTTCGCGTCCACGGTTTCGATGGTTCCCTTGGTGTCCTTGCGAATAATGTTTTCGAGAATCACCACGTTGCTGGGTTGCCGCACCGCATAATAAGGTTCTGCGGTGACGATGAGAGCGAAGGCCTGAAGGTCGGTGGTCACGTGCAGCTTGCTGCGGTCGTTGCCGCCCACCAAAACCTCGCCCAGGTTTACGGCGCGGCCTTCCGGCGAAATCGCCCATAGGATGTAGGTCAAATATTCATTGCCGAAAGTCGTGGGCGCCTGCAGGTTGCCGAATTCCGCTTTGATCTCAATGGTTCCCCGCTTGCTGTTCACTTCGGCTTCACCATTGGCTGAGGGCATGAGATTCGTGCCCGCGAAATCCACCTTCGTGGCTCCGCTGTGATGCCTGTAGTTGACCGCTGGCGTGGTGCGGCTGACTACGACTACCCGGAACGTGGGCGACTGAGCCATGGGCTCGACAGCCACGGTGGTTTGAGGATTGGCTTGAGCCAATGCGCTCACACTTAGTGCGATTCCAGCTACTAACAACAGTTTCATTTTCATCTGTATCCCCCTGGCAGATGCCTGCCGTGTTACGTTGCCTCGATCGAGTTGTTTTGACAAAGTGTTGCTATGCGATCTCTTTCCAGCTCGTCATCCTTTTCCGATGTGGACATTGGAGAGTGAATGAAATAGTCCAAATATATTGAGCAGCCAGAGCACCACTGCAATGACCACCACCCCGTTCAAGATTGACTTGATGGATGACTGCATGGGAATGAATCGATTGACCAGCCACAGCAGAACACCCACCACGATGAGAACTTCCAAGAGTTGAATTAACGGCATAATCTTTGACCTTTCTTATTTTCGCGAGCTAACCCCTCTCGTCCGTTCCGAGAGGTTGCCCGAATCTCTGCGTTCGAGAAGTTTTAGGGTCGAATCGTGTCCGCCGGAGGTTCCACGGCATACACACGGATAACGAATGCCAATCGGCTGGATGTGGTCGATGGGAATCGGTTGGGACCTTGCCCACCGCGACCTAAGAATGAGAGTTGCGAATTGGCGCTCGTCGCTCTCTTGTCACATTCAGCACAATAAAGAATGACAGGTGTGCACTTTCGTGTCTGAGCAAGATAGCTCACTTGTGAAGAATTAGTATTGTTGTGCCTGTGCCCCGATGGGCTCAAATTGCGGCGATTTCGGCTTATTCTACGTGATCGAGTGGCGCATAGGTCTTGACCGCAGCACTCGATCGTACGGGATGCATCGATGCCCAAGAATAGCCAGATTCCTTTCCACACTTGAAGCAAACTCGATAGGTCCGCTGCTTGATGGTGAACACACGACTCATTTCCCTGTGATGGCAGCCAAACGCCGACTGCAAGATCCAAAGCATCGGTCTCACAAGTCCTGCGCTCGCCTTCGGTCGGAACTTCCATTGGCATCCAACCAATCGAGCAGCGAGCGAACACTAGCCCGAGCTAAGGCAATCGAGCAGTCAGCAGCTCCGTAATAAATATTAATGGTGTCGCCATCGGGGTCCATCGTATATCCGCAGGGAAACACCACATCATCGACATCACCGTGCCGCTCGTAGTCGGCCTCAGGCCCAAAGATCCACGAATCTCCACGCAGTAAACACTTGGCTGGATTCTCGAGATCGAACAGGGCCAAGCCCAAGCGATACAGGCAGCCCGAGGGCGTGTGCCGTACTCCGTGGTAGAACACGAGCCATCCTCTCGGAGTTTCGATTGGTGGGGGCGACAAGCCAATCTTGTTCGCGTCCCACCAGGCGCCGCGACGCGCCTCCAACATAAGCTTGTGCCTCCCCCAATAACGTAAGTCAGGAGAGTAGGAGATCCACATATGCGATCCCAGTGGCGTCATCGGCCGATGAATCAGCGCCCAGCAGCCATCGATTCTCCGCGGTAGAAGCGCAGAGTCTTTGTCGTCGGGGGACATTATGACGCCATAGCGCTCGAAGCTACGGAAGTCTTTGGTCAGAGCCAGAGACACTCCGGGGCCACCGCGCGAATAGGAGGTGTAGGTGATTACGTATTGCTGCAACTCGGGCACGAAAGTAATCCGAGGGTCCTCAATGCCCCAGATTTCCTCGGGATACTCCTTGGGGCTTGGCATCAGCGTCGGTTCGGCATCAATCTGCCAATTGTCCACTCCGTTGCGGGAGCGGGCGGCGGAAAGATGGGACAAGCCACGTCGATCCTCGACGCGGCAAAGCAGCAGGGTCGATCCGTCGGCCAGTAGTGTCGCGCCGGCGTTGAACACGCTGTTAATGGAGTAAGGCCAGTCCTTGGCCGTTAAAATCGGGTTGGCAGGATGCCGAAGAAGCAACGGTTCGTGACGAATTGTTGTGGCTACGCTCATAGGTGTGCACTCATTCGGCTTGATCAAAATCTAGCTGGTGGAAGCAACAAATAGCTCCCCGCTTGTTCGTGAACTATCAGGTACCGGCAGCGGGCTCATTTCGAGCAGCGCCATCAGAAACGATAGTGTGGATTCTGCTCCCTGGTTCTCGTTGGCGCGGTCGGGATGCAAGCCGTCCCGGCAGCCACCGGTGGCGGAATCATAAAGAGGAAGTTGCAGATCGTTGTCGCCAAGAAACCAGTTGAAGGCCGACCAAGCCTCGCTGCGCCAACGGCTATCCCCAGTTATGCGATAGGCTTGCAAACAAGCGGAGACCGCGCCAGCTGCCTCAAGAGGCTGTTGATCGAAACGGGCTTTTTCACCACCCTGGCGATAGAAGCCTTGCGATCCAATTGCCACAAAGTGGCCGTTGGTTGGGCAACGCTGAGTTTCGGTGAGCCAGTTGAGCGCTTCGAGACCGGTAGAAACCATACGATCATCCGAACAAGCGGAACCCACGAGTAGCATGGCTTGGGGCAATCTCGCGTTTCCGTAGGCCAGAATGTTCTCGAACCATTTCCAATCCGGACTTCGGATCGACTCATACATTTCAAGTAATCGCCGGCTGAGGACGGACCTTATTTTCTGCGCGTCCCGGTCTCCAGAATATGAATCGAGGTATTCCTGGATTCCGAGCAGGGTATAGGCCCAGGCGCGCGGACTGGTGAATTCCATCGCTGCGGGAAGGGAGAACTCGAACAACCGTCCGGCAGCGCACCTGAGCCCCTGGTCCTTGGACCGGCCTAAAACCGTTCCCAGTCCCCACAATGCGCGCCCATGGCAATCTTCGGAGCCCTCAGCTTCGTTCCAGTGGCGATCGTAGCCCAGGAAGTTTCTGAATCTACCCTTGGCAGAGTTGAACGCATGTTCCAGAAATGCCAAATACCGAAAGGACGAGGCAGTGGCAGCCGAATCCGCAATCGATAAGTCGGTGTGCGCGAGCTGTTCCTTATCTCGCTGCTCCAACAGCACGGCGAGAATGAGTGCGCGGGCGTTGTCGTCGGTAGTGTATCCCTCGCCGTACTTAGGGGTTGTGAAGATCGAGTGCTGCAGCATTCCCGTGTCGTCGGTCAGCCGGTTGAAGTGATTCAGGTTCAGCTCTGGCAACTGATTTAACGACTTTTGTCGAGCGCGGGCGGAGAACCGCACTTGTGGACTCTCCATGCGGTCGCTGCTCACTCGCGCAAAACTCTCCATGTAGCCCTGCGCAACTCTCTTCCAGACCATATCCCGGGCGAACAAATAAGCACGTTTACGCATGGCATGGCGTATTGCAGGAGTATCCAAAAGCTCGACGGTCTTTTGTGCGATGGCACCGGGATTTTGGAAGGGAACCAGCGCACCGCGGCGGTCGTCTAGCAACTCAATCGCATGCCAATAGGGAGTCGAAATAATCGCCTTACCCGCACCCAGTGCATACGCAAGCGTCCCGGAAACCACTTGGGCTTCGTGGCGGTAAGGAGTGATGTAAATGTCTGCGGCGCCAATGAACTCGACCATCTCCTCGGGGCTGACGAAGCGGTTGTGGAAGATCACCTTCGACTCCACTCCCACTTCCTTCGCCAACGCTTGCAAGTAAGTTCGATACTGATCACCGTCGCGACGGAGCACGTGAGGATGGGTTGCGCCCGCGACCATGTACACAACATTCTTGTGCCTGGACAAAATTTGCGGCAGGGCCTCAATGACGTTTTCGATTCCCTTGTTGGGCGAGAGTAGACCGAATGTGAGCAGGACTGCTTTTCCTTCCACACTGAAGCGATCCTTGTAGAAATTGGGATCGAGGAATGGCAGGTCCGGAACGCCGTGCGGAACCATGTCGATCTTGCTGCCGGGCACCTTGAAGATTTCCTGCAGGAATTGAGAAGAGAGCTGGCTCATGACGATCAGGCGATCCGAAAGCTCCGCGATCTCTTCCATCACCATGAGCTGTTCCGGATTCGGATCGCGGAGGACGGTGTGCAGGGTGGTCACCACGGGCATCTTCAGCCCGCGCAACAGCTGCAAAATATGGCTCCCAGCGGGTCCGCCGAAGATTCCATACTCGTGCTGCAGGCAGACCATGTCGATATTGTTGAAGTTCAGGAACTCAGCCGCTTCCTGATACGACCTCAAATCGTCCTGGGCGAGCGACCATCTCACCCGCGCGGGATAGTCGTATCCTTCTTCTGTATCGTTTACGGGTAGCGCCATCAATCGGGCCGTCCCGTATTCGGCGGATATGGCTGCACACAGGTCAGTGGTAAACGTAGCAATTCCACACTGTCGGGGTAGATAATTCCCGATCACCGCAATCCGGCTAGGCAGCGACGGTTTCGATTGCGATCGCGGTCGAGCCGCTGAGACTTCCGCGCGCACAAGGGGATGCAGACTAACGACCTCCAACTTTCCCTCGGGAAGCACTGTGTTTGGTAGCGACATTAGCTCCTACGTTTGCCGAGAACGGCTGTTGATAGAGGTCAGTGTTCCGAGTAAACCCGACGCTTCATCCGATCTGGCCGGCGGCCATGTTGGCTGGAGCAAGTCACCTTCAGGTTGCCGCGCGGGGTTTCGTCCATCAGTAGAGGTTGTCTCTTCTCAGTATTCATGAAAGTGGAGTTGCGGACTGATCAAAATTGACCACAAATGCCTCAGTTGAGGGAAAGCAGTCCCATTGGCGATCCGCACTGACCATGGTTTCCAGAAACGATTACCGCCGTAACCATTAATGTGTTGTGACGAACACTGTCTATTGGGGACGAAACCATAAACTAGAGCCAGGTGTGTTCTGGCAGAGCACGAAGCTGCTATCCAAATGGAAACTCGCTGGGGCAGGCGTTTCGGAAGATACGAGGTCATCGTGGAGGTTGGCCGCGGCGCTATGGGCGTCGTGTACAAGGCTCGCGATCCCAAGATCGACCGGTTTGTAGCCGTGAAAACGATTTCATTCTCGGGTCAGAATCCAGCGGAAGAGCGCGAATACCGAGAGCGCTTCTTTCACGAGGCTCAGGCAGCCGGTCGTTTGTTACATCCCGGCATTGTGACCATCTTCGATACCGGCGAGGACCCAGAAAGCCACGTTGCTTTCATTGTTATGGAGTTAATTGCGGGCCAATCGCTGGACCGACTCCTTTCAGACAAAACCAACAAGATGGCGATCGACACGGCTCTGCGGTTGTCGGAGGAACTGGCAGAGGCGCTGGATCACGCCCACGGCCAAGGCGTAGTCCATCGTGACATGAAACCTGCAAACATCCTGCTAACTACGGAAGGGCATGCCAAGATCGCAGATTTCGGAATCGCGAAAGTGAACCTGGCGCACCTGACGATTCCCGGCCGGGCGCTGGGCACACCGGCCTACATGTCGCCGGAACAGTTGGAGGGTGAGGCGGTGGACAAACGCTCCGACCTATTTTCGTTAGGCGCGATTCTCTACCACATGGTGACTGGCTACGGCCCTTTTCAAGGTAATAGTGCTACCACGGTGTCCTTCAAGGTAGCCAACCGCGAACCCCTCCGGGCCACCACGTTTGACCCCGACCTTCCGCCTGAACTGGATTCCGTAATCGCCCGTGCCATGGCAAAAGATCCCGCGCAACGTTACCAGCGTGGATTGGAATTTGCTCTCGATCTGCGTGAGCTTCGAGAGCGCGGCCAGACAATCTCAAAAACTGCGTCTCGGTTCCCAGAAGGTGGAGAAGTTGTCGCTCAGTCGCTTGGCGACGTTCCAGCTCACGTGCCTTCAGCAAAGCTTGCACTGGTTGGTTTCTTCAAGTGGTTCGGGCATGCGGCGAGATCAGCATCCGCATTCATTCGGCTGCAGGTTTTGTCCGGGTGGCGGCGGCCAGCCGTACGCATCGGGCTCGTGTTCTTGGTTGCGACGATCATTCTCGGCCTCTTTTCGTATCACAAGAAACTGCCGTCGCGAAGTTCAAGTCCGGCGGGTCCATCAGCAACCGTCGGCGCAAGTGGGGCCCCGACCCCGGTGGTGAGTGAGCCAAGTGTCATCGACCACAGCGTGGGAAAGGCGTCCAATTCCAGGGAGCCTTCTAAAGCCGTCGCAGACTCCAGGCTCAGCATACGCATTGAACATCGTTTCTCAGCCGCAGAGCTTTCGCTGTGGATCGATGACAAGCTGGCTTACGATCGTCCATTGCGCGGTCAGATCAAGCGGCACTGGAATCCATTTCGAACGGATGTCCGGGAGACTGAATCGGTACGGCTGCCGGCAGGTAAACACCGCATCCTTGTTCGGGTGCGTTCCGCGCCTGACCAGTACGAACAGTCAGCGTCTATCTTGGGGAGTTTCACCAAAGACCATCCAGCAATCTTGCAGATCAATTTTGAGCGCCAGGGAAAAGCGATGCGCTTGGCATTGCGATGATCCGCGGGAACCTGAACCTCAAGGTTACCGCCGCGACCCATTGCGAAAGAGCGGCTCGCAGCGTGTGCTGCGAGCCTTCTCGTGGAGCGGTCGTCTTGGTTACTGTTGTCGCCGTTCTTCCGGACGAGTCTCTTCTTTCGCTGGCTTTGGAGCGCTTTCTGGGCGAGCCGCTGCCTGGGTTCTGGGAGCCTCTTGATGCGCCTGGGCTTGCGGATGTGGCGCATTCGCGGGTCGAGCTGCCGCTACCGCTTTAGGCTTCTCCGGACTAGGAACTGCCTTCTTCGGAGCAGCCTTGGCGTGGGTTGCATTCTGTGGTTTTGGTGTGCTCGCCTTGGCGGTCTCGGGACTAGGCTTGCTTGCAGGCTTTGCCTTCGTTGCAGCCGCCTTATTCTCATTGGTACGAGTTGCAGCTGCCTTAGTTGCAGCTGCCTTATTCTCGTTGGTGCGAGTTGCAGCTGCCTTGTTCGCAGCCGCCTTGTTCTCATTGGCCTTAGTTTCGGCTGCTTTGTTCTCAGCAGCTTTGTTCTCAGCAGCTTTGTTCTCGGTGGCCTTAGTTTCGGCTGCCTTGTTCTCAGCTGCTTTGTTCTCGGTGGCCTTAGTTTCGGCTGCCTTGTTCTCAGCTGCTTTGTTCTCGGTGGCCTTAGTTTCGGCTGCCTTGTTTTCAGCTGCTTTGTTCTCGGTGGCCTTAGTTTCGGCTGCCTTGTTCTCAGCTGCTTTGTTCTCGGTGGCCTTATTTTCGGCTGCCTTGTTCTCAGCTGCTTTGTTCTCGGTGGCCTTAGTTTCGGCTGCCTTGTTTTCAGCTGCTTTGTTCTCGGTGGCCTTATTTTCGGTGGCCTTGTTTTCAGCCGCTTTGTTCTCGGTAGCTTTACTTTCAGCTGCCTTGTTCTCAGTCGCTTTGTTTTCGGTAGCCTTACTTTCAGTGGCCTTGTTTTCAGCCGCTTTGTTCTCGGTAGCTTTACTTTCAGCTGCCTTGTTCTCAGTCGCTTTGTTTTCGGTAGCCTTACTTTCAGTGGCCTTGTAAGGTGCTCCCGCCTCTTTGGCCGCTACCACACCCTTGCCGGTAAATTCTCCTGGCTTGGACGTTGCTGCGACTGCCGGCTTGCCCTGGTTCACCGAAGCTCGTTGCTGTGGGTTAGCGCGGGCAGCCTCCACCTGTTGCGTTTGAGCTGCAACCGGGCCGATATGCTTCTCGTGGGCCGCGGCCTCATCTTGAGCCGTGGGGCGCGCGGTGATCCCACCTTCGCCACCGTTATAGCTGACGCGGTTCACTGTCGTGTTGTTGGTCACCGTGGTGTTGTAAGTGTTGTGAATGTTAGTGACGTTTACGTTATTCACCGAACGGTTGTATTCGAACTGTCCGTTGTTCCAGCGGCCACCTTGATAACCTTCACCGCCGTAACCGAATCCATAATTGATCCCGCCATAGAAACCGACTTGCGGACCCCAGTAGCCTTCATTGAAAGCAAATCCGCTGCCACCCCAGCCCCAATAGCCTGGGGTCCAGAGGAAACCGGGTTGCGGAGCCATGACCCAAGTACCTGGTACAAAGAAATAGCCGTCATCGCCGTTAGCCCAGTAGCCAGGTGTCCAAAGATAACCCTGGGCAGGGACAGGCGGCTGCTCGTACACCGGCAGCGCAGGCGGACCAACTGAAATAGATACCCCGATTTGCGCGAACGATGCCGCCGAGATGGCCAGCACTACGAGCGCGAACAACAGCGAACGAATTGAGGGAATGATACGCATTGTGCTTCCTCTTGCCGGTTCATCCTTAGGCTTGCCCGGTGGTGCTCTACTGCTGCGGGTTGCGTGGATGGAGAGGCGCGATTTCCGGACGAAACCCACTGAAGACTCGATTCGAGACTCGGTCTTGCTCGGAAACAGTTCCGTAATGAACTTTCTCATCTCGGAACTTTTAAGTCTGGTCAATAACGCTCAGTTCGATCTGACTTTCTGCGGGTTCATCAGGCTTGCGATTCTAAGCGTGCTGTTCGGAGTGGGAAATTGTTCACCACAACAAATGCCAGGACGATCAATTCTGATCAGTATTCGGAATCCGTAAGTTTGATAATGGCGACGGAGAACGCTCTCCACAGGCGGAGAGAACGCAAACCGAACTTTGCTGAACAAACCCAGGGTTGCAAATATTTCCGGTACAGGAGGTCTCGATGAATCAAAGTCTGATGGATCCGAAAGTGATGGTTGTTGCCGCGGTGGTGATTCTGCTCATTGCCGGCTTGGCTTGGCTGTACGTCCGAAAACGCAGAGCCAGCAGCGCCGAGCTACGCCAGCGCTTTGGTCCGGAGTACGACCGAGCGGTACGAACCCACGGGTCCGAACGCCGGGCGGAATCGAAATTAGCGGATCGCGAGAAGCGAGTTGAAACGCTGAAGATCCGCGAGCTCGATGCCGGAGAACGGGAACGCTTTTCCGCTCAGTGGGTTTCCTTGCAGTCTCGTTTCGTCGATTATCCAAAAGGAGCTGTCACGGAAGCGGCCGAGTTGGTGTCTTCATTAATGCAGGCTCGCGGCTATCCCGTGGCCGATTTCGATCAACGTGCCGCGGACATTTCTGTCGACCATCCTAAAGTCGTCGAGAATTACCGGTCCGCGAACGCAATCGCACTGCGGCTGGGGAAGGGAGAAGCAAGTACGGAAGACCTCAGGTCCGCGATGATCTACTACCGTTCCCTGTTTGAGGAGCTGGTGCAGGCGCAAATACCTCTCGAAACGAAAGCGGTAGCATAAGGGTCTTACGGAAGCCAACAGACGAATAGCCCACGCGTACACAGGAGCAAATGATGAAACCAAGCACGCAAGACAAGAGCGAAGGCAAGATCCACGAATTGAAAGGAAAAATCAAGGAGGAAGTCGGGAAGGTTACGAAAAACCCTAATCTGGAGGGCCAAGGGAAAGGCGAAAAGATAGCCGGCAAAATTCAAACCCGGATCGGCCATGCTGAACAGGCTCTCGGAGAATAAACAAAAGGCGCGGGGCTTAGCCCTCGAACTCCGAGAGAATTGTGTAACCGAGAAGAAGAAGAGGGGGCGCGGACGGACTCGCCCCCTCGCTTTCGTCTGCTGTGCCACGGGAAACGGGTTCTTCTAAACGCGCGAGAGTGGCGCGGTTTTGATGTGAACAGTGGTCACAATTGAACATCTTTTTCGCGAGCAACGCCGCATGATGCAGCCATGACAACCAAGCTGAAACAAGCTCTAGCGGTTCGTTGTCCCACTTGTGGCGCTAAGCCGGGGGAAAAGTGTGAACTCAGCACTGGTCAAACTCGTACAGATCCGCATCGAGATCGGCGCTTGACGGCCTCGGAAAAGTAACAGGTCAGCAATCTTGAACGCGACAACTCCAACGAACTCGGAGGATGGCTCGCTGGGCTAACCTTTCATTCTTCGGAAACTCGGTTGTCATCTCAAGCGGGACGAAGAATCTGGATGAAGTTCGCAGAATTCAAGCCAGCGCGGGCTGGGCGAGCGCCGACCCGAGATGGCCGAAGGCTTGGCTCACCGACGCGGCCGCTGCCGTGCTTTCTTTTTCTGTGGGTGTTGGAATCTGGAGCAGCCCTTGCCGTCCGAAGTCCGTAGGAAGTGAAAACCTGTCCTGGTGCTGCATAACAGATTCCAAGATGTCCGCCAGACCCTGGGATTGATATCCATTATCAAAGTGGACGCCGCGATCATGAAACGTAGAAGTCGTCATCCAATACTCGCAGGCCAAAAGCCAGTGGCCCGGAGTGATCGATGACCAGAGCTTCAGATAATCCAGCGTGCCACCGGCGGCGAAGGCATACTCGATATGAATCAATCCGGCTTGAGCGCCGCGCATCAAGTCTTGCCAGCTCACGACCACGGCGGACTCGAGAATTCCCTCGAGGGTTTGATCTTGGTTCGGTTTCACAGAGTCAAGTTCCATAAGTCCACGTTCCGGAGCGGAGAACACTCTCATCCTCTGGCTTGCTCGGCATCGTGTTGGGATGCCCGCCGTTCGTCGTCGCCATCGAGGTAGCAACTCTGTTGGATATGGCGGGAGTGCGCCGAAACAACGGTGTAGGGCACACCCAGAAATCGCTTGGCCACGATTCCAGTGACCTCAAGGCAATTGAAGTTCATCGGCTTCAGTTTTCCCAACATTCGCTTCAACGCATTCTGAATGTTCTTCGCCCCGATGGCGCCGAAGAACATCACCTTCACTTCCGCAGCCATGAAGAAAAAGTTCCATCCCGCAGCATGGATCTTGCGATCAAGAGCCAAGCCATCGAGTGCCTTCAGCACTCGCCAGTGCGCTGAGTAAGGCTCACTTTGCAGTCCCAGAGCCTGGGCCATAACGGGACGTTCCTCGATCAGAATAGTGCCGACTCGAACGGTTGCAGACATAGACTTCTCCAGAGAACGCCGCGCGCTCATCATGCCAGCGCGGTCGGTTGCGTGAGCGCGGCCACTACAATCAATAACAACACCACGACTATCACCGCTGCACTTCCTAGAAGCACGATTTCACTGAGCAAGTCAGGGTTCATTAGATCTTCCCGGCTCATTTCAGTCCTCCAGTTCCGCCTGGGCCTGCCTCAGGAGAGCATTTGGGCCGCCTGGTTTGACAGGCCCATGGCTCTTTTGAGGCTTCCATAGATTCGCTCACTTTTCCTGAAAATACTGAGCAAAATGGCTCACTTTGCGAGTTGGTCACGATTTGTGACAGCTGCTCGCTTTTTAGGACTACAATCAGCAATGATGAGTCCCGCACCGGCAGCGAATAAGAAGAAGCGCGAGTTCGATCCCAACACCTTCCTTGCCACCATTGGCGAGGGGAGGAAGAGCTTGGCGGTTGCCAAAAAGCAAACTATCTTCGCGCAGGGCGACGGAGCGGACTCGGTCTTCTATATCCAAACCGGCAAAGTGAAGCTCACGGTCGTATCCAAGACCGGCAGAGAAGCTACGATAGGCATGTTAAGCGAGGGGAATTTCTTTGGCGAGGGCGCGCTGGCCGGTCAGGCTCTGCGCATGGGATCGGCTGCGGCGATCACGGATTGCGATCTTCTGCGCATCGACAAAAAAGCGATGATGGAAGCGCTTCATCGCGAACATATGTTTTCCGATGTGTTCGTAGCGTATTTACTGGCGCGGAATATCCGCTATGAGGAGGATCTGGTTGATCAGTTGTTTAATTCCAGCGAAAAGCGACTGGCCCGTGTCCTTCTATTGCTGGCTCATTTTGGCAAGGAAGGTGTGCCGGAAACCGTCGTCCCCAAGATAAGTCAGGAAACGCTGGCTGATATGGTTGGAACCACGCGTTCGCGGGTGAGCTTCTTTATGAATAGGTTCAGAAAATTAGGCTTCATTCAGTACGCTGGCGGCTTGGAAGGCGGATTGCAGGTCCACAGTTCGCTGCTCAATGTGGTTCTGCACGATTGAGCACAATCACGAGTGGGAGCTTAACTTTGCTGCTCTTGCATTCTATTCCGTTGCTCCCGTGACCTTGGACGGATCGGCGCGCCAAATGTACAGGAATTTCTCGTCGCTCGATGTCTCCACGGGGATGTTTCTTTCCCGCGTTACCCGGTTCAAAGCAGAGCGAAGGTTCTGCATCTTCTCGCCATTCAAACTACTCAGCGGCACCTTGACTGCTTGTGCAGCGTTCAGTTTTGAGAGGTCGGCGAGGATGTCCGCCACCGCCTTCCGATGTTTTCCTTTGCGGCCCTGCGGAACGTCGGACCGATTCAACGACGCATAGTGTGTGCTCTTACCGTTGCCGTTACGTCCCATCTTGTGTCCCCCTTTTTCGGAATCGTATCGGTATGCGGGAAATCGTACGGCAAAAAATCGTATCCTGCAACTAAAAATCTATGCGAATCCCCGCCAGCCCAACGATCTGCTGAGGCATTCATACATTAAGATGCGCTTTATCAATGAGTTCTCCCGCCAGCGTTGCACTAAGACCTGCTAAGAGTTCACCCGTACGATTCGGGCCGCGCTAGGATGATTGGCGGTATGGGTGCGCCGAGACGCTCAGGAACCGATGCTGTAGCGGTCGGTCCTAGGGCTTTTCTTGAGGGGGGCACCCAGCCACGACCCGGTTGCACTGACAAAAATGAAGCGCGAATTCGACCCGAACACTTTCCTTGCGACCATTGGCGAGGGCAGAAAGTTATTGGCTGTTGCGAAAAAGCAAACCATCTTCACCCAAGGAGATGGGGCCGACGCTGTCTTTTATATCCAAGCCGGCAAAGTGAGGCTCACCGTCGTATCCAAGACCGGCAAGGAAGCGACGATCGGGATATTGACCGACGGGGATTTCTTTGGTGAGGGCGCACTGGCAGGCCAGATAGTTCGCATGGGATCCGCCGCGGCGATGACCGATTGCGATCTGCTGCGAGTGAATAAAAAAGCGATGATCGAGGCCCTTCACCGTGAACACGCGTTTTCCGATATGTTCGTGGCGTATCTGCTGGCGCGGAATATCCGCTATGAGCAGGATCTGGTCGACCAACTGTTTAACTCCAGTGAAAAGAGGCTGGCCCGCGTCCTTTTATTGCTCGCTCATTTTGGCAAGGAAGGCGTGCCTGAGACCGTGATTCCCAGGATCAGTCAGGAGACGCTGGCCGAGATGATCGGCACCACCCGCTCGCGAGTCAGCTTTTTCATGAACCGGTTCAGAAAGCTGGGTTTCATCCATTACAACGGCGGATTGCAAGTCCACAGTTCGCTGCTCAATGTCGTTCTCCACGACTAGGATCCCGACCCCACCGACTCCACTCTAGCTCCAAGAACGTCCGAATAGATTTCTCGACAAATGCTGGCATTGCCGCGCCAAGCACGGCCCATGAGCAATTCTGCACAGACGCCCGATCTTGACCCTGATAAGTTGCTCGTGACTGTGGGGAGGGAAGTTCTATGAGTGCATTTCGCGTTTTGGTGGCTGACGATCATCCGATATTCCGTTTTGGTCTGAGTTCGCTGCTGGCTTCTCATGAAGGATGGGAGGTTTGCGGCGAGGCTGCTGACGGACGGGATACGGTAGAGAAGTGCAGGCTGTTGAAACCAGATCTTCTTATTCTGGACATCAGTATGCCAGAACTGAATGGAGTGGATGCGGCGCGGCAGATTCTGAAACACAATCCCGGCCAGGTGATCCTGGTGCTTACCGCCGTGGATTCCGAGCAAGTGGTCCGAGAGTGTTTAGAGGCGGGTATTCGCGGGTGGGTTTTTAAGTCCGACGGAACCGACGACCTGGTAACCGCCGTGGAGGCACTGCAACGGCACAAGACCGTGTTTAGCTCGCGGGTGTCTGATCTGATATTGGACGGGTACAGACAGCACCGCGCTGCCCCAGCCGCGCCCAACATACCCAAATTGTCGCCGCGGGAGCGCGAGGTCTTGCAGCTCGTGAGCGAGGGCAAGTCCTCGAAGGAAATCGCCGTGAGCCTGAACATGTCATTGGCAACGGCGGAAACCCATCGCAGCAATATCTTGCGCAAGCTCGACCTTCACTCCATCGCTGAGTTGGTGCTCTATGCAGTGAGGAACGGGATTATCCACGTGCACTGCCCACCAGCGTCGCGCATCCCCGAGATGGAAGTGGAATGTAAGCGCCCAGGTGCACCCGCTGGCTATGCAGAATTTCGCAAACCCCGGAACGGCCCAGCGAACCTCGAGCCTCAGGGCGTCAATTGAGAGGGGCCGGGCACGGAAAAAAGCCGGCCCTCGGGGGAGGTCCGGCGTGACAAACGTGCGCGTTTTTTACAGAAAGGAGAGCAGTCGTGAGGGCCGGAACGTCGACACTGTCCATCGACACTAACCCATGACTGCTCTGTCGAACAGGCCGGATGATACATTGCCCAAAATGGGACGACTGTTCAAAATTGCACAGTTTCGGGAAAAAATGATACCTAGACTGTCATTATTCGTGACTAGAGGCGGTGCTCTATGACTCCGACCGAAACAGCCGTGGTTCACAGAGTTCTGCTGGTGGATGACGATAGCGCGGTACTCGCCATGATGATCGAAGGGCTCGAACGCAAAAGATTTGAAGTGGTTGCAGCCTCCAGCGTGACCGAAGCTCTGAGACGAATCGCGACCGAGAGCTTTGACGTGCTCATCACCGACCTGCACATGCCGGACCCCGGTGACGGCTTCACCGTAGTCTCAGCCATGCGCCATTCCCAACCGAACGCCCTGACGCTGCTGGTCAGCGGCTACCCCGACGTGCAGGGCGCTATGGCTGCCATCCTCCTGGAGGCGGACGAAATTGTGGTCAAGCCATTCGAGATTGGTCGCTTCACCGAACTCGTGCGAGAAAGAGTGGTCCATCGCAAACCCATTAAGCGGGTGGAAAAGGAGAGCGTGGGCGCGATACTGCTGCGGTGCAGCGGCAGCATCGTTCAAGCGTGGTCGGGCCGGGCAAAACGGAGCACTGAATTAAACCTAATACCACTTAGCGATGAGGAGCGCACCGGACATCTTCCCAAGCTGGTGGAAGACCTGGCTCTTCGCCTGACCAAGCACGGCGCGACTAACAAGGATAGCGATGCCATCTTTTCCGCGGCCGCCGTTGCCCATGGCAGGCTGCGATTTCAACAGGGCTACTCTCCCGCAATGCTGGTCCATGAATCGCGGATATTGCAGGTGACAATCTTCGGCACCTTGCAGATCAATCTGGAATCTCTGGATTTCAGCCTGCTGTTGCCTGACGTCATGACTATCGCCGACGAGGTGGATGCGCAGTTGACCCAGTCGATGGACAGCTACATGAAAGCCATGCGGAAGTCGGCGGCCGCGTAGCTACCGCCTTGGGCAACAGATCACTTTGCAAAATGTGAGCAATTTTGCACAGAATCGGATCAGGCCCAGCCTGTATACCTAGCCAGCATGGCTAGCAACAACACTCTTCTCTGCATACACCGGGAGCCGACCCAACTAAGGTTGTTGCAAGAAAACGGCTACGATTTAGTAACGGCGACCAATGGTCGCGAAGGCCTTCAGCTTTTCATGTTGCGGCCCGTGGATGCGATCGTGATCGAGTACCACTTGGGCCTTCTGGACGGCTTGGTCGTCGCGGCTGAGATCAAGCAGGTCAACCCGCAGGTCCCCATCGTGATGCTTGCCGAGGACGCGGAGCTGCCGGATGATGCCTTCAGATCCGTGGACGCCCTCGTGACCAAAGCGGATGGGGCTCGCTTCCTGCTGGCGACTCTCCACTTCGTGCTCAGCGTGAAGCCGGTCCAGCGTCAAGCGGAAAAGGTAAGGACGCCGACGCCGGGGCATCTCCCTCGTTCCGGCCGGTCACGGGGAAGCAGTGGCCAATGGTCAGCCACCGCTTCTCACCTGCCGATTGACGAGACGAGCGCACCTCTTTCCCCGAGAACCTGGAGAAGCATTCGGAATGGGATCATCCAATTCTGACTGCCAGCGACCTCTTCCGCGTGCGCGAGCGGCGGAAACTGAGGCGATAATCTATCCTCTCAGTTCTCCGAGGAAGCCATGTCGTCGCTATCTGTGGCGTCGCCGTTAACACACTGTGGACCGTCAACCGTTTCCTGGGCAGAAATCGAGATCGCACCGCTGCGGGCAAGAGCCTTGCCACGAAGCGTGCCGCCATCCAGCGTAATGCTGGTAAGCGCTATGATCTTCCCCACGAAAATGCTGCCCTTCCCGACGGTCGCCGAGGAACCGACCTGCCAGTACACATTGCATCCTCTTGCGCCCTTGCCGGTGAGATTCACAACTACCTTGGAATTCGGGGCGGTGGTCAGAGTTGTGCCCATCTGAAAGATCCACTGAGCGTTGGAATTTCCCTGAGCGTCCAACTTTAGAGTGCCGGTCAACTGCGCCGCTGTCGCGAAGCAGTAGACTCCGGGAATGAGCTTCATTCCGCCCAGATTCACGCCGGTGAGGGTGGTGCCACAATGGGCGCCCGCCGCTTGATTGTATGCCGTTGTCAGACCTTTCTGAGCCGCAGCTGTCACTGGGCTGGATTTGAGGTACAGGATGCCCTTCACCTGGGCCGGCTTGAGTCCCTTCACCGTGGGCGTCGGAGAACTGCCAACATCACCGATTATGAAAGTGTGGGCGCTGACGTTAGTGACGCCGGAGCCGCCCAGTGATGCAAATTTGTCCGCTGTGCCAAGATTGATTTTCACAGCCTCCGTATCGGTTTGGGCATGAGCGCCGATTCCCGACAACGACAGAGCCAGCAAAGAAATCGTAAGCAGTTTCATATATTGTTCCCTTCTTCGTCTTAATTCCTGAGTGTGGAACTTTCACTCGGCACTCTATACAAACGCATGGGTCACCGTCTGCGCAGTATTGATCACATTCGCTAATTTAGGATTCCCGTTTTGTGAGCAGGCAGGCAGTAATGAAGAGAGAATCGCAGTCTGGTTTGGCACGGGTCGTGACTCTAAGGGGTTCTCTATGACTCCGGGGAAGCACCGCGTCGATATAGAACTTTATTGCTGGGCCTTCAATTGGGGACTTATTTCAAGCCCAGTTCGCCATTGTACTGTTGAATAATCCCGTAGCACTCACAGGCGCAGTCTTCAAGTTTCTTGCGGTCCACGATCTTCACTGCGCCACGGGTATACCGGATGATCTTCCTCTTCTGCAAAACAGCAGCCGCCACGCTCACGCTAGGCCTGTCTGTCCCTAACATGGTTGCAAGAAAATCATGGGTGATGGGCAGCGATTCGGAATCCACTCTGTCCTGAGTCATTAGCAACCACCGCGCAAGGCGCTGCCCAATATTGTGCAGCCGATTACAGGCTGCTGTTTGTGCGACCTGCATTCCCTGTACCACCGCATAACGGCTCAACATCAATTGCAGTTGTGGAGTGGATTCCAAGGTGTTTTGCAAAGCTGCGACGTTTATGCGAAATCCGTCCCCCGTGATTTGTACCACGGATTCAAGTGGGCTCCTGCTCAGGCCAACTGCCGCCGGTGTTCCGATAAAGCCCTCATTGCCAACTATGCCGGCTTCAGCGGTCTTTCCGTCTTTCATTACGACGACAAGGGAAATCAAACCTCGATTCAGGAAATACGCGAATTCCACCTTTCCACTTCCCTTGTGAAGGATTAGATGGTTGGGCAAGCTGAGGTATTCAAGATGAGGGCGCAATGAGCTGTAATCGCTATCGGAGGCCGATAGAAGTATTAGGTTGCTGACTGGTTTCCCATCGGGATTCGAACGCTCGCCAGACTGCGCGACTTGGAGGCTTTTGCTTTTCATAAACCGTCCTTAGCAGACAAGGATCAGAAACCGAACCCTGGGATGAACCAGCCTCATGCAGTGCGAAACTTGACGGCAATTTCGCAAGCATGGTTTAACCCTTCTCGAAGACCTATCGACACTATGCCGGATACGATCTTGATACTGAGCAATACTGACCGCTTCACGTCGCACGAAGCCCGGACCAGTATCTAAGCGGTCTTGCCACTTCAAACGAGGCCCCGAAATCGGGCGCGCGCAGCAACAATCCGCAATGTCTGTAGGATGCCCGACAGACCATTCGATTTGGCATATGTAAAATCCGTCCCTTTACGGACCTTCCGCCTCGCGCGGACTGGGTGACAGTTTTCTGCTGCAATCAGGCGGTACGTCAGCGAAAGGAGAACGCCGCGTTCTCTGACGCCAAGCGCAGACCATAGGGATGCGGTCGGACACGCTAGGGCGCAGCGACAAAGCGGGCCATGAACCGGAAGCTCATATGGATTGACCGAGAGCATTTTCGGGGTTGGGGCTGCTCCGAATGCGCCTGGGTCTTCAACCCTTCAGGCCCGGCCGCTGGCGAATCTTTTGGCGAAATGATGCAGAACTTCGAGTTGCAGCGCGACCGAGAGTTTAGATCGCATGTTTGCGCCGATCACCCCAGAGCCAAGAGCACAAAGAGCACAAACACGGAATAATTCAGACCGCTGTAAGTCCCAACGCGGAGGTCAATATGCAGCCTGTTCATTGTGACCAAACCGATCACGCCCGGTCTGCGCGTTGTGTCAAACAGGGATGGGAAAAGCTTTACCGCGCCGCCATCCTTGAGTCTGACGGGAGCAGGCTGCCGCATCGGATCAAGGACGCGGAGGCCGCGATTCTCAAGCGATCGCGAAGTTTGTCCAAGCCGCCTGGCGGCCATGGAAGAGAACAAGAGGCTATCACTCGCGCATTGCACATCTTGAGCTTGCTGCGTGGGACTGGGCAAAAGCAGTAGCCGCATGCGATTGCTGACAGAAAGAGATCGTCTTGTCACTCTCTTCCAGGAGAGCTTCCAAACTCAGAAGCAGCAGTTCTACCTAAGCCCCGCTCCTGGCGGCTGCGAGCCGGGCCTTTACACCGCTCGGCGGCCGCTCACCAAGTTAATGACTAACACCACCACCGCTACCAGCAGCAACAAGTGGATCAGACCACCGGCTATGTGGAGGCTGAAACCCAGGAGCCACAGAATCAGAAGCACAACAAAAATCGTCCAAAGCATGTTTATCTCCTCTGGTCTTTCTCGAATCGCTGGTTCATCCTTGCCTCGCGTCTCTCTGCGCCAGTTGAACGCCTTTGAACGACTTCCCACACTCTAAACAGAACGGCTTGGATCGTGAAGTGATTAGCCCACAAAACGGGCACATCCTTGTCGATGCGAAATCGCCACGGGATTTTTTCATCGCCATGAGCCTCCCCAGTGAGTCAGCGAGGAAGGTGCGCAAGGTACGAAGGTGGAAAAGAAAGGGATGCAAGACGGAGCTACTCTTTCGCATTTTTACAGGTTCACGATGACACACTAATGGCAGCGAGTCTGTGCAAGATTGCTCAAATTACACGAACACAGCCAGTCCGCACGGTGGCAGTCCATCGATCTGGGGTTTGGCTGCAAGACCAAAGTGAGCAATTTAGACCAGCAATTCTGTCGGGCCCGAGCGATGATGACGCCAGAGACGAGCACGTCTTCTCGCTCTTTCAGGTCCCCTGAGCTAAGTCAGACCATCTGAAGTTCTCTTCTCTTAGTTCCGGGCTCACGAAGGGATACATTCATGAAAAAGACGATTTCACTGCTGTTGATCAGCTTGATGGGGTTGGTTGGAACGTACGCGTGGGCAGGCTCGGCTCGCGAGGACACGGTTGACCGCATGCAGAAGTCGGTGGACGTTCTGCACGCGATCATGTCAACGCCGGACAAAGGCATCCCCGAAGAAGTGTTAAGCGGCGCAAAGTGCATCCTCGTGGTGCCAGATTTGATCAAGGGTGGATTCATTCTTGGTGGCAAGCATGGCCGTGGCGTTGCGTCGTGTCGTACGTCCGACGGTTGGAGCGCACCCGCTTTCGTGTCGGTTGGCGGCGGTAGTTGGGGATTGCAGATCGGAATCGAAGGCGTGGATCTGGTCATGCTGGTGATGAATGAGCAGGGCTTCCAGCATCTGTTGTCGAGCAAGTTCGAACTGACTGGTGAAGGATCGGTAGCGGCAGGACCAGTGGGCCGTCATGCTTCCGCCGGAACGGACTGGAAGATGAACACGGAAGTGCTGACCTACTCGCGTTCAAAAGGTGTGTTCGCTGGCTTGACGCTCGAAGGGGCAGTCGTGGAGCAGGATAACGACTCTACTCATGCCATTTACGGCAAGCATATGACCTTCCGCAACATCCTTTCGGGGAAAGTGTCCACCCCGGCAAGTGCGGATGCATTCTTGAAGGCAGTGTCCGAGGCAGGCCAACAGGCGAAGGTAGCCGAAGCGAGAGAAGACAAGAAGTAAATTGGGCTGGGAGCTTGGCGGGCAAATGCAGCTGACCGGACCTCGATGTGGTTCCGGTCAGCTCGCACGGCCGTTTGAAAGGTGGAGACACATGAAAGCCAATCTGTACAGATGTTTTTGGGCACAACTCGCGTGCCTGATTCTATGGCCGGCTCTTTCATCGGCGCAGTCGTCCGATCTTGCGCAAAACCTGGCGGCCTGCAAGGCGGGGCATGAGGTCTGCGATCGCTCGAAGTTGAGCCCATCGCAAAACGTTGAATTGGATGCGATTGACCGCGAGCGCAACGTCTCCGATTGCAGAAACGGCTTCGATTCCTGTGATCATTCGAAGCTCACCCCACCGCAAGTAATTGCATTGGCCGTAGCCGATCACCAGCGCAACCTCTCCGACTGCAAAGACGGTATGTCGTCTTGCGACCCTTCGCGGTTGACACAATCCGAGGCTCGTGAATCGTCAGTGGCGGCGAGCCAACGCAACCTGGCCGACTGTATGGATGGCGTAGGCGATTGCGATCACTCCAAATTGAGCCCAGCGGAAGTGAGAGCCGTGGACACAGCCAGACGTCAACAAAATGTCTCCGACTGCAGGAATGGCGACGGGCTCTGCGATCATTCCAAACTTACGGATTCGGAAACGACTGAAGTAGCGGCCGCGGAACACCGGCGCAACGCACAGAATTGCGAGAATGGCTGGACCGAATGCGACCATTCCAAACTCACGCCGGCGGAAGCCGGTCAAACCGCCGTTGCAGAACACCAGCGCAACATCTCTGAGTGTAAGAGCGGCCAGGAAACTTGTGACTACTCGAAACTGACTGCGCCCGAAGCCAAAACGCTGGCCGACGCTGAGCAACAGCGTAACTACACCGCCTGTCTGAAGGGCTACGGTTATTGTGATCGCTCTCGTCTAACGCCCTCGGAAGCCGCGGCGATGCCGGCCGATCAAAAACCAGTTTCCCGGTAGGACATCAAGGGGAAAGCTGGTACACGGATGTGTTTGCAAATAGACACATCACAAAAGGAGAAAACATGATGACGACAAGTGAGAAAAACAAATGCGCGCATCTGCCCTGCCGGTGCCAGGTCCAAAGCAGCGACAAATACTGCGGTCAAGCCTGTAAGGAAGCAGGATCCAAAGATGTGGAGATCGCGTGCCAGTGCGACCACGGATCTTGCCCTCTTACCGTGTGAAGAGCAAAAGTGACCCTCGGTGTGCAGGATCTCAGATGGGCCAGGAGATGCTCGAATGAACATACGAAAGATTATGGTTTTGCTGTTGCTGACGGGCGTTGCCACGCTACCGCTGGCAAAGGCGCAAACACTGGTCGATTCAGCAGACTCGTCCAGCACGGTAACCTCGGCCAGTCCGACGCAGACCCTCCCAGATCTGACGTACGTGCGTCCGACGGAGTCAACAAAGCTCCACAACTATTTCTTCGACACCTTCGGCCCGTATCCCATCGCAGGTGCGGCGTTTGCGGCTGGCATTGGCCAAGCCTACAACACTCCGCCGGAGTGGAAGCAAGGCGCTGAAGGATTTGGCAAGCGAATCGGGTCCGCTTTCGGCATTGCCGCAGTCAGCACTACGACGCGTTATGGGTTGGCAGAAGCGTTCAAGGAAGACACGCTCTACTACCGCTGTGAGTGCAAGGGCGTGTTTCCACGGCTGCGCCATGCCGTGATCTCGACCCTTACCGCGCGACGCGGCGAGGATGGCCATCGCGTCTTTTCGTTTCCATCGCTCATTGCCCCGTATGCCGGCTCGATGACGGCCGTCTACGCATGGTATCCCGACCGGTACAACTACAAGGATGCTTTCCGAATGGGTAATTACACCATGCTGGGATACGTGGGCGCGAATATCGGTCTGGAGTTTCTCTACAGCGGTCCCCATTCCTTGCTTTCGCGCATGCACCTCAACAATTCGCACGGGACCTCGGACCCGGGTTCCAATCCGTGATCGAACCCGGATCCAGTACGGTCGCAGCCATGAACCCGCGAATTCCGGGGCTGCAGGCCTTACGCGCGCCTTCCACTGTGAGCTCCTTCCTGAGCCTGATCAACCGGTTTCTCGAATGGTTCGGCGATCTCGGAATATTTTTCTGGCGGGTTGTCCGGGCCGCAGTGACACCGCCGTTTGAGTTCCGCGAATTGTTTCGACAGCTCGACGAGATCGGATCGAAGTCCCTGCCACTGGTCGCTTTGGCGGGCGCCGCCACCGGGGTTGTGCTGTCCTTGGAAGCCCGTTATAGCCTGACTCGCTTTGGGGCCAAATCGTTGCTTCCCGCCGCTATCGTGTTCTCGGTCATCCATGAGACCGGTCCGATCATCACCGGCCTGGTAGTAAGCGGCCGCGTAGGCGCGGGCATCGGCGCGGAGTTGGCGTCGATGAAAGTGACTGAGCAAATCGATGCCATCGAGGCCTCCGCGGTAAATCCTTATCGGCTGCTGGCCGCAACCCGCATTCTGGCGTGCATCCTGATGCTGCCGCTCCTGACCCTGGCTGCCGATGCTTGCGGCGTAGTGATGGGGTGGGTCACGCAGGCCCTGTCGGAACCAGTCTCGTTACATCAGTTCATCACTGCCGGCTTTAACGGCGCCGATTTCAACGATTTCCTGCCACCCACGATCAAAACAGCTGTGTTTGGCCTGATCATTGGCACGATCGCGTGTTTTCAGGGAATGCGTACACAGGGAGGTGCAGCCGGCGTGGGCCGCGCGGCCACGAGTTCGGTGGTCTTGTCCTCGCTGTTCGTGATCCTGGCGGATGTCGTGCTGGTGAAACTGATCATCATATTTTTCCCGTGACCTTGATTCAACAGCTCGCGAAATAAATATGGACACAGTCGATCAAGTTGCGATCAAGCGAGAGACAGCCGAAGAGGCCGGTGGCGCGTCAGTTATCGCCGTCGAGAATTTGCATAAGTCTTTCGGAAGTCAAAAGGTCTTGGACGGGATTAGCCTGGCGGTGAAGCGCAGCGAGACCCTGGCGGTGCTAGGGCGCAGCGGTACAGGGAAGAGCGTATTGCTGAGGCTCATCATTGGCCTTGAGAAGCCGGACTCGGGATCGGTTCGCATTCACGGTCAAGACATTGCCGGCCTGGCTCTCGACCAACTCGGCGATATCCGGAAGAAGATGGGTTTTTTGTTTCAGCACGCTGCGCTTTACGATTCGCTGACCGTCGAGCAGAACGTCGCGTTTCCGCTGCAGCACCATAAAAAGGATATGTCGAAGTCCGAACAGAGCGATCGAGTCGAACAGCTGCTGGCGGAAGTAGGCATGGAAGGCAATCTCGAAAAGATGCCTTCGGACCTTTCCGGAGGCATGCAGAAACGCGTTGCCCTGGCACGCGCGCTGGCTCTAGGGCCCGATATTCTCCTGCTCGACGAGCCCACGGCTGGTCTCGACCCCATAAGTTCCGGGGAGATTGACGAGTTGGTTCTCAAGCTCCAGAAAGAACATCACATGGCATCCATCGTCGTGACTCACGATCTGCACAGCGCGAAGACCATTGCGGACCGTCTGGCCCTGCTCAATGAGGGAGGGATCGTGATCGAAGGCAACTTTGAGGAACTTCAGAGAAGCGACATCGAGTTTGTCAGGGAATTTCTAAAGCATTCGTAGGAGGGTCTATGTCGAGAGCAGCGAGGTTAGGAGCTTTCATCCTTGCGACACTGGCAATTCTTGCAATCGGCGTCTTCATCATCGGAAGCAAGCAGTATCTTTTCAGCTCGACGTACCAATTGAAGGCGCAATTCGACAACGTCGAAGGCTTGGATGTGGGAGGCGATGTGCGGGTGGGCGGGGTTCACAGTGGGACAGTGCACAGCATCGTGCTGCCTCACAAGCCGGGCGAAAAGGTTACGGTAATCATGGATCTGGGTAAGTCGACGCACGAGATTATCAAGCAAGACTCCGTGGCCACAATCGAAACCGAGGGGTTGTTGGGCAACCAGTATTTGGCGATCTCGTTTGGATCCGCGGGGACAGCCAACGTGCGCGATGGCGATATCATCGCCAGCCTGCCGCCACTTGAAATGTCAGATCTGCTGCAGAAGGCGAGCGGCCTTCTGGATGGAAGCCAGCAAGCCGTTCAGAATGCAACCCGCGCGACGGCGAATCTGGACTCCATCAGCGCCAAGATCGATAGTGGTCAGGGAACCGCCGGAGCGCTGGTGAACGACAAACAACTGTATAACAATCTGGAACAAACCTCGAGCGCCATGCGTGACACGATGGTCGAGGCGCACGCCGGCGTTACCGACTTCCAGGAGAACATGGAAGCCATGAAACACAATTTCTTCCTGCGCGGCTATTTCAAGAGTCGCGGATACGAAGATTCCGGCGATCTGGCAAAGAATGAGATCGAACGGCTGCCACAAGGCACACCGATCAAGGAATTTACTTACAATGCGAAGCAGCTTTTCGATAAGCAGGATTCGGCCAAACTGAAAAACCAGAAATCCCTGAACGATGGCGGCGAGTTCCTGGCCAATAGCCAGTTCGGCTTTGCGGTGATCGTGGCATCCGCTGGCATGGAAGGCGATACCCAGAAGGATTTGGTCCTGACCGAAGCCCGGGCTGCGGTTGTGCGCGAATATCTGGTCGAGAACTTCGGATTCGATGACAGTCAGCTCAAAACTCTGGGAATGGGCAAGCAGCCGGACACGGGTTCCGGGGCAAACTGGGGCACGGTGCAGATTTTCATCTATCCAACCGGGACTGACGTTCCGCCTAACAAGCGAACGCCGGCAGGCATTGCATCCAAAACAACCTCGGACCAACCAGTTCAGGCTTCGGCGGCCGCAACACCGAAACCGTAAATAGGGGTTTTCATGGCCGGCCCGCGCAAGCCCGAGGACAAAAGCTAAGGAACTAGAAGCTAAGAGCTGAGTGCTGAAAGCTGACAGCCTTTCACGACTTTTGCAGCCGGATCGAACCGTCTCCCGTATGAACCGTGATCAGGTTCCCTCCGCCATTGATTTTTCCGTGAATGTTTTTCTCGCCGAGGCGTCCTTCGACCGCGACTGGGATGTCGGCTTCAATGTGCCCATCGCCGGTGTGCAGATCTACGTCGGCCGCAAAGTTAGACGGCAACTCCAGAGTGACGCTTCCATCCCCGGTGTGAAGGGTCCAGCTCGAAGCAACCGTCGAACCGGCCAACACCCGCGCTTCAATGCGACCGTCTCCCGTGGTCAGTTCGAGCGCGTCGAATCGTCCGGCGGCTGTGATGTGGCCGTCGCCGGCACGTGCCCGTAACGTGCCATCCACGGAGTCAATATCCTGACGGCCGTCGCCCGTCTGCAGATCCATTTCACCCTTCAAATTCGCCAGCCGGATGTCACCGTCCCCGGTGTGCAAATTGACTTTTCCTTCCCGCGGCATATGGATTTCAACGTTGACTTGGTAGCCGTGAAAATTGAAGTTAATGATGTGAACTTCGTGGGGAAAATGGATTTGGATCTCGACTGAGTCGCCGGACTGGTGCTCTTCGATTTTGAGGCCGTGCTCGCCAATCTTGTAATGCTCGGAAGTCACGCGAGCTTCAATGGTTTTCTGGTCCCAGGTATCCACATGAATGTTGGCGTCGGAGGTTTCCACCCGAAGCTCGGGCTTTCCCGATATCGTGTAAGTCTTCGACCACTCGTCCGCGCGCGCCGAATGGGCGAATGCCAGGCAGACCACGAATGCAACCAAGGCAAAATGTTTCATAGATTTCTCCTGAGGCCGCCACAGTCGCACTGCGGCATTTAGACGTTCACCAATGATACGGATGATTCGCCGTCCCGGTTCCCTTAAAGTCGGCCAGCGATAGAAAAGTTTTTGGGATCCGCCGTCGCTTTCCAGCGCTACAATATTGTCATGCCCGCATCGAGTCCAAGGCGACAGTCGGACACACGTATGCCGGACCAGCCTTCATCCGAGCATCACCGCACCCCGCAAATATATACCCTGGAGGCGACGGGACTGCTGGTGATCGCGGCGTTGATCCTGATCCTCACTCTCGTCCGCTACTGGCATCACATTCCCTGGGGCGCGCGCTGAAGGTGGTTCCCGATCCGCTGCTGCTTGTGGTGTTAGGTCCTACCGCAAGCGGGAAGACCGCGCTTTCCGTGGCCCTCGCTGAACGCTTGCACGGCGAAGTCGTGAATTGCGACTCGGTGGCGATGTATCGCGAATTCGAGATCGGAACCGCGAAACCGAGCGTTGCCGACCGTGCTCGTGCTTCACATCACTTGCTCGATTTCGTGGATCCTACCGGCTACATCACCGCCGGCGAGTATGGCCGCTTGGCGCGACAAGCGCTCGCGGAAATCAAGTCCCGGGGAAACCTGCCGATCGTGGTCGGAGGAACCGGGCTCTATCTTCGCGCCCTGCTCGACGGACTCTTCCCTGGTCCTCAGCGCTCGGAAGAATTGCGCGAACGGCTGCGGCAGCGCGTTGAACAAAATGGCGTGGGCTACCTGCACCGCGTATTGCGCCGGCTCGATTCCGATGCAGCCGAAAAGATTCATGCCAACGATATCCCCAAGCTCATCCGGGCTATTGAAGTTTGCTTGTCGTCGCGGCAAAAAATGACAGAGCTGTGGAAGCACGGCCGCGATTCGTTAACTGGCTTCCGAATCTTGCGTCTGGGCTTGAATCCCGACCGTGATGTCCTTTACGCGCGCATCAACCAACGCGCACAACGCATGTTCGAGTCGGGACTGGTGGAAGAGACGAAACACCTGCTGGCAACATATAGGGACACGGCGCGCCCCCTGTCCTCGTTGGGATACAAGCAGGCGGTACAACTGCTGCGCGGTGAAATCGATCGCAATACCGCCTTGCAGGCCGCGCAGCAGGCCCATCGAAACTACGCCAAACGCCAGATGACCTGGTTCCGCCGCGAGCCGGACGTGACATGGCTAAATGGTTTCGGGGACGACTCAGCGATCCAGAAAAAAGCCGCGGAGTTGACTGTACAGACGTAGCTAGCTACGTCTCTAGCCCCTCAAGCCGCTCGGCAATCTCCAGCAGCTTGGTGACGCTGTTCCAATTCCTGCCGGTTCCGGGCGTCTTCAATTTCTTCTCGACCGCGACCCATGAAAGTTTCGGGCGCGCCATGCCATTGGGAAAATAGATGTAAACTTCGCGCCCGTCAATGCGCAACTCCTCAGGCTCCGCTTGGATCTTGAGAACTTGTTCCCGAGCTTCCGCGCTCGGATGGCTGGCGAGAAAAGTGACCAGCAGTTTTCTCGGGTCGATTCCGCGTCGCCCCGCGAACGGGTTTCTCGCAATCACGTCTCTTAGTTCCGACAAGGTGCGGACAACAACGGGCGTGCGAAAACCGAAACTTCGCTCGATCGCTTTCTCGATCTTGCTGGCTACCGCTACGACGTCCCGCTCACTGGCCCAAAAAACGACGTTGCCACTCTGCACATACGTATGCGGGTTTCGCAATCCGATCGACTCGTAGAGCGCGCGGAGCGCCTCCATCCTGACCATGTTGTGGCCGCCAACGTTGACCCCGCGAAGCATGGACACGATCACAGCCATAGCGGATCAAGTATATCCGCCGAGGCGCTCCTTGGCTCTGGGACCGGAAGCCCGCTCCCATGCTATCGTCTGCTCATGTGCCGACAGATTGGCTTGCTCTTGGCAGTCCTTTGTGTCTTTGTCCGCCCTTCTTTCGCTAAAGAAAAGTATCAGCAACCCGGGCCAATCCACCTCGATCGCGAGGGCGAAAAATGGGCGGTGAAGACTCTGCGCAAACTCTCGACCGAAGAAAAAGTCGGTCAGCTTTTTGTGGTCTGGGTCCGCGCCAAATTTCTGAACGTCAACGCGCCCGAATACTTGCAACTTCGCGACAGCATCCGTAAATACCATCTCGGCGGACTCACCATGACCGTGCCCTGGGACCCGCCATTTCTCTATCGCAGTCAGCCCTACGAAGCCGCTGAATTGCTCAACCGACTGCAGCAGGATTCCAAGCTGCCCCTACTGATCGCGGCTGATTTCGAGCGCGGAGCCACCATGCGCCTGCGTGGCGCCACCGAATTTCCCCACGCCATGGCATTCGGAGCCGCGGGCAAACTGGACTACGCCGAGGCCTTCGGTCGAATCACGGGGCAGGAAGCTCGCGCCATCGGTGTGCATTGGAATTTCTTTCCCGACGCCGACGTCAACTCGAATCCCGCCAACCCCATCATCAACACGCGTTCGTTTGGCGAAGATCCCCAGCAAGTCGGAGATCTGGTAACCGCGTATATCCGAGGAGCCCGAGCCAACGGAATGATGACTACGGTCAAACATTTCCCCGGCCACGGTGACACCGCGACCGATTCTCATCTGGGCGTGGCGCAGGTGACCGGCGACATGGCGCGCCTTAAGTCTGTGGAACTTCCACCGTTTGAGCAGGCTATTAACGCCGGAGTTGACTCGGTAATGGTGGCCCATGTTTCTATCCCCGCGCTCGACCCTGATCCCAACCATGTAGCCACGACTTCGCCGGCAATCGTGACAGGGCTGCTCAAGAATCAGCTCGGCTTCAAGGGAATCGTCGTAACCGACGCTCTTGATATGGCCGGCCTCACTCGCCTTTATGGCGCTCATATTGGCCGCGCGGCAGTGGACGCGTTCAAGGCGGGCAACGACGTGCTGCTCATCCCCGCCGATCTTGACGCATCCTATCGCGCCATGCTCGAAGCCGTGCGCACGGGCGAAATTTCCCCCTCACAGCTCAATGCTTCCGTGCTCAAAATATTGAAAGCAAAGGCCTCGCTAAACCTCCACAAAACGCGGCTGGTGAATATCGAGGCAGTCTCCACGCTGGTCGGCAAGCCTGAAAACCTCGCCCTGGGCCAGCAAATCGCCGACGACTCCATCACCCTGGTCCGCGACAACGGCAAGCTGCTGCCGCTGAAATCATCTGGAACCGATGTGCCCAGTCTTCCGTATCAGAGAATGGAAGAAGTGCGCGACACGACGGTCGCCGTAATATTTTCTGACGACATGCGTACCCAAGCCGGTCGCACGTTGGAGCGTCAACTCCGCGAGCGCGTGCCCGATGCCAACGTGATTTATGTCGATCCCCGCATCGCCGCTGCGATGGCCAACGATGTCTTGAAGGCCGTGGACAACGCGCAGTTCGTGATCGCGGCCGTTTACGAAATCCCCGTAGCGGGGAAAGTGATGAAAGGTGCAAACGGTGTGACCAACTCAGTGGGCTTGTCGGATGCAAGCGGCGCGCTATTGCAGAAAGTGCTGGATCGCGGGGCCGAGAAAACCGCCGTGCTGGCCATGGGAAATCCTTACCTGGCGCAAGACTTCCCGGCCGTACAAAATTATCTTTGTGCGTTTTCCAACGCAACGGTTTCAGAGATCAGTGTAGTCAAGGCGTTGTTCGGAGAGATTGCGATCCGCGGACATCTTCCCGTTAGCATCCCGAATGTCGCGCAGCGCGGCACTGGAATCGAACGTCCCGCGCATGTCGCGCAAGGAGGTTCTCAACATGCGTATTCCCCAAGCAATTAGTTGCCTTCCGATCGCCGCGATTCTGGCCGTGCTCGCGCTCCTGCCCGCCTGCAGCGTGAATGTCAAAGATCACGACGACGACGGCAACAGTAAAGTCGACATCAACACTCCGGTGGGCGGAATTCACGTTAACGAGAATGCGGATGCCCGCGACGCCGGTCTTCCCGTTTACCCCGGGGCCACGCTGAAGCCGAAATCCAAAGATGGCGACTCGAAGAGTGCCAACGTCAATCTATCTGCGTTCGGCTATGGCTTGAAAGTTGTGGCCATCGAGTACGAGTCCGACGACCCGCCCGGCAAGATCATCGCCTTCTACCAGGACCAGCTGAAGAGATACGGCAATGTGCTGCAATGCCACGGCAGGCGTTTTAAAGTCGACGACGACGTCCCAATGATTGGGGGTAAGAATGGCGTTGTTGTAGGCGGCAATCTCAAGTGCGATTCTGACGACAGTGGCAAGACAGTCGAACTGAAGGCTGGCACCGATGACAACCAGCACATCGTGTCCGTCGATCCCGAAGGGAAAGGCTCTGACTTCGCCATCGTCTGGGTGCGAGTCCGCGGCAAGCAAGGCGACATCTGACTTTAATAGTCAACGGAGCGACGGGCGTCCTCGCCATGCCGCCTGTTTCTTGCGAACCGCAAGCCTCTGCTGTACCTTGAAATCCAGTGGAGCATCCCTGTTATAAATGTGGCGCAAGCGTCGAGGACGGCACTCCGTTCTGCCCGCGATGCAATGCCCCTCAGATTCGCGTTGCCGGACTTGCACCACCCCCGGTCGCAGCCGCGCCGAACCTGGTGATCGAACAGTCGGCCTCTTACACTCCGCCGCTGCAATCCAATCTCGAATGGCATCAAGCTTTGCCCTCCGCAGGGATCGCAATCCTGGCGGCGCTTTTCCTCATCCTGCTCGGCATGCCTGCCGGGTTGGGGATGCTCACGGCCGGTTTTCTGTCGGTGCTCCTCTATCGCCGGCGTAGCCCGCTAACTCATCTCACGGCCGGCATGGGAGCACGCCTGGGCGCACTGACCGGCGGGATAGGATTCGGTGTTCTGGCCGCGATCCTCGCTCTCTGGACCGCCTTCCGCTCCGGAAAAGAAATCCACGATGCTCTTCTGAACTACATTCAACAATACGCTGCCCGCAGCTCGGATCCGCACATGCAGCAGGTCCTTGAACTCTTCAACACGCCCGAGGGCTTCGCCTTCATCATGATCCTCACCCTCATCATGACCCTGGTAGCATTCGTGATTTTCTCCAGCGCGGGAGGCGCACTGGGAGCATTCCTGTTGTACCGCAAAGACCGCATGTAAGCTCATCGATCGCTATGCCCATGTCGGAACGGGCGTCCCCGCCCGTCCATGCGAAGCAAAACTCCACAGCCATTCTTCGACCCCGGAGACAACCTTCTTACTCGCGATCCTTCGCTGCTCCAGCCGCATGCCGCGCCCCTGTCCGCCGATGGACTTCCCGTGAAAGCTTGCGCAACCACTTCAACTCCAGCCGGAACTGTTGAATAATCAAGCTGACCATCCACACCGCCTCGTGGAAGCGGTGGCCCACCTCTTTTCGTATCGCACGGAGTGTGGCCTCCTCGCGAGCCAACTCGGTCTCCAGAAACTCCCGTCGCCGCTCCAGTTGCCTTTGGAACACCCCCGGCCGCGCCTGCCAGGACAGGGCAATCCAGGTGAGGAAGGGTGGCCGGTCGCGTTGTGTGGTCCAGTCTTCTCGCTCGAGAGCGTCGGCCAGCGCCGCCCGGCCCTTGGCTGCAGTCACAAACACTCGCCGCTCCGGACCCGCCTGCGGCTCATCGCTCTCCGCCGCCCGGACGAGTCCTAGACCAGCCAGCTTTTCCAAAGAGTAATAAACCTGTGGCCGCGAGATGCCGGCCCAATCCCGCACCTGCCGGCGTTCCAGTTCCAAATTCGCCTCGTATCCGTGCATAGGACGTTCGGCGAGCAAACTCAACAGAACCAAATCCGGAGTCGTCAGTCCGCGCTGCTTAGCGGCCGCCATCGCGCGCCTTCCGTCTACGGCTCCAATACCACCATTGACATCGCTCCATTGACAAACGGGGATTCCGGGCTTGCGCTACAGCCGCGCGAAAAATGTCGAGACAGCAAATGTCCACCGGCTGTCCCGTAATTTGGCAAAGCTTCTCGTAAAGCTTCTCCGGATTTTGCCGGGAAAGCTGGCTCACGCTGCTAATGCCGAGCAGCTCGAAATCACGCAACATGGCGGGTCCGATCGAAACCAGGCCTTGCAGCTTACGTTCTTCAGTGGGCATAAGAGTCTCCTTGCAGACAGCTGACTGTTCAGCCGTGCCGACTTGACATCCGGGTTGCGAATTTGTATTCTACTAGTCTAAATGAGACTAGCTTCGTTACGCAAGGAGAAATTAGAAATGCGCATCTCAAGTCTCACGCCTTTGCTTATTGCGTTGTTCGTCAACGCAGGCTTCGCGCAACTTAATGCAGAAAAAAAGGGGACGCCCATGACGGTAAAGAAAATCACACCCATACTGTTCGCCAAAGAAATCGAGCCCAGCCTGAAATTCTGGACAGAACGCCTGGGCTTTGAGAAGACCATCGACGTTCTCGACGGGAACAAACTAAGCTTCGCAATCCTGCAAAAAGGCCCGGTCGAGTTGATGTACCAGACCTACGCCAGCGCTGAGAAAGACGTAACCCCAATTTCCTCCGAAGTCCGCAAGGGCCCGTCGTTCCTCTACATCGAGGTCGAAAACCTGGACGAAATCATCGGCGCGCTCAAAGGAGTTGAGGTCGCGATGCCGGTCCGCACCACGTTTTACGGCGCGAAGGAAATCGGCGTCAAAGACCCGGCCGGACACGTGGTCATTTTCGCCCAACTCGGCGTCGCAGCCCAGCAGTGAAAACGGCGATCGCGAGCCAGGACTTGCCGATCATTCCGCGGGCGCGTGCTTTTACCCACGCGCCCGCCTTGCCCCGGCCTGCCTTGCGCGCGTATGATGCAGCGTTCATGTCTCCGCGAACCGCAACCCGCCAGCCTAACCTGCGAGAGAAAGCGCAATTGATGTCCGCGTCGGAAATCGAACGCACTTTGGTGCGCCTGGTGCATGAAATCATCGAGAAAAATAGCGGTGCAACCGATCTTGGCCTGGTCGGCATCCGCCGCCGCGGAGTCTTCCTCGCCCAGCGGCTGGGGCAGATGATCGGCAGAATCGAAAAAACTCAAGTGCCTGTGGGCACGCTCGATATTACTTTGTATCGGGACGATCTCTCGACGGTGGGATCGGCGCCGGTGGTGCAGAAAACGGAAATGGAGTTCCCCATTACCGGCAAGAACATCGTCCTGGTGGATGACGTTCTATACACCGGACGCACCATTCGGGCAGCGCTGGACGCTCTCTTCAAACAAGGCCGTCCAAAGCAGGTCCAGCTCTGCGTGCTCATCGACCGCGGCCATCGCGAGCTTCCCATCGAAGCCAGTTTCGTCGGACGAAAAGTGCAAACCACTTCGCAAGAGATCATTGAAGTCCAGTTACGCGAAATCGACAATGCGGAAAAAGTTCTGCTTGTGGAAAAGCAAAGCTAAACCAAAATAATGGAGACACGCGCGTCTCGCCGTGCAACAGTCCGATAAGCATGAATAAGCCCGCACGCGGTTCCCTGCTTGGCATTGAACATCTCGAGGCAAAGGAGATTCTGAGCCTGCTGACCCTGGCGCGGCGGATGAATCCGCTGAAGCCGCGGCCTTTACTTCGCGGCAAGCGCGTGCTCCTGCTTTTCTACGAAGCTTCCACCCGCACCCGCAGCTCGTTCGAAATCGCGGCCAAGTCAATGGGAGCGATGACCACGCTGGTGCTCTCCAGCGGATCGAGCATTGAAAAAGGCGAGTCCCTGCTGGACACGGGATACACCCTGCAGGCCGTGGGCGCGGATGTCCTGGTAATTCGGCACCCGCACGCGGGCGCGCCGCTGCTCATGGCAACTCATCTCGACGTCCCGGTCATCAATGCCGGCGATGGAATGCACGAGCATCCCACCCAAGCGCTGCTCGACGCCTACACCATCCTGCGCCATAAGAAAACCCTGAAGGGCCTGCAGATGGCGATCATCGGCGACATTTACCACAGCCGCGTGGCCCGATCTGCGATTCACCTGCTCAGCAAATTTGGCGCCTGCATCACTTTGTGTGGACCGCCCGAGTTCCTGCCCGAAGTCGCAACCAGCCTCGCGCCAGGATTGCACATCACCCGTACCGTAGAAGAAGCCGTGCGTGGCGCGGACGCGGTTATGGTGCTGCGCGTACAAAAAGAACGCCTGGTAGGAACGAAACTGCGCGTCCAGGATTACATTTCCAGATATCAGATGACCATGGCTCGCTTGAAAATGGCCAACCGCGACGCGATCCTGATGCATCCTGGACCCATCATTCGCGGATTGGAACTGACATGGGAGGTCGCGGATTGTCCGCAGTCGGTGATCGTTGAAGAAGTGCACAACGGAGTGCCCGTGCGAATGGCGATCCTGGCCAAAGCGGTGGGCAAGGCCAGCTAGGTTCAGGCATCAGCTAGCAGGTCCTGCATCCGGGAAATACTTGACAAGCAACGAATGGCACACGATAAATCAAAACCGGCGTCTCTTTTGATCAAAGGCGGTCGCGTTATCGATCCCGCGGCGAATGTAGATGCGCTTATGGACGTGTTGCTGCGTGATGGCCGCGTCGCTGAGCTCGCCGCCCCGAACAAAATCCGCAGCAGCGCTGACGCAACTTTTGATGCCCGAGGCCTAATCGTCGCCCCAGGTTTTATCGATCTCCACGTGCACCTGCGCGAACCCGGTCAAAGCTACAAAGAGAGCATCGCGACCGGCACCGCTGCCGCGGCTGCCGGCGGATTCACTTCCGTTTGCTGCATGCCGAATACTGCTCCTGTCGTCGATTCGCCTGAATGGGTCGCCTGGATTCAGCAGCCAGAGCGCGCTGCCGTGGTCAACGTGTTCCCGATCGCTGCCGCGACCCTTGCCAGCAAGGGCGCTGTGCTTACCGACTTCGGCGCGTTGCAACGCGCCGGAGCGGTTGCAGTGAGCGACGACGGCCGGCCCATCCTTAACGACATCGTCATGCGCGATACCCTGCGCGCCGCGTCGGGCCTCAACCTTCCCGTAATTCAGCACGCGGAAAACACGCGCATCACAGAAAACTGCTCGATGAACGAGGGGCCGACTTCGTTTCGTCTCGGGCTACGTGGGATGAAGACGGCCGCGGAAGCATCCGTAGTCGAGCGCGACGTTCAACTGGCCCAGCAATTCACCGGAGCGCGTTTGCACGTGGCCCACCTTTCGACTGCCGACGCGCTAAAAGCAGTCAGACGAGGCAAGCGCGGCAAAGCTCGCGTCACCTGTGAAGTTACTCCTCACCATTTCAGCCTGACCGATGCCGACGTCGGCGATTACAACTCCAACTTCAAAATGAATCCGCCTCTACGCTCGAGCGCCGATCGTGAAGCCATTCTGGTGGCGCTGGGCGATGGCACGATTGATGCCATCGCCACCGATCACGCCCCCCACGCGCCGCATGAAAAGATTATCGAATTCGAGCGCGCCATGTTTGGAATCACTGGGCTCGAAACCGCGCTCGGCCTTGCCATTACTCGCCTGCATCGCGACCAGAGAATTCCTCTAGCAAGAATCGTCGAACTCTTTACTGCAGGTCCCGCGCGCGTTGTTGACTTGAGGGGCCGCGGCACGATCGCACGCGGCAGTCACGCCGATGTAACTATTTTCGATCCCAAGAAGCGCTGGACTTTCGAAGCCGCGAAGTCCCGCTCGAAATCGCACAACACTCCCTTCGACGGCTGGCAGTTGACGGGGAAAGTTGTGGCGACGATTGTGAGCGGGAAGGTTGTGTATCGGGCCGACTAAACGGCCGAAGTGTTCCACGTGGAACACTCGCTTCTAAGTGCAATCGTTTCTATACAATTCCCATCTGCTTCCCGACTCGCTTTAACACCTCCAACGCTTGCTGCAACTCTTCCTTGGTATGCGTGGCGGTCATGATGGTGCGGATGCGGGCTTTGCCTTCGGGGACTGTGGGGAAGGCGATGCCGGTGCCCATGACTCCCTCTTTGAAGAGTTCGCGGGAAAAGTCCATGGTGAGTTTGCCGTCGCCGATGATGATGGGAGTGATCGGGGTTTCGCTGGCGGGCGTGGTCTGGCCTCCGATGTTGAAGCCGAGCAGGCCCAATTCTTTTTTCCAGAAGCGAGTATTCCCCCAGAGGCTCTCGATGCGTTCGGGTTCGTTCTCCAAAACATCAAACGCAGCGATGCACGTGGCCGCAACAGAGGGCGGATGCGAAGTCGAGAACAGAAACGGGCGGGCGCGATGATACAGGAAATCGATCAGGTCGCGGGTGCCGCATACGTATCCACCGAGCGCGCCGATGGCTTTGGAAAGCGTGCCGACCTGAATGTCCACGCGGCCATGCATTTTGAAATGATCTATCGTGCCCCGACCATTCCGGCCGAGGACGCCGGAGGCGTGGGCGTCATCGACCATCATGATGGCGCCGTACTTTTCTGCGAGCTCACACAGCGCGGGCAGCGGACCGATATCGCCATCCATGGAAAAGACGCCGTCGGTGATCAGCAACTTTTTCCCTGGCTGATCTTTGACGCTCGCCAGTCGTTCTTCAGCTTGCGCCATGTTCTTATGCTCGAAGACGAGGATCTTGGCGCGCGACAAACGGGCTCCGTCGATGATGGAAGCGTGGTTGAGTTGGTCGGAGATGATGAAGTCGTCCTTGCCCAGCACGGCCGAGACCGTGCCGGCATTGGCGGCGAACCCGGACTGAAAGACAACGCAGGCTTCAACGTTCTTGAAGCGCGCGATCTTTTCTTCGAGCTCCATGTGGATCTTCATGGTGCCGGCGATCGTGCGCACAGCTCCTGAACCGACTCCGTATTTGCGCGTGGCTTCGAGTGCGGCTTGGCGGAGTTTGGGATGCGTAGTCAGGCCGAGATAATTATTCGACGCGAGGTTGATGACCTTTTTGCCGTCGAAGGTGCACACCGGGGCTTGTTCGTCGTCGAGCACGCGCAGACGGAAGTGCGTGCCTTTGGCCTTGAGTTCATCCAACTGGTCGGTGAGATAAGAGAGCGGATTTGCGCGAGTAGTCGCAGTTGCCATTTGGTCCCTCGGATTTTCGGCGCGAATGCAAACGTGCCTGACGTCAGATTTCTTGATGCACGACAAGTTTAATACGGTTCGCGACGAAAGCGGATCGGAAGGCAGTTCTTAGTTCACGGTTCCCGGTTCTCAGTGGTCGCTAGATCTGCAAGCGTTTTTAAGTTGGGGACTTCCAGGTCTGGCTTTCCGGCGGCGGCTTTGGCGGCTCCAGCGCCAGGTCGCGGCGAAGGACGGTTTACCCAGACGCTCGCAATGCCCAAGGACTGCGCGGGAATTACGTCGTGATAGATGCTTTGCCCGACGTGAAGCCACTGGCCGCGACTTGCGCCGGTCCGTTCTTCCGCGAGTGTGAACATTCTTATGCACGGTTTGTAGCAACCGGCTTGCTGGGCGGTGATT
This sequence comes from uncultured Acidobacteriota bacterium, assembly GCA_963762385.1. Classification (GTDB taxonomy): domain Bacteria; phylum Acidobacteriota; class Terriglobia; order Terriglobales; family Acidobacteriaceae; genus JABDBE01. The sequence continues at coordinate 658,336 of CAVXKN010000004.1, read as the reverse complement.
ACGTGGTCGAATTCTACTTCGAGCTTGGGTGCGGTTGCGGCAAAAAGATCGTCGTCCACATTGGAGATCACTGCTAGCTGATAACGGCTTTTGAGTTTGCGCAAGGCTTCGACGGTGTCAGCGAACGGCTGCCAATTCGCCAGCGACTGCGGGAGCGAGCGGACTTCGGCGTCGGTTGGGGAAAACCCGAGACGCTCGCCAAAGCCGCGGACTACGTAGCGCAAGACATCTCGGTAAGGCAGGAAGTTTCCTTGTTCCGCTGCGGCTTCGAGCTCCGAATACAACTGCAGAAGCGCGGAGTCCGAAATCGGTTTGTTGTGAACGGCGAGGATTGGTCGCAAAGCGGAAAAGATGCCGGCTTCCCAGTCGACCATGGTGCCATAGCAGTCGAAGGTCAGTACTTTGAAGCGAGTGAAGTCGAGCATGGGAGATGAGAAAGATCAGTTATCAGTTCTCGGTTCTCAGAGACAATTTAGGGCTCTTTGATTTCCATCGGGATTTCCACCGGTGGCGCATCCGACGCAGTCTCCAATGGAGGCGCTTCTGGCGACGCGGCGACAACCGGTTTCTTCTTTTCCAGAAATTTCGCCGAGTTCAACAGCGGGCGGCTTAGCGAAGAGTTGTAGCCCGTCCAAGGACCATCGGAAGCAGCTTCGCGTTCGAAATGCGCGCGCATGCTTTCCATCTTGGAATCGAGGTTGTCGAGATAATGCAACATCAGAGCCTCGGGAAACATGGGCAGCTTGGGCGAGCCGAATTCATATTCTCCATGATGGCTGATGATGAGGTGCTCGACCAGCGTCTTGAGTTCGTCGGGGAAATCGGGGAACTGAGCCAGTTTGGCTTGCAGCATTTCCAGTTCGATGATCATGTGGCCGAGCAACTGGCCGCGCGTGGTGTAGGAGAACGAGCGGTTATAAGTGAGTTCGTGAATCTTTCCGATGTCGTGCAGAAATGCGCCGGTGAGCAGAAGATCGCGATTAATCTGCGGATAATTCTGGCACATCAGATCGCAGGAACGGAATAGCGAGACCACGTGATCGAGCAATCCGCCGATGTAGGCGTGATGCAGAGTTTTGGCGGCAGGAGCATTGCGGTAAGGCTCGGCGATCTCCGGGTCAGACATGAAAGCTTCCACCAGCGCTTTGAGATGAGGATCGCGAAACGACGCAACGAAAGTGGCGAGCGTCTGCCACAGCTCGCCGATATCTTTGGTGGTCTTGGGCAAGTAATCGGAGAAGTCGATTTCGGAGTCGCCGAGGCGGCGCAGTTTGTGAATGGTGATCTGAAAACGGTTCTTATATTTGTTCAGCAGGCCTTTGATTTTGACGAAGTCATCCTGCTCGAAGGCGTCGATTGCATCCTCGACGTTGTCCCACATCTTGGCTTCGAGCTGACCGGTGCGATCGCCCAGAATCAGTGCCAGATAGGGCTCGCCGCTTTTCTTCGGTTTAACTTGCTTGGAAACGACCACGAAAGTCGAAGTGATGACTTTGTTTTCGTGGTGACTGCAATCGGATAAGAAGAATTCCTTCATGGTGTTACTCCGGGACGCGCGAAAAGGCCCTGGTTCGCGGGCTAGACCCAGTCCATGCAGTCCACCGGTTCAGGCCAAGCTTAAACTAAAAGATGCCGAATTTTTTCTTCTTTTTAAGATCTTTCGCGCTGGGCTCTTTGGTCGCGGTTTCGATAGGCTCAGTCTCGTTGGCGCTGGCGCCCGAGTCTGCATAGCCTGGATAGATATGAAGGTACGCGTCCTCGCGCAGTTTTGTGAGGTATTCGCGCAGTGCGGGCTGCAGCTTTTTCATGTAAAGAGCGTCCTGGATTCGCGGTTCGACCTCGCTGAAAGCCGGGACGCCCGCATTGTGATGCTCGGTGACCTTCAGGATGATGAAGCCTTGCTTGGCTTGAATTACATCCGATACATCGCCCGGCTTCATGGCGAAAGTCTTCTCCTCGATTTGCTGGGCGAGCGTACCGTGTTTAAACTCACCCAAGTCTCCACCCTGAGCGGCGGTGGGTCCATCGGAGTTTTTCTTGGCCACGTCCTCGAACTTGGCGCCTTGGCGAATCTGGGCAAGGAGGTCGTCCGCTTTCGCCTGAGCTGTTTTGAGCCGTTGCGCTTCATCGGTGGGATCATTCGGCTTGGCGTCGGTTGAAACCAGAATCTCACTCAGCCGAATCGTCTCCGGCTGCGCCATGTCGTTCTTGTGTTCTTCGTAAAATTTCTGTTCCTCGCCTTTGTCGATGATCAGCCTTGAGCCAACTTCTTTCCCGATGACTTGCTGGGTAATGATCTGGTTGCGCAAGTTCTGCTTGAAGTCCTCGAACGAGACTCCCTGGGACTGGGCGGCTTTTTCCAGTTCCTCCATGCTGTCGAGTTTCATGTCCTTGCGCATGTCGTCCAGCTTCTTGATGACTTCGGTATCGGCGGTTATGCCCAGATCCTTGCCCCTTTCGAGCAGCAATTCCTGATCAATCAAGTCGCGAAGCACATCCTTCTCGCGATCGGCGACGAGCTTCTCCGCGTTCACGGGATCTTGCTGCGCCGCTTCTTTTCTCAATTCTTCTTTGCTGTGCAAGAACTCGCTGCGTGTGATGATCTGGTTGTTGACGCGCGCGACGATCTCTTCGACGACTTCGTCGTCTGCCCTGAGGATGACCGACAAAGCAACAAACGAAACCAGGAGAAAGCAAGGGAGAAGTTTTCGCATAAGAATTTCGTCGCCTGAAATCACAGCCAGCCGCGCCTAGTGGGCTCTGGGGCTGACCTTTTGTAAATTGTACCGCCAGATGTCTGGTCGCGGCTACCGCAAGTCCTGCTATCATGATCGGTTTTCGCCCCGGCAGCGGCGGCGAACCACGGCATGGGAGGAAAATCATGAAACTCACCGCTTATTTTATTGTTGTCGTACTTTTGGGAGTGATGAGTATTTCGGCGAAAGCGCAGAAAAATGGGACGCTACCAGACCTGACGCAACTGGACCAGATGGCGAGCCGCTTCGCACCAACGCCGTTAAGGGTTGACACATCGAGGCTCTCCTCGGGCGATCGGCAAGCGCTGGTAAAGCTGATTGAGGCCGCGCGCATCCTGAACGACGTCTTCATGCAGCAGATGTGGGACGGAAACCTCGCGCTTTATGCCCGCTTGCAGAAGGACCCTACGCCGCTGGGCAAAGCCCGCCTGCACTATTTCTGGATCAACAAGGGACCGTGGTCCGATCTGGACGAATACAAGGCTTTCCTGCCGGGCGTGCCTCCACGCAAGCCGCTGGGAGCGAATTTTTATCCCGAGGACATGACCAAGCAAGCTTTCGAGAGCTGGGTCGCGCAATTGTCACCGAAGGAGCAGGAACAGGCGAAGAGCTTTTTCACGGTGATTCGCTGGGCAGACAAAAACAAAGCGCCAAATACGCTTTTAGCCGTTCCCTACAGCCAGGAATATGCCGATGGGCTTACGAATGCGTCGAACTTGCTGCACGAGGCGGCGGGATTGACTGACAATGCGTCGCTGAAGAGATTTCTTGCTTTGCGAGCGGACGCTTTTCTTACCAACGACTATTACGAAAGCGACATGGCGTGGATGGACCTCGACGCGCCACTGGACATCACGATTGGTCCATACGAAACCTACGACGATGAGCTTTTCGGCTACAAGGCAGCGTTTGAGGCTTACGTAAACCTGCGCGATGATGAGGAGTCCGCCAAGCTATCGGTCTTTACGCAGCACCTGCAGGACATCGAAAATAACTTGCCCATCGATCCGCAGTACCGCAACCCGAAGCTGGGTGCGGCAGCGCCGATTCGCGTGGTCGACGAGATTCTAAGCGCGGGCGACGGCGCTCACGGCGTCCAGACCGCCGCATACAATCTGCCCAACGACGACCGCGTGGTACAGCAGAAGGGCAGCAAGCGAGTAATGCTGAAGAATGTGCAAGAGGCGAAGTTCCGCAGCGTGCTGCTGCCGATTGCGCGGCGGACGTTGTCGCAGACGGCGATGGTGGATGTCAGCTTCGAACTCTTCTTTACGCACATCCTGGCGCATGAGTTGATGCACGGGCTGGGGCCGCATCAGGTAAAAATTCAGGGACGCGACACGACACCCCGCGAAGAGTTGAAAGAGTTGTACAGCGCGATTGAAGAGCCTAAGGCCGATGTGACCGGACTGTTCGCCCTGCAATACATGATGGACCACGCCAAGGAAATGGGACTGGGTGCATCATTGCCGTCCGATGAGGCCGCGCAACGGCAGCTTTACACGACGTATCTGGCTTCCGCGTTCCGCAGCCTGCGCTTCGGGCTGAACGATGCTCACGGCAAAGGCATGGCAATGCAGTTCAATTACCTGATGGATAAGGGTGCGTTTGTCCAACACCCCGACGGCACTTTTTCGGTGGACATGACAAAGATAAAATCCGCGATCGCGGAGCTTGATCACGATCTTCTGACCATCGAGGCTGAGGGCAATTATGCGGGCGCGAAAAAGATGCTGGACGAACTGGGAGTCATTCGCCCGGCTGTGCGGAAGGCTCTGGATGGTCTGCAGGGCATCCCGACCGACATCGAACCCATCTTCGTAACTGCCGACGAACTAGCGCCGGTCGTGAACCGGCCGCCAAATGCAGGGCCGGCGCGAAAGAAAGGCCGGAGCCGATAAAGCGCCTCTACACTCTGCGCCGGGTTACTGCGTGCAAATGAAGATCAGGATCCTTCCGCATCGGGAGGAGCCTGATTTTCCGCAGGTCCACGAACGGTCCGGCTACTTCTTGTCTTTGTCCTGATTTTTGTCCTGAGCTTTGTCCTGGTCCTTGCTCTGGATGGAGAGCAGTTCCACTTCAAAAATAAGGGTGGAGTTCGGGGTAATGTCTGGGCCTTGACCCCGTTCGCCGTAGGCCAGGTCGGAGGGAACAAAGAGTTGCCACTTCGATCCCACGGGCATGAGTTGGAGGGCTTCCGTCCAGCCCTTGATGACCCCGCTTACCGGAAAAGTCGCGGGCTGTCCGCGCTTGTAGGAGCTGTCGAATTCCTTGCCATCGATGAGCGTGCCGCGATAGTTGCAAAGCACGGAGTCGCTGGCAGTGGGCTTCGGTCCCGTACCAGGGGTCAGGATCTTGTACTGGAGACCGCTGGGCAATGTGACCACGCCGTCTTTTGCTTTGTTTGCGGCCAGGAATGCGGCGCCTTCCTTCTTGTTTGCCTCGCCCTCCGCCTGCATTTTCTCCTGCATCTTCTTGCGCATCTCAGCCTGGAACTCAGTCAGCGTGGCGCGCGCTTCCTCGTCCGAAAGCAGTGTTTTGCCACCGGACAGGGCGTCTTCGAGGCCCTGCTGCAGCACTTTTGGATCAACGTCGACCGATTGCCTATGGAGCGTCGTTCCAATATTCATCCCAATGGCATAGCTAACCTTATCTTTTTGCGTTTTGAAGGCGGAAGCAGTCGGGCTTCCCGCCGCAGGAGTCGGTTGAGTCGCTGCCGGAGGAGTCTGCTGCGCCAGGGCATTCCCGAGCAGCATGATCGCAGCGGCCATTACACTTGCCAGCGGAGTAATAGATTTTTGCATTTAAGCATTGTGACACCGACCATGAGCTTGGGCAAACCCATCGGGCCGGCGGAAAGCCCCGACAAACTCCATCGAAGAGTGGATTCCTAGGAATTTCGAGCCAGAGCGAGGGCAGTCGTGTCGTTGTCGGTTGATGCGGTTTTCATAAACTGTTGCATCTGGTCAAGAACGGATACGCAGATTTCTTTGGCGCTCGCTCCATTGGATTCTTGCAGCGCATCCTTTACCCGCTGTAATCCAAACTCTTCAGCCTTACGCTTCGCTTCTACGAGGCCACGCGATGCCAGAAGAAGACACGCGCCGGGCTCGAGGGCGACCATGGGCGCATCCGAGGTCATGTGAGAAAAAAGTCCCAGGGGCAAGCCGGTGGCGGGAAGTTCGGTAATCCCTTTGTGATCGCGGGTAAGTCCTGGAGTATGGCCCGCATTGAAGTAACAAATGATTCCCAGATTTTCGTCGTAGGAGCCGGCGAAGGCGGGGCACGAGCGAACCCCGCCGGCGGCCTTTAAGATGGCTTGGTTCAACTGCAGGCATAGCTCCATCATCGCGTCGGCTTCGTTTAGATCCCCTCGGGCAAACAGTTCGGTCCCTGCGGTTCGGAAGGTGTGCTGGGCAGCGGAAATAATTGTGCGAGCGTCCTCTAGACCGCCGGCGACATCGAGCAGGCCGAACAGAACGCGACCGGGACCGACGCGGATGAAATCGCAGAAATCGCCCGCGATGCGGGGGCCGTAGTAGACCGAGGCAAGGTCAGCCCCGTGAACTTCGAGGATATCGGAATGGATTGGCTCACGGACGGCAATGGACCGAGACTCGGCGGAACGGAAGAGCGCGCGCATGGTAAATCGAGCCGAGACGTTAGCACAGAATTCGGCAAAAAACCAATCAAAAACTGGGTCGGAACGCGGTCAGACGCCTAAGTGGGAGTAGAAACAGAGCAGTTTCCAGGGAAAGTAGCTTCCAAGGCCTACGCCTGAAAGCTCTTTGGAGGGTCAGACTCTAATTCCCATATTTGCCGATAAGGTATTTGCCGACTTCTGCTTCCAGTTGGCCGTAGTCGGAGTGAATGGTGGCGCGCAGGGCGGCCTCGGTAGAACTTCCCTGGCCCAGCCTTTCCAATATCCGTTGCAGGTCGCTCATGCCATACGTATCGCTGATGTATTGCACGGCTGCGAGGGATTCTTCGTAGGCCACCGTGGCCTGGGTGCTCGAGAACTGCATAAAGCTGCCTTCCAGGGCGTTGAGGGGAATCTCCCGTTGGGTCCGAAAGAGATCAGCCAGAAGCCGACCATGCGAGATTTGCTTGGGTTCGACGGCCTGCGCAATGCCTTCGTTGAGCCACTGCGGACAACGTCCGCCGGAAAGCTGGCTGATGAAGGAATGCGCGAGTTCGTGCTTAAGCACGCGCGCCAGTTCCGGTGTGACCGAGGTTAGACCGTTGATCGGGATGCGTAGCTTCCCATCAAAAACTGCCCCGCTCCATGAAGGTGCCTGGGTCACATCGAAGAACGACTGCTCGGTGTAGAGCACGACTGGAATGTTATTACGGGGAGCGATGCCGAGTTCCCGCACCAGATCGTCGTATTCCGACTCCAGAGTTGCGAGCAATTGGCCGCGGAGTGCGTCCGATGTCTGCTTGCCTTCGTATCTCAAGGTGAAGTGACTGCTCTCGTGCTCGGTGTAGTCAGCCTCGGCGGTGGCGTCGCGCTGCGCCTTCTCCAAGTATTTCTGCACGGTCGCATCAGGGCGAAGTTCGAGCGAATGCTTCCAGGAACGTATGGCATCCTGGGTGTGATCGGCGGCGAACTGGACGTATCCCAGAACGGTAAGCGCGTCGGGTGAATCTGGCGCATTACGGACAGCTCGCTCGGCATAAGGCAACGCCTCGGTGGCATTCCCGGTTCTAACCAAGAGGGCGGCGTAGTAATTCAGAATCGTGGGATTCTGCGAATCGAAACGCAAGCCAGCCTCGAAGTAAGTTCGCGCTTTGCTGAAATTTCCGCGATCGAATTCGTGCTTGCCAGCAATAAAGTAGCCGGAGGCGGTAGCAGAGGCGTTGCCTGCCTGTTCCAGCGCAGACAGCGCGTCCAGATCGACGAGGCCGTCTTGAATAACTTTGTTGATAAGCGCGGGGTCGTTCTTCAAGTTATCGGCGGGGGCGAACTCCGGGAGATCGTGGGCTTGCTTGGCAGTTCCGTCCGATTGGGCGTACTCGGGAGGACTCCCACCGGCGTCGACGCGATCCACGACCGACTTCGGTATCGAGTAAGTGTTATCGCCGAGATCGTATTCGATGTGGGTTCCGGTGTCTCGAACGTGCTCCGCCCAGATGGTGCGTCCGTTCTTCAGATGAATGACTTCGGCGGACGCGCCGGCCACAGCCGCAGTCAGCAGGAAAGCGGTTAATAAGGAGCAGATGACAGGGGTACGCACTAAGGCGCATTCTAGAAGCTATTAAGCTGCAGGCGTAGGTGACCAGGGTAATCTCAAAAATGCGGACCAGAAAGCTGCCTTTCGCTTGGTTGTTCTTGATTGCCGCTGCTGTGGCGCTGCCCCGGAGCCAAAGCTCTCCCAAACCCTCCGACGAGTCGGCGATGCAGCTCAATTCCGCCGAGAGTCTCTATTTACAATTGGGCAACACGGGTCTGAGCAAGACGCGAGTCTATCGCGTGCGCGACGTCTCCATCGATCGGGCAGCCATTCAGATCACTCTGAACGACGGCACCATCGCATTTACCGAGGATGTTGCCGGCCGCGTGACGGGAGCCTTTTTTGAAGGGGATGGAGAAGTCTTGTTATCTCCGCCCAACCGGTACGAGCGCGCTTCCATGGCCTTGTTTACCAATGAGGCTATTTTGGAGGAACGGTTTGCGAATGCGTATTTTCGTTTCAATGACGATAGCTTTGCCGAGTTGCGACCATCCCTGGTGCCAGCTGATTATGCGCAGGCCTTCCTATCGCAGTGGAATGAAACCGCCCGCAATCTGGCCGCAGTAGATGCCCTCCGCCTGTTCATGACATTCAGTAAGCTATTGCCTGTCACCGGTGGTGCAACCGCGGGACCTGCGACGTCCGTCAGTCCGGAAAACGACAACGACCGTTTTCTGCACGCCCATTTGCAAGGGCTGCGGCTGGGTGCCTTTGATCTCTACTTCGACGAGGACACGCCCGAGCAAGTCTGGGCCGGTCAATTGAAAACGGCGGAGAGCGCCAGTTTCTACGATGTCTGGACCTCGTTCTCTTCCGCAGACGTGAAGCAGAATCCGGAAGCGGTCAACGGGACCGTCGGCGAAGGCGGCAAACCCGATGCGGTCACGATATCTCAGTACAAGATTCGAGCAGACATAAGGCCACCAACTCAAATCGATGCGGAAGCGCTTCTCCAAATGGAAGTGCAGCAGGGCGGCCAACGAACGGTTCTATTCGAACTATCCCGAGCTCTTCAGATCAAGCGGGTGGAGGCGGACGGGCATCCCATCGAGTTCATTCACAATCCGGCAATCGAAGGAACTCAACTGGCGCGGCACGGCAACGACCTGGTTGCCGTGGTCTTCCCTCAACCCCTGCGGACTGGGCAACGGCTGGAACTGCGCTTCGTCTATAGCGGCGAGGTGCTCGCAGAGGCCGGAGCCGGATTGCTGTACGTTGGAGCGCGCGGCATGTGGTACCCCAATCGTGGACTGGCTATGTCCAACTTCGATTTGGAATTTCACTATCCCGCGGGCTGGAGTTTGGTGGCGACCGGAAAGCGGACAGATGCGAAGTCTTCGAATCCTGGCGATCAAGCGTCAGCAGCAATTCCATCAGCAGGTGGAGAGGTGAGCCGCTGGATATCCGAACGGCCCATCCCTATCGCCGGATTCGATCTGGGAAAATATGAACGCGCGGTCGCCCATGCGGGCGACGTGACGGTGGAGACCTACGCAACCGCAGTGATGGAACGCGGATTTCCGACGCCGTCGATCAAAAGCGTGATGCCAAACCCGCTTGCCCCGCTAGGTCACCGGCCCCCGCCGATTCTCGTGCCTGTGCTCCCGTCTCCTGTACGCAACGAGCAGAAGGTCGCAGACGATTCGGCGCATGCAATCGAATTCTTCGCGAAACGCTACGGGCCGTTTCCCTATAGCGATCTGAAGGTGGTGCAAATGCCGGGAGCGCTGAGTCAAGGATGGCCCGGGCTGATCTTTCTGTCGAGCGCGTCCTTTCTTACAAGCGCGGAAGAATCACAACTGCGCTTAACTCCGGTTGAGAGGACGCTCATCTCCCAGGTGATCGCGCATGAGACCGCTCACCAGTGGTGGGGCGATCTGGTGATGTACAGCGGCTACCGCGATCAATGGATCGTGGAAGCCCTGGCCAACTACAGTTCCATGATGGTTCTCGAATCCGAGAGTCCCGCCAAATTTCGTGCTGCCATGGAGAAATACAGGGATGACCTCTTGCAGAAAAACAAAGCTGGACAGGAGTTGATGCAGGATGGCCCGGTGACCTTAGGCACCCGGCTATCCTGCTCGCAATTCCCCAGCGGCTACGAGGCCATCAGTTATGGGCGGGGTACTTGGCTCTTCCACATGCTGCGTTTCATGATGCGCGACGCCGAGCGGACCAGCGATGGAAGTGTCCGGAGTGACAGCAAGACTGGACAGCCCAATGAGCCTTTCGTGCGCGTGCTCCGCCGGATCAGGGAACGCTACGAAGGAAAACCCATTACCACTCGTGAGTTATTACAGGCCTTCGAGAACGAGTTGCCACGCTCCTTGTGGTACGAGCACCACAAATCACTGGACTGGTTCTACGAAGGCTGGGTAAACGGGACCGCAATTCCGCGCTTCGAATTGCACGGGGTGAAATATTCCGACAAGCCCGGCTCAACCACAATCACGGGAATCATTTTGCAAAAGGATGCGCCCGACGATCTGGTCACGCCGGTTCCGCTTTACGCTTCGGTGGCGGGAAGAATGGTGCTGCTGGGACAGGTGTTCGCCGACGGGCCCGAGACTCCGTTCCATTTAGCTGCAGCGCAGGGCGCACGGAAGATCGTACTTGACCCCGAGCAGACGGTGCTGGCGCGCCCGCGCTAGGCGCTACGCATCGGAGGTGCGACCGTTTCAGGACACGTTTCCCGATAATTTCGCCGGTCTTTCCCAAGACGATCATTCAAGTCAGTGTATGAGCTGATCCGCAAGCTCGCATGGATTGCTCTCCTGGCGATAACTCGAACTGCGTTATAGAAACTTCTGCTTTCGCGCACGGAGCGCCCGCGATGGAAGCGTGGGTGCTTGTACGTTTTCGTGCTGGGAGGACAAGATTTGAATCACACCCAATCATCCGCGGAAATAATGCCCGATTCTATTTCGATGGTTACAGGCACCGATTCGCTGCACGGTCATGGAACGATCTTGCTGGTGGAAGATGAAGCTTTCCTCCGCGAAGTGACGTGCGAAATTCTCGAGGCTGCGGGCTATCGGGTGCTAAAGGCGCGCAATGCGGCAGAAGCGATATCTGCCTTCGGCGAATGCAAAACCATCGTGCGATTATTGCTGACCGATGTCGTTCTACCGGGACAAAACGGACGCGACCTCGCAAATAACCTGCGGGCTGTGTGCCCAGAGCTGAGGATCCTCTTCACCTCTGGCTATCCCGAAAATGTGGTCACTCGAAACGGAATCCAGGAAGATGGAATGTTCTACTTGCCTAAGCCATTTTCCCTGCAGTCCCTGACTCGAAAGGTGACACAGGTGCTCGAGCCGCAAGCGACATCCAACGCGAGCGTGTGAGGGTCTTGTTATTTCCTGAGTGACATTCAAAATCCTGCCGCGGTGATTGCTGTAGGCATACAGCGCGTTCCAACGGTCAAAGATTTTTTCAGGGAGATTAAGACACTCAGCGGAGCGCTGGGTTATCCGAGGTTTGCAAGCCGCTGGCCGACGCGATGCCCGATCGACGCTCTAGAGTAAATTGCGGAAAACCCCGACTTTAGGTGGCGCATCGCTTCCATCGCTGCGATCACTGCGCTCGCATGAGAAAGGGTCTTAGCCCCAAGATAGCAGGAATGGGTTTTGCCGCAGGCCTGCTTAAGGTGCATGGTCCGGAGCACCGTCAGGCTGGTGCTTGCCCACGACCACCACGTCCACGCGGCGATTGAGCGCGCGACCGGCCTCCGTGCCGTTGCTGGCGATGGGATGGTATTCGCCATAACCGCCCGCCGAAAGCCGCTGCGGAGCAAAACCGTATTTAGTGATCAGGGTTCGAATCATTTCGGTCGCACGCGCGGTGGAGAGCTCCCAGTTCGAGGTAAATTGCGTATTGTGAATGCGCACATTGTCGGTGTGGCCCTCGATTCGGAGGTTGTATTGGCGCTCTCCGAGCACCTTAGCCATGCGGCTGAAGGCTTGCTGAGAGCCGACTTTCACCCCGGCCGAACCGCTATCGAAGAAGCCCGCTTCTCGCAAGCTTATAACCAGTCCCTCATGTCCGCCTCGTACTTCCACTTCGCCTCGGGCGATCTCCGGCGCCAACACTTGCTCCAATTCCTTTCGGAGCGCAGCCAAATCCCGGTTTTCGTCGGTAACTGGTGGTGGCGCAACCGGAGCAGCCGCGGGGACAGCGCCCGTTTGTTCGAAGGCGACTATGCCCGACATGTCAGCGCTGGGGTTCGCTCCAAGCTGTTGGAATGCCACCTGAATCGCGGTTGCAAGCCGGTTCACTTTCTTCTTGTCCACCTGTGCGGTCGAGTAATTCACATAGACATCCACGACATTGGTACAGGTATCAAACGACAAATTCCAGACGTGCTCGATGATCATGGCGCGCGTGATCCGCCGTCCCGCGTTGCGCATCAGGTATTCCAGCAGGGCAAATTCTTTGCCGGTTAAATCGATCCTGCGTCCCGCGCGTTCCACCCTGCGTTCCACCCGGTCGAGCTTCAAGTCCTCCACCGTCAGCACCGATTCCGCCGGCAGATGGCAGCGCCGCAGCAGCGCCCGAATCCGCGCCGACAGCTCCGAGAACGAGAACGGCTTGCCCAGATAATCGTCCGCGCCCAGATCGAGACACTGCACCCGGTCTTCCACCCGCGTGCGGCCCGTGAGCACCAGGATCGGCATGCTTGGCTTCCTCGTGCGCAAATAGCGCAGAATCGCAACCCCGTCCAGCCGCGGCAGGTTGAGGTCGAGCACCACCAGGTCATAATCGAATTCGCCTGCCATGGCCCGGGCCTGCTCGCCATCATTGGACACGTCCACGGCGTAGTGTTCGGCGTCAAGGCCCTTTTTTACGTAGCTGGCGAGCGAGGAATCATCTTCAGCGATCAGAATGCGCATAAGGTTTCTCTAACCTGCACCTCCGATTCTAGGCAAGAACCAGCCGAAGATCGGAGATTCCTCCGCGCACGAAAGTCTCTGCCGTCCGCAAACGGGAAATGCTTTCGCTTAGGAACCTGCTCTGCCACTCGCTCGCGCTTTGCCCCGCCTACGATAATTCGTTGACACAACCTTCTTCCTTAAAGGATCGTGCCAGCGTGGACCTGGGGAGCAAAGCAACGCTGAAATCCCTCTTCGTGCCGGGAGGCATCCTGCTCCTCGCCGCAGTGGTGCTGTTGTCCGGCGGAGTTCTGTCCGTCTCCGTCGCCGCAGTCGACTTCTACTATTACGCCGTCTTTGTAGCCGGAATACTGCTGGCGTGGCGCTTCCACTCCAGCCGCGTCCTCTTCGCTCTGCTTACGTTGCTTCTGGCGCACCGCACCCTCGAATTTTTTTCTGCTGGACGAGCTGTCGCAATCGGTCCCGGCCGCATTGCATTCGAAGCCATCGCCTTCCTCGTGCCTGTCAACTTCATGGTGCTTGCGCTCAGGCGCGAGCGCGGCCTGTCCATACCAGCAATCACTCCCCGGCTGGTCTTGTTGTTTCTTGAATCCGTGTTCGTCGCGCTCCTCTGCCGCCCCGGACAGATCACAGGTCCCGCCTTTCTTCACGTCGCATTCCTGAGTCGATCTTTATTTCATTGGACGAAAATCCCGCAACTCGCCTTGCTGGCTTTCGCCGGAGCCTTCTCTGTTCTGCTCGTCCGCATCTTTCTCTATCGCAAGCCGGTGGAAATTGGACTGCTGTGGTCGCTCGTCGCAACTTTTCTGGGCTTGCAGGCAAACGCAGTGAACCGAATCGCCGTCGCCTATTGGGCGACTGCTGCCTTGCTTCTGGTGGCATCGATCATCGAGAACACTTACGTTCTGGCCTATCACGACGAACTCACTTCGCTGCCCGCGCGCCGCGCCTTCAACCAAGCCCTGCTGCGCCTGGAAGCGCCTTATTCCATCGCCGTCGTCGACATCGATCACTTCAAGAATTTCAACGACGCCTATGGGCACGACGCCGGAGACCAGGTTCTCAGCATGGTTGCTTCGCGGCTAGCCCGCGTGAGTGGCGGAGGGCAGGCATTTCGCGTCGGCGGAGAAGAGTTTTCGATTTTGTTTGCGGGAAAGTCCGTGAAAGAAGTTGTGCCCCATCTTGATGCGCTCAGAATTCTCATCGAGGAATCCTTATTCCGGGTGCGCAGCACGCCCGAGCGCCGCAGCGCTCCTCGCGGCGCGGGTCGCAGGAGTGAAGATAAGAGAAGCACGCGCCGAAAACTGGGCCGACCTCGCAACCCTCCGCCCGAAACTTCTCCGAGCGGCCTCTCGGTCACGGTGAGCATCGGCGTCGCGGAATCAGACCCGAAAACGCGCGAAGTCGAACAGGTAGTTCAAGCCGCCGACAAAGCCCTGTATCGAGCCAAGAAGGCCGGACGCAATCGAGTTGAGACCGCGAGCGAAGCTCGCGGCCGCGCCCCGCGTCCCAAGCGAAACATTGCCTGAGGCAGCGGCATACTCGAGAAGTGTTCCACGTGGAACATATTGTTAGGGCGACAATGTATGTACCGATATGTATGTACGTTACGGAACACTTGTTGTTTCTTGGAGTTGCGCGCGGTTCCGGCCTGCGCGTCCAGTGGGGCCTGGGACGGCCGTCCTCTATTGATGTTTGATATTGGCTACGAACTGCCGATCAGGACTCCGGTTGCGAAAACCAGGGCTCCGCCTAACGCTACCTGCATGGCGGCGGAAACTGTGGGCGTGTCCATGTAGCGATGACGAATCCAGGTGATGACGCCGAGTTCGACCAGCACCACTACGAAGGCAACGGCAAGCGCCACACGAAAGCTTGGCAGGAGGAACGGTAAAGTGTGGCCCACCCCGCCGAGAGCGGTCATGGCGCCGCAGACGAATCCTCGAACCCAGGGATGACCGCGGCCGGTGAGGCTGCCGTCATCCGAAAGTGCTTCGGCGAATCCCATGCTGATGCCCGCGCCAACTGAGGCTGCCATGCCGACCAGAAACGCGTCCCAGGGATTGCGCGTGGCGAATGCAGCGGCGAAGACGGGCGCAAGCGTGGACACGGATCCATCCATCAATCCCGCCAATCCAGGCTGCACGATCTGCAAAACGAAAAGCCTGCGGCGCGCCCGTTCTTCGTCTTGCGCAACATCGGGGCGCAGCTCTTCTTCTTTCAGTTCCTGAGCGCGGTCTTCGTGGGCGCGCTCTTCCTGTGCCAGGTCGTCGAGCAATTGGCGGATGCTGGCATCCTGCGCCCGCGCCGCGGCCTTCTCATAGAACCGTCGCGTTTCCACCTCGTTGGCGCTGGCTTGGTTGCGCACGATGTCAAGGCCGAGTGGCCGCATCAGCCAAACCGGCCTGCGTTGCACAAAGCCTTTCACATCCTGGCGGCGAATCAGCGGGATATGTTCTCCAAATTTCTGGCGGTATAACTCGATCAGTCTGCGGCGATGTCCGGATTCCTGGACGCGCATGCCGTCGAAAACGGCGGCGGAAGCGGGGAAATCCTGGCGTAATCCTTCGGCGAAATCGGCGTAGATGCGTTCATCTTCCTCTTCCAGGGAAATGGCCAACGCGAGAATTTCGGGTTGGGTGAGATCATCGAAGTTCTTCATGGCGGATAGTGTAATCGGGCGGGGATGGATGCTCCAACTCGGAAGTGGTCGGGGATAAAAGGTTAACTTCTGTCATGCGGAGTCGAGCGGCGCTCGACCAGACAGCCGGGGGCGGCTGTCTCCACGTCATTTTCGTTGCCGTGGTGAACTTCGGTTATTCGAAGTTCACCGCGGCGAAATTTACGTCTAGCGTCTGGGAACTAATACGCCCAGAACGGACCGTTTCCATTCGGGGTTGTGGTTCCATCGATGGCGGTGAATACACTTCGGTTGTAGAAGAAGGGAAGTCCCCAGTCGAAAGTGCATGCCGTCGAAGAAGCACAGGTCATCGGTCCCGCCAGGTTGCTAAACGCCGCATCGCTGGGGTGGGCAGTGGTTACGTTGTCGAAATTGTCCACGCTGAAATTGACCGTGTTCGACGTCGAATTATTATTCGGGTCCACATTGGTTGCCGTAAACGCCGTGGTCGTGGGGGGGCAATACCACGAGTTGTTGTCACTACAAATATTCGGCAGGTTGTTGATCTGCGGGAAGAAATACCCGTTCGAGCCGCTGTCAATGAAGCTGCCGGTGAGGGCCTGGCCTCCGAAGTTAGTCGTGAAGTTGTCCGCCGAATTCAGCGTGAACAGGGTTGCTGTGGTCGGGATGGCATTGTTCGACTCCGTGCCAATGCCGAAGGTCAGCGTTCCAGGCACAGTAGCTGCCACGTCGTTGACCGGCGGCAGCGTGAGAATGGTACCGTTGTTGTCGACAGGGAAGTTGAAAACCGGGTTGGTCACCTGCTGATTAGCGTTGGCATCCGAGCAGAGCGTGCCACAGGATACGAATGTGGTATTGCAGTTGCCGCCAGAACCGCAGAGATAATAGACCGCTGGAGCTGTTCCCCCGGCACTGGGATCGCAGGCCAAACCACAGTCAAAGGGTTCTGGGCCTACGCCTAATATTCCGTTTGCGCCCAAGAGGGTTTGCGTATCTTCGTTCGTGCCGGAGCATCCGCTGGGGATGCTGAAGCTGGGATTCCCGATAATCTGAACCGAAGTCGAAGCTGCTAACTCTGCACCCACCACGAAGTTCGCGGGTGCAACGGTTCCCCACAGAAACGAATTGTCGACGAATTGGACGCAGTCATACAGCGTGTTGCCACTGTTGTCGGTTAAGGGCGTGAGCGGAACTGTAACTTGTGAGGCTAGGAGTCTGAGGCCGAACGATCCCGTATCCACCAGAATGTCAGGGATAGTCTGGCAAGCGCCGTTGGTGGGAGAGCAGAGTAAGACGCTGATAAAAGCCGCGTTGGTATAGATCGCCGGAGGGTTCGCGGTCGTCAGCGGGCCGCCGTTGACCGAGATGGGCGCGACGTTCGCTACAGTGCCCGCGGGCGCGATGACGATTGGCGTCGATGCAGTGACAGTGGAACTGGCTATAGACGTTGCCACGACGGTTGGGAGCGCGACACTGCTCACCGGGTTCGGTGCGGTATAGGTCACCCCCGTGGTGGTTTGATTACTCAACGTCCCCGCGCCCGTCAGAGACCAACTGACACCTTTGCCGCTGGAGTCGTTGGCAACGCTGGCAGTGATGTTCACGCTTTGGCCAGCATCGAGGGATGCGCTGCTCGGAGTGATCGTAATCGAAGTCACGACGCCTACTGGCGTTCCACTGCTGCCACACCCTGCGAGAAATCCGAGGGTCCCGACCAAAGTTAAGACCAAGAAGCTGCGCACACTTTCCTCCTTATTGTAATGCGTCGACGTTGACGCCCTGCGGCACCATGGCAGGAAGGTAAGCCCTGCCAACATACGCGCGCATGTGGCCGCCGTTTTGGAAAACGAAATCAGGTTGTTGGATGCCGACCGGCCGGTGTCCCAAGTGGCTTTCCCGCTGGGCTTTTGCAGCTTGGGCAAACCGATCAAAGTACGTCCCCAGCAACTGCTGCATGTTGGGAATAAACGGTCCGCTCCAGGTGATGGCGAAAACTTTGCCTTCCGGAGAAACGTATTCCTTTATCACGGTTTTGCCCGGGGCCGTGAGTTCGTGGATGGTATAGGCTTCGGCTTCCGTGGTCTTCAATGTGCTCTTCATCTGCGCCTGATCCTGCTGAACGGAGGTGACGTCGCCACCCAACGCAGCCAAGGCAGGGATGGGAAGGGCCAGCAGCAGGAGAAAAATTCCCATCCATGAAGCCCGTAACGACAAGGTCGATGACACCGAAGTTTGTGAGGCCGGTATGCCAGAGTTTGATTTCATGTGTCTCACTCCGCTTTCTGTAGTGCGCAAGGCGCCGCGGTTCGTTGCGTTAAACCCAAAAGATGACGGTAAGTTGCGGTTGCTAGCTAGGATTTGCATCGAAACCTCGGGGTTGCTTTCGTCGCGAAATTCAGGTCAGTCACTTTGCTAGTGTAGAGTGGACACTCTTGTCCGCTGACCTTAACTCTTAACTTGTAAGAAATCGAAACCAATCAGCCCAAAATCCGCTATATCCTCAAAAGGCGGCGGACAGGAGTGTCCGCCCTACACGTCAAAAGATTTCAGGGTATTTTATCGCTTTTACGGCTTGCATGTGTAAAGGGTTGTAAAGTTACTTTACTATTCGCATTCCTCGCCTCGATTGGCGAGAGCGCGGGGCAAGCGGTAAATCGTTGAGCGGAGAAATTGATGTCCACCTGCGTATCGTGCGGCTCGCAAGTGTCTGAGACGGGGCGATTCTGCTCGTCTTGCGGCGCGGCCATGGTGTCGGGAGACGAACTCGCGACCATGGAGTATCTGGATTCAAAGCCCAGACAATCGGGGAAGGCTTCGTCGGGTTCGTCTGCGAAAACGTCCGGGGGCAGGACTCCGAGTTCTTCTGGCAGTCTTCTGACCGAAGGCCGATTTCTTCCCGGACGCCTGCTGGCCGGCCGCTATCGCATCATCGCGTTGCTGGGCCGAGGCGGCATGGGCGAGGTGTATCGCGCCGACGATCTGACGTTGGGTCAGCCGGTCGCGCTCAAATTTCTACCCGAAGAGGCAAGCCAGGACGAAACTCTGCTGGAGCGATTTCGCAATGAGGTTCGGCTGTCGCGGCGAGTGTCGCATCCGAATGTTTGCCGGGTTTACGACGTGGGCGAAGTCGATGGACACGTGTTCTTCACCATGGAGTATGTGGACGGCGAGGACTTGGCTTCGTTGCTGAGGCGCATCGGGCGCTTGCCCGCGGATAAGGCGTTGGAAATTGCGCGCCAGCTTTGTGCCGGTTTAGCCGCGGCCCACGCAAAAGGAGTGCTGCACCGAGATTTGAAACCGGCCAACATCATGCTGGATGGCCGAGGGCAAGTCGTGGTCACGGATTTCGGCCTGGCCGGACTGGTGGATCAGATCCCGGGCAGCGACGTGCGCAGTGGAACGCCTGCGTATATGGCTCCGGAGCAGTTAGAAGGCAAAGAGGTCACCGCAAAGAGCGATATTTATTCGCTGGGTCTGGTGCTCTACGAAATCTTCACCGGCAAGCGGGCGTTCAGCGTGGAGTCGTTGCCAGAACTGGTGAGGGTGCGCAGCGAATCGGCGCCCAGCAAGCCATCCAGCTTGGTGAAGGATCTTGATCCGGCGGTGGAGCGCGTGATCTTGCGTTGTCTCGAACCCGAAGCGGCGAATCGGATGAGTTCGGTCTTGAGTGTTGCGGCGGCGTTACCGGGAGGCGATCCGCTGGCGGCGGCGTTAGCGGCGGGCGAAACGCCGTCGCCGCAGATGGTCGCGGCCGCGGGCGAAACCACGGGATTAGCGCCGCGAACCGCGGTGCTTTGTTTAGCAGCAGCGATGTTAGGTTTGGGGTTGGTTAGCTACTGCGCGATTAAGACGAGCGGCATGGGGAAACTGGGTCTGGAGCAATCGCCGGAAGTCTTGACGCAGAAAGCGAAAGAGATCGTCAGCCAACTCGGATATCCGGACAAGCCGGCGGACACGGCCATCGACTTCATTGATGACACAGATTTCCTGAATTATGTGGAGAAGAATGACAAGCCGCATCTGCACTGGGACGAAGTGCTCTCTGGTCGGCCATCAGTGCTGCAGTTTTTATACCGGCAAAGCGCGCGATACATGATGGGGACAGATTTCCATGACTCAACGCTGACTCCGGGAATCATAACCGAAGATGATCCGCCGCCGATTCTTTCGGGAATGGTGAATCTGACCGTGGATCTGCAAGGACGGTTGACATTTTTCCAGGCGATCCCGCCGCAGGTGCAAAGCGAAGATGCCGGCGCTCATGCGCAGGCGGTGGACTGGAACGTGTTGTTTCGCGAAGGCGGGCTGGATGCGACGCAGTTCAAGCCAGCCGAACCGCTCTGGAGTTCACTCGCCACTTCCGACACGCGCGCGGCGTGGACTGGAACTTGGCCCGGCACCAGTCGTCCATTGCGCGTGGAGGCGGCTTCATTTGAAGGCAAGCCCGTATTCTTTTCGCTGATTGGACCATGGACCAGACCGCAACGCATGAAAACGGACCCGCCGACGACTGCCGGGCGAAGGGCGGGAAATTTGTTTCTGCTGGTAATGATTTTGTCGGTGGTGGCAGGAGCTGCGCTGTTGGCGCGCCGAAACTACATTCGGGGCAGAGGCGACCGCCGGGGCGCGTTCCGTCTGGCCTGCGTACTCTTTGCAACTCTGATCGGGTTGTGGCTATGCCGAGGGCACATGGTACCGGGGCTGGAAATGCTCTTTCCGTTCACCATGGCCATCAGTACGGCGCTTTTTTTCTCCGGCCTGATCTGGCTGCTCTATCTTTCACTCGAGCCCTATGTGCGCCGCCATTGGCCGCAAGCGCTGGTCTCGTGGAGCCGGTTGGTCATGGGCCGATTTCGCGATCCGCTGGTGGGCCGCGACGTTTTGTTTGGCGTAATCCTTGGCGTGATGTGGATATTGATCTTTGAAGTCAGCCAAATTCTGACGATGGGTAAGGGTGGGCCCCCACAATTCTTTTCAACCAGCTATCTCTTGGGTGGGCGGCATGTGCTCGGGGCATTCTTATTTCAAATCCCCGACTCAATCGAAGCGACGCTGCTTTTCTTTTTTCTGCTTTTCGTGTTGCGCGTGGTGCTGCGCAAGGAGTGGCTGGCCGCAGTCGTGTTCGTGGCGATATGGGTAACGTTGAAAGTTCTGGGCAGCGACTATCCGTTGATTGAGGGATGCGCCTATGCGCTGCTCTACGCAGGCGCGACGATCGTCGTGTTTCGATCCGGGTTCGTGACTCTGGCTGTCGGAATATTTACTACCGAGTTGTTGGCTAATGTGCCGCTTACTCTGGATTTTTCCGCCTGGTATTTCGCCAGCGTGTGGCTGCCGCTGTTGGGCCTTGCTGCTCTGGCGGTTTGGGGTTTCTACAACGCGCTGGCGGGACAGAAATTGTGGCAAGTGGATGTGTTCGGTTAAGCGTGTCGGTTTGCTGCATCCCTTTACGAACCGTAAGTTGTAACTCCCCGCGTTGGCCACAAAAAAGCAGACGGAGCTTTGCTCTGCTGGCTGTCCACACGCTATTTTGCGCTGCCTACCAGTTTTTCGACGTCAGTCATTTCTTTGGGCACGCTGGACGAAAGTATTTCCGGGCCATTGTCAGTGACCAGAATTGTGTCTTCGACACGGAAGTGCATGTGTTGGTCGGGGAACTCGACGATGGGTTCGACGGTCACAACTTGGCCAGTTTTCACCGGTCCGGTTGGCATCTTCACGTCGTGCGTGGCCAAGCCTACGAAATGTCCGGGGAAACCGTACCACTGTTTCGCGATACCGTTCTTTTCAAAGACGGCCTTGCCGGCGTCGCCGACTTGCTCGTAGGTGTTTCCGGGCTTGAGCAGCGCGATGGACGCCTTCTGCGATTCGAGATCGACCGCGTACCACTTGGCCTGCTCGGGCGTGAATTTTCCGCTGATGTTGAAGGTGCGAGTAATGTCCATGGTCATGTGATCGAGGTCGGCGGCAAAGTCGAAGACGACCAATTCGTTCGGCTGGATTTGGCGGCGGTCGCTGAAGTAGTGCCAGGTGTTGATGTTTTCGCCGGTGCCAACGATGGCGGGATAGGCCCAGCCCTGCGCGCCGCCATTGCGAAAGACGTAGGCAGCCTGGGCTTCGATCTGGTACTCGAACATCGGCGGGTGGGCGTGTTCCATTGCCTGCTTGATTCCCTCGGCGCTGAGTTTTCCGTTTCGCCGCAGCACTTCGATTTCCTGCAGAGTTTTGATGTTGCGCAAATCGTCGATGAACGGCGTGGCGTCGCGCTGATGGGCGGCAGGATAACGCTCTGCCAACTTTTTCAGGGCGGCGCGGTCGCCGGGTAAGGGGTCGCCGTACGGGTTCGAATATTCAGCCGCGTAATCGCGCCCGACCTCGAAGCGGGCGCCGTCGGCTTTGTCGGGAAAAGTAAGACGCAACCACAGGTCGTTGTCCTTGCCCAGGAAAAATGCCAGGATGCCCTCAAGACTGTCAAGCGGCAACACGGCCTTGAAGCCAAATTTCTGCTGCGCTTCGGGAGTCATCGAGAGCAAGTTGGCGCCGTAGACTTGTTTTCCGCGCGAGCTTTGCTGCGGCTCAAAAATCATGGTGTCGCCATTGCTGGCGTCCATGACCATGATAGCGCCGGGATCGGACAGCCCGGTGAAATAGAAGAAATCGTCGTCCTCGCGATAATGATTGGCTTCGGGAAGAACGGTGCGCGCAAACAGGATCAGACGGCCCGTCTTGAGCTGTTTGGCAAGTTCCTGGCGGCGACGTGCGAACTCCTGCGGTCCGCCAAGATCGTTGATCACAACTGGATCAGTATATTGCGCCAGGGCTGGCGCGCAGAGAAAAGAAACCAGCAGACACAGAATGAGATATCTCGAGCCAAAAGCTTTCACTTGATTCTCCTGAGAGCGGCGAGTGTAGCGTGTAGTTATCGAAATTGACAAGGTCATGTTCAATCGGTGTCGGCGTATTCCGAAAGTCCGACAATTTCACTGATCAAAATCGGCGGGAGGTTTCCCTCACGCAGATGCAGGTTGAGTTGCGGCAGCCAGTTGGTCTTGATGTGGTTCCAATCGGCAATGCGGAGCTTCAATGCTTCACTGGATTCATGGTAGAGAGCGATGGCCTGGGAAGGCACAGCGCGATCGCTGCTCTCGACGACCGCCAGTGCGGACGTGAGCCCGGCGCTGGCATTCTCGAGCCCCTCTGTTTTGCTCGCGGGATCTTCACTGCCTGCCAGGATCTTGCGGATTTCAGCTTCGAGTTGTGAGGCCGCGGATTTCAGCTGGGCGTGATGACTATCGAGCTTTTGTTCGAGGTCCGACAATTGCTTCTGCACCGACCTTATCTCCGCTAGAGTTTGCCGGGCGCTGATGGCTTGGGCGAAAACTTGCCGCCCCATCTGGAGTTGTTGTTCAAGATCGCGAGGAGTTGCAGTGGATCGCGGGTCCATCACAATCTTTAATGGTTGCGTCAGAGTCTTTCCGTCGATGCTGAGGCGCACTTGATAAATGCCCGGAAGCGCGCGTGGGCCGCGGGGAGGCCGATAGTCATCACCAGCGGGTTGACTTGCCGGTTTTGCGCCCGGGTTGCCCCAGGCAAGGTTCCACACGAAGCGATGCATGCCCGGAGTGGTCTCGAGGATTTCTGGTTTCGGGAACCACCACTCGGCGATCGGTCGGGGAGGATGCTGGACTCTCGGATCGTCGGAGGAAAACGTCCGTACGAGAGTCTGCTGCGCGTCAAAGATCTCGAGCTTGATGTGGTCCGCAGCGGCGTTGAGGTAGTAGTCAACGACGGCGCCGTTCGGCGGATTGCTTGCGGTAGGCTCTTCCGGCGGCAACGGTGTTGAGACGAAGTCATCGTTATCAACCCGGACAGCTGTAGCTGGATGGTAGAGAAATGCGCCTGCTTTCATGGCGTCATGCGCTTGCCGCAAAGGCGTGATGTTATCGAGAATCCAAAACGCACGGCCGTGAGTAGCGACGATCAGGTCGTCTCCGTGAATATCCAGATCATGGATTGAAACGGTAGGAAGATTCAACTGCAGCGATTGCCAGTGGTCGCCGTCGTCGAACGAAACATAGACGCCGAGTTCGGTTCCGGCGAAGAGCAAGCCGCGGGTTTGTGGATCTTCGTGGGCCGCTCTCAAGAATGACGATGCGCCGATGCCGTCGGTGATGAGTTGCCAGGTCGCCCCGTAATCGCGGGTGCGAAAGAGATACGGTTTCTGGTCGTCGAGGCGATGCCGATCAACAGCAGCGTAGGCCTCTGCGGGATCAAAATGCGAGGCTTCGATTAGCGATATCTTGCTCCAATCCCCCAGTCCCTGGGGTGTGATATCTTTCCAGGTTTTGCCGCCGTCCCGCGTAATGTGAATGAGACCTGTGTCGCTGCCCGCCCAGATCAAACTTCCGTTTAAGCTCGAAGGCGCGATCGTATAGACGACGCCGTAGCCGCGCTCTTTCGCGTTCTCGACCGTGGGTGGAGTTTCGGGCTTTTTGTCGCCGGGACGCTGAGTCGCTCCGGTCAGATCAGGGCTGATGATGTCCCAATGCAGGCCGCCATCCAGTGTCTTCATCACATACTGCGTCCCCAGATAAAGCGTTTTCTTGTCGAATGGCGACATCAACAGCACCGGCGTCCATGGATCGCGATACTTGCGCGCGTTGATATCACTGCCAAAAGTTGAAACGGGCCACGGGGTAATGTCCTGACTGAATGAGGTACGGATATCGAAACGAGTGACGTCTCCGTAGGTTCCGCTGGCGTAGAGGATGTTCGGATCTTTTGGATCGGGCGCGAAGTATCCGCTCTCGCTGCCGCTGGCGGGAAACCAGTCACGAGGCGTGATCTGACCGGCGTCGCCTCGGCTGCGAACCGCTGCGCTGCCGCTGTCCTGCTGCGTGCCATAGAGCGTGTAGGGAAACTGATCGTCCGTGATCACGTGATAGAACTGCCCGGTGGGTTGGTTGTACCACGTGCTCCAGGTCTGTCCGTAATCCAGGCTGATGGTCGCCCCCTGATCGGTGGCGAGAATCATTCGCGAGGAATCTTTGGGATCAATCCAGATCTGGTGGTAGTCGTCTCCGCCCGGTGCGCCGCGGACGATTGAAACCGTTTTGCCGCCATCCTCGGAGCGGTAGAGCGCAACGTTGGGCATATAGATCATGTCCGGATTATTCGGATCGATAGTAATGTTTCCGAAATACCAGGCACGGCTGGTGAGGCGGCGGTCATCGTTCTGCAGTGTCCAAGTGTTGCCCTCGTCGTCGGAGCGATAGAGTCCAGGTTTCTTGGAAGCGCTGATGAGTGCGTAGACGCGCTTGCCGTTGGGAGAAACGGCGACGGCCGTGCGACCCCAGTCTCCTTCGGGCAATCCGTTCCCGGTGAGGCGCGACCAGGATTGACCGCTGTCCTGGGAGCGGAAGAGACCGCTGCCAGGGCCGTCGAGCGGGGCATACGTGCTCCATGGCGGGCGGTGGCTTCGCCATGTCGCGGCAAAAAGAAGCTTGGAGTCATCCGTGGCAATGGCCAGATCCGAAACGCCAATGTCTGGACCTTGATCTAAAACCTTTGTCCACGTCGCACCCCCATCGGTCGATTTGTACACGCCGCGCTCATGGTTCGGTGCGTACGCGTGTCCGAAAGCGGCGACGTACACGATCTTGGGATTTTGCGGATCGACGACGATCTTGCTTATCTGGCGCGAATCGCGCAGTCCGATATTGCTCCACGTCTGGCCACCATCGGTTGATTTATAAACACCGTCGCCGGAGGACAGATTGGAGCGAATGTCGGCTTCGCCCGTGCCCGCGTAAATGATTTTTGCGTCCGACGGCGCCACGGCGAGTGCGCCGATCGAAGCGATCGATTGCCCGTCGAAAATTGGCTTCCATACCATGCCCGCGTCGGAGGTTTGCCAGATTCCGCCGCCAACCGAACCGAAATAAAATGTGGTGGAGCTTCCGGGGAACCCCGCCACGGCGACAACTCGGCCGCCGCGGAATGGGCCAATCAGGCGCCATTTAAGCCCGTTGTAGAGTGCAGAAGGAACAGGCTGGGCTACGGCCGATGTAAGAACGGCGAACGAAACGAAAACGACGAGCAGAGATTGAAGTCGAGCACACTTTGGCACCTGGTTGGTCCTCACCTGTAAAACATTTAGTGTAGTTGAAATTTAGAATTCGTTGCGACGGTTGTGGCATCCAATGGGCAAGTTGTCAGTAGGCAGCCTGAGCTAATCGAAAATTCGCGAGCTACGAACGGGACGAAAACCTATGAGCGAAGCGACAATTGAAGTGCTGTGTAAGAACTGCGGCAAGACGTTTACTGCGTTCCTGCAAGAGATGGCCGACAAGAATGCCGTGGTCACGTGTCCATGCTGCGGCAAAGGTTATAGCGGTGGGCCGGACAAAGTGGTGCCGCCGGCAGCGCAGAATTAGTTTTGTTCTCACGGAGACCACTTTCCTATGACCGTAGAATCGAGCATAGCAACGCCGTTGCCAACGATTGACGAAATCAAAGATGCGCAGGACTTGGTGTATGCCGTCATGCCGCCGACCCCGCAGATTGTCTGGCCTCTGCTGTGTGAGCGGCTGGGAACGGAAGTGTGGGTCAAGCATGAAAACCATACTCCCATTGGAGCTTTCAAAGCTCGCACCGCCGTGGTCTATGCCGCGGAGCTGTTTCGCGAATCGAAGTGCATCCGGGGACTGGTCACGGCAACTCGCGGCAATCACGGCCAGTCGGTGGCGCTGGCCGCGAGGCGATTCAAAGTGCCGGCGCACATCGTAGTCCCGCAGGGAAACAGCGCGGAGAAGAATGCGGCAATGCGGGCGCAGGGAGCCAATCTCATCGAGTTTGGCAGCGACTATCAGGAATCCAAAGAGCACGCGCAGAAGCTCGCCGACGAACATGGCTGGCATTACGTGCCGTCGAATCATCGAGACATCGTCAAGGGCGTGGCCACCTACTGGCTTGAGTTCTTCTCCGCGGTTTCCGATCTCGATGTTGTTTATGTGCCTATCGGACAGGGATCGGGTATCAGTTCGTGCTGCGCGGTCCGCAATGGTCTGAATCTGCGGACGCGGATTGTAGGTGTTGTCGCCGACGGCGCGCCGGCTTATGCGCTCTCGTTTGAGGCAGGACGGAAGATCGCGGCTCCAGTAACCACGCTGCTCGGTGACGGAATGGCTTGCCGCGTGCCCGACGACGCTTCGCTCGCGGTGGTGCTCGAGAATGTCGATTGCGTAATCCGCGTGAGCGAAGAAGAAATGCGCCAGGCTATGAAGATTTACTTCACCGACACGCACAACGTAGTCGAGGGAGCCGGTGCGGCTGGGTTGGCCGCTGCCCTGAAAGAAAAAGACTCATTGCCGGGAAAACGCTTGGGGTTGGTCGCTACAGGCGGCAACGTGGATCACGACGTGTTTGCGCGGGTTCTGCTGGGCTAGGTGAACTGCCGTCTTAGCGCTTCTGATCGGCGAGGCTCACCCATGCCAGCAGCGCAAATGCTCCCATCGTGAAGATCGAGACTAAAGCGCAAGTACCTGTGATATCGCTAATCCTCCACTCTGCTCCGGCAGGATCAGAAACTACGGAGCCTGTCGGTCTCGGAATAACCAGCAGAATGTTCCCAGCCGCGGACGCTGCGTAGAAGAGAATCGCCAGATTCCAATAGTTCCACGGCAGAGGATCGGGATTCGTCGATCGGCCCCGCAGATAGAGCGCGAACAATTGGTAGAACACATACGCCGTGAGATACCAGCCCAGAAAGTTGCTCACGGGCACGCCGAAGTAGGCTCCTCCGTGCCGCCAGATCCAAAGATGCAAGACGGTCGACCAGATTGGATCCTGTGAAAAATCCCAGGCGACCATGATGAACGCCGCCAGCAAAGGCAAGGTAATAACGCGCGATCCAGCGACAGCACTTCGCATGTTTCCCAAAATCACACGGGCGAGCGTCCACGAAAGATAAGCCATCCCCAGATACGCGAGCCCAAGCTGGATAGGAACGACAAAAAGCTTTGGTCCCATCAGATCCGTGAAGTAGTAGCTCCCGAAGGGGAAGCCAGTGCGAACGCCCACATTCTCAAAGACGTTCCCGACCACCAAGCAAAAGGCAAAGAAGACTAAAATGCCGCGCGTCCGGTAGAATATCGCACCGTGAATCAGTGCAAAGACGATAGGCGGAAGGACATGCAGTGCGACGACCGCGACGATGGGAACTTTACCGGGAAATATCTGCAAAACCCGGGCGTTGGCGTAGAGCAGTAGAAGTGCCCACAACACCAAGCTTGTTCCAGTCTTGCACGCTACCGTCTCAGCGGGCTCGCTCATGCGGTTAAGAATAGTTCCTCGGGCTGCCAAGCTTAATCCCTTTTCCACAAATCGCGATTCCAGCCTAGATCGGACACTCTTGTCCGCTGCCGCTGACGTTAATTCTCAAACTTAGAATCAACATCAACCTCAACGGCGCCGGACAGGAGTGTCCGCCCTACAAGAACAAATCCAATCTGCGATCTTGTTCGTACTTGATCCAGTAGACGCAGCCGGTCGCAAACCCCTGGGGCGTGGCGCCGCGCCCCGGTGGCCTAGCCCGCGACGCGGCGACGTCCACGAATTTCAATCCCCGAGGAAAACTTTATGAAACCAAGAACGATGGTGACCTTCGCCATGGCGCTGTTCATGCTGGTTCCAGCCAGCCTGTTCGCGTCCAGCCACCGCGAAGCGCCGATCTCCGCCCTGGATCACGCCGCGGATGTGACGGACTGGTACGCATTCGTCAGCTACGACCACCCCGATCGCGTGACCATGATTCTCAACGTTGACGGGTTCCTTGAACCTTCGAACGGACCCAACTACTTTCCCTTCGATCCGAACGTTCTCTATGAAATGCATGTCGACAATAATCGAGACGGAATTGCCGACATCACTTTCCAATTCCGCTTCAAGACGGAAATTCGCATGCCCGGCGTTTTCACTGGGTTTGTCGGCGGCATCGCTGGCATTCCCCCGATTACTTCGCTTTCGGGTAAGGGCGCCGAAGGCTTGAGTCTTCGGCAAACTTATTCGGTAGTGATGATCAAGAACGGCGTGCGCACCGTATTGAGTGAAGGCAAAACACTCTATGCGGTGCCTTCGAACGTCGGCCCACAAACCATGCCGAATTACGACGAACTTTTCAGACAAGGAGTCTTTGATCTGGGCAATGACGTGCGCGTGTTCGCGGGAACGGTCGACGATCCGTTCTTCATCGACTTGGGCGCAGCCTTTGATTCGCTCAACTTCCGCATGGGCGTGGGAGGCGTGCTGTCCGAGTCGGAAGATGCAGACGACACGCATAACTACGCCCCGGACGCAGTGGCCGGCTTCAACGTGAACTCGATTGTGCTCGAGGTTCCCATCACCATGCTCACGGTAGACGGCAAGCGGCACAACGCCAATGACAAAGACGCGGTCATCGGGACCTACGGAGATACGTCGCGTCAACGCGTCACTGTGCGGCGAATCGCGGGGCAGACCGACGCCGACAGCAACCAATGGCGGCAGGTTAACCGCGAAGGCAATCCGCTGATCAACGAACTGATAATTGGAACCGGCTCCAAAGACAAGTTCAGCACCGACGCTCCGGTGAATGACAAGCAGTTTGCCAGTTTCGTGCTCAATCCCCTGCTGGCACAACTCTTTGCTTCGCTCGGGATTCCGGTACCGCCGCCCCCTCGCAATGACCTGCTCTTGCTGGTTCAGTACGAGCCGCCTATTTGTCCCGGCTGTGGCACGGGCGATGCAGGGCCCGTCGCGGACTTGCTGCGCCTCAACACCGGAATTCCGCCAACTCCTACCGGCAGCCAGAAGCGTCTTGGCTTTCTGGTGGGAGATGTTGCTGGTTTCCCAGACGGTCGTCGGCCCATTGACGATGTCGTGGATATCGCCGCTCGTGCGGTGGCCGGCATTTTGGTCGACTCGCAGAAGTACGGCACGCGCATCGGCGATGGCGTGCAAATCAACGACGTTGGCTACGGCGCCTCGTTCCCGTGGGTGAAACCAGCTCACAGCGGACGTGACAGCCACCACATTGGGCCCGGACAGAGAGGGTGCAGTGGCCAGCCCAATGACGTTTGTCCCGTGAAATAAATCAGCTTCGTGGCTGCGGCGAATGCGGCGGCCACGGATTTTTCTAAGGAATCCAATATTCAAAGAGAGGAATGTCATGAAACGAATTGCGGCTCTTCTATTGTTCGTTCTGGGCACGGTTGCGGGATTTGCGCAAGCACCGTCCGCCCCCGCTGAAATCAAGCTCTCTCCTGCCGAACGCAGCATGGCTCAGGCAAGAAAGTTGATCGAGAAAAACCCAAAGGATTTTGAGGCATACAATGCGCTGGCTCTGGCCCTGTCACGGCGGGCACGCGAGATTTCCGACGTCAAATTCTACGCACAGGCTGAGGAGACGCTGCGGAAGTCGTTTGAAGTCTCTCCGGGTAATTTTGATGGCGAGAGAATTCATGTCTGGCTGCTGCTGGGCCAACACGAGTTCGCCGCGGCCCTGGACGCTGCGAAGAAACTCAATCAGAAAATGCCCGACGACGTTATGCTCTACGGCTTCCTCACGGATGCGAATGTAGAGCTGGGCAATTACAAAGATGCAGAAACAGCGGCGCAGTGGATGCTGGATTTGAAACCGGGGAATACTCCCGGCTTGACGCGGGCCGCGTATCTCCGCGAATTGTTCGGCGATATAGAAGGCTCGCTGGAGCTGATGAACATGGCGTACCAATCCACGCCGCCGGGTGAAGTCGAAGACGGAGCTTGGATCGTGACCCAGATGGCACACCTGAACCTCATGATCGGAAAGATCGACGAGTCGGAGAGATTGTCACAGCAGGCGCTGGTCATGTTTCCCGGATATCACTACGCCCTCGGTAATCTTGCCAAGGTCAGGATTCAGCAGAAGCGATACGATGAAGCAGTGGACCTGCTGAAGCAGCGCTACGACGCAGCCCCGCACGCGGAGAATCTGTATGAACTGGCGCAAGCATTGCAATTGGATGGGAAGACGGATGACGCCGACAGGGCCTTTGCCACGTTCGAACAAAAATCTCTGCTCGAAACCAATCGCGGAGACAATTCCAATCACGAGTTGATTTTCTATTACGCGGACTATGCCAAGCAGCCGGCGAAAGCGCTGGAAGTGGCGCAGAGGGAAATTGCACGCCGGCACGACGTTTTTACTTTGGATTCCTACGCGTGGGCGCTGTATCAGAGTGGACAGTACGAAGACGCCCGGAAGCAAATCGAGACTGCCCTGGCAGTTGGCGTTCGAGACGCGAAGATATTCCGCCACGCTGGAGAGATTGCGCTGAAGTCGGGAGACAAAGCGGAGGCCCAGCGCTACCTGCAAGAGTCAGCCGAGTTGAACACCGTGGGCTCAGAGCAGGCGAAGAGCACGCTGGCGAGCCTCAGCCAAGACGTGCGACGGTAGGATCGGGAAGATCGTGCTTCTGCTGGCTGGTCTGAATTTCGACGACTGACTAGATCAACGGCCAGCCAGCAGAGCGCATGCAAATGCTGAGCCGCACGATGCTTCCGATCCTGGCTCAGCCTGCCTGTTCCGGATCACTTGGCTTGCGGGCCTCGGCTTCCGCGAGCCAACCACGACGCAACGCCTCAGGGGAAACACTGGAGAGGTAGGGCTTGATGTCGAGAATAGGGGTTCCATCCAGCATGTCAATCCCGCGGACATGCAGAAGCCGGCCCTCGCGGCGAAGCAGTTCGACCACGGTAAGGCCAATCGGGTTGGGACGTCTCGGAGATCGTGTCGCAAACACTCCGTGCGGCCGATTGTCAGAAGGCGGTGTGCCTAGCAATGCGAAGCCCTCGGACCGATCGAACGTCCAGATCACGAAGAGATGCGAAAAACCCTCGATATCGGTGAGGCCAAGCTCAAATTCGGGCTCGATGTTAAGCACGCCTTCCGCCTGGTGTTTTGCGCCAAGACCCTTGGGCACCTTCGTAGAGTCTTGGTATGGGCTACTGACGTGTCCAATTGGCCGCAGCGTAAACATGAACTCCAGGCCTCCTGCGCCTATGGTGATGCGGCGTCGCTGGGCGGTTTCTTTTCCTGAACTCCGCTGCGCCTGCATCCGACATGACAGAATAACGCAATGGCGACCACGCACGCTTCAGCTCTCCCCGATTTTCTATATGGCACCGCCTGGAAAGAGGACCGCACGCCGGCCCTCACCGAGCTCGCGCTGCGCATGGGCTTTCGAGGGATCGACACGGCGAACCAACGGCGACATTATTTCGAAGCTGGAGTTGGCCAGGGGTTGGCCACCGCTTATCGCGCGGGTGTGGTAACGCGAGCCGATCTTTTCCTGCAGACCAAATTCACCTATCAGCCTGGCCAGGATCACCGGCTGCCTTACGATCCCGCAGCCAATCTTTCGGATCAGGTTGCGCAGTCGATGGCCAGTTCGCTCAAGCATCTGGGAACTGACTACGTCGACAGCTACGTGTTGCACGGGCCAGCTTCCGGCTATGGTTGGACTGACGCGGATAGCGAGGTCTGGGAAGCGATGAGGAAGGAGCGCGATGCCGGCCGTGCGCGCTTCTTGGGTGTGAGCAACGTTTCGCCGCGGCATCTTGAACAGATGGCGGTGGCCCACCCCGAGTCCCCAGCCTTCGTCCAGAACCGCTGCTACGCCCGGTTTGGATGGGACCGCGATGTGCGACGGTTCTGCACGGAGCGAAAGATTATCTATCAGGGTTTCTCGCTTCTCACGGCGAACTTAGAGATCCTGCGTCATCCTCTGTTCGCTGGCGTGGCCTCGCGCGCGAACGCAACTCCGGCTCAGGTCATCTTCCGCTTCGCCCGCGCGGTTGGGATGCTCCCACTGACCGGCACCTCTAACGCCGAACACATGAAGCAGGATCTCGCCAGCGTCCACTTGCCACTCCCGCCGGCTGCGGTGCGCGAGATTGAGTCCTTGGCCGGTTGATGGCGACTTTCCAGATTGAGTGAAAGGCTTACGCGATAGAATATTTTCGGCAAGAAAGGACAAATCATAAATATGGTCATCGGCGCGCACGTAATCGTGTACAGCAAAGACGCGGAGGCGGATCGCGCCTTCTTCCGAGATATTCTTGGATTCAAATCGGTCGACGCGGGCCACGGATGGCTGATTTTTGCCTTGCCACCGGCGGAAGCCGCGTTTCATCCCGACGAGAACCCCGACGAGAAAAACGATCGTCACGAACTTTATCTGATGTGTGATGATCTCAAGTCCGAGATGTCCGCGCTGAAAAAGAAAGGCGTGGTCTGTTCCGATGTTCAAAAAGAGCGATGGGGATCGATCACCCGGATCAAGCTTCCTGGCGGGGGCAAACTCGGTCTCTACCAGCCTAAGCATGCCACGGCGTTGGTCCGGCCCCCGAACTAGCCAAGGCTTTCTGCAGCATCAACACCGATCTGCGTTGAGTGACCGAAGTCGGTAGAAAATCGTGCTGCAATTCGCGCCCGATGGCAAATCAGTGGTCTATGCGATCCGTGACAACGCACGGCGTCGATCATCTCGAGGCAGCCGATCGCTGCGACGAGACGACCGCATTCTCAATCACTTTCATGCGTTGCAACCCTTTCTGACACTCCTCCAGGGTGACAAAGTCTGGTTGCAGTTAGGGGGTGACATTATCTTGGAGCATCTACAGGACGAGTACACTGGCTTGCCTCGGTGCGGTTGGGTGCTTATACTTCTTGGGTTTGCGTCCACTCAAGGAATTGCTGTTCTCAAATCGCCATCATTCATTTCGCTATCATCGGAGATCGTTATGACCACCGCTACGAAATCGGTTTCGCTGGAACAGGAACTTAATCCCACGGAGGCGCAAACCGCGCGATTTGATCTGGCCGCGCACAAACTGAATCTGGATGAGGGAATATGGAAGGTGTTGCGATATCCGACGCGGGAACTGATCGTGCACATCCCGGTGGCGATGGACAACGGGAAGCTCGAAGTCTTCACCGGATTCCGGGTGCAGCACTCGATTGCGCGCGGTCCTTCCAAAGGCGGTATTCGCTATGCGCCTGACGTGACCCTCGACGAAGTTCGCGCCCTGGCTGCTTGGATGACCTGGAAGTGCGCGGTCGTGAATATTCCTTTTGGCGGAGCGAAAGGCGGAGTGATTTGCGATCCGCACAAAATGTCGGTGGGTGAACTGGAGCGCATGACCCGCCGGTACACGGCGGAACTATTCGAATTTATCGGGCCGGAGAAAGACGTGCCCGCGCCCGACGTCAACACCAACGAGCAGACGATGGCGTGGATTATGGATACTTATTCTATGCATATGCGGCAGACGGTGACTGCGGTGGTCACGGGAAAGCCGATCAACATTGGAGGATCCCGAGGACGCCGCGAAGCCACTGGGCGCGGCATCATGATTGTTTGCGATGAAGCTATTAAGAAGCTGGGGCTGCGCCCTGAATCCACTCGCGTGATTGTGCAGGGCTTTGGCAACGTGGGTTCAAATTCGGCGTTGCTCATGGCGCAGGCGGGCTACAAGATTATTGGCATTATTGAAGTGACGGGCAGCCTTTATAACAAGAACGGGATTGATGTGAAGGCGCTCTCGGCCTACCGGCAAAAGCATGGGACGTTGGTGGGGTTTCCGGAGGCGGAGGCAGCCGATCCGGCTGAGCTCCTGGTGACGGACTGCGATATTCTGATTCCCGCTGCCACGGAAAACCAGATCACCAGCCGCAATGCGGATCGGGTGAAGTGCAAGATTCTGGCTGAGGGTGCGAACGGCCCCACGACGGCTTCGGCGGACGAGATTCTGGCGGACAAGCGAGTGTTTGTGATTCCCGACATCCTGTGCAATGCCGGGGGCGTGACCACCTCTTACTTCGAGTGGGTGCAGGATCGCCAGGGATATTTTTGGAAAGAGTCGGTGGTGAACGAACAACTCGAAACCATCATGGTGGCCGCTTTCGAGGACGTGGTGAGGTTTGCCGAAGCTCACTCCGTCAACAACCGGATCGCGGCTTACATGCTGGCGATTGATCGCGTGGCGTATACGATTCGGCAGCGTGGGATTTACGCCTGAGTTTGGCGGATCAGGATGTTAGAAGATCGGTTGTCGGTACTTCGGTTCTGAGTGGATGCTATGAGTCGAGCTTGGGTAAAGCTGGCTGTTACGTGCTTGCTGCTGATCGTGGTGAGCCTACCGGCTATGAGTTTGCAGACGCCTGCGACTAACCAATCGTCGAAACCGAGCACGATTTCGGCGGCGGACATCGCGGCTGCCAAGGCCAGCGGCAAGGTCTGGGTGAACCTTGATAGTGGGGTTTATCACAAGGGTGGGCGCTGGTATGGCAAAACCAAAAACGGTAAATTCATGACCGTGGACGAGGCCAAAAAGGCAGGTTACAAGGCCGCGAAACGAGATTGAGACTTTCGCCAAAACAGAAATAAACTTACTTCATTGCTTTCGCTGTTGGTGGTGGAGGATAATTTGGTATCGCTTGTTCTGGCATTCGTGCCGGTCTGCGGTCGCCAGTGGCCCCGGTGAACCTTCCCAACTCCATCACGCTCACCCGCATCTGCAGTATCCCGCTGCTGATCTGGATTCTTTCCACCAACCGTTTCGAGAGTACGGGTGGGGAAAAGGAATTGCTGGCTTCGGCTCTGTTCATTGCCGCTTCGATTACCGATGGGATTGACGGATATCTTGCGCGCAAGCGTGGACAGATCACGACCATGGGTGTGCTGCTCGATCCGCTGGCTGACAAACTCCTGATCGCCGCCGCGTTTGTCACCCTGGTGCAATTCAATCCCAGCATGGTTCCAGCGTGGATCGCCGTGATCATCATCGGACGCGAATTCCTGGTCAGCGGATTGCGTTCGATTGCAGCGTCGGAGGGCTTCGCGATCGAAGCCAGTGATCTGGGAAAATTCAAGATGCTGGTGCAGATCGTTTCCGTGGTGGCCGTCATTCTCGACCATCGCTGGAAAGAATGGCCCATCTATGGCGGCTATTTCTTCCCGGTGAGCTGGATCGCGCGGTTGGCTATCTGGTTCATGGTCTTTTTGTCGTTGTTGTCGGCAGGTGACTACTTCATCGCGTTCTGGTCCAAGATTGACCGGCAGGTGGTGAAGAGGCGCCGCCGCGCGTTTGTCCTCAGCCGTCGGAGGAAGCGCGATGTCGCGGCAACCTGAGAACCCACCTGATGCCTCGCCTGTCGCGTGCAGCCCTGCGCAGAATGAATTCACATCCGAAGAACGCACACTTCTGTTGAAGCTAGCTCACGAGTCGATCCTGTCGACTCTGGAGCGACGCGAAATATCTCTGGCTCCGCCTTCGCCGCATCTCACGGAACCGCGAGGTGCCTTCACTACGATTTATTTCCAGAACGTCCTGCGCGGTTGCGTGGGCTACGTATTTCCGGTTGCTTCCGTCTATCGCACGGTGGCGGAAACTGCCCGCGCAGCCGCCTTCGAGGACACGCGCTTCTCGCCCGTCACGCTTGAGGAAGCGCCCGGACTGGATGTTTCTTTGAGCATTCTTTCGCCGCTTCAAGTCATCAAGCCGGAAGATGTTGAGATCGGAGTGCACGGATTAGTGGTTTTTCAGGACGGACGTCGTGGGTTGCTCTTGCCCCAGGTACCGGTCGAACATCAATGGGATCGCGTGACTTTTATGCAGCAGACTTGCCGCAAGGCAGGCCTGCCGCTCGATGCGTGGCAGCACGGTGCGACGCTCGAAGCTTTCACCGCAGAAGTGTTCGGGGATCGGGAGGCAAAATAGTACGCGGCGCCTTGTTTTCGACGTTACTTTTCTTTTTCTCTTTCGAGTCTTCTCTTTCTCTCTTTCGCTTCCGACAGCCCGCTGCGCTCTTGATTACAATCCTCGGATCACTTTTCCGCGAGGTTTGACTTGCAAGAGCCGTTAGCCACTCAAGATCTCCGCCCGATTCCTGCAAACCACACGTCCCTGCTCGAACTCGCCGGGCTCTTTCTCAAGATAGGCGTGATCGCTTTCGGCGGCCCGCCGGCGCACATTGCGATGATGGAGGACGAGGTCGTTTCCCGCCGGGGCTGGCTGACGCGCGGGCAGTTTCTCGATTTTCTGGGCGCGACCAATCTTATCCCTGGTCCGAACTCGACTGAGATGGCGATTCATGTGGGCAGAGTTCAAGCCGGCTGGGCAGGATTGCTGGTGGCGGGCGGAAGTTTTATTTTGCCGTCAGCGATCATGGTTACGGCGCTCGCGTGGTTGTATGTGCGGTTTGGATCCCTGCCACAAGTCGCCGGCGTGCTTTACGGAGTAAAGCCCATCGTGATTGCTGTGATCGTGCAGGCTGTGTTCAAGCTGGCGAAGTCGGCGGTGAAGTCGACCTCGATTGCGGTGGTGGGTGCGCTCGCGGTGCTGGCGACGGCTCTGGGCGCGGATCAGCTCGCCGTGCTTGCGGGCGGCGGCTTGCTCACTGGTCTTGTTTATTGGCTACGCTCGGGTGAGCGGACGCCTTCTATCCCGGCTCTCATGACCGGTGGTGCCGGCTTCACCGGCGTTGCAGCCGGATCCAGCCTGGCCGCGCCGTTCGGCCTCACTGCTCTTTTTCTTGTGTTTCTCAAGATCGGCGCAATTCTTTTTGGCGGCGGCTATGTGCTGGTGGCGCTGATTCGGTCGAATCTGGTCACGCATCTGGGATGGATCAGCGAACGGCAATTGCTTGATGCTGTCGCCATGGGGCAGGTGACGCCGGGTCCGCTGTCGACCACGGCGACGTTTATCGGTTACTTGTTAGGAGGCATTCCCGGGGCTGCGATTGCGACCGTCGCCATTTTTCTTCCGGCATTCTTTTTCGTGGCCATTAGCGGGCCGCTGGTTCCACGCCTGCGTCATTCGCCTCTTGCCGGAGCCGTGCTGGATGGCGTGAATGTCGCGGCTCTGGCCTTGATCGCGGTCGTGGTCTGGCAACTATTTCGCAGCGCCGTCGTGGATTGGACGACGCTGTCTTTGGCCGGGCTGAGTTTTGTGTTGCTGATCCGGTATCGTGTCAACTCGGTGTGGCTCGTACTGGGCGGAGCCGTGATCGGAGTCGGAGCAACGTTGTTTCATCATTGATTGACGCGACAGGTAGCGTTGTTTTGACCAAACCGAGGGCGCAGCATAGAATTCCGATGGCTTAACGACAATCGGGGGACTCATGAAACGAGCTTGTTTCGGGTTCGTGGTGTGCGGAACACTGGCCGGAGTTTTTCTCCTGTCCAGTTGCGGCAAACCATCCGCAGAAGATTTTCAGAAAAACCTGCAGGAGCGTTTGATTGCCGCGAAAGCCGGCGAGGTGATTGAGATTCCCGAAGGCAAGTTTCATCTCGACCGCACGCTTTCGCTGATCGCCAACGGCGTAACCATCCGCGGAAAAGGCATGGACAAGACCATCCTCTCTTTCGCCGGGCAGAAGACCGGCGCACAAGGCTTGTTGGTCAAGGCAAATGACTTCACCATCGAGGATGTTGCCATCGAAGATTCCGCCGGTGATGCTCTCACCATTCAGGGCGGTACAAACGTGACTGTGCGCCGGGTCCGTACGGAGTGGACGCGCGGGCCGAACGGAGCCAATGGGCCTTACGGCATTTATCCCGTGGAATGCAAGAATTTGCTGGTGGAGGATTCAGTGGCGCGTGGCGCGGCCGATGCGGGCGTTTATGTCGGACAGTCGGAGAACGTGATCATCCGCCGCAACCGCTCGGAGTTCAACGTCGATGGCTACGAGATCGAAAACTCCGAGAACGCGGACGCCTACGAAAATGTAGCCACGCACAACACCGGCGGAATGGGAATATTTAATCTGCCCAATTTGCCCCGGCAAGGCGGCCGGCACGTGCGCGCCTTCAACAATCAACTGGTCGATAACAACACAGCAAACTTTGCTCCGAAGAGTCTGGGGCCGATTTATTATTTGCCGACCGGCACCGGCATGTATGTGATGGCTATCCGGGATGTGGAAATCTTTAACAACAAAATCCAGAACAACAATACGGTCAATCTTTACATCATTAACTACAAAACCGGCGTGGGTGAGGACGCCCTCCGGGATACCGCGTCCTCCCCGATCACGCAGCAAATTTTTGCTCCCGAGGACAAGCGCTTTGACCCCTTCGTGCGCGATGTTTTCATCCATGACAACGACATCAGCGGCGGCGGCCAATCGCCGG
The DNA here is from genome assembly GCA_963762385.1 of uncultured Acidobacteriota bacterium. GTDB lineage: Bacteria > Acidobacteriota > Terriglobia > Terriglobales > Acidobacteriaceae > JABDBE01. Next base: position 619,597 of record CAVXKN010000004.1, on the reverse strand, counting down.
ACAAGAGGATTTCGGACTTGACCGAAATGGCCACTGCGCTGGGCGGCAAGTTTCCCGACATCCTTTATGACGGTCTCGTAGATCCCGCGTGGGGACGCAAAGGAGCGAACCAGGGGCAGGTCTGCCTCTCGGCAAATGGCGCGGCGACGTTCTTGAACTTCGACGCTGCGGGCAATATGAAACATCCGGTCCAGGATGTGAAGGTGTATGCCTGCTCTTTGACCCCGATCACCCCGGTGACCATCGCGCAAGTCACACCCGCAGGAGGAAAGTGATGCGGAGGCTGTCCTTTTTATGGACGGCAGCGTGCGCACTGTTCTCTCTATTCGTGCTGAGCGGCTGCGGGCGCTTCCTGCAACCCGGCGTGCAAGCTCATCTCGAGGGGCCGTTCCCGCAGAAGCTTTCCGCGTGGCATTTGTTTACCGCGCATTCGCCTGCACTGAAGCCTAACCGGGGCGTCGTTCCCTACGATCTGAACACACCTTTATTTTCCGACTACAGTGATAAGTACCGCTTTGTGTGGATGCCGGCGGGAACTTCAGCGCAGTACCGTGAGGACGCGCCATTCGAGTTTCCGGTGGGAACGGTGCTATCGAAAACTTTCGCGTTCCCGTTGGGCGAGCGATCGGCCGAGAAGCTGATCGAAACTCGTCTGCTGGTACATTCGAACACTGGTTGGGTGGCCCTCCCTTACATTTGGGACGACAAGCAGAGCGATGCCACTTTACAGTTGGTGCCGGATCCCGTGCCGGTGAAGTGGACAGACGCCCACGGAAGACTTCACGATTTCACGTATGTCATTCCGAATGCCAATGAGTGTCGGGAGTGCCATGAAAACCAGAAAGTGCTGCTTCCGATTGGGCCTAAAGCACGCAACCTAAACCGCGACTACGCTTACGCGGACGGCACTGAGAATCAGCTTGAGCACTGGGCCCGCGTGGGATATTTGCAGGGCTTGCCTGCAGCCGCGGCCCGCCCCAAGGCTGCGAAGTGGGATGACTCGACCAGCGGATCTGTGGCCGAGCGTGCCCGCGCTTATCTCGACAACAACTGCGCGCACTGCCACCAGCCTGGCGGGCAAGCCGGCTACACCGGCGTGGATCTCCGGCTCACGCAGACCGACGTGGCTCACCTGGGATTTTGCAAGTCTCCGATCTCGGCGGGAGCCGTGGACGCACTACGCTATGACGTGGTGCCCGGACGCCCGGATGAATCCATCTTGATTTTCCGGCTGGAATCGACGGCTCCGAAAGTCTCGATGCCGGCCCTGGGCCGCGACGTGGTTCACGACGAAGGTGTGAAGCTATTGCGTCAATGGATCGAATCTCTGCCAAACGGGTGCGGCCATGCTACGGCGCATCCCTCTCGGCGTCGCGGGTAATCCATTGCGACCTGGTTAGCGATGGTTGTTCTCTGAAACACAAAGCCCGCGCTACGCCGAGGGATCCTTAGCAAAAATAAGGGGAGAAGCGTTTGGCTTCTCCCCGTTGGGTTTTGCTCATGTTTTTATTGGGAAGTTACGGCTGATCCAGCTCCACGCCATCGCCCAGATGTACGCTTTCCATGGCGAAAACGACCATGGCGGTGGAGGTGGTCGGAGTCGTCGAAATAACCACGACTTCGCCCACGGCGCGGCGCGGCAGATCGCGCACGTGGATTACCGGGCCTCCCGTCTTGGTGAAGAAGTTGGGATCGATCGCGGCCTGATGCAACTGAGTATCTTCGTTGGTCGAGGCTTTGAAGGAAAGCGATTCGGTCGGGTCATGCAGGTCGGAGTCGTAGCTCCTGACGGCACGGAAGTAGTCTCCGGGTTTCACGCCCTGATTCGTGCCCACGTTCAGATACACTTTAACTCCGGGACCAATCTCGGAATCGAAATCCTTCGCCATTACGATCCGCCCGGTCAACTTGCCGTTCGAGGGCAGGAAGCGATCGAAGCGCAATGGAGGGCGGAAAGTGACAGAAGGCTTTTCGATGTACGGAATGACATAGTCTCCGGGATTCACCGGATCACAACTCATTTCAATCTCTGCAACGGCCATTTTGCTGCGCGTATCGATGATGCGCACTCGGGCTAATTCCGAGTAAGGCTGGCCCATGGTTTTCAACAGCGCGTGCTGACCCGTAAAGATTTCATAGCGGTTGGGATCGCGAAGTTCGCGTACGACCGTGTACTTCTGCCCTACCTGATAGCCGTTTCCCGCCAGATACACCACTTCGCCATTGCTGTTCTTGGTCACGCTTGGAGTGTACAAATCGCCAGCCACGAAGTTGGCATTGGGCACGAGTTGTTTGCTGACGAAGCCGGCGCAGGCCAAGTCGACAGCCGTCGGCGTTTGTATGCGCTCAAAAGGAAAGCTGATTGTGGTAGGGTCGGTCCCGGCCGGCGCGGTGAGTACCGGGTGGGTATCCGCGGGTTCCTGGGCGCGGACCATGACGGCCATGCACAAAATCAGCAACAAGCGTGTTTTCTTCATGTTACCTCCAGAGTCAGGGCCGGAAACAAGCCGGCGCTGGGGCTCCGTTGATTGCACAAAATAAAAGGACTTACAGCCCGGACAGTAACAACAGCGGCAAGCCTGGTCAAGGTTACTCTGGTGTCATGCGGGATACGTTAAATAGTTTTTTCGGGAAAAATTCGCAATCCATAGTTGCATCTGGAATTGCAGGCCTGTAATATCGCGCCACTCTCAAATTAACGAATGATAGCGGCACCAAACAATTTTGTGGCTCGTCTGCGGCCTTTGCGGCTGCCTCGTGTGTGCGTGGCGGTGACCGGCTCTGATCCTGCCGAGATGCTGGAAAAGGCGGAGGCCCTGGTTCGGGACAACACCTTTCTTGAGTTCAGGTTAGACTACCTGCCCCGCCCCGCTCTGGCGCTTCCGAAGCTCAAGCAATTCGCCGAATATCACTCTCATGTAGTGGCATTGGCGACGTGCCGCCGGGTCGCGGCGGGAGGCAAGTTCCGGGGTTCGCTGGCCTCCCAGCTTGACATTCTCACCAAAGCTGCAGCCGCCGGCTGCCAGGTCGTTGATCTCGAACTACAAAGTGCAGTGCGCTGCAAGCCGGAGCAGTTGCGACGCTTGCGCAGCCACGTCGCCCTCATTCTCTCGCACCATGATTTCCGGGCGACCAAGAATCTGGAAGAGACGCTGGAAAAGATGGTCGCCATCTCCGCCGATTTCTACAAAATCGTGACCACGGCCACGACTCTTTACGACAACGTAGTCATGATGAAGTTCCTGGAGAAGAACAGCGATAAACATTCGCTGATCGGCGTCTGCATGGGGGAACAGGGCATCATCAGCCGCGTGCTTGGCGTGCGCGCAGGCAGCGTGTTCACCTTTGCGGCGGTAAGCCAGGATGAGAAAACCGCGCCCGGCCAGGTAACCGCGCAGGATTTGCGCAGCACGTATCGGATCGAGCAGGTCGATGCCGCGACGCGAGTATACGGAGTCGCGGGCGATCCCGTGGCTCACTCACTTTCTCCGGCGATCATGAACGCAGCCATGCGGCGCGAGACGGTGAACGGTGTCTACGTGCCGTTGCACGCCAAGACGCTGAAGGACTTGCTGGCCTGCGTCCGCGACATCCCGATCCATGGGCTGTCTGTCACCATGCCTTATAAGACCGCGATTCTGTCGCACCTGGACAATACCGACTCGCACACCACCAAAATTGGCGCCTGCAATACGGTGGTTCGGGCCCAGGATGGAAATCTGTATGGCTTCAATACGGATACTGCCGGAGTCGTCCGGCCGCTCGAGCAGCGGATCACCATCGAAGGTGCGAAAATTTTAGTTCTGGGCGCGGGCGGCGCGGCGCGGGCGGCTGTGTTTGGACTTAAGGAGCGCGGGGCCGAGGTTTACGTGATGAACCGCACGCCGGCGCAGGCTCAGAAGCTGGCACGCTCCGCCCGGGCTCGAACCCTGAAGCGAGCTGACCTCAAGAAACTGACCTTTGATGTCATCATCAACGCCACGCCAGTGGGCATGGGCCACTCGCAGGAGTCGCCCTTGAATCAGGATGAAATCAAGGCGCGCTACGTCTTCGAGATGATTTACGATCCGCCCGAGACTCGGCTGACGAAGCTGGCCAGGGCAGCGGGCGCGGAAGTAATCCCGGGATACGAAATGTTCGTCCATCAGGCGGCGCGGCAATTTGAAATCTGGACGGGCAAGCCCGCACCCTGGGACGAGATGCTGCGCGTGGTGACGAAGATCCTCGAAGAGCGGGCCGCTGCCAAGAACGCTGATCATGAGGCTAAGAAGAAGTAGAAACTGAGCGTCCACTCGTGTCTGCTAAGTGACGCAGAAGCCGAAGCGAAATCCCCCCACAAAAAACTTTCCCAAAAAGACGTCATCCTGAAGCCGGCTTCCGCGCAGGTCCTTGACAACTTAACATAAAGTTAAGATAATCAGACTTGCGTTTGAGCGCCATATGACTATCGTTGGCCGGGATGTTCTCGATGCTGCCGGGAAAACGCATCGGGGTCAACGGTTAGATAAGACGCTGGCGGCGTGGGTGAAGGTGGCTGAGAACGCTAGTTGGCGGCACTTCTCAGATCTGCGGCAATCGTGGCGGAGCGCCGATTATGTGAACGGACGTGTGGTATTCGACATCAAAGGCAACCAGTTTCGGCTGGTAGTGAGGATTAATTATAAGATTGGCGCTCTCACCGTGGAAAAGGTGATGACGCACGCGGAGTATGACCAATGGAGCGCAAAGCTCAGATGACGCGTTTTATGACAGCGGCGGTGCCGAGTAAGGCTCGTTACAATAAGTTAGCGGCCGCTCGACCGCCTAGAGCAATTCATACTGAGCGGGAATACCGCGAGTGGAGGCGTGTACTTGATACCCTCATGGCCAAGCCCGAAGAAAAAATGACCGACGCGGAAGCTGCCTACGGCGAGACTATTGCGCTACTCATTGAGGCTTTCGAGAAACAGCGCTACCGCATCTCGCGAGCATCGCCTGCAGAAATACTGGCTGAATTGCTGAGTGCCCACGGCCTGAAACAGAAGGAGTTAGTTGACATTTTCGGCTCCGAGGCCGCTGTTTCTTACGCGCTCAATGGCAAGCGCAATCTCACTACAGAGCAAATTCAAGGTCTTGCCGCAAAATTTCACGTTTCCCCTGCTGTTTTTCTTTGGCAGCCTTAAACCACCGTTCTTGGACGTACTCGTCTACCCAGGGCTGATGGCGACCCCACACAAGCCATCCTTTTAGTTGGCGCGGCCCTGATTACGACCTTCGCTCTTGCAGTGACGGACATCCCGCTGCTGGCCAACCATGGGCGCCGCTGAGAATGCTGACAATGAGACCAAGAAAGAAGTTAGCGGCCGGGCCGAGTCACGCGCCAGAGATCCGGTCCGTAACCTTCGACGCTCCAAAGAGAGCAGGCGAGCCTACGTACCAGTCAGTGACCATTCTCCGGATCATCTCCTGCCATTGTGGCGAGGAGGCATATGGCGCCGACTCATGTGACGCCGAGGCAGGCAGGCTGAGATCATCGACAACTCGGCTGGGAGAAATCCCGCGGACCAAGGCGGCCTTTTTCCGCGATTTCTTCGCACCCGATAACTCCAGAACGAACATCGGCGGGCCGACGAGCAACCCGATTCTCTGGCGAGGTCGAATTGCCCTGATGTGCGCGCAGAGCGCGTCCGCCTCTTCAGAATTCTCTTGTGCCGCCAGCAGTACAAGATCGTACGTATGGATTCTCGAAAGTGACGCGGCGTCTGTCACGCTGCTAGCTGCGTGCACTTCGATCTCGTAGTTCCGCAGAATGGTAGCCCGCAGGTTTTGTTTGGTGGGGTTCTTGTCGATCAGCAGGATTCTTCGATGGTCGCTGTACAGATGATTCATGGGCTTCTCCAAAGCGAGAGCTGCCAACTGTCCGATCGCCGGAAGGCAAAACCGGAGGACCTGCGATCCCTGCAGGCCCCCGGACTTCCACGTGGTGAAAACCCTCCGGCTAATGTGCCGATGGCATGGAGAATAGTGAATTAAGGTTTAGGAAACGTTTCGCGGGTGTTAAGTTTTTGTGAATTTAGAGGTCGGGAGAGCAAGAAAAACGATTTCTGCTGGATGTACGACTGACTTTGGGTCATTCTTAGCCCAGGGGTGTGTAGTTTTTTCTCTCAAAAGCGATGCCCCATGCCACAAAATGGTTGCATTTTCTGAGTACTGAAGTAATATGTTACTTAGGACGCGGTGGTAAGCGTCCGATCCAATCGTGGTACCGCCCTTTCTTCCAGGTTCAAGAGCCGTAACCAACTGTCTCGTCACGAGGTGGATACTACTGCCTCGGACTAGGTTCGGAGAAACCTTTTATGGCGTGGTACGCTTATTGCCTCACTGAGCAACAGAGCCTCAACAATGGAGTACGCACGCGGCGCCCTTTCCTCCTCGACGGAATTCAAGGTGTGAACGGAGCCCCAGTCCTGAGCTATCCCAGCGGCGAGTTTGCTGTGGTAGTCAGCGAGTACGACCGCACGGCCGAGGGCGGCGACAAACTGGAAGACAAGACCGTCCTGGAGCACGCGCGGGTAGTAAGTGTCTGCTTTCGGCACGGCACCGTCCTTCCTTTCCGTTTTGGGACCATTTTCGACAGTGATGAAGCCCTCCGGCAAGCGGTACGAACCAACCGCCGCGCCTTTGGAATGAGCGTAGCCCGGCTGCGCGGCAAGGCCGAGATGCACCTCAAGGTGTTGGTCAAGGACGGTTCCCTGCGAGCCGCCATGGCCGATGTGGTTCTCCCGGATACGGTTGGCGGCGACTATCTGATTAAGCTACGGGAAAAGGCTTCCAAAGACCGCGAACGTCAGACCAAGGCACGCGGCCTCGCGGTTCAAGTCCACAAGATGTTCAACCCCCTCGAAGAAGAAATCAGTTGCAAGAGAGTCAACACCGACGGGATGATGATTGACATCGCCCACCTGATTGATTCGAAGTCGGTGGAAAAGTATCAGAACCGTTATAGCAGTGCCGCTAAGCAATTGAAGAATTGCGAACTCGTGCTTAGCGGACCCTGGCCGCCGTATCACTTCCTGCCAGGCAAGCTGCGAACCGTCGCGGGCAGCTCGTAGACGCGACCCTGTGAATTCCCCTTAAGCGGAGTAGTGTCCTGCAGCCAATGTGCAGGAATGTGCATTGTTTTGCCCCCGGGAACTCGCTGGCAAAGCCCGTTAGCGAAGATCGAAAGATTGTATAAGCTGCGTGCTCTCAATGATTTGCGGTAACGCGGTATTTTTGGCTCTGGAATCATCATTTTGGCTGGGCAAGTGCTCCTCTAGGAAACAAGAAAAGAGGCCGCGCTTGACCTTCACTCTCCGTTCTCGACTTCTCACTCTCGGCCGGTCCGGCTGGCGGATCGGTCGCTCGCATCGCCTTTCCTGACATTTCCTACCCTTTGCCTCTTTTGAACTGTGGCCCCAGCAATGGGGCCGCTTTTTTGGGTCCGGTTTCTCAGAGTGACATCAAGGGAGCCAAGGACCTTTGTGATCCCTTGTGTCCTTTGTGGTTCATGGATTTTTCCGGTTCCATCCAAGCCATTAAGAAATCCAAATCCCTTCCCGTTCGCAAGACATCTGGATACACTTACCATCAACATGCGCCTTTACATTGCCGCTGTACTGGTGTTGACTGCCACAACTGTCATCCACGGTGAGCCCGGAACTTTCGAATCCAGCCACGCGTCGGGAGATACTGCAGTTCTGGTCGAGAATCCTGATTCGCCACAGTTAAGCACCGAGCTTTCCGAGTTGCGCGATGCTGCGCTCTCCGACGACTACGCTTATCGGCAGGTCGCGCACCTTACCGACAATATCGGCCCGCGCGGCATTGGCTCGCCCCAGGCGGCAGCGGCGGTGCAGTATGTCGCCGACGAATTGCGGAAGCTTGGACTCGAGGTTCGTCTTGAGGAAGTCAAAGTTCCGCACTGGATGCGTGGCGTCGAAACGGCGGAGCTGGTGGAGTATCCGGGGCAAGCGCCGGGGACGAGTCAGAAGATCGTGCTGACCGCGTTAGGTGGAAACACGCCTACGCCCGCTGACGGCATCACTGCTGAAGTCGTCGTGGTGAAAAGCTTCGACGAGCTGAAGGCTTTGGGCCGGGTCAAAGTCGCGGGAAAGATTGTGCTGTTCGACGTTGTATTCGACAAGCAGAAAGCGGCGAACGGCTTGGCGGGCGAAGCCTACGGCGAAGCCGTGGCATATCGCGGTGGAGGCGCAAAGGCTGCAGCCGAGCTGGGCGCGGTTGGGTCGCTGGTCCGGTCGGTCGGGAATGCGGATTATCGGCTGCCGCATACCGGATGGAGCGCGCCGGCAGGGATCCCAGCCGGCGCCGTGACCAGCGAGGATGCCGACCTGATGGCGCGGCTCGCAGCGCAGGGCAAAGTGCGCATGCACCTCACGCTGACTTCGCAGACTGCGCCGGACGTGTTGAGCTACAACGTTGTCGCCGATCTCAAGGGCTCCGAGCATCCGGAGCAAGTGGTCATCGTTTCCGGGCATCTTGATTCCTGGGACCTGGGAACGGGCGCGATCGACGATGCTGCGGGCGTCGCGGTTGCCATGGAAACCGCGGAACTGGTGCAGCGCCTGCATCTGCATCCCAAACGCACCATCCGCGTGATTGCCTGGATGGACGAAGAGAACGGCGGCCGCGGGCACGACGCTTATGCCAAGGATTACGAAGCAGAACTCCCCAATTACGTGGCTGCCATTGAGAGCGACACTGGCGCGGCGCATCCTCTCGGATTCGAAGCCAGGATCAATCCCAAAGCTCTGCCGCTGCTGAAGCCGGTGCAGGATGTGCTGCAATCTTTCGGAGCGAATGTAATCCGGTTGACCGAACGCAGTCCGGGCGCCGACATTGCGCCGCTGGCCAAAGTCGGCGTTCCAACGCTAGGAATCCTGCAGGATGCGCGAACCTATTTCAATTATCACCACACCGCCGCCGACACGCTGGACAAGATCGTTCCCCAGGAGCTTCGCGAGAACGCCGCCGCCATGGCAGTCATGGGATACGCGCTGGCGGACCTGCCGGAAGCGTTACCGCGGTGATCGATCCACTACGAACCAACACGAAAGGCGAAGCGGAGAACCTTTCTGATGTCTGCAGCACCGCCTTGTGCGGGTTGCTAGCGTAAGGCCCTGCCTTCCCGGTTTTTGCCGAGCCCCCTCCTCTTGTCACGTTTTGTCACGTTTCGTGCATATTGACTCGCAGGCGTATTATGTCATGTCCGCTTGCGAGGAACTTATGCGCCGTAAGACCCGCTCGGAGACTACGATCGAGCGCATCTTCCGCAAAGTCATGGGCTATAAAATGCCTCTGTCCGTGAGGCGCGTCCTGCTACCGAAACAAAAGGCCACGCGGCGCCGATGATTCGCCTGGGAGGAACTGGGAAATGCCAGACGATGAGTGGATTAAAACACTTGCAGATGGCAGAAGAGTGAAATTCACCAACCAGGAACTGGACGACAGAGCGTTTATCACCGCTCAGGTTGAACGCAACAAAGTCGTCTACTCGATCGTGTTGACCAACCTGGGAAACCCGCTCAGTCGCGATGAAGTAGAGCGTCATTTCGAGGGCGAGTTTTCAACCAAGTCGCTAAAACCTAATTGATGAGATAACGAGTTGGCTGGCCCACCTTTACGTTTTTTGTAAAGGTAGGAACGGCGAAGTCAGCGGACGCAGCTTTTCGTTGCCGACACGAGTAAGCTTGTGTCCAAATCCCCGGCGCAATTGCGGACACCGAATCAATCGCCTGGGCGAGGCAAAGATCAAAAATATAGACACGGCTGCATGAGTCCCCACCTTTGCAAAAAGCGCAAAGGTGGGCCAGTCCACGGACCGTTGACCAGTTGGAAACTGGGAACTCAGAGGATGGCAGCCGCGAATGTTCTTGGACCCAGGCTAGTGTCCACAGCACGGACGCGAACCACCGCGAGCTCCTGTCACTATTCCGCGTCCTCCCACCACTTTTCGCGGCCACTTATATTCAAGCTCTGAAGCCCCGCGTCCCCGTCATTCTTCAGTCTACCTTCGAGTGTTTCCTTGAACTCTTTAACGGGTTCGAGCACGTTAAGAATTGGGAAAATACTCGATAGTATCCGGTCGGCCATCTCAAGAACGGCGGATACCGGGCTGTGCCCAATGCGACGCTTGTATTCCCGGACCTTTAGTTCGCGCGGTTTCCCAGTGAGCCCCGCATTGAACAGCTTGACGTACATCACATGATCCTCAGAGTCGATTTGTCTAAGTTCCTCAATCGCAATGTCAATTCGTACGTCAATGATCGGGAGACAGTCGCTAAACAGCTTTCGAGGTTTCTCAGGGACCCTGTCGTCTATAAGAAACTTCATAGCCGCCTTCAAGTGCTCCAAAAACGCCGCCAAGTCGTCGACGTCATCAGACCAACTCGGTCGTTTCCCTGACGGGTCCTGACTAGGTGTTTTTGATTGGCCTTGACGTAAATCTGCCAACCTTGCTCTCAGGTCTTCCAACTCTTCTTTTGTCTCTACCTTCTCTTTCTTTGTGGCAACGCGATCTAAGGTTCCGACACTCATCGAAAGCACCTCAGTTTCTGAGAATCTAAGGGCATCCCATGACGCCCAGATTGCTATTGGTCGCCGTGCTTTGCTCGCTAAGAGGCTTGGGCTGGCGCGGACAGTCCGTTACTGGTTATGGCAGGCCTGGTGTAGAGGTGATTGGCGCGGTGGCGCACTTGCGTCCTCCTGAACTTGGAATTGTGTTTGGTGGCCTTGCTCGTGGGGAAGCACAATGGGGCCACGAAGAACAAACTAGGTGCTTGTCCCTCACAAACTACTGCCCCCTCAAACTTCGGGTGAACGATAGAAGTGATGCATGAAAATGTCAAGAAAAAAGTTAGATGACACACGAAGAGTGACTTCCTGACCGTCTAACAATATCTTCGTCAAGGGTGGCTGGCCCACCTTTACTTTTTGTAAAGGTGGGGACGACGAAGTCAGCGGTCGCACCTTTTTCATTGCCGACACGAGTAAGCTTGTGTCCAAATCCCCGGCGCGATTGCGGACACCGTACGAATCAATCGCGGGAGCGAGGCAAAGATTAAAAATATCGACGCAGGCTGCATGAGTCCCCACCTTTGCAAAAAGCGCAAAGGTGGGCCAGCCCCGAAAGGCCGGGCTTCATCTAGCAGCGCTGAATTAGGCCTGGCACCGGGCATTCTCGCCTCCCACCCTTCCCGCAAAGCACGCGGAAAGAGTGGGGCACCCCACATCTGTATGTGATTTAGAGTTGCCACCTTCGAGAAAGCTACCTTCCCGCTCGGGCCGGCCAAACACAAGGTTCCTCGACTACGTTCGGAATGACACGGTTTAGTCATAGCTCCACAAGTGCAGTGGGGAGGCAGCAGGCTGAGTGGGTTCGCTCCCTACTCGGGCTTGCCGGTGTAGTGTTGTTCGCGGTGGACATCGGCATGGTCTTCTAAGGATTCCAGATGAGTAATGACCTCGGCGGGCATTCCCAAGTCGACCGGCAGGCGTTCTTCCAAAATGGTTGCGAGGCGGTGGGCCTCGCTGACCGAGGTCTCGCGGGGAAACAATAAGTGTACTTCGATGATCTGGCGATATCCGGTGGTTCGGAAACGCACGCCATGGTATTGAATGGCCAGCTCCGAGCAAATAGCATCCAGCTGGTCGCGAATCTTGCGGCCGGCTTTGGGATCGGAATAATCCATCAGCCCGACCGCCGAACGCCATACCAAACGCCCTCCTGACCATAGGATATTTGCCGCGACCGCGAGGGCCACCAGTGGATCAAACGGTTTCCAGTGGGTCAGCATGACCAGCCCCAGTCCACCCACGACCCCAAAGCTGGTCCAGCTGTCGGTCAAGACGTGTTTGCCATCGGCTTCGAGGATGAGCGAATTGGTCCGCCGCCCAGTGCGTATAAGATAGTAGCCGAGACCCGCATTGACTATTCCCGCCATCAAAATCAGCAATGCGCCTGTTCCCAGATGTTCAAACTGTAGCCCGGCGATCCACTTGCGGACCGACTCATAGAGAATTGCGATCGCGGCCACGACGATCATTGCTCCCTCGAATCCGGCGGAGAAGAATGTGATCCGCTCGTAACCGTAGAGAAATTGCGGGGAAGCTGATTTGGTGCTGAGCCGAAGACTAAAACTGGCAAACCCCACGGCGATGACGTGGACGACCGACTCCGCGGCATCGGAAAAAATGGCAGCTGAATGAGTCATGAAGTAAACGGTAGTCTTCGCAAGCAGCATGGCGACGCCGAAAATCAGAGAGAGACGCATGGCGAAGCGAGCGTCGTGCAGCTCGCGTTCGTCTCGCCGCGTTGCGGAACTAAGCATGGCTTGGGCCGCCACGTTACATAGCCTCGGCCGAAAGTCTTGATATTGGCACATCATCCCATGGACATGGACGGGCAAGATGTGACGTGGCTCACGCATCCGGTGCGCAGGGGGTGATTGTGAATGAGTCCCTGAGAACGGACGTGGCGTACGTGCGTCCCTCCCGCCACCGGCAATCTCAACTCCCCCGCACCCTTCCGCATCGCCGGCCTCCATACTCGCAACCCCAATTGATAGAATCCGTTACCATCGTGCAATATCTTAAAGCTATAGAACGCCGCGCCCGCCAAATGTTCCACGTGGAACACTTCTCCAACTTAGCAAGAGAAGCGGGGCAGTTCGAATAAATGATTCCTGCAACTGCCGCGGATGAAACCCTCGAATCCCCGGTAGTGTCTTAAATGTGCGTTGAAAGCAAGAAACGACGGAATGCGCGGCTCAGATTCCACACAGCGGCATTATCGGGCCAATTGAACGAACTAATTGAACTACTTAAAACCCGCTTTCCTGAAGGCATCCCGAGTCAAATCATCAGCGATCTTCAAGGCCTGAGCCTTGATATCGTCCTCAGTCACCACAGTTCCGCAGTTATTGCAGACGGCACCGTTGAAGTCCTCAAAGGTCTGAGGTTCGGTAGTCGTTTTGAAGATTTCAGAGCCGCACTTCTTGCAGGAAAATTTGGGGTTCACGAGGCCTCCAATTCTATTCCCTTTGCCCGTTGAATAGTCACGCAAATTGAGGTGTCTTTCATGCAAGTTTTCGAGTGTATAAAGGTAGATATGCTGCGCGACATGGATCTGATCCGAGAATTGTTGTTTGAGATAGAACGCGATCCGCGATACGACGGACGATCCTGGATACGACTAGAACAGTCAGACGTGGAGCAGCTCGGGCATTCCTATGAAGAAGTCGCGTACCATCTAAATCTACTAGTGGAAGCTGGCTATCTGCGAGGAGATGGAACAAGAGGAATGCCTTCAATTTCTAGGCTTACGTGGCAAGGCCATGAATTCCTAGCCGATATCACTGATCCAGATATTTGGAACAAAACTAAAGAACGGCTGCATGGTCTCGCTGGCGTCGGCATCGCTATATTCAGCGAAGTAGCGAAGGCAGAGATTAAGAAACGACTTGGCCTTCCATAAGCAGTTCCGCGATTGTCCAAACATGATCGGTTAATCTTGCTTCCATCGCGGGCGTCACGCGCAAGGTCTGATGCACGCGGCAGAAATTGTAGTAAGCGAAGTGCAGCGCAATAGCCGCTTTCAGGTTTTCTAACTTCTTGCTGAAAGCGTTCGTTAGTCGCGTAAATCTCCGTATCGCCATTCGCATCGTCAAATTCTGACGTTCCACGAAGGACGTTGAAATGTGCTTAGGGTCGGGATCGCCAGATCGCACCTTGGATATAACCTCGATAATCGGAGATGGGGAGTACCTCGCATCGGCGTCATGTTGGCCATAATCGCCGAACAGTTTCACTAGTTGCGCGAAATCAGCATCCAAACCGAAGCACTCAGGGACAGCTTTCTGGTAGGTGTAATAGCCGTCAGTCGTGATCTGTACGCGGTCGGCTAGACGGTTATACAGATCGGCCATGAAACTGATCGTATTGACGGAAGTCCGCTTGCCTATGAAGTACGAGGGAACCAGCTTCGTTTCCGCGTCCAGTGCGACGAATACCCATTGATCGCCTATTTCGGGCGAATCAGTCTTGCGAACGTGGCGGGCTTTCTTAGCAACGAACGTCCAGATTTCATCGACCTGTAAATGCTTGACATGCAGGTCGCGCATCCTGTTATCCATCAACTTTTCGCACCGCTTTCCTGCTAGAACAAGCAGCCGCATAATCGTGTTACGGTCCATTCGCGTGATGCGTTCAGTGCTCCGAATCGAGTTGCCCTCTAGCAACAATTGCAAGGCGAGAACGGCCCGGTCCTCGGAGACGTACATCGTTCCTAGCGTCCGCTGATGGGCTTCGGTGTAGGTCTTTTTGCAGATCGGGCAGCGGAAACGGCGCAATCCGTTTCGATGTTTTCCGAAGCGTTGACAATCAACTTTGCAGGCTTCGCAAGTCATTGTTTGTACGGTGTTTGCTTGCGTCATCATGGGTTAATATTACAACGAGCGCTCGTTGTTTGTCAAGATAAAACTGAGGAAATGGCCGGAAAATGCTAAAATTAGGGCAGCCTAGCCGCTGCCCCGATTCCTTTTTCTGCCCAATGGTGGTCCTCGGTTTCTTGTCACGCTCATTCTCCTTTCGATCCAAACGATACGGAATAAGTCGGTGTCGAAGCAATGACTTGCGGATAGAAAATAAGAATGATTGCTACTGACGTTCCCATGACGTTCTACTGGCGTTTGTCGATTGCTGAGGTTTCTTTACCTGACGTTCAGGTGACCGTTAGGCGCACATGCCGTTTGAGCTTCTCTGAGAACGCCTTTTCGTATGCGGCTACCTGACGTTTGCGAGGATTGGCATCGCCAGATAGATGGCGATATACCGAGCGCGGAGCTAGTTTTATTTCTTCTGCTAGTTCTTCTACAGTCCACCGGCATTCGGTACGAAGATCGTCAATTTGCTTACCGACAGCCTCACAGTTTTCCTTAATCCTGATAGCTGACGGTGTCGGTGGTTGGCTGGAATCTTGTTTAAGACGAGGCTTAATTACTTCTGCGAGAGTGGTATTCATTGCTTCCTGCATTTGTGACAATGAGACACAATGGTGACTCAAACTAACCATCTGATCGCTGCCGGACTCTTCTAGTTGAGCTACAACGTCTAATACCCTTTTCACAATTCGATCCGCTAGTTTTGTTAACCAGGATTCAAGCTGCGGATCGTCCGGATAGAAAACCGCTTCGCTTTCAAAGAGCAAAGAGGCATAGGTACTGAGAATACCAAGCAGTTTGTTGGGGCTTTTCGGAGTCGGCGGTTGGAGTTGCAATATAGGCCACATATGCCTACGTATTCGATAGCCTTCTGGCGTTGAGACCTGCATCTCTCGTAATCGCTGCCAAAAATTCCTATCGGTTTGCTGCTGTGCCGTTTCGATTTGGAAATCTACAATTAGCCCGAGAGTGGGTCTATCAGTAGCGGCCATGGTTCCCTTGCATCAGGCACGATGAAGGGCTACGATTGAAGTGTCTAGGTTCAATCGAAATGCCCCGGCCATCGTGCCGGGCTTTTCGTTTAGAACCACATTCTACTGATTTACTCGTGAGTTTTGGTTAATTACGGTTGGCAATGGAGTAAACAAGCGCAGATTGCTACTCTTGGTCTTTGCGCGGTCTGCCGCCACCGTGGGTCTTGCGACGTGCGGCTAACTGGCGGAAATAGTCGCTGCCCCGTTTGGCGATGGCAGAGCCGCCTTTGCGCCCCAAGGTGGTAGCCGCTGACAGCTTGGATTGGGAAAGCAGATCGTCAGTGAGGGCGAGTGCAGACTTGAGCAATTCGCGACATCTGGCGGTGCGATTTTCTGGCAGTTCCGTGGTGGACAGAATCAGGTCCGTTTCGGAAAGCAGCTTTTTCAGCGCGGTCAATTCTTGGCGATTCGATCCCATACCTTCACGATACCGACTGACGGGCAGGGACGCAACGGTCTAAAGTTTTCCACCAACGCACATTTAAGACACTACCGAATCCCCAAGGCCAGTTGACGCATCTCAGTTTAGGCGCATATGATTTTCGTTTGGCCTTAGGGGCGCGAACGAGCTAGGAAGGGCCACAAAATAGTGAAGCTATTATCCATGGATAAAAAGAAACTGGAAACGTTCAAGAAGAGGCTGGAGACGCGGCAGCACGAGTTGCGCCGCATGGTCTCGCGTACGGAGCAGGACGGGCGCACGGTCGATGAGGACTCCGCGCAGGACATCGCCGACCGCGCCGCCAGCTCTTACACCAAGGAATTTCTCTTTCATCAGAGCAACAACGACCGCCAGCTGCTGCAGATGGTCGAGAGCGCTTTGTCGCGCATTCGTGAGGGCAGTTTTGGCGAATGCATCTCCTGCGGCAAGGAGATCAACGCCAAGCGCCTGGAAGCGGTGCCGTGGACGCGGCATTGCATCGAGTGCCAGGAGAAGGCGGAACAGGGACTGCTGGAAGAGACGCACGGGTAGGCGCGGTGCGTATCGCCAATGAGTGATGGGCCGCTGTCACTCGGCGGCTCGTATTTTTTGCTGTGGTGATCGGGGCACTGCCGCTCCTGCACGAGCGAAGACGCTCGCGCCTACATTGAAATAGTCCGCGCGAGGTCCTTCGCCTCCGCGGAAAACGCGGGGCTTCAGGATGACGTACTTCGTGGGGATTGAGCTTGCCTGTCGGTAGTGGGCAAGTTTCAATATTCACAGGTTCGCTTTAGCATCCCGATTGTGGCATGATATTAGCATGGTCCCCAAGGGTAAGCGCCCGCGTGATCCCAATCAACTTGCCGCGTGGAAATTCAAACTTGCCCACTACCTGCCTGTCGCTCCCTTTGACGCTGCTTAATTCTGCCTGTTAGACTCAAAGATTGTCAGTCCCACCCTGACATATCCAGAAGGGAAGTTCGTGCGCGCAGAAACCCGCCATCAACTGAAAACCGACCGCTTCAGCCGGGCCACCATCGACGCCGCGGAGAGAACCGCGCACTGGTCGGTAGAACACAAGAACAAACTGATGATCGCAGTCGTGATTGTGCTGGTGGTCGCGGCGGCGGCGACCGGCTCCTGGTATTACTTGGGTCAACAGGATCAGAAGGCCAGCCTGGATCTGGGCCAGGCGGTGCGCACGCTGGATACTCCGGTGCGTCCTCCGAACATGCCAGCGCAGCCGGATGCGCCGAGTTTTGCGAGCTCAACGGAGCGTGCGACCGCGGCTCGCAAACAATTTCAGGCCATCGTGGACAAATATCCGCATACCCGCTCGGCCGAATTCGCCCGCTATTTTATGGGCCTGGCCTCGGCGGATCTTGGGGACAACGCCTCGGCAGAGCGTGATTTCCAGCAGGTAATTTCATCGGCCAGCAGCGACGTTGGGGCGCTGGCCAAGATGGCGCTGGCATCGGTCTATCGCAACACCAGCCGTAGCAAGCAAGCGGAAGAAATCTACAAACAGCTCGCGGCAAAACCTACCAGCACGGTAGGGAAAACGACGGCACAAATCGAACTGGCCGCGACTTATAAGTCGGACAATCAGCCGCTCGAAGCAAAACGAATCTACGAAACCATCCAGAAAGAAAATCCCGGCAGTGAGGTCGGGCAGTTGGCCTCGTCGAAGCTGCAGGAATTGAAATAGCTATCTGCCGTCAGCTTTCAGTTATGCGTCTGGCTTTTGTGCCGATGTCATAATAAGGCTATGAAAACCATGACTGCTGGCTGGTTCAAGAAGAACTGTTTCAAAGTTCTGGACGGGCTGTCCCGATCGAGAGAGCCGATCTTAATCACAAAGAAGGGTAAGGCGATAGCGAAACTGGTGTCATCGGATACCAAAACAACCGATGACATTTTCGGCTGCCTTCGAGGCACGATCAAGATCGTGGGAGACATCACTGGACCTGCTGTGCCGATCGAAGATTGGGAAGCTTTGCGGGAGTAAGGCCGAGAAAATAAGATTCCCGTGATATCACCTTTGTAAGCCTCGTCCCGCCTTTTGCCGCGGGCCTCACGCCCGACTAAACGACAATTCTGCTGAACCGGCCCGACTTTTTCGATTACGATGGTGTGAAGGCCGGGTAGTGGTGCCGTTTCGCGTCCACAGCGCTATCGCACATTGCTGCATGGGCTTGACCTGCCCCCAGCTTTCGTTCACGTAAGAATACGACAAGTTACAACTGCCCTATCTCCGGTTTGAGCGGGGATGGGGGTCTGGGGCAAGGGGCCGGCGTTTGAGGCCTCTTGCCCCAGTTCAGCTCTGTAGAAGTTCGCCGCCTGAGCTGCGGCGAATTCCTTCGGTGTTTTGTATCCCAGACTGCTGTGCGGTCGCTCCTCGTTATACTCCGTCCGCCACGCCGCGATCTTACGACGCGCGTCGAACAGATTCTGAAACCAGCTTAGGTTCAAACACTCTTCCCGCAGCCGTCCGTGAAAACTTTCGACTCGCCCATTCTGCATCGGTTTCCCCGGCTGAATGTGCACTAACTCGATCTTTCGTTCCACGCACCACGCCAGAAAATGGCGACTGGTAAGTTCCGGCCCATTGTCGCAGCGGATCGCCAACGGCTGTCCGCGTTCCGCCACAATTGCTTCCAGCACTCGCGTCACTCTCCGGCTGGCGAAACTGGTGTCGACTTCCAACGCCAGACACTCTCGCGTGTAAGCATCCACCACGCTCAGCACGCGGATAGTTCGGCCGCACTCTACCGCGTCGTGCACAAAGTCCAGCGCCCACTCCTGATTGGCCGAAGTTCGCACCACGAGCGGCTTTCCCTCCCGCACGCAATGCTTTCGCTTCTTCCGCCGGATCGCCAATCCCGCCTCCCGATACACCCGATGCAACCGCTTGTGGTTCACGTGCTCTCCGCTTCGTTGCAACAGTACCTGCAGTCGCCGATACCCGAAGCGCGGCTTCTCCCGCGCCAACTCCACCAGCTTCGTCCTGACCTGCCCCCAGCTTTCGTTCACGTAAGAATACGACAAGTTACAACTGCCCTATCTCCGGTTTGAGCGGGGATGGGGGTCTGGGGCAAGGGGCCGGCGTTTGAGGCCTCTTGCCCCAGTTCAGCTCTGTAGAAGTTCGCCGCCTGAGCTGCGGCGAATTCCTTCGGTGTTTTGTATCCCAGACTGCTGTGCGGTCGCTCCTCGTTATACTCCGTCCGCCACGCCGCGATCTTACGACGCGCGTCGAACAGATTCTGAAACCAGCTTAGGTTCAAACACTCTTCCCGCAGCCGTCCGTGAAAACTTTCGACTCGCCCATTCTGCATCGGTTTCCCCGGCTGAATGTGCACTAACTCGATCTTTCGTTCCACGCACCACGCCAGAAAATGGCGACTGGTAAGTTCCGGCCCATTGTCGCAGCGGATCGCCAACGGCTGTCCGCGTTCCGCCACAATTGCTTCCAGCACTCGCGTCACTCTCCGGCTGGCGAAACTGGTGTCGACTTCCAACGCCAGACACTCTCGCGTGTAAGCATCCACCACGCTCAGCACGCGGATAGTTCGGCCGCACTCTACCGCGTCGTGCACAAAGTCCAGCGCCCACTCCTGATTGGCCGAAGTTCGCACCACGAGCGGCTTTCCCTCCCGCACGCAATGCTTTCGCTTCTTCCGCCGGATCGCCAATCCCGCCTCCCGATACACCCGATGCAACCGCTTGTGGTTCACGTGCTCTCCGCTTCGTTGCAACAGTACCTGCAGTCGCCGATACCCGAAGCGCGGCTTCTCCCGCGCCAACTCCACCAGCTTCGTCCGTAACGGCTCATCCGTTCGCAACGACCGGTAACGATACGTCGTCACCGCCATTGTCATCAGTCGGCAGGCTCGCCGCTCGCTGAAGGCATACTCTTGCTGCACCTGCTCGATAGCTGCCTTCAGCGCTACGAGCTCCAACCGTTTTTTCGGATCACCGACTGCAGTGCTTCCTTGTCCAGACTCAGATCCGCCACCAGCTTCCGCAGCTTCGTGTTCTCATCCCGTAGTTGCTTGGCTTCCTGCGCCTGGCTCACATCCATCCCACCGTATTTTGCTTTCCACGCGTAGATCGTGTGTTTCGATACCCCTGCCTCTCGCGCTACGTCTTCCGCTTTACGTCCCGCTTCCAGTTGTTTCAGCACCCCGATGATCTGCGCCTCTGTGTGCCTGGTCTTCGACATACCCGCTTCCCCTTTCGTTCGCTGAAATCATACTCAGCTTTGTGCGGAAAGCGGGGAGCAGGTCAAAGGCGTGCGTGGACACTAGTCTCTAATGCTCGAATAAAATCCTCGTCTTTGCTCGGGCCAGTTATGTTAAGGCCCGTATCCACCAATCCGACCGGTTCTATCCGTCCAATGACAGGGTCCACTACGATACCTGCCCTGGTTATGACATCCATCACTTCAAGAGAAAATACAACACCTTCAGCGTCAGCCGCATACGACATGACTTTTATTTTCCGACCAGAGAAGTGTGAGGCAAATTTTGATAGTTCCTTGCCAATATCCTTTCGCGCGTCAGCATCTAAAGTCCGTGGTTGGATTGATGCTTTCAATTTGAGATTATCGGTCTTCAACCTCTCGGCATCCTTGCGTAATTGTTCTGCCTCTCTTTCGTTTGCAGAGGCTTTGTCATTCAGGAAACTCTCAATCTGGTGGTTTGTGTTCCGCAGCCCAGTTTCTTCCCGAGACGATTCAATTCCAACAATTAGCTCTCCTGCGACTCCAGTCGTAACCAGAACTCCTCCAGTTATGGCCCAAAACTTCTGCCATGGGAACATGGCAGCGGGCCGTCTAATCTCTTCCCAAAACTCAACGACTTCATGGCGATATTCGGCGATCAAGCCAATTACCACGAGTGCCGTAAAGAAGAATAGCCAGAACCCCAGCCCATCTAAGGAGTTCTCTGACGCTCTCGCGGCTCTTTCCAGTGCAGATAAATCCATAGATCGTTATGAAAGAAGAAAAAGGATATGCCTGTCGCTCATTGTGCTTGCCCTGCTATTCCGTCTCGCGAGGGATATTCTATTCCCAATGGTGATGCCCACGAATGCAAGAGATTGGACAGCAGCCAATCAAACGGCACCACTACCGAAGGCCGTCTCTATTCTTGCTAGTTTCTTTCTTGCTGATATTCTGATCTCCTCTAATCATGGCAGCCATCACTCTGCACATCAACGGCAGTGAGCGGAAAGTGAACGTTGCGCCCGAGACACCCCTGCTGTGGGTTCTACGTGACACGCTGGAATTGACGGGAACGAAATTTGGTTGTGGCGCCGGTCTATGCGGCGCGTGCACGGTCCACGTGGATGGCGCGCCGGTGCGTTCGTGTTCGACGCCGGTCTCGCAAGTTGCCACGAAAAATATCACCACCATTGAGGGTTTGTCGGCGAACGGTCTGCATCCCTTGCAGCAAGCGTGGATCGAGGAGCAGGTGCCGCAATGCGGTTATTGTCAGACCGGTCAAATCATGGCCGCTGCCGCGCTGCTGGTTAAGACTCCGCAGCCTTCCGATGATCAGATTACGCAGGCGATGTCTGGGAACCTGTGCCGCTGCGGGACCTACGACCGGATTCGGCGCGCGATTCATCGGGCGGCGGGCACGGGAGGTACGCGATGAGTCCGCTTTCGCGCCGTGAGTTCGTCGCTGCTGGGGTCGCCGCTGGGGCAGGACTCGTCATTGGTTTCTATCTGCCTCATGGGAATTCGTCCGAGAAAAACACGTTCGCTCCCAATGCTTATTTGAGGATCGCGCCCGACGGAAAGATCACGATCGTAGTGGCGCGGTCTGAGATGGGACAAGGCGTGCGCACGTCGCTTCCCATGATCCTTGCCGAAGAACTCGAAGCGGACTGGAAGCAGATCACGATTGAACAAGCTGGCGCGAGCACGCTCTATGGCGATCAGACGACCGGCGGCAGCGCGAGCGTGCGAACGACGTGGGATCCGATGCGAAAAGCTGGAGCGGCCGCGCGCGAAATGCTGATCAGCGCTGCCGCTTTAGAGTGGGGAGTTCCACGCTCCGGGTGCAAGGCCGAAAACAGCGCGGTGGTGCATGCGGCGTCCAATCGCCGGCTCACCTACGGACAGTTGGCGAGCAAGGCGAACGCGCAACCAATTCCGACTGACGTTGCGTTGAAGCAAGCCAAAGATTACGAAATCGTTGGCAAGCCACTGCCGCGGCTTGATGTGCCCTCAAAGGTCGACGGCACGGCTGAGTTTGGTATCGATTTTCATTTGCCTGGTATGAAGTACGCGGTGCTGGCCCGCTGTCCTGTAATCGGAGGCAAGGTTGCGAGCGTTGATGACAAAGAGTCTAAAAAGATTTCTGGTATTGGGTTCGTGGGAAGGATCAGTGATTCGGCCGTGGCCGTTGTCGCTGACAGCGTATGGAGTGCGATGGAAGGACGGCGGGTGCTGAATGTGCGATGGGATGAAGGGCCAAACAAGGATCTCAACTCGGCAGCGATCTTCGAAGCGTTGAAGAAGTCCGCCTCCAACAAAGCTGTGACTCTGTACTCGACCGGCGATGTATCGAAAGCTTCGGGACGACGCGTGGAAGCCGAGTACCAGCTTCCGCTGATGGCACACGCTGCGATGGAACCGGGGAATTGTACGGCGCACTTTCGCGGATCGAATTGCGAGCTGTGGGCGCCAACTCAGGTGCCGCAGGATGTGCGCGACTCGGTGGCGCAGGCGATCGGACTGGATCCTGATCAGGTTAAGGTCAACGTCACGCTGATGGGTGGAGGGTTCGGGCGGCGATTGGAGCATGACTACGGCGTGGAGGCGGCGTTGGTCTCGAAAGCGGCGAACGCTCCGGTCAAGGTACTGTGGACGCGCGAAGACGATATGAGGAACTCGACTTACCGTCCGGCGAGCCATCACCAACTAGGTGCGGTGCTCGATGGACAGGGCTGGCCGATGACGTTCACTCATCGGATTGTCGCGCCCTCGATCAGCGGGCAGAAAGGGTTGCCCACCCCGAATGGAGTCGATCCCGACCTGCCCGATGAGGCTGCGCTGATCTATTCTTTTCCCGCCGCAACCGTGGAATACGTGATGACCGAGACTCCCGTCCCCTTGGGCTGGATGCGTTCGGTCTATGCTCTGCAGGCCGGGTTTGCCAGCGAATCTTTTATCGATGAACTTGCGGCAGCGGCGAAAAAAGATCCGCTGGAATATCGGCTGCACGTGCTATCGAAGGACGAAGACATTAAATACTTCGACACGGTTTGGCATACGGCGCGGATGCGCGGCGTCTTGCAGTTAGCCGCGGAAAAAGCCGGCTGGGGAAAACCGCTGCCCGCCGGGCACCATCAAGGGATTGCCTGCTTTGGCTGTTTCGGCACTTATATGGCCGAAGTGGTGGAGATCTCGATCGAGAACGATCAGCCACGAGTGCATCGTGCGGTGGCGGCGATGGATTGCGGGCAGGTGGTGAATCCGAACATTCTCGAACAACAAATCAAAGGTGGAGTGACTTACGCGCTCGCCAACGCTCTGCGCGCGCAGATCACGATCGACAAGGGGCGAGTGGTGCAAGGCAATTTCGACGACTATGCGCCCATTCGCATGAACGAGTCGCCGCTGATTGAAGCTTACTGGGTTCCGAGCACGGAAGCGCCGACGGGCGCGGGGGAGCCTCCGGTGCCGCCGCTTGCGCCCGCTCTGTGCAATGCGATTTTTGCGGCGACGAAGAAGCGGATACGGGCCTTGCCGATTGTGAGCTAGTCCGGGATCAGCTGCCCAGTTGTTACCTTGAAGATCGTAATATTCTTTCCGAATGACTGCGGCTTGAGTTCGCGGAACTCGGGCGCTCCGCTCTGGAGGTTATGCAATAAATCCACGTCCCATCCGGCCTGCATGACCCAAACCGATTGACCGGATTTCATCGGGACGGTTCGCAACAGTTTGTCCCATCGGGGCAGGAAGTTTTCACCATTGAATATGTAGAGGTCGGGACCCGCTGATACGACCTGATAGCCGCTGCACTGAAACTGCTCCAAACTTCCAACCGGGGCAGAAAACGATACCAGCCGGTCCGGGCAAAAGTAATAGCCGAGCAAGAGACGGGTCTGGTAATCGACGAAGATCAGGTCGGACTGTGGAATTTGTGCGTGGATGAACCCCAGGGCGCGAACCATCTGCACCCGGCTTTGATCTTCGCGAAGTATGTACGGACGATGCGGTTTTCCGAACGCGTTGCAGACCACGACGATCAGGAAAGCGATCGAGAGTCCACGTGTGATCTGTTGCTTCGCCAACTGAGCCACGAGAAAGCTGACGCCAGCCACAGCAAACATGATCAGAAACGCAGAATGGCGGGTTCCGCCGTAGGGATAGATTCTGGCGATCGCGGCTCCGGCGGCGAGTGCGAATGGCAGAATGAGAAGAGCTACCAATTGCCGGGAAGGGATGTTTGAGTCTTCGGGCGAAAGCTTTTCTCTCCACAGCAAAATGATCCCCGCAATAAATGCCAGGAAAGCAATGTCGCCGACAGCGAGCTGTCCGAAGATGTACTGGAAGACTCCACCGGTTCTCGCGATCACGAACAAGAGCGGATTGTCGTGGCCTGGACGATAGAAGGAATTGGCCAGCCATCCGTTGATGGTTTCGGACGCATAGTCTCCCTTCAACTTTGAAATGTGCGTGACGTATAGAGACGCGATGAGTCCGAGGGCCGCCATCTGCCCCATAACCCAGGCGATGCTGACCTGGGTTGCCGGACGGCGAGCGATCACGCGAAGCAGAGAATACGCACCGATTGCCGCCGCAAAAAGAATTGCCGAATAATGAGAGAGCAGCGCAAGGCAAAGAGAGAGCGCCGATAGCAGCATCAGGCCGGGCAAGTTCTTCGCCAATGCGAGTTCCAACAAATAGGCGGATGCGGCCAGGAAAAACAGCAGCAGCGCATACTGCCGCACTTCCGCCGAGAGAGCAATCATCGGTGGAAGAAAGGTCATCAAGACTAAGCCGATAAGACCCGTGACCGGCCCAAGAATACGGGTGAGCCATTTGAAAAAGATCCAGCAAAATGCCGTGCCTGCAATTACCGATGGAAGGCGAAGAACAAACTCCGAGGTGCCCACTCCGCGCCAAATGTAAAGTGCCAGGGTCAGAAGCGGAGGATGGGCGTTGGTCAGACTCACACGATAAGCCAGGCGCCATGAGGACTGATTGGCAAGGAGGTAATGCAGCGCTTCGTCTGGATTCAGAAATGTTCCGGATGCGGCGCGCAGACGAAGCAAGAAGCCCGCAGTCAGAATTAACATTGCGCTCAGGTTCGAATAAGCCTCGAACCAGCTTTCAGCGTGATGCATCTCTTTCGACTGCGATTGGAGTTCATCCTGTACGCCGCGCCGTGAGTGATTCATCAGAAGAACGCGCGATCAAGGGTTGCTGGAAGATCGTACAACATCACGGGTTTACGCTTGCGTTCTGTCCAAGAACTCGTCGTGCCAGGCCATTTGGATGGCTTCAAGCTTGCCCTCGGTAGATTTCTTGGGATCGTCTTTGAACTCGGGCAGTGCGGTTACGTAGCCGTGGAGATCAGTGAAACGGATCGAGAGTGGTTCGAGTTCAGGATGCGCTTCCGAAAGCAGGATGCCGATGTCTTCGGCGTCATCCCAAGTCAGATCTTTTGGCATGTGGCTCCTTGCGAAGTCAGCAGTCAGCACTTAGCAATTAGTCCCTGCGATTCTGCAGCTGGCAAAATCTTGACTGGCTGAATGCTAAGTGCTGAGTGCTAATTGCTGCTTTTCTAGTGCTCTTCCGACACGTAGTTGCGATTCCATGACGGGATCTCGACCACGACTTTGCCGGGTTTGGTAATGACGGCCTGACAGCCGAGACGAGAGTTTAACTGTAAATCGGCTGCCATGTCCAGACGATCGGCTTCGTCGTCGTCCATTTCCGAGAGATTCTCGGCGCCTTCTTTCACCCATACGTGGCAGGTGGTGCAGGCGCAGTTGCCGCCGCAGGCGTGGTCCAGGCGGACGCCGTAGTTCAAGGCCACATCGAGGATCGATTGCTCCTTACCGTGATCCTTGTAGGGGAGTTTGTCGTGCTCGAACTCGACAATCCTGCCTTCGGGCAAGAAGGTTAGCTGAACGGTGTTTTCGCCGGGTGAGTCCACGGTTGCGGTTCCCGATCCTTTTGTTTTCTCGTCTGCCATGAGTGCTCCTTGAAGCCATCCTCGCGCAAAGCGCCCGGACGAGGCGTCCGGGGCTACGTGGTCAAAATTTGTCTACTCGAAATCGGCTCTCGCCACCGGATGGCCGGTTTCCGATCCTTCGCCCATGTCGGCTTCTTCCATCGTCTTGCCTTTGAGCGCGGTGCTCACGGCGGTGTCCATCATCAGTTCCGCGAGACGCATTGTGCCCTGGTTCAAAAGGTCGATTGCCTTCCGGATGGCCTGATGATCGTCGTCGCCTTTGACCAGGGTCAATGCTTTTTCCAGCTTGGCGATCTTTTTCTTTTCGTCGCTGGTGAGTTGCCCCCACGCGGGGCTCTTCTTGCCTTTGTCGAGCGCGGCGAGAATCGTGTCTGCTTCGTTGCGCGCCTCGATCACTTGCCGTCGACGGAAGTCTTCTTCGGCGTAGTCGAAGGAATCAAGAATCATGCTTTCGACTTGATCGTCGGTGAGTCCATAGCTGGGCTGCACTTCGATCTCAGATTCCGTACCGCTGCGTTGCTCGCGCGCGGAGACGTGCAGGATGCCGTTGGCATCGATCAGGAACTTGACTTCAATGCGCGGCATTCCGGCGGTCATCGGCGGAATTCCCTTCAGATCGAAGCGAGCAAGCGAGCGGCAGTCTTTGGCGAGTTCGCGCTCACCTTGCAGGACGTGGATGGCAACGTTAGCCTGACCGTCAACTTGCGTGGTGTAGTACTGGGTGGCTGAAGCCGGAATGGTCGAGTTGCGCAGAATGATTTTGTCGGTCACGCCGCCGGCGACTTCGATGCCCAGCGACAAAGGCGTGACATCGAGCAGCAGCATGTTCTCGGTAGCTTCAGAGCCGCCGCCAAGAATGTTGGCCTGTACCGCCGCGCCTAGAGCCACGACTTCGTCAGGATTGAGGCCGGTATGCGGCTTGCGCTGAAATAACCATTCGACGAGCGCGCGTACTTTGGGGATGCGCGTGGAACCGCCGACGAGTACGACTTCATCAATCTGCTGCGGCTTGAGCGCAGCGTCTTTCATTGCTTGTTTGCACGGTCCGACGGTGCGATCGATGATTGGCTGGATCAATTGTTCGAATTGTTCGCGCGTGATCTCGCGCTGATAGCGCTTGCCCTGGGGCAGTTCAATGTCCAGTTCCGTGGCTGATTCCGAAGACAATGCGATCTTGGCTTCGATGACGGCCTTGCGAATTGTGGCGACAATTTCGCTATTGCGAGAGACATCGAGATTCGCGTCGCCGAGGATGTCGTCGATGGCAATCTTGATCATCAGATTGTCGATGTCGTCGCCGCCGAGGTGCGTGTCTCCATTAGTTGCGATGACTTCAAAAATGCCGTCGTGCAGTTTGAGGATGGAAACGTCGAAGGTGCCGCCGCCCAGATCGTAGACTGCGACGATGCCGTTTTGTTTTTTATCAAGGCCGTAGGCGAGGGAGGCGGCGGTCGGCTCGTTTACCAGGCGCAAAACTTCGAGACCGGCGATGCGGCCGGCGTCTTTGGTGGCCTGCCGCTGTGCGTCATTGAAATAAGCCGGTACCGTAATCACGGCCTTAGTGACTGGGGCGTTGAAAAAGCGCTCGGCATTGCGTTTGAGCTGGCGCAGAATGAACGCGGAAATCTCTGGCGGGGTGAAGGTTTTCTGTCCGAGCGTGATGCGCAAGACTTCTCCGGCCTGCAAATCTGGCGCCAGCTGAAACGGGAACAGCTTGAGCTCTTCCTGGATGTCTTCGACGCCGCGGCCCATGAGGCGTTTGATCGAATAGACTGCGCGTTCCGGAGTTTCGATCAGATATTTGCGCGCGGCATTGCCGACGATGATCTGATCTCGTTCATCCAGCGCGACGACCGAAGGGACAAGATTCAGACCATCTTCGCCGGGTATGACGACAGGGCTTTCCCCCTGCATGAAAGCCACCAGAGAGTTGGTGGTTCCGAGATCGATGCCGACGATGCGATCGTTGGACATAAGCACTCAGCAGTCAGCACTCAGCAGTCAGTCAAACCTATCTTTACCAGCGCCAGCCTGAAACTCGCGGGGCTGAGTGCTGACGGCTGAGTGCTGAGTGCTATCCTTCCAGCACTTCATTTACGTCCCGAACCAAGTTTCTGATGTACGAGCGGCGATTCAGCAGGTCCACCATCTTGTCGCGAACCTTGCGCCGGGTTTCTTCGGGGCTGTCGTCGGAAAGACGGTCCCAGTCGTTCCAATACGTTTTTAGTTCCTCCGCCAGCGTCTCGTATTTCTCTTCGAGTTCCAGCTTTTGTCTTACTATTTCTTCAACCAAAGCAGGATCGTCTTCCCCGAGTTTTTTCTGTGCGCGGAGCTCTTCCAGTTGCATGTTGAGTTCAAAAACTTCTTCCAACAGATCCGGAGGAACAACCTGTTTTTTGATCTGGCCCGTGGCTCGGGCTTTTTCTGTTGCTGTCTTCGACTGTTCCTCGAGTTCCACGCCTTCGAGGCGCAGCAAATATTCGGTGCGCTTGATCGGATCCTTCAGGGTGCGGTAGGCGTCGTTCAGCAGCGAGCTTTGCTCCAAGCTCCATTCCTGTTCTCGTTTATCGGCACGGGCGCAAAGGTCGGGATGAAGCTTCCGGCTCAACTCGTAGAACTCCCGCTCCAGAAGCGCAGTATCGAGATTCAATTTGCGGGGCAGTGCGAAGAAGGTGAAATAATCTACCGGCCTCGGTGGCTGCACCCTGCCGCAAGAACTGCAGAAGTGGACGGCGCGCATCGTGCCGCAAGACCAGCATGTGGCAGTCGCTTCGCCCATCGCTACCAGAGAAGAGCTCGTGTTGGAATCAGTCGTCATCGACAAATCTGTTGTTTGCCTTTTCGCATGGGCTTATTCGGCTGCACGCACGGTGCTGGACAAACCTTCGCGAGCGAGGCGCCCGCGCCACACACCATCGCCATCAGCCCGAGAACGACGTACCGCAACCACACGACTTGGTTGAGTTCGGGTTCACGAACACGAAGCCCTGTTGCATGAGCGTCTCCTGGTAATCCAGGGTCATGCCGTGCAGATAGATGAACGATTTTGGATCGACGAAAACCCGCACGTCCCCGAATTCGAAGATGCGGTCGCGCTCGCGCGGTTGCGTGTCGAAGCGAATGTTATAGCTCAAGCCGGAGCATCCGCCGCCCTGCACACCCAGACGCAATCCGCCCTGCTCGGGCGAGATGCCTTCTTTCACAATGGCGGTGCGAATCCGCGCCAAAGCTTTGTCGGTTACCTGCACACCTTTGGCCGGAGCTGCTGTGGTTGTTGCGTTCATAGTTTCGCTGTCGATTGCAGTGTCGCGCTCCCGCACGGGGCGAGGACGCCCGCGCCTACATTTATTGCGCTGCGACCGCCGTCGGCTTCGCTACGTCCTGCTTCTTCTTCCAGTCGTGGATGGCGGCGCGGATCGCATCTTCCGCCAGCACCGAGCAGTGAATCTTCACTGGCGGCAGCGAGAGCTCTTTGACGATTTCGGTGTTCTTGATCTGCAGAGCTTCGTCCACGGTCTTGCCCTTGACCCACTCGGTGGCGAGCGATGAGGACGCAATGGCCGAGCCGCATCCGAAGGTCTTGAACTTCGCGTCTTCAATGACGTTGGTTTGCGGGTTGACTTTGATCTGCAGCTTCATTACATCGCCGCACTCGGGCGCCCCGACCAGTCCCGTCCCAACTTCGGAGCTGTTCTTATCCAACGATCCGACGTTGCGCGGGTTGGAATAATGATCTAGAACCTTATCGCTGTATGCCATGATTTGCTTTCTCCTTAGAATTTGTCTGCCGAAGAAAACATTGCAAGCAACGCTTCTACGGTCCAACATCCCCACTTTAGAGACGTAGCTCGCTACGTCTCGGGGGGCAACTACTCTGCTGCCCACTTCACACTCTTCAAATCCACACCTTCTTTCGCCATCTCGTAGAGCGGCGAGAGTTCGCGCAGCCGGCTTACGGTTTCGACCACGCGGTCGGCTACGTAATCGACTTCGGCTTCAGTGTTGAAACGTCCCAGGCCGAAGCGGATTGAACTGTGCGCCAGGTCATCCCCGGTACCGAGAGCCTTCAATACATAAGATGGTTCCAGCGTCGCTGAGGTGCAGGCCGAGCCGCTAGAAACTGCGATATCATTGATGCCCATCAGCAACGACTCGCCCTCTACATAGGCGAAGCTGATGTTGAGGTTGCCGGGTAGACGATGCTCCATTGAGCCGTTGATGTAGACCTCGTCGAGTCCGCCCATGATTCTGTCGCGGAGGCGGTTGCGCAGGCCTGCGAGTTTGCAGGATTCCTTGGCCATTTCCTCTGAAGCGATCGCGCAGGCCTTGCCAAGACCAACAACTCCCGGGACGTTAAGAGTTCCCGAACGCATGCCGCGCTCGTGACCGCCGCCATCGATGATGGCCGAAATCTGCACGCGGGGGTTCTTGCGCCGGACATACAACGCGCCCACGCCTTTGGGTCCGTACATCTTGTGCGCCGAAATCGACATAACGTCGATGTTGCTCTCGTTTACGTCTACTGGGATTTTGCCAACAGCCTGAGTTGCGTCAGTATGGAAAATGATTCCACGTTCGCGACAGAGCTTGCCGATTTCCGCAACCGGCTGCAGCACGCCAATTTCGTTGTTGGCCCACATGATCGTTACCAGGATGGTCTTTTCATCCATGGCACGCTTCAGATCTTCGAGGTCGACGATCCCGTCTTTTTGTACCGGCAAATACGTGACGCGATAGCCGTACTTTTCCAGACGCTTGCAGGTGTCGAGCACGGCCTTATGCTCGGTCACGGCGGTGATAATGTGATTGCCTTTTTCCTTGTACATCTCGGCCACGCCCTTGATGGCGAGGTTGTCGCTCTCGGTGGCACCCGAGGTAAAGATGATTTCCTTGGTGGTGGCGCCGACCAGTTTGGCAACCCGTTCACGCGCGGTTTCGACACCCTCCTCACC
The DNA here is from genome assembly GCA_963762385.1 of uncultured Acidobacteriota bacterium. GTDB lineage: Bacteria > Acidobacteriota > Terriglobia > Terriglobales > Acidobacteriaceae > JABDBE01. The sequence continues at coordinate 588,496 of CAVXKN010000004.1, read as the reverse complement.
CGCCCAGCCAAATGAGTGATTGCGGCTGGCGGCGTTGCCAAACTTCTCCATGAAATAGGGCAGCATCTCTTCCAGCACCCGCGGATCCATGGGCGTAGTGGCGTGGTTGTCCATGTAGACGGGCAGCTTGACTCCTTCGGGAGCTACGTGTTCTGCCTGGGGGATCGTCTTCACATCTGTGCTCATGATTGCTCTCCTACCTTTTATGTAATCGTCACCAGCTCAGCCGGTTTCTTTGTTTCCAGTTCTTCCTGGGAATGCGTCTCTTCTTTCATCTCTGAGATACTGATGCGCCGCAATACCTGTTCGATGCTCTCGTTGACCCGGCGCAGCGGCTCGCGAATTGTGCAGCGATCGGTTTGATCGCATTCACCGCGAACCGTGATGCAGGAAGTAATGAACAGCGGACCGTCGATGGCCCGAATGACTTCAAACGCGCTAATCGCTCCGGGATCGCGCGCCAGTTTGTAGCCGCCGTTCATGCCGTGTTGCGAGTGCAGCAAGCCGGCCTTGACCAGCCGCTGCAGAATCTTGGCCAGCGCTTCCTGCGGAATGCCATAGGCGTCGGCGACATCCTTCGCACTGCAGGCACCGTAAGGCGCCCGCTCGGCCAAGTGCTTCATCGCCATCAATCCGTAGTCGGCTTTTTTGGTAAGCTTCAGCATCGCCAGTCCGATTGCCAATTCCGACCTTTTCAGTCGGATATGATTATTGTAAGGGACAACTGGCTCGGATTGCAACTGTCCGCAGGGAACGGCCAAATTCTTAATCCAATGGTAACTATATTGTCCTTAGCGGCTTATAGGATGGCGATCTTTTCGGTCGTATTTCCATTTTCTGCAGCTTCCGAGAGGTAATTGGGCAAACCTTTCCCAGAGCACTGTTCGAACCGGTGGCCATTGAGGCAAAACCGAATTTTCTGCGAAAAGACTTGACAAGCCAAACAGTCAGGCTAAAATACCGCCAATTTCCGGCAAACTTCACCGCAGCCTTGCCAGGCCGAGCGTGATCGTCCGGGTTTATGACTCCAATCACGCCGTCGCAACCCCCCGAGAAGAGCAGTCCCATGAATGAATGTAAGCACCCGCGCGTGCAGATTGTAGCCCGCGAAGACGACGCCGAATTCGTCGAGTGCCTGGAGTGTGGCGACATCTTCGAATCTAGCGAGTTCAAGGACATGATGATCGAAGACACCCGGCTGAAGAACGAATCCTGAAGCTCCCTTTCGTTTGCGGACTAAGCGTGACGAAGGTAATCTTCCCCGGGGCCTTTCTCTTGTTTGGATCATTCACAGTTTGCTAGTGTCAGCCTGGGAATAGTTGCCCGCGGAGAGGTCATGTCAGTTGTGGCTTTGGTTGTCGACGACTCCATGCTCATTCGACATACCGTGTGCCGCTTCCTCGAGGAGCGCGGCTTTACCGTGGAGTCGGCAACCAATGGACAAGAAGCACTGGAAGCGCTGAAGCGGGTGCGGCCGGACATTATCGTTACCGATATCCAAATGCCGAAGATGAATGGCAGCGAGTTCATCACGGCGGTGAAAAGCAATCCTGCTCTGGCTGCCATTCCGGTGGTGATAGTGGCCGGCAAACAGAGTGGTTTCGAGCACACCGAAAAGCGGGCCAACTACACGATATTCAAAGACATCGATATCGAAGACCAACTCGGCAAGGCGCTGCAAGTGGTCCTGGGAGACAAGGCACAGGCAGCGAAGAGCAGCGCTTAGCAGTCAGCAATCAGCGCTTATTTGCCCCGTAAGGTTCCTGGTCCTGGGGCCCGTCGCTGAGCGCTGAGTGCCGAATGCTGAATGCTGCTTCACTGCAACGCCATTCCTGCTTCCGCCGAGAAATCCATTGACGCGAAATCACCCGCCAGAAACTTGGGATAGGCAGCGGCTGCAATCATCGCGGCGTTGTCGGTTGACAGCGGACGCGAAGGAAAATATACGAGAAGGCCTTCTCTCGCCGCGTGGCTCTCGAATTGCTGGCGCAATTCCTGATTGGCCGCTACGCCCCCGGTGACGAACAAGGTGGCGACGTCATAGGCGCGCGCCGCAGACAACGTTTTCCCCACCAGGTCTTCGACCAGCGCTCGCTGGAACGAAGCCACAAGGTCGAGCGTCTGTTGGTCGCAGTTCGATATATAGTCCTCCAGTTTGGGTTTGGGGATGGTCGAAAGCGCACTACGCCGGTCGGCGATCGAACCTTGCAGGTTGTGAGTTTCTACGTAGCGCAGAACCGCGGTCTTGATCCCGCTATAAGAAAAATCAAAGCGCGGGCCATCGTATGTCCGGCCGGCTTTCTGATCGTTGCGATCTCGGTGCTTGAGCTGCGATGGCGGAAACTTCACGGCGTAAGGATCGCCATGAGTAGAAAGCTTGTCGACGATGGGACCGCCGGGATATCCCAGCCCGAGCAGCTTTGCGACTTTGTCGAAAGCTTCCCCGGCGGCATCGTCACGCGTGTGACCGATATTCTGATAGGACCAGCTGCTGTCTTTCCGGCTTGCCAAATAAAGATGAGTGTGACCGCCGGAGACGACTAGCGCCAGCACCGGGAAACGCAGATCGTAATTTCCCTTTCGGCGCTCCTCCAGTAGAACCGCATGAATGTGGCCTTCGAGATGGTTCACGGCGATGAGGGGCTTGTCGAGAGCGAACGCCAGCGCCTTGGCGTAGCTGATGCCAACGAGCAGTGCGCCTGCAAGCCCCGGACCCTGGGTCACCGCCAGGGCATCGACCGACTGATAAGTCTTTCCGGCGTCGGCCAGCGCCTTGCGGACGACCGGCACGATCGCGCGCAAATGCTCGCGGGATGCCAGCTCGGGCACGACTCCGCCATAGGGCTGATGGGTAGCGATCTGCGAGAACACGACATTGGAAGCGATCTGCTCGCCCGAGCGCACCACGGCCGCGGCGGTCTCGTCGCAGGAAGTTTCGATTCCGAGGATGTAGGCGTCAGGCATTAGCCATATATTATCTGCTAGAGCCCGTCGCATCTGCCATGCTCCAAGACTTTGCCATCTCGATCGTCCGCAGCCTGCGGGAGCACGGTCACAAAGCCTATCTGGTCGGCGGGTGCGTGCGCGATCTGCTGCTCGGCCGCGCGCCTGCCGACTACGACGTTACGACGGACGCGACTCCCGACGAAGTCATGCGCATTTTCCCCGAAACCTACGCGGTGGGTGTGCAGTTCGGCGTAGTGCTGGTGCCGCAGCCCACGGCCAGATGGAACGCTGCAGGCATGCCGGAGCCACTTATCCGAGATGCGACTGGGTATGTTTCTCCGCACGCTTACGTGGTTGAGGTTGCCACCTTTCGCAGCGATATCGGGTACAGCGACGGCCGTCATCCCGACGAGGTTCGCTTCACCAAAGATCCGCGGGAAGACGTGGAGCGCCGGGATTTCACGATCAACGGACTGCTGCTTGATCCAATCACGAACGAAGTCTTAGATTTCGTTGGCGGACGCCAAGATCTGGAAGCGGGAATCATTCGAACCATCAGCGATCCAGGGCGGCGGTTCTCCGAAGACAAGCTCCGGATGCTGCGTGCCGTACGCTTTGCGGCGCGCTTTGGCTACGCCATCGAGCTCACAACATTTCAGGCGATTCGAAAACTAGCGTCACAGATTAGTCAGGTATCACGAGAACGCGTGCGCGACGAGCTTACCAAAATGCTGACCGAGGGCCATGCGCGTCAGGCTTTTCTTCTGCTCGACGAAACCGGATTGCTGCACGAGGTCTTGCCCGAGGTCGAAGCGATGAAAGGAGTTGAGCAACCGCCCCAGTTTCATCCGGAAGGCGATGTCTTTGTGCACACGCTGCTCTTGCTGGAGAAGCTGCCGTATCCATGCCCGATCACACTGGCTTGGGGCGCATTGTTGCACGATGTAGGTAAGCCAGCGACATTCCGAATAGCGCCGGACCGCATTCGTTTTGATGGACACGTCGATGTCGGAGTCAAGATCGCCGAAGACATCTGCCGCCGCCTGCGCTTTTCCAAGGACGATACCGAACAAATTCTCTCGCTGGTCGACAATCACATGCGCTTCGCGCACGTGCAGCGGATGAGGGAATCAACCTTTAAGCGATTCGTTCGCATGCCGGGTTTCGACGAACACCTCCAATTGCACCTCATGGATTGCGAATCCAGCCACGGCGATCTCACCACATATGATTTCACGCGCGAAAAGATGGCCTCGATGCCGCGGGAAATCATGCAGCCGGCTTTGCTGATCAACGGCGACGACCTGATCGCACTGGGCTACAAGCCCGGACCACAATTCAAGAAAATTCTGTCGGCGGTGGAGGACGGACAACTGGAAGGACGCCTGCTCAGCAGGGAGGAAGCAATAGCCTTTGTCGGGGACGAGTTTCCGAGCGAAGGATAGAAACGGCTAAGCAGCGCGAAAGGGAAATGCACCAAAATAGGTGCAAAAAGTGCTTTTTGCCGAAATCTTGTCAAGCCCCTGGTGAGGCTAAAACCTGTTTAAGCTGCTGAAAACAATAGCAATATATTCTCGAAAACATGGCTCATTTACCCTGCCGAAGCTGCTATTCTGAAAATATAGAAGAAAAACTAGATCGGGTTTGCGCTGGAATCAGAGCCCGAAGCAGACACAAGTGCCTGTCGCCTAAGAATCCGCACCCCATACGAAATGAAAGTTACTGAAAAAGACGTCGCCTACGTCGCCGATCTGGCAAATCTGGAGTTGACCGAGGACGAACGCGCACGCATGCTTCGCGATCTGAATTCGATTCTCGATTACGTCGATCGGCTGAATCAGTTGGATACAGCCGACGTGCCGCCCATGGCGCAGGTGTCGGACAGGTATGGAGTGGATGAGTCGAAAACTGGCAGCGCGCGCTTCGCCTACACCAGCCGCGCAGACATTCTCGAAGGTCTGAGAAAATCATTACTGCATCAAGTTGCCCTGCAAAACGCTCCCGATACGGATGGAACATTTTTCAAAGTGCCAAAGGTGATCGAGAGATAGAGCACGGTTCGAGGCGAGTGATTGGTTTCCATTCGGCAACGAATCGCTAAGCAATGACATACATTTCTGTTATGGATTTGAACTCACTTACCATCGATGCCGCTCGCTCCGCCGTGCAGGAGCGTAAGATCACGGCTACGACTTTGGCCGAGGCGTTCTACTCCAAGATAGAAAAAAACGATCCGCAGATTGGCGCGTACCTGACGCTGAGCAAAGACCGTGCATTCGCCAAGGCTGCCGAGATCGACGCTTCTGCTGCGAAGGGCGAGAATCTGCCACCGCTGGGCGGAGTTCCGGTCGGCATCAAGGATGTGATGGTGACCCGCGGCGTGCGCACGACGGCCGGCTCGAAAATTCTGGGCAACTATATTCCGCCGTATGACTGCACGGCGGTGGCTCGGATGGAAGCCGCGGGCGCCGTTGTCCTAGGCAAACTCAACTGCGATGAATTTGCCATGGGATCGTCAACTGAGAATTCGGCGTGGCATCCGGTTCACAATCCGCGCGACCTGAGCCGCGTCCCCGGAGGTTCCTCGGGAGGATCAGCAGCAGCGGTTGCAGCGGACATGGCTGTGGCCACGTTGGGATCAGATACCGGCGGCTCGATCCGTCAACCCGCGTCGTTTTGTGGAGTGGTCGGACTAATGCCGACGTACGGCCGAGTCTCGCGCTATGGACTGATCGCCTTCGCGTCGTCGCTCGATCATATTGGGCCGCTCACCAAGACTGTGAGAGATGCGGCCATCGTGCTGCGCATCATCGCAGGCCGCGATCCCATGGACGCTACGTCCGCTGAAGTGCCGGTTCCTGACTACATCGCGGAACTGGAGAAGCCGGTGCGCGGACTGAAACTGGGTGTAGCCAAAGAATATTTTGGCGAAGGATTGGACTCCGAAGTCAGAACGTCGGTAGAAGCAGCAATTCAAAAGTTGGCGGAATTGGGCTGCGAAATCGTTCCGGTCTCGCTGCCGCACACGGAATACGCGATTCCGGCTTACTATATCGTGGCCACAGCCGAGGCGTCGTCGAACCTGGCCCGCTTCGACGGCGTCCGCTACGGTTACCGCGCCAGCGGTGCGCGCACGCTTTCCGAAATGTACCGCCGCAGCCGCGATCACGGCTTTGGAGCCGAGGTGAAGCGCCGAATCATGTTAGGCACGTATGCGTTGAGCGCGGGATATTACGACGCCTACTACCTGAAAGCGCAGAAAGTGCGCACGCTGCTGGTCCGTGACTTCGAGGAGGCCTTCAGGAAAGTGGATGCGATCGTCACGCCGACCAGTCCGACGGCCGCATTCAAGCTGGGCGAAAAGGTCGAGGATCCCCTGGCAATGTATCTCGCCGACATTTTTACGGTCACCGCGGACCTGGCGGGGATTCCCGGAATCTCCATCCCTTGCGGAGAGACCAAAGAGAATCTGCCAGTCGGATTGCAGATCCTAGGCAAGCACTTCGACGAAACTACAATCCTGCGGGTGGCCCATGCCTACGAGCGGGCAGCGTAAGTTTCGTTAGCGTCGCTGCGTTGCTCGTTCACAACGGCTCGTAATATCGTTCACCGGCGCATGATCGGCAGAGTAATTTTCTGTCACGACGCACTTCGCGGCGAAAATTAATGCCTTCGCCACAGACTTCGCAAACAATTCGTTCACTTTTGTATCCGGGGAATTCTTCCGGGGGCAGATCGACTTTCACCCATTCCGTGGTGAATAGATCGTCCTCGAGCATTTCACGATAAGCCAGCATCTGCTGGCTATTTTTATTTGCGAGTTCAGGATGCATCTGCCGCGCCAGGGCTTTTGACGATTCCTTGGCCGCGATGCGCACGCCTTTGCCAGTGTTCACGTCGACGAAGGTTGCTGCCATTTTGCCCCAGTCGCGGAACTTCAGGGCACGTTTACCAAGTCGGCAGCCGGTAACCACAGCGACCGCATCCGTCGCGCAGCGGTCGATTTCCACAAAAGTAACCAGGCGTTTGCGATCGTTGCCGCGAGGATCGTCGATGCCGAGTTTCGTCAGGCCGAGCATGGCCAGGCGGACCCCCAGGACCTGCCCGGCGCAGAGATGACCATGCGCCACTTCGGCCTCCTGAAGATATTCGTCGAGAGATTTCATTCTTAGCTGTTCGTTGCCGGCTGCCGGCTGCATTCGATTGTAGTCCGCGAATCGGTGAAAGTCAGAAATCACAACCAGGAAAAAAGGAGAAGTTTTACTATGAACTCGAGCTCAATCTCAAAACTAAACTCAATTTCAAAGTCGAGAACCGTTCTCGCCATTGTATTGTCAATCTCACTGGTAGCGGCTGGATGCAGCACGCAGTGGATCAGTATCGCTCTCGCCGACTTGCCAGCGCTAACCCAGATGGCGCTGAACCTCGGCACCATCATTACCACGCTGGAATCCGGCCGGCAGATTAACCCGACAGAGGCTACCGCCATCCAGAATATTTCGGCACAAGCCAGCAAGGACTTGAATCTGCTGGCCACGCTTTACAACCAATACAAAGCGAACCCGACCGCAAGCGCCCTGCAAAAAATCCAGAGCGTAATCGCGGACATCAACCAGAGCCTGCCAGTCCTTCTGCAGACCGCGCATATCAGTGATCCAGTTCTTTCAGCCCGGGTTACCGCGGGGGTCAATTTGATCCTGACGACGGTCGCCAGTTTTGCCGGCCTGATCCCGCAAACCCAGACCCAACTCGTCGCGGCCAAGGTAACTCGCCAACAGCTTGCCATCCCCAAAGCGAGCGATTTGAAAAAGCAATGGAATCAGCAGGTGTGTGGACCGACGGGTAACTCTGCGCTGGACTTCGGCGCTGCGGGCTGCACGGTCAGATAGCCATCGTGCAGCCAAGGCCTCTACTTGCCGCGTCACCTATAAAAGATGCCCAGGTAGAGGCGCTATTTCTTATTTTCGTTTCCAGCGAGCGCCGTCTTTCGTGGTTTCAACAATGATGCCGAGAGCGCCAAGTTCAGAACGGATCGTATCCGACACTTTGAAATTGCGGGATCGACGTGCTGCTTCCATCGCCGCGACTCTGTTTTCAATGTCGGCGTCGGAAAGTTGCGGCGCTCCCACACTCTCAAGCAGATCTTTGCTGATCTCGCGACCTTCCGCCTTCGCCCACTCCACAACCCGGCGAATCTTCGTCCCATCGTCGTCTTGCAACACAGCAAATAGTTCATCGAAGCTCTGAAGCACGGCAAGGAGCGCGGGAACGTCATCTTTCTTGAATTGCCCCGCGTCCATCGCGGCGTTGGCCTTGCGCACCATGTCGAAGATCGCAGCCTGCGCTTGTGCCGTGTTAAGGTCGTCGTCCATGCCCGCGCGCATGCGTTCGGTGGTCTCCCGCGCCAACTCGGCCATGCTGTCGTTTGCGCCTGCCGAAAAGTTTCCTTCCGTCAAACGTGATTGGAAATTCCGCAACCGCTCCACCGATACAGCGGCCTGCTTCAGTCCATCAAAAGTGAAGTTAAGCTGATTGCGATACGGAACTGAAGCCAGCAGAAATCGGATCGACGACGGTTTATGCCCCATGAGCACCAAATCGCGCAGGGTGTAGAAGTTGCCCAGGCTCTTGGACATCTTCTCGCCCTCGACCAAAAGAAAACGTACATGAAACCAGAAGTGCGCAAACGGTTTTCCGGTGAGCGCCTCCGATTGCGCGATTTCGTTCTCATGGTGAGGAAAGATCAAATCCTCTCCGCCCGCGTGCAGGTCGAAGGTCTCGCCCAATTCCTCCATGGCCATCACCGAGCACTCGATGTGCCAGCCCGGCCGCCCCGGCCCGATCACCGTCTCCCACGAAGTCTCGCCCGGTTTTGGCGCCTTCCAGAGGGCAAAATCGCGCGCGCTGTCTTTCTCATATTCATCCACGTCTACGCGCGCACCGTCTTCCATCCCGGCAAAATCTTTCTTGGAGAGCTTTCCGTACGCCGGAAACTTCGCAATCCTGAAATAGTAAGACCCGTCCTCCATCCGGTAGGCGAATCCCTTTTTCTGTAGTTCAGCGATGAATTCCGCCATCTCGGGAATGTGCTCCGTCGCGTGCACCAGTATCGGCCGCTCGATGTTTAGCGCGGAGATATCATCGAGAAACGCCTTCTCATATTTCGCGGTGTATTGCTGAACGCTGACACCGTCGCGTGCAGAATTGCGGATAATCTTGTCATCCACGTCGGTGATGTTCATCACGTGCCGCACCTTGTAGCCGCTCTGGCGCAGAAAACGACGTAGAAGGTCCACCGCGATAAACGTCCGCAGGTTCCCGATGTGTCCATAGTCGTAAACCGTGGGCCCGCAAGCGTACATGCGAACCTCGTTATCCACCAGCGGACGAAACTCTTCCACCTTGCCGGAGAGCGTGTTGTAAAGACGAAGCGCCATAGCGAGAGCCGGAACCGAAAGCAGGACCGTTCATTCTAGGGGCACGAAAGAACGAGGGTCAAATCCTGCCGGGGGGGGATCGCTATAGAGGCTGGGAGAATTCTTGCGCCCTCGCGGGTAGGGGCGCGGGTGTGCGCGCGAAGTATAAATCGACGGACGACAGTCACTTCACGGTTAAGGAGTGTGATGGCGGCGTTACGCGAACAAGCGGCATAGCTTCCGGTTGGCCTCCCGAATGAGGGCGTGGAGCAGGAACGCGCCCGTTGCCGGTTTCGTTCTGTGAGTTCTCTCACCAGCAGAAGTTAAGTTCGAAAGTTGCTCCGGAATCTTCGGAAAAAGGTGCCGATATCCGTTGCCAATGCTTCAGGCTCTTCCATCGCTGCGAAGTGTCCCCCGCTCGCGAATTCGGTCCAGTGCTGGACGTTGTAGCCACGCTCGATCCAAGACCGAGGCGGAAACGGCGCTTCCTTCGGAAGGTGCGCGATGCCGCAAGGTACCTCGATCCGCTCACCCGGTGCGAGATGAAGCGGGGCCTTCCTCACTTCGGAATATAAACGACACGACGAGTAAATGGTTTCGGTCATCCAATAAAGCGTGACATTCGCCAGCAACTCGTCCCACGTGAAGCGTTTTTCAAGGTCGCCGTCGCAGTCGGCCCAGTCTCTGAATTTTTCAAGGATCCAGGCGGCCAGCGCAGCCGGACAGTCGTTCAGTCCGTAGGCAACGGTTTGCGGCGTGCGAGACTGAATGTGATCGTATGCCCCAGATTCTTCTAACCACCGGTCCGCGTCTGCGAGAAACTGCTGTTCTTCTGGACTCAGGACTGCGCCGGACTGAAGGCCCGGCCGGTACGACCCCGGACTGTAATTCAAGTGCAGCCCGATGATGCGCGCAGCGTGACGAAGTCCCAGCCAACTGCATACTTCGGCGCCAAAGTCGCCGCCGTGGCAGGCGAAACGTTCGTATCCAAGTTCCGTCATCAGCTCGGCGAATAGGTCCGCCATTCGGGCGGCGCTCATCCCACGTTCTGTCGGTTGGCTGGAAAATCCAAAACCCGGGAGGGACGGCACGACTATGTCGAACGAATCGGACGGTTCCCCACCGTGCGCTGCCGGATCGGTAAGTCGGGGAAGCAGCTTGCGCATTTCAAGAAACGATCCGGGCCAGCCATGGACTAACAAGATCGGGATCGGCGAAGGTCCCCGTCCGCGCTCGTGAACAAAATGGATGGACTGGTCGCCCGCGATGTATCGCAGGTGATGCAGGGAAGCCAGCCGCCCGATTTCCGCTTTCCAGTCGAACTCCTCGCGCCAATAGCGGCTAATGCGTTGAAGATAGGCGAGATCAAATCCGTGCTCCCAACCAGAACCAGGAATCGTATCGGGCCAGCGCGTGCGCGCGAGCCGTTCACGAAGATCCTGAACCGCGCTCTCGGAATAGGGTAGTTGGAAAGTCTGGATTGCCATGGAACCTCCGCTCGCTGTGTGTGTAACCTCTATTAATCATTTAACAGGTTACATAATAATCGTAGTAAAGTAACCTGTCAAAGCCCAAACAGGAGTTACAATATCCCCATGGACTATGAATTTATCGGCGGCAATCTGGCGCTCGATTTCACCAACACCGTGCACAGCCATGGCAGGGCCGATCCTCGCGATGATCTGAAGACCGCCGCCGACCTCGTGGAATGGGCAGCCCAGGCAGGACTGCTTCGTGACGCGCAGACCCGTAAACTGGCGAGGGTTCACGCTGACCAGGTACGATTTCGGGGCGCCTTAGCGCTGCGCGAGTTGCTCTATGAAATCTTCAGCCGGGCGGCAAGAGGAAAGAAGCCCCAGCCGCAGGCACTTCGGAATTTTCAGGGCTTCTACCAGAATGCGATCCGGCGAGCCGAATTTCAACCAGTGGCCAATCATTACCGGCTCATGTGGCCGGCAGCGACCCATCCTTTGGAGCGCATCTCGCAAGAGGTCGCCCGTTCGGCCGCGGACCTTCTGACGTCAGAGGGGTTCGCACGCGTGCGGCAATGCTCGGGAGAAAGCTGTTCGTGGTTGTTTGTCGATAACAGCCGCAACGGGATGCGACGCTGGTGCGATATGAAAGCGTGCGGTAACCGCGCCAAAGTCCAACGCTTTCGCCGTAACCTCACTCGAGTTGTCGGAAAGTCTTCCGGACGCAGGGGATGATTTTGAGGAAACGTGACCCTGACTCTGTTTGAAACGGTTTTTCGAAGTGGTGAGCACGATTTCTTGTAACGTGCAGAAACTGCGGAGGAAAAGATGGTAGGCGCGAGGAGACTCGAACTCCTGACCTCTACCGTGTCAATTCTGAGGTCAACAACCTGAAACCCTTTCCCTATCTGGCTTTTCCGCATTTGATAGAGTCCAAAACAGCCTCTAAATTGCCTAGTTTTGATGGCGAATTGATGGCGAGTTTCCATTGTGCCAACAATCGGCAACTCTGGCATTACGTGAACCAGAATTAGGGTGAAGTTTAGTTGCGATGGTCGCTATTGCAGCTTCGCGTACTCTGCCTTCGCTTCTTTCAGGATGGGAATGTCCGCCGGCGTCTTTCCAGAGCGTGAGGAAATCTTTGTAAACAGCTAGCGCCCGCCGCGTCCCAGGGATCATTGGAGCCGGCTATCGCGCGGAGGGATCGAAGTTTTCCATCAACCACACGTCGGACTTCTCCTCGCCGACGCTGGCGAAAATCTGTTTCCCGTCGGGGCTCACGCTGGCGGGGGCGCCGTCATCTTGGAGAACATCGCCGGGCAGCGTTGCGACTGAGGCAACTGCGTTCGGAGCTTTGACCTGAACCCTGATAATCTCGCGGCTCGACGAAAAACTTGCTGCTCGGATGGCGTACACATAGTTTCCGTCAGGAGACCATCCAAAAGGATAGATGAGGCCAGAGAGCAAAGAACTTTCGGAATACGGTGCCAGAGAAATAATCCAGAGGCCAACATCCGGTTTTCGATTCCACCACACGGCCATCTTCTTGCCGTCCGGGGAAAATGCCGGCTTGTCGGTAACATACCCTACCGACCGGTCGTGCGGAATCATGGTGTTTTCTTCTTGTGTCTTATCGCTGACGCTCACGAAGTTTCGATTGTCCGCTTGTTGGTAGACAATGTCGCTGCTGGGCCACCAAGCAAGGCCGTAGTTAGTGTCAGAAGCGTCGGTATTTTCCAGCGCTCGGGCGGTGCCGCCACTGGCGGCGATCATCCATACTTTCCCCCTCCCGCCCTGATCGCTGATAAAAGCGATGCGCTGGCCGTCCGGGGACCAGGCTGGGCTGGTACTGGTGGCGTGCTCGAAAAAGGTGAGTTGGACGGGGTCGCTACCGGCGGCTGGTATTTTGAAGATGTTCGTCTCATATGGGTTCGGGCCAAGAGCGAACGCTATCTCGTGCCCATCTGGAGAGAAGCTAGGCGCGCCATAGTAAGAAGTGCCGGAGGTCAGACGGCTGATTTCCGGCTTTGCTTTCTTTCCGGCAATCGGGAGATCAACTCGCCACAGGTTCGAGATATGATCCTCGCGAGTGTACGCCAGTCTAGACCCGTCGACGGACAGCGTAAAATACCTGCCGGTTTGCAAGCCGTCGGCTAATACTGCTGGTTCGCCTCCGCGGGTCACGGAGACTTTGGAAAGCTCTTGCGTGCTCCCCTTCCCGTGCAGGTAGTAGATTGAGTCGCCAGCCGCCGACCACCGTGCCGAGTCGATCTGATCGCTTTCTTCCACGATTCTGCGCTCCCCGCTCCCATCCGGCTTGAAAGTCCGAATCTGATATTTTCCAAGAGTGTGTGCCACAACCAAAATCGCGCCCGCGCTGCTGGAACAGTCAACGTCCTCAAGCCACGTGTATTCGGACAGATGAACTTCCCTCGCCTCGCCGGTGAGCTTGTCCACCAATCTGACTCCTTTGAAACCGGATTGTTCCGACTGGCCAGCGGTGACAATCTGAGACCCGTCAGGGGCGAGCCAGCAAGCATAACCCGCTCGGAATATCGGGTGAGCAACCCCGCCCAAGCGAGATACGACAGAGATTCCCCAGTTCTTCGCCGTCTGATCCGTTTTATACAGTGCGAGCTCACGCCTATAGAACAGTACTTCGGACCCGTCCGGTGACCACCGCGGATTTTCTACCTCAGTGCCCCGCACAAGCTCAAGTTCGGCTCCGTTCGAGGCCTGCACCATCAGCTTCTGTGGCTCGCCGGCTTTCCTCGACACATAGGCCACAAACAACCCATCCGGCGAAACAGCGGGTTCATAAGCATCACCCGAGAAGGTGAATTGCTTATGCGTAATCTTCGCTGCGGAAACTTTGCTCGAACGCAAGCTGCGCGTTGTGTACAGGACTGTCGCGAGCAAGCCAACCAGAACGAGGCCCACGGCCAGCCCCAACTTGTGTTCCCTGATGAAGACGAGCAGACCAGTTCCGCCCGCGTCCTCTCCTGGAAACGACGAAATGCTCCCGGAGTTCTCCGACAACTCATCCAGCGCGAATGCCAAATCTGATGCCGATTGAAACCTCTGCTCCGGACTCTTTTCTAGACAACGATGCACCACCCGCTGCAGAGCTGGGGGAACGTTGGTCGTGACCTGCGAAATTCCCGGCGGGTCTTCGTTCAGGATCGCGCTCATCGTCTCCGGCGAGCTCGGTTTCTGAAACGCCCGTTTTCCCGTCAGCATTTCATACAGAATCGCACCGAAAGCAAAGATGTCGGCGCGATGGTCAGCCGTCTGTCCGCGCACCTGCTCCGGCGACATATAGCCCGCCGTGCCCATCACCACACCCGGTTCGGTTTCCTCGGTGAGCATCGGCACATTCCGCTCCGAGTTGGACTGCGGTTGCGCGAGCTTCGCCAGACCGAAGTCCAGAATCTTGACTCGCCCGTCTTTGGTGATGAACAGGTTCTCCGGTTTCAGATCGCGATGCACAATCCCTTTCTCGTGGGCTGCAGCCAGGCCGCGCGCGATCTGCACTCCGTAATCAATCGCTTTACGCACGGCCATGCGCCCACGCTTGATTTGCTCGCGCAGCGTTTCTCCCTCCAGCAACTCCGAAACCAGATACGGCGCGCCTTCGTAGGTGCCCATCTGAAACACGGCAAGAATGTTGGGATGGTTCAGCGCCGCAGCCGCTCGCGCCTCCTGCTCAAACCGCCGCAGCCGCTCGGAATCCGCGGAGCAAGACGATGGCAGGATCTTGATCGCCACGTCGCGCCCCAGCCGCGAATCGCGGCACGATACACCTCACCCATGCCGCCAGCTCCCAGCATGGATTTAACCTCATACTCGCCCAGCTTGGTCCCCGAGCTAAGCGTTAGTCGTATCGCGGGGGCGTGCAAAAAGTTGGAGCGTACGTCGTCGCTCGAAGCCAGCAGCGTTTCAACCTCCTGCCGCAAGGACGGATCGGACGAGCAGGCCTGATTCACGAAACCAGAGCGCTGGCTTGGCGCCAGCTCCAGCGCTTGCTCCAGCACATCACGAATCTGTTGCCAGCGTTCGGGTGTCATGCGTCCTCAGCCTTCAGTTGGTGATGCAACCAAAGCCTGGCCGTGGCCCACTGTCTTTTGACCGTGGTGGGAGAGAGATTTAGCGCACGCGCGGTCTCTTCGATGGAAAGACCACCGAAAAATCTCAGCTCGACAATCCGGCACTGCTTCTGATCAAGTTTGGCCAGTTGGTCGAGCGCGTCGTCGAGAGCGACCATGTTCACGCTCTCGGCTTTGAAGGCTAAATTGTCATCCAGCGTCAACCGATAGCCGCCATCCCGCTTCGCGGCATTGCGGCTGCGCGCGTACTCGACCAGAATCTGCCGCATTAGGTGGGCGCAGATGGCTAAGAAATGCTCGCGATTCTGGAACTGACCCGCCCCTTGTTTCTCGAGGCGCAGATACGCTTCGTGCACAAGCGCGGTGCTTTGCAGAGTGTGGCCGGGACGTTCCCTTTGCAAGTAATGATGTGCCACCTGCCGGAGTTCGTCGTAAACCAGCGGGAGCGCGGCGCGAAAGGCCTCGTCGTCACCGGCATGCCAGTCAGCCAGCAACTCACTGACGGTCTTGAGCGGAAGTTGCGACAAACTAAGCCACCAAACGGGGCTCCGGAATCTTGGGTAGTAAAGGTAGCCTGACCCGAGATCAATGTCAATCGATTGAAAGGCGCGAGCTTCTCTTGAATTGTGTCGTGAGCATCAATTTCGTTTCAAGCGCGCTGTTGGTGGGGAATCGCTAAGAAAATTTCTTTCTTCTTGGACCAATTCTCCGGTGAATTTCGCTTTAGCAGATGAAGGCAATGGTAACGGGATCAGTAGCTCGTAAGGCCGCAACAGCTAGCCATCGATTTCACAGATTCGGAAAAGGAGAATTACTATGAAACTCAGAGCCACGGAGCACATACTCGGATTACTCGCATGCGGACCAACTACGAAATGTCTGACCATTTGCCTGGTCAGCATTGCATTTCTGGCTGCGAGTCTGCCTGCTCACGGCCTGTGCAGTGAAGTCGACACTGCGAACAACAGCCAAGTCGAGGTTTATTACTACGGACTGGACTCGAATATATACGAGATCATCCCGAGTGCCCGTACGTGGTTTCAAAGAACGGGCAAGGCTGGACAAGGACCTTCCGTCAGCGCCGAGTCGGGAATGGCCTGCTACGTCAACACTATCTACAACGGCAACGAAGTCTTCTTTCTCACGGCCGACTCCCAGGGCAACTTGGACGTGGAACAGCTCTGGGGTTCCACGTTTTCTGCCACGAATCTAACGGAGAAGACGAACGCTCAGGCCGCTTCTGCGCAAACGAATCTCGTCGGCTACATCGATCCAATTGCGGGCACGGATAACGTCTTCTATCTTGGGACGGATCAACAAGTGCATGTTCTTCTGTGGTCTCCCAACGCGGGCTGGTCCACATCGGCGCTAAACACGGAAGCTCCCTTTGCCGTTCCTGGTAGTGCGCTCTCGGGCCACATCACGAGCACATCGGAGGAGGTCTTCTATATTGGAACCGACGGCAACATTTACGAACTATGGCGCTATTCAAAAAATTTTGATGGATGGCATGTTACGAACGTGACCACTGCGAACGGGAGCAACAAACCGGTTCCGGCTGCGGGAAGCCCCCTTGTCGGCTTTTTCGATAAGGTGGCCGGCACTGACGTGATGTTCTACCTTGGAACCAACCAGCACGTGGATGAACTGCTGTTCTCGACCAGCGGAGTGTGGAGCGGGATTGATGTGAGCGCCAAGACCGGCGTAAGTGCCTGCAGCTGCACTCAACTTGCCGCTCACCTAAACCAAACAATGGGGGGTCTGAAGAGGTGTTCTTCGAAAACAACAGCCTGGAGGTGCAAGTATTCTGGGCTTGGTCAGCTTCGCAGACCGCATGGAATGTAAACAAGGCAGCCGTTTGGGGGCAAATCTTTCCAGGAACTCCAATGGCCACCGACATGAACGGCGGCGCAGACCAACTGTTTTACATCTGGTTTTTTGAAGGCCACATTTTGGAGTTATTTAGCGAGTCTGACATTACCCAGTTATCCGGTGCCCCAGCCTCCACCTCTTAGCCGTTAAGCGGCGAGTCAAGGTCAACATCCGCAGGGACCGCGCGAACTAGCGCCTTGCCCCTGCGGACCTTTTTCTGTCTGCCACGTCACACTTCGTCGCGCAAGCCCAGGGACACCTGCTGCGCTGCCATGGACAACAAATAATTTCGTTTTCATGGTCCAATTCTTCGGGGAATTTCGCTTTAGCAGATGACTGGGCTTCAATCGGTCCGGCATCCAGGACGATTACCGGCAAATAACGGAGATTGTGAGCTGGGGCGGAAGTCCTGAACCATCAAGGAGGAGTACCCATGAAAAGCAAGACATTTTCCATCGGGTTGACGGCTCTGCTGGCAGTCTTGAGCGTGACCCCTTTCGTAACGGCCACACGCGCCTGCGCCCAGACTGAAAAAGTTCTGTATAGCTTCAAGGCCAACGGCAAAGACGGGGAGTATCCCTACGCGGGGCTGATCTCCGATGGCTCCGGCAATCTATACGGCACAACGTTCATGGGCGGTATTTATCAGCTCGGCACGGTATTCGAGTTAATGCCCAAGTCCGGCGGGGGCTGGACGGAAAAGGTGCTGCACGCCTTTGGCAAGCCTAAAGACGGGCAGGCCCCCTACGCCGGCTTGACCCGCGACGTGGCCGGGAATCTCTACGGTACGACCATCCAGGGCGGGACGGGATTGTGCATGGGCCAGAACGGCGTGATCGGCTGCGGCACAGTATTCGAGCTAATACCAAGAACGGGCGGAGGTTGGACGGAAAAGGTACTGCATAACTTCATCGCCAACGACAAAGACGGAGTGATTCCAAGAGCCGGCATCATCCTCGACTCTGACGGCAATCTCTATGGCGCAACCGCAGGGGGCGGTACTTACGGCTGCGGCATGGCCTTCGAGTTGAAGCCCAGAACGGGCGGAGGCTGGACCGAGAAGATCCTGCATACCTTCGGCAGCAGCGGTACTGACGGGTGTGGTGTCGACGGCACCCTGGTCTTCGATGGCGGCGGCAATCTCTACGGCACCACGAACTGTTGTGAGGGCGGTACGGTGTTCGAGTTGTCGCCGCAGGCAAGCGGGAACTGGCTGGAGAAGATTGTGTTTAACTTCGGCGGCGCCAACGGGTCGGATCCGGCTGCCGGCTTAATCTTTGATCCCGCCGGAAATCTCTATGGCACAGCACTCGGAGCCGGCGCGTACGGTTTCGGTACTGCACTCGAACTCTCGCCCGGAGCCGGCGGGGTCTGGACACCGACGGCCGTATATGCGTTCGGAAACCTGCCGAGCCCGGAAAATCCGACCGCCAGCCTGGTCATGGACAGCTCCGGCAATCTCTACGGCACGACCCTTAACGGTGGCACCCACGGTTTTGGTGCCGCATTCAAGCTGACGCCTGCTGCGGGCGGAGGTTGGACGGAGACAACTCTGCATAGCTTCAACGACAAGGACGGATTCTACCCGCTGGCCAACCTGATCCTCGATGGCGCCGGCAATCTTTATGGCACGACCAAGGCCGGTGGCACGATCGGCGCCGGAACGGTATTCGAGATAACACCTTAGTTACCGGGCGGTATGCCACGCGGTGCTACTTCGTGGAGTGCGGTACTTGATTTTCAAAATCTGCTTCCAGGAGGATGTCTATGAAACGCCATTTCACATTGCTCTCAGTTGTTCTTTGCTGGACGATGGTTCAACTGACGGTCGTTCCACTGACGGCGGCTCAAACTGCATCCGCCCTGCCCCGGCTGGTTCGCTTCAGCGGTACGGTGAAGGACCTGAATGGCAGTCCCCTGACCGGTGCGGTCGGGATTGCTTTCGCGCTCTACTCCGAGCCAACCGGCGGCGCTCCGCTCTGGCTCGAGACACAGAACGTCACCCCCGACGGTAACGGACGCTACATGGTTCTGTTGGGTTCGACCAAGCCCGAGGGTCTGCCCGCCGAGTTGTTCACCTCCGAGCAGGCGCGCTGGGTTGGCGTGCAAGTGCCGGGCCAGCCCGAGCAGGCTCGAGTGCTGCTGGTCAGCGCTCCGTATGCTTTGAAGGCGGGCGATGCGGAAACCATTGGGGGATTGCCCCCCTCGGCTTTTGTGCTGGCCGCGCCGCCTGCGGGATCGTCAACAACCAGCACTGGATCGCCCGGGTCCACGTCCAACGCTCCTCCGGCCAGCGATGTGACCGGCTCAGGAACTGCCGACTATGTGCCTTTGTGGACCAGCACTTCCAACATCGGCAACTCGGTGCTGTTTCAATCGGGGACGGGCACGACAGCGAAAGTGGGCATCAACAGTATCACGCCTGCGACTGACCTGCCCCCAGCTTTCGTTCACGTAAGAATACGACAAGTTACAACTGCCCTATCTCCGGTTTGAGCGGGGATGGGGGTCTGGGGCAAGGGGCCGGCGTTTGAGGCCTCTTGCCCCAGTTCAGCTCTGTAGAAGTTCGCCGCCTGAGCTGCGGCGAATTCCTTCGGTGTTTTGTATCCCAGACTGCTGTGCGGTCGCTCCTCGTTATACTCCGTCCGCCACGCCGCGATCTTACGACGCGCGTCGAACAGATTCTGAAACCAGCTTAGGTTCAAACACTCTTCCCGCAGCCGTCCGTGAAAACTTTCGACTCGCCCATTCTGCATCGGTTTCCCCGGCTGAATGTGCACTAACTCGATCTTTCGTTCCACGCACCACGCCAGAAAATGGCGACTGGTAAGTTCCGGCCCATTGTCGCAGCGGATCGCCAACGGCTGTCCGCGTTCCGCCACAATTGCTTCCAGCACTCGCGTCACTCTCCGGCTGGCGAAACTGGTGTCGACTTCCAACGCCAGACACTCTCGCGTGTAAGCATCCACCACGCTCAGCACGCGGATAGTTCGGCCGCACTCTACCGCGTCGTGCACAAAGTCCAGCGCCCACTCCTGATTGGCCGAAGTTCGCACCACGAGCGGCTTTCCCTCCCGCACGCAATGCTTTCGCTTCTTCCGCCGGATCGCCAATCCCGCCTCCCGATACACCCGATGCAACCGCTTGTGGTTCACGTGCTCTCCGCTTCGTTGCAACAGTACCTGCAGTCGCCGATACCCGAAGCGCGGCTTCTCCCGCGCCAACTCCACCAGCTTCGTCCGTAACGGCTCATCCGTTCGCAACGACCGGTAACGATACGTCGTCACCGCCATTGTCATCAGTCGGCAGGCTCGCCGCTCGCTGAAGGCATACTCTTGCTGCACCTGCTCGATAGCTGCCTTCAGCGCTACGAGCTCCAACCGTTTTTTCGGATCACCGACTGCAGTGCTTCCTTGTCCAGACTCAGATCCGCCACCAGCTTCCGCAGCTTCGTGTTCTCATCCCGTAGTTGCTTGGCTTCCTGCGCCTGGCTCACATCCATCCCACCGTATTTTGCTTTCCACGCGTAGATCGTGTGTTTCGATACCCCTGCCTCTCGCGCTACGTCTTCCGCTTTACGTCCCGCTTCCAGTTGTTTCAGCACCCCGATGATCTGCGCCTCTGTGTGCCTGGTCTTCGACATACCCGCTTCCCCTTTCGTTCGCTGAAATCATACTCAGCTTTGTGCGGAAAGCGGGGAGCAGGTCAGTTCTTGTTGAATGATCTTCCACTGTTCTGTTTGAGTTGAGCTACATTGTTGAAGATCTCCCAGATCAACTGTCTTCTGCGCTACGGCACAGGAGAGAACCAGGAAAACTGTGGTCACTGTTCTGAGCAGGCGCTTGTACATTTGACACCTCAGTAGCGATGCATCCCGGCTTTTTGACTGCAGCTATGCCTACGATTGAGAGTCGGGCAAATATAGCACGAGTCAGAAAGTGATTTACCCTCGATGTTTTTGTCAATGTGGAATTGAGTATCTCGGTGTTACGGCACAATCGCCGAGCGTGCGATGACTCAGAGTTTGTCGAGTGCAGACTGCCGGATACGCCGCCTATTGACATTCTGTTGTTTCTAGATTATTTTGTTCGACAACTTCGGCGACGCGGAAGAGAGATACTGCTCCAGTATCTCATCCGTATAGCCCATTCACTGGGGTCAAGCTTTTCGAGGAATCAAAGCATTGGCCGCGCACTCTGTCCTTTGGCGAAGAGAAGAAAATTCTGAACTGCTGTGAACTGCGCCTACGCACACTTATCACGCTGCTAGTCGAGAGTGGCCTGAGAGTGGGCATCGAAGCCTTACCAATAAAATGGTCAGATATCGACTTTCAGGAAGGGACAATCAGAATCACACGGTCGAAAACGACAGCGGGCGAGCGCATCATTCCAATGACAAATTTATGCAAGTCGGTGCTTTTGCAATGGCATGCGATAACCGATCGTCAATCTGAATACGTGTTTTTTAATCCCCAGAATCCATCCAAGTACATTCGAAGCGTCAAAACCGCTTGGCACAATGCGCTGAGAGCAGCTGACATAAATCCACCACTTGCTATCTACAACTGCCGCCACACCTTTGCAACGAGATTGTTGGCTGCCGGAGTGCCGGATGCAGTCGTTGATCAGCTGCTTGGGCACTCCCGCCGAGACGTTCTCAGCTTCTATAGCGCCCGCGTGAACGAATATCTGCGGGATGCGATTCAAAAGTTGGAGAAGTTGCGCGCGACGAAAGAGAACGAGCTGAACAATTGGACGATCGCCAGGTCGCGTCACATCACCAGGGGTTCCAATCTAATCCAGTAAATGCGCATTTCAACCCTGTAACATTACATTTTCATTACAGTTTGTTCTGTAAACGTTCTTCCTAGCCTTTAGCAAGCCTGCAACTACTTGAAAACATTAGAAGATTTGGTGGCGGCGGTTGGACTCGAACCAACGACCTACGGATTATGAGACCGTCGCTCTAGCCACCTGAGCTACGCCGCCACGGTGTAAACCGATATGCTTGCATCAACTTACAGCCACTGTGCACTGGCATACTGACGTCTAATGTATCAAGTATCGCACACTTGACTTGGTATCGGGCAAGCCTGAGATTGTGGGCATGAACAATTACACCGTTCGCGTGAAGCTACGACTAAAGATCTGGTTGGCGGCGGCTCTGTTCAGTGCGATTGCGCTGCACGCGCAGGACGCGACGTGGGAGATTGGCCCCTTCACGCGGCCTGCGAGCGGCAATCCGGTGATCGCTCCGCGGCCGGAGTCCACCTTTACCGATCCAATTCTCAAGAAGCCAGTGCACTGGGAAATACTGCACACCTTCAATCCCGCCGCGATCGTGCGAGATGGAACAATCTATGTGCTTTATCGGGCTGAGGACGACTCCGGCGCTATGGAAATCGGCGGACACACTTCGCGCCTCGGCCTGGCTGAGAGCGAGGATGGTATTTCCTTCACGCGACGGCCTGATCCCGTTTTTTACCCGACTGACGATGCACAACAGTCTCGGGAGTGGCCGGGCGGCGTCGAAGATCCACGCATTGTCGAGGCGGAAGACGGCACTTATGTGCTCACCTATACGCAGTGGAATCACAAGACCTATTCGGTGGGCATGGCGACCTCGCCCGATCTGGTGCATTGGACGAAACATGGCCCGGCTTTCGGAGCGGATGGGAAGTATGCGCTACTGAAATACAAGTCGGCTGGGATCGTGACGCACCTCGACAAGGGCCGTCTGATCGCCGCGAAAATCAATGGGAAATATTGGATGTATTGGGGCGAAGGCGCTATTCATTTGGCTTCTTCGAGCGATCTGATCCATTGGAGTCCGCTGGATGACGCGAGTGGCGCACCCGTCGAAGTGTTACGTTCGCGTTCTGGTCACTTCGACAGTACATTCCCTGAAACCGGGCCGCCGCCGGTTCTGACTTCTGGCGGAATCGTGGTGCTTTACAACGGCAAGAACGCCGTGAAAGACGGAGATCCGGATTTAGGCGCCAATGCCTACGCGGCGGGCGAGGCGCTTTTCGACAAGAACGACCCTTCTCATCTGTTACAGCAGACGCAACATCCGGTCCTGAAGCCAGAAATGCCCTACGAGAAAACCGGCCAGTACGCCGCGGGAACGACGTTCGCGGAAGGGTTCGTGTACTTTCATGATCGGTGGTTCGTCTACTACGGGTGTGCGGATTCCGTGGTCGCCGTCGCCACGGCTGCATTCAAGTAACCAATTTCTTGCCGACGGCGCTTTTCCACATTTTCCACGCGCCCTCTTAAAATTGACTTCACCCGGACGAGAAAATGTTGTAGGCTTTCTGGAATCGTTGGCATCTATACCAACGGATGTGGCATCTCTGCTTTGCTGGTTTTGGCTTTGGACTCCTGTAGCAGTTTGATCGGAAGACCCCGATAGCTTCCGATTGCGAAAGGAAGGTCAGACTCATGCCCAATACCCGGAGAGATTTCCTGAAAGTTTCCACGCTGGGAGGCGCAGCGTTAACGTTGTTTGGCTTCGACCTCGCGCCCGCCTACGCGCAACTGCGCGAACTCAAAATCGCACGAGCGAGCGAAACGCGATCCACCTGCCCTTACTGCTCGGTAAGCTGCGGCATCATTATTTACACCATTGGCGACAAGGCCAAGAATGTGACGCCCCAGGTCATTCACGTGGAGGGCGATCCTGACCATCCCATCAACCGCGGCACGCTGTGTCCGAAGGGAGCTTCGCTCGAGCAGGACATCCTCAACGAGCGCCGGCTGCTGAAGCCACAGGTGCGGCGACCGGGGTCGGATCATTGGGAGGACATTGGTTGGAACCAGGCCATCGACGAGATTGGCCACTGGATTAAAAAGACGCGCGACAATACTTTCATTGAGAAAGACGCGCAGGGCCGCAGCGTAAATCATTGCGAGAGCGTGGCCTTTATCGGTGGTTGCACCGACACCAACGAATTCAATTATCTGGTCGTCAAGACCATGCGAGCGCTGGGGCTCCTCTATATAGAAAATCAGGCCAGGGTTTGACACGGACCCACGGTCTCAAGTTTGGGACCAACTTTTGGACGCGGGGCCATGACCAATGGCTGGGTCGACATCAAGAACACCGACATGATGTTGATCATGGGCGGGAACCCCGCCGAGAATCATCCCTGCGGTTTTAAGTGGGCGATCGAAGCCAAGCGCAATCGCAACGCGAAGATGATTGTGGTCGATCCGCGTTTTACGCGCACCGCGTCGACCTCAGATCTGTTCCTTCAGATTCGCGCGGGGTCTGATATCGCAATGCTCGGTGGAATGGTCCGCTACGCCATCGAAAATAATCGGATCGCGAAAGACTACCTCGTCAACTACACGAACGCAGCCTTCATCGTGAAGGAAGGTTTCAAGCTGCCCGAAGATGGTTTGTACTCGGGCTTCGATCCTGCCACGCGTACTTACGACCGGTCAACTTGGAATTACGAGGATGGGAACGACGCGGGCGCTGTTGCGCCAGCCGCTCACGCTGCAACCGACAACGCGGCAAAGTCCGCTGGAATGACCTCGGGAAAGGCCGCGACGACGCCAGCTCCGTTGCCACCGCTGCCGCCGAAGGTGGCTTACGATCTGACCTTGCAGCATCCGCGTTGCGTCTTTCAGTTATTGAAGCAGCAATACTCGCGCTACACGCCGGAGATGGTTGAGCGCATTACCGGCATTCAGAAGGATCAGTTCGTGAAAGCGGCCGACCTATTCACTTCCATCCGCAAAGACGGAGACGTGAAGAAGGTCGCCACGATTATGTACGCCGTGGGCTGGACGCAGCATTCTTTTGGCACCCAAATCATTCGCACCGCTGCCATCTTGCAGTTACTGCTCGGCAACGTAGGCCGCGCGGGCGGTGGCGTGAACGCTCTTCGTGGTCACTCCAACATTCAGGGCGCCACTGACATGGGCGGTATATTTGACAGCTTGCCGGGCTACCTGAAGGTTCCGAATCCCAACGACACGGACCTCGCCGCTTATTTGAAGAGAACCACTCCCACCGCTTCCAAACCGGCTCCATGGAATTCCTTTAATTATTGGTCGAACACGCCCAAGTTTGCGGTTTCCTACTTGAAAGCAATGTTCGGCGACGCCGCAACCAAAGAAAACGATTTTGCCTTTAACTACATGCCGAAAGTCGATCGCAACTATTCCTGGACGCAGATTTGGGACAACATGTATCGCGGCTCGGTCAAGGGAATGCTCGCCTTCGGCATGAATGGGGTTGCGATTGGGCCGGACTCGCAGAAAAACATTGACGCACTGAAGAAAGCGGATTTCCTCGTGGTCGGCGAGATCTATCCCGACGAGACCAGCGAATTCTGGAAGTCGCCCGGAGTTACGCCCGAGGAAATGAAGACCATTAACACGACCGTCTATCGGCTGGCCTGCGCCGGATTCGCCGAGAAAGACGGCTCCATGACCAACTCCGCCCGATGGCTGCAATGGAAGAACGTCGCTGTGCCCACCCCGGGCGAATGCCGTCTCGATCAGGACATCGTTGCCGAGATTTTTCTCAAGGTGCGGGAACTTTATAAGAAAGAAGGCGGTAAGTTCCCCGATCCAATTTTGAACCTGACGTGGCCTTACACGAAGCCTCAGCCTTCGCTGGCTGAATTGGCGAAAGAGATCAACGGTAAGGCGCTCGCAGATCTAACCGATCCCAAAACGCAGCAGGTAATCAAGCGGGGACAGCAGTTGCCGGGCTTCGCCTGGCTGAAGGACGATGGCACCACTTCGTGCGGTAACTGGATTTATTCCGGATGCTGGACCGAAGCGGGAAACCAGTTGGCGCGTCGCGGCACGGAAGATCCATCCGGCCAAGGCATTTACCAGAACTGGGCGTGGTCGTGGCCGGCCAATCGCCGTATTCTCTACAATCGCGCGTCCTGCGATGCCGCAGGCAAACCTTGGGACGCAGAACGCAAACAGGTGTGGTGGAGCGAGGGTGCGCAACTCTGGGTCGGCAACGATGTTCCCGACTTCAAGCCCGACTCTCATCCCGATGAACACCTTGGCCCATTCATCATGACACCCGAAGGGGTTGGCCGAATCTTTGGGCCTCTGGGCGCCTTCGCCGATGGACCTTTTCCCGAGCACTATGAACCGATCGAGAGCCCGGTGCAAAACGCGCTTCATCCCAATCAATCCAATAACCCGGTGGTGAAGAAAATGACCACGCCGGCGGACAAGTACGCCACGCCGGGCGACGGATTAAACATTGTCTGCACCACGTACCGGCTCACTGAGCAGTATCACTATTGGACCAAGAACAATCCCATGAACGTGCAACTCATCCCCGAGCCGTTCGTCGAGATTCCCGTCGAACTGGCGCAGGAACTGGGGATCAAAGGCAACGACAAGGTGAAGGTTACGAGCGCCCGCAGCTACTACATCGCGAAAGCGTTCGTCACCAAGCGCATCAAGCCGATGATGATTGATGGAAAGAAGGTTTACCAGATCGGTCTTCCCATTCACCAGGGTTATCGCGGAATTCAGGAAGACGCAGGCCGGGACGCAAGGACGATCGCCAATCGTCTTACTCCGACCGTGATTGATCCCAATGCTTACACGCCGGAATTCAAAGGCTTTCTGGTCAAGCTGGAAAAAGCGTAAGGCAACGTTATGAGCCAGGCAACTTTGCAAATCGTCAAAATCTCCGGCCACGCCGGGCCAGTTCCAGGCGCCGGCGTTGAGCGGGCTGAGCAGCTGTGCAAGCTGGTCGATACGACTACTTGCATCGGTTGCAAAGCTTGCGAAGTGGCCTGTGTGGAGTGGAACGGCTACACGTTTACCGAAACCGTCTTCGATAACAGCTATCAGACGATGCCGGAGACGACGTGGAATTATTGGAACCTGATCAAGTTCAACGAGCACGAGCGCGAGGACGGCAGCGTCACGCTGCTGATGCGTAAAGATCAGTGCATGCACTGTGCCGATCCGGGCTGCCTGGCGGCGTGTCCGGCCGATGGGGCCATTGTGCAGTATTCGAACGGGATCGTAGATTTTCAACAGGCGAACTGTATTGGTTGCGGGTATTGCGTCAGCGGGTGCCCGTTTAACATTCCGAAATTCAATTCCGCCACAAAGAAGATGTTCAAGTGCACACTATGCTCCGACCGGGTGAACGAGGGACTGGAACCGGCTTGCATCAAGTCTTGTCCCACTGGCTGCCTGCATTTTGGCACGAAAGATGACATGAAATTATTGGCCGAGACGCGAGCCGAGCAATTGCGCGAAAACTTCGGCATCGAAAAGGCAGGCGTTTACGATCCGCCGGGCGTAGGCGGAACCGGCGTGATCTATGTGCTCCACGATGTGACCAATCCCGAGGCCTATGGCGGATTGCCAAGAGACCCGCATATTCCATGGGTGGTCCGCTTCTGGAAAGGCCCCGCGAAGTGGATTGGGAACCTTGCCATGCTAGGCGGCATTCTGGGTGTGACTCTCCACTACTTCCGATACGGTCCGAAGGAAGTGCATCCCGAGACGCATGAGAACGGAGGACAGCCGTGAGTTCGCACGCCATTTCCTCGCAACGAACTACGGGCGAACCCGGAGAACGCATCCTCCGCTACACGCTGATCGAGCGTGTTCATCACTGGGTGGGCGCCCTGTTCTACGTCTATTGTTTGATCACCGGCTTGGCATTCTGGTCCCCATACATGTTTTGGCTTGCGACACTGGTTGGCGGCGGACCGACTGCACGTTTCTGGCATCCGTGGCTTGGCCTCGCCTTCACGGGGTCTATGTTTTGGATGTACAGGATGTGGCGTGGCGATATGGCGACGACCGCAGCCGACTTGCGCTGGAAGAAGGCGATCAAGCACTACATCGAGAACGACGACCAGAATCTTCCGCCCGAGGGCCGCTTCAACTGGGGACAGAAAGTGTTTTTCTGGCTGATGTTTTATGGCGTGATTCTGCTGGCGCTTTCGGGGCTTGGGCTGTGGTTCGTGGAATCGATCCCGTGGAGTTTGCACTGGCTCCGACTTCTGTGTGTCACCGTGCATGTTGTCGCCGCCCTTGCAACCATCGGTGGCTTCATCATTCACGTCTACATGGGCACAGCTATGATCCGTGGCGGATTTACTTCAATCATTCGCGGCGAAGTTTCGGTCGCCTGGGCGAAGACGCACCATCGTCTCTGGTACGAGCAGGTGACCGGCAAGTTGCCCCCGCCGAAATGAAGCGATCCAAGTGGGACCAGCGAATTCAGCGTGCCGATGAGTTGGCCGCGTCGCATCCCTTTGCAGCCGAGGTTTTGCGCTTCTACAAAGGCATCGCTACTTTTCAGAAAGAGCTTTACGCCTACGTCGACACGGCCCACGGAAATGGTGCACAGAAAAAGTGTACGGGCCTGTTCGACGAGAGTCTAAACCTTTCTCTTTTGCTGCCGAAGTTCTCGGAGTTCCTTTCGCGCATCGCCGCTTTCAGCCCTGCTCCAGTCGCCGAGTCCGCCGCCAATTTGAGGAAGCAACCAACTGCTCAATCCCGAGATTTACTAGCCTCTTATTGGAAGAGGGGCTCGGATTCTGAGCTTGCTTGCAGCGAACCTGAAGCACTGTTGGCATGGATATTTTTGCAGCCATATGCGGAGTGCCTTGCGGATCATGGCGAACATCACCCGGGCAACGACGCCATCGCTCTTTGTCCTTTTTGCGGAGGAAAACCGCTAGCCGGCGTGCTACGTCCCGAGGGCGATGGAGGAAAACGTTTTCTGATTTGCGCGCTGTGTTCCACGGAGTGGGCGTTCCGAAGAATTCTGTGCCCTGCGTGCGGCGAAGAAGCCGTGGAGAAGTTGGCTGTCTACACAGCGAACGATTTCGGCTATGTAAGGGTCGAAGGCTGCGACTCTTGCCAGCACTACATCAAGACGGTGGACCTCACGAAGAACGGTCTCGCGGTGCCAGTCGTCGACGAACTGGCGACCATCCCTCTGAACCTCTGGGCGCAGGAACACGGATACACAAAGCTGCGGACAAATATACTTGGGATCTAGCGGCCGGTCTGCTCGCTTGCAACTGCTACGCAGAAAAACGACACTGATGGCATGAAAGCGATTGCGGTCATTCCGGCCCGGCTTGCCTCTACCCGGTTGCCGCGAAAAATGCTGCGCGAGATTGGCGGCCAACCTCTGATTGCGCGTGTCTATGAAGCCGTTCGATCTTCCCCGCTTTTGGACGATGTGATTGTCGCCACGGATTCGGACGAAATCATGCAGGTCTGTCGACGGCATGGATGGAATGCGCGAATGACTTCGCCGGCACACCGCAGCGGCACGGAGCGGGTGCAGGAGATTTCCGAATCCGTCGCAGCAGATGTCTATGTCAACGTGCAGGGAGATGAGGCAATGACCCGGGCCGGCCACATCGCCGCGCTGCTCGAGGTGATGAAAGATCCGAATGTTCACGTCGGGACGTTAAAGACCGCAGCATCACCGGATGACATCAGCAATCCCAACGCGGTGAAAGTTGTCACTGATGCTGCCGGGAGAGCTCTTTATTTTTCGCGCGCGACAATCCCTTTTGACCGCGACGGATCGAGTCCAAGCTATTTCAAACATCTCGGCTTCTACGCCTATCGCAAGGCGGCCCTCGACCGTTTCTGCGCCTTGCCCGAGTCGTCACTAGAACGTAGCGAACGGCTTGAGCAGTTGCGTTTTCTTGAGAACGGGATTTCGATCCACGTGGCCGAGACGCTTTACGATGCGGTTGGCGTGGATACCGAAGAGGACTTACGCAGAGTGGAACAGATTCTCAGGGAGCGCGAAACGAAGCACGAGACATAGCCAGCCACGTCTCTACAGAAGTGTTCTATTTTCGAGAGGCCTTCGTCTGCAGCTTCGCCCACGCCTCTGCGGCGGCCACGCGCCGGGAAATGGCCGGATGCGATTGGAAAAACCATTCCACCCACTTGGCGGGAGATCGCTCGGCCAGATTCTGGTCGGCCAGTTTGTTCATGGACGAGATGAACGGCTCAACGCTCGCGATGGACTGGAACGCATAACGGTCGGCCTGGCGCTCGTTGTATCGCGAATAGGCATTGAGGGCCGGAAGCAAGAGGAACGACAACACAGTCGAAACCAATACCAGCAACGGCAGATTAGCAAAATCCGACACGGTTTCAAACATGTGGGTCCGTTCGACGGCATAGTGCAGCACCCAATTCGCCGCCCAAAATCCAACTAACGTGATCCCGGCCTGCACTGCGATGCTTTTCAGAATGTGCCGGTGAACGTGATGTCCGAGCTCGTGCGCCAAGACCGCCTCGATTTCGTCCGCAGAGTAGTTTTCGAGGAGCGTGTCTGCCAGAATGATGCGCCGAGTATTGCCCAGCCCGGTTAGCGCTGCGTTGGCCTTCTTGCTCTTCTCCGAAAGATTCCATTTGTAGACGCCGCGCACGCGGGTTCCGGCACGCTCGCTCAGTCCTACCAGGCGAGATTTTAACTCGGCATTGTCGAGCGGCTCGAATTTGTAAAAGATCGGGAACAGAACTACGGGGGCGAGTTGCGCCATCAGCACGAACAATCCAAGAAAAGCAGCCCACGCGATCAGCCACCAGTTTTGGGGAAACTGACGAATAATGAAGTAGAGCAACTCGACCACAATCGACGCCAGCGCGACGCCGACCAGAAATCCCTTGGTTTCGTCCCACACCCACGAGCGCGGCTTTTGATTGGAAAGATTGTAGCGATGCTCGAGCCGAAATCCGTAGTAGTCGAGCCCAAGTCCAAGCAGCTTGCCGATCAGCATCAGCATCAGGATGTAGAGAAATACCGCGAGCGAGTAGTGCTCGTAAGCGCCGTGCATGGCGAAATCGCGCAGTGTGCCGTTCCATCCGGTCGCGAGCAGCACGACCAGCAAGAACAAGGCGAGAACAAAATCAGCCACACCGAGCCACCTCCGAATGCGGTTATAGCGCCGCGTTTCGGGCGAATCGGTCGGAGTCGGGATTGTGGCGACTGCAGTGCTCATTCTTGACTGACTCGTAAGCTGATTATCGTACTCGAGGACATCAAATGCGATACCCGAAGGTGCTGTGAACCGTGAGCAGCGTGATTCTGCTCTTATCCATTTCTGACGAATGTCTCCGCGCTGGCCAGGATTTCGTTCACCAATTCAGGTGATGCGGCCTCCGCATATACACGCAGCAGCGGCTCTGTGCCCGATGCCCGGAACAAAACCCATGCCTCCGCTCCGTTACCGCGGGTGGGCGCATCGAGAAAAAACTTTATCCCGTCAAGGCCCTCTTTTTTTAAGACGGCATAACTTCCCAAACGGTTGGTTCCGTCGGATCGCGCTCGCAAAATAGCCTGTTGCTTCACGTCTTCGGGAATGTGAAGATCGCGCCGCCCGTAATGATGCGGACCGTATTCGCGCTGCAGATCCGCCACCAGTTGGCCCAGCGGCCTGCGCTCGTCGGCCATGACGTTGGCCAGCAGCAGCGAATTCAGCAGACCGTCGCGCTCCGGCAGAAAGCGCGAATAGCCGATGCCGCCAGACTCCTCGCCGCCGATGACAATTTCACGCTCCATCATCAGATCAGCGATGTACTTGAATCCGATGGGACACTCGTTCAGCTTGCGGCCATACTTTGCCGCAATGCGATCGACCATGCGTGTGGTGTTGAAAGCACGCACGACTTCTCCGGGCCATTTTTTTCTTGCCAGCAACCACTGCAAAAGAACGGAAAAAATCTTGTGCGAATCCACAAAGCTGCCGTCCTCAGCCACAGCCCCAATGCGATCGGCGTCGCCGTCGGTCGCCAGTCCGGCGTCGCATCCTTCTTTCACCACGGTTTGCTGCAACATCGTCACATGGGGAATGATCGGTTCAGGATTAATGTCCGGGAACAGCGGATTCAGTTCCTGGCGGATGGCCACGTGCCGAATCCCGCGATCATTGAAAATCCCGGTCACGACACCGCGCCCGGAGCCGTACATCGAATCGATCGCGAACTTGAAATTCGCCTTGGCAATTGCGTCGAGATCGGCGAAACGGCAGATGGCTTCAATATAGGCTCGCTTCAAGTCAACTTCTTCAATCGCGGCTTTTCGGCCGCTGGGCATCGCGCCCGCACCCAACTCGTCTTCGATCGCTTTCATGATCGCGGGCGTGCCCGAGCCACCAAACTTGCCCTTGAATTTCACTCCATTCCAGTTAAACGGGTTGTGGCTCGACGTCACAACGACGCCGCCCGCGGCGCCGAGTTGCTTTACCGCGAAAGAGATCGCGGGTGTAGGCGTGTAGTCATTCGCCAGCTTGACGGGAACTCCGGCTCCGGCCAAAACTTCCGCCACGATTCGCGCCGCCTCCGGTGATACAAAGCGTGTGTCGTAACCGACGATTACTCCCTGGCGGGCGTCTTCGTGCTTGAGAACGTAGGCGGCAATCGCGCCCGCAACCCGGCGCACGTTGTCAAAGGTGAAATCCTCGGCGATGATGCCTCGCCAACCGTCGGTGCCGAATTTGATGGAAGCGGTCATGGGGACTAGTCGTTCGTCGTTGGTCGTTCGTCCTTGGTTGCCAGGAGGTTTTGGTTCTCGCCAACGGCCGACGACGGACGGCCAACGACCCTAGCTCTATACCAACTTATTCAGTCTTTTCTCATCCAGATACTTCACGACCTTTCCTACATCCTGCGCTTGCTCGCGCGTGGTGATGAGGAGCGCGTCGTCCGTCTCTACGACTACCAGATTGTTCACCCCCACAGCGGCGATGAATTTGCCCGGTGCGTGAATGTAATTTCCCGCCGCGTTGAGCGTGAAAGTGCCTTCGCCTGAGATCAAATTCCCGTCCGATGGCCGGCTCTTCGCGACGCGGTGTTCGTGCAATGCGGTCCATGATCCGAGATCGTTCCATCCGAAATCGGCAGGCAGGCAGTAGATGTTCGAATTCTGCTCGCCTTTGGACGAGCGGGGCTCCAGCACGGCGTAATCGATGCTGATGTTTTCGCACATGGGATATAACCGGCGAAAGGTTCCGGTAAACTTCCCAGTTCCAAAGGTGCTCGCGATCTTTTCGAGGAGCGGCGCGGTTTTCGGCAGATGTTCGCGTAAGGCATTGGCCAAAGTTCGCGCGCTCCAAAGAAACATGCCGCTATTCCAGAAATAGTTCCCTGCCGCCACAAACTTGGCGGCGCGTCCGGCATCGGGCTTCTCGGTGAATCGGCGCACGCGGCATGCGTCGTGCTCGATCGACAAATCAGCTTCGATGTAGCCGTATCCCGTCTCGGCGCGGGTCGGACGAATTCCCAGCACTACGATGTTCTCGCCCGCTGCGGCAATCTCGATGCCGCGCTCTAGAATTTGGCGATAGCGGTTTTCGTCTCCGATAACCTGATCCGAAGGAAACAGTCCGATCACCGCCTGCGGATCACTGCGAAGAAGAATAAAAGCGGCTAAGCCAATAGCAGGCGCAGTATTTCGTCCAACCGACTCGGCGACGATTTGTTGTTTGCTGAGCCGTGGAATCTGGCGCGCGATTTCGCGGCGCGAGTCTTCGTTTGTGATAATCCAAATACGTTTGGCCGGCGCCAGCGGCAGCAGGCGCGAGACCGTCTGCTGGATCATGGTCTGCTTGCCATCGAGCGCGAGCAACTGCTTCGCCCGACGCTTGCGGCTCAGCGGCCAAAACCGCGTTCCCCGCCCACCCGCGAGAATCACGGGATAGAAATTCGAGTTCGCTTTCACCGCGGATTTCACCCTGCCTTTTCGATTGTCCGTCATATGCGAGTCGCGGGCTCCGGCATTGACTTACCTGGCAGAGCCGCCTTCAACAATTCCACTGCCCACTGCGGGCGTACGCCGAAACTAACTATCGACGCAGGCACAACCACCGCATCTCCCTTGGCTAGAGTGACCGGTTCAGCGCCGTTGGTTTCGATCACGGCACAACCCTCGACCGCAATCAGGATTTGGACTGAACTCTTTTCCGCCCAGTCTGTCGTTTTGAAGTCTTGCGGCTCTTTCAATTCGAATAGTTCCACGACAAAAAAGGGCGAAGCCACCAGCGGCGACCGGCGATTCTTTGTGCCATCTATTGTTATAGGCGCGGGGCGAATTACCTTGCCAGAAGGCACGCGCTCTTTCACCGCCGCCAGACCTTCTTTCAGATGCAACTCGCGGGGGCGGCCGTAGTCATACAAACGATAAGTTGTGTCCGATTGCTGTTGGGTTTCTACGATGATCGAGCCCGGCCCCAGGGTGTGCACAGTTCCGCCCGCAACATAAATCATTTCGCCAGGAAATATGTTAATCCAATTTAGCAAGTCCTCCGCACGTTGCTGGTGAATCGCTTGCTCGAATTGCGCCCGCGTGACTCCCGACTTGAGGCCAAGACCGATCTGAGCTCCGGGCTTCGCCTGGGCGACGTACCAGCACTCCGTCTTGCCACAAGGCAGACCGGCGCGGCGCGCACCTTCGTCATTGGGATGAACTTGCACCGAAAGTTTTTCATGGGGAAAGAGAAATTTGGTGAGCAACGGGAAGCGAGTGGAGTCGTTAGCTGCTTGTCCTACCAGCTTCCGCCCATATTGAGCGCTCAACTCAGCAAGTGATTTCCCTTTCAAAGGCCCATTGGCCACCTTGCCGTTGTCTCCGGTCAGCCACGATTCTCCGATTTTTTCTTCGAAACGATGACTGGGGTAGATGGGAGACAAGTCCGTCGTGCCCCATGGACGAGGGTCGAAGATAGGCGACATTAAGAGCGGATAGAGATCGGCCATGTAGTGACGACGAGATGACAAGCGCTACATCGGCGACTAGAAAAATCAGCGGTCAGTTACCAGTTCCCGGTTCTCAGAATCGCAATGAACATGCGTTCATAGTGCCGTGAGAAACTTCCGCATGCGCTCCAACCCCCGGTCCAGTTCCGCGATTGACGTGGCGTAAGAAACGCGAATGTGGTCGCCGGTCCCGAATCCTTCACCGGGAACCGTGGCCACGTGCGCTTCACGCAGTAATTTTCCGGCAAGGTCCGAAGCCGACTT
The DNA here is from genome assembly GCA_963762385.1 of uncultured Acidobacteriota bacterium. Classification (GTDB taxonomy): domain Bacteria; phylum Acidobacteriota; class Terriglobia; order Terriglobales; family Acidobacteriaceae; genus JABDBE01. The sequence goes on along the minus strand of CAVXKN010000004.1, from coordinate 553,670 downwards.
TACTCCACCGCGTCCCAAGAACGCTGACACGTTCGGGTAGGCGTAGAACGCACCTTCAGGCAACGTGCACTTTATTCCAGGAATGGCGCGCAGCCCGTTGACGACGTGATCGCGCAGATTGATGTACTCCGCGCGCATGTCGGTTATGCATTGCTGCGGACCTTTCAGCGCCGCCACCGCCGCCTTCTGCACGATCGACGTCGGGTTCGAGGTGGATTGACTCTGCAACTTCTGCATCGCGGCTGCTACCGCGCTGGGCGCCAACCCATAGCCCAACCGCCAGCCGGTCATCGCATAAGTCTTGGAGAGCGAACCGATAATTACCATGCGTTCGCGGAACTCGCGCAGCGATCCCACGGAGAATCGCTTTGCCGTGTAATTCAAATACACATAACATTCATCGGAAAGTACCCAGATGCCGCGCTCGTGCGCCAGACGAACCACTGCCGTCAGATCTTCCGGCGACATGACTGCGCCCGACGGATTCGACGGCGAGTTCAAGATGATGAGCTTGGTCCGCGGAGTGATCAGGCGCTCAATCATTTTCGCGGTGACGCGAAAGCCCTGCGCTTCGTCGGTTTCCAGCAGTACACAATTCCCGCCGGCGTAGCGCACGATGTCTTTGAAGGAAACCCAGTAGGGGACCGGGAGAATCACTTCATCCCCGTGATCGACCAGAACCTGAACAGCGTTAAACAGGGCTTGCTTGCCGCCAGTCGACGCAATCGCTTCTTCGCGGCGGTAATCCGAATCAAAATCCACGGCATGGCGATGCACAATCGCGTCGCGCAGTTCAGCCGTGCCGGGCACCGCTGTGTACTTGGTGAAGTTGCCCTGAATCGCAGCGATGGCGGCATCCTTGATGTGCTGCGGCGTGGCAAAGTGCGGTTCGCCGGCTCCGAAATCCACCACGTCAATCCCTTGCTGACGCAGTTTGTCGGCTTCGGCCACAACCGCCATTGTGGCGGAAGGCTGGATGCGGTTGATACGCTCGGTCAGTTTTAGGGCGAGAGGTGTTTCTGTAACTGGAGTCATCCTCGTTTCCTCGGCTTCAGTTTTCTGGCATTTGCCAGTTTAATGGCTGGGTCGAGCTTCTCTTTTAGACGCTGTTCAACCAGTTCCGGAACCAGATCTTTGACCGAACCACCCAATTGGGCGATCTCCCGCACCAAGCGGGAACTCAGATAAGAATACTGTTCTGCCGGCATCATGAATACGGTTTCCAGGTCGGGCTGCAATTTGCGGTTCATCAAAGCCATCTGCAATTCATATTCGTAATCGCTGATAGCGCGAATTCCACGAAGCACGGCGCTGGCTTTCACCTTGGCTGCGTAGTCGACCATCAATCCGTCGAAGGTCTCCACGCGGACATTTCGGAAGTCCGCAGTCATGGCTTCCAGCATGAGCAGCCTCTCCGCCAAGTTAAACAGCGGAGCCTTCTCGGCATTGCGCAGAATCGCTACCACCAGCTCATCAAAGATCTTGCTGCCCCGCGCAATCAAATCGAGATGCCCGTTGGTCGGCGGATCGAAGGAGCCGGGATACATCGCGATGACTTTTTTCAATAGACGTCTTTCACCTTCGGTAACAGAGGATTCTATTCGTCCAGCGAAGTCAATGGCAATGCTCGTTCGCCGAGATCGTCACCCTTCCCGCAACGCCGCTACGTCCGAGTACAGGCTTGTCCTTCCAATAGTACAGGTAATCGCCCCCGCAGTTACCCCGTCTTCTGATATAGCACGATGGTGGTAGTTCGTAACTTGTCACGAGGCGGCTTGAAAACTAGCCTGATAGCCGATGTCACCAGTCGCTTTGTTGTTCTCCTCAGACGAGGAATCGTCGCACCGGGTGGTTCAGGCTCTAGGCGAATTGGAGCTTGAAATCGAGCGCTGCCCGGACGTCTTTACCGCGATCGAATGGCTTACCAGTCGAAGCTTTGACGCCATTGTGGCCGATTGGGACAGCGGGCCGGAAGCTGCATTCCTGCTGAAGAATGCCCGTGAGCTGAAGTTGAATAAGGCAGCTTTCACGCTTGCTCTTACTAGTGGAACGCCCAACATCGCTGACGAGGAAGACAGCCCTGATCTGGTCCTGACCAAACCGCTGATTCCCGATCAGGTCAAATATGCCGTGCTGGGCAACGACCGTTTCTTGGGCTGCATGAAGGCTTGGATCGCAAGGGGTGATTTCGCTCAATCTCAGCCAGCAACGCCCGCCGCGGCAAGTGGCGACAACAATATTGAACAGCGTCAGCCGCCGTTCGAGCAGCCCTCCCCCATACCCTCGCCTGTACGCCCGGCTCAGCCTTCCCCCAGGTTGGGCTATTCCCGCAGCGAAAGTAGCGCGCCACTGCATCTCACGTTTGCCACTCTCGACCGGAAGTTGTTCCGCTCCCTGAATCGGCAGAATCGTGGTGAGCCTGGATTCGGCAAAGTTAAGCGATACAACCGCAATCGATTCCTCTGGGGATCTGTTTTGACTGTAGCTTTCGCTTGCGTCGGCTATATTTTTGGCCAGCCAATTCGGATTCAGAGCGTGTACGCCAGCGTAGCTGCCGTTTATAAACAAGCTCTGGAGATGAAATCGAACAGGCTCCAGTCATCAGAAAGCGATACCGGTTCGAACACGCTGCCTTTGCCCCGAGTCGCAGGCTCGCAACGCTCAGTATCTGGGAGAGCGATGCTGCGTGGGATTCCTGCTCAAACAACATCGCTACCCAATCAAGTTGCGGAGTCTCCAGCGGAAACACCGCAGGCAGATGCTCAGACTGATCAGAATCCTCTGGTAGCAACGGCATCGCAAGTCCAAATTCCAGAAAGCTTGAAGACGCCCCTGCCGCAACCGACAGATCTTCAAACCGTGAGCCTGAGACGTTCCCCATCGCTGCTCGGGCAACTGGAACCAGTGAGCGTGCCGGAAGACTTGTCGCAAGCGCTGCTCCTACAGAAAGTAACCCCCAACTATCCGCAACAGGCGTTGAAAGCCGGCCTTCAGGGTGCCGTGGTTTTGCAGGCATGGATTGGCAAAGATGGCAGTATTCGAGATTTGAAACTGATGGACGGCTCCCTGCTTCTCGGGCAAGCTGCCGTCAAGGCGGTCAAACAATGGCGGTACAAACCCTACCTGCGCAACGGAGTGGCGGTCGAAGCCCAGACCTACGTGACAGTGAATTTCCGCCTACCGTAGAACTTTCGCTTGCCCTCGCGGTTGCCAATCCCAGGCCCTGACTTCATGCCCTAACAATCAACGAGTTCACAACTTTTTACTTGTTTTTACTCCAGATTGACACACGCCCCCGCCTGTTCAACTATGTTTGTTTCGAGGCTGATCCAGAATCCTCAGATTAAGAGAACCATGATGAAATCGAAGCGGCGTTGGAGTGAGCGAACCCGGTTGATGCTGACGTTAGAGCTCGCCGTGGTATTGCCCGCCGCTGCCCTGGTCATCCTGAGCGCCGTGCACTTGACTGAAATCCAGCGCGATCGAGGCGTAGAAGCCGCTTTCCAGCGCGACTTCAACCAGGTGCTCGCTATTTCGGAGAAACACATCAACGCGAAGGCCTACGACCTGATCGATGACGTCCGAAGCGAATTCCCCAGCGCTGGCGAGGCATGTATCGAAACCATGGACAGGATTCTAGCCACGCATCCGTACGTTGCTCACGTCTTCGTCTATGAGCCGGGCAGCGGATTGACGTTTCGCTCGCAGCCATCCCGGCTCAAGGATGCTTCGTTTCGCGCCGAAGCCGAAGGTATTTCCGGCATGACCAGTGGGTGGATGCAGGTGGAATACAAGGATGAAGTAAAAGAACTAGAGGAGATGTCGAAAAAGGGAAAACCCTATTCCTTCTTCGACAACTGGGCCCCCCGAGGCGAGAAGAAATTGTATCAATCCGGCGCTGTTTTTCTGGTGGCTGATGCCTCGGGAACGCGCAAGGCAATCGGCGGGATGGTGTTTGACGCCGAATATCTGCGCGATCAGTTCTTTCCCGAGATGCTGGGCACGCTTTTGAGCCACCAAGAGGAACGCGGCGAAAAGAACCACGTGGTAATGATGGTCCACCCTAAACACGAATCCACACCTTTAGCGGCCTCGGCGGGGTGGGATGGCGGCGAACCCGAGGTGGAACGCAATCTAGAAGGCGCGTTCCCCAACTTGACGCTCGCGATTAAATTGCCCGGAACTACGCTGGCGGCCCTGGGGCAGCACTTCGTTCACACCAGCTTTCTCATTCTTGGCGCCATCTCGCTGTTGCTCACGGGTGGGATCGTGATGACTCATCGAAACATTTCGCGTGAGATGGCGCTGGCGAAGCTGAAGTCTGATTTCGTATCGAACGTCTCCCACGAGCTGCGGACCCCGCTTTCGCTAATCCGGCTGTACGCGGAAACTCTGGAAATGGGACGACTGAAATCGCCTGAAAAGTATCAGGAGTATTACAGCATCATTCGCAAAGAGAGTGAACGGCTCAGCGCGCTGATCAACAACATCTTGGATTTTTCGCGCATCGAAGCTGGCAGAAAAGAATACGACTTCCGCCAGACCGATATGCGCGAACTGGTGCGCAATACACTCGATTCGTATCGCTACCAGATCGAGCAAAGCGGATTTGCTTTCGAGGAAAAGATCGCTGATGACGTTCCACCTCTCAGTGTGGATCGCGAGGCTATGGCGCGTTCGCTTTTAAACCTGGTCAACAACGCGCTCAAGTATTCGCAAGACCAGAAATATATCGGTGTGAATCTGTTTCGCGACAACGGCTCGGTCAAGCTTGAAGTGGTGGACCATGGTATCGGTATTCCTCCCTCCGAGCAGCAGAAGATTTTCGACAAGTTCTATCGCGTAGGAGATCCCCTGGTCCACAACACCAAGGGCAGCGGTTTGGGACTGGCGTTAGTGCGTCACATTGTGCAGGCGCACGGCGGAGAGGTTTCAGTGGATAGCGTGCCTGGACGAGGCAGCAAGTTCACCATCAATTTACCCGTGAATTCGCGGACCAACGCAACCAAGGAAGTACTCGCATAAGCGCCGGAGACCACAAGCATGGCCAAAATTCTGATTGTCGAAGATGAGCCCAACATGGTCGCGGGCTTACGCGACAACTTCGAATTCGAGGGGCATCAGGTCATCACCGCAGGCGATGGTGTGGCCGGCCTGGAGCGCGCGATTGCGGAGTCGCCCGACCTCGTGATCCTCGACGTCATGATGCCGCGGATGAGCGGGCTGGACGTTTGCAAGCAGCTCAAAGCGAAGCGGCCTTCGATTCCGATCATCATGCTGACTGCCCGCGGACAGGAAGTGGATAAAGTCGTCGGTCTCGAGTTGGGCGCGGATGACTATGTCACCAAACCATTTTCCATTCGCGAACTTTTGGCGCGAGTGAAAGCCGTATTGCGCCGCGCTAAGACCGCTCCCAAGACGGAAGAGAAATATTCCTTTGGCGAGGTCGAAGTGAACCTTCGCAGTTGCCAGGTGTCGCGCAAGGGGCGGGCGCTGGATTTTTCGTCGAAGGAGTTTGAGCTTTTGAAGTATTTCCTGATTCATCCGGGCGAGACCCTGAGCCGGGACCGGCTGCTCGAAGATGTCTGGGGATACGATCGCTTCCCTACGACACGTACCGTGGATGCGCACATCGTTCGCCTCCGGCAGAAGGTCGAGCCCAAGCCGGAGGAACCTCGATTCATTCTGACCGTGCACGGCACGGGTTACAAGTTCGTTGGCTGAACCGTTTTTAGCGGAGAAGAAAAAGTGGAAAAAGTTCTACAACTTCGAAGCCAGCATCGACAAAAGGTCGGCCCTGCCCTTATCGATGACACGCTGCTCATCCGCGGGGCTCAGTTGGGCGATACCGCGTCTTTCGAAGAGTTGGTTCGCCAATATGACCGGGCGGTGCTGCGATTGGCGGTTCATCTCACCGGATCGCAGGAAGACGGCCAGGACATTTATCAGGAAGCCTTTCTTCGCGCCTACATCAACATCGGCAGCTTCCGGTTCGAGTGTTCTTTCTACACCTGGATCTACCGCATTGTGACTAATCTGTGTCTCGATCACTTGCGGAAGCGATCGTCTCGTTATCGGGATCTGACCACCACGATTTCGCCCGACGGCGAAGAGGAACAGGCGCTCGACCGCGTTCCCGATCAGCGCGCCGGAGCCAGTCCGGAGCGCAACATGGCCAGCCGCGAGCTACGTGGCTACATCGTGCGCGCCATGCAGAGGCTTTCGCCGCGCGAGCGAGTCGTGTTCGAGTTGAAACATTACCATGGCTTGCGACTGCGAACCGTCGCGGGCATTCTGAATACCAGCGAAGGCACCATCAAGAACACGCTGTTCCGCGCGACGCATAAGTTGCGCACGCAGCTGGCCGCAGTACGGTAAACGCCGCGATTCGTCATCTCCGCGCGGAGAAACGCCAACACCGGCCCCGCTTGGCTTATTGACTCAAACCCAGCCTCCAAAGACTCTGCTCCTTCCGCGACTTCAAGCCTCTTCCAGATATGGTAGATTGAAAATCTGTTGCGGATTTTCCTCTACTCTTCGGAATTGCTCCGGTCGCGGCGCATCGAGCAGCGCGGTTGCGGTTTTCCAGCCCAAGCCAGCGTCATGCTGCTCACTGTGCTGGTTACCTTCAGCGTCGCTGACTCGGATTTGCACTCGCCGCCTTTGCTTTCCACGGATGTCATTGTGCAAAGATTGATGGCTGCGAACGCCCAGCGTTCCCAAGCTCTGCGCGGATATAGCGGCAAGCGCGTCTATCACCTGGATTATCACGGTATCTTTGGTAGCCACGACGCCGGAATGCAGGTCGAAGCTATTTACACTGCGCCCGACCGGAAGGAATTCAAGGTTCTCTCCGAAAGTGGTTCCAAGTTGCTGATCAACCACGTGCTGCTCAAGTTGCTCAGCAGCGAGCAGGAAGCACAAGAAGAGCAAAACCGGAAAGAGCTGGAAATCAGCCCGAGAAATTACGATTTCTCGCTGGTCGGAACCGAACACACCCCAACCCGCGATTTCTACGTTCTTGCCGTGAGCCCCAAGGGCCCGAGCAAGTATCTCTACCGGGGGAAAATGTGGGTCGACGCCAAGGATTTCGCGGTTGCCCGCATGCAAGGCGAACCCGCCCGCAATCCATCCTTCTGGGTTAGCCATACGGAAGTCGAATATCGCTGGGGGAAGATTGGAGAATTCTGGCTTCCGCTGTACAACCAGTCTGAAACCCAGGTGCGGATGGGAGGCAAAGCCGTCCTCACGATCGACTATACCGACTATCAAATTACCGGCGTAAGTCAAGTCGGCCAGCATAGTCCCGGTGAAACCTCAACTCTGCCTAATCCTGCAGCCGTATCGGCTGATCCGCACTAACCAGGCTTTCTGATGTCACAACATTCCCTGACAGCACGTAAGTCCTTTTTTATCAGTGTGTGGGAAAAAAGGCTGTGCCGCGATCCCTATTTCGTTCTGTTTGCGTAGGGCTCGGCAGCCATTAGTTACCAGCGGGCACGATTTTGGCGAAGCAAACTCTGAAAAACCGGCATCAAACCAGATATAATGCAAACACTTCCTAGGAAGTGACTTCCTTTCCGAGAAAACGAATCCGATGTCGATAAAGACCAAAGCTGTAGTTCTTGCTTCGTCCGCGGTAGTGCTGCTGTTCATGGTGGTCGGTGGAATGGACGGCGTCCGCGCTTCCAGCAACGACGGTGCGTACCGCCAGCTCCAGGTGTACAGCGAAGTGCTCTCTCGCGTGCGCAGCGAATATGTGGAGGAGCCCAACATTCCGGTCGTGACCGCCGGCGCTCTGCATGGGCTGCTCGAGTCCCTGGATGCAAATTCAAGTTATCTGAGCGCGGCTCAGTACGCCGAATACAAATCTCATCAAACCGAAGGGAAGGCCGACATCGGAGCCGCGGTTTCGAAGCGATTTGGCTATGCCTCAGTGATCTCGGTCATTCCGGGTGGGCCGGCGGATAAAGCCGGGATTCAGGACACGGATATCATCGAGGCCATCGAGGGTAAGAGCACTCGTGAAATGTCGGTCGGCGAAGTCCGCAATCTGCTTTCAGGAGAGCCTGGGTCGAACTTAACCGTTTCCCTGGTCCGTGCCCGTCGCGCCGAGCCACAGAAAGTCGTGATCACTCGCGAGGTTGTCACCATTCCGCCCGTGACCGACAAGATGGTGGAAGACGGGATTGCCGTAATCCAGGTGGACGCCTTCACCAAAGGCAAGTCCCAGGAGATTGCAAACAAGATTAAAGCGGTGCAGAAGTTAGGAGCGAAGAAGCTCATCCTGGACCTGCGCAATTGTGCTGAGGGAGACGAGAGCGAAGGCATCGCGACGGCTAATCTTTTCTTGAATCACGGTACCATCACTTACCTGCAGGGTCAGAAATATCCCCGCGAGGCTTTTAACGCGGATCCTTCGAAGGCGATTACCAACCTGCCGGTGGTTGTGCTGGTGAACAAAGGCACGGCAGGCCCGGCGGAGATTGTCGCTGCTGCCGTTCTTGAGAATGCTCGCGGCGACGTCGTCGGGGACAAGACCTTCGGCGATGGTTCGATTCAGAAGACCATGGAACTCCCCGATGGGTCGGCTCTTATTCTGTCCGTCGCCAAGTACTACACGCCTACCGGCAAAGCGATTCAGGATACTGCCATAACCCCGAACGTGCTGGTCGCTGACACCGACGACGATGGGCCGGTGCCGGACGAAGACGAAAACGTCACTCCCGCCGACGACGCCACTAAGAAAGTCCAGCCGCCGCAGCCGGATCAGCAGTTGCAAAAGGCGATCGAAGTCCTGAAGAGCCGAGCAAGCTAGGTCATGTGGGGACAGCCGCCATTGGCTGTTCCCACGCAATTCTTGCTGTCGCAGCTTTCCGCAAAATCTTGTCAAGCCCCCTAGAACGTCCAATTTCCCGTAACTCGTTGAATTAATTACGAAAATAAAGTTCGAAACCATAGCTCATTTACCCCCTCAGATGTGCCACACTAGAAGTAGAGAGCAAAAACAAGCCTAGGAAGCATTCCTCCGTAATCCCTTTAAAATTTTTCCAGACTGTGAGTCCGCCAACTCCAGGGATGCCTTCGCCACAATTCCATGTCAGCTAGCTCGCGGGTCAGTTTGCCCGCTCTCGATTCAGTGAAAGGTCCACATGCTAAGAGTGCAGCACCACACACCCCGGCTGGCGATCGCCTACAAGAATTTCGCCGCCGCCCAAAACGTGAGCCACATCGGCCTGGGAGTCAGCGCTACCCAGAACGCGAAGGCGCTACGCGCGGCCGGTTACATTGTCGAAATCTGGCCTATTAATTCCTTTGCCGACTTGCAAACCCTGATGAAGGCTGAACTGCAGACGCGAACCCTGGCTCACCACATCCCGCTGTCGCATCTGGTAATCAGCGCGCCGTGGATTCCGACGGCCAACCTGGCCACTCTGGCCTCGCAAAATCCCGATCTGGAAATCGTCGTGGTGAGCCACAGCAACATCGGATTCCTGCAGGCCGATCCTCGCGCGATCGAACTCCTGCGCCAGGGTGCGGAGCTTGAGCAGGGCTGTCCCAACTTCCATATTGGGGGCAACTCGCAGCGCTTCCAGACCTGGTGGCAGGCGACCTACGGCACCGCAATGACCTTGCTGCCGAATATGTATCCCATGGGTTCGACGCAGGCGCGGCCGATGTGGCAGCGCGGCACGCTGCGCATGGGATGCTTCTGCGCCATTCGGCCCTACAAGAACGTGCTTACCGCCGCGGCCGCCGCGCTTGAAGTGGGGCAGCGTCTGCGCGTGACCGACCTGGAATTCTGGATCTCGGGAGGCCGGCGCGAGGGAGGCGGGCAAACCATTCTTGCCGCCATCCAGCAAATGTATCTGAATATGCCTCGCGCCAAGGTAGTCGAGCGCAATTGGCAATCGTGGCCGCAATTCCTGGCGACGGTGGGATCCATGGACCTGCTGTTGCAGCCATCCTATACCGAAGGCTTCAACATGGTGACGGCCGATGGAATCGCCCAGGGCGTGGCTTCAGTGGTCTCGGACGCGATCGCATGGGCCCCGCGCAACTGGCAAGCCGCTACCGACGATGCCTGCGACATTGCCAACAAGGCCGTCGGGCTGCTGCACGATCCCGCGGCGGTGCAGGAGGGCGTTACCGCTCTTACTGCGCACAACGCCTCTGCATTAATCCTGTGGGAAAAATTCCTGCAGCTGTTTCCATGAAAAAATGTTGGCGCCGGGGGCGGCGGATGGGTCGTTACTTGAAATGCAGTGCCGCTTCGGTTTTCTTATTGACGCCAGACTTTCCTGCTTTAACTTTCGGCACGCCGTACTTTGGCTTGATCTCGTGGCAGCCGGAATCGCAGTAGACACCTCCTGCTGCCGATTCCGGCTCCGGCATGGGTGACGCCACGGCGAAGTCGCGATCGGCTTCGAGTTCGCGCTCTACGTCGGCGATCAAGTTTTCGTTTTCCCGCGAGGTCAGCCATTTCTTGCTCAACAAATATTTTTCAAAGCGGGCAATGGGATCGCGTTTGCGCCAGTACTCGAACAACGGTTTCGGAACATACTCCGCTGCGTCGTGGATGGCGTGGCCCTTCATGCGCATCATTTTCGCCTCGATGAGCGTCGGGCCTTCGCCGCGTCGCGCCCGTTCGCAAGCCTCGTGAGCCGCGTCGTAGACCTGGCAAGCGTCGGTGCCATCGACAATCACGCCCGGAATTCCGTAGGCGATGGCTCGCTCGGCCAGGTCCTTGACGCGGAATTGCATCTCGGCGGGCGTAGAGTATCCCCAAAGATTGTTTTCGACGAAGAGCACCAGGCCCAGATCCTGCACCGCAGCGAAGTTCAGCCCTTCATAAGTGACTCCGGTGGACTGTCCGCCATCTCCAATGTAAGTCATGACCGCGATATTGCGGCCCTGCAGACGCGCGCCCAGAGCCACGCCGGCGAGCACGGGAATCAGGTCGCCAAGGGTTGAGATAGGCGCGACCACATTGCGCTTTTCGATATCGCCGAAGTGAGATGACGCGTCGCGCCCCTTGGTAGGCGAACCTGCTCTGGCCATGTATTGCATCATGATGTCGCGGGCGGAGAAGCCGCGAACCAAGAGCGATCCCTGGTTGCGGATCATGGGACCGAGCCACTCGTCCTCACGAAGAGCGTACGCCGACGCGCACGAGCAAGCCTCCTGGCCCAGCCCGAAGTAAACGCCGCCAACAACTTTGCCCTGCTTGTACAGGTTCTCCAGCGCGGCTTCCATCTTGCGGTTCAGAAGCATCCATCGATAAATCTCGAGGCACTGCCGCTGGCCAAGGTACTTCGATTCGCGGATTGGCGGAACGGGCGAGCCGAGATCGCCTTCTACTTCATAGTGAACTTCGTCACCTTCGCGGAATTGACGAATGCTGAAGTTCGGTCTTTCCAAACGATAGTCAAGGATTGTGTAGGCGCGCTGCGAGGGCCTTGGTATGGGCGATTGCGAAACGCGCTGGCCGCGGCCGTTTGAACTGATTCGGACGGAAGCTTTCGAAACTATCTTTTTCTTCTTGGCCATTGGTTTGACGATGGGTGCGATTAGGTCTCAGCAGAATCCTAACCCGGGTCGAGGAAATTGGCCAATCTCGGGCGCGTGGCCGAGGTTAGACCCAGAACGTATCTTCTTCACCGCGCAACTTCCGCAATTCCGCTGGAGGTTTCATGGGCACGCCGACCGATTGCCCGAGAAGCGAATCCAGAGTTTCCAGCCAAAGCATCTGGCTCTGAAACACCACTCCGAAATTGCGCGACACCGAATGCGCAACCTCCTGCAACGAGAGCGGCCGACCCAATTGCTTTGCCATGGAGGTCACGGGCTTCGATGTGATGCCGCAGGGAACGATCAAGTTGAAGTAATCAAGATCGACATTCACATTCAAAGCGAAGCCGTGCGAGGTCACGCCACGGGAGATGTGAATTCCGAGAGCGGCGATTTTGGCTTCGGTCGGCTTATCTGGCTTGCTCGCTTCGCTTCGCTGGACAACCGAGGCGGCTGTCCCCACGTGTGTATCGCTGACTTCAGGAGTCGTCCAAACGCCGGTGAGGCCAGAAATGCGTTTCGCCGAAATCCTAAAGTCGGCGCAGGTACGGATTAGAACTTCTTCCAAGCGTCGGACAAACTCCACGGCCCCGAGCGTCTTTCGCTTTCCGTCCGTCGAACTGAAGCCGCGCAAATCAAAGATGGGATAACCCACCAGCTGTCCCGGGCCGTGAAAGGTCACGTCGCCGCCGCGATCACACTCAAAGAGCTCCACGCCACGTTCCGCAAGTTGCTCGCGCGAGGCAATCACATTGGCAGCTTTCGCATTCCGCCCAAGCGTGATGACCGGAGCGTGATCAAGCAGCAAGAGAACATCGCCGATGAGGCCGTCTTTGCGACGCTGGACGAGCCGCTGCTGCAGGCTTAAGCCGGTCGCATAGTCGACAGTTCCAAGTAGGAGAATCGAGATCATGGAATTCGGGAGGAGCGATTTCGCAACCGCACAATCCGCCAGATCCAGTGTAGACGAAGGCGGCGCCCTCCATGAACTCATGCTTTGGGGCCTCAAGGCCGTCCCAGAGACTGGCCGGATTCGAGTCCTGATTACGGCGTCATCTCAACGACGGCGCCGAAATTAAGGTTGCCACCATTCTCCGTTGTGCCGTACAAGTTCCCTTTCGTGTCAAAGACTAGGCCCGCTCCAGGGTATGTCCCGTCCTTTACGTAGAGGCTCCAGTCAAAATTGTGCACTACCTTCTCCGTCCATTTGCCGTTGGTGCCCAATGTCAGTTTAAAAATCGTGCCGTCGTTATAAAGGCCGCCGTAAAACGTTGTGCCGTACAAGTTCCCGGCCGCGTCGACAGTTAGGCCAGCCACGGATCCGCACCCGTCGTTGGCGTCGTTTTCGAAACTGTGCAACACTTTTTCCGTCCACTTGCTTGCGCCGGGCGTGAGCTTGAAGACCGCGCCGCAACCGGAAGCGCCGCCCGCATTCGTCACGCCGTACAAGTTGCCCGCTTTATCCGAGACCACGCCGCCCCACGGGTCGTAGCCATCCTTGCCGTTGTCCTGGAAGCTGTGCAACACCTTCTCCGTCCACTTGCCGTTCGTGCCGGGCTTTAACCGGAAGACGGTTCCGCAGCCCGAGCCACCGCAGCCGGTGCCAGAGGAACCTCCCCTCGTCGTCGTGCCGTATAAGTTCCCGGACGCATCGAACATCGGAACGCCGAAGGGGGCGTACCCGTCCTTGCCATTATCGTTAAAGCTGTGCAGCCGCTTCTCCGTCCACTTGCCCTTAACTCCGGCAGTCAGTTCGAAGACGGTGCCACTGTTATAAGCGCCACCCCAGTCTGTCACGCCGTACAAGTTCCCCGTCGCATCGACAATCAGGCCAGTGTAGGGATAGTACCCGTCCCCGTCATTAAAATCGAAGTTGTGCAGCACCTTGTAACTCCAGATGCCGCCTTTGCGGGGCGTCAACTGGAAAACAGCGCCAAAGCCATCACCGCCGCCGTTTTGGGCCATGCCATACAACTTGCCATCCGCGCCGAAGACCAGGCCTTCGGGGTTCGTCCCATCGTCGCAATTCGTGGCCGCGCAGAAGCTGTACAGCACATGCTCGGTCCACGTGCCATTCGATCCCCGCTTAAGCTGAAAGACGGAACCCAGACTATAAGCGCCGCCGTCGAAAGTCGTGCCGTACAGATTGCCAGCCTTATCAAAGATCAGGCTGGTTTGGGGAGTTTGTCCGTCCGCGCAGTTTGCGCCAACGCTGCAGAAGCTGTACAGCACCTTCTCCGTGTCAGCTGCAAAGAGCGGAGTTGCAATGGTGAGAAGTCCGAAAACTACAACGAATGCTGCAACGAGCGGGGTCAGTGGTCTCTTGCTTTGCATGATGGGTCCCCTGGGGATGCTGGAAATCCCCGATTTCTATTCTTGCCTTCCAAAGGCGGGTACCACTATATGGTTTAGGTGGCCTGCCATCAATGTGAAAAGGTTTTCACCTGGAGTGCGGCTTTTCGGTTCATGCGTTGATCGCCATTCCATAAACGCTGTTCGATGCGTCCAGCATGGCTTCGGCCAGCGTCGGATGGGCATGGATGGTCCACATTAAATCTTCCACAGTAGCTTCAAGCTCTATCGCGACCACGGCCTCCGCGATCAACTCTGTTGCCTGTGGCCCGATGATGTGCACGCCCAGAATCTCGCCATAGTCCGCGTCGGAGATAATTTTGATAAAGCCCTCGTGCTGTCCGACGATCGAGGCGCGCGAGTTCGCCGTGAATGGAAATTTACCGATCTTCAAGTTGTAACCCGCCTCGCGCGCCTTCTCCTCGGTGAGACCAACGCTTCCGATCTCGGGATGACAGTAGGTCGCATTCGGAATATGTTCAGGATTGATCGGCTTGCCCGGCTTGCCCGCAATCTTCGTCACCGCGACAATGCCCTCCATCGCGCCAACGTGCGCCAGTTGCGGTGTTCCCAGCACGATGTCACCAATCGCGTAGATGCCGGGCTCGCTCGTCTGCATCCAGCTATCGGTTTTGATAAAGCCCCGGTCGGGCTTGATGCGCGTCGTTTCCAGGCCGACATTTTCCGTGCGTGGCTTGCGGCCAACCGCGATTAGAATCTTCTCGGCTTCAATTTTCTCCTGCTTGCCGCCCACTGAGAAAGTCACTGCAATTCCAGATTTCGTCTTTTCGACCTTCTCGACTTTGGCCCCAGTGTGAAAGTTGATGGCGCGCTTTCCGGTACACCCGCGCAAGTTCCTTGGAAACGTCTTCATCCTCGACCGGAACCAACCGCGGCAGCATTTCGAGAATGGTGACTTCGGAATCGAAGGAGCGGAAAATCGATGCGAACTCCACACCCACGGCCCCAGCGCCGACAATAACCAGGGACTTCGGAATCTCCTTCAGACTGAGAATCTCAATGTTGGTGAGCACGCGCGCATCCGGCTCCAGGCCGGGAATCATGCGGGCTTCAGAGCCGGTAGCCAGAATCACATTCTTCGTCTTGATGGCGCTGTTTTTGTTGCCGTCTGTGACTTCGACGGTCAAGACGCCGTTCTGCGCGGGGCCGGTCAGCTTGCCGTAGCCTTTGATCGTCTCCACCTTGTTCTTGCGCATCAGGAATTCAAGACCTTTGGCGTGCTTGCTGACGATCTTCGACTTGCGCTCCTGAATCGCCGCCCAATTCAACTTGCGCGAGTCCACGCCCTCAATGCCAAACTCTTTTGCGTCTTTCAAGTGGTCCCAAATCTCGGCGTTGAACAAGAGCGCCTTGGTCGGAATGCAACCCACGTGCAGACAGGTGCCGCCGAGGAATCCGTCTTTTTCGATTAGCGCCGTCTTCAGACCGTATTGCCCGGCGCGGATCGCCGCGGTATATCCCGCAGGGCCGCTGCCGATAATGGCGATGTCATAAATGGTTTCAGGCAAAGTAGTGCTCCCTAAGAAGAATAATGATGAATGTCCAAATAGGTGATTCTACGACAGGGCTTGAGGATTCGGGAAACCGTCAACTCCGTAGAAACGTAGCGTGCTACGTTTCCTCGGCATCGGGTATAGGCGTCGCAAGCTACCTTACCTACAATTTAAGCTAGGAGTCTTGCTGCGTCCTTCGCGTAGTAAGTGAGAATAATGCTGGCTCCGGCGCGTCGAATCGAAAGCAGCGATTCCATCATCACACGTTCGCGATCGATCCAGTTGTTGCGCGCGGCGGCTTCGATCATCGCGTACTCGCCGGAAACCTGATACGCGGCCAGCGGCAGGTCGAAACGTTCGCGGGCCGCGGCGATCACGTCCAGATACGGCATCGCCGGCTTCACCATGATCATGTCGGCGCCTTCCTGGATGTCCAGTTCAATCTCGCGCATGGCCTCGCGCAGGTTTGCTCCATCCATCTGGTAAGAGCGCCGATCGCCGAACTGCGGCGTCGAGTCCGCCGCTTCGCGGAATGGCCCGTAAAAAGCCGACGCAAACTTTGCCGCATAAGAAAGAATCGGCGTGTTGGCCAGTCCAGCATGATCGAGCGCGTTGCGGATTGCGCCCACACGGCCGTCCATCATGTCAGAAGGCGCGATAACGTCCACGCCAGCGCGAGCCAGCGAAACGCTGGTGCGGGCCAGCAGTTCGAGTGTGGCGTCATTGACAATTTCGTAGTCGGTCGTGACTGCGGGCGGCGCGGCAACAGCAGCCCCGAGCGACTGCGGATGAGGGGCACGCACAATTCCGCAATGGCCGTGCGACATATATTCGCACAGGCAAACATCGCCCATGATGACAAGCTTCGGAACCTCGCGTTTGATGGCCCGGGCCGCCTGCTGCACGATCCCGTCTTCCGCCCATGCACCCGTGGCCAGTTCATCTTTCTTTTCCGGCAACCCAAACAGAATGACCGTCGGCACTCCCAGCGAATGCGTCTGCTGCGCCTCTTTCACCGCCTCATCCACCGACAGGTTGAAAACCCCTGGCATGGAGCGCACTTCTTTGCGCACACCTTCACCCGGACAAACAAACATTGGATAGACGAACGAGGTCGGCGAAAGCCGCGTTTCGCGAACCATGGATCGCAGCTGTTCACTTTGGCGAAGGCGGCGAAGGCGAGTAATCGGAAAAGCCATGGCGGCAGGCCCCGGGCGGGCACTAGACCCGTCCCACAACTAACGATTCTAACAGAGCCAAGCTCGTTTGCTTCTTGTAACATTGCTTCTGATGCCTCCCCAGCCGGTTTCTCAGACCAGCGCCCGCGTCCTGGAATTCGACTCTCTGCGCGACTTGCTGCGTGGGTATGCCTCGTCGCCCTTGGGACAGGGGCTGATCGCCCACCTTGCGCCTTCCACCGATCGCGAATGGATTGAGAATCAGCAGCAGCTCACCACCGAGATTCGAGAGTTCCGCCGCGTTGGCGGACGGTTCGATTTTTCCGGCCTGCTCGACGTCACCAAACTGGTCGAGAAATCTCGAATCGCGGGTGCCGCGCTGGAGACCACTGACATTCGAGACGTAGTGCTCATAGTGGATCGTGCCGCCGAGTGGCGCGAAATTGCCCTGAACCCGCCGGCTGCAATGAAACTTGAATGGAAGGCGGTGGCACAGCTTTCGTTGGGAATCGAAGATTTCACCGACACGCTGCGCGCTTTTCGCAACAAGATTCTGCCCGATGGCACGCTCGACGACAAAGCCTCGCCGGAACTGTCCCGAATCCGCCGCGAAATCGAAAAGCAGCGCCGTTCGATTCAGGACTCTCTGCGAGGTTATCTGCGCCGGTTATCCGAGGGAGGCACGCTTCAGGACGAACTCGTCACGATTCGCGGCGAGCGCTTTGTCATCCCGGTCAAGGTCGAACAGAAACGTCGAGTGCAGGGCGTGGTGCACGGCGCCAGTTCCAGCGGACAAACGGTTTTCGTCGAGCCGCTCGAAACCATCGAACAGAACAACGAACTGGTGCGGCTGTTGGACGAAGAGCAGGCGGAGATACATCGCATCCTAGTCGAGATGACACGACGCATCGGGGAGAATGCCAACCCAATTCTCGCGGCAGTCGATGTGCTCAGCGAACTCGAGTTGCAGTTTGCGAAAGCGCGTTTCGCCGAAGAGTACAACTGCGTGTCTGTGATGTTCAGCAAAAACAGGCGAGCTTCGCTCGCCATGGACGGGCGAGGGCGCCCGTCCCCACACGATCAAGAGCAATCGGCCGAAGCTCGACTCGTCCTTATTCAAGCGCGCCATCCCCTGCTTGAACGCAACCTGAAGGCAAACGGCGGGCGCGTCATTCCGACTACCATTGAACTGGAAAGCGAAGCGCGCGAACTCGTCATCACCGGCCCCAACACAGGGGGCAAGACTGTCGTCCTGAAAACCGTAGGCCTGCTCGCGCTGATGGCTCAGTCAGGGATTCCAGTTCCCGCCGACCGGGCCGAGCTACCTGTGTTCGACGCAGTGCTGGCCGACATTGGCGACTACCAATCCATCGAGCAGAATCTTTCGACCTTCTCCGCCCACGTCACCAACATTGATTTCATTTCACGCACCGCGACCGCGCAATCCTTGGTGTTACTCGATGAACTCGGTTCCGCCACCGATCCTGAAGAAGGCGCAGCCTTGGCGGTTGCCATTGCCCAACGCTTCCGCCACATTGCGTGCATCGCGATTATTTCCACGCACCACACGTCGCTGAAAGTCTTTGGCGCGAACACAGCCGGCGTGATCAACGCTTCCGTGGGATTCGACGAAGCCACGCTGGAGCCCACCTATGAGCTGAAACTCGGCGTGCCCGGAGCGTCCGCCGGCATCAACATCGCGCAGCGGTTGGGGCTCGATCCGACCATTATTGAAGCGGCCCGTGCGCGTCTGGGTTCGCAAGCGCGGGATGTCGGCCAATTTCTGGATCGTCTGCACGCCGACTTGCGCGAGGTGGAAGCCGAGCGGCTGCGCTTGCGTGGTCGCGAAGAAGAAATTCAGCGAGAGAAGGCTCATCTTGCCGCGGAAGGCAAAAAAGAACAGCAGGCAAAAATCAAAGAGATGGAAAAGAAACTGGATAGCCTGCTGCGCGATTTCGAATACCACGCACGCGAGATGGTCAACGCCATTCAGGATCGGGCCGCAGCGCAAAAATTGTCCAAAGACGCCGAACGGCGCATTTCCAAGTTGCGCCGCGAATTTCGCGAGCAGTTCGATTCTTCCGTGGTGGCCCACACCAGCGGCGCCGACCAGGGTGATCCCCATGCTCAGCCACAGCTGGTCAAGCGTGTTTCCGAAGGCGATACAGTGAAGCTGAAATCTGTCGGCCGTCCCGCTGTCGTGGCACGTCGAATTGATGACAACCACTTCGAAGTCGAGATCGGCGCCATGAAGATGAAGATTGCGCGCGACGATATTGCGGATGTGCTGGTGCACGCGTCAGACTCCCCGGTCAAAGCCGCTCGTGCGCGCGGGATTTCGGTTTCGCTGGAAAACGAAAACCAGACCATCCCGTCGGAGATCAACGTAATCGGACGCACAGTGGACGATGCCACCCGAGAAGTAGAGAAATTCGTAGACCGCGCCTTTCTAGCCGGGTTGCCTCGCGTCCGGGTCGTTCATGGCAGCGGTATGGGAATCCTGCGTAAAGCATTGCGTCAGTATTTGCAGAAGCATCCACACGTCGAATCTGTTGCCGAGCCTCCGCAGAATGAAGGCGGAGGCGGTGCAACCGTCGTTGAGTTGCGAGTTTAGTCCCATACCGATTGTCATTCCGAGCAAAGCCAGAGGAATCTGCTATCGCCTGGTGCCACCGAGAATGCTTCGAACTACCCCCGTAGGGAAATCCACAACGCTTCCATGTTCAAACGTCACATATTAGCGCTGAAAAATAGAGATAGCATGGCGTCTTTTGATAGTTCGAGGACTTGCCATTTGGCAGTGCTTGCCGTGCAACACGTGCGACGAATGCGAGGCGGCGCACAGGGGCATATGATGCGCTGCTCCGACGGGAACTTTTACGTGGTCAAGTTTCGCAATAATCCGCAGCACTTGCGCGTGCTGGCCAATGAGTTGCTCGCAACGCGACTCGCCGAGGCCGCCGGATTGCCCGTTCCATCCACGGAGGTCGTTGAAGTTGGCGACTGGTTAGTCGAGAACTCATCGGATCTCAACATTCAACTCTCCGGCAGTGTGATTCGATGCCAGCCTGGCCTGCAATTCGGCTCGCGCTATGTAGTCGATCCGCTGCAAGGACAAATATTCGATTATTTTCCCGTGACCATGCTGGAACGCGTGCGAAATCTTCAAAGCTTCGCCGGCATGCTGGCCCTCGATAAGTGGACTGCGAATTCCAATGGCAGGCAAGCAACGTTCTGGCGGAAGATGCGAGAGCGAAAATACACGGTAACTTTTATCGATCAGGGATACTGCTTCAACGCCGGCGAATGGACATTTCCGGACTACCCGTTGCGCGGCGTGTACGCTCAAAACGAAGTGTACTTAAACGTGCGTGGGTGGGATTCATTTCAGCCATGGCTCGCGACGATAGAAGAAATGAACGAAAGCATAATCTGGAACTGCGCCGCTGAAATTCCACCAGAATGGTATGCCAGTGACTGGGGTGCTCTCGAAGAACTGGTTCGCTGCCTGCTTGATCGACGGGCGAGAGTACGCGAGCTAATCGTGGCCTTTCGGATGTCTGCGAGACAACCATTTCCGAACTGGAAAGAAGACACGTGAGTTGCTCAGGCGATGAACGACGATGGACCACGTATTCAAAAATCAAGATCCCAAGTTCCAGGTTCGACCCCCGATGGCTGATCTGAAGCAGCTCGAGTTCTACGTGTTGCGGTATGTCCCTTACGTGGTGAGAGGAGACTTCGTAAGCATCGGCGTGTTGTTGGTCGAACCACGTCCAAACGGTTTCGGGTTTGCCGATGTGGGCATGACCAGCGATTGGCGTCGCGTGCAATGCCTGGACCGACAAGTCGATGTTGAGGTTTTGCAAAGTCTTGAACCTTATATTCGGATGCAATTGCACCATTCGCAGGATGTGGGCATGGTGTTGCACAGGTTGGCAGACTCACTTGCCAACTTGATCCAGATGTCCGCTGGAAAGGTGTGCCTGGCAGAAGACCCGGCCCGAGAACTAAAAACGCTATTGACAATCTATGTCGAGGAACCACAACTGGAGTTACGGCGCGCTGCGGCCCGCCCCAAGGGTGAGCACGCTATGATTCTTGCAGGAATAGAAGATGCCTTAACCCGAGCCGGAATATGGGGTTTGCGCATACAGAAAATCAAGGCAGTGGAGTACACAAAAAAAACGGGTGATTCACTAGTTTTTGATTTTGGATATGTGGTCGGCACCGAGGTCCGATTCTTTCAAGCTGTTCCTCTAAAAACAAACACCAATCTGGCGGTTATCCTGGCCCACCGCTTCCCCAGGATTGCGGAGTGCATCTCTGCCGAAAACGGTGCAATCGCCCGGCTTACCGCGGTTGTTTCCGACGACCTTGATCGCACAAATCCCGACATCGAATTTGCGCTGGGTACCTTCAAAGACAATGGTGTGAGGGTGGCAACGGTAGCTGATATGCCGTCAATTGCGGATCGCACAAGGGAGGACCTGAATGATTTAGGAAGATAGGATCTGGAATTGCGGGATAGAGCCCGTTTAGGGAGTCTGCCCGAATCGGTTTGTGACCGCCATCACCATCGCAATTCCCCTCACTGTGTCACTTTGAGTTCAGCATGCCCTGCGCTTTGAGCAGGGCATGCGGAGTCGAATAATCCCTTACGCCCGATAGCCATCGAATGCGCGATCGAAAAAGCTATTTCGTCTACATCATGAGTAGCCTGTCGGGGACCCTTTACATCGGCGTCACCAGCCGCCCTGAGAATCGCGTCTTCCAGCACAAAGAACACATACTTGCTGGTTTCACCAGTAAATACGATGTGGATCGCTTGATCTATTGGGAGTCGTTTGACGATGTACTGACCGCCATCGACCGCGAAAAGCAACTCAAAGGGTGGCGTCGAAGCAAAACGATTGCTTTGATCGAGAAGTTAAATCCGCATTGGCTCGTTTGAGCCGAGACTGGTATTTGCCAATGAAAGACGGTTGCGCAGCTAGGGATGCTTCGACTCCGCTCAGCATGACACACCGCGACGAGAAAAATAATCCCGGTGCCTCAGAGAGCCGTCTGAACCTCCCTACCTGTCATTCTGAGCGCAGCATGGCCTGCGCTTTTCGCAGGTCATGCGGAGTCAAAGAATCCCTACCCCCGCCTCGAATTCACTCCCGCATAATGGCTGTCGTTTTCCTCTGTCCTCAACGGAATAACTGCAACTTCCACAACTTCTCCACAGGAATCCCGCTCGGGTATAGTCATTCCTGGTAGTTCTTCCTTCACAATCCCTAGGGGACAGGTCTCGTGCCACTCATGACCGAAGCAACCGACTTCAAAGAAATCGTGAAGCAGCAGGCGGACATCGTCCGCGTGGTCGGCGACTACGTCAAACTGAAGAAGGCCGGGGCGCAGAATTTTTCAGGGCTTTGTCCTTTCCACAACGAGAAAACGCCGTCGTTCTCGGTTCATGCCACGCGCCAGTTTTTTCACTGTTTTGGATGTGGCGTCTCCGGGGACGTATTCACATTCGTCCAAAAAATCGAAAACGTCACATTCGTCGAAGCTGTGCGATCCGTTGCCCAAAAGCTGGGAATCGCACTTCCGAAACTCAGCTACAGCAGTCCTGCGGAAGCGGAAGAAGCAAAGCTGCGCACCGTGCTGCTCGAAGTCCATGAGCGTGCCACGGCATTCTTTCAGGATTGCCTCCGGCGGCCCGAAGGCGCCCGCGCCCGCGAATATCTCTCTGGGCGCGGCTTGACCCAGGATGTCATCAAGGCTTTCCGCATCGGATACGCCCCCGATTCGGGCTTCTTCTTGAAAGACCGGTTGAAGGGAGAGTTTGACGCGGAAGCTCTCCGCAAGAGCGGACTGTTCTCGTGGAAGGAAAGCTCTCAGCCGTCAACTGTCGGCTCTCAGCAGGACGCAAGGTCCCTCGACTCCGCTGGGGATGACAAAGAAAGGGAGGACGACCAAGAAAAGCGTCGGGCGGGGAACGACGAAGGACCGGAAGCCCGAAACCCGAAGCCTGAAGCCGGCCTCGCCGACATTTACTCCAAATTCCGCAACCGGGTCATGTTCCCCATCGCCAACGAGGCCGGGCGCGTGGTTGCCTTCACTGGACGCACGCTTTCGACTGACGATAAAGCCGGTCCGAAATACTTCAACTCGCCTGAGACCGCAATCTATTCCAAATCTCGCGTCCTGTTCAATCTCGACCAGGCCAAAGAAGCCATTCGCAAACTGGATTACGCCATTCTGGTCGAAGGCCAAATGGATTGCATTTCGGTCTACGCTGCCGGCTTTCACAATGTGATCGCCAGTTCGGGAACGGCCTTCACCGAACTTCAGGCCCGATTGCTGGGGCGCTTCAGCAAGAACGTGGTCGTAAATTTTGATCCCGACACAGCCGGGGCCAAGGCCACGGAGCGCACCCTGGGTCTCCTGGTCGAAGAGGAATTCCAGATCAAAGTATTGACTCTCGAAGCCGGCTTCGACCCTGATCTTTTCATCCGTCGCAAAGGCAAAGATGCATACGGCGAAGCACTCAAGCACTCGCAGCGTTACTTTGATTACCTGATCGATCGCGCCCGCAGCCAGTTCCCGATTCGCAGTGCCGAGGGGAAGGTCAAAGCGCTGAATTACCTTCTGCCCCATATCCAGCGAGTGCCCAGCCGGATCGTCCGCGACGAACTGGCTCGCGAGATCGCGCAAAAGCTGGGCATCGATTCTGCCGTTCTACGGCAGGAACTCAAGCATGCGGCCGCTAACCGCTCGACGGCTGGCCTGAAAGCTTCGGTTGAGGCGCAAGTCACCGATGCAGAAAAGCTCTTGATCCGCGCCTTGACCTCGGCCGGGGAGATGCAGACCTCGGAAGAACGCATCTCAACCCGCGATGGTACCGAGGAAGAGTTTGATCCCGCTCGCCAGGCGCATTTTGTGCTCAAGAACGAGAGCCTGCACGTCGGACTGGCTACGGAATCCCTGATCGAAACCCTGCTGAACTCCACCGCCGAATCCGCCGATGTAATGGAATTGCCACTGTCCGACTCGGAGCGCAATCTTCTGGCGGCAATTCTGATGAAAGAAGACGAGGAACTCACGGCCGAACGGTTGGAGGGCGCAGTGCGGGCCCTGCGGCGCATTCAGTTCCGGCGTCAAATGGAAGCGGTTCAGCGCGAACTCCAGGCCGCGAAAAAGCACGAACCCGACAGACTCCGATTCTTGCTGAGGGAAAAAGACCGGCTGAAGCGGGCGCTCATGGATCCCGGCTTATCGGATCAGGCAGCGGTCCAAAAGCTCGCCTGAATCCAGCCTAGAGCGTTGAAACTAAGTGGGGAGCCTTGAAACTAAATGGGCTGTTGTGCCATCTAACTTATTATCGGCGGGCAACATAGGCGGCGGGCGGTTTCCGGCAGAAACTTTGTGTCTGATACGAGACTTTTTCTGTGCTATACTTTTAAGGTTTGTGTCGGCGCTAACCCCGCCACTTCACGTTCCCACCGCAATAAACGACGTTTTCGACGTCCTTCCATGGGACGACTTGAGGATAATCCGTCTTGGCTCTTGACGACAAGTACGACGATATTAAAAAGCTGATCGATACAGGCAAGGAAAAGGGATATCTCACCTATGACCAGGTGAACGATCTCATCCCGCACGATGTGCATTCTCCTGAAGACCTGGACGATCTGCTCACGACGATTGGTACGCAAGGAATCGATGTGCTGGAGGGACCAAAACTTCCCTCCTCCGCGCTCGATAAGAAGTTCGACGAAGACGAAGTCGGCGAGGACGTCGAGCTCGATTTAACCCCCGGCGCTTTGGAAAAAACGAATGATCCCGTCCGCATGTATTTGCGCGAGATGGGCACGGTGCCTTTGCTTACGCGTGAAGGCGAAGTTGAGATCGCCAAGCGCATTGAGCGCGGACAACTGCGCGTTCTCAAGGCTCTTTCGCGCTCCCCGATCGTTATCAACGAACTGTTGGCGATGGGCGAAGACCTCAAGAAGGGCGTCCGCTCCATCAAGGAAGTGGTCACCTTCGATGAGGAAGAGATCACAGACGAGATTCTGCAGAACCGTCTGCAAGAATTCACCGGGAAGATCGACGACTTGGCCAAGGCTTACAAGAAGGCCAATCAGCTTCTGGAAAAGTTTGCCGCGGTCTCGCAGAAGAAACGCCCCAAGGACTATCGCCGCTACCGCATCGCGCTGGCTCGCGCCATCGTCGATGTATCCCTCTGTGTTCGCAGGCTGGGCTTCACCAACACGGAGCGCAAGCGCCTCATCGACCGGGCCAACAAGACCGTCGACATGATGCGTTCGCTCGACCGCCAGTCGACAAACCTGGAAAAAAAAGCCGACGCCACTCGTAGCGAAGAACAACGCAAAGAATACCGGCGCCAGTCGCGGGCCATCCGCACCGAACTGGAGAAGCTCGAAATCGAAGCCGGAGTGTCGTTCCAGGAGCTCAAGCGCACGCAGCGCGAGATCATCCAGGGCGATATGGATGCGG
Organism: uncultured Acidobacteriota bacterium; assembly: GCA_963762385.1. GTDB lineage: Bacteria > Acidobacteriota > Terriglobia > Terriglobales > Acidobacteriaceae > JABDBE01. The sequence continues at coordinate 528,547 of CAVXKN010000004.1, read as the reverse complement.
AGCAGGCCAAGCGTGAGCTGATCGAGGCCAACCTGCGACTAGTAGTTTCGATTGCGAAAAAGTACACCAACCGCGGCTTGCAGTTTCTCGATCTGATTCAGGAAGGCAACATCGGTCTGATGAAGGCCGTGGACAAATTCGAATACCGGCGCGGTTATAAGTTTTCCACCTACGCCACGTGGTGGATTCGGCAGGCAATTACTCGTGCCATTGCCGATCAGGCGCGTACGATTCGCATCCCCGTGCACATGATCGAAACCATCAACAAGTTGATCCGCACTTCGCGGCAGCTGGTGCAGGAACTGGGACGCGAGCCTACGTCGGAAGAAATCGCCAAGCGCATGGACATTCCGGTGGCAAAAGTGCGCAAGGTGCTCAAGATCGCGCAGGAACCGATCTCCCTCGAAACGCCTATTGGCGAAGAAGAAGATTCGCATCTGGGCGACTTCATCGAAGACCGTGCCGTGGTCTCGCCAGCCGAGGCCGTGATCAATGTCAACTTGAAAGACCAGACTTCGCAGGTGCTGCGTACCCTGACGCCACGCGAGGAGAAAGTCATCAAGATGCGTTTCGGCCTGGAAGATGGCAGCGAGCACACGCTGGAAGAAGTAGGCCAGTCGTTCGCCGTGACTCGCGAGCGCATCCGCCAGATCGAAGCTAAGGCGCTGCGCAAGCTACGTCATCCGTCGCGTTCGCGAAAGTTGCGAGCGTTCATGGACGGGGTGAGAGACTAACAACCTTTTGGCCACCGAGTCACAGAGAAAACTATGAAAAGGCACGGCTTTGGTCGTGCCTTTCTTTTTTGCCTCGCCCCACCATGCACCAGCCGTACAACTCCTTGCGTTTACATTGACTTGTGTTTGATATTTTGCAAGACTTAGTTAATCTGAAGGTTAACATGGGCCTGCTGCGGAGCCTTCGCTCCGTTTGAGCTGGTCCGGTGCGCAATGGAATTACTTCTCAATCTCGTTTGGCTGACGCTCGCGGTGCCTGCTATCTGGATGTGGCGCCACGAATCGGTTTGCCCTGCCGACGGATGTCGCTTGCATCGGATTCGTCCCTTCCTGCTCTTGAGTTGCGTTCTGGTGCTGTTGTTCCCCGTGATTTCGGCTACCGACGACTTGCACGCGATGCGGCAGGAAATCGAAGAATCCGGCCCGTCGAAGCGCATGGTCAAGCAGGCCGTCGGCGATAAGGCAGTTGTCATCCCGCACATCGCGGGTAACCTACCGGCTTGGATTTCCCCGGTGCCGTTTTGTCCCAACGACCAGGTTTGCGGACAGGTCGTGGTGATCTCGGTCGTCATTCCTCCACAAGCGCACGCCACCCAGCGCGCTTCCCGTGCTCCGCCGTTCTCATCCTTTGGCGGACGCGTTGGTTTCGCCGCCTAGTTCTGGCTTAGGTCTGCGACGAAATTCCCCGGTTCGAAGTGAGCCCCGTGTTGCTGCGATAGGCAATTTGTTTTGCTGTGGCCTATCTGTTGCCGGCTAAACCCGGCGACGATTGATTTATGGAGTAGTGGATGAACCAGACGCTTTGGAGATGTTCCGGGCTCTTTGTTTTGCTCTGCTGCTGCATGAAAGCTGGCGCGCAGCAGGCTTTGACCTGGGAACAGGTGCGCGCGCGGTTTGAGCAGAGCAACCCCACGCTGTTGGCGGACCGCCTGAATATTGACGAATCGAAAGCCGAGGAGATCACCGCGTTCCTGCGCCCGAACCCGACTTTCACCCTCTCGGCCGACGGAACGCAAATCGCTCCTAGCCAGGGAGTCTGGAAACCATTCGCGGGAACGTTTGAGACGCCGAGCCTTAGCTATCTGCACGAGCGCAGGCACAAACGCGATCTGCGGCTGCAGAGCCAGCAAAAGGCGACTCTGATTGCGGAATCGAGCCACGCTGATTTAGAGAGAACCCTGCTCTTCAACTTGCGCTCCGCGTTTGTGTCGACCATGCAAGCGAAAGCGGTGCTGCAGTTAGCCAAAGATGACCTTGATTACTACGACCACGTGCTCGAGATCAGCAGAAATCGATTTCAAGCCGGCGACATCGCGCAGATCGATCTCGATCGGTTGGAGTTGCAGCGCGTGCAGTACGAATCCGACGTGCAAACGGCGGAAGTCAATCTGCGCACCGCGAAGATCCAGTTACTCACGCTGCTGAACGATCGAAGTCCGATTGAACAATTCGACGTCGCCGGGGCATTCGATTTTAACGACCAATTGATCACGCGGGACGAGTTTCGGAAGATCGCTCTGGATACCCGGCCGGATCTGAAAGCGGCCGCGGAAGCCGTCGACAAATCGAAGACCGATCACCAACTGGCAGTTTCGAATGGTTCGACCGATCCCACGTTCAGCGTGTGGTATACGCACAACGCGTCCACTAATAATCCGTTTGCCACCAATACTCTCGGCGTCAGTGTGAGCGTTCCACTGCGTGTGTTCGACCGAAACCAGGGAGAGAAACTGCGCACGCAACTCGATATCACGCGCAATGAACGGTTGCGCGACGCAGCCGAAGCAGGGGTGCTGAGCGACGTTGATTCCGGCTACGCCGTGCTCGCCAGCAATCTGACTCTATTGCGGCCCTACAAGGCCAAGTACCTGCAACAGTCTTTGCGGGTGCGGGACACGATTTTCTTTTCTTATCAAAACGGCGGAGCTTCGCTGCTGGATTTTCTGAACGCGCAGTCGGAGTACCGCAGCGTGCAGTTGAACTATGTGAACCTGATTGGCTCGTACTTGACGGCCGCGGCGCAATTGAATATGGCCGTCGGCCGGGAGGTGATCCCATGAAAAAGACATCCAGACTTGTTCTGGCTACGATTCTTTGTTTGCTGTTGAGCGTGCTCCTTCTCGGGTGCAATGAAGGCAAAGCGGATCCAAAAGCAGAAGCGCCACCCAAGGCAGTCGTGGAAGCTGATTTGGACGCCAACAACTTCAAGGTGGACCACCCGGAACTGTTCCCGCTGGTGACAGCTACCGAATACAAAGCCGCGCCCGCGCTGAATGTGACCGGCGTGGTGCAACCCGATATCGCGCGCGCAGTTCCGGTGATTTCTCTGGCAGCAGGACGGGTCGTCGAGGTTAAGGCCAAGCTCGGCGACGTGGTACAGAAAGGCCAGTTGCTGCTGAGAGTGCGGAGCAACGATGTTTCCGGAGCGTACCAGGCGTATTTGAAAGCAGTAAACGACGAGCGCCTGGCACGTCAGCAACTGCAGCGGGCGCAGATTCTCTTTGACAAGGGTGCCATCGCCCAGAGCGCGCTGGAAGCCGCCGAAGACGCCGAACAGGATGCCAAAGTCGACCTCGACACGTTTGCCGAGCAGTTGCGGCTGCTCGGTGTGGACAAAGATCACCCGTCGGGAATCGTCGACGTGGTCGCGCCTATCTCGGGTGTGATTACCGACCAACAGGTTACCAATGCGGCCGGGGTCCAAGGATTGTCTGGTCCGAATCCATTCACTATTTCTGATCTCTCTTACGTTTGGATCATTTGCGACGTTTACGAAAATGATCTCGACGCTGTGCGGGTCGGGGACACCGCCGACATCCGCCTGAACGCCTATCCAGGGAAAGTTTTTAAGGGGCGGATCGATAACATCCTGCCGGTTCTCGATCCCAACCTTCGCACTGCGAAAGTTCGGGTTGAAGTCCCCAACCCGGGACTGATGCGCGTCGGGATGTTTGTTACTGCGACATTCTATGGCAAGCAGCCCGAGACCTACGCTGCGATCCCGTCAAACGCGATTCTGCACCTGCACGACCGCCAGTGGGTTTACGCGCCGATTGGTTCTGGACACTTCAAGCGCCTTGAAATAGTTACCGGGAGCATGCTTCCCGACAACATGCAGGAAGTGGTCTCGGGGATCAAACCCGGGGATCGAGTGGTCTCAAATGCTCTGTCGCTACAAAACACGGTGGAGCAATAAATGATTCGTCGAGTCGTTGATTTTGCTCTCGGTAATCGGTTGCTCGTTGTAGGCCTGGCGTTGATCCTTTTCGCCGGCGGGATCGTGTCATTTGAGCGCCTGCCCATCGAAGCGTATCCCGACGTGGCGGATAACTACGTCGAGATAATTACGCAATGGCCGGGAATTTCCGCAGAGCAGATCGAACAGCAGGTGACGATTCCGCTTGAGGTTGTCATGAACGGGATTCCGCAGGTCGTTCACCTGCGTTCGTTCTCTCTCTTCGGCCTGTCCGATCTCAAGCTCATTTTCGACGACGAGTCTGACGATGCCTGGAACCGGGAGCGGGTTCTTGAACGACTGAGCCAAGTCACTTTGCCGCCCGGTGTGAACCCGCAGATGGGCACGGACTGGAGTCCGGTTGGCCAGATCTATTTCTTTACCTTGCACAGCACGAATCCAGCCTATGACCCGATGGAATTGAAATCCCTTGAAGACTGGGTCATTGAAAAGAATTTCAAGGCCGTCCCGGACGTGGTCGATGTTTCCAGTTTTGGCGGCCCTACACGCGAATATCAGGTTCGTGTTGACCCAAACAAGCTCGTGGCTTACGGACTGAGCCTGGCGCAGGTCGAGCAACAACTCACGAACAACAACGCGAATGCGGGAGGAAGTTTCATACAAGAGGGGTCGCAGCAGATAAATGTCCGGTCGGTCGGGCTGGTAGACCGCTCTCAAGACATCGCCGAGACGGTCATCGTGACAAAAAATGGCACGCCACTGCGGGTGAAGGACATTGCGGTGGTTTCGCAAGGTCCCAAGATCCGGCTGGGACAGTTTGCCAAGGCTATTCACCACGAGGACGGGAAAATCATCGACAACGACGACGTGGTGTCGGGCATTGTGCTGTTGCGGAAAGGCGCAGCTGCGGACACAGCGCTGCAAGGCATCCACAAAAAAGTAGAGGAACTGAACAGTCATATTTTGCCGCCAGGGGTGAAGGTGGTTCCCTTCATCGATCGCAGCGACCTGGTTCACTTCACCAGTCACACGGTGCTGCACAACCTGACGGAAGGAATGATCCTGGTCTCGATCATTCTGTTTCTGTTTCTCGGCAATGTGCGAGGCGCGTTGATCGTCGCGGCTACGATTCCGTTTTCGCTGTTATTTGCCTCGATTTGTCTGGACTTGCGACACATTCCCGCAAACCTTCTGTCTCTGGGTGCGCTGGATTTCGGCATGGTAGTGGACGGCGCGGTAGTGATGATCGAAAACATTGTGCGCCATCTGGGGCACAAGAATGGGGACCTAAAAACTCCAAACGAAAAGATCAGCGAGGCGTCGCACGAGGTGCAGCGTCCCGTATTTTATGCCATTGCCATCATCATTACGGCTTACTTGCCAATCTTCACGCTGCAACGTGTGGAGGGGCGGCTATTTCATCCGATGGCCTGGACTGTGGCGTTTGCGCTGCTCGGGGCATTACTGTTCTCGATCCTGATCGCGCCCGTGCTGGCAAGTTTTGCTTTCCGGAACGGAGCGAAGGAGTGGCGGAATCCAATCATGGAGTTTTCCGTCAAGCACTACCGAAATGCGGTGCGGTGGGCGATTCGACGGCGTGGGCTGGTATTAGGTATCGGCGTGGTCGGATTCTGCTTTACGCTTTTCCTCGCGTTCAGCGGGGTCATCGGTTCCGAGTTCCTGCCCCACCTGGATGAAGGCGCGCTCTGGGTGCGGGGCACGCTTGCACCCAGTGCCGGACCGGACGAAGGAATCCGGGTGTCAAATCAAGCGCGGATCATACTTTGCTCCTTCCCCGAGGTCCCGCAATGCACCAGTCAAACCGGACGGCCCGATGACGGCACGGATACGACGAGCTTTTTCAATACCGAATATTTTGTCGATCTGAAGCCGAAGGAAAAATGGCGTCCGGTATTTCACGAGAACAAAGACGAGTTGATCGCGGCCATGAATCGCGAGCTCAACAACAAGATTCCCGGCGTGGTCTGGGGTTTTTCTCAGCCCATCGAAGACAACATGGAAGAGGCGGTCAGTGGAGTAAAAGGCGAGTTGGCCATCAAGGTCTACGGCGACAATTTAAGAGCGCTGGAAGAAAAGAGCGCCGAGATCGCAAACATCATGGCAACAGTGAAGGGAGTCGAGGACCTTGGAGTCTTTCATGTGCTGGGCCAGCCCAATCTGAATGTTACGGTGGACCGCGAAGCGGCCGCCCGTTACCAGATCAATGTCGCGGACGTGCAGGATGCGGTTCAGACCGCGGTAGGAGGGAATGCGCTCACCCAGGTCTTGAAGGATGAGGCGCGGTACGACCTCACGCTACGATACTTGCCGCAGTACCGCAGTACGCAGGAAGCAATCGAGAAGATTCGTCTGCTATCGCCCTCTGGAGAGCGTGTGTCGCTGGCGCAGCTCTGCAAGATCAGCGAGGTGGACGGTGGTTCCGAAATCTATCGGGAAGGCAACCAGCGTTATGTTGCCATCAAGTATAGCGTCCGGGGCCGTGACTTGGGCGGCGCGGTCGAAGAGGCGATGAAGAAAGTCAACGAACAGGTCAAACTGCCGGCCGGATATCACATCGATTGGGCGGGGGAATACGAGAGCCAGAAGAGGGCGGACGAGCGGTTGCTCATCGTGCTCCCTATCACCATCCTCGTGATCTTCGTCATCCTGTATACCATGTTCAAGTCTTTCAAATGGGCGCTATTGATCCTGGCGAACGTAGCTATGGCTCGCTTTGGCGGCTTGCTGGCCCTCCTGATTACCGGCACCAATTTCAGTGTCTCGTCGGGAGTAGGTTTCCTGGCGCTGTTCGGCGTCTCGGTGCAAACCGGAGTCATCATGCTGGAATACATCAATCAACTTCGAGCACGAAGATTTTCGATAGAAGACGCCGCTGTTGAGGGAGCCGTGTTAAGACTGCGCCCGATCATGATGACCATGTTGGTGGCGACTCTGGGACTGCTGCCGGCCGCCCTGTCACACGCCATCGGCTCCGACTCGCAGCGGCCCTTTGCGATCGTTATTGTGGGCGGCTTGATCGCCGACTTGGTGATGAGCATCTTCCTGTTGCCGACGTTATATGTCTGGATCGCCGGCGAGCGCGATGTGCTGCCCAGGGCTGAAGAAGGATTTGAAGTGGGTGAGCATGTGGATTGAGGACGCTCGATCACGTTCCGTGATTCGTCGTTTAGTGGCTTAGAAGATTTTGCTTTCGGAGTTTGTATGAAGTTGACGATTACGATTGCCCTAGTTGTGCTGTGGCTGTTTTTCCCGGGTGCGCACGCGGTAAGATGGTGCCGTCGTTGGCGGGCCAGAAGAGAAGCGGCTAATTACTCACGAATGCTTTTTAAGTGAGGTGCGGCAAAGTTCGATCGACGATATTTTACAGCGTGGCCGCAATGCGATTGCACCTCGCGACGTCGGGGTTTCCTTCCGCTTTTCCTGCGGTTTCCACAAAGAAGTCTCGTCCTCCACAGTTTGTGCACAACCGGGCATCGATTTTCTGTTGCGATGATTCGATTGCTACCGCAGAGTATCGCCAGCGCAGATGTGCGGTGTCTTGAGCGCTGTCAGATTGCGGCAGAGTTGACGTTTCCGGTGGTTCTCGAGAGTGAACTGCCGGAGGGTTTCCCAGGACAGGTCACGGCAGAAATGCCGAATGGGAGGTTCTGGGACGCCGGGCACGCGGCCTCCTCGAATAGTCCTCTTACCGGGACTGAGCCGTCAACTTGAGCAATCACTGCGAGTCATCCAACGCGGGCTCAGGTCCGCGAATCGAAGACTTGAAGGGCGCGCGCCGAGAAACGAGCGTTCCTCGCGAATGCGGTTTCACGAAGGCGCCTTACTGCATTGGGCAGTGAGAGCGCGAACGAGACATCCACAAGCATGCGGCCCGGGTGGCTGGCCTGGGCCGCATTTATTTTGCGTGGAAAATCGCGGCCACGGATTACACGGATCAGGACTGATCTGAGGACATGCGAAGGTGTGTTCCTGGCATATGCTTCCCAATTGATCTTCGCTTTTATTTCACCTATACTCCGACTGAATGGAGCAGCGTTGGGCAATTCATTTTTTGCCACGCAACTGGACCACCGAAAAAATTGGATTTGTTCTTAGTTTTCCGAAGACATTACTGCGCATTCACAACTCGTTCGTGAGTAGTATCGCTCTCACGTTCTTAAACACTTCGCCCGGACAAGTAAATAACCTTGGCAACCGCTGATTACAGTCCCGCGCACACGCTGCCGGCAAACGTTGAAGCCGAGCGCTCCATCCTGGGAGCGATTCTGCTCGACAATCTGGCCTACAACGAAGCTGCCGAGCATTTGAAGCCGGAGGACTTCTCACTCGATTCTCATCGCCGCATCTTCACCCGCATGGTCGACCTGTCCGAATCTTCGCGACCGATCGACATGATTACGCTGGTTGAAGAGCTGGATCGGCGCAAGGAACTGGAGGCGATTGGCGACGTCGGGTATATCTCAGGATTAGTCGACGGCGTTCCCGACCGGCCGAGCATTGAACATTACATCAAGATTGTCCGCGACAAGGCGCTGCTGCGCGGATTGATTCATGCTGCCAACGCCGCTATCGCGCGCGCCTCCGATCAGAGCGATCCCGCGGAAGAAATCCTCAACGACGCGGAATCGGCTATCTTCCAGCTTTCCGAAAAGCGAATTGGCCGCGGTTTCATGGGCGTTCAGGAGATCGTCAAAGAATCTTTTGGCTCAGTCGATGCGCTACTGCAGCGCGGCCAGCGCATTACTGGCCTGGCCACGCATTACACCGATCTTGACGAGATGACCAGCGGCTTCCAGCGCTCGGACCTGATCATTATCGCCGCCCGCCCCTCGATGGGAAAAACCGCATTCGCCATGAACATCGCCGAGAATGCATCCATTGAAGATCAGAAAGTGGTTGGCATGTTCTCGCTGGAAATGTCGCGCGAAGCATTGCTGTTGCGTCTGTTGTGCTCGCGAGCCCGGGTCGATTCACACAAGATGCGCACCGGTTCGCTCTGGCGAGACGATATGACCAAAGTTGTGAACGCCATGGAGCAACTGGCTCACGCCCCGATTTTCATCGACGACACGCCCGGCATCGCGCTCAGCGAAATGCGAGCCAAGGCGCGGCGATTGCAACAATCACAAGGCAAGCTTGACTTGTTGATCGTGGACTATCTGCAGCTGATGTCAGGTGGCAGCAAGCGCTATGAAAATCGCACCCAGGAAGTTTCCGCCATCTCGCGCGGTCTGAAAGCATTGGCGAAGGAACTGACGGTCCCGGTGGTTGCGCTTTCCCAGTTGAGCCGCGCACCCGAAAGCCGGGGTGGCGATCACCGTCCGCAGCTTTCCGACCTGCGCGAATCGGGATCGATCGAGCAGGACGCCGACGTCGTGGCCTTCATCTTCCGCGAGGAGGTCTACAAGCAGGATGACCCCGACCTGCAAGGCAAGGCCGAGCTTATTATCGCCAAACAGCGCAACGGCCCCACCGGCCGCGTGAACCTGGCGTTCCTGAAGAACTCGACCCGCTTCGAATCGATGCTCGCGGATGGCATGGCACCGCCGGAGTAGCATGTTTACCGGTCACAAATCAGCGACGATGCTGCTGTGGAAAGGCTGTGGAACAGTGCATAGCGGCACCCGCTACTGGTGGCCGTGACCGCAGCATCAGTTATGGTAGGGTTATCGGCGCTCCCGTAAGTAGTTATGTGGTAAGGCGTTATTGGTTTTCGGCAGAGTTGATGATGACAAATTAGGAGCCTGCCGAAGATTTAAAGCAACCCGCGAGATTTGCACATTCTTCTGTGTTCGCCCGGCACAGGCCGAGCCTGGATGGCCCACTAATTCACGGTGGCGATAAATGGCGGCTAACAATTGTTATGGGCGCGCCCGGCCACGCCGCCAGCCATGCACTTCAGTGCCTATTGTGCGACTCATCCGCCGGGCCATAATCGCCGTACCAACACCGGGGAGACATCGAAAATGACATGCTTTGCGCTGGGTTTCTGCCTGTTTTCATTGCTGTCGATCAGCTTCGCGGCCAACGCGCCGGGAGTCAACCACACACCCGACGAATCGCAAGCGGTTCGCGCCACGGTTGCGGATTACATCGAAAGCTACTATACCGGCGACGCCGCCCGCATGGAGAGGTCGTTGCATCCCCACTACCTGAAGCACGTGATCAAAGAGTCGGATGGAAGCCTCAAAATGACGGAGAAAACTGGCTTGCAGATGGTGCAGGATGTGCGCTCCCACGGTCCCTCTGATCTGCCCAAGTCCGAACAAACCGAGCAAATCACGGTGCTCGATGACACTTTCCACACATACACCTACGATCCCGAGGGTCGCATTGTGCAGGTGGACACGTCCCCAGCCGGGGACAGGTACGTATACGATGCGCTCGGACACCGCGTTGGCCAGTACAACTCCAGCGGAGCCAACGAGTATGTCTTCTCCTATAACCTTGCAGCCGTTCCAGAGAATAGCAGCGGGATCATCTGCGATTGGGGCTGCGGAACCGGGAACACCCTGCAATCAGTCAATGTATATGCAGGCGCAAGGCACCTCGCCTACTACTGGAACGGAACCACCACGTTCCTAGCGAAGGATTGGATTGGCACGGTCCGTGCCAGAACTAATCTTGCGGGCAGCACAACCCCCGTCGAAACTTGCACCAGCATGCCCTTTGGCGATAGCCTATCATGCAGTTCGACGGATGGAATGCCCGGCTACGTAGACCGAGACCACTTTGCAGGGATGGAATCGTATGACTGGACAGACGATTTGGGCTATACGCCCGCTCGCGCCTACTCTTCAAGGCAAGGACGATGGATACGACCCGACCCGGCAGGACTGGCGGCGATGGACCTGACCAGCCCGCAGACCTGGAACCGCTATGCCTACGTCACCAACAACCCGGTCAGCATGACCGATCCGCTCGGGTTGGATAGCGAGACCTCAAGCACGGATTCTAGCGGCAACATCACCGACTACACCACCGTCGATGTGACGGCAGATCTTGATATTAGCAACTTTGCGCCGGTGTTCACTTCTCTCACTCCAAACAATATTGGCGGCTTTGACGTTCCGGGCGAGACCGTGAACGTAACTGACACATTGCCAACCGGGCCACAGACGCTTACACTCTCTCCGCAAGGGCAGGACTGCCTGGCCAAGGTTCAAAGTGCTGTGAATAGTGCCCTAAATACGTCCACGGCGTTCTTAGGGCCGCAGATGGGCGGACATCAGGACGATCCCAGTGATCCTGGTCTGATAAATGGAGCTTACAATTTCAACTTCCGCGCGCCGGGCATGCAATTTGGCGACCCCGGTGCGCATGCAGTTCCGGGACAAAATTGGAATTGCGGGAGATATAGAGGATCTGGACTGCACATTCCAGTCCCAGGTGGAGGTTGCAACCCGTCGGGCGATCCGACGTTCTCCCCTTGGGGGTTCAATGCGCAGCAGAACGCTTCGTATTTCACAGCTCACATAGATTCGTCCAACCCGTTTGATGACTGGTTGGTTTTTTCAATCACCTGATTAACGACGTGTTTTTGCGCACCCATCACGGATGTTAACCATGCTAATTCCTAGAGCGATTCCTTGCTGGTTACTAACCCTCGTTTGTGGGTGCTGTGCCTTTGGACCTATTGCGAAGGCGCAGTCATCTACTGCATTCAAAATTATCCGCAGAGTTGACGGCACGCCAGCGGGCGGAAGAAGCTCAGCATCGGCTGAGGCAATCCAGGCATTCGACATATCGCCCGACGGATCGCTCCTAGCCGTTCTTTTTCAGTCCGAATCACAGCACGATAGCACGCTACGGATTTTGATCGAGAACGTCGGAACGGGTAGACCATTGATGGAGCTGCGGCTGCCCACCGATGCGCGACCGGCTCGTTGGGACCTTCCTCCGTGGTACGTGGCCCACGTTCAGTTTTCAGCAGATCAAAAACTCCTGGCCGTACAGGATTGGGAAAATATCCGTGTCGTGAGTCTTTCTAACTTCCAAATCGTGCGAATGCTTACTTCAAGGAGCAACGAACTAAGTGTTCCATTCTCGATTTTGTCCGCTGGTAAAAACGATCTGTTCTTGGTCAGTTATGGCAAAACCGGCTCGTCCAAGATTAGCGGTTACAGTGACTTGATGAATCCACACGTTCACAACGAATTAGTAGATTTAGCGACAGGCCAGATCAAATCAAGCTGGGAATCCGTGGACGTTCCTCAGTCGCTCTCGCCAGAGGGCAAGCTTGCAGCGATTTCGGACTGGGAGACAAGTGCCGTTCTCGTGGATGTGGAGATCGTTGATACGCACACAGGCCAAAAGCTCAAAGCACTGCATTCTGGTTACAAATTTGGAAAGCCATGGGAGAGGGTGCAAACGGGAAGGGTCATTGGAAAGTTTCTGAGCGACGATGAAATTCTGTTGAGTCCAGACGAGCATATTGACAGCACCGGCCACAAGTCTGGCGACGCCCTTAAAATCATGCGCGTCTCGGATGGACGACTCGTGCGTGAAATACGTCCCGACAATTTTGGACCTATGGGTGATGTGGTAACTTCTGCGAGTCGCGATTGCTTCGCTGTGCTGAATTGGTACGTCAGCCCAGGCATTCTGAAGCGTGACCTAGCGCCACCCGAAGGATCACGGCCAGAGTTGCTTGTCTTTCCTAATCCAGACAAGAATCATAGTTACACGATCTCGAACTTATCGATCGACGCGCTCGTAACAAACCAATATTTGGGTACAACGTACAGCCCCCGGATCTCTAACGGTGCCTCAGCTGTCGCGGTTGCGCAAGATGGGGGCGTTACCGTGTTTCAAAAGAATTAGCCCCCAACAAACTGGTGCGGTCGGTTTGGTCTAGTTACTGTGTGCGGCATTCGGCAAGGTCAAGAGCGACGCTCCTTTCGGCAGGCAGCGAAGGACGGGGTGCCACGTCGTCCCGGAACGGCTGCTGCACACTAACCTGGCGGTTGCTGTGTTGCTGTCGGTGAACCGGTTGAAACGAGAGCGGCTAAGAGAAAAAATCCCTCCGAGCCGGTTGCTTGTCCAGTAACCGCAGGTTAACGGGCGTGGAACTTGTAGACAAACTAGGCGAATGCTTCATATGAAGCAGCTACCAAACTTTGCGCGTGCTCACTAGCAGCATCGCTACCCTTCAAATAAGCCATCGTCGTAGCCAAATCGCTATGGCCAAGCCAATTCTGCAAAGTTCGAACAGAAACTCCGTGCTCGTGGTGGAAGGTGGCGAACGTCTTTCTGAACTTGTGGAGTTCCCACTGGCCAGCAATCTTGGCGTCCTCCACCGTGTTCTTCAGCATGCGGAGAAAGTGGCCCTGCGGTTGGCCCTGCTCGTTGGGAAAGATCAGCGCGGTCGGAGCGGCCTTGCCCTTGCGTGCAGCCAGTTGCTCCATCACAGCCGGGGGCACGGGAACGAACCGATCCTCGCGGTCCTTCACTTTCCAGTTGCGGTCGGGTTTCGGTTGCACGTGGAGCACGTTCTTCTTGAAGTCCAGGTCACGCCACTCAGCGTGTGCGACCTCGCCCTCGCGGCATCCCGTCCACAAAAAGTATTCCCAGACCAGTTTGTCGTCCGCGTCGCAGGCCGCGAACAGTGCCTTGAGTTCGGCTGGCGTGTACGCGTCCACCACCTTTTCGTCGTAATCGAGTTTGCCGAGCAGGTCGCCAGCGATGAAAATCTTGTTGGCGCGAAGGAAGGTGTTCAGCCCTTGGAAAACGTTGTAAACGGTGCGGGCACCCTTGGCTGAGTCGTAACGTTTGCGGAGGAAACGAATGAACTGCTGGCAGTCAGCCTCGGTGATCTGGTCGAGGAACTGCTTGGTGCAGGATTCCTGAAACAGCGCCAGCATCCGTTTGCGAGCCAGATAGGTCTTGACCGACTTCCCGGCTTTCACGTCCGCCAGAAACTCTTCGATCGCGTCAGCCACCGTCACTTTTGCCCGACCTCGCCACTTGCTCGGCTGCCCCGGCTACGCCATTCAGCAGAGCCTCGCGGTTGAGTTTCGCTTGCCACGCGGAGAGCGCATCCTTGCCCACGTTCTCGAACTGCTGCCTCTTGCCTTCCAGCCACGTGACGTAGTAAGCGTGGAGTTGGGATGCGTCGACCCGAACCTTCCGGCCCTTGACCAGCACGGCTCCGCCGTCGGGCCAGCCCGTGGATCGCATCGCAGGTTTGTAATAGGAACGCTTGCCGCTAACGGTCGCTGCGGCCAGCAACCTTACTCTCAGATTCGCCATTCGCCTCTCCTCTACATCAATACTGTGCTCCGAGGAGAGAGTCTCGCAAATTGTAAAGGCTAGTTGTAAAGAAACTGGTAAACCCTGCGGGATGTGTAACTGGCGGAGAGGGAGGGATTCGAACCCCCGATACCCTTCCGGGTATGCCGGTTTTCAAGACCGGTGCCATCAACCGCTCGGCCACCTCTCCGATTACTACAGTATCACTACGATCCGCGGGTTCTTGAGGACCGCCGATGTAACCGTCTCTTCGCTCCTGCCGCTAATATCCCACGTCAAGATTTCAAGGCCGCCCGCTTAAACCTCTTAGATATCCTGCGGATCCATACCTTATTGTCCCAGCACTGCGAGCGCCAGTCCTGGCGTTTCTGGAACCGCTACCCATTTTCCGTTATCTTGACGGCACTGTCCGTTGGTGGAGTAGCAGCGCGCCGCGCTGGGCGCTGGATCTATTTGATCGGTGTCGTTGACGTTCCAGAAGAGGAAGGCGTCTTTATCGCTGCTGTTGGTGGTCACGGTGATCCAATATTGCACCCCAGCGGTAACTGCGACGCCAGATTTATCGGTGACTGCCGCCAGAGTGCAGCAAGTGCCTCCGTTTGGCAGATTCTTCACCTTCCAGGTCTTGATCGGAGTTCCCGGAACGCCGTCGGCATCGCTGTCGAGGCTCACAATCACCTCATTCGTTCCGCCCAGGTATCCCAGCGCTAATTCGATCTTCGTAACCGTGTGGTTGGACTTGGGCGTGAAAGCCACGCCGTCCCACCACTCAACGTTGCCGGGCGAGTCGGGTCCAGAGATCGTGGCTCCCTCGCAGCACCAGTAAACTCCCTTGGGATACGCGGTGCCGAGGTTGTCGTAGATCTTGACCAAAGTGGCGTCAGACTGGTCGGTTGCCACGGCTTGCCGGCCCCGGGCTTTGACCATTACCGTTCTTCCGTCGTCGCTTACAATCACGCCGTTTCGAGTGACGGTGAAAGCAGCCACACTGGCGAGCACCAGTAAGCCCAATCCCACGATGACACGTTCGAGCGTTCTATTCATCATTGCCTCCGAGAAACCATATTTTTTCAGTCCAGCTGTGACGGGCGGATTTCCGCTCAAACACTTTACCAGCTTTGCCTGTTGTCCCTCCATGGCCAACGCCGGTCCGCCCCATTTATCCCAGAACAAAATCGAAGGATGAAAGTTCGTGCCACGTCGATTCATTTCCCTTCAATGAGGAAGACCGGAACAAATGACGTGCCATGGCATCGCCAGAAAAGCTTGGCGGCGGTAAACTGGTTCTCGTCCGAGGTTCGTGTGTTGATAGAACTCGCCAAGCCGGTCACCTTCATTCTGTGCATTCTCTCTTTGTACGCTTTGTTCATCACGGCTTTTCTGGTTCCATCCAGTGACATGCATCAAAAGATTTACGACTCTCTCGGCCTATTGATGCTGGCGGCGGGGGCGTCTTTAGTAAGCGGATTGATTTTTCAGCGCGCAACGCCCGAGCGATACCCTGGCAGCACGCGGCTCACAGCTACGCTTCCCGTTCAATTGTTTTGTTGGTCGTCAAGCGTCATGCTGGTTCTCTTCATCGTTTCCTGGTATTTGGAAAGCCACTGCATCTTCTACCGGGATGTACGCTTCTGATGTTGTCGGCGAGTGAGGCGGCGTTGTGAAGAAATCTTCGACCAAAGCTTATTCTTACCATGTGCGCACGGAGTACCCGGCGTGATAGGGGTCTGGGCGCGGCGATTGGGCCGGGTTGCAATTGTGATCGTGGTCCTGTTGGAACTGCTGTACGTCGGGGACTGGCTGGTGTTGCGCTTTCGTATCTCGCGTGGGACAGCCTACGGCGTGGTGGAGGTCAATCAGTTTCTGGCTACGCCGCTGAAGGGCAATAAGGTCGAGTACGATTTGATGGGAACGGTGCAGAAGCCGTGCAGCCGGTCAGTGTTCCCACAGAAGGGGAATCCTGCTTGCTGGTGGCTGGAGCGCCATAAATCGCAATGGGAGTGAATACATGCCGACGTGCATCCCCGGGATCTCGGTGGCATAGCGCGTGTGTCGGTTAGCTTGCAAGCATCGACCATGAAGGAACTATCGTCCGAAAGCCCGGTGCGAATCAGGACTACCGGCAGAACGCAAAACGCATCCAATTCCGGGCGCGTCGAGGGATGAAAATCGTTGGCTGAAAATCATTCACAAGGTCGCGGGCGGGATGAGCATGCGACGGGACCGTTAATGGCGCCAAAACGGAATTCCTGGTCGAGACGGCTTCTGAACTGCAGCTCCGCGGCTGCTCTCTTTTTAGGGCTATGGGTGATTGCTCTTGCCTGTCAAACGCTCGGACAGGGTGCGCCTGCTGCTCCTGGTTCGTCGGATGTCGTTCAGTTCTTATCCAAGACCATCGATTGGTACCGGCAAACTACTTCCGCCGAGCAGCAAATGGCAACCGACCCGGTTGACCTGGCATTCGAAGATAACAATCGTCGCACCGCCGATGAAGTTGTGCGCCTGGCGTTCGACTTTGCGCGCCAACAGGAGCAAACCCTGTCCGCCCAGACGAAGCCGAACCAGTCGCAAACTGCGAACGGCAATTTGTCTCAGTATCAGGGTCTTGTCGAGGCCGCTGCGAATGCGGATCAACGGGTGCAGCAGACCCAGACGGAACTGTCGCAACTCGAGCAGAAAAGAGAGACTGCAACGGGGAAAAAACGCCAGGATTTGGAATCGCAGATTGCAGAGTTGAACAGTGAACTGGCATTGATGCAAGCGCGCCGTGACGTGCTTCACAACATGATCGATTTTGTGGGACAAGCTAGTACGACCGGTCTGGGCACCATTGGGCTGCGGTCGGAGGTCGATCAATTGGCACGTTCGGTGCCGGCGTATTTGAGCGAACCTGTGAACAAGGGCGGCAACCAGTCCTCGCCTCCCGCGCAATCAACTGCAAGAACAGAAACGCCGAAAGCCGCACCAAACGGAATTTGGGGTTATATGGCGGATCTTTTCCGTCTTTCTCGCAAAAAAAGCACGTTGCAGCAGGAGGTTACTTCGACCGAAGCACTTGCGCAGCAGGCCAGCCAACTCCGCAGTCCGCTGATCGCGAATCTCAAAACGATGATTCAGAATGGGGATCAGCTCGAACATCAAGCGGACACCAGTGATGCCGCCGCGCTGGCGCAGGAAAAGCAAAAACTCGACCAACTCACGGCCGAGTACAGGCAGATTTCTGCCGCGCTCGTGCCTTTGAGCAAGCAGGCTATCTTGCTTGACATTTACAAACGCAGTCTGACCACTTGGCTTGAGACCGTCAAGAACGACTATCTGGAAGACCTCAAGAATCTGTTACTACGGCTGGGGGGTCTCGTCGTCGTCATTGGAATCGTCCTCGCAATCGGCGAACTTTGGCGAAGAACTATTTTCCGCTACGTGCAAGACACCCGGCGGCGTTATCAATTTCTTCTGTTGCGCCGGATTGTGCTTTGGATTGCCATTGTGATCATCCTGGTGTTCACCTTCGCCACGGAACTGGGTTCGGTAGTGACGTTCGCCGGACTGATTACGGCAGGGGTTGCGGTAGCGCTGCAAAACGTAATCGTTTCGATCGTGGGCTATTTTTTCTTGATCGGGAAGTACGGAATTCGGGTGGGCGATCGCGTCCAAGTGGCGGGCGTGATGGGCGAGGTGGTTGACATTGGCATGGTGCGGTTCCACCTTATGGAACTCGTTGCAGGAACCATGGATTCCGAGCCGAGTGGACGTGTGGTGGCGTTTTCAAATTCCATTGTTTTTCAATCCACCGCAGGCCTTTTCAAACAGATTCCTGGAACCAGCTTCGTCTGGCACGAAATCAAGCTCACGTTCGCGCCGGAAAATGACTATCACATGGTACGCGAACGCATAAACCACGCGGTGGAAGCAGCGTTTTCCGCGTATCAAGAAAATCTGGAGCGGCAGCGCCTGCAAATGGAACGCAGCCTGACCTATGTTTCGCCGACCACGCTGAAACCGAAGGTTAGCTTGCATTTTACGACGTCAGGAATCGAAGTTCTGATTCGCTATCCCGTGGTTCTGCAGAAAGCGGGAGAGATCGACGACCATCTGATGCATGAACTGTTTGCCGAAGTCGATCGAGAGCCGAAGCTCAAGCTGATTGGAACGGAAGTTCCCGAAACTAAGGCAGTGGCGTAGGCTTCCGCGCCCTCCTTAACCCGTATCTATTTTGTCCCGGTCCAGTGATCGCAAACTCCTTGTTCGATTTACCCACTCGCCGCCAGAGCAAGTAACCTTTGCCGCGCCATTCGCATCGTAGGTTGGCGAATGAGAATTTTGAAATGAAAATGCGCCGCAGTGTGCTCTTGGTCGCTCTACGAAATAAATCGCACTCATGTCCTCAAACTCCTCTACCGGCGTAATCAACGGGTTTTTCGAATGGTTCGGCAATCTCGGGACATTCTTCTGGCAAGTTGCGCGGGCTGCAGTGAAACCGCCATTTGAGTTCCGCGAATTGTTTCGACAGCTCGACGAGATCGGATCGAAGTCCCTGCCACTGGTCGCTTTGGCGGGCGCCGCCACCGGGGTTGTGCTGTCCTTGGAAGCCCGTTATAGCCTGACTCGCTTTGGGGCCAAATCGTTGCTTCCCGCCGCTATCGTGTTCTCGGTCATCCACGAGACCGGTCCGATCATCACCGGCCTGGTAGTAAGCGGCCGCGTAGGCGCGGGCATCGGCGCGGAGTTGGCGTCGATGAAAGTGACTGAGCAAATCGATGCCATCGAGGCCTCCGCGGTAAATCCTTATCGGCTGCTGGCCGCAACCCGCATTCTGGCGTGCATCCTGATGCTGCCGCTCCTGACCCTGGCTGCCGATGCTTGCGGCGTAGTGATGGGCTGGGTCACGCAGGCCCTGTCTGAGCCGCTCTCATTGCATCAGTTCATCAATAGCGGTTTTAACGGCGCCGATTTCAATGATTTTCTGCCACCCACGTTCAAGACGGCTTTCTTCGGTCTTATTATTGGGCTGGTCGCATGTTTTCAGGGAATGCGTACACAGGGAGGCGCCGCCGGCGTGGGCCGCGCGGCCACGAGTTCGGTGGTCTTGTCCTCGCTTTTCGTGATTCTGGCTGACGTCGTGTTGGTGAAATTCATCATCATATTTTTTCCCTGAACGTTACTGACGCACACCCATAAAACAAGAATGCTGACAAACGATCAAATCGCGACGAAGACCGGAGAAACCGACAAAGACGGGGCTTCAGCGATCGCCGTCAAGGATTTGTACAAGTCTTTCGGCAGTCAAAAGGTTCTGAACGGGATCAGCTTGACTGTAGGCCGTGGCGAGACGCTGGCGGTGTTGGGCCGCAGCGGTACGGGGAAGAGCGTATTACTGAGGCTCATCATCGGGCTGCAGAAGCCCGACTCTGGCTCGGTTCGCATCCACGGTCAAGAAATTGCTGATCTCGATCTCGACCAACTCGGAGAGGTCAGGAAGAAGATGGGTTTCTTATTTCAACATGCCGCGCTCTACGATTCGCTGACTGTTGAACAGAACGTGGCCTTTCCGCTGCAGCACCACAAAAAGGAAATGTCGAGGTCCGAGCAGGGCGATCGGGTGAAGCAATTGCTCGCCGAAGTGGGCATGGAAGGCAACCTTGAAAAAATGCCGTCGGATCTCTCGGGTGGCATGCAGAAGCGAGTTGGCTTGGCGCGCGCCCTGGCCTTGGATCCCGAGATTCTACTGCTCGATGAACCCACAGCCGGGCTCGACCCAATAAGTTCCGGGGAGATTGACGAGTTGGTTCTCAAGCTCCAGAAAGAACATCACATGGCATCCATCGTGGTGACCCACGATCTGCACAGCGCGAAGACGATTGCGGACCGCCTGGCCCTGCTCCATGAAGGAAATGTCGTGATCGAAGGCAGCTTCGAAGAACTGCAACACAGTGACGTCGAATTTGTTAAGGAATTCCTAAAGCAATCGTAGGAGAGCATATGTCGAGGGCGGCGCGGTTAGGAGCTTTCATCGTTGCGACACTGGCAATTCTCGCCGGCGGCATCTTCATTATCGGGAGCAAGCAGTATCTTTTCAGCTCCACCTATCGATTGAAGACGCAATTCGACAACGTAGAAGGCTTGGAAGAGGGAGGCGACGTGCGGGTGGGCGGAGTTCACACTGGAACCGTTCGCCAAATCGTGTTGCCTCGCAAGGCAGACGAAAAGGTTTCCGTACTCATGGATCTCAGCAAGTCGACCCATGCAATCATCAAGAAAGACTCCGTGGCTTCCATCGAAACCGAGGGCTTGTTGGGCAACCAGTATCTGGCGATCTCGTTCGGATCGCCCGACGCGGCGGATGTGCGCGATGGCGATAGCATTGCCAGCCAGCCTCCACTCGAAATGTCCGATCTGCTCAAAAAGACCCGCGACATTCTTGATAGCAGCCAACAAGCCATTCAAAACGCGACGCAGGCGACAGCGAATTTCGACTCGATCAGCGCCAAGATCAATCGCGGCCAGGGAACCGTCGGCGCCTTGGTCAACGATAAACAGCTCTACAACAATCTTGAACAGACCTCGAGCGCCATGCGTGACACGATGACCGAAGCGAAAGCCGGGGTTACTGACTTCCAAGAGAATATGGAAGCCTTGAAGCACAACTTCTTCTTACGCGGATTTTTCAAGAATCGCGGCTACGAAGATAGTACCGAACTCACGGAAAATGAGATCCAGCGGTTGCCGCAAGGCACGCCGGTGAAGGAATTTGATTACCCGGCTAAGCAGCTTTTCGATAAGCAGGATTCGGCTAAGCTGAAAAACCAGAAATCCCTGAATGAGGGTGGCGAGTTCCTCGCCAACAACCAGTTCGGATTTGCTGTCGTCGTGTCAGCTACTGGAATGGAAGGCGATAATCAGAAGGATCTGGTTCTGACAGAAGCCCGGGCTGCCGTGGTGCGTGAGTATCTGGCCGAGAATTTTGGATTTGATGACAGCCAGCTCAAAACTCTGGGACTGGGCAAGCAGCCGAATCCAACTTCGGACAAGGACTGGGGCAAAGTCCAAATTCTCATCTATCCAACCGGAACCAAGATCCCGCCTAAGAAGGAAACGGCGGCCAGCGTCCCCTCCCAGACAAGCTCGAAACAGCCAGCGCAATCCGCGACGCAGAAACCGCAGTAAGTATCCACAGCGACGGATGAGAAAATGGGCAGCAGACGCATGGAGTAAATGTCCGGCTGGAACTGCTTTCACGACTAGGTTTATGCTTATACTTGGCAGCTCTGTTGCGGATTGTGACGCTGCTTTCAGTCGATCCACCAGAATCATGAAATCCGATTATTTTCAACTCGTCGTTGTTTTAGTCTTGGCGCTAATGCAACTGTGTGCGCATGCGCAGGCCCAGAGTAGCTCTGACGCTTCGACCGGCAGCGCGAGCCAATCCTGGACGGCCACAACCCAGCAGCAACTACCCAGCAACGAGAATCCCACGAGAACGTCAGAAACCCACACTCAGTCCGGCAACCGCACCGTGGATAATCAGCGCATCGAGAACATGGGGACAGACGGCCATTACGAGCCCTATCTCGATATACAAAAGGAAGCCGTAAAAGTCGACGCCAACACGGTGCGAACCGTCGTGCGCACATTTGGCAGAGATTCGGAGGGCCGGAAAACGCTGGTTCAAGTGACCGAAGAGGAAAAGCGCACCTTGCCGGGAGGCGAGGCAAAAGTCGTGCGTACAACATCGGATCCCGATGCCAACGGTAGCTTGCAGACGGTTCAGCAAGAGATTCGAGATATCCGGCAGATCAGTCCCAACGTGCAGGAGACCAAGAGCACGCTTCGTACAGCCTCACCGAATGGCGGTCTCACCGCGTCCGTGCAAACCACGGAGCGCGAAACCAAGACTGGCGATCACGATGTCGCATTTCGCAAGTCCACTTCGTTGCCTGACTCTAACGGCAATTGGCAGCTCAGTGAAGTGAGAGAGGGCACGGTGAAGGGCGACGGCAAAGTTCAGACCAAAGACGAAAGCGTGCTTCGCCCCGGAACTGACGGGAACTTGTCTGTGGTCGAGAGGACCGTAAGCAAAGCGTCGGAAAACGTCGCGGGGGAGAAACGCGAGACAGTGGAGACCTACTCGACCAATCTTCCCGGAACTCCGATTGATGGCAGCTTGCGTTTGAACCAGCAGGTTACGACGGTTCAGCGCAAGGGCGGAGACGGCACGCTATCTGCCGATACGCGGGTAGAGCAGCGAAACCCGGCACAACCTAGCGACAGTCTGCGGGTTACACAGCAGGCGATCGATATCGTTCGACCTGGGACTGCCGGTGCAACTCGAGACACACAGACGCTGCGAGCACTGGATTCCAACGGCGATCTCGGGGTAGTGTCCGTCGATACTCGAAAACAAGACGGCTCCCCCACGGTCCACGTCGACATAGCGCCAGCCAAAACTTCTCAGCCCGCACCTGCTCACTAGGCGCTAACCTACTTAGTCACGACGCCGCAGGCAATACGAGCGCCGGAGTTCCCCGACGGATCGGTCTTCATGTCGTCAGCGTCGGCATGAATGACCAGCGCGGTTCCGCCATTGCTGAAGAGCGAGTGGCTGTTGCTTCCGTCTCCCAGGACCACGTCATTGTCAGTCAGCTTAAGCTTGGCAATGCCTTGTTCGGTGACACTGAAGTTCATCATGTCCCCGGCGTGATGTCCTTCGGGATTCTGAAGACCGTGCTTCTTTCCATCGGGATTAAAGTGTGGGCCCGCGGACTTAAAATCTGGGCCATCGCACTTCGCGGTCTGATGGAAATGGATCCCGTGTCTACCCGGCGGTAAGCTATGCAGGTCGAGGTCGAGCCCTACGCCCGTACCCTTCGGACCGGTTCCGCTTTCCCAAATGGTAACCGTGCCTACGCTATGGCCCTGGGCATCTTTCATCTCGACCACCGTCTTGGCCGCGCTGGCGAGCGACCAGAAAATGATCACAGATGATACGGCTGCAATAAAAAATCGTTTGTGTTTCATGGCCAGAGATTATAACCAAGCCGCGGGCTTGCGCGCCATTCAGGTTCAGGCCGGGGTGAACGCATCTTCAAGCCGGGGCGGGTTGGAAGCCGCCCTGGTCTTTCGGGCTACTTTGCTCCCGGCTCTAGTTCAGGCCGAAGGCGTACACGTTGCCGTCGTTCGACCCGAAATAAACCACCCCATTCGTCACCGCAGGCGATATAAACCACGCCATTTGCTACTGCGGGCGAGCACCAACCTACCGTGTTGGTGTAGTAGCTCCACAGCTTGGCGCCGGTGATGGCGTTCAGCGCGTAGACGTTGCCGTCCTCCGAGCCGATGTACACCACC
>CAVXKN010000004.1:0-500000 GCA_963762385.1 uncultured Acidobacteriota bacterium | reverse complement strand
ACGGCGAGAGCAAACTGCCGTGTGTCGAGTAAATTTTATGGTCAAGCTACTAAGGGCGCATGGTGGATGCCTTGGCAGAAGCAGGCGATGAAGGACGTGGCAAGCTGCGATAAGCCTCGGGGAGCCGCAAGCAGGCATTGATCCGGGGATTTCCGAATGGGGAAACCCACGTGGGTAAAACCCACGTACGGCCCGATGAATCCATAGTCGGGTACGAGCGAACCCAGGGAAGTGAACCATCTCAGTACCTGGAGGAAAAGAAAGAAACCTCGATTGCGAAAGTAGTGGCGAGCGAAATCGCAACAGCCTAAACCAGTACCACCCTCGGGTGTTATTGGGGTTGTAGGGTCGACAACAGTAGAGTTACCAATCTGGCGGCTAACCGAAGCCCTCTGGAAAGAGGGGCCATAGAGTGTGATAGCCACGTAGGTGAAAGCTGACCAGACTCGAAGTCGATACCTGAGTACCGCGGGGCACGAGAAACCCTGTGGGAAGCTACGGAGACCATTCCGTAAGGCTAAATACTAGCTTCTGACCGATAGTGAACCAGTACCGTGAGGGAAAGGCGAAAAGAACCCCTGCGAGGGGAGTGAAATAGTACCTGAAACCGTGTGCCTACAAACGGTGGGAGGACTATGCGGCGTAAGCCGAAAGTCTGACCGCGTGCCTATTGCATAATGAGCCGGCTAGTTATTCTTGTCAGCAAGGTTAAGCGAAAGCGAGCCGTAGCGAAAGCGAGTCCTAATAGGGCGAATCAGTTGGCAGGAATAGACGCGAAGCGGGATGATCTACCCTTGGCCAGGCTGAAAGTAGGGTAAAACCTACTGGAGGGCCGAACGGGTGTTTGTTGAAAAAAGCTCCGATGAGCTGAGGGTAGGGGTGAAAGGCTAATCAAATTCCGTGATAGCTCGTTCTCTCCGAAATAGCTTTAGGGCTAGCCTCGGACGATTTGTCGTGGTGGTAAAGTACTCGATGGGCTATGGGGCTTTCCAGCTTACAGAACCCAACGAAACTCAGAATGCCATTGAACAACCAGTCCGGGAGTCAGACGGCGGGGGCTAAGCTTCGTCGTCGAGAGGAAAACAGTCCAGATCGCCTGCTAAGGTCCCCAAATCCAAGCTAAGTGGGAAAGGAAGTCGGAACGCCCAGACAGCCAGGAGGTTGGCTTAGAAGCAGCCATCCTTTAAAGAAAGCGTAATAGCTCACTGGTCAAGCGGTCCGGTGCCGACAATATAACGGGGCTCAAGCTTGGTACCGAAGCAGCGAATGCATCGATTAACGTCGATGCGTGGTAGGAGAGCATTCTCAACAGTTTGAAGCTAGACTGAAAAGACTGGTGGACGGTTGAGAAGAGACCCTGCCGGCATAAGTAGCGATAACGGAGGTGGGAACCCTCCGCGCCGAAAGTCTAAGGTTTCCTGAGAAAGGTTAATCCGCTCAGGGTCAGGCGGTCCCTAAGGCGAGGCCGAAAGGCGTAGCTGATGGACATCCGGTTAATATTCCGGACCTCCCTTGTGTTCGTTATCACGATGGGGTGACGCAGGAGGATAAGCAGGCCGTCCTATGGCTATGACGGTCGATGCGTGTAAGGTGTTTCCGGTAGGCAAATCCGCCGGGAAGTTATCACTGAGACGCAAAGCAGTAACCCGTATGGGTGAAAGCTGCCGATTCCACGCTGCCAAGAAAAACCTCTAAGGAGAACGTAAGGGAACCGTACCTCAAACCGACACAGGTAGACGAGGAGAATATCCAAAGGCGCTCGTGAGAACACTTGTTAAGGAACTCGGCAAATTAACCCCGTAACTTCGGGAGAAGGGGTGCCGCAGTAGAGTTCATAGCTCGAAGCGGCCGCAGAGAAATGCGCACTGCGACTGTTTAACAAAAACACAGGTCTCTGCAAAGTCGAAAACGACGTATAGGGGCTGACGCCTGCCCGGTGCTGGAAGGTTAAAGGGAGAGGTCAACCGCAAGGTGAAGCTTCGAACTGAAGCCCCAGTGAACGGCGGCCGTAACTATAACGGTCCTAAGGTAGCGAAATTCCTTGTCGGGTAAGTTCCGACCTGCACGAATGGCGTAACGAAAGTGCGACTGTCTTAATGAGTGACACGGCGAACTTGTAGTGCCGGTGAAGATGCCGGTTGCCCGCAACTAGACGGAAAGACCCCGTGCACCTTTACTACACTTTTACTATGAACTATGGCACTTGCTGCGCAGGATAGGTGGGAGGCTTTGATTTCAGGCTCTCGGGCTTGGAGGAGCCACTGGTGAGATACCACCCTGCGAGTTCTGTGGTTCTAACCTACTCCCATGAACTGGGAGAGGGACATAGTAAGACGGGTAGTTTGACTGGGGCGGTCGCCTCCTAAACAGTAACGGAGGCGCGCGAAGCTACGCTCAGGCTGTTTGGAAATCAGCCGACGAGTGCAAACGCATAAGCGTGGTTGACTGCGAGACCTACAAGTCGAGCAGGTACGAAAGTAGGCGTTAGTGATCCGGTGGTTCTGCATGGAAGGGCCATCGCTCAACGGATAAAAGGTACGCCGGGGATAACAGGCTGATCGGAGCCAAGAGTTCATATCGACGCTCCGGTTTGGCACCTCGATGTCGGCTCATCGCATCCTGGAGCTGTAGAAGGTTCCAAGGGTTAGGCTGTTCGCCTATTAAAGCGGTACGTGAGCTGGGTTCAGAACGTCGCGAGACAGTTCGGTCCCTATCTGTTGTGGGCGCAGGAGATTTGAGAGGACCTGTCCTTAGTACGAGAGGACCGGGATGGACGAACCTCTTGTGTTCCAGCTGTCGTGCCAACGGCATAGCTGGGTAGCGAAGTTCGGTAGTGATAACCGCTGAATGCATATAAGCGGGAAGCACTCCTCGAGATGAGATCTCCCAACCCGTAAGGGATAAGAAGGGCCCAGGAAGACTACCTGGTTGATAGACGGGAAGTGAAAGCGCAGTAATGTGTGAAGCTTACCCGCACTAATCGCCCGTTCGGCTTGACCATAAAATTTACTCGGTGCATTAAAAACAGCCGTTAGCACTTAGCATTTAGCACTTAGTCAGAACTTGGATTGAGCTAAAGGCGAATTTCAAATGCCGCCAGAACTTGGGTGGCGTTGAGAATCAACGCTAACGACTGTGCGCCGACGAAAAGCCGAAGTAACACGTGGTTGAAATCGGAAGTAAGCAAAGATGAAAGTAAGCCACACCCAATCTATTCAGTTGTGAGGCATCGTCCTCACGATCTTTGAAAGCTAGCTCTCAGCTGTCAGCTCTCAGCTTTATCGGGAGTGGTGGTTGGGAGTGCTTACAAGTTTGCTGGGCATCAGCCCTGAAAGTCGGCGCGGCACAAGTTGCTGAAAGCTGACGGCTGATCGCTGACAGCTCCGACTTGTCGGTGATCTTACCGCGGGGGCTCCACCCGTTCCCATCCCGAACACGGAAGTTAAGCCCCGCAGGGCCGATTGTACTGCACGCGAAAGTGTGTGGGAGAGTAGGTCGTTGCCGGCATTAAATAAAGGCTATCAACAGAAATGTTGGTAGCCTTTTCCTTTTCTGTCGGTTAAGGCTCGCCTTGCGAGTACGATCCTGCACTGGCTGCTATCTTGATCCGGGCGAGCGCATCTTCTATCCGACTCACAATCATGCGGTTGCGGGCGGGAAAAAACTAGAGTATGCTCTGGCGCGGATTTCGGCTTCGCGCCGGAACCCCTACTACGAATTAGTCGTTCAGTACGGAGGGAAGTATGAATCGTCTTCGAATTCTAAAAGTGGCATTGGCCATTCCGGCGGTGTGTAGCCTTCAGCATCGGGCAGTTTCGCAAGAGGGCGTTGTGAATTCTCCGCTTAACTCGCAGCAGCTTGCGCTGAAGCGTTGGTATGCGGTGAACCGCACTACGAAAATTGCCGTGGGGAATAATCCAACGGGTATCGGGTACGACGGAGACAATGTATGGATCTGCAATTTTGTCGACGGCACGGTGACGAAGATTCGGAAAAATGACGCAAAGGTGCTCGGCACGTTCACTGTCGGGCACAAACCTTACAACATCGCTTTTGACGGCGCCAATATCTGGGTGACCAACCAGGGCGACAATGACGTGATGAAGCTGCGAGCGAGCGATGGCATGCTACTGGGGACGTTCGGGGTGGGCACTGCACCGAACGGCATTGCTTTCGATGGAGGCAACATTTGGGTGTCCAACGTCTTAGGCAATAGCGTCACCAAATTACGGGCGAGCGACGGGAAGACACTAGGAACCTTTACGGTTGGAACGGAGCCGGTGGGCTTGGCTTTTGACGGAGCCAATATCTGGGTGCCCAACTCTATGGACAACACCGTGAGCAAACTGCGCGCCAGCGATGGGAAGACGCTTGGAACGTTCCCGGTTGGGACCATGCCCATAGGCGTGGTGTTCGACGGCGCGAATGTCTGGGTGCTGAACTCTGGCAGCAACAATGTGACGGAATTGCGGGCGAGCGACGGCACCCTCGTGGGCACATTCGCCGCGGGGAACGGACCGGGCAATGCCGGCGCGTTTGATGGGCAGAATATTTGGATACCTGACTTTAACGGCACGACTGTGACAAAGTTGCGGGCCAGTGACGGCAGGCTGTTGGGAACGTACACAGTAGGCTCGGAACCGCTCGGCATTGCATTCGACGGAGCCAACATTTGGGTAGGCGTGGCTGCATTGAATTTTGTGGCGAAGCTGTAGTGTGTGGGAGAGTAGGTCGTTGCCGGCATAAAATAAAGGCCACGTTCAGAAATGAGCGTGGCCTTTTCCGCTTGTGAGAGAATATTTTCTCGTAGATCACGGCTCTTGGAGTAAGGGTTCTTCGAAAGGTGCAGTCGGCCACTCTAGAAATTCGTAATCCTTTGCTCCGTACCAATTCTGCCCATCAAATCTGCATCTATTGGCCCTTATCCTACAGCCTTCCCCTTTTAAGAACGCTATGAATCTCGCAGCCGCGCTCTCA
Organism: uncultured Acidobacteriota bacterium; assembly: GCA_963762385.1. Taxonomy (GTDB): domain Bacteria; phylum Acidobacteriota; class Terriglobia; order Terriglobales; family Acidobacteriaceae; genus JABDBE01. Next base: position 495,023 of record CAVXKN010000004.1, on the reverse strand, counting down.
GACTCGAGTACTGGAACTAATACGCTATGCACCAAATGCGATGTCTTGATAAACACGATGATGCCCCAAGGAGCGTCAGCCTCGCAACGGCACAAAAACCAAAGTTTGCCGCCAACTGCACAGGATCAAGCCAGAATTTGGCAGAATGTCGTCGCGGTCCACATGAATATGAGGTGGCTCATTCGGCTCATGGCTGTAAAAGTAGAACCGATACGGGCCGGATCGGAGCGCCGTCAGCATTCGCGGGATTGTATCAGATGGCCATGGCCCCAGCCCAGTGAAGGACAAATGCGCTCATGAAAGATCCCGAAGACGGAAGTTAAGCCCCGCAGACGCGAGTGTACTGCACGCGAAAGTGTGTGGGGTCCTTCGGCTTCACCCCAGGATAAAATCCGGTCGTTGCCGGCATAAATAATAAAGGCCACGTTCAGAAATGAGCGTGGCCTTTTCCGTTTGGCTCCTGCGCCAGACTGCTTACGCTGCTGCCTGGCGTTGATAGGCTGGGACGAAGACTTCGGCAACGAAGTTTTCGTAGGTCGTCGGGGTCGTATTGCGGGATGTGCGCGGCTCGAGGGCGCACATGTATCCCGAGTTGAGGCTGGCTGCCATTTCGAGAAGCAGGTTCGCAAACGGCTCGGACATCCCAGACTGAACCAGCGCAGGCCGCATCTGTTCGTCGGGCGGTTGCCTGTATTTGAGATCAGGCTTGCCGATGGCCTTGCCGATAATCGCGGCAATCTCGTTGTAGGTAATATCGCGCTGGCCCTGCAACTCCTGGGTTTGCTTGCCGCGGAAGTCGAGACGTAGAAGCGCCTCGGCGGCAACCGCTCCGATGTCGCGGGCGGCGATCATTGGAAGTTTGAGGTCGGGGCGAATCGAGCCGCCGACAAAGCCCATCATCGAAATGACGGTAGCTTGCGGCAGGGTGTTTTCCATGAAGGAGCCAGCGCGCAGAAAGAGTACGTTGGCGCCGTCGATCTGGTTGAGTTTTTGCTCGAGTTTGTGCAGGCCGACCACGGGGCCGGTTCCTTGGTTTTTGTCGGCGCCAATGCTGCTGAGCGCGACCACATACTTGACGCCGGCATTTTTCAAAGCGGTTGCGATCGCATCGCAGACGCGCTCCGAGTAAGCGAGAGGATCGTTGCTGGTGGGGTTGGGTGGAATCAGGACGTAGGCTGAGTCTGCATTCTGAAAAGCTTTGGTGAGGGCGGCCGCATCGGTGACATCGGCGATGAATACCTCCGCACCCTGCGCCGCATAAGCTTGCAGGTGAGCTGCGTTTCTGCCGACGACGCGGACCTTCTGCTGGCGAGCCAAAAGATTCTGCGCCACAACGTGTCCAGTATTGCCGCTTGCTCCAAGTACAACGTGCATAGGTTTCTCCTTTATCTAGAGAATTGGATGCGGGAGGATGGGCTGAGGCTCCGCGGATAAAACGTTGCGAGGTTAGTGGGAGTAGGTTGCATCGATTGTGGTTTGGTTGTGGAGTTTTAGGTCTGGGATGGGAAACGCAAGGTCCGTCGACTTCGCTGGGATGACAGCGTGAATGGCGGCGGACGGGAGTGTTCGCCCTATACGGGTTTTGGGTTTCTGGTGAATTGGCGTTGGTGCCAGTAGGGGTAGGCTGGAGTTACATCGCTGGCGGCGTCTAGTTTTACTACTTGGTCGGGGGTTAGGTTCCATCCTGTGGCGGCCAGGTTTTGGCGTAGTTGTTCTTCGTTGCGGGCGCCGATGATTACGTTGGCTACCGTCGGTCTTTGCAGGAGCCAGTTCAGCGCGATTTGCGGGATGGTCTTTTCGGTTTCTTTGGCGACTTCGTCTAACGCGTCCACTACTTTATAAAGATATTCGTTGGGTACCGGCGGGCCTTGCTCGGCCGTGCTGTGAAGTCTGCTTACTTCTGGGAGCGGTTTGCCTCGGCGGATTTTTCCGGTAAGCCTGCCCCACCCTAACGGACTCCAGACAATCGTGGCTACTTTTTGATCCAGACCTAGTGGCATGAGTTCCCACTCGAAATCGCGGCCTACTAACGAATAGTAGGCTTGATGGGCCACGTAGCGGGCCCATCCGTATTTCTCGGAGATGGCCAGGGACTTCATGAGGTGCCATCCGGAAAAATTGGAGCAGGCGATGTAGCGGACTTTGCCGCTTTGGACCAGCGTGTCGAGCGTCTTGATGGTTTCTTCGATCGGGGTCTGCGCGTCGAAACCGTGCATATGGTAGATGTCGATGTAATCGGTGTTGAGGCGGCGCAGGCTGGCTTCGCAGGCTTCGATCAAATGATGGCGGGAGGAGCCGAGATCGTTGGGGCCGTCGCCCATGTTGAATGTGGCTTTGGTGGAAATCAGGACGGAGTTGCGGCGTCCGGCGATGGCCTTGCCGAGGATTTCTTCGGACGCGCCCGTGGAATAAACGTCGGCGGTGTCGAAGAAGTTGACTCCGGCTTCGAGGCAGATGTCGACCAGGCGCGTGGCTTCTTCCACATCGCTGTTGCCCCACGCGTTGAAGAATTCGCCGCGGCCTCCGAAGGTGCCGGTACCGAAGCTGAGGACGGGAACTTTTAATCCGGAGTAGCCGAGTTGTCGAAATTCCATGGGGAGTAGATGCGCGTGGGGATTGCGGGGATTCGGCGAGGGCAAGTTCGAAGCACTGCGCGCGAGATCCCCTCGGCTTCGCTCGGGGCAGGCTCTTCGGCCCGCTGGAAAAAACGCGGACTTTCAGGATGACGCAATTTAACAAGGCCGAACTGGGTGGACAGGAGTGTCCGCCATACACCGATGCTGGTGATAATCTTGCGAGATGCCTCCTCGAACTGCCCGATCTTCGGTTGGATTGGCGCTTGCTGGCGGATTGCTGCTCGGGGCAGTGCTGGTTGGCTCGGCTGGATGGTTGATGCTCTCGCGAAGTTCCGGGCGGAGTTTGTTGAGCCATCTTTGGTCGTCAGTGACCGGCAGGGTCCTCAGCATCGATGTGAGCCAGCCCACCGTGGTCGATCGCATTCAGCGGCTGCAGCGGCTGGAGACTGTGGTTTACACGATGGACAAAGTGGTGACGGGGGCGAAGGAAAATCCTATCTTCCCGGATTTTCTGGCCGGAGACCGGCTCCTGATGCTGGTGCACGGCGAAGTTGTCGCGGGGATTGATTTTTCGAATCTGAAACCGGGCGATGTTCGACTAGAGGGCAAAGAAGTGCATTTGCATCTTCCCGCGGCGCAGGTTTTCAGCGCGCGGCTCGACAGCGCGAAGACTCGGGTGTATTCGAGGCAGACTGGTTTGCTGGTGCCTACCGATCCGAACCTGGAGACGGAAGTACGTCAGGAGGCTGAACGGGAGTTGCAGGCGGCGGCGCTGGCCGATGGCATTTTGCAGACGGCTCAGCAGAGTGCGGCTTCGACAATCACCAGCTTGTTGCAAGGTTTGGGATTCGAGAAGATCGAGTTCGAGTAGCGGAGCGGCGGTGGTAACCAAATTGCCTTGAGGAAGTCCATCATAGGGGCGACGGCTTTCCGGAGGTGGCTATGAAGCGCCGAGATTTTATCGTTCATGCAGTGCGCGGGTTGGGAGCGGCTTGGATCGGGTCGCGTGGGCTGGCGGCCTGGGCTTCTTCTACGCCAGCCCTGACGCAGAAGTTCAAGGCCACGGACACAGTGGTCTTGGGACGGACTGGCATCAAGACTAGCCGCCTTGCGATGGGAACGGGGACGGTCGGCTCTGGCCATCATTCGAATCAAACTGCGCTCGGCGTCAAAGGGCTCTCGGATTTGCTGCTCAATGGTTATGACCAGGGGCTGCGATTCTTCGATGCGGCGGATTCTTACGGAAGCCATCCGCATGTTGCGGAAGCGCTCAAGCATGTGCCGCGGGACAAGGTCACGGTGCTGACGAAGACGTGGGCGCGCGATGCGAAATCGGCGCGGGACGACCTGGACCGCTTTCGGCGCGAGCTTGGGGTTGATTACCTGGACGTTTGCCTCATGCACTGTGTCACTGAGGGTGACTGGACTGAACGCTACGAAGGAGTGATGGACGTTCTCTCCGAGGCCAAGCAAAAAGGCATCATTCGGGCGCACGGGTGTTCGTGTCACAGCATTGAGGCGCTGCGGGCAGCGGCTAAGTCGCCGTGGGTGGAAGTCGATCTGGTGCGCATCAATCCAATCGGCTCGCATATGGACGACGACCCGAAAACCGTGGTTGAAGTGGTGCGCGAGATGCGCGCTGCCGGGAAAGCGATTGTGGGAATGAAGATTCTGGGTCAGGGAGATTTGCGGACGCGGCAAGACGAGGCGCTGAAGTATGCATTATCGCTGGGGCTTCTGGATGCATTCACCATCGGAGCGGAGAGCAAGGCGGAGCAGCAGGATTTGATCCGACGGATCGAGATGGCGGCGTAGATCGGAAAGTCAAGGGCGGCGGACAGGAGTGTCCGCCCTACAAAGGCTTCACCGACTATCAAGCATGAGAACCATGAGGTCTTCGTCGGCGTAGACTTCGCCTACTTTTAGCGCTCGCGGCTCGCGACCATAGATTTGAAAACCTAATTGCAGATACAGCTTTTTGGCGGCAGCTTGGCCGTCTGCGACTGCCAGAGTTACCTGTTCGAGTTTTGGTTGTAATTGGGCGCGGCGCAAGAGTTGCACCATCAATGCTCGTCCGACGCCTTTTCCGCGTTGTTCGCGTTTAACGTATACGCCCCAGATGCGTCCGGTGTGACTGGTCTTTTCGTCGGGAGAGCGAAAGAATCCCGCCATTCCGACGGGTTGGCCGTCGACAAATGCTCCCAGCACAAAGTTGTCTCCGGACCCGGGGCCGAGACGGACGGCCAGGGAAGCAGGTGTGGTCATTCGGTGCGCCGCAGCGGACGACGAAAAAGCTAGCGGTTCGGTTTCAAGGGCTTCGAGTCGCAGTCGCCAGAATATTTCTGCGTCTTGCTCGGACAAGATTCGAATTTGCATGTCTGAGTTTATCCGGACAGAGACACGTCGCTCCAGGCGTAGACTCGTTCCCGTTATTGAAGTCTAGGGATCAACCAGCGAGATCAAGAAACAATCGTCAAGATCAAAGGCGGCGGACAGGAGTGTCCGCCCTACACGGATCGAAACTGATTAACGCATGGCTACGGATTGGGTGCAGGCGGCGACGAGGATGATCAGGAGCGGTATGGACAGAATGACTCCGCTTGCCACCAGGAGAATCTCGCTGAGCAAGTCGGGCTTCATCAAGTCTTCACGATGGAGTGGGGGGTGTGGGTGAATCATGGGCGCTCTCTCCTTCGAGCCAAACCATAGATGCTCGAAACGCTGCGACGTGCGCATCCTACCATGAACGGCCTGGATATTTACTGGCGAAAAGCGGGATTTCTACAGGGGTTTCCCGACACGGCTTTAACTCGGTCCTGCCGACTTGAGGAGTTCCATCTCCTATCAAGCTACCTTCACATGAATTCCGGCAACTAAGGTGTGCGCCGAAAGTGGGCGTGGGCAATGGAGGAAGCTTATGAAGCAAACCGGCGCGAAGAAGTGCGCACACGTTTTATGCAGTTGCAACGCCAGTGACGCGTACTGCAGCCAGGCATGTAAGGACGCGGGCAGCTGAGAAACTGACATTGCCTGTTCGTGTGGCCATCAGGGCTGCGCCGCTCACATAAATTTCTCCACGCCGGGTTTCGATTTGCTTGCAGATTCCTCGCAAGGTTCGCTGTCCAAGATTCGAACTTAGGACGCACGTTAACTGATGAAATGGAGGCAACACGCATGAAGCTGATGACAATTTTGAGCACGACCGCGTTGGCGGTACTGCTGGGAATTTCCGTACCTGTCTTTGCACAGGATGACTCGCATCCGCAGGAAGAGAAAAAAACAGAGCCGGACAAGGGCGCCCAGCAAGAGAAGCAGGAAGACAAACAGGTCGAAAAGGACAAAGCGGAAAAGCAAGTCGACAAAGACAAAGAAAACAAACAGGCGATGCAGGAACAGAAATCAGACGCTCGTCCGGATGCGAAACAGGATCAGCGGGCCGATGCCAAACAAGGCGGGCGCATTCCTGAGGACCGTTTCCGGGCCAATTTCGGCCGGGCGCACACGTTTACCATTGGGCATCCGGTCATCGTGGCGGGAACTCCGCGTTTCCAGTATGGCGGCTATTGGTTTGTGATTGCACAGCCATGGCCGGTGGGCTGGGCCTATACGGATGTGGTTTATGTTGATTTCATCGACGGTGGATATTACCTGCTCAGCCCGGTGCATCCGGGCGTACAGATTTCGATCAATGTAATTCTGTAGCGATTGTCGGAGGGGGAAAGGCCACGTTTATGATCGAGCGTGGCCTTTCGTTCTCAGTGGGCTTCAGTTATGCCGGCGCTGGTTGGAGCAGTCGGCGTGTCGGTGGCTACTTCCGGAGTGATTTTTTCCGGCGCGCCGACGGTCTGGATCTTTACTGTGGAAAGCATCCAGTTCAGTTGACGAAAGACCTCGTTGCTGTCGACTGGCTTGACGCCAGGCTTGGACTCGTCCGAGCCGGCTGGGGCGGCGGTTTCGAGACCCAGAGTGAATTCGTAGCAGCTCCCATTCTGGAAGACGTGATAGAACTTCACGTCCGCCTGGTTGTTCTCGGTTTCGGCGAAGGCTTCCACGACGTGGAATTCGGTGGGGCCAATTTTTGTTTTCGATATCGTGACGGGATCCGTTTCCGGATGGCCGGTGTCCGGAAACGCGAATTGCCCACATTCGTCCGAAGTCATCTTCGGATTCACGCTGACATTGAAGAACGCAATGTTGAAGTCTGTGCCCGCATATAGTCTGCGGGGCAGTTCGACGGCGGTGATGGTGGTTCCACCAGGCTCGACGAAGTTCGTTTCGACCGGGCCTAAACCATCCAATTCCAGGTTGGCCTCGTCGCCTTCCTTCAGGTTGTCATACTTGGGGTAGCGGAACGAAACTCCGTAGGTCGGGTTAGTGTATGTCGAAGCGGACAGCTTTCGCTGACGTGATTTCTTTTTCGCGGGCGGCTGGCTGGCGATTGGCGTGATTGTTGTAGATACGGCCGCGACTGGTGTCGAGGGCTGGCTGGCCACGATCGGATTCGGCGGGGCGATGGCCGAAGTCTCTGATTCTTTTGAGCAGCCGCTTTCGAATACGAAAACTCCGAGCAGCGCTGTGGCGATAAGTGAACCGACTAGCGCTGCGGTTTTTTGCTTCTTGGTAGGTTGCTTTTCGTTTGAGTGTTGACGTTGCGCGTCTAAAGCGTTGGGTGGTGTTTTCCCTTGTGGTTTTGTTTCTGGTTTCTTGTCTGGATTTCCCGATAATCCGAGTTGCGTGAAATGCGTCATGTTGATCTCCTGTTGCTGGTTTCCCCCGGTCGGGAACAATAAGAGCAAGAGCGCAGCCATTCGGAAATGGGCAGATTTCACAGGGGTTAGAGGAAGCGCGGTTTTGGAAGAGTGTGTTTCGTGAAAGACGCTGTGGCGGGCGGGACACGGAGTTTCGCGATCAAGCGAGTTCTTACGTGGCGCGCAGTACGGCACGTTCCGCAGCTTGGGGCAGCGGAACCGGGACGAAATAAGCTTCCGGGTAGAGATAGTCTTCACCGGATTCATCCACCACCCGGATCTGATGCCGCGGGCTGCATTTTTACGCTGCTTCGCGGCTGTTGCGGTCGATCCCTTCCGCTAGAACAACGCGGTTGGACGGCGCTTCCAGGGCTTGCCTTTTTCTGTGGATGTTTTTTCCACGTCGTTCACGTAGGCGCCAGTCTGGGTGAGGATGTGATGCAGATCGTTGCCGAGGCTGATGAAGGTGAATCCTTTATCCAGGAACTCGCCTACGCGAGCGGTGCCGAAGAGGAAGAGTCCGAGAATGACTTTGTTTTTGCGGGCGTGCTCGATGAGTTTTTGCGTAGCCGCTCCCAGTTCCGGTGATGTGTACATGTGGGGGAACTCATATTTTTCGAAGAGGCCCATCGACATGCACAGATCGTTCTGGCCGAGAAACAAAATGTCAACGCCTGGGACGGCTGCGATCTCAACCATATTCTCGATGCAGGAAGCAGTTTCGACCTGCAGCGCGACGATGAGGTTCTTGTTGGCGTTGCCGGCATAGCCGAGCAAGCCGGCTTTGTTCATGCTGCGCTGTGGAAAGTACACCGAGCGCGTGCCCGTGGTCGGATATTTGTTGCAACTGACGGCTTGCCGCGCTTCTTCTGCGTTGTTGATATAGGGAATGAGAACGCCATCGGCGCCGAGGTCGAGGGCTTGCTGAATTCCGGGGCGGTCGTCGTATCCTCCAACGCGGACGATGGACTTGGCTCCGCCGCTGGCGATGGCCGCCAGCATATAGGAAAGTTTCTCGTGATCCATGGGGCCGTGCTGGGTGTCGACCAGCAACCAGTCGTAGCCGCTGTGGGCTAGTTGCTCGGCGACAGTGGAGCTATGTGAATTCACGAACAGGCCCAGCTTGGGCTTTCCATCGTGCAGTTGCTGCTTGAACTCGGCGCCACTGAGGGCGGCTTCGGACATGGGAACGTTCCTCCTGAAGAAAGTTCTTTAGTTTAACCTACGCGGGCGTATGTGCTCGCGTGCTGTCGGGATTTTTTGTTTCCAAGTTTGTGACCCGAGGACAGGTGGATCGTAGCGCCAACTCGGCGGTGACTCTGTTTCGAGGACAAACGCGGGCGATGGCGCCCGCGCCACACTGGCTATTCGAATTGCTTTCGGAAAGTGGCTAGCTGTTGTTTCAGATCGGCTACTTCATTTCTTAGATCGCTGACTTCGTTTTCCAGATGGGCTATGCGATCGGAATCAGCCGGGTGGATGAGGACCGACGCGGGCGAGGGCGACCGCGCCACACTCACATCAGTAGAGTCTTCCGCATCTCCCGCGAGCAGGTGCTTGTAGCGAGACTCTTTGGTTCCGGGTTGTCTGGGGAGAACTCTCGCCAGCGGAGGGTCGCGCTGCATCAAATGCTGCAAGGTCGATTGCACTTCAGTGAGGTCTTCGAAGCGGTGCATGCGCTCGGTGCGTCCGCGAAGTTCGCCGGGGGTTTGTGGACCGCGCAATAACAGCACGCAGAGGATGGCGGTCTCGCCGCGAGTGAAGTTGAAGACTTCCTGCAGGCGATGCTCGTACTTGGTGACGCGGCTGTCAGCGCTGCTGGTGGGGCCGGCGAGACGTTTTTCTTGAAGAGTGTCGAGTGCGTGCCGCACCGTGTCGTCATCGAGGTTCATGACTGGGTCGCGGTTGTTTTTCTGGTTGCAAGCGTTGACCAAGGCGTTCAACGAAAGAGGATAGTAATCTGGAGTGGTAACGTCTTTCTCGACGAGCGAGCCGAGCACTCGAGTTTCAATATCGTTCAGGATTACGTCCATTGCGTGGCTCCCTCGATGCTGCCCAAGTCTTAGAGATTGTACAGAAGCTGCAGGCAATGCAGGTCGAGTGAGTCGAGCTTCGCTCGACTGGGCGGACGAAGGCGTCCCACTACGTGATCACGGGAATAGATTCCTTTAATCCGGCTTATAAGCTTTTTTGATTGGCAGGGGGTGGGGCTCCGCGATACCCTACCAAGTTCCGATCATCCCCCGAAACACACTTGGGTTTTGTAGCAAAACTTATTAAGGAGATCCATGCCGACTGAACTGCGAAATTTCCTGGCCATCCCGTACGACGAACTGGAAGAGATGAATCTGAACGCGAAAGAGCAACGCAGGGATCACGTTGCCATGCACAAGATTCAAGAGGAGCGCATCGAATACCTGACCGAGGAAAAACGGATTAAAGCCGTGACCGTGCTGTTCAGCGACCTCGAAGGCCGCTTGCACATGCTGGATTACGACAAAAAGTTCCTGATCAAGAGCTGGGACAATCTTACTTTCGATGGTTCGTCGATTCGCGGGTTCACGGCGCAGCGGGAGAGCGATCTTCGCCTGGGCATTGACTGGAGAGCTTTTTACTGGGGGCCAGCGGACGTGTTCGGTCCGGGCAAAGTGCTGGTTTTCGGCGATGTGATCGATAAGGGTGGCACACCCTACAGCGCGGACATCCGCGGCATTCTGAAGACCTACGCCGGGGAACTGTACAAGAAAAATGGCTATACGCTCAATGCAGCGAATGAAATCGAAGGATTCCTGTTTCAGGGGCCGGACGCCGAGCGCCACTATCACGAAACCCACAAATTCGAGTATGTGAACACCGGCGGCTACTATCATTCGCTGCCCGGCGACGTGTTGCGCACCTTCATTGACACAACTGCGGAAGTGCAGCGCGCGATGGGTTTCCAGAACGAAAAAGATCACCCCGAAGTCGCGCCCTCACAGTTCGAGATCAACTACGGTTACGGAGAAGTGGTGGCTGCGGCCGACCAGATTCAGCTCTACAAACTAATTTGCCGCCAAGTTGCAACCAAGATGGGTTGCACTGCGTCATTCCTGCCGAAGCCGGTGGTGGGCGTGAACGGCAGCGGGATGCACACCAATGTATCGATCAGCAAGGGCGGGAAGAATCTGTTCTGGGATGCCAAGGGCGAGGAGAAGTTGAGCAAAATGGGCTGGGAGTTTATCGATCGCATTCTCACGCACGGCAACGACCTTTGCCTGCTGCTGAATCCCAGCGTCAACGCGTATCGCCGCCTGGACCCGCACTTTGAGGCGCCGAACCAGATCAAGGCTTCGCCCACGGATCGCGGCTCCATGATTCGCATTCCAATCGGCAACGAAAAGAGCATGCGTGTGGAAGTGCGCTCGGTCGCGCCGGATGCCAATCCTTATCTGGTGATGCACTCGATTTTCAAAACCGGCCTCGATGGCGACACGGCGAAGATCAAGAACCTGCGGCAGGCGCAGCGCTATTTGCCGGACAACATCTACGACGCGCTGGAGAATTTCCGCAAGGCGGAATGGACCACGAAACTGCTGGGCGAAGATGTGAAGGCTCGCTATGCGGACCTGAAACAAGCCTCGGCCGATCGCTGTCCGCGTCTGCTGGGGACATTTGTGAAGGCTCCCGAAGTGCAGTATCACCACGATGTTTACAACCAGTTCTTGTGGAATTTGTTTTAGCGAAGGTCGTGCGGCAAGGGTTGTGTGGTGGCAAAGCGTATGAGACAATAATAGAAGAATGAAGGCCGGATTGAGTAATCGATCTGGCCTATTTCTTTTGTGGCGAAGTTCAAGCCCGCGCTCAACGGCGCGGGTATTTTCTTTTGGAGGATGAAACGATGCCGGAATGTCAAGGCAGGCGCGTTACTCACGAATACACGCAAAGCAATGTGGCTCCGCCGGAAAAAGTGTTTCCCCTGCTCTGTCCCGTGCGCGAGGCGGATTGGGTTCCGGGCTGGCAATATCGTTTGATTTACTCACAGTCCGGCGTCGCCGAGTACGGTTGCGTCTTCGTCACCCCGAACGAAGATGCCACTGAAACCACTTGGATGGTCACGGATTACGATCCGGCAAACTTCCGCATAGCGTTTGCGTGGGTGAATCCGGGGCTGGTGGCGGCGCAGATTAGAATCTCACTCAGCAGGAATTCGGGAGCGTTGGACCACACCAGCGCGGTTATCCGATATACCTACACGGGGCTGTCAACTGAGGGAAATGGGGAGGTCGAACGCTACGATCAGAAATGGTTTGAGCACAAGATGCAGAGCTGGGAGGCGGCGATCAATCATTATCTGCGGAGCGGAAAACGGATTGATGCGGCAGGGTGGGAGTGAGAGCCGTCACAGAGCCCGCACCGCGTCAGTGATATCACCAAAATAGGATCGTCGCAGCACCTCCGTGCCGAACGATTCATTGAACACTTCAGCACTCGCCTGTCATAATCAGTTGTCGATGGAGCGTGCCTCCTGGCTACAACCTTACTGACATCGAACTTTGAAGAACGCTGGATGCCGGCGTCGGTTCTCTGCCTGCGCGATTACAGCCTGAATACGTTTTGGCATGACCTGGTCGCGGGAGTGACGGTCGGGTTGGTTGCCCTGCCGCTCGCCATGGCGTTTGCCATTGCGTCTGGATTGACTCCGCAGGCGGGAATTTATTGTGCCGTGGTCACCGGATTCCTGATTTCAGCTTTAGGCGGATCGAAGACCCAGATCGGCGGACCGACTGGAGCGTTCGTAGTAGTGGTGGCTGGAATCGTCGCGGTTCACGGCATCGATGGACTGTTCATGTGCACGGTGATGGCCGGCGTGCTGCTCATCGTTCTCGGGGTAACGGGCATGGGCACGGCGGTCAAGTTCATCCCGCGCCCGGTCGTGACCGGCTTCACCAATGGAATCGCGGTTCTGATTGCGAGCACGCAGCTCAAAGATCTGTTCGGATTGAAGATCGACAAGATTCCCGGCGTGTTCTGGCAGCGCATGGAAACCATCGCAGCCAACTTTCATACGCTTTCTTACACCGCCACAATTCTGGGCGTAGGCACGATCGTCATCATGCTGGTCTGCCGGGCGGTGTCGGATCGCATCCCCGGACCGATTGTAGCCATGCTGGCCAGCACGGTCGCGGTGGTCGTGTTCAAGTTGCCGGTCGAAACTATCGGGACACGCTTTGGAGGAATTCCGAGCGGCCTGCCCCACATGGCCATACCGCACTTCCGCTCTGATCTTATTCACGGGTTGCTGGGCCCGGCCTTTACGGTTGCGATGCTGGGCGCGATTGAGTCTCTGATGTCGGCGGTGGTGGCGGACCGCATGAGCAACGATCATCACAATCCCAACGTCGAGCTGATGGCGCAGGGCGTGGCCAACATTGTTTCCCCGATGTTTGGCGGGCTACCCGCCACGGGCGCGATTGCACGTACCGCGACCAACATACGTTCAGGTGGAAAGACGCCGGTCGCGGGAATGATTCATGCGCTGACCCTGGTTTGCATTCTGCTGTTTGCCGCGCCGCTGACCAGCTATATCCCGATGGCCGCGCTCGCGGGAATTTTGATGATCGTGGCCTACAACATGGGCGAGTGGCGGGAAATTCCGCAGCTGTTGAAACTAACCAAGACCGACATCAGCATCTGGCTGGTTACGTTCGCACTCACCGTGTTTGCCGACCTCACCGTGGCGGTCGAAGCTGGCATGATTTTGGCGGCGTTATTGTTTATTGGGCGCGTGGCCAATACTACGACCATCTCTCAGGTTACCGACGACTACGTTGAAGATGGTCGGGTGCACATCCTGCAGGATAAAGACATTCCATACTACGCGACCATCTTCCGTATTCACGGGCCGTTCCTGTTTGGGGCAACGGATAAAGTCGCGGTGATCCTCGAGAGAATTCATGAATTGCCGCCAGTGGTCATTCTGCGCCTGCGCAACATGACTGCGATGGATGCGACTGGGCTATACGCGTTGGAGGAAGTGGCACGCGAACTTCATGCGGCCAATCGGACGTTGATTCTTTGCGGCGCCCGCGAGCAACCGGCTCAACTCATTCGGCAGGCCGAGTTCGAAGACGTGATTGGACGCGAGAACATTTGCGAGAACGTCCAGGAAGCACTGCGGCGGGCGGAAGATGTTTTTGAGGGACTGGAGAACAAGGCCACGGCGGGCGCCAAGTGAGATCGGTCCTCCCCCGAGTCCCGAACTCATTTATTCGACGCCCGCCAAGACCCTTGCCGAAAACTCGATTTACTTGCTTGCGGCGGCCAGTTGTGCTGACGCCTGCGCTATTCCCAAGTAACTATTCACGGCTTGAGTTGACAGGGCGGTGTTTATGACGATCTGTGGGATCGTCTCTCCCTGGGAGTTCAAAAGCCGAACTTGAGCGCCTGCCGAAAGTTTTACGGTGTCGCCTGCAGGCTCAATTTTGGTTGGTTGCCTGGCAGAGGCGGTTGGCGCGGTTGCGGTCTGTGGTTGCGCAACCGGAGCTTGCGCGGCTGCACCAAAGTCGAAAGCGGTTGCCCCAGAAATCGGAGTTGCCATAACTGTTTCCTCCTTCAACCTACCCTTATCAAAGGTTATCGGCGGCGCTGCGGATAACTTTAGGTCGTACGGAATCGCCGATGGCTGATCCGTCTATTCGGTTGTTCTTAAAGGACTTGGATGGATTTCCTTATGGGGCCCCGGTTCGCATGAGCTTACTTCTTAGCTTGGGCGAGCGAGGCGAGTCTGGCCTTGGTTGCTCTGAGATAGTCGCCGGGGGCGATCAGGATTTGCATTCCGCGAACGCCGGCAGAGATTGAAATCGTGTCGAAAAGTACGATTGTCTCGTCCACGTAGATCGGGTAATCTTTCTTAGCTGCCAAGGCAGTGACTCCTCCGCGAATATAGCCAGTCAGGCCCTGCAGTTCCTTTACCGGGACCAGTTGAATCTTGCGGTCTCCGGATGCCGCGGCCAGAGCTTTGAGGTCGAGTTCGGCATTGCCGGGAATCACGGCCATACAGATTTCATTGCGATCGCCGCGCGCCACCAGCGTCTTGAAGACCTGCTGGGGAGGTAATCCGATCTTGGCCGCGACCGTTTCTGCGGCGAGATCTTCGGGGTCAACTTCGTATTCCCGCAATTCGTAGCGAATGGCAAGTTGATCGAGCAGACGCGCCGCATTGGTCTTGTGGGCCACGATTCAAGTTTATGACGCCGCTTGCCGGGTTGCTAGGTTGGGCTTTGCCGCTTTATAGTCTGTTTGCAGTCGGGAGGGTCAACCTATGCTCCGAATGCTACTGCACTGGTTCGTCAGCGCACTGGCGGTCTGGATTACCTCGCGCGTGGTGACTGGCTTTTATGTGGACGGCGCTGCGGCCGCGCTCATTGCAGCCGTCGTCATCGGCCTGGTCAATGCCACGCTGGGGCTCTTTTTAAAGATCATCACCTTTCCGCTCACGATCCTCACCTTGGGATTGTTCTGGTTCGTGATCAATGCCATCATGCTGGAACTGGCCTCTACGTTCGTACCGGGTTTTCACATAAGAACTTTCGGAGCAGCGTTCGTGGGCGGAATCGTGCTCACGCTGGTGAACATGCTGTTGAAGTGGCTGGTAATGCCGTCGCCGCATGCATGAAGACCGGATCATCGTCCGGGCTCGCGCGGTTTCATAGATTTCCAATCGTCCTCTGTCAGCAATCTGCCTAGCGCGCTGAACTCGCCTGCGCCTTGCAGTTGTTCGCCGCCGTCCATCACAACTACTTCGCCGTTGATGTAGCCCGAACCATCGCTCACCAGGAACGCTGCGAGATTCGCTAACTCCTCTACGGTACCGAAGCGGCGCAGTGGATTTCGTTCGCGGGCAAATTTTTCGAGCTCGGGACGCGGCAGCAAGCGGGAGAACGCTCCTTCAGTGGGAATCGGCCCGGGCGCGATCGCATTCATGCGGATGCCCCGGTCCCCCCATTCCACGGCCAGACTGCGGGTAAGGGCGACCACGCCAGCTTTGGCCATTGCGGAAGGCACAACATAGGCCGATCCGGTTGACGCGTAGGTGGCGGCAATGTTCAACACGACGCCGGGGTGCGCGGCCTGCAGCCATCGGCGCCCGCAAGCCATGGTGGCATTAATCGTGCCCATCAGCACGATTCCGAGGACGGCTTCAAATGCACCCGGGGACAGCTCTTCGGTGCGAGCCAGGAAATTTCCTGCCGCGTTGTTTACCAGGATATCGAGCGGCCCGTCTTTCCAGATGGATTCGATCATTTCTTCCACGCGGGGCAGATCGCGAACGTCGCAGGGGAAAGATCGAATCCTGTTTGGCGCGCCGCTTAGCTCAGCTTCTGCCTCGGACAGAACGTGCTGGCGGCGTCCGCAGATGTAAACTGTGGCGCCCAGCTCTAGAAAACGGAGGACCATGCCTTTGCCCAAACCAGTGCCGCCGCCGGTGATGAGAATGCGCTTGTGGTGCAGCAGGTCGGGCTGAAACATGCGACTCCTCCGTCTTAGGTCACGAGGACTGCGAGCGATTGTAATCCAGAAGGGTGCGGTGCCCAGATCAGTTGCTGGGAGACGCCTGGTTTTTCTTGCTTAGCTTGCGACGAATGTCGGGCCAGAATTCTTTTACGACGTAGGTGATGGTGTCGTATCCCACCTGCGTGCCCCAAACGCTCGCCGTGTTCGGCAGAGTGCGATCGGCACTGGGGTGGTAGCTATAGGTGGAAATGGCGGCCGATGCTGCGCTGCCGAAGATCTCAGAGAAATTAAATTGCTGATGCCCCGAATCGGTGCGGGTGATAAAGATGCGGCTGATCGCGTAGCCCGTGCGATGGACAAATCCCCCATTGCTTTGCTGAAAGAAACGGGGATCCTGGCGGAGCACGGAGGGAAGGATCGCGCCAGTCATAAAATTCTCGATGGTGCCGTCGGCAAAGGCTGCTCCGAAACGCTTGCCATAGCCCTGCGCGCCTTGTCCGTAACCAGGTTCGCTGTTTTCAGCCTGGCTGATGCCAGCCAGCGCCGCGTACCAGGGAATTTGGATGTAGTCGAAAGAGCCACGAGCCACTACCTTGAATTTTTGCCCGACGGTGAGCGGTGGAACCTTTCCGGCATTCTCCAGCGTCAGGAAGTTTGGCAATGCATAGAAGAGACGGTCCTTCGATGTGCCCTCATTCGTATCGGAGGTCTTCTTTTTGTCTTGAGCGTCCTTGCTCTGGTCGGCTGGTTGGGACTGCGTGGTCTGGGTCTGCTGCGATGCGGATGGATTGGAAGGCGGCGGCGTTTGCTGGGCGGCCGAGGCGAGCAGAAGCAAGTTCCCAACAGTGAACCAGACAAAAGAGCGGGACAAGAATGTCTTCAACAGAATACGTCTCCTCTAGATCAGGCTTCGGTCAGAAATTTCATTCCATTAACAATGGCCCCAAGTTTTACTGAGCGATCGAATAAAACGGGTTGGCTTTAGAGTAACAAAGACCAACGAGAACGGAAAAAACGCATGGGAAGAACGTCTGAAAATCCGTTCGGAATTTGAGTTTATCTAGATAAAAGGGTAAACCCGTGGGAGCGGAATCCACTCGTGTTTTACATTATTTTACAGAAGAATTGGTCGGGACGGGCAGATTTGAACTGCCGACCCCTCGCACCCCAAGCGAGTGCTCTACCAGGCTGAGCCACGTCCCGACGAGTAGGAAATCCGCCGCTTAGTTCCGTCCGCAACGGATGGGGTTGACTTGAGAATTTTACACCACCGGGAGCACTTTCGTTTGGTCAGCAGCATTTATCTGCCTAAAACGGCTGTGGAACTCTGCGCCGCTAGACGAGCGGGGACGCCCGTCCTCCACGTTTTCGCTTTGCGGGTCGCTGCGGTTTTTCTTCTAAGACGGCGAACTGAATCTTCTTCTCGACCGGATCGATGCGATCCACGAGCACGCGTATCTTCTGCCCCAGGCCGTAGATCTTGCGATTGCGCTGGCCGATGATTTCGCGGGTGTTTTCGTGGAAGGTATAGCGGTCGTCGGTCAACGAATCCAGCGGGACGAGGCCTTCGATAAACAGGTCGGTGAGCTCGACGAAGAATCCGAATTTGGTCACGCTGATGATCAAGCCGTCGAAGTCTTCGCCGACCCGATCTTCCATGAATTTAACCTTCTTCCATTCCATCAGATCGCGTTCGGCTTCGTCGGCGCGGCGCTCGGAGCGGCTGGATTCTTCTGCAATCTCGTGCAGTTCTTCTGTGGAGATCGGGCCTCCGAGAGGTTCAAGCGCCTCGCGATGCGCGGTATGGTCGCGGCGTTTGGACCAGGGGGACGGCACGGCCGCGGCCGCCTCTTTCGCGGGCGAGGGCGCCCGCGCCACATGATCTCCCACCGATTCGCGCAAGACTTCTTTCAGAATGCGGTGGACGATCAGGTCGGGATAGCGGCGGATTGGAGAGGTGAAGTGGGTGTAGGTTGGCGCAGCCAGCGCGAAGTGTCCCAGGTTCTCTTCTGAATAGCGGGCTTGCTTTAACGAACGCAGCATCAGGTAAGAAAGAATCCGTTCCTCCGGCTTACCTGCGATCTTCTCCGTTAATTTCTGGTACATTCGCGGTGTGATGTGAACTTCTTTTGGGATTTCTATTTCCCGGGGGCGTTTGCCCGTCCCGTGGCTGGCGCGGCGCTCGGACTTGAACTGCACCCGCTGAATGGGCAAAGCGCCCACGCCCAGCGAATATCCGAAGGCTGCGGCGATGACTTCGAAATCGTAAACCCGCTTCGCATCGGGCTTCTCGTGAATACGGTAGAGCGAAGCCACGCGTTTCTGTTCAAGATATTCAGCCACACATTCGTTGGCGGAGAGCATGAACTCTTCGATCAGGCGATGCGCGATGTTGCGCTCCGAACGGGTAATGCTTTTCATCAACCCAAATTCGTCGAATTCGATCACGGGCTCGGGCAAATCGAAGTCGATGGATCCGCGCCGCTCGCGCTTGCGTTTCAGAATCAGCGCCAGATCGCGCATCATTTCGAACGGGTTCACCAGATTTTCGTAACGCTTTCGTGTGCCAGCATCGCCTTCTAGCACTGCATTGACGTCGGTGTAGGTCATGCGTTCGGCGGAACGGATGACGCCTTCGCACAAGTCATAGCCAAGAATCTCGCCACGGTGGTCGATTTTCATGACGCAGGAAAGCACGAGCCGGTCAACGTGAGGGCGCAGGCTGCAGATATCGGTAGAAAGCTCAAGGGGCAACATGGGCACGGCACGATCGGGGAAATAAACGCTGGTCCCACGCAGCCGTGCTTCCTGATCGAGGGCCGAGTCGGGCGTAACGTAGTGGGCCACGTCCGCGATGTGTACCTGGAGTTCGTAGTTCCCCCCCTCGATTTGGCGGACGGTGACGGCGTCGTCGAAGTCGCGGGCGGTTTCGCCGTCGATGGTGACGATCGGAAGAGCGCGGAAATCACGCCGCTTGTGCGCTTCGCTGGCCGAAATGATGGGTTCAATTCGCTGAGCCTGGTCGAGCACTTCAGGCGGGAAATGATGCGGTAGATGGAACTTGCGAATGACAACTTCGACGTCGACGCCGAAATCGTCTTCGTAGCCTAGAATCTCGACTACTCTTCCGCGCGGATTCTGGGTGGCCGATGGCCAATCCGTGATCTCGACATCTACAACTACGCCTTCGAGCTCATCCCACTCGGCGCGGCGGGCGGCTTCGTTGCCCAGAACGCGATCGACGGATTTGTGTTTTCTTGAAACCGTAGCGCCGAAGGGACTTTGTTCTTCCGGGTACTCCATGCCTGGTGGGATTACGATTTCCTGGGAGATCTTCTGGTCAATCGGAGTGACGTAATTGCCACGATTGCCGTGATGAAAGATTCCGACGACAGTGCTATGCGCACGCACGACCGGGCGCACGATGCGGCCTTCGGCGCGGCCATCAGGACGGATCGCGCCGACCTCTACCAGCACGCGGTCCCCGTGCATCGCCGAGCCTACAGCAGGCGGCGGGATGAAAATATCTCCTGAGAGCTGTGCCTTGAGGTGGGCGTCCAGCGTAGCGGCATCGGGCGTCACAAACCCATAGCCATCGCGATGCATGCTCAACTTGCCGACTAGGACGTTCTTGCTTGCGGTCGCCTCCGGGATTGCATATCGATCCGAGTCGACCTCAATGAGTTGGCCACCGCTCACCAGACGCAGCAGGCGGGCGGCGAGTTCCTGCCGCGCGGCGCCGTGAAGTCCCAACTCCCGCACCAATTGCTTGAAACCAGCGGTGCTTTTAGGCTGGCGTTCGATCTTCTTCAGGATGGCGGAATCGGAGAGTCTGTCCAAGATCGTGGATGTTCTGCGGCTCAACCCATAATACGCGACAACCCGGTTTCGTTATCGAGCAGTCTTACCAGGTATCGCCCGCTTGCCCTGGCCAAGAGTTCAGGAGACGGCGCAACAAGACTATCTGCCCAATGTGATAGCTGTTGTGCACTGCCGTCTGCCAGAGGACGGCCAGCACCGAGGAAGATTGCTGACTATGAACTGCATGCGTGGCCTTCACTTCACGATTCAAAAACTCTGGATCTGACTGAGCGAGTGCGGAGAGCTCTCCGATCAAAGCGACGAATCGTGCCTCGGCTTGTTTCCACCCATCGTCAGTCACCGGAGACGAATCGGATGGCCAACTCTCGGCGGCGTGCGCAGGGTAAGGAGGAACTTCTTGCCTAATTCTTCGCAGCTCGTATTCCATCCAGAAGTTCATGTGGAAAAGAATTTGGAAAATCGAATGAGGGTAGCCTTGCAGTCGGCGACTGGCAAACTCGACTGGGATCCCATGAACCGATGCGATCGGATTTGCGTGCGCACCCTTTCCATATAGCAGTTCGATCAGAGTCGGTTGGCTAGCGGTTTCAGTCATACATTTCCAGTGGCAGTTGCAACGACTCCAAGCAGCAATCGCGAACGGCAAATCCCCGAGCACCATATTAGCGGTACCCGCGGCAGTATAGAAACAGCCTCTGCACGGCAGGAATTACATCGGGACGATTCCCGCCCCCGGTGCACAAGTAGGTTACGAAAGGGCCGAAAAGTGTAGAAACCACAGAATTTCCACAAGACTTGAGGCTGGCAGCGGGAGTAGAATTTGTTTGGTCCCCAAAATGCGGGTCTGACCGTTTAATCTACTCGTGAGGAAAGGAATTTTTCGACATGTGGAAACCCACTAATCAGCCTTCTACGACCCCTTCGCGGCCAGGTGAGCCAGAGCGTCCCGCCATGCCTACTCCGGTGACGTCTGCGCACAGCGAGCCCGCCAGTGCGCCTCGTCCGGCAGTTGCGGCCAGCACGGCGGATCAGGCGACCATCGGGAAATCGCTGGTGATCAAGGGCGAAGTGACCGGTTCGGAGTCGCTTTATATTGACGGTCGCGTGGAAGGCTCCATCAACCTCGCCGGCAACCGGGTTACGGTCGGCCGCAATGGTGTGGTGGCTGCCAACATCAATGCCCGCGAGATTGTGGTCCTGGGGAAAGTGCGCGGCAACCTGACAGCCAGCGATCGGGTGGACATCCGTAGCGACGGTTCGCTTACCGGTGACGTGGTCGCAGCGCGCATCTCGATTGAAGATGGAGCGTTCTTCAAGGGCGGCATCGATATTCGCAAGGGCGGCCAGAAACCGAACGGCGAAGAAGTGAAAGCGCCGGCCGCAGTCGAAGCGGTTGCAGCCCGAGCTTAGCGGGATATCACATTCAGGTCTTGGTCGCGAGTTCAGTGTCCGAGACCTGAATAGTGCAACCTGCTACGGCGCAATTCCCTTCGTCAGTTCTTCTGCTTGCCTCTCCGCTACGCGCGGGAGAATCGGCCCTTTCCGCCGACGTAAATCGCCGGGCAACTGAGACCGAGTCAGCCAAAGTCCCGCAGCGACTGCTCCAGCCCATGTGATGCAAATTAAAGCTAGCGCCTCGATGTCAGCCATGCGGCTGCCACTGACCACGACGGCGCGCGCGACACGGTAGCTCAACAGCCCCGCGACAGCTGCCGTGATGGTGGCTTTCCCCAACTCTCCCCATTGCAATTCGTTCCACCGAACCAGCTTGCGTTGATGCAGCAGAATCCCCATAGCCAGGCAGTTCGCCGCGATCCCCAGGTCGGAGGCGAGCGCGAGTCCGACAGATGAGAAGGAATGGTAAAGAGCACGGTACATGGGCAGCGATGCGATGGTAATCAGGCTGCTGGCCACCATGGGTGTGAGCGTGTTTCCGGCGGCGTAGAAAGCGCGCGCATAAAGCCCCTGCGCCGACCAGAACACCAGAGATACGGAAAACCAAAAGAAGTAGGTTGCCGTGGCCTGCGAGTCAGAGAAAACGAAGTGTCCGTGGGGCAAGCGGTATACCAGGTCAATCAGCGGGAGCGCGGCCGCCATCATTAAACTTGTGGCGAGAAGCGCCGCGGCAGCGGTGCGGTAGACCGATCCGTTTACCGTGTCGGCAAATTCCTGCATGCGTTTCTCGCCAAACAAACGGGCAAAGAATGGCAGCGAGGCTTGACCAACAGCTTGTCCCAGGATCGCGATTGGCACGGCCAGCAAGCGCTTCGCATAGTTGATGTGGCTGATCGCGCCGGGCGAATCGGAAGCAAAGTAACGCAGAATCCAGTCGTCGGCGCTGACCAGGGAGACTCCGATCATCAAAGGAATCGACATTCGAACCCATTCGCGAAAGGCCGAATTGTGGACGTCGAACGAGACGCGGTAACCGGCGCCGACCCTCGCGGCTCCGATTGCGTTGATGAGGAATGGTCCGACGAACGTGCCAGCCAGCGCTCCGTAGGCGAGTGATGCGATTCCGAACGAATGGGAAAGCACAATGCCGCCCAAAATAATGAAAGCGTTGTAAATCAGCGGGCCCAACGCCGGGAAAAGAAAAAGCCGGCGCGAAGACAACACTGCGGAAACGACTCCGCCGACGTAGAACAAAATCTGGGCGGGTAGCAGAATGCGGGTAAGATGAACGCAAAGATTAAGTTGCTCAGGCTTGAAGTTGTGAAACATGAGCCGCGTGATCTGCGGTGCGAAGATTTCCGCGAGAACGACGCCGATCCCCAGCACCAGCGTCATTACCGTAATGATTACGGAGAAAGTTTTCTGCGCGTCGTCTTCTCTTTTCTCCGCCAGGAATCGCGTGTAGATGGACACGAATGTGATAGAAATCGTGCCGCCCGCCACTAAGTACGCCAGGAAATCGGGAATCTGAAAAGCCGCGATGTAAGCATCCGTTGTTGAGCCGGCGCCGAATGCCCACGCAGTGTAGGCCTCGCGCAGGTAACCGACAATGCGCGAAAGTATCATCGCTGTCATCAACAGGACGGTGGCTGAAAATGCGGTGTGCTGGTGAGATGGCTGGAAGAGGCGCAGCCAACGAGCTGAAACACTCATGGGGCTGCGGGGGCCATTTGCCGGAGTTGCCATCCAAGGCCGATTCTACACGGCCACTGCTGCTCCCTTAGTTAGGACGCGTGGTTCGTCGATACCCACTTGTTCATTGCTTTGACACCTGTGGGAGAGCCGCCGGATAATCCGAGATGTGCCGGAATCCACCGTGATCGATCCTTCTGCTTATTCCGCCGTCCTCCGGCGTTCATTCCGCAAGACATTTCCTCCTGCCGTGCGCGGTGAAGGTGTTTATCTGTGGGATGCACGCGGCAAACGATATCTAGATTTCTCCGGATCTGCCGCAGTGAATTTTATCGGGCACGGAGTTGTGGAGATCGCGGCGGCGATGGCGGGTCAGGCAAAACAGATCGAGTTCGTCCACAGCAGCCAGTTCACCACTCCGGTGGCGGAAGAGTATGCGCTGGAGTTGCTCGATTTCGCGGGCAAGAATTTTGAGGGAGGCTGCGTTTACTTTACTTGCGGAGGCTCGGAGTCGGTCGAGACTGCACTCAAGCTCGCACGCCAGTATCAGGTGGAGATTGGCCAGAGCAGCCGGTATCAGGTAATCAGCCGTGGGCAAAGCTATCACGGGTCCACGCTGGGTGCTTCGTCGGTCTCGGGAAATAAACGACGGCGCGAGATGTATCGTCCCATGCTACGGGAATTTGCTCACGTCGGATTCCCGTATTGCTACCGCTGTGCGTTTGACTGCAGCGATAGCTGCCGCAACTGCGGCCAAGAGTACGCGGCGGAGTTGGAGCGGGCGATCGAGGCCGCAAACGGCGAGGTCGCCGCTTTCATTGTTGAACCTGTTAGTGGAGCAACCTTGGGCGCGGTCGTGCCGCCGCCCGGGTATCTGCAGAGTGTTGCTGACATCTGCCACCGGCATGGAGTTCTTTTGATCGCCGATGAAGTGATGACTGGCGTGGGCCGCACCGGACGAAACTTTGCCGTCGAGCATTGGGACGTCGCGCCCGATCTTCTGGTCACCGCCAAAGGATTGTCGAGTGGTTATGCCCCGCTGGGCGCGGTTCTGGTTTCGAAAAAAGTAGCCAACGCGATTGCAGATGGCTCCGGAGCCTTTCTACATGGTTTCACCTACAATTCGCATCCGATCTCGCTGGCTGCAGGCAGGGCCGTGCTGAGATTTCTGCAGGAGCGAAAACTGGTGGAGGCTGCGGATCCTGAGCGGCCGCGCTCGACGGCTGCGACCCTGCGTCAATCGCTCGAGGGCTTGGGCAATGCAAAGGCAGTTGGCGATGTTCGCGGGATCGGATTACTTTGGGCTGTGGAGTTCGTCGCTGATAAGACCACAAAGCAGCCGTTCATCCCGGAACTGAATTTCGCCGGTCGCGTTGCCCAGGCAGCGGTGGAGCGGGGCTTGTTAGTTTATCCCATGCAGGGTTGCGTGGACGGAATCTCAGGGGATCACGTACTGATTGCGCCGCCGGCGGTCATCACCAACGAGCAAATCGATTGGGCTGTGAAGCAGTTGACCGAAGCGATTGAGAAAACCAGGGCTTAGGAGGCGACTTTCTGCGATGCGTCTTCCGCCAATCCAATCGCGAGCATAGCCTTATTCGCCGCTTCGCTACCTGAGCGGACGCAATCAGGCACTCCAATGCCTCGGTATCCATTGCCCGCAAGCGCCAGGCCGGGCAGCGACGGTAGCAGGCGGTCGATCCGCTGCAGTCGCTCCAAATGGCCGACTCCGTACTGCGCCATCGCGCTCCTCCAGCGGTAGACACGCGTGAAAAGCGGCTCAGCCTTAAGCTTGATGATTTGTCGTAGCTCGTCGCGAACAGTACGAACAATTTCTTCTTCGGGAGCCTGGAGAACCTGTTCGTTGCGCGCGCCGCCAATGAAGCAGCGAAGCAGGGCGCGGTCGTCTGGAGCACGGTGGGGAAACTTGTTATGCACAAACGTGGCCGCGAGCATGCGTCGACCTTCGCTGCGAGGCACAAGAAAACCAAAACCCGGCGGCAGAGATGCGCGCACGCTCCGGTCGTAGCCGAGATTGACCGTGACGGACGAAGTGTATTGGATGGCGCGGAGTTCAGAGGCGAGATCTTCGCTGGTCACGCTTAACAGTTCCGCCGCCGCATGAGTTGGCGTTGCGATTATGACTGCGTCGAATTCGTCCGAAGCGTAGCCGGCGGAAATCACCCAGCCCCCATTCTGCTGCTGAATACGTTGCACCGGAGTATTGGCGTTGAGTGCAGATGCAGGAAGCCGAGACACTACCGCATCTACTAATTGCTGCATGCCGTCTTTCAGCGACGTGAAGAGCGGTCTTGCTGGAGCCTTCGAAGCATGGCCCATGTTTTTTCGTGCTGCCAGCATTGCGCGGCCGAGGCTGCCGTATGTAGCCTCCATTTCGGCAAAGCGCGGCAGAACGGCGCGCACGCTGAGTTGTGCGGCCTCGCCGCCATATACGCCGGAGAGGAGTGGGTCGGCAAGACGATCCACCATTTCGGGGCCGTAGTGGCGCTCAACGAAGGACGCGACGGTTTCATCTGAATCGGCTTTTCGCGGGGGATGGAACCACTCGCGCGCCATCTGTAATTTGGTGCGTGCAGAAAACAGCGGCGACAACACGGTGGGTGCGATCTTGGTGGGAACCATGAACATCAGGCCGTCAGGAATCACTACCAATTTCCCCTTCGCCACAATGTAGGTTATGCGGTCGGCATCGTTCGAGCCGATGAGTTGATCGCCAAGGCCAACTTCACGGCACAGATCGCCGGCCCAGGGCTTTTCCGTAAGAAATGAATCGGGACCTGCTTCGACCAGACAGCCATCCACGCGCTCGGTCACCAGCACTCCGCCGAGTCGCGGACTGGACTCGAAGAGAGAATATTCCAGCGAAGCGCCTGCCTGACGCCGCTTTTCGAGCGCGAAAGCAGATGACAATCCTGAGATTCCGCCGCCGACGATGGCTATGCGTTTCATTGACTGGCAAGCAGTGATTGCGAGAGCCGCGATCTGGCGACGTCGGCCAAGGCCGCGGCCAACAACGGCGATTCATTCAGTGACTCGGCGCGCCACAGGCGCATGCCTTGTTTCTCCGCGAATTCCTTGAACCCGATGTCGATGTCGTAGAGTACCTCCACGTGGTCGCAGAGAAATCCAATGGGTTGTAGAAATATACCGCGATGGCCTTTTTCTTTCAGGCCGAGAATCGTATCTTCAACTCGCGGACCTAGCCATGCACCGCCTGACATGCCCTGGCTTTGAAATGCGAAGGTCCAATCTTCAGGTGTCAGTGCGGCTTCGGTTGCCACGAGTAACGCGGTTTCCTTGGCTTGACTCGCATACGGATCGCCATCCGCGATGGTGCGCTCGGGCACGCTGTGCGCGGTAAATATGATGGGAAGTTTTTTTGTGCCTGCCTCACGACACGCACGTTCCCATCCAGTTCGCAACTTTTCTGCGAAGGCTCTGATCAACGCCGGCTGATCGTGCCAGGACTCCACGAAATCGACGGAAAAGGAAAGTCTGTTATCCGCCAGGGCGGCGCGATAAAGACCGACGCTGGTGCGCGAATTCTGTGGCGCCAGGCAGATGGCAACTGCGTGTTCGACGCCATCCGCGACCATGGCGCTCAGCGCTTCGGCGATAAAGGGATTCCAGTTGCGCATGCCAACATACACCGGCATGCTTATTTCGCGGCCCAGAAGTTCCGCTTGCTTCAGCGTGAGTTCGGTAAGCGGGGAGCGGCCAATCAGGCTGTAGCGATGCTTCACTTCGTCCACGACTGACTGTGGAAGCGGCCGCCCACCGGTTACGCGCAGAAGAAAGTCCGGCACTTGATCGACGGAGTCGGGGCTGCCGTG
Source organism: uncultured Acidobacteriota bacterium (assembly GCA_963762385.1). Classification (GTDB taxonomy): domain Bacteria; phylum Acidobacteriota; class Terriglobia; order Terriglobales; family Acidobacteriaceae; genus JABDBE01. Next base: position 468,443 of record CAVXKN010000004.1, on the reverse strand, counting down.
AGCGAGCAGCAGGACAGCAGTTTTCTTTGAGTCGGCCAATCGCTACTCCAATGCGGGCACGTTTCTGGTGGAGTGTTCTTGCACAAATTGCGCCAGCGCTTTCGCATTCTCCACCGGAGTTTCCGGCAAAATGCCGTGCCCCAGATTGAAAATGTGCCCGGGACGTCCGCCCGCACGGTGCAGAATGTCTTGGGCACGCGACTTCAGTTCCTTCCAGTTCGCGAACAGCAGAACCGGATCGAGATTCCCCTGCACAGCACAGTCAAAACCGAGGCTCCGCCAGCCGTCATCGAGCGGAATGCGCCAATCAAGCCCGATAACTTCGGCGCCGGTTTCTCGCATCGAAGGCAGAAGCGTAGCGCTATCGGTCCCGAAATAAATTATCGGTACGCCGGTTCTTTGCAGCGCTTTCACCAGTTCGGTCGTGCGCGGCAGCACGTAGCGGCGATAGTCTTCGACGCTGAGGCAACCGACCCAGCTATCGAAAATCTGGATGACGTCGGCGCCAGCATGGACTTGCTGAGCCGCATATTCAGAGACCACCGCGACCAACTTCCGCATCAACTCATCCCAAACCAGGGGCGAGGAATACATCATTTTCTTCGCATGAACGTAATTACGCGAACCGCCGCCCTCGATCATGTAACTGGCGAGCGTAAATGGCGCGCCGCAAAAGCCGATTACCGGCAGACCCTCGCCAAAATGCTTGCACACCACGCGTACGGCTTCGGAAACGTATCCCAGATCGGCCGCGCGGTCGGTGCGCAGGAGGTTGATGTCTTCTTTTGTTCGGACCGGCTTCTCGATGACCGGACCTTCTCCGGCTGAGAAATGGAAAGGCAGTCCCATTACTTCCAGCGGCAGCAGCAGGTCAGCAAAAATAATGGCAGCATCCACCCCGAGGGCCTCAGCGGCGGTGATGGTCACTTCCGCCGCGACTTCCGGCTTCTTGCAAATCTCGATCAGCGAATATTGTTTGCGGACAGCGCGGTATTCCGCCATGTAACGGCCCGCTTGTCGCATGAACCACACCGGCGTGCGGTCCACCGGTTGCAGCTTGCAAGCCTTGACGAATCGGGATTCAGGGGCAGACATGAATCTTCAACTGTAGCATTTTCAAGCCAGAGCGGCGCGGAGACAAATGCCCCGATTTCTCTGCGCCTCTGCGGCAGCTCTCAGCGGCCTCTGCGATTTAAGGTTTTGATGAGGTCTCGGCGACCCAAGGTCTTAAATCGCAAGATCGCTGAGAACGGCCGCAGAGGCGCAGAGTTTGTGAGAACGTTGCAGGATTCCAAAATTGAGACACTGCCAGAAATTCGCACTTTTGCCCTTCTGAGTAGGGCGCACCAAAAGAGATAACGTCGTTCTCCTCGGGAATCGGCCTATGATCCTAGTTAGCAGGAGGTGTGGACATGGCAGCGAATCAGGTGGTTCTTTATTTCGACAAGCAGGAGGACGCTCTGCTTTTCACCCTGGCTGCCAGTTCGGTCATGTCAGCGGACGGGCCGGTCCACGGCAGCGACGCTGTGGTCAAGGTCGCAGAGGAGATTTGCAAAGCCAGTCGCATCACGACTGAGGGCGTTCTGAATAGTAGCGAGCTAGTCTGACCTGCTAGTCTGACCAGGGCTGCGGTGTGCGATCCCAGCGGTGCTTCTTCAGGACTTGAAGCAATCCTCCATCGAGCGGACCGGCATCACTCATCGCAATGTTTTGCCGGACGTGATCCGGCTTCCTCATTCCCACGATCGTAGTGCTCACGGTTGTGTCGGATAGAATGAACCGCAACGCCGCATCCGGCAGACTCATGTTCTTGGGGATCGCCGGCTTCAGCTTCTCCACGCGCGCCAGCGTTTGCTTGAGATTTTTCGGGCTGAAGTATTTCGAGCGCCAGTCGCTCGCGGGAAATTTGGTTTTCGCTGTCATCTTGCCGCCGAGGCTGCCTTCATCGAGCGGCACTCTCGCAATCACGCCAACGTTTAATTCCTGGCAAGCGGGAAACAGTTTGTCTTCGGGCGCCTGATCGAAAATGTTATAGATTACTTGCACGACGTCTACCAGCCCGATCCTCATGGCTTTGATGCCGTTCTCCGGTTGCCAGCGATTCAGGCTGAGGCCGAAGAAGCGGATCAATCCGTCACTCTTCAGCTTCTCGATCGTCTCGCGAAATTCTGCTTCGCCAGTCCAGCTATCGTCCCAGACATGAAATTGCAGAAGATCGATCGATTCGGTTCCGAGTTTCTCTCGAATCAGCTGGGCATATTTGAAAACGTGCTCGGAGGGAAAGACATCGCGGTACTTGTCCTTCGGGGACGCCGGCCACTTATCGTTCAACGGCGGGATTTTGGAGGCTGCGTACAAGCGCTTGCCGCGATTGGCGGATAGAATCTTTCCCAGCAAAGCATCACTCTTACCTTCGCCATAAGCCCAAGCCGTGTCGAAGAAATTGCAGCCGAGATCGACCGCCAACTGCAGAGCATCGAGTGATTGCTGGTCATCGGACCCGCTCCAGCCGCTCATTCCCCAGAGTCCATGCGCAATTTCGCTTACTGCGAAACCAGTACGGCCAAGCCTGCGATACTTCATGAACCCTCCCGCGGAGATGAAAAAACCCTGCTTCCGGGATTTGACATTCCCGCCCTTAGATTCTTAACATATAAGTTTAGCGTTGAACTGTTCAAAAGTGGGCGGTTCGGGCGCTGCACACCCTAATACCTTGCATCAAACCTCTTATGATTACAGTTAAAGAGCTTACCAAGAGATACGCTCGTAATACTGCGGTCGACCACATCTCTTTTCAGGTTGAGAAAGGTCAGATCGTAGGTTTTCTCGGACCGAACGGCGCGGGAAAGACGACGACCATGCGCATGCTGACGTGTTTTCTGCCGCCCACCTCGGGCAGCGCGACTGTCGCTGGCTTCGACGTTTTGGAGCAACCGCTCGAGGTCAAAAGGCGCATTGGCTATCTTCCCGAAACGCCACCGCTTTATCCGGAAATGGAGACTGCCGAATACCTGACTTTCGTGGGCAAGCTCAAAGGGCTTTCGGGTGCGGAGTTGCGCAAACGAGTCGATTACGTTTGTGATCGTTGCGCCGTCGCCGATGTAAGAAACAAACTGCTGGGTAAACTTTCAAAGGGCTATCGCCAGCGTGTAGGTCTGGCTCAGGCCATCATTCACAACCCCGATGTGCTGATTCTCGATGAGCCTACGGCCGGTCTCGATCCCAAGCAGATCAACGAGACTCGCGATTTGATCAAGAGCCTGGGCGGCGATCACACCATCATTCTCAGCACGCACATTCTGCCGGAGGTGGAGCAGACTTGCGAGCAGGTGATCATCATCAACAAAGGCAAGCTGGCGGCGACGGACTCGGTGCAGAATCTGCAAAACCGCGCTCGCGGCGCAGAGTCCGTGCTGGTCGAAGTCAGCGGGCGCAATGGCAGCCTCGATTTTGCGGTCGTGCAGCGGCGGCTCGAACAAGTCGCTGGCGTGAGCCGGGTCGTGGCTAAGCAGAGCCAGCAGAACCGTAGCAGCTTTGAGGTTGAAAGCGGCAAGGGTTTTGTCCGCGGCGATCTGGCGCGCGCCGTGGTTGAATCTGGTTGGGATTTAAATGAGCTGCGGCCTACCGCTATGAGTCTCGAAGAAATATTCCTGCAACTGACGGGCACAGAAGCAGCAGCAAAAGAAGAAGTCGCCGTCAAGGGGGCACAGTAAATGCGCAATATTTTGATCATCTGGCAAAAGGAACTCCGCAGCTATTTCGTGTCGCCCATTGCGTACCTGTTGCTGACCATGTTTGCATTGATCTTCGGATTCTTCTTTTGGAATTCGCTCGGTTATTTCGTTCTGATGGGCATGGAATCGCAGATGCGCGGCCAGATGATGCCCATGAATCTCAACGAAATCATCATAAGGCCACTGTTGTCGAATGTCGGCGTGATTGGGCTTTTCTTCATTCCGATGATCACAATGCGCTTGTTCGCGGAAGAGAAACGTAGCGGCACGATTGAACTGCTGGTGACTTCGCCGATCCGAGATGTTGAAATCATCCTCGGAAAATGGCTGGCGGCTCTGAGCTTGTACGCCTGCATGCTGCTGGTCGCGGCGGTGAATTTTGCCTTCCTTTTCAAGTACGGCAAACCCGATTGGAAGCCGTTGGCCATTGGCTATCTGGGATTGTTGCTGCAGGCGGGTGCATTGCTGGCCATCGGCACGTTCATCTCAACCCTCACCAAGAATCAGATTATCGCCGGCGCCGCAACCTTCGGAGTATGCCTGCTGCTTTGGGTTCTGGAGTGGGTCAGCGGATACGAAACCGCAACCTGGGCGCAAGTGCTCGCCTATATGTCAATCATCACGCACTTCGAGTCCTTCGCCAAAGGCGTGCTCGACTCGAAGGATGCCATCTTTTATGTGACGGTGATTTTCCTGGGACTGTTCTTCACGGCGCGTTCCATGGAATCTCTCCGCTGGAGGACGTAAGTGAATACACAGATGTTAAAAGCCAGACAGACGAAGTACGCAGCGTACGCGGCCGTCTACGTTCTGGTCGTGATAACCGCGGTTGTGATCGTGAATGTGCTTGCGAATCGTTACACCAAGTCTTATGACGGTACATCGAACAAGCGTTATAGCCTGTCGGAGCAAACCGCGAAGATCGTCAAGGGACTGAAAGAGAATGCGACCATTCTCTACTTCGACCAGGGAACGCGGTTTCAACACGCGAAAGACCTGCTCGGCGAATATGCATCGCTTTCCCCAAAAATTCACGTCGATTACATCGACCCTGATAAGAATCCACAGCAAGCTCGCGAAGAAGGCATAAAGAATTACGGGACCGCGATCGTGCAGGTAGGCGACAGGAAAGAAGAAGCCAAGAGCATGACCGAAGAGGGCATCACCGGAGCGCTGATCCGCGTGCTGAAGAACAAGACGCGCACGGTGTGCTTCGTCGCTGGCAGCGGCGAGCATCAGATCGACGACTCCGACCGCAACGGTTATTCCAATTTCAAAGAGCTGGTGGGCAAAGACAACTATGATGCGAAGTCGATTGACCTGCTCCAAAAAGCGGAGGTCCCCGGCGATTGCACGGCGCTGGTAATCGGTGGGCCGACTCGGGATTATCAGCAGCCCGAGGTCGATGCGATCAAGAAATATGTGGAAGACGGAGGGCGTGCTCTGTTCATGCTGGATCCGCCACTCAAGATCGGACGCTCGGACATCGCCGACAACGATGCGCTGACGAACCTGCTGCAGACCTGGGGCGTGACCATGGATAAGAATCTGATCCTCGACCTCAACCCCATCGGCCAATTGGCCGGACTCGGCCCGCAGGTGGCCCTCGTCACCAGCTACGATTCGCAACCAATTGTGAATGGCATGAAGGGCACGGCGACCGGGTTCCCACTTTCGCGTTCGATCCAGATCAAGAATGGCGACAAGACCACGCTGCAGAAGCTGTTCGATTCTTCCACGACGAGCCTGGCGACGACTAACTTGAACTCTTCCGCAATCGATCCCAACGACCCGAAGAACAAGAAAGGACCGATGACGATTGCTGCGGCCGGCACCTACAATACCGGCAAGCAGGATTCGCAGGGCCGGTTCGTAGTGGTGGGCAGTTCGTCGTGGGCGGCAAACTCGTTCATCAAGTTTAATGGCAACAGCGACCTGGCTTTGAACACCATCGATTGGCTGGCGTCCGATGAAGATTTGATCTCGATTCGTCCCAAGCCAGAGGAAGATCGTCGCATCACCATGACCCAAGCCCAGCTGAATTTGGTTCGGATCACCAGCCAATTCCTGCTGCCGCTGGTGGTGGTTTTTGCGGGCGTGTCGGTGTGGTGGCGGAGGCGCTAGATGAAACTGCGTGGTTTGCTCGTCGCTGCCGTCGTCTTAGCTGGGCTGACGGGAACGCTGTATTGGTCGAATCATCACAAGCCGGCGGAGACGAGCGAAGCTTCCGCCGATGTACCACCTAAACTTCTCGCTGTTAAAGAGGCGGACATTTCCAGGTTCGTGCTCAAGAAAAATGGAGCTGAACAAGTCACCGGCGAGCGCAACAGTGCGGGCCAGTGGCACATCACTTCTCCAACATCTCTTCCTGCCGATCAGAGTGCGGTTTCCAGCTTGCTCGGTACTTTTTCATCGCTTAACTCGCAACGCCTGGTGGAAGACAAGGCCGCGAATCTCGCTTCTTACGGTCTGGACGCGCCGAAGTTTGAAGTTGATTTGTCTGAAAAAGACAACAAGACGCAGAAGCTCTTGCTCGGCGACGACACTCCAACTGGCAATGGAATCTACGCCAAACTCGACGGCGATCCACGCGTCTTCATCGTGCCCAGCTACGACAGGACCAGCATTGACAAGACCGCAAACGATCTGCGGGACAAACGCTTGCTGACGCTCGATCCCGACAAAATCAGCCAGGTCGATCTGGTTGCCAAGAAACAGGAAATAACATTCGGCCGCAACAAGGACGAATGGCAAATCGTCAAACCCAAACCGCTGCGCGCGGACGGCAGCGCGGTCGACGAACTGGTGCGCGCTCTCACCGATGCCAAGATGGAACTCAATGTACTGGACGAGCCGAAGAAAATAGCTTCTGCGTTCGCCTCGGCTACTCCGGTTGCGACTGCGAAGCTTACGGCTGAGTCTGGAACGCAGGAACTTCAAGTCCGAAAAGACAAAGACGATTATTACGCGAAATCGAGCGCAGTCGAAGGCACTTATAAAGTTGCAAGTACGCTCGGTCAGGCGCTCGACAAAAACCTGGACGATTTCCGTAACAAGAAGGTGTTCGACCTCGGCTCCGACGATCCCAACAAAATCGAGATTCGCGACGGGTCGAAAACATATTTCCTGACTCGAAGCGGAGAAGACTGGTGGTCGGGAAGTGCGAAAAAGATGGATGCTGGCACGGTTCAAGACCTGATCGATAAAATTCGTGATCTTTCCGCCAACAAGTTTGTAGATTCCGGGTTTAGCTCATCACTCATCGACCTCACTGTCACATCGAACGGCGGCAAGCGCGTCGAGAAGGTAGCGATCTCGAAAGCCGGCGACCATTACGTCGCCAAGCGGGAAAACGAACCAGCGCTCTATCAGATCGACTCCAAGACAATCGACGACCTGACCAAATCGGCTGGCGATGTGAAACCCGCCGCTGGCAAATAATTCCATACCCTCTTGTGTCATTCGTGATTTCAGCCATTGCACTTCATCGGCCATAAAGGACACGAAGGCACACAGAGGTAAGCGGAACGTCAGATTCCAAAATACGCGATGCCCTCGTCGCGCGACTTCATTTTGAGACCTCCCTAGTGGTAATCTTCTAGGGTCCATGAAAAAACTCACACGTCGCCGATTTGGTAAGACCTTGGCCGGTACGGCTGCGGCCGCCTATGCCAGCGCCTCTTTCCCGCGAATCGCACTTGCGCAAATGGCCACGCCGGAGTTGCTGCGATTCCCGACTAGCTTTCTGTGGGGCTGCGCGACCGCTGCCTATCAGATTGAGGGCGCCGTGAATGAAGACGGACGGAAGCCATCCGTCTGGGACACTTTTTCGCACACGCCGGGCAAGACTTTTCAGGGAGACACTGGCGACGTCGCCGACGATTCCTACCATCTTTATAAAGAGGATGTGAAGTTGCTTAAGAACCTAGGCGTGAGCGGCTACCGCTTCTCTATTGCCTGGTCACGCATTTTCCCGGACGGAACCGGTCAGCCGAACCAGAAAGGCCTCGACTATTATCAGCGCGTGCTTGACGAACTGCTCAAAAACAATATTGCGCCCTACATCACACTCTTCCACTGGGATCTGCCGCAGGCTTTGCCCGGCGGGTGGCAGTCGCGGGACACTTCAAAAGCGTTCGCTGAGTACGCAGGATACGTTTCCAAACACCTTTCGGATCGGGTGGGCCACTTTTTCACCATCAACGAGTTCACCTGCTTCACCGATCTGGGTTACAAAACCGGGAAGTTTGCTCCGGGCCTGAAGTTGCCGGATGCGCAAGTGAATCAAATTCGCCACAACGCCGTACTCGGGCATGGCATGGCGGTACAAGCCATTCGCGCCAACGCCAAAGCCGGGACGCAAATCGGCCTGGCGGAAAATGCGAAGGTCTTTGTGCCCGTGATTGAGACTCACGAGCAAATCGTGGCTGCGCGGTTCGCTACTCGCGAAGAAAACGCCCCATTCCTCACGGCAGTCATGGAAGGCAAGTATACCGACGGCTATCTGCAGCGCGAAGGCGCGAACGCCCCCAAGGTTGAGCCCGGCGACATGAAAATTATCGGCAGCCCGCTTGATTTCGTCGGCCTCAACGTTTACAACCCAGAATATGCTCGCGCCGCCGCTACCCCAGCCGGTTACGTGGTGGAAAAGCGTCCGTCTTCGTTCCCGCGTATGGCCTCGGACTGGCTGTACATTGGCCCGGAAGTGATCTACTGGGCAGTTCGAAACGTCAGCGAGGTTTGGAAACCACGGGCGATCTACATCACGGAAAATGGTTGCTCGTCGGACGATGTGTTAACCGCTGAGGGGAGCGTCGAGGACACCGACCGCGTGATGTATCTGCGCAATCACCTCACGCATCTGCATCGCGCCGCTTCGGAGGGCTACCCAATCAAGGGCTACTTCCTTTGGAGCCTGCTCGATAATTTCGAGTGGGCAGATGGCTACAGCAAGCGATTCGGCCTTCACTACGTCGACTATAAAACGCAGGTGCGCACACCGAAGCTCAGTGCCGAATGGTACCGGAACGTAATTTCGCGAAATGCGGTCGAATGATCCAGCGACCTCAGCGCCAAAAGCTGCACATCTCCGGCCGATGCCGTCCCCTCGGTATTCCGTCCTTTTTGTAAAAATCCATTGAAGAAAAGTAAATCTTTGTATCGCCCAGCAACCTCTGTGAGGAGTTCACATCTCATTTGTCTGGGCCATGCAGAGGCGAATCGAACTCGATGCGGCACGAGGAGCGATGCTGGTGTGGATGACGCTGACTCATCTGCCGACGATTCTCAGTACTTATTTCAATCAGCCGTTCGGATTCGTATCGGGCGCTGAAGGGTTTATCTTCCTGTCGGCGCTATTTACCGGCCGCATTTATCTCCTCGCAGCTGAGCGGAATGGCTATCGAGCGATGGCTAAACAACTGTGGGCGCGTACCGCCCGGCTTTATCTTTACCATGTTGCCCTGCTGGGTGTCGCATTTGTAGTCGTGGCGCAACTCGCCTCTGCTGGCAATCGACCGGCGTTGCATAACCTGCTCGACTTTTATTTCACCGCGCCCAGGTTCGGCGCGGGTTGACCGGAATACACTCCAGGCATCGTTATAGACTTGGCGGCAGAATGGCGACACGACGCGCGAGATCGTCGGTTGAGATTTTATTTGCAGGGAAAAGCCTTAGGGGCTGCGAATTCTGTCGAACCAAGGCGAACTGGCGAAAAATATAATTGGCGAAAGAGTATAAATAAGGGAAGAAAACGCTGATGAATGGATTGTTTTTCCCATCGGCGTGAGCATCGCTCAGCGTCCGAGGAGGTTCTATGGATTGCACGAAGAGTTCAATTGCCGTGATTGGATTTCTGCTCGTTGGGCTGGGAGCAGTTGCACAACAATCGGCAACCGCACCCGGGAGTACAGTGGCGCCCGCATCCAACGTCAGCACGGTTCGCGGCTGTCTAGACGGCCAGCGCGGGAACTACATCGTGGTCGAGGACAAAACTGGCCTCGTCTATGTTCTGAAGGGTGTGGGTAACAAGCTCGATGCTCAACTGCATCATGAAGTCGAAGTGAAAGGCCGACTGCGGGCCGGGACCATCAAGACGGGCATAAATCCGACGAAGGCAGGCAGCAATCCGAGCGATACCGAGCACGGGGTTGACGGCGTGCCGCTCGAGGTGACGAACGTGCAAACGGACATCCGTACCATCTCGAAGCATTGTAAAGCGGCAGATGAGGAATGACCCGTCGTCACGTTTCATGCCAGCGTCCTGGCTATGCCTCAAGAGGAGTGACTGCGTTTCGCCATCAGCCAGAACGTCCAGTTTCGTAAAGTTATGCAAAGATTGTGAGAATCCCGCTTTTGTGCGCAACTTCCGGTTCATAATCCCATTCATACTGTAGACAGATCGCTTTGAAAGGAAGATTCCCATGCTCAAACAATACCTGCTCGTTCTCATCGCGACGGGACTGATCTTGATCGCTGCACCTTTTGTGGCGGCGCAGGATAGCTCGTCCAACGATCAGCAATCTCCGCCCGCGCAGGGCGCTCGCGGACATCGCGGTATGCCCGATCCGGCTCAGCGCGCCCAGGAATTGACCAAACAACTGAACCTCACCTCTGACCAGCAAGCCAAAGTGCAGGACATACTTACGTCCGAACGTTCCCAGATGCAGAGCCTGCGCCAGGATACTTCGCAATCGCAACAGGATCGCCACAGCAAGATGATGGACGTCCACAAAACCAGCGACACGCAGATCCGCGCGTTGCTCGACTCCACGCAACAAAAGAAGTGGGACGAAATCCAAGCCAAGCGTGAGCAATGGATGCAAAACGGCCGCCACGGGCCGCCAGGCGCCGGTTCCGACCAACAGGGTGGTCCACCCCCGCAGCAATAGCTAATCTTGATCGAATCCCAACGCCGGTCGTTCTTTCTAGCGTGACGCTCAGAGAGGACAACCGGCCTTGCGACAGTCCCCAAGTCTTTCCAGTTCCCTTCTCGCGCACGACGTATAATCCAATTCATGGGAACGCTGTGCACGGGGTTCGGCCATGCCCGAGTCGATTGACTGGCCGCGGGCGCATCCGCCGCGACGTCGCCGCAGCTTCTTTCTCATCCTCGCCATATTTGCCGGCATTTTCTTCCTCTCTCGGACGGTGCTCTCGTATTACGTAGATGTACTGTGGTTTAACTCGCTCGGGTATGGCGGCGTGTTCTGGAAAGCGCTGAGCCTGCAATGGGGAATCTTCACGGCTTTTGCGGTCGCGACATTTCTCGTTCTGTACGGATCGTTCCTGGCGCTGAAGCGGGCGCATCTCCCAGATTTGCCCAGCGGCCACACGATTTTCATTGGCCAACAACCAGTAAGGCTGCCGGTCGAGCCCGTCCTGCGGCTCATCGCGCTCGGTATTTCACTCGCGATTGCGGCCGCAACCGGCGCCGGAATGATGGTCGAATGGCCGACGCTTGCGCTCTTTTGGTACGCGCCCAGTACCGCCGGCGCGAGGGATCCGATCTTTGGCAAGCCGCTGAACTTCTTTCTGTTTACCTTGCCGGCTTGGCAGCTCATCGCCAGTTGGCTGCTCACCCTGGCCCTGATTACTTGTGCAGTCGCGATTTTGTTCGTTTTCATCTCGGGCGGAACCAGCGTGCTCGCGCGTCGCCGCAGCTCCATCACATTGCCCTGGCGCGGATTTTCCATCACCTTTGCCTTCCTGCTGATTGTCCTCGCGATCCTGGCGTATCTTGGACGCTTCGAGCGCTTGTTCGAGGATCACACGATCTTCGGGGGCGTGACTTACACGGATGCTCACGTCACGCTGACCGGAATGCTGATTGTGTGCGCGGCGCTGCTTGTCGGCGCGGTGATCGCAGCCGTCAACGCGGTGTCGATGCAGCGGGGACGTTGGCTTGTAGCGGCAATCGTTCCCGCTGCGGTGTGTTATTTCGGGGTTCAGATCGTCGGCTGGTACGTCAGCAGCTTTATCGTCAAACCAAACGAACTGGTTCGTGAGCAGCCGTACATTGCCCATAACATCGAGTTGACGCGGCAGGCCTACGGATTGGATCGGGTCTTACAACGCGAGTTTCCCGCGGAGACGACCGTCGAAGCAGCCGACCCGGCGAACAATCAGGCGACGCTTCAGAACATCCGGTTGTGGGATTGGCGGGCCCTGCAGGACACGCTGCGTCAGATTCAGGAAATCCGAACGTATTACGATTTTCCCGACATCGACATTGACCGCTATGAAATTGACGGCACCACGCGCGAGGTAATGCTGGCCACGCGCGAGCTGAACGTCGACAAGCTTCCGGAGAGCAGCCGCAATTGGATCAACGAAAAGCTGATCTACACCCACGGCTACGGCATCACCATGAACCCAGTCAATGGATTCACGCCGGAAGGGTTGCCCACCCTATTTCTGAGCAACATGCCGGTCCAGAGCATCGTCCGCAGTTTGAATGTCACCCGGCCGGAAGTCTATTTCGGCGAATTGACGGATACTGACGTCTACGTGAAAACACGCCAGAAAGAATTCAACTATCCGCAAGGCCAGACCAACAATCTGAACTCCTATGAGGGCGACGGGGGCATCCTGCTCGGCGGTTTCCTGCGGCGCATCATCATTGCACTTGACCGCGGCGACCTCGCGAAGCTGCCCTTCAGCGATGACGTAAACCACGACAGCCGGCTGCTGATGCGACGCAACCTGCGCGACCGCGTATCCACATTAGCGCCGTTCCTCACCTTCGATCCTGATCCCTACATTGTGCTCGGCGACGACGGCCGGCTGTCTTGGATTATGGATGGGTTCACGGTGTCAGATAGCTATCCCTACTCGACCCATTATCGTCTCGACAACAGCGCCATTAACTACATGCGGAACAGCGTCAAGGTGGTCATCGACGCCTACGATGGCACGACCACGTTTTATGTGTTTGATCCCGATGACCCGATCATCGCAGCTTACCGCCGCATCTTTCCCAGTCTGTTCAAAGATGCAGCCGCGATGCCTGCGCGACCTGCGCAAGCATGTGCGCTACCCAGAGTTGTTGCTCAAGCTGCAGGCCGAAGTTTACGGTCTGTATCACATGACCGATACAGAAGCGTTCTACAACCGCGAGGATTTATGGACGGTTGCAACCGAAGTCGGCATGAGCGAGGGCGGCGAGCAAACGACACAGACGATGGAGCCGAATTTCGTGCTGATGAAACTACCGGACGAAAAGGGCATGGAGTTCGTGGAGATTCTGCCATTCACGCCGGCCAACCGGAATAATCTGATTGGCTGGATTGCCGGGCGCAGCGATGGCGCACACTACGGCACGTCGGTGGTCTACAACTTTCCTAAGACGAAGCTGGTCGACGGGCCATTGCAGATCGAAGCGCGGATCGATCAGAACGCGCAGCTTTCGGGACAGTTGACGCTATGGAATCAGCAAGGGTCGCACGTGCGCCGGGGGGCTTTGCTCGTGATTCCGACCGGGCGCGCGCTGTTGTATGCGGAGCCGATTTACCTGCAGGCTGAACGAAGCCCGATGCCGGAGCTGCGTCTGGTCGTGCTCGCGGTGCAGGATCGGCTTGCGTATGGACCAACTTTCGAGTCGGCGATGGCGGCATTGTTTGGCGGAGCGGCCTCGTCGTTGACTGCCACATCGTCGGGCGCAGCGTCGGCAAACGCCGGAGCAACTCCCTCCGAGGCTGCGCGAAATGTGCCGCCGTCTGCCGCGTCAGCGCAAACTGGAGAAGATCTCAACGCACTTATCGCGGCAGCTGCCAAAGACCTTGCCGACTACCAGCGTCTCACTGCGGAAGGCAAGCTGGGTGAGGCTGGACAGAAGCTTGAACAGTTGAAACGCACTCTCGACGAACTGAACCAGCGTAAAAAGTAATCTGGCGAGGAGCGATTCCCCGGTCACTCCCCTTCGCTCAATCTCCCTCGGAACTGAATGATTCTGCGGCGATCGCGTTTGGATGGTCTGCCTGCGGGCAATTGTTCAAATTGCTTCATCGCCTTGCGCTCTGCTGCCACCTTCAACCGCAGCTCACGGCTCGCCTCCGTCTCGCGGTAAAGAGTTTGCGCAACCGAAGCGGGGCCGCGTACTTCGGCGAGAATCAGGACTTCCACCTGAAAGTCGCCACCCTCGTTGGTCACTCGCAAAATGTCGCCAATGCGGACCTCGCGCGCGGCCTTGGCGGGCTGCCCGTTGGATTGAATCCTGCCAAGTTCGCAGGCTCGCGCGGCCAAGGTGCGTGTCTTGAAAAATCTGGCAGCCCACAGCCACTTATCCATTCGAACGCTGGCCATAATCTATCTTAGTGGCTCGCTTGCAAAAGCGCAGCCGCGCACTGCAAGCTAATAAACATGCCCGAAATGCCGGATATCGCCGCCTATATTAGTGCGCTTGAACCACGGATTGTGGGCAAGCCGATCGAGCACATACGGTTGTCGAGCCCATTCTTGCTTCGCACCGTACAGCCATCGCTTACAGACTTCGAGGGCCGCAACGTGCGCGAATTGCGGCGCATCGGCAAACGCATTGCGATTGGAGTGGAAGGCGATCTCTGGCTGGTGCTGCACCTGATGATCGCCGGCCGGTTGCACTGGCGTCCGCGAGGAGCCAAGCTAGCGGAACGCAAGAGCCTGGCCGCCTTCGATTTTCCTAACGGCTCTCTCATGCTCACCGAAGCGGGCACAAAGCATCGCGCATCGCTATATCTCTTCGCCGGAGAGGAGGCGTTGCGGTCGGTGGACCCCGGAGGGATCGACGTTTTCAGTAGCGATCTCGACTCGTTTCGCGAAGCGCTGACGGCCGAAAACCGCACGTTGAAAAGAGCGCTTACCGATCCGCGCATACTCAGCGGCATCGGGAATGCGTATTCGGACGAGATCCTGCACGCTGCCCAATTGTCTCCGATCACGCTAACCCGAAAGCTGAAGCCAGATGAATGGGAACGGCTGTTCGTAGCCAGCCGAAACACTCTCAGGCTATGGATCGACCGGCTGCGCGCGGAAGCGGAGACGGGCTTTCCGGAAAAAGTGACCGCCTTTCGCAAAGAGATGGCGGTTCACGGACGCTATGGAGAACCTTGTCCGAGGTGTGGCGAAAAGATTCAGCGGATTCGCTACGCCGACAATGAAACTAACTATTGCGCTCGCTGCCAAACCGGTGGAAAAGTTCTTGCGGATCGAAGTTTGTCCCGACTGTTGCGATCAGACTGGCCGCGTACCCTTGATGAACTCGAAGCTCTTAAGCGCCGCTAGAATTGGTCGGCGCCTCCCGACCTACACCAATTTCACTCCGGTGACGAATAGAAGAGCAGCCACGGCGGGGCGTAAAGTTCCCTCTGGAATGCGGCTGGCGATGAAGCTCCCCAGCCAAACTCCGGGAATTGATCCCAGCAGAAGACCCGATACCAGCGGCAAGTTTACGTCTCCCAGGCGCCAGTGTCCGAGAGCCGCGACGCCAACAATGAGCACTCCATGAAATACGTCGCTGCCCACCAAGCGATTCAATTTTTCGCCTGGAAACATGAGCAAGAGAGTGGTGACGATCAGGCTGCCGCTTCCGACCGAAGTCAAGGAAACCAGCACGCCGACAACGAACCCCAGTAGCGGCACTTGCCAACTTTTCAGGTTCTCGTCCGTTGCGGATCGATGGGCTGTTAGCGGAAGCCAATGATGGATGTACGCTTTGAAAATAATCCCAACCGCCACCAGAATCAGCGTCCCGCCCAGCAGACGAACGATCAGGTGGTCGACAAACTCGATACCGGCAGACTTTTTCAGTGAGCCCAACAAGAAGAGGCCGACCAATGCTCCCGGAACGCTTCCGCTGGCCAGCCGCCAGACCAGCTTCAAATTCACATTCTTATGGCGATAGTGAACCGTCGCGCCGACGACTTTCGTTAGAGCGTTCCAGACCAGATCAGTTCCGACGGCGACAGTTGGTGCTGCCCAACCGGTCCAGAGCAACAGCGGAGTCATCATGGCTCCGCCGCCCATTCCGGTCAGACCAATCAAGAACCCAACCAGCAATCCTATGGCAGCCGCACCCCATGGCATAAAGGTACCCCCACAAATAATTCTTCAGGCCGCCTTGCCGATCGCCTGAGCGCCTTCTACTTCAATTAGCTTTCCGGAATGCACGTCATACACGAACCCGTAAATTGGAATCGACTTAGGGACCAGCGGATGCAAAACTGACTTCCCCTTCTCTCCGAAACTCGCGCTGTACTTCCGGTTTGCCCTGAGCACTTCCGACAGAATCTGACTCATGGAAATCTCCTTAACTCTGCATACGCACGCCAACCTTAGGATCTACTTTGGCGGTTCACTTTTGGCCACAGACTGGTCAGGTTCGGGAAGCCAACTGACCGGGAACGGTGTATTGGCTATCGTCGCGGTCGGATGAATCGCGGGTATCTCTTGGATCAGCCACGGAGATGCCTTGAAACCAGCGAAGAACGACCAAGCTGGCAAGCAACCACCACAGCAACCAGGTCTTTTCGAAAAGTGCGATCATGAAAGCGTCCCCCCTCCAGCGCCTAGCCCGGCGTTTCGCACAGAAGCATACCATATAGTCTATTAACATAATATAGATTATTTTTGTCTGGCCGTTTGCCGCGCTCCCCTCAGGAAGGGGAGGTTTGGGTGGAACTTATGACAGCGATGGGGTTCAAGCACAAGAATGAAAGATGTCACTTAGTCAGTTGGCAGGTAGAA
Organism: uncultured Acidobacteriota bacterium; assembly: GCA_963762385.1. Lineage (GTDB taxonomy): Bacteria > Acidobacteriota > Terriglobia > Terriglobales > Acidobacteriaceae > JABDBE01. The sequence goes on along the minus strand of CAVXKN010000004.1, from coordinate 451,989 downwards.
TGGAAGCGAATTCCGTACAGGCTCTCCAGCGCTGCTCCGACCACTTGAGCGGAAAGGTTATCCGGATGTTCAGCAAAAGGATCACGTTCGGACTCGTAGTGTTAACTGTCGTTTTCTCCTGCGCCACCCTGCTCGGTCAACAGACGCCCCCGACGTCCAGTTCCTCGGCAGGCACTGAATTCCCCGTCATCATGCGGCAAAACGTGACTGCCGGCAAAACCCCGGTTGGGGCCAAGGTTCAGGCGAGCCTGGTAGTTGCGACGCTGGTAGACGGAGTGGTGATTCCGAGGGACGCCGTTCTGTCAGGAGAGGTGATCCAGTCCGTGGCGAAATCCGCGGCAGAACCCTCGCGCCTCGCCATCCGGATGGACTCGGCACAATGGAAGAACGGTTCAGCGCCGATCAAGGTTTACTTGACGGCCTGGGTTTACCCGGTGGCGGAAATGGCTCCGCAGGATCTGTCTTATGAGCCACCAGACGCCGCGCACAGTCCGAAAAACTGGAACGGTGCCGGCACCTACCCTGACCCCAACAACCCGGCTTCACAGCCATTTCCCGGTCGTGACACCGGCAGAGACAGGTCTGGCGCGCCACCCTCGCCGGCGTCGAGCATTTCCAAACATCGCGTGTTGATGAAGAACACCGAGTCCACGCGCGATAGCGACGGAACCGTTATCCTTACTTCCAAGCGTTCGAGCATCAAACTCGATAAGCTCACCACTTATGTGCTGGCAACTGGCGATCTTCTCTCCCTGAATTGACTGACAAATGTTTTGTTATAGGTCCAAAGCGGACAACTGCAGCCCCGGCGATTTTTTTGAATTAGGCCGTGGGAGTACACTTGTAATCCCGCGCGCACGTGGTAATATACCAAATCGTTAACGTACACGCTCTTTAACGAGTCCAAGAAACTATAAGATTCCGCCGGCCTGGTCAGCGGCAAGCAAGGCAACTGAGTGTATCTTCTGGGAATCGATGTCGGCACTGGAGGTACGCGCGCCCTCGTGATTGATCCCGGGGGACGCGTCGTGGCCTCCGCCACTGAAGACCACAAAGCGTTTGCATCGCCGCAAATTGGCTGGGCGGAGCAGGATCCCCGGGACTGGTGGCGCGCGTGCGGCGTGGCCGTGCCTAAAGCGCTGGCCGCCGCCCGAGTGCGCGGCGATCAGATCAGTTGTGTCGGTCTGTCCGGACAAATGCACGGCACGGTCCTGCTGGATGAACATGCGCGCGTCGTTCGACCCGCGCTTATCTGGTGCGATGTTAGAAGCGAGAAGCAGAGCCGCGACCTGACTGCTCTCATCGGTGCCGAGCATTTAATCCAACTGACCTGCAATCCTGCGCTCACCAACTTCACGCTCACTAAATGTCTTTGGGTCCGGGACAACGAACCTGAGAATTGGAAGAGGACCCGCTCTTTGATGCTGCCCAAGGACTACGTCCGGTTCCAACTGACTGGTGAACGAGCCACCGACATGGCAGACGCTTCGGGCACGCTGCTGCTCGATGTGGCTCATCGACGCTGGTCGAAGGAACTCTTGAGATTGGTTCAAATGGATGAGACGCTTTTGCCTGCGTTGTATGAGTCGCCAGAAATCTGCGGGCAAATCTCGGCCTCGGGCGCTGCAGCTACTGGCTTGCAGGCCGGAACGCCAATTGTCGCCGGTGCCGGAGATCAAGCAGCGGGCGCGATCGGCATGGGGGTTGTTTCGCCAGGAACAGTCAGCGCCACCATCGGCACCTCGGGAGTAGTTTTTGCGGCGACCGATGCTCCGGCGCTCGACCCGAGAGGACGGTTGCACACATTTTGCCACGCTGTTCCGGGTCGTTGGATGGCCATGGGTGTGACCCAATCTGCGGGGCTCTCTCTTCGTTGGTTCCGGGATCAATTCGGATGCGGCACCAACGGTCATGGTGAGTCTTATGAAAGACTCATCAGCGAAGCGGCGAACGCTCCTGCCGGATGCGATGGTCTGCTCTGGGCCCCTTACCTGATGGGCGAACGCACTCCTTATCTCGATCCAGAGGCGCGAGGAATTTTGGCCGGTTTGACCGCTTCTCATACGCGAGCTCATGTTATCCGTGCAATTCTGGAGGGAGTCGCTTTCAGCTTACGCGACACTTTCACGATCTTTCAGGAGATCAAAGTTCCGGTGAAAACGATACGGCTGGGCGGGGGCGGAGCCAAGTCCGCGCTCTGGCGACAAATTCAAGCTGACGTTTATGGACAGCAAGTGGAGACTGTCGAGGCGGAAGAAGGCGCTGCATACGGAGCGGCGATCTTAGCTGGAGTGGGCGCGAAAGTGTGGCCTTCGGTGGATGCTGCCTGCGAAACTGCCGTGCGTGTAGCTGGAATCCTGGGCCCGAACGCCGCGGATTCGGCTGTGATGGAAAAGTCTTACACGGCTTATCGCCGCATGTATCCTGCGATGAAGTCCATCCTGAATTGATGGCAGTCGCGGCAATGGAGAATACGCTATGACGAGTGCAACTGACTACCAGCCCCGCGCGGAGCACAAGTTCTCGTTCGGCCTTTGGACGGTCGGCAACCGGGGACGAGACGCGTTTGGCGATGCTGTGCGGCCGCCGATTTCTCCGATTGACATCGTTTCCTTACTGGCGGAAGTGGGTGCCTGGGGCGTCAATCTCCACGACAACGACTTGGTGCCCATCGACGCCACCGCGACCGAGCGCGACGCAATCGTACGCGCATTCAAGAAGGCCTGCGACGCTAACGGGCTTGTTGTTCCCATGGCGACGGTCTCGCTCTTTTTCCATCCGGTATTCCGCGATGGAGCTTTCACCGCCAACGATCCCGAAGTACGCGCTTATGCGCTTCAGAAAACCATGCGAGCCATGGACATTGGCGCGGAACTGGGCGCGAAGATTTTTGTATTATGGGGCGGTCGTGAAGGTGTCGAGACGGACGCTTGTCGACGCGCCGACGACGCCATTAAGCGACTGCGCGACGCGATCAACTATCTTTGCGAATACAACATCGACAGCGGATACGGGTTCAAGTTCGCGTTAGAGGCCAAGCCCAACGAGCCGCGCGCCGACATTTATATGGCGACGACGGGCCAGTATTTGGGCTTCATTCCCACGCTGGATCATCCTGAAATGGTCGGCGTGAATCCCGAAGTCGCGCACGAACAGATGTCAGGGCTGAATTTCATGCATGCGGTGGCTCAAGCGTGGGAAGCGGGAAAACTCTTTCACATCGATCTGAATGATCAAATGCCCGGACGATTTGATCAGGATCTTCGCTTTGGCTCGGCGAATCTCAAATCGGCGTTCTGGCTGGTGCAGTTTCTGGAGGAAGTGAGCTACGAAGGTCCTCGCCATTTCGACGCCCACGCCTACCGTACTGAGGACTACGAAGGAGTAAAAGATTTTGCGCGTGGCTGCATGCGAACCTATCTGATCCTGAAAGAGAAGGCTTGCCGCTGGAGCAGAGATACAGAAATACAAGGGATCCTTTCTGAACTTTCGAGCAACGGAAACGGCACCTCCAAGATCGGGCTCTACTCAAGAGAGACCGCAAGCCAATTGCTGGCCCACTCTTTTGATAAAGAGGATATCCTCAAGAGACGTTTGCCTTACGAGCGTCTCGATCAACTGACAGTTGACCTGCTCCTGGGTGTGAGATAGAAGCTGTCACCTGCTTCTGACGGCGGTTTCGTCTTTACGTGAAACCGGACCGTCCTTCGAAGCAGCGTATTTCGAATGGGACTTCACAAACGAATGACACTACTGCTAGCGACCGATGTGCCGGCTCATTTAGTGCGTCTTGCTCCCGTCGATGTGGCGATCGTGGTTTTCTATTTTGCGCTGGTTCTATCCATCGGCTGGTACTTAAAGGGCCGTGCCAACACCGGTGAAGACTTCTTCATGGCCGGCCGCGAGATGACCGCCTGGGTTGCCGGTCTCAGTTTTTTGTCCGCCAATCTCGGCGCTCTCGAATTGATGGGCTGGGCCGGCTCTGCCTACGAATACGGCATTCTGGCTACGCATTGGTATTGGATCGGCGCCATTCCGGCCATGCTGTTTCTGGCGCTGGTCATGATGCCGTTCTACTACATCTCCAGAACCCACTCGGTGCCGGGATATTTGAAGTTGCGTTTCGGCGAACCCGCCCGCGCCTTGTCGGCAATTTCGTTCGCATTCATGACCGTGCTCATGAGCGGCGTCAACATGTTTGCCATGGCCAAGGTGATGCAGATCGTACTGGGGTGGGACATCAATTTCAGCATCTGGGTTTCGTCACTGACGGTCGCAATTTACGTGACGCTCGGCGGTCTGCGCTCGGCCATCTTTAATGAAGTGCTGCAGTTTTTTCTCATCTGGGCGGGCGCTCTCCTGATTCCGATCCTCGGACTCTACGAAGCCGGCGGGTGGACCAACCTCAAGCTGCAGATCGCGCAGAGGGCATCGGCACAGTACGTACACCTCTGGTCTGGCTTGGGTTCATTCAGCAACAATCCCATGGGCATCAACTGGGTCGGCATCGTGTTCGGACTCGCGGCAATTATCTCGATGGGGTATTGGACGACAGACTTTCTGGTGGTGCAGCGTATCCTGGCTGCGAAGGACATTCGCAGCGCGGAAATGGCGCCCATTATTGGTGCAGGATTCAAGATGTTCGTGCCCATCATTGTGATTCTCCCTGGACTGCTGGGCTTGGCCTTGCTGCCCGAAAAACTGGTTCCGGAGTCGGTGGCTGCGATCACGGGAGGGCACAGCTATAACGACGTTCTCCCGCTGATGCTGGCGCGCTATTGCGGCCCCGGGCTGCTTGGCCTCGGAGTAACGGCGCTGATTGCGGGTTTCATGTCGGGCATGGCGGGAAATGTGAGCGCGTTTACGACGGTATGGACATACGACATCTACCGGCCGCTGATCAATAGCAAAGGCACTGACCATCATTATGTGAACATGGGCCGCTGGACCACGATCATCGGCGTTCTGATCAGCGTGGGGACGGCGTATCTGGTGATGCAGTTTGCCAGCATCATGGATTACGTGCAGGCGCTTTTCAGTTTCTTCATTGCTCCGCTCTTTGGCACGGTTGTGCTCGGTATGTTATGGAGGCGGGCGACTGGGCCGGCCGGATTCTGGGGATTGCTGTGCGGGACGCTGTCCTCGATCAGCATGTGGACGTGGGTCAAGGTTGATCCTTCGGCGCTGCGGTATGTGGCGCTCTCGCCCCATGCGAAAGCACTTGCCCAGGATATGTATCAGGCGCTCTGGTCTTTTCTGGTGTGCGTAACTGTGACGGTGGCGGTGAGTCTGGCGACGAAACCGATTCCTGACGGTCAATTGACCGGGCTGGTTTACGGGTTGACGGAAGTTCCCTCTGTCGGAGACGTTCCTTTCTACCAGAAGCCGCTATTCTGGGCGGCTGTGGTGACTGCGGTTTTCATCGCGCTGAATATTATCTTTTGGTAAGGGGAGAGAGCAGGATGATCTCGATCTGGTTCTTTATCGGCATCTCGCTGGCGGTGAACGGGGCGCTGATCCTCGGCGAGGGGATTTATCAGCTGATCCGTCCGCCTGCGAATCCGGGAGTGGTGCTCTTCAACCTGCACGCGAATGTATGGTGGGGCGCGCTTTTGTTGGTGTTTGGTCTCGTCTATTGCGTCCGCTTCGCGCCGAAGCGTAAACACTGAATGTCGCCGTTCATTGAGGCAGTGCGGGCGGCGGCGTAGCAATCTTGGAGGCTAGAGAATCGTCGGACTCCTGGTGCAGCTCGCGAACTTTGGCGAGCTCTTTTTGGGATTCGGCAATGCTTCCCATCGCCTTGTAGGCGCGGGCTAAACGATAGTGCGCGTCGGGTTGGGTGGGATCGAGTTCGACGGCGCGCCGCAGCGCGGCCGCAGCGGCTTCGTACTGGCCTTTCTCGCTAAGCACAGCCCCCAAGTCAAGATAAGCGATGCCAATATCGTTCTTCATGCCGACCGCCTTCCGCAGCAAAGCGAGAGCCTCATCGAAATTATTTTCCTTCATCGCGATGTCACCCAAATAAGCCAGCGCGAGGGCTTGCTTGGGATCGACCGACAGCTCACTTTCAAACTCGCGTTTCGCTTCGTCGTATTGGTGTGATTTCCAGTAGAGGTAACCGATCCCGAAGTGCACATTCGGTTCGCGGGGCGAAACTTTGGCCGCGGCTTGGAATTCGGCGATGGCTTCTGGCGTTCTTTGCAGCCCGTCGAGCGCTTCTCCGCTCAGCATGTGGGTTGCTGCAGAATCTGGATCCTTTTGCAGAATCAGCCGGAACTCGTCTAATGCACAGGAATAGTTTTTTGCCCAAAGGCAGCTTTGCGCCAATACCTGGTGGAGTTCGGCGTTATTGGGATCCGATCTCGCCGCAGGCTGCAGGTACTCGACGGCCTCACCAAAGCGCTTGGCCCCGTAGTAACTGAGACCCAGCAGCGTTGCTGCCTGCAGATTATTCGGATCAGCTGCCGAAGCGGCATGGAACGGAGCCACGGCTGCCTGAAAGTGTCCCTGCTTGAAATCCGCGAGCCCCAAATTGAGTTGCACTCCCGGCAGCTGCGGATTCAGGGCGAGCGCTTTTTCGTAGGCCGTCGCCGCTTCCCCATATTTTCGTTCTTTCGACAGAACCACGCCAAGGCTCGCGAAAGCCGCGGCGTCGCTGGGATTCTGCTTGACGATGGCTTGCCAAGCCTGGGCTGCCTCGGAAAGCTTTCCTTGTCGCTCAAGAGCGATGGCGGATTCAGGATCAGGCGCCTGGGCGTTCAGGCGGCTCGCCAGCAGACAAACCGTGACCAAGAGCGCCGCTGCGGTCCATTCCGCTTTTGAGCTCTTCATAATCAGAGAATGCGGTCCGAGAATGCTGGCCGTGCTCGTCGTAATTCTCTCGGGGAGCGAGAAGGCCGTCTCCAGCCTCCGGTGGATTGAGAGAACGTGTGGGGGTCTGTCAGGCCAACCGGGCTCCCCGATTCCTTGGCGGCTGCGAACACACAGATTGCGGAAGACTCTCGGGCGTTGGAGCTTTGAAGGGGCAAGGCTTCCCAGCCGTGCCGTAAATCTTCAAGAGCAGGGATGGCGTGGCTAGAAGCCGCGCTTCTTCAAACCTTGGCCGCCGATTTCCGAGCTTTACCGCAACCTCCACAACCGAGCGCCGCTCTAAGCTTATTTTCGTTTTCGTGATCACGCTGTGCCCAAAGAGCACCTCGCAATCGGCTTTTCCGAAACACGACCAGAACACCAGGCCCCAGTTTCCACTGCTCTATGCGTAGCGATGACGCTGCGGGAGAAGCCCCGCTTACGGATGCGCACCGTGAGCGGGGCATAACAAGCTCCTCCCAAAGCGACTAGAAAATCAATTTCATACCGAGTTGGAATTCCCTCGGATCAAACGCTGCCGTGACCGCGCCGAAGTTACTGGCTCCAAAATTGGTGCTGATTCCTCCGTTGTTGTAATCACCCTTGAACTGGGTGTGGTTCCAGGTGTTGAAGCTTTCCGCGCGGAACTCCAGCCGGCTGCCGCGCGCTTCGCTGAGGATAAAGTTCTTATCCAATGCCAGGTTCCAGTTGTCGCGGCCGGGACCACGCACCTCGTTGTGTCCTAAGTCTCCCCAGGTTCCCGGCGCCGGGGCAGAGAAAGAGGAAGGATCAAACCATTCGTTGGCCGTTTTCGGATATTGGACCCCGCCGGCCACATTCGGCCGGTTCGCAGTATTGGGAATAATGCTGGTGACATTGTCCCCATTCAAGCCGATGTTGAGCGGCGCTCCTGTCATCATCATCACGATCCCCGACAGCTGCCATCCACCGAGGGCCGTCTTCAGCACGCGGCTGTCGCTTCCCTTGAACAGTGGAATATCGTAGACGAAGTTCGCGAACACCACGTCGGTGCGATCATATAGAGACGGCCCTGAATCGTACTTCCAGCCTACGTACGGGTTGCTGACATTGTTGAGATCGCCACCACTCCCATTGTTCGTGGCCGCGTCAATGGCGCGGGAGAGGGTGTAACCGAATTGCAGTTGCAGATCGCGCCGCACATTTCCGTGAAGATCGACCTGCAGCGAATTGTAATGCGAGTTTGCCTCATCATAAGACAGCCGGACGTTGCCAAACCCCGGATACGTGACCAACTGATTCAGGCCAGCCCCGTTATTGGCAACCAGCGTCGGCAGGTCGGCGGCCGGCGGAAGGTTGATCACTCGGTAGTCGTTCAGGTATCGGCCCTGGTTTCCGACATAAGAAACCGCTAATACCGCTCTGGCTCCCAAGGCCTGCTGAACGCCAGCACTGTACTGGTAGGTTGTTGGAGGCTTGTAGTAAGTGGAGATGCCGGTGATGCCGACGGGGAGAACCGGCAGATTCGCGGAACTGATCGTATTCCCGCTGAGGATACTGGTCCCCGGATTTGAGAGCAAAACGCCGTTGAGCGTGGGGCTGGCATCGAACGGAGTATTGGTCGCTCCGTTGTACATGTCGTTTCCTTGAATGCGGTCATACATTATTCCGAAGCCGCCGCGGACCACGGTCTTGCCCTGTCCCGTGAGGTCATAGGCAAACCCGACACGTGGTCCGAACGCCGGCCAGTAGTTGTTTACCAAACCCTTCGGAATTCCGTTTTTGCCGCCGATGCCGATGCCGTTGGTATAGAACTGCAAACCCGTCAAAATCGGATTGGGACTCGTGCCCAAGCCCGGACTTGGCCCGGTGCAACCCGGATCTGCCGCTCCACTGCAAATGTTGCCGTTGGAATCGAAGGTAGCCGCGTTAGCCCGGTTATACAAGTTGGGGTAGAAGTTGGCTGACTGCTGGTTCGCTTCGTAGGTATGCGGAGCTCCATCCCAGCGCAGGCCCAGATTCAGGGTGAGACGACGGTTGACGCGCCAGTTATCTTGAACGTAGGTCGCCCACGAAACGTTGTTCCAGTGACCCGAGGACTGGACCGCGTCTTCTTCGTATTGTTGGGCATAGCCAAGCAGGAAGTCTGCGAAGTCATTCCCGGTGTAATTGCCGTTGAAGGTGAAAAGCCCTTGCGTGCTGGCGAAATAGGTTTGCACCTTCTTGTAGAGCGCCCAACTAAATCCGAACTTAAGTTGGTGCGCACCCTTGGTCCAGGAAAGGTCGTCGCGAATCTGGTAATCGTTGGCGGAGTTCGTCCAGGGCGTCCAGTTCGAGGTGTACCAAGTTCCCGTGCTGCCCGCCAGATGGACCGATGGAATACGGTCAAGAGCATTCGGACCGGTAAACAACCGGTTAAAAGTGAAGTCTGAGGGAGCGGTAAGAACACCTTGGGGAGTGATGTTGATGCGATTGCCGTTGTAGTTGAAAGCAACTTCGTTAAGCAGCGTCGGGCTGATGGTGTAGGTGGTGTGAACGACCGCGCTATAGGACGGATTGCCAAAGACGTTGCCGACAGTGGGAACATTGTCGTTGCTCCACTGCGTTTCTCCATAAGTCTGCGAAACCTGCTCCGAAACCCAGTGCCCGAAGACGGAAAACTTATCGCTGAACTGGTGATCGATGCGGGCAATTTCCTCCCGCACGTTGGTAGGCTGATTACCGCCTCCGACGAACTGGGCGCCGTTCGTCGGTGCAGGAAAAATACCCGCTTTCAGCAGCGCTTGCGCGTTGGGATCGAGCAAATTCGCGGGAATCGTGTTGTTGGGGAAGGGCGCTCCCAGCGTAAGTCCATCGCCAAGAAGTCTCTGTTGCTGGGCGGGAGATAGTTGGGCGGCGGTGGGAACGTTGATCGTGGTGGCGCCGAAATCTCCGCCGTAAGTGCTGGGCAGAGGAACGGTTTGGTTGAATAAACCGCCCTGCACAAAGCTGCGCCATTCCATGTTGTAAAAGAAGAAGGTCGGGTGCTCCTTCCACAAGGGAACTTGTCCCCCCGCATTGAAGCCATATACGTTGAAGCGCAGTTCGGCAACCTTGTTGGGTGCGGGATTGAAGTAGTTGCGCGCATCGAGGGCGTCATTGCGTACAAACTCCCAAGCGGACGCGTGAAACTGTTTGCTACCCGACTTGATTACGTTCGTGATGGTGGCGGCCGAAGTCAGGCCGTACTCCGCGCTGTAGTTAGAATTCAGAGTGCGGAACTCATCAATGGCATCGATCGAGGGCATAACGCTGGCGCCGGTGCCGCCGCGATCAAGGTTTTCCGAGCCGTCGAGAAGTTGCAGATTGTGCCCCGCGCGCTGTCCGTTAATACTGACGTTGTTATCGCCACTCACCGGTGTGGGAATAATAAAGTCTCCCTGAATGCTGGACGCGCCCGGCGTCAAGGCGTAGAGCGAGTAGATGCTGCGCCCGTTAACGCCCAACTCGGACAGCTGCTTGCTGGTTATCACGGTGCTGACTTCGCTGGTATCAGCCTGCACCGCAACTGCGTTGGCTTCGACGGTGACTTGCTCCTGCACCGTGCCCACCTTCATTACGAAATCCACGCGGGCGCGATCGTCCAGGTTCAAGACAATGCCAGTCCTCTCATCCTGCCCGAATCCCGCAGCCTTAGCGCTAACTTTGTAGTGGCCGACCGGCAGACCGGGCATGACATATTGCCCGTTGTCATTCGTGGTTCCGCTGCGGCTCTCGCCGGTCTCAACCCTGGTGACCGTGATCGCCACCTTGGGAACAGCGGCTCCCGAGGAGTCGGTAACCGTCCCAACAATGGTCGCCTCTTGTCCGAAGCTGTAGAGAACGGCCATCATGAGAAATACAAAAAGAGCCATGCCGTGACGTGCTCTGCGTTGAACCTGGGCCCGCTTCGCAATCCCCGAACTCTTCAACGACATCATGTTGGTCGCTCCTTCGACGGGCGGTTGATTTGGACTGAAACCGTCTCCGTTAACGTTAACGTTGGTCGGAAATGGAATGTAGCCCTGCTGTCCTCCGTTGTCAAGAAAAATTTGAATGCGACGTAGCGATTTGACAAATGGATGGTCCCGACCTAGGTTCCAGAAAACCATAGTCCTCGGGGTTGGACCCCGAATCGTCTGGTTCGCAGCAATTGGGCGATCAGCGAGGTAAAGGGGAATTCCCGGTTGGGCCGTTACTCGTGCGACAGAACCTGCCCGCGAAATACCGAATGGTTCAGCGCCACCGGGGAGATGCGAATCTCGCGGAATAGCTGCAAGTTCGAGGACATGACCACCCCAGGGCTGAGGTGAATGGTCGGGGGAAAGGAAGCTCGGCTGGTCAAATGGTCGGCCATGAGGCGCACCGCAATTTGCCCCTGGCGATACGGCTGCTGGTAAATCGAGGCGGAGATCGTTCCTTTGTTGAAGTAAGGGGCCATTTCCGCGAAGAGGTCCGTGGTGATGAGCTTCACCTTCCCTGCCACCTGGCGCGCGCCCAGGGCACGACAGACTGGAAGACAGTTGACGGTGTTCACGTATAGCCCCGCAAGAGCAGGCTCGCGACCCAAAAGGTCGAAGGTTTTCTGGAAACTTTCGTCCTCGTCTTCATGCCCCTCGATAATGCTGACAATCTCCCCGCCCGGACAGTGCCGAGGAAACGCATCCGAGAAACCATCGGTTTTCTTGCGATGATCCAAGGCTGTTAGCATGCCCGCGACCACCGCGACCTTGGAGTTAGGGGGCACAAACTTGCCCATCAACTCCCCAGCAAGATGCCCATTTAGCCACGGCTCTACACAGACGATGCTGGAGCGGCGGCTTTGCGGGGCGTCAGTGGAAACACAAACTACGCGAACCCCTTTTTCCTCAGCCTCGTCGATCAGCGGCGACAAGCCCTTCGGATTTCCGGCCGCGACAACGATTCCGTTGACGCCCGCTTTGAGGAGTTCCTTCAACGCCTTGGTGTCATCTTCGCCCAGAGCGCGGACTGGCCGATACTCAAACTGGACGCCAAGCTGCGCCAGTCGGCGGCCTTCGTCGAGGACGCCGCTCCACATTTGGTCGTAGAAAAAATGGATTTCGCGGGGTAGGCACACACCGATCCGGACGCCGACCTTGGAAGACGACAAGGCGCGAGCTGCCAGGTTCGGCGTGTAGCCGATCTGCCGTGCGATTTGCAGAATTCGATGGCGAGTGGATTCATTGATCCCGTTGCGCCCGTGCAGGGCGCGGTCCACGGTGCCAATGGAAACATTCGCCAGCTCCGCGATCTGGTGAATTCCGCCTCTTTCTTTTTTCATCCCCGGCGCCCTCCAGCCCTGGCGATGCCGCGATTGCCCGAGTACATCTTACGCCCGATCGTCTCGCTGAGCATCCGGAGCCTTCCCAAGTTGTTTTTCCGTGTACGTTGACGATGCTATACTCAGGCGCTTTTGAAATTACACGGGAATCGGTGCCACGGAGCAAAATCCCATGTTCGATAATTTTCCGGTCTCTATCGTTCGCGCTGTCCTGATTTCCTCTGTTCTTGTTTGTGTTTCCCTGGCGCAGAATGCGCAGCCTCCTGCAGTTCCACTTTATTTGGATCCCGCACAACCCGTCGCCGCGCGGGTTGACGACCTGATCTCGCGAATGACTCTGGAAGAGAAAGCCTCCCAACTAGTGAACCAGGCGCGCGCCATTCCAAGATTGCAGATTCCGCAATACGACTGGTGGAGCGAAGCCTTGCACGGTGTCGCGAATGCTGGGACGGCGACAGTTTTCCCTGAGCCCATTGGACTGGCGGCAACCTTTGATCCTTCTTTGATCCACGACATGGCGGTAGTGATCGGCACCGAAGCCCGCGCAAAACACAACCAGGCAGTCCTCGCCGGCCGGCGAGACATCATGGAAGGTCTGGACTTCTGGTCGCCGAACATTAATATCTTCCGCGATCCGCGCTGGGGACGTGGCCAGGAAACTTACGGCGAGGATCCCTTCCTTACTGGACGCATGGGCGTGGCTTTTGTCACCGGGCTCCAGGGGGACGATCCGAAATATTTTCGAGTGATTTCGACGCCAAAACATTTCGCCGTGCACAGCGGGCCGGAACCGTCGCGGCATTCAATCAACATCGAGGTGTCGAAGCACGACATGGAGGACACTTATTTGCCCGCCTTCCGCGCCGCCGTGATCGAGGGCCAGGCAGAGTCGGTGATGTGCGCCTACAACCGGGTCAATGGCGAACCGGCGTGCGCCAACAAGTTTCTGCTTGAGGATCAGTTGCGACGTGCCTGGATGTTCAACGGATATGTCGTCTCCGACTGCGACGCGATTGTTGACATCTTCAGCGGCCATCACTTCACCAAAAGCCTGGCCGAAGCCGCCGCAGTTTCGATGAAGACCGGGATGGACAACGAATGCGCGGATTTCTTCACCGAGGCCACCGACAACTCCGATTATGTGAAATATCTGGACGCCGTAAAACAAGGCCTACTTAGAGAAACGGATATCGATGTTGCACTGAGACGCTTGTTTACAGCTCGCCTCCGCCTGGGATTGTTTGATCCTCCCGCGATGGTTCCCTACGCGCAGACGCCGGAGTCGGAGATCGACAGCGGAGCCCACCGATCACTTGCCCTTAAAACAGCGCGCGAATCGATCGTGCTGCTGAAAAACGACGGCCTTCTTCCACTGAATGCCAATGTCCGAAAGATTGCAGTGGTTGGGCCACTCGCAGAATCGGTGCGCGTACTGCATGGCAACTACAGCGGTACAGCCTCGCGGGCGACCACCGCATTGGAGGGAATTCGCAATCAGTTTGCGGGCGCGCAGGTCACATACTCGCCGGGAATGAATTTTCTTAGGCAGCAGAGCGTGATTCCCACGTCAGTGCTTTCGACTTCCGACGGGCAAGCGGGTCTGAAGGGAGAATACTTCTCCGGCAAACAATTTGAAGGCGCGCCCGCAGTGGTTCGCGTGGACAAGATGATCGATCTGCAACTTTTCCATCCCGATCCGGCTGCGCTTACACCTCCCGCCGGCATGAAAGACTTTTCGGTGCGATGGACCGGCTTTCTGACGCCCAACCAGTCGGGCAGCTATCAAATCGGTCTTACCGGCTCGATGAACCAGCTTTGGATCGATGGGCAACTGGTCGTGGATGATCTGAAGCTACACGATCCCAACCCCATCACCAAGACACTCCAACTCAAGAAGGGGCATCGCTACGCCCTGAAACTGGAGTACGTTCGTGGAGGTTTTGGCACAAAGCTGGTCTGGCTGAAACTGATCGCCGATCCGATCGCAGAAGCTGTGGCCGCGGCAAGTCAGGCGGACCTGGCGGTTGCAGTAGTCGGCATCACTTCCCAACTTGAGGGCGAAGAGATGCAAGTGGATTTGCCCGGCTTTAAAGGCGGAGACCGCACCAGCCTCGATCTTCCAAAGGAAGAGGAGGATCTCCTTGAAGCGATGAAGCGAACTGGCAAGCCGCTTATTGTGGTTCTCATGAATGGCAGCGCACTCTCGGTGAACTGGGCAAGCGAACATGCAAACGCCATTCTCGACGCTTGGTACTCGGGAGAGGAAGGTGGAACTGCCATCGCGCAGACGCTCGCGGGCGTGAACAATCCGGGAGGCCGGCTGCCGGTAACGTTTTACAAGGGCGTCGGGCAATTGCCAGCGTTTGAAGACTATGCGATGAAGAACCGTACGTACCGCTACTTTGATGGTGCGCCGCTTTACCCCTTCGGCTACGGACTCAGTTATTCAAAGTTTGAGTACAGCAATTTGCGGCTCTCCACCACAGAACTGAAGGCTGGAGATTCGCTCGGCGTGGGAGTGGATGTGAAGAATACAAGTCCGAGGGAAGGCGACGAAGTGGTGCAGCTTTACCTGAGCTTCCCGCAAGTGCCGGGCGCTCCGCTTCGTGCGCTCCGCGGATTTACCCGAATCCATCTCGGACCTGGCGAAACGCGGCATGTGAACTTAGCCTTGAATCCCCGCGACTTGAGCGTGGTAAATACGGGGGGAGATCGGTTGATCGTTGCTGGCACGTATCGTGTCAACGTGGGCGGAGGACAACCGGGGACGACTGCGCCGGGTGTGAACGCGCAGCTTTCTGTCCGCGGTGAGCAAAAACTGCCGGAGTGAGGCGCGGTAACTGCGACGGTTGAGATCATGGACGTTCAAGTCATGAGAGCCTGGGAGTTCGCTATTGCCGTGCTGCTGTTGTCGTCGACTCTCCGCGCCCAGAGCCCTGGTCCTTCCGCCAGCAGTCCCATCCGGTTCGAATACCAGCCGATTGCTTTCGAACTCGACAGTTGCGAGACGCCCGAGCGCCACGCGCCGGAGACCATGGCTGGAGGCGTAGCCGTTTTCGATTACAACAACGATGGCAAACTGGACATTTTTTTCACCAACGGCGCCGACATCAAGACGCTACGGAAATCGTCTCCAAAATACTCCAACCGTCTTTTCGAGAACGACGGCAAAGGGCATTTCACCGATGTGACCGAGAAGGCAGGCCTCGCCGGCAGCGGTTACGACGTCGGCGTCGCGATCGGCGACTATGACAACGATGGGTACGAAGACATCTTTGTTGCTGGCGTTTACAAAAATACGCTTTATCACAACAATGGAGACGGCACGTTCACCGATGTTACGGCCAAAGCCGGACTCAATAAGCCCGATCCCGAGTATGGACCGCTCTGGTCAGTAGGCGCAGTTTGGGTGGATGTGAATAATGACGGCCTGCTGGATCTCCTGGTCATCAATTACATGAAGTGGGACATCGACCACGAACCGTCCTGTCCGATCGACGGCCACGCCGACTATTGCAATCCCAAGATGTACAAGCCAACTCCAAACCAGCTCTTTCTCAACAACGGAGATGGAACATTCCGGGATGCATCGGTGGAATGGGGTTTGCGCGCACACCCGGGAAAAGGCATGTCAGGCGTGACCGCAGATTTCGATCTCGACGGCAAGATGGACGTTTTTGTTGCGAATGACAAATCGTTCAATTGGTTCTTTCGAAACAAAGGAAATGCGTTTGACGAAATTGGATTCGACGCTGATGTCGCTCTCCGCGAAGACGGCGTGTTCATCTCGGGCATGGGAGGCGATTTTCGCGATCTTGATAACGATGGCTATCCCGACCTTGTGCTGGTCGCCTTAGACAACGAGACATTCCCCATCTACCGCAATACCGGGAAAGGAAGCTTCGTTGAAGTGACCGAGAAAAGCGGCATGGCCCTGCAAAGCTTGAAGATGGCTGGGTATTCTCCGACGATCGCCGATTTCGACAACGATGGATGGAAAGACATTTTCGTTTCGCGCGGACATGTTCAGTCACTTCTGTCCGCAAATCGCCAAACTATCGAACAGCCGAACACAGTTTTTCGCAACCTGGGCGGCATGAAGTTTGCGGCTTTGACGTCGGAGGCCGGGCTGACGGCGCGCCCACCGGCTCGACACAGGGGATCGGCGATCGGCGATCTGAACGGAGACGGACGTATGGATGTAGTGGTCACGGCGCTCAAAGCTCCAGCGGAAATCTGGGTCAATGAAAGTCCGGGCAACAACCATTGGCTGGAACTAAAACTCGAGGGAACGAAGAGCAACCGCGACGGGATCGGAACCCGCATTAAAGTCGTCACCAAGGGTGGCACCCAATATGACCACATGTCCACAGCAGCAGGCTACGCATCGTCCAGTGCGGGCCCCATGCATTTTGGACTCGGACCGAGTGTTTCCGTCGATTTGATCGAAATCCGATGGCCGTCCGGCATCGTTCAGCAACTGCACAACGTGGCAGCCGACCAAATCCTGAGAGTCAAAGAACCAACTCCGTCATCGGCCGGCAAATAGAGTCGGTTGCATCGCCGGGGCCGGGCTAGATGCGCTCGGAACGGGGAGGTTGTGATAGCTCTCGGGAGGGCCCAGATAGCTGGGTTTGACGCCGCCGAGATTCACCACGAGCTTTTGCAGAACGATACCCGAATCCACCATCCAAAACTTAAGTGTGTGATAGCCGGCGTTCTCAATCGTGTGTGTCGACTTGACCTTGCGGACGCTGTCCTCGACGGATTGCTCCCAATCATGAACCGAGTTGTGCGCGAGGGCGTCGATGATCTGGGGCGGCTGATCGTCGAAGGAAATCGCAAAACGCAATCCCCGCCCCGGAACAAAATTCAGAGTGGGAGCGAGGATCGATTCAACTTCAACCTTTCCCGGATGGAAAAGATACATTTGATATTCAAGGCTGGGAGAATTCGTTGGCGGGGTCACGCGCTTTGCCGTGACCGGAAAAACGGTCATCGATGAGAGCGTCCGCCCATAGTCGTCAATCTTCTCCCAACGCACACCATTCGCATCATTCTTCTTGGTGAAGTGTTCAGCCTCGATCGATACGTCACCATCGCCCTCAACAAATCCTCGCAAGCCAGTTCTTGCCGGCTCAGTGGGATTGAAGAGGCGAGTCTTTATCGTGATGAAATGCGAATCAGAACCAGTGATGGCGACGGATCCTTCGGTCGACCCGAGCGGAGCTTTGTCCCAGTCGACACTTACCCAGACGCGCTGATCTTTTTCCACCGTACCGTGCGGCGGAGTGACCCGAATCCATGGAGCGCTGGTAGTGACCGCAAATTCAAAGGGGGTTTTTCCGCGGTTGAACACATCCACAAATCGTTGTTGCCTATTAAATACGTCGAAGCTCGGAAGCTCAGGCTGGTGAAAAAAATCAAGCCAGGGCATGGCCGAGCCCTCGACCGCGAGCCCCATATCCGCCTTGTCTGCAATCTGAATCTCTTGTACCGCAGGCATTACGTTCACCGGCGGTTGGTTCCAGGAGGTGTAGCCGAGATGTGTCTGGTCCATCATATGATCCCACTTGCCGTGGGCGAGCGTGTGATTGTAGGCAGCGGATAACTCCGCATCCGACCGAAACAAGCTGCGAACTTTCTCAGCAAGATCGTTCGTGCTGGCGCGCCCCTGGAGGGCATAAAGGTTATTCTTCCCAGCTGTAATGTAGAGCTCGGCTACCAGTGCGGAAGCTTTGGTGGGATATAGGACCAGTTCGTAGAAGGCATCGCGCGTATTTTGCGGCAGGCTGGCATAGATCTTCTCCGCTTCGCCGGTGATGGATTGCCATTCGCTGAGCACCCTGTCAGCTTCCTGATAATCCACCTGACTGAAAGTAGACGGGTCGAGAAGCTCAGGCTTCCGTGCGCCATTCAGCTTGGTGTACTTCGATACGATGGCGGCAATGGCCGACGCGTACTCCGGTCCGAATTCGCGCTCTGCCCACATACGGGTGTATTCAGCGATCTTTTCTTTCGGCCAGCGGCGCGGGTTCCAAGCCATGGAGAGAAAGAACTCGATGGGAAATTCCATCGGTTTCAGATCGCCTACGTTGACGATCCAGATTCGATCGGCTCCGTATTCATAGGAGAGATTCATCTGTTCCCAAACCTTGGTGATGGGAATCGTGTTCAGCCATTTGTAGGAGCGCGGGTCGCCAACATAGTCGAAGTGATAATAAATACCGGCGCCGCCACGCCTCTTGCGCTCATCCTCAGTCGGCAAGCGGCGCACGTTGCCCCAGTTATCGTCACACCAGAGCAGGGTCACGTCGTCGGGAACGCGCATGCCTTTTTCGTAGTAATCCTGCACTTCCTTGTAGAGCGCCCAGTCTTGCGGAACCGCAGTCACGTTGGGATTCATGCGGCTGGCGATAATCTTTCGCTGATCTTCGACGATCTTTTCCAGCAATGCCACGTTCGCGCTATCTGACATAGGAAGATCACCGTCTCCGCGCATGCCCAGCGTGATGATGCTTTCGTAATTCTTGTTGCGCTCGATGCCCTCGTCCCAAAACTTGCGCAGCTCATCGGAGTTCACCGAGTAGTCCCAAGGACCCTTGCCGTGTCGCTTCCATTCCTGCTGCGCTCGCAGCATCGGTTCATGGTGCGAGGTTCCCATGACTATGCCGTACTCGTCGGCGAGCTTGGGATTGAGCGGGTCATCTTCGTTGAACGCGTTATTCCACATCGCGGGCCAAAGATAGTTGGCCTTCAGCCGCAGCAGCAGTTCAAAAACTTTCTCGTAGAACTGATGGTTGTAGTTTCCGAACTTCTCCTGTACCCAGCCCGTGAGAGATGGAGCCTCGTCGTTGAGAAAAATTCCGCGATACTTCACGGCGGGCCGTCCCTGCACGTACGCGCCGGCTTTCACAAAGAGTGCGTCTTTGTGTTGGACGGGAACGTCCGCCCACCAATACCAAGGAGAGACTCCGATTTGTTCGGAGACCTCGTAGAGGCCGTAAATCGCTCCCCGCTTGTCGCTGCCTGCGATCACCAGGCCACTCTCTACACCAGGCAACGGCTTGGCGACCACTTGAATAAGAAATGACTCCCATTGATGCGAAATGCGGGAAACATCGATCCTTCTGCCGCGAATCAGTTGGTCAACGAGCGGGCTTTTTCCGATGGTTCCAATAATGATGACGTGCGATCCGAGGTGTGAGGGGCCGAATTCAATCGCCGCGGTGTCACCAGTTACACGCGCAATGTCGCTTTGGAGATCATGGGCGGCGCGAACCACTCCCGGATAGTCGTTGGCATCCACGTAGATTGAAGCCGCAACGCCACCCTGTGCGAGCGGGAAGCTGCCAGGACGTGCAACAGTTTCCACGTATCGCTCTTGTCCCAATCCAAAGCCGGCGGAATGCAAAAGCAAAAAGCTAAGCACGAGAAACAAAATGGATCGGTAGAGGCGAGGAAACCGCAGAGTCTTACGGGAGAAAAACAGCACCTTTGCACATGCCGACTTTTCGTACTTCTTGAACATGGGTCGCGGCCGGGAATTGACGAACGGCAAGTATCCTCAATTTCCTTTTGCTGTAATATGCACGCGGCGACCAACTTTACTACGAGTCACCTCGCATATGCCACATGCTGAACATAGTTCTCCCCTTGTGAACGAGAGGCCAGCGCGATGAAATACACTCGCCAAAGCGTGGTCCTGTTTGCGCTGCTTTATCTAAATTGCACGCTCCTGACCTTTGCGAGACCTGCATCGCCCACCCCACAGTGGATAGGTTCGTGGGCGGCTTCACAACAGATCCCCGAGCCAGGAAACGCACTGGACTCGAACGATCTGCGAGACGCCACCATGCGCCAGATCGTTCATCTATCGGTCGGCGGAAAAAGGCTTCGCGTCCATTTGTCGAACGCTTTCGGAACTGCGCCACTGCACCTTACCTCGGTTCATATCGCGCGGCCACTATCACCATCGCAAACGACGATCGATGTCGGCACAGACAAGGCACTTACTTTTTCCGGCGAGAGCGACGTCGTCATACCAGCAGGCGCTGAGTATCTATCCGACGCGCTCGACTATCCCGTGCCCGCGCTCTCGGATCTGGCCATCACTCTTCATTTGGATGTGCCGCCTGAGCAGCAGACCGGACACCCCGGATCCCGCGCAACTTCTTATCTGGTTCATGGCGACATGGTCGCTGCTCAGGATTTACCCGATGCCAAGAAAATCGAACACTGGTATTGGATTTGCGGAATTGATGTCAATGCCGTCAAACATTCCGCCGCGATTGTAGTTTTAGGCGATTCGATCACCGACGGACGCGGGTCGACAACCGATGGAAACGATCGCTGGCCCGACGTTCTGGCCAGAAGATTACAGGCCAATGGGAAGACAAGAGCGCTCGCCGTCTTAAATCAAGGCATCGGAGGGAACCATCTTTTGACGGATGGCCTTGGCCCAAATGCGCTGGCGCGCTTCGATCGCGATGTGCTCGCACAGGCTGGCGCACGTTATTTGATTGTCCTCGAAGGCGTGAACGATCTTGGAAAGCTGGCGCAGGAAGGTAAAAGGCCCCGCGCTGAGCATGACGCGCTCGTGCAACAGATAATCGGGGCCTATGAACAGATCATTGCGCGAGCGCATGCCCACGGGATCGAGGCTGTCGGGGCCACTGTTCTTCCATATGTGGGCGCGACTAATTACCATCCCGCCCCAGCCAACGAGGCTGACCGGTTGGCAGTCAACCGGTGGATTCGCGCTCGCGGCCATTTCGATGCAGTAATTGATTTTGACAAACTGATGGCTGATCTCGCTCATCCCGATCAGATGCTTCCCAAATACGATAGCGGCGATCATCTGCATCCCTCCGTCGAGGGATATCGCGTCATGGGAGACGCCGTGCCGGTAGCGCAGTTTGGCCGGTGAGTATCGGCGAAGGTTCTAACCTAAAGCCCAATTCATTCTTAGATGCCGTCTCGTGAACCTTCTACTTTTCACCAACGCCCGCTTTTGCCAGATCCTTCCAGGAAATCAATATGAACCCTTGATCCCGGAGAAACTGCCGGAACTCCTGACTCCGGACCATGTCGAAGTCGTTTTGCCGCCACTCTGCGCCCCAGTCAGGAAGATCTGACGTTGCTCCCCGTATCTCAGCGTCGTCGTATGCCAAGTGAACTATGAGTTCATAAGTCCCGGCGGGCAGCGGAGTGAGCATCTTTTCGTAGGTGTCCATCCATTGGGACTTGGGTATTCCCGGACCAATTTGAACGACGCGATCTACCAGGGCTACGCTCGGCGCGATCTGTAAGCCGTGCAGGTTTTGATCGCGTCCCAGCAGCACCGGCAATTTGTAATCCCGCCCCAAGTTCAGATACACGTTGAGCAGGTCTGCGGTGCTGAGCAGCGTCTCCATGTGTGCGTCGAGATGGCTTAGGTGAATGCCAGCCGCTTGCGCCTTGTCGATCTGGGCGCGAGTCTCGACCTTAACGTCGTCCATCTTGGCATGTGCGTCGACGTACTCGGTCGTCGGAGGCAAGTAGCCGTCTTCATACAAAAGGCTGGACCCTCGCGGTTGGGGCGACACTGGGCCCCAGCGGTAGGTGGCCCACTCGGCATTCAGAGCCAGGTGGACTCCGAGATCAGCGTCGGGATGCGCCTTCCGCCACTGAGCTACTTGGGGGAACCACGGGCACGGCACGAGAATGCTGGCAGACGTAACCCAGTGTTGTTCGAGTGCTTCCATGATCGCCCGATTGACCGAATGCATCATCCCGAAATCGTCTGCATGGATGATCAGAAGCCTGGAATTTGCAGGGTACCCAAGACTCTCAGCGATAGTTCTGGCTTTAGGGAGCGGATTATTTTGGGCAAAAGAGTGCGAAGATACCAGGACGGACAATAGCAGGATTACAATCTTCTTCAACATTTATGGTTATCTCCTCCTGCCGCAACCAGGATAAAGACGATTCGTACGTCCACATTCAAGCAGTTCTAGCCTCTACTGCTGCGAGCTTTTTCAGACAAATTCCGCACGGTAAAGCTTCAGCCGTTCTGAAAACGAAGTGGATCATCAGTCTATGTGCGAATCGGCGAGCACACAACGTGGGACTTGCGAGGGTAGTGCGCGGCTTGAAGAGTATGAGGCTCCTACTGTAGGTCTGCTCGGTCGGGATTGTAGTAGAAGGTGAAACGTAATCCGAGATATTGGCCGCCGAACTCGCTCGGCAGAGGTGGGAACGGATTGGAAGCTGTGATGCCGCCCCACGCGCCGCGATCAAGCGCCACATCGCCTGAGGTTGCGACCAATTTCATCCCAGCAACGGTGCCGTCTTTGAGAATGGCAAACTCGATCGTGAGTTTACCTTTCTTCATTAGCGGCGCGCGCGCCGATTCTGGAATGAGGTTGTACCAGTTCACTTTGACGTCATGCAGCACGCGCTGCAGATAGGGACCGAAATCCACCCCCATTGTGTCCGTGAGGACCTCGAGCGGGCCCATCGCGGCGGTCGGCTTCCTGCCCAAGCCAAGGCCGTAATTTCCGCCGTCTCCTCCGCCATATCCGCCACGATTCGCTGCGGCGGCGCGCTCAGCCTGCTGGATGGCCGAGCCCGCCGACAAAGCGCTGCTGCCAAATGCCGCTTGCGGACTCAGGGCAGGTGGGGGCGTTTGCAGTTTTGCGATTTGCGCCGGAGCAGGCGGGGGTGGTGCCGACGGCTGGGGCGCGGGGTTTGGATTCGCCGCAGGAGCGGAGGTTTGAGATTGCGCAGCCTCGGGAGCACTCGCACCGGGTCTGCCTGGGCGCGAGGCGTCAAGAATTTTTTTCAGTTCCTGACGATCTATCTGAGGCGCGTGCGAAGTGGCAACGCGGTCTTTATCGGAAATGATATTTGTGTCCGGACGCTTGTTGACCTTTTGCTGGTCAGGAGGCAGTTCGAGATAAGTAAGGTCTTTCTGGTTCGACTCAGGGCTCACCGCAACCACGGTTTGTCTGGGCAGAAATCCCGCTACTTTTTGGAAATTAACGATCAGCAGGACAACAATCAAATGCACGACTACTGAAATCCAGAAAGCTTCCCGTCGCCGTGCCTGCGCCAGTTCGTCCTGCAGCTGCAGAAGGATCGCCGGCGCTTCCACGATTTCGCGATAAGCAGACTCCCAGTAACGCGCATCGTACAAATCCCCGCCCTCTGAAGTTCGCGCCGGAGGCGTCGAAGAGGCTGGATTGGTTGGCGGGATTTGCGTAGTTGACATGGAACAAACCTAGCTGCTGGTTAGACACGAGCCGCGAGGCATTAGTTGCAAGGAGACAAACTCCTCCTCATGCAGGACCGTTGCAAGTCTGCCGTCGCGAATTTGCTGGCGTCTTTGACCCAGTATCTTTATTTTCGCATCTTTCATGCGAATCCGCGAAGGCCTGAAAGTGTAAGGCCCTGGGATTTGCATCCAGATGGTCAATCATTTCGTTTACAAAACTTGACATTCTGGGGAGACAAATCAGGCGTGAAGGCGTTCCAAATCGATTTTTCGTCCGTGTTCACCAATCGAGGCAACAATGTCGAGGGCCACAGCCAATGCGCGACGCCCATCCTCGAGCGTAACTGTAGGCGTGGAACGCTGCTGGACCGACTCCAGAAATGATTTCAGCTCCGCGTGCAGAGGCTCTTCGCCCGTAGTCGGAGGTTTGACCACCTGGATTTGTGGATTCGCCGAGGGGGTCCCGGATGCATGGCTCGGACCGAGACTGAACACCAGAACATCCTGCCGTCCGTAATCCAGAGACACATATTGTTTAGGTTGAAAAAAGCGCAGCTTGCGGACGCGCTCGGTCGAGACCCGGCTGGCGGTAAAGTTCGCCACGCATCCGGATTCGAATTCGACCCGCACGTTCGCAATGTCCACTTTGCCGGAAAGAATGGGCAACCCGACCGCGCGGATTTCCCTGACCGGCGAATTCACGAACGAGAGCACAATGTCGAGATCGTGAATCATCAGGTCCAGCACCACATCCACGTCCAGCGATCGCGGCGTGAACACGCTGAGGCGGTGCACTTCGAAAAACATGGGCCGGGTGATCACGGGCAGAGTGGCGCGGACCGCGGGATTGAAGCGTTCCAGATGTCCAACTTGGCCGATGCGACCCAATCGCCTGGCCGTGCGGATGAGTTCGTCGGCTTCGGCGACTGAGGCGGTCAGCGGCTTTTCGATCAACACGTCGATGCCAGCCTCCATCAACTGCTGCGCGGTGCTCAAGTGGTGGATGGTCGGCACCACAACCGAGGCAGCCTGGACTTCACTGTGGGTCGTAATGAGTTGGTCGATCGATCCAAAGCTGCGGCAGCCGAATTCGCGCGCCACGGCGTCGGCCCGCGTTGTATCGGGGTCAACGACTCCGACCAGCCGCACCGGCGCACCGTCCCGGGCAAGCTGCTGGTAAACCCGAGCGTGGTTGCGGCCAAATGTACCCACGCCAACCACGGCAACGTTAGTGAAGTTTTCTGGGGTCAGTTTTCTGTCCGCAGCCGGCCAGTTGCCGGAAGACTTGTTGATTTAATCACAAAAGCCTGCTGGATGAGCCATCCAGTAATCCGAACATCGATGTTGAGTTCCGAGATCGGATTAACGAATCTGCGCCTTCTTCAGCAACGCGATCTGACCCGCGTGGTAAAGCTCGTGCTGGACGATACCACTGAACGTATAGAAGAAGTCGTGATAGCTTTCGGTCTTGCCCGGAACTCTTTCCAGCAGCCGCGAATCGGGAAAGGCCGCGACCGCCTTCACCAGTTCGCTGTGAGTATGCTTCGCGTGCTCAATCGCCTTGCGCCAGGCAGCCTCGCTGGTGTCCTTTGCCGGAGGAAAATTCTGTTCGTCGCGCAGTTCTACAGTGGCGCCACCAATGCGTTTAAGAATTGCGCTATCCCACGCGGCAATGTGTAAAACGAGTTCCCAGATGCTGTGTGCGTTCTTGATCGGGCGAGCCGCTGCCATCTTGGCATCGACGCCGTTGAGGATTTCGAGGACCGAGTCGCCGTGCCAGGCCTCTCCATCAAAGGCACGTCGTATTTGGTCGGCAAGACGGGCAGTTTCGGACATGATTGCTCCTCTGAATGTCAGATTCCTGGGATGAAGTGACGAACTCTAGTCTGCCACAATGGCGATCGTTGCCGCATCTGCTGCGGAAACGATTGCCTCTCCGTCGAGAAGCAGGCATTTACCAGCATCTAATGCCAGACAGCTTGCGCCTGCTTTCTTCATCGCTTCAATCGTCCTCACCCCGATCACGGGCACATCGAAGCGCATATCTTGATTTGGCTTGGCGATCTTGACGACCGTCAGCGCGCGACTCAATGTGGATGGATCGGAGTCGAACGAAGCCATGATCTGGCCCGCTCGTTCGATGGTTGCATCCGTTCCTTCGATAGCTTCAACCGCGACACAGGCAGTCTCCGCCACAACCACGGTCTGACCAATGTCGTATTGCGCCAGGTGACGGGCTACGGTGCGTCCGTAACCGATGTTCTTCTGTTCCGCCTGAGAGGGCGCACGCTTGGCGAGCACGCCGGGCTTGGCCAGTAGCGGTTCGAGCAAGGAAGTGGAATTCTCCAGCGTGATCCCTTCGTCGGCGAGGACTTTCGCGACAGCTCCCAGCAGAGAATCTGTATTGCGGGTCCCGAGCGAAAGCAGAAGCTTCGCCAAACGCCAATCGGGTCGAATGCTGGAAAAAATCTGCTTATGCTTCACCTGTCCGGCCATAATAGCGCGGTGCACGCCTTCGCGCTTGAAAGTCTCGATCAGCTTGGAAAGTTCTCCCAGGGAAAGCCAATGAACGACAGTGGCACCGTGGGATTCGATCTCAGGAAAAGCCTCCTCTTTAATAGCGGCGACGACGACTTCGTAGCCCTCGGCGCGGGCCGCATCGAGCACAAGAAAGGGAAAGCGTCCGTTGCCCGCGATCAAGCCAATGCGTTTGGAAGCTGTCAAAATGGGACTCCTGCGAATTCCACTCCGTCGACAAAATCAAAAAGCGATTGATTGCGCCGCCCTGGCGGTGGCAAGCTTATTGGAGTTCCCCCAGGCGGCCCTTTTTCGTTCGGAAGGATTCTCATGTCAATGGCACCGCCGCTTACCAAGGACCCTGCAGCGTACATGTGGGAGCTGGCGGTCAAAATAGCGGCAGAACAAAAATTCCGTTTTGCGCCGGGGTGTGAAGCGTCCCTAAAGGAACGGTGCGAAGCTGGCATCCAAGTGTACAAAATCGGGTTGTACGAGTTTAGAGAGCGAATTAAAGAGGCCGAAGAAAGCATAGCGAAATTAGTCGAACTGACAATAAGCGAGGAAATCGCAAGCAACCCTGCTTCGCGGATTCTGCACGAACCCAGCATGTTTGCCGCCTTATATGCACGAAAGCTTTGTCCCGGGCTCTGGCCAATTTGCTAGGTTTTGAAATTGCCCGGCTACTTAATCACTCCCCGCTCGGACTGTTCGATGAACTTCATCAGCATCTCCACATCTTCTCCACGATCAGGTTCCGACTTCAATTTCTCCAGAGCCTGGGAGGTGTTGAGCTTCGACGCCAACAGGACTTTGTAAGCGTGGTGGATTTTGCGGATGCGTTCCTTGCTGAAGCCACGGCGCTCCAGCCCAATCGCATTTAGTCCGTATGCGCGAGTATCGCGGGAAGCAGAAGTCTTGGAAAAGGGAAGAACATCGCGGGTGATGGTCGTCCCGCCGCCGATGAACGAGTGCGCGCCAATGCGAACAAAATGGTGGACCGGACAGAGCGCTCCCACGGTGGCCCACTCTTCTACCGTGACATGGCCGCCGAGAGTCGCCGCGTTAGCAAGAACAACGTGATCGCCGATTACGCAATCGTGAGCAATGTGTGTGTAAGCCATAACCAAAACATGACTCCCCACGCGGGTCAGTCCGCCGCCTTTTACAGTACCGCGGTTGATGGTAACGAACTCGCGAATCTGGTTGTGGTCGCCAATTTCCAGGCGAGTAGGTTCGCCAGCGTAGGTCAGATCCTGAGGGGGCAT
Source organism: uncultured Acidobacteriota bacterium (assembly GCA_963762385.1). GTDB lineage: Bacteria > Acidobacteriota > Terriglobia > Terriglobales > Acidobacteriaceae > JABDBE01. The sequence continues at coordinate 424,802 of CAVXKN010000004.1, read as the reverse complement.
GCCGATCGAGCAAAATGGAAAGAAGTTGTTATGGGTACCAACTTTTGTAGGTCCCTCGATGGTCACGTGCGAAATCAGGCGGCACGCTTCCCTGAGTTCAACCTCCGGCCCAACCACACAATAAGGACCAATCTCGCAACTGGAATGAACTTTGGCGCCAGGATCAACGATGGCTGTGGGATGCGCTTTCATCTTCCCAACCATGGCTCCTAGGTCCCGACCGTTTCTTGCGATGGTCTCTTTTCAGCGCGCAAACGATCGACTAGCCGGCATGTCACCAGTGCTTCTGCGGCGAGCGTTTCCCCCACGTAAGCTTTGCCTTGCATACGCCCAGCATTGCCTCGCCATACCTTCACCACGACCTCGATACGAAGTTGATCACCGGGAACCACAGGGCGACGAAATCTGGCGCGCTCGATTCCAGTGAACAGTACCAGCTTGCTCTCGCGGTCCTCGACTTCGGTGAACAGTAGAACGCCGCCAGCCTGGGCCATGGCCTCCACGATGAGGACACCTGGCATGACTGGGAGACCGGGAAAATGTCCGGCAAAGAACGGTTCGTTGATCGAAACGTTCTTGATGGCCACAATCCGTTTCCTGCGATCGAGATCGACGACGCGGTCGATCAGCAAGAAAGGAAAACGGTGCGGAAGGATGTGCTGAATTTCATTGATATCCAGCGCGGTCTTGGCCGCGGAAGCTTCGGTTGCAGGCTGAGCAATATCGGTCATTCTGTTTCTCGCCACTACTAAGAACGAAAGATGGAGAGCGAAGATTATACTGTACCGCGCGCGGCCAAACCCTTCCAGAAAAGGATTGCATGTCTAAGGCACCGTCAAAACCAGACCGGAATGAAACCGTTCTTCGGAGCGAGATAGCCAAGCGGCTACGTTATTTCCAGGGACGAAGAGACCAGATGGTTCTGACTATTCGTCACTTGGTAGAAACTGAATCGCCCAGCGACAACAAGGAAGCTGTGGACCGGTTGGGGACGTTGCTTGCCGGAAGGTTTGAAAGCCTCGGCGGCCACGCAAAGTTTCACCGGGTGCGGAACTTTGGCGATCATTTGCAAGTGGATTTCGTGGGCACGCGCAGCGGGAAGCCGGTGCTGCTGCTGGGACACTTGGATACCGTCTATCCGCTGGGCTCGCTGGCGATCATGCCGTGCCGCGTGGCCGATGGGCGTTTGTGGGGGCCCGGTGTGTTTGACATGAAGTCGGGAATCGCTTTCATGCTGCACGCGATCGAGGCGCTGCGAGCCTGGCACGAGGATGTTTTGCCGAGGCCGGTGACCGTTCTGTTGGTTTCGGACGAAGAAGTGGGCAGTGAAACTTCACGGCGGATTACAGAAAATCTGGCAAGAAAATCTGCGGCGGTGCTGGTGCTGGAACCTTCTCATGGGCCAAAGGGGGCCGTGAAAACCGCTCGCAAAGGCATTGGAGAATACGTTATGAGAGTTTCCGGAAAAGCGGCACACTCGGGGCTCGATTTCGAAAAAGGGCAGAGCGCGATTGCGGAGCTGGCGAAGCAGATTGTTGCAATCCAGAAGTTGATCGATATGAAAAGAGGCTTAACCCTCAACGTTGGAACGATTCAGGGCGGCACGCGCGTGAACGTTGTCCCGGCCGAAGCCAGCGCGGTACTTGATGTCCGAGTTGTACGTCAACAGGATGCAGCTGGCATCGACCGCAAACTCCGTTCGCTGAAGCCGGTTAATTCAAAGTGCAGACTCGAAATCAGTGGTGGGATGAATCGTCCGCCCATGGAACGAACTGCAACCGTCGCAGCACTCTACAGGAAAGCTGTGCCGATCGCCGAACAGCTGGGCTGGAAATTGGAGGAAGCCGCTGTCGGCGGCGGTTCGGATGGAAACTTCACGGCCGCGCTCGGAGTTCCGACGCTGGACGGATTGGGCGGAGTGGGCGAGGGCGCGCACGCGACTCACGAGTCGATTCTGATTTCTGAAATACCGCGAAGAACCGCGCTGCTGGCAGAACTCATCGAAACGATTTAGGTTGATGGGAACTGAGCGTCCTCGCTCTTCTGGGCCGGGCACGGGCGCCCGATCTCCGTTGACTTCTTTGACTCTAGCAGTACGGGAGCCTAGACTTCCGTCAGGGGCATTTGCACGCACAGTCTCTGGCAACCCGGAAAGCCCCGCAAGGAGGATTCAGCATGGGCGGCAAATTGGGTTTGCCTGAGATTCTGTTAATACTGGCCATTGCGCTTCTGCTCTTCGGCCCCAGTAAGCTGGCAGATTTGGGCAAGGGGTTGGGCGAAGGCATCAAGAATTTCAAGTCAGCGATGAAAGATGGCGAAGAGGATAAGGATAAGAATAAGGATAAGAAGCCATAACTCCAACGCCGGGAAACCTACTGCAATTTCGCGTACTCCGCTTTTGCCTGGCTCAAGACCGGTATATCTGGATCAGCATTCTTCCACAGAGTAAGGAAATTCTGATAATCCGTCTTGGCTTTTGCGCTATCGCCACTCATGGAATGCGCTCGGCCAAGTTCAAGGTAAGCCAGGGCGCAGGTCACGCAGTTCCAATCAACGCCGCGGTGATCCAATATCTTCTGAAACTCCGTAGCCGCCGCATTCCCCTGTCCCGTTGCGAGGTATGCTTCGCCGCGGAGGTAAATAGAATACAAGCACGAGTCATACTGATTGCTGGGTACGCTCAAGTCGAAAGGAGCAGTCACGGTTTGCAGGCGTTCGGTAGCAGCCGCGGGATCCTTAGCAACGAGAGCAATTTGCGCATCAATTATCGGCAGCCAATACGATTGCACAGACACGTGTTGCGAGAATCGCTTGGCCAGGTCGCTGACTAAGGCCGCTGCTCGCGCCTTCTCACCGGTGCGAGCTAGAACCAGCGCCGCCAGTGCTTGGTTATCGCGGCTCTCGGGAGCTATCGCCAGTCCCGCGATCGCATTTTGGCGAGCCTCGCTCAGGTTTCCCACCAGCGCCTCGCGCCACGCCCCGTTGAGTTGCCAAGCGGCAGCGGCTTCTTTGTTGTCCGCCCGGACCGCCGACTGGACTGCCCGCGCCGTTAATTGGCGCGCCGCGTTTAGATGCCCGGCATAGGCTGCGGTATCTGATTCCAGTCCCAAAATCTCATGCTCCAGATCCGGCCTGCTCTCGAACCAAGCGGCTTGCTGCGCCATCGTTTTTTGATCGTCCTGAATGAACCCTATGGCGTACAGATAGAGATGGGGAGAATCGTCATCGAGCTTGTGCTGCATGGCGTCCCGATAGACTTGGCGCGCCTCGTCGAAGCGGTTCAGGTTAAGCAAAGAGCCCATCAGATTTTCGTACCCAATTACGTTCTCCGGATTCAGTTGTATCGACTCCCGCCCTTGCTCCACCGCCTGTTCATACCTGCCTTCGGTCGCATACAACGAAGCCAGATTGGTATAAGCAACTTCGTCCCGTGGAAAATTGTCCTCCCACTCGCGGAACGTCTCCACTGCCCGATCCAACTCGCCCGTGTCGTTCATGTAATACATCGAGGTGATGTGGAACTTCTCGTGCTCGCTGGCGTGGTCACGCAGGCCAAACGCCCGGTCGAGATACTGGTTGGCACGGGACGGCTCTCCGAGATTGTTGTACATAATCCCGACTCCCTCAATCGCACTGGCAAAGTTCGGGTCGAGCTCAATGGCGTGTTGAAAAAAGGGAAGAGCCGCGGCGGAACCTTTTTCATTTTCCGCCTTCCGCGCCAGGCTAAAGGACTTGAGCGCTTCGAGCGAGGGCGTGGTCTCTTGAGGCAAGGGAGCGTCGAACTTCTGCACCGAAGCTACCGATTCGCCTAGTTGATTGCGCAGCTTGCTGGCCGCATCGCCCAGTACGTCGAGCACCTTCTCCTTGCCAGTCGCCGTGGCTTGTTCCTGAGCCAAGGTGTCGCCAGTCAGGCAGTTCACCGCCTTCAACCCGATGATGAATTGGTTGCCAATATTCGCAATGGATCCACCGATGTAAGCCTTGCTGTTGGCGCGTTGACAGAGTTCGCGGGCTACATCGGGCGTCAGCGGCGTGTTCGCAGGGCGCGTCATCAAGCGGAGCGTGGCAGCGACTTTGTCATCCGAAAGGACATTCAGGAACGGAGATTGGCTAAGCGAAACGCTGAGGGCTTGCTTGAGCGCGTCATCAAAGACGGGGTCGCCGGTGGAGTTGGCGAAATCGCCGACAACGATTGTGTCTTTCTCCGTTAATTTCGGCTTTTGCCGCGAGCGCCAGTACAATCCTCCGCCCACCAGCAGCGCAACCACTACGATTGCCGCTGGCACCCACGTCATGGCTCGCGAAGCTTTTGAAGCGGCTGGCTCTACCGTAACTGCGCCAGAGGAAACCGTAATCACCCGCGCCGAATCTGTGTCACGTTTCAGCCTTTGTAGGTCGGCGCGCATTTCGGCCGCGCTTTGGTAGCGCAGGGTGCGGTCTTTCTCCAACGCCTTGTTGACGATGTCTTCGAGCTTCGCCGGAATCCGCGAATTCAGCCGCAGGGTTGGTGTGGGCACGCGGTTCAAGATGCTGTCGAAGATGACGCCCGAAGTGTCGCCATGGAATGGCAAAGTTCCGGTCGCCATTTCGTATAACACCACTCCGAAGGAGAAAAGATCGGTGCGGCCATCCAATTCTTTTCCCCGCACCTGCTCGGGCGACATATAACTAACGGTACCAAGAGCGGTGCCGGGACTGGTCAAGTCCCGAGCGGTCGCGCCCGCTGTTTCTTCAGCCAATGCGGTCGCGGGATCCTGCGGCTTGGTGCTTGATGCCGCGACCTTCGCCAGGCCGAAGTCGAGGACCTTGGCGTGACCGCGGTCAGTAACGAAAATGTTGGCCGGCTTGATGTCACGATGGACGATGCCTTTGGCGTGCGCGGCGTCGAGTGCATCGGCGACTTCGATCGCTAGCGACAGCAGGGTGTCGAGCTCAAGAGACCGACCCCCGATCCGATGCTTCAAGGTCTGGCCGTCGAGATACTCCATGGCGATAAATGCCTGGCCATCCTGCTCGCCAATGTCATAGATCGTGCAAATATTGGGATGATTGAGTGCGGAGGCGGCCTGCGCTTCGCGCCGGAAGCGGCTTAGCGCCTGCGCATCTCTGGCGACTTCATCGGGAAGAAATTTGAGCGCGACAAAACGGTGCAGGCGAGTGTCCTCGGCCTTGTACACCACCCCCATACCGCCACCGCCAAGCTTCTCGAGAATGCGATAGTGGGAAACGTTTTGGCCGATCATGTGTGGCGCGCGAAAAACGGGTATCCCATCTTAGGAGTGAGTCCCGGGCAAGTCAACCAGCGGGCGGCAGCATCTACTTCGTTGACAATATCCCGCAATCTACGTTATCTTTAAGACTTTGCAAGTCCTGCAGTTGCCCGCCTGATAGCCCTGCGCCTTCGGCGCTCACTGGGTGCTCAGCGGTCTTCTTTGCGTTTTTATATTTCTGGGAGATTTTGCAATGTCAACCTATTTCCCCAAAGCGGGGGAAATTGTGCGCAAGTGGTACGTCGTGGATGCCTCCGGGCAGACGCTTGGCCGCCTTGCCTCACAAGTCGCCCGCATTTTGATGGGTAAAGAAAATCCGCAATACACGACCTTTCTCGACACCGGAGATCACGTGATCGTGATCAACGCCGAGAAGGTAAAGACCACCGGCATGAAGTCAGAACAGAAGGTGTATCAGCATTACACCGGGTACCCAGGTGGATTGCGAACCGAGGAATTTCGCAAGCGGTTCGAACGCAAGCCTGAAGCGATCATCGAAGCAGCTGTACTGCGCATGCTGCCCAAGTCGAAACTGGGGCGGCAGATGATCAGCAAGCTGAATGTTTATCGCGGCGAGAAGCATCCGCACGAAGCGCAGAAGCCGCAAGCGAAGGCGCTCGAAGTCAGGGCGTAGAGTTTTGGTTGTACGCGCCAGATCCTTCACCGGCTCACACCGGTTCAGGATGACGTCAAGGTTCAAGAATTTTTGAAAGGGTCAAGCACCTGGGGTTAGCTGAATGCTGACAGCTGAGTGCTGAATGCTAAGAATGGCAGAGCTAGTGCAATATTACGGTACAGGACGCCGCAAGTCGGCGATCGCGCGCGTTTATCTGCGTCCGGGTAGCGGCGAATTCAAAATTAACGGACGCGCTTTTGACGAGTATTTCGTGACCCCGGCGCAACGCTCGAGTGCGAAGCAACCCTTGCTCTCGACCGAGACTGCGAGCACGTTCAATGTGGTCGCGCGGGTTTCCGGCGGCGGCGTGAACGGTCAGGCGGACGCGGTGAAGCTCGGCATCGCCCGCGCGCTCATGCTCTTCAACATTGAGCTACGCAAGAAGCTCAAAGCGGAAGGCATGGTCACCCGCGATTCGCGCGGCAAGGAACGCAAGAAGTACGGTCAGAAGGGCGCAAGAAAACGGTTCCAGTACAGCAAGCGTTAAGTCTTACACGTTGGTTTAGCTAGGAGCCAGGAGCTAATAGCTAGAAGCTGGTTTTAGGTGTTCAATTCTTCCCGTGCCCCGCGGCGCGGGGACGGGAATGGCAATTCGGGGCAGCCTCAGGGTGAGCGCCGGATGCAGACCAAATGAGGAGGTTAATTGGCTAACATCACCATGAAGGAGTTGCTCGAAGCGGGCGTCCACTTCGGGCATCAGACCAAGCGCTGGAATCCCAAGATGAAAGAATTCATCTTCGGAGAGCGCAACGGGATTTACATCATCGATTTGCAGAAGACGCTGAAGATGTTCAAAGAAGCGTCGAAGTTTGTGCAGGAGCTGGCCAGCGAAGGCAAGATTATTCTCTTCGTCGGAACCAAGCGCCAGGCCCAGGACGCGATTGCCGAAGAAGCGACGCGCTGTGGCGGATTCTATGTGAACCAGCGCTGGCTCGGCGGCCTGCTCACCAATTGGGTGACCGTGCAGAAGTCGGTTAAAACGGCTGAAGGAACTCGACGAGATGGCCACCGATGGCCGTTACGAGTTGCTGCCCAAGAAAGAAGTCATCAAGCTGGAGCGCGAGCGCAAACATTTGCAGGCGAACCTGGCAGGCATCAAGAACATGAGCCGCTTGCCGGATGCGATCTTCATCATCGACTCGAACAAAGAGCAGATCGCAGTGCGCGAGGCACGTAAGCTCGGCATTCCGGTTGTCGCGGTGGTCGACACGAATTGTGACCCCAGCGAAGTTGATTATGTGATTCCGGGGAACGACGATGCGCTGCGGGCGATCCGTTTGTTTGCCTCGAAGATTGCAGATTCCGTGGCCGAAGGCGCGCAGCTCATGACCGACAAGCAAGTCGCGGATCTGGCGGCGGCCGCCGGCGCTGCGCAACAGGCCGAACTGGCCGCGGCCGCACGCGCCGCTGAAGGCTTGGCTGACATTAGCGCCTCGGAAGACGCCGGGGCGGAAGACATCAGCATGGAAGATGTGCTGGGGGCGGGCACGCGCAAGCAGCCGGTAGCCGCGAAGGAAAGCGTCGACGAAACTGTGCCACAGGTCGAGACCCAAACGTATTAGAGCGGTCGTTGGCCGTCCGCCTCAGCTTTTGTCGTGCGTATGGTTACGGACGGTCGCGAAGGAAATTAAGAAATTGTGGAAGGGCAGGGCTTTAGCCCCTGAGGGATTCAGACCCGCGCGGGTCGTCCGGCGCGGGTTTAGTTTTGTCAAGTGAAAGGGATTCATAAAAGATTATGGTTGCTACAGTTAGTCCAGAACCAGACGACAGCAAGCGTCCTAATATTTCTGCAGCGCAGGTGAAAGAACTCCGGGAAAAGACCGGAGCGCCAATGATGGATTGCAAACAGGCCCTGACCGAAGCCAAGGGCGACATGGAACAGGCCGTCGTGGTGCTGCGCAAGAAGGGTGTTTCGGTTGCGGCGAAGAAGGCAGCACGCGTGACCAGCGAAGGCTCGGTGGCCAGCTATATTCACGCCGGTGGCAAGATTGGCGTGCTTGTGGAAATTAACTGCGAAAGCGATTTCGTGGCCCGCACCGAGGACTTCAAAGAACTGGTGCACGACATCGCCATGCACATCGCCGCCAGCGACCCCAAGTTTGTCCGCAAGGAAGACGTCACGCCCGAGGCCTATGAGCGGGAGAAAGACATTTATCGCGCGCAGGCGATCGCCAGTGGCAAGCCGGCGAACATCGCGGAGAAAATGGTCGAAGGCAAGATGGCCAAATTCTACGAGGAGGTCTGCCTGCTGGAGCAGCCCTTCATCAAGGATCAGACAGTCAGCATCGCGCAGCTGATCGCCGCCAAGATCGGCAAGTTGGGCGAGAACATCGCGGTGCGCCGCTTCGCCCGCTTCAAGGTGGGGGATGCGGGCGAGACCATCGCCATCAGCAAACCAGAACAAAAAGCTGAGTAGCTCGCGTGGGGGACAGCCGCCCCGGCTGTCCGGCGAGCGCAGCTCGCTTCTTGCGATTCGCCATTCTTCACTTGAAACCGAGAATATCTTCGAGTGTGCCCCGGGGAGCTTTGCTCCGTCCGGACAGCCGAGGGCGGCTGTCCCCAGGTGGTTTTTGACGTTACTCGTGACCGAGATTTCCGCCAGGATGCTAGACTAACTCACGGATGACGACTCCCGTCTTTAAACGCATCTTGCTCAAACTCTCGGGTGAAGCTCTGGCCGCAACCCAGGGCTTCGGGGTTGACCCTTTTCGCATTCACGAAATCGCAGCGGAACTGGCGGACGTTAGATCTCTCGGAATCGAGATCGCGATCGTAGTGGGCGGAGGGAATTTCTTCCGAGGCGTAGCCGAGCAAGCGAAAGAAATGGACCGGGTTTCCGCGGACCACATGGGCATGCTGGCGACCGTAATCAACGCACTGGCATTGCAGGATGCGCTCGAAAAGCAGGGCGTGTACACGCGAGTGCAGTCGGCGATTGAGATGAACCAGGTGGCTGAGCCTTTTATCCGCCGGCGCGCTATGCGGCATCTGGAAAAAGGCCGGGTCGTGATTTTTGCCGGGGGCACGGGCAATCCATATTTTTCGACCGACACAGCTGCGTCTCTGCGGGCCATGGAAATCAAAGCCGATGTCATCATGAAAGCCACGAAAGTCGATGGTATCTATGACGCCGATCCGGTGCTAGTGAAAGACGCCAAGAAATTTACCCAGATCACCTACATGGATGTGCTGAAAAAAGGCTTGAAGGTGATGGACTCAACTGCCATCTCACTCTGCAAAGACAACAATCTCCCTATCATCATCTTCAATCTCAACCAGCGGGGAAATATCCGTAAGGTTGTAACGGGCGAGAAGATTGGATCGCTGGTGAGCGCGTAAGAACGCCACGGATCTGCACAGATTTTCACGGATGGCTCGTTCCGAGCTAACCGTTCGTTTCAAAGGTTTATAATTCACAGTTTTGGTAGATTCCTCAGAGGAGCTGACCATGGCTCAAGCTGGTATGGCCGCAATTCCTGGCCTTAAAGAAACCTACGTTCAACTCAAGACGCGGATGGACAAGGCGGTCGAGGATTTCCGCAAAGCAATGGCGGCTACGCGTACCGGGCGAGCTTCGGTGCATATGCTGGACGCCGTCAACGTCGAATACTACGGCTCCTACATGCCGCTCAACCAGTTGGCGCAAGTACATGCGCCGGAGCCGCAGCTCATCACAGTTCAGCCCTTCGATCCAACCTCGCTGCCGGCAATTGAAAAAGCGATTCGCACGGCGGACATCGGCTTGAACCCGATGAACGATGGCAAAATCATCCGCGTACCCGTGCCTCCACTTACCGAAGAGCGCCGCAAGGATATGGTGAAACACCTCAACAAGGTTCTTGAGGAGCATCGCACCGCGGTGCGCAACATCCGGCGCGATGGCAACGATGCCATCAAGAAGGCAATGAAAGATAAGAAGATCACCGAGGACGATGAGAAGCGGGCCATGGATGAGATCCAAAAGCTCACCGATGGCGAAATCAAGAAGATGGAAGAGATGAGCAAGGGCAAAGAAAAAGAAGTGATGGAAATTTGATGATCGGGCATGGCAAGCCTTTTTCCGGGGCAGTCCGTCTTGAGTTGAGTTTAACCAGCGGACTGTTGGGCTTGATTCTCGCAATTGTCCTCGCCGTGACCGCCGCCCCCGTGGGAGCCGCAATGGAACCAAGAGTCGTGGAACAGCCAGAGTTCGCGGTCATTGGAATTCAAGCGCGAACCACTAATGCCAAGGAAATGAGAGGAGACGGCGCCATACCCAAGCAGTGGGCCAAGTTCTTCAAAGAAGGCATCGCGGATAAGATTCCGAACAAAATGGGTTCCAATATTTACGCCGTTTACACCGGCTACGCCAGCGACCGCAACGGCGAATACGATTTCATCATTGGAATGAAAGTGAGTAACGTATCCGACGTTCCGCCAGGAATGGTGGCCAAGAAGGTTCCCGGTGGAAGATACGCGGTGGTTACGAGCGAGAAAGGGCCAGGGGCGCAGGTTGTCCCGCAGGCATGGCAACGGGTCTGGAGCCTGGAAGATAGCAAACAACTCGGCGGCGCTCGCGCCTACAAAGCAGATTTTGAACTCTATGACCAGCGGAGCCAGAACCCGCAGGACTCTCAAGTCGACCTGTATATCGGTCTCAAATAGCACGTCCATCCCTCGTTCCGATCTTCTCTCGTCTCCAACACCTGTGTTTTGTTGCACGAACCAATCCCTCTAAATTCCGCGCCCAGAGCCGCAGTTACCTGCGTAATCTGTCCTAAGGTAATGAAGAGTTCCTACAATCGCACGTGTTTCCATTCTGGTATTAAGAATTCGCAGCTCCCCCACGATTCTGATTTACAGGAGCCACTATGAAACGGTTTCTATCGCTTACCGGGCTGCTTGCGCTAGCGCTGAGTTTCGCCGCTTGCAACGGCGTAAGTAATTCTTCGTCGTCAACGCCGCCGCAGAACACTCAAGGACAGGTCTTCACTACGGGTGAGGACGCGCCTGTGTCGTCGGTAGTCGCGTTCAACATCACCATCGACAGCATCACCCTCAACAACAGCTCGACCACGGCGCAGGTGCTTTCCACTCCAACCTCTGTGGACTTCGGTCGGCTCGTCGGTTTGCGCTCGCTGCTGGGCTTCAACTCAATCGCACCGGGAACCTACACCAGCGCGACCTTTACTTTTGAAGCCAGCAAGCCAGCGCCTTCCATCAATTACATCGACCTTACGACCAACCCACCTTCGATCGGCACGGCAACGGGAAGCTTGAGCAATCCGAAAGTCACGGTTTCATTCCCATCGGGGGCGCCGCTCGTGGTAGGAAGCAACGGCTTGGCCGGTTTGCATATCGACTTTAATCTGCGTCAGTCGCTGGCCATGGATGGCAGCGGCAACCTGATCATCAACAACGGCACAATCGCCGTCACACCTGTGCTGGATGTGATGGCCGTCTCGGCTTCTGGCGATCTGGGCCAGATCACGGAATTCACCGGCAACATCGTTTCGGTGAATACTTCGGGGAACACATTCGTGATGCAGGGGCCGTATGGATTCCAGGAGACCATCGACGTCAACGGAAGCACTCTGTATAACGGCAGCAATGCGTTGAGCAGTTTAATGGCGAATGGCATCGTTTCCGTCGAGGGCACGGTACAGGCTGATGGCAGCATTCTGGCCAGCAGCGTCGAGCTGATCACGACCGACAAAGCGTTTATTTCTGGCAGAATCCTAGCTGTGAGCCCCGGTCCGGTGGTGACCATGTTTGTGAGCGAAGAGCTGGGAACCTCAGCAACTATCCCCGTGGATAGCGTCTACACCGTCGACCTTAGCCTGGTGTCGGCATACGACATTTGCTTTATCGACGACTGGTTTACTAACGAACTGTTCAGCGGTTCGTCTCTGGTGGTCGGCCAACGCATCTTCGTGGGTGGCACCTATCAGAGCAACGCGTTCACTCCCGACATGGTGTCTTTGCGGCGGCAGGGCGTGATCGGATCGCTAGTCGCAAACAGCGTGAACATCACCAGCGGCAATCAGGGAAACTATCAGATGCAGAACGACGCCCTGATGAGCTACTCGGCGGGTGGGCCCTTCAAGGTGTATACCGGCAACCTGACCACGTTCGTCAACATCGACGGACTAACCGGATTGCAGGCTGCGGGCGCGACCAATCTGATCTCTCGCGGATTGGTATTCTACGACCCCACTACGCAGAAGCCCATCGTGTGGGCCGGGCGCGTTCGCGTACTGCCGTAAGGCAAAAACCGCAGTATGGAGCGGGCGGCGCAAGCCGCCCTTTTTTCTTGCTTCAAACACAAGGACAAAGGAAATCAGTCAAACTCAAGCCTTCGTGATACTTCGCGTCCTTTCTGGCTTATTGATTTTTCCTGTGGCCCAACTCGGCGTCTTATAATCAGGAAGCCATGAAGAAGGTCGTTCACGCCGCCTGTCCGCACGATTGCCCAGATGCCTGCGGAGTTTTGATTACCGTTGAGGACGGCCGCGCAACCAAAATTAAGGGTGATCCGGCGCATCCCGTGACGCGCGGCTTTTTATGCGCGAAAGTCGCCAAGTATCTGGATCGTGTATATTCGCCCGACCGGGTTTTGTATCCCATGCGGCGGGTGGGGCCGAAAGGACCTCGGACCGCGGGCGGGGGCGCCCGCGCCGCACAGGAATGGCAGCGCATCACTTGGGACGAGGCTCTCGAAGAGATTGTTTCTCGCTTCAAGAAGACCATTGCCGAATTTGGAAGTGAAGCCATTCTGCCTTTCTCCTTCGGCGGCACTTTGGGGATGTTAAACAGCGCCTCCATGGACCGTCGATTCTTCCATCGGCTGGGAGCGTCGCAGTTGGCGCGTAATATTTGCTCTGCCGCAGGCGAAGCGGGATTGGAATCGGTCCTTGGGATAAAACTGGGTACCGAGCCGGAACAGTTTCGCCATTCTCGCTACATCATCGCGTGGGCGGCGAACATTCACGGCAACAACGTGCATCTGTGGCCCTTCATCGCGGAAGCCCGTCGCCAGGCTGCGAAGTTGGTGGTAATCGACCCTTATCGCACTCGCACGGCTGCCTGTGCGGACTGGTATCTGCCGATCAATCCCGGCACCGACGCTGCATTGGCGCTCGCCATGATGCATGTGATCATCGGCGAGAATCTTCATGATGCGGATTACGTCGAGCGCTACACCCTGGGATTCGAACAGCTTCGCGACAAAGTGCGAGAGTACACACCCGAACGCGTGGCGAAGTGGACGGGAATCGCGGCCTCTGACATTGTGAAGCTGGCCCGCGAGTATGCAACCACCCATCCAGCCGTGATTCGCTTGAATTACGGAGTCCAGCGCTCGGAAGGTGGTGGAATGGCAACACGCGCCGTCGCGATGCTGCCTTGTATTACCGGGTCGTGGAAAGAGATTGGCGGGGGGCTGCAGCTTTCCACCAGCGGAGCCTTTGCCCAGATTGGCCCTGAGCTGAAGCGCAAAGACTTGATGCTCAAATCATTGGGACGCCCGGCCCGCACCGTGAACATGGTGGAGTTGGGCAAGGCCCTAAATTCGCTTGACGATCCACCGATCAAGGCTCTATTCGTGTATGGCTGCAATCCAGCCGCGACTTGTCCCAATCACAATGAAGTGATTCGGGGCTTGCAGCGTGCAGATCTGTTCACGGTTGTCCACGAGCAGTTCCTGACGGACACTACCGACTACGCCGACCTGGTTTTGCCCGCAACTACTTTCTTCGAACACAAGGATCTGCAGACCGCTTACGGGCACTACTTTTTGCAAGTCTCGAATCAGGCTATCGAGCCGTTGGGTGAATGCCGTTCGAACGTGGAACTCTTTCGCTCGCTCGCCGAGCGAATGGGCTTTGACGATGGATGCTTCCGCGAATCCGTCGACCAGATGATCGATGCCGCCTTGGACTCAGACCATCCCTGGTTGCAGGGAATAGATCGTCAGCGGCTGGAGCGGGAAGGTCACGTAAGGCTCAGTTTTGAAAAACAGTTCGCAGATGACAGTTCGCACTCCACAGATTTCTTTTTGCCTTTTGCACACGGAAACTTCTTTACGACGAGCGGCAAGGCCGAATTGTACAGCGAAGCGCTCAAGGCTCAGGGTTTGGATCCAGTGGTTCACTTCGAACCGCCGGGAGAATCCCGTCATAGCGAGCAGGCGAAAGCCTTTCCTCTGGAGTTGCTGGCTCGGAAATCCGACAATTTCTTGAACTCCTCATTTTCCAATCTGCCAAGCATTCAGGAAATGGAGGAAGTGGGCCTGCTCGAAATGAATTCCGCCGATGCCCGAACGCGCGGCATCGCGGATGGCGATCGAGTGCGCGTCTTCAACCTGCGCGGCGATATTCTGCTAAAAGCCAGAGTAGACGGCGTGTTACAGCCCGGCGTGGTTTGCGCACGGCTTCAATGGGCGAAACTCGCTCCCCAGGGGCGGAACATTAATGTGCTTACCTCGGAAAAACTTACTGACTTGGGCAACTCCGCCACCTTTTATTCCGTCTTGGTTGAAGTAGAGCTTTTCCAAACGGCATCCTGAGGGCGATTAAGGCGCATGTGCTTGGACGGTGTCCACTGCTCTACCGTATAATTGCGGTTTTCCACACTCCCATAACTTGAGGTAGTGGCGATTCATCGCACTCATCAGGATAGCCCTGCGATTATCGAGGGCAGGCACGGCCGCGCATGGCGACCCTCGGTTGTCGCAGCGAGGCCATCTCCTTCATTTACAAAGCGTTGTGAACTGAGGAGAGGGTCGCTCTTCAGTTTCCTGCTGACTTTTTTCTTACTCTGCTCCTCGGCCATCGGGCAGCAGGACTTGATTGCGGGGGTAGAGGTTCATGGCAACCGCCGTATCCCGGCCGAAACCATTAAGGCCCGAATTTTTACTCATGCCGGGGATGTCTATGATCCGGCCGCACTCGAGCGCGACTTCAACTCACTGTGGAATACCGGGTACTTTCAAGACATTCGCTTTGAGCGAGAGCAGACTGCGAAAGGATGGGTCCTGCATATCTATGTAAAGGAGCGCCCGACCATCCGAGAGATCAATTACGAAGGGCTGAACTCGGTCTCGAAAAGCGACGTGCTGGATCGCTTCAAGGAAGCCAAAGTCGGATTGTCAGTCGAAAGTCAATACGATCCGACCAAGGTGAAAAAGGCCGAGGTTACGATCAAACAATTGCTGTCCGAGCACGGAAGGCAGTACTCCACCATCCGCACCGAGGTTCATCCCATCCCGCCCAACGCCGTCAGCATCACATTCGTGGTCAAGGAAGGACCTAAAGTCAAAGTAGGCAAGATTATTTTCGAAGGGAACAAACACGTCAAGAGCCGCGTTCTGCGCAGCGCGATGAAGAACCTGAAGCCCATCGGGGTCCCGCACTCCATCTTCCTGGAGAATCTGTTCTCCAAGACCTACGACGCGACCAAGCTCGATGAAGACACCGAGCGGGTTCGCGCCGAGTATCAAAACCGCGGCTACTTCAAGGTGCTGGTTCAAGAGCCCAAGACGGTCATCCATGACACTGGACATAAGGGATTTCATATCCCCCTGATCCAGGCAGGGCCGGGGAAGGCCGTGGACATCACTATGCCCATCGAGGAAGGTGATAAATACAGCCTGGGTGAAATCACCTTCAAGAACAACAAGGCGGTGGCCAACACCAAGGCCCTGCGCGCCCTGTTTCCGATAAAAGACGGCGATACCTTTGACCGAAGCAAAATCGCCAAAGGTTTGGAAAACCTGGGCAAGGCCTATGGTCAAATCGGATACATCAACTTCACCTCCATTCCGAATACGACTTTCGACGAGGAAAAGAAGCGGGTCTTCCTCGATATTGACGTGGATGAAGGCAAGCAGTTCTTTGTGCGGCGAATCGAATTCCAGGGCAATACCACCACTCGCGACAAGGTGATACGCCGCGAGATCCTTCTGGAAGAAGGCCAGGTCTACAATCAGCAGCTCTGGGAAGTCAGCATCCAGCGGCTGAATCAGTTGGGCTTTTTCGACAACTTGAAGCCCGACGATCCCAACGTCACCGAACGCCACCTGAACGAAAAGGATGGCACGGTCGATCTCACCCTCAAAGTCAAAGAGAAGGGGAAGAACAGCATCGGATTGAGCGGTGGAGTTAGCGGTTTGTCGGGCACGTTCATCGGGCTTAGCTACAGCACCAACAACTTTCTGGGCCTGGGCGAGACTCTGAGCGTACAAGCCAACATCGGCAACCTGCAGCGCAATGTTTCATTCAGCTTCACCCAACCTTATTTGTTCGATCGCCCTATGCAGTTGGGGTTTACGGTTTACTTCACGAAGTTCACTTACGATCAGGCGCGGCAAGCCGCGATCCTCAGCGGTCAGGCGATCAATCTGCCGGCGGAGTTGCAGGAGAACCTTCAGAACTACACTCAATCAAGCCGGGGCTTTGCGATTAACCTAGCCTACCCTCTGCACCGCTCCTTCAAGCGGGTGGGAATCAGTTATTCCTACGATGACTCTTCCATCGTAGCGCTGACTACCGCGTCGCAGACCCTGTTCAATTTCCTGTCGTTCAGCGGGATCAGTGGCCCCAACGCTCTGAACGGAATCATTACCAGCAAGGTTACTCCCAGCTTCTCTATAAACTCTCTGGACCGAGCGCTCTATCCTCACAAGGGCAGCAGTTTCTACGTGGCGAGCGAATTTGCTGGCGTGGGTGGGACGGTCAAAACGATTCGTCCCATCGTGAAATATACGCATTGGAAACCGATGCAGAAGGGGCACAATACGGTAGGCTTTAACTTTCAGGGTTCTTTTCTCACTGGCTATGATGGGCTGGTGCCTCCGCCTTTTCAACGCTTCTACGATGGTGGCGAAAACGATTTGCGTGGCTTTGATATTCGCTCTATTTCGCCCGTTTCTTTTCTCCCCAACACGACCTCGATCCAGTTGCGCAACCCGGATGGCTCGATTGTGCCCAAGAATCCGGCCAATCCTTTGCAAGGTGCTTATACGATCCCGGTTCCGCTGGACCAGATTGTCTTCCCCGGCGGCGACTTGAGTCTGGTCGGCAATCTGGAGTACCGCATCACCATTGCCGGTCCGGTGGCTTTGGCGCCATTCGTCGACATGGGCGTGGAACCGATCCTCAGAGACTCCCAGCTGAAAATCAACGACGGCCAGTTCGACCTCATCAACAGCACAATCTTCGGTTGCCCCGCGCTCGATGTTGGTCTGAACTGCGTGGGGGGCACCACGCAGAAATTCTCCCAGTACCTGCGTCCCGTGCCGGGAACGAACTGGACGCCGAGAATGTCCACTGGCCTGGAGCTGCAGGTGTTCTTGCCCGTGGTCAACGCTCCGTTCCGCATCTACTGGGCGTATAACCCATTGCGTCTGGATACGATAGTGAATGCTCCGATTCCAATCACTCGCGGCATGTTCCCGGCCGGCGCTGCGGGAGATTACACCTATCAGCTCGCCCGCAATTCTTTTTCGCCCCCTTATCAGCTGAGGGAGCCGCGCAAGACATTTCGCTTCACCGTGGCGACGACGTTCTAGATGGGGATGGGCTTGGGCGCGACAAACCAAAATGTTGACGGGGCGAGCCGATTCGACCTAGAATTTGGGGCAAGGGCGGAGGTCGCTTATGCGGTGGATCGCGAGAATCCTCTGGCTAAGCAGTTTGATCGCCATGGCGCAGGTCCAGCAAGCGCAGCAAGCCGAGCCGCATGTTGCAGCTCGGGACGGCGGAGTACGAGAAGTCCTCGAGAGCATCGTAATTCCTCCGATTCCCCATGCGCCTTTCACGGCAACGCTGGCGACCGAATGGGTTAAGTATGGCGCAGATGGCGCCACCGTCACACTGGTCAACCAGCGCCGGATTGCCCGAGACGGGCGAGGCCGCATCTATGGGGAACGCTGGTGGCTGGTTCCCAAGGGCGGGAAGGTCGAGTCCACCATGAATTGGATTCAGCTTACCGACCCAAAGCAGCGAACCCTCTACAACTGCAGTACCGAGAAGCACATTTGTGATCTGCTGATCTACGACCCGGCAGACGCACTTTCGGCGATGTCTCCGCGCAGGGGGTCCTCGGGTCCGCTCCCGAACGGTGATGGAAATGCCGAGTGGGAGGACCTGGGAACGAGGAATATCGCGGGAATAGATACGGTCGGTATCCGGGAAACGGCCACCACCGATGCTGGAACCATGGGAAACGACCAACCTGTCATCAGCACGAGCGAGTCCTGGCACTCGGAGCAGCTCGGAATTAATCTGCTGTCCATTCGCACCAGTCCATTTTTTGGCAAGCAGACCTTCACCATTACTGAGCTGACTGCGGCTGAGCCAGACCCTCAACTTTTCCAACTGCCTGCTGGCTTCAAAATAAACGATCAGAGAAAAAATCCGCCGATTTCGCATTAGCTTACTTTCGGGCCTCTGCGCCTGTTCGGTTTGACGCTGAGGCGACAGTGTTCCTATAATGAAAGCTACAACACCCTGAAAATCGAATAGTACGGGGTGGTCGTCACGTTGGAACATTTGGCGTGAGACGCTGGAGGTTAAGGTCTGCCTTCCCCGTTTGATCACACGGCCTGGTTGGCTTCGGGGCGGGACCCAGCTTGGTCCGTGAACGTGGGTCCGTGAAAAAGACCTGAAGCGAGATTCCCGAAACAATTTCCAAGGAGTTCAAAGCAATCCCATGACAAGAAAGCTTCCACGATATCTTCTGGCCACTGTGTTCGTTATCTCGGTAAGCGCCCTGGCTCAAACCGCCAGCGCGAACCCCGGATTGCCCGCGGCCCCGAGTGCGGCTGCGACCACGCCCGATCCCACTGCCGCCAGCACGGCAAATAAAATCGGTACGATCAACATCGAGCAGGCGATTTTTGCCAGTAATGAAGGCCAGCGCGACTTCGAGGCGCTCAGCAAAAAGCTCGAACCTAAACAGACCGAGTTGAAAGGCATGAACGACGAAGTGGAGAGCCTGAAGAAACAGCTGAGCAACGACAAGCTCACTGAAGATTCCCGCGCCACATTGGTTAAGCAAGTCGAGGATAGGCAGAAGAAGCTTGAGCGCAGCGTCCAGGATGCCCGGGACGACGCTCAGGCGCAGCAGAACGAGATCGCCCAGCGCATTCTGCAAAAGATGGCGCCGATCATCGTGAAATATGCCGGCGATAAGGGATTCGGCCTGATCATGGACACTTCCAATCCCTGGCCGCAAGGACCAGTGCTCTGGGCCGGGCCTTCCGTCGATATCACCAAGGCGATCGTCGACGCCTACAATTTGCAGTCCGGCGTTCCTGCGCCGACCAGGCCCGCAACCAAACCGGCCGCGACCTCGGGGACAAGGCCTTCAGCTCCCGCCGGCGGCACCAGACCGGCAACAACTACGCCGCCTCCTAAATAACTCGCGACACCCTAAGCACGACGAAAGTTCCCGAAAGGCCGCCCCAAAGGCGGCTTTTTATTTTGCACAATTCCTATTGCCTCGCGCCCTCCAGATCGCGCGGCGGTGTCCTTAGAAGAAACCAACTCTGGAGGTCACTATGTTTGCTGATTCGCTGCTCGAGACTCCCTGGACTGACCGTTCTCGCCGCCGTTGGACAACTCTGGTTTCTTTTGCCATGCAAGCGTCCGCCGTGGGCGGTTTGCTCCTGCTCCCATTGCTCTACACGCAGGGCCTGCCACAGTTGCAATCGTTGGCCGCGCTGGTCGCACCGGCTCCGCCGCCACCTCCTCCCGCGCCTGCCCCTGCCCGGAACTCTCGTGAAGCAGCCAGCAACGTTTCGTCGGACGGCCACGTGATCGCTCCGCTTTCTGTGCCGCAACAGATTTTAAACATTGACGAACCGATCGCCCCGCCACCGGTCAATCTGGATGGATTGGGAGTGTCTGGCGGGACCGGCGATCCCAGGGCTCGCAATGGCGTACTTGACTCGATTGGCAATGGGTTCAGGGCGTTTGTGCCGCAGCCTCCACCAACGCCGTCCGTTCATCCCCCACGCGTTTCCCGCATGATGGAAGGAAATCTCATCTATCGCGTGCAGCCGCAATATCCAGCCCTGGCGCGTCAAGCGCGGGTTCAGGGAATCGTAGTCCTGCATGCCACAATCTCGCGCGAGGGCAGGATTGAAAACTTGCAAGTCGTCAGCGGCCCTCCCCTGCTGGTGAAATCCGCCATCGACGCCGTTCTGCAGTGGCGCTATCGTCCGTATTACTTGAACAACGAGCCGGTTGAGGTGGAAACCCAGGTCACGGTGAACTTCACGCTCTCGGGCGGATAGCTAAAGTGGTTTGGAAAACGCCTGAGATTCAGGTACAGGGAGTAGTACGGCAGTAACCTGATTGCAAGCACCGAGGCCGCTATAATCAGGCAAGTGGCTACCATCGAAATTGCTAAGCGAACGGCGACTCGGCCGACCTGGGCCGAGGTCTCGCTCGGAACCTTGCGGCAGAATTTTCGCGCCGTGCAGAGCCACGTGAATGCTGGAGTGACAATTTGCGCCATCGTGAAAGCCGATGCCTACGGACACGGTGCGGTCGAGTGTGCGCGGGCACTCGAGCAGGAAGGAGCGAGCTGGTTCGGCGTGACCTCGCTGGATGAGGCGATTCCGCTGCGCGAAGCCGGCATCCGCGGCCGCATCCTGCTGATGACCGGCTTTTGGCGCGGCGAAGAGGAAGATATCATTCGCCTGGAATTAACTCCAACCATCTGGGAGACCGGGCAAATTGAATTGTTCGAAAAGGCCGCGACCGTCCTCGGCGTTTCAAAACATCCCATCCATTTGAAAGTAGACACGGGCATGGGACGGTTGGGAGTCGCGCCCGAGGATCTATCGCGAATTTGTTCCGCACTGAAATCTTCGCCACATTTGGTGCTTGAAGGATTGTCCACGCATCTGGCTTCGTCTGAGGTACTGGACGAGCCCTCGGTAGCGGTGCAGTTGAAGTCCTTCGCGGAAGTACGCAACGTTCTTCGAAACGAAGGGTTCAATCCGCCACTGATTCACGCAGCCAACACCGGGGCTGTGATCTCCCGTCCAGAATCGTGGAACACGATGGTGCGCCCGGGGATTGCGCTCTACGGCTACTATTTGCCTTTCGAACGCGCTGGCCGAGAAGTCAGCGGCACCGGTTTGCGGCTCAAGGTGAAACCTGTTTTGACCTGGAAGACCCGCATTCTCTCGCTGAGAGATATGCGCGCCAACCAGGCTTTGGGATACGGCGGAATTTATGTCACCAAGGCTCCCGCCCGCATCGCGGTCATCCCCGTGGGATACGCGGATGGTTTGAATCGCAAGATCTCTTCTCAAGGCCGAGTCATCGTCGGCGAGCACTACGCGCCCATCGTCGGACGGATCTCAATGGACTTGACCATGACCGACGTCACCGGGCTGCCTGGAGTTTCCGTTGGAGATGAAGTGGTTCTGCTCGGGGCCACCGATGGCCTAAGTGTAGACGCCAGGGAACACGCTGCGCTTTCGGAAACAGTGCCCTACGAAATTCTCTGCGGAATCTCCAAGCGCGTGCCGAGGAAGTACGGAAGTTAGATACGCGAGTTAGCCACGCTTCCTCGCATCGATTGGCACTCTCCGCGCACTCTGCGGCCGTTCTCAGCGGCCTCCGCGTTTTAAGGTCTTCCGAGACTCTGGCAAAATGCAGAGTCCTAAATCGCGGAGGGCGCAGAGAACTACCGCAAAGTGCGCGGAGACCCCCAGGCGGATAGCCAACTCAGACGCTGCCAGAGGAAATTCCGCTAAGCCCCGTAGCTGCTTAATGCGGTTGTTTCCCCACTCGCTGTTGCCGCCGATGCTGCGAGACTGTCTGTTTGCTATATTCGAGGTACATGCCTTCGCGCTACGCACAGTGGATGTACGACTGGGAGACTCGGCTCACCTCCGTGGACAACAACCGCGTGGTGCGTCCGCTGGAATGGGGAGTGGAGTGGGCGAGGGACTGGCCCTGCCGCAACGGCTATGCTCCGGGCCATATTCCGGAAGACAGTGAAAGCTACCTGCGCCAGTACAACCGGCGAATCATCGCGTCGAGCGACGAATTCTTTTCTTACATCAAGCCCGCGGATTTCCGCTTGGAGCGGCGCGAGGTCAAAGTCTTCAGCACGCGCGCCGTGCCCGATCCCGCACTAGAGGAAAAAGTCCGCGGCACTCACGCTGATTTCCTCCGCTTCACCTCGCCCGTACGCACCCCGTTTCCAGAAAACAACCTGGTCAACGCGCGCTGGTTTCCGGCGCGAGGCAAGCGTGCGATCGTGCTCTTGCCGCATTGGAACTCCGATGCCCTCGCTTATAACAGCTTGTGCCGTGTGCTGAATCTTCTGGGGATTTCAGTCTTGCGGTTGAGCATGCCCTACCACGACATTCGAACCCCTCGCGAGATCCTGCGGGCCGACTACGCTGTCTCCGCGAATATCGGTCGAACGCTCGATGCCTGCCGTCAAGCCGTAATCGATGTCCGTTGCTGTCTGGATTGGCTCGAGTCCCAAGGCTATCGTCGGCTTGGCATCCTGGGCACGAGTCTTGGCTCGTGTTACGCGTTTCTCGCCGCCGCCCACGACCCGCGCATTCAAGTGGCGGCTTTCAATCATGCCGCAACTTACGTTGCCGATGTCGTATGGCACGGACAATCCACGCGGCACATCCGGGAAGGATTGGAAACGCAGATCGATCTCGAGCGTCTGCGGATTCTTTGGAGCGCGGTGAGCCCCGCGTCCTACTTCGAACAATTCACGCGCTGGCGGAAGAAATCGCTCATCATTTATGCCAAGTACGATCTTACATTCCTGCCCGAGTTTTCGCGCAGCGCGGTGCACGAGTTCGCTCGACACGGTCTGGATCACAAAGTAGTCGTGCTGCCCTGCGGCCACTACACAACCGGAGAAACGCCTTACAAATACATCGATGGCTGGAATCTGGCGTCATTCATGCGAACCGCATTCGAGCGCAGCAGTTAGCACTTGGCAATTAGCATTTAGCTCTACCGGTCGGGACGCAACTCCCGTCGAGACGATACCAGTGAGAAGCAAAAAGTACGAAACTTTCAACGGCTAGATGCCAAATGCCGAATGCTTGTCTGGAATATCGCAAAGGCGAGTTCACCATCAGCACCGATCCCGAACTGATTGACCTGGACATCGTCCACGGCTTCTTGACCAAGTGCTACTGGGCCAAGGGCATCCCGCGCGATGTCGTCGCCCGTTCCATCGAGAACTCGCTGTGCTTCGGAATGTATGCCGATGGCAAGCAAGTAGGATTCGCGCGCGTGATCTCCGACTACGCGACCTACGCTTACATCGGAGACGTATTTGTGCTCGACCCGTTTCGCGGTCGCGGTTTGGGCAGATGGCTGATGGAATGCGTCCTGCAGCATTCTCGCTTGCAGGGATTGCGCCGCTGGAGTTTAGTCACTCGAGACGCTCACGGGCTATACTCGAAGCTAGGATTTGAGCCTCTGAAGAGGCCTCAGAACTACATGGAGCTTCACCGCCCGGACGTTTACCGGAAGCCCGGTCAGTGAACGCTGTATCTTGCGGAGACTGAGATGAACAGCAACAACATGTCGCGCCCGCTGTACGAAGCAGATCCCGAGGTGGCCGCCGCTATCGACAATGAAGTCCGCCGTCAGCACGAAGGATTGGAGCTGATCGCATCAGAGAACTTCGTCAGCGAAGCCGTGCTGGAAGCCATGGGCTCAGTGTTTACCAACAAGTACGCCGAGGGTTACCCGGGCAAGCGCTATTACGGAGGCTGCGAGTTCGCCGACATCGTCGAGAATCTGGCACGCGATCGCGCTAAGCAACTTTTCGGAGCCGAGCACGCCAACGTCCAGCCGCACGCCGGATCGCAAGCCAACATGGAAGCTTACTCCGCGGTACTGCAACCCGGCGACACTATTCTCGGGCTGAACCTGGCACATGGCGGACACCTTACGCACGGCTTTCATCTCAACTTCTCGGGCAAGACTTATCGCGTCGTTCCCTACGGCGTGACCAAGGAAACCGAGACTATCGATTACGACGATCTGGAAAAGCTCGCCGAGAAAGAGCGTCCGAAGATGCTCATCGGCGGCGGCAGCGCGTATCCCCGAATCATCGATTTCGTGCGCATGCGGCAAATCGCCGACAAAGTCGGCGCAATCTACCTGGTGGACATGGCGCACTTCGCCGGCCTGGTGGCGGGTGGCGTTCATCCTTCGCCAGTTCCGCACGCACAAATTGTGACTTCCACCACCCACAAAACGCTGCGCGGACCGCGCGCGGGAATGATTCTGTGCAAGCAAGACTACGCAGCCGCAATCGACAAAGTAGTTTTCCCCGGCATGCAGGGTGGGCCACTCGTGCACATGATCGCCGCCAAGGCAGTGTGCTTCCGCGAAGCCATGCAGCCCGACTTCCGCGATTACGCCCGTCAGGTCGTGGCCAACGCGAAAGTATTAGCGGACACGCTGGCGGCGGAAGGTTTCCGCATCATTTCTGGTGGAACCGACACGCATCTCATGCTGGTCGATGTATTTTCTAAAGGCATGTTCGGAAGCGAAGCGGAGAAAGCGCTCGATCAGGCCGGCATCACCGTCAACAAGAACGCCATTCCTTTCGACACCAACCCGCCCTTGAAACCCAGCGGCATCCGCATTGGCACGCCAGCCCTAACTACACGAGGAATGAAAGAAACCGAAATGCGGCAAGTCGGCCGCTGGATTTCCGAAGCGCTCCATCATAGAACCGACGACGCTATCCTGGCGAAAATCCGTAAGCAGGTGCTTGAGCTGGCCGACACTTTCCCGCTATATGCAGAGCGTCGAGCCAAGGCGCAGGCGGAAGTGAGGGCTTGAAAGCCTTCGCCAAAAGCAGGATTTCCTTCGTGTACTTCGTCTCCTTTGTGGTTAAATCTTCCCGTGAAGGTCGCCATTGATATTCGGCGGATGACCGAGTTCGGCGTCGGCACCTACACGCGCAATGTGGTGCGCGCTCTCAGCCGGCTGGATCACTCGAACGAATACTTTCTGATTGGTTCCCCGCAGAAAGTGGCGGAGATCGCGCCGCTCCCGCCAAACTTCCACGCGATTGCCTTACTCGACGACGGCACCACCGCCAAAGGATATCTGGAATGTCGCGCCATTCTCAAACGGGTGAATTGTGATCTGGTCCACATCCCGCACCTGTTCTGGATGCCACGCACTCTGCCTTGCCCTTACGTAATGACCGTGCACGACGTTCTCGAACACATGTATCGCGCCCATGATCGCTCCAGCTTGCGGCGCTCGCTCCATTTTCATCTGACCCGCCGTGTGCTGAGAGGCGCAGCCCGAATTTTGGCGGTTTCTAAGTACACCAAGAGCGAGATTGAGAAATTGTTTGGCATCCCCGGTTCCCGCATCGAGGTTGTCTACAATGCGATTGATGAGCGCTTCCTCCGCGGCCACGCGTCTGAGTCCGAGCGGCAAGTCCTCGCCGAACGCTACCTGGTGACTTATCCTTTTCTTCTTTATGCTGGCCGCATCAGTCCGCCTAAGAATCTGGTGAGGATTATCGAAGCCTTTTCAGCGTTGAAGGCCGAACTGGAAAAGGAGGGACGATTCCCGGACCTGAAACTGATCATCATCGGCGACGAACTCTCGAAGCATCCCGACTTGCGCCGCACCGTCATCCGCGGCGGCGTTCAAAATGACGTACGCTTCATGGGATTCGTTCCCATCGAAATGTTGCGCGTGTTCTACGATGCGGCCAAAATATTTGTCTTCCCATCCCTCTACGAAGGTTTCGGACTCCCACCGCTGGAAGCTATGGCGCACGGCACTCCCGTCGTGACCTCCAACACCTCGTCCCTACCCGAGGTTGTGGGCAACGCTGCTGTGATGGTGAACCCGGAAAACGTCTTTGAAATCATGCGCGCGCTCCACCGCGTGCTGCTGGATCAGCAGGTTCGCGAAAAGTACAAACAACGGGCCTACGAGCAGGTCAAGAAATTCTCCTGGGAAGCCTCCGCCCGGCAGATTCTTCGCGTGTATCAGGAAGTGGCAGGAAAGCGCGTGAAAGAAATTCAATACGACAAAGCCGTGTAGGCGCGGGCGTCCGCGCCGTGCGGGGCAATGAAATTCAAGGTTGCGAGAATAAGCAGAGAGCAGCCGCCCGGCGCCGCCTTACTCGCCCTTGAGCAATGGCGTTCCCGGCGAGACCAGCCCCTGGCGATGCAGTTTCGCGCGAAAGCGGGCGCGATCGGTTTCCGATGAAGCCGCGGCCAGACTCTTGCGCAGCTTAAGAATTTTCTCTTTGCGGGTACGACGACGACGGATCTCCGGCCTACGGCTGGGTGCGGACATGAAATTACGCTCCTGATCTGTGATTCAAAGAATTGTAACAGCTGAACCTCCCGCCCGCACTGCAGCAACGTCCAGTGGCTTCTGCCTCCCCACTCCTCGCTTCGGGTAGGAGGCTCTCTGGACCCGAAGTACGCGTCATTCGTACCGGCGTTGTGCGAGCGCTTGCGGCGAATGGTGCAGCGGTTGACTCCTGCCCATCGCCGGGGGATACTTGAACGCTGCCGGTTGGGGAAATCATGCCACGCACGCCTGGGAGGCCTCCCAAGTCCTATGGTCACTCCATCAACGGCTAGTCAACAACACATGCCCAATTCACATCAAAGGAATCTCCAAATGACTCGATTGTTGCCCCGGTTTTCCCAAGGAAGTCGTACTCTCCTGCTTCCGTTGTTTCAGCTCATAACCTGCCTCCTGATGCTCGCCTTGTCAGCCCCGGCGCAAACTGCGGTCGAACCAATCTCCACGCCCGCCCCGCAGGGGTTTACCGGAATCTTTGGTGGAGGCCCCTTTTATAAGACTGCAAATTTCAATATCCCGAAGAACATCGCTGAAATTGAACACTCCGGTTTTTCCGAGGCCATCGTCTGGAGCGTTGAAGTCAATAGCTCAGGCGACTTGAACTTCAACGGCGAGTTTCCCTTGACTTCGAAGGGCGTCTATGTGGGCGGCAAGACTTATCCGAAATTTGCCGCGGATATGGCCACGTTAAAGCAAGCAGGGATCGTCAAAAGAGTCACCTTCAGCATCGGTTCCTCCAACTACGGAGACTGGGAAAACATCACGGCTCTGGTGAAGGCGCACGGCGTCGGCCCGAAGAGCGTTCTATACAGGGATTTTAAGGCCCTGAAAAAAGCCATCCCGGCTCTGGATGCCCTCGATTTTGATGACGAAAATAGCTACGATCTCGGCACTACGGTTCAGTTCGGAGTCATGGTGGGAAAACTCGGCTATCACGTCATGCCGGATCCTTATGTCGACGCCAGCTATTGGCAGAGTGTGGTTTCAGAAATCAACCAGAAACTCCCAGGCACGGTAGATGGAATACATCTGCAGGCCTACGCCGGCGGTGGAGGAAACAATCCTTGCTCGGGTTGGAATTTTGGCAAGGTGCCTGTTTTCCCGGGCGTGTGGGACAAGAACTACACCCCAAGCCAAGTGGAGACGGTGATGAGGAGCTGGCACAATGAATGCGGGATAATCGGCGGGTTCATGTGGATCTATGACGACTTTGTGGGCGATGGCCTAGCCAAAAAGTACGCTAGCGCAATCAACAAGGGAGTCAAATAGAAAGCAGCCGGACCTGTAAGCCGAATTCGCCGGGTCGCGTTGCAGCCACGCAAGTTATTGAATCGGAACCTGCGAGAACTGTCAATGATGTCAACTTTGTCAGTGTCGGGAGGTTTTGGGTCACACAGGTGTCACACTTCGATTGCATTTGCGGTAGAGGTCACATGTGCATCGTAAGGATCGACGGGAGCGGCGCCGGGGATGGTAATTGTGGCGCCGTTTTTCGTTGTGCAGGACAGCGGACTCAGTACAATTGATTTTGAATTCTGTGGGGTGAGGAGCATGAAGGGTTCTGTGGTCAACATGAGTGCCGAAGAGCCTCGATCATTAAATTCCATCTGCTTGCAGAATGCTGTGTTGTGCGCTGAGTGTGATGTGGTCAGCGACAGCCCACACGATCATTGTCTGGTTTGTGGAAGCCGCTCACTATTTAACATCTCGCGTCTGTTGGGTGGGATGTTGCCGAGCGAGCGGGCTACGCTCATCGATCCTACTAGCCGACCATTCACCCCGTCTAAGCGTATGCTGAAGTTCCCGCGAAGTCCAAGAGCGTTCAATTCGAGGAGCAGGACCAAGGAGCAAACTAGCGCTGCCCAGTTGAGAATGTTTGGGTGAGCCGCAGCTAAGTCCCGTGAACTGAAGTCCGCCTTGGAATAACTGTCCCCGACCCCTGCATACGAGGGACTGCGATCTGAACGAGAATTGATCATCGCGCAACTCCTCCATGATTCCTGTCTCTGGGGCTGATGTTTGGCTGCTAGGTGTAACAAACGCTGTCGAAAAGATACGAGACTGATTAGCCGTAAGCCCCGTGAATTGAAAGCCCTCCGTCGAATCAATCACCAAACTAAGCCCCAGAGCAAGCAACTTGCTGATTTCAGATTTCCCGAATGAAAGAGTGGGGCCACTACACCGAGAATCACCACCAACAACAAGTCTGGGTCCGGAAGTGGGGATTTTCCCCACGCTGGAGGCTAGAAACGGGGTCTCTCTGTGGATACCTTCGCCCATCACGCAGACTCGACGCGTTCATTGCATTTTCTCTCTCCTATTAAATCACACCCGAATAAAACACTGTGATGATGGTGACAGGGAGACGAGTCACAGGAGCCTACGATCTCCTGCGCGGAGTGGGCTTGTCACTAAGCGTGACTACAGTAATTGCCGTATTGCCCTTGGCTTATGCGTGCGCTACTTTTTTGACAGTCCCCTAAATCGACGTTGGGCGGTCATGGTCAGCGACCCCATAATCTTTCATTCGCCGCTTGATCCGCTTGATCCGCACGGACCGCTCTATTTCCCCAATCCCCTCTCGGGCCGGACGATCCCACAGCGTTCGGCCCGTTTTCTTAGGGACGGGCGCTGAGGACGCTGAGCGTGCAGCTTAGAAGAGCGACAAGCAAGTGCCAGTGCGGGAGTGAGGAATGAGCGACTGCGAAATTGTCTTGGTCCGAGGAGTGGACGATGCCAGTGGGTATGCGTGCGGACGCAACGCAAT
This sequence comes from uncultured Acidobacteriota bacterium, assembly GCA_963762385.1. Lineage (GTDB taxonomy): Bacteria > Acidobacteriota > Terriglobia > Terriglobales > Acidobacteriaceae > JABDBE01. Next base: position 395,741 of record CAVXKN010000004.1, on the reverse strand, counting down.
TGCTGAGTGTTGCGACTGCAGAGCCAAGCTGTGCGAATTGCATACTGAGGAATGCGATCTTTGCCACGAGACCTATTGCAGCATGTGTTTGCTATTTCACATGGATCAGCCCCACGCGAAGCCGACCGAAGCTGTGAAGAAGGATGACGATAAGCGACGTATAGCGTAACGCCGAATCCACCCGATGGGCACCAGAAAATATCCCCGAGAGCGTGAGCCTGTGCGAGATGACTGTACAGAAGCGAACAGACACGGATGCCTGAGAGAGCAAGGCGGTAGTTTAGAATCGCCAAATGTCGTTGCTTGATGTCATCGTCCTTGCAATTCTGCAAGGATTGGCCGAATTGCTCCCTGTGTCGAGTTCTGCTCATGTGATTGTCGCCGAGAAACTCATGGGGCTCGATCCATCATCGCCGCCCATGACTCTGCTCTTGGTCATGCTACACACGGGTACGATGTTCGCTGTAATCGCCTACTTCTGGCACACGTGGCGCGGCACATACCTCCAGAGTTCCGCTGCTTTCAAGAAGTTTGCTGGATTCCTCATCTTAGCGACAGCACTTACAGGAGTTGTCGGCGAAGCAATCATCAAGATCATCGAAAGGACGGTTCTTCGAGGTCTGCCCCACGCTGAGATCGAGGACCTGTTTAGCCACCTCGAATTCATTGCACCAGCACTTGCCGCAGCCGGGGTGCTGACCTTGATCGCGGGCATTCTTGAGAATCGGAGCCTCACAAGAAATCTAACTGAAACAAACGATCTGAATACACGACAGGCTGGTTTGATCGGGGCAGTGCAGGGACTCTGTCTGCCCTTTCGTGGCTTCTCTCGTTCAGGCGCGACCATCTCTGTGGGAATGCTGGCGGGCGTGGCAAAGTCGCGGTCGGAGGCTTTTAGCTTCGCTTTGGCGGTAGTTCTAACTCCTCCGGTTGTCTTCCGTGAAGCGATGCGCCTCATCCACGCACAAAACCTCAATGGAACCGCCGACTTGGCTTCCGCCGTATTTCCGAGCGTGGTGGGCGCAGTTCTCGCATTTTTTGCTGGCATTCTTGCGTTGAGGTGGCTTAGCCGATGGCTTGAGGGCGGACGCTGGCATCTCTTCGGAATCTACTGCCTCGTCGCCGCAGCAGTAGTCGCAGGCTTGCACCACTTGGGTTATTGATGCGAGGCAGTTGAGCGTCGGTGCCCGGTGACTGTCGAGAACAGGCCTTTGCATGTTTTGACCGGGGTAGTGCCGCCGCGATTCGGAATCCCGTGCAGAAAACATGCAAAACGCATCATTTCAGGCTTTCCTGACCCACGCCACCCGGCTGGTTCGCAAGGGGTCGAATTTCGAGAGCCTTCTATGCGGCCTTTCGCCCCCTGTTTTCGGGTGACGGTCGCTAGCCTGCATCTATACGTTGTGAGGCAAGGCAAAAGTTACTCCCTGACAGCAATGACCTGCTTTTTCGGGCTTTATCAGATATCGGCGGCATTCGGCTGGCATGTTTCATTCAACGCGACCTGACCCTTTAGTAACAGCGAGTGTGATTTGGATCACACTGATGCGTGGAACGGACACTCATAATACCAGTAGCCCTCCCTGTTCATGAACGACGGTTTCCGTTTTAAGCCATGATTAAGAAGCACATCGCCTTGTACCCTTTCAATTCCACTCACGTGTCTGGGAAGTTCCAAACTATACCGTCTCAAGTGCTCTGGGCTTTGTGGGTCACACTCGCTGCGATGACCGCGACTGCCGTCTACGAGATCACCAAGCTGATATGCTTCCCGCGAATGTCAGTTGTGCAATCGCACATCATCACCATCTTCTTTGCAGGTTGCGTCGGGTTCTGCATCAGCTTCGTCATTCGACGGCGGGACATGGCGGCGCAACAAGAACCTCTGCGACTGGCCGCCGTCGTTGAAAACTCGGACGATGCAATCAATAGTGTCGACTTGGATGGCACCGTAACAAGCTGGAATCGTGGAGCGGAGCACACTTATGGCTATTCTGCTGCTGAAGCACTTGGCCGCCACATTTCGTTTTGTCTTCCGCCAGAGAAACATGGGGAGCTTAATTTTCTTCTGCAAAAGATTGCCGCTGGTGAGGTCATAGAACGTTTTGACACGCAACGTCTGACTAAGAGTGGCACGATCATCGACGTTTCCCTGTCGATTTCTGCGATCAAAGACAAGACCGGGACAATCGTCGGGGTATCGGGAATCGGACGGGATGTTACCGCTCAAACTCAAGCACAAGATGCGCTACGAGAAAGCGAGAGGCGGTACCGTTCACTGTGTGAGAGAGAAATACAGCGCACCCGCGAACTCACTGCGGCGAACCAGCAACTGGCAGCCGAGATGATCGAGCGTCGGCAGGCTCAAGAGAGCCTGCGAGTGGAGGTGAAGGCGCGGGAACAGGCCGAATCTATGATCCTCCACTGGATAACTCTCGTACAGAAGGACGCCGAGCTCACCCGTATCGGGCTGAGCTTTTTAGACCGCACTGGGCATCTTCCCGGCCTACTCGCTGACCTGATTTCCCGCTTGCGACTGCCAATGGAAACAAAGGCAGAAATCGCTATCGCAGCACGCGAACACGGAGATTTGCGACGCAAACAAGGATACACCGCCGCAATGGTGGTTGAAGAATCTCGAATCCTTCAGGTCAGCATCTTTAACACCCTCCAAAATAATCTTGCTAGAGTTGATTTCAGTAGGGTTTTGCTGGATGTTATGACCATCGCAGATGAAGTAGATTCGCAATTGAAGCAGGCGATGCTCAGCTACGTCGAACCCCCAACATCCTCTTGGTCAGCGGCCTAGGCCAAGGAGTAACATCAGCCGATTATTGCTGAAAACACCATTACGCTCACGACACCCTGTCAATAAGTGAAATGGCGATTTATATATAGTTGACTTTCATCTCGTCGCCCAAGTCCTTTTCGCAGATTGACTTGCCCCTATCCTCCTGCCGAGAAACTACCCAACACACGCGGCTCCTTCAACCCATTTGCCAGTTCCGCCCGCAGTTACAAAAGAAATTCTTGCCCTATATAACGTGTCGTCTTTTCGGCGCCATTTCCGATTTCATGATTAGAGACAGGAACTGTTGACTTTCGGGCTCCTTCCAAGCTCTCAGACTCGCAAGCAAAAAGGGAGGGTTGTATGTTGGGTGCAAAATTCCATCTCGAGTTTTTCTTATGATCGGAATGGCTCATCACCAGGACGCGTCCGGTCTGATGCAGGCGGATGGACATACGGACCTGTTCAAGAATAAAGTCCTGCTCGAAGTCGTTGCGCGGCGAAGCCAGCGTCTTAGCTCCCCCGGCGACGATAATCATGTCGGCACGCTCGATGCCCTGCTTCTTCAGAAACTTTCGCACAACCGTACTGATGCGGTGATCGAAACAGCACAGAACGGCCGCATCGGCTGATGTGTGCTGCGGTTTGTGCGTTGAATAAGAGCCTGTTTCTGAGGCGGGGGTAGAAAACCATTACCTTGGGTTCAAACGCCCCCCGCGCCTAGAAATGGCCTTTCCGGGCGGGTGTGTGGGAGTGTTTGAGAATAGGATTTCAGGAGTAAGGTAACAGTGTGCGATTCAAGCGACTTCGGGGCTTGGCAGGAGACTTTTATGAATTACAGTGCTAAATGCCTTTTCGTCACGATCGCGGTTTCCTTGCTGGTTCTCCAAGCTTGGGCCGCTAGTCGCGAAAAAGTACTTTACTCCTTCGGCTCCGGAAACGACGCCCAATTTCCTATGGCCGCTCTCACATTTGACGATCAGGGAAACCTGTTTGGCACAAGTTCGGGCGGTGGCGATTTCAATAATGGTGCCATTTTCGAGCTGGTACCGAGCCGTGGGGGATGGGATGAAAAAGTGCTGTACAGTTTCACCGGCGGCAGTGATGGATTCGCACCCCAAGGTGGTCTCCTCCGGGACCGCAAGGGCAATTTCTACGGCACAGCATCTGGTGGTGGCGACCTTTCTTGCAACTTAACAGGCTGCGGAGTGGTTTTTGAGCTTTCCCCAATGAAGAATGGACAGTGGAAATTCAGCGTACTACATCAGTTCGTGGATGGAGATCACGACGGAAATCTGCCCACGGGCAAGCTGGTTTTCGACAGACAAGGGAACTTGTACGGCGAGACAATTCATGGTGGGCGGTTCGATGGCGGTGTTGTTTTTGAGCTGAAGCACACTTCCAGCGGCTGGCAAGAAAGTGCGATCTATATTTTCGGGGTTTCTGGTGGTGCTCCCATCGGTGGTCTGGTTTTTGACAAAGCCGGGAATCTGTATGGCGCGGCTGACCTTGGGAACGGCGGACTAGGCACTGTGTTTGAATTGAGTCCGGACGGTGGTAAATGGCGAGAAAGAGACCTTCACCGGTTCACTGGCAATGATGGCCGCAATCCAATGGCTGGCCTGGCAATTGATTCGGCCGGGAATCTTTATGGGACGACCACACTCGGAGGTGGCCCCTATTGCTTCGGGCAATTCGGATGCGGAAATGTCTTTGAGGTGTCACCGGGTGCCCATGCACATTGGAAAGAAACCACCCTGTACACACTTAAGGGGGCGCAGGATGGCGAATCCCCTCAAGGAGTATTGCTGCTCGGTCCGACGGGAACGCTTTATGGCACAACGATGCAAGGAGGCGGAACTGGCTGTGATTTTGGATTCGGATGTGGCACTGTTCTTGAGCTGAAGCTTGTCTCAAGCAAATGGAAAGAACATGTGCTCCATCGATTCCAGTCATCTCAGGACGGCAAACAACCCGAAGCTGGTCTTATCTCTGATAACCACGGAAACCTCTACGGCACAACCACATTTGGCGGTACGAACAATGTGGGCACCGTATTCGAAATCCTCCCATAGATGCTGTTGAGATCGCCGGACGACGACCTGAGATGGCTGCTGCCCTGCGCCATAGTAGGCGGCTTTCTTGTGAAGGCGCTTCGCCACGATTTCAACCGTACTGCGATTCTCAACTGTTGAAACCACGCCATTACACGTTTTGAGAATTGGCGGGGCGGGCAAATGAGTGTAACGGCGATTTTTTCGCCAACAGTCCTCTTGTGAACGCGATGTTGAGTGACATGAGAAGAAGGAAGTTCGCCGTGCTGGTTGTCTGGAAGCTGGATCGGTTGGCGAGATCGCTAAGGCAGTTGCTGACCATCGGTGAGGAGTGTCGATCTCTGGGCGTAGATTTGGTTTCGTTGAGGCAAAACATCGACACAACGTTGCCTGCGGGCAGGTTGACCTTTCAAATCTTGGGAGCGGTGGCCGAATTTGAACGAGAGTTGTTGCGGGAACGAGTGAAGGCAGGAATGGCTCAGGCACGTCGAACTGGAAAACATGTTGGGAGACCGGCTCTGCGGATATTTCAGCCCAATGAGATTGAACGAATTCGGGAATTGCGGTCGAAGGGAATGAGTGTACGGAAAGTGGCGAAGGATTGTGGTTCAACTCAGTGGATGATCGCTAAACTGATAAGGAAATCAACAGAGGCCATCGAAGTTCGTTGAGCGTTGAAAGGTAGAGGACAATTGGCCAAGATTTTGGTAATGGGTACTTTCCACGAAATTCAAAAAAGGGACTCCGCGGATTCGGGAGAGTTTAAGCGTGTGCTTACTTATCTCGCTAAACTTTTCGACGTTAGCATCATTCTGGAGGAGTGGACCGAAAACAAAGGGACCACTGTAGGAAGTCACGTGGCGGAGGCACTCGATCTCGGTTGGATGAATGTGGGGACCCCACCAACGGAAGAGGTCAAAACTGGGGGCGACCTTTATGATCAGATGGAAGAACCACCGACACTCCCTTTGCGAAAAACTGAGTGATGCAGGTTTTGATGTAGAGGCATTTCATTGGAGTCAACGTGGACAGTGATGCCGAAGCTTATCCCTGTCCGTCTCGTCGAAGAGTTGCCTGATACAATCAGGCCAATCCGGCGTCGTAGAAGGGAACCAGAGACCTATGAAATACATGGCGTGTATCTTTATGCTCGGGACGTTTCTTTGTTTCCCGGCGGCCGCAGCACAAATGAAACTCGGAGATTTATATAAATTGTGCACGTCTTCCAATGAGGGCGATAAGAGTGCATGCATGTTTTATATTTTGGGCGTGTTCGAGGGGGCACAGATGGTAGGTGGGACGATTCAGGATAAGTCCGGCAGCTTTCAAGAGGCGAAAGACAAACGCTTCTGTGTGCCGGAGGGTCTCACGAGTGCGGCTATGGAACTCACCGTCAAAATGAAGATGGGAGAGGACCTTGCTGTGTACCCCGAAGATCGCGATATGCCTGCAGTCTCCTTTGTAACAGCATTGATTTTCAAACAATTTCCCTGCCAGAAGACAAAGTAGGGGGCATGATAGCTCATTCATGTTCCGTAGTCGTTTTGTAACATCCCGACCACGCTCGTTGACTGTAAACGTCAGAGGAATCACATGGTTGACGGTTGAGTCGCAGCCAGAGTCAACCAGCCGTGGTCCCTATCTACAGAGATTTCCTGAAAAGATGGGCGAGGCCAAGATGGGGGAACCTCATATCAGCGCCGAACGCTGCTGATCTGGAACACTGGTTCGCCAGTTGAAGAAAATGGGCGTCGGTTCGCATGGCAAAAAGTAAGCGTCCGCCGGAGACCGTCTGGACGGGAATGTAGATAGACGGCATGCTTCGGATGTGGACACAAGCAGTAGTGTCCACTTGGAGCGATGATGGACACTTACACTCAATCGGTCTCAGGGGCAGTATTTGGCCCAGCCAGGAGCCCTAAACGTCAACTCCGGACAATCGCGGAGAAGCGGCAGATCGTCGAAGAGACGTGAGCCCGCGCGATTCGCGCCACGGATGCTCCTTCAACCATCGATGCGCTGGGACGTTATGTGATCGTGGCGAGTAAACTGCACGCTGATGACACGCCGGTGCCAGTGCTAGCTCCAGGGTATGGCAAGACGAAGACGGGACGTTTGTGGACCTACGTTCGCGATGACCGTCCCCCAGGGGACACCGCGGCACCGGCGGTATGGTTCGCGTACTCGCCAAGATCGCAAGGGAGAACATCCGGCGTCATCTTCGCGAGTTCCGAGGAACCCTGCAGGCCGATGCCTACGCCGGGTTCAATCAGCTTTACGCGAATGGATGCATTCAGGAAGCGGCGTGTTGGGCACACGTACGGTGCAAGTTTTATGATTTGCAACAGTCGCACGCCTCGCCCGTAGCGAGTGAGGCCCTTCAACGAATCGCTGCCCTGTGCGGGATCGAGAAAGACATACGCGGGCGGCCGCCCGATGAGCGCCGAGAAGTTCGCAACCAACAAGCCAGGCCGCTGCTTGAGTCTCTGCGCCAATGGTTCGAGACGACGCTTTTGAAGCTCTCCCGCAAGTCCGACATGACAGCGGCGATTCGCTATGCGCTCTTGCGCTGGGACGCGTTGCTAGGTTATTCGAACGACGGAAACATCGAGATCGACAACAACGCGGCGGAACGCGCTCTGCGTGCGGTCGCCTTGGGCCGCAAGAATTATTTGTTTGCGGATCAGATACTGGAGGCGAGCGTGCGGCTGCCATCTACAGCATGATCGGTTCAGCCAAACTCAACGGCTTGGACCCGGAAGCCTATTTGCGCGAGGTGTTGTCACGTATCGCCGATCACCCCGTGAACCGCGTCGCTGACCTACTGCCTTGGAACATCGCGCCAACTGACCCGACCCATGCCTGCGCCGCCTAAATTGACGTATTGGCACGCTCTTACTGAGCGCCTAGATGCTGTAATTGGTTTGTTGCTTTGCTGATGTAGCGGATTCTCACGCGTAGCGCGCTCCTACCAGATATACACGCGATCCTTCGGCGCGACATACAGTTTATCGCCGGGTCTCACGTGGAACGCCGTGTACCAAGCATCCATATTTCGCACGACACCGTTGACGCGGAACTCCGGCGGACTATAGGGCGACCTGGTGATTTGACGACGAATGATTTCATCCTTGGCCTTGCCTCGCCACGCCTGTGCCCAACCTAAGAAGACGCGTTGATCGCCGGTGAATCCACCAACAACGGGTGCCGGCTTTCCGTGCAGTGAAGCGTGATAGGCTTCAAGTGCCAGCGTCAAACCGCCAAGATCGGCGATATTCTCGCCCATTGTCTGTTCACCATTGATATGCATCCCTGAAACCGGCTCATACCCGGAATACTGCTTACCAAGAAGCGTAGCGCGCGCTTCGAACCTCTTGGCGTCCTCGGGCGCCCACCAGTCGCGCAGCGTGCCTGCCGCGTCTATCTTGCGGCCTTCATCGTCGAAGCCGTGAGTCAGTTCGTGGCCGATTGCAGCGCCGATCGCGCCGTAGTTGATTGGCGCGTCCGCATCGGGATCAAATATCGGAGGTTGCAGGAAGGCTGCGGGGAAAACTATGTCGCGCAGACGGCCTTGATAAGCATCGTTCGTTTGAGGCGTCATCGTCCAGTCCGAACGGTCCACCGGCCCACCGAGGCGCCCCAAGTAAAACGCCCAATTTGCGGCGCCAGCGCGTTGCGCATTTCCGAATGCATCGTCGTCGCGAATTATGACTTGTGAATAATCGCGCACATGATCTGGATAGCCGACTTTGACCGTGTAGGTGTCAAGCTTTTTGATGGCCTCAAGCTTCGTCAGTTCGCTCATCCAGTCGAGTTTCTCGATGCGAGTGCGATAGGCCGATGTCAGATTAGCCACTAGCAATTGAATCTTAGCCTTCGCCGTGGGCGCAAAGAATTTTGCCACGTACAGCTGACCAACCGCCCACCCCAGATCGCCGAAACAATCAAATCGGGCGCCGCTGGAAGGGCAATCGCCGCCGCTCACCGCGTGTACGCCGCGCTTCCAGCGCACTTGCTGCTCCTGTTGACCGGCAAGCACCTTGTCGTGCATCTCGAAGTATGCGTCGGAGAATTGCTTAGACAGATAGAAGGCCGCATTGTCGAGGATGTGGAATGCCTGCCAGGCTTGTAAAGTCTCGACGGACGTTGAGGAGTAGATCGCTGCGATCTTTGGGAAGGCGCTCTTCTCCGCTACGATGATGCGGTCGATGTGCCCAAGCCCCGCGCCATTCAGGAACGGACGCCAGGCAAAGCCCGGCGCGATCTTTTCAAGCTCGCTGACGCTCAACGGATTGTAGGTCGCGTTCAAATCGCGGTCCTGGGCTTTGGTCCAGCTTGCTTCGGCGATTTTGCTTTCAAACTCGATTATGTCGTTGGCGCGCGCCTCGGCTTCCGGCCAACTCGCGAGCAGCAACAAGCGTGCCACATAGGCCTGATATTGTTTTCTTTGGGCGTCGAAATCAGGCTTTAAGTAATACTCGCGATCAGGGAGACCTAAACCAGATTGAGTGATATACACCGCGTATCTCGTTTGGTCCTTCAGGTCGACATCGAGCGTGATGCCATAGATGATGCCTTCGAAGTCGCTGGTTGCGCGCCCCATTAAACCTGCGAGCGCTTCATGAGTCGTGGCCGCTCGTACGGCATCAAGAGCAGGCGTGATGGGTGACGCCCCTAACTGTTCTATACGCGCCTCATCCATGAATGCCTTGAAGTACGCGCCAACCTTGCCTTCCACCGTCTTCGGCTCGTGGTTGGCGTTCGCCGCAGCGGCTTCGAGTAGTTCGTGGAGCTGCACTTCGGTGCGTGCAGCCGCTTGCGAACGCAGCGATACGGAAGGCTTGTCCGCCGGGATCGTCGTCTTATCGAGCCAGGAGCCATTGGCAAACCGAAAAAAATTGTCGCCAGGCTTCGTAGTCTCGTCCTGTCCCTCAACATCGAAGCCCCACGCGCCGTAGAACGGCCTATCCTGCGCCGATACGCTTGTCCACGAAAGATTGGCGACAATACTCGCTACGACAAACACCCCGATAAATATCTTAATCATCGCTTTTCTTCACTCTTTTCAGAAGCACGATTTCGACAACGTCTAGAATGTTGCGGTCGTGGCTAGACAGTCAGCATGGGTAATTCTATCGCTGGGGCGCCGACGTTCGTGAGTGACCGTGCCCCAGTGGGTGGACACCCGCAGCTCGTGTTGGACCTCAGACCTGACTCATTCGACCGCTTAGATCCTAGGATCCCCACCCGTGTCAACACGGTTCAGACCGCACGCTTACGCATGGCAACCATCGGCGAAGGCGAAGATACGCAATGTGACGAGCGCCGTCTTTAACCACCATCGGTCATGGCTGGTTTAAAAAGGCGGGACTCCCATCCTTGTCGTTCGCCTGACCCTTGGCGTCTGGAGAGAAAGGAAGTCCCGTTTCGACTTGCTAATAAGTGACCAGCTTGATGTGGTTATTCTGTTCCGGCAATGGCTCCTTGTTGTAGATTCCGTCGACGGCTGATGAATCGAAGGACAGATACAAATGACTTTGTCCTGCCGTTCCCGTGCCATGCGCGACGGCTCCCATGTTGAAATCGTTGATAAGAAAGCTCTCGTCCGGGTAAGTGTCAATCGTAGAGAAGGAAGTCACGGGCTGAGCCGGGCCGAGCGTGGTGCTACCCAGCGGAATCTGCGCCACGTATACCCGTATGTCGTGGAAAAATGTATCACCTTGTGTGCTATACCAGGCAACGCTGACCGTTGCGGTGGAGGAATCGAGAGCGATGGAGGGATAGAATTGATGAGCGCTGGCGACGTTGACAGAAACCGGCGTGGACCAAGTGTTACCGCCATCTTGTGAGTAGGTCATGTTTACTTCAGCGCTCAAGCAAAGCGTAGGGGCCCCGTTCGGCGGTAAAGGCGGTGTGTAGGGATTCTTGCAGTCGTCATAGACCACGAAGGTTGTGTAAGTGCCGTTGGATTCCTGGCGGTTGACATGCTTAGGATAGGTAAACATGTCGTCATTGGTAATATTCTGTAAAAATTGATTGGGGAAGTACGCAGCGGTAGGTATCGGATTGGATATTGTGGCTGCGGCGGTTGACGGCTTGCACACAGGCGATTTGGGAGCACCAGCCGGCGTGCAGGTGATGAACGAAATAGACCCACCTACACTTTGCTCAGGTCTGTAGGCAATCGTGATCAGGCCATCCGCCCGCACCTGCACAGACGGCCCAGGGTAATCAAGCTGATCTCCTCCGAAATTCAACGGCGACGAGCACTGTGACAAAGAATTGGTGCAAGCCACTATGTAATCGTAGGCGTCGTTCCAGGCCACATAAACGTCGCCGCCACCTGGGCCGGAGCCGATGGCACGTTGGTCCACAGCCACATTGCCTATTCCGGATGCTACTCCGTTAGCGTCGATGAGCACCGGTGTAGTCCGTCCCCAGCAGGACTCGGCCTGGGCTTCCAGGTGAGTGCCGGGCGGACATATCTTCGGATTCAACAAGGCGGTCGTCGCGGCCCGGAACAAGCCAATTCCCGCCGGGTAACGCGCGTCCACCATGAAAAATGCTCCGCGGACAGGATCCGCAGCCACGGCTCCGAATCCGAATCCGAAGGTCTGGCCGATGTCGGGCAAGCCTCCCTCAAACTGCACGCTGCAGTCGGCAGTACTCGAACTGTGAACGTAATAGCCGCTTACGCTGTCGTTCCATGTTTTGATGGGATACACTCCGCGCGTATCGTTGGCAGTTTGTACGATCAGGTCGTCGCCGGGACCGGCACCGTTGAGAATGAAATCCGCGACGGGCTCAAGCTGGGGCACGGCGTCGGCTCGTGGCTCCAGGTTAAATCGCACTCCGGCCCTAGCGTTACACGGCACCGACCCGCCGGCAGGTTCGGTTTCTGCAGGCTGAGCGGCTATTTTCTGCAAACGGGCACGAGCCTGCGCTATTGCGTCTGCCGACGGTGCGCCGAATTTGTCATTCAGATATTTGGAGATTGGGCGTCCCGCAGCCTGCATCATCGCCGTGCCCTCTTCCGACTCCAAATATCTTCTGTAGGTGGCCATGGGCGCGGGTTGCGCGTGGGGTGGAACAGCTAACTGCGATGGTTTCGGTTGCTGTTCCCACGGCGAACTACTGCCGGCCTGAGATGCCTGCTGAGCTTGAGCGCGCAACCCAATCGTGCCTACGCATGCGGCCAAGAGTGCGAGAATGCTGATCCTTTTTATTGTTATTTTTCCTGCTGTTTTCATGATGTCACTTCTCCTGGGATTTCGGTCGTTTTCAGATGCCAAGCTTTCTAATAGTCGAATCGTGTCAGAGTGTTGGCGAAAATGGGGAAAGCTAAGCCGTTGAAGCTTCCGTTCTTAGTACGTCCCGGGAAATGGATGTAAACGTGACTCTGGCCTTTTTGCCCGGTTCCTGCCGCCGTCACCCCAAGGTAGTAACTACATTCGGCATCTCCCTGAACAGTGCATCCCGGTGTGTTATCGAGAAGAGTGGACGTAATCTGGTGAATGGGGCCGACCGTAGTTTGCCCCGGTAGAACCTGGGCCAGAAAGATCTGAGTCCGCAACTGCGTAGGATCGTTTTGCGTGGAGTAGTAGGCGATGTTCACCGTTCGCGTCGATGCATCCAGCCCAATGTTGCCCAGAAACTGCTGCCCCGGGGTGTTCGGGGATACTGGCTGGAAGGAGGACCACGTGTTTCCGCCATCGGTTGAAGAGGCGATTGCAACTTGGGCCTTGGGACAGAGCTTCCGTCCAACGTTCTGGGCCGTTTTCGTCGACACCGCGCATTGGTCATAGATCAGGAAATTAGTTACGGTTTTGCCGTCGGCTTCCAGTCGATCCACATGCCAGGGATACGAGAGGTCCCCAAAAGCGGCTTCGTCGCCTACTGGATCGGCCAGGAGCTTTGCGTCAGTTACCAGAGTCGGGGCTGCGCAGGTGGGAGGGTTGGGAGCGCCCTGCGGGGTGCAATTCACAAATTTTATTTGCAACTCGGATTCCAGGGCGTTCTTGAACACGATATTGGCATAGGAGATGGTGATACCGCCGTCGGGACGCACTTGCACAAAGGGATCAAATGCACTCTCGTCCTTCCCGCTGGCGATCACGTTGGTGCTGCAATTGAGCTTAGAGTTCGTGCACGCCATCAGAATGATTTGGACCTTGTCGGTAGGAGGGGTGACCGTAAACGAATACGATGCGACATAGACATCGCCAACGCCGGTTCCCTGGGTTCTCTGGTCGACGGCGAGCGGGGTATTACCGTAGTTGCTATCGGAACCCAAAGCGTTGGCATCAACCTGGAGGTTCCAGCAAGCGTTTGGATTATTCTGAGTGCCATTGGGACAATTCGTCCCATTCAACAAATTCGCCGACGTGCTCTTCGCGATGGTGATCGCGTAATTCTCGCCACCTTTAAATACGGGGAAGGCCATGAAGAAGGCGTCGTGAGCGGGGTCTGCGGCCACTGAGGAGGCCCCCGCAGGTATGTCCCCTGAGTTTGGAATCACCGGCGCTCCACCTTCAAAATCAGCGGCACAGTTGGAGTTGTCGCGTTGAACGTAGTACGCCGGGAAGTAGAACCCAGTGTAAAAAAGTACTGGATTCAGAATGCGTGCATCCACTGCCGCGCCCACCACCAGATCAACGCCCTTCCCACCGCGGCCCAGGATGAACCCCACTGAGTCATTGGCTTGGCCAGTGATAGCGGTAGGGTTGACGAGCGGTTCCAGATCGAACTGGTGACCATTAGGGGTGCAGCCTGAGCCGGTGGCCGACCGCGCGCTCGCAAATGCTGGCAGACTGAGCATCCCGGCCAACATCAAGAGAGTGAAGAAAACTGGGCAAGGTTTCATGGGTTCTCCAGACTTCCAAAATCTCGTGCAACGCCATTCAATGCGATTGAGACCGATTTTCAAAAATCATCTGTTCTCATATCCATCTCACCTGCTAAATGACTGATGAGCGGATATTTAGCTATTCACTTACCTTAGTGTAAACGGCCACTACCGATCGCTTGACTTTGCCGTTACACTGTCGGAAGAGACTTTACAAAGGTGGAGGCGAACTTCCTCCATTCAACTTTCGATAATGTCGCCAGGTGAGCCAGGTAATCCGGAAACCGAGCACCTGAAAGAGCCTTCGTCAGGCTTCATTGACTTAAGGTCAGATCACCATTGGCATGTGCGTTTCGGGCTCTTTGAAGTCGATTTGCAAACGCACGAGCTTCGTAAGGGAGGCCTGAGGCTTAAGATTCCGCACCAGTCATTTCAAATTCTGGCCATGCTCCTTGAGAGGCCAGGCCAAGTGGTCTCCCGCCAGGATCTGAGGCGGAAGCTTTGGCCGGGCGACGTTTTCGTCAATTTTGAAGGAAGCCTCAATAGTGCGGTGCAAAAATTACGGAGCGCGCTGCAGGACACTTCTCGCGAGCCGCACTACATCGAAACTCTGCCCAAGGTAGGCTATCGCTTCAAAGCTAGCGTTGAACTGCGAATTCCAGTCTCCGATGAAGCGCCGCAAAGTGCGGCGACGTCGGATTCCGCTGAGCTTCCATTGATCGACACAATACCCGACGAGTTGTTGACTGCGCCACCGATGCGGCGTCGCCATTGGCCATACTGGGCTGCGGTGGTTTTATCGTTGGCTCTGCTCACCGCATATGTTGGGTATCGTTATAGCCGAAACCAGCACAAGCCGGTGGCTCAAGCTCAACCTTCTGTGATCGTTCCGGCGAGCGTCCCCCGTCGCTCAGTTGCTGTAATGGGTTTCACTAACGTCTCCGGAAATGCGCAGAACTTATGGTTATCGACTGCCTTTACCGAGATGCTTGCAACTGAATTGGCCGCAGGCGACCAGTTGCGAACGGTGCCGGCTGAGCATGTTGCCCGAGCGAAACTTGAACTGGCCCTCGCCAATGAAGATAGCTACGCCGACGATACCTTAACCAGGATTCATAAGGATCTTGCTTGCGATTATGTCGTTGCGGGCTCCTATCTCACAATTGGCCAGGCAGGAAAAAGACGGCTTCGCCTTGATGCCCGCGTGCAGGACGCTCTTACGGGGGAGACCGTTGCTAGCGTTGCGGTCGTCGGTGCGCAGTCGGATCTCTTCAATCTGGCGTCTCGCGCTGGCGAACAATTGCGGACAAAACTGGGGGTTGCAAGGCTGACCTCAACCGAGGCAGAAGAGGTTAAGCTGGCCCTGCCTTCGAATCCCGAGGCAGCCCGGCTCTACTCTGACGGGCTCGCCGAATCGCGGCTTTACGACAATGTAGCCGCCAGCGATCTCTATCAAAAAGTCATTCGTTTACAACCGGGATTTGCGCCAGCGTATTCGGCCCTGGCTATGGTGGGGTATTTCCTCGGGCACGATGCTAAGGCTACGGATGCACTTAGGAAAGCAATGAACCTCGCGCATAATCTGCCGCAACCAGTGCGGCTGGAAATAGAGGCGCGCTATCGCGAGCTGAGTGGGGACTGGACCCAGGCGATCGAAATCTATGCGCGCTTGCAGCAGTCCTACCCTGACAATCTTGACTATGGCTTGGAACTAGCCCGCGCGCAAGACTCGTTTGGCAACAGCGTCGAAGCAGCAGCCACGATCGCTACTTTGCGAAAGTCATCGCTGATCGATCAGGACGACCCAAGAATCGATCTCACCGAAGCGAGGATAGCCGCGCATCTTGGAGACTTCAAACGACAACTAGCGGTGGCTGAGACTGCTGCCGGGAAATCGGAAAGAATAGGGGCGCGGCTGCTGCTGGCACGGGCGAAGCTGTATGAAGGATACGCCTCGAATGATCTTGGAGACTTTCGCGGCGCGTTGGATGCCTATGCCGTAGCAAAGAAAACATTCGGAGAATATGGGAATCTGGACGATTCGGCCGTGGCCGTGATGAACGTTGGCATTACTCTACTCCAACAGGGTGACATTGCAGGCGCCAAACAAGCACTTTTGCAAGCGCTGAATATCTTCCGCAAGAACGGCGACCAGGCTGGTTTGGCGACCGCGCTCTCCAATCTTGGTGCGAGCTATGAGGCAGAAGGCGACCTACCAAGAGCAGAAAGCCTTGATCGCGCTTCCCTGGCCATTCGGGTCAGACTAAACAGGAAGGGCAAACACGAACTTATAATGTGCAACCTGGCTATGCTCGTGGAGCACCAGGGAAAGTTCGGCGAAGCGAAAGATATGCTGGAGCCGCTGGCGGAGCATCTTCGTAGCGCCGGCAAAAAGTCTCTTCTCGGATATGCCATTCAAACCCTCGGTTCAATTGCTGAAGCTCAGGGAGATATGCCCGCTGCGCTGCGGATGCAACAGGAGGCCGCCTCGCTCTTTAAAGACACGGGCGACAAGAAGGGATACGCGGGTTCGGAGCGGTCTTTGGGGAAGGCATTCCTCAGGGAAGCGGATTTCGTAAGCTCCGAGCATGCTCTTTCTGAAGCGCTTTCCGTTGACCACGACATCGGTGCCAAAGCCGACGCGGACGTGGACCAAGTCAACCTTGCGGAAGTCTCACTGGCAAAAGCAGGATCAGTGGACGTGGCCACGCTACAGTCCGCGATCAACGAGCTACGCCAACAAAAAATGACCGATGATGAAATCGAAGGGGAAATCGTGCTGGCGCGTGCAATCATTCAACAGGGTAGGACTGCTGAAGCTGCGAAAATTCTCGGACGAACTGCAGCTCTTTCGGCAAAGAGCTACGATCCGACGGTTCGTTTTGATGTCGCGTTAGCCATCGCGCACCTTCGAGCTCTACAACACCGCTGTGAGGACGCAAGCCGCACAATCCGACCGGCACTCCTGACGGCCGTCGCAGTGGGGTGCGTCCGCTGTCAGTTCGAAGCGCGACTGGAACTAGGCGAGATCGAGATCCAAGCTGGAAATGTTGAACGAGGACGTGCTCAATTGCATAAGCTAGCGAACGAAGCGGGGAGCAGGGGATTCCGCCTGATTGCCGAGCGCGCTGCCGCCGATAGGTAACCCTTTCAGATTCACAGAACGCGACGGAGTGTGGAAGAGATGGGATTGGCCCTCGTTGCAGAAGGGTTGCAACCACTGAGGTCGACTTCAAAGGCTTTTCGTAAAGATTTTCGTCCGGTCGCAGTCCGCATCAAGCGGTGTTCGCGTTGACAGCGTGCATCCAATGGAAGGGCGTGAAGTGGGTACTCGATGCCGACATTCGTGGCTTCTTCCACAACACGAGCATCGTCTTTGTGCCTACACTCCGGTCGTTTGAGTCTACGAGTGCGATGCAACCCACGGTAAACCCCTGCTTTGTTAGTTTTTTGTCGGGATTTACTTGGACGTATAAATCCGGAGCCAGCATCC
The DNA here is from genome assembly GCA_963762385.1 of uncultured Acidobacteriota bacterium. Classification (GTDB taxonomy): domain Bacteria; phylum Acidobacteriota; class Terriglobia; order Terriglobales; family Acidobacteriaceae; genus JABDBE01. Next base: position 378,561 of record CAVXKN010000004.1, on the reverse strand, counting down.
GCTCGATTGTGTTCTTGTCCATCGGCGCCACAACCGCTTTACCGAATTCTCATGGGTTATAGCGCGCCAGCCACGCGGCAATTTCACGAAACACGTCCTGGCGCTGCTCCCATACTGTAGGGAAGTGCGGCGATCCAGGATACGTCACCATCCGCGTGGTCTTGCCCCGCGCCGCCAGCACTTCAAACAACTCCCGTCCCTGATTGGTAGGCACGCGCTGGTCGGCGGCGCCATGCAGAATGAGCAGCGGTGTGGTCACGCTTTCTGAATGCATGGCTGCGGAGAAACGCAGAAACGCTTCGGGATCTTTGTCCGGCCAGCGCGCATCGTAGTCAGTCTGCCAAACGTCGCTGGTCAAGGAAAGCCAGTCGGTAAGGCCAGCGCCGTCGATGGCAGCTTTGTAGCGATTGGTTTGAGTGACGGTCCAGCAGGTCATAAAGCCGCCCGCGCTCCAGCCGAACATGGTGAGCCGATTCGGATCAGCCCAGCCCTGGGCGATGGCGTAATCGGTGGCGCTATCCACGTCGCGATAGGGGCGATCGCCGAAGTGTTGGTAAATAGCGCTCATGAATTCGGTGCCGTAGCCGGTGGAGCCGCGATATTGGGGTTGCAGAACGATATAGCCCATGCCGGGAAATATCCTGGTACGGTAGTCGAACCCGAGCGAGTTGTTCAACTCCGGCCCGCCGTGCGGCAGCACCATGAAGGGGTAGAGCCGTCCGGTCTGATAATCCGCCGGAAAGGTGACGATGCCCTCCAGGGCGATCCCTTCCCTGCTCGTCCAGTGAACGGCGCGAGCTTCGCCCAACGCAACCTTTGCCAGCTGATCGTCGCCCTCGTTGGTGATCTTCTGCAGCGTATCGCCGTGTGCGATCGCAACATTGGAAGTGTGTTGCGGATCGGCAACAGTAAAGGCCTGTACCTGTGGTGCGGAAGCAATCTGCGACGACACCGGCCCGTCGTCGATGGTGCCTGCGGGCCACTGATAGGTGGGAATAAGAGAGTTGTTCCGAAAAGCGTCGACCTCCGACTTGACGCCGCGCGCCACAATCACCCAGGCGTTTCCGTTAGCATCTACCGACAACTGGAGCGCACTGCCTTGGAGTTTGGGCGTGCGATCCAACGGAGTTCCGCCCTCGGCCGCAACTGTCCAGACGTGATCTGGCGTCAACACCGGCGAAGTTGTGCTCAGGAAGACCAATTCCTTGTCGCCGTTGATCCAACCAATTCCGTCGGCCGCATTATTGATGGTGGCGACGTGCCGCGAACCCGTGGCGCTGCAAACGTCGATAGATGAGCGGACATCGTGATTGCCGATTTTGGGTGACTGCGACAAAGCGGCGATGGAATTGCCATCGCGTGACCAAGCAACCTGAACTACGTCTCGCAATGCCGGACACCACCAGGCGCCACCAGAGCCATCGGCAGCAATTACATAAAGACTTGTGGTCACGGCTTCGATCACGGTGTGTACATCCGAGAGTGGATCGGGAAGCCGCGGATCAGCGAGGATTGCATAGTGTGAACCATCTGGGGAAATCACTGCCGTTGTATAGTTCGAACCACCTGGGGAAATCCCTGCCGAACCCACGCCCCTTGGCAGCGCGGTGAGCGGGAGAGGAGTGGCTGCCGCGGCCGTGCCCGCCGGCGCGAGAGCCAACGTGGCCACTTGCGCCACCTTATTCACTTCGAATGTGCCGTAAAGAGCGGAACCGTCGCGAGTGAATCCCGAAGGTTCAAATTTCTCTGGAATAGTGAGGTGACGAGACTCACCGCCCGCCGCCGCGATCGAGTGCCACTCCGTGTTGTCCGGGCCCTTGGCGCCACCGAACTGCACCCGGTAGAGAACATTCTTGCTGTCGGGCGAAACGGCTACGGCCGCCGCGCTGTGGAGAGTAGCTGCATCGTCCACGGTGAAAGCGTGGCGCGTGCTTTGAGTGGCGGCAGCTATCGAGAACAAGAACAGAACAGCAAATGCAAGAAATAGATTGCGCATAATGTCTTTACAGCGTACTGAAGTTGCCATTCTTCTTCCCCTCTTATTTCTTGGCGGTCGGCGGCAACACACCGTTCAAGCGCAGATACATTGCCGCTTCGGCGTAGTGGTCGGCCCAAGCACCTGCGAGGATCATGCTGGCCCAGGCACGGGAACCCTGGCGTCCGGGGAAGATTTCCGTGGTCTCGGCTAGTCTTGAGTCGTCCATTTTCGCCAGCGCGTCGGAACAGAAATCGAAGGAGGCTTTGAGCGCGACCACGAGCTTGTCTTTCGAGTCCGTCTCTTTCACCTCGTCGACCTTGGGAGCGGGGACAGGAGCGGCCTTGCTGCATAGCAGATCATTTGTTTCGGCTATGTGGACGACGAGATGGCCGAATGTCATCTGGTCGGCGGTGGGTTTGTAGTTGAATTTCTCGGCGGGCATGGCCTCGACGGCTGCGATGGTGTTTTTCCGCCGGCCGGACAGGATGTCTCGTAGGGCGGAGCTGACCGGGTCCTTCGTTGGCGCGGGCGTTGTTTGTTCAGCCGCCGAGGCTGCGAGTAACAGCAAGGCAGGGATCACAAGAGTTGTCTTCATTTTGTCCTCATCTTTTTTTGGTGAATCGGGCGGACTGCCGCAGCCGCAATTTCCCGGACATCAGCCTTCAAGCTTTACAACCTTTTCTTTGAACACGTATAACAATTTCATTTCAAAATAAGTTCACGAATCAATTCAGTGCCCAGAACTTTTCTGTATTCACTCCGGGCCACTCTTGCCTTGTTCTGACACTCGGTGCTACAGATTACTTTCTTGGCCACTTCTTCTTGCTCGACGCCTTTATCTAAAGCCGCCATGTTTTTATAAGTGATCATGAGAAATATATTGGGCTGATCCGGTGATTTTGGAGTGGCACTGAAGACCTTGTAATCGATGATTAGCCCAGCTTTCTTCGTGGCTTCCATGGTCGGCTTCCATGTCGAATTTAGCCAATCGATATACTCTTCAAAATGCCCGTACTCAACTCCTATGTAGGCCACCTCAGTGACCGGGCCGTCAGTATACTGGCGCTCATCATCTTGCTGGGCACGTGCATTAAGCGAAAGTGAGGAAGCTGCGAGACACACGGATAAGATAATGGTCTTAATCATTTTCTCTTCTCCTGTTGTGATATATCTCTACTCGGCAATCTCGATTTCATTCGCTTCTTCTCCTCTTCTCTTGTAGGCCCTGTCGGCCACAGCGTCATCCCAACGCCAACACGTTCTTGGCGATGCTCCGGCTCACGGAACATATGCCGCGAAGACCCAGCGTTCGCAGGAAAAGTGACATGCGGTGTCCGAAATGAGACAAGCGGTCAGAGTTGGCCGTCAAATACTGTTGCCACGGAGCCATTCACAGGGCAAAAAATGGTTCAGCTATAATCCGTGCCGGAGAGGTCGACACACCCATTGCCGCAGGCCACGCCAGATATGGGACGGACGAGATGGATTTTGATCGTGTGTGCGTGGACGATCGTAGGACTGTTGTTTGCCGTGCGCAGGATCGTGCTGGTGAAGGTGCAGGGTATGCACGTCAGCTGGGCGCTCGTGGGTACGGTCGAACTTGTCTACTGGTACGTCTGGGCCGCGTACACACCGCTTGTGATTGGTCTGGCCAAACGGCTCCCGTTGACGGGGCCGAGGTTTGTACCTCATATCGCGATCCACACAATCGCGTCCCTCACGATGGCTCCCCTGGCATCTGTCACCGAATACTTTCTGAGCCGAGGACTTGTGCAGTCAGTTTTTCGCATAACTGATCCTGGCGTGCTGCGCCTTCTCCCGCCGTTCGCAATCAGTGTTCTATCGATGAGCTTTACTGGCATGCTTACGTACTGGTTAGTTGTGGGCCTGTATCAGTCTATCCACTTTTACCAGGCCGCTATGGAGCGATACCACTTCCCAATACCACTCGGAAAGTGAAGTTTTGATGGCCGATCCGACCAGACTCATGGGCTGGTCGCTTCTGATGGATGGGTGTCTAAGAAAATGACACCGATTTCCTGTAAGCCCTTGGATTGAAAGCCTTCCTTCGGGAATCGGTAGTGCGACCAAACTCTTTCTGAGCAACTTGTTGATTCTCATATTTTCCGAATAAAAGAGAGGGCCACTGCACCAAGAAAATTGGAGCAACAACAAGTCTTAGGGTGAGTGTAGTGAAATTCCCCACGCCGGGGGGCTGGAAATGGGTCTCTTGTGTGGATGGGGAAACCTCGATTCGTGGAAAAGGTCTTCGCTACGGGGACGCTGGACAGCGCCATCGTGACCGTATGAGAAGGTCCGAGGAATCAGAAATTAGTGGGCGAATCGTTGAGACCCGTTGCAGTATCTAATTAGCTGCATCATCACTGGGTTAAGATGCTCAACGGCTGCGTATATTCCGCAATCATGATTGACAGGAAGTTGTCGAAATATTTTGCCGCGATGGGTCGAAATTCGGCCAAGGTCCGAATGAAAACAGTCTCGGCCAGACGACGGAAGCAGATTGCTAGGAATGAGGCCAAAGCACGGTGGGCCAAACGCAGATGAAAAGGGTGAATGACCATGAAGGGAAAGAGAGCCGCAATCTATGTCCGGGTCAGCACAGCAGAACAGGACACCGAAATGCAGGAAACCGAGTTGAGGCAATATGTCGAGAGTCGAGGTTGGGAGTGCGCCGTATATCGGGACAAGGCTCAGAGTGGAGCGAAGAATGATCGACCAGCGCTGAATGCGATGTTGAACGATATGAGGAGAAGACGATTCGACGTTGTGGTCATCTGGAAGTTGGATCGTCTCGCAAGATCGCTGAAACAATTGTTGACCATCGGTGAAGAGTGCCGATCTTTGGGTGTCGATTTGGTTTCGCTGAGACAAAACATCGACACCACGTTGCCTGCAGGAAGATTGACATTTCAAATTCTGGGAGCAGTAGCCGAATTCGAGCGCGAGTTGTTGCGGGAGAGGGTTAAGGCAGGGATGGATCAGGCACGGAGGACTGGAAAACATGTTGGGAGACCGGCTACGCGGAGATTCGAGCCAACAGATATTGATCGGATGAAAGAGTTGCGGGCTGGGGGAGCAAGTGTCAGGAAGTTGGCGAAGGATTTTGAAACAACACAGTGGATGGTGGCGAGGTTGACAAATTCAGCAACGATGGAAGCGCTGAAAGTGTAGGTCCTGACCCGCCATCAGGGATTTTGAGTGTAATGGCCTGTGGCTGTTGAAAAACCCCCTCTTTTGAAAAAACCGTCCCAACCAAGGGATAGAAAATGTCCACCAAAATCGAGAACGTCGTTTATAGGGCATCCTAGCGCGATGAAATTCTGCGGATTTCTCGCGAGTGAGTTTTTCAACAGCCACGCCTGGTTACGCAAACTATCCAGATTTCTCTCACTAGCGGTACGGACTTCTTGTGATCGCAATCATGCTGATTGCAGGGTTGACTTCTTATAGCCCTTGAAGTCCTCGCCGACCTTGATGTTGGGGTACTCCTTAAGACTGCGTTGATACTCACCGATAAGCTTGAAATTCGGTGCCAGTATCCAACCACAAGTCATGTCTGAATTAAACAGGTTATTGTCCTCGTGAGGATCGCTGGTCAGATCGCCCTCTCATGTGCGTTTCGCATGTCGGCTGTTGCTGCATCCCCGTAGATGTTCATCGTAGTTCTGATGTCTGCGTGACGCATCAATTTCTGCTGCACTCCGACCGGAGTTCCGATCGAATCCAGCCAGCTTCGATAGGTATGACGAAAGACATGCGAGCTAACGTGGCCGATATTCGCTTGCTGGGCCGCATCTCGCAGGCTTTCCCACACAAAGGTATAGGTCAAGGGCTGCCTCCCCAACTTGTAAGGCGATGCGAACACCCAGTCCTCCGGAGCAGAGAATTCCGTGATTTGTCTCCAACGGCTGGGTGAGCCAGGCTTCTTGGCGATGACCTGCCCCCAGCTTTCGTTCACGTAAGAATACGACAAGTTACAACTGCCCTATCTCCGGTTTGAGCGGGGATGGGGGTCTGGGGCAAGGGGCCGGCGTTTGAGGCCTCTTGCCCCAGTTCAGCTCTGTAGAAGTTCGCCGCCTGAGCTGCGGCGAATTCCTTCGGTGTTTTGTATCCCAGACTGCTGTGCGGTCGCTCCTCGTTATACTCCGTCCGCCACGCCGCGATCTTACGACGCGCGTCGAACAGATTCTGAAACCAGCTTAGGTTCAAACACTCTTCCCGCAGCCGTCCGTGAAAACTTTCGACTCGCCCATTCTGCATCGGTTTCCCCGGCTGAATGTGCACTAACTCGATCTTTCGTTCCACGCACCACGCCAGAAAATGGCGACTGGTAAGTTCCGGCCCATTGTCGCAGCGGATCGCCAACGGCTGTCCGCGTTCCGCCACAATTGCTTCCAGCACTCGCGTCACTCTCCGGCTGGCGAAACTGGTGTCGACTTCCAACGCCAGACACTCTCGCGTGTAAGCATCCACCACGCTCAGCACGCGGATAGTTCGGCCGCACTCTACCGCGTCGTGCACAAAGTCCAGCGCCCACTCCTGATTGGCCGAAGTTCGCACCACGAGCGGCTTTCCCTCCCGCACGCAATGCTTTCGCTTCTTCCGCCGGATCGCCAATCCCGCCTCCCGATACACCCGATGCAACCGCTTGTGGTTCACGTGCTCTCCGCTTCGTTGCAACAGTACCTGCAGTCGCCGATACCCGAAGCGCGGCTTCTCCCGCGCCAACTCCACCAGCTTCGTCCGTAACGGCTCATCCGTTCGCAACGACCGGTAACGATACGTCGTCACCGCCATTGTCATCAGTCGGCAGGCTCGCCGCTCGCTGAAGGCATACTCTTGCTGCACCTGCTCGATAGCTGCCTTCAGCGCTACGAGCTCCAACCGTTTTTTCGGATCACCGACTGCAGTGCTTCCTTGTCCAGACTCAGATCCGCCACCAGCTTCCGCAGCTTCGTGTTCTCATCCCGTAGTTGCTTGGCTTCCTGCGCCTGGCTCACATCCATCCCACCGTATTTTGCTTTCCACGCGTAGATCGTGTGTTTCGATACCCCTGCCTCTCGCGCTACGTCTTCCGCTTTACGTCCCGCTTCCAGTTGTTTCAGCACCCCGATGATCTGCGCCTCTGTGTGCCTGGTCTTCGACATACCCGCTTCCCCTTTCGTTCGCTGAAATCATACTCAGCTTTGTGCGGAAAGCGGGGAGCAGGTCACCTCGACAACGGCTTTAGATGTTTCATCCCCAACCGATCGAAGATCGAAGCGTCAAGAGATGACCCGGAATTTCTTGTTGCTCTTCAGCTTACCGCCGGGTGTTGTGACTGTGACGAAGCCTGTAGTTGCTCCCTTGGGAACGATCGCGGTGAGGTACGTACCAGACACAACTTTGAAGGTTGCAGCAGTTCCGTTGAAGGAAACTGCAGTTGTCCCTTTGAAACTCTGCCCAAGAATCTCGATAGTCTTCCCGACCTTAGCAGAGGTAGACACCAAACTGACGAATGGTTTGAGGCTTACATTCAGACTATAGAAGGTGCCCCAATTTTCATTGCCGCCCTCGGGAGTATCTCCGTACAAAATCCCGTTCGTGTGCTGGATGAGCGTGACGGAGGGAACAGCGCCGGTAGTGCCATCGAAGCTATAAAGTACCTTGTAGGGGTAAGGCTTTTGCGGGCTGATCCTGAATATGGTGTTGCCACCTCCTCCGCTTCCGCTGTTTGCGCCATAAAAGTTGCCATCGGTTGCCTGTACCAGACCGGCAATCGGACCAGATCCATCAGTGGTCCCGTTGAGGTCATGCAGGATGGTAAGCTTGCCATCCGTCGTGATCTTGAAAATGACCCCAAAACCCGGGGCTGTGCCGCCTCCACTTGTGGTTCCGTAAAGGTTCCCGTCACTGCCTTGGACCAAAGGGCCGTAAGGTTTGGCGCCGTGCGTTCCGTCAAAGTTGTAGATCACGGTGAACTTGCCAGAAATCGTAATCCTGTACACAACGCCATCATTGTCAATGCCCCCGTCGGACGCCGTCCCGTAAAAGCTTCCGTCAGTTGCCTGTACCGGTGGAGCCCGGGGCAACTCGCCGTGGGTGCCATCAAATGAATAAAGCGTGGTGAGCTTGCCTCCGGGTGTGATCTTGTATACCGTACCGTACCCCCCGGGGTACCCGGAGGTTGTGCCATAGAAATTGCCATCTGTGCCCTGGATTGGCGGCGAATACGGATATCCTCCGTCGCTGCCGCCCGCGACGAATTGATACAGGGCGCTCAAGCTGCCCCCAGGCGTTATCTTAAATACCGTTCCGGCGTTAACGCCACCGTAGGTGGCAGTGCCATAGAAGTTTCCGTCGGTACCGAGAGTGAGACCGCTGTTCGGGTTCACTCCACCGGCTGACATCGCGGCAAAGCTGTACGAGACGGTCAGAGTTCCCGTGGGTGTGATGGCGAACGTCGCCCCGTCGCCGTTGGCGCCGCCGTATGGTGCTGAGCTGTAGAGGTTGCCGCAGCCATCCCTATTATGAGCATCGCTACCCGAAGAGGATCCCAGATTCGATTCTGTTTCATTGGGAATACCTGCTGATTTGAAGTCAAACGCAAACTGATCACGCCCGGGAGAAAAGGACAAGACCTATTTTCGCCTGACAAACCGCTGGGAGGCGATCCGACTCAGGAAGCAATTGTCTTCCCGGCATCCGCACGCCGGGTCAACACGGCGAATGCAATGTGGGGGTCGCTCCCCGGCCCATGCACAATCGCCGCTCTTTCACACAAGTGCAAACGACTCACGGAGGATTTCCGACTCAAACTTTCAATCAAATTAAAGGCGTTTTAACTAAATAAAGTCGGATTCTCTTCTCCTCTTGGACCTCAGATAATCAGTGTGTAGCGAGGAGGAACTGATGAGGACAGCAGACAAAGTAGACCGGAGAGAGTCGGCGATTCAGGCGTATCGAGAATGGCTGGACAAGTATTCATGGAATTATTTTTGCACCTTGAAACTAACGTCTGGACCGCCCAGCAAACGCCGGGCCGAGGAGCTTTTTCGAACGTGGATCAAGGAACTGGAGAAGGCCGAGGGCGGCGATGACTTTCGGTGGTTCCGCGTGACCGAGTACGGCAGCGTTCGTAGCAATCCCCACTTTCACGTCTTGGTGGGCGGGTTTCGCAATCGGATGCGCCAATGGGAGGACAGGTGGGCCACGCTCGGGGGAGACGCATTGGTCACAAAGTTCGACGCAGAAAAAGACGGCATCCTCTACATGCTGAAGATGACGGATAATCGCGGCGACTTGGAGTTCGACTGCAAATTTCCGTCGGAGCAGCTTCAAGAGACCCAACCCAAGACAGAGCCGACAGATACCAGGGCACAAAACCAAAAGCAGGCGCAGCTCGGAATACCGCGGCGTATACCTCGAAGAAAGCAATTCGATGTCTGTGGTCTAGGCGCTACAGCGAGTGGAAAGGGTTCCGGCTTCGCTTGGGTTTGCGTGGACACGGGGGAATCGCACATCGAGTGGAGGGATGGACTAACGAAAGACCAGAGTGAATACTGCGCGATTATCTCGGCGATACGCATCGCAGGTCTGGTGTGGGACGAAGACAATGGGATCACGATTTGCACCGACTCGCGTACCGTCGCAAACCAATTGAGCGTGCCCTTTCCGAGAATTGATAAGTCATTAGAACGACTATTCGAGAAAGCAAAACACATTGCGGTCAAGAAAGAGATCATTCTGCAGCCGGCACGCATTCCGCGCAGTGAAAACGCGGCGGCGAAGCTGCTGGACCGTTGGACGAAATCCAGAACGACGACAGAAATGGGTGGCAACCAAGAGTAGGTCGTTGGCGACCTTCCGCGCGGCCAGCCATTCAGATTTCGGTTAATCAAAATACGAACGATTTAACTAAATTGAATTGATTTTGAGCGATCCCTGAGATCAGAGAAAATCCCCCAATACAAAGAAGTCGTGGGGAGGATCGATGGACACACCGGATAACACCGGATTCTGAGACGCACCAAACACTCCTCAGGATTCGCCAAAAAGAAAGGACGTGAGTTATGGCTCTGATTGTAAAGCGTGAAAAGAACAAGCTGAAGATTGAACTGCAACTCGAAGCAGCCGTTCCCTCGAAATCTGGTAAGTCGGACGTGGTTGCGAGCAGTCATGGCGTTGTAATAACCGAGGCTAAGTACAAGGGGAAGCCTATAGCGTTGACAGTGAATGCGTTCGTTTATCGCGATCGCGGACCCCGCAAACTGAAACAACCCGAAACCGAACCGGAAGGAAATTGATGTTTCACCTTGGCTGCTCGGGTGTGGCGTTGGAATCGGGCCAGCGGTTCAGGTGGAATCCGAAGACTCTCAGTATGGGAGCCGAATTATTGTGATGTCGGAACCCGAACACCTGCACCCCATGCAGGACCTAAAACCAAATAGCTCACCGGAGCGGGCGAGTGAATCGGTGTAAGCCGCGAGCGACCCACCGCTTCTGGTACAGAGTCACAGTCATGGCCGCCAAATTGAAAATAGGGAAGGGCGACCAACGTGAAATCGCTCCGACTGGAGGACCACCGTGTACGAAGAAGATGACCTAGAAGACGATGAATTGGAAGACGACGATGAAGTAGACCTGAAGAAGCACAGAAAACGGAATTACAAACTGCTGGTCGAGTACCTAACGGACAAAACCAGCCCGCGAGAATTGCGCGACCTGTTCGAGAGAGACGGGGAACTCATCAAGATACAAATTAGTTCGTTTGATGACGTAACAACGGCGACGGTCACGATGAATGATCGGGCAGCTAGTTACGCGACGGAACGGCTCAATGGGATGCGTTGGCGGGGTCAAGTTCTGAAGGTGACGATCCTAGGTCTCATTGACTAATCCAGAAAATGAAAAATGACCACGACGTTCCCAGAATCCGACGGGTTGACAGCGAGTGAGGCGGTTCCGCGTCGGCAGGAATTCTTCTCGATTAAAGAGCTGGCAAATCGCTGGCGATGCTCACGTGGAACTGTTTACAACCGGCTTCGCAGAACTGGAGCGCAGGTGTTAGACTTCGCGACGTGTGGGAAGAGAGGCAGGAAATGTGTGGCTGTCGATGTTGTGTTCCAGATCGAGAAACGACACATGAAGCGACTGAGCTGAGTCGTTTCGGACAGAATAGAACGTCTCACCCCGTGCGTGGATCGTAGTCTCTGTAAGGAATTTTGCCGATATGCTGAACGTTCATAAACGCGGGCACGCATACCACGTCGACTTTCGTACTGGAGTCATTCGTGTCAGGTGCTCGCTTGGAACCAAAAATCTGGACGCGGCCTGTCGGGTGGTTCACCGCCTCGAGATAGCGTTATCCGAAGGCCGTGACTCTTTATTTTGGCCCGAACTTAAGACATCGCTTCCGCACCAGACATATAGCAGGTTGGCACAGCTTGTTGGCGTTAGGGAGCGACGGGCGCCGACGTGGCGCGATCTGCAAGAAGCGTTCGCAGCTTACATGGAACAGAGAATGGGGATTGGCAAACTTCAGAACTCCACACGCGACCGATATGGGGTGACCCTCCGAGAATTCGACACGTATTTGGCTGAGAGAAGGATCACGGAACTCACGGACATTACGAAACCCGTCATGGAGGCCTTCAAAGTGTGGCGCATCGGGAGGATCAAGAAGCAAAAGAACTCCCGTGGAGCAACTGGGTTGGTTCTGGATGCTGCGATTCTGCATCGTTTGTTTGCATTTGCGCTCGAGAACGAGATGATTGCAAAAAACCCGGTTCGGATGGAGGGGCGCCCCGGAGTGAATCCCGAGCGCGGAGCGGAGCCGTTCACGGCCCTTGACTTGGCAAAGTTGAGGGAGCACGTGGGTGACGATCTGCTGATATTCCTCCTTCTGCGATGGACCGGATTTCGTGGCTCCGACGCAGTCTTGTTGACTTGGAGGGAAGTTCACTTCGACAGCAAAGAGATCGAACGTGTGACCCAAAAACGCAGAAAGAAAGTGTTACTCCCGATCCACACTGAGCTGATGTTCGCTCTGGAATCGGATCATGGACGGAGACGACCGCAGCCTACCGACCGCGTCTTGTTGAATCCTTCCACCAGAAGTCCACTTACTCGTCCTCGTCTTTACCAACGGATGGTAGCCTTGGGCAAACGAGCCGGTGTCACGAATGCTCACCCGCACCGATTCCGGGACACGCTAGCCGTAGACATGCTGAGTCGTGGCGGGAGCCCCTACGATGTGGCAAAGATGCTGGGAGACACAATCGAGACGGTCGAGAGACACTACACACCGTTTGTAAAGGAACTTCGCGAAAGGGTACGGTCAATCCTCGAAAACAACTCCGGCCTCGAATCCACGGTCACACCCGTGTCACAATCTTCGAGAGCGATTCAGTAAGTCATTGACACTAAAATGGTTTAAGGCAGCCGGACCTGTAAGCCGAATTCTGTCTGCGGGATTGCTCCCGCAGGACGGTCATTCCTCTGGGCCGCGCATTACTGCGCGGCTCAAGCGACCTACCCGGAGGTTGTGACGCGCCGAGCCGGCACGATCCGAGCGAACCCGGAATCCCTCCCTATTTGGTCTTGCTCCGTGTGGGGTTTGCCCTGCCCGCTGCATTACTGCATCGGCGGTGCGCTCTTACCGCACCTTTTCACCCTTACCTCGCGCATCCGAAGATGCACCGAGGCGGTATGTTCTCTGTGGCACTAGCCGTCAACCGGGCTTGAACCCGGCTTCCCGGACGTTATCCGGCACACCGCTCTGCGGAGTTCGGACTTTCCTCCCTCGCCGCCGAAGCGTCGAGAGCGACCGTCCGGTCCAGCTGCCTACAAAATCATTATATGTGACGACTGTGAACTGAGAACCACAAACTAGGAACTGGCTTCTAATCCGCTCGAAACGCCACCCGGCAAGCTCCGGCGATGCTGCTAGACTCATCCACGCAGATGATTCGCTACGCCGTTCATATCATCGAAGCCTTCGCTGTACTAGGAACGATTTCAAGCATCGTTTATTACGCCCTCTGCCTCTGGAGCGCGGCCAGATTTCTCCGAAAACGAAAGGCCGCGGACAAGAGTGTCCGTCCCACACAGGCCGTCTCCATCCTCAAGCCGCTTCGCGGCACCGACCCCGAAATGTACGCCAGCTTTCGCAGCCATTGCCTGCAAGATTACCAAGACTACGAAATCATCTTCGGCGTCAACCACGTCAACGATCCCGCAATCCCATTGGTCGAACAACTGAAAGCGGAGTTCCCGCGCCATGCGATCCGCTTAATGATTTGTCCAGAGAAACTGGGCAACAATACCAAAGTCAGCAACCTCGCACAGATGGCGCGCCAGGCGCAGCATCCATATATCATCGTCAACGACAGCGACATTCGGGTCGAGCCCGACTATCTGCGCCGAGTTCTTGCTCCCCTGGCCGATCCCAAAGTCGGCTTAGTCACTTGCCTCTATCGCGGCGCTGCCAACTCGACTCTGGGCTCGCGATTGGAATCGCTCGGCATCAGCACCGACTTTTCCGCAGGCGTGCTGGTGGCCCAAAACATCGAACGCGGAATCCGCTTCGGACTCGGTTCCACCCTGGCTTTTCGCCGCCGCGATCTGCACGCCATTGGCGGATTCGAAGCCCTCGCCGAGTACTTGGCTGATGATTATCAGTTAGGCGGCCGCATCGCGGCCCTGGGGCTAGAAGTAAAGTTATCCGATGTTGTGGTCGAGACTTTTTTACCTCGATACACGCTTCGCGCTTTCCTCGATCACCAATTGCGCTGGGCGCGCACCGTTCGTGATTCCCGCTTCTGGGGCTACGCCGGACTCGGCCTGACCTTCGGTGTGCCGTGGGCCGCGCTGGCATTAATTTTCGCTCGGGGCGCAAGCTGGGCCTGGGCGTTGTTGGCATGTACCGCGGCGATGCGTATCGCCGTCGCCATGGTGGTTGGGAAATCTGTGCTGCGGGATCGCCAGGTCATCCGCAACCTCGCATGGATTCCCGTCCGCGACCTTGTCGCCCTGCTGGTCTGGATCATCAGCTTCGCCGGTCACGAAATAGTCTGGCGCGGAGATCGCTTTCGATTAGAAAACGGCAAGCTGATACCCATATAGCACGGGCGAAAAACTCCGATTTTGGCGACACTGGGCTCTCGCGAAGCCCAACTTCACCGCTTGCGAAACACCTCAAAAATCAGATTGAACAACTGCACCAGCGTGATCCCGATGGTGACGTAAACCGCGATCTCCAACCGCCGCCCGGCCTCTTTGGTCCCGGCCAGCATATCCAGCACTTCTTTCGTGCTCTCATGCAAGGTCTCCGCCAATTGCTCGAAGTGCTGCGTCGAAGCCCGCAATTTTTCCAGCACGTGCGAGGTCGCCGATAGCGCCGTCGCGATCTGCTCCCCATTGCGAATGTCGAGTTCGATCTTGCACGCCGACCACCACGGGCTCCCCGGCGGATTGTCGTACATCCGCTGCCGAATCTCCTCGTACGACCGCGTCCGCAGCAACTGCACCAGCGCATGAACCTTATCCGCGCCCACCACCGGTGTTTCTTCGCTCATTACCGCCATAACTCGCGAGTGTAGCAGCCGTTCCCTTGCTCGCTGAGATACCAAAAGGTCATCTCCACCTGTGCCCGCTAGCCATAGCGCGCACAAGTTACCCAATAAGCGCGCTCGATGGACACCACCGTCTCCGCCCCGCCCCGCGTTGTCATCCTAAGGCAGCGGAGTCCTCGGCCTTGGGCCGAGGACTCCCAACCAAGGACCTGTACACGGAGTCTGTCCTTGGGAAGGGCACGACTTCAGTCGTGCCGCAAGCCGACAAAAAAGATTCACGCCCCGCATGGGCACCACAAAGCACGCACAGCCTATCCCCAAGCGCCGCATGGATCGCGCCATCCAAGCCCGCGCCATAGTCTCGAACGATCCCTTCCCCCGAAGGGAACCACTCTACGCAAGAAATCGATCTCGCGACCGCGATCTCGGAAATTAAACAGCCCCGCGAAGGAGCCGAGGATGCCAAAATAGACCGGAGGCAAATGATGATCGCGCGACATTGGAAGGGCTGGACAAAACGAAAGAATGCGGATGCCTACGAAGAGCTTTTGAGAGAGAAGGTCTTGCCAGACCTGAGAAAAGACTCTGACTATCGAGGCGGCTACGTTTTTCGTAGCGATGGCCCAGAAGAAACCGAATTCGTTGTCGTGAACTTATTCGATTCGATCGAAGCCGTGCGACGGTTCGCCGGCGACAACTACACGGTCGCTATCTTTGAGCCAGAGGCCAAGTTGCTTCTGTCGCGCATAGAACCGTCAGCCACGCACTATGAGGTGCGCGTAAGCCCAGAAACGCCCGACCGCCGTCAACCGACATCGTGATCCTTGGTCTGATGACGACTCGAGCCTAACGGGTGGCCCAAACTTTTGATCTCGCGGCCGCCACCAACACAGAGGGTGCCCCGTTCCTTCGCGTTTTTTGTGTCCAGTCCCATGACATGCTTTACAGTCTGGAAAGGATGTCATGAGACGGAAACACGTTTTTTGCGAACGGGCGGGAGTCGGAAATGCCGGCACGATTGATCGCAGCCCCCACCCTCCTTAGAATTTTCACCTCAGCGCCGCCTTTGGAAAGCCACGACCTCAGTGGTTGCGGAACAACTCCGATTCACGCAGGTTTTGGGAAGGGCACGACTTCGGTCGTGCCGTAAACCGACAAAAAAGATTCACGCCCCGCACGGGCGCCAACAACATAGCCCGTGTTCACAGGGGACAAATGGGGCAGTTCGGGCAGGCTTGGCACAACTTTGGCCAACAAATGGCCAACAGCGAACCGCCTTTTCATTTTATAACCATACCGAGAATGTAGCCCTTCCCGTGGCACTTCTGGCAAGATTCATTTCCGCCCTTGCCTTTGCAATCGGGGCACCAAGTCGCCTGTCCCCGTGGTTGCGGTTTTCTACTGCCGAACGGTCTGCGTCGTGGCATAATCCAAACTCCTTCTGGCCACGATTCTACTACCCGGCTGGCACTTGCAAGTATCTTCCGTGGTTCCTTGGGCAGCGCCGAGGACCCTGGCATTTCGATGTATAATTTTGCCCATGAACATTCCAACGTGGCAATACAAAGTCGAAGAACTTGTCGTTACAGAACCGGTCGATGCGGCCCAACTGCACCGGATCAACGCGAAGCTAGATGAACTCGGCAAGCAGGGCTGGGAAGCAGTCACGAACGTTGTGGGCGGGCGGCCTGGTCACGTGTTCGTCTTATTCAAGCGGCAAGGCGCTGAGAATCTTCACGCAGCGGCATAATTCTTATCATTCACTGCATCACAATCCCGCTAGCGGTTTGGCCTGCGATTGCCAGCGGGTTGTTGTTTACAGTTTTATGGACGGCGGCTTGGCTATCACTTCGCGGCAGCACTTCGTTCTATTTTGATCCCCAAGATTTCGTTCACTACGAAAAGGGAGGCGGGCGGGAACTGCCGGTTTCAGCCGCCACAAACACGTTCAATTCCCACCTCAAAAACTACATCGGTGTGGTTAAGCTGTTACTCACGGTGGCCGCTGCGTCGATTGCCTTTGGAACTGATCAGCATTCGAGAACCGGAGTTTTCATAGCCAAGATCATCTTGGCGTTCTCGATACTCTACGGCGCTGTATTTGGTGCGTTACTGCAATTCTTCTATGAGAATTACGCGCAAAACGTCCGATCCTATACCCGGCTGCGGTACTCCTTTGATTCAAGCACTTGGCTTTTCCAGCCTTGCGTGCTTCATTGCCGGGTATCTTTGGTGGGCCTTCAATCTAGGATAAGAGTCTCTGCCGGGGTTCACTTGCCAACGCGGGCAGCTTTCCGGGTCTTCAGTATTGAAAATTCTCCCGCCCAAGAACTAATCGGGTTGAACGTGGATTGAAAATGAGACGTTGTGCGGGCCGGGGCCTTGCGGCCACTCTTTACTGTCCTCAGTGAACAAGCATTCTGGATAAACAACGTTCCCGAACTCAATGCGGAACCGACCGGTTGCCTGCATTGCGCTCCAAAATGACAGCAACCATTCAGCATGTTCGGCGCTTATTCCGATACAGTCGATTTCAATGGTTCTTTCGCCGGTCCGCCTGAGTTCAGTGCGGCCTGATAGTGGAAAAGGAAATGTCTGAAGCTGCGTTGTTGCCATGCCCCGATTCTACCACCACGGGCGAACAGCGAAGTGTCCGCCGGTGGCCCATTCAAGCCGTTCTTTGGCTTGAGTGGGGCAGTTCCGCTGCCGCACAGAGTCTCCGCAAGATTCGCCGCGCGCCCTGCGATTTGATATTTCCTCCCTGCCGTCTACAATCGCAACTCGCAATGGACGCGCACCGCATAGCCGAACTATTGCAACCCTTCCTGGGGCTAGCCAACGACGGATCAGCCAACGACGGGTCAGCCAACGACCAACGACTAACGGCCAACGACCTGCTTAATATATCGACGTACATCGATCTATTAATCCGCTGGAACGCCCGCATCAATCTAACCGCCATCCGCGCCGAAGAAGAAATCGTAACCCGCCACTTCGGCGAATCCCTCTTCGCCGCCCGCCATCTCTTCCCTCGTGTGGCGCGGGCGCCCTCGCCCGCGAAGATCCGCCTCATCGACATCGGCTCAGGCGCCGGCTTCCCCGGACTTCCCATAAAAATCTGGGCACCCGAAATCGACCTCACCCTGATCGAGTCCAACCAGAAGAAAGCAACCTTCCTGCGCGAGGTCGCCCGCAAACTCACATTGACGGACATCAATGTCTTTTCCGGACGCGCCGAGGACTTCCCCAACCCGCCCGTCGAAGTAGTAACCCTCCGCGCAGTCGAGCACTTCGGAAGCATCCTCCCAATCGCAGCCCGCCTGGTCGCCCCCGCAGGCCGCCTCGCCCTCCTGATCGGCCATGCCCAACTCACGCAATCCCAAGACCTCACCCCAACCTTCACCTGGAGGCCAGCACTGCCAGTCCCTCTTTCCGCAAGCCGCGTCCTCGTCATCGGCATTAGGAATCAAGAACCGCATGCACCAGACTAGATAACATTGAAGGCATCGATACAAACCAAAACAGTAATAAGTGGGACAGCTTACCTAAGAAATAGCCACACAGTTTGCGCTCCAATGATGATTCCTGTGTCGGAACAAGGCTGAAGTGGGAAACCACTAACGATCCAACGGGGCGAAAAGATTAAGGGCAGGGGGGGTGCCGGAGAAAGTGTTCCACGTGGAACACTTCTCGAACCTTTGGCACGCATCGAAGGGAGTGTTCCACATGGAACACTTCTCAAGAAATAAGGCGCAAATCCAAAGAGTGTTCCACGTGGAACACTTGAACAGGCGCTCACCCGATCCGGACGTTCCACGTGGAACACTTCTGTGGAAAATGGCTGCCCTTCACTTGTAAGTCGCTAACGCCTCAACGAAATGTACCGGTGAATACGCTGCACTGAAATCTGTCATTGCAAATGCACAACGACTCGGCCTATTCTGCATTTGTCTCTCCGATTCTTCAAAACTAAATGGGACGCGTCATCGCGGTTGCCAACCAGAAGGGCGGCGTGGGCAAGACTACGACCGCAATTAATCTGGCCTCGTCCATTGCCGCAGCAGAGGTGGACACGCTGCTGGTCGATTGCGATCCGCAATCGAACGCCACCAGCGGACTCGGCCTGGTCAAAGATCCCCAACGAATCAGCACCTATCATCTTCTTATGGGCGAGGCCAGCGCGGATCAAGCCTTGCAGAAGACTGAGCTTGATCAGCTGTGGCTCATCCCAGCACACAAGAACATGATCGGGGCGAACCTGGAGCTGATCGACGCGGAGCGTCGGGAGTTTCGCCTGCGGGATGCGCTTGCGCCTCTGCGCGAGCGCTACAAGTACATGGTGCTTGACTGTCCACCCGCTTTGGATCTGCTTACGCTCAATGCTCTCGTCGCGGCTGATTCGATTCTGATTCCGATGCAGGCGGAGTACTTCGCGCTTGAAGGCGTGTCGGAGTTGCTCGACACGATTGAGCGCATCCGGGCGTCGTTGAATCCTGAGCTCACGATCGAGGGCGTGGTGCTGACCATGTTCGATGATCGGACCAACCTGGCACAGCAAGTCACGGCGGAACTTAATCGATACTTTGGCGACAAGCTTTGCCAGACAACCATCCCACGCAACGTGCGGCTGGCGGAGGCTCCGAGTCACGGTAAGCCCGCGCTGCTTTACGACGTGCGGTCGCGCGGGGCGGAGAGTTACATTCAGTTGGCTAAGGAGATCATTGGGCACAGTTTGCCGATGGAGATGCCTGCGCCGGCTGAGGTTGAGGAGAAGCAAGTGGTGAATGCTCCGCGCTGGAAGCGGTGGATCAAGGAGCGGAACAAATTGACGACCATCAATATATTAGATCGATAAACGTCGATGTGTTGGGATGGATTGACGTTGCCGGCGCGAGATCCTTGGGGGACTTCGTCCTCTCAGGATGACGTCGGTTTTTAGTGTCGGGGTGAAACGCAAGGTCCCTCGACAGCGCTCGGAATGACAGAGAATAGGGGTGAAAAAACGATGACGACTTCAGTGGCGGCGAGTACTGACAAGGTGCTTGATAAGACGATCGAGAAGCGGCGGGCTCTCGGGCGGGGGTTGGATTCTTTGTTGCCCTCGGGGCCGCGCGTAGTGGAGGCGCCCGCGCAACCAGGGGTTTTGCCTGAGGTGCATGCGCAGGCGGCGCGGGGCCAGGCGGTGGTCGAGGTTCCGCTTGAGCTGATTGATGAGAATCCGTATCAGACGCGGTACTTCGCCAAAGATGAATCGGCTTCGGAAGACTTTGTCGCGACCACGCTCGAGGAGTTGGCGGACTCGATCCGGGTGAATGGAGTCATCCAGCCGATCTCGGTTCGGCCGGGAAGCGAGGGGCGCTACGTTCTGATTCTCGGGGAACGGCGCTGCCGGGCTTCGAAGATTGCGGGGCGGAAGACGATCCCGGCGATGGTGCGCAAGGTCTCGGACCAGCAGGCGGCGGAGATGACCGTGGTCGAGAACCTGCAGCGGCAGGATCTGAATTGCATGGAGCAGGCGTCGGCATTTTCCAAGTTGAGCCAGGATTTCAAGCTGACGCAAGAGCAGATTGGGCAACGGGTGGGGATTTCGCGGGAGTCGGTTTCGAATTATATGCGGCTGGTGCGGTTGCCTCCGTCGGTGACGCAATATCTGCAGGAGGGGCAGCTGGGATTCAGCGAAGCGCGGGTGCTGCTGACGTTGCTCGATCCGAACCTGATTCCGAAGATTGCCGATGAAGCGGTGAAAAAACATCTGTCGGTCGAGCAGTTGGAGGATCTGGTCTTCAATACGAATGTGCCTTTGCAGAAGGAGAAGCAGCCGGGAACGGCGCGCTGGGTGGATCCGAATGTGCGGCATGTGCAGACCGAGCTGGAACGAACGTTGGGCGTGCGGGTGCGGATTCGCGATCGCAAGGGCAGAGGGAAGATCGAGATCGAGTATGGGAACCTGGAGGATTTTGATCGGGTGGTCGGAATGTTGAAGGGTGGGCGGTAGCCGTTACGCGCAACTATTCTGTGTCCTTTCAGGGCTACGTAATCTGAAACAGTTTGCACTCGACCTTGCGGACAGGGCTGGCAGGCTCCGATGCTATACCGTTCAGTTTCATTTTGCGGGTTGGTAAAGGAAGCCCTTGGTCTGCTTTCCGGCCGCCCCAGCCACATATGCGCCAACAATCAGGCCTTGGGAATTGACGCCGTAGGCCTGCGTTGAGATCGAGTTCGGCACGTTGATTACGGTCAGGGTGCCGGAGGCGTCAAGCATGAAACCACTCTGGAGTGTGCCTGAAGAATTGGCATAAAAATACCCCACAATGGTTCCCGAGGCGTTGATTGCGAACGGGAGGGTATCAGTAGTCTTGGGCGCGTCGAAGGATGTGAAGCCTGTTGCCTGCGTCCAATAGAAGCCATGAACGATGCCCTCTGAGTCGGTCCACGAGCCCGTCACTTCGCTGTTGTCGTTGATCGCTGATGGATTGGTGGCCACAGCTCCGGGAAAATTCAACTTGTCATTGACGCCGGTTTTCGGCGAGTAGAGAAAGCCCATTGGCTGGGTACCGTTGGCCCAGCTTCCGACCACTTGATTCAGATTGTTAATCCCACGCGTGAAAATGTAGTACGCCGAGAAGATATTAGAGATTGCGCCCGAGGGGTCTATAAGAAAAGCAAAAGACTCTTGTTTGTGTAGATTGCAACTCGTGCAGTATGAGCCCGCGACGTAGCCCGCATTGTTGACGCCGATCGCCAAAGGATCATCGCCCCGAAGAAACTTCACGAGTTGACCATCCGGGAGGGAGTAGAAAGCAGAAATGCCGCCATTATAGTAGCCGACGAATTCCCCCGAGTCGTTAACGGCTAGGGGAGTTACTACCTTTCCTAGGTGATGCATCTTTCCGGTGGGGTCGCGGCTGAAGCCGCATCCGCGTGGCTCGCAACCATAAGACCCCACCACTTCCCCAGAGTCATTCAGTGCAGTTGGGACTGCTCCGCCTTGAGGATTGACTGCAAATGTCGTGAAGGTCTGGGCCTGCAGAGTCATTGCGAATAACAGGAGACAGAAATTTCTCAGGATCGAATTCATTTGTCTTTCTCCCCGGACCAATCCTTACTGCCAAGCCAGTCTACTGCATTTCCGGGCTAAACAGGGGGATTCGTTTGTCAATTGATGGAAGGAATTGATGAAACCGGGCAGTAGCGCAAGCTTGCGCCGTTTGTTCGCCATGTAGCCATACGCTTAAAAACCCTGTTAGGCCCGACAGCAGCGACCGCGATCCGACAGCGTTGTGTGCGAGGTCAGGTCTTGACTGATCACGTAATCCATCACATCTGCCACGAGGTGCGCCGCGGGCTGCATTCTTGCGTGCTTGCTGCTGTTTCGTGGGTGCAGAGAGTGGAATTGAAGTTGCCAAGAACCTGAACGGTAAACTGTGGGACGATAAGCCACATCCACTTGGCACGGAATGGCGGGCGAGGGCGCCCGCCCCACATGTTTTGGGTACGGAAGTGGGAATTGTTGGTTCAGTTGCCGGTTCTTGGTTCTCGGTTCTCAGTAGTGTGCGCGGAGAAGTGAAATATTTGTGACAGCTCGGCAGGGGGGATTCGGATTGGCAAGAATCTGGGTTGCCAACTGTGGGACGATGAACTGCATCGACGTCGCGCGGAATGGCGGGCGAGGGTGCCCGCCCTACATGTTTTGGGGGAAGGTGGGATTTCCTGTCTTTCAGAGTCCTCGTTCTCGGTCCTTGGTTGGCGCGAATCTGGATAGTAAACTGTGGGTCACGAGCGGCATCCGGGGTGGGAACGAACGATGGGTGAGCCGTCCGCTTTCATTGGCTTGAGGAAAGTGGGATTTTTGTTCAGTTCTCGGTTCCTGGTGCTCAGTTCTCAGCGGAGTAATTTGATGTTTGTTACTGCGGAGCAAAAGGCGCTGCAATCGGTGGCGATGCAGCTTATGAATGGCGACGTCGTCATGGTCGACGATCAGAAGTTGGAAGTGAAGCGGGTGGGCAGTGGGCGATTGCGGATGGTCCAGTTCAAATTGAATGGGCGGATCTTTGAGGCGATTGAGCAGAATCCGACGAAGCCCAGCCGGTGGGGACAGATGGCGCGGGCGAAGCATCAGGTGGTGCAGTTCCGGGATGTGGCGACACACAAATATGTGGCCGTGGCAGTGGATGGGGAGATTACGGAATACGGGCGGGGTTGAAGCTTCGCGCAAGGCCGAGAAGGATTCCTCGACGGCTGAAGCGGTCTCGGAATGACAATTTGTTAATTCGGAATGACGAAACTTGCGGAGGAGATAAGTTCCTGGGGAAGATTTACGTCCATTGACAGAGTTTGGCATCACGGATAGTTTGGTAGGCCGAAGTTCGGAGTCGACCGTTCCCGGTGCACAATTCTTTGCTGAGGAGAAATCGATGAGAAGCTCAAGCTTGCTCTGGTTAGGTCTGGCACTGCTTTCGGTGAATGCGGCTGCGCAGACGCCAGCGCTGACCTTCAAATTCAAAACCATCAAAGTTGCAGGGGCGCAAAGCACGGGCATTTATGGGATCAACAATGCCGGTGCGATGGTGGGGTCGTATGTTGACAGCGGTGGAGTACGGCACGGGTTCAAGCTATCTGGCGGGAAGGTAACCAAGATCGATGATCCGAAGGGCACCGACACTTATTGTTTCGCGATCAACGAGAGCGGGGCGATCGTGGGCTACTACGCGACTTCCAGTCGCACCGCGCAGGCATTCTTGTATCAGAAGGGAAAGTTCACCGACATTGGTCCGGCGGGCGCGACTGGCTCGCAGGCTCTTGGGATTAACGACAGTGGGTACATCAACGGAAATTTTGGGGACTCGAAAGGTTCGCACGGGTTCCTGTTGAAAGGCGGCACATATACGACGCTGGATGTGCCGGGATCGCAAGATACGCTCGGCGGAGGAATCAATAATGCCGGCCTGATGACGGAGGTATGGCTGGATTCGAGTTTTGATTCGGAATCGTCGCTTTACAACGGCAAGAAGTATTCGAAGATTAATGTGCCGGGCGAGCCGAACTCGGATGCTGCGGCGATCAACAATCTGGGCGATGTGGTTTATTCCTGGGAGGGCACGGGCGATTCTTACGGCGGGGCGCTGCGGCACGCGGGGAAAGTCTACAAGTTTCACGTGCCTAAGGGCGATCGCACTTTCGGTTACGGGATCAATGATCACAACGTGATCGTGGGAGCTTATACCGACGATGATGGGGTGCTGAGCGGCTTCTCGGCGACTTATTGATGCACGGCTGCGCGGCTACCCGCAGCGCTCGTCGCTTTTTTCGACATCGATTGCGCGGGTAGCCTTGCGGTCGCGACAAAAGCTTACATGCTTTTGAAGAGGAAGTTGATCTCCTTAGTCTGGTTTGCGTCAACCGTTATGGTCTGAGTGGTCGTTCCCAGTTTTTCGTGCCAGGCTTTGATCGTGTAAGTTCCGGGCGGCAGGTTGGGCAGATCGAAAGTGCCGTCCGGCTTAGTTACGGCGAAATAAGGATTTTTTAGAACCGCGATGTAGCCTCGCATCCAGGGATGGATGTTGCAGCGGACTGGGATGGCGATTTCTTCCCGCGCGAACGCCTCTTCCTGCTTGGCTCCCGGAAGCTCAGCTTTATTCCACTCCCGGTTATTGGTTGGGGTGGGATGAATGTTGTGCATGGTCGGATCGTCGTTCACCACTTCGATGGGCTGGTTGGCCTGCACCGCGAGCACATGCGGCTGGTAAAGGCAGCCTTTCTGCGTAATGACTACCGGCTGCGCGGGCGGATCGAAAGTTCGATCGCCCAGGCCGTCGGAGATAAATACGAGTACGTTTTGCAATCCGCCTTTGGAGTCAGCGACGACTTCTGGGGTGGAAATGAGTCCGGGATGCTGCTTGGCGCAGCTCGGGTCGGCGGCCATGCTGATCGACTTGGCCTTGGGCACGGTGCCTTCGAATTTGACCATGCCTCGGATGGCGGCGACGGCCGGGCTGGTCGTGGCGGGCGCTCCCGCCTTCACGATCTGCCGGCTGGAAATAGAAATGGTTAGGACGAGAGCGATGGCGGCGAGCAAAATTTTGTATTTCATACTGCACCTCGAAGAGGCTTATGCCTCAAAAGTTATGAGCGTATCGGTCGGCTCGGTTTATTCGGCCTGGCGCGTGGTCGGAGCCCGATGGCTGGCGAGAGAATCGCTGTATCCTTGTTGATAGCCGGCTGAGAACAACGCGCGATCTCCCAGGGTTGCCCAACGGCCGCGAGCGACGTGGGGTTCGGCACCGGCTTCGGCGGCGAGTCTTCCCAGATACAATCCATCGCGAAATGCGGCGTCTGTGGTCTGAGAATGGCTGGAGGTGCGGTTATCGGTGTGCAGCAGGGATGCCGTTCCCATGCCGAGAGTAAGTGCCAAGGCGAATAACGAGATTGTTTTCATGATTTTTTCCTTCGAGCTTTTTCTGCGATCCGGGGCTGAGCTAAGTCGTGGTTTACGAAATCTTCAGCGTCGTAATAGGAGATTAGGGCGGGCGACAGGTTAGGTTGTCATGGGGTGGTCAGCGGCGAGTTAAATCGTCGTCATGTTTTTGTCTGGTTGGTTGGGGGTTGTCAGAGACTTGTCAGCTGGGACGGGCAAAACAAATAACACGGAGAGTATGTCTGCAAGCTCAGCGGGCGGGTGGAATGTTGACGATCAGGCCTTTGGGGCCGACGGCTATGGCTTCGCCGGTTGGGCTGACGCTGACTGCGTTCAGATTCCAGTTCCAGGTTTTCTCGAGTGACGTTTTGTGCGGGGGCGTTTTCCGTCCCGATGTTTTTGCGATGTCATCCTCGAAGGCGGATCCGGACGATCCCACAATAACGATCGCCCCGCTGTCGGAGTGCGGCTTGGCGAAGGCCACGGCGGAATAGTACCTTTGGGGCTTAAGCGGCGACAGAGTCCAGGTGAGGCCGGCGTCGTTGGTGAAGGCGAGGTTGGGGCCGTTCTGCTCGGGATGTTTGTAGTCTCCTCCGGCGATCACTCCGTGGATGGGATCGCGGAAGGCGATGGAGAAAATGCCGGTAGAGTCTTGGCCGTGGATGATTGGAGTTTCGGCGACGGTCCAGGTTTTGCCGGCGTTGGTGGATCGAAATACGCGCGCGACTTTTCCGCCGGTGGCAAACCAGACGTTGGTTGTTGCTTCGACGGTGATGCAGGTACCGCTGGCGGCAAATGCGCTTTCGCCGTCGACCGCTGCTGGGATGGAGTCGGGGGAAGCGGAGTCCAAGTCTTGCCGCCGTCTTCGGTAGAAATCAATTCAAATCTGAGCGTGCCCGAATTGTCGGGGACAGGATCGCCGACGGCGATGCCGCGATCGCGATCCCAGAAAGCCATGCAATCGAAAAAGCCTTTGGGATTCTTGTTGGTGAATTGCAGCGCCCAGGTTTTGCCGGCGTCGGTGGTTTTGTAAATGCGCGACTGATCGCCGGGTCCGGCGCTGAGCAAGTAGGCGAGGTCGGGGCTGAAGACTTCCACGTCGCGGAAGTCGAGGTCTTCGGCGCCGGGAACGGGCGCGGCTTGCCAGGAATTTCCACCGTCGATGGTGCGGAGATAAGTTCCGTGAGTGCCGCTCGCCCAGGCGACCCCGTTCGCAAGCACGCTGATGCCGCGCAGGTTTTCCGTGGTGTTGGATCTCTGGGTGGTGAGGTTCTGCGCGAAGCAGCAAGCGGCCAAGGAGAAAAGCGCGAATAAATGAATGCGCATACGAGGATTGTGCGCAGCTACTTCTCGTTGAACTCCACGAAAGCTCCGGTGGTTTCGTAGTACAGGCGGATGCTGCACACCTTGGGCGCAGTGTGGGCGATGGAAGCCTGCAGTTTCTTGGGCGGCGAGTCGACCAATCCAAGTTCCATGGGAGCGCGCACCAGGTCTTGTTTTTCGTCGTAGGTTTTGGGGCTGGTGACGTTCCGGCTTACGATCAGGGTCCACTCCTTTTTATTTGGGATGACGTACATGCTGTAGGCTCCGACGGCGAGCTCTACGTGATTCAGAATGAGAGGAACCTGGGTGAAAAGCGTCAGGGGAGAGCCGGCCGGCAGCCATACTTTCCCGTTGTGCGGCTGATCTTTCTCGCTCATCACGGAGTTGTTGTATTCCACGGTGATTTCCAGACCGTCGGCGAAATCGCAAGTGGCGGTAGCAGTTTGGTCGGTGGGATCTTTTTGGTCGGCGGCTGTGGCCAGAAGAGATTGCGTAATCAGGACGAGGCAGACCGCTAGCACACGCATGAAGTGCTCCTCCGCGGACTAGACTATTTTGCAACCAACAGCGATGCCGGTTCATTGTACTTCGGTCGAACCGCAATTGCAGGAGAAAATCCTCGGCCGGAGGAGCTTCTGGAAGAAAGCGGGATCAAGCCTGGCAACTTGGTGACACGGTCGGTCAGATCGGAGTAGCGATATTTCCTATGCGGGATTGGTCTTCGGTGACGTTCTCTTATCTTCCATCCATTGCTACCGTGAGAAGTCAGCGGCAAGAAAGGCTGGCGTTATCACATTATGGCGAAGAGTGAGAAGTCATTTCAGCTCAAAATTCTCTACGGTGAGGGCGACGCAGAAGTGGTTGCCTCACAAGCAGTTTCCATACAAAAGGCGGGGCACCAGGTGGAGACGGCGGTGGGCCGCAAGGGGATTGACGAGGCGGTGCGCCGAGGCGGGTTCGACCTGGTAATTCTTGGTCCAACGTTGACCAGGAATGATCGGCATCACTTGCCTTACGTCATCAAGAAGGCGCAGGCGGCCACGCGCGTTCTGGTCATGCACACCGATGGCGAAGGGCATCCGGCAGTGGATGCGAATACGGATACCGGAAGAAGCATGGCCGATGTGGTGGCGAAAATCGCTTGGTTGATGACGAGTGGCGAGATCGCTTCGAACGGACTGGCCAAGGGTGCGGCCGCCGGACGGTAATTAACTTGTGCTCTCTGTTCTCCGTTCTCAGTTAGGCGGCCTTTCGGGCCGCCTTTCTTATTGGCGGTCATCTCATCAGGTACGAATCAGGAAAGTAAGAGTGGGATGAGAAGGCGGATTTATGCTCCTTCTTACGGCGATTTTATTCCTACGGCGCTGGCTCGGGGTAGAATATCGACGAAACTTGTGACAACGGGCAGGTATGAGCGGGAACGAAAACGAACAGAAGAAAATCTATGTGACCCTGACCGGGTTGCCAGTTTCGTTTGCTCTGCAATGGCCTTTTCGCAAATCCACATCGGGGGCAGATTTTTTCTTCCTGCATGGCGACATCCGACTGGAGAACTCCGCTGGGTTGCATGCGCCGGTCGCGGTGAATCTTTCGGCGACGGTGCGCGAAGTCTTGCCGTCGCTTGAGCCGAAGGACGTAGAAGACCCTGTGATCAGCGCATTACGCAAAGAAGTCGACCGCCGGCAACTGGAGTTCGTGAAGTCGGGCAAGCTGGTGCCGGTGCAGTTTTCCAGCCGTCATTACGATTTCAAGCACAGTAAATGGGTATTCGGCAAAGCCAGCGATGACGACATAGGGTTGCTGCTGACGCGAAAGGTGTACTGGCACACGCGATTGGTCGGCGGTAGGGTTTGGATCGGGGACCCGGCCGAGGCGATGTACGTTGAGTCTTCGCCACAGCATGTTCTCGAGATTGCCGGGAAGGTCGAGGCTCAAGGTCTGATCAAGTTGGACCAAGGGTGGGCCACAGCGAGTGCGTCCCTGATGGAGCAGGCGGGGAAGTTTGAAGGCAATATGCGGGCGGCACTCGAGGAGTTAGAGAAGAAACACGCCTTCGAAAGAGGCTGAAGAAATAGCGCGCTCTAAGGCGCCATGCCTTCGTCCATCCACTGCTTGAACCGGGCAGTCTGATCCTTTGGCCAGGGCTCGTCGCAGGGCATGCTACCGTCGAGGAGCTTTGCGTAAATCCCTTTCGCCTTCGCTTTAACATCGGCGAACGAGGAAAGATCGAGGCCAAAATCCTTCATCGTGTCCACATCGGGAGTATCGCGGAACAGCGGGCGAATATCTTTGGCAAAGCTTAGCACCATAAAATTACTCTCCTTCCCGGGGACGATGGGGAATTCAATTCACTACTCTGCCTTCATGGCATCGATGGTCTGAAAAAGCTGATCGCTCGGTTCTTTCACTTCAATAAAGGGATGGCTCTTGGATTTGCTGCTCACCACGTAAATGGTCGGCGTGTGATCCACGGGAAGTGATTTGCCCAAATCTTGTTCGGCCTTAACCTCAGCTGCGAACTTGCCTTGAGGGTCCACGACAAAGGGCAAATCGACTTTGTGTTCGTCGGCGAACTTTTCCGCGAATTGGCGCAGATTGGTGGGGAAGATTTCGGGCTGATGTTCGAAAATGTAATCGCGGAAATCTAACCCAAGCTGCCGGGAGCGGCTATCGAAATAGTGGGCGATGACCGCTGCCTGAAACGACCAGTTATGCATGGGCAGCGGAAAGTCGTGGCGAACCACGGGAATCTTATAAGTTTTAGCCGCTTGCGCGACCAGAGGCGCCTGACGCCGGCATTGCGGACACTGCAAATCCTCAAAGACCACGATTGCGATCTGCGCGCCTTTCGGCGGACGCAGGGCGGGGTTAACGGAGTCCTGAGGGAAAGCCGCGGCAGCAAACATGGCCATCGAGAAAGCAAATATACCCAAGGTTCTTTTCATATTACGATGAGTGCCTGCCTTAATTAATGTACCGTATCCGCGCTGCGAGTGCGCGAAAGCACAACTGTTCCAAGCCCTAACAGAGTTAGCAAAGAAATTATCGCGAGCGAGGCCACACAATAGATGCACCACACGCCCAGGATATGAGCTTCCACGTGCGCCAGATAAAGCGAAAACGAAAGGCCCATCAAAGCTGCGGCTAGAAACAGAAGGTAAGCGCGCTTAAGCGCAAGCGCTGCCAGAAGCACATAACCTGCCATGCCGATGACAGCGACCGGAATGCCTGCCAGCACCGCGAACGGGCTGTGGTTGACGATCCCGCAGTCCCAGCGTTCGTTAATGCTGCAAGGAGACGAGTCCGTCCGGTAGTGTTCCCGCAGCGCCAGGCCGGACGCGATGAAGCCAAGAAATGTCAATAAAACCAGGACGTACCGCATTCGGCTGGAATCCTCACGAAGTGTGAAAGTAATTTGTATTTTAACCTAACTGGCCTTTCATGCGGTCAGGGCTCAAGTTTCCAGGATTCGTCCGAACAAGGGCGGATCAAAGCAGACGGAGCTGACGGCGTTCCAAGGCCAGCAGTTTCTCCTTGATGGGCAGACCGCCGCCGTATCCGGTGAGCTTACCGTTGCTTCCAATGACGCGATGGCAGGGGATCACGATGGGAATCGGATTGGAGCCGTTGGCGAGGCCAACCGCTCGCGACGCTTTGGGATTTCCGATTCGGCCAGCCAGCTCGCCGTAGGAAATTGTCTCACCGTAGGGAATATCGCAGAGGCGGCGCCAGACTTCGAGTTGGAATGGCGTGCCCTCGGGCGCGAGTTGCAGATTGAAGTTCTCCAGCTCTCCGGCGAAATAGGCTTGGAGCTGGCGGATGGTCTCGGTTAGCTGGGCGCGATCTTCTATCCAGGAAGATTCTGGCTTTGCCGGTTGGCGTCCATTCACGAAATGAATTTGGCGCAGGCCGGCGTCGTCAGCGGCCAGCAGTAGCGGGCCTAGGGGGCTTTCGATTTGGGTGTAGAACAACGCGCTCATTCTTGGACTCGCTAACAAGATAGCGCATCCCGAAAATACCGCGGTCGGCCGGACTTCTCTGAACGCGAATTATAGGACAGCAGCTTGCTGGCGGCGCTTGGCTTGAATTTCGATGTAGACGTGCACTAACGACACTGCCGCCGGCGTCACTCCGGGAATCCGGGACGCGTGAGCCAGCGTACGAGGTCTTATCTTTAGCAGAATTTCCTGCATTTCGCGGGAAAGGCCACTGACCGACTGATAAGTCGAACCAGTCGGGGATGGCGCGCTGCTCGGCCTTTTTCAGCCGGTCAATGGCACGTTGTTGCTGCAGCAGGTAGCCTTCGTATTTGATTTCGGTTTCGACTGACTTAAGTTCGTTGCGGATTTCGGAAGAAAGAGCGGCAACGGATTCGCGCGGATTGGCGCGGATTTGTTCTCGCTCGAAAAATGTCTGGTCCAGCTCGCGGAGGATCGGGGTCAGGGTCTCGATTGTAACCTCGGGTCGCTTTAGCAGTTGGGCAAGGGTCTGACCTGTAGCAGCAGAAAGATGATTCGCTTGCACCAGAGGAACACAAGGTCCCTCGACTTCGTTCGGCTGCGCCTCACTCCGCTCGGGATGACAGATTGAAACTACTTCCGCACCAGAAATCTTTTCCAGCATTGTGCTGGTGAGTCTGGTTTGTTCCAGCAGTTGTTTCATTGCTTCCAGGCGCTGCTGCTTGGCCTGAAAGTCCGCCCAGGCTGAGTCGGAGATCAGGCCGACTCTGCGGCCGTGCGGAGTAAGGCGGCGGTCGGCGTTGTCGATGCGCAGATGCAGGCGGAACTCGGCGCGAGAGGTGAACATGCGATAGGGCTCGTTGGTGCCCTTGGAGATGAGGTCGTCGATGAGAATCGCGGTGTAAGCTTCAGTGCGATCGAGGATTAAGGGCGGTTCATTCTTTACTTTCAACGCGGCATTGATTCCTGCCATGAGGCCCTGGCAGGCGGCTTCTTCGTATCCGCTGGTGCCGTTGATCTGGCCGGCGAGAAATAAGCCCGCGATCTTTTTGGTTTCAAGGGTGCGCTCGAGTTCGGTGGGATCGATGGAGTCGTACTCGATGGCATAGCCGGGACGCAGCATTTCCGCCGTTTCGAGGCCGGGGATCGACTTCAGAATTGCCAGCTGAACCTCAACCGGCAGAGACGTGCTCATGCCGTTGACATAAATCTCGTGTGTGTTCAGACCCTCGGGCTCGAGGAAGAGCTGATGCGTCGTCTTGTCGGGGAATTTTACGATCTTGTCCTCGATGGATGGACAATATCGTGGCCCGATGGATTGAATCTGACCGCTATACATGGGCGAACGATGCACGTTCTCGCGAATAATGCGTTGCGTCTCCGGCGTGGTCCAAGTGATGTAGCAGGGCACTTGCGAATCGTGATGCGCGACGCGCTTGGTGCGGAAGCTAAACGGAGTGGGATCGGCGTCACCGGGCTGAAGTTGGAATTGCGACCAGTCGATCGTGCGTCCGTCTAGACGTGGCGGAGTGCCGGTCTTGAGGCGGCAGCCGCGCAGTCCGAGTTGTTTGAGCGATTCTCCGAGCAGGACAGCGGCCGGCTCGCCGGAGCGTCCCGCGGGGTATTGTTGTTCTCCGCAGTGAATGAGTCCATTGAGAAAAGTGCCGGTGGTGATGATGATCGCGTTTGCGCCGACAGTGCGGCCGTCGCGCAGTTTAATACCGCGGCAGATGCGGCGGACGGCTTCAGGCTTCGGGCTTTGGGCTTCAGGAAAGGCAATCTCTTCCACGTCGCCGTTCGTAGCGAGTCCTGAAGCCTGAAGCCCGGAGCTTGAAGCTTCTTCGATAATCAATTCCGCCACTTCGGCTTGCTTGATTTTTAGGTTTGGCTGCGATTCGAGGACCTCACGCATTTTGAGGCGGTAGGCTTGTTTGTCACATTGGGCGCGCGGAGACCAGACGGCCGGTCCACGAGAAGTATTCAGCAAGCGAAACTGAATGCCGACCGCGTCTGTGATTTCTCCCATGATGCCGCCGAGAGCATCGACTTCGCGCACCAGATGCCCCTTGGCGATTCCGCCGACGGCCGGGTTGCAGGACATCTGCGCTATCAGGTCGACATTGAGAGTGTACAGGGCGGTCTTGAGGCCCATGCGGGCTGCGGCCATGGCGGCTTCGCATCCGGCGTGTCCGGCGCCGACTACAACTACGTCGAAATGTTCGGTGAACGCCATCCGTTGTGTCTATTCTAGCAAGCAGCGGGCGACAGATGTTCACCATGGCCAACTACGGAAGGCTACCCCAAGGTCGTTCTTACGGCTTCCCGGCAAAAACTGAGGCCCTCCGATATCGGTGAACACCGCTTGTTGCCACTGGCCGGGGAAATACCAGTTGCTGGCGCCGGCTTCTTGATTGTTTCCGCCTAATCCGTAGGCGACGGTCGGCGAGCGCCAATAGTCCATTCCTATCTGCAGCAGGGCGCCGGGAGAAATCTTGACGCGTGCGGTGACGGTGCAGCCCTCGAGGTTGCCGGATGGTAGCGCAGCTCGTGGCGAGGCACTCCAGAAATGCCAGACGCGATCGCTGCGCCGGCCGACTGGGAGCACGACTGCGTGGTTTGCTGCATCGTGCGTCAGGGCCATTGGCTCGTGCTGATCGGTAGCGAACCACGGATCGCGCTGGTAGAGACCGCCACGCACGTTGCCGAGATCGTCGTTCAGGGTTATGTCTTTGCCATCGACGCGACAGGTGAGTTGCGTCGAGGCAATTTCTACTTGGGCGGATTCGTGGGCTGGTACGCGCGTGTCAGCGATTGCGATTCCCCACAGCATGGCGGACTTGAAGGCGCCTGGTGGCCGCAATGGGTTCACGTATCCTGCTTTGTAGCTGACGTCTTCGGGGACGCGAGGATCGTTCGCAACCACGAAGGCGAAAGGACTCACAGCAAGACCCTGCGGCGTGACCACTGTAATTGTCGAGCTGGCAGCTTTATGCGGAACGAGTGTGATGAGTTCTTCCGGCGAAACGAGACTGAAAGTGGAACTGGCCGCGCCCAATAAGACGGCCGAGGCGTTCTGCAAATTGTTGCCCGTGATTTCCAGGCGCGAACCCTCCGGACCACTTGTAGGAGAGATTCTGAGAATTTCAGGACGGCCGGTTTGCGCGATCGCGACTGCGGACAGAATCGAAACC
Source organism: uncultured Acidobacteriota bacterium (assembly GCA_963762385.1). GTDB lineage: Bacteria > Acidobacteriota > Terriglobia > Terriglobales > Acidobacteriaceae > JABDBE01. The sequence goes on along the minus strand of CAVXKN010000004.1, from coordinate 345,121 downwards.
AGAACTCCAATCATCGCAATCGCAATTCGCTTTTCCATGTTCACCGCTACAACAATGGCACTCGCACGGGCGAGGATTGCCCGCACCTACATTATCTGACGTGAGTTGTTCTTCGCTTGCTTAAAACTGTGTTTTCGTGCGGTGGAATTCCCGGATTGGAGCCAGTTGCATGCACCCTCCCCGCCCCGTATAGTTGACTGTCCGGGAGGCTGCAATTATGACTACTGAGCAATTCTTCGAACAGCTGGATACGCGGATCGCAAAGTATGACCTGCTTTGCCATCCTTTTTATCAGGCATGGAGTGCGGGCGAACTCACCCGCGAGGATTTACGGGAGTACGCGCGGGATTACTACCATCATGTGGAGGCCTTTCCAATCTACCTGGCGGAACTGGGTATCCGCCTCGACGAAAGCGAACTGCGCCGGGCGGTGCTGGCCAACATGGCGGACGAGAAGGGATTAGACGACACGTTTGGCGATGTGTCGATGCCGCATTCCGAGTTGTGGCTGGACTTTGCCGAAGGCATGGGCGCGCGACGCGACATGCGTGGACATAATCCAGTGCCCGAGGTTAAGGAGTTGACTTCATTCTTCCATCGCGTAGCCAGCGAGGGCACGCCAGAAGAGGCGCTGGCGGCCTTCTACGCGTATGAGTCGCAAGTACCGCGGGTCGCGAAGGAGAAGGCGCGTGGGCTGCGGGAGATGTACGGTGCCGACGAACGTGTCACCGCCTACTTCACTCTGCATACGACGGCGGATGTTTACCACTCGCAGATCTGGCGTCAGCAGTTAGGAACGCGGCTGCAGTCGAATCCGCAGGCAACTGAGCAGGCACTGGTTGCGGCGGAGAACGCCGCGAAGGCGTTGTGGCATGCGCTGGATGGAATCGAATCCCGGCGGATGCAGACGACAGCGGCGTAGACGGCGATTTTAAAGACGCAGGAAAAACTGAGCCGGTGATTCGTTAGAATCATTGGCTCTTCTTTTTTGCGGGGATCTTTTATGGCGAAAGCAATGCCAATCGGCGCTCGCGCGACGGTTGAGGAGACGGTTGAGTTCAAGCACACGTTGACATCGCATCATCCCGAATTGCCGGCGGTGTATTCGACTCCTGACATGATCCGGCTGATGGAGACGGCGGCCTTCCATGCGCTGCATCCTTACTGCGAGGGCGATGAGATCACGGTCGGCACGGCAATCCATGTGGAACATCGTGCAGCGAGCGGAATCGGATCGCGAATACGGGCGGAGGCGGTGCTGGAGTCGTTCGATGGGAAGTTTTATTCAGTGCGGGTCACAGCGTGGGACGATGTCCAGGAGATCGGGCGGGGGACAGTAGGGCGGGCGGTGGTGAGCGTGGGAAGGTTTTTGGAGAAGATGAAAAAGGGCAGTCGTTAGTCGTTGGTCGTGAGCAAAGATGCGATCCAGGCTGTCTCTGGCTGTACTATGTTGCCGTGCAGAGGCTTCGGCAGAGCGTTCTGGGCTACATTCGAAAATACGGGCTTCTGACGGCTGGGGATCGCGTTGGCGTCGCGGTTTCGGGCGGAGCGGACTCAGTCGCGTTGCTTCGTCTGCTGCTGGAGCTTCGCAAAGAAATTGGCGTTGTTCTTTCCGTGGTTCATTTCAATCATAAGTTGCGTGGGGCTGAATCGGAGGAAGATGAACGATTCGTCGCCCAACTGGCTCAGGCGCACAAACTACAGCTGCGCTGCGAAAGTGGCCAAGTCGCCGCGCACGCGGAAGAAAAGCGTTTGAGCCTGGAAACCGCGGCGCGCCAGATGCGATACCAGTACTTTCGGCAATTACTCCTCGATGGCGGGTTGAACCGGATTGCTACTGGCCATACGCTCGATGATCAGGCGGAGACAGTATTGCTGAAAATCGTACGTGGGGCCGGGACGCGTGGGTTGGCGGGAATCTATCCCCAGTTGCCGGTTCCCGGTTCTCAGTTCTCAGCTTTTGTGATTCGGCCTCTGCTTGGAATCCGACGGAGAGACCTTGAGGCTTATCTGCTGGGGCTGGAACAGAGCTGGCGGGAAGACAAGAGCAATCGCGATTTGCGGCATATGCGCAATCGGGTGCGGCACGGGATTTTGCCGCGTCTGGAGCGCTATCTGAACCCGGGGGCGCGCGAGGCCCTTGCCGAGACGGCGGAGATCGCGCGAGTCGAGGAGGAGTATTGGCGAGAGGAAGTTGCGCGAACGCTGCCGTTGGTTTGGGCGGGAGGCGTGCCTACGGTATCGGCGTTGTTGAAATTGCCTCTGGCGTTGCAGCGGCGCGTGATTCGCGCCGCCAGCGAATCATTAGGATTGCGGCTGGATTTCCATCACGTGGAAGATATTCTCGCTCTAAGTTCCGATCGGCCCGGATCAGCCAAGGCCACGGAGTTGCCGAATGGATGGATGGTTCTCCGAAACAAGGGCGAGTTGCGCTTCGAGCTACAAAGCGAAGTGCCGAGCAAACTGGACTACGAATATTGCCTTTCGATCCCTGGGTCGGTCGAGGTTCGGGAGACGGAATCGCGCTTCGAAGCAGTATTAATTTCTGGAAACGCTGCCAAGGGTTATAATCCCGAAGATTTGCTAGATCGGTCGTTATTGGCTGGAGAACTGAAAATCAGGAACTGGCGTCCCGGGGATCGCTTCTGGCCGGCGCATACTAAGGTTCCTAAGAAGATTAAAGAACTGCTGCAAGAGCGGCACGTAACCGGGCCGGAACGGAAACTGTGGCCGGTAGTGGTGAGCGGAACGGATGTAGTCTGGGTTCGCGGCTTTCAGGCGCCTACTGGTTTGCTGGCCACAAAATGACGAGGCAGTATTGATCCGGGAGGTGCGCTCGGAGCAAATTTAGCGAAAGGCGGACGGGCGAGCTGCCCGTCGCCACATGGACTTCGCCACACAGAAAAATGAACGCCAGCCCTAAGCCCGAGCAGTTGCGCACGGTGATTCCGATTGAGCAGATTCAGAAGCGTGTTCGCGAGATGGCGCGGCAGATCTCCTCCGACTATCAAGGCAAGACCATTCATGCCCTGGGGCTGCTGGAGAATGGGTTTGTTTTCATGGCCGATTTGGTCCGCGTCCTGGAAGTGCCGGTCATTTGCCAGTTTATCAAGCCCAGATACCGTAGAGAGCAAGAGAACACAGCCGCGGGCTTTCTCGAAATCTTTTTCAGCCACGAACTCGACATCGTGGGCCAGCATGTATTGCTGATCGAAGGACTGGTGCATTCCGGAGTGACCAGCGAGTTTCTGATGAGCGACTTGCGCGGCCGGGGAGCAGCTTCGGTCAAGCTGGCCACCCTGCTCGACCGGCAATCGGCTCGAAGAGTACAATTACAGCCGGACTACTTCGGATTCCTAGTGGACGAAGCATTCCTGGTCGGTTATGGGTTGGGATCGCCGGAGCAGACTCTTCGCAACCTGCCCTATGTGGCTGCTGCAAGCTGAAGCTTCGCTGTGACTTAAGTCACGGCAAGAACTCCATCCTTTTTTGCACAAGAAGCGTTAGAATGGCGGAGTTGGTAATTTCCTCTATCCAATCCTTGCGGCTGGCATCTAATTGGGTTAGCGGAGCCCCAGGCGCGTCGTTGGAACAGGGCGCAACATTTTCAGGAGTTTCTAGGTGAATTCAACAGTTAAGACCGTGGTTTTCTGGCTGGTGATCGTGCTGTCAGCGTTCCTGCTTTGGCAGGTGGTAAAGGCGGGCGGAGCTGGCCAAAAAGAGAAGGAACTCAACTTTTCACAATTCATGACGGAAGTGGAGCAGGGGAACGTCAAAGAGGTCACCATCAACTCACAGGAAGTGCATGGCAAATTTGCCAACGATGGCTCGACCTTCCACACGACCGTTTTCACGAACTATCCCGATATGATCAAGAAACTGAGCGACAAGGGCGTGAATATTACCGTCCGCGACGCCAGTAGCGGGAGCTGGCCCAGTTGGTTGCTGAACCTGGCGCCGCTCATTCTGCTCGCTGCCCTGTGGTTCTTCATGATTCGCCAGATGCAGACGGGCGGGAACAAGGCACTTTCGTTTGGCAAGAGCCGGGCGCGGCTGCTCTCCATGCAGCAGAAGAAAGTCACGTTCAAGGACGTGGCGGGCGTGGAAGAAGCCAAAGAAGAGCTTAAAGAGATCATCGAATTTCTGCGCGAGGCGCAGAAGTTCCAGAAGCTGGGCGGCCGCATTCCCAAGGGCGTGCTGCTGGTCGGACCTCCGGGAACGGGTAAGACTCTGCTGGCGCGAGCTGTTGCCGGGGAAGCCAACGTTCCCTTCTTCTCGATTTCCGGTTCGGACTTCGTTGAAATGTTCGTCGGTGTCGGAGCAAGCCGGGTTCGCGACCTGTTTGAGCAGGGCAAGAAGAATGCCCCATGCATTATCTTTATCGATGAAATTGACGCCGTGGGACGTCATCGCGGCGCTGGCCTCGGCGGCGGCCACGACGAGCGTGAGCAAACGCTGAATCAGTTGCTGGTTGAGATGGACGGCTTCGAATCAAACGAAGGCGTGATTCTGATGGCCGCGACCAACCGTCCTGACGTGCTTGATCCGGCTTTGTTGCGGCCCGGCCGTTTTGATCGCCGGGTAGTTGTGCATCGCCCTGATGTGCGCGGACGCGAAGAGATTCTGCGGGTTCACACTCGCAAGATTCCTTTGGCCGACGATGTTGATCTTTCCGTGCTGGCACGAGGCACACCAGGCTTCTCCGGAGCTGATTTGGCCAACATGGTGAATGAAGCTGCTTTGAGCGCGGCGCGGCAAAACCGCAAAGCCGTGCTCATGTACGATTTCGAATTGGCCAAGGACAAAGTGCTGATGGGCGTGGAACGCAAGTCGCTCATCCTGACCGAGGAAGAAAAGAAAGTGACAGCGTATCACGAGGCTGGTCACGCACTGGTCGCATCCAAGCTGCCGAATTCTGATCCGCTGCATAAAGTCACGATCATCCCGCGTGGCATGGCTCTCGGCGTGACCATGCAGCTGCCGATCGACGACAAACACAACTACACCAAGGAATATCTGGAGACCGAAATCGCCATCATGATGGGTGGCCGCATCGCCGAGGAGATGTTCCTCAATCAGATGAGCACGGGTGCAGGTAACGATATCGAGCGGGCTACGGAGCTGGCGCGCAAGATGGTCTGCGAGTTCGGCATGAGCGATCTGGGTCCGCTTACCTTCGGCAAGAAGGAAGAGCAGATTTTCCTGGGCCGCGAGATTGCACAGCATCGCGATTACAGCGAGGCGACGGCGATCAAGATCGACGACGAAGTTCGCCGCATCGTTGGCCAGGGCTACAACACAGCCAAGGGCGTGCTCTCAGCGGACAATGGCGCTTTGGTCAGGATTGCTCTGGCACTGCTCGAGCGCGAAGTGCTCGACGCCAACGAGATCAAGATGATCATCGAAGGCAAGGAATTGCCCAAGATGACTCCTCCTCCGAAGTCCGATGATGGCGTGCAGCAGGTGCTTAAGCCAGAGCCCGGACGGCCAGGGATTGCCAAGGGTGGAGAGAGTCCCGCTCGGGCGTGATCTTTACACAGTTATGGTTCAAAAAGGGCAGCCTAAAGGCTGCCCTTTTTGTGTATTCTCAGGCGAAGAGCTTCACGCGTTGACCAAGTGCATCATATGTTCCGGATAGCGAGCCCCAGCGGTCGCATCACGCGGAAACACTTCATCGATTCGCCTCAGATCATTGGATGTAAGTTGCAGGTCGAGAGCTCCGACATTCTCTTCCAGATAATTGCGGCGCTTGGTCCCGGGGATTGGCACAATGTCCTCTCCTTGGGACATCACCCAGGCCAAGGCCAACTGCGAAGGCTTGCAACCCTTTTCCTTCGCAATTTCCTCGACCCGGCGTACCAGATCAAGATTCTTCTGGAAGTTCTCGCCTTGGAAACGCGGTGAATTGCGGCGGTAGTCGTCGGCAGGAAGATCCTCCAAGCTCTTGAATCTTCCGGTCAGAAAGCCGCGCCCCAGCGGACTGTAAGCCACAAATCCGATTCCCAGTTCGCGGCACGTGGGTAGAACTTCATCTTCGGGATCGCGCGTCCACAGCGAGTACTCAGTCTGCAGCGCGGTAATGGGATGAACCTTCACCGCACGGCGAAGAGTCTGCGGACTCGCTTCCGAAAGGCCCAGGTAGCGAACTTTTCCTTCACGCACCAGTTGCGCCATTGCACCTACGGTCTCTTCAATCGGCGTGTTCGGATCCACACGATGCTGATAGTAAAGATCAATCGTATCGACGCCAAGCCGCCGCAGGCTGCCCTCGCAAGACCGGCGGACGTAGTCCGGCTTGCCACTGACGCCGCGAGCGTTGGGATTCTTTGGGTCGCGAACGATGCCGAACTTGGTGGCCAGCACAACCTGGTCGCGACGTCCTCGAATGGCTTTGCCGACGAGTTCTTCGTTGATATACGGTCCATAGACGTCGGCGGTGTCGAGAAAGGTGATGCCGAGTTCAAGGGCGCGGTGAATTGTGGCCACAGATTCATCGTCATCGCGTCCGCTGTAGAATTCCGACATGCCCATACAACCTAGGCCCATGGCGGAAACGATCAGGCCGTTGCGTCCTAGCTTTCGAGTTTTCATGAATGCCTCCAGTTAGGAAAATTACAAGCCCGAAGAAAGGAACTCCGATCTGATTTGCTAATTTATAGATGCGCGCGCGAATGGGCGGGCATCAAATCTTGAGCAGTCGTCGTGGAAGTTACTCTGGGTTCTGTGCTTTCCTTATTCGTGATTTCGGTGCATCCATGAGTCAAGTTCCCAACTGGTTTGAGCGGAAATTTGAGTGTTCGTTCCCGGCGGAGTTATATCCGAATCTCTGCGTGCGCTTGCAAGGTACGCCGGCGAGGTTAGAGGAGATGGTTCGCGCTTATCCCAGCGAGCGCTTGGTGCAGAAGCCGACGGAAAAATGGTCAGTGCAGGAACATGCCGGACACTTGCTCGACCTGGAGCCTTTGTGGATTTCGCGGGTTGACGACTACCTCGCGGGCGCGGCTGAACTCACGACGGCCGACTTGAGCAATCGAAAAACTCACGAAGCGAAGCATAATCAACGTCGCCTTGAAGAGATCCTGACCGAGTTCCGTGATGCCCGCTTGCAGCTTGTCGCTCGAGTTCGAGGGCTTGAGGCTGCGCGGTTTGCCCGATCGATCCCGCATCCGCGGCTCAAAACTCCTTTTCGTTTAGTCGATCACTTGTATTTCGTCGCGGAGCACGACGATCATCATCTGGCGCGGATTTGGGAACTTTTAAATTGAAGGACAACGGCGCACAAATCCTTTCCTTTCGATCATCCTCGGAGTTTCGCAAGTGGCTCGCCGCAAATCATCGTCAATCCGATGGAATTTGGCTTCGCATTTTCAAGAAAGACTCGGGAGAATCATCTGTCACCTACGCCGAAGCGCTGGATGAGGCACTGTGCTTTGGATGGATTGACAGCCAGAAGCAGCGTCATGACGAGGTTTCGTGGCGGCAAAGATTCACCCCGAGACGGCCTAAGAGCGGGTGGTCCAAGATCAACACCCAGCACGCAAAGAGGCTGATTCAGGCGGGCCGGATGAAGGCGGCCGGCCTGGCCCAAATAGATGCGGCGAAGAAAGACGGGCGTTGGACAGCCGCATACGATTCCCCAAGCAAGGCAACTTTTCCCGAGGATTTTCTGGCGGCATTGCGGCGGAACAAGAAAGCGCAAGCTTTCTTTGAGTCGCTCAACAAAGCGAATCGTTATGCCATTGCCTACCGGCTGCAAACCACCAAGAAGCCGGAAACGAAGCAGCGGCGGATGGAACTGATTCTTGCGATGCTGGAAAGAGGCGAGGCATTTCACTAGCTGCTTTGGAGCGCTTCGAAGTCAGGGAACAACTGTTATCAAGGGCTTGGTCGCGGACAGCACTTCGCCGATTTCTACGGCGGGAACTCCAGCCGCGTTGAGCGCCCGCGTGAGTCGAGTTGCGTCGTTTGGAGCGACCGAGATCAGGAGCCCGCCTGCGGTCTGCGGATCGAACAGAATCGTCTTCAGTTCATCGCTGATTTCGTCTTCATAGCCAAGCACACACTCGGCAAATTCACGATTGGCTTTCAGGCCTCCGGGAATGTGGCCAGCGCGAACACATTCCAGCGCGCCGTCGAGCAATGGAATTCGATTCGCATAGAAGCGAAGCGACACGCTGGAGGCGAGCGCGATCTCGCGGGCATGTCCGATCAAGCCGAATCCGGTCACGTCGGTCATAGCATGGACGGTGAAATGGTCGTTGGTCTTTGGTCGTTCGTCGTTGACTGCGGAGCTTCGCTCCGCTTGGACGGGCGAGTTGCCCGCCGCCACACTCGGCGTTCCCAATCGTCCTACGATAACCTCCGCGGCTTTCTTGTTCAGCGTGGTCATGGAGGCGATCGCGGCATCGGTCCAGGGTTGCTTAGCCGCCTTTTTCTTGATCGCCGTAGAGATCACGCCTGTCCCCAGCGCTTTGGTGAAGAGCAGACGATCACCCGCCTTCGCACCAGCATTCGTGAGCACCCGGTCGGGATCAATTAAGCCGGTCACGGAATATCCAAATTTTATCTCTTCATCGCGAACGCTGTGGCCGCCGATGACGGAGCAGCCAGCCTCAATCATTTTGGAAAGTCCGCCAGCAAGAATGCGTTCCAGAATCGCCAAATCAGCTTTTTCCGGAAAACACACCAGCGCAAGCGAAGTGCGCGGTTGGCCGCCCATCGCATAAACGTCGCTCAGCGCGTTGGTGGCGGCGATCTGGCCGAAAGTGTAGGGATCGTCGACCATCGGGGTGAAGAAATCCACCGTCTGCACCAAAGCGCTGCCCGGTCCGATCAGATACACTCCGGCGTCGTCGGCGCGATCGAAGCCGACTAGGACATTCGGGTCATTCTGCTGGGCTAATTTCCCAAGCACCGCGTCCAGCGCCGCCGGACTCAGCTTGGACGCTCAACCCGCAGCTTTCACCGACTCCGTTAAACGAATTGGCTTCGCATCGGCCATGAGGCATTCTAACCCGGCCGCGGATTTTCACGGATTATGCGGATTAAGACGCAAGACTAAAGTTGATCGGTGAGAATCTGTGCAGATCCGTGGCGGACTTTTCTACTTCAGCGAGACTTCGGTCACTTGCAAGTCGGGATAGGCTTGGTTCCAGTCGCTGCTGATGTGCTCGAACGTGAGGCGGAACGCTTTCCCTTGGCCAGGAGCCAGCGGCGACAGGCTGAGGTCGACAGCATCCGGGTAGGGTCCGGTGGTCTGCAGAACGTGCAGAGGCACATCTTCGGCTTGCGCGACTTCTCCGAGCGAGTTTCTGAAAGCAACGTGGACGATCGCATGCATGACGGTCTTGTCGCCGATATTGGCGACAGTGCCGTCGATGTAGGTCACGCTGGCGCCAACAAAATTCTCCGCCGCACTCATTTTTAGATTGGACAGTTTGAGGTTGGCAGCGTATGGATGCGGCGCAGTAGCGCTTTTCGGACCGCCGCGGGTAAGCAGGGCTATCACGCCGACCACCATTACGACCAGCGCCACACCGAACAGAATGGGACGCAAGTTCGAGTCGCGTTCCTTTTCTGTCAATGGAGATGGCTCGATGAGACCGCCCATGCAATTAAATTGTACTATCGGCGATAGAGAAACGAGTTCCGAATGCAGATGGCCAGCCGCTTCGGAATTCGTGGCAGAGATAATTCGAGAATCGCAGATTGGAAATCAACAAGTTCTATTCGCCGCCCACTGTCAGCCCATCGATCCTAATCGTCGGACAAGCAACCGCCCCGCGGAACTCAAGGTCGTTTCCGATCTCGGAGATATTAAAGAACATTTCCTTCAAATTTCCGGCAACGGTGATTTCTTCCACGGGATAAGCAAGTTCCCCGCCGGAAATCCAGAGCCCCGACGCACCTCGCGAATAGTCCCCAGTCACCAGGTTGGCTCCGTGCCCAAGAAACTCGGTCACGTAGAGGCCGTCTTTGATTTCGGAGATGATCTGTTGCGGCGTCTTTGCGCCCGGCTGCAGGAAATAATTCCCCGGGCCAATTCCGGGAGTTCCGGCCAATCCGCGAGAGGCGTTGCCGGTAGTCTGGAGACCGAGCTTTTTCGCGGTGTACGTGTTCAGTAGATAAGACTTGAGCAAGCCGTTTTCGATTACGATGGTGCGCCTTGAGGGAACGCCTTCACTGTCAAACGGGCTCGTCCCAAAACCACCGGGGATGGTACCATCGTCGATCACGTTGACGCGATCGCCCGCGATTTTTTCTCCCAGTTTGCCGGCCAGGAACGATGCTCCGCGATAAACGGAGTCTCCATTCACTCCCTCGAAAATGTGTTCGAGGATCGAGCTCGAAACCATGGGATCGAGAACCACCGGGACTTGCGCGGTCTTCGACTTTCGTGCGCCCAGACGGCGCAACGTGCGCTGGGCAGCGGTCTTTCCCACGTGCTCGGGAGACTCAAGCCGGCTGAGGCTGCGGGCAACAGAGAACCAGTAATCACGTTGCTTGGCACCGTCCTCCGACTGCGCAATCGGCACCGCCGCGAGGGAACAATACGAACGCTGATACTCGCCGACGAAGCCGTGAGAGTTGGCTAGAATCTTGTGTCCGGTCGCAGCTTCGAACGAACCGCCTTCGGAATTCTTGATGCGAGGATCGTAATCGAGCGCAGCCTTCTCTGCACGCCGCGCATAGCTGATGCGTTCTTCTCCAGGAAGGGAATAAACGTCGGCAGAATAAAGATCGAGATCGCCAGCGATCGAGCCCAGTTGCGAGGCTTCCGGAATTCCTCCGAACGGATCTTCGGAGGTAATCTTGGCAAGCTCCAACGCGGATTTCACCATGCGGTCAAGGCCGGCGCGGGAGAAGTCGCTGGAGTATGTGCTGGCCGCACGTTGGCCGTAGAAAACACGCATGCCGATCGACTTCGAGCCAGACTCTTTCAAAGTCTCGACCTGCCCTAGACGGACGACGGTGGAGAACTCATCGCCTTCGCGGATGACGCATTCCGCGGCAGTGGCTCCGCCCGACATAGCGCGACGAACGATGTCCCGCGCGAGTTCGCGAAGATCAGTTGCAATTTGCTGGTTTCGAGTTTCAAGCTGGGTTTGGGACATAGAATTCATTTACAGATAGCATCCCTTATGGACAAAGGAAAAAGAGAAACAGATCCCTCGTTCGGCATTACTGCATAAAGCCGCCGGGATCTTTTCGAGCTGTTCCGCCTACGGTGAGCCGATCGATCTTGATTGTCGGAATGCCAACGCCGACAGGGACAGCCTGCCCGTCTTTACCGCAGGTGCCTACCCCTTCGTCGAGTTTCAGGTCATTGCCTACCATCGAAACGCGAGTGAGTACGTCGGGACCGTTTCCGATTAACGTCGCCCCTTTGATTGGAGCTGTGATCTGGCCCTCTTCAATCAAATATGCTTCTGACGCCGAAAAAACAAACTTTCCGTTGGTGATATCGACCTGCCCGCCGCCGAAGTTTACGGCGTAGAGGCCATGACGAACGGAACGAATAATGTCTTGCGGATCATCTTCGCCCGCCAGCATATACGTGTTGGTCATGCGAGGCATGGGAATGTGTTCGTAGCTTTCGCGGCGTCCATTGCCGGTGTCCGCCACTCCCATCAAGCGCGCGGAGAGCTTGTCGCTCAGATATCCCTTCAAGATTCCCTTTTCGATAAGCACGGTATTCTGCGTGGGTTCACCTTCATCGTCCACGTTGAGCGAGCCGCGTCGCCAGGGCATCGTGCCGTTATCAACCACGGTGCACTTTTCACTGGCCACTCGTTTTCCGATCAAGCCAGCGAATGCGGAAGTCTGCTTACGATTGAAGTCCGCCTCCAGGCCATGGCCGACCGCTTCATGAAGAAGCACGCCCGGCCAGCCGGGACCCAGCACAACTTCCATCTCGCCGGCTGGAGCCTCGCGAGCGTCGAGTTGGAGGATCGCCTGGCGCGACGCCTCTTTCGCAAAATACTCCGGAGTTTTTTCTCCGAAGAAGAAGTCCAGCGCGACGCGCCCGCCGCCGCCGGCACTGCCCCGTGCGGAATTGGCATCGGTTTTCGCTATACAGGAGACGTTCATCCGCGCCAAGGGCTGAGAATCCTCGGCGAACGTGCCATCCGATCCGACGACCAGAATGTGCCGAAGCTCATCCGCGTAGCTGGCGCGGACTTCTTTAATTCGTGGATCATAGCCACGAGCCGCCTGATCCGCTCGCATTACCAGCTCGACCTTGGCGGTGATTTCAGCGTCTACGGAAGGCAGTGCCACCGGATACAAACTGCGGGCAGGCTTCTCCTGGAAGCCGACCACGGGAGTCTTTGCGGGTCCGCTGGCAATTAACGCTGCGGTGCGCGCGGCATGCAGAATACGCTCCGACGAAAGATCGTCGGTGTAAGCGTATCCGGTGCGCTCGCCCGCGATCACACGAATCCCGCATCCGGCGGAAATTCCCTGGGAAGCCGACTTCACCATCGATTCGTCCACCATCAGTGAGGTCGAGGAAAGATATTCGAAATAAAGGTCGCAGTAATCGCCACCGGCCGAAAGAGCCGCTGCCAAATACTGCTCAAGATCGCGTTCCGTCAGGCCGTAATGCTGGAAGAAGAATCTATTTTTATCCACGTTGATTAGATGCCCTCGAACTCCAAAAAGCTCCGTAGCTCATTATCCCATACGTGCTCGTGCGGCGCGGGCGCGCCCTCGCCCGCGTTTTGTGTATACGAAGCTGACCGGCTCTCACGGCCATGTTCACTCATCACAGACGAGTTGGTAATCCGCCTGAAACAATTTCGCAGTGACTCCTGAATCCCTCGTGCGCACAGTCGAAGAGTTTTTGGTGTGCGCCCACGATGCTGTGATCATAGAAGACGGCGTCATGGTTTTTGATCTCGCGCAGTCGAAGTATTCCATCTCCGGAGAGCGCAACAAATGCTTGCTGCATTTGTGGTCCGAGGAACGGAACTTCGTGCGGCGAGTCTTGGAGGCTGAGGTTAAGAATGAAACTCTTCGTCTGGCAGTGCAGCGCCTGGGACAATCGAAGCCGACCAAGCTGGAGATTTGCCGCGAACGCGACCGCCGCACCCCGACCGCGAAGCGCGCCGCACGCGTGGCCTACCAGCGCGTGTTGCAACGAGTGCTGCAGCGCCACTTTTCGGGCCTTACCGTAGACCGGCTTACCTCGTCCATGGATCTGGAGCGGTCCTTTGGCCCTGTCTACGCGCGAGGCCTGCTGCATCGGGGGCAATCCGCGTTTGCGGTGTTGGGAGTTAATGCGCAGGAGACGCAGGGCTCGATCGACGCGGCGTTGACGTTCGGCATTCTGTGGCTCGATGCCTGCCGGGTTGCGAAAGCTGGGAAGTTCGTTGTCGAAGGGCTCAAGCTGATCTTGCCGGCGGAAACTTCCGCCCTGACTCGGGAACGCATGGCGCATTTGAACGCTGACGCGGCCAAGTGGCAGTTGTATGAACTGGAAGAGCGCGACGATAACTTGAAGACGTTGGATATCTCCGACTGCGGCAACGTTGCGACTCGCCTCGTACACTCGACCGATGAATCAGCCGTACAGGCGAGGTTTGCCGCCGCGGTCGCGCAGATTCGCGAGCTGATGTCCGAAGCCGACATCGCGATTCTGTCGACTGCCGAGATCGCCTTCCGTTGTCATGGTCTGGAGTTCGCGCGAGCGCGGCTGGCCCATGAGCCGGGGTCGTTTCTGAGCACCTCGCAAATCGTCTTCGGCGTGGGCGCACAGGAGCGGGTCCTTAGCGACGCAAACTTCGCGGCATTCGTTCAACTGGTGCGAAGCATCGGCGAAGTGCGTCATCCCGAGGGTCCACGCGACCATCCGCTATGGCGGCTGCATCCGGAACGCTGGCTGGAATCGCTGGTGGTGCGAAACGTAGCGGCGGTGGATGAACGTCTGGATTCGACCTGCTTGTATTCGCAAGTGCCAGCGTTCTCAGCGTCAGATCGCGCCATGATCGACGTGCTAACGGTCACTCGCGACGGTCGTCTCGCAGTGGTCGAACTCAAGGCTGATGAGGACATTCATCTGCCATTACAAGGTCTCGACTATTGGGCGCGAGTCGCATGGCATCACGAGCGCGGCGAGTTCCAGCATTTCGGATACTTTCCCGAGCGCGAGCTATCTGCGGACAAACCGCTGCTTTTCCTGGTGGCTCCAGTGCTCCGTGTGCATCCCGCGACGGACACGTTGCTGCATTACATCTCGCCTGAAATTGAATGGGCCTTGCTCGGCATTGACGAGCGATGGCGCGATGGCGTGCGCGTCGTTTTCCGCAAGCGGCCCGTGCGAAATGTACAAATGATCAAAGCCGGTTAGCTTAGCTTTTCCTGCAAGGGTTACAAATCCGCGCGTATCCGTGCGAAATCCGTGGCCAACACTACGTTCATTTCTCCGGCCAAGCTCCTAACAAGCGGCGTGAGTCCAGCATCTGCCCCAGGTGATACGCATTGTGATCTGCCACCAGCAGGGCTTCGCGAAGGATGGTCTGGCCATCACCCCATTGGAGGGGGGCGAACAGATCAGTCTTGGGATCTTTCACCAGCTCCTGCATCGTTTTCAAGTCTCGACGGAATTTCTTGACGCTAGTATTCCAGGCAGCGGAACTGGGCGGCGCATCCGTCTTCGGCCAATATCCTTCGGGCCATTGCGGAGAAACATGTTTCGCGTTTCGGCTGAACTCGAGAATGTCCCATTGCGCGATGCGCAGGTGTTCCAGCAGCATCCAGAGTGAATGGGGCAGGCCAGCAGGCTTTTGTCCGAGCAGCTTCGGGGGAATGCCTGCGACCACTTCCTCGAATTTGGCGTGAGCACCGCCCCCCTCGAGCAAATAAAGAACATGCTCACGCAGCGCCTTGTCGTTGCGGTCTTGTTTAGTAGCTTTCATATTGCGTGACTCCTCTCCATGGTTGAACTATCCCGCAGAGCCGAGTAAAGGATTGACTGCATCGGCCTCTGATTTCTCGCCGCGATAAACGCGCGCAATGCCCCGGACTACGCGACGCATTGGCAACGTGCCTTTCTCGTAGACAAAAAAGATCTCGCCGGCGCGGCGGCTTCGGTAGTACCACCGCTTCAGCAGCGCCAGGTGCTCCATGGTTTCAAGTGTCGTACCTGCACTTGGCGCTGGAAACGAGGCTAGGGCTTCCTGTATTCGCGATTCCATCGACTGCGACTTGGTGTGTTCCGCGGACTGAATGGCATACGGCACCGGGCCGGAAATGCGCCCCGCGTCGATTCGAAAGAAGTTGACCGATTCTGAAATGGCACTTTGCTGCACGATCACGCCGGAAAGACGATCGATGCGGTGAACAACTTCCGGCAGTTGGCTCAGCACGGGTTTGAGCTTGTCCAGGCGCGCGTGTAGGGCGGAGGCATTTTCAAACTCCAGATTGGCTGAGGCGGTGTCGCGTTGCAAGGAGATTTCTCGCACCAGGGATTCTCCGCCGGTGTCGAAATACGCCTGCACGCGCGCCACTTCGGCGTTATATTCCTCGTCGCTGCAACCCTTAAAACAGGGCGCGAGACACATCTTCATCTCCGAATAGATGCAGCCCGGGAATTTTGGATCGGGCTGCAGATCGTCGACGCAGCGGCGCATCTTGAAGAAATCGAGGGAATCGCTGGCGAACTTCTCGGCCACGGTGCGCGAAGGAAATGGCCCGTAGTAAACGTTGCGCCCGCTCAAACGGCCAAGCCGCGTGGTGATGGACGCGCGGGGAAATTCATTCTCCAGATGAAGTTTGACTAGCGGCGCAAAACGCAGTCGGAGGCGGTTGCTATAGGTCTTCGGGAACGCCGCACGCAGCACTTGATAAAGTAAAAATCGGGATTCGAAGTCTGAGCCGGTCGGGCTGTATTCAATCCAACGAACGCGATCGCGCAAGTTGAGTTTCTTGCTGTGTTCCGCGGGCACACCGAGCAACCGCTGGAGCCGTCGCCGCAAGTTGGCAGTCTTGCTGACGTAAGGTTCAGAGTGGGGATCGTCGCCACGAAGCAGGAACACCGCAGGCACAGCCGGAACCGATGCGAAGCCTTCAGCATCACGGTCGACGACGAATTCGAGGCCACAGGCGAGCACAAGGTAATTCTAGTGTGGATTTTGCTCTCGGAGGGATGTGGCTGCCTTTTAGCAGGTTTGGAGGTTGCGGCTGAGCATGGCTGGGCCTGGCTTGAAGACCCATCCCTACCTGATCCTACCGTGCGCCATTGCCGCGGAACTTCTGCCGATAATCTTTTCCGTTCACCATCACGAGCCTGCACATTTCGAACAAGCGGGATCGCATGCGCTCGCCAATGCGGTCACCCAATGTCTCTTCGCGTGCCGCACGACGCGGTCCATCCACTCTGTCTGCCGCTGCGCTCGGGCCATCCAAGAAATTACTCGTGATAATGGTCGTCAGCTTTTCATTGTAGCGAGCGTTCAAGATCAGGCTTACGGTATCCCATACCCACTCTGAAGGTTTCACCGCGCCCAAATCATCCAATAAGACTACTTCGGTTTCGAAGATCGGCCGCAAGAGGTCTAGCTCTGTTGTCTGGACTGATGGGTTATAAGAATTCTGGATCTTCTTTAGAAGTTCGCGGTAGTCGCAAAATAGGCAGTGCACACCTTTTTGGGTAAGTCGCTTGAGCGCTGCAACAGATAAATGAGTCTTTCCTACTCCGCTGGGTCCAATCAGCAGAAGCCCCCTTTGGTCCAAGGGATATTGAGCAGTCCAAGTTTCAATCTTAATCTTTGCAGCGGCTGTACCCTCGCCAGCACCGCTCTCATAATTCGAAAACTCGCAGTCCAAATAGCGTGAAGGAATTTCCGATGCTGCTAATAGATGCTGGGCTTGCGTTTGCAGAAAACAATCACAGCGTGTAACCCGCCTTTCACCGCTAGAGACTACATCTTTCCAGCCAGTGCCTCCGCATACCGGGCAACTTTGGGCCTCCTCAGCTAGCTTGGCTACTGCATTTTTCTGCATAACACTCCCAGCAGGTTCCCCACTGCGTGAGACCAGCCTCCGGATGAAGCTTACATTCTTCTCTTCCATTTGGTTTCTTAAGTGTACCTTCAAAATCTAGATAAGAGGTGGTGTTGTCATCTGTGGATTTAGAGGATTTTCGTCTCCTCTTGTGGAATTTGAGCACCTGTTCATCGTAAATTTCTAAGAGCACACGGTTATAAATCCAGACAGCACCGTCAGTCGTCGAGCCCTCGCGCTCGAACATGCACAGGATCGGCTCGCATTCTTTTTCAAAGAATTGCCGAGTGCGCGCATTCGCGAGGCGCCACAACTGCCCGTCGTCTGGCAAATATCCCGGTCGCTCCGAAACCCACGATGCAAACAGCAGATTCAAATACCACGCTTGCTGGTAATCCTTCATAGCCCTGTATCGTACGTCTCCCACCAAACGGTGAACGTAGAAGGGAAACCACTCCAAGAGCTGATTTCGTCGAGAACTCACGGGTACAGAGGCCATGATGTAAGGTGCGTTTCGAAGGGTGCCTCAATGTCCCGACCTCGTGCAACAGTAAAAAACTCTTGAGCTGTGCACATGCTGTGGAGATGTGGTCCAGGTTGTGGACGGAGGCGGAAAAGAGAGCACGGCAAAATCTGGCCGAGTCGCAGGCAAGCTATCGGCGCGCTTTTATTTTATTGCCGGGACTGCCTCCTGATGAATCTTGGTTCGCCGCTTCTCTAACCATCTGCAGGAACGCGCGCGCTTCCGTTCTCAGTGGACGATGCCGGGGATGGATCACATCCAGGCTTCGCCGCAATGGTTCCGCATCCAGGAGTTTCACGGTGGTCAGCTTATGGGTGCGAATTTCGTGGCCAACCGCGAGTTGGGGTAGGAATGAAAGACCCAGCCCGCGCTCTACCATCCGCTTCGCCGTCTCAATCGAATCAACCTCAAGAGTTACATTGGGAACCAAGCCGGCGGTGCGAAACAGGCTATGAGTGAGCGTCCAGTCGCTCGATCCCCGGTCGTAGAAAATCAGCGGCCAAGTCGCTACCTGCTCCAAGCGCGCCCGCCGCGAGTGTTTCGGGCCTCGCTTGGGATGCGCGACCAGCAGCAGTGGATCATCTCGAAGGCTTATGGTTTCAACCTCGGGATGTTGCAGCGAACGAGCCAGACCGATTTCCGCCTCTTCGCTCAACACCATGTCCAGCACCTCTTTCGAGTGGCCTGGCCGAATGCTGATGATGACATGGGGATGAGCCCGCTGAAAGCGCTTCAGAATATCGGGCAGAAAGTACACCGAGATCGAAAGCGCGGCGGCAATTTGCAGCGGCGTTCCGCTGGATGGCTGCGATTCATGAACGGCCTGCCGGGCGAGCGCTGCAGTCCGCAAGAGCAGCTCGGCGTGAGGACGAAACGTCCGTCCCGCATCGGAGACTATCAACCCGCCCCGGGACCGCGAAAACAGCCTTACGCCAAGGGAATCCTCAAGCGCCTTGACGCGGGCGCTCACCGCGGGTTGGCTAATGCGCAAGGCTTCCGCGGCGCGATGAAAGCCGCCAAATGTAGCCACCGCCAGAAAGGTCTCAACCTGGTCAAGTTCCATGGCTGGTTTGCCAGTGCATCACGATTCCTAACAACGTCCTATTATCACAGACATCTTCTCTGATAACAATCCTCTATCAGCATGATAGAAAGGTTCAGTTTGACCGAACCCGACCCGTGCTCCACAATCCCCAAAGACGTAGGCCATTTCGGGCCGCGCGGGTGAGGACTGAGGTCGAAGTTCAGAAGGCGCCGGCCAGGCTTAGGCGCCACAAAGGAAAACAAGTATGGGAAGTAACGGAAACGGAAACAGCTCAAACATGGCAATGGAATGGAAGTTGAGCACGCGCTGGGCAGGGATCACCCGGCCTTACACCGCGCAGGATGTCGAAAGGCTGCGCGGTTCCCTCCACATCGAACACACCCTGGCTCGGCAAGGCGCAGAACGGCTTTGGGACCTTCTGCACAGCGACTCGTACGTTCCCGCCCTCGGTGCCATGACGGGGAACCAGGCCGTTCAGCAGGTGAAAGGTGGACTGAAAGCCATCTACGTGAGTGGCTGGCAGGTCGCGGCCGACGCCAACGATGCTGGGCAGATGTATCCCGACCAGAGCCTGTATCCCGCCGACAGCGTGCCCAATCTTTGTCGCCGCATCAATCAGGCCCTTACTCGCGCGGACCAGATCCATCATGCCGAAGCCGAGAATGGAGTGCATTGGTTTGCTCCGCTGGTCGCCGATGCCGAAGCCGGTTTCGGCGGCAATCTGAACGCATTCGAGTTGATGAAGGCTATGATCGAGGCCGGCGCAGCATGCGTTCACTTCGAGGATCAGCTTTCTTCCGCAAAAAAATGCGGACATCTGGGCGGTAAGGTACTCGTGCCGACGGTCGAGGCGATCCAAAAGCTGGTTGCGGCGCGTCTGGCGGCCGACGTGTTAGGCGCGCCCACGCTCATCATGGCGCGTACCGACGCCGACAGCGCACACCTGCTGACCAGCGACGTCGATCCGCGCGACCGCGAATTCCTCACCGGAGAAAGAACTCCTGAAGGCTTCTACGGAATTCGCGGCGGGATCGAGTCCGCCATTGCCCGGGCCCTTGCCTACGCGCCTTATGTCGAGCTCATCTGGTGCGAGACTTCGCATCCCGACCTGGACGAAGCGCGCCAGTTCGCCGACGCCGTGCATGCGAAGTATCCCGGCAAAATGCTGGCTTACAACTGCTCGCCATCGTTCAACTGGAAGAAGAAGCTGGACGATGCCACCATCGCCCGCTTCCAGACCGAGCTCGCAGCCATGGGATACAAGTTCCAGTTCATCACCCTGGCCGGTTTCCATGCCTTGAACTTGAGCATGTTCGAACTGGCCCGCGGATACAAGCTCAACGGCATGACTGCGTACTCGAGACTCCAGGAGAAAGAATTCAGCCGCGAATACCAGCATGGCTACGAAGCGGTCAAGCACCAGCGCTTCGTAGGCACTGGCTACTTCGACGCCGTCACCCAGGTGATTTCCGGGGGAACGTCATCGGTGACCGCGCTAGCCGGCTCTACCGAGGCCGAGCAGTTTGCCCAGATGAAGCCTCAGGTGCACCCGAAGAGCGGCCCGGACGCGGCGTGTCAGCCGATTCTCGGCGACTGCCCATCGGGCTCTATGGTTCAACTGCAGGGCACGGAGCCCGGCCCAGAGGAAAGCCTCATGCCGTCAGGGGACTAATCCTGCAGCCCAATAAAGAGTTGAAAGCAGCCACTCTCTGCAGCCGCCAACGGGCTAGGAGAGTGGCTTTGGTTTTACAGCCGTATTCCAATCTTTGGACAGTTTTTCCACTCAGACGACCCAAACAAGGCATCCAGAGCCGATTTTCACAGTTGACATTCCTCTTTGTCGGGAGCTAAATAAGGCCGCGGGTTTCTCACTCAGGGAGTGCCCCCTCCCCG
Source organism: uncultured Acidobacteriota bacterium (assembly GCA_963762385.1). Taxonomy (GTDB): domain Bacteria; phylum Acidobacteriota; class Terriglobia; order Terriglobales; family Acidobacteriaceae; genus JABDBE01. The sequence continues at coordinate 324,656 of CAVXKN010000004.1, read as the reverse complement.
CGCCCTTTGAGGACAAAGCGACCCGCCAGGAGAGACGATGAACAAAGCCGATCTCATTGACCGAATCGCATCTGGTAGCGGCATCAGCAAGGCTCAAGCGGCTACCGCAATCGACACAACCGTGGACAGCATTACGTCCGCCCTGAAAAAAGGCGATCGAGTAGCGTTGATTGGTTTCGGCACTTTCTCTGTATCGCAGAGGAAGGCTCGCAATGGGCGCAATCCGCAGACGGGCGCCACCATTAAGATCGCTGCCCGGAAGGTGGCAAAGTTTTCGGCCGGGGCCGAACTCAAGAAAGCAGTCAACCGCAGCAAGTAAACGGGCCAAGTTTCCCATCGAATACGGCAGGGGGTCGGCCCTGCCGTTTTTCATTTAATCGAACAATTGAGGATGGGCGTGCTCGCGTGTCAGAGCCGCGAAGAACTCGGCAGCCTATCGGAAGCGAGGCGTCAGAAAGCCAGCTTGCCTGCGATACTCCCGGTACTGATCACCGAATTCGGTGGCCAGCAAGGCCTCTTCCTTTGCGGCTTTGCGGGAGAACTCTATCACTGCCAGCAAGACTGCGAGCACACCACGCCACTCTCCAACCACTAAGGCCGTACCAGCCATTGCCAAAAGCAGCCCGGAATAGATCGGGTGACGAACGTGGGCGTATGGGCCCACACGGATAAGCTGATGGTCTTCCTTCAGAGTAACCCGCCCGCTCCAGTATTGACCCAAACTGTACCGCGCCCAAAGCGCCAACGCCGCACCAACATATGTCAGGAAGATCCCTGGCGCCCAAACCAATGCGCTCTCCGGCACAAAGCGCCAGCCCAACGGGCCGAGGGCGAGTCTGTCGGAATACAAAAGCATAAATACCAGAACCATAATGCCGATGTGCCAGAGTCTGCCGGCCGGGTCTTCTGAGACCTTGATCCGCTTCAGGTGCAGCGCGCTGAATGCCCAATAAATAAGAAGCGCATACCAGGGCGCAAGTTCTAAATTCGACAGCGTTAGGAATTTCATCTCTTCCTCCCCGCCATTTCAGGACGGCTGTTTTTGGGGCTGGCCCCGAGCCGGCCAAGGCGCCGGATCCAGGCTCGTTCGGATTCGATCTGCTCAATCAGGTAACGGACGACCTCTCCGCCATAAATTCCCAGATCCATGTTCTCGCGCATGGCGGTCAATCGTTCCTCGCGGTGTTGCAGGTAGCGTTCTCGCTGCTGCAGGACGCGGTTGCGGATCGGCTCCTCCAGCAGCGCGAACATTCCAACTCGGGTGATGAAACTCGAGAACGAAGACGCATCCGCTTCGCCGAATTCGCCCAGGCGTGCGACCAGCTCCCGCCGTCCCAGCGTGGTGATCGCGTATTGCAAACGCGTCTGGCCACGCTCTCCCGGCATACTCTTCTTGGTTACCCAACCTTCGGCGGTGAAACGTCGCAACAATGGGTAGACCAGGTTGTTGTGCATGACACCGTGTCCGAGGATGAACCCAGCCTCGCGTTTCAACTGATATCCGTGCTTCGGACCGTTCGAGCAGGGTCGCCAGGATTATTAGGTCATTCATGACAGTGTCAAGAGTGATCTAATAAGTTATTCCTGTCAAGTCAAAAGAGCTTGCCTAAAAACTAACCTTCGTGATCCTTCGTGTCCTTTGTGGTTTATGGCCTTCTCTTGGACTACGAGAAACCGAGCAAGCCGGTTCCATTTGCTGAATCCTGCGGGCATCCTTTAGAATCGAATGGTTCGGTACAGAGGTTAGGAGAACATGAAAGCAGCCATACATCCCGCTTACAACGAAATCCGCGTCATGTGCGCGTGCGGCAATAGCTTTACCACCCGCTCCACCCACAAGGGCGACATCCACGTAGAAATCTGCTCCAATTGCCACCCGTTCTTTACGGGCAAGCAGAAGCTTATGGATACCGCCGGTCGAGTGGAGCGTTTCCGCCGCAAGTACGCGAAAAAGGAAGCCCCGAAGGCCTAAGTTCGCCTGCGAATCTACACGAAGTGAAAGAGCCTCTGTTCGCGGAGGCTTCGTTATTTTCACCCAAATCGAGTCGATGAGGACGAGCGTCCCCGTCCGTACGGGCCAGCTAAGATTCAGTCATCTTCCGTCGGATTGATCGGTTCTCCGACAATGTTGTAGTAGATCTCTTTGGGAGCCTTCGGTTTCGTTGGTTTCGCCGGCGGCTTCGGAGGCGGCGCAGGCGGTGGAGGCGCTGCCGCCTTCGGCTGCGGCGCTGGTTCAGGCGGCGACCAGAATTGCTCTGACGGCGTCGCCGGTGCCGGTGGAGGCGCTGGCGGTTCAAGCGCTGAGTAGGTTGCTACTGGCGGAATCGGCGGTGGCTCCGGAGCGACCGCCCGAGGGGGCAAAGGCTGCGGAACGGCTGGCTGGGCTGGAATCGGACTCACCCTGATCGGCTTGACCCGAATCACCTTAGGTTTCCGCTGCACCACGGAATTCAGGATCACTGCAGCGATCCCCGCAAAGCAAAGCTCCAAAACCGAGACAAAAAGAGCCGGAACATTGATATCACCCTTGCCCAGGTATAGCGGCGACTGAACATCGCCGCCCATGGTCCTCGCCAGCAAAGGCAGAACCAGGCCGTTGGTGACAGAAACAATAAATCCCCAGATCGCTTCCGCCAGCAGCACAGCAATGACTACGCGGCCGATCCATGCACCAGCATCCAACGCGGCCGATTCTGATGGTAGCGTTCTAGGAGATTCATCCATAAGTTGTGTGATGCAAATTGTGCCACAGCTGCATGACTTGGGGAAGGCGGTAAAATAGCCAGGTGCGTAAGTACTGGGACAATCCGGTGAATGCAGGCATGGGCGCCCTCGCTCGTGCGGGCACAACCGTGCCCGATCGGGTGATGATCGGCAATGTCCGGATCGCACCAGCAACCGTCCTCGCTCCCATGGCGGGCGTTACTGACACGGTCTTTCGGCGATTCATTCGCAACCTCCGCGGATGCGGGTTAATCATGACCGAGTTCACCTCGGCCGACGGCGTGCTTCGTGCGAAGGACCAGAAGGCCAAACGATACCTGCACTTCTACGAGGATGAGCATCCGATCTCAGCCCAGCTATTTGGCAGCGATCCTAAAGTGATGGCGGAGGCTGCTCGCATGGTCGAGGGGCTAGGCTTTGATTTGGTCGACCTCAACCTGGGCTGTCCGGCGAAAAAAGTGGTCAAATGCAACGGTGGTTCGGGCCTGCTGCGCGATTTGCCTGTGATTGGCAAGATCTTCGAAGCGGTTCGCGCGGCCGTGAAGATTCCGTTCACAGTGAAGTTCCGCGCGGGATGGAACGACGAAAACATTATCTGCGTAGAACTGGCGAAAATGGCCGAGGACTGTGGGCTCTGCGCCGTCGCGCTGCATGCCCGCACGCGCGAACAGGGCTACAGCGGCCAAGCGCGTTGGGAGTGGATTGCCGCCGTCAAGCAAGCCGTCAAGATTCCGGTCATCGGCAACGGCGATGTCCGCACGCCCGAAGATGCCTGCGCCATCGTTGCCCAAACCGGATGCGATGCAGTCATGATCGGACGCACAGCGCCGGCAAATCCCTGGATCTTCCGCCAGATCGTGCAATACAACGCGTGGCTAGGCAATAACCACGTAGGGGCAGACGCGCTCGTCCGCCCAGCGGAGGGAAGCTCCGCCGTCCCGTACGAGGAACCTAGCGAGGCGGATCGTTATCAAATGATCCGCACCTACTTCCAAATGCTGATCGAAGAAGAGTTGCCGGACGCGGTTGGCAAGATGAAGCAATTTGCCTCGTGGTTTACCCACGGCGTCCCCGGCGGAGCCGCGCTACGCAAGGCGATCTACGAGTCGAAGAGCGCACCCGAGATTCTAACCGAGGTGGAAGAGTTCTTCGAGGAGAGACTGTGTGGCGCGGGCGCCCTCACCCGCGAAATGTGACCGATTCCGCCAACCATTTGCCGACGAGAAGTTGCCTATTGACACGCTGCCGTCCGGCGCACATAATTCGGGACGCGTCAGTCGTCCGTCGGAGCACTTCGAGTTCCGGCTGAAGTATTCTGGGTTCTCTTTCCGTCTCTTTCTATAGCTGTCCCGCAGGGCTTTACGAGACAGCTGTTCGCCAATTGACGTCGATTCTTGAGACACTTCACCACGTGAGGAGAAAACCAATGAAAACTTGCAAGTCAATGCTTTGCGTGCTGGCGTTTGCGATGGCGTTCATGGTCGTTGCCGCTACCGCAGCCGATGCCCCACCACTCACCTTCACATTCACCAAGGTCAACGTTCCCGGAGCGACTGAGACCATCCCCGGCGGAGTCAACAACGCAGGTGTGACGGTCGGACAATATGAAGACAAGAACGATGCCTTCCACGGTTATATCCTTAACGGCAAGAAGGTCACCATAGTGGATGTCCCGAAAGGCACAAACACGAGCTGCAGCAATCTGAATCTGAACGGCGCGATCTCGGTGGTCGGCGCCTACACGAATTCGAGCGGCGCCACCGAGGGATTTCTGTATAAAGCAGGCAAGTATACGAACATCCCCGGTCCCAAAGGTTCCGAGGCCTCGTCGGCTGACGCAATCAATGATAGTGGAGAAATCGTCGGCTACTACGTGGATTCAGCCGGGAAAACACATGGATTTCTCCTAAAGGGTAAAACCTACAAGACCCTGGATGTGCCGACCGCTGTGGGTACTATAGCTACCGGAATCAACGACAGCGGCAACGTCGTCTTGTACTGGGCCAATTCGGCAGGCGTTGTGAAATCGTCGCTTTACAATGGGAAGACTTATAAAACGATTACCGTGCCCGGGGCTGCGGCCACGTATGCGTTGGACCTCGACACTGCCGGGGACGTCACATTTGAATGGCTGGATTCGAGTAACGTCGGGCACAGCGCGCTGCTCCATGCCGGAAAATACTATAAGTTTGATCCCCCGAAGAGCGTACAGAGCTATGCCGGTGCGGTCAATGACAAGCAGACCATTGCGGGAGGGTACGAAACCACTAGCGGCGGCCCTTACAACGGTTTCAAGGCTGCTTACAAGTGAGCATTTAACTTAAATTCCGCGTTATTGGGTGTTCTGGAACGCGCGGTTTTCCTTTCTAAGATTGACCAGCATTTCGCGCGCTCCAGAACGCCGTGTTTCCAAATTGTTAGTTACCCTTTTACCCTGCAGCCGCTCTCGCTTTCATTTTTCCTCGTTCATCTTTTTCTACGTACGCCCATGGTAGGTTCGGGTCGTGGGTGAACATAGTCAGCCACCTTTCAGGAATTGACTGGGCGTAATACCGCTTGCGGCTCTCGATGGTTTGGAGCGGCAGCAGATCGAAAGCCATGCCCCAGGTCAGATCGATGTGAGCGCTGGTGGGAATCAGATCGGAAATGTAGCAGGCGGTCTGGTCCCCGCTCTTGATGATCACGGCTTGCATGTGCTCGGTGTGTCCAGGGTAAACTTTGACCGCGATGCCCGGGACGATCTCCCGATCCCCCTGCAGTAATTCCATCTGGCCGGTTTTGATCAGCGGGTCGTAATTCTCCGATATGTAACTGATGGCGTCGCGCTCGAGTTGAAGGCGTCCATGCCGCCATTCGCCTTCGGGCGCATAATATTTTGCTCTGGGAAATGTGGGAACGATGGTGTCGCCTTGCAACACCGTGTTCCAGCCGCAGTGATCGTAGTGCAGATGTGAATTGAACACGATGTCGATGTCGTCCGGCGAAACGCCCGCGGCGGCTAGATTGTCGAGCAACTTGGCAGGCTGGCCAAATATCTTAATCAATCTCTCTGGTAGCTTGTTGCCAATACCGGTTTCGATCAGGATCGTCTGCCGGCCGGTTCGGACCACTACCGAATTCAATCCAACCGGGACGTAGTTCTCGGCGTCGGCTTTCACTTTCTTCTCCCACATGACCTTGGGCACGACACCGAAGAACGTTCCTCCGTCGAGGCGGTAGTTACCGTCGGAGACAGCAGTCAGTTCGAAGTCGCCAAGCGTTAAGCGGTCCATGAATCAGCTTTCAGCTTTCAGAGATTTGTTTTGTCCAGCTGTATTTTGCATCATCTGGCCCGGAAACAAAGGTTTACTTTTGCCCTTTTCATTCGAGTGTACCCCTCCGGCATCGACTTCTTCTGCGGCCTCGCCGGGCCGTGGGCCGCCTTCTTACGCCGCTTCGCGGGTGCTTCGGTGATCCGATTCCAGGTGCAAGGGCGCAGTCTGCTTCCAGGAGTTCTGCATCACTTCGACAGTGCGCCTAGAGCGTTGCGAAACAGGGCTTCGAAGGATTTATCTTTTCCATTCTTGCCTGCTGACACCAGGGCGCGTTCGGCGGATTGGCGCTGGTAGCCTAGATTCACCAGTGCTGAGAGTACGTCTTCTTCGATCGCGCTCATCACTGGAGTTGTGGGCGCTTCTCCTACTCCTGCGGGCGGAAGTTTGTCGCGGAGTTCGAGGACCATGCGCTCGGCGGTTTTCTTGCCGATGCCGGGGATGCGGGTGAGGCGAGCGATGTCGTTGCTACGGATGGCTCCAACCATTTCGTCGGCCGGCATGCCGCTTAGGATGGTGACGGCTAGCTTTGGACCGATGCCGCTTACGGTGATCAGCTTTTCGAAGAGTTGTTTCTCGGCTGGTCTAAGGAATCCGTAGAGCGCGATTTGATCTTCGCGGACGTGGGTGTGGATGTGCAGGGCGACGTCGCCGCCAACGGCGGGCAGGTCGGAGAATGTTGGTACGCTGATGGTGACGTCGTAGCCGACGCCGCCAGTTTCGACCACGGCCTGGTTAGGATGCTTAGCGAGTAGTTTTCCGCGGAGGTGGGCGATCATGCTGCGGATATTGTAGCTGGATGGGAGCGGCGAGGGGATAGGGTTCTGTCGGCCGATCATTGTTTACCGTTTTGCGCGCATTCGGCCCACCAGGAATGCGTTTGCCGTTCTATATCGTTGTAGTGGAAGTACTGGCAGGATCGCCCGTTTCTCTGTCCTACCCATTGCGGTGGCTGACCGTCGATTGGACAAACATTCTTATGGCTATTACATCCTGCGAAGACGAGCAGGGTGAATAAGAGCGCGGGGCGCATGGCTGTTGATTTTAGAACAGGGAGCTTTGTTTTCGGTTGGGGGTGATTCCGAAATGGTCGTAGGCTAGTTGGGTGGCGACGCGTCCGCGTGGAGTGCGGTCGAGGAAGCCGATCTGGATTAAGAAGGGCTCGTAGATTTCTTCGATGGCGTCGGGTTCTTCGGCCAGGGCAGCGGCGAGCGTGTTCAGTCCCACGGGGCCACCTTGATATTTCTCAATGATGATCAGGAGCAGTTTGCGATCGACTTCGTCGAAACCGTAGCGATCGACTTCGAGCATTTGGAGCGCGGCCTGGGCGGTGGGCAAGTCGATTTTTCCCGCGCTGCGGACCTGGGCGTAGTCGCGGACGCGGCGCAGCAGACGATTGGCGATTCTTGGCGTGCCGCGGGAACGGCTGGCGATCTCCAGGGCTCCGGGTTTGTCGATTTCTACGCCTAGGATTTCGGCGGAACGTTCGACGATGATGCGCAGATCTTCGTGGCTGTAAAACTCGAGCCGGAGCACGATGCCGAATCGCGATCGCAGAGGCGAGGAGAGCAAACCGGCCCGCGTGGTGGCGCCGACGAAAGTGAACGGTTGCACGTCCATGGTGTGGGTGCGCGCCGCGGGGCCTTGTCCGATGATGATGTCGAGTTTGTAATCTTCGAGCGCGGAGTAGAGAAGCTCTTCGAGCGTGGGCTGGAGGCGGTGGACTTCGTCGATGAATAAAACTTGCTTATTGCGAACGTTGGTCAGGATGGCGGTGAGGTCGCCCTTGATTTGCAGGGTTGGGCCTGAGGTTTGTTGAAACGGTACACCGAGTTCGTTGGCGATGATGGTCGCAAGAGTTGTTTTGCCGAGGCCTGGCGGACCGTAGAGCAAAACGTGATCCAAAGCTTCACCGCGGGAGCGGGTGGCTTCGATGGCTACGGCCAAGTTCTCTTTGACTTTGGCTTGGCCGATGAACTCGGCGAGGCGCTGGGGGCGGAGCTTTAGTTCGAAGGAAGAATCATCCTCGACCGGGGCGGCGGAGACGATGCGCTCGCGGTCTTGCGGAATTTTTGGGACGTTCCTGAGAGTGGCCACTGGCGCGATATTACCATGATCGCGTAGCCCATACGTTCTCGTCTGTCCTGTTAGGTCGGCCTATAATTTGGGTGGGGACAGATAACCTATGAGCGCTAGAGAGAAAGCCGATGGGCCCGAGAAGTTCAGTGAGACTGCTCAGTCCGAACGGGAGCAGATCGAAGATATCCTGCGACGAGTGGATGCTTTGCCGATTCTTGACAGGCGATCGGACGACGATATTTTGGGTTACGGTGATTGAGAAAACAAGAAACTGTCGGGCGAGGTTCCTATTTCGCCGTGTAATCCGCGTAGGGGATTCCGTTATAGAAGGAGAAGCTCTTGGCCTCGCCTGAGGGAAAGCTTACAGTCGTTCGTGCCACGTTGTGTTTATCGTCGAACAAATACTGGTACCGATACACATCCCCGTTGGTCAGCCGCTGTTCGGAGATTCGGCTGGCGTCAAGATAGATATTCTTGAGCAGTACTCTCCGGGTTCCGTCCAAGACTTTTGTCATGAGATACGGATCGTAGCCGCGTAAGTGTAAAAGAGGCTCGTATTCGAAGCGATATAGCAGGTGCGCATCGTCCGACACAGTTTCAACGTGTCCGGAGGCGTCGTAGGAATACTTGCGGATGTGGCCGGTGGTATCTTCCGCTTCGATGATTCGATCGGCTGCGTCGTATTTGAAAGTGATCGTGCCCCGCGACGGAGAAATGAGTTGTTGCAAGTTGCCCAGCCTATCGCGCTTTAACTGAATACGATTTCCGCCTTCATCTCGCATTTCAATGGGAGCGCCCTGCGCATAATTTTTCAAGTAGTACGCTTCGGGGAAGAGGAATTTCCGCCCGTCGCGGAAATTTAGCGTCCAGCCGTTACCGTTCCAGCTGACCCGGGCATCGTAAAACTCAGATCCTGCATTGCCGTTCCGGAAGACCGCGTCCTCGTAGCGCGTGCCCTTCGAAATCCGCGGAAAATAAATCTGGCGTCCGTCTTCGAGATTCATGTTCATGTAGGTGTAGGGAAACCTGGTCCCGGTTGGGCAAATATCGTACGGGTGATTCCCGCCCAGACCGAAAGCTCGGCTGGATTCGTCCCAAACGCGATACGTCCGAGTCAACGACAAAGGCATTAGGTCGGCGACGAAGATGTCCGTCTGGCGGAGTTTGAACATCCCCGAATCCAATGCGACCTCGAACTGGTTGACGGGCGCGTCGTGTCGAACGGTCGGCTTGATAAGTGAAATGGTACTCGCGAATCTGACTCCCTTGGAGTCGGAAGTCATGGCAATCACGACTGAAGGGTACGACGCGTCCCAGGCAGGAAAGAAATCCGTGATCGGTAGCAATTCGATTTTTGTGGCATGGGCGGACGGCTTCCATCGTACGAGAACTGCCGTCGCGGCAAGCAGGACCAGCGCTACGGCCCATTTCCAGAAAGGTGGACGCCAGAACCTTGGTGCAGACATTCGGGATTCGGCTGTGACTGAAACAACTACGATGACGTGACTACACTCTACTCTTGCCAGCGTCTATTCCGGATACCATTCCAGCAGGCGGACTTCGATGCCGGTTCCTTCCAAGGCTTTTTGAAATACTTTGAGATCTGATCCGCGGTAATGATAGGGGATAACGATCTTGGGGTGGAAGGCTTTGACTGCGTCGGCAGCTTCTTCGGGCGGCATCGTGTACGGCAGATTCATGCAGACGAAGGCCACGTCGATATTCTTCAAGGCGCGCATCTCGGGAACGCCCTCGGTGTCGCCCGAGAAATAGAAGCGCTTGCCGCCGTAGGTGAGGACGTAGCCGTTGCCGCGTCCTTTATCGTGATAAAACTTGCCTGGTTCCGGGCCGCGCTTCAGGTTGTATGCGGGGATGGCCTCGATGGTCCAGGCCTGCCAGATTTTGGTTTCTCCATTGGCGATGGGTTTGGCGGTGGTGACGGTTTGGACGACCGCTGGGGGCGCGAGAATTTCGGTATCGGGCTTGCTGATTTCCTTGATCGAATCGGGATCCATGTGATCGCCGTGAATGTCGGTGATCAGAATGAGGTCGGCTTTCGGAAGTCCGGAGAACTTCGCGGGCTTGGCGGGATCGAGGTAGATGGTCTTTCCTCCCGCTTCGATGAGGGTGCTGGCGTGGTGCAGAGGAGTAATCTTTACCGGCCCGGCTGATGTCGGAAAGGTTTGCGTCTCGGTTGCAGCGTGAGCAGCCGGTAGCAGACAGAGAAAGCAAATAACAATTGGTATGAGTTTCATCGTTGGCCTCTCTGGAATTAGACGAACTACTCTTCTTCTTCCTTCACATCGCCGCGCGCTGCTTTCGCTTTCTCGATAATCTTTTCTTGCAACAGGCCGGGGACGGCGTCGTAGTGGTGCATTTCCATGTTGAAGCTGCCGCGCCCTTGGGTCATGGAGGTGAGATCGACGCCGTAGGTGAGCATTTCGGACATGGGCACTTCAGCCTTGACTACCGTGTTGCCGCCTTTGTTGTCCATGCCCTGAATGCGGCCGCGGCGGCTGTTGAGGTCGCCCATGATGCTGCCGGCAAACTCATCGGGAATTGTGATCTCAGCGGACATCACCGGTTCGAGCAGCGTTGGCTTGGCCTGCTCCATGGCTTTTTTGAAGGCGATGCGGCCCGCCATCTGGAACGACATGTCGTTCGAATCTACATCGTGGTACGAGCCATCGTAGAGGATGACTCGGAAGTCGACCACGGGAAATCCAGCTAGATAGCCGCGGGAGGCGGCGTCTTTGATTCCCTTTTCGATGGCAGGAATGTAGTTCTTGGGGATTGCCCCGCCGAAGATGTCGTTTACAAATTCAAACTCGCCGCCTCGGGGCAGTGGCTCCATCTTGATTTTGCAGTCCCCGTATTGACCGTGTCCGCCGGTTTGTTTCTTGTGGCGGCCCTGTACGTCGGCCTTGCCTCGGATCGTCTCGCGGTACGGCACCTTCGGCGCTTTCAGAATCACTTCGGTGTGATAGCGCTTCTTCATCTTCGAAACTACGACTTCAATGTGCTGCTGTCCGGTTCCAGCGATAAGGAATTCTTTGGTTTGGGGATCGCGGAAGAAACGCAGCATGGCATCTTCCTCCATAAGTTTGTGGATGCCGGGACCGAGCTTGTCTTCGTCGGCGCGGCTCTTGGGTTCGATGGCGAAAGTAATGGCAGGCTCTGGCAAATGAACTTTCGGATACTGAATCGGAGCGCTCTTGTCACCGAGCGTGTCTCCGGTGAGCGTGTCTTTCAGTTTGGAGACGGCGCCGATGTCTCCCGCGTGGAGCTCGGTCACAGGCACGGCGGACTTGCCTTGCATGATGGAGATGTGGGCCAGCTTCTCTGGTGAATTGCGGGTGAAATTCTGCACGGTGGCGTCGTTTTTCAGCACACCGGAAAACACTTTGAAGTAGGAAATTCGGCCGGCGAAGGCGTCTGAAATAGTTTTAAAGACGTACAGCGAGACTGGCTCCGTGTCGGTCTCGTGACGTTTCGGCGGTTCGCCATTTCCGGATGCGGCGGCTTCGCCTTGCACCCATTCATGCTCGGAGGGCGCCGGCGTGTAGTCCACAATGAAGTCCATCACCCGGTCGGCGCCGACGTTGCCCAGACCGGAACCAAAGATTACGGGGAAGATTTTGTCCTCGCGAATGGCGTTGTGCAGTGCCGGGATCAAGTCTTCGACTGGAATTGTGCCCTTCTCGAAGAACTCTTCCATCAACTTGTCGTCACCTTCGGCGATCAGTTCGACGAGTTTTTCGTGGGCTTCCTGAGCCTGGTCTTTCAAGTTGGCGGGAATTTCCGTTTCTTTGCCTTTACCGTTGCCGCCCAGTTCGTAGGTATAAGCCTTCATCTGGACCAGGTCGACCACGCCGGTAAAATTCTTTTCTTTGCCGATGGGAAGCTCTAAAGGAATCACGGCCCGTCCGAAGGCGTTAGTGAGCGATTCCAGGACGCGTTCGGCGTCGGCGCGTTCGCGATCCATGCGGCTGGCGACGATCAGCCTCGGAGTCTTGAATTCTTCGCAGTAGTTCCAAACCCGCTGGGTGACGACTTCAACTCCGGCCACGCCGTCGACCACGACAACAGCTGCATCGATCACGGGCAAAACCATTTTGGCTTCGTGGACGAACATGTTGAATCCGGGCGTGTCGACGATGTTGATTTTGGTTTTGCCCCATTCGAGATAAGCCAGACCCGCCGAGATCGACATCTTGCGGGCGATTTCTTCGTCATCCCAATCGGTGGTGGCGGAACCGTCGTCCACCCGGCCCAGCCGCGGGGATGCCCCGGAGGTGTAGAGCATGGCGGACACGAGCGAAGTCTTTCCCGCATGTCCATGGCCCACCACAGCGACATTGCGGATGTTGGCGCCTTCGTAAACTTTCACGGGTTCACTCCTTCAACCGGGATCATCTCAGGACCACCGTGCGCGGCTGTCTGGCCGAGCGAGGCTCAGCAAGCTCCTGATCTGCGAATCTTTCCTGCGGCGGGCCCATAACGAACGAATGAAGAGGATAGTCTACAGGCCAACGTCAAGCAGCCTACCAAAACTAAGGATGCTAACACGGCGCCACTAGGCCTCTCAACCAGGCATTCGGCCCGTCACTTTTCCATTGGAGCTGTGTATCATCTGAATCGCCATGCTTGCTGGCCGCAGCAACGAACCTCGCTCTAACGAACAATGGATTGCCCAGTATGCGGGCAGCCATCAGCACCCGGTAAACCGGATCTGCCATACCTTGGGGATCCCGGCGATCTTGGTTTCGATGCCCCTGTTCGTCGCGAGCATGTTCGTTCATTGGTTGTGGGTTTATGCGTTGGTGCTATTCCTTTTGGGATGGACGCTGCAGTTCATTGGGCATGCGTTCGAGCGCAAAGAGCCTGAGTTTTTTCACGACTGGCGTTTCTTGTTTGTCGGGGTGCGCTGGTGGTGGGCGAAGATTCACGGCAAGGCGTGAGAATATGCAGTATTGGTTGCGCCGACGGGCCTGTTGGGCCCTGATCAAATAGTTGGAATATATTTGCGTTGCCTCCAGTTACTCCAGGAGAATCGTTCAAACGTTTGACCCGAGACTAACAATTGTGTAACGTCTCTTTCTGGTTGTAGTTGTAGAATGTTTTTCGGGTGAGCAGGGGATGCCGAAAAGACTTCCCGGCCTGAAACCAATTTTTCTCTGGACCGTCTAAACACGTTTTGAAGCTCATGCATCGTCTGACCGCAAGAGCGCTATTGGTTTTGCTGCTGGTGGGCGTGTTTGTCCCGGTGGCTCTGGCGATTTCCGCCGCGCCGCCGCACGCATGTTGCATGCGGAAGCCGATGCATGGCCATCCTTCGCACGATTCTGAGTTCCATGCTCCTCCTGGATGTTGCCAACACGACTGTTGCCGCACCCTAACCGTTTCGCAGTGGGCGAATTTAAGCCCGCAGACGAACATTGAGCGTACGCCTGCATCCGCGCCTCTAGAAGCAGAGTTGCAGGAATTTTATTTCAAAGCTCCAATCAACCACGCCTATTCTGGTCGCGCCCCTCCGCAATTCTCCCTCGCCTGATTCCACAGTTTGCTGAAGATCGCCCTGGCAGTTTAAGCGCGAGGGTGTTTTCAGCACCTTTCGACACGACTGAACTCGTGCCATCCGAACTTGATATGTCGGGCGGACATGCGCTGACACCAACGCGGCGGCTAAATGGAGATATTTTATGAGACTGATTGCGAGCTTGACGGCTGTCTTTTTGTTTCTGGGTACCACCGCATTGGCCACGATTTTCGGTTCGGTGCGCGGCGTGGTTCATGATCCTCAACACCGCCCCATACAAGGCGCACACGTAACGCTGAAGGCGCAAAACTCGGAGTGGACAAAGTCCCAAGATTCTAACGATAGCGGAGAATTTGGCTTCAGTTCCGTGCCCATCGGGAATTACACGGTCACGGTCTTGTCGAAGGGCTTTCAGCAAATGGAGCAAGCAGTGATTGTTCAGTCCGACACCAGTCCTGTGTTGCATTTCGAGTTGGCTGTCGCGGGGGCGAAGGAAACCGTTGCGGTCTCGGGAACTCCGGTGGAGGCGCCGATGGACAGTGTGACGCCGACCACGATGGTGAACCGTATCGACATCCAGCAAACTCCGGGAGCGGACCGCAGCAACGGCATGCAGATGATTACAGATTACGTGCCCGCTACCTATGTGACCCATGACATGCTGCACATGCGCGGAGGTCATCAGGTCGAGTGGTTGATTGACGGCGTTCCCATACCTAATACCAACATTGCCGCCAATCTGGGGCCACAGATTGATCCGAAAGACATCGATTACCTCGAAGTTCAAAGAGGCAGCTACGACGCCGATTATGGAGACCGCACCTACGGCATCTTCAATATCGCGCCCCGAAACGGTTTTGAACGCGATCGGGAATGCGATCTGGTAATCAGCGCGGGCAATTTCTATCAAACGAACGACCAGATCAGTTGCGGAGGACACACACAGCGTTTTGCTTACTACGCCAGCTTAAATGGGAATCGAAGCAACTACGGGCTGCAGACTCCGATCGCCCAAGTCGTCCACGACGCGGCGAACGGTTACGGAGGATTCGCCTCGTTCATCTTCAATCCCGATCCTAAGAACCAATTTCGCGTGGTGGCTTCATTGCGGCAGGACTACTACCAAATTCCCATCGACCCGAATCCCACCTCAGTCGGAAATTCGGTCTACCCCAGTTATGGCCTGCGGGACGGCGAGCGAGAACCCGACGGCTACGTCACATTCTCGTGGGTTCATACATTCAGCCCCGACTTGCTGATGACAGTTTCTCCGTTTTATCACTACAACGGCGCTGACTACCAAGGCGGCCCGAACGACTTCCCGGTGATTTCGACCGTTACTCAGACTGCCAACTACGCTGGGATGCAGGCATCGGTGAACGCAAACTTCTGGAAAAATGATCTGCAAGCTGGCGTCTACGGATTCTTTCAGCATCAGTACAATTACTTTGACAACGTGTTTACCGACGGAAGTCAGAACTTCCCTGCATCTTCGGTTGGAGTAAATGGAGGAGTTGCCGCCGAATTCATCAACGACAAGTTCAAAGTGACGCCATGGTTGACTTTAATCGCCGGTCTGCGAGTAACACAGTTCAACGCTTCTATCTCGGAGACTGCAATCGATCCCCGCTTCGGCGTAGCGGTCAGAATTCCCCGGCTGAATTGGGTCCTTCGCGGCTACTACGGTTACTTTTACCAGGCACCGCCGCTCGTGACGGCGACCGGGGCGCTTCTGGATTTGGCAAACAGCCAGAATTTTACTTTCGCTCCTTTGCACGGTGAGCGGGATCTCGAATCGCAGTTTGGCGTTACCATTCCGTATCGCGGTTGGGACCTTAGCGCCGATACTTATCAAACCAGAGCGACGAATTGGCTGGACCATAACAACATCGGAGAGTCGAATCTCTTCTGGCCGATCACGTGGGACAGGGCTTTGATTCAAGGTTGGGAGCTCACGCTGCGGTCGCCCAACATTTTGCACCACGGCCAATTTCATCTTGCCTATGCCAATCAAATTGCGCGGGCCACCTCACCGATTACTGGAGGCTTGATCTGCCCGACGCCTGTGACATCGGCATGTGGCCTAGACATACCGCCGGGATATGCGCCGGTGGATCACGATCAGAGAAACACATTGAACCTGGGCTTCAACGCGAGTTTGCCGTGGCAGAGCTACGCTTCAACCAATGTGTATTATGGCTCGGGGTTCACGAACGGGCAGCCCGGCTTGCAGTATCCGGGGAATTATCTGCCCAGCCACACTACGTTTGATCTTGCTGTCGGAAAAACGTTCGCCGAGAATTACACGGTTTCGGTGACCGCGTTGAATGTGGCAAATCGGCGGGTGCAGCTCGATAACAGTCTGACGTTTGGCGGATTTCACTGGAACGATCCGCGGCAAATCTATGCGGAGTTTCGTTATCGTTTTCACTATTAGCGGTTGGCGCAGACGGCACGCCCGTCACAAAGGCAAAGGAGAACAACAGTGAGCCATTCACTAGCGTTAAAGGGCGCGATGCAGACGACGATGCTAAGCGTCGTTGCCCTGGTGTGTCTGGGCACGTTGACGGCTTGCGGACCATCGCGGAACGCGAAGCAAGCGGCCGCTGAGGGGGATGACAACGGCGCGAAGAGGTATATCCTGACCGGCCGAGTGGTATCGATCGACAAGCCGACTCAATCGATGAATGTGGATGGCGACGCGATTCCGGGCTTCATGGCGGCAATGACCATGCCCTATCAGGTGAAGGATGCCAGCGTGCTCGACAAATTGTCTCCCGGCGATCAGATCAAAGCGGAAATCGTAGTTGCGAATGAAGGTGCGTATCTGGAGAATATTGCGGTCACGCAAAAAGCTTCTTCGCCGAAGCCCACGAAGTGAACTCACAGCTTTGAATTATCCTTCGACAATTAGAAGCCCTACGGCAGACGTTTCAATGCCGCCAGCAATTCCTCATCGTTCGGCTTCTGGTCCAGGGGATATACCTTGGAAAACGCGATTTTGCCAGCCTTGTCCACGATGAATACTGCCCGCTCGCTAATCCCCGGGAGTGGCGGCCCCTCACGCAGAATGCCGAACGCGCGCGTGACCGCGGCATGGGGATAGATGTCCGAACACATGGGGAAATGCATTTCCCCGATTGCGTGCTTCTGCCACGCCATATGGCTGTAAACCGAGTCTATGCTGATATCCAGGAGTTGAGCATTGAGCGCGGCGAACTTCTCGCGATCTGAGTCGAATGCCGGCAGTTGTTCGCTGCAGGTCGGAGTCCAATTCAGAGGATGAAACGATACAACCACATTGTTCTTACCGCGAAAATCACTGAGCTTGATGTTTAGCCGTTGGTCACCTTCGACTGCGGGCAATTCGAAATCTGGTGCCAGATCGCCAACCTTCAACGCCATGGTGCCTGCTCCTCCTAAATAAACGATATAGCATTATGTCGCAGCAAGAGACCAAAGCGCCACTCGCACACATCGCAAGTGTGCAGATCAGCGCCGGGAAAATAGAGAACCGAGCAGGAAGGCTGCGGGACAAAAGCGTAATCATGCAGCTCTTTCTACTTCGCCAAATTAATGTTCCTTTAACAATCGATTCTCGACTAATATTTGGCAATGCCCTCCGAGCCCCTTGTCATTGAGGATATTCCCGGTCCTAAGGACGGACAACACATCCTGCTGCTTAGCGGACCACTGGTGATGGCGACGTTATTCGACTTTCAGGCCAAAGTGCGCGCGGACAATTCCCGCGCCCTCATCATCGACTTCAGCAAAGTTCCGTACGTGGACTCCGCCGGCATTGGCGCGCTAGTGGGCGCCTATGTGACGCACCAGAAGGATGGGCGCAGTCTTGCTCTGGTCGGGGTGAGCGATCGAATACACCATGCCCTCCAGGTCACCCGCGTCGAGCATTTCTTTCGGTTCTTCAATACCTTGCCAGAGGCTGAAAGCGAGACCTAGCCGCGTGCGGACTGCGCTCGGTACCGGCTCGTCTTGGTTTGACTCTGCTCGCGAATGCGCCCTAAGATGGCCAATCGCACATTTGTTTCTTCTCGACACTCGCCAACCGTGATTTGCAAACGATGACCGGACAAATATGATCGGCCAAACCATCTCGCATTACCGCATTACCGGCCGCTTGGGCAGTGGCGGGATGGGCGTGGTTTATGAAGCCCAGGATCTTACCCTCGGACGCCGCGTCGCTCTAAAGTTCCTTCCACCGGAGCTTGCCCGCGAGGCCTCTGCTCTGAATCGCTTTCTGCTGGAGGCTCGCGCCGCCTCGGCCCTGAATCACCCCAACATCTGTACGATTTATGCGGTGGAAAAAGATGGGGAGCAGTCTTTTATCTCGATGGAGTTAATCGAGGGTCAAGGCCTCGACACCAAATTGCACAGCGGGCCTCTGCCGGTCGATCGCCTGCTCGATATAAGCATTCAACTGGCGGACGCGCTCGATGCCGCACACGCCAAAGGAATCGTCCATCGCGATATCAAGCCCGCGAACATTTTCCTCGCCCAGCGAGGCCAGGTGAAAGTATTGGACTTCGGTCTGGCTAAGCTAACACGTGCAGCGGAAATCGCACCCGAAACAGTTGGCCCCACGCAGGACGGTCTTCGCACGGCCAGTCTGACCAGTCCCGGCAGCACGGTCGGCACGGTAGCATACATGTCGCCCGAACAGGCTCGCGGCGAACCGCTCGATGCCCGCACCGATCTTTTTTCTTTGGGAACCGTGATCTATCAGATGGCCACCGGAAGTCTGCCCTTCTCTGGCAATACGTCGGCGCTGATCTTCAACGGCATCCTGGAACGCGATCCCGTGCCTGCGGTTCAGCTCAATCCTCAGGTCTCGGCTAAACTTCAGGAGATCATCGACAAATTGCTGGAGAAAGATCGCGAGCTGCGTTACCAGTCGGCGGCCGACTTACGTGGTGATCTGAGGCGGCTGAAGCGCGATACAGAGACCGGCCGCAAGCTCGCGCAACCTATTTCTGGCTCTTCCGTTATGGTGGCCACCCCGTCAAGTCCTCTTTCCCAGCAACCATCGAGCGGGTCAGCCGTCGTTGCGGCCGCTCGCCAGCACAAGCTGGGGACTGGAGTTGCGGGGCTGGTTGTGGTCCTCCTCGTCACCGCCGCAGCCTACGGCGTTTACGCCCTGTTCAATCGCATGCGTGCGATTCCGTTCGAGAATATCTCCATCACCAAGGTTACGGAAACTGGCAAAGCCGCACTGGTGGCGATTGCTCCCGACGGCAAATACATCCTCTACGTTGTTCGGGACGCGGGCCAGGAGAGCTTGTGGTTGCGCAATCTTCCGACCAACAGCGACACCCAGGTGATCCCGCCGGCCGAAGTGAACTACAACCACCTGCGCTTTTCTCCGGACGGAAACTATATCTACTTCATGCGCAGTGAACCCGGTAGCAGTGAGTTGAACTATCTCTACCGTGCCCCAGTGTTGGGCGGCACTCCCCAGAAGCTCGTTACCGACATTGACTCCAATATCACGTTCTCGCCCGACGGGCAGCAGATCGCTTATCTTCGCGACAACAACCCCGAAGCAGGCAAACAGCGGCTTCTCCTGTTGCCCGTCAGTGGCGGCGACGAGAAAATTTTATACAGTGGCCCTATCAATGGGGGATTACGAGATCCGGCCTGGTCTCCCGACGGCAAGACGATCGTTTGCATGGTGCTTCAGCCGGGAAACGCGTTTAGCGGTTTGGTGGCGCTTGATCTTGCCAGCGGAAAGCACACATTATTTTTCACATCCAACAGCACCATTGTGCAGCGCCCGGTCTGGATGCCGGACGAAAGCGGCCTGCTGGCATTGTCCAGTTTCAGCCGGAATCAGATTGCTTTCATTTCTTATCCCGGCGGAAAGTTGCACGAAGTAACCCGCGACACGAATAACTATTCCGAGCCAAGCATCGCTGCCGATGGGCGGACATTGGTCAGTGTCTTGAGCCAATCGCATTACTACGTCTTCGTAATGCCTGCTACGGCTTCAACCGGCGGCGAGGCCCGGCAGGTCACTTCGGGCGCGCCCATTTTTGCTTTTGGTTGGACGCGTGACTCCAAGATAGTCACGGACTCAGGTTCAGATCTCGATTTACTCGATCCAGAATCGGGTAGTATGACTCGTTTGGTTGAGAACGCCGGAATTATCATCAGCGGACCGTCCGCCTGTCCCGATGGCCGCTATGTGGTTTTTACCAGGGCGGCTGGCACGGGGAGTCGAGTGTTGAACGTCTGGCGCGCGGACGCATCCGGTGGGAACCTTAAACAGCTTTCCGACGGCAAGGTGGATCAATCCCCGATTTGCTCGCCCGATGGGCATTGGGTGATCTACCAGGACGCGGTGAATGGCAATCAACTGATGAAAGTGTCGATCGATGGCGGGAAAGCCGAGAAAATCTCTGACAAACTCACAGCTGCCTTCGATGTTTCCCCCGACTCAAAGACCATTGCGGTTGCAGCTTTTGGGCATCTCGGAGAGCATGAGGAGATGCTTGCACTGATTTCCGTAGATTCCGATCAAACTGTAAAGACGCTGGAATTCGAACGCCCGCGAAGTGGCCCTATCCGCTTCTCGCGTGACGGCAAAAGCGTGGTTTACCCGTTCCGCCACAGCGGAGTCGACGACCTTTGGTCGCAACCGCTCGATGGCTCTCCGGGCAAACAAATCACGGATTTTAAATCAGAGCGCATCAATGATTTTCACTGGTCTTTCGACGGCAGCAAGCTGGGAGTGATCCGCGGCCACACGGATTCGGACGTTGTCCTAATCCGAGACATGCAGCCCTGACGCACCTGCGTCGTTCTTAATTGCAAGCTCTCGGTACCGCAGTGAGTCCGGCCGGATCGGAGCCGTTCTTCAGCACAGGGAATGGGGAGCCAGCAACCTCTTTCACAGTGCCGCCGTCTGTGGTCAAAACCCCGATCGACTCCGGGTTGCTCTGCTCTGACACGAAAAGATTGAGCCCTGTCCCCGTTGCCAATCCCAGCCCATACAAACCGGGTTTCTTGAGCTTAACCGTGCTGTCGTAGGTCAGATCGCCGTTCGAACCCACGGCAAGGGTTGTGATCTGGTTCGACATCGTGTTGCTCACATACAGATGCGTGCCGTCCACGCTGAGCATTACGTTGTTAGAACTCTCGCCGTTCTTGTTGGTGAAGTTGTTCAGCTCTTTTAGCTCTCCGCTCGAATTGATGCTGAACACCTCCACCTGCGTGTTCGATGCCGCATCGCCAAAATACGCCGTGGTGCCGTCGCAACTGATCTCGACCCCCGCGGCGGAACCCTTGGTGTCGAAAGGACCGAGCTCGGTGAGGTCCCCGGTAGTGGAATCAATCTTGAACGAATCGACTTGCCCGATATAGGCCGCGATCAGGAAGTTCCCGTCGGGAGTTACTTTCATGCCCGCCGGGGAAGCAGGAACAGTGACCGTCTTCAACAGCCCCAGCGCGCAATTGTTGTCGATTTTCAATACCGAGATGCTGTTGTCATTGGTATTGCCCGCGAACAGAATGTGGTTCCCACCGGCTAACCCGACGCCAAACTGCTGTGCTCCAGTGACTCCATCCGAGTAAGGAGAACCGTGAACTGCCGTCAAACTTCCGTTGAAGAGGTTCATCTGAAATGCGGCGATGGTGCTGTCTCCACCATTCGAGACAAACAGACAGTTTCCCAGCCGGGACCTGGCGGAAGTGATTGGAGAAAGCGCGAAATAACCGCTGCCCGCGCTTTTCCCGCCCGTGGGGTAGGTCTTGAGTACCTTTAAGACGCCGCCCCCGGTGAGTGTGAGGGCGGTCGTGCTGTTACTGCTATTGGCGACATTATTGTTAGTAAAAATATATTGTTGAGCGAGCGCATGGCCGCACAACGAAAGAATACCAACCAGAGAAAGTACCCACCACGATCTTGGCAAGGTCTTCATCTTATTCTCCCCCCGCCGGATGGCGTTGTAAATTGTCCGCTTCCGGCCAATGCAGGCGCCGACTGTCCTCGCCCGTGTTCTGTTGCCGAGACTGACACCTGAGCCAGGACACCACGGTCCTCTGCTCCAGCACCAGTAATGGGAGCTAAAATAGGCGAGCCATTGAACGGGGGAGGTGGCTCCAAACACACGTCAAGCCGATTCAGAACGTATTACAGTCGGACAGCGGTGTCAATGGTGTCGTGTAGCGGGAGAAGAAAGTCCCGTTTATAACAAAAGGGCGGCCCGGGTTGGCCGCCCTGTCTCCGAAAATTGAAAAAGTGGTTTACGCCGGCTTTACATTCTCGGCTTGCCACCCCTTGGGGCCCTTTACTACGTCGAACTGTACTTGCTGACCTTCTTGCAGGCTGCGGAATCCACCTGCCTGAATCGCCGAGAAGTGTACGAACACGTCCTCGCCGCTCTGGCGGCTGATGAACCCATAACCCTTGGCGTCGTTAAACCACTTTACTGTTCCTGTTTCCATGGTGTTGCTCGATTCCTTTTTCTTAGATATGCGCTGTGTCAATCGCAGAACTTCTTCAGGCAGGTCACGCTGTTGTCGCGGGAGTTGCTGAAAAACTGCAAAGATCAAACGCAGCAGGATTGTACTCCAGATGGTTCGGCAATTGCCAAGCTATTTCACCATCGGAAGAATAAACGTATATCTATCAATATTTTGCAACGAGTTAGGCGCGCTGCGCCGGCCTTGCCGAGTTGCCCTGATACGGGAGGGTGGGTTCGTAGGGCGGTGGGTTACGTCACCATCAGGGGTGACCTGCCTCACGGCGCTTGTCCTGAAAAAAGGTGCACGCTCCTGGGAAGGAGGGACTGGAGGCCCTCCTGGGACTTTGCAGCGCAGATGGTGCGACCGGAGAGCGCTGGCGTTTCCTTTCCTTCCAGCCCGGCACCGCACCTCTCATCTTTCTTAAGCCGCCATTAAAGAATTCTATGTCTTCGAAACTTTTCGCCTGGAGAAACTGCAATGCTACATCTCGATACTGGTAACACAGGTTTCATGATTTTATGCACCAGCCTGGTCATGCTGATGACGCCCGGTCTCGCGTTTTTTTATGGCGGCCTCGTAGGACGCAAGAACGTGCTCGCCATCATGATTCAGAGTTTTGTCTCGATGGGCTGGACGACGGTGATCTGGTACATCTACGGCTACTCCGTGTGTTTCAGCGGAGACTGGCACGGGGTCATCGGCAACTTCCACAACGCCTTTCTGCGCGGGATCGATCTTAGTACTCCGTCGCCGAACATCACCATCCCGGCATTTGTATTTATTGCGTATCAGATGATGTTCGCCATTATCACGCCCGCGCTGATCTCGGGCGCGTTCACCAATCGGGTAACCTTCAAAGCCTACATGCTCTTCCTGACCGGCTGGCTAACCTTCGTTTATTTTCCTTTTGTCCATATGGTTTGGGGTGGAGGCATGCTGCAGAAATGGGGCGTGCTGGATTTCGCGGGCGGCATTGTGGTGCACAACATCGCGGGGGTTGCCGCTCTGGCTTCTGTGCTGTACGTGGGCAAGCGGCGCACGGCGGATCCCGGCCCGCACAGCATTCCGCTGGTTGCCCTGGGAACTGGCCTTTTGTGGTTTGGATGGTATGGCTTTAACGCGGGCAGCGAAATGCGAGTAGATTCAGTAACCGCGACCGCATTTCTCAATACCGATTTGGCAGCCTCGTTCGCAGCGGTCACTTGGATGCTGGTGGCATGGTTCAACGAAAAGAAGCCGAAGTTCCTAGGCTTGCTGACCGGAGCCGTTGCCGGACTGGCGACGGTCACTCCCGCAGCCGGATACGTCTCTCCCACCACTGCAGTCATCATCGGCTGTGTTTCCGGAGTCGTTTGCTACTGCGCGGTTGAGATGAAAAACAAATTGCATTGGGACGACGCTCTCGATGTTTGGGGAGTTCACGGCGTCGGCGGTTTTCTCGGCATCGTGATGCTGGGGATTTTCGCCAGCCGCGCCTACAACCCCGCGGGTGCGGATGGCTTGCTCAACGGCGATCCGATTTTCCTCTTGAAACAGGTCGTTGCCGTTACCTTTTCGTCGGTCTGGGCCTTCGTTTTCACCTACGGGATGTTACGAATCATCGATATATTCACCCCGGTGAAAGTCAGCGAGATGACGGAAGAAATTGGACTGGATGAATCCATCCACGGTGAGCACGCCTACGAGGAGGTCTTCCGTGGCGCGGATCTGCTTCACGTAGAACACCTGCTTCACGAGGAGGAGTTGCTAGCTAGCCGGAAATGAAGAGAGGGGGCTGGTGAATTATCAGGCCCGCTCTCCGGGTGGAAACTGATTACTGCAGGAGTGATGGTGACGTCACTCCTGCATGCTTCGTTCGAGAACACACATTTCCCCCACTGGAAACTTTTATGACTTGGCTGCATCATGGAGAGATGCGTCTCCGTTATTTTGCAATTCTTATCCTCCTTTCATCCCTGGCTTTCGCCGATATTGTTCAAGATGTCCGCACCGCGCTCGCGCAGAGAAATTTCGCCGCAGCCGATTCCCAACTGCAAGCCTACCGCGCGCAACACGGTGTGGATCCTGCATATATCGAGGCTCTCTCCTGGACGGCGCGCGAAGCCTTGGCAGCGAACCAACTCGACAAGGCTGACACTGCAGCCAAGCAGACCGAGACGCTGGCTCGTCAGCTGCTGCAGAAACGATCTCTCGACGCCGAACCGCATCTGCCCATTGCCCTGGGGGCTGCTCTGGAAGTTCAAGCCCAGGTGCTGGCGGCCCACGGTCAAAACGCCCAAGCCGCCGTCTTGCTGCGGCGCGCACTGGCGTCTTACGGGAATACTTCGATCGGTCCGCGTTTGCACAAGAATCTGAATTTGCTCACCCTCACCAGCCAGCCCGCTCCGCCGCTTTCTACGTCGGAGTACCTCGGCTCGCGGCCGGCTCCGCTGAGCCAGCTCAAAGGTTCGCCGGTGCTTTTGTTTTTTTGGGCTCATTGGTGCGTCGACTGCAAATACGAGGGCCCGATCATCTCCAGGCTTAGTTCTGAGTTTGCTCCCAAGGGATTGACGGTCCTTGCTCCCACTCAACTCTACGGTTACGCGGCCAGAGGAGAGGATGCGAAGCCCAAAGATGAGATTGCTTACATCGGGCAGGTTTGGCAGCACTACTATCCGGGACTGCAAAGCGTCCCGGTGCCGATCAGCAAATCCAACTTCACCAATTACGGGGCCAGCACGACACCGACCCTGGTCCTGGTCGACCGCAAGGGGCGCGTGGCGCTGTACCATCCGGGACTAATGGAATATGACGACCTCCGCGCCGCCATCGAAAAAACATTACTCAACTAGATTGTGTGACGCAGGCGCCCTCGCCTGCGCGCACGACTCATGCGAGCTGACGTTAGGTTGCCACTGACTTGTGTTCGGGGTACTCGGATATGGTCAGCGAAATACGTATAAAAGGCCGAAGTCAGCAACCGCGCTGGCGCGACGGGAACTCGGCTCAACATCAGTAACGTACCAATAAATTCCAACCCGTTCGCGAAAATAAAAAGCTTTTTTCAAATGCATTCGCATGTCAAACAGCGGTCCCACGAGAGCGGTAGGACTGGTGGGGATAAGAAGCTGGGCATTCAGCCGGAACCAATTTTCCTCGAACATGGTCCCCAGAGTGGGCCAAACATGTTCCTGCCCATACTTCGAGGTAAACAGATCGCTGAAATGAATCCCGCCTCCGAGACGCCAGTGTGGGGTCATCCGCCACAGCACTACTCCCTCGGCACGAAAGGTAACGCCATCGCTGAGGCCGTTTGGGTTCGCTGTATCCGCTCCGACTTCGGCCTCGAGGAATGTGGGACGATGATTTCCCCAATCCACACCAATGTCGGCATCGTAGTAAGGCGATTGAAAGCTCAGGCCGTTCACGCCGATTCCGGCGTCCGCGTAGGGCGCCGTTTGAGCGCTGCCAAGAGCGCACGAGAAGAGAATAATCGCAAGCAGCTTTGGAGGGGCTGTCATCTTTGGCGTACGGTCCAATCTCCTGCTGACTAAACCCCCGCCTCCGGCAAGTGTACCTACTTGAGATGGCTGCGCTATTTACCAATGCAGAACGTTGTGAACTAACCATTGGACGGCCGATTCAGGCAGGAGGCAAGCTGAGTATCAAAGGGACAGGTCGAAGCATCGGTCGGCAAAAGGCGGACTCGGAAGTCTGCGGGACCTTACGAAACCATGGAAGGTCTCGTTGGCTGTCGGTCGCTCGACCGAACGGTGCAGCAACGACACAATTTTCTTGTGAAGAACGACGCAGAGGTTACGCGGGCGAAGTTTCCGCCAGCGGGAGCCGCACTTGAAAGCGTGTGTCGCCAGGTTTTGAGTCAACCTGAATGTTGCCTCGGTGCTTCTTCACAATTCGCAGCACGGTGTCGAGGCCGAGGCCAGTTCCCTCTCCGACTCCCTTCGTAGTGAAGAATGGTTCAAAGATGTGCGGCTTGACCTGAGGAGAAATTCCCGGACCGTTGTCACCGATCTCAACCACTACACAACTATCCTCGCGATAAGTTCGAACCCGAAGGTCACCCTTCCCTCCCATCGCGTCGATAGCGTTGTCAATGAGGTTGGTCCAGATTTGATTGAGCTCGCTGCCAAATGAATTCACCAGAAGAGGAACTTGATTGTAGTCGCGCTGCACAAACACTCCGCGCTTGAGCTTGTAATTCAGGATGGTCAGGGTCGTTTCCAGGCTCTTCGCGATATCCACGTTCTGCACCGGCGCCTGATCCATGTAGGTGTATTCCTTAATCGCCAGGACGAGGTCAGAGATTCGCGCTGTGCTGCTCTCGATTTCGTTCAGCAGATTCGCGACTTCGACCGAAGCGGCAATCCTCACCAGAGCGGCACGGGCGGTATCTGCATCGAGAGCCGCGAACAACGACTCAAGGGCTTCCGGCTTGACGTTCTTTCGCGCCAGATCGGCCGCTAGTTGCCAGAGGTCGTTCTGGCCGTGACTGCGCAACAAGGAATCGATTTGCTCTTCGAGGTCACTGGTGGTTAGTGCATCGGGTGGAGGCTGGTTTTGCTGGATGAACGAAGCTTCCAGCTTTTCAATTTCGGCTTTCTGCGCAGCCGTGAGGTCACGCCTGCCGAGTTCGTGACTCGCCTCTTTTATTTTCTTGAGGATGGTGCGCAGCTGGCTGGTAGCGCGTTTAGCGGCGGAAGCGGGATTGTTGAGTTCATGAGCGAGGCCTGCAGACAGCTTTCCCAAAGAAGCCAGTCGGTCGCGTTGCTGTTCCATCCGTGTGGTTTCACGGATGCGGTCGGACATCAGGCCCACGAGGCGCTTAGTGAGTTCCGGCATTTTCTGCACCAGTTCCGGAAACAGCGAAGCGGGAAATCGCAGAGCGCGGCTGTCCGTCTCTGCCCGTATGCCCACCGTAAACTGCTTCATCCTGGAAAATGGCAGCAATCCCGTGACGTTACCCTGGTTTATGGTGAAGATGACGGTTTCGCCACCAATTTCGCCACGCCCCTGGAGTTGACCCTCAAGAAGAACAAACATGGCGTCGGCCGGATCGCCTTGGCGCGTGTAGCTATCGCCCGCCTTAAGATGCAACTCTTGCGATTGGCCGAGGAACCAGGCGATCTGGTCATCAGGCAAGTCCGCGAATACGGGGACGCGAAGTAATTCCGATTTGTCGACCATTTAGACCTTGCTCAAGTATTGATGGATGAACTGCACCGCAACCGATCCTTCGCCAACTCCGGAGGCCACTCGTTTCACCGAACCGTGCCGCACGTCGCCCACGGCGAACAGACCCGGAACATTGGTTTCGAGCAGGAAGGGATCCCGATCGAGCGTCCAGCCCTTGGGGCGTTGGCCGTCTCGGATGAGATCGGGTCCAGTCAACAGGAAACCGCGGTCATCTCTCTCGACCAGGGTTCCCAACCAGTCGGTTCGCGGCAGCGCGCCAATGAAAATGAACATTGCGTTTGCTGCCACCCGCTCTAGCTTTTTTGTATCCGAACAAAGCACCGAAATCTCTTCCAGATGAGTTTCGCCGTGCGCCTCGGCCAAAGTTGCGTGCGCCCACACCTGGATGTTGGGCGTTTCTTTGATCTGGTCGATTAGATACTGCGACATGGTACTGGAGAGAGAATCGCCGCGTACGAGAATAACAACGCGCTCCGCGTATCGAGCGAAATTCATAGCTGCCTGGCCTGCGGAATTCGCGCCTCCTACGACGTAAATGGTTTCGCCCTTGCAGGAAAGCGCCTCGGTAGCGCCACCGCCATAGTAAATACCTGCGCCCTGCAAGCGATCGATTCCGGGAGCTTCCAGACGCCGCCACTGTACCCCGCTCGCGATCATCAGTGCGTGGCAGGAGATCTCGCTACCATCGGCTAATTTGATGATGCGATAAGAACCTTCTGTTCGCACCCCGACGGCTTCCTGCGGCGCCAGAATCTCCACGCCAAACCTTTGCGCCTGCACCACCGCGCGCCGGGCCAGATCGCTTCCGCTGAGTCCTGCGGGGAACCCCAGATAGTTCTCAATACGCGAACTCATTCCTGCCTGCCCGCCGGGCGCTTCGCGTTCAATCATCACCGTATGCAAACCTTCCGACGCCCCGTACACTGCAGCCGCCAAACCCGCTGGGCCGCCGCCTACAATCGCCAAGTCGTAAAAGTCAGTTTGCGCGCGTGTCCGCAACCCAACCTTCTGCGCGACGTCTGCGGGAACGCTCTCCAGAAGCTTTGTCCCGTCGGGAAAGAGCACAACCGGAAGGCTCGCAGCCTCCGGCCCCAAAGCCTCGAGGAGTTGTTTAGTTTCGGGATCGTTGGCAGAGGCCTCGACATCGATCCACTGATAAGGAACCCGATTGCGGGCCAGGAAATCTCGCAGCTCGTAGGATCGCGGCGACCATCGCGTGCCCAGAACCCGGATTCCCTCGAAGGTTGGACGGTAGGAAGCTTGCCAATCCCCGAGCAAGTCATCCAATTGCGGATACAGATGCTCGGCGGGAGGATCCCACGGCTTCAAGAAAAAGTAATTGATGTTGGCCTGATTGATGGCGCTGATTGCGGCACTGGTGTCGGCATAGGCCGTCAGTAAGGCTCGCTTCGCATCGGGAAAGATTCGCATCCCTTCCTGCAGGAATTCGACGCCGTCCATGTGAGGCATGCGCTGGTCGGCGAGAAGCAGCGCCACGCTATCGTTCCGCACTTTCAGCTGCCGTAAGAGGTCGAGAGCGCCGGTGGGCGAATCGCTTCCAATTACGCGATAATCAGCGCCGTACTGCGAGCGCAAGTCGCGCTCAATCGCCCGAAGGACATCCGAGTCATCGTCCACACTCAACAGAATTGGTTTCGCCATGGTTAAGTCTCAGTTTAGCGAAGAAGCGGCGCCGGACTTCCGCACCGGCCGGATAAACAGGTTAGATACATAAATTTGCATTTGGTTGCGGAATTGATGGGGCAAATGAGATTTACGTAGCAACACGGTGTGCCCAGCCTCACTTTCCAATACAGAATGTGCTGAAAATTAAGTTGAGGATATCGTCAGTCGTGGTGGCTCCCGTGATTTCATCCAGCGGCCGCAGGGCGCCGTATAGATCGAGCAGAAGCATTTCGTGCGGGACTTTATTCTCGACGGCTACTCTCGCCGCCGCAAGCGCTGTGATTGATTCTCGGACGCGTTCCTGGTGCCGGAGATTGCTGAGGAATCCACTTTCGAGATGAGCGCCGGTATCTCCTCGGATGTGACGCAGAATTTCATTTCGCAGCTCTGGGATTCCCTCTCCGGTGGTCGCGGAAGTTCGAACACTCGTCAGCTCGCCACATGCCGCAGACCGCTTTTCGCCAGGCAAGTCGGCTTTATTGGCTACTGCAATGGCGGGCCTTCCCGCCACTTGGCCTAAAAGTTCCCTGTCTTCGTCTGCCAGCGGCTGCGAAGAATCGAACACTACGAGGACGAGATCGGCGTCGGCTAGAGCTTCCATGGATTTTCGAATACCGATGCGTCTCCGCTTCATCGAGGGCGCGGCGAATGCCCGCCGTGTCGACCAGTTTGACCGGAATGCCGGCGATGGCCACGGTTTCACTGACTAAATCACGAGTCGTGCCGGGCGTCGCGGTAACGATGGCGCGCTCGCGTTCGACCAGGCAGTTAAACAAACTCGACTTGCCTACGTTGGGGCGGCCCACGATGGCAAGCGTCAGACCTTCATGAACGATTTTTCCGTAAGCGAAGGAAGCGGCGAGTTCCTCGAGCGGAGCCCGTACAACCGCGATGCGCTGGAGAATTTGATCGGCGGGGAGCACTGAGATGTCATCTTCGGCGAAGTCGATGCCGGCTTCGAGAGTTGCAATCAGCTCGACCAGCTTTTGTTTGATCGGCTGCAAGCGCCGCGAGAGCGCACCGTCGAGCTGCTGGGCGGCGATCTTGGCCTGGTAAAGAGTTTGCGACTCGATGAGATCGCGGACCGCTTCCGCCTGGGTGAGATCGATGCGTCCATTGAGGAAGGCGCGCATAGTGAACTCGCCGGGCTCGGCGAGGCGCGCGCCGCGAGCCATGGCGAGTTCGACGATGTGACGCAGAACCACGGGCGATCCGTGGGCCGAAATTTCCACGATGTCGTCGGTGGTGTAGGAGTGAGGCTTGGCGAAGTAGTTGACGACGACTTCGTCGATGCGTTCTGCCGAGCTTTGCTCGGCTGGACAGCCGGGTGCGGCTGTTCCCACAGGTTCATCCGGGTTCGACGAATTCTCCGAACACGGCGTGGCCGGGATCGAGATCGCGCTTCAGCCGCAGCATTGGCAGGGCAATGTTTTTGGCATCCGGGCCGGCGAGACGGACTACGCCGATGCCCCCTCGACCGGGAGGCGTGGCAATCGCGACGATGGTGTCGTCGAGGTTCACGGAGTGATTGTAGCGGTTTTATTCCGGAGAGCTGCTACCGACAAACCTACGGTAGACTGCGGGGCGCAGGCTTGCTCGCCGGCTTGTAATTCTTCGGGTAGACAACTAGGCATCGCCGGCCGCCTTCGCCCTGACTCTCGGTGTGCAGGTCGGCGTGATCGCGTAAAGCCAGATGCACGATGCGGCGCTCACGCGAAGACATGGGCGCGAACTCGTACGGCATACTCGTTTTGCGAACTCTTTCTGCCGCAACATTCGCTGCCAACCGAAGTTCCTCTAACCGCAGCGCGCGCTGATTCATGCAGTCGAAGCAAACCTTCTCATGCTCGTTGCCGGGCAGGCGCAGCATCTCAATCGCGAGCGTTTCGATGGCACGCAGCAGTTCGCCACCTCGCTCCAAAACCAAAGGAGAATCGGGTCCGGAAAGTTCGACGAGAATCTCCGGCCGTTCCCAATCGCGCTCCTCGGGAAGCGGAGGATCCACCGTGATGCGATATTTGAGGTGAAGACCGCCGTGGGTGACGACACCGCGCAGGAGCGCGTCGATTTTCTTTGCAGCTGCGATTTTGTCAGGAATGGGCATGAGCTAGCTCTCAGCTTTCAGCTCCCAGCTTTCAGCCTGGCTCGCTGAGAGCCGATAGCTGACGGCTGAAAGCTTCACTTCTCTTTCTTCCTTGCTCTTTTTGCCGCCATCTCGCGCATCTCGCGACCTAGGCTGGTGCGGTTCATGACTGCCTGTTGTGCGATGGCAATGAAATTACCTTCGGCCCAGTAAAGACACAAGCCGGAAGCGAAATTCCAACTCAGGAATCCCATCATGACCGGCATCAGCACGTTCATCATTTTCTGCTGCGACGGATCCATCCCCGCTTGTGGCGTCATGCGCTGCATAAACAGCATGGTGATGAAGATGCCGATTGGCAGTATATGCCACGGGTCCGCCGACGATAGATCGTGAATCCACAACCAGGGGGCGTGGCGAAGATCGAGCGCCGAGCCCAGCATGCTGTAGTACGCGAACAGAAAGGGCATCTGGATAACCAGCGGCAAACAACCCCCGACCGGACTGACGCCTTCTTTCTTCATCAGCTCGCCGATTTCGGTGTTCATCTCCTGACGACGCGGATCACGCATGCCGTACTTCTTGTATTTTTCCTTGATCGAATTCATGTGCGGCTGAATCTTCTGCATCTTCAGCGCGGATTTCATGCTGGAAATGCGCAGCGGCATCAGCGCCAGATTGATGATCAAGGTTTGTATGCAAATCGCCCAGCCCCAATTGTGGACGAAGTCGTATGTCCACCTGAGCCAAATGAAAAGCGGCCGCGCAATTACGCCCCAGAAACCGAAGTTGATCAAGCCGCGCAGATCCGTTTCGGCACCCACGATGGTCGGCACGGGCACGGATTCCAAGGTCGTCAGCGCTTTCGGGTCCGACGTACATTCGCGCCACTGTTGCGCCGCTGGGATTGCCGACGGCCGCGCCTAGCACTTCTGCGAGAGCCGTATCCTGCGAGTTCGGGTTTTTCGGATTCTTGGGAACGTTGAGCGAGTTACGCAGCGTGACCAAAGCGGAGTTCTGCGAATCGTCGGGGATGAAAACGGCGGCGAAGTACTGATCGGTGACTCCCGCCCAATTGAACGGCATGTGGAGCGTGTTGCCGCCACTGATTTTCTTGACAGCCAGCCGCTCGATGCTGGTGTTGTACTGATAATTAATTTGACTGGCAGCGTAGGAGGACAGCGTGGATTCGTCTCCGAAGCCCCCAGGCCACGCGGGATAAGCCGCGACTGGACTTCCTTTGGACACGACAGAGGTTTCGACGCGTACAACGTAGGTGTGATCGAAGCTGAAGCTCTTGCGAACGGCGACATCCCCGTCGGCGTATTCAAACGTAACTGTGCCTGGCGTGGTCACCCGCACCGAGCCGAGCCGGTCGCGCGACCCATTGTCGGACGAGCGAACGTACAGCGCAGAATTCAGCTTGTTGCGTTGGGTCTCGTCGTAAGTCCACAGCGACAGCGGATATCCATACTTTTCCGCCGCGAGGTGGTTGACCAGATCGAGCGGCTGTTCTTTATCGTCGGTAAATTTCTTTAAGATCCAGGACTTGACCTGCGCTCCGCGGTTGCTAAACGTGATGCGGTAGAGATCGTTATCGACAACCGTTTCCGACTCGGAGGTTGCCTGCTTGGTCGCTCCTGCATTGAGTACCGGAGCCGCCGGTTGAGCCGGTTGGACTTGATTGACCGGAGCCGCCGGAGCAGTTGCCTTAGTCTGACCCTGGGCTTGTGGCGCGGGAGCCGTGGCCGGTGCAGTCGCCTGCGGAAAATACTTCTTGATTATCGGCTGGAACAACTACGATGACCAGAAAAGTCAGCGCGAAGACGAGGAGCAGCCGGCGCTCCATGCCTGGTTCTTGTTGAGGATTTTTAAATTCGGCCAAATTTACTTTCTCAATGACTGCAAAGCTCGGTTTCACCATCGCACTGAACCGTCACGCCGCGAGGTGTCGGATCGAGCGCTTTCCGCTTGACTACCGGATCGAGCCCACCCTTCGCGAAGGGATGGCATCGCAATATTCGCCAAATCGCCATCAGGCTACCCCGCGCAACTCCGTAACGATCGATTGCTTCCATAGCGTACTCGGAGCAAGAGGGCACATACCTGCAAGCCGGCAAGAACATGGGAGAGACCGCCCACTTGTATCCTCGGAGCAAGAAGAGCACGACAGTTTTCGGAATCTGGCTCATCTGTATTCGTGAGGCTAAACAATCTCTGCCGAGCTTGCTCGGCTGGACAGCCGAGGGCGGCTGTCCCCACCTGTTCCTATGTTTTTTTCGCCAGCGACTTTTGAATTACTTCAAAAGCGCGGCCGATCTCGTTCTCCAACTCAACAAAATCAAGTTTCAGCACGGACTTCTTCGGATTGATTACCACATCCACCGGAACCGGAACTGCCGGCCAACGCAAACGAACCGACTCTCGCAATCGACGCTTCATGCGGTTGCGCTCGACGGCTCCGCCCAGCACCCGCCCAACCGTGAATCCGATGCGGAGCCCTTCGCCTTGCTTCCGCCGCAGATAGAAAACTGTGAGGTCAGCGGCGAAGTGGCGGCGGCCTTGCTTGTAGACTCGCTCGAAATCGGCGTGCCGAAGCAGACGCATGCCGCTGGTAAATCGAGCCCTTTTGCCGGAGCCGGGCAGATTGAGACCACCGTTCGGAGCGAGACCGCTCACACAGTTCACGATCCAGACTCAGGTTGCGGAATTGCCGTCAATTCCGGAAAAGGAAATCGACTACTCACGGAAGCCGGGCTTCACCGACACCCGCTTGCGTCCCTTGGCGCGCCGGCGCGAGATCACCGCTGCGCCGCTCTTGGTCTTCATCCGGGTACGAAATCCGTGCGTCTTCGAGCGGTGACGTCGGTTAGGTTGGAAAGTGCGCTTGGGCATGAAACTTAGCTGCTCCTGATTCAGTTAGTAGGTGCAATAATAGCTGTAGGGCGAATGAGAAGTATAAATGACCCAGGGCAGTGGGGCAAACCGGCGTCAGTGCGGCAGCCGCGGCGGAGCATCAACTGCACCAGTCAAGGTTCATTGTCGCGCGATGGCGGAACCATCCAAACTCGCCGATTGCTGCACCACGCATGCGGCAGTTACAAACTCGCTACTTGACAGAAGTTTTTCTTCGCGTTTTGAATCGTGGAGGTCGAAGAAAATCTTTGAAGAGATTTCCTCCAAGACAATTTTTTTGTGCTAGTATGCGGACCGTTCCTGCTCATGAAACTTTTTCTCACTCCAGCGAAAGCGCCCCGCAGTGCGGAGCGATCTGCGCTGGAAAATGAGCGCTTTCATACTGCAATCATTTAATTTCAGGCCGCTGATTTAGGTAGCGCCACCAAGAATTCTTCTTATGTCGGTTTCAAGTCCAACTCTTGCTCCCAATCCGTGGTTGCGCATCCTTGACGCACTGGAAAAAAAGATCAACCGGCATTCTTATGACACCTGGCTGAAACCCACTCGGTACAGTCATTCGAGTGGAGGCACACTTTTTGTTTGGGTGCCGAAGGCTGAGTTCTGCCAGGTAGGCGACAAGTACGCCGATCTGATACAGGAGGCGCTCGACAATCTCGGCCTCGAGTATCAGGAAGTCAAGTTCGTCCCCCCCGGAGACGATCCAGCCGCCACGCCGCTTCGCCACGATGGCGGCCTCTCCGGCTACGCGACTCCGGCAACTCATCCGTCGCAGTCACGCTTCGATTGGGACGGAGCGGCGCAACTCAACCCGCGCTACACTTTCGACGCATTCGTCATTGGCAGCGGAAATCAATTTGCCCACGCCGCCTGCCAGGCGGTTGCCGAGCGACCTTCGAAAGCTTACAACCCGCTCTTCCTCTACGGTGGCGTCGGCATGGGCAAAACTCATCTCATGCAGGCGATTGGCCATGAGATCAGCAAGCGGCAACCGCAGTTGGCTATCTGCTATGTGTCCAGCGAGAAGTTCACCAATGAAATGATCAACTCGCTGCGCTATGACAAGATGACCAGCTTCCGTGACAAGTTCCGCAATGTCGACGTGCTGCTGGTGGACGATATTCAGTTCCTGGCCCAGAAAGAGCGCACCCAGGAAGAATTCTTCCACACCTTCAATGCGCTGCATGAATCGATGAAACAGATTGTGATTGCCAGCGACCGCTCCCCAAAGGAGTTGGCTGAGATTGAAGACCGTCTGCGCAGCCGTTTTGAATGGGGCTTAATTGCCGACATCCAACCCCCCGATCTAGAGACCAAAGTCGCGATCCTGCAGAAAAAGTCGGAGCAGGAAAAGGTCACGCTTCCTACCGACGTAGCTCTATACATCGCTTCCAACATTCGCTCGAACGTGCGCGAACTCGAAGGAGCGCTGATCCGGCTGGTGGCGCACTCTTCGCTGATCGGGGCGGAGATTACGCTCCCTTATACCCAGCAGGTACTTAAGAATTTCATCGATTCCCAGGCGCGGAAGGTCACCATTGAATCGATTCAGAAGTCCGTGGCGGAGCAGTTTGGATTGCGGCTGGTGGAAATCAAAGCGAAGAACAACTCGCGCGCAATCGTCTATCCCCGGCAGATCGCGATGTACTTGGCCAAGCACCTGACCGAGGCGTCGCTGCCCGAGATCGGACGCCAGTTTGGCGGCAAGCACCACACGACCGTACTGCACTCGGTCGAGAAAATCGACGGCGTACGCAAGACCGACAAAGATTTGAACCGGCTGCTGAATAAACTGACCGAGCAGTTGGGCGGATGAATCAGGGCTAAGGCTGGAATTCCATTTTTCCCGGTTTCCTGCTGTTCCTGCTAGTCTTATAGGTTTTTCTTTTGATATAAGGGAGTGTTGAAAGTAGCGCCACTTGGCGGGGGACTCAGGTTATGCCGGTAGAAGCCATTGCGTCCGCTGCGGGAACTACCACCATGGAGATTACGGTCAGCAGGTTTGAACTCTTGCGAGAGCTCACGGCGACCCAGGGCGTGGTCGAGCGCAAGACCACCATCCCCATCCTGTCGAATTATTTATTTGAAGCGGCCGGTGACAAGCTTTCACTCACCGCCACGGATCTGGATCTCAGTCTGCGTACGTCGTGCGCGGCTAAAGTGAAAAAAGAGGGCGCCTGCACGATTCCTGCACGCAAACTGCACGACTATGTGAAGCTGCTTCCTGACGCCGATATCACCATAAAACTGCTGGAAAATCATTGGGTCAGTATTCGCTGCGGCCGCTCGAACACAAAGATGGTTGGCATGGCGCGTTCGAACTTCCCCAGCCTGCCGACGTTTCCGACCGCTGGCGTCATAAAGATCCCGTCGCAGGTTCTGCGGTCCATGATCGCAAAGACCGGGTTCGCCATTGCCAGCGAAGAATCGCGCTACACCCTGAACGGCGCATTGATGGTGTTGAAGCCGGAATCGATTACCATGGTCGCGACCGACGGACACCGGTTGGCGCACATCGAGCGCATTGGCGAGAAGTTTGAAGGTGTCTCCGGCGAGATGAAAACTCTGGTCCCGAAGAAAGCGATGGACGAGTTGAAGTCACTGCTTGATTCGACCGACGCTGAGGAAATCGAGTTCGCCAAGGACGAGTCCACGCTGTTTTTCCGCATCGGCCAAAGGCTTCTGACCTCGCGCCAACTCACCGGCCAGTTCCCCAATTTCGAAGCCGTGTTGCCCAAGGACAACAACAAGAGCATTACAGTCCACGGCGAGGAACTCACGGCGGCGATCTCGCGTGTCGCGCAGTTTGCCGACGAACGCTCGCGAGCCGTGAAGATGCGCCTGGAAAAAGGCGAGCTGAAACTCTCCGCTTCCTCGACCGAAACCGGCGAGTCGGAAGACTCGCTTGAAATCGACTACAACGGGGACATGATCCAGATCGGCTTCAACGCGCAATACCTTCTGGATTTTCTCAAAGCGACCGGCAGCGGCGACGTGAAACTCGAATTCAAAGATTCCCAATCCGCCGGCCAAATGCGTCCCGCCGAAGGCGAGGAATACAAGTACCGCTACATCGTCATGCCCATGCGCATTTGACGATGGAGGACGGGCGTCCTCGCCCGTCCCGCCAGACAGCGTACGGTTTTGTCCTCGCGGATTCCCAGCCAAGCGACCAACCGATTCCGTGAGCTGTCTTCCTCCACGCACCCGTGCGCTTGACGGCAGCGATGATCCGCCGTAAAGTGGTCGGCACTTCTTAAGGGAGGGCCACATGCTCAGCGGATTCAAGCAGTTTATCCTTCGTGGCAACGTAATCGATATGGCAGTCGGCGTCGTGATTGGAGCCGCGTTTGCCTCAGTGGTCTCAGCTTTCACAAAAGACCTGCTCACCCCGCTGATTGCGGCGATTGTCGGCAAGCCCGATTTTTCCGCCATCAAGTTCACCGTCAACGGCAGCATGTTTGCTATCGGCGACTTCGTTAACGCCGGCGTATCCTTCCTGCTGGTGGCGGCGGCCGTATATTTCTTCGTTGTGACCCCGGTGAATCTGTTGGTCGCACGTATGCGCAAAGCGACGGCGCCCGCCGATCCCACAACCAAAAAATGTCCCGAATGCCTGAGCGAGATCCCTATCGACGCCAAGCGCTGCGCGCACTGCGCGCAGCCAGTCCCCCTGGGCATAGCGGCGTAAAGCGCCGGCTGTAGAGACGTTGCTGGCAACGTCTCAGATTCGTTCCACCTCCTGTAACATTGGACAGATGGGATTCCTCGCGCGAGCGGTCTCCAGGCTTCTTGCAGTGACTTTACTGGCCTGCGGTTTGCATGCGCAACAAGCGGCGAAACCTGCGCCGTCGCAGACCGCGCCGAAGCCAGATCCCGGAGACATTACCAACGGCGTCTACCGCAATCCCACATTTGGATTCACTTACAAGACCGCTTTCGGATGGGTGGATCGCACCAAGGAGATGAGAGAAGACTCGAACGAAAATTCGAGCTCCCCCAAATCGATCTTGCTCTTAGCCCTATTCGAACGTCCGCCTGAGGCATCCGGCGACTCGGTGAATT
This sequence comes from uncultured Acidobacteriota bacterium, assembly GCA_963762385.1. Taxonomy (GTDB): domain Bacteria; phylum Acidobacteriota; class Terriglobia; order Terriglobales; family Acidobacteriaceae; genus JABDBE01. The sequence goes on along the minus strand of CAVXKN010000004.1, from coordinate 286,576 downwards.
CCGCGGTCGTAGTGGCGGCGGAAGAGGTTGCTTCTTATACCGGCCTGCGAAACGCGGAACAGTATTTCGGCCCGCTTACCGAACTCACCAAATCCAAGGGCCTTACCGTTGTCAACGAGCCGTACGAATTTCGCGTAGGAACCACGCAACTTGTACGCGGCGACTTCAGCAAACCGCTCGGCACTCTGACCATGCACCAGAGCACGCTGGTCATGATCGAGAAAGGCTACGTCGTCTCGTTTACTTTTATCGGCGGGAGCGAAGACGAAGTGGACGAGCTTATAGAAAGCTTAAGTTTTGGCAGAAAGGAAGCGCTGGTTCCGCACAAGTGAGCCTGCGATTCGCGCTCCGGCGCCGAGACGAAAACCGGCTGTCGGACCACCTCCCTAAATGGCACCAGAATCAGGGTTTACCGGCTCGATTCTGCATCCAGAAGCCAGTTGCACTATGGTATAATTGCATATAAATCCTGACGTCGTAAGTGTTAATAATTTCAGTCATTTGACCTCATTTTAGGGCACAGGAAATGCGCGCCGGCCAAGCTTCGAATCCGGCCCATCTTCAACGGAGCGGAATGGCAACAAAAGAGATCAGCAGCGCGGCCATCGTCGACACCAAGAATCGAGACGGCGGACCCAACCCCGTCAACGGCAACGGCGATTACACCGCCGATTCCATCAAAGTGTTGGGTGGCATGGAAGCCGTCCGCAAACGTCCCGCAATGTACATCGGCTCGACCGGTGAGATCGGACTTCATCATCTGGTCTACGAAGTCGTCGACAATTCTGTGGACGAAGCGCTCGCCGGATACGCCGACAAAATCGAAGTCACGATTCACCTCGACAACTCCATCACCGTAGTCGATAACGGCCGCGGCATTCCCGTCGATTCGATGGACATCGATGGCGAGAAGATTCCCGCCGCACAAGTCGTCATGACCACGCTGCACGCCGGCGGCAAGTTCGACGCATCGTCGTACAAAGTTTCCGGCGGATTGCACGGCGTCGGCGTTTCCTGCGTGAACGCGCTCAGCGAAGAACTAGATCTTGAAATCTGGCGCGATGGCTTCACCTGGGAACAGACCTATTCCAAGGGTGAGCCGACCAGCAAGCTGAAAAAAGCGGGCGCGACCAAGAAGCGTGGAACCAAGGTTCATTTCCTGCCCGACAAGAGCATTTTCACGGTCACCGAATACAACTTCGACACGCTGGCCCAGCGCTTGCGTGAGCTGGCGTTCCTGAACAAGGGACTGCTGATCACGCTGACCGATGAGCGCACCACCGATCCAAAAACCGGTGAGCCCAAGACAGTCGAATTCAAATACAACGGCGGCATCGCGGAATTTATCAAGCACCTCAACCGCGGCAAACAAGTGCTGCACGACAAGCCGATCTACATGGAAGCCGAGCGCGATGGCGTGACCATGGAGATCGGCCTGCAATACAACGACGCCTACTCGGAAACGGTTTTCAGTTTCGCCAACAACATCAACACCGTCGATGGCGGCACGCATCTCTCTGGTTTCCGCACCTCGCTGACTCGCACCATCAATTACGCCGGCCAGCAGATGGGCCTGTTCAAAGACGTAAAAGAAAATCTGACCGGCGACGACGTGCGCGAAGGCCTGGTTGCGGTGATCAGCGTGAAGCTGCCGCAGCCTCAGTTCGAAGGTCAGACCAAGGGCAAGCTGAACTCCGACATTGCCGGCATCGTGCAGGCGTTTCGTCAACGAACGTCTGGGCGCATATCTGGAACAGAACCCGACGGTCGGACGAAAGATTATCAACAAAGCGATCGACGCTGCCCGCGCCCGCGAAGCCGCGAGAAAAGCTCGCGATCTGACCCGCCGCAAAGGCGCTCTCGACGGGGGTGGGCTACCCGGCAAGCTCGCGGACTGCTCCGAGAAGCAGCCGGAGCGCTGCGAACTGTTCCTGGTCGAAGGTGAGTCCGCAGGCGGCACCGCCAAACAAGGACGCGACCGGCGTTTTCAGGCCATCCTGCCGTTGAAGGGCAAGATTCTTAACGTCGAAAAAGCCCGCTACGACAAGATGCTGGCGCACGAAGAAATTCGCGCCATGATTACCGCGCTCGGCACCGGCATTTCGAAAGAGGATTTCGACGCCGAGCAAGCTGCGCTACGGCAAAATTATTCTGATGACCGACGCCGACGTGGACGGAAGCCACATCCGCACCTTGCTGCTGACATTCTTCTTCCGCCACATGCAGGAGCTGATCAAGCGCGGCAATGTGTTCATCGCACAGCCGCCGCTGTATTCGATCAAGAAAGGCAAGTCGCAGCAGTACATCAAAGACGATCGCGAATACGTAAAAGTGCTGGTCAAGCGCGCGTCGGAAGGCCTGGTCGTGCGTTATGGCGAGGGCGCTGCCAAACTCGAAGGTGCGAACCTGTCGCGCTTCATGAACGTGCTCGACGAGTATCTCAAGCTCTTCGATAAAGTTGACAAGCGTTTGCGCGACGAACATGTGACCGAGGTGCTGCCCAAGCTCGATCTCTCCAAGCGAGTCGATTTCGAAGGCGACAAGAAAGCTGCGCCCAAGAAAATCGAGAAACTCGAGAAAGAGTTGAAGAAGCTGCAAAAAGAGCGCGGCTTCAAGGAAGTCGAAAGCCGTTTCGACGAAGAACACAATCTGTGGGAAGTTCGCTACCTGAACTCACAGGGCGCAGAACACTTGATCAACTGGGAACTCGCCTCCACCGCCGAGTATCGGCAACTGCTCTCGAAGTTCAAGCAGATCGAGCCCTACATGGAGCCGCCGTTTGTGGTCGAGACCGTCGCCAAGAGCGTCTCAACCGGCGAAGAGCGAAGAAGGGAGCGACGCCGAGCCCGACAACGGCGCCGAGAAGAAAGCCGCATCAGACGCGCCCGCAAAATCCGTCGCGAAGAAGAAGCCCGAACCGCAGCTTGTAGAAAAGTCCACGGCCCGCGAACTCTTCGACTACGTGCTGGCGGAGGGCCGCAAGGACTACATCATTCAGCGCTACAAAGGTCTGGGCGAAATGACCGCGCCGCAATTGTGGGAAACCACCATGGACCCGGAACGCCGCACCTTGTTGTCCGTCAAGCTCGAAGACATCGCGGAGTGCGAAACCATCTTCACCACGCTCATGGGCGAAGACGTAGAAGCCCGCCGCAAGTTCATCGAAGACAACGCGCTCGATGTGAAGAACCTGGACATCTAATCAGTTCGTGTAGGGCGGACGCCCTCGTCCGCCAGGCCAGCCAAGTTCGCCGAAGTCCTCGCAAGATCGAATATCCTCTGCAAGCCCGTCTCGCACTGACGATCTTTCGTTCAAATGGCAACGCGGGAACAAAATTCCCTTTCGCCGGGTCTAACTTAAATGCTAGAGGAACTAACATGGCGATCGCTTGGCCTCCGCTTTGGTGGAAAGATCGAAATTGGCTCGAGAAGCCATGGCTTATTGCCGCGGGAACCGCCGCGATCTACTACGGCGCGAAGTTTAGCGAAATCTACAGTACTGCGCTAGAGAAAGCGGCCCCTAGACTTCACGGCGCCGCGCCCCGCGCCAGATGGTACTGACGGTAGCCCGCCGGCCCTGTACTCGATACAAGACAATGTACGGAGTGCCTCCGATCACTAGCTCTCTGATCCCAGGCTCTGCCCCGGCGCGGCCCAGGTAGGGATAATTTCTTAAAGCTTGGACCACGGCAACAATCCGTATGGCTAGCCTTTCCGCCGCCTCCGGTTTGTCTCGCGCCACGAAAGCACGAATCTCGCGCAATCGGGCTCGGGCCAATGCAGACCAGACAATTTCTACTGGCACAGCGTCTCGTCATCGTGTTCTTTCCCGCAGACGCACTTTGGAACCGGCAACTCGTGTTCAGTTCCCCACGACAACAGCCACGCCTTCATGTCTTCGTTCCTGATGTAGTGTCCTGACTTAACCTGGCGATCCGCCTGACGAACCTCGGCCAACATCCTTTCCTGGTCGGAGACGTAAGCATCGACCGCGTCCGCGATCAGAAAATTCGAACTACGCCCCGAGGCCCTGGCCAGCCTTGCCAACCGTTTCTTGGTTTCCGGCTTCAGCCGTATACTAAGGGTTGCACTGCGTGTGTTTGCCATGAACACATCTTAACACGGTGGAAAGGTTGGGATGACACTTTGGGCCTGATTCAATCCAGACGGGCGGGGACGCCCGTCCTCTATCTACTGCCGTACTTCACCTCCCGATAGACCCGATCAAACGCCGCCCATGTCAGCGCGATCACCGCAAACACCAGCACGCTGCCTTCCGGCCCAACTGAGCCTCCCGTAATCCAACTCGGACCGTGAAATGACGAACGCATCAAATGCCCAGTGACCATCCCACCGCTGTCGGGTACGGAGTACAAAAAGCTCTCGCCCCAATCCCACGCAGCGTGAAAGCCGACGGCGAACCACAGAGTCCCGGTTCGGCGAAGAGTGAGGCACAGAAAAAGTCCAATGGCCGCGACCGCGAGCAACCCAACCCACGTTTCCCCGGGATTGCCTAAGTGCAAAGCCGCGAACAAGCTCGAAAGCAAAATGGCAGCCGGCCAGAACCCCATGCCCTCAGTCAGCGTGAATTGAGGATAGCCACGCAGCAGGAACTCCTCGAACAAGCCGACGATCAGAAAGAATCCGCCCCAGAAAGCCGCAAACTTGAAGATTCGCGTGCCATGCAATGCCAAACTCCCCAAAGAGAAATCGCCCGCCCCACCGATGGAGAGAACTAACACCGAAATGGCCACGATGCCCCAGCCCGTTCCCACCCAAAACGATTTTCCAAAGGCATACTTTCGCGGAAGGCCGTAGTCATCGAAGGGACGTTTTTCGATGGCAGCCATGACCAGCGCCGGTAGAATGGCCGATGCCAGAACTTCCAATTCCGCAATCAACTCCTGCCAAATCCCGTGCGCCTCATGCGGTTGCACATATCGCACTAGGCCGGTGAGCAGAACCAGGAACACTCTCCACAGTCCAACGTAGAGCAGAAATCGCCATCCCGCCCGCAGGCCATGATCGCCGACAAAGATGTTGTGAATCGGCGCATGGAATGAAGGCTGTGACGGCGTGGTCAACGAGGGATCAGGCTGGCTGAGCTCCGTTCCCGCCGGGCCCGCACTCGCAGTCACCGAGCCTTCTTTTGCTTCATCCATGCTGGAAGTTTCCCGAATGGTCCCCGGACATGGTAAAACACTCGCCGTCGCTTCATGAGCAAATTTCTTACGCGCGAGCGTTTCGGGCGGCCTCAGGTGTTGGCCGGATTTCTCCTGCTGGGATTTCTGGCGCAGTGTGGCTGGTTGCTGGTTCGCGGCACCGAGCCAGCCGAAATCGAATCTTCTCAGCTCTTCCGCGTGGTCGAAGGACTGCAACAGTGGAGCGGTGATTCGGTCGCCGGAACCCCGTCGGTCGAGCGTATGGAGGCCGGAAACCCGACGCCGCCCGAAGTCGAGCAAAACGATGGCTACGATCCCAACCACTCCCCGCTGTGGTATCTGTTAGCTTCTGTCCCGATGCTCGGCTGGACGGGCACAGCCGGGTCTGGATCTTTCCATTACTGGGGATGGCTGGCGCGAACGCCGTATCTAATCTTTGGCGTGCTCCTGGGCGCATCCCTCTGGTACGTGGCCCGCAGGCTCTATGGAAACGCGGGCGGCTACATTGCGCTAGCTTTATATTGCGTTTCACCCACGATCCTCCGCAGCAGCACTCTATACTCTGCACAGCCGGAGATGGGCGCGGCCTGGGGCGCATTTGGAGCCATCTTCACCGCCATTGCGGCCGCCCACACTTTGTACGCTCCGCGCGAGGTTGTGGTATGGAACTGGCGCCGCATTCTTTTGCTCGGACTCTCACTCGCGCTGGCCATCGGCTCGCAGTTTTCACTGATCATTCTGCTCCCCCTCACTCTGGGTTTCATGTTGTATTTGGCGCCGACGCGGCGGCAAGCAGCAGTCATGATTTGGGCGGCAGCGTGCGGGATCGCGTTTCTGCTCCTGTTCGGTTGCTATCTTTTCCGTCCAGGCGTCTTTTGGCAGGGCATTCGCCACGCCCGTTTTTTCGGAATCACATGGGCGGCCTTTCTCATGCCAGGAACGTATGTGCGGATTCTCGCGCAAATCGGGCGCGGCGGCCCAGCGCTTTTGCTGGCAATCCCAGTTGCGTTGATTGCATATTTCGTTTGGCGCCGGTCAAGATATTTCGGCAACACGGCGCCTCTGATGATTGCAGCGCTGTTTCTTATCCTCAGCTTGGGCACGCCCCACTACCCCGGATTCGGATTTCAGCTCATCGCGACCCCGTTCTGGTTTGTGTTCGTCGCGGCCATCGCCGCCGACTTGCTGGAGACCCAAAGGCGCGATCTAGTTCTAGCCTGCGTGTGGGGACTCTTGCTGGCAAACGCCCTTTGGAATATGGCCGAACTGGCACGCGTGGGAAGGCCGTTATAGCGCTTTGGCACTTAAGGAGCGACTCGGATCGAATCAACTTCTATCCTGACGCGTTCCTACTAAAATGTTTCTCCAACAGGATACTGACCCGGAGGTCGCAATGCCTTCCTCTCCCGACGCAGTCATTATCGGCAGCGGCATCGGCGGGGGCACCCTTGCCAACCGCCTGGTGAAACACGGCCTCACGGTCACGATGCTGGAGCGGGGAGACTACCTCCCGCAGGAGCGCGAGAACTGGGACGTCGATGCTGTTTTCGCCCACCAGAGATATGTGCCCACCGAAACCTGGCTCGACAAACATGGTGCCGCCTTTCGCCCTGGCACCTACTATTACGTGGGCGGAAGCAGCAAGATGTTCGGAGCCGCCATGCTTCGGCTTCGCGAAAAGGATTTCCACCAACTCGAGCATGCCGGAGGTATTTCTCCCGCCTGGCCGATTACCTATCCTCAGCTCGCGCCCTATTACACCTTGGCGGAACAGCTCTATGCGATTCATGGCGAGGCCGGCGTCGATCCAACCGAACCCTCCGATATCCCTCGCTATCCCTATCCTGCACTTGAGCACGAACCTGTGATCGAGCAAGTGGCGGCGGCTCTCAAAACTCGTGGGATCAAACCCTTTCCGCTTCCGGTCGCCGTGCAACGTCACCCGGGAGGACCGTGCATCCGTTGTAAAACCTGTGACGGATTCCCCTGCCAGGTGCACGCCAAAACTGATGCTGAGATTGCGGCGGTCCGGCCTGCGTTGGCAACTGGCAAGTTGACGCTCAAGACGAATGCCTTGGCAACACGTCTCGTGCTCACCAACGACGACCGGCGCGTGAACGCCGTCGAGTACCAGATCGACGGCCGCATCGAAACCATCACCGCGCCGGTAATCGTGCTTTCCGCCAGCGCCGTCAATTCGTCGGTGCTGCTGCTTCGCTCCGCTTGCGACAAGGCTCCCAACGGTGTGGCAAACTCTTCTGGCGTGGTCGGGCGCAACTACATGGCGCACAACAACACGGCTCTCATGAGCATCGGTTGGAAGATCAACGACACCAAGTTTCAAAAAACCATTTGCATTAACGATTTCTACTTCGGGGACGACGACTTCAGATATCCCATGGGCAATATTCAAGGTCTGGGCAAACTGCAAACCGGAATGCTCACGGCCAAGCAGAGATTTCTTCCACAATTTCTAGGTGACCGGATGGCGGAGCGAAGCGTCGATTGGTGGATCATGTCGGAAGACTTGCCGGACCCGGGAAACCGCGTGCTCCTGCAGGGAAACACAATTCGGCTGCACTACACCGAAAATAATATGGCCGGGCATAAGCGCCTGGTCGAGAAAGCCCGCTCGCTGATGAGTCAGATCGGTTTCGTTCTGAATATCGCCAAGCATATGGGAGGCCTCTCCGTCTCCCATCAATGCGGGACCGTGCGCTTTGGGAGCGATCCCAGCAAAGCGGCGCTGAATGAGTTCTGTCGCTCCTTCGATCACGAAAATCTGTTTGTGGTGGACGCTTCCTTCTTTCCGTCATCTGCGGCGGTCAACCCGGCGTTAACTATCGCAGCGCAGGCGATCCGCGTCGCCGACCACATGGCTGAGAATGATTTCGGAATAACCGGGATCTCTAAGGTCCCGTAAAGTTTTCGCCGGCCGGAAGTCGCTTCGGCCGAGAAGTGTGGCCTTCAGGAAGGTTGGAGATTCCGGTCCAGGGCTCACCTGTTCTTCCCCGCTGTGTGGCGGACCTCAAGCAAGGCAAAGCCATTGTTTACAGCTGTTTAGTCCGGAGGCGAAGCGCTCTCACCCTAGCACGAAAGTAATTCTCTTTAGGTACGCAACTATCCACGTCTTCTCATGTTCTAATATTTAAAGGGGGAGTGCGCCATGCCACAAAAACTGGAGTATGATGTCCCGGTGAAACGGCTGAATCGAGCTACAGGAACGGGTTTTGCTCTGATGTTGTGGGCACTTGGTTTTCTTGGATTGCTGCTGATCCCCACAGCGGGCGCCCAGGTGAACGGCATGCCTGCCTCGGTTACGTCGCCCGGATTTGGTGGCCGCCAGGTCAACGGCGTGCCGCCTAGCGTTACCTCGCTCGGACCCCGTGGCTACACGCCTGGTTCTCCGACGTGCTGCTTCAGAGGCACGTCTTCGGCAAACCCGAATCACCCGCAGAACTCTCACCACCCTCATCACGATAGATCGCTCCCGTGGGGAGGAGCGGTTTACGGCGCGCCATATTACGGCTATTACGATTCCGGAAGTGACGTCGCCGACGACCCGGCGGGCGAGTACAACGGCGGACCAACGATTTTTGATCGCCGAGGTCCAGGCACGGCGCCAGCTCCGCCCCAAGGTTCGAGCCGCGCCAGCAACAACAGCCCGCAGTCTCAATCGGACTATGACTCGGCTGCGCCCTCCGACGCGCCAGCTCCTGATCAGCCTCAAACGATTCTGGTGTTCAAAGACGGCCATGAACTCGAGGTCGCGAACTACGCGATTGTCGGCAACACTTTGTTCGACTTGACCGCAGGACATCGCCAGAAGATTGCGCTCGCCGATCTTGATCTGACCGCTACGGCAAAACAAAACGACGATCGCGGCATCGACTTCCAGCTTCCCGCCCCGAATGAAGCGAACTAGAATATGCCTAAGCTGCGGATCGTCGCGTCGATCACGGTTTCGCTGGCGGCGCTGCTCGGGATAACAATTCTCGCCCCGAGTTCAACCGCGCAAATGCGTGGTCCTGGACTGAGTGTGCCTTCTGGTTTCGGACGAGGGGTTAATGTTTCCTTCGCCGGACGCCCGTACTCCCGCGGTTTCGGCTCCGGCGCCATCTTCCTTGGCGATCCGTTCTACGCCGACTATTCGGTTGCGCCCGTGGCAGTCCCACCGCAATTTGTCATCATGCAGCCGGCGCCTCCCGTCGAAACGCAGCCGGAAATAAAATCCGAACCGTTAATGATCGAGCTGCAAGGCAATCGTTACGTGCGCTTCGGAGGCAGACAGCAATCGGCGGAACGCGGTACCACTGCACCGCCCGACTACGCCGAAACCGGCAACTCTCCGCCGACTACTCAGCAACCAGCCGAACTCCCGCCGGCGGTGCTGATCTTCAAAGACGGTCATCGCGAGCAGGTGCCCGAATACGCGATCGTGGGCAGCACGATTTACGCCAGCGGAGATTATTGGCAGAGCGGTCATTGGACAAAAAACATCCAAGTCTCCGCACTCAACCTCCCCGCCACAATCCAAGCCAATCAAGAAGCCGGCATCCGCTTCAGCTTGCCGAACGCCCCGAACGAGGTCGTCACCAGGCCATAAGTTTGTCCTTCCTGTAGAAACGTTGCTTGCAACGTCTCGTTCCTCACTCTTGCGCACCTTCCTCGATTGCCCGATCATCATAGCGACCATGAGACCGCCCTGCGATGAACTCGCGATCCGATCCGGGCCCGCGGCTGTCTCTTCCTCACCCCAGGCTGGATCGTGGATTCTGACCGCCGCGATTCTCGGCTCCAGCATGGCCTTTATCGACAGCACGGTCGTAAATGTCGCGCTGCCCGCCCTTCAATCCAGCCTCGGCGCGACCGTGATTGACGCGCAGTGGGTGATTGAGTCTTATGGTCTGCTTCTCGGAGCGCTCATTCTGGTCGGCGGTTCCGTTGGCGATTTGTTCGGACGCCGCCGCGCTTTCCTGATCGGCGTTGCAGTCTTTGCAATTGCGTCTGCATGGTGTGGCTTATCGCCAAACATTCATCAACTGATCATCGCCCGCGCGATTCAAGGATTGGGTGCAGCGTTCCTTGTGCCAGGAAGCTTGGCCCTGATTAGCGCATCGTTCGACGAGAAGGAGCGCGGTCGAGCCATCGGCACTTGGTCCGGCTTCACCGCAATCACAACCGCTCTTGGACCGGTTCTCGGCGGTTGGCTCATCCAGCACGCTTCCTGGCGTTGGGCATTCTTCATTAACCTTCCATTTGCCGCCGCTGTGATCGCGATTTCGCTGAAGCACGTTCCCGAGAGCAAGAGCACTGCCGCGAAGCGCGTGGACTGGCTCGGAGCCGCAATCGTTACCCTCGGCCTGGGCGGCTTAGTTTACGGTCTCATCGAATCTGCTCGCTTCGCTTGGAGAGACCCGCTCGTCTTTGGACCCCTGATCATCGGCGTCCTGTGTCTAATTGCTTTCTTTTTTCTCGAAGCCCGGGTCGCTGAACCCATGGTTCCCTTGCAGTTGTTTCAGTCGCGGCCTTTCAGCGGCGCGAACCTTCTGACACTGTTCCTCTATGCCGCCACGGGAATCTTTTTCTTCCTGTTTCCCTTGAACCTCATCCAAGTACAGGGATACTCCGCAACCGCGACTGGCGCCGCCGCGCTTCCTTTGATCTTGCTCATGTCTGGATTGTCTCGCTGGGCTGGAGGCTTGGTGACGCGCTACGGAGCCAGGCTGCCACTGATCGTTGGTCCTCTCATCGCAGCCGCGGGCTTCATTTGGTTCGCCGTACCCTCTGTCGGAGGCAGCTACTGGAGCACATTCTTTCCGGCATTCACCGTGCTCGGTTTTGGCATGACCGTTAGCGTCGCTCCTCTCACTACTGTGGTCATGGATGCCGTGGACCGGGATCGCGCGGGAACCGCCTCAGGAATTAACAACGCCGTCTCACGTATCGCCGGATTACTCGCAATTGCCGTGCTCGGGATCGTGATGGTTCAGTCATTCAGCACCCACCTCGATCGCAGCCTGGCCCGCCTTCCCTTGCCGACCGAGCAGATGAAGGACATTAAATCGAACTACGTCCAACTTGCCGCTCTCCAAATACCGCCCGGCCTTGACCGCAATACTTCGAATGAACTCAAAGCTTCGGTGAACGAGGCATTCGTTTACGGTTTTCGGTTGGTAATGCTCATCTGCGCTGGTCTTTCCCTCGTAGCTGCGGCTCAATCATGGTGGTTCATTCCCGGCAAACTCACTCGCTTGGACCTGCAACGCCAACCCGTGCAACCTCCGAAAAACACTCTTCATATGCTATAATCGTTAGTATCCAATCGAGCGATAAGCTTCTTTAATTGCAATAAGTTACCATGAGGCGCAGTCAATGGAAGCAAGCGCCCGTGATCTGAAAGAGTCTTTGACTGACAGCTGAAAGCTGAGAGCTAAAAGCCAGGAGCCAAGAGCTTCGTTATGCCCGACGACCAGAATCCCGAACTACCGTTAACTCCTCCGCCTCCCGGCGAAGGCGGCAACCCCGGCGCCCTGAACATTCAACCCGTCAATATCGAAGAAGAGATGCGGCGTTCGTATCTCGACTATTCGATGTCGGTGATCATCGGCCGCGCCCTCCCCGACGTGCGCGACGGCTTGAAACCGGTGCACCGCCGCATTCTCTACCACATGTTTGACTCCGGCCTGCTGCACAATCGCAGGTACGTGAAGTGCGCCAGGGTGGTCGGCGAAACGATGGGTAAGTACCATCCGCACGGCGATACTGCGCTGTACGACGCGCTGGTTCGCATGGCACAGCCATTTTCATTGCGCTATCCGCTGATCGATGGTCAAGGAAACTACGGATCGGTCGACGACGATCCGCCCGCGGCCATGCGTTACACCGAGTGCCGTCTAATGCGCATGGCGGAAGATCTCAACGCCGACATCGACAAAGATACGGTGGACTTTGAGCCGACCTACGACGACTCCAACATCCAACCGACTGTTCTGCCCACGCGCATTCCCAATCTTCTGGTCAACGGATCGAACGGAATCGCCGTTGGAATGGCGACCAATATTCCGCCCCACAATCTTACGGAGATCGTCGAAGCCACAATTCTGCTGGTAAACAATCCAGCCGCGCAGCTTCCCGAAGTTCTAAACATCGTCAAGGGCCCCGACTTCCCGACTTACGGAATCATCCACGGCAAAGCCGGAATTTACGAAGCCTATAAAACCGGCCGCGGCCGCTTCATGATGCGCGCCAAAGCCGGCATCGAGACTTTCAACAAAGATCGCCAAGCCATCGTCGTCACCGAAATTCCCTATCAAGTAAGCAAAAAACGCCTGATCGAACGCATGGCGCAGCTAGTCAACGACAAGATCATCGACGACATAAGTGATATCCGGGACGAAAGCGATCGCGACGGCATGCGCATCGTGGTCGAACTCAAGCGCGGCGGCGAACCGCAAATCGTGCTCAATCAGCTCTTCAAGCACACCTCGATGCAGGAAGGTTTTTCCATGATTTTTTTGGCTGTCGTGAACGGACAGCCAAAGGAAATGGGCCTGATCCAGGCCATCAAACATTTCATCGAGCACCGGGTCGATGTGGTCCGCCGCCGCACTTCTTTTCTGTTGCAGAAAGCCAAAGATCGGGAGCACATCCTCGAAGGCTACCTCACTGCGCTCGATCATCTCGACAATGTAATCGTCATCATTCGTGCCAGCGCCAACCGCGCCGATGCCCGTGAAAACCTGATCGCCTACTTCGGTGGCAAGAAGATCGATATCAACACCACGGGCCGCACACCCAAGCTCGATCCGGAAAGACCGTTCACCGGCATTCAGGCCGATGCCATCCTCGAATTGCAATTGCACCGCCTGACCCGGCTCTCCATCGACGAAATCAACAAAGAGTTGAAGCAGACGCGCGACAACATCGCCGATTTCGAATCAATCCTGGGATCAGAGAAAAAACTCCGTGGCGTAATTATCAAAGAGCTCGAAGAAGTCAAAAAGCTCTACGGCGACGAACGCCGCACCGTTATTGAGGACGAAGCCGCCGAAATCCATCTCGAAGACCTGATCGCCGACGAGCAGATGGCCGTCACCGTAAGCCACAGCGGCTACATGAAGCGCACCGCGATTTCGACCTACCGCAATCAGCGCCGCGGAGGCCAGGGGCGCATGGGCATGAAGACGCGCGACGAGGATTTCGTCGAGCACCTCTTCATCGCGTCCACCCACGCCTACATTCTCATTTTCACCAACACCGGACGCGTCTATTGGCTCAAGGTCTATGAAATCCCCGACGTGGGCGCAGCCGGCAAGGGCAAACACGTAGGCAGCCTGGTCTCGCTGCAACCCGGAGAAACGGTTCGCACCATGCTCGCCGTTCGCAATCTCGAAGAAGAAAACAAATACGTCTTCTTCGCCACCCGCAATGGCACGGTCAAAAAGACCGACTTGAAAGATTTCTCCCACGTCCGCAACGGCGGCATTATCGCCATCAACATCGAGAAAGGCGACGAACTGGTAGCCGCCCGGCTGACCGACGGCGTGCAGATCGTCTTCCTGGCTTCGCACGACGGCCAGGCCATCCGCTTCGAAGAGACCGACGTCCGCTCCATGGGCCGCAACGCCACCGGTGTGCGCGGCATGAACCTCGGCGAGAAAGATTACATCGTCGGCATGGCCACAACGGTCAAGCCAGACGCGGTGCTGCCACCCGCTCCCGCAAAAGATTCCGCCGATTCCACGCTCGAAGTCGAAGACGTCGGCAAAAAAGGCTCGCTCATCCTCTCCGTCACTGAAAATGGATACGGCAAACGCACCGCCGCCGACGAGTACCGCCTCACCAACCGCGGCGGCAAAGGCGTGATCAACGTAAAGACCACCGAACGCAACGGCAAAGTCGTAGGCATCGCCCAGGTCACCGAAGACGCCGAGGTCATGCTGATTAGCCAGTACGGCAAAATCATCCGCATCGAGTCGAAATTCATTCGCGAGTCAGGAAGATCAGCCCAAGGCGTCCGCCTCCTGAACATCGAAGCCGGAGACAGAGTGGCCGCAGCGGTAGTGATCCCGCCAGAAGAAGAGCCAACGAACGGAGGGACGCTGATTCAGTAACCTGCTTGAGGACCGACAGTAACTTGCGAGATACTTGACAGTGGACGACCATGGGTTTACGGTTCGCATCCAAGTGGTTGTGACATCCCTGAAGTTGGTTGCTTTTCCGTAGAAGGAGAACTCCAGTGCCAAAGCCGAATGACAGCGACGCCACCGAGACTCGCCTGAGCCCCGAGCAGGCGCAGCTCGCCTTGGAGGAAAGCATCAAGCGTGTAAACGACGTCGTCAACAACTTGGAGGAGGCTCAGAAGACACGCGAGGAGATTTTTGAATTGGTCGTGAGCGTGTAAGCTTGAGTAGCGCAGCCTTCGTCGTCGCGCCGTTCTCACAGGAGAAGTTGTTCGAGGCATTAGATTGTGAGTGCGCGGTTACAGAGGTTTCTGCAAACCGCCGCGCGGTGTACCTCCGAGACTACCTTCGCGAAATCGGCGCGAGAACTATCGTCGTAGAAAGCGAGTACGTCGACGGCGATTACTTAGACGATTACGCTAGCTTCTACGCGAAGTGTTTCGAGAAGTACCCCAAGACCTGCAAGAGGCTGCATTTTTTCGCGACCGATACAACCGAGAGTCAATTCCACGATTTCATCTCGAATAAGGCCGACCCGGAAACTGTCCGAGTCTTCTTGGAGGCCTACCTCGGCTTCGTGGTGGCCCGACCCTTACCAAGGGCAATAATCGGCCGAACGGTCCTTAAAACCTACCCCTCCGCCTCGGGTCGGCGGAATTACCCATGCACAAAAACGTACAAGGCTAATCTGTTTGGTCTTGAGCTGGGGGTCGAAAGCCTTGCCTACCAGGAGCAAGACCGCGCTCTAGCTGCGTGTGCAACCGTTGCACTCTGGCCTTGTTTTCAGAGAGATCGCGATCTCTTTCAGTCCCTTGCCCCGACGCCTGCGGCTATCACGCGGTCCGCTAATCGCGTACTTGAGGATGCGCGGCCCTTCCCCTCTCACGGTCTGAAGGTGGAGCAGATCTGCAACGCTATCGCCGCTGTCGGCCTCGAACCGGAGGTAATCGAAGTTAAGCCCGGGACACCGCTAGTCTCCTTGCTCTACGGCTATCTGAAACTCGGCGCCCCTGTTCTGCTGGTTGTGAGAATTGCTGGCAGCGGAAGACACGCTCTCACTCTGACAGGTTTTTCGCTGAACCCGGGACCGGTGCTTTCCTCAGAAGGTTCTGCACCGTCAATCAGCGTGCCATTGGTCGGGCGGCGTATCGACGAATTTTATGCTCACGATGACCAAGTGGGTCCGTTCTCGAGGCTCAAGGTAATTCCTCCAACCACTCCAGGCGAGAGCGTCCGTTTCACGGGCGGTTGGACAAGGCGAGCTGATCCCCGAGGCGGTGGTAATTCCTTTGTACACAAAGATTCGCTTGGCATACTTGGAAGTTCTGCCGTGGCTGACACGTCTCGGGGAACTCGTTTCCGTGGTAGCTCCCTTAAATGATCTGGAGTGGGACTGCTTTCTTATGACGTCGAACAGCTTCCGAGCTCAGGCCAGGACCGGGCAAATACAGGTGCCTGCCGAGAAGCTCGACGCACTCTTGCTGAGCGGTCACCCGAGATTTGTTTGGCGAGCCACACTCAGGCGTGGCCCCGATCCCTTGGTTGAGTTCTTGGTCGACACCACGGCGATGGCACAATCATTTCCGATTAGTCAGCTTTGGTGGCACGATGTTTCGGTAGGCAGTTCAATTAAGTACTTGCTGGGACTCGGTCAAATCGAGGTCGCATTGAAGCAGCTACTGACCGTCCGCTTTCTCGACTTTCTCAGGAAGACCCTGTGACTGTGAAATCGGCGACCAAGCACATGATGGAAACTCCGATCTATGGCGTCGCTGAGGCCGCGCAGTACCTCAGAGTGCCGCAGAATACTCTCGCTTACTGGCTTAAAGGCGGGGGCTCGATTCCTCCGCTGATCAGGCTGGCGAGCGCGGAACCGCCGCGCCTGTCGTTCAGCAACCTGCTCGAATGCTACATGCTCAACAGCATGCGAGCCATCTACGATGTGCGCATTCCCAAGGTGCGCAAGGCGGTCGTCACGTTAGCCAAGTACGTTCAGCACAAGCATCCGCTCATCGAACAGGCTTTCCAAACTGACCGCCGGGACTTATTCATCGAGCATCTCGGGAAAGTCGTGAATCTTTCGAAGGATCAGCAGATATTGATCCCCGGAATCATGGAACCGTACTTGGAGCGCATCGAACACGATCCCAGAGGTCTCTTCAAGCTCTACCCATTCGTTATGGAGAGAACGCAGAACGAGCCCAGGCTGATCCAGATCAATCCGGCGGTAGGATTTGGCAAGCCGGTGATTGCGGGCACCGGCATCTCGACTTCGGTCGTCGCTTCGTGGTTCAGTGCGCGGGAATCCATAGACGATCTCGCTTCCGAATATGGCCTCAAGCCAAGGCAGATCGAAGAAGCAATCCGCTGGGAGCAGAGGACGGCCGCTGTCGCTGCCTGAGCGCTGTCGTTGTGAGGGTTTGGCTCCCAGGTCTCGAAAAGCGCGAGACCTGGGGCACCCGCTGCAAGAGCATTCTCAGGATTGTTGTCGCCTGGACGAAAACAGCAGGTCCCTCCACTGCGCTTCTCATCCCCTTCGGGAATGAGAGGCTCCGGTCGAAATGACAATTCGTGAGGGGTGACGTGAAAACGAGTGTGCGCCTGCACCATTAGCTGCCGGTTATACAAAACCCGGCAAAACCCTTGTCAATAGGGCAAAATTACACAATCGGACTTAACTCGATGAGAACAAGTGGAATATAAAGTTGGCAAGCATGTCTCATTTACCCCATTGAAAATGCTAGCATTGAAATAGAGATCAATTCTCAGACGCGGCCGCTCTGGCCGCGTTTTCTATTTCCAGGACAATTCAATGTTCAGAGACGGCAAAACGCCCAAAAGCGGCTTCAAGCTGCGCGGCGAGTGGACAGAACTGCTTTTCATGACCCGCGCCACCGAGCACGGCCTGCGCGTAATCAAACCGTGGGGAGACAGCAGCCGCTACGACTTCGTGGTCGAGACCGGCGGTCGCTTCTTGCGCGTGCAAGTCAAATCCACAAGTTGCCGGCGAAACAATCACTACGTCTGCTCAATCGACGGGCGCGGAAAAAATCCCTACACCGCCTCCGACATAGATTTTTTCGCCATCTACGTGGTTCCACTCGATATCTGGTACATCATTCCGGTCGAAAAATCGGGATTGGCCATTAATCTGTCGCCGCACAACTCGCTCTCCAAGAACGCTGCCTACAGAGAAGCATGGCACCTGCTGCGCGGAGAATGAACGACAAATGAACGTGTAGGACGGGCAGTCCTGTCGGCCGATTTTGTGGCTGGCATCGAATCCGAGTTCATTCGCGAATCCGGCCGCTCGTAGAGCCGCAAGCAACTACGGTCCAGCGATTCACTTCAATCCCTCGACCAGATACAAATCGGCGAGCATGCGATGGTACCCGAACACGCAAGTTTTGGCGTCGGGCGTCATAAGGATGGGACCGATGGTTTCCACTCCGGCAGGATCCGACGGCATGAGCTGCTTCCACAAACTGCGCTTGCCGCTTTGCAAGTCGAGGCGAGTGACTGAGGCGGGCAATTCGCCAGGCTGATAAACGTAGAGCGAATGGCTGTCGCTGCTGAAAGTAATCGGCTGTTCCCCAGGATTGAGTCCCGGAATCAGCCGCGGCTCGCCGCCGGCCACGGGATAGAGATATCCCTTCTGGTCCGGACCAATCGCGGCGACCCACTGCGAGTCCGGCGAGATGACAAACGCGGTTCCATTCACGCCTTCCTGCGTGATGGGTTGACTTTTTCCCGAAACCACATCGCTGACGTATAACCTCACACCCTTGCCCGGCTCATTGCCCGAAAACAGAATGCGCTTCCCGTCTGGAAACCAATGGGACCACGAATGATTGATTTGATCTTTCGTCAGATCCCGCGCTTCCCCCGCGCCCGTGGTCAGCAACTTGAGCTGCGAGGGCGAATCCTGCGTCTGCGCGATCACCGATTTTCCATCGGGAGACAAAGCGACGGCTCCGCCTTCGCCCAAAAGCACGGCAGGCGCGCCGTCAGTTTTGCGAATGTAGACCGCGTAGGAGAGGCCGCCCGACTTGGAATAGTCCAGCGATCCGCCGCCACCCTCTTCGTCGAACAGCAGTGTCTTGCCGTCGGTCGACAAGTCCGCGGGGTAGGTGTAATCCAACCACGAGAGATCATGCTGCTTAGCATCGTCGGCAGTCATCCCAATCAATTCCCGCCGCCAACTCGCCCGCATCAACAAAACCCTTCCATCTTTAAAGATGTCAAAAATCATTACGGCGCCGGGGAGGCGGAGGACCATTCGCTCTTTGCCGTCTAACGAGACCGCATACAGGGTGCGGTCCACGCCTGATTTGCTGGCGGTGAACCAGATTTCCTTTCCATCGGGCGACCATGCCAGACCCTGAATGGTGAACCATTCTCCCGACAACGAGCGCTTGTTCCCATTGAGATCGACCAGCGCCAGCGAACCGCTGTCATCGCCCTGTACCGGGTGGTCGATGAATGCGATCTGATCTCCCTTCGGAGAAACGCGCGGATGTCCGATCCACCCTCCGGTTTCGTACAACGGCTTGCCGATGGGGAATTCGAGCCGGTTGCGTCCGCCCATATCACGCACGACGGCGAGGCTAGTTCCGTCCGCTGACCAGTCGGCCCACTGCACTTGCTCGAGCACTTCGCGCGGGGCTCCTCCAACCAGCGGCGCCCGCGCCAGCGTTCCCATATTCACCCACGTGCCAATGGCTTTGCTGTTGAGCAGGACCGCCATTTCCGACGCGGAAGATACGGACGCAAGTTGGGTGCGAGTCAGGCCCATCGAACGCGCCTCGGGAGCTTCGGGACGCGCGGTAAAGACATCGACGGGACTGCCTTGCCATGCGGCGCTGTAGAGAATCGTTTGCCCATCCGGAGCAAAGCGCGCCGACCGGATGCTGCCACGTCGAAACGTGAGCTGCCGATACACCGGAGGCGGCAATGGTGCTTTGGTGAAGAGTAACTTGCCGACATATACGCCGGCCGCCAGCGCAACCAGCGTGCAAACGGCAAGCAGCGGCGCGAATGTCCCACTCTTCGACTTCGACTTCGTCGTCGCAGTTTGCGTGACCGCGCTGACTGCGGATCCGGACGACGCAGACGAGGGTTCACCAACCGTCGAAGTGCGTGAAGAATCCAGCGAGCGCTTCAATCGTTTCAGATCGGCGCGCATCTCGGCCGCGGTCTGGCAGCGCAGCTCGCGATCTTTTTCCATTGCCTTGCTGATGATCTCTTCCAGTTTGGGTGGAAGTTCGGCATTGATCCGCGTAGGAGGGACGGGCGTTCGATTGAGAATGGCTTCAGTGATGACGGCGGAAGTTTCTCCGCGAAACGGCAAAACACCGGTAGCGATTTCGTACAGCACCACACCAAATGAAAAAAGATCGGTCCGACCGTCGAGCTCTTTGCCGCGCAACTGCTCGGGCGACATGTAAGCGACGGTGCCGACCGCAGTTCCGGGGCTAGTCAATTCAAGCGCGCTGACGTCCGCCCGAGTCTGCGATTCTCCGCTGGTAGGTTTGGCGGCGCGCGCGATTTTTGCCAGACCGAAGTCGAGAATCTTGGCGTGTCCGCGATCGGTCACGAAAATGTTTGCCGGCTTGATGTCGCGGTGGACAATGCCCTTGGCGTGCGCGGCTTCGAGCGCGTCAGCTACTTCGATGCCAATATTCAGCAGCCGCTCCAGTTCGAACGGGCTGCCTTGAATCATGTGCTTCAGGGGGGTGCCGGTGAGGCACTCCATGACAATGAAGAGATGGCCTTCGTGCTCACCAATTTCGTGGACGGTACAAATATTAGGATGGTTGAGCGCCGACGCCGCGCGGGCTTCGCGGCGAAACCGCTCCAGCGCCTGAGGATCGTCCGAGGCTTCGTCGGGCAGAAACTTCAACGCGACGAAGCGGCCGAGCGCCGTGTCTTCCGCTTTGTAGACCACTCCCATGCCACCGCCGCCCAGCAATTCCACAATGCGGTAGTGGGAAATCGTCTTCCCGATCATCGTTCGATCATGGCCTGTGCCCGCGTCTTAGGGGGAACACGGGCGAAGCAATCTTAGGCGGGATTTCGCGTGTCGTCAACGTGGAGATTGCTGGTAGCCCAATTTGCGTGTGCGCGCGCGGCGAACTAATCACCGTGCTCGAAAATAATCGTGAAATTAAGGACGAAAATCAGAACTATAAAGGGGTTAGAAAATAGGCTTCTTCGCGGCACCGCGCGGGCGGGGACGCCCGTGGCTACATTGGCTGTGTGCTGTTCCGTTCTATCTCCGCCAGGGCTTTGGTTTGATGGAAGCGACGGATTTCGATCACGCTGGCCGAAATCAAAGTGACAGCGGTGACCACCGCCGCGATCGGCAGCGCGATATGGCGATACGCGATCGGCATGTTGGGATGCAAACCGCGCAACGCCGCCACGATCACCACTCCCAGAATGCCGAGTAAGAGGCTGGTGGCGAAGGAAAGCAACGTGAGCAGGAAGGTCACCAACAAAACCCGCACGGGGATCAAGTACCAGTGGGGCTTGCTGGTGGACTTTTCGCTTAGTGGCATTTGCTGTTGATTGTAACGCTGTCGTTCGGCAGGGCTAGCTCCATTACCCTCGCTGCAGCGTTTCTCGTGGCGTTTTGGACTTCGCACCGCAGCGGCTAAAGGCGGTGTAGTTTTGAAAGCGCACGGCTTCCCACTTGGTTGGGGAAAAACTCATCAAGGACGAGAAAAGCTCACCTCAGGCGCTAAAGCGCGGGCACATTTTCAGCGAGTCAGCGGCCCGACTGAAGTCGGGCCCTTCCCAAAAAGTGGCGCGAATCGTCCATTTTCCGCAAGTTCTTCCATCCGTGCCGTGGCTTGAAGAGCGCGCGTGATAGGCACTCTTTCGCCCCGCTGGGGCTGGTCTGGTTCGAACTTTTACCCACGGCTTGCGCCGTGGGCTGCATTCTTACGCCGCTTCGCGGCTAAAGCCGTGGACCTTCATCCATTCAGCTATCATTCCGCTTAGTCGAGCGAAATTCTGGTTGTCACACACACGGTCGCAAGCAGTGCCCTTCCAAAACTACGGTACCGGGACTTTTTTCGCAGTCTGGAAAGCCGCGATCTTCCCGTTGCCGCGTTCTCTGTACAGCAAATCGAAAACTACTCTAGAATACTTGCTATGTCGCAAGCTGCACCCGCAATTACGCGATCTCCGGAGGAGGTCGTTCGGCAAAGTCCGGTTTCGCAAGCGCCGAATAGCATCTGCTATGCCATCGTCGGCGAGGTTACTGTCGCAACTTCTGATCTGGAGCGAATGGTCGCCGCTGTCCCCGAGACTGCTGCCGCCGCGTTGCAGCGCAAGGCTTACTACTTTGTGCCGCTCACGGTGAATCAGGGTGAGGATACCGTGATCGCCGATCGCTATGATGTTGCGCTCAGCGACAACGCAGTCTGTCATCGCAATATCGAACTGGGTGATTCGCAGTGCGTGTTCATCTCCACGCGGCTGATGGACGATAAGTTTTCGGTTGCCTTCGAGTTTTTCATCAACGTGGGACACGCCGTGGTTGAGAAGGTGGGAGTGTCGCAGGAGTTTGCCGATCTGGTTTGGAAGCAGGTGGAAGCAGGAGTGCGCGGCGAAACTTCGCTGGATGCGTGGGAGTCGCGTAAGGCGGCGACTTCGCATGATCCGGATGCGGAGAAGCATAAGAACGAATATCTGATGGCAACTTTCTCGGATGCGATTTCGATTTATTTGCTGTCTTTGTTTATCGATGTGGATTATTACGATCTGCGGGAGCGGGATTATCCGCTGCTGGCTCCGGCGCAGATGGGGGAGCGGTTGAGAAAAGTGGCGGAGCTGTTTCCGGCGAATCCGGGGTTCGAGTTCGCGATTTACTACAAGCGAAGAAGCTAAGGGCTGGCCACGGATTTGTACGGATTAACGCGGATCACGCGGGCGAGGCCGCCCGGCGCCACACTTGCAGCGAATTATCCTTGTGCTCTTTCCCGTCCCCTGTGGTTAAAATCATCCGTCCATGGACATAACGGTTCGATCGTTCGCCAAGATTAATCTCGGGTTGGGGATTGGTGCGCTTCGGGGGGATGGCTTTCATGAGTTGCGGACGGTTTATCAGACGATTGCTTTGCACGATGTCATTCGCGTGTCGGTTGGACGGGGGTCGGGGATTGAGATTCGTTGTGACGATTCGCGGGTGCCGAGAGATGAGTCGAATACTTGCTATCGGATTGTTGAGCGGGCGATGGTTGCGCTTAAGGGGCGTGGTCGCGTGGTTGTCGAAATCGAGAAGCGGTTGCCGGTGCAGGGTGGGCTTGGCGGGGCTTCGGGGAATGCTGTGGCTGCGCTTTTGGGGCTTGAGCGGGTGTTGAAGAAGCAGCTTTCTTCGCCTGAGCGATTGCGGATTGCGGCTGAGGTTGGATCGGATTTGCCTTTGTTTTTAGTTGGTGGGACGGTGTTAGGGGTTGGGCACGGCGAGGAAGTTTATCCCGTGTGGGATTTACCGGCGATTGCTTGTGTGGTGGCGACTCCCGAGATCGGGGTTTCGACTCCGAAGGCTTTTGCGGATTGGGATTTGTTGGTCGCCGGTGAACCTCAAGGGCTAAAGCCCGATTTTTCAGAGCATCCTAATGGCGCGGCTGAAGCCGTGCCCCTCCCTAATGCAAATCAGATTGAAGCCGTGCCCTTCCCGGCTAAATTGACGCTTCCTGCTTCGTCCGATAGAATCAATGAGTTCGGTCGCGTGCTTGGTGCGTGGCTGAGCGGTCTGTCCCAGGGCAAACATAGGCAAGATAAGCTTAAGACTGGGAGGGCCTTATCCGGTGTCCCTGTGAGCAAAGGCAGGGGCCGGGCCGAGACGCCGCTTCTCGACCTCGTCCGTACCGGGATCGAAAACGACTTTGAACGAGTCGTCTTTCCTAAGTATCCCGAATTGCGCGAGGTCAAGCGTGTGCTCGAACGAGCAGCGGCGGTTTATGCCTCGCTGTCCGGTTCCGGTTCCGCGACTTATGGGTTGTTTGCGTCTCGCGAAGCAGCTGTGAAAGCCGCTGCTCGCTTGCGCAAGGACGGCGTCCCGGCGACGGCTACGACTACGCTGACGCGCCCGCAGTACTGGAAGAAGATTTTCGATTGACGATTTCCGATTGCCGATTCTGGGCGGCGAGTTACACTAGAAGAGCCAGCCAGTCGTCAACAATTGAAATCTGTTTTTCAGGGAAACTGGGCCGTCGACTAATGGTAGGTCAAGTGCCTTTGGAGCACTTTGTCTAGGTTCGAATCCTAGCGGCCCAGCCAGAAAAGCAGCTATCAGCTTTCAGCCGTCAGCTATCAGCTGATGGTGCTGATTCAAGCTGATCGCTGAGAGCTGAGAGCTGAACTTATGGCAACTCTTGCGACAGTGACGGAAAAGAAGGCTCAGGTGGGCGCAGACGAGAAATCGGAGCGCAAGCC
The DNA here is from genome assembly GCA_963762385.1 of uncultured Acidobacteriota bacterium. Lineage (GTDB taxonomy): Bacteria > Acidobacteriota > Terriglobia > Terriglobales > Acidobacteriaceae > JABDBE01. The sequence goes on along the minus strand of CAVXKN010000004.1, from coordinate 262,782 downwards.
TCAACGCGGTCGCGTCGATGATAAGTTCAAGATTTTCTCTGGTACCGCGAATGAGGCGCTGGCCGACGAGGTCTGTGCGTTTCTTGGCATGACCCGTGGGCAGGCGCTGGTGACGCGCTTCAGCGATGGTGAGGCCTACACGCAAATTCAGGAGAACGTGCGCGGGGCTGATGTCTTTGTGATGCAGCCCACGTGCCGTCCGGTGGACGAGCACTTGATGGAGTTGCTCCTGATGATCGACGCGCTGAAGCGGGCGTCGGCGCGACGCATTACCGCCGTGGTTCCGTACTACGGTTATTCGCGGCAGGATCGCAAGGATAAACCGCGGGCGCCGATTTCGGCGAAGGTAGTGGCGGATTTGCTGACCACGGCGGGGGCCGATCGGGCGTTGATTATTGATCCGCACGCGCCGCAGATTCAGGGATTTTTTAACATTCCAGTCGACCATCTGTTCGCGTCGCCGGTGCTGGTCGATCATTTCAGGAAGCTGAATCTGCCCAACCTGACGGTGGTTTCGCCGGATGCAGGCGGGGTGGAGCGGGCCCGGTTCTTCGCGAAGAAGATGGACTCGGCGCTGGCCATCATGGATAAACGCCGCGTGGAAATGAACGTGGCCGAGATTATGCATGTGATCGGCGATGTCAATGGCAGGACTTGTCTGGTGATTGACGACCTGATCGATACCGCTGGCACGCTGGTTAAAACGGCCAGCGCTCTAATGGAGAACGGAGCGAGCAAGGTGTATGCGTGCGCTTCGCATGCGGTGCTTTCCGGAGCTGCGGTGGAGAACATTTCGAAGTCGCACTTTACGGAAGTGGTGGTGACGAACACGATTCCGCTGAGTGAAGCGGCGCGCAACGAGCCGAAGATCCGGGTTTTATCGATCGCGGGGTTGATCGGGCGGGCGATCCAATCGATTCACGAAGAGACATCGGTCAGCAAATTATTTCTGTAGACAGGAATCAACATTATGGCAACTGCAACTGAAAGCAATGTACTGGAAGCGCAGCCGCGCGTGGCAGGCACTAAGAATGATGCACGCCGGGTCCGGGTTGGCGGAAAAGTTCCCGCGGTATTGTATGGCGCCGGCAAAGAAGCTCTGTCGGTGAGCCTCGATCCGCGGCAGGTGTCGCGCATTCTGCGCTCGCAGACCGGCTACAACACCATTTTTGATCTGGCTCTCGATGGTGGCGAGCGCACCAAAGCGATGATCGTGGACTGGCAGTACGAGCCCATCAAAGGGGCGTTACTGCACATCGATCTGAAGCGGATCGCGATGGACCAGACGCTGACTGTCAATGTGCCGATCGTGCTGAAAGGCGAAGCGGCCGGCGTGAAGCAGCAGGGCGGAATTCTTGAGCAGATTCTGCGTGAAGTGGAGATCGAGTGTTTGCCGAGCGACATTCCGGCCTCCATTGAGGCGGATGTCAGCGAATTGGTCTTCGGCAAGGTGTTTCGCGTGTCCGATCTGCCGCACAGTGAGAAACTCAAGTTCCTGACCGATCCGAACCAGCCGGTGGCTACAGTGATCTCGGTGAAAGAAGAAGTGGTGGCTACGCCCGAGGCGGTTGCGGCCGAGGCGGGAGCTGGGCCTGCCGAGCCCGAGGTCATCAAGAAGGGCAAGCAGGAGGTTGGCGAGGAGGGCGCGGAGCCTGCCGCCGAGAAGGCCGAGAAGCCGGAGAAGAAAGAGAAGAAGTAGTGCTTGCGTAGGGACGGGCGCCCTCGCCCGTCCAACCGAGCATCGCTCGGCAGTGAAGGTGCGAGGGAGATTAAGACGGCGTGAAACTCATTGTTGGGTTGGGCAATCCGGGAATCGAATACCAGTTCACGCCTCACAATTTGGGCTTTCTCGCGGTTGACCGGATTGCGAATGAGTTCGGAGTTGAGATTAGAAATCGTCAGTGCCGCGCATTGACTGCGCGGGTGGTGATCGGGTCGGAGACGGTGCTGCTGGCCAAGCCCGAGACCTTCATGAACCTGAGCGGCATCTCGGTGCGGGAGTTGGTCAGCAAGCATGAAGTCAGGTTGGAAGAAGACCTGATCGTGATTCAGGATGAGCTGGACTTTCCGCTGGGGACGATTCGGATTCAGAGGAAACGAAGTTCGGCGGGGCATAACGGGATCGAGTCCATCATCAACTCTCTGGGCACGAATGATTTTTTGCGGATTCGCATCGGAGTTGCGCCGGATCGCAAGATCGAAGACGGGATGAGTTATTTGCTGGCGCCGTTTCGCAAGGCACAGATGAAAGTCGTCGACGAGATGCTTGAGGTTGCAGCTGAGGCGGTGAAGGCGACTGTAACCGAGGGCGCGGGTGCAGCGATGAATCGCTTCAACCGCAAGCCTGACAAAGAACCCGACAAAGAGAAAGAAAAAGATTAGCCACGGATTTTCACGGATGCACACGGAGACAACGAATGAATCGTACTTATGAACTGATGTTCATCGTCCGGCCGGATATGGCGGAAGAGGACCAGGACAAACTTATTTCCACGCTGGAGACAGCGGTGGCGGCTTCGTCCGGGCTCGTGAAGAGTGTCGAGCGCATGGGCAAACGGCGGTTGGCTTACACCGTCAGGAAGTTTCACGACGGCATCTACGTGCTGCTCACGGTCGAGGGCGGTGGTGGCTTGATTCATGAACTGGAGCGTCGGCTGCGCGTTACGGAGCCGGTGATTAAGTTCCTGACTGTGCGCATCGACGAAGAGCAGAAACGGCTGGATAAGATCAAGGCGATCAAGGACGCAAAGCGCAAGGCGGCGGCGCCCGTGACCCCAGTTGAGGCTGGCGGGGAGGCTCCCGCGGCTACGGTATAGACCAATTTCTAATGGAGGACGGGCGTCTTCGCCCGTCCCCAACAAACGACGGGCGAGGACGCCCGTCCTCCACAAAGCTTATTTAAGGAGCATCATGGCTGACGAAACTAGAGCATCTGAAACATCTTCTGGCGGTGACCGGCCGGACCGCGGTGAGCGGCGTCCGTCGTCTCGTCCCGGCGGACCGGGCGGCGGTCGCGAAGGCGGCGGACCGGGTGGACGCAAGTATTTCCGGCGCAAGAAAGTTTGCAAGTTCTGCGTCGAAAAGATCGAGGCTATCAACTACAAGGATATTCGTCTGCTGGCCCAGTTCGTGGCGGAAAGCGGGAGAATCGTGCCCAGGCGGTTGACTGGCGTTTGCACGCCGCATCAGCGGCGGCTGTCTTTGGCGATCAAGCAGGCGCGTAATATCGCGTTGCTGCCATTTGCCGGCCGGGCTGCCTGAAAGTCGGCCACGGATAAGCGCAGATTCTCACGGATTGCTTTGTTATTCAAACCGGTGAATCTGTTGCCCATAACATCTTAGAACGGGAGTCATCTATGGAAGTCATTCTTAAAGAAGATGTAGCGAAGTTGGGATCGCGCGGTGACGTGGTGAAGGTTGCCGAGGGCTTCGGTCGGAACTATTTGTTGCCGCGGAAGCTCGCCATTGAAGCGTCGGCTGGCAACAAGGCGGTGATTGCGCAGATGAAGGCGGCGTCGGTGCGCCGCTCGGCTAAGGAGAAGGCGCAGGCGGAAGAATTGGCCAAGCAGTTTGACGGCCTCTCAGTTTCGTTCCAACGCCGTTCTGGCGAACACGATCAGCTGTTCGGGTCTGTCACGTCCAGTGACATTGGCGAAGCGCTCGAGAAGAAGAGCTTCAACGTGGATCGACGCAAGATCCAGCTGCACGAGGCGCTTCGGACGCTGGGAGAATTCATGATCCCGGTGAAGCTGCACAAGGACGTGACCGCGCACTTGAAAGTGATTATCGAGAAGGAAGCTGTGGAATAAATTTTGGGGCGGTCATAGTGCCGCCCCGACCTTTAGTGTGGGTCAGTTGATTGCCACAGGCCTATCGAAAGTGTTTTACGGTCAGCAGGAGTAGGATCGCCAGCACCCAGAACCAGACGAAGATTCCGGCGCAGCGAAGGTACGTCGGATACCAGCTCTTCTGCACGATGTTAGAGAAGGGGTATGACTGGATGAATTTGCTTTTCTCATAGTTCCTCCTTCCCCAACTTACCATCATGTTCGTCCTGAACACACAGAACCAGCCAGCGATCGCGAAGGCTGTGCTCATCGTGACTACGCAAACTGTGCCAACGGTGTAATCATCCGAATGTTTTCAGGATAGTCCCCTTGTCAATCCTTTTCACGACCAATTGCGCATCTGGCGCTGCGAACCTCAAAGCACTTCCTACCGACTCGTTGAGCACTGAAGTCTCTGCCGCAATCACGCCCGCAATAACCTTTGTCCTTCCATCCTGTTACACGTGTTGTTTGTCAGCAAAAACCCTGCCAGACTCCTATAATTCCTGCTCACGATTGGGCTTTTAGGCCGTCCATAGCTATGCAACCGGGAAGAACGGCAATGGCGTCCCGGGGCATTCGAGGACAGAGAAAAATATGCCGGCCGAGGCGTGGGCTGTACCATTTGCAGTTGGCGAGTGTTCCCATCCGGCAATAAGTCGGGACCCAAGGGAAGAAGCTGGTGGAATCCAGGAGCCCCAATTACGGGGCCTTATGGCTGGGCAGGCTTCACGTATCGACGACACTTTATTGGTCCGCGAGGCGCAGCGTGGCAACCGCGCTGCCTTCGAGGAGCTGGTGCGAAGCTACGACCAGGCGGTTTTGCGGCTGGCGCTTCATCTTACCGGCTCGGAACCCGAAGCCCAGGATGTTTATCAGGAAGCTTTCCTGAAGGCGTACAAGAGCATTGGTAATTTTCGCTTTGAGTGCTCGTTTTACACCTGGATCTATCGCATCGTGACCAATCTCTGCCTCGATCACTTGCGCAAGCGGCAGGTGCGCAAGGAAGACGCGCCGGTTGCGACGGATGCGGCCGGAGAGCAGTACGATGTACTCGATCAGGTCCCGGATGGGCGGTCGGGAGCGAATCCGGAGCGCGATTTGATGCGTCGTGAGTTGGGCAAACGCATCAGTCATGCCCTTGAGAAGTTAACGCCGCGGGAGCGCATGGTTTTTGAATTGAAGCACTACCACGGGCTTAAACTGCGGACTGTGGGTGAGGTGTTGAATACGACGGAAGAAACCGCGAAGAACACTTTGTTTCGCGCGACCCAGAAGCTGAGGGGCGCGCTGGCTGATATGAGATGAGGTTTTCCCCTGAGGGGTGTGATTATGAAATGCGAGTGGGTTAAAGAAAACGTTCTGCTCTACGTCTACAACGAGCTGCCCGATGACGCGCGTTATGAACTCGAACAACATCTGGCGCGGTGCGCCGACTGCACAGCGGAGCTCAAGACGACGCGCAAGTTCCACGCGATGCTCTCCGAGTTGCCGGTCGAGGAGCCTTCGCCCAACCTGGTTGCTGGCGTCTCGCATGCGGCTGCAGGAAGGGCTCGAGACCGCAGAGCAAGGCAGGTTTTGGCATCGGCTGATCTTTGATCCCGCAGCCTGGCTTCGTCAGATTCGTTTTGCTCCTGCCTTGGCGGCGGCGATCTTTATTGTTGGTTTCGCGGGCGGCATCGCGACCACCTACAAAGTTGTGAGCACCGGCGGCGTCTCAATTGCTTCGGGCCCGGTGAGCGCGCCAGCCGAATCTTCGATTACGGGAATTCAATCCATCTCTCAAGATCCTGGATCGAACCACATCAGCATCAAGTACAACACGGTTTCGACCCAGGAAGCGCAAGGCTCGCTCAACGATCAGCGTATCCAGCAGTTGCTGCTGTTTGCGGCGCGCAACAACTACAACTCGGGCGTGCGCATGGATTCTGTCGATCTGCTCACGCAGGAGCCGAATAACACGCATGTCCGCGAGGCGCTCATGTATGCGCTGCGATATGACTCGAATCCGGGTGTACGGTTGAAGGCTTTGGATAGCCTGGGCGCATTCGTGAAGAGCGATCCGCGGGTGCGCGATGTGGTGCTCGAGGCCCTGATTCGGGATTCCAATCCTGGCGTGCGAACCGACGCTCTGCGCCTGCTTGATCCGGTACGGGCCGACAGCAGCGTGCGCTCGGTCTTGCAAGAGCTCGCGCAGAGCGACCAGAACCAATACATTCGCTCGCAGGCTCGTATTATGCTGGCGCAGCTTCCGGAATTTGATTAGAAAGTTTGTTACGAGTGTGGGGACGGGCTTGGCTCGTCGCAGCCGGCAACTGTCGGCGGTGCAAGGATGAGAATGGAAGGTGAATGTTGAAGCAACTCTCTAAATTCGTCGCGGTGCTGTTGTTGATCTTGCCGCTGGCAAGCGCGCAACAAACCCGCGTTTACGGGGATGGCGGAAACTGGACGCAGGAGATCGCTGGATCTCTCGCGGTAGTCAAGAATCTGAAAGTCAAGGTCGACATTGGTTCGGTGCGGGTCGAAGGCGGATCGCAGTCGAGTATCAGCTACGTTATTCGGAATCATTCCTATAGCGGTTCGGAAGACAGGGCTCAGCGTGAGTTCGATAACTACAAGATCAGCGCTTACGTTCGCGGAGACACGGCATGGATCGTGGGCGACTGGGAGGGCGGCAGGCCGCATAAGTTCTCCGGCGACTTTGTGGTCAACGTCCCGCGCGAGATGGATGAAATCAAAATCGAAACTGAAGGTGGCAACGTCAGTACCAGTGGGATCACGGGCCGGCTGGATGCCCAGAGTGGCGGCGGCAGTATTCGCATCGACGATATCGGCGGCACAGTCAACGCCGAAACCGGCGGCGGGAGCATTGATGTAGGGAATGTGGGCTCTGGCGTCAGCCTGCACACGGGCGGCGGTTACATTAAGGTGAATTCTGCAAAGGGCAAGATCGAGGCCGAGAGCGGCGGTGGGACCGTTTCCGTTGTCTCGGGCATGCAGGATGCGGTGCTGGAAACCGGCGGCGGCAACATTCGCGTCGAGCATTGTGCCGGACGAGTCAAGGCCAGCACCGGTGGAGGAGGAATCGACCTTGGCGATATCGGCGGGCCTGTAGAAATGGAAACCGGCGGGGGCAGCATCCGGCTGAGTTCTGCCAAAGGCCCGGTGCACGCGGAGACTGGCGGGGGCAGCATTGAGTTGAACGGAGTGCCATCGGCGCGCGCGGAGACTGGCGGGGGCGGAATCGTGGCAAAGTTTGTTGCCTCGAACGGCGAGCATCACGATTCCCAACTGGAGACTTCGGCGGGCGACATCACGGTTTACCTGGAGCCGAGTGTGAACATCAGCGTTCGTGCGTCGATCGATGTTGCCAATGGCCATAATATTCGTTCGGATTTTCCGGATATTCGCGTTAGCAGTGAAGGTGGCGACTATGGTCCGAAGACAGTTACCGCGGAAGGAAGTCTGAATGGCGGTGGTCCAGTGCTCAAAGTGAGCACCACGACGGGAGATATCTGCTTCCGCCGGTCTAGCCACTAGTGGCGTAACTGGGTGATGAATCAATGGAGGGACGGGCGTCTCGCTGTCCAGCGGCGAGGACGCCCGGCCTCCATCAGGAGCGTTTTAGGGTTCGGGAGGTGAACATGCGAAATTCAATTCTAATCACGATAATCGTACTGCCACTTCTGGCAGTATCGACCTACGCCGGCGAGAATCTTTCGTTTGCGCTGGCGGGCGATTCTTATGGTTTCTCGAGCGAGGATTGGGGCAGCGGTTCCTACCTAGGGGTGGATACGCGCGATATCACTCCCGACCGTCTGGCGCCGCTCCACTTGAAAGACGAACGCGGTGTGGAAGTGACCATGGTGGATCAGGATGCGCCCGCCGGCAAAGCCGGCCTCAAAGAGCAGGACGTGATCCTGACTTTGAATGGCAACGAGGTGCAAAGCGTCGAGCAACTGCGAAGAATGATCCGTGAGATTCCGCCCGGACGAGTGGCCACGCTAGGCATCAGCCGCAATGGCCAAGCCATGACCATCAAAGTGGAGCTTGCCGATCGAAAGAAAAATTACTCTTACAACTATGGTCCGGACGACAAGCAGTTCAAGTTCACCATGCCGGTCATGCCCACGATGCCGATTATGCCCGAGTTGCCCGATCTGCCGGTTTCCATCGTGGTTGTACATTCCTCCGCCCGCAGTGGCCTGATGGTGGAGAACCTTACGCCACAGCTTGGAGATTTCTTTGGAGCCAAGAACGGAGAGGGCGTGCTGGTGCGTTCGGTTGAAAAGGGGAGCCGTGCGGACAAAGCCGGCTTTCACGCTGGGGACGTGATCGTAAAGATCAACGGCGAAGCGATTCATGACAGTGGCGACTTCAGCCAGGCTTTGCGCTCGCGCAAGGACAACACCGCCAGTATCAGCGTGATTCGCGACAAGAGGGAACAGACCATCACGATCACGTTGCCGGAACGCAAGCAATCCGATCTTTTCCGCGAGAGTACCGACATAGAGCTGCCGGAGATCGACGCCAAAACGCGCGAGGAATTAAGCCAAGTCCAGTCTCAGATGGCTCATCTCAAACCAGAATTGGAGGAGGCCATCAATCGCGCAATAAAACCGGAGATTGAACGCCAGACTCGTGAGACTAAGAAACGCGCCGAGGAGATCCAACGGCAGATGCGCGATGTCCAACGGCAATGGCGAGAGCATCAGCACGAGATCGAGAGAGAACTGCGGCAGGAATTTGGTAGTCCCACCGAGTTCTGATCGGATGGTGAATGAATTTCGGCATTTTATTTTAGGATGGCTTACTTCCCGGCGCCTTGCGCCAGACCACGTCTCGGAGCGAGGTAGACTCGATTCCGGCCTGCCTGCTTTGCAGCATACAAGCCGGCGTCGGCTGCCTTGACCAATTCGTCACGCGTGGTACCGTGCTCGGAATAGTTGGCGGTTCCCGCGCTGATGGTCACTCGCCGGGGAACACCCGGGAACTGCCAGGCTTCCACCGATTTCCGCAGTTTCTCCGCCACTCCCAACGCGTGGACCGCGTTCGTTTGACAAAGCAATATGGCGAACTCTTCCCCACCGTAGCGGCACAGAACGTCGATCTTCCGCAATTGCTGGTGAAAAATCGAAGATACCTGGCGCAGCACCTCGTCTCCCAGCAGGTGCCCGAATTCGTCGTTCAGGCGTTTGAATTGGTCAATATCCACCATAACCACAGCCATACCTGTGCCGAAGCGCTCGGCCCGCTCGATTTCTTCTACGATCCGCAATTCGAAAAACCGGCGATTGAAGATTCCGGTAAGCCCGTCCAGATACGCCAGCTGCTTTACCCGCTCGACATAATGAGCATTCTGGATGGCGGTCGCGCAGATATCGGCTACCGACTCCAGCGGCTGCGTGTCGGTGGGGTTGAATGCGCCGGTGCGGGCTGTATCCAGCACCAGAACGCCGAGAGTCTGGCCGAACGAAACTAGCGGGATACACATACTGGAGCCAGTTTCGACGTATAAGCCAATGTCGGAGCCCGCTTTGACATCGTTTTCTATCAGGGTCTTTCCCGCGGTCAGGGCTCGTTGCCAAAGTCCCGCTTCCCCGGGCAGTCGCCCTCCCTCCGGAGCGCGTCCGGTGAGCTTTCCGTGGCTTGCGCGCAATACCAAATCCTCTTCATCCTTGAGCAGCACTGAAACGTGACAGAGTTGAAAAGCATTCTGAATCCGCCTGCATACTTGCGAGAGCAATTCTTTCACATCCAGCACGGCTGTCATTTGCTGTGCTATGGCATTGATCGCTTCCAGTTGAGAGGCGCGATGTCTTTCGAGCGAGTAGAGCCGAGCATTTTGCAATGCCATGGACGCTTGCGTCGAAAAGAGCGCCAGCAGGTCGATGGTCTCCGTATCGAAGTGGTTGAGATTTTCGCTCTGACAGTCCAGTACGCCCACCACGTCGTCGCGCACCATTAGCGGAACGGCTAGCTCCGAACGGGTGTTCTTGGAGGACTGAATGTAGCGCGCGTCCTTGGTAACGTCTGAAGCGTAGATGGGGCGCTTCTGGTGAGCTGCTGTCCCGGTAATTCCGGTTCCGATCGGGAATCGGACCTTGTCGTGACCCTCATCCCAGCCAACCTGGCAGCGCACATAGAGTTCGTTCTTATCTCTCAAAAGGATGGCGACGTTCTGCAAATGAAAATAGTCGCGCGCGATCGTGAGGATTTGCTGCAGCACCTCATCCAGGTCAAACGTGGATAATACCGCCTGACTCGCGTCGTAAAGGATGGAAATCTTTTGCATGCTCTGGCAAGATTCTAGCTGCCTCATCGTGGATTACGGAGGTTCCGAAAGTAACCTTTCAGCGGATGGAAGTCTCAAGCGCCTTTGTCCAAAATCCAGACAGGTCGCGGCAAGACAGGTCGCTTAAAAGCCGCAAGCGAAAGGAACCAGGGTCAGTAGGGAAGGCGACAGCTCTCAGCTCCCGGAATGCTTCGACCTTCGTCTATACCCAGCCACGGTTTTGATCATGCCGAACACCACCAGGCAGAACCAGAAGTCCACCACTAGGCCAAGATCGATCCGGAAAGGCACGTGACGAGCCGCAGGCGGCAGATACCTCACCAGCAGAAAATAAGCTGCGTTTCCCACCAGAACCGCCGCCAGGGCGTGAATGAAATTGGTTACTCCTTTGGACATGCTTAATCCTAATCCAGTGTCGAGTTAGAAACGTTCTCGCGGACTATAGCACCGTTGGCGCTCCTGCTAACATCCCTTGAGATGCTGCAACTGAGCACGTCCGTCAAATACGTCAAGGGGGTCGGCCCAAAGCTTGCCGAACTCCTCGCAGCAAAAGGCATTCAGACCCTCGACGATCTCTTGCACTATCTGCCGTTTCGCTACGAGGATCGGCTGAACCCGAGGGGCATTTCCGAATTGCGCGCCGGTGAAATGGCTACGGTGATTGCGGAGGTGCGGACTTCGGGCCTTTTCCGTACCCGTCGAATGCCCATTTTCCAGATGACCGCTGGACAAGGCCGGACGCGACTGAAGTGTATCTGGTTCAACGCTACTTATCTTCGGGACAAGTTCAAGCCCGGCCAGATCGTCGCGCTATACGGCAAAGTCGAGCAGGACTACCGCGGCGGCGACCTCCAACTCACGCAGCCTCAATTCGAGATCATCGGCGAAGCCTCCGAAGATGGCAGCGCTGATTCCGCTGAACAGAAGCTGGCGGCTTCGCTCGAAATCGGCCGCATCGTGCCCATTTATGAAGCTACGGGACAAGGCCGGCTAACTTCGCGCTGGTTTCGTCGCGTCATTCACACCGCGCTCGAGAATTTGACTCCGGATTTGCCGGATCCCATCCCGCCCGTGGTTCGCCGTCATCTGAGCCTCATCTCCCCCAGAGAAGCTTTGCAGAAAGTTCACTGGCCCGAGCCTGGCGAAAGCATTGAAGACCTTCAATCCTCTCGCACGCCGGCTCACCTGCGCCTCATTTTTGAGGAGTTGTTTTTTGTCGAGCTCGGGCTCGAACTGAAACGCCGTGAGCAGAAGGCGCAAACCGGGATTGCGTTCAAGCTCGATGATCGCGCTCGCGCCGCCATCAAAAAGATTCTCCCGTTTCATCCGACCAGCGCGCAGAAGCGGGTGTTGAAGGAAATCGCTTCCGACATGGAGAAACCGTTTCCTATGCGCCGTCTGTTGCAAGGCGACGTTGGCTCGGGCAAAACCATCGTCGCCTTCGAAGCTGCCATTATCGCGATGGAAAATGGATACCAGGTCGCGCTCATGGCGCCCACGGAAATCCTCGCACAACAGCACTACTTCTCGGCGCGACGCATTCTTGAAAGCGCGGGCTATCGCGTCGTGCTCCTCACCGGCTCGATGGAGGACGATCGCAAGCGCGAAACTCGCCGGCACATCGCGCAAGGCAACGCGCAACTGGTGATCGGGACGCATGCTCTGATCGAGCAAAAAGTGGAGTTCGCAAAACTTGGAATGGTGATCGTGGACGAACAGCACCGCTTCGGAGTCCTGCAGCGCTTCAAGCTGATGAAGAAATCAAGCGACGATCGCGTGAGGACGGGTCTTCGACCCGTCGAAGCTGAGCACGGCTCGGCGGCCGCTGCTGAGCCAGATGTCTTAGTCATGACCGCAACTCCGATCCCACGCACTCTTGCTCTCACACTTTACGGCGACCTCGACGTGAGCGTGATTGACGAAATGCCTCCTGGACGCACTCCCATCGTCACTCGCTGCGTATCGGACGAACGCTCGCCGGAAGTCTGGGATTTCGTGCGCAAGCAAGCGGCCGCGGGACATCAAACCTACGTCGTGTACCCCGTGATCGAGGAGAATGAGGAGACCGAACTAAAAGCGGCAATGAAGATGTACAAAGAGCTGAGCAAGAGCATCTTCCCCGACTTGAGGGTCGGTGTGCTGCACGGCCGCATGGAGCCTGACCTGAAAGAGCACGTCATGCGTCTGTTCCAGAAGGGTGAACTGGACATCCTGGTGTCAACGACTGTGATTGAAGTTGGCGTTGACGTTGCCAACGCGACCATGATGGTCATCGAACATGCGGAACGCTTCGGATTGTCGCAGCTTCATCAGTTGCGCGGACGGATCGGTCGTGGCGCCGCGAAGTCTTACTGCGTCCTCATGACTGGCGGGAAGGTTTCCGAAGACGGAGAACGCCGCCTCGACGCCATGGTGCGTACCAACGATGGATTCCAGATTGCAGAGCTCGACTTGGAACTTCGCGGCCCGGGTGAATTCTTCGGCACAAAACAAGCTGGCATGCCAAGCTTCCAGGTGGCTAATCTAATTCGTGATCGGCAGTTGCTGGAAGCGGCCAAGCGTGAGGCCGCAGCCGTCGTCGCCGGGGCGAGCTCAGAAATCACGCAGGCCGAGATCGATGCAGCCCTGCGCCACATGCGCAGTCGCTGGCATAAGAGCTATGGGCTGGTAGAGGTGGGTTAGGTCGATGGAGGACGGACGTCCCCGCCCGTGTCTCGCGTCGAAATTGAGTGGATACGGACGCCTTCGTCCGTGTGGGCGAGCGCGAGCAAGTCTTGGTCTTACGATGCAAGCAGTGGGATAATTAACGCCGGTGAAAATCGACTCCAACGCCGACCTGTACCGCAAACTTCCCTCGGTAGACGAACTCCAGCGCAGCCTGGATCTCGTCGCGCTCGCTTCCAGAGAAGGTCAAGCCGCGGTGACCGACGCGGCCCGGGCTGTGCTGACATCTCTCCGGGAAGAAATTGCCGCCGGGCGCCTCGACGCGAACGGCGTCGATCTCGCGCTGTCCGGACTCGCCGCCGCCATAATCCGCAGAGTTCAGCAATCGCTGAAATTTTCGTTGCGACCAGTCATCAATGCGACGGGAGTCATTCTGCACACCAATCTAGGCCGCGCTCCGCTCCCGGCCTCGGCTCTGGAACACATTCGAGAGACTGCGGCCAGCTATTCCAATCTTGAATTTGATGTTGAAACTGGCGAGCGCGGCAAGCGGGATGTGCACGTGGACCGCCTCTTCCGCAAACTTCTCGATGAACATATGGACGCTCGTATGGACGCGGGCGTCCCCGCCCGCGTGGCTGAGCCGGGCGTCTCTACCATCGTCGTCAACAACAACGCCGCTGCGGTCCTCCTTGCACTCAACACGCTGGCGGAGGGTGGCGAAGTTATCGTTTCCCGCGGTGAGCTGGTCGAGATCGGCGGCTCGTTTCGCATTCCGGATGTCATGTCAAAATCGAATGCCCTTTTGCGGGAAGTGGGGACAACCAACCGCACCCGCGTTGGCGACTATGAAAAAGCCATCAACGAAAAAACCCGCCTGCTGCTGCGCGTGCATCGTTCCAACTTCCAGATCACTGGATTCACCGAGCAGCCGCAAGTCGAACAGCTGGTGAGCCTGGCTCGCCAGCGCAAACTCCCGCTCATGGAAGACCTTGGCAGCGGGGCTCTCTTCGACCTGCGCTCCATTGGCGTGAATGGAGAACCCAGCGTGCTCGACAGCCTCCGCCAGGGCGTGGATGTGGTGACCTACAGCGGAGACAAATTGCTTGGCGGTCCGCAGGCAGGGATGCTGAGTGGTCGCACGGATCTGATCGCTCGCATGCGCTCGAATTCGCTCTTCCGCGCGCTTCGTGTTGACAAATTGACCTACGCGGCCCTCGAGGCCACGTTGCTCGCCTATGTAAAGGGCGAGCACGATGCCATCCCTGCTCTCCGCATGATGCGTCTATCAAAGCAAGAAATTGGACGGCGCGCCGAAGCGGTGGCAGAGAGAATCAAATCTTCAGGATTGTCGGTGGAAGTGCTGGACGGAGAGTCTGTAATTGGCGGGGGCGCCGCTCCCTCTGCCGTGCTGCCTACGCGATTGCTGGCGATCACTTGTGGCGGCTTGAGCGCGGATGAAATCTCAGCAAGCCTACGAGCGTCCGATCCGCCGATCATCGCGCGAGTGGAAGAAGGCCGAGTCCTGCTCGATCTGCGAACCGTGTTTCCAGAGCGGGATGAAACGATCGTGAAGGCTCTCAAACAAGTCACGGAAAAATGACCAGGCAACGTAGTGGCGACCCTCTACACCATCGGCCATTCCACCCGCCCACTGGATGAATTCATTGCAGTCCTCCAATCCCACTCTATTCAGACCCTGGTCGATATTCGCTCCTTTCCCATGTCACGCCGCTTGCCGCATTTCAATCGCGAAGCGCTGGAGAAAACCTTCCCCGAGGCTGGAATCCGCTACGTTTGGCTCAAAGAGTTAGGCGGACGACGCAAGAAGATCCTCGACGATTCGCCCAATGTCGCGATGCGCAACGACAGTTTCCGCAACTATGCGGATTACATGCTCACGGAAGATTTCCAGCAGGGCGTTAGGGGGCTGATCAAATTAGCCGAGCAGTCGCGCACCGCTTATATGTGCGCTGAGCGCGTTTATTTTCATTGCCACCGGATGCTGGTTTCCGACTGGCTTGTGGCCCACGGGCACGAGGTCTTCCATATCGATGGAAGTGGGCCTGCCAAGAAGCATGAACTCATGGCCGAAGCGCGCTTGATTGATGGGCAGGTCATTTATCGTGGCGACCGGCTGCTCTAAGAAGTGTCCATTCATCAGAAGCGCATTCTGCCGTCCTGATTTAGACTTTCAAATACAACCAAAAAGAGGTGACTATGGCCGAACCTTCTCCGCAGACTCTTGTTAATCATGTGAGGCTCGATCCTCCATTCCACTACTTTCTGTTGCCGGTCTTCGCAATCTCGCGGATCCTCAGCGTGGTCTTCCTGGTGCGCCATCCCGGATTTCTGCACTTCTGGATCGTGGTCTTCAACACGGCTTTAATTGTTGCGATCATCCGGTTCCGGCAATACGCGCTGAAGGTGCAGGACCGCGTCATAAGGCTTGAAGAGCGGCTGCGGCTGGCGACATTGTTGCCCGATTCGCAGTACCCACAAATTGCAAAGCTCAGCGAGCGTCAGCTTATCGCGTTGCGCTTCGCTTCAGACGAAGAGGTGGCGGCGTTGGCCGAACGCACTCTGTCAGCCAATCTCGCACCCGCCGATATCAAGCAGGCCATCAAGAATTGGCGGCCGGACTACTGGCGAGTTTGATCTGCATGATTGTCGGCACTGGCATCGACATCGCGGAAGTACCGCGCATCGAAGCGTCCATCGCGCGCTTCGGCGACCGCTTTCTGCATAGGGTCTTTACCGAGGCTGAGATCCACTACTGCGAATCGAAGGCCAACCGGGTCGAGCGCTACGCGGCGCGCTTCGCCGCGAAAGAAGCCGCAATGAAGGCCATCGGCACGGGCTGGAATCACGGGGTCACGTGGCGCGATGTCGAAGTGTGCCGCCAGCCTGGAGGTCGTCCTACCATCGCATTTCACGGCAAGGCTGCGGAGTTTGCGTCCAAGCTGGGCGCAGTTCATGTTGCGCTTTCCCTTTCCCACACCAAAGAGTACGCCATCGCGCAAGTCATCCTGGAGGGATGATGCGCGCGCGGAGCCGCCGAGCTTTGCTTAGTCTGGACTCTTCGACTTCGCTCAGGGCAGGCTCACGAGGGCGCCGTCCCCACACGATCCTCTTCTGTTAGACTGGCGGATTCCAGAGCAAAGACCGAATGTCCGTGATAAGTGAAACTCCTCCGCTCAGCAGGATCAGCACCGCCGAAACAAGCCCAGGGCGTGCCCTGCTGGCCGGCGTGGCTATCAGCAGCTTCGCGGCGCTGCTTCTAGAATTAGCGCTTACGCGATTATTTTCGGTTGTGTTGTTTTATCACTTCGCCTTTCTGGCAATCTCAATCGCGCTGCTTGGTCTCGGTTCCGGCGGAGTATTCGCGTACCTAGGAAAGAGCTGGTTAGGCCGCTTCTCGACCCGTGAGCTGCTTTCGTGGCTTTGTGTGGCTAACGCGGTGGTTGTGCCCATCGTGCTGGAAATCGTGCTGCACGTTCCGGTTTCGCTGAGCTTGTCACGAGACAATTTTCTACGTCTTACCACGATCTATCTGGCTTCCGCCGTGCCGTTCTTTCGTGACGGGTCTCGAGTTCTCGATTCTCTTTGCGCGGGAATCGCTTCACATCTCGCGGCTCTACGGGGCGGATCTTCTGGGTGGCGCGTTGGCTTGTTTGGGAATTGTTCCGCTGCTCAACTGGCTGGGCGGCCCCAACACGGTGTTGTTCGCAGCGGCCATGGCGGCGATCGGCGGAGCTGCATGGGCCGTCAGCCTTGGCATGCGCAAGCTCACTTTTGGCCTCGCTGCGGTCCTTTTTCTATTGATCGCAGCGAACTATTCGGGTCGGCTCATCGATGTCGTCTACGCGAAAGGCATCTTTCGTGACAAAGCTTGGGTGGAGTTTGCCCGCTGGAACGCCATCTCGCGCGTGGAAGTAGATCGCCAGGGCGAAGCCAAGGCTGTCGTGATCGATGCCGACGCGTCTACCTACATCATGAACGCCGACCCGAAGCAGTGGCAGGGCTCGGAGTGGCAGCACAATCTGATGTCCGCGCCTCCAGCGCTGGCGAACGTTCTGCGCCCGCACGGAGAGTACGCCATCATTGGACCGGGCGGCGGAGTCGATGTGCTTCGCGCCGTCGCCAACGGCAGTCCCAGCGTTACCGGAATCGAAATCAATCCCATCATCGCCAACACAGTGATGCGCGACCGCTATGCGGATTATTCCTATCACCTGTACCAGCGGCCCGAGGTGCACATTCAAGTCACCGACGGACGCTCGTTCGTCCGCAACGCGAAGCAGAACTTCGACGTCGTTCAGATGACCCTGGTTGACACCTGGGCTTCCACCGCTGCCGGTGCTTTTGCCTTGAGCGAGAACAGTCTTTATACCGTCGAGGCCTTCCGAGAATACTTCGAGCACCTGAAACCTGATGGCATGGTCGCCATCACACGCTGGGAGTTTCGTCAGCCGCGCGAAGCCTTGCGGGTGGTTTCGGTCGCGATGCAGGCGCTGCACGAGCAAGGAGTCGAGAAACCGGCAAGAAATTTCATCGTAGTCTCTGAGGGTGATCTGGACGAAGACGGAATTCCTGTGGTGGTGCTGGCTAAGAAGAGTGCGTTCACAGCCGAAGAAGAGGAACAGGTTCGATCCCACCTGGCCAGCAACCCCGCGCTGGTGGCGCTGTATCTGCCTTCTGATCCCAAGGAGAATCCGTTTTCTGCCTTGATCGCGCGCAACGATCCTTACGCTTTTGCGCGGGAGTATCCATACAATGTGGCGCCGGTAAACGACAATGCGCCCTTCTTCTTTTTCACCCTGAAGCTGGACCAAGTGCTGCACCAGGAGGAATTGGCCGAGGGCATCGACTGGAAAGTAAACCTGGGCGTCGCCGTACTGGCCATGGTGCTGGTGATTTCTTGCGTCGCGGTACTGGCGTTTCTGGTGATCCCCCTGGCTGTACGCGGCGGACGGACGCATGAACGGCCGGTCCGTCTTTTGTATTTTGTCGCCGTTGGTCTGGGATACATCCTCGTCGAGATTGCCTTCATCCAACGCTTCGTTCTCTTTCTCGGCCACCCGACGTACGCTCTGACCGTCGTCGTGTTTCTACTCCTGCTTTCGAGCGGCGCTGGGAGCCTGGCATCGCGTAAGTGGCTGGCTCAGACCCGGCGCGCGTGGCTTCCTCTGGCGTTTATCACGGCTGCGCTTCTGCTTTATGTTTTCATTTTGCCGGGATTGCTAAATGCGCTAGTCGGCCTTCCGTTTCAGGCAAAACTGTTGGTGAGCGCCGTCCTGCTGGTTCCCTTGGGATTTGTCATGGGAATGCCGTTTCCCACCGGGTTGCGGGCATTGGCCAGCATTCCCGTTCCTGAGTTTCCGGCAGCCGCGAAAAGCAAGTTCCAAGAAAATTCGGTGGAGTGGGCATGGGCCATGAATGCAGGTTCGAGTGTGTTGGGATCGGTTCTGGCTATGGTGATTGCCATTCAGTTCGGACTCAATGTCACCCTGGCTTGTGGAGCCGGCGCGTACCTGATGGCCATTTTCCTCGCAGAAACTCTGCACCCGTGCCTCGCCTGACAGGAAGCCAGACCGAACGTCTGCTATCATGCTGGCATCCGCTTTGGTTTTTACGGGTCGCCACGGAGAATGTTGCCATGACGCGCTTGGGGAGAAGCAGTGCCTAGCCAAAAACAGTTGCAGTGGTCTCAACTGAAGGTGGGGCTCACGGTGCTGGCTGCCAGCATCACGCTGGGCATTCTGATCCTACTCATGAGTGGCACCGGCGGCATTCTTACCAAGAAGATTGTCCTGGTATCGTTTTTCGACAATGCGGGCGGTTTGCGCGAGGGAGCGCCGGTTCGCCTGCAGGGCGTGGACATCGGCAACGTTTCTGGAATCCGCGTTGTTTCCGACCCGTCCAGGCGGCTGACCCCGGTGGAAATCATCATGAAAGTCAATACGAAGTACCGAAGCAATCTACGCAAGGATTCAGTGACCTTGCTGGCCACCGCGGGAGTGCTGGGCGAGACCTACATTGACATTGACAGCTCTCAAGCTCATGGCCCGGTGGCCGAGGCGGGCGACGTGCTGACCACGCGCGACACGCCCGACATTCAGGATGTGGTGCGGGCCAGCCAAAGCACCCTGCAAAACCTGGACGCGCTGGAGAAACGCGTGGATCGAATCCTTGCCTTTATCGAAAGTGGCCAGGGATCGATCGGTAAAGTGATCTACGATGCCAGCCTCTACAACCGGCTGAACGACACCGTTGGCCAGTTTCAAGGTTTGGTAAACGACGTAATTTCGGGCAAAGGCAGTTTGGGCAAGCTCCTCGTCGACGATCAGCTTTATCGCAGCGCCAACGCAACCATCGACAAGTTGAACGGGATTATCGACCAGTTGAACGCGGGCCAGGGCACTGCCGGGAAGTTCCTGAAGGATCCCGCGCTTTACAATACTGCTAACGACACCATTGCCAACGTCAAGAAATTGACCGATGACGTGAACGCCGGCAAGGGCGCCTTGGGTGTGCTGGCTAAGGATCAACAGTTCGCCGACAAGCTGAAAAACACCATGAACAAACTATCGGATTTGAGTGACCGTCTGAATTCGGGCGAAGGGACGATAGGCAAGCTGCTGCAAGATCCGTCAGTCTACAACCACACCAGCGAACTGTTGGTGGAAACGCAGCAACTGATCAAAGCGATCCGTCAAAATCCCAAGCAGTATCTGACCATCCGCTTGAAGATTTTCTAAGGTTTGTTCGCTCCGGAGTGCGGTAACCAGAGCTGATCTAGACGATGCCTGGCTGGGTGGTGCCAACTGGCGAAGTGGACTCGGCCTGCTCGTGGGCATGGTAGCTGGAGCGCACCATCGGCCCTGATTCCACGTGGCGGAAGCCGAAACGCAGGGCCTCCTCCTTCAAGTAGCGGAATTCATCCGGGGTGTAGAAGAGAGCAATTGGAAGGTGGTCGCGCGATGGCCGCAGGTACTGGCCAACCGTGAGGATGTCAACGCCCCGCGAACCCAGGTCGCGAAACACTTCCACCAGTTCGGAAATCGTTTCTCCAAGACCGACCATCACTCCGGACTTCGTGATCATCCCCGGCGAAAACTTCTTGGCATTCTCCAGCAGCCGCAGCGTGCGCTCGTAGCGGGCACCGGATCGGACTACACGATAAAGCCGCGGCACTGTCTCGGTATTGTGGTTCAGGACGTCAGGCTTGGCATCGAGAACAATGCGTAATGCCTCATCGATTCCTTGGAAATCGGGGATCAACACTTCGATCCGGCACCCTGGAGATAACTCGCGAATCTCATGAATCGTTTCTGCGAAAACTCGCGCTCCGCCCAGATTGTCGTCATCCCGGTTAACGCTGGTCACAACCGCATGTTTCAAACCGAGCGTCGCCACCGCCTCGGCGACGCGGCGGGGTTCATCCCAATCAATCGCTCCAGGCTTGCCCTTCGGCACCCCACAAAAACCGCAGCGCCGGGTGCAGATGTCGCCCAAGAGCATGAACGTCGCCGTGCGATGATTCCAGCACTCTCCAATGTTGGGGCACTGGGCCGATTCGCATACCGTGTGCAATCCGAGCCCGCGGGCCAGTTTCTTGAGATTGTGGAAGTTCTCGCCTACGGGAGCTTTCGCCCGCAGCCATTCCGGTTTGGGCTGCCGGACCGGTGGCGCAATGTCGATCTGGACGAACTGGGGAGCACCTGCCATCTGTCCTTCAATTCTACATGTGAACTTGAGGATTCACGAAGCGGGAAAACCCTTTCACCACGGAGGCAGAGAGGCACCGAGAATCCCCTAGAAGCTTTGCAAAAACCGCAAAATACCAGCAGCACTCTTGAAAATTAAAGCCCTCTCTGTGGTGACCCCGCAATTCACGTGACGCGTACATCAAACAAAGTGAGCCAATGCTGAAGCGATTGCTTCCTTAGTGGACCTTCGTGTCCTTTGTGGTTGACGACCTGCAAATGCATGAACCACGAAGGACACGAAGGTGCACAAAGGATTTCTCTTGGCTTTTTGGTCTGCCCCGGCAGTATAGCCTGACGCTAGCCTTCCAGATACGCGTCGATCCACTCTTTGATTCTGAAGCGGCGCTCGTCCTGATTATCGAAGCGGATGCCAAAGGTCTTGCCGCTCACGTTCCGCCAGGTTACCGAGGAGCGAATCCATATGCGCGGCAGGGTCAGCAAAGCGAATGAGACCTCACCCGACTGCCCAGCAGCAATATCCTCGGCGCTGCGCAGGGACATACCTCCGGAGCTCACTTCAATACTGGTTGCCGTCACCTTGCGGCCATCGTTCAATGCCAGGGAGATTTCCGTAATCACCGGAATGCGGACATAACGCCGCAGCTCGTGCAAGACGAGCATTTGGGTGGCGCGGACCAATTTCAGCACGGCCGGGCGCTCGAGCGGCTCGTGGAAAATGGCATTGATCCCGTACTTCGAATAGCTCATCGCTTCCTGGACGCTGCCGCCCACAGCATAGAGCACCATGCGGCTATTCGAGGGCGAAGTGCGCGCGGACTCCAATAGGGCCTGAGCTGCCGGACCCAGTTTGATCACGCAGGCCTCGAATTTCTCTTTCTTGAGACGTTCCGCCGAATCTCCGTTCAACGAGACGCTCTCGATCCCAAACTGCCGAAAACACTCTGCCAGCGTATTTCTGGCAGGTTCCTTCATGTCGATTAACGCCACCCGAGCCGAGGTCTTCTTCGTGCTAAGCGCGGGCATTACAGCAGTTCCAGGGGTTTTATCCATAGAAAATGTGATCGTGCCTGCAAATCTATTCTGTATTGCTCTATCGGCATTGGCAAAGCGGAAGAAGGCCAATCTCTGAGTACCAAGGTCTCATTACCAGAAGCACACGGAGGGAGACCTAAAGTTCCTTGCCAAAATGGGACGAGTTCGACAGCAGGGCATCTACCGACTGTTCCGTGGTGCGGCACCCGTCAATGCCGCTGAACCTGACGGTGAGGGCGAAGTTTAAGCACCATTTTAGGTTCTCAATAGGCTAATAAACATATGAATATATTAGCTAAGATGAAAGTTTGGCGAAAAACTCACAACCGTCATTGCGTCTGTGTTTCAGACATTCAAAGACTCCTTCGGAGATGGAAAGAGAGCCTCGATGGTCGCGAAAAGGTCTTTGACGGAGAGCGGTTTTGAAATATAGGCGTCCATGCCGGCCTCGAGACAACGATCCTTGTCGCCCACCATTGCATGAGCCGTCATGGCAATGATGGGGATGTGTTCTCCGGTACTTACTTCTTGCAGGCGAACGCTTGCCGTGGCTTCGAGGCCGTCCATTTCCGGCATTTGAACATCCATCAAGACGAGGTCGAAAGACTTTTTCTTCAGGGCTTCCAAAGCGGCCGCACCCGTTTCCGCCAGGACTACGCTGTGGCCTGCTTTTTCCAACAGGCGCGTTGCCAATAACTGATTCACACGATTGTCCTCCGCCAGGAGAATTTTCAGACGCCTTCGATTCTCTCGCAAGGAATGAGCGGTGACCAGCGCGGGCGGCTGTTTGGCTGGACCTGGCGAGCTGAGCACGGTCTTCATGGCCTGCAGAAGGTCTGAGCGCTTGATGGGTTTGGGCAAATACGCCTGGATGCCCAGCTCTCGACAGCGCGCGGCATCGCCTCGCAAGCCCGCCGAGGTGAGCATAACCACGACCGAGCCCGCCAGTTGCGGGTCTTGCTTCATTTGCTCCGCCACCTGGAAACCGTTGAGCTGTGGCATTTGGGCATCAAGCAGCACCAGAGCAAAGGCGTTTCCATCCCTGGCGGCTTGTTTCAAGAGGTCCAGAGCGGAACGCCCACTGCCGGTCTCGACTGGCCTCATCTGCCAACCCAGCAGCATTTCTTTCAGAATAAGCCGGTTGGTTGCGCTGTCGTCCACGATCAACGCGGACACGTTGCGAAGCTCCTCTTGGCCAACCGCGTGCTCGCCGGTCGAGGCCTCCTGCAGTTGAAACCGGGCGCTGAAGTGAAATGTGCTGCCCTGGCCAGCCTTACTTTCGAGCCACATCCGGCCGCCCATCATTTCGACTAGACGGGAGCAAATCGACAGGCCTAAGCCGGTTCCACCATATTTCCGGGTGGTTGAGTTATCCGCCTGGGTGAATGCTTCGAAGATTGACGCCCGTTTCTCCGAGGGAATTCCAACTCCGGTATCGGTCACGGCAAAATGGAGGATCGCCTCGCTCCCTGTTTCTTGCTCTGGTTCCACGCGGATCAGAACTTCGCCCTCGGAAGTGAACTTGATGGCGTTGCCAAGCAGGTTCATGACGATCTGGCGTAAACGGGTAGGATCGCCCAGCAATGCGTCCGGAACCTCAGGCAGGATGTGGCACGCCAGTTCGAGCCCTTTTTCGTGCGCCCGCAGGCTGATGGCCTTGATGGTGTCGTCCAAACAATCGCGCAGGTTGAAGTCGATGATTTCCATGTCCAACTTGCCGGCTTCAATCTTGGAGAAGTCCAGAATGTCGTTGAGCAAGGTGAGTAACGACTCCGCGGAGCTCTTGACCAGATCCAAATAACCACGCTGCTCCAGGGTGAGCTCGGTATCGAGCGCCAATTCCGTCATGCCGATGACGCCGTTCATGGGGGTACGGATTTCATGACTCATATTGGCGAGGAATTCGCCCTTGGCACGGCTGGCCGCTTCCGCTGCTTCCCCGGCTGCGCGCAAAGCTTGCTCGGCTTGGCGTCGTTCCGTAATGTCTACGAAAGTTACAACCGTGCCGATCACATTGTCGCCGCGGTGCATGGGATGAGACCAGTATTCGACAGGAAAACTTGTGTGATCGCCACGCCAGAGAACCTCGTCGTCTCTGTGCGTGCCCCGCCCCTGGCGAAAGGCTTCGTAAATATGGCAGTCCTCCAGCGGGTAAAGCGTTCCATCGGGCCGGGCATAATGGGCCAAGTCGTGCATGTTCTTACCCAATAAGTCAGCAGCCTTCTGATAACCCAGCAGCCGCAGACAAGCAGGATTGCAAAACGTACAGTTGCCTTTTAGGTCGATACCGTAAACTGCCTCGGGAATGGAATGCAGTAACAGCATGAACAGCTCTCTGCTATCGCGCAGTTCGGCCTCCGCCCGCTTCTGGTCGGTAATGTCAATGCCGACTCCCGCAAGTCCGGTAATCTGGCCGTGATTACCACGGATAGCCACTTTTGTGGACAGAACGCAGATTGCATTTCCCCGGTAGTCGACGACGGTTTCCTCGCGATTAAGCAGGGGTTCGCCCGAGCGAATCACGGTCTGGTCATCTTTATAGAAACCCGCGGCAAGACGTTGCGGGTAAAGGTCAAAATCGCTCTTGCCCAGCAGATCCTCGGGCGATTTCAAACCCAACTGCCGCGCGCAGTAGAGGTTGGCCACAACGAACTTGGCTTGCCTGTCCTTTACGTAGAGGAAATTCGGCACGTTGTCGATCAAGGATCGCAATATCGAGCGCTCATGGGAGAGTGTCTCTTCCGCGCCACCACGCAAGGCGATCTCTGCTTCCAAAGCCGTATTCGCTTTACCCAGATCCGCAGTGCGAGCCCGTACGCGTTCCTCCATTTCGTCGTGCGCCCGCCGTAGTTCCTCTTCAATCTGTTTGCGCTCCACAATCTGGGTCGCGAGCGACTGGTTGGCCTGCAATAGGTCGGTTGCGCTGGTTGCCTCCGACTTGAAGATGGAAAACATGCTGATGAAAAGCCCCGTCAGCACGAAAATATGTCCCAGGATCTTCAGCCCGTGTGCGACAAAAAACTGTGTGTCAAAGATCCTGCTATAAAACGACATATAGCCCATATGGCCCACCGCACACAGAATGAGGGAAAGCACCAGCCAGTATTCGAAATCGTCAGTTTTCCAGTAACCCTTCCACAAATATCCGATCGCCGCCAAAGCGAAAAAGAGAGCCGGCACGAAGTCGGCGGGGCGATGAATCACATGGTGGGGATGGAACGGAGGTGGCAGCTGCAGTAGCGCGAAGCAGAGGAAGCTGACAATAGTCCAGATTCCGACGATCAAGTAAACAGCTCTCTCGCCGCTCCTGCTCCCTCCTGGTCTTAACTTCTCTCTTCTCCACGCCACAAGACTTGCACACATCAGCAGAGACATGAACACGCGTGACATGACCCCGCTCCAAGCAGTGAGGGTGGAAAGCGCAGAAGGGGTATGCCCGGCAAAGAAGGACGAGGTTACTGCCGCATGGTAGCCATCGAGAAGAGCCCCTCCCAGAAAGCCGCTGCCCAGCAGCAGGAACATTGCACTTTTCTTTGTGTAGTAGCGCACCAAGGCCATCGCGCCCGTAACGAATCCCAATACCGTGGCAATGGTCTCGAACAAAGTGTGTAACTCGGCGGTGCCCTGCCACGTGGACCGGTGCGCGGGAAGGCCACCGAGTAGCAGGACCAAGGTGAGAAGAACGTAGACGAGACTCCGCTCCCGGGCCCGGTTTGGCCGCAGCACTGCCATTCAAGGCCTATCGGCAAGAAGAGGGGTTTTGTTTAGACCGTCGACGAGGCCAGGAAAGTTCTGGTGGTTCGACGAGTAAGACCGCCAGGACTTGGGATCAGCTCTATCTAGCGCTGCATCAAGAGTCCCATTCCCGCTTGGACGGACAAATTCACGAGAACGCCCAGACTGAAAATTGTGTTTGCGAGCTTCTTGTACAGGTCCGTTTCCGAACCGGGAAGCGTGCGCCTAAGCTCACGGAGAGTGACGAACCAAGCCCCGGCAATCGCAAGCACCATCGTTAACAGGCTCATCGCTCGCAAATCATGAAAGCTGTGAATTCGGCGGGTGAACACTAAGACTAGAGTAAGTAGATTGAGCCCGCTAAGGAGGTTCAATAGCACAAACATGCTGCGCCGACGATCGTCCATCTCTGCACCTCCGCAATCCGGATTGTATGCCCCAAACATACTTGTTTTCCCAAGAGCAGAGATCTGATGATTCGGCCTTGTTTGCAACAGAGCAGTTAGCGCAGAAAGGGAGGATTGGACCCGAGTAAACCGCTATTCCGTCCAGCGCCGGAAAAGCAAAGCGCCGTTGGTTCCGCCAAAACCGAACGAATTGGACATGGCGTACTCGATATTCGCTTTTCTGGGGTGGTTGGGAACGTAGTCGAGATCGCACTCTGGATCGGGATTATCCAAGTTGGCGGTGGGGGGCAGGATCTGGTCGCGGAGCGCGAGCACGGTGATGCCAGCCTCTAGTCCGCCGGCGCCACCCAGCAAATGCCCCGTCATCGATTTGGTCGAACTCACCGCCATCTTGTAAGCGTGATCGCCGAAGGCGCGCTTGATAGCAATGGTTTCGAGTTTGTCGCCGAGATCCGTTGAGGTGCCATGGGCGTTGATGTAGTCCACGTCTTCGGGTCGGACCTTGGCATCGTTGACCGTATTCAGCATCACGCGATAAGCGCCATCGCCATTCTCGGCGGGCTGGGTAATGTGGTGGGCATCGCCGCTCATGCCATAGCCCACGATCTCAGCCAGAATCTTAGCCCCGCGGCGGCGGGCAAATTCGAGCTCTTCGAGAATCAAAATTCCCGCGCCTTCGCCGATCACGAATCCGTCTCGTCCCGAATCCCAGGGACGGCTGGCTTTCTCGGGCGCATCATTACGCGTCGAGAGCGCACGCATAGCGGCGAAACCGCCAACGCCCATGGGGGTAATCGCAGCTTCGGTCCCGCCCGCGATCATGACGTCGGCATCACAACGAGCGATGATTTTGTAGGCGTCCCCGACGGAGTGCGCGCTGGAGGTGCAAGCCGTGCATGTGGCTTCGTTCGGGCCCTTGGCCTTGTAGCGGATGCTGACATGTCCCGCAGCCAGATTCACGATGGAGGCGGGAATGAAAAATGGTGAGATCTTGCGCGGTCCGCCGTTGAGCAAATTTATATGCTCGCGCTCGATCACGTCGAACCCGCCAATTCCGGAACCGATGTGCACGCCCGTGCGGGTTGAAATTTCTTCCGTGACCTGCAGGCCGGCGGCTTTCATCGCCTCATCCGCGGCCGCCAGAGCCAGGTAGATGAAGCGGCCCATCTTCTTCAGTTCTTTTTTCTCGACGAACTGTAGCGGATCGAAGTTCTTAACTTCGGCCGCGATCTGGCAGGCAAACTGCTCTGCATCGAAGTGAGTGATGCGGGCCACTCCGCTCTTGCCCGCGAGCAGGTTTCGCCAAATCTCCTCGGTGGTGTTGCCCACTCCGCAGATCAGGCCAATGCCAGTCACTACGACCCGTCTGCCCAACTACTTCCCGCCTTTCGAATGTTTGCCGATGTAGTCGATCGCATCCTGTACGGTGCGGATCTTCTCGGCGTCTTCGTCGGGAATCTCGATCTCGAAGGCCTCTTCAAAAGCCATCACCAATTCCACGGTGTCCAGAGAGTCGGCTCCCAGGTCGTCGACAAATGAGGCATTCTGCGTGACCTCGCCCTCATCCACGCCCAGCTGTTCCACGATAATCTGTTTTACTTTCTCATCAACGGCTGCCATGAGTTCTCCTTGCGGTTGCATATACGGACGGGACTGACTTAAGTTGCGCCGATAGAGGACGGGCATCGCCCGTCTAGCCGGGCGGGAGCACCCGGCCTCCATTCGAGAGTTGCAACTTACTTGGCCACTTTAGCGTGCTTATCGATGTAGTCGATGGCGTCCTGAACCGAGCGGATCTTTTCCGCATCCTCATCAGGAATCTCCAGATCGAATGCTTCCTCGAGGGCCATCACCAGTTCAACCTGGTCCAGCGAATCGGCGCCTAAGTCGTCCACGAACGAAGCGCTGGGCGTGACCTCAGCTTCATCCACCCCCAGTTGCTCGCTGATAATCTGCTTTACTTTTTCATTGATCTCTTTCAACTTGTCTCCAACGGCCATGGCAATCCACCTCCCGAAGAATGATAAAAGGGAACGAGTAGTGTACTGGCCAGCACGAATCGATGTAAAGGCGAGTTCCGCCGCGAATCGACTGCGGTCGGCTCTAAGAAGTTCCATAAGAATCCTAATCGCTGGAAGTTGCCGCGGTCAAACGTCATGGCCGAGAGAAAGTCCGGTTCTTTCGAGAGTTATGATTGTTGCCGTCCAGCTTAGGGAATTCGGATACGTTCGTGGATTGAACACTGTTCTGGTGAGCGAAACATCGAAGTGAGGACTTGAGGGAATCATGCGTGCTGTCGTGCAACGCGTTAGCTGTGCGCAGGTCGCGGTCGATGGGGAAATCGTGGGCCAAATCGGCCGTGGTCTGCTGATTCTGTTAGGAGTGGGCCATGCCGACGGCGAAACGGACGCCGACTATCTGGCAGACAAGATCGTCGGATTACGCGTTTTCGAAGATGAGAACGGAAAGATGAACCTGGATGTTGCGGCAGTAGGCGGGGGGATTCTGGTGGTCTCGCAGTTCACGCTCTACGGCGACGTTCGCCGTGGCAAACGTCCCTCGTTCGATGCCGCAGCCGCGCCGGAACGCGCTCGCCAGCTCTACGAATATTTTGTTGCGTGCGTTCGAGCTGCGGGCGTTTCCTGCCAAACCGGCCGCTTTCAGGAAATGATGCAAGTGGAATTGGTGAACGAAGGTCCGGTAACGATTCTGCTGGACTCTACGAAGATGTCCTAGGGTTTCCCCTTTGTGAACCTTCGTGTCCTTTTGTGGTTCGAGTCTTCGCACTTCACCAACCACGAAGGACACGAAGGTTCACAAAGGAAGGCACAGAACCTATACAGACGGCAGCCGGTACAATTCCTCGAGCACTTTCCGCGTGTTGGTCAGGACTTGTTCGATCTTCTCGGCGGGATAATCCCGGTTGAACATCTCAGGATCGTGGATTGCTTTATTGCCCGCCTTTGCCACTTCGCGGGCGCAGCGGGGGCGGTCCCCCGTGAGAATGCTCTTTTCGACTGCCGCTCCAATCATCTCGTGAATGGACTGATTGGTTTCGCTCTGCGGATCGGCGACTTCCTTCAGTGCCCCCTCCAGAATGGCGCGGCAGAATACCGCGCAGGCTAAGTAGAAACCGTATAGATAACAGCGATGGGCCTCATCGAAAAGAAACTGGACTCTTCGGTTAGGCACGGTTTCGAGACCTAAGCGGTTCAGGGCCGAGGCTCGGAAAACAATTCCATCCAGCTTGCCGAGAATTTCTTCCGAGTAGTAGCGATCGAGAGCGTCCAGTTGGCCGTCGTCTCTGGGGCTGCTTTCAGATTCCTGTCCGGACGCGATCGGACCAAATGCCTGGCCCAAAGCTTCGCGAGTTTCGGGTGTGAGTTCATCCATCAATTTCTTGAACTCGGCGGCCAGCGAATCTATTGTAGGCGGGCTTGAAAGCGAGGTCCGCTCAATGGCGACAGTACGGGCAACGTGGTCATAAACCAGATGGCGCATCTTCTGAAAGACGGCTTCGTCTCTGTTTGCATTGCCACGGTTCGCTTCACGAGAGGCGCCGCAGCCGATTCCGAAGGACCAGCCGTCTCCGTTTCTTTCATAGTTGCCGTCATTAACGTACCGCAGAATCTCGACGAGAACTTGGGCCCGTTTCGAGAGGTGGTCGGTCATCTCTAGCCTCCCTGCCCACAACGCTTTCTCATTCCGCAGCTGAGTTTGGCTCACGACTGGAGACGTAGCAAGCTACGTCTCTACAGGCGATCCTGGGGTGGCCGTCCCCGTGATTCTATGCGTGTACGGCGGCTGGCTTGGTGGAGAGCAATTGCCGCAGCACGAACTGCAGGATGCCGCCGTTGGCGTAGTACTGCGCTTCCTGCGGAGTGTCGATTCGTACCAGCGCTTTGAACTCTGTTGTCTTGCCGTTCACACTTGCCCGGACGTTCACCTGACGACCCGGCGCAAAACTGCCAATCAGATCACGGATGCCGGTGATTTCGAAGACTTCTTCACCGGTCAATCCCAGCGATTGCGCGGTTTCGCCGTCGAGGAATTGCAAGGCGAGAATGCCCATGCCAACAAGATTCGAGCGGTGAATGCGCTCGTAACTCTCTGCGATTACGGCACGGACTCCCAGTAAAAGCGGGCCCTTGGCCGCCCAGTCACGCGAGGATCCGGAACCATACTCTTTGCCGGCGAGGATCACGAGCGGGACTTTTTCTGCGACGTATTTTTCCGACGCTTCGAAGATGCTCATCTCGGCGCCATCGGGCAAGTGACGCGTGAATCCGCCTTCGAGGTTGGGAACCATTTTGTTGCGCAGGCGAACATTGGCGAAAGTCCCGCGCACCATGACTTCGTGGTTGCCGCGGCGCGAGCCATAGGAATTGAAATCGGCAGGCTTGACGCCGCGCTCGATTAGATACTTTCCAGCCGGACTATCTTTCTTGATCGAGCCTGCCGGCGAAATGTGATCGGTGGTGACGCTGTCGCCGAGTACCGCCAAGACACGCGCATTCTTGATATCTTCAACGGCTGTTGGCTTCAACGTCATGCCATCGAAGTACGGAGCCCTACGAATGTAGGTCGAATCTTTGTCCCATGCATAGGTTTCACCTTTAGGCACGGGCAAGGACCGCCAGCGTTCGTCCCCGTGATAAACCTCGCCGTAGCTGCGCCGGAACATGTCAGCCGAAATCGATTTCTTGACCGCCTCATCCACTTCACTGCGGGACGGCCAAATGTCTGACAAATACACCGGCTGGCCTTGCTTGTCGTTGGCAATCGCATCCTTGCGCAAGTCGATATCGATGCGGCCAGCCAGCGCGAAGGCCACAACCAGCGGCGGCGACATTAAATAGTTGGCACGCACGTCGGGATTGATGCGGCCCTCGAAGTTGCGATTACCTGAGAGCACGGACGCGACCACAAGATTCTGTTCGTCAATCGCCTTCGAAATCGCTTCCGGCAGCGGCCCAGAGTTTCCTATGCAGGTCGTGCAGCCATATCCGACGATGTGAAACTTCAGCTTCTCCAAGTACGGAGTCAGGCCGGCGCGCTCCAAGTAATCGCGCACAACTTTGGAACCCGGAGCCAGCGAAGTTTTGACCCAGGAAGGAACTTGCAGGCCGCGCTCCACCGCTTTCTTCGCGAGCAAGCCTGCGGCAACCATCACGGAGGGATTCGATGTATTCGTGCAGCTGGTGATAGCGGCAATTACGACGCTACCGTGGTGAAGGTGACCGTTGCCCGTAGTTGCTGCACCCGGCTTCGCGCCGCTCTTGCCCGGCCTGATCAACGAAGGCAGCGCTTGCTCAAACGATTCACGCGCCTTGGGCAGCGGCACGCGATCCTGCGGACGCTTCGGGCCTGCCAGACTGGATTCGACTGTGCCCAGATCGAGCGCGAGCAATTCGGAATATTGCGCCTCGGGCGTCTTCTCGTCGTGGAACAATCCCTGCTCGCGGCAATAAGCCTCGACCAACGCGATCTGTTCTTCGGAGCGTCCGGTTAGGCGCAGGTAGGTGAGAGTTTCTTTATCGACAGGAAAAATGCCGCAAGTCGCGCCATATTCGGGAGACATATTTGCGATGGTGGCGCGGTCGGCCAGAGGGAGCTCCTGCAGGCCAGGTCCAAAATACTCAACGAATTTCCCAACCACGCCATGCTTACGCAACATCTCCGTAACGGTGAGCACCAAATCGGTAGCGGTTGCGCCCTCGCGCAATTTGCCGGTGAGCTTCACGCCGACCACTTGCGGGATCAGCATGGACACGGCCTGACCCAGCATCGCAGCCTCGGCTTCGATTCCGCCCACGCCCCATCCCAGCACGCCCAGACCGTTAATCATGGTGGTGTGGGAGTCGGTGCCGACGAGCGTGTCGGGGTAAGCCAAGCGCTTGCCGTTCAGTTCCTGTACATAGACAACCCGCGCCAGGAACTCAAGGTTGACCTGATGCACGATGCCAGTGTCGGGCGGAACGATCGCCAGATTGCGAAAGGCGGTCTGCCCCCAGCGCAGGAATCCGTAGCGTTCTTTGTTGCGCAGAAACTCAAGTTCGGCATTCAGTTGGAATGCTTGCGGCGTGCCAAATTCGTCGACTTGCACCGAGTGGTCAATAACCAACTCCGCGGGCTGGAGCGGATTAATCAATGCAGGATCGCCCGACAGAACCTTCATCGCATCGCGCATGGCGGCGAGATCGACCACGGCGGGCACTCCGGTGAAGTCCTGCATCAGCACACGGCTGGGGGTGAAGGCGA
The DNA here is from genome assembly GCA_963762385.1 of uncultured Acidobacteriota bacterium. Classification (GTDB taxonomy): domain Bacteria; phylum Acidobacteriota; class Terriglobia; order Terriglobales; family Acidobacteriaceae; genus JABDBE01. The sequence continues at coordinate 230,828 of CAVXKN010000004.1, read as the reverse complement.
TTTCCTTATCCGGCTTCGACTTGCTGTTCCATGCAGCGAGCGCCCGGATATCTTCTTTAGTCACGCTGCGGCCGTCTTCTGTGCGCAGCAAGTTCTCCAGAAGAATGCGCAGCGAGAAAGGAAGATGCTTGGTCGAAATGCCCTGCTTGTCGAGCGCGTCAATGCGATAGATTTCGTAATCGTGGCCGGTAACGCGGAGAATAGAGCGGCTGCCAAAGCTGTTCATAGATAATTGCCTTCCTGGAAAAATAGATGCGGCGCCAGAGCGGTTAGAACCAGGCCGGGGCGTCGATGCTCAACCAACTTACTAGTTTAGTCGTTTCCGGGAGGGATTGCGTAGTGCGGCAGCCGTTTATCACGGAGCTTTGGGAAGCGTGTACTCGAAGTCGTACGAATGCTTTCCATCGGCAATCGTGATCGTCATCTTTCCAGTAAGACCCGCCAACTGGCCGGTGCCCGAGTCCGGCACCACCGTGATGGACTGCTGCGCCGCGCCTTTCGTCAACGTGCCGCTGTGTTGCAGGACGAAGCTGCCGCTGTGGCCATGCAATGTTCCTGTGATGCGTTCGATCGCGACGTAACCGGCTGAGCCCTTAACGTCCGTCATGGCCGTCAACATCTGGCCTTTACTGGTGCCTTCGAGATCGCCGTGGAACTGTTTGTCGATTGACATCCTGCCGAGGGTCGCGCCCTCAGCTTTGTCCTCGGGAGGTTGAGGGCTCAACTTCACTTCAAACGTTCCACTTGCGCGTAGCGCCACGGATGCCTCTTTCTGAGCCGCATTTGCAGGTAATGCCTGCGCCTGCGCATATGCGGTTGATCCGAAATAAAGCCACATAACCGCAAACACACCAACGCCCATGCAAGATCGATGATTCATGATCCATTAACTACTGACCAACTACGAAAAGTTCACCATCGTTCTGAGTGTAGATCTTGCCGTCCGGGCCGAGCGATAGCGGAGTGTAAGCCGCGCCCAGCGCCAGTTGGAGAAACAGCTTCGACTGCAGCTTCCCGCCCTGATTAAGAACATACACGTTGCCGTCTTCGCTGTTAACGTACACCACACCGTTCTTGTCGATGGCAGGCGCATTGATGCACCACTCGTAACCGTTGGGATGCCCCTTATCGATAGTCGTATTTTTGAAGCTCCATTCCGGCTTCAGATCAGCGCTGATCTGGGTTATATCGTAAGGGCCAGGTGGAAGCGGCTTGCAAACAGGATTGTTGGTAAAGCTGCAATACAGTCCGCCGGGATAGCGATTATTTTTGAGCACGATCGAGTAAGTCCCGTCGTGCGGATACACAGCCGGAGTCGAATCCCAACCGAAATCGAAGGCATCCTGAAATTTGCCGGCGTCGTTGAACTTCATGAGGTGACCGCGAAACGAGTTGTAATTCGTAATCACTCCCATGAGCACACTTCCATCCGGTAAGACTGTAGGAGTCGAGGAAGCTTCGTCAAGAATCCACCCCGAACCCCAGTCATTAGTCGTGGGATCGACTCCGGGCGTGGTGCCCTCGCGGCATGCATTGGGCTGGTTCTTGCGCGTGGCGATGGGCACCAGAAAACCACAGCCGTCGTGCAAGCGCCTTCCCAACGACGCGTGCCACTTCGGGGTCAGATCGGAATTCGCGGCGATCAAGTATCCAACCGTCAGATCAAAGTGCCCCCGGCTCACTGTGTAAACGGTTCCATCCGCAGCGATGGCAGGCGCTACGTTGACGCCCGGCCGTTGTGTTCCACACGGGACCTTGATGGGCTTGGCGTGTTTGCTCGGAGGCCAGGGAAGCGTGTTCTCCGAGTAAAAATACAGCGGACATTCATCGCTGCCCTTCGGGGCTCCCTTGGTCAGCTCCTTGAAAGTTACCGTCGAAGTAGTATCGTCCGCTGCAACTTTGACCAGCCATGAACCGAGGACATCTGCTTCCCATGGGTTCGTCGGATCGAGTTTGATCACATCGTAGTAGACGTCGCCCTTCGAATCCGCCGTAAGCGGGCCAGCGACAAACTTGTTCTTATCGATCAATGTGCCAAAGGGATTGATGCGCGACACGGCCGTGCCATCGCTCTTGTTCACTTTCCATACTGTGCCGCCGAAGCCAGGCACGTAGACGAACTCCCCAGTCAGCACAGGATGGAAAACCGGCTCCCATCCGCCAAGCCCCGTAGAAGCGTTGGGCTCGGGCTTCCAGTCGGTTTGATAACTCCACTTCTCTATCAGCTTTCCTTGCTGCCAGTCGAGACGCTTCTCATTCCAGATTTCTTTGTCCCACGTATTCGGACCGCATGCCGCTCCCGTCTCCCACGCCGTGGGAGGGTTGCATGGGATCCACTTGCCCGTCTTGAACTCCATGTAAACGCTGTTGCCCTCGGTCAATGGCACCTGGTAATGCACAACCAACTCCCCACCCTGGTCGCGTTTTTCTTGATCCACGAAGGGGTCATAGCGAATCTCGGCAAGCTTTTGGCTCGCGGATTGCCCGGCCACCTGAGTGAAGCCGGTATGCTGCGGATTTTTCGCCCACTGAGGCCACGAATCACTGGACGGCAATTCGTTCGCCATCAACGCTGCCAAGGGAAACACTAGAGATGCTGCAAACCACAACCGCTTCATAACCGTTACCTCCAACGACTGTTGTCGAGCGCAACAGACTGCCGGGAAATTTTACGCTGCCGGACGTAAAGGTTGGTAAAAAGATTGTAACTTCCTGTCACCGGACGGTAAGTCTCGGGAAATCAGGTGCGAATAAGGAAGAATTCGCCGTTGCCCTAGCGAGCAGTCAACACCTGATAAACCACCACTGCCATCATGAACAGAAGATAGATGCGAAGCCCCCAGAGCACGGCGAGTTCGGGACCCTTGAGAATCCGACGCGGGATATAATGCTTCTTCGCCCGAACCAGCTGATCGTGCTCGAGCGACGATAAAACCAGGTTCCGATCGGCTTCTAAATTTTGTGCTTCTTCTCTTCTCACCATAATTTTCCTACTTCCCGCCCAAAGCGGCAAAAATGTTTGGTGCGATTACGCTGATCCCGAAAAGCACTCCTGCAGCGGTCAACACAAATACCACCCCGCTCGACAACACGTTTGCCCACGGCGGACTAACCAGGTCGCCCATGATTTCTTTGTCATTCACCAGCATGAACAGAAACACCAGCGCCGGCGGCATCGATAGAACCGCAACCACGTTCACCAACAGGACCACATACACCAACGGCAGCCCCGGGATGAGAACGATCGCTGCCGCCGCCGCCGCGCACAGAGTCAGGACTGAGTAAAAGGCCTTGCCTTGTCCCATGGGAAGGTTAAGACTGTGCGGTTTGTGAGTTACTTCTCCGAAAGCATACGCGGAAGAAGTGGAGATCGTGATCGAAGCAACAATTCCAGCCTCGACCATTCCGAGGGCAAATAGCGAAGCCCCAAATCGTCCGATGATTGGCTGGAGAGCTTGCGCAAACTCGGCTGCCTGGAAATTGTCGGCGCCCATCTGATGAGCGAACAACGGCGCAGTCGCGAGAATCGTAGCCACCGCAGCGGCTGTCGCCAAAGCCGCTCCCAAGACCGTGTCGATGCGGCCGAAGCGGATGTCTTTCGTGGTGAGACCCTTGTCCACGGTTGCGCTCTGCTGAAAGAAAAGCATCCACGGCGTGACCGTCGCGCCGATGTCGGCCAGCACAATCAGGAGAGTGTCCTTGTTGAAGCCGGGCAGCGGTTTCCAGGTAATCAATGCGTGACTTACCGCATGCCAATCCGGATGGGTCATCAGCGCAACGGGAATGAACACCAGGTTGAAGGCGGCGGCGGCGAGCGTAATTCGTTCCCAAGTCCAATAGCGATGACTCATCAGCGCCGCATACAGGATGACCAGCGCAATCAGAATTGCCATCCAGGGAGGCACGCCGAAGAAGCCAAGGCCCGCGCGTATGGCGATGAACTCGGTGATGAGCGTAAGGAAATTTCCGATGGCCAGGTCGATCATCGAAAACCATCCCCAGAACGGCCCGAAGCGGTCGAAGATCAACTCGGCGTGACCGCGATGAGTTGCAGCGCCCAGTCGCACGGTCATCTCCTGTACAACGATGGCCATGCAAAATGTGAGGATCACGAAAGGAATGAAGAATCCGACGCCAAACTTCGCGCCCGTAGCCGCGTAGGAAAGCATGCTGGGCCCGTCGTTCTCGCCGAGCATGACCAGAACGCCGGGGCCGACCAGCAACCACAGCAATCGGGCTCGGGGGAAAAAGCCGCGGCGGGCACGCGCTTCCGACACTCGGACGCGGTCATGGGCGCGATCCACGTCTTCGTGGGTGATGACGACGACTTCGTCGCCTGCAATGCCGTTCGTCTGAGGGGGTTGTGAACCTACGCTCATGGTCGAAATTAGTTAGCGCAAGTATACAGCAACAAGTAAACTATGGTTAATTACCCTGCAGAAATAATCGGTGCAAACCTCAAGAAGGGGAATTAGAAGAAGTGCGACGCGCTTTACCTGAGTCGGCGGTCACCCAGACTTTCTCGGCTGCCGAGCGCCCGAGAGCAACCGTCCCGGCGTCGGTGGCGAGGGTCAAGGTCTGATCGTAGTTCCGTCCTGCAACGTGTACGCGCGCTCCAGGACGAACGCCGCGCCCTTCGAGAAATTCCAGCAAGTGCCGGTCGCGCTCGTAAATGCCGCTAACCGTGTAATGCTTCCCGGCTTCGGCGTGGGCGAGAAGCAGCAGGCCGCGTCGACGGCGGCTGCTGGGACTCTCGAGTTCGCTCAGGTTGCCGTGCGGACAGGCTCCGCCGCGGCCCAGTTTCGCCAACAACCGGGCTTCGAAGTCGGGTGAGACGGCATGTTCCAAACGCTCGGCTTCGTCGTGGACCCGATACCACTCCATCCCAAAAATCTCGGAGAGCATGCGCTCAATGAGGTGATGGCGAAGGGTTAGCTTGCGTGCGATTTTGCGTCCGGCTGAAGTCAGCCCGACATGGCCGTCGCTTTGTACTCGCACCAAGCCGTCCTTTTTCAACCGGCGCAGAGCCATAGTGACTGCGGGCGGGGAGACCGAGAGCCAATGAGCCAGCGTAGCCGAGATAACCGGCTCGCCTTCGCTCTCGGCCTCAAGGATCGCTTTTAGATAGTCCTCCTTGGAAACGGTAATCATTTGGAAGATTATACGACTTAAGCATAGTTAACCGGTGGGTTTGGAGATGATTGCGAATTCGCAGTTTCTACATTTCTCGCGGTAGAAGCGAACGTGATGATCATGTTAGGTTTGATAGCGGCAAATCGGAGGAAGGAATGACAATTAGCGAAGCATTGTTGCCGGAGTTTGATCAGGAGATGGCCAGTGCACGACGAACGCTGGAACGTATTCCGGAGGACAAGCTGGCGTGGAAGCCGCATGAAAAGTCGATGACGCTGGGACGGCTGGCGGGACATGTGGCAGAGTTGCCAGGCTTTGGCGTGGCTGCGATTTCGACAGAGAACCTGGATTTCGCCAACCGGCCGGCTGGATCAAAGCCGCTGGTGGCGGAGTCGCAGAAGCACGTCCTCGAGATTTTCGATAAGAAAGTGGCGGATATGCGGGCGGCGATTGCGAAGACCAGCGATGCCGAGTGGGCCAAGAGTTGGAAATTGTCCGCCGGCGACAAAGTCTTTTTCAGCGGGCCAAGGATCATGGCGGTGCGGCGGATGGTCATGAATCACATCATCCACCACCGGGCGCAGTTGGGAGTGTATCTGCGCTTAAATGACGTTGCGGTTCCCTCGGTCTATGGGCCGTCGGCGGATGAAGGGAAATAGTCGTCGTAGGGTGGCCGCTTCGCGCGTACTTTGAGCCCGGCCAGACTTGTGTTCTACATCGAACGTAAGAGCCAACCCTCGCAAGGATTTCCGCCATCCATACACACAATTCTTAAGTCAACGGCAGCGGACAGGAGTGTCCGCTCGTCAAGGCCGGCGGTTACAATACTGGAGTGAACGCAGCAACTACTTCGCCGGTCTCGAGCGAAGCATCGACACCCAGCCGGCCATTTACCTTGTGGCAAAGATTACAGCTGTGGCTCATCACGTGGGCGGGATTTCTGGTGGTCTGGCTGATCGGCCCCACGCTGCGTTTTTCGGCGTCCTATGAAGAGGGAGCGCCGCCGACTTTAGAAACGCGCCCGATCGTGTATGCGTTTTGGCATAGCTGCATCATCCCCGCGATGTATCTGTGGCGCAACCTGCACATCAGAGTCATGAGCAGCGATAGTTTTGATGGGGAATGGATGGGGCGCATTATGCGGAAATTCGGTTTCGTGAAAGTGCGCGGATCGAAGAGCCGGGGAGCAGTGCGTGCCTTGCTGGGCATGCGCCGGGAACTCGAGCAAGGCTGGACGGTCGCTTTCACCATCGATGGTCCGCGCGGTCCGCGATACGTCGCAAAGCCGGGGCCAGTGGTGCTGGCGCGTGCGACAGGCATACCCATGGCGGTGTTTCATATCGCAATCGACAGAGCCTGGGTTCTGAATACTTGGGACCGATCGATGATTCCGAAGCCGTTTTCACGGGCGTTGATGCGAGTGAGTTCGAAGATTCCGGTTCCGGCCGATGCGGATGATTCCGAGAAAGAAAGACTTCATGCGGAATTGCAAGCTTCGCTGGAGCGGGTGCGGCAGTTCGCGGAGGCGAATGTGGCGAAAGTGGGGACGGCGGAGTTCCCGGTGAGAAAAAGCTAGATGGTGCCAGTGCCGAGCTTACGCTCGGCCTGGTTTTCCGCCATGTGGACGGGTCAAATATCCGTCCCACATATGCGTCACCGCATGGTCTGCGGTTACGATACGATTTGTCCTTGGGGGAGCGAGGATTGATGGCTGCGATTATTCTTGACGGAAACAAAATCGCCAGCGAAATTCGGACCGAAGTCGCGTCTGAAGTGAAGGCGATGACGGCTGCGGGAATGCGGCCAGGACTGGCCGTGGTTCTGGTCGGGCACAACCCCGCGTCGGAGGTTTATGTTCGCGGCAAGGTGAAGAGCAGCGCCGAGGTTGGAATTTACAGCGAACAGCACACGCCGCCCGAGACGGCCTCAACTGACGAGTTGCTCGAATTGATCGCTGAGCTGAACGGACGCGATGAGATCGACGGTATTCTGGTGCAGCTTCCATTGCCGGCGCAAGTGGATGCCAAGAAAGTCTTGATGGCGGTCGATCCGGCGAAAGATGTAGATGGGTTCCATCCGATGAACGTAGGGTTGCTCTCCACGCAGAGACCCGGGCTGGTGCCCTGCACGCCAGCGGGGATTATCGAGATCCTGAAGCGCAGCCAGATTCCCATCGCTGGTCAGGACGCGGTGGTGGTAGGACGCAGCGACATTGTGGGGAAACCGACGGCGATGCTGTTGATCAACGGCAATGCGACGGTTACGGTTTGCCATTCGAAGACGCACGATCTTCCGGGGGTGTGCCGGCGCGCGGATATTCTAGTCGCAGCCATCGGCCGGCCGGGAATGATTACGCGCGAATTCATCAAACCGGGCGCGACGGTGATTGACGTTGGCATGAACCAGGTGACGGATCGGGCTGAGTTCGAGCGGCTGTTCGCGGGGAATGCAAAGCGGGAGGAAACTTTTCGCACCCGAGGATCAACGCTGGTTGGGGACGTGCATCCCCAGGTGGCTGAGGTTGCGGGAGCGCTTACGCCGGTGCCGGGGGGTGTGGGGCCATTGACCATCGCCATGTTGATGGCGAATACGGTGCGGGCTGCGAAGCTCCGGCGTGGAGGTCGAATGACGGAGCTTTCGCGGGTTTGATTTTTTCACCACTGAGCCGTGGCGCTGCGACAACGAACCTAGGATCTTAGAAATTTTCCCACTGTGAGTCTGTGTCTCCGTGGGGATTTGGTTTTTCGACATGAGGCTGGATTGCTGAAAGTCGGGCTGACGGGCGGAATTGCTTCGGGCAAATCCGTAGTGGGTGAAATGTTTGTGGCGCTCGGTGCCCACCTGATTCAAGCCGATGCCATCTCTCACGAGCTTATGCAACCGGGTGAAAATGTTTATCGGGAAGTTGTGCAACATTTTGGCAGTGGAATCCTCAATCCTGACGGCACGGTCAATCGCGCGCGGCTGGCAGAGGCGGCGTTTGGCGCTTCTGGAACAAACCAACCTTCCCGCATTCAAGAGTTGAACCAGATAGTCCATCCCGCGGTGATTCGAAGACAGGAAGAATGGATGGCGGAGGTCGGCCGGGGGAATCCGCGAGCAATCGCCATGGTGGAAGCGGCACTGATTTTGGAAGCGGGCGCGGCGAAAGATTTCGATCGTCTGGTGGTAGTAAGTTGCCATCCAGAACAGCGGATTCAACGCTGGGCCGCGCGCGTGGGCGTCGACGAAGAAACGGCGCGCCACGAGGTTGCGCGCCGGATGGCGGCTCAATTTCCCGATGAAGATAAGATCAAGGCGGCTGACTACGTGATCGACAACTCGGGATCGTTGGACGAAACTCAGGAGCGAGTGGGACAAATTTACACCCGGTTGCAACGCGAGGCGGACAAGATTGGTTAGAAGCTTTAAATCGCGAAGTTCGCGGAGCAAAGCCGCTGAGTGGGCTGAGATCGGCTCCCTGCGGCAACGTCGCGGACGGATAATTTAATACAATGAGAACGTGGATCTGGAAGGTTTCTGAACTATGAGGCTGCTTCGGCCTGTTTTGTTTGCCGTTATTATCGCGGGCGCGTTTTTCTATTTCACTACCTATCGTGCGAACCACGGCACGCTGACGGATTGGATCGGACGTCCAAATAAAATCGAGATCACTGAAGCCTCGAGCAACGATTCGCTCGATGCCGAAGAGCAAAACAACATCTCGGTCTATCGCAAAAATATCAGTTCAGTAGTGAACATCACTTCGAAGGCGGTTACATTCGACTTCTTCTACGGGTTGGTGCCGGAGGAAGGGCAGGGATCGGGTTTCATTATCGATAAAGACGGGCACATCCTGACCAACTATCACGTAATCGCGGATGCTCGCCAAATCGAAGTTACGCTGCACAACCGCAAGAAATATCGCGCCACAATCGTGGGCACAGATCGCTCGCATGATCTGGCCGTGGTTCAGATCAAAGCCCCTGATCTCACGCCGATGGTGCTCGGTGACTCGGGCAATTTGCAAGTCGGTCAGAAGGTGTACGCGATCGGCAATCCTTTCGGACTCGCGGGAACGCTAACCAGAGGTATCGTGAGTTCCATCCGGCAGGTGCAGGAACCGGACGGCATGACCATCGACGAAGCCATTCAGACCGATGCTTCGATCAACCCCGGAAATTCCGGCGGCCCGCTGCTGAATATGCACGGCGAAGTGATCGGCATTAACACGATGATTGCTTCGAGCGTTGGCCAGAGCGCGGGAATTGGTTTTGCGATTCCGATCAATACCGCGAAAGCGGTGATCAACGATCTGCTCACCCTCGGCCGGGTGCGGCGTCCGGCGCTGGGCGTGCGAACAATTCCGATCGATTCTGAATTGGCAAGTCAGATGGGACTCGCGTCGGATTACGGACTGCTGATTGTGCAGGTGGTGCCCGGAGGAGCTGCGGACAACGGGGGCCTGCGCGGCGGCACTGAGCGCGCATTTCTTGGCAACATTCCGATTATGGTTGGCGGAGACCTCATCGTGGCCATCGATGGTAAAGAAATCGAGGATCAGCAGGAACTGGCGCAGATTATGAATAACCATCGTGCGGGCGATACCGTCCTCGTTACCGTCTATAGGGGAAAGAAAAAGATGGATGTGAGCGTTGTGCTGGGCGAGGCCAAGCAAGAAGTGTAAAGGCCGCTTTCAGCCGTCAGCTATCAGTGACACGTCCCTCGCTTCGCTACGCGGCGGTCTGTTCGAAAAAATCTTCGATTTCGTTTACTTCTTTGTCGGTAAGTTGGAACTCACCGGCCCGCATTACGCCATCGGCTTGCCTCGCGTTGCGTGCGCCGACGATTGCGCCGGTCACTGCCGGATTTCGCAGCGTCCAGGCAATCGCCACTTCGCCCGGCGAACGCCCGTGACGCTTCCCGATCTCGCGTAGCTGCTCGACTAGCGCAAGATTCCGCGACAACTTCGGTTCTCTGAATTCGGGATCGCTGCTGCGCCAGTCGTCTTTCGGCATTCTTGCGGCACGCTCACGAGTCATCGCACCCGTCAACAGCCCGGAAGCCATGGGTGAATAGACGATCACGCCGATCCCCTCGCGCAAGCAATAGGGAAGAATGTCCTCCTCTATGCTGCGATTGATCAGCGAATAGGGTGGCTGCAGAGAGGTGATCGGAGCGATGCTCTGCGCACGGCGCATCTGTTTCACATCGAAATTGGAAACGCCAATCCAGCGCACCTTGCCCTGCTTTTGTAGCGCGGCAAGAATGGACCACCCTTCTTCAAGGTCGGGCGATTCGGGATCTTCCGGCGGCCAGTGGATCTGGTACAGATCGATAGTCTGCACACCCAGGCGGCGCAAGCTGTCTTCGACTTCGCGGCTAATGGAATCGGCATGCAGAATCTTCCGGATGTTGCCTTGTTCGTCCCAACGCAACCCGCATTTGGTAAACACGTAGGGCTTGGCGCCAGACCATTCCTTAAGCGCCCGGGCGACGACTTCTTCGGAATGCCCTAAGCCATAAACTGCGGCCGTGTCGATCCAGTTGACGCCCAATTCAAGCGCGCGGTGAATCGCGGCAATGGAGTCGTTATCATCTTGAGCGCCCCAGGAGAACTGCCAGCCACCGCCCCCGATCGCCCAGGCTCCACAACCAACGGGCGTGATTTGCAAATCGGACTTGCCAAGTTGCCGGGTTTCCATTTTCAATCTCCTATGTTCACCATCTTAGATGATTGCTCCACGATGAACGTCGATTCCGTTCGAGGCTATTGTCTTTCGTTTCCTCAAGCAAGAGAAAACTTGCAATGGGGAGAAACTGTCTGCTTCAAAGTTTCCGGTAAAATCTTTGCCATGTTGAGCCTGGACTCGGTTCCGCCAAGCTTGTGCTTGAAGTCCTCCCCGGAGAAGTTTGCGGAGTTGTGCGAGCAGGAAGGAATCAAGCCAGCCCCGTATGTGGGCCGCTACAAATGGGCATTGCTGGAACGATTGGATGTGTTGAGCGATGAGGAGTTGAGGGACCTAGTTCGCCAGTCGTACGAAATGGTAGTGGGAAAGAGCAAAACGAAAGCGAAGGCCAAAGGCGCTAAAACGAAAACGCAAAAGACAGCCAGGAAAAGAGCACGCCGACAACCAAGCCGATAGCCGAAAGCTCACGGCTGGCTGCTGGAGCCCAATTTGACTCCCACTCGCTCCCTACGCTAGCCTCAAAGGTCCGCCCACAGTTTTCGATTCCATGCGATTCAAGTGCGAGCGATTGATGGTGCTGCTGCTGGCAGTACTGGTGGCCTTGACCGCTGCTGCGAGAGCGGGGGTGCAGCCTGTCCATGCGCCTCATGCCGTCGTGGTAAGCGTTCACGAACTGGGATCCCGCGCCGGAGTGGACATTCTGCGTGCCGGAGGCAATGCGGTTGATGCTGCTGTAGCCACGGGGTTTGCTTTAGCAGTCGTTTATCCGCAAGCGGGAAACTTGGGCGGTGGCGGATTTATGCTCATCCGCGCGGCTGACGGACGGACGCATTTCATCGACTACCGTGAAAAAGCGCCCGCTGCAGCGACAGCCAATATGTATCTTGATGCTCAAGGCAATGTCATCGAAAATGCCAGTGTAATTGGCTATAAAGCCATTGGGGTGCCGGGTTCGGTGGCAGGCATGGTTTACGCCGAAAAGTCTTACGGCAAGCTGACTCTCAGTCAGGTGATGGCTCCGGCAATCAAGTTGGCGCAGGACGGTTATCCGCTGGCGTGGCAGGATACACGGGACTTTCAGAACGAAGACTTGGCGAGATTTCCCGAGTCACGACGCATCTTTCAGCGCGATGGAAATTACTACAAACCGGGCGAAATCTTCCGCCAGCCAGAGTTGGCGCGCACGCTGGAGCGGATTGCGCGTGACCCGGATGACTTTTATCGCGGCGCGATAGCGCGCGAATTGGCGGCGTCGATGCAGAAGGGCGGAGGCTTGATCACGGCCGAAGATCTTACGCACTATGAAGTAAAGGAGCGGGAGCCGATCCGAGGGACCTATCGCGGTTACGAAATCATCAGTGCGCCTCCTCCGTCGTCGGGAGGGATTGCGCTGATCGGGATATTGAATATTCTGGAGGGATACGACCTCGCCAAGGCGGGCGACCGGTCCGCGGCTTCGATACATCTGACGGTTGAGGCATTCCGGCGTGCGTTTTATGATCGAGCGGAATTTCTGGGAGATCCGGATTTTTCCAAGATTCCTGTCGCGCAACTCATCGACAAGAAGTACGGCGCGGCTTGGCGGGAATCGATTGATCCGGCACGAGCCAGCGTCAGCAAAGATCTAAAGCGTCCGGCAATTTTCAGCCAGCTTGAACAGTACGCATCGGAGCATTCGCAGCCCTTGCTTGTCCGTGAGCCTGCGCACACCACCCATTATTCGGTCGTCGATTCCGACGGCAACGCGGTTGCAGTGACCACCACGTTGAATGACAGTTTCGGCTCGCGGGTGACGGCGAAGGGATTGGGTTTTCTGATGAATGATGAAATGGATGACTTCGCGGCGAAGCCCGGAGTCCCCAACCTCTACGGTCTGATTCAAGGGCCGGCCAATGCCATCGGACCAGCCAAGAGACCGCTCTCCGCCATGACGCCGACAATTGTGTTGAAAGACGGGAAACTCTTTCTGGTTCTGGGTTCGCCCGGCGGACCGCGAATCATCACGACGGTGGCCAATATTTTGATGGGCGTAGTGGACTACGGAATGAATATCCAGGAAGCGGTGAACGCTCCTCGTTTCCACCATCAATGGCTGCCCGACGTGGTGAATGTCGAGCAGTGGTTCTCTCCGGATACTGAGAGGTTGCTGGAGCAGATGGGGCACAAGGTCGAGAGCGGAGAAACCGCGGCCGGAGACTCGGACCCGTATTGGAGCGATGGCGAGTGCATCGCGATCGATCTGAAGACCGGCGAGCGTTTGGGCGCGAGCGACGTAAGAAATAACGGAAAGGCAGTTGGCTACTGATGCTGAGAGCAATATCGACACTCGTCTATGTGAAGGAACGGCTGCATCCCGGCTTGCTGGATGGACTGGTGAGGGGCGGCGCGCAGGCGATCGAGATTTTTGCCGCACGACAGCACCTGGACTATGCCAATCGCAAGCAGCATGTTCGGGAAATCGCGGATTGGTTTCGCACCAGCGGAATTATTCTGAACTCGGTACATGCTCCTCTCTACGCGGACTACGAATGGGGGCGAGCCGGAGCCCCGCAAATGAACATCGCGTCGACCGACCGGGCAAGCCGGATCGAAGCCATGGACGAAATTAAACGCGCCTTGGAATTGGCGGAGCAAATTCCGTTTCGGTTTCTGGTTCAGCACATCGGCGCGACCGGCGAGTCGTTCGACGACCGCAAGTTCGAGGCCGCGATGACTTCCGTTGAGCACTTGCGGGCCTTCGCCAAGCCACTCGGCGTGCGTATTCTGCTGGAAAACACTCCTAACGAGTTGTCCGCGCCCGAACGCTTGGTGGAGTTTATCCGCGCGGCTCACTTCGACGATGTAGGTGTGTGCTTTGATTTTGGTCACGCGCACATCATGAGCGATGTGCCGCAAGCCTTCGAAACATTGAGGACGTACATCCATTCCACCCACGTTCACGATAACGCGAAGAATAATGACTCGCATCTTTGGCCCGGCAGTGGATCGATCGATTGGAAACAGGCGATGGAGTTGCTGCGATCGGCGCCCCACACTCCGGCGTTGCTGCTTGAGATTGAGAGCGACGAAAAGATCAACCCGGTGGAAAAAATGGGCGAAACATTCGAAAAGCTGGAAGCAAGCTAAGAAATTTAGCAATTGAGTAATCGGGTAATTGAACCACGCCGTTTTCAATTGCAAAATTACTCAATTGCACAATTACGAAATTAACTCTATGTCATTCCCGGTAACGACGATCGTTGATGTCGGCAAGCATGAGGGCCAAAGTGTCACCATTCGCGGCTGGCTCTACAACCTGCGTGAGAGCGGGAAACTGCTGTTCCCGCAACTGCGCGATGGCTCCGGCGTAATTCAGGGCGTCGTGCCTAAGAATGCAGTCTCGCCCGAAGTCTTTGAAGCCGTAAAAAGCCTGACCCAGGAATCAAGCGTGATTGTCGAGGGCAAAGTGCGCGCCGACAAGCGTGCGCCCGGCGGCTATGAGTTGGACATCTCGGATGTGCAGGTGGTTCAGAAGGTCGCGGAGAGCGATCCCTATCCGATTTCGCTGAAAGAACACGGCGTCGATTTCCTGATGGAGCACCGGCATCTGTGGATACGAACGCCGCGACAGGCTGCGATTCTTCGCGTGCGGGCTGAGATCATCAAGGCTGCCCGGGATTTCTTTGACGAGCGCGGCTTCACCTTGACCGATCCGCCAATTCTTACGCCCGCAGCCTGCGAGGGCACAACCACGCTGTTTCCCGTCGATTATTTCGACGAACAAGCTTACCTCACGCAGTCAGGACAGCTTTACATCGAAGCGACTGCGATGGCGCTGGGCAAGGTGTATTCTTTCGGGCCTACGTTCCGCGCCGAGAAAAGTAAGACCCGCCGTCATTTGACCGAGTTCTGGATGGTCGAGCCCGAGGTCGCTTACGCCCAACTCGAAGACATCATGGATCTGGCCGAAGGTCTGCTCAGCTTTCTGGTAAAACGTTGCCTGGAACGCCGGCGCTTCGATCTGCAAACCATCGGGCGCGATGTTGCGAAGCTGGAGAAAGTCGAGGCGCCGTTTCCGCGCATCACTTATGACGAAGCTGTCAAGATGTTGCAGGAAGCGCATGCCAAGGGCGCGCTCGAAAACAACTTCGAGTACGGCGGGGATCTGGGTTCGCCGGACGAAACTTACATTTCTTCGCAGTTTGACCGGCCGGTGATGGTGCATCGCTACCCTGCAAAAATAAAAGCGTTCTACATGGAGCCTGATCCGCAACGGCCAGATCTGGCCCTGTGCGTGGATGTGCTCGCGCCCGAGGGCTACGGCGAAATTATCGGCGGCTCGCAGCGCATGGCTTCGTACGAATTGCTGCTTAAACGCATTCACGAACACGGCCTGCCGGAAGAGGCCTTCAAGTGGTATCTCGATTTGCGGAAATACGGAAGCGTGCCCCACGCGGGCTTCGGCATGGGGATCGAGCGAGCGGTCGCGTGGGTCTGCGGGCTAGAACATGTGCGCGAGACCATTCCATTTCCGAGAATGCTGCACCGGTTGTACCCGTAGCGGTGTTTTCACAGCCAAGCACGCCGAGGTCGCCGAGAATGGAAGAAAAAGACAAACTCGACCAGATCACGCGTCGTATCATCGGGGCCGCAAATCGAGGTGCATAAAGGAATCGGGCCGGGCTTGCTCGAATCGGCCTACGAAGTATGCCTGGCTTTTGAACTACAGCAAATGGGCCTGAAAGTCGAAGTGCCGAAACCTCTGCGAGTTGTGTACAAAGAGGTGAAACTGGATTGCGGATATCGGCTCGATCTAGTCGTGGAGGATGCGGTTATAGTTGAAATCAAGGCCGTCGAGCGGCTTTCGCCGATTTATGATGCCCAATTGCTGTCGTACCTCCGGTTGTCGCACAAGCGAGTCGGTCTTCTTCTGAATTTTCACGTGCGAGTGTTGAAGGACGGCCTTAAACGCATCGTTAATGAATTTCCAGACTCGGCGTTCTCAGCGGCCTCGGCGGTAAGTTAGCCTGAACTTATGACAACCATCACTCCATCCTTTTCCAGCATCACGCCGCGGAAGATCCGCGTAATCGGCGTTCCGCTCGACCTCGGCCAGTCGCGCCGCGGTGTGGATATGGGCCCCTCGGCGGTGCGCGTAGCTGGTCTCGAGGCGCGATTAGAGGCGCTCGGCCATGTTGTCGAAGACGCCGGGAACGTGTCTGTTGCCATTGCCGAGCAAAAGAAGGAAGGCGATCCCCACGCAAAATATTTGAAGGAGATCACCGCGACCTGCACCAAACATGCCGAACTCGTGGTCAAGACGCTTGAGGCCGGTAAGGTGCCGATTACTCTGGGCGGCGATCATTCCATCGCGGCCGGAACCGTTGCAGGCGTCGCGGAATTCTATCGTCGTCAGAACCAAAAAATTGGCCTCATCTGGATTGACGCTCACACCGATGTCAATACCCCGGACAGCTCTCCCAGCGGAAACGTACATGGCATGCCGCTGGCGGCGATCATGGGATTGGGTCCTCCTGAGCTATCCAATATTTTCGATTTTTCTCCCAAGGTGAAGCCAGAGAATTGCGTGCTGGTTGGGGTGCGGGACATTGATGCCATTGAAAAAGAAAACGTGCGCCGAACAGGAATCCACGTTTTCACCATGCGCGATATTGACGAACGCGGCATGAGAACCGTGATGGAAGAAGCTCTGCGTGCCGCAGGACGAGGCACCGCAGGCTACCATGTTTCGCTCGACATGGACTGGGTCGATCCCGAAGATGCGCCCGGAGTAGGGACGCCGGTTCGCGGAGGCGCTACGTATCGCGAGGCACACCTGGCAATGGAGATCATCGCCGACCACGGCCGCATGTTGAGCTTCGAGATTGTCGAAGTAAATCCAGTAATCGACGAACACAACCAAACCGCCGACTTAGCTGTGGAGTTGGCTCTGTCGGCGTTCGGGAAGAAGATTCTGTAAGGCGCGTGCACCTCATGAAAAAGATTCGAGTTGGCATTTTGTTTGGCGGGCGCAGCGGAGAGCATGAAATCTCTCTGCTTTCTGCTGCCTCCGTTTTTACCGACATCGACAAAGACAAGTACGAAGTTGTGCCCATCGGCATCACCAAAGAAGGCCGATGGGTCACTTCGGCCGATGCGGAGCGACTGCTGCAGGGAAAATTTGAGGAAGGCAGGCATCTGCGTGCCGGCGATCCCGAAGCCACTCCAGGGGCCGCGGTTCTGGCCAAGGGCGAGGCCGTCGTGGTACCACCCGAGCCCCAGAGACATGCTGCAATGACGCCGTTCGAGACTGACGCGTCCGCTCACGCGCTCACTCGTCGCGCCGCCGATCGGGCCATCGACGTGGATGTGATTTTTCCCGTGCTGCATGGCACCTTCGGCGAGGACGGAACCATCCAGGGCTTGCTGGAATTGGCGGACATGGCCTACGTGGGCGCAGGCGTGCTGGGCTCCGCTGCAGGCATGGACAAGGACATCATGAAAGCGCTTTTTCGCGCTGCAGGACTGCCGATTGTGAGACACATCACATTCTTGCGCAGCGATTGGGAAACGGATCCGAAGAAGGTTCAGAAACTGGTCGAGAGCAAGTTGAAGTATCCAGTGTTTGTGAAGCCGGCGAATTTGGGATCGTCGGTGGGAATTTCCAAGGCACATGACCGCAAGGAACTTGGCCCCGCGATTGAAGAAGCGGCAAAGTTCGATCGCAAGATTGTGATTGAGCAAGGCGTGGGCGGAGGCAAACAAAAAGCGCGCGAGATCGAATGTTCGGTGCTTGGCAACGACAAGCCCGAAGCTTCGCTGCCGGGTGAGATCGTCCCCAGCACAGAGTTCTACGATTACAACGCCAAGTATCTTGACGAAGGATCACAGCTGATCATTCCCGCGAAGCTCGGCAAAAGCGAAATCAAAGAAGTCCAGCGGTTGGCGATTGGCGCGTTCAAAGCCGTGGACTGCTCGGGACTGGCGCGAGTAGATTTTCTAATGGAGCCGAAATCTCGCAAGATTTATTTGAACGAGATCAACACCATGCCTGGATTCACGGCCATCAGTATGTATCCCAAGCTGTGGGCGGCTTCGGGGGTATCGTATTCCGATCTAATTGGACGGCTGATTCAATTGGGGCTGGAGCGGCACGAAGAGAAGAAGAAGAATCAGTACAGCCGGTAAACGGCGAAGCAGATTCCTCGCTGCGCTCGGAATGACAATCTCGTTGAGTGTGGCGGGCATTTTTCAAAGCGAACAAAATAAGCATTGCCTCCTGCCTCGAATGAATTCGATCGGCTTCGCGTGGTCTTGGTGGCTGCGCGCAACCCTCTCAATATCGGTGCGGCCGCCCGCGCCATGAGCAACTTCGGTTTCAAGCATTTGCGCGTGGTGAATCCTTACGATGCGGCCTTTCGCGAAGCGCGTTCTGCAGTCGGAGCCTCAGGGCTCCTGGCGAGTGCGGAAGAGTATAAAACCGTAGCCGAAGCCGTGGCCGACTGCACGCTCGTCGTCGGAACCACGGCCGTCCGTCACCGGGAATTGCAGCATCCGCTTCGACGGCTGGAATATGGCGCACGGCTCATGCGCAAGCAGTTGCCATCGGGCCAAGTCGCTCTGCTGTTCGGTTCGGAGAAATTTGGCCTTTCGAACGCCGCCCTCAGTCACTGCCACTGGCTAATGCGCATCCCCACGTGTGAAGGAAACATTTCGATGAACCTCGGGCAGGCGGTGGCAATTTGCCTCTACGAACTGGTGCGCGATGCAAAGGCTGCGCGGCCAGCGGAGAAAGTGAAGCGATCGACCGCGGAGGAACTCGAGCGCATCACTATGACCCTGCTCGAAGCGATGCGTGCCAGCGGCTACCTCGACCGGCGCCCCATCGCGGATGTGGAAGAAAGAATGCGGCGCTTGGTCCGCCGCCTCAACTTGCCCGCCCGCGACGCCGTCGTCTGGCTCGGCATTCTGCGCCAAATCGTGTGGAAGCTACGCTCCGGCAGCACGCCGCCGCACTAAGAATTTGTGCTCTGGCGTCAGTTCGATTTCTCGGTGTTTTATTTCTCCAGCTCCCGCTTTACACGACAAGCAGAGCCTTGACACTCTCTTGCTACGGCGTCACCGTCACACAAGCCACTGCGGTGCATACATTCTGAAAGCACCCAGTTGCATGTATCGAGGCGGTGAGGGGTACGATCGAGGCGTGTGGATCGCCATTTGGCGTGCACACATTCTGCTGGTAGTCTGTCGTCGACACAGTCCGGGGTGGAGTGTAAGTCAGGGCGTACTGTCCGGGCACAGTCAAAGCTCCATCTGCCCCGCACTGTTCAGCCCTGCCGTAAATGATGCAGCCTGGACCGTCCTTGTCGTCGTCCTTGCTTGTTGGCTGGCAGTTGCCATCGGGCGATACCCCGTCCCAGTCGGAAATGCATCCCAATTGCCAGACCACGTCGAGATCCTGATCCGACTTAGGGGTGATGATTACGGTGTAAGAAAAAGGACCGGTACCGGCTTGGACTGACAAGGGGCCATTGATCGCAATCGTCGGTACTCCAATTCCAATCACGTTGTAATCCGAGGCGCTGGGCGTCACCTCCGAAGCCACGGTCAAGGTCACCTGGTTGTTGGCAGGGACTGTGGCTGGGGCGGTGTAGGTCGCAGTGAATTGCTGGCTGGTGTTGATCCCCGTTGGGTTGATGGTGCCGCATATGGATCCGGCGCTGACGCTGCAGTCTTGACCTGCGCTGGTAAGAGTCCAGCTCAATGGGTCGGTTGTGTCAGTAACCCCATTCTTGGTCTGGGTCGCCGTGTACATAATTTGGTTACCGGGTGGTTGCACTTGCACGGTCTGAGGATCGCTGCTTCCCGGCATCAATGTTACGGTGAACACCGGGGGCGGGAGTATCGTGACTAAGGCTCCCGGAGACGCGAGACCGTCGTCGGTGGCAGCGGTGACTGAGACAGGGTTGGTAGCTGGGACGGCCGCAGGGGGATCGTAATTTCCAAAGGCTTGGCACCTGTTAGTCTGTTGATTGTTGTCCTCTTCCGCGGTTCCGATGGTGCTGTCCCCTCCAAGCTCACCGTTCACCGCCCAATTTTGAGCAGTAACGTAGTCGTTATCCGTGACCACTGCGCCTTGAACGGTGGAGATGAAAGGTACGGCGCCGGTTCCGGCCGTAACGGTCGCGGAGGTGGGGCTGATCACAACCTTAGGCACGGCCGTCGTGGTGATCGCAAGTGGTACCGTCGCGGATACAGACGGATTCGCAACGGAAACTGCGCCGACGGTCACCGTCGCTGGACTCGGTACATTAGCGGGTGCGGTGTAGACCGCGGTGTTTGTTGTCGCCTCCGCAATCGTTCCAACCGTCGCGTTGCCGCCGGGAATTTTGTTAACCTGCCAAGTCACGTCCTGATTCTGCGGTCCCTGAACCACAACCGCAAAGTTCACCTGGGTACTGATCGGTACCGCAGCGGTGTTAATGCATACGTCGGGAGTTAGGGCAACTGTTGTCGGCTGAGCCGGAATCAAGCTCACCTGGATCGATGCCTGCGCGGCGGGAACAGCATTCGAGGTCGCTGTTACGATGACGGTGGGAGGTGAGGGGAGTTGCCCAGGAGTTGCATAGACCGCTTTACCTCCCGCTTCAGTTGTGATCGTGCCTACGTTGGCGTTGCCTCCGGCTATGGCGTCCACCTCCCAGGAGACGGTTGTGTCGCTGGTGCCGCTTACACTGGCCTGAAATTCTTGAGTTTGTCCGATCTGGACCGTTGGCGGGAGCGCAGGTTCAGTGATCGCGACCACAGTACTGCCCACGGGCAATAAGGTGACAACCGCCGACGCACTTTCTTCGGGATTGGCCACCGATTGCGCGGTGACATGCACTTGAGAGCCAGAGCCGGGGATCGCCGGGGGAGCAATGTAATTCACTTGGTCCAGGGATCCGGGTATGACGGAGATCGTACCCACATTCGGGTTACCCAGCGGTACCTGTTCTACAAACCAATTCACCCCCAGATTAGAATTTCGAACAGCGGCGGTAAATAGAGCGATGCCTCCCAGTTGCGCGATGCCTCCTATGGTTCGCCCCACTTCCAGATTCACAGCGAGCGGTGAAATGGAAACTGGCGACGGGGTTCCGTTGATCGAAACTGAGGCATTAGCGCTGGCGCTGTTATCGGCGTTGGCCACAGCGGTTACGGTGACCGTCGGTGGAATCGGGATGAAAGGAGGTGCGGTGTAATTCCCACTCTTATCGATAGTTCCGAATGACGAACTCCCATCACTGGGATCTACGCCGCCGGGGAATCCGTTAACCAGCCAAGCGACGCCGGTCTCGCCAGTGTTGATCACGGTTGCTGTGAAGGCCTGGGTTGTTCCGGTGCTTATGGTCATGGTCTGCGGAGACACGCTGACCGCGACTCGGGCAAGGCCACCGTTATTGAGCGGCGCCGCACCGACTCCACCGCAGCTGACCAAGGCAAGCGTCGCAGCAACCGCTACGGCAACCAAAACACTCAGTCGAGTAATCTTCAACATGCGGGACTCCAAAGTGGATTGACCCACTGCGCCAGAAAACTTAATCGTTGTCACTCTTGTCGTCATGGTTCGAATTGATACGGTTCGAATCGATACGGTTCGATTCAATGGCTTGCTTGCCCGCCCTGGAATTCTGCGAATTTTGCGTGGCAGGCTGTGCCGGAAAATCTGGCCGGATCTGGTCTTTTACCCATTGCAACAGCTTGTCTCCTGACTCCGCGCCGGAAAACTGGCGTGTGGTGTGGAAAGTGATCTTCCGGGCCGTCCGCGGGGCGGCTTTTCTGATGCGCTGCTGCACCACCTTGGGCGTGACCGAGTCGTCGAGCACTTGTTGCAGGCGAACGTGCTGCGTTTTCAACTGCGGCAGCCACAGCACCGGATCCAGTGGTGCTACTTTCTTCAAGAACTCGGGCTTCAGGTAGTTTGGCCGCTCCGACTCAGGAACCAGCGAAGACTTGGCCATCCAATCCGGCCAATCTCCCCAAGGGTCGATCACGTCAATGGTCTTGATGCGCGCGTCGGCTGCGGCCGCCAGGATCGTAATGGTTGCACCCGAGCCCACCCCAAACATGCCAATCCTGTTCATATCCAGATCGCCGCGTGTGGCAAGATAGTTCAAAATCATCTGGACGTCGTGAACCGAGCTGCCTAATGCTTCTTGCAGTTCGCTAACAAACCACTGCTTCATGGGTCTATTGGTGTAACGATGGCCGTTAAGAGCGGACACGAACCCGATGGCGGCAAATCCGCCTTTGGTGACATTCGCGCAGTAGGTGTCGCCGCGAAAGACTTCGGTTTCAGAAGGGTAACTGTAGAGGTATAGAACTGCCGGAGGTTTGGCCACGCCCTTTGGGCGAATGACATAGAGATCGATGGGATCGCCTTGGCGCCACTTCACCTGCAGCAACTCGCGGGTGAACCGCGGATTGTCATCTTTTTCTCCCAGCAACGGCCGCTCCGGGATCAACTCGCTGCCGGCCAGGGAAAGCGAACTCCAGTCCTCCACGTTGCCTACGGGGCGAGCTGTCATCAGGGATCGATTCGACCCCGCCGGATTGGACTCGAGTTGTTGAGCCCACCCGATCGTACTGCTTATTAAAAATAAGAAAGACGCAACGGCAAGAAACACGCCGTGGCGACTACTCTTCCATCCTTGCCCCATTCGACCCTCGCGTCGCAACATTCCTTCTTCCCACCCGATAATCCGGGAATTCCCAGCTCAAGACCGAATTGCCTGGAGAGTCCGATGGACCGCGGCTGAGGAATTACGGTCACAGAACTGAACCCGAAAATCTCGCTGGCGATCACTTCAGCGATGTATGGTCCTACCTCGTGATTCCGTTTCCAGCGCACCAGGGAACGCATTCCCTGGTGAAAATCGGCAGTGCGGGTCATCGTCAAAACCGCAGGCCAAGAGCAATCCGCACGGCGGCCAGCAACCGCCCGCTGACTCGCTACAAAGGCTTCGAATTAGGACAGCCCGGTATGAACTACCAAGAAAAATCCTGTTGATCGAGTCGGGCTGAATATCGTCGAAGTTTGTTGCAGGAAAACTACCCGGAGATTAAAATCCCGTGAATTTCTCAGGACGATGCGAGGCTGTAGAAGACGCTGCTGAGGAAATCAGTGACCGGCCAGCGGATCGAATGAAGATTCAACGCAGACCGCGACGCTGAATCACATCCTGCGAAGGCGAAGCTCCTTGTCTCGGAGTCCGCGCCGTTTTTCATCTGAAATTAATCTACCCGTCACAATTTCGTCACAACTTCTCTGTAACCATGTGGCTCCTTTTACTCCCTTAAGAGGGCGGGTGAACCTTGTGAGATTTCTGCAAATCTCTTTGTGCATTTTTGCCGTCGCTCTAATCATCTCAGTGCCAGCGCTAGCGCAAGGTGCGAAAACATCGGCGAATTCTGCTAAAGGAAAAGGCACGATTACGGGGACGGTCACCGATCAGACAGGCGCTGTCCTTCCCGGCGCGACCGCAACCATCACCAACGGAGCCGGACTGACCCAGACGGCCACCACCAACGATCGCGGCGAATACTCTCTTGGAGCATTGCCCGCTGGAACCTACACCTTGACGGTTTCCGCTCCCGCTTTCAAGGAATTCCGTAGCGACGGATTGGCTTTAACCGCAGGTCAGAGCATCGCGATCGACGCCGTCCTTGAACCTGCCGGCACCACCACCTCGGTCAATGTCGAGGGACAAAAAGTCTCGCAAGTGGAAACTGAAACTTCTCAGATCGTCGGTACCATTACGCAAAAGGAATTGATCAGCCTGGGATTGAATGGCCGCAACTTCACCCAGTTGATCGCTCTCACTCCTGGCGTGAGTAACCAAACGGGGCAGGATGAAGCCAAGGTCGGAATTCTGGGCAGCGTGCGCTATAGCGTGAATGGTGGCCGGGTCGAGTACAACTCTTTCGATGTGGACGGCGGCGATGTCTTGAACGCTGGCCTCAACGGGAACCAGAGCACCTTGATCGTCTATCCCAGTCTGGATGCGCTCAGTGAAGTGCAAGTCCTGACATCGAACTACGGCGCGATGTACGGGCAGAGCGCGTCCGGCACAGTTTTAGCGACGACTAAATCCGGCACCAATCAGTTTCATGGAGTGGCTTACGAGTTTATCCGCAATGAATTCTTCAATGCCCGGAATTACTTTGATGAGACCACAAAGGCGCCGTTGTACCGCAGAAATGACTTCGGCGGAGCCCTCGGCGGCCCGCTCTACATCCCGGGGCTCTTTAACACCAACAAGGACAAAACCTATTTCTTCTTCTCGGAAGAATTCCGCTTCGAGCGTACCCCCACTGATTTCAATCAGGCGGTACCATCGTTAGCGGAGCGCACTGGGAATTTCAGCGATCTTTGCCCATTCGTACTGCCGGGAGCCCAATCCGATTTCACCCGTACCGCGTATCCCGATTGTCCCGCTTTCGGCATCGACCAGAATACTGGCAAGCCGCAGACATTCCCGGGGAATCAGGTTCCCATCGATCCCAACGCCCAAGCCATTCTTAACACCAATATCATTCCCGCGCCCGATGCGACCGCGGGGTGCACCACCACCGAGGGATCATGTTTCAATGCGGCAGTTTCTCCGAGCACCTACTGGCGCGAAGAACTTTTTCGCATCGATCACAACATCACGCAGAACATGCGAGCCACGTTTCGCTATATTCATGATTCGTGGGACACCACCATCCTTGCGCCGCAATGGGGCGCGGTGCAAAATACCTTCCCCACCATTCAAAGTAAATTCACTGGGCCGGGTCTGAGCATGCTGGCTCACCTCACCAACACGATTTCACCGTCATTGCTGAACGAATTCGTCTTCAGTTACACGACGGATCACATTACGCTCCAAAACATCGATGCCAACGGCGTTACCTGGCAGCGGCCCGCCGGTTTGACAGCCGGTTATCTGTTCAACAACGGTTTCGGCGGCAAAGTGCCCGGAATCGTAATCGGCGGCACCAATGCGGCGTACGGCGGATTCGGATTTGGCATTGATCCGGGATATTTGCCCTGGCATCATTCCAATCCGACTTACAACTTTCGCGACGACTTAAGCAAAGTTGTGGGCAAGCACACGCTGCAATTCGGAGTTCAATTCGTCATCGCCCAAAGAAGCGAGTTGAACCAGGCGGTGGGAGCGAACACCGGGGACCAACAAGGAATATTGACTTTCAGCAACGTCAGCAGCTTCAACAGTAAAGGGAATGCATTTGCCGACTTCCTGCTCGGACAACCCACGGGCACGCCCGGAATTCTCGAGGGCGGAATCAAAAACTTTCAGCAAGATAGCACGCAGCGGAATTACTACAATCGCTACCAAATCGCCGAACCCTACTTTCAGGATGACTGGCGAATCAGTCCGCGGCTTACCCTTAACTTAGGTTTGCGAGTGAGCCTGTACGGAAATTGGCACGAGAAATACAACAACGTCTACAACTGGGTACCGTCGGTATACAGTAAATCCCTCGCTGCCCAAACCACGGTCGACCCTTTCACCGGAATTCTGCTCAACGGTCCGCCTTCGACTTGCGATCCACCTCCGGGTTCCACCGCAAGCCCCTGTTCTCCAATCCCGCTGAATCTCAGTAGCCTGGACCCGCGAATCACCAATGGCCTGCAGCGATGCGGCGTGAACGGCATTCCTGATGGCTGCATGACCAGCCACATCTTCAATCCGGCGCCGCGCATCGGCTTCGCCTGGGATCCCTTCGGCGATGGCAAAACTTCCATCCGCGCGGGCTATGGAGTCTTTTTCCACCATGGAATTGGTAACGAAGCCAACACCGGCTCTCTCGAAGGCAGCGCGCCTCTTGTGCTCGACATGACGCAGAACCACCCCACCAGCTATGCCTGCATTGGCGGCGTGGGCCAGGGTTGCGGAGCATCTGGAGCCTTCCCGCTGAACGTCACGGCGATCCCCACGCAAGCGATTTGGCCTTACGTCCAGCAATGGAGCTTGAGCGTGCAGCGCGAACTCTCGAAAAATACAATCACAACTCTCGGGTATGTTGGCAGCAAGGGAACCCACCTCACCACTGAGCTTCAAGTCAACCAATTAGTTCCGGCGGTGTCGACCGACAATCCGTTTGGTCCCTTGGGTCTTGCGCCCGGTCAACCGATTACAAACACCATATGCAATTCTTACAACGGCACGAGTTTCACGTTTGTGACGCCAACCAATCCAACTGGAGCGGTCTGGGATAACACGAATGTAAACTTCGTCAACCTGGAGGCGGCGTGCTTTGGCACGCCCGGTAAGAACTTCCCCGATCCCAATAGCCTTCGGCAGTTTGCGCCCGGTTTTGGACAAATCTTCTCGCTGCAGAACGTGGCCGATTCCAACTATAATGCGCTCCAATTCACCCTGCGCCGCGCGACCGGTCCTCTGACCCTCGGCGTTTCCTACACCTACAGCCATTCCATCGACGACTCCTCGGACCGGTCGGACACCACTCTGGTCAATTCCTTCAATCTCAGCTCGAACAAGGCAAGCTCAAATTTTGACCAGCGCCACCTGCTGAATATCAGCTACGTGTATAAGCTCGACAGCGTCGTCAATAAGCTCCGCTACTGGTTCTCGGATATCGGCTACGACGAATCCGCCTCCACACAAGCCACGGCAATGCCGGAGAGCTCATCTGGTTGGGTCCGCGCTTTGGAGACTGGATGGGAGCTCTCCGGCATCACCGTCTTTCAGACCGGCACACCTTTCAGCATCATCAACGGCGGGAGCAGTAGTGGCATCTCCGTGCTCGACAACGCCGGCGTGGCCAACGGGACGGGCGCTGGATCGTATCCGGATGTGATTGGAGACCCGCACAGACCGGCCCCGTTCGGCGGAAATAATCCCCAGAGCATCGGCCCGATCCTGGCCAATCCCGCCGCATTCGGCGCTCCGGTGGGACTGACTTTCGGGGATGCTGGCCGCAATTTCATGAGCAATCCCAGCCGTCTGAACTTCGACGTTGCTCTCCTGAAGCATTTCAAAATCACGGAGGGCAGCAACCTCGAGTTTCGCGCGGAAGCGTTCAACGTTTTTAACCACACCCAGTTCCGCATTTACGATCCCGACAAAGGCAACACCGGCAGCAACACGATTACCTGTTACGGCGGTCTGAACAATTCCGCGGGCGACCCGAGCTGTCTTGAAGGCAGTTCCTTCCTGCATCCCGTGGACGCACACCGCCCCCGCACCATGCAATTCGGCCTGAAATACAACTTCTAGCCAGAGACGGAAATGGACGGCTGGCCCACCCATTAAAGCGCAAACTTGAACCACATATAGAACGAGGGGTTCCCTATTCTTTCCGCGCCCTTCGCGGAAAGAAATTACCGATCGTTTTCCCCCTATATTTTGCGGAGAAACGGGAGTTTGTTTTGAGGCATTGTCTGCACCAGAATACGTGCAAGTTACGGGGAAGGCCTTCTTCGGCGCTCGGTTGAGTGAACCAGGCGCGACGCCCCGGGCGGGGTGGTACATGCCAGGCAAGTGCATCCGTCGTTGGGCGTGAGTTGCCAGGCGGCAACCGCGTCCAGCCGGTAACCAACTCCACGAATGGTTTTCAAGTATGTCGGACTCGTCCGGTCCGGCTCAATCTTCTCGCGGATTCTGCGTATGCACGCGTCCACGCTGCGCGGGGTCACAAATTGCATGTCCCCCCACACCGCATCGAGCAGCAGATCGCGAGTGAACACCTGGCCGCGATGTCGCGCCAGGTATTCGATGAGACGAAACTCCAAACTCGTAGTGGGCACTTCGCTGCCGCGGACGGAAACCTTCATTGCCAAACTGTCGATGACCAGGTCCGCCGGCTCTTCGCGGGATCTTCCGTTCGCGGGTGCAAAACGACGCAGAACCGCTTGCACTCGCGCCACCAGTTCACGCGGGCTGAACGGCTTCACGATGCAGTCGTCCGCGCCCGACTCGAGAGCCAGCGCCCGGTGTTCCTCGGCTGACTCCGGAATGAGAAAAACGATGGGCGTTCTTGTCAGCGCGCGATTTTCGCGAATCTGCCGGCACAAATCCAGTCCGTTGCCGTCTGGCATCATCATGGTGATCAACATCAAGGAGGGATGGTCGTGCTCCGCCTCCGGAATGACGTCGGATGTCGAAAACGTACGCACTGCATAGCCAGCCTCTTCGAGGCACCACTGCGCCAACTCGCAAACCTCGATCTCATCTTCCACAACAAAAATGAGCTGCTTCATGAACGCGTTCCCATTCACTCTCCGCGCGCTGGACTGCGCACACGCCATGCCGCAAGACCTGCATTAAGAAATTAAGGAAGCGCGACAAATCGCCGCGATGCCGAGTGCCGCGCGGAGGTACCGCAACTACTCTGAGACTTGACCTCGTACGACGCGAACAGACGGCCTTGGCGTAGAAAGTGATCTACCTATCCTGTTCGGTGTCGTAGTGTAGGCCGTCGTCTGTTACGAAGACGTGACCGCCAGATGAATAACGTGTAAATTCTGGGCGAACCTTTTCGCCTTCAAAAGCTGGCTTGCAACGGTTTCCCGATAGCCGCTATTCTGTTCTCTCATTTGCGAAGAGACTCACAAGCTTCTCCCCACTGTTGCTGATGCCTCGACCAACCCCGCGCAAGTTCGACCGTGACGCGAGAAGAAAGCACACGGGACCAGACCACCTCGTCATCAGCCAATCCAAAATTGATTCTGAGGGTTGCCACACGACTGCTCCCATCAAGAAAGGCACGTTCGTTGTGGAGTACACCGGGCCGCGCATAACTATCAAACAGGCGGATGCGCTTTACGACGACCATCCGCGGACCTATTTATTCGGACTCATCGATGGCAAGCATGTCATCGACGGGGAAGGCGTGGCGGCGTTTATCAATCACTCTTGCGATCCCAATTGCGAGGCGGATGAAATTAAAGGCCGGGTGTGGATTATTGCGGCTCGAGACATTCAGGCTGGCGAGGAACTTACCTACGATTACAACTTGTACGACGGCGATCTGGACGACCTGTCGCCGTGTTTCTGCGGTGCGCCCAACTGTCGGGGAAGCATGTATTCAGAAGAAGAACTAGTGAGGCGTGCAAAGCTTCTTCGCCGCCGGAGCATGAAGAAGAAATCTAAAACGTGACCAACTGCAGAGCTGCCTCCGTGTACTCTGCGGCAGTTCTCAGCCACCTCTGCGTTTTAAGATTTGCTTTCCGAGGGCCCCAACACCTTAAATCGCAGAGCACGCGGAGGACTGCCGCAGTGCGCGGAGAAGCAGGAAGGAACTTAGACTTCACCACGCTGCGATTCACTGGCCCGGTGGCACCGGAGCGCGCGACTCCATCTTCACCGTGGACAGACTGGCCGCTTCCCAACCGCCGCCCAACGCCTTGATCAACAACACGCTGGCAACCATGCGGCGCCCGGAAATCTGCACTGCCGTGCGCTCGTCGGCAAGCGCCGTGGTTTGCGCCGTAATGACCTCGAGGTACGTCGTCACGCCGCCTCTATAGCGATTGTTCGAAAGAGCCAACGAGTGCTCCGCAGCCGCCACAGCCGCGCTTTCAGTCTTCGATTCGTCTTCCAAAAGGCGCAGCGCAGCGAGATTGTCTTCGACTTCCTGATAAGCGGTGAGTACGTCCTGGCGATAATTGGCCACAGCTTGATCGTAAGCCGCGTGTGCCTGATCGCTGGCAGCCCGGCGCCTTCCAACGTCAAACGCAGTGACCACTGCCGAAGCTCCCACCGAGGCAAAGCCGCTCGGGCCGGAAAGCCAATTCACGATCGTGGTGCTCTCAAACCCAGCGCTGGGGAACAAGTTGAACAAAGGAAAATAAGCGGCTTTGGCCACTCCAATCTGGGCGTTCGCCGATGCCATCAGCCGTTCGCTGGCAGCGATGTCGGGACGGCGCTCCAGCAACTCCGACGGCAATCCCGGAGGAATGACCGGCGGGATTGCGTTCAGCACGACGAAGGACAACGTGAAAGTCGAAGCCGGTTCCCCGATCAGAACGGCAATCGCATGCTCAAACTGGGTTCGCTGCTCTCGCACATCAATCGCCTGCGCGCGTGCCGTTTCCAGCTGAGTTTGCGCCTGCGCCACATCCACCTGCGACGCCACTCCGCCTTTGTAGCGATAGTCCGTCAGCTCCAACTGCTTCACATAACTGGCTACTGTGTCATCGAGCAACTGGGCCTCGGCGTCGAGTTCGCGCGCCTGGAAGTAATCAACCGCCAACTCCGCATGAACGCTCAGCCTTACCGACTCCAGATCAGCTAGGGTAGCTTGCGCATTCGCACGCGCAGACTCGACTGTACGCCGCACGCTTCCCCACACGTCAGGTTCGTAGGACATGTCTACGGGGATGACGAGGTCGTTTGCGGTCTCGCCACTGCCCGGAGTCGGATTCAACGGACGATTCCCGGAATAGCGCTCCCTTGTCGCCGAGACTCCCGCGGTGATCGTCGGATAGTAATTCGCGCGATTCAGGCGCACAGCGGCGCGCGCCTGCGCAAACTGGGCCTGCGCTGCCTTCAGATTCTGATTCGAGATATTGATCTTCTCTTCGAGCGCGTTGAGCTGCGGATCCTGATAAACCTCCCACCATTTTCCTCGCAGCGTTTGATCCGCCGGCTGGGCTAGCTTCCAGTTCTGCGGCGTTTCCTTGTAATCCGTGGGCACAGGCGCGGAGGGCCGTGAATAACGCGGACCCACGGCACACCCGCACATCAAGATCAAACCGGCGAAGAGTGCCCCACCCCGGAAAAATGACGCCGGTTGTCTGAAAGCGGAAAGCATATGCCGCCAGCCAATCACTGTTGAGACTCTCCTGAAGCCGCCGGTTTGGCGATGCGGACTTCTTCTCCCGACACCAGCGAATCTGGCGGATTCACGATAATGGATTCATTCCCCGTCAACCCGGCAACCACCTCGACCTCCGAGCCGAAATCATGGCCCAGCGTAATCGGCTTCAGTTCGGCGTGCTGGCCGTCGGTGATCGCAGCCACGCGAAGCCCTTCCGATCGGAATAGCAGCGTGTTCACCGGAAGAATGAAAGCTGAAGTCGCATTGGGCAGTTTCAAATGCACCTCCGCATAAGCTCCGCTGAACAGCGTGCCCGTCGGGTTATCCACGCGAATCTCCACCAGCAAAGTTCGCGTGGACTGGTCAATCGCTTCCGCCGTTCGCACCAGCGTTCCGGCGAAGACCCGTCCCGGAAATTCCGAGAGCACCAGATTAGCAGTCAGCCCGGGCTTCGCCGCCTGCGAGTAGACCTGCGGAACGTTGACGTAGACTCGCAACTTGTCCGGCTGGGCAATATGGAAAAGCTCAGTCCTCGCCCCACCGCTGCTCCCCGAGTCGATCAATGCGCCGATATCCGTATTCCGCGCCGTGATCACCCCGTTGAAGGGCGCATAGATCTTCTCGAACGATTGCAGCTCTTCCAACCGCTTCACGTTGGCTTGCGAGGATTGCACCGTGGCCTGTTTGGCCGCCAGGTCTCCGATGGCATTGTCCGTGTCCTGTTTGGATACGGAATCAGTTTTCAACAAGTCCTCATACCGCGTGGCCGTAATCTGTGAAAGATTAAGGTTTGCTTCCGCCGTAGCCAGATCAGCTCTCGATTGCCGCAGTTGCTGGTCGACTTCCGGGGTCTCGATCTCTGCAATCAATTGCCCAGCCTTCACCCGTGCCCCGATGTCGGTGTACCAACGCTTCAGGTATCCGTTGGTGCGGGCGTAGATCGGAGAGTCAATGTAGGCTTGTACGTTCGCTGGCAGCACTACCTCTCGCGTCGGCGCGCCACGCTTGGGGGTGATCACGGAGACGGTTGGTATGGACATCTCCGCCGTTTCCTTCTCCAGAGCCGCACGGGCGTTGATTCGTGGCAGAATTCCAGAAATAACAATTGCCACCACGATCACGAAAGCCAGAACCGCAATCCACCAGCGGCGGGCGGGTTTGCCCGGCTGAGGGCTTGCCGGTTGTTGTTCCTGCACGATCACCTGCTTCTCAAGCTGCACTGGCTTCTCCACTTTGTCTCGCGGTTCAACCGTCATGAAAAGACTCTCCCAACTGTATTAGCGCGATCCCGATGGACTGGATCAGTGTTTGGCATCTTCCCGCGCCAGCCGCTGCCTGCGCCCGTGCAGAATGCTGAAGAAAACCGGCACGAAAAACAGAGTCGCTACGGTCGCGAATAACAGACCGCCAATGACCGCCCGGCCCAGCGGAGCATTCTGTTCGCCGCCCTCGCCTAGTCCTATGGCCATCGGAACCATACCGATGATCATGGCGAGCGCCGTCATCAGCACCGGCCGGAAACGTGTGAACCCGGAATTAAGCGCGGCGGCAATCGCGTCTTTCCCTTCCATCAATTGCTCCTTCGCAAAACTTACCACCAGGATGCTATTGGCGGTCGCGACTCCAACGCACATGATAGAACCGGTCAACGCCGGAACGCTGAGGGTGGTACGGGTGACGAACAGAAACCACACGATGCCGGCAAGCGCCGCGGGCAAGGCCGAGATAATAATGAACGGATCAAGCCAGGACTGAAAATTCACCACGATCAGCAGATAAACCAGCACAATCGAGAACACCAATCCGCCCAGCAGCCCTTCATACGAAGAAACCATGGTCTGAATCTGCCCGCGCACGATCAGTTGTGAACCGCGCGGCAGTTCCTTCTTGCTGTCCTGCACGATTTTATTGAGATCACGCGCCACTCCGCCTAAGTCCCGGCCCTGCACCGCACCGTAGATATCAATGAGGGGTTGGATGTCGTAGTGCGAAACCACCGCCAGTCCAGCGCCCCGGTGAATGGAGGCCAGGTTCGCCAGAATCCCCGCCGGGGCGCCACTCGGCCCAGTCACCGGAATGTTATCCAGGTCCTGCAACGAATCGACGCGATACTGCGGCGTCTGGGTTGCGATCGAATAACTGACGCCGGTCTTCGGATTAACCCAAAACTCAGGAGTCGTCTGAAAACTGCCGCTCAGCGAAACCAGCAGATTAGTCGCAACGTCTCGCTGCGTGAACCCCACCTGCTGGGCTTTCGTCCGATCCACGTTGACGTGCAAATAGGGCTGGTCAAAAGGCTGCTGGATGTGCAGATCGACCGTCCCGGGAACCTGCCGGAGCCGCTGCAGGAGTTTATCGGCGAACGCCCGGTTTGCATCCACGCTATAACCCACAACCTGCACGTCAATGGGAGCGGGAAGACCAAAGTTCAGGATCTGGCTGACGATGTCGGCTGGAAGAAATGAGAAGGTTACTCCGGGAAACTCCTCCGGAAGTCTCAAACGCAGATCGTGAACGTACTGCGCCGTGGGCCGGTGCTCCTTCGATAAGCTGACTAGAATATCGACGTCCCCCGGCCCGATGGGCGCGGAGTTGCTGTAGGAAAGGTTGATGCTGCTGTATGGCAGACCGATGGTGTCAATAATGTTGTCGATTTCCTTGGGTGGGATCTGCTCGCGAATCGACTGCTCCACCAGATCCGAAAGGCGTGCTGTCTCTTCGATGCGGGTACCCGTCCGCGCCCGCACGTGCAATTTGAATTGACCTGCGTCCACCGCAGGGAAGAAATCCTGGCCTAACCACGGCACCACTAACACCACCGAAGCTAAGCAGCCGCCAAGAAAGACGAGCACAAAAGTCCGCTGATGATGAAGACATCGCTCCAACAGCTTATGGTAGCCTTCGCGAAAACGCTCAAAGCCCTCTTCAAACTTGACCTGCATGCGAACCAGGGGATTCCGGCTTTGACTTGCTGCCAGCGTCTCCGCTTCATGGCCGCGCAATAAATACTTGGCCATGGTTGGCACCAGGGTACGAGATAGGAGGTAGGACGCCAGCATGGCGAACACGACAGCTTCCGCGAGCGGCACAAACAGGTACCGCGCAACCCCGCTTAAGAAGAACATGGGGACGAAAACGATGCAGATGGCGAGCGTCGAAACAAAAGCCGGAACCGCGATCTGCTGCGCGCCGTCCAGAATGGCGTGCTCGACTTCTTTGCCTTGGGCCAAATTCCGGTTGATGTTCTCGATCTCGACCGTGGCGTCGTCCACCAGAATGCCCACGGCCAGCGCCAACCCGCCCAACGTCATGATGTTGATGGTCTCGCCCAGCGCGCTCATCACGATGATCGAAGTCAGAATCGACAGCGGGATGGAAACCCCAATTATGACGGTGCTGCGCCAGTTGCCCAGAAAGATCAGAATCATCAGGCCAGTGAGGCAGGCAGCAATCGTCGCTTCCTTGAGGACGCCTTCGATCGAGGCGCGAACGAACAGCGACTGGTCCGCCAGGGGGTGTATGTGTAATTGGGGCGGCAGGCCGGCTGCAATTTGTGGTAGCAGGGACTTGACGCCAGAAATGATATCGAGAGTCGACGTCTGCCCACTCTTCAGCACAGTCAGCAGAACCGACCGCTGACCATTCACCCGCACGATATTCGTCTGCGGCGGAAAGCCGTCTCGTACATACGCCACATCGTGGATGTAAATGGTCGTGCTGCCTACCGTCTTGATCGGCAACTGGTTGAGTTCCTCAACCGTTGTAGGACTGCTGTTGGTATCAACGGCGTATTCAAATTCCCCGATCTTGGAAGTGCCCGACGGCAAAACCAGATTCTGCGCGCTGATCGCGTTCACCACGTCCAGCGGCGACAGACCCTTCGATTGCAGCGCGTTCGTGTCCAGGTCAACCTGCACCTGGCGCTGCTTCCCGCCATAGGGATACGGAATCGCACAACCCGGGATGGTGATCAAGCGAGTGCGGATGAAGTTCACACCGTAGTCAAACAGTTGCTGCTCGGAAAGCTTCTGCCCCGAGAGGGCGAGCTGAATAATGGGGACGCTCGATGCACTGTAGGTGATGACCAGCGGCGGCGTTGTTCCCGGAGGCAACTGCCTGAGTTGCGTCTGAGAGATCGCGGTCACCTGCGCAATGGCCCTGGTAATGTCCGCGCCCGGCTGGAAGAACACCTTCACCACGGCCACACTGTTCAGCGACTGCGATTCGATGTGCGAAATGTTGTCCACCAGCGTCGTCAGCGCCCGTTCCGTCTGAAAGACGATACGGTTCGACATATCGTCGGGATTGAGGCCCTGATAATTCCACAGGATGCTGACTACGGGAATATTGATATTCGGAAAGATATCGGTGGGAGTGCGCAGAATGACAATGGGACCCAGGATCAGCAGCAACAGAGCGACGACAACAAAAGTATAAGGCCGCCGCAGTGCGAGTCGGACAATCCACATAATTCCCTCAGGATATAAAAAAAAGCCGGCCGCGCGCTCTCAACCGCAGATAAGTGCAAATCAGGTAAGAATGATGCGAAGCACCGCTGCCCATGAGGACAGCCTTTCAATTGTGCGCTGCGCGGCCGACGCCGGAATATTAATATTCTATTGGATTTAGTTTCTAAGCCGGAGATGCAGACTTTTGATTGTAAAGATTTGTATCGTATGCGGGATATGGTGAAAGAAAATATGGGGGCATTTATGAATTTCGACCTGGGCGCAGTGCAGACGGAGCCGGCAATATCGCCCCCGGAATGAAGGCGCGCCCTCGGGTGGGTACGGGGATTTCTTATCGCTTCCGAGGCGCTTGGACTTTGACCTTGGAGGTGAGCACAAAATGTTCCATGTGGAACACTTCTCAGTTTTTTCTAGTTGGGTTTGCGGGCCTTGCCGTCGGAGAGATACTGCAGTAGCGCGGTGTCGGCCGCGCGTTTGAACTTTTCCGCGGCGGCTACTCGGGGACTGACGATGCCGTCGGCGGAGGGTTTCTGGCCAAGGCTCTGCCGCAGCCTGTCGCCCTCGTCGGATTCGTTGGTCACGACCTGCATGTAGAACCAGAGGAAGTGGCGCATCTGATCGAGGGCGGACTTCAATACGTGCAGCGATTCGATTTCCGGCAATTCGCAGAGAGCTTCCATCAGTTCGGGATCGCCCGGCGCTTGCATGGCTGCGCAGTTCAACGTCTGCTGAATCGCCCGCAGGTCTTCGGTCACCCGCAGAATTCGCACATGAACCTCGTCCAGAAAATCACCTTTTTCCATGGGTGGCCGGCTTCCTCGAATCGAGAAATACAAGCTCACCATCTCACCCACGACTGCGGACTAATAGATGTCCCACGTGCATGCGCTTTCGTAATTCGAGCCGTTACTTTGGTATGAAGAGAGCTACGCTCGCGTGAACCCACGACGCGATGGGCCATTCTTACAGCGGAAAGCCGCTACGGTAGCCGGTTTCGGGCATTGCCAGGAAGCTAGCGCACGAAGGTGCCCACGAAAGCGCTGCGCCTTCCGTGCGATTCCCAATCTACGTCGAGGCCGGGGCCGCGATAAGAATCGGTGAGGGCTACCGCCGGCATCGAGTGGGTTAGTTGGGTCAGCGGCGGGTAGAAAGTTACTTCGTTCCCGCAGACGTGGTCTTTGTCATTGACGGGGCGGGTCTGCACCGTGGCGAATTGACCAGCGCGCAGGAGCGCCACTCCGTGCCGCTCGGGATTGACCGCGAGTTCCATGGGCGCGGGAATAACCTTGTCCGCATGACGCAGAAGTTCACCTCCCATTTGGTGGGCGAACGCGATCAAGGCTGCGCTTTGTTGTGGGCTCGCCTGGTCGTCCACGAGAAGGACCGCTTGGGCGGGATACGGATTGGCATAGGGATCACCCAGGGTCGCGTGGGCGTGAACGGCTGCGGCTACTGTCAAGCCGTCCAGCGGAACGCCGTCCCAGCTGCCGCTCTGGATGTGCCA
Source organism: uncultured Acidobacteriota bacterium (assembly GCA_963762385.1). Taxonomy (GTDB): domain Bacteria; phylum Acidobacteriota; class Terriglobia; order Terriglobales; family Acidobacteriaceae; genus JABDBE01. The sequence goes on along the minus strand of CAVXKN010000004.1, from coordinate 194,241 downwards.
CGCGAGAATCGCTTCATCGCCCACGAGGTTGACTTCGCCGTTGGCGAAGCATTGTCCGGTGTAGACGTCGGCGCTGCGTGTTTCGACGTAGTCGCCGCGAATCTGTTGGCCCAGAGCGGATGTAGTAAGAGTTAGCAGTGCAACGCAGAAAAGTTCAGACGCGCCATGCCGCATAGGTCACCTCACCCGAAGTATGCATCTATTGTCCTCCAACCGGGGTCGTTGTGGGAAGCGGGATTGGTGGCGGAGATGGTGTGCGATTCATCAGAACCAATTTGTTTTTTCTCCGCGCCCCCCGCGGGGGTTCTCTGTGGTCTCCGCGTTTTAGGTTTGAAGAGCCGACGACAAACACAAAGTCTTAAATCGCGGAGGGCGCGGAGAACGGCCGCAGAGTGCGCGGAAGAAACCCAGCAACTAACCAAACTCACACTTTTGTTCGTCACTACAGCTTCGATCGAGTTACTGAATCTGCTTCGAAGATCCTGCTTGAAGCCGTGATCGTTTGGCTGCGTCCTAACGGGTGTGGACGCCCGCGCCTACATTGGCCTTCCTGAATTGGAACTTTAGTCACCTGATCTTTTCAGAAGTTGGGCCCGGGCAGAGATGCTTCAGCAGTCCAGTTCCGATGTAAGCATTAGCGAGATGTAACCGCAATGAGAGAACCGACGATTTTGGGCACCGGGAAACGCCGATTGCAAGCGCTCCTCGTAGGAGGTAGCGAGCGGGACTTCACCGATTTGAGCGAAATGCTCAAGCAGGCGAACCACGGACAAGTTCATCTCCAACACGCTGCCTCGCCGGAAGACTTGCGCGATCCGTTCGAGGGAGGAAGTTATGACCTTCTACTATGCAGTGACAAATCGACTGACAACGTTGCGCATCAGTTGTTACGTCAGGTGCGCCAACATGTTTCTGGCGTTCCGCTCATTTTTCTGAGCGATCCGGTAAATCAGGGAATGATCGAGATTGCGATTCAGAGCGCACGCTTTCACCATCAGACCGAGGGCAGTTCGCCCGAATCGCAAAGGGTGCTTATCGGTCATAACGCGGCTGACGTTCATGCCGCAGAAATGAAGAACCTGGAGTCCGAGGACACGCTGCGCAAGCTCTGGCGCGCGGTGGAGCAGATGGCGGACACGTTAATCATTATGGATCGGTCCGGCGTCATGGAGTATGTTAATCCGGCATTCGAAGCTCTCCTGGGGTATTCGCGGCAAGAAGCGATCGGCCAGTCGTTCGGAATACTCAGGTCGGAGCAACATGCGGACGAGCTTTATGACGAGATGTGGAGCACGGTTCGCTCCGGCAATGTGTTCCGGGGAATCGTGATGGACCGGAAGAAGAATGGAGAAACTTTAATCATTGAAAAAGCCCTTACGCCACTGCGAGCCGCTACTGGCGAGATCACGCACTTCATTTCCACGAGCCGGGATATCACCGAGCGCCGCAAGCTGGAATCGGATCTGCAGCAAGCACACAAAATGGATGCTATCGGCCGCCTGGCTGGCGGCGTGGCGCACGACTTCAACAACCTGCTCCTGGTCATCAGCGCATATGCCGAGCTTATGCTCGACTCGCTCCCCGAGAAGGATCCATTGCGACGAAACGTGGCTGAGATCATGGGCGCCTCGCGTCGGGCTGCCGACTTGACGCGCCAGTTGCTGGCGTTTGGCCGGAAACAGATGCAATCGTTGCAAATCCTGGACCTGAATACGGTCATCGGGGAGATCACGAGAATGCTGCCGCGTCTCATTGGCGAGGATATTGAATTGGTGTTCGCTCCTGCGGAAGATCTGGGCAAAGTGAAGGCCGACCCTGTACAAATCGAGCAGGTGGTGATGAACCTGGCAGCGAACGCGCGGGACGCGATGCCAGATGGCGGCACGCTCAGCATCGAAACGGCCATGGTGCGAGTCGATGAGTTCTATGTGCAACGGCATGCCATCGTGCCCCCCGGCGATTATGTATTGCTCACCGTCACCGACTCCGGCCAAGGCATCGCTCCGGAGCACTTGGCACACATATTCGAACCTTTTTACACCACGAAAGAGGCGGGAAAAGGAACGGGGCTGGGGCTGGCGACGGTGTATGGCATCGTGAAGCAGAACGGTGGCTTCGTGTGGGTGTACAGCGAGCCCGGACTTGGGACCACGTTCAAAGTTTATTTGCCCCAGGTACAACCGCTGGGTTGCGAGGTCCCGGTGGCCAAGTTGGCCGAAGGCTCTCCTCGCGGTTGCGAGACTTTGCTGCTGGTGGAGGATGAAACATCGGTGCGCCTGGCATCGGTGCAGTTTCTTACTCGAAACGGTTACAGCGTGCTGGAAGCAAGCAACGGAGAAGAGGCGCTACGCGTGTCGCGGGGGCACACGGGCCCGATCGACCTGATGATTACGGATGTAGTGATGCCGAAAATGGGTGGGCCGATGCTGGCGGAGTGGCTGGCGGATGAGCGTCCGAACATGAAAGTGCTGTTCGTCTCCGGTTATGCCGAAAACACGGTTCTGCGCCACGGCAAGGTCGATGTTAGTACCGGTTTCTTGCAGAAGCCTTTTTCGGGGAAAATGCTGGCGAGAAAAGTCAGGGAAGTTCTGGAAGAAAGTGAGACTGGTACTTTGGATGTAGCTTCTCACGGTTTGGGAAAAGCTGACTGACTTCAAGTTGACACCGCACGTGGACGCCCGCGCCTACATCAAAGATCTTTCTCAGGCTGACAAGCTTGGACTGCGGATGGTACGCGATCAGGGGACGGCGGAGCGGCCGAACCTGTAGGTTAGGCTGAGGCTGGCGTAGGAGGGGATGCGGACGCCGACCACCTCCTGGATGTCGGATGCGTAGAAATTTTCGGTGGTCTGGCCGGTGTAGCCGCTGGCGATCAGGAAATTTACGCCCGCGTCCATGCGGCCATTCCAAAAAGGACGAACGACCGCGCCGCGAAATTCTTTCACCGGAGTGCCGGTGCATTCGGCGGTGAGGACTGGCAGGCATCCCGTGCCCAGGGGTTTCGTGCCTACGTATTCGAATTCCCCACGCGCTTGCAGGCGAAACGGCAGCTTCTGAATTGTTCCTAGCAGATCGAAAATGGTGCGAGGCGCTTCGGGCGTGGGTTGTCCGGTATCGAGGTCACGGGCATCGGCTTTGGAGAAAGTTGCGAGCAGCGATGCCGAGCGGAAGTTTTGACGCACTGCGACCGTCATGAATCGAAGGCGGCTTGGGCCTTCGTCAATTTGCAGTCCGGTGTCGGGGTCTAGTTTTGCGAGCTCGGCGCTGCTGGTGACGTGGCCGAGAGTGAGCCGAACGTCCGTCTTGTGGATGGTTTTGCTGGCGACGAGCTGATAAGAATGTGCAGTCGCTACCGGCGTGCCGGGCGCTGTTCCAGTGCCGATGCGAGGGTCTTCGGTAAAGAACGCCTGGCCGAAGCTGAGAGAGATTAGTGGAACGAACCACGAATCCTTGGGAAGAAAAGAGACTGTAGCTTTTGGCGAGTTGGCTCCTACCCATTTCTGAAACGAATTCTGCGCGTGCAGAAGATCGTCGTTGTCAAAATCAATTTCGTCGCGACGCCAGCCAAGATAATAGCGGAAGTAACGGCTGAGAGCGCCCTCGGCGGCAAGGTAGGGTGAGAGCGATCCGATGGTGACGTTGTTGGCGGTGACGGGAGTGAACGGGCCGTAGTAGCTGGGGTTGGCGGGATCGAAGAAGCCGTAGTGGTCGAGATCGTCGCGGCGTGGCGCTTCGCGGTTGTAGTCGAGACCTCCGAGCAAGGAAAGATATTCGGCAATTTTGTTCATGTAGTTCGCGCTGGCGCCAGCGGCGGTGCGGAACTCGCTTTGCCGGATGAGGCCTTGTCCGAAATCTGAAAAAAGAGACAGATTGTAGCTGCGGAAAAAGCCGGAGAGCTGTAGCTGCTGGCTTCCGCTGAGTTTCCGGACATCGTTAAGGGCTACGAGCGCGGTGTGGGTCTGGTCTTTCTGGCGGGGATCGATGGTGTCGCCATAGTTGCGGAAATTCGCATCGCCGGAATTCGGCGGGAAGATTGGGACGAGTCCGGGAACGTAGGAAAAACCGTAATATCCGATTCCGAATAAAGTGAGCTGGTGTTGGCCGATGTGGAATACGCGCTCGCCATTAAATTTGTACTGCTGCCGATGTTCGAGGCGTTCGAGGAATCCGTTGCCGTAGGAGGCTTCGACGGCCAGCCACGATTGCGGGCTGGGGCTTAATCCCGCGACTACGTCGATGTCGCGGTAGTCTCCGGTAACCGTGATAAATGGGTCGAGGCGGGAGCGCAGCCCATAGGTCGCGGCCAGATTGACGGCGTGATTGCCTTCGCGAACGTTGAATGCGCCGCCGTCGATCTGCACGCTTTCGAGAACTGCGGGAATAAATATGTTTGGGTCGGCGTAGCCGTTGCCGTGTGCGTTCGCGGACAAATTATTGGGCACGAGGTAGCTGCCGACGGCGATGTATTGGGCAATGGGTTCGCCGTGATCTCCGGCGACGCCGGGGGCAAAATATTGCGGCGCTTTGATGCCGCTGGATGCGGTCTCGATGGGGTATCCGGGGATGGAGACGGGCGCGCCGGGGTGACCCGGGTTGGCGTCGAGTAATTCCTGACGGACAAAAACCTTTTCTCCGGGATCGGGAGAGAGCACGTCGAATTCGTTCACGTCAGCGGTGACGGTGACGTTCTCAATCCGCGAAGAAAGCTGGCTCATTTGAATTTCAATCTCGGGATTACTGGTTGAGCGGATGGTGATCGGGCGGCTGACGGGCCGGAATCCGGGAGCCTCGGCCTTGACCACGAACTCCCCGGGCAAGTTGACCTTCAGCAGAAACTGCCCATGCGGGCCCGATGTCGTATGGGCGAGAACGTGATCGCCCTTGAGGAACTGGACTGAGGCGTTGGGTAGAGCGTTTCCTTGGGGATCGGCAACATGGCCTTGTAGCACGATCTCTTGTGCAAACAAGGTGCAGGCGAGGAAGAAAGGGAGCAGGAAAATTACGAGCTTGACTCCCTTCATGCGGCATTTTCTCCCTTAGGGCTGCCCCAAGCGAATCGTAGAGGGCAAGATGCTGATTTGCCCTTCTCAACTATTACGGTTTCCGTGGCGGGTTTGGATTGGCATGGGTTTCCCCCACAACTCCCCGCGTGACCAGCTAGGGTAACAGGATTCCGGTCGTTGACCGCCGCGGGCCAAACCAGCGGGCAGGAGCGTCCGCTCTACTTCAGTTCGTGCTCGAAGTGGTCTTCGATCAGGTGGAAGAGCTGGTCGCGATCCTCTGAGCCGCGGATGCTGTGCGTCTTGTTGGGATAGACCATGAATTGAAATTGCTTACCCGCCTTGATGAGAGCTTCGACCATCTGAATACTGTTTTGGAAGTGAACGTTGTCGTCGCCAGTGCCATGCGCGAGGAGCAGCGAGCCTTGCAGCTTGTCAGCCACTCTGGGCAAATTCAGATCGGTGTAGCTGGTGGTGTCTTTGTCGGTGGGCAGGCCGTTGTAACGTTCGGTATAAATGGAATCGTAGTTGCGCCAGTCGGTGACCGGGGCAACGGCGGCGCCGGCCTTGAACATGTTGGAATTGGTCATGGTGTAAAGCGTCATGGACGCTCCATTGCTCCAGCCCCACATGCCCACGCGGCTGCGATCGAGCTGAGGATACTGGGCGAAGAGCTGATCGAGGGCGGTAAGCTGGTCTTTCAGTTCAATCCGGCCGTATTGGTGACGGACTGCGGTCATGAACTTGCGATCCCGCGCGGGTGTGCCGCGATTGTCAACGGTAAAGATCGCGAATCCTCGTTGGGCCAGAATTTGGTGAAAGAGTCCCGAGGATCCGGCCCAGTCCCCGATCCAGCTATTCCGGACCAGTTGGGCGGCCGGGCCACCGTAGATGTTTACGATCAGGGGAATCTTGCTGGCTGAGGCGCTTTCCGAGGGAAGGACCAATTCACCATAGAGGACGGTCCCGTCGTCGGCTTTGAACTCGAGGAACTTGGGCGCGATCAATCCGTAATCGTCCACGCCGCGGGAGTTCCAGAGCTTCTCGCAGTTCCCGCCAGTACTGCAAAACCGCAATCGCGGCGGCGTCATCAGGGCGGAAAATTCGTCCACGTAGTGCTTGCCGTCGGCGGCGAATGTAACGTAATGGGTTCCATCTTCGGTAGAGATGCGCTCGAGGTTGGAGCCGTCCAACTTCACCGCATAGAGCTGGCGTTGGCGTGGATCCTCCTTGTTGCAAATGAAATAAACTACGCCGTCGTCTTCATCGACGGCCTCGACCCCGAGCATTTCGAAATCGCCCTTGGTGAGCTGGCGTTCTGACTTGGCGTCGTTCGCGAGCGGATTCGCCTTGTCAAAGGTATAGAGATAAAGCTGGGTGGTCCCATCGCGCCAGCTGGACCAAAGGAAGCGGTCTCCCGACTGGAGGATGGTCATATCATCGTTCACCTTGACCCAGGCGCCAGGGGCCGTTTCAGTCAACACTTTTCGCGAGTGTCCGGAGCGGGCATCGATGAAGTAAAGGTCCATGTGGTCTTGGGCGCGATTCAGCACTTCGGCCCAGAGAATGCCGTCGCGTACCCAGCCAAAGCGTGGAATGTATGTATCCGGGTCGTCGGTGAGCGTAATCCATTTGATGTCGCCGCCGGAAGCGCTGACCACGCCCAAGCGCACGACTGGATTGGGATCGCCGGCTTTGGGATACTTTTCCATATCCACGGTCGGATGCGTCGGCATCCAATCGGTGATTGGGTAGGTGGGCACGCGAGTTTCGTCCATGCGAAGAAAGACGATGCTCTTGCTGTCGGGCGACCAGAAATAGTTGCTGCGCACGTCCAATTCCTCGGCATAGACCCAGTCGACCTCGCCGTTGAGCAGGTTGCTGTCTTTCTTTTTCTCGTCTTTGTCCCTGTCCTTGTCTTCTTTGTCGCGGGTGAGCTGGGCTTCGGTGTCGCTGGAAACGTGACGGACATAGAGGTTGTGCCGGCGCACGTAGGCCAGGCGGGTGCCGTCGGGTGAGAATTGGGGATCGCCATTGGGGTCAGGCGAAGCGCTGAGTTGGACGGCGGTGCCGTTCTCCAGCGAGTAAAGCCAGAGCTGGCCTTGCGGGACAAAAAGGAGATGTTTGGAATCGGGAGCCCAATGGTACGGATCGACGTGATAGCGAAGGATCCGTTCGACCTCGCGCTCATCCTTGATGTTCTCGACCGGCGGAGCCAGCGTAGCCAGTTTGGATTCGCTTACCAACAGCATCTTCTGGCCCGTGGTCGCGTCCACCGACCACAACTCGCCGTGTTCGCCGGAGTCGTCGCGCTGGATGTAAGAGAATTTCGTGTGGTCGGGAGTCCACCGGATAGTTTCCGGGGGACGTCCGGTGACGCCGCCTGGGGCGAAGATGGCTTCAATGGTGAGAGGTTTCCTAGCTGAGGTGGTGGGAGTCTGCGCGCCCGCGAGGGGAATTAGCAACCAGCAGATCACGATCCCACGAATGAGTCGATTCACGAGGCATCTCCATGCATGAAATTCTGCTCTGAAAGGCAAGGCTCAAGAGTTTACACCGGGTGAGCGGTTCTTGCAGACTGGGTCCTTCTCCGCGCGGAGATAGCGATCGATTCTGGGGAGGCTGAAACCGGGATACCGCCAAGAGACCTGCGAGCAACGTCTGTACGGACGAGCATGGTAAAATCTGGAGAGCGCTACTCTTGAAGATGCTTCCAGACGTGCAAAACCTGATCGCACTGCAACAGGCGGATCGGGAAATCCTGCGCCTGAAGGAAGGAATCGCCGCGCTCCCTAAGCGCGTGGCAGCGATTGAAGAACGGCTGGCTGGCACCAAGGCAGTTCTCGAAAAGGCGAAAAGCGCTGTCAAGGCCGACGAAGCCTCCCGCCGCAAGTACGAGAGCGCGATTTCGGACCAGCAACAGAAGATTTCCAAGTACCGCGACCAATCCCTCGCCGTCAAGACCAACGAACAATACAAAGCTTTGCTGCACGAGATTCAGTTCGCCGAGCAAGATATTCGTGCCAACGAGGACAAGATTCTGGAGTTGATGGTCAACGCCGAGATCCGAGAGAAGGATGTCAAGGCAGCCGAAGCGAGGTTGAGAGCGGAGACCGCGGAGATCGAAAAAGAAAAAGTCGAGGCCCGGCAGCGGACGGCGGAAGACGAAAAGCAGTTGGCCGAGTGGAATGCGAAACGCGACACGGCTCGTGCCGGCGTGGATGCCGATCTGCTGCGCCAGTATGATCGAGTCGCAAAGCATCGCGGATCGGGACTCTCCGAGGCTCGTGATCACAAATGCCTGGCTTGCCAAGTCATGCTGCGTCCGCAGACCTACAATGAAGTGCGCGCGGCAACCCATGTGGTCTTCTGCGAATCCTGCCAGCGGATTCTTTATCACGACCCGGCGCATGACGAAGAGCCAGATCCCGTCGTAGTGGCGAGGCGGCGCAGGGCCCACCCCAAGTTTGAATCCAGCCAAGCCTGGTATTACCGTCCCAGCTTCGAGGATCATGGGGAAGTGTTCCTGGTCTATCTCAACAGCAAGGGAGAATCGAGCCGCCACGTTTACGACGGCTCATCCGGGCGCGGCGTTGGCGACATCCTGGTCCGTGAAGGCGAGTATCGGCTGGCGTTTCCTGAAGACTTTGCTGACGACGTGATCCGCCTGAATGGGAGTTGGTCGGAGTCTGAGCTCGAGGAATGGGGGAATGAGCTTCCCACCGCGACACTCGACGCCCTGCATCGCGACCTCGATCTGGCGCGGGTGGAATCGCGTAAACGCGGCCACGCCAGGACTGAGAATGTGGCTTCGGAGCACCCCGCCGCTAGCTGAACAAAGCCGCGATTGTCGCCAAGCAAGCCCTGCCAGGGTAGGATCCCTTCATGCCTAAAAAGTTAATCGATCACGGGCTTCCCGTGGTGAAAGTCTCGCGCCGTGGCGCGACCCGGCTTCAGGACGGGCACGTGTGGGTCTATCGCTCGGACATCGTTTCGGCGGACGGCATTGCTCCCGGCGGTTTGGCTGGAGTGATTGACGAACGCGAGAAATTTCTGGGCACGGCTCTTTACAGCAGCGCCTCGCAGATTGCCATTCGCATGATTGCGAAGCAGGCTGTCAAAGACCTCGATGGTCTGTTGCGAAAGCGCCTTCAAGAGGCAATCGCTTATCGCGAACGAATTGTGCGCGACACGGACGCATACCGGATTGTTTTCAGCGAAGCGGATTTTCTGCCCGGCCTGATCGTCGATCGCTACAACGATCTGCTTTCGCTCCAGGTGCTTACTCAGGCGATGGATACGGAAGCGGTGCGGGAAGTGATTGTTTCTGAACTTTCAGACCGACTCAAACCGGCAGCAATTGCCGAGCGCGTCGATCCCCGAGTGCGGGAGTTGGAGCAACTGCCCGCCCGATCCTCAGGGATACTGCAAGGCGAAAAGACCAGCACGATTTTTTCCATGAACGGGGTGCGCTTTCACCATGAGGCTTTTGAAGGCCAAAAGACTGGCGCGTTTCTAGATCAACGGGAAAACTACGCCGCCGCTGCTCAGTACGCACGCGGCGAAGCGCTGGACCTTTTTTGTTATCACGGCGGCTTTGCTCTTCACCTGGCCGAGCACTGCTCCAAGGTGACGGGCGTGGACAGCTCACGCCCTGCGCTTGAGGTCGCCGACCGCAACGCGGCCTTGAACGGCCGCGAAATCGAATGGATCGAGGCCAATGCTTTTGATTTGCTTCGCGACTACGCCAGCGCCGGCCAGCAGTACGACACGGTCATCCTCGATCCCCCCGCGTTCGCCAAGAGCAAGAGCAATCTGGAAACAGCTCTCCGAGGATACAAGGAGCTGAATTTGCGCGCTTTGAAGATGCTGCGCCCCGGCGGGATACTGGTCACCTGTTCTTGCTCGTACCACGTCAGCCCCGGGGAGTTCGTCGAAATCGTTGCGCAAGCCGCCCGCGATATGCACAAAAATCTTCGTATTCTGGAGAACCGGACCCAGGCAAAAGATCATCCCATACTTCTGGCAGTGCCGGAAACCGCGTACTTGAAGTGTCTTATATTGGCTGTAAGCTAATGAAAAACCAGGCAATATATACATTGACAACAACGCGCTCATATTTTATGCTTCTTTTACACTAATTAGGCATCAAAGTTACCGTAGGAAGCCATACAAACCGCAAACAATTTGAAGGAGGATTTAGCCATGACCGTATTGACCCGTTGGGACCCTTTCCGTGAGCTCAACACTTTGCAAGATCGCATGAACCGGCTGTTCCGTGATTCGGTCAGTGCCGACACGCAAGACCAGTCTTTGGCCACCAGCGCCTTTGCGCCGCCCGTCGATGTGTACGAGGACGAGCACAACATCACGCTGAAAATCGAAGTCCCGGGCATCGACGAAAAGGACATCGATGTTCGCATCGAGAACAACACCCTCACCGTGCACGGCGAGCGCAAGTTCGAGAAGGAAGAGAAAGAAGAGAATTTCCGTCGCGTGGAGCGGCAATACGGAAGCTTCACCCGGTCCTTCACTCTGCCCACCACCGTGGACGCGGAGAAGGTCCTGGCCAGCTATGACAAGGGAATCCTGAAGATCACTTTGGCGAAAAAGGCGGAAGCCAAGCCCAAGCAGATCAAAGTCAATGTTGCCGGCGAAAAGACTGTGGAAGCCAAGGCTCCAAGCAAAGCCGCGTAAGCCAGAAACACGTAGGGACAGCCGCCCTCGGCAGTCCATTCGAGCAAAGCTCGGCAGTTTTGGCGGGAGACGGCTACATTCCGTCTCCCGTTTTCAGTAAGCATGTCATTCTAAGCGAAGAATCCCTAGATTTTTTCAATTCAAAACAAATTCATAGACCCTTCGCTTCGCTCAGGGTGACAATATCTGGATAGAAGGAAAAAGTTATGGCCATTCGTTGGGATAAATTTACAGTCAAGGCGCAGGAAGCCGTCCAGCGCGCCAACAACCTCGCAACCGAGCACGGCAATCCCGAGCTCTTGCCGGTGCATCTTCTGGCCGCTCTGGTCGAGGACAAGGAAGGTATCGTCCCGCCCGTGCTCGAGAAGATCGGGATTGGTCCGCAGGCGGTGCTCCACGATTGCTATGGCGTTATTGAGAGCTTGCCAAAAGTATCAGGGAGCGCAGCTCAGGCGACGATTTCGAACTCCGTGAATCAACTGCTGGAACTTGCTTTCAAGGAGGCCAGTAATTTTAAGGACGAATACGTTTCAACCGAACATCTGTTGCTGGCGGCAACCCAACTCAAGCGCGACAAGGCGCAGGAAATCCTGGCGCGTCACGGCGCAACTCACGACGCCATTCTGAAGGCATTGACCTCGGTTCGCGGCAATCAAAAAGTTACCGACCAGAATCCCGAAGACAAATATCAGGCGCTCGAACGTTATGCCCGCGACCTCACCGAACAGGCCCGCCGAGGGAAGTTGGATCCGGTGATTGGCCGCGACGAAGAAATTCGCCGCGTGGTTCAAGTGCTTTCTCGCCGGACCAAGAACAACCCAGTGCTGATTGGAGAGCCGGGCGTGGGCAAGACCGCCATTGTGGAAGGCTTGGCGCAGCGCATCATCTCCGGCGATGTGCCTGAAGGACTGAAGAACAAGCGGGTGGTTGCGCTCGATTTAGGTTCAATGCTGGCGGGCGCGAAGTACCGGGGCGAGTTTGAAGATCGGTTGAAAGCTGTACTAAAAGAGATTGAAGACTCCTCGGGACAGATCATTCTCTTCATCGACGAGTTGCATACTCTGATTGGCGCGGGCGCGGCCGAGGGCGCAATGGACGCCTCCAACATGCTGAAGCCGGCGCTCGCGCGCGGTCAGCTACGCGCGATTGGCGCCACTACGCTCAACGAGTACCGCAAGCACATCGAGAAGGATCCGGCGCTGGAGCGCCGCTTCCAGATCGTTTTCGTTGGTGAACCCAATGTCGAGGACACGATCGCCATCTTGCGTGGCCTGAAAGAGCGCTACGAAGTGCATCACGGCGTGCGCATCAAAGACTCGGCGATCGTCGCGGCCGCGACTCTGTCGCATCGTTATATTTCCGATCGATTCCTGCCTGACAAAGCGATCGACCTCATCGATGAGGCGGCAGCTTCGCTGCGAATTCAGATCGATTCCCTGCCCACGGATATCGACCAGCTCGAGCGCAAAGCGACCCAGCTCGAAATCGAGCGCCAGGCGCTGAAGAAGGAAGACGATCCCAACTCGAGAGACCGGCTCCTGGTGATTGACAAAGAACTGGCCGAGATTCGCGAGAAAGCCAATACGCTGAAGGCCAACTGGAAGCGGGAAAAAGACCTGATTGCGCGCTCCCGCGCTCTCAAAGAAAAGATGGAGCAGTTAAAAACCGAAGAGCAAGCCGAAGAGCGCAAGGGAAACCTGCAGCGCGTGGCGGAAATTCGCTATGGCCTGCTGCGCCAAACCGAGGAAGAACTGAACAAGCTCACGGCCCAGATGGACGGCAAGGGCAAGTCGCGGATGTTGAAAGAAGAAGTGGACGAAGAGGACGTCGCCCGCATTGTTTCCAAGTGGACAGGCATTCCGGTATCGAAGATGCTCGAAGGTGAGGTCAAAAAGCTGATCAACATGGAAGATCGGCTGCGGGAACGCGTCGTCGGCCAGGATGAGGCCTTAGAGCGAGTTGCAAATGCCATCCGCCGCTCCCGTGCCGGTTTGAGCGATCCCAAGCGTCCGATTGGTTCGTTCATTTTCCTCGGTCCCACGGGCGTTGGCAAAACTGAACTTGCCCGCGCGCTGGCTGAGTTTCTGTTCGACGATGAGCACGCCATGGTGCGAATTGACATGTCTGAATACATGGAGAAGCATGCGGTCTCGCGGCTGATCGGCGCGCCGCCAGGATACGTCGGATATGAGGAGGGCGGACAACTCACGGAGCAGGTGCGACGGCATCCGTACGCGGTCGTCTTGTTTGATGAGATCGAAAAGGCGCATCCCGATGTCTTCAACGTACTGCTCCAAATGATGGACGATGGCCGCCTTACGGACGGAAAAGGCCGCACCGTCGATTTCCGCAACACTGTGATCATTATGACATCGAACCTCGGATCTTCCTTCTTACAAGCCGAAGGCCTACGTTCCGAGAAAGATTTCGACGAGGCTTCGAAGCATGTGATCAATGCTCTGCACGGGCATTTCAAGCCGGAGTTCCTGAATCGTGTAGACGACATCATCATCTTTAGGCCCCTGGGTAACGAACAATTGGTGAAGATCATCGAGCTGCGGTTGGAAGATGTGCGCCACCTCCTGGCCGATCGCAAGATTTCGCTTGAACTGACAGACGCGGCGAAAGACCTGCTGTTCGCCGAGGGTTTCGATCCGAATTTCGGAGCGCGGCCATTGAAGCGGGCGATTCAGAAGATGGTACAGGATCCGCTGGCGCTTAAGATTCTCGACGGCGAAGTGCTGCACGGCGATCACGTGATCGTCGACGCCGACAAGAAAGCCGGGAAGATGAAATTCGAAGTCAGCAAGCGCGTGGGCGAGCAAGAACAGGTAAAGGCGAGGCGGTAAAATAAGCCACGGATGTACGCGGATTGTCACAGATCTGAAAGAATATTGTTTGAAGTTTCTGATCTGTGCGAATCTGTGAAATCCGTGGCTAGTTTTTTGCGAAAGTTTCGGCTACTGGCAACTGATACAGATACCAGACGATTATCACGCGCACGATAATCCCCAGTCCGCCCCAAAGCAGCGACGCGCGGAAATCCACTGCCGCCGCCGAAACCGCGGGGACCAGCGTCACGACTCCGATTAGCGCCACAACAATGGCGGCCCGCCGCGCCCACTTGTTCAGGCGCAACAATCCCCACCCGATTAGCGCGCCAACCGCGCCGATCAACAAGAACATATAGGGTCCGGCCAGCTCCAAGCCGCCGAGCAGCGGCGCTCCCAGCGCCATCGACACCGCGCCAGGGGACGCCAGCATGACCAGGCCAAGCACGCCAAGATAGGCCGAGACAAGGAAGAAGACGATTGCAATCGCGGCGATCCCGGTCGGAATCGAAGAAGGCGGCTTCGACGAGACGGTCACGAATCACCTCAGTCTTTTATTCAATCACAGACGACGAGCAGCCACGGATCTCAGCGATTTGCACGGATTCAATTCGGTAAGCCGCTCATTTCATGCTGCACCCGGGGGACACATTACGCGAAGGACGTATGACGTTCGGGCCGACGAGCACGTTCCAGAAGAATCACCCTGTGCCGATGACATTAGTAGCGCCTTGCGGGATCACGATGAATCGAATTGCTGTTACGGTCGTTCTGACGATAATTCTCCTGGGATGCGGGGGAAGTCCAAAGAGCCCTGTTCCCGCGGCCGGATTCATAAATCAGACTCAGCATTCCGATGCTGAGCTTAAGGTGATCTGGACGGAAGCGCAGCAGAGCGTGGCACAGCAGATCGACCTCAATCCGCTGCAGCAACTCTCTAACAACGTGTCCGCAGACATACGCCCCGGCGATGCGCGTGCCCTGAGCGCGGAGCCTCATCAGCTATTGGTAGCGGCCGAGCCAGATGTGTCGCCGGAAGTTTTGTTCGCCGCGACCGGCGAGCAGCGAGCCAACCCAACCGGCATGATTGCTTGTCCGAAGCCCTGCAATGTACGGTATTCCACGGCGTATTCGTTTTACCAGCCCGAACTTACGAAGTACGCTTCATCGTGGGAGTTCTCGGCGAACAACTTCGACGTGATCCTGGAATATGAGTTTGAAAATCACATCTTGAGCGCGCTGGGCTACGACATGACGTGGCGGTGAGACATGCAGCCACCCACACATTCGAGATGTCATCCTGAAAGACCGTCAGGTCTTGAAGGATCACGCGAGTAGTGAAACGCTCTCAGCTTTCGCGCATTATTTCTTCTCGGTTTTCTTGCTAGGACTCTCCGACTTTGACTTCTCGCTCGACTTCGAAGATTTTTCTTCCTTCTTAGAAGTCGACTCCTCTTTCGAAGCCGATTCCTTCTTGGATGCTGCCTCATCCTTCGACTTGGAATCTCCATTCGAGGACGACGCTGTTGTCGAGGACTTGGCGTAGTCAGTGACGTACCACCCCGAGCCCTTGAACTGCACTGCGGGAGCGGTGATCGTCTGCTCGACCGGACCGCCGCAGTCCGGGCATTTCTTCATGGGGCGATCGGAATATTTTACGATCCGCTCAAAGCGGTGATGGCACTTCTTGCACTCGTATTCGTAAAGTGGCATGGACTCCTGACGTCGCCCCCCTGCAATAAGTCGTAGACCCTGATTTTAATTCTAGGTATCGCCCCGCCCGCCGTCAATGAGGCGCGAGCGTCCTCTCTGGTGCTGGAGCCGGCGGCAGGTCGGCTGCCACCAGGCAGAACTTGGACATCTTCGCTCAGCCAGCACGAGCGAGGACGATCGCGCCGACATCGGCCCAGCCCCTGCATCGGTGATAGACTCGCGTCGATGGCGCTGGGAGAAATCAAGAATCCAGGAGGCGAAGGCGCTTTATCGCCCGGACTCTATCTGGTGGCAACGCCAATCGGCAACCTCGAAGACATCACGCTGCGGGGGTTGCGGGTGCTGAAGCAAGCCGACCTGATCGCCTGCGAAGACACGCGGCAGACTCAGAAGCTGCTCAACCACTACGGCATCACGACACGCACCACCAGCTATCACGAACATAACGAGATGACCCGCGCTGCACAGCTTGTAATTGAACTTGAGCAGGGGGCGCGGATTGCTCTGGTCACCGACGCGGGCATGCCGGGCATTTCTGATCCTGGATTCCGGCTGATCTCGCTAGCGATTCGACATCACTTGCCGGTGGTACCCATTCCGGGCGCGTCGGCATTTCTGGCGGCTCTGGTCGCCAGCGGCCTGCCGACCGATTCTTTCCGCTTCAGCGGATTCCTTCCGACGAAGGTTGGCCAGCGGCGTCAGCTTCTGGAAAGCATTCGCGAATCGCCACGCACGCAAGTGTTTTACGAGGCGCCTCATCGGGTGAAAGAAGCGCTGGAAGACATCGTCGACCTTCTCGGAAGCGAGCGGCACGTAGTGATCGCCCGCGAAGTGACTAAGATCCATGAAGAGTTCTTGCGCGGGAGTGCCAGCGACGTACTGGAAACGCTGAAAGCCCGCGGAGATATCAAGGGCGAGATCACGCTGCTGATCGGCAAAATGGAAGCTGCGGAAAAGAAAGCGTCACACGCGCGATTGAGCATCCGGCAAAGAGTTGAGCAGATCATCGCCGAGGAGAAGCTCGACGAAAAGGCTGCGCTGAAGAAAGTCGCGAAAGAAATGGGGATGTCGAAGAGCGAAGCCTACCGGGAATTGCAGAGGAGCAAATGAGAAAAGGCCGCTACATCCTTGACAATGCCCCCACGCCGCCTATAATCGATATTGATTGGTATTAATCAATGTCGAGGGACATTATGAAGAGCGTAGTACATCGCATTCCGCTGACTAAAGCACGCATCAACCTCGGCCAGGTTGTCCGGCGCGCGCACATTAACCGGGAATACTTCATTCTTGAGAAAGACGGCATTCCGGTGGCTGGCATCATGCACGTTGATGATTTGGAGGACTACTTAGAACTTCGTGATCCCGCGATAAAAAGGCAGATCGGGAAGAGCAACACCGAATACCATCGGGGAAAAGCGCGGGAAGCTGCCAAGTTTCTGACTGAGCTTCGGCCGGCGGCTGCCAAAATTAAGAAATAAGCACCTCATGACCTCCCGATTTCGCGTCCTGACCACGCCTTCATTCGAACGCGATTTTCGGAAGACCTCGAAAGGTAACCAGTCATTGGTGAACGCACTCAATGAGTTAGTCACCATACTCGCCGAAGATCCGCACAATCGAAGTGGCCAGTACCCGATCAGGAAACTCGCAGGTCTCAGGCCTGGCGAAGGGCAATGGCGAATCCGCTGGCGCGAGTACCGTCTGCGGTACGACATACTTGGAACAGAAGTCATAATGCACTCTTTCCGCCATCGAAAAGAAGCTTACTAACCGTGTCGTGGAGAGATCAGGCCCAGCGATCTCAGCTCGCCGCCAGCTCTCGCTTTACCGCATCACTAACCACCTTACCGTCCACGCGAACGCCGGCAGCGTTGAAGCGGGCCATAACATTCTTCATGACCGCGCCCATGTCTTTCATCGTGGGTGAACCCATCTCGGCGATGACGGCCTTCACTCCGGCTAGAATCTCGTCCTCGCTGGCCGCCTCGGGCATGTAAGCCTCGATTATCTTGATCTCGGCGGCTTCGTTGTCCGCCATTTCCTGGCGGCCGCCCTTGGTGAATTGCTCGACCGACTCTTTGCGCTGCTTGATCAGCGTGCTCAGCACTTGTTGCGCTTCTTTGTCGTCGAGCGGAGCCATCTTATCGATCTCGCGATTCTTGATCGCGGTCTTGACCATGCGAAGGCAAGAGAGCCGCTTTTCCTCGTGTCCCTTCATGGCGGCAGTAATGTCTTTCTGGATTTGTTCCATGAGGCTCATGATGCGGCAATTATAGCGGACTGGTTGGAGGTCCGTGCCCGGTGTCATACGGCCAATGTTTGCTCCCAATCCGTTTTTCCTGCATCTTAAGTGTGCAGGAGGCGACCTCATGAGCAGATTAGCCATTTGGGCACAATTAGAAGCTAAGCCGGGCAAAGAGAAGGAAGTGGAAGCGTTTCTGAAGTCGGCACAGCCGCTTGCAGAGCGTGAGCCAGGAACCATCAGCTGGTACGCCATAAAAATGGGACCTGGCAAATACGGCATTTTTGATACGTTTGCCGATGAGAGCGGCCGGAATGCGCACCTCACCGGCGAAATAGCCAAAGCGCTCTTCGCTAGGGCCGGCGAACTCTTTGCCAAGCCGCCAGACGTAGCAAAGCCAGAGATTCTCGCGTCAAAATCGGCTCGCGCTTGAATTTATAGTCCGCCCCCGCGCCCGCTCGTACCGGTGAAATACGGGACGCATGTCAGAACCGCCAGCTTCCGATAAACTACTTGAGAACGAAAATAATTACGATCTCAAGGACGTTATCGGAATGCTGCGCAAGAACCGTCTTTTTACTCCCGGCCCCACACCCATTCTCCCCGCGGCTCAGACTGCGATGTCGTCTTTTGCCATGCACCATCGCACGGCTGACTTCCGCGCGCTGTATTCGCGAGTGCTCGCCGACATGAAGGATTTCATCGGCACCGAGAACGACGTTCTGGTGCTGGCGTCGTCCGGAACCGGCGTGATGGAAGGCTCGGTCTCGAATCTGACTTCGCCGGGAGACAAAGTGCTGGTGCTCACGGCTGGGAAATTCGGCGAGCGCTGGTGCGATCTGGCCAAGGCCTTTGGGTGTGCAGTCGATGTTCTCAGCGTGCCCTACGGGCAGGCTTTCTCTCTCGACGAAGTTCGGCGGAAGCTGACGCCGGACACTCGCGCTGTCTATATGCAATCGACCGAGAGTTCGACGGGCGTGCGTCATGACGTGAAGGGCATCGCGCAGTTAGTGCGTTCCGTCGGCGACGACACGCTGTTTATCGTAGACGCGATTACCGGCCTCGGCACCACGCACTTCGATGTAGATCGCTGGGGCATCGACATCATCATCGGCGGATCGCAGAAGGCCCTAATGATCCCGCCGGGCCTGGCCTATTGTGCTGTCAGTGAACGCGCCTGGAAGCGCATGGAAACAGCCAAGTCTCCGCGGTATTACTTCGATTTCCGCAGGGAGCGCAAGGCCGCAGCGAAAGGCGAGTCGGCGTATACGCCCGCGACTTCGTTATTCGCCGCGCTGGGAGCGGCGCTCGATTTCATTCGTCAGATGGGCGATGGTGATCTGGTAACCGGCCGCAAGGCGCTCATCGACAACGCGGAACTGGCAGCGGAGATGACTCGCGCCGGCGCACAGGCTTTGGGATTGAAGCTGTTCGCCCCGTCGGCTCCCGCGGCGGCGCTCACCGCGATTCAATCGCCGAGCGATATCGATTCCGGCGCCATCGTAAAACAGTTCCGCGAATGTTTCGCTGCGGTTGTGGCAAACGGCCAAGGCGAGATGAAGGGACAACTGTTTCGCATTGCCCATCTGGGATATTACGACTATCTCGATACCGTTGGCATCCTAGCGGCGCTTGAGCACGTGCTTGCGAGCGTGACCGGTCAGCCCGTCGAATATGGTGCGGCGGTTCGCGCGGCTCAGGAAGTGTACGCGAAGTCGGCAAGGGTGGAAGCTGTCGCACGAAGTTAAGATTCCATAACCAGGCACGGATTTCCGCCGATCAAGACGGATCAACATAGATGCGCCACGACACTTAATCCGTGTCCATCCGTGGCCGATTTAATTTATGAAAATTGTCATCGCTGAAAAAATATCCGCGTCGGCCGTGGACTTGCTGCGCGAGCCGCGATGGATCGTGGTCACGCCCGATCAGATGGAAGGCGGGTTGGCGGCTCAGTTGGAATCGGCGGACGCGCTGATCGTCCGCTCCGCGGTTCAAGTGAATGCCGAGTTGCTGGCTCACGCGCGCAAACTGCGTGTGATCGGTCGGGCCGGAGTCGGGGTCGACAATATCGATCTGGAGCCCGCAACGCGGCAGGGCATTGCGGTCATGAACACGCCCGGAGCGAACGCGGTCGCGGTCGCGGAGCACACCCTGGCGATGATGCTGGCCTTGGCTCGCCACCTCTGCCGGGCGAATGAGTTGATGCACGCCGGCAAGTGGGAGAAAAAGTCTTTGCAGGGCACGGAACTGCGCGGCAAGACGCTGGGCATTGTTGGCCTGGGAAAAGTCGGAATGGAAGTCGCGCGGCGAGCCCGCGCCTTCGGGATGGAGATTATCGCGCACGATCCATTTGTCTCGACCGCAGTCGCCAAAGAGCAGGGCATCGCACTCGCCAAGCTGGAGGAAGTCTACGCGGCGTCGGATTATCTGACGCTGCACGTCGGTCTTACTCCACAGACCACTGGCATGATCAATGCCGAAATCTTGAAGAAGATGAAACGGGGCGTGCGTCTGGTGAACTGCGCGCGCGGGGAATTGGTCGATGAAGCGGCGCTTGCACACGCCCTGAAGCAAGGCCATGTGGCGGGCGCAGCGCTAGATGTATTTGTCGAAGAGCCGCTGAAGAACTCCGCGCTCACGGCCTTGGAAAACGTAATTCTCACGCCTCACATCGGTGGCTCAACGCACGAGGCGCAGGAGGCTGTGGGCTATCAGATTGCCCTGCAGGTCAAGGAATATCTCAAGCACGGGGTCATCCAGAACGCCGTGAATGTGCCGTCGGTTTCGCACGATGAATATGTCGAACTACAGCCCTACATCGTGCTGGCGGAAAGACTAGGTTCGTTCCTGGCGCAGGTCAGCGAAGGCGCGCTGGAGGAAATTTCGCTGGGCTACAGCGGCCACATTGCGGAATGGAAAACGGAGTTGATCCGCAACGGTGCGATCAAGGGCATTTTGAACGAGGCTCTGGAGGAAAAAGCGAATCTGGTGAACGCGGCCGCAATTGCTTCGTCACGCGGGTTACGCATCCACGAAGAGCGCAAGCCCAAAGGTTCGACTGGAGGAGCGGGGAGCGTTCTTTCGATTGCAGTCAAAGCTCAAGCGGAAGAACACATCGTTAAGGGCGCCATTTTGCACAAGGATGCCCCACGCTTGCTGCACGTGGACGGTATCGAAGTGGAGGCCCCGCTCGAACGCAATCTCATTTACCTGCGCAATCGCGACGTGCCCGGCGTGATCGGGAAAGTCGGCACCATTCTGGGCAATCACAAAATCAACATCGCCGATTTCTCCCTGGGCCGCCGAGTGGGAAATGCGAAGCCCCGCGAAGCCATCGCGGTCGTGCACGTGGACGGAGTTGTGCCCGAGCCGGTGTTGGCGGAACTCAGGAAAGTCTCGGCGATCGAGCAGGCTAAGGCTATCCGGCTGTTTTAGGAGGAATAGAGGCGTACTGAGCCGGTGAAAGGACTTGAGTAGGGCCTTCGTGGCATGACTGTATGAAAAAAGCGAACTCTCGCAATCGCAGGGCTGCGTCGAAAAGCAAGATCGCCCCCAAGAATGTCGATGAATACCTTACTGGAATCCCAGAACCCGCCCGCAACACCTTTAACAAAATGCGCGCCGCGATTCGGTCCGCTGTGCCACCGCAGGCGACCGAGATTATTAGCTATCGGATTCCTGCGTTCAAGGACAGAAGAGTGCTAGTGTGGTTCGCTGCGTTTTCGAACCACTGCAGTTTGTTCCCCACAGCCGCGGTTATCGAAGCGTTTAAGGACGAGCTTGAGGGTTTCTCAACATCCAAAGGGACGATCCACTTCCCCATTGACAAGCCACTGCCGGTCGCGCTGGTAAAAAGGCTGGTAAAGGCGCGGGTGGCGCAGAACGAAAGCAAGAAACCGCGCTAACTCGGTTGCTTTTGACGCGGTACAATAGCCAATTGGGCGATGCCTTGCGTTTCGTGCTGAGAGGCCGCCCACGAGGGTTCATGTTTGAAGTTACTGTAGACGATTCTTTTGCCGCAGGGCATTACCTGCGCAATTACAAAGGCAAGTGCGAGAATCCGCACGGGCACAATTACAAAGTGCGCGTGACGCTGGCCGGCAGCGAGCTGGACAAAGCTGGCTTGCTGCTCGATTTCAAGGATTTGCGCGAGGTGATGCGGCACGCCATCGAGCGGCTCGATCACCAGATGATTAACGATCTGGAGCCGTTTACCGTGTTGAATCCGTCGGCGGAGAATCTGGCCAAGTATTTTTACGATCAGACCAACCAGAAGCTCGATAGCGTGACCCACGGCCGGGTACGAGTGAAGAACGTCACGGTGTTTGAAACGGATACGACGACGGCAACCTATTCCGAGCCGTAGCCTATCGTCCGGGACCGAGCCTCACCATGCAGATCACGGAGATTTATAAATCGATCCAGGGCGAGTCCACGTATGCCGGACTGCCTTGTGTGTTCGTGCGTCTGACGGGTTGTAATCTGCGTTGTTCCTGGTGCGACAGCGAGTACACTTTCAGCGGCGGTCATCGCATGAGCGTGGAAGAGATCGTGGAAGAGGTGGAACATCTCAGCGCCAACGGATTGGTGGAGATCACGGGCGGCGAGCCGATGCTGCAGGAGCGCGAAGTGGTGCCGCTGATGCAGCACCTGTTGGATGACGGCTACACGGTTTTGCTTGAGACCAGCGGCGAACGGCCGCT
The DNA here is from genome assembly GCA_963762385.1 of uncultured Acidobacteriota bacterium. Lineage (GTDB taxonomy): Bacteria > Acidobacteriota > Terriglobia > Terriglobales > Acidobacteriaceae > JABDBE01. The sequence continues at coordinate 172,049 of CAVXKN010000004.1, read as the reverse complement.
GGAGCGGGTGCCGAAAGGCGTGGTCAAGATCGTGGACGTGAAGTGTCCAGATTCCGGCGAGGCCGATAGCTTCTACATACACAACCTGGAAGTACTCGATTCGACCGATGAGGTCAAATTCGTGTTGAGCAGCCGGACGGATTATGAGTTCGCGCGCGATTTTGTGGTGCGGCATAATCTGGCGGGACGCGTGACCGCGGTTTTGTTTTCTCCCGCATTCAGCAAAGACGCAGGCGGTCCGCGAGACAGCTCGCACTGTTTGCTCGATCCGCGTGAACTCGCGGAGTGGATGCTGGCCGACAGCGTTCCGGCTCGTTTGGGATTGCAGCTCCACAAGTTCATCTGGGATCCGGCCATGAAGAGCGTGTAAGGAGTTGATGGTCGTCGACTTCCAAAGGCCAGGGGCCGGTTTCCTTTGTACACAAAGAAGTTGCGCAGGAAGGGTTCGCACAGAGGTCCGATGAGTGGCAAAACATCTCGCGTGGTCGTTCTGCTCAGTGGTGGCATGGATTCTTGCGTCTGCGCGGCGCTTGCGGTGCGGGAGTTCAACGCGGCTGCGTTGCACATCAGCTATGGTCAGCGCACTGAAGAGCGGGAGCGACGAGCCTTTCTGGACATTTGCGACCGCCTGGGGATTCATGAAAGGCTGGTGGTCCGAAACGACGCTTTGCGGGTGATTGGCGGATCGGCTTTGACGGATCCCAATATAGCGGTACCAGAATCCGCGACCATCGGGCGTGAAATCCCGGTAACCTACGTACCCTTCCGCAACGCACACTTTTTGTCCGTCGCGGTGAGCTGGGCTGAAGTCCTGGGAGCGGAAAAGATTTACATCGGAGCGGTGGAACAGGACAGCTCAGGGTATCCGGATTGCCGGCCCGCGTACTATCGCGCCTTTAACGAGGTTGTGAAGACGGGAACCAAAGATGGGCGAATCGAAATCGTAACTCCGCTGATCGCGAAGCGAAAGTCCGAAATTGTGATCCTGGGCCTTGAATTGGGCGCTCCCTTGGATTTAACGTGGTCTTGTTATAGCAGAGAAGATCGCGCTTGCGGCGTATGCGATAGTTGTGTGCTGCGGCTCCGGGCCTTTCACGAGGCTGGCGCTGCGGATCCGATCGCCTATTGCGAAACCGTAGCAAAAACGTAGCGCGCGAGTCGGTTTCGACTTTCATTGCAAGAAAAGAAGATAAAGACGCGCGCGAAGTTTTGCGCGCTGAGAATTGGAAATCAGAGTCCAAGTTTGATTGGGAGGCGATGACGATGAAGCAATATTTCGTAGTACTGGCGCTTTTGATGTTGATAGCGGGGCTTTGCGCCAGCCCGGCATTCGCGCAGGACACGGGGAGTGTGAAGGGCGTCTGCAAAGACGTAGACGGTAAGCCGATTGTCGGCGCCACCGTGGAGTGGGTGAATATCGAAAACGGCCGGAAGTACGACATCAAAACCAACAACAAAGGCGAGTATTTTTCTTTGGGTATTGGGCTTGGCCACTACAAGGTCACGCTCCTCGGAACGGATGGCAAAGAAATTTTTCACTACAACGGGTTTGCCGCCAGCGCGGATGAGAACACCCTGGATTTTGACATGAAGAAGGAGGCGGCCGCTGCCGCGCAAGGATCGGGGTTAACGCCCGAGCAGTTGAAGCAGCAGCAGGAGCGGGCGGCCAACGTTGCCAAAGAAAACATGACCATCAAGAGCCTGAACGAAAAGCTGGCAGCGGCAAAGGCGGCTTCGGATGCGGGCGATCTCGATACCGCGATTGCCCAGATGACGGATGCGACGAAGATGGATCCGAACCGCGATCTCCTTTGGGCCAAGCTGGGAGACTATGAAGCCAGTTCGGCAGTCAAGCAGACCAGCAGCGCGGAGAAAGCGAAGCGCTATGATGCTGCGGTTACGGATTACCAGAAGGCGGTAGAGCTTAAGCAGAAAGCTCTGGATGCGGCCCCGCAGAAGACGCCGGACGCGAACAAGGTGCTTGCCCAGTTTTATAACAACCTCGGCAAGGCGGAAGCCCAGGACGGTAAAACCGATGACGCGGTGAAGGCTTACAACCAGGCGGCGCAATTAGACCCCGCCGGCGCCGGACTGTATTACTTCAATCTGGGAGCAATTTTGACCAACGCCAACACCACCAGCAATGGGGACATGCGGAAAGCCGCAGCGGAGGCTTTCGATAAGGCGATTGCCGCCGATCCTGCCCGCGCAGACGCCTATTACTGGAAGGGCACGAATCTGATTGGCGCAGCCACTCTCCAGGGAGACAAAATGGTAGCGCCGCCGGGTACAGCCGAGGCTTTCCAGAAATACCTTGAATTGGCGCCGACCGGCCCACATGCGGAAGAGGCCAAGGCTATGCTGCAGGGACTCGGAGCTCCGGTCGAAACCAGTTATGGTACCAAGAAGAAGACGACCACAAAGAAGCAATAGCAATTCAACTCCTAACGAGGTGAGGCGGCTGAAAATGCCGCCTTTCTTGTCTTCCCAAAAACTTCATTACGAAGGTGTATGCCGTTGACGTTCTCCCTAGAACCCTTCCGCCGATTTCGCTAGAGTAAAGCTCAGATGCTTACACGGGGCTCGATCCCCGTACTCCCCCAGAAATGAAGCTATGGCGGCACCCGGCACCGCACCTATCTCTGTTGTTCTCGATCCCCCGACCGGCTCGGGCGCAATGGCCACGCACGCGCTTTTGGCAGCCGTCCTGCGTGCGAATAATCAAGTCAGCGATCTCATTTTTTCGCCCGGTCGAATGCCCCAGGTAGAAGTGAACGGTCAACTGATCGGCGTGCAGGGTGCTGGGCTCCGCCCCTTCACCGCCGATGACACCCGCCGCATTGCCTCCGATCTGATCGGTGAAAACAAGCAGGCGATCGCCATCTTGCGAGAGCAGGGCTATTGCGACGTCTCCTACGGGCTCACGGGAGTTGCCCGTTTCCGGGTGAATGTTTTTATTCAGCGTGGCAGTTGCGCGGTGGTGATGCGCGTCATCGCGACCGGGATTCCGGTCCTGGCTTCGCTGGGTCTGCCGTCGCAACTGGCAGAAGTGGCGCGCCTTCGCGATGGCATAGTGTTGGTCACCGGGCCACGCGGTTCGGGGAAGTCCTCAACGCTGGCTGCACTTCTCGACAGCATCAACCGGGAGCAGGTCTGCCATATCATCACCATCGAAGATCCCATCGAATTCCTGCACACTCACAAGCGGGCCACGGTTCACCAGCGCGAGCTGCACAGTGATACTCCCAGCGTTGCATTGGCCATGCGCGCGGCGTTGCGGCAGGCGCCGAACGTGATCCTAGTGGGCGAGATGCGCGACCGCGAGACCATGGAAATGGTTTTGGAGGCCGCCGAGAATGGGCACCTGGTTCTCACCAGTCTAAGTACCGTGAGCGTTGTGAAGACGGTTGAGCGAATCGTCAGCGCCTTCCCCGGGGACGAACAGTCTTCGATTCGCAGCCGGCTGGCAAGAACTTTCCGCTATATCGTTTCGCAACGGCTGCTTCCGCGTAAAGATGGCAGCGGGCGAATCGCCATTGTGGAATTTCTCCAGGCCAATCCCCATACGCAATCGTGCATCGATGTGCACGATTCCTCCGGCGAGAATCTGCTGCACGCAATGCGGGATGGCGCGTCCGAGGGCATGCAGCATTTTGATGGCGAACTCGAGAAGCTTGTCCGTGCGGGAGTCACAGCGTTCGACACTGCGATGATGTATGCGACGGACCCCCAGCAATTGCGCCAGACCCTCCAAAGATACGTGTAGCGCGCGTCCCCGTTGTACGATCAGTCTCAACCCGCACGAGCGAGGACGCTCGCGCCTACATTCGCAAATCGAAACTTCCCACCGCCTGTCGTATCATCTCTTCCATGCCTTCCACGCCCACGCCGGCGATTATCTTGAGCTTTGAGCAGGCGCGCCACTTGGTCGAGGAGCATGCCGCAACCCTGCGTCCGCGAGGCAAGGAGCTAGTGGAATTGCTCGACAGTCCCGGCCAGATTCTGGCCGAGCCGGTGCTTGCCGATCGTAACTTTCCTGCTTTTCCGCGGGCTACGCGTGACGGATACGCCGTGCGTGCCGCGGACTTGGCACAGCTTCCGGCGACGCTGAAGGTCGTGGTTGAAATCAAAGCCGGGGCCACGGCGGATGCGTCGCTCAGGATCGAGTCTGGTCAGGCGGCGGCGATCATGACCGGCGCGCCCGCTCCGCCAGGTTGCGATTCCGTTGTAATGGTCGAATACACATCGCGAGATGGCGATCAGGTTACGATCGCCAAAGGAGTTACCGCTGGCGATAACATCGTTCCGGTCGCGGCTGAGGCTAAAAGGGGCGACCGGCTATTGTCTCCGGGCACGCGTCTGGATCACGCGGCGATTGCCGTAGCCGCGTCCGTCGGACGCTCGCGCCTGCTGGTGTATTCGAAGCCTCGCATCGCTGTTCTTGCCACGGGCGATGAACTGGCCGACATCGACGTTCCGCTCGCGGCCAATCAGATTCGCAATTCCAACACCTACTCGCTGGCGGCACAAATCCGGGCCGCAGGCGGCGAACCGCTGCTGCTGCCCATTGCTCCTGACGAACCTGAACGCCTGCGGGAGTTAATCGCAGACGGGTTCGAGGCCGACCTACTTCTGCTTACCGGCGGAGTCTCGATGGGCAAATATGATTTGGTGGAAGTAGTGCTGGCGCAGTTTCAAGCTGAATTTTTCTTTACCGGCGCACAGATTCAACCCGGCCGGCCGGTTGTCTTCGGACGTGCCCCGTGTGGAGCGGAAGCCTCTGAGCGTCACAAATATTTCTTCGGCCTGCCTGGAAACCCAGTCTCGACGATGGTGACATTCGAACTCTTCGTTCGGCCGGTATTGGAAGCCCTCGCCGGCATGACAGCGCGAAAACTTGTTTTCCTGCACGCAAAGTTGAAGTCCGAAATTAAAACCAAGTTAGGCTTGAAACGCTTCCTGCCCGCAATTCTCTCCGGCGAGTTTGAGCAAGCAGAGGTCGAACTGCTGCGCTGGCAAGGATCGGGAGACATCGCCGCGACCGCGCGGGCGAACTGCTATATCGTGATTCCACCCGATCGCGAGCGGATCGCAACCGGCGAATGGGTGCCCATTCTCATGCTGTAGCCTGACCCAGCTCCAAGCTATCCGCGCGTCATCGCAAATCCGGATTACTTAAGTTTGCCGCCCTCGCCGCAAGTGATTGCTCTCAAGAAAATTCATTGATATCACTAGCCTTAACTCAGTTTGGAGTCCCGCCTGGGGAAGTGGGCGCAGAACGGCTTGGCCCGGCCCGCGATCATTTGGAATGACACGCTGAGGGTATCGAAACGCTATCCGCATTGCCAAAACTCGCGGCCAAACTTGTGATCACCGTCCTGATCGGCGGCTTTCTCGGTGCGACCCTCGTGCGTCTCGCTCCCGGCTTCGGCGTAGACGAGGAAGAGTTGGATGCGCGACTGAGCGCGCGAAGCATTCAGGCTCTGCGGCAAACCCAAGCGGGCGACGCCAATCTTTTCCTTTTCTATCTTCGTTATTTGAACCGGTTGCTGCACGGCGACCTGGGAAATTCGCGAACTCTGCAACGGCCGGTTTCGCAGCTTGTGGCCGAGCGTCTGCCCGAGACTTTGAAGTCCGTCGCTTTGGGACTGGCTTTGGGCTGGAGCGCTGGTTTGCTGCTCGCAGTTGCCATCGTGATGTCGAGAGCGTGGTATCTCGATCTGTTGGGCAGCCTGCTGGTCGGCATTTTGCTCTGCCTGCCCGCGGCCGTGCTCGCATTATTGTTTGTGTTAACACAAGCGCCAGTGCGCTTGCTGCTCGGTTTGGTTGTCTTCCCGAAAATCTTTCGCTACTCGCGAAATCTGCTGACGCGGAGTTCCGCGTTGCCCCACGTGCTGACCGCAAGAGCGAAAGGCTTGGGAAACATGCGTGTCCTGGTTTGGCACATTCTACCCACAGCCGCGCCGCAGCTTCTCGCCCTGCTCGGAGTCACGGTCAGTGTCGCGTTTACCGCTGCGATCCCCATGGAAGCTTTGTGTGACATTCCTGGAATCGGCCAACTGGCGTGGAAAGCGGCTCTGGGACGAGACGTAGCTTTGCTGGTCAATCTAACCATGATCGTCACTTTGGTGACGCTCGTGGCCAATTCTGCTTCCGACATGATGGGCAGAACTTTTCGCGCGAGTGAAGCATGAAGTGGGCTCGCGCAACCGCGATTGTTTTTCTGGTGACGGTGTCGGCTGCTTGCCTGCTGGCGAACGTCATTGCGCCGGCATCGTATGCGCACCAATTTCGGGATGAGCCGGACGCCTCGCCTTCTCGACAACATCTTTTGGGCACCGACGATTTAGGGCGAGACCGATTTTCGCGCCTTCTCTACGGCACTCGTGTGTCGCTTTTGATGGCACCAGCGGCCGCTTTGTTGGCCAGCTTGTTGGCGGCTCTTATCGGCGGCGTTGCTGGGTTCGTCGGTGGCTGGGTGGAGCGGTTGGTGATGGCGGGCACGGATCTTTTCCTGTCGCTGCCCTGGCTTTTCCTGCTGATCACGGTTCGCGCGCTCTTGCCGTTGAACGTGTCTCCGATAATTTCAGTGCTGATCACCTTTGCCATGCTGGGATGTCTCGGCTGGGCAGGCGCAGCTCGCGTCATCTGCGCTGACGCGCGGGCCCTGGCACAATCGGATTTCATTCTCTTAGCACGGGCTTCAGGCAGCAACGGATTCCGCCTGTTGTGGCGTCATCTTGTGCCCAATCTAAAGCCGGTGCTGTATGCGCAATTCTGGATCTCCGTTCCGGTTTTCATCCTGACCGAAGCCAATCTAGGGATTCTCGGTTTGGGGGTCGCGGAGCCTCTGCCTTCGTGGGGCAGCCTGCTACGCGAACTGGAAAGCTTTTCGACCACTTCCGCCCAGCCGTGGCAGTTGGTTCCCCTCATGCTCTTCATCCTCGTGGTAAGTAGCTTTCATCTTGTCCTGACGAAAGAGGAGTTGCCGGTATGAAAAAATATCTGGCGTGTTTGATTCTCATAACGCTGATTGCTTTTGGTTCGACTGGCCTACTGGCGCAGTCTGGCGGCGAATTACGTTTCTGTTTGCGATCGGAGCCAAAAACTCTCAATCCGCTGCTGGCCGCGGACGACGCCTCAGAAACCGTCCGATACTTAACCGGCGGCGTGCTGCTGCGTGTGAACCGGCTCACGCAGGATCTTGAGCCCGAACTCGCCGCCTCGTGGAAGGTTACGAATGGTGGGAAGACAATCACCTTCCAACTGCGCGATGGGCTGCGATTCTCCGATGGCACTCCTTTTTCCGCCGACGATGTGGCGTTCACCATGCAGCAGCTCATGGATCCCGCGCTACACTCTCCGACCGGAGATGCGTTTCGTTCGTCAGAAGGCAAAGTGGAGACCGAGGTTCTGCCGAAAAATCGTGTCCGCGTCACCTTTCCGGCGCCGATCGCCGGCCTCGACCGGCTGTTTGACCAAGTAGCGATTATGTCCGCCAAGTCTTCGCAGAAAGAGATGGCAGTATTAGGCCCCTACTACGTCGACGAAAACAAAGCCGGGTCGTACCTGATCCTGAAACGCAATCCGAACTACTGGGAAAGGGATCCTGCTGGTCGTCCACTGCCTTACATCGAATCGGTACGGCTTGATATTCAGCAAAACCGTGACATCGAGATGCTGCGTCTGACCCGCGGAGAAATTCATTTCATCAACTCGCTTGATGCCGAATATTTCGACAAAGTAGTTGCTCAAGATCCGTCCATGGCGCACGATGCCGGCGCTTCGCTCGATTCCGAGGAAATGTGGTTCAATCAAGTCGCCAACTCTCCGCTCCCTTCGTACAAAAAGGCGTGGTTCACCGCCACAAGTTTTCGGCGAGCGATCTCGGAAGCCATCAACCGCCAAGACCTTGCCCGGATCGTATTCCGCGGACATGCGCGTCCCGCGGTCGGGCCGGTTTCTCCAGCCAATAAGTTCTGGTTCAACGCTAAGCTGCAGGCGCATCCTTTTGATCAGAAATCCGCGCTACAGCGTTTGGCGCCGGATGGATTCCATCTTCAGGATGGCGTCTTGCATGATCACGATGGACACCCGGTCGAGTTCTCCCTCATTACCAATGCCGGCAACAAGTATCGCGAACGGATGGCGACCATGATCCAGCAGGATTTGTCTGGCATCGGCATTAAGCTAAACGTCGTCACCCTGGATTTCCCATCCCTCATCGAGCGCATCACGCGCACATTCGACTACGAGGCGTGCCTGCTCGGCCTAGTGAACGACGAACTTGATCCCAACGCGCAAATGACGGTATGGCTCAGTTCTGCCGACAGTCACCAGTGGAACCCCAGCCAGAAAACTCCCGCGACCGCATGGGAAGCGGAAATCGATAAGTTGATGCGGGCGCAAGCCTCCACTCTGGACCCGAAGAAGCGCAAGGAAGACTTCGACCGGGTACAGGAGATCGCGTGGCAGCAGGAGCCGTTTATTTATTTGGTGAACAAGAACGCGCTCTCGGCGGTTTCGCCGGCATTGCACAACGCGCATCCGGTAGTCCTGCGGCCGCAGGTCTACTGGAATATCGATCAGCTTTCACTGACCAATGAGGTCGCCAGGAATCGCTGATGGATGCGCAGCCTCTGCTGTCTCTGCGACTTTCGGTCGACTATCCGGGAAAGCCTCAGGTGCTGCGCGATTTGTCGCTAGACATCGGCAGGCGGGAAATTCTCGGGCTGGTTGGCCAGAGCGGGTGCGGCAAGAGCACGCTGGCGTTGGCCATCCTTAAACTTCTCTATCTGAAGCGAGGCCAGGCTCGCGGTTCGATTCACTTCAATGGCCGCGACTTGATGGCGCTGAGCGAGCGGGAAATTCGATCGCTCCGCGGCAAAGAAATTGGACTCATTCTACAGAGTCCCATGTCTTCACTGAATCCGGCGCTTCGTATTGGCACCCAATTGGAAGAAGCCTGGAAAGTGCATCGGCACGGCTCGCGAGACGAGCGAAACGAGGCTCTCAAGGAAACTTTGGCAAATGTCAGCCTGCCCGGAGAGCCGGATTTTCTGCGACGATATCCGTCGCAATTAAGCGTGGGCCAAGCGCAGCGTGTACTGATTGCGATGGCTGTTTTGCATCGTCCTGCGCTCTTGATTGCCGACGAGCCCACCAGCGCTCTCGACCTGATTACTCAGGCAGAAATTCTGCAGCTCTTTGCCAGCCTCAGCGCGAAATTCGGCATCAGCATTCTCTATATTTCTCACGACTTGTTGTCGGTTGCCACGATCGCACACCGCGTGGCAGTGATGCACAACGGCGAGATTGTCGAGTGCCGCAGAACAGCTGAATTGTTCCAGTCGCCCGCACATCCCTACACCTGCCAGCTGGTTCGAGCTCTTCCCCTAGTGCCACGTCTCGCCGCCGCGAGCACAAGCGGCCAGTAACTTTTCCTTTGTGTGCCTTCGCACGGGCGAGGACGCCCGCGCCTATACTCGCTCGTCAGCTGTCCTCGCCCACTTTTAGGACCGCGAGAAACGCTTCTTGTGGGATGTCCACTCGCCCAATGCGCTTCATGCGCTTCTTGCCTTCTTTTTGTTTTTCGAGCAGCTTGCGTTTGCGCGTGATGTCGCCGCCATAGCACTTGGCGAGGACATTCTTTCGAATGGCATGTACGGTTTCGCGGGCAATGATCTTGGCTCCGATCGAGGCCTGGATCGCAACCTCGAACATCTGCCGTGGAATCAGTTCTCGCATTTTGGAAACCAGCGCCTTGCCTCGCTCGTAAGCGAAGTCGCGATGCACGATAATGGAAAGCGCGTCCACTGGCTCACCCGCGACCAGGATATCCATTTTGACCATGGGCGATTCCCAATAATCGGCAAGATGGTAATCGAGCGACGCGTAGCCGCGCGACACCGATTTCAAGCGATCATAGAAGTCCAGCACGATTTCGTTGAGCGGCAGTTCGTAATGCAGCATGACGCGCGACGAACTGACGTATTCAAACGTCTTCTGTTTACCTCGCTTCTCTTCTACCAGCTTCAGGATCCCGCCAACATATTCCTCATTAGTCAAAATCGTAGCCAGAATGACCGGCTCTTCGATCTTGGCTATTTCACTCGGCGGGAGCCAGCGCGAGGGGTTATCAACTTCGACCATCTCGCCGTTGGTCTTGTAGATCTTGTAGCGGACGCCGGGTGCGGTCGTGATCAGCTCCAGATTAAATTCGCGTTCCAGCCGCTCCTGGATTATTTCCATGTGCAGCAAGCCAAGAAAACCGCAGCGGAATCCAAATCCCAGTGCGACCGAACTTTCCGGCTCGAAGAAAAATGACGAATCGTTCAGGCGCAGTTTCTCCAGCGCTTCGCGCAGTTGCGTGTGCTCGTGGGCATCGACGGTGTAGAGTCCGGCGAAGACCATGGGCTTGATCTCTTCAAACCCGGGCAGAGGTTCGATCGCGGGATTGTTTTCTTCCGTGATCGTGTCGCCAATTTTTGTGTCGGCGACGTTCTTAATGTTGGCGATCAGAAACCCAACTTCACCTGCACGTAGTTCGTCGATCTCAACCGGCTTGGGCGTCAACACACCCAGGGTCTCGACGTCGAGAACACGGCCATTCCACATTAGCCGGATTTTTTGCCCCTTGCGGAGTGTGCCCTGGAACACTCGCGTCAGCACAATCACGCCGCGATAGGGATCGAACCAGGAGTCGAAGATCAGCGCCTGCAGCCGCTTTTCGGGATCTCCCTTGGGCGGCGGAATGCGCTTGACGATGGCTTCCAGTACGTCGGGCACGCCCTGACCGGTCTTGGCGCTAATCAGAACGGCATCGGATGCGTCCAAGCCAACGGCGCCTTCGATCATCTCTTTCGTGCGGGCAATGTCAGCGCTGGGCAAGTCGATCTTGTTGATGACCGGGATGATTTCGAGGCCGTGATTGATCGCGAGATACGCATTCGCCAGAGTTTGGGCCTCGACACCTTGAGACGCATCCACGATCAGCAAAGCACCTTCGCAGGATGCCAGGGCTCGCGAGACCTCGTAAGAAAAATCCACGTGGCCGGGCGTGTCGATGAGATTGAGCTGGTAAGTCTGATCATCCTGCGCCGTATACATCATGCGAACCGCGTGAGCCTTGATGGTGATGCCGCGCTCACGCTCCAGATCCATGGAGTCGAGCACCTGGGCCTGCATCTCGCGAGCCGTGAGCGATCCGGTCAACTCCAACAGGCGGTCGGCCAGCGTGGACTTCCCGTGGTCGATGTGCGCAATAATGGCAAAATTGCGGATAAAAGCGGCGTCCATAGCTGCGGGAGTCAATGTTTAATTCTAACAGGCGTTTGACGCGCTTCAGGGGTTGGACGATGACCTCGCCGCGAGCGGTTTGGCGTTAGGCAGAGTAAAATGCAGTCATGCGTTACCTGGTCAGGGCGCGAGTAAAGCCCGGTTGCGAACCGCCTCTCCTAAAAGCGATCGAAGACGGAACTCTGGGACAGGGTTCGGTTGCGGAGGGAGAATACTTGCGAAATATGCAGCAGGCGAAGCTTTGCGAGGACGATACGGCTCGCTGGGTCGAGGTTTGCTATTGCCCGACTCCGCTGCAGGAGGAGCGCGAGTATTGGGAGGAGTTCTTTGAGTTGACGCGCGTGCAGGACGCGCACGATCGGAGGAAGTGCCGCGACCAGAACGGCTCCGAACCCTGGGCTTGTGGTGACTGTGATTGCACCGAGCGCCTGGAGCAGAAATTGGAAGCGTCGGGAAAGCCGTTTCTTGAATCACTCCGGAATGGGCTGATCAAACTGCCGTCGGCACCGAAAAAACACTGAGTCGGCTCTCCTGGTGCAACTGCGCCGGGCTGGCGTTGAGGTGACTGAAGTCGATGATATTCCCGGCGTCAGCCGTTGCCACATTCTCGATCCCTTCGGAAATCGCATCGAGCTGATCGGCTAGAATCAGACTCCATGCTCGTACTCGCCTCTGCCTCTCCGCGCCGCCAGGAGCTTCTGCGCAACGCGAGTATTCCGTTTGTGGCGCAGGCCACGAATATCCCTGAAGTTCCCCGGCCAGGAGAAGCGCCACAAGCGTTCGCCGAGCGTATGGCGCGGGAAAAAGCCTTAACCGTGTTTCGCCAGAGGCCGGATGAATTTGTTCTGGGCGCCGATACCATCGTCGTTATAGATGGAGAAATCCTGGGCAAGCCCCGCGACGCTGCAGACGCCGCCCGTATGTTGCGCTTGCTTTCGGGGCGCAAGCATCAGGTAACAACAGGAGTTTGTTTGGTTGGCCGGAAGAGAACTGAGAACCAGCAGACTACTTTCGAAGATGTCCGATCAGAGACGACAATTGTTAGTGTGGACACTCTGAGCGACGACGACATTGAATCGTACATCTCGACCGGCGAGCCAATGGACAAGGCCGGAGCCTATGCCATTCAAGGCCGAGCTTCGCGCTGGATTCCGCACATCGAAGGAGATTACTTTAACGTGGTGGGTCTGCCGGTGGCGCTGCTCTCTCGCATGTTACGTGAGCACGGCTGCATTCCATTTGCCCATCCCCCTTACTCATAGGCCAGCGCGTCAATCGGATCCTTCTGGGCCGCTTTGAGCGCCGGATACACGGCGCCCGCCAAGGCTCCGGCAAGAGCGATGAAGGTTGCCCGCAGAATCCAGCCGACCGTCACCTCGACTCGAATCAGCGGCATCCGGTAGATGATTCCCTTTTCCGCGAGCAAGCTGATAACGATTCCCAAAACAATCCCGGCGATGGCCAGCAGAGCGGTTTCTCGCAGGATCACATTTACGATGTAGAACTTCGACGCGCCCATGGACTTCAGGATTCCAATCTCGCGTGTTCGTTCCATAACCGCCGTGTACATCGCCTGAAAAATGACAATCAACCCAATCGTCACGGATACCCCAATCACCACGTCGATAAAGCTGCCCAAGTAGGGATAGCTGGTCGGCGTCATCAGTGAAAGATACTCGCGCATGGATCGGACATTGTAGCTCTGCATTCCGGGGACAGCCTTGATTTCATCGACGACCGCCGGCGCATTATTGGGATCGTCAAGTTTCAGATAAAAACCGGACACCTTGCCTTGCGCTCCCATCAAATTCTGGAGCGTGCTCATGGGCAGGAACTTGCGCGCGCCTCTGCCGTGCTCGACAATGCCGGCGACGCGGAAATTGTTGTTGAGAAGTTCAATCGTGTCTCCCACTTTGATCTGCTTCGACCTGGCAAAGACATCATCGACCAGCACATCATTCGGTCCCTGAAACGGTCCCCCCGCCAGGTAGCGAAACGGTCCGCCAAGTTGCTCGAAGCTCTTGAGATCGATACCGTAGATGATCTCGAGCGTTCCCGCGGTCGAGAATTGCATCACGACCGGCGCCACGCTTACGACGTGGGTCAGCTTGGCCAAAATGTCCCCAATCTTTATTGGAAGCGGCGCGCCGGAGACGCCGGCAATCACCGTGGACCCCGGAGGCATCACCACGACGTCCGCTCCCATCCCCGCCTGGCGCGCTTTGGAATCGTTCAGAATACCCAGCGACAATCCGACAATCAGCAGAATGAGCGTCACCTCCAACGCAATCGCCACGATGCTGATAAGGGAGCGGAGCGGCCGGTGAACCAGGTTGGCGACGATCATCTTATTCATCATAGTGAGGCACTTAGCATTCGCCACTTAGCAATTAGCATTCGGCACTCGGTCCTTCAGGAGCTGGCTGAGAGCGCAGGGACCAAATGCTAATGCCAAGTGCTAACCGTTGATTTACTTGCCGTCGCCCTGAAGCCCGGGCGACGATTGCGCTGCGGGTTTGTCCAAGTGAACGACCTCGGCGCCCGCCGGCTGCTCCAGTATGAATTTGTCATCCGGAAGCGGTTGGTTCAGGTCCAGTTTGACGATATTCAGGGTGATATCGTACTCCTCCTGCGGCCGCGCAATCTCGATTTGCCAGGGGAAATCTATGCCGTGGTCCTCCTTATAGTTGTTATAGACGGCGTTGGTCGCGACATTTCCCTGGTCGTCGTAGAGAAGCTGGCGATGCGGCAGCAAGTCGGTACGGCTGAAAACGATCTTCCGGGAAAGCGTCCATCCCTGGCTTGCTTTGTGGACCACATCAACCACGTAATCCGCCCGCGATACTTTGCGGCTCTTGGCTTCGGTCACTAGTTCAGTGTCGTTTTCAAGGACCGCAATTTCATTTTGCGGATCGATACGCCGCAGCAACAGCGCGTCATAAATGTGTTGTGGGCGCAAGTTCTCGAGCGGTTGCGAAGGATTGTGGGTTTCGACGTCATTGCGCCCCACCACGAAACGATTCTTCGTCGGGATCCATAGTTTGAAGCCCTGACCGTCGCTCACCATGTCGAAGGCCTTGTTGCGCACAATCGGCATCAGTCCAATCATCCGCAGCATCGCCGGCTTGCGCGCCAGCACATATCCGCGGATTTCCTCGTAGTCCGTAACCTTGCCCTTCTTAACCCCTCCCACGGTCGTGTCAATGTCGACTGTGGCTTGCATGGACTGAATGCTGCCAGCCTGGGTATTGATGTAGTCGATAAGTTGCTGCTGCGTCGCAGTTTTCAATTGGACCGAAATGAAAGGCGGCTCGACTTTGCGTGATCGAAACAGACAGCCCGTCAAGGGGAGGATCGCCAATACCAGGAAAACACCACGATATCGAAAGAAAAAACACATGAGGCGAATTTGATTCCGTGCCAAAGAGATGAGTATACCCAAGCTGGAGATTCAGAGTTGACGGGCGGGGCCGGTACTTTGCATCTATTTCTCCCGATCACAAGTCGAATAGGATTTTATCAGCGGAGAAGCATCGTGTTGCCAGCGGCCATCTGGCGCAATCCGCGGTCGAACGTGACCAACGTTGATCCGGCCGCACGCGCAAAGGCGGCCAGGTACGCATCTGGCCATTGCTGGGAGCGGGAACGCGCATTAGAGGTCAGTCTGCGGAGCGAGGCTTCAATCTGTTCGGGATCGGCTTCGCCGTGAAATGAAACCCGCTCGTCCCGAAGAAACGAGTCGTAGGTTTGCCATGCCTCGGTCTGGTTCCTTACATCTTCCCTCATCACGCTGGGATGCGTGAGGAGCCTCAGCAACCCCAACTGGGTAAAGCGGCAAAAATAAACCGCCTCGCCGTCCAGCTTCATGAACCAGGCGGTTGCGGACGCGTGATGTTGATGTCCCTCGTACGCCAACGCAATCCACACATTCACGTCAGGGAAGTAGGATTTCATGGATGGTCTTGTTGTCCAGCCTTAGCCAGCCCGGCCGTTTCGATCTGATAAGAGGCAACGCGACTCTTCCTCTGTTTTGTGCGCGCTTTTCGCCGTTCAATTCGACCTCTACCCCCCGCAGAATCAAGTCCTTTACCGAACAGCCCCGCAGAGCCGCCCTTGCTTTGAGCTGGCGATAGGTTGGATCGGGAATGTCCACGGTGGTTCTCACAATCACAGAATACCATATTTATGGCTACGCTACCATATTTATCCAGCTACTTCCCGTTCATCGCTTTCCGGTACGCCGCTACATTCTTGTTGTGCTCTTCCAGACTTTTGGCAAAGCGGTGATGGCCATTGCCGTTGCTGACGAAGTAGAAATAGTCGGTATCGGCAGGATGCATCGCCGCTTCGAGCGATGTCTTTCCTGGATTGCCGATGGGCCCGGGTGGAAGGCCGGGATGCGTGTAGGTGTTGTAATCAGAGTTGAATTGCATATCGGCGTGGTGAAGCGCGCCGCTGTAAGCTCCCTGCAGCAGTTCGGCATAAATCACGCTGGGATCCGCCTGCAGTGCCCCATGCTTTGCCATGCGGTTGTAATAAACGCTGGCCACCAGCGGACGCTCTTCCGGTGCGGCCGTTTCCTTCTCGATGATAGAGGCCAGAGTCACGGTTCGCTGCACGTCATTGTTCTGCGGATTCGTTTGCAGATCCGTGTTCGTCACATCCGTGATCCTCGCATCTTTAATCAAGCCGATCTCTTTTGCGACCAGGCGGAACTGCTTGACCATCGCCGCCGCCATCTCTTCCATGCTCTGCATGCGGGTGAACTCATAGGTGTCGGGGAAGAGGTAGCCCTCCAGAGTCTTGGCGTCCGGAGCAAAGTCGGAGATCAGAGCCGTGTCTGACGTCGCGACTTTAAGGAATTCCTCGCTCGAACCCAAACCGGCGTTCTGTATCGCTTGCGCGATGTCGAACATGTTGTAGCCTTCGGGAATCACGACCGTGTGAAAGTAAACATCGCCGCGCACCAACCGCTGATGGACATCCATTGAGGTGGCGCTTCTGTCGAACAGATATTCGCCCGCCTTCAAGGAATGTTTGTGATGCAGGTAGTGCCACAGGACGAAAGCGTCGGTGCTACGTATCACGCCTGCGGATTGCAATTCGGTCGCGATCCGTCGAGTGGAGTAGCCCGGATGCAAGAGCACAATCGTCTGCCCCGCCGGAGTCACCGGCTGCATCAGCGCCCACGCCAGCCATCCCCCGCCAGCGAGAACGGCAAGCAGGAACAATATGAAAACGACGCGCACCTTACGAATAGTTTAGATGAGGGCTGGTCGTTGGTCGTTGGCCATTGGTCGTTAGCCATTGGTCACCTTAGAAGGATGCTGCCACGTGCCACTTCTTGCATCCATCCAGCTTTGCAAAATGAGCACCGCAGCCATCTGATCGACGACCTCGCCTCGCCGCTTAATCGACATTTCGGTTTCGCGCAGCAGGCGATTGGCTTGGGCTGAACTCAGGCGTTCGTCCCAAAGATGCACTGGCAATGGAAAACGCTGGCGTAGCTCTTCTGCAAAACGCTGCATTTTCTCGGCTTGAATGCCTTCGGCCCCGCTCATTCGCAGCGGGTAGCCCACGACGATCTCGGTCACTTCATATTCGTGGATGACTTTTTCCAGTTGCCCGAAATCCAGGCGCTTGTTTTGCCGGTGGATGGTTTCGATTCCCTGAGCGGTAATGCCGAGCAAGTCGGAGACGGCCAGACCAATTCTTTTGGATCCGACGTCCAGCCCCAGAACCCGGCCGAGACTCCTGGGACGTGACGACTCCGTGCAGCGGGTTGGTTCGGAGGGCACGCGCAATTATAAGTCCCGAGGAAATAGCCAAGAAATGGATTACGATGCTGAAATGGCGACCGGCGAAGCTCAGGCCCAGACCACAGCAGCCCCGAAGGGGCCTGCGCCCACTGCCAAAATTCGCCAGCATTGGTCGATGAACATCATCGGCATCGCCGGAATTCTCGCTTTATGCTACTTCGGCGAGTCGGTGCTGGCCACGATGATGGTTTCCGTGCTGTTGGCCTTCATTCTCGCTCCGATCGTCGATCTGCTTACCTATCTTCGTCTCCCGCGGGGTTTGGCAGCTGCGATTGCGATTCTGCTGTTGCTGGGTGCGCTGACCGGAATTGTCTACTTCTCCTACAATCAGGCGGCCACGCTGCTGCAGGATCTGCCGAAATACACCTCCAAGATTCGCGACGAAGCCTTGCAGTTCCGCCAAAGCGCGGAACGCTTCGAAGTCCTGCCTCCGGAGCACGAGAAAGATGTCGTGAACGTTCGGCCGGCAACCGATTGGACCGATATGCTGACGCGCGGCTTCGGTTCGGTGAGCGCCGCGGTTCTCGCGGTGTCGTTCGTTCCATTTCTGGTCTTTTTCATGCTCACCTGGCAGCAGCACGTCCGCTCGGCAACGGTCATGCTTTTCCCTTTGGAGAACCGCCACACCGCCTATGTCACCCTCGGTCAGATCTCGGCCATGATTCGCAGCTTCATGGTGGGAAATTTTCTGATTGGTCTATTGCTAGGGGCACTCAGCACGGTCATCTTCTGGACGATTCATTTACCCTTTTTTTACTTCGCCGGATTTGCCAGCGGCTTCTTGAGCCTGATTCCGTACATGGGATTACTGCTCGCTCTGGTACCGCCGATATTCGTGGGGCTGGGGCACATGGAGTCCCAGGACGTCGTGGTCATCGTCGCCGCCGTGCTTGCCTTGCACTTGGTCGCGCTTAACTTGCTCTACCCGAGAATCCTGGGCAAGCGCCTGCAATTGAATCCTTTAGCAGTAACTATGGCACTCCTTGGCTGGGGAGCGTTATGGGGAGCGATGGGATTGCTCCTGGCCATTCCGATTACGGCCGCCGTAAGGATCATCTTTGCCCATGTGGAGTCGTTGAAACCGTACGGGGCGTGGCTCGGGGAATAATGGCTCTGTGGAGGTGTGCTTGATCTCGATCCTCGCACTGACAGTAACTAATTGTTTTACATATACTTGCATGAATTCGCGATAATCCCTTGCCGTGTGAAGGAAGGCCGTCGACCCGACGAGGAACGCATTCGAAATTGCCTTTCTGTTCCGAATCGGGTAAAATAACTACGAGTTTGTTCCTCGCGTTCCCTCCGTTTGTGGGTGGTTCTTCATGCTTAATGGTGATGGCAATTTCCACATAGGCGACAAGGTCGTCTATCCCAATCATGGCGTTGGCATTATTGAGCAGATCAGCAGCCGGACTATTGGCGAGAGTGTGGAAAACTTCTACCTGCTCAAAATCAAATCCAGCAGTCTGAAAGTCATGGTGCCTTTCCATAACGTCGGCATGGTCGGTCTTCGGCGGGTGGTGAAGAACGGCGAAATCCAGAAGATCGTGGATTTTCTTGAAGATGGAGCGTGTGACAACAACGCCGACTGGAAATATCGCTTCAAGGAAAACTCGGAACGCATGCGCACCGGGTCGTTGCTGGAAGTGGCCAACGTCCTAAAGGCATTGCTGGTGCTAAACCAGTCCAAATCCCTCTCTTTTCGGGAGAAGAAAATGTTAGAGCGCGCCCGCTACCTCCTGGTTAGCGAATTGGCGATGGCGAAGAATTGCGAAGAGCCGCATATCGAGGAGTTGCTGACCAAAGCTCTGTCCAAGTCAAACCTGCGATTCCCCGAAGCTTCGGAATTTCAAGCTTAAGTTCAGGCATTTGTAAACCGGCTGTTCCTTTTTGAAATACTGTTCGTTCCCATCCTGGCAGAAAGTGTGCGAACCATCCGAGTTTGCGGCTGGCGCTGGGTTTATAATCCGTGAAAGCATGACCGAGCAAATCAAGAGAAAGCTGCAGGAAGAAATGAACCAGCTCGAACATGAGTTGGTTCACGAGCTTCCCAAAGAGATTAAAAAAGCCGCCGCGCTGGGAGATCTCAGCGAAAATGCTGAGTATCACATGGCCAAGCAGCGCCAGGAGTTCGTCAAGGCCCGGTTGCGTCAGCTCGGCAAACGCATGAGCGACCTGGCGCTGATCAACATGGACAACATCCCCCGCGACAAGGTGGGTCTCGGGTCGACCGTCCGGGTTTACGACAACGACAAGAACGAAGAAGTCGAATACAAGCTGGTGACCAGCGAAGAAGCCGACTTCCCTTCCGGAAAGATTTCCACCAGCTCCCCGATCGGGCGCGCACTCCTGAACAAGAAAGTCGGCGACACTGCCATCGTGGTCACTCCCAACGGCAAGCGCGAAATGGAAATCCTGCGACTGAGCACAATTCACGACGAGGCCGCCGCCGGGTGACGGGCGCTAACAGAACCGGCACAGGGCCTCGGACTGGTCCTCGAACTTGGACCAGCGCCTTCGGACGAGCCTGCGGCGTCTTGCTGGATGCCATCGTGCGGCGGCTGGCGCTGGCCCGGGTCAACCCAAACATCCTCACTTTCATGGGTCTGGTGGTCAACATCGTCGCCGCTTTTCTGTTCGGGTATGCCAATGGCGACAATCAGGCTCGCATGTTCCGCTACGCCGGGCTGGTCATCATCGGCTCCGGCTTCTTCGATCTGGTCGACGGCGCCGTAGCTCGAGCCAGCAATCGCGTCACCCGCTTTGGCGGCTTTTTCGACTCCGTAGTCGACCGCTATAGCGACGCCTCCCAGTTCCTCGGTCTACTAGTTTTTTATGCCCGCGGCGACCGCTTTTTTTACGTTGTGCTCACCGCCATCGTGATGATCAGCGCGATCATGGTCAGTTACACTCGCGCCCGCGCCGAATCGCTCATCGGCTCCTGCCGTGTAGGTTTCATGGAGCGCCCGGAACGTCTGGTGCTGGTCATCATCGGTGCGCTGTTCAACCGCATGGCCCCAGTGCTGTGGATCATCGCCGTGCTCTCGACCATCACAGTAATCCACCGCATCCGCTACACCTGGACCCGCACCGAACTGGTGGATCGAGCCGCCGCGGCCACTCCCGGCCAAGCTGCCTAGGGATGAGCTTTCCGACGGAACTTCAAACTCGCAGTATTTTTAGTTCGGGAAAACTGGCCCGATAAATACCTTCATCGAGGGTCAGCAACGGAAAGCCGCTGCACGAAGCGTAAGCGCCGATCAGAAAATCGGCTAGAATGCGGCGTGGCCCCGGTCCGCGTTGTTTGCGGCGCCGCCCAGCATAGCTCTGAAAAGCGCGTCCCGCAGCTCTCGAGACACGTTCATTGAGGACCCAGTCTACCAGCACATCAGTATCCCGGAAGAATGCATCCAAGAACGACTCGGTTCGTCCAGGAAGAGCCATCAACTCGGAAAACACAGGGGCGGGAACGACAAGGCGGCCGCGGTCGAGCGCCGCGTCCAACGCCGCCTGTGCGGCTGCGTTTAGAGTATCGTCGCGATCCCAAAGCGCGACGATGACATTGCTGTCGACGACCGTGGTCATCGGCCGCGCAACTCACGAATCCGCTGCACAATCGATTTCTTACCCGAGGGAACCCCCGGATTCCCGATGCCTCGATACTTCGCGAAAGGGCTTTCTGCACGGGCGGGGCGAACTCGAGTTCCGGCCTCGTCACTCTCAAACAGTAACCCGTCGCCGGCCGGACGCCGAGAAGGCGTCGGATCTCGCGGGGCACCGTAATTTGGCCCTTGCTCGTAATTCGTGTGCGTCTTCGCAGGGGGAAGTCCATTCCTTACTTTATCACAACGCTCCTTACTTTCAAAGATTCCGTGTAGAGCGGACAACCTTGTCCGCTGCATTTAACGCGCTGCCCGAGGCTTCTTCCTCCCAATCCGCATTTTCTCTTGACAGCGCCGTTTGGATGAATACCCTTAGTGCGCAGCCCTTCCCCGGTTTCACTACCATCCGCGAATCTCGCGCGTTTGACAACGCCATCACTAGGAGAATGGCATGGCTCGCCTCCGAATCCGTTTGTTCTTGAACCTCTTTTTGCTCTCGCTTTGCATCTCGGCCTACGCCGAAGACAATCTGAAGACCATCGACAACCCCGGCGGCGGCCAGCTCATCTACGGCCTCGTCGCCGGCCAAACCTCAATGCAAGGCGCGATGGGAGCCATGCTCCGCGATATCCACAGCCATTTCGGCGAGCGTCCACAGATCGGAAGGTTCTTCCAGGCCGGCGGCACCGACTCCGTGGCAACCTTTTTCACAGTGACGGCAAAGAGCCAGGGAGGAAAGCACATCGCTGGCATGGTCATCGTTTCCATGTCGGCCGGAACCCAACCCGCCGGCGCATTCCTTTACGACGATGCACAGCGCTTCGGCACTACTGCCAACCCAATGTTGAAAAAGTTGAACGAGGTCTGGCACCAGGATCCCGCGAAGATCTCGACCCAGTCCTCAGGCACTCCGGCGCAAGCCGCCGTCCCCCCGCTACGCCAGACTCCGTTCCCCGACGGAAGTGGCAGCATCGGATTGCCCGACGGATGGCAAATTACCAGCGCCGCCCGCGGCGGCGTGCATGCTGCCGGTCCCAACGGAGAATCCATCCATCTCGGCGTCTATTGGCCAATTCTCGATCCCAGAAATCCACAGACGCAGATGTCGCTCCGGAGCGGCCGACCGTTGCCTGGAGCCTATACCGCCTACCCTTCCGGCGGTGATCTAGTGCAGGCGTTTCTTGCCGTCGCCCAGCAAGTGCATCAAAAACAACATATCCCCATGCCCACCATCAACATCACCAGCTCGAAAAAGATGCAGACATCGCAGATGGTGACCGATTCCGTCCTGCTGATGGCCGATATCGACGCCCACGATGGCAAGGGACTCATGGCCTCGAGCATCCTGGTCTCTGCGCTTCGCCCCATCACCGGCGGGAGCTGGGCGATCACGGTGAATCAGGGAACCGTGCCCAAGCAGCTCGCCGACAAAGAGTGGCCCACCATAACCGCCATCGCCAACAGTTGGCGGCAGAATGGCGCCGTCATTCAGGCCCAGACCCAGGCCGAGATCGGCAGAATCCAGCAGATCGGCGCCAACGCCAAAGCCCAGGCTGATGCCGCCCACGCCGCCGAAGACGCCCACAACGCCAGCGTCGAAGCCCGATGGGATAACCAGGCCAGGAGTAACCAGAATTTCTCCAATTACCTGCTCGACCAGACGGTGGTCCAAGACAACAACACCGGCGGCCACGCTACGGTATGGAATCAATACGCTGACTCGCTGGTCAAGAACGATCCCAATCGCTATCAGTACGTGCAAACACCTGACTTTCTAAAAGGGATCGACTATTAAATGTAGGCGCGGGCGTCCCCCCCCGTGCGGTGCTCATTGAACTTGATAACGAAAGTCCAACAAGAAATCCCGGGGGGGATGATCGAACTTCACGCTCGCGGAGCCGGGATCATTCGACTGCCGCATTCCCCGCCAGCGATGTCGCCGGACGCGGCGCCCTTCCAAACATAATGCCGGTTTCCACTTCCACCGGCTTCCGGTTTTGCAGGTACGGTTTGAATTTCCATTGTTTGAAGGCATCCGTAATGGCTTTTGCCTGGTCCGGAAACGCGCTCAGAAGATGAACCTGTTTTACCTTTCCTTCTTTATCGATAATGATTCGCACCGGAACCGCATTGAACCTGTGCTCGGTGAAGACCGGATCAACTCGCGCAATCACGTTTTCACCCCGCGCATAATTCTTGACGCACACCGGAAAATCACCCCCGCCCGTCCCCGCCGTGGGGCCGGCCTCTGCGGGCAACTCCATCTTGTTGAGGTCGAGCATCAGGCTCTTCAGCAGATTCGTGTCCCGGCTGCTTAGCACCACTTCCACCGTGTGGCAGCGGATTTCGGTTGCCAAAACATACCAATGCAACTCTGCCACAGGTGACCAATAGGCAAAGAACGTAAAAGGGCGACCGTCGATCATGGTCGGCGTAGGCGGCAGTTCCAATTTGTAATCGGCTTGCAAGTTGTCCTTCGAGTAATTGACCAGTTCTAGCGCGTTCGCCGCAGGCAGAGCCGTAAAGAACATATCCTCGGCCGTGAGCAGGATGCTGCCTCGAGCCGGTCCTTTAAAGGTGTCCGCGGGACTGATCTGCGCCAGCACGTAACGCCCGCTGTCGGAAGGAGGCGGTCCTTTGTATTTCTCCATCCAATCCTTGGGCAGAGGGTAGGTCATGCCGAAATACGGGTCGCGGAAGATGTTATTGCTTACGCTGCCGTCTTCGGGCACGGGAGTTACCGAATCGCTCGCGCTCGACCATGCACCCTTCACTAGGATGACTCCAGTCGGCACCTTCGTCACCGGCTGCGTATCATTGGAAAAGTCGCCCCCGTTCTGGGGAGGGTTCTGTGATTTCGGATTTTGACCCCACCCCAGCAAAGCAAAACCAAGCAGCAAATGTAAAACTCCACCCCGCATATTCCCTCCAACCCCAATGCAAGCGCGCGCGTCCTCGCCCGTGCGTTCACGCCTGACTGCCGGCTCATCATTGTCATTCCGAAAAAGCGAAGCGACGAGGAATCTCGGTTTCTGCCGACAACGCGAAGAACGCCGCACCGCCTTGCAAAACTCTGGCGAGACAGTTCCGTGCCTCGCCAGAATCCGGCACGATTACAGCGACCGCAGGAAGTCCAAAATCTCCTGCTGCTGGGTGGTACTGAGGTTGCTGAAGTTCTGCTCCACGGTGGTGGCTTCGCTGCCATGGCTCGCGTGCGCCGCGATAGCAGCGTTCAGATTGGTGGTGCGGCCATCGTGCAGCAGAAAGATCCGCTGTCCCAATCCCCACAACGGAGCCGTGCGGAACTGATCGCCGCCCGCGCCGCCCTGCGATACGTTGTCTGCCAACCCCGTGCCCATGTGATGGATCTCAATATCCGAAAACGCGGGTACCGGGGCAGTGCTCAAGGCGGGAACGAAGTTCGACTTCTGGGTCGTTCCCGGCGACGCGTTGTGGCAAGTTGCGCACCCGATCGAACTAAACAAGGAACTGCCGGTGGAGATCGACTGAGCGGACACCTGCTGCCCATTCAGCACAACCGTGCCTGTGGGCGGCGGAGCCAGAAACCGCATGAAGTTGGCAAAAGCCGAGACGTCATCGAGAACCGCGGCGTTTGGCGTTGAGTTGGGATTCGAGGTGTCTTCCGGATAACCGGCTCCGCCGAGGTTCAGGCAATTCGCTGGCAGCCCGGTTTGTTGCTGATCTTCCCCAGGCAGTGGGCGGTCCTGCGGAAACAGCTCGTTGCTGATGCCCATCTCCACGTTGTAAGCCTCACCTGCAAAGATGTGCAGCGACTTGTTCTGCGCCTTCCAGCCGAAACGGCTGATCGTGCCATCGTTGCCGTTGTGGTTGAAAGTGCCGGAGATGCCGAAGTTGTTCCGGTTATTGGTGACCTGATTGTTCAGCAAGGTTGAATCGTCCAGGTTCTCGATCAGGCCCGCACCAAAGATCGGCGTGGGAATGCGAAAGACAATGTTGTTCGCCTGCTCCGCGGCGGTAAAACTGGGCTGCGGCAAATTGCAGCTTCCGGCATCGGACCGGCCGGTAACCGTAAACAGGTCTTCCACCCCGCCATTTGGAGCGCTCGTGTTCACCGTGCCGTTGTTGTTAAAGAAGAACGGAAACCGGGCTTCACGGGTCGGACCGTTGGCGGTGATGAAATTCGGGGTCGCGCTGCCGGGCGCCACTCCGTCGTTGGCGAACTGGAATTGGGGATTGACGGCTGCGCCGGTTCCGCCGACCGCCGGCTGCGCGTGACACGAGCTGCAACTGTTCGAGTTAAATCGTGGTCCCAGACCGACGTTGGCGCCGCCGGAAACCGCCTCTACCGCCTGAAAACGGCCCAGGCCGTCCGTGAAAAACGGCAGGAAGCCGTTCGGGTCGCTCGTAATGATGGTCGCGCCCGTGCCGCGATTGCCGCTCTGCACTCCCGGGTCGGTTTGAGCGAATGCCATTCCCGCCAGGAACAGCAACCCAAAAGTTGAAACTGCAACCAGCTTAGTTGTTTTGATCACTATTCTTCCTTGCATCCTGCTTCGCGAATTCCTCATTGCTTTCTCCTTGATCAGCGTCCCGCAAATACCCAGGGGGTTTCCGTCGCGTAGACCACCTTAAGGGTGGGCCACCAAAAAATGCGGCGGCTGAAGGGTCTTCGGTGTGGGCAACTTCAGGCACACCAACGGCGTATGAAGTCGCACCCAGTCATGGATCAAGCTCCAGTGAAATCGTCTGGACTTTCAACGCGGAGATTACCCAACGCAATTTTTGCTGACGTGGCGCGCGGCCGACGAAGAAAGCGCCGAAGCGGCGGAATGCTCGGCTGGTGGCGGCAACCGAAGTGCGCCAGAGATTAGTACAGCAAAAAATGAGAGTCAACAGGAAAATGCGCGGCTGTGCACTTAGTATTTTTCAACCAACCAATCTCCGTGCAAATTGTTCAGGTAGCGTCTTCCCAATTTGGGCCGGTCTCAAAACTGGGCGTCCAGATGCTAGACTAGCGGACATCGGAAAGGCGCACGTATGGGCGACGTCCCACAGATAAACGCAACCATTCAGAAGACGCTGGAACTCGCGTCCCGCTGTGCCCAGCTTGAAACCAGCGATAACTACGGTGCTTTGGGCGATCAGGTCGAAGAACTCGAAGGTCAGGCGCGAGAAGCCTTTCAGTCCAGGATGAATATCGCATCGCTGTTGCCAAAACTGAAAGCATGAAAGCCGCTCACGCCGGATGATTTGAAAACCCTGGAACTGCTGATCGTTGGGGACGCGGAGTACTTCCTGAAATATGAAAATGATCTGGAGCAGTGGAAGAGCGAGATCAAGAAGTTGCTCGGAGAGATATCGAAATTGCAATCGGCTGATTTGGATGTGGATGGCTTGATGCATTTGCGCGCTCTCTGCGTCGAAGTCCGCCGCGTCCTGCCCGACGTCGTCTATTACCTCGATCAGAAAGAGCGAATCGGTAAGTTTCGGGAGGCGACGGGACGACCGCTCGATCCCGAAGGCTATCGCGTGCTCGCCGAAATCGTCGAGGAAATGCTATTGTCGGACAAAATGTGAAGGCGTAGCCAACTGAGAACCGGGAACTGCAAACTGACAACCGGTTCTCCTCTTCGTTCTAGGTTCTACGAAATCTAATCTTTAATTCTTACTGCGCCATGCCGCTGATGGTTCCCTCTCCCGCTCGTACCCGCGTTATGGGTGGCCCATGCTTACGCGATGATGCGCACGCCCCGGTCCCCCGGTGTTAGACTGATCGGTCGTTTTCGGGGGAGGACTTTTCTTGTCGATGGATCCTGTTCTGCTTGTCCACGGCGGCGCCTGGGCTATTCCGGACGACATGGTCGAAGCGCATCTCAATGGCGTCCGCAATGCCGTGGCCGCGGGTTGGCGGGTGTTGAACCGTGGTGGCTCGTCGCTCGATGCGGTCGAGGAAGCGGTCGTGGTCATGGAAGATGACGAGATCTTTGACGCCGGACGCGGCAGCTTTCTCAATCGCGAAGGCAAAGTGCAACTCGACGCGCTGATCATGGAAGGCGCAACCCTGCGCGCCGGAGGCGTGGGCTGCGTGGAACACTTACGTAACCCGGTGCGCGCCGCGCGCAAGATCCTGAGCGAGAGCCCGCACGTGTACTTCGTCGCCGAGGGCGCGGAGCGCTTCGCGGCTGAGCACGGCATCGCGTTGTGCCGGAACGAAGACCTGATCATCCCGCGCGAGGTCGAACGCTTGCGCGAGTTTCAAGCGCACGCCGCGGAGCAGAAGCCCGATCTGTTTGCCGCGACCCTGTCCCACGACACCGTGGGCGCAGTCGCCCTCGATAGCAAAGGCGACATCGCCGCGGCCACTTCGACTGGAGGCACACTCAACAAGGCCCCCGGCCGCTTGGGAGATTCATCCTTGATTGGCTGCGGATGCTACGCCGACAACAAAACCGCCGCGGCTTCCACCACCGGATGGGGCGAGCCCATCATGAAATTAGTTCTGGCCAAGTGGGCGACGGATCGCGTGGCCTCAGGCAGTCTGCCGGAATGGGTCGCGGCCGAGGCGATCAACTATTTGCAGGCGCGCGTCAATGGGCATGGCGGCATGATCTTGCTCGATGCGCGCGGACGTTTTGGCATCGCGCACAACACGCCGCGCATGGCCTGGGCGCTGAAAACAAAGGCGGAAGAGAGCGTCGGCATCACGCGCAATGGTTAAAAGTGTTCCACGTGGAACATTGTCAATACCATTACGTATGTACGCTCTTGCGCCCGATTCGGCGGATGTGAATCTGCGGATTTTCACCGGTCTCGCGTCAGAATTACTCTTCACGGCTGAGCTTGAAAGCCTGTACCATATTTCATGCGAATGCTTCGATCCTTGAGTTTGCTGCTGGTAGTTTGTTCGGGCTATGCCCAGTCTCTGCCGTCGGGAGCGTCTTCCACTCCGCCCGCGGCTGAGCTGCAGCCTGACCTTTCGCTCCAGTCCAGCGTTTACGTTAAGGTTCGACTTCCAAAGACGGTAAAGGTTTCGGCTTTGAAACCGGGCGATGTGGTCGAGGGGACGCTGGCGCAGGACGTATATTCTGGAGATCGGGAACTCTTCGCTACCGGAAGCCGGGTGCGTTTGACGGTAGACAAGTTGGGGCGGCGACGAAGAGTACCCAACGATCACTGGCCATGGGTGATCAAGGCTTTTACTCCTCGCCACGAGAACTATCCCACGTTTCAGTCTGCGGTTGTCTCCTCCCCCGATGGCAAGGACGTTCCCCTGCGAGTCTTTTTGATCTTCATCAATCGTGAGACGGAAATACGCGCCCAGGCGAAGACGAAGAAGGCAGCTCATCCAGTTGCAAATTCGGCGACTCAGTCCGAAGATGCGAGCGTGGCACCAGCAGAACCCGCGAATGCCGGACCTAAGGACAGTGGACCCTTCGTGATTTTAGAGGCAATCGATCCCATCGAAACCGTCCCAGGGGCGGGCCAACATTCTTCTGCATTCGCATTGCCAGGTCCGGTGACGTTAGCAACTGGAACTCAGGCGAAGATCATTCTTCTGGGCGGGGTGAGCGCTTCCAAGAACCGGCCCGGGGATTCGTTTCAAGCCCGTTTGGTCGAGCCGGTCCGCTTGGATTCAAAAGTAGTGTTGCCGGAGGGCACGTTACTTGGAGGAAAGGTTCTGAAAAGCACGCCGCCGCGCATGCTGAGCCGGGCGGGCTCTCTTTTGCTTACCTTTACGGATCTGACCCTGCCGGGGAGAAAGAGTATTCCGGCAGTCGCTTCGGTTACAGCCGCGGAGTTGGATCAAAGATCGCACACCAAGATCGATCCTGAGGGCAAGCTTCATGGGGAACGTCCGGGAAAGGCCTGGATGGCGATCAACATCGGGGTTACGGGCGGAATCGCGAAGGAGGAGGATGATGGAACGCAATTAGTAATCGAAGCCATCGTCTCGACGGCCACCGACGCGTCAACCGCTGGAACGGCAAGGATTGTCGCGACCTGCGCTTCGGGTTTGTTCATCCTTACGCGCCATGGACGGGACGTGGTGCTGCCCCGGTTCACGGAGATGAACGTCAGCTTCGACCGGCCGGTATTGTTGCCAGGTTCGCAAACCGCTCCGTCCGCACCTTAACGGCTTGCCGTAGGACGCGTTTTTGCGCCGCTTCGCGACTAAAGGCGGGCGGGTTTGGCCTACGCCGCGTGCCTGAATGCTCCGCGCAAGATCCTTCGCGGCCTGCCGGCCACTCAGGATGACGTCAAATGAAGAAAACGACTTGACTCCCGAGAAGGTCTCCGCACGAGCGAGGACGCTCGCGCCTACACAACAGAACGTCGCCGCCTATTTAACCATCCCGATGCTCTTCGATAATCCAGCTTGCTTTCTGCTTGCGGCTTGATGTACAAAGCAGCCGAACGTGTTTGCTCAAGAATGTTTGCCCTGAAGCCTGCCGGCGAATTCGGACTGGCTGTGGCCCTCTGCCCGCAAAAGCCGGGCGTCTCCCTCGTCAGTCATCTCCATGGAGAAAAGTTTATGACAATGCGGAAGCTCGTCTCGCTACTGATCCTGGCGCTGGCACTCACTGCAATCACTTTCGGGCAAAGCGCGGCTACCGGAAACCTGCACGTCACGGTGAAGGATCCGAAGGGCAGCCTGGTGACCAATGCCACGGTTACGGCGCGAGATCAGGCGAAAGGGGTCGAGCGTTCAGCCACGGGAAACAGCCAGGGTGAATACGGAATCCTTTTGCTGCCGCCGGGCACTTACCAGGTCGTGGTCGAAGCTCCGAGTTTCGCGAAAACCACGGTTGACAATGTGGTCGTCACGGTGGGACAGATGGCGGACTTGCCTATTACGCTTGCGGTCGCGGGTGCGCAGGAAGTGGTGAATGTCAGCTCCGCGGCCGAACTGATCGAAACCAGCCGGACTTCGACCACGGACACGATTGAGCAGCGGAGCATCGATAACCTTCCCATCAACGGACGCAACTACATTAACTTCGCGCTGACGGACTCGCAGGTGTTGCGCGACAATGCTCCGGCTACGGGCGCGGCTCCCACATCTGGACTCAACATTAGTGGACAACGGGCGCGTTCAAACCTGGTTAACGTGGATGGCGCGGACGCGATCGACAACTCGACCAACGGTGTGCGTTCGACGGTTTCGCAGGAAGCGGTGCAGGAATTTCAGATCATCACCAATAGCTATGCGGCGGAGTATGGACGCGCTGCCGGAGGCGTGATCAACATCATTACGCGTTCGGGGTCGAACGACTTTCACGGCGACGTCTACGGCTATCTACGTAACCGCAATTTTCAGGCGGTGAATCCGTTCAGCACTACGCCCAACCCGGCTTATACGCGGGTGCAGGCAGGAACAGCGTTCGGCGGACCGATCAAGAAGGACAAGACATATTATTACTTCGCGTACGAAGTCACGCGACGGCATGAGACGGGCTTTTCCAGCATCGGCCAAAATAACTTTGGATTCGTTCCGTTTGATGCGTCTCCGTTCTTTGGCGCTCCGGCGGGGACTTTCGACATCCAAGCCACGCCGCAGCAGGCGGCGTTTTTGCAAAGCTTTATACCAGTGGTTCCGGCGGGATTGCTGCCCACATTGCAAACCTACGCGTTTATGGCGGGCGCGTCTTCTGGCATCGCGCTCAATGGGAAATATCCGGCTTCGTTTGCTCTGCTTCCGGCGGCTTTTGTGCCAGCGGGATTGCAGCAGTTTCCTTCTACCTGCAATCCGGCGTTTGGCGTAGCCGGTGGCTTCGCACCGGTTTGCGCCGGATTGCCGGCTTCGTTTCAAACTCTGGCCTCGCAGGTGGGAAACTTTCCAGTGTTCGAAGGCACGAGTCTCTATTCGCTGCGCATCGATCACAACGTGAGCAACAACAATCGCCTCATGCTGCGGGCCAACGTGAGTCCAAGCACGGTCACGGGCATTGAAGTGAATGGCGAAAATCAGGTGTTCGGACAGAATTCTTACTCTCGAACTTCGCAACAGACCTACCGCGACGTCACTGGTGTGGCGCAGGATACGTGGACGATCGGCAACAACAAAGTGAATGAATTCCGCTTCCAATTTGCCCGACGCGGACTGCTGTACAACTATTCAAGCGCGCCGGGAGGGTCTGACCCGGCCGTAGATATTCCGGGCTACGCTTTTATCGGGCGCGAACCTTACTCCTACATTGACCGGGTAGAGAAGCGCTATCAGTTCACCGACAACTTCTCCTGGACGCTGGGACGGCACGACACGAAGTTTGGCGTGGATTTCAATTACATTCCGATCACGGCCACTTTCACCGTGAACTACGGCGGGGTTTACGATTTTGGCAGCCTCAGCCTTTTTCCATCGCCATTCCCCAGCTTCTCTCCGGTGCAAGGTTACGGATTGGGCATTCCTCAGGATTTTATTCAAGGCATCGGCAATCCCAGCGATTCTTTCTCGAACAAGCCTCTGGGCGTGTACTGGCAGGATTCGTGGCGAGCTTCGCCGAACCTGACTTTCAACTACGGCCTGCGTTATGACATCGAGTTCCCGCCGCAGTTCTCACAGCCCAGTGCGCTTGCGCAAGCGGGTTATAACCAACTCGGCCTGCAGAAAGGCATTCAGACGGATACCCACATGTTCCAGCCGCGAATCGGTTTGGCATGGGATCCCAAGGGCGATGGGAAGACCGTGATCCGGGCAAACTTTGGCGTCTTTTATGATCATCCTCTGCTCGGGCTCTATTTCCTCGGCGATGCTTCCGACGGTTCCAAGAGTGGCCAGTTGTTGTTTTTCGGAGGCACGCCAGGATGCAACCCGGCGGCTCCGCCACTAAGCATGACGGCGAACAATATTTTTCAGGGCATCGCGGGAACCTGTTTTCCGGCAGCTGTATCCGCGTTTGGATATCAGGGCGATCAACAGCGCTTCAATTCGTTCGATCCTAATTCGCTATTCATCAATCAGGGATATCTGACGAATGGAGTGCCGCTGGTCTCGCAGCCGTTTGGTTATCCGCAGGCGAAGGGTTTCGTATATCCCTATTCGCAGCAGGCGAACTTTACAGTGGAGCGCGATTTGGGCGGCGGGTTCGCGTTGAGTCTGGCATACAACTGGAACGGTGGACGACATCTGAACCGTCCGATTAACGCGAACACGGCGCGTGGTGATCTGCTGACATCAAACTGGCAGGCTGCGGTGGCGACGGGAGCAGCAGCGGCGACGGACAGCCCGCTGTCGGTGGCGTCTTGCGGTGTGAACCCGATTCCGGGGTCCAAGCTGCCCTATTATGTTCCGGCAGCTTTGGTCAGCTTCTTCCGGCCGTCGGGACTGAATCCGTCGCTGGCAGGCGGGCCTTTTGCGCCGTGTATTCCACTGGCGTTGGCGGATTTGGCGGCGAACGGGCTGAACACAGGGTGCAACCCAGGGGCTTCTGGCCTGGCAAATTGCGTTCCCTTCAGCGATATGGACGCCAACTATTCGACTGGCAGCTCCAACTACAACGGATTTACGGCGAATTTGCGAAAGAGGTTCTCGCGGCACTATCAATTCCTGGCGTCCTATACCTACTCGCATTCGATTGACGACTCGACCGATTTGCAGTCGCCGCTGGCGCCGCAGGACAGTTATTACCCTGGACTTGAACGATCCAACTCGTTGTTTGACCAGCGGCATCGATTTGTTTTCAGCGGCGTGTACGAGAGCGGCAAGCTTGGCGGCGCTAGTTTCGCCGACCGATTCTTCAGCAACTGGACGATCGCGCCGATCATTGAAGTCGGCTCTGGGCGGCCTTTTAACATCCTGACGGGAACCAGCGACAATTTTCAGTTCGACCCGAGCGGCAGCCGTCCGAATGTGGTGGCGGCGGGAACTCCGACGAACGCTTGCGGTTATCCCACGGTGGCTTCCAAATATTCGCCGAGCGGTTACTTGCAAGAAGTTTGTTTTGCCGACCTCACTCCGGCGCAACTGGCTTCTCCGAACGCGTTGCTCTTGCTGGATGGTACATTGGGCCGCAATGCTGGATTCCAGCCGTGGACTGTGTTCAACGATTTGCGGATTGCGCGACGGATTTATTTTGGCGAACGCGTGAACCTTGACCTGATCGTGGACATGTTCAATATCGCGAACAAGAACAATGTGGCCGCGGTGAACGAGCTCTATACCAATGCGGGGCAACCGACGGCGGCTTACGACCCGAGGCAGTTTCAGTTTGCGATGAAGGTGAATTGGTAGAAGGGCAGCCGTCAGCCGTCAGCACTCAGCAACGTGTAGGCGCGGGCGTCCTCTCCCGTGCTAAGTGCTGACTACTCCTCTGCTACACTCTTTCCATCCTTCGCGATTGCCGGGAGCTTTCCTGAATGCCGCAACCCTCTGCTTCAAGCGCGCGGACGCGCCTTGTCCGCGAACCGGATCGTGCGGTTTACGATCGGGGCGCTGCTTACAAAATTCTGGATGAAGGTTTTATCTGCCACGTTGGATTTGTGGTGGATGGGCAACCCTTTGTGATTCCGACCGGCTACGGGCGGGTGGGTGACAATTTATATTTCCACGGCTCAGCTGCGAGCCGTATGCTGCGCCGCGTCGATGAGGGTATCGCCGTCTGTGTCACGGTTACACTGTTGGATGGTCTGGTGCTGGCGCGCTCGATTTTCAATCACTCCATGAACTACCGGTCGGTGGTGATTCTGGGAACAGCGCGCGCGGTGAAGGATCCTAAAGAAAAGCTGGAGGCTTTGCGGCTTTTGTCCGAGCATATTTTGCCGGGACGCTGGGTGGAGTCTCGTCAGCCCAATGAGAAAGAACTGAAAGCGACGCTGGTGATGCGTTTGCCGATTGAGGAGTTCTCGGCAAAGGTGCGGCGAGGGCCGCCCGTGGATGATGAGGAAGATTACGCGTTTCCAACCTGGGCGGGAGTGATTCCTTTAACTCTTGTAGCAGGTGAGCCGATTGATGACGCGCGACTCATGCCTGGCGTAAGGGCACCGGGATACGCGCGAGGGTATACGCGCAAGCGCTGAAGCCGTGGACGAAGGGTTACAATCAAAAAGCGACTTTCATGCGCAAGGTCTTCCATTTCGATTCGCCATCCGATCCGTATGTGGCCGATGCGGCCGTTCTGTGCTGTTTCGATCACCGCATCAGTAGGGCCGTGCGAAAGTTTCTGAAGAAGCAGGGCATCGCGCGTGCCGACATGATTATCGTCGCCGGGGGAGCTAAGACGCTGGCTTCGCCGCGCAACCACTTCGAGCAGGACTTCATTCTTGAACAGGTCCGTATGTCCATCCGCCTGCATCAGACCGGACGCGTCCTGGTGATGAGCCATTCCGATTGCGCCACCTATGGCGGCTTGGCTCATTTCAACGGCGACCGTGACGCCGAGGCTGAACATCACCGTAGTGAACTGCTTCGAGCCAGAGATCTGCTCACCAAGAGCTTCGCAAATATTTCCGTTGAGCCCTACTTCGTGAAGTTCGACGGAGTCTGGCGGGTGAACGAGGATGACCAGATGGAAACTGCGCCAGCTACGGCTGCGGCCCGCAAACTCGCTTAGCTGCGGTTCGCGCAGATCGCTCCGCATCCGACTACGGTATCAGCAACAACTTCCCTGTCGTTTTACGCCCCAAGAGATCCCGGTGGGCGACGGCGGCATCGGCGAGGTGATAAATGTGCTCGATCCGCAGCTTAAGCTTGCCTTCAGCAATCATCTTGAAGAGAGCACTTGATCGTGCCAGCAACTCTTCCGTGGTAGCGGTATAGCTCACCAGGGTTGGCCGCGTTACGTAGAGCGAACCCTTCTGCGAAAGTTGGATCAGATCGAAGGGCGGGACGGCTCCGCTTGATCCGCCGAACAATACCATCATCCCCCGCGGCCGTAGCACGCTTAGACCTTTGTCAAATGTCGTCTTGCCCACGCTGTCGTAGACCACGTCCACGCCGTGGCCGTTGGTCAGACGTTTGGTCTCAGCCTCGAAGTCGGTCTGCGTGTACAGGATCACCTCGTCGGCGCCCGCCTGCTTCGCCAGCTTAGCCTTTTCGTCGGTGGAAACCGTGCCAATAACGCGGGCTCCAAGGTTGTGCGCCATCTGCACCAGCAGCAATCCAACGCCGCCTGCCGCCGCATGCGCCAGAGCGGTTTGCCCGCGCTTGAGGGGAAAGGTGTCGTAAACCAAGTAATGGGCAGTCATGCCTTGCAGCATGGTGGCGGCCGCTTGTTGATCGCTGACGCCTTGCGGAACTTGCACCAGCCGTTCAGCGGGGACGGCCGCGTACTCCGCGTAGGAGCCCAAGATGCTGCTCCAAGCCACGCGGTCCCCCGCTTTCACGGATTTCACCTCCGAGCCGACGGAGGTGACTGTGCCCGCACCCTCCTGCCCGAGCACAAACGGCAGCGCGACTTTGTATCTGCCCTCGCATTGGTAAATATCAATAAAGTTCACGCCCGAAGCCGCGACTTTCACCACCGCTTCGTTCGGCTTGGGCTGAGGGACCGGCAAATCCACAAGCTGCAGAACTTCCGGCCCACCGCATTGCTTGACTTGGATGGCTTTCATGTTTGAGTTCGATTCGGATGGCACGGTGGGAGATTCAGAAGGACGACGGTAGTGGCCGTCTCTCGGTTTCAACAAACACCATTCCTCAGAGCCGATTTACTCCGCTCCCTCTGCGGGACGTGCTCAGCGGACTCAGCGCTTTAAGGTGTCGGGGCTGTTAAACGCAAAGTCCTAAATCGCAGAGGTCGCGGAGAAAGCCCGCGCAGAGTACGCGGAGATTCGACCAGAGCAGGCAGTTACGGTGCCCCCACAAAAAGCCGTCTCCGTCACACAGTGGTTGCAGCGGCTGGGGTCGCTGAAGTAATATTCCCGCCTGTTCCTAAAGTAACCCAGACCAACCCGTTTGCGGATTGACCTCATCAAATCACGGGTAGTAGCATTAAGTGGGCTTCCGTTAAGCCAGGGGTGGATGGCGGTAAGTTATAGAGAAACATGAGGATTCGGAAACTCTATGTTCTGCTCGCGCCGATGTTTGCCCTGGTTTTGGGCAGCCTCGCGTGTCAGACGGCGCAGCGGCCGGCGACGCTATTGCCTCCCGGAACTGCCACCGCGCCAACTTTGAGGGCGGCTTCTGCGCCCACTCCTCCGACTAATCCGGACACCCAGACCGCTCCTTCCGTACAAACTCAGCTTGAAGTGAAGCCCGATCCCGTCGCGCAATTGATAGCGCAGGTTGAGAATGAATACCAGGTCGGGCAGGACAACTATAAAGCCGGCCACCTCGAAGCCGCCAAAGAGAATTTCGATCGCGCCTTTAATCTTTTGTTGGGAAGCTCCTTGGATTTGCGTTCGGACGAGCGGCTGGAGCAGGAGTTCGACCGTGTTCTGGATGGCATAAACGGTTTTGAGCTGCAAGCCCTGCAAGAGGGTGATGGATTTACCGAGCAAAAGTCAGAGCCCGCGCCGATCGACGAAGCCAACGAAGTGACGTTCCCGGTGGATCAGAACCTCAAGGCGAAAGCCGAGGCCGAGGTCAAAGCTACGCATTCCGATCTGCCTCTGATGATGACCGACCCCGTAGCCGGCTACATCAGCTACTTTTCGACGCGCGGACGGGGAACTCTGGAGCGTGCCCTTGCCCGCAGCGGGCAGTATGACGACATGATTCGCCGGGTTCTGAAAGAAGAAGGTGTTCCTCAAGACTTAATTTACCTGGCCCAAGCCGAATCTGGATTCCATCCCCTGGCTCTTTCTCGTGCTGGCGCTCGGGGAATGTGGCAATTCATGGCCAGTCGTGCGACCGGATACGGGTTGGAACGCGACTGGTGGGTCGACGAGCGCCAGGATCCCGAAAAATCCACGCGCGCCGCCGCCCACCATCTGAAAGATCTTTACAACGAGTTCGGCGACTGGTATTTGGCCATGGCTGCCTACAACTCCGGTCCCGGCACGGTGCAGAATGCGGTGAAGCGCACGGGCTACGCGGATTACTGGCAGCTGTACAAGCGTAATGTGTTGCCCAAGGAAACCCGGAACTATGTGCCCATCATTCTGGCCGTGACTATTATGGCCAAGAACCCCGCGCAGTACGGGCTGGACAAGGTGGTTACGGACAAGCCGGTTCCGTACGATGCGGTTAAAATCGACTATCCGGTGGATCTCCGCTTAGTGGCGGAATGTGTCGATGTATCCGCGAGCACCCTGCAGGATTTGAACCCAAGCTTGTTGCGATTGACTACACCGAAGGACCGGGAGTTTGAACTGCATCTCCCGGCGGGGACGAAAGATCGTTACCTGACCGCGATTACCGCCATTCCGCCCGACATGCGGGTGTGGTGGCGCTATCACAAGGTCGCGCCAGGAGATACGTTGTCCTCGGTCGCTCGCGCTTTTCATACCAGCCCGAGAGCCATCGTTCAGGCGAATAATCTGGATGGAGATGAGACTCTTCGGGCCGAGAACGAACTCATCATCCCGGTTGCGCCGGGCAAGCATTCCGCCGACGAGATGGCCAGTTATTCGCGCCGCGCCACGGCCTACAAAGTTCGCAAGGGCGACACGGTTGAAACTGTGGCCGACAATTTTGGCGTTCCGCCCGCCATGGTTCGGCGTTGGAATCATCTGAAGAGCGACAGTCTGCGCGGACGACGTGTCTTGTATGTCCACTTGCCGATAGCGCCTGATGCCGCGGAAAGCCGTCAAACGGTTGCCTCTAAGTCGCACTCCAAAAAGAAGTTACAGGCGAATGCTTCGAACAGCGTCGTACATCACAAAGTGCAGCCCGGCGAAACTCTTTATTCGATCGCGAAGTCTCACAACGTCACGGTGGACGATCTAAAAGAAAACAACGGGAATCTCGCAAACCTGAGGCCAGGGATGATTTTGGTCATCGGCACTCCCAGCAGATAGTTTCCGCTGCATCCAACCGCCAGGCGCATTCCGATCTCAAATCCACGTAACCATCGGGGAATATTTTTATTGCACCACGAAAAGACAAATGGAAACCGGAATTCAACTTCGGTGTAATATGCATGGGGCGGTGGGTGGATGTAGTTTTTCGTCACTGCATCGCGAAAAACTACTGTGCTATAATCGCGGCCCATTCAGTGTGAAACAGCTTTCGGTAGTCTTACTAATTCTTGACGCATGCAGTGCGAAAATTCAGGAGGAGAAATGAACGTTCACGAAACCCTCTATTTACGAGACGACGAAATGGATGAGTTTGGCGACAGCGGCGCCTATGGCGAATCGCTGGAAGAAGATTACGAAGAAGAAGAGGAAGAAGAGGAAGCAGAACTGCCGGGCATGAGCGACGCCGAAGCGGAAGCGCCGATGCCCGCGCCGGCCGTGCCTGTCGGCGGTGGCGGTGGTGGCGGCTCGTCCAAACCTGCCGCGAAAAAAGCAGCCCCCAAGAAAGCCGCTCCGAAAAAGGTGGCGAAGAAAAAAGCGCCCAAGAAGGCAGCTAAGAAGAAACCCGCACCCAAGGCCGCAAAGAAGAAGGCTGCTAAGAAGAAAACGGCGAAGAAGGCGAAGAAAAAGGCTAGCAAGAAATCCGCGCGCCGCCGTCGCTGACAACGAAGTGGAGAACTTGCGACTTAGGAATGAGCCGCAGCTTGGTGCTGCGGCTTTCTTGTTTGAGGAAGCGATTGAATCCGAAGCATCGCTGGAAATCCAGGGCGAGGGCGGCTCTCTCGCTACCAACTTTCCACGCGCTATTTCTTTCGCTGCACCGCCTCCAGGCATCGTCCGTAAAGCTCAAGCAGATGATTTGCATAGTCTTCCGGTTTCGACGCTGCCCCCGAGCCCTGAAAGCCGACTCCCGATGAACTGGTCCGGCCATAGCCCGTGGTCATGGCGACAAACTTCATCAGGTCGAGAGCGATGTCCTCATTACGGCGTGAACCGGCGGTGCCGGCGGATGCTTCGTCCATGAATTCCTCCGTGGGAACGCGAATGCTGGGTATTTCTTCGTCCATACTGCGCGAAATAAGTGCGGCAGAAAAATGATAGCAGAAAGGGAAAGCCATGAACCACGAAGGTCCGCGAAGAAAGCCTTCAAACCTTCGTGAACCTTTGTGCCCTTTGTGGTTCAAGCTTTGAGAATTTACGTAGAGCTACACCGCGCGGGGCACTTCACTCATCAGCGCGAGCAGATTCTGTTCCGAGTCGCGAAAGAAGGTCATCCACAGATCGTGATCAGGCATTTTTGCGATCATGTGGGGCTCATCCTCGAAGCGCACACCGCTCGCAAGCATCTGGCGATGGGCGCCCGCAATGTCCGGCACGGAAAAATACAGAATTGAACTGGGATGATCGAATTCGGGTTTCTCGGCAACATCCAGCATAAGGCGCACGCCGCCGCAGTCGAAAAAAGCCAGCTTTCCCGCGGTAAATAACAATCGCAGGCCCAGCTTATCCCGGTAAAATGCCGTGGCGCGATCAAGGTCGTGCGCGTTGATGGCGATTTGGCCGATGCGCGAGATCCCGAGGTTCATGGTCGCGGCTTAGGTCTCGATCCCCACGTAGCAAACGCGGCCGACCAAATAACTGCTTGCGTTCTTGTCTGCCTCAATGGGCATGACCTCGACCGGGTAGGCTTGGTTGTGCGGACGTAATACCAGATTGTTTCCGGCCACCTCCACGTACTTGACCGTAGACGTGCCATCTTTGTTGACCGCATACATATTCGACTCGCCCTTGCGATAGGGCTTGAGCGAATTGTAATGCCGATCGATCAGGACGGTGGCTCCGGGCAGAAGCCGAGGATACATGCTCATGCCATCGCGGCCATCGACCTGGAGTACGACGAAACGTTCCCAGTCGTCGCGGCGGCCTTCGGTCTCAGCCCGAAGACCCTGCAGAAAACTCTTCTTGAACTTGAGAATTTCCTTCACGTTCATGCTCATGACGAGAGGCTCGGTAGCGGCGATGGCGCCGTCGACCACCAGGACATTCTGGAACTCGTCCTCGCTCGGCGGCAGGATGCTGGCGCGCTTGTTGACTTCATTCGGGTCCAGGAGGTCGAGCACGGAAAGGTGTTGCACTCGCAAGACCCTGTCCATGCCTTCGAGACTCAAGCCCCGCTTGCGATTGAGGAAGTTCGAGATATGCGCTTGTTTGAATCCGGTCTGCTCCGCCAGCCGCAAGCCGGTCAAGCCTTCCTCTTCGATACGATGCCAAAGCGTTTTGCGAAGGTTTTCTTGCAAGACTTTGAATTTCATAAAGGGGAGTATACCACGGCTTATAGCGGATCGCTATTGATAATGTCATTCCAACATCTCAAAGGAAACAGCGTGCCGAAGGGCTGTGCAAAATGCGAAATCGGTTTCCACAGCCAAAACGATCAATAGCATCTGGCTATTGTGATGGCCATCACACACATCTGATAGAAAAAATAGTGCTTGACTTTACCGTGAACACGAAGTTATATCTAACTAGTTCGTTATAACTACTCTGGTACGTGGGAATGAATCGATGACCTGCAACGCACAACCCGAAAATGAAGCAGGGGGCTTTGTAGAATTTCGCCGCAAGATCCGCTCGGCCGAAGTACTCTCTGCCGCCATGGAACAACTGCTCCGAATGCTGCAGTTTACCGGCAAAGTCAGTGTGGTCGTGCAAAACGGCCGCGTGTTGAAATCCGGATACGAGGAGGGCTATTTTCGCCAGCCTCTGACCTGATGGACGGTGCGGCTTGCGCTGCATTGGTTAGTTGGAGCGCTCTACTCATAGCTAAATAAATTTAACAGGTTCTCCGTAAGAGAAACGGGCCCTGCGACCGAGCAATCGGCACAGGGCCTTTTTATTTGGGCTGAATCGTCAGCCTGATGCCCAACAACGAATTTGCCACGGAGGCAATTATGGAAATCGAAGGTTTGGAGATCGTCCGGTTGGAACTGAAGTATTGCGAACGCTGCGGCGGGTTGTGGATGCGCACCTGGGGAACGGAAGACGTATATTGCCCCGCGTGTGCTGTGGAAATGTCGGGCCTCCCCTTTGGACGGAAAGGCAGAAGGCTGCA
Source organism: uncultured Acidobacteriota bacterium (assembly GCA_963762385.1). Lineage (GTDB taxonomy): Bacteria > Acidobacteriota > Terriglobia > Terriglobales > Acidobacteriaceae > JABDBE01. The sequence goes on along the minus strand of CAVXKN010000004.1, from coordinate 131,337 downwards.
GTTACCGGTGAACGACCGAGTCGACCTCAAGAGCCAGAGTGAAGACTGGTCAGTGGTTTGCGGCGAAGGGGGGAACGCATGAGCGCCACAATTGCCCTGCTTTATGCATTTGCTGAGACGTCCGGGATGCCGCCGTGCGTTTCTCCCGAGCATGCTTTTGCGGAAACGGGCGAAGAGCCTGAGGCCGCACAAGCCGATTGCAGACTGCTCGACGTTCCAGAGGCGGGCTTAACCGAGATAATTGAGGCCCCGCAGACTGATCCGGCAGAGGTTGAGTTGATTGATCAAGATCTCGCGCAGGAAAATCCAAGCCCTGCCACGGATGACTCGGCGATCTTGCTGGACACCCAGGCTCCCGCCGCTGATCCTGATCTGTGGCTGTACCGGAAGCGCACGGTTGGTCTGCTTCGTCGCTATATGCGGCTTTCGATCGAAGTAGGTCGGTTGCCATCGCTGCTGGGCCGGGAGTTTTTTCGCACCCGAGTGACCTCGTACCGCGCGTCTACCTTCGAAGATGCGGTGATCTTTGTTCATGACGTAGAGCGAAGCCTGGAAAAGCTGAGCGATTTCGACAAGAAGCTGATTGCGAAGATCGTGCTGCAGGAGTATTCGCAGGAAGAGGCAGCGACTCTGCTTGGTTGTGGACGTCGTCATGCGGTGCGGTGCTATCCGGAGGCTCTGGATCGGGCGACCGAACTCTTCCTGAAAAGGGGATTGCTCACCCGCCTGCCGCGCACGGAACGGGAATCGCAAAAATCTTGTCAAGGGGGTAAAACCGACGAATTTCTCGTAAGTGATTCAGAACAAACCAAAAATAATTATTGAAACCATGTCTCATTTACCCTATTCGATCTGATACTCTGGATATAGATCGAAAGAATTTCAAAGGGCGCCCCTGGCGCCCTTTATTTTTTTGGTCGCCGATCGAGTCGTAATTCAGAGGATTGAATGAGCAAAGCTAAGACGACGAAGGTGCGCAAGAGCAAGAAGAAAGCCCCTTCCACGCCAAAGAAGGCGCTGAAGAGGGTTGATCTCGTAGTCATCGGGGAGCAGATCACAAATCTGGTGGGAAATCGTGCGATCGAGATGGTCGAGATCACGATGGACGAAGTCGATAAGGGCCACTACCTGGCAATGAAGTATCTGTTCGAGATGATTGGACTTTGTCCGGCGACGGCTCCCGAAGAAGCCATCCAGGAAGATTCGTTGGCAAAAACTCTGTTGCGACGTTTGAGGTTTCCGGAAGAGACAGATCCAGGCAGCGAAGTTACCAAAGAGTGTGTGGCCGACCCGGTAGAGCAGGAGAGTGATGCCGTAAAATGAAAGTCAGTGACTGGTCAAAGGTTACACAGAGCTTCTCGTTGGCCGCAGGGCGTTGGTCGATGGCTTTGGGGAGCCGGGGGTGCGATGCTTGGTCCTCGGCGCCACGCAAGAACCTGTCACACAGGACTTTCATGATGGATATGAGTTGGGTGACCGGCCGAATAGCGGTCGGAGGGGGCATTTGGACGGCGGAGAACATGGCGCAGGTGGCGCGGGCGGACGTAACTCACATCATCGACATGCAAATTGAATTCGACGACACGACGCTGGCCTTGCCGCACGGGATTGCGGTGCTGTGGAATCCGATTGACGATGACTTCCAGCCCAAGTCCCCCGAGGTTTTCCAGCGGGGTGTGGATTTCGCACTGGAAGCGCTGGACGAAGCGGGAACGAAGCTTTTCGTTCACTGTGCCGCCGGAGTGCATCGCGCACCGATGATGACTTTGGCGATCCTGTGCTCCCTGAGCTGGAAGCTGGAGGACGCGCTCCGGCTGATCGAAGCCAGGCGTCCGGTCGTGGACTTCGCGGATGTCTACGTGAACAGCGTCAAGAGATTTTTGCATGAGCAGGCAAGAGCCGCGAAGTAGGGATTCCAGTTCCAGTTTCGGTTCTCAGTTCGAAAAGCAAATCGAGTTTCTCACTTCTTATTCCGAGACAACTCAGCGTGATTGGCCTTGCGACAAGCCGGGCGGACGCTGAAGTGTGTCGGTGATTTCTGACGCACACAAAAGCAACGGAGGAGTTATGTTCGACGCGCGCCGCCCTTTCGGGTGGCTTTTTCTTTTGCTGCTGGCGCTGGCCGCATCAGCGCAAACGCTTCCCACGACGACGATCAGCGATACCGTGTATCGCGCCGACGGAACTCCAGCCGGAGGCACGCTGCTGATTTCGTGGCCGGAGTTTACTACTGCGGCTCAAGGAGCAGTCGCTGCAGGAAACACGAGTGTCACGCTCGGGACGGGAGGCGCGCTGTCGGTGGGTTTGGTTTCAAACTCGAACGCGACCCCGGCAAATACGGTTTATACGGTTGTGTACCAGTTGGATGATGGCACGGTGAGAACGGAATATTGGGTGGTGCCTACGACTTCACCGACAACGATCTCGGCGGTGCGAACCACACTGGGCGCGGGGAACTCGGCTTCGCAGATGGCGACCGAGCAGTACGTGAATACGGCGCTCGCCGGCAAGGCGAACGATGCGGCTGTGGTACATCTCGCCGGAGCCGAGTCGATTGTGGGCGCGAAGCAGTTCACGGTATCCCCCGGGTTGCCGACGCCGGTGAATCCGAGCGACGCAGCCAACAAAGCGTACGTGGACAATGCGACGCAGAACGTAGGGAATGGATCGTACGTAAGCACGGCGGGCGGTACGATGACGGGGCCATTAACGCTCAGCGGAAACCCCACTGCTCCCGACCAGGCTGCCACTAAGAGCTACGTGGACGTGGGTCTCGGAGGGAAGACGGACCTGATCGCTGGGTTGGCCCCCACGGGCGAGTTGGGAACCGGCACGGCGAACAATACCCTGTGCCTGCACGGAGATTCGAGTTGGGGAGGATGCGGCAGCAGTAGCAACGCGGTATCTATCCAAAACGTTCCTGTGGCCACGACCACGCCGACGAACAACCAGGTCATGACTTATGTTGCATCGGCCGGGGAATACGAGCCTGAAGCGGGCGGCGGAGTCACGGCAGGAATGCAAGCTGTAAAGTACGCGACGGATTTTAACTGGACGCAATCGCCGGCCAGTAATCTGAGCACGGCTGGACCGCAGACGGTAAACCTTGCAGTGTGTGCAACCGGGGTAACCGGAACGGAGCCATGGTATTACGTTTATATCTCTGGGACGGGCACGGCAGAGGCGGTGTTAGTCACTGGCGGGACCTGTACCGGGAATGGTCAGAACGGAACATTGCAGTTCACCACGCTCAACGCACATGCCTCCGGATACACGATTGCGAGTGCGTCGGGCGGCCTTCAAGAAGCGTTGATCGCGGCTCGATTCGTTGCGAGCAATCCGTCGGGGGCATCACAATCTGGGAAAGTGATTGTTCCGCCGGGTGAACTGCAGGTGTACGCACGGGTTTCGGTTCGCGCTTCCAATGTCACGGTCGATTTTTCGGGATCGATCATCGACTGCAACATGCCGGACACGTGCATTTTTGCTGGGGATCCTTCGAACTCCACCGCGTTTTTGGACATTACTCTGTTGAATCCGCGTGGACGACCGATGGTTATCGGTGGCCAGAATCCATTCGTCGAGGTCAACGCGCAAAAGACCAGACTGCTCAATTTGACTACGCGGATTCCGCCGACGGGTGGAACTTTCAGCAGCTACGTTCAGGTGGACAACGATCAGTCGTTCCTTCTCGACGGCCTGGATACGGCGCTGGCTACGGGATCGAGCGACTACGGGGTGTTGTGTAACGCGAGCGTCTGCAATCCAGTAATTTACGCTCCGGGTCCGTTCAGCAGCAATGCCGCTGTGGGCTGGCTCAAGCATCTGAACATTTCCCTGCAGTGTTCGGGCAACGGAATCGACTGGCAGAGCGGCAACACGGTGAAGATTTCCGATAGCGTGATTGAGGGATATGCGCAATATGGAGTGCGTGCAGGAATACAACGCGGAGGCTACGGAGGATTTGAGCTGGATAATGTTTATGAAGAGGTTGGGAGCTGCACGAATCCGGCGGGAGCGATCGGGGAAGCGGGTGTAATCGCCCAGGGGGCAACGGTCAAGGTAGCGGGAACCATAGCCCCGGCAGGAACGATTCCTCAATTTGCCAACTCGGGAAGTACGGATTATCGCTATTACATTGTTGCTCACAACACAACCTATGGGGCTTCAAACCCACTTTATGCGGGCCATGCGCTGACCAATGGATCGGGAAACATAACGGTAACGACGCCGGACGTTGCCGGAGCCATTACGTTTGATTTGCTACGCGTAACCTATCTGTCTCCTAACAATCCCCGGGAGCAGGCGCCCTACGGAACCGGCAGCTACGCGGTCGCGGCGAATGTGACTCGCACTTCGGCTTGCGCGAATGGGGTTTGTACTTTCACCGACACGCAAGCGGCGCTGCAGTCGTATACGGTCGCGACGCCCTCCTATTTCCCGCTCCTGAACTTCTGGCCAGGTAATTTGATCCTCGCGACCAATCACGATTCGGGGAGCGTTCTGGATGCGGCCACCGCCTGGATGCAGGATGCGCCTAGCGATATCGTTGGCGTGCAAGGTGTGGGCGCTCCGGCGGTAATTTCCACGAACTGCAATGCGCTTAATGGGTGGACGCCACTTTGGCTGAGTTGCTATACGTCGATGGCTCCCGGAACTTTTTATGATCAGGGCTCATTCCTGCTGGCAGTGAAACCCAATAACGATGGTGGTCTGCTCACAAATCTGAAAGGACGTCTGAACTTTCCGACGCTTGGAACAGGGCCGGGGCACATCATCACACTTTCCGATTCGAACTTTCAGAAAACAATCGCTACCGCAAACAATCGTCCATCGAATGACGCGAACGACGCCTTCATTGGATATGACCAAGGGAATGGAAACCCAGCGACCGTGGGAATCAGCCTTGGGGCTCCGGTCTCGCTTTCGAACTATATCGGGAATGTGGGCGATGGAACGAGCTGGTTGGAACGATTGACATCGGGACTGAAAGAATTCAAGACCAACGTCCAACTGGACAATTCGCTGACGGTCGCCGGGACGGCGCAAGCGAGTTCGTTGCTGACGACCGGGGCGGGATCGTGGGCGGTACAGGGCAGCTATGGAAATTTGAATCCCTCGGCTGCAGGAACCTCGGCGATTGGGTTTGGAGCAGGCGGACAGCTGCAGGTTTCGGAGAATGGCGGCGCTGTGGTCGGGGTTGCAGTGCTGGATAGCAATGGGATGGTTTCCGAGAATGCGAATACCGCGACGCAACTGGCGCAGACGCCCGCACAGTGCAACGGAAGTTTCGTCACTGGCATTCAGTCGAACGGAAACGCGAACTGCAGCGTGGCTGACGTGATTGAACTGGCTGAGACTGGGCCGCCAGTCGGAATTCCGAACTATGGAATTTTCTGGTTCGACTCGACCTGCCACTGTCCAAAAGTGATCAGCAACAATGGTCAGCCGGTTCAGTTGGGGCTGCTCAACGTGTTCAATTTCGATGCGAACACGCTGGAAGAATACAACGGGGCTAGCCCACAGACGCTCAACGTGTATGGGACGCGGACGGATGCGTCCGACTACCAGCGGATGCGGCTGAGCTATGACACGCCGGACAATTACTTTTTCGTCGGCGCAGACGTAGCTGGGACGGGTACCATCCCACCCCCGCCGGGGCTGGGATTCTGGTTGCAGGGTTCGCTGCGATGGGTGGTTGATTCCGCATTCAACTTTAAGCCGTGGTCTGACAATGTGAAGGATGTGGGCACGCCCACGCTGCGGTTGAAGCATCTGTATGCAGGCACTTACGTGGACACGACCGCGGGCGCAATGGCGACGGATATTCCCAACGCCGCCACTACCGGAACGACACTTAACAAACTGGCAAAAGTGACGGGGTCTCCTGCGACAGCGATCATCGCTTCGACTTCCGATAGCAATGGCGTAATCGGAGTAGTGGTGGACGGGGCGGGAACGACACTAAGCGCGCAGATCGCGCGCGGAGGGCAGGCGCCGTGTGTGTTCGATGGAGCGACGACTTCTGGCGACTACGTGCAGATCAGCTCTACGACGGCCGGGGATTGCCATGATGCGGGTGCGAGTTATCCGGGCACTGGGCAGGTGCTGGGACGCGTGCTCTCCACCAATGCCAGTACGGGAACGTACGCCATGCTGGTCGCCGGGCCGGAGATGCAAGCTCCATCCGCGGGTTCGGTGAACACCGTCTTCGGGCGATCTGGCACGATCACGGCACAAACGGGCGACTATTCGGTGGGGCAGGTGACCGGGGCGGCGGGATTGGCGTCTCCGGCGCTTACTGGCGCGCCGACTGCTCCGACGCCGGCTACGAGTGACAATTCAACCAAGTTCACTACCGTAGCTCAGGCCCAGCTCTTGCGCGGATAACAAATCCGGCGAGCATCGCGGGCCAACAGCGCGGAATCGATAACGGTTTGCATGGTGCGGTGCGCCATCCGAAAGAGCCGCCCGCGCGCACCGCCGCGGATTGCGAGATCGCAGCGCTGGCGCTTCTGGATGACACTACTGGTCAAGCATGGACCGGCGAATATGACGTCTGGAGCGACTTCTTGCCGGGAGGCGCCAATGATGTCTTCCCCGGAGACGCGTTGAACATCGCCGTTCCTTCACGCGGTGCAGCATTTTCCGCCATCGTGAACGACGTCGAGATTACGGTAAACAATCCGGAAGGCGAGCACTTCAGCTACAAAATCAAGTTTGCCAACGACGCGGCGAAAGCTTTGGCCTTTGAATTCGAAGCCACTAAAGGCACAACTTCTCTGTTCGTGAACCAGTACAGCAATGCACAGGTCGGGGTAACGTACTTGGCTGATTTGACGGCGGCTCAACTTACGCAGGTAACTTCGACTACCATCAGCGTCGATGCAGGCTCACCGCCAGTTAGCGGGGGCGGAATTGAAGTTCGCTGGAGCGACGCTGGATGGGGCCCAGGCAACGACCGCAACCTCGTGGGACGATTCACAACGCAAGCGTTTACGATTCCGCGACTGTCTGAGGTGCAGGACTGCTATTTGCAACAATACGACAATTCCGCGCCGCCTAAGTATTCCAGGTACAGCGCCGCTCTCCACGTGGATTATCCGTTATGAGCGGAACCGAAGAACACGCGGTACACCGCGAGAGAACAGGCGCTAGCACTGTAGGTCGTGAATAACAAATTTCAACGTAGAGGTGCCCCATGAATCTGAAGGACCAATGTAATTCTGTCTCTCTGAAGGAGCACCTGCTCGCCTTGATAGCTATCGAGCACGAATTGGCCAACCGCGAGAAGACGTTCGTCGACCTCCGTTTTGAGCTAGCCGAGAGAGCGCTGGAACTGGACCATGTTGAAATGCTTCGGCGTCTCGATCTCTTAAATCACGCGCACGAAGACGCCCGCCAGAAAGAAGCCAGTTTCGTCGGCCGCGAAGTGTATGAGAGTCAAGTTAAGGAGCACAACAAGTGGCGCGATGAAGTGAACTCTGCGCTGTCCAATCGGCAAGGCAAAGCATCGGTAACCTCTGGTCTGGCAGGCGCGATCGGAGGGTTGGCTCTAAGCGCCCTGTTCGGACTATTCATGTATTTCGCCAAGGCCTTATTGATCGGCTTTCCGAAATAGAACTAGTTTCTTCCCCCGATTATCTGAACTGCTCCATTTCCCATTCCCAACAAATGCAGTCTTGCTTCGAATTCAGGAGGTATAGCAATGGATTTTCTAGGCACACTTTTGCAGACAATCGCTTTCGTCCCTTCCCTGGTGAACGGGATTGAAGGTCTGTTCAGCCATCGGTCAGGGACAGAGAAGAAAGACGCAGCTTTGTCATTCCTGCAGACAGCCTTGTCCATGAGCAACGCGGTCGCCAACCGGCAGATCGTCGATCAGCAGAAATTTCGAGACGGTATGGGGCAGGTGATCGACGGCGTCGTCGAGTGCCTGAATGCCTCGGTTTGGGCGAAGGCAAAGTAGGGACCGAAAGCGACTGCCTCAACTCGCTCATCGCTGAATACCGCCGCTATCCGACTTCTTCGCTCCAGTTCTCCAGCGTCTTCTTCACAAAAGCCATGAACTGATCGGCAACCGCGCCGTCGATGAGACGATGGTCGTAGCCCAGCGTCAAGTGAACAACCGAGCGGATAGCAATCGAATCATTGCCGTCGTTGTCCGTGACCACCAGAGGCACCTTGGTGATACCGCCCACACCCAGAATCGCCGAGTTCGGCTGATTGATGATAGGCAGTCCGAAGACAGCTCCAAACTGTCCCGGATTCGTAATCGTGAAAGTGGAACCCTCCACGTCCTCGGGCTTCAGTTTCTTGGAGCGCGCCCGCTCGCCCAAGTCGGAAATTCCGCGCTGCAACCCAAGGAAATTCAACTCATCGGCATTTTTCAGCACGGGTACGATCAAGCCCCAATCAAGTGCAACCGCAATGCCGACGTTGACGTGCCGGTGATACCGAATGTTTTCGGCTTCGATGGACGCGTTGACGATAGGGTACTGCTGCAGCGCGATGATCACGGCGCGAACGAAGAACGGCATGAAAGTCAGCCGTGCGCCGTGACGCTGCTCAAAAGCATTCTTGGTTTTGCTGCGCAACTGCACGATGCGAGTGATGTCCACTTCGAACATGCAATGCACATGCGCACTGGTGCGGCGGGATTCGATCATTCGCTGCGCGATGATCTTGCGCATCTGCGTCATCGGCACTAAGTCGCCGGGGATGGACGGCGGTGGTGGCGTCGCAGGTCGTGGCGAAGATACCGGCGATGAAACTGGAGCCGCACCCGCGTGAGCGGGAACCGAAGCAGCGGAAGTTTCCGTCTTCTCCAGAAACGCCATAATGTCCTGCTTCGTAATGCGGCCACCCATGCCCGTGCCCGGCACCTGCGACAGATTCACGTTATGCTCGCGAGCAATCTTACGAACCAGTGGCGAGGACCGGGCATGATCGTCCTCTTCTTCCTGCGCGAAGTCCGTCGCCTGGGGCTCGACCGGCGCTGAGGTTACAGGTGCAGCGGCTTGTGTCGCGGGAGGCGCAGGCGCAGCTTCTTTGGCTCGAGCGGGCGGCGGTGCGGCGGCTTCGCCATCCCCAGCAATCGTTCCCACCACCGTGTTCACCTGTACGGTATTGCCCTCGACCACCTTGATGTCCTGCAGAATGCCCGAGGCCGGCGCCGGAATTTCGGCATCCACTTTGTCGGTTGAGATCTCAAACAGCGGTTCGTCGCGCTGCACCTTGTCGCCGGGCTTCTTCAGCCACTTTGTAATCGTCCCTTCAAAAATAGACTCGCCCATCTGGGGCATAACGATATCGGTAGGCATAAATTCCTTCCACGCGGTCCCGGTGGCAAATCTCGGACCAAACGTAATCTTTTATTATATCCAAGGCTAGATGTTGGCCATTGATGATTACTTGTCTTCGTCTTTTTCCGAACCGCCAGGCGGCAGCGGACCAACCCCAAATGATTTTTTCCAATAGTCCTGCACACCAGGCGGCAGCTTTTGTATTCGCGACAGAAATGCCGTGACTTTCCAGATATCCTGGTCGCTGAGAGCTTTATTCCAAGCCGGCATTCCGGTGTAGCGAATTCCCGTGCGGACCGCGTAGTAAATATGCCACTCAGGATCATCCAGCGGATCGAGGATGAGCTGCGGCACAGGCGGATAGAGCGACTTTTCGAGCGGACTGGGCTTATTGTCGAGCGTCCCGTGGCACGTGGAGCAGTTCATGGTGTAAACCTTCATACCGTCGATCAAATTCTCGTCGGTAGGCGGAATCGGATTGCTCACTCGCGGGGCATGGCGCTCCATGGAAGCGTCCAGTGCGCTCGTGAAAACCCGGCGCTCCAGCCTTGGAGGAATCGCATCTGCGTTGGTTGGCATCAGGCCCAGGGTGGCTACGGCCAGCCCGCCCAACCCGAGCACCAACAGCGTAACCACGACTCCGAGAATGAAATTGCGCATTTCTCCTCCTCAGCTCTTTGCGACCCCAGTCGATTAACTTATACGCTTCGTGTTGCAACCGCATCATGCAGAGTACGTAAGTACAGGCCACGCTCGGCGCGTAAGAAGCGCGCAAATCAAATGTAACTAATATGCCATGAGTCGGCGTGCTTCCCTCACCACGTCGCTGACCTTCGGCAGAAAATACTCCTCCTGAGGAGGGGAAAACGGCACAGGGGAATCCTGCGCCGTGATACGCACAATCGGGCCATCGAGATCGTCAAACACCTCTTCATTAATAATCGCCGCGATTTCGCCTGCGATGCCGCCCGTGCGCACGTCCTCGTGCAGCAGGATTACCTTATTCGTTTTCCGCACCGTTTGGGCAATCGCGCCACGGTCGAGTGGCGATAGTGTGCGCAGGTCGAGTACTTCCAGTTCTGTTCCCTCTTTCGCCAGAATCTCGGCGGCTTCGAGCGCAACGTGCACCATCGCAGCATAAGTAATGATGCTCAGATCACGCCCTTCCCGGGTAACTCGCGCCTTGCCCAGCGGCACGATGTAATCCTCGGCGGGAACCTCCTCCTTGATTCGTCGATAAAGATACTTATGCTCAAAGAAGATGACCGGATTGTTGTCGCGAATCGCCGCCTTGATAAGTCCCTTCGCATCGTAAGCGCCGGCTGGACAAACGACTTTCAGTCCCGGGGCATGGACAAACCACATTTCTGGATTCTGCGAGTGAAATGGACCGCCGTGGACATTCCCCCCGCTTGGCCCGCGAATCACCAACGGCGCAGGCGCACCCCAGCGGTAATGAGCTTTGGCGACCATGTTCACAATCTGGTTGAAGGCGCAGCCGATGAAATCCATAAACTGAAACTCGGCGACAGGCCGCATGCCGGTAAGCGAGGCACCAAAGGCCGCGCCGACAATGGCGGACTCCGCGATGGGCGTGTCGATCACACGCTCAGGCCCGAAGCGCTCGATAAAGCCATCGGTCACCTTGAAGGCGCCTCCGTAAATGCCAATGTCCTCGCCGATGCAGAAGACTGTAGGATCGCGCTCCATCTCTTCCCAGATTCCCTGGCGAATGGCTTCGAGATAAGTAAGTTGAGGCATAGGGTTGTTGCTCGCCGCCTCCCTTTCCGCGCGCGGCAGTGTGTAACCGGATCCCGAGGCTTATCTGACATCGTAAACTGAGAGGATGTCAGCGAGAGCATTGTAGTGCAGCAGCGTAAGAAGACGATAGCCATGGTTGCGCAAAATCGGGTCCTGACATGCATCTCGGATATCGCAGAAAGCAGACTAGCTGCCACTCTTCTCAGTTAAATAGCCAAGTGCCAAAAGCTGTCCGTGCTATTCTGAGTTCAATCTCCCATGAAGGTCATCTATCAAGACCTTCCACCTGTGGAAGTCGCCGGACGGAAACTGGTGGGCCGCGTTCTATTTGGCTTGCTGGTGCTAGTGGCTGCGCTCGTGGGCGCCACTGCCGGATTGTTGCTGGTCTATTCCACCGATCTTCCCCAAGTCGAAGAGTTGGAACACTACCGTCCCAGTTCTATCACCGAGCTTTACGACGGGCAGGGCCGCATCATCGGTTCGTTTGCCCTGCAGAGGCGAGTAGTGGCGTCATACAACGATTTTCCGCAGCTGTTGCGTGACGCGCTGATTTCGATTGAGGACAAAGATTTCTATCGTCATTGGGGCATCAACGTTTGGCGAATCGCTGGCGCGGCATACCGCGACATCGAATCCGGCGGCAGAGTGCAAGGCGCCTCCACTCTCACCATGCAGCTTGCGCGCAACCTGTTTCTTTCGCCCGATCGATCGTTTCATCGCAAGATTGAGGAAGCTCTGCTGGCTATTCAAATCGAGAGGCGCTTTACCAAGGAACAGATCTTCACGCTCTATGCCAATCAGATTTTTCTCGGCCACGGAGTGTACGGTTTCGAGGCCGCGTCCGAGTACTACTTCGGTAAGCCAGCCAAGCAGCTCACGCTGGAGGAAGCCGCCTTGCTGGCAGGACTACCAAAAGCACCGGGATTTTATTCGCCAATCAATCATCCCGATCGCGCCATCAAGCGCCGCAACCTGGTCATCAATGGCATGTTGGAAGATGGCAAGATCACGGCGCGACAAGCCGTCGAGGCTCGCAACAAACCTATCGAGCTAAAGCTGCAGCACGATCCCAACTCGTTGGCACCCTATTTTGTCGAAGAAATCCGACGTTATCTGGAAAACAAATATGGCAGCAACCAGGTTCTTGAGGGCGGATTGCGAGTTTACACGTCGCTTGACATGGATCTGCAACGGACGGCAAACCAGGCCGTGCTCGACGGTCTGGCTGCCTACGAACGCCGGCACGGCTGGAAAGGTCATCTGGAAAATGTGTTGACCGAGGGCGTGACTCTCGCCGGCTACCAACATCCTGATTGGGAAGAGGAACCCGAAGTCAACGGTTACATCCACGCTTTGGTAATATCCGTTGCGCCCGGATCAGCGCCCGTCAAGTTCGGCCGATATACTGCAACCCTCTTGCCAGCCGATGTGGCTTGGACGCAACGTAAGCTTCCGGAGATTCTGAAGCCGGGTGACATCGTGTATTTGAAAATCGTGACCCTCGGCAACGAAGGCAAGGCGCGGGTAAGCCTGGAGCAGGACTCGGGCACGCAGGGTGCGTTGATCGCAATCGATAATGCCACCGGCGAGATCAAGGCGATGGTCGGGGGACGGGATTTTGAGTTGTCTAAATTCGACCGCGCTACGCAAGCGTTACGGCAAGTGGGATCGTCGTTCAAACCCTATGTCTACACCGCCGCCATCGATCAGGGCGCAAGGCCGGACGACACCATTCTCGATGCCCCCGTCACCTTCCAGACCGCCTCCGGTCCTTACACTCCGCACAACTATGATGAGAAATTTGAAGGCACCATCACGCTGCGACGGGCGCTTGCGCAGTCACGCAACATTCCTGCGCTCAAGCTCGCGGACCGTATCGGAATAAGAACCGTGATCGACTACGCGCATCGCTTCGGGATTACTTCTAATATTCCAGCTTACCTGCCCGTGGCGCTAGGCGCGGCCGAAGTGACATTGTTCGAGCAGACTTCCGCGTTCAGCGTTTTCCCGAATGATGGCGTCCGCATCATGCCGCGCTACATCACGAAAGTTGAAGACTACGAAGGCCGCGTGCTGGAAGAAGATTTTCCGGACGTGAAAGACGTGATCAGCGCTCGCACGGCGCGCATCATGACCTTCATGCTGCGGGAAGTAGTGCTGCACGGAACCGGGATCGCTGCCTCCAGCATGAAGTATCCGCTCGCGGGCAAAACTGGTACGACCAACGATTTCACCGATGCCTGGTTTGTTGGCTTCTCGCCTTCGATAACTACCGGCGTGTGGATTGGTTATGACGAGAAGAAATCACTCGGAGCCAAGGAAACTGGAGCTCGCGCCGCGCTCCCCGTCTGGATGGACTTCATGAAAGTTGCGCTCGCCGGGAAGGATCCGGGAGCGTTTCAGCCCATGCCCGATTTGCCGCCGAGGCCGGTGCAAGTAGACACTGCGGATACGGCGCCGGCAGCGGAAGAAGCGCACTAATGGTTTGGGATCCGTGTTAGCCGGCGCAAATCCGTGGCGAAGGTTTATTTCTTAACCGCTTTGAAGCTCTCGTCCAAAATGCGCACGGCCTCGTCGACATCTGCCTTTGAAATATTCAGTGGAGGCGACATCCGAATTACATTGCCATAGAAACCACCTTTGCCGACCAGCAGACCGCGCTTGCGAGCTTCCTCCATCATTGCGTTTGTGCCTGCTGGCGACGGCTGCTTGGTGGCGCGATCCTCGACCAATTCGAGCGCCTGCATCAGGCCCATCCCACGAACGTCGCCGATCAGCGGATGCTTCTGCTGCAGCTCTTCCAGTTTCTCGCGGAAATAGGCGCCGACTTCCGCGGCGTTAGTTCGCAGGTCATCTTCTTCGATCACGTCGATGACGGCCTTGGCGGTCGCGCAAGTGACGGGATTTCCACCGAAGGTCGAAATCGTCAGACCCTGAAATGAATCTGCGATCTCAGGCTTGGCGATCGTCAGCCCGATGGGTACGCCGTTTCCCATGCCTTTGGCTGCGGTAATCATGTCAGGCTCAACTTCCCAGTGTTCGATTCCGAACCATTTGCGGCCGGTTCGTCCCCAGCCAGTCTGCACTTCGTCGGCGATGAAGTCGCCGCCATATTCCTTCACGATGTTGAAAGCTATTTTGAAATATTCTTTAGGTGGCGTGACGAAACCGGCGACACCCTGGATGGGCTCGGCGAGAAACGCGGCGATGCGTCCGGAAGTCGAGAACTGAATCGTATTCTCGATGTCCTTGGCACATGCGACCTCGCAGTCGGGATACTTCAACCCCAGCGGGCAACGATAGCAGTATGGATTCATGGCATGAACCATGCCAACTTCGATCGTGCCCCGCCGCCAGGTGCTCATGCCATTCAGCCCGCGCGCCAGCGAAGAGCGTCCACTGTAGCCGTGACGCAGCGCGATCACTTCGAAGTTTCCGGTGTGCATGCGCGCGACCTGAATTGCGGTCTCGTTGGCCTCGGTGCCGCTGTTGGTGAAATAGGACTTCTTCAGAGCGCCGGGCGTGATCTGCGCCAGCTTTTCCGCCAACATAACCATCGGCTCATTGGGGAAGCAGGTGGATACGTGCTGCAGCCGGTCGATCTGAGCTTTCGTGCGCGCGATGACCCGCGGATTGCAGTGGCCCACACTGATGGTTACGATGCCGCCAAAGAAGTCGAGATACTTTTTGCCCTCGACGTCCCAAACGTGCTGCATCGTGCCGTGATCCATCGGCAGCGGATCGGAGAAGTAAGTCGTGACCGAAGGAAATATGTATTCCTTCTGCTTGCGATTGATTTCTTCGCGGGAGAGTCGTGTTCTTTCTGCGGGAATTGTAGGAGCGCTCATGATGAAGCCTCACGGCTGGAGTCCATCATAAACCGGCGGCTGACGTGTAGGGGCGGACGCCCTCGTCCGCCCTGCGGAGTGAAGCTCCGCAGTTGTGGCTGGGGCCCATCCCAAAGTTATGCAGATTTTTGTTGCTGACCGCGAATTCTGGCTACCACCAGGCGAATCTCTTCATAGGTGATGTCGGGCGGCAAAGCGTCTTTGAGCGGCTTCAGCGCCCGCATCCCTAGCGTGGCGCACACTTCTTCGATGCTGGCCAGTTTGGCTTCGTCGACCCACTCCTTTTGGAATTGCAGCTCTCCTTTTTCCACCAGATTGGCGATTAGACCGACGACAGAACCGAGGTGGCGACCGCGAAGGTTTGCAATCTCAAGAAACGAACGCCCTTCACCCAGCAAGCGGATGGTTTCTTCGGCTGGCTTTGACCTCACTTCTAGAGGTGCGCTAGCGCGTGCGCCCTGATTGAACTCCGCCAGCGCCTGCAGAATCTGCTGGCCGTAGCGTTCGGTTTTCTTCTCGCCGAATCCGGGAGTGCCGCGGATTTCCGTTAGTGATGTTGGGCGGCGCCGGCAAATCTCGTCGAGCGAACTGTCATGCATGACCACGAAAGAAGCCATTTTTGCTTCTTTGGCTACTCCGCGCCGCCACTCGCGAAGATACTCGCGCAATTCGAGATCAACATCTGAAACCGGGACAGAAGTTCCCGCTCGCGCTGAACTCGGCGAAGCGACCTGCTGCTGAGCGACCGTCGTATCGCTAGAACCCTTGCGCCGCCTGCTTCGCGGAGTGGGAGCAGGCGCGAACAAAAACGCAGGCAGGCCGCTGCATACATCGCAAGCGTCGCACGAGGTCCACTTCGGAGTCTCCCCGAAGTGCAGGCAGATTTCACGATGACGACAACTGGCCGAGTCCACGAAGCGGCGAATGGTGTGGTAGCGCTGCCACGCGCGCTCCTTCTCGGCTGGGTCGCCGATTTTCTCGATGAAGTACGCCAGCAATCCGGCATCGCGTTTCTGCCACAGCAGCAGGCAATCGGCGGGCAGGCCATCGCGACCGGCGCGGCCGGCTTCCTGGTAATACTGCTCGATCGACTGGGGCAGCGAAAGATGGATCACGGCCCGCACTGTAGCCTTATTGATGCCTAGGCCGAAGGCGATGGTTCCAACCAGCACGCGCACCTCGTCGGCCATCCAGCGCTCCTGGTTGAGCCGGCGCTGATCTTTTTCCATTTGGCCGTGATAAGCGATAGCGGGAATTCCCTGCTCCTCCAGGAAATCAACTGTCTCTTCTACGCGCGCGATGGTGGGCGCATACACAATGATGGTGCCGTCGGAGTAGCTGCGGAGAGCGTTCACCAGCAGCGTCGGCTGCTCTCCGTATTCACATTGCCGCGCCACATATCGCAGATTGGCGCGATGAAAGCTCGCAATGTACTTAGCCGGGTCCCGCAGTTGAAGTTGGGTAAGTATGTCGTGACGGACGCGCCGGGTTGCGCTCGCCGTGAAGGCCGCGATCGGGAGATCGGGGAAGTTGACGCGAAGCGAACTCAGCTGGCGATATTCCGGGCGAAACTCGTGTCCCCATTCTGAGATGCAGTGGGCCTCATCAATGGCAAAGTATGCAATCGGGATGCGCCGCAACAGCGTGGTCGTGTCCGCGCGAGCCAATCGTTCCGGCGAGAGATATAGAAGTCGATATTCCCCCGTACAGGCCTTTTTCGTGACCTCCGATTGTTCCCCGCTCGTCTGAGTGCTGTTTAGAACGGCGGCCGGAATCCCCATTTGCGCCAGCTGCGCTGCCTGGTCTTGCATCAGCGCGATCAGGGGCGAGATCACGATTGCGGTCTTGCCCGAGGCCAGCGTGGGTAGTTGGTAGCACAGTGACTTGCCGCCTCCGGTCGGCATGACCACACAGGTATCGCGGCCGCCGAGCAGGCTGTGCACAATCTTTTCCTGCAATGGCCGGAACGTGCTGTAGCCCCAGTAGCGTTGCAGCAACGTAATGAGGTCAGCCTCGGGCGGCATTCGTACAGTATAGGATGGCTCGCGCCTGCGGGCCGTGGACAGGCGCGATATGTTTGAGTGCATTCCCAAAGATGGAGGGCCGACGCGTGAGTTCTAGCTATAATTAACCACACGGAATGAAGGCATTTTTTCGATTCGTCTTGCTTACGCTCGTGCTGCTGGTGGTTGCACTGGTGTCCGCATTGACGGCGATGCGCTTTGCCATTCACGGACGCGAGGTGTCCGTCCCCGATCTGGTTGGCAAGAGCCCGGCTGAGGCGCGAAGGATGGCTGACACAGCCGGTTTCCAATTGGAAGTCGAACGACAGTACTACAGCGCGTCGATTCCAGAAGGAAGAATTCTTTCGCAACTCCCAGCTCCAGGTACGCAGGTGCGCCGCGGCTGGCAGATACGGGTCGCCGCCAGTCTGGGACCGCAGCGGGTCGAAATTCCCAACGTGCTTGGCGAGAGCCAGCGCGCAGCGGCGATCAATATACTGCGCCGAGGATTGGATGTTGGCTCAGTAGCTCAGATCGAAATGCGTGGCCCACCCCCGGACCAGGTGCTGGGACAAAGCCCTGCGCCCAACGCCAGCGGCATTGCGGCGCCGAAGATTAGTCTCTTGACGACCGAATCCGCGCCACCGCAGGCGTTTCTGATGCCCAACTTTACCGGGCAGGCGCTGGGAGGCGTAACTCTGGTTCTGCAGGATTCCGGCTTCCGATTAGGGAGTGTCAGCATGGCGCCCTCGGTTGCTCAGCCTGCTGCTCCAACGGCGGAATCCGGAGTCACAGCACTGCCGCCCACGCCGCCGGTACCTCCGCCGCAGCCCACGCCAGCCAGCGTCATCGTCTCGCAGAATCCCGCGCCTGGAGCCAAGATCGTCGCGGGTTCAGCGGTCAACTTCGAAGTCCGGTAAACCTGGCCACAGATTTTCACGGATCAACTCCGAATCGGAAGATCTCTAAATCCGAGAGAATCCGTGGCTAGATTTTCTCCAGGATTGCCGCGAAGAAACCATCGCAGGGATGCACTCCCGGAATCGTTCGCAAGTACGGTCCTTGGGTCAGCGACTCGATGTTTTGCCATCGCAATTCACCTTCGGAACGGAGTCGCTCCAGCTCAATCCGGCAATCGTGCACGCGGAAGGAGTGGTCAACGGACATTGCCTTCTCCACCACGGCTGAGTTCTCCTCTTTTTCCAGCGAGCAGGTCGAATACACAATTCTTCCGCCCGGGGAGACGCGCTGCATGGCGGATTGCAGAATGGACGCTTGCCGACCCTGGAGGTCCATCAAATCTTCGGGCCTCAGCCGCCATTTGATTTCAGGGTTGCGAGCCAGCGTTCCTGTGCCCGAGCAAGGCACATCGGCCAACACTCGGTCGAAGAACGTGGTTAGTGGCAGGTTGCGAGCGTCCGCCACAATCACCTGAACATTGGTTGCGGCAACCAGTTTGCGCAACATACGCGCGCGGTGCGGATGCAACTCCATGGCGATAATACTTGCGTTGGGATTGCGCTCGGCGAGAGTTCGTGTCTTCCCTCCGGGTGCCGCGCAACAGTCGAGAAAGTTTGCACCGTGACCGACGAGGAGCGAAACCAGTTGTGACGCTTCATCCTGGATCATTATTTGACTGTCACGGAATTGGCGCGTGGCAGTGGGATCGCCAGAGACGACGCGATACGCTGATGTCAACAGATGGCCTGAAGATAGCTCGATCTTCTGCTTCTTGAGTTCCTCCGCAATGGTCGCATTAGGCACGCGGATAGCGGTTTCCGGAATTCGTTGGTCGTGCGTGCAGATCTTTTTAGCGGTCTCAAACCCGAATTCGTGAATCCAGCGTTCGACTAACCAAAATGGGTGCGCGGAATACGCAGCCAACTCCTCCGGCGTTTGGGCTTTGCCGATGGCGGACACGCCAGCATTGCCACTTGCGACTGCAGAGAGTTTTCGCAAAACAGCGTTGACAAAAGGCACTGCCGACCGCTTCCTGGCGCGCTTCACTAACTCCACGCTCTCGTGCACAGCCGCGCGCTTGGGAACGCGATCCAGAAACAACAATTGATAAGCAGCGAGGCGCAGAGCGGTGAGTACCTCCGGGTCGAGGCGCAGGAGCTTCTGCGAAGAGTGTTCGGCAATATCGCTGTCCAGCAAGGATCGCCAGCGGAGAACGCCCATAACTAACTCGGTAGCCAGCCCGTGATCGGCAGACGACAGTCCCGCGTGGCGTGAAGAGTGCAGCAGTTCCGAGGCGTAAGAGTCCTCGCGCTCAACTCGAAGCAGAATGTCAAAAGCCGCGACTCGAGCGGGAGAGATAGGCATTCAGTTCTCGGTTCTCAGCAGTCGGTTGTCAGTTACGAGCCCAGTTTCTCGCCGCTTTGAGGAGGATAGCCATGGACGAAGTCTCCCGCCGGCATACGCTTTTTGCCTTCCGGTTGCACTTCGAGCAGCGCCAAGGCGGTGCCTTCTGCACATCCTACAAACAGGCGATTACTTTCGACCAGGAGTTCTCCCGGCGAGAGTGAATGCTGCGCTGGCGCCGCATCCCACACGTGCAGATTCTTGGCACGAAAAATAGTGAAGGCGCCGGGCCAAGGCTGGAATCCGCGCAGACGATTGCAAATCTCTTGCGCAGTTTGGCGAAAATCGATCCGGCCATCTTCTTTTTTGAGGATGGGCGCAAGCGTTGCTTTCGTGTGATCCTGCGGGCGCGGCCTGATTGTGCCCGTCTGCAGGCCGTGCAAGGTGTCGACCATAAGGTCCGCGCCGATTGCGGCCAGCGTGGGAGCAACGGTCTCGGCAGTATCCGTGGGGTTGATGGGAATTTCTTTTTGCAGCAGGATGTCGCCGGTATCAAGTCCCACGTCGATTCGCATTGTGGTGACGCCAGTCACAGTCTCGCCACGAGCGATCGCCCACTGAATGGGCGCGGCCCCGCGATACTTGGGCAGCAAGGATGCATGTAGATTGATGTTGCCAAGACGGGGCAACTCGATCATCCACTGCGGAATAATGCGGCCATAACCAACCACGATGATTGCGTCGGGCTTGAGGGCGGTGAGCTGGGCACGGAATTCATCGTTGTTCTTGATGCTATCCGGCTGCGTGATCGGTAGTTGAAGTGCGTGGGCAGACTCCTTGACTGGAGATGGCGCCAACGCAAGGCCACGTCCACGAGGTTTGTCCGGCTGCGTAACCACTAGACGAACCGGGAAGCCTGCGTCAACCAGCGCTTCCAGCGTAGGAACTGCGAATCGAGGAGTGCCGCAAAAGACGAGAGAAGACATTGGGTAATTGAGTAATTTGGTAATTGAGAAATTTGGAAATCAGGTAATTTTGAATGTCGTGTTGGCTCTTCAATTCCTCAATTACCAAATTACAAAATTACTCAATCCCTACCACTCTCCCGCCTTCATCAGCTTGCGGATCTTTCGCTTCATCAAATCACGCTTCAGTGCGCTGATGTGGCTGATGTAAAGCTTGCCATTCAAGTGTTCGGTTTCGTGCAGGAAGGCGCGGGCCAATAGCTCTTCGCCTTCTTTGGTGGTTTTCTCGTACCATTTTCCGTTCACGTCCTGGGCGCGAATCGTCACCTTACGGGCACGGCTCACAGGCTCGCGAAATTCAGGAATACTGAGGCAGCCTTCTGGCTGCGTGTGTTTGCCTTCGGTATGGAGAATCTCGGGATTCGCCAACACAAGTTTGGCGTCGGGGTCTTCCTTGAAAGTCACGTCGATGACCGCGAGGCGTTGCGAGATCCCGATCTGTGGCGCGGCCAGGCCGACTCCATGGGCCTCATACATGGATTCGAACATATCCTCGACCAATTTTTTCAATTGCTCGTCAAAAACCGTAACCGGTTCTGCCGGTTTTTCCAGAACTGGATTTCCAAACTTTACGATGGGATAGATCATTGAGTGGTTAGTAGCTAGTAATTTCTTAACTGCTCCGAGTAGCCTTTAAAGTTTCGCAAGGTTTCTCCCATGGAGTCGCCACCAAACTTTTCCAGCGCGCAGCGCGCCAAGGTCAACGCCACCATGGCTTCTGCGGCCACGCCCGCCGCCGGTACTACGCATACGTCGGAACGTTCATAGGCAGCTTTGACCGGCTCGCGCGTGGCAAAATCCACCGACTGCAGCGGACGACGCAATGTTGAAATCGGTTTGAGATAACCGCGCACACGGACGTCCTCTCCATTCGACACGCCGCCTTCAATTCCACCTGCGTTGTTCCGGCTGCGAGTAAATCCGGAAAAGCCCTTGGACTCACTGTAGCCTATTTCATCATGCACGGCGGAACCAAGGGAAGCCGCGGCAGCGATGCCCGAGCCGATCTCGACCGCCTTCACCGCTTGCAGCGACATTACCGCAGCCGCCAGTAACCCGTCCAGGCGCTCATCCCATTGCGCATACGTACCCAAACCGGGCGGGACATTGTGGGCGACCACTTCAAACACACCGCCGACGGAGTCTCCACTCTTAAGCGCCCGGTCAACTTCTTCCTTCATACGCGACTCAGCGTCCGCATCGGCGCAATTGAGCAGAACTTCCTCGCGGTCCCGCAAGGGAGCGATACGCTCCCAGGAAATCTCTGAACCCTCGATCGACGCATTACCTACGGAGACTACGTGGCTGAGGATCTCAATTCCAAATTCCCGCGCCAGCAGTTTTGCCAAGCCACCAATCGCAACTCGTGCCGCCGATTCGCGCGCCGAAGCACGTTCGAGCACATAGCGAGCGTCGGTAAAATTGTACTTCAGAGCGCCCGCCAGATCCGCATGGCCCGGTCTCGGCGAAGCCACGCGCTTGTGTTTAGCGGGATCGCCTTCTTCTACGGGAAGGGATTCCTGCCAGTTTTTCCAATCTTTATTTTCCAGCAGAACGGCGATGGGCGAACCGATGGTGATACCGTGGTGGACTCCGGAGAGGATATGAGCGGTATCGCGCTCGATCTTCATGCGGCCGCCTCGGCCGTAGCCCTGCTGACGACGCCAGAGTTCGCGATCCAGGAAAACCTGATCGACTTTCAATCCAGCGGGCAGGCCCGATAGGAAGGCGACCAGAGCTTCCCCATGAGACTCCCCAGATGTGAAATAACGGAGCATTGCTCTGGATTGTATCCGATGGAATAAAGAGTTGCTTTTCCGGCGCGAGATGCGGATGTGCAACACAAACTTCCGTCGTGACGAATGCGATAAAGACTTGTACAATACGCCTAAGCTTTGGAAACCCGTCTTGGGCCGTCCGGCAAGCTTTTCGCCGCCTGGAGCCCTCCCGCATTTACTTTGGCCAAGGGGAGTTGTGTTTGTGGAGCACGTCGCAAATTCACGCCGTTCCAGCCTGACGCCGCGAGAGCGTGAGGTGGTAAAAATGATTGCAGAAGGCAACTCCGCAAGGGAGATCGCCACGGTGTTGGGCCTCAGTGTAAAAACTGTGGAAGCGCACAGGTTCAATCTGATGCGGAAACTCGATATCCACAACAAAGCTCAACTCGTGACCTACGCGATTCAGAAGAAGATCGTACACGTGCCTGCGGAAGCCTAGCTAGCTGTCTTGAAAACTTTCACTACTGTGTTCCGTTTGGATAAACCAAGATTTTGCTCGCTTCTCCCGTCTTCAAGCGTTCCATAGCTGTGGAAAAATTCTTCATCGCGATTCGGTCCGTGATCACTGGATGCAGATCGAGTTTGCCGTTCTTGAGCAACGCCGTCATTTGATACCAGGTCTGATACATGCGGCGGCCGTTAATACCCTGGATGGTGATGCCCTTAAAAATAATGTCTTCGGAAAAGTTGAGAGAGATTGGCTTGGAGGTAAGGCCGAGCAGGGAAATGCGCCCGCCGCGCCGTACGATGTCGAACGCGGTGCGGATGGCGTCTGGATGGCCGGCCATTTCGAGCACCGCGTCAACGCCGAGGCCGCCGGTGCGCTCCATGATGATGGACTTCACATCCTGTTTCGACGGATCGAGCGCTAAGTCCGCGTGCATCTTTTCCGCGAGCCGTCGCCGGTGCTCGTTTACTTCGACAGCAAATACTTGCGCCGCCCCCACGGCTCGCGCCACCGCGATGGAGAACAGTCCGATGGGGCCACATCCCGTAATGGCTACGGTTTTGGCGGCAACCTCGCCTGCCAGCACGGTGTGAACGGCGTTGCCCAAAGGATCAAGGATGGAGGCGTACTCCTGCGGGATGGCCGGATCGAGCTTCCAGATATTCGATTCTGGAATGACCACGTACTCCGCGAAGGCGCCATCGGTGTCGACGCCGATGATCTTCACGTTCTGGCAGATGTGCGCTTCGCCGGTCCGGCACTGCAGGCACTTTCCGCAAGCCACATGCATTTCAGCTGAAACGAAATCGCCTTCCTTGACGCTGGTAACCTCATCGCCAAAAGCCACGACCTCGCCGCAAAATTCGTGGCCAGGGATGAGCGGCGGGTGAATCCGCTTCTGCGCCCAGCGGTCCCATTCGTAGATGTGCAAGTCGGTTCCGCAGATGGACGCAACCTTGACCTTCACCAGAACGTCGTTGCGTCCAAACGCGGGAATCTTTACTTCTCGAATCTCAGCCCCCGGTGCGGCTTTGGCCTTTACGACCGCGAGCATGGTGTCGGGCATGGACCTACCTTTACTTATTAGTTCAGATTCAAAACCAAAACCTTGAATTCTAGCATCCCGCCGGACAGGCTACCGAAAGCGGGCATGCGGCAAGATCAACGCCCCTCCGAGCCTTCCCGAAGTATGCCTTTCTCAAACTTCGCAACGATGGCACTAAGTTCTTTCGACTTTCCTCGTGGAACACTTAGCGTCTTCCACTCGCTTGAACGAAAATGCTTGGCCAGAAAAACGATTTGTCCAGTGTGCTGCGCATAGTGCGCGACTTGCCGATTGGTGGCTTGCAGCACTGTATGCGGCTCGCCGCGGATCGTGACCGTGCGCATCACATCCTCCGGTTTAAGGGCTTCGACGGTCGCGAACACACGCGCCCAGCCTTCTTCCCACCAGCGCATGACGTCTGCGCGGGTTGTAGCCGAGGTTATTTCGAATTCCTGATCGCGGTTGCGCTCCGGCTTCTCGCCGTCGGTGGTCAGAAAGTCCGTAAACCGGGAGCGCATATTGCCCGCCAGGTGTTTGACCAGAATTGCGATTGAATTCGACTCGGGATCGATAGTGATGAAAAACTCTTCGTCTTTGAGTTGAGCCATGGCACGTTCGGCCAGGCGCTTGTGCCCAGTAAACTGGCGGCGGACTTCATCAAGGTAATGTGTCGCAACGTCGGAATTCATTGTGAAGCGTCACCTGTCGAGTGAAAGGTCAAATCAACCCCAACGTTGGATTCGTTTCGAGGCACAACGGATTCTTCCGGTGCCGCGGCAAACTAGAATAACGCAAACCAGAATAACAATGAGTTACTCACCCCAACCACCGCCGCCCGGCGTCTCAATGCGAATCCGCTCACCTTTACGCAGCCGAATATTGAATTTGCCCGGCATCTCTTGCGGCGAGCCGTCATTGCGAATCACTGTGGCTTTGCCCGGCGCACTATCTTTGCCACCCGCCAAGCCATACGGTTGATGCTGACGCCGGTCGGACAAAAGCGTGACCTCGGCATTCGTGAGAACTTCGATTTCGCGAATAATTCCATCTCCGCCTCGATACTTGCCTTCACCGCCACTGCCCAGGCGCAGCGAATACTGGCGCACGCGTAGCGGATACGCGTATTCCAACGCCTCGGCGGGCGTGTTGAGCGAATTCGTCATGTGAGTGTGTACGCCCGAAACGCCTGGCTTCGATGGCCGCGCTCCCATGCCGCCCGCGATAGTTTCGTAGTAGGCAAAGGGTTCGTTGGTCCGAGGATCGATCCCGCCGATGGTCAGGTTGTTCATGGTTCCCGATGCTGCCGCGGGAATTCGCTCCGGTATCGCTCGCGCCAATGCCCGCAAGAGCACATCCACGATCCGCTGCGATGTTTCCACGTTTCCGCCGGCTACCGCTGCCGGGGGACGGGCGTTAACCACGGTTCCTTCCGGTGCGATGACTTCAATCGGGCGCATCAGCCCAGCAGCGGCAGGCACGTCTTCCGCCAGCAGACATCGGAAAACGTAAAAGCAAGCGGAATATGTGATTGCGGCAACAGCATTCACGCTGCCCTCGACTTGCGGACCGGTGCCGGTGAAATCAACCGTCACCGCTCGTGTGGGGACGCGTCTTCGACCCCTCCCGCGTCGGCCTGAAGACCGGCCCCGCGCATGAAAGTTTAGCGTTACTGCAATCTTCACTGGGTTCGTGCTGATTCCATCATCGTCCAGAAAGTCTTCCGCCTGGTAGGTTCCGCTAGGCACCTGATTGAGGAATGCGCGCATCATCTCTTCGGAGTATTCGAGCAACTCGCGCGCCGCCTTTGTCACGCGCTCCAAGCCGTAGCGGCCGCAGATTTCGCCCAGACGCTGAGCCCCGGTATGACAGGCAGCGATCTGCGCGCGCAAATCTCCCTCGCGTTCCTGTGGCGTTCGGACATTGCTCAGAAGCAGCGCGAGAACATCGGATTGCATTTTCCCCCCGCGCATGGTCTTCACAGGGGGGATGCGAAGTCCTTCCTGATAGATCTCGCGACAAAGACCCATCGAACCCGGATAATCGCCGCCAATGTCCGCATGGTGTGCGCGTGAGGCGACATAGAAATCGGGCCGTATGTTCTTCGCTCTTGATCTAGAGTTCACCGATCGCACGTACACCGGCGTCACCAGCGTGATGTCCGGCAAATGAGTTCCGCCGCAAAATGGATCATTCAACATCGCGACGTCTCCGGGCTCAAGCTCAAACCGATCGATCACCGCCTGCACCGACATCGGCATCGAGCCCAGGTGAACCGGCATGTGATCGCCCATGGCAATCACTTCGCCGTCTGAATCGAACACAGCGCACGAGTAGTCGCGGCGTTCTTTGATGTTAGGGGAAAAGGCAGTCCGGCGCAGAGCTGCGCCCATCTCTTCTGCAATGGAGTGATAGATGTTCTTGAATATTTCGAGTTCGGAGGGATCCCGTGTCCAGTTGGCGGAACGCATGGCGGAATAAAATAATGGTGCAAGTGTACGACACGGCCACGACCCGGTCGCTCAAATGAAACCTCAGAATCGAAGAATTCTGTTGACAATGAAAGTAATAGTCCTCAATATCTTGGGGTAGCATCGTTGTGCCTACTACCATTGGGCAACGATTTCGAATTGGGCCCCCTTTCAAGGGAAAATTGTTCACGGAGGAAACTTCATGCCAGCAAAGAAAAAGGCTGCCAAGAAAAAGAAACACTAACCGTCGGCGAGACGATACTTCGCACAAAACAGAAAGTTCCGAAAAGCCTCTCGAGAGAAGCACCTCTCCGGGGGTTTTTTATTTGATTCCCCAATCGTGAAACGCAGGAAAACAATGGTCTGCCAGAAATGAGGGGTTGTCCCAGAGGCTCGGTCGTGCTAGAAACGCGGATAGGGAGTGAGGCGCAGTCTGGGATGCAAGCCACTTCAAGAACCCCGATGAGTTCTCGCAACAAAGCCGCGGCTAAGTCCGTCAAGACCGCCGACGTGGTGATCCCGGACAAACTCTATTTCCGGATCGGAGAGGTCGCGCAGCTTTGCCGCTTGCCGGCATATGTCCTGCGCTTCTGGGAAACTGAGTTCCCGCAACTCAAACCGGTTAAGGGCAGCACCGGACAGCGTATGTATCGCCACAAAGACGTTGAAAGCGTCCTGCGCATAAAACAACTGCTCTACGAGGCGGGATTCACCATCGCAGGCGCGCGCCAACATTTGCGCGCCGATCACAAAGGCGAAAAGAAACAGGCGCCGCTGCCTTTTCCTGAACGAATTGCGCCTGATCTGAAGCAAATCCGGCAAGGACTTCGCGAGATTCTCGCCCTGCTCTCCCCACGGCAAAAGCGGGCCTAGGCGAGCTCGCAAATCGGGAACCTTAGATCTTGACCACCCTCATCCCCCAGCTTCGAACTCCATTGTCGCGTGAGTTCTACAATCGTGATCCCCGCAAGGTCAGCCGCGAGTTACTTGGCAAAGTGCTGGTGCGCAGAGAGGCAAAGCAGTTTCGTACCGCGCGTATCGTCGAAGTTGAAGCTTACCTGGGAGAAGACGATCCGGCGGCACACTCGTTTGCCGGGCGCACGCCGCGTAATGCCGTGCTATTCGGCCCACCGGGCCATGCTTACGTTTATTTCATCTACGGCAATCACTATTGTCTGAATGTGTCTTGCCTGCCCGATGGATTGGCCGGCGGGATTCTGTTCCGCGCCCTCGAGCCGCTGGCCGGGATCGAAGAAATGGCGCGGCTGCGAGACGTGCCGATCAATTCACCTCGCGACTTGCGGAAGTTGACGAGCGGCCCCGGCCGGTTGGCCGAGGCGTTTGGCATCACCCGAGAGCGGGATAACGGCAAAGACCTGACCACCCCGACTTCCGATCTCTTCATCGCGGACGATGGATACCGCGTTCGCCGTATCCTGACGACGCCACGAATCGGCATCACCAAAGCAGCCGAGCGTCCGCTCCGCTACCTGATTGCGGGGAACGAGTTCGTATCCGGCCCGAAGATCCGCGACCCGAAGCCGGCTCCTGTGCCCCGCTAGAGTAACAAAAGAACTTTTTACACTCTCCCTGGTGACCCCAATCACGCGCATGTACTTCCGGCATCTGGAGGACGCTCCCCCGCTCGGGTAGGTTGCCACCGGGGCGTAGCGATTAGCCGGACGGACCTGGGTCGCCGTTTGAGGTTGGATCGTTTCCGCTCAAATTCCCGCCACTCCGGAGATGAATTATGAGTACCGCGCATAGAGTTCTTGCTGGGTTCTGCTTGGCCGCGCTGTTTTCCACATTGGCTGTAGCACAAGTGCCGTTCGAGGATACAAACGTCACCCAGCTTAACGTAGACGACTCGCTGAATGGGTGGAAGCCTGTCTGTGTGTTGCCCAGCTGCAACCCTGGAGGCAATGGAATCCCCACCAAGACTTTGCACACCATCGACCACGAGCATCCCTCGAAGGATCACGACTCGATGGAGGTCTCAATCACTGGGCCGGAGTATAGCAATGCCCTGTGGACGTACATTGCCGGCGCCGACGATAATGCGACCTCCCTTAGCACCAGCCTCTGGATTTACCTGACTGGCAAGGCTCCCGTCGCCGGGTCGTTCGAGTTCGATCAGTTCGATTTCTCGAAGTCCACGGGCATCGAATTTATGTGGGGATCGCAGTGCAATCAGGTCAACAAGCTCTGGCAAGTGTTTGATCAGCTCCACGGGCACTGGATGAATACGGCGGTTAAGTGCGCCCTCAAACCGAATCAATGGCACCACGTCCGCTGGGATGTTCACCATGTCGCGGGAGACACCGATCGATGTAGCGGCAAACCCTGCATGTATTACGACACCCTGACGGTGGACGGCGTCGTCCATCCCGTCAACGCCGTCTATCCCGCAGGCTCGTTGCCAAACGGATGGTCGAGTGCGGTCGGCTTCCAGGTGCAAATCGATATCGGTTCGACCGCTCAAGCGGTGACAGTAGACGAATACATCGATCTCGCCGACTTCTGGGCGATGTGATTGTAGTTTTTGGAAGAAGTCGAAAGTTTGCACGTCGGTGCGAGACCTCGCATCCTCTGCGCCCGCTAAATTTTGGTGCTGGCGGAGGGTGCGGTCGAAACTTGGTGAGTAGCTCGCAGGCGTTGTCCTACAAGAAATACGTAGTGCATGGCAGAAATAATAGTGAAGGCGAAGGTCGCCCGCAAGAACGAGAGCCGGCCAATTGCAACCCATCGTGATCGATTTATTTCGAAGAGCAGCACGAAAAAGATAGCCGCAACCTGGGCGAACGTGTTCGCTTTGCCGAATATGCTGGGACGAAAGTCGCGGAGCCCGGCGATGGCGTAGAGCACGGCACTGGCAAGCAGGATGGTAATGTCACGGCTGAAGACCAGCACAGTAAATTTCCACGGAATCTTATGCAAGATCGACAGCACCATGAACATCGTGCTGAGCAGCAGCTTGTCAGCGATGGGGTCGAGATACTGTCCCAGCACCGTTTGCTGCTTGAGAGTGCGGGCCAGCAAGCCGTCGAGCCCGTCGCTGAACCCAGCCAGCACGAACAGAATCAGCGCCAATGAATAGTGCCCTTCGACCAGCTTGATCACGATGAAGGGCACGAACATCATGCGCAACAGCGTGAGCTGATTGGGTGCGGTCAGAAGTTGCGACAGCTTCACTTCCGCTCCCCCAGCGTCTGGGCGCTTGCTGCAATGTGGCGGATGAGCACCGACGCGGGATCAAGGCCGGTTTTGCTGGCGAAGCGCTGTGATAGTGACGGGATGTTTCCGTCGGGCAGATCGAGTTCCATACGCTCCACTCGATGCATTGGGACAAAGACCACGCCGGGAGAAAACGGTTCTCCGTCTTTGACCAGAGATATGAGGTCGTCGAACGAAGCCAGTTCAACCCCGCAAAGACTCAACCCTTCCGCAGTAAGAGAAAGGATGGCCCCCCAAAGCTTCTCTCTGGGATTACCCAAGGTAACCAGAACCATGATGCCGGGACGGAACGGATTGCCGCCGACGGGCACAGGCACGTCGTTTTGATTCACATTCTCCACCACAGCGATTGTCGCCGGGAGATGGCCACTTTGCAACTCGATCAAGAATCCACAGTATCCAGCATTGCCCGCAGCGGCTGAGCCCGGTACAATTACCGTTAAACGTAGGCGCGTAGCTCAGTTGGTTAGAGCGCTACCTTGACACGGTAGAGGTCAGGAGTTCGAGTCTCCTCGTGCCTACCATTTATCTTATTGAATCTGCTACGAAGCGAGCGGCAGATCTTCCCGATTTTGAGCAAACTCGCCATCATTTGCCATCAAAACCGAAAGTTTTTCGACCGTGATCCGCTGCTGTTCGGGGATCGGCAGAGTGTAGATTTCGAGGGTGGTGGACATCTTCGAATGTCCTAGCTGCGCTTGCGCATCTCGCAACGATCCTCCCACCACCTGGAATAGCGTGATGTGAGTTCTTCGCAAGGTGTGCCAGTTGAGCCAGGGCATACCAAGTTTGTTGCCTGCTGGTTTCAGATAACGATGAAGCAAGTTGGAATCGTTGTGTGGTGTTCCGTTTGACGTGTGGAACACCAATTCCTCTTCCCCTTGCTTTGTGCTTGATCCGGATTCAATCACTCTAATTGATTCCATGACAACCGTCGCAGGCCCGCAGAAGTTGTCCACGCTTGGCAGGACGCCCTCCCGCTAAAGCCGGAGATGGAGAAGGACTTTGTTGTATGCGCAAGTAAACGAAAGTCGGGGAAGGTCAGTTACGGCAGTTACAGCCTGATTCTGAAGATCGAACACCGGCGGCTTTGAAATCCCGGCATCTGCTAAGCGAAATCCCGCGAAGAATTTGGTCCGGGGAGTAAAGAGATTTTCAAGAAGGGGGCACACTGGATGGAATGTGCGCTCCCAAAGCGCGGTGTTTGCGGTTACGTGCCTGCGGCTACTTACGCGGCACCGTCTCCTTCTGTCCCGGAGCAGGTTTCACCAGTCGCGCTGGAAACGCCTGCGCTTTCGCATTAGGCGGCACGGCCAGCGGCTGTACCTCGGCGCGGGTCGTGGTTGTCTCCTTCTGCGACGCAGCCAACTGCCGGGCTCTGACTTCTTGTATTCTCTCCATCAGCGCTGGATTGCGGGCCCAAGCGATGCTTTGCCGCTCCGATGCGCCATACAATTCAGGATGAATGTAGTGCCCGCGCTCGCGGGCGTCTTTCTCCACCTCTACTGGAATGCGGTGGGCATTGGCCCAGGCATCCTGGCGCACGCCCGTAACCTGCCACGAGACCTTTACGTTAGGTTTATCGGTTCGGATGCTGAACTGATGATTGGCAATTTCGCCAGACACGATGGCCTGCGCGAACTGTCCAATCACCGTGAGCTGGTAGCGGAAATCACGATTGAGAGTTTCAAACCAGTCGGGCAGGGTCACGACCGCCGTCCCTCGAGAGTCCGTCGTAACATTGCCGTTGTAGATGTTCATCATGTCCGGCGATTCGATGAAGGAGTGGTAGAGATACTTGTTCGCCGGATCTAGCGGGTGGTCGATCTTGAACGAACCGCTGCTCTTGGAGAGATTGCCGGTCACGTCCACATCGCCGTAGAAGAGTCCGGCGTCGCCGCTCCCGTTGTCTCCCTGGAAGGCGGCAATTCCGACACCCCCGATGCCCGCGGCAAAAGTTCCCCCATTACCACCACTTCCGGTGCCGCCCGTGCCCTGGTTTCCCCCGGAACCCCGGATTCCGTCGCCCCCTCCCGCATTGGGGTCCGATGGGTCGCCGTCTCCGCCGACCGCATAAATTGCGTTCCCGCCGCCCTGCCCCGAGCCAGAAGGAGCCACGTATCCGTTTCCGGCGATTGCTGCGCCATGAGACGAGTTAGCCGCGGCGGACGGCTGGTCCACGGTCAGCTGCGAATTGTTGTAGGCCGCACCTCCGATGAGAACCGTCCCCAAGACGTCGGCCTGCCCCCCGATGTCCACCTGACCCCCGATGTCCACCTGCCCGGTAGAGGTAATTGTCATATTGGTTTGCAATCCGTGATTCTGCGCCCCCGGGATGTTCGAGTAAAACACCAAGTTGCTGCTATAAGATCCGTCGTCGGTTGCTACAACGCGGGCAGTCGGGTTGTAGGTGCTACCGTAAGCTGGGGGGTATGTGTTGAAGTCGAGTGAACTCGACACGTTAGTGCCAATTCCACCGTTGGTAAGGGTCAGCGTAGGGCCGAGGCCAGTCGAATTTGTCACATAGGCCTCGAGAGTGGATCCAGGCATGGCCGTGCCGATGCCCACGTTCACCCAGTAAGCTCCGGGCGATCCGGCGGCGGTCTGCCCCAAGACCAGGGCATTGGATTCGCTGACCGTCGAGTTGGCACCGATAGCGGTGGAATCGTTCAGGCCGGTGGAGTTGACGTCGGGGCCGGCAAGGTCTCCTATCGCGGTGTTTAAAGCCCCAGTGATGTTGAGGTAGAGCGCTTGGTTTCCGACTGCGGTGTTGGCGCGGCCCGTCGTGTTGTCGATGAGCGCTTCGAAACCAGTGGCGGTGTTGTTGGAAGCTGTGTTGTCGTAGAGCGCCTTCAGGCCGTTTGCAGTATTGAAGTTGCCCGAGGTGTTGAAATGGAGGGCCTCGTAGCCCGTCGCGGTGTTGCCCGACCCTGTCATGGTCGAGTTCCCAGCGAAACCCAGAAATGCGTTTTGGTCCGAGCCGAAGGCGAAGGCAGTGCCGCCGATGTCGAAGCTGGTGGTGGCGTTGACCACTCCGCCTTGCACTTCGCCGCTAGCGGTGACATTCCCGTCACGCCTTCATTCCCGGTGAAGTTATTCGCTCCCAGCGTAGCGAACGGCGAACAGGTGAACGGCAGCGCACTCAGCGCGCTGCCCGAAGCGCAGCCATTGCACGCGAGGGCGAGCGTGGTGCTGCCGCCCAACGCCACCGCACCGCCGCCGGAAAGGCCAGTGCCCGCTGTCACCGTCAGTGACGGATTCACCAGCATGGCGTTCGTGACCCCACCCGTGGCGATGCTCAGCGTTCCGGCGGTCGTGATTGGGCCGCCGGTTAGTCCCGCGCCGCTGCCCACACTGGTTACGGTGCCGGTGGCCGCATTGGTACACGTCCAGGCGCCGCTGACGAACTCGAGGACTTGATTGGCGGCGCAACTCTTCAGCCCAAGGCTCGTCGTGCCGCCGAGGGAGACCGACCCACCTCCACTCAGCGGACTGTTGGCTGTCACCGTCAGTGACGGATTCACCAGCATGGCGTTGGTGACTCCGGCATTGGCGATGCTCAGCGTTCCGGCCGTCGTGATTGGCCCGCCCGTCAGTCCCGCTCCGCTCCCGACACTGGTCACGGTGCCGTCGCCAGTGCCGGGGAAGGTCTGTCCCTTAGCGAAAGTGATCTGACCGTTGCTGGCGATGTTCAGTCCGGTCTCCGCGAGTTTATTCGTGCCTTGCGAGAACAGCAGGTCCAGCGAGCCACTGGCCGTGCTGCTGTTGTTGCCAACAGGCTCAGCCTGCCACTGGAAATTTTGGGGCACGGCCAGGCCCGTCCCACTGTTAAATGCCGAGGCTGTCAATTCCTCCGCCTGTGAGTTGTACCCTTTTTTCGCCGTCGCCGTTCCACTTGCTGGCAAACTGAACAAGCCGCGGATCGTCGCCGCGCCTTTCACATCCAGCGTGGTCGTGACCTGCTCCCCGCTTTCCGCACAAAGCTGAGTATGATTTCAGCGAACGAAAGGGGAAGCGGGTATGTCGAAGACCAGGCACACAGAGGCGCAGATCATCGGGGTGCTGAAACAACTGGAAGCGGGACGTAAAGCGGAAGACGTAGCGCGAGAGGCAGGGGTATCGAAACACACGATCTACGCGTGGAAAGCAAAATACGGTGGGATGGATGTGAGCCAGGCGCAGGAAGCCAAGCAACTACGGGATGAGAACACGAAGCTGCGGAAGCTGGTGGCGGATCTGAGTCTGGACAAGGAAGCACTGCAGTCGGTGATCCGAAAAAACGGTTGGAGCTCGTAGCGCTGAAGGCAGCTATCGAGCAGGTGCAGCAAGAGTATGCCTTCAGCGAGCGGCGAGCCTGCCGACTGATGACAATGGCGGTGACGACGTATCGTTACCGGTCGTTGCGAACGGATGAGCCGTTACGGACGAAGCTGGTGGAGTTGGCGCGGGAGAAGCCGCGCTTCGGGTATCGGCGACTGCAGGTACTGTTGCAACGAAGCGGAGAGCACGTGAACCACAAGCGGTTGCATCGGGTGTATCGGGAGGCGGGATTGGCGATCCGGCGGAAGAAGCGAAAGCATTGCGTGCGGGAGGGAAAGCCGCTCGTGGTGCGAACTTCGGCCAATCAGGAGTGGGCGCTGGACTTTGTGCACGACGCGGTAGAGTGCGGCCGAACTATCCGCGTGCTGAGCGTGGTGGATGCTTACACGCGAGAGTGTCTGGCGTTGGAAGTCGACACCAGTTTCGCCAGCCGGAGAGTGACGCGAGTGCTGGAAGCAATTGTGGCGGAACGCGGACAGCCGTTGGCGATCCGCTGCGACAATGGGCCGGAACTTACCAGTCGCCATTTTCTGGCGTGGTGCGTGGAACGAAAGATCGAGTTAGTGCACATTCAGCCGGGGAAACCGATGCAGAATGGGCGAGTCGAAAGTTTTCACGGACGGCTGCGGGAAGAGTGTTTGAACCTAAGCTGGTTTCAGAATCTGTTCGACGCGCGTCGTAAGATCGCGGCGTGGCGGACGGAGTATAACGAGGAGCGACCGCACAGCAGTCTGGGATACAAAACACCGAAGGAATTCGCCGCAGCTCAGGCGGCGAACTTCTACAGAGCTGAACTGGGGCAAGAGGCCTCAAACGCCGGCCCCTTGCCCCAGACCCCCATCCCCGCTCAAACCGGAGATAGGGCAGTTGTAACTTGTCGTATTCTTACGTGAACGAAAGCTGGGGGCAGGTCAAAATCATCGCTGTCAGAATCCCGCAGAATAGCCTTGCGCTAACTCTCTCTAATCCAAAGCTCAAGAGTTCGTCTTACAGCGGCTGCCCCTGGATCGGCTAGCTGTCGCTTTGAAGAATTGTCTCGAGGTCCGGTTCCTCAAATGACTCCCAACGGCGCGCGTTACCGACCTCTCTTGGGTTTGCGGCTCCTAGGGTTTCTGTGTGGGCGAGGCCGCAAGATATCTATCCTGACGTTGTGAAATACGAAGAGAGCCAAGATCGACGGCTAGATTGACGCAAAGCAAAAAAGGAAAACACGTTATGTTGGTCCCACTTCCATCAAACAGCCTCAGGTGGGCGGCCTGTTGCGGGAGGAAGGATCACTATCCAATCGGATATGACATTATCCTATTAGATAGCGATGCTCTTAGATTTCGGTCCCATATACAAGCTCCTAATTTCTGAAAACAATAGTCGAGCAACCCCCGAACCTTCCTCTGATCGACTGCTTTCGGTTGGCCCACGAAATGCACTCGCATTTGTCGTTCTGGAGTAGTTTGGATGTGAGAAATGAATCGCCCTGTCGAATGCAGTACTCTATTGACCCAGCGTACGGCGCGCTTCGTGCTGCCGTTAACACTTTCGCTCGCGCTTGGTGCGTTCAACCTTGCCACCCTGCATGCACAGACGGTTGGCGGTGCTGTCATTGGCCTCGCCGGTTCGAACCTAGTCTTAACGGAAACCTATGACGCTAATGGCGTCACTGGCACCAATGCACTGACCTTCAGCCCAAGTACCCCCGGTTTACCGAACTTCCTTTTTCCCGGCAACGTTCCCAACGGCACAACCTATAACGTCACGATTTCCTCTCTGCCCTCGAACCTGGGGCAGATGTGCGCCATCACTGGCGGCAGCGGCACGGTAGGGACTGGGACCCCCGCAAACAGCAGCGTCTATGTTTACTGCTATAACGTTAGCGGTGCGGTTTCTGGTCTTCCACCTGGGCAAAGTGTGGCCCTTCAGAATAATCTCGGCAGACCGCTCCAGCTTTCTTCGAATGGCGTCTTCACCTTTCCACCAGCTGAAGTCTCTGGCGCAATAGATCCTCAGACAAATGGCGTTTATGGCGCAAGCTACAGCGTCACTCTGTCGGGATCCCCGTTTTCCTGGGGAACATGTACGGTGGCGAACGGGATCGGCACTGCCGACAATGCGCAGCCAAGCAACCCTGGTGCCTGGCCGTCCAACTTCATAAGAAACGTCTTCGTGATATGTCAGGCGAATAACGCGGCTCCGCCTCCGCAATCGCAGTGGACCCCGCTGAAGAATCTCGCCAAAGACAGCTCAGGGAATTTCTCCGCTGGAACTATGCTGCTGCTTCCGGACGGCAGTGTGCTGGTCAACGGCCCATCCAACGCCAACCAGCCGCAAGAATGGCTGCGTCTCATCCCGGATAACACAGGCCACTATGTCAACGGTACTTGGACTTCTGTCCCCAACTCGATCTGCCCCCACGGTGCATATGCTTCGCAGGTGATGTCGAATGGAAAGCTGTTTGTCGCGGGCGGCGAATACCCGGGGCCCGGTACGGGATGCACGGGCTTGGTTGACACCGAAATATACGATCCGGCTGTTTCTCCCGCTGGCTCATGGACTGCCGCCAATCCGCCAACGAGTCTTATCAATCCAAACGCTCCGGGAGACAATATGCCGAATGGCCAGGCGCAATGGTGCCCGTCCGGCACAAAGCAGGGATTTCTAGACATGATTTCCGAGACGCTCCCGAATGGAAGCGTGCTTATGGCCCCAGTCTGCCCCAAGAATTGCGGCGATACGCTGATCTACAGCCCTACCACGGGTTGGTTGCCCAATGCCATACCGCTCGCGAACATCGGCGGTGCCAACCCCACCGGGTGGAGCTGTAGCCAACAGGAGGACACGTGGGTTAAATTACGGGACGGCAGCATCCTTACTGCTGACCCACCGTCGCCGCCAGCACCGGGAGGATCTCCCCAAACCCCCCAAACCTCCGAGCGTTTTTTGCCGTCGCAGAGCGCGTGGGTGGCCGAAGCCAACTTAGGGTTCGCTCTGTATGATACCGAGTTTGGTTGGAGTGGAGGCGGGGAAACTGGTCCAGCCTTTTTGTTACCCACCGGCAAAGCAGTCTTCATCGGGGGCAGCCCTGTCATGGGAATATACGACCCAGTTGCTAACGCGTGGAGTCAGAGCCGCATTGCACCCAATGGCCCGGCAACCGGAGGAGCGCTACTCGGGGGATTCGACTCGCCAGGGGCGATGATGGTCAACGGAAAGATACTCCTCGCGC
Organism: uncultured Acidobacteriota bacterium; assembly: GCA_963762385.1. Classification (GTDB taxonomy): domain Bacteria; phylum Acidobacteriota; class Terriglobia; order Terriglobales; family Acidobacteriaceae; genus JABDBE01. Next base: position 94,578 of record CAVXKN010000004.1, on the reverse strand, counting down.
TCGGTTTCGCTGCAACGCCGTACAATTGGACACCCTCGCCAACTTTCTTTTACGAATATGATCCTACGCAAGATACCTACACGGAGGTTCTTGGACCCGACTACCCAGGTCTTGTACCCGGCAGCCCGGGTGCCCCGCCGAGCATTTGGACCGATTGTGGCACAACCGCGATGCTCGACCTGCCGGACGGCACGGTGCTAATGGTCGGTGGGTGCAACAGTTCACAACTTTTTGAGTACGCGCCGACGGGAAGCCCGCTGCCGCAAGGGCAACCCCAGGTTCAAAGCGTCTCGGCCGTCGGGGGCAGTTGCAGCACTTGTTATCTGCTCGCTGGAACGGGCCTGAACGGAATCTCCGAAGGCGCTTCTTACGGAGACGATGCGCAAATGGCAACGGATTTTCCGATCGTAAAGTTGACCGATGGGAGCAGAAAAGTTGCCTATGCCAGAACCTACAATTGGAGCAGTAGCAGCATCGCTCCCGGAGCTTCGGGCAGCACAAACTTCCAACTGCCTGCGGGATTCGGACCCTGTGACCTGCAAGTCGTCGGCAATGGGAATACTTCACCTGTGGTTTCATTCACTCACGATTGCTTTGTCCCGCCAGTATTCTTTCCGCTCTGCACTCCGCAGTGCCTTTTTCATTCGGCTGTCGTGTGGTCGCGGCCCCCGCTCGGGGACCCGTGGCTGGATGGAGTATCTGTAACTTTGGTGACTTCAGACCCAGAGACGACCGCTCTGGTAGGTGATGAGCAGCTCTTTGTGGACACGCAGGCCCTCCTGAAATCAATCGCCATGAGGCAGGGTGTATCTGAGCCTGCAGCGACAGGCGCAGGTGCCTCCCTGATCGTCGGGCCAACGGTCGAGTTGCGCAGCCGCAAGGAGGGCGAACTCCATGCGCACGACACCAATCCACACATACTTGCAGGTGTGGTTTCCATTCCGTATGAGCCGCGCGGTCTTGCTCACGAAGCCATCGTTCGGATCGTCCAGTTCGATAGCCGGAGCGGACGCTGGGTTGCGGTCCGAGGGACCCAAAAGGTCGATGAATCCAAGCACGTAGTAACGGCGGGAATCTCAGGAGGCGGAAGATTTACGGTAATGGCGGGGATCCACTCGACTCGTAAATGAAATCGACTGGTCCAGGTCTACGCCTGCCGAGTTAGGAGCCTGGTTGGTTGCAACTCAGGCAGCCGCCTTGGTAGGAAAACACCCCGATTCGAGCGCCAATCCAACAAGCAAGGTCCTGGTAAGTTTTAAGTGCTGTATCTGAGACGCCCATCAAGTCGGCCTATGGGAAGAGATCGCGATTGCTCCAATTTGTACGGGATGCTCGGAAATTATGATTGCCGTTCTCGAGGGCAGGAGTGATATTCCGTCCGGATCTGCTAGCAAATCACACCGGTCGAGGGGAAGCGACTGTAATGAAATTGTAATGATTGAAGAATCAGAACGCGTCAAATTGAGTCTACAACAGACAAAACGGTCGCGCTTGTAAGTGGTTAAAGAATCAGATAGAGTGGAAGGCTTTCATAACGCGACAGATCCCTGCCGTGTTCTCATAATCCGTAGGTCGTTGGTTCGAGTCCAACCGCCGCCACCAATTAAATCAGCAACTTCCGAGGGGATCTCGGTTTCGCTCTCTGGGGGCTGTTGCGGGGGAGTTGCATTTTGTCGCGTAGTTGTTTCCCCATGCTGGCCGGACTCTGCGTCCAAGGTGTCCACGAACGAGACGTTTGCACCGGGGATCAAGTGGCCGTAGATGTCGACTGTCACCTGAATCGAGCTGTGCCCCATCTGCTCTTTTGCGTATACGATCGAGGCACCGTTTTGAATCAGAAGCGAGCCGAACGTATGCCGGAGGTCGTGAAGCCTAATCTTTCGAATGCCCGCCCTCGTAAGAACCGGCACGAAATAACGATGGTAGAGGTTATCCGGGTCAAGGATTGAGCCGTCCGGCGAGGGAAAGACCAGTTCATCCGAGATGTTGTTCCTGCCTTCTAGGAATGCCTCGAGCAGGCGCTTGTCCCGTTGCTCAATCAGGACTGCCCTCAGCTCCCGCGACAGGTCCACACGTCGGCTCTTCTTGCTCTTGGTTGTCGTGTGTTCCAGGCGCACGTAATTGTGCTGCGACGCAGAACGCGCACATCGAAAGTTTCCACGGTCGGTTGCGCGAGGAGTGTTTGGCGGTGAGCTGGTTGGCGATGCAGAGTCCGTGCTCGGCGGCGCGGGCCATGAAGCGGAGTTCGGCCCATTCGCCCCGGAGCTTGGGGTGTTGGATGTCGATACCTTTGTTTGTCATGTTTGCCTGGAGTTCGGAAAAGTCAACGGCCGCGGACGGGGGCGTCCGCGGGCACGAATTGAGTCCAAATGAAAAACGCGGCCTTTTGGGGCCGCGCTTGGTTAGCTATTTAGCTATAGTTTAACTATATCACGTGGCAATGGGTAAATGAGACATGGTTAGGAGATTTATATTTGTAGGGGCTGCATGGAGATGCGGGGAATGGGGTGGGTTTTGCCTCTTGACAAGAAATTTTCCCGAATCGGGAATTGGGGTTTGATCAGGCATTTGATTGTGGGCCAGGAAAACGCAAGGTCCCTCGACTTCGCTCGGGATGACAGAGGTTAGGGTCAGTGGAATTCCAGGGTGACGAACTTGGCTTCTTGCTTGCCAGTGTTGGTGAGGGTGTGGGTGTAGCCGCCGGGGAGCCACTTGACGTCGCCGGATTTGAAGTGTCCGGGCATGGGGCCCTGGCCTTCGACGTCGCTGCGGACTTCCAGATCGCTGACCGCGACCAGGAGATGTGGGCCGGAGTGGTGATGGCTGGGAAGCATCGCGCCGGGCTGCAGCTCGATTTCGGAGACGCGGACGCCATCCTGGACGAACATGATGTCTTGCGTGCCGCCGGTGAAGACGTGCAGGCCGCGGTCTTCGTCCCACTTGGGCGGAGGAGTTTTGTGGGCGGCTTCGTCCTGCAGGAACTCGATGGTCACGTTGCGGAACGGAGTGTCCGCCAGATTGCGCGCGATGTGGGCGAAGTTGCCAGGAACGAAGTGGGTTTCGCCATCTTGCAATTTGAGCGTGACGGGTGGCTTGCCTTTTACGTCGTTCTCGACTTGTGAGGCGCCGAGGGTGACGTAAACGTAATCGTGGTGATGGGCGTGCATGAGGGTCGCATCGTGCGGGGCGACCTCGACATTGAATACGCGGACGGAGGCGTTTTCGATTGCGAGGTGGTGATGCGGTTCGGCGGTGATCTCGACCTCGGATGTATCTTGCGCGGCCAGAGCGAAGGCGGCGAGTACGAGAGTGGGGAAAATGAGGCGGGTTCTCATGGCAGCAGAGTTTAGCATTTTCGCCGAGTCCAGGAGGTAATCCGCGGGGGGATTGATTTAGACTTTTGCTGTGGGCGATCTCGGCAAATTGCTGGTGATGCTGGGCGGGATGATTGTGGTGGTCGGGCTGGCGCTGATTTTGCTGGGGCGGACCAACCTGCCGATTGGGCGGCTTCCAGGGGACATTATTTATCGCGGGAAGAATACGACTTTTTATTTTCCGCTGGCAACTTCGATTGTGGTGAGCGTGGTGCTTTCGATTTTGTTGTATGTGATTGGGCGAATGAGGAAGTAATTTCGGTTCTCAGTTCCCGGTTCTCAGTTCTCAGCTAAACTCCCCTCATGGCTTCCGCGGATCAACTCGGGTTTAGTTTTCGGCCGGCGGAGCGACGCACCTGGACGGTGCGCGATCTGGTGGCGGCGGTGCGCACACAGCTCGAGCGGGAGTATGGCGACGTCTGGGTGGAAGGTGAGATTTCGAATTTCCGGGCGCATGATTCGGGGCATCTTTATTTCACGCTCAAAGGTCGGAACGCGCAGATTCGGGTGGTGATGTTCCGGTCTTCGGCGCGGCTGTTGCGCTTTCGTCCTGAGGACGGTTTGCAGGTGGTGGTGCGCGGGCGAGTCACGATTTATGAAGATCGCGGCGAACTGCAGATCTCGGCCGAGTACGTCGAGCCGAAGGGCGCAGGGGCGCTGCAGATTGCGTTCGAGCAACTCAAGGCTAAGCTGGAGGCCGAGGGACTGTTTGATTCCGCGCGTAAGAAGGCGATTCCGGCTCTGCCGTCGAGAATCGGGATTGTGACTTCGCCGCAGGCGGCCGCGCTTCGCGACATCTTGAACATCTTACGGCGGCGGCACGATACGGCCAGCGTTCTGATTTTCCCTGCGCAAGTGCAGGGCGAGGCTGCTGCGCTCGAAGTCGCGGCCGGGATTCGCTACTTCAATAAGGCGCGCAATGTCGACGTGATCATCGTGGCGCGCGGTGGAGGCTCGGCGGAGGATCTGGCTGCGTTCAATTATGAGGGCCTCGCCCGCGCGGTTGCTGCTTCCGAAATTCCGGTCATCTCTGCGATCGGTCACGAGACTGATTTCACCATTATTGACTTTGTCGCTGACCTGCGGGCGCCCACACCTTCGGCGGCGGCGGAGTTGGTCATACGCTCGCGGCAGGAAGTGGAGGAGCAACTGGGAGGACTGCATCGACGGCTGGAAAAAGCCATGCGCTATCACTTGCTCATGGCTCGTCAGAATCTGACGGAACTGGCGCAGCATGGCGCATTTGCGCGCATGATGGATCTGATTCACCGGCGCGAGCAGCGGTTGGATGATCTGGTAAATCGGCTGGCTCATGCGCAGCGCGACATTTTTGAAAAGCAGCGGTGGCGGTTCGAGAGTCTGTCGGCGGCGGTGCGGCATTACGACGTGCGTCGCGTGTTGGCGGGGATGCAGAAGGACCTGGACGCGCGGACTACGGCGATGATTTCAGCGATTCGCAATTCGCTGCTGGAGCGCAAGGTTCGTCTGGAACGAATGGATACGGCTCTGCAAGCGCTTTCTCCGCTGGCCATTCTGGAGCGTGGGTATGCGTTGGTGTTCGACGCGTCGGGGAACTTGTTGAAGGATGCGGCGCGGGTAAAGGCCGGGGACGAGATTTCGGCTCGGTTGGCGAAGGGGACGGTGAGCGCGGAGGTGAAGAAGGTGCGTGGATGACGCGGCCCCTGCCTCGCTGCGCTCGATCCTGGGTCTCGTGTGTTCTCGCGACGAGAGCTGACGGTTGGTGAACCTCTTCGTTTCCGCAAGACGGAACTTGACGGCGGAATTCAAAGCATGTAGCATTGTAAACAAGTTTGCTCTTCGGAGCAGACCTTGGATTTCATGAAGAGTGGCTGAGGGACGAGCCCTAAGAAGCCACGACAACCGGATCGGGAGTCATCTCCCGGTCGTCTGGTGTCAACTCTCACCCGGAAACGGGGGACATGAGATTCGGGGTGCCCGCAGTTCAGCATCTCGCTTCCTCTCTCTCCTTAAATTTTTTCCGGCAGTGGTTTTCAGAACAGTTTTCGACGGCTCGTCCCGCAGCTACGGAAAGCGATTTTCTGATGAGCGCTACCGCGAGTGTTGCGAAGGCCGCCTCTACAACCGCCTCGGCCAATTATGAATTGCGCTGCCGGGAATGCCACAAGAACTGGGGAAACCAGCCTCGATCGATCTGCGACGACTGTTTTTCTCCCCTGGAAGTTTTCTACGACTACGATGCAGTGCGCGGAAGTTTCACGCGTGAGCGCATCGCCGCCCGCGCTCCTGACATGTGGCGCTATGCGGAACTGCTGCCGCTGCCGCTGGATTATTCGCCGAGCTTGCCGGTAGGCTTCACGCCGTTGCTTCGGGCTCAGCAGTTGGGTACGCGCCTGGGCACTAAGAATCTTTTCATCAAGAATGATGCGGTCTGCCTGCCCACCCTTAGCTTCAAAGACCGCGTGGTTGCGGTCGCGCTGGCGCAGGCCCGTAACTTCGGCTTCGACACCGTGGCGTGTTCTTCGACGGGCAACCTGGCAAATGCCGTGGCGGCGCAGGCGGCGCGCAATGGATTCAAATCGTGGATTTTTGTTCCCGCGGATCTTGAGCCCGCGAAAATTCTGGGCACGCAGGTCTTTGGCGCGAGACTGGTTCGCATCGCTGGCAGCTACGACCAGGTGAACCGCCTGTGCTCGCAGATCGCCGATGAACATCGCTGGGGATTCGTCAACGTCAATCTGCGTCCTTACTACGCGGAGGGCTCAAAGACGGTCGGATTCGAAATCGCCGAGCAGTTGGGATGGCGTTTGCCGGACAACGTTGTCGTCCCCATGGCAGGCGGGTCTTTGATCGTGAAGATCAAAAAGGCTTTCGACGAACTGATTCAGCTGGGCTTGGTCGAAGCAAAAGCGGTGAAGTTTTTCGGTGCGCAGGCGACGGGATGCTCTCCCATTTCGACTGCAGTCAAGAGCGGAAATGTCGATATAGAGCCGCAGAAGCCGGCGACGCTGGCGCGCTCGTTGGCGATTGGCAATCCCGCCGATGGGCACTATGCGATCAAGGTCATCACCAAAACCGGCGGGTGGGCAGAGGACGTTTCCGATCCTGAAATGATTGAGTCGATCAAGATTCTGGCGGAGACGGAAGGCGTCTTCACCGAGACGGCAGGTGGGGTAACGACCGGGTGCGCGCGCAAACTTTACCGGCAACGACGCATCGCGCCGGATGAAACCACCGTCCTATGCATCACCGGCAATGGCCTGAAGACGACCGACGTGCTCGCTGGTAAGTACGAAGTGGAAGAGCCGATTCGGCCGAAGGTTGCCGAGTTTGAATCATTGTTGCAGAGAACGCTGGAAACGTTTCCAGAAACCGTGGAGGCTTGAGATGACAGTTACGGTGCAAATTCCGACGGCCCTGCGCCGCCTTACATCGGGAACCGGACGAGTCCAATGTTCGGCGGCGAATTTGGGGGAACTATTCTGCGCGCTCGATCAGCAGTTCCCGGATTTGAAGCAACATTTGCGGGATGAAGCGGGCGAAATTCGGCGGTTCCTGAACGTTTACGTCAACGAGGAGGACATTCGATTCCTGGGCGGCAACACTTACGCGTTTCAGGATGGGGATGAGGTTTTGCTGGTGCCATCGATTGCCGGCGGGGCTGCGTAGGTGAATGGAGGTCCGGGCGTCCCGCCCGGCAGAAGCGCGGTTTGGTCATGACTCGTAAATTAAAAATCGGATTGCTGGGTTGCGGAACGGTTGGCCGCGGTCTGGTGGAACTGGTGAGCAGGAACGACGCGCTCGTCCGTCAGCGTTCCGGCGTGGAATTGCGCATCACGAAAATCCTGGTTCGCGATCTCGATAAAGAGCGTCACGGCGTGGATCGTGCGCTTCTCACCAGCGACCCCGACAAAGTGCTGAATAATGGCTGCGATCTCGTGGTGGAATTAGTTGGAGGGATCGAACCGGCACGAAGTTTTATTGAGCGGTCGCTGGCGCGCGGCAAACACGTTGTCACTGCCAACAAGGCTCTGCTCGCGCTGGATGGTTTCGGTTTGATGAAGGCGGCGGAAGTGCAAAAAGTTCGCCTGGGATTCGAAGCCAGTGTTTGCGGCGGCATTCCGATTATTCGCGCCCTGCGGGATGGGCTGGTTGGAAACAACATTCAGCGTCTCAGTGGCATTTTGAACGGCACTTGCAATTACATTCTGACGCGTATGACTGAGGATGGCGTCGAGTTTGAAGATGCGCTGCGCGAGGCGCAAGTCAAAGGTTTCGCCGAAGCTGATCCGACGCTCGACATCGACGGCCACGATGCGGCGCAAAAGCTGAAGATCCTCACTGAGCTTGCTTTCAGCGCGCAGGTGGATGCGGCAGCGGTTCAAGTGGAGGGGATCCGCGACATTGCCGCCGATGACGTGCAGGCGGCGAAGGAACTGGGTTTCGTGATCAAGCATGTTGCCACCGCGGAGCTGAGCGAAGATGCGGTGTCGCTTGGTTGCGCTCCGGTGTTACTGCCGTTGTCGCATCAACTGGCTGGCATTCGCGACGAGAATAACGCGGTGCTGGTTCGCGGAGATGCGGTGGGCGAGATGTTGTTTTCCGGCAAGGGAGCCGGTTCTTTGCCGAGCGCGAGCGCCGTGCTTTCTGATGTAGTCGACATTGCCTGCCACAAAGGCGGATTTTCCATGAGTCGCGGTGGCCGGGTCGGGGCGGAGGCTCGCGATTGCGACAGCAGGCACTACCTGCGTTTCACGGTCGACAATCCCACCGAAATCGGACCGATCACGACCGTCCTGGAGCGGAATTGCGTAGGAGTGGCTCGGGCTGCGGCGGTATGGGCGAGAGGGGATTCCAAGAAGCACCAGGTTCGAGTGCTCACTCATCCTTGTTCGCGCAAGGCTGTCGAGGCGTCGCGCCGCGACATAGCCGGGTTGGGCATTGAGCAGAGTAAAGGCGTCGTTTTGCGCGTAGCGGATTAGGGACGGGCAAGTCGTCGGTGGCCACAGCGATAGTCCCGCCGCAAACTTTCACACACATACCTTGGTGTACTGGCGCACCCTTCCCGTTTTTGATACAATCTAACTAACCAGTTAATTAATAGCAATGTCCAACCGTGTCAAATCACGTCTGGGGTCCCGTGGACGGCCTGAACAAAGCCGCGCCGCCATTCTGCGAGCTGCGGTCCGCGAATTTGCCCAGGAGGGAATTGCTGGGGCCAGAACGGACGCCATTGCCCGCGCCGCCAAGGTGAACAAGGCTCTCCTTTATTACTATTTTAAGGACAAAGAGGCTTTATACGGTGCGGTGGTCGACCAGGTGTTTGGAGGTCTGATCGCCTGCGTCGGAGAAGTCTTGTCTCGCGACTTGCCGCCGCGCGAGAAAATTCTTGCCTACGCGGGCGCGCACTTCGACTACGTCGCGAGCCATCCTCTGTACCCTCGAATTGTGCAAGGCGAAATGATGGGCGCTGGCCGTGGCACCGCGAACCATCTGGAACCGATAGTGAAAAGGTATTTTCGCCCATTGTTTGGCCGCGTGGCGGAAGTTCTTAAGGCGGGACAAGCAGTAGGCGAATTTCGCTCGGTTGATCCGATGCACTTCATTCCTTCCATGATTGCGGTAATCGTTTTCTACTTCACTACCGCGCCGGTAATGCGCGTCATGACGGGCAAAGATCCTCTGTCGTCAGAACGGGTAGCGGCGCGGCGAAGGGCTGTATTGGACTTCATTTCAGCCGCGCTGTTCAAGAGTTCAAGCGCAAAGCAGCGAGGAGCACGAAAGTGAGTGTACGCAATAAATTCCTAATCATTCTCGGCGTGATCTTCGCCATATCGCTGACCTACTATCTCCTGTCCACGCCCAGGAGCAAGGATCTGATCCTGATCGGCACGGTCGATTCGAATCAGGTGATCGTGAGCCCGCAGATCGAGGGGCGACTGGCCAAGCTCTTAGTTGACGAGGGAACCCAGGTAAAACAGGGCGATCTAATTGCGGTGCTCGATCCATCGGAATTAGAAGCAGAAGAGCGCGCGGCCGCAGCCACGATTGATAGTTTGAAATCCAAAGTCGCCGAAACCCAGTCGACTTTGCAGGCAACCCAGGGGTCCACAACCAGCAGCGTCGCCAATGCGCAGGCGCGCCTGCAATCGACGCGCGCGCAATTGCTGCAGGCGGAAGCGACGCTCGAGCGCACGCAGAGCGACAGCCGGCGCATGATCGAACTGGCTAAAGAGGGAGTGGAATCCGATCAAGATCGGGTGCAGGCCGAGACTAACGTGACTGCGCAGAAGGCGCTGGTGCAATCGCTGAACGATCAAGTAAGCGCAGCCGAAGCTGATCTGAATACCGCCATCGCGAACACTCATCAAGCCCACGCCGCGCAGAGCACGGTCGAATCTACACGCGCGCAAGTCGCCAATGCAGAAAGCCTGCTGAAGCAGTCGGAAGTTCGCTTGGGATACACCAAGATTTACGCGCCGGTGACGGGCACCGTCTCCGTGCGCGCCGCGCGCGAGGGCGAAGTGCTGAATGCCGGGCAGCCAATCGTGACCATCGTCGACCTCAGTGACACTTGGGTACGCGCGGCGATTCCCGAAACCGACGCCGATCACATCGGTCTCGGGGACACGTTAAGAGTTCGATTGCCCGGCGGCACGATTACCTCGGGCAAGGTGTTCTTTAAATCGGCAGAAGCCGACTTTGCCACGCAGCGCGACGTCAGCCGGCGCAAGCGTGACATCCGCACCATCGTGCTCAAGGTTCGATTGGACAATCCGAAAGGCGCGTACGTTCCGGGAATGACAGCGGAAGTTTTGGTTTCGCCGGATCAGCTCAAGGGTACGGCGCGAGAGAACATTTCAGCGGAAGAGCATCCATGATCACCGACCTTCATGCGCAAGGCGGATCGAGTGAAAACACTCCCGCAAACGGGCATGGTTCGGCCGGCAATCCGGCTATATCTAATGCAATCGCTGTGGAGCACATCGTCAAGAAATATGGCGATTTCACTGCGGTTGACGATGTTTCTTTCAACGTGAAGGAAGAAGAGATTTTCGGTTTGCTGGGGCCGAATGGAGCGGGCAAGTCCACCCTGATACGCATGATGACCACGCTGATTCCGATCACTTCGGGAACCGCTCGTATTGCTGGCCACGATGTGCAGAACGATCCAGATGCGGTTCGGCGGGCGATTGGCGTCATTCCACAAGCGCTCACCAGCGACCTTGATCTGACCATCGAGGAAAATCTCAATATCTACGCCAAGCTCTACGATGTTCCTGCGAAGCAACGCAAGGAAGCGATCGATGAGTTGCTCGAACTGGTAGACCTGACGAAGTGGCGTTCGGCTCAGACCAAGACTTTGTCGGGTGGCATGAGAAGGCGGCTCGAAATTGCCCGCGGCCTGGTACACAGTCCGCGAATCTTTTTCCTGGACGAACCTACAACGGGCCTGGATCCCGTATCTCGCGTTGCGGTTTGGGAGATGCTCACCAACATTAAGAGCCATCGCCAGCTCACCATCCTGATTACGACTCACTACATGGACGAGGCCGACCGCTTGTGCGATCGCATCGCCATTGTGGATCACGGCAAACTCGTCGCCCTCGATACGCCGTCGGCGCTGAAGGCCAGCGTGCCGGGATCGAATGTGATTGAAGCGCAGTTCGACAACGCTCCTGTGGATTGGGAAGATCGGTTGAAAAAGATGACTGAAGTGACCTCAGTTCAGCATGAGGGCGCGGGCATGTACCGCGTGCTTACAGGGGACGGGTCGCGCACCACCACCCAACTTGTCGAAGCCGCGGTGCAGGCGGGAGTCAAGGTCCGATCGCTCTCCGTGCAGAACACCACGCTCGATGACGTCTTTGTGCATTACACCGGGCGGCAGTTGCGCGATGAGCTGGTGAAAGCCCACGCATTCGTTATGCCACCCCGGCCGGGGTTGCAGCCATGAATCACATTCTCGCCATCGTCGAGCGCGAAATGCGCAAGTTCTTCCGCTCTCCGGCGTTGATGATGGCGTCGATGGTTTTTCCCCTGGTGCAGCTCATCGTGCTGGGCAATGCCTTCGGCGGAAAGATTCGCGACGCGAAACTCGGCCTGGTCGATCAGGACGGAGGCACGCAGGCGCTCAAGATTCGCCAGGCTTTCGATTCAGTTCATGCCAACATGCGAACCTTCGAGCCCGTCTACTACAACGACCAGAAAACGGCGATGGAGGATGTGCGCAACGGGAAGATCCAAGGCGCCGTCATTATTCCGCCACAGTATTCGCGGCGGGTGTATGAGCAGGATCAGCCCCGCATTGCGCTGGTGGTCGACAATAGCGACAACTTCATGAGTTCGACCCTTGAGGACGAACTCACCAGCATCACCAACGCGCTCAATCAGCCTGCGGTCGAGCCACGAATCCTACAGCAAACAGTTCTGCAGATTGTGGAGCTCTATCCTTACATCGAATATATGAAGTATCTTTTGCCGGGATCGATCACGCTGGCCATGTTTGTTTCCGTGATGATCGGCGGGGGAATGCTTTACATCGACGACAAAGCCCGCGGCGTGCATGAAGGATACCTGGTCACGCCCATCACCAAGACCGAACTGGTTTTCGGACTCAATGCGGCCGGAGCCATCAAGGCCATAATGACTGGAGTCGTAATCACGGTGATTGGTTCGCTGCTGGCGGGCGTAGGAACGGTTTTCAATCCGGTCACCGCTGTCCAATTGCTGATCCTGATTGTGCTTACCTCAGTCGCATTCAATACCATGATGTTCCTGCTCATGGTTCGCATTGAAGATCCCCTGGTGCCGCGGGCGATTTTTGGAATCCTCAATACACTTCTTTTTTTCCCCAGCGGCGCGATCTATCCTATCCAGGCGTTTCCGAAGTGGTTGCGGGGCATTGCGGCTGTGGACCCATTCACCTTTGCGGTCCACGGGTTCAAGTCGATACTGCTGAAAGAAGCAGGCATGACCGCCATTTGGCCGGACATGCTTTATCTCTCCATCTTTGCGCTCGTCACGCTAAGTATAGCCACGCCGCTGTTCAAGAGAACCCTGTAAACGGATCGGGTAATTTGTAATTGTGTAATTTAGAAATTTAACAACTTCTCGTTCCCGCCTCCTGATAAATCACTCAATTACGCGATTTCTCAATTCCCCAATTCGTTTGGGAACTTTTTGTTCTTCCTCGGTTTCCGTTATGCTTATACAGCCATGACTTTGATGGATGCCAAACAGTACGATCCTGCGCGCGACCGTCGTCGCCGGAGGCGTGTCGTGGTTGTGATTGTTCTCGCTCTCCTCGCTGCGTGGGTCGTCTATCACTATCGCGATTATCCTGAGCGGAATGCGGCCAGCAAGTTTTTTGCCGCCTTGCAACGGCAAAATTATGAGGACGCGTACGGGTTGTGGTTTCGCGATCCTGAGTGGAAGCAGCATCCCAGCCAATATTCCAAGTACATGTTCAACGACTTCTATCGGGACTGGGGCCCCGGTGGAGAGTGGGGTTTAGTAAAGGCTTATTCGGTTGATTGCTCCCTCAGTCCCAGCGGAGGCAGCGGCGTCATCGTTCAGGTCACTGTAAATTCTCGCACCGAACACGCTTTTGTTTGGGTGGAAAAATCTAACAAAACTCTATCTTTCTCGCCCAGCGAAATACAGTGCGGGAATTGGTGGACCTGGGTGACGGAGTAAAGGTTCCCTACAACACCTTATTTCAGGAGGGTTCATTCGCGTGAAGAGTTCGCGCTGTCGGGGTGTGGTTTGTTTCTCCCTTCTTTTATTTATCGGTTCATCGTTTGTCTTGTTCGCGCAGACAACTTCTCCTGCCAGCGAGAGTGGCAAGTTTACCTTGCACAAATTCGAACAGCCAATCGGGGAAGAGACCTATACCATCGCGCACGATGGCGGCTCGCTTACGCTGAAAACAGATTTTGCTTTCACTGACCGCGGGACGAAGGTTCCTCTTTCCGCGACATTGAAGGCGACTGACGACTATACGCCGCAGAGCTTTATCATCAAGGGCAACACCTCCCGCATGTCGGACATCGATTCCGACGTCGAACTTAACGGCGCAAACGCGACCATCCGTCAGAGAAAAGAGACGCGCTCAGTCAGCGCTCCGCAGAGTTTTTTCACCATCTCAGGCTACGCCCCGGTAGCGGTGCAAATGGCGCTCATGCGCTGTTGGCGGGCACATGGTTCGCCGGCACAACTGGCCACGCTTCCCACTGGCGAGGTCAGGATACAGGACAGGGGCGCAGAAACCGTCGAGATTGGCGGGCGCGGCATTCTTATGGAGCGCTATACCGTCCGCGGCCTGATCTGGGGGTTGGAAACGCTGTGGATGGATGGCAACAACAATTTGGCGGCGCTGATTTCCACCGACGCCGAGTTCGACCACTTCGAAGCCGTGCGCGAAGAATACGAGCCCGGCCTTTCGAAGTTCGTCGCCGGCGCGGCGCGTGACGAAATGGCCGCACTTTCGGAGCTAGGCCAAGGGCTTTCGGGCCACCGCACCGGTGAGATGGCCTTTGTCGGCGCCACGGTGATCAACACGACGGGCAGAGCAACCATCGCAAACGCGACCATCCTGATTCGAGACAACAAAATTATCGCCGTCGGTCCGGGCAACAAAGTCAAAATTCCGCTGGATGCCCAGCGTGTCGACGTGACCGGGAAATACATAATTCCCGGCTTATGGGATATGCACGCGCATTACGAGCAGGTGGAGTGGGGCCCAATTTACCTGGCGGCGGGCGTCACCACCGTGCGTGACGTGGGTAACGAATTCGAGTTCATCACCGCCGTGCGGGACGCGGTGAATAGCGGCAAGGGGCTTGGTCCGCACATGCTGCTGGCAGGAGTCGTCGACGGCGATAGCTCGTATGCGCTCGGGGTTGCACGCGTGAACTCTCCCGCCGATGCGCAGATGTGGGTGCAGCGCTACCACGACGCCGGTTTTCAGCAGATGAAGATTTACAGCTCTGTGAAGTCCGAGAATGTCAAAGCCGTCTGTACGGACGCGCACAGCCTTGGGATGACCGTGACCGGCCACATCCCGGAGGGCATGACCGCATACGACGGCGTCAACGATGGCATGGATCAGATTAACCACATCCACTACATCCTCGATTTGCTCAAGCCGAAGGATTTTGATCGGAAAAAGGCGACGCGCGAGGAGTTTATGAAGATGATGGCGTCGGTCAACGTTAATTCTGACGCAGGCAAGCAGGCAGTTGCTTTCCTGCGAAAGCACAACACCGTCATAGATCCGACTATGGCGTTGATGGAATTCATGCAGCGTCCCGCGGATGTACCTGCGGATAAAATCGAGCCCGGAGTCGATCACGTGGCGCCGGAACTGCGCGAGCAACTGGTCAACGGAGGGTTGCCTCCAGGGCGGGCCGCGACTGGACAGAAGATCGTGCAGCTAGATTTGGCCATCATCGGTGCGCTGCATCGCGCGGGCGTGCGCATCGTCGCGGGAACCGATCAGACGGTGCCGGGTTATTCGCTCTACCGTGAAATCGAGTTGTACAACCAGGCTGGGTTCACGCCAATGGAAGCGTTGCAAGCCGCGACCATCGTGCCTGCGCGCGTGATGAACGCGGATCGCGACAGTGGATCCATCGAAGTCGGTAAGCGGGCGGACTTCGATATCCTCGACGCCAATCCACTGGAGAACATCCATAACATCCGGAGCGTACGCTCGGTGGTCGCGAATGGCGTGCTCTACGAAAGCGCACCGTTGTGGGAGAGTGTGGGCTTCAAACCTTAGTACGCTGCATCGAATTCTAACTGCGAAACAATTCTACTGAGCCTTAAGGGCGATTTGTTCCAACGTCTTTTGAAACGACGCCTCGTCCGCGACGTTGAAACATTTCTGCGAGCGGTCGATCTGGCGCATCAGGCCGCAAAGCACTTTCCCCGGACCAACTTCTACGAAAGTGTCCACGCCCTGCGCGATCAGGAGGCGCATCGATTGCTCCCATTTTACTGAGGCCGTCACCTGCCGGATCAGGGCATCGCGGCTGCGGTCTGCATCTTCGAGCAATGCGGCGTCGACGTTGCAGACGACTCCGGCTGCGGGCGTAGCGAACGCGATAGAGGCAAGATACGCCGCCAGCCGATCCTGCGCTGGCTTCATCAGCGAGCAATGAAACGGTGCGCTGACCGGTAAAACTTTTGCGCGCTTAGCGCCGCGATCGTCAGCGAGCTTGGTAGCGCGTTCCACAGCTGCTGTGTGACCCGAAATAACAATCTGCTCGGGGGAATTGATGTTGGCAGGTTCGCAAACCTCGCCCTGCGCGGCGTCACGACAAACTGCGACGACTTTGTCGAATTCCATGCCGAGAATCGCCGCCATCGTGCCGACACCGATGGGAACTGCTTCCTGCATGTATTTGCCGCGATGCCGTACCGTGCGTACTGCGTCGGCGAAGCTCAGAGTCCCTGCCGCAACGTGCGCCGAGTATTCTCCCAGGCTATGTCCCGCGACAAAACGGGGTTCGAGGCCGTTCTTGTTCACAACCCGCCAAGCCGCGACAGACGCGGTCAGAATCGCCGGCTGCGTGATCTCGGTCAGGCGAAGCTGATCTTCGGGACCTTCAAAGCAAAAGTGCGAGAGCTTGTAACCGAGCGCATCGTCAGCCTCTTCAAATGTCTGCCGGGCGATGGGATATCGTTCGGCCAGTTCTTTGCTCATGCCGATGGCCTGCGACCCCTGGCCGGGAAAAAGAAACGCGATGGACCCATTGGTGGGCGAAGAATTTGTCATAGTTTATGCGATGGTAGACACGTTGCTGGCAACGTCTTCGATTCCGCTGCGGGCCGCTCTCGACGCCCGAATTCCGATCAACATTCTTTCTATCTCAGCGTTGATTGGGTGCTCGGCAAACTCTGCCGCCACCCGGATCGCATTCTTGATGGCATTCGCGTTCGACGATCCATGGGTGATGAAGCAAACTCCCTTTACGCCCAGCAAGGGTGCCCCACCATATTCCGTGTGGTCGAGACGTTTCTTGAAATCAGCAAACGCACTGCGCGAGAGCAAAGCGCCAACCTGACGCGTGATGGTCGCCTTCAACGATTCCTTCAGCGTGGAGCGAACCAGGTTAGCCACGCCTTCCGAAATCTTCAGCGCAACGTTTCCTACGAATCCGTCGGCCACAATAACGTCCACTTTACCGTTGTACAGGTCGCGGCCTTCCACGTTGCCCACAAAATTCAGCGGCAACTTCTGGAGAAGCTGGAACGCTTCGCGAGTCAGTTCGTTCCCTTTAGTTTCTTCCTCGCCAATTGAAAGCAAGCCTACCCGCGGGCGCTTCGTTCCAAACAACATGCGAAAATAGATTTCTCCCATCACGGCAAACTGCTCGAGATTGTGCGGCTTGCTGTCGACGTTCGCGCCCACGTCCAAGAGACTGGCGACTGTGCCGATCGCCGTAGGAAACACGGCCGCGAGCGCAGGCCGATCCACACCGGGGATCGCTCCCAACACCATTTTCGCCGTAGCCATGGCCGCGCCGGTGTTGCCGGCGGTGATGAATCCCGAGGCGCGTCCATCGCGCACCAACCGAAGACCAACTCGCATGGAAGAATCGCGCTTGGCGCGCACGGCCTGCACCGCTTTGTCCTCCATGCCGATGACTTCGCTGGCATGCACGACATTGATAGGGAGTCCGGCCGCGGAAGGATAACGGGCCAACTCCGCCCGCAAAGCCACTTCCGGACCGATTAAAAGGATATGCACATCGTAGTGCCGCGCCGCCTGGATTGCCCCTTCGATCTCAGGCTTCGGCCTGCGGTCCGAGCCCATCGCGTCCAAGGCTATGACGCTTGGCATGGGATGGCGGCGCTAGCTGGCTTCCTCGACGTTCAAAACTTCGCGGCCTTTGTAGTAGCCGCACTTCGGGCAGGCCCGATGCGGCATCTTGCGCTCGTGACAATTCGGACATTCCGAGAGCGAGTGGCTTTTCAGCGAATCATGAGCGCGCCGGCTTCCCGTGCGTGCTTTCGAGTGTCGCCGTTTTGGATTTGGCATTTAAATTCCTTTGTAGGCGCGAGCGTCCTCGCTCGTGCGCTTTTTAGATAATGACGATCAATCTTCCAACTTGCTGCGAATATCCTTCAGTGCCGTCCACCGCGGATCCTCCATCGGCTCAGAACAAGAGCATTGTTCCAAGTTCAGATTCGTGCCGCAGTGTGGACAAAGGCCCTTGCAATCCTCGCGGCAGATGACTTTCAACGGCACCGCTAACAGCACCTGCTCCCGCACTGCATCTTCGAGCAGCAAACCCTCGCCTTGATAATAGCCGACCTCGGCTTCGGCGCCGGTCACTGAAAGTTCTTCGCGCCCAGCATCCGCGCCCAGCGGCCGGTATAGCAAATCAAACTTACGCCGAATCTCTTGCATCACCGGCTCCAGGCAACGGGCGCAAGGCAACTCAAGTGTTGTGTCGAGTTCCCCATTGAGCCTTATATCCTTGATCCGCTGATGCTTTCCGTGGTGCTCCTCGATCAATTGAGCGCGTCCCGCGGCATGCAGCGGCGTACTCTGCTGCAGATCCGGGCCTAAATCGAGCACGCCCGGACCATACTCCTCCTCAAAATCAATCGGATGGAGTTCTAACTCTTTGATGTCGATGAGCATCGAGGTCCCCCGCACCCCCACCTGGTACCGCGAAGGAACGCGGAAGCACGCTCAGAGGCGTAACTTCTCCAGGGAGCGAAAGTTAAGGATAAAGGCCGCAGGAGCGCAGTGTCAAGGCGCTATCGGTAGCCGGTACCGTCTGAAATGCGCGTTGAAGGATCGCGGCGCGGTTAACCTTGGTGCGATAATTGAGGTGTGGGAGATGGTTATGACAGTAGCAACAAAACTCGAAAGAGACACGTATGAATTTCAACGCGCACGGGTTACGCGGATTTGCAATGAACTGGCTCCGGGCAGGAAGGTTGAATTTGACGAGAGCAGTCCTCCTTTGATCAAGTTCCGCATTCGTGATGAGGTTTTGGGCATCAATCTCACGGAGCCGTCAGGCGAATGGTTTCCGGGCGTTCTGGGAGATAAATCAGATAGCTGGCTACGGCAGTTCGTGAACCATTTGAGCAACGGGAAGATCACCTAGCAGAATCGGGGGAAATACCAACGCCCGACTGGGCATCCGGGTTACTATATCTGCTCGAATTTGCCGAACGAAATCTCCACGCTCGTCTTTCCATTGCGTGCCAATTGGCGCATTACATCATCGAGTTTATCGTCAACTATGCCGTAACGAGCAAGGCATTTCCCTAGGTGCGGCCTCTCGACGGATTCATGTGCCAACTGTTCGCTAACGGATATGTTGTACGCGCAGACCGGAGTTTCAGCTATCGTCACAACTGCCATGGGTAATTATCTCACCATGCGTCAAGTATTCTCCAGATTTCCGCAGGACAATTGAGAGAGCGACACTACGGATGGATCTCTAGATTATCGGGAGGCTGACGCGAAGCTCAACGGAAAGGCGATAACACTATGAAGTGGAATTATATGATTGTCGAACTGAAGGTCCAGGAACTCTTCTCCGAGGAATGGAGCGAAATGAACCAGCAGCTCAGCGAATTGGGCGACGGCGAGTGGGAGGCGGTTTCGGTGTGGCCAAAGGATTCAAAGGCAGTCCGTATTCTTTGCAAGCGGCCCAAAAAATCGGAATAGCCGTCAACGCACATTTCAGATACCACGCGATAGTTAATCTTGCTTGACTTCCACTCCGCAGCAGCGTAACGTCGCCTGCGATTCCGGCATTCACCTTCGCGCCCGAGGAGGCTGTCCATGGTTTCTCTCGCCGCTCTTTGGCTTCCTATCGTTCTGTCGGCTGTGATCGTCTTTATCGCCAGCTCCATCATGCATGTCGTGCTGAAATATCATCAGAGCGACTGCTACCGGATTCCTGACGAGGACAAGTTCCTTGCCTTGCTGCGCCCTGCCAACCTGAAGCGGGGCCTCTATGTTTTTCCTTACTACCTACCGAAGGACATGAAGTCACCCGCCGCCATCGAAAAGTACAAGCAAGGGCCGGTCGGATTCATGACCATCATGCCGAGCGGGCCGCCGGCCGTACCGAAATTTATGGCTCAGTGGTTTGTCTATTGCCTGCTGATTGGTTTCTTCGTTGCCTACCTCACCGCGCACACCGTTCCCTTCGGCGCAAACTATCGGGTGGTGTTCCGCGTTGCCGGGACGGCCGCTTTCCTCGCCTACGGTTTGGGGCACGTCAGTGACGGAATTTGGAAAGGTCAAACCTGGTCGATGACCATCAAAGAAGTCATCGATGGACTTGTCTACGGCTTGCTGACCGCCGGCACCTTCGGCTGGCTGTGGCCGCGTTAAAGCTCCTCGCGATAATCTAAGAAATGGTGGATGTCACAACGACTCCGACTATTGCCGCTCTGAGCCCTCGTCGGCGCTGGTGGGCGCGCACTCGAACCTCTCTTTTCTGGATCGTGATCGTCGCTTTCGCAGTGCGCTTCGGCTACATTATCATTGGACACACTTACAGATTTCACTCGAATAACCCAACACTCGCCGCCAACGAAAAAGATTTCAGCTTTGGCTTCGAGATGGGCCGGATCGGGCGTTCCCTTGCGCAAGGCCAGGGTTTCAGCAATCCGTTTAATGAAACTACCGGCGCGACCGCATGGGAGCCGCCGCTCTATCCTTTTCTGATCGCAAGCGTTTTTCGACTTTTCGGAGTTTACAGTCGCGCTTCGGCCATACTTCTTCTCATCATCAACAGTATTTTTTCCGCGCTCACCTGCATCCCGATTTTTCTGATCGCGAAAAGATGTTTCAGCGAAAAAGTTGCGGTCTGGAGTTCCTGGACTTGGGCGCTGCTGCCGTCCGTAATTTTCTGGTGCACCCGCTGGGTCTGGGAGACCAGCCTTGCAGCACTACTGCTGGCCGTGATTTTTTGGCTGACACTGACCATAGAAGAGAAAGACGGATTGAAGCCGTGGCTGCAATTTGGCTTGCTCTGGGGCATTGCCGCGCTGACCAACACTGCTCTGCTGTCATTTCTCCCGATCTCTGGCTTGTGGATCTGGTACCACCGCGCCAAACTCGGCAAGCGTTCGCTCAGCGGAGTAATTCTCGCGTCGTTGATCTTTGCGGCATGCGTCTTCCCGTGGCTGGTGCGCAACCACCGCGTCTTCGGGCAGTTCGTTTTCATTCGTTCAAATTTTGGCGCTGAGCTTCGTCTGGGGAACGGGCCCGGCGCCGATGGCACGTGGATGGATTATCTTCACCCCACCAAGAACATCTACGAGATGCGCCGCTACAAAGAATTGGGAGAACTTGCTTACGTCGCTGAACGAAAGCGAGAAGCCATGGCTTACATTCGCCGGGACTATACGCGATTTGCCGGCCTGAGTCTGCGGCGCTTCTTCTTCTACTGGGGCGGCCTGCCGAAAGCTGAGGAAAATCCTGTCGTGGTATTCTTCAGGAAATCTTTATTCGCGGCTTCTTCCGTGCTGGCTTTCTGGGGCCTGGGACGCGCTCTGCGTAAGCACAAGCCGGGAGCATGGCTTTTCTTTTGGCTGGTTCTCATCTATCCGCTGGTGTATTACTTTCTCTTTCCTCGTCCGCGCTATCGCCATCCCATCGAACCGGAACTCGGGATCCTGATGCTATATGTCATTTCTGAAGCTCAAGGGAAAGATCAGTCTCGGAGCCAAACTCCGCTCGAAAAGGCGGGCTCTTGACCAGCTTATTACTTCTTTTTGACAACCCCGGTTCCGTCCGGTTTTATTCTGCCGTCTCCTGAGTCACTGGGTATGGGATCGCAGAATGATCTCCTCTCCTCAAGCAAAAGGGCACGGCCCATGCCGTGCCCTCTTTTACTCTGCTTGATAAGGCCTAACCCACGCTGGCCGGCACCGGCTCCTCCACGCTGGCCTCGCGCAGGAACTTTGCGGCTTCCTCCGGCGGCGTCGGATTGATATAGAACCCTGTGCCCCACTCGAATCCTGCCGTCTTAGTCAGCTTGGGCATGAACTCGATGTGCCAGTGGTAATGATCGTTGGTCGGGTCTTGCACCGGCGACGTATGAATCACCAGGTTGTATGGCGGATTATCCAGCACCCGGTCCGCCTTCATCAGCAACGTCTTGATCGCCTTCGCCAGATTCTCGAACAGTTGCGATGAAGAATTCTCAAACGCCGACTCGTGTTGCTTCGGCAAGATCCAAGTCTCGAACGGAAACCGCGGCGCATACGGAGCTAGAGTGAGGAAGTCCTGATTCTCCGCGACCACGCGCGTATTGGTCTCCGTCTCCTGCCGGATCACATCGCAAAACACGCATCGTTCTTTGTAAATGTAATACTGTTTCGCCCCTTCCAACTCCTCGACCACATAGATGGGGAGAATCGGCAACGCGATCAACTGCGAGTGCGCATGTTCCAGGGACGCGCCTGCGGCCTCCCCGTGATTCTTGAAAATCAGAATGTACTTGAACCGCCGATCTTTCTTCAGGTCAAGAATGCGGTCACGGAAAGTCCAAAGCACATCTTCGATTCTCTTAGGAGGCAGCGTCGCGAGGCTAGCTTGGTGATCTGGAGTTTCAATAATGACTTCGTGCGCCCCAATTCCGTTCATCCGATCGAACATGCCCTCGGCCTGGCGGTTCAGGTTGCCCTCGATCCCGAGTGCGGGAAACTTGTTGGGAACCACCCGCACCGTCCATCCCGGCGTGTCGCGCTGCGGCGGAGGCCCGCCGTTCGGGTTGGGGCGGTAGGCTTGAATTTCGGGCGGCGTCTTGCTTTCGTTCCCGTAGCAGAAAGGACAAAACCCGCCCTTTAGTTTCACTCCGTCACGGGCAAAATCGGTCGGACGTTTGGCGCGGTCTGTCGAAATAATTACCCACCGGCCTACGATTGGATCTTTTCTAAGCTCAGGCAAAGATTAAATCCTTTCAATAAGGGCATATGAAGTTGGTCGAAGCCAAACCGGTATATCACGCCACAGGGAAGGCATTGCGAAATAGTTCGATCAGCGGTTGGCTGGACTGAAGTTCATAATACACGGTGACCACATCAAAACGCCACCGGCACGAAGGTGCCATATAACGAAGGTACTCGTCAGCCACCGCTGTCAATCCGCGTTGCTTGTCACGGTCGACGGCCGCTTCGGCAGGCTTTACGTCGCGCGTGGTGCGGGTCTTGACTTCGATAAAACACAGGACGTTCTCGTTCCAGCCGATCAGGTCGATCTCGCCCCTGCGCCGTGGCGAGCGAAAGTTGCGGGCCACCATTACGTATCCCAAACGCCGCAAGTAGAAGTAAGCCGCTTCCTCCCCGCGGCGTCCCGTCAGTTGATGCGGAGAAACATCCTCGGGCGGAAGCGTCCGCTCAGCGACCCAATCCAGCGCCCGAACCGCCGCATGTGTAACCCGCCCCGAAAAGCCCGAAAGCGAGAACGCTGAAAACATGCCAAGCCCAAGTAATTGTAGAGGTGGCTGATAACAATCGGATGTGATCCGCATCACACTGAAAACAAACCTTCAGAAAGTGTTCCACATGGAACACTTTCTCAGACTGTTCGCAGGGGCACGTTCTCAGGAAAAAATGAGGCGGGTCGCTAGACCCGCCCCGCGCAGCCGGCACAAGGGAGGAGATTCCCGCCCGGCTGGTTAAACGCTTGCTCCCACGGCCGAAATAGACTCTTCGAGTATGTCCATGGCGACGTCGGCTTCCTCTTTGGTCACGATGAGCGGCGGCGCGATGCGAATTGTGCTGGGGCCACAACCCAGGAAGAGAATGCCATGCTCGAAGGCTCGCTGGATGATGCGGTCGCGCTCGGCCGCGCCATACTCTTTGGTCTTCTTGTCTTTGACAATCTCGACTCCGATCATCAGCCCGCGGCCACGGACATCCCCAACCAGTTTGTGCTTGCTCGGCCACGTCGCCATGCGCTTCAGCATGTGATTGCCAACTTGGGTTGCGTTGTGCAGCAAGCCATCGCGTTCGATCACATCCAGCGTAGCCATCGCAGCCGCGTTGCAAACCGGGTTGCCTCCAAATGTGGATGCATGGGAACCGGGAACCCAATCCATGACTTCAGCTTTGCTGATGGTCACGCCCAGCGGCATGCCCGAGGCGATGCCTTTCGCCGAGCAAACAATGTCGGGATGGACGCCAGTGTGCTCGATGGCCCACCATTTGCCCGTGCGTCCAATACCGCTTTGCACTTCGTCAACCACAAGCAGGATGCCGTGCCGATCGCAGATACGGCGAAGTTCCTGCATAAAGATGGTTGGAGCGATCACGTATCCGCCTTCGCCCTGCACCGGCTCGACGAAGATTGCGGCTACTTCCTCGGGGGCAAGCGTGGTCTTGAAGAGCTTGTCTTCGATGAAGCGGGCGCAGCCCAGCGCGAAGGCCTCGGCATCCTGTGGCCCACCCTCGCATCCGCGATAGACATCGGGATAGCGAATGTGGGTTACACCCGGAACCAATGGGCCGAAACGCCGCTTCTGCTGCGGCTTCGACGCGGTGAGCGAAAGCGCGCCCATGGTGCGGCCGTGGAAGGCGCCGTAGAATGCGATCACGTTTTGCCGCTTGGTGTGATAGCGGGCGAGTTTCAGTGCGCACTCGATGGCTTCCGCGCCTGAGTTGCCATAGTAGATTTTATGCGGCCCGGGCATGGGCGCGATCTTCGACAAGCGCTCCGCGAGGGTCACCATGTTCTCGTAATAGAAGTCGGTGCCGGACATGTGGATCAGTTCGGCGGCCTGCTTCTGAATCGCGGCGACGACATGAGGATGGCAATGGCCGGTCGAGACCACGGCGATGCCGGCGGAGAAATCGAGGAATTCATTTCCGTCGACGTCCGTCACCACAACGCCGCGTCCTTGTTTTGCAACGAGGGGATAAGATCGCGTATAGGAAGGCGAAATGTATTTGCTATCGCCCGCAAGGACGCGCTTCGCGTTGGGGCCAGGGAGCGCAGTCGTGATCTTGGGACCGATAAGAGTTTGAGTTGGCATGGCATCCTCCAAAATGGTCGTTGGTCGTTCGTCTTTGGTGGTTGGCTTTGAGCGGACTTCCGCCCTAAAGCCAGAATCGGACGAGGAGGATGGAAGAGTTAGTCGCTACCGAATAGACTGGGACGCGAATGCGACGGCAACACTGCCAGATAGCGGCGCGGGCACACTAAGAAGTGGAGCCAGCAGGCGGGCAGGTGCGAATTGGGATTTTGGCGGCGCATCGGGAATCATTCCAACAATATTATAGCGCGACGGCCGCAGCGGCGTAACCCCCATTCGGTCTTCGGCCATTACCTTCGTACACATTCGAGACAGTTTCAAATATCCCGCATCTCGGCTTGCCTTTGGGATGTCTGATACCTAGGCTGGTTTCACTAAGAAAACTGTTATCCCGAACGGAGCCGAGGGACCTTGTGTTTGTTGCGTTCGGTACGACTGTGATGGGCTTCACATCCGGCAGCAGATCGGAAACGCAAGGTCCCTCGACTGCGAATCAGCGTTCGCGCGGCGAACGATGATTCTTCGCTCTGGATGACAGGGAGTATGCATTTGCGATGACCTCATGACCAACGCCCATCGCCAAAGTCGCTTTGCCGTGATTCTCGCCTTCGGGCTGGTCTATTTCTTTTGGGGATCGACTTATCTGGCGATTGATATCGCAGTGGAACGCATTCCTCCAGCTCTCATGTGCGCCGTGCGCTTTCTGGTTGCCGGCGTGTTCATGCTGGCATTTTGCGGATTGCGCGGGCGCAACGTCCGCTACAGCCCACGTCAGCTAGCGCGAATGGCAACCGTGGGCGTGCTCTTGCTTATGGGCGGCAATCTTACGCTCTCGTATGCGGAAAAATATGTAGCTTCCGGCCTTGCCGCCTTGATCATCGCCGTGACTCCGCTTTGGTTCCTGGTGCTGGATACGCTGTTGCTCGGCGACCATCACGTTTCGATTCGCGGCAAAGCCGGGCTAGGCCTTGGCGTTGTCGGACTGCTCGTATTGTTGTGGCCCGACCTCACCACAACGACTTCTTTTGGTCGGGTGCAATTGTGGGCATCGATCAGCCTGCTGGGCGGGTCGTTCAGTTGGGCGCTCGGTTCGGTGCTGGCGAAGCGCTGGAAGTCCGCGGATGTCGATCCATTCTCGGCCACAGCTTGGCAGATGATCGCAGCGGGTCTGGCGAATCTATTATTCGCTATGGTAGCGGGAGATTTTTCGCGCGTAGTATGGACGCCGCGCGGAATCAGCGCCACTTTGTATCTGGTGGTTTGCGGATCGTGGATCGGATACACCGCCTATATCTGGCTGCTGAACCACGTTCCCACGGCGAAGGTTTCTACGTACGCGTATGTAAATCCAGTAGTCGCCGTTTTTCTGGGATGGCTGGTGCTAAGCGAGCACGTTGACCGATATATCCTCACCGGCAGCGATCGTGGTGGCTTCGGTAATTCTCGTGACTAGCGCGCAAGTAACCAAGAAGCCGGCCGTCGACGAAATGGCGATGGTGGAAACGACGGGAGACTAGATTCGATGACGGACGTGCTTAGATCAAGTGCCCCGTCAAACACAGTCGTCCTTCCAACGGGTTCATGGTTCCTTGGACTACAGGCACCATGTGCGGCAAGCGATCATCAAAAAGCGTGAGCTGATCGTAAACCGGAGGAATCACTTCGAAGTAGCCTTGCCACGCCAGGGGTTGACGAGGTTCTAAGGCGTCGAATACGTGTTCTCTTGCGACGCACGTCTGGCCGCCGCTGAATGCGTTCGGATTTCGGGTCAAGGAATACACGTACCCATAAATCCCGTTGCAACTGTCGTTGTGGATCTCGTGTCGCATCCCATCGAGATGGAGAGAGAGCCAGGGGGAACGAGGCGATACTCCATTCAACTCGGAGTTGCAAAGTTGTTCGAGCCGGATTAAGAAATCGTCGATCAGATCAGCCCCTAAGACCTTGATGGCGTCAGTCCGCAAATAGCAATATACGTCGGGAAGAAACCAGTAATCCCAACATTGATGGTCGCTGTGAAATGAATGCGCACTGGGATCGCCCATAAATCGTTCGTATCGGGCGCGAGCCTCATCGGCGCGTGGCCAGAAATTCGTAATCACCCGAGTGCGAAATAAAGGGCTTCGCTGCGGGACGGAAACAGATTCACGCATAATCGTCAGAGACAGGAGCAGAGCTTGCCGAATTGTATCGCATGATCCTGCGCTCTGTTACTGTGTTGGTGAGGTTGAGCCAGGATGAAATCGAGCGCCATAGTTGCCAAATGTTATGAACGGAATTAAAGCACCGATCACGACCACATTGGTTGGCATGAACGTCGCCGTGTTCGTGGTGATGGTGCTGACGGGCGTGTCGCCTGTGAACCCGAGCGTGGCGCAGTTGCTGAAGTTGGGAGCGAACTACGGGCCGCTTTCGCTGGGCGCGGAGCCGTGGCGCATCCTGGCCTCGAACTACATTCACGGCGGCATCATCCACATTTTTTTTAACATGTGGTGCTTGTGGAACCTCGGCTTCCTGGCCGAACGCGTCTTCGAGCCATGGACGTACGTACTCACTTACACTTTTTCTGGGATCGCTGGCAGCCTAGCCAGTTTGTGGTGGCATCCGGTTGCGGTCGGTGTGGGAGCTTCGGGCGCAATTTTCGGACTGGCCGGCGCACTGATCGCCGCGCTTTATCTCGGACGCCTGCCGATACCCAAGCCAGCGATGCAGAGCACACTGAAAAGCCTGCTCATCTTTGCCGGCTACAATTTGTTCTTCGGCGCTTTGCTGGCCGGAATCGGCATCGACAATGCGGCTCACATTGGCGGACTGTTGTCTGGGCTGGCGATTGGAGCGCTGCTGGCAAAGCATCTGATGGCGCCGCCGGAAATACGCAATCGATGGCGCAATGGGGTGTTTGTCGCAACCGCCGTGGTGCTCTTCCTGGCATTCCTGTTGGTGAAGCATGTGAATGGCGTGGCGCTACAGTAGCGGGAATGGCCAGCTTGGTCGTTGCACGAGCGTGGATGCTCGCGCCCACATTTTGGAATTCCACACCTGTTACTGCGTTCCTTCTTCCGGATCGTCGTCGGTCACCACTTCTACGGAATGGCCGCGGACTTCGAAGATGGACTTCTGGTCTGTCTGAGAGACAAAGCTTACTCGCGTGGGGCCGCGTTGCCACGCCGGCGAGGCGCATTCCGCGTTCGACTTTTCGTCGTTGACGGCATCGCCCAGAGGTTTTTTCAGGATGGGTTTGCGGCGGCCGAGTTGCATCACCAGGGCAGAAAGTTTACGGCCATCGTCCGAGACTCCGCAGTACGCAACGTAGTCGCGGTACCAACTGGCCGAGGAAGAGTCGGGATCGAACTCCGGCAGAGTTGCTTGCGAGATATGTCCGGTGACGCGGTCAACGACGAGCCATCCACCGCGCTGCCAACTCCAGCGCGTAGTTGTTTCCTGGGGCAGAGTATCGTTCACGCGAACGACACGTCGCACCACGAATACTTGCTCGGTTACGTCATGCGGAATGCCGAAGGTAAATTCTTTCAAACGGGTATCCACGTACAAGGGCCTGACCTTCAAATCTCCGGCCCGATCCTGGTCGAGATCCGCGGAAGATTTCACGACGGTCCATTTTCCGAAAGCGATGATGTGTGGCTTGGAGGCGGCCACCGCGGCCAGGGTGAAAAAGAAAAAGTAGAGAGTGATGCGAAAAAGAGAATTCATGCAATGAGGCTAAGCATCGATTGGCTGTCGGGCAAGGTTAGATGGCACATTGCGTCTCGTGATTTCCCAAAACGGCCCGGCAAAAGTTCGACGCGTGCTTGCATAGATAACAAGACGGAGGGTCTGAGTTACGGTTAAAATCCGATACAATAAGGAAGCCCGATCGCGGTTATGAGCCCTCCCCATAAATTTCGGACATCTCCTGCCAGTCATTCTTCGTCTTACAAAGAGATGGGGGAACTTTCGCCGCGCCGCGCTCCTCGCGTGTTGGTGGTCGACGATAATCCGGACACCATGGTGCTGATGCGCGAGCTGTTGGCGACTCGGGGCTATGAGGTGGTGGCGGTTCCGGACGCGGCCCGCGCGGAGAGCGAGATTCGGCGCGAGCTGCCCGACCTCATTCTCTCGGATGTAGTGATGCCAGGCAAGTCGGGTTACGAACTGTGCCGCGAGGTCAAAGACAATCCAGCGACACGGCTGATTCCGTTCGTACTGATTACAGGGCTGAGCGATCGCGAGGACAAGCTGCGGGGAATCGAAGCCGGTGCGGACGACTTTCTCAACAAGCCGATTTTTTCAGAAGAGTTGTTTGCCCGGGTCAAGTCGCTGCTCAAACTCAAGGAGTTCACCGACGAACTGGAGACTGCGGAATCCGTGCTTTGCACCTTGGGCTTAAGCGTGGAGAGTCGCGATCCTTATACCGAGGGCCATTGTGAACGGCTGGCGGAGAATGCGAGCAACCTGGGAAGGCATCTCGGGCTGAATGAAGAATCGATTATTGCGTTGCGGCGGGGCGGATACTTGCACGATCTGGGGAAAATTGCGGTTCCCGACGACATTTTGAAAAAGGGAACCAACCTGACTGAAGAAGAGTGGGCCATCATGCGGCAGCATCCGGTGACCGGGGAGAACATCTGCCGGCCGCTGAAGTCGTTGCGGCTGGTGCTGCCCATTATCCGTAATCATCACGAGCACTCGGATGGCAGCGGCTATCCAGATGGCTTGCAGAAGATGGAAATTCCTCTGCTTCCGCGAGTGTTGCAGGTGGTCGACGTGTACGACGCCCTACGGACGGCGCGGCCCTACAAGCCGGCTCTAAGCCATGAACACGCTGCTTTTACCATGCGCCAGGAAGCCACCAGCGGACTGTGGGACGAAGAACTGGTCGCGGAGTTCTTGTCGATGCTGCAGAAGCAGCGGCAGGTGGCATAGAAGCTTCTAGCGCCTAACCTCTAGCTTTTTGCTAAGTCTTCCGACTTCTTGATTTCGCAAGTTGACTCTGAAGCGGCAATTCTTGAGACTAGCGTCTCATAGCTGAAAGCTGATGGCTGACAATTGGAACCTGCCACATATAGCATTATCCTTCCGGCCTATAACGAGAGCGCGCGCATCGCGGCCACGCTGGACAAAATTCTCGCTCACGCCACCGAGCGCGGCTGGAACGCGGAAGTCATCGTGGTGAATGACGGATCGAGCGATTCTACCGCAGGGATTGTTCTCGATTACGCGAAGAAACATGGCTTTCTGCGGCTTCTGGAGAACCCTGGAAATCGGGGCAAGGGGTTCAGCGTCCGCAACGGGATGCTGCACGCGAAGGGCGATGTTTTGCTGTTCAGCGATGCGGATCTGTCCTCGCCAATCGAGGAAGCGGACAAATTGTTCGCAGCCATTGAGAAGGGCGCTGACATCGCAATCGGATCACGATGGATGGATCCGCGGCTGCAGATTCGCAGGCAGCCGCTGCATCGGCGGATCTTCGGACGAATCTTCAATCTAGCGCTGCGTGTCGTTTTAGGCTTGCAATTCAAGGACACACAATGCGGCTTTAAGGCTTTCACCCGGCGCAGCGCACACGCAATTTTTCCCCAACAGAAAATCGAGCGCTGGGGATTTGATCCGGAACTGCTCTACCTGGCTAGAAAATTTGGCTTCACGGTCAGCGAAGTTCCCGTCGCATGGTCGCATCGCGAAGGAACGCGCATCCACCCGCTGCGCGACGGCATCCGTATGTTTATTGAACTGTTGAGGGTGCGCTGGTACGCGCTGAAGGGAAACTACGTTCCTACGAACGCGGTTTCCCAACCGTTCTAAGGCGGAGTTCGTCGAGAAAATTTGTCAAACGTGCGGAGATATGGAACGCCGGGACTTTCTTAAGAATGCGGGAATCGTGGTCGCGGGTCTGGCTTCGCGCCGCATGTTTGCTGAAAAGAACGAGAAGCTCCAATCAAAAGCCGACTTCACCCTGCGCATCTCTTCGGTCTCGTTTGATATCGCTCCCGGCAAAACTATTCAGACTTTCGGTTACAACGGCCAAGTTCCGGGCCCACTGCTGCGAATGAAGGAGGGAGTTCCGATCACGGTCGATGTCTTCAACGACACCGATCACGAAGAGATCGTCCATTGGCACGGCCAAATGATTTCCGTAGAAGCTGACGGCGCGACCGAGGAAGGCAGTCCGGCGGTCCCACCGCGCGGGCATCGACGATACAACTTCACTCCCAAGCCGACCGGCACGCGTTGGTATCACAGCCACGCGTTTGGCGGGAAAGATCTTCACCGCGGTCTCTATACCGGCCAGTTCGGTTTCGTGTACATAGAACCCAAGAACGATCCCGGACGTTATGACAGTGAGGTTTTTCTGGCGATGCATCAGTGGGAACCTTACTACAGCGCCTCAATGGAAGAATCGGATGAGGGCAGCGCGCCTCCACCGCCGAATAACGGACTTGAAGTGGGTTATCGCGCATTCTCGTTCAACGACAAAGCCCTTGGACGCGGCGAGCCGATCAAGGTTCGGCAGGGGGATCGTGTTCTATTCCATTTCCTGAACGCGAGCGCAACCGAAACGGTGAATGTTGCGTTGCCCGCACACGAATTCGAAGTGGTGGCTCTGGATGGCAATCCGGTGCCTCGGCCTCAGAAAGTGAAAGTACTCCAGATCGGCGCAGCCGAACGTGTTGATGCCATCGTGAGCATGGACTCGCCTGGGATTTGGATTCTAGGTACGACGGATGACGATGATCGCAAGAATGGCCTCGGCGTGGTGGTTGAGTATTCCAATAGAAAGGGTGCTCCGCAGTGGACGAAGGCGGAGAAATCGCCATGGGACTACACGCTCTTTGGGCAAGAGGCCAGCCGCGTTGTCGCGCCCGATGGCCAGTTTGATTTAGTCTTCAAGAAGATTCCGGGCGGTCACGGGGGCTTCAACCGCTGGACGATTAACGGGAAGTCTTATCCGCATACCGATCCAATGATGGTTCACGCGGGAAAACGATATCGCATGATCTTTCGCAATGAGAGCGACGACGCCCACCCGGTGCATCTGCATCGGCACAGTTTTGAATTGATAAAGGTGTACGGCAAGGCCACGTCTGGTATTTTGAAGGACACGGTGGTGGTCAATGCCAACAAGGTCGTGGAGGTGGACTTCACGGCGGACAATCCCGGGAATACGCTTTTTCACTGCCATCAGCAGCTGCACATGGATTTTGGATTTATGGCGCTGATGAAGTATGCATGAGGTGTTATGCGAACTCCTTCGGTCAATACGAACGCTCCACGCGCTACGATTCTCATCCGGTTCCTGGTTGGCGGCGTTTTCTTGGCGGAGGGTATTCAGAAGTTTCTTTTTCCGGCAACTCTGGGTGTAGGACGTTTCATAAAGATCGGCATTCCGGCGCCGCAGTTTTTCGCGCCGTTTGTCGGAGTCGTTGAAATCGTCTGCGGAACGCTTCTCGTTATTGGTTTGTTCACGCGCTTGGCCACGATTCCGCTGATCATCGACATCAGCGTTGCCATAGTCACGACCAAGGTTCCCATACTGTCTCGGGCAGGCTTTTGGAGTACGGTGCACGAAGCGCGAACAGACTACTGCATGTTTCTCGGGTTGGTGTTTCTTCTTCTCGTCGGCAGTGGGCCCTTCTCAATTGATCAGCGGAGAGAGTTCTAAAACCCCTAGGCGGCTTGAACCGAGGATTTCTCTATTTTTCGCTGGAATGAAAGCAAGGCGTCATCCAGCGTGGGGTGAACATCGAAAACCGACAGCAGGTTTGTAAGTTCGAGTGTGTTCTGGATTCGAGGATTGAGCCCAGCTAGTTTCAGCGAGCATCCACTGGCCCGAATCCACATATGCACGACAACCAACTCGCCGAGACCAGCGCTGTCGATTGCCTCCAAGCCGCTGAACTCGACTACCACTTGATGTGCATGGGGCAAGAGCTCCGCGATTTTCTGGGAGAACGCAGTGGCTTCGTCGCGATAAGTAAAGCGGCCTCTGCAGAAAAGCACTGTGACGTCATTAATTGCGCGGGTTTCCAGATCTAACTTCAAGCTGCACTCCTTATCCGGCCGGCAGGGCTGGCGCCGGGCACACTAATTCTCTGGTTTCCTGATTCTGAGACTAACGATACTGATTGGATGTTTGTTGGTCGGTTGCACGACTGTGAAAATCTAGTTAATTGTTTTGGGACGCCGGAGGCCCGCGTTCGCTACATCCTCTTTTCGGGCAGGCCGCATCCAAGTACGTTCGTCCGCAAGCCCGGACGTCAACTTTAGGAGGATGTGACTGTGCAGAGGATTAGGGCAATTGTCTTCACTCTTTTTGTGCTCGCGACCGTCGGATATGCCCATGTCCCGAGCGGTACGCTTATATTGGCTATTCGTACATGAGTGCGGACCTGCTCTCGAGCGGTCGCACCAACCTGAATGTCCTGCCGTTCATTGGCTTCGTCGCCGACTTCAGCGGGAATTACGGTTCGGCCGGGGTTGCTCCGAATCCGGCGTGCACCGCGCTTATCAGCGGACCGTGTTCCGGCCTGAGCGCCAGCACAGACCTGTACAGTTATCTGTTTGGTCCCCGCGTTTCAGTGACTGTGGGGAAGGTTCGACCGTTTGCGGAGGCGCTGTTTGGAGCGGGCCACATCACGGAGAGTGCGTCCGGGTTTTCCAACTCGAATACGTCGTTTGCTTACGCGGTGGGCGGAGGCATCGACTATCACTTGATCCCGCTCATCAGTTGGCGCGTCGAGGGCGACCTGCTACAAACTCGCTTTTTCAGCAACACGCAGAATAGCGTTCGCATCTCAACCGGGCTTGTGATTCATTTCTAAGGACAGATCGAGGCACATTAGGCGTAAAAACAGTTCAGACCAAAGTTTCAATCTGAATCGGAGAGACGGGCCGCTTGCTGCACTTATCAAGGATCTCGGGCACTTCAAATAGCGCTCGATTCGAATACGTGCTGGCATTGCGGCGGAGTTGATTGAAAGTCGCGCTCTGGAGTAGGCGCTGAACTGTGGGCGCAATTTCTCGAAAGCTGGAGACGACGATTCCAAAACCTTTTTCTGTCAGCCACTCTGCGTTGTACCTTTCTTGCGGCAGCGTTTTTGCATTGCATTCCACAACTACGGGTAAATGAAACTGCAGAGCTTCGCTGATGGAGCCGGGGCCCGGTTTCCCAATGAAAAAGTCGGCTAACGCCATGTAGGACTCGACATTTTCTGTGAACGCTTGAACCGCGATGGGCTTTTTGGTTTTCAGACTCTTGAGCTGAGCGGCGAGTTCCTGATTATGTCCGCAAAGCATGATCAACTGGACGCCGCTCTTGCTCTCGTCAAGTCTCTTGGCAATGTCGAGCATGACTCGAGATCCGTGGCCTCCGAAGAGCACAATTCCGGTTGGGCAATCGGGTTCGAGACCGAGCCGCTTGCGTTCAGAGACGCGATCGACCACGGTCTTCTGATAAAACTTTGGCTTCAAGACCATTCCTGATGTTTCAAAGATGTGGTCCGTAGTAAGGCCGATTGTCAAAGCTTGCTGCTTGGCTCGTTCGGTGGCAACGATAATGTATTCGGACTCGCGCTCCATCCAGAAGTGGGGCGGGTAATCGGCCAGATCCGTCAGCAGAGTGACGAAAGGAATTGCTTCGGGAGATCGAAGGCTCTCGGCCAGCGCTCGATTGAAGTGCGGGATTACCGAGAGCACCAGGTCCGTCGGATGCTGCGCCCAGTAAGCCCGCAGCGCCTTCACGACCCAGGGATGAGCGACACGAATCGTTCCCAGCAGAACTGTCAGCAGTTGCGGCGTGAACCGCGTCCAGCCCTTTCGCAGAATCAGGTTGTAGATGTCTTCGATGTGCAGGCCGGTGACTTTATGAAGCACGTCCAGCGGGGCAAGCAAGTCTTGCACATTGAGAAGACTGACGTCCCAGGGCCGGTCTTGTACTGCGAGGGTGGCCTTGAGAGCGTCGGCTGTACTGCGGTGTCCTCCACCGGCGTGGTGAAAGACGATCGTCAGTTTGCGCAAGCATCTCCTGACCGGGCGTTGCCGGGGCAAGCGGCGTCAGCCACGAATATTCTCGTATTCTGCACTTTCGGGTAGTGCGGGCTCAAGAGCAAATTCGGAATCAGTTTCGGATTGTTCTTCGCTGGAATCATGATCCTCAACTCGATCTTGATATTCATGAATTCGCGCCCCTGCGGCGTCGATCGTGATGTAGGTGAGCCTCTCGTCGACCCATCCGCCCGCGTTGTAGTAGTGGATGCCGTCTTTTTCCTGATGCGTGGCCTCGTGGGTATGCCCGCAGAAAATGCGCGCCGCTTTGTGCAGCCGCGCGTGAAACAGCGCTCCTGAAGCCACTTTGTGCGACAGGCGCAGCCAACGAGTATTGATGCGGTCAATGAAGCGGGCCACAGGCTTGCCCTTCACGTCAAGCCTTTGCAACATCAGATAGAACAGTGTTCCGAAATAATTGAGACGAACATTATTGGCCAGCAGTCGGTCGAATTGATGGCCGTGAATGGCCAGGTGACGTATACCGCCGTATTCCCACGCGTACTCTTGATAAACGCGCACGCCAACCAGGTGCGACATAATATCGGCGAGACCCTGATCGTGATTCCCCTCGACCCAAACTACTTCGAGATCGCGTTTAGGATTGGAGAGCTTGCGGATGTATCCCAGAAATTTCCAATGTTCCTTGGTCAGCCTGCGGAAATTGAGGTCTGCAAAAATGTCGCCCAACAGAATCAGCCGCCGGAAGCGGTTCTGCTTCAGCACGCAAGTGGCCTCGCGCGCGCGGCTGGTTTCCGATCCCAGGTGGACGTCGGAAAGGATCAGCGTATCGTAGAGGGGCGGATCCATACCTTATTTCTAGCCGGGAAATGTTACGGGACGATGAAATGACGGTGACAATGCGGTAAACAAGTATCCACCAAGGTAACAACCGCATGGTTATGGGCAGGCCGGGAATGGCACGAGGGACCAGTGTTTTGGCTGGTTGGCGAGTGAAGTATGGTTATTTCTGCGGTACGTACTCTTTGGGTGGGGCAGCGCCTTCGCCGAAGAAATACTGCTCCATTTGCTTGACGATAGCCTCCTGATCCTCGCGCCGTGCAGGGTTCAGACGATACTCGTTCAGCAGCATTTTGCAGAATTCCGTCCACCCCTGCCAGGCTTGCTGGGAGACGTTTTCGTAAATCTTTTTGCCGAATTCCGTGTCAAAGGGTGGCTCATCCAGGCCGGGAAGTTCTTTGTGCAACTTGACACAGAAAACCGTGTGCTCAGCCATATTTCTCCTCAAAATTCTGTCTGAAAAATTATCTCATACCGGAACCAGTAGGCTTCAGGCTTCGGGCTTTAGGCCTAGCTTCTCCGGACGCCTAAAGCTGACGTCTGACGCCTGAAGCCTTACTCGACGAAGGCCACCAGAATCCGTCCGTCCGATTTGTAGCCGTCGCCCGTCGCATTCTTCGCGTCCTGCACAGGATTCGGCGGAAGGTAGTACGACACACTTTTCACTTTGCCTGTTTTCTCCAGACTAGCGCCGATATTTTCTCTTTCGCCATCAACGTTGGGATCAATCTTGTGCGTAACGCTGCCATTGCGTTTGTCCTTGGCGAACCCGATGTCATGGGTTCCAGCGCCCACCCATACGGTTTGTCCATTCCAGGTAAACGGTGCCTTCCACAGGCGGAAGTGATGCCGGCTCGCGACCATGGCGATGGGTTCAGCCTGCTCGTAACCGAAATCCTGGGGGCGGTTGAACAGGTAGAGCGTGCTCATCGGCATGGCCAGATAATCTTTATTTTCATAAGTCGTCATCGCGGCTTCGAGAACCGCTTTCTTGTCGTCAGTGTCGGCCGCGTGGAAGTTGGCCGCGTCGAGCGCGCTCTGCACCTGTTTCTCGGAGCCGATGAGAACAAAATTCACCATGTCACCGAGGTTCTTGAATTGATCATTGACGCGGCGTGGCAGACCATCGATGTCCTTCCGAAGGCCCGCATCCAAAGGCGTGTTAGAAACTTTCAGAGCCGGAGTCGCGGTCGTCGATCCGGCGGCTTGGACGCCTAACTGCCCCGCAAGAAAGATTCCGGCAGCAGTCACCAATTGTTGCTTGAGAACATCTCCACGGCCCGATGCTGCTTGCGCCTGGCGATGGACTTTGACTTCAATGTTTCCTTTGCAGGGCGGCTTGTCCGCGGCGTTGATTCCAAGAAACAGATGGCCGGCGGCATCGACTGTCACTTCCTTGCTGCTCCCAATCAGAACCGGGGTCCCTTGCGCCTGCAGTTTGGCGATCAGAGCTCCAGGAAGCGCATCAGACACGGGGAGACCTTGGGCGGAAGCGCCGCTCACGCCGAGCGGATCGCATTTCCCGCTAGCCGTAATATTGAGGACATCGCCAGTTTGAAGATCAACGCCCGTGTCGGTCCAGGGCTGAGTGGTTGGAATGTTAAAAGAGTAATCGTTAGCAGTTGTGGGCGCAGTCTGTGCTATGCCTTGGCACAGAAAGAGAGACGCGATTGCCACAACGTTGAGCGCCCAAATCCAGCGCTTCATCAGCTACCCCCATGAAAGAATCCGGACCCAAGGGATGAAGGGCCCGGCTTTGATTACATTATGCACCAGCGAGATGGCACTCAGCTAATTTAGCCGCATTGCCCCGTCCCGTGGCACTTTCGGCGAGGAGCAGAGCAGTTGCCGGGCTCGGCCAGCTTGCCGTCGGGTCCAATGCAAGCCTGCGTATGGATGCACCAGAACAGCCCTTCATTCGAGGGAGGAACGGTTGGGTCGGCCTCGGAAAGGATGAATTGCGCCTTCCAGCGCAGGGATGGGCAGAGGTCGGGATGATTGGTGTTAAAGCGATTGGATTCCTGAAGCGGCGATTGTCTCATCACGGGGCGCCTCCCGAAGCGGCTTTCATGATAGCGCGTTTGACCGCCACTTTTGCAAGTTGAACTTTGTAGGCGTTGTGGCTCAACGGCGTCGCCTTTTGCAAGGCGGCATCGGCAGCGGCTTTCGCCGCCTCTTCGGAAATGCTCTTCCCCATGAGCGCACGTTCTGCATCCTGCGAGCGCCATGGAATGGGCGCTACGTATCCAATCACGACTCGCGCAGATTGGACCGAAGAACCGTTCATGATTAGCCCCACGGCGGCCACGGCCAGCGGCCAGTCAAAAGTCTGCTTCTGTCGAATCTCGTAGTGAGCGACCTTCATTTCACCCGGCGGAGGCAGGGTCACCTCAGCAACAATCTCGTTTGGCTTGAGGTCGTGCTCGCGCTCGGTTTCGGTTTTCGGGATCACGTAAAACCGCTCCAACGGAAGTTCGCGCGAGCCCTTCGGTCCAACCAGGCGAATCGACGCGCCATACGCAATGAGCACGGGAACAATCGTGGAAGGACTCACAAACTTAGCCGGGCCACTGTTACCAAGGATCGCATGATATCGATTCTCGCCAGCGGCCACTAATTCTTTTCCTGACTCGTCCTTGGGAAGCAGACCGAAGCCACCACGAAAATACCAGCAGCGCGGACGCTGGCAGAGATTGCCGCCGAGGGTTGCCATGCTGCGAATCTGCGGGCTGGCAGCGTCGTTGAGCGCTTCAGCCAACGCCGGATAGTCCTTGATCACATTTACGTTGTCAGCGAGTTCGCCCAACGTGGTAAGGGTGCCGATGCGAAGTCCCTGCGACGAGGCGGTAACGGCCCCCATTTCTTTGATCTGCTTGATGTTCACCAGACGCTTGGGGTGCACGACGTCGTCCTTCATCAAGGCGAGCAAGTCCGTGCCGCCAGCGAGGATTTCAGCCTGACCCCATGCGGTTCCTAACAGTCCCACAGCTTGTTCTTTGGTGGTCGGACTTGCGTATTCAAAGGGTCTCATTTATGCACCTGCCTTCTGAGCCATTTCTTTTTGGCTGAGCGCCGTCAGCACTTTGTCGGGCGTGATCGGCAAAAACGAAACCCGCGCGCCGATCGCATTCGCCACCGCATTCGCAATCGCGGCTCCCGGAGAAATCACCGGCGGCTCGCCCAATCCAATCACGCCGCGCTCGTCATAACCTTTGCCCGTCATCATATGAACCACCAGCTCGGGAATGTCGTTGAGCCCGGCCAGCCGGTAAAACTCCATATTCGGATTGAGCATGCGGCCAGTCGCCTGGTCCATCACTTTCTCTTCGAACAGCGCATAGCTGATGCCCATGACAAGCGCCCCATAGCAACTGCTCTCGGCGGTTTTGAGATCGATGATCAACCCGCAATCCTGTACCGCTACCATCTTTCTTACTTTTACTACGCCGGTCTCGATGTCGACTTCAACGTCCGCCATCCCTACTCCGCCAACACCGCTATTGGTGAGGTCTGGGTGATTCTTGCTGGCGACCTGATCATTGTGTCCGCGCGCGGTTATTGCCATGGCACCGATTTTCGAACAAGCCTGTTTCCAGTTGAGCGAACGGCTCGGATCACTCTTCACTCGCACCGTGCTATTCACGCATTCGAGATCGTCGGGCTGCGCGTTGAGAGTCGGAGCGACTTTGGCGAAGAGCGCTTCGCGAGCATCCACGGCAGCGCGCCGAGTAGAGGAACTCACTCCGCCCGGAGTGGTCGAACCGCCGGACCCGCCGGATGGAGGGTAAAGCGTGTCGCCGATGTAAAGATTGATCGCCTCGATTGGAATGCCCAGCGTTTCCGCCGCGACGATGACGATCGTGGTCCGAGTGCCGGTGCCGATATCCTGGGTCCCCATCTTTACGTCGACCGAGCCATCGGGATGGATGGTTAGATCGCAATCGCTCGCGTGACCGCGTCCGCCCCAGGTGTGAATCGAGAGCCCGAGGCCGCGCGCTACGCTTCCCGAAACATTCTGACCCCGCGGACGCCACTTTTCTTTCCATCCCATCAGGTCGGCAGCGATTGCCAGTTCCTCGCGATAGACATCGCGACGCGGTCCCGTAATCTCAAGGTTCTTCAGCCAAAGGTCGAGGGGATCCATGTTGAGCTTGGCTGCAAGATCATCCAGAGCGCCCATCGTGATCACGGCTGCTTGCGGATGGTTCGGAGCCCGCCACGCGCGCGCAGGGCCGATATTATTGCGAATGGCAGTGTGTTCCTTGTGCTGGTTGGGAATGCTGAAGACGTAAGGAATGGGCGGCATACCGCCTCCGCCCGGGCCTCCGGTTCCCCAGGATTGCGATTGCCATCCCGTGATGGTGCCGTCTTTTGTCGCAGACACTTTCACCCGAGCGTATGCCGAAGGCCGCGCGCCTGCGACTTTCAACTCCGCATCGCGCTCTAACATCATTCGAACCGGTCGCCCGCCTGCTTTCTTGGAAAGCCGGGCAGCCGCTGTGTCCCAGCGATCAGCGGCGAACTTGCTGCCAAAACCGCCGCCCATGTTGTCCTGGTGAATCCGAATGTTGGCTGCGGAAATTCCCAGCGGGTCCGCCATTTGCGCCGCAATGCCAGAGACGTTTTGTGTCGAAATATGCGTGAACAGATGGTCCTTGTCGGTCCACTCCGAAACAGAGCCGTGAGGTTCAAGGCAACAGTGAACGATCACCGGGGAACCGTAAAGACCTTCAGAAACAACCCCAGTCTCGGCAAATGCTTTGTCGGGATCTCCGCTGGTTTGTGCCGCGGTCTTCTGGTACGCGGAATGTCCGCCGCCCTTCCCTGCGTGATATTCAGCTTTCTGGATCGCCGCAAGAACCGCGTCGGACGCGCCCTCGCCCTTCATGTCATTCAGAAAATCCTCATCGACTTTGAAAGTGACGCCGTGATCCTGAAGATATTTAACTAGCTGCGCGTCGGGAGTCTGGTTGCTGATAGCGTCATCAATATCGTCTTCGCTCATCGGGCCTGCTGCTTCGCCGGCGCCGGCAGGTGGCTCGGCGTCGCTGACCAGGTAGGACATTGGTTGGTAGTTCACCTTGATCAGACGGACCGCGTCTTCCGCTGTAGACTCATCGACCGCGGCGACGGCAACGATTTCATCTCCCGCCCACTGCGCGGTGGTGCCGGCTTTCTGAATGATCTCCACCGCTTTCACGCCGGGCAGCTTTTCCGCTGCGCTGGTGTCGATGCTGACGATCTTCGCTTTGGCGTACGGCCCGCGTAGAATTTTGCCGAAGAGCATATTCGCGCCGTGATAGTCGTAGGTGTACTTGGCGCGGCCGGAAACTTTGAAGGGTGCATCCACGCGCGAAATGCGCTTGCCGATCAGGGTGCGATGTTCAGCATCAGGCCAATTGTAGTCGGGCACGGGTCACGCTCCTTTCTGCGTCATTTGCGCAATCGCCATTTGAATTCCGTGATACGTGCCGCATCGGCAAACATTTCCGCTGAGGCCGTGACGAATTTCTTCGGGACTCGCGTTCGGGTGCTTATCGAGCGCCGCCTTGAACGCGACAACAAAGCCGGAAGTGCAAAAACCGCACTGCGAAGCGTCGTTGTCGACGAACGCCTGCTGAATGGGATCGAGGTTTTCGCCCTGCATAAAAGCCTCTATCGTAGTGATCGCCTTGCCCTGCGCTTCAATTGCCAGAATCGAGCAGGCGTAAACCGGCTTGCTGTCCATGATCACAGTGCAGGCACCGCACTCGCCACGATCGCACACACGCTTGGCGCCGGTGATCTCAAGCTGATCGCGCATCGCGTCGAGCAAAATGACGCGCGGTTCAAGCTGCAAAGAATGTTTCTGGCCGTTGATAGTGAGCTCGACGGGAACTTTTCCGGGACCGTAAATCTTGACCGGCGCGCCCGCCGCTTGCACCACTTTGGTTCCGAGAATTGGGACAGCGGCGGCTGAAATAGTAGAAATCTTCAGGAAGTCGCGGCGCGAAACGCCGGAACTGTCGTCCTTGGGTTCGTCATTCAAAGGATCGTGGTCTTGCATTTGCAATCTCCGGGCTGGTCTGTGGCTCCAGAAGAGTCTAGACAAAATAAAACTTGTTCGCTTAGCAAAGCTAGATGCGCCAGTCGGACTCCCAGTTCAAAAAGTATACAACCGCGAAGAGCCACATGACCTGTGGACCTCCCTCTGAAGACATCATGCGTCACAGGGTAAATCGTACTCGTTTGACACGGCGTCCTACGCGAACCAAGTGGTCAGACAAACCCGACAAGTCATCTTTTACGAAAACTAGTGGCTGGGTTTCTGTTTCCCCGTCAATCCTTACTGCCTTCTGTCTGAGTTTCCGAACTGCATCTGAGATGGATTCCGCAAGGCCGATGCTCGCCAGCAGTTTGTCTGCCTTGATTCTAAAACCTGGATCCTTCATTTCGTTGAGAGCGGCGGCCATACTCGACGGAT
This sequence comes from uncultured Acidobacteriota bacterium, assembly GCA_963762385.1. Classification (GTDB taxonomy): domain Bacteria; phylum Acidobacteriota; class Terriglobia; order Terriglobales; family Acidobacteriaceae; genus JABDBE01. Next base: position 52,891 of record CAVXKN010000004.1, on the reverse strand, counting down.
CCGCCTTATAGATGAACTCTCTAATGGGCACAACAACCACCTCCACATCCCGCGGTGCCTCATTTTTCTGGAATTGCTTCGCCCAATCCTCGCCAGCTATCGTCGCAGCATCTGACGAATAGAAGTCGGCGACGATGCGACGAGCCAGATCTTTCTTCGCCTGCATTGGATGTGCTTCGCGCTTCATCTTTTCGATCTCGGCCATCGACACATCCGTCAGCAGCTCGTAGTAGCGCCACATGATTTCATCCGAGATCGACATAATCTTTCCGTACATTTCGAGCGGCGGCTCGTGGATGCCGATCGCATTGCTTAGCGACTTCGACATCTTCTGCACGCCGTCAAGACCTTCCAGAATTGGCATCGTGAGCACGACTTGCGGTTCCTGGCCATAAGCCCGCTGCAGTTCGCGCCCAACCAGTAAATTAAATTTCTGGTCGGTTCCGCCGAGTTCGACGTCAGCCTCGAGAGCTACCGAGTCATATCCTTGCGCCAGCGGATACAGCAATTCGTGAACGGCAATCGGCTTCTCTTCGAGGAAGCGTTTGTGAAAGTCCTCGCGCTCGAGCATCTGTGAAACTGTGTATTTTGCCGCAAGCCGGATAAAGTCATCAGCGGTGAACTTCGCAAACCAGCGCCGGTTGAAATCGATCACCGTCTTTTCCGGATCAAGAATCTTGAACACCTGAGTTTTATAGGTCTCTGCGTTCTGCTCAATCTGCTTCCGCGATAGCGGTGGACGCGTGGCCGAGCGCCCGGTCGGATCGCCAATCATTCCGGTGAAATCGCCGATTAAAAAGATGATCGTGTGGCCGAGGTCCTGAAAATGTTTAAGCTTGCGTAGCACCACTGTGTGGCCCAAATGCAGGTCCGGCGCAGTAGGATCCATGCCGAGTTTGACGCGCAGCGGCTTGCCAGTAGAGCGGGATTTTTCCAGCTTGGAGCGCAACTCGCTCTCGCGAATGATTTCCGCGCTACCTTTTCTTATGTAGGCTAACTGCTCGTCAACCGGTGCAAAGTTTGGCATGGACTTTTGATTATAAGCAATGTTCCGCCCGCGCTCTGTCGAGCTTCGCTCGGCGGACAGCCGGGGCGGCTGTCCTCACGTGTGCTTAGTGGGTAATCGCCTTCAGTCGCCGTCCTGTAATCTCAAACTTTCCTTGCAGCACAATATTGATCGCCTCGGAGTACGCGATGTGCTCCTGCTCAAGGATGCGGGCGGCCAGGCTGTGTTCATCATCGCCGTCGAGTACCGGGACGGCCTTCTGCACAATGATCGAGCCGTGGTCGAGTTCTTCGTCAACGAAGTGCACGGTGCACCCCGAAATCTTCACACCGTATGCAAAAGCCTGTTCCTGTGCTTCAAGTCCCGGAAACGCCGGCAACAAAGACGGATGAATGTTAAGGATGCGTCGAGGAAACTGTTGCACGAACCACGCTGAGAGCAGCCGCATGTATCCCGCAAGACAGACCAAGTCAACTTTGTGCTCCTTCAGAGCAGTTACGACTTCACGATCATGCTCGGCCCGATCTTTGTTCTTAGACGGAATTACTACCGCGATAAGGCTGAGCCGGCGGGCGGTTTCAATGCCACCCGCATCCTCCCGATTGGAAATAACCACGGCGATGCGAGCATCGGGAATGCGCCCGGCGGCGACGTTCCTGGCGATGGCCTCGAAGTTCGAACCGCGTCCGGAGAGCAGGATGCCGAGATTCTTCATGGGATCTTTGAGTCGTTAGCCATCAGCATTCAGGCAAGCGTTTATCATAATTCAACTTGCACGCCGCTTCGCCGGTTTGCTACCGTCCCGAGTGGTCCGATATAGTTTTAAAGGCATGTACAAAGAGTTCCATGCGCTAGACCGCTGGACCAGGAAGGAAGTGCACTGCATTTATCAGGCGCTGATCGTGGCTATCGCCACGCGGCACGCGGATGCAGTGGACATCAAGTTTCTGGTCGACGGTCACCCCGTCTGGATTGCACTACCGCACCCCGCGTGGGTGGAATACCAGAAGCGCACCGGGAAATTGATTACCGACCCGCTCGCCGTAGAGATTGCCGGGCACTATCTCAAATACGTGCTGGAATCGGGCGAAGGAGTGGATCGGGAAATGTATTCGCTGACCGTCGCACAGACGCTTGAGCATCTGGAGGCGGCGGTGGAAGAGAAAGTTGGTTCTCAGCCCGTCGGGTAGCGCACACGCACACGCCTTCCATTCTCGTCGCAAGGGTCCCGCGCGTGATCTTGCAATCCGCAACTCGCAACAGGGAGACATCACGATGGCCAGTACTACGATAGACGTTGAAACAGCCGCCCACGACCATAGGCATCCCAAAGTGGCGCGCTGGGTCGAAGAAGTTGCGAAGTTGTGCAAACCCGATCGGGTGCACTGGTGCGATGGCTCGCCAGAAGAGTATCAGGCGATGCTGCGGCTGATGATCCTCACTGGAACGGCCATCCCGCTGGACCCGGCGAAGCGCCCGAACAGTGTGCTGGTTCGGTCGGATCCGGCCGACGTAGCCCGCGTCGAAGATCGAACTTTCATCTGCTCGCGAACCAAAGAAGACGCCGGCCCAACCAACAACTGGGAAGACCCTGCGAAGATGAAGCAGAAACTCACCGGGCTTTTCAACGGCTCCATGGTAGGCCGCACCATGTACGTGGTTCCCTACAGCATGGGCCCGATCGGATCGCCGATCGCGAAGATTGGGGTTGAGATCACCGATTCCGCATATGTGGTGGCGAGCATGCATCTGATGTCGCGCGTAGGTAGCCAGGTGCTTGCAGCTCTGGGCGAAGACGCTGATTTTGTGCGTGGCCTGCACTCCGTTGGATTCCCGCTCAGTGCCACTCAGCCAGACGCGACGTGGCGGTGCAACGCGGAGCACAAATACATCTGTCATTTTCCGGAGACGCGCGAAATCTGGTCCTATGGTTCCGGCTACGGCGGTAACGCATTATTGGGTAAGAAGTGCCATGCACTGCGCATCGCCTCAGTGCAAGCGCGCGACGAGGGTTGGATGGCCGAGCACATGCTAATCCTCAAGCTGATCAGCCCGTTGGGACAAGCCAAGTACATGACTGGCGCATTTCCCTCGGCTTGCGGCAAGACGAACTTGTCAATGCTGATCCCGACGATTCCCGGTTGGAAAGTCGAAACTATCGGGGATGACATTGCCTGGATGAAATTCGGTGCGGATGGCCGGCTCTACGCTATTAATCCTGAGTTCGGCTTTTTTGGGGTCGCGCCGGGCACAGGCGTGAAATCGAATCCCAACGCCATGCTGACCGTGGCGCACGACTCTATCTTTACCAATTGCGCGATGACGCTTGATGGCGACGTGTGGTGGGAGGGCATGACGGAGAAAAAGCCGGCCGAGTTGGTGGACTGGCTGCGCCGGCCATGGACGCCAGATTCGGAGCGCAAGGCGGCCCATCCCAATGCGCGATTTACGGCGGCCGCGAAGCAGTGTCCGGTAATTGCACCGGAGTGGGAAGATCCGAAAGGCGTGCCCGTCGATGCGATCCTGTTCGGTGGGCGCCGCGCTGGAATTGTTCCGTTGGTCACGGAAGCGTTCAACTGGCAGCATGGAACGTTTCTGGGGGCGACCGCCAGCAGCGAGACGACGGCCGCGATCACCGGAAAAGTGGGCCAGTTGCGCCGCGATCCCATGGCCATGCTTCCATTCTGCGGCTACCACATGGGCGACTACTTCGCGCACTGGCTCAAGATTGGCGCCAGTTCCGACGCGTCTAAACTGCCCAAGATCTGCTACGTGAACTGGTTTCGCCAGGATAAGAACGGCACGTATCTTTGGCCCGGGTACGGAGAAAACAGCCGCGTGCTGAAATGGATTTTCGAGCGCTGCGACGGCAAGGTTCATGCGAAAGAAACGCCCATCGGCCTCATTCCCGACGTAGCCGATCTCGACACCAAGGGGCTCGATATCAAAGGCGCCCACGTGGACGAACTGCTTAGCGTGGATGTCGACGGCTGGCTGGCCGAAGTTCCTTTGATCAAAGAGCACTTTGCTAAATTCGGCGATCATCTGCCGAAGGGATTACAAGATGAAGTTGCGGCGCTGGAACAGCGGCTGAAATCGGCGAAGCGGTAGTGTCCTCGGCCCTTAGATAGCCAGTAACATTCTTCGCTCGGGATGACAGGGGAAATCCAACACTGATTTACTGCGCCTCTGTGGCCGAATTCCGAATTCCCGCCACGCCGATCATTCGTCCCGTTAGTCCCTTTTCAGCTCGATACGAGAAGAGCAGGTCCGCACGGCAAGCCGTGCACAGCGGCGAGGCGCTGATGTTCTTGGGCGAGACTCCGGCGTCGACGAGTTGGCGACGGTTCGCTTCGACCAGATCCAGAAAGATTTTGGTTGGCAGCTCGCTATGGCCGGGGGCCCGCGCCGTCATAAACAGCAGCGGATACTTTTCGCGTACCGGATCCGACTCTTTGATCTCGCGAAACAACTCCTCGGCGTAAGCGAACTGCGATTCAAACTGCTGGCGCACTTCCGGTCCGACGTCGTAGCAGCAGGCGTGGATTCCGGGGCCGATGGCAGCTTTGACATTCCTGGGCAGCGTGCCGAAGCAACGGCGCATTTCTCCCACTCCTTTTTCAACAATGCGCTTGACCGTTCCGCGCCAACCCGCGTGGAACACTCCCACAGCTCTCTGCTTGGTGTCGACGAGGATGACCGGCAGACAATCAGCGGTTTGGATTGCGAGCAGAATGCTGGTCATGCGCGTGATCAGCCCATCGCCAACCAGAGTCGTCCTCGGCAGTGCCTCCACGCAGTAGATGAGATCGGAATGAATCTGACGAAGAGTAACCAGGGGCCATTCTTTCTTGCCACTGTGAGCGCCAAGTTGCAAAAGGAAAGCCGCTCGGTTGCGTTCGACCGCGCTACGCGAATCCTGTTTGGTGAATCCGAGATTGAGAATGTTTCCGCCATAAGCGCGAGAAAACCCGCCAACTCGCGTGCTGAATCCGTGAACCAGCCATGGGATGCGAGTGAGGGCTTCAGAACGAAGAATGGTCAGTCGAGCCTTGTTAGCAGTCTTGACGGGCACCAGAACATATTAGAACCCATCCCATAAAACAACCATCTTGGACAACTTTCCAGCTATAAACTCTTGATCAAGTGGGAAAGGCTGACACCTTCGACCATTGTCGTACTGCGTTTGTGCCAATCCGTGGCCTGCTCATAGGCATGTGCCAACTGCAGCACTCTGCCTTCCCGCCAGTGCGGGCCGATAATCTGCAATCCAATGGGAAGACCTGCCCTCGTGAATCCGCACGGAATTGAGATCGCGGGAAGTCCCCATACATTTGCTGGGCGCGTATTCCTCAGCAGGATGAGTTCGCACGGGCGAAGAGCATCCGGGTCGCGCTTCAAGTCAGCAATCGCAGGCGCGGAAATCGGCGTTGTCGGAGTCCCAAGAAAGTCTACGTCTTCAAATACCTTTCCGATCTCGCTGCGGATTTGTTCCAGCTCACGCGCCGCCCGCTCTACCTGCGTGGCCCCGATGTTCTCCCCCGTACGGATGCGGCGCAAGGTTTCCGGTTGGTAGAGTTCAGGACTTTTGGAGACAAAATCGCGGTGATAGGCATAAGACTCCGCTGCTTGCAAGGTGCGGTCGGTCGGGACATCAATCTCGATTTCGAATAAATCGTTGCCGAGGTTTCTCAGTACGCCGAGCGCCTCTTCCACCGCCGAGGCGACTTCTGCATCGAGGTCCTCATAGAAGAATTTCCGGGGCACGCCAATCCTGATCGGTGCCGATCGGTCGCGGACAGCCGCGAGGTAGTCGCCAACAGGCGCGTTTACGCTGTTCGCATCTTTCGCATCGTAGCCTGCGATCACCTGCAGCGTGACCGCGGCGTCTGAAACTGTGCGCGCGATCGGGCCAACGTGATCGAGCGATATTGAGAGCGGGATTACACCGCGAACACTAACTCGTCCATAGGTGGGCTTTAGGCCAACAACTCCGCACAGCGCTGCAGGTTCGCGAACCGAGCCAGCAGTATCCGTTGCGATGGCGCCATAGCACAAGCCTGCGGCCACAGATGCAGCCGAGCCTCCCGATGATCCCCCGGCGATGCACGCGGGATCCCACGGATTGTGAACTTCGTCGTAATGGCTGATCATCGAGCTGCCGCCATAGGCGAACTCGTGTAGGGTTTGTTTTCCCAAGAGGACGGCTCCAGCGTCTTTCAGTCGCCGGACGACTTCAGCATCTTTTTTCGGGATCCGATCTTTGAACAAGGCGCTGCCCGCAGTGGTGCGGATTCCGGCGGTATCGATGAGGTCTTTCAACGCCAGCGGTATGCCGTGCAGCGGCCCACGCCAATGTCCACGCAAGATTTCTGTCTCGGCGGCACGCGCCTGCGCGAGACCCGACTCCGCCGTTACCGTTACGAATGCATTCAGCGTGGGATTGAGTTTTTCGATCTGCGCCAGGCAGCGCTTCGTCAACTCGACGGGCGACACTTCCCGTTTACGCAACAACTCGCCCGTTTCCACAATCGATGTGAGCATGTTCCTTCGCCGCTATGCGAACTGACTAGCGGCTGAGCCATTATCGTCTGACCGTCATGTTTTGGCGGGTTTGAAAAGTCTATAATCTTTACTGCTTGTGGGGAGCAAGAACTACGCCATGGCCCAGATGATTGCAACTCCAGTCGCAGCCCACGGATTTCTCCTCGATGGTAAATGGATTGAAGAAGGTGAGCCGATCGAGATTCGAGCCCCCTACAATGGCAGCGTAGTCGGTCGGGTGTTTCAGGGAAGGCGCGAACATGCCGAAGCGGCCATCGCGGCGGCAGTGAAGGCCTTCGGCACTACGCGACGCCTCCCGGCGTTTGAGCGGCAACGGGTGCTGCGCCGGGTCGCGGAGAGCATAACCCACCGCAAAGAAGAGTTTGCCCATACTCTAGCGCAAGAAGCGGGGAAGCCGATCAAGGCGGCGCGGAGTGAAGTCGATCGATCCATCTTCACTTTCACCGTGGCTGCCGAGGAGAGCACTCGCATTTATGGTGAGTATGTGCCGCTCGATTGGCAGGAGTTCACCGCGGGACGTTGGGGCGTTGTGCGCCGTTTTCCTTTGGGGCCGATTGCTGGGATCACGCCGTTCAACTTTCCGCTGAATTTAGTGGCACACAAAGTTGCTCCGGCGATTGCCAGCGGATGCACTATGGTGCTGAAGCCTGCCCCGGAGACACCACTGACCGCGTTACTGATGGCGGAGGCGGTGCAGCAGGCAGGCTGGCCCGACGGGGCCTTGAATGTTCTTCCGCTCTCCAACGACGACGCTGGATTGCTGGTGACCGACGAACGCCTGAAGCTGATCAGCTTCACCGGCAGCGCCCCAGTCGGCTGGGACATCAAGCGACGAGCCGGCAAAAAGAAGGTTGCGCTGGAGTTGGGAGGGAACGCCGGCGTCATCGTGCACAGCGACGCTGATCTGACCTACGCCGCGGAGAGGTGCGTGACTGGCGGTTTCGCCTACGCGGGTCAATCTTGTATTTCGGTGCAGCGCATCCTGGTCGAGGGTTCGGTTCTGGAAAAATTCACCGACATTTTTGTGGCCGGAGTCAGGAAACTGAAGACCGGCGATCCGTTAGAAGAGTCGACTGATGTGGGGCCGTTGATTCGTGAAAGCGACGCCATCCGCGCCAGTGATTGGGTTCAGGAGGCAGTGCGGGGCGGTGCCCGATTACTTTGTGGTGGACAACGCAAGGGGTCGATACTTGAGCCGACCGTTCTAACCCGAACGCGTCCTGAGATGAAAGTGAATTGCCAGGAAATGTTTGGTCCGGTGGTCACGATCGAGCCATACGACGATTTTTCCGATGCGCTTAAGCAAATTAACAACTCTCCATACGGCTTGCAGGCGGGTATCTTTACAAGGGATGCCAAGCTGATGTTCAGTGCCTACGAAGAGCTTGAAGTGGGGGCTTTGGTCGCCGGAGATGTTCCGACATTTCGAATTGATCACATGCCTTATGGCGGGATCAAAGATTCGGGCCTGGGACGTGAAGGCTTGCGCTATGCCATCGAGGAAATGACCGAACCGAAATTGTTGGTCATGAACCTGCGTTAGGCCATTCTGTTCTGAGCAAAGCGGCAAGATGTATCGGGTTGCGATAGAACGCTTTAAAGGTCGAGCCTCTGTCGCTGCGAGCAGTCCGGAAATTCTGTTAGAATTCCGAAACAAGTTTTCCCGTTTTGATAACATTGCGTCAATTTGTGAGATTGAAGTGTTGCTCGCAATCACAAGGTGGGGCGAACTGTTATAATCTCAGGTTTTCGTGCGCCAACTCACAGCTGCGTGTGAGGTTGGTTTCATAAGGCCACACTTAATTGGGATGGAGTTCGTCGTCCCTGCTGCACTGAAAGTTCTGATCGATGCAGATTTTTCATCGCAGTACGAACACAATCTCTCGCGCCACGATTTACGGCGCGGCATTCCTGGTGGCGGTGTTGCTGTGGGCGGTGCTCGAACTGCAGCGGTCGCCCTACATCACTTACGCCAAAGTGGTGCGGCCACAGCCCGTGCCCTTTAGCCATCAGCACCATGTTGGCGGCTTAGGCATTGACTGCCGCTATTGCCATACTTCCGTTGAGAAATCTTCATTCGCTGGGATTCCTCCAACCAAGACCTGCATGAACTGCCACTCGCAAATCTGGACCGGAGCGCCTTTGCTCGAACCTGTGCGCGAGAGCTTCCGCACTGGCAAGTCTCTGGTGTGGACGCGGGTCGACGATTTGCCGGATTTCGTTTATTTCGACCACAGCATTCACATCAACAAGGGAGTGGGTTGCAACACTTGTCATGGTCCGGTGGACCGAATGCCGCTGATGTTCAATTACGCATCGTTGCAAATGGAGTGGTGTCTGGAATGCCATCGCGCGCCAGAGAAAAATCTGCGGCCTCGCGACCAGGTCTTCAATATGCGCTACGAGCAACCGTCGAGCGACAAGCCCGTGGTGCTCGATGGCAAGGTCTATACTGACCAGCTTTCGCTGGGCATGGATTTGGTGAGGAAATACAAGCTGCGTACGGTGACGGATATCACGAGTTGCTCGACGTGTCACCGTTGAGATTCGAAAAAGTGATGGAGGACGGGCGGGGACGCCCGGCATCCACGAACGAACAATGAAGATGGACGAGAATAAAGCCAAGCAACACCGCGAGGAGGTTTGTCCGGGCAAGAAGGACAGGCTCGACCTGAAAACCGTCCGGGCTCAAATCGCCCAGACGAAGGGCCCGGAGTATTGGCGCAGTCTGGAAGAACTCGCGGGCAGCTCCGAGTTTCAGGAGATGCTGCATCGCGAGTTTCCTAAGGGCGCATCGGAGTGGCTGGATGCAGTTTCGCGTCGCGGGTTCCTGAAGCTGATGGGTGCTTCGCTGGCAATGGCAGGAATGACCGCCTGCACGAAGCAGCCGCTGGAGCCGATCGTTCCGTACGTGCGCCAACCGGAAGAAGTAATTCCCGGCCGGCCTCTTTTCTTCGCCACAGCTTTCACGCTGGGCGGATATGCCAGTCCGATCCTGGTTGAAAGCCATCTGTACCGTCCCACTAAGATTGAAGGCAATGACCAGCATCCCGCGAGCCTCGGCGGAACTGATCTATTTGCGCAGGCGTCGATTCTTGGAATGTACGATCCCGATCGCTCGCAGACCATCGCGTATTTGGGCGACGTGCGAACCTGGGGGAATTTTCTCGAAGCCATCCGCGGACCGCTCAATGCGCAGAAAGCTGTGCAGGGAGCGGGAATCCGCATCTTAACGCGCACGGTTTCTTCCCCCGCGCTGGCCGATCAGTTACGGTCAGTCCTCAAGCTATATCCGCAGGCGAAGTGGCATGTGTATGAGCCGGTGAATCGCGACAATGTGCTTGAAGGCGCGAAGATGGCCTTCGGCCAGCGGGTCGAGACTCAATACAAGCTGGAGAATGCCGACGTAATTGTCTCCCTCGACGCCGATTTCCTTTACGCGGGATTTCCGGGTTCGACGCGATACATTCGCGATTTCGCCAAGCGTCGCAATCCCGACGCAGGCAAAATGAGCCGGCTGTATGTGGTCGAGAGCACGATGAGCTCGACCGGCGCGAAGGCCGATCACAGGCTGCCTGTCAGGGCCGGGGATGTGGCCACTTTTGCAAGCCACTTGCCGGCTGCGATCGGCAGTTACGAGCCCGTCCTTACGTTAGAACACCCGGAACAGCAGAAGTTTGCCAACGCGCTTTTGCAGGAATTGCGGAACCATCGGGGATCAAGCGTAGTTATCGCGGGCGATCATCAGCCACCGGCAGTGCACGCTTTGGCCCACGAGATTAATCAGGCTCTCGGCAACATCGGAAAAACAGTCTTCTACACTGACCCGGTCGATGCTAATCCAGTAAATCAGACCGACTCAATCAAAGATCTCGTCGCCGACATGCGAGCCGGCAAAGTGGACATGCTCTTCATCCAGGGCGGAAACCCCGCCTACGATGCACCCGCCGACTTGGGTTTCGCCGACGCCCTCAAGAACACAAGCGTTCCGATGCGCGTGCACCTCGGCCTCTATCAGGACGAGACTGCCGAACTCTGCCAGTGGCACGTGAACGAAGCACACTATCTCGAATCATGGGGTGATGCTCGTGCATATGACGGTACCGTGAGCATCGTGCAACCGCTGATCGCTCCGCTCTATGGCGGCAAGAGCGCTTATGAACTTACCGCGCTGCTGGCGGGGCAAGCTGAAGCCACGGGTCATGAAATTGTGCAGGGGTACTGGAAGAAGCAGCATCCCGGCGCGGACTTCGAAGCCTTCTGGCGAAAATCGCTGCACGATGGATGGATTGAAGGAACAACTTTCACTCCTAAGGCAGTTACGTTGAAGTCGGCCACTTTTCCAGTGCCCCCAATCAGCGACCCCAAATCCATCGAGATCAACTTCCGCCGTGATCCCTGCGTTTACGACGGATGCTTCTCCAACAACGGCTGGCTGCAGGAACTACCCAAGCCAATGTCGAAGATGACTTGGGACAACCCCGTGCTGATCGGCCCGGCCATGGCTGCGCGGATGGATCTCAAGAGCGAAGATCTAGTCGCGATCGAGCTAAACGGCAAGAAAGTGACTGCGCCGATCTGGATTCAGGCGGGCCATCCCGATAATTCGATCACAGTATTTCTTGGCTACGGACGCAAACGCGCTGGCCGAGCCGGAACGGGCGCAGGCTTCGACATGTATCCGCTTCGTTCCAGCGCGACGCCGTGGTTCACCTCTGGCGTAAATATCACTAAGGCTGGCGGAACCTACAAGCTGGCGACGACCCAAGGTTACCAGACGATGGACACGCCCGAAGGCGCGCGGCCGCAGGTGCGGGAAGCGAGTCTCGAAGAGTATCGCAAGGAACCAGGTTTCGCCAGGGACGAACAGCCTCCGGCGGAACTCACGTTGTACAAGCCCTATCCGTATGAGAAGGAACCCCACGCGTGGGGCATGACGATTGATTTAAACACTTGCGTGGGATGCAACAACTGTATTGTCGCCTGCCAGTCGGAAAACAACATTCCGGTCGTCGGCAAGGAGCAAGTCGTCATCGGCCGACATATGCACTGGCTGCGCGTCGACACCTATTACCAGGGCGACCGCGATAGTCCGAAGGCCTACTTCCAGCCCGTACCCTGCCAGCAGTGCGAGAATGCGCCGTGCGAAGTAGTCTGTCCCGTGGGCGCGACCGTCCACAGCACCGAAGGCCTGAATGACATGGTCTACAACCGCTGCGTGGGCACGCGCTACTGTTCCAATAACTGTCCCTACAAAGTACGGCGCTTCAATTTCCTGCTCTTCCAGGATTGGGAGACGCCGCAGTTAAAGATGATGCGCAATCCGGACGTCACCGTGCGCAGTCGCGGCGTCATGGAAAAATGCACTTATTGCATCCAGCGTATCACCCAGCACCGAATCGATTCCGAGCGTGAAGATCGCAAGATCCAGGATGGCGAATTGCAGACGGCTTGCCAGCAATCTTGTCCGGCCAACGCGATCACCTTTGGCAATATCAACGATCCCAACAGCCGGGTTTCTAAGGCAAAGGCGATCACGCGCAACTACGGTTTGCTGGCTAATCTGAATACGCGGCCGCGAACCACGTATCTGGCCGAGATTCGCAACCCCAATCCAGAGCTGGAAACCTAAGCGGAGCGCGATCGAAAGATGGACGAGCAAAGACAACCCGCAGCTCCAGTAATCGAGCCCGGATACACCTTCGGCACGGTCACTGACAAAATCAGCTCGATCGTTCTCACGCGCCCGACTTCCAATGGTTGGTTCCTTGGCTTTGGCATCGCTTTCTTGCTTACGATGATGATGTTGTACGCCATCGGATATTTGTTCCTCCGAGGCGTCGGCATCTGGGGCATCACGATCCCCATCGGCTGGGGCTTTGCCATCGTCAACTTCGTGTGGTGGATCGGAATCGGGCACGCCGGCACGCTGATCTCGGCCATCCTGCTGTTGTTGCGGCAATCGTGGCGCAACTCGATTAACCGATTTGCCGAAGCCATGACCCTGTTCGCAGTGTCGGCCGCAGGTCTCTTTCCGCTGGTTCACATGGGCCGCCCTTGGCTGGCCTATTGGCTCTTCCCTTATCCCAACACCATGAATTACTGGCCGCAATTCCGCAGCCCGTTGGTTTGGGACGTTTTTGCCGTTTCCACCTACGCGACTATTTCGTTATTGTTCTGGTTTATTGGGCTAGTTCCTGACTTGGCCACGCTGCGGGATCGCTCCACTAATCGTGTGGCGCAGATTATTTATGGAATGTTGGCGCTGGGCTGGCGCGGCTCTGCGCGGCACTGGCATCGATATGAGACAGCCTATCTGCTGCTCGCCGGACTCGCGACTCCGCTAGTTCTGTCGGTTCATACCGTAGTCAGTTTCGATTTCGCCATCGCCATCGTGCCGGGCTGGCATACCACGATTTTCCCGCCCTATTTCGTGGCTGGAGCGATTTATTCCGGCTTCGCCATGGTGCTCATGTTGGCGATTCCGATCCGCAAGTTTTACGGCCTCGAGGACTTCATCACCGAACGCCATTTGCAGAACTCAGCAAAAGTCATGCTTGCGACCGGCCTGATCGTGGCCTACGGGTACGCTATCGAAGCGTTCATGGGATGGTACAGCGGCAACCGCTACGATTCTTTTCTTCTGTGGAATCGTCTGCACGGGCCGTATGCGGTCCCGTATTGGTCGCTGCTGGCTTGTAACATTTTTATCCCGCAAGTGCTCTGGATTCGCAAACTGCGAACCAGCCCGGTCGCTTTGTTCCTCATTTCAGGAGTCGTTCTCGTCGGCATGTGGCTGGAGCGTTTCATCATCGTGGTGGTCAGCCTGCACCGTGATTTCCTGACCTCCTCCTGGGGAATGTATTATCCGACGCGCTGGGATTGGATGACTTACATCGGCACGATCGGAATGTTCCTGGCCGCGATGTTCCTGTTCGTGCGTATCCTGCCCATGATTTCGATCTTTGAAATGCGCACCCTCCTGCCCGAGGCGGAGGTGAAGGAATGAAGCACACTCCAATTTACGGAATGATGGCCGAGTTTGATTCTCCCACCCAACTGGTGGACGCGGCGCATCGCACCCATGAAGCCGGCTATCTGAAGATCGACGCCTACAGCCCGTTTCCCGTGGAAGGATTGGCGGAGGCAATCGGGTTTCACAAAAACCGCGTGCCGTTAGTGGTGCTCATCGGCGGACTGCTCGGAGGTTTGTCTGGCTACGCCCTGCAGTACTGGATTTCGGCCGTAAGTTATCCCATCAATGTGGGCGGCAAACCTTATCATTCGTGGCCGGCGTTCATCGTGGTGACTTTCGAAATGACCATTTTGTTTGGCGGCATTTTTGCCGTGTTTGGCATGCTGGCGTTGAACGGCCTGCCCATGCCGTACCATCCGGTATTCAATGTGCCGCGTTTCGCTTTCGCGACCAAAGACCGCTTTTTCCTGATCGTGTTTTCTACCGATCCCAAGTACAGCTCGAGCGAAACCCGCCGCTTTCTGGAAAGTCTGGGACCACGCTCGATTTCGGAGGTGCCCAGCTAGGTAATTTCCTCCGGCCAACTGAACTGAGAACTCGTATCTGAGAACTGGGTCTACGTCGTTTAGCACTTTGCGCAAGAAAAAATGTTGAGGCTAAGAAACATTTCGCCGTTGGGATTGCTGGCCGTGCTGGCGCTGGCCGGATGCCGCCAGGATATGCAAGACCAACCTCGCTTCAAGCCGCTCGCCGAGAGTGATTTCTATTCCGACTTGCGCTCCGCGCGCCCTCCGGTCGACGGAACCGTGGCGCGCGGGCAACTGCATGAAGATACATATTTCTACTCGGGAAAGCTCGGCAACAATCCCGGCGACTACATGCCCTTTCCAGTGACCGACGATGTGTTGGCCCGCGGCCGCGAGCGCTTCAATATTTACTGCGCTCCCTGTCACTCCCGCTTGGGCGACGGCAACGGAATGATTGTGCAGCGCGGCTTTCGAGCGCCGCCGTCTTATCACACTGAGCGCTTGCGCAAAGCTCCGCTCGGATATTTCTTTGACGTGATGACCAACGGTTTTGGCGCGATGCCGGAGTACGCTTCGCAAATTCCGGCGCGAGATCGTTGGACGATCGTGGCTTATATCCGAGCCTTGCAGTTGAGTCAGGAAGCGACTATGAGCGATGTGCCCTCGGGACAAAAAGTGCCGTCCGAAGCGCCCGTGTTTCGCGGCGATCCCGGTTCTGGCGCGACTTTGCCCGAACTCCAGTCTGATTCGAGCGGCGAAAAAGGAGAGCAGCCGAAATGAGCGCGGCGCGTGCGAACAATCTGAACTTGATGGCGCCCCCGGTGGTCAAAACCATCCAGAGCCGCTCGCTCGTCGTCGGTTTGATTTTTGCCGCGATCTCCGTCGTGCTCGCGTTTTTGCGTCCAGACGAATTCTTCCGCGCGTACTTGCTGGGCTACATGTGCTGGCTTGGCGTGACTCTCGGATCCATGGCAATTGTCATGATTCGGCATCTAACCGGCGGCGGGTGGGGCACGGTTATTCGCAGAATTCTCGGCGCGGCCATGCGTTGTCTGCCGTTGATGGCAGTTTTGTTTATTCCGATCCTGTTCGGGCTTCCCAAACTTTACGTTTGGGCCCGGCCTCTGGATTCCATCGCGGACCAACATCTCCGCGAGCACTTGCAGGAACTTACCCGGAGTTACCTCAACGTCCACGGATTCATCATTCGCGCCGCGATCTACCTCGCGATATGGAATCTGTTGTCGTTCCTGCTCAGCAGGTGGTCGAAGGAGACGGACAAGCCGTCGTCACGCGACAATAGCGCGCGCTTTAAGGCCGTAAGCGGCCCCGGGTTAATTCTCTACGCCTTCACGATTTCGTTCGCCGCCATCGACTGGCTGATGTCCATCGATCCCAGCTGGATTTCCACCATCTACGGCCTCCTGATCCTGATCGGCGAATTGCTATCGGCCATGTGCTTCGCCGTCGTCGTTGAGCGGATTCTGGTGGACTACAAGCCAATGTCGGAGTTGTTGAAGCCTGATTTCGTCCATGACCACGGCAAATGGATGCTGACCTTCATCATGGTCTGGGCGTATTTTTCTTTCTCGCAGTGGCTCATCATCTGGGCGGGAAACTTGCCGGAAGAAATCACCTGGTATATGAGGCGATTGAACGGAGGCTGGGGATTCGTTGGGCTGACGCTCGTGGTATTCCAGTTCGCTGTGCCTTTCGTGCTGTTGCTTTCGCGTCCGTTCAAACGCGATATACGCCGCCTGGCCTGGCTTGCAGCCTGGATCATGATCATGCGTTATCTGGATCTCTTCTGGATCATTGAGCCCAATTTCTCGAAAACATTGAGCGTGACGCTGGCAGACGTTGTGGTTCCCATCGCCATCGGCGGAATTTGGCTGGCTTACTTCTTCCGCAACCTGAGTTCACTGCCGCTTGTGCCCGCGTATGACGCGGACGCGAATGAAGTATTGGAACCAGCACATGACTGAAGACATAAAACACGGGCAAGCGGAAGAAGGCTACGAGCGGCAGGACCTGACCGCGCGTGCGGTGTTTGCGTTCCTGATCAGTCTCATCGTAGGTGGCGTCGTGGTCTATTTCATTATCTGGGGCTTGTACCACTATATGGACGCACGGCAGAGAGCGCGCCGGTCTGAGCAGAGTCCGCTGGTAAAACAAGTGGACACCGACACGCGCATCGTATCGCCGGACGAGATCACGAAATTCCCGCAACCACGCTTAGAGAGAAACGAACGAATTGAGATCCACGATTTTCGTCTCAAGGAAGAGCAAACGCTAAACAGCTATGGCTGGGTCGACGAAAACGCTGGAGTGGTACGTATCCCGATCGAGCGTGCCATGGAGTTAGTCGCGCAGCGAGGATTGCCGACCACGCCGAAGGCTGGAACGGTTCCGCCGTCTGACGTAAACACCGCCAATCAAGCCGCGCAGCGTTCGGACACAAGTGGCAAATCGGCTAAGCCGCAAGCCCCGAAGTAGAAAGGAAAGTAGCAGTGCGCAGTGCAAAAGGATCGATGAGTTCGAAGCTAACCGTGGCGGCCGTATTGGCGCTGTCTGTTCTTACGCTGCCCGCGTGGGGCCAGGGAATAACCCAAGGCCCGCTGTCGCCGCCCGCGAACGTGCGGCCTCCGGGGCTGAAGAATGTTGGCATCGAGCAGAACTTGAACGAACAGATTCCGCCTGGTCTGACTTTTCGTGACGAGACCGGAAAAACAGTCACGTTGGGAGACTATTTCGGCAAGAAGCCGATGATTTTGAACCTCGTGTACTACCAATGCCCCATGTTGTGCGGAGAGGTGTTGAGCGGGCTGGAGAGTGCGATGCGAGTATTGAAATTCGACGTGGGAAAAGAGTTCGACGTTCTCACCGTGAGTTTCGATCCCAAAGAAACGCCGGAGATGGCATCCGCGAAAAAGGCGGAATTCTTGAAGCGCTACGGACGACCCAGTGCGGCAGAGGGCTGGCATTTTCTGACCGGGCCGGCCGCTTCGATCGATGCACTTACCAAGGCAGCAGGTTTCCAGTATCAGTACGATCCCAAGAGCGGCCAGTTTGCTCATGCGACCGCGATCATGGTGCTGACACCCGAAGGAAAAATCGCGCAGTACTTTTACGGAGTCGAGTACGCGCCCAAGGATTTGCGCCTGGGATTGATTCAGGCGTCCGAAAACAAAATCGGCACGGTGGTCGACCAAGTGTTGCTCTACTGCTACCACTACGATCCGGACACCGGGAAATACGGCGCAATCATCAGTCGAGTCCTGCAACTGGCCGGGGGCGCGACGGTACTGATTCTTGGAACGTTCCTGATCGTGATGTTCCGTATGAACCCGACAAACCGGGCGCGATTGCGAGAGATGCCCAGCGGTGAACGACGGACGAGCAACGACTAATTTATGTTCGATAATTTTCCACTTTGGCCTGTACGCGCGTCGACCAACGCCGGCAATGTAGACGCCCTCTACATTTTTCTGGTGGCGCTGTCCGCGTTCATGTGTGTGGCCATCTTCACCATGATCCTGGTGTTTGCGACCAAGTATCGCCGCCGCCGCGGAGTCGAAGCGGAGCAGATCGAAGGTTCGTCCGCATTGGAAATCACCTGGTCGATCATTCCTATGGGAATTTTCATGGCCATTTTTCTTTGGGGCGCGGTCATTTACTTCCATGAGCGGACTCCTCCCCAAGGTGCGTCCGAAGTCTACGTCGTGGGCAAACAGTGGATGTGGAAACTCCAACATGAGGAGGGTCCGCGCGAGATCAACGAACTGCATGTACCGGTGGGCCGCGACATCAAACTGATCATGACGTCGCAGGACGTGATTCACAGCTTCTACGTGCCTGCCTTCCGCATTAAGCAGGACGTGCTGCCGGGGCGCTATACAACCGCGTGGTTCCGGGCAACCCGCCCCGGTGTCTATCACCTTTTTTGTTCGCAATATTGCGGCACTATGCACTCGGGCATGATCGGACAAGTCGTGGTCATGGAACCGGCGCAATATCAAGCCTGGCTCTCCGGCGGCGGCACCACCGGTTCGCTTGCGGCCAGTGGGGAAAGTCTTTTTCAACAATTGGGGTGCCCCACCTGCCACCGGTCGGACACTCAAGGCCGGGGCCCGATCCTCGCCGGAATCTTTGGCAAGCCCGTACAACTCGAGGATGGACGAATCGTGATCGCCGACGAAAACTATATCCGCGAATCGATCTTGAGTCCGAGCGCGAAAATCGTGAGTGGATTCAAGCCCATCATGCCCGTTTTTCAGGGGCTCGTGGGTGAAGAACAGTTAAACGCCTTGGTGGCATATATCAAGTCGTTGAGCCCGGCTCCGTCAGGAGCGGCAGGCAAAACCAGCCTGACGCCAGCCGGCACGAGATCGCAGAACCCTTAAGGAATAGCAATGGCTACCGCAGCAATTACTGCCGAACGCGAAAACTATTTGAATAAGGAATATGGCATCCGCTCGTGGCTGCTGACCACGGACCATAAGCGCATCGCGCTTCTTTATCTCGCGTCGATCACCTTCTTCTTCTTCATCGGAGGATTTTTCGCCCTGCTGATCCGCCTGGAACTGCTGACCCCGGCGGGCGACCTCGTACAAGCCGATACCTACAATAAGCTTTTTTCCATGCACGGCCAGGTGATGATCTTTTTCTTTCTCATCCCTTCCATCCCCGCCGTGCTGGGGAATTTCCTCGTTCCCTTGATGATCGGCGCCAAAGACCTGGCGTTCCCCCGTATCAATCTGCTGAGCTGGTATCTGTACATCATTGCCGGCACGATCTATCTCCATTGCATCGTTACCGGAGGCGTGGATACGGGCTGGACTTTCTACACCCCTTTCAGCACGGCGTTCAGCAATACTAAAGTGATTGAGGCAGGCATCGCGATCTTCATCGCCGGATTCTCATCCATCCTCACCGGCCTCAACTTTGTCGTAACCATCCATCGGATGCGAGCGCCGGGCATGACGTGGTCGCGTCTGCCTTTGTTTATCTGGGCCCACTACGCCACCAGCATCATTCAGTTGCTCGGGACGCCGGTGCTTGCGATCACGCTTTTGCTCGTCGTCTTCGAACGCGCCTTCAATCTGGGCATCTTCGATCCCACCCGCGGCGGCGATCCGCTATTGTTTCAACATTTGTTCTGGTTCTATTCGCATCCCGCGGTTTACATCATGATTCTGCCGGCTATGGCGGTGGAGAGCGAAGTGGTCGCATGTTTCGCTCGCAAGCGTATTTTTGGCTACAACTTCGTCGCCATGTCCAGCATTGCGATTGCGGTGTTCGGATTCCTGGTCTGGGCGCACCACATGTTTGTGGCGGGCATTTCGCTTTATTCAGCGCTGATCTTCTCTATCCTGAGTTATCTGGTTGCGGTGCCCTCGGCGATCAAAGTATTCAACTGGACCGCGACCATGTACAAAGGCTCGATCTCGTTCACGACTCCCATGCTGTACGCCTTCGGCTTCATCGGCCTTTTCACCATGGGCGGACTCACCGGCCTGTTCCTTGCCTGCTTAGGAATCGATGTACACGTACACGACACTTATTTCGTCATCGCACACTTCCACTACATCATGGTCGGAGGCGCGGTGATGGGCTATCTCGGCGGGTTGCATTTCTGGTGGCCCAAGATTTCTGGCCGAATGTATCCGGAAGGGTGGGGCAGGCTTGCGGCATTGCTTGTGTTTGCCGGTTTTAACCTGACGTTCTTCCCGCAGTTCCTTCTGGGCTACATGGGAATGCCTCGCCGCTATTGGCAATATCCGCCGGAATTCCAAGTGTTGAATGTGCTCTCGACCGCAGGCTCGACCATTCTGGCGATCGGATATGTTTTGCCGATGGTCTATTTCCTGTGGTCCATGCGCTACGGGAAAATCGCCGAGGATAACCCGTGGGGCGCGGCCGGCCTGGAATGGAAGACCTCTTCGCCACCGCCCACCTTTAATTTCGAGGAAGAGCCAGTAGTGACGTGGGAAGCCTATAACTACGAAGAAATTCCAGCTCCTGCGGAGGTGCATGTTGAGCGATAGCCCAGTCGCAATCGAGCAACACGGCCCCGAACTGCTGCACCACTTTGCCGATGCAGAGCAGCAGCGCGACGCTGCCACTCTTGGCATGTGGCTTTTCCTGGCCACAGAGATCATGTTTTTCGGCGGCATGTTTTGCGCCTACCTGGTCTATCGCTTTTGGTACTACAACGAATTTGCCGCCGGCAGTCGCAGCCTGGACATTTACCTGGGCACGATCAATACCGCCGTCCTCATTTGCAGCAGCTTGACGGTAGCGCTGGGCGTGCGCGCTGCGCAGATGGGCAAGCGCAAGCTGCTGGTCATTCTGTTGCTCCTCACCATCGTATTCGGCTTTGCCTTCCTTGGCATCAAGGGGATCGAGTGGTACGCCAAATACAAAGAGCACCACATCCCCGGGAACTCCTTTAACGTGGACGACTTGGTTAAAGAGTACCCTCAAATTCACATCGACCCGCGGCACGAACAGATTTATTTCTCACTGTACTTCGCGATGACCGGGCTGCACGCTCTGCACATGATCATTGGAGTGGGGATTTTCGTGTTTCTGACTTACTATGCCTGGAAGGGACGTTACACGCCGAAGTATTACACGCCGGTCGAAATCGGCGGTTTGTACTGGCACTTCGTGGATATTGTCTGGATTTATCTTTTCCCGTTGCTGTACTTGATCGATCGAAAACCGCTAAGGTGAACCCCCATGTCTGAACACATAATGTCGGGTAAGTTTTACTACGCCATCTGGATCGCTTTGCTCTGTCTGACTGTGATTACAGCGGCGGTTTCTTTTGTCGACCTGGGTCCGCTCAACACGGTTGTCGCGCTGGTCATCGCTACCATCAAAGCTTTGCTCGTTGTTCTGTTTTTCATGCACGTGAAGTACACCAGTGAAAAACTGACCAAGATCGTAATTGTTTCGGCGATCTTCTGGCTTTTCCTTCTCCTGGCGCTGAGCATGGCCGACTACAGCACCAGGCTGTTGAGTTAGAACGACTCTCGTTAACAAGGGACCTTGCCATCCTAAGGAACCCTGTCATCCTGAGCGAAGCGAAGGATCCCCGCACTGCTTCCATCACTTCGAACTCGCAGGGAATTATCGAATCGCCCTCGCCCATAACCGCGGTTTGCGATATACTCCGCATCTCGATGCGATGCTTCGACATGCGCGTAAATAGGTGAGGTAATCGCGATGGCCTTTTGCAACTCTTGCGGTACAAGTCTGGAAGCGGGCGTACGATTCTGTCCAAAATGCGGCGTTGCGGTGCCCATGGCAGCTGCCATCCCGGCAACCGTTCCTCCCAGTCCCGCAGCGCCGTCTCAGGGAAACGGCGCGCTCAAGGTCATCTTGATCGTCGTCGCCGCTATCGTTGTGCTAGGCATCCTCGGAATAGGGACGCTGGCGTTCGTAATCCGGCGCATTGCCCACAACAGCCACATCAAAAATGAAAACGGAAACGTTCGCGTCGAAACTCCCTTCGGAACCGTTCAGAGCACGAATGATCCTAACGAAGCCGTTCGGAATCTCGGGATCGATCCGTATCCCGGTGCGCGTGTCCTGCAGGGGAATAGCGCGACTATCGGAGGAATGCATACCGTCACGGCACAATTCGAGAGCGACGATTCGGTCGATAAAGTCATGGCATTCTACTCGGCGAAACTTCCCAATGCCAGAGTCAACACGAAGGATCAGAATCACTGCACGATTGTCTCCACAGACAAGAAAAATATCGTCACGATCAACATTGCCCCGGAAGGCAATAAAAGCCAGATTAACATCACAACTGTGACTGGCAAGAACCTGACCGGCGACAACTCCTCGGACTAGCGCGTCCCGCCTCCATGCCAAGCAATTTCGCCGAGCTCGCCCGCGCTGCCAAATCCGCAGTCGTGGATGCAAAAGGACTCGCCTCCGCCCTGAGCCATCAGGTGCGTGGCGACGTTCGCTTCGACGATGGCACCCGCGCGCTGTACGCGACCGATGGGTCCAACTATCGCCAGGTTCCCATCGGAGTAGTTCTTCCTCGCGATGCCGACGATGTCATTGCAACCGTCGCGGTGGCTCGTGAATATGGCGCGCCCATCCTTTGCCGAGGCGGCGGAACTTCGCTGGCCGGACAGTGCTGCAACGTAGCCGTGGGGCTCGATTTCACGAAGTACATGGACAATATCCTCGAGATCGATCCGGCGCGGCGGATTGCGCGAGTGCAACCGGGCGTCATCCTTGATCATCTGCGTAACGCTGCCGAGAACCATCACCTGACATTCGCGCCAGACCCGGCGACCCATGATCGATGCACGCTGGGCGGCATGATCGGAAACAACTCCTGCGGCGTGCATTCGGTGATGGCTGGTAAGACCGATGACAACATCGAGCAACTGGAGATTCTTACCTACGATGGCCTGCGCATGAACGTGGGCCAGACCAACGACGCAGAACTTGAGAAGATCATCGGTGAAGGCGGTCGCCGGGGGGAAATTTACGCGGGACTGAAGAAACTAAGCAACACATATTCCGAACTTATCCGAAATCGTTATCCCAACATTCCGCGCCGCGTCTCAGGCTACAACCTGAATTACCTGCTCCCCGAAAATGGCTTTCACGTGGCGCGCGCGTTGGTGGGATCGGAAGGCACCTGTGTCACTGTGCTCGAAGCCTCGTGCCGGCTGGTGGAGAGTCCGCCCCAACGCGCGCTCCTGCTCATCGCTTATCCCGATATTTTCCAATGCGCTGATCGCGTGCCCGAGATAATGGCGCATCATCCAATCGGCCTCGAAGGCATCGACCAATTGCTGGTTGAGTTTTCCCGCCGACGGCAACTGAATCTGGAAGGACTGGCTCTTCTGCCTGCAGGCGGTGGTTGGCTGTTTGCTGAGTTTGGCGCGACCACGGCTGCCGAAGCTGAGGCTCAGGCACGCGCACTGATGCAATCTCTTAGCCGCAGCGCAGAACCGCCTGCTATGCGCCTGTTTACCGACAAGCGGCAAGCCAAGCAAGTTTGGGAAGTGCGCGAATCGGCTCTGGGAGCCACTTCTCACGTGCCCGGAGAGCCTCCAGGCTGGGAGGGTTGGGAGGATGCCGCCGTCACTCCCGCCAAACTCGGCAGCTATCTGCGCGATCTGCACAAGCTGATGAAGGGCTACGGCTACCGCAGCGCTCTCTACGGACACTTCGGGCACGCCTGCGTGCACATGCGAATCAACTTCGATCTCGAGTCCCGGCAAGGCATCGCCAACTATCGCAAGTTCGTCGAAGAGGCTGCCGATCTGGTCATCGGTTATGGCGGGTCGCTTTCGGGCGAACACGGCGATGGGCAATCGCGCGCGGAGTTGTTGCCGAAAATGTTTGGCCCGGAACTGGTGCAGGCTTTTCGAGAGTTCAAAGCGCTATGGGATCCGGATTGGAAGATGAATCCAGGCAAGGTCGTCGAGCCTTACAAGCTCGATGAGAATCTGCGTTTGGGTGCGAACTACAAACCTTGGCAGCCGCAGACGCACTTTCAGTTTCCGGAAGATCACGGCAGCCTGGCGAGTGCCACGTTGCGTTGCGTGGGCGTAGGGAAATGCCGTCGTGATGAAGGCGGAGTCATGTGTCCCAGCTTCCGCGTCACTCGCGAAGAAGAGCATTCCACCCGAGGCCGCGCCCACTTGCTTTGGGAGATGACCAAGGGCGACGTAATTAAAGACGGATGGCGCGACCGGCACGTCAAGAATTCGCTCGATCTGTGCCTGGCCTGCAAGGGTTGCAAGAGCGATTGCCCGGTCGGCGTCGATGTCGCCACCTACAAAGCCGAGTTCTTGTCGCATTACTACAAAGGGCGACGCCGTCCGCGCAGTGCGTACGCCTTCGGAAATATCGACATCTGGGCTCGGCTCGCTTCGAAGGCGCCTGGATTGATCAATTTGACTACGCAACTTCCGTTGCTGCGCAATGTCTCTAAGCTCGTTGCAGGCATTCCGCAGGAGCGCCGCATTCCTGCCCTCGCGCCCCGAACCTTCCGTCATTGGTTCGATGGCCGGAAGCCTCAGAATTCGGATGCAGCGCCAGTTCTGCTGTGGCCGGACACATTCAACAACTACTTTCTGCCTGACACCGCCAAGGCAGCAGTTGAGGTGCTCGAATCCGCAGGCTACCGCGTTGTGTTCCCCAAGGCGGGCTTGTGTTGCGGGCGGCCGCTCTACGATTGGGGCATGTTAGATCGCGCGAAGAAACTGCTTCTCACGATTCTTCAAGCGCTCGAAACCGAAATCAAACAGGGCATTCCAATCGTTGTGTTGGAACCGAGCTGTGCTGCGGTGTTTCGCGATGAGCTTCTGAATCTGTTTCCCAAAGACGACCGCGCCCGCAGGCTGTCGCATCAGACATTCTTGCTGAGCGAATTTCTTGAGCAAAAGGCAAAGCATTTCCAATTGCCGAAATTGGCGCGTAGCGCTCTCGTCCACGGCCATTGCCACCACAAATCGGTGATGAGAATGACTGACGAAGAGTCCGTCCTTCGCAAGATGGGAATCGATTTTCACACTCCCGCTCCCGGTTGTTGCGGAATGGCCGGATCGTTCGGTTTCGAAGCGGACAAATATGAAATCTCGCTCGCCATCGGCGAACTGGAACTGCTTCCGGCAGTTCGGAAAGCCGATGCGGACTGTCTAGTTATTGCCAACGGCTTCAGTTGCCGCGAGCAGATTGCGCAGTGTACTAATCGCCGCGCCCTGCATCTGGCGGAAGTGATCCAGATGGCGGCTCGTACGCCGCAGGCGTAGCTTTGGTGTTTTAACGGCACTGTAAGTTGTTGATAACACAGCAATTTCGCCAACTCATCTCGCCAGACCGCCCCGATTCTGGGAAAATACAAGATACCGACGAAAGCCCGCCAGCTTTCCTTTCGCGGAACGTTGCCAACTATGATCCGGGACGCTGAATCCGCTCTCACCATCGCCGACGCCGCCGAGCAAACCAAGATGGCTCCTGCGGTGGACGCCTCGCTTCACGGCTCGGTTCTGGTGCTGATTCAGTTCGACGTGTGCGAGGAAATCCGTCTCGACAAGCTGCGTGAAATATTCGGCGCGCGGACGTTGGAACAGCCTACCCTGAAACATCCGGCGCCCGGCTATGTCCGCTACCAGCGCCCTCCGGTGGTCGAGCCCATTGATGCGTTGGTCCTGGAGAGCGGCGAGCGCCTCGAAGGCCAGATCAAGTTCTACGATTACGGCGTGGTGAGCGTGGTGCTGGAGCTGCCATTCTCGGGCGACTGGGACACATTGGTGCGGCTCGGTAGCCGTTGGGTATGGGATGTCGATTTTGCCGGTCACGCGTCGCGCATCGCGCACCAGAAATTGGAGCGCGCAGCACCCGCGCTGGTGAAGCCGTATCCGGATTGGCTTAGCGAAGATTACTTCATTTTTCATGTGCGCGACATCAGCGGTTGCCCTTCCGCCAATGAACTGGTTTCTTCTCATGGCGCACGCATCGCCCAGATTGTTCGTGGAGAAACCGCACAGCTTTCCGAGGGCGAACAAAACGAAATCCTGCAGTCGCGAATCTCGTATTATCCCAACGACCTGACCGTAATCAGTTGGAACGCGGCCTTTCTGTATGACAGCGCGGCTGGCGCGGAGACCGCGATTCAGTTGCTGGAGTATGCGAACTCGCAGTTGCTCGAGTTCCGCCATTACGACGAGTTTCTTACCCGCGAGCTGGAAAGCGTTTACGACTCCTTTGACGAGGGCACGGGAATGCTGGCGCGCTGGCGTCTGGCGCGCGCGGCGACCAAACTGCATACCGTTTTGCTCGACGTGAACGAACTCACCGAGCACGCCGACAACGCCATCAAGTTTCTCAGCGACATGTTTTCTGCGCGTCTCTACAAGCTCGCAGCCTCGAAGGTTGGCGTGCCTGACTACAAGGATCTGGTCACACAGAAAGTACAAACTGCCGAAGAGCTTTATCGCTTCATGGTCGATCAGTTCAATCAGAGCCGCGCCTTCGTGTTGGAACTCATGGTGGTCATCATTCTGATCATCGAACTGGTCTACTTCTTTCGCGGCAAACCTATCTGAGACCCGAGAACCAGAATCTGAAAACTGATTTCATATCGCCCGTACCATCCTGAAAAACGATGCGTGGACTTGAAGGGAAGCGCGTACTCATCACCGGTGGCGCGAGCGGCATCGGCGCGGCTACGGCGGCGCGTTTTCTGGAGGAAGGTTCGGCGGTGTGCGTGCTCGACCGCGACGCCAAAGGCCGCGAGGAAATCCGCGAGCGGTTGCCGGATTTGGCTGGGACCGTCGATGCTGACGTATCCAGCCTGAAGCAGGTGCAGGCCGCATTCGATGACGCGGTTCGCATCATGGGCGGCGTCGACGTGTTGATCAACAATGCCGGCATCAGCATTCGCCATGACTTTCTGAAAATCACGCCGGAAGATTGGGATAAAGTCGTTGCGGTGAATCTGACCGGCGCCTTCTACGTGGCGCAGACCGCGGCACGGCACATGTGGGAGCGCGAGGGCGGCGTTATTTTGCAAACCGCATCGACCAACGGCATGGTGGGCTATCCATATTATTCGGATTACAATGCGACCAAAGCCGGAGTAATCGAACTGACGCGTTCGATGGCTTTGGAGCTTGCGCCCAAGATAAGAGTCTGCGCGATCGCGCCCGGTTACGTGCTCACGCCCATGCAGCGCGCCGAATATACCGATGCGATGCTTGAAGAAGTGAACGGCAAGATTCCAATGCGGCGGCACGCGAAGCCGGAAGAAATCGCAGCTCTGTTCGCATTTCTGGCATCGGACGACGCAGCATATATGAGCGGCCACGTGTACACCATCGACGGCGCCGAAACTGCCGGTGGGCTGGCCAGCCGGTAGGTCCGGCTATAAAATTCTCGTTCTGTTCAATATCTAGTCAAAGTGGCAACCCATGCGCGAGCTCCGGTCTTCTGGATTCGTAACGGGGTGCATCCGGATGCTTGACAGGCTTCGAATCGGTGATATGACGCGGCTCAATTTAGGTCTCCAGCTGGCCTAGCCTCAGGCGCCGGTTGTGGTCTTCGGGGATTTTGTCCGTCCATCTTCGATTTTGGTTTACGTCTTTGTCCGCATTTCCGGGCCGAACCCAGGGAGGTAATTAATTATGAAACGCGTAGTAATTGGAATCTGTTTCGTGCTCGCGATGGTTGCGACTGCAGGCTTGTTTCCGGGCCGTGCGCAGGAAGCGGGGACGGCGCTGCAACCGCCAGGTAACAGCGCGCCGCCCGTGAACCCGCTGCGCGTGGCATTGCTGCGCTGGTACCGGGCCAACACGACAACCAGCTTTAAGGTCGGCAGCCAGCCGTACGGGGTAGCGTTTGACGGAGCCAATATTTGGACGGCGAACTATGGCGACGGAACCGTCACCAAGCTGCGCGCCAACGACGGCGAAGTGCTGGGCACTTTCAACGTGGGCGGCGAGCCCTATGGGGTGACGTTCGATGGGGCGAATATCTGGGTGTCGAACCAGGGCAGCGGAGCGGTCGCAAAACTGCGGGCCAGCGACGGAAAAATTCTCGGCACCTACACAGTTGGCCCTTACCCAGGCTGGATGGCCTTCGACGGCGCCAACATCTGGGTGACGACCGTTCCCAGCAAAACCGGCAGCCTAAGCAAGCTGCGAGCCAGCGACGGAAAAATTGTGGGGACTTTCACAGTGGGCATTAGCCCCACGGCGATAGCCTTTGACGGGGCCAACGTGTGGGTGACCAACAACGGCGAGAGCACTGTGAACAAGCTGCGTGCCAGCGACGGCAAGCTTCTGGGCACCTTCACGGTTGGCAGTAATCCGCTCGGGATAGCCTTTGATGGCGCAAACGTGTGGGTCGCCAACCGGGCGGGAGGGACCGTGAGCAAGCTACGGGCCAGCGATGGCAAGCTTGTAGGGACATTCGATTCATACACCGGGGCCTATGGCGTAGCCTTTGACGGAGCCAACATCTGGCTGGCGGGCGACCCGTACGCCGTCGAGCTACGGGCCAGCGACGGCGCCAAGATGGGCATCTGGTACGCCCCAGGCAGCATCGGAGCCGGCTTCGACGGGGCAAACGCCTGGATTACGCGACTCAGCGACAATGCCGTGCACAAGTTTTGACCGGAGATCGAACGGGACGTTCTAATCTTCGGTCCCAACCGGCCTTCATGCTGAGCCGCCGTCGCAAGGCGAGGGCCAGCGCCGGGTTGATGACGCGAGCGCAAAGAATGCGGAGTACTATCCAGCGGAAGCTAGTCTTTTGCCCAGACGCCACAGGCGGACCAGGCGGTAGAGCGGGTGCAGATGTTTTGGAAGGCGGATTGTCGTCCATTCGCTTACGCTTGGGGTGACGGCTAGACGATAGAGGAAGCGGGCTTGGTCCTGACGGCGTTCTCGCAGGCGCATCATCAGGCGGAAGTAGGGGAGCGATTCAGTGTTGTAGTGGGTGCTGCGTTTGATGATGCTAGGAATCTCGTCGACGAGGGCGGTGGTTCGGGGGTCTGCTTTCAAACGCGCGTGTGGCAGTGGCGAGCCCAGCAGTTTGTGAGCCAGAAGCAGATTCAGGTCGACGATGCGTTCGATTCCCAACCGGCGGGCTTCGTCATGAATCACGTTCCAATCGAGGGTCGGGGACTTCGCGAGTTTGGCGATGTCGCACAGCCATGAAAGCTGAACCCACACGTGCTTGGCGGCGTGCACGCAGAGCACGAGTAGAAGATCTTCGGCGCGCAGAGTTCGCATGAGGCGTCCTCCCAGGCTGATCTCGTCGGCTCGGTCGAAAAGGTCAGCGACATCGCAGTCGATGGAATAGAAGCGCGGCACGATTCGCCACTGCAACTCCAGAAGATTCCGGCCGTCCGTAGAACTGAATGCGCACTCGTATCCCGTGGCGACGTTGGCAGTTTCGATTCGCGGCGCTCGCTCGATGCTGGGTTTGTATCCCAGGTCACGCAATGCGACTTTCGCGTTGGGTACATCCGGCGGAAGGATGAGGATATCGAGATCGCCATATTGGCGCTGCGTGACTTCGCCGTACAAAGTCTGTGCCAGAACTGGGCCTTTATAAGGGAGAGCCCTGATTCCTGCCGATTCCAGATGGCTGACAATGCGGATCAGTTCTTCTGTAAACCAGAGCGCCTTACGCGCGTTGTTCAGGTAGCGCGATCGGAGCGCGTCCAGAAATTGCCCAGGAATCAAACGCGAGTACGCCGATAAGCTGCCGTACACTTGCGGAACCACGCGATGGTGGTCGACGAGAGCGAGGATTCGTTCCCAGTTCAGAGGACGGGAGAGAAATGCGGGGATTGGTTCGTCGCGTGCGTTGGCAGGTGAGCAGGCGCAGCAGGCGAGTAGTAAGTCGAATTCGTAATCGTCGGTGAATGGCCGCATAGCAGATAGGGTCGGCGCTTCGGATGGAAGCGATCGCATTTCAGCAGTGACGGCCATGCTGGAGAGAACGATAACCTTTGCGCGTGAACAAAACCACAAGCGACCTCATGATTGAACCGAAGGGGTTAACGCCCGGTTCCCTCAGGGGCTAAAGCCCCGTCTTTGCTGGTCGCGGGCGGCCGATTGAAGTCGTGTTCTTTCCTTTGATTCGGTTACTTTGGTGTTGACTCTGCACGGCGGCTGACGAACTTGGATTCGGGTGAGACGTACAATTAAAGTGGTTCGCATATGAGTTCGGCTGTGAAATCTTACGAAGCAGCACGCCGCAGCACCCGAATTCGCGCCCAGATCCCTTTTCGCCTAGTCAGCCTGGATGCTGCAATTCCATTCAGTGAGCACTGCCATACGCTGGTGGTAAACACCGAGGGATGCGGGGTTCGGCTCAGCCGGCCTCTGGAGGCAGGGATGCCGGTTCTGCTCGATGAACTTCCGGGAGGAACGAGCGCACCCGCGCGTGTAGCAAACTGCGTACCCCTCGGAACCGGAAGCAAATACTGGCTCGTAGGAATTGCGCTGGAACAGCCGGGGAATATCTGGTGCATCCAGCCTGCACCCGCGGACTGGGGAATCGAGGCGAAGCCCGTGGTCGCGGCTGTGCCTCCGCCGAAGAAAGAGAACGAGTGGCCCTATTCGGTATTTTCCAGCAGGGGCGAAGCCCATCCGGGAAGGAAGGAGTGATCTCGGGCCCGTGGGCTGAAGCGCAGAAACGCGTTTTGCCGAAATCTTGTCAATCCCAGGCGCCGAATTCCCACCAGACGGTTCATTCGTGCACTGGCTGTTTGCAGAAATAGCGAACGGCGGGTCTGCCCTACACCTATTTCTTCTTTTCGATTTTGGCCCAGGTGTCCTTTAGCGCTACCGTGCGGTTGAAGACGGGCTTGCCGGGGGCGGAGTCCTGGTCGACGCAGAAATATCCCAGGCGCTCGAATTGATAGCGAGTGCCGGGTGTGGGGCTGGCTAGCGACGGTTCGAGCTTGCAGTCGGTCAGCACTTCGAGCGAATTCGGATTGAGATTCGCGGTGAAATCCTGGCCCTCTTCGGCTTGATTGGGATCTTCCTTGATGAAGAGATTTTCGTAAATGCGCACCTCGGCATCCACGGCGTGGGCGGCGGAGACCCAGTGAATGGTGGATTTCACCTTTCGTCCGTCGGGAGGATTGTTTCCGCCTCGGGTAGCGGGATCGTAGGTGCAGTGCACCTCGATCACTTCGCCTTTGTCGTTCTTCACTACGCTCTTGCATGTGACGAAATAGCCGTAGCGCAGGCGGACTTCACGCCCCGGCGATAGACGGAAATATTTCGGCGGGGGTATCTCGCGGAAGTCATCCTGCTCGATGTAGAGCACGCGGGAAAATGGCACTTTGCGCGTGCCCGCGCTGGGATCCTCGGGATTGTTGACCGCTTCCATTTCTTCGGTTTGGTTCTCCGGATAATCGTCGATCACGACTTTCAGCGGGCGTAGTACGGCCATGGCGCGCGCGGCGCGCTTGTTCAGATCTTCACGAACGAAATGCTCGAGCATGGCGAGCTCGATCGATCCGGTGGTCTTGGACACACCGATGGCGCCGCAGAAATTGCGAATGGCCTCGGGCGTATAACCGAGGCGGCGGATGCCGGAAAGGGTGGGCATGCGGGGATCGTCCCACCCGCTCACGCGGCCTTCGCGCACGAGTTGCAGCAGCTTGCGTTTACTCAACAGAGTGTAAGTCAGATTGAGCCGGTCGAATTCGATCTGCTGCGAAGGGAAAATCCCCAGCTCTTTGATAAACCAATTGTATAAAGGGCGGTGGTCTTCGAATTCGAGGGTGCACATGGAGTGCGTGACGCGCTCGATCGAATCCGACTGGCCGTGCGCAAAATCGTACATGGGATAGATGCACCATTTGCTGCCGGTGCGATGGTGGTCGGCGTGAAGGATGCGATACATGACGGGATCGCGTAGATTGAAGTTGGGCGAGGCCATGTCGATTTTCGCGCGCAGAACGCGGGCGCCGTCGGGGAATTCACCGGCGCGCATGCGCTCGAAGAGATTGAGGTTCTCTTCGATGGAACGATTGCGGAATGGGCTATCCTTTCCGGGTTCGGTCAGAGTGCCGCGGTATTTGCGGATCTGGTCGGCGCTGAGATCGTCGACATAGGCTTTGCCCGCTTTGATGAGTTGCACGGCCCAAGCGTAGAGCTGGTCGAAATAATCGGAGGCATAGAAAAGACCGCTCCACTGGAAGCCGAGCCACTTAACGTCCTGCATGATCGAGTCGACGTACTCGGTTTCTTCTTTTTCCGGATTGGTGTCGTCGAAGCGGAGGTTGGTCTGCCCGCCAAATTCCGCGGCGAGGCCGAAGTCAAGACAGATCGCCTTGGCGTGGCCGATGTGCAGGTAGCCGTTGGGCTCGGGAGGGAAACGGGTTTGCACGCGGCCACTGAATTTGTTGGTCTTAAGGTCTTCGAGAATAACGTCGCGCAGAAAGTTCGAAGGACGAGACTCGGCTGACGGGGTAACGGCAGTTGCGGTCTCGGGATTCGAAGGGCTCATAGGGTTTTCCAGGGAGCGCCGACTGGATTTTTGATACGTGCCGCCTGGACGCCAGAGCTGACCCTGTCGAAGGCCAGAATCTCATGCGGAAATAACACTATAACTCATCGGAGCGGCGAGCGTGCGGGGGGAAGAATTCCGGCGGTTTTGGGCTGCGTGATGATGCGCAAAATCGTCGTGAAACGATTTAGCGTAGCGCGTCGGGAGGCAATGTTCATGGGGGTCGCGGGGTCAAGTATCGATGGTAATCATGGGGTGGTTACCTCCAGGGAACTGCGGATCCTGGGTTCTCATCTAAAGACTATTGTTTTGTCTAGGAGGGTATGAAAATATTGGGGTCGCAGATTTCCTTAAATTAAAGCGGTTCAGGGGAGCGGCAAAGAACTGTTCCCAAGAGTATGGATACTACCCCCATCGCCGAGGCTAGCCTGCCGGGAGTCGTCGCCCTGCTACTGTTCCTGTTGTTCACTTACCTCTACGAGCAGAGCCGCTACCAATATTTCCGGGCCTGGCAGTTGGGTTGGGCCGCTTACACGCTGCACTACGCCCTCGATGCCTGGATGGCGGTTCATAAACCATCGGCGCTGATTTCGTTTCTAAGCTCATTGTTGCTGATGGCGATGGCGCTCTGCATCTTTGTTTCTACCCGGCTGATGAAGCGGGAGAAATTTCATTTGCGATGGTACGACGTGGCCGTGGGCTTAGGCGGCGTCGCACTGGCATTCTGGAATTTGAAGTTGCAAATGGTGGGAGATGTATTTCGTCCCGAGACCGTGGCTAACCGACATCTGCCTTTGGATGTTGGTTTAGGCGTGGTGGTGCTGTACTGCTCCTTCTACTTTTATCGCTACGCGCATCGTAAGAATTCGCTGGCCTTCACATTTCTGGCGATTTCGCTGGCGCTTTTGGCTGTGTTGATGGTTTTCGGAGGGCTGCACAATCCGTTTCTCACGACGGTTGGGATGACGGGACGTTTCCCGGGACCGATCCCGCAGATGCTACTGGGCATCGCCATGGTGATGGTGCTGTTTGAGAACGAGCGCAACGCGGTGCAGGAGAATGCGCTGGCTTTCTCCACGTTGGGTGTGGACCCCATGCGGCTGCTTTCGGCGGAAGATCTGGTGCCCAGCTTGCAAAACATTTTGGAGCGGCTGGTGGCGCCTTTGCCCACCGGCCGGGCGATGATCTACATCACCGAGCGCTGGCGGACGGTTCTGCCCTCGGTGCAGCGCGGATTTTCGCCGGAGCTGGTCACGAAAATGGAGAAGAGCGGCGCCGGGGAATATATCGCCGAGTTGGCCTACCGGCGTGGCGGATTCGTCACCTTTCACAACTTTGCGGAGATGTCGGAACCGCTGCCGGCGTTTCCGGGCGCGCGCTTCGAGCAGTTTCGGCAGGTGATGGCGGAGGAGAATATCCGCAACATTACCGCCGTCAGTTTGCAGACGCGGGAGCACAACTTCGGCGTGATCATTTTTCCGCACGCGGAACGGCGCGTGTTTGGATCTTCGAATCTGCGCCTGCTGATTGGCTTGGCGTTGCAAATCGGACTGACTCTGGAAAACTACGTTGTCATGCACAATGCCCAGCGCCGGACCAAGGAATACGAACTACTGACCCAGATTGGACAAGCCATCAGCTCGCGTCTTGATCAGGAAGAGATCCTGCGCACGGTTTACAAGGAGCTGGGACAGATTTTTGACACCAGCGATTTTTATGTGGCTTTTCAAGAAGGCGAGCATATCCACTTCGAGTTCGAGGTGGAAAAAGGTCAGGTTCTGCCCAAGCGCTCTCGCAAGGTCGACAATGGTTTGACCGAGTACATCCTGCGAACGGCGCAGCCTTTGCTGATTCGGGCCGATCTGGAAAAAGCCCGCGAACGCCTGGGCACGACCTACATTCCGGCGCGACCCTCCAAGTGCTTTTGTGGCGCGCCCATTTTGCAGGGCGGCAAGCCCGCTGGAGTTATGGCGGTCATGAGTGCGGAGCGCGAATATGTCTTTGAGCAGCGCGATTTGGAAGTAATACACACGGTGGCTGGCCAGGTTTCGGTGGCAGTGGAGAATGCGCGTTTGTTCGCCGAGGAGCAGCGCCGGTCGCGCCAATTTGCGTTTCTCAACAGCATTTCGAAGACTGCCATCTCCAGCGAAGACGCGGAACAGATGCTGCTGGAGATTGTTGGCCACATCCAGAAGACTTTCCGCTTCGATCATATTGGTATCGGAATTTTTGACTACGTTCGCAAAGACATAGAAATCAAGGCGGAAGCCGGCGTTACTGCGAAAGCTCTAGGCATGCGGATTCCGCTGGGAGTGGGAATTTTGGGGCGCGTGGCCCGAACTGGCGAGAGCGCTCTGGTCCAGACTACGGGCGAAGAGAACTTGCAGGGAGTGTTGCCAGATTCGCGATCCGTGCTTTGCATTCCGATCACCTACGGCGAAACCCTGCTTGGCGTGCTCAACGTTGAGAGCCGGCAGGAGGATGCATTTTCTCCGGAAGACGTGCTGATCATGAATACGCTGGCCGATCTGCTGGCTACCGCGCTGCACAATTCATTCGTCTTTCAAAAACTGCAGCAGACCGCCATCACCGACGGCCTTACCGGCATCAAGACCCGCCGCTTTTTCTGGGAAGCTCTCAGTTCGGAGTGGAAGCGCGCATCCCGCTCGGGACGTCCTTTTTCAGTGGTGCTGATTGACCTGGACAAATTCAAGGACGTCAACGATACGCTGGGGCATCTCGAGGGGGACCTGGTACTGGCGCGGGTTGGCCGTTTGCTCGAGCAGAAATGCCGGCAGTCGAATGTGGTAGCGCGCTATGGGGGCGACGAATTTATCATTCTCATGCCGGAAACCGGAGTGGAGCAGGCTCAGGCGCTGGCCGAACGTTTGCGCCTCTGGCTTTCGACCGATCCCATGCTGCAAGAACATCTCATCACTGGCAGCTTCGGCGTGGCGAGTTTTCCAGTGCATGGCTTTACCGCCGAGGAAATCATTCGAGTCGCGGACGCCGGAATGTATGTCTCCAAACATGCGGGCGGCGATCGGGTTTCTACTACCGACCAAGGTGACAACGAAAGCGGCGCGGTACAGCGCCAGCTTATCTCTGGCTACATCGAAGGCTTCCTGCACCGCGAACACACTGGGCCGGAGCATCTTGACGAACTCCTGAGCACGCTCCGCAAGCTGAGCGACGAGGAGGGCGGCGACGAAGAAGGCAGCGTGCAGATTCTGCGGGAGGCGATTGAAGCGCTAGCCCGCGCCGCGGAATTGCGTGAACTGAACGGCACGGGGCATGGTGACTTGGTAGCCCGCTACAGTGAACTCATGGCCCGGGCTTTGGGCCTGTCCGCGGAAGAAATCGACGACCTGGCCTATGCCGCCCGGGTGCATGATGTGGGGAAAATCTTTGTTCCTGAACGAATACTCAACAAGTCAGGCCCGCTTAGCGATGAGGAGTTCTCTCTGGTAAAAATGCACGCTCACGTGGGAGGGGCAATTGTTGCCACCCTGCCGGCCAGTGAGTCGTTGCAGAAGGCGGTCGAGCATCACCACGAGGCCTTCGACGGAACCGGTTATCCGAGCGGACTGCAGGGGGAGCAGATTCCCGTGTGGGCTCGAATCCTGGCGGTCGCTGACGCCTTCGTCAACATGACCACCGAACGTTCGTTTGCTCCGGCCAAGAGTAACGGACAGGCTTTGGCGGAATTGGAACGCTTGAGTGGCATCCGGTATGACGGAATGCTGGTGCGTGTCCTTTTGCGGCAATTGAAAACCGAACGGGCTTCGTCGAGCTTCGGCAGTTGAACATTTGATTCGGGTGACTTCGTAGGAACATCTGGTGTCCTTGCTTGAGGTGCGTTCATGTCTGACGGAAAGTTGACTGCGGCGAAGGTCGGATTCGAATGCGTTATTCCTATCCTGAGAGTCAACAGTCTCGCGGCCAGTATGCGCTACTACGTGGATGTGCTCGGCTTCAAGGTGGACTGGGGCGGCGAGCACGGATCGACCTTTGCGTCGGTTTCCCGCGATGGCCGGGCGATCATGTTAAGTCAGGGAGAACAAGGGCAGCCGGGAACGTGGCTCTGGATTGGGGTTGAGGATATCGAACCGCTTTTTG
The DNA here is from genome assembly GCA_963762385.1 of uncultured Acidobacteriota bacterium. Taxonomy (GTDB): domain Bacteria; phylum Acidobacteriota; class Terriglobia; order Terriglobales; family Acidobacteriaceae; genus JABDBE01. The sequence continues at coordinate 16,671 of CAVXKN010000004.1, read as the reverse complement.
CGGAGTACCGTGCCAAGGGCGTGAAGTTTCGGGAGCAGCCGACCAATTATCCTTGGGCTTATGAGATGAAGGTTGAGGACCCTGACGGGCACGTGCTGCGATTTGGTTCGGACACGAAAACGGATTAGCTTGCCGAGGTCAGCAGCTCGAATTTACAAAGCAGTGGGCAACCCTTTTTAACCGCAAGAGTTCCCATTTGATAGATGAACATCTCGTCCGCTGATTTGTGAGCAGGAGGACGCTATGAAGCGGCGTAGCCTTACTTTGTATCTGTTTGCGGTTGCGTTTCTGTTCGGAACGATTCAGCTCAGTCTGGCGCGCCCAAGCGCAGACCATAACTCCCCAGCGGGCACGCACGGCGCGATCATCTATGTGATGCCAAATGCGGTCTCGAATCCGGGGCCGGGCGACACTTCTCAGGTGGTCGTGGACTCTTCGCACAACGGCAAGGAACCCCAGGTGGCGAAAATCTACCAGGAACTGCAGCACCGAAAGGAATGCCAGTCTTTCTCTGAAAACATGATCAAGGAGAAAGCCGATTATTTCCTGCTTCTGCAGCACGGCGGCGGCAAAGGGAATCGCTGGGCAGTTTCGGATAAAAATGGTGACGTGATCGCGTCGGGTGATTCGCTTCTGCTTGGGAACTCGGTCAAGGACGCTTGCCTTGCCATTGGAAAGAATTGGCAAGAGCACGCCGTGACCGCCGGGAACTAGAGCTTCGACGGCGGAACTTTGCGGCAACAAAAAGGGTCCAGTTTCGCCTGAAAACCCTTGTTGCGCGCGGGGTTTCACTGTGTTAAGTTTCTACGTAGTGGAGTGTTTCACTCCCCGCTGGAACCTGGTTGCCGGAACATCCTCCGGGTGCCAAGTTAAGTTGAAGTACAGGTTCTGTCCTGAAGCGGATCTCTAGTCCCCCAGTCCTGACTCTGGGATGAGAATTGTCTCTGGCCCTCCCACTATCAGTCTGATTCTGCAGGAGTTTATCTTGGGCCAAAAAGCGAAGTTTCTCTTCCGAGCGATTCTCTGTCTACTTTCATGGATGGGCATGACCCGTCTCAGCTATGCCCAGACCCCGGCCTGGGCCCAGTGGGGTCAAGATGCACAGCACACTGGAAACGTTGAGGCGAGCGGGCAGCCCCTCCAGAGTAAACTTGCCGACCTGGAGTATGACCCTTTCGTTAAGGAGGAGATCGCGGAAAGTGGTGCGCTGCTGATGCACTACCAGGCGGCGCTGGTCAATCCGCCTTACGTTTTCATGGAGTTCAAGACCGGCGTATATACCCCGTGCAATCCTCCCGGCTCGGGCAAGCCGTTCCCGTGCGGGCCGGATGCCTGGAGCGGCGAGATCTGGAACGAGACGGCATTGCAGTGGCAGAAGGGAAACCTGGTTCCGGCGTGGAGTTTTGCCACGGACTGGAAACCGGTTCCGAACTCGGGCACGTCTCCCTCGAAGAAATCGCTGGGAGGATGGGAGCCGCTGTTTCAGCCGGCATTGTCTGGATCCTACATTTACGTTCCGGGCGCTGGGGGCACGATCTACAAGCTCAAGCAGAGCGATGGCTCGGTGGTGGCGCAGATCAATCCATTCGGCAGCGTCAACCCCAGCATATTTGTCTTTGGCCCGCTGACCGCCGATAGCGCGGGCAACATTTATTACAACGCGGTCCAGGTGCATCTCGATTGGCCGTGGGACCAGGACGCGGTGAACGCCTGGCTGGTGAAGGTCGCGCCGAATGGCGCCGCAACGACGACCACTTATGCTGCGTTGCTGCCGGGCGCTCCGGTTGAATGTCTGGGAACCTTCAGCGCAGCGCAGTTGCCTTGGCCGCCGAGGCGAAACGCAATGCCGAATAAGGTAACGTGCGGCTTGCAGCGGGCGGCGCTTAATGTTGCGCCGGTGATTTCTTCCGATGGTTCCACGCTCTACACCGCCAGCCGCGGACACTTATGGGGCCGGGGCGCGTATCTGGTCGCGGTCAATACTGCCGATCTTAGCCTGCAGTGGGCGACCTCGTTGCAAAAAGTCCTCAACGACGGCTGCGATGTTTTACTGCCTCACAATGGACAGCCGGGTGGCTGCCGGCTCGGTTCGAAGACTGGCGTGGACCCCACGCAAAACACCTGGGGTGGAGGCATCATGGAGGACGAAGCCTCGGCTTCACCGGTGGTGGCGCCTGACGGAAGCATCCTCCTCGGAGTTAACACAGCCTACAACTACGGACGCGGGCACCTGCTGAAGTTCAGCTCCAAGGGCCAGTTGCAGGCGAACTACGATTTTGGCTGGGACAGTACGCCTGCGGTTTTCCCGCATGATGGGACCTATTCGGTGGTGCTCAAAGACAATCACTATGACAACGGTTCGTATTGCAACAATCCGACCTGGTGTCCCAAAGCTCCGCGTGGTCCTTATTACGTTACACAGCTCGATTCCAATCTGGTGCCCGAGTGGAAGTACAAGAACCCGTCGGTCAACAAGAGCCATCCCGACGGATTCGAATGGTGCGTGAATGCTCCTGCGGTGGACGCGAATGGCGTCGTCTACGGAAACAACGAGGATGGATATCTGTACGCGATTCAACAGGGCGGGACAAAGGTCCAACGGATTTTTCTCGACAAGACAATCAATGCGGGATACACGCCGGTTTCGCTGGGGAGTGATGGGACCATCTACGCGGAAAATTCCGGGCACTTGATCGCGATCGGTAAGGTGTCAAAAACGGCCACGCCCAGGTGAAATTGGGGGTTCGGCCGGGATGTCTTGCTGGAGGTTCAGGCTGTGATCAACCCGCAAGAACTCAGTTCATCCTCGGCGACCGTTCGTTCGCACATCAGACCGGGGATCGGAGTGACTCGATTCTATCGGTTTCGGATTTTGTAACGACGGCTATTTTCTTTTTGACTGCGAGAGAAAGCGTACTAGAATACTTCGCATTTTGGATCGTCGGCAGCTTAGCCCCAAGCTGCTGGTTGGGACCCCGCAGTCGTAGTTTTTCTTCGTTTCCAGTCTAATTTGTAGTTTTTCGGGACCGAACCCTTGGGAGGTAAATCATGAAACGAGCGCTGATCGGAGCCTCTTTAATGCTGGCCGCTATTGCGGGTGCCAGCTTGCATTCGAGCCGGGCGCAGGAAGTTGACAACGCTCCCCCGACCGCGAATTGGGCCGCAGGGAATCCGCTGAAGATCGCGCTGCTGAAGTGGTATCAGGCGAATACGACGACGCACTTCAAAGTCGGAAGTCAGCCCTATGGCGTAGCCTTCGACGGAGCCAATATTTGGACGGCGAACTATGGCGACGGTACCGTCACCAAGTTGCGGACGAGCGATGGCGAGGCGTTGGGGACATTCAAAGTTGGGGCGGGGGCCTTATGGAGTGACATTTGACGGAGCCAACATCTGGGTCAGCAACCAGGCCGATGGCACGCTCACGAAGCTGCGCGCCAGCGATGGCGAGAACCTGGGCACCTTCAGCGTTGGCCCCTATTCCGGATGGCCGGCCTTTGATGGTGCCAACATCTGGGTAACGACCGTTCCCAGTAAACAGGGCAAGTTAACGAAACTGAGAGCGAGCGACGGTCAGATCCTTGGGACCTTCGACCTGGGCGTTAGCCCCACGGCGGTCGCTTTTGACGGAGCGAACATTTGGGTTACCGTCGAGGGTGCTGGCGTAGACGGAAACGTGACTAAGGTGCGCGCTAGCGACGGCAAGATCTTGGGGACGTTTACTGTAGGCAACACTCCCGTCGGCGTCGCCTTCGACGGGGCAAATATATGGGTCGCTAACCGGGCGGGCGGAACGATCAGCAAGCTGCGAGCAAGCGACGGAAAACTGCTTGGCACCTTCGCCTCAAACACAGGCGCGTACGGCCTCGCCTTCGATGGTAATAACGTCTGGATTGCGGGCGACCCGGACGTGGTGGAGCTGAGGGCCAGTGACGGCGTCACACTAGGGATATGGCATGTCAACGGCAGCATCGGGGCAGCGTTCGACGGGGCCAACGTGTGGACCACGGCCCTAAGTGACGATGCGGTGCACAAGTTTTGAGACCGGCTCTACAGCGTTTTAGTTCAACTTGCTTGACAATCGCGCATCTCAGGAGGGGAGATATGAAAATATCACGCTGTTTCGTTGCGGTTTTCTTCCTTAGCTGTTTCGCGTCCGTCGCTCCCGAGGGATTGGTGGCCCAAACGATTTGTGACACCGGCACTTGTGTAGCGACATGGCACAACGACACCTACCGCACCGGACAAAACCTGGCTGAGGGCACTTTAACGTACAACACCATCAACAAGGACAATTTTGGCCAGCTGTGCCTCACGGGCGAGAGTCTGCCGTCCATCTCGTAATATTTTTCACAAACTCTCGGCGGTTGGTGACTCGGCTGCGATTTCATGCTAGAAATGCCGTGCTGCAAATCTCCGTCAAGGACTCTATCAATGGGAAATCCGGTGCAACAACAACTTCCTGGGAAGACTGGCTCGGTGTTAGCAAAATCCATACTGATGTTTGCACTGGCGCTCGGTTTCGCAGCGCTTACAAACTATTCCGCGCAAGCACAGACTCTCCACGTACTTTACAACTTCGGGGGATCATCGGACGGCGGCGATCCCTATGCAAGTTTAATTCGCGATGCTGCGGGAAATCTTTACAGCACCTTTGGCTATGGCGGCGGCACATCGTTTTCGGGGGGAGTGTTCAAGGTCGCCCCTGACGGCACCGAAACCGTGCTGTACAGCTTCACTGGTGGCGCCGATGGGGCATTCCCCATTTCAGCCTTGGTCCGGGACAGCGCGGGCAATCTTTATGGAACCACGACGCAGGGCGGCTCTGCCGGCGCCGGTGTAGTGTTCAAAGTAGACCCTAGCGGTACCGAGACCGTGCTGCATAACTTCACCGGAGGGAAGGACGGTGTCGATCCGGTTGGAGGTTTGCTGCGAGATAAAGCGGGTAACCTCTCCGGCACCACTTCGCAGGGCGGCTCTTCCAACGACGGAGTGATATTCAAAATAGGTCCAAGCGGCAAAGAGACGATTCTGCATACCTTCACCGGCAGCACGACGGACGGGAAATATCCCACCTACACCAGTTTGCTGATGGACGCGCAAGGCACTTTGTACGGCGTGACTGAAGAGGGCGGCAGTGCCGGCGGCGGGATTTTATACCAGCTGAGTAAGAGCGGCAAATTGACGATCCTGCACAGCTTCACTGGTGGAACGACCGACGGATGCAATGTTCTGGGAATGCCGTTCATGGACGCAGCAGGCAATTTCTATGGCACTACTTCTTCATGTGGTACTTCCAAGCTGGGAACCGTGTGGAAGGTGGCCAAGAATGGCAAGGAAGAGTTGTTGCACAGCTTCGCCGGTGGAACGTCGGACGGCGAATACCCGCTCGCAGGTGTGATTGTGGACGCGGAGGGCAATGTGTACGGCACAACCGAGACAGGCGGCGCGTCTAACGTTGGAACGGTCTACAAAGTGAGCAAGGGTGGCAAATTTACCCTTTTACATAGCTTCGATGGGACCGACGGGAAATACGCCTACTGTGGCCTGGTCCAGAACGCAAAAGGCACTCTCTTCGGCACGGCTCAAAATGGCGGCAGCATCGGTTATGGGACGGTCTGGAGGATCACGAAGTAAGCTCCGGTTGCGTGCAGATTACCGTTATGGTACCTTTTAGAATTGTCCCGGACATCTGGAAGGGATCAGAGGGATATATGCGCCCGCGAGGGCCTGTTGTCCCCGACTGCTGGCGTAGCTCAGTTGGTAGAGCATCTGATTTGTAATCAGAGGGTCGGGGGTTCAAATCCCTTCGCCAGCTCCAGCATTTGAGTGAGCGTTATCGATCGACGTCAAGACGGTTCCGGAGCACAGGGTTTTTAGCGCGGCGCGGCGGCGTAACAGATTTTTCCCAACAGCACTCCATAAGGAATTTTTCCAAGTGTGGTGTTTGCGTGCGAGAGGATTTTCGCGCGCACTCAGTTTTTCTATTGGGCAACCGCCCGCTTGTGGCATCGGACCGCGCGGAAGTAGTCCGGCGATCGAGACCTGAGTGATAAGGGCCGGAAGGCTCGGAATTTTTGCACAGGTGGGTGAGTGGTTAAAGCCAACAGACTGTAAATCTGTCCCTCCTAGCGAGGTACGAAGGTTCGAATCCTTCCCTGTGCACCAGGAATTTGAGTTGGTTTGCGGGCGTGAGCGCAGCGGGAGCCCGCAGGCGAAATCCCGAGCGAGGGATGTGGTGAAGCGTTTAGTGATAGCGATGGCCGCGTTTGTTGCCTTAGGCGGTCTGGTTTGGGCAACGATTGATGATCAGCGGATTCGCCTCGGGACCCTGGTCGTGCTGGCGATGTTCGCGTTGAAAACCTGGGTGCGCCGGAAGGATGTGCTGCATCCGGACGGTGGCAGTGATACGAAATAGGTTTGGCGACAGTCTGATGAAAGGATTTTGCTGAGGGCTGATTGCTGAGTGCTGGTTTTTGCCGATGTAGCTCAGTTGGTAGAGCACTCCCTTGGTAAGGGAGAGGTCATCAGTTCAATCCTGATCATCGGCTCCAGGAATTGAGTGGTGGAGATCGGCGGGCCGGGCTCTTTTGCTGAGAGCTGACGGCTGATAGCTGATGGCTGGTTTCGGGCGGGAGTAACTCAGTGGTAGAGTCACAGCCTTCCAAGCTGTTGGTCGCGGGTTCGATTCCCGTCTCCCGCTCCAGAATTGACAGTGTGAAAGTTGCATCCGTCCTTCGGCGCAAAGAGCGGCACCTCAGGACGACAGAGGGTTAAGCTAAAAGCTAGGAGCTAAAAGCTTATTTATGGCGAAAGAGAAATTTGATCGTAATAAGCCGCACTGCAATGTGGGTACGATTGGTCACATCGACCACGGCAAGACCACGCTGACGGCGGCCATCACCAAGGTTTTGCAGAAGCACAACCCGAAGATCGTGTTCCGGTCGTTTGACAGCATTGATAATGCGCCGGAAGAGAAAGCGCGCGGCATCACGATCGCGACCGCGCACGTGGAGTACGAAACCGCGAACCGGCACTATGCGCACGTGGATTGCCCGGGTCACGCGGATTACATCAAGAACATGATCACCGGGGCGGCCCAGATGGATGGCGCAATCTTAGTCGTCGCGGCGACGGATGGTCCGATGCCGCAGACGCGTGAGCACGTGCTCTTGGCGCGTCAGGTGGGCGTGCCTTACATCGTGGTGGCGTTGAATAAGTGCGACGCGGTGGACGATCCCGAGTTGCTGGATCTGGTGGAACTGGAAGTGCGCGAGTTGCTGAAGAGCTACAAGTTTCCTGGCGACGATGTGCCGGTGATACGGCTGTCGGCTTTGGGCGCGCTGAACGGGGAAGCGAAGTGGGAAGCGCAAGTGGACGCGTTGATGGAGGCGGTGGACAAGAGCATTCCGCAGCCGGCGCGTGAACTCGACAAGCCGTTTCTGATGCCGATTGAGGATATTTTTTCGATCTCGGGCCGCGGCACGGTGGTGACGGGAAGAATCGAGCGCGGCAAGGTGAAAGTCGGCGAGGAAGTGGAGATTGTGGGCTTCCGCGATACCCGCAAGACGGTGGTGACCGGCGTCGAAATGTTCAAGAAGCAATTGGACGAAGGCCTGGCGGGAGACAACGCGGGCCTGTTGCTGCGCGGCATTGGCAAGGACGATGTCGAGCGCGGCATGGTGCTGGCGAAGCCGGGATCGATTACTCCGCACACCAAGTTCAAGGCGGAAGTGTACATTCTGACGAAAGAAGAAGGTGGACGGCACACGCCATTCTTCAAAGGATACCGGCCGCAGTTTTATTTGCGAACAACGGATGTGACGGGCGTGGCGGAATTGCCGGCAGCGACCGAGATGGTGATGCCGGGCGACAACGTCAGCCTGGTGATCGAGTTGATCACGCCAGTGGCGATGGAAAAAGGTTTGCGGTTCGCGATCCGCGAAGGCGGACACACGGTGGGCGCAGGCACCATCAGCGAGATTGTGACATAAACGTTAATGGAGGGGCGGGCGTCTCGCCCGGCCTCCACTGATTTATAAAGCGAGAACCAGTTGGAAACCAGTTCTCGGTTCTCAGTTGTGGATTTGAGCTAGAAGCCAAAAGCCAGGAGCGGTTTTCTTATGCCCCGAGAAATTATTACGATGCAGTGCGGTGAGTGCAAAGAGCGAAACTATTCGACCACGAAGAATCGGAAGACGACTCCGGACCGGCTGGAGATGAAGAAGTTTTGCAAGAGTTGCCGGAAGCATACGCCGCACAAAGAAGTGAAGTAATTGGGTAATTGGAGAATTTGAAATTGGGCAATTGAAAAGCGGTAGTCCTTCAATTGCTAAATTGCAAAATCACCAAATTACCGAATGAATTTAGGGGCGTAAGCTCAACGGTTAAACTGTCGGTCTCCAAAACCGAACTTGGGGGTTCGAATCCCTCCGCCCCTGCCAGAGATCGAAGGCGAGACCGGAAGTTGGAGTGAGTGATGGGAGCCGAGGCAAAGAGAATGGCAAAATCAATCGCAGCCGCCGCAGATGAGAACAGCTTAGCAGGCCGGCTGAAGTCTTGGCCCGAGCGCGTCAAGACTTTTTACAACGACGTGCGCTCCGAAATGAAGAAGGTCACCACGCCTTCGTTCAAGGACGTGCAGGCTACGACTATCGTAGTCATTATCACGGTCTTCCTGTTCGGATTGTATTTCTGGGTCGTGGATAACACCATTGGCAGTGCCATCAATTACATGTTCAAGTATCTGACCCATCGCTGATGCCAAGGAAGGAAGCTGAAATCTTACAGCACGCTATGCAGGAAGAAAAAAACGAAAGCGGAGCGGGCGGCGGAGAAAACGGACTACCGCCAAACGCGGACGGCACTTCGGCTCCTGAGGCTCCCCGCAATCCCAACATGAAGTGGTACATCATCCACTCCTATTCGGGATTTGAGCGCAAGGTGAAGGAGTCGCTGGAATCGCGCATCCAGGCATTCGGGCTGCAGGAAAGAATAGGCAAAGTGCTCATCCCGACCGAATCGGTCACGGAGGTGCGCGGCGGCAAGAAGTACACCAGCGAGCGCATGTTCTATCCCGGCTACGTGCTGGTCGAAATGGATATGGACGACCATGTGTGGCATGTGGTGAAATCCACGCCGCGCGTGACTGGGTTTGTTGGCACAGGCCAGCAGCCGACGCCGCTTTCCGAAGAGGAAGTGCAGCACATCGTGTATCGCGTGGGTGAGTCAAGAGACAAGCCCAAGCTCAAAGTTAAGTTCGAGAAGAATGAATCGGTGCGCATCACCGAGGGTCCGTTCGCCAGTTTCACCGGCATTGTGGATGAGGTCAACGAAGACCGTGAGACGTTGAAAGTCATGGTCACGATTTTCGGACGCTCCACGCCGGTTGAGTTGGAATTTAATCAGGTGGAGAAAGTGGCGTAGGGCATTTAGCTAGGAGCTAGTAGCTAGCAGCTTGGGACAAAAGAGATTATGGCAAAGAAGGCAACAGGTTCGGTAAAGCTTCAGATTGCGGCGGGCAAGGCTACGCCCGCGCCCCCGGTGGGTCCGGCTCTGGGCCAGGCGCAGATCAACATCATGGAGTTCTGCAAACAGTTCAACGCGCGTACAGGCGCGAAGGAGCTGGAAGGACTTATCATCCCGGTGGTGGTGACGGTTTATAGCGACCGTACTTTCACCTTTATTACCAAGACGCCGCCGGCTTCGATTCTGCTCAAGCGAGCTGCGGGGATTGCCAAGGGATCGGGTACGCCGAACAAAGACAAAGTCGGCAAGGTCACGGCGCGCCAGGTGGAAGACATCGCGAAACAGAAGATGCCGGACTTGAATGCCGCCTCCGTGGAGACCGCGATCAAAAGCATCCGCGGCACTGCTCGGTCGATGGGCATTGAAGTGGTGGGATGAATTCTGTAGAGATGTAGCTTGCTACGTCTCAAGTCAACAACACTACGGCTCGCCTGAACAATGACGAGCGGTGGGAGACGAGGAAACGGTAATGAAGAAGTCAGGGAAGAACATCACCAAGGCGCGAGCAGCAGTTGAAAAACGCTCCTACCCGATGCAGGAAGCGGTCACGCTCCTGCAAAAAGTGAAATACGCGAAGTTTGACGAGACGGTCGAAATCACCATGCGTCTCGGAGTCGATCCCAAGCACGCCGACCAGATGGTGCGCGGCACCGTGGTGCTGCCTCATGGTCTGGGAAAGTCGAAGCGGGTGTTGGTCATCGCGAGTGGCGACAAGATAAAGGAAGCGGAAGCTGCCGGCGCCGATTTCGTTGGCGGCGAAGAAATGGTCGAGAAGATCAACAAGGAGAACTGGACCGACTTCGACGCGCTGATCGCCACTCCGGATGTGATGAAATCTGTCGGCCGGCTGGGCAAAGTGCTTGGACCGAAAGGCCTGATGCCGAATCCGAAGACCGGCACTGTCACTTTCGATGTCGGCAAGGCCGTGCAGGAAGTCAAAGCCGGCAAAGTGGAGTTCCGCACTGACAAGACGGCGCTGGTTCATGTTCCGGTAGGCAAGATTTCGTTTCCTCCCGAGAAACTGGTTGACAACGCCACGACTGTGATTACCAGCGTGGTGAAGGCCAAGCCGACTGTGGCCAAGGGAAAATATGTGAAGGGCTGCTATCTCAGCTCCAGCATGGGCCCGGGAATTTCGATCGACACTAGTGCGGTTGAGGCCGCGGTGAAAGCTTAACGGCGACCGAAGGTCGGCTGGACAGCCGAGGCGGCTGTCCCCACGAGATTGATGAGGGATTAACAACATGGCTGTTTCCAGAGCGAGAAAAACCGAGCAGGTTGAGAAGCTGGGCAAGGAGTTGCAGAACGTCTCCAGCTTGATCGTGACCACGTATAGCAAGCTTACCGTGGCCCAGGATTACGAGCTGCGCAAGACGCTGCGAAGTTCCGGCGCGAAGTACCTCGTCGTGAAGAACACGTTAGCGGAGCGCGCGGCCAAGGGCACCAAGGTCGAAGAGGCTCTGAAGAACCTCACGGGTGTGACCTCAATCGCATACACATCAGGCGATCCGGTGGCGCTGGCGAAGGCTCTTTCGAAGTACGCCAAGGATAATCCGGAGTTCACCTTCAAGTCTGGTGTGGTCGAAGGCCGCGTGATCTCGATCAACCAGATCCAGGCGCTGGCCACCATGCCATCGAAAGAAGAGATTTATTCCAAGCTCCTGTTCCTGATGAACGCCCCAGCGCAGCGCTTAGTGACGGTGATGAATGCGGTCGGACGCGACATCGCGGTTGTAATCAATCAGGGCGTGGAGAAGGGCAAGTTCAAGGAAGCGTAGCTTCCGCGTTTGGCAATCGGGCGATTGCGTAATTTGGTAATTGAAAACCTTGGTCTTCAAATTACCCGATTAAAAATTACTCAATTGCTCAATTCATTCAAAGTTTCGGGGCGGTGAAAGCCGTCCGAAAGGATTTGGTTATCTGGAGTCGAGGGTTGCGCGGTTTCGGTCCTGCTGCGTGTCTGGCGCGGTGGTTCAGAAGCCTGGTCGCACTGGAAACTTTGACCGCGGATAGCGAAATCGGTAATCGACACTGTAGAGACATAGCTTGCTATGTCTCACCATAAAATTGGAGAAATAAAATGGCGGATCTGGCGCAGTTAGAAGAACAAATCGTAGGTTTGTCGCTGCTTGATGCGGCGGCTTTGGTGAAGCGGCTGGAAGAGAAGCTCGGCGTCTCGGCGGCGGCCGCGGCTCCGGTGATGATGGCTGGCGGCGGTGGAGCGGCAGCAGGCGCGGCTCCGGCGGAAGAAAAGACCGAGTTCAGCGTCGTCTTGAAGGAAGTGGGCGCCAATAAGATCAATGTAATCAAGGCCGTCCGCGAAGTCACCAGCCTGGGCTTGAAGGAAGCCAAAGACCTGGTCGACGGCGCCCCGAAAGAGATTAAAGGGGGCGTTTCCAAGGAAGAAGCGGAGACCATCCGGAAGAAGTTCACCGACGCAGGAGCCACAGTCGAGGTGAAGTAAAGTTGAATGATGGAGGACGAGCTCCTTGCCCGTCCGACCGGGCGAAAACGCCCGGCTTGCATTTTTGTCTCTGGTGAAGCTTTTGGGACGGTGGTATCATCTATATCAATAACGCCGCTTCCTGCTTCATAGAGTGACTGCGACCATCCGATGTAACGAGCCCAGGAAGCGGGGGCGTGGTCGCTGACACGAGTTGGCAGACTGTTTCGCGGGCAGGGCGAAACGGGAACAGGCCTTTAGATACTGGCGCGGAAACGACACATTTCAACAGAGGCCAAGCGCTGCAACTGGCGCCTACGGGGAGTCATGTCCCTGCGGGCGCATACCTGTCTTTGCCATATTACTGGTTCTTACTAAGTAGATTACCGCGGCGCGGCTGACGCGCCCTCACAATCCGCGGTTTTGTCGCAGCCATGTTGCTGCGCATGAAAGTTGGAGTATCCGAATGTCAAAGAGCAATGGATTCCGCACACGTTTTGATTTTTCCAAGATTCCAGCAACCATCCAGATTCCGAACCTGATCGAGGTGCAGAAGCGTTCCTATGACCGCTTTCTGCAAATGGATCGTTTGCCCAGCGAGCGCGACGACGGCGGCTTGCAGGCGGTTTTCCAGTCGGTGTTTCCGATCACGGACTTCCGCAACGTCTCGCAACTTGAGTTTGTCGACTACGCCATCGGCAACTGGGAGTGCAAGTGCGGCCACTTGAAGGGCCTGCATCACCTGCGCTCCACTTGCAAGAACTGCGGTAACACCATCGTTACTGATCCGTTCCATCCCGGCGACGTGCTTTGCGGTAAGTGCGGCACGTATAACGCCAACACGCCCGATTTCTGCAACAAGTGCGGCGACCCGGTGGGACTGCAACTGAAATATGACGTGAGCGAGTGCGAAGAGCGCGGTATGACCTACTCCGCCCCGCTCAAGGTCACCATGCGTCTTACGATTTTCGATAAGGACGCGGAGACTGGCAATCGCTCCATTCGCGACATCAAGGAGCAAGAAGTTTTCTTCGGCGACGTTCCGCTGATGACGCAGAACGGTACGTTCATTATTAATGGCACGGAACGTGTCATCGTCAGCCAGTTGCATCGTTCGCCCGGCGTCTTCTTCGAGACGGCGAACAATCGCACCTACTTCCTCGGCAAGATTATTCCTTACCGCGGTTCGTGGGTCGAATTCGAATACGACCAGAAGAACGTCCTCTACGTGCGTATCGATCGCAAACGCAAGTTCCTGGGAACGATTTTCCTTCGCGCCCTAGGGCTGCGTTCCGGCGAAGACATTCTCCGCACCTTCTACACCGTCGACCGTCTTGTAATTCGCGACAAGAAGCTGTTCTGGACGCTCGATCCCAACAGTGAAAAGCCTACCAACCTCTTGGGCATGAAGCTGGCGCACAGCATCAAGAACAAGGCCGGCGAGGAGATCGCGCACTCGGGACGCAAACTCAATGCTGCGACCCTGAAGGAAATTCAGAAGGCGAAGATCAGCGAGATTGAAGTCGACATCTCCGACCTCGAAGGCGCATGGGTTGCCGCAGACGTCGTGGACACGACCACGGGCGAAGTGCTGCTCGAAGCCAATTCGGAGCTCACCGCCGACAAACTGTCCAAGATTTTCGATTCGGGCGTAGTCGAGCTCAGCCTGTTCTTCCCCGAGCGCGACGATGTCGGGACAGTCATCAGCCAAACCCTCAAGCGCGATTCGGTGAAGACGCCGCAGGAAGCGCTGATCGAAATCTACCGCAAGCTGCGTCCCGGCGATCCGCCGACGCTCGACACGGCGACGGCATTGTTTCACGGGATGTTCTTCGATCCACGCAAGTACGATTTCTCGCGCGTGGGCCGTCTAAAGTTCAACATCAAGCTGTTCGAGAATCAGGACGCTACTAAACTGGAAAACCGCACGCTCGAGCCGCAAGACTTTTACGGCACGATCGGCTACTTGCTCAAGCTGCGCAAGAACATTGGCTCCGTGGATGACATCGATCACCTTGGCAACCGACGCGTGCGCGCGGTCGGCGAGCTGATGGAAAACCAGTTCCGCATCGGCCTGGTCCGCATGGAACGCGCCATCAAGGAAAAGATGAGCGTGTACCAGGAAATGTCCACGGCCATGCCGCACGACTTGGTCAACGCCAAGCCGGTAATGGCGGCCATCCGCGAGTTCTTCGGATCCTCGCAGCTTTCGCAGTTCATGGATCAGACCAACCCGCTTTCGGAAATCACGCACAAGCGGCGTCTGTCGGCTCTTGGGCCGGGCGGTCTGTCGCGCGAACGTGCGGGATTCGAAGTCCGCGACGTCCACCCCACGCACTACGGACGCATCTGCCCGATCGAAACGCCAGAAGGTCCGAACATCGGACTGATTTCGTCGTTGAGCTGTTATGCCCGCATTAACGACTACGGCTTCATCGAGTCGCCCTACCGCCGCGTAAAAGGCGGCCGCGTGATCGACTACATCAGCATAGTGAATGCGGGTGACAGCGATCTCAAAGTCGGCGATCACGTGGAAAAGCACGAGATCGAGAAAGTAAATGCTGAGATAAAAGATCGCCGCAAAAAGCCAGCTGAGGTCGAGCCATTTTCTTTCTACCTTTCGGCGTGGGAAGAGGATCGTCACGTAATCGCCCAGGCCAACGTTGAACTCGACGACAAGGGCCGTATCGTCGGCGATCTGGTCAACGCCCGCAAGGCCGGAAACTTTGTGCTGGTCAGCCGCGACGAGGTCGACTACATCGACGTCAGCCCCAAGCAGTTGGTCTCGGTAGCCGCGTCGCTGGTCCCGTTCCTCGAACACGACGACGCGAACCGCGCGCTGATGGGCGCGAACATGCAACGCCAGTCTGTGCCACTCCTCCGCGCCGAAGCTCCCATCGTCGGCACGGGAATGGAAGGAGTCACGGCGCGCGATTCCGGCGCTGTCATTCTGGCGCGACGTAACGGCGTGATCGATTCAGTGGACTCGGAACGCATCATCGTGCGCGTCGAGGGCGAGCACCATCCCGGACAGCTCTCTCGCGAAGTTGGTAGCGACATTTACCAGCTGATGAAGTTCAAGCGTTCGAACCAAAACACTTGCATCAACCAGAAGCCGATCGTGATCAAAGGCCAGCGCGTAACCAAAGGCCAGGTGATCGCGGACGGTCCTTGCACTGATCACGGTGAGTTGGCACTCGGCCGCAACGTGCTGGTCGCTTTCATGGCGTGGCGCGGATACAACTTCGAAGACGCGATCCTGGTCTCCGAAAAACTGGTGAAAGAAGACTATTACACTTCGGTTCACATCGAGGAGTACGAACTGGAATCCCGCGATACTAAGCTGGGACCGGAAGAAGTCACGCGTGACATTCCCAACGTTAGCGAGTCCATGTTGCGCAATCTGGACGAAGCGGGCGTGATTCGCATCGGCGCCAGCATCAAGCAGGGCGACATTCTGGTAGGCAAAGTAACGCCGAAGGGTGAGACTCAGCTCACGCCGGAAGAGAAACTGCTGCGTGCCATCTTCGGCGAAAAAGCCGGTGACGTGCGCGACGCTTCGCTGTACTGCCCGCCCGGAATCGAAGGCGTCATCGTCGACGTCAAAATCTTCTCCCGCAAGGGTCAGGAAAAAGACGAACGCGCCAAAGCCATCGAAGCCGCGCAGATTGGCAAGCTTGAACGGAACCTTTCGGACGAAATCCGAATTCTGACCGACGAGCGCCTGAAGCGGTTGGACAACATCCTGGGTGGCAAAGTCGTGCAGGCCGATCTGCACGACGAGCGCACCAACAAGCGCTTGCTCACCAAGGACACGGTCCTCGATCGCGATACCATCGAGCGCATCTCGACCCGCAATCTGAAGCGCATCAAGTATGCGGATAAAGATCCACGGGTCAACGAGCAGATCGACGAGATCGAAGAAATGACCTCACGTCAGATCGATGTGCTCAAGAAAATTGTCAACGAGAGAAAAGACAAGCTGACCAAGGGCGACGAGCTGCCGCCGGGCGTGATCAAGCTGGTCAAAGTCTACATCGCGATGAAGCGCAAGTTGAGCGTTGGCGACAAGATGGCCGGCCGTCACGGGAACAAGGGTGTGATTGCCCGCATCCTTCCGGAAGAAGACATGCCTTACCTCGACAACGGCACGCCGGTCGAGATCGTGCTCAATCCGCTGGGCGTTCCTTCCCGTATGAACGTGGGGCAGATTCTTGAAACCCACCTCGGATGGGCAGGCCATGAACTGGGCGGCAAGATCGCGAAAATGCTGGCTGAGAACACTCGCGAGGACGCAATTCGGCGCGAGCTCAAGGCTCTGTTTAAGGACACGGTTCTGGCCGATACCATCACCGACCTCAGCGATGAGGAACTGATGGCGATCGCACCGACTCTTACTCGCGGCGTCTTTACCGGTTCTCCGGTGTTTGACGGCTCCAAAGAGAGCGAGATCAAGGCGTTGCTCAAGCAAGCGGGTTTGCCCGAGTCCGGTAAAACCTACTTGTATGACGGCATGACTGGCGACAAGTTCGAGCAGCCGATTACCGTCGGCTACATTTACATGCTCAAACTCTCGCACTTGGTCGACGACAAGATTCACGCTCGTTCGATCGGTCCGTACTCGCTGATTACGCAACAGCCGTTGGGTGGAAAAGCCCAGTTCGGCGGCCAGCGCTTCGGAGAAATGGAAGTTTGGGCTC
>CAVXKN010000003.1:0-46961 GCA_963762385.1 uncultured Acidobacteriota bacterium | reverse complement strand
TCAGTCTCAAAGAATCTTATTTCTAGTTATAGGTCGTGGGTTGTGTGTCCGCAGTGCGCCAGAACTGTCCTGAGGATTCTGGCGATGTGGTAGACAAAATCTGGCGTTTGTAGGGGAAGACTCTCAAAGCCCCCGACTACGGTCGACCAAGTTGATATGTGGGGTCATCTCAGTTGCACCGCCTGGTGGCCTTTCCGCGGTGACTAACCAGGCCGTTTATTGCGAAAGCTGACTTTCATCTTGCGCGTACTTTTTTGCGCTCGCTTATGTGTTGTTGAAGCCAGAGACGACGGGAATCTCACCTGTTGACTTCCGCGATGCGCGGCGAATGTCGATGCCAACTCCTAAGTTTGCCGTGTACTGGATTTGTACGGTCGACCTGTCTCTGCAGTCCCTCAAAGGCGATGCAGTCTTTGATTCTAAAGGGTTAGACTGATGGCAGAGACCCCAAAAAGGTTCAACTCCGTCCCTGGCCACCACATTTCAAAGGACTTAGCAGAATCGCGTCTTGCCCTCCCAGTCCGCTCTCAGTCCGCTCGGGCGAACTGCTCCCAGTCCGTTGCCGGTAGGACATAATTGTGAAGAACTTAAGCTCAGACTGACCTCTTCTCAGTCCGCTCTCAGTCCGCTTTGGTCCGCCGTGCATTGCCCTTGGTTAAAGACGTTCTGGTTGGAGAAGATACAATTACCATCCGTCACAGCATTCCAGACCTTTCGGGTTCGCGGCAAAACGGGCGGTTCGCAGGCGCCTGAAGGCATCACCTTTTTTTGTACTGGGCGTGGACTGCGCGACCTTGAGGCAACATCGCAGTTCGCGAGTCAGGTGCGCGCACAACATTGGGAGACACGCCTTTTGGCGAGACCGAAATATGTCGGTTGACATCGTGCGGGCGGAGAAACGTACATGGTTCTGTCCTTAGCGAATGCTGTCGCGATCTTCAACAAGTGGAAGGACGACTCTGCTGAGATCCTCGCAGTCTCGGAAAGCCCATTTCAGGAGTCCCGGCGCGGCGTCCTGAGCAGAGTATTGACTGGGCATTGGGCATGCAAGGCAGCGTGTCGGAGGTTTCGATCGATCCCAGTATAAAAGGAAAGAAGGCTGGCACGGTGGTGTTGGAAGCGCCCGGGGGGAAGGTCTCGCTGAGTATTGGCCTTTGCACTTTTGTGTACGAAGAACCACGGGAAGCGAAGCCAGTTGCGCGAGGGGAAGCAGAGCCTAGACCGTTTCAGCGCTCTCTGTGTTCTTTCCATCAAACGAGGTCTTTGTATGCTACGAATTACGTGAACCGATAGGAAAAACCGGCCTTCCTGGTTGGAGTACGATTTGAGCCGGGACCCGGACCCGAGCTTCGCGAGATGAGATGATATGAAGAAACACTCGGGCAAATTCCTTCAAAATTCGGCAATCATCATCGCGTCGCATCACCAAGCAAGTCACGATCGCTACGCCTGCGTGTTTGGATGCTAGATGAAACGCTTCGTGTGCTGTGGAGGTCTCACGAGTGTGCCTTGCACGCTGGCCTTGCTTCAGGAAGCGGCGGGACTCCATGCCAAGTTGATCTCACAGACCGTCAGGAAACTTCGCAACGGGGAATTTTGGAACCTCGACGATCAGGATGGCGAGATCGTCGCAAGGTCATCGCGGATCATGGAAGCATTCCAAACGGAGGCCATTGATCGATTCTTCCCAGCCCCCGGAATTGTCAACCTGCCTGAGGTCGGCTGTGGCTCCGGTTTTTACATCAAGTACGCTGCAAACAGAAATCCGTCTCTGGCAGCCCTGGGTTTGGAGTTGCAGCCAAATGTCGCCGATGTCGCTCGCCGGAACATCAACATCTACTATTTCCCAGTTGCGAGCCGAGTTTCGCTGCTCCAACATATCAGACGGTTCATCAAGCCGGGCGGCTTTCTATTGCTGATCACATGTTGTCAGGGAGGGAGCCTGGGGGTGAAAATTCTCAATCTTTGGGGTGCCGCAACAACTGGCGGGAGGCTGCCCAGCAATCACGAACTCATCAGCCAGCTGCATCATGCAGGCTTTCAGGATGTTCAAACCATTCGCTTGATCCCGGGCGAGGAGCTCTTCGCGTTCAAAGCACTCCCTGGGGAAAACGCCATGCCCACGAAGATCTTTATTAGGGGTTAGTCTGCGCTACCGGTTCGCGATGCGCTTCAGGAGTTCCCAAGACACCTCGGTTGCCGAGAACAGCAGCGCCAGCGTCGAAGCAGCCAACCTGTTGGTTCAATGATGCCGTACCTGACACCCGGAGTTCGTCTGGTCTTTTATGCTGGGTGCTTTCCCCGCACTACGAACTCCTTTGATGTTGCAGAAGTATCCGGAAGGCGAGTCCGTGCGTGATCAGCAGTAATGGCACAATCAAAGTCGGAATGAAATAAGTGGCTCCCAACTGCCCGGCCAACAGTCCAGCGTGATTGGCCTGGTAGAAAGCGTTCAGTAGATCGGCTGAGCCCCAGAGATTGAAGATCCATGCCATGGCAACGCCAGCCGCACGTGGCAGTAATAGCAGTACAAGCAGCGCGAGTATCGCCGTAATGATGTCCCCATAGGCCGCGGAATGCGCGAACGCAGAAGGTAGATCGGCAGACACGACGCCTGGCACCAGGAATGCCAATCCCTCGAAGCGAAAGCTGTGCAGGATGAGCAGTGGGCGCAACCCTTCGGCCCGTTGCCGGACCCGGAGTTCGGGCCAGATGTATCGGGCGGCGACGATTCCCCACGCCATAAAACTGAATACGATGCTGACGAAAAAGCAGAGTTGGGGCGGCATGAATGTCTCCTTATCGAGTGATGGTTAAGCCGGCACGCGGCTGGTTGCAGCGGGGCGTGCCTTGTCACGACCCGGCGCGGTGGGCGCTGCCAGTCTTCCCGGTCGCGCCGGTCACGATAATCCTTGGCCTGATCATCACATTTCCTTTTCGCATAGGATTATATGCATCATCCTATCGATTCAAATTTTCCTCGGGGCCAGGTGCGGACGGGTTGCACCGTGAGATGATGGCCAGCATCTTATAATGAGCTATGCGTTACTCACCCGAGCATAAAGTCGAGATCCATCAGAAGATTGTCAAAGACGCCTCGCGGCGCGTTCGCACCAAAGGCTTGACTGGTGCCGCGGTTTCGGCCGTTATGCAGGACGCCGGCCTGACCCACGGAGGGTTTTACAAACATTTCGGGAGCAAGGATAAACTGCTCGTGGAATCGCTCAGTGAGGCTTTCCGGGAGATAACCGGCACACTGGTTCATGTCGCTGAACAGTCGCCCCCTGGTGCGGCATGGAAGGGGATCGTGAAAGCCTACCTGAGCCCGGAACACTGCGAACATCCTGAACGCGGGTGCCCCGTGGCGGCACTCGGACCCGAATTGGCGCGGGTGGATAAGGGGATGAAACCGCAGATTGTGGCGGAGTTGGTGAACTACAAAAGCCAAATGTTGCCGTTCATGCCAGGCCGGCGAACCGCGGAGAAAGAGCGCGCTTTCTTTGCGATCTTTTCAGCGATAATCGGGGCAATTGAAATTGCTCGCCTGCTACCACATCCCGCCATGCGAGAAAAAGTGCTGGCCAGCACCAGAGATTTTCTCCTCACGGCTTCCTTCTCGGTAGGCCGATCGTGAGGCCATGAGCTGCTCGGCAAAGCTCTGATTGGGCAGAGACTACTCTTTCAGAAAGTCTCGGTCAACCGCATGGCTGGGCGCGTCCGATCTTGCCAAAGTTATTACGAGCACAAGCGTCCCGTGGAGGAAGGAATTTTAGCGATAATTCGTAGCCATAGCTTCACCGGGACAAGACTTGAAGCCTTGTCGCATATTTCCAATCTGGTATAGCATCCACTGGACGAGGTTCAACCATGCCAACGAACCCAACCTCACCGCGAAGTGACGCAACCACCGCAGCCCACCAACCGCAAGCCGCAAACGGTCTGGCAATCGTGCGCGTGACGATTGGCGCGATGCTCGTGTGGGTCTTCTTTGAGAATCTGGGGAAAGGCCTCTACACTCCGGCGGGTTACGCCGGACTGATCAATTACTACATTAAGAACAGTCATTCGCCGGCCATATGGAAGTCTGTCATGGCACTGGCGGCAAGCCACGCCGCGATGGCTGCTCCTATGCAGGCCATGACCGAGATCTCTCTCGGTATCCTGCTCGTTATCGGTCTGCTTACCCGACCGGCCGCATTTGTGGCTTTCCTGTATCTCGGCAGCCTTTGGATTTCGGAGTGGGGCACCGCGTGGATTTGGGAGCTGCTGGTTCCGGTGATGGCATCGCTCGGGCTCGTGATCGGAAGCGCAGGCCGGAGATGGGGCGTTGACGCGTGGCTGTCAGCAGCGGTGGCCATCTTCTCCGTGGTGGTTGATTTGAGCTAAGGGAATTTTCATTTAGGTTCCGCTTTGAAAGGGGCCGCCTTCAGACGTACCCGCTTTTGAAGGCGGCTTTAGCCGCCGACAACTTGATGAGAGTTCCCATAACTTCCCGTGCGAGTGTCCGTCATAATCCCTACCCATAATGAAGCGCAGGCGATTGCGCGCGTCTTAGCGGATCTTCCGTCCGATCTCACGACGGAGGTCATCGTTGTCGACAGCAACTCGAATGACGGGACGCCCGAGATCGCCGCAAGCATGGGAGCCCGCGTAGTTCAGGAACAGCGCCGCGGCTATGGGCGAGCGTGCCTCACGGGTCTGGCCGCGGCGAATTCCCCGGACGTGGTTGTGTTCCTCGATGGCGACTACAGCGATCGGCCCTCCGAACTGCCGATTCTCTTAGCCCCAATCATTGAGGGCCGTGCGGACATCACGCTGGGCTCTCGCTTGGGTTCTGCTGGTGCGATGCATTGGCATCAGGCGTTTGGCAATCGTCTCGCCGCCAGCCTGATCAACATGCTTTATGGTTTAAAAATTAAAGATCTCGGCCCCTTTCGCGCTGCCCGCGCCGACGTGCTACGCGCGCTCGCGCTCGAAGAGACCACCTATGGCTGGGCGGTTGAGATGATCCTCAAAGGCGCCCTCGCCGGATTCCGCGTGGTTGAAGTTCCGGTGAGCTACTATCCGCGCATCGGAAAATCGAAGATCAGCGGTACGCTGAAGGGCACGATCGGCGCCGCCTGGTTCATCCTCAGCTTGATCGTACGCTATTATTTTCGGCATCGAAGAGCCGGGACGCCACGTGCAGCGTAGGCCTGATATAGCGATTTCCTAACCCCCCCTCCCTATATATGCCTTGACACGTATATGCTCTGTGGAGTATATAAAGAGTGTGGAATCTGTATTCGAAATCATTGCGGAGCCGAACCGCCGCGCGATATTGAGTCTCCTGGGCTCCTCACAACAGTCGGTGGGAGAGATCGAGCGTCAGCTTCATATGTCGCAGCCGACCGTGTCCAAGCACCTGCGAGTGCTGCGCGACGCAGGTTTCGTCGAGTCCACGGTGGACGCACAGCGCCGTCTCTACCGGCTCAAGCCAGAACCACTTCGAGAGATGGATGCCTGGCTGGCTCAGTTCCGCCGCTTCTGGTCCGCTCACGTGGATGCTCTCGAACGCCACCTCGATCGTATCGATCACGATCGCATGGATCACGACCGCACGGTTCAGAAACCACCAAAGAAACGGAAGACAAAATAGAAGACGATGCGGCCCAAACCGCGAACGTGAAAAGGAGAAACGAAATGAAAATAAAACTGACCAGCGTATACGTGGACGACCAGAACAAAGCTCTGCGCTTTTATACGGAGATACTGGGCTTTGCCAAGAAGGCCGATTTCAGTCACGGGCCCATTTCGCTGGCTGACCGTGGCCTCGCCCGAGGAGCCGGACGGCACTGAGCTGCAGCTGGCGCTGAACAACAACCCCGCGGCCAAAGCGTATCAGCAAGCGATGTTTCAACAGCGCCAGCCCGCGGCCATGTTTTTCACCGACGACGTCAAGGGCGACTACGAGCGGATCAAGGCCCGCGGCGCCGAGTTCACCATGCCGCCCACCGACGTCACCGGCTCGACCATTGCGATGCTGAACGACACCTGCGGCAATCTGGTTCAGCTCACACAGTTGGCGCGCTATTAACGACGGCCGTTAAGGACAAAAAGATGATCGATCGCGAGCAATACACACCGGGTCCGGCCAATATCGCGCAGATACGAAAGGACCGGGGACAAAACGGCGAAGAAAAGTGGACGCTCATTCTGGTCCGAGAACTGCGCCACTCGCCGGAAACAGTCTGGCAGGCGATAACCGATCCGGCGCATCTGCGCGAGTGGGCTCCTTTTGTAGCCGACGGGAGCCTGGGTACAGTTGGAGCCACGGTGAAGCTCACCACGGTGGCAGCGCCCACGCTGCACGTAACCGAAACAAAAGTAACGCGAGCCGACGCTCCCAAGCTGCTTGAGTACAACTGGGGCGACCACGATATGCGGTGGGAACTCGAAGCCTTTGCCGGCGGCACGCGCTTGACGCTGTGGACCAACATCGGTCACCGCTTTATCGCAATGGGTGCTGCCGGGTGGCAAATTTGTTTTGATGTTCTGGATCACTTTCTCAGCGGAACTCCCATCGGCCGCATCGTCGGCCCCGACGCCATGAAGTTCGGCTGGCAGCGGCTGAACGCGGAGTACGCCAAGCAGTTCGGTATTGAAACGCCCAACCGGCCGCCTCAAGCGGGTCAAAAGTCGTGAATCGAAGGGTGGCCCACCGAAGCCCGATTTTGGCTTGAGTGGGTCCCATGGAGCAAACATTATGAGTCAAGGCATCGCGCGTACGATTTTTCGCTGGATTCACATCGTCTTTGCCATTCCGATACTCGGTTATATTTACAGTCCGTTTGACAAACTTCCGAGCTACGCTTTCAAGACCCGGTTTGTCTTCGTCCCCGTCATGGTCCTTTCGGGATTGTGGATGTGGAAAGGCCATGTCGTGCGACGACTGATTTCGAAAAGATCGGTGGGTTTCCGAACCCGGGTTAGCGTTCACAACTAGGACGCGAACCTAGGGCCCTCGCCCAACCGGTTATGGATGAGCCGCCGCCCCTTCGCGAACATTGATGATCGCCACCCGTCGTATATTATTGCCCCAACAATCTATGAGATCTTCGAGGGACACGGCAGTGCGTTCACGCAGCGACCGAACGCTCGTCATCATGGCGAAGGCACCGAGGCCGGGCGCGGTCAAGACCCGCCTGACTCCCAACCTTTCTCCTGAGGCTGTCACTGCCTTCTATTGCTGTCTTCTGGACGACACGCTGGCGCTGGCGCGGTCATTAGAAGTGACCGGTGTGGAAGTTGCGATCATGTGCCCGGAGTCGGACGTCGACGAGCTGGCGCGGTTGGCAGGCGCGCAGTCAGCAGGCGTGCCGTTATCAGGCAAATCAGCGATCGTAGTTGCGCAAAAAGGTGAAGGTCTTGCCGCAGGACTTACTTCGGTGTTTGCGCATTTCGCGGTGGGTCATCGAACGAACGCACATCGAACGAATGCACACCGACGACGCATCATTGCCTTCAACAGCGACAGCCCACACCTGCCGCGTTCC
Organism: uncultured Acidobacteriota bacterium; assembly: GCA_963762385.1. GTDB lineage: Bacteria > Acidobacteriota > Terriglobia > Terriglobales > Acidobacteriaceae > JABDBE01. The sequence continues at coordinate 39,426 of CAVXKN010000003.1, read as the reverse complement.
GTTCTAGAAGACGCGTTCGAAACGCTGGCCGCACATGACGTGGTCGTTGGACCGACGCACGACGGAGGCTACTATCTTGTCGGGGCAAAGGCTTCTCATCCTACGCTTTTCGCGGGCGACGGAATGGGCACCAGCAGCGCGCTAGAGAGACTCCTGGCCCGGGCACGAGCGCTTGAGCTTTCCGTAGGTTTCGCAGCTCCCTTTTACGATATTGATGTAGCCGACGACCTGACTCGCTTAGCAGAGGAGTTGCGCCTGGCTCCGGCAAGGGCGCCACGTACGGCGGCGTGGCTGAAAGAGTGGGATTCAACCGCTCATTGACCCGGACGGTCGATTCGGCCGGCCACTTCTCAACGAGTCCTATGGCGTGATTACGTCAGTTATCCCGCCGCACAGGGTTGATTGCGTTAGTGTTGTCGTGGAAATACAAACTGGTGGAGGGCGGATCAGAATTGTTCGACAGGTACGATGAAGCCAAGAAGCGAAACTGACGAAAACAGTCGGTACCTCCCGACCTGTTGTGCGTAGAGCCGTCTTCATCGCTTGCAGTTCTGGCTGCCTCTTTATTGCGACTGGTTTCACCCGAATCCTGTGCCGTCCTCGCAGCCATCCTCGCTTGGAACTGTTTCACAAGGCACAAGCTGGAACACTTTATAGTCCAGTCTCATGGCGAATCCCTCGGGATGGTGACAAAGCTTGGGCGACTAGGAATTAAACGTGGTGCCATCATCGATTACACTTTCTTGACGGCTGACGGCGGGACTCATTGGCACGTTGCACGGCAGCACCGCATTGCCCCAAGAAGGACATACGTTCCTGGTGATGTACAACTTGGCAGAACCCTCATTGAATCTCCCGCTATTCAGCTTCTGGTTTTATGAGTTCGATTTTGAGTTCCCAGAAACCGTTGCATCGTCTTCTTCCTGAAATAACTGTGAAGTATCGCCATTTCACTCATTGATCGGGTTCTATTCCCAGGATTATGCCTTGGAAAAAGGGTTGAGAAACGGTCAAACTGTACAGGCATTATGAACGCGTGTGGAATCAGAGTCTTGTAGGGGCCGAGGACGGGAGTGGGAGCCTGTGGCAGCACAGTTCTGGACGAGCACTCGAGGCAGCACAGTTGTGGACGAGCACTGGAGAATGGTGAAGATCACCCCCGCGTGGAGAGTGTACATACTCGGCGGCACGTTGTGCGTGGCGCTGACGATCTGCTCACGCAACTTCGGCGATCGGGGTGGGCCATGCTTCATGGCCTCTTTGACGCTTGCGGGCATCGTGTACCTCTTGGCGATCCGTGAGTTTTTCGCTACGCCGAGATTTCCGCGGCGCGTTGTCGTCATTGGGCTCGTCCTGGCTGCTGTGTGGCACATTGCATTTCTTCGGGTGCCCGCGGGCGCCGATGACGATATTCATCGCTACGTTTGGGATGGCCGCCTGCAGAGGCTCGGCTACAACCCATATATTGTCGTTCCCAGCGATCCTGCCGTTAAGGGGCTGCATACTCCGGAAACCCGCAACTTGAACAACCCGGATCTACCGAGCCCATATCCAGCAGGAGCGCAGCTTTTTTTCCGCGCAGTAACCGCGATTCACGAATCTACCTTTGCAATGAAAGTAGCATTTGTAGTTTGCGAGTTCGCGATTGTTTTCGTGTTGCTCGATGTCTTGCGTTTTACCCGGCAAGGCAGCGCACCTGGTTCTGGCGTTCGCCTGGAATCCATTGTTGGCGATTGAGGTGGCGGGAAGCGGTCACATTGACATTGTTGGCGCGCTATTGCTGGTGGTGTCCGCCGCTGCGCTGGTGCGCCGATGGCGGGCGACTGCGGCCGTCGCACTTGGGCTGGCTATCGCAGTGAAATTTCTGCCGGTCGTACTCTTGCCCCTCTACTGGAAGCGGGTTCGCATTCGCGACGCGGCGCTGGCGGCAGCCGTGGTCGGACTCCTGTACGTGCCATTTCTCGAACCACGGCCGCATTCCGATCGGCTCGCTGGGTACGTATGTGCAGAGTTTCCGCTTTAATGGTCCCGTGTTTGCGGCACTCGATCGAGTGGCGCCTCCGCAGTTGCTGGTTGGGCTGGCAGTGCTCGTCGGATTAGTGACTGCAACCTGGCTCAGAAGAAGCGCAACGCCCGAGTTGTCTCCGGACCAATTTGCGTGGCCCATGTTTGCCTGGCCCATGGCAGCATCTCTTTTGTGCGCACCTGCCGTATTCCCGTGGTATCTTCTCTGGCTGCTGCCATTTCTGACGTCGGCCTCGACGCTGCTGATCATCATCTGGACTGTGAGCATTATCCCGACTTACGTCATGTGGCACTTGCGCGCACTTGGACGTCCGTGGGGAGCGCTTCCTGGTTGGGTCATGCTGCTGGAATACGGATGCGTGGCAGCGGCGGCCACGGTGATTCTGTCGCGCCGAATCACTCGACCGGCCGCGTGCCGGCGCTCAACCGACTAGCTTCGTCGGGCCTGAAAAACGCAACCAAAGTATCGCCAATACCTTCGTCTAATTGTTTTTCTTCCGCTCTTTTGTTCTGATAGTGGACCGTGGCCGAAAGCAATGAGACGATGGCCACACAAAATCAGCAACCGTATAGATAAAAATAAATTGAAAGGAAGCCGCCATGAGCCAAACCAGCGATACGCAACGGGACAGCAAGCAGACAGAAAAGAATGCGATTCGTCCGTTTCATGTAAGTGTTCCGGAGGCGGAGCTTACTGAATTGCGCAGACGCATCAATGCGACCAAGTGGCCTGAGCGCGAAACAGTTACAGATGCATCCCAAGGCGTGCAGCTCGCGACCACTCAGGCACTCGCACGCTATTGGGCGACAGACTAGGATTGGCGCAAGATCGAAGCAAAACTGAACGCCCTGCCGCAGTTCATCACCGAGATCGATGGGCTGGACATTCACTTCATTCACGTCCGTTCGAAACATGAAAATGCGTTGCCGCTATTGTCACGCACGGGTGGCCCGGCTCGATCATCGAACAGATGAAGATCATCGATCCGCTGACCAATCCCACGGCGCATGGCGGCAGCGCATCCGATGCGTTCCACTTGGTGATTCCGTCAATGCCGGGCTACGGCTACTCAGGAAAACCGACCACTACCGGGTGGGATGTAGCCCACATCGCGCGTGCCTGGGTCGTGCTGATGAAGCGCCTCGGGTACACAAAATTCGTGGCGCAAGGCGGCGATTGGGGCGCAGTCATCGTCGATCAAATGGGCTTGGATGCGTCTCCGGAATTGCTCGGCATTCACAGCAACATGCCCGGCATCTTTCCAAATGACATTGACAAGGCGGCTGCTTCGGGAGCGCCGGCGCCATCGGGTCTCTCAGCCGATGAGAAGGTCGCTTACGAGCGTTTGCAGTTTGTATATCAAAAGGGAATTGCCTACGGGTACCAGATGGGGCTGCGACCGCAGACGTTGTACGGAATCGCGGACTCACCCGTCGGCCTGGCGGCTTATTTCCTCGATCACGACGCGCGCAGCTACGAGCTGATCGCACGCGTCTTTGCGGGAAAATCCGAAGGCCTCACGCGCGACGACGTCCTCGACAACATCACGATCGCCTGGTTGACGAACACGGCGCTTTCTGGCGCCCGTCTCTATTGGGAGAATTGGGGCAAACTTGGGTATTTCAATGCCAAAGGCGTCAACATCCCGGTTGCCGTGAGCGTCTTTCCCGATGAGCTGTATCCAGCGCCGCGGAGTTGGGCCGAGAAAGCCTATCCCAAACTGATCCATTACAACCAGCTCGACAAAGGTGGACACTTTGCGGCGTTTGAGCAGCCCCAACTTCTTTCAGAAGAGATTCGCGCGGGTTTCCGATCACTGCGGTCAGGCGTGGCGAAGCCAGATATGACCTTCGCCAAGGCTAGCTAACTGTTCGCAAAGCAGGAGAGCCTCAATGGTAGAGGCTCTCCTGTTTCGACTCCGGGGGAGATGTGAATTGCAGCACAATCGTCGATTCGATCTCTTCATCTCTCAACTGTAGGAATTGGGGTGTTGAATTGATTCCGTCATTGGCGTACTTACGGCAGCGGTGTGCACGGTCGACGCTTGTATCCCGAAGGCTTACACTGTCATCCTACATTGCATCCGTTCAATTCACCGAGGAGCGAACTCTATGAGAAATGCCTGCCGTTTAACCATGATGGGTCTTCTGCTTTGCGGAGTGCTGGTCCTTGCTCCAAAACCCGCCGGGCGCCGACGCGCTCGCCAATTCTCGATCAAGTCGCCAAGACCTACGGTATCGATTCGTGGGACAAGGTTGAGGCCATCCGCTACACCTGGAACGGAGAAATTACCGGACTCTTCAAAGCTGCTCACAAATGGGAGTGGGAGCCTAAGACCGGCAAAGTCAGCTTACGAAGGGCCGGATAAAGACGGCAAGCCGGTCAAGGTTTCGTACGACAGCTCGCAACTCAGCAGTCAATCCGACCAGGTGAAGAATGAAGTCGAACCGTCTTTTGTCAACGACAATTATTGGACTCTGTTCCCGTTCCACGCTTATTGGGACAAGAGCGCCAGCGCGATCGATCAGGGCAAGTTTAACCTGCCGGTGGGTCCCGGTATGGCCGAGCTGATTCCGGTGAAGTATCCCGCAGATAGCGGTTACACGCCCGGCGACACCTGGGACCTCTACGTTGGTAAAGACAACCGCGTCGTGTACTTTGACTATCACCGCGGCGGGGCCAAGCCGCCGAGCCGCGTCTTCGCGACGTGGGCAGGCTACAAAACGGCAGGTCCAATTCTGTTCTCAACCGAGCATCGCGGCGCCGCCGATGGCAAGCCCCTGCACATCTTTATTTCTGACGTGTCGGTTAAGTTGACCGGCTCAGACAAATGGATGCCCGCGCAATAAGTCGCGCACAGGACGAAGCTTAGCCACCTTCCCGAGAGTTGGCGGGCGCGTCTGCGGCTCAGGGGTTTGAGGTAAGCTGAACTCATGACCGACAAAGTACTGCGCTATCGCAAGCTCTTGCAGACGCTCGCAGCTCTAGGAGACGAACACGCGAAGGCGATCGCCTCGAATCGTTATCGGCTCATGTATCACTACTTCGTTCGTTGCGTGGCGCTCGCCTCAGCAATCGTCACCTTGGTCGAGGTCGATAACTTGACCGGTGCTTACGCTCTCGAAAAGAGTCTGGTCGACGCGCTGCTCAACGGTCTCTATCTTGGTTACGTCTCGTCCGACAAGGAGATCGAAGAGACGATAGCCCTAGCGACGAGAGGACGCTGCACCGGTCACTCTGGAATGAAGAAGCGCGCAAAGATGATCGACGACAGCTTCTCCCAGCGTCGCACGTTCATGGCTTCTCAATTTGAGGACATGGTCAAGCGAACCAGCGAGTTTCTGAACGAGTTCGGCCACGGAGGCTTGCTTTCTACCGCGTTAGGAGTAGTCAGCCTTCCACCTGAGGTCGCGAACAAGGTGCTCAGTCAAGGCGTTTTCGTCATCATCATCTTCCTAGGCAATGTTTGTATCTTAGAGAACCTCGATCTTGCTCCGTTGGAAGCTGCACAGAAGGAGTTTCAGCAGGCGAACCACGAGCTTGTCCCTGCGACGCGGTATCTATGAAAGGCCTCGAGAGGTTTCAACGCGCATATCTCCGCGTAGGTGCAAAGGACTTCGCGCGATGGCTGAAATCAAAGGAGAATAGCAGGCTTCTCAGCGAAGAAATTAGAAAACATCTGTTCGACCTCGGACCGCCAACTCCACCGAGACCGCCCAGCAGTCTTACAGGTCGCGAGGCATTCATAAAAAAGCTAAGCATTGGATTTCAGGAGATCGTTACCTCGCGCGATGCGCTGCAGGATATCGAGTACTACATTAGTCGCTTTCCGTATCGTACTAAGAGAATCTTGAAACATAGGTATCTTCAGTTCCACATGGAAGCATTCTTCCATGAGATTTACATCCTTGATCTGAGGCTGGTCAATTATCTGACGCTGGTGGAACGTTAGTATCGCAATGACCTTCGATTGCCAGCTATTTGCGACCTGTGCGCCGCGTTGCGAGAAGTCGTGAATAATGCGCTGGACAAGTGCGTTCAATCTCGTGGAAGCCATGTTCACCAGTACCGGATGTGGGATACGTACATCGACCGGCTAGGTTCTATCCATCTGCACAGCTTGATTGAAGATCGAAAACTCAAGCGCCTTTTCAAGCTGTTCTATGAGGAAGAGTATCGAAAGTGCCGAGCGCGCTGGAAGAAGTGGATGGCTGAGTCGAACGCCTCGATCACGAAGCTCCTCGACGCGTATTTCGATGGTATTTACGCCATTACGATGAACAAGAATGGAACAGTTCGTTATCCGAGTCGCCTGAAAGTCTGAGTCTTTACTTTCCGTTCGTTTCCACGAATCAGACTACCTGGCGATCACGACGGTAGTGCAGGAACTGCTCATCTTGGGCAGATCGCGATTTGCGGCCATGCGGATCTCGCAGTCGTCGGGCGCTTGCCCGCGAATGATCGGACAATAAGAATCAGGCTGTAGCAGTGCGCCTTGCAAGCGTCGTCGTCCGGCACATCCGCCGTGGCACGACTCGCGGAACTCGCAAGGCTGGCACGCGTTCGGGAAGGGTGCGGGCTTGCTCGAAGGGTGCGGAATCTAGAATGTTGAGCCCCGTCGGAGATCAAATCTGAAAGCGGCTCCCCCGATCCTGGCCAATAGACGCAGGGTTGTGTCGTGGCTCTTGGTGTCACTCGTACGGTGCTCACGCCACAACCGCCTCGGAGCGGTGGGAGTCCCGCCATTGCGCGAACCAGCGGCTCGCCAATCGCGATTACATCGGTCTCCTCAAAGAGGCGCCGGAACCCTTCCCAGTACTCTTCGTAGCTCAGCGCATAAATGTCCGATCGCACGGCTTGGTAGACATTCACTCGCAAAGGAGCGTCAAACTGTTTGGCTACTCGCGCCACATCCGCTAAACGCAAGTAGTTCGACTTCATCATGACGGCGACGATGGTTACAGGAATACGCAGCCTGAGACACCGTTCTGCCTGCTGGTGGATGAGTGCCCAATTGCCGTGCCCGCGCTGTGCATCCTGTTCGGCTTGCGTGGCGTAATCGAGAGAGAACTCGATGTCATGGAAGGCACGCAGTTCGTTGTCTTCCAGAACAGCAACACTATGACCATTGGAAGTGATGGTGAGCTTGACCGATTTCGTTCGCAGGTAGGCCAGTATTGCCTTGAAGTCGGGATGCATGCCGTTCTCGCCGGTGCCGAGATTCACCGAGCGTACGGGCAAGCGTTCCATGACTGCCTTCACTTGATCCAGGGAGAGACGATCGGCGCGAGTCGGATCGCGGTAGCAGAAGGCGCAGGCAAGATTACATTCGTTGGTGAGGCCGAGCCCGAGCGAAATACCGGCATCAGGTGTCATCATGCGAGATCCGGACGACGAAGACTGGGCTGTGACGTTGTTCATGTACCGTCCTTCATCACCGGGCTTGCACGATTGGCCCTGCGCGATGTGCCAGGCAATGCGTGTAGCGGGCGACTGCGGCAAACTCCGGTCGCCTGCCCAGCTTGCGCTCTAGCTGCAGAATCCGCTCGTACTCATCACTTCGGGAAACCTTCGGCGGCAAGTAATCCGACATGACCCGTACGCCACGCTCCGCAGTTACCGCGAGTGACGATTCGAGCAGCATGGCTTGCAGGCTCTCCGCCGTAAATAGCCGCACTCTTCCTCCGTACAGGGACTCATGTCCCCACTCAGCGGTGAGATTATGCTCGGTCGCGGCCAAGTCGCCGTCTTGTATTGCGGCCTTTAACACCTCACCTGCCTGGTTACGCACCAATACCGAGATTATGCTGGACGGATCTCGCAAGGCGCGAGCCGCACTGCGCAACACAGCACACGGGTCGTCAACATATTCCAGAATATTGTGGCAAAGAATTACATCAAACGACTCGGCGTGGAACAAGTTTGCCAATTGAGCGGCATCGCCGTGTTTCAGCGCAATCCTCTCCGTAACTCCTGCTTCCCGCGCTGCACGCTTCGCGAAATCCAGCATTGGCTACGGACGCATCCAGCAACGTGACGTGAAGGCCAAGTCGCGCCAGGCGCACCGCGATGGCGCCGGTACCGCACCCAAGATCGAGAGCGTGCAAAGACCGTGTGGCCTGCGGGAGAAAGTCCTGCAAGTTGGCAAAGGCGAGATCGAGGCGCAGTCGGCCCTCGGGCGTCTCGAGGTAGGCGGCGTACTTCGCTGCGCCGGTCCGGAACCGTTCGAAGTCGTCATTGGCGGTCATTTCCTTCATGCGCCACTCAGGCGAAGTCGCCCCGATCGAGTCGCAAGTGAGTACCAGAGCGTATATCGAAAGGATTAGGAACGACAAGTCGGCCAGCGGATACCAATCTGCGCCTGCTCCTCACGAGGGCGCATCCCGCTCCCGGCCGATATGTGGGTTTAACTGCATCTTGAAAACGCTGCTTGCGAAAAGCGTGATCCTGTCTCCTAACCAGGAGGGCGTCTTATCGGATCAATTCGTAGATTCCGGAATGCGCGTGATCCGCCCAGCCAGGAAAATCCGAGAGGTCAGTTTTGTCAGACCTCCACCAGGACGGGATCTTCCTCTCGTGACTCCGGTCGACTTTCCGGCATCCGCTCTTTGACGACCAGGCCTGGGTGCGTTGGAGGGATGTTGTCGGCATTTCGCAGCAGAACGATAAACGGCAGCATGACGAGAAACACAACGCCCATGATCCAAAATGCTTCGACGAACGAAAGCATGGCGGCGTGGCGTTTGCACCATTCCGTAGGTCGTGGCGAGGGCCTTCCGGGCAGCGGTATAGTTGTCTGCGCCGTGCGCGTGAAACCAAGCCTGCATCTGCTGCAAGGTGGCTTGGGTTTTCGAATCACCTGCCGCGATGTTCGGGGCCAAACGGTTCTGATGCATCTGGGTCCGGCGCGCGAGAAAAGTTGTCATAATGGCGATTCCGCAGCTGCCTCCGATATTCCGCATCAGATTGAAGAGGCTGGTCGCGTTTCCCATCTTTTCCTTTGGGATCCTCGACATGCTAAGCGTCATGAGGGGCGTCCTCAACGGTCAGAAATAAGCACGAACGCTACTTGATGACAGAGTTTGCCGATCCTACATATCCATTGATGACTGTTGGGCACAAAGATTTCCGTAACGTCCGTCACCTTAAGCAGTGAACAGGCGGGCAACGACCTGAGCCACGTGCAGAGTTGGGCGCTGCAGATTTCGACTAGCAAGGATGGGTCACTCGTAACAGGTGCGCTCGCCAACGCGTCACAAGCAACTGTGTGCCCGATCCTATCGCGTGCCTCGAAGAACTGATAAAGGAATAGTGAAGACGTGTATCTGAGCAACAGAAGGGGGTATTTTATGCGTCTCCCAACGTTTCTGTTTGCGCTATGTCTGGCCGCGATGGTCGCGTTTGGCGCCGCGGCCTCTTCTCAACTACCCACGAATGCTCCACCGAACGATGCCGTATCCCAACGCGATGCCACGGCAGTGCAAAGCAACAACGACAGCTCTCGCATGTGGCGGCGAGCGGAGATCAGTGTCACGCCACTGGAGCAGGTGGAGCGGGACAAAGCTGAACTCGAATCGCTGCGCAACCGCGTCGTCCAGGCGGAACGAGAGAGTTCCGCGTTTTGGTTCATGGATCCCAACGTTCGTGAGCGACTCTCGTCGCAGGCTCAACTAATGAGGGAACTGCTCACGTTTGCCGAGCACCAGCAATCGGGCCGGGGCAAGACTCCGAACGCGCTTGCGGTGGAACGGCGGCTTAACCAACTGGAAGGCCAGACCATGTGCGAAGCCTGCCACAGCGGGATCGTCGCTCAAAATCATGTTGGCGGAATACGCTCCGCGCAATAAGCCGAGGCGGGATCCGCTCAGTCTCGGCAGACCGGCACCGTATTCAGATAAGGAGATTTGTATGTCGCTACTCAGACTCAGACAGTTCCTCGACACTTACAACATCAAGTACGTAGTTATTTCCCACTCAGTGGCCTACACCGCCGGGGCCATCGCAGCGCTCACACACATTGCTGGAAAGGAGCTTGCGAAAACCGTGATTGTCAAGATCGATGACGACCTGGTGATGGTTGTGGTGTGCGCTTCCCAGCACGTGGATCTGGAGCGCCTGAAGGTGGCGACGAAAGCTAATGTGGTGCAGTTGGCGGCAGAGAGCGAATTCAGGAATAGGTTTCCGGATTGCGAAACCGGTGCGATGCCGCCGTTTGGCAATCTCTATGGAATGAAAGTGTACGCCGATGAAGCTCTGTCGCGAGACCAGGAGTTTGCCTTCAACGCCGGTTCCCACCGCGAGTTGGTGCGGATGGCGTGGGAAGATTTTGCAAGGATGGTCGAACCCAAAGTGCTAAAGCTGGCGGCGGTGAAAAGGGCCGCCGAAGCAGCTTGAAGAAGTTACCGGCGGGTACGAGCGTTCGTGATTTTCGTTATCGAGTACATGGAATGAGTCCAGCATCGGCAGCAAATTGACCGCGCATTCGTGACAGAGTTCACCGACAAATGAGGTTAGAAGGGATAGTAATAATTTCGGAGGAACTAAAAACTGAATACCGCAAAGTGGGCCCGGCCGTGTCAAGAGTGAGGACGCTCGCTTAGCCGTCGCTCGACGGTGAACGGTCGGGCCTGCATCAAGCAAAATCCCAGCAATAGGGGCTACCCCATCAGAGCGAACGCTTCTTCGACAACCGGGGCCGGTGCACTGCGTTCCGTAATCTTCCAGCCGCGCCTTCTGGCTTCACGGACAAAAGCCCTGCCCGGCACAGCCAGCTCCAGCGGGAGCGCGCCGGCTGGGACGTCCTGCTTCGCCACCATGACGGCAACGATGGATAGGTGCCAGCCCGTCAGACGTTGCATCGCAGTAAATCCGGTAGTTTTATCGTAGTAATCGACGATCTCCACAACTGCCTCGGTGGGCTGTCCGTTTTTCTTCCCCTTTGCGTGCGCTCGAACGATGCAAACGTCTTCTACGTCGTCGACGCGCACTTGCGGCTCGAATAGAGAGTTGAAGACCTCGCGCGGAACCACTTCCTTGCCGTTCACCCGAACTGGTTTGGGGTCGAATAGACCGAGGTCGGAGAAAGCCTTCAATTGTGCAAAGGTGCCCGGATACCGCAATACCTTCAGTTGGTAGGTGCGAAGCTTGCCTTGAAAGCTCCATGGTGCGGTCGAGGCGCCGCCAGCGATCAGAAAAGCCTCCAGCCTGCCGATCGGTGGAACATCGGTCATCTCGAATTCAGTAAAGCACGGTGCATGAAACAGTTTGCCATCTCGCAGGATGGTCATTCCTCCGTAATATTCATTGGTCAGACCTTCGATGGCAAAGGTCAGCGCGTAGTTCCACGGTGGCTGCGGCTTCTGCGGCAGACCCCCGTCGTAGAGATGCACATCCTCGGGATCGCCGACCAATTCCATGGCATAGACCGCGAGGTTGTTGCCCATGCCGGGTCCCATGCCGCAGTCAGGGATTACGCACACGCCCGCACGCTGTGCGTCCCGATCGAGAGCATGCTGCTGTCGAACGATTTCCGTATTGCCGCCCAGGTCGCAGAACGAAACCCCGGCGTCAATCGCTGCACGGGTGAGAGCGAAGTTGTAAAAGTACGGAACTGCACTCAGCGCGACGTCATAACCCTTTAGGGCTCGGCGCGAAGCATTTTCATCGCGGACATCGAGCCCGACCGCATCGGCGATTCGGGTATTCGCAAGACGGTTCACTTTGTCAGCCGCGGCTTGTGCCCGTTCTTGATTAAGGTCGGCCAGCGTAACTTGCGACGCCTCGCCAAAGCGCGCCAGGTCGTACGCCGCCGCGATGCCTTGCCGTCCGGCTCCCAGAACCAGATATGAGTGGGCCATGATTTCCTCCCATTGCGTCAAGAAGTTGAAAGATTAGTCTGCGCTGGAGTCGCCGCGAACCTTATAGCCGATGATTAGCAGAGCCAGACCCAGCGCACCCATCCCGATGATGATGTCGAAGAAGGTCATTTGCCGTCCCAACTTAATTCCGGACGGCAGGAAAAAGACCACGAGGAGATCCACGACCCAGACGGCGAGGCCAAGAAATATCAAACTAGCGCCGGTTTCTCGTTTGTCCGCGATGGCGGTCATGACGACATGTTCATCAGACTCGGAATTCATAAACATCCGAGATCTGTATTTATTCTCAGCTTTGCTGCCCAGAGCCTGCCGTGATCCCCATCACCGGGGTGAGTGATGGCTTGCGGATCGCGCTCGCCAGAATGGCGGCAGGCAACTGCGATTCTTCGCCTTAAAAAAGCGGCTCGGGCTGTGCCAAAAATCACCTTCAGTGGTGATAAGGAGTACTGCCGCGATGGTCGCCAAGGGAGAAGATATGAAGTAACCATCTCCCCTCGGAGGGATCCCATGAAGAGACTCTTAATTCTCGGCGCTGCAGGCCGGGATTTTCATAACTTTAATGTCTTATTTCGCGATAATTCCAACTGCCACGTGGTGGCTTTCACCGCCACTCAGATTCCTGACATTACCAACCGCCGCTATCCACCGGAGCTTTCAGGACGCTTGTATCCTGACGGCATTCCTATCTTCGAAGAGAAAGACATGGAAAACGTAATCGCCGATTATGAGATTGACGCAGTCGTGTTTTCCTATAGCGATGTTTCCCACCAGGCGGTGATGCATCTCGCCTCGCGTGCGGTGGCTGCCGACGCCGACTTCTGGTTTCTGGGAACCGAGCACACCCAGATCAAGTCGTCGATTCCGGTTATCTCCGTGTGCGCGGTGCGAACTGGATGCGGCAAAAGTCCAGTATCGCGCCTGGTCGCCGAGGAGTTACGCCGTCAGGGTCGAAAGGTAGTGGTTATTCGACACCCCATGCCTTACGGAGATCTGGCGGCGCAGGCTGTCCAACGTTTCGCCAACATAGAGGACCTCGACCTTCAGCACTGCACCATCGAGGAACGCGAAGAATACGAACCGCACATCAGCAAGGGCACCGTGGTGTACGCCGGAGTGGACTACGAAAAAATTCTTCGCCGGGCGGAGAAAGAAGCGGACGTCATTTTGTGGGACGGTGGGCAACAACGACACTCCGTTCTACGTTTCCGACCTCGAAATTGTTGTTGCAGACCCGCACCGTCCGGGACATGAACTTGTCGTACTTCCCCGGTGAAGTCAATCTGCGGCGTGCGGATGTGATCGTGATCAACAAAGTAGACACAGCCGAGCAGCGTGACATTGAGACGGTTCGGCAAAACATAAAGCTTCACAACCCCAAAGGCGGCAGTTTTGGAGATGGCCTGCAGAGTCTTCGTGGACGAGCCGTATCTTGGTCAAGGGACGGCGCGTATTGGTGGTGGAGGACGGCCCTACACTCACTCACGGTGAAATGCCTTACGGCGCCGGTGTAGTCGCAGCGCGGCAATGTGAGGCAATCGAATTGGTGGACCCGCGGCCCTACGCCGTCGGATCGATTCGCGGCACTTACGAACGCTTTCCACACTTGACGAACCTGTTGCCCGCCATGGGTTACAGCGCTTTGCAAAGACATGAACTGGAAGAAACCATCCAACGCACTCCCTGCGATCTGGTCCTGATCGCTACGCCGATTGACCTCGCGCGCGTGGTCAAAATCGACAAGCCCAACCTACGAGTCACCTATGAAGTCCAAGAACTCACCAAGCCGGGCCTGGCCGAAATGCTTGCCGAGTTTTCACGTGAGCACGAGCCAGCCCTGGCAGGAGCCTGAAGATGACTGGCAAAGATTTTCTCTCGATTCGAGATTTCTCGCCCTCGGAGATTCAGTACCTGCTCATTCTTGGCCGCCAAGTAAAGGCTGACCCGACCGCCTACAGCGGGGCACTCCGGCGGCAGACACTGGCCATGATCTTCGAGAAACCTTCTTTACGCACGCGAGTAACTTTTGATGTCGGCATTCAGCAACTGGGCGGATTCTCGATTTATCTCTCGCCCGCCGAAATAAATCTGGGCAAACGCGAGTCGGTATACGACGTGGCTAAGAACCTGGAACGCATGGTGCAGGGCATCATGGTTCGCACTTTCTCGCATGTAGTGGTTGAGCAGATGGCGCGGTTCGCCAGCATTCCGGTTATCAATGGGCTTACTGACTTCAGTCATCCCTGCCAGGCGATGGCGGACTACCTCACCATTTGGGAAGCGAAACACAATCTGGAGGGATTGAAGATCGCATTCATTGGCGATGGTTACAACGTTGCGCGATCACTTGATGTTTGCTGGAGCGCAGCTTGGCGCGCACGTTTGGGTGGCCACGCCGCCGGGATACGAACTGGACGCGGAGTCGGTGCGGTGGGCTCGCGAGCGCGGGGCCGAGACAGGTGGCACTTGCACGGTCACGAACGATCCCGAAGAGGCAGCCTCGAGCGGCGGATGTGATCTACACCGATGTCTGGGCAAGCATGGGCGAAGAGGCAGAAGCCGAGAAGCGGAATCACATCTTCCATCCTTATCAAGTGGATGCGACTTTGTTTCGGCGGGCCAAGCGGGATGCCATCTTTCTGCATTGCCTGCCGGCGCATCGCGGCGAAGAAGTCACCAACGATGTCATCGACTCGCCACGGTCGCTGGTATATCAGCAAGCGGAGAACCGGCTGCACGCACAAAAGGCGATCATGCTGGAACTGATGAAAGGTGAGTTCGTCAAGTTGCCGGGGCTTGCCGAGTTGCAAGAGTTGGTGCACGTGTGAACGGAGGACGGGCGTCCTGGGCCTACTGGACGAGCGGGACGCCCAGCCTCCATCAAGCTGGCTGCAATTATGAAGACCATGCTCCTTGCCGTGGGCGGAAACTCCCTGATTCGGGCGGGAGAAAAAGGAACGATTACTGAGCAACGCACAAACGCCCAGCGGACTGCAGTTCAGATCGTCGGTTTAGTCCGCGCCGGTTACCGGATCGTGCTCACGCACGGCAACGGTCCGCAAGTTGGAGCGGAGCTTCTGCGTTCGGAACGGGGAGAGAGCCAAGTCCCTGGGTTACCGCTGGATGTTTGTGGTGCGTCCACCCAGGGTGAGATCGGATATCTTCTGCAGCAATCGTTGGAAAACGAACTGGGCCTGGCCAATCTGCACATGCCAGTCGCGACTGTTCTCACCCAGAGCTTGGTATCGCTGCGCGATCCCTCGATGCAGCATCCCAGCAAGCCGATCGGTCCTTTCTATTCGCGCGCCGATGCCGAGCAGCGCAAACGCCTTTTCGGATGGGAAATCGTCGAGGACGCCTCCCGCGGTTATCGCCGCGTGGTTCCGTCACCCGAGCCGATTGAAATTATTGAACTGGAAGTCATTCGCGATCTGGTCGAGCAGGGCGTGCTGGTGATCGCGTGCGGAGGCGGAGGCATTCCCGTAGTCTGGAGCAACGGGAGATTGCAAGGCGTCGAGGCTGTGATTGACAAAGATCGCGCTTCTGCGTTGCTGGCTTCGAGCATCGGCGTAGATTTATTTGTTATTTCTACCGACACCGATTGCGTGTATCTGGATTACAAAAAACCCACGCAGCGTGCGCTGCAGTGCGTCGGCGCGACGCGAGTTAGCAAGAGTACGCGAAGGCCGGCCATTTTCCGCCGGGAAATATGGGCCCCAAAGATCGAATCGGTGTTGCGCTTTCTGCGTCACGGCGGGAAGGAAGCCATTATTACTTCGTGCGAGAATCTGTGCCAGGCAGTTGCCGGAACTGACGGCACGCATATGTTCCCCGATCACGACCGGGATGGAAATCGAGCTCAACGCACAGCTCGAACTTCCGGTGGGAGGACGCTAATGCCAAGACCGACTTTCCCCTCTCTTAAGCTGATCAAGTTTCCTACCCTGGAATCGTCTCTGCGAGGCGGAACGCCATTGAAACATGTGGTCGAATCTCAGCAATTCACGGTTCCTCTCCTCATGGAATTATTCGAGCGCTCGCGAGGCATGGAGCGCGTGGTGGCGCGCGGAGGCTCGCTCGACTATCAGAACCGCATCATGACCACGCTTTTTTATGCGCCTTCGACCCGCACTCGACTTTCGTTCGAGGCCGCCATGCATCGCCTGGGCGGCAGGGTTTTGTCGACCGAGCACGCGGGTACGTTTTCTTCCGAGGTCGAAGGCGAGCAGGTGGAAGATTCCATCCGGATCATCAGCGGCTATTCGGATGTGATCGTGATTCGGCATCCCGACGAGCACGGCGCGCGCCGGGCCGCGGAAGTCTCGACGGTGCCGGTGATCAATGCCGGGGATGGCAATGGCGGGCAGCATCCGACCCAGGCGTTGCTCGACCTGTACACTATTTACAGGCAGCGTCCGCTGAATGGCCTGAGTGTGGCCATCATCGGCGAGTTGGATAAGGGGCGCACGGCTCGGTCGCTGGCGTACTTGCTGGCCAAGTTTGAGCGGGTCAAGATGTTCTTTGTCAGCCCGCCGCAACTGCAGATGAAAGCGGACATCTTGGAATATCTCGACGAGCATGGCGTCCGCTACGAACTGGAGTCGGATATTGACCGCGTGATTGGCGAAGTGGATGTGGTTTACCAAACCCGAATCCGGCCCGAGCGAGTGCGGGATGTGAGCGGCCTCAAGCGTTATGCCATCGATTCGACCGTCGTGCAGCGCATGAAGGCGGACGCGCTCATCCTTCATCCGTTGCCCCGCACGGTCGAGTTGGACAAGTCGGTCGACGCCGATCCCCGAGCCATGTATTTTCGCCAAGCCATGAACGGCCTCTATGTGCGGATGGCGCTGCTGACCATGCTGCTGGATAAGGAATAGTAAGAAGCGAATGGTTGATGAATAGGAACTGTGCACGAGTCGCACTGATTTGCATCGTGACGCTGACAGGTTTGGTGTGCCTTCTAGATTCCTCCGCGCAAACAGTTCCGGACGGAGCCCATTGGGGTGAAAAGTACAACTCGTCGGGAGCAAAGCTAACATACAAAGAAATTGGGCGGACCCGAATCCAAGACAGAACCGTAATTACTTACAACCTGTTTGCGTCGGGCCTACCAAAGGACGGGCGCTATGGTCTGTGTGTTCTCAACGTGGGCAGCGAACCCCAACCAGTAGCCGACGCTTACGTGAATGAAGAAGGCAAGGTTGTAAATGTGCTCGCTGACCCTGTGCGCCACATCGCCGAAGATCCCATCGATGTTAAAGCTTTCGGCGGAAAAGGTGAGCCAATTCAACTTGCTCTGGTTTCTGCCGACGACCACTGGCGCGCCTTCGCACAGATTGTGCCGTTCCCAATAGAAGAAACCGCTGGGTCTTGCCGAATGACAGCTATTGAGAGCGGGCCGTACTATTTTGGCATGTCCATCAACGTTACAGGATTACAGCCCAACGAGGACTTACTGGTCGACACGAAGTCCGAAAACGAGGGTGCCCAGACTAAAGCCAAAGCCGATGATCAGGGCGGGTACAATGTCGCGCTGCTGCCGTTTGTGAAGGGCAAACGCTCCGGAAAGGCTCGATTCTACGTCACTGCGAAATCCTGCAAGATTGGAATTGAGTTTCCGTGGGGAGAAGGTAGTTATCAATACCAGTAGCCGACGTCTCGCTGCGGTTTGAAAGGAACTTATGACGACCGAACTCATAGAGAAACTCATGCGAACCCACGACTTCATCGAGCTCGAAAACCAGTATGGAGCTCACACTTATCGTCCGCTTGACGTGGTGATCGAGCGGGCGGAGGGCGTGTGGGTGTATGACGTCGAGGGCAAACGTTACCTCGATTGCCTGGCGGCGTATTCCGCGGTGAATCAAGGACACTGTCATCCCAAGATTCTGCAGACCCTGAGCGAGCAGGCGCGGAAAGTCACGCTTACCTCGCGCGCATTCCGCAACGAGCAACTGCCGCTGCTCTGCAAGGAACTGCATGAGTTGACCGGCTTCGACATGGTGCTGCCCATGAACTCAGGCGCGGAGGCGGTCGAAACCGCAGTCAAGACGGCGCGCAAGTGGGGTTACAAGATTAAGGGCATTCCCGAAGACAAAGCCGAGATCATCGTGTGTGCCAACAATTTTCATGGCCGCACCGTCACTATCGTCAGCTTCTCGAGCGACGAACAATATCGCGATGGCTTCGGCCCGTTCACTCCGGGATTCAAAGTCATTCCTTTCGGCGACGCTCGCGCCCTGCGCGAAGCCATCACACCGAACACTTGCGCATTTCTGGTCGAGCCCATTCAGGGCGAGGCCGGAATCGCCATTCCGCCCGAGGGATTTCTGGGGGAAGCAGCGGAAATCTGCCGCCAGAATCGGGTGCTGCTGATGACAGACGAAATTCAGTCCGGCCTTGGGCGCACCGGCAAACTTTTTGCCTACATGCACGAAGGCATCACACCCGATGTGTTGATCGTAGGCAAGGCGCTGGCTGGCGGATTCTATCCGGTCTCGGCCGTGCTGGCGTCGCGCGAGATTCTGGGGGTCTACCACCCCGGCGACCATGGCAGCACTTTCGGCGGCAATCCGTTGGGGTGCGCCATCGCGCGGACCGCGCTGCGCGTCCTCATCGAAGAAAACATGGTGGAACGTTCTGCCGAACTGGGCGCGTATTTCCTGACCCTGCTGCAAACCCTGCGCACCCCCGACTTGAAAGAGGTGCGAGGCAAAGGCTTGTGGATCGGGATTGAAATGCACGGCCCGGCGCGTCCTTACTGCGAAGCGCTCAAAGAAGAAGGAATCCTGTGCAAGGAGACGCACGGCCGCGTGATTCGCATCGCGCCCCCGCTCATCATCAGCCGTCAGGAGATTGACTGGGCCTTCGAGCGAATCGCGAAAGTGATTCAGAAGCATTGAGCGCGGCGAGAAGCATCGTCTGAGAGAGACGGTTCAGCTGCGATTCAGCAAGGGTTGAACCTTACTCGAACTCCAGCATTACAATCTCGGGATTCGATCCCAGTCGCAGCGGCGGTCCCCAGGTTCCTGCTCCGCTTGAGGTGAAGACCTGCATCTTGCCGATCCGGCTTAAGCCATACACAAACTGCCGATAGATCCGCTTGGCCATCCAGCTCCAAGGTATGAATTGTCCTAGATGCGTATGCCCTGACAACTGGAGGGAAACGCCGGCAGACTCCGCAATTTCCGGATGGTCCGGGGCATGCGTCAGTAGGATGCTGGCGCGGTCGCGATCCAAGCCGATCCCGTTCAACGCCGACCGAAAGGCCCCTTCGTGCGTGGCGTTGCGGTAAGGCACACCGACAATCTGCAGACCATCTGCCTCCACCACTTCATTGTTGAGGACGCGCACCCCCGCTGCCGCAATGGCGCGCAGATACTTGCTGTCGTCCCCAAATTGCTCGTGATTTCCCGCGACAAAATAAACGCCGTGAGGGGCCGTTAGCTGGTTCAACGGCTCCGCGGCTCGGCCGGCATCGATGGCCGTGCCGTCATACAAATCTCCGGCGATAAAAATTGCGTCTGGCTCTTCCCTCAAAATCGTGGCAATCATGCGCCGCAGAAAACTGCCATTTCGCACGTGCCCCAGATGCACGTCGCTGATCAGCGCCGCTCTTCGCCCGCGCCACGACGCCGGCAAGTTCGCGAGCCGCACTGTGGTTCGTGTGATTCGTGTCCAGCTGGCGTTGAAAACGCCGCAAAGTCCGGCCACGATCGCGACACCGAACAACCATTCCACCATCCGATGAAAGTTCAGGTCCAGCCCGGTCAGACGAGTGACTCCAAATATAACCCAGGACAGAATCGCTGCGAAGAAAAGGAACGTCAAAAGACCTAACCAAACCGCAGCCGCTCTGTAAAACGCCCGCAAGGGCGGGTTCGTATAGCGAAAGGCGAGTAGCGAGGCGGCAACGAAGCTCACCGACAAAAAACCGAGAACGAGCTTGATCCAGAGCGCCCCAGGAGGGTCGCTTCCTGGGGGTGAAAAGGTCCACGTTTCGTAGAGGAGAAAATGCGTTAAGAAAAGGACAAACTGAATGGTTACAACGAAACCGATCAAGCGTGTTCGCAGTCGCATGGTTCATTAGATTCCGTTTTGCCCTTGTAGGCTTCTAGGAGTTGGAGGGCCGTTCCCAGGCATTCTTTGCAAGGGGAAGAACGGGACGATCCGAGATAGAGGTCTCCCGATGGATGAAACCTACGTCCGATCAGAATTGATCGAATAAATCGCGGGCCTTTCAAACAAAGATGCAGCGCGAGAAACCCGAGATTCATCCAAATTTGTAACGATCTGGCCGTGAAGGCCAGAGCAAACATGGTTTGGAGGATCATCGTGAGGGCCGCTTTTATTGCCGCAACTGTATGTGCTGTTTTGTCGATTTTCCCCGCGTTGAGGCTGTCCGCGCAGGATGCGCACTTTCATAACGCACCCACGTCCAGTCTTCAATTGAAAGAATCCGTATGCAGGACAACCGGCGGCCGTAGCGGCAGGTGGGAAACTGTATACGACGAACTGCGGGTCGTGCCATGGAATCAATGGGCGTGGCACCGGGAACATTCCTGCTTTATCCCGAGGCGCGACGGAAGCCGTACCCGACGGAGAGGTTTTCTGGTTTATCACGATCGGCTCGGTCAATAACGGTATGCCGTCTTGGGCAAGTCTGCCCGAGTCGGAGCGATGGCAGATTGTCACTTACTTAAAGACACTCAAGAATTCTCCGAGCGCGCAAACAACCGAATCCGCATCTGCCAACCTAGAAGCCGGTTACAACGAATGCGCCAGCGCCGCAGGTTCCATTTACAGATTTCCGCTTCGAGGAACCCGGAAAAATACGCAAGATCACAGTGCAAGATCTTCCGGCGCCGTACGCCACCGATTCGGCAGCCAATGGACCTGAAGTAATCGCGCGTCCACGCAAGTGCATGGCCGAAAGCTCCCGCCGGATTCAGCGTGCAGCAATACGCAACCGGACTGGATAATCCCCGGTTGATCCGGACTGCCCCCAACGGCGACATTTTTCTGGCAGAAAGCAGCAGCGGCAAAATCCGAGTGTTCCGCGGAATGACCAGCGATGGCAAACCCGAGCAGGCCGGCGTTTTCGCGACCGGACTCAAGCAGCCCTACGGCATTGCCTTCTATCCTCCCGGAGACAATCCCCAGTGGATGTACGTGGGCGACACCGACGCGGTCGTGCGTTTTCCGTATCAAAATGGCGACTTGAAAGCGAGCGGACCGACGCAGCACATTGTGAGACCTGCCGCACGGTGAGGGGCATTGGACCCGCGACGTCCAGTTCACGGCCGACGGCAAGAAGATGTTCGTCTCAGTCGGGTCGGCATCGAATGTCGACGACCCCGACACCACGCCGGACGAAAAGAATCGCGCCGACATTCTGGAGTTCAATCCCGATGGCTCCGAGATGCGCGTGTACGCGTACGGTATCCGGAATGCAGGAGGCGGCCTGGCGATCAATCCTAAGACCGGAGAGTTGTGGTGTTCGGTCAACGAGCGCGATGGGTTGGGAGACAATCTTGTGCCCGACTACATCACCCATGTCACCGAAGGCGGCTTCTATGGCTGGCCGTGGTGGTACATCGGTGGCCACCAGGACCCGCGCCACGAAGGCAAACATCCGGAGTTGAGTGAGAAGGCGCTGGTTCCTGACGTTCTGTTGCAGCCGCACAACGCTTCGCTCGAAATGACGTTTTACGAAGGCACGCAGTTCCCGGCTGAGTATCGGGGTGACATTTTCGCCTCTGAGCACGGCTCGTGGAACCGATCCGTGCGCACCGGATATGAAGTGATCCGCGTACCGTTACATCAGACGAGCCGGGCCAGTGGCGAGTACGAAGATTTCCTGACCGGATTTGTGTTCGACAACGGGCACGTCTGGGGAAGGCCGGTTGGTATTACCGTGGCTCAGGACGGATCGCTGCTGGTCAGCGACGACGGTTCGAACTCCATCTGGCGCGTCAGCTACAGCGGTAACGGAAATCAGCAGAGTGTGCGCGAGCGAAACGATGCAAGCCAGGATACAAAGAGCGGATCAAGTAATCTGTTACTCGGCGTCGTCGCCGCACTGGGATTGTGTGCTTTCCAATTCGGAGATCGGTACGGGCTGAACAGTATGTCCTTTTCGCGAGTGCAGCCCATGGTGTCTGACCTGGCACGAGCGCGGCGGATGGCTAAGCAAGGCAATGTGGATCTGCTGGTCGGACAGACTGTGCCAGGACAGTCTGCGAGCCTCCGAGGCGAAGTCACCGACGCAAATTGTTATCTCGGCAGTCACACGCATGCCTACGATCATGCCTTCTGTGCGAAACTCTGCGCGGCAGCGGGTAGTCCGCTGCTGTTTGTTCCCGACCAGGGCGGACAAGTCTACCTTGTCCTCGGCGAACAGAATGGAGTTCGGCTTCCGGAGAACATTCTCGACCGGATCGGCGTTCCTGGGATCGTAGTCAAAGGCAAAGTGTCGGACAGCGATGGATTGCATGCGTTGGCGATTGAGGCGTTGGTCCACTAATCGCCGTCTTCGCAACTCCTTTGCATTTGCGAGCACACGGATATTGAAGAAAGGTAGTTGCTAAAACGCGATTCTGGGTCGGGCTAAGTCTGCCCGGCCAGATTAGTGTTCGATGGTCGTATCAGTTTTAGGCGGTTTCTCGGTCACCTGCTGCGGGGTCGGCAATTGCGAACGATCCCAGCCGCCACCCAGAGCCTCGACCAGCGCCACGGCGGCGGTCATTCTGTTCCACCTGCAGACTATTCAGAGTCTGCTGGTCCGCGAGCACCGTAGTCTGGGCAATCAACACATCGATGTAGGGATCAATGCCGGTCTCGTATCTGCCCTGTTCGAGCTTGAGGAAAGTTTGCGAGGAGTTTACCGCCTGTTGCTGCTGCTGAATCTCCTTGGACAAAATGCGGACCTCGGCGAGAGAATCTTCCACCTGTTGGAATGCGGTGAGCACGGTCTGACGGTAACCGGCAAGATCCGCATTGTAGGTCGCGACGTATTGTTGGACCGTGGCTCGGCGAAGACCGGCGTCAAAGATAGTTTCAGAGAGCGATGTGCCCACCGACCAGAAGCGACTGGGCCAGGAGAGCCACTTGGTGAAAGCTGAGCTTTCAAAGCCTCCATCCGCGCTCAAAGTCAGCGTCGGATAATAAGCTGCATACGCGATGCCGATCAACGCATTCGCTTCGGCCATGGAGCGTTCGGCGGCGGCGATGTCTGGCCTGCGCTCGAGCAGTTCCGAGGGTACGCCGACTGGAATCGGAGGCGGAGCGACGGTCATCGGCTTCACGGGAATGGAGAAATTCGTGGCCGACTTGCCTACGAGCATCGCGATGGCGTGCTCGTACTGAGCGCGCGCGATTCCGACGTTCGTCGCTCCAGCCTGCGCGCTCTGCAGCGTGGTCTCGGCTTCGACCACCGAAATCTGGTCATCAATGCCGGTTTCGTAGAGCGCACGGGTGAGGTCAAGCGCTTTCTGGTCGGCCTCCACGGTGTCATTGAAGATCTTTTGCATCTGGTCCTGGCCGCGAATCTCGAAAGAAAAACTCCGCCAGGCTGGCTTGCTCGGTCAGACGCTCGTTCTCGAGATCCGCCGCGCTGACCTGAGCGGCGTACTGGGATTCGCGCACCGTGTTGCGGACCTTGCCCCAAAGATCGGGCTCCCAGGACGCTTCGAGGGGCAGTGAATAGATCGTACTTTGAAGTTGCGGTTTGGGAGCCGTGCCTCCGGTCGTATTGACCGGAGTCGTGCTCAAGTTTCCCGAGGTTCGCGAACGGCTGAACGAGGGCGCAACCGCCAGGGTTGGAAAGTATTGCGAACGCGCCTCGCGCACGATGGCGCGAGCTTCCATGAAGTTCTCGAAGAATTGCTTGATGTTCTGATTGTTGATATCCAGCTGCTCTTCGAGCGCATTCAGTTCGGGATCGTTGAAGATCTCCCACCACTTGCCGCGCAGCTTGGAATCGGAGGGCTGTGCCACCGTCCAACCTTCATTTTCCTTGAATTGGGTGGGTGATTCCTTGTAATCGGGAGCGGGCGGCTGTGGCGGCGCGGGTGGATGGTATTTCGGCCCGACGGCGCAGCCCGATAACATCGCCAATAATATTAACGAGAGCGCAGTTGTCCACGTCCGAGTTCTGCGGCCCACCGATTTTTGCTGAAAGATCGTCATAACGTTTCTGCCTAACATCTCAGTCCTCGCTAGCTGACCTCCGGAGTTGGAGACGGAAGCGCTCCGTGTTGTTTGCTCTGCAACCGAAGCCGCCAGCGATCGAGGAACAGGTAGACCACCGGTGTGGTATAGAGCGTGAGCATCTGGCTCACGATCAATCCTCCCACGATCGTGATCCCGAGCGGTCTTCGCAGCTCCGAACCAGTTCCGGTGCCGAACGCCAGCGGCAACGCCCCAAATAGCGCGGCCATGGTTGTCATCAGGATCGGACGGAAGCGCAACATGCAGGCTTCGAAGATCGAGTCCCGCGTGCTCTTGCCTTCCTGCCGTTCCGCGACCAGCGCGAAGTCGATCATCATGATGGCGTTTTTCTTGACGATGCCGATCAGCAGCACGATTCCGATGATCGAAATTACGTTCAAGTCGATCTTGAAAAGCATCAGCGCCAGCATGGCGCCCACACTGGCCGAGGGCAGCGTCGAAATGATGGTCAGCGGATGCACCAGACTCTCATAGAGGATGCCCAGCACGATGTAAACCGCGAGCAGCGCAGTCAACACCAGCATCGGTTCAGTGCTCAGCGACTGCTGGTAAGCCTGCAGCGTGCCGGCAAAGAAACCGCGAATGGTTGAAGGCGTTCCCAGTTTCTGCTGCATCAGAGCAATGCGCTGCGTGGCATCGCTCAAAGAAACTCCAGGAGCCAAGTTGAACGAAACAGTCACCGAAGGAAATAAGCCGGTGTGGTTTACCGCGAGCGGCGTGGTGCCGGATTCAGAGAGCTTGCGACCGCTCCGAGCGGCACGTTACCGGCCTTTCGCGGTATTCAGGTAAATATCCTTCAGGCCTTGCGGGCTCTGCCAGTATTGCGGAGCGACCTCAAGAACCACGTAGTATTGGTTTAGTTGGGTGTAGATAATCGAGACTTCGGATTGGCCGAAGGCGTTATAGAGCGAGGAGTCGAGCGACTGCGTCGTGATTCCCAGCCTGGCGGCAGTGGTGCGGTCGTAGGTTAGCAGTTCTTCCAGTCCGCCATTCTGCTGGTCGGAGTTGACGTCCTGCAGGCCGGGAGTTTCTTCATTTCGCGTTAAAAGGATGGGCCCCCATTTCGACAGATCCTGAACGTTGTCGCACTGGATGGTGTACTGGTAAAGCGCATTGCTCGACCGGCCTCCGATGCGCAGATCCTGGGCCGCCTGCAAGAACGCCGAGGCCACGGGCAATCGATTCAACTTGGGACGCAGCCGGTTAATGATTCTGCGGAGCGCCGATCTTGCGCTCGTTGAGCGGTTTCAGAGCGATGTAGATGAATCCGCCATTGGTGGCGCCGTTGCCCGCCGGTGTAGGCGGTCACATTGGCGACGGCGGGATCACTCTTGATGACTCCGACCAACTGCCGGATCGAATTGTCCATCGCGGGGAACGATGAATCCTGCGGACCCTGCACGCCTCCGACCATGGCGCCTGTATCCTGTTGCGGGAAGAAGCCCTTGGGAATTTTGATGATGAGCACAACGTTCAACGCGATCGTGACCAGCAACACGATCAAAGTCAGCCCCGAATTGTCGAGCACCCAGAGCAGGGTGCGGCGATAGGTTTCGAGCATCCAGGCGAAGAATTTCTCGCTTACGCGATACATTCTGCCGTGCTTCTTGTTCCTTTTCGTCCTTTAGCAGGTACGCACACATCGTCGGGGTCGTGGTCAACGAAACCACCATGGAAACGACGATCGCGGTCGAAAGCGTGATGGCGAACTCGCGGAAAAGGCGCCCGACGATTCCTCCCATCATGAGAATGGGGATGAAGACCGCGATCAGCGAAATGCTGATGGAAAATACGGTGAAGCCGATCTCTTGTGCGCCCTTCAGCGCCGCCGCAAAGGGTTGCATCCCTTGTTCCAGGTGACGCGAGATGTTTTCCATCACCACGATGGCGTCATCGACCACGAACCCGGTCGAGATGGTAAGCGCCATCAACGAGAGGTTGTCGAGGCTGTAGCCGAGCAGATACATCACGGCAAAGGTGCCGATCAGAGATACGGGGACGGCGACGCTCGGAATCAAGGTGGCGCGCGCGTTGCGCAGAAAGACGAAGACCACCAGGATGACCAGCCCCACAGAGATAAGCAGCGTGCGCTCCACGTCGTTAACCGAGGCGCGAATCGTGGTGGTTCGGTCGAGAACGATGGTGGTGTCGATGCCCTGCGGAATCGAAGCTTTCAGAAATGGCAACTGGCTGCGAATATTGTCGACGGTCTGGATGATGTTCGCGCCGGGCTGGCGAAAGATGATGACGGTGACGGAAGGTATGCCGTTCAGATACCCAGCGGAACGGATGTTCTGAACATCGTCGGTGACCTGCGGCCACATCGGAGAGCCGGACGGCCGCTCCGTTACTGTGTCCGATGATTATCGGCTTATAGTCACTCGCGGCTGAGATCTGATCGTTGGCAATAATGTCGGCCGTGACCGCGCCGTCGGACATCTGACCTTTGGCGAGGTCGGCGTTCTGAGTGCTCAACACGGCTTGAACGTTGGCCAGCGTCAGACCGTAATTGTTCAGCTGCGTCGGATTGACATCGATGCGCACCGAGGGCAGGGAACTGCCCCCGACTGAGACCTGCCCCACCCCCTGAATCTGAGAGAGCTTCTGCGATATCACGGTGGAGGCTTCGTCATACAGTTTGCCCCGGTCGTACTTGCTGGAGGTCAGACCAATAATCATGATCGGGGCATCGGCGGGGTTCACTTTTCGATACGTGGGATTGGCGGGCAGATTTGCCGGCAGGTAGGTGCGAGCCGCGCTGATGGCAGCTTCGACATCGCGCGCTGCCCCGTCGATATTGCGGCTGAGGTCGAATTGAATCGTGATCGATGTGCTCCCCAGCGAACTGGCGGAGGTCATTTCCGAGACGCCTGCGATGTGGCCAAACTGCCGCTCGAGCGGGGTAGCCACGGAAGATGCCATAATCTGCGCGCTCGCTCCCGGCAAGGACCCAGAGACGGAGATGGTTGGAAAGTCGACCTGGGGCAGCGGAGAAACTGGCAGCACAGTGTAGGCAACCGCTCCGGCGATGGCGATGGCGATGGTTAGCAAGGTCGTTGCCACGGGCCGCCGGATAAAAAGTTCAGAAGGATTCATGGCTGCGCTTCCGGTTGCGTGGTGCCGCCCGAGGTTTCGCCAGCGCGCGAGCCGGAAAATCTTTTCCCGAGGTTGTCAAAGAAGATGTAAATCACTGGGGTGGTGTACAGCGTGAGCGCCTGGCTCAGCAAAAGTCCTCCCACCATGGCGATTCCCAGGGGACGTCGAATTTCCGAGCCAATTCCGGTTCCGAAAGCCAATGGGAGGCCTCCGAGCAGCGCGGCCATGGTGGTCATCATGATCGGGCGGAAGCGCAGCAGGCTGGCATCATAGATGGCGTCGGTGGCATTCTTGCCGTGCTGGCGCTCGCCTTCGAGCGCAAAGTCCACCATCATGATTCCGTTCTTCTTCACAATTCCGATGAGCAAGATGATGCCGATAATGGCGACCACGCTGAGATCCTGACGAAATAACATGAGCGCCAGCAGCGCGCCGACTCCGGCGGAAGGAAGCGTGGAAAGAATGGTGACTGGATGAACGAAGCTTTCGTACAGCACGCCCGAGCACGATGTACACGGTCACCAGCGCGGCGAGAATCAACAGGGCCTCGTTCGAAAGCGAGTTCTTGAACGAAGCCGCTGTGCCCTGGAAATCCGCCTGCAAGCTCGCCGGCATGTTCATGTCCTTCTGCACTTTGTCGATTGCGGTGATGGCGCTTCCCAGGGCCGCATTGGGCGCGAGATTGAACGAGACCGTGACCGAGGGAAACTGTCCCTGATGATTGATGGAGAGCGCTTCGGTTGCGCGCTGGACATGGGTAAATGCACTCAGGGGCACGGCGTTGCTCATCGCCGTACTGGTGACGGTGTTCGCGGAAGAGTTCGAGGTCGATCCAGTCGAACTATTGCTTGGCGACAGCGCATTCGCAATGGGAACGAGCACGCCGGAAGAAGGCGTATAGAGCACCGAAGTGGTGGTCGCATTCGATCCGGCGGAAGAAGATCCGGAGGATGCAAACGAGGAAGAAGCTCCCGGTCCCGAGGTTCCGGACGAAGCGTTGGCCTGGATATACAGATGTTGCAGGACGTTGGGATCGCGTTGGAACTGCGGCAGCGCTTCGAGGATCACATGGTATTGGTTGAGTTGGGTGTACATCGTGTTGATCTGGCGCTGTCCCAAGGCGTCGTAAAGAGTGTTGTCGATGGTCGACGGAGCGATACCGAGGCGCGACGCGGTGACGCGATCGATGATCAGCGAGACCGCCAATCCGCCGGTCTGCTGGTCGGTGGCGACATCCTCCAGCTGCGGTAAGGTTTTCAGTTTGGCGACAAAGCGATTTGTCCAATCGTTCAGTTCGTCAGCATCGGGATCTTCGAGCGTGTACTGATATTGCGTG
Source organism: uncultured Acidobacteriota bacterium (assembly GCA_963762385.1). Lineage (GTDB taxonomy): Bacteria > Acidobacteriota > Terriglobia > Terriglobales > Acidobacteriaceae > JABDBE01. Next base: position 10,859 of record CAVXKN010000003.1, on the reverse strand, counting down.
CGGCTGACGCGGTCATCCACGGTGATGTTTTGCACCGGCTGCATGTACAGCGCGATTCCTTGCACCTTCTGCAGGCTGGATTGGAGCCTGCGAATCACATCCGAGGCGCTGAGGTCGCGGTCCTCGAGCGGCTTCAGGTTGATCGACATGCGGCCGCTGTTGAGAGTGGTGTTGGTGCCGTCGGCTCCGATAAATGAGGAAAGACTCTGGACCGCCGGGTCCTGAAGGATGACCTTGGCGAGTTCCTGCTGCTTCTCCGACATTGCCTGGAAGGAAATCGTTTCGGGAGCCTGCGAAATGCCCTGAATGACGCCGGTGTCCTGCACCGGGAAAAATCCCTTGGGAATCACGATGTACAGAAACACCGTGAGGATCAGCGTGCCCAGGGCGACGAAACAGCGTGATGGTTTGATAGCGAAGCACGAACTTCAAGGTTCGACCGTAGAACGCGATCATGCGTTCGAAGACGCGCTCGGAGGCCTGATAAAAGCGTCCCTGCTGCTCCTTGGGCTGATGGCGCAAAATGCGCGCCGACATCATCGGAGTCAGGGTCAGCGATACCACGGCGGAGATGACGATCGTGACCGCGAGGGTTACGGCAAACTCGCGGAAGAGCCGGCCGACTACGTCGCCCATGAACAGCAGAGGAATAAGCACGGCGATCAGCGAGACGGTCAGCGACACGATGGTGAAGCCGATCTGCTCCGCTCCTTTGAGCGCTGCCTCCATCGGCGATTCGCCTTCCTCGATGAAGCGCGAGATGTTTTCGATCATCACGATGGCGTCATCGACCACAAATCCGGTGGAGATGGTGAGCGCCATGAGCGACAGATTGTCCAGGCTGTAGCCGAGCGCGTACATGGCGGCGAAAGTGCCGACGAGCGACAGCGGGACGGCCACGCTGGGAATGATCGTGGCGTAGAGACTTCGCAGAAAAAGAAAAATGACCATCACCACCAGCGCGATGGTCAGCATTAATTCGAATTCGACATCGGACACAGAAGCCTGGATCGCAGTGGTCAGGTCGGTCAGCGTGGTGACCTGAACCGAGGCCGGCAGATTGGCTTCGAGTTGTGGCAACAGCTTCTTGATGCTCTTGACTACGCTGATCGTGTTGGCGCCCGGCTGACGCTGCACGTTCAGGATGACCGCGGGCGTTTGGTTCATCCACGCGGCTTGTTTATTGTTCTCGACGCCGTCGATGACTTCGGCCACGTCCGTGAGCATGACCGGCGCGCCATTGCGGTACGCGACCACGACGTCACGATAATCGGCGCTGCTGACGAGTTGGTCGTTGGCGTCGATCTGGTAGTCCTGCCGGGGACCGTCGAAGTTACCCTTGGCGGCGTTCACACTGGCTTGGACGAGAGCGGTGCGCAGATCCTCGAGATCGACGCCGTAAGAAGAGAGCGCAACCGGATTGGCACGAATGCGGACGGCCGGCTTCTGACCGCCGCTGATACTGACCAAGCCAACTCCGCTGAGCTGCGACAGTTTCGGAGCCAGCCGCGTATCCACTAAGTCTTCGACCTGCGACAAAGGAACGGAATCAGAAGTTATGGCGAGAGTCAGTACCGGTGCGTCGGCAGGATTCGTCTTGCTGTAGACCGGAGGCGCCGGCAGGTTGGAGGGCAGATAACTCTGCGACGCATTGATGGCCGACTGCACTTCCTCTTCGGCAACGTCAATGTTGAGGCTCAAGTTGAACTGCAGCACGATGACAGAGGTTCCTCCCGAACTGGTGGAGGTCATCTGGCTGAGCCCCTGCAGTTGACCGAACTGCCGCTCGAGCGGTGCCGTCACCGTCGTCGCCATCACGATTGGGCTGGCGCCCGGATAAAAGGTGACGACCTGGATGGTGGGGTAATCGACCTCGGGCAGTGCCGAGACCGGTAACTGGGTAAAGGCAACGATACCGACGAGTAAGATCGCCGCCATCAGCAGCGCGGTCGCCACGGGCCGCATGATGAATGGGCGCGACGGGCTCACGGAGCTGGACCCTCGCTGGCGGCAGCGGGAAGAGGCTGCTTGGAAACCGTGATCTTCGAATTGTTCTGCAGCTTCTCAAAGCTGCTGTCTGCAACCACATCCCCAGGATTGATGCCTTCAACAGCGGTCTGACCGGCGTTCGCGACACCTGGCTTGATGTTGCGAATCTGCGCCGTGCCGTTCTGGATGATGTAGACGAACGCGGTCTGGCCATTGTGTTGAATGGCGGAGGTCGGAATCAGCGTGACCCCTTGCAGGGTGTTCACCAGCAGCCTGGTGTTGACGAACTGGTTGGGGAACAGAGCATCGTCTTTGTTATCGAAGAGCGCGCGCAACTTCACCGTACCTGTGGTGGTATCGATCTGGTTGTCGAGAGTCAGCAGCTTTCCGGTGGCGATCTTCGTCAGCTGTGCCCGATCAAAGGCGTCGACTTCCAGCCGTTTGCCATGCCGCGTCTGCGCCTGCACTTGCGGAAGGCTGTCTTCGGCGACGGTAAAAACGACGGTGATCGGCTGTAGCTCGGTGATAACGACGAGTGTCGTGGTGCCGCTTGCTTGGACAACATTCCCCGGATCCACCAGCCGCAGGCCGACGCGGCCGGCGATCGCAGCCGTAATGTGGCACCATCCGACCTGGACCTGGTCATACTGCACTGTGCCCTGATCGTTTTTTACCGTGCCTTCGTCCTGCAGTACGATTTTTTCCTGGTCATCGAGGGTTTGCTTGGGAATACCGTTTCGCGCCCACGCGTCGCGGTAACGCTGCAGGTCCATTTTTGCTTGTTCCAGCACATAAGTATCGCGCTCGAGTGCCCCTTGGGCCTGCAAGAGCTGGGCCTCGTAGGGCCGCGGATCGATATCGATCAGGGCTTGGCCTTTACGGACCAGTTGGCCTTCCTGGTAATGCACCTGGGTGACCATTCCCGTGACTTGGCTGGTAATCGAGTCGGTATAGATCGGAGTGACGGTGCCAATCGCTTCCAGATACACTCCGATGTTTCCTTTTTGTGCGGTGGCGGTCACAACCGTGACGGGGCCGGTCACACCGCGCCGGGATGAAGCGGCGCTTTGGGTTTCGTCGTGATGACGCAACACCAGCATGAAAATCACACCGAAAGTTAGCAGCAGCGCTGCCCACACGAAAAGCCGTTGCCATCTGGACTTATTGGAGTGACGCGGAGGCTCCGGTTGTTGCTGATGCTGGAGCTCAACAGTCGAAGCAGGAGGTTTGGTTTCCATCCGATTTTCTTGCATCAGTCAATGCAGCTCAGTGCTCCCGGTGGCCGATCGTCAAAGCGATGCAACAGTTCCGATCGCAGTCTGGCGCTCCGGAGATAAAGATGTTCTGGATATATTAACTTCGCCATACGACTTTTAGAACCAGCATTTCGTCTTTCTGGAGTTACGTCTGTGATTCGAGACGCAATTGCTGTGGAACCCTATGCTTCCAAACTAATCCCATTTGATGCGCTCCCTGAGTCCCCGTTGTCCAAGTTGTTGAATTGCTGCTCCGATAAAAACAGGTTTTCGCGCGTTCGTGAGGTAAGAATTTGTAACGGAAAGTAAATGTTCGTAAGCGGCGGAAGCTCTCCAGTTGTGGGAACGTCAAAAACGCGGTAGCTCACTCTACTGCCGCAGCAGCAACGCAAGCCGGGGGAACGTAAACCGTCCCGCGGCGTCATCCACCACGTTCACTTGGCAGGTGTAAAAGCCGGGCTTGAGTTGTGTCAACGGGCACATCCAATTGGAAAACGGCTGCGCCCCGATCTCGCGCGTTCAGCTCTTTTACTTCCTGCAACGGACTCTCATAGGCTTTCACCTTGCCTTGGAAAAAGGCTATGTTGGTCAAGAGCCGGATGCCCGAATCGTTACTGCCTTTTGATTTACCGTTTCCTTGACCTTCGTGTCCCGGATCGTAGACTTCGTAATAAAGATAGAGATGCTGCCCGGTTGAGAAGACGTGAGTGACGCTCGGAATGATTTCCGAGCCGTTCCGGACCAGGGGATTGCTGTTGTTGCGCGTATTTTTGGACGGCTGGATCTGATTGGCCAACACCACCGAGCTCATCTTCAGAGGTTGGGTTTTCAGGTCGGGGATTTCGATATCGGTTTCAAATGAGCCCATGCGGCCGGTCTGGTTTTCGCGAACCACAAACTTCAAATGATATTTGCCGGCGACCAGGATAAATCCGTTGTTGTACTGTACGTTCTTTCTGCGCACTTCGGTCGACGTGTTCACGGCAAGCTTCACCGTATCGCGCATGTCGCCCACCTGCCGCTTATTGCTGTCGAGCGCCATGCCGATGACATCGAGCGTGGCTTTGTCCTGATTGCTGGTGCTGGTGAAGGGGATCTGCGATCCCGGCACGGCCAGCGAGATGGGGACAAAGAATTTGTTGTCGCCGATGCGGAAGTAGCCGGCGGCAAGGTAAAGCGGCAGATCGGTGGCAGGCAAGTCGGAATTCAGTTCCTCTTCGAGTTGGCGCTCGCGGTCTTCCTGGGTGGAATGCTGGTAGTCGGCCGGAGCATAGTACCCGCGCCGGTATTCGATTTTCACGCCTGGCCGATTCAGGCTTACAGTGATGCGCCGGTATCGTCCGTCACGCGCCGGATTGGTGCTGTGGTAGCCGAGAACGTAATAGGTCGAGGTATCGTCCTGCACGCCCTTGAAGACCTTGCTGAAGTCGTTGGAATCGAGGAAGGCGCGGCCGCCGGTGTCCGCGGCCAGGGTCACCAGGGTTTCCTGGGTGGTGAAATTCGAGTTCAGAGCGTTGAGCGTCGACTGTCCGGAGTACGGCGACGTGCCTCGAAGGCTGGCGTTTTGCGCTTCTCCACCGGCCACCAGGGCCTGCAACCCGCGAATGTCCATGGTGTAAAAAGCGAGATTCGCGCGAACTGCGGCGTTGGTCGCGGCTCTGCAGCTCCGACTCGTTCTCGATGCCGGTGCGATCGATGCCGCTGGAAAAATAGATCAAGGATTTCTTTTGTTGCACGTGCGAAAGCCGCTCGGCGACGGAACGTAACGCTTCCAGCCGGCGATCGGTGTTGAAGATGTTGTACTCGGTGTCGTCGGCGGTGAACGATCCGCCGGTGTCGGGTGTGCCCTCGGTTGTCCCGGTCGATCCTTCTTCGAAACCTTGCCCGGCTCCGGGATTCAAAGCCTGCAGAGCCTTCTTCAGCAAGGCATGATCAGTGGTGAAATCCTGATTGACCTGCAGAGAACTTCCGAGCGAAACAATCGAAACCAGGTCGGCTGGAGCCATCTGTTTATCCACGTAGTTCACGGCGGCAGTGACGGAGTGGTCGATCTCGTCGGGTTCCATCCCCGAAAGATCGAAGAACAACACGATCAAGCGGCGATCTTTGAACTCGACCGCTGCGGCGAGTTGCGGCTTCTCTGAGGTTCGGGGCTGGCGCTGGGGAATTGTCCAATGGCTTCGCCTGGGCTACATCGAGAGCGGGGATTGCATCGGTGTTTTCAATATCAAAGGAGACGATTTGCTGGAGTTTGCCGTCTTCTTTGATCTGAAAGTCCTCCGGCTTCATGTCGCGGACAACCTTGCCGCTCTTGTCACGCACCGTGACATTTACCAGAACCAGTTCGGTTTCGGCGTGGAAGGTGTAATCCGTCTGGGACGGGCAGGTAGGACCCCAACAAAACGAGTACCAGGAGTACGGCGAAGAACTTACGCGTCGAGGCTGGCGGATTGGAGTGGAGTTAATCATGGCAGTCCTTAGAACCGAAACCTCGAGGTCAGCTGTATGGCTCGCATGGCTCCGACTGCAGTCACTCGGCCGAACGTCGGAGAATTCACCTGTGTATCGATGCTGGCGTATTGCGGAATGTTGAAAACATTGGTTGCCTGGGCGCGAAATTCCAGAACACGGGATTCCTTCAACGGAAAGATTTTGGTGAAGGCCATATCAAAAACCTTGGTCGGAGGACCGATGATGCTGTTGCGGCGAGCATCGCCGTATTGACCCGCCGGCGGTGCGACGAATGCGGCAGTATTGAACCACTGCCCAATCGACGGGTTCGGAATCGAAATCGATTCTCCTGGGAACTAGATTCGGTCGCAACGTGCCATTGGTACCACGCTGCACATCCGAAAAGTCACCCAGGAGTCGAGGCGTGAAGGGAAGTCCCGAAGCGATCGTCCAGTCGCCGCTCCACTGCCAGTCGCCGAATATGGCGCGCGGAACGCTATTTCCGGTCAACCACCGTTTGTCGTGACCGAAAGGCAGTTCCCATAAATAGTCGGCGGTAAAACGATGGGTCTGGTTGAAGCTGGAAAGGCCGCGTTCGGCGGAGAGATCGAATGCGTTCTGCGCGACGTTGGTCGTGCCCGCGCTGGACGTCCCGCTGCTGGCGCCACCTCCGGCGGCAGTGCCTCCAGCGCCCAGACCGGCGGATCCCGACCCCGAAGTCGCCCCCGCTCCGATGGTGGACGCGTCGTCGAGTGATTTCGAGAACGTATAAGTTCCGCCAACCGAAAATCCCTGAGACAGCCGTTTGCGCAGGCGCACCGAGCCTGCGTTGGCTTCGGAGTCGGCAACCGAGTTTTGGTAAGTGAAGGCCTGTACTCCCGGAATGCGAATGCCGGTCGCAGTACGATTCGGCGCTTCCAGAATGTCAAGGTCCGTTCCCTTGGTTCCGGTGTAGTCGATGTTTAGCAGCAGCGTGGGCTTGATTTGCTGCTGGATGTCCAGGTTTCTGATCTGCACGTAGCCCAGGCGGTAGTTGGGATTCACCGCGTAATTATTGGTGATTCCCGCCGGATTGGGTGGTCGGAAACCCATTCTGCAAGGTGAGCTGTCCGGGGCTCGACTGTACGTTGGTCTCGGCAAAAGAAAACGGCGGCTGGAACGCGAGTTGCTGAACGATACCTCTGGTACGCGCCAGTGTTGTAGTTGATGCCGTAGCCGCCTCGCACCACGGTCTTGGAAAAAGGTTTCCAGGCAAAACCAACGCGCGGTGCGAAGTTGTTGCGGTCGGGCCGCACCAGCGTGACGGGGTAAAGTCCGTTGTAAGGCCCGACTTGGCCGGGCAATACGACAGCTACGGCTGGAGTTCCAGCCGGAGAGGCTCAACACTCCAGGCGACAGATCAAGATTCACGATGCGATTGTTGATCTCGGTGTAGGGCGAGACATACTCGTAACGTACGCCCAGATTGAGCGTGAGATTGCCGCGCATCTTCCACTCGTCCTGCGCGTACAGGTCCCACGAATTTCCCCGGAAGTGGTAATTGTTCTCGCCAAACTGCGCCGCAGGTCTGCTGCGGCAGGCCGAGCAGAAAATCAGCGAAGTCAAAACCGGTACCGTTGACGGGCTGACCATTCAAGATCTGCTGAAGTATTGAGGCCAGTAAAAATGAAACTGCCGCGCGCGTTGCTGTCGGTTTCGGTGTTGAGCTGAATCCGGCGGAAATCTCCGCCCCAGCGCCAGGTGTGCTTGCCGTGATTCCAAATCATGTTGTCGGAGTAGGTAAAAGTCTGGTTGCGCTGAAGAGCTGGATTGATGTCCTGCAAACCGCCAAAATTCGTGAACGATAGACTGGGCAGGCCCCAATCGAAGGGATTCGTCGAGACCCCATCAATTCCCAGAGTTCCCGGTGATGTTGTCCACAAATGCGTAGAGGTTCTGAGTGCGCGTACGGCTTCGGTTGAAATCAAAGCGGGCGATGTTGGTTAACTTTCCGAAGCTGCGAACGTAGGAAATCGGTATATCGAAACTGCGAACGTCGGTGTGGCCGCCAACGCTGGGGAAAGGATTGGTTAGCTCTGCGCTCGATCCATGGTAGTGAAAGCCAAAGGTGAGATTGTTCTGCGGACCTCTGCGCCCGCGCCTTGACGCCGGCCGCGCAAGGCCGCGCCGAAACTGTGATTTATGCGGATGTTCAGGTCGTCGCTGCTGCTGTTGGCGGAAGTGATGAAATGGAAATTCTGATAATTGCCCGGCAGGTTGGGCATTGGAATATACGGCAACAACCCGGCGGCAACGGGATTAATCTGCGGAATCGTATTGTTTGGGAATTGCGTGCCGGTGGCGGGATTGAAAATCTGCACCGGTTGTCCAGCATTCGGACCGGAAGGTATAACGGTTTGGGAAAAATTCCCTTGGCGCTCGAGCAAGGTCGGCACGGTAGAAAACTGATCGAAAGGATTCTCTCCGCGTTTTCCGTTGTAGTTGACGAAAAAGAAAGTCTTGTCTCCGCCATGGTAGATCTTTGGAATGTTCAGCGGCCCGCCGATGGATCCGCCGAAGTTGTTCTGTTCGTAAGCGGGTTTGATCACGGGTTGTCCGGTCAGTGAGTAGGGAGCGGCATTGAGGGCGGAATCGCCGATCCCGTAATAAATCGAGCCGTGAGGCTTGTTGATGTCAAAGCCTCGCCTGCCGAAGAGCGCGGCTCCCCCGCCGAAGCCGCCTCCACCGCCGCCAAATCCGCCCGGTCCGCCAAATCCTCCACCTCCGCCGAAACCTCCGCCCTGCTGTCGAGCATCATTAAATCGCTGTTGCATTTCGGCGCTGCTCATTGCCGCAAAGGGGCTGGAACTATTACCGGAGATGGCGACAGATTCGGTGGCGCTGTCGGGAGCGATTCCCGGGCACCGGCATACCCTGCGGCACGATGTCGCCTGCGCCATTGCCATTCAATTCACGGCCTTCGGCGCTCTGCTCCAACGTAAGGTTCTGGAATCCACGGCCCGCACCGGTTGCCGCGGCCTGGGCAGGCGCGGTTGGATTCGTCGGTTCTGTCTTCGGCACGCGAGAGAGCAGAATCAGTTCGAGATTTGCCTCGAGGTTACGGTTGGTGTCGTTGACTCGCACTTCCTGCGTGACCGGGGCAAACGCCGCCATCTGGGCGCGAACAACATAACGGCCGTCGGACGGGACTTGCAGCAGAATAACTACCGTCCACATCAGTCGAGGTCGTTACCTTTTGACCCGTAAGCGTATTTGCGGCGGTAACGGTCGCGCCCGGAAGTGGCATATTTCCCGATTTCACGACGCCATGAATGATCCCTCCCTGAGCTTGCGGACTTTGGGCTGCAAGACAAGGGCAATAGACCACCGCTGCCAGACACAGAAACAGCAGCGCGCTGCTCGCGCCCGCCGATGCCGCTTAAACCTTCGACTGAGTTCCAATCTGCACGTAGGCCTTAAGGGCATCGCCGACTATCTTGACTATCGTCAATGAGGCGCAGGCGCTTCATTCTGCCCCTGCATTCCGAATTTGGGCTGCCCGACATTCAGGACAGCGGGCACGAAGACGTCATTCTTGAGTTCGCCACGGCCAAACACGTGGTCCCCAGGTTTTAAGTCGGCGAGCGTAATGCTCTCTCCATTCTTACGAAAGGAAGTATCCTCGTCGACGGAAATCTTCTGGGTAACGCCGTCCGGTCTCTGGATGGTCAACTGAGTTCCGTCGATGGACTTGACTTCGCCAGCGATGAAGCGCTTGCCCATGCCTTCCGCAAAGTTGCCGCCGGGACCGTCGCCCTGGCCTCGAGTGCCGACAACCGCCGCTTGCCAGGCATTCTCGCCGGTCTTTCTCTCCGCGAACAAAAACCATATCGCCCACCTTGAAATCACCGAGGCGTCGCAGCTTCACGGCCCTTGCGGTATTGCGTCTTGTCGTCAAGTGCCACTTGCGCAGTCTGGCCGTCGCGAGTCTTGAGCGTGATCGAGTGTGCATCGATCGCGGTAATAGTTCCCGCGATGCCGGGTGGCCGTTGGCCATTTCGGTGCCCGTCTTGTGCCGATGGAGGACTTTGATCTTCGGAAGGCGGACTCGCCGGCGTGGTCTGCGCAATGCACAATGCTGAAACGAGCAGCCAAAACGAAATGAGAATCCACTTCATCGGAATTCCTCCAAGGTCAGTTGAGCTTCGCCGGTCTGGCTCTATTGGAGCATTGTTGCGCCCCCGCCCAGCGTAAAGGACGGTCAACGAAAGTAAAAGTTTGTAGAGCGAGCCGGGTTACCCACAGCCGCGAGACTGCGTGCTACCCTACTGGTTTCGCTTTGCATCTTGCTCCGGACAAAACTATGAACTCATGCTATCGCGTCTGGCCCGTGTTGGCTGCCTGTCTTCTTTTCTGTCTTTCACCAGCAAACTCTCTCGCGCAACAGAATGCTCCGGCGACGACACAACGCTCGGGTGAAGTTCATCCAGCCGCGAAGCAAGCGACCAGCAAGCACGAACCGGCCAAGGACGCAGCGGGAACTCCGTCAGAATCATCGCTCGCCGACCAAGCCGGTCCGCAGAAAGCCGACGACGAAGGTCGAACCCGACTGCCCATGGAAGTGCGCAAGAGCGTCAGCTTTCGCGAGATCGGTCCGGCGATCTCCGGCGGACGGGTGAGCGCCGTAGCCGGCGTACCCGGCGACAGCGACACTTATTACGTAGGCGCGGCCGATGGCGGCGTGTTCCGCACCAACGACGGCGGCATCACGTTGGAAGGCGCTGTTTCAACACGAGAGCGTAGCCTCCATCGGCGCGCTCGCGCTCGATCCCACGAATCCAGAGATCGTTTGGGCAGGGACGGGCGAAGCCAACGTTCGCAACAATGTTTCCTTCGGCGACGGCATTTACAAATCAACCGACGGCGGCGCGCATTGGAAGCGCATGGGATTGGAAGCCAGCTTCCAGATCTCGCGCATCGTGATTGATCCTCATCATCCCAACACCGTGATCGTGGCCGCCATGGGCAGTCCCTGGGCCGACAATGAGGAGCGTGGTGTGTTCCGCACGACCGACGGAGGCGTCACGTGGAAGAAAGTGCTCTACGTCGGGCCCAGCGTTGGCGTTGCGGACTTGGCTATGGATCCGCAGAACCCGCAGGTGCTGTTTGCTGCGGCGTACCGTT
>CAVXKN010000002.1:0-23231 GCA_963762385.1 uncultured Acidobacteriota bacterium | reverse complement strand
TTGAAGGTTCGATTCCTTCCGCGCTCACCACTCTTATCAATGGTTTACCTCCAAAATAAGCCCGCACGGAAGCACTCTGGCCTGGTATTGAAAAGAAGCGCTTTAGCGCACACGGGATCACACCGCACGGCACACTTACGGCACACCTGTGCCAGTCGGGAGCTCCTGACCGGCAATTTGACAGGGACAGGGGCCATTACCATCCGCGCAGTTCGTGTTTGCGATCCAGCACAGATATGGGTTTCTCAGAGACGAATGGATCAATCCGGTCAGCCTGCCGGTTGGCCCACTCGATCCATTCCTTGTAGTGCGGCTGTCTCTCCGCAGACCATCTGGACGTCTTCTCTGCGTATGTGGCTATAAATCGGCGCAACCGTTCGGCTCGTTCCCAGCCATCAACCCACTGATTGAACTGCTCCATCTTTTTCTCTTCTGCCTCAACCTGCTCACGCAGTTTAACCATCTCCTGTGCCCGCTTCTGTCGCTCTAACTCTCGTTGCTTGAGCTCCTCTTCTTCACGCTGAAGCACAACGGCGGTGCGCATCAAGCCCGCGACGAAATCGGGAATGAGGTCTTCGACTCGCTGGATCTTGGCGTCTGCCCATCTCTTCCGCAGCGAGAGCGAGCGCCAAGTGCCCGAGTGGATTATGAGCGCCAACGCTCCTGTAGGCTCGTAGCTAACAATGCGGTCGTAATCCCAACGATCTTTAGGCTGCGGCACCCTCGGCTTCGAAGTCACGCTTCGGCGAATCATCTCCTCGATTCCGAAAACAACGCGCTGGCCATTGATGTGCGCAACGCTAACGTTTTTGTCCGTTGCCTCAACGGTGAAGCCCCTTGCTTCCAGCACAGCCAACAGTTGGGACATGACCTGTCAACGCTCGCTCTAACCCGTTTGCAGTCACCATAACGTCAAGACCACCGGGCTCTCTGGGCAGGAGAATGCCTTTTTCGTTCTTACGACTGCGATTCCGAAGTCGAGTCGCGGTTCGTCGAATCAGGACGTGCCAACCAGATGAAGGGTCGATTGGTAGCGGCTTGAGCGCACCAGACGACAATAGCTGGTCGATAGCGGCGAACTCAGGATCGGCCTGAGCGGGCGCAGTCGCTTCCTTCTGCTGTACGCGCGATGACCTAAGCACGACCGGAACCCTGTCCAGTTTTGGCAGCGGCAACTTGCGAACGCCGGCATGGCCATGGGCCAGTTTCGCCCAGTGGCCACGGCCTGGAACAGGTACCAAGAGCTTGCGGCATGCCTTCCCCAAGGCGACTGCGGACACGCTATATTCGTGAGCTACCTTGATTAACGGTCTCTCCCACACCTTCTGGTACAACTCGTCACGATCATATTGCAGTGGCAATTTGACCTTCCTCCATCGCAGGTGGACCACGCCGCCCGAAAGCGGGTGTGAATTTGTTACGGGGCTATAAATTTTCCCCCTCTATGTAAATATTCACAGAGGCGTAAATTTTACTACACCAATGTCTCCGGTAGGTGTATAGTGCTCTGTTATGAGCGACTTTAAGCCTTGGATCACGTACCCGCCTCTAACGCAGCAGCGGCTCTCGACTGTTGCAAACGTCATCTGCCGTGCCCGTAACGAGACTTTGGTTCTCTACGATCCCACTGGGGGAGACAATAGCTGGAGCCATGGTTGTCGTGCATATGCTCGGACGTGTCACGCCCTGCGTGAGGCTGCCAAACAACATGAGTGGCTGCGGATACTCCCTGAATTCGAGCCGCTCCGCTTCACATTTGCGATCGGTACCGTGCCGATCCGCTTCTACAGGGGCTTGCCAGATGAACCTCCCAGTAGGTATCTCGAAACTACTTACGCGGAAGTGAACCAGTTGCAGATGGCTCTTGAGATTGAGGGTCTCCGTCCACTCGACACCATCCTTCGCCTCGCTATCGAAACAGATCCACTGGGCGATGTGACTCAAGTGAGCTTGATTGAGCTGGACGAAGCAAAGAACATCACCAACACCCACGTTATCCCGCTTGGAACTACGGCATCGAGCAAGGTGATACCTGCTCAGAGTAAGGCGATCGACGTGCCGCCGTTAAACCTTGAACCGCTGGAAAATCGACAAAGTGAATTGAAGACGAAGAAGAAGAACGGATGAGCGGAAACTTGTTTCCTAACCAAGCTTTTTGGGGAGAGCGCCTACAGGTTGCACGCGAGTTTAAGGGCATTACCCAGAAAGAGCTCGCTGACCAAGTAGCCGCTTCTCCTGCTCTGATTTCTCTGTGCGAGAAAGGCAAGAAGCCGTTTCCTGCCCGTGATTTGGTTGAAGCTTTCGCTGATGTACTGGGTTTTGAGCCTGAGTTCTTCTACGGTGGGATTGAGGACGTTTTTCGTGAGGAGGAGTGCAGCTTTAGACATAGACGTTCAACGCCAGAGCGACTGAAAAGCAAGATCAGAGCGCATGCCACTCTCATTGGTATGGTCATCAAGCGACTTCGCTCCGTGCTCCGTTTTCCACAGCAAGAGATTCCCCACTTGCCGGCTTCCACCGTCGAGGAGATTGAGGTTGCTGCAGAGGAATGTCGAAGGCATTGGAAACTGGAACTTGATGCACCCATCAATCAAATCGGCCGCGTAATGGAACGTGCAGGTATCGTGGTCATTCCTCACGTAGTCCAATCAGACGTGGATGCCTTTTCGCGTTGCGGGCCCACCGCCATTATTTTCTTGAATCAGGCAATTCGCAGTACGTCGCGTTGGCATTTCGATATTGGGCACGAGTGTGGACATCTGGTCATGCATCCCGGAATCCACACGGGTACAGTTGAAACTGAAAACGCCGCGAACCGGTTTGCCAGTGCTTTTCTGATGCCGAGCAAAGCGTTCGCCCGCGATTTCCAAATCGAAGCTTTTGATTGGAAACACGTCTTTGCCTTAAAACGACGCTGGCGAACAAGCGCTCAGGCAATCATCCGACGCGGCTACGACCTGGGCTTGCTTGGGGCTGTCGACTATAGGAAGGCATTCAAGTACATGTCTTGGCGAGGATGGGCAAGCAACGGAGAGCCGGACGAGCCAAGTTTCCAGCAACCCGAACTTTTGTCGATGGCTCTCGAATCACTTGGAGTGAAAGTGGATCTCACGATAGAAGAATTATGCAAAGAACTTCACTTCAAACCTCAAACCTTCAACGATGTCACTGGAGTGCCTGTTCCATTGGCAAGACCCACTCCAGGCGGAGTGATACCTTTTGTACGCTGATTTTCGAATTGTCCAGGCGACACGAAGAGGCTGAGAGGGACACAGCAACCTAATCTTGCCGACGACTTGCTGCAGCCTGATAGCCTGATAGCAAGAGGGGAGAGAAAGAATTCGATGGCTAAAGAGTCTTCAAACACAGCCAATCCTGACGACGCACAATTGTCGCCTCCCGGAAAGCCAGTTCAGAGCGAGGGCCCTGGCTCAGCGGTGCCTGTCCGCGGTTCAATACCCGAGTCGGCCCCGGCGCACAGTGATCAGGCCCTTGGTGGCAAAGCGAGTGAGCCTAATGTCCCTACCTTGACCCCAGCTGCAATCAGGGAGGAACCCCACCCCCCGAAGCCGCCGATACCACCCGCCCCGCCCCCCCAGAAAGAGCCAGTGCTTCAGGCATTGCCGAACGCCAACTACTCGGGGGTTCTTGTTGAAAAAGAGATTAGAAGCCAGAAGCTCATCCGAGTACCAGAGCCAGAGCGGGAGGACAAACGCTGTTATCAGCCTGCAAGCTACGATTTGCGGCTGGGCGCCGAATACGTAATGCCCAGCAAGGACGGTCAGCTGGTGATCTCCAATTGCGAGGCCAACGGAATGCTGACGATTGGGCCATTTGCCACGAGCATAGTCTCCACATACGAGTCGGTAGCGCTCCCAAGCAATGTGGTAGGCCGGTTCAATTTGCGAATACAGCACGCGCTTGAGGGCCTTATGGTGCAAATGGGGACCCAAGTTGAACCTAACTACGAGGGGCCATTATATGCATTGCTCCATAACATTTCGGACCGCCCTAAGACTCTCAAGTTTCGGGACTACGACACCAGACCCTTTACTATCGAGTTCTCCTACACATCGCAGCCCTCACGTCCTCCTGAGGAAAGAAAGAAGCTGAGGAAGACCTTCAGCGATTTTGTTCCGCCGAATTATGCCCGTGGCGGAATAGATCTGGTAATAGAAGACATACACGACGTGCAGGACGAAATCAAAGCTATATCTGAACAGTTTAGCGCAAACAAAATGCTGACTTTTACGGGCGCATTTCTTATCCTCATTATCCTTGCTGCCAGCGTGTTAATTCCTCTTATGCTTACGAAATTCTCCCATGACAGGGATTCCTTCCCTCTCGTAAATGCTGACGCGATAGCAGCAATGAAGTACGGCCCTAACCACTCCAACGACGCGGAAATTGTAAAGGAAGTTATTCGAGAGATCGAAACCCGGTCCTCTGCTGCGGTTTCGTCTCGCGCGAACAGTTTTATGCGGAACGAATTGCACAGCTAGCAGCTCGTCGCGATTCCATTCGTGGAGATGCGGCGAAGGCGGCAGAACTCAATTCGATCAACAAGCAAATCGACGAACTAGTCGAGCTTTTGAAGAAATGAGGAGATGAGAGTTGAGATACGACTACGTGTTTGTCGGAGCCGGCCCTGCAAATCTGGCGGCTGCTAATCTTCTGCTCCAACGTGGCATTACCAACATCCTCATTCTGGAGGAGGGCAGCGCGTTCAGGAAGCGTGGTTGCCCTGGCCTGCGCCAGAGTCTCTGCACACATTGCAATGGAAGGCTGTGCCATGTGGCTGGGGGGAAGGCGGTTCAAGCGCTCGATTTGGAAACAAACTGTGTTACTTCCCCGCGAGCAGTCGAATACTAGATTACTTTGATGAAGACATCGTGAATTCGTCAAGCCAGTACCTCGATCGGTTGTTGTCGCCACATTTTGACTCCCGCTTCAGCCAGCCGGGACCAGATCAACCTGTGGAACGCGCACTTGATCTACGTTCCAGCGGCGCCATCACAAAGCACTACGCCTCGGATGTCGTTCTGAGGCTCGATTATGAAAAACTGATTCAGGGACTACTCTCGATCCCCGACGGCCGGCCTGATTCGGCTAAACACGGCCGTCACCGAAATTGTCAAATTGACCAACTCGGGTTTCCGCCTAATCACTGGCGCGGGTGAAACTATTGAAGCTAACCACGTGATACTCGGATGTGGACGAACGTCGCACCGGTTCCTGGACCGAGTATTTGCCAATCTCGGCATTGAGCGCGAACACAATCGTCCGGATGTTGGAATCAGACTCGAAGCTCCTCGCGAACTTTTTACGTCGGAATATACCTATCAGGTGGATCCAAAGTACAAATTCGAGCACGCGCCGAACGGGATATCGCGTACCTTTTGCGGTTGCGATGGCGGAGTAATCGTCCCCGTAAAGTTTGGCAATGGCGCTTTTACGCGGACGGCGCATTTGGCGACAATTTCACCGAATCAAGCAACCTCGCCTTCATGGTCCGCTCCCAAAAGCCGGTGTCGACTCACGACCTGGAGCGGTGGTGTAGTGCCGTGAATGTCCTCGGCCGGAGGCAGCCTGCTCCTCGGTGAGGTGCCTTTGGATGTGGCTGACCCGAAACAATTGGTCGCCGCGATCATGGCGCTGATCCCTCATTGGCCCACTGAAGACCACCGGATTATGATCTCAGAGTTGTTGACGTTGACTCTCGGTGACCACGTCACGCTCCTCAAACGTCCGAGAGCGGCCCGCATTCGTAAAGGTGTACGGGCCCGCCATTGACCTGTACTGGCCGAGGCCCAAACTGGCAAAAGGACTCGAAACCACCGTGGACGGGGCTGTTCGTGTTGGGCGACGTCACCGGGGTCTCGCGTGGGTTTGTGCAAGCGATGGTTTCTGGAGCTGCTTGGGCGATGACTCAGCTAGGCTGACGTTCTCCCGACCGAATGCGGTACACTCGATGCGGAAGGAGGTACAGGAATGGTCCGTTTTGGCGTAGCAGGATACCCTCCCGCCTTCAGCAGAACGCCGTATCGGAGAGACCGCCTCAAGATTCTGAATTGGCTGAGCACCCTCGGGCTGAATGCGCTTGAATTGCAGATGACGTATGGGCCCAGAACCAAAGTCGACGTGTGCCGCGAATATCGCAAAGTCGCCGAGGATCTTGGCATTTCTATTTCAGTCCATGCTTCCTATTTTATTGTCTTCACATCAAGCGATCCTGCAAAGCTCGAAAGATCTCGCGATACTTTGAAACGAACCTACGAGCTCTGCGAGGCCTTGGGAGCGGACGTGGTGGTCTTGCATCCCGGCCCCCTATACGGCGAGGAATCCTCAGTCGTGCTACGTCGCTTCATCGATAACCTTGCAAGCTGCATGGATGAGATCGGCCCTACGGAAACCGGGACTTTTCGTCGAGACCGCAGGCAAGATTGGTCAACTGGGTTCAGTGAATGAGATTCTGCAAGTGTGCGGCGCCATTCAGGGCGTATTTCCCTGCATCGACTTCGGCCACGTGCACGCTAGGACACTCGGTACATTGGAATCATCGGTCGCCATTAATGAGCTCTTCGCCCAGAATTAGAATCCCATCGTAAACGGCAACCCTCCGGTCGAATTCACTTTCACTACACTCCAATCCACTACGGGCCGAGGGGTGAGATCTCACACAAAGCGATTAGCGACAGATATCCTTCCATGCCACAGATGGCGTTGCCATCCTTGGATAACAACAATCCGTTACGATCAGGTGATGGTTTCTTCCATCCTCGTGTCGAACCCATCGCCAGGGGCTTAAGAAGCCTTAGCAGCCGATTGCACTGTGATTTCGGAAACCCACGATAGCCAGGAGGAAGGTGCCTTAGCCCTGAAGGAGGCCTTCCTCGACTCACAACAATGAAGACGATCGTTGTTACTGGGACACATGCTGTCGGCAAGACCATGCTATGCAATCGTCTTGCAGACACCCTTTCCGGAACGGTGGATGTCAAGGTCATTCCCGAGATGGCGCGCATCCTAATCGCCAAAGGGATCTCCATGAACGATAAGGCTAGCGAGTTTGGAATCGTTAGCTATATATCTGAGTATCTGAAGTATACGCGAGAGACGAAAGCAACCCTGATCGTCTCAGACAGATCTGTATTTGATCTTTTCGCGTATATCAGCGTTAGCCGACCTGATGATGTGCGAGAGGAATTCTTAAAGCTTGCTGAGGAAGTTGTGTTTGAAGAAGTCCGTCGAATCGACGCATACGTTTACGTCCCCATCGAGTTTGAAATGCAACTCGACGACGTTCAGGCCTGCCAACATCGAATATCAACGAATAGTAGATGTCAAAGTTCGAGATCTGCTTAAATTCTTCGAAGCGACAGTGCTCACGGTGTCGGGGACGGTTGAAGAGAGGGTGGCTTCGGTCAAGAGATGGCTGGATGTCTAGCTCTCAACGACTAGAGGGATTGGAATTGCTTCGCCTTGTCGGCGCCCCCGCGCCCGAATGGCAGACCGCACGATCTCTACGTGACATTGATCGTCTACAACTTCCGACTGTTGAGTTTGGTTGGACGGTTCGAACCTGTCGCGAAGATGGTGAACGTGAGGCAGGCCTTTTCTATATGAATAATGCAGCCCCCGAAAGGGTCCGGCGAATCCTCAGGCAACGTCTTGGGAAAACCAGCCGACACGAATTCTACATTGTTTACCCTTCATGGAGATTTCAATTCTCTTGCAATATCGTGTTCAAGGAACAAACCTATATTCTCGAAGGGAAATACGGTTCCCAGAAGAGTCTATCCGCCGGAAAAGCGCGTCCCGATTTTGCGCTCCGGATACCGTTCGGCATGCGTAGCCAGATGACGTGCTACCTGGGAAATCCGACTGATCAAGTCTTGGCTTGGCTGGGAAGAATTCTTTTTTGGTGTAAGCGTATTCCGAAGGACTCCTTTTATGCGGAGGTTGCATTGACCGACGTACCGGCTCTCATGTTTTATGAACTCTTTGCCCTTTGAAACGAGGCCGTCGAGGCCCTGCGATCGATTCGGTGCTGGTGGTCCGACCGCGAGCTCGGAGTGTGCGCCCACCTATCGGAACAAGAAAACGCAGAATCTCACTCCTGTGGTTATGAGCAGAACCGCGCTAAATCCTTAGGGCGACCCGCTTACAAAGCTGGCCTTAAACTTTGCTGCGCTCGTCGACTCCACGCAGAATCCACCGCTGCTGCCCAACCCTCGGCCGAACTGCAAGACGAGAGTGCAACTGGCTGTCGGAGCCGAATGAAATAGGGATGCACGAGATGGGCACGCAAAGCCACCTCGTACACTCGTCCCTCTATTGGCAACTCTCGATCCCGTGCCACAACCGCCGTCACCTGCGACGCTCCAACCTTGCTTCCACTGAGAAGATTTCGCAGACTGCTGAACGTCAGGCTCCCAGACGGCGCGCGCAAAACCAGAGGTTCCCGGCTAAAACATATGAGTGCATAATGCGATGGATTTGCTGATGAATTACTCTGTCGGCTCGTCACTAGCGAACGAGTCGGCAACGGAAACTCCCGACCGTCATTCGTTTCTCCCGAAGTCCACGCGACCACTGATTCAGGAGCTACGTCCACTTTGCGCGCCTTACCTGCGATCGGACTGAATAGCACCTCAGGGGCGTTGCACCGACGCACAAGTTCCTGCATTCCGGGACCCACGGCATTTCCGATCCCCCACAGAAAAACTCCGTCATTCGCGCTTCGTTCCTCCTCCTTACGACGCAGGATTTGCTCCAACGACTGGCCGGCCTCAGTACCGAAACGTGTCCAACAGAACAGCATAGGAAGTTCCACACTCATGGCCATGGTGCTATTATGCATTATTATTCATTTTATGCAAGATGGTTCCGACATCAGCAAGTTTATGGAGAGAGAGGCCATCAGTGAGGCCACTCTCGCCGATCTCGCTGGAGTCAGCCAATCAACAGTGTCTCGCGCAATCGCTGGAGCAGGAGTCAGGTACGGAGCAGCTCGATCTAAGTTATTCACTTACATTCAGCAACACAGCATTGACGTACCGCCGAAAAAAGGTGCACAGCGCGTCGTGGCCGCCTTCGAACGCATCTGGGACCGGACGGAAGAGCATGCTTCCGCAGTTGCGAAGATAATTGACGCTTTGGGCGATCTTAGACCGACGGCAACGAAACGGAGATGAGCCGCGTTGATTAATGAAGAGAATGCGAGCCAGCTCAGGTTGCGCCTCAAGAAGCTCGGCCTCAGCGACCCTGCAGTCAATGCTGCGTGGCCGCGATGGTGGAGTGACGAAGCCGATACCTCTGTTTCAGCGCGTGTTGATCTCAGATTTTCTTTGGCAAGGAAGCTCGGCTTAGACCCACGATCACTGCTCGACGATGAACAACAGCCGCGCTTCGTTTGGCGCGACGAAGCACGCTTCAAACACTTGTCGGGCGAGGGTGATCTTGAAAGATCAGCGATTACGTCATTTGGAAAAGCCCTTGGCTCCGTTCTTATCGCCGCGTCCCCACCCCCGATTCCGATCACGGGTTCAACTGCACAAAGCTTGCGCAGTCTCATTCTTCGCGAGAAACAGCCCTATATCCGCCTGCTAGACCTGCTCTCATTGTCCTGGTCAGTTGGTATCCCCGTAATCCATCTCAGAGTGTTTCCCTGGCCCCAAAAGCGGATGGCGGCCATGACGGTGAGGGTCGACGACCGCTGCGCCATTCTCTTAGGCAAAGACTCGATGTATCCCGCGCAGGTTGCCTTCTATCTCGCCCACGAGCTAGCGCACATTTCACTCGCTCATCTCGCAAGCGATCCCGTGATCGTTGACATGGAGCAAGCAGTTCCCAGTCTTCAAGATCCGGATGCCGAAGAAGGCTCTGCAGACCGATTCGCCCTTGAATTGCTGACTGGTGATCCTCAACCTGTTGTCCTTCCGTCTAGGGCTGCGCTATAGCGCGCGTGAACTAGCTCGCGTCGCACTCAATTCGGCCGACATGCTCCGAGTTGAGCCCGGCACATTGGCTCTTTGCTTCGGTTATTCCACAGGAGATTGGGCGACCGCCAATGCCTCAATGGAACGTATCTACTCGTCGGCCAAGCCTGTCTGGAACGAGGTGAACAACATCGCCCAGACCCAACTCGCACTGGAACGCATTCCTGACGATGCCCTCGATTACCTGAAAGCCGTTCTAGGATCTGAATCGCGATGAACGCTGTAGTCGATAACGACATCGTTCACAAAGGTGCCTGTTACGGGATTCTCGCTGACATTTTCCAGGCTCACGATAATGCGAGCGGGACTATCGGCACTCTGGGCACTGCACGCTTTGTCGTCTCCAAGAGAATCAAGAAGGTGAAGTTGAGGCGAAATGAAACTTTGGCCCTGGCAGAGCTCGCAAGGTTCCTTTCTCGCTCCGTCGAATTAAGCCCCACCGAAGACGAACAGCGTCTCGCCGCCGAGTTCGAGTTTGCGGCACAACAGCGCGGGGTCAATCTGGACACTGGAGAAAGCCAACTCTGTGCAATTGCTATCGCGCGCCTGGTTCCAAAATTGTTGACTGGAGACAAGCGAGCCATCACCGCCATGGAACAACTTCTTGACGGTCATCCGGCACTCCAGGCCATGCGCGGGAAGGTTGGGTGTCTCGAACAGGTGATTCTGGACCTAGTGGCTAAAGGACAATTGCCGTCGCTCCGAACTGCCATCTGCTTGGAGCCAACAGTCGACAAGACTCTGACGATCTGCTTCGCTTGTAGCAGCCCCGACGTACAACCAGAAACCGTGCTAGAGGGTTTGAACAGCTATATCAACGCTCTGCGTGCTGATGCGAGTCGGGTGCTCGCGATATCACTCTGAGTTCCGCACGAACACCGCGTATGGATCAACTATCTCAGCTACTACTCCTATATGGATTCTCGGTTCCTCGTGAGACTCCGTAACTCCCTCTTCCGTCACCTCTAAGCACGCCTTGTCCACCCTGCCGGCGACATAGCGATTCCCGATTCGTCCCATACTGTTTCCGATGGCAACCTTCGTCCTCGCTAACGCCAAATCAAAATCCTCGCGTCGCAGGTTCTTGATTGCGAGCGCATAGCGCGACCCCAGCACATTGATGGCAGCGGGAATCTTTTGCCACTTAATGCCGTCGACAGAAAACTCCTCCGCTCGCACCGGCACAGCAAAATGCTTCGAATCCATTGGTTGCATGCACAAAAATATGACGCCCCCACGCCGCTCGTACTCTCGGGCAAACGGCTGGACCATGCTGATCGGGTGACATGTATTGCCACCGTATCCCCAAAGCGCGAATCCAGCGTTCTCAATCTCTCTCGTCTTCCGCGCAATTATGTCTTCCAGCGTTTCTTGCGCGTGGGTTCCTACCTTCATGTACAGCAAGCCTTCACCAGGCTTAATGATCGGAGCCATCGTCATTCTCCAATAGTTCAAGGGAGTATTCGTCTTCGTGGGCTTTGCCGTAGTCCAGACGCTTCTTCTCGCGCACATAACGCACCCTAGGCGGGTTGCCGCGCCCGTAAAAGTGCGCTAAGCGGGCAGGATCGTTGATTGGTCCGCTTGGCCCCGGAGCACGGTTACCCGGAAGCGCCTTAAGTATTAGATTGCAGGACCGCAGGTTCGGAGCATCATCAAGATGATACAGATGCAATTGTGGCATCATTCTTTGGACAAAAAATCCTGCTTGGATCGCAAACGTCTGAACGTTCGCAAGGACTCGCTTCGGCCACTCCAGTTCAACGTCATCTGCGATGACAACCATCCCTTCGCCAGCGTATCCAGTTGCTTCCAGCCCCCTTTGCACAAATACCTTCACACTCTCGCCATCGTTGCTCGCTCCCCACGGCGGATTTGTGTAGAAACAGTCGAAGTCCGTGGGACCAGGGAAGGTGTCCAAACAGTTGTAAAGGTGTGCAGCAAGTTGATTGAGGCGTTCCTTGTCCGCAAACCGCGCTATTGCGCCGCAAATCCTCTCATCGAAGTCAAATACTGCGATCTCGGAGGGCCCGTAACTAATGATTCCGCGGCTATGCAAATAGGCGACGCAGACACTTATCGCATCACCGTCACCGATGAAAGCTAGCTTCTTGCCATCCGCCCATCGTGCCACCAGCTCACTCTGAAGGACCATGTCACCGGTCTTCATATAGATCTGATCAAAAACTCTCAATGGGCGAGGACGATTCTGGACTACGTCGGAAACAGCATTAACGGCCGCTCGCAGGTCGATTTCCGCGTCGTCACCCATAACCGAATGATAGAAGACCGAACAATCCTCGCCAAGCTCCTAATCTGTAGCCCGATCAAGCTGGCCTATCGGGACCTCTTCCTCATAGTTCCCCACGAAAGGCCTTATCAAGAATGGACGGCATCAGGGCGCCGAGCTCGGCCGCAGTTTCTGTTTGCAGGCGCTTGAGCCCTTCGGCCTCAGCTCTGACCTTACGGAAACGCTCTTGAGTGGTTCGAGACGGAAGCGGCATTCGGTACGGCCAAGAAATCGTTCGGGTTTAGTCGGCGCCTCCGAACATTGGTTCCGGTACTCGCACCGGCAATATCCGGCCAAACCGACGGCGTGCGAAAGTACGTATCCAAAACTTCCGGGAAAACTCGCTCTTCGATCACCTCAAACACTGGGAACTCCGTCGAGACAACGCAGCCGTCACATTCCGGCGGCGCCACGCCGAGCGCTCCTTCCCACGCCATCAACTTTGGATAGACAAAGTTCCCAGCCCGCAACCGGGTCAATCGAGGATATGCAAACTCCATACCACTCTTAAGTTGTCCTCGAAACACTCCCCGCCCAAAGCAGTAAACGCCGGCAAACTGGTAGTTTTCTTCCGGATGAACGATCACATCTGGGGGCCGGAGACGAACCAGATCACACATGGGCGTCAGGTCCGCTTGCTTGTCAGATCTGACGACCGCGCGGCAAAGGACCTCAATCTCTTCAGCCGCCTGCTGGCGAAGGGCACGCGCTTCTCGGACGTGGCCAGCAAGCTCTTCAATTCGAGCCACTAGCCACTGTTGCTCAGCCAAAGGCGGCAATGGCACTAAGACTTCTGGAATTCGCTTGATGCTCAAAACCCTGTTCCGGCCTGCAGAGCCTGGGCAAATCTTCACCAACTGCTGCAGTCCATCGTCGGTTCTAAAGTAGTGCAACAAGAACTCGGGGACACACCTCGTCTCATCGACTCGGAAAGTTGGATAGCGTGTCGAACCATACATGCCGTCCTCAGCCGCCGATACGATTGCGAGGGCGCCTTCCCACGCGAACGTTACTTGCAAGATAAAATCTCCCTCTTTCAGCAAGAACAGCTCTTTCTCGCCGACTTCGACGCCGGTCCGCGGCGTCTTGTGAAAAATTCCTCGACCAAAGCAATAGATTCCGATCTCCTGGTACCGCTGATCTGGGCACACCGTAACTGGTCGACGCTCAAGGCGAAGCAATTGCCCAAGGCTGACTCTTGACCATCCCGCCGTCATAGACCCTGCTTAACGAGCAGTAATTTTATGTGTGCCAAGATTTCTACGATTCGCTGCTCTTTCTCTCTGATACTTTCCGCCAATTGTTCTGCTGGCAAGTGCGCAATATCTTCTTTAGCCTGCGGGTTCTTGCGGTCCAAATTGCAGCCTGACGCGATCAGATCAGCAACAGACACTCTCCACGCCCGATCGCTTTCTTGTCGTTTCTTCCACCACGCCAAGCAGGTAGCAAATTCCTCGAATTGGATTGGCATTGTCTTCGTGTAGTTCTTCCGGCCTTCTGGGAGCGGCTGCTCGTAATACCAAACGTGCTTGGTCGGGCCCGAGCGATCGAAGAAGAGGAGATTCGTCGGAATCAACGTGTATGGAGCAAACACTCCGTTTGGCAGTCGCACGATCGTATGGAGGTTGAAGTCCTTCAGCAGCTCTTCTTTGATTCTGGCGCATACGCCGTCACCAAACAGGACGCCGTTGGGCACGACCATACCGCAGCGACCGCCGGTTGAACCGCCCACCGGACGCTTGAGCTTACGCATGATTAGCTGTAAAAAAAGGAGCGCGGTATCCGCCGTCTTCTTGTCTTCAGGGAAATTGGCCAGAATCCCACGTTCTTCTTCGCCGCCAAAGGGCGGGTTGGTCATAATCACATCTACCCGGTCTTTGTCACCGATCTCGCGCAGTGGGAACCGCAGCGCATTCAGCGGGTCAATCTCTGGATACTCGACCCCGTGCAGCAGCAGGTTCATTTGGCAAAGCAGATAGGGCAGCGGTTTCGGCTCAATGCCGTGAAGCGTGCCTTTCTGCAGGTGCAAGAAGTCTTCCGTCCTCTTGCACTGTCTCTTGAGGTGCTCGAAAGCTTCCACCAGGAATCCCCCGGTGCCAGCCGCCGGATCAAGAACAGTCTCTCCCAGGAGGGGATCGACAACCGTGACGATAAACTTCACCAAAGGACGGGGTGTATAAAACTCCCCTGAGTCGCCAGCGGCGTCCCGCATCTCTCGTAACATGCTCTCGTACAACTGCCCGAGGGTGTGGATTTCGTCGCGTGAAGTGAAATGGATGCCATTCACCTTGTTCACGACGTCACGCAACAGGTACCCGTTAATCATTCGATTCACGGTGCCTTCAAAGACTTTAGCGATCACATCTCTGCGATCCCCATTGGCGCTTTGGAGAGAACGCAAATAGGCGAAGAGCCCAGATCCCTTCTTCCCATCTGGACGAACGGCCTCCTCTTGGTTGATGAAGGCGATGAGCTCTGGGCCGGTAATCCCATCGGGCCTCGACGCCCAATCTCTCCAGCGGTAGGGGGGCTCAATGGCTTGTCGGAACTTCTTTCCCGCAAGCTTTGCTTCCTCTTCTCGGACCTGTTCCATATCGTCGAGAAACTTCAAGAACATGATCCAGGTGAGCATCGGCAGCCGGTCGAGGTCGCCGTTCAGCCCTTTGTCCTTCCGCATGATTTTGCGACTGGAATTTACAATGCTGCCCAACTGCTGGGAGGTGGACTTTGGAACTTCGACTTTTGTCTTGCGTGGCGTCATAAATTACGAAGCGTAAAGGAGGGTTTGCATTTCATTTACAGCGGAGCGCATTTTTTCCGCACCGCCAAAGAAGGCTGCAATCTCAGGAACGGTGCCCCGCTCAGAAATCGGCGGTACCTTGAGAATCTCCGGAATCTGAAATTGTGCTGTGCTGTACTCGATGTACTTGTCCAACATCTCATCCAATACAGCACGAGCCTCTGGTCGATACTGATCGAAAAAATCTCTCTTGTTCCTTCTCAAATTCTCGGCTCGTTCTCGACGGGTTCGCAGAGGGGCATTAAATGCGACGTGGCACAACAGATCAAACGGGTCTGCATCCGGTTGGTTTAGGGTCTCAGCCAGTGCCTCAAACGAGATGCCACGGTCTTCAAGAGCAGCTATGATCTCGGCTCTTTCTTCTGCTTTGCTCCACCTTGAGCGAAGTGAAGCGGCGGAAGGATACATGCTGCGTACTTTCTCCGTGGTGTAGTCAGTGAACTTGACGATGCGTAGTTGCTTGCCATTTTCATCCAGTTCTTGGACGAGGTGGGCCACAATCTCAACGGAACCGCGATCGACGTAGTACTTGCGCCGCTTCTGGCCCCGACGTTCCTCCTCTTCCAGTTCATCAGCCAGAGGCTCTACCTCTTCGGGCTCCACTGGTTTGTCAACGAGAATCTCCTTTTCGCTGACCGTCTCACCGGCCTCATCCATCTCTTCCTCGGTGATAAGAGCGGGCTCCCCATCGAACTCAGGATCGGCAAAAAGCCGCGTAGCCCCGGTGTAGTCGATGATGTTGAAGTAGAGTTTCTCGTAGTCGTCCCTCACGCGGGTTCCCCGTCCGATAATCTGCTTAAAATCGGTCATTGAGTTGATGACGCGGACGAGAACCACATTCCTGCAGGTTTGTACGTCAACACCTGTAGTTAACATCTGTGAGGTAGTGACTAGCACTGGCACCAGCTTCTCCGGGTCCATGAAACGGTCGAGATAGCCCCTCCCGATAGAACCCTCGTCTGACACGACTCGAACCACGTACTCGGGGTGGTCCTTGACGATATCCGTATTGCAATTGTTCAGAGCCTTTCGCATCTCTTCGGCGTGTTCCTGGTCTACACAAAAGACGATTGTCTTGCCGAATCGGTCGGTCTTCCTGAGAAAGTCAGTGAGATTCCGTGCGATCGCCTCAGTGCGAACCTTCAGCGAAACGAGGCGCTCGAAGTCTTTAGTGCCGTATTCAACGTCCGGAATCTCCCGACCGTACCGATCCATCTCGCCCCTCGTTGGTCTCCAGCCCGCAGCGTCAACTGTTGAGACGACCCGGTGCACCTGGTACGGCGCCAAGAACCCGTCGTCTATACCCTGTTTCAAGCTGTACGTATAAAGCGGGTTTCCGAAGTAAGCGTATGTGTCGCGGTTGTCCTCGCGCAATGGCGTTGCGGTCATGCCAAGCTGAAAAGCAGGCTCGAAATACGTCAGGATTTCCCGCCAACTACTATCGCTCCGCGCACTGCCTCGATGACACTCATCAACAACGATCAGATCAAAGAAATCCCGCGGGAACTCCCGATAAAGCCCCGGCCGATGCTCGTCCCGAGCGATCGCCTGATAAGTCGCAAAATACATTTCGCGGCTTTTCACCGCCTCGCCTTCAATCTTCCAGCGTGCATCGCCGAATGGAGTGAAGGTCTGATCCTTGGGAACATCCAGCAGAACGTTGCGGTCCGCGAGAAACAGAATGCGAGCCCGGCGCGGTTCGCCGGTGCGATTCCAACGGGAACTCCACAGTTTGTAGCAAATCTGAAAAGCAATGACAGTCTTGCCAGTCCCGGTGGCCAGGGTAAGAAGCACACGACGTTCTCCTTGGAGGATTGCCTGGACCGAACGGTTAATCGCAATTTCCTGGTAGTAGCGAGGTGCTTTCCCGGAGATGGGGTAGCAGGGCGCGAGTACCCTCTCCGCAGTTTTCTCGTCAATAGCTTCGCTCGCACGTAGCCGCTTCCACAGCTCGTCGGCAGAAGGAAAATCTTCGAGATCATTGTCCCGACCAGTCAGGAAATCGTGCTCAACAATCCCGTTACCATTGGTCGCGTACGCGAACTTGAGGCCAAGGATCTGGGCATACTCTTTGGCTTGCTGAAGTCCGTCTCCGGGATTTGCGTAGACGGTCTTGGCCTCTACGACGCCGATGGGGAAGTCACGCCGGTACCGCAGGAGATAATCCGCGCGCTTTTGCGGCCGTCGCTTCACCTTGGTTCCGGCGACCACGATGCGGCCATCTGTGAAGCTCTTTTGCTCACTTATCTGATCGTCCGTCCAGCCCGCAGCATAGAGTTTGGGCAGGACGTACCGACGGCACGTATCGGCTTCCGTTAGGAAAGGCATGTGTAATCGCGCGAAAGTGCTGATGATACCGCAAAACCTTCGCGACGCAGGCTATTGGGGTTACTGGACCGCATGACCAATATCACCTAAATTCTCTACCTCGGCCAGGTACCAAAATATTCGTGCCGGCGACTTTCCTCGCAGTTTTTTCCCAAGCGCAGCATCCTGGCTCCGGGCAAACTCCAACAGCTTAGCCTGAGAGGCCCGTATAATCTCGGCCTTGTTATCGGCACCTTCACCGCTCAGTTGAGTTTCCAGAGCAACCGCATTCTTGTAGATCGTCAAGGGATCTTCCTTCCCTCCACTTTTCTGTGCTCTCAAGCTCTGAGCTACAAACCGAAGTTGTTCCATTGCGATTGCCCACCCTTCCCTTGTCCTCCGGGCGCTCTGCCGAACGAAGTTGGTTTGAAACCCTTGCAGTGCATTCCACAATCCCAGCGGATCGTTCCCGACGTCCATTTCCGTCGCGTCACCGAGAAACCGAATTGCGTCCGCCAAAGCTTCATCCGCCGTGAGCTGTTCTCTACCCGGGATCTTTCTTTGACACTCCATCGTTGAATCGAATGCCTGCTGCATCTCAGAGCTCTTCCGTCAGTAGTCCCTGACCTAACAATTTGTCAAGGTCATAAAGCTGCTTGCACCTGTCGGATGCGCGCGAATCGGGAATGCCAACCGTTGTTGTGGCAAGGGTCAGCAATTTGTCACCGAACAGCGAATCCGCGGTGAACACCCGTGGCTCGAAAGCGACGTCCAATGCGAAAGTTGCCGTTCCTTTTGGCAGGTACCTGTGACTGTCAATATGATCATGCAGAACATCTACCTTAATTTGCTGAATCGACGGGTCCTCCCTGCCAAAGTTTTCCGCAGGGGTACACACGGAGGGCGTGGTGACAAAATAGGTGCTTAGTTCCAGACCGGGCGTAGGATGAGTTGGCACATATTTGCTGAAACGTAACAGCTTGCCGTCGCGTGACAGTCTTGAAAGGATTTCCTCCGTCACCCGATCGAACTCTTGGATTGCAGCCGTACAGATGATGTCGATATCAACGCTGGTACGTTGAAGTTCGACTGGCAAATACAATTGTGTTGCCGCGCCTCCTTTCAAAACTACCGCATCTCCCAAGTGCTGCTGCAAGTGCCCATAGATCTCCAGGTCCCACGCAAACGCCTCGACCTTATTCAAGTGAGCAAAGCCGTGGTTGACCCGGCGCTTCTCCAATTGGTCACGCGAAAAACACTCTGCCGAGTGGATAAGGCGATCACTAAAAATGTTTTCCATGAACCACTTCGTTTCTGAGCTGCCTCACCATTTTGCCAAACTCACGCACGCCTTCGCTTACTTCCACCTTAGAGGCTTCGTGGAGCAAGCCCAGCCCCCGAATCAGTACGTATCGCATTTCCTTTTCGATCCTTCTCCGTCGTGCTGCGTTTAGCAGCCGAACAATGTTGAGATCGCCGTGAAAGGAGAAGTTCACTAATACATGAGCGACTTCACTTAGTGGAAACGGATAATACTCGCGGCTGACCTCGAAATAGATGTCGACCAATGCCTTTTCACGGGTCGCCAAGTGTCCCTGGCTAAACCCCAATTCGGCTGTTTCTCTTACGACGATCGGTTCGACACCTGGACGCACCCTTCGTGCAAGATCTATATCTCCTGATCTCGGATCGACCAAAACTGGCAGGTCAAGGCTTTGGAGCACTCGAGTCGCCCAATCTGAACTACCTTTTTCTACATAGACGAGGGGGGCGTACGACGACGGTAGCTGGTCGAAGTACGATGTGAGAATGTCGAGACCCGTGATGAAGAAGTTCAGTCCCTCTTTTTCCAGGCGGTCCAACACTCTTTGAGCCGCGGCGGACAAGTACGTTCCCGACCGAATGGACAATTGCGACAACGGTGGGAACCTGTAATATCCCTTTCCGATGCGCTCAAGTTGACCGCGTTCAGTTAGGTTGTAAAGAATCCAATATATCGAGCTCCTCTTGAGCTGCAAAGCGCGTTGAGCTTCGGCCACTGTGAATGCCTCCTCGCCTCCCAGACGGCTCTTGAGGACTCCGTGTTTTGTGTCCAGGTACGGCATTTTGCCTGTTTGCAATAAATAAGCACACTTCAATGTATTGTGCTTATTACGTATAATAATTTAGCACAAATATGAAACATGTGCTTTATATTTATATCGAAATTAGCACATTATTGGGAATGTGGCTCATATTGAATGGTTTATAGAGCAACACGAGCACACCAAAACAACAAATCCTGTGTGTTGAGCAAATCTATTGAATGAAAGAAACCTTATAATAACCAACCTTCTCACCTGAGAAGTCCGAAGTTTCGCAGCGACCCTTTCCAAGCCTCCAAAAACGACCTTCGGGCCAAGACTTCTCCATTTGGTGGCTTCGCTCTCTCTTTCCACTGCGCCTCATTCGGGTGCACGCCCTTCAGCCAGGGCTCCGGCGGTCACTCGGGCTCATGCGCCGGTTTCGCGCCAAACGATAAACCCAGAGCAGTTTGTCACTCACCGCGCCGCCACTCGCGCCCTGCCACCCTCCTTCGCGCTCCGTTCTGTCCTTTTCACCGTCCCGTTTGTTTTCGTCCGCTAACGCTTAAGTGAAGAACGAAAACAAGCCGGCGACGGCAGAAAAGGAAAAAACAATGAAACTAGAAGAGATCAAGAACAAGAGCAACGAAGCGGTTAATTATCTGGTGGCAGCACTGGAGTCAGGACAGAGCGACGTTTTGGCGCAATATCTCAACGCGATGGCTCGATTCCACAACTACTCGTTCGGAAACATTATGCTGATCGCTCGGCAGAAGCCTCAGGCAACCAACGTGGCAGGCATTCGCACCTGGAACTCGCTTGGCCGCTTCGTGAAGCGCGGAGAAAAAGGCATTCTGATTCTTGCCCCGATGATTTGCCGCAAGAAAACTGACGGCGCGGCAGAGTCAACTACTGACGCAAAAGAAGCGACCGCCCAGCTTTACGGGTTCCGAGCTGTGTACGTGTTCGACAGATTATCTCGTGATTTGCGGCCGAGTCTCTGCGCGCTCGATGGATGCCGCCAGTGACACTTTAGACAGTCCCCCTCGATAGCAGCAAGCACATCATCGCTCAACTCCTCGGCCCGGTGCAACGCATTTGATTGTATGCATCGCCCATTCCTGCGACTGGGCTCAGGACAAAGCAATGTGGCGTGTTAGTAAAAACTGCCGTAGGATGCTACTGGCAACGGTGAGGATTGTGAAGAACGCATGGCCGACCACCGTAATCGTGCTTGCTCGGGCTCACTCCGGTTGGGGTATCACTGGCGCGGGCGGAGTCTTATGACTGTTTCGAGGCATAATTCCCATCCTGATGGGACAAGTGAATGAAGCTGATCTACACAGTTACCGCAGAAGACCGTCGTCAAGGCCAGCTTATATATGATTCGGCGCTAGCCCCGATGCGATGGTGGACGGCGATCGCGGAGCCATTCACTTTTGTGGCGCTTGGACTCGGCGTTTACTACTACACGACCGGTAGCTGGATATTAGCTATCAGCCTTTTCGCCAGCTTCGCGTATCTATTTAGCAAAGGGTTCCTGCTTCGATCCATAGGCAATCTGCTCACAGGCAGGACCAAGTCTGAGCCACACCATTATCAACTGGAGACCGGCAACAGCGGAATCGCCTTCTCTGCTACCGGTGGCACACCGAGCGGAGGCCCCGCACCGGCACAGAAACAATGGTCGGAATTTCGTGCGTACTGCCAAACGCCGGACATGTTTGTCCTCTCTGCGAGGCGGACATTTTACGTCGTTCCCAAGCGTTTCCTGACAGCGGCAGAGATTTCCGAATTTCAGGCGGTTTTGGGGAGCAGGCTGTCGCAAATGAAGGTGCGGACTGGGCCTCGGGTCCTGCGACATGCCGTCTCGATCGTGCTTCTAGGCTGCATTGGGTTCTTCTTCTTTGGAGGAATAATTGAGGGGGCGCTGTGGCGGCCGTTTCGTCCCTTTCTACAACGAAATAGTTTTCGGCGTTCCGCCACCGTTCGGCTCCCTCAACCTGCGTCGCGCGATGAGTTACATGGCAGGGGCCAGATCTATCTAGTTCCGTTCGGGGACACGACACCGCTCATTTCCGCTTCTTTGCTTCAGTATTACCGTGGCAAGTACGGTCTCATGCTGGATGTACTTCCAAGCATACCGGTGCCGGAATGGGCACGGGATGAGGCTCGGCACCAAATTGTGGCTGAAGAACTCATTGAGGCGATGCGACGGGCCTACCCACAGCAGGCAGCCACTCCGGATAGCATTCTGATCGGCGTGACCGACGAAGATATTTATATCGCAGAGTTGGATTGGGAGTTTGCCTTCAATTTTCGGGAGACGCACCAGACAGCGGTCATTTCAACCGCTCGGCTGAATCCGGTTTACTATGGCAGGCTGGCGGCGCAAGCAGTTCTTGAAACCCGGCTGCGGAAGCTGCTGAGCAAGAACATCGGAATTTCTTTCTACGGTCTCAACCTGTCGAGCGACCCCGGAAGCGTCCTCTATAACGAGATCTGGAACATGGAGACGTTAGATGCGATGGGAGAGGACTATTCAGTCCGCGATGCGAAAACTCGCAGGGACGTAGCCCATGAAGCGGGAGACCCGTGCTTCACGGTCCGTCACTATTATTCGCCGAAGAAGCAGCGGACGAGTTCGGCCTACCTGACCGGCTGCAGCAGCACCCACGGGGAAACCGATCTTGAAGTTCTCGATATCTATTTGCACTACGGCCTGCTGCTGTCGCGGCGGACCGACTTCTATTTGCCAGCTGCGTTGCCGCTGGAGTTGA
Organism: uncultured Acidobacteriota bacterium; assembly: GCA_963762385.1. Classification (GTDB taxonomy): domain Bacteria; phylum Acidobacteriota; class Terriglobia; order Terriglobales; family Acidobacteriaceae; genus JABDBE01. The sequence goes on along the minus strand of CAVXKN010000002.1, from coordinate 993 downwards.
GCCGCGTAATCCGCACCCAGGATTCACGTTCACGTGCCTTTGGAATTGGCGGGAACCATAACCTGAATATCTGGCCGGTTGGGAATAAGTGGCCTTTTACCTGGATGGACCTGATTCTCGAGGATGGAGGAAGGTATCACTATCGGCGCAGCAATTGGGGTGCGAGTTATTGGGACGCCGTCTATGCCATCGAGCCGACGATCAACGACTTTTACTCCTCCTACGTGACCTGGAACTGGCCGGGATGGAAACTCGTTCGTCAAGACGGCAGAACCTATTTTTTCCCCGATGGCGGCAGTGTCCAACGGCCTGAACAAGGGGCACTGATCGGAGTACAGGATGCACGGGGAAATGCCCTGCGGCTGCAGCGCGCATCCACGGGAAACCTGCTAAGTGCGAGCTCCGGAATCGCATGGGTCCACTTTCAGTATGACTCGCACTACCGTATGACCGAAGCGCGGGATAATACGGGACGTGAGGTCTTGTACCGTTACAGTTCGGAAGGTTGTCTTGAAGAAGCCGAAGATGCCGAGCACCGAGTAACGAAATATGGTCACGAGGGAACGCGCTGCCCAACCAGTATGGCAATTGACGGGCGCCTGGTATGGACCGCTCAGTTTGACAAGGCGGACCGGGTCACGGAACTAGATCTCGCCGACACCGGGACGTACCAGTTTACCTACTCGCTAGATCGCTCGGGCGCGATTACCCAAGTGGACATAAGGGACCCAGGGAACAACGTGACGCGCATTAGCTACAACCGCTCGGAAAATCGGCTGGAGCGTATCGAGAGCGGGAACGCGTCGCTTGCCCTCCACTGACGTGTTCCACCCGGCCATGACCGGCTAGACATCGCGTTTAGCACTCATCGATCGGGTCGCGGACGAACCATCGCGACGTTCGTCAATCGTGGATGTCTCTGACGCTCACAGTCGACAGTATCCGACTTCAGAGAGCTCGTTTGATAGCGGCGACACGTCGTCGCTCAGTTCC
>CAVXKN010000001.1:0-10998 GCA_963762385.1 uncultured Acidobacteriota bacterium | reverse complement strand
TCACGGCAGCGGTAGCTTTCACTGAACTAATCACAAGCAGCAAACACTATGTCGCAAAGTGGCGCGAGATGTTCAAGATTAACCAGTCGAAAGCCAAACAGTACGACCGCAGTCGATGGGATGAAACAGAAATTAACGTCAAGACGTTTCGCTCCTTTGGAATCGAAGTTCCCGAAGGAATCACCTACACCGCCAACGGCAAAGAAGTGACCGTGACCAGCGATGACGCTATCGGCTGGACTAACTTCTGCTATGTCGTGCTTGGTCGTTCACCCCAGCATGTCAACAATCGGCTGGCAGAGACGACCAAGACAATCGGCTCAACTTACTTACCAGAGCCAGAGACAGCACCGCCATCGCCAATCCCAACCAATGTCGGCGTACCTGTCACGCCAGCGCCAACAGGTGAAGTGGAACGCTACAAGCTGGTGGAGCAGGACGACGAAGATGACGAAGACGTTGAGGACGATGACACATCGCTGCTCAACAAACTCGGCACCCGTTTAGGGAATACGGCACCAGGCCCCACCAAAGCGATGATGCAAGTGCCAGACCTGAAGTCTGGCGATGTTGATGCCTTCATCAAATTCAACCAAGCCGACAGCGTGGTCGGGGCTGTCCCGCCGATGGACGCAGTGTTCGGTGGGTTGGAAGATTTCCACCTAGCGAAGAAAGTCGGCGAGCTTGCGCGGAAGATCGTGAAGGAATACGGCTCCGACAAGTCGGTGTTAGTCGTCAACGTCACCCACATGAAGAAGCAGAAGGTGGACGAGCTTAAGCCCGTCCCCGTCTGCGTATACCACCCGCTTGCGGCCCTTGACGCCAAAGGCTTGTGCCCGGAGTGCAATGTCTTTACGGAAGCGGATGAACAAGTATAAGGACGAAACGCCGTTGGGGAAGCAACGGTCGTCCGGCAGTCGTGCTGCCGCTGATGAGTCCAATAACAATATGATCCCAGAAGAAATCGAAGATTGCCGCAACTACATCCGGCTGAAGTTCCCCGGCTCCTTTACCGGCTCGTGGCTGGATCGCCAAGAACGGATCGACAAGAAACGTGCTGTGCGTGACGCCTGCGTCGGGGTCGGCTTCGCGCCGGGACTCGTGCAGCTTGCCATGCGTGATCCCCACTACTTTTATATAGACAAAGTGAACACCTATCCCCCAACGGATCAAAAACCCGGATGGAAAACCTACAGCGTGGTTGAAAAGTTCCGCGACCCGTATGGCTGGTCGAGGCGATCCCTTGTGTGGGGAGAGAACACGGAAGAGGAAGCATACAAGATGCGATCCCAAGGACACTTCGTCGGCACCAAGGAAGAAGTGCTCGCGATCCTCGGACCCGTTCACGGCGAGAAACCTTGCGGACATCTCACCCACGAATGCAGATGCGAGGACGGTCTGATCGTGGGACAGATGTACGCAATCAGCCGCAGAGGAAAGCTGCCGTTGCGGGCGCAGTACATCCGGTGGAACGGCAAAAGCATTGGCTATCACGAATTCAGGACACTCGACGGCACGGAGTGGGTCAGCGTCAAGTCGGAAGATGTCAAGGCACGTGTGAAGCACGAAACGGGATACAGGGAAATCAAACATGGCGACTGGTTCAAAACAGAATACTTCGACGGCGTGCGCGTCGAGACCGAAGGCAACGCGTTCACCGACCAACACGAAGTCTGTTCGCGATGCAATCAGAAGATCGTAATTAGGGATGGTGTGCTTGATCGGCATCACTCTACTGTCGATCCGAAGAGTCCAGAGTGTGTCAAGCCGGATGAGATATGCCTCGTGTGCAACAAGCCGAATGATGCGAAGCATACGATGGATCACGCTCCGGTCACAGGCGAGCGTCCGCATGAGAAAAGTGGGATAAAGAAGAAAGAACGCAAGACGTGGACTGACGAGCAGGTCTGGAATTGGCTGAAAGAAAAACATCCTGATGTTCATGCGCTCTACAAAGCTGAGGGATTCCCGCGATGGATTCCACTGCCAAAGAACCTGCGACCTGCGGGATGGCACGCGATGCGACCAACACCTTCGGTGGAACTCTCGGAAAGAATCAAATCCAACTGCGAATACTGTCAATTCCACAGTTCGTCTCGGTCGTGCCCGCTCCACGGATGGTCTGAGACTCGACACGATCACTTCAAGCGCCATGACGGTCACCGCATCGACGACAGGTATTGCAACAAGTGCCACACTAAACCATGCACAGTGGTTTACGTGGAGAACAAAGAGAAAGCATCCTGTGTTAACCAAACAGCAACGACAGGGCAAATTAGGGAACGGGAGTATTAAATAGATATGGCGAACGACAACGAACTCAACGACAACCACGGACTCATGCCGCTTAGCGAGGGTATGGATAACGGCATCATGCTCACCCCCAGCATCGAGATACGCTGGAACAAAAGCCGCACGGAACTGAGCATAAACCACAAGCCTTCGCGCACCTGCATCATGGACTTCGAGGTTCATGACGGCAAGTTGGAGAGCGTTTACTACGACAGCGACCCGTCCTTCTGGCAACAATGACAATGCTGGCGAATGCGCCGAGGAGGATTTCAGGCAGCACCAGCAGGAGGAGTAAACGTATTGCGGCTGGGTTGCATGAAAAATTCGGGACGAGGCACGCTCGCGAGATTGTGGAAGAAGTGGACAGAATCGAGTATTACCAGTTGAAAGGCAAAATTCGTTCGAGGAGAGAGCGATGACTATCAAGGTAGGACACAAACGCAGTAACCAGAGGACAGAATCACATGGCAAAGAATAAAGAGACATCCACGACAGGCAATGAATACAAACATACGGCTGGCAGTCACAATGCCCTCATCAGAGACTTGCAGCGCGTTCAAGTGCTTTTCCCCAACCCCAATCCCGACCTCGATTACTATCGGGCGCACGGCGAGTTCACCGACGACGCATGGAAAATGTACTTTCCGCGCTTTGAGGATTTCCTCGCCGAGGCGAGAGTCACGACAGTGATAGAGGTGATCTGGCACCTGCGCCAAGCGGCTTGGCTGCTCCGGCAGCAGGAATTCATCAGTTATTGGGACGAGAGAGATGTTGAGGCAGCCTTCGGAAATGCCTACGGCTCGCTGCCGCCCTTGGACGAGGAAAGCCAACGCTTTGCCGACTCGGGACGCTTCTCCGACTCGAAACGCTTCTTTGAACTTTATGAGGAAAGCCTGAGGGCGAAGAGGAATGAGCAAGCAAGTTAAGCGCCGTCGATCAAAGATCGTGCAAAGCTCGAAGCGACCGTCAAAGGTGTCCGTTTTGGCGGACCTCCTGCGGGTAACAGAACAAGCCGGGACGATGGAAATCAGCCGAGATTATTTCAGAGCCAATAGCAGGTTCAGAGACAAGTGGAACATGTACTGGGTCTCATTCAAGGCATTCCTCGCCGCTGCTTCTGAGGATAACGATTTGTACTACTCGGCGCTCGTAGAACTGGTGGACGAAGAACTAACAGGGCAAGAGTGAAGATGCTCACAGAAGAACAGGCAGCAAGTGCCTACGAACAGGCAACGGACGGGTGCCGCCCCTCAGCACTCGGGACGCGGGACAATGCCCGACAGTGGCAGCGGGTCAAGCCCGACGAGGAGACTCATTCCCTAGCGGAACTCGATTACGAGAAGGAGCCGACGTGGAATGAGCCGCCGGTCACAACTCCTCTACTCCATCTATGCTCTGGGCGCATCGGCTGCATCGCGCTGGTGATTCAGCCTCTCGCGCCTTTTGCGCGGCCCACCGAAACAGACTCCGTTGCTGCCGTGTGATTCGTCCGTCGAAGTACATCTGCTCGACCATCTCCCAAATCTCATCGAGTGCCGTGCTCTCGCTCGGCTCCTCCCATAGAGGCTGAGTACGACCAACGGAGACCTTGCGGGCAGCCTGCACCTCCCGCGCTTTCGCCTCCTGCGCCTCCGTTCCGTGGACGGGACACATGTCCCGATCCTCGCGGAGCAGAATGTCGCACAGACACTCCTCTGCATGACTCTCTGAAGCAGTAAGCATTCGATTCCTCCAGCCCCGTGTTCGCACGGGGCGTCCTTATCTAGGGGATCGAAAGTGCCCTTTCTTGCCCTGACAATTGCGGGCAATTTTGCGCCTATGCATCCCTTGAGCATGAAGTCAGATTTCATCAGGCAGAGGTTCCATGTGCTTCACAGTGCTGGATTGCCCTATGCCGACATTTGCCAGCAACTTGGGATCAGCCCGCGCACTGCGAGCAACTGGGCGCGGGAGATGAGGCTGCCACGGCGAAACGGTGGCCCGCGTCGCGATAGGTGGATGCCCGGCACAAAGCCGAAAATCGGCTGACTTTGCGTATCTATTACTAGCCGGGTCTTTCGATGAGAGAGATCAAACCGGGGGCGGGGTTCCTTTGCACCTACCTCGCCCCGTCAAGGTTTCAACGGCACGCCTCGGCAGGCGTTCAAAGGTGCAAAAGGACAAAAGAGTGCAAGATGCAAGGAAATAATCCGCAAACAACAATCTGTGCAATCGACGAGGCGCTGAAGTACGCCAGCATGGGGCTACGCGTGTTCCCGCTTCAGCCGGGCACAAAGCGTCCCATGACTGAGCACGGCGTCAAGGATGCGACTGATGATTCGGCGCTGATAAAGAAATGGTGGAATGAGAATCCTGAGGCTGGCATTGGCTTGGCGGCACGCGCCGAGAAAGTCGGCGATCCGTGCTTTCTGGAATTTGATCAGAAGCCTTCACTGAAAGATTGGACGAAGCGCACGGGGAATCCAATGCCCGTTACCCGCGTCCACAAGAGCGGAGGCAAAGGCGCACCGCATTACATCTTCAGGCACACGGAGAAATCTCTGGCGCTGGGCAACTGCGATGGCAGCGTCGGCGGTCATGAATGGTTTTCATTCAGAGCCAGCAATCGCTACATCGTCGCGCCGCCATCAATCCATCCGGATTCCGGCGAACGGTACACAACTTGGGTTGACATCGAGCCGACGCCGATTCCTGATTGGGTTGTCGATGAGATAAGGCTGAACGGAACGCGAGAGCAGGATTTTGCGGGCGACATGCCGCCAACAGATGAGGAATTTGACTTCGACCAGTTCACCGAATGGATTCCTGCTGACATCGGCGACGAGGACGGTTCGTGGTATCCATTCAAGGAGTGCCCGGTCGCGGGGCGCAAACACAAAGGTCAGGGCGTGCGTGGGTGCGCATTATACTACGATGGTGAATCACTGGGCTTCAAATGCCACGCCGCCGAGTGCCCGTCCAACACGGACCGAAAGCTGGGGCAATCTGGCATCAGCTTTCTTGTGTCATTTCTGTCGCAGGAGAACGGCGCATACGACGGCGTGATATGGTCTGAAAAATCCGCCGAGGAAGAAGCCATCGCCTTCGGCGCAGAGTTCGACGCGATCAGTGATGAAGCGCCAAAATCTTTCTCAAGTACCCAAGTAAGAGAAGGAATTGTCTGCAAGACCAAAGGCTGCGGTCGTTGGGAAGCTGACGCCACGGAACTCTGCGATCTCTGCGTCAAGAACTCTGGGCGCAAGTGCGAAGAGTGCAGTCTTGAACTGTCGCCGATCAAAGCTGTGATTGGCGCACGCTGGTGCGATGACTGCTTGACCAAGGCAGCAAACCCAAAACCCAAGGCTACTGCGGCGGGCGCGGCTGCGGCACCCGCTCCGGCGAAAGAGCCAACGGAGAAAAAGCGCGGACTGTACCACATTCCTGAAGAAGCTATGTACGGATGGCTGAAGGACGTTGCGAAGACCCTTGAATCGCCTATGGACTTGGCGTACCCAACGATGATCGCAGTGTTCGCCGGACAAGGGACATGCAAAGTCGGCGGCGTGCAGGGAAAAATCTATCTCTGCCTGATCGGCAAAAAAGGCACGGGTAAGTCCAGAACCATCGACCGCGCTCTCCTCAAGCTCCAGTACGATTTCCCGTTCCAGATCAAACGAAAGTATCCGGGTTCCGAGCACGGGCTGGTGAACATCCTCGAAGGTAAAGCGCCGAAGGACATGACCAACATCGAGGCGATGACCAGCAAGCCGTTCCTGCTCGTGCAGGACGAATTCAGATTGACGTTCGGCAAGATGGGCATCGACAACTCCGCACTGCCGTACATGCTCAACGAGCTTTTCTACCATGATGAATTTGAAACCTCAAACCAAAAAGGCAGCAAGGTTTGCTACCCGCAGCTTTGCATTGCTGGTGGTCTTACCTGCCAGAACGAGGAGGAGTTTGCCGAGGTGTTTGGCAAGGCGACGACCACGGGTCTTTATGATCGTTTCATCTACGGAGTTGCGCCAGATTCGTGGCAATGGCGCGACGAATGGGAACAAGAGATGGAGGATGGTCTGATCGAGATAGTCAAGCGCCGTCCGAAAGCTGTGAGCTTTGCCAAGGAAGTGTTCGAGATGAAACGCGCATGGGTCAAGGAAAAGCCAGACGACCGTATGCGCCTCGGCGAATTGGCGCTGCGCGTGGCGATGGTGACGGCTTCGGCGAACGGCGATTCTAAAGTCAGTGAGGAGTGCATGGCTGCGGCGCTCAACTTTTGCGAGTGGCAGGAAGCGATCCGCGCCAAGTTCCGTCCGTCTGAACAGGATGACAAGGATGGCAAGTGTCAAGAAGCAATCGTCCGCACCATCCGCCGCTACTGCGACGAGGACGGCTGGATTGAGTGGGGCTATGCAAAGCGCAAGGGCAATCTCTACCGTCACACCGCGCCCCGTGTCAGTCGAGTCTACAAGGGCATGGTCGATCAGGAAATGCTTGAGGAAGAAAAAGAGCGCGACGAGAAAACGGACAAGATGAAAAAGACCGGGCGCGTCCGGCTAGCCGAGGGGATTGAGGACTGATGCAATCGGTGATGCAACGTGATGCCGGGTTCGATCAAGGTCAAAAAGCAATTTGCATCAAATTTTCACCGATATACTTACAACAACAACAACTCTTACGCAAATAAAGGACTTAGCTTCTGGTAGAAGCCCGTTTGCATCACTTTGCATCATCGGTTGCATCATCATTTTTGATGCCGCGTAAGATCGCGTGAAACTTGATGCAAATGACGGTTTTTGAGGATGCGGGCTGACTGGCAACGCGAACTCGCGCTTCTTTTTCTGGACGTCTGAATTCTTCCCGCCTCGAAAAATAGCACGTTCATCGACCCTCACCACCACTGACCGACATTGAACGACTTTCACAACACATGTAGTAGAGAGAAAATCCGAGGGCTGCCGGAGCCAAGTTCTTTGGTTTCAATGAAGCGTTCCTCGACTTTCGCTCCAAAACGGGGGTGCGAACGCCTTTCGTGGAGGATTCGCGGAAATATGAACGCTGGACCGACAATTAAAGATGCCTTGATCGTTGAGCGCATGAAGCGCTGGCTGTCCCGCGCCCGGTACTCGACCCAATACCCAAAATGGAGAGCGCGGCGAAACTTCTGGTTTCTCGTGCGGAAGCACAGTGCGCTCGCTGAACGCCACGGCTTGCGGGAAACGGATGTGTTCTGATGCCTAGTTTGAGAACAGCGAGGAACCGGAGGTGCTCGCGGTGGTGCCGCGCTTGAACCTGTCTGTCGCATCGGCGTACCCGCGAATTTAGGAGCGTTCAGAATCGAGAAACGTGTGGCACAGCAAGACACAGACGGGATGATCAGCATCGACGGTCGCTGCTGGTGCTTCCCCGGCGACCAGATCGCCCCAGATTCGGAGTTCGAGTGGCGCGATGGCAAGGTGTACCTGCACGATGGCGTCGGGAACGTGGTCGAGGGCATCGAAGTGAGCGACGTCGCCCTACCGATACTTCCTCAGATGAACGAGTACCCCTGCTGTTTTTGGCATTGCCTCGAAGAGGGTGTGATTCACATCGGCTTTAACGGTGGAGATAGCCATTGGATTTGTTGGCGTCACTACATCTGGTGGAGCGAAACCCGTGCTCGGCTCCTCGCTGACGGAGGTCCGTGCGAGATGGAACAGCGGGAAGGCGATCCGAGAAAAGGTTGAGGCGATTTGGTCATAACGCTGGTAAGCGTCGAGCCTCTCAATCTCACTTAAACCTTTTCAGCATTTGCTCCGAGATGTTCGAGAGGCGAACCCCGGTCGCATCCTCTAGTTCCTTGTTGGCAATCGCCTCGTCGAGGACGATGCTCTTTAGCTCGGCAAGAAGGTATGCCCTAGCCTCTTCGTCGCTTAGCTGTGCGAATTGTTGGCGCGTCATCATTTGCTCTCGACGTTTGCCAGATGGACGCTCTGAGTCGGGTCGTCTAACCCGCCCGCGTGAATCCACTTCACCGCATCTTCGATGAGCGCTTTGGCGGGATGGTGCCCGCGTCCACCAAGCGGGATGCCGTACATCGTGTGATAGATGCCGTTCTGTAGGAACCTCCGTCGCACGACTGGATGACCATCATCTCCGAATGTCTCGACGGTGAGCAAAAACTTGCCGTACTCAAAGCTGTACGGAACAGCCGTTGAGGATGTTGAAGTTGTTGTGGTCGTGCCCTCATAGGTTCCAACCTGCTGACCGTAGGTGTCGGAACCCGGTGTCGTGTCGGTGATCGTCCCTGACGTGGGCGTTTGGTGAGTGTCTGTGTTGGTCTCGACCCTAGTTCCGTGATAGGTCGCAGGCGTCACGGTAATGATGAACACGGTCTTCACGGAAGGATCAGGAGCGACATAGCAGACATCGGGGTATTTCTTCTCAAGGTCCTTGTCCGCCCACTTCACGACTTTCTCCTTCGTGAGTCCTTGCTGGACATTTCCGAGCGTGTCCTCTTGGACGACGGAATAATTCGTGGCGCAAGGCGGACGCCCGTTGTCCTTGTTTTTCGCGAACACACTCACCGGGATTGCAAGCAACAGAATTAGAGATGTTTTCGACATAGCTCACCCCTCAACGTGCTTTGTAAGTGTGACGCGCCGAAAATCGGCGAGCAAGGTTACAACGGTGACAATCCTTTAGAGTTAGTCGTCTGCCTCTTCGTCGAGCAGAAGGCACTCAAGCCAGATGATCTGCTCCGATGTCCCGGCTCGCAGGCGGCGCATGGTCTCGAACGCGAACAGGCAGCGATCCTTCGCCGGACGACGGTTAGTGTGTAGGCTTGCCTCTCGAAGTGACAAGCGGTGTCATCGGTCTTTTCCCGCCGTCGTTTTGCGGCTGCGCCCCGCCTTGATCCTCGCTTCCCGCGTCCTGCCGTCCACGCCGCCTTTGTTCCAGAGCGTTGAGCGGCACTTTTTACTAGGGCAATTTGGCGGGTTCTCAGATTCCACTATCCATTTGTGCCCGCACACGTCGCAGACGGCGACCCGCATTCTCATCCAGCCCATGCCGTGCATTGTATCATATTCTGTCCATAGGACAAACTACCGTTGACATTTCTGGCGAACACGATACAATATGTCCTAGGGGCAGAATCTAGAGAACTTGGAAGAGATCGCTCGCCAAATCCAATTCAGGAGAATGCCAGTTGAAAGCAGCCATTTATGTGCGCGTGAGCAGCGCCGACCAGCATGTCGAAAGCCAGCTTTATGATTTGCGGGAGCTTGCGGCGAAGCGCGGCTTCGAGGTCGTGCAGGAGTATAGGGACTGCGGGGTCTCCGGGCGCAGAGCCAGACGCCCCGGTCTGGACGCGCTCATCGCGGATGCACGGCGGAAACACTTCTCTGTCGTACTCACCGCCGCTTTCGACCGAGTCGCACGGTCGGTCAAGCATTTGCTGCAACTCATGGACGAGTTCGACGATCTAGGAGTGGTTTTTGTTTCACGTCGAGAAAACATAGACACCAGCGGGCCGATGGGACGCCTGTTCTTGACGATCATTGGTTCAATTGCCGAACTCGAATCGGACTTGATTCGAGAGCGCGTCTTGGCTGGCATGCGAAGAGCGAAGCTCGACGGGGTGCGAATCGGACGCGCCCCAATGGACATTGATCGAGCAGCGATTGTCCGCGACCGAGTTGGCGGGATGAGCCTGACGGCGGTTGCCAAGAAGTGGGGCATTTCGCGAAGTCTGGTTTGCAAGTTAGTAAAGAGAGCACGGGCTGGTGACAGAGGCTCCATGCTGCCGCCGCCCAGCGCCGTTGACGCTGCTGGCTTTATTCAGCCGAGTTCAGCAGAGGCACGGTGGTGACGAACTTATGGAATCGTCACCTTTGGGAGGGAGGCAGATGAGTAGCGCCGATGGGAACAGCCCTGACGTGATCGGTAAGGTGTTCCTCGTCCGCCCTCACGGCTTGCTCGAATGTATGGTGTGCGGAGAGCTATTCACCCGAACCGCTGCTCCTGCGCATGCCGACGTCGAATTGCTACCCGGATGTGGAGTTTTGTTTGCTCGAACCAACACAAGGAGGAAAGCATGTCACTGACTAAGAGGTATCTGCGCGACGGAAAGAACCGCATCATCGGCTCGATCACCAGCGGCTACAGCGATACGTCTTCCGTCGTTCGCGATGAGCGCGATCAGATCTCGGACGCTCCAACGAGCGTTTCAACACCGTCCGTGACGCACACGGGAACTTGGTTTCAATCAATTCTTCCGACCCCGGTCTGCTAATCGGACGCAAGAAGTAGCACCGAACCACGAACTCCCCCAACGATTTCAACTCCTCCCCAACTGCCTTGCCACGAGGAAAACATGACTACGCGATCTACATCGCCGACCGAAACAATCGAATGCCCGTTGTGCGGTGGGCAAGGCGAACTCAGCCGCGTCGAAATTCTGGATCGGCTCGGCGTTCGTGACTTTGCCCGCGTTGCACAACTGTCAGCCGAAGAAGCCTTCCGGCTGCTTCAGAACAAGCACGACCGCGAGCACCAGACCGCGTGGTCTCGGTTTGAGACGGAACTGGCGAAACGCACTGCAGAGATTCGGGAGCAGCACAAGGACGCGCTACGGTCGGCGCAATCGGAGAGGGATGACCTCATTCGACGTGTCGAGAACTGCTTGAGGGAGGTCGCGCAGCTTCGCGAAAGAAACCAGCAATTGGAAGCGGAGATGGCGAAGGT